>CAVWRY010000011.1:0-1063872 GCA_963757465.1 uncultured Chloroflexia bacterium | reverse complement strand
GCCGCCATACCGGAGCTGAAACCGGGTAGCGGTTGGCCCGGCGGTGGGAGTGCGGCTGGGAGTCGCGCTGGGGCCAGTGGTGGGGGTATTGGTGCGGGTAGGAGCGGTGGTGTTGGTAGCGGTCGGTTGAGGGGTACCACCAACAGAGTTCAGAACGTTGATGACGGATGTGTAAGCAGCCTTCTTGTTTCCGCTACCGTCGAAGAGCAGTGGAGCTTCGCTGGAGCGCCAGGAGTTGCTGTCACGCACACCCCAAACGGTGATACCAATACAGCGGGCAACGTTGACGCAAGCCTGGGTCAACCCGGCATACTGCGTGGTGTTGGCTTGGGTAACATCTACTTCAGTGAGGGCCACATCAACACCCAGGGCTGCGAAGCTCGAAAGCGTCGTCTGGAAGTTGCTGGGCAGGGAGCTACCACCAGTGAAGTGGGTCTGGAAACCAACGCAGTCAATCGGAATATTGCGGCTCTTGAAATCTTTGACCATGTTGTAAACGCCCTGCGTCTTGGCGGCGCTCCAGTTTTCAATGTTGTAGTCGTTATAGCAGAGCTTTGCAGACGGGTCAGCGACGCGGGCGGTCTGGAAGGCAACTTCGATCCAGTCGTTACCGGTGGCTTGCAGGTTGGACTGGCGGCGGTTCTGGGTACCATCATCAGCATACGCCTCGTTTACCACGTCCCAGTAGGGCAATTTGCCCTTGTAGTGGGCCATTACACCATTGATGTGATTAATCATAGCGCTACGCAGGGCGGTTCCGCTCAGGCTCTGCATCCAGCTAGGCTGCTGGGAGTGCCAGGCCAGGGTATGACCGCGCATCTTCAGACCGTGACTGGTTGCCCAGTTATAGATTGCGTCACCAGCAGTGAAACTGAAAACATTCTGCTGTGGCTCGGTGGCGTCAATCTTCAATTCATTCTCAGGTGTAATCATATTGAATTCGCGCGCTGCGATGGTGGTGTACGCCGAGTTGCTGAGCTTGCCATTGCTGATAGCAGTACCGAAGTAGCGCCCAGACAGGGCAGCAGCGGCACCCAGGGTGGTGGCAGCAGCAGAAGCTTTGGATGAGATCAAGCTTGCCACCATAGCGATCAAAAGAACCATGGAACCGAGTTTTACAAATAGAACGCTTTTCTTCGTATTTCGAAACATATTTTCCTCACTTTAGGGTTGTGGATTGACGATAAAACCAATCCGCTGGCGGATGTTTACTGCCAATCAAAGCAATGGCAGGGATTGCCTGAGAAAATTTATTCGCAATAAAGGTAGGCTCACAGTAGATGAGTAGCAATGCTACTTTATGCTACATTCGCTAAAATCACATTGGCAAAAGCCGTTATTTCGGTGATGTTGACTAGATGAAAACCATGTAAACGGTTCCATGAAGCTTCTAAAAAAAAGAGCGGAGCTTTCAGCAAACCGCCCAATGCGGTAAACATAGATAATGGTAAAGAACTGTTTTATCCAAATCAGCCATTTAATACTGCATAAGAACGATCTACAAACAATAAATCTAAGGCTTCCTAAAGTTTAGCATTTCTCACAGAGAATACTAGCAATTTTTTGACCGAAATCACAGCAGGTCAACATTCTTTTCGAACGAAATTGATATTTTCGATGAATTTGGCGAATCACCCCTTTGATGTGCCCCGTTAAAATAAAAAGGTCTAGCTGACGTTCCCGTCAGCTAGACCTTTTTGCACAAAAACTATTTCGCTTCGAAATGGCCCCAGGCAACCGTGCTGTTGTAACTGATATACCAAAAACCGTTGATCTTGGCAGGCAAAGAACTGACAGTGACGTAAACGTTGGAGTAAGCAACGCCATTCACCTTAAGGCTCACTAAATTCCATGAGTTGATATAGGTTCCAAGTGTGCTGGCCTGCCAGCAGAGAGTCCCTGCCCCATCAAAGCTGAAGGGAGATGTGATCGTGGATGTAACCGGGCTGCAAGTGCTGCCACTGCTGGTGGTGGGAGTGGGTGTAAATGTAAATGTGGGAGTAAACGTAGGACCGGCAGTAGGAAAGCCGCCTGTTCCTGTCGCAGTGGGTGTGCGGGTACGGGTAAAAGTCGGGGCCACAGTAGTCGCGGGACGCGTTCCAGTGTTGGTAATGGTGGGAGTACGGGTGCGCGTCTGCGTAGCGGTCGGGCTGCTGGTGCCAGAGAGCACTGCCACCAGCGCCGGATACCATTTATCAGAGACCTTTTGAATGCCTGTGGTGCTGTTCGGGTGTACACCATCCACTGTATCGGCTGCGTCGTCAAACCCAGTCCATTGATCGACCATGGTGATGGGCGATTGGGCGGTGCTGTTGGCACTGACCCAGGCAGGGATGGCAGCGTTAAAGTTAATGACGTTCTGCGCACAAACGGAGCAACCGCTCGGGTTCATTGGCAAAATCTGGGCGACGATCAACTTGACGTTGGGGTTGCTGGCGCGCATTTGCGAAAGCAACGTGCTGAAAGCGCTCAAAATGGTGGCGGGCGCAATGCTGTTCCAGACATCGTTGGTACCCAAATGCATGATGACAACATCTGGCTTGGCAGTAGCGAGCCAGCCAGGCAATAAATTCTGGGTGGCGATGTTGGTTGCAAGGTAACCGCCATGTCCGTCATTATCACCGTCAAAGGTGATACCGCAATCGTTCTGGTTGTTGAGTGTGCCAACAAAATCAATGTTGGTGTAACCAGTACTTTGCAGGCGGTTCCATAACAGGGCGCGCCAACAACCTGGCGAACCAGTAATTGAATCGCCAAGCGGCATAATCCTGACAGCCGCCGCTCTGGCTGGCGTCACGCCAATGTTTAGACCCAGTACGCCCACAATGAGCAGCAAGACCTGAAAGAGGACGGCAAATTTCATAATATGCTTTTTTGACATGGATGAAGCTCCTGTTGAATTGAAATACCCTGCCTGACTACCAATTAAATATTATTTACATAATATTTAATTGAATTTTAGCATCGCTGGCGGTGATGTTCAAGTAGTTTTTTAACAGAAAGCATACAGTGTGTTTGAACGAAATTGATATGTTCAATAAAAGAGCATTATCCCGAATGCGGCAACAAAAAAAACGACGTTTAAGCGTCGTTTTTTGTTGCCGAAAGAAGCCGTTCTATTGTGCCAGCAAGGCTTGAATCTCAGGCGATAAAAAGGGCTGCGCGAGCGAGGAGAACAGTTCCCAGGTTTCGGTAAAACTGACAGAGGCGCCAGGAGCGAGTTTGAGCAAGGGGCCGAGCGCTTCCAGTTCAACAGATTGGTTGGAGTAGCATTCGGTGTTGCAACCGCCATCCGGATAGGGTGCGCCGGGTGTAATCTCGAAGGTTTTGCGGAAGAGCACGCCATCCAACCAGTAAGCCATCCAGCCATACGGATTGTTGTAGCCAATTTTGACAGCGGGCAGATCAGATGCAATCGATTTGATCAGGATGTAGTCGTCACGCAAAATCAAACGCGGATCGGCAATGTGGGTGTAGGGCCAGATCGCCAGCACACGGTTGGGTGCAAGTCCTTTGGCATGGCCCGGCGGCTGAGGCATGATGACGGTACCACCCAGCCGGAACATGGTCAGGGTCCAGGGGGATAGCTCAACGGGCCACAAACCATGATTGGTCAGGGTGTGGTTCAGGGTCGCCGCGGGTCGCCCCTCCGCCAAGTGGATTTCGACCGTTTTTGCAATGCCGCTACCGGGTTCAGTCGATCCAATCAGCCGAATGCCACCATTTATGTCTTCAGTTCTCACCCCGTCATTATCCGGGATGTAGGTGCGGGGCATGGCTTCGGGGGAATGCCACAGGCGGTGTCCACCCATAAAATGGTACTCCCCAAAGGGAGTCTCTTCCTTGGCGTCAGCGCCCAGCATAGCCAACATGTTTGGGCTGCCAAAAGCCGAAAGGTGCAGAATGCGCGGACCAGCAGTGGTGAGGGCTTCAATGCAGATGAAGCCATTATCAAGCGTACGAGTGGGTAAGGATGCAATATCAATCATGCGCCGATTTTATCAAATTCATGTTAAATCTTGATGAATTAAGCCAAATTTCCCTAACCTGCAAGAAGATTGTAAGCTCTTTGAAGGCGCTGACATTTTGTGATAACCTTGCAGCAGCAAAATTATGGAAAATAAAGAGAAATGAACATGACCAAAAAAGTATTTGTCAGCGGCTGTTTTGACCTGCCCCATAGTGGACATGTCGCCTTTTTTCAGGAAGCGGCGCGCTATGGCGATCTTTATGTTGCGCTGGGCTCTGACCGCACCATCTTTGAACTCAAAAACCGTCCGACGATCAACAGTGAGCGTGAGCGGCTTTTCATCATCAGATCGCTTGCGTGTGTCAAGGATGCTTTTATTTCAAAAGGCGCGGGTGTGCTCGATTTTGTCGATGAACTCAAAGCCATGCGTCCCGATTATTTCGTCGTCAACGAGGACGGCAACATCCCAGAAAAGAAGCGCCTGTGCGAGGAACTGGGCATTGAATACATCATCCTGAAACGGGAACCACACCCTGGGCTGACGGCACGCTCGACGACGGCGCTGCGCGGGATGAGCGCCATCCCCTACCGCATTGATCTGGCCGGGGGCTGGCTCGACCAACCCTTTGTCTCGCAACATGCCCCGGGGCCGGTACTGACCATTTCGATCCACCCAACCCTGGAGTTTAACCTGCGCAGCGGCATGGCCACCAGTACGCGCAGCGCTGCCATCCAGATGTGGGGCGCACGCCTACCCGCCGACAACGTCGAAAAACTCGCCAAAATGCTCTTTGCCTACGACAACCCACCCGGCACAAAAGAAATCTCAGGGTCGCAGGATGCCATCGGCATCATCTACCCCGGACTGGCCCGCGCTGATTACATTGGCGAATATTGGCCGCAGCAAATTGCATCCGTGCAGGATGAGCATGTGCTAAACTTTATTGAAAATGCGCTGTATCTGATCCCGCTCAACCCGCGCCCGGCAGGATTTCACGTGCTCGAAAATACTGATATTAACCCCGTTAAAGCCAAAGCACTGGCTGACGCCGCTGAGGCCTGCTGGCAGGGAATCCTGTCACGCGATGGAATTGCCTTTGGGCATGGCATGCGTGAGAGCTTCGAAGCGCAAATCGCCATGTTCCCCCACATGCTGAATGATGACATCGTGACCCAGATTGATCTATACCGCAGCCAGGCGCTCGGCTGGAAGATTTCTGGTGCGGGCGGTGGTGGATATTTAATCCTGGTCGCCGATCACCCAATCGAAAACGCCGTGCGCATCAGCGTTCGGCGTCAGAGCGACTAACACACATGACACAACCAAAGAATATTTGCCACGTACTCTGTAACGAAAAGGAGACAACAACATGACTCTGGACCGCGCCGCCAATAATGAACGCATTGCCAATTATTTCGACCAAAATTACACCTTCCAGCGCCTGCTGTGGACCAACGGCCAGTCTCTGGCATTGCATTTTGGCTATTGGGAGAGCAACACGCGCAACGACTATGAAGCGCAGGTCAATACCAACCGTCAGCTTGCCATACGCGCCGGGTTGAAACCCGGCCAACAAGTGCTGGATGCAGGCTGCGGTATCGGTGGCAGCAGCGTCTGGATGGCGGAAAACCATCAGGTGAATGTTCTCGGCATCACCGTTTCTGCCGATCAGGTGAACCACGCCACCGAAAACGCTGCCAGGCGCGGCGTCAGCCATCTGGCAAAATTCTCGCAGCAGGATTACACCCACGTTGACACCGCCGACGCCAGTTTCGATGTGGTTTTTGCGCTCGAAAGCGCTTCGTGCGCCCTCAGCAAACGCGAGTTCTTCGCCGAAGCCTATCGCCTGCTCAAACCCGGCGGCATGTTCGTGCTCTCAGACGGATTCCGCCGCAAACGCCCCTTCCCCGAAGCAGATGAAGCTTTATTAAAGAGTTTCCTTTGGAATTGGGCCATCCCCGATCTGGTCACCCCCGAAGAGTTCACGACTCCCATGCAGGAAGTCGGTTTTGAAAATGTCAGCTTCGAAGATGTGAGTGAACGCGCCGAACCATCCATGCGCCGCCTCTACGAGATTGCGCGCTGGTCCATTCCCCCGGCACGCGTTTTGGGCGCGCTTGGGCTGATGAAGCCCATCATGGTGCAGTGCGCCGTAGCCAGCTACGATCAATACATTGCCTACAAACGCGGCCTATGCGGATACTGCTTCCTGTCGGCACAAAAGCCAGTCAAATAGGCTGTAGAAAAAACATGCAGACACACGTGTTGCAAAAAAGACTTTTTTCAGCAGTTTAAATCAGTATCTTTGACAGATTTGGGGAAAAGTCTTCACAGGTACCACCAAAACGACATTTTTCACTTTTCAGGTTTGCTAAATCGAACCGCCGATGAATTGGCATTTCTGGTAGCGCACGTCCTATTTTTCCGTGGATAATTAAAATAATTATCAGAAAAAGCAACAAAAGGTCAACAAAGGCGGAATATGGTGGATTATGAGCTATTTTTCAATTATTCACTCGACATGTTTGTCATTGCAGGGTTGGACGGGTATCTTAAACGGGCCAACCCTGCTTTTTGCAAAATGTTGGGATACAGTGAAAGCGAACTACTGGCAAGACCCTATCTGGAAATTGTTCACCCAGATGATGTTGAAAGCGTAATAGGAGCAGAAAAAAATCTGACTTCGGGGCACCCTGCTTTTCTGGTTCAAGTACGTATGCTCGCCGCCGATGGCCACTATCGTCCAATTGAATGGACAGCTTATCCTGACCTGAATGCCGGACTGCTCTTTGCAATCGCCAGAGATTACAGTATGTCTTACTTTGACAGCCAGCAACTCAAAGTCTTACTCGACTTATCGCCAACCGCTGTCTTCCTTATCGAACAGACGGGGCTCATCACATATAGCAATCAGCTTGCCGAGTTGATTTTTGAATACAGTCGCAATGAACTGGTTGGAAAATCGATTGAAATGCTCGTCCCTGACAAATACCGAAATCTGCATGAGAAACACCGTCAAAACTACACCGATAGCCCCACCCTGCGCCCGATGGGCGTTTTGCCCAATCTTGTAGGCCGCCGTCAAAGTGGAGAAGAATTCCCAATTGATGTAGGACTCAACCCGGTCCGCCTGCATCAAAGTAACATTATTATTTGTTCCGTCATAGATACCAGCCTCAAAAATAACTTTCTCAATACCTTATTGGAGGAAAAAAGCAAGCTCGAACGCGAAAACAGCCGTCTGGAACATCTGGCCGACCACGATACGTTGACAGAAATCTATAACCGCCGTGCCTTTGAACGGGTTCTGTTGCATAATCTTTCGGATGCGCGTGAATATGGCGAGAGCATCTCCATTATGCTGGCGGATATTGACCATTTCAAACAATATAATGACTTATTTGGGCATCAAGCCGGGGACTTGGTGCTTAAGCATCTCGGGCAGATGATGTCGGGCAATATTCGCAAGGAAGATATTGTTGCCCGCTTTGGCGGTGAAGAATTTGTAATTGTTTTACCGGGAATCAATTACCATCAGGCCGTCCATTTTGGCGAGCGCTTGCGCAAGATTATTGAGCAGGATGTCGGCTCTCCACATCCTATTACCATCAGCCTGGGTGCAGCCACCTATCACTTTCATTCAAGCCGCACCACCCTGGGACGTGTCAAAAATCAACTGATTGCAGAAGCAGACAAGGCAATGTACCATTCCAAAAGCGAGGGGCGCAACCGGGTGACACACTTTGAAGATTTGGATCAACACAGGGTAAAATAAGCCAAGCGAAACCCACCCTTTTCTTTCTTTGGAGGAACCTTACTCATGCCCGCCCTTGAAACCTACCCTGTCGAGATCGCCGGAATCCAGCGTCAGTTGCACCTTTTCCGTGTTGCCCCCGGTCTGCGCATCGCCATCCTGAACATCCTCGGCGATACCGAGTTGGTCCAAGCCGCCGCAAAAGCGCTTGCCGCAAAACTTGCATCCATTCAATATGATGTTGTGGTCACCGCAGAAGCCAAATCCATCCCGCTGGCGTATGCGCTTTCACTCGAAACAAAGAAACCCTACATTGTTTTGCGCAAATCTTATAAATCTTACATGGGTCAGGCCATTCAGGCCGAGACTCTTTCGATTACAACCGGGCAGCCGCAAACCCTGATTTTGGATGAAAAAGACCATGAACTGATTGCAGGGAAAAAAGTCATCGTTGTGGATGATGTCATCAGCACCGGCTCCACCCTGCAAGGGATTCGCGCCATTATGGACAAGGCCGGGGCCGTTGTCGCCGCCGAAGCCGCCATCATGACCGAGGGCGATCCCGCGGAGTGGGCAAACGTCATTTCCCTAGGCAATCTCCCGCTCTTCAAGGATTAAATCTCCACGCAAAAACAATCCGGGCAGCCAACTGGCCGCCCGGATTTGATTTAATAATGCGCTTCAAAACATGCCACACCCAGAGTACTAATCGTCGCCTCGTGCATAATGCCCGCCGGCAGATCAAGCCGGTCACCCACTTGTAACGTCAGGCTGAGTTTCTCTTTCGGCAGATCAAAGGTGATGGCTCCCTCAACCACGTAAATCACTTTGTTAAACGGGTGGCTGTGGGCAAAATAGACATCCAAAGGCGGGTTTGACCAGCGCACATAGCTTATACCTTCAGCATCCAATATAGCAGCAATGGCAGCTTCTGTAGGGAGTTCAGGCCTGTCCCAGACCGTAACACGCGCAGAATTTTCCATCTTTACATACCCTTTTATTGGTTTTTGGCAGACGCTGTCTTTAACTCGTTATCAATGATTTGTTGAAAAACTTCATAAGGCTGTGCGCCAACGATTTTTAGCCCATTAATAAAAAAGGTGGGGGTGCCTGTCAGACCCATGCTGGCACCCACGCTGGCATCATCGTTTACTTCTTGTTGATAACGACGTTCAGCCACACAGGTATTAAAAGAATTCACATCCAGGCCCAGGTCGGCGGCATATTGAGTGTACGCCTGTGCTCCCAGGCCATGACTGGCGGTAAACAGCGCGTCGTGATACTTCCAGTAGGCGTTCTGCTCTCCAGCGCAATCTGCGGCTTCAGCAGCACCCTGCGCATCGGGATGGATGCTGGTTAAGGGTAAATCGCGGTAAACAAAGCGAATCTTGCCTTCGTAATCTTTCAGCAGGCGACTGTTGACCGTGTCATACCAGTGTTTGCAGTAAGGACATTGATAATCGCTAAACTCGATAATCGTGACGGGCGCGCCCACCGGCCCGATGGCGGGATTCCCGGCTTCGGCAACGGTATAGCGGATAGCTGACCCTGAATCAGCGGTGGTGGTTGCGGAGACACGTCCGCTCCATAGCAGCCAACCTGTGCCAAGCCCCAACATAAAAATGATCGGTAGCATCAGCCAGACAAACTCCATCGGCACCACGGCATCAGTGGGACGGGGTCTTGCGCTTTTGCGGGTTGTTACTTTTACCGGGGTGGGGGGTGTGAGCGGGGCGGTAACAGCTTCGGGTTCTATTTCAACATGAGGCTGGCTTTGAATTTCGTCCTGGGGTAGTACTTCGTTTTCATCCATAAAAGAATTATAACATTCTGCCTTTTTTTATTAACCACAAATTTGACGCATCTTTGGCATGGCATTAGCGTATATTGATATATCCACTTTTCCATATCAGGAGGCACAAATGACTGCAAAACATTTTTTCCATCATCACCGCCATCACCGCCGTTTTTTCTGGCTTTTCTGGCCGTTTCGGGCGATCTGGTTTTTGATTAGCACCATCCTCGGTGTAACCGGACGCCTGGTTGGAATGGTGATTGGCCTGGTCTTCATTGTCGTGGGCTTCGTTATCAGCCTGACGGTGATTGGGGCAATTGTCGGGATTCCGCTGGCAATTGTTGGGGCGTTGCTGGTACTGCGGTCGATTTTTTAGCGGCAAATATTCAGCAGGAAATCGACCCTAAAAAGTGCTATGATATATTATAAAAAGGAGATTATCATGACATCACAAGATAAGAATTCCGATAAGAAATATCTACTGCTTAACTATTATGGCGGAATCACTTCACTCGGCGGATTACCAAGAGATATAAATTGGCTAAAAGAGATTTTGCGTTTTCTGGGTATTGTGAAAGCTGATCCACTGGATGAGCCAAATGATGATAACCCAACGCCGAACTATTAACGCTATCTAAAAATACCGAACATCCTGGCTTTCAGGAATCAATTTTCGGTAGAACCTTAATGTTTTTAAACAAAGACGGGCGGCCATTACTGGTCGCCCGTCTTTACTGAAGGAGTGGGCAATGTTTCAGCCGGTGGCGGCTTTCGAAACAGAAGTTGGATGCGGGTGCGGAGCGCGATCAGCGCCAGTTTAATGGTGGAAATGCGCAGGACCAGCAAAATCAACGCAACCGAACCATAGGCTACGGGTCTGACGATATTCCCACTGAGATGGAATAAATCTCCCTTGACCGACAGCAAAAAATGAACGACAACCAGCGGGGCGATGACATAAACGACTTTGTGCAGGCGCTTCCAGTTTTTGCCAAGGCGTTTTTGCCAGTATTTGAAGGAGGTAAACGCCAACGGCAGCAGCAGCAGAAAAGCGGTCAGACCGATGATGATATACCATTTGGTGCCCACGTCGCGCCAGATGGCAAGCAGGTCAAGGCCGTAGTCGAGCCAGACAAAGGTGGTGACATGCAGGGTGGCATACATAAAGCCATAATTGCCCAACGCTTTGCGGCGCTGTGTCAGCTCGCGCCAGCCAAAGATCGAACTGAGCGGTGTGCAGGCCAGTGAATAGAGCAGAAACGTCAGCGCATGAATGCCGGTGTTCTGCTCGATGGCCTGGATGGGATTGGCGCTGAGCTGGTGGTTGAAATATTGATAGACAATCACCGCCAGCGGCGTGAATCCGCCAATGTGGACGATGGCTTGCAGCAGAGTGAAGCGTGGTTTCTTCATGGAGGATCATTTACCCGTGTTTTTAAGAAAAAAAGACCTGACAGGTTCCCGCCAACCATTGTACTGGCAACACTGGGAACCTGTCAGGTCTGATGTTTTAAACTAGTAATTTACGTGCAAGTCCATGCCTTTATAAAGACCAGCAACCTGGTCGGCATAGCCGTTGAAGAGCAGAGTCGGGCGACGGGCAAATTCGCCAATGCGACGTTCAGTGCTTTGCGACCAGCGCGGATGATCGACATTTGGGTTGACGTTGGCGTAGAAGCCATATTCGTTGGATGCAATGTCATTCCACATGGTGGCGGGTTGTTCGGCGACGAATTCAATTTTGATGATAGCTTTGATTGATTTGAAGCCATACTTCCAGGGCACGACCAGGCGAATTGGGCCACCATCGGCGGCAGGCAACTCGCCGCCATACATGCCTGTGGCCAGGATGGCCAGGTCATTCATAGCTTCATCCATACGCAAGCCTTCGTGGTAAGGCCAGGGATAAAGCGGATCGCTCTCACCGGGGAATTGTTTTTGATCCATCAACGTCTCAAAGCGGACGTATTTAGCCTCGGCTTTGGGGACGGCTTCTTTGATCAGCTTGGAGAGCGGAAACCCAATCCAGGGGATGACCATGCTCCAGGCTTCGACACAGCGCAAACGGTAGATGCGCTCTTCGGGCTTGTACTTTGTAATCAGATCTGCCACGCTGAATTTGCGCGGGTTTTGGACGAGACCGCTCACCTCAACATCCCAGGGCGACATTTTGAAATTTCTTGAATCAGGACCGACCATCGTTTTTTCGGTGGTGAATTCGTAGTAATTGTTGTAGTTGGTGATGTCAACAAACGCGTTGACCGGGTCGCCCAACTCGTCTTTTTTCTTGCTGATGGATGGGTCGGCGGGGCCACTTGCACCCGTGCCGCCATCCTGTGACGTGCTGCCGTCAGATGTGGGGGCACAGGCGGCCAGGATCATGCTGCCTGCCGCAACGCCTGCCGCCTTGATGAAATCGCGGCGGGAGAGATAGGTCTGCTTGGGCGTAATTTCAGAAGATGCAATCGGGACGGATTTGTAAGGGTTGATCATAAGATGCCTCCAGGGTTTTACGGAAATTTCACCAAATGTCTCACCTGCACTGCAACAAACGCAGTGAGGTGTATGTGTCGTGGTGAATGATTTTAGGGATATTTTTCTGCCAGCAGGCTGGTGATGGCTTGTTCGGTTTCTTCATAGCCGCCTTCGCCAACACGCGTGTAGCGGATATGCCCGATCTTATCAATCAAATAGAGCGCGGGCCAGTAGTTGTTTTGGTAAGCACTCCAGGTAGCGGCGTCGTTATCCTGGGCCACAGCGTAGCGAATGTCAAAGCGTTTGATGGCATCTTTCAGATTATTCAGATCCGCTTCAAAGTCAAATTCGGGGTAGTGATTGCCGATCAGCACCAGTCCTTTGCTGCCGTATTTTTCGTACCAGCCTTTCAGCGATGGCATAACGTGCTGACAGTTAATGCAGTCAAATGTCCACATTTCGAGCAGCACAACTTTGCCGCGCAGGTCGGCCAGATGCAAAGGCTTTTCGACGTTAAGCCAGATTTTATTGTGCAGTTCGGGCGCAGGGCCCATGTCTTTAAGCATGGATGTCTCGGGGTTAAGTGAATCGCTATTTGACAGATTGGCTGTTGGGGCGCAAGATGTCAGCGACCATGCCAGCAGAAAGAGAAGAAAGGTTTTTCTCATACCTTCTATTCTAAAGATGAAATCTTACAAAAGGCTTACGTGAGGATGATAATAGAATTAAGGAATGATTTTGGTAGGGGCGCTGCGCCCTTACTACGGGATCGAGAAGATAAAGCGTGTGCCTCCACCAGGGTTGCCTTCGAGCTTTATTTCGCCGCCGTGCGCTTCGACGATGCCACGCGCAATCGCCAGCCCAAGACCAGCGCCACCTGTGGCACGGCTGCGGGATTTTTCTCCACGATAGAAACGTTCGAAGATGTGGGGAATGTCTTCGGGTCGGATTCCCTCGCCGCTGTCGATGACAACCACCTCGACCCGTGGCCCGTTCCGCCGCGCCCGAAGCTGGACCCGCCCTCCGGCAGGTGTATGCCGAATGGCATTGCCTACCAAGTTGTTGAGCACGCGCCCAATGCGCGGTGCATCCATGCAAACGGGATCAACCTCCGGCGAGACGCTGCCCTCAAGGATAACGCCCTGTCGCCCGGCCAGCGCCGAAAAACTTTCCAGCGTGTCTGAAATCAGATCACTGAGCGAGTTGGGCGTCAGATCCAGCTTTAAACCACCCGCGTCAATTTGCGCCATTTGAAACAAGTCATCAATCAATAGCGAAAGCGAGCGCACATCCCGCTGGGCTGTTTGCAGATAGCGCTGCACTGAAGCTGGATCGTCCACGATACCATCGGCCAACGCTTCAAGAATAGCACGGATGGAAGCCAGCGGGGTTTGCAGATCGTGTCCAACCCAGGCAATCAGGTCTGAACGCAGTTGTTCGACTTCGCGCTGCTTTTGATCGGCGGCTTCGAGCTGGGTCGCCATCTGATTGAAGGCGGCGGCTAGGCTGGCAATTTCGTCACGTCCCTGCACTGGGACGCGTACCGAGAGCTGACCAGCGGCAAGTGAACGCGAAGCCTGTTCGAGCGAATGAATGCGATTGGTCAGGGCGCTGGCAAGGAAAAGCCCCAAAATCATCGCCATCCCGCCCGCAAAAACCAGCAGAACGGTCGCCAGCATCAGATCGTGCTCACTGGCAAACATCAGGCGCGCCGTTAGCCAGACGTTGAAAAAGGTCAAAATGCTCGAAAGCGCATAAATCAGCAAAAGCGACAGCCGCAAGGTTGGCATATAGTTGAGCCAACCCATGCGGTAGGCCATAAAACCTGCCAGTCCTGAGACAAGCGCCGTCACCATCAGGAAAAGGGTCACTAACCCCAAATCGGCGGCGGGCGGACGCATGAGCGCCATAAAGATGACCAGCGAAACCGCCAGCACAACAACAATGCTCAAGATGTAGCGAGCGGCGGTTGGGATGCGTGAGAAATTGTTCATGGCTCGAACTTGTATCCCACACCCCAGACGGTCAGCAAATGTTGCGGGTTGGAGGGGTCTTTCTCAATTTTTTCGCGCAGACGACGCACATGCACCGTGACGGTGCCAGGGTCGATATATTCCGAAACGCCCCAGACACGCTCAAGCAACTGATCGCGGCTGAAAACCTGACGTGGGTTGCGCGCCAGCAGGTAGAGCATATCAAACTCTTTGACGGTCAGGTCAATCAGTTGCTGGCTGGCCTCCACCGAGCGCGAGCGCGGATCAATGCTCAGATTGCCCAGCGTTAGGGGACGTTCGCTGTCGGCGCTCTTGTCGCCACCGCCCCGCCGCAGCACGGCGCGCACCCGGCTGACCAGTTCCTGTGGGCTGAAGGGTTTGACCATGTAATCGTCCGCGCCCATCTCTAAGCCGGCAATGCGATCCATCTCTTCACGGCGCGAGGTCAGCATAATGATCGGCACATCCGAACGCTCGCGCAACCAACGGGTCAGGGTATATCCATCAATGCCGGGCAGCATCAGATCGAGCACTACCAAGTCGGGCAGACGCTTTTCGAGCATCTGCTGACCAGCCAGACCATCCGCCGCCGTCTGGACTGCGTAGCCAGCCCGGTGCAAATACAGGCTGACCACTTCGGCAATGCTGGGTTCATCTTCGATGACGTAAATGGTTTTTTCTGGCATAGGTTCCTGAGTTTAAAGGTTTAATCCTTTTTTCCATTTCATTTAATCATACACCACCCGCCAGCCATGCGTTGATCTGTTCAGAATTTCGTAACCTTTTTGCAGGGTTTGTGTAAGGAAGGCCTGCTATGATTATGCTGAAACTATTCTACGCCCGGAGGAAACGATGAAAAAACGGTTGATTTTCGTGACCCTGATCTCTGTGCTATTAAGCGCCTGCGCTGCGGCAACCCCTGCGCCTGCTACCGCAACCAATAAGCCCGCTACCCCCGCATGGTTCGCCGCCAAATTGACAGATGCCCGCACTGGCAAGATCTTCAGCATCAATGACTTTAAAGGCAAAGTTATCCTGGTTGAAGATATGGCGCAATGGTGCACAAACTGCATGCAACAACAGGCACAAGTCAAGGCGATGCATGAGAAAGTTGGCGCACGCGATGATTTATTCTTGGTTGAACTGGATATTGACCCCAACGAAAACGCCGCCGACCTGAAAACTTATGTAGAAAAAAGGGGATTTGACTGGCTTTACGCCGTCCCGCCTGCAAATGTCACCCGCGAAATCGGCAATCTCTATACTGCACAGTTTCTCAACCCGCCTTCCACACCGATCTTGATTGTTGATCGAAAGGGAATTGTCCACCCGCTGCCTTTCGGCATCAAAAGCGCCGACGAGCTGGAGAAAAACGTGAAGATGTATCTGGAAGAAGGCATGTCGATTGAAAATCCAACCACAGCTGACGTAGGACCGTAAACACGTTTTTTCATCATTCATGGAAATTATCCTCACATCCCTCTCGATTGGCCTGCTTGCCACCACCAGCCCATGTATTCTGCCGCTCTATCCCGGCTTTCTAGCCTATCTGGCGGGACAGGATACCAGTGGTAAAGGCTCAGCAATGTTGCGCCCCTACCTGGGATTTTTTGTGCTGGCCGGGGTGCTGACGATGATGCTGGCACTTGGCGCAATCATTGCGGCGCTTTCCGTTTCGGTGGGGCGGGCACTCTCGGTGATCATTCCCGTTGCGGATGAAATCATCATTTTGCTGGGGGGTTTGCTGCTGTTCAATCTGAATCCGTTTAAGAACCTGCCGCAAATCCAGGTGCCGGTGCTTTCGCATCCCTTTGTCAACGCCTTTTTATATGGCCTGCTCTACGGGCCGATTGCGCTGCCATGCTCGGGGCCGTTGGTCGTCAGTGTTTTCGCGCTTTCGCTAACCTTTGGCGAAGCCTTCGACAAGCTGGTGGTCTTCTTCTGGTTCGGCGTGGGCTTCGGCCTGCCGCTGCTGATTCTTTCCTTTTTTTCCGGCGCGGCCCAACGCTGGATTACCCGGCAGTTTGCCCTGCACAGCCGCGCCATTAACATCCTCAGCGGATTGCTGCTGGTAGGGGTGGGAATCTATGATCTGTACTCAAACTGGGAACTGTTGACAACTTTTTTGCCTTAATATTCGCTTGACATGCAAACCCGTTGCCTATATAATCTCGCTCTGCCTTCCTCGATAGCTCAATCGGCAGAGCGAGCGGCTGTTAACCGCTAGGTTCCTGGTTCGAGTCCAGGTCGAGGAGCCAAGCATGAAACCACCCACAGCAATTGCTGTGGGTGGTTTTTGATTTTCTGGGGAAATTAGGATAAGAAAAGTCTAAATTGCTTGTTGACAAGCCCTACAAATTAGGCTATCATCTAATTAGATATACATCTAAGTTAGGCGAACGTCTTTCTGGCAAGGAGGCTGACATGTTTAATCCGGTGCAGGCTTATTATGCAAGCGATCATACCCCCACTCGAACCGATCAAGACCTGGACGAGGAGCAGTTTGCGCAACGCTACGGGCATGTCATCGGGGAGTGCCCCCTCTGGAACCGCATCTGGTTATGGGTGGGGAAAGTCCTGATTGTTAGCGGAGAAAAGCTGACAGACGAGAATACGCCAATTAACTGGAAGAAGGAAACGGTATGACCTTGCCTGAAGAAACAGAAACCACCCTACCTGCCCTGCTCTGGGATGCGGGCACAGCCTATGAATTGTTCATCAGCCTGGGCGTCTTACACAACCCGGAGCATCACGGTTTGCGCGCTTCATGGGCGGCGGGCGTGCGTTCGCGCATTCCACCCACCGAGCGCAAATTTTTGGAAGAAGTTGCTCCCTTTATCAGTTTTCCGCTCTTTTGGGTTTATCGCCTATCCGCACCCAAAGACGCCATGAACGCCATCTGGTCGTTGCGCCAGATTCCAGCAGAACGGCGTATGATTGAATTGCTTGATGTCGAACACTGGGACTTGCCTGATGTGAAAGAAATGGTGCTCAAGATTGCCGGGCAGGGTTCGTGGAGCAACCGCGATCTGACAAGAATGAAGGAACTTTTCAAAGAGAAACACGGGGAAGACATCGCCGGACTGGACAAGTATCTGGACTGGTGGGCGCGCCCTGTTGAATTTGGCGATGCGATGGTGACGGCTTTGCAGGCTTATTATCTGGCGTTTTTTAGCGAAGAAGAAAAGCGGCTTGCACCCGTGCTACAAGAGGCGCTGGCGCTGGCGCAAGCAAAAGCACAACGCATGAGCATCCCTGATCTCATTACAGATTTATCGCAAGGGTTACGTTTTGAAAAGATAAAGTTTAAACAATTGCTCCTGATTCCAGCTTTTTATACGACACCACTGGTGGTCATGGATGAAATTGACGAAAATCTGGGGGTGTTTCTCTTTGGCGCACGTCCCGCGACCATGTCTGCCATCCCAGGAGAGCTGGTGCCGGATGGTTTGATCCGCGCTTTGAAGGCGCTGGCAGACCCGACCCGGTTAAAGATCATCCATTTTTTGACACATGAAACGCTGACGCCTTCAGAGCTTTCGCGCCGTTTAAGTCTGCGCGCGCCGACGGTGACACACCACCTGAGCGAGTTGCGCCTGGCGGGTCTGGTCAACGTGACACTCAAGGGGCAGGAAAAACTATACAGTGCGCGTTTGGAAGCGGTTGAAGAGACGTTTGGCAATTTGCAAACGTTTTTGAAAGCCCAGCAATAAGCAAAACAGGGGAAATCCCCGTGGCAAGGCTGATTCAGGCGAAGTATGATCTGTATATTCTTCTGTCTGGAGGCAGCAAAATGAGCGAAAATTTTCAAAGTTTGAATATGAACGACAAAAAAGAAGACCGCAAGGCTGCATATACACAGTTGATTGGTCTTTCAATTCTATCTTCACTTGCTATTCTTTCACTCTGGCTGTTCTTCCCAGTGTTGGCACACAAAATGGATCCAACCGGGGGGTTAGGGGGCATCCTTGCGTTATGGCCCATTATGATTGCACAATGGCTATTGATTGGACCTGCAACAGGTGCAGTGATCTTTATACACAAAAGGCAGAGAGATGCACTCAGTGTCAACTCTTCCTTGCAAACTGATATTCCCCTGATTGCAAATATTCTGGCAGCTAACGCTTTATTTGTTACTTTACCTGTTATCTATTTTGTGTATGAATTAGGATTGGTTTTTCATATTTGGGGTTATATGGGCCATTAGCGGCTCGCCCCTACCGTTTGATTTGTTTCAAAAACCCTGGGGTATTTAACGAACGTTCCAGCAGATAGGTGAAATGAGCCTGCATCAGCGTTTCAACATTTTTTTGGATGTCTGGCGCAGGGCTGGCTTTGGCAGCGGATGGATAGTCGCTGCGTTGAAAGTGGCGCAGGTATTTGAGCGTTTCGATGGCGATCGGCCACAGCCCGGGCAGCCCCAAGCCGCAGCGCGGACAAATGACGCCGCCCGCTGACGGGGAGAAAAACTGGTCTTCCGCCTGGATTTCGCGTCCGCAGTTGGCACACTCAAACAGCCGGGGGCGGAATCCCAGATAATCAAGCAGACGCATCTCATAATAACGGACGCAGGCCCAGGGTTCACCAGGCTGACAGAGCCGCTCCAAACTGTCGGTCAGCAGCCGAAAGATGGCCGGGTTGCTACCTTCCTGATCGTAGGTGAAACGGTCAAGCAGTTCGAGCATGTAAGCAGCGTAGCCCGTCCGTTGCAGGTCTTCGCGCAGCGGCAGGTAGGGATCAATCGTCTCCACCTGCGTCATAATCGGAATTTCGCGTCCTTTGGCAAGTTGCGCGGTGATGTGTGTAAATGGCTCCACATGCCCGGCCTTGCGCGAGCGGATTTTGCGCGCGCCTTTGACGATAGCGCGCAGCTTGCCCTGCTCACGCGTATAAAGCGTCAGCAGCCGGTCGGCTTCACCCCAGTTGGCATGGCGCAGCACCACCGCCTGCACGCGAAAGGATCGTGGTTCATTCATGGCTCCATTGTACACTGTGGGCAGGGAAGAAAGCTATAATGACATTTATGGATAGCCCCTTCGAAACCGTTTTCCCGCAAACCGACTTTCCACCCGCTTTCAGGATGCAATATTTGCTGCCTGTCGATGATGGGCAGGTTGTGCTCTTTAACGGAATCAGTGAGCGGGTTTGGCACCGTCCCCGCTGGCTGTGGCCGTTTTTCTGGGTGTTGTCTCACTTCAACATTCTCTTCCCCGAAACCGGTGTCAACATCCCGGCCACGATGACGCTGACGGGCGGGCGCAACGCCAAAGGTGCGCCTTATCAGCGCTGGAATCGTGTCTTTTCATTCGCTAGGCCACGTTATTTCAACGCGGTGATGGCCTACGACGCACAGCGCCAGCGTGTGATTGAATTTTTTACCCCCACCAACCTGTTAAGCATGACCTGGGAAATCTCCTTTCATGCGCCAACACGCATTGAAATTGTCACCAGTACCTGCCAGTTGCATTTTGGTTCGCGGCAAATTCGTCTGCCACGCCTGCTGCATCCGCATGTGCATGTCATCGAAAATGCGCTGGATGACCAGACCATTCAAATGAGTTTGACCATGTCGCATCCGTTTTTGGGCGAGATATTTGGGTATGAAGGCGCGTATACCGTAACCATCCAGGATTCTCTCCATGACTAATCCTGAATTTCAACTTTCTATTCCGGGAAAACCTGCGGCCCAGTCGGTTTTGTCTTTGCACTTATGAGTGGGCAACTCCCTTGATACTGTGCAACTGACAACCAAAAAGAACACAGATTTTTGCGGGTTATCCACGAAAATCTGTGTTCTTTTTAGAAAGAAACAAGTTGTCTAAAGATATTTCTCAAACCACGCTAGCGTACGGCCCCAGGCATCCACAGCAGCCTTGAGATTGTAACGCGGGCCGGTATCGTTGTGGAAAGCATGGTCGGCGTCGGGATAAATTACTTTTTCAAATACCTTTTGATTGGTCTGCATGGCTTTTTCAATGGCAGGGGCCGTTCCTGTAATGCGCTGATCCAACCCGCCATAAATTGCCAATACTGCAGCCTGGATTTTGGGCACGTCGCTTTCTGCCGGTGGCGGCCCATAGAAAGGCACAGCAGCTTTCAGTTCGGGCATTCCTACCGCTACGCGCCAGGTGACGCCTCCGCCGAAACAAAAGCCAACCATTCCCACGCGCTGCGCTTCGGCATGGGGCAACGTTTTGAGATATGCCCAACCATTTTTAAAATCTTCGACAAACTGCGCCGGGTCAATATTGCCCAGCGCACCAGGCACATTCGCATCGCCGACTTTGGCAGTGCCGCCCTGCCGTGAAAGCAAGTCCACAGCCAAGCCAATGTATCCGGCCTTCGCCACGCGGCGGGTTACATCCTCGATATGCGCGGTGAGACCACGGTTCTCATGACAAACCAGCACCACCGGGAATTTGCCGTCCTTTTTGGGCTGGGCCAGGTAACCTGTGATGGTCTCTGCACCTGAAGAGAACTCTATGGCCCCAGCCTCAACGGCCTGATCCGTCAGGCTGACTGCGGCTGGCGACGAGGCGGTCGGGGTGACAGACGATGTGGTTGTAGCCGATTTCGTTAACGATGCTGTCGCCGCCGGGGGAAATTCCAGTTTCGGGGAAAGGTGCACAGCCTGCCAGGAATCCCTCTGCAACCACCAGGCTCCCAGCAACGGAAGCGATCAGCTTCAAGGTATCGCGGCGCGTCACGCGTCTTTCCTGATAATCTTCTACAAATTCATCTACTAAATAACGTTGAAGATCATTCATAATGATGCTCCTTTTTGAATAAAAAACGAAGGAGAGTCTATAAGTGTTACCCCCAATTGATCGCCAATCTTAAATCTCGACAGGCTTGCTCAACAGCGCCGTCACCAGCCTGACCGCATTCTTGACATCGTTATAGTCCACCATCTCAGACGGTGCGTGGACGTAGCGGCATGGGATCGAGACGCAACCCACTGGCATACCCGCGCGCGCCAGTTGCATGCTGCGCGCATCCGTGCTACCCGCCAGCAACACTTCGCGCTGGTAGGGGATTTTCTCGCTTTCAGCGGTCGCTGTCATCCAGCGGACAATACGCGGGTCAGAGATCATGCCACTGTCGCGGATTTTGATGGCCGGACCCTTACCCAGCGCCACGTCAAATTTGGGGAACATCCCCGGGGTATCGCCCCAGGCGGTGACATCAATCGAAAAACCCAGGTCTGCGTCCACCCCGTAGGCGGCGGTGCCTGCCCCGCGTGTGCCAACTTCTTCCTGCGTGGTAAAAACAAAATAGACTTCGTGTGGCGTAGCTTTCAGCGCGCGCAAAGCTTCAATCGCCACAAGGCAACCAATCCGGTCGTCGATGGATTTTGCCACCAGCCGGTCGCCCATCTCAAGGTACGGACGGTCAAACGCCGCCACATCGCCCAATTTAACGGGACAATCCTTGCGGCTGCTCGCGCCCACATCGATGAACATCTTCTCGATGGCGGGCAACTCCCCGGGTTTGTCGGCTGGTTCCGCGTAGATGATGCCGGGGGTGCCATCCAAAAAGCGCACACGTCCACCCATTAAGTGAAAGCGCGCACCCCACCAATGCTGGTGAAACGCACAAAGCCGTTTTCGTCAATGTGTGACGCCACCAGACCAATCTCGTCCATGTGCGCGGCGATCATGATTTTTTTGCCGCCTTGGCCTTTGCGGACGATCAGGTTGCCCAGCGCATCCACACGGATTTCGTCGGCGAGCGGCTGCACTTCGGCGCGAATCAATTCACGCACGGCGAATTCATAGCCCGAGGGGCCAAAGGTTTCGGTCAGTTTTTGTAGGAGTTGTTTCATAGGCGTTAGACTTTAGATGTTAGGTTTTAGATATTAGATGGGGAGCAGAACGGTTTCACCGTGGGAGTAGGACTTGGTTTCTTTTTTGGTGATGACATGCACTTGCAGGCGGCCCTGCGCTTGCCAGTCCGCACCAGGTTGGCCGATCAGCGCAGTATCTTCGTCGATGCCAATCGCGAATTCGTCCGCTTTCAAGCGGCTGCGCAGCAGGGGCAACATCATCGGGGCCCAGGCTGGCATTTTGTCGAAGTGGGGCAAAACAATGTTGGCAGGGATCACGCCAAAGGCCGAAAGGCGGCGGAACCCGGCAGTGCGAATATCAGGCATATGCGTACCCAAAATCATTGCGCCTGCCGAGCACCCGGCATAGACGGCACCACGCGCCCAGGCAGTCTGGGCGGCGGCCCAGGCTTTGCTGCCCTGCATAGACTGGTAAAGATGGCCAGGATTGCCGCCTGAGAAGTAGATCAGGTCGGCGTTGGCAATCACGTCCGTGTATTGTCCATCATCCGCAGACATGCGATCAATGATCGGCAAGGGATATACTTCCGCGCCAAGCGCGCGGAAATGTTCTTCGCCCATGCGGTTCCAACGCTGCCATGAGGCTTCACCTTCGAGTCCAGCAGCCGTTGGCATGCAGACAACGCGCGGGGCGCGCCCATCTGCGCCGCAATGGGCCAGCAGGTAACGATCAACTTCGTTCATCACCGACAAATATTCGCCAGCGCCGACCAGGGCAATCAGACCGTTCATGGGGCCTCCAGATTTTAGCTGTTAGCTTTTAGACGTTAGATGTTGTGATTTTTCTAAAAGCTAACATCTAACCTCTAATGTCTTGTAATAATTCTGGCGTAACCCGCAACAATGCCGCGTGGATCAGCGCCAGGGTGTTTTTCCAGTCATCAAGCCGCGCAACGAGCGTGGATGTGTGGGCATAGCGCCCCGGCACGGAGACCGAGACGATGGGAATCCCGGCCAGCGCTCTGTGAATGGCGCCCGCGTCGGTGCCGCCGCCCCCAGGTTGGCGGAACTGATACGGGATTTTCCCGGCGTCGCCCGTGTCTGTAAGCAGGCGCACCAGCCGAGGGTCAGAGAGCGTCCCCTGGTCAAAGGTATAAATCGCCGGACCAGTCCGAGTTTGGTGTTGTAGAAAATATTTTCGCTGCCATCCATCGTAGGCAGGTCGTTGGCGGGTGTTGAATCAATCGCAATCGCCATATCAGGATTGAAGGCATGCGCCGCAACCTTTGCACCACGCAGACCAATTTCTTCCTGCACCGAAAACGACAGACATAGATCAACGTTGGGCGAAGCATTTTTGAGCAGATCGATCAAAATGGCGCAGCCGATGCGGTTGTCGATTGCCTTCGCAAAAATGGACGGGCCAACGCGCCGAAACTGTGTCGCAAACCCGGCACGCTCACCCACTTTGGCTTTGCCACCGGGGCCAATATCAATACGTAACTGGTCAAGCGGAATTTTTCGCTGGCGTTCTTCGGGGCTCGTCAGGTGGATGGGGCGCGCCCCAATCACCCCCGGGGTTTTCGCGCGCCCGACCAGCACCTGCTTGCCGACAAGTTGGCGCACATCGATACCGCCAACTGTCTCGAAGCGAAAGATACCATCCCCATCGTCGCCGACCAGCATGAAACCAACTTCGTCCATGTGAGCGTCGAGCATCACGCGCACACGATTCTCGCCCGTTCCTGCTTTTTTGACCAGCACGCTTCCCATCGCATCAATTTTGACTTCGTCTGCAAAGGGCTTTACTTCTTCAAGCACAATCTGACGCACTTCGCCCTCGTCACCAGAAACCGCAATAGCGTTGCAGAGTTTTTCGAGCAATTTGAGCTGGAGGGGAGTGATAGAAGGTATGGTCATTGGTTATCTGTTGATGATGCGTAAAGCGTAAGAAAAGATTTTTTACGCTTTACGCATTATTCTTATTCGTCCCAGGTAATCTTCTCGATGAAATCTGGCTCAAGCGCGGCGACAAATTCCGCGATCAGCCGCCCGGTACGCTGAATGTCTTTGTAGGCAACCATTTCGACAGGGGTGTGCATATAGCGCAACGGAAGACCAATCACCGCTGTCGGAATGCCCTCCGCGCTGACTTGCAGGGCAAATCCGTCTGTGCCTGAGTGGCGTGGCAACACTTCCACGGCATGCGGAATTTCGAGCTTTTCAGCCAGTTCTTTAAGCTTTTTATGGACAAAGGGATGAATGTTCGGGCCAAGCGCAATGGTTGGCCCCTTGCCAAGCGGAAAAGTCTGCCAGTCGCTGGCGCCAGGGCCTTTGGCAAAGGTCGCGTCAACGGCGATGGCCAGATCGGGATGCAGTCCAAAAGCAGATGTGGACGCACCGCCGAGTGTTTCTTCTTCCTGCGCTGTGGCAACTGCCCAAACATCCCAAACGTGGGACATCCCTTGAAGTTGTTGCAACGCAACAGTGAGCGCCACCACCGAGGCGCGGTTATCGAGCGAGTGACCAGAGATGACATCCCCGGCCAGTTCCATCGGTGTGGTGGCGAACGAAATCACATCGCCAACCTGTATTTTTTGCAAGACCTGCTTGTGTGACAGGCCAATATCCACCAGCAGGTAGTTGATCCCTACAGGACCATCGCCCAGGCTGGCGGGCAACATGCGCGTCGGGGGCTGAACGACAATGCCGTAAAATTCTTCGGTTTGACCACCCGCCGTACCATAAACCATAACCGGCGTACCCGGCAAAACCCGCGCATCAATGCCGCCAACTTGCGTAATGCGCAGCAGCCCATCGACAATTTGAGTCACCATCAGGCCAATGGCGTCCATATGGGTGGCGATCATCACGGATGGGCGTTTTGCCTGACTAGTTTTACCCTTTTTGAGCGCGTGTACAGAGCCAAGCGGGCTGCGGCTGATTTCATCAACCAGCGGTCGCCACTCGGTTTCGATTAATCCGGCGACAGGCACTTCATAGCCTGTCAGGCCAGGAGCGGACAGCAAAGACTTCAGGAAAGGAGTGAATTCAGGCATATCAGGGAGTCGGTAGGGGTGTTTCGGTAGTTGTCGGCGCGGGAACGGTCACCGTAGCGGTTGCCGTTGGCGGGTTGGGGGTATTGGATGGCGGCACCGCAGTTGGAACAATCGGTGTGCTGGATGGCGGGATCGGCGTCAGGGTGGGTGTAATTGGCGTTTCTGTCGGGGGAACGGTGAACGTCGGCGGCTGGAAGGGCGTATCCGATGGAACCAGCGTCAGCGTGGCGGAGGGTGTGATGCTTGGCCCTGGCGTCGCGGAAAGCAGATTGGGCGTGGGCGATGGCCCGATGGTCGGGATAATCAGAGTTAGCGTAGCCGGGACTGTTTCTGTCACGGTAGGAGTTGGCGTGCGCGCGCCAGGCGGCGGCACCAGCAACGCAATAAAACCAAGACAATAACATGGGATAGTCAGCAGAATAACCCTGAGCAGGATCGTTCTAAGATTGTTGGTGGCAGGGTCGGCGGAAAACATAAGGCTTATGATACTGTGCTTTGGGCAAATTCGCAAATCGAAACTGCGGGCATCCTGTTAAAAGAGCGGATACGGAATAAACGCCTGGCATGGTAGAATCCGCAATTCACAGTTATATAAAGGAGAATATATTTATGGAACCAACAACAGGAACATTTGCAGTTAAAAAAGGACTGGCGCAGATGCTCAAGGGCGGCGTCATTATGGATGTAGTCACCCCCGACCAGGCGAAGATCGCCGAGGATGCCGGCGCGTGCGCGGTCATGGCGCTCGAACGCGTTCCCGCAGATATCCGCGCACAGGGTGGCGTGGCACGCATGAGTGACCCCGACCTGATCGACAAAATCAAAGCTTCGGTCACCATCCCGGTCATGGCAAAGTGCCGCATCGGACATTTTGTCGAAGCCCAGATTCTCGAAGCGCTCAAAATCGACTACATTGACGAGTTGGAAGTGCTGACCCCCGCTGATGAAGCTTTTCACATCAACAAGCATGATTTCAAAGTGCCGTTTGTTTGCGGATGTCGCAACCTGGGCGAAGCCCTGCGCCGCATCGGCGAAGGCGCGGCGATGATCCGCACCAAGGGCGAGGCTGGTACTGGCGATGTGGTGGAAGCTGTGCGCCATGCCCGCACCGTGCTCGGCGAGATTCGTCGCCTGCAAAGCATGCCCGAGGAAGAGTTGATGACCTTTGCCAAAGAAATTGGCGCGCCATACGAACTGGTCAAAGAAACCCGCGCCCTGGGACGTTTGCCGGTGGTCAACTTTGCTGCGGGCGGCCTTGCCACCCCGGCGGATGCTGCGCTGATGATGCAACTCGGCGTGGACGGCGTCTTCGTCGGCTCGGGCATTTTCAAGAGCGGCGACCCCGCCAAACGCGCAGCAGCCATCGTCAAGGCGACGACACACTTCAAAGATGCCGGGATTCTGGCCGAGGTGAGTTCGCAACCTGGGCGAAGCCATGGTCGGGCGCAACATTTCGCAAATGCCTGAAGGCGATAAGATTGCAAGTCGCGGTTGGTAATTGGGAATTGGTTTTTACCAACCTACCAGTTTACCAATTTACCAAGCACCTAATCACGCCACACTCTTCGGCCCAGAGCTGAAAGAATTAAACGTGACAGCCAACTCGGCGGTCTGGTTGCGGGTATCGAGGATCGGATTGACCTCGACCACATCCAGACCGACGAGTTTTTCTGTTTCTGCCAACATTTCGCAGGCCATCAGCGCTTCGCGGTACGTCAGCCCACCCGCCACCGGGGTACCAACGCCGGGCGCATGGCGAGGGTCGAGTGCATCCAGATCAAACGACAGATAAATCCCATCCGTATCCTGCGAGACGCGCTGAATGGCGCGTTCCATGGCGGTGACCATGCCGATGCGGTCAATCTGCTCCATGCCCATGACGAGCACCCCGGCTTCGCGCAGGTTGACCTTTTCGCCGGGATCCAGGTCGCGGGCGCCGATAATTGCCAATCGCCGCGGGTCAAGCGCCGGGACGGTTTCGCTCCAGACTTTGACCAGTCGCGGGTCGCCGAGTCCGCACAGGGCTGCCAGCGGCATGCCATGAATATTGCCAGACGGCGTGGTTTCAGGGGTGTTGAAGTCACCGTGTGCATCCACCCAAATCACACCAACTTTTTTGACGCTGGCCGCGCCGTTGATCGAGCCAAGCGCGACACTGTGGTCGCCTCCCAGCACCAACGGAATGCGCCCCGCCTGCATTGATGCGGCCACCGCCCCGGCAGCGTGCCGTGCCATGGAGACAATGCAGTCGACATATTTCATTTTTGGCTCGGCCGCGTGGCACATTTCAGCGATGGCAACTTCGAGATTGCCCTTGTCTTCCACGCTGCAACCGAGCGCATCGAGCTGCTGACGCAACCGCGCCGAGCGAATGGCGCTCGGCCCCATATCCACGCCGCGACGGTCTGCACCCAGGTCAATCGGTACACCAATGATGTCAATTTGCATGGGTTTCTCCATAAGTAAGGTGACTGTCACCTGCTTTCATATTCAGCCACCAACGCTTCAAAAAACACTTCCAATACCCGGTGCCGCTCCAGCGCAATCGATTTGCCAGTGGCGGTAAACATGCGGTCCTTGAGTTTGCCGAGCTTGAACAAATACTCATGATACGCACTGTGGATTTCACCCGGGGCTTTTTGGCCCGTTTCGAAAAATTGCTGTGAGGGAGCGCAATACAGCGGCTGGCCCGTCTGCGTGACAAAACCAATTAATCGCGCCAGACCGATCGCCCCGATGGCATCCAGCTTGTCTGCGTCGAAAAGCACCTGCGCTTCGAGCGTTTGCGGCAGCTCAGACGTATCGCGAAAACGATGCGCACGAATGCAGTGCTGGACGGCGGCAACCCGCGAGTTATCCCAGCCTTCGGCGAGCAGAATCTCCCCGGCAAAGTCTGCCGAAGCGTGGTGATGCAGTTTGCGTCTGGTTTTGTCGGTCGCCTGACTGCCTTCGGCGTCATGTAACAGCGCCGCAGCGCGGACGATTTCCAGGTCCGCGCCCTCAGCTGTGGCGATTTTCTCAGCCATGCGGGTAACGCGCAGGATGTGGTCGAAGCCATGCACCGGGTCAGAGTTGCCATACCAGGTGCGGGCCAATTCAAGGGTAGGCATAATGTCACCATTCAGCGTAAAAGGTTGCTTCTCAAGGCATTTCGGATCATAATGGGAGACAAAGGAAAATAAACCATGCCATCCAGAGTTTTTTCTCACCTATGTGATTATGCCACGATTGACGCAAGCGGCAAGCCGACAATTATCGGCGATTTTGATCGAATCAACGCCCGCAGCCTGCCGATTCAGTTCCCGCTCTTTTTTGTGATTTCAAAATGGAATGGCTACGGCGGCGAGCACTTCACCCACCGCGTGCGCGTGGTCTCCCCCAGCGGGCAGCAGCTTGCCATGACCGAAGAAGTCAATGTCACCATCCGCGATTTGGGTGGCAACGACGGCAATCACGTCAACATTGATTTTTTATGATGATCAATTTGCCGGAATTCGGCGAATATGCCATCGAGATTTTGCTCAACGGCAACCCGGTGCATATCCTGCCGCTGACAGTCGATCAGATTGTCTAGTCACTGACACAACGGTTTGCATAAGCGGTGCTTCGCTAAAGAACAAAACTTGTTTAGTATAAGCGCAGCGAAATACTCGCTGAATGCGGTGTTAGGCACGGCCTTGGATCACCACTCTATAAAGCCCATTGCTTCGAGTTTGTATTTTTCAATTTCATCAAAAACAATCTCACCATCTCGTATAGCATTGAATGAAATTCTGCAATCGCTGAGTATGTTTTTATCATTGTCTTGCCAAGGTTTCACTGGATAACTTATTGATACTAAGAAATGTTCTTCCGGAAATTTATTTTTGAGTTTTAAGCACAACACTTCAACAATACCTAGACCGGTAATTAAGACGCCTATCTCATAATTATCAAATCCAATAAAGCTACCCTCCAAATGGAAATGGTTGTCATCATTTTCATATACGGAACGATTTTCTGCGTATTGATCTGAGACGAATTCACCTTCGGGGTCAAGTTCTTTTTTAGGCATATCAGAGTAACTTAGTAAGTAACAGCCTTGATGCTTGACGATGTCTGCTAACATAAAAGACGAAAAGGCTATCGCATCACCGCTTAACTTAATGAAAGATGGATAGAAAGGCAACGTAGCGTTATTGCTTTTTTGCTCACGAGCTCTGTGTTTGCCCAACTTTTTCCAGTAGTTTTCAACTTGTGATAAACACTGGCGCATTAATTTGTTTGTTTGCGTAAATTCCATATATTCTCCTGGCATGAAGCGCCTAACTCAGTTTTCAGCAGCATTCTTGCATAAATCAAAAAAAACGTAGCCACGGAGCACACAGAGAAAATCTTTTAAACCGTTTTTTCTCTGTGTGCTCCGTGGCTCAATCTTTTAAGTTATTACCCGGCCTTTTGCGCGCGGATCAGGCCATACTGGCACAACCCTTTGCGAAAGGCTTCGTCATAGCGCATGGTGGTATAGGCATCACGCACCAGGTTCCAGCGCTGTTTCATCGTGACGTTCATCATCCCGGCAGGGTTGCTGGCCGATACCCAGACGGCCTGACGCCAGCTTGGCTGTGTCCGTGCGGCCCAGTCTTCAGCGGTGATGGCGGTCAGGCCATTGGCCTTTAGGATGTCCACGTAGTCGGGGATGCTGGTGAACTTGGCATGACACCATTCTTCGACCAGCAGGCGGACGTGGGCGGCTTCATCTTTGGAGAGCGGGGCATTGCGCGTGTCGCGGACGTTCCAGCAGGCCAGGATTAAGACGCCGCCGGGTTTGAGCACGCGGGCCATTTCGCTGACAAAGCGTTGTTTGTCGGGCATGTGCATCTCAGCTTCGATGGTGTAAACGATGTCGAAACTGTTGTCGTCGAAACCCATTTTGAGCGCGTCACATTCCATCACAACGCCATTGTTCACTTTTTGCAGGCGGGCAAGGACAGCAGCGCGTGCGGTCTGCGCTTTTGAGATGGTGACACCAGTAACCTGCGACGTTTTGGGCCAGCGCCGTGCCAGATGCCGCACACTGCCGCCCATCCCGCAGCCGACATCGAGGATGCGGACGGGTTCACTACCCGGAAATTGCTCCGGTTTTTCGAGACGCTGCATCAAGGTGGGACTGGTCTGCGCCACACCCCACGCCATCATCTCATCAATGAAATCCACTTTGGCCTGAATAAAATCCTTTTTGACGGGTGGGTTGCCATAATACCCGGCGTGCAGATGTTCACCCCAGTAATGTTCCATTACTTTATCGTTGGTCCAATTGTCGTAGACATTTGCAACGGACGCAGGTCCTTCATAACGGCGGCTGGGGACACGCAGGTTGGCGCGCAAGAGAAACCAGCCGACGATCAAAAACGATAAAACAAGTGCTGCAATAACAAAACTTGCCATCATGGATATTCCTTTTCGCTAGACGGTAATTGAGTTTTCGGGAGTTGAGATGCGCTTGCGGCTTTCCCAGTAGTTGAGCAAAGATAACATGGGGCCAGTCATAATGGTGGTGGTCAGGGCCATGAGTACCATTATGGCAAACATACGTCCAGAAAGAATGCCAAGATCATAGCCAATGTTGATGACGATCAATTCCATCAGGCCACGCGTATTCATCAACGCGCCAATGCTGAGGGATTGATACCAGTTTACGCCGGTGGAACGAGCCGCCAGCGCCGCCCCGCCGAATTTTCCGGCGATGGCAACGGCAATGATCCCGATACAGAGGAACCAGCCCTGCCAATCATTCAACAAACCAATCTGTGTACGCAAGCCGGTAAAAGCAAAGAAAAGCGGCAGCAGAAAAGCTGTAAACGTTTCGAGATGTTCGCTGACTTGCACGCGCAATATCTTCGGCGAAGGCAGCACGACCCCGGCCAGAAATGCGCCAAAAAGCGCGTGAATGCCGATGGTCTCTGTGAATAATGCCGAAGCAAAAACAAAAATCAGAAGATTGACAAAAAGCCCTTTTGTGCCTGCTTCGGTCAACTTCCTGTTTTCCAGCATGCGCTGCAGCCAGGGCCGAACAAGAAACAACATGGCAAGGATAAAAATGATCGCCAAACCAACCGTCAAGAGAGAGCCCATCAGTCCGTCAGACTGGGCAAGCGACAAGACGACCGCCAGCAGACACCAGGCGGTCACATCATCGACGGCAGCGCAGGCAATCGCAAGATTGCCCAGGCTTGTCCCGGTCAGTCCGCGCTGTTCGATGATGCGCGCCAGCACCGGGAAGGCCGTGATGCTCATGGCGATGCCCATGAACAATGCAAAAGCATGGAACGGAATCCCTGCAGGCCCCACCATCGGATAAATCAACAGCGAAAACCCGGTGCCGAGGATAAACGGTACCAGAATACCGGCGTGACTGATCAGCATGGCTGAATGCGCCTGGTTGCGCAGCAATTCCAGGTTGACTTCGGTGCCCACAATAAACATGAAGAGAATCACCCCCACCTGACTGAGCAATTGCAACGCGCCCATCGCGCTTGCCGGAAACAAGAAGGTTTCCACCTGTGGCATCAACCAGCCCAGCAAGGATGGCCCGAGCAAAATTCCGGCGAGCATTTCCCCGACGACAGCGGGTTGGCCCATCCTTGTAAAGATCATTCCCAGCCCGCGTGCAGCCACGACAACGACGATGATTTGTAGCAACAAAAGGCTAAGGGGCTGGGCAAAATTCGCCAGCGGACCTGTGCTGGCGGCATTTTGGGCGACTGCGCCTGATACCGGATTTGGCTCAACAAAATTCGATGCAGCAATGGGGGCAAGAGATGAACCTGCATGAATGATCGCGTAAATACCCAGTCCGAAGAAAGCGATTACGCAGCAGTACACCAGTACGTTCTTAAGCATGGGTTGGGTTTTCATGCTTTTTCTCCCTGCAGCTCACGGTCTTTAACAAACACATCCCGCACCCACATGGCCGGTTTTCGAAAGATAAACTGGCGGTGAAGCACCGGCACCACGCGGTAATGCACAAAGCCTTTTTGCCAGTGCATAATGTTGAACGGAATGTTGTAAACCAGCCGGTCACGCAGACTTTGCGGCGCAAAAATGCCGGTGAAGTTGTCGCGCATGGCCTCCAGCGGACGAGGGGTGGTTTCGGCGTCGAAGATGCCCTGCTCTTCCCATTTTTCGGGGTCGAGCACCATCCGCCAGACGTTGATCCAGGGGCGGGTTTTGAGCATTTCATGCTGCGGGTAGCACTCTTCGACGGCCTGCCAGAACAAAACTTGGGCCAGCTCTTCAAAATGATCGAGATTTTTGCGGGCAACACCGAGCACCACCGACGCTTCGCGGCGCACAGCCAGTTCGAGATGCAGCAGTTGCAAAAAGCGCATGCGCGTCATGTCACCGCGCACATAAATATCACGGGGCGCTGCCCGGTCAGACCAATCGCCAAAAAGCTCTTGAACACGCGCATTCAGATCGCGATAGCGCTCGCCGAGCGCCAGCACTTCCTCGGTCGGGTTGTGCAACAGGCCCTGCACATAGATTTGATAGAGATAGGCCCAGTGCAGACCGGTATCCCAGGCCAGCTTGGCGGTGAAAATTTGGGCGTGCCCAAAGGAGCGGTAGACGTTGCGATAGAAGCGCAGGCAGGTCTGCATGAAAATGTCGATGGCGAGCTTGTTGAACATATCCACAGCAGATTCAGTCAACTGCCCGGCCAACTCACGGCGGATCATCTCCACCGTGACCGTGTTCGTGATGGCGATGAAGTCTGACCCGGTGCTGTAGAGCGGGTCGAGGAAGAAACCCGCCTCCCCGACGCATGTCCAGCGGCGATGAGAGAAAACTTGCGCGGAAGCGTAGCTGTAGTTCTTGAAGCTCAGGAAGTCCAATGGCTTGCGGTCTTTCAGGAAGTTCCACAAAGCCGGCTCGTGAGCGGCGAGCCATTCGAGCGCCTGTTCATAGGACTGTCCGTAGGTGTTTTGCGGGTGGATGGTTTCATCGGTGACGATGCCAACACTGGTCGCGCCCGAACCCAGCGGGATGAGCCAAACCCAGTAGCCCCTGTCCATCAGGTGATTGGTCGAGAAGTAACGGTCTTCGATGCTTTCGCTGCGCCAGGGGTTCTCAGGCGGGACCATGTTGTCGATATCAACGCGATCAGGATAGCGCCACCAGGCCGAGCTGGCCTGATGACCATGTTCGCGCTTCAAGCCAAGCTGGGTTTGCAGCAGGCGGCGGCGTCCGAGCGCATCGACGACCCAGTGGGCTGTCAGGGTAAAACTGCGCTTCTCGTCTTTTTGCTGACAGCGGATGGTATGGTTTTCGTCGCCTTCAGCCAGATCAATGCCCTCTACCAGAGTCCCCTCAAAGAGTTCGACCCCCATCTTTTGGACGATGTCCCGCAGATCATTTTCGAGGCGGCCCCGGTCAATTTGATAGGAGGGGACGAGCGGGAAAATGCTTTGCCCGGTTTCAGGACGTTCTTCGATGGGGCCTTGCGATTTGCCCATGAAGAAACGCAAGCCAAGCTTGGGCAGATGATATTTGCGGAAGTAGGAATCAAGCTGCAAGACCTGACCGAGATAGTAGGTGCCCAACTCGATGGACGATTCGCCAACCTTGAAGGCAGCTTCGGGCAGCGGACGGGTGAGCCGGTCGATAACAGCCACCGAAAGTGCCGGAAGTTCAAGTCTTAATTGGCGTGCTAGAGTTAACCCGGCCAGACCGCCACCGCAAATGACCACGTCAAATTCTGTTTTGTCGGACATTTTGCCTCGTGTAAAGATTTACAGGGTAATACCGCCATCCACCTGGATGATCTGACCAGTGATATAGGCGGCCTTGTCTGAAAGCAGGAAACATACCAGTGGGGCTACATCGTCCACGCTGCCGAGACGACGCAGGTTGATGCGGTCACGGACGTAGTCGAGCGTGTCGCTGTCGAGCACAGCCATCATATCGGTGTGGATGTAGCCAGGGGCAACAGCGTTGACGCGCACGTTTTGCGGAGCCACTTCGGCAGAGAGCGCCTTGGTGAAACCCATCATGCCCGCCTTGGCCGCAGCGTAGTTGGTTTGTCCGCTGTTGCCGTATAAGCCAACCACAGAACTGATGTTGATAATCACACCCCCACGCTGCTTGACCATTTGCAGCAAGAGCGGCTTGGTAGCGTTGAACATGCTGCCCAGGTTGGTGTTGATGACGCTATCCCACTGGTTGCGATTCATACGCGCCAGCACAGCGTCACGCGTGATGCCAGCATTGTTGACCAGGCCGTCAATGTGTTCAAAGGTCGTAATGATGGCTTTGACGAATTTTTCCATTTCTTCGGTGTCGCCCACGTCACACTGGCTGGCAATGCAACGCTGGCCGGGATATTTTTCGCTCATGTCTTTGACGATGGCTTCGGCTTCGTCGATGCTATTAAGATACGTAAAGGCGACGTTGGCGCCTTCTTCCATGGCTGTTTTCACGATGCCAGCACCGATTCCTCGGCTGCCACCAGTGACGATAATATTTTTATTGGTTAAAAGACTTACAGTGTTGTTTGCTCCTTCAGGTTTTTTCATTCGTAAAACGTAATGCGTAACCAGCTTTTTTACGCATTACAAATTAATTAATGCGTTCTTTAATCCGCAGCCGCACCCCATGCTTCGGCCCCATGGCAATGTTGAGGCGCACATCGCTATCATTGCCAACAGACTCAAAATCCCAGCGTTTGACGATTTCGGCAAGGGCGATGCGCATGGTGTATTGCGCCAGCCCCGCGCCCATACAGCGACGATGTCCGCCGCCGAAGGGGAGAAACTCGAAGCTATCGTAAGTGCGTTCGAGAAAGCGTTCGGGGCGAAAAGTGTCAGGCTCGGGGTAAGTATTCGGGTCGTGATGAATGCCAACGATGGAAATGACCAGCGCTTGACCGGGTTTGATATCGTGTCCCAAAATTTGCATCGGCTGCATCGGGACACGTGCGCACTCAGCCAGGATCGGGTGCAGGCGAATGGCTTCTTTGCAAACGGCATCCAAATAAGGGAAGGAGAGAATCGAACCCGGTTCAATTTCCGGCCCAGCGGCTTCCAGCTCAGCACGCAGTTTTTGCAAAATTTGTGGGTGACGCGCCAGTTCGTAAAGCGCCCAGGCCAGCGCAACGGCAGTAGTTTCATGCCCGGCGGTCAAAATGGCGTTCAATTCGTTTTGAATGTGCTTTTCGCTTACGGGATTCCCGGCTTCATCGCGCGCGTTCATCAGCACACCGAGCACATCAGTATCGTCGGCAACACGGGCGCGGCGCGTTTCCATAAAGCGCTTCATCCAATCAATGATGTCGGCATGCGCCTTCATGTACCTGCGCCACATTGGGAACCAAGGCTTTTGCAGCGCCGGGAAAAACACCACCAGCGGGTGCGCCTTGAGCCGCAGCTCTTCAAAAACATGATGGCCTTCTTCCAGATATTCGGCTTCTTGCACGCCAAACACCAGACGCATGATGACATCCAGTGAAATAAGCAGGGTGGTATCGAGCGCTTTGATCTCTTGCCCCGGCTTCCATTGACCAATCTTTTCGCGGGCAATCTCACGGATGGTGTTGCCATACGCGCGAAAGTGGTTGGCATGCACAGCAGGCGCAAACAACTGACGCTCTTTGCGGTGACGCTCGCCGATCAGCACCCAGACGTTGTCTACACCAATCATGTTGGTGAAGGATTCCTTCCAAAAGGCGTCATACCCGTTAGGCTCCGCCGAAAAAACCTGGCGGGCCGCTTCAGGCGTCAGAAATCGCAGCATAATCACGGCCCTGAAAGTGCAGTTCAGCCAGATTACCATACCGTTCACGGAACCAATCGTGCATGGAGCGCGGCTGTTGGAAAAACAACCATTGCTGCCACGGATTAAAGATGCACTACTTCGGCCTTTTGCGAAAATGAAGTTGCAACCGCCATTTTTTCACCTTCCCTAAACGAATGATGATTTCAAGAGTGACAGGAATATACCTGCCGGTAATGCGCAACGGAATGCCATATTTTGGCCCCATGGCAATATTACGACGGACGTCAAAATCTTCTCGAACGGTTTCAATATTCCAACGCATGATCACTTCGGCCAGCGCGATGCGCATGGTGTATTCAGCCAGACCCGAACCCATACAGCGACGGTGCCCGCCGCCAAAGGGCAAAAACTCGTAGACGCTGTAATGGCGCTCCAAAAAACGCTCCGGGCGGAAAATTTCTGGCTGCGGGTAGAGTTTTGGGTCGTGGTGAATGCTGACAATCGAGATCTCCCAGCGCCTGCCCGGCAGCGATCTGATGCCCGGCAATCTCGATCGGCTGCATGGGAATGCGCGCACATTCGGCCAGAATCGGGTGCAGGCGAATGGCCTCCTTGCAGACGGCGTCGAGATACGGGAGCGTAAGCAGCAGCGCCGGGTCCGGGTCCGGCCCCTGAGCGGACAATTCTTCCCGTAGCTTTTTCACCACTTCGGGATGTCGCGCCAGCTCGTAGAGCGTCCATCCCAAAGCGACGGCGGTGGTTTCATGTCCGGCGCTCAAAATCGAGTTCAGTTCCGTGTGGATGTAATCGTTGCTGACGAGATTGCCGTTTTCGTCTTTGGTGTTCATCAACACACCCAGCACATCCTGCACATTGCGCCCAGCGGCGCGGCGCGCAGCAACCAGCCTGTCCGTCCAGGCATACATGGCTGCACGCGATTGGACATACTTGCGCCAGAGCGGGAACCAGGGACGTTGCAGCTTCGGAAAAAAAACAATCAACGGGTGAATGTTCTCGGTGGATTCGTGCAGGACTTTGTGTCCCTCGCGCATTTCATCTTCCCCTTCCGCACCAAAGACCAGCCGCATAATGACATCCAGCGCAATGTTGAGTGTGGTATCAATCGCTTTGACAGTCTGGCCTTCCTGCCATTTGCCAAAATGATCTTTGACGATCTCACGAATGACGCCACCATAACTGCGGAAGTGGTTGGCATGCACCGCAGGCGCAAACAGCAAACGCTCTTTGCGGTGCTTTTCGCCAATCAACACCCAGACCGACTCATCCCCCATCAGCCCGGCAAAGGATTCCTTCCAAAAAACATCGTAACCATTCGGGTCGGCGGCAAACACCTGTCGGGCAATTTCAGCGGACGTGACGCCAATATAATCCATGCCCTGAAAGTGCATTGGCACAAAATCACCATAGGTTTCACGAATCCATTTGCCCATGGAAAGCGGCTGGCTGAAATATCGCAATTGTTGCAGTGGGTTGAGTTGAATTGCAAGAGACATGCCTGGCATTACCTTTCCAATTGAATACGCTTCACAATCTAATCTAGCTTCGTCGCCCTTTGATGCGGACAGGAACGCCATGCTTTGGGCCCATTGGGACGCCATGCCGAACATCGCGATCCGTGCCGATGACTTCAAAATCCCAGCGCAAGATGATCTCGGCAAGCGCAATGCGCGTTTCATATTCTGACAGCGCCGCGCCCAAACAGCGACGATGCGCACCGCCAAAGGGGAGAAATTCGGCGCGGCTGTAGCTTCTTTCGATGAAACGCTCCGGCCTGAAGCTCTCCGGTTCGGGATACAGCGCAGGGTCATGATGAATACCCAAAATGGAAATAATCACGACATTCCCAGCCGCAATGGTATAGCCAAGGATATCCATCGGCTGCTTCAACACACGCGCACATTCAGCCAAAATGGGATGCAGCCGTACGGTTTCGTCACAGACAGCGCTTAGATAAGGGAGTTTGATGGCTACAGCCGGATCATTTGCCACGCCGCTTTCATCCAGTTCGGCACGCAGCTTCGCAAGGATTGCCGGGTGGCGGCCCAATTCATACATGGCCCAGGCCAGCACGGCGGCCGTGGTTTCGTGACCGCCAATCAGGATCGTAATCAGCTCGTCACGGATTTCATTGTCTTGCATGGAGCTACCGTCTTCGTAGTGGGCGGCCAGCATATTACCAATCACATCATCGGTTGCTGCAGGTTGGGCGCGGCGTTCAGCCAGAAAACGACCGACCCAGTCGCCAAAACGCTGTTTGGCGCGGACATAACGCCGCCAGGGGGGAAACCATGATCGTTGTAATTGGGCGACAAAGACAATCAACGGGTTGGAAGCATAGCTCAACTCATCCATGATTTCGCGCCCCTCTTCCATCAGTGGCCCTTCTTCCAGCCCAAACACCAGCCGCATAATCACATCCCGCGAAATGGCGCGGGTCGTATCAAAAGCTTTGATGGTCTTGCCAGCTTGCCATTGTGCAAGATAAGTCTGCGTGATGTCATGGACAATCTGCGTATATTTGCTCAGATGGCTGGCATGAACCACAGGCGTAAAAAGTTGTCGCTCGCGCCTATGTGCCGTGCCTGTCATCGTCCACAGCGAGGCAGGGCCAGCAATGGCAGTGAAGCCGTCTTTAAAAAAGGCCTCATAGCCCACCGGGTCAGCCGCAAAGACCTCACGCGCGCCTTCCGCTGTCAGAACCATCGCGAGATCTTGTTGATCAAAACGACCCGGCGCCAGCGCACCAAAGCGTTTGCGCAGATCGGCATACCTGAATTGCGGTTCATTAAAGTGCTGCCACATGTCAAGTAGCGTTGGAGGGCCGGCAGGCGGCAAGGGTACAGATGACATATTTAATCCTTTCTGCGTTTGGGTCGGCGCACGCAGGGGCACAGTTCAAACGGTTGGGATTCGACGTCCCTTGATGTGCAACGGAACCCCATATTTCGGCCCCATTGCCAGGTCATGGCGGATGTCTTTGTCGATACCAGCCGTCTCAAAATCCCAGCCCAGCACGGCTTCGGCCAGCGTCAGGCGGATGGAGTATTCGGCCAGACCAGCGCCCATGCAGCGACGATGTCCGCCGCCAAAGGGGATGAACTCGTAAATATTGTACTTGCGATCCAAAAACCGCTGCGGGAGAAACGCATCCGGTTCGGGATAAAGCTGCGGGTTGTGATGAATCCCGACGATCGAGACCACCAGCGCCTGATCCGGCATCACCGTCCGCTCGCCAATGGTGACCGGTTCCATCGGTACACGCGCACATTCCGAAAGGATCGGGTGCAGACGCACGGTCTCTTTGAAAACGGCTTCAAGATAAGGCATGGTCAGGATTTGCTCCGGGGTGGGGTCGGTCCCGGCGGATTGCAACTCTTCCCGCATCCGGGTCACGACTTCGGGGTGGCGGCCCAACTCGTAGAGCGCCCAAGCGGTGGCAACAGCGGTGGTCATGTGTCCGGCAGTTAGCACCGAAAGCAGTTCGTTGCAAATATGCTCATCGCTGACGGGGTTGCCATTTTCATCCGTGGCTTTCATCAGCACGCCGAGCACATCGCCCACCTCGATGTTGTTGGCGCGGCGCTGGTCAAGCAACCTTTGCATCCAGGCATACAGATGCTTCTTGGCATTGATATATGTGTGCCAGAGCGGAAACCACGAACGTTGCAGATTCGGGTAAAAAACGATCAGCGGATGTGCGGTGTGCGTCAGTGCGTGGATGGCCTTGCGCCCAACCTGCATGGTGGCTTCGTCTTCCACACCAAAGACGAGGCTCATAATAATATCAAGTGAAATGGCGAGGGTCGTATCGATGCCTTTGATGGTCTGTCCCGGCTGCCACTTTTCTAGCTTCGAGCGGGCAATGCGCCGGATGGTTTCACCATAGCTGCGATAGTGGTTGGCATGGACGGCAGGCGCAAACAGCAAACGCTCCTTGCGGTGACGTTCGCCAATCAGCACCCAGAGCGAATCGTCGCCGTTCATCCCGGCAAAGGATGCCTTCCAGAAGGCGTCATAAATATCCGGATCCTGGACAAACACTTCCCGCGCTGATTTGGGGGTCATCACAATGAAATGGTCTCGTCCCTGAAAGTGAATGCCCGCCAGATCGCCATATGTCTTGTAAAGCCACTCGTGCATCCAGCGCGGGTCGCGGAAAAGGGTCAGCTGTTGCATCGGGTTGAGCTTGAGCATTTGCGTTTGTGGAAGTGCAGCAGTTGCAACGGTCATGGTTGGGGAGTCCTTTCTATGCCGAGCCGAGATACACAAGTTTCTCATGTAGGGACGGGGTTCCCCCGCCCCAGTTTGGCTGGTATTCTAGCAGGGCGCGGGGACCGCGCCCCTACTTATGGTTAATGATTTTATTTTTCGAATAGCTTCTTATTCTTCTACCCCACCACCAACTCCTCTGGCTGTGGCAGAAAACCGATCTTCTGCAAATAACGGAAATAGGTCTCAAACAGCTTCTGATCTGCCGCCGCGCAAACGATGCCGGAACCAGCCAGTTCACGCTGCGTGTCGCGTGTATCGTAGATGGGCAACTGCATACTGATGTCGTTCATGTCTTCAAGCGCGGCCTGATAGGCAAACAGCGCATTCTGTGAAAAATTCGGACTGCCCAACAGCCTATCGCGCAGATCTTCAAACGGCAATACTTCAAATTTATAGCCCATATTGCGCAAGTACGCCATGCCGTCCACCAGCTTTTCGCGGAAGGGGTTGGTCAGGTGAAACGCCCGTCCGAGTGGTTTGCGGTTGAAAGCCAGATAGACCATCGCTTTGGCGACGTAATCGACCGGGGCGATGTCCACTTCGATATCAAGATCGGGGAAAACGCCAAATTGCAGGAAACCCTTGACGCATGCCACAACAAAATGATCGGTGACGCAGTGTCCCGTCACACTATCGCCGCCCACTTCACCGGGACGGTACCGCGCCACGGGGAGTTCGCGCTCTGCGGCGTTGAGCATACATTTCTCGCCCACCCACTTAGCTTCGTCGTAGCCCAAATTCAAAATGCCGTTGTGATTGATTGGGTCTCTTTCATAATAAGTATACTGCGCGCCCATCGGCCAGATCGCCGCCGTTGAAAGATGATGCACCTGCTTGATGCGCGCATGAAAGGCAAACTGGATGATCTCATGAATGCCAAGCACGTTCGTGGCGCGCAGCGCCTCATACGGATAAATGAAATTGACATGCGCCGCGCTGTGAAAAATTGCGTCCACTTCGAGCGCCAGACGGTCATAAATGGCGTCTTTCATGCCCAGGCGTGGCAACGTCACATCGCCTTCAACGATATGCAGGCGACTTTCCCAGGCGACCTGCCAGGCCGGATCGGTATTCCAAACGTCATAGCGCTGCATTTGCTTCTTAAGACGTTCCTTGCCATCTTCGCCGCGCTTCGGGCGCACGAGACAGTACAGGTCGGCTTTGGTGGTCTTGAGAATTTCAGAAACAACATACACACCCAGAAAACCTGTCGCACCCGTCAAAAAGGCCGTGCGAATTTCCTTCGGTGCCTGATAGGTCAGGCCGCGCGCCGGGGCCAGGTAAGGCGGCAGTTCGGCCTCGCGCTCCAGATAGGCCATGCGCTGGCGCGCCCAGTCTGCACTCTGATCGGCGCGCGTTGCTGGAGCGGGCGCTGCGTTCTCGTCGGGCTCGTCCACACGGCGTTCGTCCACCAACGCGGCCAGTTTGCTCAGCGTGGAGACAGCGAAAAACTCGCGCAGGCTAAAGTCAATATGGAAAAAGTGGCGTGTCTTCACTACCAGCAGAGTCAGCAACAACGAATGCCCGCCCAAATCCCAAAAATCGGAGTTGCGTCCAATCAGTGCAACATTGATGCCGAAAAGTTCAGCCCAGATTTTTGCCAGCGCCTTTTCGGTCTCCGTTTTAGGAGCTTCAGCGGCAACTTTGGGCAGATGATTTTCCCCGGCAGTGGCAGGCGTGGGAAGTGACGCCCGGCGCACCTTGCCGTTGGCAGTCTGCGGGAAGGATTTGGTGAACAAAATATACGGCGGAATCATCACATCCGGCAGGCGTTCGCGCAGCCGCCCACGCAATTCAGATGCTGTCTGCGCACCCATCTGGTTGGGGATGACATGCGCAACCAGTTGGGTATCGCCACGCGAGTTAACCCATGAAGTCACAACGGCATCACGCACGCCGCTGATGGCACGCAGCGCCGCTTCCACTTCGCCCAGCTCAATACGCACGCCGTGAATCTTGACCTGATCGTCCACGCGACCCAGGCAAACCACATCGCCGTTGGGCAGATAGCGGGCAAGGTCACCAGCGAAATACATGCGCTCCCCTGTACGAAACGGGTTGGCGACGAAGCGCTCACTCGTTAGCATGGAACGCTGCCAGTATCCCACCGCCAGCCCATCGCCGCCGATGTAAAGATCACCAATCGCGCCAATCGGAAGTGGTTGCAGGTTGGCATCGAGCACGTATAGTTGCGTATTCGGAAGAGGCTTGCCAATGCACATGACCTTCCCCGGCGCAGATTTAATCTTATAAGCCGCCGAGTAGACGGTGGTTTCTGTCGGACCGTAGAAATTCCAGAGTGAGCGACACTTCTTCAGCAACTGTTCGCCCAGGTCGCGGCTAATGGCTTCGCCACAGGTCAAGAGACAAAGCCCCTTGTCGCCACGCCAGCCCGCAGCCAGCACCATCTTCCAGGTGGAAGGAGTTGAGCTGAATATGCGTGGGTTTGCTATGCTCAAAGCGTTCGACCATCCGCAGCGCGTCCGCCACCAGCCCGTCTTCACAGATCTCCACCGATCCGCCCGAAATGAGCGGTACGTAAAACTCGGTAGCAGAAACGTCGAACGAGATCGTGGTCAGCGCCAGCATGGTGCCGTTGGGGTCAAAATTGACGTAATCCTTGACGGCAAGCATGGCATTGGTCAGCGCCTTGTGCGGAATTTCAACCCCTTTGGGGTTACCCGTTGAACCGGATGTGTAAATAATGTAGGCGCTATCCGCTACGGTGGCGGGGGCCAGACCCTTGAGCGCGGATGTGTCGTGGGGCAAAACATCTTCGATGCACAAGGCTCTAGGTGCCTGCGCTTCATCTAAGATATTGAGAAGCTCGCGATTGGTGACAATGGCTTTGGTGTCGGCATCCGCGAGCATGTAGGCAAGGCGACTGCGCGGAAAGTTGCTGTCCATCGGCACATAGAGCGCGCCGAGTTGCCAGGCGGCGAGCATGGCAGGCAGCATGTCGAGCGAGCGACGCATCAAAATGCTGACGCGGTCGCCACGCCCAACACCACGCGCATGCAGCACAGATGCAATTTCGTCCACGCGCTTGAGCAGTTGACCGTAGGTTAGCGCTGCTCCGCCAAACCGAATTGCCGTTTGTTCGTACTGAATTTCAGACTGATCGACGATCAAGTCAAACACGGTCATGGCAGGCTGGGTCTTTTCAGTCTTGTTCCATTCCACCAGCAGGCGTTCGCGGGCTTTGGCAGGCATCAGTGGCAGGGTCGCGCAGGGCTGCGCCGGGTCGTTCAGCGCAGAATTGAGCAGCGCGGCGATGCCTTCCAGCCAGCGGGCGACGGTGGCAGCTTCGAATAATTCTGCGCTGTAATCGCCAACCAGGCTAATGCCGTTTTCGCTGCGGATGGCGATCAGTTCCAGGTCATAGCGCGCCCCGGAACTTGGGGAGAGCATCAGGGAAGCGTCCAACCCTTTGAAGCTTGGCGCTGCCGCCTGATTCCACGAGCGGAAGGCAGTCGAAAAGAGCGCCGAACGGCTCTGGTCGCGTTCGAGATGCAGCATTTGGATCAACTCAGCAAGCGAAAGATTGCGATGATCGTTCGACTGCGCCATCAGCCCCGCCCAAACGCGGACATGCTCCGCGAAGCTGGCCAGAGGATGGAAATCCGTTCGCAGCGGCAGCATGTTGCGGGTACGCGCCACCACCTGAATACCGGTATCCAGATAAAGCGGTTCGCTTTCCACGCCGATGACAAGCTGCTCTACCGAAACGAGCCGATGCAGGAAAAGCGTAAATGCGGCGGAAATGACCCGTTCCACGCTGATGGCTTGCGTCGCTGCCCAATCGTTGAGCCGCGCCACCAGAGCGGAATCCAGTTTCAGAAAGCTGCGCCCCCCGCTATACTGCTTGATGGCAGGGCGTATCAAATCGGCGGGGAGTTCGAGCCGGGGCACACCCGGCGCGAAGACATCCTTCCAATAAGATTCGGCCTGACCCTGAGCGATTTTGGCTTCGGGTGTCTGGCCCATTGCCAGATAATCGGTCCATTGCAGGGTGGGCGGCAGCGCGGCAGCATTTTCGTCCTGTGAGAAGCGCCGATAAATTTCGACAATGTCGTTCAACACCATCGCCAGCGCCTGCTGTTCCAGCACCAGCGAATGCCCCACCAGCACCAGGATATGATCGTTCTCTGACACACGCAGCAACTCAGCGCGGAAAAGGCGGCGGCCAATCTCAAAAGGTCGCGCCACAATCTCACGGATTTGCTGCTGGAGTTCCGATTCAAGCGCAATGGTCAACTCAAGCTCGAGGGCTTCGCCTTCGCCCAAATTGAGCGTGTTATTTTCGGGGTTGAGTGCGGTGCGCAGCGCTTCGTAGCGGTTGCCCACTTCTTCCAAAGCGGTGTGCAGGGCCGGCCCATCCAAAGGACCGCGCAGCCGCAAAATGACAGATTCGTTGAAGGCTGCGCCAGCTTCGTCCATATAACGATTTAAAAAGGCGATGTGCTGCTGCGATGGCGCCAGCGGAATTTCGCGTTCAACATCCCAGTATTTTCGCTCTTCGGTTCTCACCTTGACCGGTTGGGGGTTGTTGAGTTCCTGTTCAATGTAGAGCGCCAGACTGCCCAGCGTAATCTGTCCTTCAATGACGCGGCGAATGGAAACCAATACACCAAAGTGGTCATAAACACGGCGCATCCCTTCAACAAGTTCGAGCGAGCTAACGCCTAAATCAAGAATGGGCACGTCATCGGGGATGGGGGGCAGGTCTTCGCCATAGCCAGCCAAAATAACCTGCTGTAATTCAGCCCGAATTTGCGTAATATCCATTTTTTTGCCAGGAGGAGTCATGAGTGGTTCCCAATAGGAGATTTAACAAATAAATTGTTATAAAAACTTTTGCCACAGAGTTCACAGAGAAAACATGAGAAAAAAACTCAAAATCTCTGTGTGCTCTGTGGCAAATGGTCTTTGTATTTCAAATAGTTTAGGCGTTCTGCTCGATCTCTTCATCCAGTGCTTGCGACTGAGCAACCATACGCTCGCGCAGGAACTGATAGCGTTTTTCAGCCAGCAGGGTCTGGATAAGCGGCGTATAGAACGCGCCATCATCGATGATCTGAATTTTTTCTTTGCTGATCTTGACGAATTTGTATTCTTCGAGCGCCTTCCAGACCCCTTCAAACTGTTCAAACGGGTCCATCTCAAAGGCATTGTAAAATTTGGCGCGGTCAATTTCGAGACCGAACAGGTTGCGCCACATCAGCGAGATCATGAAATCTTCGCGGTCATGTCTGAAGCCACGCTCGGTTGGGAATTCGCCACGATCAACAGCGGCCTTGTATTGCTTAAGATCACGCCAGTTGATATACGACCAGGAGTGGCCGTCATCGAGCGCCACGTCGTTGAAGAAGGTCAGTGCGGCATAACCGAGACCGAGGGTATCCATGCTGTCGAAGCGACGGGTGACACCTTCTTCGTAGGGACGGCTGTTCGGGTCGCCAGGTTTGCGCCAATTGTAGGCAGTGATTTGTTCGTAGCCGTTGCTCAGCAACAGGTCGCGGGCGACCTTGTACATTTCAAGATTGCTGAACGTGCTGGGCAGTTCGTGGTAGCGGTTGAGCGCAAAATCGGTTGGGCCACCCACGTTCAATTCGTAGTGAGTGATGTCATAAACACCCCACTTGATGGCGGTTTCGAGGTCTTCCACCATGGTGGCAACCGTCTGCTGCGGCCAGCCGAAGATCAGGTCGATGTTGGCAGCCAGCCCAAATTCTTTGGCCCATTCCAAGGTCTGGAGGGTGTGCTGGGTCTTCTGCTTGCGTCCACTCAGGCTGTTGAGTTTCTCATTGATCTGCTGCACGCCCATGCTGATGCGATTCATCCCGGCTTCTTTGATGGCTTTGATCTTTTCGCGGGTGAAGAGCTGGGGAATGCCTTCAAGGGTAATATCAACATAGGGTGGGATGTCTGGGAACAGATCACGCACCAGTTCCATCAGTTCGAAGTACTTGGATTCCTTATAAAGGTTGGATGTACCACCACCGAAGAAAACCGCGCCGAGCGGAATGCCCTTCATGGCATCCTTGTACATGGCGGCTTCGCGTTTGAGATAGCCAAAGTAGGTTTCGAGATCGGTATTGCCGGTAAATAGTTCCACCGGGAAAAGGCAGTAGCCGCATTTGCCAGGATCGGTCTGGATGCAGTAAGGCACGCCGACATACAGGTTGACTGGCGAGCCCAAACCCATGGAATGCAATTTTTGCCGGTCTTCCAGCACCTGCTGAACCGGGATTTGAGTCTCAGCCCAATAGCGCGGGGATGGGAAGGCATGTTGGATTTTGTTGACCTGACGCTTGTCGAGATGGCGTTCAATGTAATCACGGGCATAATCCAAATCTACAGCAAGTGTATTGTTTGTCATTTTGCTCTCCTCGTACACAAGACGCTTTATGCGTTTGATTGGTTAAGTAAATCTTTTCACCACAGAGCACACGGAGAGCGCAGAGAGCGCAGAGAAAACCTTCAATATTCTCCGTGCCCCTGTGTTCTCTGTGGTTATATTTTGATGAGTATTAGTCAGCCGCGGCTTCTGTCACTTCGGCTTCGTCGGCCTGCGGTTCGGGTGTATCAACCGCCAGATCGGTTGCCAACACTTCGTCGTGGATGTACGTCGCCAGCGACTTAATGGACTGGTAGTCCAGCCCTTGCATTGGCTTGAAGCGGAATTCCAAACGCTCCTGAATGCGGCGTTGAAGCTCAGTCACCAATAGCGAGTCCAGACCGATTTCAAGGAAAGCAGTCGAGGGTGGCAGGTTTTCGAGATTCAACCCGGCAGCGGCCTGTCCCATCGTATCGGAAATTTCGGCGGTCATCCACTTTGAGAGCAGGGAAACGCGCTCTTTGCGGGTCATCGGGCGCAAAAGCTCAATCAGGTGCTCGCGCGATTTGAAGAATTTATTGGCGCTTGTACCGGCATTGACCTTCCTGCCAAGATTCATGCTCATGGTGTGGCGAAGTTCCAGGTTGGTGAATTCCACCAGCAAGTCGCCAGCATCGCTCAAGACACGCACATTCGCCAGCACGGCACGCTTGTCAGCGCCACTGCTGACGCGCACATGGCTCCAGACTTGCGCAGGCAGGTTGTCGTTAATGGTAATCGACTGAATAGAAGCCGGGACAAACGCACCCGCCTGGTTGCTGATTTCATCAAGCATGTTCAGCGCCGCACCGAAGACGTGCAAACAACCGTCAAGCAGAATGGCGTTCTTGTAGGGGTCATTATTGTTCTGGGCGGCAATCGATGTATCGGTCACACGGCCAATCGCTTCGCCGGAACCTTCCTTACCCTGCCAGAGTTCGCGCACGTTGGCAAAGCGCGCGCCATATTCCAAGCCACGGGTGCGCAACTCGCCATAGAACGAGCCGATTTTCATTTCGGTGTCGCGACCGCTGCTGAATTCTTCCTCGAGCTTCACCGGTTCCGGTTTCGGCGGCGCTACATTGATACGTCCGCGGCAGTAGACCGTATTCGCATCGTCAGCGGTGGAGATGGTGAACTTGGTGCTGGCCTTGCTCTTGATGGGAGTTTCCAAGGTCAGGCGTACTTTCTTCTCTTCACGGAACGAGAGCAATAGCGGACGCTCGAACGTGACTTCTCTTAAGATCACCGGGCATGAATCCTGCCCGAGGCTGGCGGCATAACCACGCGCCGCCATTTCGAGATAGCCAGTGCCGGGGAAAACTGTCGAATTGAGCACGCGATGATCCGTCCAGGGGCTGGCGGTCTTCAAGCCAACTTCAAAGACGGCCTTACGCGCGGTGCGGGTCACGACCTGTCCCAGCAACGGGTGCAAAGTGACGGGCAGTTCGGGCAGTTCGGGTTCGTCTTCTGCAGGGTGGAAGCTGATTCCATCAATGGGAAAGCTTCCGGCGGCAAATCCGTTACCCCTTCCAGCAGCAATGAATACTTATCGGGGCGGAATGGATATAAAGGAAGCGCAACACTATGGTAGTCGGTACCCAACAGCAAACGCTCAAATTTAAGCGGCGCACCGTTGACATATAATGAAGCAAGACTACCCAGCAGATTGGCAACATCCTTCTTGTCACGACGCAAGGTTGGCACGGTCTTCAGGCTCGGTGAGTTAAAAGCCGTCACCACCGCCGGAGTCAGCGCCGGGTGAGGGCCAACTTCGATCAGCATCGAGCAACCCGAAGTCAATAATCTTCTCAACGCCCTGATGGAAGAGCACAGCCTGTCGGACATGCTTGCTCCAGTAATCGGGCTTAATGTCATCCTTGTAAAAATCGCCGGTGGTATTCGAAACAATCGGGATGCGCGCCGGGTGAATGCGCATGGAAGCCGCAACCTGGGTCAACTCATCCAAAATCGGGTCCATCAACGGAGAGTGGAAGGCGTGGGACACTTCCAACTCTTTGGTCTGGCGGCCCGCCCCTTGGGCGATTTCGTCAATGGCGGCAACTGCATCTGCCGACCCAGAGACGACCACTGCGCGAGGACCGTTGACGGTGGCGATGGAAACTTCCGCTTCGCGCCCAATGATCCATTTCTGAATCTGGTCCACCGATGCGCTGATGGCGAGCATCTTGCCACCTTCGGGCAGTGCGCCCATCAAACGTCCACGGGCGACGACAAAGCGCGCTGCATCTTCGAGATCGAGCACACCCGAAACGGTAGCCGCGACCAGTTCACCAACGCTGTGACCAATCAGGTAAGACGGTTCCACGCCCCAGTAGCGCAACAGTTCAGCCAGCGCGTACTCGATGGCGAAGAGCGCCGGTTGTACATAGCGGGTATTCTCAAGGTATTCAGCCGACTTCTCGCCGAAGAGCACTTCCTTTAACGGAGTGCCTAAATCATTGTCCATGATTTCAGCAACTTTGTCGATGCTTTCGGCAAAGCGCGCTTCGGTCTCATATAATTCGCGGCCCATTTCGGCATATTGTGCGCCCTGACCGGTGAACATAAAGGCGATGCGCGGCTTGATTTTGAACAAAACCTGTCCAGAAGCAAAGCCCTTGGGCGTGCGGCCCTCGCGCCAGTTTTGCAATTTTTGCTTGACTTCCTCAGAATCCTTGCCGATGATGGCGAGACGATGGCTGAGATGGGTACGCCCGAGCGCTGCCGTAAAAGCAAGATTGCCAATCGGCAGGCTGATTTCCTTGTCCAGTGCTTCAATCCACTGATCGACAAGCGCATCCAACGAAACATTCGACTTGGCCGAAATGACGACCATGCGATTTTCGCCTTCCAAAATGCCGCATTCTTCTGCTTTTGGCGCATGGCCGTTCAGCGGAGCGGGGGCTTCCTGCAAAATGACATGCGCATTGGTGCCGCTATAGCCAAACGAGTTGATGCCTGCCAAACGCGGTGTATCAGTGCGCGGCCACGGGACAATCTGTGTTGGCACTTTGACAGGCGCAACACTCAGATCAATCCCTGGATTTAGTTTTGTGAAATGAATGCTGGGAAGAATTTCTTCATGCGTAAGCGAAAGCGCGACTTTGACCAAGCCCAACAACCCTGCGCCTGCTTCAATGTGCCCGAAATTGCTCTTGACGGAGCCTACATATAATGTCTTATCTTCTGAACGACCAGGCCCATAGACATTGACGATGGCGCTCATTTCAATCGGGTCGCCAATCGGCGTGCCGGTTCCGTGTGCTTCGACATAACCAATTTCATTTGGGTTGATGCCGTTGCGAGCCAGTGCACTGCGTATGACCTTCTCTTGTGAGCGGCCATTCGGCGCAGTCAGGGCCGGGGTGCGTCCATCCTGATTGATGGCTGTGCCAACGATGCTCGCCAGAATACGATCGCCCTTGGCAACGGCATCCGACTCACGGCGTAGGATGACAGCGACACAGCCTTCGCCGCGCACATATCCGTCCGCCGACGCATCAAAGGTAGCGCAACGTCCAGCACGTGACATCAATCCGACTTTCGAGAAGGCGATATGCACAGCCGGGTGCAGAATGGCATTGACACCCGCTACAATCGCCATATCACATTCGCCCGAAAGGATGCTCTGGCGCGCCAGATGCAATGCCACCAGCGAGCTGGAGCAGGCTGTATCCAGCGTCAAACACGGACCTTCCAGACCCAAAAAGTGAGAAATGCGTCCAGCCGAAATGCTCATGGCGTCGCCCATCGCATCATAGGCATTGATCCCACGCGGTCCCTCGAAGACACCTTTAAGATGAGAGTAACCGTTGGTATTCATCATTGCCAGGAAAACGCCGGTGTTACTGTTCATCAATTCATCAGCAGACTGACCCGCATCTTCGAGCGCATGCCAGACAGCTTGCAGAACCATGCGCTGTTGTGGATCCATACGCGCCGCTTCTGAATCAGAAATCCCAAAAAAGCCTGCATCAAACTGATAAATATTGTCTACAAATCCACCCTTGCGAACGTATGTCTTACCAGGAACGAGGGGATCCGGATCATAAAATGCGTCCACGTTCCAGCGATCCGGTGGCACTTCAGAGATCAAGTCACGGCCTTCACGCAAGGCCGCAAGCAACCCAGCGGTCGTTGTGATATTGCCCGGGAGTTTACAACCTACACCAATCAGAGCGATAGGCTCTGAGCCACCCATTGAGTTTTCCTGCCGATTAAAAGCCATTTTTCTCCTCCAGTCATCCATTGATTCTGGTTTATGCTAACAAGAACAGGGATACGCCTTTGACAGAGTATCCATAGAAAAGGGATTAAATTGACATTTGTAAAACTTATAGGGTACAATAAATCTTATATCGAAGACAGTCATTTGTCAATCACAAAATTGGCTACCTCCACAAGTAGAAATTCAGTGTTTCAGGTTGTTCTTGATTGTCACACGTCCCCCCAAAAAACACATATAGTCAAATAGTACTAAAATCGTCGAATATCTGGGATATTCAGGATAAAATCAGGTAATCAGGGAGACCCAAATCTCCTATTCCGATTTATCGGGGTTGAGATTTGGTTTTTTCGTGATATTTTTGAAGTATGCAGGCTCTATTTTTCAGGCTTTCTCAACAAGACGAAAGAAAGTGAGGATAAAATGGTGGCAAAAACAACAGAAAAAGAAACATCCACAGAGATGACACAGCCCGTTATCATCGATTTAGGGGAGCAGAAATCGAAGGCGCTGAAGGAACTCAAAGCAGGGGAAGGCGAATTATGGGACGAAGTGTTCGATGTCGTTGAAGAAGTAAAAGAAATGCTCGGCAAGGGAGCAGATGGCAAAGTACTTGTTCCTGTCATCATGCTTTACGAGAAGAAGCAAACCCGCCGCGTAGATTTGGAAAGAATTCTCTTTCCGTTGATGGATCGTATCAATAATGACGATGATGAAGACGACGAGGAGGAATAACCTATGAGCGACTCTACAAGCAAGGTCAAAGTAAAGCCGATTATTCTCGAATACCAGCCAAAAGAAGCGAAGAAAGACAGCAAGAGCAAGGTCAAATACTCCAAACGCCTGGAAGATGTCCAGACAATGGAATCCGACATCCTGCGTGTTTCACAAAAGGCCGCCAAAGCTTTCTCCAAAGGCATCGACACCTACCAGGCCGAGCGCGAAAAATCTGCTGAAGAGAAGACCGACGGTGCAATTGAAGATTTTATGCACAATTCGGCCAAAGCAATGAGCGCCTCGCTCAAAGAAGCCAGCGATATTCCGGTAGACATTGCAGATTCAATCAGCAGCGACGCCAATCGCAAGCGCTTACGCAGAACGCTGCGCGAAGCATCCAAATCTCTGGATTTCTGGCGCATCTAAATACAAACATGAACTTCAATAGTGTAGGGTAAAAGCAGTTAAGCTGCTCTTACCCTACATCTTTTAAGATCATTCTACAAACGAACTGACCTGGCTTTTCATAACTCGATAAGACAAAAAAACAATAGGCGACACAACCATGCCAGATATCGCCACATCAGCAGCCGAAAATGACAAACCCGGTGTTATTGCTGACATTCCACGCAGACAGTTCGTGAAGGTTGGGGCAACCACATCCCTGCCGCAAATGCGTTTTGTTTCGTTCAATGTCAATCACTGGCGCTCGTTTCAACACCTGCTTACCTGGTTCCGATTGCTGCTTTACTTTTTCATGAACACATTCATGGACGCGCTCAAAGGGCAAGATACGCCCCACAGGCGCGCTTTGCGTTTAAGCGCGCTTTTGAAGGCAACGGTGGCTCGTTCATCAAACTGGGCCTGCATCTTTCAATGCGCGTGGATTTTATTCCGTGGGTCTATAGCAATGAGCTTGCACGCATGACCGATCGTATGGAACCCTTCCCAGTGGAGCAGGCCATCGCAACCGTCGAACGGTCTACGGGGAAACCGCTTTCAGCCACCTTTTCCAGCTTTGACCCAGACCCGATCATCTCCAGTTCGGTGGCATGCATTTACCAGGCCATCCTGAACACCGGTGAAAAGGTAATTGTCAAAGTGCGCCGCCCCGGCATTGGCGAACGCTTTATGGCCGACCTGGAAGCGTTTGACTGGCTGTTGGAGATTGCTGAATTTCTGACCATTTTCCGCCCTGGGCTGACCCAAACGATGCGCGGAGAATTTCGCAGTCTGCTGCTGGAAGAGTTGGATTTTGTGCAGGAAGCCCGCCGTCAGGACGCTTTTCGTCGGGCTGCGGCAGCGTCGCGTCAAAAGTTTTTCTCTGCCCCGCAAATTCATCTGCATTTATCGGGCGAAGAAGTGGTGATCAACGAATTTGCCAGCGGCATGTGGCTATGGGAATTGCTGGCAGCGCTTGAAACCAAAAACGAAACCGTGCTGGCGCAGGCGCGCGCCATGCAGATTGACCCTGAACAGGTTGCCAAACGGCTCTTATGGGTCAATTACTGGGCCAGAGAAGAAAATCTCTTCTTTCATGCTGACCCCAACCCCGACAATATTATTATCGGCCACAACAGCACTTTATATTTTATTAATTTCGCCGCCACTGGAACACTGAGCCGCACCAAACGACAGGCGGTGCGGCAAAATCTGCATTATACGGCACAGCGCGACCCGCAAAGCATGGCGCGTTCCACCCTGATTTTGATGGAACCGCTGCCGCCGATTGACATGATTGAAGTGACGCAGCAACTTGAAACGTATAACTGGCAGTTGCTCTATGCGCTCGAATCTGCCCCAGACAGCCTTTCGTGGCAAGAACGCACCTCAGCTGTGCAATGGATTGGCATGATTGAAATCGTGCGCAAACACGGCATTTTGCTTGATATTCAGGTGTTGCGCATGTTACGCGCTACCTTACAGGTTGAAGCGCTGGCGGTGCGGCTTGATCATAAAATTAATTTTGTCAAAGAATATGAGGAATTCGATCAATACAAGGCTGAACAAGCCCGTCGCCGTGTGACTGATGCAATCACAGATCAGTTTAATGATGGCAACAACGAGCAACTTGTCATTCGCCTTGATCGGATTGCCCAAACGTTGGAAGGATTATTCTTCCGCACGGTTCACATGTTCTCGCTGCCATCCGTCAATTTCAGTGCATTAATGAGCAAGTGGTCTTTCACCGTCTATATCAGCGTGCGCTTTTTGGGACAGGCAATTGCCATGACACTAATCACGGCGCTGGCGGTCATCATCAATCTTTATGGCACAAAACAACCTATGGACGTTGTGCCCATTTTGCAGGCAATCATCCTGAATCCGATTTATCAAATCGTGCTTCTGACACTCATATTTGTCAACGGCAGAACCATATTGTTCCGCATGGACGACAAAGAGGTACAACGACAAGATGGCAACAGAAACCGGTAAACCCATGCACATCCGGCAATCGGTTGCCGATGCAGTGAAGATTTGGCAGCGCAAGCAGGGTACAGTCGAAGAAGCTGTGTCAGAGCCGATCACTTACCCACCCGCAAAATCCATCCTGCACAGCATTCCCCAGCGCGAGCGGCTGATTACGCCCGACGACAAGCACCGCTGGATGCCCTATATTGAGCCTACACACTACAAAACATCCTTCTGGCAAAGCCTGGGGCGCATGTTTGTATGGATCAATCTCATCAACACCATCTTCTTTGGGCGTTTCATCGACCAGCTCCTACGCCGCGATAGTAGCGAGCGGCAGGCCGTGCGTCTGCGGTTGGCACTGGAACATGCTGGCGGCAGCTTTGTTAAGCTTGGTCAGCAACTGGCCATGCGCATTGATCTCGTCCCCTGGGCATATTGTGTCGAATTGTCAAAAATGCTCGACCGCATGCCGCCTTTTTCAACAGAGCAGGCGCTGGCCGCCATTGAACGCACGATCAAACGCCCCTGGCAGGAAGTATTCGCGGTTTTTGACCCCAAACCCGTGGGATCGGCTTCGATGGCGTGTGTTTATCAAGCGATTCTCAAAGACGGCACCAAGGTCGTTGTCAAAATTCGTCGTCCCGGCATTGTCGAATCTTTCCTGGCTGATTTGCAGGTACTCGACTGGTTGAGCCTGTTTGCCGAATTTCTGACCATCATCCGCCCCGGATTTACGCACAACTTTCGGGTTGAATTGCGTGAAATTATGATGGAAGAACTGGATTTTCGGCGTGAAGGTCGTTTTCAAGACATTTTCCGGCGCAATTCCAAGAAATCAGGCAAAGATTATTTCACCGCCCCACGCGTCTATTTTGAATTCTCGGGCAGCGAAGTGCTGGTGCAGGAATTTGTGACGGGGTTGTGGCTGTGGGAAGTGATTGCACTCGTCGAGGAAAACTCCGCTGAGGGGCGGAAAATTCTCAAAGACTTGAACATTGACCCGAAACTGGTAGCGCGTCGCATTCTTTGGGTAAACTTCTGGAGCTGCGACGAACATATCTTTTTCCACGGCGACCCCCACCCCGCCAACATCCTGATTTGCCCTAATAGCGAAGTCACCTTTATCGATTTTGGCGGCTGTGGTAGTTTCAATAACCAGCAACTCGTCGCGCTTGAGCAGATCGTGCTGGGCATGCAAAGCCACGACGTAGAAATGATGACGCGCGCCGCCATCAGCATGATGGAACCATTACCCCCGATCGATGTTCCGGCGCTGGTAAAACAGATACAGGACGAGTATATGCGCTTGCTGCACACGTTTAACACGCCGTCTGAATACACCGAATATTGGGAGCGCACATCGGCCAGACAGTGGCTGGTGCTGATGCGTGTTGCGCAAGGTTTCAACATCCCGATGAATTTGCACATGCTGCGTATGATTCGGGCCACCCTACTGTATGACTCCATCGTCCTGCAACTCGACCACAAACTGGATCGATATTTCGAATATACCGAGTACATGAAAGACCGCGCAGAACTGATCAAATTAAGATGGCGCGGACAAATGAAAAACAATGCAGGCGATGGGATTTTCCTCTATCTTGAGGAGATCGGCAGATCCTTCAATGACATTATGAGCCGTGCCCAATCCACATTGGGCAAGCCTGTTCTTAATTTTGGCTTTATGGTGGATAAATGGATTTTTACGACAAGCGTACTGGGCCGCATGGCTGCAAGCGTTTTTCTTGTCACTATTTTGGGAATGGTACTCGTCAACGTCTCGCTCTATATCAAAGGTGAGCCATTACAGTACTTCAATACCCTGGGAATTGTTATGCAAAACAAAATTTATCAACTATTTTTGGTTGCCTCCGTCATCTTCAATACACGCCACATTCTCTTCCGGCTGATGGATCGTGACTCCAATTAATCCAAAGACGAATATAATCGAGATGGCATTTTTCGATAGAATTACCACTCCATGGAGGTTTTGATGAGCACTGAGCAAGATTATCTTCTTATCACCAAAGGGCCGCGAAAGGGCGAGAAAATCCCCCTGACCGCTTCCCCGCTGACGATTGGTCGTATGAAGCCAGCCGATGCGGTAATCGAAGTGGATAGCATATCCCGCAACCACGCCCGTATTTCACGGGTCGGGACCGGGTATAGCATCGAGGACCTTGGCAGCAGCAATGGTACCTATGTAAACGGCGAGCGTGTTCAAGGGTCGCCGCACGCTGTCTTGAACGGTGACACAATCGCGCTGGGCGGGGATGTTGAATTGCGCCTGACATTGGCAACGGCTGTTCAGGGTATCGCAACCATGGTTGAAGGTGATGCATCAAACAAAACAGCCATGTTCGGACAACCTGAGACCAGCAACAAAACTTTAATGATGGACAAGAACGCAATGCAGAAAGCGGCTCCCCCGCCGCAGTTGGTCGTCAATGAATCAGGGCAGGAAGCCAAGGTTTACACGCTGACAACACCGCGCGTTCGCATTGGGCGTCAGGCAGATAATGATGTGGTATTGACCAATCGTTTTGTCTCACGCAATCACGCCGAACTTGAAAAACGTGGGGAGGACTACTACCTGGTACCTTCTTCCACCATCAGCAACTCACTGCTGCTGGATGGGCAACCCGTGATGGAACCGGTGAAGCTGAAACACGGATCGAAGATCCGCATTGGCGGCTTCGCACCCGGCGAAATTGTTGCGCTCGATTACCTCCAGCCGCTGGCGGATGGGGTGATGGCTGCGCAGCAAAACATCCAGTTTACCGAAAATCGCTTGATGAAGATCGGTCGCCACCCTGAAAATGACATTGTCATTCCGGCCCCGACTGTTTCACAGTACCACGCTGAAGTGGAGAAGATCGGCAAACGCTACCGCCTGCGCGATTTACGCAGCAGCAACGGCACATTCGTCAATGGGCAGAGCATCAGCGGCGAAACATGGGTACAACCGGGTGACGCCATCCAAATTGGCCCCTACCGCTTCGTCGTCGAAGAAAACGAGTTTGCCCAATATGACCAGTCTGAAAACGGCGTGCGCGTGGATGTGCTTGGTCTGAACAAATGGGTCAACAAAGGCAAGCTAAACATTCTGCAAGACATTTCGCTGGTCTTCCAGCCCAAGGAATTTATTGTTGTCGTCGGTCAAAGCGGTGGCGGCAAATCCACCCTGGTGGATGCAATTGCCGGGTATCGCCCTGCCACGCATGGCAAAGTCATCGTTAACAATACCATCGACGTTTATAAAGAATTTGATGCCATCCGCTCCACGATTGGCTTTGTGCCGCAAAAAGACATCATCCACATGGAATTGACAGTCTTCCAGGCGCTCGATTACGCCGCACAACTGCGTATGCCAGCCGATACAACCACCGCAGAACGCCACAAGCGCATCGAAGAAGTGATGGAAGACCTCGATCTGGCGCATCGAAGAGATACAACGATCAGCCAGTTGAGCGGTGGTCAGCAAAAGCGCGTGTCGATTGGTGTGGAACTAATCACAAAGCCAGGTCTGTTCTTTCTGGATGAACCCACCTCAGGGTTGGACCCCGGCATGGAAACGGAACTGATGCGTTTGATGCGTCGCCTTGCAGACCAGGGCCGCACCATCGTGATGATTACCCATGCGACGAAAAATGTTATGCTGGCTGATAAAGTGGTCTTTCTGGCCCGTGGCGGTTTCCTGACTTGGTTCGGCCCGCCCGAAGAAGCTCTCACCTACTTTGATAAATATCGCACGGAACGTGATCGCCGCTCCAGCCCGATGGAATTTGACAACATCTACACCCTGCTCGACCAGCCAGAACTGGGCAAAGGCGCAGATTGGGCCAAACGCTACAAGGAAGACCCGGCCTATCAGAAATACATCGTCAAACCACTTGGCGGCAAAGATCCAAACGCGAAAGATGGCCCCAAAACAGCAGCCAAACCACTCAGCCAGCGCAAGCAAGTCTCCGCATTGCGTCAGTTCTTTATTCTTTCAGGGCGTAATATCAAAATTATGACCCGCGACAAATTCAGCATGCTCTTGCTGATTGTCGTTGCGCCACTCATGGCTTCGCTCGACTTCGTTCTAGCATCTGGTGTCGGCGTAGCCCCCACTTCGTGGAAAGATGGTGCCTTTAACGAAATGGTGGTAACACTGATTTCGATTACCAATACCTCCGTACTTGTAGGAGGTCTGGCGATGATGCGTGAACTCGTCAAGGAACGTGATATTTATAAACGTGAGAGAATGGTCAATCTCCAACTCTCATCTTATATTCTGTCCAAAACGTGGATTGCCGTTGTCCTGGCCTTCTACCAGGCAATCTGCTTTACCGTGCTGCGTTACATGGCCTTCAAAATGGTTGGCGGCACCGAAGAGCTGGCGTTCTTCTTCATCACCGAATTTTTGCTGGTGATCTCGGGAACAATGGTCGGGCTTTTCTGCTCTGCGCTTGCGCCAAACGGCAACTCTGCGCCGCTCTTGCTGATCCTGTTCATTATTCCACAAATGGTGCTCAGCGGTGCGCTCGTGCAACTACCTGAAAACATTACTGCGCCAGCTTCCATGCGCTGGGCCTTCCAATCCTTCATCGTCATCAGTGGCGTCGGGTCAGACGTAGCCGCAGATTTATGTTGGGATAAGCCAAAAACCGAGCAAGACAAAATGACCATGGACGAAAAAACCGCCCAGTGTACTTGTATGGGCAAAAACGCAGTCAACGAACAATCGTGCAATTTCCCTGGTTTAGGGAAATATGATACCCCTGCACTGCGCCAGGCAGATTTTGTAAAACCAGCGCAACCAGGCCCTCAACCAACAGAACCCGTCCTTCCCGCCAAACCTGATTTAGGAACTGCGCCTGCTGCACCCAACCAGGCTGATATGAACAATGTCTTCATCTTGCAGAAATATATCAAAGACTTGAGCGACTACAATACAAACGCTACCAAGCTGCAAACAGACTATAACGATGAAGTTACCAAAATACAAAATAAATACAAAGACGATATTAATGCCTGGCAAAAAGAGCAGGAAAAATATAAAGATGATATTACAAAATATCAGACCAATCAGACCGATCTTGAAGTCAAACGTGCAACCGCTGTCGGCTCGGCAGAGTCCACCATTCGCCGCTTTAAGGAACAATTTGGCTGGACCTTTGTCAACAAGAATGATCGCACAGCTTACCTGACCACCCTGCTGACCACCTGGGCTGCGCAAATCATTATCTGTCTCGTCCTGTTTACCGGCACAATCATCATGCAAAGACGGTATGAAGCTTAAGACTCCGTTCTAAATGACAAAAAGCACCAAATTAACCACTACGACGACTTCATCGCCTGTCATTCATTTGGCAGGCGATGAAGTTCATATCTGGGTTGCATCCCTTGAGCACACAGCACAAATCGTAATGAGCTTTGCAGCTCTGCTCTCAGCCGATGAAAAAAAACGCGCTGAACGTTTTTACTTTGCAAAAGACCGCGACCAGTTTATAGTGGGTCGCGGTCTTTTGCGTAAACTCTTGGGAGATTATTTGGGGTTGGCCCCAGGCCATATTGAATTTAACTACGGCCCTTATGGAAAACCCGCGCTGAAAACGGGAGACGTGAACCATACCCTTCAATTTAATCTCGCGCATTCAAATGGATTGGCACTGTATGCTTTTTGCTGGAACCTTGAGCTTGGCATTGACCTGGAGCACGTCCGCCCCATGGCGAGTGAAGACGATTTTGCGGCGCAAATTTTCGCGGCCCGTGAAAGCACCTTGATTGCATCGCTGACAGGGGAGCAAAAACGTCAGGCATTTTTCAAGATTTGGGCATGCAAGGAGGCTTTTTTCAAGGCCAGCGGCGACGGGTTGACAAAACCAATCGATCAGGCAGAAATCACACTTGGCGCGGGGGAAACTGTGAGCCTGGTATCGATTGCCGGAGACAGCCAACAGGCTGTAGGCTGGCAACTGCAATCCTTTCAGCCTGCCGCCAACTTTCAGGCAGCGCTGGCCTTCAAAGGGGATGAGCGCCGCGTTTTATTCCAAAACGCTGAAGCGTATTTTTAGCAGATTTCTCAACCTACTGACCAGCCCAGCCAGGGTTTTGGGCAAGTATCTTTTCATATACGGGGCAATCAAAGGTATGCGCGCCAGGGAGATAGCCGGTGCTCATCAAAAACTCGTTGACAATTTCCCCACCTGTAAACTTAAATTCCCTTTTGAAGAGCTTCACCCAACCACCCAGCGTTTGCGGATGATGGGCATCAAGCCAGGCTTTGAATGAGCCATATTCATGCTGAAGCACCAAAATGCGCTGCGCGTTCGCAATGGCCGCGTTCACTTTTAGTCGATTACGGATAATTCCGGCATCGGCCAATAAACGTGCGCGATCATCCTCGTCATAAGCAGCAACCAATGCAATGTCAAAGCGATTGTATGCCTGACGAAAATTTTCGGCTTTTTTTAAGATTGTTATCCATGATAACCCGGCCTGATTGATCTCAAGCACCAGACGTTCAAAGAGAGCATTGTCGTCTGAAATGGGGAAGCCGTACTGGGTATCGTGATAAGGTCGGTTGAAATTATCGTTTGGATGGCTGGCGCAATATTCACAGTAGGTTGTCATATAGAGCCCTATTATAAAATATTGTCTGGGCGGTGTGACCACCCAGACAATATTCGAAAAAACTACAAATTTTGAATTTAGGTTACGGGCTGGGAGTTGGGGTGACTGAACAACCTGTTCCGTTTTGCCACATATACATTGAAAGGGTAACGTTATTAACATTGGTACCCGTAATGGTGATAAACATGGCTCCATTGGCATCTCTGGCTACCGAGAAATTAGAGAGTTGAGCGCCATTCCCATTAAGATTTTGGGAGTTGTTTGCACAACTGGTCGAGGATTCCCCAGAACCGCCATACCAGCTTACAGTGTTGACATTGGATGACGCCCAATTGCCTATGCTGAATATGCCACCTTTTGTCCAACCGGTGTTGACATACTTGAAGCAGGTTGGCGTCGTGGTGATATTCAACGTGCCACCACCTGTAATGACTGTACAGCCACTGGCAGCATGTGTAGCAGTTGGAGGAACTGGCGTATTTGTGCGTGTGGCGCTGGCAGCAGCGGTGGGTGTCTTGGTGGTACTGGGTGCTGGGGTGGCTGTCTTGCTGAGTGTTGGTGTTGCCGCAGCAACCGTAGCGGTTGGCGCTGCAGCAGTAGGTGTCTTGGTCTTGGTATAGGTTGCCGTCGGGACAGACGATGTTGCTGTTTTGGTATAGGTTGCTGTCGGGACATACAATGTTGGTGTACGCGTGGGTGTGCTGGTCAGGATGGTGCCAGATGTAGGTTCAACACCCCAAACCAATGTGCCGTTACGATAGGCTGTAATGTGACTCCAGCGCGTCATCACGGGCATGGTCGGGCTAAGATAAGAGAAATCATTTAGTTCATTGAAAGCGCTGTTATCTGCCTTGTAAATCTTCAAATACATCTCTAGGAATGTTCCAGCAGCGAGATTGCCTGCGCTGGCAGGAAAGCTCATTTCAGCGTATGTATCAGATAAACTGGTCAAATTTGCATTGCCCGAAGCAAGAGATGTAAAGGTTGTACCCATCGTTAATACAGGGCAATTGATTGGCGTTCCATAATCACAGGTAAATTGTGGGGCACTGGCGGTATCTGCTGTATACCAGTAGCGCAGCTTAAGCTCACTAAGTGGAATATCAAGCGGCGTATTATTGACAAGGCGCAGGCGAGGTGCAATATATGGATCTGTGGGAGATGAATTTGGGTCAAGCGTCCCTGCATCCACTTCGACGCCTGTGTTCAAGGCAGCGGCCAGATCAACACGTTTGGCAGATGAACCAGCGACGCTTGCGCCCTTTGAGATAATACGCTGTTCAACTTCTGCCGCGCTCCAATCGGGATGGTCTGCAATCAGGAGTGCAGCTTCACCTGAAACAATCGGCGCGGCCATGGATGTGCCTGTACCGAGAGCATAACCGTTATAAGGATAGGAACTGTAAATATCGACACCAGGGGCGAAAACATCCGTGTCAGCGGGCAAACCACCCGAGAAGGACGCAATCGCATCATTCCGGTCGGTGGCTCCAACGCCAATCACCGCCAACTGGTCGCTATAATCTGCCGGGTAGTTGGGACCTGGGTCATTATTACCAGCAGCCGCCACAACAATTACATTATGTGCTGCTGCATAAGCCAAGGCACTTGAAAGCGATGGTACCAAACGCGGTGCGGTCAAACTCATATTAATAATGTTCGCACCATGATCTACTGCATAACGAATACCTTGGGAAACTTCCCAATAAGTTCCCACACCGTCTGAATCAAGCACCCGGATAGGCATAATCCGCACTTTCGGCGCAGTTGTCACAATGATGCCAGAGATATGTGTACCATGTCCAACAAAATCATCTACCACCCCATTGCCATCATCATCAATGCCATTACCAGTATCCAGGAAATTGCTTGTCATTGTAACAAAATCATACCCAGCTACAATACTGCTTTGTGATAAGGGATGATTGCCTACCATGCCGGTATCCAGCATCGCTACAATCACATCCCGCCCTGAAACAGTGCTCTGACCATCAGATGTTTTTTGGGCATCTGTCAACCCAATCTTTTGCCAAGCCCACTGATCGGCTCCACCAGCAGGGGTTGGAGTAAGGCCTCCAGTCCCTGAAATGATAAGTTTTGTACCAGAGATAATAAGTTTTGAACCGTCTGGACCAGTTTCAGCATAATAATTGGGCTCGGCTGCCAAAATATCGGCGTCAGCGCTCAAAGTAGGCAACATCTGATCAGCAGTTTGCCCACTGGCAAGCTGCAACATATAAACACTGTTCTCGGGATAAGAACCTACCAGCGTAGCACCATAACGCGCCAGAATGGTATTAATCGACTCCCAGGAATACTTAAGTTTCACCGCGACTTGATTAGCAGGCGGATCTCCTATCAACAATTTGCTAGCACGGGCCGAACTAAAGGAACTAAAAGACGATGCGAACAGCACCAAAATGGTGATTAACCAGAGTAGCACCTGCCATGAACGAAGCGTTTTATTTTTTTTCATGCGTACCTCCAATCAAGAAAACATATATCAAGTTACCAGATAAAGTTAATTTTCACTGCCTACCAGCACCAAAGGTGCCCAATAAAAAGGATGTTCATATGTTTCCAGTAAGGCCAATTGCGCCGAACGCAGCGCTTGAGCTTTAGACTGCCCCGCCAGCCAGTTTGTATAAAATGCAGTAGTCAATTTTGTCATCGACTCGTCATCTACACTCCACAGGCTGACAATCAACGAGCTCGCACCTGCATATAAAAAACCACGCACCAAGCCAACCATATCATCACCACCTGCGTCATGCCCCAGTCCTGTTTCACAGGCACTAAGCATTACCAGCGAGGCGTGCAACTCCAAATCATAAATATCCTGCACCGTCATCCAGCGGTCAAAAAGATGAATGGATGACAACAAAGGTGATTCTGGGCGAAACAATCCATGTGCTGCGATATGTAAAAGACCATAATTCTGAGCTGTATCGCGTACTTGTGCAAATCTAGCCTGTTCACCTAACAATACATCAGCATCACCAAGCAAGTGTGCCAAAGCACTAATTTCATCACTAACATGCGCAGCACGCTCATCTGGAACCCCAACCAATAAAGCTTTTCCAGTAAAAGGCAAAAAACCCGTGTAAGGAACAAACTTATCCCAGCAAAATTTGAGAACAGTTGCACTGGGTGCGTAAGAAATAGCATACTTTTCTATTAAATACTGATTGTTCACACGTACTGCCTGAAATGGCAAAGCATGCAATGGGCCATGCGGAATAATAATAAGATTGTCAAATCCAGCTAAAGAATCTGATTAAAGGTCCAAAAAGATGCTGCCCAAGTTGGGTCAATATATCATTCGTCGCTTTCAAAAACGCGACACGATGACGTTGGTAATATATTGGTCCATATTGGAATTTAGAAAACTGAAAAGCAAGATTTTCCAGCAATGCTAAAACATCAGTTAATATACTAATTGAAGTATAGGCCTGAACATCCTTTTTTGTGATTACAAAAGCGGTAAGTTGCCCGCGTGCCACAAAATACTCCACTAATGCAGTGTTTTGTGGCAATTTGGGCTGGATATCTATTGGTGTCAAAGACTCAACACGAATTAATGAGAGCTGATCTGCATGACGTGCTTGTAAATCACGCCACAGAGAAGTGGCTTCGCGCTCGCGTTCTTCAATTTTGCTCCAAGTGTCTGCAGCTGCAGCCAGTCCACCAGTTTCACCAGGCGTTTCTCCACGCGTTAGACGAGTATATAGCCAATTCAATTCTTCACGGATAACTTGCAATCGCTCCAAACGCTCGGCGTCAGCCGTATCGTTGATATGTAGTCTAGGTCGAACTCCTGCTGCGAGCAAATCCACCAATGCACGCGATTTAGCCTGTTCAGCCCAGCGGAAAGCAGCCGCTGGGTCGTTTGCGACATGCAATATCACTAATGCCTCATAAGGCGCAAGTTTATCAGTCACAAAGGCTGTACGATGTTCTTCAGCTGTCAAAGCCGAAGCCATTTGTTCTGTTTGGTCAATCGCTTTCTGATATTGCTCAATAGCTTGACCTATTTGGCCAAGCCCTTCAGAAACACGCCCAAAACAAGCATTGATTCGCTGCTCCAACCATGGAGCTACCAATACACCTAATGCCCGCCGAGCCGCTAAAAGTTCTTGATAAGCGTCATCCCAATGCGCACCGTCAGCATTCAAATTGGCTGATAAAGTATATGCATAAGCTTGTTTGGTTTTCATACCGAGCATTTCATAAGTTTGAGCCGCATTGGCAGCTAAAACTTTAGCTTGCTCATACTGGTTACTCCGTCCCAACACCTCTGCACGCTGCAGATCTGTCCGAGCAATTAAAATTTGGTTACCCTGCAAGGAAAATATATTGCGCGCCTGCTCCAACAAAATCAGCGCATCCTGACTTTGCCCCAGCCGTGCTAATGCAACACCATGATTAGCATACGCCTTGGCTAATTCAAAGCTAATTCCCATTTTTTTGTATACATTTTCTGCTCGTTCTGCTAAACGAAGTGCCTCATCCAAAATATTTAGATGAAGATAAACATCGCTTTCTTCAAGATCAGTCTGTGCCAAAACAAATGTATCAGAAAGACTCTCATAAATATCGCGAGCACGCTCAAACATCTGAAATGATTGAGCATAATTTCCACGTGCGTATTGGAGCAATGCTAAATCATGATCTACAAGTCCAACCATCGCACGCAAGCCAGCTTCTTCAAAAACCGTCCGCGCCTGTATATATAAACTTTCTGCCATTAGAAAAACGTCAAGCTCGCTTAACATGTTAGCCTGATTAATTTGATTCATAGCAGCATGCACTGTTTCGCCCAAAGATTGGAAAGTATCTGTTGCCCGTCTATAATATTCTAAGGCCTGAGCGGATTGCCCTTGCGAATCATAGAACACCCCTAAATTCATATCTGCGATAGCTTGATAATGTACATCGCCATGCTCAATAAAAACGGTTTTCGCAAATTGAGCCAGCGTCTTGGTTTGATCTCCAAATTGTCCCATTCTACTTAATATAGCAACTTGCGCAATACTTACACGAGCAGCTTCGAGGTGCTTATCAGAACTTTTAAAAAGTTCTACCGCACGTTCGTAATAACGTGCGGCATTATCTAATTCATTAAGATGATTATGCCCATTTGCCTGCGCCCACAACCCTAAAGCACGCGCTTCATCACTATTCAAGCGTTCGGCAACTTCTTCGGCAATCAGACCAATATTTAATGTTTGACGTGGATCATCCCGCTCCGAGCGGTTAGCTCGCTCTTTTAGCGCATAGACGGTGCTTAATTGTAGAAACTCAAGCTGCTCGTCCATCAAGACACTCCGAGCTTGCGCATCAGGCGCAGAGAGGAGCGCCTCGATGTATTGATCTTCAGTCATTCACCAGCTCTAAGCTGCTGATGAAGACCTCCTGGCTATCTAGATCGAAAGTAAGATCATAAAGGCCAGGGGGAACTTGTTGGAAAGTGAACTGACCGAGGGAATCAGTCTCAGTACCTTGTAAAATCTCGCCTGTCTGGCTCTTTAAGCTGACAAAAGCCTGTGAAGGCTCATCAGCCTGCTCAGAATCGAGAATCTGACCAACGAGATTGTGCTCACCACGCTCAGGGGTAATTTCAAGATCAATATCCAATTGTGGAGTGCTAAATAACATGTGGCGAGTTTTAGCAATACCCCGGGACTGTAATGGAGAAAGCTGGAGGCGGCTATCAAACTGCAGTTTGGCAAGCATTTGCAGAAAAGGTTGCGCTAGAGAGACAGGTTGTTTAAGATTGATGCTAATCGCTTTGCGTAGGACAGATACGGGGGGGGCAACAGAACGATCTTGTACAATCGCGTCCAAAACCACACGCAACCTAGCAGCTTTGCTACCACATTCGGGACAAGAGTCCGAATGGAGATGGGTTTCCACTTCCAAGCGGTCATTCTCTGAAAGCTGGTTGCCAATGTAGCTCATCAAGGTTGTATAGGTTAGATGTGTCATAATTGTCCTGGCCTTTTTGATAATAAAAAGAACTCGGTGTTACTACGATAGAGAATAAATACACAAAAAAAAATACGAACCGGCAGGCAAAAAACCTTACGATTTTGATAAGCCCATTTTCTCCAGAATTCTCATTAATTTCTCGAGACACCGTGCTCTGGTAGGGCCAATACTACCTTCAGGGAGCGCAAGCGCATGAGCAATTTCTGCATAGGATGGGCGTGGAGCCGCATAAAAAAGTTGTGTTAACAACTGACGACATGGAGAATCGAGTGATTCCACTGCAGAACGAACAACGGTCTGACGCTCAAGGGCAAGGAAATCATCTTCTGAGTGCCCAGTATCAGGAATTTGCTCATTGAGATCAATCGTTTCTGGATTAAGCACAACCTGACGGTTGTGGTGAAACATGCGCCAACATTCTCTTCGGGTGGTTATTACAAGCCACGCGCCCAATCTTTCACGATCACGTAATCGAACCAGATTCTTCAAAAGCAGAATGCTAACATTTTGGAATACATCGTTTGCATCGTGCTCTGGCAGACCATATCGGATTGGGATGCTATAAATAAGCCGCTGGTAACGCACCAATAAAGCTTCCCAGGCTTGACTTATTCCTTCCAAGCAGGCATCAATCAACTCTGTATCAGGCAATAAAGCAAAGGACTCGACAGTCATATTGGCTCTGGTGTATAAGTTTTGATCTGTCATTGTTAATGATGAGTTCAATGAAACTCCGCTAAGATTTTTCACCTTGAGACTTGAATATCAAAACTTCATTTTTTACCTGAAATGTATTACATACAAGCAAAGCCCAGTATTGATATTAAGTACCGTAAGTATACCTTGAAATGAGCGTGCTGTTTTCTACACAAAATTGTCAGAACGAGAAAAAGCGACAAAAACCACCTTACAATCAATATGAACATCACTACTCTTAGTATAGTACTACTTTGGGTGATGAGTGTCTTACACGATATTAATCTAAAAAGCACACAATATTAACTGACAAAAACATCGAGGAAATTGAAATATCCTGCGCAAATCTATTGCGAAATCATTCGATCAAACATGATTTCGCAATAGATTTGGGTTAAAAATCACTTACTTGGCTTCAAAGTGGCCCCAGGCAACTGAACTGCTGTAGCTAATGTACCAAAAACCATTAACTTTGGCAGGCAGCGCACTGACAGCGGCATATAAATTGGTATAGTTGACACCATTGACTGAAATACTTGTCACATTCCAGGAGTTTATGTAGGTGCCCAGTGTGCTGGCCTGCCAGCAGAAGGTGCCTGCGCCATCCTGTGTGAATGGGGATGTAATGGTGGATGTAACAGGGCTACAAGTAGAGCCTGATGTGGTTGGAGCCGGGGTGTTTGTACGGGTCTGTGTAGCGGTGCTGGTAGCGACAACAACCTGCGTTGGGGTGCGTGTTGGGGAAGCCCCCTGGGTTGGCGTGCGGGTTGGGGTATTCGAGATGGCAGGAGTTAGCGTCCAGGTAGGTGTGCGTGTGCTCGTCATAACAGCGCCAGTCGGCGATGAGGTGCTGGTCCTTGTTGGGGTGGATGAAATCATGGGGGTGGGTGTTGCGGTGAGCGTTGTCCCATAGCTCAAACCATAACCGAAAGCATATAACCCCGTCTTTCCATCCCCGCCATTAATTGGCTCCTGCGAAAGAGCATTTGGCCAGGTGACAGGCAGTTTGCCCGTGAAGTTGTAATCACCAAAGAGCACGTCGGTCATGCCCAGGCCTTCGGTGCCAGGCAGCCAGGCTTCGACGAAGGCGTTCGCCAGGTTGATCTGGGTGTTGACGATCAACGGGCGGCCAGACATCATAATCACGATACATTTTGTCGTTCGGGAGCAAACATCGGAGACCTCGGTTGCATCGGTGCTGCTCAACGCAAGGGTGGAGCTATCACCATGCCCTTCAGCGTAAGGAGTTTCGCCGATCACAATGATACCAACGTCGCCTGAGTAGCTGGTGGCAGTGTTCGTGCCAACATTTTGCAAGGTGACATTGGCGGGCTTGGCTGCCTGAATGGCTTGCCAGAAGGTTGTGCCGCCCGTTGTGGTAGTGCCGCTACCGCCTTGCCAGGTGATCGCCCAACCGCCCATCTGGTAGCCTAAATTGTCGGCGTGGCTGCCAGCAACGATGATCTTGTATGTGGCGGTCTTGGAGAGTGGCAAAACACCGTCATTTTTGAGCAGCACTTGTGACTCACGCACGGCCTGACGGGCAACAGCGCGGTGGGCAGTCGAGCCAACCTGGGATGTATAACTGCGGTCGGTCTTGTACTTGGTAAATAGGCCGAGCGCAAATTTCTGAGTCAAAATGCGGGTGACAGCGTCATCAATGCGCGAAGTAGAAACACGCCCGGCGTTGACTTCGGTGCGCAGGGTGCTGATAAAGGTCTTGTAATCGGTGGGAACCATGACCATGTCGATACCAGCGTTAATGGCAGTGCGAACGGCGGTTGGGTAATCGGTCGAGATTGCGTCAATACCCGCCCAGTCAGAGACGACAATGCCTTTGAAGCCAAGCTCACCCTTCAAAACAGTCGTAATGAGATACTGGTTACCGTGCATCTTGGTACCATTCCAACTACTGTAGGAAACCATGACCGAACCAACATTGTTGGCAACGGCGCTTTGGAAAGGAGGCAGGTGAATGGCACGCAGGGTGGCTTCGTCAATCTGCGTATTGCCCTGATCGATCAAATAGCCACTGGAGCCTGTGCCATAGGTTGTGCCGCCGTCACCAACATAGTGTTTAGCGGTCGCCATCACGGTGGTTGTGCTCAACCCGGAGCCCTGGAAACCCTGAACGGCAGCCGCAGACATCGTCTGCACCAGGGCAGTATTTTCGCCAAAGCCTTCGTACGAGCGGCCCCAGCGATCATCCTGCGGGACGCAAACACAGGGGGCAAAAACCCAGTTCATACCGGTGCCCAAAACTTCGTCGCGGACAACGGCTTCTTCCTGTTGGACAAGGGCTGCATTGCGGGTGGCGCCCATGCCGATATTGTGGGGGAAAATCACCGCCCCTGAAACATTGTTGTGACCATGAACCGCGTCCACGCCATAGATGAGCGGGATGCCCAGACGGGTTTGAACAGCAAACGTCTGGTAATTATCATACATATCGGCCCACTGTGAGGCCGTGCCGCCCGATGTCCCGTTGGGGCCTTCGCCGCCACCGCTTAAGATCGAGCCAAGGAAGTAAGTGGTAATGTCGGATGGCGTGGTCAGCGCGCCTATGTTGGCCTGGGTCATTTGTCCAATTTTTTCGTCGAGAGTCATCTTTGATAAACAGTCAGCCACGGAGGTGCATGCCCCCACCGCAGCTTTGGCAGGTGCCGCAGTAATGGAAATGGTTTGCATCAGCAGCGCAATCACCGCCAGAAGTTGAAACGCCATCTTAAGCGGCGACGGGCGACGGGGAGTTTGGGACTTCACGGGGGCAGAATCATAAAGCATGGTGGGTTTCTCCTTGGATGTCGGTGCATTGCACAAATTTATCGAATCACGGCGAACTAAAGAAAAGTATACAGTGCGGACGAATCGATTGTCATACACTATATTGTCCAATCGGGCAAAAGTCCAAGCACTTTATTAACACTCGGATTAAAAGACAGCGCTTCCAGCAAAAGCTGGAAGCGCTGTGCAACACCCGTGTGATATGCTATTTTTCGGTAATGGTGACACTTGCCATGGCATCGCCGGTAAAAGATGGGTTTTCTTGCGGGTCGCGGCGTGTGATGGCGTTTACCACATCCATCCCTTCGGTAACCTGTCCAAAAATGGTGTAGCCTCCGTCTAGAGAAGGTTGGGGCCCAAACGTAATGAAGAATTGGCTGCCATTCGTATCGCGCCCGGCGTTGGCCATCGCGACGACACCCGCTTTGTCAAATTTCAGATCGTTATCCTCGTTGACAAATTCATACCCTGGGCCGCCACTGCCACTTCCAGTCGGATCGCCACCCTGTGCCATAAAGCCTTCGAGCACACGGTGAAAGGTAACACCGCTGAAAAATCCCTGGCGCGCCAGAAAAACAAAACTATTGACGGTAATGGGCGCTTTATCGGGGTAGAGCTGAATGACAAATTGTCCGCCCTTGGCCATTTTGACAGTGGCGAAATATTGCTTGGTCTTGTCAATCGTCATCGCCGGGGCAGATGCCCAGCTCATGGTACCGCTGCTGGTGGGAGCAGCAGAATCTTGGGGCGCATTACCATTCGCTGTTGGCGCAGTATTGTCTGCTGGCGCAGAAGATGATACAGGCGTGGGGGCAGCGGGTTTAGACCCATAATTGATATATAAGAAAGCCCCAATCGCCACCAAAAGGATGACAACGATAACGCTAAGGATGATCTGATTATCCTTTTTTCTCTTTTCACGTACCATGCGTTCTTGTTCAAGCCGTTTCTTATTTGTTGTAGGCATACTTCTTTATCTCCTTTGGGATGTGGAATTTGGCTGTAGTATACAACCAAATTCCACATCCCAAAATGTACTCATCAAAAATTTAATTTTTGTCAATCATAGACAAAAAAAAGCCGTCGACGATTTCTCATCGACAGCTTTTTTGATCTGGCGGCGGCTTATTCAATCAGCCAATCTTTGGCTTTTTCAATATCGTCAAAAAATGACAGGGGCTGGCCTGTCAAATGCAGCTAGAATGCGTTTGGTGCCAAAAACGCCCAAAACAGCCGTTTTTTTAACATGATCTTTTGTGATATTTGATGCGTTGACCATCAAATCCATCAAATCTTTGCCAATTTGCGTATTGCGGAAGTCGGATAGTACCAGCACAGAATTTTTAGGTTGCTGAAGAACAATGTCCTGCACTGCCTGCAACTCTTCCTTAACGGCCTCGATCTCCAATAAATCATGCTTCGAAAAATCCTGCCAGAAAATCTGATGATTTTTATGGCTGATCCACATTGAACGCATAAAGGCCCTTTCGTCGAAGAAGATAAGACAACTACAATCTTATTTGTATCATACGGGCCTGTGAAAATGCAATATTTTCGGGTTGAGGTTTGTTTACAAAAGGGTGACAACATTCTAACATTTCTGACATTTTCAGCAAAAAGGGCTTCCAAAGCCAAAGCTTTAGAAGCCCTACCTTCAACTTTCTAACCTGCAACCGTCTTTAACACTCACTAAACGCACAAGCATAACACTTGCGGCAGCCTTCTTCGTTGACAACAGCCGCTTCCCCGCACTCGGGGCACAGGTCACCAATCTTCATACCACTGGCATGGCTGGGTGTGGATTTGTGCTCGGTATGCCCATGGATCGGGGCGGAACTGCCACCCGCAATATCGAGCTGTATCGGCTGACCTTCGCGGTTGCTGAGATATTCACCCAGCACCTGGCCGACCCCGTCTGGCAGCGAGCGCACTCGCTTGGGCCCAAAGCCTAGCGAACGTCCGCCACCGATGCCGGTCAATTGGGTTACCACTTCGCGCAGGCGATCAATCGGCGCAACGGGCGAAGCCAGACGCAGCACATAGGAGATCAAACGTCCAATTGCTTCTGAAACGGCAGCCGTCTCAGAACCGGCCTTGGCGGTATTGATAAAGACTTCGAATGGCTGATTGCCGCCATTGCTATTGACTGTCACAAAGGCCTTGCCTAATGGCGTCTCAATCGTATACGTTTCGCCATGCAAACTGCGCGGACGCGGCTTCTTGGTATCGTGCCAGATGACCGTCGTCGGCTGTTGCAAAATCTTTTCAACAGGCGTATGAATCTCAGCCGTTTCGGGGGCCGCAGCCGGAGCCAGGGCAGTCTGTTTCTTGTCGGCAGTGGCGTGGGTTTCGAGCACGACCTTGTCGCGTGAACCGGTTACGTAAACGGTAATCCCCTTCGCGCCGAGTTCCCATGAGAGCATGTATGCGGTAGCAACATCCGCTTCGGTGGCACCTTCATGGAAATTGATAGTCTTCGAAATCGAGTTATCGACAAAAGCCTGCAACGCCCCGGCCATGCGCACGTGCTCTTCAGCGGTGACATCGCCAGCGGTCGCAAAGATGTGCGCCATCTCTTCGGGCACACCATCGACACCCTGAACGGTGCCATGCTTCATCACTTCTTCGAAAATCTTCTGACGCGCTTCGGGAGCAATGCCAGCCTTCGCCAGCGCAGCTTCAAAGAGCGGCGAGCCGTAGGTCAGTTTCAGGTCTTTGCCATTGTCATTAACGTGGCGGATGTAAGCCAGCGCAAAGACGGGCTCGCACCCGTAGCCTTCGCAGCCCGCGACGGTGGCAATCGTCCCGGTGGGGGCCACGGTCGTCTGAGCAGCGTTGCGGATACCGTGCTTTTTCATCGCACTAACAATTTGGGCCCAGTCCAGCGCGGGGCGCTGCCAATCGGTTGTCACTGGCACAATGCTCTTGGGGGCAGTCCACTTCAACTTGGCGGGGTCGTAAATGGAACCCTTGATGGCAGGAAACGCGCCGCGCTCTTCGGCCATCTCGATGGAAGTTTTCATCGAGTGAAAACGGACAAATTCCATAATCTGGGCGGCAAATTCCTGGCCTTCGGGTGAGCCATAACGCACGCCGACGTGATACATCAAATCGGCCAGACCCATAATGCCGAGACCGATGCGGCGGGCGCGGTGTGCAGCTGCTTTGAGTTCTGGCACCGCCGGGACGTAGGCATTCGCCTCAACAACGTCATCCAAAAAGCGGGTGGAGAGCGCTACGCTCTGGCGCAGCAATTCCCAGTCAACAGAAGCATTTGCACCGAAGTGCTGCGCCAGGTTGACCGAGCCAAGGCAGCAGTTTTCGTAAGGCCCAAGCCATTGCTCACCACACGGATTGGTCGATTCCAATGGGTAGAGATGCGGCACCGGGTTGGAACGGTTGGCGGCATCGAGGAAAAGTACACCGGGTTCGCCGTTGTGGTGAGCCTGCTCAACAATCTTGTTGAACAGATCACGCGCACGGACAGTCTTGTACACGCGGATCGGCACGCCAGCGGCGCGAGCCTGTTCGAGCGTGCCAGAGAAAGCCGCATATTCAGGTGTGGTGATGTCGGGGAAGACCAGATCCCAATCCTTGTCTTCCTTGACGGCGTGCATGAAGGCGTCAGTAATACCGACAGAAATATTGAAGTTGGTGATGGCGTTTTCGCTGATCTTGGATGTAATGAACTCTTCCACATCCGGGTGATCGACACGCATGACGCCCATGTTGGCGCCGCGACGGGTGCCACCCTGGGCGATTTCGCCGAATGCATGGTCATAGACCCGTAGAAAACCTACCGGCCCTGTAGCCTGCCCGGCGGATGTGTTGACAATCGCCCCGTGGGGGCGCAGGCGCGAAAAGTTGAATCCGTTCCCGCCGCCGGTCTGCTGAATGAGCGCGGCATCGCGCAGGGTCTGGAAGATGCCTGCAGAGTGGCGGCCCATATCGTCGCTGATGGGCAAAACGAAACAGGCAGCGAGCTGCCCAAGGGGCGTACCCGCCCCGGTAAAGGTGGGCGAATTCGGGAAGAATTTCTTCGTCGTCAGCAGGCTGTAAAATTCACGTGCACGCTGAATGGGGTCGCCATCCCAGCCTTCCTCCACTTTGGCGACATGATACGCCACACGCCAGAACATCTCTTCCACACTCTCCACGGGTTTGCCATTCTGGCCCCGGCGCACATAACGTCGGACGAGTACCTGGCGGGCGTTGTCGGTCAATTGTACCGAAGGCAAATCGGCGGGCAGGGGCGGGGTGGGCAGCATGCCCGATTTCTGGGATATTACTTGTGTGGCCATGTGATACTCTCCTATTCTGTTGCAAAAATTTGACTCAAAATGATTCATAGAGTCTACGTTAGATAGAAAATCCCTGGCCTTGTGAGTCAAAAGACTCGCAGGCCAGAGATAGTGGTTTGGATATTAGCCTTCGAGAAGGCGGTCAATTTCACTGCGCAACGAATGCAGATCATCCATGCGCAGATATACAATGGCATAACGGATATAAGCAATCTGGTCCAGCTCTTTCAAGCCGCTAATGACCATATCACCCACAATGCGGGAAGAGATTTCCGCCTTACCGAGCTTCTGCAATTCGGCCTCCACCTGACCAATCAAACGCTCAACATCTGCTGCTGAAACAGGCCGCTTGGCGCAGGAAATGCGCAGCCCACGGCGCAGCTTTTCACGATCAAATTCTTCACGTGTGCCATCTTGTTTGATGATGAGTGGTGTGGAGAGGATGGGTCTTTCGTATGTGCTAAAACGCTGGTTACATTTCTCACACTCGCGACGGCGGCGAATGCCGCCGTGACTATCGTGGGAGGTGTCCACTACTTTGGATTCATGATACTGACAGTATGGACAACGCATGCAAACTCCATTAATAGAACAGATGTTACCGCCATATATGGCGAATGAATTCTCACGCCCCCCTACCTATAGGGTAACAAGAATCATTCTAACATAAATGAAAGGGCGATTCAAGAGGACTGGCGGGTGATTTATCTAAAAGAATCCTAAAAAATGCTTGCAGTTTCATTGCCAAGGATGCTGAAAAACTGGCTTGCACTTTACCCAACATCCAGACCAGTCAACTTTGTCAGAGCGCGATGAACGAGCCAGAACGGGGCAATTAGCACAGCATGAACAATAACGCTTACCAGAAAAACCAGGGCTGTCCCACGAAAAAAGTCGTTAAGCGGACCAGCCAGATTATTCACCATCCAGGGGCCAGCGCCAGCCACAATTGCCAGTATAAGCAATCCGCCTGCCACCAGGCCAAAGGGCAGCCAGGCATGTCGATCCGATTCAGATGGCATCATGGTGCTTGAAACGGCAAAGGTGAGATAAAACCACAGCCAGAAATCGGGGACGGCGGGCAAAAGTTGTAATCCCTGAAAAAAGAGGGACCATTGACCCTGGCGCAATACATCCCACATAATCACCAACTGTAGTCGCTGCACCGCCACAAACGCGACAACCAGTGTTCCTGTAAGTAACGGCGCTGCACCCACCAGGGTATCGCGAAAAATATCCGATTCGGCAGCTTCGACATAGCCCAATTGCAGTTGCCCGTCAGGCATGGTCTGGGGAATGAGCGAAAAACCGCCAGTGGGCACAAATAACAGCTTTGCCATCAACCAGTGGCTTAGTTCATGCAAGAAAATGCCAGGGAAAAAAATAAGCGAAAATACCCCCACCGTAATACCCGGGCTGCGCGTTGCAATCAACAAAACAGCCTGCATCTCGCGGTGCAGACTGCGCTGTAAAAAAAGTAGCGCAGCCAACACCACCAACAGCCAAAAGAGACCATCAAAAGAGTTTAGCATAGAGATTCAACAGCGCAATACGCCCAATTTTTCATGCGTATTGCGCTGTGGGTGCAAGAATATCCGCGCAAACTTAGGCGGCTACGTCTAAAGTTTCTGGCTTTCCAGCCGTTTTAGACCAGATCGCCCCGCCACCAGCGCCAAAAGCTGCTGTAAGCAGCACATTGATACCGCCAACACAAAGAGCAGCAAACGCCTGCCCCATTAAGATGGTGCTTGGATCAATAGGTGTTCCTAAAATTGCCTTGCCCGGATTAAATTGCGGATTCTGTAATATATAAACATTGACAATCGCCGCAATGATCTGCGCAAAGATGGCAATTGCGCCTGCAATCGCACCTGCGCCTGCGCCGCGTTTGAGCATATCGTTGGGTATGGCTGGCTTGTCAAACACACCGGCCAAATATCCTGCGCCCAACCCGGCAAAGAGCGGGATACAGAGCGCACAAAGCGGACTAACCAGCGCCGCACCAAGCACAACGAAGAACATGACAACACCTACAATCAAACCAGACTTGACCATAACATTCTCCTTTTTACGATTGGTTATGCAGCAGCTTTTGTAATCGCAATAAACTCATCCACTTTCAGGCTTGCGCCCCCCACCAACGCGCCATCAATATCAGGCTGTGCAAAAAACTCGGCGGCATTGGCGGCAGTGACAGAACCACCATACAAAATGCGGATGGCCTGGGCCGTTTCGCCACCGAAAAGCTCCGCAAGGGCCGCGCGGATAACATCACGGTGGACAGCTTCGGCATTCTCTCCCGATGAAGCGAGTCCCGTTCCGATGGCCCAGACCGGCTCATAGGCGATCACCAGGCTGGGAGCGAACGTTGCATCCACACTTTTCAACCCTTCGAGTGTTTGGCGGCGGACGACTTCTGCGGTTTTCCCGGACTGGTTTTCAACCAGGGTTTCACCAACACAGACAATTGCAATCAATCCGTGTTTTTGGGCGGCAAGCACTTTCTTATTGACGGTTTCATCCGTTTCGCCAAAGTATGTACGGCGCTCAGAGTGGCCGAGAATGACGTACTTGCAAAACTCTTTGACCATGTTCGGCGCAACCTGCCCGGTAAAAGCGCCTTTTTCTTCCCAGTGCATATCCTGCGCGCCCAGGCCAATATCGGTGCCACTGACCAGGTTGGCGACCGCCACCAATGAAACAAAGGTAGGACAGACAACCTTTTCGACACCCTGAATATTTTTCAGCTCAGGGCCCATCGCCGCGATCAGGTCGCGCGCTTCGGCAACGGTTTTGTTCATTTTCCAGTTTCCAGCTACAAAGGGGGTACGCATGATGACTCCTAATTTATTGAATATCGGAAAGTAATGTCGTCGCTTCATCCTTGACCCATGCGGATGTATCAGCCGCACCGATCAGACCTTGAAGCAAGGTTTTTGCATCAGCCCCGTGATCCTGATCTATCAGATATTGCGCTTGCAGCAATTTTTTGACTCCCAGGCCCGGTTTCAACGCTTCCAACTGATCAAGCACCGGCTGGATCGCGCTTTCATCATCCGCATAATCGATGATATGACTTGCCTGCGCAATTAACGCCAGTGACGGATCGGCGTTGCTGATTGTACTGTAATCAAGGACATTGGGCGCTTGCTCATCCTGAAAGCCATAATAAAAGGCTTCCTGCATGGCATCAACGCGCGCCGGAGGCGTCACTCTGGCGTTTTTGACAATTTGTACATCAACAATAGCAGCAGCCAGCCAGGCTTCTTGCTCTTCAAAAGATTTTGCGGCAGCCAGCAAGACAGCCTGATTTTTGTCTGCCAGATTGACACCCTTTTTGATTTCGTCGTAGCCATTTGTTGCCTGCCCGCTACGCACCAGCGCAAAACCATAGATCATGTGCGCTCTGGCATCTTTGGGATGATTATCAACCATTTTTTTGGCCTGGTCGATCTGCATTTGTGGCAGGCCGGTTGCCGTGTCATCCGGAAGATCGTGGGTGACGATGGGCGTTCCGTCAAAAATGGGATCGTTCGTGGCTTCCGGGATGGCGGGCTTATTTTGGTTAAAGCCCCGAAAAACAAAGAAACCGAATAAACAGCAACCACACAAAAGCGGCAGCCCGAGCGCAACCCAAATCCAGCGGTTGGACTTTTGTTTTTGGCCAAGCGCTACAGGTGGAGCGGGAACAACCCTGGGTGGGGTCACCGGCTGCGGTGGCATGGAGGCAGTCAAAGGGGATGACGCGTTGACTAAGGGTGCAGGAACAGGCTGCGGGACAGATGGGGCTGCGGAGAAGGTCGCCATCGCGGGGCTGCTTGTCCATGCTTCTTTGAATGCCGCCACCATACTGGGGACATCCTTGTAGCGGTCTGCACGTTCTTTGGCGAGCGCTTTAAGTAAAACCCGTTCAAGCACGGGCGAAATATCGGGGTTGATGCTACTCGGCAACGGCAGTGGTGTATAGATGTGGTCATGGATGATCGAAAAAGGCGTATCGGAAGTAAACGGGACACGACCTACCGTCATCTCATAGAGCATGGCCCCAAAGGAATAAATATCTGTGCCTTCATCAAGGTCTTTCTTCGCCATGGCCTGTTCAGGCGAGATATATTGCGGCGTGCCGAGCACGGCATCGGTGGTCAGCGTCGATTTACCAGATTGGGCAATACGCGCCAGCCCAAAATCGGCCAGATAGATTTGACCATCATTGGCATTGATCACATTGGACGGTTTGACATCGCGGTGCAAAATACCCTGACGATGGGCGTAGGCAAGCGCCGCGCCAACTGTTTCGACAATATGGGTGATTTCATCCACTGTAAGCGGACCGCGCTGCAAACGCGCCTTGAGCGTCTCGCCCTCGATATATTTCATCACAAGGTAGGGCTGGCCTTCGTATTCGGCATAATCATAAATCGGGACAATATTGGGGTGCTCAAGCCGGGCCACAACGCGGGCTTCACGTTCAAAACGCGCCACAAAATTGGCATCTTCAAGAAAAGCGCGGTGCAGTACTTTGATGGCAACATAACGATCAAGGGAGGCGTGATAGGCTTTGTAGACAACGGCCATACCGCCCTGGCCCAATTGCTCCATGATGCGATAGGGTCCCACTTGTGTTCCGGCCGTGAATGCCATAAACTGCTCCTTGATTTGGCTGGTCGATTGACCCATTTAATGCGTGAATTATAGCCGACTTGGACGACTGAATCTCATCAAAAACGATCCGCAAAGACAATGCTTTGCGGATCGTTTGCTGGTTCTTACCCTGATGTCCTTACTTTACCTTGATGTCGGTACTACCACTTGCACCAGGGGTAAAGGTGACCGAATACGTCTTGGTGGTGCCCCCATCACAATTGACGGTCCAGTCCTCCACCCACACGCCATCCGCATCGGGCTCCTGCGTGACGCTAATCTTTGTGTCAGAGGCCTTGGGGTTGCTCATCACGCAGCCATCCAGCGATGCTTGAATAATGACATATCCCCAGGCACTGGCGCGCTGGGTTTCATCACCCTTGCCGCCTGTTGGAATGACATCTGACACAGCAGGAATTGTCATGTCGGGCGAGATGGTCGGAAAATCCTTGGGAGAAATGGTCGGGAAGTCGGAAAGGTTGGGGCTGGTCAGGCTCTTGTTGATGTTGGAATACGTTTTGCTAATCGCAGGTCCAAGAATTGCCAGGCCACCAATGAGAACAACACAACAGCAACATAACACGACAACAACGATAATCCCGATAATCAAACCTTTGTTTGATTTTTGGGGTGCAGCTTGGACAGGATTTTCCATATTTTTCTCCTCTGAGGGTTGGTAGAGCGGATAATGTAGCTATTATCCACGGAAGATGGAAATGTAAACATCCATCGGAAGTCCCAGCCGATTAAACAAAAAAACAGGATGGGCTTCGGCCCATCCTGTTTCGAAGAAACAAATTACTTGTCGAGCAGCGCCGCAACACCCGGGAGCGTAAGCCCTTCGAGCATTTCGAGCGACGCGCCGCCACCCGTTGAAATGTGGGTGACTTTGTCGGTCAGGCCGGCGTCTTGAATGGCAGCGACAGAATCTCCGCCACCGATGATACTGACGGCGCTCGAATCGGCCACAGCCTGGGCCACACCAAAGGTGCCCTTGGCAAATTCGGGGAATTCGAAGACGCCCATTGGACCGTTCCAGACGACAGTTTTAGCCGCACCAACAACCTTGGCATACTCGGCGATCGTGGCCGGGCCAATATCCAGGATGCGCCAGCCCTCGGGGATGTTGCCCGCGGGGAGGGTCTTGTGGTCAGCGGCGGCGTCAAATTTGTCAGCAACGACCACATCCACCGGAAGTTTCAGTTTGTTTCCTGATGTTTTGAGCAGTTCTTTGGCGGTTTCAACCGCATCGGCTTCGACCAGTGAATCAGCCAGAGCATAACCTTGCGCCTTGAAAAAGGTGTTCGCCATGCCGCCGCCGATCAGGATCGTGTCGGTTTTGGTCAGCAGGTTCTTGATGACGCCGATCTTGTCGCTGATCTTCGCGCCGCCCAAAATCGCCACAAACGGACGTTCAGGGTTGGCCACGGCTGCGCCCAAATACTGGATTTCCTTTTCCATCAGCAGACCTGCCACAGCCGGGATGTACTTCGCCACACCTTCTGTTGAAGCGTGGGCGCGGTGGGCAGAGCCAAAAGCATCGTTGACGTAAATATCCGCCAGCTTTGCCAGTTGTTGGGCCATGCCAGGGTCGTTCTTCTCTTCTTCAGGGTGGAAGCGGGTGTTCTCGAGCACGAGGATGCCACCGGGTTGGAGCGCCTTCGCAGCCGCTTCCGCAGCCGGGCCAATGCAGTCTTCGGCAAAGGCCACATCCCGATTCATCAACTTGCCGAGATATTCGGCAACTGGCTTCATCGAGAATTTGGCTTCGGGGCCGCCTTTGGGGCGGCCCAGATGCGAGCACAAAATTAGCGAAGCGCCAGCGTTGAGCAACGCTTCAAGCGTCGGCAGCGCCCCACGGATGCGTGTATCGTCTCCGACGACGCCATCTTTGATCGGCACGTTAAAATCCACGCGCACGAGGACTTTTTTGCCTTTTACATCAATGTCTCTAATTGTTTTTTTGCTGAACATGGGATTCTCCGGGTTGGTAAATTGGCAAATTGGTTCATACCAATCTACCAATCCCTAATTTACTAATTCCCAACTACAGGCTCTTCGAAATCAACGAAGTCAAATCAGCCACGCGGGAGGCGTAACCCCATTCGTTGTCATACCAGGCGACGACCTTGACCAGGTTGCCAAGCACCAGCGTATCAATGGCGCTGAAAATGGACGAGAAGCTCGTGCCACGGAAGTCCGTGGAGACCAGCGGTTCGTCAGTCACATCCAGGTAGCCCTTCATGCGACCAGCAGCAGCTTCGAGCATAGCCGCGCGAATGGATTCAATGCTGGAGTCCTTGGTCAAAATGGCCGTGAAATCGACGACCGAAACGGTGGGCGTCGGCACGCGGAAAGCCATGCCGCTGAATTTACCCTGCAATTCGGGGATGACCAGACCAACAGCCTTGGCCGCGCCCGTCGGCGAGGGGACGATGTTGGCGGCGGCGGCGCGGGCGTCGCGCAAATCCTTCGCGCCCAAATCCTGCAATTTCTGTGAATTGGTGTAAGCGTGGACGGTGGTCAGCAAGCCTTTTTCAATGCCGAACTTGTCATTCAAGACTTTGGCAACCGGCGCAAGACCGTTGGTGGTGCAGGAAGCGTTTGAGACGACATGGTGCTTGGATGCGTCATATTTGTCTTCATTGACGCCGAGCACAATTGTGATGTCTTCGTTCTTGGCAGGGGCCGAGATAATGACTTTCTTCGCACCACCCTGATGGATGTGGGCAACAGCCTTGGTGCCATCCGTGAAGAAACCGGTCGAACTCAATTACAATGTCGACACCAGCATCTTTCCATTTGATTGCACCAGGGTCACGCTCGGCGCTGACGGTAATGGTCTTGCCATCCACGACCAGGTGGCCGTCTTTGACGCCTACTGTACCGTTGTAGTGACCATAGGTTGAATCGTACTTGAGCAAATGCGCGTTTGTTTCCGGGTCGAACAGATCATTGACCGCAACAACTTCGATGTCTGCATTGGGATAGCGCTGCTTGATTGTGCGAAACACGAGGCGCCCGATGCGCCCAAAACCATTGATACCAACTTTAACTGTCATGATAGATCTCCTCATTAATTTAAATTGTGGACAGGTTTATTTTGTAAGCGGACACGCCATTCTAACATCAGATGACGTTCCCTCTACAGACAAATTGAAAACTGCGCGAACTTTCCCACCTGAAGGTTAATCATCATTGCCCAACGCCAGCGGACCCTTGCGCTCGTACAGCAAATCCATCAGGCTTTCGGCCAGCTTGCTCGAGTCGTGATGCCAGGGGCGCTCGGCATCCAGCACATCTGCCCCATACACAGGATACATCGCGGCCTTTTGATCCAACTTAACCCATTCGATTCCGTCTGGCAGCGTCCCCGTATAGTTGTTATTATAAACAATCACATCGAATAAATCGGGACCAACATGCTCTTCAAAGACACGAATATGGTCAGAGCAGGTGTAGGCCGCCGTCTCGCCACGCTGTGTAGCGATATTAACAATGTAGGCCTTCATCGCCTTACTAGCACGAATGGCTGCCAGCAGGTCGGGCACCAGCAGGTTGGGCATCAGGCTTGTGTACAAGCTACCTGGCCCAATCACAATCATGTCGGCTGCCAGAATCGCCTGAATCACCGGCGGATAAGCTGGCGGATTGTTTGGCTCGATGGTGACGCGGCGCACACGCCCGGGCATGGTGGGGATATTGCTCTCGCCTTTTACCCGTATCTCGTTGACAATATTCGGCACCCGGACATCGGCGATGAGTTTGATATCGTGCAACGTCGCCGGGAGCACCTGCCCGTGAACCGAGAGCACCCGCCCCGAATTCGGCCACCGCTTCTTCGAAGCTGCCCGTTACCTCGGCCAGCGCCGAGATGAAAAGGTTGCCAAACGAATGTCCGCCCAGGCCGGTGTCACTGCTAAAACGGTACTGGAACAACTGTGCCAGCAAGGCTTCATCGTTCGAGAGTGCCGCCAGACAATTACGAATGTCTCCGGGGGGCAAAATGCCCAGGCTCTGCCGCAACACCCCGGAGGAACCACCATCGTCCGCAACGGTAACGACGGCAGTCAGGTTATAGGTATGCGCCTTCAAACCACGCAGCAGCGTGGACATGCCATGTCCGCCACCAAGTGTGACAATTTTGGGGCCACGCTCACGGCGGCGAAATTCGGCGATCTGGTCAACAAGCCGCGCGCCGGGGCGCACGAACGGGTTGAGCAGGGCACGATTCAAACCCCAAATTCCCAGCGAAATCATCGACACGCCCAGTCCACCAAAGATGACGACACGCATCAGGCGCGGGAGAAAGCGCAGGGTTGCCACATCCAAAACTGGCAGAAGATCATCCGAAATACTGGTGCGGTAAAAATCCAGCAAAAAGTAGGCCAACCCCACGCCCAGCAAAGTTACACCCAGCAAAAGGAGAAAAAACCAGCGCTTGACCCCCAACCCTGGGGCCAGCCAGCGCAGCATGCCTGCAACTTCCTTCTTGAACGTACCCAACCATCTTTGCACCAACTGATAATAGCAGCCTTCAAAAGTTCCGTCAACGGGGGAATGTCATGGGGAAGGGGTGATGGAGATCGGGGGTTTTAATGCATAAAAGATCAGAATTTTTTTACCCCTTTTCTATATCGAGAAAACAAACTGCGGAAACCAGTATTATCGTCATCAATGTTGGGATCGCTCCGCATACAAGATGTAGAGTATAAGATCATTCCTTCCAGCTATATCCAGTGCATCATAAGGGCTTTGCCATTTGGATATAAACAAACTTTGGTTGTATCGCCAATATAGTTGTTGTAATTCAACAAGTTTATAGTAATCATATTATTGCCCATGATGCACTGGTTCATTGGCAGGGGACTGGAGTTCCATTGAGATCACTAATGAGGCTTTCGTTTTGTCGGTGAAGTTTGCACTTCTACAGAGGTAGGATGCACTGTTGGAGTGGGCGTTGGTGAGGGAATAACATCATCCATACATCTGTTACAACGTATATTCCAATCCCATTGTTCATCATAGGGTATCTCCCCATTGGATGGAATCCATTGCTGCATTTTTATGTTGTAGGAAAGGCTATTTTTGACAGGGATAATTTTGCCATCTATGCCCACATCAAGACGGCATTTTCCTTCAAAGCAATAAACGATGATCTCATCTGCCTTTACATCAACAATCATCCTGCCACCACTGACAGATGCAATAATATCGGGTTGTGCAAAATGTATTTCTGCACTGCCACTTCCTCCGGGTTGGATATAAAGTGCACTATTTGATAGAAGCGGTTTCATCATGTATGCATCAAAATCCACTTTTCCAACACTGTTGGCAAACCAATACGTTACACCCACACCTCTTACCAGACCAACCACAATACGTATTCCTGCATTCTGGCTGGAAATTTCTGTGCCTGGCAACAGAATTTGTCGATCTTTAACGTTCGCTGAGCCTCCAATAATTCCTTGAACCATTGCCTGACCAGGTACAACTGTTGCTGTTGGAGTTATTGTTTGGGGATGTGTAGGACTTGGAATAAAATCATCCATACATCTGTTACAACGTATGTTCCAATCCCATTGTTCATCATAAGGTATCTCCCCATTGGATGGAATCCATTGCTGCGTTTTTATGTTGTAGGAAAGGCTATTTTTGACAGGGATAAGTTTGCTATCCATATCCACATCAAGACGGCATTTCCCTTCAAAGCAATAAACAATGATCTCATCTGCCTTTACCTCAACAATCATCCTGCCACCACTGACAGATGCAATAATATCGGGTTGCGCAAAATGTATTTCTGCACTACCACTTCCGGGTTGGATATAGAGCAGACCGTTTGATAGAAGCGGTTTCATCATAGCTGCATCAAAATCCAATTTTCCAACACTATTGGCAAACCAATACGTTACACCCGACTTACCACTTTGCTGACCAACTACAATACGTATTCCTGCATTCTGGCTGATAATTTCTGCGCCTGGCGACAGAATTTGTTGATCTTTGACGTTCGCTGATCCTCCAGTAACTCCTTGAACCACTGCATGACCAGATACAACTGTTGGCGTTATCGTCGGAGTAGGTATGTTGGTCAGGTAATTTTCGGTAATTCGAGGCAAAACAGTTTGTGTACGAGTAGCCACAGTGATTGGGGTTCTGGCAATCGGAATTATTACTGGCAATAATATTGCAACAAAAAAAAGGCCACTTAAAAGAAAAATTGGGATTTTCAAACGCGCCCAGATTTGAGCACGAATATGCTGCCCACTTTCATGTTTTTCGTGCGCCTTTATTGCATCTTCAGTTTTCTGTGTCGCTATTTGTTCAGCATTCTCACTTGCAATTCTTTCATCTTCAGCTTTGGCTATTTGGTCTTTTTCTGCTTCTTCATCAGGAGCAGGTTCTTGTTCTATTTGCTTTTGCGCTATTCTTTGCTCTTCGACCTTTTCCTGACGTTGGACTTCTGCTGCCCGTTCTTCATGTTGGGTAACATTGTCAGGCGCAACCAAGGTTGGCAGAACATTGATGGTGTTATCGTCCCCAACAATAATGGTACCTGATACACCCTGACCAACCGAAAACGAGGGAACATTGCCCGGATGGGGGCTGATTTCATCTGTCTTGGAAAGTTCGATTCGAGTGCGTTCAAGTTGATCGGCACGCAGTTTCAAGCTGCGCATCAGGCGTGCGTAACCGCCATCCAGATGCAAATCTACCCAGTGATAACGGGATAAACGATCCGGGACGTCGCACGCTTCCAGCTTGGCGGGAATGATAAAGATCGCTCCCGGTTTTTCCTGCGCCTTATCGAGCGCAAAGCCAATCTCTTTCTGGACGTATCCTTCTTTTGTGACCGAATTTTGCGTCAAACAAACGACAATCACGTCCGAAGCCAGCAACGCTTTGGGAATTTCGATTTGCCAATCTTGCCCTGGCAGCAAATCTTCCGCGTCCAGCCAGGGGGCAATGCCGCGACGGCGCAAATAGCGATATAACTCGCTGACTTTGGGCTTGTCTGCGGATGCGTGGCACAGAAAGACTTGTAGTTTCTTGGTTTCAGCCATCGGGATTCCCCATTTAGAAGGATGCTGAAATTATACGCGATTTTAAAAAAAACCATTCTTCATTGCTGTTCATCAAAAATGATAAAATACCAGCACTTGTCCGTTCAAATCCGTGATTCCGTGAAAGAGTCCGTTGAAGACGAAACCCTATGCTCCCTGATTTCCGTGTTCGCCAGCGCGATTACCTGCTCGAAATCGCGCGCGCCGTCACCCAGGAACTTGACCTGGAGAAACTGCTCGCGCGCATTTTGCGTATCTCAATCGAAATGCTGGCCGGGCAGGCGGGGCTGATTGCGCTCAAGGAACAAACCTCGTGGCGGGTGACGGCTGCGCATGGCATCCCACCGGCCTTTCTGCGTTACCTTGAGCCGCTACTCGCCGAAGAAACCGTCGCTGAGTTGGATGTGGTTGAACTTAACCGCATGCTCAAAGACCTGACCTACAGCGCCAGCATGGGCCTGCTCAACGGAGTTGGCTTGCCGCTGGTAACGCATGGACAGGTCATTGGCGTAATCTTCATCTTCCGCTCGTACCCTGATGTTTTCTCACCCAACGACAAGCAACTGCTTCAATCCTTTGCCGACCAGGCAGCGATTGCGGTCTTCAACGCCCAGCTTTACGGACAGAGTCTCTACGAAAAGCAGCGCCTCGATGCGCTGATTGACTCGGCTGCGGATGGCATTTTGATTCTGACAGCCGATCACATCATCGAGCGCGTCAACCCGGCTTTTGAGCGCATTTACCATCAGTCACGCGAGGCCATTCAGGGCAAGGCGCATGACGAAATCATCCGCTGGATGGGCAAACCCGACGGACTGACCCTGAGCGAAGCCGTCAGCGCCGACTGGCCGCTCACCCCAAACGCGCATCTCTACGTCGAAGGCGACCTGAAGCGCCCCGAACCACCGCCCATCCCGGTCGGAGTGACCTACGCGCCGCTGCTGAATGCTGATAGTAAGCTACGCAATATCATCGTTACTGTGCGTGACATCACCCACTTCCGCACGGCAGACGAGATCAAAGCCACCTTCATCTCGATCGTCAGTCACGAACTGAAAACACCCGTCGCGCTCATCAAAGGCTATGCATCCACACTGCGCCGCGACGACGCCCGCTGGGACAAACGTACCATTCAAGAAAGCCTGGCCGTCATCGAAGACGAAGCCGACCGCCTGACCAAAATGATCGAAGATTTGCTGGATGCTTCGCGTCTGCAAGCGGGCGGACTCTCGTTAAACCGGGCAGATGTGGCGCTGCCAGCGCTCGCCGCCCGTCTGGCGGAACGCTTCAAAACCCAGACCAAGGCGCATACCTTTGCCGTCGACTTCCCCGAAAAATTCCCCGTTATTCTGGCGGACGAGACCCGCATCGAGCAGGTGCTTTCGAACCTGATCTCGAATGCGATTAAATATGCGCCCAAAGGCGAAATTCGCATCAGCGGGCAGGTGCGCCCGGAGCAGGTAATCGTCACCATCAGCGACGAAGGCCCCGGCATCAACTCGCGGGACATGCCCCATATCTTTGACCGCTTCTATCGCGCCGACGTTGCCATCCGCAAGACCAAAGGTGCAGGGTTGGGCCTGTTCCTGGCTCGCGCCATCGTCGAAGCCCACGGTGGCCGCATCTGGGTCGATCCGCAGCCCGGCTCAGGCGCGCGTATTTGTTTTTCTCTCCCACGGTAGGGGCGATCTCATACCCTAGTCCCTACACCCACGAAAGGCCAACCCATGCCCCCTGAAACCACCCCCGTCCGCAGCGCTATTGACAAGCAATACACCTGGAATGCCGAAAGCATGTTCGCCAGTCCCGAAGCCTGGGAAGTGGAAGTTGCCAGCATTTTGGAAAGCATCCCCGAAGTCAAGAAATTTCAGGGGCGCATTCAGGAAGGCCCAACCACCCTGCTGATGGCCTTTCACGCCAGCCAGGAGCTTTTCATCCGCGCAGACCGCATGTATGTCTATGCCGGGTTTGCCTACGCGGTGGACACCACCGATCAAAACGCTGCTGCCATGTCTGGCAAGGCGCAGGGAGCTTTTGGGCAGGTAATTGCGGCGATTTCCTTTATTGACCCCGAGTTGATCGAAATCGGCGAAACAATCCTGTATCAATGGTTGCAAGATGAACCAAAACTGCGCCTGTATGCGCACTATCTGGATAATCTCTTCCGCCAGCAGGCACATGTGCGCTCTGCCGAAGTGGAGGAGCTGCTCGGCATGCTGGCCGACCCGTTCGGCGGGCCCACCCACACAGCCAGCATGCTGACCAATGCCGACTTCAAATATGCGTCGGGCGTCAACGGTCTTGGGCAACCGCTTGAAATTACCGAAGGCGCACTCTGGAAAATCCTTTCGACCGAAGACCGCACTGCCCGCCGCAGCGCGTGGGAACTCTACATGGACAAGCACCTGGAGTTCAAGAATACCCTCTCCAGCAACTTGGCAAATTCCATTCGGCAGAATATCTTCCAGATGAAAGCCCGCAAACATAAGTCGTCGCTGGCCGCTTCCTTATATCGGGACAATGTTCCGGTGGAAGTTTTCCACAATCTAATCGAAACCTTCAAGAAAAATCTACCCGTCTGGCAGCGCTACTTCCAAATCCGCAAAAAGGGATTGGGCGTCGATACGCTGCAACCATACGATATGTGGGCACCGCTGACCAAGAACCGCATCAAAATCCCCTTTGAGCAGGCGGTGGACTGGATCGCCGCCGGACTGCTGCCGCTCGGCAAGGAATACGTTAGCGTTTTGCGCGACGGCTGTTTCGAGCAACGCTGGGTGGATGTCTACCCCAATCTGGGCAAACGCACCGGGGCCTTTTCCTGGGGAACCAAAGGCACCCACCCCTTCATCATGATGTCGTACACCGACGAAATTTTCAGCCTGTCGACGCTCGCGCACGAGTTGGGCCACTCCATGCACTCCTACTTGACCTGGGAAAACCAGCCGCTCGCCTACTCCAATTACTCGCTCTTCGTCGCCGAGGTGGCATCGAACTTCAATCAGGCCATGGTGCGCGCCCACCTGCTACAAGTCAACGATGATCCTCATTTTCAAATCTCGATCCTCGAAGAAGCTATGGCGAACTTCTACCGTTACTTCTTCATCATGCCCACACTGGCACGCTTCGAGCTGGCGACCCATGAACGCATCGAAAAGGGCCAGGCGCTCAACGCCAACATCATGATTAACCTGATGGCCGATCTGTTTGCGGAAGGGTATGGTGACGCTGTCAATGTGGACCGCGAGCGCGTGGGCATCACCTGGGCTTACTTCCCCCACCTTTTTAGCGATTACTACGTCTATCAGTACGCCACCGGCATTGCAGGCGCACACGCCCTTTCGGGACAGGTTTTGCGCGGCGAGCCGGAGGCCGTCAAAAATTACCTTGGCTTTCTTAAAGCTGGCTCGTCGGCCTACCCGCTCGAAGTGCTCAAAAAAGCCGGTGTAGACCTCGCCAGCCCGCAACCTGTTGAAGAAACTTTTGCCGTGATGAGCAGTTATGTTGACCGGCTTGAGAAGTTGTTAGGGTAAAATAAGAAAATCTCGATACTCAGGATATTCAAATATCGAGTATCCAATATCGCCTCTTCTTAAATCCAAAATCAGAAATCGGAAATTAATATGGCCCAAACCCAAATCGCATGTCCGCGCTGCCGCCAGATCATCCCCGCTCAGGTGGAGCAGCTCTTTGATGTCACCGCCGACCCGGCATCCAAACAACGCCTGGTGGGCGGCGTTTCCAACCGTGCCCGCTGTCCGTTCTGCGGATACGACGGCAACCTTGCCACCCCGATTGTTTATCACGATGCGGATAAAGAACTCTTGCTGACGTATTTCCCCGCTGAATTGGGACGCCCCGCCAACGAGCAGGAAAAACTGATCGGGCCGCTTATCAACAAGGTGGTCAACAACCTGCCCGCCGAGAAGCGCAAAGCCTATCTCTTTCGCCCACAGAATTTTCTCGTCTACCAGAGCCTGATCGAAAAAATCCTGGAAGGCGACGGCGTCAGCAAGGAAATGCTCGACGAACAGCAGAAACGCGTCAACCTGATCCAGCGCCTGATGCAGATCACCAGCCCCGACGTACGCGCCGAAGTCATCAAGCAGGAAGAAGCCATGCTTGACGAGCCCTTCTTTGCCATCTTCAACAAGCTCGTTGAAGCGGCGATTAAATCCAACCAGCAGCAAACCGCCCAAATGATGAATGCCCTACAGGAAGAGCTGATGGACGGCTCGGAATACGGACGCAAACTCAAGGCGCAGTTTGGCGAGCTTGAAGCCGCCATCCAGTCGCTGCAAGCTGTCGGCAGCGGACTGACCCGCGAAACACTGCTCGATCTCCTGCTGGCTGCGCCAAACCCGCAGCGCGTCCAAGCCCTGGTCAGCCTGACCCGCAACGGGTTGGATTATTCCTTCTTCCAAATCCTGAGCGAAAAACTGGAAAAAGCCAGCGACGAAGAACGCGCCAAACTCGAAACGCTGCGCGAACAGGTGCTGGAATACACCAATCAGCTCGACAAAGCCGCCGAAGGCCAGATGAAAGAAGCTGATGCCTTCATTGAAGAAATCCTTGCCGCGCCCGATGTGGCCCAGGCGACTGCCGAAAATATTGAGCAATTCAACAACGACATCGTCGCCAAAGCGCTTGAAACCAAGCTGCGCGAAGCCAGCCAGAAGAAAGACACAGCCCGCATCGAAAAGATGCAGCAGATGGTGATGGTGTTGCAACAGGCCAGCACCCCGCCCGAACTGGCGCTGATTAACGAACTGCTGCAATATGCCGATGATGAATTGAGCATTTTGCCCGTGCTGAAAGCCCACGAAGCCGAACTGAGCGAAGAACTACCCGGTATGATCGCCTCGCTGATGCAGCAAGTCGAAACCCAGGGCGAGAAGAGCGCCCAAAACGACGAAATCATGCGCCGCCTGGATATTCTCTACAAAGCGATTTTGAAGCTTTCGATGCAGAAGAATTTGGGGCAATAGGGATTAAAGAATAGAGAGCAGGAACTGGCGGACGGGCTAATAGCTTGTCCGCCAGTTTTTATTTGAGCGTTGCGATGTAATTCTGATTCGTCTGGTTACTTTGCAGGTTGGTATATTCCCGCCGTGCAGGTGCAAAGGTATATTTCGGCGAGTAAGGCTCTATTGCCCCAGACCAGCCTTCCGGAAATACCAAAGAATAACTTCCATCAGGCTTGGATATAACTGCGCCACCAGGAACACCATAAAATTCGACACCGCCTACACCCACATTGCCTGAAATAATATATCCAGGCTCAAAATTGGCAAGACGAATATTCCCACCCAAAACATAAGCGAGATGATCTGGCGAAAACACCCGACCTGGCAAAGAAGCTACAAGCTGGCCTTCTGATGCAAAAGGCAGAATTAATGAATAATTGCCATTGCTATCTGATTTGGTCTTTTTCACAACGCCGTCTTTTGTGGTGAATGTTAATGTTACATTACCCACTTTGGTATTCCCTGTAATGGTGTAGAAAATAGGCTCGCCAAGAGTATCCTGATTCTCCTGATCGGTTGTAATATCGCTATACGTGAGGGTTTCAGGGGTAAATTCATAGCCAAATTTGTACATCCTGATCTTGCCAGACCAGTGATAAGGCACAATAATTACATAATTCCCTTTGTCATCCGACTCAGCCTCATGAGTGCGATCATCGGTATAAGTGATTCTTACGCCAGGCGCGCCTGTGTTGCCTGTAATCGCGAGATGCACCTCACCAAATTGATCAGCTTTGTAGCTGGCGGTTGTAAACACATCGGTAGCATCTTGTACCATAATCCCAGTTTTGCCTTCGGTAATGAAGAGATGTTTTACAGTATAAGGACCGTTTAGGCCGCCATCCGCAATGTCAACACCCCGAAAAGACAGTGTGATTGTCTGCTCACCTTGTTTCAAATCGAGCAAATTACTATACACCATGGCAACCATTTGAGTATCAGCATAGAGCTGAGCACTGATGTAATACTTGCCTGCCAATGCCAAATTTACACCAACCGTTAAATCCAGCGTTTCATATCGTCCATCACCATCATTATCGTGGGGGGTTTCACTATATTGATTGGTCAGTTGAAAATTATTTGAAGAAACCGCAAGCACGAGTAGACCACTACGTGTGACTTTGTCTTCCTCACTGCCACTGCTCGCCATAATCTCTACCGAAACATAACCAGTCACATTGCCAGGAATATGGTAAGAAGCTGCGTAATCGCCATCTCCCACATCGTTTAAGAGAATACTTTGTTGCGTTGGAGTTTCATCCACACCCTCCACAAAGGAAACAATGGCTTTAACGGTGGCTCCCGAAATTCCTCCATCTTTGTTCGACAAGATACCACCAATGGTAACAACATCCCCTGAATGATAAAAATAAGATGGGCTGCTGGCTACCCAAAACGTAATAGGCGAATCACCAAATACAGCATAAACGTTGTATGCACTATCTTCATCTGCACTGATATTGACTGTCCATACCCCCGCCACTGGATTTTTAACCGAATAGGTATATGCCCCAGAAAATGCAGATGGATCATCAGAAACTGTAAATTTATCAGGATGAGCGAAGGCATACGCTTTGTCAAATCGTTTGCCATCTGGGGCAACAAATGAAACAGTTGGTTTTTTTGCACTCGTCCAACTTAATATAAATCCGACTTCATTGACAAATTCAACCATCAATTGGGTGGAAATTGATTGCCCTGTTTTGATCAACCCGGATTTTTTCTCGCCAAGTTTTGCTGGCTCCCAATGAACATCTTTGTTCGTAAAAATGTCCATATCGGGTGGAACATTCGCCGTTGGAGCAGGTGGAATTGCCGTCATCGTACGAATAAAATCTGAATTCGACATTAATGTGGGTGTATTTTTAGGCGTAAATGTCATTACAGGAACTAAGGTTGTCGCGATGGGAATAAAGGTTCCGGTAGCGCGATGAGCGTAGGGAGTCACGGTTGGTCGCTGCGCAGGGTGCCGAATCAATGGTGTTGGATGAGAAACCTGAGAAGAAGCCATTTGTTGAGACACCCACCACAGCCCTCCAAAGACAATCAAAGATGCCAAAAATATAATGCGACCCAGGACCGTCCAAAGAAGGGTAACCTGCTTTCTCCTTTTGGAGCGCGTTTTTGAAGAATGACTTGTTTTTTGTGGCTCATTGGTAGGAAAAGCTGCCGACAACTTTTCAAGTTGTTTTTGAGCAGGCTGGTTCGAGGGATTGATACGCAGCACTTGCCGAAAAGCATAAATGCGCTTATCTGGATCGGTGAGAGCAAACCCCAACAAATACCAAGCTTCCGCAATTTCTGAATTTGCCTGCACAATCGGGTCAAGAATGGCAAGCGCCTCTTGCTGATTTCCATCTTTAAGAAGTTGGTAGGCGTTTTGCAATGCGCTTATTGTTTCATGATCCATGGATTCTCCAATAAAAAACCATCTTCGCTACCAGTATCTTAGCAAAAGCAACCGTTAAAAAAAGGGGGATTCCCCCTATAATGTTGATAGGAAGGAGGGGTAGAGAAGAGAAAATGGATCTATTGCACGAATGTATCATTTATCGCAAATGCAGTTGGGAAACCCAAGGAAGAAAAGCGCCAGAACACGATACATGATTGATTTCAGATCCTAGAGAATAGTGGGCAGAGAATAGAATCCTGTAGACAGGCCATCGACCCGTCCACAGGGTTTTTGTTTAACTTGATCTGGTAAAAGTTAGGGTAGACCGGGGATTTCTACCGGCGTCAGACTTTCGGGCATGGTAGCTTTGCCAAGCTGACCGGTTGAATTGTTCCCCCAGCATTTCACCTGATCGGTGTCGGTGACGGCACAGGTATAGGCAGCCAGTTGAGCGCTGTTGCCAAGCAGGATCAATTTGACAGGTTCGGTCAACACCGTCACATCCACAGGAACGGCGCTGTCTTTTTTTGTTCCGTCACCCAGTTCACCATTGCGGTTCTCGCCCCAGCACTTGACCTGGCGGGTATTCATCACAGCGCAGGTTCCGCTAATGGATTTGACGCCAGCGCTTAAGCCAACCACATCAACGGGAGTGGAAACAAAATCGAACGTTCCGTTGCCAAGCTCGCCATGCGCATTTTTGTCGCCCCAGCACTTGACGCCGCCACGCGTGGTCAAAGCGCAGGTATGGTCTTTGTTTGCCGCAATGGCAACCACAGGGCCGCCCAAATCAACCTGCTCGAACGGAATAAAACTGCCAAGCGCATACGCTCCCCAGCAGATAACATCGCCAGCGTTGGTCAATGCACAGCTATGGTATCCGCCCGCAGTCATGGCGACGACACCATGCTCCAGACCAGCCACCGTGACAGGCTTCGGGCTGGAGTGGTACGAGTCAGTGTTCTCCAACTCGTGATTGATGTTATCTCCCCAACATTGCACCGCGCCAGCGCTGGTCAGGGCACAGGTATGGTCATTCCCAGCAGCAATAGCGACGATATATCCGCTTAACCCGACCACGTTGACTGGGATGAAGCTGTTGTTCATTGAGCCATCGCCGAGCTGACCAAAAGAATTGTCTCCCCAACATTGCACATTGCCATTTTTGAGCAAGGCGCAGGTATGCGTTACACCCGCTGTCAGGGCGACAACGGAATCACTTAATCCGTAGACGTTTACAGGTGCAGTGGCATGGATTTGATTGCCAATCCCAAGCTGCCCGAATTATCGCCCCAGCATTTGACACCGCCTGTATGGGTCAGCCCACAGGCATGCCAGGCGCCAACCGCAAGCGGAACCCTGACGGGTCGTTTGGCCGAATCCGGCGCGGCAAATGTGGCGAGGGGAGTCAGCGTTACAGCAGAGACAGCGGCTGCATCTGTCAACCTGACCACGTCCGCAGGGGTGGGGCTGTTTTTTATTGTCATCACCGTTGCTCTTATCACAGGCATCCTGGGCGCTGGCCTTAAGATATAAATCGGACTTGGGGTGGCACGAGGTTGTAACGGTGCTGTAACAGTCGCAATAATCTTGCCAATCCCAAGCAAAGTCCCCACAATCGTAACCAGCAAAACAACCAGCACCACAACCGCCGCCCAGTCAGCAGACGCCTTCTTCTTTTGCGGACGCTCCACTGCCCCTGGTGCTTGCTGTTGTTGTGCGGCCCACCACTCATCATATAAAACACGCTGAGCCGGGTCTGAGAGCACCTGATATACCTTGTTAATGCGATTAAATGCGCGCGCCGCAGCTGGGTCGCCCAGATTGTTATCGGGATGATATTGCTGCGACAGGATGCGATAAGCGGCTTCCACATCTTCAAAGCTGGCGTCGGGTGAAAGACCGAGCATTTTATAGTAATCGACGGAGGTGGGTGACATCATCAACCTGACTGAATATTGAGATAATCCACGGTGTGCAGCATTCCATGGATCAAACCTTGCCAATCTATCATAGCAACAATTCGCTTGATCGAAAAGAAGATTTTCCCCTGCGCTTTTCCGGGGGATAACCCCTGTTTTTTGATCTTTTATCCACCCGTTTTTTGGGTCAAAAACAATCTTGTTTCATCCAGCGTTTGCAGCCAGACGCTGTTGCGACGCATCCAGGCGTCACCGGTCAGGTAGATATTTTTGGGCAATTCGAGACCGTGGTTCGGTAAATCCTGCACGCTGCGCCAGACGTTGACGAGCGGCAAGTCATAATCGTAGGCCACCTGCGCTGCCGCCTCGTTCAACTTCCAATCACCTTCAATATTATCCGCCTTGGTTGCCAGAATCGGCAGCGCGCCCGTTTGTAGAATGCGCTCCACCACTTGCCTCAGGTATTTCTCGTAGCTCACTTCGGCATGCGGCACCCAGTTGGTGCCCATCGCCACCACCACAACCGCCGGGCGACGGATGCGCAATTCGCAATTGAGCGGGGTTTCATCTGCGCTGCATTCGTTGTGGCCCGCACCCGCCGCGAAGATCGGGTTAAGCACGCTGTTGACGCCCATTCCGTTGGCAGCGGTGATCGAACTCAGTCGTAAAGGATGTACTGAAGTATGCCACCGTGGGCGAGAACGGTGCGGGAACGGGATAGGCCCCGGTAGCATAGCCCCCCAAAAAGGTACCGGTCGTGAGTTGACAGTCGCCCACCCGTGAGAAGGTATGCAAATTGATGTCCGGGTGGCGACCCGCCGCCAGTAGAATAGCCTGCGCTCTGGCAGAAAACGTTGGCACTTTGGGCCATTCACGCCAGCGTTTGGCAGTCAGGCGCGCATCTTGTGTCGCCGTCGGGAGAATGGCAGTCGGACTGGCCGCGAGCACAGGCGATTGCGTAGCGGTTAACAGTGGGGGAATCGGCGTTGCGGTGGGAATATCTGTGGCCTCTACAGGGGATGCGGCTGGAGATGGCGTCTGCATTGGCGGGGAAGTCGGCATCCCGTGAACGGAAACCGGCAAAGGGGCGGCGGCCACTGCCTGTGGGCGCAAGAACCATCCGCTGCTAAACATCATCAAGGCCACGAAAAAAGTGACAGCCCCCAACATTCCCAGACTGCCGAAGGCCAATCCAAGCACAACTTTTTTGCGCTGCACAGCAGCACGCGCCGCAAGCAATCTGGCAACCTGCTTTTTTGCCGACAGATTCCCAGGATCAAGGCGCAGGACTTCTTGAAAAGAAATCAGGCGTTTTTGTGGGTCGGCAAGCGCATGCGCCAGTAAATACCAGGCGTCGGCAATGTCCTGATCTGCACGGAGAATGGGCAGCAGAATCGCCCGCGCCGCGCGCTTGTTGCCCGCCTTGATGAGCTGATAAGCTCTTTGAAGTGCTGTCGTGGTGGTGTCAATCATTCACGCGAATGCTGTGGTTCGTGCGGCGTAATGATTCCCAACTCACGCGCTTTGGAGATGGCAGCAGTGCGGTTGTGGACCGAGAGCCTGAGATAGGCTCCAGAAAGCAGGTTGCGCACGGTTGAATTGGAAACGCCCATTCTTTGGGCAAGTTCTTCCGTCAAACACTCGGGATAAGCTACACAGAGAGAAAGCGCTTGCAACTGTCGGGCCGTTAAAAGCTCTTCGTTTTTACTTGCACTATGCTTTAAAAATCCTTTTTGACTAAAGTAAATCCCTCCTTTTGCAACCGACAAAACGATGTTGCCCAAATCTTGAATGGTGGCTTGATCATCTTTCAGAATATAGCCGCTTGCTCCTGCTTCCATCACCGCCCGAATCAATCCACGCTCAGAAAACATGGAGATGACCAGGATCGTCAAATTGGGATAAAGCTCCAACAGTTTTGGAATGACGTGAAGGATGGGATAAGGATTGGAATTACCTAGCGATGTGGGTACGTTAACATCCAGCAGTAAAACATCCGTATGGATCTTCTCCAGCGTAGACTGCAAATCTTCGCCTGTCATCAATGTTGCCACAACTTCAATGGCCGAAGTTTTACTTAAACGATACATATAACCATCAATAATGCTCTGGTGATCATCCAAAATTGTCACGCAAATTTTTGCAGGCATGTTTTTTTCCTTATATCGCTCCAGCATAGCAAAGGCATCGTCGAATTCAAATATTTATACGAAAAACAGTACAAACGTCTAGGGAAGTAAGCGCTGTGTCTATTGAAATAGAGTGTCAAATTCTCTACAATGGTATTGAAACTCATTAAGAAGTATAGACATGCGTCGTCAGGATAATGAACCTGACAATTATTTTCCAGCAAGACTCATTTGAATAACAAGTTTAAGTAGACAATTGGCGCGACATATAGGGAATGTCGGTTGTAATTCGTTTTTTGTACTTGGGGTGGAGCTTTTATTGATTAATTTATTTGGATGGATTTTCGTTTTCAAGCTATCACTACTAACTCGTTTAAGGTGCCATGACAACAAATATCTCAACACAACCTGTAATAGGATCTGATTTTGGGGTCGAACCACTTTGGACAGTGGAAGAAGTAGCAAATTACCTGCGCCTGACAGCTGAAACAGTGCGTGTCATGGCGCGACGTGGTGAGTTGCCATCCATTAAAAGTGGGGAAAAGGGTCTGGCGCTTTAAGATCAGCGAGATCAAACAATGGATAAACGCTTGCCACGAATCGACTTCCAGGGATGAAACAAGCCCTGTACTTGTCAACAATTAAAATTATAGCGCATCAAGATCAGATAAACCGCAGTTGTGCTTGATCAAGCACCTTACAGATAAGATTTCTGATTTGGAGAAGTTTTTTTAACATCCCGCCCCGGCAAACGGAATGATCTCAAACCATTACAGCATAAAAGCGCATCCTGTATAGTTTTTACGGGGTGCGCTTTCTTTTTTATTTTGGCTCTACCATTTTTAATGGAGTATTTGGGGATGAACACTGTCATGCCCTACTTGCCTGAAAATGTCAACTTTCTGGCGCTGTGGGGGAATCAAGCGGCGCAGTAGCTGGCTTGCCAAATTTTTCTTTCAGTCGGTCAATCGCTGTTTGTGCGGTACCAACGACGCCGTTGGGGAAGACCAAAACAACGAGAATAAACAACCCGCCGAGAAAATATTGCCAGATATCCGGGAATTTTTCGCTAAAGCTACTGCGCCCCGCGTTGACCAGGATTGCGCCAATAATCGCACCGATCAATGTTGCGCGTCCGCCCACTGCTGCCCAGATGACCATCTCAATCGAAAAGACGACACCAAGGGTGGATGGTGAAATGATGCCAACCTGCGGCACATATAAAGCACCCGCAATCCCACAGATCATGGCGGCGATGGCAAAGGTGATGGTTTTGATAACGACCGGGTCATAGCCAAGGAAACGTACCCGCGATTCATCGTCGCGCATGGCGACCAACAAACGCCCAAAGCGCGAATTGGTGAGCTGGCGACAGCCGATATACACCACAATCAGGCAAATTACAGTCACAAAGTAAAGCGCGTTTTTGGTTTGCTGGTTGGCAAGTGAGTAGCCAAAGATGGTGCTGAGATCGGTCAGACCGTTTGTGCCACCGGTGTAGGGTTGCTGCCCAACCAGCAGGATGCTTACCAGCAGCGTCATGGCCTGCGTAATAATGGAAAAATAAACGCCCTGAACGCGGCTGCGGAAAACGAAAAAGCCCAGGATGGCGGCTACCAGCGTTGGGATAACCAGCACCATGGCAATGGCAAAAATCGGAGACTGGAACGGTGCCCAGAACCAGGGGAGGCTGCTGAGACCGCTCCACACCATAAAGTCAGGCAACCGCCCGTGAGCGGATTCAAGTTTCAGGTACATTGCCAACGCGTACGCCCCCAGCCCAAAGAACAATCCCTGCCCCAGGCTGAGCATCCCACCGTAGCCCCAGATCAAGACCATCCCCATGGCAGCAATCGCATAGGTCAGGAATTTCCCCAGCAGCGTCAGCCGAAAATCGGTAAGAAAAACAGGCGCAGCGAACAAAATCAGCGCAACCAGGGTAATAGGGCCCCAGGCTTGAACGTAGTGTCGAACTGTGGTTTGAATATTTTTCATTGCTACCTCGATCTCAGGCTAGCGCCCACGCTGGGCCAGAATGCCAGTTGGACGCCATTGCAGGAACAAAATAATCAGCACAAAGACAAGCACTTTTGCCAGCGATGCGGTGGTGCTGAATTCGAGCACCGTGTTGGCAATACCGATCAGCGGCGCGGCCAAAATGGTTCCCGCAAAACCGCCGGAACCGCCCAGAACCACGACCAAAAATGCGTCTACGATATAGTTTGTGCCAATGGAGGGGCCAATGGGCCCGATCAACGTCAGCACGCACCCGGCCAACCCGGCCAGCCCGGAACCCAGCCCAAAGGTCAGCGCATCCACTGTTTCGGATGGGACGCCCAGGGCAGAGGCCATTTCACGGTTTTGCATCACAGCGCGGATGCGGCGTCCGTTGGTGCTGCGGTAGAGAAAAATATAGATAATTGCAATCGCGATAAGCACCAGCGCGATAATGAAAATGCGCTTGTATGGAAGGGTGGCATCCAGCACAGCCAGACCACCGTCCAGCCAGCCAGGGCTGCTGACATTGACATTGGCTGCACCAAAGATACTACGGGCGGCCTGCTGCAAAATCAGGCCGACACCCCAGGTTGCCAGCAAAGTATCCAGCGGACGCCCATAGAGAAAGCGGATAAGACCTTTTTCGAGCAGAATCCCCAGCAAACCAGTCACCAAAAACGCAGCGGGGATCGAAAGCAAAAACCAAATGCCAGGGTCTACGCCGCCCAAAGATGCGGCAAAATATTTCTGAAAAACAAAAGTAACATAAGCACCAATCATAATAAATTCCCCATGCGCCATGTTAATGATTTTCATCAGCCCGAACGTGAATGCCAGACCGAGCGAGATGATTAAAAGAACCGACCCCAAACTGAGACCATTGAAGATTTGCGTGATCCAGATGCTCATGCTTTATTCCTTACGAGATGGTATATCGCACTATGTTGCATGTTTTGCAGATGATTATATCGTACCGACTATAGATGGATCAGAGGCCTGGGATGGTGATAAGCCACTCCCCGACCTCTGATCCTGATTCATCTATCAGAAAACTTTCGGTTCAGAATGCTGCCGTGTGGCTTAGAAGGGTTTCTTCATCGCGTCGGCGATGCCAGCCGCCCACGGGAAGTTCTTCAGGAATGGATCGGGGACAATCGGGCCATCGGATGCGAAGACAGTGTCAATCAACCCATCAGCACGGATTTTGCCGATACGGACGGTCTTCCAGGTGTGATGGTTTTCGCCATCAATCTTGACCAAACCTTCAGGCGCTTTGAATTCGATATCAGCGGTCTTTGCGATGGCTTTGATTTTATCTACATCAAAGCTGCCAGCGGCCTCAACCAGTTTCTTCCAGAGATAGACGCCGAAGTAACCAGCTTCAATCGGGTCGTCGGTGACGCGGTCAGCGCCATAAGCGGCTTTGTAAGCGGCAACGAAAGTTTTGTTTTCTGGGGTGTCAACGGTTTGATAATAGTTCCAGGCAACCAGTTGATCCTTGATGATGTCAGCGCCAATGCCACGAACTTCGTCTTCAGCGATGCTGACAGACATGACAGGCAGAGTATCGGCGGTGAAACCGGCATCTTTGAACTGCTTGAAGAAGGCCACGTTGCTGTCACCGTTCAGCGTGCTGAAGATGGCATCGGGCTTGGCTTCCTTGATCTTGGCAAGGATTGTGCTGAATTCGGTGCCGCCCAGGGGCAGATATTCTTCGCCGACCATGGCAACGGCAGGATCTGTCTTCGCGGCATCCGCCAACTGGGCCTTGATGATGGTGTTGGCCGTGCGCGGGAAGACATAGTCAGACCCGAGCAGGAAGATTTTCTTCTTACCTTGCTTGAGCAGATAGTCAACGCCAGGGATGATTTGCTGAGTGGGTTCAGCGCCCGTATAGAAAATGTTGGGGGAAGATTTCGAGACCTTCGTATTGAACCGGGTAGAACAACAGACCGTTATCGGCCTCGACAACAGGCAGAACAGCTTTGCGGCTGGCGCTGGTCCAGCAGCCAAAGATGACGGCTACCTTGTCTTCGGTCAGCAGTTTGCCAGCTTTTTCAGCAAAGGTCGGCCAGTCGCTGGCGCCGTCTTCAACAACGGGGACCAACTGCTTGCCCAGCACGCCGCCAGATGCATTGATTTCTTTAATCGCCAGTAGCGTCGCATCGCGGACGGAAACTTCGCTGATGGACATGGTGCCGCTCAAAGAGTGTAAAACACCCACTTTGATGGTGTTGTCATCACCCGATACAGCAGTTGTCGCAGTTGGGCCAGCATCAGGAGCAGTGGTCGGAACAGCCGTCGCTGCGGGGGCGCAGGCTGCCAGCAACATGGTCAGAACCAGTATTGCAAACAAAATCGAGCGGGACATCTTTAGTAGACTGCTATGTTTCATTTCATTCTCCTCCGAACATTGAATAAGATTGGCGTTACTGATGTCAAATCTAGACATGATTGTATGAGTAGCCGCCCTTATCACCTATTCCCTATATGGGTAGTTTTTTTGTACACTGCTTCACGAACGCAATCACCCTCGGTTACAAAAAATTCCCCAAACGGGTACTGGTTGCGGCGTTTTTTTTACCGATCCCGGAAAAACATAAACAAAAAGCCTGGGATGGGTAGTACCCATCCCAGGCTTTTTATGCGCGCTATAACACCGCACTCAGTAGTTTTTACGCGGAATGACGATCTCGCTGCCATACAATTTCTGTTTGGCAAGCCGCCAAAAGTGCATCAACTGTGCCGGGAGTTGCCGATGCGACATACTTAAACCGCGCACCACCAGTCCATCCGACGTTAAAGTGCTCACGCCCCACAGGCTTTGACCCGCTTCGCTATATTGCGCGGCCATCAGGGTCAGCTCGGCTTCGAGCGCCAGCCAGACGGTATCCGCCACACCAACCCGGCAAATGTAAAAGGTCGTGTGATAGAGATACGGTCCCAGCCGCGCCAGTGAGGCCAGCGCATTTTCGCGCGGGCGCAGTTGATAGCGCTCCAGCGCAATTGGCCGGGTTGGGGTCGCAATCTCTAACGCCATCTCGACCAGATCATAGCCAAAACGCTCCCCGTAGGCTTCACGCCCCGGGGCGATGGTCTCCCACCAAAAGAGTCCGGCGTCGGGTGCAAGCTGAATGTGGGTGGACTGGCGGTAACGGGAATGGGCAAAGGGGATGAGCGGGTCGGGGAGATATTCCAGCACCGCGCCGGATTTAATCTCCACCCGCGTCTGCTGGCTGGCATCCGGCAGGTGGACGCGATGCTGATAGATGCGTGTCGCGCTAGGCGTGGTCAGTTGCGCCCTGGCATTTTCCCCGACAGAAACATGCAATGCAAAAGCATCGCCGCCCAGCACGCCGCCAGAGATGTTGTGCAAATGTGCCAGCGCTGAGCCATCGGGCAAATGAAAAGCGCGCAACACCCGCAACGGCGGAGTTTGCGCAACAATTTCGAGTGCGGTCTGACGCTGATCAGGTAGGTAGTGAAAGCGCAAATCGAGCACGCTGCGGATGCGCGGGGTTAAAGCGTTGAGTTAGTCATTAGCTGATAAACAAACGCATCGGCAGAGCCGGGTGGCGCATCCCGCCCATCTCCACCAGGCCGGGGAAGCTGTAGCTGGCGGCTCCCTGCGGGTCAGAGTCGGCACTTTTCAGCATCGCCGCCAAGAGATGCGGCTTCAAATCCCAGAGAATTTGGGCAGCCTGCCCCTGCCCCAGCGAGAGCAAACGCTGCGAAGCGGAGACCAGGCTCAGGGTTGCCTGCTGCAAATAGGTGGCAATCGCCAGATCGGCATCGATTTCCAAAAAGGCGGCGGTCAACCCAAAGGCGCTGGCATGGTGAATATCCACCTGCGACTCGAGCGCAAGGCTGTAGGCTTGCTGCAACTGCGGCGCGTTTTCGAGCGTACAGACCATTTGCAAAAAGCGCTTGCCCATCATGGCGCTGGCCTTGCGCGGCTCACGCGCCAGCTTGAAAGCGCTGATGCGCCGATTGAGCGCCAGCCAGTCAGCATGCAGCGTGGATGATCCCCAAAGCCCATGTCCAAGCCGACAGAACAGCCCTTCCTGCGCGCCGATTTCGGACAGATAATCCTGCAAAAAAACCGCCAGCCAGGGCGTGGTCAGCGTGCCTTCGGCAGTCAGGGTTTCGATGCCGAGTGAGTGAGCCGCCGCGCCGATGGGAAAGGTGGTATCAAGCAGTTGCGTCAATTGCAAAAATTTGAGCGGGTCAGGGGACATGCGCGTTATTCTATCATTGAAGATTGCGCCATCGCGGTAAAAATATCGTACAATCAAACTTGCTACTCTTGTGTGGTTCATTAGCGTAAGTTTTGCGCAATCAGCGCCAAAAGCGTAAAAAGCGAGCCAAAAAGTTTTGACGTATTGGCGTATTGCGATCAGGAAAAAAGAGTTGTTTGCCAGCAAAAGCGCTGGCAGGACTGAACCTTAACAACATGCCATCTGAATTTAGGATCACTTTTGCCGAAGTGTTGGCGGCAACCTGGACTTGCTTCTTGATGCCCATTTTTCTGATAGGAAGAGTGTATTCATTTTGGTCAGTATTTTGATCAATCCAGACAGTTGCCCAACGGATAAAGTTGGCGGCAAAGATAGTCAGGGCTTCTTGCAGGAAAATGGCGGGTTCGGAGCGGACTTTGAGCCGGTGGAGATAAAAAACTTGCTTGGTTTCCTTGATACCGGCTTCAATGGTTTGGCGAGCGTTGTATTTGCCAAACCAGGCGGCAAGATTTGTCGTAACGGGTGTATCACCGAAGTGAGCCAGGGTACTGTGCTTTTGGGTTTCGCCGGTATAAAAGCGTTCGAGCGCAACATCCAACGGGTAAGGGAAGTTTTCTGGTTGGAAATCTTTCCAGACAACCATCTCAGCATTCTTGCCAACCTGAACCCACGACATTTTCTCGTCCACTTTGCTTTTCAGCATTTTCGTAATTTTGTGGTTATGCAGTTTGACATAGATCTCATAACCCATTTCAATCAGCAAGGCGATGTTTTCGTAGGTGCCAAACCCGGCATCCAGCCGAAAACAGCCTGTGATCGGGCTCAAATTCTCAAGATTTTCCTGCACAAACCGTTCCAAGCGATCGCGCAACACTTTTTCGGCATCAAAATGGGCTTGCAGCAATACTTGTGTTTTGCCAAGCTTTTCCTGGACTGCTTTCACCGCCTTTTCGCGGCGCACCCTACGACGCTCCAGCATTTCGACGTGTTTTTGCTTGGGTTCCGCGGCTTCACTGGCTGTTTTGACCTGCTCCAGTACAGCTTTGCGATCAAGAATTGCGCTCGCCAGTCTGACTTTTTGTATTTCAAGCCGTTTCTCTGTTGCTTCACGACTTTTAACAAAGGCCTCGATACGCTTTTCCAGCAATTCCGTGCGTCGCAAAGGTCGCTGACCCGTCCGTTTTTCCGCCGCCAAAACAAGGTTCCTTGCCTGACCACTTGAAACGGTATCGCCCGCATGATGCGCTACCGATACCCACAACCGACCGTATGTCGGGCTTTCCAAACTGACTACGCCTGCCTGATATCCCAGGCGAATCTCATCCGACATGTGTCCGAACGCTGCGTTCGGGTAGGTTTTGCTCGTATTGGAGACTGGCAGCCCAGTCAGATCACCATCGTATTGCAGACACTTCATCAACGACAGTTCTTGTGCTAAAAATGGCTGCCCAACTTCTTCCAATGCCGCCACCAGTGCGTGAACTTCATCCCAACTCAGGCTTTTCAGCGTTCGGCTCACTCCCGTATACTCTGCCCAAGCCAGCTGGCCCCAGGCTTTTGCTACCGCTTCATCTTTCTCCAACGGATGCGCTGACAGGCTAATCTCTTGCAATTGTTTCAGCCCTGACAATATTGCCACGAAAAATTCAAGCACTTTTGCCTGTGGCGTATGTTCATAAACCTTTTGCTTGAGTTCTCACCGCTTCAATTGCCGTTATCAGACCAATTTCTTGGGCAAATCGTCCCCACACGATCAGCAGGGCATGTTGGGTTTCTTCTTCTTGAGCCATTTTCGTTCCTGTTTGATGGGTTGGCTCAAGATTATGACATCCTTATTCATTTGGTAATGTTCAACTTTTTTTGCGCTTTTTACGATTCTTGATCTGATTGCGCAACCGTTACGTTAGCCATTAACGAAAAATCAAAATCATCAACCACAAAGCCACAAAGTTTTTCGCCAAATCCTTAGAATCTTTGTGGCTTGGTAACTTCGTGGTTAAATTTTACGGAGAACGAGCATGTCCAAAATAGAATTGCGTGATGTAGGCCTGACATTTCCCGCTCCAATGGAGGAGCGTTTTCGCTTTCAGTACAAGTACAGACCGCGCCTGCCCGAAGACCGCGCACCCCAGACCAAAAAGGGCCTGGCTGCGCTTTCACACATCAACCTGACTGTGCCAGATGGACAGACGTTTGTGGTGGTGGGGCCATCCGGATGCGGCAAAAGCTCCCTGCTACGCGTCGCATCCGGGTTGGATATGGACTACACAGGCAAAGTCTTGTATGACGATGCCGATATGGCGAATATTACACCCGGTGACCGCTACATTGGCATGGTATTTCAAAGCTATGCACTCTATCCCAACTTTAAGGGACAGGGCAATTTATCGTTTTTCTTCAAGATGCACAAGATCGACGATGAACAAACCAAAGAGCGCATCCGCTATACGTCCGAGCTGATGGGCCTGGGGTTTGACGAACTGTTGCCGCGCAAACCCGGCACGCTCTCGGGCGGACAAAAGCAGCGTGTGGCGATTGCACGCGCGATTGTGCGCGCCCCGCGTCTGTTTCTGTTCGATGAGCCGCTCTCCAGCCTGGATGCGCAGTTGCGCGTGCAGACCCGTGTTGAGATCAAGCGTCTGTTGCATCGCTTTGGGCTGACAGCCATCTATGTCACACATGACCAGATCGAAGCGATTGCGCTGGCCGATCAGATTGTCGTGATGCGCTCCGGGCAGATTGAGCAGGTTGGCCCATATCAGGAATTGATCGATCACCCGGTCAATCTGTTTGTAGCAAGCTTTCTGGGAATCTCACCCATGACCTTGCTGCCCAGTGGAAGGATCGCCGATGGAAAACTTGTGCTCGACGATCTGCGCATCCCGCTACCGCAGCGGGTACGCGCCGCCACACGCAACGACCAGACCCTGGTGCTGGGACTGCGCCCCGAAGCGGTATCGTTGACAAGCGAGGGGGCATTCCCCACAGGAATCAAGCTTCAGGGGCAGGTTGAAATGATCCAGCCCGATTATCCACACCGCGCCCTGCTGCTTCATTTGCGCACCGGACGGCTTGCGTATCCATGCCTGTGTACAATGGATACACCCGTCGAGGTAGGCGACATCCTCTCCGTGCAAATCAACCCTGAACGGATCTATTTCTTCGATCAGGAAACAGAACTGACGATTTAACAAAAAAACGGCTGAAAACTCAGCCGTTTTTTTGTCCACCAGGACAATGCACAACGTAGGGGTGTATCATCCAAACTAGGGCGGGGACGTGTGCCCGTTAGGGTAGACCCCGCCCCTACAGGAAAACATTTCTTTCATGTCCCTACGGTCACAACAAAATATTATTTTTTGCGCTTCCAGTTGGCGGCCACAATCAGCACGACACCAATCACCATGCCGATGCCGCCATTAATGGCCCATATTATTTGACCAGTCATTCTACTCCCGGGCAAAACGTTAATCCCCTGTAAAAACCAGACGGCGGACATCAAAAAGACGAGAACGCCAAAAACGATTAGGATAATTCTTATGACTTTTTTCATGAAAGGCTCCTGATTTACGATTTGCGATTTGCGAATTATCTTTCCCAACCTACCATTTTTGAATCAACTCCGCCACCAGTTGCGCACGCTGGGGCAGGCTTTCGGTCAGAATATACTCGTGCGTAGCGTGTTGCCCCTCGCCGCACGCGCCCAGCCCATCCAGCAGGGGAATGCCCAGGGGCGCAACAAAGTTTCCATCCGAGCCGCCGCCGGAACCACCCGCCTTCAACGTCATGCCAATGCCAGCGGCAATTTGCTGTGCGCGGGCAAAGGTCGCCTGCATTTGCGCATCAAACGGCATCGGCGGACGGTTCAGTTCGCCAGTGACTTCAATCGTCGTGTCAGGCGTGACTGGCGTAAGTGACTGCATGGCTGCATAAACACGCTCGGTTTCTTCGGGGGCGAGCACGCGGAAATCGACAACCGCCTCGGCCTCAGCGGGGACAACGTTGCTGGCTGTGCCGCCCCGGATCAGGCCAACGTTAAAGGTCGTCCCTTTGGCATAATCCGTCAATTTTTGCAGGGCGATGACCTGATGCGCCAACTCTTCGATGGCATTGCGCCCGTCTTGATGTTTGCCGCCCGCGTGGGCAGCCCGCCCCTTGACCTTGACGGTGAAAAATCCCATACCTTTGCGCCACGTTTTGAGCGACCCATCCAGCAAGCCTGACTCAAAAACCAACACCAGCGCCGCCTGGCGCGCCAGTTGTTCGATCAGGGCACGTGATGTAAAACTGCCAATCTCCTCGTCTGACGTAAAAAGCGCTGTGACCGGGCGCGCAAGCTGGCCGGATTCCTGCAACGCGGCCAGCACCGTCAGCGTGATGGCAATGCCACCCTTCATATCAAGCACAGCCGGGCCGAAGATTTTGCCGTCCTGCTCATAAAACGGCATCTTTGCCAGCGTCCCCAGCGGGTAGACGGTGTCCATGTGGTGCATCAGCAGCACCGTACCTTGTTTAACGGAATCCGCTTTCGGGGCAGGCTTGAAATGGGCCACGACTTGATTGCCGGTAACGGGATTCTCAACTATCTCCACCACCGCCCCCAGCCTGCGACATTCGTCGGCGATCATGCTGCCAACCCGATCCACAGCAGCCTTGTCATGTGACGGAGATTCCGTCTCAACCAGGCGTTTGAGCAGGGCAATCATTTGGGGTGTGCGGGAGGAGAAGTTCATCATTTCTCATCCGCTGCTTTGACATGAATGCCGCATTCAACCTTTTGGAAGCCGACCCAGCGCCCGGAGCGCGGATCGGCACCTTCGGCGGCGGGGCGGGTGCAGGGCCAGCAGCCAATGCTGGGGTAACCTTGTTTGTGCAAAACGTTGATGGGCAGGTCAAACATGTAGATATACGTCCACACCTGGTCGTTGGACCAATTGAGCAGCGGATTGAGCTTGACCAGGCCGTTGGTTTCATCCCATTCGATGGGTTTGGCCGTCTGGCGGGTGCGCGTCTGGTCGCGGCGGATGCCGGTGATCCAGGCTTTTTTCTGGCGCAAATACGTCCGTAGCGGCTGCACTTTGCGGATGTTGCAGCACAAGTTCGGGTTGTGCGACCACAGTTCGGGGCCGTTTTGTTCGGTTTGCTGATCGAGGCTCACGGTGGTGGCGACGCGCTCAAAAGTCAGGCCAAAGCGCTGTTGCAGTTCGTCGCGCAGGACATAGGTTTCGGGGAAGAAAAGATCCGTATCCAGATAAAAAATTGTCGTTTTGGGTGCCACCTGGCTGACGATGTGCATGATGACAATCCCTTCCGGCCCAAAACCGGTTGCCATGACAAGCCCATCCCCATAAACATGCGAAGCCCAGGCAATGATCTCGTGCGGATAACTGCGCTCGAAGTTCTCGGCCAGCAGGGGCAGGTATTCGCGGTCAGGAAGCTCGTCCATGGGTGGGTTCAAAGCGCGGATAGATAAACGCTTTGCAAGCTTTTCAGATGATGGATGACATGCCCGGCCAGCATGTGAACAAGCGCCCGCACGCTGACAAGATGATCGCTGGCCGTGCCCGTGAGCAGGCCGGCTTCGGGTGAAATGTGCCGGATGGTGATGAGATTGGCCTGACGTGTCTGCACAAATTCGCGGAGCAGTTCGTTCAGGCTGTAACCGTCAAAGTGGGTGCCCTGCACGTACTGATCCTGATCGAAGCCGGGCAACGACTGGGTTTCACCGCGCGAAATACACAAAGCGCGGTAAAAGAAGATGCGCTCGGTATCGGTAATGTGCCCGATCACTTCCTTGATGCTCCATTCACCGGGGGCGGGGCGGAAAAAAGCCTGCTCCTCGCTGAGCTTGCCGAGCAACGCCTGGATTTCGTCCGTCTGGCGGGTAAGCATTTCGACGATGTCGCCGCCATTGCGGGTGTATTCAATATAAGTGGCGTTATAAGTACTGTATTCTTCGGGGGTGGGAAAATCAATCACAGCAGACATGATGCTTCCTTTCTGATAAGGGTCAGGCAGCCTGACACATCAAAAGCCGCCGAGCGCGGTCACCAGTTCACGGCAGAAATCGGGGATGTCGGCAACCACCCGCCCCCAGACCTGGTTGCCGTCGCGGAAGGCGGGAGCGTCGACCCAGGTGGCCCCGGCATTGATCAGGTCATCCTTGATGCCGAGCGAACCCGTGGCGCGATGTCCGCGCACGATACCGGCAGAGATGGCAATCGAACCGCCATGACAAATAATGCCGATGATCTTTTTGGATGCATCCATCTTTTTGGTCAGGTTGAGCACCGCCTGGGAACGGCGCAAATAGTCCGGTGCCCAACCGCCGGGCAGCACCAGCCCAGACAAAGCGTTGCTGTCGAGCGATGTAACAGTAAACATCGGGGTAACTTCCAGGCCGTTTTTACCGTGGACAGGCTTCAAATCCAGCCCGACGACGAGTACTTCTGCGCCTTCTTCACGCAGGCGCATGGCCGTGACGTAATATTCAAGGTCTTCGACCCCTTCTGCAACAAGAATAGCAATCCGTTGTCCACGCAAAGAATAAGCCATTGTTCGTCTCCTGTTGAGTAAATTGATTTACCAGAAGTATAGCACGCCGCTTTTATTTTCAACACGCCCAAAAGGAACGAGTCTGGCTTTGGGGTTTCAGACTTAATAAGAGCCTATCCGAAAATTAAAATCGTCTATTGGGAATGTCAGTGCGAACGCGCGTTTTTCAGCGGGTGAAGCAATCTTCACGCATGACCAGAGATTGCTTCACCCGTACATCGTCCCAAATCTCTCACGGGAATCACACCAATTTAAATTTTGGATAGATACTTAGCTATACCGCCGAGATGGAGGCCGCACTGGATGCTGTGGCATTGGGAAATTCACTTTATGAAATCGCTGTACAAAATATTTGGAGAATGTTAAACAAAAGATAACCATTTCTTATTCCAAAAAAATTGAGCTGAATTTCTTGTAACAGGAAATTCGACTTTTCCATTGCGATTTAACGTCAGTCTGGGAGTAAAATTTGCGCATGGGTTTATGAAGGAATTTTCTGCATTCAACAATGGAGGCATCATGAGCGTATTCACGGTCAAGGAGTTTGTTCAGCCGAATGGCAATCAAATCTATCAACTCGTCCCCCCGCCTCCGGTTCGCGTGGGTTCAACATTGGATATTAGCATCAATGAAAGCGATAATCACTTAAAGTACGACTACGGGCAATATAATGTACTTGATAATTCTTGGAAACAATCTCCCGATGACGATGCGTCGTGGAGCAATTTCAGAATATTCACTCTGAACTACACCCACATAAGCTACGCAAGCCTGACAGGGATAGGAAAAGATGGGCGTTCGCCGATCAAGAGGCTATTTGCCCGCCGCCAGTTTCAAGTTACTCAACTGGTTATGGTGAATGTTCAGTTTCAGGTTGATCCTCCGGTTACTGTGGAAACCGTTGGCGATGCGCTGGTGGTTGCGCTGCGCGGCAGCTCACTCGACAAGGTCAATGATGGCAAAAAAGGATTCGTGAATCTGAACGCCACCACGGTGAAGTTTGGGACAGATAAGAACGCTGAAGTAAGCTACTTTGGCTCCAATAGCAATGTCCAAAGGATTCTCCAGGAGGCGTTTAGAGATACCATTACTTTCACGTTCTGACGCGACCCGACCGCAGTTGACCAACCCGCGCAAGCTCTGGTCTAGCCACAATCGGTGGTGAATAATTAAAAGCGCGTCTCGCGACGCGCTTTCTGCGTAATTTCGGTGCACTGCGGCCGAAAAAGGGGCGAGAATCAGCCCCCGCGCGGAATTCATAAAGTTCCCCACCAACACCTTCCATTGAACCTCATAACAATGGATAACTGATCAACTCCAACACCGACCAGCGATGCCTAGTCAGCCCGGCAGCTACTGCCGGGGTCATTTTGCGATATCGGATCGACTGTTGTCTGCCCTTGCGCTGCACTGGCTGCGATAATTTGATCTTGAGACTCTCGTGATTTCTGGCAAAGTGGTAATAAGCCAGCCACCAGAAGACATGCTCCGAAAGCTCCGTTGAAAACTGAGCCGTGCTCCAAGTCCGACGGGTAAGCTTTGAAACACTTTGACGAATTGTCAGATTAGCTCGCTCAATAAACGAAGTGTTGATCCTGCCGCTCAACCCGGCAGATTTGAGACGGGAGAAATATTCAGACGGTAATCCCCAAACAAATCTTGCGTCCACACTCACCGGCCGAAAACGCCTTTGCGTCTTGATCACCTGAGCATAAACAAAGTTAGTCAATACCATCCAGCTCGGCTTACTCTCTCCTTCCACATTAACCCACTCTCCAAAATGCGCTGTCAGGGCGTAGAAATAATGTTTCAAACCATCTGAACTGAACACTGGAACACAGCCAGCCTTCAGCCTGGACTTCAGTTCATGCACCACCACATATGCCATCTCCTGTGTTCGTGGTCCGATCTGAACCACCGGGATCAGCTTCGTCCTGGCATCACAAACCGCCCAGACCCAAATATCCTGTCCGCTCTGTTTGACATCCGCCCACAACTCATCCAGTTGAAGATGAACCAGTTCGAGATTCGTGAAGAACCGCTGATGCAGCTTACGACCGTGTGCTCCGCTGCGTGCCAGCCAGGTGCGCAGCGTGCTTTCACTAAGAATCTATCCAAGAACAATTGAAAAGAGAGACGTGATCTGTTAGAAAGGGATTTCTCACAATCCACTAACAAGAACCACGTCTCCATGTCAAAGGATAGCACAAAATCGAAGAGTAAATATCGGATGCCAGGCAAATTGTGGAAGTTGCTGAAAAAGCACTTGCCCAAAGAGCCAAAGGTGAAAAAGCCGGGTCGGCCACCTGTGAGTAATCGCGATGTTCTGGATGGCATCTGGCATGTTCTATGGACGGTTGCCAATGGAAATCGATTAAAAAAGAATGGTTCAACGTATCCAGTAGTGTCTTGCATGAGCGTTTTCAAACATGGCAAAGCGCAGGCTTGTTTGAAAAGTTATTCAAGAAGATGGTCAAATACTATGCCAGAGAGTGCAAAATTGGCTGGAAATGGCAATCTGTTGACAGTATGAGCAGCCCATCGCCATTAGGCGGTTCAAAAACCGGCAAAAACCCGACAGATCGCGCCAAATTGGGAAGCAAGGTTCGTCTTTTGGTGGATGAGCGAGGCGCTCCAATCGCGATTTACATCACTGGCGCAAACGAACACGACAAATGGTCAGCCGATGACCTGATCGTTCACATTGTTGCCAAACGTCCAAACAGTGAGCAACATTTTTGTGCAGACAAAGGTTATGACTATGAAGATGTGCATGTATTTATTGGTTTGAAGAATTACATTGCACACATCAAGCATCGGCGAAGACGGAATGAGCCAAAAGATGAATGCCCTATTCCTGGTGAAAAGAGTTTCCCTGCAAGGCGCTGGGTTGTCGAGAGAACTTTTAGCTGGTTGTCAAAGCGCCGCAGTCTGACTACTCGTTGGTGCAAAAAATCAGAGAACTGGCTCGCTTTTGTTCATAGGGCTTGTTCTCAAATCCTTCTCAATATAATTTCCGGATAGATACTAAGCCAATCCAAAACTGGATGGCTGGCTTTAAACGCAACAATGCGTCTTTTGACACATTGTTGTTTTATCCATCATCAATTGGTGCTAAACCAAGTTTTGTCTCCCTTAACAACCACATTCAGGAGTTAAATGATCTTTTGTTGTAAATTCGTAAGCTTTCGCTTTGCAATTCCAGCGAACATAAACTCCCATAGCTCTCAATTTTAGTTTATCAAACCGAACCCAGGCACTGGTCTGACCGGATGCTATATAGTTTGGATATAAGGTTGGACATTCCAAAACAGCTAATTCATCGCTATCCCCCTGATTTAAATCCTGCAGAATTTCTAAAATCGGGGAAGCAGTTTGTGTTGGAGTCATAGAAAGCATAGTGTTTTTTTGTGCTTCACAACCAGCCAGAAAAAAAACTATTGCGCAGTAAATGCAAACAACCAATTTCCGTATCATTTGTTTACTCCTTTTCCAAATCCTAAGTACGAACAGAGTTCTACTAATCCAGACAATCATAATCGTCTGGATTAGTAGAACAGTCTATGACTGGAACCGAAGTGCCATTATTTATGAATTTACCATCTTCATTATGTCTTACCTTAAAGTCCCAGGGAGCGCAGTCAATTGCCTTGACCATAAGAGAAGGGACATCAATCGAAGGCCCATCTTATAATCATCGTTTTGCATCCCTTAACAACCACATTCAGGAGTTAAATCATCTATCGTTGTAAATTCGTAAGCTTTCGCTTTGCAATTCCAGCGAACGTAAACTCCTAGATCTCTCAACCTCCGTTTATGAAAAGTAACCCACCCGCTGGTGTCATCAGCTGGCAGACGATTTGGATATGAGTTCGAACACTCTAAAACATCTAACTCCTCTTTATCCCATTGGTTTAATTCTCTTAAAATTCCTAAAATCGGAAGTCGGGTTGGCGTTGGCGTTGCATTTGAAAAAGTATAGGTTTTCGGTATGTTGCAACTTGCTAGTAGAAAAATAGTCATACAAGAAATGCAGATAAATTTACGCATCTTCTCCTCTTAGATTACATTTATCTTAGCAAGATTTTAATGGATGCACTTAGGTTTTTTGGGAGTGAGGATACAATCTACAATTGGTGCCTGAGTTCCATTGTCAATGAATGTGTCATCTTCATTATCGGTTATCTTAAAGTCCTATTGAACACACTTAAGTGCTTTTGACATGATGGATCTAACATCACGAGAAACCCCCGGTGGCGTTCAGGATATCACCGCCGGGCAAACAATTCAATCCCAATTAATATAAGTGTCTATATTCTCTTCAGACCAATTTTGGTTTATGTATTTGAATAGACAGTGACTAGCCTCCCCGCCACCGCCAGGATAAAAAGTAGCTACATCTACAAAGGCTTCATTCTCTCCTATTTTCTGAATCAAGAACACAAAAATATAAACATTTCCATTGCTCTTTACCTGCTCAAAATCTGCAAGGGATGCAAATTTCAAATTTCCTTTTTCATATTTCCAGATGGATATGGGATGAGCATCAAGCCAACGATCTGGTTCGAAGCTTGACACTCCCGGCTGTATCCTGACAACCATAGAGCCTTCTGGAGATCCATAACCCATCTGAGAACGATAATGTTTGCTATTGATAATTCCAGATTCTTTTCGAATACTCTAAGAGAGAGAATCCAAACAAAAACAATGATCCCAACCATAGTTAATATCGCCAAAATTATTTGAACAAGGCATTTTCGAAAGGAATTTAACATTTACTTTCTCATGAAAGTTATTGATGTTTGAAAATTAATTTCCGCTCAAAAGGTTGATGCAACAACTACTTATAGGATTTTAGCGGAAATTAGCATCTGATCTGAAAATAGATTTTCATGCTTGGTGGTGAAAATTTATTTTCATGGCGACTTCTCAAAAAGAAGTGGGCGGTGCAGGGGTATGTTGGATGCTTTATTTCCATACTCCAGTAAATTTGAATTGGAACCAATCATATCGATCTTTAACTTATTCTGATTTTAACTTTTCGCTTGCGACCTCCTGGCTTGGCTGCTGTTAACAACGGCTCAAGGATCGCCCACTCTTTGTCTGTTAAGTCACTTGGGTATCGTTTTTCGCTCATCCCTAAAGTTTACCCAATTTACTCCACTTTTCAAACACTTTCTGGTGCTTTTTAAAGTTGAAAAGCTTTAGAATCATTTTTCCAGAGACATAGTAGAAATTCTTTTCTTCAGGGGGGTAGAGCAAGTGCAGGTGTACGGGCGAAATAGCAGCGCTCTAACCTTTGACAAGCTCAGGTCATTGCTCAACCAACGCCGAATGGAAAACCGCAGAATGTTTGCCTTCCCCGTAAAACATTCGATTTTGTAGCTATACTGTAGCTATACTCATCCTATACTGATGCCATAATGATGCTTTGGTTTCACCTAACCCCCAAACCCCAATCGTAAATCACTAAATCAAAAATCGCAAATCGCCCCCTCCGCCGCCCATTTGCCGGTGGCAAGGCAGGCAGTCAGCAGGTAGCCGCCGGTGGGGGCTTCCCAGTCGAGCATTTCCCCGGCGCAGTAGACGTTGGGCAGCGCTTTGAGCATCAGGCGCTCGTCGAGCGCGTCAAATGAGACGCCCCCAGCAGTGCTGATAGCTTCGTCAATCGGGTGTGGGGAAATGAGCGGGATGGGCAGCGCCTTGATCGCGGCGGCGAGTTTTGCAGGGTCGTTGAAATCGTCGCGTGGCACAAATTCCCAGAGCAGGCCAGCTTTGATTCCTTTCAACCCCACCGTTTTTTCGAGATGACTGCTCATCGAGCGCGATCCGCGCGGACGGGCGAGCGCTTCCTGCAAACGCGCTTGCGTCCAGGCGGGGGAAAGGTCGAGGGTCAGGAGGGCGCTGCCAGCGGCTTCGATTTCATCGCGCAGCAGCGCAGAAAGCGCATAGATCAAACTCCCCTCCACACCTTCTTTCGTGACAATGAATTCTCCCTGCTGTGAGATGCCCCGTGCCGTGGCGATAACCGTTTTCAGCGGCGCACCGTCAAATTTGGCTTTGAAGTGCTCACTCCAGGCCACGTTAAATCCGCAGTTGGCGGGGCGCAACGGCGTAATCGCGACACCCTGTGCCGCCAGAATGGGAACCCAGGCCGCATCGGAACCGAGCCGCGACCAGCTTCCGCCGCCAAGGGCAAGGATGACTGCATCCGCCTGGATGGTTTGCTCGCCCGTGGGAGTGGAAAACAAAACTGCTGTCCCTGCAAAACCTGTCCAGCGCCAGCCTGTTTTGAATTGCACCCCGGCTTGATCGAGCCGTTTGAGCCAGGCGCGTAATAATGGCGAAGCCTTCATACCAACGGGGAAGACACGCCCCGAGCTGCCGATAAAGCTGTCGAAACCGAGGCGCTTTGCCCAGGCACGCACGTCTTCAGGACCAAAAGCTTGCAACATCGGCGCCAACTGCGGACGGCGGGCGGCGTAACGGTTCAGGAAGGGCTCAAACGGTTCAGAATGCGTCAGGTTCAGGCCGCCAACTCCGGCACGCAGAAACTTGCGTCCGACAGATGGTTTGGCGTCGTAGACGGTCACCTGCGCTCCGCTGCCAATCAGCGTTTCGGCAGCCATCAACCCCGCCGGGCCACCGCCGATAATGGCGATGGATTTATTCAAGGGGCAAATCCTGGCGCAACGAAGCCGCCAGCTCGGCAGGGATGGGCTTCGACACGCCGGTTTCACTGTCGAGCATGGCCCAGTCGAAGATGCAGTCGGCAACAGAAGAGCCGTCTTCGGCGCGGGTAATGCGTACGCAGCGTGAGCCGCCCGTCTCATGCAGGCTGAGCGGCCAGGTGGTCTGCTGCAAGGTTTCGCCCCACAGCGCCGGGGAGGCATATTGAATGTGGATGCGCCGGGGAGCCACCGTCAGATGGTGCGCTTTCAAGGTAGCGGGAGACCAGCCGCGACTGGCGAAGTCGCGCGCGGCGGCTTCCTCGACATAGTCGAGATAGATCGCGTTGTTGACATGCTGCATTTGATCCAAATCCGTCCATTCGACATGGTGCTGGGTGGTGCGTGCCGAGGCGGGTACAGAGAGGGTGGGAAAGCGCTGGGTTGGGAACTGGCGAGGCAATTCGAGCCGGTAGTTTTCGAGCAAGTGCTCGGGCAGGTTCATTGGGCGCATGTCGGCGTCCAAGCTGACAATTTGCTGCGTTCCCTGGGCGATGACCACCCCATCGCTTTTGCGCACCAACTCAAAGGCGCGCGTGCCGCGCACGCGCTGCCAGCTTACCATCCAGATGGTGAAGTCAAAGATTTCGTTGTAGGCCAGTGGTTGCAGAAAATAAAATCTGGTTTCGCGGATCATCCACAGGATGCCAAGCGGGTTCGAACCGTCGGCTTCGCCCAGGCCACCAGCAATGGCCCAGTCGTAGGCGGTTTCGACCAGATAGCGCAGGTACGAAGCCGGGCTGACCTGTCCGCTGGCGTCCACTTCTGACCAGCGCACGCGAAAGGTACGAGTGAAGATTTTGGTCATAAGAACTCCGAGTATTAGATATTAGATATTAGAGAATGATACAACAAAAAAACTTCCGATGATCGGAAGTTTTTTTGTTTGAAGGCACTTCAATCCCTATTTCTAATTATTATATTGCAATACGCTACTGCGCCGGGCACCAATCGCCGGTGGCGTTGGTCGGGTTTTGGACGACAACTTTGGTCAGATCAGCTTTGTCGAGGATGGCTTTAACTTTGTCGATGCTGAAGTCAGCGCGCTTCTTGAAAATCCAGACGGGCGGGTGGTCGTAAACGCTGAAGGCTTCTTCGGCAGCGAGCGTGCTGTGGTTGAACAGCGGCAGAGTCGGCGTCTTGTTCCAGGCGAAGGTACCACCAACATCCGAGACTTCCAGCGGGCCGAGCTTGATTGGCGCGCTGAACGCGGCGACCTGATCAAAGCCTAGGCTGCCGTTGAACAGGGCGCGGTAATAGTCCATCGTCATCGGATACGTCATCGGGATGCGGCAGGCCGACCAGATGGCGCGCTGACTGGGCAGGATGATGTAATCGGTCTGGGAAATGACATCGAGGAACATCTTCTTTTTGTTCTCATCATCGTACCAGCGCACTTCCATGCTCAAGCCGCGGTAAATGCCGCCAAACGGATCGTACCCTTCGAAACGCATCGGCAGGCCTTCATCCCAACTTTCGTTGGAAAGAACAGTATTGTAAATGGTGATGGTGGCAGCGTCCTGTGTGGATGCAACGAGATAGTAGACGTTGCCGACTGCAAGCGGCGTACCACCACCCTTGAATGTCGCCTTGACTTCAGAGCGGGTCTGCGGAATGGCGAGGGTTGTCTCAGCCAGCACGTTTTTCCCATCAGGATCGCTGGCAATCACAACGTGCAGGTTGGCTGGTACATCCGCCTGAACGTGAGGCAGCGTCAGCTCGGTCAACGAACCGCTGGCGTTGGCTGTAAAAGACTGTTGAAAAGCCAAGTCGGAGCGAATCTGAAACCCATCCCCCGCCGGGATAGGCTGGCTGTAATTCTCACCATTGGCCTGTTGATAGGTCAGGTGGAAAGGCCCAGGAATGTTCTGGAAAATCCAGTGCGCGGCCTGAATGCGGGTGTGCGGTGTGGCATAAACCGCCTGCACAAAAGCCGTTGACCAGGCAGTTGCGCCGAAAAGCGTGACAGCCATTGCCGCACCCGCCAAAATACGCCGCCACGATATATCCTTCGCCCAGCGCCAGAATTCGAGCAAAGCCCAGGCCGCCAGCAAACACATAAAGGGATAAATCGGCAAAAAGTAGCGCGTCGACATGACCCAGCGCGTGCCCATGAAGAGGAAAAATCCGCCAGCCCAGATCACGGGCAGAATATGCGCCTGCCAGTTGTATCCATAACGAACAATCTGCCAGAAGGCCATCCCCAGGCCGATCCAGCAGGCCAGGCCAAGCACCAATCCCATGCCCCACATAACCATGTTGACAAATGGAAAAACGAGTTTGGGCCGATTGGTCCACTGTTCACCGGGGGGACCGCTACCGATACCGGACGATTTGCCGGCTGCCACCTTCATGCTCTCGACCCAATCGGGGTTGAGAGTCATCGTCAGCAGTGTCGTATTACCCGGCGCCGCGACGAAGGATATTCTGTCAAGCAGGCTGCCCTCCCCAAAACTCATTTGTAGGGTGGATGCCTGAAAGCTCATCGGTTGTGTCAGGCGGAAGACCAATCCACTGGTGAACATGGCTACCAGCAGAAAGAATGCCCCGAAGCCAAGCACGCGATTTAAATCAGTCTTGTATTTAAGCCTGGTGTGCAGGATGCTGACCAAAACAGCCACCAAGATCATCGGGCCAAGGATCGCCAGATTGATCTTGGACGCCAGCGCCATGCCAAAGCCGACCCCAAACAGGACATACCACCCGATGGTTTTCCACGCTGGCCTGTAAGGCTGATACTGCCCTTCAACCTGTTCCGCTGCACGCACGGCGGGGCTGCTCTGGGCAATGCGAACACAGGCATACATGGTAACGGTGGTGAAAAAGACAGCATAGTTGTCCACCGTCATAAAGTGCGATTCCTGAATCTGCATAACGGCCAGGGCACTAAGTGCCGCCGCCAGCAGACCGACTCTGCGGTTATACAGGCGCGAACCGATCAGAAAGATCATCAGCAGCGAAAGGGTATCGATAAAGGCGGAGAGCGAACGTCCCAGCAGGCGGATTTCTCCGTAGCCGGTAAAGTTCCAGGGTTTGCGGTTTGGGTCTGCGGGCAGGTGAGCCTCGATGGCGTTGAATGCTTCGGCAGTGCCGCGAATCAAAATAATCGGCCATTGTCCCCAACGCATACGATTATCCGGGCCATTTTCGGTGGGCGTGCCGTTTTCGTCATATTTTTGATAGGGGCTGATGGGTGAAATGCGCGTGTTGAAATAATCAGCCAGGCTTTTGGGCATGCTCAGTTGCGTCAAGGTGCCAGTCAGACCATATTCATCGGGGTGCAGGTCGGTGTCCTGGCTCCAGTTGACCCAGTTAAATCGGTAAAAAATACCGAGCACGATCAGCGCAATCAGCGCAATGTCAAAGGCCACAACTGCATAGTTCAGTTGTGGCCTGGGGTGAATATTTGTGGGGGATGGGGTGGTCTCTGTCATGCACCAATTATACCCGTCACCGTCAGGAATAAGCAGCACGATGTTGCGCTCTTGACGGTGACAGGCGAAAGAAGCAGAGCATCGCTTTTACTTTTTGCGCCGGTTTTCAAGCGCAATGATAATTTTTTCGCCATAGAAACTGTAAACAAGCAACAAGGTTGCCAGTACAGGCAAAATGAGGTGCCTGATTGTGCCAAAAAGAAATTCAACCAAAAAGAATGCCAGAAACAGCATGGCAACCATGAAGGCAGCAATTTTGACACTGGCGATGGGTGGTGTATTGAAAAAGCCGTTTTTCTTCATGGCAACAGGCTGCAAAAAATAGGCCGCGCCACTCAAAATGACAAACAGACCTGCGATGCCAACGATCATAGTAATTAGCTCACTCATGGGCTTGCTCCGTTAAAAAAGGATTTGTTTCAGATGGATTATACCGAATCTAGTTAGAAGGTTAGAAGGTTGAAAGGTTAAAGGTTAAAACCTGTAACCTTCAACTTTCCAACCTTTCAACCGTCATCAGATGTTATAATTTTGCGCATGAAACTATCCCATGCAGAAGTCGAACACATTGCCAAACTGGCCCGCCTTGAACTGACCGAGGAAGAAAAAGTCCGCTATGGCGGGCAGCTCTCGGCCATTCTTGACCATGTGGCCGAACTCCAGAAACTGGATACCGCCTCCATCCCGCCGATGACCGCCGTTTTTTCGGGTGACAGCCACCTGCGCCCCGACAAGTCGCGCCCATCCCTGGCAACCGACATTTTGCTGAAAAACGCCCCGGCGCACGAGCAGGATCAGTTCAGAATCCCGCCGGTTTTTGAGTAGATTGGGGATTGGTAAATTGGGAAAACCAATCTACTAATCTACCGATTTACCGCCTTACCAACCCACACTCGTAAATCCAAAATCGTAAATCAAAATGACCATCACCGACCTTTCCCTGACCGAAGCCCAATCTGCCCTGCGTAAGGGCGACATCACCAGCCGCGAACTGACACAGGCCACGCTGGATCGTATCGCCGCGCTGGACGGCGCGTTGCATTCGTTTTTGCACGTTGCGGCAGAGTCCGCACTGGTGCAGGCAGACGCAGCGGACGAGAAGCTCATCGAAATCCGCAAGACCAGTGCCCAATTTCCCAATTTACTGGGTCTTCCCCTTGCCGTGAAGGATGTCTTCACAGTGGAGGGAATGCCATGCACCTGTGGTTCACGCATCCTCGAAGGGTGGGTCCCCCCCTACAGCGCCACCGTTGTCACCAGACTCCAGGCAGCGGGCGCGGTGGTGGTCGGCAAAACCAACACCGACGAATTCGCTATGGGATCTTCGACCGAAAACTCCGGCTACGGAGTCAGTCACAACCCCTGGGACACATCCCGAGTGCCGGGCGGGTCATCGGGTGGGTCAGCGGCGGCAGTTGCGGGCGGCCTCGTCCCGGCAGCGCTTGGTTCGGATACAGGCGGTTCCATCCGTCAACCGGCTTCGTTCTGCGGCGTGACCGGGCTCAAACCCACCTACGGACGTGCATCTCGTTATGGGCTGGTGGCTTATGGCTCCTCGCTCGATTGTCCCGGCGCGTTTGGCCGCTCGGCTGCAGATGTGGCCGAGGTCTTTATGGCAATGTCTGGGCGCGATACACTTGACTCCACCACGCAGGATGTGCCGGTACCGCAAATCGCCCTCGATAACCGGGCCGATCTACGGGGCGTGCGCATCGGCGTGCCCAAGGAATACTTTATTGACGGCATCCAGCCCGCAGTCGAAGAAAAAGTCCGCGCCGCAATTGAGACGCTGAAATCATTGGGCGCTGAAATCAAAGAAATCAGCCTGCCGCATACGCAGTATGCGTTGCCAGTCTATTACTTGATTGCTCCGGCGGAGGCTTCGTCCAACCTGGCGCGTTATGACGGCGTGCGCTTTGGCGCGCGCCTTGACGGCACCAATATGTGGGATGTCTTTTACAAAACACGCGGCGAAAAATTTGGCGATGAAGTCACACGCCGTATCATGCTCGGGACCTACGCGCTTTCTGCAGGCTATTACGATGCCTTTTACGGACAGGCACAAAAGGTGCGCACACTCATTAAGCGCGATTTTGAGCAAGTCTTCAGCGAGGTGGACGCTGTCGCCTGCCCGGTTGCGCCGACCACTGCCTTCGCAATTGGCTCGCATGGCGACGATCCGCTGGCCATGTATCTTGAAGATGTCTTTACCCTGCCCGCCAACCTGGCCGGTGTACCGGGTCTGGCTTTCCCGGTTGGCTTTGACGCCAGCGGCCTGCCGGTGGGCATGCAGTTGATGGGCCGTCATTTCGACGAAGCCACACTGTTCAAAATGGCGCACGCCTATCAGCAGGCAACCGAATGGCATACGCAAAGACCGACTGTGGGCAGTAGACCGTAAAAATCAATTCGCCTTATGCGGTCTACGACCGTCATTTTCAGGAGCTTTCATGAATATCTTTCTCACCGGCGGCGCGGGTTTCATTGGGTCTGCCACAGCCGAAGCCTTGCTTAAGGCGGGGCACAACGTTACTGTTTACGATTTACTGGTCACCGGGCACATCGAAGCCATTCCGGCGGGGGCGAGCTTTATTCAATCTGATCTTTCAGACAGCCATGAACTGGCGCTGGCAATGACACAGCAAAAATATGACGCCGTTATGCACTTTGCGGCATTTATAGAAGCCGGGGAAAGCATGAAAAGCCCCGGCAAATTTATGCGTAACAACCTGATGAATTCACTGACCTTGATGGACATGGCCGTTAAAGTGGGCGTCAAGCGACTGGTGTTTTCATCCACGGCGGCGGTGTATCAATCCAGCGAAGAACCGCTGCGCGAAGACTCCCCGTTGGGGCCGACCAATACCTATGGCTTTACCAAGCTGGCAACCGAACAGGCGCTTGACTGGTACTGCAAGATTCACGGACTGCACTTTGCCGCGCTACGCTATTTCAACGCTGCCGGGGCACTGCCGGGCCGTGGCGAAGCACACCAGCCCGAATCACACCTGATCCCGCGTGTGCTGGATGTGGCGCTCGGCAAGGCAAAATCCGCGCACATTTTCGGCACCGACTACCCGACGCCGGATGGCACCTGCATCCGCGATTATGTGCATGTTGCCGATCTGGTTTCCGCACACATGCTGGTACTCGATGCGCTTGGCGAACACGACAAACTGCTCTACAACGTCGGGTCTGGGAATGGCTATTCGGTGCGCGAAGTGATCGATGCGGCGCGCTCTGTTTCGGGTCAGGCTATTCCCGTCGTTGAGTCACCGCGCCGCCCAGGTGATTTAGCGCGGCTTGTGGCTTCATCCGACAAAATCCGTCGCGAGTTAGGTTGGAACCCGCAGCACGATTCGGTCGAAGCGATTATTGGATCGGCCTGGGAATGGCATAAGAGCCATCCGAACGGCTATGAATAAAAGGTTGTGCCAATATGGGGAAATCAAACAAAACATCCAAATGGAGAATGACAAATTATGGCGCTGACTTTTTTGATTGTGTTGGTTGGCTGGCTTTTCTCACTTTGTCTGCACGAGTTTTCGCACGCGCTGGTGGCCTATTGGGGCGGCGACTATACGGTGAAAGACAAGGGATATTTAACCTTCAACCTGCTGAAATATACCAACCCGCTTAGTTCCATCATCCTCCCGCTGGTGATGCTGGCCCTCGGTGGAATTCCGCTGCCTGGCGGCGCGGTCTATATTGAAACCTGGCGCTTGCGCAGTGCAAAGTGGGAAACAGCCGTTTCGCTGGCGGGGCCGTTATCGAATGTAATTGTCGCCATCATTCTGGCGATCATTTTACAATTTGCCCCCGATTCTCATGGCTATTCACTCGAAAATTTGCCTTATGCCAGCATCTGGCCTGGGCTGGCTTTTCTGGCTTATTTACAAATTGCGTCTGTACTCTTTAACCTGATCCCCATTCCACCATTTGACGGGTACGGGGCGCTGCGCCCACACTTGGATCCCTCGATACGTGAAAAGTTCGAGTTTTTGGGGCGCTATTCCATTATTCTGGTTTTCATCCTCTTCTGGTATGTCGAGCCAGTGAACGCCTCATTTTGGGAGCTGGTCACACGGATTGCCTATGTCCTACATATGCCATTGGACTGGGTTGATTATGGCTGGCAACTTTTCTCGTTCTGGAGACCCCAGTAATTAACGATAATCCCCCTCGCCTGCGATTTTTCCACGCGCAAGGCGCGAGAAAAGCTTCTCGAGATTGGCATTCGCCACATCCTGCAAATCAAGATCAAGCTCGGTGGCGATCTGTGCCATGTACCAGAGTACATCGCCCAATTCATACTTCAAGGCCATACGATCTTCTTCCGAGATAATGCCCCCCTTATCTCGGAAGATTTTTTTAACCTTGCCAGCCAGTTCCCCGGCTTCGTTGACGAGGCCCAGCGTTGGGTAGACAATCGGGTGGTCGGTGTGGATCAGGCTCCAGGTTTTGCGCGATTCGCGCTGGTACTCGCTGAGATTTTCGATTTTCATTAGAATTCTCCTTTAACGATATAAAGCAACAAAAAGCTGCCAAGCTCCACAGAATACCAGTATCCCAAGGAATAAGCAGATATATACGTTGACATAAAATAGCGTTGGCTCAAACCCCCGCCGATATTTTGCAATAATTGGGGCATACTTTCCTCGCCCTGCCCATAGCACATCCCATATCCCCAAGCCAATGCCTGAATAAAGTTGTAAAGCAGCCAGGTAGAAAAAAAATAGAGGAGAAGCGATCCATGCAATCGGCCTGCAAACGATAAATACCCCAATCGTTACGAAGATACCAAGCCAGAAAAAACCTGAATAGTCTTCGCCATATTGCAACTTCACCATTAATTGCAGCTTTTTAGGCTTTTCAGGTTGGTTATTTCTACTCATCTACCTCACCCTCAGCCAGCAGACCCATTTCGGCCAGCGCGGCCAGGACTTTGGCCTGCGCCCCGGCTTTGACGACAATGGTCACCGGGCCGAGGATTTCGCCCAAAAAGCGCGAGGCGCTGGAGGCGCGCAGTTCGTTGAGCACTTCGGGCTTGCTGACCTTGAGCACCACCAGCTTTTCAATGCGCGCTTCGCTACCGTTGGTTTCCCAGCGTTGCAGCGCCCGCACAAACGGCGGCGGCAACGGGGCAGCAGCGTATTTCCGCAGGACTCCCGCCAGATGATCAGGTTTCAACCCCTGGGTTCGGGCCTGCGTCAGAGATGCGGGCGTGACGCGGTAACGGTATTCTTCATCGGCTTCGGCATCCCACTCGCAGAAACGCGCAATCTGATAGCGGGCAGCACGCGCCAGCAGGCGCGGGACGGTAATGCGCCCGTTGGAGGTGACAATCAGTTTGCCGGTTTCGAGGCTGGGCGTACGCAATTCGGGACCAGCAGCGCGGAAGGATGTCGGCGCTGCACCTTCTTCGGGCGCAGCCAGATCGACAATACCAAGCCAAAAGAGCGGACCGCTGATGAAGTAACGAATCAGCGCGCCATCAACATTGTCCCAGTTGGCAAAGCCGCGCAAAAACGTGCCGTCGCTTTCGCGCTTGACAAACCATGAGTCATAATCGCCTGCCGGGCGCTGAAAATCGGGGTATTTTCCTTTCACATCGCGCACAAAAGCGGGCAGGCTCCACCACAGTTTATCGGGGACCGGCTCGAGCAGGTTGAGCAAAAATTCGCGGGTTTCGAGCGGCTGATTGGTCAACTCGCCCTCGCACGAAAGGCCGGGGATCATGTGTAGTTCGTTAAATTGCGACGAATCTTGCCACGCGCCCACCAGCATCTCCAACCCTTTGGCGCGGGAGGCTTCGAGGAAGTTCTTGACCGGCTCCGGCTGCGGGACTCCGTTGACGAGGATTTTCGCCGCTGTCAGAAAAGCACTGACGACACTGACGGGGATGCCCGTTTCAGGCGGCATGATGCCCATGCGCAGCGCAGCCAACAGCGTGCAGGCATCGTCCAACAGGCGATCAGTTGCTAGCATTGGGAAAGCCTTCTCTGCTGGCGAAGCGGGGCGCCCAAGGGCCTGGTCATCGGCTGCGGGAGTGGTTGGAGCGGGTGGCGGGGGAGCTTGAACGGGCACAGCCGCGACAGGTTTGGGCGCAGGCGCAGCCACAGAACGGGCAGGCTTGAGCGCCGATAAAACATCCTTGTTTTTGATAGCTTCTTCTACAGGAGCAGGTTTTCTTGACGCTTCTTTGGACGTTTCTTTGGAAACTTCTTTAGCAATCACAGGGGCAACAGCCGACGGCTCATCTGCGCCGCCAAAATCAAGCACCATCAAGAAATCATCGGGGATGAAGGCAAATTCCTGCGGACCTTTTTCGGTGTCAAAAAAGGCTCTCCCCACCAGCGCCCGATACCACAGCACTTCAATCGCCGAAGCCGGGTGCAGATGCGGCTGTTCACGGTCGCGTTTGCCGGGACCCATCTCACGTACTTCGCCAAAGCGGCGGGTAAACGTTCCCCACGGAATGCGCCCCCCGGCACCGGTTAACGCTTCGAGCGCAGCGCGCCCATCTTTGGGCAGCGTCGAGACGACTTCCTCGACCAATTCCGCATCGCACAGGAACTCAGCCAGTTCAAGCGCCGCCGCTGCCGGGTCGGATGAACTCAAATCCACACCCCACAGGGATGCGACGATGCGGATGAATCCCAGGTCATTGGGCTGAAAAACTTGCGAAAGATCGGGCATATTATTGGCTCTTGGGGGTCGTGAGACCAGTCGGGGAGATGGTGGCAAGAATCAGAATGTAGAGCACAGCGCCAATCAGAATGCCAACCGTTATAGCAAAGACAAGCGCAACAAAAGCCTGCCAGGTTTCAATCGCTGCAATCCCTTTGACGGCAATCGTTAGCAGGATTACCTGATAAAAAAGCAGAAGAAAGATCAAAACCTTGAAAACATCCGGCGAGAGGATAGGCGAAATGAGCACAAAAATCACGAAAAGCGGCAGGATAATGGCAACCGTCAGATAAAGCAGTTTGTCATAAATATATGTTTTTCGGTGAAAGATGCGCTGACAGAGAAAGTTCAGTACAGATGTGAAAAAATCACCACCACGGGGATCAGAAAAAGGATCGTCAGCAATGCCGGGATATCGAGCACACTACCGGCGACGACGCTGGCCGCGCCAAAAACGCAGAGCGCGTACACCACCAGCCAGACCACCGCAGAGGCAAATTTCCCGTCTGCTTTTTTTGCTTCTTGCAAAAACGTTTTCGGGGTCGGTGCAACCAGCACACGCCAAAATGTTCCGAGCCAGTCGAGCAGGGTTTGTTTCATAATGCTTTCCTGATAGCGATAAAGTGGGTGGATTCTATCATCACTCGCTGATTGCAGCGCAACGGCTCCATCAGGGAGAAGCTCCTGGCAGGCTGAGAACGGGTTCATGCAAAAACTGGCTGAACTGCTCTGTCCCCTGAGATTTTTGTGCCCCTATTTACTTTCCCCTGCGCCTTTGACCACCCGCAGCACATTGGGCAAAATTTGAACCGAGATGCGTTTGACATTGGTGCCAAAACCAGTGATAACTTCTCCATCGGTGTGAACATAAAGCGGCGTATCGGAACGCAAAGAAACGTTTTTGCAAGTGCCCAGCGTAACCTGCGGCAACTTTCCGTGCGTCTCTTGCATGACCGCCGCCAGCATTTTGAACATGGCCGGGCGGGACATGTCGCTGGCGATAATATAGTTCAAGATGCCGTCATCTGGTTTTGCGCCGGGGGTAAGCATAAATCCGCCGCCTTCGCGTGGGCCATTGCAAATGGAAATCATCTGGATGTCTTGTTCCGTCATTTGGCCGTCGAAATCCATCTTTATCCTGGATGGTTGATGATTGAAGAGAATTGTTTGAATGACTGCGGCGAGATACATGGCAACGCCGCGCAGAACAGGCAGCTTGTGAGAATTAATCGTCACAATGGTATTAAAGCCAATGCCAACGCTGTTATCGAAATATTCCTTGCGGCCGAATTCATCCACCAGCAGGCCCAGGTCCATGGTGCCAGGTTCTCCGCTCAAGGCACGGGCCATGGCAGCGGACGCGTCGTTGGGCAAGCCCAATGCAAAGGCGCAGTCATTGCCCGACCCAATTGGGACAATGCCCAGGGCAGGACGGTTTTCAGCAGGGGCTTGCATCAATCCATTGACGACTTCGTGGACGGTGCCATCGCCGCCCATCGCCACGACCATGTCATACCCATCGAATGCAGCCTGCTTTGCCAGTTCGGCAGCATGGGTCGGGTAGACTGTTCCAGACCAGTCTGCGCCGCCATATTGGCTAACAATAGGGCGCAGATCATTTGCCACGCGCCAGGCGCGTCCCATATCGGCCATGGGGTTCAGGATCAGTTTGACTTTACGAGGCATGTTTGCTCCAGAAAAATGAACCCTGCGAGGTTGTTTCGCAAGGTTCGTGATCTTACCAGACTATCGCATTAAATTTTTGGGAGCTTGTAATTCCCCTGTCATATCACGCGCAAGTAGGAACGAATTGCGCGAGTGCTTCTTGGCGCGATAAAGCGCCTCATCGGCAGCGCGCAACAGGTCAGAGGCCGTGTGTCCATGCCGCGGGTAGACAGCGATCCCCCCGGAAATGCCCACGTGTCGACGCGCTCCATCGGGCTGGGTGATTTCAAAGGTTGACAGACGCTTGTGGATTTTTTCGCCAACCGCCGCCGCACTGACAATATCCGCTTCGGGCAGAATCATGGTCAACTCATCCCCGCCATAGCGTGCAAGAAAATCTGTCGAGCGCAAATTTGCGCTCAGAAAGTGCGCCAGTTCAAAAAGCACCTGGTCGCCAAAAAGATGCCCCCAGGTGTCGTTGATGCTTTTGAAACCATCCATATCCATCATCAGCACCGAAAAACAGCGCCCGTAACGGGTTGCACGCTTCACTTCGCTATCCATGCGAGCATCCAACGCGCGGCGATTGGGCAGACTGGTCAGCGTATCACTGAGCGCCTGCGCAGAGACAGCCTGATGCAAGCGAGCATTAATCACCGCCACCGCAGCCTGATCGGCCAGCAGGCCCAGCAGGCGCATTTCAGCAGGCGTAAAGCCACCCAGCACGCGGCGGGAAAAATTCATCACGCCAACCACGGTATCGGCCATCATTAACGGAAAGCCAGCGATGGAACCATTCATATTATGATCTGTTTTTATATACATTGGATGATTGTGCATATCATCAATGACGATGGTCTCTTTGCTGCGCGCAACCGAATAGGTCAGCCCATCCTGGCGCGGCATGGCAAAAAGCTGGTTGCGCACACCGTTGGCATCCAGCGATGCGCCAAACTTCAACTGATCGTCCTGATAGAGAAAAATATGCGAGTCTTCTGCGTTCGCCACCAGATGCATGGCTTCCTTGACAACGGTATCGAGCACACCCTGAAGTTGCAGGTTCGAAGTTAAATTGAAAGTGATGCGTTTGAGCGCATCCAGTTCAGCAGCCTGCTGATGAATAATAGCTAGCAAATTATAGTGATTGGTAGTATTCGCAAGCAGCTTTGCGGTAGAGTTAGATACATCCCCATCTTCATCGGCCAGTTCCACCATCAAGTTGAGCAGGTGCAAAATTGACTCACGTTGCTCCCTGGGCAAGCGCCCATCCTGTAGTTTTTGCCGAGCAGCGTCAATTAATTCCTGGCGAGATTTAATCATAAAAGGTTAAAAACCGTCATCCATCCGATGTAAATTGTATGTTGAGTAAAAGTATGTGTATTATAGCGCAAAGGGGAGGGCGGTATGTTAAAATGAACCGAGCGATTCGAAAACTATCCTGGAGATAATCATGCCCGAACCGAAATTTCGACCAGCAACACCGCTCCAACCCCGCAAGCGAGCGATTGTTGTTGGCGCATCCAGCGGAATTGGTGCAGCGCTGGCCCGCAAACTGGCCCGCGAGGGCTACATTGTAGCGCTGCTCGCCCGCCGTGAAAAACATTTGAAAACTTTATGTGATGAAATCAACAAAACCAGCGGCCAAACGCGCGCCTGCTACTACGTCCATGATGTCACTGACTATCCAGCCATCCCCGACCTGTTGCAACGCATCGTCAAAGATTTGGGCGGTCTCGATTTATTCATCTATAACACAGGCATTCAAAACATGATCCGGCTCGACGAGTTTAATTTTGCCGCCGACCGCGAAACCCTCGAAATCAACACGCTGGGCGCGCTGGCCTGGCTCAACCCTGTTGCAGCCATGTTTCACGCCCTGAAAGCGGGACACATCGTCGGCATCTCGTCGGTGGCGGGCGATCGGGGTCGGGTGGGGGCTCCGGCGTACAACACGTCGAAAGCTGCGCTGACCACGTACCTTGAAGCGTTGCGCAACCGGCTCACCCGTCGCGGGGTGACCGTTTTGACAGTGAAACCTGGCTTTGTGGAAACCGACCTGCTGCACGTCGCCGGCCCACGGCGCATGTTCTGGCTCATCACCGCCGACCAGGCCGCAAACGGAATCTGGAACGCCATCAAAAGCCATCAGCAAACGGTATACGTCCCGGGTCAGTGGGGCTTGCTGATGCTCATCATCCGCCACATCCCCTCGATCATTTTCCGCAAATTGTCGTTTTAAGCTGTTAGCTGTTAGTCAAAAACCTTCAACCTGTAACTTTCAACTTTTTCACCCCTAAACCCTATGACAACCATAACCCTCCCGTACGAAAAACTAACCTCGCTTGAAAACTTCGGTCACTCGCTGCAGGCGCAGTCCTATTTATACAAACCAACCTCGGCTGAACAGATCGAGCAAACTTTCAAACTGGCAAAACAGCATGGACTGAAAGTAACCGCCCGCGGCGCAGGCCGCTCTTATAATGATGCCGCACTCAACGGCGGCGGGCTGGTGATGGACTTAAGCGCCATGAACAAAGTACTCTCATGGAATGCTGAGACCGGCATCATTACCGCCCAACCGGGGCTGACTTTTGAAAGCCTGTGGCATGTCGTCTTGCCCGATAGCTGGTGGCCGCCTGTGGTCTCTGGCACCATGACGACAACGCTGGGCGGATGCCTGAGCACCAACATCCACGGCAAGAACAACTTTCGCATGGGGCCGATTGGCGAACATGTGCTCGAATTCAGTGCCATCCTGCCCACTGGCGCACAGATTACCTGCTCCCCGCAAAAAAACGCAGACCTGTTCTATAGCATGATCTCTGGCCTGGGGATGTTGGGCGTTTTCACCTCGATCACGTTACAAATGAAAAAAGTTCAGTCGGGCCTGCTGGAAGTGCGCGGCTGGTCGGTACCCAACCTTAAGGCCCACCTGCAAGCCCTGGCAGACAACGCCCCGCAGGCCGATTACACCGTCGGCTGGCTGGATGCAATCGCAGGCGGCAATTCCCTCGGGCGCGGACAAATTCACGTAGCGCGTTATCTTCACAGCGAAGACGATCCCAACCCGCGCGAAACGCTCAAAGTCAAAAACCAGATGCTTCCGGCCAACATCATGGGCTTCCCCAAGAGTCTGCTCTATCATTTCATGACCCCGTTTCGATTTATTCCATTATGGGGCATGGTCAATACTGCCAAATATATTATGGGCATGCGCGGCGAGCTTTTCCGCCAGTCGCACGCCGCCTTCCACTTTTTGCTCGATTACGTCCCACACTGGGAATTGGCCTATGGGCGCGGCGGGCTGATTCAATACCAGTCATTTTTGCCCAAAGAAACAGCCTACGACACCTGGTCCGAAATTCTGAAAATTTCGCAGAAGCGCGGGCTGCAATCGCACCTGGGCGTCACCAAACGTCACCGCCCCGACCGCTTTTTGCTCTCACACGCCGTGGACGGGTTTTCGCTGGCGCTTGATTTTAGAGTAACCGACGGCAACCGAGTGCGCATGGCGCAAATGCTGCAAGAATTCGACAAAATCGTCGTCGATGCCGGTGGACGTTTTTACTTCGCCAAAAATAGCGAAACCACCGCCGCCACCACGCGCCGCTTCCTCGGTGCGGATGTGGTTGAACGCTTCAAAGCCCTAAAACAGCGCACCGATCCGTATGAACTGCTTGAATCGGATCTGTATCGGCGCATATTCGGATAACAAAGGAGACAAAATGAAGCTCTGGGGAAAAGCTATTCCGCTATTTCTGGCGCTTGCCTTGCTGGGGATGGGCTGTGGTATTGCTGAAACACTCAGCCATCCCCAAACCATCCAACCCGCAACGGCAATAGTATCCCCTTTGGGGACCGTTACCATTGCGCTACCAACCCTCGCGCCCAACCCATCCGCAACCCCAACGCCTGGCCCTACTGCCGAAGCCGCGCTCAAAACAAACGGCCCTTATCTGGCCTACATCCGCGGTGTTGATGTGGATCACGAGCAACTGGTTCTGATGGATGCGAACGGGATGGGACGCAAAGTCATTTCCATGCCATCTGAAAACCCGCTCTATACATGGTTTGTCTCACCCGATGGCAAATGGCTGGCCTATTATGCTGGTTCCGCCAAGAAAGAAAAAGCATCTGACCTTGAGCTTGATTTGCTCAACCTTGAAACGGGTCAAACGCAGGTTGTTTCAAAGCTACTCTCCAAAGATTATCCCGATAATTTTGATGCAGCCATAAAAGAACTTAAAAGCGCTGATTCTACAGCTTCTATTAGTGCTGATGAATTAGAACAAGCATTCAACGAGGGCATAACCCACGCCATTGGCTGGTCACCCGACGGAAAATATCTGGCATTCGCCGGGCAAATGGACGGATCATCATCGGATGTTTATCTTTATGACCTGGCAAAAGGCAGCTTTCGTCGAATATCACAAGGCCCGCAAGAAATACAAGGAATCGACTGGTCGCCTGATGGAAAATGGATTTTCTCAGCCAGCACGATGCAATTTGGTGAAGGTGTTGTATATGACGAAGACGCAATTGCCTTTGGCAGTTTCACGCACAAGTCCCTCCCATATCAAACGGGTGGATGGGAATGGTATAGCAATCACGCTTACATCATGCATGACAGTTCAAATGGGCCCGGCGATTTTAATTTGCAATCTGTGGATATTGAGAAAGGAAACGTCCAAAAAATTTGGGGCGGCTCTTTTGAAAATTTAGTCATTGACCCAGAGCAGAAACTACTGATTTTTTTCGCGTCGTCGCGAGAATGGCCACCATCAGACGAAACGAATTTTGTACCCGGCACATATCTAATCGATCTGAAAACTGGCAAGGAAATGCTTGCCTATGCAGGCAGGGCAACTCCTTCCTTTTTCGGACTTGGAAATCGCCGCTTTCTGATCAATGCTGATACTGACACTGGCAGTGAAGCCTATTTCATCAAGTCGGATGGCACGCTTATCCCTGCTGATCCAACCATCAATTATGCATCCGTTGCGCCTGACAAACAACACTGGGTTGGCATTGGCAAAACGCTGAAAATTTTCAACGCCGACAACTCGCTGGCATTTGATATTCCTTTACCGTTTACCCCATCAGGGTCGCCTTACGACTTTCATATGCTGTGGAAACCCAATTCATCGGGTCTGTTCATTATGGTTGGCACAGAAATTTATAGCGTAGACATCCAAAGCAAAGAAATCCATCTCGTTGAGGGAAATTTGCTTCCCTATCAAAATTTAAACTTTATCGCCATTCCTGCAAAATAACATTCAACCAATTCCCAATCTGCCAAAAAAGGATTTGACTTTTTTCGCCAAACTCAGTACACTTGTCACAGACTTTACTATTCCTTTCGTGGAGGAAGAATGGCCCAATACCAGTTAGTAATGCACTCAGGCCCAACCCCCGGCAAGACATTTGCGCTTGAGGGCGATGTTTTGACGATTGGTCGTGAAGCAAGCAATCAGATCGCCATTAACGATGCCGAAATTTCGCGCAAGCACTCGCAGTTGGTGGCGCAGGGCGGCAAATACGTCCTGACGGATCTCGGTTCCACCAATGGCACATTCGTCAACGGGCAGCGCCTGACCGGTCAGCATGTCTTGCAGCCTGGCGAAGTCATCTCGCTCGGCGAACAGATCAGCCTGCTTTTCGAAGCCATTGTCATCGTTGACCCCAACGCCACGATGCTCTCGAACAAACCGATCCCTGCCGCCCCATTACCCCGCAGCGCCCCGGCGCAGCAACAACCCTACGCCGCCCAGTCACCCGCCTACGCCGGACAGGCGCCCGCCGGGCCATCTTCCGACATGATGGCCGATGCACCCGCCCCGCCCAAACGCAACACGACACTGATCATTATCATCGTTGCAATCGTACTCTTTTTGCTATGCGTTTGCGTGGTTGGCCTCTTCCTGTTTTTTGCCCCCTGCCAGGTATTCCAGCCCATTACTGGCGGCGTTTGCCACTAAAACAAATCAAACCAAAAAGAGCATCCTTTGACGGATGCTCTTTTTGGTTTAAATACTCGGCAAACTTTACTTTTTTGGTTGCCTTTCCATCACGTCCAAAAGCATGTTGACCACACGAATATAGAGTTCGGTCGTTTTATAATTTCCGGCGCGCAAACTGGCATCGCCTGAAACCAAATAGGTCTCAATCTGCTGCTCAATCGGTGTGACCGGATGACGCAAATAATCCGCCACAATGCCGCGCTGACGAACGTCATCACCACTGGGTAGCCAGGCCGTCATAAAATAGGCCGAAGGGTCAAGCACCTGCTGGTAGCGGCGCACCGCATCGTAAAACGAAAACGTCAGGCGTACATCGGTCAATTCACTCTCGGTCACGGTCTGCTGCGCCAGCGACGCCTTGAAATTTGTCTCCAACTGCTCGAGCGAAATGTCAAAGTGCGCTTTCAGCCCGGCATTCAACACCCCAAAATCAGGGCCGCCAAGCGGATTAAGATCGCGGTAAAAAGCATTGTACTTCTCCCAGCCATAAGTGCAAATCATATAATCGGTCAGCGCCCCGGCTTCAATATAACCAATTTCATGCTGGGAACTGTAAAACGTATCAGTCAGTTCGCGCAGAGGGATGTAGCGCTGCATCTGAATCAGCGCCGCGGCCCGCGCCGGGATCGGCTCTATTTTGAAGTGTCCACCGCTGAAATAGACGGCCAACCCCTCCTGAAGCATGGCCAGCCGCGCTTTGGCGCCCATCTGTATATCAAGCCAGTGCACCATCTCGTGATGGACGACTTGCTGGGTTGTGCTGCCCGCATAGTTTCGGTCAAGATACGAGACGTAAATCCCGTTGGATGTAAACCCGCCCTGCCCGAGGACACGCGGCAAAAACGTCAGCGAAATCTTCGCGGTGAATTTGGTCCCCAGGCGTTTTTCGACATCGGCTGCCTGGGCATCGGCCATGGTTTTGAGCGTTTCGATGTCACGTTCGGCGTCGGTGCCGCTGATGTAATGGATGGCACAGCAGGCGCTGATAGCCGTCTTCCAGCTTGCGCCCGGCTCGGGGGCAGGCACATCGGCTGCTGGGAGCAAGGTGACAGTCTGCTCCCAGGTGGAACCCACCGGGAGCACAGAAAATGTCAGGGTTTGTGGGCCACTTTCCAGCCCGTGTGTGTCCCAAATCCAATAAAGCGTGGCCTGCTGCCGCCCGCCAATGCCAAATGGCTGAAAATCACTTTTGCCAAGCGTTTTTTGACCAATCGAAACACTAACACTCTGATTACTGGACGTGAAACCGGGTGGGCTGATGACTTCCATGCTAACCTGGTCGCCCACATAGAGCGGCCCATCAGGGTGGTAGACAACGGTGAAGGGCACCACGACCGGTTCATGCGTGGGCGTGGGTGACGTTGGTGTCGGTGTGAGCGGCCTGACAGGCGCTGAACACGCAGCCAGCAGAAGAAGCAGAATGAATAAGAGTTTGCGGATGGGTTTTGTCATGGGTTATTGTAAAAGTGGTTATGATTGGCTACAATCATATTAATTGGGCATCGATGTAACTGTTGCGTTTTCATTTACACTTATTCTTTATACAATTGCAGCATGATGGAGAGATTAAAATGATCGATGAAAATACTTCCCCTGGCTGGAACGCGCAGATAAAGCTGGTTGTGGCATTGACGCTGCTGGCAATTGTAGCCGGATTATTAATCAAATTCGAAAGTATTGTGCCTCCGCTGATCATCGTTGTGATTCTAGCCTATTTGATTAGCCCGGTGGCAGGGTTTCTCTCGCGGCGGCTGCGTATTCCCTGGAAGTTGGCCGTCGGGCTGATTTACAGTGTGGTGATTATCATCCTGCTTGCCGGGTTGACATTGGGCGGCGTGGGATTGTTGCAGCAAATTCAAAGCTTGATTAAGATCATCGAAGAAAGTCTAAAAAATCTACCCGGAATGTTGGCCGACATTTCGGGGCGTCAGGTGCCGATTGGACCTTTCACTCTTGATTTGCGCACCCTCGACCTAGGCACGGTGGGCAGCCAGTTGCTTGGCGTGGTTCAACCCGTGATCGGCCAGTCTGGCGCAGTGGTGGGCGTGGTGGCCGGCGGCGCTGCCAACTTCTTAAGCTGGACAATTTTTGTCCTGCTGATTTCTTTTCTGGTTCTTTCAGAAAGCGATGGCATTGGGCAAGGTTTTTTACAGGTTAGTATTCCGGGGTATGACCACGATATTGCCCGTATGCGCAAAGAACTGGCAAACATCTGGAATGCTTTTCTGCGCGGACAGCTTATCATCATGGCGCTGGCGGCGGTGATTTATACGATTGTCTTGAATATTCTCGGCGTCAACTATGCGATTGGATTGGCTTTGCTGGCGGGGCTGGCACGTTTTATTCCTTATATTGGTTCCTTCACCGTATGGGGTACACTCTTTCTGGTGACGATTTTTCAGGGCAGCAATCCGTTTCATCTGGATTCGTGGGTTTATGGGCTGCTTGTGGTCGGGATGGCCTGGGCGATTGACATGATTGTCGATAATTTTGTTGCGCCACGCATCATGGCACAAGCGCTCAAGGTACACCCGGCAGCGGTTCTGGTGGCAGCGATTATTGGGTTGGGGCTGCTGGGGATTCTGGGAATTATTATCGCCGCCCCGTTGCTGGCAACGTTACAACTGGTGGGACGTTATTTCACCCGTAAACTTTTTGATCTCGACCCATGGGGGGGGTTGGCGGAAACCCCTCAGCCTGTGCCCATCCGAAAGCAATTGGATATCTGGTTTGCAAAGTTGTCAAAAAAGTCGCAGTAAATTGTGTTAAGATCAAATCAAACTCACCAACTATTACGGCTATTCTTCACCAAAGTCCGTTATAATTGATCGATCAAAAAGGAGATAAATATGCCACCAAAAGCCCCCGAACCAACAACCGAAACACTGGCTGAGACCGAAAACTACCTGGTCTGGAAAGCCGAAGAACCAGATGGCGAAACCACGTACCATGTGGAACTGGGAAACGTTACTGTTCACTTCTTCAAAGAAGAATGGGACGAATTCCTGGAACTCGCCCGTTCGCTCGAATAAAAAACAACACGGACGCAGCCAAAAGCGCGTCCGTGTTTGTTTTTAACGTTGATCGTAGCGGTTAACTACTCACTTCTTATCCTTCTTCATTTCTTCCTGCAACAACATTGACAGCACCAGGCTGACGATGCTGACGATCAAGGCACCCCAGAAGGCAGGCCAAAATCCGTCCACGCGAAAGCCAATATTGTATATTGCACCAATGACACCCGTCAGCCAGAAAAGGATGGTGTTAATCACCAGCGTGAACAGGCCAAGTGTCAGGATATTGAACAAACAGGTTAGAACATTCAACAGGGGACGTACGAAAGCATTCAGCAGACCAAAAATCAGCGCCAGCCAGATAAAAGAAAGCCAGTTGGTGCCAATCGGGGTGATACCGTGCCCAGTGAGTAAAGCAACTGCTGCATAAAGCGCCACAGCATTGATTAACGATCGAAGAACAAAACGTGTCATAGTAGCCTCCAATCAAATGTAGTGATATCCTTATTTAAGTACGGATTTCACTACAATTTGTTGCGCTATTTTGACACGCCAGGCGCTTCCATCCAAATGAGCGTGCGCTGAGTCGAGAAACCTGATGCGCTAATGGCGTCATCAGCCACACCAGTGGGGTATTCAAAGGCAATATTGGTTGAGTTCCCCAGGGCACGGCGCACATACAGCAGCAGGTTGGTGACAGCATCCAGATCTGGATGCTCAGGGAAGGCTCCCCATAACGTATCGGGACGGCCAAAGGAGCGCATACAGGCCACAACCCCCTGCAAATTTCCGGCACGGTAAACAGACCACTGTTTGGCGTTGATATCCGTCATTAAACGGTAGAGGCCCGAGATGGGGCCGGGCCTGAAAATATCCCAACTTTGCTGGTTGTACCAGTTCAAACTGGCGGGGTAAGCACGTTCGAGCCAGTGCCGCTGCATGGGCCAATCACGCGCCGGACGTTTCTCCACCCGCAAATCGCCGGGGATGGGAGTCCCGGCGGCAGCCTGCCAGTTGGTACGGCGGGCGCGCTCCTGAAAGCCCAGCTCGCGATAGAGCGCCAGCGCCCCTTCACTTTCGGCGCGGACATGCAGCCAGATGGACGTGGCATGTTTTTCACGGGCACGGCGCATTGCAGCATCGGTGAGAAGCCGCGCAATTCCTTGACGGCGATAATCGGGGTGTGTGGCAACATTAGCGATCAGATAAATTTTGCGGTTATTCTGGATGAATGGAATCAGGCTGACGTTGCCGACAATTTTCCCCGCATCTTCCCAGACATAGCCGGAAAGCGGGAGCGAAGCCGAATCGATCACCTTGGAAGCCCAACCGATAAAGTTGGAGTTGCGGCCGTTGCGGCGCATCTGATCCACATATGAGCGACCTTCGTTGTCCATCGTGGGTGCGAAACACAACTCAATCAAATCTGCTACGCCCGGCAAATCACGCAGAATGTTAAGTGGGCGAAATTGCCCGGATGTGGCAGGCGTGGCAGTCGCAAATATCGCAGTCATTAAGTAATTATAGCGGTTTTTGCAGAAGGTTGACTTTGAATATTTGTTTGTCTTATTTTTAGCCAGTAGAACAAAGTTAGGCAAAATAAAGGGACATGAAAGCAAAACCCTCGACCCAATTCGATATTCCATTCGAACAGGTTGGGCACCAAGCCATCTCGTTTGGTCTTCCAGTCAATATCCTACACAGGCTCATTAATATCGTGTAAGACTTGAGTTGCTCAGGCGTGTACTCTGTAAGGGATATGGGAGCGCTCCAGTTTTATCGAGAACGTTCACGGCCCAAAACTGACAGATTGAAAACATCCTCCCTATCATCCCCATTCAAACAATCATATACAAGGAGAAGAATTTTATGAAGAGCTTGCGTTTCCTCAGTATTACCGCCATCCTGGTCATCCTCCTGGTGACCATCATCGGTACCAGGACGGCCAGCGCACAAACGGTCTGCAGCCCGGCGACGACCATCTCGGTTCCGTTTACCAAAGACGGTGCGGGCACGTTCTGCTGGCATACCACCGAGCTGTGCAACAACATTCTGTCGTTTAACATCGACAACAGCCTCTCGATCAACGGCACAGAATACAAGAACATATTTGTTCCCGCAGACGCGATTCCCGCGCTGAACGGCGGCTACACCATCACCTACAACAGCACCATTACGTTTTCGCACTTCGAAATCGCCGGTCCATGCGATGGCAGCAACCTGACTGCCACCCCCACGGTTAGCCGTACCCCCACCATCACCAGCACCGCATCGCTGACCCCTACCCGCACCCGCACGGTCACCCCTGGGCCATCGCTTACCCCCACACGCACCATCACGCCGTTTCAGGGCGTCTCTCTGAAGGCCCAATACCTGACAGGGAACTCAAACGCGAGCACCACAGAAATCATGCCGATGATACGGATTGTCAATACCGGCTCAGTTTCGATACCAGTGAATGACATCGCCGTGAGCTACTGGTATAGCTGGGATGGGACGACACAGAACCAGACCTGGATTTGCCAGATATCCACCGTTATAGGGGGTTGCGACAATAACAATACGGTTGGCGACATTATCCCCTGGCCGGCCAGCCCAGGTGCAGACTTCCTTGCGTCAACTCGCTTTTCGATAAGCGCTGGCGAAATTGCCCCTGGTCAACAGATTACGATTCAATACAGCCTGACCAAGAGTGATGGCTCGCCCTATACCCAAACCGGCGACTACTCCTTAATCCGAGCTTTACCACCTTTACGGATGCGCCAAAGATAAGCATCTACTATTTCGGGACGAACACGTACATTTGGGGTGTTCAACCGCCTTTGCCTACCCCGACCGTGACCCCAACCGCGGGCCTCCCGACCAAGACTCCAACCCGCACCAAGACTCCAACGGCAGGTGCCCCAACCAATACACCAACTCGCACCGCTACAGTAACCACTGCGCCTACGGGCGGGCCTGGAACCTGCAGCCCGGTGACGGCCTCCATCACGATCCCCTTCACCTTCGATGGCGCAGGCACGTTCTGTTGGAAAGCCAGCAACCTGGGCAGCTTCATCAACTCATGGAGTACAACCAGCGTCAAACTTAACGGCGTCGACGTCACGAACATGTGGGTTGGCTCCGGTTCCTACCCGGCAAAGATCGGCGGCTCCTACTATATAAGCTACAACGGCGGCTCCTTCGGCCATTTCGAATCCAAGCCCTAACATCGTGCCCGAACTTGGGCATTTGCCAGTCTTTCATAAGAAAAGGGACGCAGCGAACGCTGCGTCTCTTTTCTTATCTTCATGACGTTCCTTTAATTTTGTATACTGGTCAGTAGATACAAACAGCTTCGACACCTTGATCGCGTCAACACCAAAATTTCAGGTGAAATCTTCCTCATCCCAAGATATAATCCAGGAAAATACCCTGAGGAGTTGTACGATGCTCATGTCCGATCCCCGCTGGAGCGATGAAACACTGGATGCATTTCGTATGGTTGGCGACCCTCCCGCTGATCATGCAGTTGAGGAAGTATTTGCCACAGGCAGCGTTGCCGAAGTCAACCGCCTGATGCGCACCCTGGTGCGCAACGACATGCCCCCGCCCGGAGAACTGCCAGCCACGCTTTATCACTACTTCGAAACCACCGACGATTTGCCTGAATGGGCCGACATGGATGCCATTGCACGCAGCCAGGAGTTCTTTATGCGCAATGGCCTGCTTGGCATTCTTATTTTTAGCAGCTACTCATTGCCGATTTGCTATGCAGCCGCCAGAGGGGTGAAAGTAATTTACGAGACGGCCCGCCTTTACAGCGACCCGCACCGACGTGTGCTCGAAACATCGCAAATGCTTCTAGATGTGATGGCACCCGGCGGGCTGGAACGCAATGGCTCAGGCGTGCGGACGGTGCAAAAAGTGCGGCTGATGCACGCTGCCGTCCGCAACCTGTTGTTGCAACGTGGTTGGGATAGTGCAACCCTGGGCGTACCGATTAACCAGGAAGACCTGGTAGGCACCCTAAACTCATTTGACTTCTGCTACATTGATGGCCTGACCAAGCTGAATGTACCTGTTTCAACCCGTCAGGCCGATGACTACGTCCATACCTGGAATGTGATTGGTCATATGATGGGAGTGCAGCGCCCGCTGCATCCGCGAGATATGGACGAAGCCACTCACATTTCAGAACAAATCAATCAACGTCATTTTGCTCACTCGCCCGAAGGTCAGGTCATGCAGGAAGCGCTGACCGCTTATTTGCAGAGCATCATCCCTGGGAAGGTCTTTGATGGTTTTCCAATTGCCCTGACACGCCTTTTCATTGGCGAAGAACGCGCCAACATCATCGGCCTGCCTGGCAGCAACTGGACACAAGTGGCGCTGAAGCCCTTGCGCCTGGTCAATGGAATATTGATTGGCGATGTTGATCAAGAAGCGCCTCTGCTGGCCCGCGCCGCCAGCCATTTTGGTCAAAAAATGCTCGATAATTTGCTTGCGTCAGAACGCGGCGGCGAGCGCATCGAATTCCACATTCCCAGAGACTCTCAGAAAAGCCTGGAAAGTTAAGTCGGGGCACGGTCCTCGCGCCCTGATAGACGTATCAGCCAAACCGGGCGGGAGAACCCCGCCCCTACGAGGGAAACATTTCTTTTTAAAAAATTGGGGGTAGGTTCTTATGTTAAAGAGAACTTCTGTTCCAATATTTTAAGCCAACTGTCAGGTAGCGCGAAAACGAAACGCGCTATAATGATTTTTACCCCATGACCACTCCATTTGTGCATCTTCACGTCCATACGGTTTACTCGCTTCTTGATGGCTTTTCGAACATCAAGAAGCTGGTCAAACGCGCCAAAGAAATGGAAATGCCTGCGTTGGCAATCACCGATCACGGCACCATGTTTGGTGTGCTTGAATTCTTCAACGCCGCCAAAGAAGCCGGGGTCAAACCGCTGATTGGCATTGAAACCTACATGGCGGCACGTACGATGAAAGACCGCGACTCAAAACTGGATAAAAAATCATCCCACCTTTTGCTTTTGGCTGAAAACGAGACGGGTTACAAAAATCTGTTGGCGATTGCCTCCGCCGCGCAGTTGGATGGTTTTTACTACTACCCGCGCACCGATCACGACTTTCTGGCGGCCCACTCTGAAGGATTGATCTGCACTTCGGGCTGTATGGCTGCCGAAATTCCACGTGCCATCATGGACGAAAACCCCGAAGAAGCCGTGCGTCGTCTGAACTGGTACTACGATGTCTTTGGCCCTGAGCGCTTTTACGTCGAGCTGCAATCGCACGACATTAAAGAACTGACCGACCTGAACAAAAAACTGGTCGAAATGGGCGCAAAATATACGTCCAAATTTGTTGCCACCAACGATGTGCATTACATCGAACCGGGTGATGCCAAATATCAGGATGTGCTGCTCGCCATCCAGACCGGGACGTTGCTCAAAGACACAAACCGCATGAAAATGTCGGATCCGTCTTATTATCTGCGCACGCCCGAAGAGATGGCGCGTCTGTTTGCCGAAGTCCCCGAAGCGTTGACCAACACCGTCGAAATCGCCGAACGCTGCTCGGTAGATTTGTCCTTCAAGGGCTACCACCTGCCAGAGTTCCCCGTCCCCGCAGATTTCAACGCGGAAACGTATCTGCGCAAGTTGTGCGAAGAAGGGCTCGTCCGTCGCTATGGCAGCGACGCAACCAAGCCGCGTGTGCGCGAACAACTCGATTATGAGCTGGGCGTCATCCACACGATGGGTTTTGATGCTTACTTTTTGATCGTGTGGGATTTGTGTACCTTTGCGCGTCAGGAAGGTATCTGGTATAACGCGCGCGGTTCAGCGGCAGGTTCGATTGTGGCCTATACGCTCGATATTACGATGGTGGACCCGATCCATCATGGCCTGATCTTTGAGCGATTCCTGAACCCTGGGCGTATCTCGATGCCCGATATTGACCTGGACTTCCGCGATGATCTGCGCCCGAAGATGCTGGAATACTGCGCCCGAAAATATGGCGACGACAAAGTGGCCCAGATCATTACCTTTGGCACAATGGCAGCGCGCGGCGCGTTGAAGGATGTGGGCCGCGTCATGGAAATGTCGCTGCCCGAAGTGGATCGGGTGACCAAGCTGATCCCCAACATCCCAGGCAAACCCGTCGGTTTGAAGGAAGCCCTCGAGCAAATCCCTGACCTGAAGGCGATCTATAACGCCGAACCGATCATGAAGGAACTGATCGACACCGCCATCCACATGGAAGGCACCGTCCGCAATGCCGGGACTCACGCCGCCGGGGTGGTGATCGGCGACAAACCGCTCGTAGAGTATCTCCCCTTACATAGACCCACTTCCGGGGCCGAAGATACCCCGATTAAAACCGTTACACAGTTCGAAATGGGCATTCTCGACTACATGGGCATGCTCAAAGTGGACTTTTTGGGTCTTTCCACGCTGACGGTGATGGCGCGCGCCTGCGAACTAATCAACGAACGACACGGCGTCAACTACGATCTGACCAATATTCCCATCGACGACCCCGAAGCCTTCAAACTCTACGGGCGCGGACAGACAGCAGGCATCTTCCAGGTAGAAGGAACGGGCATGACGCGCTGGATGATCGAGATGAAACCCCAAAATCTCGACAACATCATCGCTATGGTGGCGCTCTATCGCCCCGGCCCGCTCGATTTTATCCCCAGCTACATCAAACGCATGCACGGCGAAGAAGTGGTGCAACACCGCCACCCGGCAATGGAGCCGATTTTTGGCGATACGTTCGGTATCCCGATTTATCAGGAACAAATCATGCGCGCCGCCGTTGAGTTGGGTGGTTATACCGCATCTGAATTGGACGAGTTGCGCAAGGCCATCTCGAAGAAACAGGCCGACAAGATCGCCAAGCACAAAGAAAAGTTCGTCAAGGGTGCTTCAAAGTCGATGCCGCACGAAACCGCCGAAGCGATCTTTACCGACTGGGAAGAGTTTGCGCGCTATGGCTTCAATAAAAGCCACGCCGCCGACTACGGCGTCATTTCCGTTCAAACTGCTTTTCTGAAAGCGCACTACCCTGCCGAATATATGTCGGCGCTGATGTCGGTCTTCAAGGACGACGCGACCAAGATTGCGCTCTATGCTGCAGATGCGCGTGGCATGGGCATTGCCATCCTGCAACCCGATGTCAACTATTCCAGGTTCGGCTTTACGATTGAAACGAAAGAAGGGCACGACGCCATCCGTTTCAGCATGGGCGCAATCAAGAACGTCGGCCAGGGGCCGGTGGATATTATCGTCGCGGCCCGCAACGAGGGTGGCCTGTTCAAAGACCTGAACGATTTCTCGCGCCGCGTGGATTTACGTTCAGTTGGCAAGCGCGCGCTTGAGTGCCTGATCAAAGTCGGCGCGATGGATAGTTTTGGTGACCGCGCCGCACTGCTGGCCGGGCTGGATCATATCGTCGCGGCCAGCACCAGCCACTTCCGCGCCGCCGAAGCCGGGCAAATGTCGCTGTTTGGCGGCGTGAGCGGCGTGCAAGAGGAAAATGTCGTCCTGCCAAATGTCAAAGGCGAGCGCAAGGAAATGCTCAACTGGGAACGCGAACTGATTGGCCTGTACCTTTCTGACCATCCGCTTTCGATTTACACCGAACTGCTCACCAAAGCCGTCAGCCACAATGCGCTGACCCTGACCGACGCCCGCCACGAAGAACAGGTGCGCGTGGCAGGGATGGTGGCGACAGCCCGCCCCTACAAGACCAAATCTGACAAGATGATGGGCTTTGTGACGCTGGAAGATATGACAGGCAACATCGAACTGGTGATTTTTCCGCGCACCTGGGAGAAATTCCGCCCTTTGTGTGAAGAAGGCAAAGTCATCGTCGTCAACGGCAAAGTAGATTCAAGCAGCCAGCCCCCCAAAGTGCTCGTTGACACCATCAGCACGGATGTGACCTATTACAAGTCGCCAGATGCCGTGGTTACAGGTGGAAAGTTACAGGTGGAAGGTTTTAATGCGCAGCAGCCTGTTATCAAGCCACAGACACCATTAGCAACACCCAAACCTATCGCTGCCAAGATCGCCGAAACCATACCAGCATACCCCAACAGCACTGGACAGGGCCATGTAATAACCCCCGCGCCCCAACCTTCAACTTTCAACCCGCAACCTTTAACTGTTCCAGAAGATGATTTCAGCGACGACATGCCCCCCGAACCCGAATCCCCACCCGATTGGGAGATGTATGCTGCCCCTGCGCCAGTCCACGCCGCCCCAGCCACACCGATGGACGATATGCTGACTCTGGAAAAGATAGAACGGAAACAGTTGCAAGTTGAAAGTCCAAGGTTGAATGTTGCTCCCCTGAAATCTGCTACTGTACTTCAACCTGCCAACCCGCAACCTGCAACCTTCAATCCGCCTCCAGCCTTTAAACCCATCATCGCTCCCGAGCCAGTCTTTGACGATAGTGTTCCCCCGCGCCTGTTGACGGTTTTCCTGCGTCCTTCCCCTGACCCCGAACGCGACCGCCGCCGCATCCGCAACGTGTACGGAATTTTGATCGGCAGCCACGGCAAAGACCGCTTCCAGTTCCAGATTTTCGAAAACGGCAAGGGTCATCTGATTGATTTCCCCAATGACACAACGCGCATCACCCCCGAAGTGCTCGAGCGTTTGAAAAACCTGCTTCAAACAGAATCATGGCGTATTGAAGAGATTACTTTTCAATAAACGTCTTCACCCTTTTTCGCAATTCCCCTACCCATCGCATCACTTCTGCCCGCGTTGGCGCATCCAGTTCCAATGCTTCGAACTCGTCTTCATCGAGCAGTGTTTGCGTACCATCAGACGCCACCCACAGGTCAAGCGCCAAGTCTACGTATGAGATCGTATCTGGCGCATCCCAGACCGCCGGTCGGCCCAGGTTGCAATACCAACCCTTGATCTGGTCATCATCACGATCGTGGATTTCAAAGATGTTGTACCAGCACTCCGTGAAAAACGTCTCGACAAAGCGATCATTCTTCTTCAAAATCACACCCATAAACGGCATGTCGTCGCGGTTGAAAAGCGCTTCCAGGCGCACAAAATCCGCGCCGCGCTCCAAAATCTCACCGCTATAGCGCCAGGTCACTTCACCCTGCAAATTGCGTTTCAAAACATGAATCGGGGCCATCACAAACACTCCACCTGCAAAATTTTTAGCTTCACGACTTGCCCTATTTTACACGGCACAGAGACATAAAAGTACAAGCCGCCCGCCAGTTCCACCCGAAAAGCCTGCTCGCGAAAAACCACATCCGTCACCACGCCCGAAAGCATCTCGCCAGAATCCACTACTTCGGCACGCGGACGAAGGAGCAGGGTAATCTCATCCCCTAGGTGATGCAGATGCCCACAGGTAATCTCCAATATCCCAACTGGACTATCAACCTTCCAACCCTTCGACAAGCTCAGGGCAGGCTCTTCAACCTTCAACCTTCCAACGATTTTTCCCCGAACCACATTCCCCAACCCTAAAAAGCGAGCCACCCACCCGTCGGCAGGATGCGCAAAAACTTCGGGCGGAGTCCCAGTCTGGGCAATTTGTCCCTCACGCAACAGGATGATTTTATCCGCAATCGTGAAGGCTTCCTGCTGGTCATGCGTCACATAAATGGCGGGGATCTCCGTATGGTGCAAAATGGCGCGTAATTCGTCCAGCAGGCTTTCGCGCAACGCGCGGTCCAGCGCACCGAGCGGCTCATCCAGCATTAGCAAACGCGGACGTGGCGCCAGCGCCCGCGCCAGCGCAACACGCTGCTGCTCGCCGCCAGAGAGTTCCGTCACGCGACGTTTGGCGAAGCCAGCCAGATTGACCTGACCGAGGACTTCATCCACGCGGAGGGCGATCTCATTTTTGGGCCACTGCTTCATCTGCAAGCCAAAAGCAACATTCTCGAAAACATTCAAATGGGGAAAAAGTGCATAGTCTTGAAACATCAGGCCAAAGTTGCGCTGATGGGTTGCCGTCTCGAGGATGGACTGCCCATCCCAGCAGACATCGCCACTATCAGCCTGCTCCAACCCGGCAATGATGCGCAAAATGGTGCTCTTACCCGACCCGGATGCCCCCAACAGACAAATCGTCTCACCTGCCGCCAGTGAAAAGGAAATTCCTTTGAGCAAGAGCTGATTCTCGTAGGTTTTGTAGATGTTGGTAATTTCAAGCATGGGGTGTCCTTCTTTTACGCATTACGCATCACAAATTCCATGCGTAAACGTAATGCGCAAAAAATTAAAACTCACCTGCTCCAGGCAAGCGCAAACGTTCGATCAGAAAAATTCCCAGACCGGTGAAAAGCATCAAGAGCGTCGCCATTGCCATGGCCTGACCGTAATTCGTCGCGCCCGGTTGCGACAAAAAACCAAAGATGGCGGTTGGCAAAGTCGGGTACTCGGGACGGGCCAGCAACGAGGCCGCGCCAAACTCGCCAAGCGAAACCGTGAAGGCAAACGCCCCGGCAGAAACCGTGGCGCGGGAGATGATCGGCCAATCCACGGCGCGCCAGGTCTGCCAGCGCGAAGCGCCAAGCACTGCTGCCGCTTCACGATAACGCTGCGGGATGGTTGCCAGCGCCGTTTGCAGGTTGCGAATGACAAATGGCAAAGCAATCGTGGTATGGACAAGTGGAATCAGCAAGGGAGAAGTCAGCAAAGACGACTGAAAACCGGGAAGTGGATGGTTGAACGTCACAATATATCCCAACCCCAGCGTCACCGCCGAAGCGCCCAGCGGCAACATCAGAAACGGGTCAATTGCCTTTTCAAACATCCCGGGGCGTGCCAGCGCAATCGCCGCCGGAAAAGCCAGCAGCAGCGAGAGCACTACTGTCAGGCTGGCATACGCCAACGAATTGAGCGCCGCATTCACCGGTGGGACATAGAAGATCAAGTCGCGCCGGTTGATGAAGAGTTCGCTATAGTAGGCCATTGTCAACCCTGGAGTTTGCGCCGTACGTTGAGCGCGATCTGCTTCGAGGCGGCTCACTGAGCGGATGGGCAGGGCCAAAAGCGGTAATGCAAAGAAAGCCAGCAAGATTGTCAACATGCCTGCCACAAAGAACTTCTCAGCGCGCAATTTGGGCGGGCGCTGATTGGTCCAGGCGGCACGCGGCTTGAGCGGCGCCGTGATGCGGGATGTATACCGGCTGTAGAGCGTCGAAAAAGCCAGCGTACACAATAATTGAATGATCGAGAGCAGTGCAGCGGCAGGCAAGTTGAGCATCGAAAGCACCTGGATATAAATCTGCACTTCGAGTGTGGCGAACTTAGGGCCGCCGAGCAGCAAGATCACACCGTAGCTGGTGAAATCGAATAGAAAAACCATCAGGCTGGCGGCAAAGATCGAGGGACGCAGCAAAGGCAGGGTCACGCGCCACAGCGTCTGCAACGGGCTGGCCCCCAAAGAACGGGCCGCATCGGTTAAACGGATGTCCATCGAGGCCCAGGCATTGCCCACAAGACGGATAACGACAGTGGTATTGTAGAAAACATGGGCGGCAAGAATGGCCCATAGACTACCGACAAAGATTACGGGTGGCAGGCCCGCGTTTTTTACTAAAATATTGATCCAGCCGGTGGGGCCCAGCAGTGCATTGAATCCGGCTGCCACGACGACGGTTGGCAGCATAAACGGAATGGCTGTCAGCGCGCGAAAAATGCCCTTCCCCGCAAAGATGTAGCGCGCAAACAGGAAGGCCAGCGGCAGGCCAAGCAGCAACGTCAGCAGAGTCGAAAGTGCAGCCTGATAAAAAGTAAAAATCAGAATATTGAAGGTTTCAACAAAAAAACCGGCACGCAGGGACGTAAAATCTGTCCCAAGGGCCAAAATGCGTCCAAAGGGCAGAAAAAAGAATAGCCCCAAAAACATCAAAGGGGCCAACCATGTAAGAAAACGGGAACGGGTCAAGGGATTTATGCATTACGCATACCGTATTACGGGATATAACCCGTAATACGGTATGCGGTAAAAAATTAGTGCAAAACAGCCTGGGTCCAGTCGTTGATCCAGGTTTCGCGCTGTTTATCCAAATCCGCTGGTGCGCTGGCGGGATCGGTGGCAATCTCAGCATATTTGACAAAGGCGTCGGGCAGTTTGGCCGTATTGTTGACCGGGTAGACAAACATCTGGAGCGGCATGTCTTCCTGGAATTTCACATCCAGCATAAAGTCTACAAATTTTTCGGCAAGGTCGCGGTTTTTGGTACCCTTGAGAATGCCGACGAACTCAATCTGGCGGAAGCAGGTACCGGAAGCGGTGATGGATGCAGTGGGGGCGGTGTCAATCGGTGGATCGGCGAAAATCACCTCAGCCGCGGGGCTGGATGCGTAGGAGACAACCATTGGCTGTGGGCCTTTGCCTGACGAGCCGCTGAAGTTGGTGTAATAGGCAGTTTCCCACCCATCAACGACCACAAGGCCATTCTGGCGCAGGTCTTTCCAATAACTGATATAGCCAGGGTCGCCATATTTCTGGATTGTCGCCAGCAAGAAGGCCAAACCAGGCGAAGATGTGGCCGGGTTTTCGACAACCAGCATATCTTTATATTCAGGCTTCTTCAAGTCATCAAGCGAGGTCGGGACAGCAAGACCATTTTTGTCAAAGAAGGCTTTGGAGTAGTTAATGCACACATCACCATAATCGACTGGCAAGGCGCGATTTTTCAAGTCAAGCTGAAACTCAGCCGGAATGTTATCGAGGTTTGGTGAAGCATAAGAGTCAAAAATGTCTGAATCGAGGGCGCGGGAAAGAAAGCTGTTATCGACACCGTAGAGCACATCGGCGAGTGGCGCATCTTTTGCCAAAATGGCCTTGTTAAGCGCTGCTCCGGCATCACCACTTTTCACCAGGTTGACCTTGACGTTGTTGGCCAGTTCAAATTCCTGAAGGACGCCTTTACTAACATTGAACGAGTCGTGAGTCATGACAGTCAGAACACGCTGGTCAGCGGATGTCGCTTCGGGAACGGGGGCGGTATCGGTGGGAAGTGCCACAGCGTCGGTGGCAGCTGGTACCAAAGCCTGGGTGGCGGCTGGGGTTGTGGGAGCGCCGCAGGCAGCCAGCAAAAGGGACAAAACTAAAAGCGAGAAAAAGATTTTTTTCATGGGATCCTGTAATGAGATTAGATTTTGTGGTGATGCACGCACAACAAAGTGCCATACTTCACGCTGACGAATGCAGTATCAGACAACATTTGATTGCTGATACCGCGAGTCCGAGAAGGAAGAAGCGTTTCCTGGTGAAGCGGGTAGCTCAACCCGTCGGTGGTGACGCCTTCGACAGGCATCCCCCAGGGGAGTAGGGAAACTGTTTCAGCCTGATGACCGCGAACGGTGGCTTTGCTGGTAATAAAAAAGACCTCGGTCAGGCCATCGTCCAGACGCACATCGGCTGCAATGCAGGCTGCACTCGAAATTAATGACAGATTGCCCAGTGTCTGGTCAAGGCGGTTTCCTAGGGCAGCAATAATGTAAATTGGGCTGTAGCCAGACTTTAAAGCATGGTCAAGCGCCAATTCCAAGTCAGTCTCATCCTTGCTTGGCGGATAACTTAGGATATGCACACCCATTTCAGTGAAAACGCGCACTTCAGCATCTGAAAGCGAATCCAGATCGCCAATAATGACGCTGGGAATCACACCCAGCTCAAGGGCATGACGCGCACCGCCATCCGCAGCAATCAGCACATCATCAGCGCGAATGATGGCGCGAGCAGCACCAACATCTGGCAGTTCGCCGTTGACAAAAATAATGGCTCTTGGCATAAGCTGAATCCTTTCGGGTTTATGAAACAAAAAACGCCTTCACAGGGGAGGCGTTGATGGTATGAATAGCAGCATCCCTCCGCCGGCATGATCCGGATCAGGTTTTGCGGGTCGATGGCTGGGGCCATCCTCTCAGCCCGGTTTACGGACTCCCCGTTCAATTGTCACAAAGTGCCGCACAGCGGTAAAATGCCATGGAGCGGCAAGAACGTGAATGTATTTTAGCCTGAAAGCATAAAATTTGCAATCAGCGCTGGATAACCATGCTCAAATTAGCGAACACGGCGGCGCCACTCATCCTTAAGTTGTAAGTCACGCGGGCTTTCGCCTGATTCGAGTGCCAAAAAGTCGCTCAAAAGTCGATTGAAGCGCGGGGTATCGTCCAGCATTGGGAAGTGACCCGTCTGATCCAGAATAACCGTCTGCATCATCGGCGGAGCAGTGCCCAGATCAAAGCTCGGGATGGTAAGAGCCGGGTCATTCTGTCCATACACCAGCAAGCAAGCCGTATTCAAGTTGGCAATGCGCCCTGATAAATTGAACAGATCGGGAGAAACAAAAGATGTCGTCAGGGCCAACTGATCTGATTTGCTTGCATCCGTGCGGGCTGGCTCCGTAATCGGGTCTTTTGTAAGCAACCATTCCACAAGATCAGGGATCAACCCCGCCCGTAAACGCACATTGACCGATTCCAGATCCAACGGTACATCCACAGCCATGATGCGGTCTACAACCGTGGGATGGCGCAATGTGTATAAAAGCCCAACCAGTGCGCCCAATCCATGCCCAACCAGAGCCACTTTTCCAATACCCATTTCTTGCAAGAAATGGTCAAGCAAAGCGCTCTGTTGCTCAAGTCCGTAACGCGTTGTTTCGCGTGCGCTTTCGCCAAACCCCCACATATCGACAGAATAGGCGCGAAAAGACGTTGAGGCAGTCTGCATGGCTGGTATCCAGTATCGCCATGAACCAACCCAGCCGTGCAGAAAGATGATGGGACGTCCACGTCCAATCACTTCATAATGCACAATGCCACCGTCCAACAAAATTGCGCTCATAGGCTCCGACTATTTACCGTATTTTGCCAAGATCGTTTTGATGCGCTCAGCCAGTTGATCGGGCGCAAAAGGTTTCAATAAGTAATCTTCAGCCCCTGCATCCATACCCTGTCCAATTTCATTTTCCTGCCCCTTGGCTGAAAGAAAAATGACCGGAATATGTGCTATTTCAGGGTCTGCTTTAATCTTCCTACAAGCATCGTAACCTGTCATTTTGGGCATGCGAACATCAAACATGGATAAATCAGGGCGTTCTTTTTTCGTCAGCTCATAACCTTCTTCTCCGTTTGCGCCAGCAATTACTTCATGCCCAGCAAAACGCAGGGTAAAAGCAATCAGCTCACGGATATCCGGTTCGTCTTCTGCGATTACAATTTTAGCCATGATTACTCCTCGCTCTTTTCTAACGGCACAGTAAAGGAAAATGTGCTTCCTTCTCCCGATACACCAGTACTATTCATCCAAATTTTACCTTGATGCATTTCCACCAATTCCTTTACGATGGAAAGCCCCAACCCGGTACCTGGCGTTGCCAAAACAAGCGGGTCTTCACCACGGAAAAAACGCTCAAATACACGTTCATGCTGATCAATAGAAACACCAACACCTGAATCCTTTACGTCAACCTGAAGTTCAGCACCATTACGTTGATATAAAGAAATCACAATCTTTCCATTCACTGGTGTGTAATTATAAGCATTATCTGCCAAATTTTCCAAAACCTCATGAATACGATCCGGATCCGCCAATACTCGAGGCAAAAACTCGTTGGCATCAACGGTAATCTGCATTGGCTTGTCATCATCTTGAGAGCGTTTCTGGATACCTGTGACAATATCATTGGCTACTTCACGCATATCCACCAGTTGAAGGGATAGATTGACACGTCCAGCTTCGATGCGCGAAATATCCAACAAATCATTCACCAAAATATTCAGACGCTCCGTATTGCTCTTAATAATGTCCAAAAAGTGAACCTGACCTTCACTCAGGGCGCCAGCAGCACCCATCAACAACACATCGACATACCCGCGAATGGATGTCATCGGCGTCCGCAATTCATGGCTGACCGTCGTCACAAATTCGGACTTAAGTCGGTCTACTTCAACTTCATGCGTAATATCGCGGAAGATAGACACAGTACCAAGAAATTCAGTGTGCCAGATAACAGGCGCTAAATGGACAAGTACAACGCGTCCATTATCCATGCTAATTTGTTCCGCATACGTTTCACCTGCATGCTGTCCACCAGGGTTATCTGACCATTCATGAATGGTTTGAATCCAGGTGTGAGTACTTCTTCCAAACAGGCCAGCAAAGTTTTCTAGTGGGTTATCAACCAGTTGAGAATTGCTCATACTCAAAATTTTCTCAGCAGATACATTCACAAAGGTAATAAAATTATTAGGATCCGTTACCAAAACACCATCAGCAACAGCTTCAAGGATAGCAGTCTGTCGACTGGCTTCCACCTGCTGATGGCGCAGCATGGATCCGAGTCGCTCAGCCTGGTCTCGAATTAATTCATACAAATGGGCGTTGTTGATCGCAACAGCAACCTGACTACCAATCGCCTTCACCATTTCAAGCACATCTTCGCTAAAAAATCCGACATGCCGATGGAAAACCATAATTGAACCAATTACATCTTCACCAACAATAAGAGGAGCAGCAACCGAGCTACGATGATTTTGCGAACCCTGAGAAACAACCCAACGAGGATCTTGATACAAATCTTCAACCATCACTGGCTGACGGTGTTGAACGACCCAACCAGCGAGACCTTCACCGATCTTAAGTTTAACAGCTTCAGCAGCACGTAAAGTCTCTTCCTGCATTGTTTGCGTTACATACCCGTAACCTGATCTGTAGTGAAGTAAATTATCTTCGGGGTGTAAAAGCATAATTGTACTTTGTTCTGCGCCAGTTGCCTCATTAAGCAGCGCAAGTGTGCGGCTTAATGCCCGATCCAAATCGAGACTGGCAGAAACTTCTGTCAAAATACGCAGGAGCGTCTCTGTATTGCGTTGTTCACGTTCTAATTCAGCGGTACGCTCGATAACGCGAATTTCAAGTGTCGAAGCAAGCTGTTGGGTCTCATTAAATAAACGGGCATTTTGAATGGCAACGGTTGCCTGATTAGCCAAGGTGCCCAAAATTTGTTGGTCACTCTCAGTATAAGCGTTAAACTGATAACTTTGCGACGAAAGAGCACCAATAATCCTACCACCTGATGTCATTGGCACAGTCAAAATTGAATGCGGGGTGCTTTTCTGACCAATTGTTACACCACCAATTGCATCAACTTCGGCTGAATCAAGCGTTAAAACAGGCTGTCCAGTCTCAATGACACGACCACTGATTCCCTGTCCATAAGGGAGATGCAAGTCGGTAATACGTTGGCCCATATCGACTACGTAAACACCATCAAGTTGTTCAGTATCTTCATTATCAAGCATAATAACAAAAGCATCAACAGGCATTAATTTTCCAACAGCATCATGGATCGCGCGATAAATATCTTCTGTATCCAGACTGGCGCCAATGTCATAAGAAACTTCGTTCAAAATAACAAGACGTTCGGCAGTTGCAAGCGTGGATTGATACAGGTCTGCGTTTTCCAAAGCAATAGATGCCTGATTACCAAAAGTACGAGCAAGCTCGATTTCGGTAGATAAAAATCGCCGGACTGCACGCGTTTGGATGGCAATCGCATAGAGATTATGAGTACTTGAGATTGGCAGAACCAATATAGACGCCATCTCATCCATAAATTCAGTCATTGAACTCGAGGCGTTCCTCTTGATGAACATTCTCCGCAGTAAATACACTCAACGTTTCACGGATATGGGATAGCATAGGTGATGCGGGCAAGGAACGATAAATAGGCACTCGCCCACTTTCGTCAGGTAAGACAGAGACAAGAAAAGCCTTGTCATGCAAATCAAGCATAATCACCATGGCTCGGTCCGCATTCAATGCACGCAGCAAGTGATTCGCCGTCAAATTCAAAGTCTGGTCGCTATTAAGCGAACCTCCAAGCTCAGACGAAAACTCATTAAGCAAAGCCAAACGCTGCGAGCGTTCATCCAATTCAATTGCGCGTCTGACGCTTTCCTCAAACAAGTTCGCATTATCAATCGCCACAGCCGCTTGACTGGCAAATGTAGTGGCGAGTTGAACCATATCACCCGTGTAAAAATGGGGTTCGGTCTTTTCAATTGCAAGAACACCAATTACCTGGCCTTTGGCAATCAATGGAATGCCCAGCCACGAAAGACGGTTTTGCTCAGCAAGGGATGGGAAACGAGCGTCTCCACGGATATCTCCAACCAAAATGGCGTGACCAGTACGAATCATCTCATGCAAAAGGACGCTGTCTTCAATTGCAACTGACAAACCCTTTCGCTCCTCATCATCATCATATCCACGAGCCTCGGCTACGATCATTTCAGTTTCCTTACGTAGCCATAAAATCGATGTGTCATAACGAATAACACTTCTTAAACCATCCAGCAAAGAATTGACCAATTCATCACGTTTCAAACTAGATGTGAGTGTAGCAGCAACTGTATTAAGCGCCTGTAATTGTGCAGCACGTTCTTGCGTCGTCTCAACAAGGCGAACGTTTTCAAGAGAAAGGGCCACCTGCTGTGTTAAGGATGATAATAGGGCCTCATCATCCGGACGAAAGGCGGATGGTGTGTTGAAGTTATCAAGCACAAGCACACCCAAATCCTGTTCGCTTGTTTGGATAGGAATCAGCAAGCTGGAAACGGGTAATCGTCCGCCAGTGGCCTTACGGTATCGGAGCAAATTCTCAGCCGATAAATTGTAATCACTCGCAAAATTTACTTCGTTTACCATACGGGAATGTTTCTCTGCAAAGACCCGCCCGGGCAGGCCTTCACCCACATGGTACGAAATCTCCATAATGCTCTCATCATCAGGGTATTGCGCAGCCGCTTGTGGAATAAGCAACTCATCATTTCGATTCCACATCATTACAACGCCAGCATGAGCAGGAGTTACAACGCGTAAGGCACTATCGAGTAAGGAACGCAATATCTCTTGTGGATTAAGTCCGCTCAACTGTCGGCTAAAGTCAAGTAACAGATTAACTTCCTGCAAACGCTGGCGTGTTTCGTTCAGCAAACTGATATTTTGAAGAATAATGGATATCTGGCGACTAATTTGATAATAAACTTGACGATCATCTAGAGAAATAGCAGCCATAGGTTCAGTGTCAATTGCCAGCACTGCTGCGACCGGCTTATCATTAATGACAACCGGAATACAGATAAATGACTTGGCGCGTAGCGCTGATAAAAATGGGGTGTCATGCCAAATTTCGTCTTCATCTAAATTAACCGATAAAATAGTTTCGCCAGTTTGCAAACTAACTCGTAAAGGATTACGTTGACCAAATAACGCCTCAGGGTTAGCTCCTCGCGGCAAGGTACCAACTGTATGAATAATTCGGGGACCTTCAGATGTATCACGCGCCAGAATAGAAACCGACATATCAAAACTTGCAAGGATTTGCTGCCCCAATGTTAATAGCGCAGATGAAGAATCCATCTGCCGACTAATCGCCTCCGTTAGCTGAAGACCAGCACGAATATGGTGGGCACGCTGGTTAAGATGACTGATGGAGATGGTCTGATCAAGGTCTTTATGCAACAACATTGGCATGCTGCTCTGGCTAAAGCCTACAAGTTTTTCCTGGCGACCAACTTCTTCAGCTAAATTGCTAATTTCAGTTTTATATTTCAAAATATTTTGAGCACTTGAAATAATCAACCCGGCTTGAACAGCAAAAATTTCAAGAGTTTCAAAAGTAGCCCTATCAGGCCGAATTTGATCACGCGGATTATCCACACTGATCAAACCCAACGGGCTGTGTTTATAATCATAAATCGGGAGTAAAAATAGATCTTGAGGATGCCAGGCATTCGGAGAATCGCTCAAATTATCTGACATGGTAACAATTTGAACATCCGATGGAATAACTGGGGTTTGGTCATGTGGAATAAAATACAAATTATTAATTTGAAATTCTGGCTTCATGAATTCGGCCATACTTGTCCATGGCTGCTGATGGGCAGCCAGATTAGCGAAAACCTTTTCACTTAACCCTGCACTTGTCACACGATGAAGCAAACCAGTTTCTGAATTGTATAAACTAACCAACACTACATCAAATGGTGAAGATTGTTGAATGCCGCGTGCAATCACTTCCAACATGTTTTCAATGGGCTGATCAATTTCCAGTTTTTTAGTAACATCGAAAAACTGTAATAAAGTAACCGCACGCCGACGAAATAATTCATTACGACTTTGCTGTTGAGAATAATGATAAATATTGTCAATTGCAATAGCAGCTTGCGCGCCAATGTTCCTTAATATTTCAGCCGACACTATGTCGAAATAATTTGCAGTCCTTGAATGAACTTCAATTAATCCAAAAAGATTATCTTGATAACGAATAGGCGCCAACAACAATGATTTTATACCTGGATGTGGAATTTCAGCTTCCGCCAAGTTGGCTATGATTAACGGCTCTCCAGATTTGAGTATCGCCTGTTTTGAAGCAGACAATTCACCCGTTCCCGTTGGAGAATGACCTAAAGAAGCACCCACTCGAAAAGGATTAGAATCCGATGGGTTTGGTTCAAAAAATAAAACCGTTCCGCATTCTGCTTGCATAATTTCGATACTCTCAGAATATACAAGATCTAAAAGTTCTTGTAGATTATGCGTAGAATTAAATTCACGTGCAATGCAACTCATAGCAGTCAGGTGCGATGCCCGGTGACGCAAGACTTCACCTGCTTCTCCACTATGCTTGGAACCTTCAATTGCAATAGCCAATTGACTGGCAACCGTTGATGCTACCTGCAAATCATAATTACTGAACATCTCATATTGACGCCCAACAATCATCAGTTCACCGATGCCATTCCCTCGTACAACTAAAGGAACACCAATACAAGACTCAAGCTTTAACCGCCGAACCAATTTCCTGTAAATTAAAAGTACTCGTCGGTCTTGAGAAAGATTTCCTGAAACGAAAGATCGCTGGCTCCCTGCTACCGTCATCCGGAAAATAGATGGTCTCAAATTTAGATGAAGAAGCGATATATCGACATCATCTGATAGCCCATATGCGGATGGGATATGCGCTTGCATCCTACCCCCACCTTCATCGACTAGAAAGATAGTGGCAAAATCAGCTTGGAGTAATGTAGCAATTTCTTGAACCGAATAATGTAGAATTTCATCAAGAGTTGCTGCGGAACTCGCTAGACTTGCAATCCGACGCATTGCTTCAGCACGCTGATTACGCTGACGGGCTTGATAAACGAGTAAAGTATTATCAATAATTGCAGCGACCTGATTCGCTACGATATTTAAAAGACGCACCTCTTCTCTTTGGATTACATTCCAACCCGCTTTACGATTAGAAAGTTGCAAATATCCCATAAAACGACCAGCAGAGACAAGTGGAACTAAGACTGTATCACGCATGCTCGCAGCTTGAGCTAAGTTCTGGAGGCCTAAATCTGCCCAAGCAACATCTTGCGACGCATCAGGAGTGGAAATAATGTCCTGACCTAAAATCCGTTTTTCAGCTGAGCTATTTGGATGAATAGTCGTTTTGTAAATTTGAACAACATTGTTTGGGAGACCATTGAAAGGTGTTTGTCCCTCTAAAGTACGGCGCTGTTCATCATATAATAAAAACCCAAGAATTCCAACATCGAAAAGCGGCAAAAGCCCAGAAACAAGTCTGGAAAATAAATCTTTGAGATCCCGTAGAGAACCAACTGCCTGCGACAGGTTGGTTAAACCAAGAAGTTGTGAATTCCAACGTTGTTGCACTTCATATAAAACAGAATTACGAATGGCTACAGTTGCTTGTCCTGTGACCAATTGCAGGATATTCAAATCTTCAACAGAAAACCCATTAGTGGGTGTAACGCCAACTTCTAAAGTTCCTACTAAAAGTCCATAAGCAATCAAAGGAATGCCAATATACGAACCCATCGCTGGAACATTTATTCCCGATGAATCAAACTTTACAGTTGTATTATTACGTGTATCTGGCACAAATAGCTCAGTTTTTTGCTCAATCAGGTAATTAGAATATTCACCAAACTGGCTCAACATTTCGATTTGTAGCTTTCGAGCAGCCCCCATAGGACCAGCCATACGATAAGCAACTAACTTAGCATTTGAGTCACGAGCAATTTTAACTTCCAGAAAATCAGATGGAACCAATCTTTCAACATTTATCAAAATTGCTTCAACAGTATCTTCAAGACTTAAACTAGATGCAATCGCCTGCCCAAATTCTGAAACTGTTTTCAGGGAAGCGGCGGACAAACTATCTTGTCCAGAGCGTGCTAAATTAAATATTTCTGCCGGGCGCATTACCATCAAAATCGTTGGAAAAGCTCCAGAAACTCGATAAGAGTTTGCGCTTACCAACTTACCATTAATGGAAAAACGCGCTTGTCCTTCAGTAGCACACAACTCAAGAAAACTTTCACTTGGGCGAATACGCCGCCCAAGAGCCTCGATATTTGGCAATTCTTCCGCTGTCAAATTGAACCATTCTCGAGCAATATCATTAATAACCTTAATTCTACCTCCCAACTCTAAAATCAATACAGCATCTTTATGAGCCTGTATTTGCGTAAAAGATGGTTGCACAGATTCCAAAACTGGAGGCCTTGGTTTAGCTACAATACGCGAAAAAACCCAAGCCAGGGAAAAAACCCCAAGCCCGAGTAATCCTATAACGATAGAAAGGGAAAGCGTTTGCAGCTCCATAATATTTCAAATTAAGATTAGTTAAACTTTTCGCAGTCGTATTCCCCCCTACATCCTGCCGACGAGCATCCGCTGCCAACTCAGTAATTTCACGAATATCCGCAAATGAGTTTTGCGCAGGAGATACCATCCCAACCGCAAGCGTCATAAGCGGGAATTGTTCCATTTGTCCATCCGAATTTGTTGCCAAAACATATCCTTGCTGACGATCCATAAAGTTGTAGTGGGTTTTTACTTCTTCAGCAAAGCGTTCTTTCAGTTTTTTACGCACACTCTCTGCAGCGCCATCAGTGGTGATGATGACAAAATTATCGCCACCTGCATGTCCGAGAAAATCTCCAGATGATCCGAACGAATTCGAGCACCTCGCCCAATAACATGCCAACAAAGCGCAAGACATCATCACTTGCAACGAACCCATAAACATCCTTGAAAGGTTCAAAGTGATTAACGCGTACGTCCAAGAAAGCCCAACCCGTTTCGCGAATAACTTTACGTAATTGCTCCTCGATCAGGCGACCAGCAGGCAAACCAGAACGAGGGTCGGTAAGGCTTTCACGCTCAGAACGGCGAATAGCACCTTGCACGCGCAACTTCAATTCTTCTATATCAAATGGCTTCGTAATATAGTCATCTGCACCAAGCTCCAGCCCTTGTAAACGATCACTCCGTTCATCTTTTTGTGTCAAAAAAATAACCGGGATATGACTTGTACGTGTGTTTGTGCGCAAAGTGCGGCAAACCTCGTAACCATCAATATCGGGCAGCATGATATCAAGGACAATTAAATGCGGTAAGGCCTGACGCGTTTTTTCAAGAGCATCAGACCCACGCATGGCGATATCAGTGTCAAAACCGAGACCACTGAAATAAATTTTCAACATGTTCGAAATGTCGATGTCATCTTCGACGATCAACAGACGGGCATTTCCCATAACGAGCCTCCCATCACGATAAGTTTACTGCCCGGCGGCTGGAATATCCCCGAGCATTTTTACGGACTGTTTCAATTTTTTCAAGGGTGACTTCGCGCTCAAAAGAGCGAAACCCACTCAAACGAAACCCATGTTTTTTAGCAATTGCAGCAATTTCTTCCACTTGTATACGTGTGATATCCTTTCCAAGCGTATAGTCTTCCAAGCGACCATCTAACGCCAACGCCATCGTTTCTGCCATACAAGCATATGCTTTTCCGGGTGGAAAACCAAAGTTAAAATGGAAGTCAACGGAACCAGGTATATCTACCATGCCTCCGTCAATAACTAATATATCATCTCGGACTGCTGCAACCATTGCAGATACATCACGAGGGCGCGCCACATCACATACGACTGCACCTGGCTGAAGATGTTCTGGATGAACAACATCATGCATAGCACTGGTAACAGTCAAAATCAACTGAGCATTTTGAAGGACATCCATTGTGGTGCTTACATATAACTGAGCTTTTGCTTTTTCTTGAAGACGATCTCGCAAATTCTCAAGTGGTTCCATGCGTCTTCCTATCAAGTATAACTCACCTACTACATCTGCAAGAAGTTCTGCGCAAACTTTGCCTATTGCACCAGTAGCACCAACCACGGCAGCCCGGGCAGATTGAAGCGGAATATCCATAACACGAGCTGCTTCACAAATTGCATCGATGGCAATCGCTATTGTATATGAATCGCCGGTAGTAACAGGAATATTCAAAGCCTTTGCAATTGTTATCCCTGCATCGCCAACAACAGAAGTATATGCGCCAAGACCTAGCATTTTTGCGCCTAATTTCTCAGCCAAATGCCCAGTCTGGATGATTTTCCGATAAACAGTTTCTTCTGGCAACTCTAGCATGCGCTTTGGAGTAAATGGACAGGCAATGAACCAGCCTTTTATTTTAGCGCCGGTAGCTTCCGATTGAATACCATCAATTTCAGAAATATATACCGGTGGAAAGAAAGTTGAAAAGAAATTAATCTGTTGTTCGGTTAAAACCTTTCCTAGCAGAGGATATTTGCGGCTGACATCTCTTTTGGGGTCAATCGGATGAATGATAAACGCGAATGTATCCATGAGTTACCAGGATTTTAAGTCCTTCTCTCCGCGACGTGGGTATAAATGCTTATGCAAATGAGAATTTCGCATTTTTTGATGATCGCTATCTTCATATCGAATATCTTTGTCAATTACGCGACGCTCTTTGGATGCCGCTAATACCACATCGGATTCGATCATACGGGCTGGGTAGACAATCATTCCTGCCCCAATGCGACAATTATGACCAACCGCTCCTCCAAGTACCGGGCGGTTTGACGGCTTCAACTGATCATGGCCATCCATTGCTTTAATGGGAGCAGGGATTAAATTATAATCGGTAAAGGTTGAACCGGCTCCTATAAATGTATTTCGACCAACCACACACATTTGCAAACAAGTATTTTGCGCCACCATCGAATTGTCCATAATGGTAGTCATAAATAACGCGGCACGAAATGGCAAAAATGTACCATCCCCAACAACTGAAAGCATTAACTGGCAATCTTGCGAAACATTTACGTTACTACCAATAATACAATTTTCAATGATAGCACCAGCACCGATTGTAACGTTATCGCCAATTGTTGTTGGTCCATGAATAACTGCATGAGGATCTATATTACAATTTTTACCGATCTTCACCAACTCAGAACACTGTAAAATCTGACACCCCTCATAAATAGCTGCCCCCAATATTTTCAAGTTATACATTAAGTCATTACCCAGGCGGTACTGAAAGCGATTACCACGTTTAAATAATCCAAAAACCACATCTGCAATAAAAATATGCGCCCAAGCATCGATTGCCATCATAGCACGCATTGGAACCTGAAACACCAAATCGCCACGCTCGCCAGCCATATAAGATGGGACATGGTAGTAGCCCATTTCGCGTGTTTGCAAATCGATTACAAGTGGCTCAACATCGGCTTCAGGACCGTTCGGGTAATACCACATATCAGCAAGATAGAGTGAACCAGCTGGCGTATACGACGATGACAATGGCAATGCATGTTCACGGAAAGCCGGATCATCTACCGAAAAAGCAGCTCGGACTGGACGACCACGCTGTTTCGCTTGTTGCATAAATTCATTTATATAAAACTCGTCAAAGAAAAGGTTATCGCGATATACAAACATCGGCTCGCGCGATTGGGGCAAACGAGCATTTACTGGAATTTCCATTTCACGCGTAGCATAAGGAGCTAAAACATTACGCTGATAAAGCCAGAGCGGCGTATTTTGAATGCGAAGATCTCGAGCGGGCTCATTAAAAGGTGAAATGGGGCGTGGCGCATGCAGAATAATCTTAAACATAAATCATCCCATCTACCCTACAAATCGCAACATTTAACTTTTTTATGTATGTGCGTATATTAATCCAAACACAAACAAATATTCCCAGTAAAAAAGCCCGAGAATCAGAAAAACAAACTAACTTGAACCGATTAGTTTGACAAATGCAAAAAGTGTATATCTTATCAAGATTTCATATTTAACCTATTACTACCAATATTTGGGGTAACCAGAAATATAATCTTTGAACAAATGGCATGGGAAATTATTAGCTGGCTAATATTTATGAAGTCTGAACCGCATCGGGTTTTGGAGCATCTGTTTTTGGAGCATCTGTTTCATCCAAAAAGTCTTTTAGCTTCTCCATAAAATCTTGAGACGTATCAAGCATTACAAAATGTTGCGCCCGCTTCCAACGAACAACACGAGCATGTGGAACCCCTTGCAAAAGGGGCTCCCATTGTCGTGGATGAACAATATTATCACGATCCCCATACATACCCATCACTGGCATCTTAAGCTCAGAAAGCATTGGTCGCAAATCAGTACGACGCAATGAAGCAATGCTACGCAAGAATGATTTAACCGTTGTTTGAGACAAATCTCTATCCATCATTTGTGCAAAGCGAGGATCAGTACACATAAATGGATATGCAACTTTCATTCCTGCGCGAAAAGCCCACATTGCATTGAATAGCATAAATGCAACAAAGCGATAGCCCGCCAGTTTAAGCGGGATAGCCAAAGAAGAACCAATAATAGGTGAACCAATAACAACTACTTTGCTAACTCGCTGGGGATATTGAATCGCAACAGACAAACTAACAGTCCCCCCCATACTATGGCCTACAAGCGGAGCTTGGACAATACCCAAGTGATCCATAAATTGATCAACTAAATCTACAAAATCTTGAACAGCGTAGGTTTCCCGTTTTTTACCAGAGTCGCCAAACCCCCAAAAATCCAGAGCATAGGTGCGATAATAACGACCTAAATAGGCCATCGTTTCTTGCCAAAGGCCCCAGGAACCTAACCAGCCATGCAAAAGAATGACTGGTCTACCGCGTCCATAAACCTCGTAATGTACGATGCCTTGATCAGTAGTAATTGAGGACACGGCAACTTTCGCAAATCGTTATTTTTCTCCGCCTTCCATTTCTGCAAGAATGCTATAAAGCAATTCAAGCAGAACGTTCTTGACCGTAGTCTTATCGGTCGCGACGCAGGGCAAGAGTTTCACTTTTAAATCCAAGCGCAAGGCATGGCGCATGTCTTCAATATCCCATGCTTCTTCCATATCTTGCTTATTGGCAGCAACAACATAGGGAGTGGGTGCATAAGCGCGGAAAGTTTCCAAGATAGAACGCGCTTCCCGAAAAGTTTCAGGGCGAGTACTATCCACCGCAACGATAAAACCTAACATGCCTTCCGAAAGAATTTCCCACATAAAGTCAAAACGTCTTTGGCCAGGAGTACCAAATAGATACAAGACAAGGTCTTCATCTACTGTGATACGACCAAAGTCCATTGCAACAGTGGTAGCTTGCTTGACAGCACGCTCACCATCGGATGAAATCTTTCGCTCTGTAGCAACTACATCAATTTCACTCACCGAACGAATAAATTCGGTTTTCCCGGCACTAAAGGGGCCAGTCACTACCATTTTGACCGTTTGCATAAGTTCTCACCCTCAGAATAAATTAGATGGAACGAATTCGCGTGATCAGACGGTTGACCAGCGACTTTTGCTCTTCCCGGCGTTCTACTGGAACTACCGGACGAGCTTTTTCAACAGGCTTGGGGGCGCTCTCACTACGAAGAACTTCCACCAACCCGGCCTGTAAGAGACCATATACAATACGGCGAATTTCAATATCGCTCATTTTTGCAGCAGTACCAATTTGCTGAATACTATTGCGTGGGTTAATGAACGAAACAACGCGCCACTCTTCAACACTCAAATTCATCTTCTGAATATTAGTGCCAGGGCGATCCGTAAATTTCAACGCCATGTCGAGGCTTGGAATTTCATCCTGAAGCTGTTCCCATTCGCGAAGTTGACGAGCGCCCTCAATAATCAGATTTTCAAGATCAAGCCGCACAACAATCCGATCATCAGGGGGCAAGACATCATTCTCAAAACGGAAAAATCCTTCAACCCAGGTGAACAACCGTCGAACAACATCGTTGAAATAAGCCTGCAAGGAATTCAAAATGTCATCCTGCGACATATACCCAGCATTGATAAGTAAAAGACCCAATTCTTTGTCTGTTACTTGCGCCGCTCTGACTTGAATTGCACGCAACTGGCCAGTTGTTAGCCGATTAGAACGATGCAAGATCGATGCGAGGCGGTTGTCTTCTTGACCGACTTGAGCAAATGCTAATTTGCCATCGCGAAAAGCGACCCTTGCAACTTCATTTGGGCCTTCAATAACCAATGTGCCAGTTTTGTGAGCCAAATTAATCAGGTTCAATAACTGAGCAACTGTAAAATCTCGGAGGTTACCCCGTAATGCCATAGATGACCTCAATCACCGTTACACACTAGCTAGGATAGAAAGATAAAATGATTATACATGCAAGAGATGGATGCGTCAAACAAATAAAGACTAGTTTGAAAAGAACTTGAAAGGTCAAACGATAAAACATATCCATAAAAACCATCCATTTATGGAATTTAGAGAAATAACATCCCAAAAGCGGACAATCTTTGCCGTTTTTTGCAGGTTCTTCCAACAATAAAGGGCATAAGGATACCTAGAAAAAGGCGGGAAAAAGTTATACTGTTCTCCTTGCAAATATGAAAAGCAAAGCATTCATTTCCGTAGACAAATTTACAGGCATCCAGATGGGATGACATGTATAATCTCGTCAACATTAAGTTCACATTAAGCAGAACTTTAGGGCTTTTAAATTACTGCTGCTTCTAACTTCATACTTGTTATCGCAAAAACCTACTCTAAGCAAAAAAATCTTTAACAACAACGATCGGCCACTTTATAGTAGCTGATTTTGTATATATTTGTACAAACTCATTTTATGGAACAGGTAGTTCATAATATTTTTTTTCAAAAGTTCTTCATTCTGGAGGTTTTATGTTAGTAGAAATCGATGACAATTACTCAAACAACCATATCGCTGACAGCAATATGTCAGAAAGAGAACAAGTGACCATTCTGGGCGGAAAACGTCTTAGAACACGACCACTGGTTTCGGTGATTATTCCGACACTGAATGAATCGGCAAACCTGCCTTTAATTCTTCCTTACCTGCCCATGCAATGGATTGACGAGGTTATCCTTGTGGACGGGCGCTCCACGGACAATACAATCGAGGTGGCGAGGGAGGTCATTCCATCGATCAAGGTTGTTTTGGAGACAAAAAAAGGCAAAGGGGCGGCAATGGCTGCAGGGTACAGAGCAGCTCAGGGAGATATTCTGATTGTATTGGATGCGGATGGATCAAATGATCCGCGCGAAATTCCCCGGTTTATCAAGGCTTTGCTCGAGGGGGCTGACTTCGTCAAGGGCAGCCGGTTCTCTCACGGGGCCGGGACAACCGATATGCCGCGATTCCGCCAAATGGGAAATTTGGGTTTCGTCATCATTTCCAACGTACTTTTTAGCACGCAGTTCACTGATTTATGCTATGGATATCACGCTTTCTGGCGTTATTGCCTGGATTTAATTGATTACGACAAGTTCGATGGGTTTGAAATTGACACAGCCCTTTATCTACAAGCAGCAAGATCAAACCTGCGCATTGTGGAAGTACCCAGCTTTGAAGGGTATCGTTTCTTTGGCGTTGGCAAACTGCAAACCTTTCCGGATGGCTGGCGCGTGCTGAAGACGATCTTCAGTGAATATAAGGCAAAATTAAGCAAAAAGCCGGTTGACCCTTATATGGGCTTCCGCGGCGATATTTTCTCTGGGGCAGATGACCCCAAGGTGTTCACCCGCCTGTCGACATTGGATTTAGCCCAATTGCATTTACAACTGGAATTCATCGAAATATTGAGCTTGATGATGCTTTCTGGACAGGATATGCACAATGCGATGAAGCGCGTTCTGCGCTTGATGTTGGATGCGATGGAATCGGCATCGGGCAGTCTAATTTTGCTGGATGAAAACGGCGATGTGCGCGACGGTTACCTGGTGCTGGAAGATGGCACGCATAAAAACTACTCGGCAGACTGGTCTGATGTGATTGACAATGGACTGGCAGGCTGGGTCATCAAAAACCACGAGTTGGTGTTAATTTCCAACACACAAAAAGACACACGCTGGCTGCAACGACCTTGGGATACAAAGGATCGTTCTGCCATCGCCATCCCGCTCATTTTTGGCGGCGTGGTGCGCGGCGTATTGACCTTGGTTCGTTCCCAGGCTGAAACCTTTACGCAGGCAGAATTAGGACAGATTCAACAAATGGCATCCAAGATATAATATAGTGCATGGCTTCTGAAACAATCCCTTCAATCACAGTGCTGATCTGCGCATACACTGAAAACCGATGGAATGAACTGGTACGATCTATACAATCGATTCGAGACCAACACCTGAAACCAACCCAAACCATTTTGGTGATTGATCACAACGAAAAACTTTACCAACGAGCACTTCTGGAATTTCTGGATATGCTGGTGGTTGAAAATAATCACGAGCAAGGCCTATCTGGAGCGCGTAACAGCGGCATTCCCCTGGCGAAAGGCGATGTTTTGGCCTTTATTGACGAGGATGCTGTTGCCGCTCCAGATTGGCTTTCCACACTGATGGTGGCTTATAACAACCCGGATGTAATGGGCGCGGGAGGGTTGATTTGCCCGGCCTGGGTGGAGCAAAAACCAGCCTGGTTCCCTGAAGAATTCAACTGGGTGGTGGGCTGCACTTACAGGGGCGTCCCCGAACAAACCGCGCCCATCCGCAACATGATCGGGTGCAACATGTCTTTTCGCCGTGAAGCCTTCGAAAAAGTGGGCGGATTTCGCGCAAACATGGGGCGCATTGGCACTATTCCGCTGGGCTGTGAAGAAACTGAGTTTTGTATTCGGCTGAAACAACACTGGCCCAACAGATCGTTCATCTACGAGCCACAGGCCAAAGTCAATCACCGCGTCCCCGCCAACCGGGCGCGGTTTTCCTATTTTCGGGCACGTTGTTATGCCGAGGGTCTGTCAAAAGCGCTGGTTTCACAATTCGTGGGAGCCGGGGACGGACTTTCATCTGAAAGAACGTATACGTTTAAAACCCTCCCCGAAGGCATATTGCGCGGACTGGCAGATTTTTTGCGAGGCGATTGGCCTGGGCTGGGGCGCGCCACCGCGATCATCAGTGGGCTGATGATTACAACCGTTGGTTACCTGGTCGGGCTGGCAACACAGTCGCGCATTTCTCTCGACAGTTAAGATGACTGTCATCTCAATACTCAGGCTCATACTTTGACACAACATCCTTCACAAAACACTCCGGAGCGCAAGCTCCGGATTTTGATGGTGACACCACGTTACTTTCCCTATATGGGCGGCGTGGAAAGCCATGTTTATCAGGTTTCCCGGCGCATGGCTGCACTAGGCCATGACCTGACCGTGCTGACCGCCGACCCAAGCGGGAAACTGCCACCCAACGAACAAGTGGATAACGTCGATATCATCCGCGTGAAGGCGTGGCCCAAAGAGCGCGACTATTATTTTGCGCCTGGCATGATCAAACATATCCGCGAGGGCGGTTGGGATTTGATACACATTCAGTCGTATCACACCCTGGTGCCGCCGCTGGCGATGATGGCAGCGTTGCGCGCAAAGATTCCGTATGTTGTCACCTTTCACGGCGGCGGACACTCGTCACGGCTGCGTCATGCACTGCGAACCTTCCAGCGCCTGAGCCTGCGTCCGTTTTTGGCAAGCGCTCAAAAGCTGATTGCTGTTGCCAGCTTTGAGATTCCGCTGTTTTCACGGGAACTGTTCATCGCCCCGCAGAAGTTTGCACTCGTCCCCAATGGGGCTGAACTGCCAAAGGTTGAGCCCACCACGCAATCGCTGACAGCGGGTACGTTAATCGCATCGGTGGGCCGTCTGGAACGCTACAAAGGCCATCACCGTGTCATCGCTGCCATGCCGCATGTGCTGACCCAAAAACCTGACACACACTTATGGATTGCAGGCGGCGGCCCCTATGAAGCCGAGTTGCGCAAACAGATTGAAAAGCTTGGCTTGCAAAACAACGTCACCATCCGTGCCATTCCGGCGGCAGAACGCGAGATGCTGGCACGCGAACTTTCGAAAGCAGCGCTGTTTGTGTTGCACAGCGAGTATGAAACACATCCGATTGCCGTGCTTGAAGCCGTCTCGCTCGGCTGCCCCGCTTTGGTGGCAAATACATCCGGGTTGAGTGAGCTGGCAGCGCAGGGCCTGGCAACTGCCATCCCGCTGCACTGCACCGACCAGCAACTGGCGGAGGCCATCCTTGACCAGTTGGCACATCCGCGCAAACCGCAAAAGCAAATCAGCCTGCCCACCTGGGACGAATGCACGACAGGCTTGCTGGAAATTTATCAGGAAATTCTGACAGATTAAAATTATTCACCACAAAAATGCTTGGTGACTTTCTGTCTTTGTGGTTCATTCTTTTCCCATCTTACCGGATAACAACACATGCGCATTCTTCTTTTGGCCCAGTTTTACCCGCCGATCATGGGCGGAGTTGAGCGTCACGTCCAGAGCCTGGGCGCGGGGCTGGCAGCGCGTGGACATGACGTGTCGGTGGCAACACTCTGGCATAAAGGCCAGGCCGAATTTGAAATGGATGGCCCGGTGCGCATCCACCGCATTCGCGGGACGATGCAACGCCTGACAAAGCTTTTCACCGTCGAGCGGCAACATTCGCCGCCCTTCCCCGACCCCGAAGCAGCGGCGGCGCTACGGAAGGTGATTGTGGCTGAAAATCCGCAGATCGTCCATGCGCACAACTGGCTAATGCACTCGTTTTTGCCGATCAAACATCTTGGCAAAGCCAAACTGGTGCTGACACTGCACGACTGCGAACTGGCCTGCGTGCAAATGCGCATGATGTATATGGACAAAACCTTGTGTGTCGGGCCAGGCACACGCTGCATCGGCTGTGCCATGCACCATTACGGCCCGCTTAAAGGCGTGGTGACGTTGGGCGGCAACTGGTTCATGTCTGGCATCGAACACCATCTGGTCGATATGTTCGTGCCAGTCAGCAACGCGATTGCCGATGCGAATCAACTCAGCGGCACCCAACTACCCTACCGCGTCATCCCCAATTTTGTGCCCGATAAAGTGGACGAAATCGACCCGGTGCTCGACGAGCGCGTGGCGGCTTTACCTGAAGGATACATTTTACAGGTCGGCGATCTGGCGCTCGACAAGGGCATTGAAGTGCTGCTTGAAGCATATCGTGGCCTGGAATCCGCACCGCCGCTGGTGCTGATTGGGCGGCGCTTGCCCGAATTACCACAGGACCTGCCACCCAACGTAACGCTGATTAACGGTCTGCCGCACAAAGCCGTCATGCAAGCCTGGCAGCGCAGCCTGTTTGGCACTGTCCCATCCACCTGTCTCGATGCTTCGCCAACGGTAACGCTCGAAGCGATGGCCTGCGGCAAACCCGTGATTGGCTCAAACATCGGCGGGATTCCTGACCAGATCGTGGAGGGAGAGACTGGATTCCTGATTCCACCCGGAGATGCGGGCGCGCTGCGAGCAGCAATGACCCGGCTGATAACGGATGAAAAGCTGCGGGTGCGCATGGGCGCTGCAGCAAAGCTGCGGGTGGATCAATTCCGCGCCAGCAGCGTTGTCCAACAAATTGAAGAACTGTACTTTTCCCTATGAGCGAAAAAATCACAGCTTACATCACGCAGTTGCGCCAGCACGCCAGCATCCCATTGTTTGCAACGGCTTACACACTGATTGTCAATCAGTTTCTTGGCGCGGGGCTGGGCATGTTGTACTGGGCACTGGCAGCGCGCCTGTTCAGCGCAGATGTGGTCGGACAAAACTCGACGCTGATTTCAACAGTATTACTATTGGGCGCACTGGCCGAGTTCAGCCTGAAGGCGGCGATGGGCCGTTTTGTGCCACGTGCCGGGCAAGGCATCAAAAAATTGATCCTGTATACCTATCTGGTCAATACACTGGCAGCCATTCTATTTACGGGGGCATTTTTCTGGCTGGGCAGCTACTTCAACTTTACCGACAGCCTGTTGACCGATATGAAACTGCTGCCGCTGGCGCTGCTGGCGCTACCCATCTTCTGGACGATTTTTTACGTGCAGGACGGCGTGTTGACAGGTCTGCGCGAGGCCAAATGGGTGCTCTACGAAAATTCGGCGTATAACGTTATCAAAATCGTGGTGCTGATCGGGCTTTTCTTCACGGGCAACCGTTATGGACTGCTGGCTTCGTGGTTTTTGCCGGTGCCGCTGATGGTGGTCTTCGTCAATGCGCTGATTTTTGTCCAATTCATTCCCCGTTACCTGAGCGAACATGGCAGCGAGCCGGGCATCACCCTGAAAGAAGTCGTCACTTCGGTGGGCGGCGACCACATTGGCACAATCCTGGCCGAGACAGGCATCCGCATTTTGCCGCTGCTGGTGCTGAATATGCTCGGCAAAAGCGCCAGCGCCTACTTTTACGAAGCCTGGATCATTGGCAATACAATTTACCTGATCGCTTACAACTTTGCATCGTCCTTCGCGGTGGAAGCGGCCTCAAACCGGGCGCAAATCGTCGAGATCAGCCGCAAAATGCTCATCCAAAAGGCGCGGTTGGTGCTGCCACTGGCGGCTGGCGTTTTCATCTTTGCCGAGATCGGCTTGAACATCTTCGGCGCAGACTATGCCCGCGAGGGCACAACCATGCTGCGCTGGCTGGCGTTGGCTGCCGTGCCGATGATTTTGAATATCTGGTATCTGGGATTTGCACGCATCACAGGCCGCAACTGGGGCATCATTCGTAACCAGGGGCTAACATGCGTGATTACGCTCGGGCTATCCTATTTGCTAATTGGCACGTATGGCATCACCAGCGTTGGTGTAGCGTGGTTTATAGCACAGGTAATCGTCGCGCTGATTGTGTCGATTGAGTTCCGCAAAGAGATTTTGCTGCACAAGGAAATGACTGCATGACCAAACCCGTTTTCCTTTTCATTTCTCCTCACCTGGACGATGTAGCGCTGTCATGTGGCGGCGGAATCCGTGGGATGGTCAATGCCGGGCAGCGTGTTGTGGTGGCGACCGTCTTCACGGCAGATGCGCCTGCACGCCAGCCGCTCACCTGGCTGGCACAGCGCAACCATCGCGCCTGGGATATCCCCGAGCAGCCGTTCGCTACCCGTTGCATCGAAGACCTGAAAGCGATTCGCAAGCTGGGGGCGGAACCGCTGCACTTGGGATTTTTGGATGTGATCTACCGGGTCGGCCCTGGCGGGGCAGCGCTGTACCAGAAAACTGTCGTTGGCATTCCGGTAGCGGATTCTGACTGGGAGATTTATCTGCCGGTGCTTCAGGCCAAGTTCCACAGTCTGGCAGAACAGTTTGCAGATGGGCCGCTCTATATCCTCAGTCCACTAGGGCTAGGCGGGCATGTCGACCATATGCTGGTGCGCCGTGCCATCGAGTTGGTCTGGGCACCGGAGCAGATTCTCTACTATGAAGATTTCCCCTACGCAGGCCGCTCAGGGGTGATGCAGGCATGGTTTACAGCCGAAGCAGGCAAAAACTGGCGGCCCGTTGAAGTGCTGCTGGCTGAAAATCAGATTGCGGCGCGGGTGGCGGCAATCGCCTGTTACACATCGCAACTGCGCGGACTATTCCCATCCGAATTGGAACGTTGGCTGGAAATTGCGCGGACGCGCCTCCCTTTTCTGGCGCAGATGAACATTCCCGTTAACCTGAAAGCTTCCACCCAACGGATGGAAACCTATCTACGCGGATATATTCAACGGGTCGGCGGTGAGCGCTACTGGCTGCGGGGAAAGGGAGATAGCGTGCCATTTTTCGAAAGTGCAGAGAATAGAGAGTGGGAGTAATAATTCTCTATCTTCCTCTGAGCTTGTTCCAGATGAGTTTAAACAACAACGGCACTTCAAAAACAACAGGCATCAGATCATCGAGCAGAAAAACATCCTGGTGTGCGCCACGGATCGATTCAAGGTAATCGCCCAGCGACAGCGTGCCGCGCCGAATCAGTTGCAGCGCCGACATCGCATCGTAAGCCGTGCGCATCCAACGCACTCCCGCCCGCCCACGGACGGGTTCGACGGGTTCGCCTTGCACAAGCTTCCACATCAGGTACGGATAATCCACCCCGGCGAAGCGACACAGGACATGCCAGCCCCAGGCGCGAGCGTTGACATCCAGCAATTTGTAGTGACCGGTACCGGCGTGATATTTGAACTCCACCTCGACCAAACCGCTGTAGTTAACGCGCTCCAGCCAACGGCGCGAGGCGTCTTCCATTTCAGGAATGTCTGCAATCGTGACAACATAAGCGCTCGCGCCAAAATCGACAGGCAGCAGACGTTTGCGCTGGGCGGTGACACAGGCAAGCACGCGGCCCTTGTCACACAGCGCCGTATATGAAAATTGCGCCTCCCCGCCGCCAGGAATCATCTCTTGCACAGTAATAATCGGCTTGCCACCCACAGCATCACTCGCTTCATCGTAAAGCGAGAGCAATTCAGCACGGTCACTGGCGCGCCACGCACCACTGATGATCGAGAAACGATCCAAACCCTGGTGGTTGGCCGGTTTTAGAATCATTGGGAAGGCCCCATCCAGTTTTTCGACATCGGCATGGCTAAGAGGATAGAAGGTTTTGGGATAATCGATCTTGAGTTCTTCGGCCAGTTGATAGGTGCGTTTTTTGTCGAAAGCCCACTCGACCACATCCCAGCTTGGACTGGTCAGTTTGTAATATTCGCCCAGTGCCTGCTGGTTACGCCCAATCAACGCGACGCTTTTGTCGCTATCGGGGAAAAGCGCCCAACCCGTAAGCTGATTCTCGTGGGCCAGCCACAGCAGGAATGCTACCTGTTCGGCTTCGCTCTGCCCCTGCATGTGGATCGTGCGCTTCGCGTAACGGGATACCGCCGACAGGGAAAAACGCTCCCCCAGCACCCAGACCGGAATTCCATGCCGTCCCAATGAGCGGACGATGCCCAAAGCTGTGTAACTACTCGCAAACACCAGCGCCCCCAAGGGTTGGCCTGTTTGATCGTTTGATTGACTCATCTTTTTCTCCGTCCTCGTGATGCTGGGATTATATCTTGGGTTGACACGGGCAATATGACGGCATTTTCTTTCAGGTATAATTCACTTTCCCTGCCGCAATCGTAACGCAAAATGTTGAAGTTATCCCGACGCGAATGCGCCGGCAAAGGGTTTGAAATTGGTTGCTGAGTTACAAACAAACGGGCCTGAAAAAGATTTGCAGGCCACCTCGCCCGAAGAATTGTGGGGCTGGCTGCCAGCGCAAAGCGTCATCGTCGCGTTGGGCGTTTTACTGGTAGCGGTGGCCTGCTCCGGGTCGCGGGCTGCAGCGCCGTGGGCCGACCTGGTCTTTTGGATAGGCTATCTGGTCATTATTTGTTTTCCGATTGCGCGGCTGACCATGCGGGGGGTAAGCCGTCAGGAGCGCATCGCCACCGTTCTGCTGGTGGGCATGGCTTTTTATCTGATTAAGATTTGCTACAGTCCTTCCGTATTTAACTTCAACGATGAAATGCAACACTGGCGCTCCACTTATGATTCCCTGCGCGTCCATGCGTTGTTTGAATACAACCCGACTCTGCCAGTCAGCTCATACTTTCCCGGTCTGGAGAGTGTTGCCAACGCCTTTATCTCACTGACATCGGTCAGCATTTTCGACAACGGCATCATCATCGTCGGTGTGGTGCGCTTGCTGACGATGCTTTCGATTTTTCTGCTATTTGAACGGCTGGCAAAATCGGGTTATGTCGCCAGCATCGGCTGTCTGGTGTATTTATCAGACCCCAATTTTTTGCTGGGCGACTCGCAATATACCTATGAAGGGCTGGCGATTGTGCTGGGCGTAACCGGCTTGTACTTTGCGCTACGACGCGTGCAAATGAACGAATCACGTGGGCGGCTGGGATTGATTCTGGTAGCGATGCTGTGCTTTTCGTCAGTGATCGTCACGCACCATGTTACCTCGTACATCCTGGCCATGCTGATTTCGCTCTGGGGCATCTCTTCGCTGATAGGGTTCGCCAAAAAAGCGCCAGAGTGGAAGTTTGGCCCAGCCTGGTTTTCGGCATTCATTGTCAGCGGCTGCGTCGCTTGGCTGGCGCTGGTGGGGCCCATTGTCATCCCGTATATCGGCGTGCCGGTGCGCAATGGCTTTACCCAGGCTGTTCAGGTCGTCATGGGCACACAGACGGCACGCACCTTCTTTCAGGGGGATAGCGGCACGAAAGTACCGTTCATTTTGCAAGGATCAAGCTATGTCTCGGTGCTGATCGTCGCCGGGTTGCTGATGCTTGGGGCATGGGTCATCTGGAAGCGCCGGGACGAAAACTCGCTTTCCCCGGCAATGGTGGTCATGGGCTCGCTCTTTTATGTGGCGCAGTTGCTGCGGCTGGCTCCTTTGGGACTAAGCCTGACCAACCGGCTGGCAGGGGCCATCTATCTGCCGCTCAGTTTTGTTGTGGCCGTTGGTGCAGCAGAATATCTCAATCGGCGCTTTCTCAAAAAATACTGGCGTGTTGGGTTGTTCCTTGCGCTTGCCATCGCCAACTTTGGCTCTGCTGCTGCCATTGTGACAGCACGGGCGCTGCCTGGCCCCTACGATGTGAACGTTTTTTCACGCCGCATCAACACCGAAGGTTTTGAGACCGCCGCCTGGGCCTCAGATGTGCTGGGTCCCGACCATCGTTTTGGCGCAGACGCCATCAATATGCTCATTCTGGGGTCGTATGGACGCCAGCATCTTGTGACAGAAATCAGCGATGACCTGTTTATCGAGCAGTCTATTTATCTTTCGCACGAGTTTGGCCCACAGGAAATGATCCTGCTCTACAACGGCGGTGTCGATTACATGACCGTAGACAGCCGCATTGAAGAAAACAAGCAGGTCTCCGGGCCGCTCACGCCTGGCTCGCCGGCCTTTCAGACCAATCTCGATGGGCTGCAAACCATTGACCGCGTCCTCGACGGCGGCAATATCATGGTCTTCCACCTTGGGTTCGTCGAGAAACCGGAACCACCGTTTATCCAGCCCACACCAACCCCCTAACCCTTATGCGACGCGGTAATTTTGATATTTTCCTGGCATTCTTTGGGGGGCTTGGCGCAATTGCGCTTGTTCTGGCGCACCTGAACAGTGGCCCGCTCGGCATTTTGATCGGGCTGGTGCTGGTTTTTGTTGCCCCTGGCTACATCATCTCCATTGCGCTCTTTCCCGAAAGTACCTGGTCCTTTATGGAAAGGACCATCTTGACGATGGGCATCAGCCTGGCCGTCTCGGTGCTTGGCGGCATTGTGCTCTATGCCATGAAGATTCCGCTGCTGCCTGAGACCTGGGCGCTTTTTTATGGCAGCATCATCCTTTTCATCGGTGCCATTGCCATCTTTCGGCGCGTCATCAAACAATATCCCGCCCGCCGCAAAACCGATCGCGCTCCCGATTTACACGCCCATCTGATGCCACGTCCCTGGCAGATGGGCCTGTTTGCGCTGGCAGCACTGATCTTTGTTGGCGCAATGGTGCTGGCGCAAACGGTGGCAAAGTCCTACCCGGATACAGAAATTGTCCAGCTATGGATTCTCCCCGCAGAAAACAGTTCCACCCCTGCGGTGCGGCTCGGAGCCATGATTAACGGTGCCGCCCCCAGCGATTATTCCATCTGGCTCGAACGGGGCGGCTACACCGTCCAAACCTGGCAGCATATTGCCCTCAAACCCGGTGAGCGCTGGGAAACGATTGTACAGGTCGACCCCAACATGTCTGGCACAGGCCCGCTGGAGGCCTTCTTGTATCGCTACGACCAGCCGACCATTCCCTACCGCCATGTCATCCTGTGGATGGATCAACTACAAGACAAATAACAAGGTGATTGTCACCTTAAATGGATCAAAGGATTTCACCATGCACCCAAAAACCATTCTTCACAAGACTCTTCACATCATTTTGTTGTTCGTCATCCTCGCCAGCCTGAGCGGCACAGCCCACGCACAGGAAGTCTCAGGGGACAAGATTGCCTTTTCGCAAATTTATACAGGCATACGCACCCTGCGCGGGCCGCAAGATAGCACATCGATGGGGTTTCGCCTGCCGGCTCACTGGGCCCCGCCCAGCGGTGGCCAGCTTGATCTCAACTTCACCATGCTGCTTTTTGGCTCAGGCTTTACCGACACGCCCAACTCCTTTTTCAAAGCCGTTGTCAACGTCAGCCTGAACAATGTCAATATCGGCTCCACCATTGTGGACAAGGAAGGCCTGCAAAACGCCAGCTATACCATCCCCGTCGAAGCGTGGCAGGCCGTCAACGCAGATGGAATCAACGACATCACCATCCAGCTCATCACCAATGACCAGTGCGGCGGCGCTTCGCTGATGACCATTGATTCAAGCTCCCTGTTGACGATTCCGCACGAGACGATGGCCCCTGTCACCGATCTGCGTGCGCTGCCCTGGCCCCTTTACCAGAACACCTTCTACCCCGATGCGGCAGTACTGGTTCTGCCAGATCACCCCACCCCTGGCGACCTGAAAGCCGCGTTGACCGTTTCAGCAGGTCTTGGACGCTATACCAATGGCGCATTACAACTGACCAGCACAACACTTTCAGGTCTGACGGATGACATCAAAAAGAAATCAAACCTGATCTTTGTCGGCAAAGCAGATACGTTCAAGTCTCTGAGCGAAATCATCTGGCCCGTCCAGCCCGCTGGAATCGCTGCCGATGACGGGCTGCTGCAAATGGCGCTTTCCCCCTGGAACCCCGAAAAAGTTGTCCTGTGGGTCAGCGGCACCAGCGACGCAGGCATCGCCAAAGCAGGAGCCGCCTTCAGCAGCGGCGAGATCCGCACCGGTGTCGATCCCAGCATTGCAGTGGTTACCGAAACCCAGAAAGTCCCCGCACCCGATACAGATGTCGTGGATACCAGCGTTGCCAAGCTCGGCTACAGCGAAGAATACCGCCAGGGCGAAGGCGGCCATTCCATCGACTATCTTTTCACCCTGCCTTACAACCAGAGCGCCAACGGCGACGGATTTATCAAACTGGTCTACGCCAACTCATCGCTGCTCGATTTTGCGCGTTCTGGTTTCAGCGTTACCGTCAACGACCAGGCAATCGGTAGCGGGCGCTTTACCGAACGCTCCACCAACATGGACACGGTCACCATCCTCATTCCACAGGGAGTCATCACCCCTGGGCAAAACCGCATCAGCATTGTCGAAAGCCTGCGTTTCCCAGATGCTTGTGCCCGCCCGTTGGATGGCGACCTTTGGGCCGTCGTCCGACCCGAAACGACCATCCACATCCCCATCGGCACCGCCACAACAGCTTTGGATGGTCTCAACCTACGCGCTTACCCTGAAATTTTTAGCCCAACCCTCGACACGCTCGCCTTTATCGTAGCCCCATCTGACCCGTTGAGTTGGAGCATTGCCGTGGATGTGGCCTATGATCTGGGGCAAAAGACACAAGGGACGCTGATTGACCCTGAAGTCGCCTTTGCGGATGACACCCCAAAAAAACTGCGTGACGAACGCAGCCTGCTTTTGATCGGAATTCCCAGCAAACTTCCCATTCTGACAGAATTAACAAATCTGCCAGCCACGTTCGCAAAAGGAAGCGATATCGCATCAGAACCACAAAGTGAGTTAAAATTTCGTATATCTGCCGATACACCGACTGGCTATCTTGAAATATGCCCATCGCTGTGGAATCCAGAGCGGGTGGTATTGAGCATACTTGGCAACAACCAGCAGGGCTTGCTCTCCGCACGCAAGGCGCTGCTCACCCCAACATTGCGCAGCAAGCTGACAGGTAATCTGGCTGTGGTTTATGGGAATAATATCTTCGCTTCGGATACGAAGCGAAACGCCACCCCCCAACCCGTCACCATCATCGTCCCGCCAACCGCCACCCCAACCCCCGGTGGAACAACATCCAACGGTCTTTCACAATCTGATTTAATCCTGATTGGCATTATTGCAGTTGTCGTTTTTGTCTTCGCTGCCATTTTCATCCTGATTCAGCGCAGACGAACACCTCACAAACAATAAACAGGAGGGACATCCCGGATTTGTGCTAGGCCAAAATATTTCATTCAATACCACGCCTCACGGCCCCTGGGAGAGTTGATGAAAAAAGTATTTTGCCTGTGTATCTTTATCCTTGTGGTGAGTATCTTTGGCGTTCAAATCTTGCCAACTGCGCTTGACCAGCTAAAATTCAACCTTACAGCGCTTATTAATCCAATGCTGAATGTCCAACCTGCGCCAAAATTGGTTTTCAGTGATGAATTTAAAGGCAACATATTGAATTTTAAAAAATGGCAAACGCAGTTAATGTGGGGGCGCACGAACCCGCCTGAATTGCAATATTATTTACCAAATGCTTTTACTGTAAAGAATGGGCTGTTACGCATCAATGCAAATAAAAAATTAACCTATGGAAAACCTTATTATTCTGGCGTAATTACCACATACAAATCTTTCAAATTTACGTATGGCACCGTAATCGCTCGAATCAGTGTTCCAACTGGGAAAGGTTTGTGGCCAGCTTTATGGCTATTGGATTATGCGGGGGGAACAAACGAGATTGATATTACCGAAATACTGGGGCAACAACCCAATATTTCATACATGACATTACACTATCCCTGGTCAACCGCTGGAGGATATTTTGTTGGCCCCAACTTCACAACGCATTTTCATGTTTTTAGATTGGATTGGAGTTCGACTGCGATTACCTGGTCGATTGACGGAATCCCACGCTTGCATCTCACAAAACATATTCCGTCAAAACCAATGTACTTGATTGCCAATCTGGCCGTTGGCGGAGACTGGCCTGGGCCACCAAACAGCAGCACAAAATTCCCGGCCTATTACTATATCGATTACATTCGAATCTACAAATAAGCAAAACGATCCTGTATGATGATACAGGATCGTTTTATTCTGCGACGAAAACAAGTAGCGAAATTTCTCGGGGTTAGGATGTCTGCAAGATTTCAGTAATCTTGGCCTGCAACACCGCATACTCGCGAATTGCCGGAAACTGTGGAAATTCTGCCATGACATTGGCCGAAGGACGAAACAAAATACCATGATCGGCCTGGATGAGCATGTTGGTATCGTTGTACGAATCACCTACCCCAATCACACGAAATCCCAGGCTTTTGAAGGCAATCGTAGCGTGTTTTTTGCCGTCCGCCTGGCGCAGGCGATAATCAACGACGTTGTTATCGGCGTCAACAATCAGCGTATTGCAAAAGATGGTCGGGTGGTGCAGTTTTGCCTTGAGCGGAGCAACAAACTCGTAAAAGCTGTCGGTCAAAATGACCAGCGCAAGTCGTTCACGCAGCCAGTCGGTAAACTCAATCGCGCCAGGCAGCGGGTCAAGCGTGGCAATCACCGCTTGCAGATCGCGCAATTTCAGGCCGTTTTCGCGCAAGATTTGTAAACGTCCACGCATCAGCACATCGTAGTCGGGGATGTCACGGGTGGTCAGACACAGTTTTTCAATACCGGTCTTTTCAGCAACGGCAATCCAGATTTCGGGCGTAAACACGCCTTCCATGTCCATAGCAATCAGGGTGGGACGAGCATCCATGTCGGTTATCCTAAAATGACTTCTTCAAGCGCGCTTAAATTCGCCGGGACGATCAGCGGCTTTTGCATATCCTTGATGAAGATCTCGGGGTCTTTCAACCCGTGACCGGTGCAGACAGCGACGATTTTCTGCCCGCGTGTGTCAAAGTTCCCGGCAGCAATTTCGTGCGCCAAGCCAGCCAGCCCGGCAGCAGAGGCCGGTTCAACCCAGATGCCTTCGAGTTTGGCAAGCAACTTTTGCATGGCGATGATTTCGTCGTCGGTGGCGGCGATGATGCGCCCCTGCAATTCATCCGCAGCCTGGAGCGCTTCCTCCCCGCGGGCGGGTTTGCCGATGCGGATGGCAGTCGCCACCGTTTCAGGATTCTCCACCGGGTGGCCCAACACCAACGGCGCCGACCCAGCAGCCTGGACTCCCAAAATCTGTGGCAGGCCGGTGGCGTTGAGACGATCATATTGTTTGAAGCCAGCCCAGTAGGATGTGATATTGCCGGCATTGCCAACCGGTAGACATAGCCAGTCAGGCGCGGCACCCAGCACGTCACAAATTTCGAAGGCAGCAGTCTTTTGGCCTTCAATACGGAACGGATTGATCGAGTTGACCAGCGAAATGGGGTGTTTGTCAGAAATTTGGACAACCAGGGTTAATGCATCATCAAACGAGCCGTCGATCTGAATCACCTGTGCACCGTACGCCAGCGCCCCGGCCAATTTTCCGGCAGCGACTTTGCCCTGCGGGATCAAAACGATTGATTTAAGCCCGGCGCGGGCTGCATAGGCCGCAGCAGATGCAGCTGTGTTACCCGTCGAAGCGCAAATGACGGTTTTTGCGCCACGCCCCACGGCTTCACTGACAGCAGCGGTCATGCCGCGGTCTTTAAAGGAACCTGTCGGGTTGAGACCTTCAAATTTCACGAACAGATCAAAACCGCCGCCCAAGTGACGAGACAAATTATCCGCCGGGATTAAAGGCGTATTGCCCTCGAGCAAACTCACGGGTTTGGTATGGGCGGGTAGATCCAAAAACTTACCGTACTTATCAAGCAGTCCACGATATGGCATATATACATCCGTATTACATAGAATATGAAATAAAACTTCCGAAGCCGTCAGTGACCTCGGAAGGGTAACTTTCAACTTACGCTTTCAGCCCTTAAGCGGCGGGGCGTCTTTGTCATAAACAAACACCTGAATGTCAAAACCTTCCTTGGTCAACAAATCCATTGCGGGTTGAAAAACAGCATCCTTAATTTTTTGGATGTCACCCGCTGGGGCGAGCACCGTGATGCGCGCCTCTTCATCAGACATATTGACGACTTTCATTTGTGCGCTGGCGCTTGCTACACTAATCTTCGACTGCAAATCTTTGGTGGCATCATCTATAGACATCGCTGGCGCTCCTGGGCATGAGTTCGGCGAAATAGTTCCTAGCAAAATTATAAACCAGAAAACGTGCTTTGAAGTTGCTGTGATAAGATTTGGGCATGGATTTTTCGGAGATCAGCCCCGATTTGTTGATCGGCACAACCCCCAATGCTGCCAATTATGACCGTTTGCGGACGCTGGGCGTGCATCTGGTTATCAATATGCGCATGACAAGACCACCCTACCCGGACCTGCACCACCAGCCCCTTAATTTTCTGTGGCTGCCGTGGCCTGACACCATGTTTTTCCCAATCCCTGTTTTCACGCTGATGCGCGGGGTACAGGCAGCGCTCAAAACGATTGAGCAGGGTGGCAAAGTTTATGCCCACTGCGCCGGCGGACGGCATCGCAGTGTGGCAATGGGCGCATGCTTACTGATTGCCCAGGGCCATGACGCTGAAGCGGCAATGATGCTTATCAAGACGCGGCGCTCCTTCGCCGACCCTGATATTTTCTACATCCGCAGCCAGATTTTGAAGTTTGCGAGAGCGTGGGATCGTCGGTAAATTACAGCTAAAGATCGTCGATTTATTGAGAACCTATCGGCATCTCTGAACAACCTTTAATATTCAAGATAAGCACAATGACAAGTATTCCATAGATCAGGAAGAAGAATCGATTTCTGAATAATGTGCCGATCACTACAATGCATGCATAAAATAACCATCCCCTAATAAGTTCTGAGCTACCATAGCCATATCTCTGATGGATTAGGTAATACAAACCACCAGGGAATATAAACCAATAAAGGGGGGCAACGAGAGCAATCGGAACACGCAGACCTGCTATAAACATGGCTGCAATGATCGTTCCCAAGATAGTGATTAGTCTTATAGGCCATTTTGAAAGAAAAGCCATCATATTTTGCTCCTTTTAGCACATTTGATTCTCAGTTTAGCTGAAAGGAGCTTTGCGCGAAACAAGGTTCTCCCCTAGTTTTTATAGGGTAAACCCCTATTTTACAAATCTATGAGTATTCAAATCGCTATTTATTTTATAAGTTAAAATTGTCATCAACAAATATGAAAAAAGACCCAATCAGCTCAAATTCGTCCCACTCCAGCACCGAAAACCCGGTCATCCATCTGTGCATTCTGGGCACGCAGGCTGAATTTGCGGGTCGCATAGAGGTCGCCAGGGAAATTTATCTGCAAGCCTGGAAAACCGCCAGCAACAATTACAAGTCCTGCATTGCGGCGCATTATGTAGCACGATTTGGGGAGAACCCGGCTGAAACCCTCCGCTGGAATGAAACCGCCTTGCACCACGCCAATGCCAGCGCAGACGAGCGCGTGAACGCCTTTTACCCGTCGCTCTATGTTAACATGGGGCGTTCGCACGAAGAATGCGGCAATCCAGCCCAAGCAGAAAAATACTATGCAAAGGCAGCAGCGCTGGGGCTTGTGCATCAACGTGAATAAATCCCGATAGCAAAATCCAACGACAAAAGCGCAAAGGTGTAAAATAGCCTTTGCACTTTTTTTATCTCCCCAACGAGCCAAACATCATGGACAGTAAAACTTTACAAGTACTTGAATACCCCAAAATTCTCGAACGCCTTGCGATGCACTGCGATTTTTCAGCCTCGGCAGAACTGGCCCGCGCCCTCGAACCGACCACGTCGATTGATCTGGCGCGGCTGCGGCTGCTTGAAACGACCGAAGCCGGGAAGCTGCTCCTCGGTCACGATGTCTCCATCGGTGGGGCACACGACATCCGCGAAAAGGTAAAACTAGCAGCACGCGGCGGAATCCTGGAAGTGGTGGATCTACTCGATGTGAAATCCACGCTGATTGCCTGCCGCACGCTCAAAAAGACCCTGCTCGGACGGGATGGGGCGGAAAAAACGCCTGTCCTCAAACCCCGATCCAAACCTGTTGCGGATGCGACACAACCCCGCATCGAACCCCCCTACCCGCATCTCAGTGAGCTGGCCCTGGCCCTGCCCAACCCGCTTGGCGTCGTGGATCTGATCTCGCGCACCATCTCAGACAAGGGCGAAGTGCTCGAACTCGGCCTCGCCGAAGCTCGCCGCCATCCGCGCCGAGTTGCGTGTGGCGCGTGAGCGGCTGATGACGCGCCTGCAAAAATACCTGAGCGACGGCAAAAGCGCCCAAATGCTGCAAGAGAGCATCATCACCCAGCGCGACGGGCGCTACGTCATCCCGCTGCGCTCGGAGCATAAAGGCAAGATCAAAGCCATCATCCACGACCAGTCTTCCAGCGGGGCGACGCTCTTCATCGAGCCACTGGCCGTCGTTGAGTTGAACAACAAACTGCGCGAAACCGAGCTGGCCGAACGTGACGAAATCCGCCGTATCCTGGGCGATGTCTCGCTTCAGGTGGGCGCGCAGGCCAGCGAAATCATCACTGGCGTCGAAGCGCTGGCCAAGCTTGACCTGACATTTGCGAAGGCGAAATATGCCGAAGAAATTAACGCCACCGAACCAGTCTTGGTTGAAAGGTTAAAGGGGAAAGGTTGAAGGTGGAAACACCCAACCCTGAACCATCCAACCATTCAACTTTTCAACCTTCAACCTTCAACTTTCCAACCATCAAACTGATCCGCGCCCGCCACCCACTGCTCGACCCCGCCACCGCCATCCCCAACGACATTGACCTGGCCCCCGGCACCCGCGCCATGGTCATCACCGGGCCAAACACGGGCGGCAAAACCGTCTCGCTCAAAACCGTTGGGCTGCTGGTGGCAATGGCCCAGTCCGGGCTGCATATCCCGGCCCAATCCGGCTCCGAGTTGCCCATCTTCCGCGACATTTACGCCGATATTGGCGACGAACAATCGATTGAGCAATCGCTGAGCACCTTCAGCGGGCACTTGACCAATATCATCCGCATTCTCAAAAAGGTGGATGCGCGTTCGCTCGTCATCCTCGACGAACTGGGCGCGGGAACCGACCCGCAGGAAGGTGCGGCGCTGGCGCGTGCGATTCTCGCGCACCTGCTCGATCAGGGCGTTACGACGCTGGTTGCCACCCACTACCCGGAACTAAAAACCTTCGCGCACGGCACGCAAGGCGTGGTTAACGCCTCGCTGGAATTTGATGTTCAAACCCTGCGCCCAACCTACAAATTGACGATTGGCATCCCAGGCCGCTCGAATGCGCTGGCGATTGCCCAGCGCCTCGGACTCCCCGAAAGCATCGTCGCCGCTGCGAGGAGCGAAGTCAACCCCGAAGAACTGCGTGCCGACAAATTAATCGATGACATCCACCGCCAGCGCAAGGTGGCGATCAAGGAAAGCCAGAAAGCCGAAAAAGCCCGCGCCGAAGTCCACAAGCAGCGCCGTGAGCTAAACGAACGGCTCGAAAAGATCGAAGAAGAACGTCGCGAAGTGCTGGCCCAGGCCCGCGCCGAAGGCGAGTTGGAAATGGAAGTACTCAAACGCAACGTCCAGTCATTGCGTGCCCAACTGCAAAAGCTGCGCCAGCCGCTCAACGCACTGGAAAAGATCGAAGAAAAGATTGAAAAAGTCGAAGAAAAAGTCCAAGCCCCAGTTGAGCGCAGCATACCAAAACCGGTAGACCGCCCGCCATCCACCGTGCATCGTCCGCTGGCGCTTGGCGAGCGTGTCATCGTGCGGACGCTTGGCAGCGAGGGCATTATCACCACCCTGAGCGAATCAGATGCCGAGGTGCAAGTTGGCTCCCTGCGCATCCGTGCCCGACTGGGAGATTTGACCCGCAAAGCGGATATAGACAATATCCCGCTTGAAAGTGACAAGTTGAAGAGTGAAGGGTTAAATCCGAAATTCTCGTTTGAAAAACGATCTTCAACTTTCCAACCTTCCACCGTACAACCCAACCTTGAGCTTGACCTGCGTGGACAATCGGCGGAAAATGCGCTGGCTGTGCTGGAAGGGTATCTCGATAAAGCCTACCTTTCAGGGATGCCATTTGTGCGTATCATCCACGGCAAAGGGACGGGCAAGCTGCGTCAGGAAGTGCGTGCCGCGCTCAAAGACCACCCGCAGGTGGCATCCTTTGAAGAAGGCCACCCCGGCGAAGGTGGAGACGGCGTGACGGTAGCAAAGATGGTTAAAGGTTAAAAAGACGGGCGACCCAAATGGGTCGCCCGTCTTTTTTTGTTGGGGCTGCGCCTTACGGTTTTGGCGTTGGCGATGCCGCAGTGGAAATGCGATCAGCCAGCAGGTCATCCAGCGTTTTTTGCGCCAGAAGCTGCTTGCCAGGGGGGAATAAATCGGGGTTGACGTCCGTAAAAGCCAGCGGCGCCGGGAAGGATACCCCACCTTTGCCAGCGACGATCTCAGGCCAGGCTTTTTTGAGCGCATCGAGATAATTTGCCTGCAAGGTCACCACCCAGGTCGCTGGTAATTTCGTGGGGCTTTTGGTGCCAATCATTAAGACGCCAACGGTGGGTAAATAATCGAGCAACTCAGGCGTATCCATGCCCGGTTGCAGGAACATCGTATCTACCGTGTTGCGGATCAAAAGGTCAGCATAGGCGGTGTATTCGTTGGGCTTGGCGTCATCCGGAATATCCATACGAACCGGATACTCGTTCAACGGTGGAACAGCGGCCTGGCATAATCCGCAGAAGAACTCTTGCCCGACGAGCATAGCGGAACTGATTTTGTCGGCATCGGCGGAGCCTTTTTGCAGGATCATGCCAGTGCGGTAGTCCTGCGTAATCATGGCACTGATATAACCAGCCATGAAGGCAATCTTTTCAATCGATTGAGGATTGCCTCCCAAAACGCTGATATTCCCGCCAGGTTTGATGCCATCAATGTTGATGGTCAGGAATTGCGTAGCCGGCGCAGCCGCGGCCAAGGCAGCGATGCCTGGGTCAGGCGGCATGGCAATCACCACTTTCAGGTTGGACTCATAGGCCAGATCATCCACCGTCAGTTTGTTCAACAACTGATAGCGATACCCGACCGATTGTGCCAGATCGTAAACAGCGGTTTGATATTGCTTGGAGCGTTGCTCGTCCATGTCGGCGGGCAAAATGAGCAGCGCCAGAGGCTGGCCCAGCGTGGGAGTCGGCCCCACCGTCGGCTGGGGGGTGTTACTGGGTTCAGGACTGGCATCCGGGCTGACGGGGGTCGCTGTGGGAGCGGTACAGGCTGTCAGCAAAAAGATCAGGATCAGGAAAAGGGTTAATTTTTGTCGCACGGGAATTCTCCATATGGGTTATGCCGAACACAGTCAGAATTCTGACTGCGGGCACGATATATGGAAGTATTTTACCCTTAAAGGAGTAGAGACGCCTGACGGCGTCTCTACCAACCCAGAGGAGAGAGGAAGATGGCTTGTAGGGCGCGGGGACCACGCCCTTACGAAAAACAGCTTGGTTAGGTAGGGGCACGGTCCCCATGCCCCGGTTTGCGCTCAATTAGTTGACGGCAACCTTAACGACTTTGGGCCGTGCCGATTCCGCTTTTGGCAGGCGCAACGTAAGGACGCCGTTTTCAATGTTGGCTTCGGCCTTGTCTGCGTCCAGCTCAGTCGGCAGGCGCAGGGTGCGTCGGAATGCACCGGATGGAAGTTCGCTAAGCAGGTACTGATTCTCGTCGGCTTTGTACTCGCCTTCAACGCTGACAGTGTCATCAAGCACCTGAATGTTCAGTTCATCGGCAGTCAGGCCAGGGACGAAGGCCGTCAAAACGTAGGCATCTTCGTCTGCGCGAACATCGACTGCAAGGGAACGTACTTCGGGGACTGCATGGTTGACCGTCCAGCGACGCAGGGTTTGATAAGGGTTGGTGGTGATGTAGTAGCTCATGATATTTCTCCTATGAATTTGAAATTGATTTTGATAGCTTTATCTTATTCCTCGCCTGTAAAAAAAAAGTAAGAGCCGGGTCGGTTTTTGGTTAACATTGCATACAAGGAATATCAGCGGCGGGATATAATCGACAGCATGGTGAAAAAACAAAATATGAATATGCTCGTTGGTGTGCTGGTGCTTGGGCTACTCTTGGGGCTGGGAATTTTCATCTACAAACAATTTCGCGCCTCTGCTGCGGGACAGACGCTGACTGCGCGGACACCCATGGTAATGGACTACATTCGCAACCCGGCGAAACATCAAGATCAGGTCATTCAGGCGGGGACGCGCTGCGGGGACGCCCCATTTATTTTCCCCACAACGGGGATGGCTGGCTACCTTTGGGGAGATGTCTTCCAGTTGGGGCATCCGCATCAGGGAGTGGATATCTTTGCCGGGACGGCTGTCAACGTCACCGAAGTGATTGCTGCCTACCCAGGCTATCTGACCCGTCTGCCCGACTGGAAATCGTCACTCATCATCCGCATTCCCGATGATCCGCTGCAACCGGGCCGCCAGATTTGGGTCTACTACACTCACATGGCCGATGCCAGCGGAACGATTTCGTATATTTCGTCGCAATTCCCACCCGGAACCAAGGAGCAATTCGTTGATGCCGGTACGATACTGGGACATCAGGGCGACTACTCCGGCGACCCAAACAACCCCGTTGGCGTTCACTTGCACATCTCCGTTGTGCGCGACGATGGCAACGGCAAGTTTAAAAACGAGCTGGATAAAGACAACACCTACGACCCTTCCCCTTATTTTGGTTTGCGTCTAAACGCCGAGGAAAACCCGGATCAGATTCCAGTCTGTAGAAAGTAGCCATTAGACGTTAGACATTAGGAAAACCGGTCTATCTAACAGCAAAAAGCGAACATCGAATAACTTAAGGACTCCCCATGAATGACAGCTTCAAAGGAAAAGTAGTGCTGGTAACAGGCGCAGGCAAAGGCACGGGGCGCGCCGTCGCAGAGGCTTTTGCTGAATGCAACGCGATTGTAGCGCTCAACGACATTTCGCCGCTCAATGTGGAAACCCTGGAAAGGTGGATTAATGGTCACGGCGGACAAGCCAAGACCTACGTCCACGACATTGCCAAGAAGGTGGCCGCTCAGGCGCTGATTAATCAGGTCATTGACAGCTTCGAACGCATTGACATCCTGGTCAATTGCGCCAACGTGCAACCCTACGGCCCACTGCTCAACATGGATGAGTGGGACCTGCACCGTGCCTTTGAAGTCAACGCCATTGGAACCTTTATCATGCTCCAGAGTGTCGGGCGTGTGATGCGCGAACAGGGTGGTGGCACCATCATCAACGTCGCCAAATTCACCAGCGATTCAGCTCACGCCGCTTATTCCGCCAGCCGTCTGGCAACCGCTGGAATCACCCTGCAAGCCGCAGACGAGCTTAAGCCGCATAACATCTGCGTCCATGCAGCGGTACAGGGACTGCAACAGTTACACAATTGCAGCGAAACCTGCGCCAGCCTGGCCGAAGCCGTATTAACCCTGAGCGGTGATGCCTTTGCCGGGCAGACGGGCAAAATCATCAACGTTGGGTAAGATGCTGCAACGCTTAAAGACCCAGGCCAAAACCTTAAAAACCGAAATCCGCGCGCTGATGATTGCCAGCCGCGACCCGCGCACGCCGTGGACAGCAAAGATGCTGGCGGTGCTGATTGTCGCGTATGCTTTAAGCCCCATTGACCTGATTCCCGATTTCATCCCGGTGCTGGGTTATCTTGACGATTTGATTCTGCTGCCTCTGGGCATTCTGCTGGCGATCAGGCTGATTCCGCCCGCAGTGATGGACGAGGCCCGTCAAACGGCGACCCAGGTAGAGGGGCGTTCGCCTGGCTGGGTGGGCGCAATCATCATCAGCCTGATCTGGCTTCTCGGGCTGGGAATGTTGGTCGCCATCGTCATCCGCCTTTTTAAATAGCTTATAATGAACCGATCTATCCGTGAAAAATTTCTCAAAGGAGCAACACGTGATTAGCACAACCATGCAAGAAAGCATCAACGAACAGATCAATAAAGAGATGTTCTCATCGTATCTCTATCTTTCAATGGCGGCTTATTTTGAAGAAAAAAGCCTGCCCGGCTTCGCCAAGTGGATGCACATTCAAGCTAAAGAAGAACGCGAACACGCCATGAAGTTCTACGAACATCTGGTGGATCGCGGCGGGCGCGTGTTGCTCAAGGCAATACCAGCCCCGACCACCAAGTGGGCCAGCGACCTGAATGTCTTTCAGGAAGCGCAAGCCCACGAAGCCAAGGTAACCCAATCCATTTACAACCTGTACGAACAGGCGCTCAGCGAGAAGGATTTCCCGGCGCAAATTTTGCTGCAATGGTTCATTACCGAGCAGGTCGAAGAAGAAAAGAATGCGTCCGAAATCGTCCACCAGTTGGAGATGATCGAGGCTCATGCCACCGCTGTCTTGATGCTCGACAAGCAGCTTGGCAAACGCGGCGCGACCCCGGCATAAAAAACGGACTTTTCATAGAACAAATTTTCAGCTATACTTTGGCCGGGACACTTGTCCCGGCCTTCTCTTTAAAGGTGAAATATGACGATCTATCCCCTGGCTGCCCTGCGCGCTTTGGCATTACACACCCAGAACCTGGATTCCGCCAACGGTAATGAACCTACCCTCAGCCTGGATTCCGCTTATGAAACAGTGGACCAGCTTGGAGCGGTGCAGATCGACACACTCCAGATGGTGGCCCGTGCCCATTACATCACCCTATGGTCACGGCACGGAGCCTACGACACCGCAATTCTTGACACACTCGCATCCGATCCGGAGCAGCGCCGCATTTTCGAGGGCTGGTACCACGCCGCCTGTTTCGTGCCCTTAAGCGAATATCGTTATCAAATGCCACGCCAACGCCGCCTGCGCGAGGACGGGCATCACTGGTTCCAGACCTGGATTTTGCAACCCGGCCACCGTGAGCTGGTCGATGCCGTTATGGAGCGCATCCGCGTGGAGGGAGCGCTGCGCACCAGTCACTTTGAAGGTGATGGCAAACGCGGCACCTGGTGGGACTGGAAACCCACCAAAATGGCCCTTGAACATAAATATACCTTCGGCGACCTGATGATCGCCGGGCGCGAAAAATTTCAGCGCATCTACGATCTGACGGAACGCGTCCTGCCCACCTGGGTGGATACCACCGAGCCCACACCCGAAGAACGCGACCATTTCTGGATCGAGCGCGGCGCAAAAGCGCTGGGCGTCAGTCTGCCGCGCAACCCTGCCGACTACACCTGGATGAAGCTGACCCAGGCACGCCGGATCATCGCAGCGCAGATCAAAGCCGGAGTGCTGGTCGAAGTGCAAGGGGAGACACTTACCGGGGTAAAAACGCTGCTCGTCCACCGTGATAACCTCGGGTTGTTGGAACAAGCCGCCAGCGGAGAAATCCACCCGCAGCGCACAACATTCCTGAATCCGTTTGACAACCTGTGGTGGGCGCAGGGCCGCGACGAGGCCTTCTGGGGTTTTCGCCAGCGGCTTGAAGCCTACACCCCCTCTCCCAAACGCATCTACGGCTACTTTTGCCTGCCGATTCTGCACAAAGACCGGCTGGTGGGCCGCTTCGACCCCAAACTCGAGCGCAAAACCGGCACACTGCGGCTCAAGGCGCTCCACCTTGAACCCGCCATCGCCCCCGACGATGAACTCATCGACGATGTCGCCATCGCCATGCGCGATTTCCTAACCTTCCACGGCGCAAAAAATCTGGTGATTGAGAAGAGTGATCCGGTGGAGTTTGGGGAGAAATTGATGAAGAACCTTTAGACTTTGTGATTTTCATCTCACAACAACCTTAACAATTGCGGCTGTATACAGTACAATTGCGCTACCTTCCCTATCAAGGAGCAAAAATGAGCGCATCAGACGATCAAATTAAAATTACCGAAAGCGGTTTGAAATACATTGAGAAACAAATTGGCACCGGCGTGCAAGCCACTGTTGGCAAAACCGTCTTTGTGCATTACACCGGCAAATTGCTGGATGGCAAAGTTTTCGACAACTCGTATAAACGCGGTGCGCCGATTGACTTTCAACTCGGCAGCGGACGTGTCATCAAAGGTTGGGAGGAAGGCATCGCGATGATGCGGGTGGGCGGCAAAGCTCAACTGGTCGTCCCGCCCAATCTGGCGTATGGCTCAAGCGGCGCGGGCGGCGTCATTCCGCCAAACGCAACGTTGATTTTTGACGTTGAATTGGTTGATGTAAAATAAAGCGACAGCCCTCCCAATTGGGAGGGCTGTTTTTATGTGTGGGCTGAGGGGCGCAGCGCACCTGCGGTTCTTGGCAGGTGTGCTGCGCCCCTACCAAGATAGGCATTTTACTTCTTCTGCAAAGTCAGCGTGCCAACATCCATGTTCTCGCCTGCTTTGACCAGTGTGCGCTCGGAGCCAATGCCAAATTGCGTGGTCAGTTGTGCCCAGCCTGTACCAGTCTCTGACGCAATCACATAATACCCGGCAGGGATGTTCTCGATCTTGAAAGCGCCTTTCTCATCCGTTTTTGTGGATAAGAAAAAGGGTTGGTCAGAACAAGGCGTATCGCCGGTGTATTGTGTGCCAAGGGGCTCCACGCAAATTTCCACACGCATGCCAGGCATTGTCTTGCCATCCGCATCGTGGAGCACGCCAACAAGCGAACCTTTGTCTTTGTCTGCCAGCTTGGGCAAGGTTGGGCCATCTTTCACCACCAACCCAAAGCGGATATTGTTATCGCCGATGTCAGAGTTGTCCATGCGATAGGTTTGCCATGTCGCACCATCGAAAACCGTCAACCCATACGATGTTGCCAGCCAGATGCGCCCCGAACTATCACCAGCGATGGAATTGATCGCATCACTCGAAAGGTCGTCAGACTTGCGACTGTATTTAGCCCAGGTATTGCCGTTGTACATCGAAACGCCATTGCTCAATGTTCCCAGCCACAGTTGGCCCTTTGCATCAAAGGCAATGGCGGATGGTGAATCATAATCCCCTTTGTCGATCAATTTCCACGCGCCATCCTCGTAGACCGCCGCGCCTGTGCCATAGGCGGCCCACACACGACCGTCTGTATCAATTGTCAGGGCATTGAAGTACATTTTGTCGTCAAAACCCTGTCCCTGCTGAAAAACTTTCCACTTGCCATCATTGAACATGGCGACACTGTTCGCCGTTACCACCCAAACGTCACCATCCGGCCCAATTTGCACATCATAGACCAGTTCATTGGCAGAATCGCCCGTCGCCAGTTCGGCAGATGGATAGGTTGTCCAGGTGCCTTTGACGTAGTGGCTGACGCCCTGAAAATGCGCCACCCAGATGCTGCCATCTTTTGCACAAGCCAACCCCTCCGCCGAGCTGTAATCTTTACTGATGGCAATATTCTCCCATTTTTTGCCGTCAAAAAGACTGACGCCATCAGACTGAGCAAACGCCATACGCCCATCCGGGCAAAGTGCGCCGTCGGTCACATAATCGCTGGGCAGATCAGCATTTTTACTGGTGTAGGTCTTCCAGCCATTTTCGTCGAGACACGAAATGCCTTCTTCATACAAACCAAAACAAGCCATGCCCGTGCCGCCAGGTGCAATCGTTGCCGGCAGTTTGGGCGCTTTTGTCGGCGCAGTGGCAGTGGCTTCAACAACAGTGGTTTCGGCTGGCGCATTCGTCGCATCGGCAGATTTCTCACCAGTGGCGGCCTGACAGGCCAGGCTGGCAAGCATCAGCAGCAAAACAGCCAGATAAATTGGAACAAACTTTTGTTTCATTTTCTCTTCTCCATAATGGTGATATTTTCAGTGGGTATGCAATTGGCATTATAAGCAAAACGCCAGGTTGACGCAGCCCCTACTTTTGTCCATATTCCACTTTCAGATTGTTCGAAGGAGATTTTATGACCGCACCCAAACGTGATATTTACCTGCTTTCACCCAAGGAATACAGCCCCGAAACCATCGCTGTGGCCTTTGCCAAAACATCCCGCGCCCCTAAATCATTCCGCGAGATTGCGGCGGGGCTGACCGACGAGAAGAGCGCCCAATTCCATGAAAAATGGGTCGTCGGCTACGGACATGCATCGGTGGCGGAACATGCCGTCTTGCACCTTGCCATCGAAAACGCCTCGCGCCTTGCGATGGAATTGATTGAATCAAATCGGCTGGCCTCGTATACCGAAAAATCGACGCGCTACCAAAAGTGGGACGCCAATGCTTTCCACATCCCCGCTGAGTTGGATGGGCACCCACTGCGCGACGAATACATTGCCACCTGTCACGGACTGTTTGAGACCTACGCGGCGGCGCTTGCGCCGGTGAAGGCCGTTGTTCAGCAAGCCGTGCCCCAGCGCGAAGGCGAAAAGGATGAAGCCTGGGACCGGCGCATCCGCTCGCAGTATGTGGATGTTTGTCGCTTTTTGCTGCCAGCCTCCGCACTGGCAAATGTCGGCATGACCGCCAATGGACGGGTGCTCGAAAATGCCATTCGCAAGTGGCGCTCTTCACCACTCGCCGAAGTGCGCGAGATCGGCGAAACCATCAAAAACGTGGCCCAGGCCGAAATCCCGACGCTGGTGAAGTATGCCGATCCGGTGCCATATTTGATGGAAAGTGGGCAAGCGCTGGCAGAAATCGTTCATCCAAAAGCATTCGTCGAAAAGCGTAAAGCGAGAGACTGGTGTACGCTGGTGGATTATGACAAAGAAGGTGAGCTACGCATCCTCGCCGCAGCCTTGTACCGCTATGGGAACATGAGCTACAGCGAGGCGTTGAGCGCGGTGCGCAATTCCCCTCAGCAGCGTGAGCCGATTGCGGATGCGTTGCTCTCCCGTTTGGGACGCCACGACACTCCTCTGCGCGAACTGGAATATACATCCTACACGTTTGACATCATTATGGACCAGGGCGCGTATGCCGAATTCAAGCGCCATCGCATGATGAGCCAATCAGCGCAATTGTTGAGCGGGGCGTTGGGCTACGCCGTCCCAAAGCGGATCGTGCTGGCCGGTCTGGAAGGCGAATACTGCAAAGCAATGGACGCAGCTGTGGCGCTGTGGGAAAAACTGGCAGCGTGGAACCCGCAGGTGGCCCAGTATATCGCCCCGAACGGCTTCAACCGCCGCGTGCTGGCGACCTTCAACCTGCGCGAAGCCTTTGCCTTCTGCCAGTTGCGCGCTGCACCGAATGCACACTTCTCGATCCGCAAGGTGGCCGAGCGTATCTACGAGGAAATTCAGAACGTACATCCGCTGCTGACGAAATACATGCCGATGCCAGAGGAAAGCTGGCAAGACGTGGACGAACAGTATTTTGTAAAGCTGTAGCATCAAAAAAGCGCGCGGAGAAATCTCCGCGCGCTTTTTTGATGGCAGGTCAGTCGCTTTCGGTGCGCGGCTTGTTATCCAAAATGGCATCGATCTCAGCCATGACGCTACCCGTCAGCTTTTCAACTGCGCCAGTCGCATTCATATTCTCAGTCACCTGCTCCACGCGGCTTGCGCCCGTGATGACCGTACTGACGTTGGGATTCTTCAAACACCAGGCCAGCGCCAGTTGGGCAATGCTATATCCCAGATCGGATGCCAGACTTTGCAATGCCTTGACCTTGAGAATCGACTCAGGGTTGGTGACATGCTCGTGAAGCCATTCATACCCCTTCAGCGCCGCCCGACTATTGGCAGGGATTCCGTTGTTGTATTTTCCCGTCAACAACCCGGATGCCAGCGGCGACCAGATGGTAGCGCCATACCCGTAATCTTTAAACAAACGCACATATTCCTTCTCAAAACGTTCGCGCACCAGCATGTTGTATTGCGGCTGTTCCATGACTGGCTTATGCAAATGGTGGCGCTCGGCAATCTCAATTGCAGCAACAATCTCGCCCGCCGACCATTCGGATGTACCCCAATAAATGGCTTTGCCCTGCTCGATGATATTGTGCATCGCCCAGACAGTCTCTTCAATCGGCGTGGTCGCATCGGGACGGTGGCAAAAGATCAGGTCGACATAGTCAAGTTGCAGGCGCTGGAGCGACCCGGCAATCCCTTCAAGCAAACGCTTACGGTTGAGCGTGTTGCGTTCGTTCGGGCCATCATACAAACCCCAGAAAAACTTGGTTGAAAGCACATAGCTCGAACGACGCCAGCCCAGCTTTTTAAGCGCCGCGCCCATCACTTCTTCTGACTTGCCGTTGGCATAAATTTCGGCATTATCGAAAAAATTGACGCCTGCATCATAGGCGGCAGCCATACAATCGGCAGCCGCATCCACATCCACCTGGTCGTGGAAGGTGACCCACGAACCAAGCGATAATTCACTTACTTTCAGGCCCGAACGGCCCAGATGACGATATTCCATAAGATGATTCTCCTGTTTCGGTTTTTATTCGTGAAACTCTTCGACCTGATAAATTAACACTTCGAGATGCTTGCGCCGCCATAGATCGCGCGGCGCGCCCATCTTGGCGCATAGCTGGCTGAGAAACTCCGCTGGCTGTGGAATTTGCTCCCAGACCTGTGGCAAAAACGTGGCGCGGCGGCCCCCGTTGCGCAGGATTACCCCGTCGACCCCCGGACGCAGTTTCAGCAACAGGTCATCGGCGGAGGCATAGTCCAACGCGATGGGCTTTGTCAACCGCGAGACTTCAATTTTAATCCCGGGCAATTCAACAGGTTGGACGGGCGGAAAACGATAATCCTGTAACGCCGCCTGAAGAGCGCGTTCGCGTACATCCTCAACCAGCGATTGGTGGGGCTCCAGCGAACCAATACAACCGCGCAACTCGCCCTGTTTGGTCAGGGTCACAAATGACGCCCCCTCGGCGCGCAGGGTGGGCGTCAGGCTTGCATCGTCAATGGGCGGCAAAGCCTGTTGGCGCACGCCCCGTTCAAGGGTTTCACGGGCCAGCGATAGGAGCGCCTTCTTTTCATCATCGGTCAGATGTTCGCTCATGGCATCTTTTCCTTCTACAATTGCGCTAGGCGCGTTTTTTATTTAAAGCGACCTTCTCTTTTGCAAACGCAACGAAATTTTCCCACTCAGTTTGATCGCTGAACATATTCTTCATAAAAATACTGAAGTTATTTTTTCCTAGATAAAGCAGTAAGATGTCTTTCGACACCTTGTAATCAATGTAAGCATTCCAGCGAAAACTGGCCTTTACATCTGTTCCATTAACGGTTATTTCGATATTATCGATGACACCATGCACATTGCCTCGATAGATATTTCCCTTTTGACCATATGCCGTTAATTGGACGTACGGCGTCCACCAAGGAAAAGTCATAAAAATCAAACCTATTAAGCCACTTGGAAAGACAGGTGAAAGTATTTCTGCTAATTCTGCTGGTTTTCGGATTTGCAAAATAATAACTGCAACCGCAAGAAGCACAAAAACCGTTCCAAACAACCATTTCTGGAATTTAAGCTGCGAATTATTCAACAATAAACACTTCAAGAAATCATTTTTTGTGACCAAACCTGCATACTGAAATCGCATAATGTTCATTTCTCCCAATTTTATTTACATCTTAAGCCATGATTGATCCTTAAACCAGCTTCTTATAATCCCGATTAAAATATGCGAGTGGATCACCTTCTTCGACATTTCTGGCCGCCAGCACTTCACCGATAAAAATGGTATGCGTTCCCGAACCCAGGGTCGTGACAACATGGCAATCTAAATGCGCCAACCCGCCAGCAATCATCGGCGCGCCACTCTCCAAAGTAAACGTCTCCAGCCCGGCAAAACGATTTTGTTCATCCGCAATGCGCCCGGCAAAACGATCTGAAACATCCTGCTGACTAGCAGACAAAATAGTAATACCAAAAAAACGTGAACGCGCCACAAGGTCATGCGTGCGCGTATTCTGGGCAAGCGACACAAGTACCTGCGCTGGTGTCAACGATAGCGATGTAAATGAGCTAACAGTCATTCCATGTTGAACATCCAGATGCGCAGCAGTGGCGATAACCACTCCCGTCACCCAAAATCGCATCGCCTGGCGCAGTGAATCAGCTTCAACGGGCATAATCATCTCCAAAGGAATTCATTTTCTTCATCATACTTCCCGCCTAGAGCAACGTCAAGGCAAATATCGAGCGGTTTGCGCAGCAAAAAACATAACGCAGTAAACGACATGAAACAAAACTGTATCATTGCTTCAATGTTGAAATACTTGCACTTTGCCGCTCTTTTAAGGTACTATAGGACATAATCATGATGGAAACACCTGCACAACCTGTCCCTTCTGAAGAACCCCAGCGAGGCAAGCGCCGCCCTCCTCGCATTTTGATTAACGCATTGATCGCCGCTGTCCTTGCTGCAACAGTATTTACCGCTTTCACGCCTGCTTTGTTCACCACAAACCTGCGCGACCAGATGGCGGTTTTGCTTACCCCTCAGTCTGACAGCCCGAATGTCGTCGCCACGGCGCGGCCAAAAATCAAAATCGGCATTGTCTCAGGACACTGGGGCAACGACTCAGGCGCGGTCTGCGCCAATGGCACCACCGAAGCCGAAGTGAATCTCAAAATCGCCACGCTGGTGCAGCAAAAACTAAGCGCACTTGGCTACGATACCGACTTGCTCAAAGAGTTTGACACACGCCTGACGAACTACCAGGCTGCCTTGCTCGTTTCCATCCACAACAATTCCTGCGATTATATTAACGATCAGGCCACTGGCTTCAAAGTCGCCGCCGCCATCAGCGCCCGCGACAACAATCTTTCGAACCGGCTGGCTGCCTGCCTGCGGGACCGCTATCAACGTACGACCGGCATGCCGCTGCACGACAGCGTCACCAACGATATGTCCTTTTATCACGCATTCAACGAAATCAGCACCAACACATCCGCAGCCATCATTGAAACCGGTTTTCTGAACCTGGATTATAAATTTCTGACCGAAAAAACCGATGTTGTTGCCACAGGTGTTGAAAACGGCATCCTGTGCTTTATCAATAACGAAAATATTGCGCCCACCCCCGTCCCGTAGGTAGCCATGAACCCACAACAGACCGAAGCTTACCAGTTCCTCGCAAAAGCCCAGGAAGCACGCAAAACTGGGGACAAACGCCTTGCGCGTCAATATGCAGAGCAAGCCGCCCGCCTCGCGCCAGAATCAGAAGATGTCTGGCTAATGATGGCTGCGCTGGCCTCTCCGCGTGCTAGCGTCATCTTTATGGAAAAGGCGATGCAAATCAGCCCGGATAGTGAGCGCGTGCGTCAGGGCATGCACTGGGCGGTGGAGCGAACTCAAGAACAAATCGCCCCCAATTCCAGTGCCGGAGCAAGTGGCCCCCGCTGTTCCTGAACCGGCCCCCATGCCCACAGTAGCGCCCCGCCGCCCCATCCCGTGGGCCATGGTTTTGCTGACATTGATGTGTCTCGGAATTTTTGGGCTGACCATCCTAACCGGACCATCCATGGTCAAAGCGGCTTCGGCTGCAATCAATAACTCGCTAAACAGTCAGCATACACCCAATTCAGCCATCGCCAAAATCGCCAAACCGACCTCGGCTGCCAGCCCGGCATTCGCCACCGACGTGTCCACCCTTGCAGACCCACCCACCCAAACGGATGCACTCTCGGTAGATGCCAGCGCAACCTCCGTGCTCAACTCCGCCACGGATCTTCCTACCGTAGAAGATACCCCTCTCGCTGAAGCGGTTCCCCCCTCAGCGTTGAAGACACTTCCACCCCAATCCCTCTTGATCAGGCATTATTCCCTACCGACGATCCCGCCAACCCGACGCCAACAGCGCTCCCCACCGATACCGCCCTTCCGCAACCCACCGCATATCTCCCCCCCACACCATCCAAAAATGGCGGGGACGGCGGCCCAAATACAGGTCGCTGGATCGATGTTGACCTGACTCACCAGGCAGTTTACGCCTATGAAGGCAACACCGTCGTCAATTCCTTCATCGTTTCGACTGGCACCTGGCAGTACCCGACGGTGACCGGCCAATATCACATTTACGTCAAGTTTCGCTACAAAGACATGACCGGCCCTGGTTACTACCTGCCCAATGTGCCTTTTACAATGTTCTTCTATGAGGGTTATGCCCTTCACGGCACCTATTGGCACAGCAATTTTGGCACCCCGATGAGTCATGGCTGCGTGAACCTGTCCATCCCCGATTCAGAGTGGATGTATAACTGGGCCTCGGTTGGCACCCTGGTCAATGTCCACTACTAAAGAAACACCTTATGACAAAACAAACCCTTTTTGCTGGTCTTGTCTTCGATGAAGCCGACCGTCCGCTTGAAACAGCTTATGTCGGCGATGACCCGTGCTACGTGGTCAACGATGCCGGGTTCCGCCGTCACATCCCTGCACAATATGTGGATCGTCAGGTGTTGGGTGAAATCAAAAGCCTGATTGCTGGCAATGAGGATGCGCTCAGCGAACAAACCGCCAAAATGATCGGCTCTGAAGACCCTTTCAGCAAAGCGATGATTCAGAACCAGCTTAAGCACATTGACGAGCAGTTTGAACAGCTATTTCAGGTCGGCATTCCCGAAGATATGCGCGCCTATCTAGGCATGACGGGCTTCAAAGTAATTGTTGATTACCACGGCACGGTGCTGCGCGTCGAACAACCCGCTACTGCATCTGACGAAGGCGACGAATAGAACGCAAAACAAACATTATAAAAGCCAGCGCTTAAAAAGCGCTGGCTTTTATTTTTTATGGAAGTTGAAAAATTAGTCCGCCACAACCGGTTCGGATTCGCTGGCAGCGGGTAGCACAACCACAAATTTTGTCCCCGTCCCAACCGCGGATTCTACCCAGATGCGTCCATTGTAGTTATCCACAATCGATTTGACGATGGCCAATCCCAACCCGGTACCGGGTGTTCCCTTCGGGGCGTTGGTGGCGCGATAGAATTTCTCAAAAATGCGCGCCTGATCGTTTGCCGGAATGCCAACGCCTGTATCAGCCACTTCAAACATGACCTGTTCGTTTTCAGCGCGCAGACTAATCGTAATCGTACCCTGCTCGGGTGTGTACTTGATCGCATTTCCCAACAAATTATCCATCAACTGCCGAAAACGAATCGCGTTACCGCGGATCAGGGGTAGGTTTTCAGCGATTTGCAGGTTTAAGATTTGACCTTTGTCTTCAATTTGTTTGCTCAAATTTTCAAGCGTGTATCGCAAAACATTCTCCAGCGCCACTTCATCTTTGCCAAACTCAAACCCGGCTTCGATGCGGCCCAGGTCAAGCAGGTCATTGACCAGCGTCGTAATGTTTTGAATGCTGTTCTGAACATGGTGTACAAATTGTTTCTGCTGATCATTGAGCGGTCCAACACGGTCGAGCAACTCTACATAGCCCATGATTGCCGTAAGCGGCGAACGCAAGTCATGGGAAATGGTGTGGATAAAGTCATTTTTTAGGCGGTCAAGTGTCTTCAGACGGGTAACGTCTTCAAGCGTAATCACTGCGCCAATTTCAGGGATGGGTGTGTACTGCGTATTAAAGACGCGCCCGTCCTCGAAAGAAATTTCGTGAAAGGTCAGCGGATTATCAGCAATCGAACCAAGCATCCCGGCAAAATCATTGTGCTTGATCGTCTCCAGCACAGGCATACCAATCGGCTCGGTCAGGCCCAGCCCAAAGACTTTCTGCGCCGCCGGATTAATCAACAAAATTTTGTTTTCCTTGTCCAGCAAAATCACGCCATCCTGAATGCTGGTCAAAACGGTGCCAAACTTGGTGCGTTCCTCATCGGTCTCAGAATATAACTGCGCATTTTGGATGGCGATGGCGGCATAATCTGAAAGCACGGTCATTACCAGTTCATTATGCTGGGTAAATGGACGCTTGTTATGGCGATTATCCACGCCCAGTACGCCAATCACACGATCATTGACACGCAAGGGTACATAAATTAAAGCATGCACGAGATAAGCTGTCTTAATCTTATTCGGGGAATCTTCGCTAAATGAAATGGCGCGCCCCGTAGCCATTACCTGCCCGGCCAACGAGTCATTCACCTGTAAACGGAAGGTGCGCACAAAATTCTCATCAAAGTTACGCCCGGCGCGCATATAAAGTTCGTTGGTTTTCTCGTCCAACAGCAATAACTGGCCTTCTTCAGCCGTAGTCAACTCCACAGCGGCGGTGACGACGTTCGTTAAAACGCTATCAAGATCAAGCGAACTGGTGATGGAATGTCCCAGCTTGACCAGTGTCTCCAGTTCGTTGACGCGCTGCTCCAGCGAAGTGGTGCTGCGGCGTACCTCGCGGCGCAACCAGTCGCCCATTGCTTCGGCGCGCTTTTGGCTATGCTTAATCGCCTCAACGATGTCATCAATTCGCAGGGGCGGGTTAATCACATCGCTTAAACCAGCCTTGATTGCTTTTTTAAACAATTGTGGATCATCGCTACCAGCAAACAGAATAATCGGAAGGGTAGGGAAACGTTCAAGGACTTTTATCGACAGGCTAAGGCCCGATTTACCCCCCAATTGCTCGGTAATTAACACCAGCACAGGCGATGTTTCCTGCAAGGCATTATCCAGCGCAGCTGAAATCTTTAACAATCGAAACAACATATCCAGAAGCATGCAAGGCTCTCTCCAGCAAACTCAATGTTGGAGATTCTTCCATTGCCAGCAAAATTAATTCTTGTTTTGACATTGCTTTAATTATCTCAAAGCGAAGGTTTAGGCTGTGTATTCTGCGCATCCACCAGTGTCATGGAACGCTTCACTGCGATACGAACATTTTCAAGCGCCTGCATTTGCTCGGGCACGAGCGGGCCCATTTTTTGGTCCAAGATTAAATCAAGCGGATAAGCCGCCGTTTGTAAGTTCGACTGAATTTCCCTGCGCAAATTTTGTAGCGCATCGTTTTTACGTTTTTCGCCCGCCTGGGCCGCCTCCACGTTATGAGACAATGCCCGGAAGAGCCGCGAATTTACCAGCGAGATGGATGCATAGTCGGCAATTGCTCCGGCCAGCGTTTGTTCGCTCTCTGTGAAGGGTTTTTCGCTCTTGCGCACGAGGCACATCAGGCCAATTGCCTCGTTTTGCACCTTCACTGGGATGACCATTGCCGATCTGCCCAGCGCTGAAATCTTAAATTTTTGCACAGCTGACCCGTGAATACTGAGCGGTTCCGCCGACATGGCAACCAGCGTACTGACGCCATCATCCAAAGGCTGACCAATCTTCTTGGCCCAGGCTTCTGGCAGACCACGCTGCGAAACCAGAACAAAGGTCTTGCTTTTATCGTCCTTCAAGGTCAGCCAACCCAGATCGGCTTCAGTGACACTGGTCAGCGCTTCAACAATTTTTTCGAAAAGCAGGCGCTGATCGGTGATTGAAATGACGGCGCGGCCGACCGAAAAAATCGTGGTCAGGTCACGCAGGCGATGCTGAAGCTCGGCATTCATCTGCTTGATCTGCTGGTCGAGCTTTTCACGTGCGCCTCTTTCGCGCACCTGTTTCAAAGCGCGTTCCACCGCGCTGACCACTTCGGCCTCGCGCAGCGGCAACATCAAATAATCGTTCGCCCCCAGCCGAAAAGCCTGAATGACGGTACTTTCCTGGCCTTTTTCAGCCAGCACAATAATCGGAGTCGAAATTCCCTGCGATGAAAAAGCAACCAGTAAATCCTTGCCGCTCAAGCCCGGCAAATTCAACCCGGCTACAATCACATCCGGCTGAAATTGCAGCGCTTGTTTGATGGCACTGCCAGAGTCGGCGGCGACGATCACCTGATAGCCCAACGGCTGCAAAGCCTGACGGGAAATCAGATCACTAACATCGGGATCACTTTCAACAACGAGAACACGTTCCATCGGCGTAGGTGTCATATACTTTATGATAGCATGATTTCAGAATTTGGACAGCTTGCGCTAATACAATTGTAAGGGCAATGCAATTTTACGCTATACTAAAGTATGCGCACATCCCCCAAAAATCGGATTTTTCGTGGCAGACCTGCTTAACCAACCTTACCTTTCAGGTGGAAAAATGGAAGCGCCCGGCCCGCTGGGACGTTTTCTGCCGCCTGTGCCGGATGGCCCTGCTCACAGCTTTCTCACTGCGCTCAAACTCCCCGGAGCCTGGGTACTCGATCCCTTTGGTTCTGCTCCTCGTCTGGCTGTCGAGATGGCCCGCAGTGGGCAGCGCGTGCTTGTCGCAGCGGGAAACCCCGTCAGCCGCTTCCTGCTCGATCTGACAGCTCATCCGCCTAAGGAAGCCGACTTGCAAGCCGCGCTGGCCGATCTGGCCGCCGCCCGCAAAGAAGACGAACGACTCGAAACCCATCTGCAATCCATGTATCTGACGCGCTGCGCAAACTGTGAGCGCGAGCTGCCCGCCGAAGCCTTTCTCTGGGACAGCAAAACCGGCATAATGACAGGTCGCATCTACAACTGCACCTGCGGCAGCGGCGGCGAACAACCCGCCACCCCTGAAGATATTCAACAGGCTGTCAGTTGGTCGCGCACATTGGGCATGCACCGCTCACGCGCCCTGGAACGTGTCGTCGCTTTCAATGATCCTGACCGCCCCTTTGCTGAGGAAGCGATCAACATCTATCCGCCGCGCGCCGTGTATGCACTTGGCACCATCATCAATCGTCTTGATGGCATCTCCAGCTCCGACGAACGCCGCCGCTGCATGACAGCGCTACTGCTGTGGGCCGCCGATACCACCAACGCACTTTGGCCGCACCTGTCGGAGCGCCCGCGCCCAAAGCAACTGACCTTCCCCGGGGTCTACCGCGAAAACAACGTCTGGATGGCGCTCGAAGCCGGGGTCAAAGCCTGGGCATCCAGCGAAACGCCAATTCCGCTGGTTTTATGGCCTGATGAACCCCCCGAAGCTGGTGGCATCTGCATCTTTGAAGGTCCGCTGCGCGAACTCGTCCCCGACCTGGATGAAATCTCGATCAAAGCGGTCATCGGAGCCATCCCGCGCCCAAATCAGGCGTTCTGGACACTTTCGGCCTTATGGTCTGGCTGGCTGTGGGGACGCGAAGCTGTTGGCCCGTTTAAAAGCGTACTGCGCCGCAGACGTTACGACTGGCAATGGCACGCCGAGGCCTTGCGATCCCTCTTTGGCAACATCAATGCCGCCATTACGACGCAAACTCCGTTCCTGGCGCTGCTCGCCGAGCCAGAACCATCTTTTCTGACAGCCGTCCTGTTGGCAGCCCACGCCAGCGAACTGGAACTGACCGGGCTGGCGCTACGCAGTGAGCAGGAAACCATCCAAATCCACTGGCGCAAAGCCGAAAAATCGCCTAAAAAGCTGCCACTCGACCGCAACTTCGTCCGCCGGGCTGTGCGCGAATATCTGACAAAGCGCGGCGAGGCAGCAACCTACTTTCAGATTCATGCTGCAACGCTGGCCGCCCTGATTGAAAAAGGCATGTTGCCCTGGTCAGACGATGCCATTGCAAGCATTGATCAGACCATTGTCGATGCGCTATTAACAGGTGAATTTGTCGACACGGAAAAACGTGCCAATCCAGAAAACGGTCTGTGGGGGCTGCAAAAATGGAACGGGCAACGCACTCTGAAAGGGATGTAACCTACACAAAACTTGCACAATCTTACTGAGCATAGGCATTCTCTTCGCGTTATAATGTTAGTAACTCCTGAAAGCTTTTTCAAACCCGAACATACTGCATTGCTGTACGGTCGCTACCACGATGTATGTATCGCATCCCTGCCGCCAAACCAACTAGCCATCCATCAATCGGGAAAAAATTATGATTACTGTTATTCTTGCTGATGACCATCCTCTGGTACGCGAAGGAATTCGCGCGATCTTAAATAAAGCATCCGATATCCAAATTTTAGGCGAAGCAGAAAGTGGACATGAAGTCCAACAACTTGTTGCCCAACTTCGTCCCCGCATCCTTTTGCTCGATTTGAAAATGCCTGGCCCACACCCTGCTGAAATTGAGAAGTGGGTGCGCACCAATTATCCTGATACAGTCACGCTGGTATTGACCGCTCATGACCGCGACTCTTATCTCACCCGCATGATTGATGCCGGGGCATCGGGCCTGCTGGATAAAGGCGAATCGAGCGAAAGGCTGGTTGGCGCAATTCGGCGGGCGGCACAGGGCGAAATCATTTTTGACGCCAGCCAGATCAGCCGCGCCCGTCAATGGCGGCAAACCGCAGGAATCAAATGGGAAAGCCTGACAATGCGCGAACGTGAAATCTTGCGTTTAATTGTCAAAGGGCTTGATAATATTTACATCGGCAATGTGTTAAACGTTACCCCGAAAACAGTCGCATACCATACCACGAATATTTTCGCGAAGCTGGGCGTGAGTTCTCGGCAGGAAGCCATTGCCTGGATTCACAAATACTCGCCCGATATGTTGGAAGACTTCAGCATAGAAGAGAAAAGGCTTCCGAAGTTGAACTTCGGAAGCCTTTTTATTTTAAGGAGCAGGTGGTATATCCGTCGGTGGTGGAACATCTGTTGGTGGGACGGCGGTGGGAGGCGGAACATCCGTTGGGGGAATATCCGTTGGAGCAGCAGTGGGAGGATTATCCGTTGGGGGAACATCCGTTGGAACAGGCGTTTTTGTCGCGCGCGGGGCATCGGTCGGGGCGGGCGTGTTGGTGGCGACATCGGTTGGCTCAGGGGTGGCTGTAGGCGGGTTGTAATCCAGCTTAAGGTGCAGGATGCGCTCAGCATAACCGCCATCCTTGCTTTCCATGCGCAAACGCAACGTCACCTTGTTCCCCTGCACTTTGGAAATCTTCCAGGTGTAAACAACTGTTGGTTTTTTGACATCATGATCATCTTGGGCCAAGAATTTCCAATCATCGTCGCCAGGGTTGTAGCCGGGAGCATATTCCAACTGCCAGTTGTCGAAACCGCTGGTCGCGGTGGCGACAATCGTGATGTCAACGTTTTCATCTTTCAGCGTAGTGCCATCTGCAATTCCGACAATATTCAACGTGGCATGCGAGTTGCTGGCTTTGCAGGCGCGCTCAGGCGAGAAAAAGACTGGCTTGGGAAAGCCCATCGACTTGGCCCAGGCGATTCCATCCGCGTCTTTGCGAATCCACTGGCGGGCAGAAAGATCGGTCAGGTTCATGAACAGTTTGTCATCCACAAAATCCTTGCAGTCGTCTGACGCAAACAAACCCGTCCAGGTATCGAGGCTGGCATCGTTCCACAGGTCCTGCGAGGCAGGCAAGGGCGGCTGGTCAGCAGCATAGATTTCATTGCGCTGCTGTGGGCACGACTTGGATGGCAAAGTGCCCGAAATTTCACAGACAACCATGTCAACAATCCCTGGCGGACGGACGAACGGCGATGGGTGGCCACCGCTCAACTTTTGCGCGGCTTCTTCCATAAAAGCTGCCCAAATGGGCGCTGCGCCCGTCAGACCAGTGGTGTTTTGCATCGGGGTGTAATCGGCATTGCCCACCCAAACTCCTACCGCAAGATCGGGGGTGTAGCCCATCGTCCAGTTATCGCGAAAGTCGTTGGTGGTGCCGGTTTTGGCCGCCGCCGGGAAACTCAGATTGATGACCGGGTGTGTACCAAACATCGGCTGGCGCGCCACTGTGTCAGACAAAATCGAAGTCATCAGGTAGGCATGCTCGGGGCGGATGACCTGCTCACCTGCCGGGGGCTGGTATTCGTAAACCACTTTGCCAGTATGGTCAGTAATTTTCAGGATGGCAACCGGCGGGATGCGTTTGCCATTATTGGCGATGACAGCGTACGCCCCGGTCATTTCCAGCAAACTGGCTTCGCCGCCGCCCAAGGTCAACGCCAACCCATAATCGTCGCGCGTTAAACTGGTAATGCCCAAGCGTTGGGCCATGGCGATCATACCTTCCTTTTCGGGTGTGGCCGGGTCGTCATAAATGCCGACAAACTGCAACGTCTTGACCGCCGGGATATTAAACGAATTCGAAAGCGCTGTACGCACCGTCACCGGGCCGTGGAATTTATGGTCATAATTGACCGGCTCATATGGATCGCGCGTATCATCAGGCTTGCCGGATGGTGGGAAGCCCGATGGCACATCCCAGATCAGGGTGGATGGTGTCCAGCCTTTTTCAAAGGCGGCAAGGTAGGTAAACGGCTTGATCGACGAACCCGGCTGACGGGTCTGTGTGGTCGCCATATTGACCTGGCCGTGAATAGCTTCATTATTAAAATCCGCCGAGCCAACCATGGTCAAAATTTCGCCTGTTGATGGCTTGATGGCAACCAGTGCGCCGTCGCTGGCATTATTGGCTGCCAGGTTTGCCACCTGGTCGGTGACAATCTGCTGCGCCTTGTCTTGCAGATCAGGGTCGAGCGTGGTGTAAACGACAAAACCGGAGCGATAAATGGTCTGCGCGTCAAACTGTGCTTCCAACTGCGTGCGGATAAACTGCACCCAGTGCGGATAACGCATATTAACATCCGGGGGTGGGAAGTTGTAGTTTTTGATCTCGTCAACCGCTTTGAGCGCTTCAGGAACCGACAAACACACCGGGTCTGGGCTATTGCTGACTTTGATACAGTTGCGATCCTGACTAAGCTCCGCCGTCAGTTCGAGTACTTGAAAATGACGCGCCAGGGTTACATCACGGTTGTTATAAATATCGTAGACGGAAGGCGATTGTGGCAAACCCGCCAAAAAGGTTGCCTGAGCCATTGTCAGTTTGGCGGCTGTTGTCTTGAAGTAGGTTTCAGATGCGGCTTCAATGCCATAGGCCATATTGCCGTAATAAATTTCGTTCAGGTACAGTTCAAGGATGTCGTCGCGACTGTAAGTACGGGTAATTTCAGCCGCTAGAATGATTTCACGCACTTTGCGGTTGTAACTGCGCTCCACGCGCTCTTCGGGCGAAAGCAACAGCGCGCGCGCCAACTGCTGCGTAATGGTAGACGCGCCGCCGCCATTCCCATCAGACTGGTAGTTTTGCACAAAAGCGCGAAAGATGGCAACCGGGTCAAAGCCGGGATGAGTGTAGAAATCTTTGTCTTCGGTGGCAATGGTGGCAGCGACCAGCGCGGGCGAAATCTCACTCAATTTGACGTAAGTGCGACGCCCGGCATTGGGGTCAAGGATTTCATAGAGCGGCCCGCCGTTTCGGTCGAGAATGCGAGTGGTTTCAAACTGTGAGGAGCGCGCGCGCAGGTCATTAACGCTGGGGAGCGTGGATGCAATCGAATAATAGGCCATCAAGGCAGCGATACTGCCAATAATCAGGCCAGAAACCATCAGAAACAGAATCAGGATGAGGATGCGGGCCAGGCAGCCCCAGCCGTTTCGTTTAACGGTGGCTTTCCGCACCACAACCGGAGCAGAACGCACCGGAACGTTGCGCGGTTGCGACGGAGCAGCACTGACCGGGGCGGGAACCGCCATCCGCACGGTGCGCGGTAAAGGGGCAGCACTGGGTCGGGCGGGTTGGTTTCTCATCTGCAACGCCGCTGGCGTAACACTGGTACCGTTCATATCCACTTCATCCACACGGTTGGGCAAACTATCGTCCTGGGGGAAACGCCGCGGCTGGCTGGCACTACTCGAAACAGGCCCACCCACCGGAGGAATGGTGCCGGTATCATCATTCATATCCACCAGCAACGTTTTGCCAGGGTCCTCAGGGATTGGGGGCGAATCATCATCCATGTTGACGTGCAGGGTTTTCCCTGGGTCATCAGGGGGCAGGGGCGGCTCATAGTATGTCATATTGGTTATCCTATCATTCGGCGTTGCGGATACTGGTTAATAAATGATGCTTTATATCTTACCTTTGTTCCCGCCAGGCACAACCCATTTCATCAAGAATTATCGACCTGAAAGACATTCCCACAGACCGAATGCATAGATTAGCTACGAAACTTAACGATGATGGTCCAAAAGCCTTTCATGGTTACATCATTCGATTGGTTGGTCAGTGCTGCCAGCATAGTTACCAATCCCCCACCCAAACGGGGTAGCGCCTTGGTTTCGGTAATTTCCATGACCACATGCACCGTATCGCCAATGAAAACGGGTTTGATAAACTTCCACTCGCCCACTTCGCGGAAGGCAATCACGTTTGCGCCCAGCACGCCCGTCTGCACAGCCAGGCCAGATGCAATCGTCAGACCCAGCAAACCATGTGCAATGCGCTGCCCAAACGGCGTGGATTTGGCAAACTCGGCATCGACATGGATCAAGTTGAAGTCGCCAGAAAGCCCGGCGAACGCCACAATATCATGTTCGGTAATGGTGCGGGTGGCGCTGACGCCTTTTTGCCCTACTTGAAAGTCTTCAAAAAATAAACCTGTGCTGATGGGTAAATTAGACATGACATCTCCTTGGTCAGTTTCTTTCTATAGTAACAGTGCAAACCCTTGAAAAGTTGCGCGGCACTCGTGTCATAACTATCTTAGGTCGTTATGGTACTCGAAATGAATGAAAAAGCTGAACACTAAACGCTTGACCAGTTGCATAAATTCTTCGATTAAACTTTTATATAAAAAGACTAATTTTGTGCAAAGCCTTGTCAATATCGTGACTGACAAAAATTTGGAGGCTGCTATACTGATTTTATCGCTTTATCTGCCCCCCCAAACACCAATTCAAAAAAATATTTATCGCTCGTTTCAACCCAATAGGAGAAAACATGAAGCATCGTATTATCACAACCTTTGTTTTACTTAGCCTGATTCTGGGGGCACTGGCTTTCTATAAACCGAATAATGTCCATGCTGCAACACCCGCATCCATTCAAGGGTTGCATGTTTCGGGGAACAAGATTGTCAACACTGCCGGGACGACGGTACGCCTGCTGGGCGTCAACCGCTCTGGCGGAGAGTATATGTGTGTTCAAGGGCGTGGTATTTGGGATGGCCCGGCTGATGCACAATCCATTCAATATATGTTGAATTGGAAAATCAATGCTGTCCGTATTCCATTAAATGAAGATTGCTGGCTCGGAATCAATGGTGTGGCTGCCAGCATGAGCGGCTCGGCCTATCAGCAAGCAGTGATTAATTATGTCAACCTGCTTAACAGCATGGGCGTGGTTGCCATTCTCGATTTGCATTGGGGCGCTCCGGGCACAACGCTTGCCACTGCTCAAACCCCGATGCCCGATGCCGATCACTCTGTGGCTTTCTGGAGTTCCGTAGCAACCACCTTCAAGGGCAACAACTCGGTCATCTTTGACCTATTCAATGAGCCGTACCCTGATAGCAACAGCGATACCACCGCCGGGTGGACGTGCTGGCGTGATGGCGGTACCTGCGCTGGGGTGACCTATACCGTTGCAGGTATGCAATCCATTGTCACTGCGGTTCGCGCTACGGGTGCAACCAATATCGTCATGCTCGGCGGGTTGGAATATTCCAACGCGATGAGCCAGTGGCTGACCTACAAACCGACTGATTCCACTGGTAACCTGGTGGCGGCCTGGCACTCGTATAACTTCAACTTATGCATCTCAGCCACTTGCTGGAACAGCACCCTGCTGCCCATCTTGCAAGCAGGCATTCCGTTGGTGGCTGGCGAAATCGGCGAAAACGATTGTGCCCATACTTACATTGATACATTGATGAACTGGCTGGATACCAACGGTGCAAGCTACCTCGCATGGACCTGGGATGCCTGGGGTTTGTGCGCCAACGGCCCGAACCTGATTAATGATTATCTGGGCAACCCCACCGCATTTGGTCAGGGCTTCAAAGATCACCTGAATACCTTGCAGCCTGGCGCAACCGTCACCCCCATCGCCACCCCAACAGTTGGCCCTGGCGTTCTGAAGGTCGAAATCTTGAATGGGAACGGCGACAGCGCACAACAATCGGCTTTCCGCTTCCAGGTGACAAACAGCACCGGCTGGCCTGTATCCAACGTCAGCGTGCGCATTTACTTCACACCTGATGGCAGCGACACTGGCGCAATGTATACAATGGAAAACCAGTATGACTCATCTGGCGTGGCAACCGTCTCTGGCCCAACGCTGGCGAGTGGTAACGTCTACTACTTCACCGTTAACTATGGCACTGCCAGCCTCGGTTCGGGCAGCGCCTGGATCTTCCAGCCGTCCCTGCACCTGACCAGTTGGGCATCCACCGTCAACGTGGCAAATGACTGGTTCCACACCGGATACGCAGTTGGCGCGCTCCCCGCAGCATACACCGCCACCAACTACATCCCCGGCTATGTTAACGGGGCGCTGGCCTGGGGTGTTGAACCCAACGGCGGCACAGCCGTCCCAACCGCAACCGCCAGCAAGACATCCACGGCTGGCCCGAGCAACACGCCGACACGCACGCCGACTGTTACCAACACATCTGCCGTAACCAATACCCCTACTCGCACCCCAACCACCGGCCCAACCAACACCCGCACCAATACCCCGGCTGTGACATCCACATCAACCCGCACACCGGGCACGCCTACACCTGCACCGACCAGCACCCGCACCCCAACCGCTGGACCCACAGCCACAACTGGCACCGGAACATGCAGCCCCGTGACATCCACCATTACATCGCCATTCACCTTTGACGGCGCGGGCACGTTCTGCTGGCAAGCCAGCACGCTTGGCACCTACATCAACTCCTGGAATACCACCAGCGTCTCGGTCAACGGAACCAGCTACAACAACGTGTATGCAACGGTTGCTTCGCTGCCAGCCAAGATTGGTGGCTTCTGGTACATCAGCTACAACAGCTCCGTTGCCTGGGGACACTTTGAAGCCAAGTAATTGATGCAATAAAGAATGTTTTTCAACGCGGGTGAGCTTTGCGCTTACCCGCGTTGTGTTTAAGTGCGCATGAACAGGCGAGAAAATGTATAATCAACCTACGCAAGATTAATAATTCGGCAGCGTTGAAAGGGATAACAAGATGACCGAACTTATTCAGACACCATTGGAAACACTCGAAGCCGGGTTGGAAAACATTCGGCAGTCGCCCAAAGATGAGGGGCGGCTTGAATTAATCGTCCGCCGCCCGCAAATTCTGGCGCGCGAATCGCTCGAAGCCGGGGAGCTTGATCCAATCCAGGGATTGGTGGGGGATGATTGGGTGAAACGTCCCAGCACACGCACCCCTGATGGAACGCCCCACCCTGATATGCAGATTACCATCATGAACACGCGTCTGATGGCGTTGCTGACGCAAGAGAAAAAACAGTGGGAACTGGCAGGCGACCAGCTTTATATGGATTTGGATTTAAGTGAATCGAACCTGCCTGCTGGGACCAGGCTGGCGCTGGGAGATTCTGTGCTCGAAATTACCGATCAACCCCATACCGGCTGCGTCAAGTTTTCAGGTCGCTTTGGGCTGGATGCTTTGAAATTTATCAGCTCACCCGCCGGGAAAGAGCTGCGCCTGCGCGGCATTTACGCCAAAATCATTCAGCCCGGCTCCATTCACGTTGGCGATCTCGCCCGGAAAATTGAAAGCAAAACCCATTGAAACTGATTTGTGACTGTGATGTAACAAAGCATTGGGTTAAATACTGTACAATACTTTTATGAGTCTCAAAACGAAAGATACAGTCTTTCAAAGGTTCAACAACTTTTTTACCAGAGATGCCAGATGGGTTTCTCTGGTGATTCTGATCGGATTAACGCTGCTTTACAGCGCGTTTTATCCTATTTTGATGGCAATGTTCGGCGAAGGCATTATTTATTGGATTGTGGCTCCCGTCATCCTGGCAGCGTGGGTTTATGGCATCCGCGGGGGTCTGATTGCCAGTCTGGTGGGCGTGTTATTGAGTTTGGCATTGGCATACCCTGGGATGGGCCCGGGCGACGCCAATCTGTGGATCAGCCGTCATCTTTGGGGCGGTTTTTTCCTTGTCATCATGAGTGTCATGGTAGGGTACTCGCAAGACACTGTAAAAAAATATGTTGTGATCGAACAAAAACTTCGTGAACGGGGAAGATACCTGGCGTTGCTCGATCAAATGACCCAGACGATTCTGGTAGGGAATGATCTGCCGATCACACTGCAAGCGCTGGCAGGCACCATCACCCAAATGTTTAAAGCCGATGGTTGTTACATCACCCGATGGGATGCAATTCAAGAGCAGGTCATCCCTGTGGTAACTTCCGCAAAACTGGACAAACCCTATTCGAAGATGGCAGCCATGAAAGGCGAAAAAAATATGACCACTTCCGTTCTGGAAGCGGGTCATACGCTCTTTGCGAATGACATCTACAATTCACCTTACATCAGTCCCGAAGTTGCCCGTCAATTTCCGGCAGTTTCTGCGCTCTCGGTTCCGTTGATTGTTAACCAACACAAACTTGGGGCCATCATCATTGGCTTCGACAAACCGCACAAGTTCACATCTGAAGAAGTGGAGCTGGCAGAACAAACCGGCACGCAGATTGCGCTGGCGCTGTGGAATGTGGAACAGGAAGAAAAAATCAGTCAGCAGCTTAAAGAAACCAATACGCTCGTCAAAATTGGCCGCGCTTTGAGCAAAACCGAGCGGACGGGTACCAGCACCGTTTTGCAGCTAATCGTTGATTCGGCCCGAGAGCTTATTCCACGCGCTGAACAATCAGTCATTCACTTGCTGGATCAGGAAGAAAGCCTGCTGATCCCTTATGCGGCATCCGGTTTTGCCGATAACTATACCGGGAAAACCGGGATTAAGATGCCCCTCGGCACCGGTGTCGCCGGACAGGTCATCCAAAAAGGGGAAGCCATCAACATCCCGGATGTTCAAAACGACCCCCGATTTTTAAGCGCAACGCCTTCCCCCCCGTTCCGCTCGCTGTTGGTGGCCCCCATTCAAAGCGGCGATGAGCAAATCGGCACGATCAGCGTCCAAAGCGACAGCATCCACGCTTTTTCGGGGGATGAAGTGGAGCTATTAAAAGCGCTGGGCGCACAGGCTGCCATTGCCATTGAAAACACACAGCTTTACGAAACCACCGAAAAACGTCTGAAAGAAATGGATGTGCTCTATCACATCAGCCGTCAAATGGGTATTTCCTTTGACCCAAGCCTGCTGCTGACAGAAGTCGTCAAACTCTTGAAAGAAAAATTTGGTTATTACAATGTTCAACTCTTCATGTTGAATTGGTCAGACAACAAAATCGATTTCCATAGCTCCGACCAAAACCAGGTGCAGCTCCCTCAAATCTATGAGCGGCTCGATGCCACCGCCAGCATTGTCGGACACGTGGCAGGCAGCGGGGAATCGTTTATCACCAACAACCTCGACCAGGTGCTGTTTTTTCAGCAGGACCTGTCCCATCCAAATATCCAATCAGAGCTGGCCGTGCCGATTAAAATTGAAGGACGGGTGATGGGCGTTCTGGATATTCAACACACGCCACCCAACAAACTCGAAGAAAGTGATCTGCGGCTGGTAACAGCCATTGCCAACCAACTGGCAATCAATATGCACGAAGCCAGCCTGTATAGTAATTTGCAAGAATCACTGAAACAGGAAAAGGAAATGCGCTCACAACTGATTCAGAGCGAACGGCTGGCGCTGGTTGGACGTTTGCTGGCATCAGTTTCGCATGAGTTGAATAACCCCTTGCAGGCCATTCAAAACGCGCTGTTTCTCATCAAAGATGAAATTGGTCTCTCCAGCCAGGGCCGTCAGGATATGGACATCATCCTTTCTGAAACCGACCGCATGGCAACGCTGATCGAGCGCTTAAGGGTCGTCTACAAACCCGTGCGCGAGCAGGATTTTCAGACTTTGCAAATCAACGACCTGGTGCAGGATATTTCCATCCTAATCTCTGCACACATGCGCCGCAAAGAGATCAGCTTTGATTTTCAACCAGCACCAGAATTGCCCACCATTGCCGGGATTCCTGACCAGTTGATTCAGGTTTTGCTCAACATCTTCCTGAACGCCGTCGAAGCAATGCCCTTGCAGGGCAAACTCTCCGTCAAAACGGAAACGGTTTCAGGGGAAAATGAAGTGATGATTACCATCAAAGATACCGGCCCCGGCATCGACCCAGAACTGTTGCCAAACATTTTCAACCCGTTTGTCACCACCAAAGACAGCGGAACCGGGCTTGGGCTGGCCATCTCACATGATATTGTGCAACAACATGCTGGTCACATTGAAGCAACCAACGACCCGCAAGGCGGAGCCATCTTCACCATCTGGCTGCCGATTCGGCAAAAGGAATACTCGTGAACCAATCTGGTCATATCTTAATCATTGACGACGAAGCTAACCTGCGTCAGACTCTGGCCCGCATTCTCAACCGCGCCGGGTTTCAGGTAACCAGTGCTGAAAACGGGCATCAGGGCATTGCCATGCTCGAAGAGCAGGCTTTTGATCTGGTCTATATGGACATTCGCATGCCAGATATGAACGGACTGGAAGCGCTCAAACGCATCAACGCCCGCTTTCCACAAACCCCGGTTGTGCTGTTTACGGCCCAGCCCGATCTGCACACTGCCGTTGAGGCCTTGCGCAGTGGTGCCAGCGATTATTTACTCAAACCGCTCAAGCCAGAACAGATTATTGAGCGGACGCACAGCATCCTTAAAAAATCGAGGGTGGAGCAACGCAAGAAGGAAATTCAGGAGCAAATTCAGTCATTGCAAGCGGAATTACGCGAACTGGAAGCCACCGGGAATACTGAAAGCGTGGAACAAAGCATCCCCCAGGGCAAATCTGCTGATGCGGGGGAACGCTACCTGAAACGCGGAAAACTAACCCTTGACCTGCACGCCCGTCAGGTGCTGATCGATACTCGTACTATCAGCCTACAACCTACCGCCTTCGACTATCTGGTTGTGCTGGCGCGTCACACCCCCAATATTGTCGATTATCAGACCCTGGCCGCTGAAGCCCAGGGCTACCAGACCGAAACCAGAGAATCAAAAGAACTAACCAAGTGGCACATCCACCACCTGCGTGAAGCGCTCGAAACCGACAAAATGAACCCGACCCTGATTATCAACGTACGCAATAGTGGGTACCGGCTGCTGGTGGATTAGTGGAAAAGAATTTAAACAAAAAAACCTGAAATGACAGTAGAAGTCATTTCAGGTTTTTTTTTGTTCTCAGAATATTTATGACTTTCGCTGATAGCCAATCCATGTTTTGGACGGACGATCTGCGCCCATGCCGATGACAACCACCGGATTTTCTGTCATCAGGGTTAAATCAAACTGCTGCAACATTTTGGCTAAAATGACAGCCATCTCGTTTTTGGCAAAGTTCATGCCTGTGCAGGTATGCATCCCACCGCCAAATGCAATCACCGAAAACGGGCTGCTGGCTTCATTGCGCTCCGGCGAATGCCGTAAAGGATCATACATTTCCGGCGTGCGGAAGATATTGGTATTCGCGTTTGTAATCGTACTGGTGACCATCAAACGTGTTCCTTCTGGAATGATGTAATCGCCGATGGCTACCTGTTCCTTGGCAAGCCTGAGTTGTGAACTTGCCGATGGACGCATGCGACTCGTTTCATCAATTGCCCAATAGACATATTCCAGGTTGCGCAATACATGCCCGTCAATTTCAGCATTCGGGTCAACATGCTGTGCAATGCTCTCGCAGACCGCCTGCAAATGTTGCGGATGTTGAAGCAGTTGGATGAGGCTCCAGGCTGCCTGCCCGGCAGTTGTTTCATGCCCTGCCAGCAACAAGCCCGTAAACAGAGACACCATCTTCTCTTCCTCCATAAAGGTGCCATCTTTTTGGGGTGCCGTCAGCAGCGTGGAGATAAGATCGTCGTATTTTTCAGGATGCAGACGATGTTCTGCAATCATCGGGCTAAATACCGATTTAATATACTTTTTCGCTTTTTCGCGTCGTGAAAATTTGGGTAAGGGCCAATGGGGCGGCAAAACAGGGTCGAGCGAAAGGGCAATATCGCGATAGGCATCCCAGAATTTTTCGTTGAGCAAGGTACGGAAGTTTTCGCCGATAAAAGCGTGTGCCGCCACATCTTGCGTCAAATGCAGCATTTCGGCAGAAATATCGATTTTGCCAGAATCACCGAGGCCATCCAGCCATTTTTGCACTTCAACATTCATCGCGTGGATGTAATTAACCATTTGCTCGCGCCGAAAAACCGCCATTAAAACAGGGCGCTGATTGGCATAAACTTCCCGGGGTGCGGTTAAAAGCACCTCGCCAACAGCAGCGCACAGATACACCAACGCTTCATCAACATTGAGCGATTTATCGGTTTCGGTAAAGAAAATGCGGTTGTATTCTGTCCCGCCAAGCACTACTGTTTGCTGACCCGCCAAATTAAGCGTAAAGATATTGCCATGTTCCTGATAACCACGCCTGAAAAGCCCGGTACGATCTTTGAGCATTTCGACAACATGGCCGACAACCGGTAAACCGCCTGATACAACCGGGGGAAGATTCATTTTGTCACCTCAATATTCTTCTTAACATTAAAATGGGATAACGTTTACACCCTGCGATCAATCACATAGCGTGCAAGATCAACCAACGCCTCGCGCTCCACACTGATCGGGAACGATAGTAGCGCATCGAGCGCATTCTCGATGTGGCTGGCGGCTTCGTGCATTGCCAGCGCAATCGCTTTGCTGCTGCGAATGGCATTCACCAGACGCTGCATGCTGGCTTCATCCTGCCAGTTGCCTGCCAACAGTGTTTTTACATCTGGGTCGTCGGGGTGCAATTCGGCGTAGAAAATGGCTGGGAAAGTCACCAACCCCTGTAACAGGTCAGCCCCGAGGGGTTTCCCCACCACCAACTGTTCACCCGTAAAATCCAAAATATCATCGACCATCTGAAACGCCATGCCCAACTGATAGCCATAAATGCGCAATGCATCTTGCAGCACCAGATCACTCGTCCCCAGCATGCCTGCCGAAAGAGCAGACATTTCAAACAACGAAGCCGTTTTGGCGTAAATGCGGTTGTAATAATTTTGGCGATTGACCACACCGTGCGCCGCAAATAGCTGCGTTAACTCTCCATTGACGATCACTGCCAGGGTTTCGGCGAACTTTTTCATCAACGCCACATTATCAATATCCGAAGCCAGCCGGGCAGCACGCGCAAACAGAAAATCACCCGTCAAAACGGTGGCGGCAGGCGACCACTTGGAATTGAGCGTCGCCATGCCACGACGCAGCAGCGCACTGTCAATCAAATCGTCATGCACCAGCGTGGCCGTGTGCAACATCTCAACCGCTGCGCCAAGCGTAATCAGCTTGTCTACATCAGCCTCGAGCATGCCGCCAGCCAGCAGCACAACCGTAGGCCGCGTACGCTTACCGCCCGAAGCCAGCAACTGATCGAGCGCATTGCGCAAATCGGGATGGCTATCCAGTTCGGTCTGGGCGCGCATGCGCTCTTCAACACGGATAATATTTTCTTGCACGGGAGTTAAAAATGTCACTGTGGTCATCGAAATATCAGCCTCCCCAGGCAAACAGCCGGGCCGCGTTGGCGGTTGTCGTTTCTGCCACCTGGTCTAAGGATAAGGAATGCAATAAAGCAATTTTTTCAGCCATGAACAAGACATACGCAGGTTCATTGCGCTGGCCTCGCTTCGGTTGTGGCGCGAGATAAGGCGCGTCCGTTTCGATCAACAGCCGCTCGAGCGGCAGCGCAGCAATTACTTCCTGACGGCTTGCTGCGTTTTTGTACGTCACAGGGCCGGTAACGCCAAGATAAAAGTTAAGCGCGATGGCTTTTTCTGCCGTTTGGCGGGTTCCGCTAAAGGAATGGATCACACCCGGCTGTTCTGCCAGCGGATTTTTGTCCACCCGTAGCCGCGTGACCCATTGCTCCAGTATTTTAAGCATATCCTGGGCGCAGTCCCCGTCTGGGGTGTCGCCTTTTTCTCTGACGTGGAGAATCACCGGGAGTTGTAGTTCCGCTGCAAGGTTAAGCTTGTTCTTCGAGCACCTTGTGCTGGTGGTCACGCGGAGCAGCTTCCCAGTAATAGTCGAGGCCAATCTCGCCGATGGCGACCACTTTCAGGCTCACTGCCAACTCCCGCAGTGCCGGGATCGTTTGCGCATCCCAGGTGTTCGAATCGTTTGGATGCACCCCAACGGCGGCGAAAAGATTGGGCTGGCTCTCGGCTAATTTAACGATGGATCGGCTCGATTTGAGCGTGATCCCCGGAATCAGGATGCGGGTGAGACCCGCTGCCAGTGCGCGGCGAATGACATCGCTGCGGTCAGCATCAAACTTTCCAAGATCAAGGTGGCAGTGTGTATCAGTCAGTTTCATCATCTTCGTATGTGATAATTATAACTTGTTTGAGAGCGGATGCAATGTGCAAAATTTCACAATTTTGATAATTTTTGTCGCATCCAAAAGGATGAGCGGCATCATTCTATAAAAAATCCCGCCACCTGGGCGGGATTTTGGCATCTGGACAGGCCATTAACCGAGCTTCTCAATCCATTGGGCTGCTTTGGCGTTGTTGCGCTTTTCAAGAATGTTACCATCAATCATCGCCTGAAAGCAAGCTTTTAGCGTATGGATGGAAAACTTTCTGCGCGCCACAACTTCCTTGATGGCCTTCAAAATCGGCGTGGACGGCATGGCGAAGGCGACTGCATCAGCAATCATCCATTCGCTGGTGCAGCGGCCAATGTGCTCCATCGTCAAAATCTCGAGACGGTCAAGGAAGGTGTTCATCAATTCCTGGGCGATGGCCGGGGTGCTGCTTTCGATATAAATGCGGTTGATCGGCTCGGTGCCCGAAGCGCGGACGCGGGCATAGTGCTGATTGCCGCCCTCCCCATCCAGCAGGCGCAGCTCGGCAAAATCGTAGCGGATGCCGCCTGCAAAAATGACCTGCAAATCGCCGAGTTTGTTCTTTTTGTCGGGGCCATAACTGTTCAGGTAATAATCGATGATGGCTTCCTTGACTTCCAAAATCGCATCGACATCGGTGCGCCCGGCGTTGGAGTGATTTTCAGGATGGGCAAAATCTTCCTTGCCGCCGTAGCTTTCCCACAGGCCCGGCAACGAGACGGTTTCCTGCCAGATGGCGCTGACCGTTTTGAGCGGATTCTTTTTGCGCGTGCCGTAATAGGCCAGCATGTCCATGATGAGCAGGTTGGCCCAGATGCCGTCCTTGTCGGTGACGTGTCCACGGGTGGTCAGGCCGGAGCTTTCTTCACCGCCAATCAGAATGGTGTTGCGCCAGCCTTCGGGCAGCGTCGAAAGGCTGCGATAACTGCTGTCAGTGCGGCGCTGTTCTTCGATGTATTTGATGCCAACAGGAACCATGAAGGTGTGCTTGAAAACCTGGTCTTCGCGCTTGCCAAGCAGGCGCTTGTAGAAGGGATGATCAATGTAGGCGGGGATGACATCGGCTTCGGGTTTGTTGGCTTCGTTATGGGGCATCATCCCGGCGAGCACTTCCAACAGAGGCGAGCCGGTTTGGGTGGCGATGATGCGTCCGGTGAGGGCGCGATCCACGCCCAGGTAACGTACGAGCATCGGCAAAATCTGATTCGGGCGCAGATAGATGCCACCAGCATCGACAATGCCAAAGCGGTCAGCATCCGTATCCATGCCGAGACCCAGCGCCGCGCCGGATTCGCGCACCTTGTCCTTTAACCCGTTGATGAAGGGTTCTTCGGGGTTGGCATAATCGAGCCCTGGGATGAGCGGATCGCGCTCCGGGTGGATGATCTCGTGTCTGACGCCGATCTGCCCGAGGATGCGGCTCAGGTAGCCGCGACTGGCACCATGCATTTCGTCGATGACGACGGTTTTGCCCCTGAAAAATCGGGCAATGCGTTTGGTGTTAATTGGAATGCGTTCGTTGCCATTTCCGCTTTCAAGCAGCCAGCGCGTGTAATGGGCAATTGGGTCAAAGCCTTTCACCCGGCCCAACTCGGTGTTTTCCTGCACACTGGCTTCTGCAATCGAGCTATCGAGAATATTGACCTCGTTGATGCGCGACGCGATGAAATCTGTCACGTTGGTCGGCGCGGGCCAACCCTGGCGCGGATTGAACTTGATGCCCTGCCATTCGGGCGGGTTATGGCTGGCAGTCAGGTTGATGAGCGCAGCCACTTCGTCTTCGCGGTGGTGCTCCGTCAGCCAGTAGACCAGCGCCGGGGTAGGCGTATCGCGGTTGGCTAGGTCAATGGTGAAACCATTTGCCAGCGCCACCTGCGCCACCCATCCAGCGACCTTGTTGGCATTCAGGCGGCTGTCGTAACCGACAATGATTTTGCGTCCGGCCAGGTCTTCGCCTTTGAGATAAGGCGGCAGTTGCTTGCAGGTCAGGTATTCGCAAATGGCCTGTACCACCTGCTTGGCGCGCTTTTCGGTAAAGTCGCGCTGCCACAAGCCGCGCACACCCGATGTGCCAAAACGCAAATATTTAAAATCGTAAATGGCGTGCAACAACCCGCCGTGGCCCTTCGCGCCGACCAGGTCCTTATCATCCGTGCGGATTTTGAAGTTATACAAGCGCTCGACGATATTGCCAATTTGAATCACGCGAAAGCCCATATAACGATCTGGGCCGCTTTCGTCCATGCTATCTACAAGCGGAAAAATTTCATCTTCGATGGACTGTTTCAGCGGCGCGAAGACCGGGCGGCTCAAGTAGAGCTTAATCAGCTTGCCAGCCCGACCGCGCAGGGCCGCCATGACGAGGTACATCTCGGTTTCGATCATCTTGCGTTTGGCAAGATCGCTTTCATTATCTGGATTCGGCGCAAACGATTCGAGCCGATATTGTCCGGCTTCTGCCATCACCGTCAGCAAAACTGCCAGAATGCGCGCCGACTCAACCTTTGACCAGCTTTTTTCAAATTTGCCTTCTTTGAGCAGGTCACGAATTTCGTTGAGGAACTCGTCCATTTTTGGGATTGCGGGAGTCCATGCTTCGGGGGTTTCAGCCCAGGTCAGGGCGCGGTTGACTTCTATAAATTTTTTGCCGAGATTTTCAGGTTTCATTGGTTGTGTTGCTCCTTGAATAGATGGTCGTTACCGCCTGATATTTTATCCATTTTTGACGATTATACCCGTCGCAGCGACGGAATTGGTAGGGACGGGGTCATCCCGCCCCGGTGTTTGCGTCGCAACAAAGGGCGCGGAGACCGCGCCCCTACAATTGGAATTGCTAAAGCCCAAACTACAATTTGAGACTATGGACATACTATAATACAGGTAAGGGCGAAGCGACCCGCACCTGCGGTTCTGGGCAGGTGTGCTTCGCCCCACCCTAAGAATCCCCTACAAAGCCTTTTCTGAAAAATCTGGAGGTTGTGATGGCACTTAGCAAACTGGCAGGGCAACCTGCACCCCGTGAAATTCTCGCCAACATTCCGCGCCTTGTTTCGGCCTATTACACAGAACATCCGCAACCTGAGAACGTGGCCGAGCAGGTCTCGTTTGGCACGTCCGGGCATCGCGGCAAGTCACTGGAAGCCAGCTTTAATGAAGATCACATTCTGGCAGTCTGCCAGGCGATTTGTGAATACCGCCAGAAGGAAGGCATCAGCGGGCCGCTCTACATTGGCAAGGATACGCACGCGCTTTCAGAACCAGCCGAAATTACCGCCGTTGAAGTCTTCGCCGCCAACGGCATGGAAATCCGCCTGCCAGCCGACCAGGCTTACACACCGACCCCGGTCATTTCGCATGCCATCCTGACCTACAACCGCGGACGTGCCAGCGGCCTGGCGGATGGCGTTGTCATCACCCCCTCCCACAACCCGCCCGATGATGGTGGTTTCAAATACAACCCGACCAACGGCGGCCCCGCTGGGCCAGAGATCACGACCGGCATACAAAACCGCGCCAACGAAATCCTGCACGATGGATTGAAAGCCGTCAAGCGCATGCCCTATAAACAGGCTTTGCAAGCTGCCACGACCCAAAAGGAAGATTTTGCAATTGCATACATCCGCGATTTGGGGAATGTGCTCAACCTGGAGAAGGTCGCGCAGGAAAAAATCCGCATCGGAGCAGACCCGATGGGCGGAGCCGCTGGCGGGTACTGGGATCGCATCGCGGAAATCTATAAGCTCAATCTGACCATCGTCAACCGCGTCGTTGACCCGACCTTTGCCTTTATGAGTGTGGACCACGACGGCAAAATCCGCATGGATTGTTCGTCACCCTATGCGATGGCGAGCTTGATTCAGTTGAAAGACCAATTCGACATTGCCTTTGGCAACGATGCAGACGCCGATCGCCATGGGATCGTCACCCCCTCCGTCGGGTTGATGAACCCAAACCACTATCTCTCCGTCGCCATCTGGTATCTCTTCCAGAACCGTCCCGGCTGGCGAGCAGATGCCAAAGTGGGCAAGACACTCGTCTCCAGTTCGATGATTGATCGGGTCACAAAAGCGTTAGGCCGCGAACTGGCCGAAGTGCCGGTCGGTTTCAAGTGGTTTGTGGATGGCCTGGTGGATAGTTCCTACGGCTTTGGCGGGGAGGAGAGCGCCGGGGCATCCTTCCTGCGCAAAGATGGCGGCGTCTGGACCACCGACAAGGATGGCCTGTTGCTGAATCTGCTCGCTGCCGAAATCACCGCATCCACCGGGCGCGACCCTGGGCTGCATTACCATGAGCTGGGCGAACGCTTCGGCAACCCGGTTTACACCCGCATTGATGCCAAAGCCAACGCCGCGCAGAAAAACACCCTGAAAGCACTCAAACCGACAGACGTAAAAGCTGACACACTGGCCGGCGAAAAAATCACCGCCCGCCTGACCAACGCCCCGGCCAACAACGCCTCCATCGGCGGATTGAAAGTTGTCACCGAAAACGGCTGGTTCGCCGCCCGCCCCTCCGGCACCGAAGAGATTTACAAACTCTACGCCGAGAGTTTCCTCGGCGAAGCGCACCTGAACCAGATTGTCGAAGAAGCGCAGAATATTATCAGCGTGACGTTCAAAGCGGCTGGCGTGTAAGGCTACGTAATCTATCTATGCCTATATATTGTCTTTTGAAGAAAGTTGCTAATAATTCGTAGCGAGATGCTCGAAAATATTTATGGATAATCAAAACTCTGAACTTGATAATGTGCCAGAAATCGATGGAGCCGACGTTGAGTTGGTTTGTTGGTATGGGTGGTATAACTCCCCTATCTCTGGGTTGGCAGTATGGAATGATAAACCATACTGGTTTGAATGTCGATTCGCAGAATTATCGGATTCGAATGATCAGTATCAGCTTTACGAACTTTCCAATGAAGCGCTACAAGAATCGATAGACTGGTTTAAAGAGAAGGAGCTGTGGTATTACAACTCAGAACTTGTAACCCTTCGTGAAACGGTTGCCGATCCTGAAAAGAGAAGATTGTTGGTGCAAGAGAAAGGTCTCGTTCTAAGAAATTGGAGCGGTCCCAAATTACCTGAAAAGCCCGTTGCTGTGTTCGATAAAAACGTACATTCGTCGTTTTGGGGTTATAAGGCTAGGGACAAATGGCATTTGCCATCTAACTGGACAGGCTAAGCTGGTTCGCGTGTCAAGACGCAGCTAATGCACCAGCAAGGACAATCGCAAACACTACGTCAGATAATTTTGTTGTACACGAAAGTTGATATTATGATTGACATAATCTCAGAGCCATCATACCAAATCTATGTAGACTTATTGCGTTTTGGCATGCAGTTTTGCTCTTCATTCTCCTTGACCTGGCGAGATCAAGCACAATTTAACCAATCTGCCAGCGACATCGAAAGCACACTTCGACCATTCCTACTTCGCGAAGCTTACACCGATGCATGGCCTGGAACCAGATTGTATAAAGCGAAGGCGCGGGTTCGTTTTTACAGGCTAACTGTCCAGTCGCTTGAAATACTTCTACGAACGTCGTCTTTGTATGCTTGGCTTGAGCCTAACTTGCCCGAAGACCTTGCCTTATATAAGGTTGATGGATCATGCTGGCTTTTGTCAATTGCGCACGAACTGGATTCTGCAATTTCCGACGAGCAGATCTCGGTCGTTTCGCTTCGCACAGCCGTCCCAGGAATTGCAGTAAAAGTGCATGAAAAACCTTGAAAGTGTGTCCAACATCACATGCACCGTTTAAGGGCTTTTTCCCGCTCGAAAATCTAGTTCCGTTTCGCAGGCTGGTTCTCGTGGCAACCTGCCATGAACGCAAACTGTTAGACTGTTATTTCCGGTCAAAGTTTAATCTTATGACGAGCAACTTTCAGAAAATTTATACTATCAATTTAATCACTGCTCAAATAATTTGCCTGGTGTGGGTGGGGTGGCTTATATTGGTGTTCTTGTCGGCAGTCCAGGTGGATGACAGAGTTAGTTTACTGAGTATATTGATACTCTTCGCTCTTTTCTTGCCCTTAAATCTTCTCTTGAAATTTCAAAACAAAGACCACAAACTCGAAATTCCTGATTTCCTGCCGAAGGGATTAATAAAGGTTTTGCCAATCATTACGTTTATCGTATTTATTGTGATACTCATTTATGGTTTTCTTGTCTATCTTCATGCACCCATTAAACCCGATGGAGATATTTTCACTGACAAGGATGGAACAATCTATACTTACGGCCAATACATAGATTTCAAACATTGGGAATTTGCTTATTTCATATCTTGGAGTATTGGTGCTTTGCAAAGCATTGTATTCTTGCCGTTTTATGATGGAAAAACCAGAAAATGGAGATTCTAAAGTCAAAACTACAGGCACTGGATAAGTTTGGGCATTCGCGCACATTTTCAGGAAAGCAGCCCCAACGGCGGATTCGACGTCTGGTGGCTTTTCCAGCCAATTCCACCCTTGCCGCTAACACCAACCGTTTGTAATGATGTCCGCAATGGAGATTTGCTGTGTATATCCCAACCCTGTACCGCGAAGAAGTCCGTGAAAAAATTCTGGCGTTTCTCAAAATGAAAATCCGAGATTGGAGAATTGCCGAATGCCAGACTTGACCCCGTCCCAAACCCTGACAGCGAATGTCCGAAAAATCATCGCTGAGATCGAAGCCGAAATGCAACGAATCGGGTATTGGAGCACCGAACCGCTCCCCGCCGAAGCGTATGATTTTCGTCAGGCCTTTGCGATGGACACCATGGCTTTCCCACAATGGTTACAATTTGTCTTTATTCCACGCGTCAGGCAAATTACTGAAGAACAGGGAGCTTTTCCGTCGCAAAGCATGGTGGGAACCCAGGCAATCCGCGAGTTTGACGGCGATGCGAATGCAGCACAATTGGTGTCCTACTTGAATGACTTTGATCATTTGTTTGACAAACAATAAGTATGCCCATTTCTAAAAGAAGAGCGACCACCCAACACGGTGGTCGCTCTTCTTTTTGTCTGTGCATGGAAGAGCAAAAATCCTACTCCTGTACCAAAACCTTCTCGGGCACGGCCAACATGCCACCGCGGGTGCAGTTCAAGATGTCAATTTCTGCGCCGGTCTGACCTGCCAGCTTTTGCGCGCTTTCCGAGATTTCGGCAGCGAGATGGGCCAAGTCCGCTTCGGTATGGGTGTGGTCGGCTTCGAGCATGACGCGGAAAAGCGGCTCGGTGCCCGAATAACGCATGTTCACGCGCAGCAGCCAGGGATTTTTCGCCATCAGGTCTTTTTGCATAGCTTCCAGTTGGGCCTTGTCATAACGCGCCACATTGCCAACATAAGCAGATGCGATAATTTGTGGGGTTTTGCCGACGCCCGTAGCAAACGCCGCCAGCGTGGGGTGATGCGACTCGATGAAGGCGTGCAACACAAACAACCCGGCGCGGATTCCGTCTCCAGTGATGTGTTCCTGATCGAGCAGGATGATGTGTCCGGCCTGCTCGCCACCCAGCCCAATCTTCCCGGCTGTGGGGCCTTCATTCCAGAGTTGCATCAACTTGTCTGAAACATACTTGTCGCCCACGGGGGTTTCAAAAAGCGTCAGGTTGTCCATTTCGACGAAGTGTTTTAAACCGTTGTTGCGCATGTTGGTCGTCACAACAGCATCCCCCAGCAGCGCATCGTGCTGTTTCAGGTGGCGCGACAAAAAGCCCAGAATGTGGTCGCCATCAATCAGCGTGCCTTCCTCGTCCACCAGCACGACGCGGTCGGCGTCGCCGTCAAAGGCCATGCCAAAGTTGGCATGTACTTGCTGAATGACTTCGCTCAGCCGCTCCGGGCAGCGGCGCACGTATTCAGAACCACCGTTGACATTGATATTGAATCCGGTAGGAGATGCGTTGATCGCCACCACCCGCGCCCCGGCACGCTGGAAAATATCTGGCGCGACGTTCGCAGCTGCGCCGTTGGCGCAATCGAGCACAATGACGATGTCTTTCAAGAAACCAGCCGGATGTTCCTTGAGCAAATCCTGCGTATAAATTTCGTGGAAGGAGCAACCGTCCACCACGCGGCCCAGGCTTTCGGCAGGCTTGGGACGAAAACGCTCATTGAGTAGCAATTTTTCGATCTCTGCTTCAAGCTGTTCGGGCAGCTTTTGTCCATTTTTGTTAAAGAATTTGATGCCGTTCTCGCCCACCGGGTTGTGCGAAGCTGAAATCACCACTCCCGCTTCAGCGCTGAGGCGCGGTGTCAGCCACGATACTGCCGAGGTGGGGATCACGCCCAAGTCAATGACATTGATTCCGCAACTGAGCAGACCCGCTGTCAACGCGCTTTGCAACATAATGCCAGACTGGCGCGTATCGCGCCCAATCACGACCGATGCGTTGGGCTGTGTTTTAAGCACCGCCCCCGCAGCTTGCCCAAGCTTCAGAAAGAATTCGGGCACTAAAGGCCATTCGCCCACCACACCGCGAATACCATCGGTTCCAAATAATTGAATCAATCCAATATTTCTCCAAATAAGGGATATTGCATCTACTTTATTGCCCACCAAAGGCATTTTACAGTGAAGATGGTTGGAACAATTATAACCTCACGCAAGGCCACGATGATAGAAGCATCATGATAGTTTCGCAAATTACGCCTGTTGAACGGATGGTTTTGTTATTTTGGCCCTTACGCCCATCATCCCTTGCACCAGCACAATCAGAAATCGATAGATGCCCAAAGAGGTGAATCAGCAGCCCCTGACTGAGCAGGAAGTAGTCGAACTGAACTACGAGCATCCCACCCATGCACCAGAGCGTGACTGCTTTGTTGCTGCGCTGCCAGGCCATCCACACAAACAGCGGCAGCAGGAAAAAGACATAGTGGTGATACCAGACGATGTTGGGCGAAAGCATCATTGCCAGCGCAGTGACAATCAAAGACGGTTCGCTGCGCCCGCTGCGAAAAGCGACATACGCCGCCAGCAGGATCATCATCAGCAGATAAAAGGTCAAGCCAAACTGAATTAGGGCCATCTTTTCGACGCCGACAAACGGCAATAATAGGACGATTAATGATTGCGCGTGTGCGCCAACATTTACGGTGCTCGTCAGGCTGCGAAAAACGTCCAGGTAAGTGATGAACGGCTGGATGCCGTAACGAAGCATCGCCAAAGCCGAGATCGCCACGATAGCAACGGCAGTCCAGAGCAGGGTGCGGAGGTTGCGCGTCGCGAGCAGATATGCCCCGAAGAAGAGTGGCGTGACCTTGGTCAAGATCGCCAACCCGAGGCCAAAACCTGCCCAACCCGGCCGCGTTGTCTCGTACAGGAACATGATCAGCACCCCGAACTGGGTGAGCATGTTGATCTGTCCGAATTCGACCGTTACCAGCAATGGACCAAAGCCCAGGGCAAGTGGGAACCAGTACCAGACATCATTGAGCTTGATGTTGTAGCGCCGCGCCACAGCGTAGACCAGCCATCCGGCCATCAAAAAATCGAGCGCGCCCCAAAAAGCGACGCGCAGATAAAAGTCTGGAATGACGCGCAGCAGGTCAACCGCGAGCAGCGCGGGCGGCGGGTAAAGATAGGCTTCGCCAATGCTACGAACGGCATACATGTCGCCGCCGGAAAGGGCGCGTTGCAGGGCCTGGTCGTAAAAGCCGAAATCCATAAAAATGGACAGCGGAAACGGCAATGCCATCACCTGTTGAATGACGGTAAAAATCGCGCCGGTCAGGTAGACAACAAAGAAGGCTGGCAACGCAAGGCGAAGCAGGGCTGGTTTGAGATGGGTCACGGCCGCTTTTGCTTCGATAGAGCCGTCCGAAAGACGGCTGCCGCATTGACGGTGATCGGCTCGCCATGACCGACACAGATCACTTCGGCATCATACTCAGCCATTTTGTAGAGCGATTGTTCATGCTGTTTGGGGTTGAGCAGAAAGCCCTTCCAACCCAGCATGAGATTCGGCCAGGTGCAAATGGCGTCGCCTGCGATCAGGGCGCGGCGTTCGGGCCAGTAAAACGCCAGATGACCGGGGGAATGCCCGGCGGCAAAGATGACTTTGACCGGGCCGATCTGATCGCCATCGTGGACGTAGTTATCCACTTTGACCGGGACATGCTTCGACAGGTCAAAATATTGCCCGACCTGTAAATAATAGGCCTGATAGGGCGGCTGCGGCCAGAGTGAAACCGGCTGCGACGGGCGGTCGCCAGCAATAATGTCCGATTCCCACTCGTGAGCGTAGACTTGCGCACCACTCAATTCCTGGAGCTTTGCCACCCCGCCCAGGTGCGAACGGTGCGCGTGGGTGAGAATAATATGCTTGAGATCCGAGATTTTTTTGCCGATGGCTTCAACCTGCGCGATGACGCGGTGAGCATCGGTGTCGAACAGGCTGTCAATCAAGGTCAGTTCCTTGCCATCGTCAAGCAGAAAGGCATGGACATTCCCGCCCATGCTTTGACCCATACTATACAATCCCGGTGCAGCTTGCATGTTGGTGTCTCCTTTTATCGTTTAATCAAAATTGTACTGCATTTGGGTCAGTCCAATGACCATTATGCTGATGCATTTTCAATGCGTGAGTAGAAATATTTTTTGGCGAGTTCGGTCACGATGACGTAGAGAGCCGTCAGCGCGAGCATCGCCAGCATCAACGGGGCGGGTAACGGGATGAATCCGAACAAAAAGTTGAAGGGCAGATACGGCAAAACCAGCGTGATCGCGATAATCACCAGCGTACTGATCAGTAACAGCTTCCCCGGGCGGCTGCGGAAAAAGACGCCGCGCGTACGCACGACCAGCGCAATGACCAGTTCTGTCAGTAGCGATTCGATGAACCAGCCTGTGCGAAACTCTTCGGGCGATGCACGGAAAAGAAACAGCAGAATGCCAAAGGTCAGAAAGTCAAAAACCGAGCTGACCAGGCCAAACAACACCATGTAGTTGCGGATGAAAACTGTATTCCAGCGGCGCGGCTTTGCCACCCATTCGGCGTCGACATTGTCACTAGCGATGGTCGTGCCGGGAATATCTGACAAAAAGTTGTTGAGCAAAATTTGCGACGCCAGCAATGGCAAAAACGGCAGGAAAAGCGACGCTCCGGCCATGCTGAACATGTTGCCAAAATTGGCGCTGATCGTCGTCAGAATATATTTGAGCGTGTTGGCAAAGGTGACACGCCCCTCGTCAATGCCTTCACGCAAGATGTCCAAATCCTGTTTGAGCAGGACGAAGTCGGCGGCTTCCTTGGCAACATCCACCGCCGTATCGACGGAGATACCGACATCCGCAGCATGCAGGGCGGGTGCATCGTTGATGCCGTCACCCATATACCCGACAACGTGTCCCGTTTTCCGCAACGCCAGAATGATGCGTTCCTTCTGATTGGGATCAACCTCGGCGAAGATGGTGGTGCGCTCGGCGGCATGCCAGAGCGCATCGTCGTGCATCTGGTTCAGGGCGCTGCCAGTCAGAATGTTGATCTCAGGCAATCCAACCGCTTCGGCAACGTGGCGTGCCACTTTTTCGTTGTCACCAGTGATGATTTTGAGCTGCACACCGCGCTGAATCAGGTCGAGAATGACCTGTTTGACATCCGCTTTGGGCGGGTCGAAGAAGAGCAGGAATCCGGCAAAGGTCAGGTTGCTTTCGTCGGCACGCGTGTAGGATGTAGCGTTGCCCTCCAGCGTTTTGGTGGCGACGCCCAACACACGGAAGCCTTTCTCGCTCCAGTCGCTGTAGCGCTGCTCAATCGCAGTACGACGCGCACCATCCAGCGCGACGACCGTCTCACCCGCCTGGACGTTATTGCAAATTTTTAGAATATTTTCCAGCGCACCCTTGGTGATCAGCGTGCGCTCGCCTTTTGCGTTGGCCGTGATGATGCTCAGACATTTGCGTGCAAAGTCGTAGGGAATTTCGGCAATCTTTTTCTCGGCAGAAATATCGACTTTGGCTTGCTCGGCATAGCCGTTGATGGCATCGTCCAGCGGATTGTTCATGCCAGTCTGGAAGTGCGCATTGAGATACGTATAGCGCAAAACGGCGGGCGAGGGCTGCCCCTCCACGTCCACAGCGCCATCGAGCCGGACAACACCTTCGGTGAGCGTACCGGTTTTGTCGGTGCAAAGCACGTCCATGCTGCCAAAGTTTTCGATGGCGTTCAAGCGGCGAACAATCACACCGCGCTTCGCCATCTGTTGCGCCCCGTGAGCCAGGGTAATGCTGATGATGGCGGGCAAAAGCTCCGGGGCGAGACCGACTGCCAGCGCAAGCGCAAACAGCAGCGAGTCAATCGGCGGCTTTGACAGGAAAATGTTAATCGCCAGCACGATCACGACCATTACGAGCATCACCTGCGTCAGCAAATAGCCAAAATTCTGAATGCCGCGTTCGAACTCGGTCTGGTCGGGGCGCAGGCTCAAACGCTCCGCGATCTGACCAAAAACCGTCGCTTTGCCGGTCTGCACGATCAAAACCTGTGCCATGCCACTGCCGACGCTTGTGCCCATAAAGACGCAGTTGGTGCGCTCAGCCAGGCTGGCATTTACATCCACCACGCCGGGTTTCTTTTCAGTGGGAAAGGTCTCGCCTGTCAGCACTGCCTGATTGGCGAAGAAATCGTTGGCTGTCAGCAGCACCCCATCGGCGGGGACCAGAACTCCCCGCAGAGAGCACGACCACGTCCCCCGGCACCACCTGCTCTGACGGGATCATCTGCGCCTGTCCGTTGCGCAGCACGTTCGATTTGATCGTGACCTGTGAGCGCAGCTTTTCGACGGCGCTGCTGGCGCTATATTCCTGCACAAAACCGAGCATGGTGCTGCCAATTACGACCGCCAGCACGATGATGGCATCCGTCCACTCGCCCACGAAGGCCGAAATGGCGGCGGCAAAAATGAGAATGAGCACCAGCGGACTTTTGAACTGGTTGATGAGCAGCCCCAAGGCTGTGACCTGCTTGCGCACCTGGAGTACGTTCAGCCCATATTGTTTGATGCGCCCGACAGCGTCGGCCTGTTGCAGGCCATGATCGCTGCTGTGCAAGTTGGCAAGCAGCGTTTCAGGCGGAATGTTCCAATAGGCCTGTGGTTCAGGCTGGGCGGTTGTTTGTGGCTTTTTCATGTTTTATCATCCCAACTGTATCAGTTCGTTGATGTTACCTTTGACTGTTGTGGGCGGCGCAAAGGCGCGATCCTGCCGGGTGACGTGCATTGGCAGGCCAAACTTGGGTCCCAGGGTAATGCCCTGCACCTTGTACGAGACCTCCGCTGTGGGGAGCAGGGAAAGCCGAAAGCGTTGAACGATCATCGCCAGCACCAGCCGTATTTCCAGCGCAGCAAAACCCATCCCCAGGCACATGCGCGGACCCGCACCAAACGGCAGATACTCAAAGACCGACGGTTTGATCTTCGACCAGCGTTCGGGAAGAAAACGATCTGGCTCGCTGAATACTTCAGGGAGTCGATGGGTAATCAGCGGACTCAAGACAACCCGCGTCCCTTTGGTCAGGCGGTATGGCCCCAGTTCAAAATCTTCCATGCCCTGACGGATGAAGAAAAATGGTGTGGCGGGGATCAGGCGCATACTTTCCTTGATGACGCTTTCGAGCAGCGGCAGACGCTCAATTTGATCGGGCGTGGGCGCAGCGCCGTGCAGTTCATTGTCGAGTTCGTCGAGCAGGGCGGCGTAGGTCTCGGGATGCTGCGTCAGCAGAAAGAGCGTCCAGCTCAGGGTGAAGGCGGTGGTTTCGTGCCCGGCCAGAAAAATCAGGCTGGTCTGGCCGATTAGTTCATCGTCATTGAAGGTGGAACCGTCGTCATCAGATGAATTAATCATCAGCGAGAGCACATCCTGTCTTTGGGCGGATGCGGCGCGGCGTTGGTGGATCATCGCTCGTAGTTTATGCTCGAAGCTTTCGGCGAATTTCAAAAATTTGGAGTAGGGCGTGCCCGGAAGCTGAACCGGGAACATCATCACCCCCAGCGATGTGATATTGGTCAGGTAGCGCATGCCCATGTGACCGAGCGTTTCGGCTTCGTCGATGGCATCCAGCCCGAAGAGACAGCGCATCGCCACCAGCAGAGTCAACTCGATCATCTCGCTTGAAATATCGAGTGTGCTATCCTTGGGCCAGCGTGCCAGTTGCCGCTCGGCAATGGCAACCATGTCATCACGGTAGCTGGCGATGGTGGCCTTGTTGAAAGCTGGCATCATCAATCGCCGCGAACGGCGGTGATGCTCGCCATTCATGGCGGTCAGTGACAGATTGACCCGCGACGCCGCTGAATCTGCCGGGATGGGGAAGGGCAGATCGGCAAAGTTGTAGAAGCGGTTGGCATCCGAAAGCAGGCGCTGGTTGTATTCCGCGCCAAATGCGCAGACAAATGACGGATCGCTTGCCAGCACCGCCCCGATCCGTCCGTGCTCGCGGTGGATGGATTGCAACGTATTAATCGGGTTGCCAAAGAAACGGAAGAGACTGGTCTGCGGCCCCATGAACTGCATCCCGCGCAAACCTGGGATGGATTGTGGCGCGCTGGAAAGGTTTGCCATGATTGATCTCCCGAACGGTATGACGAATTAACAGCCAACAATACGAGTATAGCGGGTTGCATTCGTCAATGCAACGGGTAAATTTTGGGGCCTCCTGACGTATAATTAACTCATGGACACATCCACCCGTTATGCCCAACTGAAACAGGAAATCAGCTTTCACTTGCATCGTTATCATGTGCTCGATGCGCCGATCATCAGCGATGTGGAATATGACCGGCTGATGAACGAGCTGAAAGCCATCGAGAGCGAACATCCCGACTGGATCACGCCCGATTCGCCCAGCCAGCGTGCCGGGGCAGCTCCGTCTGAAAAATTTGAGAAGGTGCCGCACCCCAGGCCGATTCTCAGCCTGGCAAATGCCTTCGGCGCCGAAGATGCCCGAAGCTGGTATGAACGCATCTGCAAACTGGATGATCGCGTGGAGAAAGCGGCCTTTGTCGTCGAGCCAAAAATCGACGGCCTGAGCGTTGTACTGCACTATCGCGACGGCATTTTCGTGCAGGGCGCAACCCGTGGCGATGGCGAAATTGGCGAAGACATCACAGCCAACCTGAGGACAATTCAGGCGATTCCGTTGAGAATACCAGTCAATCAGGAAGCGGGACTTGGTACGGTGGAAAACCAATCTACCACTCTACCAATCCCCAATACCCTGGTCGTTCGTGGCGAAGTCTTCATCCCCAACCCGGCATTTAATCAACTCAACCGCAGACTGGCCGAGGCCGGGGAGAAAACCTACCTTAATCCGCGCAACACCGCTGCCGGGTCGCTGCGTCAGCTTAACCCGGCGCTGACAGCCCAACGTCCGCTGACGATTCTTGTCTATCAAATTGTCTATTCCGAAGGCGGGCCAATCCCCACATCGCAATGGGACTTGTTGGAATATCTACGCGCCCTTGGCTTCCCTGTCACTGACGTGGCCCGCTGTTTCGATGATCTTGATTCTGCGATTGCCTACACCCAAACCTGGGAACAGCGCCGCGACGAACTGGACTACGAAACCGACGGTATGGTCATCAAGCTCGATGACCTGTCACTGGCGCGGGAGCTTGGCGTGATCGGCAAAGATCCGCGTGGAGCGATTGCCTTCAAATTCCCGGCGCGCGAAGTGACCACGACCCTGAACGGTATCGACGTGGAAGTGGGCCGTACAGGCGTGCTGACACCCAAAGCCGTGCTCGAAGCCGTCGAGATCAACGGCGTGGTGGTGCGCAATGCCACCCTGCACAACTTTGACTATATTGCCGAAAAAGACATCCGCATCGGGGATCGGGTGCTAGTCAAACGGGCGGGGGAAGTCATCCCGTACATCATCGGCCCGGTAACGGATGCGCGTACCGGGGCGGAACAACCCTACAGTCCGCCCACCACCTGCCCGGCTTGCCGACAAGCCGTCGAGCACTTCGAAGGCGAAGTGGCCTGGTACTGTGTCAACGCTGCCTGCCCGGCGCAGTTGTTGCGCAACATTGAGCATTTCGTCTCGCGCGGCGCAATGGATATTAACGGGCTGGGCTACAAGATCATCCAAAAAATGATTAAGCGGGCGCCGTCAAAGATGTCGCCGACCTTTACCTGCTCAAACGCGCAGACATTCTGGCGGCGGTAACGAAAGAAGAACGCAAGACCAAAGCCGAACCACCCGGCAAAATTGCCGAAAATCTGTTAAGCGCCATCGCCGCATCACGCGCCCAGCCGCTCAATCGTCTGCTGGCGGCCCTGGGCATTCACGGCGTCGGAGAAGTTGCCGCCGCCGACCTGGCGCACCATTTCAGCGATCTCGACGCGCTCGCCAAAGCCAGCACTGAAGACCTGCAAAGTATCGAAGGTTTTGGCCCCAACACCGCAGCCGCCATCGCCGACTGGTTCCAGCGCGAAGCCAACCTGGCCTTGCTTGTCAAACTGAAAGCTGCTGACGTTTGGCCTGTAAGTGACCAATCGTCAATCGTTAATCGTCAATCATCCAATGCCTTTTCTGGTCTGACTTTCGTCGTCACCGGCACGCTGCCAACCCTCAGCCGCGAAGGCGTCAAGGAGTTTATCGAGGCGCATGGCGGTAAAGTGACAGACAGCGTCAGCAAAAAAACAAGCTACCTGGTGCTTGGCGAAGCGCCGGGCTCAAAGCATGAAAAAGCCATCTCGCTCGGCGTCAAAGTCATCGGGGAGCAGGAATTGCGCGAGCTTGCCAATCGTCAGGCGTAAATCCCTTTGGGCGCGATCTAAAAAAAAACCAAATATCTTCCTTCCCACCCATACGGTGATCTTAAAGTCGTAAAAGTGGGATGAACAAAAAGACCTTTCTCGGATAAGCTTTGGTTTACGAGACACAAAAGCAACCAAGGAAGGTCGAGATGGAGTCTAACACAGAAGCCGGGCTTGTATTTGATGTAGGAAGTCTGTATGCAAGATTTGCAGGAATGACGGATGTGCGTAAAGCGAGGGGAGTAAGATACTCATTAGCAACGCTATTGGTGCTAATCATTATGGCAAAGATTTGCGGAGAGAGCCATCCAACCGGCATAGCAGAATGGGCAAAACATCGGAGCGAGATGTTAGCTGAACTACTGAAGTTGAAGCGAAAAAAGATGCCGGATCACAGCACATATGGACGGATTCTGGCAGAAGTAGTGAAAGTAGAAGAGCTGGAGCAAGTCAGCAGTGAATACCTGAGTGGGAAGAAATTCTTTGGCAAACAGGTTCTGCTGGCAATCGATGGGAAAGTGTTACGCGGAACACTAAATAAGGATCAAAAAGGGACGTATCTTTTGGCGGCTTACCTGCCAAGTGAAGGGATCGTGCTGATGGAGATTGCCGTTGATGGGAAAGGTTTTGAGATTCCAGGTGCTCCAAAATTGCTAAAAAGCATTGATTTGCGTGAAAAAGTAGTCGCGGGTGATGCTTTACACACACAAAGGCCAGTGTCCATCAAAATTGTGGAGGCGGGTGGTGAATATATTTGGTTTGCAAAAGGCAATCAACCCCAAATGGAAGAAAACATCCGCCTGTGGTTTGAGCCTGATGTAGAACCCATTCCGGGTATGGCGAACCTGCCGAAAGATTTCGAAACAGCCGAGCAAACCAATAAAGGTCACGGACGGCTCGAAACAAGAACCATCACCACGAGCAGCCAACTCAAAGATTTCCTCGATTGGCCTTATTTGGAGCAAGTCTTTGAACTGAAACGTCGTTCTGTTTCCTTCAAGACCGGTGAAGTCTACGAACAAACCGAATATGGTTTCACCAGTCTCACACGCGAAGAAATTACCCCTGTTCAATTGCTTAAAAAGATACGATCCTATTGGGGCATCGAAAGTGGACTGCATTATCGCCGTGATGTCACTTTGCGCGAAGATTACACTCGCTTAACCAAAGGTACTGCTGGGCAAGCTATGGCTTGTATTAATAACCTTATCATCGGTATTTTGCTTTACAAAAAATCCTATCGTACTATCCCTGTCGCCAGACGTTATTTCAATGCGCATCCATCCCAAGCTTTAAATCTCATTATCAGACTTTAAGATCACCGTATTCCCACCCAAAATGGTGCTTGACATTCACCCTTCATTTTGATAAAGTGTTATTGTAATTCGCGCGTGTTCCGGTAGTAGGAAATGTAAGTGAAGGCGTTCGCCCTGTCTTTTTAATTTCGACCACTTGAATACATGCACCACATATCCTGTTCCGTTTTTTATGTAAGGAGAATAAGCAATGAGTGACCGCGTAATTGGTACTGTCAAGTGGTTCAACGCCAGCAAGGGCTTTGGTTTCATCGAGCGCGAAGGCGGACCTGATGTATTCGTCCATTTCTCAGCCATCGCTTCGAGCGGCTTCAAGACCCTCGATGAAGGCCAGAAGGTCGAATTCACCATCGAAAAAGGTCCCAAAGGTTTGCAGGCTGCGGACGTCCGCACCGTCTAAACCAGAGATACCACAAAATCAAAACTCCCGCACTTGTGCGGGAGTTTTTTATTATCTCAAGTGCAGTGACTTTGTTCGTTATTCATCCGACCCGCGCGAAAGAATGCGAACTCAAGACCTCGCCAAGCAACAGCAACGCAAAACTTGTCAGCGTGGCAGCGCCCGCATTGAGCACCCCGATCGCCCAAAACGTCCAGCCAAAATAGACGCCAAGCTGGTCGCCAACCCAGAACCCGGCCCAGGCCAGCAACAGGTAAAAACCCAGTTTGCGCAGGCTTCCGCCGCGCACAACGTGAAAAGCAGCCCCATATAATGTAGAAAGCGCAACACCCAAAAGAATGGTCGGTAAAGGCATAATTTATCTCGCAGAAATGATGACGCCGCCACCCATGACGATGTCGCCGTGATAAAAGACCGCCGCCTGCCCGGGGGTGAGGTCGCGCTGGGGAGCGTCGAAGCGCACCCTGGCACGAGTCCCGTTATCGAGCGGGAACACTTCTGCGGGTGCTTCCCGTGCTGTGTAGCGCGTCTTGACCTGGGCGCGGAACGGCCCGGTTGGTGTGATTCCGCTCGTCCAGTTGATGTTGAACGCCAGCAGTTCAGACTGGCCCAGTTCATCCAGCGTGCCGACGATTAACGTATTCGTCGCACTATCCTTGCCCAGCACATACATCGGCAAAGGTGATGTAAAGCCCAGGCCTTTGCGCTGACCGATGGTGTAATAGGGCAAGCCAGTATGCTCACCCAGCACTTTGCCGTCGCGGGTCACAATTGGGCCAGCGGAGGCAATCTCAGGGGCATTGCGCTGAATAAAGTTGCGGTAATCATCCCCAGCCAGAAAGCACAAATCCTGGCTGTCGGCGCGTGAAGCGGTTGGCAGGCCGAACGCCGCCGCAATCTGACGGATTTCCGGCTTCGGGTAATCGCCCACCGGGAAGAGTGCCTGTGCCAGCTTTTCCTGAGTCATCACATGCAGCACATACGACTGGTCTTTGGCCGGGTCAAGCGCCTTCAAAAGTTCCACGCGCCCATCCGCCGCAATTTGACGCCGCACATAATGACCGGTTGCCATAAACTCCGCCCCCAACGCCAGCGCATGGTTCAGCAAAAACTCCCAGCGGATATGCCGGTTGCACATCAGGCACGGGTTGGGCGTCTCGCCTTTGGCATAGCCATCCAGAAAGAATTCGACAATCGTCTTATGAAAGACTTCCTTGGCATCAATTACATAAAATGGAATATCCAGCAGCGCCGCCACCCGCCGCGCCTGCGCCATTGCATCGGGCGTGCAGCAGCGGTTCGAGTTTTCCTTGCCCGGCTCGGACCATAGACGCAGCATAATACCGGTCACGTCGTGGCCCTGCTGTTTCAGCAAAGCCGCCGCAACCGACGAATCAACACCACCAGACATCGCAACAACCACTTTTGACATTTTTTATACCGCAATCACGAAGAGAAATATTGTCAGGCGACTGTCACCTGATTCGATCCTATGATGCCAGTATAATTGATTCAAGTTGGAGGTTCCCATGTATCCTGAACATTTATACGACTTATCAGTAGACCTGAAATCTTCACCCGTGGAACTCTGGCCTTTTGTGGCAGACACGAGTTGCTTCAACCATGATACCGGCCTGCCCCCCGTGACCCAGGTCAAAAATGCGCTCGACATTTTGCCGGGGGGACGCCGTCTGCAATTTTATCTATACGGATTTTATCACTGGGTCTGGGATGAAGAGCCGTTTCAATGGGTTTTCCCTTATCGCTTCACCAGCAGACGCCATTATAAAAAAGGTCCCATTGCAAAAATGAGCATCGTGCTCAATATGGACGAGCGGCCTGAAGGCGGCACACACTTACGCTACCGTGTCTGGGTGCGCGCCGCAAATCTAATCGGTGATCTGGGTCTGCAACTTCAGTTCAATTTAATTAACGGGCCGCTCACGATTAAAACCTTCCAAAAATATGACGAGCTCGTTCAGCGCGGTGGCTCCTTTTATGACATTACCGGCAATGGCAAATTTGCCACAGGCGGGCGCGAACGGCTCAGGGCTGTGAAAAACGTGGTTGTTCAAAATGAAAGCGACAAACGCATCTTTGACCTGCTTGTGCAACTGCTTGAAAACGCCGACGATCTGGCCTTGCAGCGTTTGCGTCCTTATCAACTGGCTTATTTCTGGAAACTTCCGCGCCGCGACGTCCTCGAAGTTTTTCTGCGCGCGACCCGCGCCGGTGTTCTGGACATGCGCTGGGAGTTGCTCTGCCCCTCATGCCGGGGTGCGCAAACCAGCCATGCCTCGCTGGGGGAAGTGCGCAAAAACGCCCATTGCGATTCGTGCAACATTGATTTCAGCGTCAACTTTGACCGCCAGGTGGAAGTTGTTTTTCGCCCGAGCAAGGGCATACGCACCATCCCAGAGCAGTTGCAGTTCTGCCTGACCGGGCCGCAAACCGGGCAGCACATTGTCGTCAATGAAGTCATTTCGCCGGGCGAAACCGCCGATGTTACAGCAGCCTTGTCGAATGGTTATTACAGCCTGACAGCATCCGGCATTCCTGGTGAACGCCTGACCGTGGCGGATGCTGAAGGTTCGTCCGATGAATTGATTACGGCGGATAACAACGGCTGGCCGGAAGGCGAATTGCACGTGGGCACAGCCCCGCATTTGCACCTGATTAACCAAACGGCTGTTGACCAAAAGTTTACCTTGAAGCGTGCTGCCTGGCGCGATGACGCCGCAACCGCTGCGGATGTGACCAGCCTGCAATTGTTCCGCGATTTGTTTTCGCTTGAAGCTTTGCGCGCTGGGGAGGAAATCCAGATCAACAGCGTAACGTTGATGTTTACCGACCTGCGCGACAGTACGCGTATGTACCGACAGATTGGCGATGGACCTGCCTTTGGCCGGGTTCGCCAGCACTTCGACCTGCTCGAACAAGCAATTGCCGCCGAGGGCGGCGCTGTTGTCAAAACGATTGGGGATGCGGTCATGGCAATTTTTCACCAGCCTGTGGCAGCCGTGCGCGCGATCAAAACCGCCCATACCTCCATCGCTGCGCTGGAAGGCAAGCCACCGCTGGAAATGAAGGCTGGCATTCACACCGGCCCTTGCATCGTGGTGACTCTCAACGAACGCATGGATTATTTCGGCTCCACCGTCAACATTGCCGCGCGTTTGCCGGGACTGGCCGCCGGGGGCGATGTCATCTTCTCGAATGAGATCAAAAGCGACCCCGAGGTTGAAGCCTGGCTGCGGGAAAATTATCCTGAACCAATCTGGTTTGAGTTGCCCGTCAAAGGCTACGACGAACCTTTCTCGCTGTGGCGCATGAAGTTATAAAACAAAAACGGCTTTGCAAAATTTTGCAGAGCCGTTTTTTTGTTGCCTACCCGCCGCTGGCGGGTTTCTTCTTTCGGGTGAAAAACTTCCAGACCAGCCAGATAATCAGCGCCGGGGGAAGCAAAATCGGCACAATGATGACAAAGAAGTTAATCAACAGCTCGATGATACCTTGGTAAGCCACAGTTACAGTTTGTTTGGCCCCATCAAAAGTCGTACCCGGATTCCAAACGGTGGGCGTAGGGGTGGGACGCAGCGTCGGGGTCGGGGTCGGGGTTAATACGGGTAGATTCGGCTCCAGGTTGACGGTAATCGTTGAGTAAGCCGAACGTCCGCTCAGGTAATTCATGCGCCCCTTGACTTTGTCGATCTGATCTTCAATCGTCGAAAGCTCCTGATTGATGCGCAGCGATTCCTCGACAGTCTTGGCATTATCCAGAAAACCGCGAATCCGGTCGCGGGTGGCTTCGAGATTAACCAGTTGCGACTGCAAATCGACAAACTCGGTCGTCACATCCTGCCCCGTAGCATTCTCATCCAACACACGCAAGGCCAGTCCACGGATGCGGCGCATGGCCGTTTCAAACTGGTCAACCGGCACGCCCATGCTGATGGTAGCATACTTGTAATTGGTGCCGCTGTAATCCTGATACCAGACCCGCGAACTGACAATGTAGCCGCCCACATCGCCAACAAGCTGTGTGAGACGGTCAATGGCGGTGTCAGTGTCTTCAACCTGCAACTTGACATCGGCGTTCTTGATAATCATGTGCCCGGTCTGTTGTGTGCCATCAGGCAGGGTGGATGTGTCGTCGGGGCCAGCGGTGGCCTGCGGCGCAGCAGCATCTGAGTTCTGAAGACTCCCCGGCTGCTACACTGCTGTTGTTGGTGATACCATCCTTTTGCGGGGCGGCATCGGGCGGAGCTTGTTGGGCATCCTGAGCACCGAGTGATGCATTCACTGTCGAGAAAACGCGCCCAACAATGGGGGCACAGGCGGCAAGCAAAATAGTTGTCAAAACAAAAACAAACAGTGCAAGTCTTACATGGGTCTTCATCTCTTCTCTCCTTTTGTGGGTTGGTCCGGGGCATCGGCGTTGCCCGGTGAATTGTGTACTAGACCATTTAAAAGCATATTTTGTTCCCCGGCTGAATACAATGGACAAAATAGAAAGTTCCACCTTGTAAACAAACACGCCACACTTTTGCGTATGGCGTGTTTACGATTGTCATTTTGGTATCATTTTGCTTACCCGGCAGCAGTGGGATGCCCTGTTGACGAATGTAGAAATGCAAGATTCCAGGCTACTTCATCCCCTCGATCAGTTTTGCTAACTGTGCGGCAATCACTTCGCGACTAAAGTTGGCTTCGAGATAACGCCGTCCATTGATTCCCATGTCCACAGCGCGGTCGCGGTTGGCGGCCAGCGAGGCAATCGCATCCGCCAGGCTGCGCGGGTCACCGGGGGTTGGGTAAACGCCACAGTCCGCGGCAACCACAACATCGCGGATGACACCGTCAATTGCCAGCACCACGGGCCGCCCGGCGGCCATATAGTCGAAGACCTTGTTCGGGTAGGTGGTTTTATAGGCTTCGAGCGGCTTCAAAATCGCAATACAGGCATCCGCTCCAGCCAGCGCCGTCGCCATTTCCGTCTTGGGCAGGGGCGGCAAAAAGAGCACGTTTTTCAGGCCAATTTGTGTCGCATACGCCTGCAAATTGGCTTTTTCCTTGCCATCGCCCAGCAGCACAATCTGAATATCGCGGTCGCTTTCGAGCAGCTTGGCGGCATCGAGCACCACGCCCAGATCATTCGAGATGCCATGCGCCCCGGCATACAGCACCACAAATTTGTTTTTCAGGTTGTACGGACGCCGAAACTTGCTGCCCAGATCAAACGGATTAAACATATCAGGGTCGGCCCCGTTGGGAATCAGCGCAACCAGACGCGCCCCGCCCCTTTTTAACGTGCTGAAAATAGCCGGGGCTGTTGACCATCACCTGGTCAGCGCTCCTATAGAGAAAATGCTCCAGCCAGAAAGCGATTTGGATCAGCAACGGATTTCTCAGCACCCCGACAGCGATGGCGAAATCGGGCCAGAGATCGCGCACCTCGAACAAGAACTTCGCCCCTTTGGCGCGTGCCAGCGCCCAGGCTGTCAGCCCCTGAAAGATGGGCGGTGACGTGCCCCAGACCACGTCCACATGGTGGACGCGCAGCCCAACGAAAAACGACGACACCATAAAACTGAGAAAAGCAAACACGCGGTGGACAAATGATTTGTGCAATGCGTTGTAAGTGTAGGCGCGGATGATTTCGATGCCATCCAGTTTTTCTCCCGTGCCCACCGTGGTGGTCGCCGTCCCCGTCAAATAGCTGACCGGGCTGGCAATCACCGTCACGCGATGGCCGCGTTGAACCAGGAAGCGCGCCAGTTCGTGATGGCGCGTTCCGCCGGGTTCGTCGAGCGCGGCAAAAGCCTGATGGATAAGAAGAATATGCATGGGACTTAGATGTTAGATGTTAGATGTTAGATAAACCGAATATCCAATATCCAATTATCAAATAACTGGGAATTTGAACTCGCTGATAAATTTGACACTTTCCTTCAATTCTACTTCAATCGCCAGTGAAAGGGCGGGCGCCTTCTTGAAATAGGTTGACGAAACCCAGCCACGGATTGGGTCAGGTGCGCCAGTTCCGAAAACAATTTCACCAGCACGAAAAAGGCTGGTTGAAGGTTGAAGGTTAGAAGGTTGGAAGGTGATTTGCAGGAAGATCCAGCCTTCGGGTGATTTAAGACGAAGCTCTACTCCCTGCTCACTATTCTCTAGCGCCCACTCCCAATCGGGTAGCAGCCAGTGCAGGCGCAAGGTGTGCGGCTGAAGCAGCGTATTGGTCAGGTCATCTTCGACCAGCCAGCGTTCATCACTGTAGGCTGTAACCGTGCGGTTATGTTGGATGCCGAAGCGGGCGACATAAGCGTCCGTTTGGGCGGATGCGCGCTGGATGAAGTCTGCGCCGCTTTCGAAGTGGCGCTTCCCTTTGGCGTTTGCCCAATCGAGATAGAGAAAGCGCCCGGCGCGGGTCATTTGTTCCTGCCCATCCACGCTGACAGTGTTGTGGACAAGCGTGCTGGTCAAGCGGTTGTCCCAGGGTGGGTCTGCGTTGTAGAGATACGTCCCGGCATCCTGCGCGATATTCAGTCCGCTCCACCACAGGTCAAAGTGGAGTTGATCCGCATGGGATGGGCGCGAGGTGAATTGGACAGCCCGCAAATATCCCCACGAATGTGGCGCGTATATATGATCGCCGGGGTAGCGCGGAAGTTCCGGCAAATGCTTGACAGACGGCGCGCCAAACCAGAGCGACATCTCGTCCCAGACGCCGGAAAGCAAACTATAACCAAGAAACATTCGAGCGGCGGCCTGCGCCACGGGGCGGAAATCTTCGAAGGGCCGGGTGCTAAAAGGGAAAATTAGCCCCCCATCGTTTGCGCCCAGGTTCGGGACACATCCCGTGTCCGGGTCGAGCAGCGAGAGCAGCCAGTGGGTAGCCAGGGCGAGATTCTCATTTACGATTTTTGATTTTTGATTTTTGATTGAAATGCCACTGACCCATAAAGCCGTTTGCAGCATCAGCCGGTGATAGTTGGCCGAGTGCTGGACGTATTCGCCGTAGCGGTCAATTTGGTGTGTGAAACACCACGTCAGCCAGTGTTGTCCGAGTGCCTGCCACCGGGCAGCGGCGGGATGGGTGGGCAGTGCCAGGCTGGCGGTATAGAGCGCGGCAGCTTCGGTAAGCAGGTGGTTGTTGTTCTGCGAACGTGCATAGAGCAAAGTCGGGGGGATGCGCGATGCGTGGCACGTAATAGCCATGGCTAAACCGGATAAACGTTCAGGGGAAGAATGTTTTGACGTAGCAAAAATCTGTCCGGCCCAGGCAAAGGCCATTAACGGATGCCAACTTCCTGCCCAGACATCCAGTTGGGCCCCATGCCAGGCGGGTTGGCCGCCTGAAAAGCTTCAAAATGCCGCCAGAAGGCTTCGGCGTACTTTTCGTCGCCGCTGATGTGCCAGGCACGGCCCAACACGAAGGCCCAACCAAAACGGGCAGGCTCCCAGGTCAGTTTGATATCTGCTTGGGCGTGATGATTTTCGTAATGCGTCCAGTCGGCGAGCGGCGGCGGTGGAGCGAGCCGCATTTCGACAGGATCCGCGCCAAATTGGCGGAATCTCCCCGCAACGATTTCGTCGGCTTCGGCGAGTAAAGCCTGCAACCCATCCATGCCAATCGTCTCACGGACAGTTTCAGGGGATGGGACAGCGAACAGGTGGACGATATTGGAGTATTGGATATTCGGTCTCTTCGCTTCGAATATCCTAAAATAGCCTGTTTTCAATCCAACCCGATACAAAGCATTCAACGCCACCTGAGAGAATCCCAACTGGTTTATGGCTTTGACGATAACCGAAAGACGCGACAAGACAGACATCGGCTATTTGAAGGGACAGACGTCTTCTGCGTGGTAAGTTCGCATCTGGAAGCCCATGTAACTACTGCCTATGTATTGCCAGAAAGGTGTTTGGGTGTTGGCAAATGCTACAGCTTTGGCGCAAGCATTACCCATGTTGTGGGATGCTTGATATTCCTGCCAGAAGGCATCGGCCATTTCCACAATAACATGCCCGTCCTTCCCATCAGGATAATCTACAATCAGTTTTTTGTAGGTGGCCTCACCCTGGTCTGGCTGGTTTAGGATGAGTTGAGTAAGCATGATTCGGTAAGCTGAATAAGCTTGCAAGGTGGGCTTCTCTATTGGATCAATTGGCGGCATGACACATGCACCCGTTTGTTTGCAAGCCGGATCACCTTGGTCACGCAAGTATCTCTCTCGTTCCTCCGACCACCAATCCAGCTTTTCATTTTGAATGGCATTTTTGTAGGCTGCCAGCGCTTTTTCATACTGTCCATCCGAAGCATAGCGGTCACCATCCTGCACGGCTTGAAAGCGATAATGCGGCGTACCATATTCAACCAAAAGTGGCTTGTAGTATTTTCCATCCCATTTATACGTATATGTTTCCACACGCCATGGTAGACCACCTGGGTCTTTACCTTCACTTGGGCTGTTGACCCCAATCAATTCCAGAATGCCATCGTTGTCTATATCTTTCAGATAAGCATCTTTGTAGTAGATCATCTCGGCATAATTCTCTGCATCGCTGCCATTTCCATCCATAATCAACCCGGCAAACTTTGTCCCATCCCACTCGATAATGGATAAATAGGCGCAGCCATTCATAAAACAACTCAAATCGCGCAAAACGATTTCAGGCAAACCATCCTTGTTAATGTCAGCCGTTGAAAGGATTTCGATACTATTGACTGGATAGAAATCGGAATCTTCCAGACTGCTTTTGTAAGTGCCATTAATACATGAGAAGATATAAATTGAACTCATTGAAATATTATTAATCACGACGATTTCAGGTACGCCATCATTATTTAAATCCTTGATAGTTATGTCAAAGTGTTTGCTCAAATCTTGTGGATTACCACCATGATTCAGGAAAGCTTCAATCGCTGGAACAGGACTTCCATCACCCCATGAAGTGTCTAGCTGAACATCTGGTGCTTTGTAATTACAGGTTGCCGAAAACGGCAAAGGCGTATACGTCGGTTTTGGCGTGGGCGTGAATTCCGTGCTAAAACTTGCGACCTGGTAATCTCCGCCAGTCGATTTGAGAATGATCTGTTCTTCGAGATCGGCGTTGAAGATGAATTTTGAAGTGACGCCTGCCTTGATGGCAATCTCTTTCAGGCCGTCATTGTCAATGTCAACGAGCTGCCAGTTGCCATTGATTGCTCCTTTTTGGTCGTTGCTTTCGCCGACGGCATAAATATCGTGATTTTCAATATACAGTTTTGCGCTGCTTTGGTAAAACTCTGGCACAATCGACGCGAGATGTTTGCCATCCCATTCCAACAGCGAATATTTGACACGGTCATCAAGCACCTGCGCCAGGAAAATCTCAGGCACGCCGTTCTGATTCAAGTCTTGAATGTTGAGCGTAACAAACTCATAGCCTGTCCCTTCGGTGGGCGCAATATCAAGCAGGCTGACATATTTCCCGTCCTGACAGCCAAAAATGCTCAGATAGCCACTCGGCACCAGTAATTCGGGGACACCGTCACCAGTGACATCCAACAGGCTGGCGGTCACTCCGTTTTCGGCCAGTTTGTCGATGGCAGTCTGCGGATTGCCGCCCGCATTGAGAAAGTCGAGCACAACCTGACGGGCATCGTGGTAGGCGGCCTTTTGACCCTTGAAAGCTGGGGCAAAGTTTGCCCGTGCCTTTTCATCCATTTGCGGACAGGTTTGCGGCGCAGACGGGGTGCGCGATGGCTGTCGGGTGGCAGTCGCAATTGGGGTTTCCGTCGTCGTTGACGGGGCGGGGGTTTCGGTCGCCGGGATGGTCGCTGTCATTTGTATGGCAGTCGCTGTCGGGTTCGACGGAGTCGCTGCGCAAGCGGTTAACAACATGAAAAAAAACAAAAGGAAAAGATAAATGTGTTTCATATCCTAAGCTTCTCACTTTATTTAAACGGGCAAATATCTTGCGCCGTGTAGATTTGCATCTGTGCGCCGTGATAACTGCTGCCGATGTAAGACAACATGGGCTTCTGGGTGCTGCTGGCAAAGGCAATCGCTTTGGCACAGGCGCTGCCCATATTTTTGGACGCCTGATATTCCTGCCAGAAATCATTGGTCATGTCAAAAACGGCAGATACGTCGGTTTGTGTTTTGTAGTCTGCGAGCAGTTTGTTGTAGGTGGCCTCAGCCTGATCGGGCTGGCCTAACATAAATTGCGTCAACATAATACGGTAGGATGAATAGGCTTGCAAGATGAGCTTTTCTGTCGGGTCAATCTCTGGGGTGGCGCATGCGTCTTTGACGGCGCAAGGACCGATGCCGACCTGCCCCAAGAAGATATCTTGTCGGGCGCGTGACCACCAACTCAGATTTTTGCTTTCAAGAACAAGGTGATAAGACATCAGCGCTTTGTCATACTGACCATCCAGCGCATAATGATCGCCATCCTGCACCGCCTGAAAGAGATAGACTGGCGCGCTATACTCTACCAGCTTCGGGATGAAATTTTTCCCATTCCACTTGTAGGTGTGTGTTTCGAGTTCGCCAGGGCAGGCCAGTTTGATCCGCTTTGGGGTCGGGGATACCGCCGTCCCAGACCAGTTCGGGGATGCCGTCTTTGTCAGTGTCTTGCAAATTGACAGAATGTCGGTTTTTGGTGAGCACGTAACTGGCGGTTTGATCTTGAATCAAGGGCGCAAATTTTGTCCCATCCCATTCGACAGCATAAAGTACGCCGCATGTATCTGTGCCGGTAGTGATGCAAGCTAGGTCTTTGACAAAAATTTCGGGCAGGTTGTTTTTATTGATGTCCTGTACACTCATCACGCCCAAAGTAAAGGGCGTGGTATCAAACGGAAAATCAAGCATCTGCTGAAATTTGCCGTTGACGCAGGTAAAGAGATAAACCGAGTGCGTGTTTGTCAGCAAGATGTCCTTCAAACTGTCATTCGTAAAATCACGGATGCTCAGCGTGACGACAGAAGCACGCAACTTTTCAGGGTCGCCACCCGCATTCAGGAAGTTTTCAATCGATTGCGGGGTGCTTTTCTCTCCCCAGCGCTGATCGTAGGCCAGTCCCGCTGTTTTGTAATTACAAGTCGCCGAAAACGGCACCGATGTGGCTGTTGGCTTCGGGGTAAAGACGGGAGTGGCTTCAATGTTGTCGTTTGCCAGCGCATATACTTTTCCATTCCAGGCCAGTGTTATTCGCTCTTCCAGGTTGGATGATGAAAAATCCGTGCCCGCGCCAGTTTTGACAGAAATTTCCAAAAGACCATCGCCATTTTTATCAGCAATTTGCCAGTTGCCAGTGATCTTTCCCTGCGCCTGGTGGTTTTCATCGATAGCAAAAATGTTGTAGTTGTCAATATAAACATGTTTGCTGTCATCCCCGGCTTTTTCGACGGTGATTGGTGTCAGGTTTGCGCCATCCCATTCGAGCAGCGAATATTTCACACGATAATCCAGCACCTGCCCAATAAAAATTTCAGGGACGCCATCCCGGTTCAAATCCCGAATAGCGAGCGGAACAGCTTCAGACCCGCTGCCCTCGGATGGGGCAACATCGAGCAGCGTCTCATATTTGCCGTTTTTACAGCCGAAAATGCTGTAAAAACCACTCGGCAGGAAAAATTCGGAAACACTGTCACCGGTAACATCCAGCCTGTTGGCGGTGACACCATAATCTGCCAATTTCGTGATGGCAAGTTGCGGATTGCCACCCGCATTGAGAAAGTCGAGCACAACCTGGCGAGCGTCATGGCTTTTTCCCTTGAAAGCTGGAGCAAACTGCGCCTGAAGACTGTCATCCGTTTCGGGGCAGGTTGCCTTCGCTGATGGGGTGCGGGATGGCTGGCGGGTGGGCAAAACGCCGGGGGGGAGTGGGGTCTCAGTGGAGGTCTGGGTGATCGTCGGGCGCAATATGACCGTTGGCGGCTCTACAGTCTGTGTTGGCTTCGACAGCAATGGTATTTCACAGGCTGTTAATAGCATTGAACCAGCAAAAAATAACAGCAGGATGTATTTCTTCATATCCTTACCTCCGCAAAGTGTCTGGAATCGTCTAAGACAGCCAATTATGACACAATTTTGGTCGTCACAGCCTTTCAGGATGAACGCATCTCCTCTCCCGAAAAACTTTGATTAAAAGTCTCACTCTACGGTATAATGCTGTGCTACTCAAACCGCCAAGGGCGGTTTCCTTTTGTGAGTATATGTTGCAAAACCTGCATCATTAAAAAGCAAATCTTATTTCTGTGTTAAACGAGGAATTTCGATGCCAAAACGAACTTATCAACCCAAAATTCGCCGCCGTGTACGTGTACATGGCTTTCGCCAGCGCATGGCTACTGCCGATGGACGCAATGTGCTCAAGCGCCGTCGCGCACGCGGTCGCATCTCACTGAGCGTCAAATCCAACAACAACGTCAAACGGAATCGTTGGTAGGCTGCCCTGCCGGGGGCTATTTTCCCTGTGAGTTTGGTTCGGCAAAGTGTCTCACTGCGCTCGTTTTGAATTACGCAAGAGGCATGGGTGAAACGTAATTTCCGTCTGACCCGATCCACTGATTTCAAGCGGGTGCGAAACGCAGGCAAGTCTTACGCGCACCCGCTTGTTGTATTGGTAGCCACGCCCGCAACGGAAAACAGCATACGGATTGGTTTCACTGCAGGGCGTTCTGTCGGCGGGGCCATTGAACGCAACCGCGCCAAACGACTCTTACGTGAAGCCATGCGCCTCTTACTTCCATCCGTCCGCACCGGCTGGGACCTGGTCTTGATTGCCAGACAACCCTTGCCCACGGCAACCTTCGAACAGGTTCAGGCAACACTCTCGCAGCTTTTTCGGCGAGCCAATTTGCTTACACCCCCCCAGGGGTGAGCGTCTTTTCGGTCTTGAATCCTACCAATGCATACACATTACTTACCACAGGATTATTCGCATGAGCCACGTGTACGCGACCTGCCGCGCACACCGTTATACTGGCCACGTCTTATGATCTTGATGTGCATTCGGTTGTACCAGATGACCCTTTCAAAAATCATGCCAGCCAATAGCTGCCGTTTTTATCCATCCTGCTCACACTATGGATACCAGTCCATTTATAAACATGGCGCAGTGAAAGGCAGCTTGATGGCTGGCGGGCGGGTATTGCGATGCAATCCGTTCAACCCCGGCGGATATGATCCGGTTCCCTAGGAGATTTGATGAAGTTTAACCGCGTTCTCTTTTTTGTTTTTGCAGCAATCGTCTCCATGCTATTAACGGCTTGCGGAGCCGCTCCATTAAACAACTGGCCGGGCATTATCACAGATGGCAAAAACGTCTACATGGCAGACGGTCAATATATCCGTACCATAAACGTAAGTGACGGCACACCCATCTCAGCCCCAGGTGCAGACGGAGCCCCCGCCCCGGTAATTTTCCCCGCCAAAGCAGACGGGAATATTATCTTTTACGGGACTCCTGCCATTACAACCGATGGGCAGCTCATCTTCGGCAACGCTTCCACCCAGACAAATGTCCATACCCTTTACAGCATCGATCCGCTTACAGGTGTCGTTAAATGGACGTTTACCGATGCCACAAGCACCTGGATGGCTGGCCCTGTCACCAGCGGCGATACAATTTACGCCGCCAATGACACTGGCACACTGTATGCCTTTGATCTGAAGGGCAAAAAACGCTGGGACACAAGCGTATCAAGCGATGCGCTCTGGTCCAGCCCGGTGGTCAGCGGGAATATCGTTTATATTGGCACACTTGCGCACGACATTATTGCGCTCGATACCGCCACCGGCAAACAGCTCTGGAAGCAGAACCTCGACAACGCCATTATTGGCCCCCCCGCCATCAGCACCGATGGAAACCTTTATGTCGGGACAATTTCCGGCAACCTGTATGCCTTTAACGCAAAAGAAGGCAGCAAAGTTTGGTCAACCACGCTACAGGGTGGGATCTGGTCAACCCCTGCGTTCGACGACACAAATCTCTACATTGGTACTGCTGACGGCACAGCCGGGAAATTCTACATTCTGAACAGTGCTGATGGGAAACCCGTGCGCAATCCGATTGATGAAACTGGCTCCGTGATCGGCAGTCCACTGGTGTTGAAAGATAAGATCGTCTATGTCACAGAAGATGGCTATATCAACTTCGTTGACAAAAAAGGCGATGATGTCGTTGCCCCGATCAAAATTGACAACGCAAAAATCTACACCGCTCCCGTATTGGCCGGGGATTTGATTTTGATCGCTCCCATGAATGCCGAATATAAGCTGGCTGCTTACAACCAGAATGGCGTTCAGCAATGGAAGTTTATTCCTAAATAGGAAAACATTATGGACTTTCTCTGGAACAACATCATTATTAACCCTTTTACCAATATCCTTTTGCTGATTTATGCTTTCATCGGCAATTTTGGTATTTCCATCATTTTGTTTACCATTCTCATTCGCCTGGCGACCCACCCATTCATGGCTGCGCAAATTAAATCCAGCACAGCCATGCAAACGTTGAACCAGTCCGATGAATGGAAAAAAATGCAGGAAAAATACAAAGATGACAAGGAAAAAATGGGACAGGAAACCATGCGCCTTTATCAGGAACATGGCATCAACCCGTTTGCGTCCTGTCTGCCGATGCTACTGCAACTACCCATTATGATTGGCTTTTATCAGAGCGTCCAACATGCCATTGGCGAAACACCATTGCAGTTGCTCAGCGTAGTGCGCAGCATTTACCCATTTCTTGCCCAAATTACTCCCGCCGCCAACATGGCTGCGCTCATTCCGATCCACAGTCAATTTCTGTGGATGGACCTGGGCCAGCCTGAGCGTGTCTACATCGGTTTCCTGAGTGCGCTTCTTTCGGGGTTTGGCATTCCCGTCTTCGGCATTCCGGTGCTTGCACTCATCGTAGGTCTCACCACCTTCCTGCAAACCAAGCTGACCATGCCAGCTCCAGCCGGTGGTGCCGCCGCCAACGACCAGAGCGCCCAGATGACGCAATCCATGTCGATGATGATGCCGATTATGCTATTTATGTTCACAATCTCTTACGCATCTGGTCTCGCCGTTTATCTGATTACGAGCAACCTAATCGGTATCTTGCAATATGCGGCGCTTGGCAAAGTCAACTTCAAAAGTCTCTTCAGCAAAAAAGAAGAAGCCGCACCCATCAAGGCACCCGTCAAAAAGAAAACGGCCAAACGTTCTTAGTTTAGAGAGCAGGGAGATATACCATGGAACGGACAACACTTGAAATTATTGCCCCCACAATCGAAGAAGCCCTGGCCCGCGGGCTGGAGCAATTGGGTGTGGCCAAAGAAATGGTGAATGTGGACGTGCTCGACGAGGGTTCCCGTGGCTTTTTGGGGCTTGGCTCCCGTCAGGTGCGCATCAGAATCACCCTGAAAGCTGGCGACGAAACATCTGAAACAACCACCCTCGCCCCGCAGACTGAAGTCGCTGCAGCGCCCGTGCTGGATGATTTACTGCTGGCCTACGCTGAGCAGGTCACCAGCGAAATGCTTGGCCTGATGAAAGTGGCAGCCAAAGTCTCAGCGCAATACGCCAAAACCCCCGATGCTGAAGGCGACCTGCCCATGCAGATTGATATTCACGGCGATGATCTCAGCGTACTGATTGGCCGCCGTGCCGAAACGCTGAATGCCCTGCAATACCTGCTGGCACTCATTATCAGCAAACAAGCAACTCACTGGGTACAAGTCGTCGTCGACGTGGAAGGCTATCGCAACCGCCGTGAACGCCAGTTGCGCCAGTTGGCCCGCCGCATGGCAGATCAGGTCATCCGCAGCGGAAAACGCCAGGTGCTTGAGCCGATGCCCCCTGCCGAGCGCCGCATTGTCCACCTGGAGTTGCGCGACCACGCCGAAGTCAAAACCGAAAGTGTCGGCGAAGAACCCAATCGCAAAATCAGTATTATTTTGAAGAAATAATCCAAAAAATCAAAAACACTCCCAAAAGGGAGTGTTTTTCTTTAATCAACATGTGCAGTTTCTTCCCCGCTCATTTCACTGCCCAAAAATTTCAGTGCTGGCTGAAAGGCCGCCCAAACGGCTGTCAATACAATCAGGACACCGCTCACCACAAACAATCCAGTTAAGTCCCAACGGCTGATCGCGCCAGAAATCATCTGAGAGATCGGCAATAATCCCAAGCTTGCAAATGTCACCATACTCATCACCCTCCCAAGCATCTCGCGTGGCGTGCGTTGTTGAATCCAGGTGAAGAGAATAAGTCCGATATAACCATTCCCAATCCCCAGCAATAACAACAGGACAACGTCAACCCAGGTAACGGTAATCCAGCCAAAACTGGCGAGCACCAGGCCAAAACTTGCCAGCAGAGAAACCAGCAAAATGCTTAAGCCGCGTCCACTCGGCTTGGGCAATATTCCAGCCAGGAGGTAGCCCCCAAGTCCGCCGCCCGCGTATGCGGACATGAGAAATCCAAAAGCGGTTGCGCCTTCCGGCAGGCGCTGATCTGCCAGTACCGGGATTCCCACCAGCAGTGGGCCGGTGAACAAAAAGTTGACGGCTGCCATGATCACAAACAGGAATCTCAACCCTGCGTGGTTTAGCAAATAATCTGCCGCCGCGCGGATTGAATGCCAGATACTTTCACCGACCTCAGCAGCTTTGGTTATTTGCTTGCGTCCGCCGCGCATCAACCACAATGCAAAGGCTGAAATCCCAAAGGACAGGGCATCGACCGCAATCGAAATGCCCAAAATGGATTGCGCATATGTTCCAATCACAATCCCGGCCAGGGCAGGGCCGATAAAACTCACCAGTTGCTGCGACCCCATGATGATCGCGTTCCCGGCTGGCAAATCTTCTTCCGGCACCAATGATGGGATCACGCTGCCAGCTGCGGGCATTACAAAGCCTGCCAGCAAACCGGTAATCAGGCTAAAGACATACAACATCCAAATCTGCATCAGGTGGGTATAAACCAGCACAGCCACCCCGGCCGATAAGGCAAAGTTAAGCCAATCGCATACCAAAAGGATCAGGCGTGGCGAAAAACGATCCGTAATGACTCCACCGAGCAAAATAAATGCTGCACGCGGAATGCCCGCTAGCGCCAACACCGCCCAAGCACCAGCGGATCACCTGTCAGTTGCAGCACCAGCCAGGGCAGGGCCACCAAGGTAAACTGAGAGCCGAGCATCGAAATCGACCCGCCAAACCATAAAAGCCTGAAGTCGCTGATTGAAATAGCGCGAAGCATGGGGTTTGCAGAAGCAGTGGTCATATGAATCTCCTTCCCTGATCATACAGCAATTGCCACAGAGCATGCTAGCGAACGGCTAACAATCCGCCACCCGTTTGCTATTGCCCATAAAAAAATGCATGCCACGCCCCTGTTTCTTAAAAGCTTTTCACCACAGAGAACACAGAGTACGCGGAGAAAACCTTAAAAAGCTCTGTGTTCTCCGCGTACTTCGTGGTAAATGCTCTTTTCTCGCTATTGCGGTTTTACTGTCGGAACGTCCTGAGCGTCTCCAGATAATAATCGGGTAGACCGATATCAAAGCGTTTGCCATCCATCACCAGCCCCAGAAAACCATCCTCCTGACGGATTCGGTCCAGCGCCGAGGTAAGCTGAAACTCACCGCGCTCGCGCACGTTGTTGTCGATATGTTCCTTGAGAATCTCAAACAGCTTGGGCTTGATGATATATTGCCCAAACACCGTCAAATATTCATCTTCGGGCAAACCGGGCACACGCAGATTGCTGCGTGCATAATCGAGATTGGGCTTCTCGGCAAACTCACTGACGTTAAGCAGGCTGTCGCCCTCCAACCAGACGCCAGTCAGTGTGCCAAAATTGCCGATTTCAGTTTCAGGGGTGCGGCGCATGCCAACGATGCTGGTACCGTGTCGCTGATAAGCATCCAACAACTGGCGGGCGCACGAACTTTCGCCATCAGAACGGTAAATGTGATCGCCCAGCATCAGCAGGAACGGCTCGTCGCCAATCAGTGGCGCAGCACTGTATACGGCGTGGCCGAAACCTTCTTGCGTCGTCTGAATGGCAAAGGTAATGCGTTGGCCGATCTCAAGCAGGCGACGCGAATATTCCTGAAAGTGGCGCGGCAGCTTGTTGTAATTTTCAATCGAAATTTGCTGGGTAAAAAACGAGCGAAAATCTTCCAGATCATTTTGCTGGACAATGATGACAATTTCCTCGATGCCTGCTTCGAGCGCTTCCTCGACGATCAGCAGAATGGCCGGTTTGGCAATCCCGTCCCGGTCAATGATCGGGAAAAGCTCCTTTTTGGCGGCCTTGGTAGCGGGAAACAAGCGCGTGCCAAAACCCGCCGCCGGGATGACCGCCTTGCGCACCTTTTGCTCGGGTGAAACCGTCAGCTTCATGCCGTGCAAACCCAGGTCGCGCTCCAAAATTTGGATGACGGCCTCCTGATCGTCGGCACTGCGGCAGATGAACTGCGCCGTCCCATCCCCTTGCGACCCGACCCCCTTGCCACCCCAGACATGCGGTTTGAGCGAGCCAAAGTCCAGCAATCGGTGCAGGGTCGGCGCGGTCAACTCCTCGGGGCAGGCCGGGGTCGCGTAACGGTCAAAAAAGGCCTGGGCCTCGACCATCAGCGCCCCAACCCGTTCGCCATCCCCCTCACACACCGCTTCCATTGTTTGATGAACGATGCGCTTGTTGATCGGCCCAAGCAGTTCCTGCACGCCCCGATCAAGATCGCTTTCGGCAAAGGGATAGCAGTGGTTGAGCCGGTTCAAAATTTCCATCGTATCTTTTTTGGCCTGCAAATCAACGAGCACAAAATGCAGCGGATGTTTTACCTGTAGCTCTTCCGTTTCGAGACGGTCGCCGTCGAAGGTCATGAGCACCGGGCGGTTGCCAAAGGCGCAACCCTGATCCATTCGCCCGCAACGCGAAGGGGTGGTGATTTCCCCTTGATAGGCCAGCTCCATCTCGCCGCGCACCGTCATCTTCAAGTCGTAGACGCGGTTGAAGGCACGCGCCGTCAAGACGCAGATGGCCGCGCTGGAGGAGAGTCCCTTTTTGACGGGCATGTCGGTCTTATAGTTGTCGATCACCAGCCCGCGCACGTGATAATTGGTCAGCATCTGGTAGGCCACCCCGGCAATGTAGCTCCAAAAGCCGCCCTTTTGGGCTTCTTCGAGCAGTGCCTTCGGCTCCATCGGAATTTCATAGGGCCCTTCGCGACTACCATCCGGCCTGATAGACGAAAGCACCAGCGACGTGGGGTGCGGCGAAACTTCGGCGTAAATGCCCTGGTCGGTGCCAGCAATCAGTGTGTAGCCTTTTTCAATATGCGCGTTGATGCGGCGATAACCGCCCGCCCAGTCGGAATGCTCGCCGACCAGACAAATACGTCCTGGGACAAAAATTTTCATGGAGGAGCGCCTTTCGGTTGCGTTGATTTGGTCTTCCATTTTACCCATGATCCACCCATTGAAACAACACGGATATTGACCATTTATCCCCGACACGGTAGAATAAGCACTCGATCTTGCGGGTGTAGTTCAGTGGTAGAACGCCTGCCTTCCAAGCAGGATATCGTCGGTCCGAATCCGATCACCCGCTCTGAAACAGTTGAAGGTTGCAAGTTATAGGTTGAAGGTTGGTTGATCAAACTTCAACATTCAACTTGCAACCTTTGCCTTTCAAACCCAAACCGGGCCCGTGGCGCAGTGGTTAGCGCAGGGGACTCATAATCTCTTGGTCGTAGGTTCAACTCCTACCGGGCCCACTTTTGACCACTTTTGTAAGGGGTTTTTGTACCCATGTTATTGTTGACATTATTGGCTCCTTTAACATTTCGACTACCTGCGTCAGGTTGTTTAACTTGTTGAGAATTTCAAGCTGCAAATTCATCTGCGGAGCAGGCGCTTCCGGGGCGCTCATTTGCAGGATGCGTTTCTTGCGCTGATCTTTCCGCTGACGCGCATAGCGTTCCGTGGTTGTCAGGCTTTCTTGCATCAGGTTTTCGCGGGCTGCCTCCAAATCATTCATGTCTTTGGCATTATCGAACAGGTAGTTGGCATGTCCGCGGCGGAAATCATGCGGAGCGTGATATTCAATACCATGCTTTGCCAGCCAGTCCGCGAGATCTTTCCGAAAACAGTTGGCGCGATGCTCACCTACCTGAGTTACACCAGGATCAATCTCGCTGGTTTTAGGTGAGATAGGCGCAAACCAAAAACCTTCTGGTGACAAAACTTCACGAACCTTTGTATCCCAGGCATTTACGATATCGAAGAGTTCTGAGAGCTGGAGCACATAAGTTACGCCGCTTTTCTTGTTTTTTGTTCTCATTCCAAACGCAGGCGATTGTTTGACTTCAAGTTCAGATAAATCTATTGCTTTAAGCGGCATTGAGACGAAAGCGCTAATTCGCATTCCAGAGAGATAAAGAAAGACAGCGCCAGCGCGAACCCGCTCTTCGATTAAATTGCTCACGGGCGTGCGTGCGATCTGTAGGATTTCATCGAGAGAAACAGTTGTTGTATCGTCGAACTCTTCTTGAACTAGCCGTACCTTGAGTGTTGAAAGCCAAGCTGGAGTAATAGAGCGAAAACCCTGCTTATGGATGGTTAGCCAGGTAAAGAAGGTCCTGGCCGATCCGACGATCTTTCGGTAGTAATTCTGAGACAAAGGTTTCCCATTCGTACCCCTGTAATCCCGGACGTACTCCATCAAACTGATGTCAAATTTGGGCGCTTCTTTGAAAAGGCGTTCTTCAGCCCAGGTCAGGTAATGTAATGAGAGACTTCGTTCCAGCCGAATAGATTTAGGGTCCAGTTGGTCAAATTTCTGTCGATAGGCCAGATATTCATCCACGAGAAATTTATTTTGACGGTTCAGCATGGTTGGCTCGCTTGCTTGAGAGTGCTTTCACCAGATGGCGTCCACAATTTGGACAGACAGATGCAACATAAGTGTAAGTTCCTGTTTGCTTGATTTCCGGGCGAAAAATGGGTACCGGACCCTTGCAGGTCAAACAATAGCTTTCATCTGCGCCCATCTTTGTTTTTGGATACGTTTTTAGATACCACTCACGGAATGCAGCGCCGTTGATCCACAAATGGCCATTCTCTGCGCGTTCATGTGGACAGCCGGCAGGAATATAAGCACGATAAAACTGACGTCTGCCGAAACCGATTTCAGCGGCAATTTCAGTAGGTGTGTAGTGCATATCGAGAAGGCGCACCAGTTTTTGTTTTTTGTGTTTAGAAAGTCGTCCGCGCATTCGTTCACTATCCTGAGATAATTACATTCACTAAATAGTGAATGCGTCTGTATTTTAATCACTTTTTTGGAGTTGTCAAGATGAAAGCAGCAGATTCCCTACTCTCTTTTGTGAAACTCAATGCGGAACAGAAAAACACATCCTTACGTGCTCTAGCAATCGCTCTGGGGTATAGCCCTGGGCAATTCCATGAGGTCTTGAGTGGAAAGCGAAACATTGACCTGGAATTGCTGAGGCAACTAGCTGATTTTTTGGGTATACCTTTGCTCAGTCTTTACAAATCGGCCGGCCTTCTTTAATACCCCCAAAGATGATATCTGGTTTAATCAGCTAAAAGACTTTGCTGCCAATGATGAAGATATGAAGAAGCTGATCAATGCCCTGGCAGCCATGCCTGTGTCTGAAAGAAAAGAGAGAGTGCGTTTAATCCTGGCAGCGATGGGGAAATAGTCGTATGCAAAATCCAAGTATCAGAGCGCGGCGGGATATGCTATATCAGGTTGCTGTTTTTCCTGAGTGGCTATTGTTAGGTTTGCTTGTCGTGTTGACAGATCCAGTCATCTCAATTAATCCCATTCTGGGGGCTGGTATGGGGGTGGTTATTTTGTTCATCAATATCGTAAATACCATTAGGGTAGTGGCCTTTATCCGTAGGGGGTATCATGAAGCATCCAAAAACGATCAATTCCTACAAACGCTTAATATACCTATTCGTACCGTGCCTGTCGTACTGGCAATTGGAAGTGCTGCGTTGGTCCTTTACCTAACTTATACCCTGCTTACATTGGCGACTTTGGTCAAGGATTTCTTTTGGGGACCTGTTAGCGCGCTATTGGTTATTTTGGCCGTGCTCCAGTTTGTCATCTTGGCCCCGTTATATTTTGTAATGGCTGGAAAGTTGACTGCAATTAATAAATCACGGGGGAATTCCTGAGCGCAGCCAAAACATCTAATCTGACATATTCATTTTCCCTCCCGACATATTGCTGACACGTCACAGCAGATTTCTGCTACACTATTCCTATACCCACTCGGGGAGAACCCACCGTGCCACACCCGATTGAACCCAGCACCCTGCGCATCCTAAGACCCACCGGTCAAACGGTTGGGACAGGCTTTCTTGTCGCCAAAAATCTGGCCGTGACCTGCGCGCATGTTATCAAGCTGCTAAATGCAAGCCCAGGCGATACTGTCGATGTTTGTTTCACCGGCAAGAAAACATCCACAACCGCCCGCGTGCTCATCGAATATTGGCGACCTGACGAAGCCACCGACATCGCCATCCTGCAGGTCGACGAAGTCCCGGCTGGGGTATTCCCCTTGCGCATGGGCCGCGCCAGCGAGAGTAGGCTGAAAAACGACCTGTATACCTTCGGTTACGCCATTGCCGCTGACGAGCAGGGCATCGGCGGTCTGGGGACCTTCATCACACTCAAGCAGGAAGGCAATTTCATCCAATTTCGCATGCACGAAGCCAACCACGGTCACAGCGGCGCGCCGATCTACGACGACAAACGCGGCGTGGTCGTGGGCATCCTCAGCAAAGGACACACCTGTCTGGGACGCAACGCCGAGACCACTTTTGCCATCTCTACCGAAACTATCTGGCAAGTCTGTCCCCAGCTCAAACCCCCAACACCTGTCCTGCCTCATCGCAACCCCATCGTCGAAGGCATCAACCTGCTGCCCTACGACTACGACCAGCGCATCCAGAACTTCCTTGGCGAATACCTGGGCAGCGACGCGCACCCCGTCCCCTTTGGCGGACGCGACGACGCGCTAAAAATGCTCGACAACTGGCTGGCGGACACCACTCCCTATCTCCTGCTGGCCGCCCCGGCTGGACGCGGCAAATCTGCCCTGCTGGTGCGCTGGCTGGACAGACAGTCTCTCAGCACGCGAAGATTTAGCGCTGGCCTTTGTGCTGGTCAGCATCCGTTTTGGCACCAACATGGAGCGCGTCTTTTACGCCGCCCTGGCCGCCCGCCTGGCCTTCTTACACGGCGACGACGTCCCCGCCAGCCCGGAGACCTCCACCGCCCGCACGCACTCCTCGGAAGAACGCAAAAGGGTCTGATCTCTTAAGGCTTTTGTCCGGCATGTGCTCGCCAAAAACGTCCAACTGTGCTACGTCACTGCGACCATACAGCTCCTGTTGCGGGAAAACAAAAAGCGCCGTCCCTGCCAATCGGCAGGGACGGCGCTTTAGCACGATTGTTCTGGAAATGTCAACTTTATAACAGCCGAGGTGTAACATTGAAAGAAGAATACTTCACTATATACCATTTGTCTCCTCTTCTTTTTTGAAGTATTCCAGTTATATCAACAGGTAACCAATCCCCATTAGCCCTTAATGCATCTTGATAATCAGCTTTGTTAAGTGAGATTGCTATCTTAGCTGGAACATTGCTGCTTGCGTTTGTCACCTGCACAATTACTGTTCTGGCTGTATCTGTTCCAAGAGGGTTATCGTCTACTTTTAATTCTTTAATAAATCCTCTAATAGTAATTTCTTTTGGTTCAAGTTTTTCCAATACTACAGCGGCATATTCCAATTGATCATAACTAGGCTCTGTTATCAAAAATGGGGTAGGGTCTTGAATATCATCAGATGGCTTAAATTTTGGAGACCAGGTAATGGTGTATTCAATTGGATCATAGCTACCACTCGGCACCATATTTAGCAATGCTCTGCACATGTTTGCGTTTAAACCATCACCATACCCTTCAATCAGTGCTTGCGTATCTCTATTTTGAGTAGCATATGTAGTATTGGCTAAACCACGCACAATCCTTTCCATCACTCTTCTTTCTGCTGGAAGATACCTTACCTCAGTATCTATTAAACATATGATTTTCTGAAGCTATGTTATCAGCCACTGGCGATTCCACTGTATATCCAAAACTTCCTTTAAAAGTATGTCCAAATTGATAATGTTTAACCATTGATTTTGCAATTGGTTTATTCGCGTTTACATGATGCGGAACTGGATCAACCTCGGAACAGGCAGCAAATGATACTAAATGTTTCAACTGTGGAACTTGTTGGGCTGCTAAGTAGAGTGAGATAGATGATGATGTATTCGTTTCGAGATTTCGAATACGTAAAATGTCTCGCTCATAATTCTTGATATTATGAGTAATAATTTCGACATCTTGATTGGCTAATTCAGAAAGCATATTTATTGCATTTGATATATACTGATTTGTATCTGGCGCATTTAAATTTTTGGGCAGCACAATATCTAATGGTTTCCCATAGAAATCTGATGCTCCTTCAAATATCTGCCACTTACTATTCGAAGCATGCGATAAATGCCAACCAGTCAACTCTAAGTATTCAATCAGGTTTTTAGAGTTGAAATCATCTAACAATTTGCTGTTAGCTCGCAGTTCCATTGGGATCCTCACCACGCTTTATTCTCTCGAAAATTTTTTGTACTGCGGCTGGTGTGAAAATATTGTTTCTCGGAATGTGGATTGTTTGACTGCTTCCATTTGGCGTTGGTTTTCCAGTAATATACGTCCAGTAACAACAATGTTTTAGAATCAGTTGTTCTTCTTTAAGCTCAACCCAATTTGCCCAATCTTTAGGAAGACAGAATAACACCAATATTCTTGACGTATTACCTTCTGCAAGCACTAGCCTATTGTATGCTTCTGCTTCCATTTCATAAGCTACAATATCATTCCTTAGTTTGAAATTAGTAGTTGCTTTCAATTGGCAAGCAAAATGCCAATTTGTTGCTCTGTATTTTCCATTTGGAAATCTCTGCACCTCAGAGATTTTCCCATCAATTCCATAATCTTGTCTTGGTGGGTCAAATGTAGTTCCGCTTAATGCCGCTACGGCTATAACATAAGCCAAGTGTAATTGCTCCATTTGGTGTTCTTGGGGTATAGCCATTTGATATTTTTGAGCATCTTCTGCAATTTGCATTTTTTTCCTTTTCCGAACCCTACCTTCATGTTTTACTCTTTATATTATAGAACATTATTGCCAAATATGCCCATTGTAACCAAGGAATTTTAGAGATTTTGGAGGAAATAATGAAGTTGGTCCAGCAAAAACTAATAACCGCAGAAGAAATGAAATCCGCAGAGTTAATATCTTTCAAGATAATGGAATCCCGATTTATAGATAATACAATTGCTACTGAAAATATTTATTTAGGGTGTGCGGACCGCTATGCCTATTTGCACAATACTAATCCAGGTCAGGGCGATAAGGACGAAGGGTTATTTGCCAGAGTTCATAAAGATAACATCCGTTTTATTGCAAAGCAAGAAAAGCTTCATAAAAATGATTTAAATTAAGAGTAAAAAGGGCCAGTTTATAGACTTGAAATTGAAATCAGTTATTAATATGCCAATTTACTGCTTTTATACAGTGAACGCTTTGTCTCCTGGCGTTAGTTATCAAGAACTGCCTTGGGATAAAGGGGATGGTTATTACAGAATTTATAGATTTTCAGTATATGAAGATGTACTTCAAGACTTTAGCGATTCTGATGGTTTCGCTATCATAAATTTTTTAAATCATACAGAGCTTTCGGATTGGATAAAAGATGCTATTCAAAAAGAAAGTGATAGCATAATATTGAAGGACAGGATTCGTTATGTCGATAGAAAAAATACAGAGTGGATTTGTGCAGATAAGCATCCTTACGAACTTTTTTACAAAGGTGAAGAGTTTAGCTATCAAAATGAAGCAAGAATCGTTATTCCGGACAAGAGTATGAGCTTTATTGATTATAAGAAAAGAAACGACAAGTATCGCTCTATAAAGCTTGAAGGTTTAGCAGAGAAAATACAAAAGAAGTTAATCAAGGCCAGCGACCTACATTTTGAGGTCATTATGCCTGTTCTCCCAATCTCGAAATGATAATGTCAGCTTCCGTTTCCACGGAAACGGCATTTTGCATCAAGCTGCTTCAACCACGAAAAGCTGCCTGATTGACAATCTCATCTCTGCCGCACATTATAATGGTCGTATCCATCGAAATTCACAAAACATCATAAAAATCGACCGAAAGTTTAAAGAAGCCAGCCCGCGCTGCCGGGTATACTTCCCCTCATGGACGACCTCACCGGCTCCGTCGAACGCATCACCTACTACAATTCCGAAAACGGATACAGCGTCCTGCGCCTGCGCCCCGAAGGGATGCGCGTTCCCGGCCAGAGCCTGAGCAAGGACGGCCTCGTCACCGTGGTCGGCAACCTGCCGGAGCTGGCGCCCGGCGAACACCTGCGCCTGCGCGGACGCTGGGACAACCATCCCCAGCACGGCCAACAGTTCAAGGCCGAATTTTGCGAGCAGACCCTGCCCGCCAGCGTCGCTGGCATCCAGAGCTACCTCGGCTCCGGGCTGGTCAAGGGCATCGGCCCGCGCCTGGCCGAACGCATCGTCGCGCGCTTCGGCGCAAGCACCTTCGACGTGATCGAGCAGCAGCCCGCGCGCCTGCGCGAAGTCGACGGCATCGGCCCCGATCGCACGCGCAAGATCAGCGCCGCCTGGGACGCCCAAAAGCACGTCAAGGAAATCATGGTCTTCCTGCACGGCCACGGCGTCAGCACAAACCTGGCCGTCAAAATCTACAAAACCTACGGCGACGCCGCCCTCGACACCGTCCGCACCAACCCCTACCAGCTCGAACGCGACATCTACGGCGTCGGTTTCAAGACCGCCGACCGCATCGCCCAGGCCCTCGGCCTGGCCCATGACCATCCCGCCCGCATCGAAGCCGGGCTGGTCTTCGCGCTCAACGAAATGACCAACGACGGCCACGTCTACGCCCCCAAGGAGCTGCTCGCCCAGCGCGCCGTTGAACTGCTCGAAGTGGATTTTGGATTAATCGCCCCCGGGCTGGAGCGCCTGGCCGAGGAGGGACGCGTCCGCTCGGAGTTGGTGCCGCTCGCAAGCGAAAACGCGGGCCAAGCTGTAGCCGCTGTCGCCGAGCAACGGGCCGTTTACGGCGTCCCGGTCATTTACCTGACCCCGCTCTACTTCGGCGAAAGGGGCGTCGCCGAAAGACTGAAAGCGCTGGCCGCCCCCGCAGCGAACCCGCCGCTCTTCCGGGACTCCGTTTCGGGGCAGGGACTGTCCGACGAGCAGCGCCGCGCCGTCGAAATGGCTTTGATCCACCCCGTCAGCATCCTGACGGGCGGACCCGGCACCGGCAAGACCACCTGTCTGAAAGCGCTGATCGCCACACTCGAAGCGCAGCGCACCTCCTTCGCGCTGGCCTCGCCCACGGGTCGCGCCGCCCGCCGTCTCTCCGACGCCACCGGGCACAAAGCCAGCACTATCCACCGCCTGCTGGAAGTCTCCCCGGCCAGCGGCTTCCTGCGCAACGAAGAAAACCCGCTCGACATCGACTTCCTGATCGTGGACGAAGCCTCGATGCTCGACCTGCTGCTGACCAACAACCTGCTCAAAGCCCTGCGCCCCGGCACGCACCTATTATTCGTCGGCGATGTCGACCAACTGCCCTCCGTCGGCGCGGGCGATGTGCTGCGCGACCTGATCGCCAGCGGCGTGGCCCCGCTGACACGTCTGACGACCATCTTCCGTCAGGCCGCCGGTTCGCAGATCATTACGAATGCCCACCGCATCAACCAGGGCAAGTCACCGGTCTTCTCGCAGACCGACGGCGATTTCTTCCTGTTCGCCGCCGAAGACGCCGCCGCTGCCGCCGACTGGATTTTGCAAATCGTCGTCGAGCGCATCCCGCAAAAGTTTGGGCTGGACGCGCTGCGCGACATCCAGGTGCTCTCGCCGGTCTACCGTGGCCTGGCAGGCGTCAGCGCCTTGAACGAGCGCCTGCAGGAAAAGCTCAACCCGCCCGCGCCGGGCAAAGCCGAGCGCAGGTTATTTGGCACGACCTTCCGCACTGGCGACAAGGTTATGCAGACCCGCAATAACTACGATAAAGACACATACAACGGGGATATTGGTTTCATCCGCGCCATCGACAGCATCGAGCAATCCATCCTGGTCGATTTCGACCCTGATAATACCAGGACAGGTGGGCGCGCCGCCGCCTACGATTGGAGCGAAGCCGACGAACTGACCCTGGCCTACGCCATCTCGGTGCATAAAGCGCAAGGCTCCGAGTTCCCGGCGGTGGTGCTGCCGATGGTGACCCAGCACTACATGATGCTGCAGCGCAACCTGCTCTACACCGCCGTCACCCGCGCCAAGAGCCTATGCGTCCTGGCCGGCAACCGCCGCGCCATCAGCATGGCCGTGCGCAACAATCAGGTCGCCAAGCGCTTCACAGCGTTGGAGTGGCGGCTGGGGAAGGGGTAATTTATGGCTGCCACTCGGCGTGGGCGATTCTGTTATGGCGTTGGGCTAGGGATTGGCGTTGGCTCTGGTTCCAGCGGAAACTGTGGACAGGTAGCACGGTATTCTTCACCCGTAAAATATTTACTCCACTCAGCACGGGTGAAATTGCGGTTTGCGCGCTGGCAAGTTTCCTCAATCCATGATTGTGGATTAATATCCCATATGATGACCTCGTCTTGAATACATTTTTCGCTGACGCCATGAATTGTGGTGACATCTATTTTTGCACAACCTGCTGTAGCGAGGGTTTTCCCATCCATGCTGAAGGCTAGAGTGTTTACTCCACTGGTATATCCAGTAAGTGGTTGACCAATAAGCTGGCCTGTCGCAACATCCCACAGAAAAGCAGCATTACCACCTGATGCCAGTATTTCACCATCCGGGCTGAAGGCCAATAAATCTGCAACACTATCAATATCCATAAGCGGCTGACCGATGGGTTGACCTGTTCCTATGTTCCATAGGATGATGGTCCGGTCAAAACTTGCTGATGCGAGCGTTTTTCCATTTGGGCTGAAGACTACGCTGAATATCCCACTATTATGCCCTACAAATGGAGGACGAATGGGTTGACCTATTGCTATATTCCACAGGATGATAGTTTGGTCTTCGCTACCTGATGCGAGCATTTTTCCATCCGGGCTGAAAGCCAGAGTGTGTACCCCACCGGTATGTCCGGTAAGCGGCTGACCAATTGGCTTGCCTGTCGCCACGTTCCACAGAATAATAGTACCGTCGTAACTGCCGGATGCAAGTATTTCTCCGTTCGGACTGAAGGATAATGTGTTTGCCTGAACAGTGCCAGGAAGGACAAATGGTTGACCAATAGGCTTACCCGTCGCTACGTCCCATAGGATGATTTGTGCTTCAAGACAGGATAAGACGTCACTATTATCTCGTTTCCTGCAACCTCCTGAAGCAACCAACTTTCCATTCTGACTGAAGGCAACACTATAGATGCCATAGACAGGTAACTTGAGCAGCTGACTGATAGGTTTGCCCATTGCCATATCCCGCAGGTAGATGGTCTGATCATCACTTCCTGCCAATGCGAGTGTTTTGCCATCCAGACTAAAGGCCATAGGTTGACCGGGGAAATTTCCTGTGAGCAACTGGCTGATAGGCACGTGTGTGCTTACATCCATATTCCATAGGATGGTTGTCTTGTCACTACTGCCAGACGCGAGTGTGTTTCCATCTGGGCTGAAAGCCACGCTGGTTACTGCACCCGCATGGCCCTTCAGAGGGTCACCAATCGGCTGCATGGTTGTCAAATCCCAAAGGATGATTGCACCGTTGTAACTACCAGATACTAGGGTCTTTCCATTCGGGCTGAACGCTATGCTGGTTATCCCAAAAGTATTCTTATCGGGCAATTGACTAATAAATTTGCCCGTTGCTACATTCCACAAAGTAATAGTACTATATCTGCCATCACTTACCGCAAGTGTGTTTCCATCCGGGCTAAAGGCCACACCAGATACCAGATCAGTATGTCCTGTGAGCGGCTGACCTATAGGCTGGCCCGTTGCCACATCCCAAAGGATGATGTCACCACCTTCGTACCCCCCAGATGCGAGCATTTTGCCATTCGGGCTAAAAACTACGCTGGTTAGCCCAAGAAATTGTCTCCTCGATGGCTTGCTCATCGGTTGACCTGTTGCCAGATCCCAGAAGATGATGGTTCCATCCCAACTGCCAGATGCGAGAATCTTTCCATCTGGGCTGAAAGCCACGCTAATTACACGATTATCATTGTCCGGTTGCCGGGTGATGCTAAGGTGCTGCTTGTCTTTCCTATTCTCCACATCCCATAAGATGATTTCTCCTTGCAGACAAATGTTGTTGCTATCAGTGGTCTTACAGCTTCCCGAAGCGAGCGTTTTTCCGTCCGGGCTGAAAACCACGCTGTTTACATGATGTTGTCCTGCCAGCAGCCGGCCGATGTCCTGGCCTGTGGCCACGTCCGACAGGATGATAGTATTGTCAGCGCTGCCCGACGCAAGCATTTTGCCATCTGTGCTGAAGGCAACGCTCGTTACAGAATCAGTATGTCCATTCAAAAATGTGTGTAGTTGAGGATTGGTTTGTATGTTGTTCAATAAGGCATTACGAGATTGAGTAATATCTTTATTTTTATTTGCCTCTATACCCAACAACAAGGATGTCTGAAAATTTTTATCCCTGGCTGTGACTGCTTGCGCCGCCAACTCTCCAGCGCGTGCGATTCTCGTCTTGTCCTGTGCCTGTAACGTTTGGTAGACGGAAAATCCGGCCAGAATGAGCGCAATGGCCAGGCCAGTCGATAATGAAACGATTATCCTTCTGTGTAACGTTTCTGCCGCCCTTTTTTCCCTTTCCCGCACATTCACACACACATTTAAATACGCTTGCTCACTTGGGTTCAGGTGGTATTCAGGCAGTTTGCTCATGGCCAAAGCCAGTTCCAGCCTAGCGCTGCGATGATTGAGCAAACTTTCGTCCCTGCCACCATCTTCCCATTGGTGTGTCGCGTCACTTATGCCTTCTCGTAGACGCAAATTATCTCGGTCACTCTTGATCCAGCCCTGCAACCTGCTCCACTCGCGCACCAGCGCATCATGCACCAGTTCCACTGTCTCGCCGCCGGTCACCAGCAGCCGCCGGTCAGCGAAGTGTTTGATCACGCGCCGGGTGGGTTCGTCGAACTCGGCCAGGGTGCGGCGGCGGCGTGTGTCGGGCAGGCCCAGGGCTTCATCGCCGAGATGGACGAGGGAAGTCAGCAGGCTTTCAGCCAGGGGTTGCTCGGCTTTGGGTAGGTCGCTGTAGGCATCTTCGGCCCAGCGCGCCAGGCTGCCGGTCACGCCGCCGATGGATTGGTAAGCATCGTGCGTCAGCAGTCCGTCGCGGCGCTTGTCCCATAACTGCGTCAGGGCAAATTCCAGCAACGGCAGCGTGGCGCTGCGCGCTGCGCCGTCGCTGGCGGCGTCTTTGATGATGGCGTCCGTCAGGCCTTCTTCGAGCGCCAGTCCAACAGCGGCGGCGGGCTGCTCGATCATGGCAACTAGGTCGGCGCGTTCCAGCGTTGCTGGCACATCCACCTTTTGATAGGCCCAACCTGCCAGCGGCGCGGCTTTGGCATTGAAGGTGCTGTAAAAGTCGTCGCGCATCGAGATGACCAGGATCAAATGCGAATCGTCCAGGGCCGCCGCCAGGTCACGCACGAAGCCATCCCGCAACTCATCCGGGCAGAGCGTAAACAACTCTTCAAACTGGTCCACGAACAAAACAATGCGCTGCATGCCTGGCTGTCTTCTGAGATAGCCGTCGATGTCGCGCAAACCTAACCCCAATACTTTCATTTGGGCGAAGGGATCATCCGCCGGGCGGATCGTGACCTGCACCCATTTCTGGCTGCCGGGCAACTGTCCTTTTGCCAGCGCGGGCAGCAATCCCGCCCGCACCACGGACGATTTGCCGCTGCCCGATGGGCCAAAGACCGCCAGGAAGCGGCATCCTCCCCTGAGAGTGGTAAGCAGTTTCTCCGTCAGTGCCGTACGCCCGAAGAAAAAGCGTTCGGTCTCGGCGCTGAAGCTTTCCAATCCCAGATATGGACAGATTTCAGAAGGTTGAATTTCGGGGCAGATTTCGAAGATCACTTCCGTTGGGGTGGCAAAGGTGGTTTCCTGGTTGCGCCCGAGCTGCTCGTGGCCTTTGGTGATCATGCCCACCACCACGCCGCGTTTTTCTTCCAGCACAGGCGCTCCGCTGATACCGTGATTGGCTTGCGGGGCCTGGAGTTGCAGCAGTTGGTGCTGCGGCAGATAGCCGTCGATTGCGCCGCGCGCGATAATTCCCTGAATGTTGGCGGCGCTGGTGTAGCCGAAAGAGTAGAACGGATTGCCAGATTGGCACTCCGCTGCCAGGCCCAGCCGTAATGGCTGGATGCCCTCCGGGACAGATGCGAGTTCCAGAATCGCCACGTCGTGGTCCAGGTCGAGAAATTGATCCAGTACTTTGGCAAAGATGGGCTGCTTCTGCCCCGTAAACTGTGCGCGGATGCGGTTCTCACCGTCCGGGCTGGCGGCCATCGCCACATGGGCGCAGGTAACAGCCAGGGTTTTTGAAACCAAAAATCCGGTGCCGATGGTCTGGCCTTTGGCGTTGAGAATGCGCAGGGTGGAGGGTTCGATTTCCGTCATGGTTGCGAATCCTTATGGCTGCTGGTGGTTTGATTTCGAGCGTTTTTGGTCAGGACGAGTTCCATGTTTCAGCCTTGTTAGGCGGGCCGGCACGTTTCCCCGGTGCGGGCTAATACTGTTAGTGTACAACAGAATTAGGGTTTGGGGGTCTTCGTTTGGGGAGAAAATATCATAAAACAACTATGGATGTGCGACGCCAAAAGGCTGGAATGGGTCATAAAACGTTGCGATAACGGGTCGTAGCACCTATAAAAGAAGTCGCATAAAGTGATCTTCAACTGGTCGCCGCACTTAGCCGGATAGATAGTTTTCGCCGCACAACACAACGTAAAAACAAATAACGGATGCACCCATGTAGATTCCCACAAACTGCATTAAGAAGTTGCTTTTATCCGGTCAAATCCGTGAATCCGCGAAGAAGTCGGTTGACAGCCCTTGCCCCCAGCCTGATTCTCCTGTATCCTTGCCATCACCATACCCACTCAATCAGGTTGACCATATGCCCGCAGACCCACACCCAGACAACCCCTCCCGCCCGTCCAACTTTGAAGACCGCTACAGACTCTATCTCGATGAGTTCTGGCGATCACGTCTATCGCGACACAGCCGAAACAGCCCATCGTTTCCTATGCCTGTTGGGCTGTTGGTTTCAAAATCCCGATTATCTCCAATTCCACCAAACCCTCGAAAGTTTCAAAGAACGCCATTTCCACCCTCACCCCGATAATCCTGTCATCCTCCACCGCGACGATATCATCAACAAACGCCGCGTTTTCAAAACCCTGCAGGACGACCGCAAACGCGCCCACTTTGACGCAGACTTGCTCGACATCCTCGCCGCCGCCAAATTCAAAGTCGTCGCCGTCGTCATCGATAAAGCCGCCCTGCGCGCCTCCTATGGCGAAACCGCTGGCCATCCTTACCACCTCGGCCTCGGATTCCTCCTCCAACGTTACGCTGGCTATCTCAACCGCATCAACCGCATAGGCGATGTCATGGCCGAAGCGCGCGGCAAGAAAGAAGACCACCTTCTGCAGGAATCCTATACTCGTGTGTACGAACAAGGCATTTGGGGTGTCACCTCTGCAGCCTACTTTCAATCCGCCCTCTCTTCCCGCCACATCAAGCTTGAAATCAAAAAGGCCAATATTGCCGGCATCCAGCTTGCGGACCTGATCAGCCATTCCGCCAAAATGTGGGCCCTCAGGCGCTATGGCATCGTCACAGATCAACCCGCCCCTTTTGCTGCCCGCCTCATGGACATCGTCGAACAAAAATTCAATCGTCACCTGTATAACGACAAGTTGGATGGTTACGGCATCGTCCTCTACCCCAAATAATAAAAGGGCCTCTCGCGAGACCCTCTTACGCTCGCCCCTACGGGCGATCCACCTCCGCTTAAGCGGATTAATTCAATTATACCCATATAAAACAAATTTTCAACCCCAAAAAAAGCAAAAACCAGTGGATATAGGATTGTGCAGACCGCAGTCTTACAATCACACGGCATGCAGCCGAATTTTGTCCGCTGGTACCCTAATTGTACTGCCATCGGCGCAAATTTCAACCAGGAATTTCAAGCACCCCTTTTCAACCAACCGAGTACTTCTCCTCCCCTGAATTCCGCTCCCCAGGAATTCGGGGGAGGCCGGGGAGGGGGCCGAAACCCCGCCCTTTCCCCCTTGCCCTAACCCTGATTCTCCTGTATGCTTAACCTATCACACCCACACAGGGGTAGGCTGTAAACCCCACCTTAACCCAATTAGTCGCTTTTCTTATCAGGCGGACTCCAATAGATTAGCCTATGACCACTGACCTCACCTTTATCACCAACGAAAATGGGAAAAGCCTGAAAGACAAATTCAATGTCTTGATCAAAGATTCTCGCTTCTTTGATGTTTTATCCGGCTATTTTTACACAAGCGGTTTTTATGCAATTTACAAATCGCTCGAAAATACTGAGAAGGTCAGAATTTTGGTGGGAATCAGCACAGATAAAAGATCATTCGATTTATTCACAACCGCCAAAGAAGAACAACAACTCGAACTGGCCGACCCGTCACACAAAGAAGCCAAGGATATTTTCGTTCAGCAGGTGACAAGTGAACTCGAAAATTCGCAAGATAGCCAGTCAGTAGAGCGAGGGGTAGTCAAATTCATCGAATGGATTAAAAGCGGGAAACTCGAAATCAAAGTTTATCCTTCCCAAAATATCCACGCCAAAGTGTATATCGTCACCTTCAAAGAAGGCGACCGCGACATGGGCCGGGTTATTACCGGATCCAGCAATTTAACGCAATCAGGCCTGGTGGATAATCTCGAATTTAACGTTGAACTCAAAAACAGCGCAGATTATATATTCGCCAAGGGAAAATTTGAAGAACTCTGGTTGAATGCCGTAGACATCAGCGAAAAATATATTGAGACTATCAACACCAAGACCTGGCTCAATTATGACATTACCCCATATCAGCTTTATCTGAAGCTGCTCTATGAATACTTCAGGGATGAATTAAACCAATCCGATGAAGTCTTTGCAAACTACCTGCCTGAAAATTTTATGAAACTTGAATACCAGGAGCAGGCAGTCTTGAACGCCAAGAAAATCCTGGAAGAATACGGCGGCGTGTTTGTTGCGGATGTCGTCGGTTTGGGGAAAACTTATATCGCCACCTTGCTTGCCGGGCAACTGGATGGACGAACCCTGGTGATTGCCCCACCTGTGCTCTTGGATGAAGATAATCCCGGCTCGTGGAAAAATGCTTTTTCTGATTTTAGCATTCCGGCCAGTTTCGAAATCGATAGGCAAGCTCGATGATATTCTTGAAAAGGGAGTTGAAAAATTCAAGAATATTATCATCGACGAGGCCCACCGCTTCAGAACAGAAACCAACATGACCTATGAGAAGCTCGCCGAGATTTGCCGGGGCAAGCGAGTCATTCTTGTAACGGCCACACCTTACAACAATTCGCCAAAAGATATTTTGAGTGAAGTAAAGCTTTTCCAGAACACCAAGAAAAGCACCATCCCCAACCTGCCCGATCTTGAAGGTTTCTTCGGTGGGTTGGCGAAAAACCTAAAGGGCCTGGATCGTCAAAAAGATAACAACGAATACCTAACAGTTGTAAAAGAAAATTCAAAGGAAATCAGAGAGAAGGTACTCAAGTATTTGATGGTGCGCAGAACCAGAACCGAGATCGTCAAATATTTTGAAAACGATTTACAGAAACAAGGCTTGCATTTTCCCGATGTTGCCGCGCCTGCGCCTTTGTATTATGAATTGAACGATGAAGAAGATAAGACATTCACCAGAACCATGGAAATGCTGGCCGGGGATTTTAAATACGCTCGTTATACCCCTTTGCTCTATCTAAAAGATGGTTTGGACCAGCTCGAAGCGCAGTCCCAAAAGAACATGGGCAAGTTTATGAAAATCCTGCTCATCAAAAGGCTGGAGAGTAGCTTCTTTGCCTTCAAAAATTCAATCGGCCGGTTCATTCATTCCTACGAACTATTCATCAAGGAATTTGAAAAGGGCAATGTTTACACCAGCAAAGACCATATCTATAAGATTTTCGAGTACCTTGAATCTGATGACGACAAAGCGATTGAGCAATTAATTGACGCCGGCAAGGCCTATAAATTCAGCAGCAGTGAATTTAAACCCGAATTTATTGAACTGCTCAAAAGCGACCTGCTCATCCTTCAAGACATCCAAAGGCTTTGGGCGAGAATTACCCGCGATCCGAAATTGATTTCTTTGTTAAATGTCCTATCCGCCAATGCGCTTTTAAAGAGCAACAAGATCATTCTTTTCAGTGAATCGAAAGAGACGGCAGAGTACATTACAGAAAACATCAACAAGGCTCATAAAAATCAGGCTTTGTGTTTTTCAGGTGGCTCCAGCGCAGGACTGCGCGAAGTGGTCATTGCAAACTTCGATGCAAAGGCCAAAAGGCAGAAAGATGACTACCGTATTTTGGTGGCCACCGAAGTCTTATCAGAAGGTGTCAACCTGCACCGTTCAAATATTGTCATCAACTACGACATTCCCTGGAACCCCACCCGCATGATGCAGCGCGTTGGACGCATCAATCGTGTCGACACCCGGTTTGACACGATTTACACTTTCAATTTTTTCCCTACCAAACAATCAAATGATGAAATCAAACTGAGAGAAGCCGCAGAAGCAAAGATCAACGCCTTCCTGACCTTGCTCGGCGGCGACGCGGCACTCCTTACTGATGGCGAACCCATCGGTTCTCACGAGTTATTCAATCGCTTGGTTTCCAAAACCACGCTTACTGGCGAAGATGAAAGCGAAACCAGCGAGTTGAAATATCTGACGTTGATTAAGAACATCCGCGATAATGACCCCGATTTATTCGAGCAGATCAAAAGACTGCCCAAAAAGGGACGCTCTGCCAAAGCCAAAACGCAGCTTGCAGGTTCGCTGGTAACTTACTTCCGTAAAGGCAAAGTGCAAAAGTTCTTTATTGCGGGAGATGGCTTGCAGGCCGATGAATTGGATTTTATTTCCGCAGCACAAATTCTTGAAAGCGCAGCGGATGAGAAGAAAAAGAGAATACCTGAAACTTATTTTGACCTACTTGATAAAAACAAAGACTCATTCTTGCATGTCACCACAGAAGCCGAAGTTGAAATCAAACCTCGTCGCGGGCAAGATAGCGGCGTGAAGATTATGAAACTCCTGAAATTGACGTTTAAGAACACCAAGCAGTTGACCGAAGACCAGGAAGACTATTTGAAAAAAGTCATGTTGCAACTGGATGAAGGCGGCCTGCCAAAGCAAACTACCAAGGTCACCCATAAAGCCCTCGAAGATTTGGGCAACCAGGTGCTAAACCCATTCAAGGTTTTGGCAACACTACAAACACATATCCCTGAGCGCCTGCTCAAAAGTCATTATGCCGAAGAAAATCCCCGTTCAGCGGGAAAGCGGGAAGTGATTCTATCGATGTGTCTGACGGGAGAGAAATCACTGACAGACCATTCAGAGTTTGGTGCTTGGAAAGCGCTTGAAATTGATGGGGTTGAATATCAACGCACTTTACGAGATGAGTGGGGTGATCGATGATTGCCATTTTTGATACAAATATCGTTATCGATGCGCTAAAAGGTATTCCTCAAGCAAACACTGAATACGAAAAGTATGAACGTGTCCTGATCAGCCAAGTAACCTGGATGGAAGTCCTTATCGGCGAAAAAGGCAATGAACGCGATTTCATGCAAACACATTTTGAAATTATTCCCATTGATACCCAGGTATCAGAGATCGCGGTGCAATTGCGTCGTGCTCATAAGATTAAACTACCAGATGCCATTGTTTGGGCAACCGCACGCAGTCATGCAGCGCTATTAGTCACACGAAATACAAAAGACTTTAAGCCTGAATGGGAAGGTATTCGTATACCTTATATCCTTTCACCAAGAAACCTGGGGTCAGTGTATGAATCAACAACAAGCCATCGACCTTGTTCAAAAAACCTTTCGTTCAGGCTTTGAAAAACAGCACTATCTTCTCTTTCTCAAAAACCTGCTCAACCAATATGACGAAGAAGGCACCCGCACCAATCAGGGCGCGCGCATTCCCGATAAATTTCAAAACTACGTCGAAAAGCTGGAGCGCGTTGGCAAATATCTGGTGGATGACCACGAAGTTATGCTCTTCATCGTTTATTTGAAAAACGACACATCCATTGAACGCGCCCGCACTATGCAAAGAAATTTTGTGGCGTGGTACCTGCAAGATGGCATGAAAGATGCCGCCCTCGTCGCTTTTGTCTCCAGCGACCCTGCAGACTGGCGCTTTTCATTCATCAAAATGGAATACCGTTACGATGAGCAGTCCAACAAAATCAAAGAAGAATTTACCCCAGCCAAACGCTGGTCTTTTTTGGTCGGCGCGCATGAAGCCAGCCATACCGCCCAGCGCAAACTGGTACCGCTCATGGCAGATGATGAATACAACCCCACCCTGGCCCAGTTGGAAGAAGCCTTCAACATCGAGAAGGTCACCAAAGAATTCTTCGAGAAATACCGCGCACTGTTCACTCGCACCAAGCAAGAACTGGATACGATTGTCGAGAAAGACGCGCAGATCAAAGCCGATTTTGAAAGCAAAGGCATAGATACCGTCAACTTTGCCAAAAAACTGCTTGGCCAGATCGTCTTTTTATATTATCTGCAAAAGAAAGGCTGGTTCGGCGTTCCGCGTGGAGCAAAATGGGGTGAAGGCTCTCGGAATTTTTTGCGCGAACTATTCAATAAGAAGCATGCGACCTACGAAAACTTCTTCAACGACATTTTAGAACCGCTGTTTTATGAAGTCTTACGGGTTGGTGAAGACCGGGCACATAACGATTATTACTACAGTCCTTTTAAGTGCAAAATTCCCTTCTTGAACGGGGGGCTTTTCGACCCAATGAATAATTATGATTGGGTCAATACCGATATTCTGCTCTCGAATGAGTTATTCCACAATCAGAACAAAACCAGTGAAGGGGATATTGGCGACGGCATTTTAGATGTCTTTGACCGGTACAACTTTACTGTCAAAGAAGATGAGCCCTTTGAAAAGGAAGTGGCCATTGACCCGGAGCTTTTGGGCAAAGCCTACGAGAAGTTCAACGCCATTCGTCCTGATAACTTTGCCGAGTTTCAGGCAGCGCTCACCAGTGGCAAGGGCGAAGAGAACAAGTTCAACAAGCAGTACGGGGTCTACTACACCCCGCGTGAGATTGTTCATTACATGTGCCAGCAAAGCATCATTAATTACCTTCATTCGGAATTAAATCAAAATCCAGCTTATCAAAGGCTGGGTGACGGGAACCTCGATATGTTTGGCAATACAATCACCACAGGCCAATTGGATCTGACTGTGAAACATCACCTAGCAGATGCTGTTTCTAAAGAAGATATTGAAACACTCATTTTGCGCGGTGAACAGATCAAGGAACACGACGAGCGTGTGCTGGCCGAAGGCCGTGAGACCAGAGATTATCCCTTCCTGATGCCCTTATCCATTCGCAATAACGTTGCCTTGATTGACGAAAAACTCGCCGCCATCAAAGTCTGTGACCCTGCCGTCGGCAGCGGTGCATTCCCCGTTGGCATGATGAGTGAAATCGTCCGCGCTCGTGAAGTCTTGAAAATATGGACGCGAACCGAAAAGACCATCTACGACTTCAAACGCCAGTGCATTGAAAACTCGCTCTACGGGGTGGATATTGACTTGGGCGCAGTTGAAATTGCCAAGCTGCGCTTGTGGCTCTCGCTGATTGTCGATGAAGACGATATTCAAAACATCAAGCCCTTGCCCAATCTGGACTATAAGATTGTCTGCGGCAATTCCCTGGTGGGTTTCCCAGAAAAAGGTTGGGGGGCTGGCTGGGGAGAAGGTTGGGGTTCTAATTTTGAAAAAGAAATCGAAACGCTGATTCACCAGCACTTTGGTGAGACCAATCCGACCAAAAAAGATAAACTCAAAAATCAAATTGACGAGAAGATTAAATCTCGTTATAAAAATTCATTGAAGGCTTTTGGCTACCAAGTCAATTTTGATTTCAAAACTGTGTTTTCAGAAGTTTTTCGTTTGCAAGGTGGGTTCGACATAATTACCGGGAATCCACCCTACATTTTTTCGCGTGAACGCATAACAAAAGAAGAAAAAGACTACTACAATCATGCATATACTCAAACTCAATTCAAAATCAACACATACATTTTGTTTGTAGAAAAAGGACGCCGTTTGCTTAAGGAAACGGGTTGTCTTAGTTACATCATCCCAAATAATTGGTTAACCCTTGAAACGGCGTCTGAGTTTAGAAGTTTTATTCTAAGCAAGACATTCTCCGTGAGTGTGGTCAATATTATTGATAAAGTATTTGAAAGTGCCAGTGTAGATAATTCTATTTTGATTTTCAAGAAGACTGGGAAGAATGAAATTAATATTTTCGAGCTTAAAAATAGTGAGTTCAAATTGATTTCCACAAGTCATCCAAATGTTTTTCTTAATTCACACAATAATATGATAAGTTATGAAAGTCAAAAATCAGACGCTCATAGCTCACTGTGCGCAAAAATATTTGACTTGGGCAAACCACTTGAAAATTTAGCCGATGTCAAAAACGGGATTCAGGCATACACTGTCGGAGAAGGAACCCCAGTGCAAACAGAAAAGATGAAACTAAACAGGGTTTATCATAGTTTAGAAAAAAAAGACGCAACATGGCAAAAGTATGTTGATGGTGTTGATGTTGAAAGGTATAGAATCGGATGGAGCAGACAATTTGTAAAATACGGAAAAAATCTTTCTAGACCTAGAACTACTAACCTATTTTTTGGAGAAAGGCTGCTTGTTAGACAAATACCAGCAAAGCCACCATACTCTATCTTATCCTGCTACGTGAACGAAAATCTAGTTAATGATAACAATAGCATGATTGTTATTAATCCTAAGTTTGGGCACAGCATAAAATATATTTTAGGATTATTAAATTCTCGCCTTATCTCTTTTTGGTTTGTTCAAACCTTCGGAAAAATGCAAAGAAAAGTATTCCCACAATTCAAAGTTAAGGAATTAAGGGTGTTCCCAATACGTAATATTGACTTTGTGAATCCGACGGACAGATCGCTTCATGAAAGCGTCGTCAAAATTGCAGACAGTATATTGACGGCAAAACATAACAATGCACTAGCAAATACATCTAAGCAAGAAGAAGAGATTGATCAGTTGGTATATCAATTATATGGTCTAACCGAAGATGAAGTTAAAATTATTGAAGGAAAATAATACTTTCCAGTAAAGGAGATTAGTATGGCTAGTATTTTTATTCAACTTGCTCGTAAAGTTCTTGAAGCCGAGAGACGTCCATTGGCAATAAAAGAAATTTGGGAAGTTGCTGAGAAAAAAGGTTTTGATAAAGAAATAAGCACTACAGGGAAAACCCCATGGTTTACATTGAGTGCTTTGTTGCATGGCGATGTGCGCAATAATCCCCAATCATTATTTTTGGCAATAGGTTCTCGCCCTAAAAAATTTATGCTGAAGTCCTTAGTTGAAAGTAATGGTGAAGAGATACTAAGTACTCACCATCCCAAAAGATAAAATTTTTAAATTGACATTTACGGTTTTTTATTATTTGAAATCTTATCGAATATTCATCAAATTTGTAGGGCGTATCCTAACTGCGAAGCGCAGCACCCATTGGCTGATACTAAAGATTTGGAGCACGAGATTAGTCTACGGCTTGAACGAAGAAGAAATCAGCATTGTCGAGGGGCATACACTTTCTTCCTGATTTTAATTCCTTATTGACAATCATTATCAATAAGCGCTAAAATACAAGTACGCACCCAACCACCCGCCTAAAAGCGGCGAGAGTCAATTGACTCTCGCCGCTTTTTAATTTTCCCCTGTAGGGGCGCGGTCCCCGCGCCCTAGTGACTGCGCCCACCATCCGCGCCCATTCAGGAGCAACCAATGCCAGCACTCCCCACCATATCCCCAAACATCGCCACCCTACAAGAAATCAGGGACCTGCTCAAAAGCGGCACCGAGATCGACGGCAAGACCCGCGACATCCTGCTCTTCTCAGCCATCGTCGACTTATACGGCCTGACCAACACCCACGCCGAAGACACCCACAAAAAATTGGGCGAAGTCAACAAAATATTAGAGCCGGTCGCGTGTGTCTACAAATTCGGAGCATGGGCGGCCGCCATCATAGGCACCGCCTTGCTCGACCTAGTGGCCCTATCCGGCAAGCTGGAAATCATCGTCAAACCATAACATGGCCGATTCTGTTGGTGACCAGATCCCCGGTTTGACTGGGCGATATCTATGGTTAGGGCCGAATCGCTGCCGATGGCTGATGCGCAATCATCGCTTGTTGTTGGGTCAACGCCATAGAAATCGATGACTTCCGCTTGGATGATTTCAATAGTTTTCCAGTCACAGCGCACTATTTTTGTGGGAAATTTAAATTAATTCCTGTATACTCTTATTTTAGTAGTTCAGTAGTTCACTCGCCTTTTACACCCGCCAGATATGGATATTAGCAACGATTTCGCTGTAAAACCCAACATCTGGCGGGTGTTTTGTTGAACTACACACTGAACTGCGCCTACCGAAAGTAGTTCACTCGCCCACGCCCGAGTAGTTCACAAGTAGTTCAGTGGTAGTTCACTCGTAGTTCACTCAAACACCCATAAATAGCATCCAAAAGGATAAATAATAATGATTCATTCCATATATGGGATAGGCTATTTTCAGTGAACTACTGAACTACATCAAGGCAGGCTTCTTTAAGCAAAATATTTTCCGGGCCGATGTACGGGAATCAAAAAACCTGGCAGACCAACGCCAGGTTTTTTGGGCTCTATTTCGAGTTGCAGAGCGAGAGATTGTAGAGCAGTTCCACCTGCCGAGGATCGACTTCGAGCACGCGCTGGTTGGCTCCGGCGCAGAACTTGGTTACTTCCACCTGCCTGTCCCCTACCCGGCAGAGAATGCCCGGTACCTGGTTCAACTGCCGGCGCAGGGCATCCGGCATGACGTCCAGGTTTTCGTCAAGTTCGCGCCAGAATTCCTTTGCCCTGGCGAGACAGACTTCGGTACGCAGGTAAACGGCCTGCTCGTCGCCCGGTTCGAAGTAGCCCACCAGGTCGGCGTTGTAGGGCGGGGTGAACTCCAGCGCCTGGGTGCGCGGGGCCAGATAGATTTTGCGCTGTTCAAGCAGGGCCGAGAGCGCGGTGAAGAACTTGCGCACCGGCAATTCAGCGGCCACCTGCTCGGCCTGGCTGCGGATCACGTCCAGCAGGGCGGTGTTATTCTCCTCGGCCAGTTTCCCAGCTTCGGCAGGAGAGACCAGCCCCAAATCCTGAAAACAGCGCAAAGCTACTTCCTGCGCGGCGGCCAGAACTCCGTAAGCATCCGGCAGGCGATTCTGCAAGCCCCCAGCCTGGCGCGCCACCTGGCCGGCTGCATCCACCATCGATGGGAATGTTTCAGAGATTCGTTCCCAGTGCTCGGCCAGATATTGCAAATATAAAGACATCGCCTGCGCCAACAGTCCCTGCTGGGCTTTTTCTTGTAAAGTCGTCAGGCGATCATCCTGGGCTTGCGCGCCCTGGGCCGGCAGGATATCGCCCGGCTCCACACCGACGTAAATCATGCGTCCCACGATACTCTGCCCCACGAGCGGATTCTCGGCAGTCATCATCACCAACCCGCGCGGAAAACGGGTGGCCTGCTGGGACAAATCTGCCCGGGAACGACCGCGAGCCGAGCGGTTGCCCACCGAACGCACCACGTAATGCGCCTTCTTGTGCATCGTGCGTGCATCCGCCGCGCTGGAAAACTGCGGGGCAAAGTCGTCGATCACGAGCGGCACATCCTTGGACAGGAACATGGCCGCTTCGATGGCCGTTGCCGTGGAAGTCCAGTCGATGGGCGCGTGGTAGTCGCGTCCCTGGATGAAACCAGCGCCGAAGTGAGTCAGCGCCAGGTGCGTGAGCGTGGATTTGCCGCTCTGGGTGGTGCCATAGACCGAGACCACCGCATTCAGCGGGCGCAAGCTGGTCAGCGGCGCAGCATACATGGCCGCCCAAATCGGGGCCGTCACTTTGCGCGGACCCAGCGTCAGGAAATCGAGCGTGGCGCGGAGGGCAGTAGATTTATCAGCGGATGCCTTCGGTAAAGCATAATGGCGCAAATTGTTGTTGCCCAACTCCACCCGGATGTTTTCATCCAAGCCAGTCGCATGAGTTAGGCCGGATGCGCTCAGAAAGCCGCGCCGGCCATCGGCCTCCGTCCAGCCGGTAAAGGTGTAGAGCCGTTCACGGCGCACGGTCTCCATCGAGACTTCCTGGATGGCGCGCGCCACCAGGTAGGACTTGCCCGGCGGCAGGCTGATAATGGGCCGCATGCCCCAGTTGTCTGGAACCCACTCCATTTTCCCGAAGGAACGCGCCTCGACCTGGATGGGTTGGAGCGGCTTTCCATTGGACAGCCCGCCTTCGAGGCTGTAGCGCACGCAGGGTGGGTTCAGTCCATCATCCACCATCAGCTCGTGGCTGATGCGCGCCCAGAAGTTGCCGAGCGGCTCGCTCATAAAGTGCAGACGGCTTTCCTTGATTTCGGAATACTGCATGTCCGCAGTTGGTTCGTTCTGTTTCATCAACCGCTTGATGTCCCGCCGATTCAGGTTGAATTTACGCTCGATGGCGTTGCAATAGCGTGCTTGCAGCGTTTCAGACAAGCCGCCCAAATGAACGGCAATGCCCTGTAGACGGGAATCGAGTTCAAGCAGCGGCGCACAGCGGGCCTGCTCGATCAACACATCCAGCCAGGTTTGCGCCGACGCCAGGTATTTTTCCAGCAGCTCGGCAGTCAGGCCTTTCTGCAACCAGGCGTTCATGTCTTTGTGGGGCAAATCTTTGGCTACCATCGTCAGCGGCCCAACGCTTTCGCACAAGCGCGCTGTGCTTTCCGCCTTCCGCTTGCGGATTTTGTCCTGCTCACTGGCAGGCAGTTTGGCGTGCAGCAGGTCATTATCGAGCGCCAGGTAAACCGCCCGGTATCTCCGGGTATGCTCGATCTCCTGCGCTGGCAGACTGCCCAACCCGCACAAGGCCAGCGCAGAGCGCCCGATCTGCCGCAGGCTTTCGGCATCCGCCTGGCCTTCGACGATCACCAGGTTGGTATCGCCCGGAACGAGCGCCCAGTAGACCTGGCGTTCCCCTGGCAGGTTACGGGATTTGTCGTCCGGGTCAAGCGGATTCAAGCCACGGGCAGAGAAATAGACGACCTGCCCATTCCAGGTGTGGGGGTAGATGATGTATCCGTCTGGCGCTGCCGTTTGCCCCTCCGCGTTGGCCGTGAAATCCAGACCGTCCGCGCGCAACAAGCCGCTTTGGCGTGCCAGGGCCAGATCAGCCCCGGCTTTTTGCAGGTGCTGGAGCAGACCGTTATCTGTTTTGCAAAAGCCCCAGCCGGCGCTGCGCAGCGTCTTTTCCGTAAAACCGCGTTTGAGCAGCCAGGCGCGCGCCGTATCGCCTTCTTTGTCCCACAAGCGGGAAGCAAAATACTGTACTGCTGCGCCAAAGACATCCGCGCGCCTGCGTCGTTCGCTCTCGGCCTGGATATTCTGGGGCGAAAAACCCAGTTCGTCCAGACCCAGCCCGGCATATTCGGCCAGGTATTTCACCGCCTCGATGAAATCCATCCCGCGCCAGCGCCGGACGAAGTCGATCGCATCGCCGCCGGTGTTGCAATCGGTGTAGCAATGCCAGTGTTCCCGCCCACCGTCATCGCTGTAAATGCTGAAAGCGCTGCGATTATCCCCCTTGTGCAACGGGCAAGCGCCGCGTAGTTCCCGCCCACTCGGATGCAGCTGTGTACCGGCTTGCTCGGCCAGTTTGGCCAACTCGATCCCAGAAAGCAGTCGCTCAACATTTAGGGGGGTAAATGCTGTGGTATGATGGGCCTTGCCGTTTTGGAACGCGTTTGCGTTCTTTGAAGTTGCCGCCGGTTTCCGCCCGGCGGCATTGTTTTTTAAGTCCATGATGTGTGCTCCGTTGTTAGTGGTTTGTCAGGTTTTCCACGGCCAGTTCCAGATCACGCTCATTGGGCGTAATGTAGATGCGGGTGGTATTCAGGTTGGCATGGCCCAGCAACGCGGCGACTTTTTCAATGCCGACATCCTGGTTTACCAAATTTTTGGCGAAACTATGGCGACACATGTGCGGGGTGAGCTGCTCCAAGCCGGCCTCCTGGGCATAGCGCTTCAGGATGCGCTGGACGGCGCGCCCGCTCAAACCTGCGCTTTCCGCTTCCACTGCCACCCAGATCGAATCGCTCTGGGTGGCCGGACGCACCTCCAGCCATTCCTGCAGGGCTTTGCGCGCCTCGGTATTGAGCGGCACCGCGCGCTGCTTGCCGCCTTTTCCGTTTTGCACCAGGAGACTGCCTTTGCGCTCCGAGAGCTGCACATCCCCCAAATGCAGGGCAGTCAGTTCACTCAGGCGCAGGCCGGTATTCAGCAAGAAGAGCGTCAGCGAAGCGTCCCGGCGGCGGGTCACCCAGCGTTTGGGGTAGCGCAGTTTGGAGAGCTGTAAATCCTTCTCGATCGCTCGCTGCAAGGCGAACTGTTCCTTTTTATCCAAATAACGCGGCGCGTGCTCCTGCTGCCGAATAGCTTTGATCTTCTCGGTTGGGTCACTCTCAATCTGCCGGGTGGCTTTGGCCCATTTCATCAAGGCGGCGAGTGCCGCCAGCTTGCGATTTACCGTGCTTGCCTTCCTGCGCTGGGTCACCTGCAAATACTGGCGGTACTCGCGCACGTCGCTGGGGGTCACCGACTGAACTGCAAAGGCGTCGCCGTTGGTTTGTTCAAACCAGCGGACGAAAAGCTCGATGTCAGAGCAATAGCCGCGCACGGTGAGCAAAGAACAATCTTCGGATTTGAGATATTTCTCGAAACTCTTGATGATGGTTGTATCCATAATTTTCTCCTTCTTGTCTTACCAAAATTCAGGTTTTCCCAGGCCCAGTTCCACGGCATATTCGAACAAGGCCCACAGCACCCAGGCCAGCGCGTCGTTTGCATCTCTGCTCTTCTGGCCAATGCCATACCAAAACACGCCATTGGCTTCCACCCGTACCCCGAATTGGGTCGTACCCTGTTCGTGCTCCGTGGTGGCCGTGACCCTGATCCGCCCGCCGGATTGCCAACCGTAGTAGGCCAGGAAAGTATCGATGGTGAGCTGCATGCGGTGCAGGATGGTCTTCGGACTCCAGTACATGCGCCCGCGGCCCGAGTGAATGGCTTTGCGCAAATCGCGCACCAGCCTGGGGTGCATTTCGAGGTAACGCTTGAGCAGGTAGATCGAAGTATGCCGCAGCGCAATCTGGCCATAGATATCGCCTGATTCCGGTTTTGATGCCTTGTAGATCAAGAGCACCAGATCAAACAAATCCAGATCGGGATCCGGAATCTTCGGCAATTCATTCCGGACGTAATCCTGCTCGAGCGCCGTGAGCAAAATGCAATCCTCTTCGATGGTGTGGGCCGTGTCCAGCTCCTCGGCAATTCTTTCTTCAATTTCGTCTGCTTCCCGCAGGGTTTGTTTTTGGGTCGGAGCGGAGAAATCATGCCAGCGCGTTGAGGTCTCCACACCCCATTCCGGGCTATGCAGAAACTCCAGGATCGGGATGGCCAGCAGCCTGAAACCCAGCGGCGCTTTGTTCTGTTGGACGACCAGGTTGCTGGCCTCGCGCCAGACGTTCAGCGTCTGGTTCCACTTGCGGCCGTACTCCAGGTTGATCAGCATGCGCACTTCGGGTAGGAAGACCTGGCTTTCTTCGGTTTGGAAGAAGGCCTGCTTGTTTTTTAGGCTTTCCAGAATACGCGGGATCAATTTGCTGCGCGCTTCCTGCTCCACTTCGTAGAGCACCTGCTCCCCGTCCGGCAGTACGACCTGGTGATCCGGGCGTAACACCTGTCCATTCCCATAAGATAGGTTCTGGTCGGTCTGCACCAGGCAGCCTGCCTGCTGGGCAGAGTGCTGAATTGAAAGCATCGCCAGGGCATGCGAAACCGCTATTTCGCTGCTGAGGGCAGAGGGTCTGGCATCCTCGTACCCGTTGGCCTTCAAGAGCGCCGCTCCGCTCTTGCCCAGCAGGTATACCTTGGGTGGACGCCCGGTGATCCCGACCCGACGGACGCTCGTGTCCAATATGTTCAGGACGGGCGCAAGTCCCAGGGCGGATTGTTCCATTTTCTCAAGGAAGCGCCGCAGCCGGTTGCGGTCCAGACCGGAAATCGCCTGGATTTGCAGGTTATCCGCGACACCGGTTGGGAGGAACACTTCCAGGATGTGCAGCCAGTGCTGGTCTGGAATGGCTGCTTCCAGGGCTTCTTGCAATTGTTGGGTTTCTGATGGGGATGTGAGCATAACAAAACTCCTTAAGCATTACACCTTTTTAATTAAGTTAACGACTTAATGATGCTATTCATCTTTTGGCGAACCTAATAAACGGATGAACTGTTCGTGTTGTTTCACCAATAGATTATTCTGGGATTGAATGGTTTCTGTTTTCTCAGAGTTGATTTCTTCCAATTTCTGGATTTTCTTGCTCAACTCATCGATTTGCTTCCTTGAAGTTTCTATTTCTTTTGCCTGTTGAGTGAGTTGCTTTTCCTGTGTTAGAAAGCGAGCATATAACTGTGCGACCGTCTCTTTGCCTTCAGCCCGGATTTTCTCGCCCCAGGCGCGAATGCCGTCTGCCAGGGCCGGCCCAATCGGGCGGCCTTCTTCCCAGGCTTTCATGGCGGCATCACGAACTTCGGGACAAACCGCGCGCAGCGGATCCAGTAGTTGGTGGTAGGCGCGCCTGAGCACGACGTCCACCGGCTCAATATCTGGAAACAGGTTCTTCCACATCGTCATCCAACTCCTCTTCTGCCAGAGCCAAGCGCCAATCATCTGGTTGGTCTGGGGTCTCATCCGGGGGATACCACTCGGGTTCCAGACTGCCAAAATTGAAGACCAGCAGTTCAAAGTTTCCCGGCGACAGTTGGGAACGGCACTCCCGGGCGATGGATTCATCCAGGTTTTCGACCCGCACCACGTCCAGCAGGTAGCGGTGATCCAATAATAGATAGCCCACCCCGCTCTTCAAATTGAAGGGCTTGTCTGGCGCGGCGTCGATGCGCTGGATGCTCAGCCCTTCATGTTCCAGGGCGGAGAGAAACGCGCGCAGCATATACTGCCGGCCCTCCCCAGAGCGGGCGCGGATCGGGCTGAAGTAGCTTTTGTAGACTTGCTTGAGTTTATGAAGTTGCCAGTCATTGTTTTTGGTTGGCATGTTGAGTTCCTTTCTGATGGTTTATCGAAACGGCTGTGTGCCGCATCAAAAACTTATACAGCCGGCGCGCAATGGTCAGGGCGCTGCAATCCTGATCGGTCTGGTAGTTTTCAAAAGGTTTCATTCAAATCTTCACAATCATTTAGGCCTCGGGCATATTCCTGGGAACCAGAAAATCAGGCGACTTTCCGGTTCCCATCATTTCAGAAAATCATCCACTGCATCCAGCAGTTCGTCGTCGAGGCTTTCATCCACGCTCTGGCCGGCAGATTGCATCCCGCCGGAGCGCAGCGCCGCCTTGAGCGCTAGCGCTCGCCTGCGGCTCGGCAGGTTGCTCAGGAAGGCGATCAGGTCATCATCCTCGCCCGCGCGCAGGCGCAAATGGATGTGGCATTCCCATGCCGGGTTAGTGGAGGCCGGCCTGCCGCGCGCCATTGGCTACTTGCCCTTGCGCGTTTGCTGGAGCAGTGTCAGGCGATACAGGCCGCGCGCGATGGCCTGCACCGGTTCGTCCGGCAGGTAGGCCTTGCCGTTGAAGCGGTAGGGCAAGGTATCCTTGAGCAAGATCGCGCCTCCGCCCATGATCAGCACTGCCGCAAAACGCTTCCAGGAGGTGCCCCACTGCTTTTCGATGACGCCCGTCACTTCGCGCTCCCAGATCGGCAGGGCGGCGGCGATGTCCAGATGGCCGGCGCGCAGCTGGGTGTCCAGTTCGCCTAGGGAATACAGGCGCTGGCCGTTCACGATCTCAAGCAGCCGGCGCACCCCGGAAGTCGAGCCGGACGTGAAGCGCTGGACGGGTGTGCGATCGCGCACCACCATCAACTCCACCGTGCCAAAGCCGATTGAGATGATGCCGACCTCGCTGGTGAAGGCGCCTTTGCGTTCGGGGATAAAGCGGCCGTTCGCGTCCAGGAGATAATCGAACAAGCCGCCGGTCACCTGGCTGGCCGCCTTGACGTCGGCGATCTCCACGCAGTAGGTTTCTCCATCCGCCTTCCAGGTGTGAGTGCCGCGCATCCAGCGTTTGACGTTCTCCAGGTTCTGCCCGGCCTGTTCACCGGTCAGCACTTCATTCGGCAGGCCCACAGCAATCGTGAGCGGAGTCATAAATATTCCGTAGCGCTGCTGGTAGCGGGTCAACGAGCCATGTAGCAGCGCCTTCATTTCGGGCGTGCCATTGAAGCGCTCCACGTCCAGGTTCTCGACTGGGCGGCCGTAGTCGTGCGCGCCGGCGCCGACGTAGAACGAGCCGCTTTCGTTGGTGATCTGTAAGGGAGCCTTCTGCTTGCGCAGGCCGAGCGTGGAGAGCATCTTTTGGGTGCCGTTTGTGGCGACCTGTGAGACGAGCTCCAGCCCGCCGGGTGCGCCAAAGAGTTTGAAGGCGCCGTTTCCGGCGTCGATGCCGAGCGGGATAAGGTTGGTTTCCATGATCTTTGTTGTTCCTTTCTGGTTTGATGTCCGTTTTAGACGGTTTGAGTTGGTTTGAGCGGGTTTGAGCCGGATTGAGCGGATTGGTGGTTTGCGAGCAGAACCTCCATTTTTGGTGTGATGCAGAAAGCGTTATCGCGATGGGCGTCCTTGGCCAGCCAGCCCTTGAGCGCCCAGTGCTCCAGTATCCGGCGCGCCTGCCATTCAGAGATCCCGCCCCACTCCTGAACTCTGGCTGCCGGCAGTTTCCCGCCTTCGGCCAGGGCGCGGGTGAACAGGTGAAGTTCTTTCTCGCTGATGGCGGGCAGCAGGTTCTGGCCCTGCGCCAGAGCAGACTGCTCTACGAAATAGGTCTGGATGGGCCCATGCCGGTCGCTGATCGCCAATCCTGGCCGGCTTTCCGGGATGCGCTCCGCACCCTTGCAGCCCATGCGTTCGGCCATCGGCCCGTTGCGCACCCGGAAACACAAGGTCAGCCCGACCTGGTCGCGGACCGGCCCGACGATGTCTTTGGTGAACTCCTGCGCCGCAAAGACGAAGTGAATGCCAAACTTGCGCCCGCGCCAGCCCAGCGTGGCCAAAGCCTGGCCCAGCGCGCCTTTGGCTCCACCCAGGGCAGTCAGCACCGTGCTGGCCTCGTCCAGGACGACCAGAACGCGCGGCAGGGGCTCCAGACTGTGTTTGACTGCTAGGGCGTTGTATTCGCTCAGTTTTTGGGGACGTTCCGGCAGAGACTTGAAAAGTTCCGCGCGCCGGTCGCACTCGGCGATGGCCTGCTCGATCAAAGCCAGAACTGCCGGCGGCGTGCTGGCAATTGGAGCCAACAAAGCCGGCTGGTTTTCGAGCAGGCCGAAGGTGGTCTGGTCGATGTCGGAAAGCAGCAGCTTCATCTCGTCCCGAATGGCTTGGTGTACCAGCGATTGCAAGAAGATCGACTTGCCCGAGCCGGTGTTGCCCAAGACTGCCAGATGCAGGAACTGCTCCCAGTCCAGCAGCACCGGCTGGCCGGTGAAGCGCACCCCAATGGCCAGCCGGCCCCGTGGAGCATCCACAGGCAATTCCACCTTGCGCGGCAGCTTGGGCAACGGTGAGAGCAGCACGACATAGCGGATGCCGGTGGAGTTCGAGAGATAGACCGGCCGGCCACCCAGCTCGGTGCTGAGTTGGTGCAGCAGGTCCGGGCTGATGTAAGGTCCGTGATCGCCGAGTTTGGATGTGTCCAGCACGGCGATCAGTGGGGTCAGGCCGGCCAGACGGGTCAGGTAGAAGTTGCTGAAAGCCGGGTTGAGCTTGCGGCTGGTGAGCGAGTGGATCAGTTGCCTGGATACACTCTCAGCCAGGCGCATTTCACGATGGGAGATGGGGGTTTCGGTCATGGTGTCTCTCCTGGTTCAGTACTGGTTAGGTCGGTCTCGATGGCGTCGCGCACGATGCCGGGCAGCACATCGCCCAACAGTGGGCGGGCTTGCTCTGCCGGCAGGATTTGGATCGTGGCAGGCTGGGGCAGGATGTTCTGGGCGGCCATCTTCTGGGCCATAGCCTGGCGTCTTGGATTGGCTTGTCCTTGGGTGCCGCGTGTGGCCAGGTCGATCATCTGGTCGCGCGCGGTGGTGGGCGCCTGCAGTTCGGGCGGGGTCAGGGCTGGAATGCTGGGTTTCTTGCCGGAGAGGTCCAGCAGGGGATAGGGGTTGCGGTCTGCGTCGTATACCTTGCCATCGATCACCAGGAGCGGCGCATCCCCGCGCGAGTCGCGCTGGATCGGACGCACCTTACTCCAGCGGAAGGCCAGCACGAGCAATGCAACCAGTACGACACCCAGAGCTGTCCAGGGAGCGGCAGCCTGTACCGAGTTCATCATGCGCTCGCGTTCCACGGCCAGTTCCACCGAGACGGCCTGGCCATGCAAGGCGGTGGCCTGGGCTTGAGCGGCTGCGGCGTCCACAGTGGCGGTGACGTCCAGGACGCGTTGGGTGGAAGTCGCCTGCCAGGACTGCTGCGTGGCGGTGCCGCTTGCGGCAGTGGCAGTCTGTTGCAGCGAGGCTGTGGCGGTCCAGCCGGCAACCATCCAGGCTCGTTCGGTGGCGGTGGCCACGGCTGCTTGGGTCGGGGCGTATGCGGTGGCGGTAAGGTCGGCAGAGATAGACTGGGCGGTGGCCTGCATGGCTTCCAGCGTGGATTGGGCCTGGATATTGCCCAGGGCGAGCTGGTAGATATCCGGCGTCGAAGTTGGATTGGGAGTTGGCACAGGCTCCGGCATCTTTCCGCAGGCGGCCAGCAGAACGAGGGGAAGGACGAGCAGGGTAAGGCGGTTCATGATTACATCATCCAGAAGTCGTTGGGGTCGTCCATCATTGGAATTTCGGGGTGGGATATGTCCAGCATGGTATGTTGCTGTGTGTCCTGCCGGCGCAGCATTTCCACCATCAGCATGGTCATGAGAGCCGGGAGCAGTTGGGTGCCATCCGCCTGCTCGAAATGCTGGAAGGGCGCAGCCTTCGATGCGCTCATCAATCTTCGATGGGGAATGCCCTTCAACTCCAAATAGGCGATGAAAATGCCCAGCGCCAGCACAACTACAACGATCACCGCCGTGACAAGGATGGTAGCCAGGTTCCCGGCGCTGGCAATCTGCGTCGCGCGGCTGGCTTCGATGGCGGCCTGGGCTTGCTGGGCGGTGGCGTATGACTGGGAGATGGATGAGAGACCAAAGAGCAGGGCAACAATCAACAAAACTAGAATGAGTAGGATTCGCATGACTAACCCCTCCGCATGAACCCGGCTAAAGGTAGAGTAAAACAATCTCTGAATACCTTGTGCAAGAGATTGAGTAGTGCTAACAAACTGTTTGGCAGGTGAAAACAGTTCTCAAACGACTCGGCAGAGTCTGAGAAAGGTAATATGTTGTTCAGTTGTGTCCCCATTTGTGAGCAACAAAAAATGCAATCTTCTATCCAGATAGCCCGGAAATTATAAATTTGATGAAAACCCCCGACTCGTGTACCAATAGAATGATTATTGACTGACTCTTGGTCGCTGGTTCGACTCCAGCCGGGCCCACTTTTGACCATTTCCTAATGTTGTTTTAATATTGAAATCCTGTAAGGTTGACCTTGGGAATTCCCTCTGTGTGACCAGCAGTAACGAAAACAGCCGGAGAAAATCCCCGGCTGTTTTTTTACGCTCGTTATGTTACGATATTATCGTAACATCGTAACGCCTTCGGAAATCGACATAACCCGCCCGGATTCAATATCTTCCCAAAAAACAACGCCATCAACATCCAAAGGTAAGGCTCCCGTAAAATAGTACCAGACATAAGCGGAAACTTCTGAGAAAATAAGAGACAGGAGCAACCACATGAAGCAAAGCAAATTCACAGAAACGCAAATCATCAACATCCTGAAAGAAGCAGAAAGCGGAGTGGCTCTCGATGAGCTGAGCCGCAAGCACGGATTCAGCAAAAGTGCGTTCTATAAGTGGAAGAGCAAATACAGTGGACTGGATGCCAGCGCCCTGAAGCAACTGAAGGAATTGGAAGACGAAAACCGACGCTTGAAGCAGATGTATGCAAACCTGAGCTTGGAGCATCAAGCCCTGAAGGAGATTGTTGAAAAAAAGCTATAAAGCCTGAAGCGCGGCGTAAATTGGCAAGTTGCAAACCGCGCTGGGGCTGTGCCAAGATGACTGACTATCTGAGAAATGAGAAGCACAACTGGAACCACAAGCGTATCCATCGCGTGTATTGTGACTTGAAACTGAACCTGCGCATCAAACCGAAGAAACGACTGCCCAAGCGCACAGCACAACCTTTATCTCAACCTGAGAAGGCAAACCAAAACTGGTCATTGGATTTTATGAGTGACAGTTTGACAAGTGGCAGAGCTTTTCGAACCTTGAACATCATCGATGACTTCAATCGTGAAGCACTCTGGATCGAGATTGACACTTCCTTACCCGCCGAACGGGTCATCCGAGTTTTGGAGATGCTGATTGCCTGGCATGGTGTTCCCAAACAGATCAGAATGGATAACGGACCAGAGTTCATCTCGCATCGGCTCAAGACTTGGGCAGAGCAACATCATATTACATTGCTGCATATCCAACCGGGCAAACCAGCACAAAATGCTTACATTGAGCGCTTCAACCGTACTTTCCGCGAAGATGTGCTCGATGCCTATTTGTTCAGCTCTCTCTCCGAAGCGCGTGAAATTGCTGAACAATGGCTTGAAGAATACAACGCCATCCGACCGCATCAGGCATTGGCGGGATTGACGCCCTACCAATTTGCCGCACAACCCACCTGATTTTTCCACTTTCAATTGGTACTAATCTTGGGATGTTGACAAACCAACTGGAAGTATGGTGCTGTCAGCCTGCCGATGACTGTTTTTCAGCAGGAGCTGGCGCAAGATGCTGTGCAGATGACACTTTTTGGTGAGTTTGTGCTAGCTGATGCCGGAAGAAGGAGGAAAAAACGGTAATTTTTATAAGGCGAGGACAATGTTCCTCGCCTTATTTGATTCACCAATATGTTTAAGATGAAAATAATGTTTTAGCGTTGGAATATACCTTGACAGATTCGAATGACCGCTATTTCTATTATCATCTCGGTGTGCTTTGCCATTCTCCGAAAGGATTTCGTCCACGAACTCGTCAACAAGCTTTTTATCATCCAATGCAATCTTTCTAAACTATCACTATCGTTTAGCCCTACCCACATCAGACGTACTATATGGTTGCTAAAGTTCAAATTACCCATTACTAGAATACTCTTTCCGCAAAATCTGGAAAGTCTCAATACCAAAACTGACCATCCCGCCCACCACCATAGAGGTAAAACCAAACACTAAAGCCTGTGACCACCATAATTCGTTGGAGGCCGTTCCTATCAATGCAGTCGATTTCTCAAAAAGATTCCCTGTAACGGCCCAAGTCAATAAAAAAGACCACACAATTCCAATCGACCCCCATCCCATAAGCGTCAAAGAGTTTCTTTTTTGATGAGCGTATAAGAAATTCACAAAGAGAAGCAATGGTGATAACAACATCTGAATGCTGGTAAAAAATAACTGCAAGCCAGGTAACGAATCCATACCCATAGATACGATAAATAGAATTTGAAATGTCGCCCAAAAAAATATGCTAGAAAGCCAGAGTCGATTTACATATACCAACCAAATACTACTCAAGGCTGCTAAGGGTGTGAGCGCACAACAATACAGGAGCATAAATAGTATATCGCCCATCCTTATATCTACCGCCGTTTCCGAAGGCTGATACGACCACCCCAGAATTAGCTCACAAAGGAAATAGATGGATAAATAAATCACCGCAACTATAGTAAAAATATTACGCATCTTCATAGTTTGTCAACAACCAAGGGTACAAAATTGTCTTACAAGATGGGCAAATTGCCCCAACAAGATTGTATTCTATAACTTTCTTTTTACAGTTGGGACATCTATGATGGTAGCGCTGATCTTGTATAACGAACCAAACACTTCCTCCTAAAAAAGTCAAAATACCTAAAACGGCCAAAAAAATATTCATTGGCATCAAAAGGGAAGGCAGGTGGCCAAGCAAAAGCGCATTGCTCCAGGGTAAAATTGTCATACATAAAATCAGCAGCGCCCAGAGATTTAGGCAAAAAATTATCCTTTTAAAAATTTGGCTTGTCTTAAAAAGAGAGTACCAACTACAAAGTCTGCGGATGAGAAAGATCAGCGTTAATAGTGCAAGTAATTCAATTATAAAAATAAGTGGAATTGGCACTAAGTTTAACAACTGTAGCATTTACAAGAGCATCAAACAAATTGATTCCAACGAGTGGAGAAGAAATCCCAGTATCGCGTGTGCTAGCATAAATTCCCGATGTCAGAATGTTCACAAACATAGTGGGGTTAACCAAGTATAGAACCCATGAATATGAGATGGAAAAAAGAATCCACAACGTCCTGAGTAGGTTGACTGTAATAAGGATGAGAAGACCTTCTTTTAGAACAGATTTTCCCAAAAGAATATGCGGCAAAAGAAAATAGGATGTGGCAATCACAATCGTCAGTGTTATAAAGTAAATCAAGTTCTCCACATATGGAAGTGTAAAAGGAGTGTTCAGGAAAACCTCTAGAACAACCATGAGCGATCCAAGTAACCATGCAGTTTTTTTCCAATCGTAAAAAACGTTCTGAGGAAAAGATAATGCATTTACCCGATCAGCAAATTTTGGCCAGAAATTCGTAGGTGTGATCAAGTTGCCAAGTTGCTTAGGCATATTTCCAATCAATCTTAGAACTATGGTGATCCAATTGGCAGGCGGATTAATATTATTTCGCCAGGAGACACGATTGGCATAAATCATAGTCCAAAAGGGGGCTGTCGTTCCTAAACTTTGCGCCATGCCAGCGTCTGCATAAAACTCTCTCATCTGCCATAACCGAGGACGGTAGAAGCACCATAAAATAACGACAAAGAATATTATGGGGGACGAAAGATTCGAAACAAACCAGAGAACTGCAGAAAAAATTCATCTCAGCTGCTCGTTGGTTCATCACTTCAAGTTGCGCACGGGGTGGAAGAATCATGCCAAGTAGTTGCGCGAGAATAGGCTGAATTTCTGCTGGCACATTTCGAAGGAGAAAGCTGGGCGATAATTGTAATATCGCAGTTTTTGCCAATAAAAGGAAAATGATCCAACCTGCGAATAAGGTTAGAACCCATAAAGTCAAGTAGAAAGTCGTCTGAAGTAGTTCGGCTAAGTATCCCAACTGCCAGTAATCCCCAGTTTTGAAATGATAAAGTTCGTGAAAAATCTTCGCATGTACTGTCATTGTAGTTGATGGGGAGTCAGTTAACTGGTTTTCTAAAAGTTCGGCTTGTTCTAAACTGCAGACAATATACCAACGCCGGAAAGAACCCATGACGTAAATTTCATTCCCCTTTTTGTTGATCAAAACCTGCGGGATGCGCTTCAAACCGATTTGCTTTGCGCCATTTTCTACTGCTTTTTGCAACATCGGAAAGCGTTCCCGAATTGGTAACAAACCCGTTTGGTGAATCTCACGATCAGGGCGCCCTAAAAAGCTACGGAGGGAAAGCAAAACGAGCACCACAGACAGCCATTCCAATGGGATTGGATTGGCAGAAATAATGCTCCCTAACGTGATTGCTCCTAATAAGGTGGCAGTCAACAACCAGAACAACACAGCAGTTTGACTGGGTAAGGCAAATAAATTAATCTTGGGGTTTGGCTTTTCAGGGTTCAAGTTCGAAGACCTTTTTGATATGCTGTTTGATTGCTTCTTTGATGATTTTCTCTTTAGGATGGGCCTTTTTTGATTTCACTTGTACGCTTACTAGCGTATATTGGCGCTCAACCAATTCATAAATCCTTTTTGTTGCTTTGCCATCATCTTTTTCTTCATCTTGAAGCCGCCCTTTCAAATCATTAGCACTTACAGCCAATTGCTCACTGAGTTTAGCTAGGACTGCAATCACCACCGGAACAATCACCAACGTCACTATGTCAACATCCCCGAACCCGCCTGATGTTGTAGATTTTGCCCCTGCGACAATAATCTGACCTTCTTCATAAGCCTGTGCAATCGGGCTGGTCAGTTTTTTAGCGCTCAGTTCTTCGTCCGGTGCTACATCGTGGACGACGGCCAAGCTTATAGCGCGAATGACAGATAAATTTCTGGAATCGGAATAGGGATGGAAAGTGTCTGGCATAATATTTTCTCCTAGAGATGTTATCTGTTTGTTATTTCCTAATAAGTACTCTCAAACAACTGGGAAAAGCAATGGATGGTAATATTTCAAGATTCGTCGATACCAAGCTGTTTTTTGATGTGTGCCTTCAGTGCTTGTTTGATGACTTTCTCTTTGGAATGAACCTTTTTTGATTTCATCTTTTTGTTTACTAATTTATATTCAAGTTCAACGACCACATCAATAACTTTTACGGCTTTGTTTTTATTTTCTTCTTCCTCTTTTGATCTTTTTTTTCAATTCATTCACCCCTACAGACAATAATTGCTTGCCTAGTTCACTTAGGACTGCAATCACCACAGGAATAATAATCAGCGTCAACAAGTCAACATTCCCAAAACCCCCAGCTGTTGTGGAATCCGCGCCCGCAATAATCAAATCCCCTTCTTCATAGATCTGTGCAATCCGGTCGACCAGTTTTTTTATGCTGAGCTCCTCATCTGGCTCTACGTCATGTATGACAGCCAAGCTGATGGCGCGAATCATAGTCAAGTTTGTATCATCAGAATAAGGTTGGAAGATACCTGACATTGTGCTTTTCTCCTGAGTATATTGTTGTAAAAATGAACGAACGCATTAGTATTAGAACGCTAGGCTCCATAGTAGATGTAAATAGAAGCAGCAGCAATCGCGTTTAGAAATATGCCCTCTATCCTCAACAGAAATTCTATGGCATTACGACCCATATATGAATAACTCCATCTGGCCCACTGGTGGCAATCATATTATTTTGCGCATTAATTGCTAAGGAGCGAATCGGAGTGGATACATAAATGGATCGAACTCAGGGAAGTGTTATAGCCATTCATAGCCCAAAATGATAAGCTGGATTCGTCACCAGAAACCAGTATTTCGTTCTTGCCAGAAGCATGTAAAAACTGAAGGCCATAGACAGCACGGCTTTTATCGTTGAAATCTGCCATACGTTCACCATTGCTTATCCGCCAGATATTCATCTGGCCTGTTTTCTGACCCGTGGCATACCATTCCCCATCATCATCTAAAGCAGCACTGAAATATACGGGTTGCTGTTTGAGGTAGGGTATCTCACGCTTAGCCTTTTGTTCTTGCAAATTCCAGACATAAGTTCGATCGTTCGAAGCAACTGCTAGCAAATGTCCATCCTTTGAAAAGGATAAACTGTGTACGGGTGATGTGAACCCCCCTCCAGGTTTTTGTTCATCACCACTGTAGACACTCCAAATATAGAATTTATTATTATTGGAACCTGCAACGATGAGTTTGCTATCAGGTGAAAACAAGACGCTATAATACGGCCGATCTTGGCTAAACCAACGTACGAAACGACCGTCAGATGCACCGTACAAACCTAAGCCCGATGCTTTGGCAATACCAATCCACTGCCCATCTGGGGAAAAGGCAGCATAGTTGCCTTGAAATTCAAGGGTTTTCGTCTGCTGCCAGAGAGACCAAACCTTGATTATTTCCTGACCATCCCCGGAAGCGAGAGACATGCCATCTGGGGAAAAGGATAGGCTGACAATGTCTTCCCCAGCGGGCCAATATACCAATTCCTTGATCTTATTAATATTTGCATTGGTAATGGCTCGGAGCACTGGCAGATGGGTAGAGGTCGGAATAGGTGTTTCACTAGTAAGTGGGGTAGCTGTACCTGTTACAGAGATAGAGATAGGGACTGACCTATTAGCTTGTTTTGGGTGGATCATATTCCATACCCCAAAATAAGCTAATACCAGTATCGAGAATAAAGCTGTAGAGAAAAAAAGACGCTTTGACCTTCCCAGTGAGTGTACAGAAGGTGCCAGAGATTGCGCATCTCTCACTGCAAGAACTTGCAAACTCTCGCGCACACCACGCATTGCAAGCAATAAAACTCGATGTTGCAAACCGCCTGCTTTTGCTGGGTGTGTTTTTTGGAAAAACTCAAGCGCCGCTGTGTATTGACCATGTTGCAGAAAATCCAATGCGTGGAGCATGTCATCTTCCAAACGACGATGCATTAATCGGCGTTGAATAATCTTTCGGGCCTGACGGGCGAGAAAAGATTGCCTTTTGCGTTGAGATGTTGTGATAATAGGTTGGACGAGGGCTGGATCCACTTCCAGATTGAAATCAACATCTAACACTGCGCCACAATTGGGGCATTCGGTAACTGCACCCTGTAAAGGTTCGCGGCAAACTTCGCAGAATTGGTTTTCGGAATTTGTCATTAATTACTCCTGAATAATAGCCATCTACGTTCTTCTTGACTCAAACTTTTACATTGATCAACTGTGTCGTCCACGCAAAAACCCCTTCTTGAAAATTAGTTAATTGAATGTGTTTAGCACTGGTTTGCCAAGGTAAATTCACAATCCAAGTATTAAAATAACAAGTTGAAAATAATTTTTACGAGTTCCAATCAAACACAATTCCTATAAGGGCTTCCTTCTAATAAAGATGCTAAGGTTTATGTTTTGAACTGTGAGCAACTAACGAATGGCTACGCCTCCATAGAAAAAACAATATTATTAGTGAGCATCCGAGAATGCTTATAAAAAATTCTTTCCCTGTATACATGTATAAACAAACAAAAATGCACAAGAGCGAAAACCCACGTACACTATGTAAAAAGATGTCTACAATAGCTTTAATGTTTAATGGATCATCTACCTTATCTGTAAACTCATTTTCGTTTTCAGCCAAATAGCAAAGGACTAATGTTAATATGGGTAATATCGTATTTGCCCATGGCGGCATAAATAAATTTTCTACCACTGCACGTCGAAGCGCATTATACGAATCTGGTTCGACTGACTTTGCTGAACTTTTGAGGCTGGCTTGTTGGCTGTTAACATAAAATAAAATTGCATCATTATTCAAGATATTATTCGACCAGGGCAATCGGAAATAGCTGGTTGAATGAGGCAATATATCCAAGTCTGAAAGTTTTCTTTGAAACACGGTTTCATTTTGATAGCTTGATGGGATCAAAATTACGTCTTCATCTTTTAGTGTAAAAGATAAATTGATGAACTTCTCATCATCTGATGTATTCTCAACACTTCCATAAACCCATCCCTGAATAGCTGAAGATGTATATTTGGGTATTCTCAAAACAATATTAATTCCTGATGGTAATGTGTTCGAATCAACCGCTATAGGTAGATATTCATTGATATAAAAATCTTCAGCCTGTTGATAAAATACGCAATAATAAATAAAGTAGAAAAGCGCCACTAAAACTAGGCTAACAAAAATTCCAGAACGTGATTGAGGGAAGGGAAGTAAATTCATAAATTCTTTCCTTAGCTTGTCATAATTATCAAAAAGTTTGAAAAAAATCGCGATGGATGATCAAGACCGCCTCGGAAAAAACTTTTCTATCCATCTATGCACCAAGTAAAAAACGTCAAGGTACTGGAGAACACGCAATCGCAGGCCTATCATCCGATGTGCATTTCCAAGTAGTATTTTTCCATTTGATCTGAAATTCATTGTATTCACAAGTTTTCATTGTATTCTTCGAAATACTAATCTTAATTGTGCATATATTTGTATTCTCTTTGCGTGCTATCACTCCAACAATAGAATGAAAAACACTTCTGGAATCAGTAAATGGAGTCGGGAAACTTTCAATAGGAAAGAACCCATCTCGGCCTTGAGCAGGACAAGATGGTTCAAGTTCATCGTTTCCTTTCTTGCTCAAAGCTCTTAATGGGTTCTCATTTATAAAAGCAGACTGAAACCAAACATCCATGTCAAAAGTCCAATATTCTGAGTTGTCTATAATATTGATGTTTCGTATAAAAGGTTTGTTCGGTATAAGGAGATCATCTTCTTTATAGATTAATTGGTTATTACTTTTATCTCGCAGATTAAACAGCAAACCATTGGGTGGAGTCTCTTTATCCCATATCCAGTCATTTGTTATCTGTCCTTTAGACATATCGATACCCATGGCGCCGTTTGGTGTAAAATTCTGACCATCTTTTGTCTGCATGACGGGTTCAATACAAGGCATTGCATCTATTAGTTCAGAGTTTGACATTCCGGGAATAGTTAGGGCGGTTTTAAATTTCAAATTTTTATCATTAGGTGAAGAGATAAATTGAATGTCCACTGTCGGCTTCAAAGGTTGTTGTAAGGGCGAATACCAATAAAATAAATTATTTGATGTCAGATTTTTAATGGTTTTTATATTATTACAAACGCCACCAGAAAAATCTGGCCTTACATCAATCGATTTTAAGATGGGTATTCCAGAATCAGTCAAAGGATTCTTTCCCGGATTTTGTTCGACGTATCCTTCAAAAAGAGAAATCGAATGTAATTTTTGAGCCCCTAATACAGGCAGGGAGAATGTTATTTCTTTTCCGCTCGGAATAAAGTTTTCGAGCTCATTTGGCTCAAGAAAACCATCAAACATATCTTTTACGAGAGATTCAAACCAGTCTGCAGTATCTGTGCGATATATCTTAAATTTATCTCCTCCGATATTAGCAATATCTTCCCAAACGCTTATATTGGTTGCTGGTATTTTCGCTGGGCATAACAACAAAACCCTAACTTCTTGCTGCGACGTTCTATTTTTGATGCCATTCTGTATTTGTTGAGATAAATCACTCAACTTACCGCCAAAACTTCCATCAGTTATCACAAGCAATTTTTGTTTATTGAAATTTCCTATATTTAATAGGGATAAACTGTCTTCGAACATAGTTTTATAATTTTCCCCACTTGCTCCTGTAGGCGCCAATTCTGAAACAGCTTTATACCAAGCACCCGGTGGAATATTCGGGTCTAAAATATCATCTACTTTTAGAACAGAATGTATTCCAGATGAACTAAACGCTGAAACAGCAATGTGAGGAGCAGGGCGGTTGGCATCTGAAAAATCTTTCGAAAGTGCCAAGGAAAATAAAGAGAGTCTGTTCAATAACGCACGCGAATCCGGATCACAATTAGCAATACTAGCCGTAGTATCCAGCATTAGTAAAAACTCAGTCTGATCGGGTAACGATAAATCATTTTTCGGATGGGTAACATCTACTTGGTCAATAGAGCATACTAAGGACGATGCAGAATCTGGAGTATATGTAACTAGAGGTTCAGGGAAATTACAATTACTCAAGCCCAAGGTAAAGATTGATATCACTAAAATAAGTAAAAAATATCTTATCTTTGTACGCATTTTTGCCTCAATATAAGGGCGCAAGGCACTTTTAAGCCAACGCCTGCAGGACTATATGAACCAAACCCAGACATCCATTCAATTCTGATAAATACCCTATAGTGGGAGCAGGATTAACTGGGAATAAAAGATGGGTCGTCGTATTTATATGATGATTGTTGGTTTGCAATATGTCGGCCAAACCCAAAGCTAGCTGATATATTTATTCCTAATTAATTATGATTTCTTCCATTTGATGCTGTTTTGCTTGCTCTTAAGGCTCTGAGCCATGCCAGCATGATGAGCAGCTTCAGAAGAAGCAAAAGAATGTGTTACCCAAAGCCGAAGACAGTATTAGAACAGTTACAGGGACAAATATTATCGTTCTGACTTGTCTAGCCAACATAGTTGTACTCATTACCCAAGCTGGAGGTATATCTCAACATTGAGAACAAAACAGACTATTTTTCGCCGGGTGGTTTTTGCATGGTTTTTCAACGTTTGAAACGGTAAATTTCTAATGTTTCATTCTGCTGCGTAACAACGCCATTAAATTTCTGTGCCTGCCCATCCACCATTACTTGAATAACAAATGGAGTACGCAAGGTGTTGTTGCACAATTTGTAATAATTGACCGAAATAATATATTCCCCACTAGGAGCCTTCCCAGTTGGCCAAAAAATATTTTCTACTGGCTGACTGGTTAGGTTACTACAACGAGGATTTGCATCTACATCTAGAATGCCACCGCTTAAAGAAGTAGAATGTTGAAAGTATATATATTCGCCGTTGGGGTCGCGCACTGATAGATCGAGATCGTTGGTGGAATCCCAACTTTAAGGTGACCTGAACATCACCAGTTCCGAGGATTTGTACACGGGTAGTAGTTGGCTCAAAGGTTGGCGTAGGTGGAATGGGTGTGGCGGAAGGAACCGGTGTGCGGATTGACAGTTGGGTGGCTGTCGCTGTTGGAGTCAAAGTAGGAAGCGGAGCAGGCAGCCAGTAATCGCGTGTAAAATACGCTGTTATAGCCAGAACCAACACAATTAATAATACCCACCACCAATTACACACCCAACAAACCGGTGATTCCCACCATTCTTCTTTCATACTCAATCCTTTTAAACCAACTTATAAAAGTGAGGCCTTTGGTCACTGGAAAACTCCCAATGACCAAAGGGATAATAGGTTCAAGCAGGCATTAAGGTTATTAACCAAGGCAGCCAGTAATCGCGTGTAAAATACGCTGTTATAGCCAGAACCAACACAATTAATAATACCCACCACCAGTTGCATAACCAACAAACTGGTTCTTCCCAAAATGGTGCTTCCATTTGAAAATTCCTCCATTTCCGATTGTTATACAGAATATCGTCAGGTTGACTTGATGTCAAAACCTGTTATTAATAATTGTCGTGTATGCGATATTTATTCGCAATCGTTTTACCACCTAGAGAACCTAATCCCATAGCAATAAGGATATCCGCGAGAATGGCACAGAATAAGCCAACCGGATCGACGATGATGGTTATTCCAATGGCATCTCGAAAAATGCCACGCACAATGATATATCCCCAAATAATTACGCCGGCCACAAGCGCGGCTCCCATTCCCGCTGACTCTACCCCACGTAGATGGTAGGTTTCATCACGTTGGTTGTTGTATTGTGCTTGAGCGGCCATGCGTCCAACCATGAAATATACAAACCATGCCAGAAACCACGCCAGAATATCACCTCCATTTGTGCCACGAAAAATCAGAAGTAAAAAGAGATGGATAACAACCATAATTACCCCTCCTGCTATCCCAAAACTAAATCCTGTATTGCGGCGTTTAGAGCTCATCGAGTGTATCCTTTGCCTTACGATAATGTTCCAGCCAAAACTCAGGGGTGTCAAAATCAACCTTGGCATCGCGCAAAATATCAGAAAACTGCGGATGACGACCTAATCCGATTAGTTGACGCGCTACGCTGCGCCAATCATAGGGTACACGATGAAAAGTGATATTTCGGGTGGCTGTATCCAACGTGGCAAAAGCAGCACGATTATCCATATCTCGCGGCTGGCCCACTGAACCAGGATTAACTAACCACAGCTTAGATGGATCGAGATAATACGTTTGCCCAGGGAATATGCTTTCGGCATTTATGTCCCATTCTCCATCTACCTGCCGTTGTCCTGAAATAAGAGTCGGCACATGAGTATGGCCAAAGAACATTATCCCTGGCATTCCAGTTACTTGACAACGCTTTTCCAATCCCATAAATTCGCGTCGCAGGCTAATCTCTACTTTCCAGGCATAAAGGTAAGTGGAAAGGCCAAGCCAATCTGTTAGGCTGGAATGTACGAGGACGTATAAACTATCATCGCAGATAATTTCTTTCGGCTGTGATGCTTGACGTGTAAATCGATTACGAACAAAATTCCACAAATCTGGTAAAGATTCAATCTCTTCACGATGAAATTGATTATCTTCTCTCGGCAAAACATTAAATGTCGCTACTTCATCAGATGTCAATATTTCTGCCAGTAAGGCATCATGATTTCCGATCACCCAATGTACGCCATCTTCTTGGTCGAGATGGCGTAACCAGGTTAAGATAGGCTGCGAATAGGGGCCGCGATCCACAACATCGCCCAAAAACCAGGTGTGCTGCACCTCAGCAGCTTGGGCACGTTGGAGCGTAGCCTGTAATGCGATATTGTTAGCGTGGATATCAGAAAGCACGGCAATTTTCATGGTCTGTTTCCAAATATGTTGCGCAGTTGGTCAAAAATGCCAGGGTTTTCAGGTTTTTTTATCTCTTGTCCAAGTCTAAGTTTGTACATTCGAATGCGTTTTTCTTCATCAGGCGTAACAGGACCAATTTTTTCAGCCTGCTCAACACGGTTTTTCAATGCATCTAGATTATTTTCTTCGGCGAATTTATTTAATTCATTTGTTGTGGGAAATCCACCCATCTGTACAATAGTGGATTCGATTTCTCTAATTTGTGTTTCAACCCATATTTTTTGTTTACGCAATGTTTCCGCACTCACAACACCTGCTTTTTTTGCCTTATCTGCTTTTTCTGATTGAATAGGCAAAGGTATTTCGGAATTGTGGGGCAATCGCACGTTCGCTTCCAAACCTGTATCTAAGACAGAAAGTAAACCTGCCCATTCCTTTATTTTGCCTATCAAGGTCATCGAAGGAATATTCAACTTCTGTTCTAGTTCGCCATAACACTTCTTTCCCTTCTCCTCTTGTTCACGCATAATATCTGCCCAAGCATTCCAAGCCAGATAATCAGCCTCTCGCCGTTCAGCTGTTTGCAAGATGGTTTGCCAGCCATTTAAATTTGTACTGTTGTCACTGAACAGATCAGGTAGCTGAAAATTATTTCCAACTAGTTCGTATGCCAAATCGTAATCGTTCTGTAAAACCTGCTTAAAGAGCCGCTCTTCTCTTTCATTTTCTAATCGATATTTTGCTGGGCGAGATTTCAAGCGGTTTACCTGGCGAATTACTGCTGGGAAGTCTTCATTGAGAATAAAATTTTCCTGTATTTCTTGAAGCGCATTTTCGAAGTGTTTGCTCAATGCTTGATATTCATTTAATTTCTCAGTAAAAGCATCCACTTCCAGAAGGTTGGGAAGTTTCAATTGATCTATTTCACTTTTTATTGCGCCCAATGTGGTAAAGCTCCGCTGAATCAAGGCTTTTTCCCAGAGCGTTGGGGATTCGGTTTTTTCGATTTGTTCGTTAAGCATTATCAGATTGCTAAGACGGGTGCGAGCGCGTTGCAAAGCTATGCTGAGCGGCTCCAATTGTTCATCTAGCTCATTTTTGAACTGTTCTTTGATACTTTCAAAAGCTTCCAACCGTTGTACAGCATCGCGAATATATTCCAGCGCATTCATAAGGTGCATGCCTTCTAGGTTATAGCCATTAATGGTCTGCACCAGATTATTGGCAATTTTAGGCAATTCGCTTCCCAAATCATTAATCACTTGTAAAGCGCGAGAGTGGGTTTCTTCAATCCCATATAATTTTTCCAGCTCGCGGAGATTCAGCGCAGTATTCAAGGCGTTCACCTTGGCAGGATACGTACCAATTTTATTTTGTGTATCAATTGTTTCATTTAGCTCTTCTGTTTGCTGGGTATAAATCGACGTAGCCAAATCAGTTAAGCGTTTATCGTCTTTGATCCGTTCGTTTTTCGGGGCATCACTTAATAGAATTTCAAGAGCTCGGTGATAGCGCCCCTTTTTTCGTTCATCATCGGCGCGATGCAAATACCCTAATACCTTCTCTTCATTTTCATATTTTGCTTTGTTTTGAAGTGCTTTTTCAGCATAAGCAGTATCAGATGTTTCCACCATCCTTAAGATTTCATAGACTTTGGTGAATTCTTCGCGGGCAACATAAACCTCAGCTAATTTCAGGTTTAGCTCACCAGAACGACTTAAGGTCAGATCGCGCTGTACATTCCACAAAATGTTTAACGCATCTTGCGATTTTCCTTCTTTCAGAGATATGTCAGCATGCAAGAGAGCCTGCCGGATACGCGCCTCTATAAGATTAGACTGGATAACAGTCTGACGCGGATAATGTCGATCTAAGTCTTCCCATAGGCTGACGGCTGCATCCCAGTTTCCGGACTTAGCATAGATCGCATAATCCAACTGACCATTTTCAATTTCGATCCATTGGGCTGCGTCCCGCTCATCACGCGTTTCAAACAGAAATGCGTCACGTAATCCCACCGCAATTTCTGTTAGACGACGGATTTCTGTTATTCCAAGCAAGGTATGATATTGAGCGTGGTAGGTATCTACCAAATCTTTCAGGGCAGTTTTGCGCAAACGTTGGGCAAGACCCTGCGCTTCTCGACCAGCATCTGCCGTTCTTAACGAAAGTCGATATTCTGGCCAACCCTTTTGCCTGAATTCCTTTAAATCGCCACTGATATAACGGAACATATGGAGAGCGGCAAACTGATTGTCAATATCTTTACTTGCTTCTGCAAGGGCGGTATCAAATAATTCCTTCCAAGGTGGGTTGTTTTGGATGACTTCTCTAATTAAAGTCATCTCGCCTTCCAGGCGCGCAGCAGCGGTTTTATGCAAGGGGTGCGAAGGTTGCGTCAGGGTAGTGACAATTTTATTGGCCTTGGGAATGTCGTTTTTCTCGATATATTCACATGCCTCGATGATTTTGAGTTCCATATCAGCTTGTAAATACAACTGCTCAAATGGTTCGCGAAGTTCTTGGGTCAACCCTGTGCCTGTTTTGTTCTCATTGGCAATATTTAAAACACGTTGCCAATCACCTACGCTGTGCGCTAGGCGGGCTGTACCAAGTCGGTCATCTATCCCACGCAAGCTATCCATCTCAATGTTAAGGCGGCGAATATCTCCATCAAACACTTCAAAACGTTTTTCAGCCGCCAAACCATCCAACAGGTGAAATGCTTCGGCAAGTCTATCTTTTTTGTCTTTGTAAGAACGAATATCCGCTACAGTTTTGTCGAAATCACTTTTATCCTTCTCTAATACATCGATACTCTCGCGTAATTTTTTGCTGTTAAGCAGTTCTTCTGTAAGTTCAGCTGGCACTGGGCGGGTAATCCATTGAGCGCCTATCTGATCTGCTTTGACAACTTCATTGCGCGCTTCGACAAATTTGAGTAGTTTTAATGCGGTATTGGCACTGGCATAAGCATCATCAAGTTCTGCCAACAGCTGTTGAAGTGCTGTTTGGCGAGCGTGTTCAATTCGTATGTCAATCCCATTCAGGTATTCAAATGCATCACGCGCTTCTTGTAATAATTTGAGCACTTCCATAGGATTGTTGGATTCTTCTACTTGCATTGCCAACGCTTCGGCCCGCTCCAGCTTTTCCAACTGATTCGTGATTTCTATTTCAATTTCACTTAACCTCAGCTGCAGCATCCTGTTGAATTGGGCGTAGAATACGCTCATGTGTGTTTCTATCCTCTTCATAACGTTCCTTTTCAAGAATACCCTTGGCAGTGCGCGGCTTTTCTGGCAGGTTTGCTTTTATTTTCAATAAAATATCTTGAACAAATTCATCCGAACGCTGCCGCCATATAGCGTTTGCTTCATCAATTGCTTCCGAAATAGTACGGGGACCTCGGATAGGGTCAACTGTATCTTTGCGCCCAGTGATACTCAAATCTTCAAAATACTCAATAGCCTGCTTGCTTGCAACCAGCTTACCTTCTCGAGCCTGTGTAATAACCTGACCATCTTTTTTACGAATTTCATCAAAATATCTGCGCGCTTCAGGCAAAAGCTGTTTTAGCTCATCAGGCAGGCTAATTCCTAAGGTCTGTCGCAACTCACATTCATAGACGGCTTTCCCCAAACGGGTTATATCGTCTCGCACGGCCAACCCTAGCCGTAAATTGAGAACTTCCTGACGTGAGAGCGCGTTGTAATCTTTCTGATCGAGACCGAGTAAGGCGTTCTTAGCAATTTCATTATTACTATCAATATGCAAGGCACGACGATAAACGGCGCGAGCGGCACTAACATCATTATTCTTCTCTTCTTCCTGCCCTTGCTTCAAGGCCTGTTGCAGCAAATGCTCCAAGTTGCCTCGCGCTTTTGCACGTACCTGATCGGCTTCGCTATACAAAGATTCAGATGAGCTATTGATTACTTCATCACACAATCGCAGGGCCTCTTTAAGCTGGTCAATATTTTCGCTCTCCGCTGTAGCCAGCCGCGCTTCTGCAAGCCAAGTAACAGCGGCAAAATCAATATCTACTTTATTCTCAGGCGCATCAGCATCTGGTTGAGAATCCGGATTATTATTAAGGAACTGCTCATGAATAGTTGCCGTTTCTGCAGTTATATCTTCAGCGATGGGTTGTGACTGTGATGTGACAGGTTGCACCACCGGAGATGTTACCGTCTCCATCGTCTCTGGGAAAATCTTCGCTTCGTGAGCAGTAGCTCCACCCACGTGCTGAATGTCGTTGATTTCCACGGCTGTATCTGTAAGTTGTACCGCGATTTTCCATTTCTCTGTATCCAGCGGGAGATTACCCTGTTTACCTTGACTAATCCAGTCTTCGAATGCTCGAATCTCTGTCTCCAACTCGTAGCGGCGAGGGTTTTTTTAATAGCTCATACTTATTGAGCAACGCTTTCAGTTCACTGAGAAAATAGGTTTCATTCATTGTTTATCACCTTATTCAATATTGGCGCTTAAGGTACACGCACCAAGGCAACGGCATCAATACCAATTTCACCAGCAACACCCTTCTTAACTTCCATTACGACTTGCACGGTAGCATCAGCACCAAGCGAATATTCACCGGCAGGAACCCATTGACCAGTAGACGTACTTTGAACCACTTTCTGATCTCCTACCAGAGAAGGCATCTTCTTGCCGTTTACCAATAGGTAATATTCAGCTTCAGCAACACTGGCATGCGTATCAGGAATTTTTACCCAAAGCTGATATTTGCCAGCTAACAGAGAACGCGCAGGCATCCCCCAAGTAACCTTAATGGTGTTACCCCACGCACCAAGATATTGGAATTTATCTTCCCACGCATTTGAGCTCTCCGAAAATTCCCATTTAGGCGTAGATGCTTCTACAAACGAATTACCATTGTAGATTTCATGGATGGTATTGAAATCATCCAACAATGTAACTAGAGACAATGGTTTGGGAATATTCATTTTTAAGTGGGATAAAACAGCATCCTGTTCTTTTGAAATTTTCCCGATTACAATGCGGTCAACCGCAAAAAAAGAATTGGCAGGCAAAACTGGCACCATGGTTTTTATTTGCAGGCGCTGCCCAGCCTTCATGTGGTAAAACCCTAATGAAACCCAAAGCGGGTCTTTTTGAGGGGGCAGGGTCTTCGAACTAATAAAATTTACCTGTCGAGTGCCAAGTTCAGGTTCTATAGGAGCACCATCCAGTGAAACTTCGTAAGTAAAATGTTCCGATGAGTTTAGAGGGGTATCCATCACTAGGATTTCATATAACCCATCTACGGGTTGTGGTACATCCATGCTATAGCTGACATTAAATGCAGCAGTTTCCTCAGTCTTATTTCCCTGATATTGATACGGCTCAGTTAGCTTATCAGTCGTTTTATAAGTATCTGAGCTCCAGGCATTTGCTGCATTACTTTCCCAAGCAGGTGAATCATCATTTAGCACCCAAACCTCTTCGTAAGCACCGGGCAAAACAGGGGATATTTCTGCGGAATTTTGTAGATACTGCGACGTGGGCACCTGGGTTGCTGTGGCAGTGGGAGATGGTGTATCTGTTGCTGTAGGTGTATTGGCTGGCACAGATGTATCAATTGGTTTTGCCGGCTCAGTAGAAGTTGGAGTCAACCCTGCAGTTGGCCCGGCAACAATAGGGATTGGGGCTGGGATAGCCATCGCCCGCCAAGCCAAAATCGCCAACACAAAAAATAAACCAACCGTAATCAAACTTGCCATAGCAATCACACTGGCTATGACAATTTTCTCGCGCTGTCGCACAGCACTGGCAATACTTTCCCAAGCAGCGCTATTCAACCCGGCAAGCAAAGTCTTATCCTGAGGGTCTGGCAGTTCTTTAACCAGACGCTCAATTTCATGACTATTCTTGCGTTGGTAAGCACTATAAATTTTTTGCAAAAACGCATTGGTAGATTGCGAATCAGGCATAGTATTCACTGTTCCTTCTTAGTTTTCGTCAATCTGGCGCACAATATGTTCCAGCTTCAACCAATTACCCAGCAAGGAAATAAACTCTTTGGGAGCACCTGCCTGAGTGGATACTTTCCATGACTGATGGATAAGTTTCTCAAAAAAATCAGCAATTTTATTTACGCCCAATTCCCTTTTAGACGTCACTTTCATTAGTTGATTGGCTTCCTGACGTATCCAGACTTCCAAATGATCAAGATAACTTTGCGCCGAACTTTTTTGCCAGTATATTTTTGGTATGCGCTTTTCAGCAAACACTTGCAAATCACTCAACAATGCAAGGGAAGGTTTATTGCTTTCAAGGTCTGCTTGGTTTTGTGACTGCCATGTTTTAAGTAATAGAACATTGCCTACCCTGGCCTTGAGACTTAGCCAGTTTGTATCTTGAGAATATATGTGACTCCAAAGGTCCAGTTCAGCAATAGCCTGATCTAGATTGCCTTGTTCAAAAACATGCTGGGCAGCGTGAAATTTTTGCTCAAGTTTTACAATCTGCTTTTGCACTTCCTCAGCCAACATTCGCCATTCCTGAATGCCCAGACCATTTAATAAACGTGTGGCTGTATCAAGCATCTCTTGTACATGAGTATCATATGGATCATAGTGCACAAGCAAAATGCGCGCTTTTGGAATAATGAGACGCAACGCTTCTCCAAGTTCGGCGGCAACTGCACGCTGTAATGATGTGCTAACCTGAAGATTGCCCTGTTCCAGTAATGTCTTCAGTTGCAGGATGTGTATCCAATCAACCTGCAAAATTCCAAGCAACTTACTGTATTCATCTTCTAAAGCCTGCTTATTATTTGCTGTATATTCATCTATATGCTGAATTTCTTGTTCTATCCGAGTTTTCAAATCAGTAATCTGCTCGCTACGATCCTTCAAATAGGTGTTCATTTGTTCTGCATCCGAAATAAACTGCTGAGCCTCACCTAATCTGTTTTTTCTATTCGCCAAATATTGTTGTAATTTCAATAAGTCGGAGCGTTCCCCAATGGTCAAAAGATGTTCCGGTTTCTCTACATACAATAAACTGGTAGCGTAAGCAATTTGTCTGTCAACACTTTTGCGTAAACCATCATCTTCACTACTGCGAACTTTATTTGTGTAATCACGTATCTCAATAGCCCTTGTGTGTTCATTTATATTTTCAAACAAATCAGGCATTAGTTCAAGCAATCCCATATCCTTTGTCTGGCGCGCAATACGCTCTATATCTTCTAACAAACTATGAATGCTGGATGAGACTTGCTCGCTATGCGGGTTTTCTGCCATGGCCTGACGAATATACTGACCAGATAATTTATACTGTCCTTCTTTCAGCGCTCGTTGAGCGAGCAGAATGACTTGCACTGCCCGCCAGTTCATTGCGAATTCATTAGGAACATGAGACAATTTCAACCCAACCCCCAAGATGGATTGCGTGGCTTCAAGATCTTGCTGGTTAAAAGCAGTGTTGGCAACCGATAGAATACTTTGTGCTAGTTTAGGATTCTCGCGATCTGTTTCGTATGCTTGTGATAATTGCTGTTGCGCAGCAGCAAATTGACTACTATTAGCAGATTCCTGCGCTTTAGCAATCAGGGTGCTAGACAGGCCGCGTGTGTTTTCCAGTTGAAGCATTTCCACTTGAATACCCCGCAGATCACCAATTTCTTCCTTTTGGATAAATTCCTTATCGGGCAGCTTTGCTAACGCATTTAAGGCTTCTTGATAATATTTGGCAGCCATCCCGTACTGCTCACGGTTCTTGGCAACTTCACCATTTTTGATGTTTTCGGCCAAATCACACTCAGCCAACAAGGCATCAGTACCAATTGGATTTCAGCAGGGGCAAAAGCTCTTGAATCCGCCTCGTGCTGCTGACCAAGCTTCTTTATTGAGCCATTCAACAGCCTGAATAGCCTGTTCACGATATTCATTAAGTTGGTACTCAGGGATTTTATTACCCAACATAGCTTTTGCTAGGTAATTCCAGCGCCGCAAAATAAATGGTTCGTGGCTCCATTCTTTTCCCTTCTCGAACATTTCCCCTGCTTTTTGCCATGAGCCACCGAGAAATAAATCCATACCAATACCAAGAAAATCACTCTTAACCAATAATTTTTCGATGTTTTCGATGGATGTATCAATCTCTTCGGACTTAAAATTGATGATTACGCAAAGCCAGAATATCCAGTGCAGCACGAGCAGTATGCAAGAACTCACGTGTCTTTATACTGGTTGAATCCTTTGCTTCGAGCGCTGCTTCCTGATTTGCCATGGCCGTATCGTTTAAATCTGTATCAGTAGAAACCCAAAAATTCGCCAGTGTGCGCAATTCCTCCATAATTTCATTAGCGCTTGTATAACGCTACAGAGGATTACTGTGTAATAAACGGCGCAATACTTGACGTATCCCCCAAGACATTGCATAGTTTTTCATAACAAGCTCAATATTTTCGCTTAACCCATACACGTTATAACGAGGAGTATAGCCAGTAAGAAGTGTGAACAAAATAATACCGCCCAGCAATAAGTCATGTTCAACTTGCTTTGGCGTTTTAATGTCTGCCAGTGTTCCTAAATCAGTCACTTTTAGTTGTGCCGGAGAACCATGCTCACTTGCTGGTACCCACCATAAATTCTCTAATTTTAAGATCAATAAATACCTTTTGGAACTGAGTATGCAGAATATCGAGCACACGAAAAAATTGCCAGGTTGCCACCAAGGCATCTTGCTCAGACATGGTACGTCGCTCTTGTAACAATGCTGGTATTTCTCTACCCTGAATAAGCTCCATAACAATATAATCAATTTCACGATTTGCGTTCTTGTATTCATTTTTACCCCAAAATATTGGAGCAACCCTTAATCCATCTATACCCATCTTTTTATTAATCTGGTCTTCGAATTCCATAAACTTTCTCAATGTTATGGCTTCCTGACGGAAGTTTTCACGTGCACCAGGGATGTCTAATTCTTTACATGCTTTGACAGCCACAGGTATGATTTGATCTTCACTATGCAGTTCGCCTTTGTAAACTATGCTTGTATATCCTTCCCCGATTTTCTCTTTCAATATCAGGGATTTTCCAAAGTGGTCAATTTTTGTGGCGAATGGAAGCAATGATTCGGCTTGATCTGATAACATACTAAACCTCCTAAACAAGAGAATTTAACTCCAACCGAAGCAGGCAAGCCAAATCGCCAGCGAGTGAATTCGTTTTAGCGGCGTTCTCCAACTCGGTTAATACCTCATTGCGTACAAATTTTCGCCGCGCTTGATGTTCGGAACCTTTCATCGACGCTCGCACTGCTAATTCCAATGCCAGTAAATAATGTTGACGCATATTTGGATGAAATGGATCTGCAGGTGAGATTTGAATTTGGGGGCGATTTGGTAAATTGAGCGCAAATGCTTCTAATGCCGCCCATAACCCAACAACACTTGAGTTTCAACATTCAAGAAAAAAGGTGGATAGAGTGTTGGTTCAGCCACTCCTAGCATCGGTATAGCTACTATAGCCCAATCGTTGCGAGCCTGTAGTCCATTATTATCAAAGGTTAGTTGAATTAACCCAGCTAGATAAGCCCGAAAAAATTGGCGCACCAGTTCAGAATCTGCCAACAGCATGCAAGTACGAGGGCCGAAAAGCACATTTAGGTTTATTTCATTCTGTGCTCGGTGTTCATATTGCAAGGCATTATTTTCTTGAGCATAAAGGTGGTGAAATATGGCACTGTGATAACGTGGTTGGGCACCACGCAGCATATCGATGCGCCATAGCGGCAAATTGGTCAAAATTTGCAAAGCAACGATACGATGATTATTCCAGTGGATATCCTTTGAATGAGCGCTTACTAAACGATCAAATGCAATCTCGCGAAAGTTGACCGCAACCTGGGTTTCCATTGGCTTGTATAACAGGTAACCAAATGATTGGGCTGTCTTTTCAATTGAGCGCTGGCGATCATAAGCAACCAGTTTCTGGTCATAATTAATACAAGTAGTACCGGCTTGGCTCAAGAAATTTTTCTTGTCCTGGGCTGATTGGAAAAATTGGCGATCGTTGAATTTCAGATGTAGACTTCGCACTTCCTCAGTGCAAATTTCGAGTAACCGAGCATAAAAATCAGCTACTCGTTGTACTGGAAAGACAGAATTTGTTGGAATATCTTCTGTCGCATCCCAGATATTGGGCAAAGCCACTATTTTGATCGCGATATTTCCATGAACTTTGTCTATCACTGCCCACCAGCCTAGCCTAGCACGGATACGCTCAAAATAAGGGCTTGGAGTGGTGGTATTCTTAAGCTCGGGGCGGACAACACCCAGATAAGTATTTTCAATCTCATCACTACCATCTGTCTTTTGAATTACGGAGCGGTTAATCGAAGCCTTGCCAGCATCTACAAGCGCCTGGTAAGCAGCACGGATTTGCTTATCCAGAGCCAAGCGTGTGAAAGACTGCTTCTCTTCTACAGGTGTACCAGTTGGATGGTTGTTTATTTCTGCTGGGTTTTTGAACGGATTATTCTCCAATAGCAAAGCTGATGCATCTGGGAAAATTGCAAAGGGATTATTTAAAGGGGAGCTGGCATTAGAAACCTGAAACGGATTGGCTGGGCGCACATCTTGGTTTGAATTATTTCCAATATTCAAACTATTTTCTTGGCGCAATATGTCCTGGGTAAAAGCGTAGGCCCACTTGGCCAGTTCCTTTTCAACAGGCTCAAGAATAGCAGTCACAGCAGTAATATAATCACGTATAGCTTGTTCAGAAACAGCTTTTTTGCCTTTTTTTATGGTGGTAGGCATCTGATTGTCAAGCCCAGCAGAAATTTTGGTATGCAGTTCTTGCAACCAGCTAATTACCCGATGAGCATTTTCGATGCTTCCATTACGGCTATTGAGATATAAATTCAACTGATTGCATAAGCGTTGTTTGAATACCTGCACATAAACATCCGCAGAATTGAGTGGAGGTAACGGGTAGGGTGTATGACGAGCTTTTAACAGCCACGAAAAAAACGGATGTTCGTTCGGCTTGGCAGTCAACCAAGCTTTGGCCAGACCCTCAATATCCTGTTCTTCAATATCACTATTAAAGTAAGCCTTCACCAGATGCTATTTTCTCGCCAAATAGCGCTGCTTTGGTAAGACGCAGAATAGCATATTGACGTAACAATGCCAACGGCAGGTAAAGAGTGGCATTTTTTAGACTATATACTATAGGAGTTTGAAGTACTCGCTGAATTGTTGTTCCAGCCGTTAAACAATTAATCAAGTCACCCCAGATATTTTCTCCAGCAGGATGCATCAATACATAAATTGCTTCAGCAGATATTTCTGCCGACCCTGCTTCGAATGGCAACACTGGTTTTGTATTTGTTTGGGATACTAAATCAATGGCAGAGGGTGGTTCTACTATAAACAGAAATTCGAGAGCCTCTCGCCGCAAGATGCCATTATATTCACCAACTGCGGGTGGCATAACGTGTACCCCTTTAAATGTCATACGGCTGATTTCACGCACTGCTGCAAAGCTTTCGGCATCGCTCAATTCAGAACTATTCGTGACACCATCAAGAGTTAATATACAACTCACAGTGATATTTGATCTAAAAGCATCACCATCACTTAATAAGGCAATTAATTGCAATAAATCCCCCATAATTCCAACAATTGGCTCACGTACGCTGGCAACAATAAAAACACGAATTTTCTCGTCTAGGCTTTGTGCATCACGAAACAAATATTCTTTTAGGCTTGCATAGATCGATGCCTGATTTAGGCAAGCGCGCATAACTTCGCGGCTTGAGCGATGACTGATAGAAGAAATACCACCTTGTTGAATATTAATCTGGCGATGCCGCCCAGCTATAGAAGGCAATTCAGGCTGGTTTTGTTCGTCGTAATATAACCAGTAACTACGGGTATTTTGAGCTGAAGCGCTGTTTTCTTGGAGGCGCTTTAGCCATCCATTCAAGATAACCTGACCAGCCTGACCCAGACCAATCACAATTGCTGCCGAAGTGGTGTTGGCAGTGTTGGGGATGGTCGTTCCCGTATGAAAATCGGAAACATGTCGCCTAAACACATCTGGAAGAATATCTTCCAAAGCAGCATTTTTTATCTCTGCCCAATTCGGAAAAGAGTCATCTGGGGATTCGCTGTTGTCAGAACGTTTCAAAAAGTCAAACATGATGAAGTTCCATAAGAATAGTATGAAAATAAGCTACTGCGGCAGGGTGTATCCCTGCCTTCAGCAAAAGATTTAACCAGATATATCTTTAGTAACCTTTATCCGCAGCAATTTTGTAAATCGCTTCAGCCAAATTGGCCAAGTCTTCATGATCGCGGGCTTTAAGCGTGCGCGCCTCAACGTCTTGTATCTTCTTACGTTCACGATCAACATAAGTGCGAGTTTCAACAATTAATCCATCCTTACGGATAGCTTCCTTGTTATAAAGTGCTTTGACTTTAACCACACCTAGCTGATTATGCTGGTCAATGATCGCTTTTTCGAGTTTTTCCCAATCAATCCAGTTTGCGTTGGAATAGCCAGGGCGAACGTCCACGCCTTTAACCACAAACTGATTGATCAAACGAAAATAATCTTTATTGTCGTTTTGAGTGGCAAAACCAGTCTGTGGTTCAGTCAACTGGATTTTGTCATCTTTGGCAAGTTGGAAAACCCAGAAGCTCTGCCCATTTTTTACTTCTTCACGTTTGATATAACCCAGTGCCAACGCACGGAAGAACATCTCGATGCGCTCATCATTTTCCAATAATGCAACGACATCGGCCTTTAGAATGCTGTAATTCTTTTTTAATTGTTCAGCAATCTTGGTTTCATATTTACAAGCGTTGATTTCTGGTTGAAAGATATGCAAATCCTCTGGGCGAACATCCTTGTTCTGGTTGCCTGCTACTCTAAGGTAAGCTTTAAGACAAAGATCATAAATTTCAAAATCTTCACTCTTGATAACATCATCAAACCGTACAACCGTCATTTTGTGGGCATCATCTGAATCCACCATCGTGACACTGACTGTGGCATCTAACCCTCCTAGCGCTCTTCCGAAATCGGCGAAATAGGCTTGAGTATTTTCAGTCACATTAGATCGTACCCGCACAAGGGCACTTTTTGGTGGATTGTGTTGTGGTCCAATGCCGGTTGGCATTTCGCTATACATAGGCTCGGCCATACTCTCAACATGATTGGCCAATTTTTGACCAGTATTGAAATCCCCTTTGGCTATTTGTGTAGCAAAACGATGGTCTTGTTCAAGCTGATTGAAAGGTTGTTCGCTCATTAAAATGAAGGTTGGCAAATTATCACGGATCGCTTTATCACTGTCGTTGCGTAGCGCTTTTGGTTTAGGGTCATTAATTGTTATTCCCAATTTGATGCCACGCACCGCGATCAATTTTTTACCATCAGATTGTGTGATTTCAGTTTCATCACGGGCCACATCCCAATGAATTTCGGCCAGACGATAATCAATGAAGCTTTCATCTGATTTATAGATATGCTCACCAACGACTTCGCTAACACGATCAAGGCTCTTATCAAGGCTATGGTTGACCCCTATATTGGCAAGTTCATCTTGAATAGCATGATACAAACTCTTAATTTCATTTTGGACGGTGCCACCTTTACCGTCACTTTGGGTGCGTACTTCGCCAGTTGCCAGATGAGTAACCCAAGCATTAATGTCTGCCAATCCGGCCTCAACAATTTTCTTCATTTCGTTGGCAGTTTCTTCATAAACACTTAGCAAAATCTTGTCTTTACGAAAATTATTAGTTCGTTGAGCCGCTTCAAGAAAGCGGCGCTGAGCACGATGCGCATCAGGATGCACTTGGTCATCCCAAAATGTAAAAATGCAACCTTTACTCTTCAACTGATCGTAGTCGCGCTGAGAACCTAATTCAGCTTTCGTAACAGTTGCATCAATATGCAATTCTTCTGTGCGCTTGCGATTAACAAGTTCCAAATAGCCAGTGAAATACGTTAGAACATCAATCAAATTCTTGTAAAATGACTGGACATATCCCAGCTTTCCGCCACGGGCGGCGCGAGGGTTAACGTTGTCACCATTGAGGGTCTTTTCAGTCCATATCCGTAGGGCGGCGCTGAATAGACGTAACTGAGCAGCCTTGGCACGCTCCATCTCATCGCCAAAAGAGCCGCGTTTTCCATGCTCGGCTTTATCCAGGCCATAATGAGCGCTGCGTTCACGCTCAATTCCCTTGATAATGCGGTTATAACCTGAATCTGGGGTATCTCCTTCTTCACGGCTGGGACGCACCTTGGTCCAAACCTGAAAGCCGACTTCCTTGTTAATATCAGTCAAAGCAACCTTGCCGCCTTCATCCTGGTCCACATCCATCATCCCTAGCGCCCACTCGCTTGCACGGGTACATAACCCACCTCGTGCCACTTGGGTAACCAGCTCTGATTTATCCATTGCATCGTTAAAGCGGATTTTTGCAATGAGCTTGGATAGTTTCGTGAGGGGAACTTCAATATCACCCAACTTGATGCTATCGGAATTCAGGAAATCAATGACAGGAATCCAGCCAACTTTGTCTTGCCCAACCTCGGCGTTACTGGTATTTGATAAGTGAATGACCCGCCCCTGGTCATTTTTCACTGGCGCAAGCAGAACATCCAACACTTCTTTGGCCAGTTCATGTGTAAACTTTTGCTGAGCATAATAGACTGGCACCTTCATCGTGAAAGTACCTATGGCTGAATGAGTAGGTAGCAAAGGTAGCGTGAAATAAGTGTTGCTCAAATTAATGGTTTGCTCGGAATAAGTGTGACCAGCCGAATTGTCCAAAATTGCAGAAATGGCATTGGCAATTGCCGGGAAAACACCAGCATCAGGAGCAATACCATCTAAAGGATTTTTTGAACGACGCGGGTCAATCATATAGGTTGAGTTGTATAGACGACGCCCTGCTGAAATCGTTAGAGAGCTATCCTTTTGGGAATATTTGATTTGGTTGGCCCCATATTCTGAGCTAGTGATTAGCATACGGTCAAGCTCACGCCAAGCTGCAAACGAACGCGCTAACATATCATCCCCTTTCCCCATTGCACCGGATACAAAAGTGCGCGGTGTGACAATAAAGCCACGGACGATGATATTCCCTTTAAATTTTGCCTCAGCGGCAGCTCGGCAGAGCATGGGCATGTCCACTAGCATACCAGCCCCAGTCCCACCCGCCAGCGAACCTACAATCAAGATTTCTAGTCGGTTTTCGACAGTTACGCCAACATCATGGGCAATGTGAGACATGGCATTCTCTATCGTAGACAGGATTTTGGAATGGGCACGCGTCTGAACATCAGCAATTAAAGCCAGGCGGCCCACATGCCTAATTGCACCTGCGCCATCTTCTGCGATCAATGCTGCTTCAGGCAGCCGACGAATAAAACCAGTGGCGTCAAACCAGTTCAGATGACTGTGCTTCTTCTGCTTAATTTCGTTTGCCAGCGGGTTCAGATTACTCCCAATATGGATATATTCAACCTTATCATCCAGTTCAACGGCCCCGGCTTTTTTGCTGCGCTTGTCGTTCGGATCTTTTTCAATCTTGCTTTCATAGCCGGCAACAGCCGAAGAGTGTTTGGTCGTATCAAATGCCAAAAGCTTAATGCCTGATGGCATCTCACCCTTGCCAATTTCCAACAAATCCTTCTTTAGAAATGTTAGGACCCACTGTCCTGTTCCACCCAATCCAATAATGAGCGCTGGTCTTGCCATGATTTACTCCTTGTTATGGTAGGCTTGCGATTATTTGATATAAACTGACATCACTCCCCGTCATACTCTCCTGGGGGATAATATTCCATGTTGGCTTCGGTCTCGGCGCTATAATTCTCGCCAATGCGTGATTGAAGGCGCTTGTTGATAGGGTGTCTACTGCGAGTACGCCCCGAAACACTCACCCCAGGATGATCAAGATTCAAGCCATTGGTACTCACAGAACTCATTTCACTAAATTCAGAATCAGAATGGGATGTATTTCTCCGAGTAGCTTTTTTCTTAGGCAGGCTGGTAACACGTAATCGCGCCAAATCTAGTTCTGGATAACGGGCAAGTTCACGCGACGAGATATCTTTCCAGTTTTTGCCACCACGAAGCGAAAAGGAATGAATAACAGTATTTCCAGCGCGGAAAACCAGAGTTCCGTTAACCTTGTTATTGGTAATCATGATCGAATAAGTGAGACTAGCAATAGCTATACAGATTAACAGAGCCAATAACATATAGTAAGTACTACTGGTGGTCCAAAAAGTATCGCGAAGATTAAAAGTCTGTTTAGCAGTGCGATTAAGTGGCTCATAAAATTTGGCATCATCGCTCGTTAAATTTGCTGTCAACACATATTTTCCGACAGTGTTTACATTCGTAATTTCCCCAATATAGCGTGCCGGGTTATTCAGGTCTTGCTTATACGCGACATCAACGGTTTGATTTCCAACTGTTATCGTGACGCCAAAAGGTTGGGCTATATTTGTAAATACATCATCTGGCAATAAATCTTTACCTTGTGCATCTACCAGGGTGATAACAAAATCTATTGGGTGAATTGGTAGTGGCCAGCCGTCTATAATCGTGCCGTGAATTGGTACGTTATCATTATTGTTTGGTTCTGTAATCTTAAAATCATAATTTCGTATGGGAAGCACATCACACCCATCTGCGTCATGGCTGATGTCTTCAGGCCAGGGGTAAGTGTTTCTGCTGCCAATATTTGAGCACACCACACTAAACTTTTCAGCGTAATCGAACAGGTGACGTTTTGTATTAAATACTGTTGTAGCAACTGGATCATTGATAGGGCCGTAAGGAGACTCTCGGTTAGACGTTTCGCCGCTCAGGTTTACTACATATTCCCCTTGATATTGGAATTTCAGCCAGCTCTTGCTTCGAAATAGTTGTTGTTCTGGCAGCCATTCCATATCATATGATTCTTTTCCACCTTTTGGATCGGTGACATTTACATTAAATTGAATGGCAAAAATAGGCGGTTCTGCTTGCTTGATAATAGTTCCGTTATTATCTCGAATGGTGTATTGTAGATAAAATTTATCATTAGCTCGCAGATGTTCTGGGTCAGCAGGCTTGGTGATTACCAAGTTCGTAAAATCCAGATAGTAACCTATTCCATCAGGGGCAAGAATTTGCATGGGTTTTTCTGCGCCGCCAACAGACATTTCAAGCGGTTCATAATAGGCACTAATACCACTGCAGTCATCAGATGTAAAATGCCAGAGGCCAGGGTAAGGGTTATCAATAACATATCGTTCATTCGGGCCTGATGCGTCGTGTTCTGCAATTGTGATACCAGTATCCCCCTGACCGTTTTCCACCAAATGAGTATTTCCAGCGGCATCCACATAGCTTAATGTTACTTTGGTATCATTATCAACTTTAAAGAAGACCAAGCGCATCTGACGTAAATAAGGGTTGACCGCGAAATTGCCACAAGATAGTCGCTGGGCTTTTACACCTGCCAGTTGAGACAAAATATCAAGAAATGTGGATGGTATATCTGCTCGATTTTCAGTAAGATTAATTACCTGACCCGCGTGAGAATCAGACATTCTTTCGTATTCATCTCGTAATTGGATGGAATATGCCAAATCATGCTTAAGTAACAAGGTCCAAATATATGTACTTTTGTCGTAAATTCTTAGGTTTGTCGTATCTATTAAATAAGTGGACAGACATTTATTTGAAACTTCTGCCGGAACTGCATTGACACCATAAGTTGCTCGGGCCTCACTCAAACACTGTTCTTGTTTCAACAGGGTTTCATCAAATGGCATTTTGCTCGCAACTTGATTCACCATGTCACGAGCATAGCCAACAAAATCCATAGTGCTGTTTGGATGAACGCAGCCAAGTTTTTCTACACATGGGTGTCCATCAGTTATGAAAATAATGACGCGTTTACGCGGTGTATTGCCGATTGGAGCAGCATTATCTAGAACTTGTTCTGCCATTTGAAAAGCCAATTGAGGATTGGTTTCCCCTAAATCTTTTGGCAAAATATGAGTTTTAAGCCGCTCACGTATTCTTTGTGCCTCGGTCTGATTACTAGGATCAATATTGCTTAATGGCAAGTCCAAATAAGCCTGATTCCCAAAAGAAATTACGGCAATACGATGAATTGCCTGCGCACAAATATCAAGAGCGTTATCTGTAAGCCAGTCAATCGCCCACTGTGATGCATAAATACGCTGTTCAGTCGGATCATTTGCATCAGCACCATTGCCTCCACTCATACTGCTGGATTGATCTAACAGGAAGACAACATCGAGAGAAAAACAGGCGCTTGACGTAGTTTGCCATGTAGAATCAAATAAACTGGTAGCGTGGACAATTCCCACACCAGCATTTCCGATTAGGAATAATGTCAGTGTAAAAACCAAAAAAATACGTTTTAGGCTTTTATTATCTAAAGTCATTTGACTATCCATCCGCCGAAATTTTTGAAATCTTTCGTTTATATACACGCCAAGCTTCGCTTGGGCGTAATTAAGACTTGAATTCACATATCTATCAAAGAAATGACTCGTTTGTCGCTATTAAGCGAGCAGCTAAAGTTATTCATCTATAGAAGTAGAATGACCAGTTTCATTCAACCAATCTTTAATCTCCTTGATTTTGAAGCGCCAAACTCGTCCACCCACCTTGATTGAAGGTAGCTTTCTCTGTCTTGCCATAGCACGCACCGTTTCGGCGTTCAGGCGCAGGTAATTTGCAACTTCATCGACAGTCCAGAGCGGATCTGTTTCTGGCGTTGAAATCTGGATAGATTTCTCTACACTTTCAGTATGCTTTGGAATCTTTATCATTATTCTTGCCCCTCATTTTGAAAATTAGATATAGGGACTACAATATTTCACTCTGAAATCATGTAACATACGTAGATAAAAGTTCTAATTAATGCACTTTGAAATTTCATGTGAATCGTCAAACAAATAATTTCAGCATTTCCTAGATTTATTACCAAGATGTCTTTTATTTAATGTATGTGGTTTTATACCAGCGTATATACTTCTACCTATTTCTCTACAATTGTAAGTAATCTCAATTTATGAAGCAATAGACGTGTAATTAATATATCTGTGTGTTTGTACTGTCTTTGGGAAAGAACCTTGTGCTTGTTCCTGATTTTTGCTATTCTTTGTGTAGTCAATCACAGGAAGGAAAACAATGTCTAAAAAAATTTGCGTAACAATTCTGGAAGATCACCAAAGTATTATTGACGGCTATCTTTTTAGGTTGAATAAAATCTCTGAAATTGAAGTTGTGGCAATACTTGGTTTCGGCGAAGAATTAGAAGATTCCTTAAAAAACTTTCCAACGGATGTTTTGTTATTAGATGTGAACGTACCAACAGCTTCAAATAATTCGAATCCTTATCCCATCCTTCATATTATTCCCAAACTACTCGATCTTTATCCAAATTTGGTGATACTGGTAATCTCAGTGAACGTCGAACGTGGGTTGATTTGTGCTGTTATGGAAGCTGGCGCAAGCGGCTATATTCTCAAGGATGATCGGGCCACCATTCAAGATCTGGGAAATGTGGTGGTCTCGATTGCACACGGAGGAATTTACTTCAGCCAAAAAGCGCATCAACTTTTTTTGAGAAATGAAACTCAGAAAATGAATGAACTTTTGACAACGCGTCAATTGGATGCATTGTCGCTCTGTGCCGCTTATCCAGAAGCTTTAACAAGCGAACTCGCGCAAAAGATGTCTATTTCAAATCCAACTGTCCGCAACCTTCTTGCGGGAGCTTATGTAAGGCTCGGGGTGCACACCCGAGCAGCAGCTATTGCCAAGGCACGCGAATTGGGAATAATTACACCTACCGGAAACTAGACATCACTAATTCAGGCAGGGTTTGATCTATTTCTCTAAAGAGTTGCTGTACGGGGGTAATCACCTCTGCAAGTAGTGCATCCAAAGCTTCCCGCTCAACAAGCGAGATGGCATCAAGCACTGTTTGTGCAGCCTGATATCTGTGTAGTAATTGATCCACACAATAGCTAATCGCCCCAGAGCGAATAAGAATATCTTGCGCTTCAGACAAAGTCTCAGGTGTTGAGATATTTCGGCAAAGTTCCAAAAATTTTGCCCGTTCAGGATGATTTACCAACTTTGCAAACAGAATCGGCAGGGGAGAGCGTCCCTGCATCCAATCAGGATTGGCAGGTGTCGCCATGGTGTCGTTTAAATCATCGTGGATTTGGATTATTTCACCGTACAATCGTCCAAGTTGTTCCAAACCGGCAGATGTCTCATCAGATGCATTCCCGAGTAGTGCACCTACCTGTAAAGCTGCTCCAAAAAAAGGGGCGCTTTTATTTTCTACGATACGCCAATAAGCAGTTTCATCGGATGGATTTTGAATATCCATATCCTGACCGTGGGTTGTGGTCAGAATCATGCGGTTGATACTCTGCTGCGCAGAAAGTTTCCTCACTGGGGAAATATCGCTGAACGCAAAGGCATCCAGACTGGCTGCCTGTAATGTGCTGGCAAAGTTCGCCGCTCTGCCTGCTCCAATACGGTGATATTCTCCACGCGGATCTTCGTCTAACATATCATCGATCAGAATAATGCTAATCTGAGCACAGGCAATTGCCGCCACGGCGGGAATCGCCTGACTAACGGATCCACCCACAGCCACACATGCAATCACGGGCAATTCCCATTGTTTAGACTTGGTAGATACTGCACGTTCCAGAATGACCTGCAAGTCAGGCCAGGATTGCAGCACCGGCAGTCTCGATATATATTCAACTGTTGCCTGATAAATATCCATAATCTCTCCTTATTAGCGTGGTCGGGAAATTCCCGACCACGCTAAACTTTTTTCTTAGGCTGTGACAGGTTCCGCCAACTGGGTTCCCCATTCTTGCCATTCCAGATCGCTTGCCAGCACACTCAACTGAGCGCGGTTGACCTTGGTAAGTTCCGCCAAGGCATTCATGTAGGAATCCCTTGGTTCAGACGATGCGTTCAACAATTTGTAGAAATTTTTCATAGTTGACATGTGGATTATCTCCTTGTATAAGTGATGCAGAAAATTGGATTGAAATCGACCTTTGCTTCCTTATTCTTAATTAGTGTTTTTAAATGGATCACATCCTTTCTTTATTGAATTAAGGAAACAGTCAACATTATTCTCGCAACAAGAACAAGTATCTTATGCGTAGCATCCCATCACCGTACCGCAATCTCATTGAATTCATCAAAATAGCGCTGCCATGGGGCGTCCTTGCAGTTCTGTTGCTGTTTACTTACGCAAAATTTTCTAACCATCCCTATCAGGGTTTTCGAGAGGATTCCAGCGGGCGCATTCTTCGGATTTACTATGACAAAACGATAGTACCTACCTTGCTGGTGGATGACCGAATCATCAAAGTGGGCCTTACACCATGGATTGATTTCCAATCTGATTTGCGGAGACCATTCTTCGATGTAGTCCAACCAGGACACTTGGTGCCCTTGTTGGTTGAGCGTGACGGGCAGTTAATGACCGTGCTTTGGGAGTTTCCCACCTCTAATTCGGCAGAAAACCTGGATTTAGCGGTCAGTGAAGGTTGGCTGGCCTTTATCTTTTGGTTGGCTGGGATAATGACTACCCTCATGCTGCGCCCCAAAAATGAACTTAGGCGGTTGATAATCGCATTCAATTACTTGACAGCTATCTGGCTTGTGATGGGCAGCGGTCTGTCGTTTTATCACATCTGGGATGCCGCAATCTTCCTGCGCATGTTCGTCTGGTTTTCTGTGCCGGTATATTTGCACTTGCATTGGGTCTATCCAACGCCGTTTACAAAACTTCCTCGCTTTTTCGTTTGGAGTTGCTACTTTGCGGCATTTGCTCTTGCAGCAGCAGAATGGTTCCAGATCTTGCCAAAGAATCTTTATTTTCTTGGATTTTTAATCGGCATCAGCGGAAGTGTACTTCTGCTTCTTACCCACGCAGCCTTGCAACCGAATACGCGCCGCGAGTTGCGCTTGGTACTAATTGCTGGTCTGCTTTCCTTAGCCCCTGCCATTCTGGTTGGGCTGATTGGGACATTGAACATTCCATCCCTACTTTCGGGCGCAGGAACACTTGGTTTTCCATTTCTTGCGTTGATTTATTTCTATACGTCTTATCGCCGCCAGTTGGGTAAATCAGAACTGCGGGTCAACAAGTTGATCGCTATTTATTTGTTTGTCGTATTGTTTGGCATGATCTTGTTGCTTTTGATCGTACTAGCCAGCTTATGGCTTCCCTTAAGCGGCGCGGAAAATTTAGTGGGAGTAATAGCAATTTTCTTTACCATGCTCGTATCTGCCCTGGGGTTTCCCAAGTTTCAGTCATTGGTGGAGCAGCGCTTGCTAGGCATCCAACTGCCATCGGCGCAGTTGATCGAGATTTTTTCTGCGCGAATTACAACCAGCGCATCTCCCGCAAAACTGGAAAGCCTGCTTAGAGATGAAGTGCTTCCTAGTCTGTTAGTGCGCGAATTCGTTTTCCTACAATTCGATCAGCATGACTTATCAAAAGTAATTTTCTCTATTGGCTTGACAAACGAGCAATACCCAAACGAAGTAAATATTTCTGAACTAATTAATGCAGCAGGCGTATATCGCTCGCTCCATCTGCTAAAAGATGACCAGCCTTGTCTGTGGGCACGACTTACACTTCTTTTGAAGGTGGAAGATAAACTGATCGGACTCTGGCTGTTTGGCCGGCGCGATCCAGACGATTTGTATTCGCAGTTGGAAATCTCTATCTTGCAATCCCTTGCAAATCAGACAGCCATTGCCCAAAGTAACATTCTTCAAGCCGAACATCTCAAGACACTCTCGATGGTAAATATCAATCGGCACGAAGAGGAACGTCAACGAGTGGCGCATGACCTGCACGATAGTGTACTCAATCAGATAGCAGCCCTGTCTATGAGTTCTTGGCGATCTGACCCCTCCACCAAGTTTTCAGAAAAGCTATGACGAACTGAACCAGAGATTGCGGGAAATTATTAGCGATCTACGACCTCCCATGCTAATTTATGGTCTAAAACCTGCCTTCGAAGAGCTAGCAGACGACTTAATGGAACGTAATCTGAGCACAAGCATCGTAGTGGATGTGCAGGTAAGTGACGCAAGGCATTCCGCAACCATCGAGCAGCATCTCTATCGTATTGTCCAAGAAGCTTGCGCAAATGCCTTGCGACATGGACAAGCCAGACAGGTGATAATTGCTGGAACGATCAATCCAGAAAGCATCAATCTTGAAATCAAAGATAATGGGATTGGCTTTGATCAAAAAGAAGGTTTTAAATTGGACGGCTTGTTAACAAACAAACATTTTGGCTTGGCAAACATGATAGAACGTGGCAGATTAATAGATGCAACTGTGAACATCCAGTCCACCCAATATCTAGGGACACATATCCAGATAAGATGGATTTCCAAAAGCGGATAACGTTAAATTGTTAAAGGTTCAAAGAAGAGAATTATTGATTTTCTACTTATTACGTAGTGCTTTATAATTTGCTTTCAATACATATATTCCCTGTTTGATGCCATTTCTTCCAAGTTAACGCAAAATAAGTTTATTTAGAGTCTCTATACTAAATACTATTGTTATCTCTCTCACACCCCTTATTGGAAACCGATCAAGAGAATATTAAATGCATCTCCAAGTTGAAGAAATTAGGTTAGAAATTGAACGAGTTCTTACATCCTTGGAAGAACAAGGAAATGAACTAACCCTAAAACTCAGACCGATTCTCGCAACAAACTTGAAAAAGGGACGCGTACAAAGTTTTATCCAAGATGATATTGATAATGTGAGCAATTATGTGCAAAGGATGCTCGATCTATATCAGCGATTTCATGTTGAGATTGAGCAACTTCAAACTGATAGAACATCTAATGCGTGGGAACTTACGTTCAATAAAATGCAATGCTGGGCGTATAATTGGTTTCTCAGAAAAAACTTTTATCCGGGCGTGGATACGCAGGAAATTGCTTCGGAATGCGCAACTGAAGCTTCCACTAAATTGCTGAAAGCTGAGTTCCCGTACGATACCGACTTTGAACCTTGGGCGCATGTAATTGTGTTGCATATATGTCAAAAATATATTCAAAAAGGAATGAAGTTAGAAACACAGCTTGGCAAAATGGTAGAGTTGGAGAAATTGTCCAACATAGCCGACTCGGCAATAGATGACCTGAAGAATCAAAAAGAGATAAATACCCATCTTTTAGAAGCCTTGGCAAAGATTCCAACACAACGTCGCCAAGTTATAGTCTCCATCTATTTCGATGAATTGTCGCCCCCCGAAATCGCCAAGAAAATGGGGAAAAGTATTAGCGCAATTTATAGTTTGCACTTTAACGCACTTATTGACTTACGAAAAATAATGAGTGAAGAAACTACAGACGATTCATATGAGTAAAAATCCACATTCTTTTACTTCTCGTAAAGATCAGAATGCCATTCAAAAGTTGATGGATGACTTAAAGAATGTCAAATCTGGAACATTGACAGCATCCCAGACGGATGTTGAAGACTTATCGCTAATCATTGATGATGCATTAAAGGGGGTGGATGTTGCGAAACGTTATCCGAGCGTTTATCAAAAACTCTTGGGCAGTGCAGAATTACGACAGGCATTTCTTGATACCTTGGATTTAATGGAAAAAGATCAAGCAGGCAAATTGGTTCCCTTGCCGAAATTAATCAAGCCAAAGCTAGCTTTTCTCACAATTTTGCCCGTGCAACCCACTCTTAAAGAGTTTAAAAATCATGCCTGGCAAGCTAGGTGGCAACAACATCCATCACAGCTGCAAGCTCTCTTCTCTCAATCAAGTCAAACATACCGCTCAGGTGCAGAGTTATTTGAAGGACCCTGGTTTGATCTTTTGTATGCGGAAACAGAAATTGAAGATGTCTCCTATCGTGTGACGCTAGAATGCACGCTATCACAGGATAATGATGATGCATTCTCTATTTTCCTTACAATAATTTCTAAAGGTGTATTGCAACAACCCAGCTTCCCCTTACAAGTAAGGCTGCAATGGGGCAAAACCTATGACGAACATGTTTCCATTCGCGAAGACGGACGTATAAAATTTCGGGATATTTTGCTCACAAATATTTTTGATAGTGCAAAAGAAAATATAAACGCTGAATTAAATTTAACACTTGAAGCAAATCCTTAATTTTGTTGCTCATGCATCCTTTATCCGTTCATCAGACGTATCTCAATCTTGCTGACAATCTAATTAATAAACATGTCTCTCAAAACGGCCTGTTACAAACTGTCCTACAGCTTCCCCCATTAGATGAAACCATCTTACAAAAATTGGTAGCACATACCGAAAAAGTGGGGCTTTCTGAACCAAGTCGTAGAGTAGCAATCCTGAAAGCAGTGAGTAGGATTGCACATTGCCAGATGTGTGATTTACACATGCAATCCAAGGTGGGTTTATATCTTGGCGCTGCCTATAATCATTGGGCACAACCTCAAAAGGCTGCCACCACGATTTTACAAGCCCGTCGCGGCTTCATGAAGTTGAATGACTCTGGTTGGATAGCAGTGTGTGATTGGCAACTCAACAGCCTACCTTGGACAAGTCCAGACATTCATCAAACCGTCCACATTCTAAAACAAGCATTGAATGGCCTGCAACAAGCTGGATTTAAGAAATTTGCGAATTTGTGCCGTTTAACGCTGGCATATGCGCAGATACTAACATTGGAATTTGATGATGCAAATGAAAACATTGACGCTTGCGAGTTAATCTTTATAGCCCAAGGTGATCATATAAATCAGGCTCATTGCTGGTTAGACAAAGCTAGTCTATTAAGACGTCAAAATCAATACACCGAGGCTTTTGCCTATTTAGAAAAAGCACTAACTGTTTTTAAAAAAGAAAAGTTGCCGATTAGCATCGCAAAAACGTATTACCAAGTTGCCTTTTGTTATTTCCGATCTACAACTAATTATAAAAAAGCAGAAAAGTATTTTCAGAAAGCGGCAGCCAGTTTCATAAGATATGATCTCAAACTGTATTATGCAAATTGTTTGAACGGGCTAGGGCAAGTTAACATTATTCTTGGATATCTTTCAAAAGCAAGTGAATATCTTGAACAAGAGAGAATATTACTTCTAAAATGTGGAATTCCTAGTTTAAGCGCAAACAATTACAACGACACAGGGCAACTAGAGTTATTAAAAGGAGAACCGGAAAAAAGCATTGTTCACTTCAAGAATGCAGAAAGACTTTATCATCAAGCAAAGATGCGCTTGCCAGAAGCTATAGCGCTTGCAAATCAGGGTGATGCTTATGCGTTTATTGGCCGTTATCAGGATGCCTTATACTGCCTTGAACTCGCGCAAAAACAGTTCCAGAAGTTTGACAATCGCAGCCGATTGGCTGGCTGCGATCTATATCTTTCCAAAGTCTGGATGGACCTCAATCAATACAAAATTGCCCACAAACATCTGGACGAAGCCGAAAAACTCTTCTCTCAGATTGAAGAATATGCCTTAATGGCATGGATTCATAACCAGCGTGCCAAAATCTTCTCAGTGGAAGGAAAGCAAAATGAGGCCGTTGCCTCGCTTAAAAACGCTCTGGCTACAGCAGAAAGATATGGAACCAGGCCTCAAGTTGCCTTGGCACAACGGCAGTTGGGGGAAGTCTTATCAGTGGCAGGATGGCCTGTAGATGCTTTGCAACATATAAGTAGCGCTGAAATCAATTTTGACAAAATGGGGATGATTATCGAACAGGCCGCCACGCTTAATGCTCTTGGGTACCATTACCTGCGAGAACAGGCAAGTCAACATGCTGAGAATGCCTTCGAAAGAGCATTGGAAATTTCTCGGAATATTATGCCGGATATTGAAAATCGCGCTTATATGGGCCTAGCCGCCCTGGCAGAAGAACAAAATAAGCAAGAAATAGCATTGGTCAACTATCACAAGGCAACCACAGCCGCAATGAAATTGAGGGACAGTTTTTGGCAGCCAGAACTTGCTGGCTCCTATTTAGAAAAGTCTATCTACTCCAGCCACAAGGCTGTCAGTCTGGCAGTCAAGCTTAAGGCAGACCAAGATGCTTTGGTTTTTATTGAAAGCAGCAAAGCACAATCCCTTGTTAAACAAATCATCTCTTCAGTCTTTTTCCATAATAGCAATACATCTACAGAATTGGACAGTTTGCGAATTGAAATTCAAAGCCTGCAAAGGCAACTGAGAACAAATTTTAATTCCAGACCTATGCCCCAGTTCTCAAAAATAAGAGAAATACAACAAAAGCTAATTGCTTGTGCCAAGATATATGACGAAAAACTTGGACAAATAGAAAGGCAGAATGTTGCCAGATCCGCATTACCAGTAAATTCGCAATTTAACATCGAAAAATTCAGAGATTTCGCAGGTGATCTATTTGGCAAATCCTGGGTTGCTTTGGACTACTATCTGAAAGACAACAAGCTTTTTGGGATAATGGTCTCACATCAAGGGTGTAAGGCCTGGGAGGCAAGTATCTCATCCAGCGAACAAAGCGCCATTGAAAGATGTGCTATCACTAATCGAGGTGCGCATTATCCCACCAATACCGATTTAGAGTTACTTGGGAACCTTTTACTTCCTGCCCAGCTACAAAAACATCTCCATCCAAATTCTTACTTGATTATTGCTCCTCACCAAATACTCCACACCGTTCCATGGGCCGCTCTGCAATCTGAACATTTTAGCGGCTGTCTGGTGGAAAATAGCATCCCCCTTATTACACCTTCGTTGGAAATTTTGCAATTGACTCAGCAAAGTTCCAGCCGGCCCCAGAAACCTGACCAAAAGACAGGGCTTTTGCTGGGTGTGGCCAATTTCAAAGAATCCAGACGTGCGTTGCCCTTGGTGCATGGCGAAATTGAGAGTATATTCAAAAATGCAAATCCTGACAGCATCTCTTTGGTTGACTTACAAGTTACTTGGAATGCTTTGAAGATTTTTATACCGAGAACCTTAGCCACAACAAAGGGCTAACGCGGTTTTCTTTTTTTCATATTGCAACACACATTGTCCAGGATAATAAAACTGGGCGTCTTACCAATATTGCTCTTTATGACGATGAAATTTGGTTGGACCAACTTAAGGATCTCGCACCGTTACCTGATCTAATCACCTTATCCGCTTGTAATGGAACCCAGAGCTTTATCTACACTGCAGATGAACATGTCAGCATATCGACAACATGTCTGGCTGCGGGTGCCAAAGTTGTGATTGGGAGTTTATGGCCAATTTTGGATGAGGCGTCTACCAATCTCATGATCGGCTTTTATGAAAATTATTTTGGGGGTTCATCCCCACCTAAAGCATTGGCGCAAGCTCAAAGAAAGGCTTTAGAAGATAGGGAAGCATTGCAGAATTGGGCAAGTTTCAACTGTGTTGGAATGTTGTAAGGTTTATATAACAGGCTGTCGGTATAGACTTGTCCCACGTCTACACCGACAGCCAATCTTTATAATTATCTTATTTTATTTCTAATTTATCCCGGGCCGATGTCGCCTCCAGAACACCCGATACAAGCCAGTGTGGAATGTAATCCTGCAGCTCCTTTCTCAACTGAGAGTGAAATTGCACTTGATTGTGCACTGATAGAAGTGGTTACATCGAGTGGCAAACCTGTTTGAATGATCCCCGTCAGGGACATCATCAAAATAGTGGTAAACAGGGTAATAGAAACAGCGTATTTGAGTGACACTTGAGCCTCCGTTGGTTGGGAGGGCTCGTTGTGTGAGGCGCCTGGTCAGAGATTTACCTGACCTCTCAAGACACTCAACTCGCCTTTATTTGGTTTTGATTAGATATCCAATCATGCGCGCTAGCTGTCTATAATGTACTGCGCACCCTTGCACAGAATCGCCCCGATAGGCGTGCAAGGATGCGCAGAAAAGCGTGCAATAAATTTCAGGAGATCTAAAATGACTTTGGAAAAGCAAGAAGAGACTTTTGGGATGCGTTTACGTTCCTATCGGGAGCATACTATCTCCAGACGTATTGGGAAAACGCTGTCTCAAGAGATGCTGGCGGAAGAAGTTAGTAAGAAAACGGGGCTTCATATATCGCGTAATCTGGTGGGGTATTGGGAAAACGATAAAAGCTCTTTGCACCCCCAAAAAGATCGTTTTATATTAGTAGCAATAATAGATGTGCTATTTATGAATGGGGGTATCAATTCGATACAAGATGCTGATCGATTATTAGAGGCTGGAAAGTACCAAGCTCTAATGCCCAATGAGATCGATACAATTAATATTAAAAAGACATCAGTTAATCTTGAAACAAAACCATGGCCTGACACCCCCTTGGATAGTGCAATCTCAAAGAATAACCTTGAGAATATGAGCATCCCTCTCCCGCTATTGAATACTCTTATTTCGTTTTTGAGTAGGATGCCTGATACAGCCCTGAACGGAAATGCGGGAACATTCCTTGACAAACTCCTCTCGCAAAAATTTTCGGTAAAACCTATGTCAGGAATAGAACTGTACTCTCCTCAGTGTGGAAATATCCCAATCAATCTAGCTCAGCAACGCCTGCTCGTCTCCACATCCTTTGGCGCTTATTTCACAGGGCTTTTAGAGCAACCTGACATATACCTTGACTTAAAATCGCAAATCAACTGTCCTGCTTTTAAGGGCCAAGAGATGTTACAACCTCTTCAGCGAATATTCTGGTTATTGACATATCCAAACGGCCCACGAACTATGATCATTGGTGGTGAGGGTGGTATGGGAAAAAGCACATTATCAGCAAAAATTATCAGGTGTCTTTATGAAGAGCAGGTGGTGGATATGATTTTGGGGGATAGTGCCAAAACTGAATATATAAATCCTGTAACCAAAGAACTGCTCAAATACAAACCTGGTTATTATGATCCTTTCTCCTTTTACAAGCGGTTGTGCAGTCAACTTGGGTTGCCAGATTTACCGAAAGGGCAATTGATCGATGCAATTAAAGATCGTTTGGTTGGCAGAAAAGCTATTATCGTAGTAGACAACCTCGAAACTGTTCAAAGAGAAGATGAAATTTTAGATGTACTTAAAGAAATCACATCCAGAGATGTACGCGCTATTGTGACAACAAGACATGCAAAGGGAATCAGAACTCTAAGTAACAACATGTTCGTTATCCAAATGCAACATCTAGTTGACATAATTGCTGTCAGGGAATTTTTATTATGGCATATAGAAAAATACCAACATCAACATCCTGCTTTAAAACTACTTGAAAAGGAAATCTACCAGAATGAAAATGTTGGCTGGTTGATTAACCGTACGGGCGGCATCCCACTATTGATGCAATTAGTTTTGAGTGATGTAGCGAAGTATTCGTGGAGATTTGTGCAAACTCTTCCAGACCTTTTTGGTAAGGAACTTCTAGATTTTCTATATCAAATAAGATGGGATGACTTGGGGCATGAAAACATTAATGGTGATACTGCAAAACGTCTTGTAATGTGGATTGCTCAGGAGCAACATAAAGGCCAATCGATAACATATGAACAGATATCCAAGTGGGCAAATGCAAACAAGAGAGAAATATACATCCCAGCTGCTTTGTCACTTTTATATGAAAGATTTTTAATTTTAAATCGTGATCAAGAGAAAGGTAATTTCTCGATTTATCCAAGTCTTGCCGAATTTGTCGATAAGTTGGGCGAATATGGCAATAGCAAATGAATACATCTTCCATAGAATGGGAAAAGCTTGAACGATTGGCAAACCACCTTGGACAACCTAGTGTTGAACCTGGAAGCAGTATGGGAGGCGAATGGGAAATTATTGAAAACGCCTTAGAAATACTCTCTAATGACAATAACTTGGATGGTATTCTTCGATTACGCAACTTATTTACTTCCCTTTATGCCCAAGACACCATGACCGGTCTGGCAATACTTCAGCAACTTGACAACCAGGCAATCTCTGCCGGAAGGTATACAAAAAACAAACATGAACTGGGGCATTTGCTCGGTGCAAAGGGCCATAACCTTCACAGGCAAGGTTATCACCAGGAGGCGATAGATGCTTTTGATAAGTCTGCAAAAAATTACTGGGATATAGGAGAAGATTTTCCTGCTTTGGAAAGTTATTACATGACATCGTTATGTTATCGGGCATTGGGAAACAGAGAAAGGGCGAAACAAATACTTGAAGATGTTGTGAATAAAACGAATCCAGATGATGCCTGGCTTGGTCATCCCTTACAAGTAATGGCATGGATACTTCAAGATGAAGGAAAATTATCTGAAGCAGAAGACCTTCTACGGAAAGCACTGCAATTGCAAAGGAAAACTAAAAACCCAGATATGTTAATCGTAGGATCATTAGCCGACATAGGAGAGATCGCAGGGATTTTGGGCCGGATAGACGAGGCAAAAAATCTTTTTGAAGAAAGCCTATCTTTCTTCGAAAAACATCAAGGACAATATGAGCGTCAAGAAGCTAGGACGCTATTAAAATATTCCGAATTATTAATGCATCAAAAAGATTACGATAGTGCGCTTCAATTGCTAAATCGGGCAGATGACAAAGTCGGCAGATATGGTCATTATTATGACTTATTATGGCAAATAGAATTGGCGAAAGCGTATATTTACTTAAACAATAAAGAGATATATAACTGTTTTCAAAAAATCAGATCTACTTTTAGGTTGCGCCAAATTTTAGGGCTATCCAATATTTTATTGGTTCAATATGTAATAAAACGGTATGCGCAAAGATTTTTTCGGGTTAAGAGGCTACTAAACCGATGATAGTAGATGATGAGAGAAAAGATGCAACTTTTGGAAGCTTGCTACGCATCCATCGTGAGCGCGCTATTTTCAGACGTCGGACATTGCTTTCGCAAAACCAATTCGCGAGTGAAATTAGCAAGAAGACGGGCTTATATCATACGCGCAATTTGGTAAGCAATTGGGAGAATGATAAAAGTTCCTTACACCCCCAAAAAGATCGGCAAATTTTATTAACTATCATCTCCATCCTACAAGAAAATGGTGGGATTACCTCTCTAGAGGAAGCTAATCATTTGTTAGAGGCGGGAAATTATCGGGCATTAAGTCCTAATGAAACGAAACAGATTTTTCCTGAATTTGTCGCTGATGAAGAAACGAGAAGCACTCAATCCGAGTTACAAAATCAGCATGACTTCATCCAATTCATTGAGGACAAATTACTTCATGGCACTGTTGATAAATTAAAGAATTTATTCGAAAAAGCAGAGGCTGGGCCATTGCCTGCTTGGCCACGTAAGATTGCAGCCTTAATAACTTGGCTATTAGGTGAGTGGTCAATTTATCAGACAGTATGTGTTTTAGGCTGGATGTGGGCTTGGGTATTGAGTTTCTGGTTGATCATCCCTTCGTTGCATTGGCCCTTTCCCACCAATGAGAATGCTTCTTATGCAATGGTCTTATACATTGCAGGAACATTTTCTATTCCTCTGATCATTGGCCTATTGACGAACACAAAAAATGATAAGTTTTGGCAGGAACATCATTTGGCATCTGATCAAATCACCCGCCTATATGTTTATCAGGGCTCAATTATCGGATTTCATATTGGGTATATCGTAATCTTTGTCATTAATCTTTTGATATATTATCTTGGCTTGCACCCAGGCTTATGGTTTGAACTGATCGAAATAACCTTCCCCCTTCTTACCAGTTATATAAGTGGCTGGTTAGTTCCATATAATTTGTGGCGTGCATACAAACGTTTGAATTTGGCCGATGCCGGCATATTCTTTGTTTTTGTCGTATTTGGGCTATTATGGGGAGTATTTTTCTATAATTTTTATTCTTTTCTCTTAGATCCTATGGTTGGGATCATAATGATCCTGCTGGCAGTTAGTCTACTCGCTGGTATCATGGCTTGGCAATATTATCGTACCGGTATAACAATCATTCCAACTCACGTATGGGTATTTTTATATGGTTTTGTCCTAGTACTTTACCAAATTACAATCGCCAAAAGTTTATTCGAAATAGTTTCGCTTGCAGGGCTAATTACTACTCTTAGTGTCTTGTTATTATTTGAGCGCATTCGAATAACGCTTAGAGGCATGATAGGCTTTCTAATGATTGCCTGTTTATTGTTAATTATTTTTTCATTCAATATCTGGGCAGGCCGTATGATAGTTATCTTGACGATCTTAATTTGGTGGCGATGGGGTAAAAAGTTTCTGTCATTCCCATTAAGTTTTTGGTGCATCTTAATTGCTGTTGCGGGAATCAGCTGGGGATTGCAATATCAATTATGGTCCGATATTTGGGCATCTGTTTCTCTTAGCATCTTTATACTTTTGTTCTTATTGCTAGAATATAGTTTTATATGGCGACAGAACCTGGTTAATGATCGATAGAAAAGTTTTAACTGGCCCACCAATTGCCATCCTGACCAAAATTTGAACACAAAACTATCGGTCAAGATAATGGATAAATAGTATGTACTAAAAGGCTATACCATGATTTTCATGGATAGAAATAACTTTTCAGCAAGTTCAAGTTTGATGTTCGGAAATCTGGGGAGTGCCGAAGGACTGGATAAAATAGGGATATGAAATGTCCAAAATGCGGAAGCGAAGTGAAGCAACACAAAGTAGGAAAGACAGAAGCAGGGAGCCAGCGGTATCAGTGTTATTTGTGCAAGTGCAAATACACACCGGAGAAAAAGCCCCACAGCTATAGCGCTGATTTTCGCAAGAAAGCAATCCAAATGTATGTGGATGGGATGAATTGCGAAAAATAGGTCGTCATTTGGGAGTTGACCCTCAAAGTGTTGCCAATTGGGTCAAGGCGCATGCCGAACAATTGCCAGCAAGCCCACAGTCAGAAAAGGTTGAAAATGCAGAAATGGACGAATTGTTCACCTTTATCGGGCGTAAAAAAACAGGATCTACATAATCACCATTTTGGATAATGCGTGCGCCAAAAGCAAAATGGTATTTCAGTGACGGCTTTGATGCCTATTCTCGCCTTTGGTATCACTATGGCAGGTACAAAGTCTCAAAGTGGAAGAATGATACCTTTTCTGTTGAAGCAGATAACGCTGAATTGCGCCATTATCTCGCTCGCCTGGCTCGCAGGTCAAGATGTTTTTCGCGATATGATTTTGCTTTGACCTGCGCTCTGAAATTGTTTGTTTACGCTTTCAACCGCAGGCAACTCCATAAGCTAGCTGCTCCTGCTTACCAGGCCTTTGTCAAAGATTTCGTTTACCCATGACTTCGGCTCTCCCTATATTTTGGCGATTGGACAAAGCTGCAAGCTTGGATGAACAAAGAAGAAGAACTTTTAGCTATTCAACTTGATACTGCTGAAATAGAGAAACGAAAACTAATCATTGAGTTTAACCAAAAAATTGGGCTACTCCAAGAAGAATTATTGAAATTATCTATCAAAGCTAAAGACGGTATAAGAAGACTAATTACAGAACAAGGTGACGAACTTGTAAACGAAGTAAGCTTATGTCTTGAAAAACCAGGATTTTTTGTCACAAATATGGACGAAACAAAATCAGAAGCGGCACCAAAACTTGAAGACCTGCGTATTCAGGATGTGGATGATTCTGAATGGGAAGCAATTATCGAAGGAAGGGGTTATTCTAAAAGCGGTGGCACTACAGATGATTTATCTAGAATAGCAAGATTTGCACGTCACTATGATACGGAAAAGGCAAATTTCCGAGTAAGCGAATTTACATTGTTAATGGTCAAATTGATTTACCCCCTTCTCAACGCCAAGCACCATTAATTTCATCTCCAAATGATGTTACAGAATTCGGCGAACAAGATGGAATAGTTATTTGGTCTTTAGATTTATTCCGCTTAATAAAGAATATCGACGGAGCAGATTTATCAGACATTAGAAATTCGATTAAGAATACTAAGGGAAGGTTTATATACAATCCATAATATTGCTTAAAGTTAAACCTTGATTAGCCGTCTTTTTTGTAGGGATCAAAAAGTAGACATCCGAATTTAGAACTCGGATGTCTACTTTTTACTCTCAACCAATTTCTTATAGAAGAACCTTGATATATTGCCTGACGATTTTGAAGCACTATTTTTCAGTTTGCCATAATACGCGGTTGATATGCCCGTCTAGGGACTTTATATACCCATAAGACTGTTGCACGATTTGCTCAAGGATTGGTAGATCGATATCACTCAGCCGCTTGATATAAAGACAATACCCGGTTGTCGTATGTTTCCCTAACTTCGCCAGCAATTCAGCGTGACGCGCTGTGCCATCCATCAGGTAGACGGTAATCTTCCCTTTTCTTGGATAAAACCCAATCACGAGACCGTCTCCTTCGCGCCCACTGTCGTATTTGTAGTGGTAAGTATCAAACCCGATCGTGCCCGCATTCCATTTCTTTGGTTCGTGTCCGCTTATTCGCTGCATCATTTCAATCAGCGCGTGGCTATCTTTTACGGTTTGCTCATCGAGTGAAGCAATGTAGTCGTTGACGGAACTGTCGGTTTGAGAAGAATGATCGTTTGTCATTTTACAGCCTCCACATAAAAGCATTAAGTCTTATGACCAGGTCGCCACGGTTCTTGCACGTGCGTGAGCCAGACTTGCTCGGGGTTGAACGAGAGCACCCGCAGCTGGCCTTCGGTGTGCGGCTCATTGAGCTCGCCGAACCAAACCGCCACATCGCCACCGACGACGAGCGGACGCCCGTCCGTCTCGATGACGACCATCTGCGACCCGCGTGTGTGACCCGGTGCCGGGACAAGCCGGAGCCCGGGAAGCAGTTCGAACTCGCCATTGACTGGCACGTACTGCACGCCGGGCGCATCGACCCACTCGCGAATAGTGTAGTCGTCCTTGCTGCGCGCATCCTCGAGTTCCAGACGCTGGACGTAGATCGGCTTGCCAGCGAAGAGATGGTTGCCACCACAGTGGTCGAAGTGCAGGTGCGTATTGACGACAATGTCAACCCCAGCAAGGTCGAAGTCTTGCTGGCTCAGTGGACTGAGGCGTGGATCCATATCGGCTACCGCCGGGTGCAGCTCCGTCATGCCGGTGTCGACCAGCACACGACCATCAGGATGGTCGACGACATGCACGTAGACTGGCATCCGCTCGCCGAGGGCAAGCAGGTCGGCAACGAGAACGGGTGTGACGGTGATTTTATTTTTCATGATTCTTATTTTATCATGTGCAGCACTCATTAATAGAAAATATGAGCTGGGATTTACACACTGGAAGAGCCAATAACCCATGAAGCGAGCACAAAAATTCCCGGTCTGTCATCTACAGACCGGGAATTTTCTACCCGTGGCGCAATCCTGTTTCTCAAGCACAAGATTCCACTTTGGGGCAAGCGTTTGCATGGTACAGAAACTAATCGTAATACATTTTAAAAATCTGGTCGTAGAGTGTCAGCAGCAGCTTTTTGATCGGCGGCAGGTTGAACAGCCGCTGCAAGGCGCTTTTACCGGCAGGTTTGACGGGTTTTTGCACCTTGCCGCGCACGTAATCAATGGTGTTCGAGAGATTCATCGTCAGCGGGTCGGGGAGCATCAGGCGTAGCAGGCCACGCTCGTTCATGTGCCTATCGAGTTGCTTGACCTGGCCCATGGGCTTGTCCATCTCGAAGGGTAGGAACTGTGCCAGCGTGGCCTTATAGGCGACAAACTGCCAGTGCGAGGCACCCGCCATCGCAGTCAGCCCCTGATATTGAATTTTCCAATCCTGCGTTTCAGCGTAAATTTTGCGGTTTTCGCCTTCGTCCTGCCCGAGTGAGCGATTGAACTCCCAAAAGGTTTCCCAGGGAATAAACGGTCCCGCCTCGACGGTGGCATTTTCCTGCGCCCAGGCACGGGTGGATGTGTGGAAATCGGGGTTGGTGCGAAAGGGCCGCCCCGTGACCATCCCTACCTGCGGGAATTTTTCGAGCAGTTCCACCGAGCGTGAGAGCCAACCCGGGTAATATAAAATGTCGCTGTCAGCATAGGCGATGATTTCACCCGGCGAACCTGTCAGGATGATGTTCCATGCGCCGCCTTTGCCCATGTTTTTCTCGGAAAGTATCAGATACTGGATGCGCCCCGCATCTTTTTCGGCAATTAGAAAGTTGCGCACCTCAGGGCAGGAACCGTTATCGAAAAGCAGCAAATCAAAGGGGAGGCCAGGCGCGTTGCGCATGGACTCTAAACTCACCTTGAGCACATCCAACGCCTCAGCATAAAATCCGCTGACAAAGGGGATGTAGTTCAAGACTGCAACGGTAATCCGTTCGGCTTTGGCAACCTGATTGACAAACTTGGCGGGGTTTTGGCCTTTACGCATTGTTATAAGCCCGGTTTTGTTTTGAACGGCGTTCTTTCCAACTCATGAACATCAAGAAAAGGAAAGTAACCACACTGATGACCAATCCCAATGCCAGTGTAGAAAAATACAGCGGGTCAGCATGATTGGCGACGGAGTTGCCATTAATATTAACAACGGTTACAGGAGAGAAATACCCGGCATATTCGCTGAGACGCCATAACTTCAGGTTTTCCCATAAATCGGTAAACAGGAAGACCAAAGCGGGAAAACCCGCCGCAATTAACAAAGGACGTTGATATGATTGCTCGATCCAGCGCTGAAGAAAAATGGTTGCGAGCAGAATGAGCAAAGTCATTGGTACACAAATTAAGCGCGCAATGACGCGCTCGCTGCCAAAAATTGGAAAACCAGTTTCTCGAATGAGCCAATAATTGCTGCCCAGCGCAAGAAAAAGGGCAAAAATAGTCGGAAAGAGGAATGAGCCGTATTCTTTTAAATGATTTTTGTACCAGTGCCAGATGCCAAAATATAAAATAAACAACACCCCTATTACTCCAACATAGTAGCCAAATTCCCAGATATTTTCAGAGAAAGAGTTTAAAGTTAAACGGTTTAATCAATGATTCCACTGGAACTGTCGGGATTGCCATCGCTTGCAGGATGTGCCCGAGCGATGGATAACCCAAAACGAAATCGAAGTTTTGCTTTTTTTGAAACACGGATAATGCCAGTGCAGGTGGAATCAGCCGGACTGCGCTGAGCAGGCCAGCAAATAAGCAAGCCAGGATGATCCATTTAGCGCGTTTCCACGATTTTGCCGTAAAACAGAGTGGGAAGGTAAATAGCAAAAGCCAGAGAAAATGATGCTCTCCACCTGCCAATACAATATAAAAAAGAGACAAAGCAAACAAGCTGACCCAGCGCCAGCCCACTTCTTCTTTTTCTACAAATTCAAAAAGTAGACAAAAAACAATCGGGAACAGGAAGTAGCCGCCCCAACTAAAATGACCTACGCTGTAATGGCCTAAAATATATCCATTGAAATTAAAATAAGAAAAATACAATCGTGAATGCAAAAAGGGAAAGGTTTTTTTTGCGACGTAACCAGAGCAATCCGAGAAAACCAATACTATAGTTAATGAGAACATCAATAATGATAAAGGTGTTTATGCCAACAAAAGGCAATAAAATCATTTGTGGCGTCGTAATAACATCAGGGATGACAAAAAAGCGATCACTTACATCCAGTAACGTCGTCGTGTCGGCGGCATGAAAAGGTAATGTACCCGCTGAGAGTGCATCACGCATCAGATCGAGACGGGGTATGGTAATCTGGGCCCAGTCATGGTAATTGAACGGGCCTGCATTCCAACTGAAAAACTTTCCCCATAAGAAAACACCCAAAAGAAAGAGACCCAACAACCACAACCAGGTCAGCAGTCGGCTTTGTTTTTCAATGGATGGCAAAAACAAGGCGTCAATATATTGTGTGAGCATTTGTTGAAGTTTTTCGCGGGGAATGATGATTTTTTTCATTTTTTATCAAAAATTTTCTTCAGCCGCCATAGACTGTTGGAGAGGCGGACTGAGCCAAGTTTTAGCAGAGGCCATGATTCGATAAGCCGCCACAGACGGGCACGATTGAGTTTTTGCGGCTGGATGTTTCCAGCTTCGATGCAGTAATTTGCATCAAGCAAGGTGAAGCGCGTTACAATGCGCCCGCCAGCCAGACCAACGTTGATGTCGGTTTCAGGGTGTTTGTAATGCGGTTGGCCGCCAGGCAGGTGGCTGTAATCGTGGTTCTGATGCACGATCATTACCGATAAAGTGGCATCAATCACGGGCCAGTTTTCCTTGCGGGCTTTATAGATCATCCAGTTGTCCCAACCAGCACGACCGATAATAAATGCTGGCAGGTCGGTGTAGCAGCCCTGCGGGAAGAGAAAGTAGTCAGACCCGGCGGGGCGATGGAGCGCACCCTGATGATGGACCGCAGATCGAAGACGGTCAATCCAACCTGCGGAAAAATCCAATGGAGCTGTCTGATCAAAGTCCCAGCGCTGACCGAGCATGACAAATTTCTCGCGCTGCGCAGCAATTTTCCGGGCGGTTTCAACAAAATCAGGAAAGAGCACAATATCGGCATTGATGATGCAAAGCAACTGGCCTGCGCCATGCTGACGCGCCAGCGAAAACATGGCATCCATCATGGGCGCACCACTCGAGCTGCGCGGAATCTCGCAGATGTGTTTGACGCCCAACTCATGCGCTGCATCTGACAGCCCGGATTCGTCTCCGAGCAGGATCACGTCTACGTCGGGCAGTTTTGTCCAGGAGGCGATGGCGTTGCGTTGAATGGTGGCAATGTGCGGATTGGTGAATGGTTTAGGGGCAGAGAAAAGAGTAATTAAGGCCATCAGGAAACAGAGAGAAGAATTTAGAGAGCAGGAGAACGGCGGTCATCCACATCAAGCATGGACTTGTGACGGACCTGGGCATTGATCTCGGCCAGACTGGGGTGCTGCTGAATGAGCGAAAGCAAATCGTACCATGTAAAGTTGTTTTTGTCTTCGAGCGCGTCAAAGACACGACGAATCATCTCAAGATCTTCGGGGGTATCCACCGTCCAGCGCAGGGAACCATAATCGGGTGTGTGGTTGAGAAGGGCGATTTTAAAGCCACGCGTGGAAAGGCCAGTTTGCAGCAACTCGTTTTCAGGGTTCAGCGTGACACCTTCATAGAGAAAAGGCATGACATGCTCGCGGTGGAAAAGCTGATCGGCTTCGCGCCAGGCGCGTTCGAGGGCGGCGAAGGTGCAGACTTCGACATCAAGGCCAATGGGGAAGGTGCGCGTGAACGGCGGTGGCAGACGATTGGCGACAAAGTCGTAATCCCCATCGAGCAAGGTATGAACGGCGAGATCAATCAGCGCCGGGTCAATCACCGGACAATCGCCAGTGATGCGGATGACGATCTCTGCGCTGTGGGTTTGGGCCGCGCGATAATATCGGTCAAGCACGTCGTGCAGGCTACCACGAGTGCAGGCAACCCCCATCGCCGCGGCGAAAACAGCGACGGGTTCGTCGGATGCATCAGTGGTGGTGGCAACGGTAACGGAGTCCAGCATTCGGGCGCGGCGAGTCCGCTCGATGACGCGCTGAATCATCGGCTTCCCGGCAATGTCTAATAAGACTTTACCGGGAAGCCGTGATGATCCCATGCGGGCCTGAATGATGGCAACCTTGTTCAAGCGCTGGCCTAATCGCCACCCAAGCGATCGATCAGGAAACCATCGGCAACTTTGAAGGTTTTTTCTCGAAAACCATAATAGAAAAATGTCGACCAAATCTGTTCCCGAATGCCGTGTTTGTCGCAAGCAGAGAGCTGGGAGTACGGGAAAAATCCGCCAAATTGAATAATCATATAATCGTCTTTGGCAATATATTGGTAATTATCAATGGTGAATTGGGTGTTCCACATGGCGTTGTAGTAGGCACCATAATACTTTACGCCAACGCTAAAGAGCATATTGAGCGCAATTTGAACGTCCTCTATTTTATCGCCTGTGCGCAGACGCTTGGAAATAATAGGCTCTGGCTTTAGATTCCCACAGGCATCCGTGCGTTTGTTTCCGGTTTTCCCGCCAGGAACGAGCAGGAGGAAAAAAACAATATGGGATTTAAGCTGCTCGCCAATCGTTTCGGTCTTGTCGGCGGTTGGCGCAAGGGTTGGGGCAGCAGATGCGTCCAATGTGGGCGTAGCAGACGGTCCCACTGTATCGGTTGCTGCAACTGTAGGCGTATCCGCCACGATGGTTGGGGTGTCTGTTGCGACGGCTGGCGTATCGGTTGGCGCGACAATGGTGTCGGTGGGCATGATCGTGTCAGTTGCCGCAGCAGTAGGAGCGACGGTTGGAGCAGCAGTTGCTGCCGGGGAGCACGCCGCGAGAACCAATGCAAAAATTACGAAAAGAAAGAAACGTCTGGTCATTTTTTTTACCTTCTGAATGGAATTTAAATACACTTAAATTGCTGAAAGCGCCCTGATTTTAACTGCTTTTGCTTAAGCTACGCTTATTTTTCGATACAAACTTCATTGCGGTTTCTTTTGTCGCCAGCTTTGGAATAACAAAAAGAGCGCCGAAAGGATCGTGATGCCTGCACCAACCAGCAAGGTATTGATGTAAAGCGGGTCGGCGTGGTTGGCAAGCGAATTGCCATCCGCTTTGAAGACATATGGGTGGAAGAATTGAATAATCACATCCACCTTCCAGATTTTGAGATGATCCCACAGGTCGCTGACGAAAATCGGCAGGCCAATCAGTACACCCAGTTTTGCCAGTGGATGTGTTGTCTTGTTGAGCCAATCTTGAAAGTAGATCGAGGCAATCAGCATCAATAGCACAAATGGCACGGCGATTATGCGTGCGCTGACTCGTTCGCTGGCAAACAGGGGAAAGTTAAACAGTGTAAATTTGTAAAGATCGCCCTGCGCCAGCAGAAAAACAATCAGCGCCGGGAAGATCAACTGGGAAAAGCGCTTGTTGACTGTCTGGTCTTGCGCCCATTTGAAAACACCAAAATATAAAAGAAAGGAGCCACCCACCAACCCGAGAAAAATATCCGTTTCCCAGGGGAAGAGTGGCGTGAGCAGCAGGTCTTTGCCAGTATCCACCAGATCGTTGAGCGGTTTGGAAAGGAAGAAAAGCGACGTCAGCACATCGGTGGAGGTTTGATAGCCAGATAAAAATTTCAGGTTGGGGTCTGAGACAAACTTCCCGACTTCCAGCAAAGGTGGCAGCAGCCGGATCGCCCCCAACAGGCCAGATGCAATGATCGCAATCAGAATCCACTTCATTTTAGGCAAATTCGTCAGCCCGAGCGCCAGCAAAAAGATGCACAGCCAGAGAAAGTGATGCTCAGACCCGGCCAGCAACATGTAAAAGAAAAGGAATGCCATCCCCGTCACCCAGCGCCAACCTTGCGGAGCCTCGATAAACTTGAAGATCAGGATGAAGACCCAGGGGAAGAGAAAATATCCGCCCCAACTGGCATGCCCTGCGCTGTAATGCGCCTGGATGTATCCATTGAAATTGAAAAGAAAAAACAGGATGGTGTAGGCGATCAGCGAAAGCTTGAATTTTTGTCTGAAATAAATCAGCCCGGCGGTGGCGATGGTGAAAAAGAACAAAACATCGAGAATGGCAAAGGTATCGGCATCCACAAAGAGCATCACCAGCATTTGCGGCGTGGTAATGACATCGGGCAGCGCCCAAAAACGGTCGGTGACATTGTGCAGAGATGATTTGTCGGCAACATGCAGCGGGAACTGCCCCAAATGCAGCGCGTCTCGAATAACTTCGTAGCGCGGCAGGTTGATGGTGGCCCAGTCAAAGTAGCTGATGGAGGAATGATGCCAGTTGAAAAACGTACACCACCAAAAAACGCCGACGAGATACAGCGCCAGAATGAAGAGAACAGAAAATAAAGAATAGGATTCAGCTGGCTCAAAGAGATTTTTTGCCAGCCAGTTTAAGATATTGCGTGTTTTTTCAAGAAGTAGTGTCATTGTTTTTTAACCGTTTGTTCGTATGCGGCCAGCAATTTGCCGATGTTCTTCTTCCAGTCGGCGCGGTCTTCGGCGATGGCGCGGGCGTTTTTGCCGATTTCAGGCAGCGTTTTGCGATTTTCGATGGCAAAAATGATTTTCGCCGCCAGCGCTTCGACGTTGCCATCGGGGAAAAGCCAGCCGTTTTGCCCATCGAAGACCCATTCCTTGTTGGCCGGGATATCCGAGACGAGGCAGGGCAGGCCGCAGGCCAGCGCTTCCATCAACGAAACGGACGAGCCGTCCACATGCGACGGGCTGACATACAAATCAGCCATATGGTAATAACGCGGCAGATCGCGGTTGGAAATTTGCCCCGTAAAAGTAACGCGGTCGTGCATACCACCGCTGTTCAAAATCTGACGGATGATGTGTCCCTGTGAGCCACCACTGAGCAGCAGCAGACTGACCTCGGGCTTTTGTACCGCTACTTTGGCAAAAGCCCTGGCGAGCACATCCACGCCATAGTTGGGTTCCCACGAGCGATTGCAGAAGACGGTGAAACCCGGGTGCGAAGTGCCAGGTGCGGGGTGCGGAGCAAAGTGCTGCAAGTCTACACCCCAGGGAAAAACAACCGTCTTTTGGGGGTTCATCCCATAGCGGACGGCGGCATCGCGGGTGACTTCGGCGTCGCTGGTGAAGAAGGTCGAACGGCGTAAAACGTACTGCGTAATTTTTTCCCAGGCCCGACCCCGATAAACATCCTTCATCAGGTCAAAGCCCCAAGACATGGTCAAAATCGGGCGGAACCCTGTCAGCACTGCGATAAAGGCACAGGTTTGGATTGGCCCGGCGTGGATCAAATCGGGTTTGATGCGCTGAATGATACGGCGCAGTCCCGTCACATATTTGGGGATGTCACGCCAGCGGAAAACATGCTGCCCGCCTTCCCAGAGAACCTGTTCGATTTGCTCGGGGATAGAGCGATCTTCAGTCTGGCGCGGGCCGCGTTGCAGGCGCACGTAATAGACCTTGTGCTCCGTCTCAGCAAGCGCCGAGAGAAAGCGGTGGTCGTGGGGAGTGTAGTCGAGGGAAAAGTAGATGATTTTCATGGGTTCTCAATAAGTGCTGGGTGCGATGTGCGGAGTGCGGCTACTAACGATGTTCAGGCATCGCGCTTTTGAAGGCACTGATAAGGGCTTTGATTTTGGATGCCTGATCGTAGTGTTTCTTAAATTGTTCAGCCGTAATGTAGCCAACGTCCAGCGCTGCGTAGAGCAGAGATTGTACTTCAACAACCGAACGACGGGCGATGCCCAGGAAACGGGCAAATTCAATGGTTGATTTGCAGTCAAAACCTTCGGCAATATTTGCCATTACCGATACTGCCGCACGGCGCATCTGATCGCGCAGGCCAAAATATTTGGCAAATTTGCCTTCTTCGGTCAACTGATAGACCATGCTAACCAAAATCCGCGCTTCTTGCCACGCTCGTATATCCTCAAACTTTTCTATAGGCATCAACTACATCCTCCGCACATCGCACACCGCACTTACGCACCTAAATCTGTCCATCTTAATTCTTTACCCATTGGCATATCAGACAGCGCTTTCGTTCCAATAATATTTTCTATTTGGTCGGGTTTGATCGCACCGATTGTAGCAGGGCGCAATACATCGATCATGTCACGCGTAAAAACTTCACCGGCTTTGATGTCGCGTGCGGCGCGCAGACAGCGGCGTTGCACGATGGCTGTTTGGACTTCGTTTTCGGCGATGAACTTGTCGGGGCTGCCCAGCGAACGCTCCAGCAGGCGGGTTTCCTCGACCATGCGCGCCCATTGATCCGGATCCATCGCAAATTTGTGGTCCGGGCCTTCACGGTCATGGCTGTCAGTAAAGTGGCGCTCAATGATGCGTGCGCCCAATGTCACCGCGCCCAGCACCGGCGCAACGGAATGGGTGTGGTCTGAAAGTCCCAGAATGACATCGGGGAACATCGTCGCATAGGTTTTGAGCACGTTCAGATGCAGGTGGTCGTAGTTATCCGGGCTGGCGGTATAGTTGGTGTTGCATTGCATCAGCACCAGTTGTTTGTTGATCTTCAAAATGGCACGCACCGCCTTTTGCACCTCACCAATGCTGGATGCGCCTGTGGCGATGAAGAACGGCTTGCCCTTCGACGCCATCCGTTCCAGCGCCTCGATCCAGTCGATTTCACCGGAACCAGCTTTGTAGACGGGCACGTACTGGTCGAGAAAATCAATCGCTTCGAAGTCGTACGGCGACGAGAAATAATCGATGCCGACTTTGTGGCATTCCTCGCCCAGCGTCAGCGTCCACTCGAAAGGGATGGACGCGCCCTTGTAGACTTCGAAAACCGACTTCTTCCACGAAGCCTGATGCGAGACCTGCCCGCCGTTCATGGCCTTGAAGCCATAATCCGAAACGATTTTCGGCGCGTCAAAATTCTGGAATTTGGCAGCGTCTGCCCCGGCTTCTTTGGCCAGCCGGATCAACTGTTTGGCGCGTTCCAGATCGCCGTCATGATTTGCGGCAATGTCGGCAATGAAATAAGTTGGATGGTCTAAGCCGATGGTGTGATTGTTGAATTGGATGTCCATGGGTTTCCTTCCTGTTTTGGCGATAACGATCTGATCAATCGTTAAGCTTGAAAGCTGCCAATTACTGATTTGTAGCGCATTTTATGTTGGCACAAACTTTTTCAATGTCTGCTGCTGAAATATTATAGATCAGGTAAGTGTATGCGATGGTTCCGATTGGCTTAAAATGATCGCGCAGCCAGGCATATTGCGCCCGAGGATGATCCAAACCCACCAGCGCATTCGGGCTGATAACAAATTTGCCGGGTTGCATCGTATTTGGCGCGCTCGTCGTATCGGGATGGGCCGCCAGATAGGTGTTGAGCTCATTTTTGCTCTGACCCCAATCAATGTTGGAATCAGCCAGGTATTGATAAGACTGTGTCCGGTCCCAGACCAATTCATTGAAGTAGGGCAGCGAATAAGGATAATACGAAAATACCGAAACGACGAGATAGACACATAACACCAGGGCAGTACTTTTTTGAAAAGTTGAAAATTCCGCCCATCCTGTAAACAAACTGCCAGCCAAGATAAACACAAGCGGAAAGATCACCAGATAATATCGAATGCCGATCTGGACGTTATAAAAAAAGTTAAAGTATATGGCAAAAAATACGATGGGCACAAACAGGAATAATTCGTCTGACAAAAAGCGTTGGCGGCGCTGTCTGCTCAAAAAATAGGCTACAAGGGCCGCCACCACAATGATTTGCGTAGCAATGGGTTCCTTCAGCAAAGATGCCACAAAATAATATCCCGGAAACCCTCGACCATATTGAACACGTCCAAGCAAATAGATCGGGAAAACGCCCGTCGAGCGCTGTGTAATCCAATCGAACCCTTGCAGGTACGGATAAGCAGTCGGTACGGGGATTTTTCGCAGCAGGGGTACATCCGCTTGCAGCGTCTTAAATATCCCGGAGCGTAGTTTATACTCGCCAAAACGTGTAAACGAATTCCTAGAAAGAAACCCGATATTAATCACTAAAATTGCAACGCACACAGAAACAAGAATGTAACCCGCATATCTTAAAAAACTGGCCTTGAGCGTTTCGATCTTATTCAGTTTATACAACTCAATCAGCTTGGGAAGATCATACAGCAGCAGCATCCCCAAAAACAACAGAAACAGCGGCGCCGCAGTATATTTTGCAATCTGGCTCAGGCCCAAAGCCAACGCGCATAAAAGTCCATTCTTCCAGGTTCTTTCGTGCGCAAAGCGCCATAGGCAATAACAAGCACAGGTGATTGTCCCCGCTGCATAAATATCAGTTGTAATCAACTGCGAATGTGCGGTGATATTGGGGTCAAAAATATAGAGAATCAGCGCGAACAAACCCGGCATAAAGCCATACAAAGAACGCGCCCAGTGAAAAATCAAAAGCGCTACAAACGCCGAAAATAGGATCGTTACCAGCCGCGCAGTGTGCAGTTCGTTCAATACATCTTTCAAACCGCTTTCAGGCAGGTAAGACGCCAGTTTTTGCGGGATGGCGTTTAACGCCGTAATCGGCATTTTGCTATCGTCGAAGCGTTCTGAATTCCCATCCAGGATATTGATCCCATACTGATAGTGACGTTGCTCATCAGTGGTCAGCGTTTGTCCGGCATTGCCCCAAAAAGCAAACCCAATAAATAACGCCAACAGCGCTATCACAATGATTTTTTGAACCACCGGCTGGTTCAAACGTTTCGCTATATCCATGCCTGTCGCTCCTGTTTTTCGGCAAAATAGTGCCTGCCGTTGTCAGACCAGCAGGCCAAAAGGTTGCGCTTCAAAACGATTGTTGTACTAAGCCTGTGCATAACTCCGCATTTTCTGTGGATAACCCTGTTGGGCCTGTGTATAGAACTGTTCAATTCCGGTGGATACGCCGGGGATAGACCCGCCCAAAGCCGTGGATAACTTGTGGACAGACAGGCGCAGGTTGTGGGAACGTTTGGCTTTCAAGCCAGATTCTTCGACAGATTTGGGGAGGACGAATGCTGGATCGAATCCAAACTGGCGGGCGATGCGCTGGCCGAAATCGTACTTGTTGAGCGCCTCGGATCCGATGACGTGGTACAGTCCCGAAAGATTTTTATCAAGCATCCGAATCAGGGTCACAGCCAAATCCCCGACGAACATGGGGCAAAAGTAGACGTCGGTGAACCCGTTGCAGTGCTGCCCGGCTGAGAGCTTGTTGTAAAAAAACTCAGAGAGCGAGCGCGTGCCAGAGAGACTCCAGCCAAAAAAGTTGACTCTGGCAACGGCAGCATCTGCATTGGCAGAGAGTACAGCGGTTTCACCGTCAAGCTTGGTCTGGGCGTAAATGCTGAGCGGATTGGGCATGTCTTCTTCGGTGTAAATACCTGCATTGGGTTTCATGCCATCGAAGACCGCATCCGTCGAAATGTGGATGAAACGAATTGCGCTCTTCGCACAAGCTTCGGCCAACATGCCGGGAATCTCCGCGTTCAGGTAGCGGGCACCAACCGGGTCCGATTCGCAGGCATCCACGTTGGCATTCGCCGCTGTGTGGATGATGGCATCGGGACGGGCCGCTTCGATTAACGGAAAACTGCTCCCGGCTGCATCAAATCTGCCGGAATCAGTTCGAAAGGCGTCCCATGCAGTTTTCCCCGGTTCGCACCAACGATGGTGTGACCTTCAAATTTCATTAAGGAGAGATTGAGCCCAAGCAGGCCGGATGCGCCAGTGATTAATATTTTCATGTGCTATGTCCGCTATTCGATATTGGATAATTCGACCGGACAGCCCGAATATCCAATATCGCTCTTTTATCCTTCCAATTTCCCTGCCGCAAAATCTGCTTCAAACGGCGCGATGTATTTCTTGATGCCTTCCAGATCGAGCCATTCGGTATTGTTGTCACTGGTATACGAAAATCCTTCGACAACAGGTTTGCCTTTGTCTTTCCACGAATAGCCAAACCAGCTCGCCTCGGCAGGCTGGACGACGTACATGCTGTCGAGTTCGATGGTGTGACGCGCCTCGTCGGTTGAGAGCAAGTCTTCGTGCAGCTTTTCGCCAGGGCGGATGCCGATCATGTTGATTTCGGCATCGGGTGCGATGGCGCGCGCCAGGTCCACCACTTTGGTGCTCGGGATTTTCGGCACGAAGACTTCGCCACCTTCCATCTGCTCGATGCAGTTGATCACGAAATGCACACCCTGATCGAGCGAGAGCCAGAAGCGCGTCATGCGATCGTCAGTAATTGTGATTTTGCCGCTGGCGCGTTGCTTAAGGAAGAGCGGCACGACCGATCCGCGTGAGCCAACCACGTTGCCATAGCGCACGCACGAATAGCGCGTGGAGGTTCCCGCAGCGTAAGCGTTGCTTTGGATGACCAATTTCTCGGCGACCAGTTTGGTGCCACCATAAAGATTGGCCGGGCTGACGGCTTTATCGGTACTGAGAGCGAGAACTTTTTTCACCCCGGCATCCAGCGCCGCTTCGAGCACATTGGATGTGCCGAGGATGTTGGTCTTGATCGCCTCCATTGGATTGTATTCACAAGCTGGCACCTGCTTGAGCGCTGCGGCGTGGACAACGATATCCACCCCATGCATGGCGCGCAACAGCCGCTCACGGTCACGTACATCACCGATGAAATAGCGCAGGCGTGGGTCGTCGTAACCAGCCACGCGCATTTCGTGCTGTTTCAGCTCATCGCGGCTGAAGATGATGATTTTCTTCGGCTGTTTTTCGGCCAGCAAGATTTTGATGAATTTCTTGCCAAACGAGCCAGTCGCGCCAGTGACGAGAATTACTTTATCGTTCCAGTTCATGATTACTCCTTGTTTCCATTTCTCTTGCGATGTCACGCTGTAAAGTTCGCAAGATGTTCTTTTTTTGAGCCACTGAGTTCAGAAGAATAGTTTAACACAGGGTTTTAAGGATGTTTGAGGTGGTAGTATATCGGCATGATAACAAAACAACAATAGTATCTCACGTCAGTCAGAGACAAGTCTGACTATGAGGTGTGACCTGTATCTCAGGACAATAAACGCGCCGCGCACTTTAAAAGTGCGCGGCGCGTTAAAGATTTTTACTGTGGTTTAGATCAAATGCAATACCAGGCTGGTGGTGCCTGTCAGCGAATCGCCGTTGTTCCAAAGCCACCAGCAGCCAATCCCTCCAACGCAACAACAGCACAAGACCAGCACAACAATAATGGTAATAATCAACCCGGTATTGTTTTTCTTGGGCGCAGGTTGATCGGGATACGAATCAGGGGTGTAGCTGGGGGTTTGTTGCATGTAGGTTTCTCCGGGTCAAAGGGATGATGATGCCTGGGCTTTTTGCTGCGAACGCCGCCAAAACCACCAGATCAAGACGGATGTTGCCAGCACCAGGATGCAGGCGATAATGACGGGCAGGACGATTGCCAGGAAGGATGTTAATGCTGCGATGACATCTTCAGCAAGGCTGACGGGGACAGTCCCTGCTCCTGCAGTTACAGCCGTGACAGCAGGGCGGATGGCGAACGTTTTGGCAGCGTGTACGCTCCCGGAAATAAACAGCCCGGCAACCAGAGGAATGATTGGGTTGAAATTGGTCAGCACATGGGCGGCGGCGGCAAAAACAATCGCCCCCGCAATCGGGCGGACAAAGGTCTGAAGCAGGTCATTGACATGATTAAATGCTGGAACCTTATCGGCAAGAAATTCGACGATAATCAGTACCCCCAAAATGACGATCACCCAGGGATTGCTGAGCGTGTCATAGGGTGCGCTGAGTTTGAACCAGTTGGTGAAATGAGAAATCACAGCAATCGTAAAGAGCGGGATATAAGCGTTCAACCCGGCACTTGCCGAAAGTCCAAAAGCAGAGAAGATGCCAAACAGTAATTGTTCCATAGTGTTTTAATTATATATCGACATGAGCCGATTTGTTCCTATAGGTTTTGAAAACCAGCTTCGAACTTTGCACAGGCCAATGCAGAGATTACCCCAACGGCAGCGGAAATCCGCCCCAGGTATGGGTAAACCAAAAGCGAAAGATGTCGGTGGCGGTAATTTGCAGCAGGGCAATCGTCAATCCGGCCAACGTTGGCAGCCAGGTGTAGCGGAAAGCGGTAAAGTTGTTTTCCTGCCGGGTGATGGAAACCCACAACACTTCGTAGACCATCGTCAGCAGTACCAGTACGCCTCCGGCACTGATGAGTGCTACCGGGTAGAGCACCACATCCAGATCGGTCAGCACCAACAGATCGAGCACCAGCATAATGCCGATGAGCACCGCGAGCGGTTTCAGGTTGCCCATCGCCGGCGATGGATCCCAATTTTTCCAGAGAGTTCTGGTTGAAGGCAGGGAAGAGTGCAATAGCAATGCCCAGCCCGGCACCGGAACCAGTAAGCAGGCGCAGGGTGTTGTTGGGGATGTAAATGGTCGGAATAAAGTCCAGCCTGCTTGAGGAGATGCTTTTCATCAGATAGAGATAGGAATTCGTCCCATCAATGGCAAAGGCCAGCCCAAGCAGCACGAGCACGGCGACGACCTTTTTGACGGGCATACCGCCTTTGCGACGGCTGAAAATGGCCTGAAAAACCAGCCCAACCATTGCGCCCAGATACATGCCAGAGCAGCGCGCACAGAGCGGCAATTCGACTCCGTTGGCAAAGTGGAAGGAGCGCTCGTCAAGCCGGTGACAGACGGCATAACCGAGCGAATCGGCTGCACCGAGGATGCCCGTTGGGGCGATGGACAGCCAGCCAAAGACAATTGCAAGCGCGGCCAGGGGAATCAGAAAGTTGGACAGTTTTTGTGCAGCGAGCAAGAGTTGGGTTTTCATAGGCTGATTATAGGAGAGTCAGGGTAGGAAGGCAAGCGCCAAATAAATTTCCTGGCAGGTTCTCGTGGTGAATGCTTTTCGTTGATAAAAAACATGCTGCTTTGCTGGCAGCATGTTTCGCAGTTTCTTTAGAACAGCCCTTCGAGATATTGCCGGGTGCGTTCTTCTCTCGGATGGGCAAAGACTTCCTTGGCCGGGCCGCTTTCGACAACTTCGCCGAGATACATGAAAATGACATGGTCCGCCAGACGTTTGGCCTGACGCAGGGTATGCGTCACGATCACGGTAGTGTATTGGCCCTTAAGTTCGAGCAGCTTTTTTTCAATATGCTGTGAAGAGATCGGGTCAAGCGCCGAGGTGGGTTCGTCGCCCAGGATGATTTCGGGCTCAATCGCTAGTCCGCGCGCCAGGCACAGGCGCTGCTGCTGACCAATCGAAAGGCCGGTGGCGGGTGTATGCAATCGGCCCTTAACTTCCTCCCACAACCCGGCCATTTCCAGGTAATGGATGACGGCATCCTTGTATTCTTTGCGGCTCTTCTTCATTTGATGGATATGCAACCCATAGGCGACATTCTCATAAATGGACATCGGCAACGGGTAGGGGCGCTGCGCAAGCAATCCGACGCGTTTGCGCACTTCGGTCACGTCAATGTCTGGCGCGTAAATGTCTTCACCATCCACCAGCACCTGACCTTCAATGCGGGTATTGTCGGTCAACTCGAGAAAACGGTTAAAGCTTTTGAGCAGGGTGGTCTTGCCACAGCCTGAAGGCCCCATAATCACAGTGATCTGATTTTTGGGGATTTCAATGTCGATCCCTTTCAGGGTATGTTGGCTGCCGTAATAAACGTTCAGGTTCTTTACCTGGATATGTGGGTCCATGAGTTCTCCTGGCATTTTATTTCACGATAAATTTGCTTAAGCGGCTCGAAAGCCAGCGCGATCCGAGGCTGATTGCCAGCACGATGATTGTCAGGATCAGCGCGGCGGCGTAGGCACGTTGGCGCACTTCAGGGAAAGGCGTACTCAATTGGAAGAAGATCGCCAAAGGGAGCGAAGCCACCGGCCTGAGCAGAGAACTGGGCATCCGGTCGGTGTATCCGGCTGTGAAGAGCACCGAAGCCGCGTCCCCAATCCCGCGCCCGAAGGCCAACAGGCTGGCGGTGATAATCCCCGGCAGCATTTGGCGGGTGACGATGCGGATCGCCACTTCGAAGCGTGTCGAACCGAGCGCCAGCGCGGCCTGCGTCAGGTCCCTAGGCGTCATGCGGATGACTTCGTCCATTGCACGGGTCATGATCGGCAGTTCGAGCAGGGCCAGCACAATGATGCCGCCCAGCATTGAAGCGCGCAGACCCAACGCCAGCATGACACCGAAGCCAAAAACACCATACACAATCGACGGGATGCCCCACAACACATCCAGACACAGGCGCACAATCTGGCCCCAGTTCGAATCGACCAGATAGGTTTCCAGATAGAGCGCAATCGGCAGACCGAGCAGAAAAGCAATCAGCGTACCTGCCCCCGCCATGTATAACGAGCCGAGGATGGCATTCAAAATACCGCCACCACCGCCCATATAATAGCCACTCGCGGGTGGCTGGGAGATCATTTCCCAGCTCAGCGCAGGCAGGCCACGCGAGAGAATGGTCCAAAGAATGAGCGCCAGGCTGCCGGCAACCAGTCCAAACGAAAGCAGCATAAACGTTTGGATGATCGCTTCGGCAATATGGCGACGATGCCAGCGTTTTTTCATGGCTAATCCTTTAGCACACGACGCAATACCAGCGTCGAGCCAATATTGAAACTGAGAATCATCACGAGCAAAATCAGGGCCACGCTCAAAAGCGCAGAGTTGTAGAGCGGCACCGACATCATGTCACCATATTTATTGGCGATCAGCGCTGGCAGCGGATAAGCCGTATCGAGCAGAGAATGGGGCATTTGCGCCACATTGCCCACCACCATTAAACGGCAATCGTCTCCCCGAGGGCACGCGACGCCCCAAGAACGATGGCCGCGATGATGCCTGCACGGGCCTCGGGGATGACCACATACCGAATGGTTTGCCAGCGCGTGGTGCCAAGCGCCAGCGAAGCCTGCTTGAGTTCGGATGGAATGTTATGCATCACTTCGTAAATGACCGAAATAATGAACGGCATAATCATGACTGCCAGCACAATTGCGCCTGCCAAAATGCTGTATCCAGTGGGGTTGTCGCTATAAAAAAACGGCACGTTTTTGAGATATTTCTGCGTAAATGGGATGATCCAGTCTTCGACCAGCGGCACGACCGCAATGACACCCCAAACGCCATATACCACCGGGGGGATGGCCGCCAGCAAATCGAGCAATGGTTTCATCAAAGCCCGCAAACGTCTGCTGGCGTATTCGGAAAGAAAAATCGCCGTCAGCAGGCAGGGTGGCACCGCCAGAAGCAGCCCAAAGAAGGTCACCCAGATCGTCCCCATGATGAACGGCAAAAAGCCGAACAACCCCTTGTCGGGGTTCCAGACCTGCCCGGTTAGCAAATCCCACCACGAATGGGCCTGGAAAATGGGAGCAGAGCGTATCACCAGCATGGAAATGATGAAGGCCGCCAGCAAAATCGGGATCAGGGAAAAGAAAAAGAAGGTGCGTCCCGCCACCTGATCCTGACGGCGGCGGGCCAGCAAAGAGAGACGCGGTTGCCCGCCATCTCCATTTCGTTTTGCGTTTGTTGTAGCGTTCGTTGATTGGTTCATTCATGCCAACCTATTTGAGAAGCACTTGAATCCCTGCCCAGAGTACAAGCACGGAGAGAAACGCTCTGACAATGCGACGATCAACACGATTGACCAGCCGCGCCCCCAGCCAGGCACCTGGAACGGAGCCGATTAGCAAAAGCCCCACCAGAGACCAATCCGCCTTGCCAGCGGAAGTATAGTTAAGCGCTGTAATAATCGCCAAGATTGCACCATGCACAACATCCAGCCCGACCATGGCATTGAGTGGAATTGAAAAAAAGATCATCAGCAATGCCATAATCACGGTTCCGCCGCCGATGGAGGTCAACCCGACCAGCAAGCCACCGATCGCGCCAATCAAAATCAAAGCCCAAGGAGCGGGCCAAACGATTTCGACATGGTCAGCAGGCCCTAACAAACGCAGCGTTCTCGCCAAGATAATCAGACTAACAACGATCAGCGTTACCCCCAAAAGGATCGGAAGGCCTTTTTGGACCAATGGTTGGTCGGCTTCATGTAAAACAAATTGCGAACCCAAAATCGAAGCAGGAAGGCTCCCACAGGCCATCCAAAGCACGCGCTTGAATGAAACATTTTTTTCACGCCGATGTTGGATGCCTCCGGCAATTTTTGTGATGGCGGCAAAGGTCAGGTCTGTGCCAACCGCCAGAACCGGGTCAAGTTTCATGACGATTAACAGAAAAGGCGTCATCAAAGATCCGCCACCCATGCCTGTCAGGCCAATTAAAAATCCGACGAACATTCCAACCCCAATGGGGAAAATAAACTGTGTCATGGTGAGTGGTTTTTTCCTTTTCTGGTCGTATGAACTTGCAAGGGAGATCGTTCAACAAAGTTCCCATATACTGGAATTTCCTAATCGCAAAGAAATTCGATCTATCCAGTAACTTTGTGCTTCAACTTGCTCAGCTCACCTGACAAATTTTTAAGGCCTAACAAGCCATATGCCTGCCGCACAATTGTGCAGCAGGCAGAGGCCCCAGCGGTAAACCTGAATTTCAAGGAGAATTTCTGATGACCAATATCCTTTATTTAACCTTGTCCAGCGATTCTGTCAGTTGCTTGGATGGCAATTCCACGTAGCCCGCCTGGCCTACGAACTTTTGCCCATCGGTCAAAATCCACTGAATAAAAGTTTGCGTCAACCCGGATGGTTTGCCTTTGGTAACCAGGTTTTCAACACGCCCTGGCGGAGAAGGGTAGGTATCGTTTGCAACACCAGCAATCGCTTTGGCCAGCGTATCAATCAGTTCAACATCATCTGCCTTGCCATTTTTATCTTTGTCAATCGGGACAACAATGGCGCCATCTGCCGACTTGCCGCTCGACAGGTCGAAGGCAAAACCGAGATTATTATATCCGATCCCCAAGGGGTCTTTGACAACCGTATCCAGCAAGCCGGGGTCGGCATTAACACCTACACCCTGAATGTCTGATTGCGCTTTTCCACCCAGAAACTGCGCCCAAATATCCGCCGCGCCCGCAGAATCGGATCGGGTATAAACATGGATCGCATCCGTAATTTCAGGCTTGCCAACCACTTCACCCCAGGTCTTGATCTCGCCCGTAATGAAGATTTTTCGCAGCGTTTCCTGTGAGATGCCCTGCGCCAGAATCTCTTTTGCAACCGGATTTTTGGCGCTGATCACCCCGAAGACGGCATCCTTAACCACTGGAATGGTGAACGCCCCTTGGGATTCTTCCTCGGGTTTGACCGCGCGTGAGACCATGCCAATATCCACCGCGCCCGAGAGTGCATCCGTCATCCCTTTGCCCGCGCCGCCTGCTGAGATATCGAATTCTACATTCGGGTGGAGCTTGTGAAATGCATCGCTCCAGACCGACATCAACGGGTAAAGCGCAAACGCTCCCGAAACAGTAATCGTCCCTGAAAGTGTATCCCCAGCAGTCGTAGGACTTGGCGCTGACGGGGCGCAGGCGCTCAACAATATCGATAGCGCCGCAAAAACCGAAACCAGCACAAACGCAATTTTTTTCATTCTAGTTCTCCTTTTGACCGATATGGTCTATTGCAGTAGTCGGCTTTCAAATTAAAAAAACTGTTCCAAATTATCTCGACCCAACCCTAACATATCGCTTCATTTTCAGTATTCATTTCACGCGAAAAGCATACTATTTCAATAGGAATTATTTTTTTAGTGTACTTTCAAGGACATTTCCCGTCAAGGATTTAAACTGCCCGACCGCGTACGCACTTTGGCTTATTTGCGTTTCATTGGGCAGTCATACGGCTGGCGTAGGGCAAACGTCAAGCAGCAAAAATAGGTGCGTGCTAAGATAGCGCTACAGGTTTTTCTCTTCTCCTCCTTTGAAAGAGAGCCGGGGTCGGCGTCCCCGGCTCTCTCGATTCCTGTTCCCAACAAATGCGTCCGAATTTCATATACTCCTCATATCTCCCTATGCTATAATTTTGCCACGAAAGGCAAACCCGATGCTCCCAAAAATTCTTACCGCCCTCAGTGGAAACCCGAACAAACGTAAAGTTGAAACGTTGACCAGGCTCGCCGAGCAGATTAATACGCTCGAACCCGATTTTGAAAAACTTTCTGACGACGCCCTGCGCGCCAAAACCGATGAATTTCGCGCGCGCATTGCCAGCAAAATCCCCCCGCTTGAAGAAAAAGGGGAGGATACACCGGGGAACGAAAAGGAACGCCGCGAAGTTGAACAGGCTGTCCTTGAAGAGATTCTCCCCGAAGCTTTTGCCGCTGTCCGCGAAGCATCCAAACGCACCCTTGGCTTGCGCCATTACGATGTGCAACTGATGGGTGGCGCAGCCCTGCACCGCAAAACCATCGCTGAGATGCGCACCGGTGAAGGCAAAACACTGGTAGGGACTTTGCCCGTCTACCTGAACGCGCTGACTGGTCGGGGTGTGCATCTGATCACCGTCAACGACTATCTGGCGCGACGTGATGCCAAGTGGATGGGGCCCATTTATCAGGCGCTTGGCATGAGCATCGGCATTCTGCAAATGGCCGCCGCCACCGAAAACGGCAAAAAAGCTTTTCTGTACGACTCCGAAAAAGAATCCCCGCGTGAAGATCAGGATAAGCTGCGCCTGGTGGACCGTCGTCTGGCCTACCAGGCCGACATCACCTATGGCACCAATGCCGAGTTTGGCTTTGACTATCTGCGTGACAATATGGTCTACTCTCCCGCTGAAAAAGTTCAGCGCGGACATTACTTTGCCGTCGTCGATGAAGTCGACAATGTGTTGATTGACGAGGCACGTACGCCGCTCATTATCTCGGGACCCGCTTCAGGGGAGTTGGAAACCTACGGGCAGATGGCAGCCCTCGTCCGCCAGTTGAATGAAGAAGATTATGAAGTCAACGAAAAAGATCGCAACATCAGCCTGACCGAAATTGGCTCGATGCACGTTGAGCAACTGCTTGGTCAACCCCTGCGCGACCCGGACCGTCCCGAAGATGTCACACCCGAGCAGGCGCGTTTGCTCGGCTTTTTGGAACAGGCCCTGCGCGCCCAGCATCTTTTCAAACGCAACAAGGAATATCTCGTTCAGGGTGGTAAAGTCGTCATTGTGGATGAATTTACCGGTCGTCTGATGCCGGGTCGCCGCTGGAGCGACGGTTTGCACCAGGCTGTCGAAGCCAAGGAAGGCGTCAAGGTGGAGCCTGAAAACATCACCTACGCCACCATCACCCTGCAAAACTACTTCCGCATGTATCAGAAACTGGCCGGCATGACCGGTACAGCCCTGACCGAATCAGAAGAATTCCATAAAATTTACAAGCTCGAAGTGCTGCCGATCCCGACGAACCTTGAATACAACGCCACCCGCAACGATTTGCCGTTGGTCGAGATTAAGAGCAAAGATGAAGATGGATATGCCATCGCCTACTTTGCGCAGCGCCCCCCCAGTTCAGCCAAAAACCAAAAAGACGGGTTGACCCCCGTTTTCTGGCGTCGCACCGACCGCCCGGATTCAGTCTATCGCACCGGCGAAGCCAAACTGCGCGCCATCGCCATCGAGATCGTCCGCAGCCATATTCTTGGGCGGCCTGTGCTGGTCGGCTCGACCTCGGTCGAAAACTCCGAACGCATCTCGAATTGTCTGCGCGCTGAACCGATCCGCCGTCTGTTGCAGGTCAAGCTGGTACGCGATGCCTGGTTTGAGACCAATAAAAAAGAGCAGGACGGTCGACAATACGCAGAACTTCAGCCGCTTTACAAACCCATCCCTGAGCTTGAAGCGAGCTTCCTGCGTACCTTTGCCAAACCGCTGGGCGTCTCGATTAATGCGGACGAACCCGACAACATTCTGAAACTACTCAATATTTTGGATCTTCCCAGCGAAAGCGCCGCACGGCTGAAAACGGTCATTCAAGCAGGCGTGCCGCACGAAGTGCTCAACGCCCGCAAACACACCGAAGAAAGCCAGATTATTGCCGGTGCGGGTGCTTTTGGCGCAGTCACGATTGCCACCAATATGGCTGGTCGTGGTGTTGACATCAAGCTCGGCGGCGAAATGGCCGATGAAATCACCGCCGTTGTCAGTCGCGTTTTGCGCAAGGCTGGCATGGATTTGTTCGAAATGCGCCTTGAAGAACAACGCCAGGCGCTGCTCAAGATGGATCCTGCCGAGTTCGGTATCTACGAATCAGAAGTGGGCTATTTCCTGAAATATTTCGAGGAGATGGAAGCTGTCCGTCGTTTGGGCGGTCTGCAAGTGATCGGCTCTGAACGCCACGAAGCTCGTCGCATCGACAACCAGTTGCGCGGACGTGCCGCCCGTCAGGGTGACCCTGGCGCATCGCGCTTTTACCTCTCGCTCGAAGATGACCTGATGCGTATGTTCGGTGGCGAACAGGTTGATAACATTATGCAGCGCTTCAAGCTGGACGATGACTTCCCGCTCGAAAACCGCATGGTCTCAAACCTGATCGAGCAATCACAGCACCGCGTTGAAGGCTCCAACTTTGATGTGCGCAAGCACCTGCTGGAATATGATGATGTCCTTAACCAGCAGCGTTCGACGATTTACTCGCAGCGCGATCGCGTCATGGTCAAAGATGACCTGGGCGAGGACGTTGCCGAGCTGCTGATAACGGAGATCGCTTCCCGTGTGCCGGATGCGATGGCCGACAAGGAAGGCCCCTGGAAGTTGCTGGCCTGGCTCGATCAGATTCAGCCTTCGTTTGGCTATGGCGAGCGGAAGATTTACCCCTCGTACACCTATCGCGTGCTGCTCGATGCAATCGCCGCATCGAAGACGACACAGCAAGCCGCGCTGCTTGATATTGTCCGGCAGGCAATCATCGCCGAAGAAGAACATATCATGCGCGCTATTGAAGTTGCGCTGGCCAACACCGCCGAAAGCCTGAAAAACCAGACCGACGAGCGCTTTGACCTGGTCGATACTTTCCTGGAAGGCATCCGCGACAACGAAGAAAAGAAACGTCCACAGGAACTTCTCGAAGAGCTGACCGGCACGATCCACACGCCGATCAAGCTCAATACCGAGCAGCTGCGTCAGTTGGCAGACGACCCCCAGGGGCTGGAAGATGTCATCAAAGACCAAGTGGAACTTTCCTTGTCTAGCACGGCGATGGCGCGCCTGATTTCGACGATTGAATATCGCCTGAATGAGCCACTTACCGTGAGCCGCGAAGCGATGGCAAAACTGGAATGGAACGATGCTGCGGATCAGATGATCGTCTCAGCCAAGAAAATGCTCGAGAACCGCCTCGAAAGGCTGACGGGCAGCAACGGTCAGGTTGCCAAAGACATCAACTCGATGATCGCCCGCATGAATCTGCCCACCCTCGAAGAAGCCGATCTCATGGTCGTCCTGGACAGCCTTTCGCGTGGCCGTCGCACCGGCTTTGATACCCGCACACATCGCCAAGTACAGGAAGAATACCTGCGCTTCAATTATGTCTATCTGGCCGCGCATTTGATCGCAGACCTTAAGCCGCTGGCCGCCGAAGACAGCATTTTGGATCACCTGGAAGCAGCACGCGAACACCTGACGGAAGGTTGGGGCGAAGTTGAATTTGTCCGCCTGAGCCAGAACGCCGGGCGACTTGCCGAAATTGGAGCCGCCGCAAATGTGCTCGACCTGCCGGGGGATACCCTGCTGACAGCGCTGACCGAAGAGCAGCGCGCAGCCTTGCGCTACGAACTGGGTCGCCGCCGCCTGACGGAAGTCTATCGCGGGATTTTGCTGGGTGCGCTTTCTGAATTGTGGGTCGATTATTTGACCCGTGTCGAGGCGTTAAGGATTTCGATAGGTCTTGAGGCTTACGCGCAGCGTGACCCACTGGTACAATATAAGAGCAAGGCATCAGAAATGTTCCAGACACTTTTGGGCGAAATTCGTTCTGGCACAGTCAGCCGCATGTTCCTGCAATTGCCGCGTATGGCAAAGGTAACAGAAACATCCGCAGATGGCACCGCCGAAGATTCTGAAAAAGGTGATGATGCAAGTGCCGCCCGAGCTGGGCGAAAACGACATAAGAGGCGGTAGCTTATCATGGGCAACATGTTCTCTCCAACCACATCCGATGAATATCGTAGCCTTCCAAAGGCGGAATTACACCGCCATTTGGAAGGCTCTTTGCGTTTGGATACAATGCTCGATGTGGCCCGCAAGCATGGCATGACCGTTCCGGCAAGCGTTGTTAATTTGAGCCGTCTGGTGCAGGTACAAGATCAAGAACCGATGACGTTTGAGAACTTCCTCGGCAAGTTCAATACCCTGCGTATGTTCTACCGTTCACCCGAAGTCATTGACCGGATTACCCGCGAAGCGATTGAAGATGCAGCAAAAGACAATATCCGTTATCTGGAATTGCGTTTTACCCCGGTGGCACTCAGCCGCGCGGAACGCTTCCCGCTGCATGATGTGATGGAATGGGTCTGCAATAGCGCCAAGGAAGGCGCAAAGAAATATGGGGTGACGGTGCGTTTGATCGTATCGGTTAACCGACATGAATCGATTGAACTCGCCGAACAAGTGGTCTGGATTGCTGCCGGAATGATGGACAAGGGGATTGTGGGCATTGATCTGGCTGGCAACGAAGCGCAGTTTCCGGCGCGGCCTTTCCAATCGCTTTTCAAGGAAGCACATCAGGCCGGTATGGCAGTGACTGTCCACGCTGGCGAATGGGGTGGGGCCGAAAATGTGCGTGAGGCGATTGAGCGCTTCAATGCAACCCGCATCGGTCACGGCGTGCGCGTGCTCGAAGATGAGTACACCACTGCGCTGGCGCGTGAGCACGGCACTACCTTTGAAGTTTGCATCACCAGCAACTACCAGACGGGCGTTGTGAAATCGTTGCAGGAACATCCGCTACCCAAAATGATCGCTGCCGGGTTGAATGTCACTCTCAATACCGATGACCCGTCCATTTCGCAGATTACCCTCAGCAACGAATGTCGTGTGGCAGTGGAAGAATTGAAGATCAGCAAGGATATGCTCAAGCAACGCATGCTGGCGGCGGTGCAGGCCGGCTTCTTGAATGCAGCAGACAAGAAAAAAATGCTTGAATCACTCCAAAAAGAACTGGCGAAAAAGTAGTTTTTAAGGTTATTTTCTGGTATATTAAGCGAACAAGTCCACTACATACCACTGCGTTCTTTTCTCATACAACTTAGGACAACAAAGGCGCACCTTTGGGTTCTTTGTGAAACAGATGTGATTGCCTGTCAATTCACACCATCACAAAGGAACAAAGGTGTTTTGTTATGTGGAAATCACCCGACCATCCTCAGCAGGATGGAAAAAGAAGGAGCTTATGATGGAAGATTTATTGAAAGCGCGTGACACCTTACAAGTTGGAAACCAGCAATATGTTATCTATCGTCTGGATGCACTTGAAAAAGCCGGGCTGACGCAGTTGAGCAAGCTGCCGTTTTCAATCCGCGTTATGCTTGAAGCGGCCCTGCGCCAGTGCAATGACCGCGAAATCACTCAAGCGGATGTGAAGAACATCGCCGCTTGGACGCCGACCGGCGCGCGACCGGGCATTCCCTTTTTGCCGGGACGTGTCGTCATGCAGGATTTCACCGGCGTCCCGGCTGTGGTGGATCTGGCGGCGATGCGTGAAGCTGTCGCCCGCCTTGGCAGCGACCCGAAGAAGATCAACCCGCTGGTGCAGGTCGATCTGGTGATTGACCACTCGGTGCAGGTCGATTTCTTCGCCAGCGGTGACGCGCTCCAGCGTAATACTGAAGTCGAATTCCAGCGCAACAATGAACGCTACGAATTCCTGAAATGGGGCCAAAAAGCCTTCACCAACTTCCGCGTGGTGCCACCCATGACAGGAATTGTCCACCAGGTCAATCTCGAATATCTGGCAGATGTGGTGATGACCAAACAGGATGGCAACGATCTGATTGCCTTCCCCGACTCACTCGTTGGCACCGACTCACATACGACCATGATTAACGGCCTGGGCGTGGTCGGTTGGGGTGTAGGCGGCATCGAAGCGGAGGCCGTCATGCTCGGTCAGCCAATGGACATGCTTTTGCCGGATGTGATTGGTTTCAAGGTCTTTGGCAAATTGCAGGAAGGCGTGACCGCCACCGATCTGGTGCTGACGATTACGCAGATGCTGCGCAAACGTGGTGTGGTCGATAAGTTCGTCGAATTCTTTGGTCCTGGCCTGCAATATATGAGCCTGACGGACCGCGCTACCATCGCCAATATGGCCCCGGAATATGGCGCGACGATGGGCTTCTTCCCGGTGGATACAGAGACGCTACGCTATATGCGTTTGACCGGGCGTTCGGAGGCAGTAATTGCCCGCACCGAAGCCTATTGCCGTGCCCAGGGCCTGTTCCACGATGCGAACGGCCCGGAACCGGAATTTACCGACACCCTCGAGCTTGATCTGGGCTCCGTTGTTCCCTCGTTGGCCGGGCCAAAGCGCCCGCAGGACCGGGTGGCGCTGAGCGATATGAAAGATGTCTTCGAGAAGGCGCTGGTCGCCCCGGTCAAGGATCGCGGCTATGAGCTGAAGTCGGAAACCATCGGCGCAACTGCAGCCTACAATGACGAAACCGAGATGAAACATGGCGCAGTTGTCATCGCCGCAATTACATCCTGCACGAATACCAGCAACCCGTCTGTGATGGTGGGTGCTGGGCTGCTGGCAAAAAAGGCGCTCGAGAAGGGCCTGAAAGTCAAACCCTATGTCAAAACCAGCCTGGCTCCCGGTTCCCGTGTCGTAACGGAATATCTCAACGCTGCCAATCTGAGCGAGCCGCTCGCGAAGCTGGGCTTTAACGTGGTCGGCTACGGCTGCACCACCTGCATCGGCAACAGCGGACCGCTGCCGGGTGAGGTGGCGAAGGCCGTCACCGGCAGCGACCTCGTCGCAGCGGCGGTGATCTCTGGTAACCGTAACTTCGAAGGCCGCGTCCATCCCCTGGTAAAAGCCAATTATCTGGCATCCCCGCCACTGGTGGTCGCTTATGCGCTGGCTGGCACGGTGGATATTGACCTGAACAACGAACCGCTCGGCATGGGCAAAGATGGGCCCGTCTACCTGCGCGACATCTGGCCCACTTCGCGTGAGATTTCAGACGTGGTGGCTGCGAGTGTACACACAGGCATGTTCTCGTCCAAGTATGCGGATGTCTTTGAAGGTTCTGAGATGTGGAAGGATATTTCAATTGCGGAAGGCGATCTGTTTGCCTGGAAGGATGAATTGACCTATATTCAGCATCCACCCTTCTTCCAGTCGCTGACCCTGGACGTAGCCCACATCGAGCCGATTGTCGGCGCGAGGGCGTTGGGCGTCTTCGGCGATTCTATCACCACCGATCACATTTCCCCGGCTGGCAACATCGCATCCGATAGCCCGGCAGGCGCGTTCCTGCAAGAACATGGCGTACAGCCGCGTGATTTCAACTCGTATGGTTCACGGCGCGGCAATGACCGCATTATGACACGCGGCACGTTTGCCAATATCCGTTTGAAGAACTTGATGGTTGCGCCCAAAGAAGGCAACTGGACAAAGCACTACGGCGAGATGGGCGAGGAAGAAATGCCGATCTTTTACGCGGCCATGCAGTACAAGAACGCCGGAATCCCATCGATTATTCTGGCAGGCAAGGAATACGGTACCGGCTCCAGCCGTGACTGGGCAGCCAAGGGCACGCTGCTGCTGGGTGTCAAGGCTGTCATCGCAGAGTCATTTGAACGCATTCATCGCTCAAACCTGGTCGGGATGGGCGTGCTGCCGCTGCGCTTCGTGGAAGAAAATGTCGAGTTGCTGGGGTTGACCGGTAGTGAGATTTTTGATATTGAAGGGCTGAGTAACGATATTGTGCCGCTCTCGATGTTAACCGTCAAAGCCACTCGAGCCAATGGCACAGTCATTACTTTCAAGGCGCAGGTTTTGCTCAACACCGATGTGGAAGTAAACTACTATCGCAACGGCGGCATATTGCACACCGTTTTGCGCAATATGGTCAAGTAGAGAACAGAGAGTAGAGAGTAGAAAAACGGAACCAAGTTGGTGTTGGTTCCGTTTTTCGTTTGTAAAACCTTTCCCGTATTTTTGACGTATAATTTTCTTTATCGATCCTGTGGCGGAACAAAAATATGTCTCGAAAAGTGCTCGAAAACATCCCAAACCCAAAATTGCTCAAACTCCACCCACAACCTATCGGCGACTTTATGGTAAAGAGCCGGGAGGAGTTATTCCGGGTATTGTTATCGGCTCGGTTTTGTTGTTGCTTAGCATTGCAATGTTTTTTCAAACTTTCAAATCATCAGACGAACTCGACGGCAGAATTTTCCTTGGCATTATGATGCTTTTGGGCGTTTTTTTGATATTGGGATCAATTTTTGGGCCACTTGAGTTAGTCATATTGGATGGGGAAAATTTGATTTTTTCGTATCGTTTGATCAAGAAGATTTATAAAGCCAGTGAAGTGGCAGCAATTGGCTGGCAAACCGGGATTTATTCGTTTTACAGGAACACGATTTTTCTTGGTGGCTATCGTGCGCGTTTTAAGGGCGATTTGGGATCAAGCGGCGATCTGTATGGCATGTATGGGCGCTATACATTTTTATCTGTCAAACTGAAGAACGGCAAAAGAATGGAAATTCCAGGGTCGCCATACAGCCGCCTTGATATTGAAAAACCGCTTCTGGCGTGGCTCGAACGGTACAATCCATCAAATGATGAGAACGCCGAGATTACAGAATAACCCAAGGAGAAAATCATGGACAAACAAATTATTATTACAGGCCCAACATCGGGCATTGGCAAAGTCATGGCGCTGGAGCTGGCTGGCCCTGGCGTCAACGTGACTCTGGCCTGCCGCGATCTCGCACGCGGCCAGCAGTTGGCAGCAGAAATTTGGCAGGCCAAACCGGATGCCAGCCTTGAAATCTCGCTCTTGGACACATCCAGCCAGCAATCCATCCGCGATTTTGCGCGGCGCTACCGTGAAAGCCATACCCGTCTGGATGTGTTGATTAACAACGCCAGCCTGAGTCGCGGTGTGCTGCCGAAAGAAAACAGTATCGACGGCATTGAGCTGACCTTTGCCACCAATGTCGTTGCCTATTATTTGCTGGTACACCAATTACGTGAAGCGATTGTCGCCAGCGCCCCGGCACGCATCATCAACGTTGCGTCTGAATTTGCCAGCGACCTTGATCTGGATGACCTGCAATTTGAGCGCCGTCCGTTTGACTCGATGAAGGCCTACGCCCAGTCGAAAGCCTGTGACCGGCTGCTGACCTGGGCACTGGCGCGGCGGGTGGCGGGGAGCAACGTCACAGCCAATGCCATGACTCCGGGACTGGTGACGGAAACGGGGCTGTATCGCAACGCCGACCCTGAAATGTTGTCCCGGCTGCGACAGCGCGGGGGACGCACTGTTGAACAGGGCGCAGACACCGCTATCTGGCTCGCCACCAGCCCCGAAGTGGAAGGAGTCAGCGACAAGTTTTTCTTTGACCGGCAAGAGAAGGAATGCCAGTTCCGCAACCAGGAGAACGAAGAGCGGTTGTGGGCGATTTGCAAAGAACTGACGGGGACGAAGTAGGGAGAGAGCGGATATTAGAAAAAGCGGAGCCAGCATAAAAAGCTGGCTCCGCTTTTATTTTTCTTTATCAAGAAGGTCTTATCGACTTATCATGGTTGCTTCAAAAGCAGCGACATCGGCGTAGTAGCTTTTGACACGCTCCAGTTGCACGGCTGGGTTGGTGTAGACTTCAGGCTGGGGGTTATCGATCAAATCCATGATGACGGCGGCGACTTCTTCAGGGGTTTGCGCCATCGGGAGCGTGATGCCTGCCGGGAGGGGGTCGGCGTGCAGGGAGTTGGCGGCGAATTCGGTGCTGACGATCCCCGGCATCACCAACGAAACATGGATATTCGGATATTCTGCACGCAAATCCATGCGCAGGTTGGCTGTCAGCGAGTTAAGCGCCGCTTTGGAGGCGCTATACACCGAACGAAAACTGGCAAACGGCACCCGTCCCAAAAAGGATGAGACGTTAATCAGGTGTCCATGCCCGGTTTCCTTGAAGTGCGGCACAATCGCCTGCATACCATACAGCGCTCCTTTGACGTTGACAGCCACCATCTGATCGACATCGTCATCGGTCAAATCGAGCACGTTGCGGGTGATACCGCGCCCGGCGTTATTGATCCAAACGTCAACGTGGTCAAAGGTACGCAGGGCTTCGTCGCGCAGGCGGTTGACATCCTGACGGCGGGTAATGTCGGTAACATAGGCCATTGCATCGCGGCCACAGGCCCTTGAGACCTGATTAAGTTCTTTGGAACTGCGGGCAGCTAGCATCAGCTTATCGCCACGCGCCGCAAGTTGTTTGGCAAGCACAGCGCCAATCCCGGTGCTGGCACCTGTTAATACAATCACTTTGTCACTCATGGATCATTTCTCCTGCCGAAAAGTATAGCACGATCAGGCGCATTCCACCCGGTTGCGTCCATTTTGTTTTGCGCGATAGAGTGCTGCGTCCACTGCTTCGTATAACTCCTCCCAGGTTTCGCCATTCTTCGGGAACGAAGCAATTCCAATTGAGACGGTTAACGTCAGGTTCTGGTCGCCGTATGGAATCGGAAGCGTCTTCACCTGATCGCGGAAATACTCGGCACGCAGTTGAGCCACTTCATCCAGAATGCCGGGCATCACCAGCAGGAATTCCTCCCCGCCCATGCGGCAAGCAATCCCGCCAGCGCGGGCACGGGAAATCAGTTGTTTTGCAACGGTTTTGATCGCCAGATCACCTGTGTGGTGACCATAACTGTCATTAAATTCTTTAAAGTGATCAATATCCAGCAGCATAAAGCTGATGTCATAATCTTCGCGGCGCGCATGAGCAAACTCACGCACCAGTGTTGTTTCGAGATAACGACGGTTGAACAGCCCGGTCAGCGGATCGCGGATGGCTTGCTCCTGCAGCTTTTTGCGCAGGTCTTCGATCTCTTCCAGTTGTCTGGTCATTTCCTGATTGGCAGCCTGCAATTCAGCGGTGCGGAGCTCAACACGCCGCTCCAACTCGGCTTGTAGCTGACGCAAATTTTCGTTGGCGACCAGTTGCGCCTGTTCGCTTTTGTGCGCATTCAGCGCTTCCCGATTAAGCTGAACGGTGATGTAGTGCAATATGAATGTAGTGCTCAACATCAAGAGAGCTGTCGTGAAAATTTCCAAAGGATCTGCCAGATGGGCAGGGTCAAGAAGCGGCCTTCTATAATCTACAACACCAAGGATAATAACCGCGCAAGTGCTTGCCACACCAAAAAACATGGAGCCGGAATCACCAATCAGTAAACCGGTAATCATCAAAAGCAGATAGTAGCCGCCAATCGCTTGATCGTCAATTCCGTTTTGGGAAACAAAAAACGTAATCAACACAAATCCAAGGGCTGGGACTACGATGCGGCCCGGCCATAAAATATTTCGGAAAGCGAAAAGCATGGATACGAGCGCAACGGCAGAAAACCCATACAGCAAAAGATCATATTTATTTACGGGATAAAGCCCTGCTTCAACCACCCCCATGAAGAAACTAAAAGCGAGAAGAATGACAAGCACCCTGCGCTGCTTGTCATTCTTCATATCCTGCCAGCCAAAAAGCTTTTGTATGACACGAATAAGTTTTTCCATACCACGCCTATAACGTACACAACCTAAACGTAAGCAATACAGATATTCATACTACTATACAACAAAAAGAGTTTTTTGAAAGGAAGGTATTGAGTATTTATTAACTGATTTGCGAAAGCTTATTTCCCCTTCACAGTATAGTCGCTAAAGAGCACATCCGCTCCAGTGTCGCCGCTTGGGCCGGTGCTGGCACCCAGGCCAATACTGCCAGAAGAATAGCTCGAATCAGTCACTTGCAGCAGCGCTACATCGTCCATATACAATGTCAACGTATGGCCGACGCAATCACCACGCAAATGGTAGATTGTATCCTGGCTAAAATTACTCGTATCCATCTGGCCTTCGGCAAGGATATCGGATGTGCTTTTATTGTTTTCGTTGATATATTTCTTGATGGCATACCAGCCATTGGGGCTGAATTCAAAACTGTAAAAACCGGAAGTTTCTTTCACCCGGCAGGCGATGGCAAACTGACCATCATCCGGTCCGGCAACATATTTGACGTCTGCCATCAGATTGACATCTTTGTAATTGAGATTATCGATCCAGGTTACCTGCCCGCCATCTGAATCAATAAACATACGATACCCACCTTTAACGTATGCCAGCGTGTAATAGGAATCGCTAAAAACACTCCAGCCCTTCTTGGTACTGAAATTATCGTGAAATAAAACCTTCGAAAACGGCGTAGCAACCGGGATGGGTGTCGGTGTCAGGGTTGGTGTTTCTGACGGGGTATCCGTAGGCGGCTCATCGGTGGGCTGGTCGGTCGGTAGCTGCGACTTAACAGTGCTCACCAGTGAAGTTTGCAGCGCATGCGGGTCAAACGAATCCGTAGCAGATTTAATCGTTGAATTAACGCTAAACAAAATAAAAGCCACAAAAACGCCCACAATACACAAAATCACTCCCGTGATGACAATTGGCGCAATCGCCGTCGAAACGGCAATCCCTGTTGCCACCTTGCCCACGGTCGAAACCTGCTTCGAAAATTGGTCGTCATACTGCGGCATGCTGTACTTGGGCGTTGTATATACCGGCGGTGGGGGTGGCGCTTTGTGCGTACGCAACGTCTCTGGGACAATCACCTGACTGCCGCAATAAGGACACTTGATTTCGTTGACGTCATCGCCTGGCGAGTTGAGCGGGGAACCACAGTTTGGGCATTGGAAATCACGAGTTTCAGTCATTTTCTACATCCTTGAACAAGAACGGCGCGATATTGGCACGACTATATCACATTCCCTGCTTTGTTCAATAGGCCGTTGTTCACATGCCAGAGAATGTCCGCCCCGGGTATAATCTTTGAAACACATCCCACTTCTGGATCAACCCTCATGAATGAACGAATTTATCTGGATTATGCGGCCACCACTCCAATGGATTCGCGTGTGCTTGCAGCAATGCTGCCTTACTTTGCAGAAACCTTTGGCAACCCTGCATCGGTTCACCGCTATGGACAGCGCGCCGAAGCTGCGGTGGATGCTGCCCGTGAAACCGTCGCCGGTGTGTTGAACTGTGATCCGGCTGAAATCATCTTCACTTCGGGCGGCACCGAGTTCTGACAACCTTGCCGTGCGTGGCGCGGCCCTTGCCCAACGCGAAAAGGCTGGCGCACGCTTGATTCATGCTTCAAAGCTGGAACACCCGGCAGTCGGCAAAACCGTCGAACAGCTCCAAAAACATTACGGCTTCGACCTGGAATGGCTCGAAAACGATCCAAACGGACAGGTCGACATCCCCAGCCTGGCAGAAATGCTCTGCAACGAAAGCGCGCTGGTTTCGGTCATTTATGCCAACAACGAAATTGGCACGATCAACGATCTGCGCCCGATTGCCGATCTTTGCCACCAGCGCGGAATCCCTTTCCATAGCGATGCGGTGCAGGCGGCGGCCTATTTGCCATTGGATGTGCAGGCGCTCGGCGTGGATATGCTTTCATTGGGCGGGCACAAACTCTACGGGCCAAAAGGAGTCGGGGCGCTCTACATCCGCAAAGGGACAGAGCTGATCCCCAACCAGACGGGCGGCGGCCACGAAGCGGGGATGCGCTCGGGGACGCACAACGTCCCGCTGATTGTTGGCCTGGCCGAAGCCCTGCGGCTGGCTTCGGCGGAGCGCGAGCAACGGGTGACGCATGTCCGTCCGCTGCGCGATCAAATCATTGGGTCGGTGCTGGCATCCATTCCCAACGCAAAGCTGACCGGTCACCCTGAATCCCGCCTGCCGAACCATGCTTCGTTCGCCTTCAAAGATGTGGATGGCAACCTGCTGCTGACGTTGCTGGATGCAGCAGGCTTTGCCTGCTCTTCTGGCTCAGCCTGCAAAACTGGCAACCCCGAACCAAGCGAAGTAATGGACGCGATTGGTCTGTCCCCCGATTGGGGGCTGGGTTCGCTGCGCGTGACACTCGGCACTGGCAACACATCTGCACAGGTGGATGCCTTTTTACAAGCGCTACCATCGCTGGTTGAAAAGGCCAGAGATTTCACGCACAAAAGGATGGGTTCATGAAAATCGGCATCATCAATACCGGCGGGACGATCAGTTGTGTTGGCAAACCGCTTGCGCCCATGTCTGCCGCAGCCTTTGCGACAGCCTGCAAAAACCTGTTGGATGGAATTCTGCAACAGCAATTTCACAAGCTGACAACGCATTATGTGACCGACCTGCCCTTTCCAAATTCAGACACCAAGACGTTGGACAGCACCAATTTGCAGCCCACCGACTGGTGCCTGATTGCGGCTTATATTTTGCGGCATTACGCCCGCTACGATGGCTGGGTGATCTTGCATGGTACGGACAGTATGGCCTTTACCGGTACAGCGCTGCCGTTTTTGCTCTCGTCTTTCAGCACCAGCGGACTTTCGCTCGCCGCATTGAGCAAGCCTATTATCATCACTGGGTCGCAGGTGCCGCTCTTTCATCAAGCATCCGCGCAAGCTCCTTTGACGCTCAATTTCAACACCGACGCCCTACAAAATGTTTGCGGGGCAGTCGCCGCTGCGCAAATGAAAATCTCTGAAGTGTGCGTTTATTTTAACAATCGGCTTTTTCGCGGCAATCGCGTGCTCAAAACGGATGCCAATCATTTTGATGCTTTTTCTTCGCCAAACCATCTGCCGCTGGGCGAATATGGCCTTCAGTTCAAGCTGAACGACAAATTGATTTTGCCGCCCCCCGAGCACGCTGTCAGCCTGGATGAACCTGCCGTGCTGGCTCGCGCCAGCGCCCAGCTTGCGCAAATTGCGGCTGAGATCAATCGTTGGCCCGTCATGCAGTTCAATGCTTTCCCGGCCTGGTATGATGCAGAAAGCTCCACCGGCATGCTTGGGGCGCTGCTGGATGCTTGCGTGGAGAAGGGCATCAAGGGACTGATTCTTAAATCCTACGGCACCGGGAATTTCCCCTCAGGCAACCCGCAAGCGCCGCACAAGGGCGCGATGTATCTGGCCCTGAAACGCGCCAACGAAAGCGGAGTCGTCATCATCAACTGCACACGGGTGCTGCGCGGCGAAGTGGACAGTGGCACCTATGCAGCCGGTTCCTGGCTGACAGAAGTTGGCGCACTCTCTGGGGTGGATATGACCCCGGTGGCGGCCTTTGCCAAGCTGATGGTGCTGCTGACTGCGGCAAATACCAACGGCTGGAGCCTTAAAGACGTGAAACATCTCATGCAGTTAAACCTGCTGGGTGAAATGAGCATTTGATCTTGCCAAAGCAACAGCCTGACGAAAACTCGTCAGGCTGTTGCTTTGAGCGTTGTTTTTGGCAAAACCAGCTCCGGGTGGGTTAATCGAGGGGCAAATCGTTCAAGGCTTTTTGCAAGGCATCCACCGGGCTGCGATCATCCTGCAAAACAATATATTTTTGACGCTGAACTTCGCGGCTATGCGGGCAGGTTGCGCCCTTATTGTAGCGGCGGATAATGAGTTGTTTGTAACAACCACTTGAGCCAAAGCCAGTGTTGAAGAACAAATCAAGAACAACTTCTTCCTTATTTGGCTCAGCTTCCTGTTTTATTGCTGGGTCAGGGCTGGAAAAAATTTCCCAGGTAGCAAACGGAAGATACCGGGCCTGTAACCGTGTTGGACAGTTTGCTGCATCAATACGATCATTTAATAGTGTCGTAATGCCATCCTGATATTGGGAGATGAAGCATTCCAATTCTTTTGATGCACGTCCAAAGGTATTATCTATCGTAACCATAAAAGCCTCCTGATGATCAACCGCAACAATAAAAATTAAGGTTCCATTGGCCCAAACAAACGGTTTGATGATACAGCGTTTACGCTAAAAACCAGCCGTTGGAAAATCCCCACTGAGTGTGATGAGAAGGAGTGTTGCGTGAGTTTGGTATTCCAGAATGGGTATTTGAAAGAACGTCTTTCAGTAGTCAAACTATATCCTTTTTTGGTTGGCATGTCACTGGAGTTTATTCTAGGTTTTCTTATTATTTCTGTAATGTACTGAATGTATTTTCACAATCGTTCTTAAGGTTAGACTAAGGTCCGAACCTGAGTGTGTCATATCCCTGAGCGAGAGCCGTGAAAACGGTCAGTCGTTCTTTGCTGAGTTTGTAGCTGTAAAACAGGATGGTCTGCGGCTGATAGCGGCGCGCCACCGTATGCCACTCGCCACCCGGAATGGTTTGCTGGATGAATTGCAGTTCTGTCTGATAGTTGGGCAGCGCAATAAACAGGATATCCCGGTCAAATGGCAGGTCGAGCAGGGTCTGGTATTGAATATCGTTGATGCGGCCTTTTTCAACATCCGGGGCGAAGAACTCAAAGCTTTTGTAATCTGTGTAGGGTATTTTGGGGTCGCCAATGATCAACACCCGGCCTTTGGCATGCAATGGCGCAGTATAGATGCGCGTTTCATAGGTCAACTCATCTTTGGGATCTTCATAGTAATGACCGATGCGGTAATCGTAAAAATAAAAGTCAATGTTGCTATACCCAATCAACAGGATCATCCCCAGCAACAGAACAGGCGCAAAACGGGTCGTGCGCGAACCCACCTGCGCAAACACACCCACGATTTTGGTCATGCTCAGCGCTGCAAGGATGGTGACGGCGGGCATACTCATCAGCAGGCGCTGGTTGCTTGGCGGTGAGATGGTTAACACACTGCCCAAAATGACCACCGTCCAGAACCAGACCAAAAGCAGCAGGCAGCGCGGGTCTTTGATGCGCCAGATGGCGTAAGCCATGCCGAACATGAAAAACAGCGCCTCGAACGGCGGCAGATAGGCTTTGGGAGAATTGAAAAAGTTTAAAGGTGCAGGGGTTGCGATATAGACAAAACTGGACAGAGCAAATTGTTGTTCCATTAACTCAACAGGTTTTTTGCCACTTTTTTGCATTTCTTTTTGCAGGTTATCAGGTTGCAGAATGTCTTCCGTTTTCATGCGTGCCATAAAAAGGTTGGGATGAGATGCGTAGTAGCCCAAAATAGGTATGATGATGATCGTGGCAGCCAGCGCAAATGGGACGAGGTGGCGGGCCTGTGCGCGTAAAAAGCCGCGGGTACGCAGCGCATACAACCCCAGCGCAAGGATTCCAAATGCAGGAGCGAGCAAAGAGCCAGGATAGGTATACAGGCACAACCCGGCAATGATTTCGGCTGCGAGAAAACTTAACCTGGAGCTGCGTCGAGCTCCCCGTAACAGCAACCACAGCATCAGGGGTGTCGTCAGCGAGTCGATGATGTTATCCACGCCCATGCGGCTGAAATGGACATGGATCGGCAGTGTCGCCAGCAGGACAGCCGCAATCCAGGCAACCTTTTTGTCGAAGATTTCCCTGGCGAGCAGATAAACTGTCAGCACGGAGAGCGTGCCAGTAATAACACTAATCAGGCGGACGGCGAGCGCCGTTTTACCGAAGATGCCAATGCTGATGGCATAAGGCAAATAGGCCAGCTCCGGCTGGGCTGCCCAGGCCAGCGCAAAAAAATTTCTACAATTGCCTTGCAGAATGCAGGTTGCGCCGCTGCCCATTTGGCCTTCGTCGTTGTTGAAGGCATAAGGGTGCAGCTCAATATCCACAATGCGGATGACGAAGGCGGCCAGGACAATCAGCGTGACGAAAAGCAGTTCAGCGCGGTTGGCTTTGAACCATGCCTTGACGCTTTCAAGTGTGGGCCTGTGCCAATCGATCTCACGCAGCACCCCAAAGATGGCAATGCCAATGCCTACGATCCACAAAAGCGCAGCCGCATACCCACCAGGGTTGCTGTGATCGGCGGATGTGGCATAGACTGCGACGATGCCTGAGAGACTCAGGCCGATGGCCCAAAAGATAAAACGGGGTTTGTCACGGGAGGCAGTCTCCGTACTGACAGTAAAGGGCGGCAGCACATCTCCGAATGAGCGCAAACTCAAAACCAGAAAAACCCCCGCGAAAGCGTATAAAATCGTCCCAGCGGTTGTGCAGACCGTCAGTGCCGTCAGCGGATAAAAATCGTTAAGCAACTGCCCCCAGGGGAAAATCAGCACGGTCTGGGCAATGGCGGCAACGATCAGCGCAATGATCAGCCAGGTCAAACCACGCTTTTTATAGGTTGTGTTCATAAAGGGGTTTTCCGTTCGGCGTTGGGCAGAATCAAAATCCGGGCGCATTTACACGCCCGGATGGATTTTAATGCAAGGGCGCAGCATTGCTGCGCCCCTACGGCAGATAACCTATCTTCGGTTGCGCAGGAAGGTAGGAATGTCGAGATCTTCCTGGTAGTTGGTTTGCGGCTTGAACTCGGGGACGTGCGGGGTCGGGGGCGGAGTTTGCACCGGGGCAGGAGCGGGGGCCGGGGTGTTGACGGTGACGCTCTCCCGTTCGACGGGGCGCTGCTGCTGGGGCGGGACACTGGCTGCGACAGGGCGCTGGTGTTCGACGATACTGCGGCTTAACGGGCTGGCGGCCGGGCGTTCGATCATACGGCGCGGGATGCCGGCGCGTTCGAAGCCAGTGGCGATGACCGTGATGCGGATTTCGTCGCCCATGTTCGGGTCGATGACAGCACCGAAGATCATGTTCACATCCGGGTGCGATGTTTCGCGAATCAGGGCTGCAGCCTGGTTGACTTCGTAGAGCGTCATGTTCGGGCCACCGGTGACATTGAAGAGCACGCCACGGGCACCGTCGATAGTGATGTCGAGCAACTGGCTCGAGATGGCCTGCTCCGCAGCGATGCGGGCGCGGTCTTCGCCAGATGCCTTGCCGACAGCCATCAGGGCAGCGCCGCCTTCAGACATGATCGTTTTCACGTCAGCAAAGTCGAGGTTGATGAGGCCGGGGACGGTAATCAGTTCGGAGATGCCCTGAATACCCTGGCGCAATACGTCATCGGCCAGTTTGAAGGAATCTTGCAGGCTGGCTTTCTTGTCAACGATTTGCAGCAGACGGTCGTTGGGGATTACGATCAGGGTGTCGGCGTGTTCTTTCAGCGCGTCCATGCCAGCTTCGGCAGAGACCATGCGCTTCGCGCCCTCAAAGGTAAAGGGACGGGTGACAACGCCAATGGTCAGCGCGCCAACTTCCTTGGCAATCTGCGCCACAATCGGGGCTGCGCCAGTTCCAGTGCCACCGCCCAAACCAGCGGTGACAAAGACCATATCTGAGCCTTTCAGCGCATTGTACAGGTCTTCGGCAGATTCTTCGGCAGACTTGCGACCTACATCCGGGTTGCCACCTGCGCCGAGGCCGCGGGTCAACTTCTCACCAATACGCACCTTGATGGGGGCTTTGGAAAGCAGAAGCGCCTGGGCATCGGTGTTGACAGCCATAAAATCAACACCCTGAATGCCTTCCATGATCATGCGGTTGATGGCGTTGCAACCGCCGCCGCCAACACCGATCACTTTGATGCGAGCGAACGATTCTACAGATTTATTTAGTTCCATTGTTTACCTCCAAAAAGATGAGCAATCTTGAGATGACTTGTAAGTTCGTAGATTGATAAGTTGGTAGAAATGTACTTACTCAGGGAAGCAGGCGTTTGAGCAGGTTTTTGACAACGCTCCAATTTTGCCCATCTCCTTTCGGCTGCTTGCTTTTTTTGCGGGAGCCATCCATCATGGGCACGGCCTGCATAGCGGCTGCCCAATAGAGCAGTCCTACACTGGTAGAGTAGGCTGGCGAGTTCAGCTTGTCTGCCAGGCCAATCAATTTTTCGGGCTGGGCGTTGCGCACCGGCATCCCAAGCACCTTGCTTGCCAGCGCGCGCATCCCTGGCAGCAGGCTGGAGCCACCCGTCAGCACCATACCCGCCGGGAGCAGGCCATCATAGCCGGAGCGTTTGATCTCCTGCAAGGCCAAGTCAAAAATTTCTTCAACACGCGCTTCAAGGATGTGAGCCATGTCGCGGCGGCTGATGCGCACCAGTTGTTCTTCTCCAAACGGCTGGACGGTGAAACTCTCATCCATGCCGACTTCGGCCTGTATCGCGTGACCATGTTGTTTCTTGGCGTCTTCGGCTTTATCGACGGGCAGCCGCATGCCGTGAGCAATATCGGCAGTCAGGTGATTACCGCCTACCGCGAGCACCATGGTATGCCAGACATCCCCGTTGACGTAAATTGCCAGGTCGGTTGTGCCACCACCGATGTCGCAGACCACCGCGCCCATCTGGCGTTCGGTATCAGTCAGCACCACTTCGGCAGAAGCCAGCGGGTTGAGCACAAACTGAATCACTTCAACGCCCGCCGCGCCCACTGCCTGACGCAGGTTTTCGACCGTGGCCGTCGCAGCAGTGATGACATGTGCTTCCACTTCGAGGCGATAGCCGTGCATGCCAATCGGCTGATGAATGCCGTCCTGCCCATCAAGCGAGAAGCCGCGCTGAATGACGTGGATGATCTCACGGCTGCTGGGTATGGCAACAGTGCGGGCGGCGTCGAGGGCACGTTCAATATCGAGCGCTTCCACCGTATGCCCGGCAACGGCCACCATTCCCCGGCTGTTGACCGAGGAAACATGCGCACCCGCCAGGCTGACCAGCGCCGATTCAATCTTCAGCCCTGAAGTCTGCTCTGCCTGGGCAACCGAGCGCGCAATCGCCTGAGACGCGGCAGTCAAATCTACAATGACGCCCTTGCGGATTCCCTCAGACGGCTCGATGCCCACGCCCATAATGCGCAGCGTCTCATCTGCTTCGACCCGTGCAACCAGGGTGCAGACTTTTGTGGTGCCAACGTCAATGCCAACAACAATATCGTCCATAGGCTTCTTCTTTACCTTAGATATTAGATGATTGGCTATTAGATATTGGAGCAGTAACTTGATTGCTTAGCATCTAATGACCAATATCGAATAACGAATATCTACTCTCTGTAACTAATTCTCTGTCCGATAGAACGGCGCATCGGGGTATTCGACACTAATCATCTTGGGCGTAATCTTGCGCCCGTTCAGGTAATCAACCAGGCTCTGGTAGATTTGAATTTTTGTATTCACATCACCATGCGTATGGCCGAAATAAGCCTGCCAGCCACGTGGGTCAGTCCAACCAAGGCCATAACGCGGATCATAAACGAGCGTCGAACCCTGCGGCACGCGCGGAGTCAGGGCCATTAAAGCCGAGGCCATTTCCGGGCTGAGGAAGGGTTGCGCACCGACCACATTCCCCGCCGCCTGGGCGCCGGGACCAGGGGGGGCGCCCACCGCTGAGACAGTCACCAACCCTTCGACAAATCCGCGGGCTGGGAAGGCGTACCCATCTGCATCAACCCAGACGGTTTGACCGTCCTGCTGCCAAGCGGCGATGGGCTGACGTTCTGTAACGGTCACAATCACGTCAGCAGGCAGGTTGATTTCAATTTGGGCCGTTGCAATATCGGGGAAAGCTGCCAAGATATTGTATTCGATTTGGGCCGGGTTGAGGAGAGCAGCTGGCTTACCCATTGCTCCCATCGCACTCGAAATTTCTTCTGCGCTGACGCGGTTGTTGCCAAGTACGCTAGCATCGTTGACGGTGAAATGCGTGTCGGCTGTCATAAAGTACAGCCCGGCAGCGCACACAATCATCAGGAGTACCGAAATCCAGCGCGGCCCAAAGGCAACCTTCGGCATAGAAAAAGCCTTCGCCTTCGTTTTTGGATTCGCCACCGGGGCAGGGCGGCCATAAGGAGTGCTCATGGCAATGTCATAGCGGCGAGTATAACGACCTGTGATAGCGGGTTTCGCTACCGGGACAGGTTTTCGCGGTATAGGGCTGACCTTCGGTTTAACGGGGATCAACCTGGGCGTGGCAATCGTCTTTTTGGCGAGACTTTCCCGCCGCTTGACTTCTTCTTCATGCCGAATGCGAATGGCTTCGGCGCGTGTCATGGTGACCCGGTCGCGGCTCATGCGTCCCTCCGGTACTGGCGGACGGTGCGGTCACGCTCAGACTTGCGTTCCTGCGCCAGTTCGATCAAACGGTCAACGAGCGCGGCGTAAGACAGGCCGCTGGCTTCCCAGAGTTTGGGATACATGCTGATGCTGGTGAAACCTGGAATGGTGTTGATCTCGTTCAAGAAAAACGCTCCACTTTGTGAGTCAAGTAGAAAATCGACACGGGACATGCCGCAACCGTCCACTGCCTGATAAGCGCGCAAGGCTACTTCGCGCATTTGCGCGGCCTGCGCCTCACTCAACACGGCAGGGATGACCGGGCGCGAACTATCGAGTACATATTTGGCATCGTACGAGTAAAAGTCCGCGCCGGGGATGATCTCGCCGGGGACAGACGCCACGGGCGCATCATTGCCGAGCACGGCAATTTCGATCTCACGAGGAGTATTAACGCCGCGTTCGATCAAAATGCGACGATCATACTGCGCAGCCTCGATCAACCCTTCCATCAGGTCAGCGCGTGAACGACACTTGGTCACGCCGACAGACGAACCCAGGTTGGCGGGTTTGACAAACAACGGATAGGCGCCAACGCTTTCGGCACGTTTGACTACAGCTTCGACGTCCTGTTCAAGCTGCGAGCGCAGCACGATCACGCCTTCCACCACGGGCACGTTGTTGGCGCGCATGACATCTTTGAAAAGGCCTTTGTCCATGCCGACGGCGGCGTGCAGCACGTTTGCGCCAACGTAAGCCACGTCTGCCATTTCGAGCAGACCCTGCATGGTGCCATCTTCACCGTAGGTGCCGTGCAGCACCGGGAAGTAGACATCCACGTCAGCGTATTTCTCATAGTGCCCATCGCGCATCACATACAGGCCAGGCCTCGAGGGATCCGGGTGCAGACTGGCGGGGAGCAGGGCCTCGGTTTGTCCCTGCTCAAAAGCCGCCAGCACGTCTTTCCCGGTAAGCCAGGCACCATCGTGCGTGATGCCGACTTCGATGACGTTGTAGCGCGTACGATCCAACACAGCCAACACCGCACGGGCCGACATGAGTGAAACTTCATGTTCGCCAGAGCGTCCGCCAAAGAGAACGGCGATGGTGATGGGAGTGGTAGATGAGTTCATAAGTGATATTAGAAAATAGATGATTAGAGAGTAGAAAAACCTTCAACCGTATTACCAATCGCCAAGCAGTTCAACTTCAAGCTCCAGCGCAACGCCAAACTTCTCAAAAACCGTTTTTTGTGTCAGTTCAATCAGCGCTTTGATGTCAGCTGACTTTGTTTCGCCAGTATTGACGAAGAAATTTCCGTGGATTGTGCTGATCTCGGCATTGCCGATGCGCGTGCCTTTGAGTTCGGCAGCTTCGATCAGGCGTCCGGCAAAATCACCGGGCGGATTTTTGAACATTGATCCCATGCTCGCGCCAGGGGGCTGTGTCGCCTTGCGACGCTCAACAAAGCCGTCAGCAGTGGCCTGGATGGTGAGCGGGTTGCCATTTTGTAGCTTGAACTCGGCTGCCAGAACAATCGACTTGCTGGGGGCGCGTTTTAGCGCGCTGGTACGATAGCCGTATGCCAGTTTTTCCGCTGTCCACCAGTCTCTGCCAAATGCGGACAAAATCTCAGCGCGGATCAAGCTTTGGGCGACGTCGCCACTGAAAGCACCAGCGTTGCCGTAGACAGCTCCGCCAACCGTCCCGGGGACGGCGATTGCCCATTCGAGGCCGCTCAGACCCCTGGCAGCGGCGCGATGAGCCAGGTTCGAAAAAACGGTCCCGGCTTCGGCGTAGATGACCGGTTTCACCCCAGGGCGAAATTCCGTATCTTTGGCCCGGTTCAAGATGACGATACCACGCACACCCCGATCACTCACCAGCACATTGGATCCACCGCCGAGCATGGTGAAGGGTAGGCTATGTTCCCAGCAGGTTTGCACCGCTGCTGCCAGTTCATCCGCCGAGCGGACGGTGATCAGCATATCCGCCGGGCCGCCGATACGCGCTGAAGTATAGGATGCAAGCGAAACCTGCTCCTGCACCTGTTCTCCAAATAGTTCGCGCAAATCATGGGTCATTACGGCTGCTCTCATTATCATTATCATTACTCGGTTTGTTCGATGCGTCCGATCAGTTTTCTGAGCGTCTTTCGGGTCTCATGATCCAGTTTGTTTTTGACAAACGGACGGATCGGGCGGCTCTCTTCGCCATCTGGGTCGGGCACATCGCCCATGACCAGCTTGAGCGGTGGCAGTGCCAGCACCGACGAATTGTAGGTGTGTTTCTTTTTCTCACTCATGGCTCTCTCCTTCGTTGAGGCGGGCCAGTACTTCGGCGCTGACCCTGTCGGCATCTCCGGCAGATAGCACAATCACAACATCGCCGGATTTAAGATGGGAAACAAGATAATTGCTAATCTCACTCAGTGTCGGAATAAACTGCGCCGACTGACTGCGCAACCGTTCAACAAAGGCTGCGGCAGAAAAATCTTCAACCGGTTCACGTGAGGCGTAAATTTCGCTGACGATCACCTGGTCTGCTTCGCCGAATGAGACTAAAAACTCGTCAAATAGTGCGCGTGTGCGCGAGTACGTGTGCGGCTGCCAGACTGCCCAGATGCGCCGAGCAGCGTAGCGTGCGCGGGCAGCGTCGAGCGTGGCCTTAATCTCGGTTGGGTGGTGGGCATAATCATCAATGATGGTGATGCCCTGCGCCACGCCTTTGATTTCAAAACGCCGGTCTGCGCCGCGAAATTCGGCCAGGGCAGCGGCAGCTTCTTTGAGCGAAAGTCCCATCAGCGCGATGACCGCCAAAACGGCCAAGGCATTGCGCACGTTGTGCAGTCCCGGTACTTGCAGTTGCACGCTCGAAATATATTGCGGTCCGCTTTGCAAACGCATGATGACGTTGAAGGTAAATCCGCCACGCTGATTGGTCATCAGGTTTTGCGCCAGCGCCCATTCACCCGCCTGTGTCAAATTGTTTTCAGCGATGCGATAGGCTATAATGCGTTTGTTCATCCGTCTGGCCGTGGCGGTCAGGGCAATTGCGCCTTTGTCTTCGGCAGAGATGACCAGTACGCCATCTTCCGGAACCAGGCTGACAAATTGGGCAAATGCATCCTGAAAATCAGCCGGGGTTGGGTAGCAATCGGGATGGTCATGCTCCACGTTGGTGACAATTTCGTAGTGCGGTTTCAGACCCAGGAACATGCGATCATACTCGTCGGCTTCGATGACGAAGGCGGAACCTTTTCCGTCGTGGGCGTTGACACCGAAGTTGGTAAGCACACCACCAACGATAAAGCTCGGGTCCTCGCCAAGCTGTGAAAGCGTCCAGGCCATCATGGCGCTGGTGGTGGTTTTGCCGTGCGTCCCGGCGATAGCAATACCGATTTTGTCTGCCATCAAGCGACCCAGATAGTCGGCCCGCTTGTAGACAGGGATGTTCTGCGCCAGCGCGGCAACCACTTCAGGGTTGCTATCGGGGATGGCTGAGGAACGCACCACCCAGTCGGCACCGGTAATATTTTCAGCTGCGTGCCCCAGGTGGATGGTTGCTCCCAGTTTTTGCAGGTCCAGTGCAAGGGGAGAAAGCGCGCGATCAGACCCCGTCACCACGTATCCGCGCTCCAGATGGAGTTGGGCGATGGCGGAGATCTCGCTGCCTCCTATGCCGATGAAATGAACCTGTGTCATGGGTTGCCCTTAGATAAATACAACGATCACAAAAATAAACGCCAGCATTACCGCAAAATAGATGGCGGGTTCGCCGAGCAAGCGCGGCGGCATGACTTGCATCAAGTTCACGGCAGCTTGTCCCAACTGGGTACTGGTATCGGGCGCTTGAATGGCTTCAAACGGATAGGCGGCCTGATCCAGGTAGAACCATAAGGTACCAGCGATCAGATAACCATTGATCAGGCCAAACATAAAACCAAGAATGCTATCCTGTAATTTTTCGCGCGTGGCTTTGGCTGAAAAGCGTGCGATACCCACACTTTGATAGCCAAAGAAGACCAGTACAATCAGGATGATGCTGCGAACCCAAAACAGCGATACAGAATCGTCAGGAAGCTCGCTGAGAACGGGCATATAGCGTCGTAACAGGACGTTGAAGGCCAGGGTCAGGATCAGGCTGAAGACAACCATCAGTTCTTTGGCCCAGCCGCGCATCATGCCGATCAGTCCGAACAAAAGCACCAACATCCAGAAGAAAAAGGTCAGGCTAATCATGCTTTGCTCCAGCAATTTCCACCAGTTGGGCGGCAATCTGCGCAGCGGCATTTGGGGTGCTCAGCGCGTGCATAGCCTGGCTCATGGTTTGCAATTTTTCAGGGGCATCAAGTATTTTTTCCACGGTCAGGTATAGTCCGCTTTTGAGTTTGGCATCCTCGATGATGAGGGCTGCGCCACGATTGGCAAGGCTTTCGGCGTTGACTTTTTGGTAACGCCACGCATACGGATATGGAACCAGCAGCGCGGGCAACCCGAAAAAGGGAAATTCACCCAGAACAGACGCCCCGGAACGGGATACCGCCAAATCGGCGGCTGCCAGGGCCGCGCCCATTTCGCTGTGCAGGTACGAGTAGGCGTGATACCGTTTCGACAGATGTTGTGGCAAACGGGTGCGGGCAGCCAGCGCCATCTCCCAATCCAACTCGCCGCTAATGTGGATGACTTCCATCTGCTCCAGCAGGTGGTCGAGATGCTCAAAGAGCGCCATATTGATTGAGCGAGCGCCCTTACTGCCGCCAAAAACCAGCAAGACGGGCAAATCGCTCTTGATGCCGAAAGTGTCACGCCCGGCAGCTTTGGTCCATAAGGCCAGCTCGCTGCGGATGGGGTAGCCTGTGACAACGGTTCTGGCCTTGAGCGAAAAGAACTGTCGCGAATCTTCGGTTGTAAGTGTGATGCAATTGGCAAAGCGCGCCAACGTTTTCAAGGCCAGGCCGGGTTCCACATCCGGCACATACAGCAGGGATGGGATTTTTCGTCCGGCTAGCGCCATCGGGACAGCCACGTAGCCACCGGTAAAGAAAAGCGCGTCGGGTTTGAACTCCGACAGAATTTTTTGCGACGCCATCACGCCACGCGTCAGCGTTTGGAGGTTGCCGGGCATACGCTTCAAACCGACGCCATGCAAACCAGCAGCAGGAATGGCTTTATACGGAATGCCGGCTCGTTCAACGAGCTCAGCTTCCATACCGCCTTCACTGCCCACCCAGAGCAGTTCATGGTTGGCAGGTTGGAAAGTTTGAATGTCAGAAAGTGTCGTACTTGTACCTTTCAACGGTTCAACCTTTAAACCTTCACCCATTAACTGTTCAATTACGGCTAGTGCGGGATACACTCCGCCGCCGGTTCCGCCCGCGCAGATCAAGAATCGCACCGAAATTTCTCCACTCAACAGGTTGATTGCTAGAGCCGGCGGTTGCCTGCCGGGAGACATTCAACAAAATACCAATTGCAACCATCGACGCCGTCAGATTGGAGCCACCCGCGCTAATAAAAGGCAACGCGTTGCCCGCAAAAGGCAGCAGACCAACCATGACCAGCATGTTAATGGCCGCTTCGCTGGCGATCCAGAAGGTCAGCCCGGCGGCCAGCATACTGCCGAGCATATCGGGCGCTTTTTCGGCGATGCGCAAGCCGCGCCAGACGATGAGACCATAAAGCAGCACTGTGCCAGCCGCGCCAAGCAGACCAAGCTCTTCGGCAATGACCGCAAAGATCGAGTCGGTAGGTGGGACGGGCAGACCGGTCATTTTGGTGGTGGCCCGTCCGATGCCGACGCCAAACCAGCCGCCTTTGACGACCGCTTCAAACGAGCGGCGCACATGGTACGAAGCCTGCGTCGGGTCTTTGATGCCATCAATGTAAGCGCCAACGCGCGTGCGGCCTGTGCTACTGATCTGCACCACCAGTACACCCACCACCACCGCGACAACCAGCAGCAGCAGCATTTGCTTCAGGTCGCCACCGCCCAGGTAAAAGAGCATGCCACCAAGCAGGAATACGGTGGCAGTCGCGGAAAGGTCCGGTTGCAGATAGATCAAGCCGCCGATAAAACCCAGGATGACAGCCAATGGAATGACGCCCCACTGGATGTCATGCAATTGATCGCGTTTGGAGTTCATCCAGACTGCCAGATAAACAACGGTGACGACCTTTGCCAGTTCAGATGGCTGGATGGAGCCACCCAAAATGGTGCGGATGGCCCCGAAACGGCTGTCACTGACAGCAAGCACCACAATCAGCAGGGCAGCAGTAATCAGCATGATCGGCAAAATGATTTTGCGCCAGGCGTGATAATCGATGCGCGAGCAAACGTAAGCCAGCCCCAACCCCAAAGCCAGCCACATGATTTGGCGAACGAACATCCGCAACGGGTCGCCATAGACCACCAGCGAGAAATCCCACGAAGCGGAAAAGACCATGATTAACCCGAAGGTTAAAATGGCAATCATCACCAGAACCAACGGAACGTCCACGTTGCCACCGATTTTGCGCACCGACGGGGATGCGGAGCTTACGGGCGGGTTGATGCCTACCGCAGTGTCTCTGAAAATTCGAGTACCCATTGTCTGAATCTCTCTCCGCGTTCTTCAAAATCTTTGAATTCGTCGTAGCTGGTTCCGCCGGGCGAAAAAAGCACGACGAAGCCGGGTTGGGCCAGACGCGAGGCAGCGCGCAGTGCGTCTTCGCATTTCTCAACGCGGGTCACGCTGTAGGGGCGCGATCCGGGGATGCGCTGCCCAATGGCGGTGTTGATCTTTTCGGCAGCTTCGCCAAAAATAATCACATGGTCCACACGCTGACGTACCAGTTGTGCCAGATCGTCCCAGGGCAGGTTTTTGTCGCGCCCACCCAACATCAGGATCATCGGCCCACCAAATGCACGGATGGCGGCCATCGTTCGCTCGGGGGCGGTGGCAATTAAGTCGTTGTACCACTGTGCGCCGCGCCAGGTGCGTACAAATTCGAGCCGGTGTGGCACGCCACGAAAGCCTTCAATCCCGGCACGCATTTCTTGAGGGGTGAAACCGGCAGCGTGGGAAATTGCGCAGGCTGCCAGCACATTCAGGCTGTTGTGCGCACCACGCAACTCAATCACATCGTCCACCGGCAGGCGCGTGGTTTCCCCTGCCACCCGGATAAAGAAGCGGTCGTTCTCATCCATCCAAGCCCCGTCCTGCCCGGCAGGCAGCGCAGATGTACCAAAGGAGAAAAGTTTGCCCGCCACATCTGCCGCCAGCGCCCAGGCCCCGGCATCGTCGCGACTGAGAATGGCAATGTCATTCGCAGTTTGATGTTTGAGCAGGTTGGCCTTGGCGGCGGCATAGGCGTCCATGGTGATGTGACGGTCGAGATGGTTGGGCGTGATGTTCAAAATCGCCGCAATCTGAGGTGAAGTTGTCATCAGCTCAGCCTGAAAGCTGGAGATTTCGAGAATCGCCAGGTCGTCGGGCTGCATTTCGTCGAGATAGTTGATCAGCGGGTCGCCGATGTTGCCACCGACCCAGACTTTGCGATATTTACCAGTGCTACCATTCGCTCCGCTCGCAATGCGTCCAACGAGCGTGGTGGTGGTGGTCTTGCCCGCCGAGCCGCTGATGCCAATCGTCTTGCAGGGGACGGTTTCCATAAAGATTTGGGTATCGTTCGACAGGCGGATGCCGCGCTCCGAAGCCGCGACAACAATCGGGTTGTCGAGCGGGACGCCCCCCGAAACGCAGACCATTTCAGGAGCGGGATCCAACACGCTAAGCGGATGTCCGCCCAACGCCCATTCAATCCCAAACGAGGAAAGTTCCGCCATCTGTGATTGCATTTCTTCGGCGGTATGCTTATCGTTCAGAACGACTTTTGCGCCATGTCTGGCAAGGTAACGCGCCAGCGCCAGCCCCTGTCGGGCTGCGCCAACGATTACGATGCGTTTGTCTTGCCAGTTTGTTGTCATATTATTCTCTTATGCCAGTGCCAGGCCAACGCCAACCATGGCTGCCAGCAGACTGATAAGCCAGAAGCGTTGCACAACCTGTGTTTCGCTCCAGCCGAGTAATTCAAAATGCAGGTGAATGGGTGCCATTTTGAAAAAGCGACGACCCTTGGTGGCTTTGAAGTAGGCCACCTGAATGATGACGCTAATGGTTTCAGCCAGCGGGATGACAGCGATCAGCGGCAGGATGGCCCACTGCCCGGTCATCAGCGCCACGACGGCGATGGTTGCACCAAGCGAGAGCGAACCGGTGTCACCCATAAACAACTGCGCAGGGTGGACGTTAAACCACAAAAAACCAAACAGCGCGCCGACCAGCGTAAACGAAAACTGTGCCAGAAAAATCTGGTGTTGTAGCAGGGCGATCATGGCATAGGCCGCAAAGATCGTTGCCGAAACCAGCCCCGCCAGCCCATCCAGTCCGTCGGTCAGGTTGATGGCGTTCGACATGGCAACGATGATGAACGCTGCAATCGGGATAAACCATTCGCCGAACTGCACAGGCGCTTTCACACCGGGAAGATACAGCCCCGGAATGTCCAGAACATGCTTGAGCACCCAAGCCACGACCAGCGCTAGAATGCATTGAATGGCAAACTTCATCCTGGATGAAATGCCATCGCCTTTGCGTTTGCCATGAATACCTTCCCAGTCGTCGTATGCGCCTAAAATAGCGAAAAGCACCAGCGTTGCCATCGGAATGAAAATGGATTTGCCCGACAACTGAAAGCCCACCAACGCGGCAGAGTTCAACAACACCGTCACCAGCAAGACCGGCAAAATCACCATCACGCCGCCCATCGTGGGTGTGCCCATCTTGACCAGATGTCTGCCGGGTTCTTCCACGCAAATCAGCTTGCCGATTTTGAAATGGCGTAAAATCCGCAACAGCGGGCCACCCCAGATGATCGTCATAATAAAGCTAAAACTAGCAAGGCTGGCAACCAGCGCGGATTCTTTCATCGCGTCAACTCCAGCGTGGCGATAATTTGATCCATGCGCAGACCGTGCGAACCTTTAATCAGGGCCACATCACCTGCGCCGAGGTTTTGTTTGAGCCAGTCAGCCACGGGGCCAATTTCATCATATTCGTGGATGGCGGCGCGTTTCATGCCAGCCTGTGCAGCAAATTCGGCGATGATATGAGCGCGTTGGCCGAGCGTCACCAGAATATCGGCGACTTGCGCGGCGCGCACGCCAACACTTTCATGCCCGGCTTGTTCGTACTGACCAAGCTCCAGCATGTCGCCGAGCACGGCGATGCGACGGCCACCTGTCCCGGATGCTTGTCCGGGGGGCAAATCGCCTAACAGGTCAAGCGCTGCCAGGGTCGATTCGGGTGAGGCGTTGTAGGTATCGTCCAAAACCAGGGCACCATTCTCAGTATGGGTTACCACCACCCGCAGCGGGGTGGTGTTTTCCTGCAAACCGCGAATGATCTCATCCCATGACAGGCCTTCCACCAAGCCAACGGCGGCAGCGCACATGGCCGTCTCAACCGAGTGGCGTCCGATCATCGGGATTTGCAGCGGCACGGTTTCGTTTTTGTAGCTCAGGCGAAAGCGGATGCCATCCAACCCGAGACTTTCCACACCGCCGGCCCAAAGATCAGCAGCGGGACTGGTGCCGTAGTAGAAGACTTTGGCTTTCGTGCGGGATTTCATCGGGCGGATGAGCGGGTCGTCGTAGCGCAGGATGGCAATTCCATCCGGATCGGGGGGCAGCGCTTCGACGAGTTCGCCCTTGCCGAGGGCAATCGCTTCCTGTGAGCCAGCGCGTTCTGCATGGACGGTGCCGATATTGGTCAGCAAGCCAATCTGCGGACGAGCGATTTCACAAAGCTGGGCAATTTCGCCCGGTACATAGAAACCCATTTCGAGCACAGCATATTGGTGCTTTGTGGTCAATTTGAGCACATTAAGCGGCAGACCGATTTCATTGTTAAGGTTCGCGGCGCTTTTGAGAGTCACATAGCGCTGGCTGAGCACCGAAGCAATCGCTTCTTTGCTGGTCGATTTGCCGACGCTGCCGGTGATTCCCACCACCCGCAGGTTTTCAAGCCGCGCCCGCCAGAAAGTCGCAATCTGTTGCAGCGCTGTCACCGTATTCTGCACGAGCAGGCAAACCGGGGCAGAGAGTTGAGACAACCCCTCAGCCGGAAGGCCATTTCGTAAGTCGAGCATGGTGAAGGGTTGATCGATTGGGTGCTCAATCAGTGCTACAACCGCCCCGCGTTGGAAAGCCTGCGCAACGTAGTTGTGCCCGTCCACTTTTTCGCCCGGAATGGCGACAAACAGCGCGCCAGCTACCGCCTGACGCGAATCAATCGCCGCCTCGGTGATTGCCAGGCTTGGCATCTCGGGGCGGGACTGAGTCAGGGCTTCAATAATGTCTGCAAGGGTAATCACGGCTCACTGTCCATTGATTTGATGGCGAACATCGTCAGGCGGCAGGTTCATCAACACCACCAGTTTTTGAACAACATCATGGAAGATTGGCGAAGCCACAAAAGAAGCCCAACCGGAGGATGTGGGTTTTTCCAGCCAGACAAAGACGAGAAATTTGGGATCATCCACAGGCCCCCAACCAATGAAGGATGCGTTGGTCTTCACTGGATCATATAACCCATTTGGACCGGGGATTTGCGCCGTACCCGTTTTGCCCGCAATGCGATAGCCATCGACCATCGCCACCGATTTGCCTTGCTCGATGCTTTGTGCCATCATTTCACTAACGGTATGGGCTGTTTGCGCCGAGATCGGTGAGCCGAGCGTTTGCGGCGGTGTGTTGTATTGATGTCCGTTGCTAACCATGCCATACAAAACGTGCGGATACACCATCTTGCCGTTGTTGGCAATGGCGCTGGCGGCGGTAATCATCTGGATGGGGGTGACGGCCACGCCCTGCCCGAAGGAGTTGGTGCCCAGATCGACGAGATACCAGTCGCTGTCGGTGGGTTTTTTCAGGCGGCCATCGGCTTCGGCTGCCAGGTCAATGCCGGTTTTGTGACCAATGCCGAAGCGCTGCATATAAGTGTAGAACTGATCCTGACCCATCAGACTGGCGACGCGCGCCAGACAAACGTTGAGCGAGTGCTCGAGGCAACCGATCATATCCTGCGGCCCCCACGCACCCTGATCCCAGTTATAGATGTATGAGCCACCAATTTCATAGTAGCCCGTATCGAGATAGGATGTGCTGGGAGAAACGGTACCGTCGTCAATCGCACCAGACATGGTCAAAATTTTAAAGATCGAGCCGGGTTCGTACTGTGCAGAAACAGCCCGGTTAAATTCGCTGGCATTCTGGTAAATGTCACCATATTGCCAGAATTGATTCGGGTCCATCTGCGGCGTAGAGGCCATCGCCAGGATTTCGCCGTTGTGCGGATCCATCACAACAATGGTTCCAGATACCGAGCCGGTATCTGCGACACCTTTTTGCAACTCGCTTTCGACCATCGACTGAATTTCGCGGTTAATCGTCAAAATGAGATTGGCACCCTTGGGCACGCTGGGCAATTCGCCGGCGCGGTTGGGGTCTTCGGGTACCCAGACGTTGACAGGAACACCGGAGAGCAGATCGTTGTATTTTTCTTCGACGCCGTAAAAACCGTGTCCCTCGCGGTTGACAAAGCCAAGGATGTTGGATGCCAGCGAAAGCTCCGGATAGGAGCGCTGCAGGTGGGCTTTGAAGCCAAGCCCAGCCAAGCTGTCATCGCCTTTGGTGCGGTATTTGTCGTCCAAATCTTTTTGCAAGGCCTCTAATTCCAGCGCCTTGTCAGATGCGACAAAATCGTCGAGAACCATGTAAATCATTCCATCTGGCGGATTGGTAATGGCGTTGAAGGTCTTGTCATAGTCAAGGCCGAGCTTAACGCTCAGGGCCAGCGCAATGCTGTGGGCGTTTTGCACATCTGCCAGGCTAACGCCGATCTCGTAAACAGTACGGTTCCCGGCCAGCAAATGTCCGTTGCGGTCATAAATCTCGCCGCGCTCAGGGAACAGGGTTTCATACTGCCCAGAATAGCGCGTTCCCTGTTGCAGGAAGACCGCAGCCTCGGGGCTGTTCTGAATGCGCAGCACCTGCACCACAATTGTCAGCCCTAGAATGCCGAACAAAACCGCGAGCCAGAGAGAACGAACTTGATAGATTCTTTTCATTAGTGGTTGCTCTCCACCAGGGGGATCGAAGCGGTCTGAATTTGTCTGGCGAACCAGTCAATCAGCGTTTCGGTATATTCGGGAGAAGATGTCAGCACTTCGTGGGACGTGACGGGTGAAACCATGTTGACCGCCTGCGGTGGAAAGTAGCCCGGAACCACCATATATTGCAGCGTCTCTGGCGCAACCGGCGCAAAACCCAGCGCCTCCGCACGTTTTTCAAGGACGCTATTCGACATCAGCGTGGCAATTTTGGTTTCAAGATCAGCATTGACTTGTTCATTGGCGCTGATCTCAGCTTCGATGCTTTGAATTTGTCGGCCCGCAATAGAGGCGCTTGCAGTAATATTCAGGTACAGTCCTGCCAGCAAAGCCAGCATGGCAACCACTACCACAAATGAGATGACCCACTGCTGTTGGACGCGTGCGCTGCGGTTGCGTTCCGCGGCGATGACGCCGCCCGTTTCGTAGGAATCATCGGCCACATCCTGCCCCTGATGCTCCAACCCGATCGAGAGAGCAGCGGATTCCACCCGATAGGAACGCATCGAGGAAGGCCTGGGTTGGGCCTTCCTGGAAGGGGTCGATGGGAATAGCTTCTTGATGCTGGCCATGCTAGTCCTTGTGCTGACGGTCTTACAAAAAACTTAGAGTTTCTGCGCTACCCGCAATTTTGCGCTGCGCGCGCGGGAGTTTGCCTGTACTTCTTCGTCGTCGGCTTCAATGGGCTTGCGATTGACTTCGGTGATGATGGCTTTGTGTCCGCAAGTGCAGATGGGTTGTCGCGGTGGGCAAATGCAGTCACGGCTCTCGTGACGGAAATAATCTTTGACGATGCGGTCTTCCAGCGAGTGGAAGGAGATGGCTGCCAATCGTCCGCCGGGTTTTAGCAGGCTGACTGCAATCGGCAGGACGCTTTCAATCAAGTCCAGCTCGCCGTTGACGGCGATGCGCAGGGCCTGAAAGGTGCGTGTGGCCGGGTGAATGCGCTCTGGCCTGCCCATGCTTTTCAGGATCAAATCGGCCAGTTGCCGGGTGCTCTCAAAGGGTCGGTTACCAACAATGGAACGGGCAATCCGCCTGGCCAGGCGATCTTCGCCATAACGGAAAATGATGTCAGCCAAATCTTCTTCAGAGAAAGTGTTGACCATCTCTGCGGCAGACATCCCGGCGTTGGGGCTGAAGCGCATGTCGAGCGGCCCATCGCTCAAAAAAGAGAAACCGCGCTGCGGGGTATCCAGTTGCATCGAGGAGACGCCGAAGTCGAGGACGATGCCATCCACCGCATCCCAGCCCAGTTTCGCGGCCTCTTCCTTCATAGTGGTATAGGAAGCCTGCACGATGTGGGCGCGTTCGCCAAAAGGAGCAAGCGTTTCACGGGCAATCGCCAGCGCCTGCGGGTCGAGGTCGAACCCGAGCAGTTGCCCATCCGGAGCCAATTCCGTCAAAATCCCGGCGGCGTGTCCACCTGCGCCCAACGTCCCGTCAATATAGCGACCAGGGCTTTTGGGCTGCGCCGCTGGAGTCATGCCAACGGCATTGCGCTCTGGCGGCACGACGCCGCCAGGCTGGAGTGCGGTTATAATCGTTTTGTAAAGTACAGGCAGGTGCGGTGACCCGACCATGCTATTTGCCAAGATCAAGCGTTGCGAAGCGTTGGGTATTGGCTTCGGCGTCTTGCAGCAACTGCATCTGGTTGCCCCATTCGGTGGGCGTCCAGATTTCGAAGTACTCACCCTGCCCGACAACCATTGCTTCGCCGTTGAGCGCCAAAAATGCACGCAGGTTCTGTGGCAATAAAATGCGCCCGGAGCGGTCTACTTCGACCTGATAGGCGCTTGAAAGGATCAGGCGGCGCAGCAGGCGGGCAGCCGGGTCGGTAATGCTCATGGCGTTAATGCGCTCGTAGACTTGCTGGAAGTAAGCCGCCGTCATCACCATCAGGTTGCGATCAAAGCCCTGTGAGACAAAAGCGCCTTCTCCCAACGCATCACGAAAGACCGCCGGAATCGTCAGGCGTCCTTTTTCATCGAGTGCGTGTTGATACTGGCCCAAGAACATACGTTCTACAAACTCCTTAAAGATGCGCGAAACGCCGGACATTAGCCCGGCGCTCTGATAAGTTACTCCACTTTCTCCCACTTTGCCCCACTTATTGTCTAATTCTACACCCTTTTGGGTCAGAATTCAAGTAGGAATAGTACTTTTCTCCCACCGGGTTATGCGTTTGCAATGGTGTCGGGCAAAGGAAGATAAAGATACACAATAATGGATAGGAGACTTCCAATTATCCAATTTTCGGGCTTGAGACAGGAAGATACATCATGTCAAAAATTTCAGATCAGCAATATTTACAGACAGCACAATACAAAGACGCATCCAATCTGAATGCGCGAATTGAACTGCACAAGCATTTCAGCACAAATACCTACGGATGGGGCCGCTGGGTTTTTGACGCTTATCTCGAATGGCTGCCTGGGCAGGCGCGCATTCTTGAAGTAGGCTGTGGCCCTGCTACCATTTGGTCTGAGAATATTACCCGCCTCCCTGCGGGTTGGAAGGTTACCCTGAGCGATTTCTCGGAAGGGATGCTCGATTCTGCCTGGCGCAACCTGGTGGTGACGGGGCGTACCTTCAAATTTGAGCAGATTGATGCACAATCCATTCCCTACCCTGACGAAACTTTTGATGTTGTCATTGCCAACCATATGCTTTACCATGTCCCTGACCGGCCCAAGGCAATTGGCGAAATTTGCCGGGTGCTCAAACCCGGCGGCCAGTTGATTGCCACCACGGTTGGCGATCAGCACATGGATGAGATTAACCGTTGGTTGAAGCGTATTGGCAAAGATCCGGCCCAATTTTTGGTACCTTTCACCCTCGAAAGCGGACTGGCACAGTTGCAACCTTATTTCAGCAATGTTGAAATGCGTCGCTACATTGACAGCCTGCAAATTCCCGAAATTGAGCCATTGATGGCATACATTTCTTCAATGGCACGTTTTGGAGACTTCCCCGAAGCTGCATTTGCCGATCTGCGCAACGACCTGGCACGTGAGTTACAATCCAAGGGGATTTTGGTGGTTCAAAAAGATTCGGGTTTGTTCCATGCTGTTAAATAAAAGCAAGTTCCGGCGCTTTCCTTCCATTAAGAGACAGACAGCAATAGCAATTGAAATCCTAAGACTTCAAAAGGGATCTGAAGTCTCGCTGACTTCAGATCCCTTTTAAACAAAAAGATCCGCCTGCCAGAAGCAAACAGATCTGCGAATATCTTGTTTTCTTTAATTAAATTATACAGAGTCAGCAGGGGGATTGCAATAGCGATTAAAGCCGATTTTTTTATCAAACGAATAACGTAAAATGCAGGACGAATTCCGACTCGTCCACGATTCACAAGGAGAGATGATGATCCCCAATGAAAAACAAGCCGCCGTCGCACGTGCGCTGAATAAAGCGTTTGGCGTGAGTGAATATGAAGAACTTCGCCCGCTGACGGGAGGGCAGAGTTCAGCCTTGGCTTTTGAAATGATGGTTGGAGGAAAACCCTACCTGCTAAAACTGATGCGGGTAGAAATTATCAGTGATCCCACCCACGAATTTGCTTGCATGAAAGCCGCCGCCGAAGCGGGGATTGCACCCAAGGTCTGGTACGCGAACGTCGAAGACCGGGTGCTGATTACGGATTTTGTGGAAGCAAAACCCTACCCCAGCAACATGGCATCGCTGCTCGCGCCCATCCTGCACACGCTGCATTCCCTGCCCGATTTCCCCAAACCAGGGATGGGCAACTACATTACCACCATGGACGGATTCGTTCGCCGCTTTCAGACGGCCAAGCTGCTGCCCGAAAGTGCCACCGAAGAGATATTCCGTCACTACGCGGAAGTAATGAAGGTATATCCATACAACGAGATGGTCGCGAGCCATAATGACCTGAAACCGCAAAACATGGTCTTCGACGGAGAACACCTATGGCTGGTGGATTGGGAATTGGCTTTTCTAAATGATCCGTATGTCGATCTGGCGATTGTGGCGAACTTTTTTATCGAAGACGAAGCCGCAGAAGAAAACTTTCTCAACGCCTGTCTGGGCGAGCCCGCCGGGGAATATAAACTCGCGCGCTTCTATTTAATGCGCCAGATGCTTCATCTGTTTTATGCTGCATTGTTCATGGCGCTGGTCGCCCGAACGGGTATCACGATTGACCCCGACATGACCACGGCGCTCGATTTTAGAGCGTTTCATCAGCGTCTGATCGCAGACGAGATCGACACGCTGAAACCCGATGCCCAGGTGCAATATGCCAAACTCCACCTGAACGAGGCGTTGAAAAACATGCGAACCCAACGCTTTGCGGATGCGCTGGTGCTAGTCGGCAACTTTCATGCCGTAGCATAAATAGACTCCTCGCATCTGTAGATGGCGCGACACAAGTAGGGGCGTAGCAGTGCTACGCCCCTACTTTGACATACTGACATCCCTGCTATAATTCTTCCACTTGGATCATCCGCATCTTGTGCTTAATCTGGAAGAAAAGCAACATGCCCTCTCACGCAAAAGCAATCCATGATTTTGAATTTCACCCGGTATCGGCAGATCGATGGGATGATCTGGCCGCATTCTTTACGCAACATGGCAATCCCAATTATTGCTGGTGCATGCGCTGGCGATTGAAAAGCAGCGCGTTCGCACAACAAACCGCTACAGACCGTCGCAACGGACTTGCGGCTCTGGCGCAGGCCAAGACCCCGATTGGAATCCTGGGGTATGCGCAGGGCAAACCCGTCGGTTGGTGCTCGGTTGCGCCGCGTGAGACGTATCCGCTGCTCGAAAACTCAACCACCCTGAAGCGCCTCGACAATTTGCCAACCTGGTCGGTTGTCTGCTTCTTTATTGCCCCGGCCTTGCGCGGACAGGGTTTTACCGTCCAATTGTTGATGGCGGCTGTTGACTATGCCATCTCACAGGGAGCCAACATCATTGAAGGCTACCCAGTGGAGCCCGATCAAAGCTATCGCTTCATGGGTTCGCCATCCGCGTTTGAGCAGGCGGGTTTCCGCGAAGCAGGCCTGGCAAAAAACGGCAGGCGCATTGTGCGTTTTTTTGCCGATCAAAATCATCAGGAAAGTTAAAGCACCCAATGCCAGACCTGCAACCCTACACCTTCATTGGCAAGCTCGGCGCGTGCCTGCGCCTGCCCGATTTCGCTTCGAAGCACATCAGCCCGCGCAACATTGATATCTGGCATCCGCGGGATTATGATGCTTCGCCCATGAAGCGCTACCCGGTGATTTACATGCACGACGGGCAAAATCTCTTCGACCCGGCGCTCTCGTACCTTGGCGTAGATTGGGGTGTGGATGAAGCGATTATGCAACTGATGAAGGATCGCGGCATTCCGGGGGCAATCGTCGTCGGCATCTGGAATAGCCCTTTGCGTTACCGCGAATATATGCCGCAGCGTCCCTTTGCAGCTATCGCGGACCAGCCCGAAGCCAGCCAGTTTATCCAAGAGAAGGGCGGCGAACCCATTTCGGACGCCTATTTGCGCTGCATTGTCGAGGAAGTTAAACCCTTTGTGGATGAGAATTTTCGCACACTGCCAGGGGCCGAATCCACCCTTTTGATGGGTTCCAGCATGGGGGGCTTGATCTCACTGTATGGGGTCGTATCCTACCCACAGGTTTTTGGCAAAGCCGCCTGTCTCTCCACCCATTGGACGATTGGCGGCGGTGCGTTGGTTGACGAAATCGGGAAAATGCTCCCACCCCCGGCCAACCACCGTTTCTACTTTGATTACGGCACCCTGCAACAGGACGCGCTCTACGAGCCGAATCAAACCCGCATCGATCAGCGCGCCCTCGCCGCGGGGTATGTCAAAGACCAAAACTGGAAAACTGTCCGCTGGGAAGGCCATGAACATTCTGAACGCGCATGGCGATCGCGTTTATCCACCCCTTTGACGTATTTGCTGTGTGGCTAGAAAGCAAAAAGCGATTTGGTGTGGTTGTACTTTTCGCGGTAATGGTTCATCGTGGCGGTTAATCCATCCCAAAAGCGAGCATCCGCCCGCAGCGCCTCGGCATCCAGCCAAACGTGAAAACCGTTGTAAAAATTCAGCCGTCCGCGCAGGTGCAGCAACACATCCCCATCGCCCCAAATGTAATGATACTCTTCCAGATTAAAGAGCGCGCCACACAGGCCCCGCGCCGTAATGGAATTGTTGATCGGTGAGCTGTTGGTATAAACCGCGATGATCGACGCCAGATAGTCGTAATCAATCTCGTAAAGGTATTTGTGATATTCAAGCAGGGAGTAATGGATGTCAAACAGGGAACCGATCAACTCATTGCGCCGGGGGTGAACATCGTCCTTGATGCCCTTCATGTCACACCAATCGAGCATTACTTTTTTCATATACTTAAAAGAACGCGCATGCACCCAGCCCTTATCCGAGTCGGATGAAGTGCCATAAACGTACAACTGACCCGCAAGGCAATTTTTGTAACAGAGAAACGAAGAGATTGTTTTATAGAAATGGTCGCTCTTCCAGGGCAACAGTTCCTGAACCCGACCATAGGTATTGTCTCTGATTTCCCAGGAATACATCGCGCCTCGCTTTTCAGGTGATCCCAACCCAAAGTTTCACGCTGGTATCATTCTCTATTAGCGATAGTGTACATGCGGCCCCAAATCTGGTCAAGCCGATGAGATTATCATCTGGTTAACAACCTGTTTAACCAGCATGCTATAATTTTTTATGGGGTAGCGATATTTTTGACGAATAGATGAGATGATTTGTGTATATTCTGCTCAATAAATAGTTGGCTGGCTTCCTCTAACTAAAGGATTTAAGAAAGATAAAATGCCTCATAAATCATCCAACAAACCTAGAGCTGAGAAACCTGTAAATGAAAAAAAAGCAAGTTTCTTTTCTCCCGAAGTAAACGCTGCAATAATTGGCGCTTTAGCTCTTCTGTTCGGCTACTTATTAATCAACTTCGGCGTTGCTGATAGTTTATTACGAAACTTCAGGACACATAAAATAGAAATGAGTGCTCAACCACTTGATACTGGGAGCGCCTATAGTTCAAATGGAGAACTTCATCCATTTCGAGATAGCAATTTTCCGATGGCAGTTGGAGAAGTATCTATCAATTCCGAAGGCAAAACGCAAGAAGTAGAGTCTAGGCTTTTAATTGCTTTTTTTATTGGTGATATTCCTAAAATGCGGAAATTGAGAACGTTCAATTAGAAATACCTTGTAAACTACAAGGGGATATATCAAGGTTTCCTGGATTAAGATTGAAGGCTTTAGACACAGCACAATATGACCCAAGATATTTTGATGCTTATACAGCGGATATTTGGTCCAAGCTTTATTTTAGTGTCGGGTGGAGACCAGGAGAAGAATTACAAAATATGCTTTCAGTCTCTTGCGGGCAAGCTAAACCGCTTATTATCCTAAGCCGAAACGATTTAATAAGTGCAGTTACTAATAGCCTTTCAAGTTCTTTTTTACAGTTTATTTTTTGGTTTGACCAAAAGCCTTCACTTCCAAATGGTCAAACCGATGCTATTGTGATAACAGAGTTACCTCGATTATTGATAACTTACGTAAGCAAATAAAACACCAGCTAACATCGTGTACAGGCTGACATGTTGCCACGTTCCGTTTAAGGGCATTTACCACTCAAAAAACACTGTCCGTTTCGTTGGCTGGTTCTTGTAGCAACACGCTGGTAATGCAAACCGTTATATTTTTTATTCAGCTTTTAATCCAAGGCACGATATAACCGATATTAAGGCAATGTCTAATGACCCTTGACAACACTTCCACACACCAAAACGCTGCCGAGTTTGCGTGGCAAAACGATGATGTATTTGGGCGGATCGCAACCCGCTACGATATGCTTTGCGACGTCTTCAGTTTCGGTATTCACAGGCTGTGGAAACGTCGTGTTGCCCAGCATATCGCGGGTGAAACATGGGACACCCTGCTGGATGGCCCAACAGGAACCGGAGACATCATTCTCAGAGTGCTGCCAACAACATCGATACAGGGCCGCACAATCATCGCATCGGATGTGAGCGCCAAGATGCTATCCATCGCAGAACAACGCCTGAGGCACTTTCCACAAGCAGTGAGCTTTGCACAACTCAACGCCGAAAACATGCCTTCGATTACCAGCAACAGCGTCGATGCATATTCCATTTCACTGGGACTGAAGATTTGCAACCGTCGCCTCGCAATTCAGGAGGCGATGCGCGTCATCAAACCGGGCGGAAGGTTCATCATCCTCGAGGCATCCAATATCCCCTGGCGTTTTCTGCACCGTGCCTATCTCACCTATATGGCTGTATGTATGCCTGTGCTGGGATGGCTGGCAACTGGCGGTGATTCTTCTGCCTATAAATATTTGCTACAGGGCATTCGCGAATTTCCTACGGCAGAAGAGCTTGCCCGCGAGTTAACTGACTTCGGGTTTGAAGATGTCATCTTCGAACGCATTTCGGTTGGTATTGTTGCTATTCATTCGGCGCGCAAACCGGCAAAAAGGGAATGAAAATCATGCCACAAGCGAGTCGCCTTCAACAACTTGAAGAAATCCCATATCCCCCGGCACCTTGGGAGGCGACAGGACAATTGTGGCTAAGCGCTTTCAAATCGGATGCGCCCGTTCAACTGCCAACGAGTTTGAAGCATTTCCTTGGCTCAAATACAATTGTCGTCACGGTTGTTCGTTATCTTGAAGGCACCTTATGCTATGACGAATTGATTGTTGGCGCACCCGCCCGGCTGGGTGCGCGGGTTGGCGTTTATGTCGACTACATCTGGGTCAACAGTCTGGCGTCCGTTTGGGGCGGGCGGCGCATTTGGGGATTGCCCAAAAATCTGGCGGAATTTACCTGGGATAATTCAACCGTCCGCGTCAGCGATGAACAAGGGCTGATCGCTACCATCACAGTGGATATGACCCCAGGGCACTCCCCGTGGGTGTGGATGCCAACGCCCGGCATTGGTCAGATGCAAAACAATCAATGGGCTTACACGGTCGGTCAACTATGGGCACGACTGGGTGGAAGAGCCGTGCATATTGAAGAATGGTCCACGCGCTTTGGTTATCGACTGGCGCCTAAACCTGCTTTCAGCTTGGGAGCCAAGCCATTTCGGATGCGCGTCCCAGCCGCGAAGGTGCTAAAAGACAAATAAAAAAACGGGCAACTCTTTTGCAGAGTTGCCCGTTTTTGCATCTTCTTTTTCTTTTAGAAAATCTTCAAAATCGCCTGCGAAGCCCAGTCAAACAGCGTTTGCGGGAAAAGGCTGACGACAACTGTAATCACAGCAGTTGCACCAATGGTGATTTCGAGCCAGCGTTCGCGGGTCACTTCGGGCTTGCCATCGCGCATGTACATTGTGACCACCACGCGCAGATAATAAAAAGCCGAAATGAGCGAAGTCAACACACCGATAATGGCGAGCCAATAATATCCGCCCTGGATGACGGCGCTGAACAGATAAACTTTTCCAACCAGCCCAAGCGTAGGCGGCAAGCCGATGAACGAAAGCATGAAGACCGCCATCGCAGCAGCCAGCGCCGGATATTTGCGCCCGAGGCCAGCGTAATCTTCAATTTGCATGCCTTTTTTGTCAGCAGTTTTCTCAAGCATGATGACGACACCCCACGCGCCAAAGCTGGCAAAGGTATAAGCCACTAGATAAAACAATCCGGATGAAACCGACAAAGCGCGCACAGCCGGGTTGCCAAAGGGCACAAAAGCCATCAGGATGTACCCGGCCTGGGCAATGCTGGAATAAGCCAGCATCCGTTTGATGTCTGTCTGCGCGACGGCGACCACATTCCCGAGGATCATCGTCAGCGAAGCAATCACCACCAGAACCGGCGTCAGGTCTGCGGCGAGTGGGGGGAAAACCGAAGCGAAGACCCGCAGCAGGGCGGCGAATCCGGCAGCTTTGGCACCCGCAGCCATGAAAGCCGTTACCGAAGTCGGCGCACCCTGATAGACATCCGGCGTCCACATGTGGAAGGGAACAGCAGCGACCTTGAAGCCAAAACCAATCAAAATCAGCGCCGCGCCAATCGTCATCAACAACGGATTGTAGGCAAAGCTGCCAGCCGTATCGACAATTTGCTTGGTTTTAATTGCAGTCGTAATTGCAGCAAAAGAAGTGGAACCAGTTGCGCCAAAGACCAGCGTGATGCCATAAACGACAAATCCGCCAGCAAATGCGCCGAGCAGAAAATACTTGATGCCAGCTTCTTCAGAAGCAACCTTGGGATAAGCCAGTGCCGCCATAACGTAAAGCGGAATGGAAAGCAGTTCAAGCGCCAGGAAGACAACGATCAAATCGGTGGCCTGACCCATCAACATCATGCCGGTCACGCTGAAAAGCAGCAGCACATAGTATTCGCCACGCTCGATATTCATGCGGCGAATGTAGCTATAACCAACGGAAATGCCCAACAGGCCAATTACGCAGAAAAGCGAGTTCAAAAAAGTGGTAAACCCGTCATGCACAACCATGTTGTTGAAACCGGTTGATTCGCCGTTGGCTGCGCCAACCAGGGTGAACGCAAGCGTGATCGCCAAACCAACAGCGGCCAGAAACGCTGTCCATCCCTTGCGATCCTTGGGGATGAATAAATCCGCAATCAGGAGCGCACAGGCCCAGGCTGTTAGTAAAATGAGCGGGAAGATGGTGGAGAAATCGCTTGGAGTCATAAGGACTACTTCACAGCCATCAAAATGGTCTGAATGGGGGCCAGCAATTTATCAACGGAGGGAGCGATCAGGTTGAAGAAAGGTGTCGGGTAGAGACCAATCCAGAAGATCAGGATCAACAAGGGGAGCAGGGTGACAATTTCGCGCCAGTTCAGGTCGCGAATGGCATGTTTGTGGTGTGCCATCTCATCCACAATCGAACCTTGCGGCCCAAGGAACATCTTCTGGAACATAAACAGGATATAAATCGCCGCCAGAATTACGCCAAAGGCTGAAATAATTGCCAGCGCATACGAGCCGCCCATTGCATACGAGCCGCCCTGAACCCCCGCGCCGAACGCGCCAAGCAAAATGGTGAACTCGCCAACGAAACCGTTCAGGCCGGGCAGACCCATCGAAGAGAGCGCAACAATCAACATCAACGCGCCGTAGACCGGGGTCAGTTTCCACAGACCGCCATAAACACTAATTTCGCGAGTATGCGTCTGTTCGTAAATCATACCGACCAGAAGGAACAAGGCGCCGGTGCTGATACCATGATTAATCATCTGCAAAATTGCGCCGGAAACGCCAATGGAATTGAGCGCGAATAAACCGAGCATGACAAATCCCAGGTGGCTGACGGACGAGTACGCCACCAGTTTTTTGACATCTTTCTGGGAGTAGGAAACCAGCGCCCCGTAGATGATGCCGATGACTGCCAGCCAACCAATCACTGGCGCCGCTTGAATCGCCGCGTTGGGAAAAAGCCCAAGGTTGAAGCGCAGGAAGCCATAGGTACCCAGCTTAAGCAGCACGCCCGCCAGGATAATGGAACCAGCCGTCGGGGCTTCAACGTGTGCATCGGGCAACCAGGAGTGCAAAGGCCACATCGGCACTTTGATGGCGAAGGCGGCGGCGAAGGCAATAAAGAGCCAGATTTGAATATTAGGATCGATGCCGCCCTTGGCAATCAGATCAGGCACCGAGAATGTACCCTGATTGATGCCCAGCCAAAGAATGGCCAACAGCATCAGAATGGAACCAGCCATCGTATACAGGAAGAACTTGACCGCCGCATACAAACGACGCGGTCCGCCCCAGATACCGATCAGGAAGTACATTGGGATCAGCGTGAATTCCCAGAAAATGTAGAACAGGAACAAATCCTGCGCCAGGAAAACGCCGTTCATACCGACTTCTAGTAACAGGAAGAAGATCATGAAATCTTTGACGCGGTCTTCAATCGCCGTCCAGGTGGAAAGGATAGCAATTGGACAAAGGAAGGTGGTCAGCAAGACAAGCAAAATGCTCAACCCGTCAGCGGCGAGGTAATACTGGATGTTCCAGTTCCCGACGGTAATCCAGTTCTGCTTGACCGCCAGTTGCAAATCAGGATTGGAAACCACATACTGACCGCTAAAGAAAAAGGCCCACAGCGAGATTACAAATGTCAGCAGGGAGATGACCAGTGCCGTCCAGCGAATGGCGGATTTCTGCTCAGGCTTCAAGAAAAGCAAAATGAGCACGCCAACCAGCGGAAAGAAGGTCACAAGGTTTAAGGGTTCAAGCAAAAAATTCATGTGGTCTACCTCGATTAAAGAAGGTTGCAGAGTGCAGATTGAAAGTTGAAGGTTGCAAACTTAAAGCAACCCCGCGCCTTCCAACCTGGGTAATTATTTCAGCAATAAATATCCAACGATGAGAACAACGCCAACCAGCACGGACAGCGCGTACGAACGAACAAAACCATTTTGGAGCTTGCGCAAAGATTCAGATGAGTTTTTGATCATATCGCTCAGGAAGTATGAGACTTGGTCAATCACGCCGCGATCAATCGGGTCAGCCAAGAAGCGCGCAAAGCCAACAAAACTGGGCAGGAGCACGCCATCATGGAACCATTCGTGCCAGAAATCCCAGTCCAAATTTTGAGCAAGGAAGTGCGCCAGCCCTTCAAATGGGCGAACAAACAGAAAACCGTAGATTTCATCCACGAACCATTTGTTTTCCATGCCAACAAAGATTGGGCCAAGGAGCTTCTTGAGCGGGTCAGGCTGACCAACTTCAAGCGGCTTGCGCAGGTAAAGCATGTAGGACAAGCCAATCGCTATCAGCGCCAACACTGTCGAAATCCCGGCGACGGTCAGGTTAAGTGGTTCGCCTTCAACTTCGCCAAGGGTATGACCAAGCCACATTGTCAGGTTGTGGAAACCGTCAAAGGGCAAATTCAAGGCACCGCCAAAAATCGACAGCGCAGCCAGCACCATCAGCGGAATTGTCATCACCAGCGGACTTTCTTCTGCGTGTTCGGCCACGTCATGACGCGGCTTGCCAAAGAAAACCATCCAGACTTGGCGGCCCATATAAAAAGCGGTCAGGAAGGCAGCAGCTGTCAGGAGCCAATAAACCAGCGGGGATTTATGGAAAGCGTCGAGCAGGATTTCGTCCTTTGACCAGAACCCGGCAAAAGGCGGTAAACCAGCCAGCGCAATTGTGCCAATCATGTAAAGCCAGAAGGTCACTGGCATTTTGGTGCGCAGACCGCCCATATTGCGCATGTCACCGGGGTCGAAGACTTCTTCGTGCTCGGTTTCAGTGTGTGATTCGTGGTGACCGTTGTGTCCATCCTTGGACGGCTTATTCTTTTTATCGTGCGAGTCATGCCCGTGACCGTGTGCGAGATGATGATGTCCACGCTCCATGCCCAAAATAACGGAACCCGCCGAAAGGAAGAGCAATGCCTTGAAAAAGGCGTGGGTGATCAGGTGGAACATCCCAGCCGGATATGACCCGAGACCAACCGCCGCCACCATGAAGCCCAACTGGCTGATGGTGGAATAGGCCAGCACCTTTTTGATGTCATACTGCCCGACAGCGATGGTCGCCGCGAAGAGGGCGGTCAACGCGCCAACAGTGGCGACAATCATTTGCGTATCTGGGCTGATATTGAAAACCGGCGCGGAGCGCGTCACCAGATACACGCCAGCCGTGACCATCGTCGCAGCATGGATCAGTGCCGAAACCGGCGTCGGGCCTGCCATTGCGTCTGGCAGCCAAATGTAAAGGGGCAGTTGCGCCGATTTACCGGTCACCCCGACCAAAATGCAGAGTGTAATCGCGGTGATCACCCAGGGAGAAGTCTTCCAAATGTCCGCTACCTGGGGAAAAATTTTGTCAAAATCGGTTGAGTGGAAGAACCAGAAAAACAGAAAGGCGGCGATCAAAAAACCAAAATCGCCAATGCGGTTGACGATAAAAGCTTTTTTGGCCGCATCGGAATTGGCCCAGGACGGACGCGCAAGAATGTCCATCTCGTACCAGAAACCGATCAATAGGAAGGAACAAAGACCTACCCCTTCCCAGCCGACGAAAAGCATCATGTAGGAGTTGCCGCTGACGAGGATCATCATGGCGGCGATGAACATATTCAAATAGACGAAGAAGCGGGTGAAGCGGCCAACATCGTTTTTGAAGCGCACATCTTCGTGCATATAGCCGATGGCATAGATATGGATCAAGGTGCCAACGCCAGAGACGACCAACATCATTGTCGCCGAAAGGCTATCCACGCGGAAGGTCCAGTCAATGGACAGGTTGCCAATGTGAATCCAATCCAGCAAATGCAAAGTTTGGGCTTCAGGATGAATAGTGACTGAATAAGCCTGGAGCAGTGCGACGACAAAGGCCGAGCCGGTTGCTATGCTGGCAACTGCGCCAACGCCTTTTTCGCCGAGATATTTGCCGAAAATCAGATTAATCAATAACCCGACAACCGGGGCGAAAACAATCCAGGGAACGAGCGCAAGGAATGGGGTGGGAGGTATGGCTTCGCTAAACATGAATTATCCCTTCAGGCTGTTCAACTGGTCAACATCAATACTGTGCTTCGATTTGAAAATCGCCACAATCAGCGCCAAGCCAACTGCCACTTCCGCAGCCGCTACTGTCATAATGAAGAAGACAAAAATTTGACCGTGTAAATTCTGGTACAGACGGGCAAACGCCACAAATGCCAGGTTGGCAGCATTCAGCATCAACTCAATCGACATAAAGATGACCAGCGCATTACGCCGAATCAACACGCCGACTGCGCCAAGAATAAATAAAATTGCAGAAAGAATGATGTATAGATTGATGGGTGTCATGCTTGATCTGCCCGTTCAACTTTCTTTTTCTCTTGCTTGGTTAGGACAATTGCGCCGACCATGGCAACCAGCAGCAGAATGGATGTAATTTCAAATGGCAAAAGATATTGATTGAATAGCATCGTAGCAGCCTTGGCCGGGTCTGAGAGCAGCGCTTCGCCAGATGCTGTATCCACGCCTGTGGTCAGCGTAATTTTTTGGAAGATCAGGTAAACCGTCTCAGCCAGCAGCAAAACCCCAAGCACGATGGCTGGGATCAAGTCTTTCCACTTGAACTCGGATGTAAGCTGTTCAGCACCGAGTAGCATAATGACGAACAGGAACAAAACCATGATCGCGCCCGCATAGACCGTCACCTGCGAGAGCGCAATAAACGGCGAATCTAGTAGCAGGTACAAAACCGCAACCGTGGCAAAGTTCAATACAAGGAACAACGCGGCGTAGACTGCATGGCGACTGACCAGCATTCCAACCGCCGTTCCGATGGCGGTCAGCGCAAGCAGGATGAAAACAATGAATTCAATGGATGGCATCGAGCACCTGAGTGTAGAAAATAGGTAATCGAGCAATCAGGTACTTAGTCAATGAGGAAGTTGTTTCCTGTTTCCTAATTGACTAATCCCTAATCACTCAATTAGTCGGGTCTTTCATATCGGGGACAGAGCGCGGGAACTCGCCGGGCTTGGTGACTTGCGGCGTCAATTGCTGACCGGGCTGCGCCGGGACGAGCAGCAAGTCCTTAGTGTAAATAGCCTGACGACGATTTGTAAAAGTCAGCTCGTAGTTGTCGCCCATCGTAATCGCTTCGGTCGGACATGCATCCTCGCAAAAGCCACAGTAGATACAGCGCAGCATGTTGATTTCATAAGTGCTGGCATAGCGCTCGCCCGGCGAAAAACGTTTCTCGTCGGTGTTCTCGGAAAACTCAACAAAAATTGCATCCGACGGACAGGCAGCGGCGCATAATGAACAGCCAATACACTTCTCAAGACCATTCTCGTAACGATTGAGCACATGTCGGCCACGAAAACGCGGACGTACTTCGCGCTTTTCTTCCGGGTACTAAATCGTCACCGGTTTTTCGAAGATTGATTTGGCAGTAATCCATAAGCCACAGAGTCAATTCTTTAAGCATACAATTTCCTCCTTAGCGAACGATCAATCGCCAGGGTAAACAAGAAAGCCACAAGTAAGGACAAGACACAGGTGAAAATTCCCTGTACCAGCGGCCCGGTGACAGGCCCCAATGAAACACCAAGCATGATGCCAAAAGCCGTAATCATCACCACCGCCAGCGAAAGCGGCAGCATCACCTTCCAGCCAAAGGACATTAACCGGTCATAACGGATGCGCGGCCAGGTGGCACGCACCCAAACCATCCAGAACAGCACAGCAACAATCTTAATGAACAGGTAAATGGGACCAAGGATGGGAAACTGACCAACAAACGGCCCAAGATAACCACCGAAGAAAAGCGTTGCAGCGATTGCCGAAATCGCAATCATTTTGGTGTATTCGCCCATGAAAAAGAGTGCGAACTTCATGCCCGAATATTCAGTCATATAGCCAGCGGTCAATTCCTGCTCAGCTTCGGGCATGTCAAACGGGGCGCGGTTGAGTTCTGCCAGTGTGGCGATCATAAAAATCCCCATTGCCACCGGCTGAACAAAGGCGTTCCACATCGGGATTTGCATAAAGCCCAAATTCAAAAGCGTTGCGCTCTGCGCCGTGACAACTGCATTCATATTCATGGAACCGGTCAGCAAAATGACCGCCACCAGCGAAAGCCCCAGCGAAAGTTCATAGCTAATCATCTGCGCGGTGGCGCGCAAACCACCCAGCATCGAAAACTTGTTGTCGCTCGACCAACCTGCCAGCACAATTCCATAAACGGCAATCGAAGCAATGGCTGTGATATAGAGCACACCGACATTAATGTCTGCAATATAGGGTTTGATCGTATACGGAATGCCAATCCCCTGAAGCGGGATTTCTGGCCCCCACGGCACGGTGGCCGTAATGATGACTGCCGGAGCAACCGCCAAAATCGGTGCAAGGATGAAGATAAAACGCTCGGCCTTGTCTGGGATTAATTCTTCTTTAAAGATCAGCTTGATCGCATCTGCAATCGGCTGGAGCAGACCTTGCCACCCAGCACGGTTGGGGCCAATACGCACCTGCATACGCGCCAATACCCTGCGTTCGAACCACGTCAGATAGGCAAAGCCGCCTAGCAGCGCAAAAATCAAGACAAGACATTTAATCACCCATTCGAGCAGTAAAAGCCAGTCCATGCTAGTACCCTGCCTTTTCTGCAACAGTCAATGTCGCCACTGTCGGTTCGGGAATGGGGATGCCAAAACTGCGATAGATGATGAGTACGTTAGGGGCAATCGTCGCATCGAACTTGACGGTGACTTCGGCCTCGACTCCGTTCAAACTCACCTGGGCCTGCCCACCGTTTTCGACGCCGATCTTCGCCCCGGTCATGGGGTGAACCGTCACGCTGGCCGGGCCGATATGATTCTCCAGCAATTTGGCGGGGCGGACGGTGTTGCCCTGGTCGTACAGTTTTGTCACAGGGACGGCCACCAGCTCTCCGTTGGGGAACCCGTTATCGGTGGCGACTGCTGCCGGAGCAGCGCTTGAAAGCGTCAGATGCACGCCCAGCCCCTGGGTATTTTCGTAGGATGTACCACCATAATACATGTCACCCCGCCCTACCACCGGCCATTGTTCGCCAACTTCGGCCAGTTTGGCATACGTCACATTGGCAAAAGCCGCTTCGCTTGGGGCGAGTTTGTTCATAACAAGCAATGGAGAACGACCTTCGAGTACAATGCCACACTTTTTGGCAATCGCCGCGACAATCGCAAAATCGGCCTTCGTGCCAGGCCTGGCCGGTACAGCCGGGTTGAAACGCTGCACACGCCGCTCAGCAGAAGTAAACGTGCCTTCGCGTTCAGTATAAGCCGCCGCAGGCAGCACGATGGAAGCCAATTTGGTTGTTGCTGTCTCAAGTACATCCTGCGCGATGACGGTTTTAGCCACCTTCAGCGCATCTGCCAGTTGGGGATCGTCCCCAGCCGGGTCGGCAGCGACGACGTAAACCGTTTTGCCTTTCAGCGCAGATGCCAAATCTGAAACCGGGCGGAAGCCCAATTCCCAGGCTCCTTGCGCATTCGGTGTGGACCAGACGCCCACCAGTCCGTTGTTGACCTTGCCAGCGCGCGTTTTGACCAGTTCTGCACAAGCTGCTGCAAGAGCAGATGTGCCTTTCAAGCCCAATCCGTCAGAACCGTAGAAGACGACCAGATTGGCGGCGTTGGTGACGGCTTCATTCGCGGCGAGACCTTTCACGGTCTCAATTTCTGCGCCATACGCATATCGAATTACAGATTTCGAGAACTCATCCAGCTTGGTGGCGCGGCCTGTTGCCACAATCACCGTCGCGCCACGCTTGGCGGCAGCTTTGATGCGCAGATGCCAGACCGGCGCTTCGTTATACAAATCAGATGCAATCACCAGAATGGTGTCACCTTTGCCGAGATCGCCCAGATTCGAGCCTTCGCTCAAACCATACGCGGTGGTGTAATCGCCGCCGCCCATGCCAGTGTAGAGATAAGTCTGCGCGCCGAGACCAGCGGCCAGTTGTTTGAGATTGAATAAATCTTCATTGGAGAGTCGCCCACCCGCCAGGATAACCGCATCCAGTTGGGATGCATTCAAAGCCTCGGCAGCGCGTCCCAGAGTGGAGTCGTATTCAGCGGCATCCGAGATGGTTAATCGGGCACCGCTTTCAGCATAGTGATAGCCCGCGAAACGGCCCTTGTCGCACATCCAGATTTCGTTGACCTGCTCATTTTGACGCGGCAAAACGCGCTTGATGACGTATCCGCCGCCGCTTTTAGCTTCGCGGCGCACATTGAAGGTGATGTTGCAACCCACCGCACACTGCGAGCAGACCGATGCGGCGTTCTTGAGTTCCCACGGGCGCGCGCCAAAACGAAAATCGGCAGTGGTCAGCGCGCCGACAGGACAAATATCGGTGGTGTTGCCCGAAAAAACCGAGTCGAAACCGGGATCAGAGAAGGTGACAATGTCGGTACGGCGACCGCGATCATAAAAACCGAGCACTGGCTCCCCGGCAATATCATCTTGAAAACGGATGCAGCGCGCACACTGGATGCAGCGCTCACGGTCGAGGAAGATCAAATCGCCCAATGGAACATGCTTCTCGCTGCGTTGTTTTTCGTCGAAAAGGAAACGGCTCTTATCGGGGCCATGCTCCATGGTCAGATTTTGCAGCGGGCATTCGCCACCCTTGTCGCAAATCGGGCAATCCAGCGGATGTGATGTCAGCAGCAGCTCGAGCACTTCCTTCTGCGCGGCCTTGACCTTGGGGGTCTGGGTCAAAATGACCAGCCCTTCAGATGCGGTATTGGTACAGGCCGTCTCCAGCTTGGGCATAAACTGAATCTTGGGCGTGCCATCGGCTTCGAGCACAGGCTGGTTGGTGGCGCGATCAATCATCGGACGGCCCAACTCCACCAGGCACTGGCGGCACATGCCCACCGGGGCCATTTTGGGATGATAACAGAAGACCGGAATATCAATACCCGCCTTCTTGGCAGCGTCCACCACCGTCGTCCCTTCGGGGACGCTGATGGTAATTCCATCGATTTTCATGTTTACAATTTTTGCCATTTTAAACTCTAGCCGTTAGATTTTAGATGATAGATGAAGATCGCTTGCGCAGTCCTGCGCTTTTCCTTCTCACTAATTACTGATAACTGGTACTTGCTTTGCCTGAAAATCTTCCGGGAAGCGTTCAATTGCCGAGCTGACTGCCATCGTCGAGAAATCACCCAGCGCGCAGAGACATTTACCGTTAATCTGGCTGGCGACCATCTTCAAGAGTTTGACATCGGCAGTCGGGTCGTCGTGCTCACGAATGCGTTCGATAATATGCTGCATCCAGTACGTGCCGTCACGGCAAGGCGTGCATTTGCCACACGATTCATGTTTAAAGAAATGGACAGTCTTCTCAATCAACCAATCCATGCTGACGGTATCATCCACAATGATGACGGATGCTGAACCGAGCATCGAACCGAGCGGCGGGACGCTTTCATAATCCATCGCCGTGTCGAAGACTTTATCTGCCACTGTATCATCCACACGGATGATCGATGACGACGCACCAGCAGGCATGATTGCCTTGACTTTGTGCCCACCCGGAACACCGCCGCCGTGCGTAAAAATCAACTCGCGGAAGGGAGTGCCGAGGGGCAGTTCGTAGTTCCCAGGTTTTTCGACGTTGCCTGAAAGGGAGAAAATCTTCACGCCGGGGCTTTTCTCGGTTCCAATGGTCTTGTGCCATGCTGCGCCTTTGTCGACAATCAACGGGACATTGGTCAGCGTCTCGACATTGTTTACAACGGTCGGGCGGGCATACAACCCGGCCACCGCCGGGAATGGTGGACGCACACGCGGCTGTCCGCGATAGCCTTCAAGCGACTCAAGCAGTGCGGTCTCTTCACCACAAATATAAGCGCCAGCGCCAAGATGGGTATACAGTCTCAATGAAGTTTCTGTACCAAAAAGGTTATCCCCAAGAAAACCCGCCTTTTCCATTTCAACGATGCACTGATCGAGCTGGTCAGCGATCTGCCAGAACTCGCCGCGCAGGTAGGCATAGCCAACCTTTGCACCCACCGCGTAGCAGGCAATTGCCAGCCCTTCCAGGAACTGATAAGGGTTGCCTTCCATAATTTCGCGGTCTTTGAACGTCCCTGGCTCAGATTCATCGGCATTAGCGACGACATAGTGCGGCCAGAGTGTATTGGGCAAAAACGACCATTTGACGCCAGTCGGAAACCCCGCACCACCACGTCCGCGCAAGCCAGATGCTTTGACTTCATCAATCACCTGGGCAGGCTGCATGGTGCTGACGGCTTTTTTCAGACCGTCAAAGCCGCCGTTTTGCTTGTAAACTTCAATATTCTTGATATCGGGGATATCACGATGACGCAGCAGAATGTAGGCCATTACTTGATTTCTCCGCCGCCCTTTTTGAGCGTTTCAATGAGTTCCACCGTCTTGTCGACGGTCATGTTTTCGTGATATGTCAAACCTGCACCGCTCTGCATTTGGAACATGGGAGCTTTGTCGCAGGCTGCCAGACACATCACCGCTTCGAGCGTCACCAAACCATCAGGCGTTGTCTCACCGATCTGCGTGTCAAGACGGCTGCACAATGCTTCAACAAATTTGTCCGCACCGCGCAGCGCGCAAGGCAGATCGTTGCAAAGCTGTATACGATATTTGCCTGCTTTTTCGTCGTGATACAGGGTGTAAAAACCGATAATGGAAGCCACTTCGGTTACGTCCACTTCAATCAGGTTGGCAATATCCTGCATGGATTCTTTCGTAACATAGCCTTCCTCGCGCTGGGCAAGGTATAAAAGCGGCATAACCGCCGAACGTTTTCGGTCGGCGGGGTATTTGGCAAAAATTTGTTTTACTTCGTCTGGATATTTCTCTGCCAGCATGTTCTTCTCCAATGCAAAGATTAGGCATCTACCTGCATCTCTAATATCTGATCTTACCGATCAATATCTCCAAGCACAACATCTACAGAAGCAATGATCGCTACCAAATCCGCGATCAGATGTCCCTTCGACATATATGGAAGCACCTGCAAGTTATCAAAAGAAGGCGCGCGGAAGTGAACGCGAAAAGGCTTCGCGCTGCCGTCACTTTCCATATAAACGCCCAACTCACCCCGCGGCGATTCCACCGCAGTGTAGACAGCACCCTTTGGCGGCGTAAAACCTTCGGTCCACAACTTGAAGTGGTGGATCAAGGCTTCCATGCTGGTGCCAATCTCAGATCGTGGCGGCGGAACGTATTTGTGGTTGTTTGATTTGATCGGCCCCATCGGCAGCTTATCCAGCGCCTGCTGGACGATGCGAATGGCCTGGCGCATTTCTTCGATGCGTACAATATAACGGGCGTAGACATCACCCTCGGTGCGGGTCGGGATTTCGAAATCGTACTGGTCATAACCGGAATACGGCGCAAACTTGCGTACGTCATATGCCACCCCTGAGCCGCGCAACGTTGCCCCGGTCGTCCCCCAGCGGACAGCTTCTTCCGCTGAGATTTTGCCGATACCTGCGGTGCGGTCAATGAACAGGGGGTTTTTGGTCAAAAGCGCTTCATACTCATCAATGCGCTTTGGCAGCAACTTAATAAAATCGCGGACAGCCTTCTCAAATTCCACCGGCACATCACGCCATACCCCGCCAGGACGGATGTAAGTGGTCATCATGCGTTGCCCCGAAACCATCTCGAAAATATCGAGAATGGCTTCACGCTCACGGAAGCAGTACAGAAAGGTGGACATGGCGGCAAGATCAAGTCCAATGCTGCCAACCCAGACCAAATGGGATGAAATCCGTTGAAGCTCCGCCAAAATGACGCGAATAGCCTGCGCCCGTGGGGGCACATCCAATCCAACGAGCATTTCAACCGCCTGACAGTAGGCGAAGTTGCTACCAATGGGATTCATATAATCCAGACGGTCGCTCATTACTTCGGCCTTCTGGTAGGTCTTCGATTCCATGTTTTTCTCGACGCCGGTATGCAAAAAGCCGATGTCGGGAATGCAGTTCAAGACGATTTCGCCATCCAGTTCCAGCAAAAGGCGCAAAACGCCATGCGTGGATGGATGTTGCGGACCCATATTCAACATCACCGTCTCACCGCTGGCTGCGCGGTCAGAAAGGAGATGCTTTAAATCGGTAACGGTTACTTCTTCAAGTTGTGGCATAACTAGGCTCCGTGCGGGGGTTTATTCCCGGCATGTGGCTTGCGCACATCGATCTCATCATAGTTGAAGGAAAACTGCGGCTCCTCGTAACCGAGGGGATAATCTTTTCTCAGGGGATGACCCTGCCAATCTTCCGGCATCAGCAAACGGCGCATATCAGAATGTCCGATGAATTTGATTCCGAACATATCATAGACTTCGCGCTCATTCCAGTTGGCACTCTTGTAAACGCCTTCAATCGTTGGCGCCTCAGGCGACACGCCGGAAACGGGCACGCGCACATTCAAAGTCTTGCGGTTGGGAATAGACGTGAAACGATAATACAAGTGGAAACGGGGGTTTTCTTCAGGCCAGTAGTCTACCGCCGTAATGGTGGAAAGCATATCAAAGCCAAATTCATCGCGGATGACTTTGGCGGCTGCGAGGATTTGATCCACTGGCAAAATGGCGCTGGCTTCGCCGGCAAACTCGATCTTTGTGCCGTTGAAACGCGCAATAAGTTGGTCAACAATCTCAGGGCTGTCGCTCATCTTACGCCCAATCCTTCATCTTTTCGGCCTGGACCTTTTCATACAGTGTCACAATGCCGTGAATCAACGCTTCGGGGCGTGGCGGGCAACCAGCAACGTAAACATCTACGGGGACGACTTCGTCCACACCCTGCACAACCGCATAGTTATTGAAGAGACCGCCACAGGAAGCGCAATCTCCCATTGCAATAACCCACTTCGGGTCAGGCATTTGATCATAGAGACGGCGCACAACCGGGGCCATCTTGCGGGTAACGCGTCCGGCCACAATCATCAGATCACTCTGGCGTGGGCTGGCGCGCATTAATTCCATGCCAAAGCGACTCATATCATAATGAGAAGCCTGGGCCGACATCATCTCAATTGCGCAACAGGCCAGACCAAAGAGCATCGGCCACATCGAATTGGTGCGGTTCCAGTTAATGACTTCTTCCAGACGGGTCGTCATAATCCCCATATCACCGAGCTTTTGTTCTACTCCCATTCGAGTGCTCCTTTCTTCCAGGCATACAGATAACCTACCAGTAAGATCGCAATAAAAACTATCATTTCGCCAAGCAGAAAAAATCCATTCCCCGCTTTGACATAACTGGTAAATACCAGCGCCCAGGGAATAAAAAAGACCACTTCAATGTCGAACAAGATAAAAAGCATGGCAATCAGGTAAAAACGCACCGGGGTACGTCGCGTACCTGGCCCAATCGGGTTCATACCCGATTTGTAAGGCATGGTCTTCTTATCCAACGGACGGTTGGGCCCAAAAAGGACGCCCAAGACAATCGCAATAATCGCGACAGCCGCAGTCAGAAAAATCAGAATGGCAATTGCAGCATATTGAACGAGCATAACAATATCTCCCGCAAGGGACTTTTAGGATAGAAAGCAGGGCACAAGTATAACATAGTTGACAATACGAGTGTGAATTTTCACAAAGGGGAACGCATGGATTTTATCATGAGCGTCAAAAAATCTGTGGGGTGATTTTACTCATCACCCGCCCCGTAAGCAGCTTGTCATTACCTTAAAATGAAGCGTTACAGAATCATCTTATATACATTAACATGCATCGCTGAAAGCTAGCTGCGGACAGGTTTTATGGTATGATTTCGCAAATTAACAGGAGTCACCAATGGAAGATCGAATCACAATTATTGAAGGCCCTACCCCTGCATTTGAACCCGTTCAAGATGGCTGGGCGCTCGGATTAAATGAAACCCGTCAGTTTTCGGTTACGGCACTGACGCGCCTGCGCACCTACAATGGACCTGCGCTCGTTGAACGTTGTTACCGCGCCTGGAAGCAAAACCAACCGATCAAGCTGCACTACCGTGATGAAGCCGGGTTGGAAGCCATGGTGCCGATTCTGGCAGCCCGCTCCGTCCAGACGGATGAAGGCCACATCCTACTGCTCTGGCTGCATGTCGAACGTGATGACATGGAACTCGAAATTGACAACGATGACGACGACGATGAGTTCGACGACGAAGTGTAGAAACTGAGCTCGATAAACAAAAAATATTGATTTCACACGAGGAGCGGTTTTGACTAAACGCTCCTCGTAATAATAATTTGGACGGGTGAGTGCAATGGAATTTGAACCTGTAATCGGACTGGAAGTTCATGTTGAATTATTGACCGAGTCAAAGATGTTCTGCGGCTGTGCGGTGGTCGATTCCACCAGCGCGGCGCCGAACACGACGGTTTGCCCAGTCTGTGCGGGCATGCCCGGTAGCCTGCCAGTGGCAAACGAACGCGCTATCGAGTTTGCCATGCGCGTGGCGCTGGCGCTGGAATGTGAAGTTGCGCCCATCAGCATTTTCGCACGCAAAAATTATTTTTACCCCGATCTGCCCAAAGGCTACCAGATCACCCAATATGAAGAGCCGCTGGCCGTCAATGGCAAAATTATCCTGCAAACATCGCAAGGTGAAAAACGAATTCGCATTCGGCGCGTACATATAGAAGAAGACACCGGCAAGCTGACACATGTCGAACAATATGGCGAGGCCTACTCGCTGGTGGATTTAAACCGCGCTGGCGTACCGCTGCTCGAAATTGTCACCGAACCCGATTTTCACTCTGCCGAGGAAGTACGCGTGTATGGCGTGGCGCTGCGCTCGCTGGTGCGGTATCTGGATGTCAACTCTGGCGATCTGGAAAAGGGTGTGATGCGCATTGAACCCAATATTTCCATTCGCCCGGTGGGACAGGAAGAATTTGGCACAAAAGTTGAAATCAAAAACCTGAATTCTTTCCGCGCACTTGAGCGTGGGGTGGCGTATGAAATTAAACGGCACGAGCAACTAATCCGCGCTGGCGGCAAAGTGGCGCAGGAAACCGTCGGCTGGGACGAGGCCAAACAGGCAACGTACAGCCAGCGTTCGAAGGAGGATGCCCACGATTACCGCTACTTCCCCGAGCCGGATTTGCCTCCCCTGGTGGTGGATTTCGCTTTCATCGAGCGGGTGCGCGCCTCGTTGCCCGAACTGCCCCAGGCACGCATTCGCCGTTTCGTCAGCGACTATGGCCTGTCAGAAACCGAAGCCGCCCGATTGGTGGAGGAACGCCCCGTTGCAGAGTATTACGAACACGCGGTAACGGCGGCAAAGGTTCCGGCGCGGACGGTGTTTTCGTGGTTAACCGGCGAAATGTTCTCGCTGATGAAAGTTGCCGGGATCAGCATTGAGTTTGTCAAAGTTTCCCCCGCTGAACTGGTGGCGCTACTCAAACTGGTGGCGGACGGGGCGATCAATCAGAATACCGGCAAAAATGTACTGGCCGAAATGTTCGAGAGCGGCAAAACCGCCGCCGAGATTGTGGCAGCCAAAGGACTGGGCCAGGTATCAGATACCGATTTCATTGTCGGCATTGTGCGCGAGGCGCTGGCAGAAAATGCCAAAGAAGTGGAAAGTTATCGCGCCGGAAAGTTGACTGTGGCAAACTTTTTGTTTGGTCAGGTGATGAAAAAAGCGCAAGGCAAAGCCAACCCACAGGTGGTGCGGGCAGAGTTGGAAAAACAGCTCCAGGGATAGAAGTTCCAAGACGGCAATGCCTTCAGGCAGCAAATGAATACTAAAAATCACTATCAAATTTTGGGGGTTTCCCGCACTGCGACTGCTGATGAAATCAAATCGGCCTATCGTAAATTGGCGATTAAATATCACCCTGACCATAACCCAAATAATCGACAGGCTGAAGAGAAGTTTAAGGAAATCAACGAAGCCTATCAGGTGCTTTCTGATGCGGAGCAACGCACCCAACATGATAGGCAATTTGTTCAATTTGAACAACAAGTGCAATATAGTCAGCCGCGCAGCGTTAATCCGCAAAGCGAATATGGCAGTTATAGTCGTCCGATGCAATATCGGGCCTCTGTTTCAGAAGAGGAAGTAGTGGCTTTTGTGCTGAATGAGCTGATTCGACACAGCAGTCACGATCGAATTATCAGTGACGTGTGCGAAAACACGGGAATGACATGGAATGAAGCAAAAAAGCTTGTGCAGCGGGTGGAAACTGAGAATGCGCAAAAAATTTCTGTGCGCCAAAGTCCGATGGTGATGGCAATGGGGGTCGTCACGATCATTGGAGGAATTGCTCTAATAGCTTTTGGGGGCATGTACGCGCTCAACTTCTTTCACATTATGCAAGTTCCTGACACAACCATACAGTTTTCTTCCTACTCACAGATGAGTTCTACGGGAAGCAGCATTTAATTTCATCATCAACTTAATTATTACGCGACTGTTGATGATGGGAGCAGGAGTTTTAATCGTGATCGGTGGGCTCAGTGGGCTGCTGAAAGCGATCAAATTGTGGCTTCCGAGCCAATAGGCAAGCACAATAAGGGTGCGTTGAAAACCTGATGAGATGAACAATAAAAATTACTACCAAAGCCTGGGTGTTTCTGCCAATGCGACTGCTGATGAAATCAAATCGGCGTATCGCAAATTGGCGATTAAGTATCACCCCGACCATAACCCCAATAACCCGCTAGCGGAGGAGAAGTTTAAGGAAATCAACGAAGCCCATCAGGTGCTCTCTGATGCAGAGCAACGCGCCCGCTACGATGGACAGCGCTCCAGTTTTCAGGAAGCACGTGTACAGCACACCCCACCCCGCAGTGTTCATCCGCAACCGGAAACAAATACCAACCCACCCGATAACTTTTTCAACTGGAACCAGTGGTATTCATCTGGCAACCGGCCCATGCCCAGCAAAAAGGCTGCCACCCAGTTTGTCATCAAGGAGCTGGGGGCATCCCAGAGCCGGAACCAGGTGGTCATCTCGCTTTGCAAAATGACAGGCATGCGCTGGCCTCAGGCAGAACAATTCATCCAGCAGGTGGAAACAGACCACGCTGCGGCCATTGCGGTCATCCAGCGGGAATTTTCGCAAAAAGTACTGCTCTATCTTGTGACCGGAATCGGAGTTCGCGCTGACTTCCTGCCTTGGCTTTTCCATGGTTCTTTATTTACTGCCGCCGCAAGCATCCAGGGAGATTACCGGCATCGTTGTAATGTCTGCCATGGGTGTCATGCTTCTGCTGCGTCTGACGGGCATCAACCTGCTCGTTGGGATCTGGAAAATCATCAAAACAGTCTTTGCGAAAAGGTAGTTGGCACATGCTACAATAACACTAACACTTCAAAGGATAGCGATCCAATCTTTCATGATAAATGAGCAAGACGATTGATTGTGCGCCCTAACAGTAGCAATTTTGCGAAAATCACAGGATGTAGACACAATGGATATTCAACCAACCTACGAAGAACAGCCACCTGCCCAGCAAGGTACGAACAAAACCGCATGGTGGGTAGTTGGCGCAGGGTGTGCGATAGCACTATGTTTTTGTCTGATCCTGAGCGGGTTGGGGATTTACAGCCTGTACAATTCATCCGTCTTGACAGGGTTTGGTGCGCCAACAGCTACCGTTCAGTCAATCACCTCGGTGGACTATCATACGCATTTCCGTCCCAACGGCGCATCGCTCGGAGACCCCAAGGCCCCGGTAAAAATTGAGATTTATTCCGACTTTCAATGCCCTTTTTGCAGGTTTTTCTGGCGCGACACCGAAGAGCTAATCTTTAAAAATTATGTCGCCACCGGCAAGGTCTATTTCACCTATCACTCGATGGGCGCGTTCATTGGTGACGAATTGGCAAAAGCAGCCGAAGCAGCCTACTGCGCTGGTGACCAGGAGAAATTTTGGGAATATCACGATATTCTGTTTGCCAACCAGGGGGCTGAGAACTCCGGCGCATTTTCAGACGAAAACCTGACTGGTTTTGCACAAAAGCTTAATCTCGATATGACAGCCTTCAACACCTGCTTTTCTGGCGGGAAATATACTGAACGTGTGAAAAAAGACAGGGTCGATGCGACTGCCGCTGGCGTAAAAGCCACCCCAACGTTTTTGATTAACGGAACCATCATTGAGGGCGCGCAACCTTATGAAAATTTCAAGAATGTCATTAACGACGCACTGATCGGCGGCGGGTAAACATCATTTCCCCCAAAAGGCCCGGTAGAGAAATTTCTCTACCGGGCCTTTTGTTTTCAGCAACACCCACCAAATATAAATCCGCGAAATTAGACAAAACCTCGAATAATTCCCAGTTTACAAACTATCCAAATATGCTATAGTAATTTGGTTGTTTTTTTTGCAGCTTGCAAAAAGCGAGACAAAATCGTTTATGGAAATGCAAAGATTGACAAATGCGCTCTTACTATCGCAAATTGGAGGGTCAGGCAATGGAATTCACATCCCTATCACAACTTACAAAAAGAGAAAATGAAGTATTAAAGATGGTCTCACTTGGCAAATGCAATAAAGAAATCTCATTGTGTTTAAATATTAGTATTGCAACCACGCAAAACCACTTGCAGAATCTCTATAAAAAACTAAGCGTAAACAACAGAACAGAGGCTGCTGAAAAATATTGGGGAAAATTTGTCCAAGGCGCACAAGAAAAATAGGGCTCTTCCACAATTACACGGAACCTGATTGGTTTACTAAAACCGAATCGAAACAGCGATCTAGGAGAGTCAGATGGCTGTTTCGATTCATAATCTTCAAACAGAGAAACCAATTGAGTGGTATAACCGAGCAAGTTTCTACACAATACTCCAAAATGATTTCGAGGACAATATGAAAAACAATCTCTACAAAGTGTTGCTGGCGCTGATACTCTTTGCCCTGGGAGCCTGTCAGCCAGCCACACCAACGCCCAAAGCAGCCAGTGAATTTTTCAAAGATAAACCAGATCAATGGATCAGCGTCAACCCGCCAGACGGCTGGACAGCCCATCTCGGAGGTACTAACATAGCATCAAACATTATTGTCAGCGATGACTGGACCGGCTACAAAAAGACCAACACCAAAGCTGTTGGCATCATCATCACGCAACTGAAAGATGCAGGCAGCGCCGAGGACGTTTTGCGTATCGCCATTGGCCGCCTTGGCACCCTTCTAACAGTCCCGAACGCGCCTATCAAAGTGGATCAGGTTAACGGGCAAAGCCGCGCATTTGTGGAATATCAGGGAAAATCTGCGGAAAAAGACACCGTGCTGGCCTACTACTTCCTGGCAGTTATTTCCAACGGCAAGCGCAATATCCTTGTGCTAGCATCCGTTGAGGGGAACCAGGAAATTCGCGTCAAGCCTGTTTTCCAGAGTGTGATAAACGGGGTCACCGTCCATTAGTGGCTGCGCTCTTCTCGGAAACAACACCCGGCGGATTTTCGATCTGCCGGGTGTTGTTTTGCATGAGGGGATATAATGAAAATATGACTTTACGTTGTATCAGCCCAAAGATGGGGGAATCACTTAAATGACGAAAGAACTTTTGCAAAAACTGGCGCTTTATTCCATTTTGGCAATTGCGGCAGTCTTTCTCAATAATCTTTTTCAACCACAATTTTCTCAGAAACCCCGACATGAGGAGCGCTCACTGGAGCAAGACGGCAGCTTTCCAAAAGTCGATTTTTCCAAAAAGAGTGGTTCCGGGGTGAAAATCTCTAGCAAATGGAACAAAATATTAAACGCAAACAGGGCGTTCTCTCTGCGAGAACGCCTTTTCTTTTGCGCTATCGCGGCTTAAGCCGCGACAGGCGTCAATTGATAGCCCAGTTTGGCCGCCCGCTTTTGCATGTACTTGATTTGCTGCGCTTCGTATTGCTTCTGGTATTCGTTCACACTCAGCGGGTCGTATTCGACTTTATATTTCAACATCCGGTAGACCACCCGCGCGATGGCGTGGGCCGTCGCCACCGTCGCTTGGGCTGGCCCGAGCCTGGCGCGCAGTCTCCGGTAAAGCACGCCAAAGGCGCAATCTGCCTGTTTCACCGATTGGGCTGCCATGCGAAAGGCTTGTCCAGCACGGCTTTTCGTCTTCAAGGTCGTATTCTTCAAGACCTTGGCCCCGGAAATCTCATGCTTGGGTGCCAGTCCCAGCCAGGAACAAAAATGCTTTTCGGTCGGAAACTTGCTCATGTCGGTGCCGCACTCCATAATCACGGTCTGGGCCAGTGTGACACCAAACCCGTCCACCAGGCTGATGTCCACGCCACTAACGCGCTTTAGATGCTTGCGAATGATCTCGGTATCGTAGTTTGCATTTTTGCTGCGCGAGTTGCGCTTTCGCGAGGAGAGTGGCTTCAGTTCCCCGGCGTCCCAGTCTGGACGGGTCTCAGCGTACATGCGCTCGATCTCTTTGTCGCATGCAAGCATCTGCTCAGTGTAGAAATCGTAGAGAGCCACGGCCTGCTTCAAGATGAAGAGATGTTCTTCCCGCCAGGTGCCAGTCAGCGCCTGGCCAATCTCTGCTTCGCTCTTTTTGCAGCCCGGGTCGCGTAGCGCGGCCAGCGTTTTCGGGTCCCGCACCCCTGACAGGATGGCACGGATAATCAGCTGCCCCGTCACCCCGGTCACATCCGTCACCGCCTGCGAGAGCTGCACATTCATCTGAAGCAACGCCTTCTGCATATGTAAAATGTGCGGCGAACGATGCGCCACCAATTCCGCGCGATGCCGCAACAGCGTCCGCAGCGCCACCAGGTCGGATTGCGGGCGGAATGAAGACTCCAACAATCCGTAGTTGTGCAAAGTCTGGATCCACTGAGCATCCGTCACGTCGCTTTTCCGACCCGCCACGCGCCGCAAGGAACGGGAACTGATCAGCAGACATTCAAATCCACGCTCTTCCAACCTTTCAAAAAGCGGAATCCAGTAGACCCCTGTGCTTTCCATCGCCACTGTTTTGACGTTATGTTCCGTCAGCCAATCTGCGATGGCATCCAAATCAACCGTGTAGTTCCCAAAGCCCTTGACCAGTTGAGTAGTCTCGTTGGCGGCGACACAGACGACGATTTCTTCCGCGCCGATGTCTGCGCCTCCCGCATTCGGATTGACTTTGCTCATGCCATCAAATGGACGAGCCTGCTCAATCCCTTTCGTACGTTTGCCTTTCTGTCTCATTTTTTCTCCTTTCTTGACATGGGCAGGTCCCGGTCAATCAAGGTTTTAGCTTTCTCATCGGGGTCTTTCCCCCCTTGCCACCATTGGATAAATCAATTTGACCGGCGACCACAGTGCACTTCGGAACTACGACCATGCGCGTCTCCAATGCGTTGTACGGCCTCTTGACCCGCCGATTAAGAGTTATACTTCGTTTGCCGTTCCCTGCCAGGCGGTTTCTTTCGGGAAAAATGATGGCTCGCCATCTTGATTGAGTGCACTGGCAGTTGAAACCGTTGGAAAACAAGGAAGCGTTTTCCCGAATTGAAGGGCTGGATAACAAGACAACCACCTTGTTTAAGGAACCATTTGTCAGGGCATACTCATACGAACCGTATGGATGTCCAATATATGATAGCCAGATGGTTTACGTTCAAAACAAGTTATTACAAGACAAGCTCTTTCTTGAACAATGGATACAAACAAATAGCAACTTCACCGCCATCCTGCTTTTTCTGGCAATCATACAAGCTGGTGGAGATGTATATCTGCTTTTCATATACAGGCGAATAAACTGGGGCACTACCGTTACCATTCTTATATTGGTCGCCATTGTCATCATCGGACTGGTTAGTATTTTCGGACCGATTAGGGGTGGCGATATCTTTTGTCTCATACAAAAAGCAAAAGTGGAAGCCACCCTGACCAGCATGTCGCTTGACGGCCTGTTTTATCTTTTTCTCGGGGGCGTTGCAAACATTCTGGCGCTTATCATTATGGTCAAGCGCTACCTGACAAAGCCTGTTTTTGAACAAACTGCTGAAAGCACCTCATGACAAATCTCCTTGCTCAACTGCCCACACCATCCACCAAACGGATTGCCTTGCACATCAATAGTCATGCCGAACGGGCGCTGCGCCAGGGTCATCCCTGGATTTTCGACCAGGCCATCACCGAACAAAGCCACCCCGGCGCGCCCGGCGACCTGGCCGTCATCTTTGATGACAAGCGTCGCTTTCTGGCTGTCGGGCTGTACGACCCAACCTCCACCATTCGTGTGCGCATTTTGCAAAGCCGCGAACCCGCCACCATCAACACAGACTGGTTTGCCCAAAAACTGATCGCCGCCAACCTGCTGCGCCAGCCGCTCACCGCTCAGTCCACCGATGGCTACCGCATCGTCAACGGCGAAAACGATGGCCTGCCCGGCCTTGTGGTGGATCGTTACGCTGAAACACTCGTGCTGAAAATCTACAGCCCTGCCTGGGTGCCCCATCTTGTATCCTTTTGCGCAGCGCTGCGACTGACCAACCCGGCAGCACAATTGATTTTGCGGCTGAGCCGTTCCTTAAGCAAGCAAAGCGAATTTTTATACGGGCTGGAAGATGGCACCGCGTTGGACGGCATTCTCCCTGAGGGCGTGATCCTGTTTCGAGAAAACGGACTGACCTTTGAGTGCGATCCCGTTCACGGGCAGAAGACAGGATTTTTTCTCGATCAGCGCGAAAACCGGGCGCACGTTGAGCGCCTATCGGGCGGCAAAACTGTCTTAAATGTTTTTGCCTACACCGGCGGGTTTTCGGTCTACGCGGCGCGCGGTGGCGCGCCACAGGTCACCAGCGTTGACATCAGCGCCCCGGCCTTGCAGGCCGCCATCCGCAACTTTGGGCACAACCAGCATATTGCCAGCGTCAAAGCCGCCCTCCATGAAACCATCGCCGAAGATGCCTTCGACGTGCTGACACGCATGGCATCGCAGCAACGTCGCTTCGACATGGTCATTCTCGACCCGCCCATGTTCGCCCAAAGCCGCGAGCAGATCGCTGCAGGGCTGGCCGCCTACAGCAAACTGACGCGGCTGGGGCTGGGGGTTTTGCGCGCTGGCGGAACACTGGTCCAGGCTTCGTGCTCCAGCCGCATCGACGCCGCATCCTTTTTCGAGGGCATCACCCGCACCGCCGGGGAGTCCAAACGCCGCCTGACCCAGGTGGAACACTCCGGCCACGGCATCGACCATCCCATCCGCTTTGATGAAGGCGCCTATTTGAAATGCCTGTTTGCAACCGCCTCATAAAATTCTTTTACTCTATGCGCAAAAGTGATTGACTTGACGAATCGCGCGTGCTAAAATGTACACAATTCCGTTGCATAAAATCTATTGTTTAAAGTGACTCAGGTGACTAACCCTCGTAAACCGCTCCGACTGAATGTTGGTTTCATCATCAACGCTCAAATCGGGTATATCCGCGATTTTGACTTTGATCTTCCCCTGCTTGAAGCCGGGGAAGACTTGACACTGGCCGACTTCAAAGGTCTCGCCAAAATTACCCGCACCCCGCAGGGCCTGCTGGTGGATGGGAAATTTACGGGGACTGCCAAGCAAGAGTGCGTGCGCTGCCTTTCTGAATATGACCAACCCCTTGAATGGGAATTCCTAGAACTCTACGCCTTTGACCGAAAATCTGTGACCGAATCAGGCCTGATTGTGCCCGAAGACGCACACATTGACCTGCAACCTCTGGTGCGTGAGTTTGCATTGCTCGAATTCCCGATCAAACCGCTTTGCAAGCCTGATTGCAAAGGTTTATGTGCCGAGTGTGGCGAGAACCTCAATGAACGCGATTGCGGGCATCGACCAGAGAATGATTCGCCTTTTGCGGCACTGAAACAATTATTGGACGAATAGTTTTTTCAGCGCCGAATGTTAACGTGGAGGGCCACAGTGCATTCGGATCGAAGAAGACGCACAGAAGTTCTCTCTCACCTGCTGGAAAAAGCGGGTGTGCAAGGTTATCTGACAACCGACGACTTGATGGAAGTCTACCCGGAAGTCAACAAAGACGCTGAACGCCTGAGTGTCATTCTCATGGCGCTGCGTCGTCGCGGGGTAGATATTCTTGATTCCGAAGATGGGGACGATACGGCAGATGAATCCACGCCCCTTGAGTTTGAATTTGAACCCCAGAACACCGCCATCCCGAACAATGCCTTTGCCGCCGACGATACCGTTGGACTGTACCTGAAAGAGATGGCGCGCGTCCCGTTGCTTTCACAGGATGACGAACTGGCGATCGCCTGCCGCATCGAAGACGGGCGCAAAGCGCACAAGCGTCTTGGACAAAATGAAAATCTTGCACCCGCTGAGCGCCATGAGTTCGAAGCCATGTATCAGGATGGCTTGCTGGCGCGTGAGCATTTGATCAAAGCCAATACGCGGCTGGTAGTCAGCATCGCCAAGCGCTATATGGGCCGTAGCATGGCATTTCTCGATCTGATTCAGGAGGGAAACCTGGGGCTGATGAAGGCGGTCGAGAAATACGATTATCATCGCGGCTTTCGCTTCTCTACCTACGCCACCTGGTGGATTCGTCAGACCATCACCCGCGCCATCGCCGACCAGGCGCGCACCATCCGCGTGCCAGTACACATGACCGACCGCATCCGCCAGATGTACCGCATCACCCACGAAATGGAACAACGCCTGGGCCGCCCCCCGTCACAGCCTGAACTGGCAGAGGCCGTCGGTTTAACGGTGGAGAAATTGCAGTGGATTTAAAAGGTATCCTGGCTGCCGCTTTCACTCGAAACCCCCGTCGGGGACGATGAAGAATTGGAACTGGGGTCGTTCATCGAAGACGAGTTCAACCCCACACCCGTCGAATCGGTCTACCAGACTATGCTCAAAGAAAAAATGACCGACGTACTCTCCACGCTCGCGCCACGCGAAGCGCACATCCTGAGTATGCGTTTTGGCCTTGATGATGGGGTGACGTATACGCTCGAGGAAGTGGGGCAACGCTTCGGGTTGACCCGTGAGCGCATCCGCCAAATTGAAGGAAAAGCCCTGCGCCGACTGCGACATCCGCGCCGTTCACGACAGCTAAAAGATTACCTGTAAAACAAAAAAGGAGTGACCAAAATCGGTCACTCCTTTTCGTATGTGAACCAAAAACCGATTAGGCCTCTGGTTTCTCTTTCTTGCCCTTTTCGATCACTTCAGGAGTTTCAACGGCAACCGCGTCGGCGGCTTCTTCATGAGTAGCAGTGGCAACGGCGACCATGGTATCCCGGTCAGTTAAGACAGTGACAGAATTGGGGAGCACCAGATCACGGACGTGAATGGCATCGCCAATCTTCATCAGACCAGCCAGATCCACTTCAATGCGCTCGGGCAGGTCGTTCGGCAGGGCTTCCACTTCCAGATTGTTCAGGCTGTGGACGATGATGGCGCTGTAATCCTTCACCGCCGGGGAAAGCCCGTGGAAGTGAATGGAGATGGCAGCGTTGATCTTTTCGGTCAGCAAAACAGCCTGAAAATCGAGGTGGGTCAGTTCTTTCTTGATGTAGTTCTTTTGCTTTTCACGAACCAGCGCCGGGATCAGCTTGCCATCCAGCTCAATGTTGACGATGCTGGAGGATGTCAGCTTGGGAACAATCAGGCCCGTGCTGTGCGCATCGAGTGAAATGATGAGCGGTTCCATGCCATGACCGTAAATGACAGCGGGCAGTTGACCTGCACGGCGCAACTTGGCAACCTGTTTGCCGATAACTGTGCGCTTTGTTGCTTTAAAAACGACCTTTTCCATCTTACTCTCCTTGAGCGCCTCTCACCCTGCCCGGCAATCGCTTGCCAGAGGGTTACCCTCGCCCTGCTTTGAATGTTTTGCGGCGCATGCCGCATTCAGTAAAATGCGTCTCCACCTGGAGACGCAGAAGAACGGAGCTAGATTTTAGCCGGGCCGACGGGAATCGTCAAGGCGAAGATGATAAGTGGTAACATGCAAACATCACAACCTCACACGGCCCAATGGAGGAACGACCATGATTCTAGAAGTGGCAATTTTGAACATCCGTGCCGGTCAGGGGCAGGAATTTGAAGTCGCTTTCAACCAGGCATCTTCAATCATCGCATCCATGCCCGGTTATGTTTCACATCAGTTGCAAAAGTGTGTCGAAAAACCGGACCGCTATATTTTGCTTGCTTATTGGCAAACGCTTGAAGCGCACACCATCGGTTTTCGTGGCTCAGCACAATATCAAAACTGGAAAAAGCTGCTGCACCATTTTTACGATCCATTCCCTATAGTGGAGCATTTTGAAATGGTCTTGAGTTATCCAGCATAAAGAGTCGATGAGAAAAAATGAAGACCAAACTGACAACCCTCTTTTTAAGCTTTGTGCTCGTTTTCATCGTTTCGGCTTGCGCTGGCGCTGCCACCCCCACAGACACCCCTGTCAACAACGCCACAAAAATTAGCGCTACAGCTACAATCATCAGCAATGTCGCTACTTCCACGCCGGGGAAAGAGCAGCCTGTTTACACCAACAATGGCACTGTCGATATTTGCAAACTGTTCCTGTCGCATGTCGGCAAAAATGACTGGGGGCCTAATCAGCTCGCAGATGGCGTAAAGATTGCTGCTGGCGAAAAATACACCATCACAAACGTCACAGCGGGCCTCTACAATGTCAAAGCGATTGATTGCGATGGCACCAGCCTGGCGGTCGTTCAGTTGGAAATCAAATAAGCCGCCTAATGGAGCAAAAACTCTCCTGGGTCGTCGCAAATAAGGAATATCATCCACCCCTAGATTGTTCACTACAACCGATGTAAAATGAAATATCCATGTCGAGAACAATTCAACGCCCAGACCAGTTGCCATCAGTCTGATTCTTCTTACGGAGGTATTTTGAACGAACTCAAAGAACGCATCCTGCGCGACGGCAAAGCCCTTGGTGACGGGATCTTTAAGGTAGATGGTTTCATCAACCATCAGGTAGACCCCATGCTGATGGACCTGTGCGGACGCGAATTTGCCCGCCGCTTCGCCAGCATTGGCGCAACCCAAATCCTGACGGCCGAGATTTCGGGCATTGCCCCGGCTCTTTCGACCGGCATGCACCTGGGCATTCCAGTGGTCTACGCGCGAAAAAGCAAACCCAATACCATGCCAGATCAGGTCTACCTCACGCTCGCTCCCTCACACACCAAAGGCCGCATGGTTGAGTTGATTGTCTCCCCCGAACATTTGCGTGCTGGTGAACGCGTTTTGATTATTGATGATTTTCTCGCATCTGGCGCAACCATTCTCGGCCTCGTTCGCCTTGCGCAAACGGCAGGCTGTCAGATTGTCGGCATTGGCGCACTGATCGAAAAAACCTTCGAAGGTGGCCGCAAAGCACTCGAATCACTCGGCGTACCAGTGGAAGCGCTCGCCCCGATTGCATCACTGGATCATGATCAAATTGTTTTTGCGGACTAAGTTTCTACGCCACCCGGCGCTGATTTCATGGATATTACGAAGAATGTCCTTCGCCCTGCCCGTTGACCGTTTAGGTGAGACCAGCACGCTGCTGGCTTTTCACCACCCGCACCCTGCCTACCCGTTGCATATCCTGCTCGTACCCAAAAAGCCAATCCCCACCTTGACAGCCCTCGACCCTGTAGCGGATGTCGATTTCCTGACGGATGTCTACGCCACAGCCCAGCGCCTGATTGAACGTTTCCACCTCGTCGAAAATGGATACCGTCTCGTCGTCAACGGCGGAAAATTCCAGGATTTCCCCTACCTTCACTTCCACCTTATTTCAGACCTGACCCACTAACCTGCAACTTTCAACTGGTAACCTTAAACCTAATGACCCATACATCCATTGCCATCCTCGATTTCGGCGCACAATATGCGCAACTGATTGCTCGCCGTGTGCGTGAAGCCCATGTTTACTGTGAGCTGTTCCCGTGGGATGCCCCGCAGGAAACAATCCTGTCCATCAACCCGAAAGGCTTCATCCTTTCAGGCGGCCCAGACTCTGGTCTATGAACCGGGCGCGCCCTATATTCAGCAGTTCATTATCGAGAGCGGCTTGCCCATCCTCGGCATCTGCTACGGTATGCAAGCCCTGACTCATGCGCTGGGTGGCAAAGTCGACCCCAGCACACACCGCGAATACGGTTCATCTGAAATTCAACCGCTCATCCCCGGCACCATGCTCGACAACCTTTCCACCGTCTGGATGTCGCACGGCGACCGCATCACGCAATTACCCGAAGGCTTTGTTGCGCTGGCAAAATCGTCCAGTAGCCCGGTGGCTGCGATGGGCGATTTTACGCGCAAATATTTTGCGGTGCAGTTCCACCCCGAAGTGCATCACACGCCCGGCGGCACCGAATTGCTGCGGCACTTCGTCACCGACATCGCCGGGGCCATCCCCGATTGGACCCCTGCTTCGATCATCGATGACGCTGTCGAGCGCATCCGCAAACAGGTGGGTAGCGAGCGGGTACTGGCAGCCGTCTCGGGTGGCGTCGATTTATCCGTCGCGGCAGCACTACTGCACAAGGCCATTGGCGATCAGTTGGTGGCGGTCTTCGTGGATACTGGCCTGCTGCGCAAAGGCGAAGGCGAGCAGGTGGCAAGCACGTTTCGAGACAACCTGGGCGTGGAGCTGATTGTGGTAGAAGCCGCTGCGGACTATTTCGCCGCGCTGACAGGCGTTACCGAACCTGAAACCAAACGCAAAATCGTTGGTGAGAAATTTATTCGTATTTTTGAAGAACAGGCACGTCAACTTGGCATGCCCAAATTCTTAATGCAGGGCACCATCTACCCCGATGTGGTCGAATCGGCTGCGCCCGACCGCAGCAAGGCACACAAGATCAAAACGCATCATAACGTAGGCGGTTTGCCCGAAGATATGTCCTTCACACTGGTGGAGCCGCTGCGCTATTTGTTCAAAGACGAAGTACGCGCTGTTGGCGAAGCCCTGGGCATGCCCGAAGCGATGGTCTGGCGGCAACCGTTCCCGGGGCCGGGGCTAACGGTACGCGTCCTCGGCGAAGTCACCCCCGAAAGGACCGAACGCCTGCGCAACGCCGATTTCATCGTCACGCAGGAACTGGCTGCCGCCGGGCTGCTCGGCAAAGGGGCGGGCACATCCCAGGCGTTTGCTGTGCTGCTCCCGGTGCGTTCGGTCGGAGTCATGGGGGATTACCGCACCTATCAAGAAGCCTGCGCCATCCGCGCCGTTGTCACCGACGATTTCATGACTGCCGACTGGGCGCGTATTCCATACGACGTACTGGCGCGCATTGCCAGCCGCATTGTCAATGAAGTCAATGGCATTAACCGTGTTGTCTACGACATCACCAGCAAGCCGCCTGCCACCATTGAGTGGGAATAGCGCGCTGCAACTGAACTCTCTCCAGAACCGTATATCAAGGAGTAACCCCATGAGCGATGAACGACGCCCCCCACTTCACCCATTGGCTGCCCTGTCTATTATTGGACTGGATGGCATCTTTGGCACCATCGAAATTCTCGACCCGTTGGCGCTTGTTTTTACCTGTGTTGGCGTCGGCGCTTTGGGGTTTATTTCCACCACCCTTGTGCAACGTAACCTGGCCAAAGATGACTGGGGCGTTGCCATTACCAAAGGAGTGGTGATGGGGATTTTGGCGGGGGTCCCTTATCCAATCGCGGGTACTGCGGTTGGCGTTCCGCTCTTAATTTGGGCGGGGGCCAGTCGCTTTATGAAGCTGCCCGGTTCCGATTCGGATAATCCGCCACTCCTTGATGACCCGGAGAATAAATCATGAATATCAAAGTTAGTATCGGCGAAATCCTGACAAAAGCCTGGAAGATCACCTGGAAATTCAAAGTCCTTTGGATTTTCGGCATTCTGGCAAGCTGCGGAGAGAACCGCGGCAGCAATTTCAACAACAGTTTTGGCAATAACAGTGGCAACACGCCATCAAATCTAAGACCTGGTGATCTTCCAGAACCATTGCGAACCTGGCTCGGTACAGACTGGCACAACACCATCACAGCCTTCCTGACAAGAAATTTGATCCTGCTTGTGTTTGTTGCGTTGCTGTTTATTGCCATAATCGCCTTATTCTTTTACCTCGGCGCAATTGGGAAAGCTGGCCTGATCAAAGGCGCACAACTGGCCGATCGTGGCGCTGAAAAACTCACCTTCGCAGAACTTTGGGATCAGGGCAATGCCTATTTCTGGCGCATGCTTGGCCTATCGCTGCTGGTCGGTCTGCCCATTTTGATTTTGCTTGTAATCGTCATAGCCATCGTTCTTGTTTCCTTGGCTGGCTTAATCAGCAGTCACAGTTCAGGCGAAACCATCGCCCAAGCCATACTTGGTTCGCTGGGCATTTTAGTCCCTTCCGTTTGCTGCCTTGCGATTGTCTCCATTCTTATAAGACTGATTACTGAACAGGCCAAAACCGCGATGGTCGTTGAAGACCTGGGCGTAATTGCGAGCCTGCAACGTGGATGGGATGTCTTACGCCGCAATTTCATGACGATTATCGTGGTCTCGATCATTTTGACTGTGATTGGTGCCATTATCGGTTTTATTGTTGCCATCCCTCTACTGATCGTGGTTTTCCCAGTGATGGTGGGTTTCTTCATGACGGCATCCAGATCTGCAGATGTCACAGCCTCGTTTACCCCACTTATGATTGCCGGCATTTGCGTTCTGGCCTACTCGCCAATTGCGCTGATTATGCGTGGTATTGAACTAGCCTACGGCCAATCCGCCCTCACTTTGATGTATCTGCGCTTGACGGCCCCCATGCCGCCTGAATATCCAGTAGAATTGATCGATGCACAATAAGAAATTTCTTCGATCCTTCATCCTGCTTTTGGTGATCCTGAGCCTGATTCTTCCCGGCGCGCTCGTACGCGCCCAGAGTCAGGCTTTTGCCATCCTGGCCCCACCCGATTTCAGCAAATTCCCCACCATTACCACCCTGCTTGATACCTTTGACGATCATGGCGCATTTGTTGCTGGTCTCTCCCCCGCCAATGTTTCCGTCCTTGAAAACGGTACAACCATTGTGCCAGACGCGGTGGAGCAAATGGATATTCCCGTTGCCGTTGTCGTGGCAATCAATTCAGGCCCAAGCCTGGCGGTGCGGGATGGATCGGGGAAATCGCGCTACGAAAAAATTGCGGCAGTCATTTCAAATTGGGCAGCCAACCACCCTGCGGATAGCACCGATGATTTCAGTCTGACCTGGAACGGCGGCATCATTGCATCGCACTTCCTCCCCGCAGCCTGGAGAAACCGCTTCGACAGTTTTGACCCTGCCCTGCGCACCTCCAAACCCGGGCTTTCTGCCTTGTCCTTTGCGCTCGATACCGCCCAGAACACCCAACCCGTCCCCGGTGAAAAGAAAGCGATCATCTTCATCACTGGCAAGCTCGAAAACAACAACCTCGCCACGCTGAAAGATCTGTCAAAACGTGCCAAGGACAATGGTGTCCCCATCAACGTCTGGATTGTGGATTCGGCTACCAACATGGACCAGCCCGGCGTGCTGGCACTGCGCGACCTGGCAACCGAAACCGGCGGACAGTTTCTTACCTTTACCGGCAGCGAAACCATCACCGACCCTGAAATATGGCTCGCGCCCCTGCGTCACATTTACCGGCTCACCTACACATCCAAGATTCGCACTGCGGGTCAGCAATCGCTATCGGCGCAGATCAACACCACAGGGTTCAGCTTAGCCACCAAACCGGTCACTTTCCAGCTCAACATCCAGCCGCCCAGCCCGGCAATTCTCTCCGCGCCGATTGAAATTGTCCGCAAAAACCCCGAGAAGCCCTTTGATGTCGCCAGCTTTTTACCACGCCAGCAGGAAATATCGGCACTGATCGAATTCCCCGATAAATTTAACCGCAAACTGGTGCGCACCACCCTTTATGTAGACGGCAAAAAAGCCGCCGAGAACACCGCCGAACCCTTTGACAAGTTCACCTGGGATTTGAGCGAATATGACGTCACCGCCGATCACTCCCTCGAAGTGGAAGCAGAAGATGAGCTGGGGCTGACCCGTAAAAGCGGTGCCACTCCTATCACCGTCATTGTGACCGAGCCGCCAGGTGGCATTTCAGGGCTGTTACTGCGCAACGGCAGCGCCGTGGTGGTTTCCCTGATTATCTTTGCTGGCGCAGTTTTGCTCTTTATCCTGTTCATGGGTGGACGTCGACGCTTTGCCAGCCTGGCCGAGCAGCGCAGGGCGCGCCTGCGCAATATCGACCCGGTTACGCAACCAGTTATCGTCACCTTCGAGAAGCCCAACGCCCCCCGCGCTACCCCCTTCCCGTGGCTGCGCCGCAAAAACATCCAACCCCCAGCTTATTTCGTAAAACTATCTGCCGATGGGCAGCCTGTGGCAGGCGATCCGATTGCCTTAAACAACCGCGAAATGCTCTTTGGCACCGACCCAACCCAGGCTACCACCATTCTCGATCATCCATCCATTTCCCCCCTGCATGCGCGTCTGCGCATGAATGAAAATGGCAGCTTTCAGTTGGTCGATCAAAACTCGATTGCTGGCACATGGGTAAACTATGAGCCCATTTCAAGAGATGGATGTATCCTCAAACATGGGGATATGGTACACTTTGGACAGTTTATCTACCGTTTTGTTTTGAGCAAGCCACCCGACACCATCAAACCAACCATCACCCCTGATGCCGAGAAATGATCCAGACTGATCATGCCCACCTTTTTCTGACAGCGCAATCTCACCCTGGTCTTTCGGGCAAAAACAACGAAGATAACTTTGCTGTTTCAGCCTACAGTGTGAGCAAAAATAATCCGACACCTTCGGTGTTCGCGATTGTTTCCGATGGCATTGGTGGACATCGCTCAGGGGAAGTGGCATCTGAAGTAACGGTCAACATGATCAGCGAGATCGTTGCCAAAAGCGATGGTCTGCACCCACTAGATGTTTTCCAGACGGGTTTTTACGCTGTCAGCGAAGAGATCGTCAAACAAGCCGAGTTGGATCCGTCACGCAAAGGCATGGGAACCACCGCTGCCTGTGTCTGGGTGATTGGTCACCAGTTATATATTGCCTACGCTGGTGATTCACGCATTTACCTGATGCGCGGGAAACAAATCCATCAGCTTTCACGCGATCATACCTGGGTACAGGAAGCACTGGATAAAGGTATTCTCAGCAAAGCCGCGATTAAATCACACCCCAACCTGCATGTTATTCGCCGCTATATCGGCTCATCCGAGCCGCCCGAGCCTGATCTGCGCTTGTATTTGCAAGCCAACGAAAATGACATGCGCGCGCGGGCCAATCAGGGAACCACACTCAGACCCGGCGATGTCATTATGCTTTGCACCGATGGACTGACCGATCTGGTCAACGACAGCGAAATGCTGGCTGCCCTGCAAGGGAATACCCTGAAAGATGCCGCCAAATCGCTGATTGATCTGGCAAATGAGCGAGGCGGGCACGACAATATCACGGTTGTCATGCTGGGCGTTCCGGGCTGGCCCACATCCCAGCCACCCGATTGGAAAGCTGGCTAAAAACCATTATGAATAATAAAAAGCTGGCAACGCTATGTTGCCAGCTTTTTCAATGCAATGTCTCCCCCTGCTCCAACATTGCCACAAATTTTTTGATGCGCTCAGCGCGTGTCTCCGCTTTCTTGGCGGTTTGGATACGAAACAGAAAAGCATAGCGATTGGCGCTGTTGAGTTTTACAAAGAAGGCTTGCGCCGTCGGAGATTGATCGAGCGCCGCCTGAAAATCTGTCGGGATGACGGACCTGGACTGGGAATCGTATGCTCGCTCCCAGCGTCCATCCTGCTTTGCCAGTTCCACCTCGCGCCGACCCGGTGGTTTCATTGCATCACTAGCGATCAGTGCTTCGGCCTTTTCACAATTGACCTTCGACCAGATGCTGCCCGCGCGGCGCGGTGTGAACTTTTGCAGCCAAAACTGCTCATCAAAGCCTTTTTTCTGACTGTCAATCCAACCATAGCACAGGGCCACATCCAGCGCCTCTGCATAGGTGATGGACAAAATTTTGCTCTCCGCCTTGGCCAGTTTCAGCCAGACTCCGGGCGTCGTGGCGGGTTGCAGTTCGAGCCAGTCGGCCCAGGCTTGCAGCGTTTCAAATGTAAGAATGGGGATATCTAAAGAAGGGGGCATAGGGCCTCACCGTATGGATCAAAATAATATGAGTGTAGGATTATAAACCACCCGCACCGTTACAGAACGGACACAAAGGCCTTTTTGGGCTGTGTTAGAATCTGAACTTGCTATGAACCAATCCCCTTCCCTTCTGCTTGCATCCAACTCTCCGCGCAGGCGCCAGCTTTTAGCGTTGGGCGGCTGGACGTTCGATGTGGTTGTCTCGAACAGCGACGAAAGCCAGCTCCCCGGCGAACTCCCCGAAGCCTACGTGCGGCGGCTGGCCGAGCTCAAAGCCCGCGCTGTCGTTGACCGCGCCCGCCCCGACCACATCATCATCGGCTCGGATACATCCGTGGTGATTGACGGGGAGATTCTCGGGAAACCCGCAGACGCCGATGAAGCCCATCGGATGCTGCGCCGTTTACGGGGCCGCACCCATCAGGTCTATACCGGCATTGCAGCGCTGCGCACCCGTGACGGGATGCTGCTCACCGATGTCTGCATCACCAATGTCCCGATGCGGGATTACAGCGACGGGGAGATTGCTGCCTACGTCGAATCCGGTGACCCGCTCGACAAGGCAGGCGCTTACGGAATCCAGCATCCGCACTTTCAGCCGGTGGCCCACATGGACGGCTGTTACGCCTCGGTGATGGGTCTCCCACTCTGCCACCTGACGCTGCTACTGCGCCGCATGGATGTCAACCCACAGGCCGACCTGCCCGCCAACTGTCAAGCGACGCTCGCCTATCAATGTCCGATCTTCCGTTCGATCCTTCGGTAAGGTGTCTTATGAAAACAAAACAAATCTTTGGCTTTTTCTTTGTGCTTGTTTTGCTGGTAGGTTGCAACATGCCAACATCCAGCACGCCAGTTCTCACTGCCACACCCGCGCTGCCATCGCCGCAGATCGCCATCACTCACGCCCCCGGCCCCAACCCGCTGGACACAATCAACGCCTTTCTCGCCGCCTGGAAAGGCGACGACTACGCCGGGATGTATGGTATGTTGACCACGGAAAGCCAGTCCGTCATCAGCGCTGATGATTTTGCCAAAAAATATACCGATGCCATGAACAACCTGACGCTCAAGGAACTGCTCTTCAACGTTAGCGCTACACCCAAACTGACGGACAATGACAGTAGCGCCCAGATCAACTTTCACACCACCTACAAGACCAACATGGTCGGCGATCTGGAGCGCGATATGACCGCCAACCTGAAACTCGAAGGCGATGCATGGCGCATTGTCTGGGACAACGGCCTGATTCTGCCCGAACTGCACGATGGCAGCCACCTCGCCATGGATATTGATGTGCCCACACGCGGCAACATTTTTGACCGCAAGGGAGACCCCATCGTCACCCAGACCGATGCCAAGGCAATTGGCTTGGTCCCAGGCGCGATTGACCCGGATACCGAGAGTGTGCTGTTGGCAGGTCTCAGCTCGCTAGTGGACTTATATCCTGGCACGATTAAAAGCAAGTATGAGAATGCCGGGGCCGATTGGTACATCCCGGTTGGCGAAACATCGCTGGCAGATTACAAAAAGCTCGGCGGCGGTGGGGTAGCCAGCATGAACGGCGTTTATGTCTATGACTACAACACGCGCTTCTATACCAACCAGGTCGCCCCGCAAACGATTGGCTATGTGTCGGCCATTCAAGACAAGGAACTCAATCAGATGATGCGCCTGGGCTATGCACGCAACCAGTTGATCGGGCGCATCGGCCTGGAAAAATGGGGCCAGGACATCCTGGCAGGGAAAAATGGCAGCAGCCTGCATGTCGTCGCACCCGATGGGGCAATTGGCGCCAGCCTGGGTGGCACGCAGAAGAAACCCGGCAGCGATATCTATCTGACCCTTGACGAGCAAATGCAGTTTTACGCCCAAAAAGGACTGGAAGGCTTTCGCGGCGCAATTGTCATTATCGAACGGGATAGCGGCAAAGTGCTGGCGATGGCATCCTCACCTGGTTATGATCCCAACTTCTTCGACCCTGCCAACAAAAACAGCCCGAACGGTGTCGCCGAACTGATCAACGATCAGGACAAGCCACAACTAAACCGCGCCGCCCAGAGCCAGTATCCGCTTGGTTCGGTCTTCAAAGTCGTCACCTTTTCCGCCGCACTCGAAAGCGGAACCTATAAACCACACGAACCCGTTCTCGATTGTCCCTATCACTTTACCGAAATTGCTGGACGCGTGTCGGATGATTGGACTTGGGAGCATTATCTAAATGAAGTTGCCGCTACGGGTGTAGGAACAACCCAGCCATCCGGCCCATTGGACCTGACTGGCGCATTAATGCGCTCGTGTAACCCGTGGTTCTGGCACATTGGCAAGGATTTGTACGATCAGGGCCGCGTCACTGCCATTGCCGACATGGCGCGCGGTTTTGGTCTGGGCGCACCAACCGGCATTATCGGAATTGATGAAGCCAGTGGCAACATCGTCAATCCCCCTGGTGAAGTTGATGCCGTTAACCAGGCCATCGGCCAGGGCGATGTGGAAGTGACTCCACTACAGGTGGCGCGCATGATGGCCGCTATCGGCAACGGTGGCACCCTCTACCGCCCGCAACTGATCGACAAGATTGTGGACGCCAACGGCAACGTTACACAGGTCTTCAAACCCGATGCCAACGCTCGCCCGTTACCGATTACGCTGGATACGCTCAAAGCTCTGCAAGCCGCCATGCACGAAGTGATCTACAACATCAGGGGCACCGCTTACGGACGCTTCTATGGCATCCGTGATGAAATCCCCTTGTATGGCAAAACCGGCACGGCGGAATCAGGCAATGGGCAATCCCATGCTTGGTTCGCCGGGTACACCGATGCACGCAACCCTGACCGGCCCGACATCGCAATTGCCGTCCTTGCCGAAAATGCCGGTGAAGGCTCTGTCATCGCTGCGCCAATGTTCCGGCGCATGGTGGATGTCTATTTGCACGGTCATCCCGGCTACGGCTACCCCTGGGAAACCGCTTTTGGCGTGACCAAAACACCAACCATACCCGTCACACCCACGCTTGCGCAACCGCAATAACCAAAGGCATCTTCCCCTCCTTGCCCCATTTCAAAGAATGAAATGGGGCAAGGAGGTTAATAGGTCTTTCTCAATCAAGAGTACAATTGCCAGCATGACTGACACCCCATCCACTGGACTGATCGTGCGCGCCCAATCGGGCTTTTTTATTGTGCTTGACGACTCCAGTGGCGGGCTTTTTACCTGTCAGCTACGCGGACGGCTGAAGCAAGGTCCGCGCCTTGGGGATATCGCCGCCATCGGAGACCGGGTGCAATTCTCCGGGGCGACGGACAACACCGGCAGCGTGGACGAAATCCTGCCGCGCAAGACCGAAATTGTCCGCCTGGATCCGCGTCCGCAGGGACAATATCGTCAGGTGCTGCTGGCAAACGCCGACCAGGCCGTCTTCGTCTTCGCCTGCGCCCAGCCGGAACCCAAACTACGCATGCTCGACCGCTTCCTCGTCATCGCCGAAAAACAAAAAGTGCCGGCGGTGATCGTGCTCAACAAGGTTGAACTGGTTGGCCTGGAGGCCGCCCAGGCGACCTTTGGCTTTTATCAAGATTTGGGCTACCCAATCCTTTACACATCCGTCAAGCAAAATATTGGCGTTGATGCGCTTAAACAAACGCTGCAAGGCAAACTCTCAGCGCTGGCCGGGCCAAGCGGCGTGGGCAAATCGAGCCTGATGAACACCATCCAGCCCGGTTTGGGGCTGGCCGTCGGCGAGATCAGCGCGGCGATGGGCAAAGGCAAACACACCACCAACTTCCGTCAGTTGCACGCGCTGGTGGATGGCGGCTGGGTGGCGGATGCGCCCGGATGGAAGTCGCTGGCCCTGTGGGATACCGAACCCGAAGAGATAGACGCCTACTTCCCGGAGCTTGCACCGCTGGTCGAAGACTGTCAATTTAGCGATTGCAGCCACATCCACGAGCCGGGTTGCGCCGTGCTGAAAGCGATCGCCGCTGGGACAGTTAGCAAGCTGCGTTATGAATCATACTTGCGCCTCAAAGCCGGGCAGGAATGAGATGGCAACCAGTAATATTCTCAACGTTGGGTACGATTCGACCCATTACTATCTGATCGGCAACCCCACCCCAAAACTGCTGGTGGATATTGGCTGGCCGGGCACGCTGCCCAAGCTGATCCACGCTTTGCAACGCTACAAGCTGCAATTGAAAGACATTCCCTACGCGCTGGCCACGCACTACCATCCCGACCACGCCGGGCTGGCACAGGATGCCAAACAGCAGGGTGTCAAACTGATCGTCATGGAAAACCAGTTGAGTGCATTGAAAGATTTTGGCAAGTATATGAAACCTGAAAACTATTACACGCCCATTACTACTGAAAACAACATCCAACTGCGTTTTGACGAGAGCCGCAAGTTTCTATCCACGCTTGGGTTGACGGGCGAGATCATTGCCACCCCCGGCCACTCAGACGACAGTGTGACGCTCGTGCTCGACGAAGGATTGGCCTTCACCGGCGACCTGCATCGTCCTGAATTTGCCAGCGCAGAGCAGCAGGAACAAACCGCCGCAAGCTGGGACGCGATCCGCAAACTGGGCGTCCACAGTGTTTATCCGGGGCATGGCCCGATGCAAAAGATCAGATAAAAGGATATTCGATATTCGAGTATCGCGATTGGGAAAACTGACCAATATCCATTCTCGAATATCCAAAATATGAATACCTGGGAAATTTTCGGACACGATTGGGCAGTACAGATGCTGCAACAGCATGTGGCCCACCAGACCCTGCGGCATGCCTATCTGCTGACAGGGCCTGCGGGCGTTGGGCGTCGGACTTTGGCGCTGCGCCTGACGCAGGCGCTTAACTGTCAGTCGCCAGTAGCGCCCGGGGTGCCATGTCGAAGCTGTCGGGTGTGTAAACAGATAGAAGCCGGGCAAAATATCGATTTAATGGTCATCCAGGCGGAGGCCGAGGGCGGCACACTCAAAGTGGAGCAAATCCGCGAGGTGCAAAAATTCCTTTCGCTCAAGCCATACCAATCTCCCTACAAAACCATCATTTTCTTGCGCTTTCAGGAAGCCAACGCCAACGCCCAGAACGCCCTGCTCAAAATGCTCGAAGAAGCTCCCAGCTACGCGCTGCTGCTGCTGACCGCCGACAACGCCGAACAACTTCTACCAACGATTGTCTCACGCTGTGAGATTTTGCGCCTGCGCCCGCTGATGGTGGATGCTGTCAACGAATTTCTGCTCTCACGCGGTCTCGACGCTGATCAAAGCCGTCTGCTGGCGCATCTCTCGGGCGGACGGCCCGGCTATGCCCTGCGGCTGGCTGCCGATAAAAAGGCGCTCGACTTCCGCATGGAAAAGCTCGACGATCTGAAACGCCTGCTGAGCGCCAAACGCCGCGAGCGCTTCAACTACGCCGAAAAACTCGCAAAAGACAAAGATCACTTTCGCCAAACGCTGCTGATCTGGCTTTCATACTGGCGCGACGTGCTGCTGAAAACATCCGGCGCGCAGGCCGCACTGATTAACACCGACCGTGTTGAAGAGATCGAAGCACTGGCTTGGCAGGTCGATCTGCCGCTGGCACGCCGTGTCACCGAAGGGCTGGAAAAATCGATGGAGCGGCTCGAGAAAAACGTCAATGCGCGCCTGCTGGCTGAGGTGATGCTGCTCGACTGGCCGCGCATTTCAGGATAAAACTTACAAAAAGAACGACAGCGCCGTCAGGGCTTGCTCTGACGGCGCTGTCGTTTAACACTTCTGGAAATAAGCTTTATCAAGCTTTGTGCAATAATGAGATGGATGTTCAAAAGCAGACAACTCACTTGAGCAGTTGTCGGGGGCGCCCGTAATAGCAGCAGGAAAAAATGACCAACAAACTGTTTCGGTTTTTCAGCACCATTGGATTAATTTTAATGCTCGCGATGGTCTTCTACACCCCGGCGGCAGCCAGCACATCCCAGGCATCTGCGCCCCGTAGCACAATCAGCCATCCCTTTGCCATTACCCAGACTTTGGTCAGCCTGACCAGCCCGATAAAGCGTGGCGCATATGCAACCATCATTGTCCACAGCATAGCCGGGGCGCACTGTTCAATTACGGTTTACTACAAAAGCGGTCCGAGCACAGCCAAAGGCCTTGGGCCCAAAACGGCAGGTTCTGATGGGCGCTGTGCCTGGACATGGAAAGTCGGCACAGCCACTACCCCCGGCACCTGGCGCATCGCTGTGGCAACAAACACAGCCACCAAGACGTATTGGTTTGTTGTCAAATAATACAAAAGAATCGCGAAGGTAGCAGGATAAAATGACCCCCATTTTATTTATTTGTATCGGTTTTGTGATTGCAGTCATATGGATCGATCTGAAATTTGACTGGCTCTCAGTCCGTTATCGCAATCAACCAGGCGTGTTGCCAGAAAAAGAAGTGCTTGCCCCAATGACATATTACTACCGCTACGTCACCGGGAAACCTGTTGTCATATTGACAGTGCTGTCGTTTATTTTATTATCCCTTATCAGCCAAATCATTCAGGCGGTTGTGCCCGGTTGGGTGGCGTGGATCTCGTTGATCTTGTTTGGGGCGACAATGCTGTTCGCGTCTCTGCGTGTCATTCCTACAGCCCGTCGATTTGGCACGCGCGTTGATTCTCTTGAAGAACAGTCAAGTGTGGCGCACGCTTTATTTACAATGCATTTCGTTGAATTTTCAGCCATCCTGACGGTGGCTGGCTTGCAAATTTATGCAGCGTGGAAGTGATATTAAAAATTGACCTTATTCAACGAATTGACAAAACTCCCCACCATTTTTTCCAAATTAATCTCTTCGGCAACGATGCGGTAGGATTCTGCGCCCATGCAGCGCAGTCGGGCCACGTCTGAAAGGGCTTCGCGCAGGGTGTCGGTCAGGGCTGCGTCATCATCAGGCGCGATTTGCCAGCCGTTGTTGGCACGCACCAGGTCATCCTGTGTGCCGTCCCCCTGCGCCACAATGATGGGCAGCCCATAAGACATGGCTTCCTGCACAGCGAGACCGCCAGTGCCAGGCAGCACAAACAGGTCGGCGGCGGCGAAGTGCGGAGCCAGCGCCGCCCCATGCAATGCGCCCAAAAATTCGGCGGCGGGATAGGTTGAAGCGGCAATCGCTTCCAGATTTTTTCGATCAGGCCCATCGCCGATGATGACGAGGCGAGGCTGGAGCGGCGTGGGCAAACTGGCACAGGCCCGCAGAAGAGACGGAATCCGTTTACGGGGCTGGAGCCGTCCGACGAAGAGCACCACAGGCTGCGGGGAGAACTGCTCCGCCCGCAGCGGCATGGAATGGTTGGGAGCCGGGACAACGGCATTGTGGGCAACGAAAATCTTTTCCACAGGGATTCCACAGGCTGCATATTGTTCCGCGCCACGCTGAGAGTAAGCCAGCATGGCATCAAAACGATGTAGGAACTCCCCGCGCAAAAACGAGAGCGGCCCACGTCCGGATGGCGCACCCAGCCCCCAGCCAATGACGGGGCGTCCACGCAGGTGCATCCAACTGAGGGCGGTGCTGCTCGAAAGATAGCGAAAGTTGGCTTCAATAATGAGCGCATCGGGATTCCAGTCGTTCAACCAATTGGCGAGACCACGCTGATAGCACAGATAAAACGGCGAGGCCGGGGCTGCAAAGTGGAAATTATCGGCGCGGGCATATTCGGCAAGGCGCAGTCTGTCAGTGGTAGCAATCGATTCTTCGGGCAGCGGCAAACCGGCAAACAGACTCATGCCACCCGCGCAGGATGCGGCGAGCGCGTCGAAGAAAGGGGCGCGATAAGAGGGGAGTACGCGTTGAATGACGCCAAGGCGGCCATTAAATGTCATTTAATCATCCTGTTTCATCCAGCGTCTGACAGCGGCAATGGGATACTGATGTGCTTCCAAAGCATTGATAAGCATCTGGGGGTCGGTGGCGGTAAGGATCATTTCACGATGTTCTCGCAGCATAAAACCTTCATGCTCAGCGTGTTCGAGCATCGCCATCAGGGGGGCAAAGTAGTTACGCACATTGAGCAAACCAACTGGCTTTTCATGTACGCCGATCTGTCCCCAGGTGACGGTCTCAAAGAACTCGTCAAATGTACCGAGACCACCGGGCAGGGCAACAAAGGCATCGGCAAGCGTGTACATGGCGGCTTTTCGCTCATGCATGGTAACCGCAACATCCAGCCGGGTCAGGCCGGGATGAGACATGCCGGGCTTGTTCATGCTTTCAATCAAAACACCAATTACCTCGCCACCAGCCTGCAACGCACCATCAGCCACTGCCCCCATCACGCCGCTGCTGCCTGCGCCATACACCAATCGGATGCCGTTTTGGGCCAATGTCTGTCCCATCAGACGGCCTGCCTGCTTAAATTCGGGATGGATATTATCGGAAGAACCACAGAATACACAAATTGTTTTCATTGTTTCCTTATCCGATCTTCATCTAGGGTTTATCTTGGGTGATTATGATACTAGAATATAGGATGGTTGCCATAGAACTTTAAGCTAACAAAAATGAATTAAATCGTTTGTTTTTATTACGTTTTACGTTAATACGTAATAAATACGATGTTCACACTCTCGATATACCCCAAAGTCAGCTTAGAGTTGTGTAAGACATCCGCGTTTTTTGCTTGACTTTCGCACCTTAAAAAGACATAGAATAAAGCTTATGGACTATAAAGATTACTATCAAAGCTTGGGCGTTGCCCGCACGGCCAGTGCAGACGAGATCCGCAAGGAATATCGGAAGCTGGCGATGAAATATCACCCTGACCGCAATCCGAACGATAAGCAAGCCGAGGATCGCTTCAAAGAGATCAACGAAGCTTATCAGGTGCTCTCAGACCCGCAAAAGCGTGCCCGTTACGATCAACTGGGCAGTGCCTATTCCAATTATCAGCGGGGTGGCGGTACACCAGATGGATTCAACTGGGATCAGTGGCAGACAAGAAATACAGGCGGCAGCGGCCAACAACAGGTCAATTTTGACGATTTGTTTGGTGCAGGTGGCGGTGGATTTTCTGACTTCTTTAGCTCCATCTTTGGCGGGATGGGTGGCGGGCAGACCAACGCGGGCAGGCGAGCCGCACCACAAAGCTACGAACAGACCATGCCCATCACATTGCTTGAAGCCTTCAAAGGCAGCAAACGCATTCTGGAAAGCGGCGGGCGACGGCTGGAAGTGAAAATTCCGGCGGGCGCAAAAACCGGCTCCAAAATCCGTGTAACGGGTGGCGCGCCGGGTGGATCCGATTTATATCTGAAGGTAGATGTGGAACACGATCCGCGCTTTGAGCGCGAAGGCGATAACCTGCAAACCCCCGTCACCATTGACGTTTTCACAGCGCTGCTGGGCGGCAATGTGGAAGTAGCAACCATGACCGGCAAGGTAATGCTTACCATCCCAGCTGGCACGCAACCAGAACAACTCTTTAGGTTGGCAGGGCGTGGCATGCCCCACCTGAAAGACCCCGAGCAAAAGGGCGATCTCTTTGTCCGTGTCAAAGTACGCATCCCGCGCAATTTAAGCGCTGAACAAAAAACACTCCTGGCAAAGGTCCAAGACCTGAAATCAGGGGAATAACCATTCATCATTAATCGGGCAAATAAAATTTAAGGAGCACCATATGAATAGAACAACACGTTTATTACTTCCAATTGTAATCCTGGTGCTGGCCTCCATCGCCTGTCAGGCCACTTCATCATTACCATTTGGCAAAACTGCAACATCCACGCCTGCCAACACTGGCAGTCAATCTTCTGAGCCAACCCATATCCCTGACCTGGTCTCTGCATCCAGCCTGACTGACCAGCAAAACGTGATGACGTCTTTATATGGGCATGTCACCCCTGGCATTGTTGCCATTCAGGTTCTAACTGCCGATGGTGGCGGTCTGGGAACTGGCTTTGTCTACAGCGACCAGGGCTACATCATCACCAACCAGCATGTTGTCGATGGTGAGAAAAAGATGGAAGTGGATTTCACAAATGGCTTCAAGACATTTGCGACATTGATCGGCGTTGACCCGGATTCTGATCTGGCGGTGATCAAGGTGGATGCCCCTGCCAGTGAACTCCATCCCCTGACCCTGGGCAACTCAAGTCAACTGAAAGTGGGTCAAACAGTGATCGCTATTGGCAACCCCTTTGGCCTGAGCGGAACCATGACTACTGGCATTATCTCGGCTTTGGGGCGCACACTGCAATCCAATCGGCCTGCTGGCCAGGGCTCCTTCTTCAACGCCAGCGACCAGATCCAAACTGACGCTGCCATCAATCCGGGCAATTCTGGCGGCCCGCTCTTCAACCTGGATGGTGAAGTGATTGGCATCAACCGCGCCATCCGCACCGACTCATCCGCCACCAGCGGCGAGCCAGTCAACTCTGGGATTGGCTTCGCGATTTCGATCAACATCGTCAAGCGCGTCGTGCCAGAAATCATCAAGAATGGCAAATACGATTATCCTTACATGGGCATCAGTTCCAACGATCAAATGACCCTCGATGAGATCAACGCGCTGGGGTTGAAACAACTTACTGGCGCCTATGTTACCAGTGTCGTTCCTGGCGGCCCGGCTGATAAAGCTGGCGTGGTCGCGGGTACAACAGACGTGGGTCTGGGCCAACTCAAGGGCGGCGGCGACCTGATTATCGCGGTGGATGGGCACCCGGTGAACGTTTTCAACGATTTGTTGAGTTATCTGGTCAACAACAAAGCTCCCGGCGATACAATCACCCTGACCGTCCTACGCGGCGACCAAAAAGTAGATCTGCAAATTACGCTGACGAAGAGACCGTAGGTATTAGATGTTAGACATTAGGTATTAGCAGAAACGGCGGCGGATGTTTTCACATCCGCCGCCGTCATTTTTTTTCTAACCGCTAAACTTACCCGAAGCGCTCTTCCTTCCATACATCGGCGCGGTTGTGATAACCGGCCTGCTCCCAAAAACCGCGCCGGTCTTTGGACATAAACTCCAACCCGCGCAGCCATTTGGCACCCTTCCACAGATAAGGCGATTCCAATCCCGGTTCGGCAGGAATGTGTCCGACCGTGCCACGCAAAGGGTAGCCGTGATCGGGTTCGAGCGGCTGTCCATTAAAATGGGTGGCCATCAGGAAGTTATCTTGCAAGATCACCTCCAGCGGCAGGTTGACGGTAAATCCGTATTCTGCATGTTGCATGACGTGTGTGGCGCCTGGTTTGATCTTAAAGAAACCCTGCTCTGCCAAAGTTCTGACAGAAACGCCTTCCCACTCGGTGTCAAATTTGCTCCAGCGGGTAACACAATGAATATCCATTTTCAGCGTGGTGCGCGGGAGTTGATTGAACTCGGCCCAACTCCAAGTCTTTGGCTCCTCCACTTCCCCCCAAATGCGAAAGTCCCAGGTAGCGGGGTTAAGGGGGAAATCGGCCCATAGTGCAGCACAGGAAATTTAAGGGTCAGCGATTGCCCTGGGGGCAGTCGGTTCTCTTTACGGACACGTTCTTCTTCCTTCCGTCGGTCGCCACCATCAAACAGAAACATAGGTTGGGTTCTCCTATAAAAATTATAATCATCACTGGTAAACAGAGGCTTACAGAAGAATTAAGCTTTTTAGGGCTTGGCGGTTCAGTCCATGCAAGCACCGGGGAGATACGCTCGGGGTCGCCTCGCCATACGCCTTCAGACTTATTTTTTTGTAAACGTACCTTTTAATTCAGCCTGCGCCAGCGCATGAGCAGCAATATCAGTCTGTCGTTGGTCTGTTGATATAGAAAATGCCGGGTCAAGTTGTGCCACATCCATCGCATACAACTTGAAAGAATAGTGATGAGTCCCGCTTGGGGGGCAGGGGCCAACATAGCCAATTGTATTGACACCATTGTTACCTTGCACAGTGCCGTCCTGCAAGTTAGAGTCAGCAGGAATCCCTTCTGGCAACCCACGGACGGTCGCGGGGATATTATAAAGAACCCAGTGGACAAATGTTGCTTGTTTCGCATCTGGGTCATCCACAATCAAAGCGAAGGATTTTGTGCCGGCAGGCGGTTCTCCCCAGTTCAGCGCCGGAGAGATATTCTTGCCACCACAACTTGAAAAACTATAAATGTCAGGGATGGCCCCACCGGCGCTAAAATCCGGGCTGGTCAGCGTCATGGTTAATGGAGTAGGTCTCGCTTCGGACGTTGGGGTTGTCGATACGTTGCAAGCGGTCATCACCATGAGCAGAATGAGCGAAACCCCAAAAAGATTTTTTTTCATTATCAGCCTCCATCAAAATCGTTTAAGGAAGTGAACCAAACGTTCTACTTCAGAATAGCCCATCTTCTTATGCGCCTTAATACTAATTTCATTCTCAAGCCAGGTATCTGATCCCATTTCCTGCAAACCGTGCAGGTTGGCCCATTCCTCGGCGGCTTTTACCAGCGCCTTGCCAACTCCATGTTCGCGCAAATCAGGGTCTACAAACCAGCCCTCAATATAACCAACCGGACTGGTCTCGCCACCTTCGGCATATTTGCGCGTACCAGCCTCCAAAAAGCCGCCCAGCTTGCCGTTGGGTCGTACGGCCACAAAAACCGGCATCATTGGATCAGCCAGAATAGCATCCATCTCTTTGAATGAAAGATGCTCAATCTCGTCAGGCCAGAGTATCTGGCGCATACGCAACCATTCGGGGTTATCGGCAGCAGTAGCACGGCGAATAGTGATTTCAGTCATGATTTCCCTTTCCCTTTCAGCCAGGTGAGCAGGCGCTCGGTAGACCAGGTGTTAATCACATCGTCCGCGGTCAACCAGGCGCGACGAGCAATCGCCACCCCGTAAAAGCGGACGTCCATATCTTCTTCAGAATGAGCATCGGTATTGATACTGATCGGGATTCCCATTTCTTTGGCGCGTCGCGCATAAATATCTTCCAAATCCAGCCGGTAAGGGCTGGCATTGATCTCAAGCGCCACACCACTTTCGGCGGCTGCGGCCAGCACCGCGTCCATATCCAAATCTGCACCTTCACGGTCAGGGATCAGACGACCCGTCGGATGGCCGATGATATCGACATGCGGGTTGCGGATGGTGTTAATCAGGCGTTCGGTGACTTTTTCACGCGGCTGGCGCAGGGATGCGTGCAGGGAAGCGACGACAAGGTCGAGGCTGGCGAGGAACTCGTCGGGGTAATCCAATGACCCGTCGGCTTTGATCTCGACTTCGGAAGCGTGCAGCACGACAAGCTGCGCTCCCAACTGTGAGCGCAGCTTGTCCATTTCGGCTTGTTGACGGCTGTGATCTTCTATACTCAACCCGCGCGCCACCCCCAAACTGACGGAATGATCCGCAAAGGCGATGACTTTCATGCCGCGCCGTATCGCCGCCTGAGCCATTTCGGACATCGAGAGTTTGCCGTCAGACCAAGTGGAATGCATGTGCAAATCGGCGCGCAGGTCTTGCAGTTCGATCAACCTGGGCAGTTTGCCCGCTTTGGCAGCCTGCACCTCGCCGCGATCTTCACGCAACTCTGGCGGAATCCAGGGCAGGTCAAGCGCGGCGTAGACTTCTTGTTCAGTAGCGCAGAGAATTTCGCCGGAACCGTCTGTTTTGCTGAGCGAGTGCTCAGAAAGAGACAATCCTTTGTCGAGCGCCCGTTGGCGCAGTTGGACGTTGTGATCTTTCGAGCCGGTGGCATATTGCAGTGCGGTGCCAAATTTTTCGGGTGGATGAACCCACAGTTGAGCACGCACGCCATCGCCAAATTCGATCGAGGCCTTGGTATCGCCTTTGCCATGCACGCGCACAACACCGGGCAACGTGGTGAAAGCATCCATGACAGGACCCGATTCACGGGCCGCCACCAAAATATCAAGATCACCCACTGTGGAGCGCATACGTCGTAACGACCCGGCAGGTTCGGCGGCGCTGACGCCCGGCACAGCCTTGAGGGTGGCGATGATCTGCTGCGCGAGCGGATAGGCCCGTCCCAACGGAATGCGCCCCGAACGGCGCGAGAGCGCCTCAATCCCCGTCAGAATTTGCGTTTCAGATTTTTCGCCCATTCCTGCCAGGGTGCGGAGCTTGCCCCCCTTAGCGGCATCCGCCAGTTCGGCAAGCGTGGTAATCCCCAGTTCTTTCCAGACCATCGCCACCTTTTTTGGGCCAAGTCCAGGAACCTGGAGCCAGTCGGCCAGGCCTGGGGGGACTTCTTCTTTGAGTTTTTCGAGGAATTCGAGCTTGCCAGTGCGGAGAAGTTCGTCGATCTTTTCGGCGATGGCTTTCCCCACCCCTGGGATTTCTTTGAGTTTTCCCTCTTTCCAATATTCGTTTGCGTCACGGGCGAGTGTCGTCAGATTTTCAGCGGCTTTTCGATAAGCGAGAGTCACATAAATGACTTCGCCTTTGATCTCGAGCAAGTTGGCAATTAGCGTAAAAGTCTCGGCCAGCTCACGATTGTTCATGTTTCTCCTAGGAAAGCTCGCGCTTTTCCACTGTCACGCCTGCTTCTTGGGTTGCGCCGATGCGAACGTCCACTGTGGTATTGAGCGGCATCTCAAGCGAGAAGCGCACGCGCCGCAGACCATCAACATGCTCAACAGACACTGGGATGATTTCTTCTACTTCTTCTGGAACTGCATCTGGTTCGGACAATGGCAAAATCTCTGCCACAGCAGCAGTCCCAGCCAAAACGGGCGTTTGCATGCTCTGAGGCTTCAGAAAAAAAAGTGCGCGCAAGCGCAAACCCAATTGATCAACCCAGTCGAAAGCAAGATCAATCACATCAATGATCTTGTTCAGCCAGACGTCTGTCAAAATAACGTCATTTTTTTCCCAATAGCGGCGCAGGTAAAAATGGCCGCCGATATCCAGCCCAAGTGCTACGACAATAATAATGATCCAGGTAATTAATAATTGATTATCCATGTCAACTCTTCCATTAATCTGCTATGGTGCAGCCGGCGGGGGCAAAATATAACCATAGTATAAGATACCTTCCTCTGTGTGGCGGGAAACTTCAACCCAGGTTCCACCCGGCAATTTCTGTTGGATCAGCTTCAAATCATTGATGTGGTCTGGAATGGCTGCAAAGAAGAAGCCCTTTTCATGGGTTAGAGCATCAATGGTTTCAGGGGTGACGCTATTGAAATCTTCTACAGAGACTTCCGTATTGGTCAAATAGTGAAAATCTGCAAAATCCGCATAATCGTAAGGATCGCCCAACAATAATAAACGATAATTGGGGCCAAGCTGGCCTGCGCGCAGACCAACTTCGTAAGAGAATTCGTTGCCATAAATTTCAAAATAATGCCCGGTGCGAAAATCGCCCAGGAAATAGAAATTCAGGTCTACCGCAGTGGTAAAAACTACAAAAAGGACACAAGCCGTTACCAGCCAACGCCGGGGTGCACCAGTACTAAGCTGAATGGATTGTGCCAGCTTCCAAAGACCAATGGCAATGATGATAACCAGCGCAGGCGCGGCAGCAAGCATTCGCTGATGGCTGGGTGGTTCCATGGTGAACGCGCTACCCAACAAGATAGGGGCCCAAAACCAGCCGATTAACATCATGTAGCGAACCTGTTTAAAGTGCCAAAAAACATAAATCATTCCCAGAAACAGGAAAATTGCCGTCAGCCAGGTGACATAGGGTCTGGGCGTGTCAAAAAACTGACCAGGACCCGTCGTAGCAAAAAAGATGGTGGTTGAACTTTGAATTTGCTCTCTGAGAAGCTCAGATGGTTGTATGCCATCGTTATCAGCGATTTGTTGCAGATGGTTCTCTGCGAACAGACCTTCCTGATTGGTACGTCCCATAAAGTCATCCCAATGGCGCGAGCCGGAATACAAGGCTGGCGATGCCACAATCAGAAACGCAAAAATGAAAATTGCCAGATGGCGAAAATGGGTCCTTAAATAATCACGCTGGCTGATGATGACATAGCCAAGCACACCAATCGCCATAGCAATAACCAGACGGCTGCCAACATAGGTATAGAGCGTTAGGCCTGTCATTAAACCAGCCGCAAGATAATCAAGATATTTACCACGGCGCAGTGCACGATAGGTCAGCCATAATACGGCGGCAGAAAAAAACGAAGCGCTGATGTTCATCACGCCCAAACGGCTGAAATGAACATGCCATGGCAAAGCTGCCAGCAGGCAACTAGAGAAAAAAGCAACAGGACGGCCAAATGCATCACGCGCCACCAAATAAAGCACGACAACCGCAAGCGTTCCCTGCAAAGCCCCAAACGCTCTGACCGCAACAGCCGTCAGGCCAAATATCTTGATGGAAAGCGCAACAGGCAAAAAAGCCAGCATCGACTGCCCGGCCCAGCCAGTAATAAAGAAATTCGATTTGGTGCCAAAGAGAATATTTAAACCTTCCCAGCCAACTTCGCCTTCGTCGTTGATGAAGGCATAAGGGTAGGTTTCAAGTCCAATAAAGCGAATCAACAACGCGCCCAACCCGATCAGGGACAAGAGCAATACTTCTAGCCGATGAGTGCGCCACCACGCTTGAATATCATCACGGCTGGGCAAGGATGCATTGGCAAGCTGGGCAACATTCCAGCAAAATAAAAAAATGTTGAAAATCCACATGAAAAAAACAAGGTAATTGGCCCAAATTGGCAAATCAACATCCGTACCAGACAAGACAACCAATGTGAGCACAAGATTGGTAACCCAAAGTGTGGCAGGTGGGGCAATACGTTGTGGCAGGACAGCCGTAAACGGCAGCGGCAAAGCATGACCAACCATTTTATGGTTGGCAAAAGCAAAAAGCAAACCAGCCAGCATAACACCAATGACGGGCAATGTGATGGCCCCATTTGGATCGCCACCCAAGATCACAATGAAGCCAAATTCAGACAGGGCAGCAATGGCAATTGCCAGCAACACCATACCAAACCAACCCCATTTTATCTGCAGCCTGGGGCGCCTTGGCATCTTCGGTTCCACACTTGGCATGGGGGGGGTATCAACAGGTATCGGAATGTCGCTGAAACGTGCAGCCAGCAAAGGTTTACGAGCATGATCATTGCGCACAAACACAACCGGCTCTTTGCGCCATAAGCGACGCAAACCCGACGCAAAATAGACCAATAGGTACAATAAAAAAACAAATCCGATCAAAAACAAACTGGATGTCAAAATCTGCGATGATGTCATTATTTATTCCACAAAGAATATCTGATTTGAGTGTGGTGATTATAGCATTCTTGGGCGCTTGCTGTGCTTTTGAAAACGCCATGGAGAAAAGGTTGACATCTTGACTCTTTCGCAAATAGATGTACAATTAGTACAAATATACAATGATACAATTTGCGGGCACCTATGAAAATATTTATCAATGTACGGTCTGATCTACCCATCTATCTTCAAATCTTTGAACAAATGCGCCAACAGGTTACCAGCGGCGAACTCAAACCCGGCGACCAGCTCCCTACCGTCCGCGCGCTGGCGGCCGACTTGCGTGTGAACTTCAATACAGTTGCGCGCGCCTATCGGATGCTGGATGAAGCCCACATCATCTCAACCCAACAGGGACGCGGAACCTATATTCTGACCGAATCGCCGCCAGAAACAGGCGAAAGTTTCAGGGTAGTTTCACTCGAAGCACTCACCCAAAGATTTTTAGAAGAAACATCCCAACTTGGCTTCACCCGCGAACAAATCATCGACCATCTCACAAACAACACCAAACAAAAGGAATAAACTATGGCAAACAAATCGCTCGACACCAAAAGCCTGTTACAGCCTACAAAAGCCGATCTGCACATTTCGCCAATCGCGGGAATGATTTTCGGCATTTGCATTACAGCCGCGGTTGTTGGCGCAATCTTGATGGACAAGCGCGTCCCGGAGGGCTTGATCGGCGCTTATGCACTTGGTCTGGGCGTGATCGGAACGCTCTGCATGTTTTCACTCAAAGTGGCATCCCCATGGGAGAAAGCTATCATTCTGCGTCTCGGAAAATTCTCCGGGCTGAAAGGTCCCGGGATATTCTGGATCGCTCCGTTGATTGATACTGTACCTGCATGGATCGACCACCGCGTAATGGTCACACCTTTTGCGGCCGAAAAAACGCTGACAAAGGATACCGTCCCAGTGGATGTGGATGCCGTCCTGTTCTGGGTCGTGTGGGATGCAGAGAAGGCCGCGCTCGAAGTGCAAGATTACCGCGCCGCCATTGCCTGGGCTGCCCAAACAGCCCTGCGTGACATCATTGGCCGCATGGTGCTTGCGGACATTCTCGTCGGACGTAGTTCGATTGACGATGCACTTCAGCGAATCATTGACGAACGTACCACTCCCTGGGGCGTCACTGTGCAATCCGTCGAAATCCGCGACATCATCATCCCCCAAGCCCTTGAAGATGCCATGTCCCGTCAGGCACAGGCCGAACGCGAACGTCAGGCACGTGTCATTCTGGGTGAGTCAGAAAAGCAAATCGCTGAGTTGTTTGCTGAAGCCTCGAAGTTCTACATCGACAACCCTACAGCTCTGCACCTGCGCGCCATGAATATGCTCTTCGAAGGGCTCAAGGAAAAAGGCGCGCTGGTCATCGTCCCCAGCAGCGCCGTGGACACGATGAACCTGGGCGGCATGAGCGGCATGGTCTCTCTGGCGCAGAATAACGTAGCGAAAAAATAATTGCTTTCGGATCAACAACAATGTTTCACATGAAACACACTCGTCTCACAAACGCAAGGAGTCAAAATGTCTACCAAAAACACCTTTATCATTTCCTTTGCACTCATCATCTGTGCCACCCTGGGCGGATTGCTGTTCTGGAACCAACTTCCTGACCCGGTGGCGTCTCACTGGGGCCTGAACGACCAGGTAAACGGAACCATGCCCAAATTCTGTGGCGTCTTCCTGATGCCGGTCATTTCCATTGGCGTGATGCTGCTCTTCCTGGCAATCCCATTGATTGACCCACTCAAAGCCAATCTCGCCAAATTTCGTGAAAGCTTCAACACATTCATCGTGTTGATGATGGTTTTTCTGTGCTATATCCACGGCCTGACTCTGGCATGGAACCTTGGCTACGTGGGCATCCATATGAGCACCGCCATTCTGCCTGCCATCGGTCTGTTGTTCTTCTTCATCGGTGGCATGATGAGTAAAGCAAAACGCAATTACTTCATCGGCATCCGCACCCCATGGACACTTGCCAGCGATACCGTTTGGGACGAAACCCATCGTGTTGGTGGCATTCTATTCAAAATTTCAGGGCTATTGGCAATGGCGAGCATCATTTTGCCTCCCATGTATGCCTTCATACTTCTACTCGTTCCGCTGCTGAGCTCAACGGTTTTCTGTGTAGGATATTCCTACATGCTCTTTCAGCGCGAAGCAAAAAATATCTAATGCTGTTTCATGTGAAACATGATAAACACGAGCGGTAGGGATACGGCGTTGCCGTGTCTCTACCGAAGGAGAAATTATTTGTGAACGCCACTAAATCAATCAATTGGAAGATTTTTTTATTTTGCTGACGGCATCTGTCTTTGGCATCATCACCGTCCCGCCATACACGCTGGCGCTGGAAGCTCACGCACTGGCAAAAATAAAATTGCCATTGCCATCCTGATTGGTCTTGTGCTAGGAAAACGTATCGGGCTGAGCCTGCCCATTTTGGAAGCAAAACTAAACGGCGAGAGCGTTGCAGCACGAGTTAAAGCCATGATACTGCCAAGCATACTGCCAGGAATCATTGCATCCATTGCGATTATCGCGCTCGATCAATTTGTCTTTAGCCCCAGCCTGGCAGTACAACTGGGCAATACAGCCGATGCGCTCAAGCTACAAACCGGATAGCCCGAAGCCTGGAAGGGATTGCTAGCATCATTCTATGGAGGCTTTGATGAAGAAAATCTGCTGCGGCTGTTTGTTATGACTCTGTTGGCCTGACTCGGAAAATTCATCAGCCAAACACCGGAAGGAAAACCAACACCATCCATATTTTGGATCGCCAATATTCTCGCGGCCATTTTGTTTGGATTGGGACATTTGCCAGCTACAATCGCCATCGTACATTCATTAACTCTACTGGTCGTTTTCCACGCTGTTGTATTGAATGGGCTAGCAGGAATCGTCTTCGGCTATCTGTACTGGAAAAGGGGCTTGGAATCGGCCATGCTCTCACACTTCGCAGCCGATCTTGTGCTGCATGTTCTACTTGTTTTGTAAAATATAGTTTACTTAAAATAAAATCTATAATTTACGTTTTTTGGTATTGTCCGATCGCCCATTTAAGGCTAAACTTATAGCATGATTACGCCCAAACCTTTAAGCCTCGAAGCGCGACAACTGGCACGACTGATGGAAATCAGCCAGACACTTAATTCAACGCTTAATATCGAAGAATTGCTGCAATATATCATCCGCACCGCAAGTGAGTTGCTTGAATGCGAAGCTGCCTCGCTGATGCTTTATGACGAAAAACGTAACCGGCTTTTCTTCGCTGCGTCTACCGGCAGCGACCCGAAGAAGCTGGCCCAAATTCCCGTCCCGCTGGATGGCAGCGTTGCTGGGACAATCTTCCGCGAAGACAAGAGTTCTCATTCTCAACGATGTCAGCAATGACCCACGCCATTATAGCGGGGTCGGTGAACGGATGAAGTTCCAGCCCAAATCGCTGGTGGGCGTCCCGATGAGAATTCGTGACAAAGGTGTTGGCGTGCTCGAAGCGATCAACAAACGCAATGGCAACTTCACTGAAGCCGACGAACGCCTGCTAGCAGTGGTCGCATCGCAGGCCGCAACCGCCATTTATAATGCCCAGCTCATTCAAGCCCTGCAAAAAGCCAATGAAGACTTGCGCGAAACCGACCGTCTCAAGAGCAACTTCATGGCGCTGGCCTCACACGAACTGCGCACGCCCCTTGGCATCATCATTGGCTACGCATCCTTCTTGCAGGAAGACAACGAAGGCGAAGTCTCAGAGCACGCCGAGCGTGTGCTCGCTGCCGCAAGCCAAATGCGTTCGCTGATCGAAGCCATGACCAGCCTGCACCTGCTGCAAGCCAAAGGCATGACCTTCAAGCCGCGCGTTGTGCCAGTGCAACAGGTGCTCAACGCCGCCTATGAAGAAATGCGCCAAATCGCCGAAGAAATGCACCATACTGTCACATTCAATCTGCCCGGGCAATCACTGCTCGTGACCGCCGACCCCGACAAACTGACACCGGCCTTTGTCAACATTCTCAACAACGCCATCCGCTTCACGCCGCCCGGCGGAAAGATTACCATCGGGGCCATTCAACGCAGCGGCAATATTCAGGTCTATATTCAAGACAACGGCATTGGGATTGCGCCCGATCAGTTGACCAAAATCTTTCAGGAGTTTTACCAGGTCGAGCCGCACACCACTCGTCGCTTTGGCGGACTGGGCATTGGGTTGACCATTGCCAAAGGGCTGATCGAAACCCAAAGCGGGCGCATCTGGGCGGAAAGCGACGGCCTCAGCAAAGGCACCATCATCCGGGTATTGCTGCCACCCGCAGGCACCTCCACACTCTCAGGCCCACTGTAAATCCCAACGATGACAAAAAAAATTCCATTCATCCTGACGCTGATCGTGCTCACTTCAGGCGCGATCAGTTTTTGCTTGCTGACTCGTGGTCATTCGTGGCTCGACGATTTTGCAGCGTATCTGATGCAGGCCAAAAGCATTTTGAATGGAACGATGGCAGCGTTTGTGCGGCGAAATGCTTTTACCGTCAACGCATCATCCTACCCGCCAGGGCCAGTGGCGTACCCGTGGGGCTTCCCGCTGCTGCTAGCCCCGCTCTACGCCGCCTTTGGCCTGAAAGCACTGACTTTCAAGCTGCTCAACACCTTCTTTTACACACTCTTTTTGATCGTTGTTTTTGCCTTTGCGCGCACCCGGCTGAAGGATGGCGAAGCGTTGCTGGTGACCGCCGCGCTGGGATTTAACCCGGCCTTTTTGCTGGCCCACGACCAGATCATTTCAGACATCCCCTTTCTTTTTTTCTGCACCCTGAGCATCTGGCTGGCTGACAAAAAACAGACCAGCCTTTGGCATGGACTTGCCACTGGGGCCGCCATCTTTGCGGCCAGCTTCACCCGCACCAATGGGATATTGCTGCTGATACCGCTGGCGCTGGCGCAATTCTTTGCGCTTTGGCCGCAGCGCCGCTTTGCGTGGAAGCAAACTCTGACGCCGTACCTGACATTTGGCATTCTCTACACAGCCCAGGTACTGATCTTCCCCAACGGGCAGGATTCGTACCTGAATCACTTTTCCATGTTCACGGCGGCGCGACTGTGGGATAACTTTCTATACTACTTGTGGTTGCCCGCAGCGCTGTTTGATGGCATCTCCGGCGGGGCGTGGCTTTACCCAGTGCTATTGGCGTTTGTGACCGTCAGCGTTTGGCAGCGTGGCAAACGCGACCTGCCGATTCACCTGTTCAGCGTGGCGACGGTGGCGCTCTACATCGTCTGGCCAGAGCGGCAGGGGTTACGCTTCATATTCCCAACGCTGCCCTTTCTGTTGATCTTCGCCTTCGATGGCATGAAACTTGCCGCCACTCATTTGGCAGCCAAATGGGAAAAAGCTGCCGGGTCGATTTTGCCCAGATTGTGGCTGGCGCTGAGCGCCGTTTCGCTGGGAATCGCTGGCAGTATAGCATATGCCAACCTTGCAGCAGATCGGGCCACCAACGGGCCGTTTGACCCCGTCAGCGGTGAGATGTTCACCTTTCTGCGTGAAAAAACCCCCAGCCAGAGCGTCATCATTTTCTTCCGTCCGCGCGCGCTGCGTCTCTTCACGGATCGCGACGCATTTATGACGGAAAACTGCGCCGACCTGCCCAAAGGCGACTATCTTGCCCTGAGCGAAAAAATCGGCGACCAAGGTCAGATCGCCCCCGAAACCATCAACCAATGTAAAGGGGTGAAGTTGGAGCAGGTGTTTAATAATCAGCGCTTTACAATTTACAAAATTAGCAAATAAAAAGCGCCAGGAAAATCCTGGCGCTTACCTTTCGATCTTAAACCTTCCAACTCTTCGACGGGCTCAGGGCAGGCTTGCTAACCAAGATGCATTGGCATAATCACATGCAAAAAGTGATCGTCGCCGACGGGGCGCACCACACCCGGCGCATTGGCAGCGGATGTCTCGATCACCACATTTGGCGATTTAATCACTTCGAGCACTTCACGCAAAAACTTGACGTTGAAGGCAATCAACAGCGGAATACCATCCACGCTGGCTTCGACGATGGTCTCGTTTGAGCCGGTTTCTTCGCTGTGAGCCGAGATTTCCACTTCGCCCGGTTGGAGTTCACCGCTGTTTTTGATGTTCAGCCGCACGACATTCGAGCCTTCGCGCGCAAAAATTTCTGCCTGTTTGCTGGCCTTGAGCAGCGACGCAGTGGAAACCAGCGTACGCGATTTGTAAGACCTGGGGATAATCTGTTGATAATCGGGGAAGGTGCCATCGATCAATTGCGAAACCAGCTCGACATCCTTGACCCGGAAAACGACCTGGCCGCGCCCCTTGGGCAGCACCATCTGAATCATCTGCTCGCCATCTGCAGCGACACGCGCCAGCTCAAGCAGCGCCCGCGCCGGGACAATCGCGCTGACCGACTGTGCCACCGGCGATGAAAGTGTCGCCTTACGCACTGAAAGCCGGAAACCATCCGCCGCCGCCATGGTGACCGTATCTTTGTCCACATTGACGAGCACACCCATTAACACCGGGCGGGCTTCATCTGTCGAAGCGGCAAAAGCCACCTGCTGAATCATTTCCTTGAAGTCGGCAACGTTGATCTGGATGGCGCTTTCAAAATCGGGAACCGGCAGCGGGGGAAATTCCTGTGCGTCAATGCACTTAATGTCGTTGGTCGATGCGCCGGAGCGTACATTTAGCGTTTGCGTGCGCGTATCGAGGCTCAGGTTGACCTGCGGGTTGGGCATGGTCGAAACCAGATCTGAAAATGTGCGCGATGGAACCGTGGTGGAGCCTTCTTCTTCGATCTTTGCGCCGATCCAACAGGTGATACCCATTTCGAGATTGGTGGCTGAAAGTCGCAGACGCCCCTCATCGGTGGCGATCAGGATATTCGCCAGCACGGGCAGGGTGCTGCGGGGAGAAACGGCGCGTGAAACCGTGCTGATGCCGTGCGAAAGGTTTTCTTGAAGAACGGTAACTTTCATGGATGCTCTCTCCTGCCGGGGTAAATTATTAAGTTCTGCCGAAAGTATATCCTAAAAAAACAGAAACGCGCAGAGACAAGTTGTCTCTGCGCGTTTCTGTGGTTAGCAAACCCGGCTTTTATTCAAAATTTTCGCGTACAGACGGCAAAACACCCATCACAACAATTGCTACGCTAGCGAGGATGGTCAGCACATCGAACACAAGACGGATATTAAACCGTCCGCCCCCGAAGAGGCCAAACACGGCTGGCAGTAAAAACAGGATTCCCAACACCAACCCCCAGTTGAGCCCGGCCTTCTTTTGCTTCCAGACGCCAAACGCGCACAGCAACACCAGCAAAATGCCGATGATGTTAATGCCAAGACCGGCCCAGAAAAATACCAACGGATTAATCCCGACTGAGCGAGCTGCGCCGAAAAGGGCAAAAGCGCCGCCACCAGCCCCACCGCGCCCCTGGAAACCGCCTCCACCGCCACCGTTCCCGCCCTGAAAGCCGCCTCCACCCCCGCCGTTCCCACCCTGAAAACCGCCTCCACCGCCAGTGCCGCCGTTTCCACCGCCGCCGCCATTGTTACCACGCTGAAAGGTGCCATTGGGGCCAGGTGTGCCGTTAAAATTGCCGCGGCCTCTGGCGCCGCCAAAAGCGGCGCCCATCAATTGCGTGGTGACAAGCGAAGCGATGCTGACGAGCGCCAGCACAGCCAATAGAATGGCAAGGGTAATAACTGGTTTGCTACGAGTTGTAGACATTCGATACTCCTTATTGATTTAGGTTAACCTTTGTAATGAAATTTTTCAAGCAAAGCGCAAGAGCAACTTATTTTTATTCAGACCGTAACGCCTCCATCGGGTGCAGGTTGGCGGCACGATACGCGGGGTAAATGCCAAAGAACAGACCAATTGCCAGCGAAAAGAAAAACGACAGCAGGATTGATGAAAGCGACACTTCAGCAGTAATCAGCCCAAGCAACGTCACAATCCCGGCAATCCCCATCCCCAGCAGAATGCCCATAATCCCACCGAGCATACTCAGAGTCATCGTCTCGATCAGGAACTGGAACAAAATATGGTCCTTGCGCGCACCCACAGCCTTGCGCAGACCAATTTCCCGCGTCCGCTCGCTGACCGAGACCAGGGTAATGTTCATAATTCCGATGCCGCCTACCAGCAGCGAAAGCGCCGCAATCGCCCCAAGGAAAGTCGTCAGGGTGGTGGTGATCCCTGAAAGCGTTGAGAGCAGCGCCGCCTGGTTCAAAATGCGAAAGTCATCCGAATCTGACAGTTTGAGTTTGTGCTGATGACGCAGAATAAAGGTAATTTGCCCGGAAACCGCGTCCACCGTGTCGGCGGAACTGGCCGAAACGGCAATCGCATTGAGGGTATTTTTTCCGTCCTGACTGGCGTTGCTGCCAAATAACTGACTGTAGCCGGTTTCAAGCGGAATGCAGACAATATCGTCATCATTGGAAAAACTGGAAGAACCTTTGGCTTTCAACGTCCCAACCACCGTAAAAGTAACGCCGTTGATTTTGATCTTTTGCCCAACCGGGTTGCCTCCGGGAAAAAGATCAGTGGCCGTCGTATCGCCGATCACCGCCACTGTATTCATGTGGAGACGGTCATTGGCACTCAGCGCGCGCCCGGCAGCAATTTCGTAGCTGTGGACTTTGAGATAATCTTCAGTGACACCCGTGACCGCAACCTGGGAGCTTTGTAAGCCTTGAATGACGTTATAACGCGCCTGATAGGCAGGCGCGATGCCTGAAACATCCGTTAATGTTTTGGATAGTGCCACATAGTCGCTGTAATACAAGTAAGCTGGCGCTGCCCTCGAATCAGAGCCTGGAATTTTCGACTGAGCACGCCCAGCCTGAATGTTGAGCAGATTCGACCCGTTGCTTTGGATGCGGCTGGTGATGCTGCTGGTGGCCCCGTTGCCGATCGCCATGAGCGCAACGACCGCCGCCACACCAATGACAATGCCCAGGATGGTGAGCGCTGACCGCAGCTTGTTTGCCATCAGCCCGCGTAACGCCGTCAAAATGTTCTGTGAAAATAACATGGCGTACTCCTAAAATTGCGCTTCGGGACGAAGCGCACCCGCTTTAAGCGGATTTGGATTCTGGGCGTCTGAGACGATGTGACCATCCACCAGCCGGATAATGCGGTCTGTATGGCGTGCCACAAACGAATCATGCGTAACCATAATAATCGTTTGCCCAAAATCACGATGCAGCGACTGGAAAAGTTCCATAATTTCTGCACCGGTTTTGCTGTCGAGCGCGCCGGTAGGCTCGTCAGCAATCAGAATGGCGGGGTCATTGACCAGCGCCCGAGCAATCGCGACGCGCTGCTGCTGTCCGCCCGAAAGCTCATTGGGGTGGTGCTTGACGCGCGCCTTCAACCCGACCATCTCAAGCGCCTGCAAAGCTTTTTCACGGGCCTTGCGCGGACTCATCCCCGTATAGGTCAGCGGCAATAACACGTTTTCGAGCGCGCTGGTGCGCGAGAGCAGATTGAATTGCTGAAAAACAAAGCCAATCTTTTTGCTGCGCACATCGGCAAGGCGGGTGTCCTTCATTTTTTCCACCGCATCGCCATCCAAAATATATGAACCAGAGGTAGGCACATCGAGACAACCAACAATCGACATCAAGGTGCTTTTGCCCGAGCCGGAGGGTCCCATAATGGCAACCATCTCGCCCTTGTCGACAGAAAGCGAAACGTCATCCAGCGCATGTACTTCGTTCTCGCCCATTTTGAAAATTTTGATCAAATGCTCAATCTCGATGATCGGAGGCACTATCCACCTCCCAGCGGCCCACGGAACTGCGCGCCACCGCCGCCGCCACCAGAGTTGGAGCTGCTGGCTCCAGTCCCAAGTTCGACCTCGTCGCCTGCTTTCAAATCTCCAGTCGTTGTAATCGTCACGAGATTACCCGAAAGGTCGCCACTTTGCACGTTAACACGTCTTTCATCCCCGGCTGCATTGACGACAAGCACATATTCGCCCTGCGAATCACTCATCACCGCCAGCACTGGCACTGCCAGCGATGTATGCGGCGCGCCTGTTGTAATGAGCACATTGGCGGTTGCGCCAAACAGCACCGGCTTGTCGGTTGGATCAACTGAAACCACCACTGTATATTTGACCAACCCGTTGACGCTTTGACCAATGCGGTTAATGCCTGCCACCTTGCCAGTCAGCGAAACACCTGGTAGTGAATCAAATGTGATCGCCGCCGGGTTGCCCATCGAGACGCTCGAAATATTGCTTTCATCCACCAGCGTTTCAATCTTCAAAGTTGTGCGGTCCACAATCTCCAGCGCCGAATCATCCTTCGCGGCTGAATTGCCCACCCCAGCCTGAACAGAAATGATCTCGCCATCGAACGGGGCAATAATATACATGGTATTAACGGTTGCCTGGGCAGCCGCCACCCTGGCTTTGGCCGCGTTGATCTTAAGCGGGTCCGTGCCAGTTTTTAGATTATCGCGGTTGCGCTTGGCATCATCAAACGCAGCCCTGGCAACGTCCAATTTCGCCTTGGCTGCATCATAATCAGACTGGGTTGGCTTGCCGGTATACCAGTTATAGAGCGAAGTCAGATCATTCAAGGAAAGCTGGGCATTGGTCAGTTCCAGCAAAGCCGCCGTTTTCTCGGGCGAACCATCCGGATCGTTTTGCTGTTCCTTGTATTGTTTATTGGCAATGGTCAGCCGTTGTTGGGCGTCCCATATTTTTGCCTGGGTATTTTTGATCAGCGCATCGGTGGCGCGTGGGTAGGCAATCCCATCCCAGTTGTTTTGTGCGGTTTCAAGCGCTTTGCGTGCATCGACCACATCCAGCTGAGCCTGCGCCACCGAAGTATTGGATGCAAGCAAATCATCCAAATCACGCTGTGCCGTCGCCAGATCAGCCTGCCCGGCTGCAATGTCCGATGCCACCGTATCCAGCCGTAGTGAAGCCAGAATATCATCGCTTTTGACATGATCTCCCACTTTGACATTGACCTTGTCAATTACACCATCTGTTCCCCACTTCAGGGCTGTCAGCTTATAAGCGCTCAAACTGCCAGATGTGGACACCGAATTCGTCACATTAACGGTGGAAACCACACCCGTCCCACCACCCCCACCACCGCCCGAATTATTATTGGCATTCCCACCGGCAGCGCAGCCGGTCAAAACAACGATCATCAACAAAATGGCAAATACTTTTCTCTTCTGCATAGGTTTTTCTCCTGAAATAATGTCTCGATTTAAAATATACCAATCGATTATGGAGAACTTGTGCAGGAAGTATTGCGTTTTATGAAAAAAGACACAGACCCTTTGGCCTGTGCCTGTCCTTTTGGGAAAATCAACACCCCCTTTAGCGGGATCGCAGTCTTCGGAATCGTTTGCGCGGCCCAGGGCGCGCTGCAATCACCAGAAACGGACCCAGCACCGGCAGCGCCAGCGCCACCGTTCCCCATAGAAGGTATTCAAGTAAAATGGCGCGCCGATAGCGCAAATAGAAAATAGCCGCCAAAAAAGCCACAGCAAAATAAGTCACCAATAAAAACCGCAGAAAGGTAGTTGCTTCCATTAATCGATTGTACAGGATGGCGCGTCAAAAAACAAGGATTAACTTAGAACATTTACTCTATGATATCAACTTGCTTCTGCCGCTGAATATAGAGCGGAAAATCCTTTTGCAAATCGCCCAGCCAAAACTCTGGTGACCAGATTGCCAATCCAGGCGAGGCGCACTCGGCTTCATAAACCACTGCCAGCGTGGTTGTTGAAAGACACACCTTCGATTGCGGCTGGTCGTTGAAAAAAACGCTCGAAGCCAGCCGGTTGACAAGATGCGGTGTCGGTTCACAGCCAAACGTCCAAGTGCCGTTGCCATCTGGCAAACGACACCAACTCTGACCAACCACGCGAATCACCGGGTAGGTGAACGCATCCGAAATAAGCTGTCCATGAAACAGGCGCACACTATCGCCCGCATTGCTGAGCACAATATGCGTCTCCGACGCAAAGTAAACCTGCCGGGCACGTGGCTCAAGCGTCAGCGATGGCAAAGTATACGGCGACGAATCGCCATCCTGGTCATCGAGAACCCATCCCGTAACGCTGACCGGAATGGTGCTCAAGTTTTCGATTTCAATGAACGAATCACCGCCGTCAATCACCCCATCCTCATTGGCGTCAAAACGCGGCAGGGTCAAAAATTCATTAATCACCACCTGCGAAACGGTCTGCGGAGCAAGGGTTGGGGTTCTGGATCTGGTAGGTGTGGCGGTTTTCGTTGGGGTTCTGGTTCTGGTGGGAGTACGAGTCTTGGTGGGCGTCTTCGTTTTGGTAGGGGTTCTAGTGGGAGTACCGATAAAGGTATAAGCCCAATTTTTGTTTTTCGGCGATCCACAAATTTGGTTACCACCAGAATCAATAGCATTATGAACGCTGTTGTTGTTTGTTAGCCAGCCATTATCATCATCAACAGCAGTTGCAGAACGACGTTCCATAGTACAGTAATTGGGTGAAGCACTGCCCGCAGGCCACGCACCTTGATTCTGGTTGGCACTATCAATCGTCGTTGTTGATGGATCCTTCAGCAACAAGATATTCCCTGAGTTATTAAGACTAATGTTTGAAACAAGTTGATCACTAGCAATGCTTGTTGTATCCTCATCATGTTCCAACAAGTAATATTCACCAGCCAAGATTGTTTTGGTACCATCAAGCGGAATAACAATTGGGGCAGATGAAGTAATGATCGTTAACGTCCAACCGCTCAAGTTTATATTCGTAGAACTTGGGTTGTAAAGTTCAATCCATTCATCACTAGAATCATTTTTTGTCCCCGCCCAGGCAACTTCATTAATCAAAAGAGATTTTGGTAAAAGCGTGGGAGTTTGGGTGAACGTTACAGTTGGTGTAAAGGTTTGTGTCGGAGTTATAGTAATCGTAGGGGATAAAGTTATAGTAGGAGTTAGAGTTTGCGTAAAGGTTTGTGTCGGTGTAGGAGTTATCGAAGCCGTCAAGGTCTCGGTAACTGTTGGAGACACAGTTGGAGTTGGGGTAGGAGTGAAAGTGGCCGCCCAATTCAAACTTTTTGGGGTACCACAAATAGGATTACCGGAAGCATCTTGCCCATTTATAAATGTATTATCGTTGGTGATCCATGCTGAGTCTGCATCCTGTTGACCTGTCAAGCGTTCCATACTACAACTGGATGTAGGAGCAGTATTCGTCCCTGCGGGCCATGCTCCTCCATCTGCATTGGCTGTGTCAATCAATACGCTGGTGGCATCCAGCAATTCAGGTGTACCACCACCGTTTGCAAGCGCGCCTGTATAAATTAAATCAGCAGTAATATCATTGACAGTAGTATCAGATGTACGTTCTAGTAAAAAATACCCTCCAGCAGGGATTGTCCCACTTAAAACTTTATTAATTGCGGGTGCAGGGGTCTCTGTAGTTTTGAGAGTCCAACCTGTTAATAGGATTGGACTAGCTCCAGGGTTATACAATTCAATCCATTCGGCATTGGTGTTCGCCGCTGTGCCAGCCCATGCAACCTCGTTGATAATAACCGTCATGGGTAAAACAACTCTGGCAGGCGCAGCACTAACTCGATGTGCATCCATCGCTGAGAAAATCTCGCCAGTGATTAACACCAACACCAGCAAGCCCACACTCAAAAGGCGCACCCAGCCTCGATAAGCTGGGTTCGCCTTGATTTTAAAAATTGATCGAGCGTTTTTATCGGTCATATTTTTATCAGGGGAAGCGCACAAATGAACCGGGCAGTAAACCCGGCGAAACAATACCACCCTTGAATTGTACCCGATAAGCCTAGCGTGGTTCAACAACCAATTTAATTGCGGTGCGCACCTTGCCATCAATGTCCACTTCTACAAACTCGGGCAGACAGATAATATGTACTCCGTCCGCCTCCAGATACCCTTTGGCCAGCACGAGTGCTTTAATGGCCTGGTTGACTGCTCCTGCACCAATCGCCTGCACTTCCGCCCGTTGATGTTCACGGACCACACCTGCTATTGCCCCGGCAACGGCGGACGTTCGGGAGGTAGCTGAGACTTTGATCGTATTCATGATGAGCTCCCTATCTAAACAGAACGAATGCTTGAACAACCTTGAATTTGGGGTTACCCTGCTGCTTCATCTTGTCCTGATCGAGCGATTTCTTTAAAAGATTGTACAAGATTCCCTTGGGCAATTCAAGCTTTTTTGCTTTTCTGGAATCTTATTATGTTTATTTTAATAAAGATATATAAATTAGTTGTAGTCTTAGGGCCTGTGGATATGTGGATAAAATCGCCAAACCCCCAGACCTGCCCTGTGCATGATGTCTAAAGCCTACATCTGGTGGAATCAGCTTCGGAAAGGTGTTGCCCTTGCTGTGGATAAGTTTGCAGAAAAGGCTAAAGTATTTTCGAGTGTTTTTTTGCAATTTCCATATCTGGTATCAAAAAATAAATGCCCCCATATATGGGGGTTCTGATTTTGTGGTTTATGGAACAATTGAGCCATCTATCCACATGCCAGATGGGTTATCCACAGTTTTGAGGCAGTTATCCACAGAAACGATGAGAAGCATCTGTTGCTACGCTTGAAGCACATACCCATATATGGATTCGCGCATAATACTTTCGGGGTATTTGCCTGTATGAAGCAAAGAATTTTTCCCCATGAAAAAGGGCGGGGAGACCCTGCCCCTACGTCCCAATTCCCTAATTGCCTGATCCCTTAATCCGAAATGTCTTCCTATGTTCCCCACATAACCCATGCTCCCCAATCGCCTGCCTGTGCAGCGCCGTCCCATAGCCTTTGTGGCGGGCGAAGCCGTAGTTGGGGTGAACGGCATCGATGTCTCGCATCCAGGTGTCGCGGGCGGTTTTGGCGAGCACGGATGCGGCGGCGATGCTGAGCGATTGACTCTCGCCTTTGATCAGCTTTTCGTTGGGGGAATATGGACAGTCTTTCCAGTGGATAAAGTCGAACAGGAAGTGCTGCGGGTGCCGCGTCAGCCCTTCGATGGCGCGGGTCATCGCCAGCCGTGTGGCTGGCAGAATGCCGATTTCGTCAATCTCGCTGGCAGACGCCATCCCCACGCACCAGGCCATAGCAACGGATTGAATCATCGGCGCCCAGCGTTCGCGCTCTCGGGCGGTCATCTGCTTCGAGTTGCGGACGCCGCTCAGGGTGAGTCCGATCTGGGGATTGTTAGGGAGCACCACGGCTGCTGCGGCAACGGGACCAGCCCACGCGCCGCGCCCAGCTTCATCGATTCCCCCAATGATTTGAATGTCTTGTTGCCAGAGTGCCTGCTCGAGGTGCAGACCGGGTGTTATATAGGTCATCTTAAGAGCTTTTACCACGATTTTAAAGATTTTCTCTGTGAATGCTGTGGGGAATGGTTGTCAATCATACAATCCGCGCCGACCATTACTGCGGATCTGGATCAGGTCGGTAAACATGCGCCACGAATCGCGCAGTACATTGATCTTGCTTTCAGGATTGAAATACCACGGCACGCCCAATTCGCGGATGGTGTAGCCGCGGCGATGAGCAATGTAGAGCAACTCCACATCGAATGACCAGCCCATCAGGGTTTGACGTGGAAAGAGATCGTTGGCAGCCTCAGCGCGGAACATTTTGAAGCCGCACTGTGTGTCGTCGAGATCGTGTAGCACCAGCAGACGGATGATGGTGTTGAAGACGCGCCCGGTAAAATGGCGATAAGTTGGCTCGTTGTAGCGCACTGCCCCGGGGCCTTCACGCGAGGCGATGACAATAGGCGCATCGATGGCAGGGGGGATGAAGCGGTTGATCTCGTCCACCGGCATCGAAAAATCGGCGTCGGCGAAGAAGCGATACTGACCCGTAGCGGCCAGCATCCCTTTGCGGATGGCGCGGCCTTTGCCGGGTTGCCCCTCGTGGATGGCTTGAATGAAGGGATAGCGTGCGGCGAACTCTTGCGCAATTTTCAGGGTGTTGTCGCGGCTGCCGTTTTCAACCACCAGCACTTCGCATGGATAGGATTGCTTTTTAACAAAAGCAACCACCTGCTCCAGCGTTTGGGGCAGGCGGCGCTCTTCGTTGTGCGCAGGGATGATGATGCTCAGGAATGGATTGGTCATTATCGCGGAGTTAGCGTATTCAATATAAAAATGACACCTGCTATGATGAAGCAGACGGTTACAAATCCAAAAACGCCGACAATGGTCAGTTGACCGGTGGTCAGACCAAGTGGCTTCTTCTTGCGTCCGGATTTTTGGGGTTTGGCGGGTGCTTGATCTTGTGCCGGTTGCTTGTCAGCTGGTTGGGATGGGGCTCGAGGCGATTCGGTTTCAATCGGTTCAGGTTCGTTTTCCTGATCGTTGAACGAAAACGCGTCATAAGAAGACGAACGAGCATCTTCTTCCACCGCATCTTCTTCAGGCTCATCTTCAGTTTCGCTGGCTGTTCCAACCAGTAGGGCGCGCACGACTTCTTTGCCCAGTCTGGCATCAATCATCTGGCGGGCGTGGCTCAACGAAGCGGAAAAGCGTTCGATTGCGTCACTCATCACCACCCGTGCTGAGGGCCGTGTGGATTTGATTTGCATGCCGGGGTCGGCTGCCATCAAGATTGAGTCAACCACCACCTTGCCCTTGAAACCCTGCCGATCCAGATAGACTTGCAACACACGACCGAAGGTGGTTGTGCGAGAGAGCTGGTTTGTGCGGGCGGGCATGAACTTATCACCGATCATCGTACCCCACTGATCGTCGCGGGCTTTGTAAACGCCACGCTCATGCAGCACGTTAATCAGCGAGATGCCGGGTGGGCCAATCAGCACCAATGGCAACATGATATCCGTATTGGGCAGGGTAACATTGCGCAGCAGGGCGAAGTTGCTATCCAACTGTTTTTCGATGATCGCAATCACCGCATCCTGTGCTTTCAGCCGGCTTTGCCATGTCAGGCCATACTTCAAGGTGCCCTGAAGCAAGCCAAATGGGCCGATTGCACCATTTTCGGAACGATGGGGCGTCTTATCAATGATGATCATGTTTGCCTCTTCGCTGGCTAGAAGAGCGGCACTTCTTCCAGCAAGTCGTGTTCAGTTTGCTCAGAAGTGGAAATGACTTCCTGGCCTTTGAGTCCGGTCAGGCGCACAGGTTTGGACGTTTGAAAGGTGCTTGCCATATTTTCGGTGCGCTGACCTGTCACAAATTTTTTGCCTTTTTGCAGGCGCTGCACCAGCGCCTCGCGATCAATTAACACATGGTCTGAAAATGTTGCGCCCCGACGAACATAGGCCCGCACCATTAACAGGCTGCCTTTTGGCGTATACCGAGCTGCCTCAATCACGCCATCAAATTTACTTGCCATGAAAAGCCTCCAAAGCGAATGAATACAATCACTGCTATTTTACTTCTATTTTACAAAAGCAAAACCGCCAATCATCGATTGGCGGTTTTGGCGGGCACTTGTTGGCAAAGTACCAGCATATTTTGTCGGGGAAGCCCCGAATGATTTTGTCGGGGTGGTCAGATTCGAACCGACGACCCCCGCGTCCCAAACGCGGTGCGCTACCAACTGCGCTACACCCCGGCGACGTAGGAGTATAATGCGAACCGGCCTAAACCGTCAATACGCATTGAAATATTCGAATAAATAGATTTTGGAGCTGCCCAATGGGATACCGCATTTTGAGATTGATCTGGCGCTGGGTCTTTGCGCTCGCGCTTTTTGCCGGGCTTTCGGCTTGCACCCCGTCGACTCCGCTGGCGCCATCTGTGACAGTGTCCGTCAAAACCCCTACTATTACACCCATCGCGGCTACGCGGACTCCGATTCCCCCCTCAGCCACGCCATCCCCTTCGCCCACGCCTACTGTCGATTGCAGCATCGTCCCCGGGTTGATTGTTAAAGGCATCATCCAGACGACGTTGTTGCCCAAGCCAATGACCTACCGCGTCTACCTGCCACCCTGTTATCTTGAAAAACCCGACCTGCGCTATCCGACGCTTTTTATGCTACATGGTCAGACCTACAACGAAGATCAATGGATTCGGCTCGGCGTCCCCACAACAATGGATAAGCTGATTATGGCTGGCGAAATTCCGCCGTTCATTATCGTCTTCCCCTACGACTATACCTACCTGCAACCGACTCAGTATCACTTTGAAGATGTCTTCATGAATGAATTGCTGCCAGCCATTGATTCAACCTATCGCACCATCCCGAACGCCAGTCACCGCGCCGTCGGCGGACTTTCGCGTGGCGCGGCCTGGGCTTTGCATTTGGGCATCAACCATCCCGATGTGTTCGGCGCGATTGGAGCGCATTCGCCTGCCATGTTTTACACCGATGGCATTACCCTGCCTATCACGCTCGACAACATCCCGATCGGGCTGGTACCGCGCCTTTTCATGGATACCGGTGACAACGACGGCGAGCTGCAGAACAACCTGAAATTCAAAGCCTTTTTGGACGAGAACTACATCCCTTACGAATGGCACGAATACCCCGGTTTTCACGACGAAATCTACTGGGGCGCGCATGTTGAAACCTATCTGCGCTGGTATGCCGATGGCTGGCGGGAGAAATGAGCACTATCTTGGGCGCATCAAGCGATACACTGGCACAGCCAGCGCCGCCCCGGCCAGTGGCCCAAGCAAATAGAGCCAAAATGTGCCAAGTGTGCCACTAAAGATGGCTGGGCCCAGGGTGCGGGCCGGGTTTAAGCCTGCATTGGTGAGCGGCCCGGCGAACAAAATCAAAAGTACAAGCACGGATCCAATGATCAGCCCGGCATGTTTTCTGGGGGCAGACAAAAACACAACCAGCATCAGGAAAAATGTTGTCAGCGTTTCGATCACCAGCCCCTGCAACGGACTGATGCCGCTGGCGAGCCTGGTTGCACCCAGCCCATTGCTGGCGTTACCAAAAGCCAAAAGCAGCGCCGCCCCGGCAGCGATCCCGCCCAAAAATTGTGCGGCCCAGTAAAGGGGCACATCCGACCATTTCAGGTCTCCATTCAAGGCCAGCGCAAAAGTCACAGCAGGGTTGATGTGCGTTCCCGAAATTTCGCCGAGCAGATAAATCATTGCGGTTACCAAACCGCCGAAGGTCAGCGCCACGCCAAACAGACCAATCTGGTTTTGAGCGGCAATCCCTGCGCCAAAAAAAACCAGCGCAAACGTGCCGATACATTCTGCAAAAAAAATATTAAGTTTCATTGTTGCTTTCAGTGAGTTGGATTATCCCCAGGTTCGCCCGCCCAGAAAAGCCTTTCCGGGCATCGATTTTTTCCCGGCGGGTTGAAGCTCGTCGAAGACGAGCAGCCCATCGGCGGTGCCGATGGCGGGCAGTCCTTCAATCACCACCCGTTTGCCGGGTTCCGCTCTTCCGGCGGCGACATGCGCTCTATGAATTTTGAGCGGCGCGCTGTTTTCGAGCAAAAAGCTGCCGGGCCAGGGCGACAAGGCGCGCACTTTGCGTTCAAGCGTTACGGCGGGATGCGTGAAGTCAAGCAGACCATCTTCCTTTTTGAGCATGGGTGCATATGTCCAGCCTGTTTCAGGCTGCAGCTGCGGCGTCAGTTTTCCGGCAAGATACTCGGGGATGGTTTCGAGCAGTAGCGGGCCACTGATTGCTGCCAGTTTTTCGAACAGGCTTCCGCCGGTGTCTTGCGCTTCAATCGGAATGGCACGCTGACGGATGATTGGCCCTGTATCCAACCCAACGTCCATTTTCATGATGGTAATGCCCGTTTCGGCATCGCCTGCCAGGATGGCGGCCTGAATGGGGGCTGCGCCACGATGACGCGGCAGCAGCGATGCATGGACGTTGACGCAGCCGTAATGCGGCAGGTCCAATACTTCGAGGCGCAGAATCTGCCCGAAAGCGGCCACCACGATTAGGTGCGGATTCCACGCTTGGAGTTGCTCCATCGCTTCGGGTTGACGCAGTTTCTGCGGCTGGATGACTGGAATCCCAAGCGTATCCGCAGCCACTTTGACAGGGGGCGGTGTCAGGGTCATGTGCCGCCCCGAAGGGCGGTCTGGCTGCGTGACAATGCCAACGATGGTGTACGACTCATCTGCAACCAGCGCGTGCAGGGTGGGGACGGCAAAATCGGGAGAACCCATAAAAACAATGCGTATGCTCATGCTATTATTTTACATTGCTTCTGGGAGCAATGTGGGATGCAACGCGGTTGATTTTTGGCGCGTTCAGATGTACAATCATCTCAACCAATCTCAAAGGAGGCTCTACATGAACGATCAAATGAACACCGAAATTACCAGTGACGATAAGCTCTGGGCTCTGCTGGCATATTTACCCATTTTTGGCTGGATCATTGCCGTATTGGCGCTTGTGATGGAGGATAAGAAGTCTCGTCCTTTTCTCAAGTTCCATTCTATTCAGGCATTGATTTTGGCGGTTATTAATGGCGTCATTGCCGGCGTATTAAGCTTTGTTGTTGTTGGTGTTTGTACTGGCATTGCTGGGGCCGTTTATATGATTTACATTGGTTGGAAAGCCTACGGCGGCGAGACGATTAATGTGCCTTTTGTAACTGATTTCATCAAGAAACAAAACTGGGCATAGTTTCAGCTCGCTTTATAAAAAGACCAGCAGAATTTCTGCTGGTCTTTTTTGTTGATATTGTTTGCATTGATTACAGATTTGCCTGCGCCAGCAATAACGCAGCCAGCGATTTGGCGTCGGCCAGTTCGCCGTTTGCAGCCAGTGTGAGTGCATCGCTTAACGGGAGTATCTCCACGCTCAAAAATTCGTCGGCATCCGCTTCGAGCGGATTGTGACTTAACCCGGTTGCCAGAAAAACGTGCATTAATTCGGTAGAATATCCCGGAGCAAGATAGAAACTGCCAATTTCTTTGATATTGGCGGCCTGCATGCCCGTTTCCTCGCGAATTTCGCGAGCGGCACAGACTGCAGGCAGTTCGTCGGGCTCAAGCGTTCCCGCAGGCAGTTCGAGCATGTCCAGCCCGGCGGCGTGGCGATACTGGCGCACAAAATAGATGTTGCCATTTTCGTCTACTGGGACAATGATGACTGAGCCGTGATGCTCTACAATGTCATATTTAACTTCCCGACCATCCGGGGTGCGCAGGTCATCAACGCGCAGGATAATGGCATGGCCTTTGTGGATGACGGTTGATGCGAGCAGTTCGAATTTCATAAGAGCTTCCTTTCCAAGGAAACGCCCGGGCAAGAATTTGGCCCGGGCGTTTTGGTTGATTGGTTATTTTCGGCGAACAATTACGGAATTTGCAGTTGCATGCCAGCTGTCAAGTTGTAAGGTGCCGAAAGGTTGTTGACGGCAGCAATGTTCATTGGATCGACGTCGCCATAAAGACAGGCGATGGCATAAATCGAATCATTGCTAGACGAGACGGTATATGTTGCAGGATGTGCCTTGAGTGCACGCGGGCCAGGGAAGACACCGCTGCTCGGAAGAGTAATTGTACGACCAGCATAAATGGTTTCAGAGTCGACCAGGCCATTTAATGCCAGCGTCTCAGCCGGGTCTACGTTGAAGCGGCGGGCCAGACAGAAGATAAACTCGCCTTCTTGGAGTGTATAGGTTGTTGGATGGACGCCTGGGGCAGTCGTTTGTACAGGTATGGGCGTTACCGTTGCCAGAGACGGACCACCGTTAGTGGGTGTAGGCAAATTCGGATCCAATGTGGGTTGATCCAAGGATGGAATAGATGTGGTGGTTTCATCACCTGGGATTGCAAACGCATCCTGTGTTGGGGTTCCCATGGTAGCAATTGCGGTGAGCGTTGCCGCTTCCGCAACCGGATTCATATCGCCAGCGGTCGCGGATGCCTGCAAAATAGGTTGCTTGCCTTTTTTCGGGGTAAGTGTAGGTGCGGTAGACGCAGCCCCTGCTTGACATGCGCTAAGGAATAGCGCCACTACTATGATAATAATTACTGCAAATTTTTTGATCATGTGTATTCTCCTCCAGGAGTGCCGACAAAATTTAGTCAGCGTAGGTAGTTTGTGCTGATACTAGCACAACCTTTCTATCACGTCAAGTTAGGCTTTCGGGGGGTGCGTAAAGTGCAACGACCTGGTAATGCGCTAATAGGTCGCATGACGGCGATGGCAAACTTGCTCTTACGTCAGCACATTCATCATCAATGCCGGGTGGATGCAAAAAAAACGGTTTCATTGGTTTGGATTTGCACTTGTTCATTGCTTTTGAGAAATTTTCTCCCGGTTCAATTCATTTTTCTGGCTGCCTGGGCGCGCTCAAGCACTTTTTGGGCATTTTTCAGCAAGGGCAGGTCGACCATTTTTCCGTCCAGTTCAAAGGTGCCAGACCCATGTTGCTGGTGTGCTTCAAAAGCTGCGGCCAGACGAATGGCGTGGGCGATTGCCTCGTCAGATGGGGTAAAGGCCGATTGCACCGGCTCCACCTGTGCCGGGTGGATGATCTGTTTGCCACTGTATCCTAGGGTTGCGCCGAATTTGGCCTCTGCGCGGACGACTTCCAGGTTCTTAAAGTCGGTGGTGACAATATCAATCGCTTGTCGGTTGTACGCGGCGCAGGCGGTGACAATCGCCTGGCGCGCATAGAGCAGTTCGGTGGCCTCAGGTGTGCGGATTGCGCCGATGCTGGCGGCGAAATCTTCGCCGCCGAAGATGATCGCGTCCAGGCGGGGGTGTGCGGCGATTTCTTTAAGTTTAGGATGCCTTTGGCCGTTTCGACGAGTACCAGCACGCAGATGGAGTTCAGCCCCCAGCCCTGGGCCAGTTCTTCCGCTTCGATGATCTCACTGGCCCATTGGATCTGTTCCGGGGCCTCGACCTTGGGGATGATGATTCCATCCGGGTGGTGCGGCAATACGGCATGGATATCGTCAAGTTCGAAGCCCGAACCCACTGCATTGATGCGGGTCAATTTTTCAGACCTGCCAAAATCGAGTTCCTGCAAGGCCAGGGCAATTGTGGTGCGTGCTTCGGTTTTGCGGTTGAGCGCCACACCGTCTTCCATATCCATGCAAATGCAATCGACCCCCAGGGTCAGCGATTTGTTGATCTTGTGCCGGTCATCGCCTGGCATGTAAAGTAGAGCGCGTCGAGAATGCATCGGGTCACCTATCAGGGTTTACAAAATGGGCTGTCAAGTTTGGCCCGCTCCCAGATGGCGCATAGGCCGGGGAGCAGTGCGGGGTTTTCTTTGGCAAGCTGGCTGGAGTGTTTTTGAGCTTCGTTGGCCAGCCCAGCACGGACATCCGCTTCGATGAAGGGCAGCCACTCGTAGCTGTCGTCAGGAGTCAGGCCGAGTTTTAAGGCTTCCTTGCCCAAGCGTGATACCTTCTCCCAGTCTTCTGTCTGGCGAGCCAGCTCGGCTTTTTCGTAGAAATAACACCAGCCATGCGCTGGTTCCAGGCCCAACAGCGCTGGCACTTGTGGCGGGGGCGCGTTGGGCAAAATCCGCGAAGGGTCAGAAAGGCCAATCGTATCCGTCAACATATAAGGAAGGGCCGCAAAGGTCTTCCTGTTCGAATAGATTGGGTCAAGCACTTTCAAACAGCCATCGGCCGGGAAAGTTATCACGACAGTGTTCGACGTTGTGCTCTTGAAGGACGCCGTACGGAAAGGTACATCCACGGGCAGGTTGGGTTGCAGGCCGGGGAAAGCTGGTTGCCCGAGTCGGATGGTGGAATATAAAAGGATATAGTCGAGCGTGTGTGAGCCGGGTTTGGGCGCATACATCCAGTTGAGCGGGGCGCTCAGGGAAAGGTCGCTTTCATATTGCATCGGCAAAACGTGCGTCAGCAAAATCGTATTCGGTTTCATGGCCGGGATGCGCCACGACAACTGCCAGAAGAAGGCTTTTTGCTGCTCCCAGTCGCGACGGTATGCGTTGGCTTCGTCAAATTGATGGCTGCCGCTTAAGGCGACGAGTAACGCAATCACAAAAAACTTGCGCCGATCAGACTTAATCAGCAGCTCGATCAGCCCGGCTAGTAGGAAACACGCGCCAGGCAGGATCGAGATCATGAACCGGTCCCAGGGGAAGTCGAGGCTGAGAGGGAGACCCGCGACAAACGAGGGCAGCCGACCCGCCAGCACGCCCACCACCCCGAGGGTGATGGCTTGCACCGCCCAACGGTCCTCGCGGAGGGTGGATGCTTCTTCGGGTAGATTGAGTTTCAAAAGGTAGAAAACGATCCCGGTGAAGATGAGTGCCCCCAGCCCGAGCGAAAGCCACAAAGACGCGCTCAACACCGGCTGCGCGAAAATCCCAAAAACCTGGAACCAGCTCGCAAACCCGCCTGTGGATAGGCTGTTGATAAGTTCACCAAGCAGCGCCGGGATGTCGCTGAGCACTTTGGAGCCTTGCATGCCATACGAATTGTATCCGCCGCGGTGGTAGTAATAATTGAGCCAGGCGGCGTTTGCCAGCCATAAAGCCAGATAAGGCAGCCAAGCTTTGACAGTGTTGATGATGCGCTGTTTCAGCCCGCCTTCGGGCAGCATAAACCAGATCATCAGCAGGCGCAGGCTTTCGAGGCCGATAAAATATTCGGTGGTGAAAAGACCGAGGAACATTAAGGCCAGCGAAAGTGCAACGAGCGGAATCCGCTTTTCCCTACTGCGCAGCGCCCAGGCGGTTGTGCCAAACGATAAAATGTAGCCGAGCAGGGGAATCAGTTCCTGGTTGATGTGGGTGAAGGCCACCCATTGCTGACCATAGCCGGGGAAAATCAGCATGAACAGGCTGACGATCAGCACCTGTCGCTTTTGTCCCGGCCAAACTTGCCTAAGTGCCCACCAGGCGGCATACGCGATGAGAAAACGGATTAGCAGCCCAAAAACCTGCCAAGCGAACGGAGATTCGTGAAAAATGCTGACGGTGACAGCGAAGATCGGCCCCAGAAAGGGACGAAACGGCTGAAAGGCAGGCAAAAATTCTCCGGCCCCCAGAAAATGCGAAATCCAGGCAAAGTTCCAGTCGTCCCAGTAGAAGCCAACCCAGGAAATCAGCAGGCCGTAGGTGAGGATCGTTAATCCCAGCAGCATGACCGGGATCGTTTTAGGCGAAAAGCGGATGGTTTTCATGGAGATGGAATCTGTCAACAGATTTTGTGGATTTTGAAATAAAGCATCTCAGGTCAGTCTATAAGTTGCACGCGCCCCCTTCTTGGGGGTTCTGTTCAGTTTGAAATAAAAGCATCTCAGGTCGGTCTATAAGCCGCATTCTGTCCAGTGCCGAAGCACCTGGACGATCATCTCTCTATGCAGTCTACCCGGAACTCAACGAGGCGAGCAGCCTCTCATCCCTGTTTGACCTTGCTCCCGGCGGGGGTTACCAGGCCGCCCGCATTACTGCAGACGCCGGTGGTCTCTTACACCACCTTTTCACGCTTACCGAAAGCAGAGATGCTTTCGGCGCTCTATTTTCTGTGGCCCTATCCGGCAGATTACTCCACCCCGAGGTTTCCTCGGCACCGTGCTCTCTGGAGTGCGGACTTTCCTCGACCCTGCACCGAAATGCCGGACCGCGACCGTCCAACCGGCCTGAGATGGGTTCATCATACCTTTGCATGGGGCTGGCGTCAACGCCCTGCAAAACTGACATCTGCTGCCCGTTTGACATTCTGCCCGGCAACGGCTAAAATGATAGTATGTGGTGGTTCCTACACGCTCTTCGATAGGGGCCAAGTCTGGACAAGGAGCAAACTGTGAGCACAAAATGGCCTGAAAAATATGTGATTGGTCTAACCGGCAATGTTGCTACCGGCAAAAGTGTGGTGCGTAAAATGCTTGAGCATCTCGGCGCGTATGGCATCGACGCTGACGGGCTTTCGCACCGCGCCACTGCCAAGGGTGCGCCCGGTTATCAGCCCACAATTGATGCTTTTGGCAAGTGGATTCTCAATGCAGACGGCGAAGTCGACCGCACCAAGCTTGGCAGACTGGCTTTTAATGATCCCGAAGCAATGGCCCACCTCGAAGATATTATCCACCCGCTGGTTCTTCAAGCCATTGATGTCATGGTCAAACGTGCATCACAGCACGTTATTGTGATTGAAGCCATCAAATTATTGGAGAGTGAATTACGCAATACCTGTGACACCATCTGGGTCGTTGACGTGCCCGAAGATGTGCAACTGGCACGCATGGTTGAGAAACGCAGCATGAGCCGCGATGAAGCTTCCCAGCGTATTCACTTTCAGAGCTCACAAAAAGAGAAACTGGCGGCGGCCAAAACGGTGATTCATAACACCGGTTCTTTTGAAGAAACTTGGAAGAATGTTGTCGCTGAATGGAAAAAGGTTACCCCCCAGTCTGACACCATTCAGTCGGTTAAGGTGGTTGCAGGCGAGTTTAATGTAGCCCGCGGTCGTCCCCGCGACTCTGCTGCCATTTCAGAAATGGTGACCCGTTTAAGTGGCGGTACGCGGACACTTACGCCGGATGATGTGATGGCGGCCTTTGGCGAAAAAGCTTTCATGCTGCTTCAGCAAGGTGGCAAAAATGTCGGTGTGGCGGGTTGGCAGGTCGAAAACCTGGTGGCCCGCACGACTGAGTTTTTTATTGATCCGTCTGTGCCCATGGAAAACGCGCTGAAAATATTAATCGCAGAAGTTGAACGTGCTTCAGGTGATTTGCAGTGCGAAGCATCTCTACTCTTTTTGCCGCAAACCCTGGTGGCCTATCAAACCACCTGGAAGCAACTTGGCTATGAGCCGCGTAAACCGCAATCCCTCGGTGTGCAGGCCTGGACAGATGCTGCCATTGAATCTGCTCAACCCAATACGGCGCTTTTCTTTAAACAATTGCGTCAGGACCGCGTTCTGCGTCCAATTTAGGGGTACACGGTCATCAGGTAATTGGGCGATAAGGCAACAAGGTAATTAGGTAATTAGGCTACCCTAGTTCCTGATCCCTAATTACTAATTCCTCATCCCCATAATGACTGAATTTCTCAACAATATTCTTTTTATTTTTCAACGTCTCAATTGGTTAAGCGTCATCGACATTGCGTTGGTGACCTTAACCTTTTATGGTTTGTTGTATCTGGTGCGTGATACACAGGCCATGGTTTTGCTGCGCGGAATCATCTTTTTGATTGTGTTGTTGGCGCTGTTGACCGCGCTGGTGGATTTGCCAGCTTTTTCCTGGCTGCTGCGTACCAGTCTTCCCGCTTTGTTGCTTTCGATCCCGGTCATTTTTGCCCCTGAAATTCGCCGCGCGCTCGAACGCATTGGCCGCGCCGGGACGTTCATTGCCGTCAACACACGCAACGAAGATGCTGAAATTCAGGCTTCGATTCAATCGATTGTCAACGCGGCCGAACAACTCTCGATGCGACAGCATGGCGCTTTGATTGTGCTTCAACGTCTCGACAGCTTAAATGAATACATCAGCACTGGCGTTATCATGGATTCGCGCCTGACATCAGAGCTTTTGCTGCAAATCTTTTACCCAAACACGCCGTTGCATGATGGCGCAGTGATTGTCAAAGGCAGCCGCATTGCGGCGGGAGCCTGTGTCATGCCGCTTTCGGCCAGTGGCATTCTGGTGCGTTCGCCAGAGCGACAAATGGGTCTGCGCCACCGCGCCGCGCTCGGTATCTCGGAAGTGTCGGATGCCATCACCGTTGTCGTTTCAGAAGAGACAGGCTCGATCTCGATTGCCCATGCCGGACGTATGATCCGCCGCCTTGACCCGGATCGGTTGGAAAATATTCTGAATGCTTTCTATCGCCCCGAGCAACGTCAAAAGAACTTTTTCCAGCGCCATTTCCCGTATTTATTTCCGCGACAAAATGATTAAAACGATTAAATGGCTCATCCGTAACCTGAGCGCGCTGGCGCTGGCGCTTGTCCTTGCTGTGGCGGTATGGGTTTCGGCTGTCACCAGCGCAGACCCTGATGAAGTGCGCGTCTTCCCGCATCCGATTGCGCTGGAAGTGCAGGGGCAGGACCCAGGGCTGGTCATCATCGGCAAGTTGCCAGAAACGATCAGCCTGAAATTGCGTGCCCCGCGTTCGGTGTGGGACAAGCTTTCCACCACCGATAACCCCATCAGCGCCGTCGTTGATTTGTCGGGACTCAGCGCTGGGGCGCATACCCTTGAAGTCAAGATCCAAAAACGGGTAGCCCCGGTGCAGGTTATTTCCATTTCCCCGCCGAGCATTAACCTTGATCTCGAAACACTGGCGACCAAAACCTTCCCGGTCAGTTTATCCATTCGCGGTGAAGTGCCGGTTGGTTTTCAAGCAGGCTTGCCTGCAATGGACGTCAAACAGGTAACCCTTTCCGGCCCATCTTCGCTGATCGATCAGGTCAGGCGCGTTCAGACCGATTTATCGATTGCTGGGATGCGCCAGGATGTGCAGACATCGTCTCCCCTGCGCGTCCTCGATGCCAACGGTCTCAGCGTCGGCGGGCTGACAATCAACCCCGAAAACGTGCAGGTCCACATCCCGATCACGCAGCAGGGCGGCTACCGCGATATTGCCGTCAAGGTGGTGGTGCACGGGCAGGTGGCTGGCGGATACCGACTGACCAACATCTCCGTTTTTCCGCCCATACTCACGGTATACTCCAGGCAGCCTGAACTGGTCAATGAACTGCCTGGTTTTGTCGAAACGGAGTCGCTCAATCTCGATGGTGCATCCCAAGATAGTGACACTCACCTGGGGTTGAACCTGCCCGAAGGCATCTCGGTGGTGGGCGACCAGACCGTACAGGTGCGCGTGGGCATCGATGCCATTGAAGGCAGTTTGAGTCTGAACAATATGAAAGTGGAAGCGATCGGACTGGGAGAAAATCTTGGGGCGCTCATCTCCCCTGAAACGGTGGATGTGATCCTGACGGGTCCGCTGCCCTTGCTCGACAAGCTTTCTACTGGCGACGTAAAAATTGTCGTTGATCTGACCGGGCTGGCGGCCGGTGTACGCCAGCTTAAGCCAGATGCGCAAATTATTATTAATGATGTGCATATACAATCAATCAATCCAGCGACGATTGAAGTAACCATCTTCCCCAATGGAAAGCCAACTGGCACGCCCACCGTTACGCCTACGGCCAAACCATTCTGATCCATCGAATTCCTGAAAGACTGAAAATGACCAAACCTGTTGTAGCCCTTGTAGGACGCCCCAATGTGGGCAAAAGTACCCTGTTCAATCGCCTGGTAGGCGAACGCATGGCGATTGTAGACGACACCCCCGGAACCACGCGTGACCGTATCTTCGCTGATTCAGACTGGAACGGTGTTGTTTTCACCGTGGTCGATACGGGTGGGATTGACCCGATTGAGCAGGGTGGCAAAAATCCGCTCTCTGTTGGCTCGGCGGACTTTGTCAAGCAAATCCGCACGCAGGCTGTCGCCGCCATCCACGCAGCGGATGTCATCATGCTGCTGGTGGATGGGCAGGTGGGCCCGACGCCCGCCGACGAAGAAGTGGCGCAAATCCTGCGCCGCAATCAGAAGGTGGTCAAGGGTCAGCCCTTCCCCAAAGTTTTTCTGGTGGTCAACAAATGCGAAAGCGTCAAAGAACGCGAGTCGGTCTACCAGTTCTACGAGCTTGGACTGGGCGATCCGTATGCGATCTCAGCTGTACACGGCACCGACACCGGTGATTTGCTCGATGATCTGGTGAAATCCTTCCCCGAACAGGAAGAAGAAATCCCCGATGATTCGGTCAAGGTTGCGATTGTTGGCAAGCCGAATGCGGGCAAGTCAAGCCTGCTTAACCGGCTGGTCGGTGAAGAACGCGCCATCGTCAGCTCGATCGCTGGGACGACCCGTGACGCGGTGGATACCAAGTTCGATTTTCACGGTGTCGACATTACCCTGATCGACACCGCCGGCATCCGCCGCCGTGGGCGCATCGACCCCGGCGTTGAAAAATATAGCGTGCTGCGTTCCTTTCAGGCTATCGAACGTGCGGATGTGGTGCTGCTGATGATCGACGCAGTCGAAGGCATCACCGCGCAGGACGCGCACATCGCCGGGTATATTCTCGACGAGTGGAAATCGTGCGTGGTGTTGGTCAACAAATGGGACGCGATCGAAAAAGACAATTACACAATGGAAGCCTTCACCGCCCGCGTGCGCGAAGACCTGAACTTTATGGATTACGTGCCGATCATTTTCATCTCGGCCAAAAACGGCCAGCGTGTCGATCAGGTGATGCCGCTTGCGCTGCGCGTTCAGGAAGAGCGTCTGGTGCGCCTGTCCACATCGAAGCTGAACGATATTCTCACCGAAGCCCAGGATGCCCATCCCGCCCCGACCAGTGGTGGGCAGCAACTGTAAGATTTACTATGGCACACAGGTGCGTTCTGACCCGCCAACCTTTGTGCTCTTCGTCAACAACCCCAAGCTGATGCATTTTACCTATATGCGTTTTCTCGAAAACCGCATCCGGGCTGTCTACAATTTTCTGGGCACGCCCATCAAGCTGGCAGCCAAAGGCCGCAGCGACGATAAGTAGTTCAAAATGCCACGCACCAAAAAGGTACGTGGCATTTTATACCCGACCTGGTCACAAATTGCGCTTTTTTTAGAGTGGAGAAGCGCAATTTATGACCGCGGGCATTGTATTAGGAAGTTCCCATGTTTTCTCGATTGACCATCCTTCTCCTGCTTTCCCTGTTTTTGACGGCTTGCCGCATTGCGTCTGGCCCTACCCCGACAGCCACAGCAGAGCCTGAGACCGCCGCTACACTGACAGCGACCTCGACCTCGATCCCTGCGACTCCCAGCCCAACAACCCCCAGCGCTACACCGATCAATTTGCAGTACGTCACCGTCTACCAGAAAGATGGCTTCTCCATCCGCCAGGCTTTTCTGGGGCCGCGCGCCATCTGGCAATGGGATGATTTCCCCATGCCGCCGACCAGGATCCAAAATACGCTTAAAAATCTGGAGCTTGGCCACCAAATGGTCTGTGACAAGCCAGGCACATCCAGCACGCCCTGTTCGCAAAGCGTGACACTGGCTGGCAATAATGAGTACACCCTGCGCATGGCGAATGCCAAAGGTGGCAGCGCACTGCTGACGAAAAATGGCAAACTGCTTTGGACGGGCGTCACCAATGGCGCGGATTCGTTTGCCATTCTTTCATCGAGAGCGCTCGGGGGCGAACTGGTCTTTGATTACGCAAAATCAAACTGGGGCAGCAATGAGAAACGCATGTGGGTAACCGATTCGATCTTGCTGACCAGCGAAAAAACTGTCCAACTCATCCCCGATGCTTTTGGGCCGAATATTGTTAACAGCAAATTGATCTACTTCAAAGTCAAACTCGAAAAAGACATTATTGTCTTTGATGGCAGTGAAGTGGGCGATACCTATGATTACATCTTCAATATGGAATGTTGCTGGCATGGGCCGCCGCTCAACCTCGCCGCCGATGGCAAAATCATCGATTTTTTCGCACAAAAAGACAATGGCTGGTATCACGTCCAGGCGGGCTATCTGCCGGGGCAATAACGCGCCGCCACCTTTCGAAACGGCAAATCCTGTTGATCGCCACCTTGTATTTTTGTTTGTTCGAATAATGGTGATGCTTGCTACAATGTATTCATCATTACGCTGCTTAAAGCGTAGCCCTATTTATAAAAAAGGAGATTAAACATCATGAAACTCGCTCTCAAGGAAAAAGGCCAAGGTATGGTTGAATATGCGTTGATCCTCGTCCTGGTCGCCGTTGTGGTCATCGCCGCTGTCAGCATTATGGGCCCGTTGGTTGGCAAGGTCTTCTCGACCGTCAACGCCAGCCTCTAATCCGTAACACAAGCTTTCTCCAAGGCAAAAGTAGCCCGGCGCATTTGCGCCGGGCTACTTTGCTTAAACAGATTAATTTCAAGGGTGCGTTAATGCGCCTGATAAGAAGCAAGCACACGGTCAAACAAATCCCGATACGCTGCGCTGGCTGAATCGAGGCCTGAAACAACCACTACAATCAAACTATTTCCTCGATTATCCACAATTACTTTGCCGCCAAAAAAGTTTTTCGTGGCGTGCCAGATCAGGGTGTGCTGATTTTTGCTGGTTTCGTTGTCACTCAGAATGTTGATTTTGTCATCTTTATCAAAATAACTTTGTAGAATGCGCAGCGTGAATGCCTGCGCAACCGGGTTTGAGACAGGCTTGTCTCCGGTAGCTGTCACGATATGAATAAATCCCCGCTGATCAGTTGCAGTAAATTTAAATTGCATCAACTTCCCATCGGTTGATTTGACGGTTGACTCCGTCCAAGTTTCGGGCACTCTCAGGGAAAACAGCCCATCGGGTGACTTAAAATCGAAAAGGCCATCGTTTGTTGGCGTAGGCTTGGCGGCTGCCCCGCCACATCCGACAGCGAAGATTGTCAGCAGAAAAATAATGGTTAACAAAAGGGCTTTTTTATAGGTCATCATGCGCCGATTATACGCGATAATCCTAACTGGAGATTTATCGTCAGAAAAAAGCGCAAATTATGGCCGCGCCGGGTATAATTTTCCTATGAAAGCCTACCTGATCTATAACCCTGCCGCCGGACGCATCCCCGTTGGCCCATTTGTTTACAAAGCCGCAGACATCTTACGCGCTGCCGGTTGGCAGATCCGCATTTTCCCGACCCGCAATGGCGAACATGCCACCGCCCTGGCGCAGGAAGCTGCCGGAACGGTGGATGCCGTCTTTGCCATCGGGGGGGATGGCACCATCGGGCAGATCGCCGCCGGGTTGGCGGGTTCGACAACGACCCTTGGCATCCTTCCTGCAGGGACGCAGAATGTCCTGGCGATCGAGCTTGGTCTGCGTCCCTTTGGTTGGAGCCGTTGGTGGGCATTGGACGAGAACCTGCGGCAACTGATCGACGCACCCGTCTACAGCGTGGATGTAGGGGTCTGCAATGGCAAACCCTTTTTGCTGTGGGCTGGTCTGGGACTGGATGCGATGATCGTCCATCAGTTGGAGCCGCGCGTCCGCTTTGACAAGTATTGGGTAGTTCCGCAATCGACGGTGTTGAGCCTCTGGAATGCGGCTGTCTGGCATGGCATTGACTTGAAAGCCCGCGCAGATGGACAGGCCATCGATGGGCATTACATGCTGGCTGTGGTAACAAACATTCGTACTTATCTGGGCGGTTATGTGCAAATTTCGCCGGACGCGCGCCTCGATGATGGACAGATGGATTTGTGGCTTTTTTCAGGCGACAACCTGGGGGATGCCATGCGCCATGCGCTTGGCCTGTTCTCTGGCACCCACATGCTCGCCGAGGACGCCATCCGCATTCCGTTTCGCACCCTACGCCTCGAAGCGTCCCCGGCGGTTTCCTTGCAGGTGGATGGTGAACCGGGCGGGCTGCAACAAAACCTGGAATTTTCGATCCTGCCGCGCGCGTTGAAAATGATGGTTCCGCGCCGCTCCATGGCAATGCTGGCGCAGCCACCGCATAATGGCAACTTGAAGATGAATCATGAGATTTGATTTTTCGCCTGTGTTGAAACCCCGTGTGCTGATTGGCGCCATTCTCATCGGCATTTTTGCCCTGAGTGTCACTTGCGTTGTGATTGAATTGTTTATGCTCAAGCCAGCCCCAGCCAATGTGATTGCAGAGATGACGATCATCCCGGCTCCGACCGCCACGCCCCTGCCGCCGCCGACCCCTACCATTGACCCCGATGCGCCCACAGTCACGCCCACGCTGCTGCCGGGGCAGATCGCCATTGGTTCGTATGTCCAGATCAAGGGTACGGAGGGCGTCGGGCTGCGTATCCGCTCTGCGCCAGGCTTAAGCCGGCGATTCGCTGTTTATCGCTTTCGACGCCGAAGTATTCGTCGTCAAGGGTGGTCCCCGCCAGACGGATGGTTATACCTGGTATGAGTTGGTAGCGCCCAACGACCCGACACGCACCGGCTGGGCAGCTTCTGATTTCTTCACGATAATTTCCCCGCCGCAGGGGTAAAATGCATTGAAGGTCATTTGTAAAAGAGCCATCCACATTTTTGTGGATGGCTCTTTTTATTACTTTACCTTCAACACCAAAATCGAATCCGCTCGACCCGTGTAGAGTTGTTTGTAGTATGTGCCGATGCCGGGTTTGATAATGGCCCACAGTGAACGGTTGTTGGTAATAATGTTGTCAACATAAATGGCCTTGATGCCGAGATTTTTCAGGCCGTTGTAGTATTCAAGCGGGGTGGTCGCCGTTATTAGTTGAGTTTTTTCAGTGGTGGGCAGGTATTTCATCCGCGCCGCAAAGGGGATACCGGGCGCACCTGCGCCGATGAGCGAATTTTCGGGGAAGTTTTGTTCGAGCACGATGATGGCCTGCTCTTCGGCAATCGCGCCGGTGATGGGGATGACGGGTGGGGTGAAGCCGCCACGCATGATTAATCCGCCAGCCAGGAAGAGGCTGAAGATCAGTGCGCGGTTTTCAGGCAGGTTTTGTTGCAGCACGCGTGCCAATAGAATGCAGGCCAGCAGGATAATCGTGCTGAAGTAGTCGTAATCGAGCGATTGTTTTATCCCACGACTGTGAGAACAAGCAGGATGGTGATCCACAGCCATTGCCGTTTTTGCCCCAGCGATTCGACCAGCTCAAGCACGCCAAAGGATGCCAGCGCAAGGATGATGAAAAATGGCGTGCGCAAATATCCGGCGCGGAAGAAGGTCAGGAAATAGGTCAGGATGGGAAGACACCAGGCAAGGCTGACCAGCAACAGTGCAATCTGTTTTTTGCGGATCAGGGCAAAAATTCCCAGCGGGACGAGAAAAATCAAAGCATAGAATGTCTGCTTGCCATAGGCGTCATGGACGAGGCGCGGCAAATTGGAAAACATCTGCCGTAGTCTTTGCAAATACGCTGACGGGTTGCGGGCAATCGCTCGAAAAACGGAGTTGCCATTTTCAGCGGAACTGCCATACAAACGGTTGACTTCCTGCTCCACGCATTTAACCGGTCCGAGGATGCAGCCTGGTTTGGCGGTGGTCAGTTCCATCTGGCCTTGTTGAAAGGCCAGGTACGAACGTTCTTGTGTGCCAAGGTCGTAATCGCCGGTGACCAGACCGTAAGCCAGTACGTAGCCGCCGACAAGGATGACAAAGGGCAGGATGGCGGCGGCAAGGTGTTGCAGCTTGTTTTCGGCGCTTTTCAGGTAGAAAAGCGCGATGATGCCGAAGACGCCAAAAAGCACCAGTCCGTCATTGCGGGCCATGGCGGCAAGCCCGATGATGAGCGAGGTCAGCGCCAGATGTTTGGTGCGGCGTGTGTTGAAATAGCATAGCATTTGCCAGAAGGCCAGACCAGCCACACCGGCGTAAAGCGAGTCGGATGGGTTTTCGAGAATATCGACGCTGACGGTGGAGACAAACATTGCGCCGACTATGACGTACCACTTGATACCAGGGATTTGTTTGGCGATCAGGTAAACACTTGTCCACATCAGCGCGAACATCAAGATGCGTCCGATGCTGGATGTGTGGATGATCCAGAAACCGTCGTGTTGGAAGGGTATATAAGAGATGGCGAAAATCAGCGCCATAAGCGGGTTGTCTGAGAATTTGGGAAAAATGCCCTGCGCGAGCATTCGTCCGCGCTCGATGTAGGCGGCGTCGTCCCAGAGATTGATGTCACGGATGGTGGGGAAGAAGCGAAAGATGACGAAAAAAATGTTGAGCAGCAAAAGTCCGCCAAACAGCAGCGCTTCTGTTGAGATTTTGAAGGGAAATTTTTGTTTCATGAACAGAGGAAACTCCAGACGTTAGGGTGGGCAGTTAACGCTGAATGCGTTTAAGGGTTAGCACTGCCGGGTTTTGCATCAAATCTTTTGCGTTCTGGTTGCTGACAATGGCCTGATGCTCCACATCGTTGTTGACGGGCCAGTTGTGCCAGCTTACCCAGTAGGCAATGGCGGGATAATCTTTCAGTAGCCGGGCGGCATACAATGTGGTGTCGAAGGTTCCTTTCAGGCTGTTTGCGCCACCCAGCGTCGGGCCAAACTCAGCCATGCCAAGAGGTTTGCCAAAGGCGCGGTAGGTGTCGTAGTCTTTGATATCCAGCCCGTCGTTGTAGGCGGTTCCAGCCACCACATCCACATAGGCGTCTCCCGGGTACGACCAGCCGACGGGTTTGATGGCAAACTGTTCCAGGATGTTATCGGGACCATGCGCTGGAGAGTAAACCCATAGCAGATTGTGCAGCCCTTTTACATCTTTAAAATAATGAAACATATCTGCCCAGAGCGCAATATAGGGGCTGGGATCATTGCTGTAGCTGGCATATCCCCACCAGAACCAATTGCCGTTCATCTCTTGCATCGGACGCCAGAGCACCACCACGCCCGCTTTTTGCAGATCCAGCAGGGCAGTGGCAATACGATCCAGTTTACGCCGCCAGACCGGGTAAATGGCAGATTTTGGATCCGTTAACTGGCGCAGATCCACATTCTTCAGGTTATCGCCCTGATTGCGCGTGTCGGTCCAGATGCCGCGATGGTTGTTCAAGTCCAGTTCGTCATTTAACCAGGGGTTGAGCGGCGACCAGTTGATCGTTACCAGCCCACCTGCTTTCCAGTGTTTGATTAAGATCTGGTTGGCTGCCAGCAATTGATCGTCGGTGAAAATGCCGTCTTGCTCATAATCCAGCCCAATTATGCCGGGAACTTCGCCGGTTTGCTGTTCAAGCGTGCCAACGAGCGGTGCATAGCCTACCAGACCACTGGCGTCCAAAATCTGGTTGCCGTGCCCGGTGTTTTGCCCGGCAATCACACCAGGTTTGACATCGTTGGACAGGTCTGCCAGATACGAGAGCACAGCACGTGTCTCTTTGCTGGCATCTGCATCGGCGGGTGTGGCCTGCGCCGGGCGTGCCTTTTGTGGGCTCGTGCAGGCTGAGAGCAGAAAGATGAGCACGATGAGCAATGAAAAAGTCTGTTTCATGGGCAATCCTTTTTGAAGAACGCAAGGATACAGGAAAATCCCTTTCCACGCAACCCGCAACTTTCAATCCTTCGACAAGCTCAGGACATCGCCTGCGAGCTTGCCTCGTCTCAATGATATAATTTCAGCAGAATGACTGACATTGACACGCTCAACCATCGTTATCACTTACTTGAACCGATCGGCAAAGGTGGCATGGCGCAAGTGTATCGCGCCCGTGACCTGATGCTGGATCGGTTTGTTGCAATTAAAGTCCTGCGTCCCGATTTTTCGGCTGACCCTGAGTTTCAGGCCCGTTTTCGACAGGAAGCCCGCGCCGCGGCCAATCTTTCGCACCCCAACATTGTCACGGTGCATGATTTTGGTTTTGACCAGGGTCAGTTATTTCTGGTCATGGAACACGTTCCGGGAACCAACCTGAAAACGATGATTGAGCATCTGGGCAAGCTCGGTCCCGATGACACTATCCCGCTGATTGTGCAGGCCTGTGCCGGGCTGGGGTACGCGCATCGTGCCGGGCTCATTCATTGTGATGTCAAGCCGCACAACCTGCTCGTGATGCCAGATCAGCGACTGAAAGTAACCGACTTCGGCATCGCCCGCGCCATCGCCAGCATCCACCCGGATGAGCAACACGATGTCGTCTGGGGTTCACCCCTTTACTTTTCCCCGGAGCAGGCCAGCGGGCAGGCACCATCGCCTGCATCCGACGTTTATTCGCTGGGCGTTGTGATGTACGAAGCGCTGACGGGAAAACCGCCCTTTATCGCCAAGACGGCAGAAGCACTCGCGACCATGCACCGCGACATGCTGCCCCAGCCCCCCAGTCAGCTTAACCCGGCTATTACACCGGAACTTGAACAAATTATGATGAAGATTTTGGCCAAGGAACCCGCCGCCCGTTATCGCACCGCCGATCAACTGGGGCGTGTTCTGATGACGTTTGGCCAGGCACGCAAAGCCCCGGCAGTACAAATCACCACTCCGATTCCGCCAGAACCCATTTCTCCGCCGCCGCTTCCACCTACGCAGGCTACCTACGTCCCGCCGCCGATCCGTCTCAAGCCAGTCCCGCCGCCCCCCGTCAAACCGAATGTGTTGCTGACCATCCCGCCTGAAGAAGATATCAGCGAGATCGACTGGATTTCTGTTGGCCTGGGGCTGTTGGCCTTGATGGCTGTTGGCGGGGTGCTGGTAATGTGGTTTTTCATCTATCTCCGTTGGACAACACCCGCTCCCCTATGACATCTCCCTTCTATATTGCCCCCTCTATTCTTTCTGCCGATTTTTCCCGCCTGGGTGAAGAAATCAGTGCCTGTGAAGCCGCTGGTGTTGATTGGATTCACATTGACGTGATTGACGGGCACTTCGCTCCCAACCTGACAATGGGTCCCGTGGTGGTTGAAGCCTGCCGTAAGGTGACCAAGCTGCCGCTGGATGTGCATCTCATGATCGAGAAGCCTGAGCGTTTGCTTGAAGCCTTTGCCAAAGCTGGGGCCGACCACCTGACGGTGCATGTCGAAACCTGTCCGCACCTGCACCGTACCCTGCAACAGATCAAATCGCTGGGGGTCAAGGCAGGTGTGACCTTGAACCCCGGCACGCCCGCTGTGATGATTGAACCAGTTTTGTATATGGTCGATGTGGTACTGGTGATGACTGTCAACCCCGGTTTTTCAGGCCAGGACTTCATCCCCGAAATGCTACCCAAAATTGCCCAGGTGCGCAAGGCACTGGATGCAATTGGTTCATCTGCCCGCCTGCAAGTGGATGGCGGTGCATCTGAGAAGACCCTGCCTGCCCTGATCGCTGCCGGTGCCGATACCTTCGTCGCCGGAAATGGTGTTTTCAAACATCCCGGTGGGATTGCGGCCGGGGTGGCGGCTTTGCGAACAGCAGCCATTAGACATTAGCGATTAGATGTTCGCTAAAATCTAAAAGCTAACGTCTAACCGCTAAAAGGAAACAAAAATCACGGCTTGCGCCGCGATCTCTGATTTGAATAAATTAAGATAAAAAAGAAGAACTAAGCTGTCTTAACCATCGTGCGGATGCACTTGGTGCAAAGCTTCTTCTGTTTCTTTTGACCCTTGTCGTAAACAGTTACCTTCTGCAAATTGGGCAAAAACTTACGGTTGGTTGCGTGTTGAGAGAAGGAACGATTGTGACCGAAAGAGGTCGTCTTACCACAGTGAGCGCATTTAGCCATTTTGAATAATCCTTTCACTACAAATGTTACAATACCGTTTATCAACGATACGCGATGCCAAGAATTCCAGAACCGACAAGCGCAACATTCTACCACAGAACAACTTCTTTCACAAGACAAGTTGAAACTAGATCAAAGGACAGGCAGCTATGGGACAGGAAAAAACAACACTCGGCAGCATTCACATCTCACCCACCGCCATTGCGGCAATTGTCTATCACGCCACTCGCCAATCCTACGGCATTGTCGGCCTCGCCCCCAAAAACCTTGCGGAGGGCATCGCTACCACCATCACACGCGAACCGTCCCGTGGCATCAATGTGCGTTTTACCGGAGACCGACTCGATATTGATGTTTTCATCATCATTGAGTTCGGCACGCGCATTACGTCGGTCTCTGAAAGCCTGAGCAAAGCCATCCGCTACCAGGTAGAGAAAGCCATCGGGTTGAAAGTTCACGAGGTCAACATCCATGTCCAGGGGCTGCGCGTCAGCAACCCGGATTGATCCTGTTTCCTACGCAAACCAGCCGCCCCGACTCAGCTCATTTTCCCGGGCTGAGTTGCCGAGTCTGACGGGCGGGGCTTTATTCCCTGTCTACTTTGTGGTAAAAATCCCATCCCACTTAAATATGCGCGGCGCTTTGCCCATCAAGGAGAACTCATTTCATGCAGAAATCGTTTGACGGTCTTGCATTAAAACAACTGGTCGAAGCCGGGCTGACCTGGTTGCGCACCAATCATCAACTGGTCAATAACCTGAATGTCTTCCCTGTTCCAGATGGCGATACAGGCACCAATATGTTGCTCACCATGCAAGCCGCCTATGACGAAATTGCCAACCTCGGTTACCACAATGTCGGGCAGATGGCGGCAGCCGTCGCGCAGGGTGCGCTGATGGGCGCACGCGGCAACTCTGGTGTGATTCTCTCGCAGCTCTGGCGCGGATTTTCGCGCGCCCTGCAAGGCAAAGATGTCATCGATGGCGCTGCCCTTGCGGCGGCCTTTGCCGAGGGACGTGATACCGCCTACAAAGGCGTGGTGCGCCCCATTGAGGGAACCATTCTCACTGTAGCCAAAGATGCCGCTACAGCAGCGGCGGCGGCCCTCAAAGAGACCACCGACCCGGTGGAGATTCTGCGTCGGGTCATCGCCGAAGCAGACGCATCGGTGCAGCGCACGCAGGAGATGCTTCCCATCCTGAAACAGGCAGGCGTCGTCGATTCGGGTGGCAAGGGTCTATTTTTTATTTTTGAAGGCATGTTGCGCTTTCTGGATGGCCAGCCGCTCAATTCGCCAGTCATTTCCATTTTGCCAATCTCTGCCATGAGTTTTGAGAACGCCATGCAAAACGTTGAAGATGGACAGGATTTTGAAGTCGTCGTGGATTTTCGCCCTGCCAGCAACTTTGATTTGAAAACCTTCTACGCCGCGCTCGAAGAGATGGGCACCTCCATTCAGGTGGGCGAAGGCGAAGGGATGTACCGCATGCATATCCATGTGCTGCTTGAAAAGCGCTATGTGCCCATCGACTACATCATGGGCATTGGCACCATTACCAAGGTCGCCATGGAAAACCTGAAAGCCCAAATGGACGAGATCGAGAGCCATACGGGTCAGGCCCGCCTCACGCTGACCAACATCGAACCGGGTCAGATCGGCGTGGTCGCCGTCTCGCCAGGAGCCGGCCTTTCGCGCATCTTCGCCAGCCTCGGGGTGGCATCGATCATCTCCGGTGGTCAGACGATGAACCCATCCACCAAAGATATTCTCGATGCCTTCGAGGGCCTGCCCACCGACAAAATCATCATTTTACCCAACAATAAAAATATCATTCTGGCTGCTCAGCAGGCCAAAGAAGTCACCACAAAATCGGTGTATGTTGTGCCCAGCAAAACCATTCCGCAGGGGCTGGCGGCCATGCTGCAACTCGACCCAACGGGCGATCTGGAAAAAGTGGCCGGGAAAATGACCCGTTCCTTGGATGGTATCATCACTGGTGAAGTCACCGTTGCCACCCGCTCTGTCGAGATTGACGGTGTGACCGTCAAGAATGGACAGGTGATTGCGCTGCTCAACGGCAAGCTGGCTGTGGCCGCCGACAGCATTGAAGATGCCTGCCTGGCGCTGCTCGAAAAAGCAGGCACGGCTGATTACGAACTGATTACGCTCTTTTATGGTGAAGGAATGTCACACCCCGAAGCCAACCGCATTGCCGATCTCATCCGCCAACATTACACCGCGCAGGAAGTGGAAGTGCAAGAAGGCGGTCAACCCCACTACCAGTTCATCCTTTCGATTGAATAATTCCATTGGTATTCTGATTGATAACACCGCCCAGTTGCCACATGGGCCTTTCCCCGGTCAGCGGCTCATTCGGACTCTGCCCCTGCACCTGGACGCTGGTTCTGTCAGCGTGCCAACGCTGGAAGATTTTCTGCGCACCTACCGCGAGCTTGAGCACGAATTTGGCGAAATCATCGTGCTGACTGTTTCCAGCCACATTCTACCGGTGGCGCGTGTCGCCCAGCAGGCTGCTTTGCAGCACGGCGGCATGGTGCAAATCACAGTATTGGATTCCAAGCAGACCGGCCCCGGCCTGGGGATGTTGGCGCAACTTGGGGCGCAGGCCATTCTGGCGGGCGCAAGCCTGTCCGATGTAGAGCAACATCTGCGGGCTGCGATTGCCTCCATTTACACCCTAATCCACATCGACGCGGATAGTCTTTCGCAAGGCCCATTTTTGTTGCCGCAAACCGACGGCCTGCCTTTGATGAGCCTCGATGATGGTCGAACTGGTCCCCTACAAAAAAATCCGCACGCGGCGGCACTTGCTCAAAATCGTTCCAGGAATTTCTCGAAGAGTTTGAAACCCCCATTCAAATTGCCTGTCTGCACGGCAAAGACAGCGCCATTCGTCCGCGCTCGCTGCGCGAGATCGCCGCGCAAAACTTCCCCGAAGTTCCGTTTACCGATCTTGAAACGCCCCCAGTGCTGGCGCGTCTGTTTGGCCCTGAGACGGTTGCCATTACCGTGATGGAACCAACCAATTTGTGATTAGATGATTTACGAGTTTCCTACTCACTACTCTCTATTTTCTAATCCCTGGTTTTCATGAAAATCGGCCTTGTCACAAATTCCGCTGCTGATCTTCCAGCCGTGTTGGTGGCGCAATATGGTATTGAAGTCATCCCATCCACGCTTGTCATCGAAGGCCAGCCTTTTCTCGATGGAAAAGACATCACCCGCGACGCCTTTTACACGCGCCTGCCCAATTTAAAAACCGCTCCCACCACCGCTGCGCCATCCATCGGGGATTTCCAGACGCGCTACCGCAGGCTGTTGGATGCGGGTTGTCAGCATATTATTTCCCTGCATATTGCCGCAAAATTGACCAGCATTTTTAGTGTCGCCTGTCAGGCTGCGGTTGATTTCCCGGGACAGGTCACAGTGCTCGAAAGCGGATCGCTGAGTTTGGGATCAGGTTTTCAGGTTTTGGCCGCCGCTGAAGTCATCGCCGATGATGGCAGTCTGGATGAAGCGCTGGAAGCAATCCGCGCCACCCGTGAGCGTTTGCGCGTTTACGCGACATTAGACACGCTGGAATATGTGCGCCGTTCTGGGCGGGTACCGGCTGCAGTGGCAAAACTTGGCGGATTATTAAGCATCAAACCCGTTGTCGAACTGGTGGAAGGCGAAGTACGACCCCTTGGCGCGCCCCGCACCACCCGTCAAGCTGCCGAAAAACTATATGCCCGGCTTGTCAGTCTGGGGCCGCTCGAAAAACTCGCCATTTTGCATACCAACGCTCCCGCGCGCGCCAAAGGATTGCTGGACTTGTTGATGGCAGAACACCGCAAAGCCCTGCCGCATGACATCCAAATTGTCAACGTAACGACAGTCATCGGAACGCACATTGGCCCCAATGGGCTGGGCCTGGCTGCGGTAATGCGCTAAATTGTGATGTTATGAGGGGAAGTGACTGTCACCTGTTTTCACAGACGATTATGAATGATAATTCAAATACTTTAATCCTGAGCCAGTGTTGAAAAGCACCACCTTCTCGTCAGGTTGAATCCAATTGATTTTGAGCAGTTCTTTGATGGCGGTCAGGGTTGCAGCGCCTTCAGGAGCGGCGAAAATGCCTTCCTGGGTTGCCATTTCGCTCTGTGCTTCCAGAATGGCCTCGTCGCTGACGGCTACGGCAATCCCATTGCTTTCATAAAGATCGTGCAAAATTAAATGATCGGCAAAGCTTTTCGGCACGCGCAGCCCGGATGCCAGTGTATGCGCTCCCAGCCAGAAATCGCAAAATAGCGCTTTTTCTTGAAATGCCTTTACCACCGGGGCACATCCCTCTGCCTGAACGGCGACCATACGTGGACGTTTGGTGTTTTTCAGCCAGCCAAGCGCTTCCAGTTCGTTGAAGGCTTTCCACATGCCGACCAGGCCCGTGCCGCCGCCTGTGGGGTAAACGATCACATCGGGCAGTTCCCAGCCAAAGGCTTCAGCCAGTTCAAACCCCATTACTTTTTTGCCTTCCATACGGTAAGGTTCTTTAAACGTTGAAAGGTCGAACCAGCCCTCGGTGCGGGCCTTTTCACCCGAAAGGCCTGCCGCTTCGCTGATTAATCCATCCACCAACACAACTTCTGCGCCGGCAATACGGCTTTCTTCGATGTTCGCAAACGGAGTGTCTTTGGGCATAAAAATATGGGCCCGCAGACCGGCGCGTGCCGCATAAGCTGCCATTGCCCCGCCCGCGTTGCCAGCAGTGGGGATAATGACTTTTTTGATGCCTAATTCTTTGGCTTTTGAAATGGCGCTGGCAAGTCCACGCGCCTTAAAAGAGCCGGTGGGATTGCTACTTTCTTCTTTAACATAAAGGTGTGATAACCCCAATGAATTTCCGATGCGCGGCAGGTGGAGCAGCGCTGTATCTCCTTCGCCCAGTGAAACCTGATTTTCAGGGTTGAGCACTGGCAAAAGTTCGTGCCAGCGCCACATCCCTTTGGCGCGACAAATCATTTCATCACGGTCCAGCTTTTGACGCGCAGCATCCAGATTGTATCTGGCAACCAGGGGTGACTGGCACAGCGGGCAAAAGGTGTGAATTTGTTTGTGAGAATATTTGGTGTTGCAACCAGAGCATTCCAGGTTGGATAGGAAGGAAATGGTTCCAAAATCCCGATTTAATCGGTTTGAAAAACTTAAAGTATGGGTGCTCATTTTTTTACAAAGGTTTCTACGCGCGCCCAGAGTTCTTGAAGGTTAATTGGTTTTGACATGTATAAGTTACAGCCTGCGCTGAGGGCTTTTTCAGCATCTCCTTTGAGCGCATTGGCGGTGATGGCAATGATCGGGAGGGTTGCCACATTGGGGTTTGCGCTGGCGCGCAAACGGTGCGCGACTTCATACCCATCAATGTCTGGCAGGTTAATATCCAGCAGAACAAGTTTCACATCTTCTGATTCAGCCTTGGCAACGCCATCAAGACCGTTGCGGGCTTCCACCAGGGTATAGCCACGTGATTCCAGCACACGCTTTAGCAGGGTCATATTGTCTGGATTGTCTTCAATACACAATATTTTATGTCCCATAAGAATTCTCCTCGAAGTTATCGCTTATCGCGCAATTTGTTGAATGTTGTTGCCAAACTTTGACGATGCTTACTCGCCATTCTTTTCTTAAATCACCTGAATTACCTGGTCCACAAATTTGCGTGGGGGCAGTGAACCCTTTTGGTAAAGTGCTTCAATATGTCCATTGAGGCGTCTGCGTTCATCGGATGTAATGTCCTTTGCGCTGACAACAACGACTGGAATGTCTTTGGTGCGTGGGTCAAGTTTCAGTTCTTCGACCAGGCCAAAGCCATCAATTCCGGGCATGGTCAGGTCGGTAATGATCAGGTCGGGCAATTGCTGACGGGCCATCGATAAGCCTTCCCAGCCATCTTTGGCGTGGAGTACGCGATACGATTTTTTGCCTTCAAGCAGGCGACGAATCAACAGCGCATCATCAGGGTTGTCATCAATCAGCAGGACGGTGGTTGTTTTCTCGTCCAGGTTTTCAAGTGCAGCCAGCAAACCTTCACGCGGTGCTGGCATTTGGGTCTCGCTCAGATGGACATCAACGGCCCATTGATCGCCAAGGACATGCTTTTCAACCGGGAAGGTATGGCCCGTACAATTGACGACAACGGTCTCATCTGCACTGATTGTACCGTTAGTTAACAACTTTTCGAGACCTGCAAACCCAACAGATGTGGCAGGTTCCACGGCCATTCCTTCGCTTTTGGCGAGGGCGCGCATGGCTGCAAAAGCTTCGGCGTCGGTGACTGATTCCATGATGCCGCCGTATTGTTGGGTCAAATGCCAGAGATAGGTGTAAGCTTTGCCGGGGTCGCCAGTGGAGAGAATGATAATGCTTGTATTGGGGACAATCGCTTCTGCTTCATCTTTGCCGAGGCGAAAAGCATTGACCATGGGGGCGCAACCTTCCGCCTGGATGATGCCCAGCTTCGGGATTTTGTTAATCAGCCCCATGTTATAGAGTTCTTTAAAGCCCTGATAAACGCCCAGCGGCCCCAGTCCACCGCTAACCGGCTGAATATACCAATCTGGGGCGCGCCAGCCAAGTTGTTCCACAATTTCGTAGGCGATTGTTTTCATGGCTTCGCGTGCCGGGATGGATGTTGCGCCACGATCCAACAGCAGGCGGCGGCGCTGCGCAAACTGCGATGCAATTTGTTTGGTCTGATCGTAATTGCCACTCACGCGGATCACTTCTGCGCCAAAGAGGGCTGCCTCGCGTAATTTTTCCTGTGGCACAAGGCTGGTCATGAAAACCCACAATTTGATGCCAGCACGGGCGCAGGCTGCGGCGTAGGCGACAGCCGCATTGCCTGTGGATGCGATGATTGCTTCGCGTACGCCCTGTTCAATCATCGCCGCAACAGCTCCGGCAGCCTGACGATCTTTGAAGGAACTGGTAGGGCCATAGCGCTCATCTTTAATGTAAACGTGATTGTTGCCCAAACTGGGTGCGAAGCGTTGTGAAAGCCAAAGGGGTGTACCCCCTGCCGGGTAAAGGTCAATTGCTGCAGGGTTATTGAGCGGTAAAATGTCCTGATAACGCCACATGTTGAGGGGACGGCCGGGAAGGCCGCGTAAAATTTCACGTTTGAAGGCATCGTAATCGTAACGCGCTTCCAGCCATTGTGAGTTGCACTTATGACAGACCGCAGGCACGAAGGGTTCATAGGGCTGTTGGTTGGCGCAGATATTACATTCTAAAAATTTGGGCATCGTCATGGTTGGAATATCCTAGTTTTCAACGATATGGGCATGCAGCGGGATTTCGGCATAAAAGGCGGAGCCTTCTCCGGCGATGCCAGTGCTTTCGGCCCATAAGCGGCCACCGTGCATTTCGATCAGTTTGCGGCTGATGGGCAACCCCAGACCCGTACCGCCAGCTTTACGCGTGGACGAGTCATCCACCTGGGTGAATTCCTGGAAGATGGCTTCCAGTTTGCTGGCAGGAATGCCAATACCCGTATCTTTGATGGTGACTAATACTTTTTCATTGGCGATGGCATGTACGTTCATGGATATCTTGCCTTGAAGTGTGAATTTGATCGAGTTGTTGACCAGGTTGATAAACACTTGTCGCAGACGTGTGCGATCTGCAAAAATTTCAATATCTTGATCGGAGTCATCGGTGATAAAGAGCGCGATATTCTTTTCGCTGGCAAGGGTAGATGTAATGCTTCGGACTTCGTCCAAAATTTCGTAGACTTGAACCATTTCCGGGTGCAGGTTCATCGTGCCTGATTCAATCTTCGCCATGTCGAGCACGTCGTTAATCAGGTTTAGCAAATGTTGTCCATTCTTGCGGATCAAGCCAAGGTCGTTTTCCATATAGTCCGTCAGGTCGCCATCCAGCCCTTCAAGCATAACATCTGCAAAGCCAAGGATGGAATTGAGCGGTGTGCGTAACTCATGGCTCATGGTTGCCAGGAAGGTGGATTTCAGGCGATCCAGTTCGCGCAGTTGGGTCACAGTGGCGGCCTGTTCCACGTATAAACGGGCATTTTGTAAAGCGACAGCAACCTGTGCAGCCAGGGTGGTGTAAATGGATGCATCTTCTTTTGAGAAACCTTCAAGCTGCTTGGATTGCACATCAAAGACACCAATGACCCTGTCACCGATAATCATTGGAATAGCCATTTCTGAAAGGGTCTCTGGCAATAACGGGTTAAGCACGAACCCAGGCTGGCTTTGAACATTATCAATGATGATCGGTTTTTGCTCGCGGGCGGCGCGTGCTACCTGTGAATATTTGTCGTTGATTGAAACGCTATGTTGTTCGGCTACCATTTGTCGGCCAATTTCACCAGCGCCACTTCCAAGCATCAGGTTTTCCCCATCCACATCCGTCAAGTAAATGTGAGCATGGTAAATGCCAAAGCGTTCCTTGGTGAGGTTGACGACATCCTGCAAGAGTAGATCAGGGTCAAGCACGGTGGATGCGGTGGTGGATAGCGTGGCAACGGTTTCCAGTTGGTGGGCGCGCTGGGCCAGTTCATGGGTCAGGCCATCTGCTTCCAGACGTCTTTGTTCGGCCTGTTCAAGAAGGCGCAGATTTTCAATATGTTCACTGAGTTGCTGGCTGACTGCATTGATAATGCTGATGGCGTGCGCATTTTCGCGAGAGTCAGTACTAACAGCGAGTTCTCCGATGGATTGGTCATGCACGATGAGTGCATGTGTGATGGCAGCGCTGGGAAGCAAACCTGTTTTATATTCGCGTGTTTTAAGGGGCTGCACCTGGTTCTGGTCATAAACGTAGCCGTGCGCCAGCTCGTGACGAGTCTTAAGTATTCATTCCAGCCTTCGCTTGTCAGGCGGCGAGAAACTTGTTCCGCTTCAGCGCGGTAACGTTCAGCCTGAGCCAGCAAGCGCAAGTTCTCAATATGCTGCGCTACGCGGAATACCGTGGCGCGGATAACCTGCATTTCACCAGGTGTCCACTCGCGACTTTCCTGGTCAACCAACTGTACTTCGCCGACTGTTGCGCCAGAAACTTGAATGGGCATGGTGATTGCGTTTTTGGGTGCAGGGTTTTGTGCCTCATCCAAAGGTTGCACTTCATTTTGGCTGTAGATAAAACCAATGCTTTCGTTGCGATCGACAGCATTGAGGAATTCCTGCCAGCCTGCTGTCGTGAGACGGTTGGCTTGCGCTTCCACTTCCAGATGCGCTTCCTCAGCTTGCTGGAATAATTTGGCATTTTGAATGGCGATGGCAAGCTGCCCGGCCAACACTTGAAAGGCCGGCAGGTTTGATTCGCGGAATGTATCAGGGCGTTCACTTTGCATATCGAGCACACCCAGGATTTTGCCGTTTGCGATGAGCGGTACAGCCATTTCGGAGCGGGTGAGGGGGAGCAGCGGGTTGGGGAGGAAACTGCCACTCTTGAGTGTGTCAGCTACGATCAGGGGGGTACGGTCTGCGGCAGCTCGACCATTTAAGGAGCCAGACGAAATGGGCAGATGATGTCTGCGGCGCAGGAGTTCCTGTCCGACATGGCCTGTTCCGGCTTGTAAATTCAAATTGTTTCCTGATGCATCTGCCATGTAAATTTGGGTGTAATACAGGTCAAAACGGGAGCGAATAAGCTCGACCGCATGCGAAAGCAGTTCAGTCAGGTTTGCGACCTTTTCAGTCATGGCCCGTCCCACATCAGAAGCCAACTCAAGATCATGCGTACGTTCTGCAACACGCTGTTCCTGTGCGTCGAAAAGGTCTTTTAACTGCGCCCCCATCTTGATGAAGATGATACCAAGCTGACCGATCTCGTCACGACCAACCACAGAGACTCGTTGATTGAAATCACCTTCCTGCAATGCATACGCGCTGCGGGTTAACGCGCTCAGCCGAGTGGTAATGGATCTGACAATTAGATAACTAATAATAATGCTGACCAGAAGACCCAAAAGCAGCGCCATAATTGAATTGTTAATGGTCTGGCTGTAAGCAGCCGAAGCCGTATCATTTGAAATACTGGCGAATTGGCCATTGATCTGAAGCAATGTATCCAGACTGGCATGTGCTTGTTCTAGTTGTTTAATTGCAATATGAGCAAGTTGTTCATCTGTCTGTCCTGCTTGCAGGCGGCTAATAAAGCTGTTACGCGTTTGCTGGTATTGCTTGAATGCGTCTTCCAGCTTTTTAAGGGTGTCTACTTCTTGGGCTTGGAGATCAAGTTTGTTGGCGGCTCGCAAAACATCGGTAAATTCAGGGCTTGTTGTTGTGATCCATTCGGTTTTGTATTTCGAAATCATTTCTGAAACAACTTTATCGTTTGTGTCTAATTTTGACAAACTTTGTTTTTGCTCATCCGGGGTTAAATTTTCTGTGTGAAGTTGCTGTATTTCGAATTCACTGCTGGTCATTGCAGTGCTGGCGTTTGATATGGATTCAATAGGGATCAGCATAAAACCGTACATGTTTTTAAGCTGCTGATTCATTGTATACAGCCCATTTTGGGCAATCCACCCTATGCCAACCGCGAGCATGGACAAAATGAAGATAATCAGGCTTATCTTCCAGGCAATTGGAATATTGGAAAGGCCATTTGCGCTGATGCGGGTAGCTTGAGGCGCGTTATTTTTAGGATTTTGAGCAACATATGGGGTGGATGCTGACATGGTTTTCTCTCCGCTAATTCTTATTGCTGATATTTTTGCCAGCTCTCAATACCACACGTGTTTCCTGAGAGTTTAATGCACGACCCAATTCACGGGCAGCAATCTGGATTGTATCTTCCAGCGTGGTGGCATTTAGAATTTTTTGACCAATTGAGCCAATCAACATTTCACTCTTTGCCTGTGTTTGCAATTCGGTATACGAACGCGCATTGCGTATGGCGAAAGCCACCTGGTTGGCAATTGATTCAAGCAGATCCACATCAGCCTGTTGCAAACCACCCGCAATATCGTGCTGCACATCCAACACGCCAATCACTTGATCTGCAATGGAGATTGGAACAGCAATTTCTGATTTGGTATCAGGCAACATAGGGTTTGGCAGCCAATTGGGGTCTTTTGAAACATCCGAGACAAGCACGGAATGATTTTGTTGTGCTGCGCGACCTACCAGTCCCTTGCCAAAGTCAATCTTATGATTTTGCGCCAGCATTATTTGACCAGCTTCCCCTGTGCCGCCTGCCATGATCAACTTATCACCATCTTCGTTCAAAAGATAAATATGGGCATGGTAATAATTGAATGCGCCCTGCACTTGATCAACCACCTCGTTTACCAATTGTTTTTGATCCAGAATAATCAAGATGCGACGGCTCACTTCGTTGGATGTGATCAGTGCTTTGGTGCGGTCTGCGACGCGTTGTTCCAGGTCGCTGATGAGTTCTCGCAATTGGGATGTCATTAGATTAAATGAATTTGCCAGCGCACCAATTTCATCACCTGATTTAACTTTTGCCTGCAAATTAATGTCACCAGCAGCAATTTTTTGTGCCACATCTGTCAGGCGTATCACCGGGTTTGAAATGGTTTGGGCTACCAGCAGCGCAGCCAGCGCTACAAAGGCCGCAATAATAAGCGCCAGAATGGCGGCTGTGCGATTTTGTTCCACCAATGGCGCCAGATAAATGCCCTGGTTTTGCCCGGCGGCAACGATCCAGGGTTGATTGGTAAGGCGTACAGCCGTCCCTTCTTCATCACCTTCACCAAAATCGTGGAATTCCGCAACAAAGACGGAATGTTGATCCAGATTTTTCAGACCATCTTCCATGGATTGGATGTTTGTGGAAAGCTGATCGGCCGATTTATCTTTTGGTAAACGATCCTCATCCTGGAGTTTTGCCACTGTAGCGGCTGGAAGGGGAACGACAGATTTGAAAATAATTTCAGGAGCGGTGTTATGGGCAAGGCGGATATGGTTTTCATCTAATACAACGATGGTTAATCCATCCAACCCGGCATTGTCTGCGGAATTGCTGATGATGGATTGGAGGATCGTTGCATTGTAACGAATGCGCAAGACACCAATGAAATTGTTATTGCCATCACGAACTGGGGCGGTAAAGTACATGGATGGAATATTTACGGTTTGAGAAATTTCAACAGGAGAGACAAAAGGCAGTTGGGTGTCGCGCACATTCATAAAATAGTCGCGTTTTGATTTATCAACGCCTATTTCGGAAACTTCGGTATCTGCCACAGAAAGACCGTTTTTATCGAGCAAGCCAACCGATGTAATGAAAGTTTGGTCACGACGCGCAATACTTCGCAAATCAATCGATAGGGCACTTTCGGTTTCACTGCCTGCGCGTTGCGCTGCTGGCAATAAGAGATATTCTGCGAAAACGTGTTTTTGCGCTTCAACCCGTACATCATTCAACCGCTCGCGTAGGAAGGTATCTAACGTAGAAGCCGTTTGGGCCGCCGCCGCACGCAGCGCAGCATCAGAGTTGGCTGTCAGGAGCTGTGTGGTTGCGCGATTGTTGATGAACAACACAACCCCAAGCGGAATAAACGCCACCAGCAGGAAGGCGGCCAATAGCTTGGTGCGCAAACTAAAGTTGATGCGTGTTGATCTGGTAGTAGGATCGAGTGGGATTGAATTTGTCATGATCTATCTCCTGCACAGATTGCTTTGGGTTACTTCAAAAATGAAGGATCAATTAAAGCTTCTGGTTTGGGTTTGGTTGTAAGAATGCCTGCTGTTGCCAGAAAGTCGATGTAATTTTGCGTAATATAGTAAGCAGATGAAGAATCTTTGCCGGGTTGCATAAGCGCTTTGGCTTCGGCGTGGTTGAATACTTTATCGCCTTCAAAAAAAATGTCTTCGGGTTTCAGTCCAGACCCAAATACTTTGGTCACAATTGCCGGGACCTGATCGTGATGTGTATTCATCCAATCTACTGCTTCGAACCAGGCATCGGTAAAAGCTTGAATATCTTCGGGGCGTTCTTTTACCAGCTTATCTGAAAATACCATCATATCCATGACCAAATTGGGAGTTTGACTGCTGGTAAACAAGACATTTCCGCCTTGCTTGAGAACATCTGATGCGTATGAACCATAAGTATGAACGGCATCCACCTTGGCTGGGAAGGCCTGCGCTGCATCGGGGGCGTGAATATTGACGAGTGTTACATCGGTCGGGGTGATTCCATTTTGTTTCAATAATGTGCGTACAAATAATTCGCCATAGGTGCCAAAGTCAACCCCAATCCGCTTGCCTTTCAAATCAGATGCGTTTTTGATCGTCGGGCCAACAATAAGCATATCAGCACCATCTGACGCATCTATTGGAAAGATGAACCGGATATTTTTTTGAGTGCTGATGGGTAGTATGTCGCCAATGACAACACTTAACCCATCTATTTTATCGGCAACCAGATCGGGGTAGGTATTGGGATAGGCATCGTAGTAAATCAATTGGACATTGACGTTGTGTTTAGCAAAGAAGCCTTCTTCTTGTGCAATGGCTGCCGGATAAAGCCCCGGCCACAAATTGACAGCAATACGCAGCGGTGGGTTGGCTGGTTTGGTAGGTGCTGCCCCGCAGGCTGAGAGCAGCGGTATGATCATCAACAGGGTAAAAGTGATGCGAAACAATTTCATGGTATGGCTCCTTGATTGGAAGCGCTAATTGCCAGGTGATCGTACTTGAGCACAGCACTGCCTTTTTCTAACAAGTTATTATCTTGCTACCAGCGTTCTCTCATGATATTAAAGCTGCTCCACCAGCATCAAAGCGCTCAAAATGGCAAATTCAACCACCAGCTCGGGGCAATACAGGCTTTTGCCAATCCACAGCCATGGATAAGGGTCGTCCATGTGAGCTTTGAGCCAATTGGCACCGTGTTCCAGAATATCATTTGTTATTTCTTCGTCGCCTTTGCCTTGTCGTTTCCAAATCGCAAGGGCCTGTAAGCAGTAAGCAGTTTCTTCTGCACTGGATGTATTGTTATAAAATCCCCAGGAGCCGTCATCGTTTTGGGTGTTTAAAACCCAATCGACAGCACTTGTGACCAATTCGTCAGCATAGCCAGCGGCAGCAATGATGGCATGGCAAGTTGTGTAATAGGGTGACGCATGCCATTTATCGAACCAGAAAGAATGGCGTGTTTGTGTTTGTTTCAAAAAGTGCAAGACTTTTTGTACTGAAGGATGGTGTGCTTCAAACCCTGCATGTCGTAATGCGCCCAACGCATGAACATTTGTGCTGAGAGATGGATCTCTTTCCAATTCAAAGCAGCGAAAATATTCATCTTCCTCATAATGTAGCAAACCTTGTAATTCACCTTTGCGTCCAAAGCGGGTTAATACTTCATACGTTACCGCAGTCGTATCTCCATCTGGAAAGGCATTTCCCAATATTGTAGCAATACCATTCTTCGGATTCCATTTTGCTTCAAGGGCATTGAGTGAAGGTTGGCATAGGGCAAGGGTTTCATCATCCAAACAATCAGTCAGCGCCAAGTTTAACAGTATCCAGGCATATTCAAATCCGTCAATAGGGGTTATGGTGGGGCCTGCACCATTAATAGCAATGCTGCGCAAAAAGTCTAAAGCTGATGCCTGTTTATTGGGATCAGGATTAGCGTGCAGAGCAAAAAAACAGGTCGCTGCCGGGCTGTGCCCCACAGAATGGTCGAATTCCTGTAGGTTATTTTTATCCAGCAAATTCAATCCATCCAATCCCACCATTTCGGCTGAAAATGCAAGTGTCACATTGCAATTAATCATACCGTCTGGCAGTTTTGCAAGTTTGGCCGCGCGTTGGCGGCTTAGACGCTCAAGGACGGTATCATGTTGGTGCGCTATGATATTGTGAGATTCAACTTCTTTTAAAAGTGTTGGCATGATGGTTTCAAAGGCGATGGTTGGGCCAGCCGGATCAGACATTAATCCTCTTGGTGCACCACGGCTTAATACTTCCAATGCATGTTGACCACGCTGAATTTGACGCCGATCTTGCAGCCGCCGTCCGCGCATGGTTAGTGCGACCATGGCAGCAAGCGTACAAATGATGCGGTCATGGTAGTAAAGTGGTGTAACAGCTCCCCAACTGCCATCTTGCAATTGATTTTCACAGAGCCAATTCAAAGCTTGCTGGCTTAAAGATGTTTCCAGATCGCCCAGACGCGCAATCCAGGCAGTATCATAGGCTGATCTTGTCATTTTGCTTAAGCCAGCATCTTTTAAGACATCACGCATACTTTGACGTATGTCAGTCATCTACTAATCTCCTCTTCATTATTCATTCCAACAACTTTTAAGGTTGAACTGGAATATCATCCTCATGGGTGTGATCCGCATTTGAATTTTCATTTAATGTCACCTGAGTTTTTGCGCCGTTTAAAGCTCGCCCAATTTCACGGATGGCAACCTGCATGGCGCTTTCGACGGTAATCGTTCCCTGAATTTTTTGGCCGATGGAACTGATCAATGATTCGCGGTCTGCCTTGGCCTGCACTTCAGAGTAAGAGCGGGCATTGCGCACCGCAAACGCTACCTGGTTGGCAATCGATTGCAGTACATCGACATCTTCCTGCTTGAGTGTGTCTGCGACATCGTGCTGTACATCCAAGACGCCTAGCACGCGTTCAGCGATGGCGATGGGTACAGCTACTTCGGATTTGGTATCAGGCAGCAGCGGATTGGGCAACCATTGCGGCTCTTCGGCGACATTCGTTACCAGCACGGTAATATTGTTCTGAGCTGCACGACCCACCAGACCCTTGCCGACCGGAATTTTATGGTTGCGTGCCAGCATGGCCTTGCCCGCTTCGCCAGTACCGCCTGCCATGATTAACTCCTGAGTATTTTCGTCTAAGAGATAAATATGGGCATGGTAATAGCCAAAAGCCATTTGCACCTGTTTGACCACTTCGGTGACCAGTTCCTGTTGATCGAGAATGGTGGAAATACGACGGCTGACCTCAGACGAAGTCGCGAGTGCTTTGCTGCGTTGCTCGAGCGAATTAATCAAGGTGCGGGTCTGACGTGTCATTTGATTGAAAGCGGTTGCCAGCGTACCGATTTCATCATTAGATTCAATATCTGATTGCAAAGTCAGATCACCAGCCGCGATTTTCTGGGCAGTGTTGGCAAGCCTTAGGATGGGAGATGCCAACAATTGAGAAAGTCCAACTGCTGCTAATGTGATCAGTAAAAGCAAAAAGATAAATATTAAAGCAGTAGCTCGCTTTTGCAGAGCCAACGGCCTTAGGACAGCAGCTTCTGATTGCTTGACAAGAACTACCCAAGGCATGTTGTGTAATGCTGCGCCGCTATTTAGATCTTTGGCCTGTACGGTTTTATCATTAGGTGTAGTAGTAAAGAATGCAGACTGATCCAATTTTTGCAATCCAGCTACGGTTTCAGTTTCAGTCGCTAGAGCATCTTTTGAAGAGCCGGGGAGCAAAAGACCTTGCTTTTGCAAGGTAGATATTTGATTTGCCGTATAGTCTTGATATGACTTATAAAGTAAACTGGCATCACCCGTATTTCCAATTCTTATGAAAGTATTTTTGTCTATAACTGTAAATAAGATTTCTTTTGGAATAGAATTTGCGACTAGGCTATCCAAAATAGCATCAATGATATTAGCGTTATATTCCACAACTAAAATACCTAACAAATTATCTGCTTGTTTTCTAATGGGGGCGATGACGTATATGCTTGCCTTGCCACTTTTCTGATCAATTATTGGGCCGCTGACTATGGCCTGCTTATTTGATGTTGCTTGCTTAAAAAGCTGGCTTTGAATGTTGTCTTGTTCTTTTTGGTCTTTAAGGGTTGTTAATACAATTGTTCCTTGGTTATCCAATAACATTGCTGCATCAATGAATTTTGTGTTTTGATTAGATAAAGTGATCAAAGCATTTTTGCTATTAGTTTCTACATCTTTGCCAGCACGCTCTGATGGACTCAAAGAAAGGTATTCAATAAAAAAAGGGTTTTGCGATTGCGCAGCTACAAGCGTCTTTTGATTTTCAATAAAGCTATCGAGTTGAAACGCTGTCTGACTTGCTAGTTGCCCCATCGATTCCTTTGCGCTTTGGTAGAGGGTATCGCTCAATTTTAGGTTGTCATAATAACCAATTGCAAGTAACGGTAAAACAGTGACGGCAGCAAATGCAATGATTAATTTAGTGCGAATGTTGTAGGTGAAGAAACGCCGTACAATGAGTATGGAAAATATAACAACGAATATGCCCACGATTGTTGTTGAAATTACAGGAGTAGGATCAGGTGGGCGCGGAAATGGCTCAAATACATCTAATAAAATAAATATGCCCCCCACTAATACTCCTAATAAGTTGACACGCCTAGCCCTATCGACTGGCATGACTGCGGAAGTAATTGCAAGGGTAATGCCAATATTAAATGCAGCTAGTACTATGCCTCCTCCTGAAATCCCTGATGCCGTTATAAAGGAAAGTCCATAGACGGCCAATAACATTAAACTGACACCCAGTGATGATTTGCCCCTCCGAGAAAGCCACGCGCTAAGAAAACAAGCCAGCGTAAAAATTGTGCTTGTTAAGCGTTGATCGGTAAGTGTAAGGGCTTTGCCATTATTCGCATTGAGATAGCTGGCAAGGCTAAGCAACTCTAACAAACCTACCACTATCGAAATGTTAAACGCACGCTTGTCCCGAGCCTCGCTGGTCAATGGCGCCTTGACTTTTGGCTTGTTTGTTTTATTACGCTGAAAGAAACCTTTTAAGCGTTTTAACCAAGCTTTTTCAGTCTTTTCTTGTGGATCATTCATTGAAGCACCTCGGTTTTTCAAATATTAGCTGTTAGATATTAGAATCTAGAAAATCAGATTATCACTAAATACTATGAAGAGGCAGCGTAAAGCGAAAACAACTTCCCTGTTCGGCCACACTTTCCACATTGACCTGCCCGCCATGCCGCTCGGCAATGGATTTGACAATTGCCAGGCCCAGCCCGTTGCCCTCGATCCCTTCCGGGTGGCCTTCACTCACACGGTAGAAACGATCAAAGATAAAGGGCAGATCCGCAGCGGGGATGCCATAGCCGGTATCGCGTATCTTGATAATGGCCTCGGCCCCGTTTTGTTCCAATGAAACATCAATTTTGCCTTTGACAGGCGTATATTTGATGGCATTGCCGATCAGATTGTTGAGCGCCTGACGCAGTTGCAGCGGGTCGCCCTGGCTATGGGCTGGCTGTGCTGGGATGGCAAGTTGCAGGGTCTGTTCTTTTGCCTGGGCCTGCGGTTGGAACTCATCTGTCAGTTTTTCAAGCAGTGCGCCCAGGTCAATCTCTTCATGACGCAATTTTGTTTCAAGGTCAATCTGCGCCAGTTCGAGCATGTCATGCACCAGTTCGTTCATGTTGCTGACAGCGGAATTGATGCGCGCAATAAAATCCTTTTGCTGGTCATTGAGCGGCCCAGCGTGCGGCAGCAGTTGCAAAAAGCCAGTGATGGTGGTGATGGGGTTTTTCAGGTCATGCGAGGCGGTGGCGATGAAGTCGTTCTTGACCTGCTCAAGTTTGACGAAGTTGGAAACATCGTGCAGCACCGCCACATAACCGCCCTCCTGAATGCGCGTGATCGAGACCGAAAAAGTGCGTCCATCTGGCCAGACCACGTCTGCGCCAGTGACATCGGTAGATTGTTTTGCTCGCTCCAGCAACTGCATAAAGCTTTCGTAGCCGGGGGTTTCGGTAAAGGGTTTGCCCTGGCGCATTTCAAAATCACTGAATAATTTTTCCCCGGCCGGGTTGTGCAGCAGCAGACGTGTTTCATCATCGAACATCAAAATTGCGTCTGCCGCGCTTTGCAGTACGGCGCTCAGGCGCTGCTGCTCGCGCTCCTGTTGCTCATAAAGCTGGGCGTTTTCGACGGCAATCGTCGCCTGGCAGGCAATGGCCTGCAGCAGCACCAGATGTTCCAGCTTGAAATAACTACTCTTTTCGTGCCCCAAAACCAGCATCCCCAGCAAATGTTCGCGGCCCACCAGCGGTACCAGCACGGCAGAGCGCGTTGGGTCGCCTTCCGCTCCATGCCATTCTGCCTCGTTGCCCACATCGTCAATGATTTTGCTCTGGCGGCTTTCTTCAATTTGTTTAATCAGACCATCCAATTGTGGGAAGGGGATGGTCTTTTGGGGATCGGACGTGGAGATATGGTAGGTTTTCTGCAAGGGGGAAGTGGGATGAAAGATCAACCCGTGACCGACCAGTGCTCCCATGGTTTCAACGGTGCGATGGAGCACCACCGAAACCAGTTCATCCACGCTCAGGCGCGCGCTCAGTTCCTTGGCGATCTCGGGCAGCACGCTCAACTCGCGGTTGCGGCGACGGATGGTATCTTCGGCTTCCTTGACGCGCAACTTGGTGCGAATACGTGCAAACAGTTCGCGCCGGTCAAAGGGCTTGGTGACATAGTCGTCTGCCCCCAGGTTCAGACCTGATTGCACATCGCCAGCGTTGATGCGCGCCGCCGAGAGGATGATGACCGGGATATATTGAATCTCCGGGTCGCCACGCAGTTCTTCGAGCACGGCAAAGCCGTCTTTTTGTGGCATGTTGATGTCGAGCAAAATTAAATCTGGCATTTCTGTACGGATTTTTTCGAGCGTTTCCACCCCGTTGGAAGCGGTAATGTAGCTGTAGCCTTCGTTTTGCATGTAGCGCGTCAGCAGCGTGATGTTATCGGGCATATCATCCGCGATGAGAATTTTAAAGGGTTGCTGATGTTTTTCAGGAGCGGCTGTTGTTTTGGCTGTCAGTGTTCCGCCGCCCAGGATGTTACTGACGATCTGGTAAATGTGTTCGGGACGCACCGGTTTGATGATGACTTCGTTGACCTTCATGCGTCGCGCCGATTCTTTCAACCCTGGCACGTCGTAAGCGGTGATGAGAATGTTGTGAGCAGGTCGCCCCCCAGGGTGGGCCTGCAAACGTTCGATCAACTCCAGCCCATTCATACCAGGCATCATCATGTCGGTAATCAGCACATCGAAGGCGCCGCCGTTGGCAAACTCAATGGCTTCCTTGCCGCTGGTGGCGGATATGACCTCGACGCCCTCGCCCAGTTGAGAGATGGCGCGCGCCAGGGTGGTGGCGGTGTTGGGGTGGTCATCCACCACCAGAATGCGCGCCACAGATTCTTTGCGGGGGGGGATTGCAACAGGAGTATCCATAGTATTTATTGTGACTGAAACGCCTGCTTGCGCGGATTGCATGATGGTTGCAAAAGTTGGCGAAAGTTGGGGAGATGGGAAGGATGATGGATGAAGTAGGAAGGATGAAAGGGGAATTTGAAAGACCTGACAGGTCTCACAAACACATTCCAACATTGGAACGCTTACGGAAGACCTGTCAGGTCTCGGTTGGGTTAGGCTTCTTAAGTCTTCTTTGCTGCACGCTGCAATGGTTTCGTCACATTTGTATCGGAATTGTTACACCCTGTATTGAAGTTGTTACATGTTTTATACAGCCTGTTACATCCCCTTTTGTAGAATAGTGAAATACAACAGCGAGCAGGGCCGCGAGGGTTTTGCTCAGAAAGGCAGGCAGGCTTGAGTATAGGTTTAGTATAGCTACAGTATAGCGTCACAATGTCAGATGTCGCGCAGGGCTTTCCTGCGCACCCACTTCATTTCCCCAGAGTGGATTTCACCCGATTTCATATCAAAAAACAAAAGGAGCAAGATCATGGCAAAGGTTCTTCGTAACATCGTAATGCAAGGTTTAAGCGGTTCGCTGGGTGGTCAGCTTGTCATTCGGCAAAGCCGCTCGGGGCAGACCATCGTTTGCAGCAAACCAGGTTTTAACCCCAACCGTACATTTAGCGTAGCGCAGCAAGCCCATCAGGATGCCTTTCGGGAGGCCGCAGCTTATGCTCAATCGACCAAGGGTAGCGCGGTATACACTCAAAAAGCGGCAAGTCTGGCAATCCGACCCTATAACCTGGCATTGGCCGACTGGTTCCATGCGCCTGAGGTCTTGGATATTGACCTGAATGGTTGGACTGGACAGGTTGGGCAGGTTATTCGTGTGAAGGCCATTGATGATGTGCAGGTGACACAGGTGCTGCTATCCATTATGGATGCGCATGATGTTGTTCTGGAACAAGGTGCTGCGACCCAAGTAGATGGCCTGTGGTGGGAATACACCACAACGATTGCGGTCAGCGGCAGTCTAAAAGTGCTGGTATCAGCGCAGGACTTGCCGGGACATCGAACTGAGATGACGAAGGTTAAATAGCCCAACGATACTGATGTTTTTGTTAAACCCTTTTAGTATCTTTTGGAAATAGTGATCTGGTCACGAACAGCGTAGATTGGTTTATAAGCGAAAGCTGGTTAGGCAAGCTTGAACTTGCCTAACCAGCTGCAAACTAAAAAGAAAGGATCTGTCTTACTCTCGTTTTATGCTTTATACCAGCCCAGTGCTAGCGACAAGCATATACATGATGACAGACAAGCTCTCGATATACCCATCTAAGGAAGGCAAATGAACTTTTTCTGCAAGTTGGCAACTTTCTACTCTCAAGCGTTCCCACTCATCCCATAAATAGCTTTCAACTGGAGATTTCTCAATTTTGGCTGTGATTTTTTCTGCGGACAGGTTTTTGAAGTCGTCCCATTCAATCCAATGGTTTTGTAGTGCAATACTATATACGCCTCCTGTAAAATCTTGTTGGAGCAATTCGCGTTTCCATGTAGTTGCCCAATTTGCAATTTGCCCCATTTGTTGGGCGTTCAAGAATATATTTTCTGCAAGGGGTATTTGATACGGCGCAAGGTCCGATACAAATAATAAGTCAATTAACCCAGCTAAATAAATAAAAGTGCTGTGAGAAATAATTTCAAGATGTTTTTCCCATTTTTGTTCAAAACGAAATGCTTCTTGTTGTATTAGAAGACTATATTCAAAGCTGGCAATCCAGTTTTGATACCCTTCATCCAATGTGTCTTTAAGCATCAAATAGTTGGGGGCTTGTTTAATGCCATTATAAAATGCAGACCATGTATCATTAATTAATCGGTATAGCCCAGTTTCATCTGGGGTAATTGATTCGTTTAAGGCCAGAACACATTTTTCAAAAAGTGCTTTGTCACGGCTTAAGTCACAAATATCATCGAATAAGATATTTAAAAAGGCAGCTTGGGATTTTAAAGAATTTGATTGTAAAAAATCTGAAGATGAAATATTTAAACTTAATATTTGGTAGCCAGCCTGACTCATTTGCCATGTGTAAAAAGTGCGATGGGTATAAATTGCTAGATAATTTTCACGAATTGGCTCAAACCTATCAATTAACATTTTGTGGATTGGGTAAAGTTCAAGAGATTTTATTGTTTTCACAAAATCCTTAACTGCTTTGGCCATGCTTTCTTCGCGAATCATTTTAGGGTCAGAACTTGATGTTAAAGTTTGCAACGTATTATGGTTTAGTATATCTTTAATAGAAGTTTGCATCATTCTTCCCTTTTAGAGTTGAAATATCAAAAGATTTGAATAGAGACGTACCTAAATAAGAGAAAAGCTGACAAATTAGTGTAAAGTCTGGAGCAAATAGAAGAAAAGAGAAAATCTAGCGTGAAAGATATCAAACATGGAATTAGGACGTAGACACGTTACCAAGAATACATGATGAAGTGGTTTTTCATATTATTGTCTGTATATTGGGTCTAAAACCCCTGCCTTTAGGCAGGCCGTTTTAACACCGCAATCGCGTAAAATAGTCAGATGACAGAATATCGAAAAGGCTCCCATACAATCTATGACATCAAATATCACATAGTCTGGATCACGAAATACAGAAAACCTGTGATGCGAGGAGAAGTAGGAATAAGGCTCCGAGAGTTGATAAGGCAGACATGTGAGACGCTAGACGTTCAAATCGTGAAGGGCCATATTTCGCCAGACCACGTGCATTTGTTGGTATCTGTTCCTCCACAAGTAGCAGTGAGTGACCTGATCCAAAGACTGAAAGGACGAAGTGCGCGAAGAATGCTGGAAGAATTTGGAGAACTGCGGCGGCAGTTCTGGGGCCAACATCTCTGGGCACGTGGATATTTTGTGGCGAGTTCAGGCAATGTGACGGATGAGATCATTGCGCAGTATATTGAGAACCAAACTGAGAAACTATCTGGCGATAATGAAGACTTTCGTGTCGGTGAACTTTAGGCGACTTTCAGTCGCTCGCCAAACCTACCGCCTTTAGGCGGTAGTATTTAGTTGAATAGATCTCACTTTCGATGTTGAGTCAAGATGCGAAATCGTTGAAGAATGTCGAGCTGCTTGGCATTGTTTAATGGTTTGCTAATTGACACAATGGAGTACCATCTTCATTCAAAGGATGGTGATAAGCAAAATAACTGTACAATGGCAACAAAGAAACACCTTCACGGAAATATGATTTAAAACAAAACATGTTTTGCCGACATTATGATTGTTTTTGCTGTTATCCCCTGTTAGAATTGTTCCTGCTCTAATCTTATGCAGGAACAACTCTAATAATATGTTTTTAGACTTTTTTTCTGAAGGAGATTGTAGCTTTTACTCCGTTTTTGGGACGCATACTTGCACCTAGGCTTGAATCAAATTTTTGATTAGGTAACACATTAAGATCATATTTTTGTAATATCATTGCTAATGCTAGGCAGCCTTCGAGCATGGCAAACTCATCGCCAACACATTTACGTGGTCCTGCACTAAATGGTATGTAAGCAAATGGATGGCGATTAGATGAGTTTTCAGGGGAAAATCGCTCTGGATCGAAGACTTCTGGCTTATCCCATACGCGTGGGTTATGGTGTAAACCATGATAGAAAATAAGAACCAAGGCATTAGCGGGCACATTATAATTCCCCAATTGGTCCGCTGTATTCAAGGCACGGGGTAAAAAAGCACCAGGAGAATATAAACGTAAAGTTTCCATAAAAACCTGACGTACATAAGTCAAACGAGGAATATCTTCAAAAGAAGGTGTGCGATCACCTAGCACTTGGTCAATTTCTAGGTATAGTTTTTGTAGTATCTCTGGGTGTTTCTGTAGCAATGTGCTTAACCATGTCAAGACAATGGCTGTTGATTCATAACCTGCGATAAAAATGGTCATGACTTCATCAAACAATTGCTGTTCGTTCATTTGCTCATGGCTTTCTTCATCCACAGCGCTAATAAGCATTTCAATTAAACTAGATGTACTTTCCTTTTGCTGTCGGCATATAGTAATAATACGATTTACCGTTTCCCTGGTAGCAGCTTTATCTTCCAAAAATTGTCGTCGACCTGGAATAGGAAACCATTTAGGTACCATTGTGCTATATAAAGTCTCTCCAATATATTTAACTATACGCGATACACGGTAGCTTATTTCTTTAACTTCTTCTACTGCCAATACATTATTGCCAAACATGGTATTAATCGTGATATTGCTGGTAATGTCTCCCATCTGTTCTGCCAGGTCAACTTCTTTACCAGTTTCTGCAAATAACCGCCAACGATTATCCAGTACATCTGAAATAGAATCTACCATCTCAGAGAAAAGATTGACTAATTGCTTTCGATGCAGATGAGGTTAAATCATGCGCTTTTGGCGTAACCAGAACTCGCCAGTGCTCACAAATAAACCGTTCTTGCTGATTTCCTTCGCAGCGTTATAAAAAAAGTCTGGTTTAATATAGTTTTGGTAGTTGTCACGCAGGATACGTTGTAGATATTCTGGGCCACTAACTAAATATATAGATTGAGTACCAAAATTAACTCGCACGAAGTCTCCTTTCTCAATCATGATATTTTTCAAATATTCATAAGGATCCTTTGTAAAAAGATGTGGGAAAACGCCGAGAAAGGGCCACCCTTTCTCAACAGGAATAATTTGGGATTGTTGTTGGTTAGTCATCTTTGTCTCCTGATGAAGCTTGCTTATATAAAATATTTTCAGCGCGTGAAATCAGATAGCTACTACATAAGTTAGTAAGAAGAAGCCGGGGTAATAACAGTATTTCAAAAATACATTTTCAATTAATATTTTTTACAGAAAAAATAACTTTTATATCTTTTTTTGGACGCATAGTTGAGCCCATCGCTGCTGCAAATGTTTGGTTTGGAAGAATATTTAAGTTGTATTTTTGAAGCAGCATCACAATTGCTAAAACACCTTCCAAGATTGCAAAATCGTTGCCAGCACATTTGCGAGGGCCAGCACTAAAGGGTAAATAAGCAAATGCGTTTTGGCTGGCAATTCGTTCAGGCGTAAAACGTTCAGGGTCGAAAAATTCTGGATTGTCCCATACACGCGGATTATGGTGAACACCATGGTAATAAACCAATAGCATAGCATCTGCAGGTAAGTGATAATTACCGAGATTATCAGCTTCATTCAAGGCACGTGGCAACATCGGCACAGGTGTATACATACGCATTGTTTCCATCAAAACCTGGCGGGCATAGGACAGGCGAGGAATGTCTTCAAAAGTAGGGAAGCGCATCCCAATCACTTGATTAATTTCTGCACACAATTTTTCAAGTACATCTGGCCGTTTGTGTAAAATAATGTTTAACCAAGTAAGAGCAGTTGCAGTTGTTTCATATCCAGCAACAAAGATGGTCATGACTTCATCAAATAATTGCTGGTCGGTCATTTGTTCTTGACTTTCTTCGTCAACTGCATTGATGAGCATCTGAATCAAACTAGCCGATGTTTCTTTTTCTTGCCTGCATTTAGTGATAATTTCTTCAATAGTCTTCTTTGTTTTGCTTATATCGCTCTCAAACTGGCGTCGTCCGGGAATGGGAAACCCTTTTGGCAACATTGTGCTGTAAAGTGTTTCCCCCCCATATTTGACCATTCTCATCACGCATTGGCTGATTTCTTCGGCTTCTTCTGCAGGGAGAACATCTTTGCCAAACATGGTTTGTATGACAACATGACTGGTAATTTCTCCCATTTTTTTACTGAGATCAACCTGCACTTTGTTTTCAGCCAGTCCATTCCAACTTGCCAGTGTTTCTGAGATGGCATCACGCATATCGTTAAAAAGATAAACCAACTGCTTGCGATGCAAGTAAGGTTGAATCATGCGCCGCTGCCGCAACCAAAACTCTCCATCACTTTGGCTTAATCCATTCCCCATTACCTCTCTGCCGGTTTTATAAAGCATATCTGGTTTACGGTAATTGTGGTAATTTTCCCACAGAATGCGCTTGATATATTCAGGCCCACTAACGAGATAAACGGGCGCAGGCCCAAAACTTATTTGGACAATTTCCCCTTTTTCCAACATAATACTGTTCAGATACTCAAAGGGGTCACCGCTGAACAACTTTGGCAAGATACCAAGCAAAGGCCACCCTTTTTCGACAGGAATGGGTTGAGATTGTTCGATGGTCATTGGATGCTCCAGTTTTATACACAGGGTTGCTTAAGAGACTTGTTTAGTAAAGTATAGCCTAAAAGGCAAGGTGCTTTTCATTTCTTTATGCTTAGAGAATTGTAAGGCGATAAGCGATCTTTCTGAACGGCTTTGTCAGTTCAGACGAAAGGATCATAGACCTGTAGCGAAACCCTAAAGGTCTCCTATCCTGAAAAGTAGACGTTTAAGTCAAAAACATGGCTGGAATATGCAGCTTTTATCCCGACCAGACCTTTAGGGTTTGTTTTATCTCTACAACCCCAGCACCTTCAAAACAAATGCCGCCGTCCGTGTGCCTGCCGAGCCATCGGTATAGGTAATTTCCTTTTCAATAAAGGCTTTGCGCTCGGCAGCATCGCATTGCGGATTTTGCAGGTAGGCGTTCAGAATCTCACGCAACTGGTCTGCGTCGGTGGCGACGCGCCCGGCTTTGGCCTCGCGGAAGCGTTTGTGCGTCGGCCAGTTGCCAATGGCTTTGAGCGAGAGCGAAAACTTGCCTGGCACATTCCAGCCGCCTGGCACATCGATGCAGCAGGCTACAATCGGCGTGTCGTGGATGGCGGTCTCGACCACCATCGTTGAGTAGACCGTCACGAAAATATCGGAGTGCGCCATCATCGAAGATTTTTCGTCCATGTCTTCGCCGCCGTAGTAGCCGAGCGAGCCGCCCAGCGCCACGGGCCGCACAACATGCACGTGCGGATACTTTTGCTCAAGCGCGTGAATGGCTTCGCGCTCTTCGGCAAAAATCTGTGGCTTGTCTTGAAAGTGACTGGGATGCAGACGCACCAAAAGCTGCGAAGGCTGCGCCAGCGTGTCTGATTCGACCAGGCGGGCCAGTGCTTCAACATTGGGATAATTGGGGGCAAAGTGGACGAAGCTGCACGCATAGGAAATCAGCTTGCGCGAAGGGTCCAGCCCGTGCAGGCGAAAGTATTCGTCCCTGGGCATTTGCCACGTTTTGCGAAAGTAGCCATCATAGGAGGGAATCCCGCCAATGTGGACGCGCTCCGGGGGCCAGTCGGCCCCGTGGACCAGTTCGTCACGCTGCTCCTGCGACCAACAGGTGGCCCAGTCTACTTTTGCGCCGGGGATGGCGTAACTGGAGGGGTTGTCCCAGCCGACGATGACGGTCATGGTCGTGATTCCGTTGGCAGCGGCTTCACGCAGCAGGTAACGATCTAAACGCCAGCCGGGGGTGGATGCGATGACCAGATCGGGCTTGTGCGTTGCCAGCAGATCGGCATAAATTTGCGGGGTGAATTTTGTCTGGGCTGCGACCAATGCTTTGCGGGCGGCACTGCTCAGGCGCAGGATCAACGTCAACAGCGCGGCGGGCAGCCAAATCCCCAGACGGAACTTCCACGAATTCTCGGCCCAGACTTCCCAGATGTGGCTGGTCTGTGCTTCGGTGTTGATGCGCCATGAACTGCTGACGCGTCGCAGGTAGGCGAGCAGCCACTGGCGGCGGTTGTCGGTTTTTTGATAGTAGGCGTTGGCCTGCTTGAGCCGCAGCCCTTCAATGGTCAGGCCGGGTCGCGCAAACTGCGCTGCGATGCGCTCGCAGATGTCATCATCGGTCAGCAGCACGACTTCGACGCCCGCCGCCAGCAAGGCCGGGATGACATCGGATTGCAGGAAGTAGATGATGGCCATGCCATGATCGGCAGAGATGAAGATTTTTTTGGTCACAGGGGAGTTTTGTCCTAAAGTTAGTTGGGTCTGATTTTACTCGCTGTTTTACGGGGCTGTGGCGATTGGAGAAACTGCCCACTTATCTGCCCCATGTTCGTTGGAAAAACTGGTGAATTCACCCGTTTGAAGATTGGTTTTGTAAAAGGCTGAATAGCCGCCTCCCCCTAAAAGATAGATGAAATTTTGACTATCTGATGACCACCTTTCATGTGATGGCGATCCGAAATTATTCTCAAATTTTGTTGTCGTCATGGATGTTAGATCCATCAGAATGTAGGAGCGTATAATTTCCAAATCGTTCCAACTGATTGCCAGCGTGCGCCCATCTGGCGAGAGAGAGACAGATGCAATATAGTCCCATGTTTGCTGTTTTCTTAACCAAAGCAGACGCTCGGTTTTTTGCGTTTGGACATCATAGCGCATCAACCGCTCATCGATTTGTAGGTTGGGGTCATCATCTGGATTAATTTTTCTGGCGATAAAATACAGATAATTACCTGTTTTGTCCCAGACTGGTTCAGAAGTTGTTTCACCTGTGTATATTTCATGAATCGAAGCTCCTGTCAGACTGTTGACACAGATCCACTGATGAAAGTAACGCCCAACTCCATTATTATCGGTATATGCGATCCACTGGCCGTTTGGTGAGAATGACAGACCACGCTCCAGCCCGCAGCCTCGTTTGATGGTTCTTACCACTTTGCGTGTGGCAACATCCAATAAAACGAGAGAATAATCTTTGATGAAAAGCAAATTGCGTCCATCGGGTAACCATTTCAATACAGAGATGCCAGCATTGGCTTCATGGGAAGATAGCGTGGATACTTTTCCCGTTGCCACATCAATCATCCCAACCCGATAGGGCGCCATGCCACTTTCAGGGCCGGGTGTGGGTGTTTTGGTCGGTTTGTCATACGCCACATGTTGATAGGCTATTTTCGAACTATCTGGAGACCATTCATACATAAACTTCCAGACTTCAGTTGGAATATCCAAAAGTTTTCTTTTCACCGCACCATCGGGAGAAATCGCCCACAAACCATCACCTGATAGGTAACTGAGCCATTTTCCATCAGGGGACCAGCGCAGCATGTTAGAGCTTAGCCAGTCGCTATTTTTCGCCAATTTGGCTAAATTTTTCTCTCCACTGCCATCGATATTTGCAATCCATAATGTGCTATTTTCGATAAAAGCAACGGCATTGGCCTTGATTGTGCTTGCGTTTGGATAGGCAGTTGACGTTGGTGGATGTGGGGTGCTGCTGGGTCGTGGCGTCAATGTCGGCAAGTTTATATAGGTTGGTGCCCTTGTCGCCTGAAGTGTTGGGATGGGTGTACGCATCGGCTGGATCAGTTGAAATGAAACGAGCAGGGCAAAAGCAATCAGCAGGATAAAAACTTTTTTATTCACGAAACTTCCCATTTGAACCTTAAAACTTGGCGTCAATCCGTTTACAGTTATGATGATTTATTTTAATGTAACGCCCCTGCGTTTGTACTATTATAAAGACAGGCAAGTTCTTCCAACCAAAAAGAAGGAGGCGCACATCAAAGAGATGCTTAATTGTCCAATTGGAAAGAAGATCGGGTGAAAGCCCACTGGCAGAAGGCATAGTCTTCGTTCAAAGACCAGAAGTCCATTGAGACGCGTAAAAATTTTCCCGCGATTCTCTCCATATAAGTTCAGTAGTCTGTTGGCGGATGGGTAGAAATATACCCATCCGCTTTTTTTTGTCAAATTATGCTGGATACGCCCGCGCATACCCGGCCAAAATGCGATCCCACATTCCATTCATCTGTTCGTCAATGGTCATGCGCGCTGGGTCGGCTTCGTGCCAGGCAATTGTGCGACGCACCCCCTCAGCCCAGGGCACTTCACACTTAAAGTCGGGCACAAAACGCTTGATCTTGCTGTTGTCAAAAACGCCGCTTTGCACTTTGTCACCGATCAAACTGCCAATGGCGTGCTCGTCATAGGCTGCAATCAGGTCCGAAGCAATGTGGACGGCATCCATGGGCAGGTTGATCGCTTTGCCAACTTCGAAGAAAATCTGGTTCCAGCAGAGCACCTCGTCGCTGGTGATGTGGAAGGCCTCCCCGATGGCGGCTTTCTGTCCGAACAGGCCCACCAACCCTTTGGCAAAGTCCCCATTCCAGGTGACCGTCCACAGCGAGGTGCCATCGCCGGGGATGATGATCTTCTTCCCTTTGCGGATTCGGTCAATCACTGTGTAGGGATGCTGCCAGCTCGCCCCGGCCAGCGGAATTTGCGACAATCCATACGTCAGCGAAGGGCGGATGATGACCGCCGGGAAGGCATGCTCGTGATATGCCTGCATCAGACGCTGCTCGATGGCGATCTTGTTGCGTGAGTATTCCCAAAACGGGTTTTCGAGCGGTGTCTCTTCGGTGATGATGTAATGCGCCAGGGGTTTCTGATAGGCGCTGGCCGAGCTGATAAAGAAGAACTGGTCTGTCTTGTCGCGAAAAAGCTGCATGCTTTGTGCAATGTCTTCGGGGGTGTAGGCCACCCAGTCCACCACTGCGTCGAAATGCTGACCCGCCAAAAGCTGCGCCAGCCGTCCGTCATCCGCATGGATATCGCCGACGATATGCTGCGCACCCACGGGGATGGGGAACTTCGTCGAGATGGAGCGGTTCAAAATAGTCAGTTCCATCCCGCGTTGCAGGATTAAATCCGAACAGGCTGAACTGATAATGCCTGTGCCGCCGATCATTAAGATTTTCATCATTGTCTCCTTTTTAAAATTAACCATAAAGCCACCAAGTCACTAAAAATCCTTGTTCTTTTTCTTCAAAACTTGGTGGCTTCGTGACTTGGTGGTGAAAAGGTTTAAGGTTTCTGAGCCGTTATGACAATCATCTCTTGCGATTCGGCTTCTTCTCTGCCGGTCAGGGATGGGTAAAAACAGATTTCGTCAAAACCGGCCTGTTCGAGCATTTCGGCCAGTTGTTCTTCCTCATAGCCGACAGTGCTGGCGGCGTGGTGTGTTACCTGACCGCTGGCGCTTTCGACGATGTAAAAGCGCTCGGTGGCAGTGTTCGTTTCTTCGTCCCAAAAGTTTTCCATCAGACACAGGTGTGGCACATCGCAAAACAGACCCGCTTCTGCCGAGTACCACATGGACGGCTGATTGCCGATCTGGTCCACGGCGTCGAGGGTGGAGGCTTCGAGCACGATTTTACCGCCGGGAGTCAGCGCGGCGTGGATCTTACGCAGAATGCTTTGGGCATCTGCTGTTTTGACAATGTTGAGCGCGCCGAAGATGTAAAGTGCCAACCCGTAGCCGCTGCCATATTCGGCGGCGCGGATGTCGCCGAGGCGGTATGCTGCCCCGGTGGGAGCCTTTTCGATAGCGTAGTCAATACAGGCCGGGGAAAAGTCGATGCCGGTGTAGGTGTAGCCCAGCTTTGTAAACGGCGCGGCGTACAGGCCGGGCCCGCAGCCCAGGTCAAGGATGCTGGTCGGCTGTGCGCCGAGTACGGCATTGTGAATCCAATCGACCTGTTTTTTGATCTTGGTCTTGCGGCGGCTGGCGGCGTCGTGCTCCTGAGTCAGGTGCTCCTGCAAGATGCGGTGGCTAAAAGCCGGGTCATCCCACGGGATTTTTTCACCCTCGGTCCAGGGGGCCAGGTCCATGTTGCGGTTGATGATGTCTGTCAGGTTCATAAAGTTTCCTCGGGATGATGTTCCCCCAGTATACCCTGCCCTTGCCTGTGCTGTTTTTCCTGTATACTTGGTATGGATAAATTATCTGTCACAAATATCAGGGCGGGGCCTCCTCGCCCTACCATGCGCGTTATGCAAAAACACAGGATTGGGAGAATTTTCGATGAATATTTCCACCAAAAACCGGATGCGCAGCGATCTGTGGGTCGATTTGTTGAAATTATTTTGGCCCCCCATTGTCGTTTTCACTGTGCATGTCTTTATTTCACATGTTATTGATCTTTACAGCCTGCTGCCCTGGATTGATATCCCAATGCATTATCTGGGCGGGCTATCAATGGGGTACAGTCTGTTTTCGGCGCTGATGGTTTTGCAGCAGCGCCGCGTCATTCATCCGGTTGATAAAGTTATCGTGCTGTTGCTGACGTTTACCATGGTCGCCACGATTGCCGTCTTCTGGGAGTTCGCAGAATTTTCGATGGATCAATTGCTCAAGACCAATGTGCAAATCAGCCTGCAAAACACCATGCAGGATTTGTTCATGGGCATGCTGGGGGCTGCGACAGTGGTGGTTTATAAAATCGTGAAACGGTAGGGGCGCGGTTCTCGCGCCCACTAACGTTGTGACACAAACATCAGGGCGGGGAAACCCCGCCCCTACTAACAATGGTTGGCTGTTTTACCCTATCGCCTTTTTCATCCGGGCCAGTCCTTCTTCGAGCGTGCTGCGTGAGCAGGCAAAGTTGAGCCGCACAAAATTCTCGCCGCCGCTGCCGAAGGGTAAACCGTCGTTGAGCGCCACTTTGGCCTTTTCCAGGAAAAACGTATAGGGGGACGAAAAATCATCCGAGATGACCCCACCCATCAGTTTTTCGCAATCCAGCCACAGCATGTAAGTGGCATCTGGTACAGTCGTGCGAACGCCGGGCATTTCACGCTCGATATATTCCACCGCAAAATCGCGGTTGGCGGTCATATAGGCCAGCGCTTCGGTCAGCCACTCGTCACACGCGCCAGAAAAAGCCGCCTGCGCCGAGATTTGACCAAAACTGTTGGTGTGCAGCGTCATGCGCTCAAGCTGACTTCTGTACTGGGCACGCAGTTTGGGGGAGGAGATGATGGCGAATCCGCAGGCCAGCCCGGCAACGTTAAACGTTTTTGATGGGGCGATCAGGGTGATGGTGTTTTCCGCAATTTCAGGGGAGAGCGTTGCGATGGGGATATGACCCTGCGGTTTGCCTAAAATCAGTTCGCTGTGAATCTCATCCGAGACGATGACAGTGTTTTGCTGCAAACAGATTTCAGCCATGCGCCCCAGATCGTCCCGGCTGTAAATTTCACCGGTGGGGTTGTGCGGATTGCACAGCAAAAACATGCGCGTACGGCTGCCACCTGCGTGGAAGGCAGCGCGAAAACCGCCCCAACTGATTTCATAATGCAGGCGTCTGCCCTGCGCACGCAAAGCAAGCTGCGCTTCTTGCCGAATAATCCCCAGATGCCTTTGCAAATAATTGAATGGCATATACACCGGCGGCTGAATCAGATAGCCTTCGCCAGGCTGGCACAGCGCCGCGCCCGCCGCATAAAATCCGCTCACCACGCCGGGGATCGGGATGACGCTTTCAGGGTGGACATCCCAGCCATATAGTTTCTTCATCCGCATGGCAACGGTTTCGCGCAGGGTCAGGCCGGGGATTTCGTAGCCGAAGACGCCATGCGCAACGGCGGCCTGCAGCGCATCGAGCACGGCGGGCGGTGCCGGGAAGTCCATATCTGCCACCCATAACGGCAAAACCTCGGGCGGGTAGTAGGTCCATTTGGCGCTATTGGTGGCGCGACGATCGGGTGTGTGGTCAAAGTCGAAGGGCATAGTTAAGTCTCACTTTTTAAAAGCAAAGTCAAAAAAATCGATCAGATGTTTTTCATAGTCTGCCGGGCGGATGGACGGCCCCTCGCAGTGGCTCGCTTCGGGAATATTCCATTGGCTTTTGCTTGGTCCCGCGGCGTTATAAAACCCGTCCACCCGTTGGCTTTCACCGGGTTGCCCGGTGGAAATCAGCAGCAGCGGGCGAGGCGCAATCGCCTGCGCAGCCTGTCGCGTGGACATGGGCGGCAAAGCCTGCGCGCGCAGGGCAACGAATGAAAAGTAAAAGGTATACATTGGCATATCAATGCCCCAGGTTGGGTCATTAAAAGCGAGGGAATTTTCACTAAAGCTCATGCTGCTGGGCGCATCTGCCACAACTGCAGTGATCGATGGGTTTTGGGCCGCTGCTGCCAGGGCCATTGCGCCGCCCACCGAGCAACCGTAGACTCCGATGAGAGCTTTCTCTGTCCCGGTACGGGATTGGACAAAAGAGACGGCCCGGCTCACATCGGGGATGTCGCGCCAGCCGAGCGAGCGCACATCCCCGCCACTTTCGCCGCTGGCGCGTTGGTCATACAGCAGGATGCCATAGCCATGTCGCGCAAGCATGTTGGCGATGGGCACCGTCTGCATGCGGGTGGAATAATAGGTGTGCAGCAGGATAATGACCGCGCCGTTTTTGGGCGGGATATACCAGCCTGCGAGTGTTAACCCATCCGCGGTCTGAAAGTGAACGTCTTCATGCGCCAGCGTCAGACAGCAAACAGGGCCTGTGAGCGGCTCGGTCAACTTCTGGCCAATCACAACCGCGCCGCATAAAATCACGCCAAAATAACCGACGATCACCAGCAGGATAAACACGCGCAATACGCGGTAGGGGCGAATCATGGGCGGACGAAGCACACCTGCCCAGAACCGCAGGTGCGGGTTGCCTTCGCCCCTACTTTTTATATGCCACTACCACACCATCGCGAATCGGCATCAGGTTGACGATCCAATCGGGATCGTTGATGATGTCATGGGTAAACTGGCGAACGCCAGCCACGTTTTTGTCTTGATCGCTCTGGTCAAAAATGCGTGCATGAAAAAGCAGGTTGTCGATCAGCAGCACGCCACCGGGACGTAATTTGTCTTTGATGACGGGCAGCGAGGCCGGGTAGCCATCCTTGTTGATGTCGTTGAAGATCAAATCAAATGGGCCTTCGGTCTGGTGCAGGGTTTCAACCGCTTCGGCAACGTGGTAGGCAATCAGGTCGGCGTAGCCCAGCCGCGCCAGATGCTCGCGCGCCATGCCCGAAAGTTTCTCATCCCACACGGTGTGGTGGACGATGCCGCCACCATTTTCCCGTACAGCTCTGGCAAACCATGCGGTGGAATACCCGTAACCGGACCCCATCTCAAAGACTGATTTTGCGCCGATAATGCGTGCCATTTGATAGCAGGCATACCCGGCAGCCGCGCCGATGATCGGGAAGTCGATTTTCTCAGCGTAGGCTTCCATCTCTTGCATTTCTGTGGGGCGCGGTGGAACAAGCGAGGTCAGATAGGTTTGGATGAGGTCGTAATTGTATGCAGGTGACATAAAATGACTCCTTTGGTAAATCTACGGGTTGGTGATTGCAGAAAGCGCTTCGGGCAGGGTCAGCGTGGCCCATTCGGCATACATTTTGCCGGAAGGGTGCAGGCCATCGTTGGCGAGCAACGTCAGGTCGTTGATATACTTACGAGAAATAGGGGTGATGTCCACATAGTGGACGCCAGCCTTTTGGGCCTCGTCTTTGTTGACGGTGTTGAAGGCGGCAATTTCGGCAGAAATCTGCGCGGCGGGGCGCGAGTCACGAACGGCGTAAGGCGTCACGCCCCAATCGGGAATGGACAGGACGATGACATGCTTCGGGTTATCCCCGGCATAGCGGATGGCTCTGCCCAGCAGAAAGCGAAAATCTTCCCGGTAGTGCTCGGCGGTGCCGCTGCGATACTCGTCGTTGACACCGATCAGTAAAGAGACCAGATCATAATGTTCTTGCGGCGGGGCTTGTCGGATGGCGTCCCACAGTTCATTGGTTGTCCAGCCGGTACGGGCGATGATATCCACAGCAGTGGGGTGACCTTTTTGTTTGAGCAGGTCGGCAAGCTGCACGGGCCAGCGTTGGCCAAGGCTGACGCTCTCGCCAATCGTATAGGAATCGCCCAAAGCCAGATAACGGATTGCTTTTGGCGTAGCAGGTACAGGGGTAGGAGAAAGAGTCATTGGGGCGCAGGCGGTCAGAAGGATGATAAGCAATAAAAGGGAATGTTTCATTTTTATCACCGTTATCCATCAATTTTATCGCTTAAGTAGCCTGCGCAACAAAGACCGGACGTATAATGTTGCAAAGAATCCATCAATTTGAGGGAAACATCATGAAAAATCTATTCAGCACCTTTTGTTTGCTTGTTTTATTGACTGCCTGTCAGCCAGGGGAAATATGTGAAATAAAAAAGCAACGAGCTGTCTCTAACCCGTTGCTTTTCCCATTACTCGTTCTCTGGCGCTTCCCTGGTGACATACAGTGGACGCCCCTTGGCTTCGTCGTACAACCGGCCAATATATTCGCCGAGCACCCCCAATGAGATCAACTGCACCCCGCCGAGGAAGAGTACCGCTACGAGGGTCGTGGTCTGACCTTCAAGGGGATGGGTGCCTGTCATACGCAAAATTGCAATGACTGGAATAGCAAGCACGCTAATACCTGCCGCAATAAAACCGAGATAGGTGGCAATTTGCAGGGGAAAGTATGAAAAGCCGGTAATACCATCCTGTGCAAATTTTAGCATTTTCTTAAACGGATACTTGGTCACCCCGGCATGCCGGGCAGCGCGTTTGTATTCGACACCAATTTGTTTGAAACCAACCCACGAGGCCATGCCACGCAAAAAGCGATGCTTTTCGCGCATGGTATTCATCACATCGACCACTTTGCGGTCAATCAGGCGGAAGTCGCCGGTATCGAGCGGAATTTTGACATCGGTGATGCGGTAGATCAGGCGGTAAAACAGCGAAGCCGTCGCTAGCTTGAACCAGCTTTCGCCTTCGCGCTCGGCGCGCACAGCGTAAACGACTTCGTAGCCTTCTTTCCATTTTTTTGCCAGTTCCAGGATCATTTCAGGCGGGTCTTGCAGATCGGCGTCAATAATGACGACAGCCTTGCCACGCGAATAATCGAGGCCAGCAGTGACAGCAATTTGATGCCCAAAGTTGCGCGCAAAAATCACGGGGCGCACGGTTGGGTCTTTCACCGCCAACTCGCGGATGCGGTCCGTGGAGCCATCGACACAGCCATCATCCACCATAATGAACTCCCAGGTTTCCCCCGTTGAATCCATCACTTCTTTGACGCGTTGATAGAGCAAGGGGATGTTTTCGTATTCGTTATAGATTGGGGCAATAATCGAGTAAGTAATCGTCATGTTGATAATTCCTGTCACTCTTTAAGAATAAGGTGCTTGCACGAATACACCAGTCGTTTTCATGTGGAAATTACTTTCTCCAATATCCAACTTCTTACTTTCTCATATCTGCTCTTCAAAAGTAGGCGGATTATAGCCTGTATTTGGAAAGTCTTCGACCAGCAGTTTTCCTGAAGCTCAGGGCAGCAGGTATAAATCATAGATTAAGACTGAACTGGTGTGATCTTTGTTCTCAAGGCATAGTTGATTGTTACCAATCTTAAGTTCGATGGGGACGTCAACCCGTTTGGGATCCATGCTGAGCGTATATCGCCATCCGGTTTGGTTATACAGAAGTATGTCTGATGGTGTATCGGTCTTTCGAATGGATTGGATTGTCATTGTCATGATCGCATGACCAGATTGTTTTGAGAAGATAAAGATACAGGCGCCTTTATCTTTGGAAACGGAGAAACTTAGCTGTGTCCCCATCGGGTTATAGCTTAATAATTGGTGTCTTTTGTCGTAAATATCGTAAATAACCGGCTCTTGAATCACGGTTGCATTTGCAGGTAAAAGTGGGTTGCGCGGGTTCGGGAAGGGGCAAGCGAAACAATAAAACAACGTGTCAGAAATTTTTGGCAGTTTGTCCGCAATAAAATCATGGGACATATAGGGGCCCCAGTTTCCTTGCAAGGGATTGTTCATTAGAAAGTAAATGGGTAGACTGGCAGGCCAGATCGTTTGGGGGCTAAGTTGATAGGCAACGGGTTTGTTATATGCCTCGATCATATTTGCCAGTTGGTAATATTCCTGAATGGGTGCATTTGATCCGGTGTATGCTTGCATAATGCCCCCTAGATCGTTGAAGAACCAGATAAGGGGAATGATGCCTGCTGCGCAAAAAATGACGGCGACTGTGTTTAAAGTTTTAGGGAAGGGGAGAAAAGTCAGTCCCCAAAAAGCCAGGGAAACAAATAACAGGCTGCTCCATAGGGCAATTTTGTAAATGGACCACATGGCTTTGTATGTATTCGCATCTTTTGAAAACCAAAAATAGCCTGCCATGATCAGGAAAGTTGCCAGCATGCATAATGGGACAAGTCGTTTCGTTTTGATGCTTTGCCATAACCCAACGAAAACCAGGAAGCTCACCATGCCTGTTGCAACAAGAAAGCCCCAATTTTGATGTGTTTCAAAGGGTTTGATGCTAATCGCTGTTTGCCAGAATTGGAATAAATCAGCAGGGATACGCCAGCCTACGGTGGAATTCAACTGTGTTGGAAGGGATAGCATAAAGCGATATAACTCATAATGCGATAAAACCGTTGCCAGCACCAGAGAAAGGGACCATGTTTTCAGAAACGGCTTCACCCGTTTTTTTTGAATGCTGCGTACAAATGCAAACAAACATGGAATGACACTGACAATCGCAAGGACGGGAAAAAGCTCACTGTAAACGCTTAACTGAAAGGCCCAGGTGATTCCCAACAAGATCGCCATTTTGACAGAAAAGTTTGAAGAGCGAACAATCCGTATCAAAATAGTCATTGCTAGAAAAAAAACGGCTGTTCCAAAGGTTTGCGGAAAGAAACCATGCACGGCACTTATTTGGATTACGTTGGGGGTTACAACCAAAAAAAACAAGGCTAGCAAAATCACACGCTGAGATGCCCTCAATCCCCAGCGCATCCATAAAAACAGGCTGAATGCGTTCAATGTGATTCCCCAAGCCAGCACGGCTGGGTAAACATCAACTGACCTTAAGTCAAATGTCCAGGAAGTAATCAGGGCTAATAAAAAGTTTGCCCCCATCCGCAACCCGCCGCCCTGATAAGAGATAATTTGAAAGAGTGCCGGGAACGAAATGTTACTTTTTACAGGCGTAATGAAGTTGTGTGTTTGTAAAAAATCACCGATTGTGATGTAAGTAAAAGCATCAGATGTGAGAGAAAAGGTGTTTTTTAGTAACAATGGCAACATGGAAACCATCCCAGCCAGGAATGCCAGTGTCAGCACCATGCTGACTTTACGAACGTCAAATAGACGGATTTGATAACGGCGTTTAATCACTAGAAATAGTACGCCTATAACGCCTACTGGAATAAACGCCCAGCGGATCTGGTTAAAAGTGAGGCCGAGATAAGATAAGGAGCCAGACAATAACACCCAGAACGCTGTACCAACCAAAGCAGAAATGCTGATTTCTTCTGGTCTTAATAAATGATTGAGATGATTTTTTTGGAATAGATTGACGACAAAAAAACCAGTCGATGTCATGATGATCGCAATGCCAACAAATATAATTACTGAGCCAAAAAACCAAAGCATGTTTAGGTCTCTCCGAGTAGCGGTGTAAAAAATATGCAGTATGGTACATGACAACCATCCACGGGTCAAATTTCGATATGCTTACTATCAAGCTGGGTTTGCGCTTCAAGCAAGACGCGGTTGCGAGTTTGCTTAGCGCGGTAAAGCGCCTGATCGGCAGCTTTGCAAAGATCATCCACGTTTTCGTGCCATTTTGAACAGGCGACACCGCCGCTAAACGTGATCTTCAACGGCTGCGTCGGGCTTGGCGCATCGGATGATTCAATCGTCTGCCGCAGACGTTCGGCGACTTCGAGCGCTTCATCCAACCCGGTGGCGGGCAGCAGTACCAGAAACTCCTCCCCACCCCAGCGTGAGACAACATCCTGCTCGCGGATGGTGGTCTGCATCGTTTGGGCCATCCACTGCAAAACCAGATCGCCCACATCGTGACCATAGGTATCGTTGACGCGTTTGAAGTGGTCAATATCCAGCAGGATGATCGAAAATTCCTGCACATCATGTTGTGTGCGGCGTATTTCAAAATTTAACAGGCTGTGCATGGCGCGCCGGTTGCGGATGTGTGTCAGCACGTCTTTCATTGCCAGTTCGTTCAAGTCGCTTTGCAAGCGCTGGCTAATCATAAGAATGTAAGCAGATGTCCACAGGAAACTGGTGATAAAAAGGCCCAGTAATTCAATCGTATCCTGAATGTTTTGGTCAACAGGGTTTTGTAAAAAGATGCGAATCAGGCTGACAATGGCGTAACCGGCAATTGGCAAGGCTGTCCAGCGTGCGCCGCTGGCATACGATTCGTTTTCAACCGAGAGTAGTTCCCGGGCTGAGAGAAGATCAAGCGTAATCAGAAGAGAGAGCGAAAGCGGGTGAAATATTTGCGGGATAGGAATAAAGCCCATCAGCACAACCAGCGGCACCAGCCCATAAAGAATGTAACGGTTGAAAGCGATGTCGATAAACTGGCAAACCGCCATATAGATCAACGCATGACCGACAATATTGAACAATTCACGAATGCCTTGCATCCAGATGACAGAACGATCAATGATATTCACAGCATCTAGCGCAATCAGGATGTAGTGCAGCATCAGCGCCAGCGCAGAAAGTAAAAGCGTCCCAATACCCTTGTATTGCTAGTTGATGTGCCGGGCGTTGATAGCGATGACCAAAATTTGCAGGGCAAAAATTACAATCACCATCATATTGATGGTAGCTAGTGAGAAGAAATCCGGGTCTCCGGGGTTTTGGAAAGGTGGCGAGGGCATTAGTTTATTCCACTTCAAAGGGGACGCCCAGCGCGGCGGGAGGTGTGGTGCGCAAAGCGCGCAGGATTCTGGCAATCAGGTGGCGCGTTGGTTCGGGCAGTGCTGCAAGGGTGCGCTCGACCCATTCGGCATGGCCGATGTTGACCAGCAGCAGGGTGAGAATCATCAGCGGGAAGGGGGCAACTTGCAGCACCTGCGCCGGGATTCCGGGGAGGATGGGTTGCAGTACCAGCCCGAGCCATTGCAACAACGCGAAAAGATATGCGCCAAAAGCCGCCCGCAGCGGATTCCAGCCGCCGAAAATGGTGATGGAGAGCGCGATCCAGCCGATTCCATCCAACCCTGAGATGGTGCCCTTCCAACCAGCTTTGACCGAGAGCGAGTAGATGGGCCCGGCCAGCCCAATCAGCGCGCCACCGAGCAGGGCATAAAAATAGCGCAGGCGATTAACGTTTGCCCCGCGCACAAAGGCGGCGGCGGGGCGTTCGCCAATACCTTGCAGCATCAGGCCGGGGCGCGTGCGAAAGATAAAAATCCAGGCTGCGGCGATCAGCAAAAAGCTGAGATAGGTCATCACATCCTGTTTGAAGAACAATGGCCCCAATAACGGAATATCACTGAGCAATGGAATATGCAGGGCGGAAAGGCGTGGCCCACTTTGGCCCATGATTGGGTTGCCCAAAAAGTACGAAAGGTCGCGGCACAGCAATGCCAGCACAAACCCAACCGCCACCTGCGATTGTTTGAGTGTAATGCTGGCAAAAGCCAGCAAAGCTGCCACCAGTGCGCCAATCAGCATCCCTGCCAGAAAACCGAGCCAGATGTTTTGGGTCGCCAGAGACACGGCAAAGCCGCCCATCGCGCTCAGCAGAATCGTGCCATTCATCGAAAGGTTGACGATGCCGGCGCGTTCTGAAATCGTTTCGCCGATTACGGCAAAAATGACAGGCGCGGCGGCAAATAGTACCCCGGCTAAGCTGATGAGGAGGATGTCAAAACTCATGGGATTTCCTTTTAGGGAGAGTAGATAGAGGATATTCGACGATTTAATACCCAAATCGAATTATCGAATATCTAATCCTTGTCCTTTACTAACTTCTGCCGCACGCCATTGGCAAGCAGCATGAACAAAACGAGCGTGCCTTGCAGCACGCCCGAAAGCGTCGAATCAAGTCGCAGGGCAACGGGCAGTTGGATGCTGCCGATGTTGAGGGCTGCAAAAAACAGCGCAACGGGCGCGGCCCAAATTGCCTGAAAGTTAACCAGCATGGCCACCAGCAGGCCCAAAAATCCATATCCGCTGGAGATGGAGGGGATCAGGCGGTGATAGACCGCCAGCACCTGAATCGAGCCGGCCAGCCCGGCAAACGCGCCGCACATGGCAAACGAAAGCATCATATACTGCCAAGTCGGCACGCCCAGCAGCGCAGCAGCTCTGGCGTTTTTGCCAACCGCCTTGAGCCGCAAGCCAAAGTAAGTGCCTTTTAGCAGAAAATAGATAAAGACAATCGCCAGCACCGCCATCGCAACCGTAATAATGCTCAGGCGCGAACCCGGCAGGGTGGGCAGTGCCAGCGCATCGGGGAAAGGCGCAGTGCCAGACATCGAAGCCACGCCGGGGCGCTTCCATGCGCCAAAGATCAGCCCTAAATTCAGCGCGGATGCAACAAAGTTGAGCCCAAGGCCGCCGAAAATTTCGTTGACACCGCCGAACGTTTTCAGTGCGCCCGCCAACGCCGCCCACAACGCCCCGCCCACCATCCCTGCGAGAATACCCAGCGTCAGGATCAGCGCCGGGTTGATTCCGCTGTCTTGTAACGCGAGCAGGGTTCCGGTGGTGAAAATTGCCCCCAGCGTAATTTGTCCCTCGATGCCGATGTTCCATAACCCGGCGGTGAAGGTAATCAACAGCCCGGCGGTTGCCAGCAGCAACGGCGACCAGGCCACCAGCACATCCGAAAATTTGCCCCAAGAACCCAGCGAGCCGCCAATGATTTCGCCAAAAGCCGAAAGCGGCTGCGTACCGGTTGCCATCAAGACCAGCGTGGTGAAAAGTAGTGCCAGCAAAATGGCACCACCCTGCAAGAGCAGATTGAAGTGGTTACGCATCCCGGCCCCCAATCAGCAACCCCAGCCGCTCGGCGCTGAGGGTCGCGGCATCCAATGGCGCAGAAACCTGTCCGGCAAAAAAGACCAGCACGCGGTCGCTGTATTGCAAAATCTCGTCCAGGTCGGCAGAGATGAAGATGATCGCCGCGCCCCCGGCACAACGCTCTTTGAGCTTGCCCCACAGATCCATGGTCGATTCAATATCGAGGCCGCGTGTGGGGTGCTCAAGCAAAATCAGGTTGAGCGGCTCGCGCAACAGCGCCAGCAAAACACGCTGCTGGTTGCCCCCCGAAAGCGACTCGACCATGCTTTTAGGTGTCCCTTTGATGTTGTACGTCTGAATGCGTTTGCGCGCTGTCGTTTCCGCGTGTGGATGGTCAATCAGCAAACCCTGGCTTTCTTCGGCCAGGATAAAGTGCTCCGAGATGGACAAACCGGGGACGAGTCCCTGCTCGAGGCGGGCGGCCGGTAGATAGGCGACGCCGTGGCGTTTGAAGTTGTGGTGCCCCGTCCCGGTCAAATCAAACTCCCCAATGCTGATTTTGCCGTTTACAGAGCGGCGCAACCCGGCGCAGGCTTCCAAGAAAAACGCCTGCCCCGAACCTTCCATCCCGGCAAGACCGATCACTTCTCCGGCACAAACCTCCAGATTGATGTTTTTGATCTGCAAACGGGCATCTTCAAGGCTGAGATTTTCCAGCCGCAAGACGGGTTTCCCCGGCGGATGGCTGATTCGTTCGCCAAGTGTAATGGGTTTGCCAAACATCAGCGTGACCTGTTCGGCCATGTCGAAGGGGCGTTCTTCCTGCCCAACCAGCGCGCCTTGGCGCAGCACGGCGATGCGTGAACAGAGAAAATCGACATCTTCGAGTTTGTGCGAGACAAAAAGAATGGTCACGCCCTGGGCTGCCAGCTTTTTGAGCGCGGCAAAGAGCTTTTCCTTTTGCGGCAGGCTGATACCCGTTGTCGGCTCATCCAGAATCAAAACGCGGGCACCCAGCCACAGCAACCGCAAAATCTCCAGTTGCTGGCGTTCGCCCACGGTCAGGAAATCCACGTGCGCTTTCGGGTTGAGCGCAAAGTCAAATTGCGCTGCCAGCGCGCGGAATTCCTTCTCGGCGCTTCGGCGATCTGGAAACAAGCCACCCTCGCGCCCCAGTATAAAATTATCGATCAGCTTGAGCGGCGGGAAGTCGAGCGGGTCTTGATGCAACATGCCAATCCCATGCTTGATGGCATCTGCCGGAGAGAGAATATCGACCTTTTTGCCATCCAGCAAAATATCGCCGCTGTCGGCGCGTGCAAACCCTGAAAGGATTTTCATCAGCGTGCTTTTGCCCGCGCCATTTTCACCCAAAATTCCCTGAATGCTCCCCGCCGGGATTTTCAGGCTGATTTTGTCGCTGGCATGAACACTGCCAAACGTTTTGTCAATTTCACGCAGCTCAACTTCCATTTGCCTGTCCATTTTGTGGGATGGGGGAATTATAAAACAGATTGTGTAGGGGCACGGTCTCCGCGCCTGTATTTGCTGGGTGCCAACGGGGCGGGATGACCCCGCCACTACTTTATTAAGAAACAATCGGGGCAGCCCTAAAAGGCTGCCCCGACGTGATTTAATTTCAACAGACTTACTTCGAAGCGCCTTCCATGCCTTCGAGCAACTGCGGCAGATACCAGATTTCCTGATCGGTGGCGGCGACGCCATCCTTCAGGTAGCTGGAACCATCTTGCAGGTTGAGCGGACCCTTCCACAGGTTCAGGCCACCCGCCAGTTCAGCGGTGAACTTATCCAGGTTGGTGGACGCATCCCCAACGAGAGCAGTGCCTTTCTGGAAGCCAACAGCGCTGGTATCCATGTTATTGATGTTCGTCCAATCCGGTGCGTTCCACAGGAATTCTGATTTCCAGGTGTTGTCTGTGACAGACTTCACCGCGCTGACATAAGCCGGGCCCCAGTTGAAATAGGGTGTGCCAACGCAAACTTCCTTGGCTTCTTCACATGCGCCAACGTAATCATATGGGATAGCAAAGACTTTCTTGCCGTCACCGGCAAATTTCTTGGCTTCGGTGATGGCTTCGGTGGTGTCAATGCCAGAGATGACGACATCATAGCCGGTGTTGAAGAAATCATCCGCCACCTGGGTTGGGTCGGAGGTGACACCGGGGATGTTGAACCAGAAGCCGATCCAACTGACCTTGAACTTCAGGTCTTTGGCATCTTTGCCGGCATATTTCGTCCAGCAATATTTCGCGCCCAAATATGCCGAGGAAGCCAGGCGGCGGGTTTCGTCGTTAATCAACGGCCCAAGATAGGCAACCTGCCCGGTCTGACTGGTCAGGGCCGCGGCGCAGCCGGCCATCATTTTGCCGTATTCCATGCGACCCATAATGTTGGTCATGTTGGGCAGCTCGGTGTAGGCTTTGCCATCCTTCCAGACCTGATCGCCCGAAGCCATGATGACTTTGATGTCAGAATGGGCTTTGGCAAACTTGGTAGCTTCATCTTTCATATCATCTGAATTGAAGATAATCAGTTTTGCGCCTTTGGCAACCAGGTCTTCGGCAAGCTGTGATGCGGTGGTGCCGGGACGATCTGTTGAGTTAACTTTGTCCACGTAGACCATGGATGTGCCGGGGACGTGGTTGACGACGTATTGTGCGGCGTCGTAGTGTGCCTCGCTCCAGCCGTGGTCGTTGTAGGGGCCGACCATGAGCAGACCAAAGACCAGCTTCCCGTTAGCGTCTTCGGTTGCAGTGGGCGCAACCGAGGTGGGGATGGCGGTTGCCGTGCTACAGGCGCTCAGCAGGACGGCGAGCACAAAAAACAGGGATGCAAGTTTGGACAGGTGACGCATTTTTCTTCTCCTTTTGAAGCAGATACGGGTGAAATAGAAACTGTATGCTACATCATTGTGTATTTTTATACAATAATGCCTTTGGGTACTCTCCCCTACAGGTTGGGTGCAGTTAAAACAGCGGCACGGGGGTTTTTCACCAGAAAGATCAGGGCGATCATGGTAACCAGGCCAAGCACGGCAGCCAGAATGAACATCGATTGATAGCTGATCTTGTCCACCATCCAGCCGCCCAGTAAGGGTGCGATGATGCTGAAGGGCGCAACCAGCGTATTCGACAGACCAATGTAGGTAGGACGTTCTACTTCGCTGCCAAATTCGACGGTGATTGCCATGCCAATGGTCCAAATGGCAACATTGGCCAATCCTTCGAGCACAAAAATCAGGTAAAACCAGTTGAGCGACGGCGCCCACCACGCCAGCAATGAACTGAGCGTAATCGCAAGTGCGCCCAAAATCAGCATCAGGCGATGCCCAAAACGATCACCGAGCCAGCCCATGCCAACGTTGGCGATGGTTTGGGCAATCGTCAGGGTGGCGGTCAGCAAGCCTGCTGTGATGACATCCATATCGAAACGGCGCAGCGCATAAATGATGTAAAAAGAAAACCCCATCGTCGCCAGAATCGCCAAAAAGCGTGTCACCAAAAACCAGGAGAAATTCCTGTCGCGGTGCAAAATTTCCCACATCCCGCGGATGGTGGAGGCGGGGTGATGAGAATCAAGCACTTCGGTGCTTTCGGGTTCGCGGGTTTGGTTCAGGAAAATCCAGGAACCAGCCATAAAGATAGCTGTGATGAAAAAGCTGATGGCGAACCCGTTGGGAAATCCGCCGTTTTCGAGCACGTACCCACCTGCCAGTGCCCCTGCACTCATCAAAACGTTGGCGACAGCGGCCTGCGCGCCAAAAAACGTCCCGCGCACGTGAGATGGGATAATTTTGGCGATCATACTCTGCCAGGCATTGGCGGTAAACCCTGCGCCCAGACCTTGCCACGCCAGCATGATAAAAGTGAGTACCAGCGCAGCATTCAAGCCAATGCGTGGCACGAGCAAAGCGACCAGTGCCAACCCGACGAATGCCGCTCGCTCGTGGATGGTGAACATCATCACTGTCGGTTTAAAGCGCCGCAGGCGCGCCATGCGGCTGGCGGTAAACAGTTGTGGCAACTGCCAGCAGACGGCATGGATGGCAGGGGCCAGACCGATCAGCATGGCTGAATCGGTCAGATGACTGACAAAGAGCGGGATGATTGTTGAAAACGAGCCAAACCCCAGGGCCAGACCAAAAAAACCAGCGTCAAGAAAGTTGACGAAAACGTTGAATTGTAAATTTTTACGGATATGTTGTTCAATGGCAAGCATGTGCGGATTTTATCATCCCCAACTGGTTTATTGATTTTTTATCGATTTTGATAAACTAACCACGAAACATAAAAGCTGGCGATCCTTTTGGATCGCCAGCTTTTATGTTGATAATCTTTATTCTGCAGGTAATGTATCTTCTGCCGGGTCGAGGCCGAAACCGGCAATCAATTCGTCGTAATAATGATCGAGAAGAGATAAAAAGTCTGCGACGGTGTCTTTTGTCATCAGCTTGGCGCGGATTTCACGCGACATGCGATGCAGCCGCAGGTAGCGCACAGCATGTTTGCGGAACGAGACCAGCCCATGAGGGTCGCCGTAAAAGGTCAGGCTGCGCTCCAGATGCTGGCGCAACATGCGGTAGACTTCTTCTGCGGGGACATTCTGCCGATCGAGACGGGAGAAAATCCACGGGTTGCCAATGGCGGCCCGCCCGATCATGACCGCGTCGCAGCCGGTGTACTGTCGCATCCGGTCGATATCCGCCGCCACTTTGACATCTCCACTGCCGATGACCGGAATTTTGACCATGGATTTGATCTCGGCGACGGCGTCCCAGTCGGCGTGACCCCTGTAGGCTTGCTGCTTGGTGCGTCCATGCAGGGCAATCAACGAGCCACCGTTTTCTTCGACGATGCGGGCGATCAGCTTGAAGCTGCGGAAATCGTCCCAGCCGAGGCGCATTTTGCCGGTAACAGGGATGCTCAACGCTTTGGTCAGCTTGCTGAAGGTGCGTGCCACCTTGAGTGGGGTGCGCATCATGCCAACGCCCGCGCCGCTGTACACAACATTCTTTGACGGGCAGCCCATGTTGATGTCGATGATGTCTGGGTGTTTGTCTTGCACGCGCAGAGCAGCGCGCAGGATTTCATCGGGGTCGTCGCCGTAGAGCTGGTAAACCATTGGGCGTTCCATCTCTTCGAAGCGCAGGCGCGGCTCCATGTGCTTGTAGGCCTGGTTGATATTGCCTGCGCGGACAAATTCGGTATAGCTCATGGCCGAGCCGAGCGCCCGGCACAGCGAGCGGAAGGGCCAATCGGAAAAGCCGTCCATGGGTGCGAGGATCGCGTCGCCATAGACGGGGATGTCGCGCACATAGAAATTGGGCGCGGTTTCAGGGATTGTGGGGGAAGTTTGGGTTTGTGTTGCCAGCATAGTCGACTCTCTTTGGATGCTGGATTATACCGGGGAATGCCGGGAATGCGACAGGGTTTGTCTGAGTTGGGCGCAGGTCTTACGACCTGCGCCCAACTTACTGGTTAACCTACTTTGCGTCGTGTGCGCAGCGGATGCCGATGTTGCCGAAGCTGTGCGTCGGGTCTAACCCGCCACGGTAGGCAACGCGGACAGCGTTGGTCGGGTCGAGGAAGGCGCCGCCGCGCAGGGCGCGGGTCTTCTGTCCGAAATCTGGGCTGGCTTTGGGGTCGCCACCAGGGTAGGCTTCGTACCAATCGGCCATCCATTCCCAGACGTTGCCGGCCATGTCGTACATGCCATAGGCGCTTCTGCCGCTTTCGTAGCTGCCAACCGCCACAGGGTCGCCCACTTTCGAGTCGAAATAGTTGGCGTGATTGGTGTCAATGTCATCGCCCCAGGGATAAATATGCGGGGAAGGGCCGCGCGCAGCTTTTTCCCATTCGGCTTCGGTGGGCAGGCGCCCGCCCGCCCACGTGCAGTAGGCGTTGGCTGACGCCCAGTCTACATCAATGACTGGGAAGTTATCAAATTGCGGATTGCCATAATAGCTGGTTTGCTTGGCAGAGTTGGTCAGGCGCGGCGGCTTGCACTTTCCCGCTGTCTCGCAGGCTTTGTAATTGGCATTGGTAACTTCATATAAGTCCATATAAAAGGCAGGCACATCCACAACATGGGCTGGAGCTTCCACCGTAAACCAGGCGGGGTCGCAATCGCTGCGGTACTTCTTGCATTCTGCCAACCCGTCCTCGGCGCTATTGCCCATGGTGAACTTTCCGGCAGGGATCAGGGCGCTTTTTCCATCGGCAGACAGCTTAATATTCAGCGCAGGGACGGTTGGTTGGGCGGTGGCAGTAGGAGCACATGCTGAAATGATGGTAGAGAGCAACAAAAGAACGACGAACAATACAGGGCTCACAATTTTTTTCATCTTCCTTCTTCCTTTTCTTTGTCTGTGGGTATGGATTGCTGGCCCGATTATACAGGTGACTCTCGTCTACTGCGTAAAGCAAGTTTTGCGTGCCCATACAATAAAAAAGGCGGATGGGGGTTACCCATCCGCCAGACTGACTTACTTTTTTAGGTTGCGGAAGAAAGAATTAGGAGACCTTCTTATCGTCCGGTGGACTTCTGATGCAGGAGTGATGTTTACTCCAGATCAGCGCTTTCTCGTCTGATCTTCCTTCCAAATGATGTGCTGCGGTGGTTCTTCTATATGCACCTCCTTCTTGCTTGTTATCAAACAGAAGCTGGATGTTGAAACCAGTATATAACAAACCAAATTGAATTACAACTGGCAAAAATGAGCATATTTGTAAAGGATGCGTCCGTCAGCTTTCATCAATGTCAGGAGACGAGGCCAACTCCTCGTGAGATGCATTCATTTGCGAGGCGTGCGCTTCCGCTAAAAGTTTTTGATACTTCTTCAGGCGTCGCTTAACGATTGAGACCAAAATGAGCGCTATGGTCAACAGCACGATCAAAACAAGGGTACTCCACGAGTTGTTGGCGCGCTGCACCTGTTCTTCAACCGACTGCGTTTCAAAGCTCAGGTAAGCGGCCCGCTCCACGATTGCATCATTGGCAGTTCTACCGGTGACACTGAACTCGACGTTGTAAAGCCCGATCAGTTCTGGTTGATACGATAGTTTGAACACGCCCGCTTGTAGAGAAGGCGTCAGGGTCTCACTACTGCCATCTGGTTTGCGGATAATTGCGACCGCCGATTTAGGGGTGATGGCAACGCCATTTGCCTGCAAACGTCCGGTGAACGCCACCGATCTGCCGATGTCGACAATCGTCTGGCTCACTCTGGCTTCCAGCTTGGTGCCGCCCGTATAGCGGGCGCTGATGGCATAATCTGCGCCACCGGCGGGAGTTCTGGCTCGTTGTTTTTAGTTCCACCCGCCACGCGCCGGGGTTAGGCTGGGCAAAGCCATAGCCCAGATAAATCATAGTGTGTGGGTCATCCAGTTTTAACATGCCATTCTTTTGGGGATCCAACTGAATTAGATTGCCGTTGGCTCCGTGCACCTCCATATCCAGCGAGCGCGACGAATTGTACAGGTTGAAGTTTGCCAACGTCACATTTGGGTCAATCTGGATCGTGACGAGCGCAGTCTGCCCCGGGGATAGATGCCCGGTATAAGCACGGCTAAATTGCTCAGGGGTGTTGACCACTGCCGCGGTGCTATCAATGTCCGGGTCGGGGGCTGCGTCAAAAGAGCCAGGAGGGGCTTGCAAAAGCGGACGCACGATCGTATCGAAAACGCCAGGGTCGGAGGTCATATCGCCATGGTAAATGGGCATGTCATCCTGACTATCGAGCGGGATAAAGGTTGCGCTATCGTGCGACACCACCGAATCAGACGGAGCATCGGCGCAGGGAGATGCAAGTGCAGTCGTAATAAACGTACCTGCCAGCATATGAAAAGGCACACCATGCCGGTGAATAATTTGATTGTTAAAGATGTTAACCATATAACCTGGCTGAATCTCAAGCGAGGCGGGCAGCATAAATCCCAGCGCGGCCAGCGGAAAAACACAGGCTGAGCCAGACATGGGTGTGCCCAAAAAAATGACCTGTGCCACATTATCGTTTGTCATCACACGGTCAATATAATAGCGTGCAATCATGCCGCCCATGCTGTGGACGAGCAAGTCCACTTTCTCTGCGCCGGTTTTTTCCTGCACGCCTGCAATGTATTTGTCGAGCTCTTCAGCATTCTGCGCAATGGTATTGGTGCGTGCCCTGGGGTCGCTCACGCTGCCAGTGTTCATCACGCCCGGTGCCTGACCATCCCCCACAGCAAAGCCCTGCACCCCAATCGACGCCAGATAGCCTGATTCTCCCAGATAGGGTTTCCAGGTCTCCCAGCTCGAGATGAAACCATAGACCATCACCACCGGGCGTGGTTTCACCGTGACTTGCAGGCTGCCCGCTACAGCGTTTTCATCCACCTGGGCGCTAATGGTACGCTGCGGCTGCTTTGTGTCGTCGCTATTCCAGTACCAGCCCAGGGCAGGGAACGGATCGGTCTTGCATGTATCCTCCCCGCTCAGGATGCTACAACTTGCTGCAAACTGATTAACGTCCAAAAAAAAGGAGACATCCGCAACATCGCTGACCGGCGCATCCAGTTTGATGCTCAACTGCACCATGTTTCCGTCAATAATGCTGGATGTCTCTTTGGCCTGGCGATCCAATAACTGGATGGAAGCCGCTTGACTTTTTTTTGCATGGACGGGGAAAGCGCTGGCAAACAGGAACAGGCCGAGAATAATAAGCGCAATTTTCTTGTGCATCTTGTCTCCAGATGAAAACAGAATATTGATAATACGGCATGAGCGCATTATATATTACCCGTGTGCAGAAATGCGCAAGATTATGCACACGGGGATAGCGTCAAGCCATCAAAGTCAGTGAAACCCCAAAATAAACGGCAAAATCCTTGAAAATAGCCATCGTTTTGGTGTAAAGTTAAAGATTATGCTTTCATCAACATCACTTGTACTCGTTTGCCTTTTACCAACTCCCCGTGATCTGGAAATTGCCCGGCTGTTGGGTTGGTACCGTATCCCTTTGCGCACCGCCCCCAAAGTGGTGGCCGTGGATTACCTGGCCTTTTACCAACCTGCCAGTTTTGGCACGCAGGGTGGGCTGATTCAATTTTCTGCAGCGGTACGCGGACATGAACTGACTACCCGGGCCGAACTGCTCAAAGATGAGCCGAACCATCCACGGGCGGGCGAAGAATACTTCAAGCTCCAGCTTGGGCCGCTCGAAAAACTCTCCGCCCCGGTGAAAGCAGAAAAGTGGAAACGCATCACCTTCCTTTATACCACCGGCGAGTATCTACTGCGTGCCAAAACGCTCAACGATCTGGTGGTGGATGCTGGTGAGCGTCCGCTGTTATGGCGTTCGTTGCGCGAGCGGGCTGAGCAGAACCAGCTCTACAAAATCAGTCTGCCCGAAGTAGACCTGCCGCCCGAAGTGTTGCTCGCCTTGCTGGGGATTAAAGAATTGGAAGCGTCCTATCAGCCTGACAATGCCCATTAAAACTTGCTTTTTAGATCTACCCTGGTGGGAGGAGGTCTGCGTACAATTTTTATGTTTTGGTCGTTAATATACAGTAAGAAATTCCCGGCAATATCCATCAGGGAATTTCGCATACATCATCAAGTAGCGCAAGCCTCAATGATAAGCACATCTCTGTCAGGAGCTTGAAGATGACTGAAACCCAAAACGAAGACGACACACTCAATAGTAAAATAATTGCCAGTGCAAATTTCTTCTGGTTGATCTTACTGGTAACGTTAACCGGGGTAGGTGTTTATCTTCTGGTGCAGAGTGCCGGACAATCCTTGATTGGGGGTAATTTGTTTGTCCTGGCCTTGATCCTTTTCTGGCTCATCGACGATGATGGCAGAGCGCCGCGTTTATGGCTGACCATTTTTAAATTTCTGGCGCGCAGACCTGCAATTTTTCTGATTGGCAGCGCGATTGTGTGTACTGTAACAGCAGGCTGGCTGGGGGTTTATCTTGAGCAAAACTACAGCTTACTAGGCAAAGAAGCTGCCATATTGCTATGGTTGATCGGCGGCACAATTATTTTTCTGATGCATTGCCATCTTTCATGGGAAACGTTATCCCAATGGTGGAAACAGTATCAGCGTGAAATTATCATTGTCCTGTTGATTACCGTGCTGGCAGGCGTGTTGCGCTTCTACCAGTTGGAGACAATTCCCAACATCATCGATGGCGATGAAGGCTGGACCGGGATGGTTGCGCTGGGGAAATTTCCGCTGACGAGTTTCATGTACACCAATCCGTTTTCATTTTCCGAGGGCTTTGGTCACCTTTACTTGAATCTATTTGCAGCTGCCATTAATTTTTGGGGACAAAACAAGTTTGGCTTGCGCTTTGTTCCGGCAGTGGGCGGCACATTGGCGATTCCTGCCATTTATTTGTTGACCCACAGATTGTTAAATGCGCGCTATGCCATCATTGCTGCGCTCTTATTGGCGGTTTCCCACGCCCATATTCATTTTAGCCGCACCGCAGCCGTAGGCTACCAGCAGGATACCTGGCTGGCTCCGTTGGAACTGTATTGCTTTCTCAGAGGGTTGGAAGATCGCAATCGCAATTGGTTGGTGATGGGGGGCATTCTGCTTGGCCTGCACTTTTAATGTTTATTTTTCGGCGCAAATATTGATTCCTTTAACGGTGGTTTTTCTGGTCATGGCTGCACTTATCCACCCATCACACATTGCCAAAAACGAAACGACCATTCTGCGCCTTTCGTTGCCGATCCGCGAAAATTTGCGCAACATGCCCTGGTTTTTTGGTAGCATGCTGATCGTGATATTCCCATCCCTGGCGTGGATTTACAGTCATCCCAATGACTTTTTAGCGCGCTGGTCAAAAGAAGGGTTGATCCAATCGGGCTGGCTGAAAGATCAACTGATTAATACAGGCCAGTCAGTTTTTATGATTCTGCTCGAGCGTCTTATCCATGTTTGCCAGGCTATTTTCATCCTGCCATTTCAAGATTTTTACTGGGCGCCTGCGCCCGTGCTTGATCTCATCACCAGCATCCTGTTTATCGTAGGTGCCTTTCTGGCAATACGACGTACACGTGACCCCAAAATCTTGTTATTAAATGGCTGGTTTTGGTCGGGCGTGGTTTCCATCGCCTTTTTTGCCATTCCTCCCAGTGCTGATTTCGTATCGGTTGTTTATGGTGCTGCCCGCCATGTGTGTGCTGGCTGCGCTGGGCTGGGCGCACATTACATCCCTTGCCAAACGGCTGGCACACGTCCAACAAAAGACAATTGTGGCCTGGAGCGTCGTCTTAATTCTGCTGGTGGCCGCGATCAATTTAAAAACGTATTACATTGACTTTGGACGTTCCTGCCTATATGATGGCCCCGATTTGAGCGCACGCAGGGCCTCATTGCTGGGCGATTATCTGCATAGCGTACCAGCATTTGATCACGCCTTTTTATTAAATGATTCGTTTGCTTACGGCGTTTTTCCATCCACTGATTACCTGAGCGGATCAATCCCAATGACCAATTTGCCTGCGCCGTTTGTCATGCCAGACACGCATGGGTCAACGCTATTTATTCTTGTCCCATCACGCGAACCTGATCGAATCATTCTTAGTCAGCTCGCGCCGGGCGGTACGTCAACCCGCATTACGGACTGTGGCAATTTAATGTTTCTTGCCTACCGCGTCTATATTCCGTAAATAACAGAAGATACCCATACTTGCGCCACACAACGTTATGCGTTCAAGATTTTTAGATGGGTGTTAAGTGTTATTCCCCCAGCAATTCCTTCAAACGCGGATGTTTGGCATAAGCTCCGCGATACTCTACAGGCAAAAGTGCAGCGATCTGGCACATAATCTCATCGGTATATTGCTGCAAGGCTTGGTCACGATTTTTTGTTGGTAAGGGCGGCAAGCTAAAAGGTTTGCCAGCGCGCAGCACGACATGCGTTTTGCGCAGGCGTAGCAAATTGCTGAACAGGGTTTTGTCAGATGTACCCGCCAGAGAGCCAGGGAGAATCGGGTAGCCCAGCTTCGATGCCAGGTAACTGACACCGGGTTTGGCTTCCAGCAACGCTCCGCTGCGACTGCGTGTCCCTTCGGGGGCGATGACCAGCACCTGTCCGGCTTTCATCCGCGAGATGACTTCACGTAGGGCGGGTAGGTTGGGGTTGAAACGGTCGATGTATAAAAAGTTGAGACTTTTCCCCAGCCAGCGCACCCAGGCCTGTTTTTCCCACTTATCGGCTACCATGATGAATAAATCCCAGCGGTTGAGCACATAATAGGGCATGACGATGTCGAGTACGCCCAAATGATTGGTCGCCATGACAAAGCTGCCAGTGGATGGCACATTCTCCTGCCCGTAAAATTCAACTTCCGTTCCCATGTCCAGTAGAAAATAAATCAGGAACCGTACAAAATTACGCATCATGTTGCAGCAGTTCTTTCAGGCGCGGATGATTGGCGTAAACTCCGCGATATTTTTCGGGTAGCATGACGGCAATACGACACATTAGTTCGTCAGTTTGCTCACGCAGCGCTTGTTCACGGTCCTGCCCAGGTTTGGCGGGAGGCATGATAAAGGGTTTGCCCACCCACGAGACAATATGTGAACGGCGAAAGTGTTTGATGTTGTCCATAATGATGCGATCTTCGGAACCAGCGATGGCAACCGGCACAATCGGCACACCTGCCCGCGTTGCGAGAAATGCAACGCCAGGTTTGCCATCTTGCATCATTTCGGTTTTGGATCGTGTCCCTTCGGGCGCAATCACCAGTACCTTGCCGCTTTTCATGCGCTTCATAATTTCACGCAGGGCATGAATATCAGGGTTGAAACGATCAAGCCAGACGGCGCCAATGGCATTGCCAATCGGCCCAATGATGGGATGATGCTCGTATTTTTCGGCAACAGGCATAATGAAATCATCACGCGGGAAGCAATAAAAGATCATCGCCGGGTCAAGCCGCCCCAAATGGTTCGATGCAACGACAAATCCGCCAGGGGGCAGATTTTCCAGCCCGGTAATGTCCACTTTGATGAAAATTGTGAAGAAGAGTTTGACGAGGAAACGGATGGTTTTTAAAATCATAGGTTCTATTTTACAACGAAAAATCCCCGACGGTGAGCCGGGGATTTTGGTTTATTCCTTCTTCAAAATATGGGTGATGATGGTTGCGCCGCTGCCGCCAATGTTCTGGGCCATGCCAACCTTTGCGCCATCCACCTGGGTTGGGCCGCATTCGCCACGCAACTGCTGGATGACTTCGACAATTTGATACATGCCCGTTGCCCCAACTGGGTGGCCCCGGGCTTTTAATCCGCCACGGGTGCAGATGGGCAGCCGCCCCGTGATCGTGATCTCGTTATCGAGGCCCATGCGCGGGCCCTGACCACGCTCCGCGAAACCGCAGGCTTCGAGCGAAAGTGCTGCCATGATCGAGAAGGCATCGTGCAGTTCGAAGAAGTTGATGTCCTTTTGGGTCATTCCGGCCATTTCAAAGGCTCGTTTTGACGACTGGTAGGCGGCGGTCAGGAACATCGGATCTCTGCGGCTATGGACCGCGATCGTATCGGTGGCGCTGGCAGAACCGGCGACCACGATGCGGGGCGTGCCCGGTCGCGAAACGAGTTGCGCCGCCGGGACGACGATGATTGCTGCCGCACCATCCCCAATGGGCGAGGCATCCATCAGGTTGATGGGGGAAGCGATCATCCCTGACCGTTCAAACTGCTCTACCGTCAAACTATCCTGCAGGCGCGCATAGGGGTTGTGAACGGCGTTGGCATGTGAGTTGACCGAGAAGGGTGCAAAGTCGATGTGTTTCCAGCCATATTCGTACATGTAACGCCGCATAATCAGCGCGTTGATGCCAACAAAGGAAATGCCCTGCTCCACTTCGTAATCGGCGTCGGCAGCTGTGGCGAGACCCGCTGTGACATCTTTGCCGGTCTGGTCGGTCATCTTTTCGACGCCGACGATCAAGGCTGAATTGATTTCACCCGAAGCCACCGCCATCACCCCGGCGCGGAAGGCGGCTCCGCCGGAAGCACAGGCCGCTTCGACTTTGACAGCTTCCTGCTGCCACAGTCCAAGCCAGTCTGCCAGGTAGGTGCCAAGGTGATTTTGACCATCCACCAACGGGGAGAGCATGTTGCCTACGAATAATCCGTCGGTTTTTTGCAGACCGGCATCCGCCATGGCAGCAAAGGCTGCATCACCGGCAATCTCGCGAATCGATTTGCCCCATTGTTCGTCAATCACAGTCTGTCCAATGCCAAGAATGGCTACTTGTCTCATAAAGGCCTCTAGGATCGTACCTGGTGGGTTTTAAGGTTTGGTGAGCTAATTGAACTAGATATACGTTTATTTTACGTAAGCATACTCTCAGGGGCTATCAAGATTATTTTGACAGAAAAAGAGCGGCCCATGGCCGCCCTGTGAGCATTCAGACTTTGAGATTATCGACAAATTGTTTGGCTTCTACCAACCCGGTGCCTGTCTTCATGCGATAGGCTTTGATGGCATCGATGATTTTGCCCTGACGTTTTAATTCAACTACATCAGGGTAAGCAGAAGCAGATGGAGGAATATCTTGATAAGTTGACCCTGTCTGCGCGAGTAAAAATTCGACAGCGCGTTCAAGGGTGGCAACACGAGCAATAAGTTGAGCAACTTCCGTATCGACTGACATGGCATACCTCGTTGAATGAGTAGATGAGACACTGGATAGTGTGGATGATTATAATTTCTTGTGTATCACACATCCAAAAAATAGGACTTAAGACAGTGTTTTCATCTCATCGGGCAGGTGACCGTTGTCATTGTGAGAGAGCAGCATGATGTTGCCATCGTTTTTAATAACGATTTCGTTGATGCAACAGTTATAAAGATCTGTGTTATTCCATGCTTCGGCAGGGGCCTGCAGGGCGCGCATGGCAAAGTAGCGCATCAGGTTGCCATGACAGACGATAATGTCATTACGATCTTTACCGCGTGCTGGGACGAAATATTTTTCCCAGGCGGCCTGCGCCTGCTCGAAGCCTTCTTCTATTTCTTTGATAGTCGTATCTTCGCCCCACAGGCCAACCCAAGGTTTCATTTCAGCCGGGATGCGGATGGTATCGGGGTCAACGTGTTCGTGCTTTTTGTGCCACTCGAACGCATAGGCCGGGATGGCGGGGATGCACTCCCACAGGAGCTGCGATGGGCGGATGGGAATGTTCTCGAATTCCAGGGCAATGATGCGGGCGGTTTCCATCGTGCGGCGCAATGACGATGTATAGATCACGTCTATCTGTAAGCGTGGAAAGTCTTTGGGCGGTCAGGTGCGCTTGTTTCCATCCAAGCAGGGTCAGGCCCGGGCCATACGAATCCGGTCCGGCAACCGGTTCGCGCTGCGCATGTCGCACCAGATAAATATGCCGGACACCCATTATTTCTCCAACTGGTCGCAAAGATTGAGGGCGATGCGCTCGCGCAGGTGAACGAGCTCGGGGAATTCGTAGAAGAAGAGCACCTTCTGGTTGGCGATGCTTGTGTTGCCAGGTTTGGGTTTCAAAACAAAGTAGGCCCAGCTTTCAGCGATGTCTTCGGCGGAACTCGTGGGGGCGTAGTCGGTGACGAATTCGGTTTTGTGTTCCTTATAGAAGGCTTCCAGTTTGATGTCACGCGCGTCTTCATCTTCGATGGCGTCAATTTTGGCCCACTCGTTGTAGAGCTTGTTGTCCCAAAAACGACTGACAAACTGATTGATATACGAGTCTTTGTGGCTGCACCCCTCGCCAGGAAAGTAGGTGGAGCAGGCTTTTTCTTCCTTTTTGTAAATGCGATCACTGTCGGGGTTATCGAAAATGGCCTGACTGGGCGTGACCTGGTTGGGGTTGAGCGTGAGCAGATGACCGAATTCGTGAACGAGGGTATAGGTTAGGTCTTTGGGGTCGCTTGTGTCAAGGATGTCAACACTCAAATCCCACTGATTGGGGCTGTCATCCGACTGGATGACAGAAGCCAGCAGGTTGTCTGCGCCATCGGTGAAGACAATGTAGTGCGTCAGAAAAGTGCGCTGGTCAAGCGGGATGATGGCGGCGAAATAATCCCAGAGCTGTTGTTGGGCGGCGGTGTCACTCTGGTAGCTCTTCAGAGAGCTGATGACTTTGCCCTGCTGCGGGTTGCTGATCTCGTCGCCGTTGACCTGGTAGGTGACAAGTGTGTATTCTTCATCGCTTGCGAATTTGTGACGGGGAAGTTTTTTATTTTTGGGTTCAACAATCGCATCGAGCTTGTTGACACAGGCGACGATGCATTCGCCATTGGGGCAGTCGTTGGGCGTGCTGGATGGAAGAACTGTGGGGGTAGGGGTGGATGGCGCGTAGGTGGGAAGGTAGATGGGCAGTGGCGCAGCGGTGGGGGTATCCTCTGCGAGCAGGCGGTTGGCCGCCTGACAGGCCAGTGACAGGCTGACCAAACATGCAAAGAGAAATACCGGAACAAAACGTTTCATCATTTTCCATCCTGTTGGCAAGGTTAAATTAATTATACAGGCAAGGATGGTTTGTTTGATTTCAGGGTCGGTACATTGTAAGGTGTCTGGAACGAATGGATGCCAAAGCAGGGTTTGATGCTGTCCTGGGAAAATAAAAAAAGCGATCAAAAAGATCGCTCTTCATCAGTAAATGTTTGAGGATGGTCAAGCTTGCGCCAGAGAATCTTTGCCACGATGCGCCAACAGGATGAAGACATCTTCGAGGGTTGAATCGACTGTCTCGGTGGCAGTTACCGTGACGCCTTTTTCGGCCAGCGCTCGGCTAAGTTGATCGGGCGTCCAGACGGCGGTATCGATGATGACATGCGCCCGGTCACCGTGCAGGCTGGCCTGGGCAACCCCTTCCATTTCGCTCAGGCGTTCTACTGCTTCGAGCAGAGGGGTGGCAGCCAGATCCCAGGCTGCGCCGTGCAGGTAGGTGTCTTTGAGCGCCCGAGGGGAGTTCGAAAGCCATTAATTTGCTGCGGTACATAAAGCCCACGCGGTTGCAGTGTTCGGCCTCATCCATGTAATGGGTCGTGATGAAAACGGTCGTGCCCTGCGCCGCAAACTGGTAGATCAAGTCCCAGAACTCGCGGCGAGCCACCGGGTCGACGCCGCTGGTGGGTTCATCCAAAAACAACAGTGGCGGACGGTGGAGCATGGCCGAACCCAACGCCAACCGTTGACGCCAGCCGCCCGAGAGTTCGCTGGTGAACTGGTTTTGGCGTCCATCCAGCCCGGCCATTTTGATCACGGCCTGGATGCGATCCTTTTCTTCCTTTTCGGGGATGCCATATACCCCGGCGTAGAATTCAAGGTTTTCCTGCACTGTCAGATCGTCGTAGAGTGAAAATTTTTGTGACATATAGCCAATATGCGGCTTGATGCCTTCTGGATTTTTGACCACGTCAATGCCCATGATTTTTGCGGTTCCGTAGGTGGGCGTCAGCAGTCCGCACAACATGCGGATGGTGGTGGTTTTGCCGCTGCCGTTGGGGCCAAGATAGCCAATCACCTCACCCGGTTGGACGGTGAACGAGACATTGTCGACAGCCGTGAAGCTGCCAAACTGTTTGGTCAGGCCAGATACTTCGAGTGGAATGATGTCAGACACCATGGGAATTGCCCTCCATTTCCAGCAACTGGATGAAAACGTCCTCCAGCGTTGGGGAAACCGGAATCAAATGGGACATCGTGATCCCGGCCTCGGCCAGCCGTTGCGGAATGCGTTGCATGGGGCCTTCGTGTGAGCGCGTGCGTAAATGCAAGTGTTCGCCAAAGGTATGTACATCTTCCACATCGGGGTCTTGCGCGGCGATTTCACGCGCCGCCATCTGTGGGGTCGCGGCCAATTCCAGAATTTTCCCAGTAAGACGACCCATCAACTCACGCGGCGCGCCCTGAATTAAGGCTTTGCCATGATTCATGAAAATGACCCGGTTGAAGCGCATCGCTTCGTCCATGTAGGGGGTGCTGACCAGCACCGCTGAGCCATCCCGCAGCAGGCGAATCAGCAAATGCCAGAATTCCTGCCGGGCAATTGGGTCAACGGCGCCAGTCGGCTCATCGAGCAGGAGCACCTTGGGGTGATGTACCAGGGCTGAGGCCAGTCCCAGCTTTTTTTGCATTCCACCCGAAAGGGCGGATGCCGGGCGGTTGGCGAATTCTTCGAGACCGGCAAAGCGCAGCAACTCTTCAGAGCGTTGCTTTCGTTCGGCATCGGGCACATCAAAGACTTCGCCGAAAAAATCGAGGTTTTCCTTCACGGTGAGATCGCCATAGAGACTAAAGCGCTGTGCCAGGTAGCCAAGTTCTTCACGCGCTTTTTCGACCTGGGCGGGGATTTCGTACCCGCCCAGGTTAATGCGTCCGCTATCGGCCTGGAGCAAACCGCATAAGAGCCGTATCGCGGTCGTCTTTCCCGCGCCATCCGGGCCGACCAGGCCGACCATTTCTCCGGCCCGCACTTGCAGGTTGAGGCCATCCACAGCCCGCACAGTGCCAAAGGTCTTTACCAGATTTTCAGCTTCGAGCAAAATTTCGTTTGACATGGCTATTTTGTCGTAAATGTGACATCGGCGGGCATGCCAGGCTTGAGATCGCCACTGCTGTTATCAAGTTTAAGTTTGACTGCAAAAACAGTGTTTTTGCGTCCATCGACGGTCTGGACATTGCGTGGGGTGAATTCGGCCTCATCAGCGATAAATGTGACGACAGCCTTGAAAGAATCGCTGAATGCGTCCACTTTCACATCGGCAGTTTGCCCAACTGCTACATTGTTAAGCAGGTCTTCAGGCACATAGACGGTAATGGTCAGTTCATCGAGGCGGCCAAGGGTCATCATGACGCTGCCAGCGTTGACAACGCTGCCGGGTTCAGCGGCGCGCGTCAGAATGACGCCATCCACAGGGGCAGTGACGGTGAGTTTCGCAATCTGGGCATCCACGAGCGATAAGTTGGCCTGCGCCTGATTGACAGCAATTTTGGCCTGCGCGGCAGCAGACTGCGCCTGATCCAAAACTTTTTGAGCGGCGGTCACGCTGGATGAATTGACACCTGTCTGCAAGCTGCGCATGTAATCCTGCGCGGTGTAATAACGTTCCTGTGCAATGCTTACATCGGCGCGCGCTGACATGACATCATCTGCGCCCTTGGTGGTGAGTGCGTCGTCATAGGCTGATTGCGCATCTTCCAGTGACTTCTTAGCATCATCATACAGGGTTTGGGCAGCGTCTCTTAATTCCTGGTCAATGGTCAGGGGAATGCCATATTTCGTGTCACGTCCTCTGGCAATGTTGGCGTCATTGCGGCTCATCAGAAATAATTGTCTTTTGGTCAGGTCATCGACGTTTTTGTTGTTCTTGACCCGTGTATTTAAGTTATCAGCAACGGTGAAATTCACCTGGGCAAGGGCCAGATCAGACTCTGCTTTGACAAAATCGGCGCTGGAAACTTTTCCTTGAACAGTGGTGAGTTTTGCCTGCGCAGCATCCAGCGCTGCTTTGGTGGCATCCACTTCAGATTGAACAGCGGCAATCTGTTCCGTCTGGCTGAAATACCAATCGGGCAGGTTGAACTCGGCAGAGGAGGTTGTCGTCCAGCCCGCTGTGCGAGCGGCGACTTTGTTTTGTGTCTGTGCGGTATTGTAGGTAATATCATACTGCGCCTGCGCAGAAGCAGCTGCAGCATCGGCAGTCGATGCCGCCCCTTTGGCTGTGTCGACGGCTGCTGCTGTGACAATGCGTTGGGCTTGCAGCAGGGTGTCATCCAGCGTGAAGAGTACATCCCCGGCTTTGACAGAAGCACCTTCCTGCACGCTCACCGTCTGGATTTTGCCAGACATCTCAGGGGCAATGGAGATTTCAGTCGTTTCAACCGTACCCGAAGCGGTCAGCGCGCCTGAAGCCAGTCCCGCTGGACGCATGACAAAGTACCAGTAGGCCCCTGCAAGAAGCGCCAACACTACAATTACGATAATAATCGGTCGTGGATTTCGTTTTGTATTCATAAAATAGTTCCTTTTGATGTGTGGGGTTATGTTTAATCAAAACTCTTGCGAAAGCGCAAGGAGGCAAGACCCAGCAGCAAGATTGCAAAAAAGCCCAGGGCCAGGGTTTGTGGAATTAATAAATCGAGACCAACGCCTTTAATCACGATACTGCGCAGGATGTAGATGAAATAGGTGAGGGGCAACAACGCGCCGATTGCCTGAAGAAACGCTGGCAGGGTTGAAACAGGGAAAAGGAAGCCTGAAAGCATCATCGACGGCAGCATGATCGGCATGACCATCAATTGCGCCTGCTGCTGGGTGCGGGCAAAAGTCGAAATGAGCAGGCCAATGCCAAGGGTCGGCAGCAGGTAGAGGCCAGTCATCACAAAGAGCAGCATCATGCTGCCCCGCAGCGGCACGCCAAACCAAATGGTCCCCACCCCCAATATTAGAATCATGTTCAAAAAGGAGACGAAAACATAAGGGATGATTTTTGCCAGGATCAATTCCCAGTTGCGGATCGGGGTCACAATCAATTGTTCAATCGTGCCGCGTTCGCGTTCCTTCACAATTGCCAGGGCCGTCAGGCTGGTGGCAGTCTGGAAAAGGATGGTCGCAATCAAACCGGGGATCATGTTGTAGCTGCCGAGCAAATCGGGGTTGTACAAAACACGCGTGCGGACATCGACAGGGGATGCGCTGGTGCCGGAAACGGCTCCGTGCAGGGCCAGTTGCTGCAGGCGGATGGTTGTTCCGTGCGCCTGACCCGCAAGTGTGGACGCCGTTAAAACGGCGCTGGCGATGGTGGGGTCTGAACCGTCAATCAAGACGGATACTTCAGCCGTTTTGCCTGAAAGCAAATTGCCATTATAAGCAGGTGGAATGATGATGCCGACTTTGGCCTTTCCACCATCGATCATTTCCTTCACTTCTGCATCGCTATAAGCAATATAGTCATACGAGAAATAACCGGTTGCCCGAAAACTATCCAGCAACTCACGGCTCGATTGGCTTTTGCTCTGGTCAAATACCACCGTCGAGACATCCTTGATCTCGGTATTGTTGACCGAACCAAGCAACAGCAGTTGCAAAATGGGCATAATGAAAATAAACATCAGTGTGCGCCGGTCTCGCAACATATGGATAAGTTCTTTTTTAATCAATGCTTTAAAACGTCTCATATTTTCTCCTTGAATAAAAGGTGATCGTGACCCCGTTAATTGGGATAATACTTTTAAGGTTGTTGCTCAAGTGCATCCAATACTTTTAAGAAAAGCGCCGTAAACGTTTCGCGCTCCTGCGGGGTAAGCTGGCCCATCATGCGTTCGATACGTTCCATGAAGAACTGGTTAATCATCGCGTAGATTTCCCTGCCAGCATCGGTCAAATCTACTCGAACAATGCGGCGGTCTTGCGGGTCGGGCAGACGTTGAGCGTAGCCATTCTCGACGAACCAGTCCATTGTGCGCGTGGCGGTACTGAGCGGGATGTTCAAATCATGGCTCAGTTCGCCCATGGTGATTGGCCCTTCATGGCGCGAGAAAACCAGACCAATATTGTGAAACAAGTCAAAATTATTGACGTGGCTCATCGACTTGCCGCCAAAATTTGACTCAAGGATTCTTTTTCTCAGAATGGCAATATTTTCTGGCACCCCTGCGCGAAAGCGATCTTTCAGGCGAAAGATACGCTGCATAATCTCAACAATTTCTGGCGGATAAGGGGTTTGCATCATTTTTTTGGGGGACACTTTCGATTTGGTATATTTCAGGAATAATATATTTCCAAATTGGAAGTATATTATTCCTTGTTCTCGCTTTTGTCAAGGTGGGTTATGCCCTCGCAAGGTTCAAAAAGACATCTTCCAGCGTGGATTCGCTTTGCAGTATTGAAATGGTCTGCACTCCGGCACTTTCCAGCGCTTGGCGCAAAACTTCCCCTTTCATTCCCGGTCGGACAATTACCCGTAGATGGTCTCCCGCCAAATTGGCCTGTTCCACTCCTTCAAGGGCAGATAGCGTACTCAGCCCGGCCAGCACAGGCTCGGCGTAGATTTCCCAGATATCCCCTGTGATGAATTTTTCTTTCAGTGCCATCGGCGTATCCATTGCCAAAAGCTTGCCAGCACGCATCATGCCCACCCGATTACAGTATTCGGCTTCGTCCATATAGTGAGTCGTGACCATAATCGTCACACCTTCAGATGCAAGCTGATAGATTAAATCCCAGAAGGCGCGGCGGGCAGTTGGGTCGACGCCTGAGGTGGGTTCGTCGAGAAAGAGCAGCCTCGGGCTATGGACAAGCGCAATGCCCAGGGCCAGCCGCTGCCGCCAGCCGCCGGAAAGCTGACGGGTAAGCATCGATTCATGTCCGGTTAGGCCGACGTGCGCGATCGTTTCCTGAATACGCGCTTTTTTGGTGATGCCATAGACGCCGCCATAAAATTGCAGGTTTTCCCAGACAGTCAGATCGTCATAAATGGCGAATTTTTGCGACATGTAGCCCACCCGTGCGCGGACTTTGTCTGACTGGCGGAAGGCGTCAAAGCCGAGCACGGTCGCCTGGCCTTCGTCCGGGTGCAACAGCCCGAGCAACATGCGGATGGTGGTGGTTTTGCCCGATCCGTTGGGGCCGAGGTAGCCGACCACTTCGCCTTCGTTGACTTCAAACGAGACATGATCCACCGCGACAAAGTCGCCAAAGCGGCGGGTGAGATTATCGACATAAACGACGGGAAAAGTCATAGGGTGCTCCGGGGTAATCGTAAATCGTAATTCGTAAATTATTTGATCATCTTTTCCAAAATCGACTTGAGATTCCCAATGCTGGCTTCCATCTGGGTTTTGATTTGATGGGTCATGGGGCCTTCGGCCAGTTTGAAGAGGCCACCGGGGTTGGCCTGGATGTTGATCGTGATTTTTGTACCGCTGCCAACCGACTGTAACGTAATCGTCGCAGCAATTTCCACTGGGCCAGCTTTGTTGGTAAAGCCAAATTTGTTGGGTGGTTCGTAGGCGGTTACTTCCATCAGGCCTTGCATGGCGCGGCCCATCATTTGCGCTTGGACGTTGAATTTGGAACCAACCCCAACCGCACCCGGCACAACCTGCTCAATGCGGGAAACGATTGTTTGCCATTTGGGTGTGTTAAGCGGGTTGCCAATAAAAGCAAAGACATCTTCAATGGGACGGTCAACGAGCGTGCTGATTTCGAAGTTAATCATGTCATTTAATCCTGTTTTGATAGATTTAGTTTTCCTGCCCGGCCAGCGCGATAAAAACATCTTCGAGCACCGGGGCGATGGGACGGGCATCCACAAGGGTGCCGCCACCTGCCGGAATGGATTGTTGCAACCCGGCGATGACAGCCGCGGCCTGACCGGGGTAGACCCGCAGATGCAGGCGATCACCAAAGGCGCGCACATCTTCCACGCCGCTGGTCTGAGCGGCCAGCTCTTTGAGCAAATGTAGTGGGCCGCCGCGCACTTCAAGGATGCGGTCATTGAGGGTGGCACGCAATTCGCTGGGGGTTCCTTCCGTAATCAGCCGTCCGTTTTGCATGAAACCGACACGGTTGCAGCGGGCAGCTTCGTCCATATAAGGGGTGGAAATAATGACAGAGACGGATTCTGTCTCAGCGCTGGAAGAAGCCGCCACCAGTTGAATCAACAACTGCCAGAAATCCTGACGGGTGACCGGGTCGACACCGGTGGTGGGTTCGTCGAGCAGGAGCACCCTCGGGCGCGTCACCAAAGCGGAGGCGAGTCCCAGCTTTTGCTTCATGCCACCCGAAAGCTGACCGGCGCGGCGATCCTTGAAGGGGCCCAACCCGACAAAATCCAAAATCTCCATGCAGCGTGGTCGCCATTCATTTGGCTTCAGGCCGCGCACTTCGGCAAAAAAGCGGATATTTTCGAGCACGGTCAGGTCTTCGTAGAGCGAAAAGCGCTGCGAAAGATAACCGATCTGGGCACGGGCCTGCTCGGTTTTGTGGGCCACCGAGTAGCCGCAAATGCTGGCTTCGCCCTTTTCGGGCGAGAGTGCGCCCACCAGCATGCGGATGGTGGTAGTTTTGCCTGCGCCATCCGAGCCGACCAGGCCGTAAATTTCACCGGCAGCCACGTTGAGGCTCATATCGTCCACGGCAACAATGTTGCCGAAGGTCTTGCGTAAATGAGAAGCTTCGATCAGGAGCATGGGCTTCCTCGCTTGTTCTATTCTATTTGGAGGTGACAGTAGGGGCGGGGTTCCCCCGCCAGGTTTGGATGATAGGCCTATCAGGGTGCGGTCCCCGCGCCCCTACGACGGTTTGTAGGGATTAGCAGTTAGCTTTTAGCGAATATCTAACCGCTAATTCCTAATCCCTTGTACATCAATCCAATGTCTTGCGGAAGCGCAGTGCCGCCATCACCAAAATGACAATGCCGAACAGGGCCAGCGCGTAGGTTTGCGATTGAATGGCTTCGAACCCGACGCCTTTGAGCATCAACGCACGGATAATCACCAGATAATAGCGCAGCGGTATCAGATACGAAACCCACTGCAAGAACGGCGGCATGGCTTCAATCGGGAAGAAAAAGCCTGAAAGGAACAGGCTGGGCAGCATGGTCAGTTGCACCATCATCATGGCTTCTTGCTGAGTGTTGGCAATCGTGGAAGCGAACAGACCAATCCCAAGGCACGAGAGCAAGAGCAAACCCGAAGTCAGCGCGATCAGCCCCAGATTGCCAAGCACCGGAACTTTGAACCACCAATGGCCGATCACCAGTACTTCAATCACCATAATGAAAGCCAGAATGACATAAGGCAAAATCTTGCCGAGCATCAATTCCCATGAACGGATCGGCGTCACAATCAACTGCTCAATGGTGCCACGCTCGCGCTCGCGCACAATCGCCGTGGCCGTCAGGATGGTGGTAATCATAAAGAGCAATTGTCCGATGACGCCTGGCACCATAAAGTAGGCCGAGATCAAATCTGGGTTGTACCAGACCTGGGTGCGCACCTCCAATGGCAGGGCCGAACCACTGGGGCGCCCGCTGCGGGCAGACTGGTCTTGCATCACCTTGGTGGCATACGATTGACCAATCAGTCGCGCAACCGAAAGCGCCGTGCTGCCAACCGTGGCATCCGACCCGTCCATAATCATCGAAACCTGGGCATCGCCTTCGAGCAAACGACGATCGTAATCGGGCGGGATGATGAGTGCCGCCCGGGCGCTGCCATTCTCGATCAGCGACTGCAACTCTTTTTGGGAGCCAACCGTATACCCCACCCGAAAGTAGTCCGCTGCGCGAAAAGCGTCGAGCAGGCTGCGAGATTGGGCCGAGTTGCTCTGGTCCCAGACGGCGATGGCAATGTTCCGCACGTCGCTGGTGGCGGCGTATCCGAGCAGGAACAATTGCATGATCGGCATAATCACCACCATGATGATGGTGCGCCGGTCGCGAAAGGCTTGAATAAATTCTTTGCGGATGATAGAGATCAGTCGTGAATTCATTAAAGTCTATTCTCCTTTTTCTATAAAAATACCATGCAGGAAAATCTCAACAAAGTGATTGAGCGAGTCGTTTTGCATTTCTGCGGGCATGGCTGGCCCAAGTAGGACGCCTGTAATGTAATAAGAAAAGAACATCCCAAAAAAGGCGCGCACCAGCACCGGCCCAGGGATCGGGCGGATGGCTCCCGGCAGGCTGGCGATACGCTGTCCCAGCGGAAGCATCATCGGGAAGATTTTTGCAAAAACTTCCTGGACGTGCTTCCCTTTGAACTCAACAATCTCCGTCAGCATCAGGTTGAGAAAATCTGGGTGGTGCCCCAGTTCGTCGATCAACAATCGCGCTGCCTTGCGGACAAATTCTTCAATGCTTTCGGCTTCGACTGAATTAAGCAGCGGGAAAATCTGAAAGAAAGGATGCCGCTCCAGAACGATGGTCTTGAAAACATCATCCTTCGATGGGAAGTGGTTATAAATGCCGCCCAATGCCAGCCCGGCACGCTCGGAAATCTGCCGCATGGATGTGGCTGCGTAGCCCTGCTCAATAATCAGGCTGTAAGTCGCATCCAAAATGGCCTGACGTGTGCGTTCTTTTTTACTAAGGGTTTCTTCTTCGGTCATCTTAAAAGCTCCTGAACGAACGTTCGTTTTTATTATATAACGAAGAAATGGTTTGTCAAGAGGCAACCTGAGAATTTAGAGCCTAGCCGAAAATTCTTTTAAAGAGGTAGGGGCGGGGTTCTCCCGCCCCGGTTTGGATGATACGTCTATCAGGGCGCGGGGACCGCGCCCCTACATGGCTCACTTGCCAGCACAAGAACATCCGCATGAAATCTGTTGAGAAGATGAAAAGTTTTTTAGCAAAGCTTCATCTGATTTTTATCTTGCTATTCTAGAATCAAAATAACTCTCACCAATTCAATCCAACCAGGAGCTGCTATGTCCTTCAAACGTGTTCTCTATCTTTTACTGATTTTCATTGTCGCAGGCGGATCGGCGCTTTTGGGCGCGGCGGCAGGCGGATTTGGCGTTTATCAGGCGATGCGCCAGGGACAGTCTTCCCCGCTTCCCGCAGTGGCCACGCTGATGCCTGCGGCGCATACCGACCCGAATGAAAAGCTGGTCGTCAACACGACCAATATTCAAACCACCATCACTGACGCTGTGCAAAAGGTCGGGCCCACCGTCGTGACGGTTGTTGGCACCGTGCCGGGACAAATGACTTTCTTTGGCCCCACCGGTGACCAGACCGTCAGCGGCAGCGGCGTCTTTATTTCAGACAAGGGCTATATTCTGACCAACAATCATGTCGTCGAGGGAACCAAGTCGGTCAACATTGTCCTTTCGGATGGCTCACAGGAAACTGCCGCCATCGTCGGCACGGACCCGTATTCAGACATCGCCATCCTGAAAACGGAAGGCAAAGTGCCTGCTGTGGCGCAGTTGGGTAACTCCGACGTGTTGCAATCTGGCGAAACGGTGATCGCCATCGGGTCGCCGCTGGGCGATTTCAAGAATACCGTCACGATGGGCGTCATCAGCGCTACGGGGCGGGCCATCGATACCGGGCAAGGCTACCAGATTTAAGGGTTGATCCAGACCGACGCAGCGATTAACCACGGCAACTCTGGCGGTCCGCTCGTCGATCTCGCCGGGGAAGTGATCGAAATCAACACTCTGATCGTACGCAACAACAACGGTGACGTGACCGAAGGCTTGGGGTTTGCCATCCCGGTCAACACCGCCCGCGCTGTTGCCGAGCAAATTATGCAAAAAGGCTATTTCTCGCGCCCCAACCTGGGCATCGACGGACAGCAGGTAACCCCCAACATCGCGGCACGGTATAACCTGCCCGCGCAGTGGGGTATCTACATCACTAGCGTTACGGCTGGTAGCCCGGCGGAGCAGGCCGGGTTACAGGTCAACGACATCTTGACCAAAATCGGCGATACCGCCATCGACGAAACGCACTCGTATATGAACACGCTTTTCCTGTACAAGCCTGGTGACCAGGTCACGCTGGAGATCGTCCGCAATGGGCAGACGATGCAGGTACAGGTGACGCTGGGTGAAATGAACCCGGGTTAAATTTTCAAGTCGCAACAAAAAACAGCGAAGCAAACGCTTCGCTGTTTTCTATTCATTTTCAGTCAGTCCACGCTACGGCGCAGACAACCAGCCAAACGTAGACATGATCTGATCAAACACTGCGCTCTCGGCGCTTTCGTCGAAGACTGGGGGCGGGGTTGGGAAATTACCCGCATTCGTCGAATGCAGTACAAAACTCAGGCTGATGCAGTTACCATCTTTCAGCGTGGAATAAGCCGTCCATTGGTGGAGCTGGCCGACCCCGCCATCGGACCCGCTCTCCTTGACGAAGGCGATCCCGTTGATGGTCAGCGGCGTCGAAGGGATGGAACCCGGAGGGTAATTGCTGGTCAATGGGCTGGTACAAACCGACGCATTGGGCGCTACGCTGACATCCAGATACTTTTCACTCAGATTGGTGCCCGGCACAAACGGCAGCATAATATGGGCATCGCTGCTTTGTCCGCCCAGTGGGTATTGGAATTGGAACTGATAAACCGTGTCAGTATAGGTCAGCCAGTTGCCATGGGCGGGCGTCACCGTCAGCGTTGGCATGGAGGTAGGCGGCGTAGTTGTTTCGGTGGCGCTGAGGGGTGTGGCCGTCGCAGCGGATGTTAGCGTCGGCAGCGGTGTCGCGGATGGAGATGGAGTCGATCCACCCACATGGGTGATACGCGGCGCGATCCACAAGGCACGATCCCCACTAGGCGAGCCGCTCGCCAGCACAAGCAAAAAGAATTCGGTGTTCTTCCCCGCCAGGGATGACAAATCCAGATTAACGTTATACGTCAGGCCATCATATTTTTCTTTGAAACTCCAGAGCGTTTTGGTTCCAGCGCTGCTGCGGGTATCAATGCGATAGGTGACATAACAACTGGTTGCCCCATATTGACAGCCAATCGTCGCCTGAAAGCGATCGCCAGTCTGAATCATCTGCGCCGGGAAAAGCGCCTGGATATAGCCATCGGTCTTGTTCTGCGGCACCATCAGCAGGGCGGGCTGGTTGACAACCGCGCCGGTTTCGGGCTGGAAACTGGTCAGTTGTTGGGCGAAACCGCGTGAATCACCATCCGTGCCGGGGAAACTCAGCGCACCCGCGCCACTCAACCAGCCCGCTGGGCCGCCGTTCGCAGCAAAGTTGTATCCATCGCCAGTCGGGATCACCGTGGCGGGTGGAATCGGCGTTGCCGTGGGCGGCGACACTGTCGGCGCGGAGAGTGTGGCCGTTGCAAATGGTGTGTTGGTGGGAAAGCTGGTCGTAGGGATTGGTCCGCCTGCTCTTGCAATGTGCGGCGCGATCCACACGGCCTGATCTCCACTGGCAGAACCACTCGCCAACACCATCAAAAAGAACTCAGCGTTTTTTCCTGCCAGAGAAGACAGATCCAGGTTGACGTTATAGGTCAGACCTTCATATTTTTCTTTAAACGTCCAGAGCGTTTTGGTGCCTGTGCTGGTGCGGACATCGATGCGGTAGGTAACGTAGCACGAGATCGCCCCATACTGGCAGCCAATCGTCGCCTGGAAGCGATCGCCGTTTTGGATGGCGAGTGAAGGGAAGAGTCCTTGAATGTAGCCGTCGGTTTTGTTCTGGGGCACCATCAGCAGTGACGGCTGGGTGATGGTTTCGCCCGTCTCCATTTTGACGCTGTTGAGCGTGCGCGCAAAGCCGCGTGCATCCCCATCCGTACCTGGAAAAGTCAACTTGCCTGCGCCGCTCTGCCAGCTTGCTGCGCCAGCGCTCAACGCGAAATTGTCACTCATCCCAACCGGCAACGACGTGGGCGTGGACTGGGTAATGCCGCTGCGCACGACGATTTCAACCCAGAAGGGTTTGTCTGCTGTGGTGCCAAGCCCGAAGCGCGTACCCGAAGCATTCTTAAGCTGCCAGTAGCCACGATATGTCCCATCTCCCGCCAGCGACACCAGATTCACTGAAACATCCACCGTTGCACCAGGAGACACCGCCGCCGAAAGCGGAACTTCGTCCGGGCCGCTGAGCTGCGTCCCACTGGCAAAGGCCAGTTTGTACGAAGTCGTCCAGGTGCAGGTGCCGACATTTTTCAGCCGCCAGGTTTTGATGAACGCCGTGCTGGGCAGGAAGATCGTATCATCCGGCACGCTCACATCCGCAACGAAGAGGGCCGCATCGCAGCTCGCTGCCGAGGCCACTTGCGGCGCGTAAAAAAACTGGCTTAGCAATAGCGCCAGCAGCAAGATGACAGAAGTAGTGTTTTTCATATTTGGTTTCATCGTTATCTCCAAGGCCCATGGGTTTCACCCCCCGTTCTGTGAAATTTGTTGCAAAATCAGTGTATAACTTTCGCGTCAGACCGAATATCACAGGATGATTGCAGTTTCTGGCAGCGTTTCTGTGACAGTGGCCTGTAGACCGTGGACGGTAAAAGCAGAACGCGCATGGCTTTTACCTATGTGCGTTCTACTTTCCTGTATTCATCCTGTAATCATCCTATAGTGAAGCTATACTCAACCTATACTGGAGCTATACTAAACCGTATTGTTTCACAACATAAACTATGTCACAATAACCATATCTTTCAACCTTCAACTTTCCAACCTTCCAACCCTAAAAACATGCCCCGCACCATCCTCCACCTCGACCTGGACGCCTTCTTTTGCGCTGTGGAAGAACTGCGCGACCCCGGCCTGCACGGTCAGGCTTTTGCCGTGGGCGGCAAGCCCGATGAACGCGGCGTAGTGGCTTCGTGTTCGTATGCCGCGCGCGCCGTTGGCGTCCGCTCGGCGATGCCGATGAGCCAGGCGTTGCGGCTTTGTCCAAAGCTGATCGTCGTACCAGTGCGGCACCATGCTTATGGCGAAGTCTCGGCGCAGGTCATGCAGCGCCTGCACAATCTTTCGCCGCTCGTTGAGCAGATTTCGATTGACGAAGCGTTTATCGACATTAGCGACATTCCGTTGCCCGCAGCGCAGACGGCGCGTCAGTTACAGTCGCAAATTTGGGATGAACTGCACCTGTCGTGCTCGGTGGGAGTTGCATCGAACAAGCTGGTGGCGAAGATTGCGACGGAAACCGGCAAAAAAGCGTCGCGCGGCGCAAATTCTCCGCGAGCGTTGACCGTTGTTGAAGCCGGGCGCGAAGCCGAATTTCTGGCCCCGTTGCCAGTCGATATGCTGTGGGGAGTCGGCCCCAAAACGGAGAAGAAACTCTCCGGGTTGGGCATCCACACCATTGGCGCGCTGGCCGCACTCGGGGAGCGTGATCTGGCGGCGCTCTTCGGCGAAAACGGACGCGACATGTCCCGCCATGCCAAAGGCATCGACGAACGTCCCATCGTCACCGAGCGCGAGACCAAATCGATTTCACAGGAAACCACCTTCACCCGTGACGTGAACGACGACAAAGTGCTTAAATCCACGCTGCGCGAACAGGCCGCGCAGGTTGCCAAAAGCTTGCGCCACGAACACCTGACTGGGGCAACCGTGCGCATCAAACTGCGCTGGGCCGATTTCACCACCCTGACGCGCCAGGTGACGCTGCCTGTCCCCACTGATCAGGATGCTGACATCTTCGAAGCTGCCCGTGCCCTGCTGCGCAAAGTGCGCGAAAAGCGTTCGCCCGTGCGCCTGCTCGGCGTGGGCGTTGCCAACCTGGGCCCGCCCGCCCGTCAAATGGAATTATGGGGCCACCAGGACAATGAAAAAGCCCGCAAAGTCCAGGCCGCGCTGGATGCTTTGCAGGAAAAGTTTGGCAAAGATGTGATTAACCGAGGGAAAGGAGAAGGATGAAATAGGAAGGATGAAGGATGAAAAGTACCGTTTTAGCGAAAAATCATCATCTGTCAATGTGGATGGAAACTTCTTTCTTTTACCTTATTTCAATTCCACGTTCCCTAAAATATTCTATAGGCATCGAATCTGGGATTTCCACAAAATTAGATGGCAAGCCATTGAAAACGAAACCTCGTTTGGATGCCGGGGCAAAGCTCACCAAAGTGTGTATCACTCTACATACAGTATTATTTGCCCAGCGTATTCCTTCAGTTGTGCATATTTTACTAACCCAATCAAAATCCCCTCCATCAGCAGATCTTGGCAAAGCAATATTGCGTTGCTCAAGGTGTTTAACATTGACTCGGAATATCATCAATGTTTTTCTTGAGTTTTTCCTTGTAATGAACAAGATCATTTCGTATTTTAAGTAATGTGTTCATGTCTTGCAGGGGTTGTGTGCCTTTTTTGAATGTCTGACCAAAAAGAAGCTGTGGGATGATTACCAATTTTTGTTTCAATTCAAGCTTTTCAACCCAATCTGGTTCAAGTAACCATAACGGTAAATCGTCAAAACTATCTTTTGCCACTACCCCTAGAAGCGTTTGATTGACAAAAGATTCTACAGATGCGACTGCACTAATATAAGCGGGAGGGGCGTGATGAGTATAGCTATTAATACCAAACCGAACTACCTTATTTGACAGGCTCTGTTCCAGACCTAACAAATATAGGGTTCGTACATTAAACATAAACTGAGGCGATGGATTCATAGTTTCTCTGTAATACTCCTCTTCATCACTAAAAGTTGGGTCTACTTTATTCCAGTGAACTTGTTTGCAAACAAACCCTAACCTTCAACTTTCAACTTTAAACCTTCCAACTTTCTAACCGCCCTCACTCCTCCAGCAAAAAATCACCATCCGCCAGCAGGCCTTTTGTCACCGCCGCCATCGCCACCGAATGTTCGGGCAGCAGTTGTTTGGGGTCAAAGTTCTTCAGCCGCGCATTGACTGGCAGAATGCCACGCTCCAAAAAGTCGCCAAAAGGTAGCGACGTGCGGAACAACTGGTAATACAAAAAGCGGCGCGCATTGCGGCGAAATTCATGGGGAATTTCAATCTTCTCGCTTTTGAGAAAACGCTCCAGCGTGGCGCGGTACTCATCCACAGACTGCGGAAAGAAGACGCTCGGGTACTGCGTAAAACGCGCCCGTCCGGCACTCAGGACCGCCGCGCCCATAATGGAGGCTTCCAGCCCAATCGTCGAGTTGTAGATCAGCACAAAATGCGCCCGCGCAATCAATTCGTATGAACTCAAAAACTCGTGTGGCGGGACAAAAATCACATTGGGCATGTCCAAAACATGCCGGGCTTCCACCCAGCCTGCCACGCTTTCCTGGCTTTCCTTGCCGGGGCGCGTTTCATCTGGATGCGCGCGGATGACAAACAAGGTATGCGGGTGGGCGCGGGCCACGTCCAGCACCAGGTCGAGCCAGACGAACATATCGGCAAAGACGGTGTTGGCATGCGGCTGGCTGGTGTCAAAGATGACGTTGGTAAAGACTGGCACAATCTGCTCAAAGGCGGCGGCCTTCGCCAAAAAAGCGGCATCGAGACCTTTCATGTCGGGCCAGAACTTGATTCCGGCCATGCTGAAGTTGCCCTGAAAGCGTTTTTCAAGATATTCGTCCAACTGTTTGTTTTGCGCTTCGTTCAAGTCAAACAATTCGGGGATGGTGATGGGATAGGCGGTGGCCTCGCCGTCCGTAAAGAATCCGCTCATCGGCTGGAGTCCCACCTCATGGGTGACAACCCGTACGCCGTGCTGTTGCGCCACCCATTTGGCGGTCGCCTCAGGGTAGAACTGCCCGTTAAGAACCACCAGTGCCTGCGGGTTGGATTGTTCCAGCAGCAACTCAAACTCTGTCGCAATTCTCCAGGCGGAGAGAATGTACTCGCGCAGAAAAAATCGCGTCTTTTCATCATCGATCAAATTATGCCGCCGCAAAATCCAGCGCAACCCCGGCAAACACAACGCCCCCAACGGAATGTCGTGCCAGGTGAAGGTGATAAGGTTGGAAAGGGGAAGGTTGGCGAGGGCCTTTTCGAGTTCGTCGTCACGCTGAAAAGTGAAGGGACGGACATAGGAGCGGGTAGATTGGGCATTGAGAAATTGGGGCAAACCAGCATACAGCGCGGACGATTGATAAATGCACGAGCGGCACGGCGGCGCTTTTTCGGGATGTTCACGGTCGGTACCGAGCACACAGCGACTCATGCCTGCCTTGCAGGCAAAGAAAATCACCGGCACGCCCTGCAAACGCAATCCCCACGACACCAGCACATGAAAGGCGCTATTCCACGAAAAATCGTCCAGCCCGCTGGATGCCTTGAAGAAGAGTATCGGCTGGCCTTTGGCGCGGGGCGCAAGCGAAAGAACCCGCAAGGCCATGATGGCAATGCGGGCGTTGTTGAGATGGCGGGTCAGGCGACGCTGGATGCGATGGGTGAAGAATTGTTTCATAGGCGGCGAATTGTAACAGAACAAGCAAGGGGCAGAGAACAGAAGCGCCGAGACAATGCTATAATTTTTTTAAAGGAAATCGATAATTGGATATTGGATACTCGAATATCCAATATCGCCTTCACGAAAAAAAGGAAAAACATGGACAACATCATCTATCAACTCACCCCAAACGACCTGCCCCTGATGCAAGCCTTGCTGACCATGTTTGGCGAGGCCTTTGACGATCTTGAGACCTACAATGCCAAACGTCCAGGCGATGCTTATTTGCAACGCCTGCTGGCTGGCGAAATCTTTATCGCGCTGGCCGCGCTTCATGGGAGTCGCGTGGTTGGCGGGTTGGCTGCCTATGAGCTCAAAAAGTTTGAGCAGGAGCGCAGCGAAATCTACATCTACGATCTAGCGGTGGACAAAGATCATCGCCGCGAAGGGATCGCTACCGCGCTGATTATGAAGCTGAAAGAGATCGCCGCCGGGCGTGGGGCATACGTCATCTTCGTGCAGGCTGATACCACACCCGACGATGAACCCGCCATCGCCTTATACACCAAGCTTGGTACGCGTGAAGATGTGCTGCATTTTGATATTGCCGTGGATGGGGAAAATTAGCGACCATCATCATGGCAAATACACGGGCGTAGTGCTATTCAAACCAATCTCGCGTAAATCGCTGGCACTTGGCCTGGCCCAGGCTTGATACAAATTGCCTTGCTGAAATTTCACGCCATCAGGGCCGCGCAGCACAAGACGATAATCTGCCAGTTGGAAGGATTGCACATCCTGCGCCACCTCCACCCATGGCGAACGCAAATTACCGTCTTTTACCTGCAAAACTCTCGCAGTCGTCAGCACCCCCAGCCGCAAATTGGTCAACTGAAAGGCCAGCACGTCATTCGCCATCGATTGCCATTCAGAGAGCAGTTCACCTTCGTTCGAAAGCAGCGCCCCTTGCGCATTGACAACCGCCATGCGGTTATCGGTCAGTTGAAACGCACGCACGTTTTGCTGAAATCAGCGTCCACGAACCCGCCAGTTCCCCCTCCTTCACAAACAAATCGCCACTTTGCGTCAGGTATCCCACCCGATGATCTGAAATGCCAAAGGCCTGTACATCTTCAGCCTGCATCAGCCAGCCATCGGGCAGGCCACTTTCATTGACCAGTAGCTTTTTTTGCGCGTCGAGCATCGCCACACGGCTGCTTGAAATCTCAAAATCGAGCACATCGGTGGCAATCAACTTCCAACCAGCAAGTTTGTCAGAGGTGATTTCTGCCGGGTATCGACCATCATGCAAAAAGAGATGCTTGTCCATATCGAGCACGGCAATGCGATCTCCCGCCAAACGGATTTTTTTGACCCCTGATAAATCGACCAGTTGAATGGAATGGGATGCCCCTTGTTGGATTGTCCACGCCCCGTTGGCGGTGGCAAAGACCATGCGGTTGGCTTCTGGCTGCGGGTTGGGACAGAGCAACTGATCGACCCACAAACAGCCATCCCACGGCGCACGGTTTTGCCCCCACGGGTTGAGAAAGTTGGCATAACTGCGTTTGTCGAGCCCCACTTCAAAATGCAGATGTGAGTTAATTGTTTGGTCGTAAACCGTGCCGAGTTGTTGACCTTGTGTTACTTCCACCCCGGTTGCCAAAAGCTGTTTATCAGGAACGATGTGCATGTAGGTTGTATACCATTGTTTGCCGCCTGTGCACTGGTTGTCAGTGTTCCACGTGCCACCCAGGCAATGCTTGAGCACAACCATGCTGTTCAGGCCGGTCAAACGCCAGTCCATCACGTGCCCATCCGCTGCAGCGTAGACGGGTGTGCCAGGTTCCGCTTTGATGTCGGTGCCTTCGTGCCCGTTCGACCCACTTGGGCCCGCTGTTGAATAACACGCGACCATCTGAAATTGATGCGGGTCCGCCTGTGCCTCGTCTTGCGCTTTGGGGATGGATGGATCGCGCCAGTAAGCCCAGCTATCGACATTGAGCAGGTAACCAAACTGCGGTGGGCATTGTTGCCCCGCATTCAAGCCTAAATAGTTCCATGTCCAGGCGCTGTTGGGATACTGTGAAATGCGCGCCAGGCCAATATAAGCCGGCAACGGCCAGGCAAGGAAGTCTGGACGCTCAAGCGCCGCGAAAGAAACTGTCGAGGTGGGCGTGGGCGGAAACGGTGTCGCTGTAAGGGTGGGGGTTGCTTGCGGGGTGGGGGAATTTGTTGCTGTTGGTGTATGCGGACGCGGGGTGGAAGTTGCTCCGCTCAGGGTCGGGGCAGGCGCACCGCAAGAAGAAAGGGCCAAAGCAAGCACCACTATCCCTAAAACGGATTTTCTCATCCGGGAATTTTACCAATCATTACTTTTTTCATATCCCAGCCGCACGAGCAAATCTCCGGCGACTTCGGTGAAGAGTGCTTTGTGCTCGGCGGTGAAGTGTTTGCGCCAGCCGCCGGTTTTGCCCGAGCGAAAGGTGTGCGACTTTTTGGGCTGGATGGCGTCGACTAAAATGGCGATGGCCTCGGCACGCGGGGTTGGGATTTTGTAGCCGGTTTTCTCGATCTGGTCGAGCATGGCATTCAAAGTCCGCTCGCGGTTGTCGATCAAATCTTCAAACCGGACGCACATGACAGACGGTTGTTCCAGCCAGTGAAAGACGCCTGCGTAACGCTCGCGTACGCTGACCATGTGCGTCCCTTCGATATTGACGCCTGTGATGGCTGCCTTGAGCCGCGCGCCCACATCGGGCAGGGACTGGTAGTAAGCGTGCATGCCATGCTCTTCGCGCATTTCTGTAGCGAAATAGACTTGCGAAACGAGCAGATCACGCGGGTCGCGGTAGATGAAGTAATTAACGCGCTCTGGCTTGCACAAAAATGCCGTGTTTTCAGGAGTTGCATCAAGATAGCCCCAGCTAATCACGCCCTGTGGGGTGCGCTGCAATTCTGCAAGGATTTCGCTTGTGGTCTGGCGCTTGCCGCTAGGCTGAATGGCGCGGATGGGTTCTTCTTCGACGTAGGCGTAGGGGGCAATCTTGCAAACGCCATTTAAGACCTGCAAAAGCAAGTGCGATCCGCTTTTGGGTTTGGCGTTGCCAAAGATGGCGGGTGCTTCGTCAAATTTCAGGCGCTTCCAACGCAAAGCAGCCAGGGCAGTTTTGCCCGGGCCGCGCAGGGTGTGGCGGATATCCTGGAGAAATTTCATCGTTCTGGATTGCGGGTTTGATAACGGTAAACTGGGAATTGGTAAATTGGGAGTTAAGTCTATCCCAATTTACCAATTCCCAATCCCTAATTTCTATGCACTCTCTTGGATGCGACGCAGTTTTTTCAACGCGCCAAGCTCGCTGTTATAAACTTTCTTGACGCCATCGCCCAGTGATTCTTCGGTGACGCGGACGTATTTGACCAGCCGCTCGAAGCCGCCGGGTTCCACCGACGCTGCCTGATCGCCGCCCCACATAGCGCGGTCAAGGGTAAAGTGTCGCTCGACCATGCACGCGCCCAAAGCCACGGCCACCGCTGAGGGGACGAGGCCCACTTCGTGACCGGAATATCCAATCGGGGTGGTGGGGAACTGCACCCGCAGCGTTTCGATCATGCGCAGGTTTAGTTCCGTCGGCTCGCATGGATAGGCGCTGGTACAGTGCATCACCGCCAGGTTGTCCAGACCCACCGCTTTTACGCCACGGATGATTTCATCAGGCGTGGACATGCCGGTGGAAATGATGATCGGTTTGCCGGTCTTACGCGCATATTGCAGCAGGGCATGGTCGGTTAGCGAGGCAGACGGCACTTTGTAGGCCGGGGTGTCAAACTGTTCCATGAAATCGACAGAAGGCTCGTCCCAGACCGAGGCCATCCAGTCGATGCCGAGTTGGCGACAGTGGCGGTCAATTTCGGCATATTCTTCTTTGCCAAACTCTACCTTGTAGCGGTAATCGAGGTAGGTGATGTAACCCCAGGGCGTTTCACGCATTTGTTTCTGCTGTTCGGGCGGCGTACAGACTTCGGGAGTGCGTTTCTGAAATTTGACGGCATCCGCGCCAGCGTGAACGGCCGCATCGATCATTTTCTTGGCAGTCTCAAGGTTACCATTATGGTTGATGCCAATTTCAGCAATGATGTAGGCCGGGTGTCCATCGCCGACCATTTTTTTTCCAAATTTAATTTCACGAGTCATGTTGTCTCCTAAATCTTGAGTTTTTTGTATAAGAATTTGCTTCTACACTTTGTTTTTCTTTTTAACATACCAATTGGCGACAAAAAACACACCTGCGAGAATCAAAGAAAATATAGTAGTCGACGATGAATTGAAAGAAGTTCCAGCCTGTATAGCAGCCTGTATAATGGCAAACCAGGCAAATATAAGAAGATAATTTGCAGGTTCTACTCTAGTAGAGGGTTGAACCATATTTGTTACTTCACGAATATGAATTTTACAGGCAAGGCCATGTGATAAATCATAAGCACATTCTTTACATAAGCCTTTCTGACAAAACTTACATATGCCAATCGCTGGTGTATCTGGATGATTGAAGCAATTCATCGTTTTATCTCCATAAACGATTAGAAATTAAGTAACCATGGGTTCCCTAATCACTAATTCCCAAGTAACTAATCCCCAGTCTTGCTCAAAATCAAATCACAAATTTCTCTGACCGCGCCGTGACCACCCGCGTTGACGGTTACATAATCGGCAGCGCTCAAGACGGCTGGCATGGCATCTGCCACAGCCACGGCCCAACCGACGACGTCAAAACACGGCAAATCGTTGATGTCGTTGCCAATATAAACCACCTGCGCCGGGTCAATACATCGATCTTTCAGCAGTGTGCGTAGAACACCCGCTTTATCATCCAGCCCAACCCCGTGGATCGAATTTACCCCCATTTTGCGTGCGCGCGCGGTGACAACCGCGTTGGTTTCAGACGACAAAATCACCACACCAATCCCGGCCTTCTTCATCGAATGCATAATCAGGCTGTCGCTGCGATAGGCAGCAACCACTTCACGGCCCTTCTCGTCGGTCCAGACACGGTTGTCGGTGACAACCCCGTCAAAATCGAGTACCAGCAATTTGACGGGGTGCGGCATCGGGCGGCGTGGGCGACCCGGCCAGATCATTTCCAACCCGCCAAAGGCTACCAGCCATTCGGCGCGCATCCAATCGTTGAGCGAATCCAGGTCAACGGTGAAGCGCAAGTCAATCAGCAGCGGGTAAATCGCCTTGCCGCTCATCGAACCTTTTTCGAGAATGACCGCCGGGCGAATGGCATCAATATGCCCGGTCTGCCAATATACCGGCGGCAGGATCTGGCGTGGTGCGTTGTACGGCTCTTCCACCCCGGCAACATCCAGCAGATTGGACATGGGGCCATGCTCAGGGTCGAGAATCCACATCTTATGCGGATTCTGCCCGGCGGGAACCACCCCGCGCACTAAATCAGCATCCGAATACTGGAGCAGGATTTTCACCGCATCATCCACACATCCCGTCGGGCGGATTGGGGAGGTGGGTCGCAACTGCACGACCACATCCGGGCAGTAGTTCTCCTGTTCGGCCAGCCATTTGAGCGCGTGCTCAAAGACGGGCAGGTCGGTGGTTTTGTCTTCGGCAAATTCAGCCGGGCGCAGAAAGGGCGTTTCCGCACCCCAGGCGCGGGCCACAGCGGCAATTTCCTCGTCGTCCGTGCTGACGATGATGCGCGTTACCAACTGCGACTGGCGCGCTGCAGCAATACTCCAGGCAATCAGCGGCGAGCCGCCAAACGAGCGGATATTTTTGCGCGGTATGCCTTTCGAGCCGCCGCGCGCGGGAATGAGAGCAAGAACTTCAGTCATAGATCAATTCCGATATTCGAGATTGGATTATTCGATATTCGACCAATATCGAATATCGAGTATCGCCTTTACCACGCCGTCCAGCCGCCATCCACAACCAGATTGTTGCCGGTCATGTACGATGATGCATCTGATGCGAGGAAGAGCAGTGCGCCGTTCATTTCGTCTTTGCGTGCCATACGTCCCAAAACCGTTTTGGCGGCATAGTTTTTTACAAAAGTTTCGTCGTGATTGTTGAACACGCCCCCCGGCGTGAGCGCGTTGACGCGGATTTCCGTTCCCATGTAGTAGGCTGACAGATATTTGGTAAATCCCAATACCCCAGCTTTGGTCACAGTGTAGTAAACCGGCTTGTAGGCTGGCTGGCTGCCATCGGCTTTGCGGTAAATGCGCTGGTCAGGCCCGTTCAGCCCATACGTCGAGCAGATGTTGATGATACTGCCTTTTTTGCCCTGCGCAATCATTTGCTTGACACAGGCCTGCGTCACCAGAAACATGCCAGTCAGGTTGACGTTGAGGGCAGCGTTCCACTGGTCGAGCGGATATTCTTCGAAGCTGCCGGGGGCAATCCCTTTTGAAACGGCATCCGGGTCAAATTTGGGGTCGAGCGCGGCACTGTTGACGAGGATGTCCAAGCGCCCAAAGGTGGCGACAGTTTTCTCGACCATCGCCGCAACCGATGCGGGTTGGGTAATGTCGGTCTGGATTCCCATCGAACGGTATCCGGCATTCGTCAGCGAAGCGGCCACTTTGGCGGCGGCCTCCCCGTTCAAGTCTACCACGACGACGGCGGCCCCAGCTTCTGCGAGCGTGCGGCAAAACTCGGAACCGAGCAATCCCACACCACCTGTAACGACAGCGACCTGACCAGTCAGGTCAAATTTTTCTTGAATTGACATTGAAACTCCATTATTCAGTATTTACGGTTTTCCGAAAATTTGCCCATCGCCAGCTTTGAAATAGAGCGGAATGCCTTCGGTGAGCTGTGCAAGCAAAGTCGGATTTTCAAGATCGGGCTGAAAGACGACGAGCGCGGTTTTCCCGGCAAGCAGGTCGGCGCGCAGTTGGGTGAGATCATCATTGAAGCTGATGCGCGGCTGATTATCGACCGGGTCAATCGGGGTGGGCATGATGTAGGCCGGGCGATCTGTCAGGATGTAAATGGCGGTTGGCGAATTGCTGTAGAGCAGCGTATCAGGCGGCAGCGCGGCAATGGCGGCGATCAGCTTCGAGTTGCGCCAGCGTGCGCTGGCAAAACCCAGTGGGTCGGTTTGCAACCGGTTAACGGCTCTGACTTCATTGGCAACCGAGACAGATGCGGCACAAAGCGTCAGAATCACCAGCAAGATTCGCAGCGGCGCTTTGGTTTTTCGCCATAGGCTCACCCCAAAAACGGCAAAAGCCGTCAGCAGGGAGATATAAATCGGCGCAAGAATGCGGTCATGGAAGGGTGTGCTGGCATCGAAGAAAAACAGGCTGAAAATAATTGCCGCCAAATAGACAAACAAGTATAACGTGGATGTGAAGAATAGGGCGAGGCCCGGGTTGTGTGGATTTTTCCACCCCGAAAGTGCCGGGACACGTAGTCGGCGGGCGGCGAAGGTGAGCCAGATCAGCAGGGCGGCGACAATCATCCCGATGACGAGATAGGGCGTTGCCGGCCAGTCACGCGAGGCGCGCAAAATCGAGAAGACTGGCCAGTCAGACGTGAACCCGCCAAACCAGCCGGGGATGAGCCATTCCCAGACTGCGCGGAAGCCCACGTCGATTTTTTCAAGAGGGATGGGATGGTAGCTGAGCACGCGGTTGGTGGCGGAAAGTCCGCGCAGGCTGTTGAGGAAAGTCCAGGCGAATAGGAAGGGCAGCGCCCCTGCAAGGTAAATCGGCACCGCGCGGAATCGGGCCTTCCAGTTGGTCTGAAGTCAGCAGCAAGACGGGGACAATCGTGGCAATGATGGCGAGACCCGAGTAGCGGGTGAGATAGGCCAGGCCGGAGAAGATGCCGGCAAGGAAGAGTGCGAGGTGCGGGGTGCGAAGTGCGGAGATGATGTGGTTCTTATGTTCAGATGTCTTTTTTTCTTTGGAAAGGTAAGCAAAGAAAGAGAGAAAAGTCGCAAAAGTCAACACAAAATAGAGCGGTTCGCTCATGATGACGGCGTAGACAAAAAGCAGCGAGCCGTTGGCAGCGAAGAAGAAGGCGAAGAGCAGGCCAACGATCATCGAGCGTGAGATACACCAGACGAACCAGCCACCCAGGAAGACGCTCAATCCCCACAGGATGATAATCAGTCCACGCGCGATGCGCAGCGGGTCGTAGTGGATCAGGGCAGAACCCGCTGCCAGCACCAGCGAAAAAAGTGGCGGGTAGTGGGTGATTGGCTTGATCTCGCCTCCACCCGAGGTGCGGGCGTAGCCGTTTCCGTCCAAGATGTTGCGTGCCGCGCCAACATAGGCAACCGAGTCGTTGCCAAATCCGAGCCCGGCAGTGGTGCTAACATAAAGCGTCGTCATTGCGCCAAAGGCAATGACGATCAGCAATACAAAGAATAAGATGTGCTGGTTGCGTTGAGACATATTGAAAGTGACAGCCACCAGAAAGTGGCTGTCACCTATTATAAAAGAAAAAGACCGGGCTGGGCCCGGTCTCATGTTAAGCCTTGATTAAGCCTTGAGCAAAAAGCCCTGGGCTTCGAGATAGGTCACGATGTTGCGGGCATTCTCTTCGGGCGTGACGCCGGACCCTTGCAGGGTCAGTTCGGGCTTGACAGGGGGTTCGTAGGGGTCATCGACGCCAGTGAAACCCATCGGCTTGCCATCGACCACTGCCTGACGGGCTTTGGCGTAAAGACCTTTCACATCGCGCTGTTCGCAGACTTCGACGGGTGTGTCCATAAAGATTTCGATGAAGTTTTCACCGACCATCTTGCGCGCTTCTTCGCGGGCGGCGCGGTAGGGGCTGATGGCCGCGCAGATGACGGCACCGCTGGCATGGACAATTTCGCCAGCCACGAAACCGATGCGCAGGATGTTGGTGTCGCGGTCTTCCTTGCTGAAACCAAGACCCTTGGAAAGGTGCGTACGGACAACGTCGCCGTCGAGGATGGCGATTTCACGTCCGCGCTCAAGCAGCAGTTCGGTCAACACCTGAGTGGTGGCCGATTTGCCGGATCCGCTCAGACCCGTGAACCAGATGCAAAAGCCCTGTTTGTGGCGCGGCGGGTACATTTCGCGCAGAATTTCGGCGGTCTCGGGGCGGGTGAACCATTCGGGGAGCAGTTTGCCCTTGGCGAGATAGTCATCGCGCACCTGCGTACCCGAGATGTTGAGGGTTTTCGCGCCAGCTGGGACGTCTTTTTCTTCGACATAGCGTTCTTCATCGGGCAGGTAGACGAGCATTTCAAACGGAATCATCTTGACGCCCAGTTCTTCGGCGTGCTTGGTCATATTCGTTTGGGCGTCGTAGGGACCATAGAAAGGCTTGCCGGTGCTGTCATTGCCGGGGCCGGCATGGTCGCGGCCCACAACGAAGTGGTTGGCACCGTGGTTGCGGCGAATGATGGCATGTAAGAGAACTTCCTTTGGACCAGCCATCCGCATCGCCAATGGCAACAGGCTGAGCAGGGTGTTCTCGGGGCTGTAGTAGTTATCGACCAGCGCTTTGTAGGTGCGGGTGCGGGTGAAGTGATCGACATCGCCGGGTTTGGTCATGCCCACTGTTGGATGAACGAGCAGGGAACCCTTGACCTGGGCGGCGGCGCGTTTGGTCAGTTCTTCGTGGATGCGGTGCAGCGGGTTGCGGGTCTGGAAGGCGACAACGTTGTCGTTGCCCATGCCTTCAAGCAATTCGCGCACCTGGGCCGGGGTGCGGCGCAGGTCAACGAAGTCGTAATATTTAGGCAGGTTGATGACCTTGAGCGGGCCCGAAATGCAGACCTTGTTCCAGCGCGCCATCTCGGAGACCATCGGGTGCTTGGAATCGGTCGTGCCGTAGGCCAAGGCGGCTTCGGTCTGGGGGTCCCAGTGATAGACTTCGTCGAGCGTCATGATGGCGATCAGGTCAAAGTTGGCACTACGCAGGGCAATCTCTTCGCCGACGGTGGGCAGCTCTTTCGGGTCAGCCGTCAGGGTAATCGGCAGTGGCCAGAGGGTGCCATCGGCAAGACGCATTTCACGCAAGACGCGGTCATAATCAGCTTTGCCCATGAACGTAGTCAACGGGGAAAAACCGCCAGTGGCGAGCAGTTCCAGGTCGCACAGATTGCGCATGGTAATTTTCAAAGAAGGCAACTTGGTGGCGCGGGCAATCAGCTCATCGCGCTCGGCTCCGGTGGCGACCAGGTTGACCAGTTTGCCGCCGTAGGGGGAAATCAGATTGGCTTTCGACATTAACTTTCTCCTTCAGAATAATTTCAAATTAATGGTGAAAACCACTTACGACGCAGCCATCACCAGACACGAAGACCGATTATAGCAGCAATGTGAAATTTGGCACTACGCGATAAGTACGACATGCTGGGTCTTTTCCAGCGCCGTCGGCCCGGCGGATGTCATCACGATGGGTGCGCCCAACGTCTCGCTGATAAGCTCAAGGTAGGCGTCCATTTGTGGGGCGCAAGCGGTATAGAGCGGGGGCATTTGTCCCAGCAAACGGGTGCGTCGTTCTTCGTTGGGCAGGTTGGTTGGGTCGGGCGAAACCTTGATGCCCGTGACGCGCCCGTCTTGCAGCGTAAAAAACGATTCGATGTCGGGGGCAGCCGCAGGGGCGGCATACGCATCACAGATGCGCCACTGTTCCAGTGCGGCGATGCGGTCCAGGTTGGTAATGACCAATCCATCCACTTTTCCAGTGACAGTCAGTGCGTAACGCAGCGCGACAAAATCGAGCCAGCCGACGCGGAAATGGCGTTGCCAGGGATTGTTCCCGTTATGGGAATCGGGCAGGGCGACGGTGAGCGTTGCATCTTCGGTGACGAACGGACCCGCCCCGTGGCGCGTGGCGTAGGCACGCAGCAATCCCAGCTTGATGGTTTCGCCGTTAAAGCCCGCCTCGCTGAGCAGGGTTTCGGCGTTTTTGAAGGTAAGCGTACTCCAACTGTTATATGGGAAGAAGCCGTACCATTCATCCAGCAGCACGCCCTGCGCGCCTTCGAAAATCAGCGTGCCCGCCGTGCGGCGCAGATGGTCAATATCGGTTAACGTCACCAGCCCGGCAAAGTAAGCGTAAACGTCTGCGGTGGCTTCAATCAAGGCTGGGTCATGGAAAATTTTGATCTCGGCGGCCAGTTCGTCGGTCATGGGCGCATTGCACAGGTGCGGTGCAAGCTCAGCCCATTTTGCATCGCGGATGAAGCGCAGCTTTTGCGCGGCACGGGCCGGGTCAGGCAGATCATCGGCAAAGAGCATATCTGCACCGTGCGCCAGCCAATCGGACATTGTCTCGCCGACGCCCATGCCGCAACTGCCGTGACGCTCCCCGCCCCGCAGCATCTCCTTGATTCGGTTGGCGGATTGCTGAAAGGGAGTTGTCACGAGTGCCTGAACATCCACGCGCATGCGCGCGAAGGCATCATCGACGCCCAGGGTGCGCAAATGCCGCTCCTCGGCCAGCATTGCCAAAGGGTGCAGCATCATAAAGCGCGAGAGAAAGGTCTCAGTCCCAGGTACAAACGTCCCGCTGCCGAACTGGGCAAAGGTATGATGTCGTCCATCTGGTGTGACGACGTTATGGGCCGCCTGCGCCCCGCCGTTGTAACGGACAACGGTTTTCGCACCAGTTTGACGGGTCAGTGCATCGACAATGCTGCCTTTTCCGGCGTCGCCAAAACCCAGGTCAGCGAGGATGATAGCATGGGTAGGGAAAGTGTTCATAAGAATATCCTATGTTTGCTTGAGAGAGTCCTATTTTGTAGATTTTCATCATTTCTTGCTATCCCAGATTAGACAAATGCTATAATTAATCTGTTAGACCGCTCACTTATTCAGCAAAGTGAGAATATCTCTTTATTCATCGGGATCAACAATCATATAAAAGGAGAAAATGATGTCTGATTTGTTCTTACCTTCCAATCCTATCTATCAAAAAGCAACAGCAAGCTTAAAAAACCTCAGGGGGATAGATGCAGCCGCTATCGATTTATATGCTGAGAAACTGGCTACAAGTGCTGCCCCCGCCCTGGGAGCTGTTGCAGAGATTGGGTTTATCTTCATTTATGGGAGTTTAACCGTTGATATTTTGGCCGATCCTTATAAGCATAAACATTTTAAAGCAGAAACCTTGGGGCTGGGTCTTACAGAAGGAAAGTCGGTTGGGGTAATGTATACCGCATATGCCAATTGGGATGCCTTTTTCGCAAATGTCACGTCCTATCACGTTCATGGTATCGCCGAGGGTGGTGGTTTTCTGCAAATAAACTGGTTTAGAAAAGATGCAGTCCCGGTAGGGCAGTTTAATGGTGCAATGATTGGAGAGGGCCTCCTTGAGGCAGGCGGGCCCGGCAAGTGGCGTGGATAAATTCGTGAACACTCGCATGGCAAATCTTTTTTGCTATTGTTAGAGCGTTAGAAGCTCGGCTAGAAGCTGGAAGGTTAAAGGGAAACCTTTTAACCTTCCAACTTTTTAACCTTTCCAACTACCTCAATCCCGAAAGCACTCCGCCCTTGCTTTTGGCCTTCATCAGCCCGGTGGGCACTTTGGCGAGCGCATTCGTAACGGCTTTGACGGTTTTGTCGGCGCGACCAAATTCTTTTAGGTCAGCAGCACCTGTGGATAGGTCAATCGTGCCTTCCATCATGCCGATGGTCAGCGCAATCGTCTCGCAGACGGCTTCGGTCTCGTCGAGTTCGAGCACGTTCTGACCGAGCAGCGCACGCCAGAAGCCCAAAATTTCTTTGTCGCCGCCGTAGCTGGCGGCTTTGGGCAAAACGTAAAAGACGTGATAGCGCTGTTGCAACTCGTGCACGATCTCCACGACCGGAATATCGCGTTCCAATCCGTCGCCTATGTGGCTGTTGACTTCGCTCTTCTTCACAAACGGATAGGCCATCTCGTCGCCAATCATGAAGAAGTAGCCTTTGCGACCGTGTTGGGCCCAACAGTCCATGGCGGTGTGGCGCGCCGCGAAATACATGGCCAGTTCATAGGATTCAGTGCGCTGACCCCCGCCGCCGCCTTCGAGAAAGATATTCTCCAGGTTCTCGTCCATACGGTTGTCAGACTCGAACTGGCCGACTTGCAGTGGCACCGCATCACAGGTGGCATCGCCAATCGCTCCGAACATGATCTGCGGATCGGTAGCGTAGCCTTTGCGCAGCAACATCCCCAGCAGATCGGGTAGTTTCTTTTGCAGGGTGACGGGCACTTCACGCATCGAACCGGTCACGTCGAACATGACCACAATCGACGTGGTGTTGGGGTGCTCGGCGCTGTCGCGGCTCTCTCGAAACGTGACTCCTTGCGGGTCGAGTGTCTGATGCACGCGCCAGCTTCCGCGCCCGGTACGGTGCAGGTTGTCGCTGTAATCAAAAGCCCCCTTGCCGCTGGCCGCGCGTGCGCGGTTGAGTTCATCATAAACATCGGTAGACCATCTTCCACTTCCCATTTTGTATCTCCTTTTCACTTCATCACAAACGGACGGAATGTGCGTCTGCCCCAGAGACGCCCAATTAATTCATCAAACTCTTTCAGCAAAGCCCAGGCATCTTGTGGGGCGCGTTTGCCGGGCAAAGATGAACCCCTGAAAAAACCTTGCAATGGTTTGGGTAATCCTTCAAGTTCACCTCCTGAAATGAAAAGCATGGATTGCACCGCGCCGAGAATGTCCGCGCCAGCAATGGAATCAACTGGACTGCAAACGGCGCTTGACCAACCCGTCAGCATTAATCCGTGATCTTCGGGCAGAATCCAGGCGTTTTGGGGAGTCACTGTCCCGTGAAACACACTGTTTTGATGGGCAAAGCCCAATGCTGTCAGCACACGCCGGAACATCCACGCCATATCTTTTGGATCCACGCCGCACGGATAAACGCGCCGCACATCTTCAAGCGAGTACCAGCCGGGGGTACGGTCAAAGACCAAAGCCTGATGGTCGCCGCCAGCATCCTGATATACAAACGCATCCAGCAGGCGCGGAAAGTACGGGCCAAACTTTTTCGCATCCGGCGCGGCGTGGAGCGTGCGGAGCGCGATCATTTCATTTTGCGCCAGCCCGTTCTGATGCGGCTCACGCACCAGCTTGAGCGTCGCAAGATGCAGTTTGCCGTCTGCTTCAAAGCGACATGGATAAGCGTTGTAGATTCCATCGGGCGTGGGCGTGTCTTCAATGGCGTAATCGCGCTGACGGGTTTGCAAAATGACCTGCGCGGCGCGTCCATAGACGCCAAACATGACCTTTTCTTCGGCCTGCCGAAGCCACTCGATCAAGTGCGCAAAAGCCTCGTGGGCCAGCAGCTTGTCCTCGTCCGCGTGATACAAATCCGGGTGGATTTTCCTTGCCAGCGCGTGGTAACTCTTCTTGATGGCGGGCAAACAATCCACACCATACGCCATGCCGAAGACATCTTCGGGGCGTTGGGCTTCCTTTAAGCGGGTGGCGATCAGGGTCAGTTCAGTGTCCATGGTGCGGGTCCTTGTAATTGTATTTTTTACACTTACTATTGGTAAAAAAAGAGAATTGTTTACGCCGCTCGGTTTGGGGCTTAGCCACAAACCGAGCAGGGGTCAGTCTAATACAGCCAACTCACGCTTCTTGAAGCAATACAACATCGCCGGACGATGCGCACCGATGATTTCTTTTTTGCCGGTTTCTTTCAACAGTCCAGTTGCCATCATGCGCTTGCGGAAGTTGCGCTTGTCGAGCGGCTTGTCGGTGATGATCTCGTAAATCTTCTGCAAGTCTGACAGGCGGAATGAGACGGGCAGCAGGCCATAGACAATATTGCTGTAACCCGCCTTGGCGCGCAGACGGTTGCTGGCGTAGGCCAAAATTTCGGCATGGTCAAACGCCAGCGTCGGCAATTCATCAGCGGGGAACCAGGCCAGGTCGGCCACGATGCCCGATTCGGGCTGGACAAGATTCTGCCAGGGGATGAGGGCAAAGTAGGTCACGGTGATGACACGGGCACGCGGATCCCTGTCTGGGCGGCCAAAGGTGTAGAGCTGTTCCAGGTAGATTTCCTTGACGCCCGTCTTTTCCTTCATCACGCGGATCGCCGCATCGTCGAGCGATTCAGCTGCCTTCAAAAATCCGCCGGGGATCGACCAGAATCCCATGAAGGGTTCGGTGCCGCGCTTGACCAGCAGCACCTTGAGCTTCTCTTCACTGACGGTAAAAATCACAAGGTCAACGCTCACGGCAGGTTGCTCATATCCCGGGTAGTTAGTGTTATTCATACGCTTAGTATACGGTTGTTTTTGTGGTTTGTCAAGTGAGAAATGATGGAAGTCAGGGTCTTCGTGATGCAAGTTTTTTGTCATCTTTGCTACAATCTGCTATACTATTTTCAACTCATAAAATTATCAATCAGTTCAGGAGGCGTTCTCATGCTTTTCAAGGAATGGAATGTATTACTCGTTGACGATGAACCCGATGTACTCACAGTCACCAAGCTGGCGCTGCGCGATATGCGCGTTTATGACCTGCCGCTCAGGATTCACACTGCCGCCAACAAGGCACAGGCGATTGATTTGTTAAACACAAAACTGACGGTGGCTGGCGCTCCTGGTGCCACGGTTGCGGTTGCTCTGATTGATGTTGTGATGGAAACCGATCACGCCGGTCTGGATTTATGCCAGCAAATTCGCGGCACGATGAAGAACTGGTCGTCCCAGCTTTACATTCGCACCGGGCAGCCCGGCATTGCGCCCGAGCGTAAAGTGATCGATGAGTACGATATTTCAGGTTACGTCTCCAAAGTGGATGCCACCGAGCAGAAGTTGTATACGCTGATTAAGAGCGGCATTCGCCAGTGGTACTCGATCTTTTACAGCAAACTGCTTTCGGATATTGCCCACACTGCTACGATTTCATCTGAAAGCAAGGAACAGATGCTGGTGGCGCTGCGCCAGTCGGGGGCCGGGTTCGAAAGCCCGGATCTGGTGACGGGGATTATCTTCGATGGCAGTGATGTGCTGAGCTATAGCGCCCCGACGACGATCTACGCCCTCCGCGACGAGTTGAACGCCACCGAGCCGATGATGACCACGCCTGAAGGCCACAAAATGTACGCCGATGGTCCAAAAGTAATGATTCACATTGTCGAAACCCCATCCACTGCTGATTATGTCTATATTCTGCAAGGCAAAATGGTGCTGCCCAAATCACTGCTCGATCTGACCTTCCGCCACAGCCTGGCGATTTCGACACTCTGGAAGCGCGCCGCCTGATCGGGTAGCAACGATGAATACAGCGGAGCTGCTGCGTCAATTCGCATTCCTGTCGCCTTTTTCAAACGAGCAATTGAACCATATTGCCGATACTGCCCCGCGCTTTCGCTACGGGGCAGGTGATATTATCTTTAAAATTGGTGATCCATCCGGGGCGATGTATTTGATCTTGTCGGGTGGCGTAAAAATTTATCGCTACGACGAAAAAGGGGAGGAGATCATCCTCGGCAAGGCCGATACGGGTCGCGTTTTTGGTGAACTGGCGCTCCTGAGCAGCGAACCGCGCATGGCGTCCGTCATGGCGGCGGTGGATAGTGAATTTTTGGTGATTGACCGCAACCTGCTGATGACAACGATTGCCTCGGCCTCGCCAGAATCAATCCTGCATCTTTTTGCGGTCTTGAGCAATCAAATTCGCTCGGTCAACGAGCGCGAATTCCGCGATCTTTTAAACCAGCGCACCATCGCCGCTGAAATGGAAATTGACCGCCAGCGCGCCTTGACGCAAATGGTGGCAGGGGTGGCGCACGAATTAAATACGCCGCTGGGCGTGATTAATACGGCTGTCAGCATTGTTGAGCGCGAACTGGGCGATGATGTTTTCAAGAAGCTTGCCCAGGACCCTGATTCCAGCCAGCTCATTGAAGATTTTCATGAAGCGCTTGGGTTAATCAAAGGCAATGTGCAGCGCGCCCACCTGCTGGTGCAGGATTTCAAAAAGGTTTCTGTCAGCCAGTTGACCGATGTCAAAGAGCCGATGTCGCTCTCAGAAGCGGTGCGCGAAATTTTCAACCTGGCCAAGGCGCACTTCCGGCAATCGGGCATGCGAATTGAAATTATCGATACGATTCCCGTGATCGAGCAGACCTGGGTTGGCTATCGTGGTTATCTTTCGCAAATTTTGTTGAATTTTCTGACCAACATTGAACACTACGCCTACCCAAATCAGGAAGGTGGTCTGGCGGAGATTTACGTCAAAACCGCCGGGGATGATAAATTCAGCATCAGCGTCAAGGATTACGGCAAAGGGATGCCCGAAGATGTGCGGGACCGGGTCTTTGAACCCTTCTTCACCACCGGGCGCTCAACGGGCGGGACGGGTCTGGGGATGGCGATTGTCCACAATCTGGCGACGATTGCCTTGAAAGGCACCATCCATGTTGAAGTCGGAGGTGGGCAAAGGCTCGGAGTTTACGATTACATTTCCGCGACATATCCCGGATTAAAACGAGCATTTCCTGAATGGGCGTGGGTCAAAAGACCCACGCCCATTTTTAAGTCTACAAAACACCCAAATAACTCCTGAACAACTTCTGAACATCTGCTTGCTATCCTAAGGGTAATCAAATATCCACAAACCAAGGAGAGCGACATGAACAGATATGCCAGAAGTTTCTTTACCATGATCGTTGTGATTGTCACGGGATTCTCTGCCATCAGCCCGACAACGGTCGGCGCATCCACCGCAGCAGCCCCCATGCCCCGTGAGATTCAAAGCCTGGATGGCAAAGGCAACAATCGTGCCCATCCGACCTGGGGCAGCGCAAATCAGCCGTTTCTGCGGTTGTCGAAGGCGGCCTACGCGGACGGAGTCAGCAGTCCATCCGGCGCGGATAGGCCCAACGCGCGTACACTCAGCAACATCTTTTCGACCAGTCCCGTAGATGGCGTGGAGAATAACCGCGATTTTTCGGCTTTTGTGTATGCGTGGGGACAATTCATTGACCATGACCTTGATCTGACAGGCACAGAATCCCCCACGGAAGCCTTCCCGATCACGGTTCCGGCGGGGGACGCTTCGTTTGACCCGCAAAGCACCGGTAAGATGACCATTCCCCTCTCGCGTTCGGCGTATGCCAGCAGCAACGGAATCCGCCAGCAGGTCAATTCGATCAGCGCTTTCATTGACGGTTCACAGATTTACGGTGTCGATTCTGTCCGCGCTGCTGCCCTGCGCACCTTCTCTGGCGGACGGATGAAGACGAGTGCGGGCGACCTGTTGCCTTTCAACACCGGCAAGCTGCCCAACGCCAACGATGCCCATCTTGTGGACGATGCCAAACTCTTTCTGGCAGGGGATGTGCGCGCCAATGAAAACCCGGAATTGATCTCGATGCAAACGCTCTTCGTGCGCGAACACAACCGGCTTGCGGCGCAAATCGCTCAGCGCAACCCGGCCTTTACAGACGAACAAATCTTTCAGCAGGCGCGCCGCACCGTGATTGCCGAATTGCAAAAGATCACTTATGAAGAATTTCTGCCCGCGATTTTGGGGCGACCTTTGCGCCCTTATGCCGGGTACAATCCCGGTGTTAACCCCGGCATCGCCACCGAATTTTCCACTGCCGCCTTTCGGGTTGGGCATAGCATGGTGGGTGATGACATCGAATTTCTCAACAACAACGGGAAAGAAATCCGCGGCGCAGTGGCATTCCGTGATGCCTTCTTTGACCCGACGATTGTCAGCCAGACCGGTATTGACCCAATTCTGAAGTATCTGGCGACGGACGATGCCCAGGAAATTGACACCCTGGTGGTGGATGATCTGCGCAATTTTCTCTTTGGCGCACCCGGCCAAGGTGGATTTGATCTGGCAGCGCTTAATATTCAGCGCGGGCGCGATCATGGCCTGGCCGATTACAACACTGTCCGCGCTGCGTATGGGCTGCCGCGTGTCACGCGCTTCGACCAGATTACCGCGAACAAAATCCTGCAGGCCAAACTGGCTGCGGCGTATGGCAATGTCAACAAGATTGACCTGTGGGTGGGCGGGCTGGCCGAAGATCACTTGCCCGGCTCCAGCCTGGGCGCGACTTTCACCCGCATCATTGCTGATCAGTTCACCCGCCTGCGCGATGGCGACCGTTTCTGGTACCAGAACCTGCCGCAACCCATCCCCGGTATGGATCATGTTTCATTGGCGAATATCATTCGGTTGAATACCACGGTCAGCAAGTTGCAACGCAACGTCTTTTTCTACAACAAGGACACGACGGTGATGCTGGGAGCGGGCGCCGCTGCCACAACGCAAAATCCCCGCCCCGCTAACGCTCAACCTGAAGGGCAGCGCCCACCCCGACGCAGGCTAGACCCCCTCGCTTTCCTGGTGCCGTTTTCGGGGAAGATCCGCCAGATCAATTAAACTCAAAAAAGGAGTCGATCCACATGAAAAAAACATCCCTGATCCTGTTCGTCGCATTGCTGCTCCTGACCGCCTGCGGACGCCCACCCGCGCCGCCACGCCCGGATGAATCCGCCAGCGCAAAATTCGAGACATCCGCTCCGCAGCCGGCATCCAATGTAACCAGCGCCAGTGGCACCATCAAAATCAAAGCCGAAGTCTGGACGGATAACTGGTTTGCCTTTTATCTCGGCGACACGCTCATCAAGGAAGATTCGGTGCCGATCACGACTGAGCGCTCGTTCAACAAGGAAGTTTTCACCTTTGACGGCACCTATCCACTGCAACTAAACTTTATCGTCAAGGATTACATGAAAAACGATACGGGTCTCGAATACATCGGCACGGACCGGCAGCAAATGGGTGACGGCGGCTTCATTGCCCAGTTCACCAATGCAGAGACGGGCGAACTGATCGCCGTGACGGATGGCAACTGGTCTGGACTGGTGATTCAGACCGCGCCCCTTGACGATGCCTGCGCGAAGGAAGCCAACCCGGTGGCGGGGCAGGGACCCTGTACCTTTACTACCCTGAGCGAACCCGCCAACTGGAAGGACATCGGTTTCGATGACTCGTCCTGGGCGAAGGCCACGATCTACACAGCACAGGAGGTTGGCACGAAAGAAGGCTATGACGAAATCCACTGGAACCCGCTGGCAAAGTTGATCTGGGGGCCGGATCTTAAGAAAGACAACATCATTCTATATCGTCTGACCGTGACGAAATAACGCATCACATATGGTAGAGGCGCAGCATTACTGCGCCCCTACTTTTCACATCCGTTTTTTATACACCCGCATCGCAAAGAAATAAGCCACGAGCATAATCCCGAGACACCACGCAAGCGCAATCCAGATGCTATTCCCGACAGGCTGCCCTGCCAGCAACGCACGGATGGCGTCTACGATTGCGGTCACTGGCTGGTTTTCGGCAAAAGCACGGACGATTGGCGGCATCGACTTCGTTGGCACAAACGCCGAGCTGATAAAAGGCAGGAAGATAATCGGATAGGAAAAGGCGCTTGCGCCGTCTATCGATGTTGCGGACAGCCCGGCAATCATCGCGATCCAGGTCAAGGCCAGCGTAAACAGCGCGAGTATACCAGCTACGGCAAGCCATGACAGGATCCCCGCCGACGAGCGGAAGCCCATTATGAGCGCTACGAGAATGATAACGACAACCGAAATCGCGTTGGATACCAGCGAGGTCAGTACATGCCCCCAAAGCACGGTGGAACGTGCAATCGGCATGGAATGGAACCGTTCGAAGATGCCACTCTGCATATCCAAAAACAGCCGATAAGCCGTATAGGAGATACCGCTTGCAATCGCAATCAGCAAGATGCCAGGCAGCAGATAATTTACATAGTTATCTGTGCCAGTTTGAATGGCGCCGCCAAAGACATAGACGAACAGCAGCATAAACATAATCGGCATGATGGTAACTGTGATAATGGTGTCCATGCTGCGGAAAATATGGCGCATCGAACGCCCGAGCATGACACCCATGTCACTGAGAAAATAGTTCTTTGTCGTTTCCATTTATTTTTCCTCTTTCTTGCCGATGATTGCGAGGAATAGTTCCTCCAGGCTCGGCTGTTTTTCGATATATTCGACCTTTGCGGGCGGGAATAGTTTTTTCAGGTCTGCGAGCGTGCCGTTGGCGATAATCCGACCCTCATGCAGAATGGCAATTCGGTCGGCAAGCTGTTCAGCCTCGTCCAAATACTGCGTGGTTAGGAATACCGTTGTGCCGTTGGCAGCAAGTTCTTTGACAATCTGCCAAAACTCGATGCGTGCCTCAGGGTCAAGACCAGCCGTCGGTTCGTCGAGGAAAATGAGCTGTGGTTTTCCAACCAGACTCATGGCAATGTCAAGCCTGCGGCGCATCCCACCCGAATAGGTGGCAACCCGGCGGTCGGCGGCGTCGGTCAGGCCAAAGCGTTTCAGCAGCTCTTCGGCAATTTGGCGCGGATTTTTGAGATGGCGCAGCTGGGCGATCATGACCAAATTTTCCCGCCCGGTCAAGATCTGATCCACGGCGGCAAACTGTCCGGTCAGGCTGATCGACTGCCGCACATCATCGTCCTTTGCCACAACATCGAACCCGTTTACGCAGGCGGTTCCGCTATCTGGTTTCAGCAGTGTGGTGAGGATTTTGACAATTGTTGTCTTGCCCGCGCCGTTGGAGCCGAGCAGGGCGAAAATGCTGCCTTTTTCCACATCAAAATCTACACCCTTTAGAACATGAAGATTTTTGTAGGACTTTTGCAGTCCTTTCACTTGGATTGCTTTGTTTTGCATATTCTTCAAAAGCTCCTTTCAGCTTTTCAAAATAAACTACCGGTAAAAAGGTGTGCAAATCCGCCATTTTTTCAACGGAGAAAAAACGTTATTGCACATTTAGAAGGCAAGGCCCTCTAAAATTTCGATTGGAAATTCAACAGCCTGCGGGGAAATTTAAATCAGCGTTACATTTGCCAGGTTTGCGCCGTAACCCTTTAGAACAGCATACGTCAATCTATCAATGGTGGCACCGTCAAAAATAGCTTTTTTTACATCCGCATTTTTGAAAGAAACATTCCGAAGAACGGCACCTTTAAAAGAGGTCTCTTTTAGCTCTGACATATCAAAGATCGTACCAATGAACGTTAGACCATCAAGGTGCAGCCTGGATAGATCTGAAATGTGAAAGCGTGTTTGTTCAAATGTACAGTTTTCAAAACTTGTTTTGGAAAAATCCAGATACTTAAAATAGGTGTTTTTCAAAATGGTGTTTTTAAAGCTTGCGCCATCCACAGACGACATCTCTATTTTTGCGCCAGTAAGATCAGTGCCGTCAAATTTCACGTTACTCAGATCGCTGCAATAAAAAGAGCTGTTTGTGAGATCTGCGCCGCTGAAGTCGGTCCCTTTCAGGTCGCTGTAGTTAAACTTCCCGGCGTGGACTTTGACCTCTTTCAGATCGGAATTCTTAAGCTCCAGCATTGAAAAATCCTTTTGCGTCAGCTCCAGCAGCTCCCTTGTCTTTGCAGAGATACTACCGATGATCTCGGAGATGTCTCCGATGGAGTTGATGGTCATTTGATAGGCAGTTTCGTCATCGTGACCCTGCGCCTTCAAATCACTCATTTTTTCTTGTAGGTTGTTGAATAGCTCTTCTTTCAAATCCTTCAATGTCTTTAAATCTTCATAGGATGAAAATAGGTTGTCCAAATATTTCATTAATCGATCATTCATGGCGATGCTCCTTTTATAACAACTGGTCGAGAATACCTTTGGCGTATTCCCAATTATTTTTGTTTTCAGAATAGATTTCTTTCCCCTTTTCAGTGATCCGGTAATAGCGCCTTCTTCCACCCTGGGTTTCATCGCCCCAGTAGGAAGTGATACCGCCATCCCCTTCGAGTCTTTTCAGGCTCGAATACATGGTGGCTTCTTTTAGTTCGTACTCGCCACGGGAATGGGTCTGGATCAACTTTGAAATCTCATACCCGTATTTATCACCATCCATTAGCAGTTTCAGGATGATGGTATCGGTATGGCCCCTGAGCAAATCAGCAGAAATTTTGTTATCAGTCATCGTGTCAACTCCATAGCTACAATATACAATAAACTACTATGTCTGTCAAGGTAATTTGTCTGAAATAGTAAAGCGAGTTCCTGCCATTTTTGAAAGTGTGCCATCCTTGAAATAACTCCATTTCAAACAAAGTCCAAACAACTCCTAAACAACTTCTGAACATCCGGTTGCTAAGATGTAGTCAATCCCGAACGAAACGGGACATTCCCAAACGCAAAGGGATATTCAACCGGAGGCACGATGAGCATACAAAACAACATCCTATAAAACGATTGCCCTGCAGGGCTTACCCTCCCCATTCTCACTTACGAAAGGACAAAAAAATGAAAACAAAAATCACGATCATCATCCTGACTGTTTTGGTACTGCTGGCAGGCAGCATTTATACCTTTAACGCCACGCAATCCGCTTCGGCGGCAAATGCTGCTGCAGCGACAGTCACCACGGCAGCACCCGTCGCCGCCACTCCCGTCGCACCTGACGAGGAAGACAACGCCTGCCATCCCGATCTTGCCAAGGCTGCTGCCGCACTTAACATCACCGAAGACCAACTCAAAACCGCGCTCGGCGAACCAACCCCCGGCAAACGCCCAGATCTGGATGCCGCCGCCACCAAGCTTGGCATCACAGAAGACGCCCTGCACACGGCTTTGGATGCTACCTTCCCCGCTACCTGCCTGAAGCCAGGGGGTCCCAACCTCAATGGGCACGATAACGCCTGTCGCCCTGATATGGCCAAAGCCGCTGCTGCGCTCAACATCACCGAAGATCAATTGACCGTCGCGCTTGGCGATCCTGCCGATGGCAAACGTCCAGACCTGGCTGCCGCTGCTACCAAACTTGGTATCACAGAAGACGCCCTGCACACAGCTTTGGACGCTACCTTCCCGGCCAACTGCCCAAAGCCGGGTGGTCCTGAAGGCAAGGATAACGCCTGCCATCCTGATCTGGCCAAAGCCGCCGCTGCACTCAATATTACCGAAGATCAGCTCCATGCCGCGCTCGGCGAACCAACCCCCGGACATCGCCCCGATCTGGAAGCTGCCGCTACAACGCTTGGTATCAGTGAAGATGCCCTACATACAGCACTGCAACAGGCCCGCCCTGCCGACTGCCCCACACCGCCCGCCCAACCCGAATCGTAGCCCCTCCGTCCTACCGGCACCTCCCCCAATTTAGACTGGAATTCGTCTAAATTGGGGGAGGATAAAATTGAAATTTTCACTTCATCCTTCCGCCTTCCTCCTTCATCCTTTACAATCTCCCCATGCCAAAAACCATCCTGATCGCAGACGACAAAGCCAACATCCGCAACCTGGTGCGTGAATATCTCGAAGCCGAGAATTTTCGCGTGGTCACCGCTGCGGACGGGCGCGAAGCGCTCTACAGTGCCCGCCAGGAAAAGCCGGACTTGATCTTGCTCGACATTATGATGCCCGAAATGAGCGGATACGAGTTCGATTAAGACCTATCGCAAGGAGCGCGAAACGCCGATCATTTTGCTGACTGCCAAACTCGACGAAACCGACAAAGTGCTTGGCCTCGAACTCGGCGCGGACGATTATGTCACCAAGCCCTTTGGCATGAAGGAACTGGTCGCCCGCATCAACGCTGTTTTGCGTCGGGCCGGGAATGTCGTGGTCAATGCAGATGTTCTGACCCTTGGCGGTATCCGCCTCGACAGGGAATCGCGCATTGTGACGGCGAACGGCCAACCCGTCGCTCTGACTCCGTCAGAGTTTGACCTGCTCCAGGTTTTGATGTCGGCTCCGGGACGGGTTTTCTCGCGTGCTGACCTGTTGCTCAAAATGCAGGGCAACACCTTCGAAGGCGTCGAACGCACCATCGATGTCCACGTCCGCAACCTGCGCGCCAAAATCGAAAGTGACCCGGCCAAACCTGTCTACATCCAGACGGTTTTTGGGGTGGGTTATCGTTTTCAGGCTGAATAAACAGTTTGCCATTATGGCAAATGATCTCTGTTCATCTATGAGTTTAACAAAGTGAAACTAACTGCCAAACTCGCCATTGCCTTCCTGCTCGTCAGTCTGATCGCCATCGGTCTTGCTGCGGTCTTCGTCTGGAGCGCGACGGCTTTTGAGTTTAATCGTTACCTGCAAGATCAGCGCCAGGCAGCTTTTGCCGCTGCCGCAGAAGCTTATTACGCTCAGAACAATGATTGGCAGGGCGTGGACCGCGCTCTCCAGCAACAAGGATTTCTCCCACCACCACCCGATACCGCGGGCCCGCCCGGCCAAAAACCGCCCGCCCCACCCTTCGCGCTGCTTGACGCGAACCGGGTTGTGATTACCCCGGCTGGCAACCTGCAGCGCGGCGAAAAAGCACCCGCTGACTTATCCAAGACCGAAATTGTCATTCAAAATAATGGTAGCGTCGTCGGGATTGTTTTACGAACCGGCGCGCCGCTGGTTCAAAACCCGGTGGAACGCCAATACATCAACCAGATTAGTCTTGCGCTGCTGATTGCTGCGTTGGGTGGCGCGCTGATTGCGCTCATTTTGGGGCTTTTTGTGGCGCGCACATTGACGCGCCCGCTCAAGGAACTGACCCGCGCCACGCGCGCGCTGGCGGGCAATCAATATAATCAACCCGTGCCCGTCCGCTCGAATGATGAGTTGGGCGAGCTGGCAGGCGCTTTCAACCAGATGAGCGCCGATCTGGCGCGTGCCAACCAGTCGCGCCGCCAGATGACTGCCGATATAGCCCACGATCTGCGCAATCCGCTGACGGTGATCGGCGGCTACCTTGAGTTGCTGCGTGATGGCGTGCTCAAACCGACGCCCGAACGGTTCGATACCATGCACGTTGAAGTGCAACACCTGCAACGCATGGTTGAAGATCTGCGCACACTTTCCCTGGCCGATGCGGGCGAACTGCACATCCAGCGCCAGCCTGCCTCGGTTGCCGGGTTGCTGATACGGGTCGCGACCACCTATCAGCATCAGGCCAGCCAGCAGAACATCACCCTGACCGTGCAGGCGGTGCAAAACTTGCCGTCCATCAACATCGACAGTGAACGCATGGAACAGGTGCTCGGCAACCTGGTCAGCAACGCGCTGCGCTATACCCCGGAGGGTGGGAAAATTATCTTGGCGGCGAACCCGGATACGGGGGGTGTGCTCTTGAGCGTCAGTGACACCGGCAGCGGCATCCAACCCGAAGCCTTGATCCACATCTTTGAGCGCTCCTACCGGGCAGACCCGTCTCGCGCTGGGAACGAATTGGGGCTGGGGCTGGCAATTGCCAAGTCGATCGTCGAAGCGCATGGCGGAAATATCCGTGCCGAGAGTAAGCCGGGTGCTGGCAGCCGCTTTTTGATCCACCTTTCGGGGTAAAATAATGGAATGAATTCCATATTGCGCGAAAAAAAACTACCCGGCGGACAACTTTTCCAGATTGTGCAGGGCGACATCACCATAGAACAGGTTGACGCCATTGTCAACGCCGCCAACAAACATCTGGAACATGGTGGCGGCGTGGCCTGGGCCATCTCGCGTGCAGGCGGGCCAAGAATTCAGATCGAAAGTGCCGAATGGGTTACGCAGCACGGCCTGGTCAGCCACGCCGAGCCGGCCTACACCACTGGCGGAAAATTGGTCTGCAAATACATCATCCACGCGGTGGGGCCGGTCTGGGGCGATGGGGACGAAGACGCCAAACTGCAAGCAGCCATCCGTGGCGCATTCTGGCGTGCCGATTTGTTGAAGGTCACATCGATTGCGCTGCCCGCCATCTCGACGGGTATTTACAATTTCCCCAAAGAACGCGCCGCAAAGATCATCATTGGCACCATCAATACCTATTTTGCAGAAAATCCTAGCTCTGCCATCCAGCTTGTGCGGCTGATGTTGTTAGATCAGCACACGGTGAATGCGTTTTTAGCAGAGTGGAGTGATTAGACGTTAGATATTAGACTTTAGCTTTTAGTAAGAGCGTTTGAGTCTAATGTCTAAAAACGAATGTCTAACAGCTTACCCCTATGATTACTTCTCCCCAAAACAGCAAACTCAAACTCATCCGCGCATTGCAGGGGCGCGCAAAGGAACGCCGTGAAGCAGGCACATTTCTTGCCGAGGGCGTGCGCCTTGTTGAAGATGCGCTGGCGGCAGGCTGGCCTTTTCGCTTTGTGTTGTACGGCGCTCAACTTTCAGAACGCGGGAGAGCTTTGGTTGAAAGGCTGGAAGGTTTAAAGGTCGACTTGGAACAGGTGGAAGATGCCCTGCTCGAAGCAGCATCTGAAACCGAAACATCGCAGGGAATCATCGCCGTTCTTGAACTTCCGCATATCAAATTATCTAATCTCGGTTCTCTGAACTTCATCGTCATCCCCGACCAGATCCGCGACCCGGGCAATTTGGGGACGTTGATGCGCAGCGCAGCCGCGGCAGGGGCGCAGGCGGTGCTCATCCCTCCCGAAACGGTGGACGCTTTCAGCCCGAAGGTGGTACGGGCTGGGATGGGGGCACACTTCCGCATCCCGGTCGTCAGCCTGGGGTGGGACGAGATCCGCACGCGGGTGGCGGGCTGCTCCGTTTTCATCGCGGATGCTGCGGGGCAGACCTCCTGCTGGGACGCGGATTTTCGCCAGCCTTTGGCCCTGATCATCGGCGGCGAGGCCGACGGGGCCAGCCCATCTGCACGGGAACTGGCCGATACGCTGGTCAATATCCCAATGCCGGGTAAAATAGAATCATTGAATGCCGCCGTTGCAGGCGCGATCTTAATGTTTGAAGTCGTCAGGCAGAGGAACTTATGAAGATTTGTTCGATTACCTATTTTGCAAATGTTGGCTTGCCGCTCAACAATGAAAAAATTCAACTGGCGGGCGCTTTCCTGAAGCAGGCCCGCACGCTTTTTGAAGAAGCCGGGTACGAAGTGCAGACTACGCGCCTGGCATCTTCATCGTTTGCCGAAGCGCTCGGGCCAGATGCCATCAGTCTGATTCCGCGCATGTCGGGCAAGCTGACGGCTGCCATTCAGGCGGCGGGCATTGATTACGCTTCGCTCGGCTCGGCGGTGCGCGAAATCCCTGAAAGCTACGAGATGATCCCCGATGCGCTGACCGCATCGAAAAATATTTATTTCACTGGCGAAATGGCCTCGGTCGAAAAGGGTGTTTCGCTGCCAGCGATTCGATCCTGCGCTGAGGTGATCATGCGCAACGCCACGGTCATGCCTGACGGGTTTGCCAACCTGCGTTTTGCGGCGATTGCCAACGTCCAGCCGGGCGGACCGTTTTTCCCGTCTGCCTATAATGTCGGCGAAAAACCGACCTTTGCGCTGGCAATCGAGTGCGCCGATCTGGCTGTGGAAGCCTTTGAGAACGCCGCGACAATTGAAGACGGCCGCAAGGCGCTTGCAGCGGCGCTTGAAAATCATGGGCGCAAGCTGGCGCTGGCGGCGGAACCGCTCAAATACCAGTTCAGCATCAAGTTTGGCGGCATCGACTTTTCGCTGGCGCCCTTCCCCGAGGAAAGCAAATCGCTGGGCGCGGCCATGGAACGGCTGGGCGCGCCGAGAGCGGGCCTGCACGGCTCGCTGGCTGCCGCCGCCATTTTGACCGAGTGCATTGACCGGGCCGATTTCCCGCGTGCCGGTTTTTGCGGATTTATGGCCCCGGTGTTGGAAGATGCGACGCTGGGAAAGCGCGCCGCCGAAGGTGTGTTGACCGTTAAAGATTTGTTGATGTACTCTGCAGTGTGCGGCACCGGGCTGGATACGATCCCGTTACCGGGAGACGTGACAGTGGATCAGATTTCGGCCCTGCTGCTGGATATTTCGGTGCTGTCTTTGCGGCTCAACAAACCGCTGACGGCGCGGCTAATGCCCATCCCCGGCAAAAAAGCGGGCGATATGACCGAGTTCAACTTTGATTACTTCGTCAACAGCCGCGTGCTGGCACTCGAATCAGAAAAGCTGACCAAGTTATTTGCCAGTGACGAAGTCTTTTTTGTGCAGGCGAGGAAGATGTAAGCATTAATAAATAAGGCGTAATGCGTAATGAAACATCAAGGGATCAAATTCTAAATTCATAGAAAAGACCTCCGATTTAAAAACTTGGAGGTCTTTTCTATACTCGTTATAAAGAAAGGTCATCCGATTATGACTTCCAGCACGCATGGCACGTTTGGAAGTAGCGCCACGCATCGTCATTGCATTCAACGAGGCTTTCAACCAGCATGATGTGGTTGGGATGATGGCGTTGATGAGTGACGATTGCGTCTTCGAGAACACCAGTCCTGCACCAGATGGGACAGTTTATCGGGGTAAAGAAGCCGTAGCGCAGTTCTGGCGCGATTTCTTCCGCGAGTCGCCGCAGGCCCATATCGAAATCGAGGAATTGTTCGGGTTGGGGTTTCGCTGTGTGATGCGCTGGCGCTACACCTGGGTCGATTCCGCTGGGGAAACGGGCCATGTGCGCGGGATGGACATTTTCCAGGTGAAAGATGGTCTTATCAGCCAAAAGTTGTCGTATGTGAAGGGTTGATCGAACGCTTCCATAAGCAAAAAGCTTCGCCGTGGCAGAAAGACTTTTGTAAGACAGCCGTCTTCCCGGCAACCATTTCAGGCCGATTCCGTTTACAATACCAGCCCAACCTTTAAAATTTCGGAGGAACCTGTGAAATCGAAACGTCAAGCAGTAAAAGAAGCACGGCAACGCCAAAGCAAACTCACGACCGGCCTGGCAGTAGGTTTTATTACCCTTGCGGTGATTGTCATTGGTTCGGTGGTTGTCATCCCGATCATCAAACCCAAACCAACGGTCATCCCAACGTCCACCATCGACACGTCACCGACCGCGGTAGTTGATCCAAACATGCTCGGCGAAGTCATCCCACCGACTGGCGCGGGTGACCATATTACAGATGATGTCAATCCCAATCCATACAACAGCAATCCGCCTACATCGGGTCATCACTATGCGCGCTGGCTCGACGCTGGCTTTTATGAAGTTGTCAAACCTGCAGACGGCCCATTCCCCGAAGGGCACCTGGTGCATAACCTGGAGCATGGCTATATTATCTTCTGGTATAACTGCAAAATCGTGAGCGACAGCGAATGCGCGACCATGAAGAGCCAGATTAAAGCCGTCATGGATAGTGCTCAGAACTTCAAACTGATCGCTTATCCCTGGGAATCAATTAATGTGCCCGTCGCAATGACGTCGTGGGGCTACCGCCTGATGATGAAGACCTTCGACGCCAACCTTGCCAAAAGCTTCATTGACCAGCATCGCAACCGCGCGCCTGAACCCAATATGCCGTAAGGAAAACAGAACGCCCTGCAAAATGCAGGGCGTTCTGTTTTTAAATTTGGAAGGATTTCACCTGTGCGATAGACTCTGATCTCGTTGCCCTGATAGAGCGTCGCCGCACCCTGACCGAGCACGGACCAATTTTCCCCTGAACCATCATCTAGAACGCCAGTGCGTTCATCGATCCCCAGCAGAGTGACACCCGGAAGTTTTTGCAAAAGACCTGAAGCCTTACTTTTGCCGAAAGTTTCATGATGCGGCAATACCAATGTGTTTCGGACGAGGCCCAACCCATCGAGCACCTGCCCCGAATCAGGGCCGTAATAAAACTGACACAAAACCATCGCCCCGGCGCTGCTGCCTGCCAGCACCGCGCCGCGTTGATAGGCATCCAGCGCTGCCTGCCAGGCCGGGCTGCCTTGTAAAGTTTTGCCCAAATATTCGGGGAAACCGCCCAACAGGTAAATCAATTTTGCGTTGCGCAAAGAAGCGACAATCTCGTCGCTTGCCGCGCTGGCTTTGTCTACCAGTGGCAGTGAGACAACATCATTGGCCCCCAGACTGCGGAACCAATTCACTCCATTGTTGCCCGCGCGGACGTGGTTGTTATCCGGCGCAGCAGCCGTTGGAATAATGCGGATGGGTGCATTTGGGCCGCCCGCTAGTTCGATTGCTTTTTGATCAGGTTCGGCCATGCGCTTGCCGAATTCCGCGCCGCCTGCCAGCAGGATGTGTCCCATCGTCTTAGCCCGCGCCAAAACTTTTTAGCAGGGTCAGCGCTGGTTCGTGGCTGATTTCGCTGGCAATGGTGAACGCTGTTTTGCCTTCATCGTTTTTCCAGGTTAAATCAGGCTTGCCGTTTTCCAGAATCCAGCGTGCCATTTCAACATGGCCTTTGGTGATAGCATTGCTTAAAGCATAGGACATGCCTTGATGTGCGCCAAGCGCAAACAACAATTGTGCCAGTAAGACATTATCGCTCAAAGCAACATGCGCCATCAGCGGAATGCCGTGCTCCCCGGTTGCATCGATCAAAGTCGAATCGTCAGCCAGCAAATGTTCCACATCACGCTGGCGTCCCAGCATGGCAGCGGTGCAAATTTCCAGCGGCGCACCCTTCGCCAGCAAAAAGTCGGCGACGTGGGCGCTGCCCACATGGGCGGCTGCCTGAATGGCGGTTTCCCAGTCGTTCTCGCCCCATTGATAGGGCACGTTTAAGATTTCGGGAAACGGGACCAACACTTCCTGCACTTTTGGCAGGTTCCAGTGCGCGGCAATGACAAATTCACGCAACTGCTCGGCAGAGAAACGGTTTTCGGTCATAAATATCTCCCTAGGCTTCCACGCGCACTTCGACAATGCGGTCGAGCCGAAAGGTGCGCTCGTCTTCGCGCAGATGGCAGTAGGCGCGCAGATAAATGTAATCCTGCAGACCCATTACCTGGATGGGCGTGATCCAGCGTCGGGTGGTTTCGCCATCTTTGTCGATGTAGGTAATTTCAACGCGTTTGCCGCCATAAATCGCCTCACCCAGCTCGGTGGGCAGTTGAATGCCATCGTTGGGCCAGGCCGGGGAGTTGTAGATGCCGATGAAATCGTCGAGCAGCTTGCCGGTGGGTTTGAGCGAATCCATCATCCCAAAAAAGACGCCCTTGTCGGTCAGGGCATCTGCCAGGGCGCGGTGCGCATCCGGGTTCTGAATGCTGAATTCCGCAGCGATGTTGGTGAGACTGTACGATGCAAAATCAAAGTGCTCGCGTGCCATAAACAGCGTGTCGATCAGGTTCGGTATCTGAATCTCACGTCCCAGACGGCGGAACTCGCTATCGAGAAATTGCAAGTCAAACTGGGCGTTGTGGCAAACCACCACCGTATCATGCAGGTGTGAAGCCACTTCCGATGCAATGCTGGCAAAGGTTGGCGCGCCGCGCAGGTCAGCGTCGGTCAGGCCGTTGGTGCTGGCTGCTGCGGGTGAAAGCGGACACTCGGGGTTGACCAGTTTCTGGTAGGTGGTTTTGATGCGCCTGCCTTCGGTCAGCACGATACCCACTTCACAAATACGATCACCAAACCAGGGCGAAAGCCCGGTGGTTTCAAGGTCAAGGAAAGCAAATCGGCAGTTGGAGAGATCAAACATGCCTGAATTTTAACGCCTTTTGGCTTTTCGCGGGGGAGCGGAGTTTTTTTTAGCAATAAATGCTTTTAAGCTTGCTCCTGACGGGATGATGTGGTTAAATGAATGCTATCTATTTCCCATTCAAAACACCCACAAAAGGATAATCTGTTGGCAAAAACAAACTACCAGTACGAAAAGCGTCAAAAGGAACTGGAAAAGAAAAAGAAAAAAGACGAAAAAATGCAAAAGAAGCAGCAGAGTAAAAAGACTGTTGTCCCACAAGAAAAAGCCGATCAGCCTGCAGAGAAGTAGATTTTGTCATTGCCAATAAAAAAACGACCCAATTGGGTCGTTTTTTGAAAATATTTTCAGGTATAAAAATATGACATTCAAACTTGAATTTGAAGTACGCGACTACGAATGCGATGCGCAGGGCATTGTTAACAATGCTGTCTATCAAAACTATCTGGAACATGCCCGCCATGTTTTTCTCAGACAAAACGGGATTGATTTTATTGCGCTCTCAAAGCGTGGAATCAACCTGGTGGTGGTGCGCGCCGAACTGGATTATCTCTACCCGTTGTATTACGATGACCATTTTCGCGTCAGCGTGGCGATGGAGAAAATCTCCCGCCTGCGTGGCTGTTTTCACCAGACCATCCACCGGTTGCCGGATGAAAAACCCGTCCTGCAAGCCAAAATCATCTGGACATCGATTAACGAAATCGGCAGACCCTACTTCCCGAAAGAGCTGGATGAAATGGTTGAGAAGATCATTCAAGCTTAAAAACATAGCCACAGCGAACACGGAGAAAGAATTTAAAAGGTTTTCTCTGTTTTCTCTGTGGCAAAAAATTTATAGTTGTATATTTAATCCAGCAACACAATTTTCCCCGTCGTTCCATCCAATCGAATACGCTGACCGGTTTTGAGTCGCTCGGTGGCCTGATGCACGCCCACCACGGCCGGGATGCCATATTCACGCGCCACGACCGAGCCATGCGTCATCATACCGCCCACTTCGGTAATCAGCCCGCCTGCCGTCATAAACAGCGGAGTCCAGGCCGGGTCAGTGCCCGGGCAGACGAGAATCTCGCCCGGTGCAAGCTGGGCTTCGTTGGGACTGAAGACGATATGCACAATCCCCTCGACCACCCCCGGTGAGACGGGGCTGCCGCTGATGGCGCTGGCGTTGTCCGTTTCTGCGCCCATGCCTTCGTAGAAGGCGCGCCCGTCACTGACCAGTACGCGCGGTACCTGACGTCGGCGCAGTTCACGCTCGGCAGCGGCGCGACGCTCGGCGATCAGGGCCTGCCAGTCTGTTTGCGTCTGTGCCCCGGCAGATTGGGCAAGCTGTTCCAATTCTCTGAGCGTCAAAAAGACCAGATCATCCGCCTGTTTGAGTGTGCCCGCTTCGACAAATTCCTGACCCACTTCGAGCAGCGCCTTGCGGGCAATCCCCAATATGCGGATGGCGAAAAACTTGGGACTTTCGCGCGCCCCCATCAGTGTGCGGACTCTACGGGCAGCGCCACGTACCAGTTTTTCCTTGATCCAGCCGCCGGGTTGTTTGTGCGCCAGCGCGGCCAGCTTTTCAATGGCTTGCTGTGCGGCGGCCGCGCCATTGGCAAACATAATGTCAGGCGCAACCGACGGATCAATTTGCAGGTAGCTTTGCATCGTCTGCATCACGTCGGTAGGGTTTTCGCGCCAGCGCGGTTGACCGAAATCGATTTCCGCGACGCCGCGCATGCCATACTCATCCAGAAAATGTGCCAGCGCAGTCTGCGCCGCTGCGGGCAGGCTGCCTTCAAGATAACGGTGGGCCAGCGTCGGGGCGTCTGATGCACGGAACAACGCCGCCGAAGCAGCATCCGCCCGAATGGTCGAGGCCGTTTCCCACAGGGTCAAATCCATCTGCGTTGTGACATTATCGGGCAGGCCGCGCGTCACTTCGAGTGCCAGCCCGCGATGTTCTTCCCCGACAATTTCGGTCAGCAAATTGAGCGAAATCATGCTGGGGCCAAACATCGCCAAAAATTTTGGTAGCAGGAAGAGAAAAACGCCGCCGATACCCTGGCGTATGAAGATGGCGACATTTGCCAGTCGCCCAAATCGGTCTGCAGCTGGGGCAACCCTGGCTGTGCTTAGATAGGACTCAATATCGGCATCAAAACGAGCGCGGGCCTCAGCAGGCGCAATCATGTTGCGAATTGCATCCACCGCAATGGGCAGAAAAAAGCCTGCCACCCGGTGCATGGTGCTGAATTTGAATTTTCCCTGCCCCGCCTGCATGTGCGGGTCAGTCGCCAGCGTTCGGACGATTTGCGCCGAACTGGGTTCGATGATCCCCATAAAAAGCTTCAGGGCGCGAAAACCGATTGGATGACGTATCAGATCGCTGATTTTGATCCAGACGCGCTCGCCAGCCACCCCAAACGTGTCAATTTCTTCGGGTGTAGCCTGCGACCCAAACCTTCGCGCCACACCGCCCATAATGTTGCGGATGGTGTCACGCCCGAGCGGGGTGATCGGGCGCAACATGCCCTGCACCGCCCCAAACGAAAACCAGACCTTGAGCGGGTCGAGTATTTCCTGCGGGACGGGGAAGAGTGACGTAATCGCCCGCGCCTGAAGCAGATAGAGCTTTCCATCTGCAAAGGCCCATTCGATGTCTTGCGGCGCGCCGTATTCTTTTTCGACAGCCTGTCCGAGTGCTGTAAGTTGGCGGATTTGCTCATCGCTGAGCGCCTGCTGTGCTTCGGCATCTTCCTGGATTGTTTCCACCCCGCCGCCGGGTCTGCCGCGCGTCGAGATTTTCTTTTGTCCGAGCGTTTTGCTGACGATCTCCCCGCTGATAGTGTTGACCACGTAGTGATCGGGTTCGACCTGGCCTGAGACGAGCGCTTCGCCCAGCCCCAGCGTGGCGTCGATGACCGTTTCGCTGCGCAGACCCGTCAGCGGATTGGCACTAAAGAGCACGCCCGAAGACTCGCTCTGTACCATTTCCTGCACCACCACCGCCAGCGCGGCCTGCTCATGCGCAATCTGGTTGCGCAGACGGTAACCAATCGCACGCGCCGTCCACAGGCTGGCCCAGCAGCCGATGACAGCCTTGAGCAATTCATCCACGCTGATGATGTTGAGATAGGTATCCTGCTGTCCGGCAAATGACAGGTCGGGCAGGTCTTCGGCAGTCGCCGAGGAACGGACGGCCACCGCCTGCAAACCGGTATACGCCACCCGGATGGCATCTTCGGTTTCGGTGGGCATTTTCCCTGCCAGAAACGCATCCCGTATTTTGGCGGAGGCTGCTTTGAGCGGCGCAGCGTCCCCGGCGGCGATTCCCGCAATGGCTGTCGTGATGATATCTGTAAGGGCGTTGGCATCGACAAAGGCCTGGTACGCCTCGGTCGGCAGGATAAATCCACGCGGCACAGGGAATCCGGCGCGGGTCATGCGCACCAGGTTCACGCCTTTGCCGCCAGCGCGCGCAAGCGTGGCAGTTGAGCTATCGAAGGGAATTACGGAGAGGGGAGTCATAATTTTATTATTGCACGGAACAGACCATTTGAAACATCGATAAAATAAAAGTGCCACGCACCTTATAAGGTGCGTGGCACTTGATCAGTGAGCATGCCAGTTATTTACGGATAAATATCAAAAGAGTCAAGATCACAGCCATCACCATTGCCGCCGACCGGGCATGAAATGCGCAAATATGGATAGCTGCCAGTCAACCCCAGGGAGTCAATATCAATGCTAATCCCATAACCATTAAACAGCGGGGGATCCCCAGACAGGTTCGTGTTATCGCCTTCTGCGCCAGCAAATGGTCCCACACTTGTGTTCATATCAGCGATACCGTCACCCCAATTGAATACTGTATGCCAGGTGGTGCCATCCTGGCTGATTTCAAGTTTCACCAGATCTAATTGGATGCTGGTGGGGCCAGTGGGTTGTTCATAGTACACAAAGTCTTCGGTCGTATCACCATGACTGGTAATGGGTGAACTCAATGTAAAGGTTCTGCTAGTGCCATCAGGAAAAATGATGAATTTGCCATCCCCTGGACCCCAATTGATCGGGTCTATGGTGGGCGTAATTGTTGGGGTCAAAGTGATAGTAGGTGTCAATGTAGTAGTTGGTGTGAGCGTAATAGTGGGAGTGTCTGTTGGCGTTGGGGTGAGCGTAACCGTCCGAGTCGAGGTGATGGTCGGCGTAAAGGTAATGGTTGGTGTCAGCGTAATCGTCGGGGTGAATGTACGCGTTCGGGTTGCTGTTTTGGTAGGAGTTAGCGTTTTGGTGAAAGTTGCGGTTCTGGTGAAGGTCGCCGTTTTGGTTGGCGTAAAAGTCCGTGTTGGTTTTGGTGTAGATGTGGACGGTTTGGGTGTGGATGAAGGGAAGAAGAGAACATAGGTTTAACTCGGCGTCACCTGCGCGGTGAGCGTGCCTGTAACCCGCAGCGTACTGGTAACGGCCGGGGTGGAGGTGGGGTTGGCGGGTTTTGTCTCTGTCGGGGATTTTCGTGTGGCGGTGGGGTTATCTTGGCTGCCACTGCCTTTGGTGGGCGTCTGCGAGAGAGTCTCGGCGGTGACCTGCCAGGTGGCCGGAGTCAGGATGTCGGGCGAAATTGGCTCAACCACCATTTGTGTCCCTTTGAGCGAAACATATTGCGCATTTGGATTTAGCAATGAATCCATGTTGGCTTTCACCGTCCATTGCGGCACGAGGCCAATCGCCAGCGTGCCTGACAGCAGCATGAGTAACAACCCGAGCAAGAAGATTGCCAAAAGTAAAGTCCAATCACGGTTGCGCTGCTGACGGGTGGAAAAACTCATTGTTCCCTCACCAAGTCAAGGGGCATGCGGATAAAGAAGCTGCTTCCTGGATAGTTTTTATCATCGTAGCCCGGGCTTTCCACCCAGACGCGTCCATGATGCGCTTCGACAATGCCGCGTGCAATCGCCAGTCCCAGCCCAGGGCCACCGCCCCTGAATTTTGTACGGCCCGAGGAGTGCAGGTTCAGTTCGCCGGTTTGATAAAATTTCTCAAAGACGAGTGCATGATGTTGTTTATCAATGCCAATGCCCGTGTCGCGGATGACGATTTCCAGTTCTGATTTATTATCGAGGGTCGACCCATCAACCACACGCCCGCTGATGGTAATTTTCCCGCCATCGGGTGTGTATTTAATGGCGTTCATCACAATATGATAAAAAACCTTGTACATCAGATCGGCATCTGCCACAACCACGGGCAACTCATTGAGGCTATCGGTCACAAACGCCAGGTTCCGTTCCTTCAAAGCTTCCTTGAATGTCTTTTGAGCGCGCATCACGATCAAAACAATTTGTAGCTTGGCCAGCATAGGTTTGAGCATGTTGGCGTCGATTCTTGTCACATCCAACATGCTGTTGACCACTTCCAACATGCGTTCAGAGCCTTCCACCAGACCTTTGGCAAGCGGCTTGAGGTTGGGATATTGATCGGTCTGCGATTGCAGCATCTGCGAATAACCCTGAATCAAGGTCAACGGCGTGCGTAACTCATGGGCAGAGACCGAGATAAAGTTTTCCTTGGTCTTGTCCATTTGCTCCAAAATAGCGTTGGTGCGTTCGAGTTCTGCGCTGCGTTGTTGCAGGCGCTCTGTCATTTCATCAAACGTGCGCGCCAGTGTGCCAATTTCATCTTTGCTGTGTACGCCGGTACGCTGGGTCAGGTCGCCATTGGTGATGGCTTGGGATGTACGCATCAGTGAATAAAGCGGGTTGATAATCAGACGCGAGATGATGTATCCAAGCAGGATGACAGCGACCATGGCAAACGCGAAAATCCAGATGTAAGTATTACGGCTATCCGCCCCAGAAGTGATGACAAAGTCAAGGGGCAGGATGACCGCAAAAATCCCCAGTCGGTCTCCACTTACCCGCAGCGAACCGCGCGCCAGACTGTACCAGCGCCCGTCGGTGGAGAAATTCTCCCCGGTGACGACACTGTCTGATGAGAGAATCGTCGCGGAAAGGTCCGGCTTAATCGAAAGTGTATCCAAAAACCCCGGGGCGCTGCCCTGATCTGCCAGTGTCGTCCCAACCGCCCGACCACTTTCTTCATAAATGGTCAGGTCTGCCAGCGAGGTGCTTTTCAGAATGGAAAGCAATGTGTCAAGCGATGTACCCACCACGACTACGCCGACCATCTGGTCGTTGATCGAAATCGGAATGGCTGTATAGTAATATCTGCGTTTATTGACCAGGTTGAGCATGATGCCGCGCTGGGGTAGGCTTTCCCCGTTCTTGCTCTTTAACAGCGTTTGCACAAAAGCCCAATTCTCTGCCCCGCTCGGCCCGGACGCATCTTGAAATGTCCGGTTTGCGTCTTTGATAAAGTGAAGCATTTCCTGCCCTTGCAGGTTAAGCAAAATCAGGTTTTCAGCGTCCAGCCCACCCGCAATCGGTTTTGCCAGCGCAGAGATAGTCGCGGCGTCATTCTTTTGCAGTGCTTCACCCAGCCCGCGTGTAAAGGCGATAATGCGTCCCACTTCAATATGTTTGTTATCCTGGCGCGCCATGCCGTCAGAGACCACCCGTCCGGCTTCAAGGAGCTGATTTGTCAGACGTTCGCTCAAAGAATTCGCCACCAGTTTGGTCACCACATAAACCCCCGTGATCGCAACGACGAGGGTCAATAACAGGTATGGCAGAATAACTTTAAAACGAATACTCACAGCACCCTTTTTGTTTAATGATTACGATTTGAATAAATAATGTCACGGCACAAAGTTAATTGTACACGCAAAAGTCGAAAACAACTTATTACAACGAACCTGGCTGGCGGCTTTTTTAAAGAAAAGACCCCGCGTTTCTGCGGGGTTTTTGTGGGCGCGAAGGGACTCGAACCCCTGACCTCCTCGGTGTAAGCGAGGCGCTCTAACCAACTGAGCTACGCGCCCGAACGTGCCCCATTATACAGTTGATGGTTGCAAGTTGGAAGGTTGCGCGTTAAACTCTTTATTAAAAAACAGCAAATCAGTTCTTTTCATGAATCGAGGAAATCATGCGCATTGTTCGTTATCAGGTAAAAAATGAAGCACCCCGCCACGGCTGGATTTATGAAGAAAAAGTCGGCGAGATTGACGGTAACATTTACGACGAATATCGACGGCTCGAAGCCAAAATTCCGCTGGCGGATGTCAAATTGCTCGCGCCAGCCCAACCCGGCAAAATTATCTGTGTGGGGCGCAATTATGCCGAACACGCCAAAGAACTGGGCAACGATGTCCCCAAAGTGCCGCTGATCTTTTTGAAGCCACCGTCATCCGTCATCAACCCTGGCGACACCATCTTCTTGCCGCCACAATCGCAGCAGGTGGAACACGAAGGCGAACTGGTGGCGGTGATCGGCAAACGTGGCAGAAACATCACCGCCGAACAGGCGCGTCATCACATTTTGGGCTACACTATCGGCAATGACATCACCGCCCGCGACCTGCAAAAATCGGACGGGCAGTGGACGCGCGCCAAGGGCTTTGATACCTTCTGTCCGTTTGGACCGTGGATTGATACCGATTTTGACATTTCAGATGCGTTGATTATCTGCAAAGTCAGCGGTCAGCCGCGCCAGATGGCGTCTACACGCGATATGGTTTTCAACGTCAGCACGCTGGTGGCGTTTGTGTCGTCGGTGATGACCTTGGAGCCGGGCGATCTTTTATTTACCGGCACCCCCGCTGGGGTGGGCATGCTTAAAGATGGCGACGAAGTTGTCGTCGAGATTGAAGGTTTGGGCAATTTAACCAACCCGGTTCGCAAAGGATAAGAACAAACCATGAGCGCAAAGAAAATCTATCCGTTTTTTGTGCTGATTCTGACGGGGCTGCTGGTTTCCTGCTCGGCAATGGGGAATCTCTTCGCGACCCCCACGCCTACGCCAACGATCACCCCGACACCCATCCCTTCGCCAACTCCGTTTCCTTTATATGGTCAAAGCCTGCTGGATGTGACCTACTGCATCATGGACGGCGAACCGCAAAAATTGGATATTTACCTGCCAAAGACAGGCGGTCCCTGGCCGCTGGTCATTTATGTCCACGGCGGCAGCTGGATGACCAACGACAAAGCCGAAGCCAAAGGCCTGGCTGAATGGCTCAACCCGCTTGGATATGCAGTCGCCTCGCTGAACTATCGTATGTATCCCCACGTTCGCTTCCCGGCCCTCATCGAGGATCCGAAGTGCGGTGTGCGCTACCTGCGAGCCAATGCCGTTAAATCTAACCTTGACCCGAATCATTTTGCTGCCTGGGGAGCCAGCGCTGGCGGACACTTGGTGGCGCTGCTGGGAACGGCAGACGCAAGCGCTGGTTGGGAAGTGGGCGAATATCTTGACCAATCCAGCCGGGTGCAGGCAGTAGTCGATATGTCTGGCCCATCCAACCTGGCGCTCACCTTCAAGAATTCGGGCCTGCTAACGGTGATTATGATGGCGTTTGCCATCAAACCTGCTGACCGCGCAGTCGGCAGCCCCGTCACCTACGCCACATCGGATGATCCGCCCTTTCTGATTATCCATGGTGACAAAGACCCAATTGTACCGGTGGAGCAAGGGCAGGCCATGTATGACGCACTGATTAAAGCCGGTGCGCCCGCCAAACTGGTCATCGTCAAGGGTGGGTTGCATGATTTGACCGCTGCAGGTGCCGCCCCCACATCCCCAACCCAGGCTGAAATCAATCAAATGCTGCTTGATTTTCTAAAAGAAACGCTTACAGGAAAATAATCGAACGTCATAGTAATCTTTCACAAAAAAAGTCTCCTGATAAAGTTTGGTTTTATAACCAGACCTTATGCAGGAGACTTCTATTTTATCAATGCGTAGGAAGAATCTTACCTACCGGTCAAGTGACAACTGTTGGTGTGATTACTCCACTCTTTTTGAAGAATGTAGTGATGACCGTTGATAGTCTGGTTATAGCCTGTAGCGAGAGAGCCGAAATTCCAGGCGCATTTGTCGCCGTTCTCATTGCCTTGAGCGTCATACCATGCATAAGGGCCGGTACTAACCTTGGGGTCTGTCATGGCTTCATTATGTTCATGGCTGACAACGTTAATGGTCGAGTCAGCTGCCAAACCGTGTGGGCTGGTTGCAGTGACAAAATCAAGACCACAATTGCCCGGTTTGGTGTAAGTATAAGGCTGGTTGGTATAAAGTAGTGCGGCATCATTGCCGTGATAAGCGCAGTACTCGGTGAATGCGCAAGATCCGCTAGAGCAGCTACCAACACCATAGGGGGTAAACATGAAGAACAGGTGGGTAGGACCGGCAACCCAGCCTTTCACAGCCATCACCCGCTTAATTTCAGCTCTGATTTGTCGATCAAGCAAGCATTTTGTAATGCCACTTATATAGAGCGAGCAGCCGCTTGCCGGGAAGGCATTGGTATCGAGATATGCGCCGCCGAAGGTTGATTTTGTGGTGACAAAAACTGGGCCGGGAAGGCTGGAATACTGGCTGGATGCATAGTAAACATTGCTGGTACTAAAACTTGCAGCAGCAACATCCGTAAAGAATTGGTTCATGGCGCCGAAATAACCACTGGCTACAGTATATCCAGCAGGCATCCAGTATATGGCATAGGTTATATTGGTATGCATGATGGGGCCACCATGATAGTTCAGCTTGTAGACTGCCCCGGCAACTTCCGGTGCAACGTCAGTATGAGGCGGCACAATACCGCCGATTCCACTTCCGTTGCCAGGAACGACAGCATTTGGTCCGCCATCGGTCGCGAAAACCGTTCCGACAACTGACAATACCAAAACACTCACAATGAAAAGTACTGAAAAACGTTTGAACACTTTAGACCTCCAGTCGATTGAAACACTTAAAATATGAAAGTTAAACTCAATTAATATAGCATTAATTATCGTTTTTGGCATATTACTACGGTACTGCTTTCAGAGATGTAATTTTGATTTTATATATTCAGATTGGTTTCTTGCTTATTGAACGGTGGTTGTAATAGTGCTGAGCGCCCCCGCAGATTTTATGGCGGTTGCCACGGCTTTGGCGTTGCTGGATGATACCAATGCTATCATGTTGCCTCCGCGCCCCCCCCCCGATAATTTGGCACCAATCGCTCCGGCAGTGCGTGCGGCATCCACCAAGTTGTCGAGCGCTGATGAGGAGACAGTTAGTTGTTGCAGCAGGCGATGATTTTCGTTCATCAATGGCCCCAGTGCGGTAATGTCGCCGTCATGGATGGCAGTGCGCGCCTGTTGGACGATTTCGCCGACCTGGTCGAAGGTTTTTTCCCAGTAGGACGCGTCAGTCAGCCAGAGTTTGCGCACATCGCCAACGGATTCTTTGGTGGGGGCAGGGATGCCGGTATTGCCAATCACAAGTGTGAATGGCTGGCCTACGCTAAAAGTTTCAATGGGCTGGTCACGCACAAAGTAGACAGGTCTGGCATAGGTGATAACGGTGTTATCAATGCCTGAAGGTGTGCCGTGATGCAGTTTTTCGATTTCGTAGGCCAGGTTGTTGACATCGGCATCTGGCATTGGCTTGTGGATGGCGGCGCTCAGGGCGCGGATCAAAGCCACAGAAACAGCAGCCCCCGAGCCAAGGCCAGATGCCACAGGGATGCTCGATGTAATTCTGATTTTGATGGAAGGGGGGACGAAAATATTTTGCGCCTGGAAAAACCCATCGATCACGGTGCGTAAAGCATCGGTGGGAGGCAACGCAGAGAGCGCAGCGTGTAAAGAAATGTCCGGGGCATCCACCCAAATTCCAGGGAGGGATGAATCTGAGATTTCCACATCCGCATGCACCTGAAAAACGGGGACAGCCAGCGCCGGGCGCTTGTAAACAACCGCATGTTCACCAAAAAGTATAATTTTGCCAGGCGCGGAAGCTGTGCTCATTTGGGGGAAAAATAAAAGACAGCCAGCACGGTGAGGCCCATAAGCACAAGTGCGATTTGAACTGGGCGGTCTGTCAGTAGCACTTCTTCAGGTGCACCAGTCTGGTTGGTCATATGCACAAGATACTGATAGCGGAAGATGATGTAGATAAAAAATGGAATGGTTAGCATCATGTCGTGGTTATCGGCTGGCATGCTGGGCGCAGAAAAGGTGTAATAGGAATAGAAAACAATCGTGGCGGTTGCGACGATTGTGATGTATTGATCGATCAGTGGAATGCTATAACCATCGAGCACTTTGCGATGTGAGCCAGCCCCTGTGGAGAGCAGGGTCAACTCGGCGCGGCGTTTGCCGAAGCCCAGATAGAGTGAGCCAAGGGTGGTGACGACATAGAGCCAGGGGGAGAAGCGTTCGACAACAATCAGGGTCACACCGGCTTCAACACGCAAGACAAACCCGGCAGCGATGATAAAAACGTCCACAATTGGAATATGTTTCAGCCAGCGTGAATAAGCCAGATTGATCAGCAAATAGGTCGTCAGCACGGCGGCGAAACCTGGTGAGAGCCAGTATGAGAGCGGCAGGCAGATGATGACGATTGCAATGGCGGCCACCCAGGCAACTTTGACAGATAGTTTGCCAGATGGGAGCGGACGCAGTTTCTTTTTGGGATGCTGGCGGTCGGCTTCGATATCGCTGATGTCGTTGATGATATAAACCACACTGGAAACCAGACAGAACAAAACGAAACCAGCCAGCGTGCGCAGAAAAGCTTCACGATGAAAGAGTTGCCTATCGAAGATCAGGGCAAAAAAGACGAAACCGTTTTTTGGCCACTGGCGTGGGCGCATGGTTTTGAGAAGGGCAAGTAACATGGGCTAGTTTACCTGTTTGGAAGGAATGGGGGTTATTAAGATATTTTTTAGAGTGTCCATGCGTTACCGCTCATTGCCAATAGACAAAATAGGGTAACCGAATCTTCGTAGTAATTCTCACGGCGCGTACAAACCAAGTCATAAATGGCGTTGAGCCAATCTTGCTGGGCCGGGTTGCTCATGGCAGCAACACCCAATGGAGCGACAAAAAAGCTGGTGAAATGGTCACTACCTAAAAGTGGTGTACCGTCCAACTGGTAGCCGGCGCAAAATTTGGTGGGAGAGCCGCCTGTTACTTGTTCTGCCCAGCGCGAAATTTTTTGCGCAATGGCGCGTGAGTTCGGGTCATTGTTCAGAATGGCATCGGTGCCAATGCGCCAGGGGATGCGCCCGGCATTGTAATAGTAGTTGCCATCATTCTGGCTTTCAAGAAACTTTGCGGGGGATGGCTCAGGGATGCGCTCTTTTCCACGCATCACGATAAAATCGGGCATCAAACCCGTTTGCGGGCTGTGCTTTTCTTGAATAATCTGCATTACCGTGTGGCATTTGCGAATGACTTTGTCCCAGAGCGGGTCGTTGGTGGCTTTGCCATAAGCGCGAAAGTTGACTGGCATAAAGTCAGATGGGCGGGGGGTGTACTGGCTGTAGTTTTGACCGTTGGGGTCCGTCCAATCTCCGAGCATGGGCATCAAACTGTCAGGCCCAATGGCTAATTCGCGGATGGCAGTAATCATCGTCTGCGCTTCATTTTTATAATGAACGCGGCCCTGATTGCCCCATTGCTCACCAGCCAGTAGCAGGCCATAGGCCATATCGGCATCGCCATCAAAGGCACTGTCATTCCCGGCCGGGTTTTCTGGCACATGCCAGGTCATCAGACGGCCATCGGTATGGCTGGGGTAAAGGCGGCAAAAATCCCACAGACCATCAAAAACTGTTTGCGCCTTGGGGTCATGACCCGCCATCAGTGCGGTAATCATCATCCCGTAGCCCTGCCCCTCTGAGACGGTTCGTTCCCGGTTTGGGGATTGACTGCCAAAGGCCACCCGATAAATCGGATTGCCATTGTTCGTTTTTCCAACTTCGATCAGATAGTTTTGCTTCCAGTAGTCATAAAAAGCGCGGGCATCATCATCCAGTTAAGTCTGTGAACGATGGTTGGGCAGAATACTGCCAGGCGCACATTGAATATGCTGTGGGAAAGGTCGTAAAACTCCCGATGATGGGATTGGTTTTTGATTGGTAGAAGTTTGTGTCATCTTGTTCAACTTTATCGTTGCGCAGGTGAGTCTGGAAGCAAAAACGTATTATTACATATCTCAAGCGATTTTTCAGAATTTGTTCTACAAACAGTGAACTTGATTCTTTCTATTTTATACGATATAAGGCCGGTAAACGCATTACAATACAGACATGCTTAAAATACGTCTCGATCTTTTACTGGTGGAACGCGGTTTGGCCGAAAGCCGCGCCAAAGCTCAGGCCATTATTATGGCAGGACAGGTACGTGTCAATGGGCAAATGGTGGATCGTGTTTCTGCGGGTGTCTTGCCAACGGTTGATGTGAGTGTGGATTCGGGCCCGCGCTTTGTTTCACGCGGTGGCGAGAAGCTTTTGGGCGCGCTGGAGATTTTCCCGATCAACCCCAGCGGCCTGACCTGTGCCGATGTTGGCGCTTCAACGGGTGGTTTCACCGATTGTCTGCTGCAATATGGCGCTGTCAAAGTCTACTGCATCGATGTGGGCAAAGGCATCCTGCATTGGAAGTTGCGTAATGATCCGCGTGTGGTCGTGATGGAAGAGACCAATGCACGCCATGTCGCCAGCCTGCCAGAACCCGTTCAACTTGTCACCTGTGATGCATCTTTTATTTCGTTGAAGATTTTATTGCCAGTCATATTGAATTGGTTTCAGCCAGCTCCTGCATCAGGAGAGATACTGGCATTAATCAAACCCCAGTTTGAAGCCGGGCGCGCGGATGTGGCGCGGGGCGATGGCGTAGTGCGCGACCCGTTGATTCATCGTCGGGTGTTGACGGATATTCTCGCCTTTGCTGAGTCTCAGGGTTGCGGCCTGCGTGGACTGGTGCGTTCGCCTTTGCTGGGGCCAAAAGGCAATACCGAGTTTCTGGTCTGGCTTGCGCCCGGCACCAAAGATCAACCTGCCGAGACGCTGATTGAAGAAGTGATGCGAGAGAAGATAGGATGAACTGTCCCAAATGTGCCACTGAACTGGTAAAAAAGTATTACAAAGGCAGCATCGAAGTCGATTATTGTCCCAACTGCCGTGGATTCTGGCTCGATTTCAACGAACTTGACCAACTGGAAGACATGGGTTTTGACGGCGATGCCTATAAGGGTTCGCTCATCCATCATCCCACACCAACCAATTTTCCGTGTCCGGTTTGCGCCGTCCATTTGCAGGAATTTCAATACCGTCTTTACGACTTAAGACTGGATGTTTGTGCCGAGCAACAGCACGGTTTCTGGCTCGATGCAGGCGAAGATGAACGCGTGGTGGAGATTATGCGCCAGCGCAACCAACAAACCAACCGCAAACTCGATGCCGAAAACCAGTGGAAGCAAACATTGAAGCAACTGCATACCTTTTTCAAGGATTTTCTGATTTGTAAAGCAAGTTACCCCGCCAAGGAAACAGAACTCTCTTTTTTTGATAGTCCCTGAGACACTCTCAGAGACTTTTTGCCAGTCTCTGCCAGCGCATTTCGCTTAAAACTTTCACTATATCGCAGTGAAAGTTTTTTTATTCTGGTTCAAAGGAGACGACCATGAAAGTCAAAATGATCCTGCCCGCACTGACAGAAGCCAAAGGTCCGTTCTGGCGGCCGATTAAATATTCGTTGTTCCCTCCGCTTGGGTTGGCTGCGCTGGCGGCTTATCTCGACCCGAATGATGAAGTAGAAATACAGGATGAACACGTCGAAACACTCCGACTCGACGATGAACCCGATCTGGTGGTCATTCAAGTCTACATCACATCCGCTTATCGCGCTTACCGACTGGCGGACCATTACCGTCAAAAGGGTGCCTATGTTTGTCTGGGTGGATTGCACGTCACGACTCTGCCCGAAGAAGCCGCGCCTCATGCGGATTCGATCTTCCTCGGCCCTGGGGAGGACACCTGGCCGGTTTTTCTGAAAGACTTCCGGGGAAAATCGCCCCGTAAACGCTACACATCCACCACGCGGACGCTGATGGGTGCGCCACTTCCACGTCGCGATCTGATCAAGCGGCCCCTGTATCTCGTTCCCAACTCGATTGTCGTCTCGCGCGGATGCCCGCATCATTGCGATTTTTGCTACAAGGATTTGTTCTTCGAAGGTGGCAAATCCTTCTATACTTTGCAGGTCGACCGGGCGCTGGCTGAGATTGAAGCCTTGCCGGGCCGCCATCTGTATTTTCTCGACGACCATCTCTTTGGTGATGCGCGTTTTGCCTCGGCCCTGTTTGACGGAATGCGCGGCATGGGCCGCCTGTGGCAGGCCGCCGGGACGGTCAAGGCGGTGCTCGCGCCCACCCTGCTCGAAAAGGCCGTCGCCAGCGGACTGCGCAGCCTGTTTGTTGGCTTTGAGACGCTTAGCACCACCAACCTGGCGGCGCAGCACAAAATTCAAAACCTTGACCGCGACTATAATGCCGCCATCCGCCGCCTGCATGGGTTGGGTGTAATGGTCAACGGCAGTTTTGTCTTCGGCATGGATGATGACGACGAAACGGTCTTTGACCGCACCGTCGAGTGGGCCGTACGCCAGGGGATTGAGACTGCCACCTATCACATTCTAACGCCCTACCCTGGCACGGCGCTGCATCGGCGCATTGCCGCCGAGGGACGTATTTTGCACGAAGACTGGGACGCCTATGACACGCGCCATACCGTCTTCCGCCCGGCACGCATGAGCGCACAGGCTTTGGAAGACGGTTACTGGCACGCTTATAAGCAGTTTTATCGCTGGGAAAATATTCTGGAGTTGGCGCGGGCGGATGGCGACTGGGTGGAAATGCTGCGCCACCTGGGCTACGTCGGCGGCTGGAAGAAGTTCGAACCCTTGTGGGATTGGGTCATCCGCGCCCGGCGGGTGGGGAATCTGTTGCCGATGCTGGAGAACGTGCTTTCGAGTTTTGGAAAACACCCTGAAGCGCGTCCAAAAACGACGGTAACGGTCAGCCCCGCTTCGTGAGCTTCATGCGCATCCCGTGTTTGGGCCGCAGGGTGATCTGTGCTAGCAGCTCAACGGGGAATCCCGGCTCTAGGGTCATGTCCCACTTTTGCGCAATCGCTGCCAGCAGCAGGATGCCTTCCATCCATGCAAAGGGTTCGCCAATGCACAGGCGTGCGCCCGCGCCAAAGGGGAAGTAGGACATCTTCGGGCGGGCGGCAGTTGGATTGGTCGGCGACCAGCGCTCCGGGTCGAATTGCAGCGGCTGTGGATAGTAGCGTCCATCGTGATGGACAACCCACTGGCTGATGAGAATTGTCGCCCCTTTCGGGATGGCGTATCCGCCGATGTTCACGTCTTCCAGTGCTTCGCGGGTGACGATCCACGCGGGCGGATACAGGCGCATCGATTCGGTCAGAACCATGCGCGTGTAGGACAGGTTTTCAAGGTCGGCGTAGGTCGGGGCGCGCCCGGCCAGGGCGCTGTCGAGTTCGGCGTGGAGTTTTTGGGCCGCTTCGGGGTTTTGCGAAAGCAGGTAAAAGGTCCAGGCCAGGGCGTTGGCGGTGGTTTCGTGCCCGGCCAGGAAGAGCGTCAGCACTTCGTCGCGCACTTGTTTGTCGTCCATATGGCGGTTGTGGTCTTCATCATCCTGCGCCGCAATCAACATCGAAAGCAGGTCGCCGTGGTCACTCCCGGTGCGGCGCTCGGCAATCATCGTCTGGATGGTGCTTTCAAGCTGTGCTCTGGCAGCCAACAATCGTTTTGACGCGGGCAATGGCAGGCGCAGGCGCAGTTCAGCCAGCGGGCCAAGTGTGCTGAAGAAGGAGGTAATCAACGTGGTGACGACCTGCCCGATTTCACCGGCATTGGCTTCGACATCTACGTCAAAGAGCGTTTTGGCGACGATCAGCAGCGTCAGGCGCATCATCTGTTCGTGGATGTCGAGGGTGATGCCATCCTGCCAGCTGCCCATGACGCGTTCGGTCATGGCGAGCATCGTTTCGGCGTAGCCCGCAATGCGCTGACGATGGAACATCGGCTGGATCATGCGCCGCTGCCGCAGATGCAGGTCGCCTTCGCTGGTGAGCAAGCCCTCGCCGAGCAAGGTTTTGACACGCTGCAGGGCGAATCCCTTGCGAAAGCTGTTCTGCTGAGTGACCAGTACATCCTGCGCGCTTTCAGGCGTGTTCAAAATGTAAATGTGGCGTTTGCCAGCGCTGAAATAAACTCGATCACCGAACGCTGCTGTGACGCGGGTCAGAAACGGAATTGGGTCTTTGCGAAAAGCCAGCAGGGTGGTCATCGGGATCAAGGCTTTGGGACCTGGCGGAACACGGACTTCACTCATAAGTTCTCCTTAAAATCAGGTCGTGGATATATAACTTCATTCGTGTTTACTTAGACCACATCAAATGTCATTCCCGTAAGAGATTCGGGACAATGTGCGAGGAGCGTTCTCCAGCGATGAAGCAATCTTCACGCGGGACTGGAAATTGCTTCACCCGGCTGAAAAAACCGGCTTCGCAATGACGATACCTTCATTCTACGGCAGAATAAAGAATTGGGTATGGAGACATAGTGAAATTGATAAGGCTTTAACAAAAACATACCGACCAAATAAATTGGTCGGTATGTTTTGCCTAATAACTAATCTCTAATCCCTAATTTCTGCTCTCCTACAACAACCGATCCCCAGCCTCGACGGAATCAGTCCGATAGTGACAGCCCAAACTCTGACGGTTGTGTTGCGCGGCCTGGGCGATGATTAACGAGACCTCGACGGCGTTACGCAGGCCGATCAGGCCGTCGCTCAGTTTGGTTTTGCGGTAAAAGGTTTCGATCTCGTTTTGCATGTGGCGCAACTCACGGATGGCGCGCGCCAGCCGGTCGCCAGAGCGGATTAGGCCAACGTAATGCCACATGATGTTCTGGATCGTCTGCATGTCGCCTTTGATGAGCGCCGGGTCTGAGTCTTTGGTCAGACCGCTTTCATCCCAGGCGGGAATGTCTTCGCGGGTGGGGATGAAAGGTGGCTGCTGTTGCAGCGTTTTCTCGATCTGCTCGGCGGCGCGCTGTCCCCAGACCAGTCCTTCGAGCAGGGATGTCGAAGCCAGTCGGTTCGCGCCATGCAGCCCGGTGCAAGATACTTCGCCCACCGCATACAAGTTGGCAATCGAAGACTGACCCCACTCATCCACGGCGACGCCGCCGCAGGAATAGTGCGCCGCCGGGACAACCGGGATCGAACTCACGGGTGATGTCAATGCCGACACGCAAACACTCGGCATAAATATTCGGGAAGCGCGCTTTGATCGCTTCGGCGTCCATGTGGGTGGCAATATCGAGCAGCACATGAGAATACCCGTGCGATTCCATTTCCTGATGGATGGCGCGCGCCACCACATCACGCGGGGCCAGGTCTTTCCATTCGGGCGAATACTTTTCCATAAACGGTTTGCCGTCGGGGGTCAGTAGGGTGCCGCCTTCGCCGCGCACCGCTTCACTGATCAAGAATCCCTCGGCCCCCGGCACGGCCAGCGCGGTCGGATGAAACTGGATATATTCTGCGTTGATGATTTTTGCTCCGGCGCGGGAGGCCATTGCCAGCCCGTCACCACGCGAACCCTTGGGGTTGGTGGTGTTGCGGTAGATGCGTCCGACCCCGCCAGTCGCCAAAATCGTCACCGCCGCCAGCGTCCGATGGATGGCCTGACCCTCGCGGTCAAAGACATAAGCCCCGTGACAGGTGATCGGGCGGTAGGCATCCAGCGGATCACGCGAATGGTGCGGATAGGTAATCAGGTCAACCGCGGTGGCGTTGGTCAGCAACTCGACGTTGGGCATTTTCTGCAATGCGGCGATAATTCCCTGGCTGATGGCGTTCCCCGTGCCATCCCCTACATGGACGATGCGGCGGCGCGAATGAGCGGCTTCCTGCCCGAAATTCAGCTCGCCATTTGCATCTTTATCAAACGCAATGCCTGCCTGCCCAATCAGCACACGCTGAATCAGCGTCGGGCCTTCCTCGGCCAAAATCTGCGCCGAGCGCGGCAGCGATGCGCCCGCGCCCGCCGCCAGAATGTCTTCCACCAGCAACCCGGGATTATCGTCCGGCCCGCGGTGGATGATTCCGCCCTGCGCCCAGCGCGTATTCGATTCGTGCGGGTCGGGGTGGCGGGTAATCAAAATGATGCGGCGGTCAGGGTTCTGTGCCAGTCGCAGTGCTGCGGACACTCCGGCAATGCCGGAGCCAATGATGAGTACGTCGGTGGTTTTCATAAGGTCAGCCTTTAGCGATTAGCGCTTAGACTTTAGCTTTTGCTAACTGCTAATGTCTAAAGTCTAATGACTATCCAATCTTTATCATTCGATCAACAGCCTGAAATGCTCTTACCCGAATCTCTTCTGGCACAGTGATTTCGTAGCGGTTGAATTTGAGCGCATCACGGGTGTCTTCCATCGTAATCATGTTCATGTGCGGGCAGCGGATCATGCACAGGCGCAGCATTTCTTTGTCTGGATTCGCCGCAGCGATGTTGTCGCCCATCGAGCACTCGGTCAGCACCAGGTATTGCGGTGCGTTGCTCTGCTGCACATAGCGGATCATGGCGTTGGTGCTGCCCGAATAGTCGGATTCAGCCACCACTTCGGGGCTGCACTCAGGGTGAGTGAGCACCGCTACATCGGGGAATTGCTTGCGGATGGTGCGGATGTCATCGACGGTGAACTTCTCATGCACTTCGCAGCGACCCTTCCAGCCGATCATCTGCACATCCAGCAAGCCTTCATCCATGATCTCGCTGCCAACGCGGCTCGGGAAAATGATGTGCTTGCCGGTCTCTTTCGCCACATTGCCCGCCAAATATTGATCGGGCAGGAAGATGACTGTATCCGTCTTGAGCGACTCAACCACCGCAATTGCATTGCCCGATGTGCAGCAAATGTCGCTTTCGGCTTTCACATCCGCATACGTGTTGACATACGTGACCACCGGCACACCGGGATACTTGCGGCGCAGGGCGCGCACATCTTCGGCGGTGATGCTCTCGGCTAGCGAGCAACCCGCGCGTTTGGCGGGCAACAGCACGGTTTTGTTGGGGCTGAGAATTTTGGCGGTTTCGGCCATGAAGCGCACACCGCAAAAAACGATCACATCCTTGTCCGTTTCGGCGGCGCGGCGGCTGAGGTCAAGCAAATCGCCTTTAAAATCGGGGATGGAATAGAACAGCACCGGTTCCATATAATTGTGACCCAAAATCACCGCATTCTTTTCGCGCTTAAGCTGATTGATCTCCACCGCAATTTCAGCCTTAATTTCCAGCTCTACATCTGGCACGATTTTGCCAAGATGGATTTTCATATCTTCATAAAGTGCCTGTGCTTCTGCGTTCATGGTTAACTCCTTTACCGTTATTTTTTATCGAACGTATTTCAATGATACGTCGAAAACCCGCGCCGAGTGCGTCAACGCACCAATTGAAATGAAATCCACGCCGGTTTCGGCAATCTTGCGCACGGTATCGAGATTGACATTGCCAGAAGCTTCGAGTTTTGCTTGGCTGTTGGTGATTCGCACTGCTTCGGTCATCATCTCAACGGTCATATTGTCCAGCAGGATTTTTCTACCCGTAGCTTTAACGCCGCTTCAACATCTTCCAGTGTGCGAGCTTCGACTTCGATCTCCAGGTTTGCATTTGCAGCGCGCGCGCGGCGGACGGCTTCTTCAACGGAACCGGCAAAGTCGATGTGGTTGTCTTTAATCAGAATCATGTCATACAGGCCGATCCGATGGTTTTGCCCGCCGCCGCGTTTGACAGCGAGTTTATCCACCATGCGCAGGCCGGGGGCTGTTTTGCGTATGTCAAGGATGACGGCTTTCGTCCCGGCGACAGAGTCGACAAATTGCCGGGTCAGGGTGGCAATGCCAGACATGCGCCCTAAAAAGTTGAGTGATGTCCGTTCCCCAGTTAACAGGCTGCGGGCAGGGCCGAAGACCGCCGCCAATACCTGGCGGTTCCCGACGCGCTCACCTTCATCCGCTTGAACGGTAAATGTCACAGTCGGGTCAAATTCCGCAAAAACGGCCTGGGCTACATCCAAACCGGCGACGACCCCGTCTTCTTTGGCAATGATTTGCCCATGCATGGTCGCCTCGGCGGGGATGATGCTGTTGCTGGTGGCGTCGCCGGGGCCGATGTCTTCAGCCAGCGCGCGCCGGATGGCTTCGTAAATGAGGGGGGAAAGTGTCTCTTGTGCCACTGCGAACTCCTTTCGTTATCTATCCGATAAACCTTAGTTAGTGTAATATGCACACTATTTTATATTTCTATTTGGCATTTGTCAAGGGGATCAAGATGTGATTGTTTTTGCGCTTTTCAATAGGTATACTTTTTAAAACAATTCCAAAAGGAGAATAACATGAAGAAAAATTGGTTCCTTGCACTTTGTGTTCTGATGGTTGCCAGCCTTGCCTGTAATGCCGCCAGCAAACTGCCCAGCCTCGATGACAACACTTCCACCCCTGAAGCCAACAAAATTTTGTTTCAGGATGATTTTTCAGATACGTCCAGTGGCTGGCCCAGCAGCACTGACGCCGATGGGATTGTTGATTATGATTCCGGCTCATACCGCATCCGTGTTGATACCATCGGTAGCGACAAGAAAGGGATCGACATGTGGGCACACCCGGGCCAGGATATTTCTGGTGATGTGCGCGTTGAAGTGGATGCGACCAAAATTGGTGGGCCAGACTCAAATGACATGGGCGTGATATGCCGCTACTCCAATAAGAACGACAAGTATAATTTTTATTATTTTCTGATTACCAGTGATGGATATATGGCAATTGCGAAAATGAAAGACAGCCATCCGACCTTTATTTCCGGGAAACAAATGGAAGAATCATCCGCAATCAAAAAGACCCAGACCAACCACATTCGCGGTGACTGTGTTGGCAAAAAAATGACGCTTTACATCAACGGTGAGCAGGTCGCCACTGCTACAGATAGCGACTTTACTGGTGGTGACGTTGGCCTGATTGCCGGAACATTTGATTCCACGGGGGTTGATATCCACTTTGATGATTTTGTCGTAAAGCAGCCGTAAAGAAATGTTTCCCTGGTAGAGGTGGGGTTCCTGCCCTGCAAAATATAAAAGAACAGGCTTCGGAATGTCCGAAGCCTGTTCTTTTATCCTGTACGTCTGATGTGAAATCGAAGAAATATTGACAGGAATTGGGAATGCCTTCAAGATAAAGTCGCCAAACGAAATCTTGAAAGGACATTCCCATGACAAGTATAACCATTTCTGATGTTTTAACGATCATCTATGTGCTGGTAGATGATTGGTACGAAATAGAAGGCGTGAAACTACTGAAAGGAAAAGCTGGTAAGAAGCCTGAATTCAAAGATAGCGAGTTGATGACATTGATGCTGGCGCAAGATTACATTCCCTATCCGAGCGAAACGCAGTATGTCGAGTTTATTCGGGCCAACTATCTGGCACTATTTCCAAGATTAGTGGATCAAAGCCAGTTCAATCGTCGAGCACGGGCATTACGTCTGCTGGTGGAACAATTGAGACGCTACTGGATTGTTCAAAAGCACTGTCATTTGCATAACAAATATCTGCTAGATACCAAACCTGTGCCAGTTCTTGGCTACAAAAGACGCAAAAACAGAAGCGATTTTGCTGGGAGTGCCGATTATGGACATTGTGCCAGCCGCAAAATGGATTACTTCGGCTACAAATTGGTCACAATTTCCACTTTACAAGGAATTCCTGTTATTTATGATCTGGTTCCAGCTAATTTAGATGAACGTTTTGCCGCAGAAGCGGTCATTGATCATCTGACATATTGTGATATTTTTGCTGATAAGGGTTTTATCGGTTTTGAGTGGCAGACCAATATTTTTGAGCAAACCAATAATTTGATATGGACACCAAAACGTTCTAATCAGCACCTTCAAAATTCGAAAGAACTTGACCGCTGGCTTTCCAAAACTAGGGAACGTATCGAAGGTGTTTTCCATGAAATCCAAAATACTGGGCGTAATATTGAACGTTTGCTTTGCAAAACTGTGCTCGGTTTATCGAACTCGTGTAATTCTCAAAATGACTAGCCATTTATTACGCCGTATTCTTTTCTCAGATTTCAATATCGATATTCAAACTTTTCAAACCACTTTTTGATTTCACATCAGACGTCCTGTACTTTTTGATTAGCTTTATGCGCCAGCGTAGACGAGGATCAGGTCTGTCAAATAGGCGAATCCAAAACCGACCAAAAGCCCCCAGCCCACATCGAATTTTGTCCCAGGGCGTCGGTTGACGTGAAACAATTCGCCGATAATATAAACCAGCGCGCCTGCCGCCAGCGCCAGGAACAAGACAGACATCGCGTTTGAAACAAAAAAGTAACCCAACATTGTCCCGAGAAAAGTTGGCCCGCCGCCAATTAACCCCATAAGCCCTAAGAACTTCCATGAAGGTCGTTCGCCCCCCATTAAAGGACCAACAATCCCAAAGCCTTCTGTCGCATTATGCAACCCAAAACCGATAATCAGAATTGCAGCCAGCGCAATATCGCCTCGCCCAGCTGATTGACCAATGGCCAGTCCTTCAGAGAAATTGTGAAGTCCAATCCCGGTCGCAATCATCACTGCCAGCCGGGTTGGGGATAACGCATGACTGTCAGCATGAAGTCGAACGAACCCTCGTTCAAAAGCAATCAGGCCCAACAGACCAACGCCGAATCCGACGAAGAAGATGACAAGCAATAACCCAAACTCGGTAAAGTTATGCTGTTTAAGCGCCTCCTCAATTGGTTCAGTGAGATGTGAAAAAATATCAATAAATAGAAAAAACAGAATGCCTACTGAAAGCATTGAAAGAAATGAACGTGTTTTTTCTGACATGCCCCTTATTCTGCCTAAAGGTAAACCCAGGTATATGGTAAACCCGGCGATTGCGCCAAGTAATACCGTTTGCGAAAAACTCATTGAAAATCCTCCAGTTAAGATTGGTTTGTATAAATGGCAGTATAACTTTGCATCCATATATGATCTAGAGATGGGTAGTAAATTTATTTACTATTTTCACAGAACCTATTTTCAACTTGGTTGATAATTTTCACGATAAAACAGGTGGGCGCTTGATACCCCAAACTTGTAATGAAGTTGCTATGTAAAACTGCAATTTCTGACCGCAGCTTTTTACAAAAGTGTTAGGGGAGCGGTTGCAGGTTAGCGATACAATAAGCTACACGATCTAAGGAGTATGGATGAAGCGAACATTGAAGGACATCCTGATAGGTTTGACCATATTTCTGGTCATTTCTGTGGTGGTGATTTGGCTGGCATATATCCGGCTGGTCATCCCTCCACAAATTCTTGCATGGCTTCAGGATAGTCCCAATCCGCAGCAGGCAGTTATTTCGCTTGGTACGTTGAGCAGTGCTGTTATTCTGATCCTTTTGCGTGGTGGGGTTTCCATCCCTTTCCTGCAACGCTATTTTCCAGATACCGAACAATTTCGCAGATATATTGCCGGATTGCCCCTGTGGGTGATGGGTGTTTTGATTGCCGGTTCATTACTAAGTTTGCTGACGGTTTTCCCGGCATGCCAGGCGCCCACAGCCGTCCTTTTTGAAACTGAAAAAGGCACATTACACAATCGAGACACACTGGTTGTAAAACCAGGTGAAACAGTCAACATTGTTGCAAAGTCCATTGAAGAAGATGTCCATTTGCACTGTCAGTGGACCTATATCGGTGATGCTTTCCAAATGTTAGGCAGCAGCAAGGGATGCAATATCCCTGTGCAATTTTCATCAAAGCCGGGTGAAGGTGTATTGACCTTGCTCGCAGCCAATGATTTTTGTACTCAGAGTCGGGCGTTTTCGTTGCCCATCAACGTGACACAACCATGAGAGATAAATTTTATGAAACGTCAGCGTATTTATCACCTATTCATCTTGTTCAGCGTTTTGCTGACAGGCTGTGGCACACAAACCGCATCTGCCGGTCAGGTAGGCATCGTACCAACACAATGTGTTCTGAAAGTAGGAGGGCAGGTATCACTTTCACTGGATGGACAAATTGCGGATAATGCCATCATCGTATGGCAGGCAGATCGTGGCAGTGTTGCCTTTACTGGTCAGGGTTTGAATGCTGTCTTTACCGCGCCGCAAACCCCTGGGGATGCCAATATCTCAGCCATTATCACATCGGGCACACCCATCCCACAATCTCTGACGCGTACCTGTACCGTGACTGATTTAAGCAACGGAGTGACTCAGCCCGTACAGAACCCGGCTGATACGCTTGCCGTTACGCCGCCCAACACCAGCGAAATTCCGTCCGATCAAAAGACGGTCATTATCAGCGAGGTGATGGCAAATCCGTGCGGCGGGCTGGAATACCGCAAGTGGAATGAGTATGTTGAACTCTACAACTATGGAACCCAGCCACAGGATGTGGGCGGCTGGTGGCTGGTGGTAAGCGGAAAAGACAAACGATCTAACGAGCTTGTTTCGTGGGAGAGCCGCAATCGTGATAACCCATTTAAACAACAAGTTTTGACCAACACAACCGTCATCCCGCCCCATGGATTTGCAGTGGTGCTTTCGCCCATTTATGCGCGTTCGCTCGATCCTTATCGGATGCCTTATCGTTTTCATGCAGGCGCTGTCATCTTGACAGTTGCAGATGGTGATCGCATTGGTCACACGGTTTTGGGCATCGTTGGCGAGGGTGGCGGACGCGATGCGGTGGTGCTTTATCTGGGTGGGGCCAGCTCTATTCTGGAAGTGAAATCAACCTACGGTACGCCGATCATCAACGGGTATCCGCAAGACATTCGTGATGATTACAACGACAATGTGCCGCTCGACCTGCACACCTGTTCTTCTGCCGAGCGCGTCAACCCGCTTGGGCCCGATACCTTTGAAAACTGGCACGAAGTCTCAAACGGTTCGCCGGGTGAAGCGCCTTATCCTTAACCAAAACAAAACTGCGGCGCATTCGTATGTGTGCCGCAGTTTTGTTTCATGTATAATGATTTACCATGAATTTGTTAAAAGAGAAGCGCATTTTGCTCGGCGTGACAGGTTCCATCGCTGCTTATAAGGCTGCTGACCTGGCATCCAAACTCACGCAGCAGGGCGCGCAGGTCGATGCGATTTTGACGGGTGGTGCGCAAAAATTTGTCACGCCGCTTACATTCCAGTCGGTGACAGGTCGCAAAGCATACACCGATGCCGACTTGTGGGGCAACGATGCGCACGTCTTGCATGTTGGCCTTGCACACAATGCGGATTTGCTGGTAATTGCACCTTGCACGACCAATACCCTGGCAAAACTGGCGCACGGTCTGGCTGACACACTACTGACCGTCACCGCACTCGCGGCAACCTGTCCGCTGCTGCTGGCACCGGCGATGGATGCCGGGATGTACGAAGCGGCAGCAACGCAGCAAAATGTGCAGATGTTAAAGGAACGCGGCGCGACCTTGATCGGGCCAAAAAGCGGGCACCTGGCTTCGGGTCTGACCGGCTCGGGGCGGATGGCTGAACCCGCCGAGATTGTCGCAGGCATTCGGCTGGCACTTGCCCGTGGCGGAAAGCTGGCTGGCAAACGCATTGTCGTGACAGCGGGCGGCACGCAGGAACCGATTGACCCCGTCCGTTATCTGACCAATCGCTCTTCGGGCAAACAAGGGTACGCGCTGGCACAGGCCGCGCTGGATGCCGGGGCGCAGGTCACGCTGGTCACGCACCCCACAGCGCTCATACCGCCCATTGGCGCGGACGTGGTTGAGGTGCGCACGGCGCAAGACATGCTCGATGGCGTGCTTTCAGCTTGCGCTCATGCCGATGGTCTGGTAATGGCTGCGGCAGTGGCCGATTTTCGGGTGAAGCACGTTGCAGAACATAAATTAAAAGAAACAGGATGGCATTCCGCAAATCGAACTTGAAGCGGCACCTGACATTCTGGGTACGCTATCAAAGATGAGGGGCAACCTGCAACAACTCAAAGTTGTGGTAGGATTTGCAGCAGAAAGCCGCGATCTGGTCGAAAATGCTGTCACCAAATTAACATCCAAGAAACTCGATTTTATTGCCGCCAACGATATTTCGGCCAGCGATGCCGGATTTGCCGTTGAGACCAACCGTATCACACTCCTGTACGCGGATGGCCGCCGCGAGAGCCTGCCCCTGATGGGCAAGGACGAAGTGGCTGACGCAATTATGGAACGTGTGGCCGCTCTTTTGGAGAAATAATGCGCGTTCTCGTCCTCTCTGATATTCATGCCAACCTGACCGCCCTCGAAGCCGTATTCCAAGATGCCGGCGCTGCGGACGAGATATGGTGCCTTGGCGATATGATTGGGTATGGCCCCGACCCCAACGATGTCATCAAGCGAATGCGGGCTTTGCCCAACCTGACGGCCTGTTTGCTCGGCAACCACGATGTGGCTTTGCTGGGCGACATGAATTTTGCGGTCTTCAACCCCGAAGCACGCAAGTCGCTGCTCTGGCAGCAGGCCAACATCTCAGCCGATAACCTGGCCTACCTGCGCGGCCTGCCGCAGAAGACTCTGGTGAAACACAACGTCACGCTGGCGCACGGAAGTCCGCGTGACCCGGTCTGGGAATATATTCTCAATACGCTGATTGCCCGCCTGAATTTTGACGCCTTCGAAACGCCCTATTGTTTTGTAGGACATTCACATATTCAATGCTATTTTCATCTGGACGTGGCAAAGGATCGGGTTTCATTGGATTTTGCGCCGGTCAACCAGGTCATGAAACTTACCCCGCGCACCATTCTGAACCCTGGCAGTGTGGGCCAGCCTCGTGACCGCAACCCGCTGGCGGCTTACGCGATCTATGATCCCGAGGCATCGACCTGGGAACCGCGCCGGGTGCTTTACGACATTGAATCCGTGCAGAAACGTATTCGAGCGGCAGGCTTACCTGAAAAACACGCCGCCCGTCTGACGGACGGCTGGTAAAAAAAAACGAAAAAATGGGCGACCCGAAGCTGGGTCGCCCATTTGCTTGGCGGGGAACAATTGGGTGGTTCAGGGCGTCAGTGGGGAAGAAATCAAGATCGGCATTTATTCAAGGAGAAAAACATGAAGCGTATTGGTGCTGTTTTGGTAGTTATGGCTCTTGTAGCTATCGTTGTTGCTGGGTTTGTTTCGATCACCAGCCCACTCACGGGGAAAGTTTTTTCAACCGTCAATGCCAGATTGGAGGATTTAAGCTACGATGCCATAAATACCCCGGCACCTGCTGATGGTGATAGCGCTATGTCGGGTGGCGCTGCTCCAATGCTTACATCTGGCACAAACAACCAAACACAATTGGATTACTATGCCGCAGACCAGCAGCGCATGGTCATCAAAAATGCCGATTTAACCATCGTGGTCAAAGATCCGCTCGCCAAAATGAAGGATATTTCAACGTTGGCTGCTGACCTGGGTGGTTATGTTGTTTCTTCCAACACCAGCCAGTCCTACATTTCAGATAATGTCAAAGTTCCTGAAGGCACAATGGCAATTCGCGTCCCGGCGGAAAAACTCGACACCGCGCTTGCAAAAATCAAGGCCGATGTGGTTGAAGTGCAAAACGAGGCACAAACCGGGCAGGATGTCACCAAGGAATATACCGATCTAGGATCGCAACTCAAAAATCTGCAAGCCACCGAGAAGAAGCTGACCGAAATTATGGACAATGCCGACAAGACCGAAGACGTGTTGGCGGTCTTCAATCAACTGACCCAGATCCGCGGGCAGATTGAGGTGATTATTGGGCAGATGAAGTATTACGAACAATCGGCGGCGATGTCTTCGATCAGTGTGCATATTCTGGCTGAGAAGACCATCCAACCGATTAAGATTGCCGGTTGGCAGCCCGAGGGTCAGGCGCGAGATGCAGTCCAGGCGCTGGTCAACTTCTTTCAAAACTTTGTCAGCTTTTTGATCTGGTTGGTGATTTTCTTCTTCCCGGTGACGCTCGTTTTGCTTGGTTTGGGCTTTTTACTCTGGCGTGTGGGGCGCTGGATCATGAAGAAGTTTGGGCCAAAGAAAGCTGTGCCAGCGGAATAAGAAATCATAATCGTAGGGGCGTAGCATCACCTGCCCACACCGTCCTGGCGGTCGGTGCCAGGGGAACGCAGGTATTGGGTGCTACGCCCCTACTTAATATCCCAGCCGCCTCGCTTGATGGCGGCTGGTTGTTTCATGATAAGATTAAACTACGAAAGGACAAAAAACCATGTCCCCTGTCATTGAATCCCTGCTTTCGGCGCGTCTCTTCCTTTTCCCACAACTGGTTGTGGACCGCATCTATTTTTTGAGCAATTTATCGGGACGCCTGAGTCTGTATGCCATGAATTATGGCGGCAGCGTGCCCGAACCTTTGCTGCCCCCGCATATTGCCCTCCAAAACCCGGAGCTGATCGGCGGCTATTCGTATTACGTCTTCCCGGACAGTGGCAAAATTCTGGTGATGATTGACAACAACGGAGATGAAAACTACCAGCCCATGTTCATCCCGTTGGAGGGTGGATTTCCCGAACCAGCTTTCAACAACTTCTTTGCCAATCATCGCGTTCATCTCACGCGTTGTGATGCAGACAATGACGCCGTCTACTTTTCTGCCGAGCGGCGCGACAAACCAATCAGCGAAGCATATCGTGGCGAAATCGCATCGAACAAGCTCACCAAGCTGGCCGAATCGGAGTGGGGTGCTTATCCACTGGCGTATTCGGAAGACCACAATAGCTTTCTTCTGTCGGATGGATACACTGTGGGTGATAGCGTGCTCTATCTCTATGAAGGCCAGAAGAAAACCGTGCTATATGGCAAACCCATCGAAGCCAGGCAACCCGACGAAACGGTGCCGCTCAACGGGTTGGGTGCTGCGCTCTTCTCCCATAGCGGGAGCGGCATTCTGTTGACCTGTTCTGTTTTCGATGACTCCTACTCGCTTGGGTATATTCTGCTCGACAAGCCCGGCACGCTGCTGCCCGTCAAAGTGCGCAACATCAAGCACGAAGGCGCCGGCGAAATGACCAGCCTCGATCATCTTGATGGCGACCGCTACGCGGTGGGTTACAACATTGACGGCTGTTCCTGGCTCTATGAAGCTGTCTTCGATGAAGAGCGGCGCTGGATGAAGCTCGGCAACGTCATCGTCGGTGACGAGCCGCTCGATGGCGGCCTGCTGGAGCACTTCGAATACAACAAAGAATCGGACATGTACATTCTGTCCTTTTGTACGGCCACTTCGCCGACGCAAATCTATACAGTGCAGCGCAAAAAGCGCGACCTGATCGTGCTGCATACCAATGAGCGTGTGCTTGGCATCGCCGAAGAGCAGCTTTCGAAGGGCGAAGACGCTTCGTTTACATCCTTTGACGGTCTGCGCACCTCGGCGCGGCTTTACCTGCCCGCCAAATCGCTCAACTTTAAGGGGCCACGCCCGGTGGTTTATTACATTCACGGCGGGCCGCAGGGGCAGGAGCGCCCTAACTTTGCCTGGTTCTCGATGCCGCTTATTCAGTTTCTCACCCTGCGCGGATTTGCTGTCTTCGTCCCCAACGTGCGCGGCTCCACCGGTTATGGCCTTGCGTACACCAAGCACGTTGATCGTGACTGGGGCGGGGCGGATCGGCTCGATCACGTCCACGCGATGAAGGAGTTTCTGGCAAAGGACAAGCGCGTGAACGTGAAACGTGCCGCCGTTGTTGGACGTTCGTATGGCGGATACATGACCCTGACCCTGGCCGGACGCCACCCTGAGCTTTGGCAGGCGGCCTGCGACATGTTTGGCCCCTATGATTTGCTGACCTTCAGCGAGCGCATCCCCGAAACCTGGAAGCCATATTTCAAAATTGCGCTCGGCGACCCGGCTATCCTCGCCGAAAAGGATTTCCTGATCGAGCGTTCACCGCGCACCTATTTGCAACAGATGACCTGTCCGATGCTGGTGGTGCAGGGACGCAATGATCCGCGTGTGGTGGCTGCCGAATCAGAAGATCTGGTCGAAGCTCTGCGCAAACAGGGCAAAGATATCGAACTGCTGGTCTTTGAAGACGAAGGCCACGACGTATTAAAGTATGAAAACCGCGTAACCGTCTACAACCGCATTGCAGACTTTTTTGCGACTTACTTGAAGCCATAACGTAAATATGACTCACGTAGGGGCGCAGCATCGTTGCGCTCTTACGACAACGGAAAAAATCCCCATGCCCTGGAATTTAACAACATCTCACGCCAAAGAAGGCGACCTGGTTCAACTGGTTGGCCTGCGTCATAAACACTTCATCTTTCTGCTGGTCGCTGGCGGACAGTTTCACTCGCACCGTGGTATTGTCTATCACGACGATCTGATCGGTCAGCCCTGGGGATCGCAAATCTTCAGCCATCAGGGTAGCCCCTACTTTTTGTTGCAACCCATGCTCGGCGACATTCTGACCGACCTGCCGCGTAACACGCAGATTCTCTATCCCAAGGAAATTGGCTTCATCCTGGTTACGATGGGCATCGGCCCAGGGATGCGCGTCATGGAAGCCGGGACGGGTTCAGGGTCGATGACGATTGCCATGGCCTACAACGTTGGGGCAACGGGCAAAGTCATCAGTTACGAACAACGTCCCGAAATGCAAAATCTGGCCCGCAAAAATCTAATACGGGTTGGGCTTGAAGAGCGTGTTGAGTTCAAACTGCGCGACATCGCCGAAGGTTTTGACGAAACCGATATTGACGCCTTCTTCCTCGACGTTGCCAACCCGTATGATTACATCCCGCAGGTGCGCGACGCTCTCAAACCCGGCGGATTCTTTTGCAGCCTCATCCCAACGGTTAATCAGGCTGAAAGGTTAATCCACTCGCTGCGCCGCAAGAATTTTGCCTTCATTGAAATGTGCGAAATTTTGTTGCGCTTCTACAAGGCCGAGCCAGATCGCCTGCGTCCTACAGACCGGATGGTGGCACATACTGGCTATCTGGTCTTTGCCCGGCGCATCGAACCGAGCACAGATCCGCGGGCGGTTGAGCTTTTGCGCGAGCAATTGAGCGAAAAACAAAAAATCGATCGCCAGGCCGAAGTGGAAGCGAGACAAGCGGCTGCGGCTGACACTGAAATGGACACTGAAATAGAGTAAAGCAGGTCAAAATGTCATCCAGCCAGAGCACGGTCGATTTTCTTGTTGATCAGATGTCCGCTGCGGGAGATGTCTCTGCCAAAAAGATGTTTGGCGAATATGGCATCTACTGCGCTGGCAAAATGGTCGCGTCGGTTTGTGACGACCAGCTTTTCATCAAGCCAACGACGCGCGGCAGAGCCTACATCGGTGATGTGGAAGAAGCGTCTCCATACCCTGGCGCAAAACCGTGTTTTTTGATCGCTGGTGAAAAATGGGAAGACAGCGAGTGGCTGAGTGAATTGGTCAGTATCACCAGCGAAGAATTGCCCATGCCGGTGAAGAAGACAAAAAGAAGAAAAGGGGAACAATGAAAAATGCAGATGCAGGTTGTTGGCCCATTATTATTGTTTCTATTTGTTTTTGCGTTGTTTTTTTAGGTTATTTCATCGATCTCCCAATATGGTTAATTGATGGTGTTGGAATTATATTGTTTTTCTCGTTATTTATACTAGCTGCAAGCAGTGTCAACCGAACGCTCAATCAGCTTGAAGGAAAAACATTATTGCCAAAAATCGCCATGCTTTGTTTGAAGTGGTTTGTCGCTATCATATTTTTATTTAATTTCGAGGAAAGCCAATATAAACTTGCCGGAAGAATTTTGTTAGTACAAACACAAGATAGAGAACATAAAAAAGTATACACATCTATTGGAAACAAATTTCTTTTGGGCATTTCTAGTCTTTTGACAGGCTATGTACAATTTATCCAGACTACAAATCCATTTCATTTCCCATCACAAAATGCTTGTTATCTTATTACAGGAATTGCCATCATAATCTCAGCAATGTGGCAGTTTCTATCCATCGCAACAACGCCTATGCCAAGCCCCCAAATTGCAGAACACGGTGTTATTGATCTGTTGGGTGTTTTTCACCCATGGGCAGATGTCGAGAATTTTGCATGGCAAGCTTATGCCAAGCGATTGGTCGTAAAATTAAAAGGTAAGAACCTTCAAAAAATTGCTTTTGAGAATATCGACCAGAGGATACAGACTATTCTCTTGCCATATTTAAAACAAAGTGTGCGCAACTGCTAAAATGTATAAGATCATGAAAATGATTTATTGTTAAGGAGATACTATGCGACGAAGATTTGGCCGTTTATTACGACAAACCAATAATGAAGTTCCACAAATCCCCCCGGCGCTGCAACGCGCCAACCAATTGATGGCGGCGGGTGATTATCCCGCTGCAGTAGCCGCCTTTGAAGAGCTGGCAAAACGCGCCGAAGGTCGTAATGGACCGCGTGCGCCGTTCTTCTTTCTACAGGCAGGGCGGGCGCGCATGATGATGAAAGATTACCCTGGCAGCATGGTGAACTTCAAACACGGTCTGACCATGTTGATCGATTCGCAGCGTTTCACCAAACTCTATCGCGCCGGGACAAATATCACCCTTGAGCTCAAGGCGCACGGACGTGAGGCCGAAGCCCGCGAAATTTCGGGGATCATTCACAGCAACATGCTGGCCATCTCCGAGACGGCCACGCAGCAATTGCCCAGCGAAAAACTGTCGCTGCCGACACACTGTCCATCCTGCGGCGGCCCATTGCGCTCAGACGAAGCCGAATGGATTGATGACATCACAGCGGAATGTCCGTTCTGTGGTAGCCCGGTCCGCGCCGGGTAATGGACGCGCATGTACGAGCATCTGCCTGAGCAGGAAATCGTTGATCGGCTGCGTCAGTTTTCCCACCCAACCTACTCTGAGCTATTGCCGGGTGTAGATGGAAAACCGCTACGCCGCGCAGCAGTCTTGATTCCGCTGATCTGGGTGGATGGCGGCTGGCAGATCATTTACACCCGCCGTGCCGATAGCGTGGAACACCACAAGGGGCAGGTGTCCTTCCCTGGCGGCGCCACCGACCCAGGAGATGAATCCCCCGAAGCCACGGCCCTGCGCGAAGCCGATGAAGAGATCGGCATCCAACCTGCTGATGTGCGCCTGCTGGGGCGCATTGGCGAGATGACGACTATCAGCAACTTTATCGTCACGCCAGTGGTGGGCGTCGTTCCCTGGCCTTACGGATTCAAAGTCCATACGGTAGAAGTTGGGCGTGTTTTCACCATGCCGCTCGAATGGCTCGCCACCCGTGAAAACTGGATGGAGTTCCAGCGTGTTGAAACCGGCCATTCGATTATTTCTTACTTTCCCTACGATAGCGAGTTGCTCTGGGGCGCAACCGCACGAATGACGGTCAATTTTGTAAAAGCACTCGGTTTTGCGTAAACATCCAACATCGCCAAAGGAACTTTCCATGCCCGAAAACATTCTCATCGCCATCGCCTGGCCTTACGCCAACGCTGAAATCCATGTCGGCAACATCACCGGTTCGCATCTGCCGGGGGATATCGTCGCGCGCTACCATCGCTTGCGGGGCGATAACGTCCTGATGATTAGCGGCACTGATTCGCACGGCACCCCCGTCGTCATTGCAGCTGATAAGGAAGGCAAGCCGGTTGAAGAAGTCTACAAAAAATATCACAACGGCTTTTTGGATCTGTTCCAGCAGGTCGGTATTTCGTATGACTTGTTCACAACCACGCATACCGAGAATCATTTCAAAGTAACGCAAAGCATGTTCCTGGCGCTTGAGAAGAACGGATTTCTCTTCAAGCAATTCAGCAAACAATGGTATTCCCCCAGCGCGGACAAGTTTTTGCCGGATCGATACGTGGAAGGCACCTGTTACATTTGCGGCTACGAAAGTGCCCGATCTGACCAGTGTGACCGCTGCGGCAACGTGCTCGAACCCGAAAAGTTGATCAATCCACGTGCCAAGACCGGCGATGGCGCGCTTGAACTGCGCGATACCGAGCATTTCTATCTCGATCTTTCGAAGCTTGAGCCCAACGTCAAGGATTTTCTACGCGAGCGCTCGGCCTACATGCGCGATACCGTCCTGGGCGAATCGCTGCGCAAGATCGAAAGCGAAGGGTTGAAACCGCGTTCCATTACCCGTGACCTGGACTGGGGTGTTACCATCCCGGTCGAAGGCTGGGAAACCAAGCGCATCTACGTCTGGTTTGAGGCGGTCATCGGCTATCTTTCCGCGCCAATTGAATGGGCGCAGGTTTCAGGCCAAAAAGAAGCATGGCGCAACTGGTGGACCAACCCTGCCGCGAAGCAATATCACTTCATCGGCAAGGACAATATTTTCTTCCACACTTCCCAGTGGCCTGCCGAACTGATGGGTGCAGGCGACCAATTCATCGAAATTTTCAGCGGTGAAAAAGGCGTCAAGCTGACCCTGCCATACGACGTACCCGCCAATCAGTTTATGAATCTCGAAGGCGAAAAGATCAGCGGCTCGCGCAACTGGGCCGTTTGGGGGCGCGATTTTCTGACGCGCTACGACCCCGATGCGCTGCGCTACTACCTGACCATTAACATGCCCGAAACCAAAGATAGCGACTGGGATTGGAAGGAATTTGTCACGCGCAACAACAGTGAGCTAGTCGCCACCTGGGGCAACCTTGCCAACCGTGTGCTGGCTTTCTGCTATAAAAATTGGGATGGATGTATCCCAGCAATTGACCCCGCTACCCTGCGCCCGGCGGACCTGAGCCTGCTTTCCGTGATCGAAGGCGGGTTCGAAACTGTTGGCGCAGCGCTAAACGCTGTCCATATGCGCGCTGCGCTGGGGGAAGCTATGCGCCTGGCAACGGAAGTGAACAAATACCTTGACACATCTGCCCCGTGGTTTGAGATCAAAACTGATAAGGATGCCGCCGCGAAGAGCGTTTACACCGCGCTGAAAGCCATTGACTCGCTCAAGGTGCTGCTCGCGCCCTTCCTGCCGTTCACCAGCCAAAAGTTGCACCACTTCCTCGGTCACGACGGCCAGCTTTTTGGCGAGCAGTATGTTGAAACGGCGCAAAACTCACTCGGCGAGCACACTGTTTTGCGCTACAAAGCTGTGGATCAGCCCCAGCTTAATCAATGGGTTCCCAGCACCCTGCAACCTGGCGCGGCTCTGCGTCAGCCTGGCCCACTCTTCAAGAAACTCGAAGAAAGCATAGCAGAAGAAGAACGGGCAAGGCTTGGGAAGTAAATAAGAAACATATCAATCCAAAACAGGTCAAGCATAGATGCTTGACCTGTTTTGGATTCTCTATCGTTAATCACACCTAAACATTATTCATATTTCCATAAATCATAGTTCTCTGTCGTCAATTTACTTATATGATTTAATTCTGCGGAAAATTTTTCGCCCCACTTTTCCGGCAAACTTGTAGTAAGTGTTATTTCAAAAGTTCCTTTTAGATTTGGTTGCTCAACAATCTTTTTCAATTCATTGATACAGCGTTCTACCTCGCTAATCATTTTTATGGTACATCCTCGCAGAATATCCCTTAAATTGGTAAAAAGCTTTGGTGGCTCAACAAAATCAATATCTCTTTCCCAATCTAAAATTGCTTCACACGCTAAAACTAATCCATCAGTAGCTTTCTTAATTTCAAGTGCATTACCTGGTTTTCCTTTAGGCCCCCAAGCTGATGTAATGTTGTCAGGGAACCTAATAAGTATCGTATTGATTTTTCTAATGTCTATATTTTTCTCTTGAATAAATTTGAAATAATCTTTATTAGATGCCTTAGTAGTTTTTACATACTGTAAACCAATTTCATTATATTGCTCTCTAATGTGCTGTATTTTATGAGTTAATAACTCAACGGTTAACAAATGTTCCCATCGCTTTGGTTGCTCATAAGCGAGTTGTTTTACTCTTTCAGATTCGAACTGAAATGCTTTAATATATTCGGGCGATAAACTTAATCGAGGGTGGATTGCCCGTATTGCTTGCTCAAGCGAAACTTCAAGCTTCCGTCGTTCAGTTGCGCGATCATTTGTTATAGCAGGCGTAAAGTAGGTTAGAACTCTTCGTGATCGTAGGTCAAAAGGTAGTTTTTCCACTTCGCCATAAGCTGAATTAAGTATCAAGATAAGCCTATTCTCACCTAATGCTTTTAATGCGTAGCCAAGTTCTACAAGTACATTTGGGTTAGGAGTTGGGCGTTTTGAATTCGCACCGTTTATGATTGAAATATCACATACAAAAATATCTGCTTGCTCAATTTTTGAAAAGATTGTACTTACAATTTCGGGTGAACCTGGAACGCCAACAGTATCACGGTCTATGTTTGGCTCGATATCAAGCGTTCGATCATTTCGCAATTTCTGAGCAACATTTTCAAGAGCCTGCTCTATGAAGCCTCGGTTAGAAGCATTTGGTCGATCTTTTTGCCAAGAGTAAAAAATCTTCATGCTGGTTTTCCCTCATAAATTGCTAAATAACCAAGATAACAGAATTCGTTTCCCAATCCCAAATTCCCAATCCCTGATTCCTGCCCCTACGTCTCCTTTGGTGGCCCAGCCTGTCCATAATCCAGCACCGGACGTACGCCCGTCGCATCCTGCGGCTGACCGACGATTTTTTTCTCTTCCATCACGTCAATCAGACGCGCGGCGCGGGTGTAGCCGATGCGCATGCGGCGCTGCAACATCGAGACCGAGGCGCGGCCTTCACGCCGCACTAGGTCCACCGCTTCGCTGTAGAGCGGATCGTTTTTCTCAACGGGGGACATATCTTCAAACAACGGGGCCTGCTTCAGCGGAACATTGGATGGCACGGCGTCCACCGGGCCGCCAGGCGTAATCGCCTGCGACTGGGTATTTTGCGCCCGCCAAAAATCCACCAGGTGGTGAATCTCCGTATCCGAGACGTAGACGCCCTGCAAACGGGCCGCCGAGGGCGCATCGGGTGCCTGATAAAGCATATCGCCGCGTCCCAGCAAACGCTCCGCACCCGGCTGATCGAGGATGACACGACTGTCCGTATTCGACGCCACCGCAAACGCAACACGCGCCGGGAAGTTGGCCTTAATCAACCCCGTCACCACATCCACCGATGGACGTTGCGTTGCCAGAATCAGGTGGATGCCCGTCGCGCGTGCCAACTGCGCCAACCGCGTAATCGTGCGTTCGGTTTCGTCGGGGGCGATCATCATCAGGTCGGCCAGTTCATCGATCACCACCACAAGATAAGGCAGCAGCTTCTGTCCCTGGGTTTTCATGCGTGCATTGTAGTCTTGAATGTTACGTGAGCCGACCTGTGCAAAGCTCTGATAGCGCCGATCCATTTCGCGCGTCATCCATTGCAGCGCCCCGATCACTTTGTCCATTTCGACGACGACCGGCGAGAGCAGGTGCGGAATGCCGTTGTAGCCGGTCAATTCCACCCGTTTCGGGTCGACCAGAATCAGGCGCAACTGGTCGGGGGTGTTGTAGAGCAACAGGCAGGTCAAAATTGAATTGACACAAACCGACTTGCCAGAGCCAGTTGCGCCCGCAATCAGCAAATGCGGCATGGCCGCCAGATCTGCGCCAGCCGGGTGCCCGGCCACATCCTGTCCAAGCGCAAACGAAAGCGCCTTGCGATTGCGCTGAAAACTCTCTGCTTCGAGCAGGTCGCGCAGGGTGACAAGCGTCATTTCAGCGTTGGGTACTTCGATGCCCACATAACTGCGCCCCGGCACCGGCGCCTGAATGCGGATGCGCTGTGCCGCCAGCGCCAGCGCCAGATCGTCTGCCAGCGCCACGATTTTGCTGACGCGCACACGCGTGCGTCCGGCACGCGTTTCCATGAAGAGCGGCTCCACGCCAAACTGGGTGATGGTTGGGCCGCGATTGATTTCGACCACTTGCGCGGGTGCGCCAAACGACGCCAGCGTCTCTTCAATTAGTCGTCCGCGCTGGTCGGTGAATTCCTGATTGATGCTGGCAGCGTTCCCCAGCTCCAGAATGTCTTTGATTTTCGGTAGCACCCATTCCACTGGTTTGCCGACGGATGTCGTGGGGACGCCTGCCGCAGGGGTTATAGTCTCACCGGGAGCGGTTGCCGTCGCAGCCAGCGGGGTATACCCGTCAGCATGCGGAGCTGCCCCGTTAATTGGTTCCATGGGCGGGACGTTTGCTCCGCTGTGGGCCAGGCCAGGGATGCGGCCCGTAATTCTACGTCCCAGCCCGAGCAAAACCAGCATGGCAGGTTTAAATTTTGCCAGCAGTTCGGGCAGGGTCAGGTCGAACAACATAATCAGCCCAATTAACAGCCAAGCGATCAGGGCGACCACCAGGCCGGTATCGCCGAGTAGCCCCTGCAAAATATTGTAAAGTAATCCGCCCATCCAGCCGCCGCCATCTGGGATGGGGGGGTTGCCGCCCAAACCTTGCAGTGCGGTTTCGATCATGAGAAAGAGCAAAACCAGACCGGTGACGCGCTCCAACGAAACAGGTGGAATGCGCTCGATCTTGCGCAGCACCAGCCACAAACCAAACAAAATCAGCGCGCCGCATAGCACGAATGCGCCCCATCCAAATAGGAAGGAAAGGATGTTGAGCACGGAGCCAGTCAGGTCGCTGCGGTTGGTTGAGATGACCGTCAGCACACCAATGCCGCCAGTCAGGGCCAGCGCAACACCCAAAATATCGAGTTTGCGCTCGGCGGATAAATTCACCAAAGGAGGAAGTTTCGGTTTGGGCGGGGGCGGTGGTGGCGGGGGAGCGCCACGGCGCGATTTGGCCTTGTCAGCGGCTGGCGCGGAGGCAGTTTTAGACTTCCCACCGCTGGTAGCTTTGTCTTTCCCCTTATCCTTGCCCTTGCTTTTGCCTTTATCTGCTGCTTTGGGGTCTGATTTTTGAAATGGAAGTTTAAATTTCATAGGCGTGGGGTGTGGTGTGAGAAATAGAACACATTTTCATATAGTATAGCATAGGGAAAACCCGGGGAGAGCCTGCAAATCGAAAGCGTTTTTTGCCTTTGTTTCATTTACCTTATCAATGCCTTATCAAATTGAACGCCCTGCCAATTCTAAGGTAAAATAACCAGACTTTTGTTCAAGGATACCCCGGTGTTTGAAATATTGTTCCTAGGAACGTCCGCATCTGCGCCGTCGGCCAAACGTGGTCTTTCGGCGCAGATTGTGAAACATGACGAATATCGCTTTCTCGTGGACTGCGGCGAAGGCACTCAGCGCCAGATTTTGCAATCTGGCATTGGCTTTAAGCAGATCAATCGTATTCTGCTTACACACGGCCACCTTGACCATATTCTTGGTCTTGGTGGTCTGATGTCTACCTTCATGCGGTGGGAAGCGATTGAAGAACTCGAAATCTTTGGTGGCAAACAAACGCTTGATCGTGTGCGCGCCCTGATTAACGACGTTGTGCTGCGTGGTGCGCAGCCGCCCATGCCGCTGCACTTCCGCGAAATTGGCGCGGGGCCATTTTTTGACGCCGACGATTTCACCGTGAGCGCCTTCCCAGTCACCCATCGCGGACCGGATTGTCTGGGGTATTTGTTTGAAGAGAAATCGCGCCGTCCCTTTTTGGCTGACAAAGCCACCGAATTGGGAGTCCCATTTGGCCCGGAGCGTCGCTTGCTGGTGCAGGGAGAGCCGATCACCTTAAGCGATGGCCACATTATCTCCCCTGATGATGTGTTGGGGCCGCTGCAAGTGGGCACCCGGCTGATGGTAGTCGGCGATACCGGCCGCACCGATGACCTGCTGGCGCTCGCCAGGGGTGTCGACGGACTGGTGATTGAGTCCACCTATATGGATGAAGAAGCCCACATGGCAAAGCAATTTGCCCACATGACCGCCAAAGCCGCCGCTGAACTGGCAGTAAAGGCCGGGGTCAAAAAACTAATCCTTACCCATATTTCCCGCCGTTACCGTGAAAAAGATGTGCTGGCCGAAGCGCAGGCCATCTTCCCCAATGTGGTAGTTGCGCGTGATTTTGATAGCTTTACGATAAAACGTGATAACTGAGGACGAATGGAACAGAAACTTACGAAAATTGGTATTATCACTTCGGGTGGCGATGCGCCCGGCATGAACTCCTGCATCCGCGCAGTTGTTCGTGAGGCAGCCGCCAATGGCATTCAGACGATTGGTGTCAACAACGGCTACGATGGACTGATTAGCGGCGACTTCCAACCACTCAGCGCGCGCAATGTAAGCGGCATTCTACAGCGCGGTGGGACGATCTTGCAGACCCGTCGCTCCGAAGGGTTTCGGCAGCGTGGCGGTCAGCAGGAGGCCATGGTCAAAATGAAGGAAGCCGAAATTGACGGGCTGGTCATCATCGGGGGTGACGGGTCGCTCACAGGCGCGCATATCCTTGCCAAAGAAGGTATCCCGGTGGTGGGTGTTCCGGCCAGCATTGATAATGATATCTGGGGCACCGATATGGCAATTGGTGTGGATACGGCCGTGAATACCATTATGGAAGCGGTGGACAAGCTGCGCGATACAGCGCTTTCACATGGACGCACTTTTATTGTCGAAACGATGGGGCATGGCTGCGGATACCTGGCAACCATGGCAGGAATTGTCTGCGGTGCTGAAATGGTACTGATCCCCGAAGTGCCGGTGACGATGGATCAAGTCGTTGAAGCGCTGGATTCGGCCTATCGCCGCGAAAAAACCTATCTGATTGTCGTGGTTGCCGAGGGCGCCAGCGTCCGCACGGCAGATCTGGTCAAAGTGCTGAATGAAAAGCGCGTCGGCTTCGAAACACGTGTCAGCATATTGGGACACATTCAGCGTGGCGGCTCGCCAACCGCATTCGACCGCATGCTGGCTGCCCGACTGGGGACCAAAGCTGTCGAAGCGTTGATTGCCGGCAAAACGGATGTAATGACCGGGCTGTCTGGACGTGCCATTGAACTGATTCCGCTCGAAAAAGTGATCACGAACAAACATACGGCCAATCTGGACTATTACACCATGGCGCGCCGTCTGGCGACGTAAAGCTAGTAAGTGTTAGATTTTAGCGGTTAGAAAAGGCATGATCTGCACGCAGATCATGCCTTTTGCTTTTCTAAAGTCTAATCGCTAACGTCTAACAGCTAGAACTTAGTGACTTGAAACAATCAATCCCCGGCCTTCACGTTTAGCGAGGTACAAACGTTCGTCTGCAATGAAGAGAAGCTGTTTGTGTTCATACGCATCTGTCGGGCAGGTGGCAATGCCGATGCTGGCCGAAAGATAATGCTCCTTGCCGTTGGGCAGATACAGACAGGTGGTCATTAATGTGGACCTGAGTTTATCTGCAACGAGGATCGCCTTCTCAAGGCCAGCCTCGGGCAAGATGACAGCAAACTCATCGCCACCATAACGGCTGAGAAAATCGGTGGAACGCACTGCGCGATAGAGGGCAGCCGTCACCTGTTGAAGCACACTGTCACCAATCGGGTGGCCGTAGGTGTCATTGATTTTCTTGAAACCATCCAGATCAATCATGAGCAGGGCATAATGACGGTTGTAGCGGTCGGACTGTTGGGTTTGCTCTTCCAGTCGCTGGTCGAGTGCGCGCCGATTTGGTAGACCGGTGAGGGTATCGGTCAGCGATTCTTCGGATGCCTGGGCGTATAGACGGGCATTATGCAATAACACCCCGGCGCGTTCTGCAAAAAGTTCTGCAACGGTAATCTCCTCCGATGAAATGACACGGGGTTCATCCCAGTAAAGGGAAAGTGCGCCAAGGGACCCCTGTGCCGAGGGCAGGGCAAAAACTGCGTAAGCGCGGAATTTTTCACGGGTAATTAATCCCTGCATTGGGCTGGTGCGGGAATCTTGATAGACATCTGGAACCAGCACATAAGGCTTTTTTTTGAAGATTTGCGCGCCCAGAATTGTGTTAAATTGGGCTGTTACCTGTTCCAGATATTCTTCTGAAAGCCCCATTGAAAACTCACAACGGATTTCTCCGTTGATCGGGTTGTACAAATGCAGGGCTGCTCGCTGGGCATGCAACAGACTGCTGGCGGATTCGACCACAGCGGGGAGCAACTTGGTCTGATGCAGGTCAGATGTGATGGCTGTCACCTGATTAGCAAGTTGCTGAAGCAGGTCTGCTCGATGCAATGTTTCTTCATACAAATTGGTTCGTGAAATCAGCAAAGCCACAACGTCAGTCGCTTGCTGAATGCGACTGACTTCTTCAGCACTATAGTAGTGGAAGCTTTCATATTCAACCATCAGCGCGCCTAAAAAGTGTTTATCGGGCAAGCCATACAGCGGCATCCCCAGCAATGATCGCGGAGAATTGTTTGCCAGATGTTTGACAGAAATATATGGAGAGCAAAGGATATTTTCAGCCACCAGCCATCGTCCAACGCGATGCACAGATTGTGTCATGCTGGTTGGATGCCCTGCCACCAGCGACAGGGTTGATGAAGCCGGGTTGGGTATCCCCGATGCAGCGCCTGCAACAACCCGCCCCAACTCATCGTCCCAGCGAGCAATAAAAACACGGTCTGCTCCAAACAAATCGCGGGTTTCATTGGCCAAAATCTGGTAAAGATAATTTGTCTGATGATATTCCAGTCCCATTTTTGTCAGGTTATGCAGCCGATCAAGATAATGTCGCTGCAAATCTGAATCCTGCCAGCCATGCTGCATCCGTTGAATATATGTGACGATAACAATTGCATTAATGACCATAATCACAAGAAAAGCAAATTGTGTATTTCTTGAGAAACTGTCGTTTATAATAACGCTTTGCATAAACCATGGATCTACCGGGCCCGTCATATGCGCCACATACAATTCGATCAGCCCACAATAAAAAATAATGGAGACCGCATTCAAAAAAAGCAGGGCGTTTACCGAAAATAAAATGGAACTTGCCCCGAGATACAAAACATACAATAAAGGGAAGGGGCTGAGGCCGCCCCCGCTAAAATGGATTACAAGTGTAATGAGCGCAAGATCAATGATTGCCTGCCCAAAAACGACTTGCTTAAGTCGGGAAAATTTGGTCGTTCGCTCTGCCGTAGACCTTTGAATGGTGTTATAGGTTGAGATAAATCCCAGGTTTATGGCAATCGACAAGAAAAATAACACGCTGATGGTTCCAAGATAACGCGTTCCCCAATACAACCAAATTAGCAGAAAGCCTATCCCAATATTAAAGGACAGGCGTAAACGATTGCTGCGATGAATGTGATCGATAAAAAACGAAAGCGATTTTGGCCGAACTTTACTCATGAAAGTTGCCCTTCATATCACTATTTACGACAGATGTCGTGATTCGCGACAAGCGTCAATTCTTCCATTCGGATTTCTGGTATACTAAATTCGACATTTCTCCAGGATTTTTCAGGAATACACCCATGCCTCGCTTTGAAATTGATGTAGACCCTTGTGACCATATTACCGCTGATGCTATTGGCGCACCCGGACAGCGCGTTTTCTATATTCAGGCTTTTCAAGAATCCAGGGCGCGTACTGTCACCATCATTATCGAAAAAGTTCAGCTCCAATCGCTGACGGTCGGTATTGAACAGTTTTTGGCCCAGCTTGTCGAGCAAAACCCGGAGCTAGGCGAAGCCTCGCCTGATTTTTTTGATGAGCACATGCACATCAACCCGCCAGTGGAACCGGTTTTTCGCTCTGGCGAAATTGGGCTTGGATATGACAAAGAACGCGATATGGTTGTGATTGTTACACGGGAGGTTATGATGGATGGTGATGACCCCGATGATGCTGCCGTTGTTCGGTTTTGGTGCACACGAGCACAGGCTCGTGCAATGGCGCACTGGGGACAGGAAGTCATTCAACGTGGACGTCCAATTTGTCCACAATGCAGACAACCCATGGAACCAGATGGCCATTTTTGTCCTAAAAAGAACGGTCATAAACACTAGATTTCTTAAACCCTAAAGGTACACAAATCACCTTTAGGGTTTATTCAATAATATGGTGAACGAACTTCTGCGTGCAGCTTTCGAAAATGGAACGATTGAACTCAAGGGACAATTTACGCTTGGGTCTAATTATACCTTTTTTGTTAGTGTTGCACATGAGCAACAAATTATTTCCGCTGTTTATAAACCTCAAAAAGGTGAGCAGCCCCTGTGGGATTTTCCCGAAAACACACTCTCAGGGCGGGAAGTGGCAGCCTACCTGGTGAGCGAGGCGCTCGGGTGGGATATTGTGCCTTACACAATCTTCCGCGAAGACGGTCCCTATGGGCCTGGCTCGTTGCAACAATATATTGAATACAACCCCGATTACCATTACTTCAACTTCACACCCACAGACAAAGAGCGTCTGCGTCCGGTTGCGCTATTTGACCTTTTAACAAACAACGCTGATCGCAAAGGCAGTCACGTCTTTTTTGAAAAACGCACCAAACACTTGTATGCCATCGATCACGGATTGTGTTTCAACGAAGAAGATAAATTGCGTAGTGTGATCTGGGATTTTGCCGGGGAAGTATTCTCCCCTGAGCTTGTTGCCGCGCTGGAGGGGCTGCGCGCCTGTCTGAAACCCAATGCCGCGCTTCACACCGCCCTGTTGCGTTACCTCAATCCGACTGAAATTGCCACCCTTGACCTGCGTGCCGAGACCTTGATTGCGCACGGAGAGTTTCCCTACCCGCCCAATCACCGCCGCGTCTATCCTTATCCGCCCCTGTAATGCAGGAGAAACGCCACCAGTTTTTGCAGTAACCATCCCATCCCGATGGCAATCAGCATGGATGAAAAGAAAACGGGGAATAAATAATAGCGATCCCAATCAAGCAACGTAAACAAACTGGGGACAGATGCCGTCACAGCCACGCACAACAGAGTCAGAGCCGCCGCGCCATCTTTGCCATCTTCTTCTTTCAACCAGGCTCCGAGTTTTATCAGCACAACACCCAGCCCAAGCAGCGTGAAAAACACATTTAAAATAATCGCCCCGTTAAAGTTTAGGATGGCGTAATCGTTAAAAATCCGCATGGGAATAATGGTCAGCTTTTGGCTGATGGTGTTCAGCGCATCTGGGGCATGATGCACGCTTTGATATTGCATCTCATCCACTCGGTTTTGCAGCACGCGGATGGTGCGTCCCAGCGGGTCAGGCCAGAGATAAGGATAAGAACCGACAAAGACAACGCCAGCGACAAGCGTCAACAGTGCGCTGAGCGCTGTTACAAGGCGAATTTTGGGGCCAATCGCTTCACGCTTCTTCCAGAATACGATCAAGAGACTGAAAACAACGCCTGCCAGCACCGCCAGCCCATTGATTTTGGCTTCACCCGCCAGCCCCAGGCATACGCCCGAAAGGATCAGCCAGAAAACTGCCTTTCGGCGCACGCCATCTGCTTCATCGTGGATGGTTTTGATGGCTTGGAAACAAAACAAAGCCCCCAGCATGACAAAAAATAAAATGGGCAATTCCGCCATGGCGTGGCGCAGTTGAAGCAAAAAGTAACTGCTTACGCAGCCAAAGATGATCCAGATGTAGGCGGGAATACGCCCGCCAATCTTTTTGATGAAGAAAAAGCCAATCCAGATCGACAGGATCGCCAGCAGCGCCATGGGCAGCCGCGACCACCAGAGCAGCGCGTCAGACGGCATGGCCCCCATGCGTACGTTGTAATTGACATTGTGGGAGTAGTCCCATGCACGGTTTAGGTCTGGGATGCGATAGCCGGCAATGAAGCGGCTGAGGCCGATGATATAGCGCGGGACAGGCGGGTTTGTCACGGTGTGCTGGTTGTCGCGCCACGCATCAGACCAGAACTCCCCCTTGAAGTAGGCTTCAAACATGTAACTGGTGCCGATCCAGTGGCTTTCGTCAATGTGGAATGGGATGGATGAAATGTCTTTAAGATAAAAAAAGGCCAAAAGGCCAAGAATGACGAAGGTTTCGGTGAGCTGAAAAAGGGTCTGTTTTTTCATTGGAGCTTTGATGTTTCAGCGCAATTGTATTATGGATTTCTGTGAAAATGCTGTCTTCAATTCAATTCCCCGATCAATTCCCCGAAATAAAATGAGAGCCCGTAACTTGCTGGCTCTCATTTGGTGTATTACATTATTTGCGTGGTACAACATGAAAAGTATGCGTTTTGGCCTTAAAGTAATCGGCGGCAAATTGTGCAGCTTCTTCGGGGTTATAAGGCGCGCAACTAAATACGTCCAGATAAATTGCCCGGCTGGCATCAGCAAAATGTGCTGAAATCAGGGATGTTTCGATCAGTTGTGTCATACTAAAGCCATTGACACGCGGATCTTCTCCGAAAAATACGACCTGCGTTTCTCCATAGCGTTTCATTTTGATCAGGTCACACAGTTGAATGACAAACGCGCGAATTGCATCCGCGTTTTGCATCAGTGCCAGATCGCAGTCGTAGAGATTGATGCAGGATGAAATCCCCCAGTATGATTCGGTTTCATCCATTAAAGTCACGGATGAAACCCCCCAATTTGTTGCTACCAATTCATCCATCTTATTCTTCCTTTCTAAAATAGGTGTAGCCAGCGGACAGGGATCATTGCCCCTGAGAGACGCGAGAGTATATCAGTTTCTGGCAGGGACGCAACTTCACAGGGGTGTTATTTATCGTCAATATCTGCCCTTTTAATTCTCAATATACGTTAAGCTGACCCGCAAATTTCGCATATTCTGCACAAAAAAGATTATAAATCTGCCAAATCTGTGGATGTGTTCTCAGAGGCTGGCATATTATTTTCAGGGTTGGCTGAAGCAGCTTGCTGCGCGGCTTTTCGGTCAATGTGCCCGAGCGATTTTCCGGGGACAACCTGGTCGCGGACAAGGCGTTTTAGCTCGGTAATCTCAGGAAAGCGCCCCTGTTCGGCGAGGGACCAGATCAGGGTTTCTTCGGCCCAGACTTCGAAGACGCCGCCTGTGCCGGGGATGAGCGCCACTTCGCCCAGGTCAAGCACAAAAGTGGAGAGAAGCTCCTGCGCCATCCAGGCGGCGCGCATCAGCCAGCGGCATTGGGTGCAGTAACGGATGGCAATTCGGGGGTGTTGGCTACTCATCGGGTTTACTCCTTGGTTTCTCTGGCGCGGTTTTGCAGGGTAGAAAGATGCGATTGCTTGTCATCATCTGCAGAGAATAACGGTTCAATATTGAGCAATCTGTTATGCAAAGCGGGGATATAAAACAATCGGTATTTGCGGTGGTCGATGATAACTGCGTGCGCAGTCTGCGATGTCTTAAATGTTTGATCCTTGACGTTAAGAAACCATGACACGATTCCTGTTCGCCACCGAATACTCCCTATCTCATAATTTTTTGATATTACACCTGTAATGGATTTCACTTCATTGTTTTTAATCGTAAGCCATACAGGTTGCATTGTTATGAGACAAATAAAAGCGTTTAATCCAATGAGCGCACTCCAGAAGAAAGCAACCAACCCCCAGGGAGTGTGGGCATCGCTTTGGAGTTGGAAGCGAAAAAAGAAGCACCAGATTATCACCACAGCAATTAAATTGATGCCCACCTGCACGCCCCAGGCTGCCACTTCAACCATCAGCCAGCGTCTTTGGCGTGGAGATAGTTCACCAGCCTGATTGAAGGGTAAATCGTCCAGGTTCAACGCGCCAGCGTGGATTAATTTTGTTTCCAAAGCGTTGGGGTTTGGGGTATCATGGAGCATTGTCAGCCAGGCTCTCCTAAAAAGATGTGTAAATTGTTACTAATAGTATACGGTGTTTGCGGGTATATCATTTCATAATTGCACTGAAAAGATTTTAAAATTGAGATAGGTTATACACAAAAGCTGGTGGGCACATGCCCGCCAGCTTTTGTGACTATAGTTGGGGTAATCAGAAACTATGGTGGGTTCACTGTCCGTAAAGTACCTGGACCAGCACAGCGCGCACGACAGTTCGATAATTGTATGCATTTGTCTTTTCATCATATTGCTTGCAAGTAATTAGCGTTAGCCAGGATAGAGACTCGTGTCGCAAGGGCGAAATATCGTTCGGGCTGACAATAGCAACATTTTGCACCTCGTAGATGTAGTGATATCCCGAAAGATTAACGACGATCTGATCGCCGTAGCGTAAATTGCCCAGATTGACAAAAGGACCAGGCAATCCGTTGGAAAGATAGACATGCCCGGTAATGACACTATTACCAGCATGGGTGGGGAAAGCTGTTCCGTTGAGCCAGCCTGCCTGTGAGCCAAGCCATGAAATATTCCAACTATTTTCGCTCTCAGGCACACCGATAATTGGCATTGTAATGCCCAATCTGGGAACCTGGATGGTGAAATCATTATCAAGGGTTGGGGTAAAATAGGCCAATTCCTTGGGTTGTGCTGGCAACTGTGTAAATCGATTGGGTGCAAAACCTGCGTCAGGCAGAGCAACAGTATCAAGCACAACAGCTACATGATCGCTATCGTTGCTGGTAATGTCGGTTGACAAATCAGTTGTCAGTCGTGCCTGATTACGAATGGGAGGCTCTCCAGTCATGTTGATGCGAGTGACGATGGTGATAATGATCAATTCACTTGGCGAGACATCGCCAAGATTTACTTCAACCGTTCTCCCGGTAATGGTGACAGTTCCACGGCTGGATTGTGCGCTAAGAATATCGAGAATATTCGGTAATGGATCAATTACATGGACATTCTTCGCTGGCTCATTACCACGATTACTTACAGTAATTGTGAATGTAACGAGATCGCCTCGTTTGGCATGCCTGACATCAGCTGTTTTGGCGAGGGATGGATCAACAAAGGATGGCCCGCTCACCTCACCTGTATCATCTATAGGCGGACCAGATGGCGGATCACCAATGCCCTTTGCTGAATTGGTATAATTTTTCGCACGTCCACCTGTGTTGACAACAACTACCAGTGTAATTGAACCAGATGCGCCAATATTAAGTATATCTGTGCCAGCCAACATATTGATGTTGGTGTCACCGTTGTAAGCGGTGTTGAGCGTAAATTTGTTGCTGGTAACCTGTTGCAATTTGAAACTCTTTGCCGCAGCGAAAGCTGTTTTTAAGTCATCTTGTACTTGAATATTTTTAAGGACGACGGCACCTGTATTCTTAACAGTAATGCGATAGGCAACAATAAACACATCGGGGTTGATGGAAACAACATTGACAACCGACTTTTGAACATTAATATCAGGCTTGGGCGTTTGTGTTGGCGTAACTGTTGATGTAAAAGTGGCAGTTGGTGTGATTGTTGGCGTTGCGGTTTCTGTTGGCGTGTTCGTAAGCGTAGGTGTCGGCGTGGGGGTATCGGTAATTGCCAATTGATTACTGGCAGGGTGGCTATTAAAGCGGGTGATACCTGTCGATGGATCAGATGCCGCAGTCGCAGCTTTCACAGCATAGATTGGCGTACAGACCAATATCAGACAACTTAGCAGAAAAAAAATGCGGGCAATTCCTTTTTGTTTTTTCTTCATACCCATTCCTTGTGATAAATAGCAAAATGATACGAAAGTCAGGTGCATTCTTTCTTCTGCGCATAGAAATAAATAATGCGAGCAATTTTAACGTATTTGTGAAAATTAATTTCACTTGATATCAGCCTACAGCAACAACTTATTGCGCAGCTTCCAGCAGTAGCCCAAGCGCCCGATCCAGCAATGCTTTTCCTCGAGCAGGGTTCATCATTGATTGACGAAAGGCAAAGGAAAAGCTCATTTTTCCTGCAACTGTACTGATGCCTACCGTCCGCTCGCGAGATGACGAGTTGACCAGTGGCCCATAAAAAGCTTCCACCTGCAAATCACCGTTGCACTCAGGGATCGGGATGCGCCCCAGGTTGGTCATAGAATAATCATATTTGACCTGACCGAAAAACAAAATCTGTATCAGCGTTTCAATGTCTTCTTGTGGCGTTTGGGAAAATACTTGTTCAAACAGGGCTGACCGAAAAAATAAAGCTTCGTCGGTTGTACCGCGGCTGAATTTTCGTTTAAATTCACGGGCCACATCCCAAAAGTTCCTTTCGGGCGCACAATCGACAGCGGTTTCCACGATCACCAGGAAGCCGCCAGATGTGTCAGCGATAGGTGGTGAGATACGCTGCCGTATATTCACCGGGCTGGATGCCATTCGGCGAGTGCGTTTTGCCTTGCTCTCAGCCAGAAAAGCCCGCAGCCATGCCACACAAACCGCCGCATGGACAGAAACCTGCTCCTGTTTGCAGCGCGCTACCAGCGCCGCAGTCTGCGAAGTGCTCAGAAGAGCGGGCAAAAGCACAAATTGACGCGCAAGAGGGCAAATCATCTATCAGTGTTTTTGCCTGATTTTGCGGCAAGGCAGCCTTGCGCTGCTTTTCATGCAATAGCTGTGCCTGAATCTTTGCCACTGTTCTCGTCAACTTGCGCTGAAAGCGAGGAAGAGTCAAAATCTCATCTGGAACTTTCATGTCTTCATCGCGCGGTGGAAGCGAAAGAGGAATCACGGGGACATCTGGTTGACCCAACGCCTGCAAAATATCGCGGATGACAAACATGCCAGACATGCCATCACAAACATGATGATGAAAACCAGCCACCAGATCAAACCCTGCGGCGCGTTTCAATAAAGTAAAACGCGCAAAGGGAGGTTCTTCAGGTTCAGGAAAAGGCTGAGCCAGTTCATTTTGGGCGACTTCAATCCAATCCGTTTCGCTGCAATCGGTACGAACCGCGAGCGGAAAAAGGACTTCGCCATCAGGTTGTTTCCGTCCGGGTGGATACTGCATTGCTGAAATCAACGCCACATGCCGGGTGCGAACTTTGCGTAAGGCATTCTTCATTTGCTCTACAGTTACATTCCCTTGAACTCGCACCATCATGGCAAAGGTTTTGCTCCACATATTTCCTCCACACTGGGCTGCACTAATTTATGAAAAGATGGCAGGAGATCTTGCCGAAATCCTGCCATCCTTGAATTCAACTTCTATATGTATCCCCGAAAAACTATTTATGGAACATGATTTGCCAGGCTACTGCGCCACAGGAGACCAGGCCACAGCACATCAAAAAGAAGAAAATGGCGATTGACCAGATGACGTTTTCAATCGCGCTACCAATTTCCCAGCCAATGGTGCGGGCAATACGGCGGATAAAATTTTCAACGATGTACATGGGAGCAATCTCCTTTTGGCCAAATGGCAGGTTTATAGCTTGGGAAAGCGGCTGACGACTTTGGCCGGCGTAGTGGGTTTGTCAGTTGCTTTTCCCTTCGATGAACTCAGGGCAGCGCCTTGATGAATTCCCAGCGCTGTGCCGATGGCGACATATTTCTTTTCAACGTAGGCCAGGCCGGTCAGATAGCGCTCGCTATCCACCGCGCAGGAGGTGACAAAGCCAATTTGCTGACCAGTGGTATTCATCACCGGGTCGCCATTGTGGGCGACACGCACGCGCTGTTCGTCAAAGCGGAAGCGCACCACCACACCCTTGCGAACTTTCTCGTTGGCCGCGTAGGCATCGCGCCCAATGAACCAGGGTTTGTAGAGCTTCACATACGAACCAAAGCCGCCTTCGGCCACGCCCAAGTCCGCGGTGTTGGAATTGGCACCTGACCCCAGCCCCATCTCATGCCCATAGAGCGGCAAACCAGCTTCGGTGCGCAACGAGTTGCGCGCACCCAAGCCAATGGATTTGACTCCAAAGGTCTCGCCCGTCTTCAAAATGGAATTCCACAAATCGGCAGCCTGCGCGGGGTGAACAAACAGCTCAAAGGCCATTTTCTCACCCGTATAGCCGGTGCGCGAAACAATCAGATCGAACCCGCCAACCACTGCATCACACAACTCAGTGCGCCCGAGTTTCATAATGCGTGCGCGTGTTTCAGGGTCCACACCCAGCGCCAGCAGAATCTCGCGGCTCCTGGGGCCTTGAAGGGCAATATCCACGCGCATTTCATCGCCAGCTTTCGGGTCACGCAAATTGCGGATCGAAGCCTCGTACCCATAGGCGCGCGCCTGCGGACGGGTGTTATCGATTTTGACCTTGCCATCGCGCACGCTTTCAAGCCAGGTACGCGCCTTGTCGTCGTTCGAGGCGTTGACAACCATCAGGAACTTGTCGCTGGCGCGGCGATAAATGATCGTATCGTCAATCACCTGCGCGTCGGGCGTCAAAAAGTGACTGTACAGGCTCTCGCCGGGCAGCAGGTTGCCAACATCATTGGCGCACACGCTATCAAGGAACGAAGCAGCATCGTCGCCGCCGATTTCGTAAACGCCCATGTGCGAAACATCGAACAAGCCGGCTGCCTTGCGCGTCGCCAAATGTTCTTCCACCACCGATGTGTACCAGACTGGCATATCCCAACCGGCAAACGGCACAAGTTTTGCGCCGAGAGATTTGTGGACATCGTACAGGCTGGTGCGTTTCAGTTCGCCATCCGATGGCTCTGTCCATTGAAAATCTGGCAGGGATTCGAGATTCCCCGCAGCTTTGATGCCAATAAACCAGGGTTTTTCTTTGCCAGCATCCGTTCCAGTCCGTGAATCCGTGACAGAGTCCGTTGACGATGACACTACCACCGGTCCAGGCACACGCTTGAGCGCATCCGCATCCATCGAGACATAGCCATCTGAAAGGTCACGCAACCACGTTGCTGCCAGCGTTGCCGTTTCGACGGGGACGCTCAACTGGTAGTGCTCAGCGTCCAGACAGGCCAGTATGCCTGTGATCTCACCCTTCGGAGTCGAAATGCTGGTTGGCAGCGCAGTCCCCGCCTTCAGTGCGGACAAATCTGTCGAAACGGCATAATCCAAAAACTGGCGCACGCGCTCCCCAACGAGATCAAAGACCCCGGTGGTGGCGGTGTCATCCACAAAGTAATAATGCGGGTATGTGCTCTTTTCATATTCAAAGTCGATCCCCGCTTCCTCCGCCATCGCGCGGATTTTCAAACGCGCATCGTTCAATACACCAAAATCAACCTTGGCACGGCGGGCGCGACCTTTGCGCGGCGTCTCGACGCTGTGCGGCACGCAAGCCAGCAGCAAGTCAGAAATGACATTTGCCAGCGCGCGGGATTTTGCTTCGTCGAAGCCGCGTTGGGTAATCCACGGCGTGCCCATGCGTACCCCGCTTGGGTCCGAAATACGATCACCGGGGATGGTGTTGCGGTTGACGACAATCCCGGCCAGGTCAAGGATGCGCGAAGCCATGTCGCCACTTAAGGAAGTGCCGTCCGGGCCTTTGACGCTGGTGCAATCGATATTAATCAGGTGGCAGTTCGTCCCGCCAAACGGCACGCGAAAGCCGCGCTGGTTAAACTGGTCAATCATCGCGACTGCATTGTCAATCACCTGCTGTTGCAGTTGCTTGAACTGGCGTGTTTTTGCCAGTTTGAAGGTCAGCGCCAGTGCGGCAAAGATTTGCACATGTGGGCCGCCCTGCTCGCCAGGGAAAACGGCCTTGTCGAGCTTCTTTGCCAGCTCGGGATCGGTCGTGAGGATGATTGCGCCACGTGGGCCATCGAGTGTTTTGTGTGTTGTGGATGTAATGACATGGGCATAACCCATGGGCGAAGGCACAACGCCTGCCGCCACCAACCCGCCAATGTGTGAAATATCCGTCAGCAGGTATGCGCCGACTTCATCGGCAATTGCGCGAAATTTGGGCCAGTCGGGAATCCAGGAGTAGGAGGAGAACCCGGCGATAATCATCTTCGGTTTGACTTCAAGCGCCTGCTCGCGGATGCGCTCGTAATCCAAGCGTTCGTTTGCATCCACCCCATAGTGAACGATGTTGTAGTATTTGCCCGAGCGGTTGGCCTTGGAACCGTGCGAAAGGTGTCCGCCGTGCAGCAGATCGAGGCCCATGACGGTGTCGCCAGGGGCGACCAGCGCATGATAAACCGCATTGTTGGCGGGGCCGCCCGAGAGCGCCTGCACGTTGACAAAAATCTCGTCGGCAGTCACGCCGTTGGCAGCAAAGACTTCGGCGCAGCGGCGGCGCGCCAGCGCTTCAATGGCGTCGGCGTATTCGACGCCTTTGTAATAGCGCGGGTCAGAGTAGCGCCGGTAATGCGCAAGACGCTTCGGGTAATCGAGAATCTGCTCATCAGACATGACGCGAGTCTCTTCATCGGGATACCCCTCCGCATAGATATTCTGAAAAGCGGATGCCATCGCCTCACGCACTGCCAGCGGAGCCTGGCTTTCAGACGCAATCAAAATCAGCTTGCGGGCCTGGCGTTCGGCTTCAAGCTGGGTCAGTTCATAAACATCGGGGTCAAGATCGGCAAGACTGCCGCGAAAAAGAAAATCGGACATGAAGATACTCCTGGGTGATGTCACGCAGCGCGTGCAATAGACGGGGGATGAACGGGTGAATTGTAGACGGGGAGCAGGAAGGGGTCAAGTAAAAAATGAAATATCAGGTTCGTTTGGAAATATTCCTAATCTTCTCTATTTAGTCAGGTAGGTGTAAGGTCAGCCATTGGAATGAGGAGTAAAATGACTTTATGAAAATTACACCCGGTCCAATTCTCGTGGTTGAAGATGTTCCAAATGTGCTGGAACTGCTTGAAGTAACCCTGCGCTTTAAGGGCTACCATGTTGTCAGCGCGCACAACGGTGAAGAAGGCATGGAAAAAGTTGAAGCCATTCACCCGTCCCTGATTATCACAGACATTCTGATGCCCAAGATGGACGGTTATACCTTTGTCCACAATCTGCGCCTGAACGCTGCAACGCGAAGCATTCCCGTCATCTTTCTTTCAGCAACTTATGTCACCCCTGAAGACAAAGCGTTTGCGATGAGCTTGGGCGCGACCCGTTTTCTTGAAAAACCAATCGACACCGAAGATTTTCTGCTGACCATTGCAGAGATTTTGATTAATGGCACACCTACCGCGCCGCAGCCGCTCAACCATGCCGAGTTTTATTATGGCTATCGTGACCGCTTGGAGCACAAACTGCGTCATAAGAATACCCAAATCAGCCGCACCGAGCGTCTGCTGCCCACCCTGGGCGCTGACCAACATCCCGCGTTTGAGGCGATGCTGAAACAGGCTTTTTTTGACCGCGAGGCTATTCAAGCAGATTTAAGGGAAGTCTATCGCATTATTGATGAGATCAAGGCTGGGCAAAAAGAAAAATAAGCGCCGATGAACAAAATGATTGGTAAAATGCTTGTTGAAAAGAGCTTTACCAATCCAATTCGGCGTAAAGGAAAGTAATCATGAACCATCCAACACTGGCCGACCTGGAGCGCATGGCGCGTCAGGCCGGCCAAATTTTATATCAAGGCTACGAAACAGATCATCAGGTGGATTACAAAGGCACAATTGATCTGGTGACTGAAATTGACCATCAATCTGAAGAATTTATCATTGGTGAAATCCAACAGCACTTCCCCGGACACGGCATTCTGGCCGAGGAAAGCGGCTCGCTGGAAGGTCACGCAGGCCACCTGTGGATCATTGACCCGATTGATGGAACGGTCAACTATGCTCATGGTGTGCCGATGTTCTGCGTATCGATTGCCTATGCCTATCAGGGCAAAGTCACGCTTGGCGCGGTTTATGACCCCATGCGCAATGAACTTTTCACTGCTGAGCGTGGCAAAGGCGCGTGGGTCAACGGTCGCGCCTTACGGGTTGGACAGGTTACCCAGCTTCAAAGAAGCCTGCTCGTCACGGGATTCCCCTACGATACTTGGAGCACCCTGCAGAATAACTTCATCCACTTTGAAAAGCTGGCAAGGATGACTCAGGGGGTCCGCCGCCTGGGGTCTGCCGCGCTGGATTTGTGCTATGTCGGTGCTGGAAGGTTCGACGGCTACTGGGAGCTTTCGGTAAAACCCTGGGATGTCGCCGCCGCAGGATTGGTGGCAGAAGAAGCCGGGGCGAAGGTGACTACTGTGGATGGTGGCGCAGACTATCTCGGCAACCCGCAATCTGTGCTGGGGGCAAATCCCGTTTTGCATGAAAAAATCCTGGCTGCGTTGCGCTAAACTGCCAAACAACCCGACAGTTAATTATGGTATACTACTCCCCGCTCTCGCCTTGGCGGGGCCACATTTTGCCTGGGATGGGCAATAAGCATCCCTGAGCGGGTAAGCATCCCCGCTAAACTCACTCCGTTGTCTGACGGAAGTAACCTAGGAGAAAACAATGGCTGTTATTTCGATGAAAGCCCTGCTTGAGAGCGGCGTCCATTTCGGACATCGCACCAACAAGTGGGATCCCCGCATGAAACCGTACATTTTCACCGAGCGCAATGGTATTCACATCATTGATCTTCAACTGACTGTGAAGGCGCTCAACGCTGCTTATGCCATGATCCGTGAAGTTGGTATGAACAACGGTACTGTACTGTTTATTGGCACCAAACGTCAGGCACAGGATACTGTGCGTGAAGAAGCCGTCCGCTGCGGTATGCCTTATGTAACGGAGCGCTGGCTGGGTGGTATGCTGACCAACTGGAATACCATGCACGCCCGTATTCAGGAAATGGAACGACTGGAATCCCTGCGTGACACCGGCGAAATCAACCAGTTGACCAAAAAAGAAGGTCTGCTGATCCAACGCGATATTACCCGCCTGAACACACGCCTTGAAGGCGTGCGCTCGATGAAGCGTTTGCCCGACATGATCTTTATCGTGGATGTCAGCCGCGAATATGCCGCTGTCCATGAAGCCAACCTGCTCGGAATTCCGATTGTCGCGCTTGTTGACACCAACTGCAACCCGCAAAATGTTGATTATGTCATCCCATCCAACGACGATGCCATCCGCGCCATCAAGCTGCTGGTTGCCAAAGTTGCCGATGCGTTGATTGAAGGCAAATCCATGCGCAAGGAAGATGACATGGCCAACGAAAAACCTGATGTTGCGCCTGCCTATACTCCTGCCAAACGCCCTGCCCGCACTGTGGATGTGGATGTTGATGAAACCGACGAAGCTTTGTTGGGCAAAGCCACACTTGCCAAACTGGCTGGCACGGCTCCCGTCGTTGACGAAACTGCTGAATAACCTTAAAACTCCGCAAGAGGACTCTGCATGGAAATTACAACTGAAATGATCAAAGAATTACGCGCTGCGACGAGTGCAGGCATCCTTGACTGCCGCAAAGCGTTGACCGAAGCTGATGGTGACTTTAAAAAAGCTGTTGACTGGCTGCGCGAAAAAGGTATGTCCGCTGCCGCCAAACGTTCAGACCGTGTTGCTTCACAGGGCACTGTCGAACTGTATTCTCACGGCGGTGGTCGCGTTGGTGTCATGGTCGAAATTAATTGCGAAACAGATTTCGTCGCCCACGCCGAAGCTTTCCGCAATCTGGCGCATGAAATCGCTCTGCAAATTGCCGCATCATCCCCACAATATATTTCGGAAAAAGATATTCCAGCCAGTGTTCTGGAACATGAAGCCGAAATCGCCAAAGCGCGTGTTATAGAAGAAGGCAAACCAGAAGCTGTTGCGGCCAAGATCGTCGAAGGTCGTTTGAAGAAATTCAAAGAAGAAGTCTCTCTTCTCAGTCAGCCTTATATCCGCGATGAAAGTACAACTATTGAACAAATGATTCATCAGAATGTCGCCAGTCTTGGCGAAAACATCATCATTCGCCGCTTCCAGCGATGGGAGTTAGGCGAAGGACTGGGTGAATAGTTGAAAAAGCCAACCGAAAGGTTGGCTTTTTTTTGCGCTTCTATTATGCCCATGACGGGTATACTATTCCAGCGCGATTAAAAAAGGAGAAAAATGTCTGAGTTGAAATACAAACGAATCCTGTTGAAGTTGAGCGGTGAAGCAATCGGCGGCGAAAACGGCTATGGAATCAATGTCGCCGAAGCTGAAGCGATTGCCGGACGCGTCCAAAAAGTGTACGAGATGGGTGTAGAAGTGGCGATTGTCATCGGCGCTGGAAATATCTGGCGGGGCAAGCAGGGGCTTGTTCGCGGCATGGATCGCGCCACCGCTGACTATATGGGAATGCTGGCAACGGTGATGAATTCTCTGGTGTTGATGGATGCCCTCGAACGGATCAATGTCTTCACCCGGGTGATGTCTGCCATCGAGATGCGTGCCATTGCCGAGCCCTACATCCGCCGCCGTGCCATTCGCCATCTGGAGAAAAATCGTGTTGTGATTTTTGGCGCAGGCACCGGCAATCCATTTTTCTCAACGGATACGGCTGCGGCGCTACGTGCCACAGAAATTGACGCGGATGTGGTCATCAAAGCCACCAAGGTGGATGGTGTTTATGACTCTGACCCAAAGAAAAATCCCGACGCGGTCAAATTCGATGAGTTGACCTATATCGACGTCCTTAACCGCCGACTTGAAGTCATGGATAGTACAGCCATCACACATTGTATGGAAAATAAAATCCCGATCCTTGTATTAAATCTATGGGATCAAGCGGCCCTGGCCAATGCGCTCAACGGCGAAAAAGTCGGCACGCTTGTACACGCCTGAGCAACAGAAAGCGCCTGATTGGGCGCTTTTTTTATGAAAGCTTGATTCCTGTCATAAATTGATAGCCTTTTTGGAGCTTTTGCAAGTCATCTCCCCTGAGAATAGAGATATAACAAATTTTGGAACCTGTATGCCATAGCCAGACACGGTAGCGTATTTTTAGATTTTAGGGTATCCTTGGGTTAACAAATTCTTGATTTTAGGAGGCTGAGTTGATTAAAGATCTTCTCAAAGACGCAGAAACCCGCATGGATGGAGCCATCAGTGCCTTACATGAAGACATGGCTGGTATCCGCACCGGACGGGCGCACCCTGGCTTGGTAGAAAAACTTCTTGTCGAATATTATGGTGCCCCTACACCATTGATTCAATTGGCATCCATCAGCATCCCGGAAGCCCGCGCAATCATGATTAAACCGTATGACCAGACTGTTTTGAAAGCCATTGAAAAAGCAATTATGGTCTCTGACCTGGGCTTAATGCCCAATAACGACGGTAAGATCATTCGCCTGAACCTGCCCCCGTTAAATGAACAGCGTCGCCGCGAGATCGTCAAGCATATGCATGCACGCCTTGAAGAAACACGCGTTGCTCTGCGCAACATTCGCCGCGATGTGATTAAAGATATGAAAGAGTTTGAGAGCGAAAAAATGATTTCAGAAGACGACCTGAAACGTGGTGAAGATGAATTCCAAAAACTAATGGATCACTTCGCAGCGGTCATTGACAAAATCGGTCATACCAAAGAACAGGAAATCATGGAAGTTTAAAAGACTCCATAACCCATGAATAAGTCCATCCACCAAACCACCCTTGTTGAGAAAGTCCCAACCCATGTTGCCATCATTATGGATGGGAATGGACGCTGGGCCTCAAAGCGCGGCTTGCCGCGCCTGGCCGGTCACCATGCCGGCACAGAAAACCTGCGCCGCATTATCCGCGCCAGTGTGGAGTTTGGTATTAAATTCCTGACGATCTACGCATTTTCCACAGAAAACTGGAACCGGCCTCGGGAAGAGGTAGAAGGTTTAATGCGTATTCTTGAAGACGTGATCGACAAAGAATTAAAAGAATTAAACGACCAGGGTGTACAAATCCGCCATCTGGGTCGGCTTGATCAACTGGCCCCCGCTTTGCAAAGAAAAGTTTCACAGGCTGTCGATGCAACTCGGGGAAACTCACAGTTGGTATTGAACGTTGCCTTTAATTATGGCGGTCGTGATGAAGTTATCCAGGCTGTCAAACATATGATACGCGATGAAATTCCGGTGGAAGATATTACACCAGAGTTGCTCAGCCAATATCTTTATACGGCTGGCGTCCCCGACCCTGATTTGATCATTCGTACCTCGGGAGAATTGCGTATCAGCAATTTCTTGATCTGGCAGGCAGCCTACTCGGAATGGTATGTTACCCCTATTTTATGGCCTGATTTTGGCCGGGAAGAATTCCACAAGGCCCTGGCTGAGTTTGGCCGTCGTGAAAGACGATACGGGAAAGTAACTGCGCCGGAGTATCAACAGACACATGCGTAGAAGGGCTTTAACGTCCGTTTTAATTGTCGTGTTTGGATTGCCGGGCCTGATCTTTGGAGGCCCGTTCTATTTTGTTGTGGCGGCTCTGTTTATTGGGATTGCTGCCTGGGAATATGTGGATATGGCGCATGCCAGCGGTGCACAGGCATCCCGTCTGTTGGTGGTGGGCGGCGTTGTTGTGCTGATTGGCGTCCGAGCACTTTTCTCCCAATATGCGATTGCAGTTTTTACGCTCTCAATCCTGATCGCAATGGCCTGGCACCTGTTCGAGTATGAACGAGGTCGTGACAATGCCACCATGGATTTTTTTGCAACTGTTGGCGGGCTGGCCTACATGGGCTGGGTGGGAGCCTATTTGGTTGACCTGCGCACCATGCCCAATGGTCAGCAATGGAGCCTGTTGATTTTGCCATGCGTCTGGCTGGCCGATACAAGCGCCTACTTGATTGGCAGACGGTATGGCAAACATAAAATGACACCGCGCCTGAGTCCCAAAAAGAGTTGGGAAGGGTTCTGGGCTGGAGTGATCGTTTCAACGCTGACGGGGGCGAGCTTTGCTTTCGTCTACTCCACCTGGGGGTCTTTGCATATCCCTTTTTGGCAGGGCGCGATCTTTGGTTTGCTGATCGGGATTCTGACCCCGCTGGGCGATTTGGGCGAAAGCATGTTCAAACGTCAGGCCCACATGAAAGATTCAGGCAACTTTTTCCCTGGGCATGGCGGGGTGTTTGATCGCATCAACTCATGGTTGTGGGCGGCGGCGCTGGGCTATTATTTGATACTCTGGTTCGTGCAGCCGTAAACCACACCTTTCAGCTTCGCATTCGCCCCGCCCCTTTTCAGACCAAAGAAAAGGGGCGGGATTGATTCCAGCGCAATTACTTCACCGCGCTCCAAACCGCTTTCAGCGTTTGCAGCGCGGTCAGGTTGCGCCAGGGCCAGGCCGTTTGGACGTGTGACAAGTCGCTGAAATCGTTGGGGCCCCAGGTAAGATGCGTCAGGTCGGTATCCAGCCCGTGCGCAGGGAGTGGCTGGGTGGCGGCCCAAAAATTCCAGAGCGGAAGTTGGTATTCGTAGGCCAGTTTTGCAATGGTGGCGTTCAATGTATAGTCGCCTTCCATATTATCGGCTTTGGTGCCCAGAATAGGGACGACGCCGTTGGCAATCAATTGATCGAGAATTTTGCGCATGTTGGGTTCAAAAACTTCACGATGGTTGTAGTCGTTTGTGCCCAGCAAAATAAAAGCAAAGGCAGGTTTATTCACATGCAGTTCACACGAAAGCGGCGTATCGCCTTTGGTACACTGCTTTGGGTCGGCCCACAACGGCGTTAAGACCGAGGCCGCGACAAATCCGCGGCGCACGGCCAAACTCTGGCGCGCGTAGGAGCCTTTAAAATAATTGATCTCATCCTGCAAATCGCTGTAGGGACCCAGGTTGTAATGTTTGGGACCGAGATCAAAATCGCCGAGAAACCAGGTTGGCGTGGCGTCGCAATCGCCGATCAGGGAGAAAACATTGGGACGGTTGCCCAGCTTTTGGCCTTCGGCATAAATCTCATGGACGCGCTGGCTGACAGATTGCGGCACCACCGGCAGCTTCATCCAGCCATTGGGCATGAGCGTAGCTGTGGGGGGCTCCGCCAGTGACGTAGCGTTGGGCGTATTTAGGCTAACAGACGTGGATGTTGCCGCACTCACAGCCGTTTCCGAAGCTGCCGGAAGCTGCGTGATGGTCGGTGCGGGCGGGGTGGATGTACAGGCTGAAAGAAGACCGATCAGAACAATCAGGGAGAAAAACCGTTTCATTTTGAACAACTCTGTTGAGAAATAATTTGCCCAACCCGCGCTGCCAGCGTCGCTTCGCCAGCGGGGGTCAGGTGGATGGCGCTGTTGGTAAATTGGTTGGCGGGGACGAGGTTCCAGGCATCGAGATACGTCCAGCGCCTGGCATTGGAGCGTATCAACATCTGTGTGCTATATTGGTCATAAATCCAGCGCGGATAGAAAAAATTATATCGCATGTCGCTGTTCTTCCCGGTGCTGATGAGCATGGGCTCATTGACGACCAGCAGGGGCGTGTTGCCAGCAGCACGTACGACTGAGTCGAAAACAGTAAACGAGAGTGGCGCTGTTGGCGGTTTCATGCCGTGAAAAGTCTGGTCAGCAGTCAGGTCGGTCTCGGCTGGCGGATAATCTGTCGGGTAGGTTTGGTCGATGCCGGTGGCGCCCCACATCACGCCATACAGTTGCAGGCGCAGCAAATCTGCCAAAGTTCGGCGCTGCCCAATGATGGTGCGATCCCAAAAACCGGGGCGGACGAGTGCTGGGTCATCCGCGCTGAGCCCAGTCTGATACCGCTGAAGCAAATCGTCCACGCGGGCGGCGTTGTTCGCCACCAACGGCGTGCTGAGTTGCTTGTCAGGCGGGAAGGCTTCGAGCGTCACACCCCAGACGATCATATCCGGCTGATAGCGCCGGGCATAATCGAGAATCATCAGGTCTTTGGTCAGCGAAAGGGTCGGGTAGCCCAGATTGTAGGCGCGCACGCTGCGCCCGCAGGCGCGCAACTGCGCAGCGTTGAGCTGGCCCGCCAGCGTCTCTTCAGGTCGTAGCAAAATGCCCCAGATCGAAAAATCGCCAATGGTCAGCACGCGAAACTCATCCGCAGCTTTGGGTGCAGCAGCGATGATGTGGGACGCGAACATTGCGTCCAGATCGAAGAGGCTCAGGTTGTAGCTGTGAGCCGAATCTTCGCCAAAGGGGAAACGCAAACGTCCCGGGAACAGCCGGTTGTAAAGGGACAAGGTTCCCAACCCGGAAGGTGGCGCGACTACAAAGATTAAATTGAAAACGACAAACAGCGCCAACCCTTTAAGGGCAACATTCCGAAAGAAGCGGCCATCCATAAATTATCGCCTTTACGATAGAGAAAATAAAACCCGAAAGAAGTGTATGCACATTTCAAAGGTTGGCAGTGCAAAGAAGACCCAGCCGAGCATGACAAAATGAAAGGTGAAAATCACGCCAAAGGCATTGAAAAGCGCCTGCCAGCGCGGCGATTGCGCTGCCACCCAGCTCCGCGTCAGCGCAGACCAGCGATTGTCCACAAATAGGCCCAGGCCGTGCCAGATGCCCCACAACACAAAGGGAAAAGTCACGCCGTGCCATAACCCAATCAGGATCATCGTGGAAAGCTGCGTGATCAAAATCAGCAAAACGGGCGGCCATGTCCAGCGTGAGGAGCGCAGGGCACGCGTTAGCGGATTGAAAAAATAACTGCGGAACCACTGCGTCAGCGTGATATGCCAGCTATTCCAGAATTGTGTCAGGTTGGGTTTGAGATAGGGAGCAGCAAAGTTTTCGGGCAGTTTAAAGCCCATCAGGTTGCCCATGCCGATGGCGATGTCGGTATAGCCGCTAAAGTCAAAGTAAATCTGGAAGGCGTAGGCATAGAGAAGTATCCATGCCCACCCTGTCGAATGAATTTGCAGCGCGTTGATTTCGTTGAGTGCCATCAGCGCCAATCCGTCAGCCAGTACGAATTTTTTAAACAGGCCAAGTATCAGTCGCTGACTGGCTGAGCCCCAATCCGCGCCAGTCAGGGCGGGTGGGCGGCGCAAGTCGGTCAGAAAGCGCTCAATGCGGTCAATTGGCCCGGCAGCCAGCGTTGGGAAGAAGATTGATGTAAACGACGTATTCCGCCAGCGAAACGTCGGGCAGACGTCCGCTCTGGCGATCACGGATGGTGTGCAGGATGCGAAAGGCAATATAGGAAAACCCCAGCCAGCGCACATCGAGTGGTGATGCCAGAGTCACATCCTGCTGGTTGATCTGGCGCAAGAAAACCCCGGTCTGTGTGGCAAAGGCCGGGACTTTGAGTATGACCAATAAGAGGGTGATGAAGGTGAAGGCAACTGCCAGGGCCGGGGCTTTGCTGCGCGTCAGCAGGGCAGCAATCAATGCCACCAGTGTTAGCAGTGCGGCAATCTGCCAGGTTTGCGGCGGCGAAGAAGCCGTCAGCGGCAGGGAAAAATCCAGATAACGCGTCATGCCAAGGCAAAGTGTTATCCCAGCCAGGATCAACACCGCAGGAAGTTGCTCACGCCAACGGCGTTGTGCTAGCGGGGTGGTCAGAATCCATGCAAATGTGGCGAGGCTCAGGGTTAGGGTAGGCAGCCAAAAGTCTACCCCCCGCACAGGCAGGGTGGGTTGAAACGCGAAAATCGCCAGCACACTTATCCCCAGTAGGACAAAGGTGCGCCAGCAATTCCAAACAATTCTGCCTGCGATGGCAGAAATCCCGATCAGAACAAGAATGGAAGAAAAATTCATTAAAGGATACTGGTGTCACTGATGCCCGCAGACTAGAAATTCGCCACCCTGATTGACGACTTGATAAGGGAGCCTGGAAAGGTCAAAATCCTGGTCTTCATTGTCATAGGTGGCGATGATCTTGCCTTTGCAGGTGACCGATGATTTGTCTTTGTCGGTGCTGGTAACTGTGCATGACAACCCATCGAGGCGGGTTTTGATAGCCTGAAACGAGTCAAACTCCATGTGGGCGTCCTGTTCCCAGGTAGAGCAAGACAGAACGGACATGCGGTTGACATCCTTGTTGACGAGCGCTGTAATGTAGTTTTCCACTACGCCTGCTGCCGGGTTTTTGCCGATTTCACAGGCCGAAAGGATGAATATGCAAAGTAGAATAAAAAATGTTGTGTAGAGCTTTTTTGCCATTACAAATTTCCTGTGAATGTGGTTTTTATATACCCAACACGGTCAGAAATTGCGCTTTTCAAACTCTAAAAGACGCAATTTCTGACCGTGGGCATTTGATACAAGCACTATCGTTGCAGTAGCCCAAATGTGATTTGAAAGTCCTCGCAATCGTAATAATCGAAATAGTAATTATCAAGATCCATATCGGCAACTGAGATGGTCAAAAAATCGAAAACTTTTTTGGATCCATCTGTGTTGTGGTTCCGGTAATACCCTGCAATTGGATTATCTTGTGTCGTTGTTTTAGCATATGAATATAACCAGCAAGAACTGATGCCGGGATAAACACATCTGCCGCGTTCTTTTCTTCGACAATCATCGCGCGTTGAAGCGTAGATACTGCCATAGATTTTGAGAAGAACTTCCTGACCATAGTCCAGATTAATATTGGTAACGATACGTGTTATGGTTTTCCCAAACAGATAAGTTGCTCCATTATTAAAGCCATCAGTGCCAAGTCTATTGCCATCACCGCGACAAGTAGCAAAACGCTGTCCATTTATCTCAATATATCCATGACCTATTCGACTATCCCAAAAGCTATCACAGTATAACGCGGGTGTGTATATTACTAATTTTCCTCCACTACCGGGATTGCCATTAATATTTCTAATTTTTAAATTGGCAATGGGTGGCACGTGTTTCGGTGTCGTTTTATCATACCAACCGAAATTATCTTTATCGCCAATTTGGCAATGCAGAATGCCAGTTGCGTAGGTAGTTGGTTTTGAGCAGAATTTGAGAATCTGATCCCCACCAGCATCTTGGGCTGAAGCCAAGTCAATAAAGATGGCTGATCCTGATAGCGCCAGAACAATGCCAGCCAAAAGCAATCCTATTCTTAAATACCCATAAGACTTGTCTGGTAATTTCGTTTGAATTTTGGTTAAGAATTCTTTAAGCGCATGATGTTTTGCAAAATGCTGCATCATAAAATTCTCCTTATCGTCGAGTTGAAAGCTGAAATTTGTTAAATAGGCAAGGCATGGCTGGGTTTACTCGCCAGGGTTTTCCAGCATCAGACCATGCCCGCGGACAGTAACAATGTATGGATGAGATGGATCCATCTCTGCCAGCCGGTCGCGCAAACGACGGATGAGGGCATCCAGCGCCTGATCGGTCACACCAGCAGATTGTTCATCGCCCCACACTTCGGATACCAGATCGGGGCGGGTGACAACCTGTCCGGCATTTTGATACAACACCCACAGCAAATGGAACTGCAACGCTGAAAGCGGCGGATTCATCTGCTGCTGGTTGACCCATACCTGACGTGAGCGAATGTCGAGCAAGAGTTCGACCGGTTATCCGTGTGGGTGCGTTCTCCAGGGCAACTGTTGCATCTGAACTCAGAAACTGAAATTCCTGCGCGACGGCAATTTGGAAAATATCGCCATCCTGCAAGACTACTGGTGTCGAAATGCGTGCGCCGCCATAATGTGTTCCGTTTTTGCTGCCCAGATCTTCCAGCACCACGCCAGAAGCACCTGGCGTCAAGCGGGCGTGGAAACGCGAAACCTGCCGTTCAGGGATAACCACCTCACAGCCTGGTTCACGTCCCATCACAAGCGGGCGGTCAATTTTCCAGCGTTCCCCAACCAGGGGGCCGTTTTGCGCCACTAGTACAGGATAATCTTGATCGTTTGGCATGGCAAACCTTAGGTATTAGATATTAGGCATTAGGGGTTAGAAAAAAGATGATAGACCTTGCGTCTCTCTAAAGTCTAAAGGCTAAAAGCTAAAGTCTAACTAAGATATAATATAGCAGAAAATCGCTTTCTGTGCAGAAACTTCGCCGAAATTCATGCTGCGCAGCCAATCATCTTTGTAATTTGTACCTGGCACGCCCAGAAATTGCGCCTTTTGTCATGCGAGAAAACGCAAATTTTGACCGCGGGCATTCTATATAGAGCACGTACCAACACGAGGAGTGCCTCCACCATGCCGCTTCCGATCAAATCGGGGGATGTCTTGCGAGGTCGCTATCGCATCGTTGAGCGAATTGGTCAGGGTGGGATGGGAAACATCTACCTGGCTGATGACACACGCCTCGAAGGGCGAAAATGTGCGCTTAAAGAAGTAGAGCACGATCGCAACCTCCCAGAAAAGATTTTGACAGAAGCCCGCGACCAGTTTTTGCGCGAGGCGACTGTCCTTGCGCGCCTGGACCACCCCAACCTGCCCAAAGTGTCAGACTTTTTTTCAATTGGGGAAAAAGATTACCTGGTAATGGATTACGTCCCAGGCAAAGATTTGCGCACTCTGATGCACGAAGCCAAGGCGAAAGGCACCTTCATCAGCGAACTGGATGTGCTCGACTGGGCCAGTCAACTGGCGGACGCTCTGACCTACCTGCACCGCCAGGAGCCGCCCATCGTTCACCGCGACATCAAGCCATCCAACCTGAAAATCACCCCAGATGGTCTGCTCAAACTGGTCGATTTTGGGCTGGTCAAGCTGCTGGCCCCCGATGAAGAAACCATCACCATCATTCAGGGCCAGGGAACGCTGCTTTATACGCCGCTGGAGCAATATGGCGGTTCTGAAAACCACACGGATGTACGCTCGGATGTGTATGCCTTTGGCGCAACCTTATATCATCTTCTGACCGGCCAACCTCCGGCGGATGCACGTCAACGCTTTCTCTACCCCGACAATTTGGCCCCGTTGCACAAGATCAACCCGTCTGTCAGCGCCCGCACTGAAAAGGCGATTGCCTGGGCGATGGAATTGCACCCTGACCAGCGCCCCGAATCAGTTGAAGCGTTTCGCCAGTTTTTGTTTGGGACAAAGGAACTGCCGCAGCGCCCGATGAGCCGCCCACGACGTGGCACAGCCATTGGCATCTTCTTTGCGCCCCCCGAAAGTATTTTGCTTGGCCTTGCGGCCATTTTGTTACTCTTGAGTTTGCTTGCCACGCTCAGTCATTAAGCGCCAGATCCACCCACCCAAAAAGCCAATACTCTGACCAAACAGAATGGCCTGCAAGAAAGCAGGCAATCCGCGGTCATCCAGCCAGAACAAACTCCCCGGCATTTCCAACACCAGATAATTATAGGCGGCCAGCCCGCCCAACAACACAAGAAGCGCCCAACGCACAGCCCAGCGCGTGTGGGCAAATTGCATTCCAAACCAGTAGGCCAGCGCCACCCCAGCCGCCATCAACAACAACGTGAGAAACCAGCCTAAAAAGGTAGGATAACCCGTTGCAGTCGTCAGTGGTGTCCCGATTTTGGGAGTCGGCTGCGGTGTGGCAGGGATTTCAGTTGGGGCCAGTGTTGCCATTGGGGTAGGCGTGGTGATGGTTGGCAAAGTGCCTACGTCAGCATTTACATTCAATTCAATTGTGGCAGAATTCTTTGCCAGGTCGCTGGATACTTGGATTGTAATTAAACCGAGCTGATCGAGGCTAAAACTGGCCGCCGCCATTCCATCTTTTGTTGTTGTTTCAATTTGCCGCGTTAAACCGCCTTCACCTTGCGAGAGCAAAAGCACAAAGCGAACGATCGTGCCATCTGGCACAGGGTGCTTGTTGTGATCAAGGATAATCCCGGTACGTACGGCAATTGTATCGCCCTGCTTTAATAATAACTGTGACGATGTGGTTGTTGGTGTAAGCGAAGCGCCGGCCGCGGGGGTCTCTGTCAAATCAAGGGTTGCAGCAGTTTCAGGGGTGGGTGTCAATGGAACCGGCAAATCGCGGCTCAGGGAAATGAATTGAGCCGGGTCTGGTGAGGTAGCCGTTGACAGGCTGTAGCCAGTCCCCGGGATCGAAACGGGAGAAGCTCCAACGGGAGAGATTTCCTGAAAAAGCAAACGGGCTGCCACTTCCACAAACGGCGCAGACTGGCTGTACATTCCATAATAGGCATCCAGTTTCGAGATCGTGGTGGCATCAAGATAATAGGGTGCGCCAAACGAAAACAGGATGACGTTTTTACCAGCAAGCACGCTCTGCTTTTCAGAAAGAAAACGTCGCAGAATATCGGTCTGCGGCTGGCCGACGGGCAGGTCAAGCGCCGAGATGACGACGATGTTGGCACGGTTTAGGTCGTTGACCAAATCGGGCTTGGGCGAGTGGTCTTGCAGCAGCGCATCCACGTCTGAAAAAGTATACGATGAAAGGTGGTTGGCAACGACCAGCCCCGCCGCCGTTGGCCCATACAGGCGCGAAACTGCGCCCTGAAAAGCGTCCACAGGCATCAGCGGAACTTCGGGGCATGTGGAGCACTGATGGCTGGAACCCGGATCGGTGATAAAAACAATGTAATCAGATGGTTTGGGCGGCGAAGGCAGTACGGCAGACAAGTCAGTTTGCGATGGGCTGATGAGGGTGGCCGCCTGACGAGCCACTGCAAAAACATGGTCAGTCGATTGGCCCAGGGTAGTTGGTTGCAGCGGAGCAGGCAACACGGCTGAAATGGCAAAGGTCGGATACTGGCGATATTTGATTGTTAGAATGCGGTGCAGCGAATCATCTACACGGCTGGCAAAAGCCGGGTCTTCACGATATTTCTTTGCGAAGGATGCCAGTGTGCTAACAATTGTGTCGTAGTTGGATGGGGTTTCAATCGATGTAATGTTGCCCATATAGAGTGCATCATTCCCGGCCAGAAAGGCTGCTAGCGCAACCTGTCGTGCCGAGAAAGTTTTGTTATCTGGGTCGTAGAAACGGCGCACAGCTGGCAGGCCCAAATCATCGCTGACCATCAGGCCACCGCTTTGCCGCCAGGGTTGCACTTGCGGTAAGGCCAGGATCTGGCTGAGGGCTTGCTGGTCAAAGCTGATGGGCCGGGTGGTGGCACGCACATTGCCCTGAAAACCCTGATAGCGGATGTGTGATGCCAGGAGACCGTCTACGCTGGTTTCGGGGGATGGGGCTAGGCCAGTCACAGCAAAAAACGGAGCCAGGTCGATTTGTTTCAGTTCATCGAGCGAGCGGCGTACGGTGGGCACTTCTTGATCAGCAAGGCGGTCAGAACCACCCTGGCCCGGAAAATGTTTGGCGATGACTGCCATGCGGTTCTGGCTGCCAGCACGCATACCAGAAATAAACGCCTGCCCCATTTTACCCACCCAGTAAGGATTGCCGCCAAAAACGCGGGCACTCAACCCCGTATCCACTGCCGGATTGGGCGCGTTCAAAACATCCAGCGAAAGACCCGTATAAAAGTTAAAGCCAAGCGCCGAGAGTTCGCGGCCCATCACTTCCCCCGATTTTTGTGCCAGTGTAAGGTCCCAGGTTGCGCCGAGCGCCATCTCGTCAGGGATGGGCGTGAGACCGCTGAGAATCTGATCGTTGGGGGAGCCACCGCCCTCCTGTGAGATGCCAACAAAAAGCGGGATATAGGGGTGCTGGCTGCTGGGTGACTTGGGGGTACGGGCGGCGTCCCATTCGGTTTGTTGCAGGCTGCTGATCAGTGAAAATGTGCTGCTGATGGTGTCAGGCGCAGCGATAAAGTTATCGTTGGCGGTAGAAAGCATCACACCGCCGACATAGTGATTGGCGATCAGGTCGTAAATTTCGGACTTTTCGCTGACATCCGTTCCGCTAAAGCTGACAAGAAAAAGCTGGCCCACCTTTTGCTCAGGGCTGAGGCGCGCAATCAGAGCACCCACTGGGTCGCCTGCCTGGGCGTGGGCAGATGTGATGGGAGCCAGAAAGGATAGCAGATAGATGATGAGCAGGGCCAGAGAGCGTTTTTTCATGTGCCGATTTTGGTAGGTTGGTATATTCGTAAATTAGGAATTGGGAAAACCAATATACCAATTCCCAATCTACCGATTAACAATCTCCAATGCCATTTGTGGGTCGTCGGTGAAGATGCCATCGACGCCAATGGATTTCAGGCGGCGCAGGTCTTCGGGGCTGTTGACTGTCCAGGCGTGGACGCGGCGTCCGCGCTGATGGGCGTTCTGAACGGATGCGGTGGTGATCTCGTCTTTCCAGGGGTGCTCGGCCTGAATGTTAATCATACGGCCCCAGACATGCTGCCATGCGCCAGCAGGCCCCGGCCAGATCAGTTGTCCGCGTGGGACGGATGGCAACAGACGTGCAGCGCGCATCAAGTTGTGCGGGTAGAACGATGAAAACCAGACATTGCGCTCGACACCATATTTTTGGACGAGATCAACCACTTTGGGAACGAGCGCGTCAAAGGGGGTGCGATAATTGGTCAGCTCGACGTTCATGAGCATGGTTTCGCCAAAAGCAGCGAAAACTTCGTGCAACGTGGGAATTTTCTCACCCCGGAACGCCGCCCCAAACCACGACCCGGCATCCAGCGCACGGAGAACATCCAGGGGCAGGCTGGCGACGTTGCCAGTGGCGTTGGTTGTCCGGTCAACGGTCTGGTCATGGATGACGACAACATGTCCATCCGCTGGCGGGTTTAACATCAAACTCAATGGCCGGGGTGCCCTGTTCGAGCGCCAGTTGAAAAGCAGCCATGGTGTTTTCGGGGGCATACGCAGATGCGCCACGATGGGCAAAAACGACAGGTTGGGTGAGAGTATCAATCATAAAAGGAATACGCACTACGGGGGTATCGTAGTGCGTATAGGTCGTTTCGTAAAGGGATTTGGCTAAAGTTCGACGAAGTAAGACCCGGCAGCGCGCTGAAGCAGCTCACGTGACATGGCCGGTTCGGTGGACATGTAGCGCGAAATATCGATGATCTGGTCGCACAGGTCGCGGGGATGGGATGCACGCAGCTTGCGGTTGCGTTTGATATACCACTCTTGCAAAAGATAGGCCAACCCTTGATCGGAATATTGCACGCCTTTGGCCTGCGCCACCCGTTTGAAGATTTCGCGGTACTCTTCGTAGGTCGGGTCGCCGATTTCGATTTTGTGGCGCAGACGGCGCAGGAAGGCTTCGTCTACCAGGTCGCGGGGTGGCAGGTTGGTGGAAAAGACGACCAGCACATCGAAGGGCACATCCAGCTTACGGCCGGTGTGTAACGTCAGAAAATCGATACGGTTTTCAAGCGGGATGATCCAGCGGTTGAGCAAATCACGTGGGCGCACCTGCTGGCGGCCAAAGTCGTCAATGAGCAAAATGCCGCCGTTGGCTTTGACCTGGAAAGGGGCTTCGTAGAATTTATGCGTGTCGTTGTAGACCAGGTCGAGGCCTTCAAGTGTCAACTCACCGCCCACGACAATGAATGGGCGGCGGATGTGGACCCAGCGCGGGTCGCGCCGCTGCGGGCTGCCACCGCGCAACGAGCCCGTACCCGCTGTTGGGGCGTCATCCTCCGGGGCGCGCTGATGGTTGACGGTGTCGTAGAGCTTGATGACCTGTCCATCCACATAGAGCGCATAAGGGATGTACATGTTTTGTTGCAGGATCAGGCTGCCAAAGGCACGGGCGACGCTGGTTTTGCCGTTTCCGGGAGGGCCATACATGAAAATGGATGTGCCCGAATTTAGCGCTGGGCCAAGTTGCTCAAACGTCGCAGTGGAAATGACCAGTTGTGAGAGCAATTGTCGCATAGTGCGTGATGTGACTGTAATGCGGTGCTTGCCCTGGCGGCGGATGGCTTCGTTGTAGATTTCGATCGGCACCGGGGCCGGACCAGCGTACTGGCTGCGCTCAAGCGCCTCACGCGCGCGCGCAACGCCCTGGCCGGTAATGGCAAACTGATAGGACCCTTCACCCAACCCGACAGATGACGACTTGACCTCGACCAGTTTTTCGCGTTTGAGCGCTTCAAGAATCAAATCGGTGACGCCAGCAAAGGGTAGAGCGATCTCCTCTGCCACCTTGAAACCCGAAAGATTGCCCTGATAATACAGGATTTTGAGCGTCAGGTCTTGCAGCCAGAGCGATGAAAGACCCGTATCATCAAGTTTGGTAATGGCGGGCGGGATAAATGGTGCCTGTGTATGCTGCGCTGCTTGTTGTGGGGAGGATGAAATCATTGACATGGTTACCTGCCAGCTTGAAAGGATAAGCGCGGTTCGAATAAAATTGTGTACCCGATTTTGGCAAAAACAGAAGGACAATAAAATTATAGCATGTCCGTCCGATTATCGCTCACAAAATCAAGATTATGCAATAAGACGATAATGGTCTGATAGATATTTTTAGTAAAGCAGTATATAATCCGGCCCATGAATCTCTCCGTGATAATCCCTGTATACAATGAAAAGAATACCATTCGTGAGCTTGTCCGCCGTGTGCAGGCCATGAATTTGGCCTCTGAGATCCTCATCATCGATGACGGCTCAAAGGATGGCACACGCGAAATTTTGACTGAGATGGATGGTAAAGATAAGGTGCGTGTCATTTTGCATGAAAAAAATCAGGGGAAGGGCGCAGCCGTCCGCACTGGGATTCAGTCTGCGGTGGGAGATGTGCTGCTGATTCAGGATGCCGACCTGGAATATGATCCACGTGAGTACCCGAATTTGCTCAAACCGATTGAAGAAGACAACGCTGATGTGGTCTATGGCTCACGTTTTTTGGGCGAACCACACCGCGCCATTTTATTCTGGAATATGATTGCCAACAAACTGCTGACGTTCATGACCAATGTTCTTTACAACAACATCCTTACCGATATGGAAACCGGCTACAAGGTCTTCAAGCGTGAAGTGGTGGCAGACTTGAACCTGCGTGCCAACCGCTTCGATTTTGAGCCGGAATTCACCGCCAAGATTCTCAAACGAAAAGTGCGCTTATATGAAGTGGGTATTTCGTTCAACCCGCGCGAATATTCTGAAGGCAAGAAAATCGGCCTGCGTGATGCGTTTGAAGCAGTCTGGGCGTTGATTAAGTATCGGTTTGTGGATTAAGAGCAGTTGCAGGTTGAAAGTTGAAGGTTACAAGTTTAAAAATAAGAGCCTGGAGAACCCTCCGGCTCTTTTGGTTTAACTTTCAACTTTCAACCTGTAACCTTCAACCGCATTAATCCGGTTCGCCCGTAGGTTTAATGTCTTTCAAGTTCAATTGCAGGCTGGTGCGCCCGTTGAACTCGTTGGCTTCGAAGGCGTAGAGCACGTCCACACGCGGGGGCAATGGCAGGGCATCCGAGAGACGGAAACCAATGGCATCAAAGTTGAGATGGCTGATGGGGTCAGAGAGAGTCAGTTTGATATGTTTGCCTTCCTGACCAACGGTGCGTGATGATTTGACGTGCACATTGCGTGAGACAAAGACCACGTCTGGGTTGCCGTAGCCAGTAGGCTGGAGATAATCGAGATATTTGAGCACTTCAAAGTTTAGATCGCCCAGGGGGACTTCCATATCGGCAGTCAGGGTGCGACGCAGAGGTTGGCCTTGCAGCTTTTCGTCTGCAATTGCTTTCAGGCGTGTCACCAACTCGGCGAGATTCTCATTGCGGACGGTGAACCCGGCGGCTGCGGCGTGCCCGCCGTGGCGCACCAGGATGTCGCGGCACTGGTCAAGTGCGTCGGTAATATGAAATTCGGCAATCGATCGGCAGGAGCAGCGGGTGGTATCTTCCAGCGTTTGACCGACCACTGCCGGGCGGTAATAGGTCTCAGACAGGCGGGCTGCGGCGAGACCCACCACCCCCGAGTTGAAATCTGGATGCGCGGCGAACAACAGCGATGCGTTCGGGTCGTCTGCCAGCGCCATGGTTTCGGCCTGCTCCTGGATGCGACGGGTCAGGGTTTGACGTTCACGGTTCTGTACATCCAATTGCTGTGCCAGCTGCCCGGCTTCGGTGACGCTCATGGTCGTCAGCAGTTGGAAAGATGCCAGCGCCGAATCGAGCCGGCCAGCGGCATTCAGGCGTGGGCCAAGCATAAACCCGATGTTCATGGCGGTTGTGCGCGGCAGGCTCAGGTCTGCCACCGCCGCCAGCGAGAACAATCCCTGGCGCGTGGTGGTACGAATGCGTTGCAAGCCTCTACGCACCAGCATGCGATTTTCGCCAACCAGCGGGGCCAGATCGGCCACGGTGCCCAAAGCGACCAAATCCAATAAACCGGCCAGGAAATCTGCCGAGAGTTCACCATGTACCGTGTGCAGTCTGCGCTCAAACAAGGCCTGCGCGATCTTGTAGGCAATCCCAACGCCCGCCAGGTCTTTGTCAGGATAATTATCACCGGGTTGTTTGGGGTTGATGACGGCAAAAGCAGCGGGCAGATGGTCGTCTGGATGGTGATGGTCGGAGATAATTAAATCGAGACCGATGGCGCGGGCGTGGGCGGCTTCTGCCTGTGAGCGGATGCCGCAATCGACGGTGATGACAAGCTGGATGCCCTCGGCTTTGAGTGTGTCGAGCGCATCGGTATTCAACCCGTAGCCTTCGTCAAAGCGATTTGGGATGTACTCGCGGACAGTGGCCCCCAGCGCCCGCAGTGCTTCCACCATCAGGGCGGTTGCCGTGACCCCATCCACGTCGTAATCTCCGTAGACTGCTACGGGTTGGCCGTGGTCAATCGCGTAGAGAATGCGCTCCACTGCCGATTCCATATAAGATATCTGAAAAGGCGAAGTATCAAAATTCGCCTCGGCGCGCAAAAAGGCACGGGCCTCAGCATCGGCGGCATAACCGCGATTGAAAAGAATTTGCCGCAAAATGGGTGGGAATTTTTCGAGTTGTACATCAGCGGCGGGGGTAACAGGAGCAGAGACGAGCCAGCGTTTGGAATGCATCGAGCCTCAGAAGATCAGAGATTTGGTGGGCAAAGTATACTGCAAAGCAGCGTTTCATTAAAAGCAAACAGGATGGACTGAAAAGTCCATCCTGTTTGCTTAAAGATTATTGTGCCTGTACGGTGAAAAGTGACTGATTTTCAATCAGTGTATTCTTTGCATTTTTTAGAACGTTATTGGGGTTGACGTTGGCAACTTCTTTGAGGAAAACAGACAACTCGGGCTGTTCAAGAAAGGAATACCAATCATCATAGCCAAGCTTAACCACATGAGATTCGATTTTCTTTGAGTTTCGGTATTAATCTGACGGCTAATCATCCTTCGGATGCTTACCAGCGCCAGGGTTTTGGGTAGATTGGTGCCGGAAGACATACCCGTTCCAAGAATATCGAGGATGGCAGAAGCATGTGTGTAAACGCGCTCATCCACGCGTTTTTGTTGATTGCGGTTAAGCCAGAGACGAAACTGCTCAGGCATTCCCCAAACCAGGAACATCAGTGTAACACTCGCAATCTGGGTAATTAACCCAATCGCAGAGATGATGGCATCCAAAACGGGTTGTGTTTCATTATTGATAAACAGAAAACGGCTGGCGGACGCAACCGAACCAATCATAAGCACAATCGAATACAAAACAATCAAACGATAGCGTGTTTTCACCCAATCTTGCACGCTGTTTTCTGCTTTCACCCGCGCCAATGCCTGAGAAGCCAGCCGACCATGCCATGCCCAGATAAGAGCAGCTACAAAAATATGCGCAACCACCCATACAGATTGATGATTGTTTGATTCAGAAACAAAAACCCCATAAATTGACACCATGCCACATGCGATTAGAAAAATCCATATCCAGGCCACGGGGCTTTTTCGGTCTTTATAAAAAGTGTTTTGATTAAACATCACTAAAAATACTTCGCCCGCCAGCGCGCCTATTGTAAAAATCCATAAACTGATGGGTAAATTACCAAGCGGATTCCCTGGAGCGGGGGCAAATAACAAAAGCCCAGCTGTTACAAACATACTTGTTGACAGCCAGACCAGGTTTGGCAGGTGATTCCTGCGTGCCAAAGCAAGCAGGCGTATCCCTGTGACGATCCGGATAAGAATAAGCAGCACTAAAAAAATAAAGGTAATAATCATAATTTGGCCTCCCAAAAAAACTGCAAATACTACATTACAACCTTTATTCTACTGCTTAATGCATAAGAAATCTTGATAAATTTGGATAAAGGATAAGTTGGCCACTCTCTATTCCCACTGCAAACACATTGAAAGGACAACTTCTTTCCGATTCGTTTGATTCATATTCCCCGCAATTTTTAATCAAGACAGACGAAACTGATATAAAAACGACCATTTCAGACGTTCCATTTCTGAAATAGTGGGTTTAACGACAAATCAACAACGGACACTCCGCTTCACGCAGCAGCATGTTGACAACGCTGCCCAGAAAAACTTCTTTCAATACATTCCCGCTATAGCCACCCAGCAAAACCAGGTTAATCTCGCGCTTTTCAATGACCGTCAAGAGAAGCTCGGATGTGCCATCGGCAATCACAAAATCAGCCTGAATCTCATGCAGTTCGAGATAATCGCGGGCATAATCCTGCGCGGATGCTGTCAGCTTGCCGCCATCTGAAAGAGTCAGAACCGTGAGTTTTGTGCCCCACTGTTCGGCCAGGTAGGTTGCCACGAACAGGGCTTCCCGTGCGCGTGCGCCGTCATCGTAGGCCACCAGCGCCTTATCCATTGGGCTGAGTTTGCCGGCAGGCACACTCAAAATGGGCCGGGATGATTTTCGAATCAGCGGGCGCCAGCCTGAATTTAAACCTGAAAGACCCGGCTGGGGCGGATGTGCCACATTAAGCACGATCAAGTCTGTGAGCAAGGAACGTGCGCTGACTTGCTCAGAAATTTCGCCAGCCACCACTGCCAGACTGCCATCCAAACCGGCCTCCTGACAACGCTTGCTAAAACGCGTCTGAATCGCCTGGGTCTTGGATGTATTCATTTTGGCCTGTGATGCAACCACATGCAGACCATGCAAAATGGCTTTTTCTTTCTCTGCAATCAACACGGCCTGATCCAGCGCCCGCCAACTCTCAGACCGGCCATTAATCGGAACAAGAATATCCTTGAAGAGTTGATCGGTATAGCGGTCAAACATCTTCGATTTGCGCCAGCTCCCTGTTTCTGATGCGTCATTGCCAGCCTGACGGTTTTCCTGTGATGCCAGGTGTGCTGCAGCCGCTTCGGGACTAATCGACCAACCCAGCTCGGCTTCGAGCGCCGCCCGATGTTCGGAAACCCACAGATACAGGTCCGTTTCGGTGCGCCCTGGGAACCAACGCAACAACCCACGCTCACGCATCGGCTCGACTGTAGGAAGATAAAGCGTATCAAACCAATGCATCACTGCTTCACGCGGCAGGATGGGACGACCAAAATCAATCCCCATAAAATAACGGTGGACGGCAATATGATCGAGCAGCCGGTCGTACTGCCCCGGGACGGTGACACTCAAATCGACGCCAGGGCGCAGGGTGGCGATGCCCGTTTTTTCGAGAAAGTCGGCATATTCTGACTTAATAATCAAATCGTCAGGCTGAACATCGGCAGAAAGTGGCACGTCGGTCTTGACTTCAATAACGTGGGCCTGAATAAACTCAAAACCTTCCTGACGGGCCACCGAAACGCGATGGTTGCCATCCAGCACAAAGTAGACCTCGCCCACTTTATACACATCAATCGGCGGCAAGCCTGTGCCGCCCGGGTCATCAATGGCCAGTTTGACACGCGCCCAACGCGCCTGATCGCTGTCGTTGCGGGGTAAAAAGCTGCGGGTAAAGTCGGTGTATCGCCCCACGCTGCCGACAATTGCTTTAACGGGAATTTCCTGCACGCCACGTTCACTGCGCACATTCAGTTTGAGCTTTCGTGCCACTTCATCATACGAAAGCAGTTCGTTCGATTTGCCTGTGATGCGCGCAAGAACCTCCTGCATCACCCCTTTTACGCGGGCATCGCTGAAATCACGCAGGGCATTTTGAAAATCTTGATTGCGAAAAGACATGGAATGATCTTAATCGGAAAGACTGGTTTTGGGCAAGGGAGGGAAATCCCCCATTTGGGGAAGGTTTTGGATTTGTGATATTCATTTGGCCAGCCCAAAATCTCAAATATCGTTAATCGGCTTTACGATAGAGCAATGCTACCCAATCGGCAATTTGGCGTTGTTCCACAAAGGTCAGGCCGTGTTTTTCAGCAGATGCGGTTACATCGGTGGCCTGATGGTCGAGGATGCCCGAAAGGATGATCTCGCCGCCTGGCGCAACCAGATCGGCCATGCCCATGTCAAACAAGCGGATCAGGATGGGGGCGAGAATGTTCGCCAGCACAAGCGGCGCCTGGGTGATGGGGAATTTTCCGGCTTTGATTTCGGTTACCGAACCGAGGCCCAGGATGAATGCCTCGCTGCTGACTCCGTTATTTTCGGCGTTTTCGCGGCTGTTTTTCACCGCTGCTTCGTCAATATCCACGCCGAGAACCTGTGCTGCGCCGAGCTTGAGCGCCGCCACTGAAAGGATGCCAGAGCCGCAGCCAAGGTCGATGGCATTTGGCGAATATCGAGTATTCAATAGCGTTTTTTGATCGAAGACCGTTTCCAGCAACTCCAGACACAATTGCGTGGTCGGGTGCGTGCCTGTGCCAAAGGCCATGCCGGGATCAATCTTGATCGACAGGCGCTTCGGCTCGGGCGAATCCATCCAGACGGGTACGATCATCAGTTTTTTGCCAATCGGAATCGGCTGGTAGCGGGTCTTCCAGGCTTCCATCCAGTTCTGGTCGGCGATGGCGGTAAAGGTGGGGGTCGGCAGGGGCTGGATCATGCCCAGGTAATAGAGCGATTCTTCCAGCTTCTGGCGCGTCTCGTCGAGGTGCTCATCCGCCACCAGATAAGCGCGAACGCTGATGGGGCCGGTGGGTGTACCTTCGTCTTCATCGTTGACAAAGCGCACACCTTGCTCAGTAACAACGCCATTTGGCGCAAAACGTGCCAGCACATCCGCGACGGCTTCAGCCAGTTCGCCATCTACATTTAGTGAAACTTCAAGCCAGTTGGTCATGGGGTATCCAGAGAATAGAGAATGGGGGAATAGAGAGGGGATTATAGCATGGCGGTTTGGAAATCTCGGCGTGCTTGAAGGGATGGCCGTTTTCATCGTTGACATGTTGAATATCTCCTTGTATAGTGGTGTGAAAATTGAATTGGGATTTGATTTGCCTGCTTGTTCCAAACCCAACGCTTTCAGATAAAACGACATCTTTTCCTTCTCAGGTTGAGTGCATTCTTCATCGTATTTTCAATGGAAAGGCCAAAACCCATGCGCCAGATCAAACCACCTTTCAACAAGCTTCTCTGGTTATTCGAACACGGATTGCCCTTCAGCATTCTTGCAATCCTGCTCATTTTTACCGCCGCAAAATTCCTGGCCCATCCATACCAGGGGTTTCGGCTGGATTCGAATGGTATTGTTTCTCAGATTTATATTGAGCAAGACCCGCATCAACCTGAGTTGCTTTTGGGGGATCAAATTATCCAGATTGATAATACAACGTGGGACACATTTAAAAATGATTTGTGGAAGCCGTTCTTTCCAGAATTTCGACCGGGCAATCAGGTTTCCCTGCTGGTTAACCGTGCTGGTCAGCAACTCACAATCCCCTGGCAAGTTCCTGGCCCTAATGAAAAAGAGATACGGGATTTGATCTTCAACGAAGGCTGGCTGGGGTTTATCTTCTGGCTAGCCGGGACGATCGCCGTCCTGGTCTTGCGTCCAAAAGATCAACTCTGGCGATTGATTATTGCCTTTAATTACCTGACAGCCATTTGGATTACCATGGGTAGTGGCCTGTCGTTCTATCACATTTGGGGTGCGGCAGTCTTTTTTCGCATGTTTATCTGGGTTTCTGTGCCGGTGTACTTGCGCCTGCATTGGCTCTATCCACAACCTTTTAAAAAACTTCCAAATTTTGTGACTGTGGGGATTTACGTGATTGCAATTGGGTTTGCCATCGCAGAATTGTTTCAACCTTTCTCCAGAAATTTTTATCTCGTTGGTTTTCTGATGAGCGTGGGTGGCAGCTTCCTTTTGCTGATCGCCCATGCCATTTTGCAACCAAAAACGCGGCGTGACCTGTTGATTGTTGCTTTTCTTGCGCTGACGCCAGCCATGCTGCTTGGATTGCTTGGCGCATTTGGCATGTTGTCTTTGCTTTCGGGCGCCACCATCCTCAGTCTTGGGTTGCTTCCGTTCACCTATCTCTATGCTTGCTATCGTCGTCAGTTGGGGAAATCAGAACTGCGGGTAAATCAATTGATCGCTGTTTATTTATTTATCATTCTCTTGGGTATCTTACTGGTGCCATTAACCACGCTGGCAAACACGTTGATGGTGTGGGACGGAGCCGATAAATTCATTGAAGTGACGGTTGTTTTCTTTACTGCGCTGGTATCCATTCTGGTTTTTCCCCGGTTAAAACCTTGGTTGAGCAGCGCCTGCTGCGCATCAAACTACCCCCTGCACAGTTGATCGAAATTTATTCTGCGCGAATTACAACCAGTCCGTCTTTCACCAATCTGCAAAACCTGCTCAAGGATGAAGTGCTTCCCAGCCTGTTGGTGCGCGAGTTTGTTTTTCTGCAATTCGCTGATGACGCATCTACACATGTATTTTTAGCCGCAGGGTTGGATGAGGCGCAATATCCACTGGATGCAGACCTGCCGGAATTGATTCGTACGGCGGGTGTATATCGTCCGCTTGCCCTGCTGGAGGAAAATTAACCCTGTCCATGGGTGCGGCTCACTTTGCCTTTAACGATGGAAGATAAGTTGACCGGGCTGTGGCTGTTTGGTCGCCGTGACCCGGATGATGTGTATTCGCAGTCGGAGATTCCGATTCTGCAATCTCTGGCCCATCAGACGGCGATTGCCCAAAGCAACATCCTCCAAACTGAACGCCTCGAGGCGCTATCGCTGGCAAACATCAACCGGCACGAAGAGGAACGTCTGCGACTGGCACATGATCTGCACGATAGTGTGCTTAACCAAATGGCGGTTCTGTTGATGAATCTGGGTGATATCACCATTCCCCTGACTTTTCAAAAAAATTATGGTGACCTCAGCCAAACACTGCGCGGCATTGTCAGCGATCTGCGACCTCCCATGCTCAACTATGGACTGAAACCGGCCTTCGATGAACTGGCCGAAAGCCTGATGGAACGCCACAATAATACAAACATTGTGGTGGATATACAGACCGAAGGCACAAGATACTCTGTCAGTATGGAGCAACACCTGTATCGTATTACCCAACAAGCCTGCGAAAATTCCCTGCGGCATGGGCAGGCTGGGGAGGTGGTGATAGCGGGAAGTCTCGACCCCGAAGAAATCAGGCTGGAGATCAAAGACAATGGAGTTGGCTTTGACCTGAAAGCGGGTTTGAACCTGGACGGGTTCCTGGCAAACAAGCATTTTGGTCTGGCCGGCATGATGGAACGCGGCAGATTAATCGGTGCAAACGTCATCATTGAGTTTGCGCTAAACCAGGGAACACGCATTCAGCTTGGATGGATTCCGAGGGGAAGAGCATCCAATTAATTTTGGTTCTTCTGGGCGGGTAAACCATTAACCTGCGGTTGATCGCAAAAACGCTGCTGAATTATGCCAAACAAAAAATCAAACAGGAAAATAGCATGTCTGAGCCTACCATCACCCTCTATCGTCCTACCGGCCCCAAAGAGTTGGAACTGGTCGCTGTCAGCGGTTACAAAAAATGGCCGCCGCGTCTTCCCGAACAGCCAATCTTTTACCCTGTCACGAATGAAGCCTACGCCCGCGAAATTGCAACCCAATGGAACATTAAGGAAAGTGGTGCAGGTTTTGTCACACGCTTTCAAGTCAAAAAGAGCTTTATGGATCACTACGAAACGCATCAAGTCGGTGGCGCAGACCATACTGAATGGTGGATTCCCGCCGAAGACCTGGACGCGCTCAACGCAAACATCGTCGGGCTGATCGAGGTAATTGGAGAGTATCGATAAAGTCTTTATCGCAAGGATGATGTAGATTTTACGGCTGGAAGATTCCCCGTCAGACGGTGGTTGAGTAGGCGGCGTTCTCCAGCCGCCGTATCGAAACCACCCATTAAGCCAATAAACTTTTGAGTTCAATCTATTGAACTTGCGCCTTGTTTTGGCAGAGGCTAATACTGTTAAATAAGGATATAAGTAAGACATGGTTTTCACGCGTATTAAAATCAACACGCTCAATCTTGTTTCTCAAATCAAGGAGTCATCGGATCGCATCTTAAAAACAACAATGTTACTGAATATTGTTTTGGCAATCCCATTTTGTATTCTATTCTTTACAGATTATCATACCAATAGCCCAAGCATCGAATCGTTTTTTTATAATTTCACATTTTTTTCACTTGGACTGGTATTTATCTTATTGCAAGTCATTAAAGAAGTTTCTGGCAAACTTTCATCAGTTATTTCATGTTTGCTATCATTGTGCTCAGCCTGTTTCAGCAGTTAGATTTCCGAGTAGGCGATTTTGAAATTTATCAACGCGAGGCTCCATTTTGTGAAATTACATCCCCAGACGAGCAAAAAAATTACTATGTGCAAAATGTCGAACCGTCTTCGACATTTTGCACATTGGAATACAGTACAAAAACTGGCCTTTCATTGAGAAAACGCTGGCATTTGGGAATATGGGGGGCTACGGTACCAATTTTTGCGCTGCCAAATGGATCGACAATGACACCATCATGGTTCATGATTTAAAAAATGAGAAAGAACCGATCAGTTACAAAACCGACTTTTTTAACATCTATTGGGAAAGGCTGATAAATATCATCATCTTTTATGCCCCAATTATTCTATTGATTGAGCTCTTAAAACAGTATCGCAGGATCATCCAATGGCTCTCATCCACCGTCTTAAAACAGCCCTAAAAGTTCTTCTTCTGGGCCAAAAATCTGAATCCCGCCCATCCATCCCCCCCATTACAGCGGACGAGGTGGCTGAGGCGCGGCAGTTCTTCCCGCGCGAGAAGTTCTTCATCTTCGGCCATGCCCGCTCGGGCACGACACTGTTGATGCGCCTGGTGCGCCTGCACCCGGAAGTGCATTGCAGCTATCAGGCGCATTTCTTCACCCGCGAGCCTTTTCTTAAATCGCTGGTGGATACGCCCGCCGCCGCCGAATGGCTCTCGCGCAAGTCCAACCGCTGGAACCAGGGGCGCGACCTTTCGCCGCTCGTCCTGCGCGCCACTGCGGATTTTATCCTTGAGCGCGATGCCGCCCGCGAAGGCAAGCGCATCGTCGGCGACAAGAGTCCATCCAGCTTGATTCATGGGCAGGCGGTGCGCGACATGGCGGCTGTCTACCCCGATGCCCGGCTGATCTACATCGTCCGCGACGGGCGCGATGTGCTGATCTCGGAACGCTTTCGCAACTTTGTCGAAGACTCGAAGTTCCTGACCAGCGAAGACAAGCGCATCATCGCCGATCTGAAAGCCGATCAAACTCCCTTTACAGATGGCCGCCGCTCGATTTTTACGGATGCCTTCATCCGTCGCGCCGCTGCGGGTTGGGTCAGCAATTTAACCGAGACCGATGCCGAGGGGCAGAGATTGTACGGGGATCGCTACTTTTCCCTGCGCTATGAAGATTTACTCTCCGTCCCCTTTGTGGAGATGCAAAAACTCTGGGAGTTTCTTGGTGTGCTGGCCGATCCATCGCTCGAACCTGCCGTCAAAGACGAACTCGCCTCCAACCCCGATGAAACCTGGCAGGCCCAACGCAACGAATCGATTGCATCGTTCCTGCCGAAGGGTCATGCAGGCAACTGGCGCAAAATGTTCACCAAGCACGACCAGCAGGTTTTCAAGGAAGTGGCCGGCGAAACATTAATCAAATGGGGTTATGAGAAAGATGGAAGTTGGTAGGGGCGTGGTCTCCGCGCCCTTTTGGATCGCACAACAAAGTGGGGTGGGAAGACCCCGCCCCTACAGGATGAAATAATGAAAATTCTTATCGCTGGCCTCGGCTCCATTGGTCGACGCCATTTTCGTAACCTGATTGCGCTTGGTGAAACTGATTTGGTTTTATATCGAACAAACAAAGCCACCCTGGCCGACGACGAATTGTCAGGTTACCCTGTCGAAACGGATTTGGCCGAAGCGTTGAAAAAACACCAGCCGCAGGCTGTTATCGTCAGCAATCCGACCGCCCTGCACCTGGATGTCGCCATCCCGGCGGCGCAGACGGGATGCGCCATTTTGCTCGAAAAGCCCATCTCGCACGATCTGACCCGCGTGGACGATTTGCGTCGCGCCGTGGCTGCGAGCGGTAGTAAGGTGCTGGTCGGCTTTCAGTTTCGCTATCACCCGACGCTCAACAAGGCCAAAGAACTGATCGCGGCAGGCGCGATTGGCAAAGTGCTGACGGCACATGCGCACTGGGGCGAATATCTGCCCAACTGGCACCCCTGGGAAGATTATCGCCAGAGCTACGCCGCCCGCGCCGACCTGGGCGGCGGCGTGATCGTCACGCTGACGCACCCGCTTGATTATTTGCGCTATCTGCTCGGCGAAGTGCAGGCGCTCTGGTCGTTCAACGGGCACGTTTCTCCGCTCGAAATGGATGTGGAAGATGTGGCCGAGATCGGTCTGCGCTTTGCCAGCGGCGCGATTGGTGGTTTGCATCTCAACTACGTTCAGCGCCCGCCCGTCCACCGGCTGGAAATTGTCGGCACGGGCGGCACGCTCCGTTGGGACAACGCCAATGGCTTGCTGACCCTTTTGCAGATGCCGGATGCTTTTGGCGCTATCAACCCGCAGCCATCCCCCGCGACTGAGACACAGTACCCGCTGCCAGCCGGATTCGAGCGCAACCAGCTTTTCGTGGCGCAAACGCTCCATTTTCTCTTGGTCGCCAAAGGGGAGGCTGAGCCGGTCTGCACGCTCGAAGACGGCATCCGTGCGCTGGAGTTAGCACTGGCGGCCAAACAGTCCCAATCGAGCAGGGTATAATCGCGCTCATGTTAACCCCACAAATTCTTGAAGCTTTCCCCTTTTATCAACATACTGACTACAAAACCATCCAACGCGGACAGCATTACTTTCGCGATAACCGCGTCACCGTGCAAAGCTGTGACGAATTTGCGGCGTACTGCGAGGTAATGGGCAACAATGGCACCTATGAAGTTGAACTTTTGCTGACTAGTAAAAATCGGCTGGGTTTTGCCTGCACCTGCCCACAAGCTGAAGAAGTTGAGATTTGCAAACATATTGTTGCATCCACGTTGGCGGTGATCTGTTATCTGAAAAGCGATTTGATTCAAAACGACTGGCAATATCGCCTGGGGTTGGCGCTCGAAAAGTCGCCACGCCGCAAAACGGGCACCAGCGCGCAGAAATACGCCGCCCTTTTTCTGTTGCAGAACATTGAATATGCCCACGGCGACCAGTTTTTTCTGGTGCCATGCACGATCAAAGCCTCTGACTGGATGGCCTTGCGCGATACGGCGCTCACCCGCGAAGCGATTAACACGCTGCTCGACGAAAACCGCGCCTGGACCAAACATCTTGAGTTGCCGCACCAGCAGGTCAATCCGTCGGGCTGCATTAATATGCCGCCCGAAGGCATTGCCTTCTTTAATTTCTCGATCATCAATTCGGGCTATTATCAGCAATTTACCAGCTTTGGCACCTACCTGCCGATGCTGGCGAGCATGGGCGTGCCGATCTTTTTGGCGGGCAAGCGCAAGACAATCGGGGAGCGTGTCACCATCATCAGCCAGCCGGTCGAAATCCGCGCGGCGCTGGCGCGCAACGGGGAGAATCTCTCGCTCCAGGCGGGCATTGAACTGGATGGCAAGCTGTATACCTCCGCCAAAGAGAATATGCACCTGATTACCGAAAATCCGCCTTGGGTGTTGATCGGGCGTCATCTGGCGCCGGTTGCCAACCCCGAAAGCATCAGCCTGCTCTCGACCCTGCCGCTCGAAATCCCTGCCAGCCAGGAGCAGATCTTCCGCGAGAAATACTTCAAGCAGATTGCCGAACGCGCCCCAATTGACGGCGAAGCCGTCACCTGGGACGACGTCAGCACAGACGCGATGCCGCGCCTGTACCTGTATAACGAAAAAGATAAACTGCTCGCAGAATTGCGCTTTGGCTACGGCGATTACGAAGTCCACGCCGAATTGAACCCGCCATCGCAAAGCGTACTCGACATCCCCGGCTCGTGGACGATGGCGCGCATTCAACGTCAACCCGAGCGTGAAGCGCAGTTTTACGGTCTGCTGACAGATCCACATTATGGACTTAAACGCTCCGGGCGTGAGCATCCCTACGGAACATTTGAGATGCGCGCTCGTACCCATCCCTTCGACTTTTTGATGCACAACATTCCCAGCCTGACCGCTGCCGGCTTTGAGATTTACGGCGACAAGGAAGCGCTCGGCAAGGTCAACAAAAATCCGCCAGTGATTCGGCTTAACATCACCAGCGGCATCGACTGGTTTGACCTGGATGCGACTGTCTCTTATGGCGATCAGGAAGTCAAACTGCTCGAAATCCGCAAGGCCATCAAGCGCGGTGACCGCTACATCAAGCTGGCGGATGGCTCGGTCGGGCAAATTCCGGAAAACTGGCTGGAGCGATACAAGCATCTCTTTGACCTGGGACAGGAAACTGGCGACGGTCTGCGCCTGAGCGATATGCAACTCTCGCTACTCGATGAACTGCTGGCCGACGCCGCCGAAAAAGACATCGCGCCCGAATTCCATCGCAAGCGCGAACGCCTGAAAACGCTCGAAGGTATCAAGTCTACTGCCATGCCGCAGGGTTTCGTTGGCGATCTGCGTCCATACCAAAAAGCAGGTCTTGACTGGTTGCACTTCCTGCGCGAATACGGCTTCGGTGGCATCCTTGCCGACGACATGGGCCTGGGCAAAACCATTCAGGTGCTGGTCTTCCTCCAGTCTTTGCGCGAACAGGCTGTGGGTCGGCTCTCCATCGATTCAGCATCCCCCGCGCTCCCGGCATCGCTGCTGGTTGTTCCCAAAAGCTTGCTTGCCAACTGGCAGCGCGAAGCCGCCAAATTCACCCCCGAACTGCGCATCCTTGAATATTACGGCACAGGCCGCAAAAAAGAACCCGAGGATTTCGGCGCATACGACATCATCCTGACCACGTACGGCGTAATGCTCAAAGACATTGAACCCCTGCGCGAATACCGCTTCGAATATGTCATCCTTGACGAGGCCCAGGCCATTAAAAACGCGTTGGCGCAGAGCAGCAAGGCCGCCCGCCTGCTCAACGCCGAGCATCGCTTGGCCATTACGGGTACGCCTGTTGAAAACAATACCTTTGAACTTTGGTCGCAGTTTGCCTTTACGAACCCCGGTTTGCTCGGCAGCATGGATTATTTCAAACGGGAATTTGCCACGCCCATCGAGAGTCGCGGCAACGGGGATACTGCCAAGCTGTTGCGGCGCATGGTCTACCCTTTTATTTTGCGCCGTACCAAAGCCCAGGTCGCCCCTGAACTCCCGGCCCGCACCGAGCGCCTTGTCTATACCGATCTGGAACCGGCCCAGCGCAAACTCTACGACCAGACCCGCGAGCGTTACCGCGCTGAACTGCTTGGCCTGATCGACGAATCTGGCATGAACAACGCCCGCATGAAAGTGCTCGAAGGCCTGCTACGCCTGCGCCAGATCTGCATCCACCCCGCGCTGGTTGAGCCGACTTTTCATGGGGAGGTTGCCAAGTTTGACGCACTGCTCGAAACGCTCGAAACGCTCAAAGCCGAAGGCCATAAAGCCCTGATCTTCTCGCAGTTTGTCCAGACACTGCACCTGCTGGAAACCGAAATGAAAAAACTGGGGCTGGCCTACACCTATCTCGATGGCAAAACCCAGGACCGTCAGGCCCAGGTCGATCTGTTCCAGAGCGACCCGACCATCCCATTCTTTCTTATCAGTCTGAAAGCGGGTGGTGTAGGCCTTAACCTGACCGCCGCCGACTACGTCATGCACCTTGACCCCTGGTGGAACCCCGCTGTTGAAATGCAAGCCGCCGACCGCGCCCACCGCATCGGACAGGACAAACCCGTCTTCATCTACAAATTCATCGCCCGCAACACCGTCGAAGAGAAAATTTTAGAGCTCCAAGGCCGCAAAAAAGAGTTGGTCGAGCAGCTTATCTCTGCCGAAGGTAGCTTCTTCAAGTCAATTTCACGGGAAGATGTGTCGGTGTTGTTTAGCTAAACTCTCAGGTATCTTTCTCTCATGAAAAAGTTCTTCCTTCAATGTTTTATGGCTTTCAATATCTGGCTCATTCGCAGCAGTAATGGACGTTTGGGCACGCACATGGGTGGACAAACCATCCTAATTTTGAGCACCACAGGGCGCAAGTCGGGTCAGGTGCGGGCGGTGCCGATTGCGTACTTCCGCGATGGCGGGCGCTATTTCATTGTTGCCTCCAACTGGGCGCAGGAAAAAAACGCCGCCTGGTACTTCAACCTGAAAGCCAATCCGCGTGCCACGCTGGAAGTTAACGGGGAGACGATCCCTGTGCTGGCGCACGAAGCCGAAGGGGATGAATACAGCCGGTTGTGGGCAATCGCTGCCAGCCTGTATCCAACCTACGAAAACTATCAGAAATCCGTCGAACGCCGTATCCCAATCATGGTGTTCGAATTCGCCGTGTGATAAAAGAAGGAGACCTCATGCCGACTCAATCGCTTGCCAAAAAACTAAAGCTCAACCCCGGTGTGCAGGCTGCCCTGCTCAACGCGCCATCCGGTTATTCTGAGACGCTCTCCGCTGAAGGTGTCGCTTTTGATGCGTCGCTCAATGGCGCGTATGACTGGATTCAGATTTTCGTCAAAAGTAAAGCTGAGTTGGATGCAATCATGCCGCAGGTCAAAACTGCGCTAAAGCCTGTCAGCCTGCTCTGGATTTCCTTCCCCAAAGGCACATCCAAAATTCAGACGGATTTGACCCGCGACAAAGGTTGGGATTCGGTGCAAGATATGAAGTGGACCAATCTTGTTTCGGTGGATGAAACCTGGTCGGCTTTTTCAGTAAGACCGTACAAGGCGGGTGAAGCGCGGCAGTCTTTTCGATAAAACCTTGGTGGGTGGCTTGACCATCGTATGATAGAATTTCAGCATTGAACAAAGGACGCTTGGGGGAGCAGGAGCCTTTGCATAAACTTTTAAGGAGACAAAAGAATATGCCAAGAAGAAACCTGGCGCAACTCTACCGCGATGAATTTCGCGGTTATTCACCTGCCAAATTTCGGCAGGATCTGCTCGCGGGTCTCACTGTCGCTGCTGTCGCGCTGCCACTGGCCCTCGCCTTTGGTGTCGCATCCGGGGCGAGCGCTGCTGCGGGGATCGTCACTGCCATTTTGGCGGGCATTATCATAGGCCTGCTTTCTGGCGCACCCTATCAGATATCAGGCCCTACCGGGGCCATGAGCGCCGTGTTGATTTTGCTGGTGCAGCGTTATGGTTTGCAAGGTATCTGGATCGCCGGGCTGCTCTCTGGTGCGCTGCTGCTCATTATCGGCATCATGCGGCTGGGACGTTTTATTGCGTTCATTCCCACACCGGTCATCACCGGGTTCACATCGGGCATTGCGCTGATTATTTTCATCGGGCAGATCGACAATCTGCTCGGTGTAAAAACCGCTGCCGCTGACTCAAGCCTGTTCAAATTGTTGGGTTACTTTAAAGGGAGCTACCTGCCCGATTGGCACAGCATTGTGCTGGGGCTGGGCGTGGTTTTGGTGATGTTTTTCCTACCCAAAAGCTGGAATGCAAAATTCCCCGCTTCGCTGCTGGGAATCATTCTCGTTACCGGGCTGAACTTTGCGCTGAACTGGCCCGTTAAGAAATCGGGACGATCCCTTCCACCTTGATTTTGGATGACCGTTTAACCTTTGCTAACATCCCCTGGACTCATCTGCCGGACTTCATTGCGCCAGCGCTGACGATTACGGCGCTTGGTGCCATCGAAAGCCTGCTGTGCGGTGCGGTGGCATCCAACATGACGGGTATTCGCTTGCAAGCCAATCAGGAATTGATCGCGCAGGGTGTGGGCAATATGCTCATCCCCTTTTTCGGTGGCGTTCCGGCGACGGCGGCGATCGCGCGTTCGAGCGTTGGCATCAAATCGGGTGGGCAGACCCGGCTTGTCAGTGTCATTCACGCTATCGGGTTGTTGCTTTCGATGTTTTTGCTGGCCCCTGTCATGGCGCGGATTCCGCTTGCAGCGTTGGCTGGAGTTTTGATGGTCACGGCCATCCGCATGAACGAATGGCACAGCATCCGTTTTATCTTCAGCCATCGCTTTAAAACCGATATGATCGTTTTCACCATCACCATGCTTGCCACTATCGAGCCTCGATTTGACCCAAGCCATTCTGATTGGCACTTTTTTGGCGGGGGCGGTTTTTCTCAATCGCATCGCCGAGATGGAAGTTGAAATTCGTGAAGTGGATTCGGAAAAGTTGCGCAAAAAGGGCATTGAAGCTGAAGGAAAGTGCAGCCATGTGCGTGTTGCTTTTCTGACAGGTCCGCTTTTCTTTGCCGCCACCGGCCAGTTCAACGAATCGTTTGCCAAACTTGGCGACACCCATGTGTTGATTTTTTCGATGCGGGGTGTGCCGCTGATTGATACATCCGGCCTGGATGCGATTCGGCATCTGCATGAGCGCCTACACAAACAAGGTGGAACCTTGATGTTTGCCGGGGTGCATGAGAATGTGCGCTCGATCATCCAGCGTGGGGGCTTGCTGCAAGAGATTGGTGAAGATAACTTTTTCTGGAGTTCTGATCAGGCAATTGTTGAAGCCGAGCATCGCACCTGCAAGTTCTGCCAAAGCGTTTAAGGGTCGAATAAAAACAGACCTGATGGGTTCAACCCGTCAGGTCTGTTTTGTTGTTGTCAATTGTCTAGGCAAGTGTGCGGTTACCGCCCGACTGTTTGGCCTTGTACATTGCTTCATCCGCCAACCGCACCAGCACATCCAGATCGGGCAGCTCTGTGCCGACCGGGCATCCAGGTGTGCAGTCCAATGCTGACGTTTAGCACAATCCGGCTGCCGTTTTTCAGCAGCATCGCTTTGCGATTGAAGGCGCGCAAGACACGTTCCCCCAGGTCGTTGGCTTCCTGGATGTTGGTATTGGGCAGCAGCACGATAAATTCGTCTCCGGCCCAGCGCCCGGCCATATCATAGTCGCGGATGTTGTCTTGCAGCAGTTGCGCGGTCAGTTTCAGCGCCTCGTCCCCGGCCAGGTGACCGTAGGTATCGTTAATATCCTTGAATTTATCAATGTCGAGAAAGAGCACGCTTAGGGGCGATTCATCGCGGTTGGCGCGCCCGATTTCCTGCCGCCCAATTTGATAAATGGCGCGGCGGTTCTTCAGTTCAGTCAATTCGTCGATCAAAACCTGCCGCTTCAATTTTTCTGATGCCTTGCGCAGGTTTTCTTCCAGGTTCAATATGCGCTTGCCAACCGCCACACGCGCCAGCAATTCTTTGGGATGACAGGGTTTTTTAATGTAATCATCTGCACCAGCATTCAGGCCATCTTCAATATCGCCGGGGTCTTCGCGTGAAGTCAGTAAAATTACGTAAACATATCCGGTCAGTTTTGCTTTGCGAATCCAGCGCACGAAAGCCAGCCCATCAATATCTGGCATAACCCAGTCCGTAATCACAAAGCGGACGGCTTTGTTATCTTCGAGTACTTTTTTTGCGGCTTTGACGTTGTCCAGCGCGATGACTTCATACTCATCCACGTTGGCCAGGGGTTTTTCGATGATTTGGCGTTCGAGCGCGTTATCGTCTACCACCAGGATTTTCATAGGTTATCCTTGCAAACAGGCCAGCAGATTTTTCAGCATGCCCTGTGGCTCAGCGGGCGTGATGGCCAATATTGGAGCAGATGCAGCCACATAAACATCCATCAGGTTATCTGTTTTCCAGTGGCGTGATAAGATGCCGATGGCGTTGGGGTCGCTGCTGATGGCCCGCGACATTTCTTCGGGACTGGTAGCCAGCCGCGCATTGGAGACGACTGGTTTCCCCGCCAGTGTTGTTGCAAAAACTTGCTGCGCATCATCCCCCTCGGGGAAGACCCATACCTGCACCGTTCCCGTTTCAGAGGGTGTGATCTGGCTCCAATCGGTGATCGCCCCGGTAAACAATTCTGAGACCTGTTCGGTGCGCAATTGTTGAAAGGAATGCGACTTGTTGACGACCACAAGAACTTCTTCGTAGCCGAGCTGAAAGGCCGGCATGGAAAGGTTTTGCGGCTCGCCCATGCGCAGCGTTACATCTGCTGAAGCGGGATCACTGAGCGTCAATACGACAGATTGCTGCCCTGCGCATTTAAACATTGCAGTCTGCCAGCTTTGCGTTGCGGCGGTCGCATACACCTTGATGACGGTGGGTGTTGCTGTTGGCTGATTGGATGTGGGCGCGCCACACGCTGTTAGCAAAAGCAAAATGGAAAGCAGAATTTTTTTCACAAATGATATTTTACCGAAGAACAAATTGGAGTATCACACATACTGCGGCAAGCACTGCACAGTAAATTGCGAAGACGTACAGAGAATGTTTATTTAAGTAGCCTAATAACCATTTAATTGTAAACCACCCAACCACGCCTGCGGTGATGAATCCAACTGTCAATAATGGAAGGAAATCGCTCAATCCGGGGCCGTGTTTGAGCAGGTCATAGGTTTCGTAGCCGCTGGCTGCCAACATCACGGGCACCGACATCAAAAAGGCGAAGCGTGCCGCTGCGGGGCGATCAAAGCCTCGAAACATGCCGCCGCTGATGGTGACGCCGCTGCGCGATGCACCGGGGAAGACCGCCAGCACTTGCATGATTCCGACAAAGAGCGCATCCAACCAGTTCATCGTATCCAACTTGCGGGTGCGTTTGCCAAAACGCTCGGCCAGCGTCAGCACAATGGCTGCGGCAAACAAGCGGATAGCAGCAGCCGTCAAAGGCTGTCCAAACAAGCCTTCCACATATTTTTTAAGCAGCACGCCTGCTAACAGCGCCGGAACAGTGGCGATCAGAATGTACCAGGCCAGCCGGTTCTCTGCGGTGGAGAAAGGCTTGGCAAAGAATGCTTTGACCAGTGAAAGCATGTCTTTCCAAAAGTACACAATCAACGCCATCGTTGTGCCAAGTTGGACGAGCACATTGAAGGCAAACGATGCGTCATCAGCCGGGATGTTCATCAACCGACTGGCAATCAGCAGATGGGCGGTGGAAGATACGGGGATGAATTCGGTCAATCCCTGTATGATGCCCAGAATAAAGGCGTGAAGAATGTTCATAATGTAGCTTTCTTTTTATGGGGAATAGGAATGGCTTATTGTAGCCTGTTTGTGACGGGACGTACTACTATATTATTGACTTATTTTACCGATCGAAAACTTTTCTTTGCAATAATTTGCATTATTTTCTTGTTGTTTTGTTGGCATTGTTGGCCCACTTTTCCAGCAGGGTTGGTGCTTGCTTTTCAAATGTGCCAGCCGTGATATGCAATCGTATTTCTTCCATCAATCGAATCAATGCGCGCAGGTTGTAAATCGAGAGTAGCGTGGCGGCCAGCATTTCTTTGGCAACAATCAGGTGGCGGATGTAGGCGCGGGTAAAGGTTCGGCACGTATAACAGTCACAGCTTTCGTCAATGGGGCGCTGGTCGTGGGCGTGGATGGCGTTCATCATGTTCAGCCGTCCTTCAGGGCTGAAGGCGGCCTGATGGCGTGCCAGTCGCGTTGGCAGCACGCAATCGAAGATGTCGATGCCGCGCAGCACGCCGTTAATCAAATCTTCGGGGGTGCCGACGCCCATCAGGTACCGCGGTTTGTTTGCCGGGAGTAGCGGCGTGACCACATCGAGTGTACTGTGCATCTCGTCTTTGCTCTCGCCCACAGACAGTCCGCCGATGGCGATGCCGGGGAATGGCAAGGATGCGATAAACATTGCCGAAGCAGTGCGCAGTTCAGGGTCAACTCCGCCCTGTACGATCCCAAAAAGGGCCTGATCGTCCCGCTTTTTTGCATGCAGACTGCGTTCGGCCCAGCGGTGGGTGCGTTCCATCGCAACTTTGATATATTCGCGGTTGTTGGGGTCGGCGCACTCATCGAAGGCCATGATGATGTCTGCGCCCAGGTTTTCCTGAATGGCGATTGATTTTTCGGGGGTGAAGCGGTGGGTCGAGCCATCGATGTGGCTTTTAAAGGTCACGCCGTCATTGTCGATTTTGCGCATCTGCGCCAGCGAGAAAACCTGAAAGCCGCCAGAATCTGTCAGCATAGGGCGTGACCATTGCATGAACTTGTGCAGCCCGCCCATCTCGGCCACCAGTTCGTCGCAGGGACGTAGATAAAGATGATAGGTGTTCGAAAGCACCAGGGTCGCACCCAGTTCATTCAGATGGACGGGCGTGAGCGTCTTGACGGTGGCCTGTGTGCCTACTGGCGCAAAGACTGGCGTTTGCAGCGAGCCATGCGGGGTGTGAAAGATGCCAGCGCGTGCGCGGCCTTCGGTGGCGGTGAGTTCATATTCAAACATGCCGCGTATTGTAAACGAGAACGCCCAAATCTGTCGCAACGCGTGCCCCAAACGGGTCATCTCACCGAATTGTAAGCAGATTGTCTTGCACAAATGCGATGTATCCCGTTAAGATTATCGTATGACCACCAACGACCCGAATTATCCCGCCGCCCGACGAGATTTTTAACAAGGTACGCGCCCAGGCTTCTCTGGAGGGCGTGCTCGCACATCTCTCTGGGCGTTCAAACGAGTTGCTCTCCTATGAAGAAGTTGCCAACCGTTTGCATCTGAGTATGCGTAGCGAACGTGGCGTGCTTGAAATTCCGCTCAAGGCGATTGTGGGCAGCGTTGGGCGTTATACCGATTTCACCCGTACCTTTTTGCCGCTTTCAGATACCGACCGCGAACGCTGGGCGCGCGTCAAGGCCGCCACGGATGCTGGAATTGTTCTGGCCCCCATTGACGTCTACAAAGTGGGCGAAGTCTACTTTGTACTTGACGGCAATCAGCGTGTTTCGGTGGCACGCCTGAACGGCCTTGTCTACATCCAAGCGCACGTCATCGAAGTAGAAACGGATGCGCCCCTTAAATCTGCCGCCGAACTGGATGCGCTCATCGTCCGCTCGGAGTATGGCGAGTTCTTGGACCGTACCGATATGTTTTTTCTGCGTCCCGGCGTCAATTTGACAGTCACCATCCCCGGTCAATACGATAAACTGCTTGATCATATTCAGGCGCATCGCTATTTTATGGGGATTGATTTCAAACGCCACATTCCCTACCCTGAGGCGATTTCTCATTGGTACGACATGGTTTATCTGGCAATTGTCGAGCCCATTCGCGAACACCGGCTGCTGCGATCGTTTCCAGATCGCACCGAAACCGATATGTATGTTTGGGTTTCAGAACATCGCTACCTGCTCGAAAAAAGCCATGGACAAGCCATCAGCCCAACTGCCGCTGTCGTGGATCTAGTCGGGCAAAAATTTCCCCGGATATTGGAAGAAATCACATCGCGCAAACCCAGAGCCTTTGACCAGTATATCGATCAGCTTTTTGGCGATATCCTGGTGCCGTTTAATGGCCTGCCCGAAAGCTGGCGTGCGCTTGAGCAGGCGGCGTTGGTGGCCCGAAAAGAAAAAGCATCCCTGCGCGGACTACACATTTTGCCGATGGATGCCAACCCCGAGAGTGATGAGGCGCTTGAGATTAAGGCGCGTTTCGACAGTTTTTGCGAACAGGTCAACGTTGGTGCGTATTTAAAAGATGCGCTGACAATCGTCAACGGCAAAATCCCCAACCAGATTTGCCGGCACGCTTTATTTACCGATCTCGTTGTCCTGAATGTTTCTCACCCACCGCAACCCGGCATTGCCGGGGTCGGCTCAGGGTTGCGGGCCATCATCTGGCGCGCTGCGCGCCCGGTTCTGGCCGTCCGCGAAAAAATCAGCCAGATGGATCGCGCCCTGCTCATTTACAACGGCAACATGAAATCAAAAGAAGCTCTATTCGTCGCCGCTTACCTTGCCGACCAGTGGAAAATCTCGCTCACTGTTCTCACCCTCATCGACCGCGAGAAAGTTTTTCGCTCCACGCAAGATTATGCCCGCACTTATCTCACATCTTACGGCATCACGGCCAGCTTCATCAGCAAGGAAGGCCCACTGGAAATCATCCTGGATGTTGTTAAAGAGCAAAAAATCAACCTGATCCTGATTGGCGGGTACAACGGAAATGCCTTAAAAGAAGTCATGCTTGGCAGCACAGTCAATTTTCTGCTGCGTGAAGCTGAATGTCCCATGCTAATTTGTCGATAATCACAAATAGGGTATTTTATTCAGGCGTTTGCCTCTCACTATTATTAAAATCCCCTCTTCATAAGATTAACCCATGCTGACAACTGACACACATTATCAAACCGCTCTGCACGATTTCAATGATGCTCGCGCCAAAGCATCCATGCAGGAAGTGCTTTCGCGCTTAACCGGCATCTCTAATGAGCTTCTTTCTTATCATGAAGTTGCTCAAAAGCTCAAACTCCAGATTGGTGCTGAACGCGGCTTGCAGGAAATTCCGCTCAAAGCCATCATTGGCAGTGTCGGGCGCTATACCGACTTTACCCGCAGCTTTTTGCCGCTTCTGGATGCAGATCGGGAGCATTGGGCGCAAGTCAAAGCTGCCATTGACGATCCGTTTGGCGCAGGCCTGCCCCCGATTGATGTTTATAAAGTGGGCGAAGTTTACTTTGTGCTGGATGGCAATCAACGTGTTTCTGTTGCCCGTCAGGAAGGTTTCGCCTACATTCAAGCGCACGTGGTCGAAGTCAAAACAACCACGCTTGTATCCGCCGAAATGCAGTTGGATGACATCATCCTGCAATTGGAATATGCTGATTTCATTGCGCAAACCAGCCTGCCCAGTCTTTTCCCCGTGCTCAACCTGAATGTCACCATCCCGGGGCAATACAAAAAAATCCTGGAACATATTCAGGTTCACCGCTATTTCATGGGGATTGATTTTAAACGGGACATTTCCTATTCTGAAGCCGTTTCCCATTGGGTTGAAGCCGTCTACCAGCCCATCATTGATCCAATCCGTGAGCGTGGCCTACTGCGTTGGTTTCCCAACCGCACTGAGACCGATCTCTATCTTTGGGTTTCCGAATACCGCCATCAGCTTGCGCAACATCTGGGTCTGCATGTCAGCCCCGATGCTGCGGTGGCAGATTTAACCGTCGAAGAAAAAAATCCGTCGGCTGAAACCGTTGCCGTTGAATCCCAACCTGCCCCCAAACCGAAATTTCTCAACCGTTACATCGACCAGCTTTTCAGCGATATTCTTGTCCCGCTTGATGGTCAAAACTGGCTCCCGCTGGAACAGGCCACCGTGATTGCCCGCAAAGAAGCCTGCTCAATTCAGGGCCTGCACGTCATACCAATTGATGACGCTGACAGCGTTCCCCAAATCATCGAAATCCAGTCACAGTTCAACCAACGTTGCCGTGATGTCAATGCCAGCGGTTATCTGACAAATTCATTGAGTATCGTCAAAGGCAGCGTTCCCGACCAAATTTGTCAGAACGCCCTGCTCGCAGATTTAATCGTAATGAACACCGATCCTGAGCACATCAGCCCCAGCATTTGCTCGATCATCTGGCGCTCGGCCCGTCCCATCCTGACCATTCCCGGCAAAGTCAGCCGCATGGAACACGCCCTAGTTGCCTTCGATGGCAGTCTCAAATCGCGCGAGGCGCTCTTTGTTGCCGCCTACATCGCCGAACACTGGCAAACCGTCCTGACGGTTCTGATTGTATCCGAAGATGGGCCGGTGGCTCCTTCTGCGCCTGACTATGCCCAAAGCTACCTTAAACGTCATGACATCCATGCCGATTTTCTCACCATCAACGGCCCACTCGATGTTTTTCTCGATATAATCAAAGAACGTGACATTGATCTTGTTCTGATGGGTGGGTACAGCGGCACGGCATTAAAAACAGTCACGCTCGGCGATGTGCTCACCCTGCTTATTACCAGAGCCAACTGTCCCATTCTGATTTGTCGTTAGCTGGAGATGGTGATGTTGTTCAAGAAATTTTTTCCCCTTTTGCTTGGTACTCTACTTCTGTTGGCCTGTGCTTTGCCGACAGCGGTTGAGAATATCGCTACATATACACTTGTGCCAACCGTTGTCCCTGCCATCCAAGCCACCGCCACCGCCGAGCCTGCTCAAATTCCCACTGAAACACCACCAGCCAATCCCACCCAGCCGCCATCTACTGCGTCGATTGCGCATCTGCCTGCCGGGCAGGAGATCAAAGTCACCAACATCCACATGCTGGATGCTACACAAGGTTGGGCCATTGGCGGTTTGGACAACAACAGCGATCATATCCTGCGCACCGCTGACGGCGGCCTGAGCTGGCAGGATGTCACCCCGTCCGAGCCGATGGACGCTAATTCAGCGGCGAAGAGCGCGACTGGCTTTTTTATGGATTTAAATCACGCCTGGGTGGCCTACCATGCGACGATCCCGGCGCCAACGACGCATGCTTCCATCTGGCGCACGGCTGATGGTGGCGCAACCTGGCAGGAAGCCACGCTGACCGACCCTGCCCTCTTTGATGAAGGCTACATGCCGTCTGACCTATCCTTTGTCGATGCCCAACACGGCTGGATGATGGTGCATGTCGGTGCAGGCATGAACCACGATTATTTCGTCCTGCTCGCCACCGTTGACGGTGGCGCGACCTGGCAGACGCTTATTTCACCGCAAAACGATGCCAGCGGCACGCAGGGTTGCTACAAAAATGCGCTAACCTTCGTCAGCCCGCAAAACGGCTGGATGGCGGTGGACTGCCACGGGGTCGTTCCCGTTCCCTACATCTTCAAATCCAACGATGGTGGCATGAGCTGGCAAAGCATCCAATTCCCTCCACCCGCATCGTTGCCCGATATTTTTGACAAAGGCTACTGCGGTCCAACCAACCCAATCCTTTTTACCGCAACCAGTGGTGATCTCATTTTGAACTGTATGCAATCTACTGACGGTGGTTCAACCCCTCATCCATTCTTGTACGAAACCACGGATGCAGGCGCTACCTGGAAAACTTATCCCTACCCTGGGGGAACGCTTCAGTTTGTTGGCGTGTCCACGGCCTTTGCCCTCAGCCGCAACATCCTGCGCTCTGATGATGCCGGCCACACCTGGAAGCTCATGGGAAACGTCAACTGGGAGGGTCAATTCAGCTTCATCGATGTCAATACAGCCTGGGCCGTTGCCACCGACAACGATCAGGTTGCCCTCGTCAAATCCGCTGACGGTGGTGCCACTTGGCAAGAAATCAAGTCCAAAATTGCTCCTTAACCGAATTGTAAAATGCGTTAGCCAAAATTGCCGGGAAAGATCATCCCCGGCAATTTTCATTCATCATTCTCCAAACCCCCAAAATCATGCTATCATAATCATCTAAATCACCAATCCCAAATCGTAAATCCAAAATTGTAAATCGCAAATCCCATGACTCAAGCTCTCTACCGCAAATGGCGCCCCCAACTTTGGGATGAAGTTGTCTCCCAGGAACACATCGTCCAGACGTTGAAAAACGCCGTGGTCAGCGGGCGCGTTGCCCATGCTTACCTTTTTTCTGGTCCGCGCGGCACCGGCAAAACGACCGCCGCCCGTCTGCTTGCCAAAGCTGTCAACTGCCTCGCTGCCGATAAGGCCCAGCGCCCATGCAATGAATGTGCCCACTGCCTCGCGGTCAACGAAAACCGCTTTATGGATTTGATCGAAATTGATGCCGCCTCTAACACATCGGTGGATGATGTCCGCGATCTGCGTGACAAGATCAATTTTTCGCCGTCACAAGGCACCTACAAAGTCTATATTATCGACGAAGTCCACATGCTTTCTACGGCTGCCTTCAATGCCTTGCTCAAAACGCTTGAAGAGCCGCCGCCCCACGCCATTTTTATTCTTGCCACTACCGAAATCCACAAAATCCCCGCGACGGTGCTTTCACGCTGTCAGCGCCACGAGTTTCGGCGTGTTCCGCTCGGCGAAATCACGCGCCGTCTCGAAGAAATCTGCAAAGCCGAAAACATCTCCTCTGACCCAGAAGCCCTGACGCAGATTGCCCGTCAGGCGTCTGGCGGCTTGCGCGATGCTATTTCCCTGCTGGACCAGCTTTCATCCACGGGTGGCAACATCACCCTCGAACTGGCCCAGACCGTCCTTGGTACGGCCACCAGTCACTCCGTCATCGGCCTCATCCAGGCGATCATCGACAAGCAGCCCGGCCTCGGCCTCGACGAAATCCACCGCGCTCTCGATGGCGGTGCGGATGCTCGTGCCCTCGCCCGTCAAATTGTCGATTACTTGCGCAATTTGATGCTCATTCAAATGGGCAACGGCGAGCAGGTTGAAGTCCCCAACGACACCCGTGCACAAATGGTCAAACATGCCAGCGCCCTGCACAGCACCTATGTTCTGCGCATGATGCGCGCCTTTAACGCCGCCGCGACCGATCCGCGTGGCGGATGGTCGCCATCGCTCGGCCTCGAACTGGCCTTCGCCGAAATGCTCGAAAAGCCGCAGGCGCAAGTGGAAGTTGTTTCTGCGCCCCGGCCTGCTTTGAAACCTTCGGTTTCCCCCCCAGCTTCAGTTGCGCCCACACCGCCGGTAACCGCGCCTCCCGTTAGAGGGCCGAATCCCAGCCCAAAGCGAGTGTCTCACTCGAATCGGTGTCAAAAGCGTGGCGGCAAATCTCTGCCCTGATCAAACAAAAAGACGCCAACGTCGCTGCCTTGCTCAATTCCGGCAAACTGACTGAAGTCCGTGATGGAGTCATCATCCTGGCCTTTGCCAGCGACATCCTGCAGGAAAAATTCAACCGCCCTGAAAGCCTCGACCTGGCACGCAACGCCATCCGCGAGACCCTCGGTGTGGATGTTGCCATTCAAGCGATTGTCTCCGGGGCCAAAGGCAGCCTCCCCGCCAGCGTCAAACCCGACGGCATGGTCGCCGTCGCCAACCAACTCGGCGGCGAAATCGTAGACATACAATAATTTTGGATTTACGATTGACAATTATTTGGCCTCAATCGTAAATCCAAAATCATAAATCGTAAATTTAAGGAGTTTAAAATGGCAAAAGGATTTAACCGAGGCCCCGCAATGGGCGGTGGCGGCAACCCAATGATGGCCCAGATCCAAAAACTTCAGAAGCAAATGGCTGAAGCCGAAGAGAAACTGGCTGTTGAAACCGTCAGCATCACCGCTGGGGGCGGAGCCATCAAAATCACCATGACCGGCGACCAAAAATGTCAGGCCGTCGAAATCGACCCCGACTTCCTGAAAGATGCCGATGCTGAAATGCTTAATGATATGATTTTGAGCGCCGTCAACCTCGCCCTCGACAAATCCCGCGAACTGCAAGAAAAAATGATGGGCCCCCTCGCGGGTGGCCTTCCCTTTTAGTGATTGGTTACAGGTTGAAAGTTAGGAAACCTTCAACTTTCAACCTGTAACTTTCAACCTTCAACCTTCTAACCCCATGATCCTCCCCGAACCCCTACAAAACCTCATCACCGCCTTCGAGCGCCTGCCCGGCATTGGCCCAAAATCCGCCTCGCGGTTGGCCTTTTATTTGCTGCGTGCACCTGAAGATGCATCCCAATCTCTGGCTGACGCGTTGCTTGCCCTCAAAAGCCAGACTGCCTTTTGTCCTGAGTGCTTCAATATCATGCTTGCTGGCAGGGATCGCTGCGAAATCTGCGCCAGTGCCGCCCGTGACGAATTGGTGATTTGCGTTGTTGAAGAACCTTTAGATGTAATTGCCATCGAACGCATCGGTGCCTATCGCGGAAAATACCACGTTTTGCATGGCGTCCTTTCTCCCATCGAAGGCATTGGCCCGGACGATCTGAAAATCAAACCGCTTCTGGCACGCGTTGGACAGGGCAGAGCCACCGAAATTATTCTGGCTACCAATCCAAGTATGGAAGGAGATGCTACTGCGCTCTATCTAAATCAGCAATTGGCGCCATTTTCTGTTCATGTTACGCGCCTTGCGCGCGGTCTACCCGTTGGCGGCGATCTTGAATATGCAGATCAGAATACCCTTTTGCGTGCCCTTTCTGGCAGGCAGGAAATGAATTAACCGTTTTCTATGGGGAATAGCAAACTGTTAGGGCCAAATCCATCCTCAACTTTTTTGCCAAAACAATCCAAAATTGCACCTTTTGATGGGATTCTCGAATCCCCGTTTGGCGGCGAGGATGCAGGCGGGGAATTTGCTCTACGTCACAAATTACCCTAAACGACCTGATTCGGTTGGTTTTTCCTAAAAAAGCGCCGTTTACCTTAAAGAACCTAATTCTTTAACCTTAAATAACCTTGAATCGCCCAAATTGGTCCCAAATTCGCTTGACTTTCTGGCTTATCTGCATATAATTGCCCTTCGCTGTTGGGTACAAGGTTGTTCAGGAAAAAAGAAATTGCTTGGTGATTGCAGTAAGAAGTTTTGCAGGAAACAGCAAAAACAGATTTCTGAAATGCCCTTGACAGAAAAAACGGAACGCATATAATTGCCCTTCGCTCTTGGGAACAAAGCCTTCCGGCAAAAAGAAATTTCAAATCAATTGCGAAAAAAAAGTTTGAAAAAAAGTTCGCAGGAAATTGAAAAAAGAGATTTCTGAAATACCCTTGACAGAAAAGCTGGAATACATATAATAGGTAAGCCAGTCAGAAACAAAAGATTTCGTCTCCCCGACAAATCAATAAAAACTAAGAGAGAAGCGTCCCACCAGAGACACAGAAGCAAGCAATATTCTGGTGAACCGATGTTGTAAAAGCATCGGTATTATTATCTCTTCTCTCGAAGAGCCTTGACAGGCCGACATGATGCGGGCATCGCCCGATCGGTTGACAGCACCTTAACAACTGAAAAGTGATAGGAAGAATACGACAACCCCTGTCGTTTTGAACCCGTAACTTACACTCGAAAGAGTGCAAAATTTTTTGCGGAGAGTTTGATCCTGGCTCAGGATGAACGCTGGCGGCGTGCTTAATACATGCAAGTCGAACGGAGTGTAGCAATACACTTAGTGGCGAACGGGCGAGTAACGAGTTGGCGATCTGCCCCGAAGTGTGGGATAACAGTCCGAAAGGATTGCTAATACCTCATGTGATTGCCGGGTTTAGAAGCTGGCAATTAAAGCAGTAATGCGCTTCGGGAGGAGCCTGCTTCCCATCAGCTAGTTGGTGAGGTAACGGCTCACCAAGGCTACGACGGGTAAGGGACCTGAGAGGGTGGTCCCTCGCAATGGCACTGAAACACGGGCCATACACCTACGGGTGGCAGCAGTAGGGAATATTGGGCAATGGGCGAAAGCCTGACCCAGCAACGCCGCGTGTGCGATGAAGGCCCTCGGGTCGTAAAGCACTTTTCTGAGGAATGAGAAAGGACAGTACCTCAGGAATAAGTCTCGGCTAACTACGTGCCAGCAGCCGCGGTAAAACGTAGGAGACGAGCGTTATCCGGATTTACTGGGCGTAAAGCGTGTGCAGGCGGTTCGGCAAGTTGGATGTGAAATCTCCCGGCTCAACTGGGAGGGGTCGTTCAATACTACCGAACTTGAGGTCATCAGAGGAAGGTGGAATTCCGGGTGTAGTGGTGAAATGCGTAGATATCCGGAGGAACACCAGTGGCGAAGGCGGCCTTCTGGGATGATCCTGACGCTCAGACACGAAAGCTAGGGGAGCGAACGGGATTAGAGACCCCGGTAGTCCTAGCTGTAAACGATGTAGACTTGGCGTCGGAGGGTTCAAAACCTTCGGTGTCGAAGCTAACGCGATAAGTCTACCGCCTGGGGACTACGGCCGCAAGGTTAAAACTCAAAGGAATTGACGGGGGCCCGCACAAGCAGCGGAGCGTGTGGTTTAATTCGATGTTACACGAAGAACCTTACCCAGGTTTGACATGTGAGTGGTAGGGATCCGAAAGGTGACCGACCCGCAAGGGAGCTTTCACAGGTGCTGCATGGCTGTCGTCAGCTCGTGTCGTGAGATGTTCGGTTAAGTCCGCTAACGAGCGCAACCCTCGCTACGTGTTATATGTGTCACGTGGGACCGCCGGTATCAAGCCGGAGGAAGGTGGGGATGACGTCAAGTCAGCATGGCCTTTATATCTGGGGCTACACACACGCTACAATGGTCGGTACAATGGGTTGCTAAGCCGCGAGGTGGAGCCAATCCCCAAAGCCGGCCTCAGTTCAGATCACAGGCTGCAACTCGCCTGTGTGAAGTCGGAGTTGCTAGTAAATGCGCGTCAGCTATAGTGCATTGAATACGTTCTCGGGCCTTGTACACACCGCCCGTCACGTCATGGGAGCTGGTAACACCTGAAGCCGGTAGCCTAACCGCAAGGAGGGCGCTGTCGAAGGTGGTGCTGGTGACTGGGACGAAGTCGTAACAAGGTAGGAGTACCGGAAGGTGCGCCTGGATCACCTCCTTTCTAGAGTTCTCGATCGCTTGCCCATTTTATGGGCTCGCATCCACTCAATAAATTAAGTCTTTCGCCGCGGTGGTGAAAGCAGATATGTTGTACGCCTTCCTATCACTTCTCAGTTGCTAAGATGCAACCCCGGGCTTGTAGCTCAGTTGGTTAGAGCACTGTGCTGATAACGCAGGGGTCACAGGTTCGAATCCTGTCAAGCCCACAGACATAGTCTGGGGATGTAGCTCAGTGGGAGAGCAGCGCCTTTGCAAGGCGAAGGTCGCGGGTTCAAATCCCGCCATCTCCACAGAGCTGCATTACCAAAATGTGAGGATTAGTTTGGCAAATTGGAACAATCTGTATTAACAAGCTTATTTGCTCAAATCGCAAGTCACACTGGTGACCCGGCGATGAGCCGGGTTGCTTCGTCTGTAAAAGTGAATAAAATTGAAGGGCGACGGATGCCCTTGAAGATTTCAATAGCATCCGTCACCATTCAATGGTGAGATTGAACCTTGATAACTGAATAGTAATGAGCAATAAACCTAAAGCATAAAATTTTTAAGCCGAATTATGAAAAAGTATCAACTTCTCCGCATCAAGTGGTGAAGTTACTAAGGGCTTATGGTGGATGCCTTGGCGTCAAGTGCCGACGAAGGACGTGGGAAACTGCGATAAGCCTCGGGGAGCCGTTAACAGGCGTTATATCCGAGGATTTCCGAATGGGGAAACCCACTGGAGCGAACCTCCAGTATCCTCTTACTGAATATATAGGTTTGAGGAAGGGCACCTGGGGAACTGAAACATCTAAGTACCCAGAGGAAAAGAAATTATTCCCCTAGTAGTGGCGAGCGAACGGGGATCAGCCCAAACCAGAGAGGCTTGCTTCTTTGGGGTTGTAGGGCCTAGCACTGTGAAGTTACAAATCAATCGGTTAGTGGAATGGTGTGGGACAGCCAGCCAAAGAGGGTAACAGCCCCGTATACGAAAACTGATTGACTTCCGCTAGGTACCTGAGTACTGCCGGGCACGCTAATCCGGTAGGAATTTAGGGAGTCCACTCTCTAAGGCTAAATACGCTTGACGACCGATAGTGAACTAGTACCGTGAGGGAAAGGTGAAAAGTACCCCTGTTAGGGGAGTGAAATAGAACCTGAAACCATAAGCTTACAAGCAGTTGGAGGGCTAATGGCGTGTCGGTGCTAAGGAGTAATCCTGTGCGCGGCGCTATGCCTGACAGCGTGCCTCTTGGAGAATGAGCCTGCGAGTTAATCTCAGTGGCGAGGTTAAGGGAGTGACACCCGAAGCCGTAGCGAAAGCGAGTCTGAATAGGGCGTATAGTCGCTGGGATTAGACCCGAAACCTGGTGAGCTACCCATGGGCAGGGTGAAGCGAGTCTAACCACTCGTGGAGGCCCGAACTTACTAATGTTGCAAAATTAGGAGATGACCTGTGGGTAGAGGTGATATGCCAAACGAACTAGGAGATAGCTGGTTCTCCCCGAAATAGCTTTAGGGCTAGCGTTGTGTGTTTAGTATTGGAGGTACAGCACTGAATGGGCTAAGGGGCTTACAGCTTACTGAACCCAATCAAACTCGGAATGCCAATACTCCATAGCACAGCAGTCGGACTCCGGGAGATGAGTTTCGGGGTCGAAAGGGAAACAGCCCAGATCATCAGCTAAGGTCCTTAAGTCTACACTAAGTGGGAAACGAGGTGGGGCTACTTAAACAACCAGGAGGTTGGCTTAGAAGCAGCCACCCTTTAAAGAGTGCGTAATAGCTCACTGGTCTAGTGGCCCTGCGCGGAAAACTTAACGGGGCTAAGTGTAGCACCGAAGCTATGGGACTTACGCAAGTAAGTCGGTAGGGGAGCGTTCCATCAGCAGTGAAGGTCGACCGTAAGGACGGCTGGAGCGGATGGAAGTGAGAATGCAGGCATGAGTAGCGAATAAACACGTGAGAACCGTGTTCGCCGTATGTCTAAGGTTTCCGACGCCAGGTCATTCCGCGTCGGGTTAGTCAGGGCCTTAGCCGAGGCCGAGAGGCGTAGGTGATGGATATCCGGTCAACATTCCGGAACCACCTGGATGGAGTGATGTGGGGACGCAACGTGGTAGGCCAGCCTCCGATTGGTTGTGGAGGTGCAATCCGTTTAGGCGTTGAGATTGGTAGGAAAATCCGCCAGTTGAGCTGAGACGAGAGCGAGCCCTTGAGGCGGAAGTGGTTGAGCCATATTGCCAAGAAAAGCCACTAAACGTTGAAGTCCAGGTGCCTGTACCGCAAACCGACACCGGTAGACGGGTTGAGTATACCAAGGCGAACGGGAGAACTATCGTTAAGGAACTAGGCAACATGACCCCGTAACTTCGGGATAAGGGGTACCCACGCAAGTGGGTCGCAGTGAAATGGCTCTAGTGACTGTTTAACAAAAACACAGGTCTCTGCTAAGCCGTAAGGCGATGTATAGGGGCTGACGCGTGCCCAGTGCCGGAAGGTTAAAGGGAGAGGTTAGACGCAAGTCGAAGCTTTGAACTGAAGCCCCGGTGAACGGCGGCCGTAACTATAACGGTCCTAAGGTAGCGAAATTCCTTGTCGGGTAAGTTCCGACCCGCACGAACCGCGTAACAACTAGAGCACTGTCTCAACGATAGACCCGGTGAAATTGAAATGGCTGTGAAGATGCGGCCTACCCGCAGCAGGACAAAAAGACCCCGTGGAGCTTTACTGCAATTTGGCATTGAATTTGGGTAAGATCTGTGTAGTATAGGTGGGAGGCTTTGAAGCTGGGGCGCTAGCCTCGGTGGAGCCGTCAGTGAAATACCACCCTGATCTTATTTAGATCCTAACCCCATACCGTCATCCGGATGGGGAACCGTGCCAGATGGGCAGTTTGACTGGGGCGGTCGCCTCCTAAAAAGTAACGGAGGCGCCCAAAGGTTCCCTCAGGATGAATGGAAACCATCCATAGAGTGCAAAGGCATAAGGGAGCTTGACTGCAAGACCAACGCGTCGAGCAGAGACGAAAGTCGGGCTTAGTGATCCCACGATACCGCGTGGAAGGGTCGTGGCTTACCGGATAAAAGCTACCCCGGGGATAACAGGCTGGTGAAGTCCAAGAGTTCACATCGACGACTTCGCTCGGCACCTCGATGTCGGCTCATCGCATCCTGGGGCTGTACAAGGTCCCAAGGGTCGGGCTGTTCGCCCGTTAAAGCGGTACGCGAGCTGGGTTCAGACCGTCGTGAGACAGGTCGGTCTCTATCCGCTGTGGGCGCAAGGGATTTGAAGGGAGCTGCCTCTAGTACGAGAGGACCGAGGTGGACAGACCTCTGGTGTGCCAGTTGTCGTGCCAACGGCATTGCTGGGTAGCTATGTCTGGCAAGGATAACCGCTGAAAGCATCTAAGTGGGAAACCTGCCCTAAGATTAGATCCCTCATGGAGTTAATCCAGTAAGACCGCAGGTAGACTACCTGCTATATAGGCGGCATGTGTAAGCGCAGTAATGTGTTCAGCTAAGCCGTACTAATGGTCGAGGGCTGACCCACATGATGCGGAGAATTTGATACTTTTTCTACAGCTTTCGGCGCTAGGTTTATTATCTTGCTATTTAGTTATATTCTGTTGTGAATAAAGTCTCTTGGTGATTTGAGCGACGAGGGTACACCCGGTCCCATACCGAACCCGGAAGTTAAGCTCGTCAGCGCCGATGGTACTTGGAGGGAAGCCTCCCGGGAGAGTAGGTCATTGCCAAGAGGCTTTTTCTTTTAATCTTCCATTAACCTTTTCAGCAAAAAGGTTATATAGTATAATTTCTTCTCGGTTATAAACCAGCCCCAGAAGCTGTCTGTTTTGCAGACCATCAAGGAGTTGTGCAGAGCGTATATTTCTCAGTGTTTGCAGACTGTTTCTGGGTTGCGCATTTTGCCTCGGCTGTGTTTATGACACAAGCCGTTTTTTTTATTTTCATTGTTTATAAATATTATGCCCCCATGGAAGGGAGGTGATATTACATGACAGCTGTAAGTTTACGCCCGAATGAATCTCAAGAAGGATTGCTAAAGCGCTTTCGCAAAAAAGTTGTGAAGAGTGGCGTTTTGAGCACTGTACGTCGCAAGCGTTGGTTTGTTTCCAAGAGTGAGCAACGTCGCATGGAAGAGAAGAAAGCAATTCGCCGCCTTAAACGGCGCACAGTTAAGACTTTTGAATAAGTCGCAAATGTTCGGAGGTGTGTATGCCAAAAGATGACGACAAACTCGTCGTTGAAGGGACTGTGATCGAGGCGCTGCCTGGCACACAGTTTAAAGTTCGACTTGAGAGTGGCCATGAAGTTTTGGCTTATCTTTCAGGCAAAATGCGCAAATTTTACATTCGTATTTTGCTTGGGGATCGCGTAAAGGTGGAGATGTCTCCTTATGATCTTTCGCGAGGCCGAATCACTTTTCGCCATCGTAAGTTGGCTGGGCCTGCTCCGGTTGAAGAAGAAGGATAAATCATACACATCTATTTTGTGAGTTGCTTTTCTAGAATTCTTTTATTTATATAATATGAAAAATTAGGAAGCATCACGTAAGTACTTAGACAACGCCCTTCATAAAGGGCGTTGTTTTCATTTAATTGCTAGATATTTCATAATGAATAAAAAATACAGAGTGGGGCAAATAATGGGTAAAATAGGATGATGAAATGTCCAAGATGCAGTTCAACAGTGAAACAAAATAAGATAGGTAAAACATCGGCAGGAAGCCAGCGTTGGCGGTGCTTTGTGTGCCAGTGCAAATATACGCCCGAGAAGAAAGCACGTGGATACAGTTCAGACTTGCATCAACAAGCTGTTCGGCTCTATGTTGAAGGCACGAACCTGCGTCGTATCGGTCGTCATCTAGGGATTGATCACCGCACTGCTGGAAGATGGGTCCAGGCTCGCGCAGAGAGCTTACCCGAAAATGCACCGATGCCAGAAAGTGTCCACACAGCTGAGATGGATGAATTATTCACCTTTATTGAGCACAAAAAAACAGGATCTACTTTAATCACGATGGTAGATCGTGTCACACGCTGCATTTTGGGCTGGAAATTGGTTTGGGAACGAACCAAAGAGTGTATTCAAGCCCTTGTCGATCAAGCTCCCAAGGCAAAATTCTATTTCAGTGATGGGTTCGAAGCTTATAGTTTGTTGTGGTATCACTATGGCCGCTATGATATCTCTGTTGGCAAGACCGACACTTTCTCTGTTGAAGGCGACAATGCTGAGTTTCGCCACTACCTTGCCAGACTTGCTCGTTCATCGCGTTGCTTCTCTCGCTCTGCTTATGCACTTGCTTGTGCTATCCATCTCTTCGTCGATTGCTTCAATCGTCGCCAACTTCACAAACAACGCTTTCCGCTCTACCCTGCTCACATCGTCGACTTCCTTTACCCATGAAATCCCCCACTCTGAAAAATGATAGCTTCCCTGTTTTTTGTTTGAATGAAAGTATAATAGAACGGTTACAGGGAAGAGAACTCGTTTTCAGTTTGTTTACACTGAAAAGTCAGAGCGCCGAAGGTGCAAATTCGTGACGGGCACGTCCGGGTGAAACTCTCAGGCAAAAGGACCCTGTTTCGATTAACTCTGGAAAGTTTCCGCTAGGAGACACCGACGGGGCAAGCCTCCCCACCCTTCGATGCGTTTCAATGTGCTCGAGGCAGGGGCGAATCTCTCAGGTTACAGACAGAGGACGCACACGCAATGTTTGTGCGTCCTTTTTGTTTTTAAACCCATATTCAAACAGGAGTCTTTTATGAATACCCCCGAAAACCTTAAATACACAAAAACAGATGAGTGGTTTGACCCTCAGACTGGCAAAGTGGGCTTAACGGATTATGCCCAGAGCCAACTGTCAGATATTGTCTTTCTCGAAGTGCTTGCCATTGTAGGTGAAACATTGACAGCTGAGAAGCCAGTTGCTTCTGTAGAATCGGTTAAGGCTGCGGGTGAGGTTTATTTGCCAGTAGCCGGGGAGATTGCCGTAATTAATGAGGCTCCCATTCAGAAGCCGGAATTGCTGAACACGGATCCATATAATGAAGGCTGGATATTGCAAGTGAACGCAACATCCGTTCCAGACCTGATGGACGCTGCTGCCTACCTTGCATACTGCGCCACCCGCGACCATTAATTCGAGCATCCATGACGTACATTCCTCACTCTGCACAAGAGCGGGATGCGATGCTTGCTGCGATTGGCGTTGAGAAAATTGACGACCTTTTCGATGCCATTCCCGCAAAATATCGTTTCCCTGCCATCAACATACGCCCCGCGCTCGTGGAAATGGAGGCCGCTGCCCTGCTTGGCGAAATTGCCGCCAGTAATGAAAGCACACGCGACCTGGTTTCCTTTTTGGGTGCAGGCGTTTACAATCACTACATTCCATCGGTGGTAAACCATGTTATCAGCCGTGGCGAATTCTATACGGCATATACCCCCTACCAGCCAGAGATTTCGCAGGGCACGCTCCAGGCGATTTTTGAGTATCAATCGCTGATCTGTGCGTTAACCGGCATGGAAGTCTCGAATGCGTCGCATTACGACGGTGCAACAGCCACCGCTGAAGCTGTCAATATGGCATATGCCAACTTCCGCGGGAAGCGCCGCAAGATTGTTATTTCGCCGACGGTTCACCCGCAATATCGTGAGACGATTCGCACGTATACGCAGGGGATGGAATTGGAACTGGCTGGCGACAACTTAAGCGTGGACATGGAAGCTGCTCCTGAGACCTTAAGCGCGTTGGTGGATGCAGATACTGCGCTGTTGATCGTCCAATACCCTGACTTTTTTGGCCGTATTTTTGATTACACCCGGCTGATAGAGTCTGCTCATGCGCAGGGAGCTTTGGTCTGCGTCGTGGTCAACCCGACAGCGTTGGCACTTTTCAAGACGCCGGGCGCCATGGGAGCGGATATCGTCGTCGGGGAGGGCCAACCCTTGGGGATTCCGATGTGGTTTGGCGGGCCGCATCTTGGGTTTTTTACCACCAAAAAGGCCTACGTCCACAAGATGGCGGGACGCGTGATCGGGGAGACCCGCGATTCGCGCGGGCAAAAATCCTACGTGTTGACCCTGACCGCGCGCGAACAACATATCAAACGCGAACGCGCTACATCCAATATATGCACCAATCAGGGTCTGCTTGCGCTGGCTTCGGCGGTATATCTGGCGGTGGTTGGCAAGAGCGGCCTAAAACAGGTGGCAAACCTGTGCTATCAAAAGGCGCATTACGCCGCTGAGCAATTGAGCAAGATTGACGGGTTTGAACTGTGCTACTCGCAGCCATTTTTCCATGAGTTTACGCTGCGCTGTCCGCAGCCAGCCGCAGAGATCAATGCGCACTTGCTGGATCATGGTATCTTGGGCGGTTACGATCTGGGACAGGATTACCCCGAACTTGCCAATCATTTGTTGATTGCGGTGACCGAAATGAATAGCAAAGAAGAAATCGACTTGCTGGTGGAAACTTTGCAGGAGGCCAGCCATGACTAATGCTGAAAAAACACTTTTTGAGCTTTCTTCGCCGGGACGCACTGGCGTAACCTTTCCCGCTTCGGATGTGCCGCATTACGATCTGCCCGATGCCGCCTTGCTGCGCGATGATCTGCCCATGCCAGAGTTGGCCGAAATTGATGTTGTGCGCCATTATATGAAGCTCTCGAAGTTCAACTATAGTGTGGATGGCGGTTTTTACCCGCTGGGCTCGTGTACAATGAAGTACAACCCCAAAATCAACGAAGATACTTGCCGCCTACCCGGTTTTATGTTTACACATCCGTTGCAGCCGATTGAAACAGTGCAGGGCAATTTAGCGTTAATGTATGAAATGCAGGACTGGTTGCAACAAATCAGCGGTTTTGCGGCGGTCACGCTGCAGCCTGCGGCGGGTGCACATGGTGAGTTTTGTGGCGTGTTGATGATGCGGGCTTATCACAAATCACGTGGCGATGTAAAACGCGTCAAAGTGCTTATCCCCGATTCGGCCCATGGCACCAACCCGGCTTCTGCGGGTATGATGGGATTACAGGTAGTACAGATCCGTTCGGATGCGCGTGGCAATGTCGATCTGGATGCGCTCAAAGCGGCCTGCGATGATACTGTTTTTGGCATGATGCTGACCAACCCGAACACGCTTGGCCTGTTTGACGAGAATCTCGAAGAAGTCATCAAGCTGGTCCATGACTGCGGAGGGCTGATGTATGGCGACGGCGCGAACATGAACGCACTGCTTGGCATTGTTCGCCCGGGCGATGTGGGTTTTGATGTGATGCACTTCAACCTGCACAAGACCTTTTCCGTCCCGCATGGTGGCGGTGGACCAGGCTGCGGCCCGGTGGGCGTCTCTGAAATCCTGGCAGACTTTTTGCCCGCACCCTTGATCGGAATCATCGAAGAAGCGGATGGCGAAACCCCGCCCCTTTACGGTTATGTGACCCCGAAGCAGACGATTGGCCGAATGAAGGCCTTCCACGGACATTTTGGCGGTGGTTTGGTGCGTTCTTATACCTACATTGCAATGCATGGCCCGGACGGGCTGCGCGACATTGCTGAAAATGCTGTTTTGAACGCAAATTACCTGAAAGCGCGGCTTGAAAAGGTTTATACTATTCCATATAATCGCGTTTGTATGCACGAGTTTGTGATGGAAGGGCAGTTTGCAGGCCAAGGCGTCAGGGCGTTGGATATTGCCAAACGATTAATGGATTATAACTTTCACCCACCGACGAACTACTTCCCGCTGATTGTCCACGAAGCTTTGATGATTGAGCCAACTGAAACCGAAAACAAGGATACGCTGGATGCTTTTGCTGACGCGCTGATTCAGATCGCTGAAGAAGCCCAGACCAACCCTGAACTGGTCAAGTCGGCCCCGCATACGACCCTGTTTGGGCGGATGGATGAAGTCAAAGCCGCGCGTGAGTTGGTGCTGTGTTGCTGGCTGCCAGAAGATTATGAAAAACAGTCGTAATTGATCCATAGACCATAAAGGGTTTTGCTTATTGGTTCCATAACAAAGGATTTGACAAAAAGTAGAAGCAAGCCATGCCTCGTTCACGCAGTGATGCTTTATCCCATCAGCTACAACATCTTTTACAGGCCTCGTCTGGGTTGGATGCTTTGTCCTTGGTTAGCATGGATGGGGGCGAAATTGCGTCGGCTTTGTTGGAAGGCGTAAATCGTGAGCGCCTGGCGGCCATGTCGCTGGCAGTCTTTACGCTTGGACAACAAATTGGCAGTGAGTTTGAGCGAGGTAACCTGAACGAGTTATATATTAAAGGAAAAGCCGGGTTCATTGTATTGATTCCGATTTCCAATCAGGCAATCTTGATCGGTTTGGCACATGCAGACGCCAGACCAGGACTGGTCATTTTGGAGCTTCGCCACATTGCAGAAAAATCCATTTCGCCAAAACAAAATTCGCGGCGTTGACCAGAATATCTATTAAGAAAGCATAAGAAAAGGAGGCTTGAATGAAACAACACCTGCATCTGATTACGTTGGCCGTTGGTGATTTCGAGCGTTCGCTTAAGTTCTATACCGAAATTCTTGGCTGGAAGCTTGCATCTGCCAGCCAGGGTGATGTGGCTTTTTTGCAGGCGGGCGGCGTGGTTTTTGCGCTCTATCCGCGTGAAAAACTTGCGGATGATGCCACGGTAAGCCATCTGGGGAGTGGTTTTGCCGGGTTCACGTTATCCTATAATGCGCAGAGTGAGGCCGAAGTCGATGAAATCATCCACAAACTTAAGTCGCAAGGGGTGATGATTGTTAAACAGCCACAGAGAGTTTTCTGGGGAGGCTATTCGTCATACTTTTCTGACCCAGATGGCTATCTTTGGGAAGTGGCTTATAACCCCTTCTTTGCTTTCGACGATGATGGAAATTTGAAGCTGGATTAATGGATGAGCAAAAGACACCTATTAAAACGGTGTCTTTTTGTTTTAAAGACCAACTCGCGTAAAATATGCGGGTATGATAGAAGCACAGGCAAACATCCCACGCCGAAGGGTTGCCTGCATGAGGAGAAGAAGAATGAAAGCGATACGTTCACGTTCTATTTTTGCGCGGCTGGCCGCAGTGGTGATGCTGAGTTTGTCTACTATTTCTTGCACATTGGGCTTGCTTGATCCGAGCCAGCTTTTTCCACCTGCATCAGGAGGGCCAAACAGTTTGACGGCCACCCCCGCCCCACTGGCAGAAACCACTTTTAATTTGAGCCTGCTGACCCCACTCAACTCGGGCGAAACGATTGCAATTGGTCTGCTGGACGAGGTAACCGGGCTGGGGCTAAACCCAACGCTTTATGGGATGAACGCGCAAGATACGCTGCATTACACCGTTACCATCCCCCTGCCGCTGAATTCGACCACGAAATATCGATATTATCGTCAAGGCAAGGTGTCTGCGCTGGAAGATACGGCGTTGGATAAGCCCATTCGTTATCGGTTGCATACTGCCAGCAGCCCTGCCACCCTGAGCGATATTCTCGCTTCGTGGTCTGACCGTCCCTTTCGCGGACCGGTTGGGCGGGTTTCTGGCACAGTCATCGATGTCGCCACCGGGCAGCCGATTGCCAATATTCTAGTGGATGCCGGGGGAGAAGCGACGCTGACTGATTCGCTCGGACAATATGAACTCGAAAGCCTGCCGCAGGGCACGCAAACTGTCAGCGCGTATGCGCTCGACGGCGTGTATACTCCCTTTCAGCAGGGGGCCACGATTCAGGCAGGCCTGACCACAACGGCGCCCATCAAACTCAACCCTGCGCCAACGGTTCAGGTGACGTTCAACGTCCATGTGCCCGATACCACGATTACGGGTGCGCCGCTGCGCCTTGCCGGGAATCTGATTCAGCTTGGCAATACCTTTTCCGATTTGGATGGCGGAATGAGCGAAGTTGCGACACGCATGCCCACGCTTACCGCCGGAGCCGACCATCAGTATTCTCTGACGATGAGCCTGCCTGTTGGGGCCGATATTCGTTACAAATATACGCTCGGTGATGGCTTTTGGAATGCCGAGCACAGTGCGGACGGCAATTTTGTTTTGCGTCAGTTGATTGTGCCCCCTGCCAATGTCGTTTTAAATGAAACAGTTGCCACCTGGCAGGCGGGCACATCGGCCCCAATTTTGTTTGAAGTGACTGTGCCAGAAAATACTCCGCCTAATGAAAGTATTTCGATTCAGTTCAACCCTTATGGTTGGACGGAACCCATCCCGATGTGGCCGCTTGGAGAAAATGCAAAAAATCACTGGGTTTACAAACTGTTTGGCCCGTTCAATATGCTGGGTTCGTTCCATTATCGTTATTGCCGCAACAACCAGTGTGGCACCGCCGATGATGTTGCGACAGCTGATTCGGCTGGCACCGGGCGTTCAATCAACACTGCGCTGACGGACCAGGACCTGAGAGATAACGTGGCAGCCTGGTCGTGGTGGCAGGATACTGACCCGCCCACCATTGTCGCCATCCCGGTCAACGCGCGTGCAGCCGGTTTTTGGGCCGGGATTGAATTTCAAAACAACTATCGATCAGACTGGCAGTCTCTTTACCCAACCGCCATGCAGAATATTCAGGCGCTGGGAGCCAATACCCTGGTGCTTGCTCCCACCTGGACGGCGACATCATCCGACCCGTTGGTGTTTGCGCCCACCGCCGGCAGTGACCCGCTGATGAGCGATACCATTCAGACCGTGCAGGATGGTCGCGCTCGTAACATGCGCGTTGCCATTTATGCCACGCCGCGCCTGTTGCCATCCATCCCCGATTTTTGGTTGAATGCGCCGCGTACGCCCGAATGGTGGAACCGCTGGTTTGATCGTTACCGCGCTTTTGTGATCTATCACGCCGACCTGGCTACCCGGTCTGGCGCGCAGGCGCTGATTATCGGCGGTGATGCGGTACTTCCGGCCTTGCCGGGCGGTACCTTGGTGGATGGCAGCAGCGCCAATGTGCCAGATGATGCAGAAGCGCGCTGGCGAAATTTGTTGAACGAAACCCGTCAACATTTTGCTGGACAATTGTTCTGGGCGCACCCGTATGGGAACGCGCTGTCCCCCACCCCGACATTTATTGACCGTTTCGACGCATTGTACCTGCTTTGGTCGGCTCCGCTGGCGACGGGTGCGGGCAACGGAGGGGATGTATTGCTCGCGGAGGCGGGCCGCCGCCTGGATCAAGACATCCGACCCCTGTTGCAGGCAATCCAAAAGCCGGTTGTCATCGCGGTAGATTATCCATCGGCGCAGGGTGCAGCTGAAGGGTGTGTTCCATCGGGCGGTGGTTGTCTCGATTGGAGCGCACTTTCCCGTCCGTATCCCGATATGCCATCCGCAACGATCAACTTAAAAGGTCAGGCCGATTTGTATCAGGCGCTCTTGCAGGCAGTCAATGATCGCAACTGGGTCAGCGGATTTATCAGTCGCGGTTATTACCCGGCGGCTGCGTTTATGGATAAATCGTCTTCTGTGCGCAGCAAAATGTCTGCCGATCTGTTATGGTACTGGTTCCCCCGATTTTTGGGTGGGGCGAAATAAAAAAGCAAAAGGTGGCTGCCGATTTCGGCAGCCACCTTTTGCTTTTAAACAAAAAATTCCCCTGAGGAATGTTTTGTGAGTTGGAACTTCTTAGCTGGCCATCGGGACGTGTTCGTGCATCAGCAATGTATCAATTTCAGGGCTGCGCATGACATTCCATTCGCGTGTCAGCAGGCGCCGGGAATGTGACAGCGTAAGCACGTAACCGCGTCCTTCTGCATTGCTGCCGTGGGCCAGAATGTCAGCCGCTTCGACGATTTGCCAGCCTTCATCCAGTGCGGCCAGCACGCGCAGGTAATCTGCGGCATGTGCGCTGCCATGAACAGGCTGTTGAATACATTCCCAGCGTGTGCCAATTGGCATGGTTTGATTGATTGAGTTTAGCATTTCTTGCTCCTTATTTGTTTTCATGTCTTTATCTTACAGTTGCAACGTGAACACGCTTTTAACCCAAAGTAAACATTTTGTTAAACAAGACAGGCCGCACAAAATGTGCGGCCTGTCTTGGGTTGACGGAAAGCGCCTTTCGCGCCAATTTATTGAGAAGCTACTTTTTTGGCTTCCTGGCGTGCTTTGATCCATTCGAACAGGATCGGCACAAGCGATATTATCAGAATAGCGACAACCACCAGTTCAAAGTTCTTTTTCACTGGTTCAAAACTCCCGAAGAAGTATCCAAGAAAGGTGAAGAGGCCGACCCATGCCAGTCCGCCAATGATATTGTATGTGAAAAAGTAGGAGTAAGACATTTTGCTGGCCCCGGCCACGAATGGCGCAAAGGTGCGCACAATCGGTACAAAGCGGGCAAGGAAAATGGTTTTTCCACCGTACTTTTCAAAAAAGGCATGGGTACGTTCAATATATTCTTTTTTGATGTATTTGATCTCACCTTTGTAGGCACGATCTCCAAGTTTGTTGCCGATCCAATAATTAACGGTATCGCCAACAATGGCTGCCACAGCCAGGATGATAAACAACAAAATGGGGTTGAGAACAGTGTGATCCGCAGCCAGTGCTGCGGCCGCAAAGATGAGCGTATCACCGGGAAGGAAAGGCATGATGACCAGGCCAGTTTCGGCGAAGATGATGACAAAAAGAATTAAGTAGGTGAGTGTGCCGTATTGCTGAATAATGCTTTTGAGTATAGTGTCGAAATGTAGTAGCGTTTTAAGGAATTCCATTCATGTCTCCTGCGTTTTATAAGATGGTCGCTCATTATACACGGCAGAATCAAAAATGCGCAGTACGATGTTGCGCATTTCTGGCTTGGTTTGTTGCATATTTTTGACGAATCGCTCATTTTTCGTCAATGGTAACGCTTATCAAGGCATCCCCATCAGGCTGCATTTCCCCGGGGATTGGGTCGCGTGGGGTCAGGTGATTTAAAACGTCCATGCCTTTGGTGACTTCACCAAAAATGGTGTATTGGTTATTTAGTTTTGCGGCAGCGGCGAAGGTAATGAAGAACTCGCTTCCGTTCGTGTCAATTCCCGAATTAAACATGCCAACCACGCCGGGGCGGTCGTATTTCAGGGTTTGATCGATTTCATCGGGGATGAAATAACCAGGGTTGCCCTCTCCGGTGTCGCTGGGATCCCCAGCCTGGGCAACAAATCCGGGCAAAACCCGGTAAAAACTCGTATTGTCATACCAGCCGTGGCGCGCCAGAAATACAAAGTTGTTGACGGTGTTGGGCGCTTTGGCGGTCAGCAGGTGAATGATAATCTCCCCTTTGCTGGTTTTTAGGTTCGCAAAATACTCTTTTGTACGGTCAATGACAATCGGCGGACAACTACTAAATTGCCGTTCAGGAAGCAGGGTGAGATTAACAATGGTTTCAAGGCTGTTTAACAGGGTTGGTTGCCATTTGATGATCTGTCCATTGAGCAAAATGAACGGCACACCGGGCAGCGGAATTTTTATCGCTGTATCCCAGGCTCTTTGTGGAATGGCGTTAAATTGAGGGCTGGTGAGGTCGTTTACAAATTTTTTCTGATCGAGACCCAACCCGGCGGCTTGTTCTGTTACCCAATCATAAAATTTGCCGACAGTGAGATTGAGCCAATCGGCTTGTTTTGCATAAAGCAGGTCATGCATTTCCCAGAACTTTCCCTGCAAATTGGCAGCTTCGGCGGCCTGGGTGGAGATGGCGGCTTTATTATTGCTCGTAAGCAACGGAAAATTGCGATAAACGATGCGGATGTCTTTGGGATGTTTGTGCTGAAGCTGCGTCAGCAGGGCGGAGAATTGAGCGCACGCCGGGCACTGATAATCGCTGTAGATAACGATGGTCAAGTAAGCATCGGCCGGCCCCAGAATGTGTTCATCTGCTGTCACGGGCGCAAAGAGGGATGTTTCGTCTGCTTTGGTGGGTAGCGCCTTGGGCAGGTAAGTACATTGACTGGTTTTGTCTTGGCTTTGGGAGCTGTTGACGGCTGCGGATGTGATGGTCGGGCGAGGGCTGACGGGGAAGGGCGTTGCCTGAGGGGTACAAGCCGTGATGAAGATGAGCAGGGCGCTGAAGAGCAGCCCAAAGGATGTGCGCATACAGTATCTTTGCATGGTTTAGTGAATGTTCCTGTCAACAGCTTGTTTTAATTGTTCAAAAGTGCTGAATTGTGAGATACGTTCCAGAAAGGCTTTGAGCGACGGGCTTTGCTCTCGCAAAGCGCGCACTGCCGGGCCGACGGGGTCTTCTCCGGCGGGGCCGTTGGGTTGGTCGGCATAGGCTCCATAAAAGGCGAAGAAGGCTTGATTTAACTTGCGGATTGGGTAGCCGTTGTTCCAGAAGAGTTGGCGACGCTGTTCCATGTAGGCTTCGGCTTCGGCGATTTTGCCCGCAGCCAGCAACTCGTCGGCTTTTACGCGGGTGGTGTGCATTTCGGCGCGATAGTCAAAGGGGGGTGTTTCAGGGGCGGTTTTGCTTATCATATAGGAAACAAGCTGAAAAGTGGGCGATTCTGCCAGCAGTTCGGGGTAATATTTTTCGAGCACGATTCGTCCAATTTCGGTTCCTGCAATATCTGCAGTGGTTTCGTTCATAGTGCGCAGTTCAGATGCGCTTTCGTAGTGGATGCCGAGTGGGCGTTGTGCCAGATATAAATGCGTCCATTCATGCGCGATGGTGCTTGAGAGCCAGTCGAGCGCGGTAGTGCGCATGATCATGGTCGGGTAGGTGGCGAGGCCACCGATGGGGACGACCAATGATGAGACGTCGAGTTGTTTGTCTGCGCTGTTTTCTAGGCTGGTCTGCTGGTCAATGGTGAGATCGGCTTTGAGCTGGTAGCTGGTTACCTGCTCAATTTTGTTGCGCGAGGAGATGATTAAGTCGAGTGGCAGGGGAGTAATGTGATAAGAGACCCAGGGGATGGGTTGACCACCGGTGGTCAGCCCATTCTCATTGAGCACTTGTGTGACCTGTTGCTCAAGGATGGCTTCGGCGAGCGGGGACAGCGCGTTATATTGGGTATTATATTCGGCCATTTGCTGGCGCAGCGTAGCAGAGGCTTTTTCGGGGTCTTTGATGGATGGGTCGGCGTAGACCAGGTTGATGTTGTTCTGGGTATAGTCCATGACGCGCACCAGTTCGATATATTGAACAACAATCTGGTGCTGGTCAAAGGTGGTGAAGTAGCCCGGTGTACCCATGGCGCTCTGGTCGAGTTTGATATGGATGGCGTCGAGTGTCCAGGAGTAGAAATCGAAGCCAGAATCCACCGCGATGATATGGAGACGGTCTTCGAGTGTTTTAATACGTGGCGTGCTGACAGAGAGACTCAGCAGCAAGGCGATCATGAGGGCGGTATTGACGGTTTGTTCGAACCAGGATGACATATGTTGATTATACCGCCACGCTCAGGAAAGCGCAGTTCAGCGTCAATATTGTATCAATCCTCGTGTTTAACCGGCCTGGCTTGTGGAGTGGGTCAATATCCTGCATGTGCTCAATAATATCGTGTAAGACTCTCGATGCTGAAAAAGTGTAAGCTTGATAACAATTCGATGGTTCATTCGAAAATTTAGGTGAATTTTTAGCTCGGCTTTGTCAACGTTCAGTCAAGTTTCCATCATGCGTTCGTCCATCTTAATTTCAACAGGAGAGAATGAAATGTTTCAAAATATGAAAGTACGTTCAGTGTCATTTGCTCTAATGCTCATCGCAGTTTTGGTTGTTGGGGCGTTCTTCGGAACTACTCAAAAAGCCAAAGCCATCAACACCCCCTGGCTGCATGTCAGCGGCAACAAGCTCATGGACCCCAGTAACAACGTCGTGATCTTACGCGGTGTCGACCTGACCGATCTTGCTGTCGCGGCCACCCATGGGCGCACCGCCCCGCAACTGATCGACATGGCGACTGATAGCACCAACGGCTGGTATGCACACGTTATCCGCCTCGCTGTCTATCCTGACGCGATCGACAAGACCGCCGGCTGGAACGCGGGCCCGGATGCCTACTTCAATACCTACCTCAATCCAGCGATCAATGAGTGCGTGGCTCGCCAGATCTACTGCATCATCGACTGGCACTACATCACTGACTATAGCAGCAGTGCAGTGAATACCGCCACCTCAAACTTCTGGAACTACGTGGCCCCCAAGTACGCGAACACGCCCAACGTTATTTTCGAGCTCTTCAATGAGCCTACCACCCCCAACAACTGGAGCACCTGGAAGTCTGCTGCTCAGCCGTGGGTGAATATCATCCGCGCCGCGGCGCCGAACAACATCATTCTGGTCGGCAGCCCGAACTGGTCGCAGACCACCAACAATGCCGCCAGCAGCCCCTTCTCGGGCAGCAACCTGATGTATGTCGTGCATATTTACCCCCAACACGGCGGTCAAAGCACCTGGGACTCTTGGGTCGGCAATACTTCTGGTACCGTACCGTACTTCATCACCGAGTATGGCTGGCAGAACGGCGGCGGTAACCCGACCAGCGGCACTACATCGGGCTATGGAGTTCCCTTCGAGAGCTACCTGGATTCGAAGGGCCTGAGCTCGACCGCCTGGGTCTTTGATACCATCTGGCAGCCAGTGATGTTTGACGCCAATTGGAACTTGCTTGGCGGCGATACCTACATGGGCCAGCAGACCCAGCTGTATCTGTCCAACCACAAGAATGACAACCTGCCCGGTTCTGGCGGCGGTAGCACACCGACCAATACACCAGTTACTCCAACCCGTACCTTTACTCCGGTTGTCACTGTTACCCGTACCCCAACTCGTACCAACACCGCAACCACCGGTCCCAGCTTGACTCCGACTCGCACCCCGACTGTGGGCGGCCCGACAGTTACCAAGACCAACACCCCGTTCGCTCTTACTGCGACCCGTACCAACACGCCTGTTGCGACGACATCTGGCGGCGCCTGCTCTCCAGTGACATCAACCGTCACAGCGCCATTCACCTTTGATGGAGCGGGTACCTTCTGCTGGCAAATCGCTACTATCCCCAGCTATGTCAATAACTGGAATACCAACACGGTCTCCATCAATGGCGTCAGCTTCAACAATATTTATGTTGCCGCCAGCTCCTTACCGGCCAAGATTGGTGGCTTCTACTACGTCAGCTACAACGGCTCGTTCGCCTGGAGCCATCTCGAAATCAGATAATCACGATCTACTATGATTGATCTGTAGATAGAAAAGAAAAAATGCAGCGATCTCCAAAGAGATCGCTGCATTTTTTTGCGACTTCGCGCCAGCTCCTGCTTTTTTTTTCAAAAGATAGCCTTGTCGGTATCAATATTGTGTGGATTGAACATCAATATCGTGCGATTGGATGGGGAGTAGATGGCTGCTCGATGTTAATTTCTTTATGTGGGTCAATATCCTGCATGGGCGGAACAATATCGTGTAAGACTCTTCACCCCAAAAAAGAGTAACCTTATAACATCATCTTCTGGCAACATATTTTGCAAGATCTTCGCCGAAGTACCTTAACAAGCACTGAACTCTTCATAAGTGATATTCAACCGCTGTTTGGTCAAACAGACTAAAACAAAGGTTGTGTCAAAGTTCGAATAGTAAGCATAAAGAATGTTGAAGCCCTTCTGAACCCATTCGCTCGAAGTTTTAGACTCTTATCAGACTGGGTAAAAGTTCCAAATCAAAAGGAGGCAGTTGTCCCTAATCCATAATTTCTTTACCAGACAGTTTAATCAAATATTCCGTTCACAATTTGAATCACACTTTGAAAAATTAACTGGAGGCTATAATGCGACAATACATTTCCAAGTATAAATATCGAGCCGTAACACTGTTGGTGTTGGTTGCCATCCTCGTGACCACGCTCGCAGTTCGGAATGCTTCTGCTCAGACCAGCCAGGCTGTGTTCCGCGTAGATGCAAACGGCAACATCACCAAGAATGGCACGATCTTCCGTGTCAAGGGTGGTTCCTGGTTCGGTCTTCAGGGCCGCCATGAGCCTTCCAACGACTCGGTCAACCCAAGTGGTGCTCCGATGGAGCAGTACATGGGCAACGTCTTCTGGGCGTCATCCAGCCGCACCTACGATCAAGATGTTGCTGAGTTTGTCTCCATGGGCATCAACACGGTTCGCTTACCGTTGACCCACGAGACCCTCAACAGCAGCGATCCCCAAGGTATGGCTCCTTACCTGAAGAACACTGCATCTGTGGTCATCGCCAACTCCCGCCTTGCGCTCGAGACCGTTGCCAAGAAACTGGATGCAGCTGGTATCTCCATCCTCTGGGACATTCACTCCTGCTCCAACTATGTTGATTGGCGCAAGGGTCGTCTCGATGCCCGCCCGCCGTATGTTGATGCCAACCGCGACAACTACGACTTCAAACGCGAAGAATTCATCCTGCTCCGCCACCAACAATCCTGCCACAGTCACCCGCATCCAGGCTTACAACACAAGCACCTGGTTGAGCGACCTGAGCACATTGGCTGGTATGTCCACCTCCCTGGGCCTGAACAACGTCATCGGTATCGACATCTACAACGAGCCCTGGGACTACACCTGGTCCGACTGGAGCAGCCTTGCCAATCAGGCTTATAGCACCATCAACGGTGTCAACCCGAACCTCCTGATCTTCATGGAAGGTACATCTGACACCGCCAACAATCAGGACGGTATCTCTGGTAACGAAGTAACCCAGCCTTATGGTGCCGATCCCGCTCCGAACTGGGGTGGTAACCTGTTCTCCGCTGGTGCCAACCCGCCCTCCGGCATTCCAAAGAGCCGCATTGTCTTCACCCCGCATGTCTATGGTATCTCGGTCTTCGTTGGCAAGGAATTTGTTGACAACACCGTCCCGGCCTGCGTAGGCCTCTCCGGTGATGACGCTGGTAACGCAAAGTGCCCGCTCATCATGCCCTCGGTTTCAACCCTCCGCGCTGGTTGGGATGCCCAATGGGGCTACCTGAAGGCTCAGGGCTACGCCGTCGTCATTGGCGAATGGGGTGGTAACTTCTCTTGGCCAGGCGGCAAAGCCAGCCTGCGCGATCAGAACCGCTACAGCTATGTTACCAACCACACCATTGATCAACAGTGGCAGAGCGCCTTCGTAGATTACCTGCTCTCCAAGTGTATTTTGGATAACGTCTACTGGTCCATCAATCCTGAATCTGGCGATACTGGTGGTCTCTATACCACTCCTTACGACCCGGTATCGAACACTGGTGGTTGGGGTACTTGGGGCTCCCTCGACTCCGCTAAGATGACCATGGTACATCGCCTGTGGGATGCTCCTGCCTGCTCCGGTGGTACTCCTCAACCGACCTCCACCACTGGTCCTTCCCTGACCCCGACCAAGACCGCCACACGCACCAATACCCCTGTGGTCACCCCAGCGCTGACAGCTACCAAGACCCGCACCCCAACCGCTGGTCCCAGCCTGACCCCGACCCGCACCAACACCGCCCCGGCGATCACCCTCACCCCAACCCGCACCAGCACCCCCTTCGGCACACCGACCTCTGGTGGTACCGGTGGCGCGTGCAGCCCAGTGACATCAACCGTCACAGCGCCATTCACCTTTGATGGTGCAGGTGTCTTCTGCTGGCAAATTGCTACCATTCCGAGCTATGTCAATGACTGGAATACCAACACAGTCTCCATCAATGGCACCAGCTTCAGCAATGTTTATGTCGCCGCCGGTTCCTTACCGGCCAAGATTGGTGGCTTCTACTACATCAGCTACAACGGCTCGTTCGCCTGGAGCCATATCGAAATCCGATAATCACGATCTACTGTGATTGATCTGTAGATAGAAAAGTAAAAAAAATACAGCGATCTCCAAAAGAGGTCGCTGTATTTTTTTTGATTTGATCCAACTTTAATTCGATGTTCTCCTCGAAAAAATAGGTGCTCAACTTTGGGTTTCGGCTATCCAGTCAATATTCTGCATGCGCCCATTAATATCGTGTAAGCCCCGGTCTTTTGAAAAAGGTACCCTTAACTATGGTACCTTATGCTTATTCTTAGCCAATTTGTATCAGCTATTCCCAACTATCCGTAAACAACATAAAAAAGGAGGCGCACAATTAGGTGTAAATTTTCAAAGGTGTTTCTTCTAAGAGAAATCTGTACCATAATTGCAGGCAATACTGGCTTATTGGGATAGGCAGCATTCTCTGCAAAGCAACCGGCTGCTCATAATTTGTCGTGCGTTCTGTTTGGAAATATTGTTGAATTCTGCCATCGCAATCCTGTAACATTTCGACGATCTTGTTGATTTGGTTTCGCGATTGATAAGTAGAAACACGGTAGAGAAAACTTCCACAGAATGATCAAATATCAAGTTCAGACATCAATCAGATGGAAGAAAAGGATCATAATAATGAAAAAATCATTTGGAAAGATATTAGCCACTGTATTAGTGGTTTGTCTGCTCAGTGCTCTACTGAGCGTAGCAGTTGTCATGAAAGGCACTGCTGCCCCGTCTGCTGTTGGGAGCCAATCTTACACCTTTAAAAATGTTCATACGGGCGCTGGCGGCGGTTTTATCGTCGACGTCCTTTTCCACCCCAAGCAGCAAAACCTGATCTACGCCAAGACCGACATGGGCGGCGCTTACCGCAGTACGGATGGCGGCGCAAACTGGACGCAGATGTTCAACTTTGTGTCTTCAGACAACTGGAGCTGGACGGGTATGGAGTCCCTGGCAGTTGACCCATCAAATGCCAATATTGTCTACGCCGCTGGCGGGACGTATGTCAACAGTTGGGATCCCCACAATGGCGTCATTTGGCGTTCAAGCGACCAAGGCAACACCTGGGCGTTCACCCAACTGCCCTTCAAAATGGGCGGTAATATGAACGGGCGCGGCATGGGCGAACGTCTCGCGGTTGACCCGAACAAGGGCAGCGTCCTGTACTTTGGCGCACGCAATGGGAACGGCCTGTGGAAGAGCACCAACTCTGGTGTTACCTGGGCAAAAGTGACCAACTTCCCGGATGTGGGGACGTTTGTTGCCAATGCAACTGATCCTAATGGTTATCTGTTGTATCCGGTTGGGATCACCTGGGTGATTTTTGATCCGCATACGGGTACGACTGGCAATGCGTCGCAGACGATCTATGTCGGTGTCGCGACCAATAGCTCCGGCTCGAACAATATTTACCGCAGTACGGACGGCGGCGCGACCTGGGCAGCTATTCCCGGTGAACCAACTTGTACAGGCGCATGGGGTGGCACAGTCACCTGCTCTGGTGTAGGACATACCTGGACGGCTGGCGCTCAGAACTCTTACACGGGCGGCGGTGTTGGGTTCCTGCCGCATGAAGGCAAACTTGACACGAATGGCACGCTGTATGTTACTTATAGTGACTGGGAAGGCCCCTACAACGGCGGCAATGGCGCTATCTGGAAGTATGTGCCATCAACCAACACTTGGACGGATATTTCCCCAGCAAGCTCGGCTCTTCCTGGTGGGCAGTACTTTGGTTATGGCGGGTTGGGTATCGATACACTGCATCCCGGCACGCTCGTTGTTGCGGCGGTAAATTCTTGGTGGCCTGATGGTCAGATGTTCCGCTCGACGGATGGCGGCGCAACCTGGAAGGATATTTGGACTTACAATGGCTATCCAAGCGTCACTCGCCAGTTTAGCATGAACGTCTCCAGCGCTCCCTGGTTGGCCCATGTGGGGGCCAGTGGCACGTCCGATCCCACCCCACCCTTTATGATGGGCTGGATGATGGAAGGGTTGAACATCGATCCGTTCAACTCGGCCAAGATGATGTATGGCACGGGTGCAACCCTGTACGGTACGACCAACCTCACCGCATGGGACACGGGCGGCGTGGTTAACATTTCCAGCATGGCGAACGGCATGGAAGAAACCTCGGTCGGCGATTTGATCAGCCCGCCATCCGGTACCCCTCATCTCATCAGCGCCGTGGGTGATGTCGGCGGTTTTGTACACACCAGCCTTGATACGGTTCCCACGATCGGGATCACCAGCCCCTGTGGCTGCGGTATTCCTTCTATCGACTTCGCGGAAAACAATCCCAGCGATATGGTGACTGTAGCCACAGGCGATTCCAGCGCCACCCCGGCCCACACGGGTGCTGGCTTTACGACCAATGGTGGTGCGAACTGGTTCAATAGCAATGTCGATCCCGTGCAGAATTCCGGCGGCGGCACGGTCGCCATGGCTGCTGATGCCAGCAGCGTGGTATGGGCTGGCACAACTGCCCCAGTTTCTTATACGACCACCTTCGGTAGTTCCTGGTCACCTTCCGCTAACATTCCGGCGGGTTCTGTCGTAGCCTCTGACCGCGTAACCGCCACCAAGTTCTATGGCCTCGGCGGCGGCAAGTTCTGGGTCAGCACCGATGGCGGCAAGACCTTCACCGCTACAGCCGCAACAGGCCTGCCCAATTCCGGTAATTTGAAGGCTGTCTTTGGTCATGCAGGCGATGTCTGGCTCACCGGCAGTACCTACATCAGCGGTGGCGGCACTGTATGTGCACCCGTCTGCGGTCTGTGGCATTCGACCAACTCCGGTGCGACCTTCACCAAGATCAGTACTGTCACCAGCGCTGCATCCATTGGCTTTGGTCTTGGCCCGACGGCAGGAAGTTATTCCATCTTCATGTTCGGCGTCCCAACCGGTGGCATCAACACGATCTATCGCTCCGACGATCAGGGCGCAACCTGGCTCCAGATCACCGATACACAACACATGTTCGCAACCATCCAGACCATCACCGGCGACCCACGTATCTATGGACGCGTTTACTTCGGTACCAATGGCTTAGGTATGTTCTATGGTGATATTTCTGGCACGCAGTCGGCTACATCCACCCCAACCAAGACATTTACTCCTGGCGCTGCGACAAACACTGCGACGAGCACTCCGTCGAAGACCAGCACCAGAACCAATACGCCTACGGTTGATATTACAAGAGTCTTGACATTTACCCCCACTCGCACACCAACCGTTGGTATCACGAACACTCCAACCCGCACCGCAACCGCTGGTCCTAGCCTGACCCCGACCCGCACCAACACCGCTCCGGCGATTACCAGCACACCGACCCGCACACTGACACCAAGCATTACTCCCACAGCTGGCAGTGGTTCGGCTTGTAGCCCGGTGACTTCCACGATTACAGTTCCGTTTACCTTTGATGGTGCTGGTGTCTTCTGCTGGCAAGCCAGCGCCCTCGGGACGTATATCAACTCCTGGAATACCACCAGCGTTTCGCTGAACGGTGTCAACATCACCAATATCTATGTTGCATCTGGTTCTTTCCCGGCCAAGATCGGTGGCTTCTACTACATTGGCTATAACAGTAGTGTTGCCTGGGGCCACCTCGAAGCCAAGTAATTAGATTTGAGCGCTCTGTAAAAAAATAGTTTTTCCTTTTAGGCAGGGCAGCGTTGTTCGCAACGCTGCCCTGTTCTATCTTTAAAGTAATTGACCGATAGGATGTTGCCACTTTTATTAGACCTAGTAACTTATGCAAGATGTCGATTGAAAGCTTTGAGCATAGGATGGTTTAAATGATTCGATGACTAATTCGAACTGCACACCTGTCAACTTGCATGTTTCTGCTCATTTGTTCATCCCGGTCAATATTCTACATACGCCCATTAATATCGTGTAAGCTTCTCTTCTTTGAAGAGAGTAATCTATAGGGGACTCGTTCTTAACAATCTTGTTAAGATTGAACGTTTACGGAGAGATTTATTTGAAATACATCTGCCGGAAATCTTTTATAGAAGAAAACTTTGCTACATATCCACTTAACATCCAAACGGCGCAATACGGATCAACCGTAATTTTCTTGAGCGCACTATCCCATTCCCCTTCAAATTGAGTATTTCGGTTAACAGCATCACTTGTCAGGCAAGAGAGTGCGCCTTCGTTTGAAATGATGGGTCTGGCTCTTAGAGTTAATAGCCAGAATAAAGAAGAAAGCGTTAATAAAATGTTTTCAGTCGTTGTTATCGTCCTGATCGATGTGAAACAATATTCCCCTTATGCACCATCCTATTATTGTATGGAGACAATCTACAATGAATACTAAATATGTAAAACAAGCTGCATCCATTATCACCATTTTCGCTGCGCTGATGATTTTTCTTTGCTCGCTGGCTGCCCCTCAGAGCGTCCACGCTGCTGCGACGCCTGTCAAGGTCATGCCCCTTGGCGATTTAATCACCGATGGGTTTACTGTGCCTGGGGGATATCGCATCCAATTTTATAACCGGCTGGTGGCGGATGGTTTAACCAGTTCATTAGATTTTGTCGGTTCGCAGAGCAACGGCCCTGCCAGCCTGCTAGATCGGGAACATGAAGGTCATATCGGCTGGCACGTTGCCGATCTTGCTGCCAATATTGACGCATGGATGACCAGCTCTTCGCCGAGCATCGTCATGCTAATGATTGGCACAAACGATATTCTACATTCGCAGTATACAGGTGCATCCGCGCGCTTGAGTTCATTAATTGATCAGATATGCGCCAAATTACCAGCAGGCGGCAAGTTGTATGTGTCAACGATTCCAGCGTTGGGCAATACGACCTATGCTGCTTATAATCCGCTGGTTGATCAATACAATGCGGATATTCCGGGGATTGTGCAAAGCAAAGTAGCTGCGGGCAAGCCTGTCTTTTTGGTGGATATGCACAGTGTCATCACCGCCAGTGATCTTTCGGATGAAATCCACCCAACACAGGCGGGTTATGACAAAATGGGCAATGCCTGGTACGAAATCATTAAGCCCAACCTTGGTCCAGCAGGCCCCACATCCACACCGAGCCGCACCCCCACAACCGGGTTGACCAATACACCAACCATTACCGCAACCCGCACCAATACGCCCACGCGTACAAACACCCCCGGCATCACAAGCACTCCGACACGCACCTCTACCGCAGGACCGACCAACACACCATCTCGCACTCCCACCGCTGGGCCCACATTCACCCGCACCGTCACCCCCAGCATTACTCCCACAACAGGTAGCGGCTCCGCTTGCAGCCCGGTGACATCTACCATTACTGCACCGTTCACATTTGATGGTGCGGGTACCTTCTGCTGGCAATCAGCCAACCTGGGTAGTTATATCAACTCGTGGAATACGACCAGCGTCACGTTGAATGGCGTCAATATCTCCAATATTTATATTGCATCTGGTTCATACCCGGCCAAGGTCGGCGGTTTCTGGTATGTGACTTATAACAGCAGTGTTGCCTGGGGTCATATCGAAGCCAAATAACCTGTTGATAGGGGCACGGCATTGCCGTGCCCCTATTTTATTGGAATGACGGCCCACGTTTTAGAATCAATCCAAAACATAAAAATCTTTAAAATAATGCGCACTGTAGGGGAAACTTTAAAAGAATTTTGGATAAATTCTCATTCCAAATCAATCCAAGGAGAGCAAACTATGAAGTTAAGACGTTTTTTTATCGCGGTGACTATTCTTGCCGTCATTCTTGCGACGTATATCGGAATGACGAAGGCCCATGCTGCAACAATTTGTAGCCCGGCGACAGCGATCACTGTGCCGTTTGCCAAAGATGGCGCCGGGGATTTCTGCTGGCAAGCCACCTCGCTGTGTACTTACATCAATTCCTGGAACCTGACGACGCTGGAAGTAAATGGCACATCCTATTTGAATATCTGGGTCTCCAGCCCAACCATTGCGCCAGTCAATGGTACCTATACCATTCATTACAACAGCACGGTTTCGTTTGGACATTTTGAGATTGGCGCGCCATGTTCTGGTGTCCCGACCAACACGGCGGTAACGGGACCCACGCTGACTCCCACACGCAGCATGACGCCGGGAAGCGGCCCGACGTTGACTCCGAGCCGTACTCTGACACCAGGAAGCGGCCCGAGCCTTACCCCTACCCGCACCTTGACGACCATCCCAACCAACACACCCGCAAGCGGTGCCCGTCAAATGGAAAAACTCAACCGCGGACTGGTACGCGTCAATCAGGCGAATGGCAACTATATTAGCTGGCGTCTGCTTGGGACGGATTTTGCCAGCGTCAGCTTCAACGTTTATCGAAACGGCACCAAGCTGACGAGTTCGCCGATTACCAATTCCACCAACTATCTCGACAGTGCCGGAACCGCGAGCAGCAGCTATACCGTCCGCCCCGTTCTCAATGGCGTCGAGCAGGCCGATTCTGAAACATCCTTGAATGTTGGCTCGACGGGTTACTGGTCGATCCCGCTGCAAATTCCGACAGGCGGCACGTCGCCCGATGGCGTGGCGTACACCTACAGTGCCAACGACGCCAGCGTCGGCGATCTGGATGGCGACGGACAGTATGAAATCATTCTGAAGTGGGATCCATCCAATTCGAAGGATAACTCGCAGAGTGGTTATACCGGCGATGTCTATATTGATGCTTACAAGCTCAACGGCACACGCATGTGGCGCATTGACCTGGGCAAGAACATCCGCGCCGGGGCACACTACACCCAGTTCCAGGTCTATGATTATGATGGCGATGGCAAGGCCGAAGTGATGATGAAGACTGGCGACGGCACGATCAGCGGCACCGGACAGGTGATTGGGAATGCCAGCGCCGATTATCGCAACGCAAGTGGCTACGTTTTGACGGGGCCTGAATATTTGAGCGTCTTTAACGGCCAGACTGGCGCGGTGATGGCGACAACCAATTATGTCCCCGCACGCGGGACGGTTTCTTCGTGGGGTGACAGCTACGGCAACCGGGTGGATCGCTTCCTGGCGGGCACTGCCTACCTTGACGGAACCCGCCCCAGCGCCATTTTCGCACGTGGATACTACACCCGCACCACAGTGGTGGCGTGGGATTGGCGCAACGGCCAACTGACCCAACGCTGGATGTTTGACAGCAATGTTTCAGGCAGTCAGTATGAAGATGAAGGCAATCATCAGCTTTCGATTGCTGATGTGGATGGGGACGGCAAGGATGAAATCATCTACGGTTCAATGGCGATCAACGACAACGGTGCGCCACTTTGGAATACGAACCTGCGCCACGGCGATGCGCTGCATGTTGGCGATTTCATCCCCAGCCGCCCTGGTCTTGAAGTCTTCAAACCCGATGAAAACACCGATCAGCCTGCCGACTGGATGGCAGATGCCAAAACCGGTCAGGTGATCTGGTCGCACGCATCCTGCACCTGTGACAATGGACGCGGTGTTGCTGGCGATATCTACGCTGGCAGCGCTGGCGCAGAAGCCTGGTCAGCAGCTGTGAGCGGATTGACCAGCGCGGTGACCGGTCAAACCATCAGTTCGCACAAACCCAGCTCCACCAACTTCCTGATCTGGTGGGATGCGGACCCGGTGCGTGAGCTGCTCGACGCGACGCATATTGACAAATATGGCATCAGCGCAGATACGCGCCTGTTGACTGTCAACGACGTGCATTCCAACAATGGTACCAAGTCCACCCCGTCGCTTTCGGGTGATCTATTTGGCGACTGGCGTGAAGAAGTCATCTGGCCGACTACCGATAATACGGCGTTGCGCATTTACTTTACGACGGCGGTTACTACGCAGCGCATCTATACGTTGATGCACAATTCCCAATATCGTGAGGCGATTGCCTGGCAGAACACCGCCTACAATCAGCCGCCGCACCCCAGCTTCTTCCTGGGCGATGGCATGACCACGCCTCCCCAGCCCAATATTTACGTACCGTAAGTTTGTTTGCAAGAACTGGCCTGCCCCCTACTGGCAGGCCAGTTCTTCATTTCTATTTGTAATAAGGAAAATTGCGTTGTCGGTAAAGTTTCGCTTATTTTTTGCCCTGGTCATTATTCTTGTTTCCATAAGCTGGTCGTCATCTGCGTACGCTCACGCGCCAGCGCATTTGATCGACAGCGCTAACATCGACCAATATACCCGGCTTGAAGTCGGTCTGAAAACGATCCACATTCACTATATTCTCAACATGGGCGACTTTCCCGCCTACCTTGAGCGCCGCGCCATTGACACCAACGTTGACGCCAAGCTCAGCCCCGAAGAGCAGGAAACCTATCTCAATCGAAAAATCCCCGAGCTGATGGCCCGGCTTTCGCTGAAAGTCAACAACAGTCCGGTTGCATTAAAATCTTCTCACAAAAAACCTGAGCTTTCCCGCGCTCACCATCCCCGATGTAGAAGGCCAGTTGATTACGATGCAGTTGGTACTCAACTTTGAAGCGCAACTTCCCGAAAACGCCGCACCGCTCAACATTGAATATCACAATGACAACTTTACCGAGGGAACTGGCTGGCGCGAAATTGTCGTTCGTCCGCTGGATGGCCTGGTCTTGAGCGATTCGGCGCTGGAAAAAGACCGGAGCAATGAGCTTCAGTCGTACCCGACGGCGATGAAAGCGACCCTTTTGGATGTCCGCTCCGTCAGCTTTCGCGCCGCTGTCGGCGGGTTGACCCAGCCAACAGCCATTCCGGTCACTGCAACTGACTTACAGCGCCGCGCACAACCCGCCGATCCGTTTGGTGTGTTGATTGCTGCGCCCGACCTGACGCCGCAGGTGATGCTTTTTTCGCTGCTGCTTTCGCTGATCCTCGGCGCTGGTCACGCCCTGACGCCCGGTCACGGCAAGACCATCGTGGGTGCTTATCTCGTTGGCAACCGCGGAAAAGCCAAAGATGCGGTGATTTTGGGTCTCACCACCACCATCACTCATACCAGCAGCGTTTTTGTCCTTGGTTTTGTGACCATGTTTGTTTCAAACTACATCCTGCCTGAACGGCTTTTCCCCTGGCTGGAGTTAATCAGTGGTGCGCTGGTGGTGCTGATTGGGCTTCGTATGTTCTGGCAGCGTTTTCTGGCGTTTGCGCGCTTTGGCTATGTTCAGCAGCACAGCCATGATGACCACGATCATGACCATGGTCCGCACACGCATACCCATGACGCTCCCCCGCCCATGACCCTGCGTGGATTGCTGGCGCTGGGTATTTCGGGCGGGTTGCTGCCCTGTCCATCTGCGCTGGTGGTGATGCTGGGCGCGATTGCCCTGCATCGCATCGCCTTTGGCATGGTGCTGATTGTGGCGTTTAGCCTTGGGTTGGCGGGTGTGCTGACTGGCATTGGCCTGTTGCTGGTCTATGCCCAACGCCTTTTCGAACGCATCCCCAGCGACGGACGCCTGCTTCGGGGCGTATCCGTTGTCAGCGCCGCTGTCGTTACCGTAGCGGGTCTGGTCATTACTGCTGGAGCGTTATCACAAATGGGATTTTTTACGATCATCGCTTCCGGGTAGGGCGGGAGCGGCATCAGGTGAAAGTCACCTTAATCATCCTTATGAAGGAGAAATATTTATGAATCGCAAACTGCAATCTCTTATGAAGGTAATTACGCTGCTGGCTGTGACGGTTGCGCTGATCCTTGGCGCGCTCGGCTTGCAAAATATTCAAAAGGCGCGGGCGCTGGAAAACGGCCTCGCCCGCACCCCACCGATGGGCTGGAATAGTTGGAACAAATTTGGCTGTGGCATCACCGACGCACTGGTACGCGCCACCGCCGACTCAATGGTCAGCAGCGGCATGGCTGCAGCTGGTTATCAATATATCAACATTGACGACTGCTGGTCGATGACCACCCGCGATGCCAATGGCAATCTGCAAGCTGACCCGGTCAAGTTCCCGAACGGCATCAAGGCCGTGGCCGATTATGTCCACTCTAAAGGTTTGAAATTTGGCATTTACGGGGATCGTGGCACGAGCACCTGCGCCAACTTCCCTGGCAGTTACGGTCACGAAACGCAGGACGCCAACACCTTTGCATCCTGGGGCGTGGACTATCTGAAATATGATAACTGCGCCACCGTCGGCGATATGCAGACGGATCTGGTCAACATGCGCAATGCACTCTCTGCCACAGGCCGCCCGATTGTTTTCAGCATCTCCACCTGGTGGATGTCGCTGACGACTTTCCCGGATATTGGCAATATGTGGCGCACCACCAGCGACATCACGGACACGTTTTCGAGCGCGATGGGCGATATTGACATGAATAACAATACCGCACAATATGCCGGCCCTGGCCACTGGAACGACCCTGACATGCTCGAAGTCGGCAACGGTGGCATGACCGATACCGAATACCGCGCACACTTCGGCATGTGGGCAATTGTCGCCGCGCCGCTGATTGCAGGGAATGATCTGCGCAGCATGTCAGTCGCCACGACCGCCATTCTCACCGCCCCAGAAGTGATCGCCATCGACCAGGATGCACTCGGCATTCAGGGAACCAAAATCACCGACAACGGTTCTGGTTTGCAGGTTTGGGCCAAGACACTCTCTGGTACCAACACCAAAGCCGTCGCCTTGTTAAATCGCTCTGCCGCAACTGCCAACATCACCGTCAACTGGGCAGACATTGGCCTTTCAGGCTCTGCCACCGTCCGCGATCTGTGGGCGCGCACCGATCTGGGCTCGTTTAGCGGCAGCTACACCGCCAGCGTCCCGTCACACGGGATTGTCTTGGTCAAAATCGTTGCCAGCGGTGGAACAAGCCTGACCTCGACGCCGTCCCGCACCTTTACCGCCACCTCGCTGGTGAGCGCAACTCCAACTCGTAGCGCAACCCCCTCCCCGACAGCGGGTTTCACCAACACCCTGACGCGCACACCAGTCATCACCCTGACTGGCAGCAACACGCGCACACCCACCCGTACCCCAACCACAACCATCGGGACGGCGAGTCGTACGCCAACCCAACCTATTGGGACAATTACGCTAACTCCATCCCCGGTATTCACACCAACCAAAACCCCCACGTCCGGTACGGGCACATGCAGCCCGGTAACATCCACCATCACTGCTCCCTTTACGTTTGATGGTGCAGGCAACTTCTGCTGGCAATCCACCAACCTGGGCACTTACATCAACTCATGGAATACAGCAAGTGTCACGCTGAACGGCACCAACATCACCAATCTTTATATGGCGTCTGGTTCCTATCCGGCCAAGATCGGCGGGTTCTGGTACGTGACCTACACCAGCAGCGTTGCCTGGGGCCATATCGAAGCGAAGTAGTTTGCGTCTCTAGCTTATCCTATAAATCAGCGAAATATCCGCATCCTCAAAGGATGCGGGTATTTCGTAGTAAAGCAAATCTGCTTGATGCAATTGGACCGTTTTGTGGATAGCCTTTCACCATATTGACATTTAATTCTATTTTTCATTACTTAGGTCCTATTAGCTCCTCTTCGCTAATATAGTGCAAGACTTTTTTATATTGAATAGGGTAAGCTAAACTTGTACCTAACAATTTTGTTAGGCTTCCTGGTGGATAGTAGGGAAGTTGTTTTATCCGGTAGCGCAGTTTCTTGACCGGTTCCCCTTATTCGTTGCAAATTCTGAGATAAATTAATGCCAGTTTGTTTGGGTCATCCTTCTGGGAGCGCACCCATTACACAGATTTTGTGGAAGGCTGGTTATGTTTTGCTGATCCCCTTCACGGCAAATTAATGGAGTTTCTTTGGATTACGAAAAGGAGAAAATATGTTACGCAAAATTCAAGTCATCTGCTCTTGTTCTCATTGTCCTTGTGCTTGCCCTGGTTTTGTCATTGCGGGCTACTGGCGTTATGGCCCTGACGCCTACCCCATTTGCGACTACAACACTGACACGAACGCCCACCCCTATGGTTTGCAGCACCACGCCGCCAACCTACTATTTGACTGTTGCGCCTTTAGACATCAACGGTACTGCTTTGGGCATGAACACCGTGAATGTCGGTGATCAGATTATCGTGAGAGAGACCACCAATGTGGGTATTGGACAGTTTTATCTGTCGATATTTGATAATGCGACTGGCGCAATACAAAGTGCAACCGATCCTATCTTCACCCCGGCTGCCCCAACATCGCAAACCCCACCTGGCGGGACGGTGGTGGTTACCTGGACGTTGACGGCTGTCCGTTCTGGTTCGGTAACGTTCAAGGGTAGTGTATCCGGTGAAGTTCAGGTTTGTAGTGGTGGCGGTCTTGTTTTTACATGGGGCAATGCCACCGGACAATCGGGTGCGGTTACGGTAGGCGGAGCAGTCTCCACCCTGACACCCACTTTTACCCCGACCCCACCAGTCAGCGGTAATTTGCCTGATTTGACGGTGCTCTCCATTACTGAATACACCTGGGTCAACCCAACGGCAACGACTGGATCCAGTGGTTGCACAGGTCGATATACGGGTGGACGAGGGGTGATTGTTACCTTCAAAAATATAGGCACGGCAGATGCTGGGGCTTTTGTCATATCTATGAATACTGACCAGCAAACGGTGAGTGGTTTGGCGGCTGGTCAAACTTCAAGTGTAAGTTTCCCCACTGCGCCAACTTCACGTACAGCAACGGTCGATGCTACGAATCTGGTGGCTGAAAGCAACGAAGGCAACAATACGCTGACGACTTCTGTGACGCCTGGCCCCAGCCCCACGGGCACTGTGCCCGCCACGGTTTGTAGGACGCCTACGCCTACCCGTGGGATCACGAACACCCCCACTTCCACCCCCACGATTACCCGCACCATTACGCGGACGCTTTCGCCCACCATTTCCCGCACGCCGACCCTTACACCCATTTTGGTGGAAGGTTGCAGCCCGGTCACATCCATCATTACTGCGCCGTTTACGTTTGATGGGGCAGGGACATTCTGCTGGCAATCGAGCAACCTGGGCAGCTACATCAACTCGTGGAATACAACCAGTGTCAACATTAACGGTGTTAATATCTCCAACTTGTATTTCCCAGCCGCTTCCTACCCGGCCAAAGTTGCTGGTTACTGGTATGTTGGTTACTCCAGCAGCGTTGCCTGGGGCCACTTCGAAGCCAAGTAATGATTTTCTTTTCAAAGGAGAAAAATTATGCATCGCCGCATTTTTTCAAGTATTTTTATATTGGGTATTCTTTTGATTGCCTCGTTCATTTTTTCGCATCAGAATGTCCGAGCGCTCACACCCACCGTCAGTGCCACACCTACAGCCGCCCCCGCTGATTTTGTCGGGACGCCACTTTCTGGTACGGCACCGCTGACAGTTCAGTTTACGGATATCTCAAATAGCCTTATCACCGCCTGTACCTGGAATTATGGCGATGGAATTGGCCTGACCGTTGACCCGACTGGCAAGCCTTTTATGGCTTGCCCATCGCTTCCGCATACTTATACATCTGCAGGGAGTTTTACCGTTACCATGCATTTGTTCAAAGCGGACGGTACAAGCGCTACAGTCACCAAGACGAACTACATTCAGGTTGGCAGTTCTTTAACGCCAACGGTTACGCCGGACCCTTGCTCATCGGCGATCTATACAATATTCGGTCACGTTTATGATGCGGCCAACCCAAGCCTGAGTATTGCGAATGCTTCCGTTCATGCCCTCACCGACATTAACGCCGAACCGATTGCAACGACCGCCGCTGACGGCACCTACAGCTTGTCGCCCGCTACTCCCTACATTGGTTGCCACATTATTGGCATCGCAGTATTTGCAAATGGTTACCAGACTTTCACGCAAATGATTGGTTGGCAGGATCTAAAGGCTCAGCCACAGCGCGATATTGCGCTGGTGAGGGCAGGTACCCCCACGCGTACATCGACTCCGACGCGCACTCCCACTGTAGGGATTTCTCCTACAGGGACAAAGACCAGTACTCCAACGCGCACCCCTACCCTGGGTGCTTCCCCAACCCGTACTCCTACGATGGTGACCAGTTCAACCTGCAGCCCAGCGACATCCACCATTGCTGCGCCCTTTACGTTTGATGGGGCAGGGACGTTCTGCTGGCAATCTGCCAACCTCGGTGCGTACATTAATTCGTGGAATACGGGCAGCGTCACGTTGAACGGTATCAATATTACAAATGTTTATGTTGCGGCCGCTTCTTACCCGGCCAAGATCGGCGGTTTCTGGTATGTTGCTTATAACAGCTCAGTTGCCTGGGGGCACCTGGAAGCCAAATAAGCTTGTTTCTCGGCAAGGCATAGCGAATGTTCAGACAGATCGAAACCCGTTACGCCTTGCGCCAAATGATTTTTGCAGCACGTCCAAAGGAGAAAATATGTCCCGTAAAATTTTTGTAACCTGTCTTGTTTTAGGTTTTGTGGTATTTGGGTTGTTTGTTACAAACCCTCGCACTGCAAGCGCTGCACTGCCGGCTGCTGGCGGAACGATCACGCCGACGGCTGCGCCCAAGCCTGATCTGATTATTTCTTCAGTGGTTGCGACACAGGCCGTGCTTGATGCAAACGGTTGTGCGTTGAACCGCACCAGCAACACATTGTCTGTCACCATTCAGAATACTGGTGCTGTTGCTGCGGGTGTTTTTGAAGTCTCTGCCACCGGACGAAACTCAATCTATCAGGCGGTTCCCAGCTTGGCTGCGGGCGCGAGTATTACGCTGGTTTTTAGCGAGCTGCCCATCGATAGCATGAATGTGATTACCGTAAACTCAACCGGGCTGGTGGCTGAGAGCAATGAAGGCAATAACGTCGCCAACTACACTTCGCCAACCCTGTCTCCGTTTTGCACCGCCACGCCCACCCCGATTGGTTTCAAGACGCCGACGCCCACCGGAACGCGCACACCTGCATGCGGATCGTCAGGGGTTGTAGCCTACGATCATTCAGGCGGGGCCGGCATGGTTAATGTGCCGATTATGGCCGCCAACAATACCGGCACGCCCAACCCTGGGCAGGTTGCAACCACTGGCCCTTATGGTCGCTTCTCGCTTGGTTGTATGAACGGGAAAAGAGTGTATGGTCAATTATCCGGTTTCACGTTCAACCCTACTGCGGTGAATGTTAGTTCCAGTTTTCAATTTGGTTTGGGGTTTGTTGCAAACGCGGTTGGAGTTCCATCTTATACCCCAACAGGCACCCCTCCCACGCCAACCCCCACTTCTATTACCCCCACTGTGACCCCTGGTACCAACTTGCCTGACCTGACGGTACTTTCGATCACGGAATTCACCTACACCCTGCCCACTTCCACCCCCAATGCACAGGGATGCTGGCCTGCTGGCCCATACTCTTTCCTGGGACTACGCGTCACCGTCCAAAATATTGGCACGGGCAATGCGGGTTCATTTGTTTTGGATTTGAATGGCACCCGTCAGACGCTGACGGGTCTGGCAGCTGGTCAAACGCTGGCGGTTGATTTCACGGGGATTTCGCTGACCCGTAGCCGCATCGCCACGGCGGATGCAACGGGTCTGGTCACGGAACTCGATGAGACCAACAACACCCTTACCCTGACCCTTTCCGCTGCAACATCCACCCCCACCGGGACACCGCCCGCGCAGATTTGTCGCACCCCGACCACTGGCCCATCCCTGACACCAACCCGCACCCCAACCATCACCCGCACCCCAACCGTTGGCCCATCTCTGACTCCCACCACTGTGGTTGGCGATTTTTGCAGCCCGGTGACATCCACCATTGCTGCGCCGTTTACCTTTGACGGGGCGGGATCGTTCTGCTGGCAGAGCAGTGCGCTTGGTAGTTACATCAATTCCTGGAATGCGAGCAGTGTCATTCTCAACGGTGTGAATATCACCAATGCCTATGTTGCGGCTGCTTCCTACCCGGCCAAGATCGGTGGTTACTATTACATTGGCTATAACAGCAGTGTAGCCTGGGGACACTTCGAGACCAAATAAATTATAGTAGAGACATGTCATGCGCTTCTCCCTTTTGGCGCTTGGCATGTCTCTACTATATATAAAAATTCTTATCTCTATTCACAAGGAGAAAAAATGTCACGTCGAATATTTGCGATCAGTTCTGTTTTGGGTCTTCTGCTATTGGTAGCGCTAATTGCATCGTCAAGACAAGTCTTTGCATTAACGCCCACACCACCGCAGCCCACTTCTACTGCCATACCGGGCGCAGATTTTGTAGGCACGCCACTTTCTGGTAGCGCGCCGCTGACAGTCCAATTCACTGCGTTAAACACGAGCATACTCATTAGTTGCAGCTGGACCTTTGGGGATGGAACAGGTCAATCATTTACCCCACCAGCGGGCTCGAACTTCGCAACCTGCCCTTCAGTCGCCCATACTTACACAAATCCTGGTGCTTACGCTGTTTCGTTGAGCGTTACCAAAGCTACCGGCATGTCGAACTCAATGATCAAAGCCCAATACATCCAGGTTGCCGGATTAACACCCACGGCTGTTTCAACGAACAACGGCGTGCCGCTGCCCGACCTGACAATCAGCACCATTAATTATGTTGGTTCGAACTCCGGCTTGTACCAACAATCCGCGCGATGCTGTGACGATCATTAATGGGGGCACGGCGGCGGCTGGCACATTTGTTGTCTCGTTTGCTTCGCAAACTCAAACTGTAAGTGGTCTTGGGGCGGGTCAAACCATCACGCTCAGTTTTGCTGTGGGCGTTCCCACGACAGCCACCGTCAATTCTACCAATGTGATTACGGAATCGAACGAATCAAATAATAGTTTCACCGCTTCACTTCCTGCACCAACACAGGCTCCAACCTGCACGCCTACGGGTGGGCCTTCCCTCACGCCGACACGTACCCCGACCCCCGGCTGTGACACACTTACCATTACGGGTGAGGTCTACGATGCTGCAATCGGCACAAGCCAGGGAATTTCGGGGGCTACGGTTACTGCCGGATTGAGCGTGCCGCGCACTTTTTCGACCACGACTGGCGCTGGTGGTATGTATACGCTGGTAGTGCCCACAGGCTATGGCTGTAGTGTTACTTTATTAAGTGTGCAGGCCAGTGGTTATCAAAGCGTCTCGCGGACGATCAGCTCAAGCCAACTGGTTGCACAACCGCAGCAAAATTTTGGCCTGGTTAGCCTGGTATCAGCAACACCCACCCGCACGCCGACCACCGGTCCATCCCTGACGCCCACTCGCACCCCGACCGCCGGCCCATCGTTGACCCCGACACATGAAGTGAATATGTGTACCCCGACATCCACCATTACTGTGCCGTTTACCTTTGACGGTGCGGGGACGTTCTGCTGGCAGGCCAGTGCGCTTGGCAGCTATATTAATTCCTGGAACACCACCAGCGTCACCCTCAATGGTGTTAATGTCTCCAATCTTTATGTCGGATCAGGTTCGTATCCGGCCAAGATCAATGGTTCTTACTATGTTGCTTATAACAGCAGCGTAGCCTGGGGTCACTTCGAGACCAAGTAAGTAATTCAGTAGGGGCGAAGTTATAACTTCGCCCCTAATCGTATCGGCTGGGCAGGAAAAGTTGCCCATTTATTATTCCTGAGGAGAAAAAATGAAACGTCGTATCTATGCAATTTGTATTGTTCTGAGCTTTGCGCTTTTTTCGCTGTTGGCGAGCAGAAATCAAGTGTTTGCTTTAACACCTACTTTGATGCCCACCATGACTTCTACCGCCTTCCCTGGTGCTGAGTTTACTGGCACGCCGCTGACGGGGACCATGCCCTTGACGGTTCAATTTACCCACTTAAATGCCAACTTTATCAGCTCATGTCTGTGGACGTTTGGCGATGGAACCACTCAATCTCTGGCGCCCGCAAGCAGCCAGACACCTTCTGTTTGTCCTTCGGTCAGCCATACTTACACTACGGCTGGTAGTTACACCGTTTCATTAAGGGTTACCAAGGCCACCAATAGTTTCTCAAGTACGATCACCAAGACGAACTATATTGTCGTGACGGACCCAGGTCTCCCGACTGCCACAGCCAGCCGCACATCTCTCCCCGGGTGCGGTACCACCGTTGTCGTCACGTCTACCCCTTCGCCCACCCTTACTCCCACACCGCGTATCGCTACCGCTACCGCCACCACCTGCGGCCCGATCTATATCACGGCCACCCCCGGAACTCCCGTGGCGGGTGGTCCTGATCTGGTGATTAGCAGCATTGCCTATGCTGGTTCCAACCCATCCTGTGCCAATATGCCGAAGAATAGCGTTGTCGTTACCAATAACGGGACCGCCGCTGCGGGTACGTTCCAGGTTTCCTTCAGCGTGGGTGGCGTGGTTCAATCTGCCCAGACAGTAACCAGTCTGGGTGCAGGCCAGTCTGTCACGCTGCTCTTCAATTCTGCCAGCGGCGCAGGTATGATTGTAAGCGCCACAGCTGATTCGACCAATGTCATTGCTGAGACCAACGAAACCAACAATACCAGCTCAACCACTTTGCCGGTCCCGACCCAGGCCCCTACCTGCACCCCGACGCCGGTTATTACTGTAAGCACCCCAACTCCCACACTCACCCTTACCCGTACGCCAACTGCATCCTGTGGGTTTCCTACAGCGGCGCTTCTCAACACTGTTTCTCCGGTTACGTCTCCGACCAATGCGACGACGCAGGTGATTACGGTTAGTTTGTCGGGTGGTATCAGTGTTACTGTGATCAGCGAAGCTGGTACGTTTACATCGACGACGCCAGTCAATAATGTCTTTAGCGTGACGATTAACCTTGTGCCGAATTCAGTCAACCACCTGCGTGTTCAAGGCCAGTTTGTTATTGGTTCCTGCACCTATAACACAGCATTTACGACAGTGGATAAAAATGGCAACCCGTTGACGATTGTTCAGGGTACGGTTGTACTTACCCCAACCCCCACGCGTTCCCCAACCCCCAGCGGCAACACTTGCGCTCCCGTCACTGCGGTGATTGCCGCGCCCTTCACCTTTGATGGGGCTGGGACGTTCTGCTGGCAATCGAGCAACCTGGGCACATATATCAATTCATGGAATACAACCAGTGTCACCATCAACGGTGTCAACATCAGCAACCTTTATGTTCCAGCCGCTTCTTACCCGGCCAAGGTGGGCGGTTACTGGTACGTTGGTTACTCTAGCAGCGTTGCTTGGGGCCATTTCGAAGCCAAGTAGTTTTTTACTGGCTGTAGCGCAGTCATGTGCTACAGCCAGTTTTTGTTTCGCTTCGCACCAAGGAGAAAAAAAATGAAACGTCGTATCTTTTCAATCAGTACCATTCTGGGGGTTTTGTTGCTCGTCGCTTTGCTTGTATCGAGTCATAGCGCGTTTGCTTTGACGCCCACGATCAGCCGGACTCCTACGAACAGGAACTCCAAGCAAGACTCCCCACCCGGACGAAGACTCCCACTCGCACTCCTACCCGCACATCAACAGCCACAACCTTTGTATCTGGTCCTGATCTGGTGATTAGCAACATTACATCTGCGAATTCCAATCCTGCATGTGCCAATATACTGCAGAACTATGTCATCGTTTTCAATAGTGGAAACCAGAATGCGGGTACATTCCAGGTTTCTTACAGTGCGGGTGGCGTGGTTGCGCCCGCTCAAACTGTCAACAGTTTGGCGGCTGGTCAGTTGATTACACTCATCTTCCCCATTGCCAGCGGTGCCGGGATGACTGTAACCGCCACAGCCGAACTCGACCAATCTGGTTGCCGAATCCAACGAAACCAACAATACCAAATCGGTAACTTTGCCGGTTCCAACCCAAGCTGCAACCTGTACACCCACCGGGATTCCCACCACACGCACCCCCACGTTGACCCCAACCATTTCCACCACCCCAACTGTGTCAGTCTGCCCCACGCCTGAGCTTTTGCTGGTGGGCAGAGTGACAACCCCCACCTACCAGAATACCCAGGTCATTCAGGTTACTTTGCATAATGGTACCAGCGTTACTGTAAGCACGATGACCGACCCGGTGGGTGGTGTATCTATTTTCCATTCATTCACATCCACAACAAAAGTGGGTGATGTTTTCAGTGTGACAATCACGCTGGAGCCGAATATTACGACTCACCTAACTGTGCTTGGTACTGTGGGCGCATTTGGTTCATGCGCCTCATACGATCTTTCTACTGAGCATGCTTCTGACGGAAGCAATCTGATCATTACACAGCTTCCTGCTGGGGCCCCAACCTGGGTGCCTACCTCTACGCCTACGCAGACACCCCCTCCCGTTTGCAGCCCGGTCACAGCTACGATTGCTTCGCCCTTTACCTGGGATGGTGCAGGAACGTTCTGCTGGCAGGCAAGCACGATTGACAATGATATTAACTCGTTTAATATGACCATTGTCAACGTAAATGGCGTGAACTATACCAATATTTTTGGCTCGGTTTCCTCGTTCCCCGCCAAGATTGGCGGATATTGGTATATCAGTACTTTTAGTAGCGTTCCCTGGGGTCATTTCGAAATCAAGTAATTGATTGTTTGAGTGAAAGATTAATAAAAAATCCACTGCCTTAATCAGGCGGTGGATTTTTTGATTTTAATCTGGAGCTGCGCACAGGTTGGAAATATTTGTCTGCGGATTTTGTCTGGTAAATGGCAGGCCATTTGGTGGCGAGCAGGCCCAACAGTCTGCGTCCCTGAGATTTGATCTCACCAAAGGCAAAATCACGGGCTTCGATGTCGTCGAGCATGGTTCGGTACGAGGTAATCCCCAAGCCCATGGGCAGGCGCAGGCTGTTGGGGAAAAAATCGAGCATCGGCCAGCCAGCAATATAGTGCTCTCTGACAATATCAGCAAAGTAGCGCATAAATTGCAGGATACGATCATCGCTGCATTGTGCTTCAGCTTCACGCTCTTCGATGTCGGCAAAGTTTAGGCCGAAGGCAGCTAGTTCGTTCTCGGGCAGGTAGATGCGCCCTGCCGCCAAATCGGCGCGAATATCCCAGAGAATATCCGTCATCTGAATGGCGGTGCCGAGTTTTTCCATGTAGGGTTTGGCTTGCTCCAGGCTGACGCCCGGTCGAAAGCCGATGATCGACATGGTCAGCAGAAAGGGGGCGACGGATGCGCCGTAACAGTATCGCTTGAGTTCGTCCATCGTTTGGTAGCGGTGACAGGTCAGATCAAGTTCCAGCCCATCCAGCAGCGCCTGCTCATATTCCAACGGAATATTGTAAAGGGTGCGGATGTCACTCCAGGCCAGCATAAATGGGTCGGTTTGCTGCTCCGCTGGCAGTTGCGATTGTATCCTCCACGCGCGAAACTGCTCCAGCGGAATGCAATCTTCGTCGATCAGGTCATCCGCAGTGCGGAAGAAGGCATACATGGCGTAAGCGGCGCGGCGATGTTCGGGCGAAAAAAGCCTGGAGACAACCCGGATCATAGGTCCGCGGCGGTTGGTATAGGCGGCGGCTGCGGCATGAGCTTGGGCAAGGGTGATTTTCTCGGAAGGCTGCATTTTGGGGTTCTCCTGTTTTCGGATGGTACACATCTTTCTGGCAGGAGCATTTTATCTGGTTTGCTGGTCGTGACAATCATTTATCATAAAAAATACGCCGTTTTTATCTGTTTTCGATATTTCGATGTTCGTTTCGAAAACCGTATTGGACGGTTGTCCGTTTGGCGTTCGATTTTGCTATCGGTCAATATCCTGCATACGCTTATTAATATCGTGCAAGACATCTTTCCACCGAAAAGTGTACGCTTGATTAAGTGAACAAAATTGACATTTTTGATTTCTTGGTTTGTTTATGTCAACTTTTTCCCCCAATTTGGATGGTCAATATCGTATTTTTGTACGCATAAGCCATCTCTATATCCATAATCCACCATATTCCCAAAAATCCGTCAGGAGAAAATATGTATCGCAGAATCTTTTCCGTTCTTTTGGTCCTAAGCCTGGTAGCGCTCTCAGTGTTGGCGTTAGGCAAACCTTTAAGCGCCCATGCAGCTACCTCCATTCAGGGCTTGCATGTTTCTGGCAACAAAATCCTTAATGGTAGCAATCAGCAAATTCGCTTGTTGGGTGTGAACCACGCTGGCGGAGAATATATGTGTATTCAGGGACGTGGCATTTGGGATGGCCCGGTGGATGCTGCAGGTATTCAGGCGATGGCGTCATGGTATATCAACGCCGTACGCGTCCCGCTCAACGAAGATTGCTGGCTGGGCATCAACGGTGTTGACCCGTCGATGGGTGGCGCAGTCTATCAGCAAGCTGTTGTTGATTATGTTAACGCGCTGAATAGCAACGGCATTGTCGCAATCCTTGATTTGCACTGGGGCGCGCCCGGTACAACCCCGGCAGACAAGCAAACCCCCATGCCAGATGCCGATCACACACCCGCATTTTGGACATCCGTCGCTAATACCTTCAAAACCAACAACTCGGTTATCTTTGACTTATTCAATGAACCCTACCCTGACAATAACAGCGACACCACCGCAGGCTGGACTTGCTGGCGTGATGGCGGTACTTGCTCCGGGATCACCTATCAGGTGGCGGGGATGCAGACGCTTGTGAACACCGTCCGCGCTACGGGGGCAACCAACATCATTATGTTGGGCGGGCTGGAATATTCCAATGCTTTTTCACAATGGCTAACTTACAAGCCGACTGATTCAGCGGGTAATCTGGTTGCTTCGTGGCATTCTTATAACTTCAACCTGTGCTCCACTGTCGTTTGCTGGAACGAGACGATTTTGCCTGTGCTTCAGCAGGTTCCGGTGATCGCTGGTGAAATTGGCGAGAACGACTGTGCACATGGATACATTGATTCGTTGATGGCCTGGCTCGATAGCAACAATACCAGCTACCTCGCCTGGACTTGGAATGCCTGGGGTGCTACTTTATGCGCGACAGGACCTGTCTTGATTAATGATGCAACGACGGGTGAACCGAACGCTTATGGACAAGGTTACAAGGATCATCTTGCTGCACTCAAGGCCCTTTGGACTGCCACCCCGACCAATACTTGGACTCCCGGTGGTCCGACGGCGACAGCCTCCAAGACATTTACGCCAACCGCCACGATTACTCCGACCTTTACACCGATTGTGAATGGCGGCCTGAAGGCGCAAATTATTAACAATGGCGTCGATACAACCGGTGAAACTGACCTGGGGATCAAAATCACCAATACAGGCACGGCCGCTGTGACAGGTGTTTCCTTCCGCCTGTATTTTGATGCTGATCTTGGCCTGCCTGGTTCTTCTTACATATTTGATCACTACAACGAATATCTGAACGGCGGTGCGGCTGGTACGGCCACCATCACAGGTCCGACGCTGGTCAGCGGTAGCACTTACTACTACAACTTTGTTTTTGGCGGAGGATCCATTCCGGCGGCGGGCGTTTGGGAATTGACTGGACGCATCCGCATGAGTGACTGGAGTGCGCACAACCTGACGGCGAATGACTGGTATCACACCGGCATTACCACCGCCTACGCTGATACCCTTTATGTTCCGGCCTATCTTGGTGGAGTCCAGGCTTGGGGTTTGACCCCGGCTGGTTCCGGCACAGGTGGCACAACCATTACGCCCACCAATACCAGCGTAATCAATACGCCAACCCGTACCCCAACGGTCAGCCCAACATCAAACGTCACCTTGACTCGCACCGTCAGCCCGACGATTACACCGACGCGTTCCGCGACGTTGCCCACCACTCCAACTCGCACCCCCACAGCCGGAATCAGCTCCACCCCGACCCGCACATCCACCGCCGGGCCGACATCCACCCGCACTTCGACTGCCACCATCACTGCCACGCCAATCCGCACTTCTACGCCAACGATTACTCCGACAGGCGGCGCGACCTGCACCCCGACCTCCACGATTACATCACCATTTACTTTTGATGGAGCAGGTACCTTCTGCTGGCAAGCCAGCGCGCTTGGCACTTACATCAACTCGTGGAACGCCACCAGTGTGACACTCAACAACACCAATGTGACCAACTTGTATGTCGCTTCCGGCTCATACCCGGCCAAGATTGGTGGCTTCTATTACGTCAGCTATAACAGCACAGTTGCCTGGGGCCATTTCGAAACCAAATAGTTTGTCATCGGAGTTCCTTCGAAGCTAAATAATGCAGAAAAAAACCGGGTGGGGCAGCAGCAGCCACACTGCTGTCCCACCCAGGTATATTGTAGAGAAACATTGTAGCGCTTCCATTACTCGTATAAGAGTCAAACGGGAGTATAAGCGTCCCAAATTACTCTCTATATAAGAAACATCATGGCGGTTGGTGAGTAAAGTAATCTTATCGGACATCCCGCCATTTTGCAGAAAGGTATCATTCTTCCTTTTTTATTTCGGTAGATTGATGGTTTCCCTACTTTTTTGCACAAATATTTAAGGAGGTCGCCTGATCGAATAAACACTGATACTTTTCCCCCACCGCTCAATGATGAGATTGTTCATCATCATGACAATTATTTTGCCAAAGGAGAATAAACAATGTTACGGAAATCTTTACGCTTTTCCCTGGTTTTTGTTCTGCCCGTGATTGCGGCGCTTATGTTGACCAGCATGGTGCTTGCTCACGGATCGCTCTGGAATCCGATGAGCCGCGTTCAAGGTTGCTTCCTTCAGAATCCAGAAAACCCTGATAGCCTGCCCTGCCAGGATCTTGTCAACATGAGCGGCACCCAGCCGTTGTATGACTGGAACGAAGTCAACCAGCGCGCTGGCGGCGATATCAACAGTACCATGGCGCTTCTTCCAGATGGTCATATTTGTAGCGCTGGTCGCCCCAAGTATTATGGTCTCGACCAAACACGCGGAGACTGGCCGATGACAGTCATGACCCCCAATACTCCCTTCACCTTCCAATGGGCTGTTACTGCCAATCATAATGTTGCTACCTTCCATTTCTTCATTACGAAGACGAACTATAACCCGAATGTGCCACTAAAATGGGCTGACTTGCAAGAATTCGCTACATTCCAGAACCCAACCCTGGACACTGTTGCTGGCATTTCGAACCCAGTTTATCAATTCACCACTACCTTGCCCAATGTCACTGGTCGCGAATTGATCTTTGTCTACTGGGAACGTCACGACAGCACTGAAGATTTCTATGCTTGTAACGATGTTTGGTTTGGCACGGCTGCCACCATGCCAACCGCTACTGCGGCTCCTGCCTGCGGCGCCCCCGAATGGTCAACAACTGGTGGTACCTACGGCAATTACAACGCTGGTGACATTGTCAGCCACAACGGCAAGCAATGGGTTGCCAAGTGGACCAACAGTGACGAGCCCAGCACGACTGGCACATCATCAGCGTGGAGGTTGGAAGCCAACTGTACTTATAGCGGTGTTTCTGGCGTGCCGTTGTCCACTGCAACATTTGTGATCCCGCCGACGCCTAGCGCTACCGCTACCGGCGCGACTGCAACAGCCTGCGTATCCTGCGGTCCGACAAATACACCGATCCCACCGACAGCGACCTTCACCAAGGTTCCGGCTACTATCACCGCAACCCTTACCAATGCTGGCCCAACTGCCACACGCACGCGCACGCCAACTGCTGGCCCAACTGCCACACGCACGCGCACGCCAACTGCGGGTCCGTCCCTGACTTCGACTCGTACCAGCACCACGGCGCCCGCCACGAACACTCCTGTAGCGACTGCTACTGGTGGGGCTGGCACATGCAGCCCGGTGACATCCACCATCACCACCGGCTTTACCTTTGATGGTTCAGGTACCTTCTGCTGGCAGGCCAGCACGCTCGGTGCTTATATCAACTCCTGGAACACCACCAGTGTCTCCATCAACGGAACCAGCATTACCAATCTCTACATGGCTTCGGGTTCCTACCCGGCCAAGATCGGTGGCTTCTGGTACATCAAATACAACAGCACCAGCACTTTCGGTCATCTCGAAACCAAATAATTAATACAACGTAGGGGCGAAGCACTGCTTCGCCCCTACTGCTGATGGAGCAGCAAATTCATTTGCTGCTCCATCAGAAATACAAATCATCTGCACGGTAGTGGAATGAAGCAACTTGCTTTCGAAACATTGATGAAATACAGCCTTTCTTCTAACAAATAAACTCCTGACCTTATTATTGTTTTTAACACACCAGGCTGAGTCAAATGGCTTTCGCCGCAATCATTTATTAATACAATCAGCGTAAGTATATTTGCACCAATGAAATCGTTTCACTGCCAGCTAATCGCCTGAATCAGTCTTATTAAGGAGATATCGCATGGCTATTCAATTATTACGTCGTTTTTTTTCTCGTTATCAGCGCATTGTTACTCTGTGTGTGCTGATAATTTTTGTTTTGGGTGCAATTGTTTCGCCCATTCTTGGGGTCAGCGCGCGTACATCCAGGGCTATTACCGGCCCGTTTAATTATGCTGAAGCGCTGCAAAAATCGATCTACTTCTATGACGCTGAAAAATCAGGTCCAGGCATTACGGGTGGGCACTTGCAGTGGCGTGGCGATTCTGAGATCATGGATGAAACCGTGCCGCTCAAGCCGCTTGCCGCTGATAATACCGGCACCAATATGTCTCAAGCTTTTATTGACGCCAACCGCGCCGTTTTGGACCCGGATGGGAACGGTTCGCTGGATTTAAGCGGTGGTTTCCATGATGCGGGCGATCATGTCAAATTTGGTCTACCCCAGGGCTATTCCGCTTCGACACTGGGTTGGGGCTACTACGAGTTCAAGTCCGATTTTGTTGCGTCTGGTCAGAGCGCCCATATGCTCGAAGAACTGAAGTGGTTCACGGACTACTTCTTGCGCTCAACCTTCCGCAACAGCAGCGGACAGGTGGTGGCGTTTGCTTATCAGGTCGGCAATGGCGATATTGACCACACGGTTTGGGCGCCATCGGAACTGGAAGGGGCGGATGGCTGGAATTTGCCACGTCAGGCCTACCTTGCTACTACCGAAACCCCCGCCAGCGATCAGATGGGCGAGGCGGCCGCTGCGTTGGCGATCATGTCCTTAAACTACAGCAGTGTGGATGCTGCCTACGCTGCTAAATGTCTCGATACCGCCAAGGCGCTCTACGCTTTTGCCAAAGTGCATCGTGGTTTGGGCTATTCAGGTGGCTATTATGGCTCATCGGATGATAACGACGAACTGGCTTGGGCGGCAAGCTGGCTCTACACCGCCACCAACGATCAGCAATACATCACCGACATTGGCGGGGTCGACCCCAACACCGGTCTTTACACCGGCTACATGAACAAGATCATCAAATCCAGCCAGGATCACTGGCAGAATATCTGGGTGCATTCATGGGATGTGGTTTGGGGCGGCTTCTTTGTTCGCATGTCCGAGCTCTTCCCAACCAATGCGCTTTATGATTACGAAGCGCGCTGGAATGTTGAGTACTGGTCTGGCGGAACGCTGAAACATACCGACCCGGCAGATACGACTTACATGGCCCTGACACCCGGTGGTTTCGCCGTTGTCAGCACATGGGGTTCGGCCCGTTACAACACCGCTGCCCAGCTTTGTGCGTTGGTCTATGCCAAGAACAACAACCGCACCGATTTTGCCGCCTGGGCCAAGGGGCAGATGGATTACATAATGGGCAACAACCCGATGGGGTATTCCTACATCGTGGGTTTCCCCTCCCCGGCGCAGGCTGCACAGCATCCACACCACCGCGATTCGCACGGGTCCACTACTGACAGTATGAATGACCCGGTGACGCACAAGCACATTTTGTGGGGCGCGCTCGTTGGCGGCCCGGATAACGCCGATGTTCACCACGACGTTACGACCGACTTTGTCTCCAATGAAGTTGCTATCGACTATAGCGCCGGGTTTGTTGGCGCGCTAGCCGGGTTATATCACTTCTATGGTGCCGGGCAGCAGCCGCTGGCAAACTTCCCGCCACTTGAACCCGCTGAAACGGCTTACTTTGATCAGGGCAAGATTGAGCAGGAAAACAACCAGCGCACGCAGGTGACTGTTCGCACCAGCGCCATCCCCAGCCAGCCGCCACATTATGTCAGCGGTTTGAAGGCGCGTTATTTCTTTAACATCAGCGAAATGATTGCTGCCGGACAAAGCATTAAGGACGTCACGGTTGAAGTCTACTACGACGAACAGAAATCCAGCTATAAGGGATCAACCGCTATCAACGGCCCAATTGCCTGGGATGCAGCCAATGGCATTTACTACGTTGAAATTGACTACTCCGCCCTGGCGATTTATGGCAAGCGTGACTTCCAATTTGGTCTGGTGGCCGGGATGGGTTCGGACTTCGTCAGCCATTGGGACCCGTCAAATGACTGGAGCCATCAGGCACTGACCACGACTGCTGTTGGCGATACGCAGTACATTCCGGTTTATTTGAATGGTGTCAAAGTTTATGGCCTCGAGCCAGGCGGCACGCCAGTCAACACCCCGACCAAAACGGCTGTCGTGAATACGAACACCCCAACACGGACATCCACGGCAGGTGCAGTGACCAACACCCCAACTCGTACACTGACCCCGGGAATTACCAACACGCCAACACGCACGCCAACAACCGGGCTGACCGCTACCCGCACAAGTACACCGGCAGCAACCAGCACTGTGACTCGCACATCCACGCCCGGCGCGATCACCAACACACCGACTCGCACCGCTACCCGGACATTCACTCCAGGGGCGGTCACATCTACCCCCACGCGTACTCCCACAATCGGGGCTTCTCTGACCCCGGTGGTTGGCGCTTGCAGCCCGGTGACATCCACCATTACCGCGCCATTTACCTTTGATGGTGCAGGGACGTTCTGCTGGCAGGCCAGTACACTTGCCACCTATATCAATTCATGGAATACGACCAGCGTATCGGTTAACGGCACAAACGTTACCAATGTCTACGTTGCTGTCAGTGCATTGCCAGCCAAGATTAATGGCTTCTGGTATATTAGCTACAATAGCACCAGCGCTTTTGGCCACTTCGAAGCCAAGTAACATTCCCACCATAGCAGGGGCGCAGCACGCTGCGCCCCTGCCTAATGATCAAAGGAGATAATATGATACGCCGTTTCACACCCGTTCTTTTGCTTCTCAGTCTTTTGATGTTATCGCTTGTGCTCCTGACCCCTTTTCAGGCTTTGGCGCTGACAACGACCCCACTGCCCCCTACATTTACCAGAACCCCCACGCTTACGCCAACAACAACTGTCTGTGCGCTGCCGACTGCTGTCAGCATGACGGTTTCCCCGGTGGTCTCACCTGTTTCTGATACAACCCAGGTTGTAAACGTAAATGTATTTGCTTCAAGCGTTACGATTACAAGCGAAGCAGGCTCCTTTACATCCACAACCCGTGTAAATGGTGTTTACTCTATCCCGGTTACTTTGGTGCCCAACTCGACCAACCATTTGCAGGTAGTTGCTACGATTACATCCGCTTGCCGACCTTACACCCTTTCCAGATCGGTGGATTCAGCGGGTAACCCCCTGACCATCGTCCAGAGCAGTGGGCCGACACTCACATCAACCATTACACCTACCGCTGGCCCCATGCCCGACCTGACAATTCTTTCCATCACGGAATATGTCTTTGTCTTTACAACACCTACACCTGATTCGAAAGGTTGTGTAAACATGCCGGGCCCAGGATCTGAGAAGAGAACAGAAGTCACTGTTCAGAATATCGGCAACGCCAACGCGGGCGCTTTCGTCGTTGACATGAATGGTTCCCAGGCTTTTGTAAGCGGACTTGCTGCTGGTCAGACGGTTGTCGTACAGGTTGGCGATACCCGCTCACGCACACGTACTGCCACGGTGGATATCACCAATCTTGTGCCTGAATTGAACGAAACCAATAATATTTTTGTGCAAACTTTGACGGCTGCATCGGCAACACCAACGGGCACTCCCCGCCCATCATTGTGTATTTCCCCAACGCCATCCAGAACGCCAACCGGTCCCACCCCGACCGTTACCCGCACCCCGACGATTTCGCCGACCCCCACCACAACATCCAGCATCTGCAGTCCGGTGACATCCACCATTACTGCGCCCTTCGCCTTTGACGGGACTGGTAGCTTCTGCTGGCAGGCCAGCACGCTTGGCACATATGTCAACTCGTGGAATCTTTCAAGCCTGACGGTTAATAACGTCAATATTGCCAATCTATATGTCCCAGTCCCTTCTCTGCCTGCCAAAGTGGGTGGTTACTGGTATTTCAGCTATTTCAGTAATGTTGCATGGGGCCACTTCGAAGCCAAATAATAATCTGTCTGGTAGGGGCGAAGCATCCGCTTCGCCCCTACTAAAAATTCGATATGACGTTCGAATAGCGCCACACTCAAATGCCTGTTTTGGGGCACCAGGGCATTGAGTCAATATCCTGCATTGAGCCGTTAATATCGTACGCGATTTTGCCACCTTGAAAATAGTACGCTTAAGCATCCTATTGGAAGTGCTCCGAATGTGATTTTATGTTAATTTGTATGGAACCGTTTCCATTCATATCCAACAATCTCGAAAGGAAAAGAAAAATGATCAAACGCCTATTTAAACCAACCAGCATTTTGCTCCTCGCGCTTGTGTTAATGGTAGCCCTGCTCTCCGTCAGGTTGGCTCCCGTCCAGAAAGCCCAGGCGCAAACCACTACATTGCGCACCCTGGCAGATGCGCGCGGTTTCCTGATTGGCACCGCCGCCAACCCCACTATTTTGCAAAACAACGCCCCGTATGCAAATGTGGTCAAGACCGAGTACAACATGATTACGCCTGGCAACGCCATGAAAATGGATTCGTTGCAGGCTACTGAGGGCGTCTGGACTTACACGGATGCCGACTCACTGGTCAGCTTCGCCCAGGCCAACAACATGAAGGTTCACGGCCACGTCTTCATCTGGCATTCGCAAGTTCCCGGCTGGCTTAACAGCAAAACCAAAGATCGCGCCACCTTCTTGCCGATCATGCAAGCCCACATCCAAAATGTTGCACAGCACTTCGGTACCAAGGTTTTTGCCTGGGATGTGGTCAATGAAGCCATTCAAGACAATGGTACGTTGCGCAGTTCCATCTGGTCCGACTCGATCGGTAGCGATTTTATCGATCAGGCTTTCACTTTTGCCAGGCAATACACGCCCCCAGGCACGATCCTGATCTACAACGACTACAACGTTGAGACGATCAATGTCAAATCTAACTATATGTATGACATGGTCAAGAGTATGAAGGCACGCGGCATCCCGATTGATGCTGTTGGCCTGCAGATGCACCTCCATATTTGGGATGCGCCGACCTACGAGCAGGTGCGCAGCAATATTGCCCGTTTTGCGGCGCTCGGCGTGCAAGTTTACATCAGCGAAATGGATGTAGCCCTCGGCACGACCTACCCGGCATTGCCCACCGCCGCCCAACTCGACCAGCAGAAGCAGATTTATGCATCCATCACCAAAGCCTGTCTGGATGTGCCCGGCTGTGTTGGGCTGACCACCTGGGGTGTTAGCGACGGCGATAGTTGGTTGAACGGCTTCCTGGGCGACTATGAACACCCGATGCTCTTCGACCGCAGCTACGCCAAAAAACCGGCTTATGACGGCGTCAGCGCGCAATTGGCTACTATCTCGGCGACCAATACTCCGTTGCCGCCCACCGCGACCCTGGCCGCCTCGGGCAACGCCATCCGCATCGATGCGGGCTCTACATCGAACTATACCGATACGGCGGGCCACTTGTGGTTGGCCGACATCGGCTTTACGCCTGACAGCGCCGCCTACGACCAGAGCATCTCGGTCACCACCAACGATGACCCGCGCATTTACCAGACCGCCCGCGAGAACATGAGCGACTACAACATCCCGGTCACAAACGGCACCTACACCGTCCGCCTGCATTTTGCCGAGACTAGCCCCAGCCAGTTTGGCCCGATTAGCGGTCCCGGGCAGCGCGTCTTCAACGTCAGCGTGGAAAATTCGACCCTGAACAACCTCGATCTTTATGGTGCGACGGGTGGCAAGAATGTCGCCATCGTCAAAGTCTTCAACGTGACAGTCAGCGATGGCATGGTGAACATCCACTTCTCCCCGGTTTCTTCCCTGACCGGCGTGCCAATTATCCAGGGCATCGAGATTCTCCCCGGCGGCCCCGTTGCCACCAGCACGGCGCGGGCAACCCTCACCCCAACGATGACTGCCACCCCCATTACTCCGGGCGGCAACTTGTTGGTCAATCCCGGTTTCGAAACCGGCACCACTTCGCCCTGGTCCTGCCTGGGTGGTTCGTGCAGCATCTTTTCTACCAATAGTACAGTGCATGGCGGCACCTATGCTGGCTTCGTGACCAATCGTACCGATACCTGGATGGGCGCAGCCCAGAATGTCCAATACCTAAGCTATTTGACGAACGGCGGAAGCTATACTGCATCAACCTGGGTGCGCGCCGCCTCGACGCCGCTCAACCTCCAACTTACTATTAAATATACCGATGGTGCCGGTGACCATTACACTGGTCTTGGCTCGTTCACGTCTATCACCAACGGCGGCTGGACGCAGTTGAGCGGCACCTTCAACATGTCCTGGACCGGGACGCTGACTGCCGTCTCTCCTTTCATCCAGAGCAATGAAAGTGGCACCTTTGCCGATTACTATGTGGATGACGGATTCTTCGGCCTGGTAGCGGGCAGCGCTACCAATACGCCGATTCCGCCCACTCCCACTTCCACCATCACCCCCGGCGGCCCAACGCTGACCCCCAGCCTGAACTCCCACCCGTACGCTGACCCCCACCATTACCAGCACCCCGGCCCCGGGTTTGCAGGTTAAGATTCAGGGCGCAGGCACTGACAATACATCCCAGTCCACATTCAACCTGCAAGTTGTCAATACCGGTGTAGCCAGCCTGAGCAATGTTACCTGGCGCTTCTATTTCACACCTGAGAATGGCAATGCTGCAACAGGCTATGCACTCGATAAATATTACGATCAGTCTGGCGTTGCTACGCTGAGTGGCCCAACGCTGGCCTGTAACAATATCTACTATTTCACCATCAGCTACGGCACGACGGCGATGCCTGCTGGCACGACCTGGGCCTATAATTCGGCTTTCCACCTGAGCAGCTACGCATCCACCTATGACGGATCAAACGACTTCTGGCACACGGGTTATGCAACGGGCGCATTGCCTGCTGCCTTCACGACGGATTACTATTTCCCTGGTTACCAGAACGGCAGCCTGATCTGGGGCAACGAACCCAACTGTGGAACGGTCACCAACACCCCGGTGGTTACTCCGACGATTACGGTTACCCCGTCCCGGACGCTTACCTCCGCTGTGACGAATACTGTTACCGTGACCCCATCCCGCACATTGACCCCGGCGATCACGTCTACACCGACGCGCACTTTCACCCCGGCTATCACCAATACCCTGACCCGCACCCCGACGACCGGACCTACTTCCACCCGGACGAATACCCCGGTGAATACCAACACACCCACGCGCACCCCCACCTCCGGCGCAACCGCTACCCGGACAAATACACCAGCGGCGACTAGCACTGTGACCCGCACCCCCACGGTTGGTCCTTCCAACACGCCAATCGTCACCCCGACAAGTGTGGTGGGCGCGTGCAGCCCGGTCACATCTACCATCACATCGCCCTTTACTTTTGACGGCGCCGGGACTTTCTGCTGGCAAGCCAGCACGCTCGGTACATACATCAACTCGTGGAACACCACCAGCGTGAGCGTAAACGGCACAAACTATAGCAATGTTTATGTGACGGTGGCTTCCTTCCCGGCCAAGATCAACGGTTTCTGGTATATCAGTTACGCCAGCTCAGTGACGTTTGGTCACTTCGAAGCCAAGTAATCTCATGATAGTAGGGACGAGCCGTCGGCTCGCCCCTACTATATAAACCAAACGGACGATCCCTATTGTGGGTGATCGTCCGTTTTGCTTGCGGGGAGATGTCTGTCTCATTCGGCTAAATAATCAACTTACTTTTAAGTAAATTCTTAAGTTCTGTCAATATTTTGCATTGAGCCATTAATATCGTGTAATACATCTTTGTTGTCTTGGGGTATGCTATAAAACGACAAGGAGATTAATCATGCTGAAGAAAAAATTACTCAAACTTTTTATTGTCTTTCAAATTTTAGTTCTTGTGGTTGCGGCTTTTAGCGTCAGCAGCCATTTTGTTACGCCTGCCCGGGCTGCTGCGATTAAGATCATGCCGCTGGGTGATTCGATCACTGGTTCACCGGGCTGTTGGCGTGCTCTCCTCTGGAACAGGCTGCAAAGCGCCGGGTATACCAACATCGATTTTGTTGGCACGCTTAATAACATGAATGATTGTGGCGTTACTTTTGATGGCGACAATGAAGGACACGGCGGTTACCTGGCGACCAACATTGCCAACCAGAACCAGTTGCCACCCTGGCTTGCCGCTACCAACCCCGATGTGGTCATGATCCAGTTGGGTACCAACGATGTTTGGAACAACATTGCCCCGGCTACCATTCTGGCAGCTTTTAGCACGCTTGTCGATCAAATGCGCGCCAACAACCCAAATGTTCGGGTCATCGTCGCCCAAATTCTCCCGATGAGCCCATCGGGTTGCTCTGATTGCCCACAGCGTGTGATTAACTTCAACGCCGCCATCCCCGCCTGGGCTGCGTCGAAGACGACAGCCCAATCGCCCATCACAGTGGTGGATTTGTGGACAGGCTTTGACTTCACCGTTGATACGGTGGATGGTGTTCATCCCAACAGCACCACAGGTATTCAGAAAGTTTCAAATTCCTGGTATCCGGCAATTTCCGGGTTGCTTTCGGGCGTCCCAACCAATACACCGACCTATACTCCCGGTGGACCGACGCTGACCCCCAGCAATACCCCCACCAAAACGTTGACCCCAACCCCCACCAATACGCCCATCCCCGGCATCCAGATCAATATCCAAGGGGCCGGTACCGATACGACTGCACAGACCAGCATGAATTTGCAAATTGTCAACACCGGGTTGGGCGCTCTGACCAATCTCTCGTGGCGTTTGTACTTCACGCCCGATAACAGCAATGCTGCTTCGACCTATGCGCTTGAGAAGTATTACGACCAATCTGCCGGGGCGACCATTAGTGGGCCAACGCTGGCCTGTAACAATATCTATTACTTCACCGTCAGTTATGGTGCGACAGCGTTGCCTGTTGGCACGACCTGGGCTTATAACACGGCGCTGCATTTGAGCAGTTTCGCATCCACCTATGATTCGACCAATGACTACTGGCGCACACCCTATGCAACGGGCGCGCTCCCGGCGGCGTATACTTCGATTGCCTACATCCCCGGCTATGTTAACGGGATCCGCATCTGGGGAAGTGAGCCAAACTGCGGCAACACCACCCCGACGAATACACCTGTTATCACTTCCACGCGCACCCCAACTGCGTCTGCGACGACGGTTACCGCTACCCGCACACCCACTCCAACCAACACCACCTGCGTATGTTTGACCAACACGCCAACTCGTACGCCGACCATCTCCGCTACCCCGGCGATTTCGAGCACGCCGACGGTAACTGCGACCCGTACCCGCACCCCCACCGTTACCAATACATTGGCAGTGACTTCGACCCGTACCGCAACCCCGACTAACACATCGGTCGTAACTGCGACTCGCACACTCACCCCCACCATTACACCCATAACTGGCGCTGGCGCATGCAGCCCGGTTACTTCCACGATTACTTCGCCCTTCACTTTTGACGGGGCCGGGACTTTCTGCTGGCAGGCCAGTACGCTTGGCACCTACATCAACTCGTGGAATACCACCAGCGTCAGTGTCAACGGCACCAGCTACAACAATGTTTATGCCTCGGTTGCCTCGCTGCCCGCCAAGATTAATGGTTTCTGGTACATCAGCTATAACAGTGCGGTTGCCTGGGGCCATTTCGAAGCCAAGTAATTAATTTATTCTTGTAGGGGCGAGCCAACGGCTCGCCCCTACTCATTTATGTCATCCAAAACGGGCGCGGGGACCGCGCCCCTACCGCTTGACCCCCAAAAGGAGAAATCCCATGAAGCTGATTCGTACTATTTTGGCAATTGTGCTGATCGCCGTCTTTGCCGCCGGAACGATTTCCGTCCACCCAGCGCGGGCCGCCTCGTTGGTAGAGATTACCAACTTTGGCAACAACCCAAGCAGCCTGCAGATGTTCTTGTATGTCCCGGCGACAGTGAAAGCCAATCCACCCATTTTGGTGGCGGTTCATTATTGTCATGGCGATGGTCCGGCCTTTTTTGCGGGCAGCCAGTTTGATGAATTGGCTGATCAGTATGGCTATATTGTCATCTATCCATCGGTGACGGTGGCAACGGATCACTGTTTTGATGTGTCATCCACCGCAGCCCTGACTCGTGGCGGCGGGAGCGACCCGGTTGGCATTATGTCGATGGTCACTTATGTGGAGCAAAACTATCATGGCGATCCTAATCAGGTCTTTGTCACCGGCGTTTCGTCTGGCGCGATGATGACCAACGTGCTGCTCGGAGATTATCCGGATGTCTTCAAGGCGGGTGCCGCTTTTGCTGGCGTGCCCTTTGGCTGCTTTGCCGTTAATCCCGATTTATTGCGCTGGAGCGCCGCCTGTGCCACCGGCACCGTCACCCATACGCCGCAGGAGTGGGGTGATATTGCGCGTGCAGCTTATCCTGGTTACACCGGCCCGCGTCCACGTTTTCAGATCTGGCACGGCACGGCAGATCAAACCCTTTCGTATGTGAACTTTGGCGAGGAAATTAAACAGTGGACGAATGTCCTCGGCATCAGCCAGACGCCGATTTCGACGGATTCTCCGGCGACAGGCCAGACACGCACCCGCTACGCTGATAGCAGCGGCAACGTGTTGCTGGAAGCCATCAGCCTGGATGGTGTATCCCACAACCTGCCAGTGGATGCCGCTGCAGCGATCCGCTTCTTCAATCTGGATGGTTTCATCACGCCCACCCCGACCATCACTCCCGGCGGCCCCACCCTGACGCCGACCCGCACCCCCACCATCACCCTGACGCCGACCATTACCAACACCCCGGCGCCCGGTCTGCAAATCAAGCTGCAAAGTGCGAGCAATGACACCAATTCCCAGACGAGCGTCAATCTGCAAGTGCTCAACACAGGGGCAACCACGCTGAGCAATGTCAGCTTCCGCTGGTATTTCACGCCTGATAATGGCAACGCTGCTTCGGCCTATACGCTTGAGAAATACTATGATCAGTCGAGTGTTGCCACGGTGAGCGGCCCGACTCTGGCGTGTGGCAACATCTATTACTTCACGGTCAGCTACGGCACAACCACGATGGCAATGGGCACCAATTGGGCCTATAACACCGCTTTCCACCTGACCAGCTTTGCCTCCACCTACGATTCATCAAACGACTGGTGGCGCACGCCTTATGCCATTGGTGCGCTTCCAACTGCCTACACCATCCAGACCTCCATCCCGGCTTATACGGGCAGCACGCGCATCTGGGGGAATGAGCCAACCTGTAGCGGTGTTACCGCTACGGTTACCCCAACAGGGACCAAAACCAGCACGCCTACAATTACCTCGACGCGCTCGATGACCCCTGCAATTTCAAGCACACCGACGCGCACCCCAACCGTTACTAACACGGCTGCGATTACCAGCACACTGACCCGCACCCCTACAACTGGGGCAGTCACCAGCACTCCCACCCGCACCCTGACTCCGGCGCCGGCCACCGCTACAGCAACTCGCACAAATACGCCGGTTGTAACTGCTACCTCAGGAACTGGCACATGTAGCCCGGTTACCTCCACGATTACTTCGCCCTTCACCTTTGACGGGGCCGGGACTTTCTGCTGGCAGGCCAGCACGCTCGGCACCTACATCAACTCGTGGAATACCACCAGCGTCAGCGTCAACGGTACCAGCTACAACAACGTCTATGCTTCAGTTGCCTCCCTGCCCGCCAAGATTAATGGTTTCTGGTATATCAGCTATAACAGCGCGGTGACCTGGGGCCATTTCGAAGCCAAGTAAGAAAAAGAACAGATGATAGTGAGTAGATTGCTACTCACTATCATCTCTATATAAGGAGATTGAGGATGTTTAAGAAACCCACCTTCAAAATTTTTGTCGTTTTACAGGTTTTAATTTTGGTCGTTTTGGCAATCGGCACCAGCGCCCCGACGCCTGCCCAGGCCGCTGCGACGAAGATCATGCCCCTTGGCGACTCAATTACCGGCTCGCCGGGCTGCTGGCGCGCCCTGCTCTGGGCACGTCTGCAAAGTGCCGGGTATACCAACATTGATTTTGTCGGTACGCAGCCTCCACAAGGTTGTTCTGTCCCTTATGATGGTGATAGCGAAGGGCGTGGTGGCCTTTTGGCAACCGGGGCGGCCGACCCCGCCAACCTGCCGACTTGGCTGGCAGCCAATGTTCCTGATATTGTGATGATGCACCTGGGTACCAACGATGTCTGGAGCACCACCCGCTCTACTTCTGTGATTCTGGCTGCTTATACCACCATGGTTGGACAAATGCGCGCTGCCAATCCAAACGTCAAGATTCTCGTGGCGCAGATTTTGCCGATGAACCCAACCGGTTGTACCACCTGTCCGCAAGGTGTAATCGATCTCGATGCCGCAATCCCGGCCTGGGCCAGCGGATTGACCACCAGCCAATCCCCGATCATCGTCGTGGATCAATGGACCGGGTTCAACCCCGCCACCGATACCGTAGACGGCGTCCACCCGAATGATCTTGGCAACCAGAAAATCTCTGATAAATGGTATCCAGCCTTGTCTGCGCTTCTGACAAGCTCCGGCGGCGCAACATCCACGGTTACTAGAACGCCTACCATCACGAATACGCCCCTCGTCACGAATACCCCCACCAGAACCCCAACCATCACCAATACACTCACCAAAACATTGACGCCAGTCATTTCTGCGACCATTACAAAGACGTTGACACGCACCCCAACCCAAATCGTTGGGGCTTCCAACACCCCTACTGTTACCCTGACACGTACGCCGAGCCCGAGCATTTCTGGTACGCCAACTCGCACACTTACCCCCACGCCAACACTGGGGGCTTCTCCGACTGCGACAGCCGGTCTCGCCTGTACACCCACATCCACCATCACGACACCGTTCACCTTTGATGGGGCTGGCACCTTCTGCTGGCAGGCCAGCAGCCTTGCCTCCTTTGTCAACTCGTGGAACACCGTCAGTGTGACCATTAACGGTGTCAACGCGACCAATATTTATATGGCATCCGGTTCGTACCCGGCCAAGATCGGCGGCTTCTACTATGTTAACTATAACAGTAGTGTAGCCTGGGGCCACTTCGAAGCCAAATAATTATCGTAGGGTCGCAGCAGCACTGCGTCCCTACCGAAGGATCATCCACAGCCCATTCCATAAAAAGCAAGGAGCGGCATACATCCGCTCCTTGCTTTTTATATTTTCATCCGATTCGATGTCGTGTTCGAACAAAACATCCCTTAACTGCACCATTTTGGGCCCAATTTGTGCTCCCGTCAATATCCTTTGTACGTTTATTAAAATCGTACAAGATTTTGATTCTTTGAAAGGGCTACACTTAATTGGGATGATTCTGGTAGCGCTCCCGGTTTCAAAAGGCCCGTTGTGCGTTTTCTTGAAAATTCTAAAGAGGAGAAAACCTATTATGAAGCATAAACGTTTCTTTAATCTGGTCATCATTGTGGTCTTTGTGGTCGCGCTGGTGCCATTCGTATCCAGGTCAGCCTTTGCACAGACCACGCTTCCGACTGCATCTGTAGTAGCCAGCCAGATCGGTGCTGGCTGGAACCTGGGGAACACGCTCGATGCCACCCCTTGCGGTGAAACTGCCTGGGGCAACCCGATGGTCACGCAGTCATTCATTGACAGTGTCAAGGCGGCCGGGTTCAACTCGATCCGCATCCCGACGGCCTGGGATTGTCATGCCACCAATGGGGTGATCGATCCTGCCTGGATGGCGCGTGTCAAGCAGGTTGTTGATTACGCCATCAATGACGGCATGTATGTCGTTCTCAACATCCATTGGGATGGCGGCTGGTTGGAAAACCATGTGACCTATGCCGATCAAACAGCGGTCAACGCGAAGCAGAAAAACTACTGGACCCAGATCGCCACGGCCTTTATCAGCTACGACCAACACCTGATTTTTGCTGGCACCAACGAAGTGCATCAAGACTACGGTGAGCCGACCGCCGAATACATTGCTGTTCAGCAATCGTACCTGCAAACTTTTGTAAATGCTGTACGCGCCACGGGTGGCAATAACGCATCCAGAACCCTTGCCGTGCAAACCTACAATACCAACATGTGGCACGGCCTGCACTATTTCACCATGCCAACGGACACCATCGCCAACCGCCTGATGGTCGAAGTCCATTACTACGATCCTTACGATTACACATTGAACACCAGTGGCCCCTGTCTTGCCTGGGGAGCCCAGTTCACGCAGTACTCGGACTGTGCGTGGGCGCAGGAAGCCTACGTGGATGATCTGTTCAATCAGGTCAGGAACAAGTGGGTCAACGCTGGCATTCCGGTCTTTATCGGCGAATACGGCGTAGCCAGGCGCTCAGGTCTTGATAATGCTTCCCGACTGTACTGGCTCAAGTACATCACAGCCTCCGCGATTGCCAATGGGATGAAGACCTTCTATTGGGATAACGGCGGCACAGATATGGGCTTGTTTAACCGCACCACCGGCGCGGTCACTGACCAGGCTGCCGTGAATGCCCTGATCCAAGCATCTGTGCCGTGCTCGGCTTGCACTGGCACCCCCACCAAGACCCCCACCAAAACCGCAACCATCACCATGACGCCCTGTTATAGCTGCGGTTTCAAACTGCAATATAAGACCGGCGATGTCAGTGCGAACCCCAATCAACTCACACCGCAGTTCAATATCATCAACAACAGCGCCGCTGCTGTGTCATTGAGCGAATTCACAATCCGCTATTGGTATACCAACGAAGGCAACCAGGCGCAGACTTATGCCTGTGATTACGCCACTGCTGGCTGTGCCAACAGCGCCGCCACATTTACCAAGTTGGTTTATCCAAAGACTGGCGCAGATGCCTTCATTGAAATTGGTTTCAATGCAGCAGCGGGCAGCCTTGCCGCTGGCGGGCAGTCTTCCGTTCAAGCACGTGTCAACAAGGCCGATTGGTCCGCCTACACTCAGACCAACGACTACTCCTTCGACGCCACCAAGACAGCTTATGCGGATTGGGATCACGTCACCCTCTACCATAACGGCGACCTGGTCTGGGGTGTGGAACCCGGTCAAGGGGCGACCAGCACTCCTGGTGTCTCCCTGACTCCCAGCCCCACTCCAAGCCGTACCCTGACCCCAACCCTGACACTGGTCGGCGCTACCAGTACGCTGACCCGCACCGCAACGGTGACGAATACGTCCGCAGTGACGCCCACCCGCACATTGACTCCTGCGCTGACCGCAACCCGCACGCCCACCCCGGAAGGTACACCAACCGCTGCGTTGACCGCGACGCGCACCCCGACCCTGGTCAATACATCCACCCGCACCCCTGGCACGCCTACCACAGGGCCGACCAGCACACGGACGTTGACACCAAGCATTACACCCACATCCCTCGTTGGCGCATGCAGTCCGGTCACATCTACCATTACCGCGCCCTTCAGCTTTGATGGTGCCGGAACCTTCTGCTGGCAAGCCAGTACACTCGCAACCTACATCAACTCGTGGAATACTACCAGCGTCAGCGTCAATGGCACCAGCTACAACAATGTCTATGCAACAGTTGCATCACTGCCAGCCAAGATTAATGGTTTCTGGTACATCAGCTACAACAGCGCGGTTGCCTGGGGCCACTTCGAAGCGAAGTAATATTTCGTTCTAACCTCTGAAATAACAAAAGTGGAGTGGCACTCTCGCCGCTCCACTTATTAATTCGATACGAGAATTCGAATTAATCGATGTTTACCCAGCCCATTTCAGGCTAATTTTGCCCTCCCGTCAATATCCTGTATATGCCCATCAACATCGTACAAGACTTTGAAGATTTGAAAAGAATACACTTATCTTATATAGTCGTTCTCGTATATTCCCTGTTCACTAATGGTACCGAACAGAACATTGCAAAACTTGAAAAATTCAAAAGGAGAAAACATATTATGAAGAATAGACGTTTGCTTAACCTGACACTTATGATGGCCCTTGTGGTTGCCTTACTTTCATCCGCAGTCAAGACAGCCCAGGCACAAACAACCCTGCCAACTGCATCCACGGTTGCCAGCGCAATGACGGTCGGCTGGAACATTGGCAATACGCTCGAGTTCCACCCCCTGCGGTGAAACCGCTTGGGGCAACCCGATGGTCACCCAACAACTCATCAACAGTGTGAAGGCCGCTGGGTTCAATTCTGTGCGTATCCCTGCTGCCTGGGATTGTCACGCTGATCCAACCACCCATGTCATCGATGCGACATGGATGGCGAGAGTCAAGCAGGTTGTGGATTATGCAATCAGCCAAAACATGTATGTGATCCTCAACATCCATTGGGATGGTGGTTGGCTGGAAAATCACGTCACCTATGCAGACCAGTCGGCAGTGAACGTGAAGCAAAACGCTTACTGGACGCAGATCGCCAACACCTTCAAGACCTACGATCAACACCTGCTCTTTGCTGGTACAAACGAAGTCCATCAGGATTACAACACACCGACCGCCGAGAACATCGCTGTCCAACAATCCTACAACCAGACTTTCGTCAACGCTGTACGTGCGACGGGCGGCAACAATGCTTCGCGCACCCTTGTCGTTCAAACCTACAACACGAATATCGCATTTGGTTTGACCTACTTCAGTCTGCCAACGGATACGATCACCAACCACCTGATCGTCGAAGTGCATTTCTATGATCCTTACGACTACACCTTGAACCCCAGCGGACCATGCCTGGCTTGGGGAGCCCCATATACCCAGTACTCGGACTGTTCTTGGGCCCAAGAGAGTTATGTGGATACGACGTTCGCCCAGGTCAAGGCCAAGTGGATCAATGCTGGTATCCCGGTCATTATTGGTGAATACGGTGTGCAAACCCGTTCAGGTCTCGATCTCAATTCGCGCGCATACTACCTCAAGTACATCAACACAGCTGCGCGCACCAACGGCATTAAAACGTTCTACTGGGACAACGGCGCTGGCGGTGGATTTGGCTTGTTTGACCGAAACAGCGGGGCCATCATCGATCAAACTGCTTTGACTGCCATCCTGCAAGGCGCTGGTGTCACTGGTGGTACAACTCCTACGAATACGCCAGTTCGCACTGCTACCAAGACCAACACGCCCGTCGCAACCGCTACCCGCACCCGCACATCCACCCCGGGTGGACCCACCAACACCCCGACTCGCACCCCGACGATTGGCGCCCCCACCCTAACCCCGACCAAAACGCCTACTTCAGGATCTGGCGGTACATCCTGCACGCCGACATCCACCATCACAACACCCTTCACCTTTGATGGCGCTGGTACCTTCTGCTGGCAGGCTTCATCTCTGGCTACGTATATCAACTCGTGGAACACCACCAGTGTCACGCTCAACGGTGTCAATGTGACGAATGTCTACGTTGCAGCTGGTTCATACCCGGCCAAGATCGGCGGTTTCTACTACGTTGCCTATAACAGCTCTGTTGCCTGGGGTCACTTCGAAGCGAAGTAATATTTGCAAAGACACGGCGTCGCCGTCCTCTGCGGTAATGATGAGCCATGCGTCTTTTGACGCATGGCTCATTGGCTTTAAAACGCAAAACACTTCGATATTTCATTCGACAGGAACGTTCTGCTGGCAATCAGCCAACTTGGGAACCTACTTTAATCAGTGTCACGATCAACGGCGTCAATGTGACCAATCTCTATCTGGCAGCGGATTCTTACCCGACCAGGGTGGGTGGTTTACGTTCAAAACGTTTCGATATACTGCTCGAACAAAATGTCTTAAAACGTCTCGTTTTTTGCCAAAATTCCCCTGTAGTCAATATCCTGCATATGCCAATTAATATCGTGTAAACTCCACTGACTCAAAAAGAGTAACCTTACAATATTGATAATAGCAGCGTTCCCATCGCTTAATCTTTTTCCAATCAAGCATGCCCACATCTACAAAATTTATCACCTGATTTCCCATATAAGGAGAAAACAATGAAAAGAAAACAATTATTGATGTCACTCGGTGTGCTTCTGAGCATGTTGGTCGTCAGCGTGCTGGCGGTTTCTGCAAAGAATGCCGCTGCTGCAACGGGCTGTACCTGCCCAACCGGCTGCGCCACCCGCACTGTGCAAAATGCGCCCTATAGCTTCAGCGGCATTGGCGAATATTGTGTTGAATCTACTGATCTGGGTGCTTATGTCCAGTCGTGGGGTGCAGATGTTATCAACATCACCGGTGTCGATTACACCAACAAATATGTCACAACCGATTCCATTTTGCGTGACACCACTGGTAAATTCTTCGTTTATTACAAATCCACCACTGGGAACGGCAATTTCGGCACCAACGGTACCAGCACCATTACAAATTGTACGATGGCTTGGTGTTCGGATGCCCAATATGGTCAGATGGACTTCCCGCCCTTTACCATGTACAACAATGTGTGGGGCGCAAGCACCGGCACCGGGCAAACCATTCAGGCCAATTCTCCGTCTGACTGGAAAACGTTCACCACCTTCCCTGAAACAGGCGGCGTCAAGTCCTATCCCAACGCATCGCTTGACCTGGCGTCATCTGGTAAGACGATCAGCACGCTTGGCAGTTGTACCAGCAGCTTCAATGTAACTGTACCTGCCACCGGGTCATATGAAACCGCCTACGATCTCTGGGTTCCCAGCGAAATTATGATCTGGATGAACAAGAATGGTCTGGTTGGCCCGATTGCGCAGGGCTGGAACGATGACGGTACCCCAATTGCATCTGCCACAAACGTTACGGTAGGCGGTCACACCTGGGATGTTTATCACGGCGGCTCGAATGTGGTTTCGTTCGTGCGCCAGGGCAATGTCAACTCTGGCACCGTCGATATCCTGGCGTTGCTGAATTGGACGGCTGATCAGGGTTGGATCAGCAGAACCTCCACACTGGGCAAGTTCCAGTTTGGTTTTGAAATCACATCTGCTCCTGGCGGCCTGACCTTTATCAATAACAGCTACGCCATCAACTGCGGCGGCTTCGGCAGCGGAAATGTTCCAACGGTTACCCCTGTGAAGACAGCCACCACCGGTCCCAGCCTGACCCCGACCCGCACTTCCACGACCGGGCCGACCGCCACCCGCACTAACACCCCGGCAGCCAGCAACACCCCAACCCGCACATCCACCGCCGGGCCGACCGCCACCCGTACAAACACTGCATTACCTGGCAACACCCCAACCCGCACCCCCACTGTGGTCGCTACAAACACCCCGGTAACGGGCGGTGCTTGCAGCCCGGTGACATCCACCATCACGGCTCCGTTTACCTTTGATGGCGCTGGCACTTTCTGCTGGCAGGCTTCCTCCCTGGCGACCTATATCAACTCGTGGAACACGGCCAGCATCACGCTCAATGGCGTCAATGTGACGAATGTCTACGTTGCGGCTGCTTCATACCCGGCCAAGATCGGCGGTTTCTACTATGTCGGCTACAACAGTTCCGTTGCCTGGGGTCATTTCGAAGCCAAATAATGGTTCGCCTCTACCAATATCGTTTATTCTGTGTCACGCGCCTTTTTTATTCAATAATTATTCACTTGTAAGGCGCGTGGCACATTTTTTATCATCAACAGACCTGACAGATTTCACTGACTACTTTACTGGCGAAATAACTTGCACTAGCCCGCACAAGTAACTTTGAAAACCTGTCAGGTCTTTCCACTTGCAGCCCGGTGACATCCACCATCACGGCTCCCTTAACCTTTGATGGCGCTGGCACCTTCTGCTGGCAATCTGTCAACCTGGGCAGCTACGTCAACTCGTGGAACACGAATAGCGTGTCGGTCAATGGCGTGAATGTGACCAATGTCTACATGGCGGCTGGTTCATACCCGGCCAAGATCAACAACAACTGTTATGTCAGTTACAACAGTAGTGTTGCCTGGGGCCACTTCGAAGCCAAATAGTGAATTGTTTGATAAAGACAGCAAAAGCGGGCTGGCAATTTGCTAGCCCGCTTTTGCTTTAGACTAAAGGTGCACTCAGTAGGGGTATGGCCTCAAGCTTGTTGATGGGTTTTCCAAATCGTGGCTTGTGTTCGCCCCCCTTATCAAGTATCATTTTGAATAAAATAGTTGTATTTTGCAGGAGGACAGATATGAGCATCGCCCCCCCTGGCGGCACCCTGACATTTCTCTTTACCGATATGGAAGGCAGCACCCAGCTTTGGGAAAAACACCCCGAAGCGATGAAACTTGCCCTGGCCCGTCATGATGGCATTCTGCATCAGGCGATTGAAGCACACGGCGGATATGTCTTCAAAACGGTGGGCGATGCTTTTTATGCAGCCTTCACCAGCGCCCCTGATGCTGCTGCAGCGGCGCTGGACGCGCAGCGGGGAATTCAGACGGAAAGCTGGGGCGAGACACCCATCAAAGTGCGCATGGCTTTGCATACGGGCGCAGCCGAGATGCGTGCCAACGACTATTTTGGCCCGCCGCTCAACCGTGTGGCGCGCTTGATCGCTGCCGGTCACGGTGGACAAACCCTGCTTTCCACCATTACCTATGAATTGGTCTGCACCAACCTGCCCGCAAATGCCGAACTGCGCGATATGGGCGAACGCGGTCTGAAAGACCTGGTGCGCCCTGAGCGGATTTATCAGCTTACGGCAAGCGGCTTGCAGGCAGAGTTCCCGCCGCTGAAAACGCTCGAAGCCTTTCACACCAACCTGCCAGCGCAGCTCACCAGCTTCATCGGGCGTGAAAAAGAAATCAGCGCGGTGAAAACTCTGATTAAAAGCAATCGCCTGACGACGCTGACCGGTTCCGGGGGCGCGGGCAAAACCCGTCTTTCCCTGCAAGTGGCTGCCGATTTGTTGGAATCCTTCCCCGATGGTGTCTGGTTTATTGAACTCGCCCCGCTCGCTGACCCGGCACTTGTATTGCAAACAGTGACTGCTGCGCTGGGACTGCGTGAAGAAGGCAGCCGCCCCCTGTTGGATCGGTTAACAGATTATCTCAAGACAAAAGCGTTGCTGTTGATTTTGGATAATTGCGAACATGTGGTGAACGCAGCTGCCTCGCTCGCCAGAGCCTTGTTGCAGGCTTGTCCCACCCTCAGGCTGGTTGTGAGCAGCCGTGAGGCGCTTGGCGTTCCAGGGGAGACCATCTATTATGTTCCTTCCCTCTCCATTCCTGATCCCCATCTTGTCTATTCCCCAGCAACCATTATGCAGTTCGAAGCTGCGCATCTATTTGTGGATCGCGCTCAGGCCGCGTTGCCCGGCTTTGCTGTAACCAATGAAAATGCGTCTGCGCTGGCCCAAATCTGTGCCCGGCTTGATGGCATTCCGCTGGCGATTGAACTCGCTGCGGCACGTGTCAAAATGCTCAAACTTGAGCAAATTGCGCAGCGTCTCGATGATCGCTTTCGCCTGCTGACGGGCGGCAGCCGCACATCGCTGCCCAGACAGCAAACCCTGCGCGCCCTGATCGATTGGAGTTATGATCTGCTACCTGAGCACGAGCGCGCCTTGCTACGGCGGCTTTCCGTTTTTGCGGGTGGCTGGACACTCGAAGCCGCTGAGACAGTATGCCAGGGCCGCGGCATTGATGATTACGATGTGCTCGAGCCACTTTCGCAGTTGGTCAACAAATCCCTGGTGGTGGCCGACGCTGAGGATGGCACCAGGGAAACGCGTTACCGCCTGCTTGAGATGGTTCGCCAGTACGCGCGCGAGAAACTCTCTGAAACCGGCGATGGCATGGTGGTGCGTGATCTGCACCTGGAGTACTTTTTGGGCCTCGCCCAACGCGCCGAGCCAGAGCTGGTCGGGCCGCATGTCACGGAATGGCTGCAACTGCTGGATGCCGAACTGGATAATATCCGCGCAGCGCTGGAATGGTCATTGAATCGTGCCCCGTTGCTTGGTTTGCGTCTGGCAAATGACTTGTTATGGTTTTGGGCCAGACCCGATTATTTTCGCGATGGTTTTCATTGGTTCATGGAGCTTCTAAAACAACCTGAAGCGCAGAAACCCACCCTGGTTCGCGCAAGAGCGTTGGGCATTTATAGCTATCTGGGTATTCATGGTTACATTGGCGCACATGGTTATGCAGGCGTTTCTGCTGAAGCGTTGCGTCCAATCCTTTTGGAAAGCATGTCCCTGTGTAAAGAATTGGGTGATCAACAGGGACTGGCATTTATTTTTCTGATTATGGGGATCATCGCCTTTTTTAAAGAAGATGATGCGAAAAAAGCCGAAAAACTGTTTGCCGAAAGTCTGGCGATCTACCGTATCCTGGGAGATAAGCCGGGGATTGCTTATGCGTTGATGTTATTGGGCGGTAACCTTAACCCCTGTGATTATGAAAAGGCTTCTACCTATTTAACTGAAGCGCTGGCCATCTGCCGGGAGATTGGGTATTTGCAAATCATGGAAGATAGTTTGAGATACCTCGGTACGCAGGAGCTTTGGCAGGGGAATTATCGCGCTGCGCGTGTCTTGCTGGAGGAAAGCCTGATGCTTGCAAGGCAATTGGGAAACATCAACATTGCCTTGAGTTTGATGGTGCTTGGAAACCTGGCGCTGCGCGAGATGGACTATATCCAGGCCAGTGCTTATTATGAAGAAAGTCTGTTTATCGCCAACCAGACCGAGGACCTTATTTTTATTTCTCTCTGGGTTCCGTCCTTTTTGGGATATGCTGCATTGCGCCTGGGTGAAGTTGCACGCGCCAGGCAGCTTTTTGAAGGGAGTTTGCAACGATTGAAGGATACGGGGGAAAAGATTTGCATTGTCTATACTGTCGAAGGATTGGCAAGCCTGGGTTTGCTGGAGGGTCTCCACCCGGCCCAGGCGGTTTGTTTATTTGCCTGGGCGGATGTTGCCCGTGAAGCCCTGACCAACCTGCGCTCGGTTGTTGAGCAAGCGGATGTAGATCGTGACCTGGCCACCATCCACACACAGCTTGATGATGATGCTTTCGCCACTGCCCAGGCGAGGGGCCGCGCCATGAGTATGGATGATGCAATTGCTTTTGCCGTAGCGCATATGCCCAATTAATCACCACGCACAGACAAAGCGAAAGGACGGCCACCCTGAATTGTATACCGGGTGGTCGTCCTTTTCTTATCAACAGTTGGATGATGTTTAACGGGGCCAACCTGCGGGTAGCGGAATTTGGGGCTGGCTGAGGGGCCGTTCGTTTTGGGGACGGCGTTTTCTGGCGGATGGGTTAAGCTACTCTTTTGCCACCGGGAATTGCACTTCGTTAAGCGTATTTGGGTCGTTCTGGTCTCCGGGGGTTTCGGGCAGGCGCAGGTTTAACTCACGCGCCGGCCCCACGACATGATAGCCGTTTTCGCTGACCCATTTGCCCAACGCGTCATATGCCTGCGGCAGCGTGCTGAATGGCCCGGCGTGAACTACACAGGCCATCGTCTCAGCGGCTGGCAAATTGCCGATGTTGACGCGTCCGCTGGGCGTCAGCTCACCATTGATCGGCATACAGACTTCAATATCCCAATCGCGTTCCCTGAAATCGGGATCGTGATAAAGGGCCTGGGGAGGACCGATCATCTGTGCCTTCTCGCGGTTTAAGTACTCCATCAGTTCACCCCAGAGCGAACCCTGATCTGGCGGCGTAGGGACGACTGCACGCACCGAGGCAACTTTAAGCGGTCCAATTTTCTTGATGACAATATCATATTTCGACATGGAATTCTCCTGTTCAATTTGCTTGAGCCAGCGTTCCACGCGCTCCAGACGCTCTGCTTCATCGACCACCCGTTGCCTGATCTCTGCCTGACGCAGTTTCAACATCCCGCGCATTTGCTCGGCGGGCAGGTTGCTTTCGATGAGACGGCCAATCTCCTCCAGCGAAAACCCCAGGTCTTTGAGCGCCAGAATGCGGTACAGGCGGGGCAACTGTTCGAAATCATAGTAGCGATAACCGGTGAAGCGATCGACATCGACAGGCTTGAGCAGGCCCATCTCGTCGTAGTATCGCAGCGTCTTAATGGAAACACGGCTGAATTTGGATAAGTCTCCGATCCGGATCATGGGGGAAGGCCTCCTGATTAGATTTATACACCCTCCCATAAGGGGAGAGTCAAGGGCTTTTTTGCCATAGCAGGTGAACGAAACAGAAAGTATGAATTACGGCGCGTAATAAGTAATAACCAGTTGCGGACGGTTTGACAGGGTTGTGGCATTGCCGCTAAACAGACTGAGATAATTGGCGACGAAGTTGTTGTTATCATCCAGGCTAAAGCGCAGGCGGATTTGTGTCAGGCCACTGTTCGTCGTCAGCTTGTTGATGTTGGCTGCGCCTGCTGTCAGATTAATACTATAAATATTACTAACAAGCGGCGGAATGGTTGGCCCATATGTGCCGCTGGCAGGGGCTTGGAAGTCCGCAGCTTCTAGGGTCGGTGTACCAAAGAAGCCGTTTTTGATATCAGCCATAAATCCATTGAAAATGCTGAGCGGATCACCGTTGCCAGCGATGCCGTTCTTTTTCACTTTGAGTATCACCTTGATGATGATGGCATTGTCAGGAATAGCCTGTGTGGTGAAAGACAAAATGCCACGCGATTGCATCTTCTGCCCATTATCGCCCAGGTTGAAGGTCGTTGCTGTGCTGTTGAACGTGTTACCTACGTTGCTGTTTTCGGCTGATTCGTTTACTGAGCCATCCTGTGATCCAGTGGATTTGAATATAAGGCTCGAAAGGCAGACTTTACTTAGCCAGCCGGGTACCAACCTGTTAATAAATTGGACGACCATTGGGGTGGAGGATGTCAATCCACAGTTAAGCTTCAAATTGAAAAGGTTCTTCAGCTTAACAAACGAAGTTGGAATTTCACCTCCCATTTGTGTCGTATCTAAATAGAGCGACTGGAGGTTCTGCAAATTGCCCAACTGGGTTGGAATGTTGCCGCTTATTTTGTTGGCCGATAGTGACAATACCCCAAGGTTGGTCAGGTTTCCAAATGTTGGAGGGATGGGGCCACTTAAAAAATTGTTTTGCAAGGTTAAGGAATACAAACTGGTCGCATTGCCCAGTTCAGGTGGGATGGAGCCAGTCAATTTGTTTTTCTGTAAACTTAGCGAGATAAGATTTGTCAGGTTGCCCAGTTGTGGTGGAATGGAGCCAGTTAATTGGTTTTGACTCAAATTCAAGTCTGTCAGATTAGTCAGGTTGCCCAACTGTGCTGGAATAGTACCTGTTAATGCATTTTGAGCTAGATCCAAATCATCCAGTTGTGTCAGGTCGCTCAGTTGTGCCGGAATGGTACCCGTCAATCGATTCCCGGTTAAAAATAGCTCTGTCACATGTCCATCGGTGCAAACGACACCATCCCACATATCACAGGGGCTGGTATTAGACAGCCAGAAGTCATGATCAAGCCAGTTTGCCCCATGGGTGCTGTTGTATAAAATCACCAATGCGTTGCACTCTGTCGCTGGAATTTGAGTCTGTGCATAGCAAAGTGTTGATGTGCTGGTTGCGGTTGGCGTAATGGTTGGGGTATTCGTCTCGGTATCTGTTGGCGTTTCAGTGTCTGCAGGCGTTGGTGTGACAGTCGGCGTTGATGTTTCAGTCGGCGTTGATGTTTCAGTTGGCGTGATGGTTCCGGTTGGCGTGATAGTTCTGGTTTGTGTAGCAGTTCCGGTTGGGGTGAAGGTTTTGGTTGGAAAGATAATACTGGGCGCATATTCATATGAACCAATGTCGCAATGCGTGCCGTCTGGGCGTGCGACACCGCGCTGATCCATATTGTTGATTGGCCAGGCCGAGCAGGCTGTATCGTTCCCCGTATCGATTGCCGACGAACCAGATAGTAGAGCGAAGGTCAGGGTAGAACCTCCGTTATCAGCGAGTGGGCCGAGGTTGGGGTCGCCGCTCAGGGTTGGAGAACACCCGCCATCTTCCACCAGGTTGTTCATATTGGTGACAATGGTGCCGAAATCATTGATGCAATCCTGGCCGCTGGGGCTGTTGGCGATGATCGTGTTGGTGTAGTATAGCTGCTGACTATAGTTATAGATGCCGCCCCCACCCTGGTCATTTGCAGAATTGCCAGAGAGTGTGCTGTTGCGGATGATCAGATCGCTGTTGCTGTAGATGCCACCGCCAAAACTCCCTGCAGAATTGGTCGCCAGTGTGCTGTTGGTGACGGTTAGCACGCCCCTTTCGCTATAAATGCCGCCGCCCCCCCAATCAGACGAATTACTGAATAAGGTGCTGTTCGTGACCGTTACATCGTTGTCGTAGCTGTAGATGCCTCCGCCAGCGTAAAATGTAGAATTGCCAGAGAAGGTGCTGTTGCTGATCGTCAGCGAGCCGTGGTTGTAGATTCCACCGCCATCGTTATGTGCAGAATTGCCAGAGATGATGCTGTTGGTGATTGTCAGCGTACCCGTATTGTAGATGCCGCCGCCGTCGTTAAGGTTTGCAGAATTGCCGGTGATGGTGTTGTTTGTGATTGTCAGCGTGCCTTGGTTGTAGATGCCGCCGCCATTGTTTGCTATACCCTTTGTGATGATCAGGCTATTTAGTATAGCAGTCACACCACTGTTGACCCATAACACCTGTGTATTGCCTGTGCCATTGCCATCGGTATCGCCGCTGATGGTAATGGGCGTAGCCAGTGCTGAGCCGTCAATGGTGACATTTTTAGTGATGGTGATGGCGGATGCCAGACGAATTGTCGCCCCGGAAAGCCCGGTATCAAAGATGATTGTGTCGCCATTCCCTGCGTTTGCCAGCGCATCGCGCAGCGAACCGGAACCGCTATCGTTGGAATTGGTCACGGTCAGCGTGGCGAACATGGTTGGGGTAGCCGTAATGGTTGGGGTGGGAGGGATGGTTGTGGGAGTCGCAGCAATGGAATTATATTCATACGAACCGATGTCGCACTGTGTGCCGCTTGAGCGTGTGAAACCGCGCTGGTCCAGGTTGTTCACTGGCGCGGCTGTGCAGGCAGCATTGTTCCCGGCATCAATGGCAATCGAACCAGCTAACAGGGCAAAGGTCAGGGTAGCGCCTCCGTTGTTGGCGAGTGGGCCAAGGTTGGGGTCGCCGCTCAAGGCCGCAGAACAAGCACCATTCTCTACCAGATTGTTAATATTGGTTTGAATGTGACCGCCGCTATTGACACAATCGCTTCCGCTGGGACTGTTGGCGATAATGGTATTGGTATAGGATAATTGGCTGCTGTTGTAGAGACCGCCGCCGTTACTGCCAAAGTTGCCAGAGAGTGTGCTGTTGGTGATCGTCAGCGTATCACTATTGGCGATGCCGCCACCGAAACTGCCAGAATTGCCATTGCCAGAAAATGTGCTGTTGCTGATTGTCAGCGTGCCGTCATTGTAGATGCCGCCACCCTCACCGGAAGAATTCCCAGAGAGTGTGCTGTTGGTCATCGTCACTATACTATTGATGGAGTTGTTATAGAGGCCACCACCAGCGTAAGGTGCAGAATTACCAGAAAATGTGCTGTTGGTGATCGTCAGCCCGCCAACATTGTAGATGCCGCCCCCACCATCCTGTATTGCAGAATTGTTGGAAAGCATACTGTTATTGATTGTCAGCCCGCCATCATTGAAAATGCCGCCGCCCTGGTAACCTGCAGAATTGCCGGAGATGGTGCTGTTGTTGATCGTCACCAGGCCGCCGTCATTATAGATGCCGCTGCCACTACTCGCAGAATTGCCGGAGATCATGCTGTTGTTGATCGTCAGCTTGCCGCCATCATTGTAGATGCCGCCCCCATAGTTGTACATACTACTACTTATTCTAACCCCCTTTGTGATGACCAGGCTGTTTAGCGTGGCAGTCACACCGCCATTGACCCGCAACACCCGTACATCGCCAATGCCGTCACTATCGGTATCGCCGCTGATGGTAATGGGTACAGCCAGCGCTGAGCCGTCGATGGTAACGGCTTTTGTAATGTCCAATGCAAAGGCTAAGTGAATTACTCCACCCGAAAGGCCACTGTCGAAAATGATCGTGTCGCCAGCCCCAGCGCTTGCCAGGGTATCGGGCAGAGAACCAGGGCCTATGTTGTTCGTGTTTGTGACAGTCAGTGTAGCCGCGCGAACGGACGTAATACCATTTGTGACAAGTATCAGTAGAATAAGCATGATGATAAATGATTTTTTGAATACTGTTTTCATTTCATTACGAAAAATAAAGAAGATGCGAGAGACCGACTTGGTTGTTAACATAAGAATCTCCGGGTTCAAAAAAACATGGATTGATTTCGGTAAATTACGAAAAGTTCTTTCAATTTATTTTGCGCTTTTGCAGGGGATGTTTTACGTTAGTAGGTATCTGACCCCCGTAGAGCGGGAAAATGTTTTCACAATTTCCGTTAATTACTTGATTTGAATCTTACCTTATTTTTTAAATGGGTACTGATCGTGCTGCGATTGAATTGATAAGTTATCAATTCTGTTGATAAGTTCCCAAGCCGTATATTTATCATGGGTAATGTTGGCAAACGCAAAAGGCTGGGACAGGCAACGACCTCTCCCAGCCTTTTGCAAGAAACGAATAGTTTCTATGGAACTGTATAGGTAATCACCAACTGCGGGCGGTCTGCCGCGTTGGTGGCATCGCCGCTGAACAGACTGAGATCGTTGGCGATTGTATTGTTGTTATCATCAATCTTAAAGCGTAGGCGGATTTGCGTCAGCCCGCCGTTGCCAGTGAGTTTATTGATGTTGAGCTTCCCGCCCGTTAAATTGATGCTGTAGACATTGCTAACCGGTATAACGACAAACGGCCCGTAGCTGGCCGTGTCAATGGCCTGGAAGTCGGTGGCCTGCAGGGCTGATGATGTGCCAAAGAACCCATTCTTGATATCTGCGATGAAGCCCTGGAAGATACTAACCGGGTTGCCGCCGCCAATAATGGCGCTCTTCTTGACTTTGAGTATCACCCCGGTGATGGTCGCGTTATCAGGGATGCTGCTGGCGTTAAAGGACAAAATGCCACGATACTGCTTTTTGGTTGCGTCATCACCCAGGTTGAAGGTCTTTGACGTGCTATTGAATGTGCCACCTTTGTTGCTGGTTTCGGAAGATTTAAGCACAAAGCCATCCTGAGGCGCAGCGGATGTGAAGGTCAGCGTCTTATTGATGGCGTAGCTGGCACCGCTCATGTAGGGCAGTCCGCTGATGGTGTTGCCCGCTAGATCGGTGATGGTGGCGGTGTTGGGCACATTCAGTCGGATACTGCCATCTCCGGAGCCAGTGTTGACGGTCACGGTGCGGGTCGTCCCTGAACCGCTGACGATTGTGACGGCTGCGCCCGTGACCATTCCGGTGGTGGTTAGCGAGAAATCGGCAGTGCTGATACCCGTGACCGCTTCGGAGAAGGTCACCAAAAACTGTACGCTGGTTTTTGCCGTTGGGCTGGTGGTCACCCGCGCAATCGATGAGACAGTGGGAGCAGTCGTATCCACCGTCACGTTGGCAGGGCTATGAAGCGCCGAGACATGGCCCGTTGCATCTTTGGCCCAGGGGTAGAGCATATAGCTGCCAGCACTTGAAACGGTATAAGTCGTCGGGGCAGAAGCTGTCCAGCCAGCGTCGCTGATGGAAGGCGCGGTGGACGATTTAGTAATCTTGTAGCCGGTGACGGCTACATCGTCTGATGCGGTGAAGGATGTTATGGGAATGACAAGACTGGCGGATGTCGATGGGACGGTGAAGCCCGTCACAGTTGGGGCGGTTGTATCCACGTATTCGTACGCGCCCATATCGCAATGCGGGCCATCCGGGCGGAGCGTGCCGCGCTGGTCAAGGCTGCTGACGGGAGATACCGCGCAAACTGCGTCGTTCCCAGCGTTGATCGCTGTCGAATGGGCGAGCAGCGCAAGGGTTTGGGTGGGGCCGCCATTGTTCGCCAACGTTCCCAGGTTCGGGTCGCCGCTCAGGGCCGCGGAACAGCTTGCATCTTGCACGAGATTGTTCAGATTGATCCCCAACGTGCCACCATTGACGCAATCGCCGCCCGAGATGGAATTCGTGGTGGAATTGGCGATGATGGTGTTGGCATAATTGAGGGTGCCATTGTTATAGATGCCACCCGCCTGTGTTGTAGCGCTGTTGCCCGAAAAGGTGCTGTTGTAGATGCTGGTCGTCACGCTACCCGAACTGTACAGCGCGACGATGGCCCCGCCAGTGTCAGCGCTGTTGCCGCTGAAGGTGCTGTTGCTGACAATGAGCGTTCCAGTATCGTTTTTGATCGCTCCGCCACCGCCCGTCGGCGCGGAGTTGCTGACAAAAGTGCTGTTTGTGATCGTCAAAGTAGTCTGGTAGTTATACACTGCGCCGCCGTTGCTGTTTGCCGTGTTGTTGGCGAAGGTCACGTTTGTGATGGTGGATGGGCTGCGAGTGAGAATCGCGCCACCATTGCTGTTGCTGGCATGTTGGATGGTCAGGTTTTTCAGGTGCAGGCTGGCCTGGGCATCCATGATCTGATAGGTATTCGCGCCATCAAGGATGACCGTGTGTCCTTTGCCGTCAATCGTCAGGTCGTCGGTGGCGCTTGGCAGAAATGCTCCCAGCGTAATGGTGTAGTCACCGTTGAAGAGGATCGTATCTCCGCTGGCATCCGCATTGGCGGCAATGATGGCCTCACGCAGCGAACAGTCGGCGTCGCAGGTGCCATCATTGGTGTCGGCAGACTTGGTGACAACCAGGTAATCGGCCTCATATGCGCCGAGGTCGCAATCTGTACCAAAGGGGCGGGCCACGCCGCGTTGGTCAACACTGCTGACGGGGGCTGTCGTGCAGGTGGTGTTATCGCCCACATCAATGGCAGGGGAACCGGGGAGCAGCGCCATCGTCTGGGTGGGGCCGCCGTTATCGGCGAGGACATCCAGCAGCGGGTCGCCAGTGAACCCTGGGGAGCAGGTTGGGCTTGTATCTTCGATGAGATTGTTGATGTCGGTCCCAATCGTTGATCCCGGCGGGCTATAGCAACTTATCCCTGTAATGGCATTGGCCATAATATTATTGGCGAAATTTAGTATGTTGAAGCTGGCAACATCAGCCCCTACATTTGCTGTGTTATCAGAGAAGGTGTTGTTGTAGAGATTCAACGTACCATTGTTATAAATGCCGCCCGCGATTCCAGTGCCAGCAGTGTTGCTCGCAAACGTGCTGTTGCTGACGGTTGCTGTGCCCGTTTCAATGGCAATGCTGGCTCCACCAGTAGCAGAATTATGATCGAAGGTGCTGCCAGTGACACTCGCTGTACCGTTCATCACCAGAATGCCAGCCCCTCCATTTGCGCCGGATGTTGTGTTGTGGGTAAAGGTGCTGTTGCTGATGGTTGCGTTTCCTCCCCCTGTGTAAATGCCCCCTCCGCCGGGGCCGCTGCTCTCAGTATTATAAGAAAAGGTACTGTTGCTAACGTTCGTTGTGTTTGTTGCTAGAAGGGCACCACCGCCACCACCGGCAGATGTGTTGTGTGTAAAGGTGCTGTTGCTGATGGTAAGCGTTGGGCCATAACTAAAGATGGCACCGCCGCCATTATCGGCATAGTTATTGGCAAAGATGCTGTTATTGACCGTAAGCGTGCCCGCATCTTCAATGGCCCCAGATGTATTGTTGGTAGCTTGCCCTCTGACGAAAATCAGGCTGTTCAGAACAACCGTCACCCCGCTGCTGATATTCAAAATCTGCACATCGCCCACCCCGTCGCTGTCGCTGTCGCCGCTCAGGGTGATGGGAACCGCCAGTGCCGATCCGTCAATGGTCACATCCTGGCTGATGTTGATGGTGGATGCCAGGTGGATGGTCGCCCCGGCAAGCAATGGGTCGAAATTGATCGTATCCCCTGAAGCTGCACTTGCCAGTGTATCGCGCAGGGAGCCGACGCCACTGTCGTTGGTGTTGGTAACCGTCGATGTTGCAGCATAAGCAGGCGCGACCCCAATTGCGCTGCCAAACAGCAGAAGACAGATCACGATCATGATGGCCGATCTTTGGAAAAGGGTTTTCATAAGGTTTTCCTTTTTGAATAAGGTGGGGGGAATTAGAGAAATTATATCCAAATTGGCTCTTTTGTCGCTGTCAAAAACGAAAACAGCGACTGGCGGTTGCCCACCAATCGCTGTTTTTATAAAGTTTTAGGTTGTTTATGGCAGGCTATATGTAATTACCAACTGCGGGCGGTTTGTTTCGGTGGTATTGTCACTGCTGTATAGGCTGAGATAGTTCGCCGCTGCGTTATTGTTATCGTCGAGCTTGAAGCGCAGGCGGATCTGTGTCAGGCCATCGCTGGCATTGGACTTGTTGATGTTTAGCTTACCGGTCGTCAGATTGATACTGTAGACATTGCTGACCAGCGTTCCGCTGAAAGGTCCGTATGTGGCTGTGCCAGGCGTTTGGAAGTCCGCAGTTTGCAGGGATGCTGTGCCAAAGGTACCATTCTTAATGTCAGCCATGAAGCCCTGGAAGATGCTGACGGGGTTGCCGCCGCCTACAATGCCAAACTTTTTGACTTTGAGTACAACGCTGGTAATGGTAGCGTTATCGGGGATGCCACCCGTCATAAACGAGAGAATGCCGCGATATTGCCTTCTTTTTGCATCATCACCCAGGCTGAATGCGCTGCCGGTGCTGTTCATTGTGGCGCCAATGCTGCTGTTCTCAGATTTTTCCATTACCCAGCCATCCTGTAAAGCAATCGATGTCAGGGTAATGGTGACGGTGCTAGGCGTGCGGGTCTTGGTCGGGGTGTTGGTGGGCAGCGCATTTACAATAATTTTACCGACCATGCTGCTGTGAAAAGCGCACTTATAGGTATAGGTGCCAGCGCTCGTAAAGGTGAAGCTGAACGAACCGCCAGGATTAATCGTACCCGAATTCCAAACCGAAGTGTTGCTGGTGGTGGTATGGGCCATTGCGCTGTTGTTTGTCCAGGTTACAGTCTGGCCCACATTGATTGTCAGTGTGGCTGGCTGGAAGCTGAAACTCACAATGCTGATACTGAGGCTTGGGTTGGGGGTAGCTGTTTGGTTAGGAGTTCGGCGTTTTGGTAGCGGTGTTTGTGGATGTCTGTGTGAATGTAGGTGTACTGGTTTGCGTGGCAGTTGCGGTCTCCGTCGCAGTATAGGTTGGTGTTGGAGTGTCCGTAAAGGTAGGAGTCAGAGTTGGGGTAGGTGTATCTGTGTCGGTAGGCGTTTCCGTTGCAGTATCAGTAAAGACGGGTGTCTCAGTGGGCGTATCTGTATCGGTTGGTGTTGCAGTGTCCGTAAAGGTGGAAGTTATGGTTGGGGTGGCGGTGGTATTGAGTTCGAGCCGGGCAATGTAATCGGCATTTGGGTCACTATCAGCGTCGGTGAAGGTTCCACCAATATACAGGTCTGTCCCACTCACAAGAAAGGCTTCGACAGCTTCGTTCAAGCCTGTTCCTAGCGCAGACCAGGTCGAACCATCCCATTTGGCGATGTAGTCAGCGTTCAGGTCGCCGCCAGCGTTACCAAAATCCCCACCCACATACAAATCTGTCCCGCTGGCAATAAGAACATGGACACTGGGAGAGTGACCAATACCATTTAAAGGTGTTGGCCCTAACGCAGACCATGCTGAACCATCCCATTTGGCAATGTAATTCGCATTTGGGTCGCCACCAGCATTTGTGAAGAACCCTCCTGCATACACATTCGTCCCAATCACAGCAATGGCATAGACGGCGCTATTTAAAGGTGTTGTACCTAACGCCGAAAAGGCTGTACCATCCCATTTGGTAATGTGAGCAAGGTTTGGGTCACCGCCAATGCTCGTAAACTCGCCACCTACATATATATCAGTTCCGTTCACAGCAATGAAATAAACTGGCTTGTCTAAAAGCGCGGTTCCCAATGCAGACCAAGCTGTGCCATCCCATTTGGCGATGTAATTCGCATTTGGATCGCCACCAGCGTTATTGAAATCTCCACCCACATACAAATCCGCCCCATGTACGGCAAGCGCAAAGACTGGGCCACCCAAAGGTATTGTTCCTAGTGCAGACCAAGCTGTGCCGTCCCACTTGGCAATATGATCTGCGTTTGGGTTACCGCCAGCATCGGTGAAATCTCCACCTGCATAGATATCTGTCCCATTCACGGCAATTGCCCAGACATTCCCATTCAAACCTGCCCCTAACGCAGACCAAGCTGTACCGTCCCATTTGGCAATGTAATTTGCATTTGGGTCGCCGCCAGCGTTTGTGAAATTTCCACCTGCATAGATATCTGTCCCGCTCCTATCAAGCGCGAAGACAGAACCGTTCAAAGGAATTGTACCTACTGCATTCCATGTCACTGAATCTATTTGTGGTTGTGCCTTGCTGATCGAATTTGCAGCTGCCAGAGTAGACTTAACGGGTTGCGAGATAAAGAACATTGCCAAGAAGCAGGCCAGAATCAAACAATGTATGGCAGATTTAAAGATAGATGTTCTCATAGTATGGATCTCCCTTTTTTTGAAAAACGAGAAGAAAAACAATGCGGCAAAGCTCACAAATACCACCTAATCAATGTGATTATACTCTCTCGTTTTTGAAAAAAGCTTCAAGAGACATTAAGCCTCTTGAAGCTTTTGGGTTTAAATCTTTTATTGTATATATTCCTACGGCACGCTGTAGGTAATTACCAACTGTGGACGGTCTGCCGTGCTGGTGGCATTGCCGCTATAGAATTTCAGGTAGTCACCCAGGCCATCATCGTTGTCATCTTTTGCAAAGCGCAGGCGGAACTGGGTCAGCCCCGTTAGGTTGATTTTGGGGAAGGCGGTGCTCAAAACATTGGCGCTGTACCAGTTTGTAATCGGTGTGCTGCCAAATGCCGCAGCCAGCAATTTGCAGTTGGCGGCATTGTTATAGTTGAAGTCGGTCAACTGCAACGTATTGGTTGTGCCAAAGAAGTTCTTGCAGACATCGGCCTTCAAACCAAGCCCCCAGGTGAAGGGATTGTTATTGCCGGTCAAAAACCCCGTCGTGGGACGTTTGATTTTGAGCGTGACGCCCGTGATCGTGGCGTTATCGGGCAGGGATGTTGTATCAAAGGAAAGAATGGAGCGGTATTGCTTATCCGCCGTTCCATCCCCGAGCAGGAAGGTGGTGGCAGCCGTATTGAGTGTGCCGCCAATGTTGCTCGTCTCTGTCGATTCAAGCATCCAGCCATCCTGTGACCCGGTTGAGGTATACGTCAATGTCTTGTTGATGGTGTAAACCTGTCCGCTGATGAAGGGCAGGCCAGACAGACTGTTGCCAACTGTATCGGTGATGGTGGCGGTGTTGGGGATGTCGATGCGGATGGTGCCGTTGCCAGAGCCGGTATTAACTGTCACGGTGCGGGTGGTTCCGCTGCCGCTGACGACGGTGACCGAACCGCCACTGACGGTCTTGGTCAGAGAGAAATCTGCCGTTGTGATGCCAGTCACCGCTTCAGAGAAGGTCACCAAAAACTGGACGCTGGCTTTGGCGCTGGGGGTGGTGGTGACCCGCGTGATGGATGTCACCGTTGGGTGCGTGGCATCGACTGTGACGGTAACAAATGGGAAGGCCGCTGAGACGTTGCCAGCCGCGTCTTTAACCCATGGGTAAAGGTGGTAGCTGCCGTCGCTGCCAACGGTATAAGTTGTCGGGGCAGAACTTGTCCAGCCAGAGTCGCTGGATGCCGGAGCAATGCCGGTCGTATTAATCATGTAACCGGTTACGGCAACGTCATCCGATGCGGTGAAACTCAAGGATGGGATTGGGATGTTCAGGCTCATAGATGGCGATGTGGCGCTGAAGGTCAGCACCGTAGGCGCGGTAATATCTTTTGCGCCTTCATACGCACCAATATCGCAATGCGTGCCTGCCGGGCGCGTGATACCGCGCTGATCGACACCATTGACAGGAGAACTTGTGCAGGTGGCGTCGTCGCCTGCATCAATGGCGGATGAGCCGACGAGCAGTGCCAGAGTCTGGGTGGAGCCGCCGTTATCGGCTAGAGGATCCAGGGCCGGGTCGGTGCCGATGATGTTGCCGTTCACGCCGTTCGTTAGCCCGCAAGCGTTGCTGGAGGTATCCTCGATCAGGTTGTTGAGCGTGCTGTCAATCTCGCCAGTGCAATCACCACCCGCAGGGGAGTTAGCAATAATGTTGTTGGTGGCATTGAACGTGTTGTGGCTGTCAATGCCGCCGCCGAGGGCACCGGCGGAATTTCCAGAGAGCGTGCTGTTTGTCATCGTTAGCGCGCCGTTGTTGTAGATGCCGCCGCCGCTGCCGCTAGCGGAATTACCAGAAATAGTGCTATTCGTGATCGAGATGTCGGTGCCGTCGCGGATGCCCCCGCCATCGCCGCCAGTAGTAGTGTTGCCAGAGATGGTGCTGCCCGTGACCGTGAGCTTGCCGTCACTATAGATACCGCCGCCATTGCCAGTAGCGGTATTGCCGGAGATTGTGCTGTTTGTGATCGTCATTGTGCTTTGGTCTTTGTTGTAGATGCCGCCGCCATTGTCGGCAGAATTATCAGAAATGATGCTGTTTTTCACTGTCAACACCACGCCGCCAGTATTCCCGCTATTGTTCTGGATGCCGCCGCCGCCGGTGGTGGTATTGTCTTCTGTGTTGGGGGCGGTACCGTTGCCTTTGGTAATGATTAGACTGTCGAGGGTCACAGTCATACCGCTGTGAATATAGAACACGCGCACGGCATCATCGCCGCTGACGGTGATCTTCGAAGCCAGTGCCGAGCCGTCAATGGTCATGTTTTGGACGATGTTCAAGGTGGATGCCAGGTGAATCGTCCCGCCGGAGAGAGACGAGTCGAAGGTAATGTTTTGTCCATTAACAGCGGTTGCGATGGCTTCGCGTAAAGAGCAATCGCTATCGCAGGTACCGTCGTCTGTGTCGGCAAGTTTAGTAACGGTGGATTGATATTGATATTCATAAGCGCCAATATCGCATTGTACGCCTTGCGGGCGGGTGACGCCACGCTGATCAAGATCGTTGATGGGGGCATTGTCGCAGGTGGTGGTGTCGCCCGCGTCGATGGCGGGGGAACCCGTCAACAGGGCAAAAGTCTGGGTCAGGCCACCGTTATTGGCCAGCGAACCCAGATTCGGGTCGCTGCCGATGATGTTGCCGTTCACGCCGTTCGTTAGTCCGCAGGCGTTGGTGGATGTGTCCTCAATCAGGTTATTGGTATTGGTTCCAATCGTACCGGTGCCGCCATTGATACAATCTCCTCCCGCAGAATTGGCAATGATCGTATTGGCGAAATTCAGCATTCCACCGTTGTTATAGATGCCGCCGCCGTTGCCTGTGGCGGAATTGCCGGAGATGGTGCTGTTCGTGATCGTCAGCGTGCCCTGGTTATGAATGCCGCCGCCACCACCGCTGGCAGCAGAATTGCTGGAGAGCGTGCTGTTCGTGATCGTCAGCGTGCCGCTGCTGTTGTTAAGATGCCGCCACCGCTGCTAGTAGCCAAATTGTCGGAGAGTGTGCTGTTCGTGATCGTCAGCGTACCATCGTTACGGATGCCGCCGCCAGAGAAGTTGCTTCCTTGTGTAATCGCCAGGCTATTCAATATTGCAGTGACGCCACTATTGACAAGAAACACGCGCACAGCATTCTCGCCGCTGATCGTGATTTGCCCAGCCAACGTCGAGCCATCAATCGTCACGTTTTTGGCAAGCGTGAGTGTAGAGGCCAAATGGATTGTTGTGCCAGAAAGTGCAGTGTAGAAGGTAATCGTGCCGCCTGCGCAGGCATCTGCAATGGCCTGACGCAGTGTCCCCGTGCCGCTGTCGGCGTTGCTGGTGACAGTGATGGACGTGTTACACACGCTCACTGCCGCGGGCGAGCCATAAATGGATGAGATATTGCTCGCTGCATCTTTGGCCCAGGGATATAACGTGTAATCGCCCAGGCTGCCGACAGTATAGGTGCTGGGAATGGAACCACTCCAGCCAGAGTCGCCAGCCGCAGGTTGGGTATTTGTCACGGTAATCAAGTAGGCAGTGGCGCCCACGTTATCGGTTGTATTAAAGCCGGTGATTGGGATGTTCAGGCTTGAAGCGGGGGATGTGGCCGTGAATGCAGTGACGCTTGGCGCGACAACATCCGGGACTGATCCTTCGAATGCGCCGATGTCGCAGGCACCTACTGGGCGGGCCATAGCGCGCTGGTCGAAACCGCTGACGGGGGAATTCGTGCAAGTCGTATCGTCGCCAGCGTCAATGGCGGGCGAGCCGCTAATCAGGGCGAAGGTCTGGGTGGGGCCGCCGTTATTGGCGAGCGAGTCCAGACCGGGGTTGCCACTCAGAAAATTGGTGCCGCCGCTTGAGCAACTGCCATCTTCCACCAGGTTATTCGTATTCGTCCCAAGGGTGCCGTCGCCAGCGCAGTCGCCACCTGAGGTGGAATTGGCGATGATGGTATTGGCGTAGTTGAACGTGCCAGTGCTATAGTAAATGCCGCCCCTGCAGATCCAGCCGAATTGCCAGAGAAGGTACTGTTCGTGACGGTTGCTGATGTGAAGCCGGCAACGTTGTAAATTCCGCCACCGCTGCCGCTGGCGGAATTGTTGGAAAAGGTGCTGTTCGTCACCGTCAGCGTGCCAACATTGCGAATGCCGCCGCCGCTAAGACCAGCGGAATTGTCGGAGAAGGTGCTGTTCGTGACGGTCAATGTGCCATCATTTCGGATGCCGCCGCCGGGGCCATTGGCAACATTGTTAGATAAGGTGCTGTTCGTGACCGTCAACGTGCCGTCATTGCGGATACCGCCGCCTGGGCCGCCGGTGTTTGCGTTGCCAGAGAGTGTGCTGTTGTTGATCGTCAGCGTAGCGCCAGATTGATTATAGATGCCCCCGCCGCCAGTGATGTCGCTGATACTACCGTGGGTGATTGTCAGACTATTTAGTGTGACGGTTCCGCTGTTGACGGAGAACACTTGTACGCTGTTATCGCCACTGATCGTGATCGGAACAGTCAGCGTTGAGCCGTCAATGGTCACATCCTGGCTGAGGGTGATGGTGGATGCCAGGTGGATGGTCGCCCCATCAAGCGACGAGTTGAAGGTAATCGTGTCGGTTGGGGCAGCGTCGAGAATGGCCTGCCGCAGGGAGCCTGCGCCATTGTCGTTTGCGTTGAGAACAGTCAGCGTTGCGGCATAAGCAGGCGCAACCCCAACTGCACTGCCAAACAACAGAAAACAAATCACAGTCGTGATTGCCGATCTTTGAAAAAAGGTTTTCATCGTCTTTTCCTTTTTGAATAAGGTGGGGAATTGGAGAAATTATATCCAAATTGGCTTTTTTGTTGCTGGCAAAAATGTAAAGGAAATGATTCCCATTACTGAGCAGGAACAATCAACGGTGCTTTCTCCGGGCTGGTTCGCCGTAAATCCAGGTGCGCCTCCAATGCCCCCAGATCCGGGCGGTTTTTTTGAACATCCAGCGGAAACAGTTTGCGAAGATCGTCAAGATAGGTCGATCCATAGGCAGGGATTTCCACACTTTGGATGGCGTTGTCTGCGCCGAGGTGGATGACCGCCGGGACGCTGGCTGTGCGAAAGAAGTATTGGCTGATTTCGAGCATGGGCTGAGTCTCAGAGCAGACTGCCCAAACGTAAATATCCTGCTGCGCCTGGCCCAAAATTTGCCACTCGCACAAAACATCGTCAACGGCAGATTGTGGCAACAGTTTTCCGGCCAGGGCGCTTTGGTATTCCTTCCATCGTTCGATCTGGTCGGCTTTGGCGGGGATGGGGGTTGGCGTGGCTTTCTTGGTATCAAGCGGAATAATCGTCGTGTTTTTTAGCCCCTTGTCGAGATTCCCCAAAATATCATCGGCTGATTTACCCGGCAGCGGCCACCCGCCCAGTCTGCCGTCATCCAGATCGTAGACATCCGAGATCACTTTCCATGCTTCCTGTTCGTTGCGCAGGATAATGGTATGTTTGACATTTGCCATTCCTGAAACAATTGGGTTTTGTGGCTCCAACAATTCTGAAATCTCGTAGATGACTTTATGCCCTTGTGCCAGAGAGACTGTCGCCGTTTGTGAGGCTGCATCAAAGACAATATTATTGAAATTGAGCTGGTAGTCATAGTGATCGTACCTGAGCTCATTCAATCGGTAATACTTGCTTTGCCATGCCACTGTGCGCGTTTGGATGTGCCAAAAATCTTTTGCGTCTGGCGCAGTCGATAGCGTGGCGATCAGATCATCCAACTGAAAGGAATGGTATGCGAGATATTCTGCATCGAAGTAGGCTTGGACGGCATTTTTTATCCCCTGCTGATCTTCGCGAACAATAAAAGGGGTTTCACTCGGTGGCAGCGGCGTTGCCACGTTGATCTCAATGGTTGCTTCTGCGGTGGGTGTCAAGGCAGGCCGTGCTGTGGATGTGGAAGCAGGCTTTGGGCTTGCTGGGATGGGACTTGCAGGGATGGGTGAGCGAGTTCGGGGCGGATGTTTGGAGGCGCGGTAGCGCACAAGATGTCAGCACAATCATCAGCAAAATGAGCAGCATACGATTTTTCATGGATAGTACTCCCTGGATTTTAAACTGGTTGTGGCTTGAAAGTTGGTCTGCTATCTCCCTGCTCCAAATATTCGTCATTATAGCGTAAGCTTATCTATCATTCCGTAAAGCAAAGCGGGATTGGCCTATAGGCCAATCCCGCTTTGCTGACAGATCGTGCAAACGAACTACGGTACAGAATACGTTATCACCAACTGCGGACGGTCTGCTGCGTTGGTGGCATTGCCGCTGACCAGGCTGAGATAGTTGGCAACCGCATTGTTGTTATCGCCCAGCTTAAAGCGCAGGCGGATTTGCGTCAGGCCGCTGTTGGTGGCGAGTTTATTGATGTTAAGTTTCCCGCCCGTTAAATTGATACTGTAGACATTGTTGATCGGCGTAACGATAAATGGCCCGTAGCTGGCCGTGCCAATCGCCTGGAAGTCTGTGTTCTGCAGAGCCGACGTGCCAAAGAACCCATTCTTGATATCTGCCATGAAACCCTGGAAGATACTAACCGGGTTGCCGCTGCCAACAATGGCGCTCTTTTTGACTGTGAGTGTCACCCCGGTGATGGTGGCGTTATCAGGGATGCTGCTGGTGTTGAAGGACAAAATACCACGATACTGCTTCCTGGTCGCATCATCGCCCAGGTTGAAGGTGGTGGCTTGGCTATTAAGCGTACCACCCCGATCACTGGTATAGGACGATTTAAGCACCCAGCCATCCTGTGCGGCGGTTGAAGCAAATTTAAGCGTTTTGCCGATGGTGTAAGCCTGCCCGCCAGTATATGGCAGCCCACTGATCGCGTTTCCTGCGAGATCTGTGATGGTGGCTGTAGCAGGGATATTCAAACGGATGGTGCCGTCGCCAGCGCCGGTATTGACACTGACGGTGCGTACCGTTCCCGATCCGCTGACGGCTGTGACGGTTGCGCCCGTTACTGTTCCGGTGGTGGTCAGGCTGAAATCGCTGGTACTCACCCCGGTAACCGATTCGAAAAAGGTCACGGTGAAATTCACGCTGACAGAGGCGCTGGGGTTGGCGCTGCCGTTGGTCCGCAGGCTTGAGACGATGGTTGGTGCAGTGGCGTCCACTGTCACATTGACGGAAGCATGGGCAAGAGAGACATGCCCGCTTGCGTCTTTGACCCACGGGAAGAGTGGATAGGAACCATTACCTGCAACGGTATACGTCGTCGGGACGGAAGAACTCCAACCTGCTGCAGTAGTCAGCGGTGGTGTGGAACTCCCAGTAATCAGGTAACCGGCCACGACCGCATCATCTGAAGCGGTAAAGGCCGTGATCGGGATATTGAGATTTTTGGTGAGCGAAGGGGCCGTAAAGGTGGTGACGCTTGGGGCAGTGGTGTCGACGTATTCATATGCGCCAATGTCACAGTGACCGCCGTTCAGGCGGCTGGTGCCGCGCTGGTCGATGTTGCTGATAGGGGATGCAGCGCACGTGGTATCGTCGCCGGCATCGATGGCTTTGGAACCAGCCAGTAGGGCAAAAGTCTGGGTGGGGCCACTGTTATTGGCCAGCGTTCCCAACAGCGGGTCGCCAGTTTTGAAACCAGTACTGTTTGTCGAGCAGGAGCCATCTTCGATCAGGTTGTTGGTGTTGGTGCCGATAGTATCCAAATTGACACAGTCGCCAGCAGGAGTATTCGGGCCGCCACTTCTTGTCATTGAGTTGGCGATGATTGTGTTAATCAAGTTGGTTGTGTGGCCTTGGATCGAAAGCCCGCCGCCACCACTCCCATAAGCAGAATTGCCAGAGATTGTGCTGTTTGTGATCGTCAGGTCGTTGAGGGTGGCGATCGCGCCGCCCACTGCAGCAATGTTGCCAGAGAAAGTACTGTTGGCGATGGTCGCATTCGGAGATGTGTTCAAGAGCGCACCGCCGCCACCACTACTGGTAGCTAAATTGCCAGAGAAGGTGCTGTTCTTGATCGTAAGAACCTGGCTGTTGAAGATTGCACCGCCGCCACCACTACTGGTAGCTAAATTGCCAGAGAAGGTGCTATCGATGATGTTTGCCGTGCCGTAGATACTGATCGCGCCGCCATTGTTCGCGGAATTGCCTGAGAAGAGGCTGTTGATGATGTTCACCGTCGCGTGGAGGTCGATGAGCAGACCGCCGCCCTCATCATCGCGATTGGGCAGGTGAGGCCCAGAGGCCAGACCGTTTGTAATACTCAAGCTGTTAAGGGTGATCGTTGCAAAGGTAGGGCTGGTGGTATGGAATACGCGTACATCCCCTGTGCCATCAGGGGTCGGACCACTATCGCCGCTGATTGTAATCATCGATGTCAGTGCAGAGCCATCAATGGTCAGGCTCTTGGAAATATCGAGCGTGGTGGTGAGATGGATCGTATCGCCCGCAAGATTGGATGCGAAATTGATTGTGCCACCATCGCAAGCGTCGGCGATGGCCTGACGTAGCGTACCCGCACCGTTATCCGCGTTGCTGGTGACGGTGGCAGTCCCAAGACAAACATCAATCGTAGCGGATAAACCTGACAGGGCAGAGACGTTTTCGGCGTCATCCTTGACCCACGGGTAAAGGGTGTGGCTTCCAACACTGGAGACGGTGTAGGTTGTGGGGACGGAAGCTGTCCAACCAGAATCGCCCACCAATGGCCGCGTGGCAGACTCGGTGATCAAATAAGCAGTGATGACGCCGTCATCTGAAGCTGTGAAGGTTGGGATCGGTACGTTGAGACTGGTTGCGGGGGATGGGACGGTGAAAACCGTGACGCTTCCAGCGCCTGTATCCTGATGTTCATAAGCGCCAATGTCACAGTGATCGCCATTGGGGCGGGCAATGCCGCGTTGGTCAACCCCGCTAACGGGGGCTGCCGCGCAGGTGGCGTCATCGCCTGCGTTGATCGCCGGGGAACCGGGCAGCAGGGCCATGGTCTGGGTGGGGCCGCCGTTATCAGCGAGAGAATCCAATAGGGGATTGCTGGTAAAAGATGGCGCACACCTGCTGTTAGCTTCTTCCATCAGATTGTTGGTATGAATTCCTATGGTTGACTGGGTGTAGCAATCTTCATTCGTAGAATTGGCAATGATGGTATTGGCGATGTTCAGCGTTTCGTTATCCTGGCGGATCGCGCTGCCTCCAATCTGCGATGCAATATTCCCGGAGAAAGTGCTGTTCGTGATCGTCTGCGTTCGGTTGCTCCAGATGGCGGCGCCGTTTGTGCCACTGTTATTAAAGAATGTGCTGTTGGTGATCGCCTGTGTAAGAGTCGGGTTATAAGTAGCGGCATCAGTGGTGTAAATGGCGCCGCCTGCGTCGCCGGTAGTATTTGTGGAGAAAGTGCTGTTTGTGATGGTCAATTGGTTGTAATTTGCAATCGCGCCGCCGTTATACGCAGAATTACCTGAAAATGTGCTGCCTGTAATGTTCAGTACGCCGGTGGGGTTGTTTCGAATCGCGCCGCCCTCGTCGCCAGCAGTGTTGGTTGAGAAGAGACTGTTTATGATGTTTACCGTGCCATCATTGAGCAGGCCGCCGCCATAGCCGCTACTGCCGCCAATGTTATACCAACCGTCTTTAACAATCAGGCTGTTCAGCGTCGCAGTGACTCCGCCGGCAACATAGAAGACGCGTACACTGCCCTGACCACTGACCGTGACTGGCGTCGTCAACGACGAGCCGTCAATGATGACATTTTTTACGAGGTCCAGTTCGGAATTGAGGGCAATCGGCTGCCCGGAGAGCGATGCGTCGAAGTTGATGGTCACGCCTGAACAGGCGTCCGCGATGGCCTGACGTAATGAACCGGGTCCGCTACCGTCGGTGTTGGCCACGGTGATGGTGGAGAAAGTAGTGCAGACAGTGACCGAGGCGGGCAGGTTGTATAGGGCGGAAACATTCCCAGCAGCGTCTTTGGCCCACGGGTAGAGCGTATAGCTCCCGCTCCCTGTAACGGTGTAACTGGTCGGAGACGAAGCCGTCCAATTGGGGTCGCTCGCGGAGGGTGGCGTGTCTGACTCGGTGATCAAGTAACCGGTAACAGGAGAATTGTTGTCCGAAGCGCCAAGCACAATCGGGGAGATGGTGAGACTAGTCGCGGAGGCAGGCAAGGTGAACGAGTCTACCGTCGGTGCGGTGAGATCCACTGCGCCTTCAAACGCGCCAATGTCGCATTGTGCGCCAACGGGGCGCACCACCCCACGCTGGTCGAGGTTGTTTGGGCCAGGGTTATTGCCACAAATGGTATTGTCACCTGCGTCAACGGCGGGGGATGTCAGCAGCAGGGCCATCGTCTGGGTCGGGCCGCCGTTATCTTTGAGCGAATCCAGCAGCGGGTCGACGTGCAATAAGGGAGAACAGGTATTGTCTTCCACCAGGTTGTCGATATTGGTGCCGATTGTACCGCTGCCCGCGCAGTCGCCCCCGGCTGTGGAATTGGCGATGATGGTATTGGCATAGTTCAGCGTGCCGCCATCATTGTAGATACCGCCGCCGCTTGTCCCAGCCGAATTGCCCGAGAAGGTGCTGTTGGTGATCGTCAACGTGCCGGTGAAGGTATCGATGCCGCCACCGCTGCCCGTTGTCGCCGAATTGTCTGAGAAGGTGCTGTTCGTAATGGTTAGCGTGGTGCTGTCGTTGAAGATGCCGCCGCCATCAGGAGCTGAATTCTCCGCGAAGGTGCTATTCGTGACGGTTAGCAGGCCGAGGTTGTAAATGCCACCGCCCGCTTGAGCGCTGTTGCCAGAGATGGTGCTGTTCGTGATGGTCAATGTAGCGACAGATGCATTATAGATGCCGCCCCCATTGAGTGTACTGCCACCCGTAATCTTCAGGTTGTTTAGTGTGACTGTCCCGCTGTCGACTGAGAATACCTGCACGCTGCCATTGCCGCTGATCGTGATCTGCGAGGTCAACGCAGACCCGTCGATGGTCACGTTTTGGTTGAGGGTCAAGACCGATTGCAAGGTAATCGTCCCACCCGAAAGTGACGGGTCGAAGAGAATGGTATCGTCGCCTAATCCCGCAGTACACTCATCCACTGCTGTGTCGGTGTTGGCGGCTTCCACTGCCTCACGCAAGTCGCAAAAGCCATTGCCCGCAAGGTCGATAAGCGCGCCATCAGCAGCGCTGTCAACGGTGATCGTCCCTGCTGCATGGGCGGGCGTGACCAACACCATGCTGCCCAGCAGAGAGGCGAGGAAAGCAAAGAGGATTGAGACGTGAAAAATGGATTTGAAACGAGATGAATTCATAGGATTTTTTCCTTCGGGTTGACGCTTCCTGTGAATTAAGCATCCAAACGAGATGTGATGTTCTGTCCCTGTTCTATCATGATTCCCCCGGAATATTTCAGGTGAAAAGCAGTGTGTTTAGATGATTAGAAAGCATAATCAGATCTATTCTATCGGATTTACCCCGCGCTTTCAATTACAGAACCGTTCGCGGCAACAGCCGTCTTTTCAAAAAGTGCTTTTGTCGCTTGTAAAACGAAAGGGCTGGTGCCGACGATTATCGGCACCAGCCCTTGAAGACAGAACAGATTTTGTTTACGGCACAATGTAGGTAATCACCAACTGCGGACGGTTGGCTGCTAGTGCATTACCGCTATACAAGCTGATGAAGTTTGCTACCTTATTATTGTTATCGTCCAATTTGAAGCGCAGGCGGATTTGCGTCAGGCCGTCATTGGTGGCAAGTTTGTTAATATAAGCTTTTGCGCTGGTTAAGTCGATTGAATACGAGATATGCGTATTGGAAAAGTTGAAAGGACCATATGATTTGCTGGCTGCTGCCTGGAAATCACTGGCTTGCAGGGCGGCGATCCCAAATACGCCGTTTTTGATATCGATCATAAAACCTTGGAAACCGGCAAGCGAGAGACCGCCGCTGGCGATGCCGCTTTGACTGAGTTTGAGCGTGATGTTGGTAATGATCGCATTATCTGGCAGGCTGCCAGTTGCGAAGGATAAGATATCGCGATATTGTCTTCTTAGGCTGTCATCGCCTATATCGAAGTTGGTGTCGGCTGCATTGAGTGAGCCACCCGTATTGCTGTTTTCGCTCTTTTCAAGTACCCAGCCATCATGCGCAGCGATAGATTGAAGGATGGCAACACCAGGTGTTCTACTAGGGGTAGATGTTATCGTGGCTGTCCGTGTTGCTGTTGCAGTCTGGGTGGAAGTAGGCGTAAGGGTGGGTATCAGCGTCACGGTGGAAGTTAGTGTTGCAGTTGGCGAAAGAGTCGGTGTAGCTGTCTGTGTTGTTGTTGCAGTTACAGTGGGAGTTAGCGTTGCAGTCGGCGAAAGAGTTGCTGTAGCTGTCCGTGTTGCTGTTGCAGTCACGGTTGGTGAGAGTGTGATTGTCGCAGTTGGCGTTTGCGTGGCTGTTGGTGTCGGCGGGTTCGATTTGTTGATTTGGTAGACTTCGTCGCCTGCGTATGGAAGATTGCTAAGTGAATTTCCAGCCAGATCAGTGATGTTTGCATTGGCATCTACATCCAGGCGGATCGTCCCATCTCCTGCGCCAGTATTGACATGGATCGTGCGTGTGGATCCGGAGCCACTGACTCCTGTAATTGAAGCACCCGTTACGCCCGTTGTAGCCAGATCAAAGTCAGCGATATCTACGTTTTAACAAACTCAGAAAATCTTGCGGTGAAATCAACGCTGGCCGCATTGGTATTGTCGGAATTGACGCGAACAATTGACACAACCCAAGGGGTTGTCCTTTCAATGGTATAGGTTTCGCCAGATGTGAAGCTTCCATCGTAGCCTACCCCTGCGCCGCCAAGCGGGATCGTATTTGCACCGAGAATGCTATCGTCATCAAGAACATCCAGACGGATGGTGCCATCTCCCGAGCCTGTGTTGGCGGTTACGGTATAGGTTGCTCCTGAACCGCTGACATTCGTAATGGATGCGCCTGTTACACCATCGGTAGTCAGGGCAAAATCGCTTGCATCCACGCCGATCACGGGTTTTGAGAAAGTAACGGTAAAGTCTACACTGTTGGCAGCGGTTGGGTTGGCGTTCGCCGGCTCACTGGAAAGTACCACCAAGGGGCTATAGAGATCTATTGCGCCATTGTTACCCTGGTTAGGCGCTCCGACTGCAACTGTATTTCCAAAGATCGCAACACTGTAACCAAAGTACTCTTCTGATGTGCTGAAAGGTGATGATTTGAGATAAGCAATTTGTTTCCAGCTCGTTCCAGTGCGGTTGAACCAATAAACTGCACCTGCATCCGATTTGGATTGGTCGGTCTGGTCCCCATTTACGCCGGTAGCGCGGCTGGCTTCGTGATCTGCGCCCACGATGACCGTATCTCCAAAAATAGCAACTGCGTTCCCGAATCCGAATCCCAGGGCGGAATTCGATGCTTTGAGATAGGCTTGCTGGCTCCAGGTAGTTCCGCTACGTGTGAATACGTACGCGGCGCCGGAGCTGCCTGCCGAGTTATCGGCCTGGTTGCCGTTTACGCCGGTAGCGTTGCTGCTTTCTTCGGTGGCCCCTACTACGATGGTATCGCCAGAAATCGCGACCGAACGACCAAAGTTGTCTCTATCATCTGCATTGGAAGCTCTCAACAAGGCCTGCTGGCTCCAGGTGAGCCCACTACGGGTGAAGACATAAGCTGCACCGGCATAGATACCATCATACTCATCACCAACGACAATGGTATCGCCAGAAATGGCGAGGCTCTTGTTATATTCATATAATCCATTAGGTACAGATAGCTCTGCTTGCAGTTTCCAGGTGGAGGCGTCACGCGTAAATACGCTCACTAGATCTTCTGATCTTACGGCAACCGTATTTCCTGAGACATCTACACTTATACCAAATCCGGATCCGTTGAGAGGAGGCGGTTGAAGGATAGCCTGCTAACTCCAAGTGGTACCGTTACGTACAAAGATATAAGCCTTGGATTGATTCGGTTCGCCCATAACGATGATATCGTCGGAGATAGCAACGCTTTCGCCAAATTCGTAACCATCTTGCGAATCGGAACCTTCCAAATAGGCTTGTTGACTCCAGGTAGACCCGTTCAAAACATAGACGTAGGCCGCTCTCTCTGGCCATGCCCCTACGACCATCGTGTTTCCCCAAATGGCGACAGAATGGCCAAAGTTAGCATATAAGGCAGATAGGGGGGGTGTAAGAGAACCCTGGGGGGTGATGCCGATCCGATCTGTTTTATAAATCTCACCTGTACTGAAATTACCGTTAGTTTGACCTCTATCACCCAACGGGATGGAATCTGCATCCACAATGGAATCATTGTCTCTTACATCCAGGCGTATTGTGCCGATGCCTAATCCTGTATTGACTGTGACTGTGTAGGTTGTCCCTGAACCACTAACATTCGCGATGGTCGCGCCTGTAACGCCGCTTGTGGTCAGGCTGAAATCGCCTGTATCTACGCCCGTGACTGGTTCAGAAAAAGTTACAGTGAAATCTGCAGCGGTGTTTGTGTTGGGGTTGGTATTGGCGTGGACGATAGAAACGACTGTTGGTGGTTTATTGATGATCCAGTTATAGGATGCCGGGGTCGGGTCGACATTGCCAGCAGAGTCTTTGGCACGCACAACGAAAGTGTGCGCGCCCTCAGCAAGGTCGTCATATCTTTGGTATCTGATACAAAGCGTGAAAGCACTGCCGTCCAAGGAACACTCAAGAATTTGGTTCGAGTTTGTACTAAAGAAATCGAATTCTGCATCTGTTCTGGTGGAGAAACTATTCGGCGTATTAAAAAGTAGTGTATCTGGCGGGGTTTTGTCTATTGTATAGGTTCCACCAGAGGTGAAATTGCCATTGCCTGTCCCCATCCCTCCCAGCGGATTGGATGACATATCCAGAATAGAGTCGTCATCTACCAAATCCAGGTGGACTGTGCCTTCCCCTGAGCCGGTATCCACACTAATCGTGCGAGTTTTCCCTGTTCCACTGCCGCTTACACCAAGAATAGCTGCGCTGGAGACACCCGTTGTACTTAGGCTGAAATCGCTCGTATCTACTCCAGTTACAGCTTCAGAAAAAGTCACGGTAAAGGTTACAATCGCCAGATTGCTCGGATTGGTTTTCGCCGGGGCAATTGACAAAACAGTGGGCGCTGTCACATCAGGCAATAATGTAGCGGTTGGGATGGGCGTTGGGGTGGGAGCAGGGGCGATCGCCCCTGCCTCATACGCGCCGATGTCGCAGATTGCGCTGCCATTGTTGTCGCCGTCTGTGGGTCGTGCATAGCCGCGTTGATCTGCATTAGGACATAGAGCGCTGTTCCCCGCGTCAATTGCGGACGAGCCTATCTCTAAGGGAATGGTTTCGGTAAAGCCTCCATAATTGCCAAGGGTGCCAAGTTTGGGGTCGTCAGCACTGACATTTGTGCAATCACCGATGTGGGGGCAACCATTCTGCATAATACTCTTGTTCACATATACAAAGCTGTTCTCATCATCATACCGGCTGTAAATTTGTTCTCCATCAGGGCTGGTGTTTCCCCACAGGATGGTGTTGTTAACCTGCGGCGGACTGCCCATATCATTGCTCATGCCGCTGCCTGTATGACTTGCCACATTGCCGCTAAAGGTGGCGTTGGTGATGGTTAGGTTACTACCGTAATTGTAAATGCCACCGCCGTCATTCCCTGCAACGTTATTACTAAAAGTCACATTTATTAGTGTTGGGTTGCCTCCATAAGTGTTGGACATACCGCCGCCATTGGAGCTGGCCGCATTGTTATAAAAAGTTACATTTTTCAGTATCGGGTTGTCGTTATACACATAAAATCCGCCACCTTCCACTGCTGAATTGTTGGCAAAAACAACATCCGTCAACGCCGTGAAGCTACTGGAATAACTATACAATCCACCGCCAAAAGTCGTTGCATCGTTGTCGTTAAATGTTACTCGGGTTAGTGTGAGACTTTGATCGAAGTCATTGTATATTCCACCGCCAGCATACGTAGCTTTATTCCCGTTAAAAGTAACATCCACGAGTATAGTATGGCCAAAGTTATCCAGGCCACCGCCACCATTGGCTAAGTTGCTATTGAAAGTAACGTTGGTCAGCGTTGGATTGCCTTTTTCAATAAATACTCCACCACCAGCACCGTCTACTCGATTGCCGCTCACAATAACATTTGAGAGAATTGGGTTACCAGCTAGGATATCTATCCCACCACCAACAGCATCGAAGTCGAATTGCGCATTCCCTCCCGTGATTGTAAATCCATCGAGAATAGTATTCCCCGCGATGGTAACCACGTTGTTGCTGTTGGTGTCGTTTCCGGTCACAGTTTCGATATCGGTGATGACGGGCGTTTGACTGTCGTTGTTGTCAATGTCACCGCTCAATATTGTGACGTTGGTTGTCCAGTCGCGCTGGTTGCGTTGCGTTTCTGTGCCTGCAAAACCACCATAAAGCGCTACATTACTTGGAAGCGAGAAGGTGACTGAACGGTCAGTGCTGTTCGTTGGCTTGTACGTCCCGGCAGCTACCCAGAGTTCGTCGCCCGGTATCGAGATGCTCAACGCATAGTGCAGATCGCAAGCAGTATCCCAGGAAGCGCCGCAAACCCCACTAGAAGCTCCGACGGGCTTGACCCGAATAGCAGGTGGGAAGGCGTCTGCCAGACCAGATGCGTTGCCTGCTTGCACAGCTAGTGCCTGGACGGGCGTGCTACTTCCTACCAAAATTGCGATAAGAAGAAAAACAGAAAAAATGTGGAAAATGAACTTGTTTTTAAGCATCATAATCTTCACCACCATCAATAAAATTTGATGAAATACGTATCAAAATATTACGCAGGACGAAGAGAAGTCTTATTTCTTGGATAAGTTTCCCGTCTATTCCTATTTTTATTCTATCATTTTGGCGCGCTGATAGTGTTACAAATATTGTTAACCAAAATGGGAACAGCCTACCTGTTCCCATTTTGGTTTCATGTTTTTTTACGGTATGGAGTAGGTAATCACCAACTGCGGACGGTCTGTCGCGTTGGTAGCATTGCCACTGAACAGGCTCAGATAATTAGCAACCAAGTTGTTGTTGTCATCAAGCTTAAAGCGCAGGCGGATCTGAGTCAGGCCATTGTTGGTGATCAGCTTGTTAATGAAGGTCTTGGCGTTGGTGATGTTGATGCTGTAGGTGTTGCTAATGAGCGTTGGGCTTGATGGGCCAAGGGTCGTGCTGGCTGCGGCTTGGAAGTCGGATGTTTGCAGGGTTGCGGCGGTGCCAAAGAAGCCTGTTTTGAGATCAACTATGAAGCCTTGGAAGGTGCTTAGCGGGTTGCCACCGCCAACGATAGCGCTCTTCTTGACTTTGAGTGTCACCCCAGTGATGGTGGCGTTATCGGGAATGCTACTGGTATTGAAAGACAGGATGCCAAGATATTGCTTATTCGCTGCGTCGTCGCCGAGGCGGAAGGTGGTAGCTGTGTTGTTCAGTGTGCCGCCTTTGTTGCTGGTGTCGGACGATTCAAGCACCCAACCCTCCTGTGCGGCCACCGAAGTCAATGTGATGGTGCTGCTGCTGGGGGTGCGGGTGGCCGTTTTGGTGGGTGTCCGCGTAATTGTGGGTGTTGACGTGGCTATAAATGTAGGGGTCAGCGTCGCCGTCAAAGTTGGTGTTTCAGTTTGGGTGGCGGTTTCTGTTGGGGTAGGAGTTGCCGTTTCAGTAGGTGTCGCCGTTTCTGTTGAGGTGGCTGTCTCGGTTGGCGTGGCCGTGGGCACGGCGACGGCCACACTGACGGGTGATTCGTAGGCAGACGAAACATTTCCAACTGCATCCTTGACCCAGGGATAGAGCATATAGCTGCCATTCCCGATGACGGTGTAGGTTGAGGGGGCCGAAGCCGTCCAGCCAGAGTCATTGCTCCCCGGTGCGCTGGATGATTCGGTGATCTTGTAGCCAGTCACCAGCACGTCATCCGAAGCGGTGAAGTCTGTGATTGGGATCGTCAGGCTTGTGGATGGTGAGGTGGCAGCAAAGGTTGTCACGATGGGCGCGGCGCTGGCATCTTGATACTCGTATGCGCCAATGTCACAGTGCGGGCCGTTGGATGAGCGCGTTAGACCACGCTGGTCGAGGTTGTTGATGTTGGATGCAGCGCAGGTTGCGTCGTCACCCGCGTTGATGGCCCGGGAACCAGGGAGCAGCGCAAAGGTCTGAGTAGGGCCGCCGTTGTCACCCAGCGATCCCAGGTTAGGATCACCGCTGAATGCTGCTGAACACGAGCCATCTTCCACCAAGTTGTTGATATTGGTAGAAACCCAATTACCGGCGACACAGTCGCCCCCCAACGAATTAGCGATGATCGTGTTGGCATAATCCAACGTACCGGTGATACCACCGCCGCTAGACGCGGAATTGCCGGAGAACGTGCTATTTCGGACTATTACCAAGCCACCAATATTATAGACGCCACCCCCATTAGAAAGGGCAGAATTTCCTGAGAAGGTGCTGTTTGTTATTGTCACCTTACTAAAATAAACAGCGATACCCCCCCCATAGGCTCCAGAATTGCCAGAGAACGTGCTGTTTTGGATTGTTAATGGTTTCTCCTGACCGTTATAGATACCGCCACCACCACTCACTGATGAGTTGTTGGATATAGTACTGTTGATGATCGTCAATGCGCCGTTATTATAGATGCCACCACCCGGATAACTGTTAGTACCCGGATACCCTGTGGAATTATTGACGACCTTACTATTTATGAGTGTCACTATGCCAGAGCTGAAGATAGCACCGCCCCAACCCGCATAATTGTCAGAGAGTGTACTGTTTACAAGGGTCAATGTGCCGCCTGAGTTATAAATGCCGCCGCCATAAGCGCCTTCGTTGACGCCATTGGGTACATAGCCTTTTGTAATAATCAAATTCTTGATTTCGGTGGTGGAACCTACTTGAAACACACGCACATCGCCTGTGCCATTGTTATCACTATCTCCACTAATCGTGATCGGCGAAGAAAGTGTGGAACCATCAATGACCAGATTTCTAGAAATATTCAAAGTGGTGTTTAGATGGATTGTTTGTGCTGAGAGTGCGTTATCAAAAATGATCGTGGCATCAGAACAAGCGTCAGCTATTGCTTTGCGCAGTGTTCCGGGGCCACTGTCAGCATTGCTGGTGACAGTAATATCACTTGCACAGACATTAATAGATACAGATGGAGAATAAAGGACTGAGACGTTGCCGAGTGCGTCCTTGACCCAGGGATAAAGGGGATAGTTTCCGTAATCGCTGACGGTGTATAGCGTTGGGGCTGAAGCCGTCCAACCTGCTGAGTCTACCGAGGGCCGCCCCTGGCTGGTAGTGATTAGATAGCCAGTCACGCCGGTGTTGTCTGATGCTGTGAAGGCTGTGATTGGAATGTCTAGGCTGTTGTTGGATAAGGGGGGAATGGCTGCGAACGAGAGCACTGCCGGTGGGCTGACATCCTCGAACATATAGGTTGCGCCAGAAGAAGGAGACGAAGTGTCCATTTGATTTCCATTGATGCCGCTGGCGTTGCTATTTTCATAAACTGCACCGACTGCGAGCGTACCATTTGAAAAGGCTACAACCGAACCAAATTTGTCGCGTGCGTGGGTATTGGATGCTTTAATATAAGCATGCTGCATCCAGGTCGTCCCACTCTGTGTGAAAATATAGACTGCGCCTGACTCCATAGCCGAATTACTGGATTGGTCCCCGTTTATACCAGTGGTACCACTCGATTCTCCCCATGCCCCGACGGCAAGCGTGTTCCCTGAAAAGGCCAGGGAACTACCAAAACGATCGCTTTGACCCGTATTGGAGGCCTTAATATAGGCTTGTTGACTCCAGACAGTACCGCTTCGGGTAAAAGTGTAGACTGCGCCAGACCCACTGGTCAAATGGTTGTTCTGAGTTCCATTTACGCCAACGCCATTGCTACTCTCCCGATCTGCACCAACCGCCAGCGTATCGCCTAAGATTGCCACGGAAGTGCCAAAGCTGTCATGTGACGAAGTGTTGGAAGCTTTAATATAGGCTTGCTGGCTCCAGGTGGTGCCACTCCGTGTGAAGATATAGGCCGCTCCAGAATCAGTATCTGAGTTATCAGCCTGATCCCCGTTAATGCCTGTGGCCACGCTGTCTTCTCCCATCGCACCGACTGCGAGCGTCTCGTCTGAGAGCGCCACGGAGACGCCAAAGTTATCACTTATTCCGGCGTTGGATGCCTTAATATAGGCTTGTTGGCTCCAGGTAGTGTCGCTGCGCGTGAAGACATAGACCGCGCCAGCATCACCAGCCGAGTTATTTGCTCCATTCCCGTTAATGCCCGTGGCACCACTGTCTTCTCCCATCGCACCGACTGCGAGCGTGTCGCCTGAGAGCACCAGGGAAATGCCAAAGTTATCACCCCCGCCGGTGTTAGATGCCTTAATATAGGCCTGCTGGCTCCAAGTGGTGCCGCTACGCGTGAATACATAGACCGCACCTGCCTGCCCGGCTGAATTATCTGCCTGGTTCCCGTCAATGCCAGTGGCATTGCTGGCTTCGAATTTTGCGCCAACCGCCAATGTATCCCCTGAGATTGCCACCGAAGTGCCAAAGTTATCACCAGCTTGGGTGTTAGATGCTTTGATATAGGCTTGCTGGCTCCAGGTCGTGCCGCTGCGTGTAAAAATGTAGACCGCACCAGAATCAGGCATTGAGTTATCTGTCTGGTCCCCATTGATGCCGGTAGCGTTGCTATCTTCCCAGGTAGTACCTACTGCTAACGTATCACCCGAAATTGATAATGACCAGCCAAACCCATCACTTAACCCGCTGTTAGATGCTTTGATGTAAGTCTGTTGACCCGACGGTTCATCAGGCAGCAGTGCACGCACTTGGGCCCAATCGGCAGTGTTTAGACCAGCCGGGAGGGGCGAATGATTTTCAGACGCTGCAATTCCGCTAGCTGGGAAAGCGCCCATTAGGAGAACGACAATCAGTAGTGCAGTACCAATACGAAAAATGGATTTGATAAAAAACATGAACACCTCCATAAGTTTTAAAGAAGATATTTGCTATTTCAATTCTTATCATATCTCATAATTTAATGGAGCGACTCCCCAACTGTGGGGAAGGATCATCATTTTTGTAGGGGATGTGTGTTTGAATTGAACGTCCCGAAGGATTGCTATAACAACCTTCGGGACGTTGTGCTCGTGGATTATTTTTGTTACGGTAGAGAGTTCTCTATGGTACGTAATACGTAATCACCAACTGCGGTCGGTCTACCGCGTTGATGGCATTGCCACTGAACAGGCTCAGATAATTAGCAACCAGGTTGTTGTTGTCATCGAGCTTAAAGCGCAGGCGGATCTGAGTCAGGCCGCCGTTGGTGTTGAGTTTGTTGATGTTGAGTTTCCCGGCCGTCAGGTTGATGCTGTAGACATTGCTGACCGGCGCAATGACAAATGGCCCGTAGCTGGCTGTGCCAATTGTCTGGAAGTCTGTGGTTTGCAGGGCAGGCGTGCCAAAGATCCCATTCTTGATATCAGCCATGAAACCCTGGAAGATACTGACCGGGTTACCATCGCCAACGATGGCACTCTTCTTGACTTTGAGCGTCACCCCGGTGATGGTCGCGTTATCAGGAATGGCGCTGGTATTGAAGGATAGAATGTCACGGTACTGTTTCTTCGCCGCATCATCACCCAGGTTGAAGACGGTTGCGGTGTTGTTAAGTGTTTTGCCAATGCCGCTGGTTTCGGTGGATTCAAGTATCCAGCCATCTTGTGCTGCAACTGAGTTCAAAGTCATCGAACCAGAGACAGGCGTGCGGGTCTTTGTTACCGTTGGCGTGGGTGTATGTGTAATGGTTGGGGTGACAGTGTTGGTAGGAGTAGTTGTAGCGGTGGCGGTGGGTGTGTCTGTCAAGGTAGGGGTGTCGGTGGCCGTACTCGTTGACGTAGAAGTTTCGGTGGCTGTGGACGTGATGGTTGGTGTAGGTGTGATGGTTGGCACTGGCAAGTCTGCGGGATCCAACTCGTATGCCCCCATATCACAATGTGTCCCTTTTGGACGTGTTACATTGCGTTGGTCGGTCGCAGGGCATACTGCATCATTGCCAGCGTCAATCGCGGGGGAGCCAGGTAGTAATGACACCGTTGATGTGAAGCCACCATGATCACCAAACGCTCCCAAGAGCGGGTCAGCATAAATAACATTGGAGCAGCTTGGACCGGGTGGGCAACCATTTTTTAGGACGCTATCTACAAAAGTAAATGAATTAGGGGATCCATATATATCGATAAAGCCCAAGATGATGCTGTCGCGAATAAGGACAGGGCTATCAGAAGCACTTCGGCTCAGGCCCATGTCTTTGTAGCCATATATATCAAAATTGTTGCCGATCGTGACATTTGTTAGTGTTGTTAGTGGTAATGTCTGTGATGGGTCTATTCCAAATTCGATTGGCAAGCCAGAATTGCCCCAAAAAGTAACATTTGTCAACGACGCACTGTTATTTATAAGCATCCCTGCGGGAGACCACCCTGCTGAATTATTGGTGAAAGTGACATTGGTGAGCGTCGGATTGCCACTTGAGTCCATTCCACCACCAAAGCTGCCGGCTGAATTCCCATCAAAGATGACATCCGTCAAAGTTGGATTGCCCATTGCGTACATCCCGCCACCATTCTCTGCTGCATGATTGTTTTTAAAGATGACCTTGCTCAAAATTGGGTGTGGGTTGCTGCCGTCGTTACTCATCTTGAGAATTGCCAACCCACCGCCCTCACCATTTCCGTCATGGTCGGGGGCCATATTGCCTGTAAAAGTAACGTTTATTAACGTCGGGCTGGCATTTGTAGCCATTCCGCCACCCCGTTCATGCGCCGAGTTGCCGTTAAAGGCGACATCGGTTAGCAACGTTGTCGTACTATCCTCCTCATAGAAACCACCACCATCACCATGCATAGACAAGTTGCTGTTGAACGTGACATGTGTTAATACAGCACCATGCATATATTGATACATCCCTGCACCCTGATAGGTGCTTTGGTTCCCACTGATCACAACATTGGTCACAGTCAGGTCATGCTCCATATTCAATATTCCGCCACCTGCATCGTTTGCGGTAAAAGCAGCCGTAATCGTAAAGCCATCCAACGTTGCATGATCTGCGCCAGTCACGACATGATTGCTATTCGTCGTGTTGCCAGTTGCGCTGGCAATGTCAGTAATAATGGGTTTCTGATTATCGTTGTTATCAATGTCACCACTTAAGATTGTAAGATTATCGATCCAGTTGCGCTGGCTGCGCTGCGTTTCTGTCCCAGCAAAACCGCCATAAGCGGCAACATTGCTAGCCAGTTGGAAGGTAGCATTGCGATCAGTTCCGGTGGTGGGTTTGTATATTCCAGCGGCGACCCATAATTCATTATCAGGTGCAGCCAGACTGAGGGCATATTGCAAATCACATGCATTTTCCCAGCGATCACCACACACGCCACTGGTCAGCCCACCGGGTTTGACGCGAAAAATGGCACTTGGCTCATCCGCGGCACTTAACCCGACCAGGGAAGGTGAATTGTCTTTAAATGCTGCGAAAGCAGTCGTAAAAACCGTGCTCAATAGCAGAACAGAGAGAAGGAATGCAGCACGAGTGTGCGAAGTTTGGTTAATAACGGGCATAGAAATCTCCAATACAAATTGGTAAGAATATTTATTGCTTCGATGTCTTAGTATAAACATATAAATAAGGGAGTCCCCTGTGCACTGCGGTTTGGTCCTTTCGAGAGAATAGCGCACATGCTGCACCTGATACAGATAGGGCGATCTTTATAGCAACCATACAGTTACCTTATAGCTAGGATACAGCTACCATACAGCTACCATACAGATTTATTCCCCCGCCATCAGATGAAGACATCTTCTATCTTGTATTGGGATGGTATAGGCCAGCTTAAGACTTTATATCGGTTGGCCTGCCCTTTACATTTGCCGCCGTTGACAACCGCCCCCAACCCGTGTATCCTCATCTTATGAACCAGATTCCGCTTTTTGAAGTGCCCCGGCTGACCATCACCGAAGTCACGCGCACGCTGCGCCGCCTGATCGAAGGCGACGAACGTTTGCAAGACATCTGGGTGCAGGGCGAAATCTCCAATTTTTCACGCCCGGCCTCGGGGCATCTTTATTTCACACTCAAAGACCCCGGTGCATCGCTGCGCTGCGTGATGTGGAAGCTCGACGCCGCGCGCATGAAACTGCCCCTGCGCGACGGCATGTCCATTGAAGCGCACGGCAAGATCGGCGTCTACGAACCGAGCGGGCAGTACCAATTCTATGCCGACATCATCCGCCCGGCAGGCGAAGGCCAGCTTTACGCCGAGTTTATGCGCCTGAAGGCGCTGCTCGAAGCCGAAGGTCTCTTCGACCTGGCGCGCAAACGCGCCCTGCCGCAGTTCCCCAAAATAATCGGCATCGTTACCTCGGCAACAGGAGCGGCATTGCGCGATATGATCCACGTTTTGCGGCGGCGTCTGCCATTGGCGGATGTGGTGCTGGCGGCTTCTCCCGTGCAGGGGGTGGATGCGCCACCTGCCCTGGTGCTGGCTTTGCAAAAACTAAACGACATCGCCCGCCCCGATGTGATCCTGCTGGCGCGCGGTGGCGGCTCGATTGAAGATTTGTGGGCTTTCAATGACGAAAACGTCGTCCGTGCGGTGGTGGCTTCAATGGCCCCGGTCATCAGTGGCGTCGGGCATGAAACCGATTTCACGCTGGTTGACTTTGCTGCCGACCTGCGCGCCCCGACCCCCACCGCTGCCGCTGAGCTGGCCACCCCTTACACCATCGCGGACCTTTCAGGCGCCATCCAAAACGGACAGAATCGCCTGAACAGCGCCATCTCCCGCCAGATTGTTGAAGAGCGCCGCGCCACCATCACGCTGGCCGAGCGATTGCGTTTTCACTCTCCGGCGCGCCGTTTGCAGGCCGAAACCCAAAGACTCGATGATCTTTCGGCGCGCAGTCAGCGCGCCATGACGCACCGCCTGCAACTGGAGCGGGCGCATACCCTGAGCATCAACCGCCATCTCGAGTCGCTCAGTCCGCTGGCAGTGCTCAAACGCGGATACGCAGTCGTCACCAACCATCAGACAGGTACCATCATCCATCATGCGCAACAGGCCCCGGCTGGGTCTTTGCTGCGTGTGCGCCTGGCCCAGGGCGAACTGGATGTTACGGTAACGGAATCACGCCCCAAGGAGTAAGCCATGTCCCCATCCAAAAAAACATCCGAAGAACTATCCTACGAAGAAGCCTTTGCCGCATTGGAATCGGTTGTCGAAGCGCTCGAAGGGGAACAGCGCCCGCTCGATGAAGCCATCGCGCTCTACGAGCGTGGGCAGGTGCTTTCGAAACATTGCGCCGCTCTGCTCGAAAAAGCCGAGCTAAAAGTGCGCCAACTGAGCGGTGGGCAATTGACAGTGTTTGAGGCAGGCGAGTAATGGATTTTTTGAACAGCCTGCTGCATAACCAGGCGTTGATTACGGCGCTGATTGCCTGGTTTATTGCCCAAATCTTGAAACCACCCGTGGAGTATTTGCGCCGTGGCAAGTGGAATTGGGGCTATCTGGTGGCGTCGGGCGGCATGCCCAGCTCACATTCGGCGCTGATGGTTGGCGCGACAATGGGCATTGGTCTGCACGATGGTTTTGATTCTTCACTGTTTGCGCTGGCGCTGGCGATTACGATGGTCGTGCTTTATGACGCTGCTGGCGTACGTCGTCAGGCAGGCATACACGCCCAAAAGATCAATGTTGTCATTGAAGAATTGCTGGCCGGGCACCCGATTTCAGACAAGCAGTTACTTGAAGTGATTGGTCACACGCCCATGGAAGTCTCAGGGGGTGCTTTGCTGGGGATTGTGATTGGCCTTCTTTATAGTATGCTGATTAGATAGACATTTTACAAACGTGCCACGCCCCTATAAATCGTTTTGCGCGTATCGCTTGATACGGTCATTGTTTTCAACAACAAAGGAGTATTCCATGGAAGAACTTGCAAAACTTGTATCACAGAAGACCGGTCTGGGACACGATCAGGCGTTGGCAGCTGTCAAAGTAGTGATTGACTTTCTTAAGTCCAAACTGCCTGCGCCCATTGCGGGTGAAGTGGAAGCGGTATTGAATAATCATGGCCTTTTGAACGCCGCCGAATCTGCGCTGGCCGATGGCAAGATTGATGGCAATGATGTATCAGGTTTGCTTGGTGGGTTGTTTGGGGCCAGCAATTAATAAGAAAACGATTGAAAGTAAAACAAATAAATATAAAGGCAAAGCGGTGGCCCCACCCAAGTGGGGCCACCGCTTTTTTGCAGGAAATTGGAACTTTCTCGTCGATCATTTCGTCTTATCCTCCAAAAGGAGAGTATTCTATGAAAATTCAACGTTTGTTTTTGCTCTTTGGTTTTCTATCTGTTTTGCTGGCTGCCTGTGGCAGTCCGGCCACACCTGCTGTGCCAGCAGGCACAGAAACGGGACCGTCTGATTCTGCTGGGATAAAGCCCGGTAGCGCACTTGTGCCGCATGATGTGACTGTTGTGCCGGTCCCAACTGAGAACGATACCCCCATTCCCTTCCCGGCAGATACCGTGATTCTGACCTGGCACCGTCAGGGTGGCATTGCTGGCTTTTGTGACGATGTCACGGTGCTGGCGAGTGGGGCGTATACGGTTGTTAATTGCAAAGACAAGTCCAGCAAAACAGGTCAACTGGCCGAGAGCCAGCTTTTGCAGCTTACCCGGATGGTGAACAAAGTCCAGTCTTTTGAAGTCAACCACGACGATACGGCAGTCGCCGATGCAATGTCGGTCAAAACCACTTTCAAAGGCGCAGGCCCACTTGAAGCCAGTCTTGAAGATCAGACCACGATGACCAATTTTGCGTCGCTGCTGGCTGCTGATCGCAATGCCTATCCACCTGCCGTTGACACAGCACGCCATTTCCTTGCCGATGAGTTGGGCATTTCAGTCGATGCGATCACCGTCACCAGCGTGGAATCCGTCGAATGGTCCGATCGGTGTTTGGGTGTGGTCGTAATTGGGAGGATGTGCGCTCAGGGTATCACTCCCGGCTATCGGGTGGTGCTGTCTGCGCAGGGCACAAGCTATGAATTGCATACCGATGAAAACGGAGATAGCATTCAAGAAGTGAAAGACCCCACCTTTGTCAAACCGTAATCCTTGTAGGGGCGAGCCGTCGGCTCGCCCCTACCTTTTTCGTTTAACAAAAGCAACCACCGATTGAATTTCTGGAACCTTGAGTATCACCACCCCAATGGCGTACGCCAGTCCCCCGGCTGCGACGCCGCCCAGACCGATCAGCCAGGGATTCAGACTCCCCGTCGCCTTGATCCAGAACCAGAGTACCAGTCCCATCCCAAGCGTCGCCCCGCTGAATTGCGCCGTACCCTTGAGCACATCGATCCCGTTCAGTCCCTTCAGGCGGCGGCGGATCAGCCACAAGAGAGTTAGGGCTTCGAGCGCCGTCGCCAGCGAATTCGCCAGCGCCAGCCCGCCCAAGGGCAGCCAACCTACTGCTCCAAATATCCCTGGAAAGATAAAACTAAAAATTGCATTTAACACCATCGCTGTCGTGCCAACGGCAACGGGTGTTTTGGTGTCGTGCAATGCATAAAAAGCGCGCGACAAAATCTCGACAATCGAATGGCCCACCAGTCCGGCGGTATACCACAGCAACGCCCAGGCCGTCAGCTCAGTGGAGGTGGCGTCGAACGCGCCGCGCTGAAAGAGCATCGCCACCACCGGCTGGCGCAGCAAGATCAGCCCCACCGTCGCCGGGATGGATAGGAGCAAAATTCCGCGCAGGGTGGAGGCCAGCGCGCTACGCATCTCGTCGATTTCGCCACGCGCCACCTGTGCTGAAAAAGTGGGCAGGGCCGCCGTGGCGATGGATTGGGCAATGGCGAAGAGCGGCATGGTCATCAACATGAAAGCCACTTTGATGGCTGAAAGGCTGCCTTCGCCCAGGCTGGCTGCAACCATCGTGTTAATCACAAAATTGAGCTGCACGGCAGCTACCCCCAGCAGGCGCGGCCCCATCAGTTGCGCCACTTTGCCCACCGTCGGGTTGCCGATGCCCAGGGTTGGGAAATATTTGCGTCCGGCCACTTTAAGCAGGTCGGGCAGTTGAATAGCGAGATGCAAAAACGCGCCGAGCACATAGCCCCAGGCCAGCCCATAAATACCCATGCTGGGGACAAAGAAGAGCAGACCAAAAATCCAGCCGAGCCAGTAGAAGACTGGCGCCAGCGCAGGTAGCCAAAATTTTTGATGGGCGTTCAAGATACTCATCACCAGCCCGCTGACGCTGAAGACCGTCGGCGCAATCAGGATGATGCGCAACAGGTTCGTGGTCATGCTCAGGATGGCTGGGGTCGCCTTCGGGTCGAGTGCAAACAAAACATAATGGACAAGCAACGGGGCGAAAATGGCGGTAACAATCGAAGCCAGCGCTAATGCCAATGAAACGAGATTGGTCACAGCCGAAGCCAGCTTCCAGGCTTCATCTCGATTTTCATCCCCATTTTCTTTGGCAAGCAGGCCGGTAAAGGTGGGCACAAAAGCAGATGCCAGCGCGCCGCCCGCCATCAGATTGAAAAGTACATCTGGGATGGTAATAGCCGCGGTAAAAAGATCCATCTGCGTGCCGGTACCGAAGGCGCGGGCTACCAGCACCTGACGGACCAGCCCGACGATATTACTCAAAATGAAGGCGGCCATCACCGTCCCGGCGGCGCGGGCGATCTGGCGGATGGCGTTGTTAGGGGCGTTTGTGGTCACGGCGGGGATTATATCAGTTGGCGTTATAATAAGGTTGTGGCTACTCTCTCAACTGTTTTCACCTGCACACAATGCGGCGGCGAACTGCACCCCGATGAAGGGCAGTTTTTTATTACCTGTCCCTACTGCAATTCAACTGTTTATCTCGACAAATCAAAAGCTGTCTTCCACTGGCGGCTCGCGCCGACGCTGAACGATCAGGCAGCGGCTGCGGCGTTGTCGCGTTGGATGGCGGGCAACGACACCGTCAAAGACCTCGACAAAAAGTCGCGCATTTTGGGGCAAACGTTTACCTACTTTCCGGTCTGGTATTTCAAGGCCAGCATCAACGGCAAGGAACAGATTTTTCTGGAACCGGCAGCGGCAACTTCGATCACCGAGTTGCGCACCCTTAAGCTGCCAGCAGGCGACCTGCAAAAGTATGATGATTCGCTTGTGGCCCAATCCGTTGAGCCGAGCGTGCCGCTCGATGCAGCGCTTTCGTGGCTGGCGCAGAAACAGGTCAACCCGCAGCAGGTGGTTGAAAACGCGCTGGTACATATCCCGATTTATACCTTTAAATATGGCTTCAAGAATCAGGCTTTTACCGCCGTGGTAGAAGCGGCCACCGGGCGCACCCTGGCGAATATCTATCCCGCCAAGGCCGAAGCTCCTTACATGATGGTGGGCGGCCTGACGGCTTTTGTCTTTCTCTGTCTGGCGGGCATCCTGGCGTTGACGATGTTTACCAATGACGGCCTGGGGATTGGCGCATTGATTTGTATTGGCGGCGGGGTGGTCGCTGCGCCGGTTTTGTTTGGCATTGCTGCCTGGATTGCGTCGAAGGTGTAACCATGAGTGATACTGAACTTTCCAAAGGTTTAAACTGTCCGCGCTGCGGTGGGGTTGTGTCTGTGCCTGACGGGCAGGTGATTGTGCGCTGCCCGTCCTGCGATTTTCGCTCGATTGTGCGTGGGGAGGTGGGCGTGCGCCGCTATCAGATTCCGCTGCGCGCCAGCCGTGAGCAGGCGCTCGCCGCCCTGCACAGTTTCTTCAACAATTTTGCGATTGCCATGGACGCTAAATCCAAATCGCAGGTCAGTGAAGTTTTTGTGGCACACCTACCGTTTTGGACGTTGTGGGGACGGGCTTTGGGCTGGGTGTTTGGCGAAAAGGAAGTCGGCGACAGCAAAAATCGCCGTTATGAGCCGCGTGAAGTCAAGGTCATGCAAGAAATGGTCTGGACGGGCGCGGCCTGTGATGTTGGCGAGTTTGGGGTTGATCGGGTGCAGTTGACCAATCAGCCAGTGGAGCCTTTCAACAGTGATGCCTTGCATGCCAACGGCATGGTCTTTGAGCCGGTTGGCTCGTTGACCGATGCGCGCCAGTCAGCAGAAGAGAATTTTGAGCGAAAGATTTCGTCGTCGGCAGGGCTGGACCGGGTGTCGCAGGCGTTTGTGCGGTTGGTCAATCAGCGCTTCGGATTGGTCTACTACCCGTTATGGGTTGTCCGTTACCTGTACCGGGGCCGTGCCTTTCAGGTGGTTGTGGACGGGTTCACCGGCAAGGTGCTTTACGGCAAAGCGCCCGGCAATGTGCTCTACCGCGCCGGGGTGCTGGTGGGCGGGATGGCAGTCGGCGCCTTTTTGACTCTGGATGTGCCAGGTTTGATGTTCCAACTGCTCAGTGTTTCATCGCACAACTCCAGGGGCAATGAAGGGTTGCTAGGCGTGGCACTGGGTTCGTTTGTCTTCGGGCTCGTTGCGCTCTTTGGGGCATACCGCGCCTACCGCTATGGGGAACACTATCAGTTCGGTGGTTCCAAACTGAATACCAGTGCAGATTTTGGCAGCATGTTTAAGACGGTCATGTCTACGATGGATAATATCAACGATCGCGGCAGGTTCTGATGAGCAACATGCCCGCACTCCTGCCGTTGCAATGTCCCAAGTGCCAGTCGCCCCTCCCGGCGGATGTGGACGATGTGGCCTGGGTTTGTGCCACCTGTGGTCAGGCCAGTCTGCTTGATGACAGTCAGCCAAGCGGCCTGTCGCTGTTGCCGCTGCATTATGATGGCAGCGTGCGCAGCGGGCAAAAGGGACGGCCTTTTTGGGTGGCGCAGGGGCAGGTTACCGTCCAGCGCAGTACGTATCGGGGCAATGAAAACCGCCAGGCGCAGGAATTCTGGCAGCAACCGCACACCTTTTTCGTCCCGGCCTTCGTCTGTTCGTTGGATGAACTCGTCAGCTTGGGGATGAACCTGCTACGGCAGCCAGTCGTCCCGGTGCAGGGGCAGCCCACTCCCTTTGCCCCGGTCAAGCTTTCGCGGGGCGATGTGCGCCCGATGGCGGAATTCATCGTCATGGGTATTGAAGCTGAGCGCAGGGATATGGTCAGGTCGGTGCAAATCCAAATGACATTGACCAATCCGATCTTGTGGATTTTGCTGTAGGGAAACCAAACAAAAACAGCCGGGCTTGCCCGGCTGTTTTTGTTTGGAGAAAATTGCTTAATATCCGCTACTACTTTGTAAGAGGGTGCTAAAAAGGTATTTTGACTATCAATGGCAATGATTTGCTGTGCATCAATATCAATGCCGATGTCTGAAATCTCTTCTTTTGTACCGCTGGCCCAGAGACGTTTTATCTCTTTTGCGTCATAAAGTTCAAGACCACCAGCGGATGCAATCAGCAATTGCGCGCTGCTGTATAGAGCATTTTCTTAATTTGCCCCTGACCAATGCGTGCGATGGTTTTATGTCCGTACAGCTTGAAGTAGTGAGTACGTTGGGGGCAAAGGCGTTTTTGTCGATGTTGTGGTGATCGTGGGTGTGACCGTTGGTGGGGGAGGCGTGGCAGGTTGGCATGCTACAATTGCGCTGGCAAACCCCACAAACAACAAAGCAGAGAAGAGCTTCCCTAATTTCATCGGTTTATTTCCCTTCCTAATGTAGGTTGACTTTAAAAAAATACAGAGTGGGGCAAATAATGGGTAAAATAGGATGATGAAATGTCCAAGATGCAGTTCAACAGTGAAACAAAATAAGATAGGTAAAACATCGGCAGGAAGCCAGCGTTGGCGGTGCTTTGTGTGCCAGTGCAAATATACGCCCGAGAAGAAAGCACGTGGATACAGTTCAGACTTGCATCAACAAGCTGTTCGGCTCTATGTTGAAGGCACGAACCTGCGTCGTATCGGTCGTCATCTAGGGATTGATCACCGCACTGCTGGAAGATGGGTCCAGGCTCGCGCAGAGAGCTTACCCGAAAATGCACCGATGCCAGAAAGTGTCCACACAGCTGAGATGGATGAATTATTCACCTTTATTGAGCACAAAAAAACAGGATCTACTTAATCACGATGGTAGATCGTGTCACACGCTGCATTTTGGGCTGGAAATTGGTTTGGGAACGAACCAAAGAGTGTATTCAAGCCCTTGTCGATCAAGCTCCCAAGGCAAAATTCTATTTCAGTGATGGGTTCGAAGCTTATAGTTTGTTGTGGTATCACTATGGCCGCTATGATATCTCTGTTGGCAAGACCGACACTTTCTCTGTTGAAGGCGACAATGCTGAGTTTCGCCACTACCTTGCCAGACTTGCTCGTTCATCGCGTTGCTTCTCTCGCTCTGCTTATGCACTTGCTTGTGCTATCCATCTCTTCGTCGATTGCTTCAATCGTCGCCAACTTCACAAACAACGCTTTCCGCTCTACCCTGCTCACATCGTCGACTTCCTTTACCCATGAAATCCCCCACTCTGAAAAATGATAGCATAGCCCTTTGTAAGGAGATTTTGAAAATGAGACTTCGTTTAATCGGTTGACAGGTATTCTGATTGTATGTGCTGCAGTCGCATTTGCCTGTGATTCATCGTCTGTTGTCACCGAGGTGATGACGACTTTTCCGCTGACTGCAACCCCTGTCAGGCCGGGCAATATTCCAACGGTGCCAGTTGCCAACGGCACCGTCCAAGACATCCCGATGCAGGTGGGCTATGGTGCGCGTGGCTCGTTTTATGAGATTTATTTTACTGACCCATTCAACCCCGATTCAAGCCGTGACGAAGGCGGACCGGATGTGCCGCTTGTCCAATCTCTTGATGATGCGCGGGTTTCGATTGACATTGCAGCCTACAGCATGTCGCTGCGCTCGGTGCTTGATGCCCTGCTGCGCGCGCAAAAACGCGGTGTGCAGGTGCGCATGGTGATGGAGAGTGACAATATGACCGATGTTGTCCCCAAGGCGCTGATCGATGCCGGGATTCCGATCATTGGCGACAACCGACCAGGGTTGATGCACGACAAGTTTATCGTGATTGACCGCAGCGAAGTCTGGGGCGGCTCGATGAATTACACCACGCCCGGCACATACGAAGACAATAACAATTTGATCCATATTAAATCCGAGAAGGTGGCGGATGATTATACGGTTGAGTTTGAAGAGATGTTCAAGCGTAATTTCTTCGGGCCGGATGTGATTGCAAAGACCCCGTATCCGCATCTGACGATTGACGGAATCCCCATGGAAGTCTATTTCTCGCCAGATGATGGTGTCGCCAGCCGCATTGTGGAGTTGCTGCGTGGGGCGCAGCAGAGTATCACCTTTATGGCCTATTCATTTACAGCCGGTGATTTTGGTAAAATCATCAGCCAGAAGGCCAAAGAAGGTTTGAAAATCAACGGCGTGATGGAGGATGAACAGATTAAATCCAACAAAGGAACGCAGTTTACCTACTTTGAGAGCGCCGGTCTGCCGGTTTATCGGGACGGCAACCCTGGGCAGATGCACCACAAGGTATTTATCATTGACGACAAGATTGTCATTGCCGGTTCCTATAACTTTAGCTTTAGCGCCGAAACGCAAAATGACGAGAATGTGATGATCTTTTTCGACCCGCAGATTGCAGCGCAGTACCAGGCAGAGTTTGCGCGAGTGGATGCGGAGGCGCAAAAATAAGGGGCATTTCATCCAATTCGACGGGAAGTTGTCCCGTCTTGTCAGTTTATCCACCATTTTATTGAGGAGACGATTTATGAATTCACCGCAATCTATTTTTGTGACCGGCAGCAGCAGCGGCATTGGGCGCAGCATCTGCGAAACCCTTGCCCGCCAGGGTCATACCGTTTTTGCAACCATGCGTCAGGTAAGCGGAAAAAATGCCGCCGCTGCGCAAGAGTTGCAGGCGTTGGCACAGCAGGAAAATTTGGCCTTGCATGTCATCGAATTGGACACCACGGATGATGCATCCGTAGCGAGTGCTGTGGAGGCTGCTTTGGGCATTGCCGGCAAGATTGATGTGGTGGTGAACAATGCTGGCGTGATGGCGATTGGCATCTCTGAAGCCATGACCGTTTCGCAGGTTCAGCAGATGTATGATGTCAATGTGGTTGGTGCGTTTCGCGTCAATCAGGCGGTTTTGCCGCACATGCGCCAGCGCGGTTCTGGTTATCTGATTTATGTCTCCAGCACGGGTAGTCTGATCGTTTTTCCATTCATGGGCATGTATGGGGCCACCAAGGCGGCATTCAGCGCCATGGCCGAAGCGCTGCATTATGAACTCTATACGCTTGGCATTGATACAACCATCCTGCAGTGTGGCGCATATGCCACTTCCTTGCCCAATAACGTGCAGGTGGGGACACGCGATGGCATCACCGAATCGTATGGCATGCCTGGCGTTGTTGCCAATGCGCTTGTCGGAGGCTTTTCAAACACGCTGGCAGCGTCCGGGAACCCGGATGAACTTGCCAAGCTGATTGCTAATCTGATCGCACGACCCCACGGACAGCGTCCGTTGCGTCAGCCGGTGGGGCCGTTTTCGGAGCCGATCCACCCGCTGAATGAAGCGCTCGGCGCAATGCAAGAGCAGGTTTTGTCATCGATGATGATGGATGGCTTGACGAAGCGTTAAACTTTTGTGCAGAATCAAAAAGGACATGGATTTCCATGTCCTTTTTGATTCTGCGTGCTTTGTTGGTTTTATATCGCCTGTCCTTTGAATTGACTGACATACAAATGGTGATAAAAACCGCGCTGGTCGAGTAGTTGCTGGTGGGTGCCTTTTTCGATGATTTCGCCGTTGTTGATGACGAGCACCTGGTCCGCATCGCGGATGGTGCTGAGGCGGTGGGCGATGACGAAGCTGGTGCGGCCCTGCATCAGGCGCAGCAAGGCATTCTGGATGCGCGCTTCGGTGCGGGTATCGACGCTGCTGGTGGCTTCGTCGAGGATCAGGATGCCGGGGTCCGCCAGGATGGCGCGGGCGATGGCGAGCATCTGGCGCTGGCCCTGGCTGAGATTGCCGGCGCGTTCCGAGAGGATGGTCTGGTAGCCTTGCGGCAGCAGCCGGATGAAATGATCGGCGTCGGCCATTTTGGCGGCTTCGATGACTTCTTCGTCGCTGGCGTCGAGCCGTCCGTAGCGGATGTTTTCGAGCACGCTGCCCGAAAACAGGAAAGTGTCCTGCAGGACCAGCCCCAACTGGCGGCGCAGGTCATCTTTTTTGATGTCTACAATGTTTTTGCCGTCGATGCTGATGCTGCCGCCGTTGATCTCGTAGAAGCGCGTCAGCAGGTTGATGATGGTGGTTTTGCCCGCGCCCGTCGGCCCGACCAGGGCGATGGTCTGCCCGGCTTTGGCGGTGAGAGTCATATCTTTGATGATAAGCGTCTCAGGGTTGTAGCCGAAGCGCACGTGGTCGAAGGTCACTTCGCCGTGCATCGCAGCCAGCGATGCCGCCTGCGGGGCGTCGTCAATTTCTGACGGGCTGTCCAGAATCTCAAACACGCGTTCGGCCCCGGCGAGCGCCGCCTGGATCGAGTTGTACATATTGGCCAGTTGGCGTAGCGGACTGACATACCCCTGGGCATAGGTGATAAAGGTGGCGATCACGCCGACGGTGACCAGCCCTTGCAGCGCCAGCCAGCCACCCAGCCCGGCCAGTACGATGACAAAGAAGTTGCCGAGCACGTTGGTCAACGGCATGAGTAGCAAGGCGTAGCTGTTGGCGTAAACGCCGGACTTGAAGACTTCTTCGTTGTGCTTGCGGAATTCCGCCATGACCGATTCGTTGCGGCGAAAGGCCTTAACGACCTTTTGCCCGCTGATGCCTTCTTCCATCGTGCCGTTCAGCCCGCCAAGGTGCTTTTGCAACTCGCGGAAACCCTGACGCGTGTACTTGGCGACGAAGTTGGTGAACCAGAGCATGATCGGCACCACCAGCACGGAGGCCAGCGCCAGCCATTTGTCGAGCACGAACATGGCGATCAGAATGCCGACCATCGAAAGTACGCTGGCGAGCAGGGTGGTGACGTTTTGCGAAACAGCCTGATTGATGGCGTCGATGTCGTTGGTTAGGCGGCTCATCAGCTCGCCTGCGCCGCGCTGGTCGAAGTAGCTGATCGGCAGGGTTTGCAGGTGAACAAACAGGTCGCGGCGCATGTTTTTCAGGGCACGCTGCGAGATGGCTGACATGACCCAACCGGCAATGGCCTGAAAGACGTTGTTCAGGATGTAAACCACCAGCATCCAGATGGCAACCTGCACCAGCCCGGTGATGTCTTTGGTGGCGATAAACTTATCAATTGCCAGCCCCATCAGATACGGGCCGACCAATCCCAGCAGGGTATAAATGATGACGAGAATCAGTACGCCGATCATCCCGGTTTTGAATGCGGCAAGATAGGGCCAGAGCCGCACCAGTGCGCTGCGCGGATCACGCGCTTTTTCGATCTTGCGCATGCTGGCTGGCCCCGCGCCGCCGCGCATGACGTTGCGCATGTTGTCACGGACATTGGATGAGGTTTCGTGGGTCATTATTTCTCCTCCGCGTTGACGAATTCTTCCATGCGGAAGCCTGCGCCCAACTGCGAATCGTAAATTTCGCGGTAAATAGGGCTGGACTGCATCAATTCGCTGTGCGTGCCTTCGGCTGCGATGCGGCCCTCGTCGATCACGACGATCTTGTCCGCTTTCAGCACGGTGCTGATGCGTTGTGCCACGATCAGGGTGCTGTGGTTGAAACTGCGCGTCGCCAGCGCATCCTGAATTTTGGTCTCGGTCTCCACGTCGACGGCGCTGGTGCTGTCGTCAAGGATCAGGATTTTTGGTCGGGTCAGCAGGGCGCGGGCAATGGCGATGCGCTGCTTTTGTCCGCCCGAAAGGTTGACGCCGCGCTCTTCAATGTGCGAGTCATAACCCTGGGGAAAACGCGAGATGAAGTCGTGTGCCTGGGCCGCTTTCGCCGCGCCGATGACTTCGTCCTCGCTGGCAGATGGATTGCCATAGCGCACATTGTCGCGTACTGTGCCCGAAAAAAGGATCGTCCCCTGCGGAACAATCGCGATTTTCGAGAGCAGCGAGTCCTGTCGGATGCAGCGTACGTCCACTCCATCCAGCAAAACCCGCCCCTTGGTCACGTCATAAAAACGAGGCACGAGATGCGCCAGCGTCGATTTGCCTGACCCGGTGGCGCCCAAAACAGCGACGGTTTTGCCCGGTTCGATGGTCAAGTTGATATTTTCCAGCACCAGTTCGTCATTGGTGCCGCGATAGTGAAAGGAAACGTTCTCGAAAACCACGCGTCCCGGCGAATCTTCGGGCAGAGAAACGGCGTCGGGTGCATCCTGCACTTCCGGCACAGTATTCAAAATCTCGCTGACGCGCCCCGCCGAGACAATGCCATTGGCCCAGACGTTTGAAAGCTGCGCCATCATCACCAGTGGCGTCATCACTGTCAACAGGTAGTTGGTAAACGCCACAATCTGCCCAATCGACAGGTCGCCACGAATGGATTGCAGCCCGCCCGCCCAGATGACGATCACCATGCCGATGTTGACGCACAAGGTCAGCGCGGGCGTCATGCTCGACATGAATTCCATTACTTTGATTGAGCGCAGTGCGAAATCTTCGTTGCTGGTCTCAAAGCGCTTGCCCTCAAAATCGGCGCGCACAAAGGCTTTGACCAGATACACACCAGAGACATTTTCCTGCAGAACGGTGTTGAGCTTGTCCAGTTTTTGCTGGACGGTCATAAAGAGCGGCTCCATCATGCGGACGAAGAAAACGATGATGACGGTGGTGACAATCAAAAGCGGCACCATGGTTAACGCCAGGTTTCGGCTGGTGCTGAACATCAAAATCATACTGCCGATCATAATCAACGGGGCGCGTGTGCCAATGCGCAGTGAGACCTGCGTCAGCATTTTGAGGGCGCTGACATCGCTGGTCAGGCGCACCATCAACTGTCCGGTTTTTTGCTGATCGAGATTGCCAAACGAGTAGCTCTGAATCTTTGCAAAGAGCGCATCGCGCAGGTCACGCGCCACGCTTTCACCGATCTGGACCGAGAAGACGCTGTTGAGGATGGCGAGCACGGTACTCAGCACCGAAATGCCGATCATAATTAGCGCGGTCTGAATGACGAGCGGCTGGTCGTTTTTGGCGATGCCATCGTCAATGATGCGCTCGATCAGGCGCGGAATCGCCAGATCGAGGAAGACCAGCGACGTCAGGATGATCAGTGCCAGTGTGGCGCGTCTCCAATACGGTTGGACAAATTTCATCATTTTTAGGATTGATTTCATAGGGATGTCCGGGAATGTCGGGATAAGGTAGCTGGTAATCATACTCCCATTTGCCGGGGGCGCAGAAGTGGAGTTGAAAATCTCCATACAATCTTCACATAAAAAGACATCCGAATTCTGTAAGAATTCGGATGTCTTTGCGGATGAAGCCTGTTTACGCCAGGCTGGCGATGTCTTTCTCGGCGCTTTCCAGTTCGGCAATCTCGCCGTGGATTTTGTCGATCAGTGCGGGAACTTCGCGTGTCGTTTGATCCGCGCCCATGACTTGCAGGCGCATCACGTCAGACTGGATGGCTTCCATGAAGGTGGTGGTGCTGCCAAGCTCGGCCTGGATTTGATCCATCACGGTGGCAATATCCTTGGTCTTCTGGATGCGTCCTTCGAGCGATTTGATGGCATCTTCTTTTTGCTTTTTGATGGCGGGGTCCATATTGTCGCTGATTGAGAGTACCAGCAGAGCGCGTTCACCTTCAAGGTCGGCGGCTTTGCCTTTCGCAACCTGCGTGAAGTTCTCGGGCGCGGTCATCTTTTGGCAGACGATGTAGATTTTGTCGACCAGTTTTTCGACTTCGTCCTGTACGGGGGCCAGGGCACGGCGATTTTCACCGGTGGCGCTGAGCAGCGCGTTGAAGATCCGCATTTGCGCTTTGACCGCTTTGGCATAAGGATCCTGAAAGCGTGAAGAGAGCGTCCCCAGGCGTGCTTCCATATTGTAGTTGATGCGGATTGCTTTGTCGTTGGCGATGGTTGCGACCATCACACCCCAGATTACCAATCCAATGGGGAAGAGCCACCAGGCAGCCAGAAGTCCCGCCAACCCTGAAAAGACCAGGGTGGCGATGTTGATGGGGTTGAGCAGAGCAGTCGTTAACGGAGAACGCATAAGGTTAGAAGTAGCTGCTGATAATTTCCAGCAATTGTTGGATGTCTTTCGGGTCACCAGACTGTACTTTGGTGGAGGATGCCTGTGCAATGCTGTTCAGCGCTGAAATATCTGCGTCACTGCCGTAAGCCACCGGGATGACGAGAATCGGGTTGCGGCCTGTGCGCGCGGCGCTGATTTTGTCGAGCACGTCATTCAGGGTCGCGGTGCTGGCGGTGTCATCCCCATCACTGAGCAGGACGATGGCGCGGATGCGGTCTTCGCCTTGGGGCGTTTCGAGCGACTGGAGTTTGTCGATGCTGGCGATCAGCGCATCGTAGAGCGCCGTAGAGCCGTTGACATTCATCGCCGCGATGTGCTGGTCGATCTGCGTTTTGACATCTTCAGCCAGCCCAAGCTCATCCTGCATCTGCGGCGCGTCGCTGAAAGTCATCAGCCCGATGCGGTTTTTGGCAGACATCTTTTCCATGAACTGGGTGGCTGCCTGGCGGGCCTGATCGATCTTGTCGCCTTCCATTGAGCCTGATGTGTCGATCAACATTAGAATGTCGCCCTGTTTTTTGACGTATTGCCAACTTGTCTGAACGGCGGCAATCACATCCGGGTCGGGTACGGTCAGTACGGTGGCGGGCTGATCGGGATCAACGCCCAGTTCCGGCACGATGGGGTAGCCAATCGGTACCTTGGGGTTGACGGGGCGGAATCCATTTTCCAGCACCTTGCGCTGTACCGTTTCGCTGCGGATATATTCGGTGAAGACTTTGGCCGCGCTGCGTTGTTCAGCAGTCACCCAGGGCGCATTCGGAATACCAAATGGATGTTCGTGCCAGAAAGTGCCTTCCTTGGGGTAGAGCGCCACCAGTTTTTCGGGTGGTTTGTACTGGGTTTTGCCCTGATTGATGTAGATCAAGTCGTTTTCTTCGAGCGCCACAAAGTCCAGATAGGTCGGACCTTGTGCAATGTATTCTTTGAATTCTGTGGTGCGCGACGAATAATGCTTGATGAGCGTTTCGATCTTGCGCACACCCGCCTGTACCGCCGGATTGCGGACTGTGTTCATATCCAGCTTGCGCAGGTCGGTTTGCCCGGCGTTGTAGCGCGCGCTGGAATAAAACTCGGCAATCAGGGTCGAGAGCGCGGTTGAACTGACATACGGGTCGGTATGACCATAATAAACGGTGGTGCGGTCGCCGGGGATGCCGTAATCGGCCCAGCCGTTGGGCAAATCCATCACGGCCATCAATTCTTCCCAGCCGACTGGTTTGCCGCCGTTCTTTTTCTTGATTGCGTCGAGCCGACTCTGCCAGATCGCCATCACCACCGGGGCCAGCGCCGTCGATGGGCTGTCGGCCAGGTCGAAGATTTTCTGTCCGGTTTGCTGATTGACCAATGCCAGCCAATCGCTGTCTGATGGTTCAAAAATGGTCGGTTTGGCAACGTTGCTGTTGTTGGGCGCGATCATGGAATTGATGATGCCTTGCTCCACTGTACCCGACGAGCCAGAACTCACCAGTGATCCAGATCGGTTTTTCGTCTGCCGTGAGCGGTTTGCCGCTGACCGGGTTGATGCCGTTGATATAGCTGGTATTGAAGGCATCCATGGCATCTTTCATATACGCTTCGCTTTCAGGCGCATAGATGATGCTGATCTCAATTGCATTGGCCGGTTTTTGTGGTCCACTGGTTGGCACAATGCTGCTCGTGCTGCAACTGACGCTCAAAATAACCAAGATGCTCAAAATCGCATACAGGCGTTTCATGGGATTCTCCTTTTATTGCCAGCAAAATTGCAGCGCATGGATGAGTGCATCATCCGTGGCTGGCAGTGGCCCCGTCAATTGGGCGCTGACCGGTTGCAGGCCTTCTGCTGCGAGCGCATTTTGTGCACTTGCTCCCAGCAGGAAGGCTCTAAATTTCATCGCGGCATCCTGATGGACCTGAATTTCTTCGGGTTGCAAGTTTTGCCAGGTGCTGCGGATGTAATAAGGGTAATTGAAGGCCACATTGTGGCTGGGCGGCTGGCTCATGAACGAATTTTGCGCCAACTGGCTCCAGTCGCTGCTTAAGATCAGCCCGGCGTTGGCCTGGGGCGGGCGTGTGGCAAGCTGGTCGCGCGGACTGCGGCTGCGGTCGGGGGCGGCGGCGAGCAGCGCCGTCAGCCACTTGCGAAAGGCCGGGTCGTTGATCTGCGCCGCAGTTGGGGTTTCGGTATTGTGATATTCAGCCGATGCAATCCAGCAGGCTGCCATGCCGACAATGCTGTCGGCAGGTGGCATGGCGATCTTGAACGACGGGTTTTTGCTGGCTGCGTTTGCCACGCTCTTCCAGTTCAGGTTATTGGCAAGTTCGGTTTGCGATCTGACAGCCACCCATAAGAATGTATCCTGCGCTACGGATGTTCCCTGCTTTTCGTAGGGGATGCTGGCGGCAGCGGCCCGTGCGAAATCGGATTCGGCGATCCAGACATCGGTTTGGCCAGTGAGCGTGTTCAGTTTTTGGTCAGCTTCCTGACCATTGAGCTGGCTCACTTCGATTTTGATGAACTGGTTCTGCTGCATGAATTCGACGCTGTTGGTTTTCACCCAATCTTCGAGCGCTGCCGGGACTGCCACCGAGAGCGTCACCGGGGCGCTGGCTGCTGTTGGCAGAAAAACGTTCGGCAGCAGCAGGTCGCGCAGGGGCGCATACGCCAGACTGCGGAACGATGGCCAGATCAGCGCGGCAACGCCAACCACCAGCGTCACAAAGACATAAATTCCAAGCAGAATACGGTTGAGAGGGGGCGTGTTTGTCATACTACTTTCGATTATACCTGTCGCGGTCAGAAATGATGCCTAGTGTAGCGAATACTTTGCTATCTCTTACGTATTTGACTGGCAAATGTCGCAAAAAACGCTGCCATATGGGCAGCGTTTTCAAGGATCTTTCAACTCAAAATCTTTTGATAAAGGCTGTTTTGTCCCCCCGCGTTAAACCACAACTTTCGTAAAACTTCAATTTCCATTCTTCTTTTCTGCCTGTTTCCAAAATTACTTTGTAACAACCCCATTTCTCAGCCTGCGCCATTGCATGACGAACCAGTTGCTTCCCTATTCCCTGCCCGCGAACCGTATCGAGCACAACCACATTTTCAATTACGGCAAAGGGGCGGCAATCATTGGATAACCCTTCCATGCGTCCAAGCGTACTGGTTCCAACCACACTCCCAGCCTGTTCATAACCAAAAACCTTGATATGTTCAACGCTCGTTAGGGCGGATAATTTTGCTTTGATTGCAGCCACCATCCCATCGGTAATGTCGATATTCGATATGCTCAGTTGTTTGATTAACACAGCCATGGCATAGGCATCTTGTTGGTTCATTTCTCTGATCATCACGAGACTCCTCTGAAAGATTTGTAAAATAAGCGTTCAGTTAGTTATTCCAAAGGCCGGTGGTGCAAATAGCGCTGCAAGTTTCTTAAACGTCTTTCCCAATGCGTTTGATAGCCAACCTTGAAATACCAGAGTGCATGATTCTCACCATAGATCTCCCAACGTTGCACGCATTCAAAAATTTCTGCCGCAATTTCGGCCAGGTCTTCAACCGCATTCCCCGTTGACAGATCGAAATCGCCTGAAATTGTTGCAGGGATATCGTTGCCAAGACTCGGGAAGTGGGTTGCGATCAACTTCATCCAGTGTGCAGTATCATGCGCTGGCAAGTCGAACAATTTATCGTTAGCTGGAATATCGTCAATGAAATGCTGCAGGAAGGCAAGCTGACCGAGCCATAATTCAAGCGTCTCGATTTTTGCCTGCTGGTCGGCGCTTTCAAGCAGTTCAAGAAAACCGCGAAGCGCCAAACGAATATCCTGCCGGTCGATTTCCATGGCTATCGCTTTATCTTAATGGGGGGTGTTGCGCGCTGATATTCGGGGGATGTCATGGTTTGATTTTACTAGATAACCCCTAATTCCAAAAATAAGGCAAAAGGGGAGAAACTGCCTCTTGACACTTCTAGAATTTATGTTCTATAATAGAACCAGAAATATAGAACGAATTTTCTAAGGCAATTCGGGTCAGGAGGTCCACATGAACAATGCAATGCGCAGCAAAGCACTTGAAATGAATATCGGTAAACTGTGGAACACAATTGTGACACAGCGTAGCAAAGCCTTTGGTTTTATGATCATCGGCGCTCTACTGGCTTTTGAAATCTTTAATTACAGTACCACCGAGTTTGCCCTGCGGGATGTGCTTGGCAATCTCAGCTTTGCTGGCATGGGTTGGGCCACTATTCTGTCAATCGCCTTCTGCGGCATTGATTTTGCCGGAATTGCCCGCCTGTTTACCCCCGAACAGGGTCGCGACGAACCTGCCGAAGTCTGGTATTTATTTGGCGCATGGATTTTGGCCGCCGCGATGAATGCCACCCTTACCTGGTGGGGTGTCTCGGTTGCGATTGCCAATCACACCAGTGAAGGCACCGCCGTTCTAAGCAATGCGACTATTCAAAATGTTGTGCCGATCTTTGTGGCTGTCATGGTCTGGGTCATTCGGATTTTGATCATTGGTACCTTCTCTATCGCTGGTGAGCGCATGTTTGCGCAGCAATCCACCCGCCGCTCATACCAGCAACAGGCCCAGCCCCAACAACGCCAGCAACAACAGTATCAGCCACAGCAATACCAAGCCAGCGCAACACGCAATGAACCGCAGCGCCCCGTCCGCCCGACAGTTAACACCAACACCACCAATACCAATACAGGGACAGCGCGCCCGATCATTGCTCCGGCTTCAAGCTTTCGCCCGCAGCCGAAACCCGCACCGCGCCCTGAAAATACCTACAACCGCACCCCTGCTGAGCCGACATACCATAATCTGATGAGCTCGCGTCCTGCGGAAACCCACTTTGACGAACGGAGCTGACACAGTGAACAACCGCGAGTCTTCGCGGAAAATCGTCAAGCCCGAGCGTACCTGCAAATGATTGGACCCTATGACCCCTGCACGCTCTGAAACCCGAAACCCAAGTCAAAAAAGTCGAAAGAGCAGAGAGACAGCGAATGGAAATGGCTGTCTCTCTGGCTTTTTGATACCCCCACTTGCTGCATTATTAATCAGCGGACTGATGATTTTTGTCGTCACCCGGTTTAACGTTAACCCTGTTGTCCCTGTTCAGGGACAGAACCTGACCACAGATGGTAGCGGACTATCCGCCTTGTTTACGCCAGAAATTCAGTTTTGGGCTGCCAGCCTCAAGCATTGGTCCGCTGAATATGGTGTGGATGTGAACCTGGCTGCCACCGTAATGCAAATTGAATCCTGTGGCAACCCTGACGCGCGCTCGTCTTCTGGCGCAATCGGATTATTTCAGGTGATGCCTTTTCATTTTCTCAAAAACGAAAATGGCTACAATACTGAGACCAATGCGCTTCGCGGACTGGCGTATTTGCGCAGTTCCCTTGATCGTGCCAATGGCGATGCCCGTCTGGCACTAGCCGGGTACAACGGCGGAATTGGCGTGATTGGCTGGGCTGAAAGCGCCTGGCCTGCTGAAACGAAGCGTTATGTTTATTGGGGCGCAATGTATAACGATGCCGCCCAAAATTCCACCCACTCTGATAGGTTGGACGAATGGAAGCGCGCCACGGGTAACAGCCTGTGTATTAAAGCCAGTCAACGTTTGGGAATTACGCCGTAAGTTTGCGTTCTGGAAGCGGTAAATAAACGCAAAAGGTCGTCCCCCGCCCCTCATGCGAATCGACTTCAATGCGGCCCTTATGTAAGTCAATAATCCAATAGGCAATCGATAGCCCAAGGCCAAACCCACTGGTTTTGGAGCGTGTGCGCGATTTCTCGCCCCGGTAGAAACGATCAAAAACGTGGGGTAAGTCGTCGGGGGAAATACCGGGGCCGGTATCGCGCACAATAATTTTGGCTTTCCCCTCAGTTTTTGAAAGCGTTACGTAAACATCGCCACCTACCGGGGTGTAATGAATGGCGTTGGAAATAAGATTGATCAAAACCTGTTTGAGCCGGTCGGGGTCGCCCTGAACGAGCACTTGGTCAATATCCGTCAGCCGCAGCTTGACTTTATCCCCGGCCAGCACGCGCATTTCTTGCAACACATCCGTTAGGAGCAAATCCAGTTCAACGGGACGACGGTTGATGGGCAGTTTTCCTGATTCGGCTTGCGCCAACAGCAGCAGATCCCCCACCAGCCTGGTTAAACGGTCCAACTCATCCTTGATCGAATCCAATGATTCGTTGTCTGCGCCAAACTTGCGGATTAAATCGGCATTGCCTTTGATGACAGTCAACGGCGTGCGTAGTTCGTGCGAAACATCTGCCAGAAAACGTTGCTGAGATGTGAAAAGGTTTTCAAGCCGCTCAAGCGTGTGATTAAAGGCGCGGATTAGCAGCCCAATCTCGTCGTTCTCTGGGCCTTGATATGGAATGCGCCGCGAAAGATCATCGGCGCGGGTAATTTGTTCGGCAGTCTGCATGACAGTTTGCAGCGGGGAAAGTGCGCGGTCAATACTGATCCACGAGGCCAGGGCGGCAAAGATGATTGATAAAAGCGTTAGTCCCACCAACACAGACAATAAAGCATTACGGATTAAATCGACCAGGGCCAGGTTGGTGGCAGCTTGTAAGACGCCAGCCGGGCGGTTGCCGAGTACCAGCGGCACGGTCAGGACGCGCAAATGTACACCTTTGATGCTCACATCGCGTAAGATGATACGAGTGGTTTGCAGGTCAACCGCGCTGAGTGCCTGACCAAGCTGGCGGATTCCCGGCGATGACATGCGCAGTTGCCCATCGCGCGTCCAGAGCTGGACGTAGACGCTCGAAATCAACTCAACGCCAGGCAGTTCAACAATATCCATGCCGCCAATTGGGTCAATCTGAGCGGTACCGATGATGTCGCTGGTGGTTTGCTTCAATGTCCGATCTACCTGATCGAGCAGTTGGGCGCTGACGAGCAAATAGACCAGCACGCCAAACAACAGCAAAATGCCGCCAAGCAGGGTGGAGTAAAGCAAGGTAAGACGGATCCGTAGGGACATGATTAGATTTTAGCCGTTAGACATTAGATAAAACTGATAAACAATGCGCGCTGTGAAAATTCTTTTCAGCAGCGCGCAATCGTAAATCGTCAATCGAAAATCCAAAATTAGGGAACTTCCCGCATTACGTAACCCACGCCGCGCACAGTATGGATCAGACGGGGGAGGGTTTCTTCCACTTCGAGCTTTTGGCGTAGGTAACGGATGTAGACTTCAAGCACGTTGCTCTCGCCACCAAAGTCGTAACCCCAAACACGGTCAAAAATCACATCACGGGTCAACACCTGACGCGGATGGCGCATAAAGAGTTCGAGTAACTCGTATTCTTTGGCGGTGAGTTGAATCAGCTTGTTGCCACGCGTCGCTTCACGTGAGCCGGTATCGAGCGTCAGATCGGCAAACTTTAAAACGGGAATGCGCTCAGGTTGGGTGCGGCGCAACAGGGCGCGGATGCGCGCCAGCAGCTCGTCGAGATTAAAGGGCTTGACCATATAGTCATCTGCCCCAGCATCGAGTCCCTGCACGCGGTCTTGAATGGTATCCTTGGCCGTCAACATCAAGATCGGCATGGCACCACCCGTCCGCAGCCGGTGACAAACTTCCAGTCCGTCCATGCCCGGCAGCATCCAATCCAACACCACCAGGTCAGGGTTGCGGTCACGCGCCAGGTTCAGCCCGGTGCGACCATCAGTTGCCACATCCACGGTGTAGCCTTCGTAGGCAAAACCGCGCTGCAGCAGTTTCAAAATTGCTTGATCGTCTTCGATGATAAGAATGCGTTCATTCATAGTGGCGCTCTCCAAAACAAATTATACACAAATCCACGATATTATGCGCACTCTGCCGCATGGTAAAATTTGTCGGTGAATTCCACCCCTCGCAGCAAACGAATTTTCGACTTTGTCATCGCTACACTCGGCGTCCTTGTCGCTTCCCCCATCCTGCTGGTAATAGCGGTGCTGGTGGTGGTTTTTCATGGCAGGCCGATTTTGTTCCGTCAGCAGCGACCAGGGTATAAGGGGAAATTGTTTACGATCAAGAAATTCCGTACGATGAACAATGCCCGCGACAAAGCAGGGAATCTGCTGCCGGATGCTGAGCGGCTGACTCCCCTGGGGCGTTTTCTGCGCGTCTCGAGCCTCGACGAACTCCCAGAGCTTTTCAACATTCTGCAAGGGGAGATGAGTCTCGTCGGGCCACGTCCGCTGTTGACGCAGTACCTCGCGCGCTATTCCCCTGAACAAGCCCGCCGACATGATGTAATGCCCGGCCTGACCGGCTGGGCGCAAATCAACGGGCGCAATGCGCTTACCTGGGACGAGAAATTCAAGCTGGATATCTGGTACGTGGACCATTGGTCTTTCTGGCTCGACGTCAAAATCTTGCTGCTGACGTTCTGGAAGGTTTTCAAGCGCGAAGGCATCAGCCAGCCCGGTCACACCACCGCCGAAGAGTTCATGGGAAGTGATGAATAACCTGACCATTTGCCACATGGGTTGGGCTGCTCTTCATCGGGATTGGTGGAGGAATGATCCAGTTTGGTCAAGAATAGATAAGACATGGAAAGATTTCAATAGTACAATCGATGATAGACAATTGAGGCACTTGTGACTGAAGTCGTAAAATTCCTTGCATGGTCAAGAACGGAAGAATGCGGAAAGCAGCTAATGAAATCATTAGCTGCTTTTGATGCTGCCCACCAAGGAATAAAAACCTTCGTCAATATTCCTGTTCCGATACAAATGTGGCCAGAGATTGTCAGAACAGCACTTTATGGGTTTGATACCGACGTGGGTGAGGTTGGCTCTACCTATATTGAGAGTCTGAAGGGTATGAATGCCCTGCGGCCTTTCACTCCTGATGAAGTTTTGTCTTTTGGCGGGGAAAGTGCCTTTGTAAAAGGTGTTTTTGAAGCGGGACGCGATCAGCAACAGCAAATTTGGGCCATTCCCTGGCGGGCTGACTTCGCGGGTGATTTTTTATCGACGCGATTTGTTAGCGAAAGCAGGCGTTGATGAAGAAAATGCTTTTCAAACACCCGCCCGTATGGAACAAACGCTGCAGGCATTACAAGACAGCGGTGTGGATATGCCACTGGCGCTTGGCACCCATTCCGCGCATGCGCTGACAACATTTACAGCTTGCTGGGTCTGGGGAGCAGGTGGCGATTACATCAACCAGAATGGGACGGAAGTTACTTTTCACCTGCCCGAAGCCCGGCAAGGGTTTTGCAATTACTTTAAGCTGGGGCGTTTTCTTACCCCTGAAACTCAAAAATTGGATATTGCGTCCAGTGATGCATTGTTCATTGAAGGAAAAGCAGCTGTTACCTATGCTGGCACCTGGTTGCAGGAAGGTATTAACGAAGCGAGCTTCCCAGGGGGGCGCGAAAATCTTGGCGTCGCTCTTCCACCGGGCATTCCACTTGTCGGTGGCACCCATCTGATTATTTGGAAGCGCAGTATCAAAGAATCAATTGCCCTGGAGTTGATCCGGTTTTTGACGAGCAAAGACGGCCTGACGAAATATCCCAAAAGCATCTCTATCCCCGCCAGGCTGGATGCGCTCAATGACGAAGTTTTTTCGCATCATCTTATCTACCAAACCTTTAACGAAGCCATCCGCACTGGCAGATCTGTTCCATCCCTTCCATTGTGGGCATTGGTTGAAGATCGGCTTGGGAAGACGTTATCGCAAATGTGGGACAAAATATACAGCCAGCCTGATCTCAATCTTGAAAATTTGGTGGAAAATTCACTGCACACCCTTGCCAAACGCCTGAGCCCTGGGCTCAAGTAAAAAGAGTGGCATCGCGATCATCTTGACAGCGCTTGCTCGCTGGATATAATCACACGAAATATAAACGATAACCTGGAAACAAGTAGCTGTTGCATCCGTTCAGAGACCTGCCGTTTCGTGCAAGGCAGGCGGTCAGACAGCGAAATCCCCTCCAGTGGTCTGCTAAAGACCAATCGCTCTCGCAGAGGCATAGGCTTTTCCACGCCATAAGAGAGCCGGGTACGCCCGTTAGCGCGCACTGAGAACAAACGCAGGTGGTACCACGAGCCGCCCCTCGTCCTGCATTGGAGGGGCGGTTCTTTTAATTCTCACAGGAGCCATTCCCATGTTGGACATCAATATCATTCGTGAAACCCCCGAAGTGGTGCGCAAAGCGCTGCGTGACCGGCAAATGGACCCATCGCCCGTCGATAGCATTTTGGAACTCGATGCCAAACGCCGTGCTGCCATCGCCGAGGTGGAAAATCTCAAAGCCGAGCGCAATGTCGTCTCGAAGGAGATCAGCCAGATCAAAGATGCCGCTGCCCGACAGGCAAAGATTGAATCCATGCGTCTGGTCGGCGATCAGATTGCAGCGCTTGACAAGCAGGTCGCTGCCATTGAAGGCGAGCTGACCGCTTTTACCGGCACGCTGCCCAATATCCCCGACCCGCGCACCCCCTATGGCGTTGACGACAGCGAAAATGTTGTCACCAAGGTGGTGGGCGAGCAAAAACAATTTGATTTTGCCCCCAAGCCACACTGGGAGCTTGGCCCGGCCCTCGGGGTGATCGACTTTGAGCGCGGCACCAAGCTGACGGGTTCGCGTTTTTATGTTCTCAGCGGGGCGGGGGCCCGCCTCCAGCGCGCATTGATCGCCTATATGCTCGATCTGCATATCCGTCAGGGCTATCGCGAGCAGTATCTGCCGTTCATGGTCAAGAGCGCCACCGTCTACGGCGCGGGACAATTGCCCAAGTTTGCCGACAATCTCTACAAAGATCACGAAGAAGACCTGTACTTTGTGCCAACCGCCGAAGTGCCACTGACTGGCCTGCATATGGACGAAATTCTCGACGAAGCCAGCCTGCCGCGCATGTATACAGCGTACACACCATGCTTCCGCCGCGAAAAAATGAGCGCCGGGCGTGATGTGCGTGGTATCAAGCGCGGCCATCAGTTTGACAAAGTGGAAATGTATATCTACAGCAAGCCCGAAGATTCTGAAGCCATGCTGCAAAAAATGCTCGCCGACGCTGAGCAGACCTGCGCCGCGCTTGGCCTGACCTATCGCGTCAAACAACTTTGCACAGGTGATGTCGGTTTTGGCGCCATCATGACCTACGATCTCGAAGTTTGGGCGCCGGGTTGCGACGAGTGGCTGGAAGTTTCTTCGGTCTCGAACGACACCGACTTTCAGGCGCGTCGCGCCAACATCAAATATCGTCCGGCGGATGGCGGCAAAGCTCGTTTTCTGCATACATTGAACGGCTCCGGGTTGGGACTCCCCCGCACCTTGATCGCGGTTATGGAAAATTATCAGCAGGCCGATGGTTCCATCGTCGTCCCCGAACCGCTGCGCCCGTGGATGGGTGGGGTGGACGTGATCCAGCCATAGACCGTAGACGGTGGATGGTAGACCGTAAAAGGTTCTTACCGTCCACCGTCTACCGTTCATCGTCTAAAAATGGACTTACAGCAGCTCACCGAATTAACCCTGCAAGCCACCATCCTGACTTTTATGCTGGTTGGGCTGTTTGGCATGATTATCCCAATCTTCCCGGGCATTTTGGTGATTTGGCTGTCTGCGGCGGCTTATGCGCTTGTGCATTTGTTGGCTGGTAAGATGGATATTTGGGATTGGCTGCTATTTGGGCTGATTACGGTACTGATGATTATTGGCAGTTCAGTCGATAATGTTATCATGGCGCGCAAGTTGCGTGAAACCGGCACAACCTGGGGGTCGATTGCGATTGGGTTTGTCGCTGCTGTGGTTGCCAGCATTTTTCTGACGCCTTTTGCGGCGATCTTGGCGACTCCGCTGGCGTTGTATCTTGCTGAATGGTATCGCACCCGCGATTGGCGTGAAGCCTTGGAATCCACCAAGGGTTGGCTGATTGGTTTCAGTTGGTCATTGGCGGCAATGTTTGCCATCGGTGTTGTGATGATCGCTTTGTGGATGTTGTGGGCCTGGTTTTAGCCAGGGATATTATATTATTCCAGGCTGAGCACACGCTGAATGTCCAGAACATTGGCAATGCGGTCTTCAGCGCGGATATTCTGTTTTTGACGGGGGTCAATCAAGAGACAACGCATGCCAACCCCGTTTGCCCCAAGATAATCGGCTGTGAAAGTATCGCCGATATAGAGTGCATGGTGGCTCTCGCAGCCAACTGTTCTTAACGCATGCTGAAAAATGGACGTGTGCGGTTTACGTTTTCCATGCTCAACCGAAGTGACAATCATTGAAAAGGTTTCTGTGATCTGCATCTTGTGCAAATGACTGTGGATGAAATCGGCGCTGTGCGTGTTGGTTACCAGCGCAAGTGTATACCGCTGCTTGAGCCGTTTAAGCAGCGCGGGAACGCCGTCAATATATTGGACCCCTTTGCTCCACTCTTGTAGGTATGTGTCACGAAAGGTGTTGGCAAGCTCCGATGAATGGTCAGGGCCAAACACATTGTTTAAAAAGCCGGCCACACTGGCGTCCATCGAATATTCGTCCAGGGTACCAAAGAAGTCGAAGAAGAGATGGGTAATCATGGTCTTTGCGCTTTGTAGTCGCTGTTAGGGGATATCTTGACGGATTATAGCCCAGTTGCGGGTAGAATTACCCCACCATGACATCCTACAATTTGCTGATGATTGAAGACGACCCGGCGGTGGCGCAAGGCTTGCAGGATGGCCTGACACGCGATGGTTTTACCGTGACCTGGAAATCTACAGGGACGGAGGGTGTTGCCTTTGCCCGCAAAACCATTCCGCACCTGGTGCTGTTGGATGTGCGTCTGCCAGATGGTTCTGGCTTTGACTTTTGTCGCATTCTGCGCCAAAGCGGGTTGCGGATGCCGGTCATCATGCTGACGGCGCAACAAGATGCGCTCGACAAAGTGCTCGGGCTCGAAATGGGTGCGGACGATTACGTCACCAAGCCTTTTCATCTGCGCGAACTGCTTTCACGCATTCGGGCACAGTTGCGCCGCGCCTATGGTGAGTTCGCCAATGCTGATACCAATCATCTCTATATCGGTGATCTCTTAATCGATCTGACCCGCGGACAGGTGTTGCGTGACGAGCAGCCGCTCAATCTCACCCCGATTGAGTTCCGCCTGCTGACGTACCTGGCCCGCCACCGCGGACAGGTTTTCAGTCGCGCACAAATCGTCGAAGCGGTTTGGGGCCACAGCCCCGACTCTGACAGCGAGCAAACGGTCAATGTCCACATCCGCCGCCTGCGGGAAAAAATTGAACAAGACCCCAGCCGCCCCGCGCTAATTTTAACGGTGCCAGGGTTGGGGTACCGATTGGTTTCCAATGCATAATGTAGGGGCGGGGTTTTCCCGCCCCGGTTTAGAGGATACGTCTATCAGGGCGTGGGAACCACGCCCCTACGATATTACGAAATCTTAATCTCCCCGTAACCGGGCCGCAAACTCCTTTCTGTAGACTTTAAACACTACAGGAAGGAGTTTTTTGATGCAAAAAATTGGACTGATTTTTTTAATTGTGCTCGGACTAGCGGCGGTGGGCGCAGCGGGCTATTTTGGCTTTCAGAGTGGGCCTGTGCAGTCGGCTGTACCAACGCAGGCTGCGCCAAAAACTGTCGCTGTCACCACCTGCGATGTGGAACAAAGCGTCACTGCGCCCGGCAAGCTGATGAATACCAACAAAATTACGCTCGAAATGCCTGCCGATGGCAAACTCTCCAAAATTTCTGTTCGCGCTGGCGATACGGTCAAGGTCGGGCAGGTGCTGGCCGAGTTGGACGCGGTGGCGCGCACCGATGCGCAGTTAAAACTGCTTGAAGCGCGCAAAGCGGTCGAGGTGGCAACCAATATCCGCACCGGGTTGAAGTACCCGCGCGCAACCGCCGATTATCTCAAGAAGCTTCAGGCCAAAATTACGATTGCCAAAGACAACGTGGCCATTGCGTCCGATACGTACCGTCACGCCGAGGATGTGGATGTCAAAGCGCGCGCGCTGGCGCTTTTGAGCACCGCGCAGGACGAATACGATAACCTGATCGAGACCTACAACTGGTATACCGGCAAACCGGGGGAATCGGAATTTGATAAGGCGGACGCCAAGCTGGCCCAGGCGAAGGCCGAACTGGATGCAGCGAAGGCACTGATGGCGAGCATGGAAATTCGTTCACCCTTTAATGGTATTGTGCTCGATGTAAAGGTCAGCCCCGGAGAAAACATCCCTGCCGGGACGGGCATTTTTGTCGTCAACGATCCGCAGGCGGTGGAGCTGGATACAAATGTAGTCGAGGAAGATCTGCCGCTGATGGAAGTGGGGCAGGCTGCCAGCCTGTATTTTGACGCGCTGCCTGACGCCACCCTGACTGGAAAAGTCTCGCGCATTGTGCCCGACGCCATCGCAGGCGACCGGCCGCTATATCACGTTTATCTCAAGCTCGATAACGTCCCAGACAAGTTGGCGGCGGGCATGAGTGCCGATGCTTCGATTGTGATTGCTTCGCACAAAGGCGTGATGTGCCTGCCGCGTGCCGTCATCCGTGCGGCGGGGGGCGATTTGGTCTCGGTCAAGGTCTGGGATGGTGCGAAAAGTGTCAGCCAGCAGATCAAGCTGGGTTTGCGCGGGGATGCGTTTATTGAGGTCGTCTCAGGGTTGAAACTGGGCGATGCGGTGGTGACAAAATGAGCGAAGCTGTCATCCGCACGGAGGGATTGGCGCGCAGCTATCGCATGGGCAGCGCCACCGTCCAGGCGTTGCGCGGGGTGGATTTGACGGTGTCGGCGGGCGAGTTTGTGGCGCTGATGGGCACATCCGGCAGCGGAAAGTCTACGTTGTTGAGCCTGCTCGGGCTGCTCGACCGTCCGACGGCGGGCGCGTACTGGCTGGAAGGGACGCAGGTTTCGTCGCTCAGCCGTAATGCGCTGGCAAAGCTGCGCGGCGCACGGATTGGGTTTATCTTTCAGAGCTTTAATCTTTTGCCGCGTCTTTCCGCCTGGGAAAATGTCGCGCTGCCGCTGGCCTACCGCAACGGACAGGTCAGCAGCCGTCAGCAGCGCGAAAAAGCCATCGAAGCGCTGACCCGCGTCGGGTTGGCCGAGCGCGCCGCGCATCAACCGATGGAACTTTCAGGCGGCGAACGTCAGCGTGTGGCGATTGCCCGGGCGCTGGTCACGCGCCCTGCCGTCATCCTTGCGGACGAGCCCACCGGCAACCTCGACAGCGCCACTGGCGATGAGATCATGCGCCTGCTCAATGAACTCCACGCCGAAGGGCGCACGATTGTGCTGGTGACGCACGACCCCGTGATTGCGCGGCACGCGGGGCGGGTTTACACGATGCGCGATGGTTTATTTACGATTTAGCGATTGGCGATTTACGATTGCTGATTCCCAACGAACCAACCAACCCACTAGCAGACTAGTAGACTAAAAAAAACAGAAGACGAAAATGAACATTCTCGATCTCATCCGCACTTCCTTCCGTGGCGCTTTTGCCAACAAACTGCGCGCACTTTTAACCATGCTCGGCGTGGTGATTGGTGTGGCTTCGGTGATTGCCATGCTGGCGCTTGGCAATGGTGCGCGCGCCGCCGTGGATGCCACGTTCAAATCGCTGGGTGCGACTCAGATTCAGATCGGTCAGCGCTTTGCCATGGATAAAAACGGGAAATTTGACGTTACCGGCAAAAAGCTGACCTATGAAGACGGGTTGAACCTGCCCGAAGCCGCTCCGCTTGTCGAGCGGGTTGAGATGTCGGTTAGCCAGTCGGTCAAAGCAAGGTACGGTCGCAGTACGGTAGACATCACCGCGACCGGCAACACCGCCGAAGCGCTGGATGGATTGGCCTCGGCGGGGGAACTCCAGCCGGTGGGGTGGCAGAAAGGCAAAGGGTTGACCCCGGCAGATTTCATCAGTGACGGACGGTTTTTCAGTCCCGAAGAAGTGCTTGCGGGCTTGCCTGTCTGTGTCCTCGGTTACCAGACGGCGCTTGACCTGTTTTCGGGCGATGAACCCGTCGGGCAAACCATCTGGATCAACCGCAAGCACTGCACGATCATTGGCGTAGGCGCCGAGTTGGAAAGTACCAGTCTCGAGGCGCGTTACCAATCGGACCCGAACGAGGCCCTGATGATGCCGATCAGCACGATGATCGATACGCTCTACGACGAAGAGCCATCGCTTTACATGGTGGCATATGCCATCAGCGCCGACAAGGTGGACGAGGCCAAGGCGCAGATCACCGCCTACCTGCGCCAGCGCCACCAGATCGAGGCGGATGCTGACGGCAACTACGCCGATGATTTCGATACGACCACGCGCAAGGATATTCTCGGTCAACAACAGGAGGCCGCGCAGACCTTTTCGCTGCTGCTGGCGGCGATGGCAACCGTCTCGCTGGTGGTTGGCGGGATTGGCATTATGAATGTCATGCTGGTCAGCGTTACCGAGCGCACCCGCGAAATTGGCGTGCGGCTGGCAGTCGGCGCAAAACCTGGGGACATCGTCAGCCAGTTTTTGCTCGAAGCGGTGCTGATCAGTGCCAGCGGCGGCCTGAGCGGAATTGTGCTGGGGATTTTCTCCATCCCGTTGGCGGCCTCGCTGAACAAGGGAGTGGCCCTGCTGCTCCCCGAAAGCATCCCCCTGGCTTTGGGCGTGGCGCTGTTAACCGGGGTGATTTTTGGCATCTACCCCGCCCTGCGCGCCGCCCGGCTTGATCCGCTGGAAGCGCTGAGGTACGAGTAATTGGTAAGTTGGTAGATTGGGACACATCCCGATTTACCAATCTACCAACTTACCAACTTACCAATTACCAATTCCCATTCTCAAAAAGGACTTTCCCATGAACAAAAAACTCACTATCATCCTCGTCATTGCCTTCATTGTTGTTGGCACAGCCGCATTTATCGGCGGACGTTTGCTCAACGGCGGAATCGGCCCGCTGGGTATGCTGCCTTTTGGCCCGGGCGGCGGCAACTTTTCTTTTTCCTTCAACCTGAAGCCTGCGCCCGAACTGCCCGCCGCCCATGCGGACCTGACTGGTATTTATGTCAGCCGCAAAGATAACACACTCACGGTTCAGTCTGTTTCGATGAAATCGGAAGGCGGCGGCATCGTTATCTCCACTTCATCTGACAGCGGCGGCGCTGGGGGCAATGCCGGGCCCGCAGTCTCCTCCGTTGATATGGGGAACGGCCCCAAGATGGAGGTCGTCGTCACCGGCAAAACCATCATTTATCGCGACTTAACTGCCATGAGTTCTGAACCGCCCAAAGATCAGAATGCCACCATCCAACAAACGGTCGAAACCGGCACGCTCGACGACATCCACGATCAAACCATGGTCACGGTCTGGGGTCGCAAAGTGGGCGACCGCCTGATTGCAGATGTGCTTCTCTATAGCAACCCGGTCATCATCCGCAAGACAAAATAAGGCTTGACAGGGTACAGCCAAACGCAGTAGGCTTAAATCAGGAGATTCCCATGAACATTAACTCCATTCGCTGGCGTTTGCCGCTCAGTTATGCCGCGATTGCGCTGGTCGCGGCCCTGTCGCTTGGTTCCATTATGATGCTGGTGCTCAATAGTTATTATGCTGAGCAGGAGCGTACCTATCTGATCGGCAACGCGCAGGCCTTGCAACCCTTTGTGGTGCGCGCGTTGCAAAGCCAGACGCCTGAAACCAGCCTGCAAAGCCAGATCACTGGCCTGGCTTTTCTTTCCCAGAGCCAGATCCGCGTGCTCGACAACCTGGGCAATCCATTGGCCGATTTGGGCATCCCCGATGCCAGTCAGGTGATGGGTGTATCGGGCGCAAACGATAATGTTATTTTCAATATTCAGCTTGGCGACAAGCCCAAACCTGGCATGCCCGTCATGGTTTTCACGCGGGAGGAGGGGGCGCTGCCAGTTGGCGCGACCCCGCAAATCATCGCCATTCAAGGGGGTGATCCGCCTGCAAGTCTGGACGCAGTGCTCCCCGTCAGCGCATCCCCTTATGGATACGGATTTAGCGTTGCGAGCCGGGTCTCCAGCCCGGTGAATGCGCGCCGTTCCTCGCAGGTCATCAATATTCCTTTGACCAGCACCAGCGGCGCACCCATCGGTACACTCGAATTCTCGCACGGCCCCGCCTATGGCGAGCAGATTCTGGATGCCGTCAGCCTGGCCTGGCTCGTAGCCAGCATCATTGCCATTGCGCTGGCTGGGCTGGCGGGCTGGTTTGCCAGCCTGCAAGTCACCCGCCCGGTGCTGGCTCTCACCAGCGCCACCCGCCAGATGGAACAGGGCAACCTTTCGGTGCGCGCCAGCCTGACCAGCGAAAAGCAGGCCGACGAGTTCCATACGCTGGCGCTTTCGTTCAACAGCATGGCCCAGCGTGTTGAAGACACCATCTCTACCCTGCGTGCCTTTGTTTCGGACGCGGCCCACGAACTTAACACCCCGCTGACCGCCCTCAAAACCAACCTTGAACTGGCAGGCAACGAAACCGATCAAGACCAAAAAGCCGTCTTTTAACCCGCGCCCTCGAACAAAACCGTCGTCTCGAACTGCTCACCGCCGGGCTGCTTGACCTTTCGCGCATCGAAGTTTCACAGTCGGCACCCGACCCGCAGCCAGTCAAGTTGCGTGCGCTGGTGGCCGAAGCCGCAGAGCGATTCGCTTCTCGCGCCGAGCAGGCCGAACGCAGTTTTACGCTGCATCTCCCCGAAAGCGAAATCGCTGTCCACGGCGATCGCTTGCAACTGCACCGCGCACTCGACAACCTACTTGAAAACGCGCTTAAGTTCACGCCCAAGGGCGGTTCAATCGAACTGCAAATGCAACAAAAAGACGATCAGGTGATCCTGATCGTCACAGATACGGGCATCGGCATTTTGCCCGAAGATTTGCCGCAGCTCTTCAGTCGCTTCCACCGCGGACGCAACTCCGCCGAATTCCCCGGCAACGGCCTCGGGTTGGCAATTGTCAAAGCCATCGCCACCGCCCACGGCGGTCAGGTCCAGGTGGAAAGCGCCGGGAAGGAGCAGGGCAGTCGCTTTACACTGGTGCTGCCGGCGGGGTAGGCAGTATTCAAATTCAGAAAATATCATCTATGAATTTGAATACTGCCTAAAGAATTCTCGGTCCAGTTCGTAGGTTGTAATTGGCTTCAGACCAAGTTCTGTTTTTTCAATCATTTCAACAAGCTTATCAGCATCTACAAGTTCGATTGGCAGAGCCCCATCCCTTGTAGCTTCAATTTCGGCATCTTTTGTGAAAAAGCTTGTTGTAATGAAAATGCCTTTATCAGCCCGACCTAGCATCGCATTGCGGAAATTTGCAATTTGTTCTCTTACGATTTTATTATCTTCTGCATATCGCTTAAATTGGAATAGAACCCGAAAGCTTATAAACGGGTTGATACGCAAAACACCAAATCCGTCAATTCCTTCATCTTTTGGCCCACCAGTGTGTTTTAGGTCTTCGAAATCATTCTCGCGTAACAAAAGCAAAGAAAACTTTTCGAAATTAGCAGGTTTCATGCTTCTGAGAATTGAAAGAAGCTCTTGTTTGTAGTCTGCTTTTGCATTAGTAGTTTCATCAATATCAATTTCTTCGATGGAAAGTTCTGTTTCTTTCTCGCCGGTGAGTTTCTTTTGCCTTCTTTTTTCAGAATAGATGCCCACCCACTTCAAAAATATCTTATGAGAATCATCTTCAGTAAGATGAGTTGTATACCCTTTCTCTGAAAGCTTCCAGATTCCTTTTTTTGTTGATTTAAGAAGTCCTTCCCAAACCAGATATTGGCGTCCCCAATAAACCTGGTTTTGAAATCTGGACATACCTGACCCGATCTTTTCGCTAAGCTTTTCTTCAGAAACCTTTTGAGCGGAAATAATCTTTTCTGTTACTTCTTTTGGCGTTCCAGAACCACCTAATACTCTCAAAGAATCAAGGATTGGCCCCATCCATTTGACAAATTCTGTGCGTTTTTGTTTTGACATTTTTCCCTTTTAATCTAAACCATGATTTTGCGAATATTTCAAGCCTGCGACATGACAAGACTTTCAATCGAGGCATTCAGCACTTTCGCAATGGATGATAAGACATCCATCGTACCTTTGCGCTTTCTGCTTTCTAACTGTGACAAATATGGGACACTAATTCCAGCCTTTCAGCAGTTTCCTGCTGTGACATGCCGCGAAATTCGCGCCAGATTTTGATCGGGTTTTCTCCGTTTAGAATGGTATAGACTACTTCACTGGGAATTAATTCGTCATCGCCACGCTCTAATGCTGCTTTTGCACTGTCGTAATCTTGCACATCTTGCAACATTTCTGCTTGTTGGATGATTTGTTCGTTCATTGGTTCACTCGCTTTTAAGGCAACTTCTATCGTTGATCAGTTTCCGAAGCAGCTACTACATCAGAACACGATCTCCATGCGATGCCGTTCAAAACGGCCTTCGTGGAAGCTGCTGGTGATATGGAATCCGCCGTTGGTGTAGAGGGCGATAGCGGCGGGGTTATCCGTTTCGACGCTGAGCGCAACACTGACATACCCGGCAGCGTGGCTTGCTTCGAGATAGGCCGAGAGCAACCCTTTGCCCAGGCCGCGTCCGCGGGCGGTGGGGGTCACGCCGATATAGGTCAGCTCAATCTGACCGGGGCGCAGCGCGTTCGCGTCAGATGTGGTCAACACCGATTGGGCCAGTTGCCCCAAAGCAGTGGGATGGGTCACAGCCAGAGTCAGCATCTGGCCTGCGAACCAGATCAGGGGAGAACGTAGTTGAGCATTGATCCGCTCAGGGTGGGGCGAACCGACTGCCCATCCCAGATATTCTCCCGTGTCAGAAATCGCGCAAAGCCCGACGACCGCATCATCCTGCTGGCAGATTTCATAATAGCGTCGCACGATCGGCAGGCCAAGTTCGGAGAGCAACGTATGCATGACGGGCAGGTGCAGCATGGCAAGTTGATCGAGACCAGATGGGGGGAGTTGGGCGAGGGGGGTGAAAACCATGGTTGAAAGTTACAGGTTGAAGGTTGAAAGTTTAAGCGAGGCCGCGAATCAGAAAAGATCCGATGCGGCGGACGATGAAGGCGGGCAGACGTTTCCAGGTGGCGATGGCGAAGCGGAAGCGCGGACTTTTCTGGTTGATGTGCGGCAGTTCTGCGCCGGGTTTGAGCGCGTACCAGTAAGCCAACAGTTGTCTGCGCGGTTTCCATTTCATCTTGAAAGTTTCGTTGCCAGAACCAATCAGGCTGCGTCCAATGTCAAAGACGGCAAAGCCTTTCTGACAGTAGTGCTCGATCACTTTCCAGTAGGCAAATTCCCCGGCGTAGTTGGAGCGATGAGCGCGCAGAATGTTGAGATGCAGGTTGGTGATGACGTTGCCATGTGCTATGAAAACCCCCGCCCCAGCGATTTTTCCGTTGGGGGCATAGATCACCACGAAGTCGAGTTTCTCCCCGAGCGATTGGGCCATATTTTGTAGGTAGGTTTTGCTGTGATAAGGCGAGCCAAGCTCGTGCATGGACTGCGCCAGCCCTTCGTAGGCGTCGTCAAGCAGGTCGAGCTTGCCAAATTTGACGGTGAAGCCCTTCTTGAGCGACTTGCGGAGGTGGTTGCGGTGGTCGGAACTGAAGTTTTTCATCAGGTCTTCGGGGTTGGGGGCCAGGTCCATCAGAAAGGTGACGTAGATGGGATCTTGCACCCAACCGGCGGGCGGAGTTTCATCTCCGGGCCCGGCGTCGAAGCGCGCGTTGACGTATTCCGCGCCGAGTTCGTTGCCAAGCTGATGGGCGCGCGCCAGCAATGCGTCACGCGCTTCGGAGGACGTGAAGGCAAATCCGCCGTAGGAGCCGAAGGGCGCGGTGACCAGGTAATGACCGAGCAGTGGATGTTTGATCTCCATTAGCGAGAGAATGCCGTTGACGCCGCTTTCCTGTTCGGTTTCAAGCCGGTAGACGGGGAAGCCGTAGGCCCGTTGCCCAAGCGAAGTCCAACTATCGAGCACGGTGAAAGTGGCGGGGCCGGTCAGTTCTTTGGGCCAGTTGCTTGGCTCGTCGGGCAACAGCAGGCGAACGCGCAGGTCAGACATGGGCAGTCTCTTGGGTGGTCAGGATTTCGTCAAGGTAGGTGCCAAGCGGTGAAACGGGGAATCTTTGCAGCAGTTTTTTCAAAAAGCCAGATTTGTTCAGGGTAAACGGGAAAAGCGCCGGGTGCGAAGCCACATCCGGCAGCATGCGGCGCAGAAAGGCTTCGGGGCGCACCAACTCATACGGGTGGAGAATAATGACGGGACTGTGGCCAGCTTTCAGTTCCCGTTCCAAAATCGGGTAGATGACCTCGTTTAACAAACCGATCATCAGGCTGGACCCGTAGGGCACTTCGCCGCCGAGCAAAAGCGGGATGGAAATTTGGCGCGGGGCGGTCAGGTTGTTTGGTGCGCCGAACAGGGACAGGCTGCTGACAGGGAGTTCCCAAAAATTGCCTTTTTGCAGCAAAGTCCCAGCGGGCGCATAGATCGATGAGCTATATTGAAATCCCGAGCGCGCCAGCAACGGGTAGGCGTCTTCGCGGATGCCAACCATTGGGGCGCGGTAGCCGCGCACGTTGTACTGCTTGCGCCAGCCCTGTGAGGCGATCACATCTTTTTCAAGTTCGGCAGTATCGATCAACGGGCGGTGGAGTTGACAATGCATGCCCAGCTCGTGTCCGTGGGTAACGATTTTTTGCGGAAGATCGGGGTACCACTCGGTCAGCTCGCCGACGATGTAGAAGCTGGCTTTGTTTGGGCCGAGCATTTCAAGGATGGGGTCAATCGCCCCTCGGCTGAATCCGCCATCGATGGCGCAGCGTTGCTGTGAGTCAGTGATCGAATTGTAGCGGCGAGAGAGAGCGAACCAGGGTTCATAGTCAATGCTTAATAAAATACGGGGTTCAATCGTCATGATAAAAAGATTATACCCGCAGGACTTTCAGGTTCACAAACTTCCCAGCATCCCATTCCATCCGTACTCCCTCGCAGCATTCAACATAATTGCCCCAGGCTGCGTGGTTCGCATTCGGGAAGCAGGCCACCGCGCCAATTTCGACGACCCCGCCATGGGTAATCACCAACGCCGCGCCCCCATCTGGCAGGGATTCGGCCAGATGGGTATACCAGGCAAACAGGCGTTCGGCGTAGCGTTTCGGTGCGCCGCCGCGCAAAACGGGCGCGGTGTATTCGTCAAAACTGGCGGGCCAGGGAATTTCGGTTTCAACCGAATCCCCATAGGTGTTGAGCAGCTCCACCTGCTCGTCCACCTGAAAGCCCATTGAGATGGCAGTTTGATAAGCGCGTGGCAAGCCGCTGGTAACAACGCGCTGGAATGGACCGAGTTCTTCGCCAATAAACCGTGCAAGTACGCGGCCCTGCTCCGACAGGTCCTGACTTATTCGTTCGCGGATGCTGTGTCGGCGGATTTCAATCGTTTTCATTGCCCGGTATAAGGTTGCGTAGTGATTTTTCCCGCTTCCAGATCGGCGCGGATTTTTTCGAACTTTGCCAGAATCTCGGCAGAGACAAGTTTGTCGCTAATGGGGGCCAGCCCAATGCCACCCGATTTGTAATCCATTGTAATTGTGCCGGTCTGTAAGTTGCCTTTGATGAATTGTTGAATGATCGAAAAGACTGCATCATCCATATTTTTGGTGCGGCTGGTGACGATCACTTCTGGAGCAATCCAGCGTTGGTCAGCGCCGGTGGTAATGATTGGTTTTTTTGCTTCCTTGGCGGCATCAATCGCGCCCAACCCAGAGCCGCCCGCCGCAGCGTAAACAATATCTACACCCGCCTGATACATCCGGGTCGTGAGTTGTTTGGCATCATTCGGTCTGGCGAACCCGCTGAAATCATCTGGGCCGCCAATATAGCGCACGTCAATTTTGGCCTGTGGGTTGACGTATTTGACGCCCTGCGCAAAGCCAAAACCAATTCGGCGGATAACGGTCACATCAGCACCGCCCAAATAGCCGAGCTTGCCGCTGGGGCTGAGCAAGGCAGCCAGCGCCCCGGCCAGAAAGTCACCATCAAGTTCGCTAAATGTCACCGACGTGACGTTTTTGCCTTTCCCGGCAGCGTCAATAATCACAAAATTCAACTTGGGATATTCAGCGGCGACACTATTGATCGCGTTGCTGTTTTCAGAACCGATGGCGATAATCGGGTCATAGCTTTGCTGGGCAACCTGGTGCAGCAAAGCAATCTCGTCTTTGTCATTGCCCTGAAACTCAAAGGTCTTGGTTTCTGCGCCCAATTCGCTGGCGGCTTTTTGCAACCCGGCGTTGGCACTATCGTTGAAGGCCTTATCGCCCAGCCCGCCGCGCGCCAACATCAGGGCCACTTTTGGCTTGAATAGACCTGCCCCACACGAAGAAAGAACGGGGGCCATGACCAGGACGGCAATACAAAGAAGGACAAATTTTTTATTCACGTTAGAAACTCCTTATCGATTTTGATGTAGAACACATGCGAAAATTCTTTAACGCACAGCCGCCAAGATTTTTTGTTGAAATCTGTTTAATCTGCTTGGATGGTTGCTTTATATCTATGGGGTGCGCATTCGCCGGATGACATGGAACTGGATGGAACCCGGCAAAAAATAGCCTACCGAAAAATTCACCACACGATCTGCGCTGGTATACAGCTTTTCTTGAATTTGCAACAGCGCTGTGCCGGTTTGCACTTCCAGCAGCGCGGCGATTTCAGCGCTTGCGCCAACGGCCAGAATCTCATCGCGGCTGATCGTCAGCGGGTCGCCACGCCGAACGAGAAAATCGAGCACAGAGCCAGTGAAATTGTTGTTTAGCTCTTCGGCACGCAAAAAATCTTCTGACAGGCTATCTTTCAACCAGGCCACCGGGCGTGTCTCAACATACATCAGGCGGGTGATCTGAATCAGTGGGCGTTTGATCGAAACGCCCAAAATGGCAGCGGATGCCTCGTCGGCGGGGATGCGCGAAATCTGACAGTTGCTGACGCTGACCTTCAGCCCCGTGCGCTGTGCCAGTGTATCGAGACTCTCCAACACTTCGAGCCCGCTCTCCACTGTCGGTGCCTGCCCGATCACAAAGGTTCCGGCCCCCTGACGGCGGCGGATCATCCCTTGGCTTTCGAACATCCGCATCGTTTCGCGCAGTGTGGCGCGTGAAACTCCCAACTGCTTCGCCAAATCTGGCTCGGATGGCAGGCGCGTGCCTGCAGGTGATTTGGCAATCAAGGTCGCAAGATTATTTTGTAAACGTTGATAGGGCAAATGAGACATGGGAACTCCGGTGTTCAGTAGCTATGGTAGCCAGACGGCATTTTCCAGATCAAATGAACAATACTTTAAGCTGCATTGATCCACCAATTTTGGTGATCCAGCAGGAATGGAAAGTGAAGAAAGCTGATTGTTGGTTGAATAAAAAATCGCCTGTGCATCAGGCCGCCAAATGATTTTATCGATGTCAGCAATTGGGAAGGTTTTGACCAGTTCATCGTTCTTATCGTAGAGATACAAATTTGTTGCATCAAATAACAGCATCCATGCGTGGTCTGGCGAAATACTGATATGCTGATCATCGAAACTTCCCAGCGAAGTCGGTTCTGTTCCATCAAAAGAAAGGCCAAAAACCCCTTTTATTTCATGTCCTTTTTTCCTGCCAATGCCCACCGCCATAAAACGATGTTTGGCTCCTCCGCGAAAGAAAAGGCTGAGATAATAAATGCCATTCAAAACTTTGACTGATTTTCCACTGTATGAAAGAAAATAAACGCCCTGTTTTTCTGGCGTTGCCCATTCACCTGTATTGATTACAATTAACTGATTTTTGGGGTCAATCGCATAGTCGCTGACAGCACCCAGCCACAAGTCGCTTAATTGCCCAGTCTGAACGTTCAGCTTGTATAAATTGAAATTCCCGGCCGTGTCACTTCCATCTGAAGCCAAAACGAAATTTGGCGGCAGCCAATCTCCCACGGATAACCAGGGATTAGAAAATAAAGTTTTGGGTTCCTCGGTAACGCTTTTGCCAACATTCACAGCATGAAATGTTTCCCCACCATAAGTATTGCCAGGGTCGGCATTTCTAAAAAGAATAAATCTTCCATCAGGCGACCACTTAATCGAAGAAACACTGCGTAGTGATTCTTCCACTTGCTGAATTTCACCTGTCTCAAGGTGATATACATAAACATCCGACGAAATTCCATCAATCTGGGCCGCAAACGCCAACATAAGGCCATCAGGAGACCATGCTGCAGCATGTATCCCATGTTGAAAAGCAGATACTTCACTACCACCGACCCAGTCATCGCCGGTCTCTTTGTAATCATTTGCGTAAAGCTTTTTAAGTTTTTCGGCTACCTGATCCAGTTTTGCCTCATATCCAGTCGTGACCACATCAACGATTTTTCTGACGGTGCCATCCTTAAGGTTCATTAGATTGAGTGTAATAGGTAGTTCTTCTGGGAGGTGTGTTGAAGCAGTTTGATAAATGACAAAATAACCTGTATAAAAAGCCAGCCACTGTCCATCTGGCGAAACGATATTCTTCATGGAATAGCTACTCATGTAGCTACTGGATGGCAATTCAACCAGTTTACGCCCAACGCCGTCTGCATCATAAATCATCAGCTTTGGGGCATCATTGCTATCTTTTGGAATCATCAAATATGGTTCGTTTCCCAGCGTCGGCAACGGTGTCGGTGTTTCGGTGGGCGTGGATGTCGGGGAAGGTGTTGCTGTCAAAGTCAAAACAGCGGTTGCAGTTTGTTTGGGCAAAGCAGTAGGGGTAGACGTGGCCTGTCCACAGGCGCTCAGGGTCAGGCCAAATAGGAAAAGCAACATTCGTTTACGCATCGTAACGTCCTTTGGCTGGAATTTTCACAGGGACGAGCTGGTTATTCTGAGCTGTGGCGTAATTCTGCCCGAGGGTCTGCACCCATAAAAACAGAGCATGTAACCCTAACGTAGTGCAACTCCCACCAGCAGCAAAATAAGCAGAAAGAAAGGAACCGCAAACAGCCAGGCTATCAAATCCCATTTGCGCGACATTGCCCACGCTGAAATAAAGAGCAGCAGCGGCGAGAGAAAGACTACGCTTTGCAGTTGGGGAAACCCACTTAAAAACCAGGTAAACGGAATGGCGATCACCCCTGAAACCTGCAAATAGCGTGGGTCTTTTCGAAACAGCCCCACAATTGCAATGACGATACAAGCCAGGATGGCAGGCCAGCCCAGCAAAATTCCAACCAAAATTTCCATAATTCACCTTTTTCTGAGGATATTTGCGCGTGCTATATCTGTCTTGTTCAGTTGTCAGACAATCAAAGTGTAGCAGAAAGAAATAGTCGAGTCAATTGATTGTCCGGCACGCCTTATAATTCCGTTAGAAATTGGCGAGGCCTATTGACATCCAAAATAAAGCATGTCATACTATCTCTACAACGCAGGGCAACCTGCCATACAATTGCCATCCTATAAGCAAGGAGGTGATGTCCAATATGAACGATCAAAGTAAGTACCAACGTAGCGCTGTGGCATCCCTCCTGGTGACGGAATAATTTTCCGCACCGATTAAGGAAGCCACAGCGCGCCACGAGTGCCGTCCGCAAGGGCGGCACTCCGTGTTAAACAGCTTACCTTGCCGAAGCAGGTGCGTGGCACTTTTAAACAAACATCCCCTCCCACTGAAAATGGAGAGGGGATGTCAACATTCAATGGGCGAACTAATCGTCGCCGAACGAAATGCCTGCGCCACGGGCGGTGAGAATGGCGTCGCCGTTTATATCCACGCGCTTAGGTGTGGAGATGGCTTCGAGCAGCGAAACATCGATGATTTTGCCGGCGCTGAGTGCGACCATGCGGTCAAAACGTCCTTCGGCGGCCACGCGCACCGCAGCCGAGCCGAGGCGGGTTGCCAGGAAACGGTCATAGGCGGAGGGTGTTCCACCGCGCTGGACGTGACCAAGCACCGTTACACGGGTTTCGACGCCAGTGGCTTTTTCGATGTACTCACCGACTTTGTGACCGATGCCACCCAGGCGGGGAACGTACATTTCGTCGCCAGTGCGGTTGTAGCTTTGCCCACCCTCCGCAGCCTTGGCACCTTCCGAAACGGCGAGAATGCTAAAGTGGCCGCCGGACGATTTTCGCTCGAGCACTTTTCGGGCAACGGCATCCCACTTGAAGGGGATTTCAGGCAGCAGGATGACATCCGCGCCGCCTGCCAGACCAGAGTGCAGGGTGATAAAACCTGCGTCACGCCCCATCAGTTCAACCACCATGGCGCGCTGATGCGCTTCAGCGGTGGTGTGCAGGCGGTCAATCGCTTCGGTGGCAATGCTGACAGCCGTATCAAAGCCGAAGGTCACTTCAGTGCCGTCAATGTCATTGTCGATTGTTTTGGGCACGCCAATCACTGGAATGCCACGCTCGTACATATCGTGTGCAAAGTGCAGCGTGCCATCGCCACCAATCACAATCAAGGCGTCCAATTTTTGATCTTTAATCGCTTGAATAATATCGGCAGAAACATCAATAAATTCTTCTTTCCCATCACGGACGACTTTGCGGGCATAAGGATTGCCACGGTTGGCAGTACCCAAAACGGTGCCGCCGCGTGGCAGAATTCCACGCACATCATGATGCCCAAGCGGAATAACGCCGCCTGGCATGAGGAAACCATCATAGCTATCTCTAATCCCAACGACTTCACAGTTGTACTGGTTCAATGCGGTCTTGACAACTGCTCGAATGACTGCGTTTAGACCGGGCGCATCACCACCGCCTGTAAGAACACCTATGCGTTTCATGAAATATCTCCTTGATGGTTTGGCAAAGTCGCCAGAAAAATGCAAAACTGCACTATTATATTCTTTTTTTGAAATTCATGGATGAATTGGCATTTTTACGAAATGTCTTCTACAGCTTCGGGCTGGTTTGTGGAAAATAAAACAGCCACATCACGCGTTTGATGCGGCTGTTTTGGCTGAAATTTTTGTGTGAAGGTTTTACACAAATTCGTCTAGCTTTTTTAAGGCGCTGAGTGCCTGCAAGCCACTCCATAACCCCCAGAGTGCCCATCCGTGAAATAAAATGCCAAACCAACTTTGAAGCAGAATGAGGGGAAGCGTATCAAGTGCATAAAGTACCATACCAGCAATGACAATCCAACGATAGCGTTTTCTGGCTAAAAATCCAGCAATTACAAAGATGCTCGCAATGGCAAGGTTTATCAAAAGGCCAATAATATGAATTGCCAGGCTCGAAATCGCCGTTCTTTTCTCCCAATATACTTGCAACTCCATCAATCACCTGGGTAATTCCGAGACCGGCCACAAAGGAAAATGAAACGCCTGCCAGAGATGCGATTGAATTAATGATTGAAAGACCAGCAATCCAGAAGAACCAATCAGTTCCGCTGCGTGCGCGCGCGTTAAGAATGAACCTGCGCTGCATCAATGCAGCTTGGTCAGGGCCAGGGGTATTAAAAGGCTGTGGTTGCGATTCCATCATATTGAAAGGCTCCTTTTATGCCAGCAGTGTTTTTATGGATGGGGAAGCCGAAAATTCATCCCCTTATTATTTTTATTTTACATTGAAACGTGAACGTGATGTTTTACAAAACTGTGGATTTCAGAAGTCCCTATAAGAAAAATGCCGCGGAGATTGTTCTCTGCGGCATTTTTGCTGGTTTATTCAGGCTCAATGTGCGTATTGGGTAAGATCGTCGTGTCTTTGGGGATGACCACAATGCCATCCTGGACCACCCAGGTTCCTGCGTCAATTTCGGTGCCGCGTGGGAAGGGTTTGATGACCACCCCTTCACCGATGCGGACATTTTTGTCGAGGATGGCCCCTTCAATGTGGCAATTTGGGCCAATCCCAATCATCACATCAGTATTGCGCACGGCTGGGTTGCTGTAGTAATCTGCGCCCATGATGACACTGTCTTTGATGACCGAGCCAACTCCAATCTGGGTGCGGATGCCGATGATGGAATTGCTGATTTTCGATTTCGAGATGATACAACCTTCTGCAAGCTGCACATCTTTTAGGATGCTGTCATGCACAGACGCAGCGGGTAAGTTGCGCAGATTGGTGTAAATGGGCCGATCCGGGTCGAAGAAGTTGAAGGGTGCGTCGGGTTTGGTCAGCTCAAGGTTGGTTTCGTAAAACGAGCGGATGGTACCGATGTCACGCCAGTATCCGTCGAAGTTATAACCGTAGACCGAGTGTGTGCGGATGGCGTTGGGGATGACATCTGCGCCGAAGTCGTCGTGGTCGGGGAAGTTGGTCAGCAGATCGATCAGCACCTTGGTCTTGAAGATGTAAATCCCCATTGAGCCGAGGAAGGGGCGTTCAGGGTCATCGCGGCTGACGAATTGTGCCTGCACCTTGGGGTCTTTGGGTTTTTCCACAAAGGCGGTAATGCGGGTATCTTCGCCGCTTTTCAAAATGCCCAAACGGCTGGCTTCTTTGGCTGAAACCGGTTGAACAGCAACGGTAATGTCGGCGTTTTTGTCCCAGTGAAATTGCGCCATCGCTTCGTAATCCATACGGTAAAGATGGTCGCCAGCCAAAATCAGCACATGCGAACAATCTGACGAAATAATCTCGCGGATCTGTTTGCGTATGGCATCTGCTGTACCCTGATACCAGTCGTCGCTTTGCAGGGTTTGCTCGGCGGCAAGCACCTGTACCGATCCGCTGTGGAAGTTGTCGAAGCGATAGGTGCGTGTAATATGACGATTGAGCGAAACAGAGTGGAACTGGGTTAAAACGGCAATGCGATAAATGCCTGAGTTGAGGCAGTTGCTGATCGGTACATCAATCAGACGATACTTCCCGGCAATCGGCACGGCTGGTTTGGCGCGTAACTTGGTAAGCGGATAGAGACGCGCGCCGCGTCCACCACCCATAATAACCGCAAGAACATCTTCTAAAGCTGCCGACATAAATTTTCCTCCACAAGATAAGTTCACAGGACATGTTTCAAACAAGGATGCAATGATCACCCAGTGGCAAAATGCAAATGAGAACAACACCCCAATTATAAGGGAAAGATTTAAGAATTGCCTTAATCCCGCGCTATTTTGCCTTTTGCTTCTGCAAAGTAAAACAGCCTCTCGATTTGGGAGGCTGTTTTACTGTTACCGTGTATAATCTTTGTGCCGGGGGAGGGACTTGAACCCTCACTCCTTACGGAACGCGATTTTGAGTCGCGCGCGTCTGCCGATTCCGCCACTCCGGCTTGGTAAGGCATAGCATTGCTGGCCCGGCAAAGTATACCACTCTCAACGATAAGGTCAAGATGAAACTAGGAATTATTGGTCTCCCGCAGTCAGGAAAAACTACTCTCTATAATGCGCTGACGCGCAGCAATACCCCCACCACCGCATCCGCCGGGCGCATTGAAGTTCGCACCGGGGTCGTGGATGTCCCCGACCCACGCGTGGATAAACTTTCGGGAATGTTTAAACCCAAAAAGACAATTTACGCCAAGGTGACCTACGCCGATATTGCCGGGTTGGAAGGCAATTCAAAGGGAAGTATCACCGGGACTCTGCTGAACACCCTCAGCCAGATGGATGCCTTTATCCACGTTGTTCGCGCCTTTGACGATGACAACATCCCGCACCCGTCCGGGTCGGTTGATCCGGCGCGGGATGCCGAGGCCATGCTGACGGAGTTGCTGCTTAACGACCTGATTGCCGTTGAGCGCAAGCTCGAAAAGCTGACGGAGGAACGTAAAAAAGGCGGCACCGACAAGACCCTCAACGAACGTCAGACGGTTCTTTTTACCCGCCTGAATGAAGCACTTAATGATGGGAAACCGCTTTACGAGTTGGATTACTCCGGCGATGAAACCAGAGAGCTTGCCAGTTTTGGCCTGCTGACGCGCAAACGGGTGCTGACGGTTTTCAACCTGGGCGAAGGACAAAAAGCCCCCAACATCAGCCTGAACCATCCCACGGTAGCGCTGCCTGCCAAACTGGAGATGGAAATCTCACAGCTCCCTGCCGACGAAGCCCAGGTTTTCATGGCTGAATATGGCATTGAAGAACCAGCGCTTAACCTGATGATCCGTCTGTCGTATGACCTGCTGGGTCTGCAATCATTCTTCACTGTTGGCGAGGATGAAGTGCGTGCCTGGACGACCCGCCGCAGCGCCACTGCTGTCGAAGCCGCCAGTGAAATCCATACTGACATTGCGCGGGGTTTCATCCGCGCTGAAACCGTCGCCTATGAAGACCTGGTTACGCTCGGCAGCATGGCCGAGTGCAAAGCCAAAGGCAAGTTCCGACTTGAAGGCAAGGAATACATTGTCAAAGACGGCGATATTGTCCATATTCGTACAAGTAGTTAAAAGGAATTTTCCATGACCTACGAACAATCCCCCTGGAGCTTAACGGAACTCTTTCCCGCGCTCGACAGCCCCACCTACGAAAATGCTTTCAAGCAGGTTGAAAACTGTGTGGTGGAATTTGAAAAATTTCGGGTTGATCTGATACCTGAAATTACCCCCGCGCACTTCCTGATGATTTTGCGCGAAGCCGAAGAAATCAACCGCGTCATCAGCCGTATTTATAGCTTTGCCGGGCTGGCCTTCACTGCCGATACACAAGATCAGGCAGCGCTGACGATGCAGGGGCGTGTCCAGCAGCTTTTGGCCGAGTTGCAAAACCGCATGATGTTTTTTGATCTGTGGTGGAAATATCTTGATGATGAGAACGCCAAGCGTTTACTCGAAGCATCGGGCGATTATCGCTACTATCTCGACGCCATGCGCCTGTTCAAGCCACACACCCTCAGCGAAGCCGAAGAAAAAGTTATTAATATCAAAAATGTCACCGGCGCAGAGGCGCTTACCGATCTTTATCATTCCATTACCAACAAATTCACTTTCAAGATCGATGTGGATGGTGTTACCAAAGAAATGACTCGCGGTGAATTGATGAGCCATGCTCGCAGCAGCGACCCGGATTTGCGAGCGGCAGCCTACCAGGAGCTGTATCGCGTTTTCGGGGAGAGTGGCCCCATCCTTGGGCAAATGTACCAGACCCGTGTCCGCGATTGGCGCAACGAGAATGTTTCCCTGCGCAAATATGCCAACCCGTTGGCAGTCCGCAATCTGGGAAATGACATCCCCGATGATGTGGTTGATACGCTGCTCGATCTGGCGCACAAAAATGCCGGCATTTTCCAGCGCTTCTTCAAGGTCAAGGCGCGTTTGCTGGGCATGGAACGTTTGCGACGCTGTGACATTTATGCACCCGTCAGCAAATCGAAAAAGACCTATGCTTTTGACGATGCCGCCAACATGGTGCTCGATTCGTTCAACCAATTTGATCCAAAATTTGCAGCGCTTGCGAAACGTGTCTTCGATAAACAGCATCTCGACAGCCAGGTGCGCAAAGGCAAACGCGGCGGCGCCTTCTGCTGGACGGTTACACCTGATTTGACACCCTGGGTGCTGGTCAACTATCAGGGTCAGGCCGATGACGCAGCCACGCTGGCGCATGAGTTGGGACATGCCATCCATTCCATGCTGGCCGAGCATCACAGCGTCTTTAGTCAACAAGCCAGCCTGCCGTTGGCAGAAACAGCATCCACCTTCGGGGAGATGATGCTGATTGACCAACTGCTCGCCAACGAAACGGATCCCGCCGTCCGGCGCGATATCCTTTTCCGCCAGGTGGACGATTCCTATGCTACGATCCTGCGCCAGTCATATTTCGCCATGTTTGAAAAGCAAGCCCACGAAATGATTCAAAACAACGCTTCGGTCGATGAACTGAATGTCGCTTATATGGAAAATCTCAAAGACCAGTTTGGTGATGCGGTGGAATTGAACGAGGATTTCAAATGGGAGTGGGTTTCGATCCCGCATATTTACCACACGCCATTTTATGTCTATGCTTATGCCTTTGGGCAGTTGCTGGTGCTTTCATTGTACAAGCAGTTCAAGCTCGAAGGCGATGCCTTCAAGCCGCGCTATATCAAGATTTTGGAAATGGGCGGCGCAGAAGCCCCTGAGAAAATTTTACAAAAAGCGGGCATCGACATTCACTCTGCCGAGTTCTGGCAGGGCGGCTTTGATGTGATTGCCGGGCTGGTTGACCAACTCGAGCAGATGAACTGAAACGCATGTGTATAAAAGAGAAAGGCCTGCGGATGATGACTTCCGCAGGCCTTTCTCTTTAAGCATCGTAATCTGCCTGTTCTTCCCCCACCAAAATCATCGCCTCATCGCTGCCTTTGCGGTCGAGCATTTGCATGCTAATCACTACAACTTTTGTGAAATATTTGGTTTCGCCGTTTTCTTCATATTGATCCGTTTTCAGGCGACCTTCTATATAAAGCAGGCTGCCCTTGTGAATATATTCCTGGGTAATATCGCTGAATTTGCCCCAAACCTCAATATTAACCCACTCTGTGTGTTCCTTTGATTCACCATTTGCCTTCCAGCGCTGTGTCACTGCCAGGCTAAAGTTGGTTACTTTTTTCCCTGTTGCTGTCAAACGAACTTCGGGGTCTCTTCCGAGATAGCCAATCAATTGAACCCGGTTAATGCTGGCATGTTTCCTCCTGAAAGGTGAAATGATCGCAATAGTGTAAATTAAAATGACCAATTGTCAATGGACATACAGGAATATTTCGTAAATTTCAGCCAAATTCTCCTTCCCATCCAGACAAAAAGTGATATAATCCGTCTTCGCGTTCATAAAAGGCTGCTGTGAAGCAGTAAACTATTCAGGTAAGGAAGAAACACCATGACTGATTTTATTAAGGCCGTTGAGGCTCCTGTCAATCCCAATATCCCTGAACTGCGCCCTGGTGATGCAGTCAGCGTGCACGTCCGCATTAAAGAAGGCGAACGTGAACGTATTCAGGAATTTAAGGGTACCATTATCCGCCTGCGCCATGGCGGCATCGCTGAAACCTTCACTGTACGCCGTATTGCCAGCAATGGTGTAGGGGTCGAACGTACCTTCCTGATCCGCTCCCCGCGTATTGACAAAGTGGTTGTTGAGCGCCATACCCATATCCGCCGCGCTCAGTTGTACTTCCTGCGCGGGCTGACGGGTAAAAAAACTCGCCTCAAGCAGAAATTCAACTAAGAATAATAATCATATGCTCGATCTGGGAAGAAGTCCCAGATCGAGCATTATTTTCCAGAAGGGCGCAGCAATGCGCTTTTTTGTCGTTTAAGCCATGATAGAATTTCAGTATGTCCATCCCTATCATCGGTATCACCACACGCAAAGACTTGAACTCCTGCTGGGCTTCCGGCAGTCATGGTCTTACAGGCCTACGTTAGCGCGATTGTGCAGGCTGGCGGTGCGCCGGTCTTGATTCCATCAGATGTGCCTGAAGCGGGATGGAATGAGATTGTGCGGCGGCTGGATGGGATTCTCTTTACCGGTGGCGGGGATGTGGCGATTGAGCGCTTTGCAGGGCAGCCTCACCCCAAAGTGGGCGGTGTGGATGTGGCCCGTGATGAGATCGAACTGGGTCTTGTACGCTCCGCTGTCGAAAGCGGGACGCCATTTTTGGGCATTTGTCGCGGCTTGCAGGTGGTTAACGTGGCGCTGGGGGGAACACTTTATACCGATATTTTGGATCAGGCCCAAGGTGCGCTCGACCACAACTTCCAATCGTCCGATATTTTGAAAGAACGCATGCAACTTGTCCATCCGGTTGAGATTGAAAGGGGCAGTCAGGCCGGGAAAATTCTGGATGCATCGTCATTACATGTCAACAGCCTGCACCATCAGGGCATCAAAGACCTGGCACCGGCCTTGTACGCCAGCGCCTTTGCGCCCGACGGCATCATAGAAGCGGTGGAACTGCCGGGGCATCCGTTTGGTGTGGCGGTGCAGTGGCACCCCGAGTGGCTGATCGATCAGGATGCCACGTTGCGTTTATTCAAAGCCTTTGTGGAGGCGGCGCGTGCCAAATAATTTCCCCATCGGTATTTTCGACTCGGGCGTGGGCGGGCTTTCGGTGTTGCGCGCCATGCAAGCCCAAATGCCCGCCGAAGAGATCATCTACTTTGGGGATCAGGCGCACGTCCCTTACGGTCCGCGCCCGCTGGACGAAGTCTGCGCTTTCTCAGAAGAGATTACGCGTTTTTTGCTGGCAAAAAATGCCAAACTGATCGTCGTCGCCTGCAATTCGGCGTCGGCGGCAGCACTGCCCTATTTGCGCGCCACCTTTCCGCAAATGCAATTTGTTGGCATGGAGCCAGCCATCAAACCTGCCGTGGAACAGACGCGCTCTGGCGTGGTTGGGGTGCTGGCGACGCCTGCCACCTTTCAGGGAGCGCTCTATGCTTCGGTGCTGGAGCGTTTTGCTCGTGGTGTGACAGTGCTCCAGCATACCTGCACCGGCCTGGTGGAGCAGATCGAAAAAGGGGCGTTGGATGCGTCTGAAACGGAATCCATTTTACGGGGCGCGCTGATGCCCATGCTTGCGCAAGGTATCGATACGGTGGTTCTCGGATGTACCCATTATCCGTTTGTCATCCCGCTCATCCAAAAAATTGTTGGGGAAGACGTGCGCGTGATTGACCCGGCCCCGGCGGTGGCGCGCCAGGTGGCGCGGCTGCTGGATGCAGGTGGGCTGCGCCATGCGGAACGCCAATCCGCCCCGCGTACTTTTTACAGTAGCAGGGCGGCAGAATTTGAGGCAGTATTGCCAGTCTTGATCGGGCAGGTTGCTTTGGTGAATGAAATGGACTGGGAAGACCGAACCTTGCAGGTGCGGATGATCTAATCTGCTGCGGAAACGCCAAAATCTTCGGCGGTAGTCTGGATGTTGGTGAACTCCCAAAAGGTCAGGTTTTTGACATCCAGCTCTTTTGCGCGTTTGAGTCGCTCAAACAGGCCCTGATAACTGGCCGGGATGGCGGCGGCAGGGTTGAGCGCCAGCTTCAGCGCAATTGCGCGAATTTTCTCGGGGGATTCGCCTTCAATTTCGACAAAGTGTCCGTAGGGGAGTTCGTCGAGGGTCACCATCGTTCCTTCAAGGTCGTACATCGCGCGGTATTTTTCGTAAACGCCAAAGACACGGTATCCCAAACTTTCGATAAATTGTTGTGCAGTGTCAAAGTCGTTCACCACCAGTTCGATTTCGGTGCGCGCCAGTGCGCCACCAATCTGCTCGGCGGGGCCTTTGAAGGTTAGGCGCACATCGTCGAACCTGCGCAGACGCAGCACTTTGTGCTGGCGGTTCAGGCTGTTCTGGGAGTCGTCAAAACGCAGGTTGTATTCAAATCCGCGTGAAACGGTGCAGGTTGCGCCCAGCGCCAGCAGCCGGGCTTCGATGGCTTTCAAGTCACGCACATAAAATTTTGCTTCAATTTCCTGACCGTTTGCAGACATGGCTTCTCCGAGAAAGAGGATGGTTTCGACCGAAGTATAAACCCGATTTCACTACGACTTAGAGGGTACAATCAACGCTACTATTCATGGAGGCAAGATGAACCCATCCAAATTACGCGCCCGCTACTGGCGCATTGTGTTTTTCTTTGGCGGTGTGACGCTCAACTTTATGTTCTGGGAAATCTTTTTGCCGCGTATCGGTCTGGCTGCGCTCAGTCGCCGCACCCTTTCGGGGCGTTACAAGCGCATCGCCATTCAATTTCGCGTGCTTGCCATTCAGATGGGCGGGTTAATCGATTAAGGTCGGGCAGTTTCTTTCAGCGCAACTCGATATTTTGCCGCCTGAAGTGACCGATCAACTATCAGGCTTGCAGGATGAAGTGCCAGCGGAAAGTTTTGATGCCATCCGCAAACAGGCCGAAGCCGAACTGGGAGCGACGCTACCCGTCAAATTTGCCTGGTTCGATGAAGCACCCCTGGCTGCGGCCTCGCTTGGGCAGGCCCACTGTGCTCGTCTGTTTCCAAAAGATGCCGAGATTCAAGGTTTTGAAGATGTTGTTGTCAAGGTGCAGCGCCCGTATATCGAGCAGGTGATCGAGGTGGATCTGGCTGCCATGCGGCGGGTGGGGAGCTGGCTGAAACGCTACAAACCGATCAGCGACCGCGCCAACATCCCTGCCCTGATTGTGGAATTTTCCAGCACCATCCGACAGGAAGTGGATTATCTGGCGGAGGGGCGCAACGCCGAAACCTTTGCTGCAAACTTCAAGGCCCGCGACGACATTCATCTCCCTAAAATTGTCTGGAGCCATGCCACCCGACGTGTGTTGACGCTCGAAAATGTTGCTGCCATCAAAATTGGCGACTATGACGCCATCACCACCGCCGGAATTGACCGCAGTGATGTGGCTCGCCGCCTGTTTGACATATACTTGCAACAAATTTTTGAAGACGGATTTTTTCATGCTGATCCGCATCCCGGCAATTTGTTCGTCACTCCGCTCGAAACGAAAGATTCAGACGGTAAACGAGAATGGAAGCTCACCTTCATTGATTTCGGCATGGTTGGGCGCGTGCCCGAAAACTTGCGCGACGGTTTGCGCGACGCGATCATTGCTATTGGCACAAGGGATGCAGCCCGGCTGGTGAGTTCCTATAAAACCCTTGGTGTGCTGCTCCCTGGAGCGGATACCAAGCTGATTGAGCTGGCGAGCGCCCAAGTTTTTGACCGTTTCTGGGGGAAAACTGTCAGCGAGTTGCGCAGCATCGATCACGCTGAAATGATGAAGTTTGGGCTTCATTTTCGCGAGCTGATGTTCAGCATGCCTTTCCAACTGCCGCAGGATTTGCTCTTTCTGGGGCGCACGCTTGCCATCCTTTCGGGAATGTGCAGCGGTTTGGATCCGCACTTCAATGTCTGGGGCGAGGTTGCACCGTATGCGGCCAAAGTCGTCAGCCAGGAGGGCACCTCCAACTGGCGCACTTGGCTCGATGAAGCCGGGAAAATTCTCCAGATTCTGATCACGCTGCCGGGGCGCACCGAGCGGGTGCTCACCCAGATGGAGCGCGGCGAATTCAGTGTCCAGACTCCGCAGCTTAATCGTCAGGTCATGTTTATCGAAAAATCGCTCAACCGTTTGGTGGGTGGCCTGGTCTTTTGCGGGTTGTTAATTGCCGGAGCGATTCTTTACAGTTCGAATGCCATGCTCGGGCAAACCTTGATGGGTGGCGCGGGTCTCGCTTTGTTTTGGACGATTTTCTTTGCACGTGGGCATCATCCCTGGCGCTAAATCGAAAAAGCGATCGCCCCGTCAATTTGACGGGGCGATTTTTTTGCTTTTTTTATTTTGCTGTTGCGGCTTCGTCGATACGCTGAAGGGCGTAATCAACCAGGCCTCGGAAAGCCAGTAACACTTCTTTGCGAGCTTTCCTGCGATGTTCCCGGAATTCGGGGGGAACATGCCTTTGATACTTTCGCGCACTTCATTGCGTGCAGCGCGGGCATGTTCACGCACATCACTCGGGATGTGCTGTTCGAATTTCTGTTTCGTTTGTTCAGTCATAGTGGTTATACTCCTTTACTCGACTAATTTGATTATAGTACTGAGTTCGGTGGTATGCAAGCCTGTAAAACCTGCTCCATTTGTAATGCCAATCAGTTTATTTTGTAAATGATGCAAATGGGGTACATTTGGGTCATTAACTGGTGGATTATCCAGTTGTAATAGCGTTGGTTTTGGCTTATGATTATTATATGTTTCATCAACAATAAACGAACCATTCATCGTTCCATCCAGAAGGAATAACATGAGCCCCCAACCTATTGCAATAGTAATAGAAGATAATGAAGACCTAAACTCCATTTTTTCTTCTGCGCTTGAAAAGGCGGGATACCTCGTTCATTCAGCATACAACGGGGTTGATGCACAAGCACTTTTGACGGATATTGTTCCATCCATCATTACGCTGGATTTGCACATGCCAGGCATGAATGGAGAGAAAGTGCTTGAGTATATTCGTAGCCAACCTCGCTTTGATAAAGTTAGGGTAATTGTTGCCACAGCCGACCCCAGAGCGGCAGATGCAATGCACATTCAACCAGAACTTGTGTTGCTGAAACCAATCAGCTTTTCGCAATTGTCTCAACTTGCCAGCCGTTTTGTGCCACGCAATACTGACACAAAAACGCTGGATTCTGAAAAATAATCCAGCGACTGTTTCAATGCAGACGACCTCCATGCGCCCCATGGAGGTCGTCTGCATTGACATAACTCCTTAACAAGCATACAATACTCTCATAAACAATAATCGTTCAGGGTGCCTATTTCTTTTCGAAAAGGCTCAAAGGCGAAGCCGGTTAAAGTCCGGCACTGTTGCGCAACTGTGAATTTAGCTGCTAGTAATTAGCTGTTAGCCATTCGATATTAAACTCAACCAGTCCTACTACCGAATGGCTAATCGTTAAAGTCTAATCTCTAAATAAGTCAGGTCGCCCGCCCGGTTCGAGGTTTGCCACACTCTCGCATAAAGAGGTGGGACCGGCTCTTCTTTGCCCTGCCTTTCCCTCCCCTGTGACCCACAGGGGAGTTTGATTCTCAAGCCGAAAATCGAATCAGCCCCAATTTCCCAGGTTCCAATGCGCAAAATTGTTACCCCATTTCTACTCTGCACAGCTTTTCTCGTGTTCTCGGTCTTACTTAGCATTGCCATTGGTGCCGTTTTTATTTCCCCAGTGGATGTATGGCAAACGCTGACGGGGCAGGCCAGCAACGAGATTTTTAAAACCATCATTATGGATATTCGTCTGCCCCGGACGGCGCTGATCCTGCTGACGGGTGCGGCCCTCTCCGGAAGTGGGGCGGCGTATCAGGGGCTGTTTCGCAACCCGCTGGCGGATCCGTACCTAATCGGTGTCGCATCTGGGGCGGGGTTGGGCGCGATCTTCGCGATGTCCATCCAATGGCCTTATTCCTTTTTTGGGTTGATGGCTGTTCCGTTGGCGGCCTTCCTGGCTGGGCTGTTGACGGTTGCGCTCGTCTATACGGTGGCGCGGGTCGGCAACACCGTCCCGACCACAAACCTGATCCTGGCCGGGACGGTTTTCTCATCCTTCGCCACCGCGCTGACTTCGTTTTTGATGCTACGCTCCAACGGGGAGCTGCGCCGCGCAATTGGCTGGCTGTTGGGCGGCGTCAGCATTGGCGGCTGGGCCCCCGTGTTTGCGCTGCTACCGTATGCCATTCTTGGCCTGACCATGCTGATTCTGAGCGGCCATGCGCTTAACCTGCTGCAATTCGGCGACGAGCAGGCCCAGCAAATGGGACTCAACGTCAGCCGCACAAAAACCATCATCCTGATCGCTGCCTCGCTCACCACGGCTGCGGCGGTCGCCTTTGCGGGCATCATCGGCTTTGTCGGGTTGATCGTGCCGCACATTGTCCGTCTGTGGTGGGGCGGAGATTATCGTCGCATCATTCCGCTCAGCATTATTGGTGGCGCGGCGGCCCTTCTTCTGGCAGATGTGCTGGCGCGTGTCGCCATTGCCCCGCAAGAACTGCCGATTGGCGTGGTGACAGCGCTGGCAGGTTCGCCGTTCTTTTTATGGGTCTTGCGGCGCGCAAAAAATCAAGGATATTGGTAGGTAAATGATGATCGAAATCAACCATTTGAACGTATCGTACGGCATGCGCCCCATCCTGAAAAACATCTCGCTGCGCGTTGAGCGCGGGGAAATCATGGCGCTGCTTGGCCCAAACGGATCGGGCAAATCGACCCTGATCCGCGCTTTGAGTGGAGTCGTACCCGCAACAGGTTCCCTTTGTTTTGATGGCCGCGCCCTGAGCGGACTTGATCCCGCCAGCCGTGCCCGTCTGGTGGCAGTCGTCCCACAGATGGCCTCGTTACCCCCGGCCTTTACCGTAATCGAAACAGTGCTGCTCGGACGCACGCCCTATCTCAACTTTCTCGGACAACTATCCGCCAAAGATCACGAAATCGCCCGCAATGCCCTCGCCAAAGTGGACGCGCTGGCTTTTGCTGAACGCCGCGTGGGCGAACTTTCAGGCGGAGAGCAGCAGCGCGTGCTGTTGGCGCGGGCGTTGGCTCAGTCCACCCCCGTGCTGCTGCTGGATGAACCCACTACGCATCTCGACCTGCAACACCAGATCGGCTTATTGGAACTCATTCACCGGCTTGCGCGCCAGGAAAACCTGACAGTGCTGATTGCCCTACATGACCTGAATCTAGCCGCACGCTACGCTGACAGCGTGGCGCTCATCGTCGATGGCGAGATGAAAGCCCAGGGGACGCCCGCTGAAGTCCTGCGTCCGGATCTGCTCTCCTCGGTCTACCAGTGGCCGGTGCAGGTCATCCAGCATCCTTTTCAAGATACGCTGCTTGTTCTGCCTGAAGCGCGTTAGGGGTTGCTTTATCGTATCTTTATCATCTCTTGATAGCTTTTCAAACTTCGTCTGGCATCATTACGTTATACCGAAACAAGGAGAAAACGAATGGATAACGATGACAAACAAGTTGGGAAAATTCTTAACCGTAGAGATTTGCTGAAATTATTTGGCGTGGCAAGCGTCGCCACCCTGGCGGCCTGCACGCCGGGCACGCTGCCAGCAACCAGCACCCCACAGGCAACGAATATGTCCCAAGCAGGCGCGACCAGTACCCAGGCGGCTTCTGCGACGGTGGTTGGCGCGTTGCCATCCTGCATTGTGCGCCCCGCCCTGACCGAAGGCCCCTATTTTGTGGATGAAAAACTTAATCGCTCTGACATTCGCTCCGACCCTTCGGATGGTTCGGTTAAAGATGGCCTGCCGCTTCAGCTGACCTTTCTCGTTTCGCAGATCAATGGCAATTGCGCCCCGCTGGCGGGCGCGCTGGTGGACATCTGGCACTGCGATGCGCAGGGTGTTTATTCGGATGTCAGCGATCCCAGCTTTAACACCAGTGGCAAAAAGTTTCTGCGCGGCTACCAGACAACGGATGCAAACGGAATGGTAAAGTTCACCACCATTTATCCGGGATGGTATCAAGGGCGGGCGGTGCATATCCACTTTAAGATCCGCACTGGCGCAGGCAAAGCCTACCAGTTCACATCGCAGTTGTTTTTTGACGACAACCTGAGCGATCAGGTTTACCTGAAACAGCCCTACGCCAGCAAACCCGGTACACGCTCTCCGCGCAATGAAGGTGACAGCATCTACAAAAATGGTGGCAGCCAACTGCTGCTCAACCTGACGCTCACTGCCAATGGCTATGCTACTACTTTCGATGTCGGCCTAAATATTACTTAACAAAAGACGCCCTTTCCCATGGAAAGGGCGTCCACTTTTTAACCTTCAACTTTCCAACCTTTACACCTTCTTCTCCATCATCATCTGTGCGGCTTTGCGACCGATCTCTACTGCAAAGTTTGTGCCACGGTCCCAGGGGTAGACCTGGCTCATCGATGCAAAATACAGTCCTTCAATCGGCGTTTGAATGGCTGGGATGTTCTTGGAGTGGTTGACCAGCGGCACAGGCTGGGCGTATGCTGCGCGAGAAAGCCAGACCTTCTTGACCCAATCGATGTTGAAATCGGGGTTGAACTTCTTCAGGTGCGGCGCAAAACGTTCCAGCAACTCGTCCTGTGTCAGGCGGAAGTATTCGTGCTCCGGTTCCAGATAATCGCCTACATAGACGATATGATCGCCGCCAAAATTCTCCGCCGAGACAAAGTTGGTGTGCTCGACCACCGCCAAAAACGGGAATCCCGCACTTTTGGGGATGCTATACCAGTAATAGCCTTCCTTCGAAAAGCTGGTGTTTGAGCGAAAGAACCATCACCACTGCGCCCATCGATTTGAGCCGCAGCAGTCCTTCGAGATAATCTTTGGGGAGGGATGGAACCATTTTTGCGACGGCACCCGGTGCCAGAGTCACCAGCACCTTGTCAGCTGTTTCCGTACCGTCCGGGGTGATTAAATTCTAGCTTCCCTGTAGCGTCGTTCCGTTGAATGTGCGTGATCGGCGTCGAGAGTTTGATCGTGACATTGATGCCACGCAGTTTTTCTGCAAACAAATTGGAGAAGTTCTGAAAGCCGCCTTCAAAGGTGCCCAGGCGGGTGGTGCGGGCGTGCAAGCGTGCCCACATCCAGGCCATGTTGACCTGCTTGTAATATTTTTCGCCAAACTTGCCAATGATGAGGGGCTCCCACATCAGCTTGTAGACTTTGTCGCCAACCGCTTTGCGCATCCACTCTTCGACGGTGGTCTTTTCCAGTTCCTGCCAGTTGTTTGTAATGCGTAAATAAAGCGTTGCCAGCCCAAAACGGATTTTATCGATGCCGTAGCCCAGCCCCGGGAATTTCAAGGCGTTAAATCGGCGAATCCAGCGGGTAAAACTTGCCATCGTAGTACATCACCGTCAACGGACGTGGGAAAAGCACCTTGTCGCTCAGGCCTAGTTCGTCAATGATGCCAAGCATGTGATTATCGCTGGCAAACCAGTGATGATAAAACTTTTCCACTGACCACTTCCAGCCGGGTTCTTTAAATCCGCTGGCCAGCCCGCCGACAAAATCTGCTGATTTTGTAAATGGTGACATCGTGGCCCGCCCGACGTAAATCCCAGGCGGCAGCCATGCCACCATATCCCGCGCCGATAATTGCAATCTTCATGTATGATTTCTCCAATGATATTGTCGGGGCGCAAAAATGCTGCGCATCTACTTCGTCTGTTCTTCTAATCGAGCTGCCAGGACCTTAAGCTTGCCCCATTCCTGCCGAACAATGTAGAGCATGGCCAGCGTCCGCAGCCAGCGTAATTCACATTCGGGGCTTTCAGCCAGTTGCTCAAAGACGCCGAGCGCATGGTCATCTGTTCGTTTGGCTTTGGCGTATTCATCGGCCAGTTTTTTGAGATAGTCTTCGCTTTTTTTATGCAATTTGTCCGCATTGGCCAGCTTTTTTCGGCTTGCATCAACCTGTGCACCAACGCGGTCAACGGCTTCGTTTAAGTCTTCAATTGAAAATGGCTTGATCAAAAATTCCTGTGCGCCAATCGACATGGCTGCGCCAAGATTATTGGTGTCTCTTTCGGCAGAGATAATGATGCAGCCAGTATCCGGGTACATTTGGCTAATTTCTTTGAAAGCGGCCAGGCCATTTTAATTCCGGCATGTTGACATCCATCACGACGATGTCAGGGTGGTATTCTTTTGCCATTTCAACAGCCTGACGACCATTGACAGCAATGGCAACAACTACCACATCCGGGTTCATTGAAAGCATCAGCCGAATGCCCCTGCGCGTTTCCTGCACATCATCAGCAATCAGCACTCTAATCTTTTTACTGGTGGATGGTTCGGTTTGCGTCATTTTTGCAACCCTTCAACCTTTGAATGTTCTTTTTGAGCTACCTGTAAAGATAAATTTTAAAACTTATGCCTGTTGTGGTTCTGTCGGGCTTTCGTCCACTTCAGCACGTAACGAGTCGTTCCACTGGATGCCTTCTTTTGCCATGTAGTACGCACCTAGCAGTGTGATTGGAATCCATAGCGCAGCGTGCAGAACAAGTGTGTATCCTGTTGCAGTGGCTTGATTTACCCCATAGGCGGTGAGAACCGCAATCCCCGGAGCGTCAAAGGTGCCAATATAACCGGGGGCTGCTGGGAGCGTCGTCGCCAGGTTGACGATACCATTCATCAGCATCAATGTGAAAAAGCTTACTTCAAAATTGAATGCATGCATGACAAACCAATATTTGGCGGTTTCAAGCAGCCAAATGACTGCCGACGTCAGAAAAACCATCAGGATGTTGGTGGTGAGCGCAGTGAAGCCAATCCATCTAAAAATTTGTGCATCAGGCCAGTAAGTTTGTCATGGAAGCGTTGAGGAACCAAGCGTTCAATCACCCATGTGCCAACTTTACTGGTGATTTGCGGGAACATAGCGGCTAGCAAGAAGACGATCAATGCGCCTGCAAAGGCAATCGTACCGATGACGGCAGTTTGTTGAATGCTGCCAGCAAAGCCAGAATCAATATTCAGTTTTGCCAGTTCGGGTAGATTGAGAAAAATGAAGGAAAGCATCACGACGCCGTCAAAAATGCGCTCCACAAAAATCGTCGCCAGCGAGGCCGAAACGGGCACGTTTTGACGACGTTTCAGGATGACAGCGCGCAGCACTTCACCGGCGCGGAACGGGTAAATATTGTTACCCATGTAGCCAATGGTGACGATCGGGAACATTGTTCCCGTGGGGATTTCTTTGATCGGCTTAAGCAAATAATGCCAGCGCCAGGCGCGCGCCCACACGGCAACAAAATAAACTGCAATACCGGGCAAAATCCACCAGTAATTGGCGTGTGTGACTGCGTCCCAGAACTTATCAAGCGAAAGTCCTTTGAGAGAAATCCATACAAAAAACACACTTACAAGAACACCGAGCCAAAATTGCCATTTTTTCATGGCCTGATTGTACCAGAGGAGCGGTTTGCGCTAAAGTGTCTGCGTGTACCAAAAGTATAGAAATATGAGAATTGCTACAGATTTGGGGTTCACGCTTTGTCGAAAAGCGCAGTAGAATCGAGTTATGCCAGATACCAAAGCACGTATGGATTTTTTAAAGAAGTTGCATCTCTTTCGTGGATTGAATGAGGAACAACTTAAAAATCGCTGCAGAGAGGATGAAGGAACTGACCTTTGCAGAGTCTGAGAAGGTTTTCTCTCAGGGAGCGATCGCCGATTCTTTATACTTGGTTTTTCAGGGGCAGGTTGATGTTGTTCGTGAAGGGAAGAAGAAGGATCGAAAACTGGCGACGCTGACCAAGGGAGATTATTTTGGGGAGCAGGGTCTGCTGACGGGGCAGAAACGCAATGCAACGGTCAAAGCGGAGAAGGGTACGATTCTTCTGCGGCTTTCCCGTGAATATTTCAAACAAATGTTGCGCAAACTTCCGGGAATGCGGCAAAATTTCGATCTGATCGTTTCCACCCGCAAGCTTGCAACACAACAGCACTTTAAATGGCTGGCTGCCAATGAGGTGATTTATTTTATTGCGCGCAAGCATCAGATTCTTCTTGTGCAATCCATCGCGCTTCCGGTATTTTTCATGGTGCTGATTGTGGCGTTGCTGATTGGTTCTTTCTTTTTGCCCTCAGGGTTTGGTCTGACGCTGACTGTGTTGGCGGTGGTTTTTGGTCTCGCGGATGGGGCCTGGCTGATTTGGAAGTATATTGATTGGGGCAATGATTTTTATATTTTGACCAACCAGCGCGTCATCTGGCTTGAAAAGGTGGTTGGGTTGTATGACAGCCGTAACGAGGCTGGCATTCATACGATTTTATCTGTCAGCACCGAGTCGAACGAAGTTGGTCGCTTTTTCGACTTTGGCACGGTCGTGGTACGCACGTTTACGGGGGGCATCCGCATGGAATATATTCGCTCGCCCATGCAGGCCAGCGCAATGATTGAAGAGTATTGGATGCGTACGAAAGAGGGCATGCGCGCTGGTGAGAACGATGGCGTGAAGCAGGCCATCCGCGCCAAGTTGGGGTATGGGCCGCCGCCGAAACCTGCTGCGCCGCCCCCGCCGCCAGCCGTTAAAAGAAGAAGACTGCGTTGGAAAATTTTCAAGCCTGGTGGGCTGAGACGTTTAAAGTGCGCATGGAAGTGGGCGGTAACATCACCTATCGCAAGCATGTGGCTGTGTTGTTTCAGGAAGCATGGCTTTCAACCCTGATTTTTCTCGCTTTATTGATTGCGCCCGTCATTTGGACGATCTATTTGGGGTTGCCGCCTTGGTGGGCCTTGTTGATCGTTTTGGTGGCAATGCTTGTGGATGCGGGATTCTGGGTGTATGAGTATATCGATTGGTCGAATGACCTCTATCAAGTGACATCAGACCAGGTCATTGATATTAATCGCAAGCCTTTTGGTGAAGAAAGCCGCAAGTCTGCTCCGTTGGACAATATTTTGGGCCTGGAATATAAGCGTGAGGGCATTTGGGCCATACTGTTCAATTATGGCACAGTCTTCATTACAGTCGGTGGCACGCAGTTCAACTTTCAGAATGTTGCCGACCCGCCAGCCGTGTTGCAGGATATTCGCTGGCGCCAGCAGACACGCGCCCAAAAGAAGAAAGATTTAGAAGGGATTGCCGAGCGCGACAAGATGATTGAATGGCTGGCGCTCTATCATCGCACCGTGGATGAGATTCAGCGCGAGCAAAACCAGGCCAAGCCCAAACCAGAGTAAAATCCGCATGCAAAAACGAATGAGAAGTTTTTCTGAGAAGAGATTGTTCACCACAGAAAAAAATGGAACTATATGAATTTTCTCTGTGTTCTCTGTGTGCTTTGTGGTGAAACTTTAAAATAATAAATAGAGGTAATAATTATGCCACTCCGTACGATTGTTCATGTTCCAGACGAAGTTTTGCGTCGCAAGGCGCGCCCGGTCACCAAATTTGATGAAAAGCTCCAGACGCTGATTGACGACATGGTCGAGACCATGCGTGAAGCGCCGGGCGTGGGTTTGGCCGCGCCGCAGGTGGATATTTCGGAGCGCGTCATTGTGGTGGAATATTATGCCGACGAGGAAAAAGCCGAGGAAGACGAGGACGCGCCCAAAAAACTATACACCATCGTCAACCCTGAGATTACCCGCAAATCTGCTGAAGTGGAACTCGGGGTGGAGGGTTGTCTCTCGATCCCCGGCATTAATGGGGACGTGGAGCGCCACATCGCCATCACCGTGAAGGGACAGAACCGCCACGGGCAACCGTTAACGCTCAAGCTCAAAGATTGGACGGCGCGTATCTTCCAGCATGAGATTGATCACTTAAATGGTATTCTCTTTACCGACCTCGCCACCCGCATCTGGCGCACTGACGCGCCACCCGCCGAAGGGGAAGAAGATACGTCCGATTTGCATGACCTGCCTGAGTGAGCCGAAGTTGGAGACCCGACTATAATGAAACCTGTCGCCACCCCAGCGTGGACATTGGATGAGTTGTTGGCTGGTATCAATGCCAACAACATTCACGATGAAATTGACAATGACCATGCTGTTGGAAATGAAATGTGGGGAAAAGATGTCTCATATAAGGATAGTGTTGAGGCGGTTTTGTCTATTCATAATAAGGAGTAAAACATGCCAGTCATTGCCCGCTTTTACGGCATTATTATTAAAATGTATTTCAGCCAAAGTGAGCATGGCATTCCACATTTCCATGCTGTCTATGCTGAATTCAACGGTGTGTTCTCGATTGAAACGCTTGAAATGATCGAGGGAGATTTACCCGCCCGATCGCAGAAATTAGTAGAAGAATGGGCGGCACAATACCAAAACGAATTATTGTCCATCTGGCAGAAGAACGAGTTCAAACAATTACCCGGATTAGAATAAAAATGAAAACGCCCAAAGTCTTATCGGTTCAAGTTTTGGAAAATAAAAAGTTATTGGTAAAGTTTGATAATGGCATCGAGAAAATTTACGATTGCTCACCCTTACTGGCAATGGAAATGTTTCAGATGCTAAAAAATGACGCTTTTTTCAAGGCTGTCAGTGTGGATGTGGGCGGCTATGGCATCTCATGGAATGATGATGCTGATTTAAGCGAGTATGAACTCTGGACAAATGGCATTGAAGGGGCGTCGAGATCTGCATAGGGTAAAAAACCATCGAAACGGATGCATCTTCCAACCGCAGACAATTTAAAGGCCCAGAAAAATGACAAACAATCCAGACAAGATAATAGAATATTGTTTAGGTGTTTCGCGAGAATTCAAAGCACGCCTTAACAGAATGCGCGTATTTGTAAAACACAACTTGTCATCTGGGAATGCAAACGAAATCATCTTGCGAGAATTTCTATCATCCCATGCGCCAGGAAATTATCATGTAGGGCAAGGCTTTATTTGCACCTTTTCTGAAACGTATGAAGCAAGTAAGCAATGTGATATTCTTGTCTACAATCAGAATGATTATCCCCTAATTCATTCTGACGGTCCAATCAAAATAGTATGGCCCCAATCAGCGAGAATGGTTATAGAAGTTAAGACAAATTTTGGCAAAAACGACATAAAAACCGCCCTTGAGAACATAGAATTGATGAAGAAATTGAATGAACGGATAACAGGTATTATCTTTGCGTTCAACTCGCCCAGTCTTCCTGCAATTATTAAAAATCTTAAACAATATCAGCAGCCTTTGGATAATGGCTTTTTGCCAGATGCTATCCTTTTACTTGATAAAGGAATAATCATGCACCGAGATATTTCTCGTCTTTCTGATATCGAGTCTGGTGCTAATACTAACGCCTACGGTGTGAGAGTCGGGAAAGAAAATAATAAGGATGCAGTTGTTGTCACCTTTTTGTTGCTAAGGTTTCTTGGTATTGTTAGCGATATGGAACATGTTACTGGTGCAACAAACATGTTGATGAGCCTTATTAAACAGTATACTGACAAAAAAGTTGATGATATTTTGATTGGGGAAAATAGCCAAAGTTCATGAATTCATACTGTATGTTCTATTGAAAATTATCTACTTTTTTAAAAGCTTTAACTATCCACTCAATTACGCCTTACGCATCACCCTTCATGTACCTCAAACACATCTCCCTCACCAACTTTCGTAACTTTGCCCGCCTGGATATGGACGTTCCACGGCGGTCTGTTTTGTTGGTCGGCAGCAACGCACAGGGCAAAACCAGCCTGCTTGAAGCCGTCTACTTCCTTGCCACGTTTAACTCCTTTCAAACCCATACTGACCGGCAATTGGTCAACTTTCATGCCGCAAAGGACAATTTATCGGTTGCGCGCATTGTTGCGGACTATGTGCGTGGCAAAAAGTCGCATCGTATCGAAGTGCGCATCATCGTCGAAGCCGTCGGGCCATTGGGCCTGCGCGCCCGCAAGGAGATTTTGCTCGACGGCGTCAAGCGCACGGCCAACGAAGTCATCGGCCACTTCAATGCCGCGCTTTTTATCCCACAGATGTCGCAGGTGGTTGAGGGTGCGCCCGAAGATCGCCGCCGCTATCTGAATCTGACTCTCGCCCAGGTCATCCCCGGTTATGCCACTGCGCTCAACGAGTACCAGACGACCCTCAGCCAGCGCAATGCCCTATTGAAACAGCTCAGCGAAAAGGGGGGCGATCTTTCCCAGCTCGAATTCTGGGACAGTGCCCTCGTCAACCTTGGCGCGCAAATCATCCAGTGGCGCGTCCAATCCATTCAAGAGCTGGAGCGGCTCGCCGCCCGTGCGCATCACCGCCTGACGCGCGGCAAGGAAATTTTGCGGATTGCCTATGACCCGGCTTATGATCCGAGTCCGCGCCCCGAGGGTCAGTTTGCCCTCAAACTGGATGCCCCCGTCGACCGCTCGACCCTTGATCTGGATGCCATTAAAAAAGGTTTTGCCGATGCTCTCAAAAAACTCCGCTCCGAAGAGATCAGCCGCGGCGTGACGACGATTGGTCCGCACCGTGATGAATTGCGCTTCCTCGCCAACGCCGTCAATCTCGGTGACTACGGTTCCCGCGGACAGGTGCGCACCACCATGCTGGCGCTCAAACTGGCCGAAGTTGCCTGGATGAAGGAACGTACCGGCGAATGGCCCGGTGATTCTGCTCGACGAAGTCATGGCCGAGTTGGATTTTGAACGCCGCGCCGACCTGCTCACTGCGCTCGAAGAAACGGAACAATCGCTGCTCACCACCACTGACCTGAACCTGTTCACGCCCGAGTTTGCCGCAGCGTCCACACGCTGGCAGGTGCAGGATGGCAAAATATCATAACTGCCAATAGTCTATGCACAAAGATAAACGCCCAGGCTGATTTTCAGCCTGGTTGTTTATTGACTTCTAGAGCGGTTTTTGCGCCGGGATGCCAGCCCTGCGTGGATAATCGGATGGCGTGGGCGCAGCTTTGTCGGCAATGATCAGGTAACGGGTGTCTTCCACCCCCGGAAGCGTCACCGGGACCATCGGGCGCAGCCGTCCGCCCAGGGTTTTCAGCGCTTTTCGAGCAAATCCGCTTCACGGGGGCCGCTCTCTCCCTTTTGGGCCAACATCCCCCCACCGACTTTGACCAAAGGCAACAGATATTCTGCCAAAATGGGCAGGGACGCGACTGCCCGGGCCACCGCCCAATCGTACTGTTCGCGATGCGTGGACATTTGCCCAACATCTTCGGCGCGGGCAGAAAGCACTTCGACATTGTTTAGCCCCAGCGTTGCAGCGACATGTTTGCAGAAGTTGGCCTTCTTCCCGACGGATTCGATCAGGGTCAGGCGCATTTCAGGGTAGATGATTTTCAGTGCCAGCCCGGGGAAGCCAGCGCCGGTTCCCACATCCACCAGGCTGAGGGGTGGGTTGCCCTGCCAGGCTAGCACGCATGAGAACGAATCTAGAAAATGCTTAGTGCGAATTCCATCCACATCCCGAATGGCTGTCAGGTTGAATTTCTCATTCCATGCCAGTAATTCGCGTTCGTAAATCGACAGCATTTCCACCTGTTTTGCAGACAGGTTTAGATGGAACAATTGTTGCGCTTCAAGAATTAGTTTTTCCATGATCGATGCATTATAAAAGACCAGAAGCGTTTTCTGGTCTTTTATCGATAATTTGCTGGTTTACAGTTTTACGAGTATCGCCAGGTGGTTGTTCCGTCTTTGTTGTCTTCAATTGTGACGCCCAGTTCGTTCAGCTCGTTGCGGATCAGGTCAGAGATGGCCCAGCGCTTTTCGTCGCGCACTCTTTTGCGTACTTCCACCACAGGTCGATAAACTTGTCAGTATTGCTGCCGCTGTTGGATGCTTTTTCGGTCAGGCGCAGGCCGAAAACGCTGGTCAACTCGCGGATCAGATCTTGCGCGGGGGTCAGTTGCGCTTCGTTAACGCCTTCGTCGCGGGCGGTATTGATGGCGCGCACCAGGTCGAAGATTTTGCCAAGCGCTCCGGCGGTGTTGAAGTCATCATCCATAGCTTTCATGAAGCCTTTTTTTGTGAGTTCCATTTGCACAAAGAGCACGTTCAACACGCCAACCGAGGCAGCACCGCCGATCACGGTGGCCGGGCGCAGGGCGGATTTGATGCGCTCCAGGCCCTTTTCAGCAGCTTCGAGCGTCTCATCGTTGAATACCAGCGGGGCGCGGTAGGATCCATTTAATACGAGAATGCGCATGACGTCCGCATCATGTTTTTGCAGGAAATCTTTGATGCTGATGATATTGCCCAAAGACTTCGACATTTTCTCGCCGCCCAGTTGCAACATGCCGTTGTGAATCCAATAGCGCGAGAAGGGTTTGCCAGTGAAGCTCTCAGTCTGGGCAATTTCGTTTTCGTGATGCGGGAAGATCAGGTCGTTGCCGCCGCCGTGAATGTCGATTTGTTCGCCCAGTTCGGCAAGGCTCATGGCTGAACATTCGATATGCCAGCCAGGGCGGCCTTTGCCCCAGGGGCTATCCCACGAGATTTCACCAGGTTTGGCGGCTTTCCAGAGCGCAAAGTCCATCGGGTGTTCTTTGAGTTCTTCGATTTCGATGCGTGAGCCGGCCTGCATATCGTCCAGTTTGCGGGCAGAAAGTTTGCCGTAGTCTTCATCTTTGCTGACGCGGAAATAAACATCCCCGTTGGAAGCGGGATAAGCAGAATTCTTTAGCGATCAGCCCCTTGATAAAGTCGATAATCTGGGGCATGGTCGTGCTGACGCGGGGCGTGGATGTGGCCGGGATGATGTTGAGATCGAGCAGGTTTTGTTTGTAGTCTTTGATATAGCGTTCGGATAAGACCAGTGGCTCAATGCCCATCTGGTTGGCGCGATTGATGATCTTGTCATCCACATCGGTGAAGTTCATAACGTGTTTGACCTTGTAGCCGCGATATTCCAAATAGCGACGGATGATATCGAAGACCAGGGAAGACATGGCGTGACCAACATGTGCATCGTTGTAAACGGTGACGCCGCACACGTACATTTTAACGAGGCCCGGTTCGAGCGTTTCAAAATCTTCTTTTTTGCGGGTGAGGGTATTGTAAAGACGGATCATTGAATCTCTCCTGAGAGCGCAAATTATAAACCAGCCTGCTCAAACTGGGATGTATAAAAAAAGTCCAGTTCTAAGGCTGGACTTTTCTAAAAGCGAACATCGAATGTCTTAAAGCTAATCTTCTGGCTTGGCAAAAATCATGCGTCCGGCGGCAGTTTGCAAGACTTTGGTGACGGTGACTGGTTTGATGTGGCCGATATATTTGTTACCGTTTTCGACCACAACCATCGTGCCATCGTCCATGTAGCCCACGCCCTGATTCATTTCCTTGCCTTCCTGAATGATCTGAATGCCCATCGTCTCACCGGGTAGTACCACTGATTTAACAGCATTGGTCAACTCGTTGATGTTCAGGATCGTGACCCCTTGCAGTTCAGCGACGCGGTTCAAGTTGTAGTCATTGGTCAGGATCGGGCATTTCATCTGGCGCGCCAAAATGACCAGCTTGTCATCCACTTCACGGACGCCATCCACATCAATATCGCTGATGCGCACGGTGACGGCTGAAATCTTTTGCAGTTCGGCCAGCACTTCCATGCCGCGTCGCCCACGCGCGCGGCGTAGACCGTCGGCTGAATCGGCGATGTACTGAAGCTCATTCAAGACAAAGCGCGGGATCAAAAGCGTGCCGGGCAGAAAGCCGGTTTTGGCAATGTCTGAAACGCGTCCGTCAATGATGACACTCGTATCGAGCAAAATGGTGCGTGCTGCCGATTGACCCCAGGCGCTTGCCGCTCCGCCCGATTCGCCGCCCCGGTTGGAAAGGGATGCGATGACATTGAGCATATCCGTTTGACGCATGGAGAAAAGCGACACACCGAAATAGCCAAAGATCAGTACGGCGACAAAGGGCAAGGTACCGCCAAATGGTTGCGGTAACATCGACAGCGGAAAGGTGAGCAGTGCTGCAACGAGCAATCCCATCACCAGACCCGTTAACCCGGTCAACAGTCCTTCTGCCGAAACACGCACCAGAAACGTGCGCAACCAGCGGATCGGAATGGTTGTGAAGTAAGGAGTGGCAATCAGCCCAAACAATGCACCCACCAGTCCCAACCCAAACGTGTAAACTGTAATGTTGTCATGTATATTTGTTGCGAACCCAAACCCCCAGTAGCCCCCGAATATTGCAAATACAATCATACCAACAATACGAACGATAAAATCGATGCTCATGGAAAAACTCCTTTAGAAAAAATAAATGCAAAATAATAAACAAATGCCTATAAAACTGAAACTAAGAAAAAAGAATTTTGAGAATGATAGTCACGATCATAGCACGCAGCGCCATGCAAGTCAATTGTGGGTGGATTGCATTTGTATATTTCTAACACTCTTCTAAGTTTGCCTTTAGGCAGGTTGTATAATTCAGTTGTAATATTGGTATATGAGGTAATTATGGCATTAGATCGTTTTGGACGGAAGATTAACTATCTTCGAATTAGCTTAACCGACCACTGCAACCTGCGTTGCGTTTATTGCATGCCAGAAGATCAAACATTTCGTCCAAATGCAGCGATGATGCAGGACGACGAAATTTTGTTGCTGGCGCGTCTGTTTGCCGAACTAGGCTTCGACAAAATTCGTCTGACAGGTGGCGAGCCTACTGTGCGGGCGCATGTTGTCGAACTGGTGCGCGGAATCGCAGCCACCCCCGGTATCAATTCGCTTTCGATGACCACGAATGGGATTTTGCTCTCGCAGTTGGCGCAACCGTTAAAGGACGCAGGTTTGCAACGGGTTAATATTTCCATTGACACCCTCGACCCGCAAAAGTTTCGCCGTTTAACGCGCTGGGGCAGCCTCGACGATGTCTGGAACGGCATTCTGGCTGCTGAAGTCGCTGGGCTGACGCCGATCAAACTCAACGCAGTGGTGGTCAACGGCTACAACGAAGACGACGTAGCGGACCTGGCTGGACTGACGGTGGATCGGCCCTGGCAGATGCGCTACATCGAAATGATGCCATTTGCCGGTGTCACTGATCTGCAAAAATCACAGGTTGTCACGGCTGCGCAAATTCAGCAAAAAATTGAGGTGCGTTTTGGCGCGCTGGAGCCGACTGGCCAATATGATGGCGAGGCGCGCACTTTTCACATTCAGGGCGCACAAGGGACGGTTGGTTTTATTTCATCGGTGACGGTGCCGTTTTGTTCAGCCTGCACGCGCGCGCGCCTGACCGCGGATGGGGTGTTGCGCATGTGCCTGCTGCGGGAAAAGGAAATCGATTTGCTGACTCCGCTACGGGCCGGGGCGACGCTCGAAGACCTGCGGGCGCTGATCTTGCAGGGGGTCTGGGAAAAACCCTGGGGCCACGGCCTCGATCAAGGTGTCATCCCCCTCAACCGCGCCATGAATCAAATCGGTGGATGAAGAATCGTTGGAAAGTTTAGAAGTTGGATGGTGAAAGGTTTTTTCTTTTCACCATCCAACTTTCCAACCTTTCAACCTGTAAACGGAGACTTTATGCTTTTACCCCCCAACATCAAAGCCATTTTTTTCGATCTGGATGGGACGCTGCGCACCAATAGCCCAACCAGCCGTGATATTTTTATTGCAGAAGTTGTTCGACAGGGTATGACGATTACAGCCGCTGACCGTCTGCGCGCCATGCGTTGGGAACACTATTATTTTGGCGGGTCAGAAGAAGTCTATCGTGACAGCCAAGATTTCCCTGAGCAAAAATCGTTCTGGGTCAATTACAGTTGTCGTTTTTTGAAGGCGCTGGGCGCATCTGATGGGCAGGTCGAAAGTTTGGGGTTGTTCATGCACGAATATATGAATGAGAATAACCACCCTGGTGATAATGACATGTTGATGCCCGGCGTGCAGCAACTGCTGAAAGCACTCAAGGAAACCGGCGTGATTCTGGCGGTTGTTTCAAACCGTGATACACCCTACCATGATTATCTGCAAAAAATTGGACTGGCAGAATATTTCCACTTCTCGCTCTCGGCCGGGGAAGTACAATCCTGGAAGCCGGAAAAAGCCATTTTTGAGCATGCCATGCAAAGGGTGGGGGTACAACCCCATGAAACCCTTTATATTGGCGACAATTACTATGCCGATGTGGTCGGCGCGCGCAATGCCGGGATTCAGCCGATCTTGATTGATGTCGATGGTATTTTTGAAGCGCCGGGCTGCCCGGTGGTTTGCTCACATCAGGAGCTGTTGATTTTATTGGAAAAAGGCGATTACACAGTCAGGGAATAGCATCAAGCGGTTTGCGTCAGATTTTAAGTTGGTTGCCACCAGCGGCAGCACTTGATCGGCAAACGCTTCAGCAGATGCAGGTTTCTTCTCACGGTTCCATTGCATCGCCAGGCCGTAAATAGCCCAACTGGCAGCAGTCGCCGATGTTTCGGGGGAGTTGGCATTTTCATTTTTTTTCAGCCACATCAAAATTAAAATCGTAGAGCTGACTTTAATCTGATTTTCCACCAGCGGCCCAAACTGGCGCTGGGCCGGGGCACACTGGGAACCCAGGTTGTGTGTAAACTCGCAGACTGCTACAATCAACTGACGCAAATTCTCCATACTAAAGTGGCAGGAAGACAGCAGGCGCTTCTTGATCTCCTCGCGGAAAGACTCGCTGATGGAATAATCGAGCAAGGCAAACTTGTCTTCAAAGTGTGCATAAAACGTGGCACGGTTGACGCCAGCGCGGGCGGTAATATCTTGCACACTGACAGCATCAAAACCTTTCTCGGCCAGCAAGGAGACAAAGGCCTGATCAAGCATCTGGCGGGTACGTTTGACACGCGGATCAAGTTTTTCGGGTTCATAAGTTAAGTTTGACAACATTTTGGCTCCTGTGTTGCTTAGACAACATTTGTTCGTTTTTGATGGTTGACCAATTTTATAAGAAGGTGTCTAATATCGCAACACTTGTTGCTTATGCAACGTATGTATATAATATACTATGGCAACATAAAACAGTCAATCTACGAAACTGAAACCTGTTGGTTCCATAAACATTGTCGCCTCACCATTCATTATTAAGGAGTAAAACCATGACCACCCCTGAATTTACCCTGAATACATCTTTCACAACACTGGCTTCCAATGAGCAGATTGAACGTACAGCCGCCGCATTGACCGCCAACGGCATCCGCACCTTGATTGCAGAAAATGGCGAAGAAGCCAAACGTTTGTTCTTTGAACTCATCCCCGACGGCGCCGAGGTGTTTCTGGGAGCATCTGTGACCCTTGAAACGATTGGCATCAAGGATGTGGTTGACAAGTCTGGCCGTTATGACGCGCTGCGCCCCAAAATGTTTGCCATGGATCGTGCCACACAGGGCGACGAAATCCGCAAGCTAGGGGCCAGTCCGCAGTATGCTGCTGGCAGCGCACAGGCCGTTACTGAGGATGGGCATATTATCATTGCATCCAACACGGGGAGCCAGATTGGCCCTTATGCATCGGGTGCAGGCAATGTGATCTGGGTCATCGGCACGCAGAAAATCGTCAAAGACCTTGCTGAAGGGCTGCGCCGCATTGAAGAATATTGTGTTCCACGCGAGGACATACACATGCAGGAACTTTATAAAATGCATACCTCGCTCAACAAGATTCTTATTTTCAATAAAGAGGTCCGCCCTGGTCGTGCTACAATGATTCTGGTCAAGGAAGAGTTGGGGTTTAAGTGCTCGTTCGAACTCCTTTGTTTGAATGAAACCAATTCCAACAGTTACAGTACTAAATTTGCCAGGATTACGACCAGCTTTCTTTAAAGATAATGGAGATATGATCTGTGAAAATTCAAGTAATTGTCGGCAGCACCCGCCAGAACCGATTCAGCGAGAAACCTGCCCACTGGATCGCTGAGTACGCAAAAACAAAGTCAGACTTGGAAGTTGAGCTTGTCGATTTGCGCGATTATCCATTGCCTTTCTTTGATGAACCGATGTCTCCTGCGCGTTTGCAAGGAAATTATTCAGATGAACGTGTGAGAACATGGGCAAAGAAAGTGAATGAAGCAGATGGCTACATCATCGTTTCTCCGGAGTACAATCACGGTTATCCGGCTGTGCTAAAAAATGCGTTGGATGTTCTGTATCCTGAATGGAATTACAAGCCTGTCGGATTTGTGAGTTATGGCAATGCAGGCGGTGCGCGCAGCGTTGAACAGCTACGTCTGGTGGCGATTGAGCTCCAGATGGCGCCAATCCAAAGAGCGCTGCACATTCCATCCCCTGTGTATTTGGCAATCGTAAGGCCTCAGGATGGCGAGACATCGAACCCGCTCGATAGTATCACCTGGCAGGCGGATGAATTCCTGTAATCAACTCCTTTGGTGGGCGAAAGCCTTAAAAGTAGCGAGAGAACACCAAGAACCCGTTCAGCCACTTGTACCACCAGCACCGCCTGTTCTCTCAGTCAGAGTGCAATCGTAAATCAGGAGAGTGATTATGCCCAACACCAATTCCCCGATACAACTTCGCCGAACTCTTGTGGGTCGGCCCGCTAACGGTGCTCGCAGCTGTCATTGGCGTATTGATCGTCCGCGCTATTGCAATGGTAGTATTGCGTCCCCCTTATGCCCCAGGGCTTGGGATGATTATGGTTCCAATTGTGTTGACCGTTATTCTTTGTACAGCCGCAGTGATTGTATTCGCACTGGTTGGACGTTTTGCGAAGAATCCGATCCGTACCTATGTCATCATTTCATCTGTATTTCTGGTGATTAGCTTTTTGCCCGATCTTGCGGTTCCATCCATGGGGACGGCGATGCCTGGCGCGAACTGGGGCTATGCGATTGCCTTGATGATTATGCACGTTGTTGCAGGTTTTATTACCGTCTATATGTTGATCAAATTGACAGTTACAGAGAATAAGTAGAAAGAAATCAGAAAAGTAATCTAGTTTGTCTCTTGAAACGGAGGCTGAAATGTCAGATGTCAAAGGAACTGTATTAAACCCTGATGCAGGACAAACACCAACAGGCGATGTCTGTATCCCGAACATCAGCACTGCAGAACGCCGCGGGCGGCTGATCGGTGGCATCGTTGCGTTTGTGATTGGAATGGCTGCTTTCGCGGCGATGGCAATCACCGGTACCAGTCACTGGTGGCGGCTGTTGCTTTTTCTTCCGTTTGCCGGGGCAGCTTCGGGATTTTTCCAGTGGCGCGATAAGACCTGTGTCGGTCTTTCAGCGCGCCAGTCGCGCAAGCTGGGCGCTGTCACCGAGAAGATCGAAAACCCCGCCGAACTGGCGCAGGTGCGCCGACAGGCCAGCCGCGTGCAGATTAAATCCTTTGTGACGGGCCTGTTACTAACGCTTCTTATGCTGGTGATCCCATGACAACTCCCACTCTCTCTACAAAAACCGAATTTTCGATCCACCCGGCGACACGGCCAGGGCATGTTGCCTTAACCGTTTCCAACCTTGAAAACCAGGTGGCGTTTTACCAGCAGGTGCTGGGCTTTCAACTACACTGGCGCGATGGTAACCAGGCTGGTCTGGGTGCAGGTGGCGCAGATTTGCTACGCCTGACCGAACAAAGCGGGTTGAAAAAGTATCGCCATGTGACGGGCCTTTATCATTTGGCCGTGCTTTTCCCCAGCAGGCGCGAGCTGGCTCGCGCCATGGCGCGGCTGTTTGCGCTGCGCTGGCCCAACTCGCCCACTGATCACATTATGACCAAAACAACCTATTTGGATGACCCCGAAGGCAACGGCATCGAGCTTTATGCGGAATTGCCTGAAGATGGTTTCTTTGGGATGGAAGATGAGAAGTTTATCGCCCGCCGAGCAGATGGCTCGTTAAGTAATGGACGCGAACCCTTGGATGTTGAAGCGCTCCTTGGGCTGTTGACTGAAGACGACCAGCTCGATCAACCCGTGCCCGAAGAGACGCGCATTGGGCATGTCCACTTGCACGTGCGCAATGTTAATGAAGCTGTCGATTTTTATCATGGCGTGATCGGGTTCGACGTGATGGGCACGGCGCGTTTCTTTGGCGCTGCCTTTGTCTCGGCGGGTGGTTACCATCACCATATTGGCTTGAATACCTGGCAAGGGGAGGGCGCGCCGCCGCCACCAGCAGGTGCTGTCGGGTTGCGCTATTTCAGCGTGGAGCTGCCCAATCAAACGGCGCTCGATGCGGTGCTGGAGCGTGTCCAACAGGCCGGAATCCTCACAGAGCAGATATCCGCAGGCACGCTGTTGCGCGACCCATCCAAAAACGCCGTTGTTTTAACAACCCGTTCTGAATAACATTTCATAGGAGGTACATCATGTCAGAAACTACCATGCAGGCAATTCGTTTTCACGATTATGGCGGGCCGGAAGTGCTCGTGCTCGACCAGGTGGATCGTCCCCAGCCAGGCGCTGGACAGGTTTTGGTGCGCGTCGTTGCCGCAGGCGTCAACCCGGCAGATTGGAAAATGCGCGCCGGTTATTTTAAGGCGTATTTTCCGCTGGCCTTGCCATCCACACCTGGCATGGAAGGGTCAGGCGTTATCGAAGCTGTTGGCCCGGATGTCACGACGTTTACAGTTGGGCAGGAAGTCTATGGCATTCTGGCAGGTTCGTATGCCGAATATGCGCTGGCGGGCGTGGGCGATATTCAACCAAAGCCTGCTCACCTGAGCTTTGAAGAAGCCGCAACCGTATCCGTTGGCGCGCTGACCGCCTGGAGCGCTGTTGAAGCGGCGGACATCCAGTCAGGGCAGCAGGTTTTGGTGCATGGGGCTGCTGGTGGCGTAGGGCTGTACGCCGTCCAACTGGCGCACTTGAAAGGTGTGCACGTGACTGCCACAGGCTCCGCCAAAAACGCAGAATATATCCGCTCTTTGGGCGCGGAAACTGTACTCGATTACAATGCCGCGCCGTTTGAAACGCTCGTCAGTGGGCTGGATGCTGTGATCGATACTGTCGGCGGGGATTTGGCCGAGCGCTCCTTCAAGGTGTTGCACCAGGGCGGAATCTACGTCACCGTTGCTGGGATGCTGGCCCCAGGTGCGGGTCAGGCCGAAGGCGTTCGCGCCGTTTCCGCATCCCGCGCCACGCATGAGAAGCTTGCTCCAATTTCAGCGTTGCTCAAATCGAAGGAACTCATCCCCGCTGTCGGGACAGTTTTCCCCTTGGCAGAAGCGCGCGCCGCACAAGAATTGAGCGCCAGCGGCCACGGTCGCGGACGTATCCTTTTGAAGATTGGTTAACAGGCAAATATAAATGGATAAAATCGCGCAAACCAATCACCAAATTCACGATTTATTAAAATCTCGCTGGAGCCCGCGCGCATTTTCTGAGCAGCCGGTTGAAATCGAAAAACTATTGAGCTTGTTTGAGGCTGCACGCTGGGCACCTTCGGCTGGGAATATGCAGCCCTGGGCTTTTATCATTACCACCCAGCAATCGCCAGAACCGTTCTCAAAATTACTGGACGTGCTATCTGAAAAAAACCGGTCGTGGGCCAAAAACGCGCCTGTTTTGGTGCTAGCCGTCGTTCATAGTGAGCGCGAACCTGGCCAGACCAATGCCTGGGCCACTTATGACTTGGGCCAGGCGGTTGCACACATCACAGTGCAGGCCGGCGACCTGGGGCTTTATCTGCATCAGATGGCTGGCTTTGACCGTGAAGAGGCTGCACGGGTTTTTGAACTGCCAACCGGTTACGAGCCGATGACCGTCTTCACTGTCGGTTATCCCGGCGACCCGGCCTCGCTGCCGGACGATCTGCGCGAACGTGAGCTGGCAACACGCATCCGCAAGCCATTATCCGAAATTGCCTTTGACGGCATCTGGAAACAGCCATTGAACGAAAAAATCCCAAATGCCAGTTGATGAAGTAAGATTTGGATATGAAACAATGACTCTCAAACTTACGATCTACTCTGACTATATGTGCCCGTGGTGCTACGTGGGGCAGGGCGTCGTTGAGCGTCTCAAGACCGAATACCCGGTGGAAGTGGACTGGCAGCCGTTTTATCTGCGCCCCGATACCCCACCCGAAGGCATGGATTTGCCTGCTTATATCCTTGAGAAGGTTGCCACGACGACCAACCGGCTGCGCAATACTGCCAATTCCTATGGCATGGACTTTGTGCATGTGATGCGACTTTTCAATACGCGCCGCGCTCACGAGGCCACTGAATACGCCCGCCAGCACGGCAAACTTGACGAATTCCACCATGCTGTCTTTCAAAAAGTCTACGGTCTGGGCCTGGATATCAGCACCTGGGATGTGCTGCGTGCTGCCGCTACCGAAACCGGTTTGGATGCGGACGAAATGCAAAGCAAAGTCGAAAGTGGTGAATACACAGCGCAGGTTCAGGCACAGGTGGATCAGGCCCATGCGCTGGGCGTCAGCGGCGTGCCGATGTATGTGCTCAACAACCGCTACGGCATTGTCGGCTCGCAGCCCTATGAAGTTTTCAAACAGGCCATTACCCGGCTCGAAGCTGAAAACAAGCTCAACATCTAATAGCTGTAATGATTAAAATGTACCGCCGACGTAGGGGCGTAGCACTGCTACGCCCCTACCAATTTATCGGTGAATTTGCTAAACCGGGGGCAATCGCATTTTTCAATGCTATATCATGCTGGTGACGGGTATAATAGGCCAGTTATCTTAAACCCAACCGTGGCGCGAATCCATTCGGCGCGGAACCCCTCGCACAAAGAGTAACACTCCCTTATGGCAGGATTTTCGAAAGACCTGGGTATTGACCTGGGAACAATGTACACGCGTATCGCAGAGGGCCACCGCATTCTGGTTGAAGAACCAACGGTGGTTGCGATTGATGTTGCCGACCAGAAAGTCGTCGAAATTGGTCAGCAGGCCAAAGACATGGAAGGCCGCGTCCCCGATTCTGATTGAAGTAGCGCGCCCGCTCAAAAATGGCGTCATTGCCGATTATGAAATCACCGAAACTCTGTTGCGCGTCTTATTGCAACAGCGCGTCAGCGGACCCATTCGCATTTTCAAGCCTAACGTAATGATTACCGTCCCTTACGGCGTCACCAGTGTGGAACGCCGTGCCGTACACGAAGCCGTTTTGCAGGCTGGTGCGCGTGAAGCTTATTTGATCCAGCAGCCGCTGGCTGCTGCGCTCGGCGTCGATTTGCCGATCAATTCGCCTTCAGGTAACATGGTCGTTTGCCTGGGCGGTGGTTCCACACAGGCTGCGGTGCTTGCGATGTATGGCATTGTCACGGCTGAGACCATGCGTGCTGGCGGCGCTTTTGTCGATGACGCCATCGTCACCTACGTCCGTCGTAAGTATGGCGTGATTATTTCCCCCATCACCGCTGAGCAGCTCAAGCTCAAAATTGGCGCAGCCGTCCCACAGGATACTGAACAGAGCATGGAAGTCCAGGGTCAGGATCAGGTCACGGGGCTGCCCCGTCCGGTCACGCTGACGACTGGGGAAATCGTTGAAGCTTTGCAGGAACCGTTAAAACAGATCACCGAAACCTGTCGGCGGGTGCTCGAAAAGACTCCCCCTGAGCTTGTTTCTGATATTATTGACCGGGGCATGGCGCTGACGGGTGGTGGTGCACTGCTGCGGGGCATCGATAAACTGCTGACCAAGACCCTTGGCATTCCCGCCTACCTGGTCGATAATCCGCTCACCTGTGTCGCTGAAGGCGCGGCGCGTAGCCTGGGCATGTACAACCATTTGCGGCGCAATTTGCCTCAGGTGTAGGAAAGCAGTTATTAGGAATTAGAAAAGGCGATTACCGTTTGGGTAATCGCCTTTTTTGTGTGGGTAAATGATTTAAAGATAATAAGTAATTCGTTGCAAGCCAATTGCCGGGTCGATGTACTGTACCTTGACATTTCCTGGCACCGACAGGCTGACTGGCGCATAATTCAAAATGCCCTGTACGCCTGCCTCGATCAATTGATTGGTTACTTCCTGCGCAACTTCCGCCGGCACGCATAGCATGGCAACCTTGATGTGGGCTTCTTTCACATCCTTGACAATACTCTTAATATCGCTGATGCTCACTTCGCCAACTTTTTGACCAATTTTGGCCGGGTCGCTGTCAAAGCACATTTGCACATGAAAGCCCCGGTTGGCAAAACCTTGATAACGCGCAATTGCACGTCCCAGTTCACCCATGCCGATGACAGCCACATTCCAAATGCGGTCGACTTTCAAAATTTGGCAGAGACGCTCGATCAAAAATGGGATGTGGTAGCCAGTACCCTGTTTGCCAAATTCACCAAACTGTGACAAATCCTTGCGGATCTGCGCCGCTGAAATACCGACATTTTCGCCCAGTTCCTGCGAGGATGTGGTGATGACACCGCCATCTGCCATGCGTTGAAGCGCCCGCAGGTAAACCGGCAACCGACCGACAATAATATCGGGAACATTTTCAGAATTCATTTGCAATGCCTCTCAAACATAAAATTGAAGTGCCAAGTGTTTGTTAATATGGTCAACTGTACCATAAACTTTAATTTTGTACTATTATACACAAGTAGCATAAAAAAGGTGTCTGTAACCTGTTCTTCAGCCTGACAGTTGAGTTGCAGTAGGGGCGGGGTTTCCCGCCCTGTTTGGATGATAGGCCGGATGCAGGAACCGCATCCGTATTTTATAAAAAGCGCAACATCATCTCCGAATCTGGGTATTTATGACCGTGAAGAGTATAATTTGACCAAAGGAACCTAAATATTATGCCAACCATTTACCCCTTTACTGCAATTGTCGGCCAGGAGCGCATGAAACGCGCTTTAATTCTTAACGCGGTGGACACCCGCATCGGCGGTGTGCTGATTCGTGGTGAGCGCGGTACCGCCAAATCGACGGCGGCGCGTGCGCTGGCAGCGCTTTTGCCCAAAGTTAATGTTGTCAAAGACTGTCGCTTTGGCTGTGATCCGCAAAACCCGAATACCTGGTGTACCGAGTGCCGCGAACGCGCCGCGCTGATTGAAGATTTACCGTCTGAGTCGAAGAATACGCCGTTTATTAACCTGCCTGTCTCAGCCACCGAAGACCGCGTGGTTGGTACGCTCGATATTGAACAGGCCATCCAAAAAGGCGAACGTCACTTTGAGCCGGGTGTGCTGGCTGCCGCCAATCGCGGATTGCTTTATATTGATGAAGTTAATCTGCTCGATGATCACGTTGTGGATCTGTTGCTCGATTCAGCAGCGATGGGCGTCAACATGGTGGAGCGTGAAGGGATTTCGTTCAGCCACCCGGCACGTTTTATCCTGGTCGGCACGATGAACCCCGAAGAAGGCGATCTGCGTCCGCAGTTGTTGGACCGCTTTGCGTTTTCGGTGGAAATTGTCGGCATTCGTGAGGCCCGTGAGCGCGTGTTGATTATGGAACGCAACATTGCCTTCGAAGCTGACCCTGAAGCCTTTCGTCGTGAGTTTTTGCCAAAGGAAGAAGAGCTTTCACATCAAATTGAGCAGGGTCGCAAGCTGATTGGCAAGGTCACGCATACCAAGCGTGATCTACTCTCGATTGCTGCGCTGACTGCATCCTTAAACGTGGACGGTCACCGCGCCGATCTCGTGATCTTGAAAGCCGCCCGCGCTGAGGCTGCTTTCGAGGGCCGCACCTCCATCACAGACCATGATATTGCCCTGGCCGCCGAGCTGACGCTGCCGCACCGCATCAAGCGTGGACCTTTCCACCAGGCCCAAATTACAGCTGAACAGCTTCAGGAACGCATTGAGAACCTCGTCGGGCAGACCGAAGAGTCTGATGGCGGCGAGGAAACCCCCTCGGAGCAGAAGCAGGATTCGGGCAAGGAAAAAAAAACGCAACAGTAGAAGATCAGCCTGACGACCAGAACCAGTCTCCAGTTACCAAACCCGCCCGCCAGGACGTTTTCGCCTCATCCGACGCCAATTGGTGGGATGGCGGCCAAAAGGTCAAGGCGGGCGAAACGTTTATGCCGCGCAAGCTCGATACGCCGCTCGACAAGCTGACCCGCAAAAATGCTGGTCGCCGCTCGCGCACGCGCACCGACCGCAAACGCGGACGCTACATCATGGCGCGTCCGGCCAATGGTAGCACCGATATTGCTTTTGACGCCACCATCCGGGCTGCTGCGCCGTTTCAAAAGAAACGTGCCGAGCATCTCAAACATGTGGCTTTCGCCATCGAAAAACACGACCTGCAACGCAAGGTGCGTGTCAAGCGCATGGCGAACCTGGTGCTCTTTTTGGTGGACGCTTCGTGGTCGATGGCGGTAGCCGAGCGCATGAACGCGACAAAGGGGGCGATTCTCTCGCTGCTGGCGGATGCCTATCAGCGCCGCGACCGCGTGGGCCTGATCGTGTTTCAGAAGGATCGCGCGACCCTTGTCTTGCCCCCGACCAATAGCATTCAACTGGCGCAGCGAGCACTGGTCGACATCCCGGTGGGTGGGAAGACGCCGCTTTCTGCGGGCATGTTCATGGCTGTGGATGTGCTGCGCCGCGAGAAGCAACTCCACCCGGATGTGCAGCCGCTGCTGATTATCTTAACCGATGGCGCGGGCAACGTCTCGATTGGGACGATGGCTCCCAACGAGGAAGCCTACCACTTCGCCGAAATCATCGCCACAGAAAAGGTCAAATCACTGGTCATCAACATGGAGCATGCCGCCTTCGACCAGGGTCTTGCCCAACAGCTTGCCGACCACCTCGAAGCTCCGTGCTTCTCACTCGGCGAAATCAAAGCCGAGAATTTGTACCACACGGTCAAGCAGGAGATGCGCTAGGGTAAGTTGATGATTGATGCGTAAAAAAAGCATTCGGGTTGATTGCCCGAATGCTTTTTGATTGTCATCATTGGTTTAAAACTACCCGTAACTTTTTGATGAGCAATACGACAAATATAATGAATTTTCACATTCAAATCGTATTCATTCAAAAGGAGAAAAAATGTTCAAAAAGTTGGTTTACATCGTCACCCTGGTTGTTTTTGCCCTGAGCATGATCGCTGCCGCCCCTGTCTCTGCACAATATACAACCCGCTTGTTAAAAGGCAAAATTGTTGCCATTGACATCAAAGCGCGTCTTTTGACTGTTTCGCCTGTGCTTGGCAAGTTTATCAAGATCAAAGTGGCTGCAACAACCCATTTCAAACGCCAGGGACGGGTGGTCAGCTTTTCGAAACTGCGCGTGGGTGATAAAACCAGCCTGAGTTACAACTCAACTACCAAACAAGCCACCGAAGTGGATGATATTGCCGATAATTACGATATTCATGGGACAGTTAAGTCAGTGGACTCTGTCGGCAATACGATTGTGGTCGCTTCTGAAGAAGGTGGCAACAGCGTCAAACTGAATGTGAATAGCAGCACTGTTATTGAGCGCAATGGCGCAACTACCCCACTGGCCGATCTGGTCGTGGGTGATAAAGTGGAAGTTAAATATAATTCAGCCACCATGCTTGCTAGTTTTATCAAGAGTGAGGTGGAAGATAGCGATTTCACCGGCACGATCTCGGCTCTGACTGCCAATACCGTAACAGTCATGCCCGATAGCGGTGGCGCGGGTGTGGTCTTGAAAGTGGTAGACAGCACTGTTCTTATCAGCAACGACACTGTGATTGCCATCACCGCCCTGCATGTTGGCGACGTTGTTGAGACGGAATATGACTCGGTGACGTTAGTTGCCAGCAAAATTGAAGTCACTCATTGATCACGGTAGTCATTATTGAGTAAAAACAAAACGGGCAGCCATGGCTGCCCGTTTTGTTTAAATTTCTTTTTGCAAGTCAGTCAATGGCTTGCCTGCCAGTAAATGCTCATAAAGCAGTTCATATTGTTCCACTGTATAGTCCAGCCCGTGGAATTGGGCTTTTTCGACGCTGGCTTTGCCCATTTCGGGCCAGCGCGCTGATTCGTTTGCCATGCGATCAATATAGCAGGCGGCATCTGCCGGGTCGCTGGGTTTGAACAGGTAACCGTTGACGCCTTCGGTGACCAGTTCGGGCAGGGCGACGGCGTTTGCCAGCAGTACGGGACGTCCGCAGGCCATGGCTTCGAGCGTGGCCAGGCTGAGCAGTTCGGCTTCACTGGGCATGGTGAAGACATCTGCGCTGTTGAGCAGGGGGTGCAGGTCTTCATTAGGGATGAAGCCGGTGAAGCGTACACGGTCGCCGAGCTTGAGTTCTTCGGCCAGCGCCATCAGGTCTTTCTTGGCTTCTCCGCGCCCGGCAATGGCAAACTGGATGTCGTCCCGTTTGATCAGGGCCATCGCGCGGATCATGACGTGCAGCATCTTTTCGCCATCTACCCGCCCAACGAACAGGAAAACCTTGCGGTTGGGGTCGAGGCCATAGCGTTCGCGACAGGCGCGACGATCAATGGTCGGGTCGGGGCAAAAGCGGCGCAGATCAATGCCACAGGAAACGGCAAAAATCGGCGGGCGTAATCCCTGCTGGCGCACCAGTTCCGCCGCGTTTTTGGATTGGGCGGTGACAGCATGGGTACGGTTATAGACTTCCAGCATCCACTGCCAGAGAAGAAAGTTGAAAGCGGGCTTGAACTGTGAAAACCAGGTGGCGTAGGATGCCAGATTTTCGGGCATAAAATGATTGGTGCCTACGCACTTGATCTTGCGCCGTTGCGCCGCCATCGCAAAAACCCGGCAGAGCGGATAATGGTCGTGGATGTGGACAATGTCGGGGTGGAAATCGTCAAGGATTTTTTCGACGGCTTTGTCGGCGAAGAGCGTGAGATAGGCGTCTTGATGCCATCTTTTCAGGCTGATCGATTGGATGCCTTCAATTTTTGTCCCCTTGCGTTCTTTGTGGTAAGGCTCAATTTCGTTGGAGGGGACAGCTACCAGTACATCATGTCCGCGTTGCGCCAGCCCTTCCGCCAGGTTGACGGTGAAAACTGCCTGACCATTGAGAGACGGGTAATAGGTTGTTCCGGTATGCAAAATGCGCATTAATTGGATTCCTTTGGTGTTAAGAATAAGCGAAAACAGAGAAAAACTTTTCTCTGTTTTCGCTGTGGCAAATATTTTTCAATGATTAGGGAACATCTTGTTTATTAGAAGCTGCTTCCAGGTCTTCTTCGGTTTGTTTTTTCGTGATGCGTCGTCCCTGCCAGAGTAGAAACACCAGCAAGAATGCCGCGCCGAAGAGCGCGATATATTCCACGCCCTGCTCCACGCGTTTGATGGCTTCGGTGGCGTAATAGCCTACCAGCATCAGCGCCGTTGTCCACATCATTTCGCCAACGAAGACGGGCAGAAACCACTTGCGCCAGGGTGCTTTGACCAGTCCGGCGGCAATCAGGGTGGGGATGGAAAAACTGACTGTCAGCTTGGCAAGGAAGATGACCTTCACGGCGTGCTCGCGCAGGTTGTCTTCCAGCCGTTCCAGATGACGCTGATCGATTTTCATGCGCTTTCCAAAGCGCATCACCCATTCCATGTTGCCAAGATAGCCCAGCCCGTACCAGAGCGAATCAGCAATCAGGTTGCCTGAAGCGCTGGCGATGAAAACCGGCACGGGGCGCATCAGACCTGCCGAAGCTGCTGCTGCCCCCAGCAGGGTTGCCACTGGCCCCTCTACCGCCACCAAAATACACAGCAGCACATACGTCCATGCGCCTTGTTCGGGGAGTTGTCCGTTCCTTAAAGATGTCGCAAAATTACTGAGTATTTCAATCCAATTGCCCAAGGATGTTTTTCCTTCTTTATTTCTTAACGGTATCTTTCATTTCTTCGATATAAGCCATAAGCCAGCGATGGATGGTTGTATGCCAGACTTGCTAGTTCTTTTGGTCTCAAAGGCCAATTGCGGGATGATGCGCATACTGCCGTCTAGGCCTTTTACGATTAAAACCTTGCTTACCAACATTCGGACGTTGCGTCTTTTTTCTTCAAGAATCGCTCATTTCAGAGAGGCAAGTTTATCATGGTTGTACTTCTCATCAAACCGGTTCGCTCCAAGCTTATTGTATAAGGTGAGTTTTTCGGTTTCATTCAACGCTGATCTATCTGTTTCAAGAACTTGCATACCGCCTGCCAGATTTTTTAGATATTGATCTGTCCATTCTTTCAGCAGCAAGTTTATCATCATGCTTTTGCGTAAATCCATAATTTGCTAATCCAGCCCAGCCAATTGTTTTTCCATGTCATCTTCACTAATCAAATTTTTACGGGGCGCCACCGAATTTCCATAGCTTTTTCGCGAGTCATGTACCATACAGGCTCTACTTACTCTTACGTAAATTGCCGCGCTTTTGTTTCTGCCTATAAAACTTTTCGAAAGAATCATCGACATAAAACATCTTACACGCCGAACAAAAAGAAATTTGAGGCTTTTTGCCACTGTTTTGCCCTTTTCATGGGTTATTGGTCTACGGTAGACTTCATGCTAAAATCAATCTCACCTACTTCATCGGGAGAATAAAAACATGGTTGGATTGGTTTGGGATGGGAATACAATGCACACAACCAGGAAAGCTGGGTTTTGATTATGTTTAATACGACCCGCAAAGAAGCCATTTTGAGCGAACTGCTCGAACAGGGTGTCTTTCTCGATCAATTGGGAAGTGAAGTTGGCCTGGAGCTCGACCCCTTTGATTTGATTTGTCACATCGCTTTTGACCGCAAAGCACAAACCCGCAGCGAACGCGCCAACAACGTGCGGCTTAAACCGGCCTATTTTGAAAAATATGGCGATGTTGCCCGCCGGGTGTTGGATGTGCTGGTGACAAAGTTTGCCGAAGATGGATACGCCACGCTGGATGAAGCAATGACAAAGCAGGAAGGCTGGCCTGCCTTTTGAATGTCATTAGATCAAACGCAGTTTCAAAATATGCAAGATAAAATAATTTGGAGCGTTTATGCGCCGCAATCCTGCGTCTATATATGATATTGGAAGGCTTTTCATACCCATCCCACCCCTTGCCGAACAAGAGCGCATCGTCCAGCGGGTGGAGCGGTTGTTGAGTTTGTGTGATGCGCTGGATGCCGGTCTGCGGCTGGCAGAGCATGAGCGCGGTAATGGCGCAAGTCGGCGTTGGGAAGCTGTGAGTATGTAAAGCACTTTCGCGACAACAAAAGCGGGGCAGGTCATTAAGACCTGCCCCGCTTTTGTTATTCCAGTTACTTTTTGACTGTGTCTTTCATCTCATCAATATAAGCCAAAGATTGGTGGCTATATACCAGACTTGCCAATTCTTTTGGTATATCAAAAGCCAATTGCGGGATAATGCGCTTGCTGCCATCTGGGTCTTTTAGGATTAAAACCTCGCTTACCAGCATTCGGACATTGCGCCTTTTTTCTTCAAGAATCGCCCATTTCAGAGAGGCAAGTTTATCATGGTTGTACTTCTCATCAAAACGGTTTGCTCCAAGCTTATTGTATAAGGTGAGTTTTTCGGCTTCATTCAACTCTGATATATCCGTTTCAAGCACACGCAAACCGTCAGCAAGGTTTTTCAAATATTGATCTGCCCATTGTTTTAATTGGTCAGTTTGTTGCTGTATTAAGATTGCCGCAAGTTTGTCATCATGTTTTTTGCGTAAATCCATAATTTGCAAATCCAGCCCGGCCAACTGTTTTTCCATGTCATCTTCACTAATCAAGTTTTTACGGGCTGTTGTAATCACCCATTGCCGTTCATCTGAAAGACGGCTCAGGCCTCTTTGTATTTGCTCTGCATCAGATTCTATATCACCTAGTTCTGCTTGAAGGTTTGCAATTTTGGTATCAATGGCTTTTCGTACAATATCAGGATTTTTGCAAATGGTCAGGACAAAATCCCAAACGAATTGATCTAATTTTTTCGCGCCGATTGTGCCAGGGCAATTAAGTTTCATGTTTTCCGGTTGGTGGTCTTTGCGTGAGCATCCATAATAACCACACTTGCCAGTTTGCCCTTTTGAATGAGATGTTCTGACCATCCAAGCCCATCCACAAGTACATACAACCATTCCCCGGCAAAGATAATCTTCTTTGACGTTTCGCCCTCTGTAAGTTTTGTTCCCCTTGCGTATTTCAAGGGATTTGTTCCATACACTCATTGAAATAATAGGCGGGTAGGCAGTAGCAAACTTTTCACCATCTAAGGTTGTTATACTTTTGCCAGTTGCATATCCTTCAAAGGTGAGTGTATTGTGAATCGTTGCTTTTGACCATATTTTATTTTTACGGGGCGGAATTCCTGACGCATTAAGCCGCCGTCGAATCTCCATACCGTTTTCGCCTGAGATGTACCATTCAAAGATTTGACGCACTACCCGCGCCTCAGCCTCATTAATAAAAATGTGCATGTTTTCATCTTTACTATACCCGTAACGTATTGGCCCGCCGGGTGGTTCTCCGCGTTCTATTCGTGCTCTACGGCCCATTATCATTCTGTCACGGATATTATCAAGCTCAAGTTTTGCAATCGCGGCTTTTATTCCCAACATTTGACGGTCAAAAGTCTCTTTGACCAATTCAACTTTTAAATCGTTTCGGTGTTCATCAAGCACTTCGGATAAAGGCAAAGCGGCATACATGCCACGATATAAACGGTCTTCTTTCCAAGCAACGATAACGTCAAATTCCCCTGTATAAGCTGCTTTGAGCATGGCAAGATAAGCAGGGCGGTCTTTACGCGCTCCTGATGGATTTACAAGCGCCCCTTTCACTCTGTATTTATCCTTGTCAACGTAACGCGCAACGATGGTATAACCGCGTTCTTGGCAGTAGGTCTCACAGTCAGATAATTGTGATGCAATCGTAACTCTTTCATCATCCTCTTTATAAGCTCTACTGACTCTTACGTAAATTGCTGCACTTTTGTTTCGGTTCATGTCGTTTTCCTTTGGCTTGTTCGTTCTATGCCTGCCCGCCATGCTGTAACATAACGGGCAGGCACAAGGCGTTAGATTTGGGATGGTTCAGTAAATATTGCGTTACTCTTGCCATTGGTAGGAGTAACAGGTTGACGGTAACGCCATGCCGCCTGTTTACAAGCTTTGTTACAGTATTGCCGCCTTCCATGTCTGCCGGGGCTGATGCGTTTACCGCAAGCGGGGTTATGGCAATTTGTATCAGGCCGTTTGGGTTTTAGTTCTCCCCGGCGTTTGATAAAGGGGGCGTTATCGTTTCGCTGTGATAAGTAATAGGATTTTTGCCGTTTTTGCGTGTTGCTCTCCAGTCATCCAGCCAGTTTTGCCAATCCAACCATTCAGGCGATTTGTCGTTTTCTTTATGATTTGTGTCATTTGCTGATAATCCCAACGCGCCCGCCGTGCCAAAACGCGCCTTGAATTCATCAAGGTATTGGGTTGCCAGTTCTGGGGCTTGGGCGTCTATGATGGCTCTACCTTGCTTTTCGATAGACGCCATCACCTTTAATTCAAGTAAACCTTGTAAAACGGCTTCACTGATTCGTTTTTGTGTCTCATTATCCGCAAGGTGATATAAGACCGTTGCAATGACATTTGCCCCGATCAACATATTTAAGGCAAGAATGACAGTTCTGACTTCCTCAGGGGCAAGCGTAGAAATCATGCCAGTTTGCCCTGCCCTTAGCAGGCTATCAAAGGTAAATAGAGCAATCGCGCCCGCAAGGTCTAACAGCGTCATAATCCCGGCTGTGACATATTGCCCAATGGAACGCGCCGCATACATGAACACAAGCAACCAAATAAGCATCCCTATTTCAGTACCCGCCAAACCAAAATAGCCGTTGGCTTTTTGTCCCTCTGGCAGCGTAGATTGGATGAAATCAAGCCCGCGTGATGCGCTCCAACCGATCAACATTACAGCCAGCGCAAAGAACAGAACAGCCGAAACATATTTAAATAAAGTTGTCATTTTTTCACCTCACAGTTAATTAGTTTTGAATTTACCCACCCGCGTAACCTGCCCGCCGTCTGGACTTCAAGCCAGCCGTTGACGGCTTCGCTTTGGATGGGGGTCAATATTTCGCCTTCAACGATCACAGCCAGCACAGGGCAAGCCAGCCCACTGCAAGACCGTACATTAAGCCGACCCTCGGCAAAATCGGTTTTGACTTTGCAAATCTTGGGCGGATATGTTGTGCTTTGTGTCGGCATAATCTGCCTGGGGGCAAGTAATACCGCGCTGCGCTCATTTGGCGGCTGGGGCGTGACTTGCGCAATCAATGAGCAAGCCAGCATGGACAGAGAAATGATAAAAGTAAAAAAAGGTTTGGTTTTTTTCATAAAACTCCTTGATTGAATATCCCCCGCGCAAAACAAAAAACCGCTTGGGCAGGAATGCCGCAAGCGGGTAAGAGTCAAGGTTCATGGTCTAAAAAAAGACCATGATAGAATCAACCTTAGCCCTTGCGCCGCTAGTCCGGCGTGGGGGTTAGGGCGTGTATTGTGCTTCCAACACTTTACGCGCCTGTTATATAGTTGTAAATGTCGTATGTTACGACAAAACTATTATACTACTTTTCAAGGGACTGATTACTGTAAAAATGTCAGGAATTGTCAGGTTTTCGCCCGCGTTTTTCCCCTAATTGTTGGGCTTTCGATTGGTACGCCAATACTGAATCGCGGTTAACCTGCCATACAATGCTAAACTTGCGGGCTTCGATCTTGCCCTGCCTGATTAGTCGTGTAAGGTGTTCTGGGTTGTATCCGCTCAATTCTGACGCTTCTTGCACGGTCAACCATTCGCCGCCGCTGATTGTCATTGGTCACACTCCATAATGAAATTATACCTTTCAGGTACAAGATAACCGCCGCTTTTGTGTGCAACACGCCTGCAAATATTTAATTGTTAAGGTGCGTTTGTTCGTTACTTCTTTTCGATCTGTAAATCGCCTGCAATGTTGACTTGCTGCCCATTTTCAGCGGCTAGATTGATCTGTACTGCGGGGCGTGGGGCCAATAAGCGCCGCACGCGTGCGAGCATTTCACAGGCTTTTAGATAACGACTTTGACACATGGAAAGCCGTCTTTCCCAAAATTCAATTTCAGTAAAACGCACGCCCTCCTGACATATAGAACTTGATAATTGGTAATCAGTCCATTGAAGTCTTAACCATGTGCTGATAATGTTTTCAATAATCAGTTTTTCCAATTCAGCCAACTCTGCATAGCCTAATTTCTGCCTGAGTTCGTCAATGTTGGCCTTGATTGAAAATTGGGTTACCTGGTCAGAAGCCATTTTTTCAATAGCGCTTCTTTGGGTCATCGCAGAAAAATCAAAAAATAACTTCCACAAACCTGGAGTATCTTCAATCCATTTTTGCAGCTTCTTAATATCTTTCGGGTCAGGCTTTTTCTGATAAGCACGATTGACCACCTCGGCAAAATCTGCGGGTAAATTAGCGGCATCAACTTCAAGTACAACCTTACGCTGTTCTGTCATATCGTTTTTTTCTCCATTGGCCTTTGTGCGGGTGGTAGCCTTTTACCAAAAGGCAGGCCCGCAAAATTTGCCGGGTAAGGTTGCAAAGGCTCTTTTGATCTTTGTCTAATTTTTCAGCATCGTCTTTTTTCATTTTCCATTTGATTTGGTTCCATCGCCTTTCTAAATGCTCATCACGATCTATGAGAGAAAACAAATCGGCAATTTCACCCGCGCCGATGTACTGAGAGAGTACGCGTCCATCTTTGCGCTTTTTGCGGTAGTAATACCGCTGCCCGTTACGCTGTTCCCAAGCCATCTGTGCTACACCTTTTCACTATCCCCGTTTGGGGGTTGGTTGTCATTTTTCATATTGCCCAAGTAAAGCGTGTTTTGATGTATCTTTCTTTCCTTTTGATGCAACTGTTTTTGCTTTTCGCCCGCGCCCGCTGTGCCTATGATCCGGGCAATATAGTCAAGATCAACTTGTAAAGCGTGCCACATTTCGCCGTCATTACTGGCAACCATCGGCAAATATTCGCCGGTGAAAGGGTCGGTAATGTTGACCATACGCGCCAATGTTCTTTTGATGGTCTTTGCATGCCTGCCGGTTTGCGCTGCCAATTCGTCAATTTTTGCAGGAGCTTCCTGTAAGACATGCCAAACCTGCCCCGCTGATATGCCAAGACCGCCAAACCTGAAAGCGTCATGGCTTGCGGACAAAGTGTTACACTTCCTCACAGAAGGGGCTTTTAGGGAGTGTAACGACTTGTCCAAGGCTTGCCCAAAACGATATTGACTTGCACTATCAACGGTTGCAGGGGTCTCTAACACAAGCAAACTGGACTTACAAAGTCGATGGGTTGATCGTGTTGCCGTTGTGTGACTGACCGCTGCCCATTCTGCCAGGTCTCGACATGCTGCCGCATAAATTGTTCGACCTGCCTTGAATGCAATGTTTGCATGAGCAAGGAATATTTTCCAATCAACTGCGCCTGTTCTGCCTGGCCAGGGATTAAACTCTGCCCATTCAATCGCTGTCCGTGCTGTTTTCCGCGCTTTGCTTTCGTGAGTTTCTGCCCATTGCGCCGCCTCGCTATATGATCTTGATAACCAGAATTCGGCGCTGTTGGCATTCTGCACTTTCATTTCGGCATATTTACCCGCGCATGGATGACGGTTGAATAAATCAAGCACATCGGTAAAGGCAAAGCCCGCGTTTATCAAAATAGCAATCAAAGCCTGCTCTGCCTCGCTCTTGGTTTTGTAAGCGTCAAATCCTTTGCCGTTTAGCATAGTAACGGCCTTGCGGGGGATCGTTCGCTTGGAGGCTTCCTGATTTTCTTGGTTGCCTACGATCTTTAGTGCATCAATCAAATCAAGGTTTGGCAGGTTGGCAAAACTGCCACTAATCAAGATATATTCGCCGCCGTCTTTGATAACGCTAGGAGGGGCGACAACATAACTACCCATCCCAAAGCGAAATTCACCAGCGCCAATTTCTTTGGAAAGTACGCGCCAATCGCCTGCAAGCCCACCCGCAAAACGTGTATAGATATGCCGACCCGCGCCGCTTGCGGTTTGTACTATCGGATAATCGCCTGCGTGATACCCAAGACCTGAGAACCAGTTCGTGACGTTTTCAAATGCTCTGAGATCGTCACAATCAATCATGGCAACTTTGGCAAGTCCGCCGCCGCGTATACCGATATTTGCGCCATTGGGGGCATTTTGCCAAAGGCGGTATGGCGTGCGGATTTGCCACGAATGCGCAAAGGCTTTTTTGCTGCCGGGTATTAGGGGGATGCTATCGAATTTCAATTCGGCATACTCCATTCGCGCTACATCCACGAAACGGCTCATGAATCAAATTACTTGCTACGCTTGGCTTTTTGGGCAAGCCGCGCTGCTCGGATCGTTGCGCCTTCACTCTCGCAATTTCGGCAAATATGCCACTTGCCCCAAAGCCAGGATTGATAAGGTCTCAACTCTTTTTCACTGCCACAATGAAAACAAAGCGGGTGGTAAGTCGGCTCTGGTTTGGCTTTTAGGGTTGCTGCGCTCATTGGTCTACATCCTGAGAATAAGGGTTCTGTCGCTCTATGGTTGCCACTGCTGTTAAGCCAGGGTTGCCACTGTCAGCGGTTTTGTTTTGCTCTTGTACTACCTTGCCCAATTCAGCAAGGGCGTCAAGCACTGCTATGATATTGCCTGGAATGGGTTGATTAACCTGTAACATTCGCTCTCACTTGATTTGTTTCTTGAATGGGTAGGGCAGGTGGTTCGAGCTGGGCAAGCAAGCCACGCCGTTCTAGTTCTTGACGAATGATTAAAGCGGCTTGGGCACGATAATCTCTGTATTCACGCGCTGCTAAAATGCGCAAAGCATCCTTTTCATCCTTTTGTAATGTGAATGTCAATCGTATAGTTTGCATTTTTCCTCTCATAGACAAAAAAGTAAAACCCGTCATCTCTATAATGACGGGTTTTACTTTCGGAAAAAAGACGAATACCAGCCGGATTTTTTCGGCTTTTTATTTTTTAGGGATTAATCGAAGTTTCTGCAACCAATTCTTTCATACGATCATAATTTTCTTTCAACGTGCTAATGCCAGTGGTAATATTTTTGTTATCTAGGGTATTTAAAATTGGTGAGTATCCCCCCATATCACGGAACCATGATAGAATGGGCGCTGGAGGATTGCGCTCATGGGAAAACTGTTACAAGCTGCTAAGGATTGGATTGCTGTGATTATAGCCTTCGGTGGAGCCGTTTTGAGTGCGTATGATGCTGTTTCGCAAATCAGCGAAAAAGGAAACTTTAGCCCCGGCGTTCTTTTTGGGATCGGTGTGATTTTGTTTCTATTTTTTGGATGTATTGCTATTATACGGGCAATCAAAAAAGCGCGGGATGCCGAAAATTCGGTCTTATCAAAAATTTATCCGCAGCCAAATCCGGTTATTAGTGGCGACAATTCGGCGATAGCGGGTGACGGCAGTACGATTATAAAAGCCAGCGGTAACGGAAAAGCGGCGGGCAGAGATATAAACGAGAACTCATAATTACTATGCACAAGAAAAAAATCTTACTTGGGATGGGATAAATTTCAATCCTTTCGAGAAAGGGTTTATCGTAGAAAATAACACGACTGAAATAATCCAAAAATTCAATATTGAAATCGTTAAAGTGTATGATGAGAATCGTGTACAGGTAAATGAATTTCGCAGAGGCGCTTTGCCGTCCGTTGTGCCTTGGAGCGAAAATGGTGTACCGAGTTATGCAGAGACTGACATTCGTGTTGGAAAACAAAAGTATTATGTCTTGCTTTCCGAACCACAGGTATTTTTTGGGGGATATGACATACTGTATTTTAATGTTACTGGAAAAGACGGTTTTGAGCACAAGCTAACTGCTGGTAAAACTTGCTTTATTCAGATTGAAATATCTGGAATGATAGGAAATTCATCTCCAGCACCAAAAACAAAGTTTGTTACTATGTATGTTGATGGTCAAAAAGTCACCGTAAAGGATGTGTCTGATGAACTCCCACAAATCTAACCCAAAACTTCCCAACCAAAAACTTCCTAAACCAAAAACGCCCCCTACTGAGAGCGTTTTCACGAAAGAAGACTTTCTAAAAGCCCTGCGTAAGGTGACTAAGCCGGTTTCCCCGAAGCCATCACCTGCCCCAAAAGGGTCAAAAACATCGGGCTAGTGTCTTTGCGGTGGTTGTACTTGAAAGCGTATTCGTTCAAGTAGTTTTGCAGGTAGCCATCCGATACCGCATGAAAGGTTCCGCGAATACCATTCTTAGCGAGAGACCAAAAGCCCTCGATTGTATTTGTGTGAGCCTTGCCAAGAACAAAGATGCCCTGACCGTGTGGCACAACCTGACGATCATAGCCCATCCATGAAAGCTTGTTATAAGCATTGTATTCGTCGGTGTAGACAGTTGCGGCAAACTCAACGTTTTGAGCAACGATTGGGAGTAAAGTGTCAGACTTGGTATCAGGTACAACATTCACGGTCAAGTTGGTTCCACCACGCTCTACCATTCCAAATACAGCCTTTTTAGTTTTGGTGCTTCGGCCTTGATTGCCTTTAGTTTTCTTGCTGGCATGTTTGTTCTTCTCTTCACCGCCAAAGTAGGACTCATCCATCTCCACTTCGCTCTTCAATGGGTTATGTCCTTCATCCAACATCTGGCGAACCAAAGTACACATACGCCATGCGCACTTGTAAGTAACCCCGGTTTCACGCTCAACCTGTTTAGCAGATACGCCATTCAACGACTGAGACATAAGATAGATCACATAGAACCACGTGGTCAAAGGAGTAGGTGATTTATGAAAGATCGTGCCAGCGGTAGGAGAAACCTGATGCCCGCAAAAGTTGCAGCCGTAAACCTTTTTCGTAGTGATGCGGTAGAACTTGGTTTCACGACCACAGCCAGGGCAAACCATCACATCGGAGTACCATTCATTCCAAACAAAGCTAAGGCAGGTATCATCATCTGGGAACATCTTTTGAAAATCTTTGAAGGTGAAGGTTTGTTTGGTCATTTGAGTATCCTTTGTGAGTGGTTGTCTGTACCGATAAGCAAAGTATATCTCAGAATGTCCGTGATGTCAAGGGATAGTCACCTTAAAATTTCTTCCCATGTATGATTTTTACTTCGCATTTCCCAAATAATCCTATCTCTTTCTTGTTTATTTGGGCGGGAAAATTTCCAAGGTTCGAATTCTTGTTTTTTAGTTGCTTGCTTTTTCGTAGTATTAATTTGTTCGTTTGGTTGATAACTGAGGTCTGGAGGTGTTATTACCTGAGTATGAAAAAGTGCCCGAAGGCTTTCGCAGTCAGCATCATTATCAGATGAAGGTAGCCAGCCACATCTACCCGTTCCATCTGGCGCTGCCCAAACTCGATATATACCTAATGGTATTTTGGCGGCCTTACTATCTTGCCAAGCACTTACAGAATATAAAATGATTCCACCTTGCTCCACTCGTTCAAATTCCCATTCTCTCACCATAGCTGGAAAGATATAAAGTTGATACTGTACTACAGTATCAATTTGATGGGCTGTATACATTTTGCCGATTTCTATTTTTTTTTGTTCTTCCAGTTTTATTTCTAGTTCTTTTATTTTTTCAATTGCCAGTGGAGTCAAATTGAGTTTATCTGCCATTTGACTCACTTGAAGGCCTGAAAATCCATTGCAATACTGCTGGATAATTTGAGAAGATTCCTTATATGTTGCTGCTATCATTTGCAAAACATTTTGCATTTGTGGGAAAGCCTTGTTTGTGTAAGACATTGAAACTTCAATACGTTCATCTTTATCACTTATAGGCAATATCTCAAAAAGCACATATCCGAAACCGGGATATTCTTTTTGAAAATCTAGCAGATCAAGTTTATACACTTCATTCAACACGCTTGAAAAACGCCCATCGGGGGTCATCTGATTTAGTGCTTCACGCGGCTTTGCGTGAAACTGTAGCAAAAGCTTTTGTGCTATCCAATCAACAAATCTATCTTTGCTAGTATTCAGTATAAGAACTATCTCTGGTTGAAGAAAACCATCTGCTTGATCTCCAAAAATATGCTTATGTTTTTGCATCTTCCACACTCCAAACGAAAAAGCCGCCCGATCAATACACGGCGGCTTTATGCTACAATTGCACTTATCAGGCCGCCACAATCGGCTTGGACAATTGCCCCGGATGTTTCAGCATCGCGGGGCATTTTTTTCAATTAGACTAATTTTAGCACAAAAGTTCACTAATCCAATCCCATACAATAATTAAGAATTCTGCCGCGTACGCCTATAGACTAATTGTTAGAGTTTTCATAGCTCGGATTTGTCCTCTAGCCGTGCAGTATGGCAAAGATTACCGATTGAAGTGTGTTTGAGTTATTGTGAGCCATAAGCAAGCTATGTATATGAACAAACAGCAATAACAAAAATCAAACCGCAGCATTGGGGGTACCCCTCCTTACGATATTGTAAACTGTGCAAGTTCATTTATGCCCAAACATTTGTGCATGGACGCCTGATCTCTGTTCGATAAATCCGAAATGCATTAAATGTTTTACAAGAACTAGCCTTTTCAATGGTTGATCTGCGTAGAAAACGTTAGTAAAGCCAATTGTTAAGTGCATTATTATTAGGAGGTACTATGACAAAATAATATAAGATTTGAGCTTAAGTGACGCAGATTTGTTATTCACATAAAAAACTGAGGAGAAAAAATGAAACAGCTGAAATACTCACGTATCAAGAGCAACATGCTTACCGTAGTGTTTGTTGTGATTGCAATGTTTATTATGGTGACTCCCGCCCTTGCTAACAGCAGTGGCTGGTCTTTCTTGGCTTATTACGATGGCCGTGTAGTAAATGGACGTACCAATGGAGCTTTCCATACAATGACCGCCGGTGCCTTGACAATGAGTGGCACATTAAAGACAACAGCGATATATGGAACTCCCGCAGGCGCTCAACCCTGGTATTTTGAAGTACATAAAAATGATTTATTTCAAACAACAGTATGTACGGGAGGTCCAATTGCTGTCCCTGTTGGTTTGAACCAAACAACAAATTTTAGCAAAGCTTGTGGGAATATAAGCGCTGATAGTTACTTTCTGATTTTTTATCGAAACGCAGTTGATAATCGCGAGGTAACTGGATCTGGGACTATGAAGACCCCATAAGTAATATAATATTATTGAGGTTCCGAACAATTCAATCGGAACCTCAATAATGTAATAAAACAGGAGTTCAAGATGGACATGGCAATCGTTTTTAATGGTTTGGCAATTCCCGTTTGGCCGATAGGGATATTAGCACTATTTGTAGTATTAGTCGTTTTATGGCGTCGGAAACGTAGTTTGTCATACCTATTCTTCTTCTTAATATTCTGGGTCTATATAATGTTTAGCCTAGATAAGGTATTCTTTCCAATTCAGATTAATGGACAATATGTTGATGTGATGAAACAGGTACCATTACTGTCGGAAATAAACCTGATCCCTTTCTATTCTCAATATGGTTTTACCCCTGCAAGTTTTATTGGCCTAATTGAGAATATTATCTTGACTATACCTTTTGGGTTTGGGTTGAATTTTATATTACGGGTCAAGATGAAAGACTACATTTGGCTGGCTATCACTATTGGTTTCGGAGCTGAGATACTCCAGTTTGCTGGCACTTTGATATTAGGATACCCCTATCGTGTTGTTGACATCACTGATGCATTATTAAATACTCTAGGGTCTTAATTGGATACGGTTTGTTTAGAGTTTTTTCTTGGTTATATTTAGCGCTTTCACAACGCCTTAAAATTGAACATACAGGGCTATCAGCATATATATTTGATATTGCAAATCAAATATAAGCTTTCAAAAGTTAAAAGAAAAAGGACTGTCCGATTTTTTGGACAGTCCTTTTTCTTTTTACTTAATACCTGTTTTCAGTTCTAAACACACTTAGTTTACGATGTACTTATCTTGGTTTTGGGTACATTCAAGTTTTGCTTGGTCTTTCACAATATTATGCGTTTTGTTTAAGTCAGTTGCTCATTTTGGAACTTAATCAAGCATTACCCCATCATTGGCAACCTTCGCGGATTCAACATAGCGTAAAGGCATAGCCGGGGAAGACCAACCGCCAGCATCTTGCAATCGATCAATGGCGGTTCCGTTGCGGGCGGCTTGGGTTGCCCAATAGTGACGTAGATCATGCGCGGATAAGCCCACCAGCCCCACCGCCGCGCCCAAGTCACGTACGCGGGCAGTAATGGCGCGTTCACTCATGCCGTCATCTGTCAGCCTCCCAGCCTCCCCTTTGACGCTGCCACGCCACACGCAACCCATGACGGGGGCATCATTATCAAAATAAGCCTTTGCCGCTTTCCATGTCTTCTGTGTCATTTTGTGGGTTTGTGTCTTGCCTACCTTCGGACGGTAAAAGGTAAATGTGCCCGCTGTCATATCAAAGGCAGTGACCATCAATAGAGCGACTTCCCCAACGCGCAAACCATGCTCTAGCATAATTGCCATTAGGAAGGCATCCCGCCGCCCTTGCGGGGTGTTCGTCTGGGTCATCAGTGTTTTTGCTTGCGCCGGGGTGATGGATACTGCCTCCGCTTTCTTGTCACCTTTGCGCGTGTCTACATCCGCCGCTTGTCTATCTTGGTCAATGTGGATGGCTTCCTTGTGGCTGTAACCTGTGACAGTTCTAATCATGGCGTATTCTGTAGCGTCAAGCGTGCCCGCTTGCGTGGCAAGTTTGGCATAGCCTTTGACCGTTGCCAACCTTACGTTGATCGAACCGATTGCATAGCCTGCTTTCAATTGCCACTTGATAAAGCCAGCCACCAAACCCCATGTTACCCCGCGCCATGCTTCCGGCTCGTTGACCAAATCACCAGCCACAATTCCAGTAAATAAAAGGTATTCAGCAAAACAAGCCAAATCCCATGCTTGCCGTCGGGTGGTATTGCCTGACTTGCGCGATTGATAATCAGCAAAGGCCGCTTTTGCCGCGTGCGTGTTTGCGGCTTTGCCAGCTTCGTGCATGGCTTCGATTTGGGTCAATGGGTTGGTTTGGTCGTTGCGATTGGTTAGCATGGCATTTTATCCTTTAAGAATAATAGCTACTGATTATCATAAATAATCAGTAGCTATTATTTTACCACAAACACGTCCCATCGCGCAGAAGATAATACGGCATTTGATGAAATCTTAAACAAAAGAAAACGAGCATTTATCAATAAGAACCCAAAAGAGCCAGTGAAGCAATGAAAATACAAGAATTAACATCCTGAGTGAAGCAATCACTACAATGCAGTATTAGTTTTACCAATCAGATAAAAGCCTGAATGTGGGAAGGGAAAAATCTTATTTTGTAGCCTATTATCTATAGATTCTAAAAACCCCGACAATCTAAATCTTTTTGGTGAAGGAACACCATCTTATTATATGTTGGCCGAAACTGCTGATATGCTTGCAGTAATGTTTGGGCATATTGACATTATATCCCTAGCCTACCTACTACTAGATACACCAGGCCGGACAACTTTTACAGCCATACGTGCACGCGGTGGAACAAATATCAAATCGTTTCAGGAGCATTGGATAATGATAGCCAAAATGATTAGCAATATCTTGATTCCCCCTCTCAAACTTTTTGAAAGAATCATTGGTACAAAATACCTAACACGCCGAACAAAAAGGGACTTGACCCTTTTTATCATTGCCTGGATTCTTTGTATCAATACAGTGGCTATTACTGTTTTGCTCTTTTCATGGGTTATTAGTCTACGATAGACTCTCATGCTAAAATCAGTCTCACTCACCTACCCCTTCTTATTGAAATGTAGCGAGGCAAGGAAATGGGACAAAAAGAAGCCAGGGCACGCGTCAAAATCAATAAGTTGTTGGAAGAAGCGGGGTGGCGATTCTTTGATAATGAAGACGGCTCTGCAAATATTCAGCTTGAACTTCATACAAAGATCACGCGCAAAGAATACGACACCTTTGGAGAAGATTTTGAAAGCACAAAACACGGCTTTCTTGATTTTCTTTTGCTTGATGAGCGTGGTTATCCCCTGATCGTATTAGAAGCCAAATCAGAAGATAAAAACCCACTTGCTGCCAAAGAACAAGCCCGCAAATATGCTCATTCACAGCATTGTCGTTTTATTATCCTTTCAAATGGAAACTCACATTATTTTTGGGATTTGCAGCGTGGTAATCCCCGCGCCATTACCAAATTCCCTGCGCTAAATTCTGTAAAAGGATTTGAAAGTTTCAAACCGAACCCGGCAAACTTGGTAAGGGAAGTAGTTGATTTAGATGCCATCGTTATCACCCAAAAGCCAGATTATAAAAATGATCCTTCATATGTTTCCCTTGCTACAAGAGAACAATTTATTCAAAACAACGGTTTGCGCTTTTTGCGCAATTATCAACTCAATGCAATCAAGGCAATTCAAAAAAATGTAAAAGCTGGGAAAGATCGGTTTTTGTTTGAAATGGCAACTGGGACAGGTAAAACCCTTGTCTCTGCTGCCGTAATTAAGCTTATTCTTGCGGACGGGTAACGCCCGTCGTGTGTTGTTTTTGGTCGATAGACTTGAACTTGAAAATCAAGCCAAGAAAGCCTTTGTCAATTATTTGAAAAATGATTACCACACAGTTATTTTTAAAGAAAACCGCGATGATTGGCGTAAGGCGGAAATAGTCGTTTCAACTGTTCAAACGTTTATTTCCAAGAATCGCTACAAAAGGCTATTTGCCCCTGATGATTTTGACTTAGTAATCTCTGATGAAGCCCACCGCAGCATTGGTGGAAATAGCCGCGCTGTTTTTGAATATTTTATTGGTTACAAACTGGGCTTAACTGCTACCCCAAAAGATTACCTGAAAAATTTTGATCCCAAAAACCAAAACGATCCGCGTGAATGGGAACGTCGGGTTTTGATGGATACATATAAAACGTTTGGTTGTGAAAATGGTATTCCTACGTTTCGATATTCGCTTTTGGATGGCGTCAAGGCAGGTTATCTTATTAATCCCGTAGTTGTAGATGTGCGTACAGAGATTACCGCCCAAATGCTCTCAGATGGCGGATATGTTGTGCCTGTTTCCAATGAAGACCTTGAGGATGGTGAGACTAATAACGAAGATCAGCAAACCTTCATTGGGAAAGATTTTGAGAAACGGTTTTTCTCACCAGAAACCAACCGGGTTTTTTGCGAAACCTTTTTGCAGAATGCTTTACCTGACCCAATCAGCCATGAAATAGGGAAAAGTATTGTGTTTTGTGTCAGTCAAAACCATGCGGTCAAAATCACGCAAGCACTTAATGAAATTGCTGATAAGCTGTTCCCCGGCAAATATCAATCTGATTTTGCTGTTCAAGTCACATCAGTGGTAACAGATGCGCAGCAATTTGCCATGAATTTCTCAAACAATAATCTTTTGGGTTCGGCAAACTTCATTGAAAGCTATAAAACCAGCAAAGCACGGGTCTGTGTAACGGTGGGCATGATGACCACTGGCTATGATTGCCCTGATATTCTCAATATTGTATTGATGCGCCCGGTCTTCTCACCTACTGACTTTATTCAAATCAAAGGGCGTGGAACACGCCAACACAATTTTACAGAACAAATTTCTGACCCAGCCTGGAAAAAGAATATTGGTAAAACAGAGAAAGACAAATTCAAGTTATTCGATTTCTTTGCCAACTGTGAATATTTTGAAGAAGATTTCAATTACAACGAAGTTTTGCAATTGCCCAAGATTCGTAGTGCAGCAAGCACAGATGGAACAACTATTGCCATAGGCGGGGCCATTTATACAACTTATGAAAGCGCCCGCCCTGATGCAATCCACGCGCTTCGAGAAACGGCGATTGGCCCTGATGGAATGCGCGTGGACAGGATGTATTTTCAGAAGTTTGAAGACCAAATCAAAAAGGATTCCTTTGCCACACAGAAAGCCGAAACTGGTGATATAGAAGCCATTTTGAAGCATATAGAAGAAAATGTCTTTGATAAACCTGATGAATTTTTCAATCTTGAAAATTTACGCAATGCCTTGAACATTGATCGGCGTGTTTCCTTGCGTGAAATTGTAGAAGTGATTTTTGGCATCAAGCCGTATTTCAAAAACCGCGATGAATTGCTAAACGATGAATTTGACAAGTTCGACAGCCGCTATATGCCAGATGAAAAGCAGTTCATTCCTGCCAAGAATTTTTTCAAAACCTATGTGCTTGACTCTGAATTTCGTATTAACGTAGATGAAGGGAATTTTGCCTATATTATGGGCAGTCATGCAGGGGGCGAGTTTTTGCGCAGTTTAACAATTGATCTGCGCAACAAGATTATTGAATACATCAAAGATTATGTCTCGTTCAACCAATTTACCTAAACACGGAGAATCAACTTGCTGGAACTCAGAGACCAAACGCCGGATAGATACGGCCCGCGATATTCTCGTTGGGAAAGTGCCAGACCCCAAAAGCCAGGTGCAACAAATCACGATTGCCCTTATTTACAAGTTCATGGATGACATGGACAAGCAATCAGTGGAAATGGGTGGTAAGGCCAGCTTTTTCAAGGGAGATTTTGAAAAATATAGTTGGAGCAATATCTTCAACCCGCGATTGAGCGGGATTGAAACGTTGTCATTATATGGTGAAGCCATTACGCGCATGGGCCAAAATGCAAACCTGCCAGAATTGTTTCGCAACATTTTTAAGGATGCTTACCTGCCCTATCGTGACCCTGAAACGTTGAAACTTTTTCTCAAGACCATCAATGGTTTCAGCTATGACCACTCTGAAAAACTGGGGGATGCTTTTGAGTACTTGCTTTCTGTACTGGGTTCACAGGGGGACGCGGGACAGTTTCGCACGCCGCGCCATATCATTGACTTTATGGTGCAGGTGGTTGCGCCGCAAAAAGATGAAACCGTGCTTGACCCAGCCTGCGGTACAGCCGGTTTTTTGATTTCGGCCTACAAATACATTCTTAACTCAAATCAGCAAGCTGGTACACCTTTGACCACACAGGAAAAGCAAAGGGTGTATGAAAACTTCAAGGGGTATGACATTTCGCCTGATATGGTGCAGCTCTCGCTTGCCAACCTGTACTTGCATGGCTTTGTCAAACCACAAATTTATGAATATGATACGCTGACTAGCGAAGAGCGCTGGAATGAATATGTTAAAGTGATTTTCGCCAATCCACCTTTTATGTCTCCAACGGGCGGTATTATTCCGCACAAAAAGTTTTCTGTACCGTCGAACCGCAGTGAAGTGTTGTTTGTGGATTACATTGCTGAACATCTAACACCCAACGGACGCGCTGCAATCATTGTGCCGGAGGGCGTCATCTTTCAAGCGGCAGGGGCGTACAAGAAATTGCGTCAATACTTGATTGAGCAGAATTACCTGTGGGCAGTGGCTTCCTTACCTGCGGGTGTTTTCAACCCTTATGCAGGTGTGAAAACTTCGATTTTGTTTTTGGATAGGGGTTTTGCCAAAAAGACCGACCAGATTTTATTTGTTAAAAGTGGAAGCCGACGGTTTTGATCTGGGGACACAGCGAAGGCCAATTGATAGGAATGATTTACCTAATATCTTAAATGCTTTGCTTGCATGGCATAAAGCCGTGCTGGATGGAAATACAGTACTCTTCCATACAGCAATGGTTTCTGCACTATTGGTTCCCACTACCCAACTAGCAGAGAACGATTACAACCTGAGCGCTGACCGTTATCGTGAAGTAGAGCGAAACCACCATAAAGATTTTCCAATGGTTTCTATTGGTGAAATCTGCGAAATTGTTAGTGGGGTAGGTTTCCCAGTTGAAAGACAAGGATTGCTTGACCAAGAAATTCCTTTCCTCAAAGTAAGCGACATGAACTTACCAGGAAATGAAACTGAAATAAGGTTTTGGAACAATACTGTTTCCCCTAAAACAGCCAAAGAACTCCGAGGGCATATTTGTCCGCCTGGAACAATAATTTTCCCGAAAATTGGTGCTGCAATTGCAACAAACAAAAAAAGGATATTGACGAAACCGAGTCTTTTCGATAATAACGTAATGGGAATTATTCCAAGCAAAAAAATCGAAGGTCGTTACCTATACAATATTCTTCTGCATTTTGACCTAAGTAAATGGGCCAGTAGTAGTCAACCGCCTTCAATGCGAAAATCAGATGTAGAAAAAGAGACAATCCCCGTACCGCCACTCAAAACTCAGTGCCAAATCGTGGATGAAATCGCGGCTTATAAGCGCATTATTGATGGTGCACGCCAAGTTGTTCAAGGGTGGAAGCCTAATTTGGAAATTAGCCCTGAATGGGATGTGGTGAAAATTAGCGACATTTGTCAATTCGTTCAGTATGGATTATCTGGAAAAATGAACACAGATGGCAAAGGCTATAAAACTTTTCGAATGAACGAACTGATAAATGGATTTGCTGTCGATAATGGCGAAATGAAATATTCCGATATATCAGAAAAGGAGTTTCTAAAATACAAACTGAACAAAGGAGACTTACTTTTTAATAGAACCAACAGTATTGAGCATGTTGGCAGAACTGGAATATTTATGCTGGACGGTGATTATTGTTTTGCGTCTTATTTAATTCGATTAACTATTAAGGATAATATTGACCCATCTTATATAAATCTTTATATGAATACCACTACTTTTCAGACAGGTATTAAGCAGTTTGCTACCAGAGCAATCGGTCAGGCAAATATCAACGCAACATCACTTCAGGCATATAAAATCCCTTTGCCCCCACTCAAAGTACAACGTGAAATCGTATCACGCGTAGAGGTTGAGCAAGCAATTGTTGATGGCAATCGTCGGCTGATTATGCTGTATGAAGAGAAAATCAAGAAAGTTGTTACACGGGTGTGGGAGGGATGAAATGAGAAACAAATTCGTTGAATTCGACCAATATTCAGAAAATTTGCTTTTGGCGCAATATGATGTATCTGAAATAATTAGTCATGAACTACAAAAAGGGGAAGTCCGTGAAGATTTCTTAATATCTACTCTTGTATTGTGCTCTGACCCACAGCCCCATTTTGTCAAAGGTACTGTTTCAGATGGCAATAATGATGCAGGTCAATTAGACATTATCCTTTGCCGTCCTCATGCCTATATCCGCAGAATGGGCAACCAATGTATTGTGCAAAAAACAGATGCGCTTTGTGTGATAGAAGTAAAAGGCAATTGCACAGGGCGCGATTTAAGCAAGGCAGTGAAAACAGCTGTTAAGCTGCGAAATCTTTTAGGTCAACCGAACCCACTTTATGGCGTAATCGCATATAAAGTGCAACTAGACTTAAGAACTATTATGAATCGCTTTGGTTATTCTTTTGATAAGGTCAATAATACTTATTACGATAATGCGACAATTCCCAACGAGGCAGAGAAAGATTGGCGTGCAATTCAATATCCTGATTTAGATTTTTTTGTATCGTTGGAGGAAGATAAAAAGGTTTTTCTGAGAAAATATGCACTCTCTCCCGGCAAATATCGTTTCTCAAGGCTTGTCAGTGATCCACTTATTCAAGATGTTTTTTCCATGATACGCGGACTGTGGATTCCAGCTAATCAAACTCCTATCCCGTAAAAAACGTATCGAAGATAACTGTGATGCATAAAAGTGGAGGAAAGTTATGACTACTATGAGTGATGACAAGAAAATTGAACTTCTTAACGATCATTATAAAGACACATTTAGTCAATTAACAGAACATCGAAAATTGCGAGATAGACTATTTGCGCTAATCTTACTAGCAGTAATCATCTTACTATTTCAGCTTTATTCCCCAAACGAAGCTGAGGTGACTATTGGCGAATTTATAATCAAGAAGTTACAAATACAAAATGCTATTAATGTTGCCTTTGTTGGAAGTGTAATTTGGTTTTCGTTGCTCGGGTTTGTAATTAGATACTTTCAATCGGCTATTTATATTGAAAGGCAATATGTTTATCTGCATGATTTAGAAGAACAAATAAGCAAGCACTTCCAGAATAAAGCTTTCATACGAGAAGGTAAGTTCTATCTAGCCAAGTATCCTCATTTTTCTAACTGGACATATTTTCTTTATACTATTGCTTTCCCATTTCTCTTAATCTTGGTGGTGGGCGCAAAAATATTCAATGAAATCTACTTTTCGACAGGGACAACGATTTTGTTAAATATTTGATTGTGCAATTGCACTTTGCATTGTAATTTCTGCGGTTTTATATATTCGAACAATCTATTTTCAAAAATAAAGATTGGATGTGTAGCCATGAAGAAGATCAGCAACAAAAATAAATTTTGATTTGGAAGAAATTATGACTGAATTATTTTTTAGTTATTCGCGTGAAAATCAAGTTATTGTCAATGAAATCTTGAAAGCACTTGAAGATTTGGGTTTTAATGGGTGGATTGACACCAAAAAAATCAAGGGTGGAAAACGCTGGAGTGGACAAATTGCGAAGGCTATTGCTGGCTGCGATTTCTTTTTATTGTTTATATCATCTGCTTCAATAAAATCTGATGGTGTTTTGGATGAAGTAGATTTGGCTGAAAAGCATCGAAGAAATATTATTCCCATATTACTTGAGAATGTAGAAATTCCCATTGACTGGGACTATCAAGTTGCCGGACTTCAATGGATCGAATATGAAAGACCTGATTGGCTTTCACGGTTGCTGATCGCGTTAGGAAATTATGATGCAAGTTCTTCGTCCATTCAAAAGAAGGATGAGCCAGATATTCCCAAAGTAGAAAACCCAGCACCTGTTAATCAGTTAGAAAAACATACCCCCATTGTTGCGAAAATAGAACATTTGTACTACAATAACCGTCTTACTAAAGAAGAAAAGGAAGCTCTTACCGTGCTTATGGACAAGGCGGTTGATCGTTCTATGAAAGAGGAAACTATGTCACCTCAAGAAATGAATCCAACACAAGTAGAAGAGCTTTATCAAAATTCATCTTATACGGTAGCACATTACATGCAATCTTTAGCAGAGTATCAACCCCATTTGCTAAATAGAATACCTGGCGATCCAAAAACAAAATATACAGTCAATATATTAGCTAACATGCAGCAACAGATTTTATTGGTAGCAACGGTAGCTGAGGTACATTCCCAAGCACAATATGAGATTTACGAATTTGAAAGTCAAATGATTTTATCCTCAATACGAAAGTTGAAAAAATTGCTTAGGGATTTAGACAAATACGGGGGACGCTCCAATGATATTCCTGATAATGTTCAAATGCAACTAGATGAAGAATTCGATAATTTGATCTTTGGGGCCGGAAGAATATCGTTATTGATGCAGGAGCTTGCACAGCCCAAACGCAAACCCTTCTTACAGTAGAATGTTTCATGCCACTTGGTTTGCAAGCCTTCGGATTAGGAGATAATTTAGGGACGCAGAAAAGGAAGCTTCAACGTTTTCAGGATTTCATAGAACAAAAGTTCAGTAAAGGACATGAATATCAAATTGGAAGTGACACATTAGAGGGGATTATTTCTGTCACAATAGAAGTATCAGATAAAATCCATCAGCTAAAAGGTGATACAAGTGATTTAGAAGAAACAAACTTTGAACTTAGAAATCGATGCTCCGCAGCATTAAGTTTATATCAACAACCTATGTATCGAGAATTTTATATAGAAACATTAAATGCAATTCTACCTGCTTTAGATGCACTTATTTCTCTTTTGTAAATTCTGAATAATAGTGGTTATTCGATAAACATAAAATAGCAAGGCAGGTTTACAGCCTGCCTTGCTATTATTATTCTGGGTCTAACTTCAAGCGTAATTTTGCTTCCAACATCTCATCCAAACCGGGGGGTCTGTAACTTAGCGATTGATGCCTGAAATAAGTGTTGTAAAGCATGGCGTAATGGCCGCTTTCGGTCAGCAGTCGGTCGTGACTGCCTTGCTCAATAATACTCCCTTTGTCCATCACCACAATCCGGTCGGCGGCGCGCACGGTGGAAAGGCGATGTGCAATCAGGATGCTGGTGGAGTTGGCTAAAATCAGATTCAGCGCCTGCTGGATCTGCCACTCGGTGAACGGGTCCACGCTGGCTGTGGCTTCATCAAGGATAAAGATGGCCGGTTTCTGGACGAGCACGCGCATTAGCGCGACGAGCTGGCGCTGGCCCATGGATAGTTTTGTGCCGCGCTGCCCGACTTCTGTATTCAGGCCATTGGGCAAAGTCTCCAGCCATTCGCCGTCCCCAATGCGGCGGGCCATTTCCGTGATCTCGGCATCGCTGACACTGAAAGGAGAAGGTACGGCGTAACGGATGTTGTCTGCCACGGTGCCAGAGAAAAGAAACGGCACCTGCGAGACAATCCCAAGCTGACGGCGATATTGCCCCAGGTTCAGGCTGCGGATGTCCATCCCATCCACCAGAATTTTGCCAGACTGGAATTCGTAAAAACGCGCAATCAGCTTGGCAATCGAAGATTTCCCGGCACCGGTATGTCCCACCAGCGCCAGCGTCTCCCCGGCGCGGATTGTGAGCTCAAAGTTGTTCAGAATCGGTTCCTTGTCGGTATAGCGGAAATTCAGCGCTTCGAACCGAATCTCGCCTTTTAAACGGGGCACGTCGCGGTTATCTGTTTGTTTGACGTTGGGGTCGGCATCAATCAGGGCATAGACCCGTTCCGCTGCCGAAAGCCCGGCCTGAATCTGTGCCCAGAAGGACGAAAGATTCATAATGGGGAAGAGAAAGCTATCCAGGCTGTTGAGAAAAAGGAACCATGCGCCAAGCGTCACAACACCCTGCTGTACGCTCAACCCGCCGGTATAGATCAAAATGCCGGTAAAAATGCCGCTCAACGTGTTGAGCGTTGGAAAAACCAGCGAGAGCACAAAGCCGCGCCGCACGTTGATCTTGTACGAAATCTGGTTGGAGCGATTGAAGATCTCAAAGATGCTGTGTTCCTGCCGGAAGTTTTTGGCAATTGCAATGCCGCTGACGGTTTCCTTGATAGTTGAGTTGACATCTGCCATGGCCTGCATGCCCTGGCGTGTGATGCGGCGTGCCAGGTTGCGATAGCCCAGCGCCATCAAAATCACGAATGGCAAAAACGAAAAGAGAATCAGTGCCATGTGCCACTCGGTGTAGAGCAATACAATCGCGAGCAGGCAGGATTGAAAAATTTGCGAGATGATGTCACTGGTAATCGTGACCAGTTGGCCGAAGTCATAGGTATCGGATGTAATGCGCGAAACAATCCGCCCGGAGGAGAACTGGTCGTAGAACGACAGGTCGTGTTCGGCGGCGGCGCTAAAGGCCTGGGTGCGCAGTTTGAGCACAATATCACCGACGGCGCGATTCATCAGGCTGCGGCGTGCCCAGTTGATGCCCCAGTAAGCGGTACCCATCAGCGCCAGTCCCAGCCCAATCAGGCTAATCCCTTCCAGGGTCGGCTGGATTTTTAGAAGATCCACTGCTTTGCTGACGACCACGGGCAATGCCGCGCCAAGTGCTGAAAAAACCACGACCAATGCACTTACGCCCACCAGCCGTTTGGTCTGCGGTTTGAAATACTGATTAACGCGCGCAAAGAGCTGCTGATCAGTATATTGGCGATCATATTTTTCAATGTTAAGTCCGGCGAAAAAGCCCATGAAACCTCGGTCATTCGATATTGGATATTCGGTAATTCGGAATTTGAAGCCGAATATCCAATATCGCTACTCTCTAAATATCCTCGAATACGCTTCGGATGTGTTCATCAGTTCATCGTGGTTGCCGATGGCGGCGATTTTGCCTTTGCGCATGACGATGATCAGATCAGCCCAGCGGATTTGGCTGAGGCGGTGGGTGATGATGATGGTGGTGCGTCCCTGGGCAGCAATGCCAATGGCGCGTTGAATCTTGTCTTCGGTGGCGCTGTCGATGGCGCTGGTAGAAGTCATCCAAAATCAGGATGCGCGGATCGGTCAGAAAGGCGCGCGCCAGGGCCAGGCGTTGGCGCTGTCCGCCCGAGAGCGTGACTCCGCGTTCACCGATGACCGTTTCGTAGCCGTTGTCAAAGGTCTGGATAAACTCATCCGCCTGGGCTGCACTGGCAGCGGATTTCACTTCCGGGAAGTCTGCTCCCGGTTTGCCGAAGGCGATATTGTCGCTGACGGAGCGTGAAAAGAGAAATATATCCTGCTCGATCATTGAGATTTGTGAGCGCAGCGAGGCCAGATTCCAATCGCGCACATCCACACCATCCACCATTACCTGTCCGGCACTGGTATCGTAGGTGCGGTTGATCAGCTTGACCAGGGATGTTTTGCCCGCACCCGTCTGCCCGACGATGGCGACCGTTTGACCGGGCTTGACCTTGAACGAGATGCCTTCGACGACATTGTCGTTTTTGTCGGTTGCAGGCGTGTCGTGTTCTTCTTGTACAGGATAGGCAAACGAAACGTTGCGGAATTCGATCTCGCCGCGCATAGGGCTGGTCTTGCCCTCGGTGTTCTGGTCGAGATTGGTCTCACGGTTAATCAGTTCCAGCACGCGGCGTGCGCCCGAAACGCCCAGCGAAATCTGGGTATAGGCAAACGACGAAGCAAAGGTCGGAAAGTCGAGCATGCGCAACAGGCCGAAATATCCGACTACTGCGCCGATGTTGATTTCCCCGGCACGGAAGAGCAGCAGCGCGTGGAACATACCGCCGGCATAGGCCAGCCCAAGCAGCAGGTTGGGTAAAAAACGTGCTTCAATATCGCCCTGCCGGACAAAGATGTTGCGCACGCGCCGCGCATTACCCGTGAAGCGTTCCACTTCTTCGTCTTCCTGTGCTGCGCCCTTCATGATTTCAACGCCATCGAGTGTTTCTGAAAGATGGCTGTTCATATCGCCAAACGAAGCGCGGAAATGGTCAGTGATGGGGGAGAGCGTTTTGAGATAATTTGCCAGTGCAAAGAAATAAGCGATTGCGAAGATTGTAGGCGTCAGTAAGAGGGCCGGGCTATATTGCGGTGCATAAAAGAAGGGCATAAAAAGAAACAAAATGGAGCCAACCCCGAGGTTGACTCCAGTGCTAAACATGAGGCTGATTTCGCGCACATCATTCGTGGCGCGCGCCATGGTATCCCCGACGGGCTGCAAGTTGTGGAAGGTCATGCTCTTGCCAAGCAGCGATGAATATAGCTCCTCGCGGATGTTGCGTTCAATTTTTTGTGCAATCAATTCCGAGCCAAAGTTGCGTCCCAGTTGCAGCACGCTGCGCAGGAATTGTGACACACCGACCATCACGGCGAAGGGAATTAAGACAGCTATACTGTTTGGGTCCAGGTGCATGGCATTAAAGGCGTTGCCCACGTACAACGGGACGGCGGCTGCGAAGGCAGCGTTCCCAAGTGCGCCAACGAAAATAACAATCAGTAGCCACCAGTGACGCAGGGCGTGAGACCAGATCCAGCGCACCGGGCCACGACGATCAGCGACAAAGATGTGGGGGAGGGTAAATTCAGCAGGTGATGAAGCAGATGTCATGATATTCCAATAAAAAGGGATAAGAATGCAGCAAGTGATTTTACCCTCTCTTTCTGCTGCATTCGAGACGACTGGGTATATTCTTATGCAATCATTTCGAGGCTGACTTGCCAGAGACGTTCGGCGGTGGCCCGGTTGTAGGAAAGGGGAGAGGATGGGGCTGGTTTGCTCTCGTCGAAATACTTCCCGGTAACGCCTTCCACTTCAGGGGAGGATGCCAGGTAGATGCTTGTCCTGGCCCCTTCGGCCGGTTTCCGCGCAAAGGGCGTGAGCAGCCTCATGGCAAATTTCATCAGCGGCCCGTTGTTTTTGTTGAAACCTGTGCTGACCAGACCCGGATGCAGTGTATTGGTTGTGACCCTGGTTCCTTCCAGCTTGCGCGCCAACTCATACGTAAACAGGATATTTGCCAGCTTGGATTGGCTGTAAGCTGCCAGCCCGTTATAGCTTTTTTCCATTTGCAGGTCGTCGAAGTTGATGCTGCCGTTTTTGTGCGCATCCGATGCAACATTGACAATGCGTGCCGGGCCGCTTGCTTTGAGCGTATCGAGCAGCAGAATGGTCAGTAGAAAATAACTGAGATGATTTAAAGCAAAGGTCATCTCAATCCCATCTTCTGAAACCTGGCGCGGGATGAACATTGCCCCGGCGTTGTTCAGCAAAACATCCAGACGGGTGTGCCGTATTTTAAACTCATGCGCTGCATGCTGTACACCCGCCCGGTTCGAAAGGTCGGCGGCGATATATTCGATTTTGGCGTTGCCCGTTGCCTGTTTGATTTGCTCTGTGACGTCCGCACATTTTTGCGCGTTGCGGCTGACAATGACAATCTGCGCCCCCATTTTGGCGAGTTCCTGCGCTGTAACCAACCCGATGCCACTGGTGGCACCGGTAATAAGGATGATTTTTTCATTCATGGGTACATTCATGGTTTACCTGCCTTTCTCTGAATTATACCCGCCGCACTTGGAAATAAACAGCATGATGTTGCGCTTTTTGTGCAGCTTGCATTTATGGTGTATTGCTCAATGTAATGGCTGTGACCGATCCATTGGTGGCGAAGTTGGTTGTGTAAGAAACCGTTGCGACAGCAGTGATATTCCCTGCGCCTGATACGGTAATGGTGGGGATGGAACTGTATCCTGACCCTGGATTGGTGATGACAAACCCGGTCACGACACCGTTTTCGATGATGGCCCTGGCTGTGGCAGGCGTGCGCGGCCAGGTTTCCCCGGCGCTGCCGTTGTAGCGGTAGTAGTTCGAAACTTTGTCGAGAAGGTCATTGGTAACGCCATAAGGCCCCAGAGCATCCAACAGCGCTTTTTTGTTCAGCTTGACCTGCTCCGGGTCGGGTTGCTGGCCCGCACCCGCTGGTTTGACGTGGCTGAACGCCTCGCGGAACACATCCGCAGGCACGCCCAGCGCTGCCGCAATCAGCACCACAGGCCGCCCCTTGTCGCGCGGATCGGTTTCAAAGCCTCCGTTGATGCTGACGGTGATATCTCCCATTGTTGCTGGCGCAGCAGTGGGGCTAACGGTTGTTGGATCAGCATTTGTCGGTTTTGGGGATTGATTTCCTGTGCCGTTGCAGGCTACCAAAACCATACTTAAAAACAGACAAAAAAAGAGTTTGTTGCAATTTGAATTCATAGGTTCTCCCTTGCGATCATAAAAAAAGCGCCGCGTATTGCACGGCGCTTCTACTTTCTATGCTCTATTCATCTTCTCTTTCTTCACCCACCCGAGACTGATTCTGCCTCGCTCGGCTTCGATCTTCAAAATCTCGACATCGATGATGTCACCGACCTTGAGCAGCGTGCCAAACGGAATCTGGCTCTTGTGGATCAGGCCGTCGTGCTTGACGCCAATATCGACGAATGCGCCAAAGTCGACGACGTTGCGCACGGTGCCTTTTAGCTCGAAACCAATCGCCAGGTCGGCCTCTGTCAGCACGTCTGAGCGCAAAATGGGTGCGGGTGTGTCTTCGCGTGGGTCACGGCCGGGGCGCACCAGTTGCTCTAAAATGTCTTTCAGCGTCGGCGCGCCGCAGCCTAGTTCAACAGCCAACTTCTCCAGCGGCGTTTTGGCGAGCAGCGCATCCAGCGCGGGTTTGCGCTCCGTTAACGGTGTGGCAGGCTTCAGCCCAGCGCGTTCCAGCACGGCTTCGGCAATCGTATACGATTCAGGATGGATGGCAGATTCGTCCAGCGGATTTTTGCCGCTGCGGATGCGCATAAAACCTGCCGATTGTTCAAAGGCTTTTGGCCCCAACCCGGCAACTTTTTTCAACTCGGTGCGGGCCTTGAACTGTCCGTTTTCGTTGCGGTAGGAAACGATGGCGGTTGCCAGCTTTGGGCCGACTCCGGCAATGTGGGTCAGCAGCGCAGCGGAGGCGGTGTTCAAATCCACCCCGACGCTGTTGACCACTGTTTCGACGACGCCATCCAGCGAGTGGGTGAGGGCACTCTGATCCACGTCATGCTGATACAGCCCGACGCCAATCGATTTCGGGTCAATCTTGACCAGTTCGGCGAGCGGGTCCTGTGCGCGGCGGGCGATGGAAACCGCACCACGAATGGACACATCCAGGTCAGGGAATTCGGCGCGAGCCAGTGGTGATGCACTGTAGACCGAAGCGCCCGCTTCGTTGACGATCAGGTATTTGGTGGCCGGAGCATTGCGGGTCAGTTCCGCTGCCAGTTTTTCGGTTTCGCGCGAAGCGGTGCCGTTGCCGATGGTGATGAGCGTGATGTGGTGACGGTTAATCATGTCTTCGAGCGTTTTGAGCGAACCTACCCAATCGTTCTTTGGCTCATGCGGATAGATTGTGCCGGTATCGACGAGTTTGCCCGTCGGGTCGACCACGGCCACCTTACAACCAGTGCGGAAGCCGGGGTCGAGGCCGAGTACAGTTTGTCCGGCCATGGGTGGCAGACTGAGCAGGGCACGCAGGTTGGTGGCGAAAACGTTGATGGCGTGGTTATCGGCTTTTTCGCTCAGAGCGCGGCGCACGTCACGCTCGATGGAAGGCAGTAACAGGCGGTTGGCGGCGTCTTCTTCGGCCAGCATCATTTCGTCGCCAAAGGGCGAGAGAATATCGGCTTCGAAGACGGCTTCAATGGCGTTGCGCCAGTCGCGCTCGTCGATGTTGATGCGCACTTTGAGCACGCCTTCTTTTTCTCCACGGTTCAGCGCCAGAATTTGATGCGGTTGCAGCCGGTCGACGCGATTGTTGAAGGTGTAATAGCTTTCGTAGACGCGCTTTTCATCCGCGACGCCTTCGATTTTCTCTGCGCCAAAGTTGGAAGTCTTGAGCGCTTTTTCGCGCAGAGTTTGACGCACCTGAGCGTTGTCGCTCATGGTTTCGGCGACGATGTCGCGTGCGCCTTGCAGCGCTTCTTGAATGGTCGTCACCTGTTCGTTCATGAATTCGGCGGCAATCTCTTCCAGCGGACGGCGGTCAGAAACCTGTGCCAGCACGAGATCGGCCAAAGGCTGGAGTCCCTTTTCGCGCGCGATCATGGCGCGGGTGCGGCGCTTGGGTTTATACGGGGCGTACAAATCTTCCAGCGTGGTCATCGTTTCAGCAGCGTTAATCGCCTCGCGCAGTTCATCCGTCAGCTTACCCTGCTCTTCGATGGACGCCAGAATGGTGGCGCGGCGCTCGTCAATGCCGCGCAGACGCACGACTTCATCGGCAACAATACGGACTTGTTCATCATCCAGCGTGCCGGTCATTTCTTTGCGGTAACGTGAGATGAAGGGGACAGTGTTGCCCTCATCGAGCAGGCGAATGGTTGCATCCACCTGCGAGGGCTTGGCATTAATTAATCGGGCAATCGTTTCAGCGTAGGTCATGGGCGGGATTTTACCATATAGAACATATATTCTTGATGGGTTGTATGATGATTATGGGATTGATGTGGCTGAAAGAAATTGTTTTGCATTCGCATCATAGAGATGGGTTTTGTCGCAGATCGTTGTCATATTATCGCAATCGGCGATGGTAATGATGTTGTCTTTGCTCCAATTGGTTGCATAGACATCTCGGTCAGAAAGTGGCAAAATATTAACGATGGATTGTTCGTCAATTGAAATGAAGAACAAAGCAAATTGCGAATTCTCTATCAAATCACTACCGATTTTGGCCGTAGCAACAAAATTTTTGCCATCTGGACTCCAAATAATGTGACCAGCTTGTTCAAAATTTTGCAGATTGATGGTTTCTTCTGTGCCAGATAATTGGTCAACGATGTGAAATTGTGTAGGTTCTCCTTTTTTCCTGTAACCTTGAAGGATATATAGCAATCGTCGGTCGGTTGGAGAGAATGAGTAATAGTCCCCATCTATAATTTTTGACCATTTCTCTGAAAGTGTATCAACCCGATAAAGCAACCCATCGGTGCTATAAACATCTGAGTCTACGCAGCAAGTGTAAGTAGAAAAAAACACATAGTGATTATCATTTGACCAATGAATTGGGAAAATATTGGTAACTGGATAATCTGGCGGGGAAACATCGGCCTTAGAAATGGAGATTTTTTTGCTCCCATCCTGGCTAAGGATGAGGAAATCTCCACAATCGTTTGTCAGCCACTTGCCATCTGGAGAGATTGAGACACCATCTCCGCTTTGACAACTACCCGGAAACTCGGCTTGTAAAGTGGCTTTGGCAACACTGGTTGCTTCGTAAAAAGCCCTATCAGCTTCTTGTGTTTCAGCCGATGATCTTGCTACGGCGGCAACTGTTGGGTCGGTAGTCTGGTCGGAAGGAAGATGGCTGATGGTCGGTTCCGTTATAGTAAGGGTTGCTTGTACCCCAGCAGCGGGTTCCGTTTTCGGGGCGCTTCCGCATCCGGACAATATCAAAGCTACCAAAAACAAGACAAGATATTTCATCTTCATCGTTTTCCTCCAGCTCAAATGAAAAGCTGCTTTTCTCAGGGTTTCGAAGTCGGCACGGATTTTAGATCGTAAGGGTATGACTTGCACATTTCATAGCCTACCTCATCAAGATGGCAATCGCTGATGGTGAGCACATTATCGTTTGACCAGTCTGTGGCATAAAGCTCATCGCGCTTTCCCAGAGAAACAAGCTCGGTGATGGACAGATCATCCAGCGATACAAGCAACAACGCGAACTGCCTGTTCTCTTCATAGAAATTACCAACCTGACCGCTGATGACAAAGCTCGTCCCATCTGGTTTCCATAGGACCCAGCCAGCCTGTTCAAAGCTGTTTAGATTAAGCTTTTGATCAGCACTTGAATTCAGGTCAATGATATGCAGTTCGACGGGCGGGCCACTTCCCTGGTCATGGGGAATGTATAGTAATCGACGGCCCGTTGGCGAGAACGAGTAATAGTTGAAATATCCATCGTCGGTCATTTTGATCCATTTGGATGATTGCATATCGAGACGATAAAGCGGACCTTCCGAGCCGCGTGCATCAGTATCTGCGCAGCAAAAACGTGATGCGAAGTAAAGATACTGACTATCTTTGGTCCAGTAATACGGAATCACATCCGAGACATCTGTATCGGGTGGGGCAAGTTCTTCGTGTGTGATGACGATTTTCTTCTGTCCACCCCGGCTTATAACATGGAATTCGCCGCAGTCATCCGCTAGCCAGTTGCCATCAGGCGAGACAGATGGATATTGTGATCCGCACGATGCGGGGAAGGCTGCGTTAGTGGTTGCGCGCGCTTCTTCGGTCAGTGGCGCTGAAGTTTCTTCGGCGGCTTCGGTAGGCGCATGGTAGGTCTCGAAGGCAGCTTGTGTCAAATCTATGGTTGCAGATGGCAAAGGGGTGTAAGTAATGGATGGCGTTGGTGTAATGGATGGCGTCGGCGTAGTGGATGCTGTTACCGTGAGTGTTATCGTGGATGTGGGCTGAGGGGTAAAGGTGTCTGCAAAGAAGATGGTGGGAATGGCTGTTGGGTGGCTGGTTGGTGTGGCGTTTGCGCAGCCAACCAATACAAGCATCAGGAAAAACATGGCAAAACCAATGGATATTGATCGAATGGGCATCTTTTTCTCCTTTGTGGATGACGGCAAACGCAATTTGAGACTACCGATTATTTGACTTCGCCAGTTTCTATATCCAAGTCTAAACAACTTTGATTGGTGCCAGTCTCCAGAGAGCAAATGCTCGCGGTCGAGGAACTTGCTTCATCTTTGCTAATGGTTATCAGTTTATCGGCGGCGTAAAGGATGTGAAGATCAGCCAATTTGTCTGGATGTATCCCCAAAATATCTGTTTTGGCTGTGCCGTTTTCGGTATAGTTTGCTGCCAGGTAAATGACATCATCTTTCGCTGACCAGATCAGTGTCCCTGCGGATGTGTACGGTGTGCCGTCGGGCCGGGTTAGGCGGACGGCGTGCTCTTCCCCTAAGATGGTGTTTACAATCACCAGTTTGAGCGGGTCATCTCCCTGACGAATGTAGGCAACGGATTCGCGATCCGTTGAGAACTCATAGGCGAAAGTTTCTCCCTTTGTGCCCAGAAATAGATATTTGATCTTCTCGTTTTGGACATCAATTTGCTCCAACCCGATGGAATTAACCAGCGAAACGTTTGGTTTGAACTCTCCCGGCAGGATGTTGACATAAAAGAATTGCCCATCTTTCGACCAGTAACGTGGATAAAACTGGATGGAGGCTTGCCCGAAAAAGGCCGCGTCGTAGCTGTAGAATTTTTCGTACCCCGAAGTGTTGACCACCCGTATCTTGTTCTCGTTTGCGACAACTTCCGCGCCCCATTTGCTACCCGGTGCGTAATACCAGAATTTGTTGTTGGGGTTGAGCGGCAGGACGGGATAGTGACCGGTTTTTGTGTTGCAGGTCAGGGTGTTATTGGGTGGTACGTCAGGGGCTTTTGGCTGATAGGTAATTGCAATATATCCTGTCGAAGAAGATGCGCTTGGAAATACTTGATTGTTTGAAATTTTTTCCATAATTTCCTGTGCCATATCTCCGCTAAAAGTCTTGCCTTGATAACCGCAAGCTGGATCTTCGTTACAATCCTTCATTGACTGTATAAATTGCTCAAATGATATTGATTGAAGCGGCCACTCTGCGTCGATTTCATGCATTGATTTACTGGTCTGAACCAATATTTCTTTCACAGGTGCGATGGGAAAATGCTCTGGGCGATAATTTTTTAGAAAATAATACGTGTTTGCCAGCCCAGGTCTGATAATCGCCTCTTTGAATGGAAAGGCACAATCCTGGCAAAAGAAAGAGTTGTCATAAGGTCCTCCCAGGATGGCTGAACTCAATAGCTGTGCGCCGCTCGAATTTGTCTTCCAGGCATTGACAGAAATACCTTCGCTCCCAAGCCCTCCATAAGGAACTTCATAAACCCCATCTTCTTCAAAGAAACCGCTTGTTTCTATCGTATTCAGCACTTTGCATACTTCTGCCTGGCTTAAATGCATGGTGTAAGGTAGGTCATTGTGGCGCATGAGTAGTTCGCCGTCCCACCATAAGGTGAAATGGTTGTAGGAATAATCATTGCCATCATTGCCTCCCTCAGACCATGAAATCAAGGTCTGTTGTGGATACCAGGTCACATTGCCATTTGTATCGACCACTGGGGTTGGGGTAGAGGATGGGTTGGTGAACGCGTCAGATGTTAGTGTAAGTTCAATATTTGGCGTGGGGCTGTCGGCGGGTAGCGGCAAAGGAGTTTGCGACGGGCTGAGGGTTGGTTCCGCTATCGTCAGGGTTGCTTTCGCCCCGGCAGCGGATTCCGTTTGTGGGGCGCTTCCGCAACTGGTGAGCAGCAAAATCCCCACAAACATGACAAAACAGAGCACTGGCTGACGAATATTCATGATTTTCCACTCCTTTTGATTGGTTTCAATAGAACAATTATGACAGAATTTTAGGAGGGGTGGTGCTTCATACCCCGCAAGTTTTCTTGTTTTGAAGAAGCATTCCATCCCGATTAATACTTTCCATCAAGCATAAGAAGGATGAGCACTATGGCAAGGATACAGCTACCATACGGCTAGGATACAGCTACCATACAGCTACCTAAAAGGACGCATTGCCCTGAATTGAATATTCGTGGCGCGAAGGGATGCTTGCCAAAATTGTATCCCCGTGACTTTTGGCTCCCTTGACTGTAATCAACTGACAAGGATAATTAGCCAGGAAAGATGTATGATTGGATAACCGTTAAGTTTATGGAAAAGTTAGGCAGGTAATCACATGAGGGAATCATATGGTCAGTGTTGAAGTTGTTCGACATCCGCCTATTTCCACCCCCCGACAAATTTTGATGAATGTTTATTGGTTCTCGATAAACATGATGTGGGCGTCCCTGTTTTTAATCATCATGCCCTCTCATATCCAGGCGCTGGCCGGAATTGCCGATAAGGGCAAGCTGCTGGCATTGGTTGTAGGCATGGGTGGAATTGTTTCGATTCTGGCTGCGCCGCTCTTCCGCGCCCTTTCAGACCACAGCTCTTTGCCCGGCGGACGTCGCAAACCCTGGGTGGTGATCGGCTCGCTGGCCGTTATGTTTGCGCTGGCAGTGCTCTCTGCCTCGACAAAATTGACCACCATGGCATCGCTGCCGGGTTGGATTCTTGCGTTTCTCATGCTCCAGATTTTTAGCAACGCCGCCAGCGCTCCCTGCGGGGCCTTGATTTCGGCACAGCCTTCCACACAGCGCATCTCGCCGGTGGACTGGCAGGGCCTGATGACCATGCTCGGTATTTTTGCGGGCGCAGCAACGGGTTTTCTGATTGCGCCGCTGGGCCTCCCTGTCGTTTTCAACATTCTGATCATCGTTGTGTTTATCGGGACGCTGTTAACGGTCCTTTACACAAGTGATGCCGTCTTTCTCCCCGACGTTCCCCAACTGGTTCTCCCCGAATTTCTGAAGAGCATCTATCTGCCTTTTAAAAACAACAAAGATTTCACCCTGATGTTCCTTAATCGCCTGTTGATCGGAATGGGGCTGTTTACGATTTAAGAGTTCATCCTTTATTACATGAACGATGCGTTTATGGCGCCTTATACGCTTCCGCTCTTTGGGCAGGTAACCCATAAACCCGAAGGCGCGGCATCTGTCTTCTTTGTGGCTGTGTTTCTTGGGGCGATTGCCGCAAGTTTGCTGACTGGTTTCTTTTCGGATGGCAGCAAACGCAAGACCATCTTGTATGCCACCAGTTTGATGTTTGGCCTCACCTGCATGGTCTTTACCTTTACCCGTTTGTTTTCATTTTCCATTTTTATGGGTCTTATTTTTGGCATCGGTTATGGGGCCTATGATCGCCTTGCCTGGCGTATGGTTTCAGATATTCTTCCATCTGTCCGAAATTACGGGAAAAACATGGGGATATGGCACATCGCTGTGGTGCTGCCGCAGGTTATCGCCACGCCCATCGGCGGCTTTCTGCTCGATTATTATCAGAAAGTTGGCTTGCAAAAACACGTTCCTCACATGGGTTACATTGTCATCTTTGTGGTTGCCGTCATTTATTTTGTTTTGGGATCCATTGTTCTTCGAAAGATTAAAGGGATACACGGATGACCGATCATTCTGCGGGTATTTTACTGAACGCCATTTCTTTTGCTGCCATGAAACATCGAGACCAGCGCCGTAAAGATACGGCTCACTCTCCCTACATTAACCATCCCATTCAAATTGCCCAAATTCTTTGGGAAACAGGCGGTGTACGGGATGAATCCACACTGGTGGCGGCCATTTTGCATGACACCATCGAAGATACAGCGACCGCGCCCGAAGAGATTCGTGCCCGCTTTGGGGAGCAAGTCCTTACCCTTGTTCTTGAAGTGACCGATGATAAGTCTCTCCCCAAAGCCGAGCGCAAACGCCTGCAAATTGAACATGCTCCGCATATTTCCCAGGCTGCCAAGCTGATCAAGCTTGCCGACAAAACATCCAACCTGGGCGATGTTCTCCATTCCCCGCCCGCTGACTGGTCGCTCGAACGCCGACAGGAATACTTGCTCTGGACAGAGCAGGTCGTGGCTGGCTTGCGTGGCACCAATACAGCCCTTGAAAAACAATACGACGAATATCTCGAAGCAGGCAAACGCATCCTTAAAATCAAATAAGGGTTCTGTTGTGACAGAAAACGTGCTGAACAAACAGATATGCCTGATGGTATAATGCCAAGGCTAATTTTAAATCGCCAAATGATTCCCCAGCGCGGGAATGTCACAAGGAGAGCCAATTATGTCTGGACATAGTCACTGGGCGACCATTCGTCGCAAAAAAGGCGCAGCCGATGCCAAACGCGGCCAGGTTTTCACACGCATTGCGCGTGAAATTGTTATGGCGGCACGCACTGGCGGCGGCGACCCCAATGGCAACTTTCGCCTGTCGCTGGCTGTCGAAAAAGCACGCGCCAGCAACATGCCAAAAGACAGCATCGAACGTGCCATCAAGCGTGGCGCAGGCGAAGACAAAGACGCCAGCGCTTTTGAAGAATTCACCCTCGAAGGCTACGGGCCGCATGGTTCCGCGCTGATGGTGGAGTGCGTTACCGATAACCGCAACCGCACCGTCGCTGATATCCGCCACGCTTTCAGCAAAAATGGCGGCAACATGGCTGAAGCAGGTGCCGTCGGCTGGCAGTTTGAACGCAAGTGCTATTTTTCCGTTCCCGCCAGCCAGCTTCCGTATGATGCCGCTTTTGAATTGGCGATTGATGCTGGTGCCGATGATGTGCAGGAAGATGGCGACAACGTCGAAATCACTGGCCCCGTAGACGCTTTCAAGACCGTTAGCGATGCCTTGCGTGCCAAAAAAGTTACGCCCGATGATGCTGGTCTGCGCCTGATTGCCAAGCAGGATATGGAACTCGGTGTTGCCGAGACTCTGCAAGTTTTGCGTGTGGTCGAAGCCATTGAAGAAATGGACGATGTCCAGAACGTCTACCACAACCTGAAAATCTCTGAAGAAGCTTTGGCTGAACTCGAGGCTGAGTAGCTTCCGCAAGCTTTGGTGCCAGCGATTTATACGTCAATCTTCCAGAAATTCAAGCAAGCCGCGAAGGGACAGGTTTTTTCCATACTTCGCGGCTTCTTTCTATTAATCGACACATGCTCAAAAAATACGCATCATTCATCAGCTCCGTTTCATCAACATTTTCAGCATCCGAAACCGTTTGGCTCTTTCTGGCGCTCATTATCGGCTTGTTCACCCGCGCCTATTTTCTATCCCAGCCGATGCGTGGCGATGAAGCCTATACCTTCCTGACCTATGTTAATCCTGGCATTCGTTCGCTCTTCGAATATTCCGCGCCGAATAATCACGTTCTCAATACGCTGCTCATCAAACTTTCCACGAGCATTTTTACTGCCAGCCCCGCATCCATCCGTTTTCCTGCTTTCTTTGCCGGGTTGGCTGCGATTGTTCTGGTCTTTTATTTTGCCCGTTCGCTGGATAAAAGCCCAAACGCCGGCATCCTTGCCGCAACGGTCGTTGCCATTTTTCCCTATCTCATCCTTTACTCCACCAATGCCCGCGGATATACCCTCATCGTTGCCTTGACTTCTCGTCATCGCCTGGATTGGTCACCGTTTTTCGAATCGGCCATCTCTCTCCGGTGTGTTTTGGTTGGCGCTTTTCTCTTCCCTGGGAATGCTCGCCATCCCCGTCATGCTCTTCCCCGTTGCCGGGATCTTTCTCTGGCTATTGGCGCTGCTCCTCATCAAGCGGATGCCGCTACAGGCAGTTTTTCGCCAGTTTGTCTTTCCCTTCAGCCTCTTGAGCGTTTTGCTGACGATCATCTTTTATCTGCCCGTCATTATCGTTTCGGGTCTTGCGCCGATCATCTCCAATAAGTTTATCGAGCCACAAAGCTGGCATGATTTTCTAACGCAAATCTTTCCTCAGCTTCAAAAATCATTTGATGAGCTTTCCCATGATCTTCCTCCTGCCTTGCTTCTGAGCATTTTCCTGCTTGTTCTTCTTGGCATTTTTCGTTTCATCAAACAGCGCAACTGGGCTGCGCTACTTCTGCTGCCGTCCTTCTTCATTGGCGCGTGTTTGGTGCTCTTGATTCAGCACAAAATCCCCTACGCCCGCACCTGGATTTATCTCATCCCGTTCATCATCTTGCCTGCCGATGCTGGCCTGCTTTTTCTTCTAGAATATTTGCCACAACGTGCCCAGACCTGGACAAATCGTATCCTGCTCCTCTGTGTCGTATTTTTTGCCGTGAATTTGACCTCTAAAAATAGTGTAACTGCCTACACTGATACCAGTGCCTTCCCCGAAGCTCCCATTGCGGTGCAATATCTCAAACCCATCTTCAAACCCGGCGATACCCTGCGCATTTCACCAACAGCAGACTGGTCGGTATATTTCTATTTCTGGTATGATGGGATGTCCTCGGTGTTGTATGAAAAAGCGCCCGGCACGGGGCGCGTTTTCTTTATCCGCAAAAAAAGCCGTGGTTCGCTGGGCGAGGAAGCAGCCCAAAAATTTACACTGCTGCTCGATATGGGCAATATGGCCTTATATCAGGGAAAAAAATAAATGCTTGCACTCGGTCTCGACCCCGGAACGGCCACCACTGGCTACGGGTTGGTGCGTCTTCTTGACGACAGCAGTTTGCAGGTTGTCGATTTTGGCGTCATTACCACCCCCAAAGACATGGAAGCCGCCAAGCGTCTTTCCATGCTTTACCATCGAACTCAACGAAATTCTGGCGCAGTTTCACCCTGAAACCAGCGCAGTTGAAAAACTCTTCTTCCAAAAAAATGTCACAACAGCCATTGCTGTCGGTCAGGCGCGCGGCGTCCTGATGCTGGCACTCTCCGAAGCCGGGCTCGGCATCGGGGAGTACACCCCCAACGAAGTCAAGCAGGCTGTCACCGGCTACGGCTCCGCTGACAAACGTCAGGTGCAGGAAATGGTGCGCGTCCAGCTTGCCCTTGACGCCATCCCCAAACCTGACGATGCAGCCGACGCCCTCGCAATTGCCATCTGTCATCTCAGCACAAGGCGGTACGAATGATTGCAACCCTCCGTGGTGAAATTACCCAGATCGAAGATAGTGCCCTCATCATTGAAGTTGGCGGCGTAGGTATGCGCGTATTTGCTCCCGCGCCCCTGCGTGACAAGCTCAAAGTGGGGGAGGTCGCGCTGATTTACACTCACCTGATTGTGCGTGAGACCGAGTTGTCATTGTATGGATTTGAAACGGTGGCAGATCGCACCCTTTTCGTCACCCTGCTTGGGGTGGACGGCGTTGGCCCCAAGGTGGCGCTTTCGGTGCTCTCCACCCTTAGCCTAGATACAATCCAACGGGCTATTTTCAACGAGGAGAGCGATCTGCTCTCGACAGTTCCTGGTGTCGGAAAGCGCACTGCCCAGAAAATTGCTCTCTACCTGCAAGATCGCCTGAAACCGACCGGCCCGCTCCAGGCTGTTGCCTCCATGTCTGACGCCGATTCAGAAGTGCTGTCAGCGCTCACCACCCTTGGCTATTCCGTCGTCGAAGCGCAGACGGCGCTCCAATCCCTGCCCAAAACCGCTCCTCAGGATGTCGAAGAACGTCTGCGCATGGCACTACAGTATTTCAGAAGTTAAAAGATGTTCTTTTTTCTGCTCTCTACTCTCTTATCAGGAGAAATCCATGCTCAATAAAAAAATAGCCTTTATCGGTTCAGGCGCAATGGGCGAAGCCATGATCTCAGGTCTGCTACGTCAGGGCCTGTCCCGCCCAGAAGACCTGCTTATTTCTGATCCACGTGCTGAACGTGTGCAGGAATTGCATGAAAAATATGGCGTTCAACCGTTTACCGATAACATCTCGGCCATCGCTGGTGCAGACGTTGTTGTGCTTTCGGTCAAGCCGCAAATGCTATTGAAAGTGATGCAAGAGCTAAAGGGCCAATTGCGGGCAGAGACGCTGGTGCTTTCGATCATTGCCGGGGCCAAAATATCCAAGATCAGCAAAGGGTTGGCGCATCCTGCCATTGTGCGCTCCATGCCCAATACCCCTGCCCAAATTGGGCAGGGTATCACTGGCTGGTTTGCAGCATCCGCCGTCAGTGCTGCGCAAAAAGAAATTGCCAAAAATGTTCTTGGGGCACTTGGCAAGCAAGTCCAGGTAGATGAAGAAGGTTATCTTGACATGGTAACGGCTGTTTCAGGCAGCGGTCCGGCGTACGTTTTCCTGTTTATGGAAGCAATGATTGACGCAGGCGTTCACATGGGTCTTGCGCGGCAGGCATCTGAGCAGTTGGTGATTGAAACCATCAAAGGTTCGGTTGCTTACTACGAGGCCCAAAATGGGAAGACACATCTGGCAGCCTTGCGCAATCAGGTAACATCTCCGGGGGGGACCACCGCTGAGGCGATTTACTATCTTGAGAAAGCCGGATTCCGCTCTGGGATTTCCCGCGCTGTATGGGCTGCTTACCAGCGTTCGTTGGAATTGGGCAAAGAGGCCCCAGGGCAAAATCCCGATATAAATACCGACCAAACTGCCGGGAAGAGGTAAAATCCAAGAGGAATTTGAGAAAGTGTAGATTCTCTATCATCGAATTTCTTGACTCTGCATTTTTGCTGTGATAGAATAATCCGCTGTTACCCAAAAAGTAAACATACTTTTATGTAGCAAACAAAATTGTGGCCATCCCGCAGGACGAGGTGGCCTCAATTATTCGTTCTGTCAAGATATTTTCATCCGTTGTTGTAAAGAATTTTTTTCTGGAGGCGAACGTGCCAACTACTAATCAATTGATCCGCAAAGGCCGCCAATCCAAAAAGGTCAAGAGCAAGGCGCCCGCGCTGCAATATACGCTGAACACGTATAAACAACGTCGTGAGCGTCAGGACAAGGGCGCTCCGCAGAAGCGTGGCGTTTGCACCATCGTCCGCACGATGACCCCTAAGAAACCAAACTCAGCGTTACGCAAGATTGCCCGCGTACGTTTGACCAATGGTATCGAAGTGACGGCTTACATCCCTGGCGAAGGCCACCAGCTTCAAGAACACTCCGTCGTGCTCGTTCGCGGTGGTCGTGTAAAGGATCTGCCCGGTGTGCGCTATCACATCGTGCGTGGTTCGCTGGATACGACTGGCGTCAATAAGCGCCGTCAGAGTCGTTCGAAGTATGGCGCGAAGCGCCCCAAACCAGGCGCTACCAAATAAGTGCCCAGTAATTTGAGAGATACGGAGTTTTCGAATGCGTAGAGGAAAGCCTGAAGCCCGCCCTGTTCGTCCCGATGTTCGCTATAACAGCGTCACATTGTCCGTTTTTATTCAGCATATCATGCTCAGCGGAAAAAAGAGTCTGGCGCTTCGCTTGATGTATGAGGCGTTGGATATCGTTCAAGAAAAAACCGGCAAGCCTGGTATTGAGACATTCGATCAGGCCATGAAGAGCGTCGGTCCTGCGATGGAAGTCCGCCCACGTCGTGTCGGTGGCGCAACCTATCAGGTTCCGATGGAAGTTCCGACGGCTCGTCGTACTGCCCTCGCCATTCGCTGGATTCTTTCCGCCGCCCGCTCCCGCAGCGGCAAGTCCTTCCCCGAAAAATTGGCCGCTGAATTGATGGAAGCGGCCACCAATCAGGGTGCAGCCATCCGCAAGCGCGAAGAAACACACAAAATGGCTGAGGCCAATCGCGCTTTCTCTCACTATCGTCTGTAATTTAAATTTCAAAACCATTCTTGTTTAAGGGTTTAATTCATGGCGCGTATCTTCCCGCTCGACAAATACCGCAATATTGGCATTATTGCTCATATTGACGCTGGTAAAACAACGACCACTGAGCGTATCCTCTTCTATACCGGGAAAACTCACCGTATTGGCTCCGTTGACGACGGCACAACCGTTACCGACTGGATGGTTCAAGAGCGGGAGCGCGGTATTACGATTGTCTCTGCAGCGGTTTCGGCTGAATGGAAGGGTTATCAAATTAATATAATTGATACCCCTGGTCATATCGACTTTACCGTGGAAGTACAGCGCTCATTACGCGTTCTGGATGGTGGTGTCGTTGTTTTTGACGCTGTTCAGGGTGTTGAGCCGCAATCCGAGACAGTTTGGCGTCAGGCGGATCGTTACGGTGTCCCACGTATTTGTTTTATCAATAAAATGGATCGCGTTGGCGCTTCTTACGAGCGCTCGCTCGAAACTATCCGTCAGCGCTTGGGGGCTCATCCAATCCCAATGCAAATGCCCATTGGTGTTGAATCCACCTTCAAGGGTGTTATTGATCTCATTCTCATGCAGGCGATCTTCTGGGAAGATGAACTCGGTAGAGAACCTCGTTACGCTGAAATCCCTGCTGATTTGTTGAGCCAGGCGCAAGCTATGCGTCACGAAATGATTGAAAAGATTGCTGAAACTGACGATGATTTGACCATGAAGTTCTTGGAAGGTGAGGAAATCACCAACGAAGAATTGAAATCTGCCTTGCGCAGGGCAGTTATTAGTGGGCGCGCTTACCCAGCATTTTGTGGTTCATCCTTAAAGAATAAAGGTGTTCAATCTATTTTGGATGCCGTTATTGATTATTTACCTTCTCCAAAAGATGTTCCGGCGCTACGTGCTACAGATTTGGATACCAATGATGTTATTGAACTGGCGGCTGAAGATGGCGCACCTTTGAGCGCGCTTGTATTTAAGATTGTTACCGACCCTTATGTTGGTCGTTTAGCTTACTTTCGCGTTTATTCCGGTACTCTTACCCAGGGTACAACTGTTACAAACTCCACCAAAGGCAAGCGCGAGCGCATTGGCCGTTTGATCCGCATGTATGCTGATCGTCGCGAAGATATTACTGAAGTGGTTGCTGGTGACATCGCCGCTGCCCTGGGTTTAAAAGATCCTTTACTGGTGATACTTTATGCGATACCAAAAATGTCGTACTTGAAAGCATCAGTTTCCCTGAACCGGTTATTTCTGTTGCAATTGAACCGAAAACAGCTGCGGATCAGGAAAAGATGGGCGAAGCACTTCGCAAACTTACTGAAGAAGACCCAACCTTCCGTGTTCATACAGATGAAACCACTGCCCAAACGATTATCGCTGGCATGGGTGAGCTTCATCTTGAAATCTTCGTTGATCGCTTGACCCGCGAGTTTAAAGTACAGGCCAATGTTGGCAAGCCGCGTGTTGCTTACCGTGAATCGATGACTCGCAAGGTTGAAAAGATTGACCTTAAATATGCCAAGCAATCTGGTGGTCGCGGTCAATATGGTCATGTCGTTTTTTCGATGGAACCGGGCGAACGTGGTTCTGGTGTCGTCTTTGAAAATAAAATTGTTGGCGGTTCTATTCCAAAAGAATATATCCCAGCAATTGAAAAAGGTGTCAAAGAAACTTCCGCAAGCGGCGTCTTGGCGGGCTATCCCGTGGTTGATTTGAAGGTTAGCCTGATTGATGGTTCGTTCCATGAAGTTGACTCAAACGAAATGGCCTTTAAGATGGCTGCATCAATGGCCTTCAAAGAAGGCGTTCAACGTGGTGGAGCTGTGTTGCTTGAGCCCATTATGAAAGTTGAAGTTGTTGTCCCTGAAGAATATTTGGGCGATATTATTGGTCAATTGAATAGCCGTCGCGGTATGATCCTGGGTATTGATGTCCGTCCGGGTAACGCTCAGGCTGCGAATGCAATGGTTCCGTTGGGCGAGATGTTCGGTTATGCAACCGAATTACGCTCGGCTTCACAAGGCCGCGGTGTATCTTCGATGGAATTTGACCATTATTCTCCTGTCAGCGAAACGGTTATGCAGGAAATTCTGAAGTCGTAATTTTTCTAAGTTATCTAAAGGAGTGATTATCCATGGCGAAGCAGAAATTTGAGCGAAATAAGCCACATCTGAACGTAGGGACGATGGGGCACATTGACCACGGTAAGACGACGCTGACGGCGGCGATTACAAAAGTTGCCGGGTTGCTGGGCAACGGAGAATTCAAGGCATATGATCAGATTGATAACGCGCCGGAAGAAAAAGCGCGTGGGATCACGATCAACATTGCGCATGTAGAGTATGAGACCGATAAGCGTCACTATGCTCATGTGGATATGCCGGGTCACCGCGACTATATCAAGAATATGATCACCGGTGCGGCGCAGGTAGATGGCGCGATCCTGGTGGTAGCAGCGCCGGATGGCCCGATGCCCCAGACGCGTGAGCACGTTCTGCTGGCTCGCCAGGTGGAAGTACCTTCCATCGTGATCTTCCTGAACAAGGTTGATATGATGGATGACCCGGAACTGCTCGAACTGGTGGAACTGGAACTGCGCGAACTGCTGTCTTCGTATGGCTTCCCCGGTGATGAGACGCCGATTGTTCGCGGTAGTGGCAAAGTGGCTTTGGATAGCACGAGCAAAGACCCGAATGCGCCAGAATACGCCTGCATTCGCGAGTTGTTGAAGGTTGTGGATGAATATATCCCTGAACCGAAGCGCGAAATTGAAAAGCCGTTCATGATGGCGGTGGAAGATGTGTTCTCGATCAAGGGTCGTGGCACAGTGGTGACAGGACGTATGGATCGTGGTATCGTCAAAGTTGGCGATCCAGTTGAAATTATCGGTTTGCGTGATACAAAGAACTCGGTCGTGACGGGTGTGGAAATGTTCCACAAGTCGTTGGATCAGGGTATGGCTGGTGATAACCTGGGACTGTTGCTGCGCGGTATTGAGCGTGCCGATATTGAGCGTGGGCAGGTGCTTGCGAAGCCTGGCAGCATCACACCGCACAAGCAATTCCTGGCGGAAGTGTACGTATTGAAGAAAGAAGAAGGTGGACGTCACAAGGCCTTCTTTAGTGGGTATCGACCACAGTTCTACATCCGCACGATGGATGTGACCGGAAACATCACGCTGCCAGAAGGCGTGGAAATGGTTATGCCGGGCGACAACGTCAACCTGACGGTGGAATTGATCGTTCCGGTTGCGCTTGAGCTGGGTTCCAAGTTCGCCATTCGCGAAGGCGGCCTCACCGTGGGTGCTGGCGTCATCACCAAAATTATTAAAGTAGGTGGAACAATGACTAAACAGAAAATTCGTATCCGCCTTAAGGCTTATGATCATCGTGTGCTTGATCAATCTGCCAAACGTATTGTTGAAACCGCTGAGCGTTCTGGTGCGAAAGTGGTTGGCCCCGTACCCTTGCCAACCAAGATAGAAAGGTTTACAATACGTCGCTCAGCATTTATTGATAAAGACTCTGCATGAGCATTTTGAAATTCGAACCCACAATCGTCTGATTGATGTGCTTGATCCAGACTTAAAAACGATTGATATGTTGATGCGGCTTAATCTCCCTGCTGGTGTTGATATCGAGATTAAAATCTAGTTTTGAAAATTTGTAAATCCGTCCGGGCAATTTGATTGTTCGGACTGAGTACAACGAAGCAAGAACGGTACTGTTCGTAGGCCTTCAAATTCATGCGCCGCGGCAGACTGATTAACTACTCCGTTGGGAGATGATGCAGCCAAAGCCCTGGTTGACAGTCTCAAGAAAACTTTTTGTAAAGGAGAAAACCGAGGATGTTGAAAGGGCTGATTGGCAAGAAGATCGGAATGACCCAGATCTTCGATGAGAGCGGTGTCGCTTATCCTGTTACTCTTATCGAAGCTGGGCCTTGCTATGTTACCCAGATACGACGCCCAGAGAACGAAGGTTACTCTGCTGTGCAGTTGGGTTTTAGCGAGGTGCATCCCAAGCGTTTGAGCGGCGGCGAGTTAGGTCATCTTAAAGCCACCAATGCGCCCCCTGTCCGTTTTGTGCGCGAGTTTCGCACAAAAACGCCTGATGTTGCACCTGGCGATGTAGTGAAGGCAGATATTTTCAAAGTTGGCGAGCATGTTGATGTGATTGGCGTAAGCAAAGGTAAGGGGTTTGCCGGTGCTGTCAAGCGTTATCACTTTGCGGGTGGTCCCAAGACCCATGGTCAATCTGACCGCCACCGTGCCCCAGGTTCCAATGGTTCTGGTACTACTCCCGGACGTGTTTATCGAGGCTCTCGCCGCCCTGGTCATATGGGCGACGAACAGGTTACAGCTCAGAACTTAAAGATTGTCCTGTTGGATGTTGAGCGTAATCTTATTGGCGTCCACGGTGCTGTGCCTGGCGCTAAGGGCGGCATGGTCATCATCAATGAGGCGCGCAAGCAGTAGCCGCGCAATGGATATGGAGTAAGACGCCATGAAAGTAGACGTTTTTAATATGGAAGGCGAGAAATTAGCCAATCAGGTTGAATTGCCTGCAGCTATTTTTGAAGCCGCAATTAATAAAGATTTGATGCATCAGGCCTTTATCCGTCAGATGGCAAATGCCCGACTTGGTACGCACGACACCAAGGTACGTGGTGAAGTTGCTGGTGGCGGTAAGAAGCCTTGGAAGCAAAAAGGCACAGGACGGGCTCGTCAGGGTTCGACTCGTGCTGCCCAGTGGGTCGGTGGTGGTCGTATTTTTACGCCACATCCGCGCAAGTATACGCAACGTATGCCTTTAAAGATGCGCCGAGCAGCTATTCGTTCGGCTCTTTCGGTCAAAGCTGCTGAATCCGGCATCGTTGTTGTAGATATGCTGACCCTCCCCGAACCTAAAACCCGCTTAATGGCTCAAGCATTGCATCGTCTTGTTGGTGATGCCAGCGCTCTGGTGCTGATCCCTGAGAAATCGGCTTCTTATGATGTGATTATTCGTTCAACGAACAACATCCCAGATGCCAAAGTCTTATTAGCGGGATATCTGAACATCCGTGATTTGCTCAGTTACGACAAACTTGTTTTGCCGATGCAAACGCTGGATGCTCTGAATTCTACTCTGGCATAGGAGCGATCATGACGTCGATTTATGAAGTACTCCGCCGTCCGCTGATCACGGAAAAATCAAACTATCAGTCGAGCAAGCTGAACCAATATGCATTCGAAGTTGCTGATGCAGCAACCAAGACGCTTGTGAAAGATGCTATCGAGACCTTGTTTGATGTAAAAGTGGAAAGCGTGAACATCATTAATAGTCCAGCCAAGCGTGGACGAGCCGCACGCAGTCGTCGTTTGCGTGTGCGTCGCCCAGGTTATAAAAAGGCTATTATTACCTTACAGACAGGCCAAACCCTGCAGATCTTTGAAGGGGTGCAATAATGGCTATCAAAAAATATAAGCCGATTACCCCTGGTCAGCGTGGTATGACCGGCTATACCTTTGATGAAATTACCAAATCAGAGCCAGAACGTTCATTGATTATTGCCCCTCGTAGGCACGGCGGTCGTAATGTATATGGTCGTGTTACCGTCCGTCATCAAGGTGGTGGTCACCGTCGTTTCATTCGTATCATTGATTTCAAGCGTGATAAGCTGGATGTTCCAGCCAAGGTCGCAGCGATTGAATATGATCCGAATCGGACTGCACGCCTTGCGTTGTTGTATTATGCTGACGGCGAGAAGCGCTATATTATTGCCCCGCTTGGTGTGAAAGTTGGCGATACGCTCGTTTCGGGTGCAAATGCTGAAATTCGCCCTGGTAATTGTTTGCCGATTGCAAATATTCCAGTGGGTGCTTTGGTTCACAACATTGAGCTTAAAGAAGGCCGTGGTGGTCAGCTCGTTCGTTCTGCGGGTGGCGCTGCCCAGTTATTGGCAAAAGAAGGCGATTTCGCTCAGATCCGCATGCCTTCCGGTGAAGTACGCATGATTCGCCAGAAGTGTTATGCCACAATCGGACAAGTTGGTAACCTCGAGCATAGCAATATTAAGCTTGGTACAGCAGGCCGTAAACGTCATCTAGGTGTTCGCCCAACTGTCCGTGGCTCCGCGATGTCTCCCCGTGACCATCCACATGGTGGTGGTGAAGGTCGTCAGCCGATTGGTCGTCCCGGGCCACGTAGCCCTTGGGGTAAGCCAACCCTGGGTTATAAGACCCGCAAGAATAAACAGACAGATAAGTATATTATCCGCCGCCGCAACAAGACTACGCGTTAGGCGTGAAGTAGAAGAGGTACGAGACTATGTCTAGATCCTTGAAGAAGGGGCCTTTCATTGCCCCTAAACTGCTCAAGAAAATTGAGACGATGAACCAGCGCTCCGAGAAAAAAGTAATTCGGACTTGGAGTCGAGCAAGTGTCATCTTTCCTCAAATGGTTGGTCACACAATAGCTGTACACGATGGTCGCCGTCATGTGCCGATTTACATCACCGAAAATATGGTTGGTCACCGCTTGGGTGAGTTTGCTCCCACCCGCATGTTCCGCGGTCATCTTTCGGAGAAGGCGACGAAAGGAAATTAAGTCATGGCTGATATTCAAGCACATTTACGTTTTCTTTCTATTTCAGCTCAGAAAGTTCGCTTGGTGGTGGACTTAGTCCGCGGTAAAAAGGCAAACGATGCGTTGGAAATCTTGCGCTTTGTTCCAAACCGTGCGGCAGAGCCCATCCGCAAGTTGCTGACCTCAGCTGTAGCAAACGCCGAAGAAAATTTCGGCGTAAGCCGCGACGACTTGTTTGTTTCAACCATCTTTGCTGATGAAGCTCCCACCCGTAAGTGGCGTCGCTTTGGTGCCCGTGGGCGTTTCAAACCTGTACTGCGCCGTTCATCGCATGTGACTATCATTCTGCGCGAACGCGAAGCCTAGGAAAGGATCTAAGGAGATTCTATGGGTCGTAAAGTTCATCCGATTGGTTTCCGTCTGGCCGTCACACATGCTTGGCAAAGCCGCTGGTTTGCTGAAGGCGCGCAATATCGCGATCAGCTTCAACAAGATTTTGCCATTCGTAAGATGGTTCAGAATATTTCTCCGAAAGCCGGTGTTTCTGCTGTTGAAGTAGAGCGTTTTCCTGGAAAAGTAAAAGTTTCTGTGCACACTGCCAAACCTGGTATTTTGATTGGTCGCAAGGGCGAAGGCGTGAAAAAAATCCGAGAGGGTTTGCAGGAACTGGTTGGTAAGAAAGTGGATCTTGATATCAAGGAATTATCCACACCAGACATTGATGCTTATTTGGTGGCAATGAATATTGCCGATCAACTTCAACGTCGTATCGCTTACCGCCGTGCAATGAAGCGCGCCATTCAACAGGCAATGCGTCAAGGTGCACAGGGTATCAAGATCGAAGTTGCTGGTCGTCTCGCAGGCGCTGAAATGGCTCGCACGGTCTGGCTCCGCGAAGGTCGTGTGCCACTGCAAACATTGCGTGCTGATATGGACTTTGCCCGTGCAGAAGCACTGACCACCTATGGTCGTATTGGCATCAAAGTGTGGATTTACAAAGGCACGATGAAGCCTGAAGTCGAAGAAAAAGCCGAAGCGACTGAAGGCGTTTACGTTAGCGAGTAATCGCGTACGCCAAAGTCCGTGAAAAGAGGTTGTTGCTATGTTGATGCCGAAACGTGTTAAGTGGCGCAAGCAGATGCGCGGTCGCATGAAGGGTAAAGCTCTTCGTGGGGCTGAAGTTAGCTTTGGTGAATGGGGCCTTCAGGCTCTGGAACCTGGCTGGATCACTGCTCGCCAGATTGAAGCCGCTCGTCGTGCGATTGTTCGTGAGATGAAGCGTCGTGGCAAGGTTTGGATTCGTATTTTCCCGGCCAAGCCTTATACCCAGCGCCCCCCAGAAACCCGTATGGGTAAAGGAAAAGGCGGAGTGGAGTATTATGTGGCCGTTATTAAGCCGGGCCGCATGATGATCGAGGTTGGCGGCATGTCTGAGGATGAGGCTTTGAAAGCGCTCAAAATGGCTCAGTACAAGTTCCCAATCCGCACCAAGATTGTTACCCGGTATGAAGCCGGGGCAGGAGAATAAGGCATGGAGACGAAAGAAATTCGTGCATTATCCGCCGATGAGATCAAGGCAAAAATTGATGAAATGCGCCATGAATTGATGAATCTGCGCTTTCAACAAATCACTGGTCAATTGACCGATACCAGTCGGCTGCGCACAATTCGCCGTGATGTAGGTCGGATGGAAACTATCCTGACTGAAAAGCGAAAAGCGACTGAACAGGAAGGTGCTAGATGAACACTCGTCGTCGAATCACTGGCGTAGTTACCAGCAATAAAATGCAAAAAACGGTTGTGGTCGAAATCATCCGTAGCTATCGACACCCACTTTACAAGAAAGTTGTTCATCATTCGAAGCATGTAAAAGCTCATGATGAAATTGGGTGCCAGATTGGCGACAAAGTGCAAATTGTGGAAAGCCGCCCGCTTTCTCGTGACAAGCGCTGGGTGGTTGAGTTGATTGTCGCCAAAGAAATACGAACCGCTGATAGCGGCGTGGAGGTCTAACCATGATTCAGCAAGAGTCTCGTGTTAAGGTCGCTGATAATACTGGTGCCCGAGAGTTGCTGGTCATCCATGTAATGGGCGGTTCTACCCGTCGGTATGGATCAATTGGCGATATTGTGGTTGCGACAGTGAAATCTGCTGCACCTCAAGGTTCAGTTAAGAAAAGCGAAGTGGTCAAGGCTGTTATCGTACGGGTGTCCAAAGAATGGCGCCGAGAAGATGGCTCCTACATCCGTTTCGATGATAATGCTGCGGTCATTCTGGATGCTGACGGTCAAAACCCGAAGGGCAGCCGTATCTTCGGCCCGGTCGCGCGTGAATTGCGTGAAAAGGGTTTTATGAAGATCGTTTCTCTGGCTCCGGAAGTTCTCTAGGATATTGGGAGCGAAGCCATGAAAGTAAAAATTCGTAAAGGTGATACCGTTGAAATTATGAGCGGGCGCTTTGAAGAGAAGGGCAAACGTGGTCAGGTGATCAATGTTTTCCCAGACGAGCGTCTTATTGTAGTTCAGGGTGTTAACATTCGGACGAAACACCAGAAACAGGTTCAAATGCAGCGGGGCCGCACTTTGAATCCGGGTAGGATCAAGTACGAAGGTCCGATGGCTATTTCGAATGTTATGTTGGTTTGTCCAAAATGCAGTAAGCCTACCCGGGTTAGTGTCCAGCGCGATGAGGCCGGATCACATCGGGTTTGCAAGCACTGCCAGGCTTTGATTGACTAACAGATTGCCTGGACAGGAGAGCAAAATACTATGATTAACAGAATGCAAGAACGTTATCAAGAAGCAGTGCCAGCTTTGCAGAAAACTTTCAACTATCGGAACATCATGGAAGTTCCACGCATTGAGAAGGTTGTTATTAACATTGGTCTTGGCGAAGCTATGGACAATTCAAAGGCGCTCGAAGCCGCGTTGACAGATTTGACAACAATTGCAGGCCAAAAGCCCGTCCAGACCAAGGCACGCAAAAGCATTGCGAACTTCAAGTTGCGCGAAGGCCGTATCATTGGCACAAAAGTGACGCTGCGTGGTTATAGAATGTGGTCATTTTTAGATCGTTTGCTGAATATTGCACTGCCTCGTGTGCGTGACTTCCGAGGCATTTCGCCTAATTCTTTTGACGGACGCGGCAATTATACGCTTGGTCTTCGGGATCAATTGATTTTCCCGGAAATTGAGTATGACAAAATTGACAAACTTCGCGGCATGGAAATTACGATTGTTACCACCGCGAAAAACGATGAGCATTCTCGTGAATTACTCAAACTCCTCGGAATGCCCTTCAGGAAGGAAGCTTAGGTATGGCAAAGAAATGCATGAGCTATCGTGAATTGCGCCGGAAATATCCAACCCGCGTGCGTAATCGCTGTCAGCGTTGTGGCCGCCCACGCGGCTATATCCGACGCTTTGGACTGTGTCGGATTTGCTTCCGTGAACTGTCCCTGGATGGCAAAATCCCTGGTGTCGTGAAGGCGTCCTGGTAACCGGGCGGAGGTGATGCAATGAGTGTTTCTGATCCAATAGCAGATATGCTGACCCGAATTCGCAACGCTGCGACAACCGGTCAGGCAGCAGTGGCAATGCCAAATTCCAAGGTGAAAGTGGAAATTGCCAAAATATTAAAGGAAGAGGGCTTCCTCGAGAGCTATGAGGTTGCCGACGGCGAAATCCCAGCGCAGCGAGTTTTGCGCATCAAGATTAAGTATGTTGGTGAACGTCGTGAGCGACAGCCGGTTCTGACTGGCGTGGTTCGCGTGAGTCGCCCAGGTCGCCGCGTGTATACCAAAAAACAAGATATCCCATGGGTTCTGGCTGGTATGGGTGTTGCCATACTCTCCACCCCCAAGGGCATTATGACCGGCCAGCGTGCTCGTCAGCTCAATTTGGGCGGCGAAATCCTGTGCAAAGTCTGGTAAGGAGGTAGAGCCGTGTCACGTATTGGACGCTTGCCTATCGCTATCCCGGCTGGGGTGCAGGTAGATGTTAACGGTTCGTTTGTGAAAGTGAAAGGCCCCAAGGGCGAAATGAAGCGCGATTTTTCTCCGCTCATTGATATTGCTCTGGAAAGTGGTCAAATCAACATCGCACGCCGTTCTGATGAACCTGCACAACGTGCCCTGCATGGGACAACGCGAGCTGTATTGCACAATATGGTTTATGGTGTAAGCAGTGGTTTTCAAAAAATACTGGAGTGGGATGGTGTAGGATACCGCGCTGAAATGAGCGGACGTAACCTGATGCTCTATATGGGTTATTCACATCCAGTGACTGTAGAACCGCCTGATGGTCTGTCGTTTGAAGTTGATGCAAAAACACGCCAGATCAAAGTCTTGGGTTTTGACAAGGAAGTTGTTGGGCAGGTTGCTTCAGATATTCGAAAGGTTCGCCCTGTAGAACCCTATTTGGGCAAAGGCCTACATTATCTCGGTGAAAAAATCCGCCGTAAGGCTGGTAAATCCGGGAAAGGGAAGAAATAGTCTATGGCTGAGAAATCTCGTGAAGCAGCTCGCGTTCGTCGACATCTTCGCGTTCGCAAGAATGTATTTGGTACAACTGAGCGTCCACGTCTGAGCGTTTTTCGCAGCGTGAATGAAATTTATGCTCAAGTGATTGACGATCTTGATGGAAACACGTTAACATCGGCTTCGTCTATTGATGTTGATTTGCGTGCAAAGATGGCTGGTCTTAAGAAGAGTGATCAAGCCAAACTGGTAGGGCAGGCTGTAGCTGAGCGTGCCAAAAACAAAGGCATTGCCGCCGTTGTTTTTGATCGTGGTGGCTTTCGTTACACTGGTCGTGTCAAGGCTCTCGCTGATGGCGCACGCGAAGGTGGCTTGGAATTCTAAGGTTTGATGGAGAACGTTATGTCGGACTACCAAATGCAAGAAAATCAACAAGAACAGCAGCTCGACGAACGCGTAATTGAGATCGCCCGTGTCGCTAAGGTTGTTAAGGGTGGTCGTCGGTTTCGATTTCGTGTGACGATTGTTATCGGCGATGGTCGCGGCAAAATTGGCATGGGCGTTGGTAAGGCAAATGCAGTGCCCGATGCCATGCGTAAAGCTACAGAACGTGCTCATAAAGACTTGCGTCAGGTTTATTTGCATGGTACCACTATTCCCCATGAAGTGATTGGGAAAGTTGGCGGAGCAAAAATTCTGCTAAAGCCTGCATCTCTCGGTACTGGCGTTATTGCTGGCGGTGGTGTCCGCGCTGTATTGGAAGCCGCTGGTGTGCATGATATTTTGACCAAGTCCTTGGGTTCAAATAATGTTCTTAATGTAGTTATGGCAACGTTTGATGCGCTTGATTCACTTAAGTCGCCTGCTGTAGAAGCTGCTCGCCGCGGCAAACCTGTCGAAGAAATGATGCCGTTCTGGGAACGGAGGAAACAACATGGCTAAACAGGCTGAAAAGAAAACTATTCGCGTGACACTCGTACATAGCCCAATTGGTTATCCTGAACCGCAAAAGCGTACTGTTCGGGCACTGGGTCTGTCTCGTATGAATCAAACGATTGAACATGATGACTCTCCCGCCGTGCGTGGGATGATTACCAAGGTTGTTCATCTTGTTCGAGTGGAAGATTAGGTGAAGCAATGAAACTCCATGATCTTACCCCCAATGTGGGATCCAAAAAAGAACGCAAGCGTGTAGGACGAGGTATTTCATCCGGTCAAGGTAAAACTGCTGGACGTGGTACCAAAGGCGCGGGCGCTCGTTCAGGTGAAGGTGGTCATCTATATCGTCAAGGTGGTAATTTGCCCTTTTATCGCCGCCTTCCGTTTATTCGTGGTGAAGGTTTCACACCACCTTTTCAGGTTGAATTTAACGAAGTCAATTTGGATCAATTGGCTACTGCGTTCAAGGCGAATGCTGAAGTTACCCCAGAAGCACTAGCTGGTGTTGGTCTTTTACGCGATCCTCGCAACCCTACTGTTATTCTTGGTCGTGGCGATATTTCAATTTCACTAAAAGTGCGTATCCACCGTATTTCTGCGGGCGCAAAAAGTAAAATTGAAGCTGCTGGCGGCTCCATCGAAACCATCGAAGGTTAATTCTCCTTAGGAGACCTGACGTATGAAAAACACCTGGTCGGCCTGGCGCTACATTTTTAAATCAGAAGACATTCGACGTATGCTGGTGGTGACAATTCTTTTACTCGTCATCTATCGTCTAGCTGCAAATATTCCCGCTCCTGGTATTGATACTGCTGTGTTGCAGGAGTTGCATGCAAAGTCCGCTGCGGGCGGCGTGAATTTGTTTGATTTACTGGATTTACTTTCAGGTGGTACGGTTTCTCGGTTTTCTATTCTTTCTATGGGTGTTTACCCCTATATTACTGCTCAGATTATTTTGCAGTTGCTGATACCCATTATTCCTTCTTTACAACGTCGGATGGAAGAAAATCCAACTGAGGGCCGTAAATGGCAAGAGAAATGGACTTATTATCTGACTATTCCTATGGCAGCGCTGTCAGCTATTGGTCAGATCAATATTTTTAATAACTCTGCTCAACAGCAACTTGGCAAAAATATTGTAGATTTTGGTTTTACATCGACCCAAATTTTGCCTTCTATAACAGTTTTACTGGCTATGGTTGCTGGTACGATGTTTGCCATTTGGCTTGGCGAGTTGATTTCTGAATATGGCATTCGTGGTCAAGGCTTATCCTTGATTATCTTTGCTGGTATTGTTGCTAAAATCCCGTCAAACCTGACTGCAATTATGTTAGATGAGCAGAATCGTGTATTTATGCTCGTGGCGATGGTGCTTGTTATCGTCTTGACGATCTTTGCAATCGTTTTTGTGCAGCAGGGTCGTCGTAATGTGCCTGTTATGTATCCAGGCAGACGTATTGGAAGCCGTATGTCTATGCCAGTCAAGGCAACATTACCTTTAATGGTTAATATGTCGGGGATGATCCCTCTTATTTTTGCGGGTGCTATTTTACAATTTCCGACCATTGTTTCATCATTTTTTCTAAGCAGCGCAAATCCTACGGTTGTACAGATTGCACAAGGTGTTCAAGATACCTTAAGTAGCAGTTCTGCACTTTACTGGGTAATTTACTTCTTTATGGTAGTGGTTTTTACATTTTTCTATACTGATGTGATGTTTGCCCAGCAAAATTATGGTGACAATCTCAAACGTGTAGGTGCTCAAATCCCGGGTGTAAATCGTGGTGCACCAACTCAAAAGTATTTAACAAAAGTACAACGCCGCATTACCTTGGTAGGAGCATTATTCCTTGGCATTGTAGCTGTACTCCCATTTGCTTTGAGCCAGTTACTTACTCTCTTCCATATTGGAACATCATCAACAACTGCTTCTGGTGGCTTGTTCTTGGTATCATCCGCAGGCTTACTGATTGTAGTTGGTGTTGTGCGAGATACTTTCTCTACCATTGATGCAGAACTAAAATTACACGGTTATCAGGATTCTATCCTGGTGAAATAATCATGCCAATATATATTGTCATACTGGGTCCTCCTGGTGTAGGGAAGGGGACACAGGCAAAAGTTTTGAAGGAAAAATTAAATCTGCCACATATTTCGTCGGGTGATATTTTTCGAGAAAACATTAAAAATGGTACCCCAATGGGGATTATGGCTCAAGCTTATATGAAAAAGGGCGAACTTGTACCGGATGACGTGACGATTGCAATGATCCGTGAACGTTTTTCTCGCCCTGATTGTACTAACGGTGCTATTTTAGATGGTTTTCCTAGAACTCCAGGTCAAGCAGATGCTCTAGCGATAATGCTTGAAAGTTTTGGTGGCTCGGTTAATCTCGTCCCTTTCATTACTGCACCAAATGAAGTATTGATGGAACGCCTTGTTGGGCGATGGACATGTAGAGTTGGTGGACATATTTTTCACCAAAAATATAATCCTCCCCAAAAAGCAGGTGTATGTGATTTCGATGGTTCGGAACTTTATCAGCGTGATGACGATAAAGCTGAAACTGTTATCCATCGAATTGATGTTTATCAAGAACAAACCGCTCCACTCATTAATTATTATAAAGAACGTGGCACTTTGGTCGAAATAAATGGCTTTATGTCGATTGATCAAGTTAGTGCAGAATTACTTTCAGCATTGAAGTAGCTTTATTATGGATTGGGCGCGTCAAATCAATTTAAAAACCCCGGTTGAAATAGCGATCATGCGAGAAGCTGGTCGTATTAATGCTACAGTCCATGCGACTGTTCGTGAACTTTTACAACCAGGTATTTCCACTGCTGACCTCGACGCGGCTGCCGAGGAAGTTTTGCGGAAATACGGTGCTGTATCGCCTTTCAAAGGGTATGGACGTCCTCCATTCCCAAATTCTACTACATTGAGTATCAATGAAGAACTTGTGCATGGTATCCCTAGTTCAAAGCGCAGGTTAAAGGAAGGCGACATTGTTTCTGTTGACTGTGGTACCTTGTTTGAAGGCTATATAGCAAACTCAGCATTTACTGCTGGTGTGGGCGTTATCACATTGAAGGCTCAAAAGCTATTAGAAACAACTGAACAAGCTCTACAGGTTGGCATCTCCAAAATGCAAGTCGGTAATCGGACTGGTGATGTTTCAGCAGCAATACAGCAATTTGTTGAAAGTCATGGGTTTTATGTAACACGCGAATATACTGGTCATGGCGTTGGGAGAAATATGCATGAGGGGCCTCAAGTGCCTAATTGCGGGACGGCTGGCTCTGGAGTTTTCCTTCGCTCTGGCATGGTAATCGCATTAGAACCAATGGTGTTGGCAGGAACTCATAAAACAAAAGTACTTGCAGATAAGTGGACTGTTGTATCTGCTGACGGGTCATTAACAGCTCATTTTGAACATACAGTGGCTGTTACCGAAGGAGATCCCCTCATCCTGACTGTCTTATGACCCAGACATGAAATTGCAAGTAATTTAGGTTGTTTCGCCTACAATTTGGTACTAGACGAAAATAAACCAAGCATGTATAATCAAAAACTTCGGCTCCACGACACAAAGTGTCAATGAAGGAGAAAGGTACCTATGAAGGTAGCACCATCTATTCGAAAACGTTGCGCAAAATGTAAAATTGTTAAGCGCAACCGCAGACTTTTCGTAATCTGCGAAAACCCCAAACACAAGCAGCGACAAGGGTAAAAGACCATGGCACGTATTGAAGGTATTGATCTCCCTCGCAACAAGCGTGTTGAAATTGGCCTGACCTATTTATTCGGTGTCGGCCTCACTCGCTCAAAAGAAATTTTGGCAAGCACCAAGGTTTCTCCTGATACTCGTATCAAGGATTTGACCGAAGCTGAAGTTTCCGCATTGCGCGAATATATTTCAAAGCACTTCAAAGTAGAGGGTGACCTCCGCCGCGAAGAGCAGCTAAATATTAAGCGTTTGATTGAGATTGGTTGTTACCGGGGCATGCGCCACCGTCGTAATTTGCCAGTACACGGTCAGCGTACCCGTACGAATTCCCGTACCCGTAAAGGTCCTAAAAAGACTGTAGCAGGTCGCGGACGACGTCGTGGCGGTAAGAAGTAATTCTGAACGAGAGGTTAATCTATGGCACAAAGTGTACGCCAGACGCGCCGCACCGGTGGCGCAAAAAAGGCCAAGCGCACGTTATCTTCAGGGCAAGTTCATATTTTTGCTTCATTTAACAATACGATTGTTACTGTTACGGATACGTCTGGCAATACCATTTCCTGGGGTAGTGCAGGTTCCGCCGGTTTCAAAGGCTCACGCAAAAGTACTCCCTTTGCAGCTCGCTTGGCTGCTGAACAAGCTGTAAAAGTAGCACAGCAAATGGGAATGCAGGATGCTGAGTTGATTGTGACTGGGCCTGGGCCTGGGCGAGAATCAGCGATTCGTGCTGTTCAGTCTTTGGGCGTCAAAGTGCGTTCTATTTCGGACAAGACCCCGGTTCCGCATAACGGTTGCCGCCCTCCGAAGAAACGTCGCGTGTAGTTTGGTTAAAGAGAGGTAATACAAATGGCGAAGTATCTTGGTCCGGTTTGTAAACTATGCCGGCGTGAAGGTGAAAAACTTTTCCTGAAGGGTGAGCGTTGTTTCACCCCGAAATGTTCTTTTGAGCGACGCAGCTTTGCTCCAGGTCAACATGGCAAATCTGGTAGTCGTTCTCGTAGCGCAACTGGACGCGAATCTGATTTTGCGCGACAATTGCGCGCTAAGCAAAAAGCACGTCGCGTTTACGGTACGCTGGAGCGTCAGTTCCGTGGATATTACGGAGTTGCTAAGAAGCGCCGTGGATTGGCCGGTTTCAATTTGCTACAAATTCTTAAATCACGCCTTGACAATGTTGTTTTTCGTTTAGGGTTTGCAACCAGCCGTGCGCAAGCACGCGTATTGGTTACCCATGGACATTTCACTGTCAACGGTCAACGCACTGATATCCCATCCATGCAAGTGGGTGCTGGCGATCTTGTGCAGGTGCGTGAAGGTTCCCGCGATACGACCTACTTCAAAGAACTAATTGACCTGGCAGTGAAGCGTAATACGCCTTCCTGGTTGGGTCGTGATTTGAAGACCCTGACTGGCACGGTACAACGACTGCCGGAACGCGCTGAAATTGATGGCAATTTGAACGAGCAACTGATCGTTGAGTTCTACTCACGATAAAGTTGACCCGTCTGTTGATAATTCTGCCGTCTTTTTTCTCAAAAAGGGAGAGGTGAACCGTGACCGGCTTAATAAACATGGTCATGCCGAAAATCGAGCGTGAAGCTGAAGCTCGAAATTACGGAAAGTTTGTTATTAGTCCGCTGGAACGCGGATATGGTGTTACCGTTGGCAATGCTTTGCGTCGAGTTTTGCTTTCATCGTTGGATGGTGTTGCAGTTAGTTCCATCCGTATTTCAGATGTTTTGCATGAATTCAGCGACATTCCTGGCGTTCGCGAAGATGTTATTCAGGTAATGTTACAAATCAAACAATTGCGCTTGAAGCTCATTGGCGTTGATACAACCCGTATGCATCTTGAAGTGCGTGGTGAAGGTTTGGTCACTGCTGCAGATATTATTGCGCCGCCTGAAGTTGAGATTATTAACCCCGATCTTTATCTTTTCACAGTTGATAATTCCAAAGTACGGCTGGATATTGAATTAACTGTTGAGCGTGGTCGAGGTTATTCCCCAGCGAATGATCGCGCAGGCCATTTGCCAATTGGCGAATTGCCAGTGGACGCAATTTATAGCCCTGTAAAGCGCGTAAATTGGGAAGTTACCAATGCTCGTGTAGGCCAGAGCACCAACTATGATAAGTTGACGTTGGAAGTTTGGTCAGATGGGACTGTTTCTCCCGAAAAAGCGTTGAGCACTGCTGCTAAAACAATGATTGAGCACTTACGTTATATTGCAGGTGTAAGTGAAGAAACCTTAGCAATTGCTATGGAAAAAGAAGTTTCCGGTTCGCGCTTGAGCAGCGAAGTTGCTGAAACGCCAGTTGAAGCTTTGGACTTGTCTGTCCGTGTTTTCAACTCGTTGAAGCGTACTGGCATCACTACTGTTGGTGATGTGCTTGACCTGCTCGAAAAAGGCGATCAGGCCGTGATGTCCATCCGCAACTTTGGCGAGAAGAGTCTTGACGAATTACGCCAGAAGATGCGCGAAAAGGGCTTTTTGAAAGATCAACCGATAACTGCGGAGTAATTTGAAATGCGACATCAAGTAGCTGGTTATAAACTTGGGCGCAGCAAGGGCGCACGCATTGCCCTGCGGCGCAATCTAATTAAACAATTCTTTACACATGAGCGCATTACCACTACCCGCGCTAAAGCGGAAGCTATTCGTGGTGAGGCTGAGCGCATGATTACTGTTGCTCGTCGTTCTGCGGATGCAGAAGATATTGGCAAAGTGAACGCCCGCCGTCTGATCGCTTCCCGTCTGGGTGGTGGAAATGATGTTATTAAGAAGCTTTTTGATGATATCGCCCCTCGCTTTGCCAGCCGCAACGGTGGTTATACCCGAATGCTGAAACTTGGTCCACGCCTCGGCGATGCAGCAGATATGGTATTGCTAGAGCTTGTAGAAGATTAATTTGGAGAGCAGAGATTAGCGAGCAGAAATAAGTTCCTACTCACTAATTCTCAATTTCCAATTTCTATATGGCACGTTATCAGGTCATCCTTTCCTATGACGGTTCTACTTTTGTAGGAAGCCAGCGACAGGGTTCATCGCGAATACTTGATCGAGCGATGAATTCACGAACGGTGCAGGGCGAACTTGAGCGGGCCCTTATCCAACTTGGATGGCAGGAAAAATCTGTCCTAATGGCTGGACGTACGGATACCGGTGTACATGCTTCTGGACAGGTTGCGGCTTTTGACTACGAGTGGAACCATTCTGTAGAAGAGTTGGTTTCGGCCTTGAACAGTCACTTGCCAGCCGATATTGCAATAAGCACTGCAAGGGTTGTTCAGGATGATTTTCATCCTCGCTTTGATGCTTTATCTCGTCGTTATCGCTATCGTCTTTTCTGTCAGCCATTGCGTAACCCTTTGCGAGAGCGTTATGCCTGGAGAATTTGGCCAGGTTTGAACGAAACTGTTTTGCGCAGCGCGGCGGAATGTTTCCTTGGACAACATGACTTTGCAACTTTTGGAAGCCCACCCAAACCTGGAAGCAGTACTGTGCGTACGGTAATAAAGTCTGAGTGGAAGTTACAAGCCGATGAATGGGCTTTTGAAGTACAGGCGGATGGTTTTTTATACCGCATGGTACGGAAATTGGTTCAAGTTCAAGTAGCGGTTGGTCAAGGCAGAACCTCAGTCCAAGCAATCGTTGATGCTCTGAATGGCAAGCCACAAGGAGTTCCTGGTGGAATTGCCCCCGCTAATGGTTTGACACTTGTTGAAGTAACCTATCCCGTAGCGTGATTTTGCTTTGAGAAATGCAAAGCATTTTCGTTACAAAATGATTTTGTTTTATACGAACAATCAGTTTTATGTGGAGATACCACCGTGTATAAATCGTACTATCCAAAGGCCGATGAAATTCAGAACGATTGGATTGTCATAGACGCCGCAGGGCAAACCCTGGGACGCTTGACATCCAAAATTACTGCGCTGTTGCTCGGTAAGCACAAGCCGACTTTTACCCCCGGCGTGCCCATGGGTGACAATGTTGTGGTGATCAATGCATCCCACATTGTTGTAACCAGCACCAAACTGACTGATAAAACCTATCACAAGCATTCCGGTTATCCGGGTGGTTTGAAGTCGATTACCTTGCGCGATCAGTTGAAGGGTCATCCTGACCGGGTGATCCAAGCTGCTGTGTGGGGTATGCTTCCACATAATAAGATGGGTCGTCATGTTCTCAAGCGTTTGAGAGTTTATGGTGGCGCTGAGCACCCACATTCCGCTCAGCTTGAGAAATAAAGGAGCAAGGAACTATGGCTGTTCAATATTTTGAAGGTATTGGTCGCCGCAAGGAAAGCAGCGCGCGCGTGCGGGTAATGAGTGGTTCAGGCAAGTTTATTGTCAATGATAAAGAAGCTGCCGCCTTTTTCACCCGCGCAGGTGATCTTGAGAACATTCTCAGACCGCTTACCGTGATTGGTCAGGAACAGGCTACTTACGACATTACCGTATTGGTCAACGGTGGTGGCGTGACTGGTCAGACATCTGCTGTTACGTTGGGCCTGACCCGCGCACTGGTCAAGCTGAATGCTGAGTGGAATTCTGCGATGCGCAAGGCTGGTCTGCTGACTCGTGATGCTCGCATCAAAGAGCGCAAGAAACCAGGTCTCAAGAAAGCTCGTAAGGCACCTACTTATACCAAGCGTTAGTTTATAACTTTACAAAACATATTTATCATGCGTAAAACGTATTGGCGTGGAAACTCGCTTTGCGTTTTACGCATGATTGTTTTAATTTGATATGTGGAGGTGCTATGTCTGGGATTAATTTGCAAGGTTTGGGGGTTGTGGCTGCTGCACTGGGATTGGATTCTGTTTCGCGGCTGGTCATAGTTGACGGAGCGGAATTGGCAAAGGGGCATGTGCCACCTTTTGCGGCTGATTTACCGGTACTGGTGGTGGGGATTGAGAGCGCCGATGTAGCTGTAGCGGTGCAGACGGTTTTGCGCACAGGGTATCCGTTATCGCATGGATTGAGGTGCGTTGATGCTGCCGGGAAGGTGGTTGATATTTTGCTCAGTGAACTGGCGGAGCGATTTTCCCTGGTGGTTTATGTTGCACCACTGCCTGTGGGTGCTTCATTTGAATCGTTTTATGAGATAGTTGCGCATCTTCGCGCACCTGTTGGAGGATGTCCCTGGGATTTGGAGCAAACGCATTTAACATTGCGCAAGCATTTGCTGGAGGAAAGCTATGAAACGCTTTCAGCCATGGACGAAGAAGACCCCGCCAAAATGTGTGAGGAGTTTGGCGATTTGCTTTTGCAGGTTGTCTTAAATGCGCAAGTTGGATCAGACAACGGTACGTTTACAATGACCGAGGTTTTGCAGGGCATTTATGGGAAGATACTTCGACGGCATCCGCATGTTTTTGGGAATGTTGCGCTTGATGGCGTAGGGCAGGTGCTGGCGAACTGGGAAAAGCTGAAAGCGGCGGAGCGAAAAGCGGAAGGGGTGACGGAAAAGGGGATTTTGGATGGGCTGCCAGCGGCGCTTCCGGCATTGAATCAGGCCCAGGAGTTTCAGGAACGCGCTGCACGGGTCGGGTTTGACTGGCCCCAGGTAGAGGATGTGCTCGACAAAGTACGGGAAGAAATCGAAGAGGTGAAAACAGCATCCAATCCCCAGCATGTTGCTGAAGAACTAGGTGATTTATTTTTTGTGCTGGTCAACCTGGCGCGTTGGAAGAACGTCAGTGCGGAGGATGCATTGCGCGCGGCAAATTTGAAGTTTAAGCGGCGCTTTAAATATATTGAGATGCGCGTGCGTGAGCTGGGGAAAACCATGCAGGAAATGACGCTTGCCGAAATGGACGGGTTTTGGGATGATGCGAAAGGGTTGGAACGTGATTAACTTGCCCAGACGATCACTCGATTGCGCCCGGCAGCTTTGGCAGCGTAGAGGGCTTGATCGGCCTGCATGATGAGTTCTTCGATGCTGGTGCCATGATCGGGAAATGCTGCGACGCCAATCGAGATGGTAGCGTGCAAGAGTTGATCGCCAAATTTGTTTTCGGATTGGTCGAAGGCCTGACGCAGTTCTTCGGCGCGGCGCTCGGCGATTTCGAGCGATGTGTTTGATAGGACGAGCAGAAATTCTTCACCACCGTAGCGGCAGGAGATATCAAGGCTGCGGGTGTGACGGCGTAGCAATCCGGCGAGTGATTGCAGCAGGGCGTCCCCAGCGTGGTGGCCGTAGGAATCGTTGAAGGTCTTGAAGCGGTCAATGTCAATCATCAGGATGCTAAGTTGCGAGCCGCGTTCTGTGGACTGTTCGAGGCGCTGTGGCAGAATGTTGCTGAGGAAGCGACGGTTATGCAGGCCAGTGAGCGGGTCGCGGATGGCTTGTTCACGCAGTTCACGTTGCAGGGCTTTGACGCGGTTGAGTTGTATGAGCAAGTCCTGATTGGCCTGTAGTAGCGATTCCTGAGCCTGGCGGCGTTGTTCAATGTCGGCCTTGGCTTGCTCGAAAAGGCGGCTGTTTTCGATGGCGACACCAGCGACGTTGGCAATGGTTTCGAGCAGGCGGATTTGTTCGTCAGTGTAGGCATTGGGCTTGTAGCTTTGCATTGAAAGGACACCGACAACCCGTCCGCTGACGGTCATGGGCGCGCCGACGTAAGAGCGGGATGGCCTGCCACCCGCCCGGATAATGTTGTGTGTTTTATGGATCTGACGTTTGTTGGCATCAGGTAGATAAATTGTTTTCCCATTAAGGATGATTTCGCCGCTTAGGCCGGGGGAAACATTGATGTCGCGGTTTGGGACGGGTCTTTCGGTTTCGTTTTCGTAATAGATGGGGTGACTGATGATCTGGGTTTTTTCATCATAGACGGCCACGTAAAAAGCATCCATCGGCAGGATTTGACGGCAGCTATTGAATAACTGACGTATCACTTGATTCAATTCGAGGTTGGCCGTCAGATTGACTCCCAGGTTGTACAGGGTGGACATTTGCTCGGCGCGGTGGCGGGCTTCTTGATAGAGATGGGCATTTTGGATGGCAATGCCCAGATTGGCAGCGATGATTTGTAGCAGGCGCGTGTCATCTTCATTGAAGGCTTGTTCTCTTTCGTAATCTTGAACACCAATGACACCAATATGTTGATCTGCTATGGTGATTGGAACGCCCAGCCAGGTTTTTGGATAGCCAAATTGATCGATAAAGCGCAAGGTGGCTCCCAATTTTTCGCTGATTTCTTGAAAATTTTCAGGTATCAGCAGGGGTTGCCCGGTGCGCAAAATGATGGATGTCAGGCTTTTTCCCATGCGTAATGGCGTGGCTTGAATATGTCTGTGGTTGATGGTCCAGTAGGGCATATTGATTAATCGGGATTTGGGTTCGTATAAGGCGACAAAGACAGAATGGACATTGAAGATTTCTTCGAGTCTTTGACCAATCAGCGGAATCAGGCTGTCCATATCCAATTGTGATGAGACATGGACGCTGATTGCATTGATGACTTCCAGTTCTTTAATGCGCTTTTTGAGTTCGGTGTCGTTCTTTTTACGCTGCGTGAATTCACGCAGGATAATCACGTGACCAAGCGGCTGGTTATGGTGATTTTCGATTTGATTGATGATGACTTCGAAGTGATACTTTTGGCCTTGCTGCTCCAGTTCAAATTCGCTAAGACATGCGTTTTTGTCAGTGGGGTAGGGTAGCCTTTTCCATTGCGGGATGGCTTTTTCAATGGGTTGGCCAATACTGTTTTCAGAGATACCAAAAAAAGTTCCGGCTGCTTGATTGAAGTCAACAATGCAGTCATCGATATTGAGTACGATCATGGCGTCGTTCATGTCGTTGAGCGCCAGGTTGCGCGCTCTGGGTGCAATGCTCAGCCATTGATAACGGAATAACGCCCAGGCGCTCAGCACTCCTGTCAGCAGGAGGGTGTTTGGGACGATGTTGTTATAGCTTTCAGGGAAGGTTCGTACTACCAAAAAGAGCAGATACACTCCTTCTGGAATGACCAGCGCAATGGTTAGGGAAAGCGTTTGGCGCAAATAAATCCCCCGACTATTTTTGAGCGCATATACGAAGATTGCCAGCATGCCAATTTCAAACGCCAGGATTTGGCCTGTAAAGAGCCAGTAAATTGGGCCAAAGCGCAATTGAAGTATTGGGGAATTAGGGATGAGAAATACATTGGGAAATATGAAAGGGAAAAGCGCATCATTCCAGAGAACCAGCAACACAATGGCCGGCACAATCAGAAAGAGCATCTTGTGCCAGTTTTTTAGCCATTTTGTCAGGCGCGCATGTGCGAGTGCAGTGGCAAACATCGCCATTGGCAGAAAAAGTTGTACCGAGACGCGCATTTTTAGCATGAAAATTTTATCGACAATGTTGTCATCGATAATACCCAGGGCGTAGGTTGTCGCCCAGATGGCCCCCAAAAACATCAGAATGGTGAATGGTTCGGCAGCAGGAATTGAGCGAAAATGCAGGCTATATCCGCCAATAATAAGCAGAATGGCCATTGTCGTGATTAATGGGATAATAAGCCAGAGATAATTCATAGATGCTTTTCGTATATTGATGGTTGATTATAAACACTGGCTGTAAAATCTACCCTTTGCAGCCATATCAATGCTGAAAGGCGTTCAAACAGTATTGAACGTATTTTATTTTGTCTTTCTGGAGTGCTCTGATGGTCAATGATGCGGTAAATTTTGTTCAAAGCGGTGAAGGCGCACCGGTCATTTTGATCCATGGTGTCGCGGCATCGGTTTTTGATTGGATTGATTTGTCGCCCGCGCTGGTGGGCGCAGGCTACGCCACCTACGCGCTCGATTTGTTGGGGCACGGTAAAAGCATCAAGCCAAAAGACTTGAAGGAGTACAACGCCAATCGTATTTTTGAGCACCTTGAAGCCTGGATTGAATCTTTGGGGTTGGATTCTCCCCTGATTTTGGTAGGCCATTCCCTGGGCGGATACCTGGCGGTTGAATATGCCTTGCGCTACCCGCAGCGTGTCCGTGCGCTGGTGCTGGTTGACCCCTTTTACAGCCTCGATCAACTCTCTCCGTTGCTCTCGTTCCATTATCGGCGGCCCATCATCAACCTTGGGCTGATCTCATACGCCCCGAAATGGCTGATTTGGCTTTCGATTGAGCTGGCCGGCCTGTTTATTCGCAACGGATACATTGCCCCACAAACCCGCGAAGGTCGCGCCCAAACCGCGGACGATTACAAACACGCCTCGCCGGGTATCTATAATATTTTAACAACTGTCCGTGATCTGACGCTTGATCTGCCAAAAGTCAATGTGCCGGTTTTTATGGCCTGGGGAGCGCATGACCAATCGCTCTCGCCACAAGGCTTTAAAAAGATGGCGGCGCTTTTACCAAACGCTCGGGCCATCGAGCTGGATACAGGTCATGTGCCGCATCAGTCACATCCAATGTTGTTGACCCCACATATTCTGGAATTTTTGCAGGAACACTGAACCATTCTAATTGCACCGAAGCGTGGGGCAATCGGTGGGAACGCGCCCTTTTAACGGTGCACCGCTTGCGGGTAGAATGATCCATTGAAAGGATGCGATCATGCGGAAGCGGAGAAAAATTTTCTTTATCGGGCTGGTGCTTGTCGCGTTGGCCCTTACCGTGGGCATTACTACTTATTACTGGGGCCGCCCCGCCCCGGTGGAGATGCGCGAGGAGATTTACCCGTGTGTGATCTATTATCGGCGTGTGCATTATGTGCCGCGCATGATGATCGCGCACATTGTCACGGTGGATTTGAGCTGCAAAAACATTGATGTCTTTGTGACGCCGCCCGAAAAGAAGGACAAGGACATGCCGCTGCGGGCGCAGACGACTTCGGCGTTTTTGAAGAAGTATGGCTTGCAGGTGGCGATCAATGGCGACGGCTTTACGCCGTGGTGGTCGCGCAGCGTGCTGGATTATTATCCGCACGTTGGCGACCCGATTGTGCCGAATGGTTTTGCGGCTTCGGCGAGTTGTGGTTATGGCGAAGCGTTAAAGAATGAGCCAACCCTGTATATTTCGGATCGCAAGGAAGCTTCTTTTGGCGAAGCGATTCACAAGGTCGACATGGCAATTTCGGGGTTCAACTGGCTGGTGAAGGATAAACAGGTTGTTGAAGACTTAAACGACGTAAGCACCGCACCACGCACCGCGCTGGGCGTGGATGGTTCCGGCACAAAGCTGATTCTGATTGTGGTGGATGGTCGCCAGCCGTTTTACAGTGATGGGGCCACCATTGCGGAGATTGCTGAATTGATGCTGTATTACGGCGGTGATAATGCGATTATGCTCGATGGCGGTGGCTCTTCGACGATGGTGATCGAATGGCCAGGGCAGGGTGTGCGCGTGATGAACTCGCCGATTGATAACTATATTCCGGGTCGTGAGCGCCCGGTGGGCAATCATTTCGGCATTTTTGCGGGGAAGTAGGGAAGATGAGAGAGAAGAGAACAGAAAGTGAAAGACCTGCAAGGCAGATGCTTTGCAGGTCTTTTTTTAAGGCAATATCATTCTGATTTTAGGTGTCTGTTGCTTTGGCTATGGCACAACAATGCTGTATTCCTTTTCGCCGGTTTGTCCGCTGACGTTTGTTCCATAACACCAGACACTGACTGTGAAGGTAAAGGTTCCGCTTTCTGTGGGCGTCCCGCTGAGTTTTGCCTGGTCTTTCCCTTGCACTTTGACCAGTTCCAACCCGGCGGGCAGCGTCCCCTTCGAGATTGAGAATGCGCCGACGGGTGTATTGTTCTGTGTCACCTGAATTTCAGCTTCATAGGGCGTGTTCAACTGTGCATCTGGCAACGTGTCCGGCGCAAATTTGAGCGGGGCAACGCCAGAGAGTTGGGCGCAGGCCAGGGTGACAAGGGCAAGGATGATGGTTGAAAGGAATGCCAGAAGTTTGTTTTTCATAAGATCCTTTTGGGAAAGGCTTGCTAATGAAACGGAAACTGAAAGAGTGGGCAAAAGCCTCGAAGTGGAATGTGGCGAAGAGTTCGCTGCATATGATACTCGGTACGTTTTATTTACAAGAAATACTATATTCGCTTTCTCAAACTACTCAAACACTTTGGAACTATTTCTTTACCACTAATATTCGATAAGAATAAGCGAAACATTTTGTTGGTGGGTTGTTCACGACTGATTCAACCAATAATTTGTATTCTCCATCATCTTCATCAACTTTGAAAGTCCTTTTTTTATTGGGCTCTTCGCCCACAAATGGATAATATGTATCGATCGGTCTCCAGATCGTCCAACTTAATGTGCAATTATCCTTATTCAGGTTCGATATAAGGATTACATTATAAGTTCCCTTTGTAGCAGGAATTGGATAAACATGATTGCTCACGCCCGTTTCCGAAGTGCCAAAAGTCCTTTTCTCATCAAGTATCACGGTTCCAGAAAAATCCTGCTTTTCATCTTTGCTCAATGGGCTTAATTCAAAACACCAGCCTGGTAAGAATGCAGCTTGCGGATTCCCTTGAATTAAACAATAAAATCCATATTCTAGGGGCGAACTGAAGGTAACTTCAATAATTCCATTCTCTTTAGGAGTTGCATTGTAGGCTATTTCTTCTCGTAGCTTGAAATACCGACCAAGTTTGTAAAGTGTAAGGTAATCTACGTTTGTGTTATCCAGCCAAACATCAATAACAGGCTGAGAACTTGAAATTGTTTCAGCATCATTTATATCTCTTTCAAGTGGAATGTCAAAGATTTTTCTTTCTTTTTAACGCTAGTAAATTGTTATTTTGTTTAACAAAAACCCCATAATGGGATGGTTTCACATCTTTAGCAAAAATTGTAGTGAATAATATGAGTAATGTAATTATGAAAAAGAGAAGGAAACCAATTATCATTGCAATGATAATAAAAGGTGAGTATCCCTTTACAGCACGGAAAGTTGGTTTCGATACGGCGGAACTGCACCGCCTACTCAACCAACGAAAGATATGTGACACCAAGGGATACTCACCTCCTTATGCTGGAAAAAGAAGCAGCCCAACATACGCGTTAAGCCGTCTGCTTGCAAATAACAAACAGACGGCTCTGAAAGTCTAAAATCTTACTTGCACTTCATCTTGCTTGCTTCCGGATCGTGCCCGGCAGCCCAAACTCTTTGGAAATCTTGCAGGTAGAGTTTGGCGATGTCGGCGTTGTCGATGATGATGGTGTTTTCGTTGTTTTGCTGGTCGGCGTTGTCGGTGAAGTTGAGTGAGCCAGTGATGACGATATGTCCATCAATGATGATGACCTTGTGGTGCATGAAGGCCGGGTTGCCATCCTGCCGCACGGGCGCTTTGGCACAGTAGAGCGGAATCATCTCACTATACTGGGTATCGCTGCCAGTCGATTTAAAGACGCCCTGCACATCCACCCCGGCTTTTTTGCGATCAATCATCGCGCCGCCCAAATCATCCTGGGTAAAAGTGAAGGCCATAAAATAAATGCTCGATTTTGCTTTTTGCACATAAGGGACAATGTGGCTGATGGCTTTGTCTTCGGGGGAAAACAGTACCTGAATCGGAGTCCCGTCAATGGTCAGCGATTGCTTGTCCACAGTGGAGGGCGACTTGGCGTTAAAGTTGCCGGCCCACATATCTTCAAACTGATTCTCGTACATGGTCGCCAGCTCAGGCGAGTAAATCACGATGGTGTTGTTATTCTGCTCAAACATGCCGCTGACGGTGACATTGGTGGAACCCGTCCAGACGATTTGCCCATCAAACAGCCAGAATTTGTCGTGCATCAGTGGTGAACGCCCATCATCCTTGAGCGGAATACCAGCGGCCTTGAGCTTTTTGAACTGTCCGCGCCCTGGTTTACTATCAGCAGCGATGCCACTGTCGTCGTCGGTGATCCAGCGTACATCCACACTACGTTGTTTGGCGCGGATCAGGGCATTGGCCACGTCAGTCAGATCAAATTCAAACGACGCAATGTGGATGGTCTTTTTGGCCTCGTCAATGTGCTTGACCAATTGTTCGGCGATGGAGCCTGCATAGTTTTTCGCCGGAATTTTGGCATTGAAGGTCAGCTCTTCACTGGTTTTCAGGCGTAGTGGGTTGACAAAATAAACTTCCCACCAACCGCCGCTGGTCGGTGCAAAGGATGTATTCGGAGCAGGAGGTTCTGTAGCGTCACTGCCTGATGTATCAGGGGCAGGCTGCGCATCTTCGGGAATGTCCGTGGGGATTACATCCACAGATGTTGCGATGGGGGTCACGGCGGTGGTTTGACTCTTATTGAACAGCCCCAACGGGTCCGCGCCAGAGACGGCATAATAGCCGCCCAGCAGCAGGACAACAATCACAACAACGATGGTGCCAAGCCCGGTTGTAGTACTTTTTTTTGCACTCGATTTTTTTGCAGGCATCTTTTTCTCCTTATTTTCTGCTTATATTTTCTTCACACAAAAGGCGGAAACCATTAATAATTTGCGCCGCATCGCCAGCTTTCTCTGCCAGCAAATTGCTCCAGGTGCTTATATCAGGAACTGTTTTTTCAGGCCCATAGACCAGCGGCACTTGATCCGCAATTTGTTGGAACAAATCGGTTTGCGTGGCTTCGTCCAAGTTTTCAGCACACAGCTCGGTGACGGCGCGCAGAAGGGTGTGCAGCCCACGCATGCGTGGGTAAACGGCTTCCTGGGCTTCCTCGTCGTCTTTGATGTTGCCTGTTTCACGGGTAATCTGCTCGGCGCAGGCAACCCCCCAGGCCAGCAGCGCCGACCTGGCTTCGTCGTTCAGCCCTTCCCCCAGCAATTCATTTTCCAGGATACTTTCAGCAGCCATCTTGATACGTTTTTCCAAGTCCATGCGGCACCTTCCTGATTGGTTTCATATAAGTATACCTGTTTATCGAATGCCTTTCCATTGATTTGGAGGGGGTACAATCATCCAATGACAAAACGATTAAGAGCGGATCTGACCCTTTTGCTGGTGGCTGTGATCTGGGGCACGGCCTTTGCTGTACAGCGGGTGGCTGCGCAGGTGGGCAGCATCTTTATCTTTAACGGGCTGCGCTTTCTGGTTGGGGCGCTCGTATTGCTTCCTTTTACCGGCTTGCGCTGGAATTTTTCGCGCCGTGATTGGGGGCTGGTTCTCTTTGCAGGGATGTTGCTGTTTGCCGGGGCGGGTTTGCAGCAGTTGGGGATGCAATCGACCACAGCAGGCAATGCCGGCTTTATTACTGGCGTCTACGTGGTGCTGGTTCCGATTGTGTTGTTTGTAGGCTGGCGCGAGCGTCCGCACTGGCTGGCGTGGGTGGCGGCCCTGATAGCGTTGACAGGCGCGTTTTTGCTTAGCACCGGCGGTGATTTTGCCTTGCGTCCGGGCGACGTGCTTGAGCTGGTGGGCGCATTCTTCTGGTCGCTGCACGTCGTCATCATTGGCAAATTCGCCCCACGGGTAGATCCGATCCGTTTTTCGGCGGCGCAATTCATCGTCGGCGGTGCTTTAAATCTGGTGGCGGGGCTGCTCTTCGAGAATATTTCATCCACTCTGCAACCAGCGATTTTTGGCGGCATGCTCTATACCGGGATTTTCTCGGTGGGTGTGGGCTACACTTTGCAGGTGGTCGGTCAGCGTCAGACCCCGCCCACTGACGCCGCCCTGATTTTGAGTCTTGAAGGTGTCATGGGTGCTTTTTTTGGCTGGTGGTGGCTGCATGAAGCGCTCACGCCCGTCCAACTGCTTGGCTGTGGTCTGATCTTTGCTGCCATTCTGCTGGCGCAGGTGAAAGAACTTCAAAACAGAACAGAAGTGTCAAAATAGTGGGTCAAACAGTAATTCTATAAACCAACCCCCGCCGGCCTATGGTGGGGATAGGGTTTTCCCGGTCTGGTAAAATAACAGCATGCAATCGAATAATCTGCGCAGGACCATTCTCACCATCACTGGTTTTTTCATCCTTCTCGCCGTTGCCGGCGGGCTTTTGTGGGCGAACTTGAACTTTGTCAAAAAATCCCCGGGCGGTGGGGATTTTTATGTGCTCTGGCAGGGCACGCGCAAATTTTCAGTGGAAGGCAGCCTGCCTTATGATGATCTCACCCGTCAGATTGAAGACTACGTTTACGGGTTGAATCCTACCTCCCACGAACCGTTGCGCCGTTTCAGCCTGCCTTTGTATCTGATGCTTTTCTACATCCCTTTTGCGCTGATTCAAGATCCGTTGCTGGCGCGTGCCGTCTGGATGATTTTCCTGGAATTTGAGCTGGTGGGGCTGGTTTTGCTCACCTTTCAACTGATTCGCTGGAAACCTGCCTGGTTTTATCTGATCATTTTGTTTTTGTTCGGCGTTTTTTGGGCACCCGCAGTCGCCTCACTTTTTTCGGGCACCTTGATTATTTTTCAGGCTGTTTTGCTTTTTGGGGCCATCCGCGCCATCGAGTTCAACGCCGATGAAATCGCTGGTGCACTCATGGCGCTGGCCTGGTTCAACCTGGAAGTGATGGCGCTGTTAATTGTTTTGGTGTTGTTCTGGGCTTTGACTCAGCGACGCTGGCGTGTAGTGGCTGGTTTTGTCATGGCAACGGTGCTGGTGATCGGCCTTTCCATTTTATTTAATACTGCCTGGATATTTCCGTTTATGTCGGCGATTGTCACCAACTGGCGCGAAATGCCCTACCCGTCCACGTATTCGCTGCTCGAAAGCTGGCTGCCGGGGGTTGGTATTCGTCTCGCACAAGTATTGACCGTTATCATTGCTTTCATCCTGCTGATGGAATGGCGCGCCGCGCGCGGCAAGGAAGTCCGTTGGTTGGTCTGGACAGTTTCCTTTACCGCGGTCATTACGCCGCTGTTGGGTGTGCCATTTTCACCGCAGTGGCTTGTGCTTTCCCTGCCGGCGTTGCTGGTGGTGCTCTCGATCATGGATCAACGCTGGGGCCCTTTTGGACGTTGGAGCGCGGTTGCGCTCTTTCTGGTGGCCTTTTTTGGCCTGTGGCGCGCTTTTCAAATCACCAATAACACTACCTTCATTTTTCTCTTCCCAGCGCTGATGGTTTTTCTGCTCTACTGGGTGCGTTGGTGGGCTGTCAGCGCCCCGCGCCTTTGGGCGGATGTGATCTCGGACATAGGCAAAAAATAGCATGACCCGTCGTGACTACCTCCTGCTCTTTCTTTTTGGCCTGATTGTCATCTCAGTCGTGGCATTTTTTCAGCCCATCCCCGGCACAATGGATGAAGACTATTACTTCGCAGGCGGCATTCGCCTGGTGCAGGGACACGGCTTCACCGAAACCTATCTCTGGAACTACCTCGACAACCCCCAGTCGCTGCCACATCCCTCGCACGGCTACTGGTTCCCGCTCGCCTCAATCATCGCCGCCGTCGGGATGTTTCTCACCGGGCAGCAAACCTTTTTCGGGGCGCGCCTCGGCTTTATCTTGATCGCCGCATTCATCCCACCCATCACTGCCGCGCTGGCTTATACATTTTCTCCACGCCGTGACATTGCTCTGATCTCTGGCTTGCTGGCGGTTTTTCCCACCTATCAGATTGTCTTCCTGCCGACCACCGAAAACTTTGGACTTTTCATGCTCTTCGGCGGGCTTTTCTTTATCCTTTTCACCCGCTCTGATAAAAAGTCCATCTTTTTTCTGGGGCTGGTGGTTGGGCTGATGAACCTCGCCCGCTCTGACGGCATTCTCTGGCTGCTGGTCGGTCTCATCGGTTTTTTCATCCGCGATTACAAAGATAAACGAAGTTGGTCCTCTTTCCTTAAGCATTACACGTTCATCATTATCCCCCTTCTCCTCGGCTACGCCATCATCATGGCTCCCTGGGTTGCCCGCAATATGGTTGTTTTTGGCGCGCCGCTTACGCCCGGCGGCAGCCGCGTCCCCTGGATGACCAGTTACAGCGATACCTTTGCTTATCCGCCAGACCGCATCACCATGCAGAACTGGCTCGCCGCGGGCATGCAATCCGCTCTGGCCGGGCGCTGGGAGGCTTTCAAGCTCAATTTTGCCAATACGATTGCTGTACAGGGGGGCATTCTGCTCTTGCCCTTTATCCTGACTGGAATCTGGGTCTTGCGCAAAGATTTACGTGTGCGCCTTGCCGTACTTGTCTGGCTGGGACTGTTTTTTATTATGACGATTATTTTGCCTTTTGCTGGCTCACGCGGCACCTTCCTGCATGCCGGGGCCGCGTTCCAGCCGCTGTGGTGGGTGCTCGCGCCGATTGGCCTCGATTTTTTTGTCGCCAAACTGCGCCAGCGCGGATTGTTTACGCCGCAAGCCTTCACTTTTTTCCGCGCCATGTTGGTGATGGTCATGGTCATGCTGACGGTTTACCTGGTCTACATTCGCGTCATTCAGGCCGATTGGCAGGTATTTGACCGCTCCTACCGTCAGGCTGAGCAAATCCTGCTGCAAAACGGCGCGAAGCCAGATGATGCCGTCGTCGTCGCCAATGCTCCGGGTTACTTTGTTGTCTCGGGTCGCTCCGCTGTCACCATCCCAGCAGAGAATCCGCACATTTTGCAGGTGCTTTCACAGCGTTTCCATGCCCATTATCTCGTCCTTGAGAAACAATATATGCCTGATACCTTCACACCTGTTTATGATTCGCCCGGCCAGCAACCTGGTTTGAAATATATCGGCAGTTTCGACGAAGTGCGCGTTTTTGCCATCTTGCCGGAGAAATAATATGCGCCTGACCCGCCGCGACCTGCTCATCCTGACGCTTGCCACCGTGGTAGTGGTTGGCATCTATCTCATTACATCCAATTTCACCTACGCCATCGGTTTCCCCCTCGACGATTCCTGGATTCACCAGACCTATGCCCGCAATCTGGCGCTGCTGCATGAGTGGTCATTCATCCCCGGGCAGCCTTCCGCCGGGTCCACTTCCCCGCTTTGGACATTCCTGCTTTCGCTTGGCTTTTTCCTTCCCGCTGCCCCATACCTGTGGACGTATCTGCTCGGTGCCTGTCTACTTTTTGCCATCGCTGTCCTGGCGGAGGCGATCTTCCGCCGTACCTATGCTGCGTATACGCCGCGTCTCCCCTGGGTCGGACTCTTCTTCATCCTGGAATGGCATCTCAGCTGGGCGGCGGTTTCGGGAATGGAGACGTTGCTCCACATCCTGATCGTTACCGCAACACTGGGACTGCTCATCGCTGGGAGTCGACGTTACCTAACCCTTGGCCTGTTGACTGGCATCAGCATTTGGGTGCGCCCTGACGGTTTGACGCTGCTGGGGCCGATCCTGATCTATCTGGTGCTGATCGAAACGGACACGCGCTCCCGCGTTGTGGCATTTTTGCGGCTTGCGCTGGGTTTCGCCGCTCTGTTTGTGCCTTACCTGCTCTTCAACATGGCTTTATCTGGCACGCCCATGCCCAATACCTTCTACGCCAAACAGGCCGAATATGTTGACTGGCAGAACACCCCGCTTTACACACGCTTTTTCTTCTACGCACTGCAATTTCTAGCCGGTCCCAGCCTGATTCTTTTGCCTGGGGTGGTGCAGAAAACCATCAGCGCCATCCGCCGCCGCGAATGGGGAATGCTACTCTCGGTGGTGTGGGTGCTGGGATATCTGCTCCTTTATCTGTTGCGCCTGCCGCCCTATCAGCATGGACGTTACCTGATGCCAGCCATAGCCGTTTTTCTCTTGATTGGCATGATGGGTTTTTACCAATTTCTGCCATCCTTGCGCACTTACAAAACGCGCCTTGCGCGACAGGCTTTTTTGGTGACTATTCTCTTTTTCAGTTTGGGTTTTGCTGGCTATGGCGCATATACGTACGGGCAGGATGTTGGCTTGATTGAAAGCGAAATGGTGGCAGCGGCCAAATGGACCGCAAAAAATATTCCCCCTGGCGCATTAATTGCCGCACATGACATTGGCGCGCTCGGATTTTTTGACCATCATCCCCTGATTGATCTGGCTGGTCTGATCTCCCCCGAAGTTGTTCCCTTTATTCGCAATGAAACCAAACTGGCATCTTTTATGGATGACCACAAAGTGGCTTATTTGATCGCTTTTCCTTATTGGTATCCTGATTTAACCAAACGCGCCTCCCCTATTTTTTCAACAGACGGCCCTTTTGTTGAAGATAAAGCACACAATATCACCATTTATCGTTGGAATAAACCATAAAATGACATTTCAATGTAAAATTGCCATGAACCTAATTCCTTGTGCTATACTGAAAACGAACGGAAAAATTAGATGAAAGAAATAACCATTGTCGTTGTAGATGATCACCCATTGTTCCGCCAGGGCGTTGCTGATGCTCTGTCTCTTAGTCCACGCATTCGTGTTATTGGACAGGCTTCTCATGGTGTGCAAGGGTTGGAGATGATCTTGTCCCTTCGCCCGGATCTTGCCATTGTGGATGTGAACTTGCCCGGAATGAATGGTCAACAAATTACGCATGAAGTGACCAGTGAGCGCATCTCCACCCGTGTCATTTTGATGACAGCCTATGATGATGGTGAGCAAATGTTGCATGCTGCGATTGCTGGGGCTTCTGGTTATTGCACCAAAGATATTCAACCTGAGCATCTCACTGAACTTATTTTGAATGTGAGTGAAGGAAAGTACGTCATGGCTGGTGAAGTCATGAGCGAAAAGAATTTTGCGCACTGGCTCCAACTTCAACTGGAATCTGCGCGTCGATCGTATAGCGAACCTGGCAGCCCCTTCCATCCCCTTTCCGAACGAGAAATGGAAGTTTTGAATCTGGTTGTAGAGGGCAAAAGCAATAAAGAAATTGCGGCACTTCTCGGTATCAGCCACCAGACTGTAAAAAATCACATCACATCCATCTTGCGCAAATTTGGCGTGGAAGACCGCACACAGGCTGTCGTCTATGCACTCAAGCGTGGGTGGGTGAAACTCAATCGTGAAAAGCCAGCACAGGAGTAATCTCTATGGTATTTGTTGATGAGCAAACTGGCCCAATGGAAGACGCGCCCAAGAGTGTTCAGGCTGAACTGGACGAGACAAACCGCGCTTTGCGTGAAGTGACGTTAATGCTCCAGCAGAGCCAGGGTGAAGTCTCGAAACTAACACAACGCAATACCGCAATTACGGCACATTTGCAGCAATTGCAATCTCAGGGTGCCAACGTCGCAATTGAAGAGTTGCGTATGGCATATGATTTTGCTTTGGATGCGCAACAGCGTTTGTTTGTGACTCGCGGACAATTGGACAAGCTGCAAGGTGATCAGTCGCATCTTCAGCAGTATCGAACATCGCTTCAAAAAGTAATTTCATGGCTTGAAAAGCCCAGCGAGGCAGTGGCGACTGGAGTGAAGAGCGCGACAGCCAGTATTGAAAGCATTATTCAGGCCCAAGAATCAGAGCGTCAAAGATTATCACGGCAGATGCACGACGGCCCGGCGCAAGCCCTATCAAACTTTATTTTACAAACAGAAATTGCCATGCGTTTGTTGGATGTTGATGCTGCTCAGGCGCGTCAGGAGCTTAACAATCTTAAAGCATCCGCAATGAGCACTTTTCAAAAAGTCCGGAATTTTATTTTTGAATTACGCCCCATGATGTTGGATGATCTTGGGCTGGCGCCAACGATTAAGCGCTATGCTGATACATTCAAAGAACAAACAGGCATGGAAGTTAGTATCACCGTTTCTGGTCAAGAGCGTCGGCTGGAATCATATATCGAAGTGATGATTTTCCGCGCCTTGCAAGAACTGCTCGGAAATGCTGCCCGCCATAGTCAGGCCACTGTTTTGAAGGTTTTGGTGGATATGGGAGGGGCTGCGAGTTAAGGTAAATGTGGATGATAATGGCAAAGGTTTTGATCCTGAGATTTTAAAACAGGGTAGCAGTCTTGGATTAAATTTAATACGTGATCGCGTTGAAATGTTAGGGGGTACTTTTGAGCTTGATTCTGTAATAGGGAAAGGAACACGAATAACTTTCGTGATTCCGGCGGGTCAGGCTTAAATTTAGATTGTGAGCAAAGAATGAAAAGTGGCTTCATATATTAATGAAGCCACTTTTCATTCTTTATATCTCGAAAAGCTTAGATAAAGGCAAAAGTACATATCTGTTTTCAAAAATATCAATATCCTACTTTTATACCATTAATACAGATATAATAATCAAATCACAATCGTTTTTCGGCGTATTTTTACTGTATAATCATATAGAACAAATAAGCAACGACTTAAGGAGAACAAACATATGCGACGTGGAGGTCCCATCCTTCTGATTTTGGTTGTGATTATCGTGCTATTAATAGCGGGTGTTGCTTTTTTTATGCTTTCACCAACTCTATTTCCAACGAACGCGGGCCCAACTTCTGCTGTTCCGGTAATAAAAATTATGGTCGCCCGTCAGCCTATTAATAAATCCGACAAGATTACGGATGATTTAATCGGCACTCAAGACATGCCCCAAAATCTTGTAACGGCCAAGATGGTTCTGGCTGCAGATAAGCAACTGTTGATCGACAAATACGCTGTTGCTGATATGCCTCAGGGTTGGCCACTTAGTTTGGATATGGTGAGTGATCGTCCTAAAACTGGGGGGTCTAATGTAATATTACCTGGTCAGGTTGCTATTTCCATGCCAATCGATGAGATTAATTTGGTTGGATATGCGGTTCAAGATGGCGATCATGTAGACGTAATTGCTACAACCCTATTTTTAGACATTGACGCGAGTTTTCAGAGTAGATTGCCGAATGTATTTGGCCAGGTTGTTAATATTGGGTCTCCGCCTGACGGGGCGCCTCTCGCTGTTTTGGGTATGAACAATGGTACAGGAATAGCGCGATCTGCTGGACGTGCTGAGCTTGATCCCACTCTTAATCAAGTAATATATTTTGTTCCTTCAGAAGAACAACGCCCAAGACTTGTTTCTCAAATGATTCTTCAGGATATTCAGGTTTTGCATGTTGGTACTTTTCCGCTTCCCGGGCAGAGTAGTGATACTCAAGATACTGCTACCCAGGCAGCGCCAAGTGGTGGCGGACCTACACCTGTACCTCAAGCAGTTCAAAAACCTTACATGATTACCTTAATTGTCAGTCCACAGGATGCTGTTTCGCTTACTTACTTGTTAAATAGTGGCACAAAGCTTACTTTTGCTTTGCGTGCCCCAGATGATACATCACGTGCTGAAACAGAGGCTGCGACATTACAGTATTTATTAAGTCAATATGCTATTCCTGTTCCAGCCAAGCTGCCATATGCTATAGAACCCCGTATGGATAAATTGCCAGTTTTTATTGATGTTACTGTGACCCCGCATCCCTAAGTAATAAATACTTACATGTCAATAAGTGTTAAATTGTAATAACTACCTGGGAGTGTTTCATGCCAGAAAAGACACGTGTACTGGTTGTAGATGATATAGCAGAAACCAGAGAGAATATTCGCAAATTATTGCAATTTGAAGCTGATATTGAGGTCGTTGGTTCAGCTCGTACAGGTAAAGAAGCTGTACAGTTAACTGATGAACTTAAACCTGATGTTGTTTTAATGGATATTAATATGCCAGATATGGATGGCATAACCGCTACAGAAATGATTCGACAGCGTAACCCAGTTCCGCAAATTGTGATTTTATCTGTTCAGGGCGATCCAAATTACATGCGCAGAGCCATGTTGGCAGGTGCGCGCGATTTTCTCACAAAGCCACCGATGGCTGATGAACTGATTTCTGCTGTGCGACGCGCTGGTGAGATGGCTCGTTTGGAGAGAGCGAAAGCTGTTCAAACTGTTGCTCCAACTGTTTCATCCGCTAAATCATCTTTTGGGTCTAGTATAGCTGATGGTCGTATTATTATGGTTTATAGCCCAAAAGGTGGGACAGGTGTTACAACACTTGCTGTTAATCTGGCAATCACATTAAATAATGATGAAACAAAGGCAGTTTTGGTGGATGGAAATTTACAGTTTGGTGATGTGGCTGTATTTCTTAATGAGCAAGGGAAAAATACAATCCTTGATTTAGCTCCACGAGCTGATGAGCTGGAGCCAGAGATTGTTGAAAGCGTGCTTATTAAGCATGCTTCCTCTGGGCTAAGAATTTTGGCCGCCCCATCACGCCCAGAACATGCTGATCATGTGAGTAGTGATCAGTTTTCAAAATTACTCAAATATTTGCAACAAGTGTATGCTTATGTCATTGTCGATACAGCGCATTTACTCAATGAAATTACATTGTCAACACTGGATATAGCCGACGTTGTTGTTTTAGTGGTGACTTAAGATATTCCTGCAATTAAGAATGCGCGTCTTTTTCTTGACTTACTTAATACCATCGGTGTTTCTCGTAATCATGTATGTTTTGTGATGAATCGCTATGATAAGCGAATCTCTATCACACCTGAAAAAGTTAGTGAAAATTTGAAACAGGAAATTATGGGTGTAATTCCATTAGATGAGCGAATTGTAATTCCATCTGTTAATCGCGGAGTTCCATTCATGATTGACAATATGACACAACCAGCCGCTCGGGCAGTTTTTAGTTTGGCTGAGGCTATTCGTGCTCAGCTATCCAAGTTAAATGCGTAGGTTTTGTACTGTGGAGGTGTTGAATGTCTTTGCTTAAGCGTATCCAGGAAGGTCGTTCAGTTGACCAACAAAGTTCAAGCCCTGCCCCTTCTTCATCTACCGGTGGATCTGATGGGGGCGCGGGTCTTCCCTCATCATTAGCCTCTCGTCGAGTTAGCGCTCCTGCAACTACGCCTCAAGCCGGTACATATTTTGATTTAAAAACCAGAGTTCAAAATAAGCTCCTTTCTGAACTTGATCCTTCAATGGATATTACAAAAAGTGATGATGTTCGCCGTACGATTATGGGGTTGTTTGAGCAAATTTTGAATGAAGAAAACATTGTACTTTCCAGACCAGAGAAACAGCGATTATTTGAGCAAATTGCTGCTGAAATTCTTGGTTTTGGGCCGCTTCAACCCTTATTGGAAGATGAATTGATTACCGAAATCATGGTAAATGGCCCAAAGAATATTTATGTCGAGCGAAAAGGTAAAATTGTCCGTGTTCCTGTAACATTTGAAGGCAATGACCATGTAATGCGTGTGATTGACCGCATTGTTGCTCCACTTGGTCGTCGTATTGATGAATTAAGCCCATTTGTTGATGCTCGTTTGCCAGATGGTTCACGTGTAAATGCTGTTATTCCTCCAATTTCACTTGTTGGCCCAGTATTGACAATTCGTAAGTTTTCTAAAAGTCCTATCACAATTGATCAAATGGTTCAATTTGGTACTATTACTGCTGAGGCAGTTGAGTTTTAAAGGCGTGTGTAATAGCAAGATTAAATATTGTTATCGCAGGGGGGACAGGTTCTGGTAAGACAACTTTATTGAATGTACTTTCGGGTTTTATTCCAACAGATGAGCGGATTTTGACTGTTGAAAATGCGGCTGAACTTCAACTTCGCCAAGAGCATGTGGTAACGCTTGAGTCTCGTCCTGCAAATATTGAAGGACGTGGTGAAATTACGATACGCCAGTTGGTGGTGAATGCTCTGCGTATGCGCCCCGATCGTATCATTGTGGGTGAAATTCGTGATGAAGCAGCTTTAGATATGTTACAAGCCATGAATACAGGTCACGATGGCTCTATGACAACTACACATGCTAATACACCTCGAGATACTCTTTCGCGTTTGGAAACCATGACATTAATGGCTGGTATGGATTTACCAGTACGAGCTATTCGTGAGCAAATTTCTTCTGCTGTAGAACTTATTTGTCAGCAATCTCGCATGAGAGATGGTACTCGTAAGATTATTAATATCACGGAAGTCAGTGGTATGGAAGGTGATGTAATTACTACAACAGATATTTTTGTTTTTGAGCAAACGGGCATGGAGAACGGGAAAATTATTGGTCGTTTGCGCCCGACTGGTCTCAGGCCTAAATTTATGGATAAAATTGAGGCATCTGGCATCCATCTGCCCCCAACCATTTTTGGTGTTGGAAGCAACCGCCGCTATTAAAAGGGTGTTTTTCCTTATACCGAAGGTGAATTATGCCAATAACAATCATAATAATAATTGGTGGCGTTATTGTTCTCTTAATTGCCATTGCTGTGGGGGTTTATATATCGTCTTCCAGTGAACGAGGCTTGATGGAAGAACGCCTCGGAAAATATCTGGATGAAGATAAAAAAGCATTACAGGCAGAGCAAGCGGCCAGCAGTGGTGCGCTTTCTGAATGGGTAAATAAGCGTGTTGAAAAATCATCATTAGGGGATAATCTTGCCAAAAATCTTGCTCGGGCCGATATGAAGTTTAAGCCTGGTGAGTTTGTTTTTTTTATCATGATATTAGCAGGTGTTCTCGGGGGAGCTGGATTTATTCTTACGGGTCCCAGCATAATCTATCGTGGTGGCAGTTTGGTAGCGGGGGTTGTTGCTGGGATTTTTATTCCCTGGATTTATCTGCGCTCTCAGCAAGGGAAACGTTTACAGAAATTTAATGAACAGCTCTCTGATATGCTCAATTTAGTAGTAAATGGATTGCGTGCAGGGTATTCTACAATGCAAGCCATGGAAGCGGTGAGCAGGGAACTTCCTTCGCCTATCAGTGATGAATTTCGACGCGTTGTTCAAGAAATGCAGTTGGGTCTTCCAATGGATAAGGCACTTGATAATCTCATTCGACGTATTCCTAGCGAAGATTTGGATTTTGTGATCACTGCTATTAACGTTCAGCGCGAAGTCGGTGGCCCATTGGCTGAAATTTTGGATACAATTGCATTTACGATCCGTGAACGCGTTCGTATTAAGGGCGAAATTAGGGTGCTTGTGGCGCAAGTTGTTATGTCTGGGCGCATCCTTTCTGGGGTACCATTTGCAGTGTTTATTTTGCTGTGGTTTATCAATCAAAAATATATGGGCCAATTTTTTGAGCCTCAAAATATTTTTTGTGGTCTTGCTGCCATAATAACCGGCGTTATCATGATTGGCATTGGGTATGCTATTATGATGAAAATCGCCGACATACAGGTGTAAATATGAATTTACCTTTGATAATAATCATTGCAATTGTTGTAGTTGTAGCCATTGCAGGTATTTTGATCTACGTAGCTCAACGTGTTCCAAAAGATGATGAGGACCCGTTGCAAGCCCGCCTTGCTGAGTTTTCGCAGCGCGGTGAGGCTGTTTCGTTGGATGATATCGAGCTTTCGCAACCATTTGCTGAACGTGTCATTTATCCTGTTTTGCGCAGGCTGGGTGAAGTTTCAACGCGCGCCACTCCACAAAATCAGCTTCAAACCATAACACGTAAATTGGAACTCAGTGGGAAAGCCGGTTGGATTGATGCACCCATGTTTTTTGCTCTCCATTTTATTGGAGCCGGCGTGTTGGGCGTTTTATGTCTTATTGTGACCATTCTTCCTACTGTCGTTCACCAAGACTTGGTTGTTGCCATTATTGCATCTGTGGTTGCTGGTCTTCTGGGATATTTCTTCCCAGATTTGTGGTTAAACCAGGAAATCAAAAAACGACAGTTAGAAATTCGCAAAGCGATGCCTGATGCACTTGATTTGCTGACAATATGTGTTGAAGCAGGCCTTGGTTTTGATGCCGCAATGTCTAATGTGGCCCAAAAATGGGAAAATCAGCTTTCGCTTGCTTTTGCGCGTGCCATTCGAGAGGTTCAACTTGGTAAAGTACGTCGTGAAGCGTTAAAAAGTATGTCTGATCGTATTGATCTTGCAGAAATGACCAGCTTTGTTGCTGCGGTTATTCAAAGTGAGCAATTGGGCGTATCAATGGCGAAAGTTTTGCGTATTCAAGCTGATCAGATGCGAATGCGTAGAAGGCAATATGCTGAAGAATTAGCCCATCAGGCTCCTGTAAAAATGTTGTTGCCAATGATTGCATTTATTTTCCCCTCAATTTTTATCGTTCTCCTTACTCCAGCAATTTTGACAATTATGCATACACAAGTTTTTGGTGGTAATTAAAGAATTGACATTGAAACTAAGCGCATCCTATCATTTGTATCACTTGATATGGAAAGGGTTGGATTTGTTCTTCCCACCTGTTTGTGGCGGCTGTGAAAAAATGGGGGAGCGTTGGTGCAACAGTTGTCAACAACGGTTGACAATTTTGCCCGAACTCGTTTGCGATATTTGCGGTGAACCGCGACAAACATCAGGGATGTGTGGGAGATGCAGAGCTTCACGACCGCCTTATAAGGCATTGCGGTCGTGGGCTGTTTTAAGGATCCCATCCGCCCTGCTCTTCATAAACTTAAGTACAAGAAGGATATTGGACTTGGCGATTCTTTTGCCTTGCCGTTGGCCAATTATATTTCTACCCTTAATTGGGATATTGAAGTATTGATTCCTATCCCGCTTAGTTCAAAACGATCTCTTGAGCGAGGCTACAATCAGGTTGACTTGATTGCCCGGCCACTTGCCATGATCCATCAATGGGATTATATACCCATGGCGTTGAAACGAACGAAACATACACGTTCTCAAGTTGGGCTGACTGCAACCCAACGCCTGGAAAATGTTCAGAACGCATTTACGGCCAATGCTGGATTAGTTAAGAATAAAAAGGTATTATTAATAGATGATGTTGCAACCACTGGCTCAACGTTGAACTCTGCATCAAGGGCGTTGCTTGATGCTGGTGCTCACCATGTGTATGCTTTTACAGCGGCAAGAGCGATGCTCCAGCATGGGCTGGATGTCGTTTAGTTTTACCTTACCCGTTCCATTGACAACGGGTGTGCTTTACATCCTATAATCCTAGAAGGAGTTACCATGGCACAGAAACTAGAGATATTTGGTAGTGAATTTGAAGTGACAGACCATATTCGTGATTATGTTACGAAAAAGGTTGAGAAGTTTGATCGTCACCTGGGGACCATTGATGAAATTCGTGTCGATTTATCCCACATTAAGGCTGCTCGTAGCAGTTCAGATCGTTATGTAGCCCAAATGACCGTTCGCGGAAAGGGGTTCATCTTACGGGCCGAAGAGCGTGCGGATGATATTCGTACGGCCATGGATAAAACCATTGACAAGCTTTCCCGCCAGATTGTTCGGTTTAAAGAAAAACGTTCCTGGGGTCGTGGCGAAGCGAAAGATGTTGTTCAGCCAGACGTTGATTTGCTTGAAATGGGTGCTGATGAAACTGATGAACACGATGTATCGCCCGTCCTTGTTCGTCGCAAGAAATTTGATGTGATCCCGATGGATGAAATGGAAGCGATTGAGCAGATGAAACTGCTCGGACACGATAATTTCTTTATCTTTTGCAATGCCAAAACGGGATCCGTTAATGTGCTTTACCGCCGACGGGATGGGACTTATGGTCTCATCGAACCTTATATCAGTTAAACTACATTATTAAACGTAAAACAGGCTGGCTTGTAAAAGCCAGCCTGTTTTTTTGACAAATTCAAGGTCGCCAGCAGTTTTTGGGGAACACATCTGGGGCGCTGGGTTGGTTAACGAAATGGGACTGGCTGGCAGTTGCAGGGTTCCCCGTTTAACGGTTCCGGTTCAGACCTGGACATTTTCCCGCTCGATTTCAACCCCAACGGAGCTGGTGTATGCAATTGCCTGGGTTTTCTCCACCCGAACCGTGACCGCGCTTACCCGTGGCATTTTTAGACAAATTTGGGCGATGTCCTCAGCCAGCGCCTCCACCGTCAACCGTTTGGACGTTTCTACGTGTGCTTTTACCAGCTCTGCTGTGACATGGTAATCGACACAATCTTTGATGTCGTCTGTTTCAGCGGCGCGACGGGTATCGGTGGAGATGCTAAGGTTAATTAGCATTTCCTGCGGTGTAGTGCGCTCGTAATCGTGAATGCCGATAATCCCTGTTGCACGCAAATCTTTGATCAGAATTTTGTCCATAAAACACCTTTTGACATGTATCTAATATGCAAACCGATTGCGAAAAACCTGTTTTGCATCTACACTATATGAAATAAAGATTTTACCCGATCTGGTGCATCCCTATGTTGTTTGACACAACGCTTTTCATCGGTATAGACCCATCTGGAGGGCGCAAGCCTTTTACTTATGCTGCGCTTGATAAGAATGGCAAACTTGTTGCGCTCAAGGATGGTGAAGTAGAGGATATGCAGGCGTTTATTGCAGGACAGCCTGGTGCAATCATTGCGATCAACGCTGCTCCGCGACCTGGGATGGGGTTGGTGCGGCAGGATAAGCTTGAGCAAAATCTGCCGCCTCTGGGGATTTCAGGCCGCAGCCTGGATATGCGTTTGGCGGAACATGTCTTACGCGAGCATGGTATCAATGTCGCCATGACCCCATCACGCAAGGAATTTTGCGCCAACTGGGTGCAGACTGGCTTCGATTTTTATCACCGCCTTGAAGGGATGGGGGTTGTACCCTACCCGACACCTGATGCGCCATGTCAGTGGCTGGAAACGCACCCCCACGCTATTTTTTGTGCTTTGCTTGGACAATTGCCCTTGGCTCGATCCACCCTTGAGGGTCGCCAGCAGCGCCAACTGGTTTTATATGAGCAGGGTCTGGGCATGCGCGATCCAATGGAATTTTTCGAGGAAATTACCAGGCATAAACTGCTTAAGGGGCTGTTGCCGCTTCAGCAAATCTATACTGCCGAAGAGTTGGATGCAATTGCGGCTGCCTACATGGCTTACATTGCGGCACGTTACCCTGAGCGGATTTGCAAAGTTGGTGATGTACACGAAGGTCAAATTTTTCTGCCTGTTTCAGAATTGAAAGCAAAATACTAATGCGAAGCTGCCAATAAAAAAACGACGGGTCAAAAACTCGTCGTTTTTGCTTAATAGGGTGTTGATTATGCTTTTGTCAATATCAACAGAAATACGCCATAGACTGTAATACCCAACATTGCCACAATCACTGCCACGACAGGTTGTTTTGCTGCTAAAAAAGAGGCTATTGCAAAAAGGACCCAAGCCAAAGGATGAAAATAATGCAAAATGTACCCTGGCCAACTGATGCGTTTTCGATATGGCGCGGCTTTGGCTTTCGGCCATACGAATACAAAAAGCGCTGCAAGCAGGAAGCAAACATAACCGATTAGAACCCCGAACGGAAATGAGCTTAGATCCAAATTCTCAGACATGATATTCTCCTTTTGGGTTTATAAGCGAATGACAAAACCACAATATTGACACTTGACCTCGTTCTGACCTCGTAAGACGACCTGGTCCAGGTTTGCGCCACAGGATGAGCATTGGCTGGGCAGCGATTTGACTTTGTCAACTTCGGTTTGGTCAATGGCGATGGCGCGCGTTTTGTCGAAATCTTTTTCTTTTGCGCGATTGAGCAGTTGCAGCCAGTCATTGGCGTTTTGCCAGATGTGCAAATGGGCGGTTTGCATGGAGGCCCCAGGGCCAAAGCGCAGCTCGAGGTGATCTTCGTTTTTGAGCATCCCCTGTTTGCTGGGTATGATTTCGGTTAAAAGTATCACTGCGGCTTCCCAGCGCAGTTCCTGAACTTTTTGTTTTTCGGTGGCGATAAATAATATCTTTTTGGTGGCAATTTCTTCTTTTTGCTCAAATAGCAGGCGTTGGTCAGTGAGATAGAGCACACCATCGGGGTCTTCTTTGTTTTCTTTCACATCTTTGCACCAGACGGCTTTGATGGCGGCGATGGCGCCTTCGCTGGGGAGCAGATTGAATTTTGCTTCTGACAGTTGGGTCAGCATCCATTCGATGTTGGTTAAGTGGCTTCGGATCTGGTTGACCTGAGCGCTGAATGAATTGTACATGCCGTAGATATGGTTTTCAGCAGCGGATACTTCTTCTTCGAGTGTTTCGATGCTGGCTTTGAAACTCGCCAACTGGGAGCGAGCCGCTGCATCGGGTTGGCGCCCTGCCAGTTGGGCGAGTTGACTTTCAAGGGGGCGAAGCGCCGTCTGAAGGGCTGGAGCTTGCTGGTTGATCTGCGCGACAACTTCAGGGTGAATTTGCGTCCACTGCGCGACAAAACCAACCGCCTGTTGCTCCAACTCTTTTTCAAAAACGTAACCACGCTGGCGCAGGTTGACAATGCGTTGGGCCAGCCCATTGACAGATGTGTGAATATCTTCCACTGCGTCGCTGGCTTGGTTCAGGCGCGCCTTTTCTTGCAATGAATTGATGTTCATTCGCAGTGAACTTAAATCGCTGGAAAATTCTTCAGCCGGGGATGGCGTGGTCATGCGTCTCTCCTTCGTGGAATATACCCGACCCGGTCACACGCGTACCTGCTTTCGGTGCAGGCAAATTGCGCTTTTTATTGAGTAGAGAAGCGCAATTTGTGACCGCGGGCATTATAGAATTAAATGAAAGTATATACCAAAAACGTGCATGGTAAAATAGCGAATATCATTTTATATTCTTGCATTCAAGAAGGCTGCTATGTCAAGTGACTTACAAAACCGCGCAATTAACACAATTCGTTTTCTCTCTGCCGATGCTGTTCAGCAAGCCAATTCCGGACATCCCGGCTTGCCGATGGGCGCTGCAGCGATGGCTTATACACTCTGGACGCGACATCTGCGCCATAGCCCGCACAATCCAAAATGGCCCAATCGTGATCGCTTTGTCCTTTCGGGCGGACACGGGTCCATGCTTCTCTATTCCCTGCTGCATCTGACGGGATATGCTCTCCCCTTGGAAGAGCTCAAAAACTTCCGGCAGTGGGGCAGCCTGACGCCCGGCCACCCGGAATTTGGTCATACGCCTGGTGTCGAGACGACCACTGGTCCGTTGGGACAGGGATTTGCCAATGGGGTGGGCATGGCCATTGCCGAAGCCCATTTGGCAGCTGAGTTTAATACGGCTGAAACATCGCTGGTCGACCATTACACCTACGCCATCGTTACCGATGGCGACCTGATGGAAGGTGTAACGGCCGAGGCCGCTTCGCTGGCCGGGCATTTGCAATTGGGCAAGTTGATTTATCTCTACGACGACAATGAGATTTCGATTGACGGTTCGACCAACCTGGCCTTTACCGAAGACCGCATGGCGCGTTTTGCAGCGTATGGTTGGCATACCCAGTCTGTCAAAGACGGCAACGATGTGGAGGCAATCGACAAGGCAATCAAAGCCGCCAAAGCCGATCCGCGCCCATCCATCATTGCCGTGCGAACGGTGATTGGGTTTGGCTTGCCGACCCGCGCTGGCACACAAAAAGCGCATGGCGAAGCGCCTGGCGATGAAGAACTGAACGGCGCAAAGCAGGCGCTCGGCTGGCCGATTGAGCCGCGCTTCCTGATCCCCGGGGATGTGCTGGAGTTCTTCCGGCAGGCGACAAGCTATGGTGGTGAGCTTGAGTTGGCCTGGCAGAGCCGTTTGCAGGAATATAAAAAAGCCCACCCTGAAAAGGGTGCTGAATTTGAGCGTCGCATGCGCGGAGAGTTACTGGCGGGCTGGGAAAAGAGTCTGCCCGTCTTCCCGGCGGATGCAAAGGGGATGGCGAGTTGCGTGGCTTTTGGCAAGACACTTAATGCGCTGATCCCTGCCCTGCCTGAACTGCTCGGCGGTTCGGCAGATCTGGCGCCATCGAACAATACCGCGCTGCAAGGGATTCCTGACTTCCAGAAGGATTCGCACATCGGGCGCAACTTCCACTTTGGTGTGCGTGAACATGCAATGGGTGCGGTGGTTAATGGTATGGCCTATCATGGTATGTTGCGACCATATGGCGCGACCTTTTTGATCTTCTCTGATTACATGCGCCCGCCCATTCGGCTTTCGGCGCTTTCCCATATTCCTTCGATCTGGATTTTTACGCACGACAGCATTGGCGTTGGCGAAGATGGCCCAACCCATGAACCAATCGAACAACTGGCTTCGCTGCGCGCCATCCCCGGTCTGGTGGTGCTGCGTCCGGCGGATGCAAATGAGACAGCGCAGGCCTGGCGTGTGGCGTTACAGCGGACGCATGGCCCGACACTGATGGCATTTACCCGTCAGAACTTGCCGACCCTTGACCGCACCGTCTATGCAGATGCTTCGAACCTGGAGAAGGGTGCGTATGTGCTGGCAGACCTGGGTGAAGGGACGCCGAAGATCATTTTGATGGCGTCCGGCTCGGAAGTGGGGCTAATTGTTGAAGCCGGCAAAAAACTGGCTGAGAACGGAGTCGCCGTCAGACTGGTGTCGGTTCCGAGCTGGGAATTGTTCCGGGAGCAGGATGCCGCTTATCATGAGTTCGTATTGCCGGCGGCGCTGCGGGTGCGCCTCGCTGTCGAGGCCGGAGTCAGTCAGGGCTGGCATCAATTTGTTGGTGATTCGGGCGGTATTATTGCCATAGATCATTATGGTGCTTCTGCGCCAGGGCCGCTTTTGTTTGAGAAGTTTGGCTTCACCATCGAAAATGTGGTGGCGAAGGCCGGGGAGTTGCTTGCAAAATGAAAGTAGCAGTTGGGACGGATCATGGCGGTTTTGCCTTGAAAGATACCGTAATCAATGCGGTGCGTGCGGCGGGTCATGAGGTGCTCGATATGGGTGCCTTTGACACCACCGCCGTCGATTATGCCGACTATGCCGAAAAGGTCGGGCGAGCCATTCAGAACGGCGAGGCCGAGCGCGGCATTTTGCTGTGCGGTTCTGGCATTGGCGCATGCATTGCCGCCAACAAAATGAAGCATGTCTATGCCGGAATATGCCACGATACCTATTCGGCGCATCAGGGCGTGGAGCATGACGCGATGAATGTGCTCTGCATGGGCGCGCGCGTCATCGGCCCGGAACCGGCGAAAGAGATTGTGACAGCGTTTTTGGCAGCGCATTTTGTGGGCAATGAACCAGGTGGAGAACGTCATGCGCGCCGGGTTGGTAAAGTGCAAAAGCTGGAAAACGAATAATATGCGGGGGGCTGGTAGTCTGATGCGGCATAAGCGGACTGCCATGCCCCCTTATCTTGCCATTCGTCTGGTCAATGATGGGGTGATCTTCCTTGCGAACGGCTTGGGGGCTCTTTTGTTGATGGGCTACTTTTCGGCGATCAGTCCTGTGCCGACCGGGGATGCAGCCATCAACCATGTTTCGCACGAGTCACAAATCCCACAAATGATTGGGACATTGATTCTGCTGATCGTCGGAACGTTTTTATTGCGTCATTCACAGCGTTTTTTCCCGACATGGTATGAGAAACTGCGGGCGGGGACGCCGCATACGGAAGTTCCCGTGTATGTGCGGCGCGAAGTGTTGATGTATCCGCTTTCAGTGGCGCTGGTTTCGTTGAGTATGTGGGCGTTGGCGGGGATTTTCTTCGGGTGGCTCCCAAGCAGGGAGTTTGTTGGTTTTCTAGAAATATTTCTGGCGGGCGGGGTAATGACTTCGGCAATCGTCTTTTTTACAATTGAATATTCGTGGCGACGGGTTGTGCGCTTCTTCTTCCCCGATGGGCATTTGCGCCAGATTGGCGCGTTGCGCCTGCCGGTTTTTGGTCGTTTGCTGATTGTGCTCTTGCTGACCAGTCTCTATCCCACCGCGCTTTTGGCAATTGTTTCACTCAATCGTAGCCATGCATTGGTGGGTGCGCCTAATCCGCAGGCGATTTTGGATAATTTGCTGATCGCCCAGATTTTTCTGTTGACGGTTGGTTGTCTGTCGGGCATTGGCATGGCCTATTTTGTCTCGCGTACGGTGGTGGCTCCGCTGGGCGAGCTGGAGAACGCCATGGAAAAGCTCGAACAGAATGACCTGACTGTCAGCGTGCGGGTTTCGAGCAATGATGAGATCGGGTATGTCTCAGAGCAATTTAACGACATGGTGGCCGGTTTGCGGCGCGGTGAGTTGTTGCGCAATCTGCTTAATCAATATGTCTCGCCTGAGGTGGCGCAGGAAGCGCTGGAACACGGCGCAGTGCTTGGTGGGCAGGTGATTGAGTGTACCGTGCTCTTTTCGGACATTCGTGGCTTTACCAGCCTTTCAGAGAAGTTGCCCGCAGATCAGTTGATCGATTTGCTCAACCGCTACATGTCGCATATGGTGGAGGCGATTGTTGCCAACGGCGGTATGGTCAACAAATTTGGCGGCGATTCGCTGCTGGCAGTTTTTGGGACTCCGCTCAACCCGTCAACGGATCATGCGGCAAGAGCGGTACGCGCCGCCGAGGCCATGTGTGCGGCCCTCGAACGGTTCAACCTCCAGCAGCGGTTCGCGGCCTTAGCAGAGTTGCGCTTCGGGATCGGGATCGCCACCGGGAAGGCCGTTGCCGGAAATATTGGCGGGGCAGAGCGCATCGAGTATACCGTCATCGGTGATACGGTCAATCTCGCATCCCGTTTGCAAGATTTGACCAAAGAGTTGGGGCAGCAAGTTCTGATCCATGCGACCACATACACATTGGCGTCGAAAACGCATCCGTTCAACGCCAGACACCTGCCGCCCGTGACCGTGCGTGGCAAAAGTGAACTGGTGGATGTGTACGCAATGGAGTGGTAATACTGTTATTTATTTTTAGTCTTATTTCTTTGGCCTACCAGAAGTTGCCTGTACGGAAGAAAAATTTCAGGGAGTTGATTAGCAAGGGTATAATCCCATCCGCACAACGACCCGACTGGATTCCCCCATGCCCAAACTCCTTAAAAACGAAACCTTCCTTGCCATCCTGCTGATCTTCCTGACCACGCTCATCACCTACGGACTGAGCATTCCACGCTTTGGTTATTATCACGACGACTGGTTCCTGCTCTGGTCAGGGGCAGCGCGTGGCGCGCAGAGCATCATCCCGTTGTTTCAAAGTGACCGGCCCTTTATGGGCGTCATCTACTCGCTCGATTACCGTCTGCTCGGCGATGCCAGCCTGAACTGGCAGCTCTATGCGTTACTGTGGCGCTTCATCGGCGGATTGGCCTTCTTCTGGATTTTGCGTATGCTCTGGCCGGAACAGAAACACCTGACGACCCTGATGACGGTGCTCTTCATCGTCTATCCCGGTTTTCTCTCACAGCCCAATGCCAACACCAAGCAAAATCACCTGTTCGGGTTCGGCACGGCACTGCTATCGATGGCGTTCATGCTGCAAGCCTTGAAAACCCAAAACAAAATCTTGCAGAAGGTCTATGGCCTGCTTTCCGCCGTCCTTGCGGTTAATTATCTTTTCATCTACGAATACATGATCGGCCTGGAAGGGATGCGCCTCGCGCTGCTGATCTATGCGCTGATTTTGGCGGGATTCACCCATTGGCGTGCCCTGACCATCGAGGCGCTCAAACGCTGGTGGCCTTATCCCATCGCCATGGCCGGGTTTTTGTACTGGCGCATTTTCCTTTTTGACGGTGCGCGCAACGCCACTGATGCGTCTAAATTGGCAGGAAGCTATGTCAGCAACCTGCGCAGTATGTCGCTGCGGCTGGTCTTTGAAAGCGCCAAGGATTTTCTCGATACCACCATTTTTGCCTGGTTCGTCAAAGCCTACAACTCGTTCTCCGGCGCAGAATATTCGAACATGGCTGTCGCGTTGCTGTTGGCTGCGTTGGTGGTTGCTTTGGTTTTGGGCTATGGCTTCCTCGTCAAAAAGACGGGCGATGAAGTGGAAGCGAAAAGGCCGATCAGGGATTTGCTTTTGCTCGGCGCTTTCAGCGTCATCTGCGCCGTCGTGCCAGTCGTCGCTTCAGGTCGTGACGTAGACCTTGGGGACGCCTACAAAAGCTATGGATTGCATCCGATGGGTGGGGTGGTGATCTTCGTTGCCGGGTTGGTCTTGATGCTGCGCCCCAAATTCCGTCAACTGGCGTTGCTGATGCTAATTGCGCTTTCCGTTTCAACGCAGGCGCTCAACGCCGATTACTGGGCGCGTTTGTGGGACTATCAGCGCGAAACCTGGTGGCAACTGACCTGGCGTGCGCCTGACATCAAGAACAATACGATGTTGATGGCCTACTTCCCGGATGGCTACCAGTTGCAGCAGGATTACGAAGCCTGGGGCCCCGTTAATTTGATCTATCGTCCCGGCCCCGCGGCATCCCCAGCCATCTCATCGGAAGTGCTCAACCCTGAGACGGCCTATGACATCCTGAAACATGCCAATCTGAGTTACCCGATGCGCGATGTGCCGATGCAACGCGACTTTACCAAACTGTTGCTGATCAGCATCCCCTCGGCATCAGCTTGCATCCATGTGCTGGATGGCACGCTGCCGGTTTATTCTGAAAACGACTCACTACTGGTGCAGCAGGTGGGCAGTGCTTCACACATCAACCAGATTTTGCCGACGGGCAAGCCACTGCATCCGCAGCCGCAAATTTTCGGTGCGGAACCAGCACACGGGTGGTGCTACTACTATCAAAAGGCAGCTCTTGCCCGCCAAACCGGTGACTGGAAAGAAGTCGGCAAACTCTACGATGAAACGATCCAACTGCATCTCAAACCCGCCGATGAATCAGAGTTGATTCCCTTCTTTGAAGGGCTGGTCAACCTGGGGCGTCTCGACGATGCCAGGGCGCTCTATAATCAGGAAATCAAAGGCCACGCCAAAATGCGCCTGCCCCTGTGCAATGCGCTGGCGAAAGACCCCGGTTACCCGGCAAGTTTTGGCTATCACTACAAAGAAATTTCTGACATTCTTTGCAAGTAGGCAACAAAAAAGACACTGAAAAGTGTCTTTTTTGTTGCAAGTTATTAATGCGCGCTAAACGTCAGCAGAGATTGTTTCTCAATTAACGCTCGCCGTGCATTGGCAATCGCATGCTCAGTTGTGGCGTGATCTGCCCCACTATTGGTCAAAATGCGCTGTAGTTCGGCGTGTTGAAACACGGCTTCCCATTCGTTATAGGACATTGTGTTGATGTAAGCTTGAAGTGCAGCGGAATCTTCAATTCCACTTCTTTTTTCGATGGTTGAACGAATCGCATACAGACAGGCCAGGCTTTTCAAGCCAGTGCCTTCAATCATGGCGACGCCAAGAATACTCATCATCCCAAGCGGTTGGGGATTTTCTTTGGTATGCTGCTCACGATTAAGCCACCTGCGAAAGTTTTCTGGCATGACCCAAGCCAGGAATTGCAAGCTCACCGCGACAATCTGCGCGATCAGGGAGATGACCGCCATAATGTTGCCCACGAGCGATGTTGCATCTGCACCGGCAATGAAAGTGCGCAGCAAAGAGCCAACTGCTGAAATTGCCATGGCAATTGAGTAGGCGATGATCAGCCGATAGCGTGACTTGATCCAGGGCTCGACTGCTGTTTCTTTCGAAAGACCGCCCAGCACAAGCGCTGCGCTTCTCGCATGCCAGCTCCAGACCACTGTTGCCATAATATTGGTAAGCGCCAACAGCGGGGTCGGATCGCCGCCAGCCGGAAGGTTGATGAGAATGTACAGGCCAATCAGTACAAAAACGACGTAAGCGCCTATAAACCACCAGATCGGGCTTTTACGACCTTGATAAAACGTTGTATGGTTGAAGACAATGACAAATATTTGTGGTGCAAACTGGCTGACCAGGGTAAATATCCACAAACTGGAAGAGAAATTACTAAGCGGGTTGCCCGGAGCCGGTGTAAAAAGCAAACCAACCCCATGCAAGAGAAATAGAATGGCAAGCCAGTAAATATTGGACAGACTGTTCTGGCGCGCCAAACGAACCAGGCGTATCCCAATGACAAGCCGGAGGATGATCAAAATCAATAAAAGGATCGTTACAACCACGCCATTTTCTCCATCGCAGTGGGAAAATTCAGGCAAAAATCTTGCGATGCGATGATTATACCTAAAAAGCCATCCCAATAATGGGTAATAGCAATTTGTAAATAGAGATATATCTTTTGCTCAATTAATCAAACGCCTTTTTGTCGGTGACATCGTAGAAATTAGTGCTAAAGACCGAGAGCGAGAGTTCGCTCGCTTTCAGGTCGCGGTGCTAGGTGACGATTTATGCCAGAGAATGTAGGATAAGTTTGCCATATTATTACTAGCCAACCAATTTCTGAATTCTTCCTTCAAGTGCGCTGACTTCCGGGCAAAGTTGACGAATACGTGAGTAGCGTCCAGCTGCTTCTTCTGCCAGAATTTTTCGTCCTTCGCCTGGGGTATCTAATAAATTTCGGTTTGTAGCGAGCGGCATAAAATATCGTTCTTTAGGATCAACTTCATCACGGATTCTTTGCCATTGCCAACCCGGAAGAAGATCATGTCCCGCCAGAACCCAGACTTCCAATTCTTGCCAGGCATTTTCTGCAAAAAAGGCACGCCCAGCACGCATTTTTTCATATGCATTCGCTTCAAGATTGTCCAATGTTTTTCTTCGACCGGGTAGCCCATCTCTATCCACACAGAGGAGAAATAGATCAACTCGCCAATCATATCGTTCTATAATTTCTTCCAACCGCTCCCACTTGAGCGCCTCGCTAATACCACCAAGTAATGTGTCTTGGCAAACACGGACCATTGCCCGGTTTTGCCCAATTCCAATTTGATGCAGTAACGCTTCGACAAGAGGCTTGAGCATATATTGATCTTTGCGGAAATCTTCGGGAATAATGAGAATATTCATTTCGCCTTCTCCGATGACATAAAGTTGACCAAATCTTCGAACCAGCCAGATTCGTAAAGATGTGCAACATCTTGCTCTTCCAAGATTTTCTGTGCATCAGGAGGCATATCCTGAAAAAGTAAAATCCGAGCGTTGTCTTCTTCGGAGAGACGATAAATTAGAGATGCGTTCTGACGGGTTTCAGGATTTGCCATACGTAAAAGTTGCGGGGAATGAGTTGTTGCAACAAGCTGAACATCGCCTTGTTTCACTCTTTGTTCGATCAAATCCATTAACAAGTGAATACGTGTGGGATGGATACCATTTTCAATTTCTTCAAAGAAGTAGAATTTGGCCGGTTCTGGCCCAAGTAGGGCGGCGATCATCGCCAGGAAACGTAATGTGCCATCTGACGCGCTGACCATTTTTTTGACGAGAATCGAAGAGGGTGCGCCCGGTTAAATCGGTTGGGAATTCAAAATCCGCAGCATCCATCGGGGTTAGTTCACGCAACCATTCGGTCAGCGCGCGCTTTTTTGCTGGGTCTTCACAAATTGCCTGTAAGACGGTGGATAAATTCTCGCCTCGGTCTCCCAAGATGACTTGACCAGGGAAGGAAGGCAAGCGCATTGCATCAGGGCTAAGATCTAAAAAGCGCATGGATGTAAAGCTGCTGAGTAGCCACTTTACATTTGAATGAACATCCTCTGCGGCATAATCTCTTTTATTTTCAAGCCTTTTTTCAAGAGCAGTATTTATCTGAGACAATACAGGTTGTGCCATTGAAAAACGCTCCACATGACCTTTTCTTTGGTTTCCACCACGTTTTATTTTTACCAGCAGGCTTTGATTATCATCTTGTGTAGGTGGTGATTGGGCGGGATGCGAGTTCGAACAACATTTCATCGTGAAGATACAAAGATTCACGCAGAACGCGGGCGCGCCCGGATACTGGGAAGCTCGTTTCAATTTCAATCCGATATATCAGATCAAGAATTGAAGAAGGGGGACGGATGCGCACGCCTATTTCGATACTTTTACTTTCCGGATAACTCAATTCGGCAAAACCGCCGCGAATACCCCGCCATTGCAAATCGCCGCCATCCCCGTATTTTGTTCCGATAATATCGGCCAGCACATAACCTCGTCCAATACCGTGTAAAAAGCGAAAAGCCTCGCGCAGATTGCTCTTGCCGGATGCGTTTGCGCCTAGTAGAAGTGACAAATGCCCAAGTTTCAAGGTGGATTGCTTGAAATTTTTGAAGTTGGTTAGATATAACTCACTTAACATATTCAGTCTCCAGTATGACCTTAGATCACAACCTATCATTACCCATGAAAATTACAGCATAACCACAAACAGGCGACCTGCACCCCGTAGGCGCAAAAAAGCCCCGCCTTTTTTGCGGGGCCTTCTCTCACTATTCTCTACTCTACCGCTTTAACGTGCGATACTTGACTCTATGCGGCATATCGGCGCTGGTGCCGTAGCGCTCATGATAATCCTTCTCGTAGTCAGACCAGTTGCCCATAAACAGGCGCGCCTGACTGTCGCCTTCAAAGGCCAGGATGTGTGTGGTAATCCGGTCAAGGAACCAGCGATCATGGCTGACGACGATGGCGCAACCGGCAAAATTCTCCAGCGCTTCTTCAAGGGCGCGCAGTGTGTTGACATCCAGATCATTGGTCGGTTCGTCGAGCAGGATGACGTTTGCGCCCTGCGTCAGCGTCTTGGCCAGGTGGACGCGGTTGCGTTCGCCACCCGACAGTACGCCTACCAGCTTTTGCTGGTCCGCGCCTAAAAAGTTGAACGACGAAACATAACCACGCGAGTTGATGGTGCGCTTGCCGAGTGTAATGTTGTCATTGCCGCCCGAAATCTCTTCGTAGACGGTTTTCTCAGGGTCAAGGCTGCGACTCTGATCGGCATAGGCCCATTTGACCGTTTCGCCAATGCGGATGTTGCCGCTATCGGGCTTTTCTTGACCCGTAATCATACGCAGCAAAGTAGTTTTGCCCGCCCCGTTGGGACCCACCACCCCGACAATGCAGCCGGGTGGAATGATCGCGGTGAAATCTTCGAGAATCAGGCGGTCGCCGTAGGCTTTGGTGACATTTTCTACATTGATGACAATGTCGCCCAAACGCGGGCCGGATGGGATGTAAATTTCCAAATCCTGGCCGAGCTTTTCGTTTTCCTGGCTGAGCAGGGTTTCGTAGGCCGTAATACGCGCCTTGCCCTTCGACTGGCGCGCCTTGGGCGACATGCGGATCCATTCCAACTCGCGGTCAAGTGCCTTCTGACGCTTCGATTCGCTCTTCTCTTCGAGTTTGAGCCGCCCCTGTTTTTGCTCGAGCCATGAAGAGTAGTTGCCCTTCCAGGGGATGCCGTGGCCGCGGTCAAGCTCCAAAATCCAGCCGGCCACGTTGTCGAGGAAGTAGCGGTCATGCGTCACGGCGATGACCGTGCCCCTATAATCTCTCAGGTGATGTTCCAGCCACGAAACGGATTTAGCATCGAGGTGGTTGGTCGGTTCGTCGAGTAGCAGAATATCAGGTTCGGTCAACAGCAAACGGGTCAGCGCGACGCGACGGCGCTCACCACCAGAGAGAACCTTGATGGCGGCATCCGGCGGCGGGCAGCGTAACGCTTCGAGGGCCAGTTCCAGCCGTGCATCCAGATTCCAGGCGTCGATGTGGTCGAGCTTTTCCTGCAATTTGGCCTGCTCTTCGATCAGCGCGTCAAAATCGGCGTCGGGTTCGCCGAATTTGGCGTTGACTTCGTCGTATTTGGCAAGCATGTCGACAATCGGCTGAACGGCTTCGCGTACCACTTCGATGACGGTTTTGCTTTCATCGAGATGGGGTTCCTGCTCAAGCAGGCCCACAGTGTAGCCTTTCGACATCGAAATCTCGCCGACGTAGTTCTCGTCGATGCCAGCCATGATGCGCAGTAGGGTCGATTTGCCCGAACCGTTGAGGCCGAGCACGCCAATTTTGGCACCGTAATAAAAGCCGAGCGTAATATCGCGCAGCACTTGTTTGTTGGGCGGGTGAATACGCCCAACCTTATACATAGAGTAAATAACCTGGGTATCAGATGGCATAGGGCTTCTTTATAGGGGATGTAAGGATTCGGATAAGTGCTGTGATTTTACCTTACTTATGCGCGAAAGAATTCTGATTTTGCCGGGATTTTCGCAAGGGGGAGTATGTTATCGTATCAGGATACATTCTGGTCGACCCTTTAACCGTATCTTTGGATAGGTTCTTAATGTCGAAAACTCCCTTTGTTTCTGTCATTCTTCCATCTAACTATGTTTGCTAGATGGAACTCGTGACCGAGTTGAAAAAATAAAAGAGGAGTGCATTCATCGAGGGATATAAATCAAACAAAAAGGAGACCAGTTGTTGGTCTCCTTTTTGTTTAAGGGCATGTCAATGTTTAACATGGTTCCCGCGCCCCATGTTGTTTAATGTGTTGCCAGTGTAAGCAGCGATTGTTTATCCACCAGCGCCTGGCGGGCATTGGAGATGGCTGTAATCACCGCATTCTCATCGGCGCCACCATTGATCAAAATGCGGCGCAATTCGGAATGCTGCAAAATCAGTTCCCACTCTTGATATGACATGGTATTGATATAGGTTTGGATAGCCGCAGAGTTTTCAGAGCCGATTCGCTTGGCAACGGCTGCGCGAATGGCATACAGACAGGCAATGCTTTTCAGACCGGTGTTATTTGTCATGGCTGTGCCAAACACATCCAAAACTGAGAGAGAGCGCTGCTCTTCCTGCGCTGGCCGCACAGTTTGCTCACGGTTCAACCAGCGCCTGAACGATTCTGGCATCGCCCACACCAAAAATTGCAGAATGATGCTGCCCAGGACGATCACGATGTTGACCGACAATACCCAGCCTGGAATATAAGGCGATAAATTGGTGGTGGATACCACCACCTGAATGGTGGTAATCACAATCATGATAATGTAGATGCCCATTAACCGATAGCGTGCTTTGACCCATTTTTCCACACTCGGGTCTGCGGCGATTAATCGATATGCTGAGCTTGCTACCATTAGGTGCCAGAGCCAATTGATAATACCAACCGATGCCACAATCCCGATCAAGTTGATGTCGTTGATGGAAAGCGCATAAATATCGATACAAAATGCTAGCGCTATCAGACCAAGCATGAAAGCGATTGGGCTCTTTTTTCCACGATAAAAGGTGGTGTGAATAAACATCGCCAGACAAAAATGACCTGCAATAAAGCCAAGATGGAAAACCCAATAGTTGCCCACTGGGGAGTTTGCAATGGGTGTAAAAAGGCTGTAGATTGCAAATGCAAACACAGCGGCCAGCCAATACAGGTTGCTAAGTTTGGATTTGCGTGCAGTCAAAAACAACTGCAAGGCAATCCAAAAGCGGGCGATGGTGAGGATGGTTAATAAAATAAGTTGGGGGTTCATGAACCGATTCCCAAAAGCCATTGAAAAATTACTATAAGTTGATTATACCTTTTTAAGTGATTACCAACCAACTTACATCTTTGTGAAAAAATGGATCCGCTGTTTTAGCGGGATGTGTGATCTACGTCCACATCCACCCGGGGGTGAGGGATTTCAATGATGAAGAGTGATCCGCCCTCGGGCAGGCGACGCATTTTGAAGCGCCCCCCCAGCAGCGCCACCCGTTCACTGATGCCGATCAACCCGTAATGACCGTCGGCTGCCAGGGCGGTCAGGTCCAGGTCATCGGTTAGGCCTACGCCATCGTCGCGCAGCGAAACCATCAGCGTGCGGGGTGTGGGGTGTTGCAGGGTGATATAGACATTGGATGCTTTGGCATGACGCCAGACGTTGTTAAGCCCTTCCTGCACAATCCGAAAGATGGGCAACTCGGTTGTCTCGGGCAAACGCCCCAGGTTGGGGTCCAACTCAAGGGTCACGGCAATCCCGGTGCGTGCCGACCAGTCACGGGTAAACGATTGCAGCGCGGCACCCAGCCCCAAGCTATCGATCGTCGGCGGACGCAGATTCCCACAAATCTGGCGCAGATTATCCACCAGCTCGCGGATGTCCTGGCGCACATCCAGCAAATTGTTAGCGAGCGCAGCCGGGTCGGGCTGCTCTGCGCCCATTTCTTCCAACTCATAGCCAATGCTGATTAAATCTTGAATGACCTGATCGTGAATTTCACGCGCCAGCCGCTTGCGCTCCTGCTCGCGTTCAGATTGCAGGCGGCGTTGGGCTTCGAGCAGCGCCAGGTTGGCCTGGTCGAGCACGCCCAACTGTTCAATCAACTGACGGGTGAGCTGACGGTTGAGGGTGTCTTCGGCGGCCAGGTCTTTTTCCATCAGCATTTGGTGGTAGCGCAGCTTTTCGGCATGTTCGCGGATCTGGTCGTAGCTGTCAAAATCCCAGACGGTGGGCGATGCGCTCTGCGGGTCGGGTTCCCCCAACAGCAAACTGACAACGGCTTCACGGCTGGTTTCGTCGGTGCGCGTATCGCTGACTTTTTGGCCCTGATGCAAAATGATAATGCGGTCTGTCACCGCAAAAAGATGGTCAAGGTTGTTGCTGCTAAACAAGACCGAAACGCCCTGCTGCCGCCAGAACTGGATTAGGCCAAGCAAACGCTGCTGATAGGGATAACTGAGCGAAACAGTCGGCTCGTCGATGATGACCATGCGCGCCGGGTAGGTTAGCACACGGGCAATGGCAATCATCTGGCGCTGTTCCCCCGAAAGATTGGAAACTTTCTCTTGCAGTGATTTGACTTCGATGCCCAACTGCGCCACAATCGACAGGGCTTCGCGATTCATGCGGTCGCGGTTGATGATTTTGAACGAACCAAAGGCGTTGGGCCAGCCGATCTCATTGCCCAGAAAGATGTTGCTGACCACATCCAGCCGGTCGGCGAGCGTGGGGCGTTGATGGATGACGCCGATGCCGAGCGATTGGGCGATGAACGGCCAGCTCAAACGTTTGCCCGCAAAGAAGATTTCGCCTGCGTTGGGTTCGTACAGGCCTGCCAGCAGCATTACCAGCACCGACTTGCCCGAGCCGATGCTACCCGTCAGCCCGACGACTTCGCCCGGCTGCACAGCAAAGCTGACCTGCTGAATGACTGGCAGGGTGCCAAATGATTTCGAGACGTTGGTGACGCGCAGGAGGGGGTCCATAATGCAAAAGTAGCGAGCAAATTACTGCTCAGCTTCTACCCAAACTGGCAAAGTAAATCGAAATTCGAGATTTGGTTCCATTTTGATGAGTTCGATCTCGCCCCCACACTGTTGAATGATCAATTTGGCTGCGCTTAAACGAGTACCGGGATAAAACAGATCAGCAGGTTGTTTTATATACTCAGGGCTGATGCGCAAGCCACTGGTGCTTTGAAAATTCACATATCCATCATTCGGCAAGAAAGCTTCAATGGTTGGCTGATATCCTTCCAAGTATCCAAGAAAGTCATTACCAGGTGGCTGAGGGTCCAAAACATAAGCGATTGCTCTCTCCAACCGGTCATTGCCTTGTACAAACGGGAGATGATCTGGTATCTGAGCCTTTATATTTTCAATTTGGGCATATTTGCCAACATATTCTATTGCTCGCTGAATTGTGGCGAATACATTCACTTTGTGGCAAGGAAGCGCATTCAATATTGAACATGCTAGATAATTATTTGTGTGGTGCCACTCTGTGAGCGCCCGTAAACTATTTTTGCGAATTACTTCCAAAAAGTGTTTTTGTTGATCGGTTAAATTTCCGGACTGGTTTTGCAAAAGCATTTCTGCGTAACCGCTAATGCTTGATAAGTGATTGATTGAATCAACGCCCCACATTGCATACAAGTTGAAAAAATCTTTTGGGTCTAGTAAAGGCATAATATACAACCTGTCTTATGGTGGGTTGCCAGACTGATATGAGCGCTCACCATCATTATACCGCCCACGCCCTTTCGGTGCGATTAGCAGCTACCCCTTCACATCATCCCAAATCCACTGGGGTAATGGCTCACAAGATTGCCGCCACGCTGTCGGGATGCCATCTAGCCCAACGCGCATGGCTGTAATGCCGCCGACGATGGCGCAGATGGTGTCGCAATCGCCCTGACCTTCGAGGGCCAGCCAGATCGCGTCAGCATAACTTAGCTGAAAATCGGCGGCGCACCACAGCGCAAAAGGGACAGTGGTTTGAACGGTCGCTTTGCTGCCATTGCCGAGCACGACGACAGCCTCCTGCGCTGTGTCATCAAGCTGCTGTGCCAAAACCAGCTTTTCGCGCACAACACTCTCAGGCACAAAAGCAATCACCTGTTCCAGAAAAGCTGGACGGCTCACTTCTTCAAAGCGCAACTTCCAGGCCAGCGCCGTTGCCACGGCAGCAGCAATCGTCCCAGCCACGGATTCAGAGTGGGCATGGGTGACGGCGGCTGAAAGTGTCGCCTGCTGCACAATCACTGACGTATCATCCGCGAAAAAAGCTCCCAGCGGTGGGATTCTTGATGCGCCGCCATTGCCAAACGAACCTTCACCGTGAAAGAGCGTGTCAGACTGTGTCTGCCAGGTTTGGTTCTGACGGATACGCCCCAAAATGGCGCGGGTGGACATGCCATATCCGCGCGATTGTTCGTAGTGCGCCGCCAGACTGGCGGCAAACAAATCCTGATCGAGCCTGGCGCATTGGCGCAACACGGCAAAGACAGACAAGGCCATTTGTGTGTCATCCGTCCAATGCCAGATGCCCCCCGGCAAGGTGCGGTTGATGATGTGATGAGAAAGTTTGCCGTGTGAAAACTCAAAGAAGCCGCCAATTGCATCCCCAATGGCAAGGCCAGTCAAGGCCAGATGAGCGTGTGCGATGGATTCCTCCAAATTAGACATGCCCATCATTATACCGCCCGCCTGGTCGGTGGTATAAATGCCCACTATGAACAAGATACGCATCCTGTTGGCTGATGACCATGCCCTGACCCGCGCCGGAATCCGCAAGATGGTGGAGGAGATTGAAGGCGTGGAAGTGGCCGGGGAAGTGGGCGATGGCCCGCAGGTTTTTGCCGCGCTGGCGGGCGGCCCGGTGGACTGTATCCTGCTCGATGTGACCATGCCCAGCTTCGAGCCAGTCAGCGCCATTCGGCAAATCCATGCCCTGTACCCGGATCTAAAAATTCTGGTCGTCAGCGCTTATGATGATGACATCTATGTGCAGGGATTGCTGGCGGCGGGGGTGAACGGATACCATCTGAAAGATCAACCGTTAAATGACCTGAAATTGGCCGTGGAGCGTGTGCTCTCGGGCGAGCGCTGGTTTTCCAGCGCCATTATCAGCAAACTAGTGGGTGGCCCGGCGGCGGCAGTGGTCGTCAATGTTCCGGGGCTGACCAACCGTCAGCATGAGTTGCTGCGCTTGCTGCAACACGGTTATGACAATCAGACCATCGCGCAGGAAATCGGTTTAAGCGTCAAGACTGTCGAAAACCATCTGACACGGCTCTACCGTCAGCTTGGCGTGCAGAGCCGCCTGGAAGCTGTCAACTTCATCATGCGCCACCCGCAAATTTTGGGGACATCCGGGCAGGAAGCCGCCCAGGCCAACTACAGCGCCGAAGAAAAGCTGCCCAAAACCATCGCTATCCTGGTTGTGGACGATAACCTGCGCTTTCGCAAGCAGCTTCAGCGCATGATCGGCAAACTCTCGCCGCAGGCCATCCTGTACGAAGCTGAAAACATTCAGGCGGCGGTCAGCCTGGCGCAGCGCGTGGAGTTGCAACTGGCGTTGATCGATGTGGTGCTGGGTGATGAAGACGGCATTTCTTGCGCCCGGCGCATCAAGGCTGTCCGTCCGCACAGCCGGATTGTGCTCATCAGCGCATATCCTGACCGCGAGTTCCACCGTCAGGGGCTGGAATTGGGGGCAGTGGCACTGCTTGACAAGAAAGACCTGGACCTGGCCACCCTGCGTCAGGTGATTGATGATGTTTCGGCGTGAGGGGGTCAAGGGTGGAAAAATTGTTTCAGCACGGGGGCCATGTTTTCGGGGATGTCTTCATTCCAGGCGCCGCCGCTGACTGTCGCGCCGCTGGCCTGTCCCGCTGAATTCAGCGCATAGAAAACGGGGATGTTCTCTGCATTGAACCCGGCTGTGACAATCTGCTGACCCCATTCGTCCACATCTGCATGGATGAGATAGAACTCCCTGATAAGCATCCAGCATGAGCGTGTTTTTGTCTGCCAGGCTGCTGGTAATCGCCTGACAGGGTGGGCACCAGGTTGCGTCAAACTCGACAAAGGGCGTCTGACCGAGTGCTTTGGCCTTTTTGACTTCAGTGGCAAGCTGATTTTGCAGCGTGCCATTTTTGGGGGAAATACGCGTTAACGTAAAACCGTCCGCGGGCGCAAAGGCGGTTGCTTCGAGCGCGGATGTTGCCACGCTGGGCGGGGTCGGTGTGATAGGAGTGGCTTTGTCTGGGAAAAGGGTACGGCAGGCCAGCATGCAGAGCAGCAGCGGCAGGAGAAAGATCAGGCGTTTTTTCATTAGGCTTCTCTTTATTACGAATGCTTTTTCTTCGAGACAATCATTTTTGGCAATCCCAGTTTTGGCGCACGGTCACTGCTCCAGGCGGCTTTGGGCGCCATGGTCAACGAACAAAGCGCCAGCAAAACGCCATCATAGTTGACGCGCCAACCAGCATAATCGAGCCAGGCCTGCTCATGGTCGGCTTTGAGCGGAACGTTGCCTTGGGCAAGTTGATCGAGCGCCTCGTCAAACTCTTCGCGACGAATGCTGATCGAGTTCACGCGGGTAGCTGGGTTTCTCGGGGTAGGGAATCTCGAAGTAATCGATGATGCGTCGAAAGGCGATGTACCCGGCGCGGATGGAAAGCTGTGCCGCTGCCGAGCGCGGAACGTCCACGGCGGAGAGCGTTAGCGCGGCGGCGTCGAGCACCGTCCCGGCGGCGATCACCCATGAGTGCTGCGAGCGCGGCGACCGGAAAAAGACCAGCGCTGGTAACACGGTATGACTCTCTTCGATGTCGGCAAACCAGGTTTCCCAATGGATCCAGTAATCGTTGAGTTGGTTGATGCCGTGAATACGGTTGAAGCGCAAAATCATCTCAACTGCCGAAGGCGGGCTTCCGGCGCGTACTTCGAGCAGATTGACGGCCTGTTCGCGGCGCGAAAAAGCGGAATACATCGTCGGCAGGTAGGCAATCAACAACGCCACCAGAATCAGCCCCAGGGTGGCTTCTGAAAAAATCGTCAGATTGACCCAGAACATTTCAGATGTGGCGAATCCCAAGGTCAGCAACGAAGAGCCGCTTAACCGAACCGCCGCCATCCAATCCTCCACGCCCAGCGCCCAGTAAATGCCAGTATAACCAATCCCAACCAGCATGTACCAGGTGGGCACCAGCAGCATCAGCGCCACCGGAGCATAATAGGCCATGATCGAATCGCGGCCTTCATAATCGTGGATGAAAAGCAGGGGAATTTCAAAGACACGGCGCACGACGCTGAAGACGATGCGGTTGAGCTGGCTGCGTACCGAGCGCGGCACAACAAAAGTCGAAAGCGCCGAGCGGCAGGTGGCAAGGATCAGCGCCAACCCGAGTAAAAATGCCAGAGAGCGCAGCAAAATATTCATGGATGTTTGCCTAATTTGATGCATAGCGCCGCCAGCGTGGCCTGCTCTTCGGGCGTCAGCACGTTGATCTCTTCGCAAATGGCGCTGGCGTGGGCCGGGAAGATGCGTTCGATCAGGGTGCGTCCCGTTTCGGTGAGATGGATGGTGACCTGGCGGCGGTCTGCGTTTTCACGGGCACGCTGCACCAGACCACCCTTTTCCAGGTTGTCGATGACGAGGGTGATATTCCCCGTCGATTTGAGCAGCTTGGCGCTTACCTGGCCCTGCGTCAGCGGACCAAGATGGTACAACGCTTCGAGCACAGCAAACTGGCTCTGGCTCAGTGGCGCAATTGTGCCTTTGCGACTGAGCCGGGCCAGTATCGATTCGGTGGCGCGGGTCAGTTTAATGAACGTATTCAGTGCGCGGACAGTTTCGGGGGAACCTTCAAAGTGAGTGGGCATGGCCTGCTTCCATTTCAAGTATTTTGATGTCAAAATTTAGTCTGTTTGTTTATCCCTGTCAAGTGCTATAATCATTAATAATAGCAGATACCCTTATTGAAGAGAACGGATTAGACATCATGCCTTACGAACCAATTTCCCACCATATTTTACTGGTTGACGACAATAGCCTGGATATTGACCTGTTTGAGCGCGCCATCCGCAAAGCCAATAACAATATCGTGCTCGATACTGCCAAAGGCGGCGAGCTGGCATTGGCCTGCATGCAAGAATGGGAGGCAGGCGCCGCCCTGCCGATTGTGATTCTGCTCGATTTGAAAATGCCCAAAATTGGCGGGCTTGAAGTTTTGCATATTCTAAAATCGCATCCGCGCTTCAAAACCATTCCGGTGGTGGTGCTGACTTCGTCGAATGAAACCAGCGATATTCAGCAGGCTTATGAGCTGGGGGCCAACTCCTATATTATGAAATCAGTGGACTATGACGAATTTGCCAGGGCGGTGGCGCTGATTTACCATTACTGGTGTCAGCTGAATATTTATCCCGAATAAAGCACAAAATACTTACCACTAAGTTTTAAAGGGAAAACTTGGTGCCTTTGTGCCTTGGTGGTTAAATTGCATCTCCAACGGGGGAACCAATTACGCGCTTTCGAGCGTCAAAACAGTGATTTCGGGACGGCAGTTGAAGCGCACGGTTGGGTTAACCATGCCGAGGCCGCGCGTGGTGTACTGGAGCATTTCGCCAACCTGATAGAGACCCGTATGATATTTTTCCCCAAGATAAGGCAGCAAAGGCGGCTTTTTCATAAAGGGGAGCACAACCTGCCCACCGTGAGAATGGCCTGAAAGCTGTAAGTCGAACTTCCCTGTCGCCGCAGAGACGTCGGCGAAATCGGGTTCGTGTGCCAGCAAAATGGCGCAGTCCTGAGCAGATAGTTTGGCAACAATCCCGGTGAGATCATTTTGCTTGGCCCAGATGTCATCAACCCCGCAAAGGGTAAGCTGCGCCCCGGCTTTTTTGAGCGGCCACAGGTCGTTGCGCAACTCACGGATGTCCGTGTCTTTCAAAAAGCGCCGCACCATATCAGCATCGATTCCATGATCGTGGTTTCCAAGCACAGCAAAGGTGGGATACTGCTCTGTCAGCGTGCGAAACGCCCCCTTGACATCCTCCAACACATGGAAAGCGGAATCCCACGTTCCGTGGATAAAATCGCCGGGGATGACAATGGCATCCGGTTTTTGAGCGTGGATCAGCTCGAGGGCGGGGCGAAAACGCTCCAGCGTCATCCACCCGCCAAAGTGCATGTCCGCAATTTGCAGCAGCCGAAAGCCCGAAAAAGCCGCAGGCAAACGGCGCAGTTTGAGCGAAATCTGGGTCACTTCAACCCAAGATGGCTCAAAAAAGACACTGTAAGCTGAGCCTGCGGCTGTGGCGGTCAGCAGCTGGATAAAGACTTTCAAAAAATCGCGCCGGGTAAGGCGCACATCAGGTTTTGGCATGGTTTTGGTTTTGGAGAAATAAAGAAAAAGCGCCAGATCAAATCTGGCGCTTTTTCTTTATTGAAGATTGTTTACAAGCTGTCCAAGCGCATCGGGGTTAGGCAAATGGATGCGCAAGGCGCGGCGTTCACGCGCCAGCAACGCTTCAAAATCGCCGAGGGATTGAGCGCGTTCGAGCGTGCCGTAGGACATATTCTCGCCGGGGATGTCGGCGTCAGTGATGGGGTCGGCGGTAATCTGAATGAACAGCCCGTTATCGGCACCCCCCTTGTGCAGTTGCCCGGTGGAATGGAGGAAGCGCGGCCCGAACCCGACGGTGGTGGCGCAACCGGTGCGGGCGCGGATACCGCTGCGCAAAGTGGTTAACAGCTCCGCAGTGACCGGGTTGCGCGGCAGATAGGCGTTGATGGCAACATAATCGTGATTGCGTTTGGCTTTGGCAAGGAATTCATTCAGCGTTGCTTTGGCGTTTTCGAGCGTCACTGGCGAGCCTTCGGCCAGTTTGCCTTTCGTGCGATATTCGGCAATTTTGGCTTTGGTGCGGTCTTTGGCATCCTGCACATCGGGCTGGTCGAAAGCGTTGATTTGCAGCACGCCGCAGGCCACGGCTGTGGCAAACTCCCAGCGATAAATTTCGCCGCCCAGTGCGTAAGGATCAGACAAATCAAACGTCAGCAGCGGCTGACCAGATTTTTGCACTTCCGCCAATGCGGCGTCGTGCTGTCCATCTTTGCGCAGGTAGATAAAGATGCGGTCATGTCCATAGGCTGCGGCATCCGCCAGCGGCTCCAGGTCAACAGGAACGACACCTTTGCCGAGTTTGCCGGTCAATTCGGCGATGAGTTGCTCAAGCCACGAACCAACCGAAGCAAGCGCCGGATCGGTGATGATGGTGAGTTTGTCGCGCCCTTCGAGCGCGGCCTGCCCCATGACAGCCCCCAGCACCAGGCCGGGGTTGCGCCCTGCGGGGACGCCAACAGCACATTCAGCCGCCATTCGGGCGGCATGGATCAGTAGTTTTTCGATGTCAATGCCCATCAGCGCGGCGGGAACCAGCCCAAAGTGCGTCAGGGCTGAGTAACGGCCACCCACCATCGGGTTGGCGCTAAAGATTTTGCGGAAGCCGTGGGCACGGGCGAGATTCTCAAGGGAAGTGTTCGGGTCGGTAATCGCCACAAAGTGCTCGCCCGCTTTTTCGCCAACGGCCTTTTCAGCCAGCGACCAAAAATAGTTGAAATTGGCGTTGACTTCAGACGTGCCGCCCGACTTGCTCGAAACGATTACGAGCGTCTCCTCCATTGGGAAGGCGGCGGCAGTGGCGAGTACCTGTCCGGGGTCGGTGGAGTCTACGATGGCGAAGACCGTTTCAGATGCAAGGTCGAAGGTCAGCGAGAAGACTTCGGGGGCGAGGGAGGAACCGCCCATGCCGATCAGTAGAATGTGCTTTAAACCGGCAGCACGGACTTCAGCGGCGAACTCGTTGATGTCGGCGATGGCGTTGCGCGATGTTTCGGGCAGGTCAAGCCAGCCCAGACGGATTTTGATCTCTTTTTGGCCTTCTGCATCGTCTGTCCAGAAGGTCGGGTCGATGGCGTGGATGCGCTCAACGGCGTGGTCGGCATCGAGCGATTCGATGCGCTGTTTGGAAGATGCGGCAAGCGATCCAAGCGCGGTTACGACAGCCAGTCGGCGTTCTTCAATCGTCTGGAAGAGCGCGGTGAAGGCATCTGCAAAGGATTTGACGCCTTCGGCTTCCAGCTCTTCAGTGACAGAAGCCATCGAGATGCCCAGTTTTTCCATTTCGGCGATCTGATTTTCGCATTCTTCGATATTGTCCATAACGGTGACCGCGGCGGTGCCGTGATCGCGGTAGGCATCCAGCGTGGCGGGCGGGACCGTGTTGACCGTATCGGGGCCGATCAGGCTATCAACGTAGAGCGTATCCGGGTAGGCCGGGTTCTTGGTTCCGGTGGAGGCCCACAACGGACGCTGGGCGCGGCCCAGGGAAAGTCGCAGTTTCTCGAAGCGCTTGGTGCTGAAAACATCCGAAAATTTGTCGTAGGCCAGGCGTGCATTGGCAATCGCAATCTTGCCGCGCAGCGGAGAACCTTCCGGCAGGCGCGCATCGACCTTGGTATCAAGGCGTGAGACGAAGAACGATGCAACCGAAGCGATGTGACTGATCTCACCACCATCTTTGAGTTGGTCTTCAAGGCCCGAAAGATAGGCTTCCATCACTTCGCCATAACGCTCCAGTGAGAAGATTAACGTCACATTGATGTTGATGCCTGCCGCAATCGAAGCGCGGATGGCTGGAACGCCTGCTTTGGTGGCCGGGATTTTGACCATCAGGTTGGGGCGGTTGATTGTTTCCCACAGGTGTTTGGCCTGAGCAATCGTGCCTTCGGTATCATTGGCCAGATACGGGCTGACTTCAATGCTGACGAAGCCATCTTTGCCTTTGGTCTGGTCGTAGAGTGGCCTGAACAGATCACAGGCTGCCTTGATGTCTTCCTGGGCAAGCTGCCAAAAGATTTGTTCCGCGCTCCAGCCAGCGATTGCCAGCGGGGTCAGGGCTGAATCGTAGTCGTGGCTTTTGGCAATTGCATTGTGGAAGATGCTGGGGTTGGAGGTTGCGCCGCGCAGGTCGCCTTTTTCAATCAGCGCAGCCAATTCGCCGCTCTCAAGCAGGTGGCGGCTCATGTTGTCGTACCAAAGGGATTGGCCGAGGGCAGTAAGGTCGTGGATGATATTTGTCATGTGAAAACTCCTGATATAAATGAGTACGTAAGAATGGCTCAAGCGTTATTTTACCAGTTAAGTAAGGACATGACATTGCTGTGTCTCGAACGCAACAAGACCAACCGCGTCCGCATGGGCCGATGGTCAGACGAACCATTCCAGTCGTGGATTTCTGCCGCAGCACGGTATTCGTATGTTGGGTCAAAACGATAGGAATGAGTTCAGGCAACAAAAAATACGGATGCGTTTTGCTCCGTCTTCAAAGAATTGCATGCCAACTAAACTACAAAACACCCAGGCTATTTTTCCGCGCTGGTGACATTCCCTGCCAGATCGCGGACTTCGACCCTGAACTTGGCACCGGCATTCGGCAACGCAGCGGACGCATATTCCCACCACAACTCATTCACCTGGACGGCTTCGCCCTGCTTCAGTATCTTCCCCTGCCCATCCAAAACCGCGATGTACACTTGCGCCACGCACCCGTCATCGCTGGCATGGATGCGGATGTATCCCTCGCCCACTTCCACTGCGTGGATGACAGGCGCGTGGAACCAGTCAGCGAGCGCGATGTTGTAGGCCGTTTTCATCGTCCCGGCGGCGAGTGATGCGTAGCGTGGCTCGCTTTTGGCCGCCGCCCGCGCATACGCCGCCCCCTCGCGGAAGCGTGCGTGATGATCTTTTTGCCCTGCGCTCAGTGTACGTTTGCTGAAATCGGGCTTGACGCACAAGATCGTTCGTCCATCGCGCAGCCGCCTGAACATCAAATCGCGCCCCAGCCCGCCGCTCAGTCCATTCACGATCAGGTTCGATTGTACTTTTGCCATGGCCTGTCTCCTTTCCTTTTCATGCCATCCAAAGGGGTATCTGTATTGTAGCTGTATCCTATCTGTATGGTAGCTGTATTCTATCCCTATTATATCGTCGATATAACCAGCAGGAAAGTAGGTTGTTCATGCTTGCAAACAACCACCCCCACCCGTCCTCCCCCAAATACGACAAATACAAGGCCTGAATTCCCAAAGCTTCAACGTCGTATTTGGGGGAGGTGCCCGTAGGGCGGAGGGGGTGGTTTTCCCGTCAAAACCACAAATGCTGTCAGCGCCAGTGACTTGCCGCAGCCAGGAGGTTGTTTTGCTTGCAGAAATCAACTTTTTCTTGTATGCTTAAAAATCATCCAAACAGCCCCGGGGATTTGCCCATGCGCCAACAACTTTCGCTTAAGCCTGCCCACAAGATCGTACAGGATTTTTATAAAGAGATTGAGAACCTGGAACAGTTGCACTTGTTCCATGAAGGGGCGGTTTCGCCTTCGTTTGCGGCCTTGCTCAAGCGCTGTGCTACCCAATTCGGTTGGACGCTTTCAGAGCAGCATATGCCCAAAGGCGGTCAGACCAGCCTGCGCTATGATGGGGCCTTGCTGGACGAATTTAAGCTGGTGCATGGGATCTGGGAAGCCAAGGATACGAAAGACAATCTGGAAAAAGAAATTCAAGGCAAGTTCAAACGCGGTTATCCCAAAGAGAATATCCTGTTCCAATCGCCAGAGCGGGCCATTCTCTATCAAAACGGACAGATTGCTTTCGATGCCGACATCCGCAAGGCCGAGCAGTTGGTTGCAATTTTGGAGTTGTTCTTCGAATACGAGCCGCCCGCCTACGAACAGTGGACCGAGGCTGTTGAAGAATTCAAGCTGCGCATTCGCGAATATGGGGAGATTGCGCTGACGATCATCGAGCAGGAGCGCAAGAGCAATAAACGTTTCGTGCAGGCTTTCAACGATTTTATGGAAGTCTGCCGCACGTCGATTAATCCCAACATCTCGGCGCAGGCCGTGGAGGAGATGCTCATCCAGCACTTGTTGACCGAGCGGCTCTTCCGCAAAGTCTTCAACAACCCCGATTTTGTGCGCCGCAATGCGATTGCCGCCGAGATCGAAAAGGTGATCGACGCGCTGGCTTCGCAGTCCTTTAGCCGGGCAGAGTTCTTGAAGAAACTGGATCGCTTCTATGGGGCGATTGAAATGACCGCCGAGACGATTGACGATTTCTCGGAGAAGCAGGCCTTTATCAACGTGGTCTACGAGAAGTTCTTTCAGGGTTTCTCGGTCAAAGTGGCGGATACGCACGGGATTGTGTACACGCCCCAGCCGATTGTGGACTTTATGGTGCGCTCAGTCGATGAGATTTTGCGGCGCGAGTTTGGGCGCTCGCTCTCGGACGAGGGGGTACAGATCCTTGACCCGTTTGTCGGCACGGGCAATTTCATTGTGCGCATCATGCGCGAGATCAAGAAATCGGCGCTGCCGCAGAAGTTTGCCGGGGAGTTGCATTGCAACGAAGTGATGCTGCTGCCCTATTACATCGCTTCGCAGAACATCGAGCACGCCTTTTACGAGCTGACCGGGCAGTACCAGCCCTTCGAAGGCTTGTGCCTAGTGGATACCTTCCAACTGGCCGAAGGCGCGCAGATGAGCATGTCTTTCCTGACGGCGGGCAACAGCGAGCGTGTCAAACGCCAGCAGGCCGCGCCGATTTTTGTGATTATTGGCAACCCACCGTATAACGCGCACCAGTTGAACGAGAATGACAACAGCAAGAATCGCAAATATAAAGTGATGGATGCGCGTGTGGCGGAAACCTACGCCAAAGATTCAGCGGCGACCAATAAAAATGCGTTGTCTGACCCGTACGTAAAAGCCTTTCGCTGGGCATCTGATCGAATTGCGCAGAACGGTGAAGGCGTGGTGGCATTTGTAAGTAATAATGGCTTTATCGAAGATACTGCATTTGATGGAATGCGTAAACATCTTTTTAAAGACTTTTCTGCTGTTTATCATATGAACTTAAAAGGGGATGCTCGTACAACAGGTGAGCAACGTCGTCGTGAAGGGGGCAATGTATTTGAAGATTCAATTCGAGTAAGTGTTGGTATTACTTTTTTAGTAAAAAAGAAAAGCACAGAAGACTTACCCCAAATTCACATTTTTTCTGTTGACGATTATGTTAATGGAGAATTTAAAAGGAACTATTAAATCAGACCAAAACTTACTTTGAGCTTCCAATAAAAATTATAGCGCCTGATAAAAAACAAACTTGGCTAACTGAAGGTTTAGAAGATGAATTCGAAAACTATATGCCAATGGCGAGACAAGATACTAAATCTATTGGAAAGGGAAATGCAATTTTCATCAATTTCAGTAATGGTGTTCAAACCAATCGCGATACTTGGGTTTACAACTTTAGTAGAGCAGAGTTACAGGAAAATATACTGCGGTTTATAGACACTTATAACCTTGAAGTTGACCGTTGGAATAATCGACAAGATCGAAAAGCAAATGTTGACAACTTTCTACTAGATGATGAAGAGCATATTAAGTGGAGCAGTCGACTCAAAGAATGTTTGTTACGGGGCCGAAAAGAAATTTTTTCGACTAAAAATATTCGTTATGCAGCATATCGTCCTTTCTGCAAGCAATCTCTCTATTTCAATAATGTTTTGATTCATCGACAAGGGCAATTTCCCCGCTTTTTCCCAACTATCAATACCGAAAAGGAAAATCGAGCCATTTGGTTGAAAATAGGTTCTAACTGGGAAATGTTTGCTTTGATAACTAATGGAATCGCAGATCAAATGCCACAAGGCGGCTCACAATGTTTCCCCTTCTACGTCTACGACGAAGACGGCAGCAACCGGCGCGAGAACATCAGCGATTGGGCGCTGGCACAGTTCAAAGAAAAGTATGAAGGCGAAAGGCAGAAGGATGAAGAAAGAGCAGAAGATTCAGCCTTCAGACTTCATCCTTCCGCCTTGACGAAGTGGGACATTTTTTATTACGTCTACGCCTTGCTGCATTCGCCCGCCTACCGCGAGAAATATGCTGCCAATCTCAAGCGCGATCTGCCACATATTCCGTTTGTTGAAGACCTGCTAAACCCTAAAGGTCTTCCTGACGTAAATATCGCCGAGTTGGGCGAAGGCACATTCCCAACGAACAATCTATCCGATGAAGAGACCTTTAGGGTTTCTGATGGTCGGGTTTTGTTCTGGCGATACGTCACAGCGGGCAAAAAGCTGGCCGAGTTACACGTCCATTACGAAGCGCAGCCCGAATACCCGTTGGAGATGGTCGAGAACGAGAGCACGCATCTCAACTGGCGGGTGGAGAAAATGCGCCTGTCGAAAGACAAGACTGAAATTCAATACAATGACTTTCTCACCTTGAAAGGCATCCCTGCCGAAGCCTTCGAATATCGCCTGGGCAACCGCTCTGCGCTCGATTGGGTGATTGACCAATATCGCGTGACGACCGATCCGCGCTCGAAGATTGTCAACGACCCGAACGATTCAGATGATCCGCAATATATTGTGCGGCTGGTGAAGAAGGTCGTCACGGTCAGCCTGGAAACGGTGAGCATTGTAAAGGGGTTGGGAAAATCTATCGGATGATTGTCCTGTACTGTAGGGGCGGGGTCTCCCCACCCCACGGTGTGGATGATCCGCCTGGTAGGGCGTGGGAACCGCGCCCCTACAGAAAAATGGGTTTGCCCCTTTGGGAGTTCATTCCGTATACAGCTTTATAAGGAGGGCATGATATGTATTTATTCAATCTACTCAGAAAAATCCCCACAAGCGTGCGGATCGTATTGATTATATTGCTTACACCCCTATTAACTTGTGTAGGTCTTTATCTATTTATGATCATCTCTCATGACATATTCACAAAAGAAATTTCGGCTGCCGAACCACGCTATATTCAGTTAAATATGAGTGTTTTCAATAGCATCCCTGTGCCAAAAGAAGCAAAAGAAGTGAACAGAGATGTGGGTAGTATATTGATTGTCAATTATGAATTTAAAAGACATCTCTATCCCAGAAATATTCTCTTTTTATGATCATTTCCTGATTTCAAATGGCTGGCGGAAAGTTGATACCGCTGTAGGAACCAGCATTTATAAAAAGGGAACAAGTTGTTTCATGATTGATGATGATGGAAAAGTGGATAACACTGATAGATATGATGTGTGGGTTCAGCATGATTATTTCAAACAAAGTTTTTCACCCAAAATGCCGCCTGACTGGGTGATGATCTACTACTACCCTGATGACTGGGCGATTGATGGATTCGAACATATGTTTCCAGGCTGTCCAGATCAATAATTTGGCGAAAAAGCTGGCACAGCTACAAGCGACGACAGATCAAAAGAACAACGCGTCGTTTGGCGCGTTGTTCTGCGTAAAGTCACTGTTATTTGGATACTAGCTATTTTAGTGATGTTATTAAAATAGAGTTTTGCCAGAACATTCAAAAATGGATGGTCTTTCATTTCGATGGAATGGCTCTGATGTATAATTCCTTGAACCGTTTTGGGGGTTCATTCCGTATACTGCCTTATCCTTCCATTCTTTGGAGCTATCATGCCTGAAACCCTGATCGAAACCCATAATCTCGTCAAACAATATGGCAAATTTGTTGCCGTCAACAACGTCAGCTTTGATGTGCGCGCCGGGGAAGTCTTCGGCTTCCTTGGGCCCAACGGCGCGGGCAAAACTACCACGATCAAGATGATTGTCGGCTTGCTGCAACCCACTTCTGGCACGGTCAAAGTGGCCGGGTACGATTCGCAGTCGCAAGGGTTGGATGCCAAAGCTGCCAGCGGTTATGTGCCCGATACGCCCAATCTCTATGCCAAGCTGACCGGGCGTGAGTTGCTGCGCTTTGTTGGCGATCTCTACGACGTGGACCGCGCACAGGCCACGCACCGCATCGATGAGTTGCTGCGCATGTTCGATCTGGCTGACGCCGCTGATGAAACGCTGGATTCTTACAGTCACGGTATGCAGCAAAAAGCCTCGCTGGCTGCGGCTTTGATGCACGACCCCAAAGTGCTCATTCTCGATGAGCCGACCGTGGGCCTTGACCCAAAATCCGCACGGCTGATTAAGGATATCCTGCGCCAACTGGCGGATCGTGGCGCGGCGGTGATGCTCTCGACGCACATTCTCGAAATCGCCGAGCGCATGTGCGACCGCATTGGCATCATCAACAAGGGTGAACTGGTCGCGGTTGGCACGATGGATGAGTTGCGCGGCCTCGGACAGGGCCAATCGAGCCTTGAAGACATCTTCCTGGGCCTGACCGGCGGTGCGGAAGCCGCCGAGATTGCTGAGATTTTGAAATGACCGTCGCGGCGCATCCTCCTTCCCGCGCCTTGCTGCCGACTGTCTGGAAGTTGCTCGGCCTGCGCTGGCGCATCAATCTCAACAGTTTTCGGCGCGGCAAACTGCGCCGGAAGATTTTTACGGTCATCGGCCTGGTGGCGCTGGTGGTGCTCGCGGGCGTGCTCTTCTGGCTAAGTTGGATGCTTCTCGGCTTTTTGCGCTCGCCGCAGCTTGTCAAATATACGGGTGTCGATAGTGCGCCTTTTCTTGATTCCATCCCGGTGGCTGTTTTTACGGTTATGTTCATCGGCATTTTGCTGACCAGTTTCGGTGTATTGCTTCAGGCGCTGTATCTCTCAGGTGACATGGATTTTCTGCTGGCGGCCCCGGTACCGATCCGTGCGGTGTTTTTCACCAAGCTGCTTCAGGCGGTGTTGCCCAATTTCAGCTTGATGCTGCTCTTCGGTCTGCCGCTGCTCTACGGGTTGGGGGCTTCGCGCAACTACAATTTTCTCTTTTATCCGCTTGTACCGCTGGTAATGGTGGCGCTGACGCTCGCCGCTGCCGGGCTTTCGTCGCTGTTGGTGATGCTTGTCGTACGTGTTTTCCCTGCCAAACGGGTTGCCGAAGTGCTCGGTTTTTTCGGTGCGACCCTTTCCATTCTGTGCTCACAATCCGCCAATTTTATGAATTTGCGCCGTGGTGGCTCAGCGAACACAACCATCCAGATTAAGAACCTGATCGATTTGCTGGTGCGCTTCAACAATCCGTGGTTTCCGCTCAACTGGGCCGGGCGCGGACTGGTCGAGTTTGGCAATGGCAACTGGCTCACTGGTATTTTGCTGATCGTGCTGACACTCGCGCTCTTTGCCGGGGCCTTCTGGTTTGCGCTCGCCACTGCCGAAAGCTGGTATTACACAGGCTGGGCGCGCATGCAGGTCGTCACGCGGAAAAAGAGAAGCGTGGCATCTGCTTCTTACCCTGGGCGTTCTCCACGCGGGGAACTTTTCTCGCGGCTGGGACGTTTGCTACCCGCCCCGACCCGTGGCATCATCCAAAAAGACTTTATCACGCTGCGGCGCGATCTGCGCAACCTGTCGCAACTGGTGACGCCGCTCATCTTTGGTGTGATCTACGCTTCGGCGTTTCTGCGTAACGGTCCGCCATCTTCCACTGCCTCCGATAATTTTTTCACGCAGTCACTGCAATCCCTGTATGTGTATAGCAACGTGGGTGTAGCGCTCTTCGTCGGCTGGCAGTTGCTCGCCCGCCTGGGTGGGATGGCCTTTTCACAAGAAGGCAAAAACTACTGGATGCTGAAGGTTTCTCCGTTGCGCATCTGGCATTTGATGACCGCCAAATTCGTGGTGGCCTATCTGCCTGCATTGGTGATGGGTAGCGTTTTTATGACAGTTGTCTCGGTTATTCAGCACCTGCCGATTGGTTCGTACCTGTATGGTATGGCCATGACGGTCCTTTGCCTGGCCGGGATGGCAGGAGTGATGGTTGGTTTTGGCGCTGCCGGGGCCAATCTCACCTGGGATGATCCGCGCAGGATGAATGCAGGCTGGTTGGGATGTTTTGGCATGATTGTCATGGCGCTGCTGACCGCCATCTCCTTTGCGCTTTTCATCGGTCCGCTCTGGCTGGTCTCGGTGTTTGGCCTGCCCGAAACCTATGGTTATCTGGGCGGCTTGCTGCTCGGCGGAATTTTCAGTATTGGCAGCGCGTTTTTCCCGCTTGCGCTGGCCTATAAGAAAGTGGAAAAGTTGGGCGAAGGATGAAAAAAAGCTTTTCGTTTGCGCTTGTGATTGGCGTTTTGCTGGTGATTGTGGTCGCCGCCGAGTTGGTGTCGCGCAAGGTGGTTGCCGCGCTACGACCAACCATTGCGCTGACTTCCACGGCATCGCGCATCCCAACTGCCACCTGGCTCTTTGCGAATTTCCCCACCCATCGATCTGTTGGCGCTTCGCCGACATCGCTCCCTTTACGGGCCACGTACACCCTGATCCCCGGTGAAACCCCCAAACTGGTTGCCACCCCAACGCTGTTGCCAATCGTCACTGCCACTCTCATCCCATCGGATATCCCGCCATCCACCGTCCCCACGTTAACGTTAATTCCCTTCCCATCCGGAACGGTGACTCCATCTCATGGTACGGCAACCCCGCAGGTGCCTGTGGCCTATATCATGGATGGCAAACCGAAAGCCTGTTACAAAGGCCCGTCGCCAGCTTATATCCAGTTGGATACATTCAATCAACCTGTGCGGGTTGCGGGCAAGGATGTGACGGGTCAGTGGTGGTACATTCTCATTTATAAGGGGCAGGGCAATTATGTCAGTTGTTGGGTTGCTGCCGATCTGGTAACCGTTGGCGGCGATCTTTCCAGCCTGTCTGTTACCGAGCCTGAAACGCCGCAAATCACCCATGTCACGGTGGATGTGCCAGGTGCCACGCTAAAAAACGGGGGGTACGTTGCAACGATTGCCTGTGATGATGGCGTGACTACTACTACGCTGCGCTTCTCCGGTCAGATTTTTACTGATGGCCCAATGAAAGACATCGGTTATGCCTGGAATATCGATGCCCCGGTCAAGTTCAAACCTGAACACGTCTCCGTTACCAGTTGGGATGCTCCAGCCACGATCCAGCTTGATTTGCCAGTTCAGTCGATGGCCGGGGTCTATACACTCACCCTGCGCACCACCTTTCCTGTGGAAGCGGTGGGTACGTTGCAGGTGGTTGTGCAGTGTAAGTAGGGGCACGGTCTCCGCGCCCTTGCCAGGAAAGAATGCTTGGACAGGTTAAAAAAATGAAACAGCCAGGCGCGCGGCCCGACTGTTTCAACGAGGGGAGAAGATGGCAGTTTATGGCTGTTTTTCACCGCAGTTCGGACAATGTTTCCAATCATCTTGAACGGTGGCATTACAAGCCGGGCAGAGATGGGTTGGCGTTACCGGCGCGGGGACAACTGTCACAGGTGTAACAGGCACGGGGGCAACAGCCATAGGGACGCTGCGACCCTTTCCCAGTTGGTAGACAACATATAACAACAACAGCAGCAACAATCCCAGCGGAATTAATCGTCCCAAGAAACCAAAGATCAGCATGCCGGGCATAAAAGCCCCGCGGTCAAATCCGCCGCGCATGGGAGGCCCCATTCTTGGGCCCATCATCCTGCCGGGTACGCCTCGCATAGGTCCACGCCATTGCTGTGGGTTAATGGGGGCGCTCCTTTGGATTGCTGCAACCGGTGCTGCCATGCGGGTACGCCAGACAAATCCCAGCCCAAACAGGCCAGCAGCCACTACCAGTAAAATCACAATCCCAAGTACCCATTTCCAAATATTCTTCATGTTTGCTCCTTCTGATGGCTAACTTCTCATCGTTATCATAGCAACCCCATATGTAGAATTTATGTAGATATTTTGTATGTTTGGTAAATGTTGTCTGGTTGGTGGGGTACAATCAATATACATCCTGACCATATCTATAGAAGAAACATGAAGAAAGTGTGCCAATATGAAAAAGCGATATTTTCTGGTAATCCTTTTGGTTCTGTTGGGTCTTTCGTGCAATGCAGTGACACGCGCCTTTTTTAACCCAACGTCCACCCCCAGGCCAACCATTACTGCTCCATCCGATACAAATGCCGAGCCGACCGCCACGAATGGGAATGGGAATACGGATGTTTACATCCCTCCTTCGTGTACCGGAAAACCCGTTGCGACGATTCCAGCAGCTACTATGCTGGCCAAGCCTACTTCGGAATTATCCACCAACCCGGAGCTTTCGAAGACCGAGCAATTGAAGGTTTTCGATGCGCTGACGAAGGATATTACCGATGTTTATTTGTACCCCGATTTTAACGGCCTGGATTGGCCCAAGACGGTTGCCAAATATCGACAAGAGATCAACGCGGGGATTGATACGCAGACCTTTTATATCGATATGGAAAAATTGATGGCGGCGTTGAATGACGACCATTCATCCTTTCTCTCGCCGGTGGAAGTGGCTGCTTCGAAAGCCGAGCTGGACGGCAAGCTTGATTATGTCGGCATTGGCGTGCTCATTCAAGTGCTGCCGCAAAAAGGCAAAATTACGCTGCTTTCGGTTTTGCCAGGGTCGTCTGCCGATCATGGTGGGTTGAAGGCGCACGACAGCATTCTGGCTGTGGATGGTATCCCAGTAACGAGCATGAGCGATTCGCTGCGTGTGCGCGGCCCGGAATGCAGTGCTGTCACGGTGCGGGTGCAATCGCCGGGTGGTCAGCCGCACGATCAGGTCTTTATGCGCTTCCGTATTACTGCCACGCTGCCCATTGTTGCTCAACTGGTAAAAACGACTGACGGCTCGCGCATTGGCTATATTTTCCTGCCGTCGTTTTTCGATGACACCATTCCAGGGCAGGTCAAGCAAGCGCTCGAAGATTTCGGCCATCTTGATGGTTTGATTATCGACAACCGCGCAAATGGCGGCGGTTCGAGCAGCGTTGTCTACCCGATTTTCCGCTACTTTACATCGGGCACGCTTGGACATTTTGTCTCACGCGCCAAGACTGATACGCTGGAACTGGATGCCGACCCGGTGGAAAACTCGCAGGATGTGCCGATGGTGGTGCTGGTGGGGGATGGCACGGCCAGCTTTGGTGAAATTTTCTCGGGGGTGCTGGCAGGATCTTGGCCGCGCAAAAATTGTCGGCAAGGTCACCGATGGCAATGTGGAAACGCTCGAAGGTTTCAACTTTGACGATGGCTCGCAATCCTGGGTCGCCGCCGAACGTTTTGAGCCGCTCAATCATCCCGACGCCAACTGGGAAAAGACTGGTATCATCCCGGATGTGGTGGCCTTTGCCGATTGGGATACTTTTACCTTTGATACGGACCCCGCCATCATTGCGTCGCTGAAAATTTTTGGACATAAATAACCCAGACCATGCTTGACCTATCCGGGCTGCCTCTATTTTTGCTGGCCGCGCTTGTCCTGTTGTTGATGCCTGGCCCGGCGGTCATATACATTGTCGCCCGCAGCATCGATCAGGGACGCCCAGCCGGGTTGGTGTCGGTGTTAAGTGTCGAAATCGGCAACTTTGTACATGTTCTGGCTGCCACCTTTGGGCTTTCGGCGTTGTTGATGTCTTCGGCGCTGGCGTTTTCGCTGGTGAAGTATCTGGGCGCGGCCTATTTGATCTATCTGGGTCTTAAAGGATTGTTGAGCAAGGAAAAGCCCGGCGTGATTGCCAATGTCCAACGTCAGCCCTATCGTCAGATTTTTGGACAGGGGCTGACGTTGGCGATTTTAAACCCGAAGACGGCGCTCTTCTTTTTGGCGTTTCTCCCCCAGTTTGTCGATCGTTCCCTGGGCAATGTCCCGCTGCAAATGCTGACCCTGGGCTGCATCTTTGTGCTGATGGCGATCGTCAGCGACGGGCTGTACGCCCTGCTGGCAGGCAGTTTGGGAACCTGGCTCAGGGGTCGCAGTATTTGGCGGGGTGAGCGCTATCTGACGGGTGGGGTTTACATCCTGCTGGGGCTGGTCGCTGCTTTTTCAGATTCAGGTAAAAAATAAAAATGAGCATCCAGCCCACTGATCTGCGCCCACTCAAAGCCGGTGAAATTCTCGACAGGGCCTTTCGCCTTTACCGCGCCAATTTCTGGTTTTTAATGGGGGTTGCAGGAGTATTGCTTGGGCCTTTTTTGATTTTAAAACTTTTGAGCCATTTTGTTTTTCAGAACATCATTTACATTTCTTATATACAAATATTTCTGATTGAATATTTAGTGAGCGGGGCTATGATCTGGGTAACTTCACGTGCTTATCTGTGTGGCAATACGTCGATCTTGGGTGCTTATCGTAAAGCCAGATCTTATTTAAAGTCACTGATGGGGGCAGGCTTTTTGTATGTGATAAGTTATATCCATAATGCTGTTGTTGGAATGATTATTACATCTTTTTTAAGGGGAAAAGTTGAAGCCATCGGTGTGCAAATACTATATGTGGTGATTATCTTTTTGGGGGGTCCTTGTCTTCTTTTCTTTCAAACACGTTTGTGGTTTGCCACCACTGCTGTTATGCTCGAAGATTTGAACATCCGCAATAGCGTTAAACGAAGTTGGCACTTAACATCGCAAAACTTTTGGCATGTATGTGTGGTTCTAATTGCAGATATTTTGTTAAGCTATTTACTAGACTGGCTACCCGTGTATATGATTTATTATCTGATCGGTTTTGCCATTCTACACTTTGGTGCTGTGCCTCAGATTACTACGGCAGTTTCATTGGTCGTTAACCAACTGATTCTCATTATTATCATGCCTCTTTTTGTATGCATCCGCATCATCATGTATTACGATCTGCGCGTGCGCCGTGAAGGATACGATCTGGAACTGGCGCTGCAATCCACCCCTGAAACGCTTGCCATCACGCATGAATCAATCTAAGTGATGTGATTGCTAATGAAATATCCGCGCTTTCGGTCATTGCTGGTCATGCTTTTTCTGGGAATGATTTATTGTGGCTGGTTCTATCTGCGCCAACCATGGACGAGTTCTTTCAGGCTGGATGGCACGATTGGCGTATTTCTTGGTCTCTATATTGCATCCTACCCGGCGGGGAATATGCTCGATCTTTTGTTGTTTATCCAGGCCGATGTCAGAGAGAAAATCTTGACAACAGCTTCAGGCCGGGCCTGGCTGGCGCTGAATGCGCTGGTTTTTGTGGTCGCCTGGCTGGTGATTTTCATTGGCATTACTGCATTTGTTCACAGAACCGTTTAACGCAAGTCAGGAGAAGTCATTATGTGTCGTAGCATCAAACAACTCAGACGCCCCGAACCGCCTGCTTCAGAGCAGGAAATGTACGAAGCCGCACTGCAATACGTGCGCAAAATCAGCGGATATCGCAAACCGTCGCGGGCCAACAGCGCTGCCTTCGACGCCGCCGTGCTCGAAGTTACCGAATCCACCCGCAGGTTGTTGGCAACCCTCGAGCCGGTGCCGCTCAAAGAGCGCAATCATCCCGAAGCGGGGTAAAATACATTTGCCATCTGGCGCAATCCTCCAAGAATTGAGACTCTTTTGACCACTCCGATTAACAACGAACTTCAAAACCCCATCCCCGACATCCACATCGAAGAACTGTCTGTCCCGCTGCGCGAAGCGACGCTGCGCGCGGGCTGGCCTGCGTTGATGCCAGTGCAGGCGCGCGCTATTCCGTATTTGATTGCTGGACGCAATATGATGATCCAGGCCCGTACGGGTAGCGGCAAGACCGGCGCGTTTTTGCTGCCCCTGCTCGAACGAACTCGATGCCACCCGCAACGTTTGTCAGGCGCTGATCCTGGTGCCGACCCGTGAGCTTGCCAAACAGGTTGGCGACGAAGCTGAGACGCTCTTCCGCACGACCGGGCTGCGCCATGCCACCGTCTATGGCGGCGTGGGCTATGGCGCTCAGGCGCAGGCGCTTGCCAACGGCGCGCATGTCGTCATCGGCACACCCGGACGTGTGCTGGACCATTTGCTCAAGCGCACTTTCACGCTTGAACACATCAAAATTTTGCTCTTCGACGAGGCTGACCGCATGCTCTCGATGGGCTTTTACCCCGATATGCGCCAGTTACGTCGCTACCTGCCGACCAATCGGGCGCTGCACACCTGCATGTTTTCGGCGACCTTCCCGCAGGCGGTCATGCGCACCGCGCAGGAATTCATCCGCGAGCCGGAGTTTATCAACCTGAGCAGCGACCATGTCCACGTCAGTGAAGTGGAGCATGTCTACTACATCGTCCCTGGCATGGATAAGGATCGTAGCCTGGTGCGGCTGATCGAAGTTGAGAATCCGGCTTCGGCGATCATTTTTTGTAATACCAAAATGCGCGTTAATTATGTGGCGGTGGTTTTGCAGCGCTTCGGCTATGATGCCGACGAACTAAGCGCCGACCTCTCGCAGAGTCAGCGCGAGCGCGTGTTGGAACGAGTCCGCAAGGGGACGCTGCGCTTCCTCGTCGCCACCGACGTTGCGGCGCGTGGGCTGGACATCCCAGAGTTGACTCACGTCATCCAGTATGAACCGCCCGACGACATGGAAAACTACATCCACCGCGCTGGGCGTACCGGGCGGGCGGGTGCTTCGGGCACCGCCATTTCGTTGATCCATTCGGGCGAGCGTTTTACGCTCGAAAAGATCGCCAAGGCTTACGAAGTCCCGATGCGCGAGCTGCCCATCCCGAGTGATGATGACGTGGCAGCGGTCGTCGCCGAACGCCTGACCGCGCTGCTCGAAGCCCGTTTGCGCGAACGTGACAAGCTGCAAACCGAGCGCAGTCACCGCTTCGAAAAGCTGGCGCGCGCGCTGGCCGATGCCGAAAGCGAACTGCCGCTCATCACCATGCTGCTCGATGATACTTACCAAAAAGCCCTGCACGCGCCGATGCTTCAGCCGGGAGAAGAAGCGCCAGCGCCTGTGCAACAACGTTCGAGTGGCGGAGGCGACCGCAACAAGCCCAACCGAGGCCGCAGGAGGTAGACAATGACACATCCGCTGGTGGATCAATTGCGTTTCACCCGCAGCGAATGGCTGCGCGGACTGGCAAACATCTCTGACGAAGACGGCATCCGCCACTTTGGCCCGATGAACTGCATCAGTTGGAATGTGGGGCACCTGGCCTGGCACGAGCAGCGTTCGTGGCTGCAATTTGCCCAGGGACAACTGCTCTTCCCCGAATTAAACGAGATTTTTGCCTACGGTGCGCCAATGAGCAGCCCGGTTTTAAGCGAGATGCTGACCATCTGGCAGCAGGTGACCCAGGCGGCTGACCCATTTCTCAACACCTTGACGACTGAAACCCTGGAACGTGATTTGCTGCGTAATGGGAAATCGGTTGGGCAATCGTATGGTTCGGCCATGCGGCGTATCACCTATCATTACTGGTACCACATTGGCGAAATCCAGGCCATCCGGCAGATGCTTGGGCACCCGAACCTGCCCGATTACGTGGGCGAACTCGAAAAACAGGCTCCTTACCGGCCTGAATCTCATTCTGATCGTTTCACCACAAAGAATAAAGAAACGATTGAGATTTTAAGGAGAAGAAATTCTCGGGGTTCTAAGTGATTTTGTAGGAAATACGTTTGCTCCAAGTAAGGTGAAGGAAATAAAAGGAGAAATTCCAATGGCACTGATTGCCAATCTTTCCGTGGGGCTGGTTGCCTTGCTGCATGTTTATTTTCTGATTTTGGAAATGTTCCTGTGGACCAAGCCGACCGGCCTGCGCACTTTTTCTCTGACCCCTGAGTTTGCCCAGGCTTCGAAGACGCTCGCCGCCAACCAGGGTTTGTATAACGGTTTTCTGGCAGCGGGTCTGCTCTTTGGGCTTTTCTCCCCGCCTGTGATGGGATTGGCATTTAAAGTATTTTTTCTCGGCTGTGTCATCGTCGCTGGTGTCTATGGCGGCCTGACCGTCGGACGCAAAATCCTGTTTGTGCAGGCGCTGCCGGGGTTGATTGCGCTGGTGTTAGTGCTGCTGGCGGGAAATTAGGAGAATATTTCGTGTACTTGAGATTGTATCAATTTAACATTCACGGTAGCCAACGCTCCGCAGTCGACGCGCTTGTTGACAATGTGCTGGTGACCATCCGGGCGCAAAATGGATGTGAGCGCTGTGATTTCTTTGTCGATGATGACAACGGGAATTGTGGCTTTCTCGTCTTCTGGTCATCGCTGGAAGCGGTAGAAGCTGCCGCGCCGGTCATTTTCCCGGTTCTGACGCCACTCCTGGCGTTGGCAACCGCTGCACCGCAAATCCGTTTTTTCGAGATATATGAATCGCAGAAATGATTTCTTGTTGGAGGGGTGATGACCGTTGGAAGGCCAATAATAAAGATTTATTCAGCATTTTTACTTTTACTCTTTTCTGTGTTTTTGTCTGCCTGTAATGTTGCTACAACACCATCACCAATATCAAGTGTAAAACGTTCCAAAACACCTGTAACCACATCAACATTTACGCCTGTACCTACCACACCTACACCTACTCTTACCCCTACACCAGTCATATGGGAAATTCAAACATGTTATAAAGGGCCAAGCGTTGTTGATAATCATGACTCTTTAATTTGGGGTTACACTGGTAATATGGATGGACGCAGCAGGGTGGATATGCTTTTGAACTTCACCGAAAATAATGAGATTCTGGGTTTTCTTTTTGATTTTGAGCAAGTGCGTGAATACAAAGTGACTGGTTGTGTAGAAGAGCGAACATTCACGATGTGGTTGCAAGAGGGAGATGCAGTTGCTGCGGTCATCAAGGGAGAATTCCCTGGAAATTCAATCGATGGAATAACAGGGTTGCTTATGAAAAAAGGCGATCTGAATCATTCAATTTATCTGGATTTGGAAAGCGGACTTGGCGGAACGATGCAGCATCGGTTTGAGGAGATGGGCGTCGATGATGACACTGTAATCCTTGATGCAGCCCATCAGTTTCTAACTGCTGTTGCTGATGATGATCGCAATCAAGTGGTTAAAAACTCCATTTTCCTGTCGAAGTTCAGATTAAGCATGAACGGAAAATATTAAAAACGCCAGAGATATTCCTTGCATATTATCCTGTCATTTTTGGCGATGGTTTTAAGGAACGCTTGGCGATTACATTTCCTAATTATCTATTGGCTTATGTAACAAAAGTTTTTTATGAAATTGATTTACCTGTTTATGGCGGTGGTACCATTGTTTTTAATAGTAAAGGTATGGTAACCCAGATTTTTAACCAGCAGGAAGGAGTCCTTACATCAACGACTCCACAATCTGGTGGAAACAAATAGCATGAATGAAGGGTTTCTGTTGAAAACGACGCAAACTGCGTCGTTTTTTGTTTACATTGTCTCTTGACAAACCCCATTTACAAGCGTAAAGTATTCTTGTATGATGGTATACCATCATACAAGAAATATCCAAAAGGATTTTCCATGCCTGATACTTCACCCCAATTGGAAGCCGCAACCATCGCACCGCTCGAACGCGAGCAGCGCCTTTATGAGCGCGTCGCCGAAAAAATATTGGATTTGATCTCGACCCGCGCCTGGAAGCCCGGCTACCACCTGCCGCCAGAGCGCGAATTGTCCGAATCGTTTGGCGTCAGCCGGACGGTGATCCGCGAGGCGATTAAGGCGCTGGAAGCGCGCGGTGTGCTCGAATCGACCATCGGCAGTGGGGTTTTGGTCAGCGTGGCTGATTTCAACATGGTCTCGCGTTCGCTCCAGACGTATATGCAGCTTTCGGACCAGGCCGATTTTGAAATTCGCCTGAACGAAGTGCGCCGGGTGCTGGAAGTGGAACTGGTGGCGCTGGCAGCCGTCCGCGCTACGCCTGGGCAGATTGCGCAACTGTGTGAGATTTGTGTGCAGATGCGCGCTGGCGACAAATCGGCGCAGGAGATGGCGGCGCTTGATTTTCAACTGCACACGACGCTGGCGGATGCCACACAGAACGATTTGTTCAAAGTACTGCTTGCCCCGTTAATTGACCAGTTGCGCGAGCAGATCACCCTGACCTGGCAGGATTTTTTGCGCCCGGTGGATCTGGTGCTGAGCCAGCACGAAGCGATTGTCAATGCCGTGGCGCAGCGCGACCCTGAAGCCGCCCGTCAGGCCATGCTTACGCATCTGGTCTTCTCACGCGAAGTGCTGGAGGAAATATCTGGTTCAGGCAAAAAGTCCTGACAGGTTTTACCAGTTCCTTATAACCACAAATGTGTGATGTAGGGGCGCGGTTCCCGCGCCCTGATAGGCTTATCATCCAAACCGGGGTGGGGAAACCCCACCCCTACAGTGAATAGATTCCAAGGATAAGAATCAATGACAGACAAACAAAAAGTTGCCGTTGTCACCGGCGCGGCACAGGGAATTGGCCGGGCAATTGCGTTGCGTCTGGCGCGGGACGGGTTCGCCATCGCGTTGGTTGATATCAACGCGGACGCGCTCGATCAAACCAAAGGGAAGATTGAGTCCACTGGCGCAGCGGCACTGGCTTTGCAGGCCGATCTGACCAAGGTCAGCGAAATTCAACGGGTCATCGATGCTGCTGCGGAATGGGGCTTGTTGAGCGCGCTGGTCAACAATGCCGGGCGCATCTTCATCACGCCATTCGACCAAGTAAGTGAGGCCGAGTGGGACGCGATTATGACGCTCGACCTGAAAACGGTTTTCTTTGCCATGCAGGCCGCCGCCCGGCGCATGGTGGAAGGGGGGCGCATTGTCAATATGTCATCGATCTCGGGCCGTTCGGGGCGTGCCGATCAGGCGCATTACGCCGCTGCCAAGGCCGGGGTCATCAGCCTAACCAAGTCGGCGGCGCTGGCGCTGGCGGCGCCAGGCATCACCGTCAATGCGGTTTGCCCCGGCATTGTCGAAACGCCGATGACGAGGGGGATTCATCAGAGCCGCGCCGAAATTTTGGGGATCACGCCCGAAGAATCGCTGGCACGCATGGTGGCGAAGATTCCCCTGGGGCGGCTCGAACAACCCGAAGATGTGGCGGCAGCTGTGGCCTTTTTGTGCTCGCCCGACGGTGCGTACCTGACCGGACAGTCGCTCAACGTCTGTGGCGGCATGGAGATGAGCTGATGACCCTACCACGCATTGCTGACCTGAATGCCGGGGAGTGGCTGGAACATGTGCGCTTTCCGGGCGTGACGATGAAGGGCCTGCTGACTTCAGCGGATAACCCGCTGGCAAACGTCAACGTGGTGCATGTGCCACCCGGCGCTGTGATTGGACGCCATCGCCACCCGAAACAAGTCGAAACGATCTGGATCATCCGCGGTGAGCCGGTTTTGACGCTCGACCAGACGGATGTCCAACTGAAAGCCGGGCAGATCACCGCCATCCCCATCGGGCTGGAGCACGCTTTACGTAACGAAGGAATCGACGCCGTGGAATTGTTGACGATTTTTACGCCGCCGTTAGAATGATCGAGGCCTTATGACGACTACTGACAGCGTCCCACCCTTCATCCAGGCTGCGCTGGCGCGCAGCCTGCCGCCCAAAATTGACTATGGCATTGCCTTCATCGGCTGCGGCGGCATTGTCAACTACGGACATATCCCGGCCTATAAGGCCAGTGGATTCAACCTGCTTGGCGGATACGATCTTAACCCTGAAGCCGCTCGCAAAACCGTCGAGACGCATGGCCTGCAAAAGGTCTACGTTTCGCTCGATGAACTACTCTCCGATCCGCGGGTGCAGATTGTGGATGTGGCGGTTTTGCCCGAAGAGCAGCCCAACATCGTTAGACAGGTGATTGCCGCGGGCAAGGATTTGCTCTGTCAGAAGCCTTTTTCGGTCGATTATGCACAGGCGGTTGAGATGACTGAGCTTGCCCGGCAAGCCGGGCGCAAGATCGCCGTGCATCAGCAATTTCGCTGGAGCCCGATTATCCGCGCAGTGCGGGCATTGCTGGCGCAAGGTTGGCTTGGGACGCTTTTGGATGTGCAGGTGCAGGTCAGCATCCACACACCCTGGGATATGTGGCCCTGGATTGCGGCGCAGCCGCGTCTGGAAGTGATGTTTCACTCGATCCATTATCTCGATTCGCTGCGTTCCCTGTTTGGCGACCCGGTACTCATCACCAGCCGTCACGCCAAACACCCAACCCAGCTCGCCAAAGGGGAGACGAAAACTATCACCACCTGGGAATATCCGAGCGGGTTGCAAATCCTGACTGCCATCTGCCACTTTGACTGGTCGCCGGGGCTTTATTCCACTTTGCGCATTCTGGGCACGGATGGCCTGATCGAGGGGACGATTGGCACCAACTACGACTACCCGGATGGGCGCAACGACACGCTGAAATTCACCAGCCGCAGCGACCCTGCTCGGGATTTTTCGGCGACGCTGCCGGGCAAGTGGATTCCTGACGCCTTTTACGGGCCGATGGCTTCGTTGATGAAAGCCATCCAAATCGATGGTGAAGCCGACACGTCCGCGCTGGATAATCTCGGCACGCTGCGCGTGGTCGAAGCATCCTATCGCTCGGCACGGGAAGGGCGCAGTGTCAACCCGGCAGAAATTGACGAATAATAAAACCTTTCACCACGAAGACACCAAGAAAACCATTAAAAAAGCTTTGTGACTTGGTGTCTTTGTGGTGAAACGCTTTTCGACTCTCAAGGAGAAATATATGCCATTATCCCTAGAGCGGTTGTCCGATGCTTACCGCCAAATGCTCGTGATTCGGAAATTTGAAGAAGCCATCCGCAACCTGTACCAGCAGGACAAGATTCGCGGATCGTTTCACCCATGCGTTGGGCAGGAAGCGACCGCTGTTGGCGGCTGCTGGGCGCTGCGCAAGGATGACTATATGACCTGCACCTATCGCGGTCACGGACAGGCGCTCGCTAAGGGACTCTCCGTCCGCGCGGCGATGGCTGAGATGCTGGGCAAGGCGACGGGTTGCTCGAAGGGGAAGGGCGGCTCAATGCATTTTACCGACCCCAGTGTCGGGTTGTTGGGGGCCAACGCCATCGTCGGTGGCGGAGTCCCGCATGCAGCCGGGGCGGCGTTGGCATCGCAAATGCAAAAGAAGGACAACGTCGCCATGTCCTACTTTGGCGAGGGTGCAGTCAATCAGGGCGTCTTTCTGGAAAGTCTCAATCTGGCAGTGATCTGGAAGCTGCCCCTGATTCTGGTCTGCGAGAACAACCTGTATTCCGAAATGACGCCGTCGCACGAAACCACCTCGGTGGTCGAGACGTATAAACGCGCCGCTGGGTTTGGCTTCACCGCCATGCAGGTGGACGGGAACGATGTCGAAGCGATGTATGCTGCCGTCGAGCAGGCCGCCGTCCGCGCGCGCGCCGGGGAGGGGCCGACCTACATCGAAGCGATGACTTACCGCCTGTGGGGACACATGATGGGCGACCCGGAAATTTATCGCAGCAAGGAAGAAGTCGCCAAAGCGAAGGAGACCGAACCGATTGTCCGTTTGGGGAAGCGCCTGTTGGCGCTCGGTCACAGCCAGGCTGACCTGACCCGGCTTGACGGGGAAGCCGAAGCGATCATCGCGGACGCCGTCCAGTTTGCCGAGTCCAGTCCCATTCCCGAAGCGGCGGATGCATTTACAGACGTGTTTGCATAGTGGAATTAAAGAAATCTCACCACGAAGTCACAAAGGCACCAAGAACTCTTGATTTTCTCCTTAAAAACTTTGTGCCTTCGTGGTAAATGTTCTTGATTTTTGATCTTTAAGCCAGAAAGGTAAATGTTATGCCAATCCTAACCTATGCCCAGGCGCTTAACCAGGCGCTTCGTGAAGAAATGCAAGCCGATCCGCGTGTCTTTTTGATGGGCGAAGACATCGGCCATCACGGCGGAATCTTCCGTGTCACCAAAGACCTCATCGACGAGTTCGGCGAAGAACGCGTGCGTGACACACCCATCAGCAAGTCGAGCTTTGTTGGCTTCGGCATTGGCGCAGCCATGCTCGGCATGCGCCCAGTGGTTGAACTGCTCTTCATGGATTTTGCGCTGGTCGCTGCCGATCAGATTGTCAATCAGGCGGCCAAGCTGCGCTACATGGCGGGCGGCACCATCTCGATCCCGATGGTGATACGCGCCCAACAGGGTGGCGGACGCGGCAACGGGGCGCAGCACTCGCAGTCGTTTAAGTCGTGGCTGGCGCAGGTGCCCGGTCTAATCATCGTCGCCCCGTCCACCCCCGCCGACGCCAAGGGACTGCTCAAGAGCAGCATCCGCGCTGGCAACCCGGTCATTTTTATTGAGCACAAGCTGCTTTATAACACCAAGGGCGAAGTGATGGACGGCGATTACACCATCCCGATTGGCAAAGCCGAGATCAAGCGCGACGGACGTGACATCACCATCGTTTCATACTCGCGCACGCTGCTGCTGGCACTCGAAGCGGCAGAAACGCTCGCACAAAAAGGCATCGAAGCCGAAGTGATCGATTTGCGCACGATTGAGCCGCTCGATATGGCAACCATCATCGCGTCGGTCAAAGGCACACGGCGCTTGCTTGTCGTCCATGAGTCGCACAGCAATTGCGGCCTGGGCGCAGAGATCATCACGCGCATGTACGAACAGGCTCCTGACGCTTTCTCCGTGCCGCCGCGTCGTCTCGGCGCAAAGCATGTGCCGATCCCGGTGGCCGAGTCGCTCGAAAATGCCATTCTGCCGCAAGTGACGGATATTGTCGCAGCCGTCGAGGAGATGTTTTGATGAAAGAATTACATATTGCTCTCATCAGCGGCCCGCAATATGACGGCCTGTTGGAGGTGCTCCCCGCTTTCGAGCAGGAAAGCGGGTACCAACTGCATATCGATGTCCGTTTGCCGCATGTCGAGCTGAACGAGCGCATGGCGCGCGATCTCGGCACGGAGAACGGTCATTATGACCTGATCTCGACCCACACCAAATATTGTCCGTCGCAAGCCGAGCACCTGCAACCTTTGGATGAGTTGGTCAGCGCGGATGAATTATCCGATTTTGTGCCGCGTGTGCTGGAACTTTGTCACTTTGCGCTTGGGGACCACCCGACCCGTCAGCGACTGATGCAGCTTCCCCGTAACTTTGATGCGCGCATCCTGTTTTATCGCGCCGATCTTATCGCCGCGCCGCAGACCTGGGACGAAGCTGCCGCGCAGATGGTCCGCCACAAGCGCGATGGTTTTTACGGTTTTGCCTTTCCCGGCAGGCATTCGGGACTGTTTGGCACCTTTTATGAACTGCTCGGCATGGCGGGCGGCGAGTTGTTCGACGCCAATCTCAAGCCGATCTTCAACAGCGACGCGGGTCAGTGGGCGCTGAACTTTTTGCACCGTCTCCACAGCGTGGACAAAGTCACCCCGCCTGACTTGCTGGAAAACTGGTATTACGACGAAGTCTCAGACCGCTTCCGCGCCGGGGATGTGCTGATGGTAGGGGATTGGCCGGCTTTCTACGGGCAGTACCAGCACCCTGAAACGTGTTCCGTTTTCGGGCAGTTTGATGTCGCTCCCTACCCGGCGGGGCCAACCGGCATCCGTAAAGCCTACGCAGGCGGACACTCCTTCGCCATCCCCAAAGCGGCGCGTGACGCGGAGGGCGGTCTGGCGCTGGCAAAATACCTGACCAGCCCCAAAGTGCAATGGATTGAAGCCAGCGTGAGCGGACACACGCCCGTGCGCCAGAGCATCTTCCAGCAAATGAAGAGCGCCCAGCCGATGACCGAACGCGACGCAAAACGCCTGGCGGTTTTGGAAGAAACCATCAACCAGTATGCCATGGTGCCGCCGCGCTTTGCGCGCTACCCGTTGATTGAAGATATTTTATGGGCAGGCGTGCAGCAGGCCATGCTTGGAACGTATTCGTCCAAAGAGGCGCTGCTGCGCATGGAAGAGAAAGTACAGGAGGTCATGGCATGATTCAGGGATTCTGGCATGTTTCGTTCACGGTGCGCGACATTGAAGCATCGGTCAAATGGTACACCGAAGTGCTCGGTTTGGAGTATGTGCGTGGTCAGGTGCAAAAGAATGAGTACACTGACAAACTGGTTGGTTACAAAGACGCGCATCTGAAGGTGGCGCAACTGCGTGTGCCCGGCGCAACCATCCCGATCTCGCGCCATCACATTGAACTGGTCGAATATATTCACCCGCGTGGTGAAGACATTCCGCTCGATACCAACCGCACCGGCGTCGGCCACTGGGCTTTCATGGTCGATGACATTCATGCCGAATTCAATCGCCTCAAGGCGCTGGGTGTAAAGTTCAAAGCCGAGCAGCCGGTAGCGATTGAAGCCGGGGTGAATAAAGGCGGTTTCACCATTTACTTTACGGATATTGACGGCATTACGCTGGAGTTGTTGCAGCCGCCTTCGTAGCTTGAATGGATTTTATCCAACAAAAGACGCGCCTTTTTGGGCGCGTTTTTTGTTGGATATATTAAAACTAAAAGAGCGAAAAAAAGCGTCGAAACGGAACGTGGCGAAGCATCCGGTGCATGCAATGTTGGGTGCAGTTTTGAAAGCAAAATGTTTATTTATGCAATGTTCTATCGTAAACGATTGTTTGTGAATTTTTTAATATCAATATTCCATATATTCCCAATAGCAATAAAAGCTGCTTGCTCCTCGTCTGTAAGATAAGCATCTGCTAATATTACTTCAAGCGCAAAATCTAAAATGTGAAGTTTTTCTTGTGCATTACATACTGAATTTAAGAAACTGGCAACATATCCTAATTCATGAAGTTTACCGTCATAAGTCATTAAGTTTATAGTGTTTATGGTTGCATGTGTATCATAATTACCTTGTCCTAAATTGTTATGTATATACTGATTGATGACATCAACTTCTTTACCATGTAATTGATGATCAATTATGCCCAATATGTAAAGCACTTCAAATCCAGCTTGAAACTTGTCCATATTTCATCTCCTTTGCATTATTATTTACACTTTTTATCAGAATATCTCAACAAAAAATATTCTCAACTTATTTGTATCTTTCACCCATCTCACCAGAAGACTTGAAATAGTCTGCTGCTTTTATATACATGCTAATTGGTGATGATGATTTTGCATTTTGAGAATCTCGTACAGCGTTTGCCTGAGCGCGAGAACCAAGCTTTAAATCGTCTGCTACTGCTACAAATAAAATACCTCCTATAATGCCTGTTATTATCAATGCCCCATAATTCAAAATACTCCAAAAAATATTCCCTGTGGCAAAAGAGCTAATAACAACATTGTTGGCCCAAGTAGCTGTAATAAATCCCGCAATACTCCCTAATATTGCACAAGCGATAGTTGAGACTATACTTGATGCCCAACGAGTTAGAAGATAAGTAATACCGCAAGCTATGCCTAAGCCGAGTCCAATGATACCGCCTACAACACGACTAATAATAATTAGAAACATTATCAATATGTAAAGCAATTGACCAATAAAAGGGACTACCATGCAAACTATTCCTATTAACACAAATAGGATAACAGGGCCAATAATCAAACCCCAAATACCCCCTCCCTGACCTAATAACATACCTTGTCCTATCATATATAAAAAGAATTCGCCAACAACTATTGTAGGTACAGCATAAGATCCAGCATACGGCATATATATTATTCCAGCCATAAGACTATCAAATGTTCCTCTAGCTTTTTAACAGGCGTCTGTTTGAATTGAAGCTGAGTATCAGTTTGATTTACTTTAGGAGTTTCTTGTTGCCTTTCAATTCTTTGTTTAGGTTTGGCTTGCTCATGCCATCTAGTAATATGACTTTGAACTTCATTATTTGATTTGAATGGCAAGTTGCAGTATTGACAGCGATAAAGCATTTCTCCACTGGACTCGGATGCACTATGATTTGCTGCGGAGATAATTTTTGTCTTTATGTAATTTGCAGTATCCGTGTTTGCTTGTGGATACTGATGGGTAGGTTTCGTTGGGATATGTTCTGAAGCCGAAGCTTGCCTTTGCGGTAAGTTTTGCCCCGAAAAATATTTTTGAGTAAAGTGAGATTTAAATTCTTTATATGGTCTACCTTTTCCATGTCGCTGGTATAACAAATTCCAAGCTTCATCACATTCAATGTCTGATGACAAAATTTGATAAATTGCTTTTTCAAAAGTAGCTCTGTCATTTTTGGCAAATGCTATTTTTGCTTTTTGAAGTAATTCAAAATTAGACGGCAGCATATTTATAATCTCCCTTAGCTAATATAACCAAGCGCCATCCCATTGGGTGGCGTATCAATCATTTCTTTCAGTTATGAGGGGGAATCCACTGTAATTCGTACACATAACCAAAATGAGCTGGCGAGACATTCAATGTCATTGTCCATCGCCGAAGTTTTTCGTCAAATTTAGCAACAAATCCATTTTTCTCTTTTATAAAAGCTTTTTCCTTAATCTGTTCATGCGTTCCGGCGTAAACGCTAAAACCGCCTGTTGGTGGAAGTGCTATCGAGAAATTAAGGGGGAATAGAATTTGCATTTCAAGTTCGTCAGTAGGGGCAGCAATTTTTACACTCCAAAGCTCGAATTTTTTTGATCGCCTTCCATTCTTATACTGTGATTCAACGTCTTCGGCAGTAGATGAATAATAGCGTCCATAGGTCTTGTAAGAATACGATGCTTTTTGTCCTATTGCTAGTGGAGGTGTAAATTCAATTGCCCATACACATATATGATCATGAATGGCTAGAACACGAGCCGTTATTTCTCCACCATCTTTTCTGTATCCTTGTTGAAAGTCTAACTTAAACTGTTCAATCGGACTTGACAGGTTTATTACTCTATGGCGAATAACTGATAATTCATTATCACCTATAACTTCGATTTCAGTTTGCTTTAAGGTTTCCGAGAAACCTTCTGGCAAAATTTGTTTGGAAATATAAAGTTTTGTTCTTTGATATGAATAACTCTCATCGCGTTCGAGTATGTTAGTTCCAGGAATGAATAATTCATCTTTCACTGCTAGCCAATTAATATGCTTTGCGTTTTTCAGAAAATGTTCTAGCCAATCTTCTCCAACACGTCCACGCTTAAATATTTCGCGTGCCAACTGCTCTATTTCAAATTGGGAAGTAGGAACATTACCCTTCCGATAATACTCAATCGTGCTTACTTGTCTGTTAATAGCTTCGCTAAGTTCTCTCTGAATAATATCGAGGTTTTTCTTTTTGTTAAACAATTCGGCTTTCTGGATTGCATAGATGCCTTCCGTTAGTAAATCACCAAATTTTTGAGACTTAATTTTCATAGAAAACTCGGAGTAAATTCAGAGTAATTAGGTTGCCAAAGTCGAGTTGAAATGAATTAAATTACTACTAACTTACTCACCTATGGATTTTTTCCATAAGAGCAAAAAGGAGATGCCTATCGATAAATTGTTTTTTGCTTTCCTGATTGTGTACCTGATTTTGATGTCATCTGTTAATCGCTCATTTTGTGAATTGAACCCAAATCAAAATTCAAAAAGGAAAACTGCCATGAAAAATTTGTTTAAGAAAATGACCATACTTGCTATTGCTTTAACACTGTTTTTTACAACCACCACAAATACAGCATTTGCAGCGAGTTCGAATATCAACTCTACGCGCTTTTCCCTATACCGTTGGGATGGGCCGATGTATTTGGATGTAAGCGCAAATTGTTCAAATAATGCGTTCGTAGATGTCAACGGCTACGATTATGCGGTCAGAGGTGGGCCGATGAATGGTAGTTGGCGTGTATGGTTTCAGTTTGGGCCGCGCACAACAAACACTGTTATTATTTCGTGTCAGAGTACACCTGACCACGGTGTATACTGGCAGTACAGCGTGTATTATAGTGGGAACCAAATGCGGATTTACCGCACAGCAGTAGGTTCTTACTAACTACAACTTTTTGTTGCGGGGCCGCTATAACAAAGCGGCCTCGTTTGCTTTAATGGTTTTATATAGCCAGCGCGCAACGGGGTAAGAGGCTGCTGGACATTTTAGAAAATGATTTTGCCTGTCTCTGGGTCGAAAGTAACAGAGACGCATGATTTGCTAAATCCTACTAGAAGCCCGTCTTTCCATTTGATTGTATTCCCGCTGAAAGGCGTCAATATAAAAATCCGCCCGACTTATTTATTTACCCTGCTTTGCAACATCAAATCCATCAGAGCGCGGTCTACCTTGTAGCCGTGAAAATCTTCGTATTTGACGCCGGGGCGATTGTGTCCGATCACGCCAAATTCGCCGTCAAATTCCCACAGGGCAAAGCCCCAGCCAAATTCTTTGTAAAGGCCAAACAGGTCGGTGAACCAGCGCATGGCAACGTCGTTGGGGGTGTGGTTGTAACAACCAAACTCGCCAATATGGACGGTTGCGCCGCTCGCTTCGACGTCGCGCCAGGGCTGATAGAACTTGCGCAAGGTTTCGCGGTTCCAAACAACGCCATCCCAGAGCACGCCGGGGTAGACCGGGGCCGGAGCGGTCTTTGCGCCGTCCCACCACCAGGCTTCGTGGTGGCTGACGGGCATGGGCTGGTAGCCGCGCCCACTGTGGATGATGCCGAGATCGGCCAGTTCGGGCATGGCAAGATGTCCGCCGCCGAGACCGTCGATGGCGATCTCGCGACCCACATCCACGGCGCGGATGGCAGCGACGACACGACGAATGAGCGCAGCGTGGTTTTCACGCGTCAGGCCATATTGACCGGGGTTGGGGGGCTCGTTGATCAGATCGAAACTGAGAAAGTCGCTTGAAACGCCTTGATAGCGCTTGGCGAAGTTTTCCCAGAGAAAAACGAAGGCGTCCTGGGCGATGTTGTCTGGCTCCCACAGATTGTCGCGTTCAAGCTGATTGTCGTTGATGCAATAGCCGGGGGCGCGATGAATGTTCAGGCTCAGGTGCAGGTTGCGGCTGCGACAGGCTTCAAGGGTTTGGTCAATGACCTGAAAAACGGATTCATCCGGGTGGAAGTAGTCGAAGTCGCGGGTCCACAGCCGGTAATCCGTCGGCAAGCGGACAAAGTCGAAACCCGTGGCAGCCAAAAAGTCGAGGGCTTTTTTGTCTGGTGGCTGCGGGGTAGGGGTGCGTTCAGCGGAAAACATCCACTGAAAGTTGAATCCGTAGCGGGGCGGATTCTTCTTCATCGATGGGCATCCTTCTGCGGCTCCTGGCTGCGTACTACGGCGGCTGATTCGCGTTCCATCAGGGTGGGATGAATGGTCAGGGTCATGCGGGCTGCATCGGGCGTATCCAGCCGCATCGAAAGCAGATGGACGGCGGCGCGTCCCATGGCAATCGTGTCCACGCGCATGGTCGTCAGCGCGGGGCGCGATTTTGCGGCGATGTAGGTGTCGTCGTAGCCGATGATCGAGACATCTTCGGGCACGCGCAGGCCCAAATCCTGTGCGGCGCGGATGGCCGAGAAGCCAATCTCATCGTTGACGCAAAACAGGGCGGTGATTTGCGGATTTTCTTTGAGCAAGGCAGTTGTTTCGTCGTGGCCGTGGGTGGTGTTGATGTTGAAGTTGGCAACATACGTCTCGCTGATGTCGTTTTCTTTGAGGGCGCGAAAGTAGCCGTTGCGGCGTTCTTGCAGGCTGGGATAGCCGTTGGGCTCGCCACCGAGCAGCGCAATGTGGTGATGGCCTTTTTGGATCAAATAGGCAATCGCCTGATAGGCGGCGCGAAAATTGTCTGAAATGACGGTGTCGTAGCTTTCAGTGTTTGAGTAGCCATCGACAAGAACAATATGCGGCGGATTTTTGCCGGAAATGGAGACGATGGTTTCATCGACGAACGCGCCGACCATCAACAGGCCGTCCACTCTTTCGCTGTAAAGCAACTGCGGAACTTCAACCGGATGGTTATTCTGATCCACAGGCAGTGTGGCGAAAAGCAGATTGATGCCGTTGCGGCGGCAGACATCTTCGATGCCGATAATGACTTTGGAGTAAAAGGGATTGGCATGGGGCGGCAGCGGATTGGGGTCGGTTTTGACAATCATGCCAAGTGTCGCGAGACGATTATTTTTCCCGGCAACGGATGCTGGTTTAATCGGGTACTCAAGCTCTTCGGCAACTTTCAAGACCCGCAGGCGGGTTTCCTGGGAGACGCCTGGTTTGTTGTTGAGTGCCAATGAGACAGTGGCTGTGGAGACCCCACTTTTATGCGCGATGTCGCTAATCTTGACTTTCTCGTCCATGTAGTCCTCGCAATGTTAAAAAACTAAAATTTTAAAAGATTTTAGCATGAGGCTGGCTTTTGTCAAGCAGAGCCATGCCGAGGTGTGAAGACTTAGAAAGACCTGCCAGACAATTTGTCTGGCAGGTCTTTTTGCTTGTTATTTGCCGATCATGTTGTTTCGTTTACTCGCCGCGGACGTTGTCGATGTAGAAGGTGCTGCCACCGTTGAAGAAGACGAAGATGGAATGGACCTGATTCAGGTCGGCGACGTTGCAGGGATTGCTGCTCGAGTTCGGTCAGGGTGTGCAGGTCAAGATCAACAGTGGAGGTCGTCGCGCCGTTGACCCAACCCCATGAACCCTGGCACCACGTCCAGCCGCTGCCGATTTTGAGCGCAACGTTCATCGATGTGCCGATGCTGGTGGTCTGGATGTCAAATTTTAGGTGAGTCTTGCCGCTCAGGTCTACGGCGGCGGGCATATCCAGCCCGAACCAGCCGTCACCCGTCGTGTCGATTTGCAGGCCGTTGGCACCATCGGTGTGGAAGGTGCTGCTCTGGGCAACGGTTCCGTGCGGGTCCCAGGAGGCCGGGCCCCAGCCTTCGGCGCCGCTCTCGAAGGAGTACAACGCTGCGGGTGGGGTGATGACGGCTCCGGCAACGCGGACGTTGTCGATGTTGAAGGTTCCGCCACCATCCAGGAAAACGTAGATGGCTTGCACCTGGCCCAGGTTCGAAATTCCGCAGGGGTTATTGCTTGAGTCAACGAGGGATGTGATGTCAATATCGACTGCCTGGGTTGTGTTTGCGCCTACTGAAGACCACGGGCTTTGGCACCACGTCCAGCCGCTGCCCATTTGCAGCACGACGCTCAGGGATGTGCCGATTGTGCCGGTTTGCAGGTCGAACTTGAGGTCGGTCTTGCCTGTGAGATCGCTTATGATGGGCGGGGTGACGCCGAACCACCCGCTGCCTGTGGTGGTGACCTGGAGGCTATTGGCCCCTTCGGTGTGGAAGCTGCTGCTCTGGCTCAGGCTGCCTTGCGGATCCCATGCGGCGGGAGCCCAACTTTGAACGCCACTCTCGAAGGAATAGAGCAATACGTCGCCGGATGGTGGCGGGGGTGGGGGCGGGGCGACATGGTCGAGACGGACATTGTCGAGGTAGTAGGTGCCAGGAGCAAGATAGATGGCGATGCGGTGAACCTTGTTGCCTTCGCTGAGTGCGCCGCCGTTGACTTCACTGGTCAGGTCTACGCCAACGACATTGTCGCCAGCGCTAAGGGCAATGCTCTTGCTTTCCTGCCAGTTCCAGCTATCGCCGGTGGAGAAGGACAATTTGGTGGAACTGGCGGCATCCGCATTGATTTCGAAGCGCAGATACTGGCCGCCGACAGTTAGGTCGCTGACGGGGGAAGGTTCTACGGTGAACCATCCGCCAGTGGAATTAATCTGGAGTGAGTGCGTCCCCTCGGTGGCAGATGTGGTGCTCTGGGCGACGGTTCCGTGCGGATCCCAGGAGGCTGGCCCCCAGCCATCCAGGCCGAATTCGAAGGAATAGAGCGTAGTTGCGCCGGTCGGGCTGGGTTTGACGGTCAAGGTGATCGTGGCAACGTTGGAAACGGCTTTCAGGCTATCTTTAACTGTATAGGTGATTTGCGATTTGCCGTTGAAGCCAGCGGTGGGCGTGAAAGTGACGCTGCCATTGGCCTGTGTGGTGTAGGTGCCACCATATACGGATTTGCTCGTTTGGACGCCAGCGACAGTTGGGTCAAGATCAACCGAGCCGGGGACGAGTTTGGCCTTGCCGTAAGTGATGTCATTCGGGAAGAGATTGACTGTAATGGCGGTGTCCGCTTCGGTGGTGGCGCTGTCGTTGCCAGCAACGGGGGCAAATTGCAGGGCGCGGTTGGCCTTCATCATCGCAGCAAAGTGGCCCGTAGTGAGACATTCCGGGCTGGCGGTGCAATAGATGTTGTGACCGTCATAATCCGGGTAGGGCAGGCCGGTATCGACGTTTCCGGCCAGCATCCAGAACAGGCCGCCGTTGGTGCTCGATTTGAAGATGGCGTCCGTCCATGTTTTGTAAACGGCATTACGGATGTTCTGGTCGGTGACACCAAACTCGCCCGCCATGACGGCTTTGCCGAGTTTCTTGGCATCTTTGGCGTGACGGTTGATCCAATCGGTGCCCCAGCTGATGCTTGTGCCCCACAGTTCGGGGTAGAGATGGTAGGACATGACGTCAATGTTCTTGAGCTTGGTGAAGGCAATCGTGTCAACGCCTTCGCCGCAGTTCTCGGTCCAGTCGGTTGATTTCGGATTGCAGTAGAAACCTTCGTCGCCGACTGAGACTAGGTGATTCTTGTCGAGCTTCTTGGTGTACGTGGACATTTCATCTGCCCACTTGATTAACGTTTTCGTGGTGCAAGTTCCCGAGGTGGGATACAGGTCGGTATATTTGCAGCGTGGTTCGTTGGCGAGTTCCCAGGTCATAATCGTCGGGTCGTTTTTGTAAGCGATGCCGGTATAGGTGTTGACGTGATTCAGCAAGTGGCTGATCCAGTTTTTGAACCAACCCTTGATGGTTGCATCGGAATAGAACTGATCGTGATACTGACCGTTGGCCCAGCGTACATACTGATCTGCGCCGCCAAAGGCGTCCCAGTTGTTGGTAAAGGGGATGACCAGTTTCAGTCCTTTTTGGCTGGCCTTGTAGATGACGTAATCAAGCTTCTGCATGCCATCGGCGCCGTCGTTGTAGGCGGGGGCGGTGCCGTTCCAATATTGGAAGTAAATACCGTTTTGCTTGCCAGTAGTGGAATTGGAACCATCCTGGTTGCCAATGTCGATGTTGCCCCAGGTGCGCAGCACAGTGTAGCCTTGCGCGGCGGCTTTGTTGATCACATCGTCCACCATGAATTGAGATGAATACATTAGATAATAGTTGTTGGTGCCGCCAAAACGGAACTCTTTGCCGTTAAGGGTCAGTTTCGATCCGTCACGGCGGACGAAGTTGTCTTGATGCGAAGCTGCTTGCGCCAGCGCTACAGACGGCGCAACCGATTGAAGCGCGAGGGTCAGAACGAGCAAAGCAATTTGCATGATATGGCTAATTTTTTTAATCATCATTACCTTCCTTTTTTAGATAAAGTTCAGCCAAAATTTACTTGTCGATTTTTAGAGATACAAAGCAGGAGTTTGATACATATCAATCTTGACCAATTGTCATGCCCCCAGCTTCTGTCAATTTCGTTCTAACAGCGTTGGATGGCATGAGCAATCTGCTCATGCCATCCAACGTTTTGATAGCGTTACTTGGCTTCGAGATGTCCCCAGGCAACAGCGCTGTTGTAGCTGATGTACCAGAAGCCGCCGATCTTGGCAGGCAGGGCACTGACAGCGACATAGATGTTGGTGTAGTTGGTGCCATTCACGCTCACGCTCGTCGTATTCCACGAGTTGATGTAGGTACCGAGTGTGCTGGCTTGCCAGCAGAAGGTCCCAGCCCCGTCAAAGGTGAAGGGCGCTGTGATGGTGGATGTCACCGGGCTGCATGTGCCTGTGCCGGATGGGGTGGCAGTCGCGGTTGGGCCTGCGGTAGGTGTGCGGGTTGGCGTATTGCTGATAGCCGGGGTCGCGGTGCGAGTGGATGTTGGGCCTGTGGTTGGGGTGCGACTCGGCGTGTTGGTCACGCCTGGTGTATTGGTACGAGTTGGGGGTGGATGTGATCGACTGGGTGTTGGTGCGGGATGGCGTCAGGGTAATGGTCGGGGTGCTGGTTTTTGTCGGGGTACTGGTGACAGGTCCAGGAGTGTTGGTCTTGGTCGGGGTGTTGGTAGCGACTGCCGTTCCGCCAGGTTCCGTACCCCAGACGAGTGCGCCCTTATAGTAGAGTGTAACCTTGCTCCAGTCGGCGTAGGCGGTCTTGGTGCCGTCAAAGGAGTAGTCATTGGACTGTGTGATGGTCGACCAGTCACTCTTGTTCATGCGGTTTTGAATATCACCCGTGCTGGCATACGGAGCCAGTGTTCCGGCGGCGCTGGAGAAGCTCAGTTCCAGGTAATGGTCCGCATTGGTGACCGGGCTGGACATGGCGACAAAGGTTGGGGTGATGTTGCCACAACCGATGATCGCATATAGACAACCATACGTGTCAGCAAGGGCGTTATCGGTGGTGTAGTAGTAGCGCACTTTCAGGTCGCTCAGGGCGATGTATTGCAAGCCAACGCCCGTGTTGACGATGTTCATGTAAGGCGTGCTTTGTGTTGCGGTGGCAGTCGTGTTCATGGTGTAATACTGCACCTTGAGCACTTTGCTAATATCAGTGGTGGGGGTGATGGTGGGGGTCGGGAAGGGGCCACTCTTGGCTTTCATGTTGGCTGAGTGGGTGTGGAATGCGGCCAGTTCTGGTGCGCCAAGTGGGACACCGTAGTTGGTATCGGAATCCTTGTTTTCATACCACCAGAAGGCATCCCCATCGCCGCCATCTTTTTCCATTTCTCCGTACATCGCATTCCACCAGGTAGTGCGGTCAACGCCGGGCAGGGTGTTGAACTCGCCCATAAAGAAGGGTTTGCCAACGACACTATGCGAATCACTAATCCAGGCAGCAATCAGGGCCTGGGTTTGGGCAATTGTCAGGTTGGCCCAGGTTTCTGTCGGGTAGGGATGGGCTGAGGTGAAGTCAATATAAGGCGATTGCTGAATATAAACAAATGGGTTGCCTTCATCGCCGCCGAATCCGTATTTGGATTGGTGACCTTCGAGGCCGGCATCCAGCATGTGGTTGGAATCAATGCTCTTGATGTAAGCGCCCATTTCATCCACCCAGGCGCGCAGGGTGGTGCCGTTGGTGTCTTCAGCCGTTGAAACGCCCTGGTAGCGCGGTTCGTTCATCAGTTCCCAGGCAAAGATCGTTGTATCGTTTTTGTAGGCGATGCCGCTGTAATGGTTGACACGGTTGAGGACATAGTTGACGTAGTTCTTGTATTGGGTAAAACAGCCGGGGCATTTGGTCTTGTCGAAGAAGATGGCGCGTCCGGGTTGACCGCCAGTCAGACCTTCCCAGGTCAAGCGCTGGTCAATACCGCCGTAGGCTTCCCAGTAGTTTTCAAATGTGGGCAGCAGTTTGATGCCGTGACTTCTCGCCGATTCGATGATGTAGTCAAAGAGCATGAATTCGGCTTCATTGTAAACGCCCTTGGTAATTTCAAAGCCATGCCAGGCTTCGTGGCTGAACATCCACAAACGCACGACGCTGACGTTATCGGCTTTCAGATTGGTGAAGAGTGCGTCAATTTTGGTTTTGTCCATGAATTTGTTTTCAATGTCGGCTTGTGTGGTGTTGCTGCTGCCGTCACCGTAGGTAAACAGATCGTAGACGTTGGTGCCTGCGAAATAATACGGGCTGCCATCCAGACAAAAATGAATGCCGCAGGCATATACAAAGCCAGCGGTTGCTGCACTGGCTTTCTGTTGCGGACGGGTGATCGCCAGGCTAAGCGCGGCGATGGCCAACACCAAAACGAGAACTCAGGTTGACCATTCGAACGAGATACGGGTTCTTTTTCATGATTAATTCCTTTTTTTCGATAGGATGCGCTCAGGATTATTGACACGATTGCCGCCTGAAGTATTTGATAAAGTTTTATCTAAAAATTCACCAAATGTTAGTTAATTTTTAGCGTTTTGGGCGTTCTTTGTCAAGTAATTTTTTAACCAAAACCAGCCAACATGCAAGCAATCCTTGAACGAAATTGATATTTCAATCAGGCTTGTCTGATTACAACCTTAAAAGAATTAAAAGTGTAGCCCGACAGCTTTTACCGTCGGGCTACATTTTTATATCCATCTAAAAATTACTTGGCTTCAAAATGGCCCCAGGCAACGCTGCTGCTGTAGGCTACATAATAGAAACCGTTGATCTTGGCCGGGTAGGAAGCGGTAGCAACATAGAGATTGGTCACGTTTGTACCGTTGAGGGTAACGCTGGTCGTGTTCCACGAGTTGATGTAGGTGGCCAGGCTGCTGGCTTGCCAGCAGAAGGTGCCCGCGCCATCAAAAGTGAACGGCGTGGTGATGGTGGAGGTCGGGGTGCAGGATCCGCCGCTGCCAGCGGTTGGTGTGCGGGTGGGGGTATTCGTTGGGCCGCCTACAGTGGGGGTGCGGCTGGGGGTGGTGGTCGGACCGTTGGGGGTGTTGGTGCGAGTCGGTGTGCGACTGGGGGTGACGACGGGTGTATTGGTGACGGTGGTGCCGCTGTAGCAGGTGCATTGTACGGATGTGCTGCTTAAACCGTTTGCGCCAGTGAAGACGATGTTGCCCCAGGTGGTGGGCGATGATGCGTTGAAGCCATTGACCATATCCAATGCCGCGTCGCTGGAGCCGTTACCGCTCCATGACCACGCCATCCAGCCTACACTGTTGGCCTTGGTGTAAGACATAATGTCGGCATAATCAACCGGTGAACCAGCCAGGGAGATGCCGAATTCTCCAACGACAAGCGGCAGGTTGTTGGTCTTGAAGGTGTCGATATAAGATGTCACAGCGCTGGCTGTGTTGAAGACCGAGTACATGTGAACGCTGAAGATCGTGTTCTTGGCGGTATCAACAGCAAAGACGCTGGCAGCGTTGTCGCGCATGACGAACGACCAGTCCTGGCCCCAGCTTGGAGCGTCCACCATCAGAGTGTGTTGGAAACCAGCGGCGCGCATCGCGATGATGGCGTTCTTGGTATCGGCGACCCAGTTGCCAGGATTGGTGTTGCCATAAGGTTCGTTGCCGATGTTGATGATGACGTAGTTTTCCTGACCCGTCAGCGCACTCTGGATGCTCTTCCAGTAATTGACCGCGTTGGCAAGCGTATCGGCTGCGCCATCTTCGCCATAGCCAGTGGTGTCATGGACTTCGAGTACGCAGACCAGTTTGTTGGTTTTGCACAGGTTGATGATGGTTGTTACTTCGCTGGCGCTGGTGGGTCCCCAGCGATGTCCATCGCCCAAAACCACACGGATGGTGTTGGCGCCCTTGGCTTTAATATCAGCAAAAGCGGCGTTGTTCGACGTGTACCAGACATAGGCATGGCTGATGCCGCGCATCAAAAAGGCGTTGTTGTTCGAATCCAGCAGCGTGCGTCCGCTAATGTGGAAACCGACAGCGGCTTTGGCTTTTTGGGGTGCAGAAATGGCGAAGGCGGCAATCGCCAGCATCAGTACAAAGAACATGGTGGAAACTTTGGTAATATTTTTCATGACTTACTCTCCTTCGTGCTTATAATGGGTGAACGACTGAATAGTTTCGTAAAGTTTTAACCAAAAATTTATTGAAATATTAGTTAAATTTTAGCATTTTGAAAATCTTTGTCAAGCAATTTATTAACCAAAATCATCGAACAGCCGGGCAATCCTTGAACGAAATTGATATTTTGGCAGGGTTTTTCGATCTTATTTCCCCACAATCCTATTTTTTATCGTTTTATTTAACTAATTTTTAATTAAATAAGACTTAGAGTCTTATGGTAATCCCGATAAAAAAAACAGCCTGACAACAAAAGTTGTCAGGCTGTTTTTTTTATTATATTCTGATCACTACATATGAATCGCGTGTCCATCCACCATGTGCGCTGCTTCCATCAACACTTCTGAAAGCGTTGGGTGGGCATGGACGTTGCGTCCAATTTCGGTGGCGGTGAGTTCCATCGCGTGTGCCAGCGTCAGTTCGGGCAGCAGTTCGGTTACTTCTGGGCCGATCATGTGCGCGCCCAAAATTTCGCCATATTTCGCATCAATAACCAACTTAACCCAACCAATATAGTCGCCCAAACCGCGCGCCTTGCCGTTTGGCATGAAGGGGAAGCGCCCAATCTTGACCGTGTAGCCCTTCTCTTTGGCTTGCGCTTCAGTATAACCAAACGAAGCAATCTGTGGTGTGCTATAAGTGGCGCGCGGCATCATAATGTAGTCGAGCGCAACCGTCTCTTCACCGGCAATATTCTCGGCGCAGACAATTCCCATCACCGAGCCAACATGCGCCAGCATCAACTTGCCCGTCACATCGCCAATCGCCCAAATTCCCGGGACGTTGGTCTGCATCTTCTCGTCAATTTCAATAAATCCGCGCTCGCTGATTTTCACGCCCACTTCTTCCAGGCCCAGGCCTTTGGAATTGGGACGGAAGCCGATCGCCACCAGCGCCTGTTCTGCTTCGAGCACCTTGGTCTGACCCGCAGCGGATACCGTGACTTTCACACCCGTAGCCGTGGTCTCGACCAACTCAACTTTATGTTCCACCAGCACCTTGATTCCGCGCTTCTGAAAAGCCTTTAGCAATTCAGCAGAGACATCTTCATCTTCGAGCGGCACAATGCGTGGCAACATCTCAACAATCGTCACATCGGTGCCGTACGACTGCCAGATGGTCGAAAACTCCACGCCAATGGCGCCCGACCCAATCACCACCACTGATTTCGGTAGCTTGGTTTGCACAATGGCTTCACTGTACGTCACCACCTTCTCGCCATCCACCTTCCACGTCGGCGGCACTGCGGACTGTGCCCCGGTTGCGACGATGATGTTCTTGGCGGTCAGCTCGGTCACTTTGCCGTCTTTGTCGGTCACGGTCAGCGTATCTTTGGTCTTGAACTTCGCCGCGCCCATGTGGACGGTGATATTGTTCTTCTTCATCAGGAAGCCCAGACCCTTGGTCTGCACATCCGCCACCTGACGTGAGCGTTTTACCGCCACGCTGTAATCGAGCACCAGATTGTCAAACGAAAAGCCAAACTCCTTGGCATCTTCGCGCAGGGTACGCGCCACTTCGGCATTTTTCAACAACGCCTTCGATGGGATGCAACCTATATTCAAGCAGACGCCCCCCAGCCACTGCTTATCCACAATGGCGACCTTCTTGCCAAACTGCGCCGCGCGGATCGCAGCAACATACCCGGCAGGCCCGGCGCCAATCACAACGACATCATACAAATCAGCCATGCTATTTCTCCTAAATCAACGAAAAAAGTGTCAGCGGCATTATACCCCGAACCCTGGCTGAATTTTAGGGTTGGGGATTGAAGAAATAAATCCGATGATTGCGACTTATTTTGGAAAGCCACCCTGCTTGAAGTCAAACTCAGCTTGTCTACAATTAGGGCAGGTTTGCGCATTTGAGATATCAACAATACGGTCGGGCGATCGGGTTAAATTTATTGACAAAAGGAAAACCACCCAATATGGCAGTAACCGTAATGCTACTGTTGATCCCAACATCCAACGTCATGGATTTTGTATCGCAAATACCCAGTGGTTTTTCATGGGTTTTGGCATTAATATCCAGCACTTCGCCAGGGCCACCTTTCTCAGATAGCGAGCACATCAAACTGGCGGTATAGTCTTTGCTGGAAATATCAACAATATAACCTGGAAACCCAGGCTCAAAAGGAAATTCAATATTAATTTTCGTCTTGGTTACTGGCCCAGAAGGACTGCATGCGCATACCAAACCAATGGATGCAATCAATATTAGTTGAAATAATCTTTTCATCATACGCTCCTTGTATTGAGATAATTTTCACAAAGTATATCGCAATTGAAGTTGCAAGTCAATTGAAAGTGAATATATTCACAAGAGCGCGCATTTGAAGTTGAAATCTACTTATTGTTAACGCCCCTTCCCATCTCTTCGCCCTCTCAAGCCGGGCTGACGGCAGAAAGCCGTCTGGAATTTGACAAACATCCCGGTTTGATCCTATACTGCTTCTGTAGTGTAGCTATACTGTAGCTATACTGAGCCTATACTAAACGCTATGATTTCACAGAGATTTTGTGCCCAAATGGCAAATTTTCCCTGTGCATCCTGGTGGAAAATCAGGGAGTGTCTATTTTGTGGGTATAACTTTTTGAAATTTCCTATCAAAACCAACCCCCACCCTGCCCTCCCCCAAATCCGACGCAAACTAACTTGAATTTATAGGCTTTTTGTCGGTCGGATTTGGGGGAGGTGGCCGCTACATCGTCCCGATGTCCTTACGGGAGGCCGGAGGGGGTTGGTTTATAGAACTCGCTAATTTACCTGTAATTTCGGCACTCCCGGATTCTTGACTTATAATCTTCTTACAATAAAAAAAACGGGGAATTCCCAATGTCAGAAATCAAACGCCCACTCAAAGTTTTTTTCTACCATGCCAGCGTCGACAAGCTCAAGGTGAGTGAACTATAGGCTTATAATGTCCTTGCCGCTATTTATCACCCAACATGGGGACACTATGACTTTCAAAATCTCATCAATCAACCATACTTCTAAATATCTCAATGATGTTATCAGCTTAGGCGATGCCAATAAACACACATTGGGATTGCTTCCGCGTGATGCGTACATAGATTTCGCCAGTAAAAATTTGATAATAATTGCAACCGATGAAACTACAGGAACTCTAGCTGGTTACCTACTTTACAATATTTCTCGCAAAAAAATGCTAGTTTCTATAGTTCATTTATGTATTGATTTGTCATATAGAAGCAAGGGGATTTCCAGACTATTATTTGACAGACTTAAAGAATTAACCCAAGATGGATACTTAGGAGTTCGTGTTCGTTGTCGCAAAGACTACGTTGCCAATAAACTATGGCCTAAATTAGATTTTGTTACGATGGCAGAAATAAGTGGGCGCGGGAAAAAAGGCACAACATTAACTGTATGGAAGTTTGAATACAACCATCCATCACTCTTCTCCTATGCTTTCAAACAAAACGAAAATTTGAAGATCAAAGTTGTAATTGATGCCAATATTTTTTACCAGTTACTGACCTGCCTCGGAATTTATACCCAAGTAAAATGAGAGTCAAGCGCCCGAAAAAGGAGCAAGATTTCTCATGAAGCGACGAACGCCAGAACAAATTGTACAGCTATTGCATGATGCCGATGAAGAGCTAGGCAAAGGCAAAACCATTGAAGATGTCTGCCGGGAGAAACAGATCAGCCCAGCAACCTACCACCGTTGGAAACAGAAATATGGCGGCATGAATGTTCAAGAAGCGAAGCGGATCAAAGCGCTCGAAAACGAGAACATCAAGCTGAAGCGTTTGCTGGCAGAATCGATCTTGGCCAATGATGCCTTGAAAGAGTTACTATCAAAAAAAGTCTGACGGCTGTCGAGCGGCACACTTTGATGGATGACATGGAACGAAGAGGCTTGTCCAAGCGCGCCGCATGTCGTTGGGCAGGTTATTCCAGAGCGGTAGGTCGGTATCAACTTCGTCAGCCAGTCCAAGACCAAAAATCTCTGGATGCGATGCGCAAGGCGATCAAAACCAATCCGCGTTATGGGTATCGGCGTATTGCGGTTGTAAGTGGGCTCGGTTTTGGACTTTGCTGGCGGCTGTGGAAGCAACATGACTTTCAGTTGGCAGCTCAACGTGCCCGAAAGGGCCGAAAACGAAGCGATCAAACTGTTCAGCCACACCAAGCTGAGTATCAAAACCATGTTTGGACATATGACATCTTGTTCGACCGGCTGGCAAATGGAGCACAGTTCAAAACCTTAAGCGTCCTTGATGAGTTCACTCGTGAATGCCTAGGCATTCTGGTTTCGACTTCCATCCTTGCTCAAGATGTGACCGCATTTCTGGCAGCCATTCTCAAGAATCGCTCTGCGCCTGTTTTTCTACGCTCCGATAACGGCAGTGAGTTTACTTCCCATGCGGTACAAGCTTGGCTGGAAGAAAACAAGGTCGGTCCTGTTTTCATTCCGCCAGGTCAGCCTTGGAAAAATGGCTTCATCGAAAGCTTTCACGACAAGTTCCGTGATGAATGCCTGGAGCGAGAATGGTTTCAATCGCTCCAGGAAGCCAAAGTTGTGATTGAAGCTTGGCGATTGCACTATAATACCCAGCGACCTCACAGTTCGCTGGCCTACCAAACCCCAGCGGCTTTTGCTCAAAAGCTCGCATCTCAACCTGCTTCGACTCTCATTCCAGTTGGGCATAATAATTGAGGCATGTCATTACAAGCCCCTGAAATTTTAGAACATCAAGAATCATTGCCTTTGCTAGATGAATGGCTCGATATAGACCTTTATATAACGCCCGAAATGTACAATGAAATTGCTCGAAACAAAGATAGTTTTAAGCAAAAAGAAGCACGATTGTTTGCTGAAACCTTTTATAAAGTAGATGCAAGAAGTTCTCACAACGAATTTCAAAGAATAAAAGAAGACTTACGGTCATTATTCCCTGAAAAAATGAGAGAAAGCGACGAATTTGACTGGCGGCAACTGGCTTACGCTATTGCGGCGGAAATCCCTTTTTTCGTAACTCGTGATGGCCCAATGCTTAGTAGGGCAGAAGACATTTTTGACAAATTTGGTATTCAAATATTAAGACCATCAGATTTAATCTTGAAGCAAGATGAATTAATGAGAGGTGATGATTATGCACCTTCTCGTTTGGCTGGTACACAAATTCATATTGAGAAAGTACATACCCAACAAAGTGAGAAGTTAATAAAGAAGTTTTTATCAAATCTAGGTGAAACTAAAAACCAGTTCAACAAGAAACTTCAATTAGCCTTGGGCAAGGCTTCAATTATAGACACATCAGTAGTAATAGGCGCGGATAATGAAGAATATGGTCTTATCTCCTATTCAAGAGAATTTGACGACCAAATCATTGTCCCGATTTTTAGAGTTGGCAAAGCACCAATATGCGATATTGCAGCTAAATATTTAGTCAACAATATTATTTTGACTGCATCAATAGAAAATAGAAACATAATAAAAATTAACGACGAGTATTTGTCAGAGAAGATCATTTCTGCTCTTCAAGAAAGTGGTTTTTTTAGGTTGGAAAATTTTTGGCTAAAAATAAATTTGCACGGTAGCATCAATGTAGATGATTTAATCGTTAAATTAATAAATTCTGTTTGGCCTGACTATGCTCAAAAACCAATAGATAACCTTGTGGTTATTTTAAGAAACACTCCTAATGACAATATCTTATTAGAAACTGAAAAAGCCCTTTGGCCTTTAAAAATCAAAAATGTTAATATTCCTGTTTTTATTGCGCCAATTCGACCAGAATGGGCAATGCATCTGTTTGACGAAGATATTGCTAATCAAGATTTGTTTGGAGGAGAATCATCCTTAATCCTCAACTCTGAAAATGTTTACTATGGTTCAGCCAAACGAATCCTTTCTGCTCCAGGTAGATTATTATGGTATGTAAGTGCAGGCAAAGGACACTATCAGGGGGCGATGTGTATAAAAGCCATTTCATATATAGACGAAGTTGAAATAGGGAAACCCAAAAAACTTTTTTCGAAATATAAAAAACTCGGAATATACAAATGGAAAAATGTGTATAATGACGTTGCGAAAGAGAATTTAGAAAAAGATATTATGGCTTTTAAGTTTTCTAAGACAGAAATATTCAAGTACCCCATAACTTTTTCGAAATTGCAAGAAATCTGGAAATCTGATGGCAAAAACTTCAATATAGTTAGCACAATTGCTATCAGTGCAGAGCGTTTCTTTGACCTCTACGAAATTGGTATGGAAGGAATTTAGATGGCGAAAAATGCGCTTTTGATGTCAATTCGTCCGCATTATGCAGACAAAATTTTTAATGGAACCAAAACAGTTGAATTGCGAAGAATTAAGCCAAGACTTCTTACAGAAGGTGACTTGGTTCTTGTTTATGTATCTTCACCAGTAAAGTGTGTAATAGGTGCTTTTAGTGTTGCGTCTGTTATAAAGGAACCATTACCATTATTATGGGAAGTAGTAAAAGATTATGCTGGAGTAAGCGAAGAAGAATTTTGTAATTATTATCGTGGAACACAAGCGGGAGTAGGGATTTTCATTCAAGATATTTGGCTTTTATCAGAGCCATTGCATTTAGCTCAAATGAAAAAAGATTTCAAAGGTTTCCATCCCCCACAAAGTTTTCGATACACATCAATTAATACAACAATAAAATATATTACAAGTTTTAAATCAGAATTCATCCTATGAACCCTGAAACCCTGCTTCAAGCCAAACGCAACGATATTCTGCGCATTGCCGCGCAAAACGGCGCATATAACGTGCGCATTTTTGGCTCGGTAGCGCGGGGCGAAGCACGGCCTGATAGCGATATTGATTTTTTGGTCAATCTCGAAGAAAACCGCAGCTTGCTTGATCTGGCGCGTCTATTGCGCGAGTTGCAAACCCTGCTTGATTGCAAAGTGGATGTGATGACCGAAGCAGGCCTGCGTCCGCGTATTCGCACGCAGGTTTTGAAGGATGCCCGTCCGCTGTGAGAAGCGAACGGGAACGGTTGTTGGATATTCTGGAAGCCATCGAACGCATCGAGCGCTATGCTGTGCGCGGAAAAAATGTCTTCATAGAAGATGAACTCATCCAAAATTGGGTTGTCAGTCACATTGCCCTGATCGGTGAAGCCTGCCGTGCCCTGCCTGATGAATTTCAGGCCCATTACACGGGCGTGCCTTGGGCAGATATTATCGGAATGCGTAACATTCTTATCCATCATTATTTTGGGATCGACCAAAATGCTGTTTGGGCAGTCGTAGAGCATGACATCCCTGATTTGAAAATGAATGTTCAGGCAATTTTAATAGATTTAAACAAGCTCGATTAGTCACATTTTCCTTAAACAACATGGAAGTCGCCCTGTACACGGGCGATCTCTTGTTTAACAGTATAATTTTTGGTTGTTCCATATCGACTCATGCGATAATTGAGCCAGTGCTTTCTCCCTGATCGGATCATAACATGCCCAAAACCCGTATTCTCATCGTAGACGATGAAGTAGACCTGCTCGCCGAGCTGAAACCGCTGATGGAACGCTCTGGCTACGAGGTTACTTCGGCTATCAATGGCGAACAGGCGCTTGAACTGGTCGCCAGCATCAAGCCCGACCTGGTCGTGCTCGATATGCTCATGCCGCGCATTGACGGGCGCAACGTGCTGCGTCGTCTGCGCGAAATGAACAACTGGACGCCGGTCATTCTGCTGACCAAGGTCAACGCCCCTGCTGAACGCGTCATGAGCTTGCAGGAGGGTGCAGACGATTACATCAACAAACCCTTCGATCCGCTTGAGTTGGTGGCGCGCGTGCAGGCTATTTTGCGTCGCACCGGGCGTGGCGACGCCCCGCTCGCCAGTTTCCGCTATCTGGTGAGCGAAACGCTCACGCTCGACCGTCAGTTACGTCAGGTACAGCGTGGCAAAGAAATGCTCTCACTCAGTACGCGCGCCATCGGTGTGCTCGAATTTCTCATGCTCAACCCGCTGGAGATCGTCGCACGCGAACGCATCCTTGAAGAAGTCTGGGGCTGGGGTGCTTCGCTCGAAACCCGCGCTGTGGACATGCGCATGGTTGAAATCCGCAAGGCGATCGAAAGCGATTCCGCCCAGCCGCACTTCATTGAAACCATCATGGGGCGTGGCTACCGATTTTTGAAAGAAGTGCAGGGTCATCAATGAAACGTTACGCGCCGGGAATTATCATCAGCGTTTTAATTGTCCTTTTGGGCGCGGGTTTGGGCTGGCTCGCCGAACTGCATCTGCTGCCCAACCCCACTTTTGCCGCCACCTACGAAATGGATTTGGCCGGGGTGGCAACCCGTGTCGGATTTGTGCTGGGCGTGCTGACCCTTGGCATTTTTCTATTGGTCTGGGGCATGCAGCGCCGCTTCGAGCGTAAAAAGGACGCGCTGCACAAGGAACAGGTCGCCTCGCAGCAGCGCTTCTTTCAGCGCCTTGACCATGAGATGAAAAATCCGTTGACGATCATCCGCTTAGGGATTGTCAACATGCAACAGGGTCCCACCGTCAGCGCCGAGCAAAGTGGATCATTGGCGCGCATCTCGCAGCAAGTACAGCGCCTGCAAAAGCTCGTCGTGGATCTGCGCCTGCTCTATGACCTCGATTTCGAGCAACATCGAGCGCAAACCTGTCAACCTGCGCGCCCTGCTCGACGAGTTGATTGCGCTCTCCAGCCAGACCACCGAGCCTTCGCCGCGCATTGCCCTGAGCGTGCAGCAAATGCCCTGGCCCGTTGCGGATGTTTTGGGGGATCGGGATCTGCTGGTATTGGTCTTCCGCAACCTGTTAGACAATGCCCTTAAATTTAGCGCGCCCGAGCAGGGGGTGGAAGTACGTGTCACCGAAGATGGGCATACCGCGATGATTGATATCATCGACACGGGCAGCGGCATCCCTGCCGGGGAGATTGACCACATCTTCGAAGAGCTATATCGGGGGGAGAATGCGCGTGGCGTTCCCGGCAGCGGCTTGGGGTTGAAGTTGGTGGAACGCATTATTCTTTTGCATGCTGGCAGCATCCAGGTGCGCAGCAAACAGGGAAGGGGGAGTGTCTTTACCATTCGTCTGCCACTGGCACCAGAAAACGCCTGAAACGGCTGATTTAGACGATTCGTTAACATTTGTAACGAAATTGTTACACGATGTATCAAAGCTGTTACGGGGGATATACAGCCTGTTACAACCGACTGATATACTAATTCTATAAACAACGAACGAATTCAGGAGACCCCATGAAAAAACTCTTCTTCTTTGTCGTACTTTGCCTGTGCCTGAGCGCATGCGGAACCTTCAATGTCAATGTGAAGATCCTTCCGACTCAAGTGCCATTGCTACCACCGCCATCGTCACATCCACGTCGGTGCCGATCCAACCGACCGCCACCGACGATGTCCCCACCGTTTCGCCGACCCGAACCGAGTTTGTAGACCAGCCCTTCGCGCTGGCAAACATCCAGATGACGGATACGAGTAACGGGTGGGGGGTGGACACCCTCGGGCGCATCATCACCACCAATAACGGAGCCGGTCTCTGGGAGATGTCACCCCATCCGAAGAACCATTCGATCGGCATAGCCTGTTTGCTTTCAGCGATAAGCTGGCGTGGGTTGTTTCATCCCAGCTTGAAAGC
>CAVWRY010000010.1:0-57005 GCA_963757465.1 uncultured Chloroflexia bacterium | reverse complement strand
GGGAACATAAACGCAAACGTTCCAGCGGTATGAGCAACCCACAAATTGACGCGTGGTATGAGCTGGGCATGAAAAATGGCGCATTGGGCGGCAAATTAGTCGGCGCAGGCGGCGGCGGATTTTTGATGTTTTATGCCGAAGACCGCAACCGCCTTCGACACGCCATGTCAAAAGCCGGGTTGGAAGAAGTACGTTTTCGATTCGATTTTGAAGGAACAAAAACGCTAATCGGATGAATTGTTCCCTGTTATCATTCTAGCGGGTGGACTAGCCACACGCCTGCGTCCTATCACTGAGAAAATCCCCAAAGCACTTGTTGAGGTAGGCGGGGAGCCTTTTATTGTCCACCAACTACGCTTGCTGCACGCGCATGGCATTCGCAATGTTGTCATATCTGCCTGGTACCGTGGAGAAATGATCCGCGATTTTGTAGGCGATGGCAAGCGTTTTGACATGAATGTTGCATATGTTTTCGATGGTGATGCGCCTTTGGGAACAGGTGGCGCGATCCGTCAGGCTTTGAGTTTGTGGATGGACCTTTTTTTGTACTCTATGGTGATTTTCTATTTACCGTGTGATTATGCAGCCATTCAATCCTTTTTTGTGAGTTACTTTCAACCGGGGTTGATGACGGTTTACCCGAATCAAGGCAAATGGGATGCGAGCAACGTAGAGATGGAAAATGATCAGATCATATGCTACGACAAGAAAAATCGTACGTCCCGCATGAAATTTATTGACTATGGTTTGGGGGTATTTCACCCCGATGTTTTTGCGTCCCATCTGCAGGTCAAGCCGCTGATCTTGCAGAAATCTATCAAAACCTGGTACAAAAACGTAGCTTATTGGCCTATCAGGCAAGTGAGCGTTTCTACGAAATCGGTTCTTTTGACGGCCTGCGTGAGTTGGATGAACTACTTACCAGCGCCCCCAACCAATTCTTAAAAAAGGAATAGAACATGGCATTCACACAAACATTTATTGCTGAGGCAACAGAAATTTTGGGGAAACTGGATGTCGCCTCCATTGACAAAATGGCCGATATTTTGGCCGAAACCCGCGAACAGGGTGGGCGTCTTTTTACCCTTGGGGTTGGTGGCAGTGCCGCGAATGCTTCGCACGCTGTCAACGATTTCCGCAAAATCGCCGGAATTGAAACGTATGCTCCAACTGACAATGTCTCTGAACTGACGGCGCGCACAAATGACGAAGGTTGGGCATCCGTCTTTCGCGGTTGGCTGGAAGGCAGTCATTTAAATGCAAAAGATTGTGTCTTTGTTTTCTCTGTCGGTGGCGGCAATCTGGAGAAAAACGTCAGCCCGAATCTGGTGTTGGCGTTGCAATTGGCGAAAGAAGTAGGCGCAAAAATTATCGGGATTGTTGGCCGTGACGGTGGTTATACTGCGCAAGTAGCAGATGCCTGTGTGATTGTCCCCACTGTCAATCCAGATCACATCACACCTCATACCGAAGCGTTCCATTCGGTTGTTCATCACCTTTTGGTAACGCACCCACGCGTGAAGGCTGCGCAGACCAAATGGGAATTTGTTAAATAAACATGGCGGGTTCCCCGGCAGTTTTTTTAGACCGTGATGGAATCATCAATCGCGCCATTATCCGCGAGGGAAAACCTTACCCACCTGCACAGTTGGCTGAGGTGGAAATCCTTCAAGGAGCCATCACTTCTTTACAACGGTTGGCAGATTCCGGGTATGTTTTGATTGGTATCACCAATCAGCCTGATGTAGCTCGAGGAACGCAATCCCGCCAGATGGTGGAATCCATCAACAGTTTGCTTCAATCCAGGCTGCCCGTGCGTGAAATTTTTGTTTGTTATCACGATAACCTGGATGATTGCGATTGCCGCAAACCCAAACCAGGGTTAATTTTGCAGGCAGCTCAAAAATATGGGGTGGATTTACTCTTAAGTTGGATGGTGGGTGATCGGTGGAAAGATATTTCTGCTGGGCAGGCCGCCGGTGTGAAGACAGTTTTTGTAGATTACCACTATGATGAAACCTATCAAGGTGTCCCTGCCGATTTTATCGTGGATGACACTGTATTTTTAGCCGATACTATATTAAAAGGATAACTTTATGAAAACACTTGAGCAATTGAAAGTGAAAATTTTTGCGGATGGCGCCGATCTTGACGGCATCCTTGAACTATATCGTAATCCGCATATCACGGGTTTCACAACCAACCCGACACTGATGGCAAAAATCGGAATCTCAGATTATGAGAAGTTTTCGCACGAGGTGCTGGAACACATCTCAGATCGTCCGATTTCGTTTGAAGTCTTTTCAGATGAGTTTGATGAAATGGAGCGACAGGCTCGTAAGATCGCATCCTGGGGCAAAAATGTATATGTGAAAATACCTGTAACAAATACGCGCCAGGAATTTTCTGAGAACTTGGTACGCCGCCTGGCTGCTGAGGGCGTGCAATTGAATGTAACAGCTCTCATGACACTCAATCAAGTAACCTGGGTCTCGAAAGCGCTGGAAAACCATGCACCATCCTATATCTCGGTTTTTGCTGGGCGTATTGCTGATACAGGACGCGACCCAATGCCATTGATGAAAGAAGCCGTGGAGATTATGTCACGGTACCAAATGCAAGAATTGATTTGGGCCAGCCCGCGTGAATTGCTGAATATTTTCCACGCCGATGAAATTGGCTGTCATGTAATTACTGTAACGCACGATATTCTCAAGAAACTCTCATTAATCGGAAAAGACTTGGATGAATATTCTCTCGAGACCGTTAAGATGTTTTATTCTGACGCTCAAAAGGCAGGGTTTAAACTATAGAACTTGCTTGATTGAATAATGTAAGCTTAATATGTCGAAAATGGTTGGATGAACAAACAACATGTAAAACTGAAAGCAGAAGATCGAGAATAGCTGGAAGGCTTAATCAGCAAAGGCAAAGATCTCAGCGTTGGTTTGTAGTGAGCCATCGGAAGGCTACGCCCAATGGAACTTGCGACTTCTGGCCGAACGCTTTGAACTCTACTTCAAACCAAAGTCTGTCAGTTGGTTGTACATGATCGAGATGGAGTTTTCTGCCTTGGTTCGCCAGTGTCTCAATCGCCGCATTCCAATCATTACAAAACTCGAAAAATGGTTGAACTGAACTACCGACAATCTCGCAGGAAATTGCAGGGAAATGAACTGCACCGATCTGCACCGACGAATACCCAAAAGCATAAAAGCTACAGACCGCCACATATGGCGGTCTGTAGCTTTTATGCCTCCCCTATATCTAGTGCCCCAGCCAGGACTTGAACCCGGAACCTACTGATCCGAAGGCGCGCAGATTATCTTTCATGCACAATATACAGGGTATTTATCGCACGCACCCTATATACGGGGGTTTAATCGACACATTTGGGCCATTTTGCCCATATCGTTTTTATATGTTGCACCGATTTGCACCGTTTACCCAATGGAGCGGATACCCTGAAAGCCAGACGATAAACAGCTATCCATAACATTTTAGCAATTATATCAGGCAGATCAAGCACTCCATCAAGACAAGGCCGTCTCAGATGAATAGGTTTGATCTGGTCAACAGGAATAAATTCATGCCAGGGCCACAAGATTTAATAACAACTTGAAAAGCAAAACAACTTTACCCGATTTCTGTGCCGATCAACCTTCTCTTTTGTCAAACTGTACGGTGGCTAGTTTTAGTTTTTTGTTTAGTAATGATTTGGGATTTATTTAGGCCCATTGCTTTATCATAGGAACACATCGCGTATGGCAAATTATCGCAGATAATAGCCAAAATCCAAACGCGGGATTTTTCCTAAAGGAGAAAAAATGGTGACTTTAGTTGCTCTATTCGATGAATATAGTGATGCAGATCGGGCTGTCGACACCCTGAAACAATACGGGATAGATGAGAGCCGCATTAGCCTGATTTAACGCGATGGCGAAAAACTGGCGCATGAAAACATGGATGCCGGTAAGGGTGCCGCTGCTGGCGCTACAACGGGCGGGGTGGTTGGCCTTTTGATTGGCGTGAGCACTGTTGTAATACCTGGTATCGGCCCTGTTCTTGCAACCGGTGCTATTGCGAGCGCGCTCGCCACCACGCTGGGTATGACAGCGATCGGGGCTGGTATCGGTGCCGCTACGGGTGGCATCTTGGGAGCGTTGCTCGATATGGGTCTTACCCATAAAGATGCATCTTTCTATACGGAGGGTGTCAAACGAGGTGGGATCCTGCTTACAGTAGATGCAGATTTGGACGAGAAACAGAAAATCGAGGACCTTTTGCGCAGCGCTGGCGCGGTGGATATGAATACCCGCCGCCAGAGTTGGGAAGGTGAAGGTTGGACCGACTCTGAAGAAACTGAAAGCAGTGCTACAAATCGCTATCCTACCCACTGATGGTAGATTTGTGAACACGATCACGTGAATTTTTTGAGCTTTGCCGAAAAGAAAAAAAGGCAACTGAAAGCATTGTTACAGAAACTCTAAAGGTATTGAGCCGCAAATTTCACGGCTCAATACCTTTTCTATTATTTTTATACATGGGCAGGGATCAATTAGCGTTGCCGGCAATCGTATGCCTATCAGTTGAGAATTGAAAGCCACTATCGATTTCCACTGGCATTAAAAGATGCTTGCACGCCTGGCGTGGAGTTTATATTACAAAGGAAATTATGACACAAGCAGAGCAAAATCAAGAAATCTATCATATCGGCACATCTGGTTGGACGTATGACGATTGGAAGGGTCGGTTCTATCCGGCTGGTCTTGCTAGATCGCATTGGTTTGAATATTATGCGAGCCAATTTTCGACCGTTGAGGTGAATGCCACCTTTTATCGTGCGTTTAAGGATAGTACATACCTGGGCTGGAAAACTAAGGCTCCAAAAGATTTTCGTTACGTGCTAAAAGCGCCACGGATCATTACGCATAAAAAATATCTTGTAGATGTTGAAGAAGATATCCAAAATTTTATTCGATCCGGCCTATTATTGGGCAACCTTTTGGGTATGGTTCTTCTACAAATCGCCCCCAGTACTCCTTACGATCTAAAGCGCCTAAGGCAAGCATTACTTGCATTCCCAGATACATCCATTGTTGCGGTCGAATTCCGTAATCCTGAATGGATTTCCACGGAGACCGAAACTTTGCTGAGAGATATGGGAGTCACTTTCTGCAATGCCGATTTTCCTATTCAGAAATTGACTTATATTCTTACTTCAAAGCGAGCTTACATTCGTCTGCATGGCCGCAGACAATGGTATTCTGATTTTTACGATGATAGTGAATTAGCAGAGATTGCAAATATAGCTCGTGACCTTGCGCATCGCGGCGCAAGCGAAGTATATGTTTTCTTTAACAATGACTATTTTGCAAATGCCTGTCAGAATGCAAAAAGTTTAATCAAGGTGCTGGGTAAATAAATCTCGTCATTCCTGCGGAAGGCCTTCAGCCTGAATTTCTGCACGATGTAAGCAGGAAAATTTTGTATTGACTGTGCTTCTACACAGAACCTAATTATCTGTTCAATAAAATATGAAACAGAGCTTTTGAAAGGAGAAACCCAAGTAACAGTTTTCATCTAATTTTCGTTTTTCTTGATGATGGCCTTCGAAATAAAGGCGATATTGTGATCGGTTGCTACTTCCCGATAAGTCTTTCTCATGCAAGGAGATAACGATGACCAATCCATTCCGTGATCTTGGAAAAAAGAATCAAGAAGAATTCAAGGCTGATGGCGATTTGCGCACCGGCGCTGGGGGCGAGATACACCAGGATGCCGCTGGAGAACATTCTGTCCTGACGACCAATCAGGGTGTACCCATCTCAGACAATCAAAATTCGCTCCGGGCCAATTTGCGCGGCCCCACGCTGCTTGAAGATTTCGTCTTGCGTGAAAAAATCATGCACTTTGACCATGAACGCATTCCTGAGCGTATTGTTCACGCCCGTGGCACAGGAGTGCATGGCTTTTTCGAACTGACAAACTCTTTGCACCGTTACACTACCGCCAGGCTGTTGACCGAAGTCGGGGAGAAGACCCCTGTCTTCACGCGCTTTTCCACTGTGGCTGGTGGGGCAGGTTCGAGCGATATACCACGCGATGTGCGCGGGTTCGCCGTGAAGTTCTACACCAAAGAAGGAAACTGGGATTTGGTGGGTAACAACATTCCGGTTTTCTTCATTCAAGATGCCATGAAATTTCCTGACCTGGTACACGCTGTCAAAATGGAACCCGATCGCGGCTTTCCACAGGCAGCCACTGCGCACGATACTTTTTGGGATTTCATTTCACTTACCCCTGAAGCCATGCATATGGTGATGTGGATCATGTCTGACCGCACCCTGCCCCGTTCATTGCGCATGATCGAAGGCTTCGGGATTTACAGCTTTCGGCTGATCAATGAAAGTGGGGAAGTTACCTTCGTGAAATTCCACTGGCGACCCAAGCTGGGATTGCAATCTACCATTTGGGATGAAACCGTCAAAATTGCCGGGGCCGACCCTGATTTCCAACGCCGGGAGCTGTTCGAGGCAATCAGTGCGGGGAACTTCCCCGAATGGGAGTTGGCCGTTCAGCTTTTTACAGAACAGGAAGCAGCCGCTTTGCCCTTCGATCATCTGGATGCGACCAAAATCATCCCAGAAGAACTGGTGCCGTTGCAGGTCATTGGTCGCATGGTATTGGATCGCTGGCCCGACAATTTCTTTGCCGAGACCGAACAAGTGGCCTACTGCCCTGCCAACATTATTCCTGGGATTGATTTTTCAAATGACCCGCTGCTGCAGGGACGCTTGTTCTCTTATCTCGATACCCAGCTTTCGCGGCTTGGCTCCCCTAACTTCCACCAGATTCCGATCAATGCGCCAAAATGTCCCTTCGACAATCACCAGCGCGACGGGCATATGCAAATGAAACTACCCACCGGGCGGGTTGCATACGAGCCAAACTCGCTGTCGCAAAACTCGCCGCGCGAGACGGCAAGCCGGGGCTTCTACAGCGCTCATGCGCTTGAGTCAGGGCAAAAAGGACGCGTTCGCGCCGAAAGCTTTGCTGACCATTACAGCCAGGCACGCCAGTTCTACCTGAGCCAATCGACCTATGAGCAAGCGCATATTGCTTCGGCACTGGTATTTGAGCTTTCAAAGGTGGAGCATCTCCACATCCGCGAGGCGATGGTAGCACACCTGCGACGAATTGATGAAGCGCTTGCAATGCGTGTCGCCGAAGGACTTGGGCTTGAAAGCATCCCTGAACCCGCTGAGACCAGTGTCCAGGCAAAGGACCAGAAACCTTCACCCGCTTTGCAAATCATTGGCAAGATGAAAGATACCCTGGAAGGGCGTGCCGTCGGTATTCTCGTGGCGGATGGCTCGGATGGCAGGTTGATCTCACAGGTGAGAAAAGCTGCCAGCGAGGCAGGCGCTACAGTAAAAGTTATCGCTCCCAAAGTAGGCGGCGCAAAACTTGCAGACGGCTCCATGCTCCGGGTGGACGGACAGTTGGCGGGTACGCCCTCCATATTTTTTGACGCAGTTGCCGTGATCCTGTCTGACGATGGTGCAAAAAAGCTTTCGATGCAAGGTGCAGCCCACGATTTTGTGCGGGATGCCTTTGGTCATCTCAAAGCCATTGCTGTGGATGATGGCGGTCGGACGCTTTTGCAAAATGCCCATATCGAGCCTGATGCCGGAGTTATTTCAGCCGATCAGCAAAATGCGTTTATTGCTGCCGCCAAGACCCGTCAATGGGAGCGTGAAACGTCCGTGCGGGTGCTTGCATAATAAGCAGGGTTAACCCGTTCAGACGTATCTGAAATGCGATTTTGCTCAGAAAATTGACAATAGGGCGATTTCTTCGAAAGAGCGGGTCGCCCCCTACGGAAATCCCTGTTAAAAATCAGTTTCGTAAAACAAGGAGGAAGATATGTTGACACAACTATCTCGCAACTGGTGGGTCGTGGTGCTGCGTGGCATCATCGCAATTTTGTATGGTATTCTGGCCCTGGTGTGGCCGGGGCTAACACTTGGCGTTCTGGTTCTTTTCTTTGGCGCATATGCGTTTGTTGATGGCGTTTTCGCGATCATGGCAGCATTCACGAACCGTGCTGGTCACAAGAATTGGTGGCTGCTTTTGCTGGAGGGATTGGTGGGGGTGGCGGCTGGTGTGATTACATTTTTACTGCCCGGTTTGGCAACACTTGTGCTGCTCTATATCATTGCGTTTTGGGCCATTCTCACAGGCATCCTGGAAATTGTCGCAGCAATCCGACTGCGCAAGGAAATCGATGGAGAATGGAAACTGGCCTTAAGTGGGATTTTGTCGCTTGTTTTTGGAATCCTGATACAGATTTTTCCCGTAGTGGGTGCCCTGACCATTATCTGGATGATTGGGATATATTCCATTCTTTTTGGCGTAATTCTCTTAAGCTTAGGCTTGAGCCTGCGTCAGCGTTATGTTGTGCACCATCGGGTAGTGACTCCACATCCTTAATACACCCACACTCGTTTTCGGATGTTTGCGTTTTAGGGATCATCAACAGTTACAGCGACGAATAAGCCAGGGCCTGATTTCAGGCCCTGGCTTATTGATTTTGCCAACCTTTCCCACGAACAGGATTGATAGAGACAAAAGTTATTTCTCATCGGTCTTTGATATACGTTTTTTTGGGGAGAACTTTGGCACCCTTTTTACGCGCCTCAGCGACACCAATCGCCTGTTTGCGGCTTGTTACCTTCTTGCAAGACTTGCCACTTTTCAACAAGGTCTCTCTCTTTTACTTGTGTACTGCTTTCTCAACAGTATCAGATGTTTTCTTACTTTCCTTGGTCATATTGTATACACTTGATATAAGGGGATAGATACCTTTTTTATTTTGTACTGCCTACTTATTGTTTCAAATCGCCTTTGAAAATCCACTGAACACCAAACCTGTCATAGAACTGTCCATAGATCCCAAAAGGCATCTCATGCAAATCTTGGAGCCTTTCTTTTTCGGCTCCATCCTTGAGCTTGTCGAAAACTATTTTCAGCTCGTTGTATGTTTCACCAATAACAAATATTGCATACTTAATGAGAGACTTTATTTACCCACGATGTAGAGAATAGATATCGTGCTGAGAAAACCTTTGAAAGATTAATAAGTTAATTCTTTGGCGTCGGTCTTCAAGCGCTTGCGGAAAACCCAATAAGTATAACCTTCATAGAGTAACACAATTGGTAAAAAGATTAGGCCGATGATGGTCATTACTTGTAAGGCATAGGGCGAAGACGAAGCATTGTAGATTGTTAGACTGTAATCAGGATGAATAGAGGAGATCATCACACGAGGGAATAAGATGATGAAAAAGGTAGACTGTATCAGAACAAGATGAATACCCATCATCATAAAGGCCCAGCCTTCTCTTTTATGATCAAGGAAGGCACGCACCAGAACCAGGGTGGCGATTGCCCCAAAAGGTGCTGCCCCTGGAATTAAACCGATATGTTCAACAAAATCTGTATAGACAAAGGTGCTTGCTGCCAGGGCAATCGCAATCAAAGTGGCGGGAACCCATAGTATTTTAGCTACTTTGAGGGCATTTTCCTGCACATCATCCATCGTTTTAGGCTTAAAAAAATTGCGCCATGCAGCAGAAAGACCGAGACTGCCATGAGTTCCACCTAATACCCCGTAGGGATTGAGCAGCGTTAGTGGACTCCCGACAAAGTTCATCTTTGCGTCAATGGGGACGCCTCCTACCAGATTAGCGAAGACCAACCCAATCAGAAAAGCAGGAAGCAAAGAGCCAGTAAAAATAGTTCCATCCCACAGGGCGCGCCATTTGGGGTTGGCCACCTTGCTACGGAACTCAATTCCCACAGCGCGGATAATTAGTCCAACCAGGATGAAAAATATTGCCAGATAGAAACCGCTAAACATGGTTGCATACCACTGTGGAAAGGCCGCGAAGGTTGCACCCGCCGCCGTAATTAACCAAACTTCGTTCCCATCCCAGTGCGGACCAATCGTATTGATGATGACTTGCCGCTGGACATCGTCCTTGCCGAGGAATGGCATCAGCATCCCGACGCCGAAATCGAATCCTTCGAGGAAGAAAAAACCGATCCACAAAATAGCGATCAAAATAAACCAGATCGTGTTTAAATCAAACATAATCCACACTCCTAATACTGCTCGCCAACGAGGGCAGGTTCACCGATAAAACCCCGGTCAGTTGCATCGGGGCCTTGTTTCGAAAAATTTGCCAGCAGATAAATATCGGCAACAATCAAGCTGGCGTAAAGCACGAAGAAACCGATCAAGCTTATCAACACCATTTCAGGGGTCAGGTTGGGCGAAACAGCCTGCTCGGTTTTCATCAGTCCTTGCACGATCCAGGGTTGGCGTCCCATTTCAGCCATAATCCAGCCGCCTGTATTCGCCAGAAATGGCAAGGCAATGGCATATGGAAAGACCCAGGCAAAGCGCATCTTTTCTACTGTGCCCCTATAGATGGCGTAAGCACCATACAAGGCCAGAAAAAACATGATGACACCGGAATAGAACATCACGCGGAAGCCCCAGTAGACGAAAACCATCAGCGGAATGTAATCGCCAGGGCCATATGCTTTTACATACTCTTCTTGTAAGTCATCCACACCGCGCACCTCCCCGGTGAGTTGGTTATATGAGATCAGAGAAAGCACATAGGGGATACGGATGCTCCAGATTTCTTTCTTACCGCTTAGATCGCCAATGGTCAAGAGTGAGAAGGAAGCGGGGTTTTCGGTCTTCCACAGCGCCTCGATGGATGCCATCTTCATGGGCTGGCTTTGTAGCACTTCAATGCCTTGCTGATGTCCACTCCAAGTGGACATCATTGCGCCCAGCAAACCAATCACTGCTGCAAGCTGGAAAGAATGCTTGAAAATCTCCACATCGCGCTTACGGATGAGGTGATAAGCACTAATGCCCATGATGAAGAATGCACCCGTTGCTACTCCTGCGAAGATAGTGTGTGGAAACATGACCCAGGCTTTGGGGTTCTCGATAAGGGAGAAGAAATCCACCAGTTGCAGGTATCCAGTCTCAGGGTTAATAATGTAGCCGACCGGGCGCTGCATAAACGCATTCGCGATCAAAATCCATAGCGCCGAAAGGTTGGCACCGATCACCACCGCCCAGATGGAGGCCAGGTGCAGGCGTTTATCCACCCGGTCCCAGCCAAAGAGCCAGAAGCCGAGAAAAGTCGATTCGAGAAAAAAAGCTACCAGCGCTTCCACCGCCAGGGGCGCACCGAAGATATCTCCCACAAAACGAGAATACGCTGACCAATTCATACCGAACTGAAACTCTTGCACAATGCCAGTGGCAACGCCCATCGCAAAGTTTAATAAGCAACAGTTTGCCCCAGAATTTGGTCATGCGTTTCCACTTGTCTTCGTTGGTGCGAAAATAAAGGGTGTGCATCAGTGCGACAAACCAGCCCAGCCCCAAGGTAAGCGGAACGAATAGGAAGTGATAGATAATCGTCATGCCAAACTGCAACCTCGAAAGGGTAACAATGTCCATAAGCAGTGCTCCACTTAGAATGTTCAACGTAATAGATGAATTGCTTTATATGAGTAATATGTAATTTCAACGGCTATTTAGACTGTCAGGTTTTGACCGTATTCCACCCTTGGTCTAGCTTCTTTCGTCAATTATCAGGAAACCAAGAGAGAGAATTTTAGTTCTTTGCTCTCCGTATAAAGAACGTGATGCAAGGCAAAATGTTATTACTTGCTCAATAACGATCTTCCCTGCTCCCTCGTTGTAGTACATAAGAGGTAAATGACCAGCCAAGTGGTAATGGTATTTACAACTTACCCACTCCAATAAAAAAATAACGATGAAAGGAAGGTCAATATGGCTAAGGAAAGCAAGAAAACATCTGACACTGTTGAAAAGGCAATCCATAAGCAAAAGGAAGGAACTTTGACCAGTGGCAAGTCTGGTAAAAAAGTGACAAGTCATAAACAAGCCGTTGCGATTGGGCTGAACGAGGCGCGCGAAAAGGGTGCCAAGGTTCCAACGAATAGGGATAGCACAAAGAGCGATGGTAGAAAGAGCAATGACAAAAAGACCGATGACAAAAAGAAGGATGATAAATAGCTTTCGTTGCGAATAAAATCCGGAACTGAGCGTGCAAGTCTGCTCACGGATTTGTAGTCACTACTTTCTCATCGCCAGAGATGTGTTAATCGATTGCGTACCGCTTAGGTAGGGGTAACCCTACCTAAGCAGGTATCTTTTTCAGGATTTTTACTAAATTTAGATTTTTGGGAGGGCAATCATGTTTAACGGCTTAATTTTATCGATTATTCCACACAACAACTATCCATCGCTTATTGCGTTCACATGGTTATGATATTTCCTCTTGCATAGTATCTTTTGAAGCCTATTGCTCATAAACAACGAAGGAAGTATTTTGCCTCTCTTTGATTCTTTCCTGATGGCGGGGTTTGAGTTTGCCTGTCATATTAATAAAGCAGGATTGCGGCTGAATATGCATGCGTTGACCCACCATGATGTTCAACTCGTTCGGGATTATTCTCTGTTAAGTAATTTGGACATTTGTGCCGTGCGCGATGGGTTGAATTGGCCGATGATTGAACAACAGGAAGGGGAATTCGATTTTTCTTCGGCAGCTCGTATGGTTGAAGCAGCCAATCAGCAGAATATACAGATGATTTGGAATATTTTTCATTACGGTTACCCCGATGGACTCGATTTGTTTTCCTCTGCTTTTGTAGATCGCTTTGCAAAATATTGTTCAAAGCTGGCGCATTTTATTCACAATCATACCGACCGTATTCCCTTCTATACTCCTATTAATGAAATCTCCTTTCTATCTTGGGCTGCGGGTGATGTAGGGTATATCCATCCATACGTCTGTAATAAAGGACATACCTTAAAACGTCAACTGGTGAGAGCAGCAATCGCTGGGATCGAAGAGATCTGGGCGGTCAACCCTGCGGCCCGTATTGTGCAGGTCGAACCGTTGGTCCATGTCGTTTGTCCCGTTAATCGCCCTGACTTAGCTTGCCAGGCTGCCAATCAGCAGGCCAGTCAGTTCGACGCATGGGATATGATGATTGGTTTAAGCTGACTCTGATCTCGGCGGCCATCCGCATTACCTGGATATTATGGGCTTTAACTATTACCATGCCAACCAATGGGAATACCCTGGGCAACGTCTACGCTGGGAAGATCATCCACGGGATGAGCGCTGGGTGCCGTTAAACCGATTAATCGCCGAACTTTATCAGCGTTATCAGCGGCCACTGTTCCTTGCCGAAACGAGCCATTTTGGGGTAGGGCGAGGAGCATGGATTCAAGAAATTTATGACGAAGTCAAAATAGCGCTGCGTAATGGCATTCCCTTGGAGGGGATGACCATTTACCCCATCATCGACAGACCCGATTGGGACAACGTTGAACACTGGCACAATAGCGGGCTATGGGATCTGATTCCTGATGAGCAGGGAATGCTTCAACGCGTGCTTAATGAAGCATATGCAACCATCGTGAGGAAAGTTCAGCAAGACATCAAAATTTTCAGGCAATAAATCATAAGATTTAAAAGAGTGAATTTTTAGCAGTCGAACTTACCGTGGTCTTGCCCATTGGGCTAAAGCAGAAAGGTTCGCCAGAATAAAACCAGTCTTCGTCCCTCACGAAGAAACTGCAAACAAGTAAATCAGTGTATAACACTTCTTTTTTCTGTTTCGTTATAGCTAATGAAAATTCTCTTTCCTACCTATATTAACAGGAGAAAAAAATGAAAAGCAAAACTTTGCAAGATCTGTATATGGACGAACTCAAAGATCTTTACAGTGCTGAACAGCAATTGATTTCATGCCCTGCCTAAATTGGCGAAGGCAGCCCAGTCCCCTCAATTGCGGGATGCTTTCTCCAGTCATTTGCAACAGACTGAAGAACATGCCCGACGCCTCGAGGAAATTACTGAATCCCTTGGTACCTCACCCAAAGGCAAAAAATGCGTTGGCATGGAAGGTCTGGTCAACGAGGGGAAAGAAGTAATGGAAGATGACTTTGAAGAAGGTGTGATGGATACTGCATTGATTGCGGCTGCCCAGCGCGTGGAACATTACGAGATGGCTGGTTATGGCTGTGCACGCGCCATAGCCGAAACACTTGGTTACCAGGATGCAGTGGAATTATTACAGCAAACCCTAGAGGAAGAAAAAGAAGCCGATGAAAAGTTGACTCAAATTGCTGAAAACCTGGCAAGCGAGTACAGCCGCTAAATAGAATAAAACTGAAACAATCCCCAACCTGTAATATCGGGTTGGGGATTGTTTCAGTTGTCTCGGGCAAAATTTAAAAACTAAAAAATATATTCGTACTCGCGCGCCAGTTCAAGAGCTTGCAGTATTTTTCCATTAGGCAGGCGTTGACCGTCCTCACCGATCACCCAGATGCCATTGTGTAACTGCTGCTCCTCGTGAATCCAATCATACATAGAAATGGCAGGAGCCCAGGTGAATACACTGATGTTCGCACCGCTCATCATGGCAAGGCGCGTTTCTGCCATCATCCACCAGAACCATTCGGTTTGCTGCCAGCCAGTCGGCGGGCCAGATGTTTCGGTAACCCACAAGGGTTTGGTCGGCCATCGTTTTTGTGCATTCATCAACAGCCGGTGGAACGGTGGCAGTGTGGAATCACGATAATGATTGAGGCCGATGACCGTCACCAGATCGTCTCGGCCACCCAGTTCAGGGTCGCGCAGTCCCAGCACTGTATCCAGCACCGCTGCCTGATCGTCTTCAGGGTTATTATCCGTAGCATGCCAGGGTTCGGGGATAATCAACAGCGCATTGGGCCGCACCTCCAGAATTCCCTTGGACGCTTCAATAATCATTTTGCTGATCTGACGGCGAAAACTGGATGGATTTTCTTCACGCAGGAACGGGCTCCATTGGCCCTGACGCCCGGCAAGTTCCACCAACAGGCTGGGTTCATTACTGACGCAGTAATGCTCAATGGATGGGTAGCGCAGGGCAATTTGCCGGGCAAATGCTGCAAAATGGATGGGGGCATCGGGGGCGAGAATATCCAACCAATCGGGGTAACCATAATGCCATAAATCCAGATAAAGTTTGAGTTTGTGCTTTTCCGCTGCAGCTACCACGCGGTCCATCCAGGTCCAGTCAAACACACCTGGGGCTGGATGCGAAAGATACCAGCGTGCGGCATCGCGTATGCCAGTACAACCGATCTCTACCATCAACTCGTAATCCTTTTCAAGGAAGAGGTCGTGTTGAATCAACGCAACTTCATCTTGCCGATAAGGCACATTATCTTTATAGCGAACAAAATCTGAATTTTCCAGAAAGGCCCATAGTTCCAGGGGTTTGAGCTGCGGCATCACCGGGGCAAGCAGGGTTCCGATGCCGGTGGTGACCAGGGGGAGCACAGGCGTGATTGAAACACTGTTAGTGGAAAGGGTTTCAGCGTCCATTTAAAAATCTTCTCCTAACGAATATCTGTGATTGTTTGTTGAGTCCAGCTTGGGCCATTGACCACAGGGTGTGCACCGTCCCACAGCAGCGGGTCAATACACATCCGGCGCGCGGTCATGGCCGGGTCCCAGGCATGGTAAACGATATATTCCTGCATGCCGTCTGGCGATTCAGTGAAAGAGTTATGGCCGGGACCAATAACATGCCCAGACACAGAACATAAGATCGGTTTGGCAACCGTTGGTATTGTGTAAGGCCCCATAGGATGATCGGCGACGACATACGAAACGCCATAATTCTCATGTTCCCAGGCGCCACCACTGTAGAAACAGTAATAGCGGCCATAATGGTAACGCAATGCCGCACCTTCAATGGTGTGCCAGTCGTGAACGCCACCATACATAGCCCGTTGCGCCTGAAAAAGCTGCCAATCAGCATGAGGGCGAATGACCACGCGTGGCTGCCCGGCTAGCGTGAGCATATTGAGCATCCTATCCACCACAATGCCGGTGCCCACGCGGTATTCATCCTCCAACGTAAGGAAATCTTGAGAGTAGAACAGGTACCATTGCTTATCCACATCTTTAAATGGATGAGGATCGATGGTAAACGGTTGGTCTGGGACGAGGGTTCGGCCTGCATCTTGAAAGGGACCAAGCGGGTGGGTGGATGTTGCCACCCGTAGCTGATGATCGTTATCGTTGATGCCGTGCGCCGAATAATAGAGATAAAAGACACCTTCATGAAAGGCTACTTCGGGTGCCCAGAAATCGTCGCCCTCAGCTGGGATGAGCGCCCAACCACGTTCTACCCAATCCACCAGGTTGCTGGATTGTAAGACCGGGAAAACTTCTCCATCCGCCGAGCGTGGCCCGGTTCCATAAGCATAATACTGCCCATCGTAATGCAATACGAAGGGATCTGCAAAATACTGACCATATACAGGGTTTTTGTAATTCATTGAAAGTGGGGAATTTTTATGACGAATTCGCTTTAAAACTTTACAGCAAAAACATCTCTCAAAAATCTCTTATCGCATAACATTTTAAGCTATAGGCCGTTTTTCCTATTAATCTTTTCAATTACAACTTTATTTTTATAAAGTATAAGCTGGAAACCCATTCTTATACTTTACAACAACCCAACAAATGTTCATATGGAGGATAGTATGTTGTACCAGGGAGATCATTTACAGCAAGCACAGTCAGACAGCACCGACAAAGAAGATTTAATTTGTTTATCTCATTTACGCTGGAACTTTGTATATCAACGTCCGCAACATTTGATGAGCCGCTGTGCACAGAAACGTCGTGTATTTTTCGTGGAGGAACCTGTCATTGATCGCCAGAAACCTTATCTTGATGTTCAAATCCACAAGCTAGCGCCAGACCACAAAACGCATATTTGGGTGGTTGTTCCTCACATTCCAGCCGGATTATCTGAAGACCAACGTCATAATACACTTTCCATTCTTATGGATGCATTATTTCTTGAATACGAAATTCGCACTTATCTTTTATGGTATTACACCCCTGAAGCAATGCAATATACCCGCTGGCTCAAACCTTCTGCAATCATTTATGACTGCATGGATGAATTGAGCATGTTCAAGGGCGCAAACCCACAGTTATCTCTGTTGGAAGCAGAACTATTGAGCAGAGCAGATGTAGTGTTTACGGGTGGGCGCAGCTTATATCAAGCCAAACGTTCCCAGCATCCAAACATCCATTGCTTTCCAAGCAGCATTGATATGAAGCATTTCAAACAAGCGCGCTCTGTTTTGCCTGAGCCTTCTGACCAACGCGACATTCCACATCCACGCCTGGGCTTCTTTGGCGTATTGGATGAGCGACTTGATATTAAGTTGTTAAGTGAACTCGCCAGTAAGCGTCCTGATTGGCAGATTGTACTAATTGGCCCCATTGTGAAGATTGACCCAGCAGAATTGCCTAAAAACGAAAATATTCATTATCTGGGAATGAAAGATTATCAAGAACTTCCCAACTACCTGGCAAGCTGGGATGTGGCATTACTTCCGTTTGCGCTCAACGAATCAACGCGCTTTATCAGCCCCACAAAGACCCCCGAATACTTGGCCGGTGGCAAACCCGTGGTCTCTACTCCCATTACAGACGTAGTCCACCCCTATGGGGACAACGGATTTGTTCGCATTGCAGCGAATGCTGATGAATTCATTAAGGCCATTGAGCAATCTTTATCGGAAACGATGCCAGAGGAAGTGCAGCTTGCACGGGATGCTTTTTTGGCAGAAATGTCTTGGAATAAGACTTGGGACAACATGGCTGCGTTAATCAGTCAGAGCATTAAAAAATCAGATTATTCCTATAGAGTAACAGAAATATCATAAATTCTCTTTTTTTTGATTGAATATGACCAAGCACACACAAGGAGAATGTCATGTTTGATTATTTGATTGTTGGTGCAGGCTTTGCTGGTAGTGTCATCGCAGAACGCTTGGCGAATGGATCAGGCAAGAAAGTTCTAGTGATTGACAAAAGATCTCACATTGCAGGAAATGCTTACGATTACTACGACAACAATGGGATTTTGGTCCATAAGTATGGACCGCATATTTTTCATACCAATTCCTGCGAAATTTGGAACTATTTATCCCGTTTTACAGCGTGGCGACCCTACGAACACCGGGTACAGGTCAGTGTGGATGGGTTGTTATTGCCCATGCCCATCAACCTCGATACAATCAATGAGTTATATGGTCTGCACCTGAGTTCTTTCGAATGCGCAGATTTTTTTGCCAAAATTGCTGAACCGTGTGCTGAAATACGCACCAGTGAAGATGTAGTGATTAGTAAAGTTGGGAAAGAACTTTACGAAAAGTTTTTTCGCAATTACACGCGCAAACAATGGGGGCTTGATCCCTCTGAACTGGATGCGTCTGTGATTGCAAGGGTTCCGATCAGGACGAACCGCGATAATCGTTATTTCACTGATACCTATCAGGCAATGCCTTTGCACGGTTACACTCGTATGTTTGAAAATATTCTCGATCATCCAAATATTAAAATTATGCTTAATACAGATTACCGCGAGGTGGAAAATATCTTGCCTTATCGGGAGATCATCTTTACGGGCCCCATTGATGAATTTTTCAACTATCAATTTGGAAAATTGCCCTACCGTTCTTTGGACTTTCACCTGGAAACCCACAATATGCCGTTTTTTCAACCAGCCCCAGTAATTAATTATCCGAATGAGCACTCGTATACACGGGTAACTGAATTCAAATACCTGACTGGGCAAACACATGAAAAAACGACGGTCGTGTATGAATATCCAACAGACAATGGTGATCCTTATTATCCCGTTCCACGCTCAGAGAATCGGGAAATTTATCAAAAATATCAGACGCTCGCCCAATCTACAGATGGTGTTTACTTTGTAGGTCGGTTGGCCACCTACAAATACTTCAATATGGATCAGGTTGTGGGGCAAGCTCTGACCCTCTACGCCAAACTGGCTGACAAACTACCCGTAGAAGTTGCCCATGACCAGGGATTGTTCAAAAAACCTGTAGTGATAAAAGCGGCTGTTACGAAAAATGGAAAGCTGGATGGAGTAAATACAACCTCTGCTTCCGTTGATACATCCCCTAAACGAGTTAAACCCTAACCACAAACACACGCGACTAACTGGATTCAACCGGATTAATTCTGGAATCACACGTTCAAGCCAAGTGGACATTCCTATTCCCTGCGACCGAGGCTTTCAGAAGTAAGACGAGATAATGCCTTCCTTGTGGGTGATGCCGCAGGATTGGCGACGATTGATCTGGGCGAGGGTATTCGTCCAGCGATTCAAAGCGGATTGTTGGCGGCAGAAGTAATTCTTCATGGAGGCGATTACTCGCTGTCGTCCATCCCAAAATATTCCTGGCCTTCGTTTATATTCCCAAAAATGATATTTTGAAAGAATGATGAGAGATGAGATAGGCTTTTGCGCAAAAAAACTAGACAAATATCTAGGATAGGAACAATGGGGGAGTGTTATTATTATATAACATTAGATTTAAAATCAACAATCAGGATTTTGCTATGGCGGTTTTACTTATCACCTATGACCCTGGTAAGCCAGGGCAAGATTGTGAAAAGATTTTAGGATTCATTAAATCTTCCAAATCCTGGGCAAAACTGTCTAAATCTTCCTATGCAATTAGTACAGAAGAAACGCCTGTCAGTATCTTTGGACAATTGAGACCATTTTTATCTGACCAAAGCAAATTATTCGTTGTCACTTTAATGGGCCCTTGTGCCGGTGTAAGAAATACAGCAGTCATACAATGGTTGGAAAAAAACATCCCAACCTAACATCAATCCAGGCGATACGATAACTGATAGTGTAAATAATCAACGCGTCAAACGACGCGTTGATTTGTGTAAATAGGCATTCCATAGATTGATTTAACGTTGAAGAACGTTCTTATATATAGATCAGATAGGTAAGAGATTGTCAAAATCTATCTAACCATAGGCTGCATTTATGATAAAGTAGAAACTTATTCACATTGTGGACTTGAATTCAACCCGTTGAATTGGGAGCTTTGAATGACCATCAAAAAGAAACCGGTCAGCATAAAGCCGGAGAGATTGCCAACGAGCGAGCAGCAAGCAGGCTTTCCCATCATTGCGATTGGTGCTTCAGCAGGTGGGCTGGAAGCGTTGGAAGCATTTCTATCCAATGTTCCTGCAGACAGCGATATGGCGTTTGTTGTTATCCAACACCTTGACCCAACCCGCAAAGGTATGCTGGTAGAGTTGCTTCAACGTTGTACGGAGATGAAAGTGATGCAGGTTAAGGATCGAATGCGGATCGAACCCAACCATGTTTACATCATCCCGCCCAATAAGGATATGTCCATCCTGCACGGTGTACTCCACCTACTTAATCCATCCGCGCCGCGCGGCTTGCGGTTGCCAATCGATTTTTTCTTTCGTGCTTTGGCAGAGGATCGAGAAGAACGCAGCATTGGTGTGGTTCTTTCAGGGATGGGTGCCGACGGCACGTTGGGCTTGCGCGCCATCAAAGAAAAAGCCGGAGCAGCTTTTGTGCAGGAACCAGCTTCGTCTCAATTCGACAGCATGCCCAACAGCGCTATTAATGCCGGGTTGGCAGATGTAATTGACACAGCAGATGCACTCCCAGGCAAAATTATCGCCTATCTCCACCATCTGCCCTCCATCCCCAAAACCGAGTTCATCACCGAACATACGAGCCAGAGTTCCCTTGAAAAAATAGTGATCTTATTACGCAATCACACGGGCCATGACTTTTCGCTCTACAAAACGGCCACTGTGTATCGCCGTATTGCTCGGCGCATGGCGCTGCATCAGATCAGTAAAATCGATGATTATGTGCGCTTCTTGCAGGAAAACCCGCAAGAGCGGGATTTTCTCTTCCGTGAGCTACTGATCGGCGTGACGGGTTTTTTCCGTGACCAGCAAGGCTGGGAGCAGTTGGAAACCGAAGTTTTGCCGCTCTTATTGTCCAGACGCGTTGAAAAACAAGTGCTGAGGGCATGGATACCTGCCTGTTCCACTGGCGAGGAAGCTTATTCCCTGGCAATCCTGTTCAAAGAAGCAGTGGAAAAACTTATGCCCACGCCAAACGTCACCTTGCAGATTTTTGCTACCGATCTGGATGAATATGCCATTACCAAAGCCCGCGAGGGGGTATTCCAGGGAAACATCATCAGCGAGGAAGTTTCGGAAAAACAACTCGAGCGCTTCTTTGTCAAGGCGGAAAATGGCTACCGGGTAGCAAAATCTATCCGAGAGATGATCATCTTTGCTCCCCAGAACATTATCATGGATCCGCCCTTCACCAAGCTCGATATCCTTTGTTGCCGCAATCTGCTCATTTATCTGGCGCCTGAGTTGCAGAAGAAGCTAATCCCAACCTTTCATTACTGCCTGAAACCGGGCGGCTTCCTATTTTTGGGAACAGCCGAGACAATTGGCAATTTTACTGACCTATTCACGTCCTTGCCTGGTAAGAACCAGGTATTCCAGCGGCGGGATATAAAGTTACCAACCGACTTGATCGAATTCCCAACGAATTTTACAACCGCCAAGCATGAAATCGCCGCCAAGGTATTGAAGCCAAAAGCAAACCTGCAAACCCTGGCAGATAATTTGATCCTGCAAACCTATGCTCCTGCCGGAGCGTTAACGAACAGCAAAGGTGATATTCTCTATATTAGTGGTCATACCGGAAAATACCTCGAACCAGCAGCCGGAAAAGCCAACTGGAATCTCTTCGTCATGGCGCGGGAAGGCTTGCGTTATAAACTTACCACTGCTTTTCAAGACGCAGTGAACAAAAAAGAAACCATCACACTCAAGAATGTTCTGGTGGGCACCAATGGCGGAAAACAGTTCGTGAATGTAATCATCCAGCCGATTGCTGAAAGTGAATCAAATGCGCTTTCTGGGATGGTTCTGATCGTCTTTCACGATGTTAGTAGTCCCTTGCGATCAAGAATAACTGGCAAGCCGCGCCTTGAGCGAGCGCAGATCGAAGCGTTGGAACAGGAGTTGGTGCAGGCCCGTCACGAAGCGCAGACCGTAAACACGGAGATGCAAAAATCTCAGGAAGAACTTGAAATCAGCCAACGAGGAGTTGCAGTCCACCAACGAAGAACTGCAATCGGCGAATGAAGAGTTAACCACTTCCAAAGAGGAAATGCAGTCGATGAACGAAGAACTCCTGACGGTTAACCAGGAGCTTCAAACCAAGCTGAACGAGCTTTCACGCGCCAACAATGATATGAAGAATCTGTTGGAAGGCATCGATATAGCCATCCTGTTTTTGGATGACGAGCTGCATGTACGTCGTTTCACCAGTCAGACGGGTAGGCTCATCCAACTCATCCCAAGTGATGTGGGGCGTCCGATCACCAATATTGCATCTACTTTGCTTTATCCCGAACTGACTGAAGACGCACAACACGTTTTGCGCACGCTGGCTAAAGTGGAAAAACAGATTTCCCTTCCCAGCGGAGATTGGTTCATGGTGCGCATTCTGCCCTACCGCACACTGGAAAACAGGATTGATGGCGTGGTAGTTACTTTTACGGATATAACCGCTTCCAAGAGGTTGGAAGCGAAACCATCTCCCTTGCCCTAGCGGTAAGGTCCCAGTTAAGAAGGGACCCGACTATGAAAAAGAAACCAGTTACTTCACCAAATATTGAACTTCGCCGCCAGGCAGAAGCCAGGTTAGGTCAACACGAGAAGAAAACAGTAGATGAATTATCGAAAACGAATGCCGATCTCGAACGACTTGTGCACGAATTGAATGTTCACAAAATTGAATTGGAAATACAGAATGAAGAATTAATACAAACGCGTATGCAATTGGAAAGATCACTGGAAATGTACGTCAGCCTGTATACGCTGGCACGCGTGGGTTACTTTACGCTAGCGCGTGATAGTACCATTCGCACTTCTAATGCAATGGGGGCCAAACTTATCGGTATGGAACTGAACACGTTGATTGGGCAGCGCTTTGATGCTTTTATTTCTCCGGAAGCACGCCTAACTTTCCGCGCCTTCATCAATAAGTTATTTACAAGTAGCAATAAAGCGGTTTGCGAAGTTTCTCTCCAAAAAGACTGGTCTGTTCGGCTGCCAGTGCACATTGTAGGCGCTTGCGAAACAGATAATCATGCTGGGGTTTGCTATATGATCGTGAGCGAGATTACTGAATCTAAAATTTGATACCCTTAATAGGTGTATTCAATAAATAAGAAATCTGGTCAAGAAGTAAGGCAGCGGGGCGGATCAAATCAGGTGGAGTCAGTCGCTTGACTTGTACAACATCCATTATTTGTTCACCAACCATAAGGTAAACGTAGAAAGAATGGTCTTTGGAATGGCACCAAAATTTGAAGGTCTGGCGATCACCGACTTGAGGACCATTCTGGTGCGCTGACAACCGACCTTCCAGCCGCTATGGTAAAGTCGACCAAGCGGATAAATGCCCGAGATTCCCGAATTAGAAGATGTGATCCGGGAGACGAACCGCACCATTCAGAAATATTTTTAGAGGCTGTTGGGGAAAAAATAGCATAAAACAATTACCCTTGTCCGGCTATATTTTGTGTTTTTAGCATCATAATCAACATCTACAGGCCCCAATAACTCAGCAAAATATCGTCACAAAACGAAAATCGTGTATAGTTGATCGTAATATGTCATCGTCCACCGCCGATTTTCTGCATCGTTTAAGTCAATTCGTTCAGGCCGAGTCTGATGCGCAAAAACAGATTCTGGAGCGCCAATGGTCACGCCCGGTGCGGGAGCGAGTGGCCAAGGGTTGGGCCATTGAAGGTTTACGGGTAGTCGGTTTTGACAAAGGCATCGCCCGGCTGGTTTGCGATAGCAATCACTCACGTTTTCGCGAAGGCGATCTGGTCGTCTTGCATCGCAGCAGCCCCAAAGATCCCAATGCAATCCATTTTGATCTTTACTATGACGGGGAAAACGAACTCGAAGCCAGCCTGATTAAAGGCAATTTCTATTTCATGACCACCCAGCCAGACGGTTGGATTCTGGACCAGGATTGGTTCGAACTCCAGCCCGTTTTATCTCTCGGCGCTTAATACAGCAGCAGATTCTCAACGCGGGCGCGCCATCATTTTGCCGCTCTTGCAAGGCGCGCTGACGCCCAAAGTGGATTTTGCCCGTTATGAGCGCGCCAGAGAACTTTTGAGCAGCACACACCTGAACGAAAGCCAGATCGAATCGGTGGCGCAGTCGTATGCCACCGATTTGCTGCATCTGATCCAGGGACCGCCCGGCACCGGCAAAACCCTGATGCTGGCACATCTGGCGCAACTGCTGGTACAGGATGGGCTACGGGTCTTTGTTACCGCGCTCACTCATCGCGCTATTCACAATGCGCTTAACAAAATCCCGCAAGTGGATGAAACCATCGCAGTCTGCAAAATTGGCGAGGAACGCCACGCGGGTGACTTGAATGTGCCCAATTTCGAGAAATTCGATCAGTCTCGTTTTGCTGAAAAGAACGGCGGCTACGTGGTTGGAGCAACTCCTTTTGCGCTCCAGTCGCAAAGGCTCGATAACGTTGAATTTGATGTGGTGCTGTTTGATGAAGCATCTCAAATTACCCTGCCATTGGCCATCATGGGTATGCTGGCTGGTAGCAAATACATTTTCATTGGGGATGAGAACCAACTGCCACCCGTGACCATTTTTTCTGCCGACCAGGCCGCCCAGACTTCCATTTTTGCCTACCTGGCCGGGCGCGGGCAGGAGACGATGCTGAATGTAACCTACCGGCTCAATGACGTGCTGACCGATTGGCCCAGCCGGACGTTTTATCTGGGTCAGTTGAAATCAAGCGACAAAGCCGCCGGGCGGCGCTTGAATCTCTCGCCTGAAGCAACACGCTGGGATTTTGTGCTTGACCCGAATTCCCCGGCAGTTTTTCTCGATCTATGCCACAGCAACACCACCGTCCGCAGCCGCCTCGAAGCCGAGGTGGTTTCAGAACTGGTGCTTTCCTTGCTGATGCGCGATGTTGCCCCCGAAGATATTGGCGTGGTGGTGCCCTACCGTGCGCAAAGCCGCCTGATTCGCTCGCTGCTGCGGCATATCATCATAGATGAAGAAGTCATCAAAAAACTGGTCGTGGATACCGTTGAACGGATGCAGGGTCAGGAACGGGAAGTCATCCTGGTCTCATTTGCCACGGCCAGCCCGAAGTTTGCCGCCCAAATGGCCGATTTTCTTTTTCAGCCCCAACGCCTGAACGTGGCGGTTACCCGGCCACGTTCCAAGTTGATTCTGGTTGGCAGCCACCACATGCTCGATGCAGATCAGTTTGCGCCGGAGCACAAAGAGACGATGGATATGCTGCGTGACCTGCTCGCCAGTTGTGAACGCATCACTGTTCCAAATGGGGATTTGAGTTAACGACCCATGGCGCACATCCTGCCCGACACCCCGCCCCTTAGCCTGCCTGGCGAAGTCTTGCGTGTGTTTCGTGCGCTCAAAGCTTTGCCGGATTTGTTTTTCATCTGGCATCATCTTGCACCCTGGCAGCTCAACGCGCCCGATTTTCTGATTCTCACAGACGATCATCGCGCACTGTTGATCAAAGTCAGTTCGGCGGCTGCCAGTCAGGCCAGCCCGGCAGCGCAGTTTCTGCTGCTCGAAAGCGAACGCGCCCCGTTGGGCAAAGCCGAAGCGCAGGTGCTGACCGATTTCGTGGCCGCGTTGAAGCTCCCTGCTGACCAGGCGTTGGAAACGCTGGTTGTTTTTGCGAACATCCCACAGGAGCAGGTACAGTCCAGCCGCCTGGAACGGGGAAACGGCGACCCGGCCTGGGCGGGTAAAGAACTGCTTAACCCGGATTCAGGCCCCGGGTGGGACGAGTTTCTTCCATCCGCCAAAATGGATGTCCTTTGGCTCGAAAAGGTCCGGCAGCGCTTCACCCCCGAAGTCGTCATCCCCGCTGAAATGACCGTGCGCCCACCCGTCGAACGCAGGATGGAGGCTGGACTGACCGGTTACCTGCTGGATTACAATCAGGAATGGGCAGTGAAGGCTGACCTGGATTTGCCAGCCGATGGGCAGGCGCTGACCAACGATTTTCGCTTGAACATCATTAATGGCGTGGCCGGCAGCGGAAAAACGCTGATTTTGCTGTATCGTTTGCGACTGCTCTATCGCCTTTACCCCGAAAAGCGTTTTCTGGTGTTGACGCATAACCGCCCACTGAGCCACGATATGCAAGGACGTTTTGCGCGCCTGGAAGGACATCTCCCTGGAAACATTGAGTGGCGCACATTCAGCGGCTGGTGTTATGACCATTGGCCGCAGGAACCAGCCTGGGTCGAGCCGCTGAATTTATCTGCTCGCCAAAAATTGATTGATGAAATCTGGCGCAAGCATTTGCAAGATTCTTCCATCTCTGCGCAGATGTTTAAGAGTGAAATGGACTGGCTCAAAGACCAGATTCCGATCAACCGTGAAGCCGATTTAACAGTGGAGCGGCGTGGTCGTGGCTTTGGCCTGAGCGTGGAACAACGCACACGACTTTATGAGACCATTCTGGCGTATCAGCAAGCGCTCGAAACGCACCACACGCTGGATTGGGGCGATGTGCCCCGGCGGCTGTGGCAATATGCTGAAAGCGGCAGGGTGCAGTTGCCGGAATATGATATGGTGCTGGTGGATGAAGCGCAATTCTTCGCCCCGCTGTGGGTGCGCATCATCCAGAAAGTGCTCAACCCGAAAAATGGACACCTTTTCCTGGTGGCCGACCCCACCCAGGGCTTTTTAGGACGCGGCGCTTCATGGAGGTCGCTTGGGTTGCAGGCGCGTGGGCGCACGCATCAGTTGCGGCGCAGCTATCGTACCACGCGTGAGATTATGAATTTTGCCACCCTGCTCTACCGCCTGCGCCTGGCTGACGAAAAAGACGATGACATTCTTGTGCCAGATCTGCTCAATATGCCCACTGGCGCCTTCCCGCAGATTATTTCCCTGACCAGTCCACAGGATGAAATCACGCGTCTGACCAATGAAGTGGCCGGTTTTGTGAAACAGGGCTACCCCAAAAATCATTTGCTTTTGCTGCACAGCGACGGGAACAGCGTGAAATCGCTCATTCAGGCAATTAACAAGGCCCTGGGCAAAGACGCCGCCCGCGACCCAAAAACAGATTACCCCGGCGATTATGTGCGTGTGACCACGCTCAATGCCGGGGCAGGGCTGGAAAGTCCGATTGTATTTTTGGCGGGCCTGCAAGAGATGTTCGAACAGGAACAATCCTTGCGGCTTTCAGACGACGAGCGTGAAGAGTTGATCCGGGATAATACGCGCAAACTGTATATGGCAACGACGAGGGCGGGGCAGCGACTTGTTCTGACCTATGTCGGGGAATTACCACAGGTGTTGAAGACCGCCTTTGGACAGGTTACTGGCTGAGCAACCACTGCGCTGTTGAGCGGATTTCTGTCTGGACACCGTTGATCTCGAAACCATCTTCATTCGAGTCAGCAAGGATCAGGGCGCTCTCCGCCTTGACCGCTTGCACAGCATCCGTCAGCGCGCGGATTTCGCGTTCGCGTGTGACAGAGTTCTCCAGATTTTGGGTCACTTGAATGAGCTGGCGTTTTTCGGGAAGATAGAAATCCACTTCATATCGTGCAGGTGTGCTGTAGTAATAAATTTCTTTTGTCTGTTGGCGCAGCGCCAGGAAAACCAGATTCTCCAGGTGCTTTCCTGTGTTTGGGGAGAAACCAAAGCCGACTGCGTTAGACAAACCAGTGTCAATGCAATAGATTTTTTTTGGGGCAATCTGCTGGCGTTTCAGCGAGAAATCATACAAATTCAACGTAAACACCAACCAGCTATTCTCCATATAGTCAATGTAACTTTTGATGGTATTCACACTGCCAAGGCGAAACTGATTTTTCAGTTTGTTGAACGAAACCAGACCTGCAGGGTTGCTCATCAGGTAGAACGCCAGCTCCTTGAGCGCCGTGACCGCATCCAGCCGGTAACGCGTGGCAATGTCGCGATAAAGCACATCATCATATAAAGTGCGAAGCAAAGGCAATTCGGGGTATTTGAGCGCGTCTGGGATGCCGCCTGATTGCAGATAAGCGTTGAGCGCATTGGTGAGCCGGGCATTTTCTACTGTTGTCATTCGTTGCAGATCGGGAACTTCCTGCCCGCGAAATTGTAGATACTCTTTGAATGAAAACGGGAACAACTCGATCGGCACGTACCGACCCGTCAGGCGCGTACCCAACTCCCGGCTGAGCAGGGATGCGTTGGAACCGGTAATGTAAAACTTGAAATCCATGTCCATAAAGTGGCGGACGAAATGCTCCCAGCCTGAAACATTCTGGACTTCATCCATCACAAATATCTTGCGCTCGCCAAAGGTTTCAACCAGCACCTGATAGAGATGGTTGGTATCCTCCGCTTGAAAACCCAGAAAACGGTCATCTTCGAAGTTGAGATAGTAAAAGGCGTCTTTGCCCAGCTTGTGCGCCATCTGCGCCAACAGGGTGGATTTTCCCACCCGACGCAAGCCGGAGACGATCACGGCATGGGGCACACGGGAGGCCCGTTCAACTTCTGCCAGTTGGGTGCGTTCAATACCGACACCCCGCGCCCAGAAGGAATCAAACTGCTCCAAGAGCATGGCTTTGATTTGATCTTTTGACCAACGAGATTTCCAAAAGTTTTCATCCATAGAGAAATGATACAACAAATAGTTTTCGCTGTCAATGAAAACTATTTAGAAGATCTGACCAAGTGGCTTGAAGAATACGACGCCATCCTTCACGATCTGGAATACGAAAACTCTCCAACGACAGAATTGGTGAATCACTGGTTTCGATGACAAAGAAAAATGAAAATTGCTCGCTGATCTGGTTGACACCAATTATCGTCATCCCGTACAATTCATCCATGTCCATTGCCCAATTACTACACAGTATGTGCGCAGACCTGCCAGATGCCGATCTGAACTTTATCCGCAAAGCGCGCGGGTTTAACGCAAACGAAACGGCGTCTCGCAGCGCCTTTGCTAGTTTTTTCGTCTCATCCATCGGTATTTCAGCCGCCATGCAAAGCCTGAGCGCGGAAGAAACCGTCACGTTGCATCTGCTGCACGAAACCAGCCAGGTAGATGTCACGTTTTTTGAACGTCTTTACGGCAGCGCCGCGCAGCCCGGTAAATCCTATTACGGAACTTACACCCAGCAGTATAAGAGCACCTTTGATACCGTCAAAAAGAATCTGGTTCGGCGCGGAATAATCGTTATGGCTGAAGCCAAAATGCGCGGCGAAACCGTTCAGATGGAACGCTGGCGCTTTGCCATACCGCCCGAATTTGCGTCCTACCTGCCGCCGCTCATTTCCAGCATTCGAAGCGATCAGCCCGGTGAAACCAACGACCATTTCATCCGCAAGGAATTGCTCCATTCTCTCACTGGCAAACCCAATGCGCAGATTGAAATTGTCAGGGGCAGCATCTTAATCAGCGGACATCCCTTCTCCACTGAAACATTGCACAACTGGCAGTTACTTGCTTGGCAAAGAGCATCGAATTCTTTTAAACCCGATATCCCCGCTTCACTCGACCCAGTTTCTGCTGCGCTCAGTATTCTTGGCAATCTACCTTCAGATCAATGGGTTTCAAACCAATCACTTGAACCTGTCTTCAAAATCTATTGTTTTGGCGGCAGAATACCACCTGCTGATAAAATTTTGCATCAAGGCTGGGAAACTGGGCTTTTAACCCGACTGAAAACTGATTTTGCCACCCTGTACCGGCTCGCCCCTGAAATTGATTCCGCTGACTCCCCTTTACCAGCATCCGTTTCGTGGCTGGAGCCTGCACCCCAAAACGGCACTGTCAAAATTGACCTGCGCCTGATTCCGTTCGGGCAGCTTGAACTGCTTAATGCTCTCATGCATCTCTCCGCTGAGAATGGCGCATTACTGGCCTCGCCCAGTTCCATCAAACTAGGCCGCGCCACCCCACAGCAGCGAAATTCGCCACTTTCAGCATGGCTGTCTGAAAACATCCCAGCTTTTGGCAAAGCCATTCAAACCATCAACGCACAGTGGGGAAAAACTATTCTGCATGAAAACCTGCTTGTCGCCCGCGTGCGTGATCTCAGTCTGCGTGTCCAACTGGAGCGCGAATTAAAAGACAACCTGATCTTACTCAACGAAAACTTCATCGCCTTTCCAATCGAATCCCGCGCCAGTGTTGAAAAAGTGCTCAAAAAGACTGGCTTCGTTGTTAAAACCATCAAAGCGTAAAAAATGTTTACTCCCATCGAACCCGCCAACCTTAAAATATATTCCAACGAACGCGACCTGCTGCGCGATCTCTTCACCTACCTCGATTACGTCAGCACCCACAGCATCAAACGCATGACGCGCACCAACGAAATCCCACGCGCCGATTCGGTCAGACTTGCCAAACTGCTTGGCGACCCTGAACTGGCGGCAGCCGCCCAGGAAAGTGGCGGCGCACAGTGGATTGATTTTATTGACAAACTCGCCTACCGGCTGCACCTTGTTAATTACGACATCAAAGGCAAATATCGCGGCGAAAGCAGTCAAGAGCCGCAATTCATCGAAAATTACATCATCATTAACCAGACCGGTTTAAAAAAATTCTCTGATCTTTCTCCCATTGAGCAGGAAAAACGCATTCTCGATGTGCTGAAAGCGCCCAAAGTCATGAGCACGTGGCGCGATGAAGAATACAGCGAATTCTTTCAGACCAGTGTTTTGGGTCAACTGGATTCTTTCAACACACGGGGCTCAGGCACAGGCATTCTACCCACGCTCAAATTCCCTGCCATCCGCGAATTTTTGCTGGATGTGCTCGCAAAAGCCATGCCTGACCAGTGGTACAGTACCGAATCACTGATTGGCTACTTGAAATATAACCATCCCTATTTTCTTATTCCCGAAAACACACCAAAAACAGATCGATGGGGAAAAGCATTAACCCGCTACGACAATTTTTATGAAAGCAAGGAACGCTGGGGGCATGATGGAACCGTCCCGGTGAATGCACCCGATGCCTTCGAGCGCGTTGAAGGCCGTTATGTGGAGCGTTTTCTCGAAAATATTCCGCTCATCATGCGCTTTGTAGATGTGGCCTACGACCCTGCGCCCTATACCGGGCTGCTGCCTTTACGCGGCGTGCTTAAGGCATTTCGTGTCAATGAGCGTTTTTTGCGCCTGATACATGGGGAGGCCGCCACACCGAAAGTGACCGTCCAACCCAATTTTGATGTGATCGTCGAGGCCGATTTCTACCCGGCGCAAATCATTCGTCAGATTGCGGCGCTGGGTGAGTTGGTTTCCAGCCCCAACAGCGGCAACGGCGCATACATTGGCATCTTTCAACTGAATAAAGCCGCCGTCGCCGCCGAGCAGGTGCGCCAACCGGAGCTGGATGTGCTGGCACTGCTGCGCGAACTGACTAGGCGCGAACTGCCAAACAACGTGCAGATTGAGCTTGAAGAGTGGGCCGGGCACGCCGATCAGTTTACTTTATATGAAGGCTTCTCATTGTTGGAAAACGTGGAACTGGCCCCGGTTGCAGAGAAATTTATTGCTGAACGAATCACATCCACCCTGAACCTGGTGCGTAGCTCCGAAGCGCTGTATACCGCCCTCGAAGCAGATTCCCGCGTTCCGCTGCGGGTGCAGCATACGGGTGGCAAATTTTCCCCGGTAGCGCAATCCACTGTCAGCATCTTCCCCAAAGAATCCGCACCGATAGAGACCCCGAAAACGGCGAGACAGGTCAGGGTGAGTCATGTTATCACCGTCAGCTACAAATTCCCGGACGACGAATCCTTCACATCCACCAAAAAAATGCTGGCTGAACTGCGCTGCCCATTTCATGCCGATGCGCCCAACCGCATTATCAGTATTCAGCAAAAAGAACAGGGCAAGTTTGATGAAGCGCTGCGCAAACTGCAAGACGATTTAATCTTTGAAATAGAATAACCCATGCCATCCCCCAACAACCCGTTAATCGTTCAGGGCGATAAAAGCCTGCTGCTTGAAGTGCAAAACGAGCGCTACGAAGCTGCGCGTGATGCGCTGGCTCGTTTTGCCGAGCTTGAAAAATCACCCGAATATATTCACACCTACCGCATTACACCGCTTTCACTGTGGAATGCCGCTTCGGCAGGGCTTTCAGCAGCGCAAATTTTGGCTGATCTGGAAGAATACTCGAAATATGGCCTGCCATCGAATGTGGTGCGCGATATTGACGAGTATGTGGCGCGCTACGGACGGGTAAAAATCATCCGCGAGGGCGAAGATTTGGTGGTGACCAGTGAAGACACCACGCTGATGGTCGAAATTCTCAACCATAAAGCCACACAACGCTACCTGCGCGAGCGGCTTGATGCTCACCGCACACTGGTTGCACCAGGTATGCGCGGACATTTAAAGCAGGCGCTCTTACAAATTGGCTACCCGGCAGAAGATTTGGCCGGGTATGTCACCGGCGAAGACCTGCCAATGACGCTGCGGCTGACGACCGCGGGCGGCAAGCTGTTTGTTTTACGCCAATACCAGAGCGAATTTGCTGAAGTCTTTCATGCCAGCGGATCGGCGCGCGGTGGCAGCGGTGTGATTGTGCTGCCGTGTGGAGCAGGCAAAACCATCGTCGGCATGGCGGTGATGGGACAATTGCAAACATCTACGCTGATTTTGACACCCAATACGGTGGCCGTGCGCCAGTGGATTCACGAGATTCTCGATAAAACATCGCTGACTGAAGATCAGGTGGGCGAATATTCGGGCCTGCAAAAAGACATCCGCCCGGTGACGGTCAGCACCTACCAAATTCTCACCTACCGCAAGCGCAACGCGGGAACACCTGATGCAGAATATCCGCATTTTGGGCTGTTTAGCGCCCGCAACTGGGGGCTTATTATCTACGACGAAGTGCATCTGCTGCCTGCGCCGGTCTTCCGCATCACCGCTGAGTTGCAGGCACGCCGCCGACTGGGGTTGACCGCCACATTGGTGCGCGAAGATGGTATGGAAGGCGACGTGTTTTCGCTGATTGGCCCGCAAAAATTCAACGTTCCGTGGCGTGATCTCGAAAAACAAGGCTGGATCGCCACCGCCATTTGTCATGAGGTGCGCATACCGCTGGCTGAAAGCGCCCGCATGGAATACGCGATTGCCCCGCAGCGTGACAAGTATGCGGTAGCAGCGCACAACCGCCGTAAACTGCCGATTATTCAGGCCATCCTTGAAAAACACGCGGGCGAAAATATTCTGGTGATTGGCATGTATCTCGACCAATTAGATGAAATTGCCGCGCTGTTGAATACCCCGTTAATTAACGGCAAAAGTCCTGTGAAGGAACGCGAAAAGCTGTATGAAGCCTTCCGCACCGGGGAGATCAAGACGCTTGTGGTCTCCAAGGTTGCGAACTTTAGCATTGACCTGCCTGACGCCAACATCGCCATCGAAATCTCTGGCATGTTTGGCAGCCGTCAGGAGGAAGCCCAACGCCTCGGGCGGATTTTGCGTCCCAAGAGCGACGGTGCAATGGCGCATTTCTACACCATCGTCACACGCGATACGGTAGATCAGACTTTTGCCGCCAACCGTCAGCGCTTTCTCACCGAGCAGGGTTATAAATATGAAATCTTATATGAGAATGAAGTGCTGTAAATCAATCCAAATAGTGTGAGCGTTGTCGCCTCTGGTTGATGATTAAATTTTGGCAACTAGGAATGATTGCAAAAATTATGTTTCATGTATATAATATTACGATAGTCGTATTATTCAGCGCGTAAAACATAATGAGTCTGTATTCAAAAACCCTCGGCACAGAAAACTCCCGATTATTTACCACCCTGGCTGGTCAGGGGCGGATCGTGTTTTCTATTGATGAAGCCCAAAAGGTGTTCGGCAAAAGCTATCCTGCTACGCAACAAGCGCTTCTCAGGCTGACAAGAGCCGGCTGGCTGGTCAAGCTGGGTGCCGGCAAATATGCGATTGTGCCGCTTTCTGCCGGAGAAGACGCGGTGCCCGAAGCCAACCGGTTGGTGATCGCCCGTGAACTGGTTGGAGATGCACTGTATTACATCTCTCATATCAGCGCCCTTGAAGTCCACAACATGCTAACTCGCCCGGTCACCAATGTAACGATCTCAACCCCGCGCCGGCTGAAGTCTCGAATGGTTCTCAAAGTGCCTTACCAGTTTGTGACAGCGAAGCCTGGCGATATGTGGGGATACGCTCCTACCTGGGTTTCACCAGGTGAGCAGGTACAGGTCAGCGATCCAGAGCGGACCATGCTGGACGGGCTGGCGCGCCCGGAACTGTGTGGAGGGGTAAGCGAAGTCGTTACTGGGCTGTTAATCCGCAAAGATGATTTGGACTGGGTAAAAATGGCCGAGTATACCCGTCGCTTGGGCAACCAGGCTGTGGCCAAGCGGCTGGGCTACCTACTCGAATTTTACGGCCTGGGAACGATTGAAACCTTGGACAATCTTCAAGAACTGGTTGGCCCGAGCTATGCCCTGCTCGATCCGCTCCTGCCAGCGAATGGTCACTTCCTGACCCGCTGGCGGCTGCAGCTCAATATCGATTCTGAAATCCTGAAAGGAATAGCCACCACCTGATATGATCCGCCCCGCTGAAATCTCCAAACAAGCCCACCAATTAGGTCTGGGCGACAAGACTATCGAGAAAGACTACCTGCTGACCTGGGTGCTGCCAGGCAATTGCCGCATCGCCTCTACGTGACCTGCTGGCCTTCAAGGGCGGGACGGCAATCAAGAAAATATATATGCCGGATTATCGCTTCTCCGAGGATCTGGACTTCACCCTGTTGGATACCCATACGACCAATGCTGATTTGCAGGCAGTGATCGAGGGCTTGTTTCCGTGGCTGGCACGCGAAGCCAATATTACGTTGGCCACCCGCAAAATGGAGATACATGCAGGCGGCAACCCGACAATTTACGTGAATTACAGCGGACCGCTGCAGGCCAGCATCGCCAACCGTTTTCTGAAAGTTGATTTTTCTCGAGACGAGGTTCTGGTCTTCCCATCTGAGAGAAGGCCGGTCAGATCGTCTTATAGTGATTGCCAGGCACAGCGAGATGAACTCGTGGTTTATTCGCTGGAAGAAATCATGGCCGAGAAACTGCGCTCGCTCTTGACCCGCACTGAGCCGCGTGACTTGTATGACATCCATTATTTGCTCACCAACCATATGGTAGACGTAGAAAGGATGGCCTTTGGAATGGCACCGAAATTTGAAGCCAAAGGCCTGGCGATCATTGACTTGAGAACCATTCTGGCGCGCCGGCAGCCGACCTTCCAACAGCTATGGCAAAGTCGACTGAGCGGACAAATGCCCGAGATTCCCGAATTAGAAGATGTGATCCGGGAGACGAACCGCACCATTCAGAAATATTTTTAGAGGCTTTAGGGAGAAAGTATCATAAAACAACTGTTCATACATTAAGCAATGGCTGGAGATGAAACGTCGCAGTATCCGCATTACAACCTGGAAGGACTACGCTGACTATTGCAACAAATTCATTGAACCTTACTTTGGAAATTTTAAGGTTCGTGACATCAAACTGCGAGATGTAAACGCTTTCTATGCTCATTTGAGTGAAAAAGGCGGGACACCCCACAGAATTTCTTATACACACCGTGTTCTTCACGCCATGCTTGAAGATGCAATGGTTGAAGGAATTGTGGCGGCCAACCCGGCGCATAAGGCAACCAAGCCAAAAGTTGAAAAGGAAGATATCAATCCCCTATCTGAGGCTGAGGTCTGGCAATTTATCATTGCCGCGCGGTCGAGCAGGCTTTATGCCTTGCATCACTTGGCCGTGAAAACAGGCATGCGCGAGGGTGAGGTAATCGGATTGACCTGGGCTAATGTTGACTTTCAGAAGAGCGAAATACGTATCGTCCAACAAATACGGCGTGATCGGGAACCCGGAAAGCGGCTTGCATTCGCTCCCTTAAAAACAAACTATAGCCGGCGCATTCTACCGATTGGGAATGAACTACAGCAGGCCCTTCTCGATCATCGGAGAAAACAAGACAATGAAAAACTCTTCATGGGTTCTGCATGGAAGGAACATGACCTGCTTTTCACTTCCTCCATCGGTACCCCGCTCGATCAACGTAACTTACTGAGAGATTTCAAAGCTGTGTTGAAAGAAGCAGGCCTGCGGGATATTCGTTTCCATGATTTGAGACACACCGCAGCATCCATTATGCTCAGGAATGGAATTCCGCTTGTGGAAGTGTCCCGTTATCTTGGACATTCATCGCCATCCATCACACTCAACCTATATGCCCATCTCTTGCCAGGTGGGTTGGAAAACACAGCAAAGATGATGGACAAGCTGCTAACCCCGCAAATGGTTGAAATACCGAGAATATCGCAGGAAATTGCAGGGAAATGAACTGCACCGATCTGCACCGACGAGTACCCAAAAGCAAAAAAATAAGCTACAGACCGCCATATATGGCGGTCTGTAGCTTATACTTCCCCTATATATAGTGCCCCAGCCAGGACTTGAACCCGGAACCTACTGATCCGAAGTCAGGCGCTCTATCCATTGAGCTACTCAGGCAGTGCGCCGATTATACCGCATAGTTTCGCGGTGCATAGCGGCGGCGGGTGTAATCTTTTGTAACCGTATATATGGCGGTGTTTGGTAGTGGTGTGGAGCTTATACCATGCCAGATGAGCAACAAAAAAACGATGTAAACCGCCTGATTTCGGCAAAAAGTAGACGGCCTGGACACCTGGATTTTGGCCTTTTTGCGTGACGGGCAAGCGCGGGAATTATCGCCTTTCACAACAATATTTTATAAGGAACGGCTGACCCTTTTGGTCAAGTTTTGCAAAAAGCAGGAAGTAACCGAAGTAAGCCAGATAACCGCCCCGCTGATTAGAGAGTTTGTCTTATCACTCAAAGAAAGCGGCCACAACGAAGGCGGACGGCACGCGGCTTTTAGAGCGTTACGGGCCTTCCTGTACTGGTGGGAACGTGAGACAGAACCGGAAAACTGGACGAACCCCCTAAAGAAAATCAGCATACCAAACCCAAAGCCCCCCCGATTGAACCCGTTCCCACGTTGGATATAAAAGCCATGCTGACCACTTGCGCCGATGATTTCATCGGCTACCGTGATAAGGCGCTCTTGCTGTGTCTTTTGGATACGGGAGCGCGAGCGGCTGAATTCATGGCGCTAACAGTGGATGACATGGATTTTATCCGTGGAGCCGTCAACATCCGCAAAGGCAAAGGCAACAAAAGCCGGACAGTATTTGTCGGCAAAAAGTCACGAAAAGCACTGAGAGCGTATCTCAAACGGCGCTCGGATGATTGCCCCGCGTTATGGGTCACAGACGAACGGGAGCCGCTTGCAGTGGATTCCTTACGGCAAATCCTGATAAGACGCGCCAAACGTGCGAATGTGCCAACCCCATCCCCCCACGATTTCAGGCGAGCTTTTGCGCTCAATATGTTACGCGCATGGCTTGCGCGTTGGGGAAGTTGCTTTATTAACCGTCACAGCCTTTGATATGACGGCGGGTACATTCACCTTTTACCGTCCGAAGGTGGGCAAAACACAAACCCACAGAATGACACAAAAACATTGAAGGCGGCAAAGCCTTATTTTGATAATGATGCCCCTGTTATGGGTTGCGTGTGGCGCGGTAGCGTGAAAGGCGAAGCCGGGAAGCTGACAAGCGAACGCGCCATTACTACCCGCGTGCGAGATTTGGGCGCGGCGGTGGGTTTGGTCGGCTTATCCGCCCATGATTTACGTCACTATTGGGCTACCCAGGCGGCCCGGAACGGAACCCCTATAGACAGATTGCAGGATGCAGGCGGGTGGTCTTCCCCCGCTATGCCGATGCGATACATCGAAGCCGCGAAAGTGGCGAATGATGGTGTAAGATTGGAATAAAAGTATGCCCCACAAAATATAACTGGCGGGTATCTTGTCAGAAAGTTTTTTTGTTTAGGTTGGAGATAATATTGAATTCGATAAATCAGCAGAGTCAAAAAGAAATCACAACACAGTTGAGTGTAAAGGATAAATTGAAACACCCTGCCCTAATTATTCTAATTTTGGTTCTCATCTGCGGCGGATGTTATTTATGTTCTCAATCATCTTTACTATGGGATATTTTCTTATGCAGCAATGATGCTCAAAATAAAATTCCATCTCCGAATGGAAAATACCTTGCTATTACTTTCTTGAAAGATTGCGGTGGAGCAGCCTCAGCTTTTACCCCACACGTAAGTATATTGAAACCCGGCGACAAATTGCACAAATATCAAGAAGGAAATATATTTGTTGGGAGTAAAGGAGAATATTTTATAAGAGCTAAATGGATAACAGACACTCATTTGGTAATAGTCTATACACTTAATAGAAATCTCTTGCCAACTTTGATGGCGACTAACAAAGATGGTATATTGATTGAATATAAAAAGGTGGAATTAAAGCGAAATGGTACTCGCCCCTAACACCTAAATCCCTTTCCCCTATCTTGGGCGAAACGTAGGCAATTAATACAGTGCCTTATCGTAACCGACTGATTCTATTATTTCACCACTCCTAGACACGAAAAAACGCCTTACCTGTAGGGGTAAGACGTTTTGATATGCCAGATATACGGTTATTTCATTTCATGCCTTCGTAGCTATCCGAAGTCAGGCGCTCTATCCATTGAGCTACTGAGGCAGTGCGCCGATTATACCGCATACTTTTTCAACAAACAAAAACAGCCGTCCATTCTGCGGGCGGCTGTTTGCTTTCAGTAGATATTGGGCTTACAACTTAAGTGCGCCCGCTTTTACGGGGTCAAAACTTTCAGGCCAAAGAGTGGATTCAGTATACATAACGCCACTCAGGTTGGCAGCGCTCAAGATGGCACGGGTCAGGATCGCACCAGTCAAGATGGCAACCATCAAATTCGCACTGCTGAGATTGACGCCCGTCAGATTAGCGCCCGTCAGGATGGCAACGATCAGATTGGCATTACTCAGGTTCGCGCCAGTCAGGTTGGCACCCATCAGGTTGGCGCCCGTCAGATCAGCACCCACCAGGTTGGCACCCACCAAATTGGCACGATGCAGTTTGGCATAAGTCAGTTTGGCACTGTTCAGATTGACATTTGCCAGGTTGGTACCACTCAGGTCGGCACGATTTAGATTGGCATCCTTCAGGTCAACGCCAGTCAGATCAACACCGATTAAATCAGCACGAGTTAGGTCGGCACCTGGGCCAATTTGCTGTATAGGATTTATTTTTTATGTATCCAGTTCTCAGTTTAATTTATGCAGGCATTGGCGATTTTAGTGCATCCAATGCAAGGAAAGCCACTCGAATAACAGTTTGTTTTTATATACGTTAATAGTATGGTATTAAAACAGTTTTTTTTTATTTCTATCATTTTACTCTATTTTGCAAATCGAGTATCACAGAGTCATACGATATCGTATCTGCTCCTTTGCAGAAAACCAGAAATGCCAATGTTAAAGCATTTCACCCACATTATGCAAAAGTGCCATATTCGATGGGCGCACGTTATTGACCGGGAAACCCACCACCACCACAACCTGCTGACCAGTGACCGCCCAACCCTCCAACAAGAGTTTGGAATCAGCGTGGTTTACCATCTCACGCAGTGTAGGCACCATCGGAGCGGAGTGCGGCACCACCCCCCAAAACAGCGACATGCGCCGAAACGTGCGCTGCTGTGGGGTGAAGGCCAGAATCGGCACACGCGAACGCGCCTTCGACATCAGCAAAGCCGTCCGCCCGGTGCGTGTGAAAATCGTGACCACTCCCACGTTCAGGTCATGCGCCAGTTCACTCGCGGCGCGGGTAATGGAAGATTTGTCGTCACCGGTTAAAGCATCCGGGGCGCGGTAATGGCCCCATTCAGAAAAATTCGCTTCAGCGGTACACACAATCCGGTTCATAAACTGGACAAATTCCAACGGATACGCGCCGCTGGCAGTCTCGCCAGAAAGCATGACAGCGTCTGTACCATCAAAAACAGCGTTGGCCACATCCGAAGCTTCGGCGCGGGTGGGCAGCGGGTTGGTAATCATCGAATCAAGCATTTGGGTGGCAGTGATGACGATCTTGCCACAGCGATTGGCTGCCTGAATAATGCGCTTCTGCGCAATCGGCACAGCCTCAGGTGGCATTTCCACGCCCAGATCACCGCGCGCCACCATCACGCCATCGGCAATGGCGAGAATTTCTTCCAGGTTATCGAGCGCTTCAGGCTGCTCAAGCTTGGCGATCAGCAACGGATGCGCGCCGCGCTCTCCGATCACATCCATTGCATCGCGAACCATCTGAATATCGTGCGCAGTACGCACAAACGAAATTGCCACAAAATCGACTTCCTGCAAAATGCCAAAAGTCAGATCAATGCGGTCTTTCTCAGTAAAACCGGGGATATTGAGATGCACGCCCGGCAAGTTGATGCCTTTGTGCGAGGAAAGCCTGCCACCGATCAGCACTCTTGCGCGAAGTTCCCCCTTCCCAATCTCAACTACTTCAAGTGCCAGATGCCCATCATCCAACAAGATCGAGTCGCCAACTTTGACCGCATCAAACAACTCCACCAGCGCAACCGGTACCTGTTTTTCCTGCGGCTGCGCAGCCGGGTTGTCTTCGGCATGCAGGCGAATCGTCTCCCCTTCCACCAGATTCAGGGGCGGTTCGAGCACGCCAACACGCACTTTGGGGCCCTGCAAATCCTGCAAAATGCCAACCGATATGCCGAGCTTTTCAGACAACTGACGCAGGCAGGCAATCCGCGCGGCGTGTTCAGTATGCAGCCCATGCGAAAAATTCAGACGAGCAACATTGACGCCAGCGCGCAACAACTTTTCAAGCATAGGTTCGCTATCACAGGCCGGGCCAATGGTGGCGACAATTTTTGCTTTACGATACATAGCGGACTCATTTCATCACGGTGAATGCCTCCCAGTATTGGGAGGCTGATAAATTCTACCTCAAAAGCGACGGGCAGGTCATTTAAATGCCCTACCCAAAAAGGCTATATTTTGGCAAAAATTTTTGGACAGAGAAAGATGGAGCAGCAACAAACCACCCGCAGCCTGATCCCGTCTATAGGACGGATGTCGTGGCTGAGGCCGATCGGCCCAGGGTCAGTGCGGCAACTGGAGGTGGCGACCGTTATAGGTGTTGAGTGCTGCCACAATCGCCGGGTCATGTTCCATGGCTTTGGCAATCCCCAGGCTGGCAACTTCCATAATATACGGCATGGCGGTATTGACAAAAGCATGCGTCGCCGTGCGCGCCACCACCCCCGGAATATTGGGCACGCAATAATGGATGACGCCTGATTCGACAAAGGTTGGGTCGTCATGTGTGGTCGGGCGTGACGTTTCAAAGCAGCCACCCTGATCGATGCTCAGATCAATAATCACCGATCGCAGCTTCATTTTGGAAATCGTGGCGCGCGTCACCATCATGGGCGTGCGTTCGCCTGGCACCAGCACCGCGCCAATCACGACATTGGCGTAAGAGCAGGCGCGTTCCACATTGCGACGCGTTGAAACCATCGTGACGATCTGCGGAAAGCGATCATAAATCGTTTGCAACGCATCAACATCGCGGTCAAGTACAGTCACATGCGCACCCAGCCCCAAAAAGGCACGGGTGGCATAGGTGCCCACCATGCCTGCCCCCAGAATCACCACTTCGGCTGGCGGGACGCCAGCAATGCCACCCAGCAAAATGCCCGTTCCGCCCGAGTTGTTCTGCAAAAGACGCGCCGCAATCTGGGCGCTCATCTGTCCGCCGATCTGGCTAAACGGACGCAACACCGGCAGCGAGCCGTCATACAGCCGAATCTGTTCGTAGGCCACCGCGCTGATTTTGTTCTTGAGCAGCATTTCAAGCATCTCTTTGGGAGCAGATGCCATGTGAAGCAAACTCATCAGCGTGGTACCAGGGTTGAGCCCCACCACTTCATCAAGCAGCGGACGGGCCATTTTGAGCACCAACTCGCTACGGCTGAAAACATCCATGGGCGAAAAAACGACCTGTGCCCCAGCCCGCTCATACTCTTCGTTGGTAAAACCAGCCCCCGCCCCGGCTTCCTCCTCCACGAAAATCTGGTGCCCCTGATGAGACAAAATCTCGACTCCGGCGGGCGAAAGGCCAACGCGCAACTCAAACGGACGGCGCTCTCTTGGGATGCCGATTCTCATGCGATCTCCTGTTCCTGCACAGCATCAAAAACCTGCTGCGGCTCATCATCTTCTTCCTTCAACTCGGCGGCCCGCAACACAATTGCGGCAACCAGCCCAACCAGCCCGGCAAGCAGACCCGCCAGGCCGAACAACGCAATCAGCGATGCGCCCCAAAACAACCCGGCCTGCACATATTTATCCAACGCCGGGTTTTGTGCCAGCGAGAACATATCAATGGCACTGCCCCCAATCAGGGTAAGTGAAAAAACAATCAGCATGGTGCTGAAGATGAGAAAGGTTAGAAACAACTGCCGCAGCATCATACTCATCTTACGCCACATCGAAAAGACGTGCCAGAACAGCCTTCTGCGCATGCAGACGGTTCTCAGCTTGCTGAAAAATGACCGACTGCGGCCCATCGGCCACTTCATCGGTGAGTTCATGGTTGCGGTGCGCAGGCAGACAGTGCATGACGATGGCATCTTTGCGCGCCTGCGCCACCAGTTTTTGGTTGACCTGATACGGGGGGAAAACGGCTTCCCGCCGGACAGTTTCCTCCTCCTGGCCCATGCTGGTCCAGGTGTCGGTATAAATGACATGTGCATCCTTGACCGCCTCATGCGGATCACGCAGAAAGCGCAGCTTTGCCCCGCCCGTGGCCAGTTCCTCGCCTACCTCCCTGGCCTTTGGGGGGATGTCGTAGCCTTCGGGGTTGGCAATCGTAAAGTTGCCACCGAGCATGACGACGACATGCAGCAGCGAAACCGCCACGTTGTTGCCATCGCCGACATAGACGATGTTCAACCCTTTGAGCGTGCCAAACTTTTCGAGAATGGTCAACGCATCGGCCATGGCCTGACAGGGATGGCAATAATCGCTTAGCCCATTAATCACCGGGATGGATGACCACCTGGCCAGCTCGATGACGTGCTCGTGATCAAAAACTCGCGCCATCAACCCCTGCACGTAACCGGACATGACCCGCGCAATGTCAGCAGTGGTTTCGCGTTTGCCCAGACCAATTTCTTGCGGCGAAAGATAGAGTGCATCGCCGCCCATATGGCGCATCGCCATCTCAAACGAGACACGCGTACGCAGGCTAGGCTTCTGAAAAATCATGCCAAGTGTCTTGCCTTTAAAGAGCGGCGTGTTGCCACCCGCGAAATGCTCTTTTTTCAGGCGCAACGCTAGGTTAAGCATATCTTGTATTTCGGCGGGAGAATAATCCGCCAGGTCGAGGAAGTGTTTCAGGGTAGGCATGATGGAGGCTCCAGATAAATAAATACGTGAATTGTATGAGATACTATTTTATCGGGTATCGCGGGAATGGGTATTTTTTCGCCTGCCGCTCACAAGAAGTCCCGTAATTGTACATGGAAAAGCTCGGAGAAGCGACCTAGTTCGTCACGCGATTGTGGTAACCGCATCAATCCGTGAATTTACGACCATGCAGGGCGGAGATGAACCCCACTCCTTCATTATAGAAAATGCCATGAAAATGGTTGGGCATAACGATGAATGCCCCCAATTCAATGATGGTGTTTTTGTGTGTTAAACAACAATCACCTGCGCTGATACACCCGACTATAGCTGTCTTCGTAAACCACCTTCCAATCTTTCGTCCAGCCATCGGTCTTGACGTAGTCGGGATATTCGCCGGGGTCGCCTTTGTCCCAGTCGGTGTTGAAGACGATGAAGGTGTCGGCGTGGCCCGCGCAGGCGGTGGTGTTGGTGAAGCCCGCATCGTAAGCGTAGAACGGCAAGCCGTTATCGACAATGATCGTGCTGTTGTGGATGTTTTTGCGGGTGTAGTCGTAGGCGCTAAAGTAGCCATCCGTGCCAACCGGCTTTTCAAACTGGTCGCGCATAATGCCAGCATTTTCGGGCACATAGCGCACCAGTTGGCGCATGCGCCAGACGAAGAAACCAGAAAGTAAAAGCGCGCCAAGCGCAAGTGCAAAGAGTGCAAGGCGCTGGCGACTGAGCAGATCAATTAGCTTTTTGAGCAGGGGCGTGGCGAAGACCAAAATCAGCAGCGCCGCATACGAAAGAAAGGCCACCGCAAAACGCCAGGCGATCTCGGCGCGTTCCTGATTGTTGCCATGAAAGGCCGAGGCCGGGGTCACGGCAAAACCCACCAGCAAAACCACCAGCGTCAGGGCCGCCGCGAGCGTAATCCGCTGGCGCAAAATGGACAGGATCACCGCAACACCCGTCAGCGCCAGAAAGAAATACAAATAAACGGGGATGTATTTGTACAGGCTGGGATTGGTCAGGTTCGCAGCGATGCTCCAGGCTGTTAGTTTGAGCGATGCCCCCATAAAGAGCGCACCCTGCGCCATCAGATTGCGCGGAATCCACAGCAGCCCCGGCAGCGCCACCGCTATCATGACGAGCGCCCGCTTGAAGAAATCCGCGCGCGTGGGGGATGTCTTCCACTGGTAGTAGAAAGCCAGCAGCCAGAGTGGCAGAATGATCAGACTATTGGGCTTGATGCTGAAAGCGACCATGCTCGCCAGCGCAAATCCAACCAGATTCCACTGGAACTTTTCGTCACGGGCAGCCATCAGCGGCGCAAAAGCCAGCACCGCCAGCACGGCTGCACCCTGCATCAAGTCATTCTTGCCGACCGTGAAGAGCAGCGGCTCAAAAATCCACCAGGGGTTGTTATCTTTGTTGAGGAAGCCATATAAAAGGAAGGCAACAATCGCCAGCAAGAGCAGACCAGATGGCAGATCGGTATGCCGTTTTGCCAACAACCACAGCGCCGCAATCAGAAACAACGCCAGCACAAAATGGATAGGGCCGAACAAAGCCGTCCCGTCGCCGAAGAGCATCGAAAACGACAGCAGCGATTCGTAGCCAAGCGGATACTCGGCATAGCAGACGTTCATGTTCCAGATCGAGCCGCTGCGGAAGAGTTCGACCGCTTTGGGGAACTGGAAGAGACCAGCATCCCAGGTGAGGGTTTTGCCGGCAGGCGAAGCGGGCCACAAAACCAGCGGAACGGCGATAATCATCAGCGTTAGCACAACGGCGCACAGGCCAAAGAACAGGTCGAGCTTCGCAAAGGCTGGGGCAGGCGCCTCGGCAACGGGCAAAGAACGCAGGTAGAAAAATCCGCTGACAGCGAAGACCAGCACCGTTAACGGGATGGCTGCCCAGGGGCGATAAAGGCCCAGAATGCCGAGCATTTGTCCGCTAAAGATGATGCTGTAGAACAGACAGAGCAAAAATCCCAGGGCCAGCGCAGGGACGGAACGGCGGCGTATCTCAAGCACGGTATTTCTTCCAGTAGCGCACCAGCCCATCCACCGACATGCTGAGCGGATTGGCGAGGCGGTAGGCTTCGATGGCATCGTCGTCGAGGCCCAGAGCGCGGCTCTGGGCGTCCATCGCGGCGACGAAATTTTTCTTGAGTACCTCCACAGGTGGATCAGGGGGCATATTGACAAGCAGCCAATCTTCGACATCGTCAAGCGCCTTGAGGGTGGCTTTCAGGTGCCACTCAGCATCGTCGAAAATACCAAAGTGCGTGGGAGCAATGCGCTTGAAGCCAACTTTTTGCAGACGGGCTATACTCTCGCGCCATTTTTCAAGATGCAGTTCGGGCGGCGGCATGGGCACACGCAGATATTGGTAACCAGGCATGCGCACCGCGCCAACGTCGCCGCTCAGGCACAGGTCTTCGAACAGATAGCAATAATGGTGTTCGGCGTGACCGGGCGTATTGAGCGCGACAAAATGCAAATCGCCAATGACGACTTCTTCTTCGTCCTGCAAAATCGTCAGTTTTTCAGGCGGGACGGGCAACATTTCACCCCAGAGCTTGTCCATGAGGTCGCCGTAGATGCGCGTGGCGCTGGCGACGAGTTTTTCGGGGTTGAGCAGGTGTGGCGCACCAACAGGGTGGACAAGAATCTGCGCGCCCTGCTGCGCCAGATAGCCAGACGCCCCGGCATGGTCGAGATGGATATGGGTTAGCAAAACATGGGTGATGTTGTGGATGCCGTAGCCGTGGGTTTTGAGCGCCGCTTCGAGCGCACCAAGCGTCGAGCCGGGACCGGATTCGACGATGGCAACGCCGCCGCTATGTTCCAACATATACGAAGCCACCGAGCGCGGCTGGCCTTGAAAATCAAGATCGAGGCAATGGACAGGATGGGATGGCATGAAAGGCTCCTGAGTGGATAAGGATGCCTGATTGTAATTGAGATATGAGAGATTAGAGAATAGAAAAGAACAGGCAGCTTATTTAACTGCTTCCCAACCCTGAATGGCTGCAACACCTTTCTGGACGATCACCTTGGTTTCTCCGGTTTGGATATTCATTACCTGAATTCCAACAGAAGAGCCACCCCCAGAATACTCAAAAGCAATCTTTTCAGAATCGGGCGACCAAACAAAGTGTACACCGCCCGTTTTACTTTGATATATCCATTTATAGAGAAGTTGAAATGTATCCGTACTGAAGATATAAATATGTTGATCCAGAAGACTAGCCAGCTTCACAGCAATATATTTTTCATCAGGCGATACTGAAAATTGATCAATTGAAAATTGATCAATTTTCTCGCCTTGAGGATCTAAAAGTATATGAGGCGTTTCATGATTCAAAACCACCCATAATTTGTAGGTAGATTTAGGATCAGCATGTTCTTTTGCTATAAACAAGTAGCTATCCAGTTTTGTTATGCGTTAAACAAAAGGATTTTGGGGGTCAAAATAAGGAACAATGGGCCCTGCAATTGCAAAATTGGTGAAAAACGCATCAGAATTGCCATTTTCATCCATGATGGATACAGCCCCAGTCTCAAAATCTACCTTTAACCATTTTTTTTCATCAGGAAAGACAGCGCCAATCATCTCGTATTGGTTTAACTTTGAGTCTGATTAATTTTGTTACTGTGCCCGACGGAATATTCAAGCTGTAGAGATCAGCCGACCCGTTTGGATATTCACCCTGATAATCTTCAAACAGCAAAACATCATCTGTCAGCCAGGTCTTGGAAACAATCGATTTAAACTGACGATGGTTATAGATGGCATGGACGCTGGTGGTATATGTAGTAGGGCTTGCAAAAATCTTGTAAAACCATTCACCATCTGAATAAAGCCAAAATTGATGGGAAGGCGACCAGTTATTCCACAAATTACTTGTGTCAGGCAAGCGAAAGGGACTTGGTTTTTCTGGGTTAATTGCCCATAATACAGACTGGTCGAGATAAAGGGTATAAAGAAGGTAATTCCCTGGTCGATCTGTGGGAGCAGGTGTAACAATCATAGTAGGCATTTCAATGGTTGCTATCGGTGTGGGAGGTGGTGGAGTCTCAGTTGCGGTTGGCGAAGTCGTTGGAGCAACAGTGCTCGTCACAGGGAGAATGGTTGAAGTCGCTGTCGAAGAATTTTTCTGTGGTTGTGCACTTCCACAGGCAGTGAGAAAAAAGAAAAGGAAAAAACATATTTTTGTGAAACGGAATGATAAATTATTCATAGCATGACCCTCTATCTGGATTTCTTTTGCTTTAGCAGGATGAAAGACACCTAATTGTAAGGGAAATCAGAGAATAGAGAATAGTGAGCAGAGAAAAGAAAAGAGCAGGCCATCGAGACCTGCTCTCTGTCATCTACTCTCTATTCTCTGCTCTTACTCATACCGCAACGCTTCGACCACATTCATGCTTGCCGCCTGACGGGCCGGGATGATGGCAGCGAGCACGCCGAAAATCAGGGCAATCATGATCGCGGCAAAAATCCCGGATAGTGGGAAGGCATAGCCCAGGGGAAAGATCGTCTCGAGACCCGTCACAAAGACAAAGCCGAGATAAAGTTCGCAGAGCACGCCAAAGAGCGCGCCGATCAGGGCCAGCAGCAGAGCTTCAGCTACCACCATGCTGTAAATCTGCTTTTTGGTTGCGCCGACCGCGCGCAACATGCCGATTTCGCGGGTGCGTTCGATCACGCCAATCGCCAGGGTGTTGAGCATGGCAATCAGCGACGGCAGCGCCAGCAGCGCCAGCGCAAAATAGATGCCTGAAAAGCCTGCGTCCATCTCGGATTGCAACTGGCCGTAATACGCCTTGCCCGCCACCACGCGGAACTGGGGATAGTCGGCGGCAATCGCCCGGATTTGCGGATCGGCAGCGGCCCGGTCTGCGCCGGGTTTCAGGTTGATCTGCAAAAAGACATCTTCGGTCACATCAAAATCGGCCTGCATGTTGGCCTGTGAAATAAACGCGCTGGTGATTTTGACATTCATCAAGTCGGCGGCCTCGGCCACAATGCGGTAGGGGATTTTGCCATGCGGGGTCGACAACGCAATCGTATCGCCGACTCTGGCACCGGTGGCGGCGAGGAACGCTCCGTTGGCGATCAGGGCACGACCCTGGGCCAGTTGCTGATAGGCGAGGAATTCAATCCCCTGCTGAAAGTGCAACCCGCCAACCTTCGGAAAAACAGTTGGGTCAATCCCTAAGAGTGAAACGGGCTTGTCACCCACAACCGACCCGGCGTAACGCATAGCGCTGATGTCGCTAATGGCGTCAATGCTGTGCAGGCGCTCAGACAGGCGCGCATCCGCACCGATGTTGCTGGCCCACAACGCCACCGAGGGCGGAACAAGCAGATAATCGCTGCCGAGGCTTTTCTGCATGACATCGCTCAGCGTTCCCGACAGACTGGCCACCAGCCCCCCCGCTGCGACAACGATTGCCAGCCCAAGCATAGTGGCGCTGACCGTGACCGCCACCCGCGCAGGCTGACGAGTCAGGTTGCCTTGGGCCAGTTCGCCTATTCCACTACGCGCATAGAGCAGAGCAAGCAACCTGCCAAAAAGCATCACAATTGGGCGCACCATCCCTGGCGTCACCAGTACGACACCCGTCAGGAAGAGCAGCCCACCGGGAGCAATCAGCAGTATTTGACCCGAAAAAAGCACCAGCACCGCCAGCACGCATAGCACCAGTCCGAGCACAAACCACGGGCCAAACTGACGGGTAAATTCCAGATCGGCGGTGGATGGACGCAGTGCTTCGAGCGGCGTCACCCGGCTGGCGCGGATGGCCGGAACCAGCCCGGCGAAGACCGTCACCCCCACCCCAAGCAAGATCGAAACCACCAGAATCCATGGAGAGACGACGGGCGGCCCCATTTTGAGATTAAGAAACTGGAACATGATCGGCCCAACCAACGCCAGCACCGCGACGCCCGCCAGATAGCCAATGACCAGCCCAAGCAGCGTACCGACCACGCCCTGTACCAGCCCCTCCGTCAGGATGATGCCGACAATCAGCCTGCGGCTGGCTCCAATGGCGCGCAACATGCCAATGTCATGCCGCCGCTCGGCAACCACCGTGCGGAACGTATTGAAGATAATAAAAGCGCCCATAAACAAAGCCAGCGCACCCAACAGGCTGAAAGCAACCTGACCTGCCTGGAGCGATGCAAACATCTGGTCGCCGCCCAGGAGCGCACCGGTCTGATAATCATCGCCAATGGCAAGCTGAATGGCTTGCAAAATCTGTTTACGGCGGGCTTCGTCGGTGCTGTTGAAGGTGACATCAATGACGTTGACGTGGCCCGGCTCGGCAGTTAAGGCCTGCGCTTCGGGCAGCGTAACAAGCACTTCTTCATTCCCGGGGCCGAGGCTCGGCAACAAAATGCCGACAATCGTCAAACGCGTGAGGCCGTTGACCGCAGGCAGCGGCAAGGAATCGCCCACTTTAAGGGACAGATCATCGGCAAGCGTCTGGCTGATTAAGGCCGCGGCTGAATCGGAAGCCTGAAGGTAACGGCCAGACATCAACGGGTAGGCACGGACGGTTTTCGCGCCGTAAGGATCAATTCCCACCAGCTTGAGTGCCGTGATGCGATCCGCCGTAGCCGGATTCCCGTCAAAAAAATCGGCGGGCAGGTTGACTGTGCGACCCAGCGAAGCGGCTGCGGCGCGCACGCCATCGACAGCCTGTACTTTGGCGAGCATCTCCTGCGGAAAAGCATCGCCGGTTTTGTGGAAGATGCTCAGATCGACGGTTCCCTGCACCGCCATGGCATTGGTTTGCAAGGCAGTCAGCATGGTTGGCAGGATGATGTTCATGCCAAAGATGACCAGCACACCAAAGACCACTGCGAGCGTTGTTAAAGAAGTGCGCAGTTTTCGTCCAAGCAAATAGCGGGTAGCGAGGGTGAGGGGAAGGTTCATGGGTGCAGGTTACAAGGTTGAAGGTTGGAAGGTTGAAGGTTTTCTAACAGCTAAAAGCTAACGTCTAGCATCCAAGAACGTGTCGTCAATCATCTTCCCGTCTTTCAGGAAGACAATTCGGTCGGCGTAGGCGGCGATGCGCGGGTCGTGCGTGACCATGAGGACGGTGCGTCCGTAGTCTTTCGAGACGCTGCGCAACAGGCTGGCGATTTCGTCGCCGGAACGCGTGTCGAGATTGCCCGTCGGCTCGTCGGCCAGGACAAGGGCGGGTTCGGCGACAAGGGCGCGGGCGACGGCGACCCGTTGCTGCTGCCCCCCGGAGAGCTGGTCGGGGCGGCTGTTGGTGCGTTCGCCCAAGCCAAAGCGAGTCAGCCACTCGACGGCTTTGGCGCGGGCTTCGGCGGGTTTGCCACCGTCGAGGGTGACGGGCAATGCGGCGTTTTCAACAGCGCTCAGCACCGGAATCAGGTTGAAAAACTGGAAGATGAATCCCATCTTGCGGCGGCGCAACATCGTCAGGGCGTTATCGCTCATTTCGGCCATGGGCACGCCATCGAAGATCACTTGTCCGCTAGATGGTTTGTCGAGCCCGCCGATCAGGTGCAGCAGAGTCGATTTTCCGCAGCCGCTTGGGCCCATGATTGCCACAAACTCACCTGCGTTGACGCTCAGGTTGATATGGTCGAGGGCAATCACGGTCGTATCGCCGGAGCCGTAGGTTTTGGTGAGGCCTTGCGCTTGAATGAGATTCATAGGGATTAGCTCTTAGTTTTTAGATATTAGAAAAACCTTTAAACCTTCCACCTTTCAACCGACTTTCCTTGGTCTTCCACGCGGTTTGACTTCAGGTTCGGGCAGGGGTTGGCGCTTGATTTCTTCGAGGCGCATTTCGGCAATGTCGAGCCAGCGCAGGTCAGCTTCGATGTGCATGATCGACTTGTCGAGCAGCAAAATCTGGGCAATTTCGGCGCGGGGATTGTAGGTTTCGCGCAGAGTGGTGGCGGCGTGCAGTTCCTGATAGAGCAGCGAACGCTGAATCTGGATGATGCGCCCCGGGTCAGCAGCACCAGAGACGAGGGCGGTCATCAGCTTGACGAAGAAATCGTCCCGTTGGTGTTCGGGGGCAATCCCGAGGGCAAACCAATCACGCAGGGTTTGGCGTCCGGCATCGGTGAGGCCATAGATGCGTTTTTCGGGGCCGCCATTTTGCTCAATGGCCTGCTGATGCACCAGGCCCGCTTCCTCCAACCGGTTGAGCGTGGAGTAAATCTGGGCTGGTTTGACATCCCAGTTTTCATCGCCGCCAATGACAGCCGAAAACGCCGCACGGAGTTCGTATCCGTGTCGAGGATGTTGGGCAAGCAGACCGAGAATGGCGTGTCTGACAGACATAAGGCAGTGATGCGATTCCTAATGCTAAGAACTTTTTACCACTGAGCACACAGAGAACACGGGGAAATCTTTATAAAAAGAACTTTGTGTTCTCAGTGGGAATATTTTTATAACAGAATGAGTCTACTGACCATCAAACGCCACATCCACGCTCATACCGGCGCGCAGGTTGTCGGGCGTGGTGTCGAGGTCAATGGTGGTTTTGTAAACGACATCCCCACCCAGCGTGGTCGAAACGGGCGAGATCGAGACAACCTTGCCGGCGACATTCTGACCAAGCGCTTTGATCGTGACCGTGACAGTCTGCCCAACTTTGACATTGGGAACATCACGTTCACTCAGATCGGTGGTTTCGACTTGCAGCTTGCTAACATCGCTCAGCACGATCAAGACAACAGCGGGCGATGCAATTTCCCCAGCGACGCCGTTGACCGTGACCGCAGTCCCGGAAATGGAGGCAACCAAGCGGGTGGCGTCGTAGCGTTCGCGGGAGGCTGCCAGGTCGTCGCGGGCCTGTTGCAACTGGGCCAGTTTGGTTCCTGTGGCATTCTCCGGGATGTTCTCCCCTTTCAGTGCCGAGACGTACCATTGGGCTTCCTGCAAGGCAGCGTTGGCAGCATCGAGGTTGGCGCGGGCGATGGCGGCGTCAATATCGGTGGGCGTGCCCGAATACCAGTTGTAATTCGAAATGAGCTGATCGAGACGAAGCTGGGCATTGGTCATGGCAACCAGCGCGGTCGCTTTGCGATTATCGCCATCCGGCAAGTCTGAAACAGCCTTGTAGGAATCCTTGGCGCGGGCAAGTTGCTGTTTGGCAAGATCAATCGAACCCTGAGTATTATCAATCAGCGTGTCCGATGCGCGGGGGAAGAACATACTATCGGTCTTCTTTTTGGCATCCTGCGCAGCTTGTTGGGCGTCGGCAACGGCACGTTCGGCAGCAGCGATGGAAGCCTGGGACATCATCTCTTTGAGATTGCGGTCGGCCTGATTGACTTCCATCAGCGCGACGGCGTTGTCCAACTCAGCGAGCACATCCCCGGCTTTGACCTGATCGCCTTCCTTGACATTGACCGTTTTGATGCGCCCGGCAACTGCAAAGGCCAAATGTGCCTGCTGCAACGGGACGATCACGCCCGACGCGGTAGTAGTACCCCCACTACCAGATGGATGGGAGGCCGGCTGTTGTGTGGTGCTGGGATTGCCACTGTCTAACACAACCGTCGGGACAGCCGTTGGTTTGTCAGCGCCGCTACAGGCAACCAGCAAGGACAAAATCAAGAAGGATACAAAAAATCGTTTTTTCATTTTTATTCTCAACCTTTCGTGTTTTGACAGGATACTTCTACGAGTAAGAAGGTGCAGCAATCCACGAATGATTTCCTGGTTTGGATGATACGCCTATCAAGGCGCAGGAACCACGCCCTCCTTGCGTGATATTGATATTTATGCCGGTTGTGAAGCAAGAACGCGCTCATCAGCCGTAATCAGGCCATCACTGAGGGTGACAATGCGCTTTGCATACTTGATAACACGCGGATCATGGGTGGCAAAAACGAAGGTGACGCCGGTTTCCTGGTTGAGCTTCGCCATGATCTCCATTACTTGTTCACCATTGATGGTGTCGAGGTTAGCGGTCGGCTCATCGGCCAAAATCAGGCTTGGTTTGGTGGCAAAGGCGCGAGCAATCGCTACGCGCTGTTGCTGACCACCGCTCATCTGATCGGGACGGTTGTTAGCGCGGTCGGAAAGACCGACGGCTTCGAGCAGTTGCAAAACACGCTCGCGACGTTCGCTGGCGCTATGATTAGTGAGTAACAGCGGCATTTCAATATTTTCGTAGGCGCTCAAGGTTGGGATGAGCGCGTAAAACTGAAAGATAAAACCGAGGGTGCCGCGGCGCATATCGGCGCGCTTGTCACGGTTGAGACCGCTGACATCCTTGCCGTTAATTAAGACCTTGCCGCTGGTGGGCTGGTCGAGGCAGCCGATTAATTGTAAGAGTGTGGTCTTGCCCGAACCCGAAGGGCCGACCAGCGCAGTGAATTCGCCGCTCTCAATCGTTAGATTCACGCCGCGCAGCGCCTGAGTTTCCACTTTGCCAATTTTATAAACACGGGTAGCATTTTCAACTTTTGCGACTTCCATTTTATTCTCCTTAATTTACTTGCCGCCGTGTAGCGCTTCGACGGGTTGCATGTGCGATGCCATCCAGGCCGGGTAAACCCCCGCCAGGAGCGTAATGATAAAGGTCAGGATCGACAAATTGACGGTAGTGTTCAGGGTCAGGTTGGCGTGGACGGTATCCGCCAACAGGATGCCGGTATAGCCCACGTTGCCGATGTGAAAACCAACGGTGGTGAAATAGAAAACCACCAGACCTCCAGCACCAGCCCGATTAAGATCCCGCCGACAGCCAGCAATGCCGACTCAGTCAGGAACATGGTCATAATCCGGCGGCCTTTCATGCCAATTGCCATTAGGATGCCGATCTCACGTGTACGCTCGAAAACGGACATGATAAGCGTATTAATGATGACAGTCGACGTAATCAGGAGGATGATCAAATAAAAAAAGATCATATACGAATTTGACAGATCTTCTGTCTGGAGGGTCAATTCGTTCATTTTCTCCCAGGTCAATATTTGCAAATTTGGACTTTTTAGCGCTGCGGCCACGGCATCCGTCTGGGTTTTATCTTTAAGCATCACGAAGATGGTGCTGGCATGTTTTTCAGTCTGGGTGATGGCTTGGGCTTTGAGCAGCGGCATAAATATTGTGACGCTGTCGAAGCTGCCGGTACCGGTGGTGTAGATGCCACGCACGGTAAAGGGTTGTTCATCCACATCGCCATTCGACGTGTTGACAGACAGATTGAAAGTGTCGCCGGCCTTGAGGCCGAGTTTATCAGCCAACGGTTGCCCAAGCAGCACGCCGCTGTTATCGTCGGCAGTTAGAAACGTACCGCTTAACATCCCCTGCTGATAAGGATCATTGGCCGCGGAGGCCGGATCGATGCCGATCACCCGGACACCCGTCGATTTGTCACCCGTTACTGCAATGCCACTGGCAAAGAGGCGCGGCGAAGCCACACTAACTTGTGGCAGCGCGGCAATCTTCGCCGCAACCTGATCGGGATTTTCGACCAGGTCTTCCCACTTCAGGCTGGTCTTGTTCTCGTCATAATTTTGTGCTCGCACCTGGATGTGTCCGCTTTGGAGCCGGATGGAAGTATCCACCGCCCCACCCATTTCTCCATTAAGAAAACCGGCCAAAAGCATCAGCATTGCCAGCCCCATCGAGACGGCCAACGCCGAGAAGAAGGAACGTCTGCGGTTGCGACCCAGGTCGCGGAAAGCCATACTAAGGATTTGTATCATCTTGGACCTCACACATAATGCAACGCTTCAGCAGGCTCGCGCTGGGCCGCCTCGTACGCCGGATAAAGAGCTGCCAGCGAAGCAATAATCAACACGGTTAACGAGCGCCCGATGATGTTTTCCAACCCCCAACTGGGATAAATGCGTCCACCCATGAGGGCCATGTAGCTGGTGGCCGAAGACAACGACGTTAAAATCAACACCAACGGCCCTGAACAGGCCATTGAGCAGCAGGCCAAATGCAATGCCGGCGATCACACCAACCACGCCCATCATCGTTCCTTCCAGAATAAATAACAACGAGATCTGGCTCGGATGAAGACCAAGTGCGCCCAATAAACCGATTTCGCGCGTCCGTTCGTAGACGGCCATCAGTAAAAGGTTAAGGATGCCAATTCCAGCGATCATCAGAATCACGACGCTAAAAATATTCATGACACCATCTTTGGTTCCCAAGGCTTTCTTAGTTCTGGGAAGTTGGTTTCGTAGGAGTCAATCTCGTCACTCTGGAAACTTGATTGGAGCGCGCCATCACAGGGCCCTCCTCGCCAATGTGGTTTAACGCGATGACTACTTCGGTCGATTTTCCACTCAGATCGTACAAGTTTTGCGCCTCATCCAGGGAAATGAAGATGGTTTGCTTTTCGATGTCGGCCATGCCCAGATCGTAAATACCGACGACTGTCATTGTACGTTTGCGCATTTGTTCATGCAGCCCGCGCCCGGTCAGTGCAATGCGGTCACCGACCTGTACAGCCATTGTGTCTGCCAGACCTTTGCCAATGAAGATCATATCGCCATCATTAGCCTGCAGGTATCGTCCGGCCACCACGTGTTGGGCGGCCAGGTTAACTGCTTTTTCCTGCTCTGGTTCGATGCCAACGATGCCTACTGGAAAGGCACCCTCGCGACTACTGGCCAACCCGCCAGTGCTGATGCGCCGCGATGCTGCCAATACCTGCGGTTGGGCTAGCGCAGCTTTTACCAAAGCCTGGTCATCCTGAATGGGCAGTAAAGGTGTCTGGTCTGATTTTGCGCGATAACCAGCGGCATGTACCTGAATATTGCCCCCCAAGACTTTGACAGCATTGCCATAAATAGCATCGTTGAAGCCTGCGATGAAGCCGTCATACCACATCATCATGCCAAGGGTCAGCGCCATGGCCAGCACCACTATGATCGTGCGACGGCGATGACGCCAGATATTGCGCCATGCCAGACGAAGATATAATCTCATGTTCACACTCCTTTCCGTCGAAACGGATGGTCATTTTCACGAAAATAAATAGTATACGGGTTTCTAGTTACAAATAACTATAATACCGGTTACTATTTTTTGTCAAGAAGCAATATTGAAATAATACGGTATCATCTGCAGGTGGTTTTCGTGACAGATGCTTTCCATAATCGTTAGTTTTTCATAACCACATAGCATCCGATGTGTTCTATCTCATAAGGAGTAAACCATGAGTAAATCAAATATCTTTTTCATTATTGTGATTGCCATTCTGCTTGACTGGCTATATTTGGATACAGTCAATTCAGAGAAGCACGCAGGATGCAGTTGGCGGCGCAGTGGACAAGTGTCTAAGTTGTGCCCTTTAAAGAAAGTAATTCCGCCCTGCAAACGCAAGTGGCCGACTTGCTGCACCCCACCCCGACGATCATCCCCGACCCTGTGACCATT
>CAVWRY010000009.1:0-247748 GCA_963757465.1 uncultured Chloroflexia bacterium | reverse complement strand
CAGGGAATGGCCGCGGATCTGCAGGTCAGTCAGCACACGTGCGTGGCGACGGAGGATACACGCGTGCAAACCGGGGCGGGGGATATAGCAGCCCAGCCAAAACCGCCGGCGACGGTGGTTATTCGGGCGGTCGCGGTTCATCGAACGGTGGTTCATCGTCGGGCGGATCCTCCTCGGGAGGCGGCGGATCGCGAAGTTCTGGAGGCGGCGGAGGCGGTGGAAGAGCCCATTCGCGATAACCCTATAACGTTTCCAACTCAACACAAATTATTCTACGAAACGCACGGCATTTTATGTGTCAGTTCTTTGCCTGCCAAGATCAACGGTTTTTGGTATATCAGTTACAACAGCACGGTTGCCTGGGGCCATTTCGAAGCGAAATAGTTTTTGTGCAAAAAGGTCTAGCTGACGGGAACGTCAGCTAGACCTTTTTATTTAACGGGGCACATCAAAGGGGTAATTCGCCAAATTCATCGAAAATATCAATTTCGTTCGAAAAGAATGTTGACCTGCTGTGATTTCGGTCAAAAAATTGCTAGTATTCTCTGTGAGAAATGCTAAACTTTAGGAAGCCTTAGATTTATTGTTTGTAGATCGTTCTTATGCAGTATTAAATGGCTGATTTGGATAAAACAGTTCTTTACCATTATCTATGTTTACCGCATTGGGCGGTTTGCTGAAAGCTCCGCTCTTTTTTTTAGAAGCTTCATGGAACCGTTTACATGGTTTTCATCTAGTCAACATCACCAGAAATAACGGCTTTTGCCAATGTGATTTTAGCGAATGTAGCATAAAGTAGCATTGCTACTCATCTACTGTGAGCCTACCTTTATTGCGAATAAATTTTCTCAGGCAATCCCTGCCATTGCTTTGATTGGCAGTAAACATCCGCCAGCGGATTGGTTTTATCGTCAATCCACAACCCTAAAGTGAGGAAAATATGTTTCGAAATACGAAGAAAAGCGTTCTATTTGTAAGACTTGGTTCCATGGTTCTTTTGATCGCTATGGTGGCAAGCTTGATCTCATCCAAAGCTTCTGCTGCTGCCACCACCCTGGGTGCCGCTGCTGCCCTGTCTGGGCGCTACTTCGGTACTGCTATCAGCAATGGCAAGCTCAGCAACTCGGCGTACACCACCATCGCAGCGCGCGAATTCAATATGATTACACCTGAGAATGAATTGAAGATTGACGCCACCGAGCCACAGCAGAATGTTTTCAGTTTCACTGCTGGTGACGCAATCTATAACTGGGCAACCAGTCACGGTCTGAAGATGCGCGGTCATACCCTGGCCTGGCACTCCCAGCAGCCTAGCTGGATGCAGAGCCTGAGCGGAACCGCCCTGCGTAGCGCTATGATTAATCACATCAATGGTGTAATGGCCCACTACAAGGGCAAATTGCCCTACTGGGACGTGGTAAACGAGGCGTATGCTGATGATGGTACCCAGAACCGCCGCCAGTCCAACCTGCAAGCCACCGGTAACGACTGGATCGAAGTTGCCTTCCAGACCGCCCGCGTCGCTGACCCGTCTGCAAAGCTCTGCTATAACGACTACAACATTGAAAACTGGAGCGCCGCCAAGACGCAGGGCGTTTACAACATGGTCAAAGATTTCAAGAGCCGCAATATTCCGATTGACTGCGTTGGTTTCCAGACCCACTTCACTGGTGGTAGCTCCCTGCCCAGCAACTTCCAGACGACGCTTTCGAGCTTCGCAGCCCTGGGTGTTGATGTGGCCCTCACTGAAGTAGATGTTACCCAAGCCAACACCACGCAGTATGCCGGGTTGACCCAGGCTTGCGTCAACGTTGCCCGCTGTATTGGTATCACCGTTTGGGGTGTGCGTGACAGCGACTCCTGGCGCTCCAGCGAAGCTCCACTGCTCTTCGACGGTAGCGGAAACAAGAAGGCTGCTTACACATCCGTCATCAACGTTCTGAACTCTGTTGGTGGTACCCCTCAACCGACCGCTACCAACACCACCGCTCCTACCCGCACCAATACCCCCACCACTGGCCCCAGCGCGACTCCCAGCCGCACTCCCACCGCCGGGCCAACCGCTACCCGCACCAATATCCCGGTTGCCACCGCAACATCATCCGGCACCGGAGGAGCATGCAGCCCGGTAACATCCACCGTCACAGCGCCATTTACCTTTGATGGTGCAGGCACCTTCTGCTGGCAAATCGCTACTATCCCCAGCTATGTCAATGACTGGAATACCAACACCGTCTCCATCAATGGCGTCAGCTTCAACAATGTTTATGTCGCCGCCGGTTCCTTACCAGCCAAGATCGGTGGCTTCTACTACATCAGCTACAATGGCTCGTTCGCCTGGAGTCACCTCGAAGTCAGGTAATCCCAACCGTCATCCTGATGTGTTGAAAACTGATGTGGGCGTGGATAACAATCCACGCCCACATTTCGCATTATGGGTGAAAACAAATAACAAAAATGATAATAAAATAGTTGGTTTTTCTCATAAGAATAGGAAGGTTTGTTCAATAAAATTGCAGAATTCTGTCTTGCATAAATGTATTAATTACTCGATAATAAAGGTAGTAATTATCGTATTTACCAGGCCATTGTTTTTGTTTGTGGAAGTGAGAGAGTTTGATGCAAGTATCCCAGGAACAAATTATCCAAACCACTCTCACCAACCTGGTGATTTTTCGTCTTAACAATGTTTATTATGCCATTGCAATTGAGCCCATTCAGCAGATTATTGAGATGGTCACAATCACGCCTGTGCTCAAAACACAAGAATGGATGGAAGGTGTGATTAATTATCACGGTTTCTCCATCCCGGTCATTAACTTGCGGCGGCATTTCGGTGTGGAGGTGGTGCCGTATGGCTGGCATACGCCGATCATTCTGGTCAGCATCGCCAGGCACCAGGTGGGATTAATTGTCGATGACGTTTTGGATGTGCTTGCCATCCCGGTTGAGAAAATCGTTAATCCACAGTCGATTTTGCCGGTTGGCATTCCAGAAATTCCCCTGCTAAAAGGCATTATTCAGGTCGAGAAAAATATTACATTTTTGCTTGATCTGGAGCATCTCTTCGATCAGATGCAGGTGCGCGCCCTCAGCGCGGCCACGGGTGCCTTGAACGCGGATGCCCCTCAGCCTGCATCCTCTGTGAAAACGGCAAAAAAGAAACGGGGCACTGATTCCCCGAAGACGACTGCTGCTCCCGCCGAGTTGGATTTATCTACGGGCGAAACTGCATGAGTTCATCCTCCAATGCCCGCAGCGCAAACGATGTCGCCCCGGTTGGGATGGGCGACATGGTGCGTTTTAGCAAGCTTTTGCTGGATACCTGCGGGCTGCATTTCTCTGAGAGCCGTCGTACTGAACTGGAGCATGGCATTCGCCATGCTTTTGCTTCTTCGTCCTGCGCGACACTGGATGAGTATTATGCGTTGCTCACCAATGGGCAGGGTGTCGCTGAAATGGATTTTCTGGTCAACGCTGTAACGGTGGGCGAGACGCATTTTTTTCGTGATGCGGCGCAGTTCAATGCCTTGGCAACCGCCATTTTGCCTGACATTATTAAGCGCAAAACCAGTTTGCGCACGCTGCGCATCTGGAGTGCGGGTTGCGCCAGCGGCGAGGAACCTTATTCCATCGCCATGCTGTTGCGTGATTTGCTGCCCGATCTTGAGAAATGGTCGATTACGATCCTGGCGACGGACATTAACGCCAATTCGCTGGAGCGGGCGCGCCAGGGCAGTTATGGGCAATGGGCCTTCCGTGAAGAGCGCGCGCTGGCCATGCGCACGCGCTACTTTCAGCCCAATGGAAATCGCTTTGAACTGTCACCGCAGGTGCGGCACATGGTGACGTTTTCGCGGCTGAATCTGGTCGAGAGCCAGTATCCGTCGTTTGAGACGAATACGATGATGATGGACCTGATCATTTGTCGCAATGTGACGATCTACTTTCCCGAAGCGGTGACGCGGCAGGTGGTAGGTCGTTTTTATAATGCGCTGGTCAATGGCGGCTGGCTGATTGTGGGACATTCAGAGCCTTCGATGGAGATTTATCGCCAGTTCCAGCCGCGAAATTTTCCCGATACGGTGGTGTATCAACGCGAGGACAACGCCAAACCCCGCGAAATCCCCTTTGTTTTTTCGCCAATTCCGAGTGTGATGCCCCCCGACAGGTCTGCGACCAAGGCGACGCCCACACGCCCGGTACCGTACCCACGTGTTAACCCGCAGCCTTTGCCGGTCAATTTATCCAGGAATGCCGTGGACCGATCGCTTGTGCAGGCCCGCGAACTTTTAGAGCATGGACACGAGCAGGATGCGCTGACCATTTTGGAGAAACTGGCTGAGACTGAGCAAAAAAATCCTTTGGTGCATATCTTACTTGGGCAGGTTTATGCCAACCGCGGCGCATGGCTTGACGCGGAAAAGAGCTGCAGACAGGCCATGGCGCTTGACAAGCTGGTGCTGGAAGCCTATTACACTCTGGGGCTGGTCTTTCAGAGTCAAAAAAAGCTGGTAGAAGCGACCGACATGATGAAGAAAGTGGTCTATCTTGACCGCAACCACATTCTTGGTCATTACCAGTTGGCAGCCTTGTATCAGGAGCAGGATTTGTTGCCAAATGCGCACAAGTCGTTGGAGAATGCCTTCACCCTGCTAAAAAACCTGCCTGCCGATGAAATGATCGCCGGTTCTGGTGGAATCACGGCTGGCCGCCTGCGCGACGCAATCCTGCGTCAGCAGCAGGCATTAGGTATTAGACATTAGGTGTTAGCTGTTAGACAATAGCGGTCAGGTTTTAGCGAACGTCTAATAGCGAATGGCTAATCACTGGAAAGGATTGAACTGTGCAAAAACGATTTTCTGCCCAAAAGAATAAAACCCGCACATCCATTGATTGGGATGCCATTCGTCGCCAGATTGAGGAGACCAATCAGAAGCTGGTCCAGAGCGAAGTGATGGATGCTGCAGCCCTGGAAAAAGCCTGGGCGCGACGTGCAGTCCAAATTGGGCAGAAACTGCAAGAAGAGCAGCAAGGTGAAATGATCCAGGTTGCCATTGTCAGCCTGGATGGCGAGCTGTATGGCTTAAATGTGCAGCATATTTTCGACATCCGCGTTTTGGAACGTGTGACTTTTGTGCCGCGTGTGCCAGCCTGGGTGTTGGGCGTGGTCAACTGGCGCGGACGTATTCTCTCGGTGGTCCATCTGCGTCAGTTTCTGGGGTTGCCATCGAATGGCGTTGAAAATAAGAACAAACCGAACCAGCGTTTGCTGGTGCTGCAAGCAGGTGAGATGGAAGTGGGCATTCAAGCAGATCATATTTTTGCGATTGAAGCGATCCCGGTCAGCCAAATTAATAGGGAAGATGGCAGTGTACGTGCCATCAAGGCGGAACTGGTTAATGGGCTTTTTATGCGCGACGGAAACCAGCATGAGATTGTTGTTTTGCTCGACCTGCCCGCCATCCTGGCAGATCCGCGGCTGATTATTTACGAAGAAATTGTCTGATAACACAAGCATCATAACTTGAGCTAACTGATTTTGTAGAGTCGAAATAAGAAGGAGATCATCATGAAAATATTGGATAACTTAAAGGTTGGCCAGAAGTTGTTTGTGGGCTTTGGACTGTGTATTCTAGCCATTTTAGGGCTGGTATTCTTTAACTATTTCCAAATTCAGAGTCTTGATGTGCTTCAGGCGAGGGGCGCAAAGCGAGCTCAAAATGCCATTTTGGCGGGTGCTGTTGCCAGCGAAGCCGCGAAATTGTACAGAATTATTGCCGATGCCGAAATCAATGAGAATTTTGATGACACGCGCAAGAATTGGGCAGCCGAAAAACAAATAGCGGAAAGGCTCTTGGCACAAAGTGCGGCGGAGGCTCTGGCAGATGATTCCGCTGAGGAACAAAAATTGGTTGCTGATGCCAAAGCATCGTATGACAAGGCTGTTGATTTGTTCGATAATCGGATGTTTCCAGCCCTTTTGGTGGTTAAAGCTGTGACGCCAGACATCCAAAAATTGGATGGGGAAGTGGATGGTTATATTACTGGTATTCAAACTCCAATGGATAGCTATGTGAACTTGCTTAATAATCAGGTGACCCAAGCTGATAGTGAATTTGCTGTCACAACAGTAAACACCATCAACCTTGGATGGATCGTAGCAATTGTGGTCGTTTTGCTCGCATCTATATTGGCTCTGCTTGTCTCAAACAATATTACGGGCCCGCTTTCACAGGGCGTGGCGATGCTTTTGGAGCTTTCCAAGGGGCATTTGAGTGGACGTTTGAAAATTGATCGTAGCGATGAATTGGGCCTGCTGACTTCAACCATTGACAGCTTTGCCAACGATTTACAACAAAGAGTTGTCGGTGCGATGCAAAAAATCGCAGCGGGTGATCTGAGCACAGAAGTTATCAAGAAGGATGAATATGACGAAATTAGCCCAGCATTGATTCAGATCACCACTTCATTGCGCGGGCTGGTAGATGAAACCCGCACCCTGACCCGCAGCGCCATCAATGGGCAACTGACAACCCGGGGTGATGCGGGCAAATTTAAGGGTAGCTATCACGAAATTGTCCAGGGTGTCAACGAGACGCTTGATGCTTTCATTGCTCCCCTTAATGTAGGTATTGCTTACGTGGATAGCATGGCGCAAGGGGTTGTGCCTGCTGTGCTCAAAGGTACCTACAATGGTGATTTTGATGTCTTCAAGAACAATCTCAACCGTCTGAGCGAACGCCTGCGTGAAATGCTCACTAACATCGGTGAAGCCTCGGCCAACCTGACTTCGGTGACTTCGGAAATTCTCGCGGCGACTACTCAACAGGCAGCCGGGGCCAGTGAGCAATCCGCAGCCATCTCGCAGACGACCACGACGGTGGAGGAAGTCAAGGCCAGTTCTGAACAGGCTGCTCTACGCGTGCAGGATGTGGCAACAGCCTCCCAGCGCACCGTCGAAGTGGCCCGCAGCGGACAGAGTTCGGTGCAGGCGACGATTGACAGTATGGCGATGATTAAGGAGCGTGTGGAAGGGATTTCTGAAAATCTGTTGGCGCTTTCAGACCAGACCCAGCAAATTGGCGAGATTATCTCCACCGTCAATGAGATTGCTTCGCAGTCGAATATGCTGGCGTTGAACGCCTCTGTTGAAGCAGCGCGCGCCGGGGAGCATGGCAAAGGTTTTGCCGTGGTCGCCACCGAAGTGCGCAGTTTGGCCGAGCAATCGCGCCAGGCCACCGAGCAAATCAAGGCCATTCTGTCCGAAATTCAGAAGGCCACCAACAGCACCGTGATGGCAACCGAGGAAGGCGTCAAGGGCGTCGATCGTGGCGTACAGCTTTCGATGCAGTCACGCGAATCGATTGAGCAACTTGCAGCGGTCATCAACGAATCAGCGCAGGTGGCGGCGCAGGTGGTTGCCAGCGGTCAGCAGCAGCAGACTGGCATCGATCAGATTTCGCTGGCGATGCAGAACATTAATCAAGTGACGATGCAAAGTTTGGCAAGCACACGCCAGACCGAAAAGTCGGCGCAGGGTTTGAATGAACTGGCGCGCAAGATGAGCGAAATTTTGGCACAGTATCGGTTTTAATGGCTGGGAATTGGGAGTTGGTACATTGGGGATTGGTAAATTACCGATCTACCACCTACCGATCTACCAATTTGCCAGGGAGATGGCATGTCGATTAGCGAAAAGATTCGGGCACAGATTATTAGCAGTTTTCGGGCTGAACTGAAGGAACATGTTCAGACTCTGAATGATGGTCTGCTGGCGATGGAACAAAACCAAATCCCGGCGGGCGAGCGCGAGGAGCGCATGGCGACCATCTTTCGCGCTGCGCACAGCTTGAAGGGGGCTGCCCGTGCTGTGGGTGTGAGCGCTATTGAGCAGATTGCGCATGCGCTGGAAGATGTGCTCGGTAATTTGCAGAAAGAGACGCTCACGGCTTCTGCAGCGATGTTTACGGCCTGTTACAAGGCGATTGATGCCATCGAGATTGTAGAGACAGCCTACGAAGCGGGCGAAACCACCCCGCCAGTGGAAAGTTTGCTGGCGCTTGCAGCCTTGGACCCGTTCCGGCGCGGTGATGCAGGTTCAGGAGCGCAGGTTTTGCCCACGCCCCAAGAGCAAACTGCTGATGCGCCCATCGTCCCGACGTCCCTTCGGGAGAAAAAAGCATCCAAAACGGATGCGCCCCGCGGCAGGACATCCAAAGACCAGCTCGAAAATTTGCGCACCGCCCTGGCAGATAGCAAAGAAGCGCTGGCAGGCCAGTCCCCGCAGCCTGCCGAGCCGGACTCTGAGACGTTGGCGGCCCCGATGGCGACTACCGTCGCCGATGAAACCATCCGTGTCAGCGTGGGCAAGCTCGATTCGTTGATGGAACAATTAAATGAACTGCTGGTGACAAAAATCCGCGCCGAGCAGCGCTTGACGCAGGTGCGTCAGGCACAGAATTATGTGGCGCGCTGGCAAAAGGACTGGCTCAAAGTGCGCGGTGGTTATGGTCGCATTAGCCGTCACCGTGCATCGGACGATGCAGGGTTGGTTAATGCCAGTCAGCGCAAGGAGTTTAACCGCCTGCTGGATTACGTTCAGACCAGTCAGGAGCATTTGAAGGAATTGAACGCGCTTTTGAACGCGCTCACGCGTGAATATCACAGTGATACGATGCAAATGTCGCTGGTGATCGACCGGCTGGAAGCGGAAGTCATGCGCGTGCGCATGCTGCCCTTCAAGACCATCGCCATGCCGTTTGCGCGCATGGTGCGCGATTTGGCCGAGCAGACGCACAAGGATGTTGTCTATGAACTGGTGGGCGGCGATGTAGAACTGGATAAACATGTGCTGGAGCAGGTCAAGGACCCGATCATCCATATTTTGCGCAATGCAGTCGATCACGGCATTGAACTGGCTGCGCAGCGCAGCGCCAACGGCAAGCCTGCTCATGGCAGGGTGACGCTGACAGCGGAGCAAATCGGGAAGGATGTTTCGATCAGCATTCAGGATGACGGCGCGGGCGTCGATTTGGAGCATATCCGCGAGACGGCGGTGCGCCGCAAGGTGAAGAATGCTGCGACCCTGAGCGATTCGGAGTTGATCGAGTTGCTCTACACCTCAGGTTTTTCCACCAGCACCATGATTACCGATGTTTCGGGGCGCGGCGTGGGGCTGGATGTGGTGCGACGTAATGTGGAAGGGCTGCACGGACGCATTACGCTTAAATCGCAGCCGGGGCAGGGGACGCGCTTTACGATGGTGCTCCCCCTGGCGTTGACCACGTCTCGTGGGTTGCTGGTGCGGGTGGCCGGACAGGTTTTTGCCATTCCGGTGAACGCCATCGAACGGATTACCTACATCCGCCCGGGTGAGATTCAAATGGTCAGCGGGCGGCAAACCATCCGTTATGCCGATCATCCGCTCAATCTGGTGCATCTGGCCCACGTGCTGGAGTTGCCCTATTCCGCGACCATTCATCCGCATGCGCAACTGCCGGTGGTAATTCTGGCTTCCGCCGAGCGCAAGGTCGCTTTTGTGGTGGACGCGTTGATTGACGAGCAGGAAGTGGTCATCAAGAGTTTGGGTAGACAAATCGCGCGGGTTGGCGGTATTGCAGGCGCAAGCCTGATGGGCAGCGGCGATGTATTGCTGGTGTTGAGCGCAACGGATCTGATTAAACTGGCCTGGCGCAACGATCAGCACCCGTTCGTCAGCAAAGCCGAAACTGAAAATGTGCCTGCCGAAGTGCGCGCCAAAAATACCATCCTCGTCGTCGACGATTCAATCACGACGCGCACGCTTGAAAAGAACATCCTTGAGGCAGCCGGGTACGTGGTGCGTCTAGCGTTGGATGGGCAGGAAGCCTTCAATATTTTGATGACCAGTGAGTTGCCCGACCTGGTCATTTCGGACGTACAGATGCCGCGCATGGATGGGTTTGCGCTGGTCACGCGCATCAAAAAAGAGCCACGCACAGCGCAGTTGCCTGTTATTCTGGTGACATCACTCGAATCGGCGGAAGACAAGGCCAAAGGTGTAGATGCTGGCGCAGATGCTTACATCGTCAAGCGCAGTTTTGACCAGATCAATTTGCTTGAGACGATTACGCAGTTGATTTAATGACTTTGTGGCGAAAAACGTTTCGCAAGACCAAAGGTGTCAACCATGACAGACAAAAAGAAAACTATTCTGATTGTTGAAGACAGTCCGGTGCAGGCATTATCGGCACTGCGATTGTTGGAAGACAAAGGTCTTCATGCCATGTGCGCTGCCAATGGCGAAATCGGGTTGGACATGGCGCGCCGGAATTTGCCTGACGCAATTCTGCTGGACATTCAAATGCCCGGCATGGATGGTCTGGAAGTATGCCGCCGGTTGCAGGCCGACCCCAAAACATCCGGCATCCCAATTATCCTGTTGACGTCTCAAGACAACCCTGAAACCTTGCGCCGGGGCTTCGCCGACGGCGCAGTCGACTTCATCCCCAAGGATGCGTTTTATGGCACCATCCTGGTCGAAACACTGCGCCAGTTGAAGATTATCAACTGACCCTTACACAGAAGATTAAATATGCCGCGTAAAGCCAAAGACCAAATTCGTGTTGTCATTATCGATGACTCGCCTACCATGCGAGGTCTGTTGACATCCATCCTTGCCGAAGCCGGGATGAAAGTCATGGCAACGGGTACAAATGGTCTTGAAGCTGTAGCGCTGGTCAAGCAACACAAGCCCGATGTCATCACGATGGATATTCAAATGCCGCAAATGGACGGTCTCGAAGCCACACGCCGCATTATGCGCGAGCAGCCCACCCCGATTGTCATTATCACCGGCAGTGTGAAATATCAGGATGTGAACCTGACGTTTCAGGCGATGCGTGCCGGTGCGTTGGCTGTCATCAACAAACCCGGCCTGGACGACCCACAGACCTGTGAAAAAGTTGTCCAGACGGTGCAAAATATGGCTGATGTGCATGTGATTCACCATTGGGGCACGGTTCACAGCCCGACAACACCCCGACCTCAGGAAAAGGATGGGATGCTTCTGCGCTCGATGGATCTTTCAGGTCACACAGATATTTGTGTAGTTGGAATCGCAGCCTCCACGGGCGGCCCCTCGGCTTTGGCCGCCGTTTTGGGAGATTTACCTGCCGATTACCCGTTCCCCATTCTGGTAGTGCAGCATGTTTCCCACGGTTTTACCGTCGGGTTGGTGGAATGGCTCGGTTCCGTCACCAAGATTTCGGTCAATGTGGCAGGTCACGGCGAAAAGCTCAAGCCCGGTTCAGTCACCTTTCCGCCTGATGACTATCACTTGCAGGTCAATCAGCGTGGTGAAGTTGAATTGTCGCACAGCCCCGCCTACAAAGGGTTGCGCCCCTCGGCCAACCCGCTCTTTAAATCGCTGGCCCGGCATTATGGCAAAAAAGCCCTTGGCATTATTCTCACCGGCATGGGAGATGATGGCGCAAATGGCATGGAACAGCTTCATCAGGCTGGCGGCCTGACGATTGCTCAGGACAAAAAAAGTTGTGTCGTTTACGGCATGCCGCACGAAGCTGTGCTGCGCAACGCAATTGATCGACAAATGAATCTGCAAGAAATTGGTTTGCTGCTGAAGCAGCTTGGCAAGGCGGATCTATTTAAAGGGAAAAACGGTGTGTTATGAACATGAACCAACAAAGATTTGTGATCCATAGTGAAGTTGATATTGTTAGCGCGCGTATGGCCGTACGTGAGTATGCCAGACGGTGCGGTTTAAGCTTGAAAGATCAGGCTTGTATTTCAATGGCAGCCTCCTCCATGGCGACCTCGCTGGGGTTTGGGCAAACTACCCTGTTGGGTGGTGGCGAAATTCTGATTGACTATATCGAGAACGGCGTCAAACGTGGGGTGTGTGTCCGTTGTGCCAAACGTTACACCGAATCGGAAGACCCGAAAGCCATTCACAACATGGAAAATTCGCGCTGGCTGGTAGACGATATTCAAGTAAAAGCTGTTTCTCAAGGGCGTCTTGAAATTGTCATCACCAAATGGGATTCTTTGTACAAAGGATGATGAATGACAACAACTGCCCCTAAAACCGTGTTGATTGTGGAAGACAGCGTGACCCAGGCTGAAAGTTTGCGCGCCATGCTGGAGGAGAATGGCTTGCAGGTATTTTGCGCGCTGGATGAAATCGGCGGTCTGGAAAAGGCGCATGGGGTTCACCCAGATTTAATTGTCATGGATGTTCACATGCCTGGTATGAACGGTTTTGAAGTTGCCCAGGCGCTCAAAGACGACCCAACAACGGCAGATATTCCAATTGTTATGCTCACCTCCAGTGACAACCCCGAATCAGCATTAATGGGTTTGGATATCGGCGCGGTCGATTACATTCCCAAAGATGTTTTTGCCATGAGTGTCCTGCTCGAAACAGTGCGGCAAATGGGGTTGATTTAATTGATTTATCAGGTATTTTTCGATCATGAGTATCCTTTCCGAAAACCGGCATCCCCGTCAAATTCGTGTTTTGATTGTGGATGATTCGCTGTTGATTCGCACGGTTTTGGGGCAAATGCTGAAAGGGTTTCAAGATATTCATGTTGTCGGCGAGGCTGAAGATGGCATGGATGCCGTCCGTTCCGTCACACGTTTAAAGCCGGATGTTGTCACGATGGACATTCGCATGCCGCGCATGGATGGATTGGAAGCCACACGCCAGATCATGCAAAACGCACCCACGCGGATTATTGTGGTTGCCAACAGCATTCACGATGCTGATTTCAATATTTCGTTTAAGGCCATCGAAGCAGGGGCGCTGACTGTCGTTGAAAAACCACGAGGTTTAACCAGCAGCGATTATGATGCCATTCAACATCAGCTTGTTTCGGCAGTGCGCATGGTGGCAGATCTGAAAGTGGTTGCGCACTGGCCGAGCACTGCCATGTCGCTTTCCCCGCAGACTTTGCCACATTCGTTGCAAAACCGGCGGATGCAGGTTGTCGCTATTGCTGCTTCAACGGGTGGGCCTGCTGTATTGCGACAGATTCTCAGCCAACTCCCCGCCGATTTTGCCTTTCCGATTGTCATTGTGCAGCATATCACCGCCGGTTTTGTCGATCATATGGTTTCCTGGCTCAGCAGCGAAGTGAAAATCAGGGTCTCGGTTGCCAAAGCGGGTGACCGCCTGGAGCCCGGCAGGGCCCTGATTGCGCCATCGGGTCGTCATTTGGTGGTGACTGCTGCGGGGACGATCAGCATCGAAGACGGTTCTCCCATTCGGGGACAGCGCCCCTCCGCTGAGCGCCTGTTCCTGTCACTGGCTCAAAGCTACCGGGCCTCCACCGTGGGCATCGTCCTGACCGGGATGGGGGACGATGGGGCAGATGGAATCGAAGCGCTGGGCAAGAGCGGAGCGTATATTATGGCCCAAAACGAGCAAACATCCATCGTTTTTGGCATGCCGGCTCAGGCCATTCAGCGTGGCGTAGTTGACGAAGTGCTTTCACCCGATGAGATCGCCAGAAATTTAATTGCTTTACACAAAGCCCATAAACAGCAAAAAACGTGATTGCTGAAAATGCTGTGATTGAAATGGCTTTGTATACTCAACCTGACAAAGATGATGTATCATGGCTCTGTATTTATTGTATTATCCTAATTTTATTGAGCGCACAACAATGATTGTTGGCTGTCCACATCTTTGTGCGTAGGCGTGGAGGTCTGCAATGCCCAAGCCCCGTATTTTAATCGTCGAAAATGAAGGAATCATTGCCAAAAGCACCGAAAGCTATCTAAGGCAGGCGGGGTATTCTTTAATTGAAATTGCCTTGTCGGGGGAAGATGCCATTGAACTTAGCGTTAAGCTGCGCCCCGATTTGATTTTGATGGATATTGTCATGGAGGCTGAACTGGATGGCATTGAGACTGCTGCTCAGATTCATCGTTTTCTGGATGTGCCAGTGATCTACACCACTGCCCATAACGACCCTGAACATGTACAGCGTGCCCAGCAGACCGAGCCTTATGGTTATCTAATCAAACCGATCGAAAACCACATCCTGCGCAGCACCGTGGAAGTGGCCCTGCATAAACATGCAGTCCAGAAAAAGCTCAGACAACAATTGCTTCGGCTGGCAGCCACTCGCGCAATTGACCATGCCATCTTATCGCACCATGACTTGTCCTCACTCTTGAATATTTTCTTGCAGCAAATTGTCGCAAGCCTGAATGTAGATGCAGCGCGGATTCTTCTGTTTGAACAGCACGAAGCGGGTTTAAAAAACGCAGCTTCGCTCGGTCTTGAAGACGGTACCCCTGAAGGCTATGCACGAATCGCCATTGAACGGGCGCAGCAAGTCTTCATCCCCAGCCTGCTGCGTCAAACGGAATATCCACACCTGGCCTGGCTGGAGAATGAAGGATTCGTCTCTTATCTGGGTGTTCCACTGATCAGCAACGGTCATTTTAATGGCACGCTCGAAGTTTTTCAACGCACTGAGCTTGATCCGAATGATGAATGGCTGGCAACGCTTGATGCACTCGCAGGCCAGGTGGACGTGGGTCTGGATCATATTTCGGTACTTGAAAAGCTGCGCAACACGAATGACGAACTTGTGCGATCCTATGACGCCACCATCCAGGGTTGGTCGCGGGCGCTGGAGTTGCGCGATCAGGAAACGCAGGGTCACAGCACCCGCGTCACAGACCTGACGATGAAGCTGGCTATTAGCATGGGCTACCCCGAAGAGAAACTTGTCCACCTGCGGCGCGGAGCACTTTTGCACGACATCGGCAAAATGGGCATCCCCGATGGTAGCCTGTTGAAACCTGGCCCGCTGACCGATGACGATTGGAAAGTCATGCGCAAACATCCGCAATACGCTTATGACTTGCTCAAAGGCGTCCCATTTTTGCAGGATGCCCTCGAAATTCCCCACTACCACCACGAAAAATGGGACGGCAGCGGTTATCCGTTTGGGCTCAAAGGCGAAGCAATTCCCATGGCAGCGCGCATCTTTGCAGTGGTGGATGTTTGGGATGCGTTGCGTTCCGAACGCCTTTACCGTGAATCGTGGCCTGCAGAAAAAGTTCTGGCCTACATCCAGGACCAGGCAGGAAAACATTTCGACCCGCAAGTAGTGGATGCGTTTTTGAAACTCTGCGACATCAAAAAAAATTAGGAAAATCGGGACACGGCGAGGCCCTGTCCCGATTTTGTTTAACGTGAATATAGGAAATAACCATGTTGAAGCTTCAGAAACTTCCTCGCAAAACCCGCATCCAACGTTTTTGGTCAGAAGCGCTCCGGTTGGCGTTGCTGGCACTGGCATACTGGGTTGTTGTTCGGGTTGCTTCCCTGCTCGTCGCACAGTCTGCTGGTATTCCAATTATCGCGCCATCCGATGGGTTTGTGCTGGCCGTTTTGTTATGCAATCCGCGGCGGCGCTGGGCGCAAATACTGGCTGTTATTTTCGCAATCGATACAATCAGCCACCTGATTAGCGGAAACTCTCTGCTCATTAGTCTCGCTTTTGGGCTGATCAATACCATTGAAGCATTAATTGGTATATTTGCGCTGAACTGGCTGAGCCAAAAACGCATGACTTTTGACCGTGTGGCGGATGTCTTTACCCTGCTGATTGTGGCAACACTTATCAATGGCGTGACATCCTTGTTTGGCGCGATGATTCCTACTTTCGCCTTTGGCGCTCCATTTTTCGCTGCCTGGTGGGTCTCATGGGTATCAGATGGGTTGGGCATTTTGCTGGTTACCCCCTTGCTGGTTGTCTGGACAATTGATGATGAATTACCAAAGTTCAGCAACTGGCGAAAAACCATTGAAACAGTCTTGCTCACCTTCCTGCTGGCGCTGTTCTCATGGCTTTTATTTGGACCTTTCACGGTTGCAGAACAGCCTATTTTGCGTTCCTATATGCTTTTTCCCTTCATCATCTGGCTGGCATTTCGCTTTAGCCCGCGCAGTATGGTGAGTGCTCTTTTGTTGGTCGCCAGTATTGCTCTGTGGGGAACTTTGCAGCATTATGGTATTTTTTCATATCAGCATCAAGAGATTACTGAAGAACTGCTTTTTCTCCAAATTTATCTTGCAATTATGTCTTTTTCAGGGTTGCTTCTAAGCGCCATGATGAACGAGCGCAAACGCAATACCGAGACCCTGAAAGCTGCTGAAGCCAATTATCGCAGCATCATCGAAAATGCTCCGGTTGGATTCTTCCAATCGTATCCTGATGGCGGTTATCGAACTGTCAACCCGAGAATGGCTCAGATATTCGGGTTCGCATCCTCTGCTGAAATGCTGCATATGGTTGGCGATGTTACCCATCAAATTTATGCCAACCCGTCTGTCCGACAGGATTTCAAGCATTTAATTATGGAACATGGCTGGGTTACCGATTTTGTGACGCAACATCGCCGTAAAGACGGCACACCCTTTTGGACGGCAACCAACGCTCGTATCATCCATGATGCGTATGGGCAGCCGCTTTATTATGAAGGTTTTTTGCAAGACATTCATGAGCGCACCGAAGCCGAAAAAGCGATTGAAGCAAGCCATCAATTTGTTCAAAGTACAATGGATTCGCTCTCGGCGCATATTTGCGTGCTCGATGAAGATGGCATCATTCTGGCAGTCAACAAAGCCTGGAGCAGCTTCGCTAGCAGCAATCCGCCCATGAGCGGCAATACCCATGTTGGAGTCAACTACCTTGCGACTTGTGACGCTACCACCGGGCCAGATGCAGAGATGGCGCAGACGTTTGCAAACGGAATTCGCTCCGTCATGGCGGGAGAACGCGATGTATTTATGCTGGAATATTCCTGCCATGCTCCGCACGAAGAGCGCTGGTTTGTTGGGCGAGCCATGCGCTTTGCAGATGAAACATTGCATCGTGTTGTCATTGCCCACGAAAATATTACCGAGCGCAAACTGGCAGAAAACGCCCTGCGTGAAAGCGAACGAAATATCCGCACATTTTTTGAGACCATGACCGAAGGTTTGTCCTTCAATGAAATCATCTACGATGAAAACGGGGAAATGGTGGACTACCGCATTATCGATGCCAACCCGGCTTTTTATACCACTGCTGATTTTGGCACCACCCGGGTCGTTGGCAACGTAGCTACGCAGTTGTATGGCATATCGCAGGAAGCAATCAAAGCTTTCTGGCACAGCCATAAAGCCAAAACCACAACAGCTTATAGCGAATTGCTCAGCCCCCTCAATCAAAAATGGTTTTATATCGCAACATCCCCATTTGCGAACGGAAGATTTGTCACATCCTTTCTCGACATTACGCAACAAAAAGAAAGAGAAGCCCAACTCATGTTGGTAAATGAGCGGCTTTCTCTAGCGCAACATGCAGCACGCGCCGGGTTGTGGGATTGGGATATGTCATCAGAATTTTTCAACTGGTCCCCCGAGTTGTTCGAACTATTTGGCCTTGACGCAAGCATCCAACCGAACGCCGAAATCTGGCTTAACGCCATTCATGAGCAAGATCGGCAGCGCGCAACCGAACACCTTCAAATCGTTATTGATGAACATGTGCCGTTGCACGATGAATATCGCCTTGTGCTACCTTCCGGTGAAATACGTTGGGTGAATGCTTTGGGTCGCGCAACCTACGATGAACAGGGCAAACCAAAACGTATCTCTGGTATTTGTATTGATATTACTGCCAATAAGCAGACGCAAAATGCCCTCTTTGAAAGCGAAGCACGCCTGAAAGGCATTGTCACATCTGCCATGGATGGGATCGTCATGGTGGACAGTCAGCAATGTATTACACTCTTCAACCATGCAGCCGAGACAATGTTCGGCTTGCCCGCCAGCAAAGTCATCGGCCAGCCGCTTGACTTTATCCTGCCGGGAGGGATAGACGGGTTGCACAAAAAACACATTCAACGCTTTGGCGAAACGGACGTCACCCCCCATAGCATGAGCGCATTAATCGATATTACTGCCGTGCGCGCTACCGGTGAAACCTTCCTCACCGAAACATCCATTGCGCAATTTGTTGTGGACGGTCAAAAATTTTATACAGCCATTGTGCGTGACATTACCGAGCGTAAACAGATGGAGCAGGAGCTGCGTGCATCCATTCTCGAAAAAGAAGCCCTGCTTAAAGAAGTTCACCACCGCGTTAAAAACAACCTGCAAATCGTTTCAAGTCTGTTGAGTATGCAGGCCAATAATTCCAAAAATGATATGGTAACCTATGCACTTGAAGAGAGCAAAAATCGCGTGCGTGCCATGGCGCTTATTCACGAAAAGCTCTACCGCGCAGAAAACCTGGAATACATCCAGGCTGAAGACTATATCCAAGAGTTAATCCAACATTTATCCGGCTCGCTGATTGACCCGAAGCGGCACAACATTACTTTTGACCTGCAAATTGCCAGAATCACCTTTGATATTGGCAAAGCCATCCCTTGCGGCATGATTATTACCGAGCTCATTTCCAACGCGCTGAAATATGCCTTCTCACAAGGGCAGCCGGGTGTAATTAAAGTCCATCTGGAAAAAGAAGCCGGGATGACCCGGCTGATGGTCAGCGATAACGGAGTGGGTCTGTCCCCTGAGATTGATTTTAGCCACCCTGATACATTGGGCCTGGAACTGGTCAGTATTCTTTCCCGTCAGTTAAAAGCAGAACTACAAATCGTTCGTCAACCAGGCACAACCTTTACCCTGCTGTTTCGCAATTAAGGCGGGGACATTTTATGGCTATCACAATAATGGATACACCGTTACGGGCGCGCCCTTGCCTTTGGCTTCGATCAGGCGCTCGGGGCCGAAACTGGATTCGTTTTCGCCAAGCGCCTGACGGGTGGTGCCTGAGACGAGGATTTCCGCTTTGGCTGCGGCGGCTTCGATGCGTTTGGCAGTGTTGACCGTGTCACCGATCACGTCGTAAAACTTGACGTCTTTGCTGCCGAGCAACCCTTCCACCAGGCGGCCGGTGTTCAGGCCGATGCCGGCCCCCAGATTATAGCCATCCAGCAGGCGCAGCAGTTCCTGACGCAGCGCAAGCGCACTGTCCGCAGCGCGTTGGGCATCGGGGAAGATCGCCATGACTTCATCGGCGGCGAATTTGAGTTTGATGGCGTTGTGCTTTTTGGCGATGATCTCAGCCACGGTGTAGTAACGATTCAGCATCGCCACTACTTCCTCAGGGGTGCGTTGTTCACTCCAGCCTGTAAAATTGCGGATGTCCATGAATACCACGGTGCGCTCGCGGCGCGTCAGGCTGAGTGCGTCCGGGTCTGATAGCACCCGCCCAAGCAAATCCTCTCCCAGCAGCCATTCGGAATAGGTTTTGAGCTGGGCTGAAACGCGCCGTAAATCGTCGGTGCGGATGGTGATGATGCTGTCGGCGCGCATCACGACCGAGAGCAGCGCCAGGAAGAGCAGGCCCATTGTCAATGCGCCGATCAGCAACCCGGTAATGCGCGCGTTGATGATGGCTTTGTCGAGGCTGGGGGCTTCCTGAATGGTCACAAGCACCCCGATGACCGGGCCATCCGTTTTCCCGCCAGCGTGCATCGGAGCATATGTCTCAATAACGTGCGCATTGGAGGTAGGCGCATAGCTCGAAGGGGCTGCATCGGGTGCATGGATAATGCTCAACGTGTCGCCACCCGTTGCAGCACGAAAGGCCTCCAGGTTCATGGAAACCGGGCCAGTGGTATCGTATCCGCCGGGGTATTGCAGGCTGCGGTTGGTGGCATAGATGTAAATATCTTTAATCGGCAGGTTTTGGATGCGGGATGTAAGGAGTTTGTCGATATCCACCCGGTCGCTGATGTTCTGCAACATTTTGGCGTCAGCGACATCGGGTAGCTCACTTGCCAGCCCGTTTGCCAGGTTGGATGCAGTGCTCTCTGCTGTGCTCTGTACTTCGGTGACAAGCGTATCGTAAGAGAACTGCGTGAAGAGCGCCGAGGCGGCCAGCGCCAGCAGGGCGGTAACAATCAGCGCGACAGCCAGAAAATAGCGCGAAAGCTGGAACTGGCGCAACTGTTCGTATTGAATTAAAAGCATGACGGCAGTGGCAATGAAGGCGACCAGCAGGATGACATGGTAGAGCCACCAGCTTAGATTCCAGACCGGGAAGCGGTGCATGCTGACGGTGGCGGTCCCCAGCCAGAAAGCGACAAAAGCCAACGCGCCATCCACACGGTTATGGGTCACACGCCAGGTTTGCCACAGCTTGTAAGCGGCAAAAGCCCACATCAGCAAGGTAAGCACAAAAATGGTATCGCGGTGCCAGGGGGCAACCTTGTCATCAATATATGTGAGCACATCAGGGGTAAAGGCGGCAATGGCAGAGTAAATCAAAACCCCTAATATCGAGATGTAAATGATCGCGCGTACCGGCATCCATTTCGGTGCGCCGTTCGGACCGTCGAGCGAAGCGAAGGCAAAGAGTGCTCCACCGCCGAATAGTGTCAGCCAGGCCGACCAGGTAATGGCCGGGTGGACATGGTCAATCAATGCGCCGGGGGTTGCCAGCCCGTGCGAAAAGAAGATGCCGCCAATCACGACAAAAGCAGCAGCCGTGAGTACATGGCGCGGCTGGCTGGTCATTCCCAGCGTTACCGTCAGCAAAATCGAAATCACTGCCGCCGCAAAAGTGATGAAGGTCACCAGATAAAAGTGAAAAACGGGGATGCTGACGGTTTTATCAGCTTGCGGCTGCAAAGTGAAATACACCAGCCCCAATCCAGGGGCCAGCAAGGCAAGGATGATTAGAATTCGTCTCATGGGGAACCCTCTGTGGCTGATACCTTGTAAAGACCAATAACAATAGTAGCCAGAGTATAGCACCAGTTGCCAGTATCAATTGAGGAGAAATGGCAGAACATAAATTCTGTTATACTCAAAGCACTTTACCCTGGGAGATTACCCATGTCCAAATCCAAATCTTACTCTCGTTATGTCTGTCAGCAATGCAGCCGCGTTTCGGCCTCGTATATGGGCAAATGTCCGCAGTGCGGCTCGATTTAACACAATGGTTGAAGAAATCGTGCAGGATGCGCCGCCCGCCAAATCACCCAATGCATCACGTGGACTGACCGGTCGTACCTCCCCGCGCCGCATTGGCGAAATCACTGATGCCGCCGAATCGCGCATGCCTGTGCCGATTAGTGAGTTTTCACGGGTACTGGGCGGCGGCATCGTCCACGGTTCGATTGTGCTAGTCGGCGGCGACCCCGGTATCGGCAAATCGACACTGATGCTGCAAATGGCGCTGGCGATGGCAGATAAAATGCGTGTGCTTTATGTCTCCGGCGAAGAATCGGAGCGTCAGATCAAAATGCGCGCCGACCGGCTGATGGAAAAAGGCCAAAAATTCCCTGATGATCTTTATCTTGTCACTGAAACCAATCTGACCACAATTCTTGAGCACAACCGTGAAGTCAACCCCGGCGTGCTGATTGTCGACTTCGATCCAGACCGTTTATCTGCCAGAGCTGGATTTATCTGCCGGGTCGGTTTCGCAGGTGCGTGAGTGTTCGTCGCAACTGCGCGAGCTGGCAAAATCATCCGGGGTGGCGGTCTTTGTCATCGGTCATGTCACCAAGGAGGGGATGATCGCAGGTCCACGGGTGCTGGAGCATATCGTCGATACGGTGCTTTATCTGGAAGGGGATCGTTTTCAGGCTTATCGTTTGCTGCGTTCCGTTAAGAATAAATTCGGCGCGACTGCGGAGGTGGGCGTCTTCGAGATGCGTGAGCGCGGATTGGTGGAAGTGCCCAACCCATCGGAGGCTTTCCTGGCTGAAAGGATGATCAACGCTCCCGGCTCTGCCATTGCTGTGACAATGGAGGGAACCCGTCCGCTACTGGTGGAACTCCAGGGGCTGACCTCCCCGACGCAGTTTGGCAATGCGCGCCGCACGCCCAACGGCGTCGATTACAACCGCCTGCTGATGATCGCCGCCGTGCTGACGCGTCGCGTCGGCATCAAACTGGCCGAACAGGATCTGTTTGTCAATGTCGTTGGCGGCATGAAAATCGACGAACCCGCCGCCGATCTGGCGATTGCGGCAGCCGTGACATCGTCCATGAAAGACCTGTCTGTCCGCGCTGATGCCGTACTAATCGGTGAAATTGGGCTAGCAGGTGAGCTGCGCCTGCCGGGACAAATGCCCGTCCGTTTGCGCGAGGCCCAAAAGCTCGGTTTCAAGGTTGCCATCGTCCCCAAGCGCTTGCGTAAGGCTGAACCTTGGCCCGAAAATATCCGTATCATTGAGGCTCGTTCTGTTTACGACGCCCTCGAAACCGCTTTTGCCATCGAGCGCAAAGAATTGCCACAGGGTCGCAAGGTGGCGTAAAAATATCGTGATAGGGATGGGGTTCCCGCTTATTAGTATGTAATAAACAAAAAAGGACGGCGCAAATGCGCCGTCCTTCAACTTTCCAACTTTATTTATTCGCCTGTGCCACTACCGCAGCAAAAGCCTGCGGATCACGTACAGCCAGGTCGGCGAGCATCTTGCGGTTCAATGTAATTTCAGCCTTCTTCATGGCCGCGATCAAGCGGCTATAGCTGAGACCGTTCAAACGCGCAGCGGCGTTGATACGGGCGATCCATAACTTGCGCAGGTCGCGTTTGCGGACTCTGCGGTCACGTGTGGCATACCACATGCTCTTGAGCATCGCCTCGCTGGCGCGCTTGAAGAGAAAGTGGCGGGTGCCACGCTGACCTTTTGTATAAGCAAAAACTTTTTTGTGACGACGGTGACCGAAAGGTCCACCTTTAACACGAGCCATTGAACATTACCTCCTGCAAACCCTCGGGCGTCGGTGTAGGGCATTTTTTTGCCCATACGCTCCAGTTATATACACCCGATAGCCGCAATAAAAAATTTGGATATGATTTACTTCATGTAAGGAGCGAGACGTTTAACACGTTTGATGATCGAACTGCCTTTGACAGCAATCATTTCGGTGAACAACGCGCTCGTGCGTTCTGAAGTACGACGGCGTAAGTGGCTCTTGCCACCTTTGGTGCGGACCAACACACCACTCCCTGTCAGGCGAAAACGTTTGGATGTTGCCTTATGGGTCTTCATCTTGAACTTTCCTTGTAACTTTGGTTTGCGAGGCACAGCGATATACTCCTTTCAGAAAAAGTACCGCAGATCAAAATCCTGCGGGATTTACCAGTTTTTATTACCTGTTTTCAAATCCGTTTTGTGCACGAATAAGAAGGGTCTTGTCCCCAATTAAGCGTCGGTATGATCGTCGCCTTTTTCTTTTTAACAGCAGCAACTTTCGCCTTGGCAGGACCAATCACGACGAGCATGGTGCGGCCTTCCATCATGGGGGGCTGCTCAATGATGCCAACATCCGCGAGTGACTGGGCGACTTCTTTCAAGTCTTCAAGCGCCAGTTCGGGATAATCCATTTCGCGGCCACGGAATTTGACGGTCACACGTACTTTGTGACCCTGCAAAAGCCAGCGGCGGGCATCATCCACCTTGAAACCACGATGAGCTTCATTGGTTTTGGGACGCAGCCTGATTTCCTTGATTTCAATCTTGACCTGTGCTTTTTTGGCTTCGCGATCTTTCTTTTCGCGTTCATATAGGAACTTGCCAAAATCCAGCACACGGCAAACCGGCGGCGCAGCGTTGGGTGAAACTTCCACCAAATCCATTTCGGCATCGCGGGCAATCATAAGCGCCTGACGAATCGCCACAACGCCCACGTTTTCACCTGCGGGGCCAATCAGGCGCACTTCGGGAACCCGAATGGCCTCGTTTACTCGAAATTCCTGTTCTGCTATGACGCTCTCCTTGAATACATTAAACCGATTGTCAGCCAAAAATTGGTATTTGGGCGCGGTGGATGATACCACACGGCGGGGGAGACGTCAAACTTTTGGTGCAATTTTGACGAATTCCCAACCTTTTGACGGGTGATTGGATATAGAACGTGTGAGTGCTCATTTTACCATCCCAGAATGATGCTGGACAACCATTATATTTTTTTGGATCCTAAAATGGAGCAATTGTCCGTGTATAATGGCGAACATCCGGATACTGTATCCAGGCTGGGAGGGATTAAATAACCCATGAAAAAATACCCCTTATTTTTGCTCTCGTTTCTCGCGGCTTTTCTCAGCGCCTGTCAGTCCGCCGCCAACCCGCCGGTTTTCACGCCGTCTGCGCAGGCGACTGTCACCCCACTACCGCTCTCGACGCTGCACCTGCAGACCAGCATTCACTTGACGGGGAAAATCTTGTCGTTTGCCATTCGTCCTGACCAGAGCAGCATCGCCATCGGCGCGGGCAGCGAGATTCTGTTATATGACTTGAAAACTTTCAAGTTAATTCGCAGCATTCCTGAACAGGCAAGCAAGATCACCCATTTAGCCTGGTCGCCAGATGGCAAAAAACTTGCCGTTGGAGCTTTTGTGCGGGTTAGCAGCGATCTGGCTCAGGCCCATGTATTGGTCTTGGATACATCTACTTGGCAAGTATTGCTCGACGATGGCAAACTTGGCGAAGTGATGTCAAACGAACCCATCCTTGCACTGGCCTGGTCTTCGGATAATTTTTCGCTGGCTGTCAGTGTTCCGGTATTCAATGTCATCGTGCTCGATACCAAAACTGGCAAAATCATCTCGACTCAACAAAAATTTGTCGGTGATGTCGGTAGTGTCATTTGGTCGCCGGATGGCACGCGCCTGATTGCATCAGGAGATATCGCAAAAAGTCTGCGTCGCTGGAAGGTCAGCAACGACGAGTTTGTCCGTTTGTTTGACCCACGTCTGGAAAATGCGCTGCAACTGGCCTGGTCGCCGGATGGCACACGGATCGCTTCGGCGCATTGGGATGGCGCAGTCTGCTTTTGGACGGTGGCGACCAATGCTTGTGACGGGTTTATTCAGGCCGATGAAAAGGCCGCTTACAGCCTGGCCTGGTCGGTTGACGGAGCGAAGCTGGCAACGCGGAGCAGCGCTATCCGCATTTGGGATGCGGCGACGGGGAAGCTGCTTTCTGCCTTCGGCGAAGATAAAACCATCCTATACAGCAAAATCCAATGGCCTGCGCTTAATCAGCCGCTGGTCACGCTCCAGGCCAACGACTACTCTCAACCCACTCAGACGCGCATCCGTTTTTGGAATGTTGCCACAGGAACTGTTCTGGCTGAATTGATTGGGGATGGTTATTAAAGCGATTTGCCGCACCGGCAAGGGCACCCCTGATTTAATGTACTAAAATCCACAAAGATTTTTAGCAGAATAATCCACCAAGGAGCGGACATGAACCAGACCAAAGCCTTAAACCCCAGCATCAAAATTAGCATTATTGTTGCTATTAGCATTATTCTGCTGCTTGGCGTCTACCTAGCCGGGAATTTTGTCCTTCCAGGTTCGATCAAATCTAGTTATCAAAGCAAGAATTGCGAGCAGGTACTTGCGCTTGACAATACCTATTCGAGCCTCTATCCGGCTTTTCTTGCCGACAAAAGCATCGCTGACATGATCAAAGAGTGCGGTCTGTATTCCTTTGCACTTGAAAAGGAACAGGCAAAAGCCTGGCAGGATGCCTACAATGGTTATCAGAGCTACAGACAGAACTATCCTCAAGGTTTATTTGCGAGCGAAGCCGATGATGATAGCGCTCAGATATTGGTCAATTGGGCGAAAGATGATATAGCTGCCCAAAAATATAGTGATGCTACGGATAAGATCAATACTGTTTTGCAGCATTACAGCACAACCAAAGTGGGTGGTGAAGCGAGCAGCCTGATGTCGGATGTTTATATGACGTCTGCCAAAGGACAGCGCACCTCCAGCGACTTTGCCGGGGCTGAAACGACCCTAAAGGCATTCAGCGCCTGGGCAACGGGCGCAAAAAAGAGCGAGTATGTGAAGGTGGCGCAGCGCGAACTTGCACTGACTTATTTCATGTGGGGACTTGCCTTTCAAGGTCAGAAAAAATTTGAAGATGCCAGCTCAAAGCTTGAACTAGCCATCTCTACAGACCCGGAACCGCTTGCAAAAACCGGAACAGCCACAGACGCCAAAGCTGCCAAAATCAAGTTGTATCTCCAATGGGGCGATACCTTGCTTGCGACAAAGGATTTTGCCGGTGCGCTTGACCGCTACCAGACCGTTATCTCGCTCTCTGATGAGAATGACCAGGTCGTTGCCAAAGATCGTGTTGCTGAAGTCCATGTCAGTTGGGCTGACAGTCTGGTTGTCGCAGGTGACTTTATCGGCGCATTAAAAAAGATGGATGATGCTACCCAAACCGCAGGCAGCGATACAGAGAAGACCTCCATTGAAACCGAAAAGAACAGCATTTACAAAGCTTTCTCAAGCTCCACAGGACAACAAGCTGCCACCGCTATGAAAGACGCCATAAAAGATATTTGTGAGAATAATAAAAAACCAACGCTCCCCATTTTTGGCATTGATAAAGACCACATCCAGGTGGGTATTTACGGGATTGATGACAAACTTCCCGACAACGTGGTCGCCCAAACTCCCGGCGCGCTCCATTATGTCGCGTGCATTGATCTTCAGACGACTGCTGTCCAAACCACGACGTTTTACATCGCAAAATTTGTGCGCGAACAATATACTTGGAACGTCACGCTTCGCTCGGTAAATACCCCTGAAACAATTACGGGTACAACGAGTATTGTTGGTGGTGTTCCCCCGGCCTTCCCACCGATCACCCGCGCCAATTACATGTCTTATCTGCTGGGCAGCTTATTTTATCGCTCGCGTGGCAGTAATCCCGATGTTCTCACGCTGGCCAACTGGCTTATCAACTCGATGAAGTAATATTGTAAAAAAGACCGGCGCCGGGGATTTCCCGATGCCGGTCTTTTTGATTCTAGAGTTGGCTTGCGCGCGTCTTGATGCGATCCACGACCCGCGCCTCGAACTCTGCTAATGGAATGTTGTTGAGCTGTGAGCCATCCCGCATTCGCAGCGAAACCACCCCGGCTTCGGCCTCGTTTGCGCCGACGACGATCATATAGGGTACCTTCATCAACTGCGCCTGACGGATTTTGCCGTTCATACGTTCGGTGCCCATGTCTGCGCTGGCGCGGATGCCTGCGGCTTTGAGCTGGTCCGCAATTTTGAGCGCGTAATCGTTCTGCCCGTCGGTGATCGGGATCACTCGCACCTGTTCTGGCGAGAGCCAGACCGGGAAAGCTCCGGCATAATGTTCCAGCAAAAAGCCGATCATCCGTTCATGCGTGCCGAGCGGTGCGCGGTGAATGCACAGGGGAATCTCATCCACCCCTTCTTTGTTGACATATTTCAGGTCAAAGCGTTCCGGTACGGCAAAATCGACCTGGTTGGTTGCCAGCGTAAACTCACGCCCAATCGCGCTCCAGACTTGCACATCGATCTTTGGGCCGTAGAAAGCTGCTTCGTTTTCCACTTCCACAAATGGGACGCCGCCGTTTTGCATGGCGCGACGCACCATATCTTCGGTCTTGATCCACAGGCGTTCGTTGTCCACATATTTTTTGCCCAGCCCGGCTTTGGCATGCAGCGACAGGCGCATGACGAACTTCTCAATTCCAAATAGATCGAAGTAGGTTTTGTACATGCCGACCACTGCCATAAACTCGCTCTCAAACTGCTCTTCAGAGCAGTAAATGTGGGCATCGTTCATCTGCATTGAACGCACGCGCATCAACCCGAAGAGTTCGCCCGATTTCTCGTAGCGGTAACACGTCCCATATTCTGCCAAACGGATGGGCAGGTCACGATACGAACGTGAGCGCGCGCCAAAGATTTTGTGATGCATTGGGCAGTTCATTGGCTTGATGTAATACTTCACACCTTCCATTTCCATCGGAGGGAACATGCTCTCGGTGTAGTAGGGCAGGTGGCCTGAGCGGATGAATAAATCTTCCTTGGTCAGGCTCGGCGTGCGAACGCGGCTGTAGCCACCCTTGAATTCCATCTCTTTGGCAAGGTTTTCCAACTCTTCGATCAAGATTCCGCCGTTGGGTAGCCACAGCGGTAAGCCGGGGCCAATCTCGTCGTCGAAGACGAAGATGTCGAGTTCGCGTCCAAGCTTGCGGTGATCGCGCTTTTTGGCTTCTTCGAGCATGTTCAGGTATTGTTTCAACTCGTCGGGTTTTTCCCAGGCGGTACCGTAAATGCGTGTCAGCATCTTGTTGTTTTCATCGCCGCGCCAGTATGCGCCCGCAATCGACATGAGCTTGAAAGCGCTGGGGTTGATCTTGCGCGTATTTTCGACATGTGGTCCACGGCATAAATCGGTGAAAGTATCCTGCTGGTAAATGGAGATTTCCGGCTTTTCTTTGAGCGGATTCCCGTATTCGTCCAGACCGCCTTTTTCAAGGCCGTCAATCAGTTCCAGTTTATAGGGCTGGTTTTTGAAGATCTCACGCGCTTCATCGGCAGAAACGATCCGTTTCTTGAAATCGTGCCCGCCCTGAATAATGCTGCGCATGCGTTTTTCGACTTTTTCAAGATCTTCGAGTGTGATAGTCTGGGGAAGTTCGAAATCATAATAAAACCCGTTTTCGATTGGCGGGCCGATGGTGTATTTCGTTTCCGGATAAAACTCAAGGATGGCTTGCGCCATGACATGCGCAGCCGAGTGGCGGATTTTGTAGAGCTGGCTATCTTCGTAACGTTCGGACATGGGAATACCTCCTGCAAAACAAAAACTCCCGTCCCAAAACTGGGGCGAGAGTTGATCGCGGTTCCACCCAGATTGCCACCAGCGGCGGCATCTCTGTTGGCCGATAACGAGGCCATTCGTTTCCCTTACTGGCATGGGCGAAGCAGTACTTCGTCTCTACGTTCTGGTTCATGCTCGCGGGTGGTTTTGGATGGTGGAGGCTGGAGCAGGCTTTCAGTCAGGGCCTTGCTCTCTCTGTCAGCTTCCGGGCCACTTACTCGTCCCGGTCATTGCGTTTTGTGGGCGGAATAGGACTCGAACCTACGACCTTTGCGATGTCAACGCAATGCTCTAACCAACTGAGCTACCCGCCCGGGGCAGGGCAATATTATACACGAAGGTTGCCAAAAATGACAAGCGCCAAATCCAACAGAGTGGGGCAAATAATGGGTAAAATAGGATGATGAAATGTCCAAGATGCAGTTCAACAGTGAAACAAAATAAGATAGGTAAAACATCGGCAGGAAGCCAGCGTTGGCGGTGCTTTGTGTGCCAGTGCAAATATACGCCCGAGAAGAAAGCACGTGGATACAGTTCAGACTTGCATCAACAAGCTGTTCGGCTCTATGTTGAAGGCACGAACCTGCGTCGTATCGGTCGTCATCTAGGGATTGATCACCGCACTGCTGGAAGATGGGTCCAGGCTCGCGCAGAGAGCTTACCCGAAAATGCACCGATGCCAGAAAGTGTCCACACAGCTGAGATGGATGAATTATTCACCTTTATTGAGCACAAAAAAACAGGATCTACTTAATCACGATGGTAGATCGTGTCACACGCTGCATTTTGGGCTGGAAATTGGTTTGGGAACGAACCAAAGAGTGTATTCAAGCCCTTGTCGATCAAGCTCCCAAGGCAAAATTCTATTTCAGTGATGGGTTCGAAGCTTATAGTTTGTTGTGGTATCACTATGGCCGCTATGATATCTCTGTTGGCAAGACCGACACTTTCTCTGTTGAAGGCGACAATGCTGAGTTTCGCCACTACCTTGCCAGACTTGCTCGTTCATCGCGTTGCTTCTCTCGCTCTGCTTATGCACTTGCTTGTGCTATCCATCTCTTCGTCGATTGCTTCAATCGTCGCCAACTTCACAAACAACGCTTTCCGCTCTACCCTGCTCACATCGTCGACTTCCTTTACCCATGAAATCCCCCACTCTGAAATCCAACAAAAAAGGCCGGTTCTCGCTGAGAGAACCGGCCGATTGTACAAATTGCTAGGCTGCTTTTTTGAGAACGGGCAGGCCGTTGGCGGTTTCTTCAACCTTGTACCCGGCTGGGACTGCATCGAGTACGCCAGCTTTCTGTTCCTTTGAGAAAAAGTACAGGGTTTGGGTTTTGCCCGTGCTGGTGGTTTTGGAATTGGCGTGCAAAAAGTACGTTACACCGCGTGTGTTTTTGAAGCTGAATGCCATGGAATACTCCTATTTTTCTGAGTTGGATTTGAGGGGGGTTCCCCCGCTGATTGTCAGTTGGATGTACCGCAATCAGTAAAACTTATTATACAGGTCTTGTCGTCAATCAACACTGGCAATTTCATGCTATTCACAGATCGGTCGATTTCTGGTAGGAAAACTACCATTCTTTTTTGGTTTCTTCCCAGGTTTTGACGCGTTCAAGCAGGTCGTTCAATGAGCGCAGGTCTGCGATGGGCACCGACAGGTTTTTGGTCTGGGTTTTGCTATACTGGAAAACTCGGCTGCCAGCAAAGATGGTGCTGGCTTTGCGGCGAAATTCTTCGTGTGAAATGTAGCCTGTCAGCCAGATATCCATGCCGTAAATCCAGATGTTGCCCCATTCGTGCGGCTGGATTAAGATCATTTCGCCTTTGGTGGCGCTGTGCAGTCCAACCCGCGCATCGGGGATGGTGTCAGTATGGACATAGGCCAGGCTGTAATATTGATTGGTGGCAAAAATGCGCTTAAGCGGTTCGAGCAGGATGGTTTCTGTGATGAAGTTGCGGTCTGCATCCTGCCCGCCAATTTCAACTTGCAGTGGAGCGTTACATTCACTTTTGAGTGCAAGCCGTCCAAAGGGAGCCCAGTTTTGCGGGCGAGACCAATCATTTCGCAGTGGATGAGATCAAATAGATGCGCTGGGCTGCATCCACCGCTTTTTGAATATCTTCAGGGGAGTTGGTGGTCAGGCCAAATAAAAAAGCGAACAGGTATAAATCCTGGTCGCTGTGGTTTTCGGGGGAAAACTGGTCAGATGGGATGAGGGCTGGGGCGCGGAGGACAAGCTCAGGGGAGTGTCGCGTTGAAGTGATTTGATTGCGCTTTGACATGACAAAGGTCTTGATGTCGCAGCGATGTCCGCCCAGGGCAACATCGTAACGGTCCGGCTCACTAAAGGGGGTGGCACCTTTCACGTCAAACGGAATAGCCTGCTCGCCAAGATAACGCCGAAAGGCTAGTTCCACCGCCACGCCGCTGACAATACGCCGCAGCCGCGAATAGAGCGAGCCGCCCATGCGATCATAGGTGTAAGAAAGGGAGCGGGTGGCGTAGGCAATCCCGCTTTCGGTCAGGTCGGGGGTGTAGGGGAGCTTGATGAAATCGTTGGCAGTAATCATCGTTCAGGTCCTCTAGGTGCGAAAACAGTCTACGGGGCTAATCTCTCGAACTTTGGATGATTAAAAAGGCGAAAATACTGATGATGCCAATAATGATTGCTGCCAATGCAGCAATGGGAGAATTCGCTCCAAAATAACTGGCGATTGTCAGAGCAAAAATTACAGGCGCGATGACAACAAAGTACCCGAAATGTATAGGCTCAGATTTCGCTAATACTCGACGATAACGCCACTTTGGTTCTGGCATTCGACTATAGCGATGGCTTTGACGCCATTCGACCTGCGCCAGATAATCTTCCAGCAACCCATCACTATTTTCTTCGTCTTTATCAGACGTGATTGTTTTGATCTTCTTTGCGTCTTGAGAAGCAAGGATCAAGATCATAAGAAACATCCAGTAAATGCCACAAATGAAAAAGAGAAACGGCACATAAGTTAGCACAGCCCATACAAGAAGAAGAATACCGCCAAGAATGAGACTAAACCAAAAGAATTTCTCGTGGGCCTGACTACCCGGTTGTTGTGGCCAACGATGTCCGCGCTGTTTGGGGTAGACTTCGCCGCGATATGGGAGATGCCCAGGCATATTTAATCGTTCCGAAATTGCAAACAATAGTGATGAAACGTATTGCTCACCCAGGCACTTCCCAGGCCAAACGGCGCGAGGCGCTGGTTATCCTGCATCCAGATTTTTTCATCTTTTAAGGTATAAATCTTTCCCAATTCGCGGGCAATATCCCACGCCAATGGGTAAATTTTACCGCCCTTTTTAACATTTTTGACAATAATCGTCAGATAAGCTTTTTCTCGCAGCAGCGGTTTCAGCCCGGCATAAATGCTCACCAGACGCCCCAGAAAATCTTCGTAATCGGCCACATTGCCCAGGTCGTTGGGGTCGTCTGAATAAACCACATCCAGCGCTTCGGTTTCGCGGCGTTTTTTTTGGTTTTCGGCGCCTTTGGCGTGCAGCATATCCCAATAGGGCGGGGAAGTGAGCACATAGTCTACACTGGGGATGGAATATTGCGTGGCAAGTGCGGCGTTGCCCGTGATGATTTCGGCCACCGGGCCATCCGCGTGTAGTGTCGCCGCCAAAGTAGCCTTTTCCTGGCGGAGGATTTCCCGCGCAATCTCTGCATACTTTGGGTTTAAACTCGATGCCGTAAGAGTTGCGCCTCGCTCGCAGCGCCGCTACCAGCGTCGAGCCGGTGCCTGCCATCGGGTCGAGCACGGTCTCGCCGCTTTTGGTGAAAAACTCGACGAATTCCTGGGCCATCGTCTCAGGGAATTTGGCCGGGTGCGTTAATACACCCTTTTTGCGCGGCGGCGGGTTGTGGATGAACCACGATTTCTGGAACTTGAGCCAGGTTTTGGGGTCGAGATCGTTGAGTTTATTGGGCATATCCAGTTTCCAGTAATCAGTAATCGTAAATCCAAAATCGTAAATCCTATGGTCTTGGTGTTCTCGTGGGTGTCACCGTGTTGCGCGGCGTGGCTGTGGGCGTGGGAGATACGTAGTCGACTTCGTCGACTTTCAAGTCTGAGAAGCTGATATTGAGGCCATTGGGGTTGGTGCCGCTGGCAAACAGGCCGAGCGTCCCAAAGCGAAAAACCGGGTCGATGATGTTAAATTGATAATGCCCATTTAAGAAGAAGCGCATTTCAACCCCGGCAACCCAGATGCCCATGGTAACTTCGCCGGGCGCAGCCGGGGGCACATCGCCGCTGGGCAACCAGTTTTGAAGGGGCACGAGCGTATTGGCTTTCAGGCGTTCAATGCGCACTTGTCCGTTGCAACCGAGGGTGTAGCGATATGTATCCTGATTGCTTTGTGCGTGAAAGAGCATTCCGTAGCTGTCGCCTATGCTGCAACGGTTGAGACTGACGGTTACTTCGGCATAAAAGTTTTTGAGGATGACATCTTTGCGCAGGCTGAAAATGTAAGCCGGGGGGATATTGATGGCTGTCGTCAAACGGTTGCGGTTGACGATGATGTTGTTGCCACCATCCCCGGCTATTTTGGCAGATTGCCAGACGTTTGGGTCTGAGAAATCGTCGGCAAGCGATTGCGCTCCACGCCCGAGCAATGCGTCGAGGGTTGGGGCTGTCACGGAGGTGGGGAAAGGCGTAGGCGTATCTTCGACGGGGAACCAGTCAATGGTGGCGGTGGGAGTATTTTCAGGGCCACCGGGAGTTGGGGTGATGGTCGACAGGTCAAGGGGAGAGATGGTGTCTCCAGGTGCGGCGCAGGCCCCCAGCGTGCATAGTCCAATCATCAGGAAAAGGGTCAGGGAAAGCGTTTTCATTGATCCCATTCTAGCATTAAACTAACTCCCCGCCAAAAGGCGGGGAGTGATGTTTCTGGGATTACTTCTTCTCTACAATCTGTTCACGTTCCGGTCCCACCGAGACCAGCCGGACGGGGATGCCCGCCACTTTGCTGACAGCGTCCAGATAATTTTTTGCGGCTGCGGGTAGCTCGCTCCAGTTGCGAATATGCGAGACATCTTCCTGCCAGCCGTCCATCTCTTCGTAGACGGGTTCGTACCCGGCGAGTTCGGTCGGGCCAAAGGGCAGGTTGTGGAAGGTCTGTCCGTTTTTGGTGTAGGCGACGCAGACTTTGAGTTTTTCAAAGCCCGAAAGAATATCGAGCTTGGTGATGACCAGCTCTGTCATGCCGTTGATACGCACGGCATAGCGCAGCAAGATGCCATCCAGCCAGCCGACGCGGCGCGCGCGCCCGGTGGTGGTGCCGTATTCATCCCAGGGGTTTGCGCCAGTGCCGCGCAGACGCAACGCCAGATCGTCAAAGACTTCGGTAGGGAAGGGGCCTGCGCCAACACGGGTCTGGAAGGATTTGCAGACACCAGTGACGATTGCACCGTTGGCGGCGGTCAGGCCGAGACCGAGTTCCACTAAAGACGCCTGTGGCCGTGGTGGATGAACTGGTAACGAAGGGATAGGTGCCGTGGTCAATATCAAGCAGCGTTCCCTGTGCACCTTCGGCCATGATGTACTTGCCTTCGGCAATGGCGCCGCAAAGCTCGGACGATGTATCTGCAATGAAGGGGCCAAAGCGTACGATGTAATCGCGGTATTCAGTCAGGATGGGCGCAACATCGAGCGGTTGCGCGCCGAGTGCGCTCAGCGTGACGTTGGCTTTGTCGATGTGATCGCCAAGACGCTCCAGAAAGTCGGGAGAGAGCATTTCGGCGGCCCGCAACCCGGAGCGGGTAGCTTTGTCGGTGTAGGCCGGGCCAATGCCGCGCCCAGTTGTACCAATGCTGTCTTTGCCACGTGCTACTTCCTGGGCTTTGTCGATGGCTTCGTGAGCGGGTGTCACCAGGTGTGCAGCATGTGAAATGCGCAGACGGGATGGCGTGATTTCAATGCCAGCCTTTGAGAGCATTTCAAGCTCTTTGAGCAGAAAACGCAAATTGATCACCATCCCATTGCCCATAATGGCCACCGGATGCGGGTGAATAATCCCTGAAGGGACCAGATGCAGTTTGAAGAGTTTTTCGCCAACGGTAACAGAATGCCCTGCATTATCACCGCCGTTGTAACGGGCAACCACATCTGCACTGGCAGCGAACCAGTCCACAATGCGGCCTTTTCCTTCATCGCCCCATTGGGCGCCAACAATAATTTGAAGCGACATGATTTTCTCCTGAACGCCAGAACCGACCCAGGAATGGTTTGCCCTGGCATGAGTAAAATAGCAGGTGGATTATACGCGAGATTCCCAGCCTAAGCATGGAGCGTAATGGGCAATTTCGTGCGTGATATAATTATTTTGCCATGAAAACACAACCCTTTTTGATTGCAATGAGCTTAAGTCTTCTTTTACTGGCGAGCATCGTCTTGACTGCCCACGCAGCCCCCGGGCAGGCGCTCGTCACACCCACACCGGGACCGGATGGGCAAATCATTTGGATCGTGGATGAAGGCCAAAATTGTTCACAGATTGCAACTGCGGCCGGCATCACCCTCGACCAATTGCGCGCACTCAATGGCCTCGACGCCAACTGTGCGCTCTTCCCAGGCCAAAAACTCGTGATTGGCACGGGTGGCCCGAGCGGCCCCCAGCCAAGTGCCACTGGTCCGCTGCTCACACCCACACCCGCCGCCGCAACAGCCACGCCCATCCCCGGTTCGATTGATGTATGTGTATTGCTGTTCGACGACCAGAACGGCAATACACTCCATGATGATACAGAACCCGGCATTGAGGGCGGTGCAATCAGCATCAGCGGATCGTCGGGCCAGTATTCCGGTACCAAACCATCCACGGCAGCGAGCGATCCTGTCTGCTTTGAGAAAGTTCCGGTAGGGACGTATACCATTTCGGTTGCGGCCCCGGCGGGGTACAACGCCACTACGTTGCTCAATTACACCCTTGAAGTCACGCCCAAAGATGTCAAAGTTGGTACTGTCCAGCCTGGAGATCGGGTTTACGTCAATTTTGGCGCACAGAAATCCAGTCAGGCACCCATCCCTGGTAATCAATCTTCGGGTGGCGATGACAATACGCTGGTGGGTATCATCGGCGGCATCCTGTTGCTGCTGGCTGGCGGCATTGCCGTTTACGCCTGGCGGGCTGGGCGTAAACCAAAATATATGTCCTAAACAAAAGGGACGCTGAAAAGCGTCCCTTTTCAATTCCCATGAATCCAACCGTTGCTGAACAACTTGTGGCGCTCAATCGCCGTTTCTATGCAGATTTTGGGCAATCTTTCTCTGCCACACGTGGTCGCATTCAGCCGGGTGTGCGGCGGATGCTCTCTTACTTAAACGGGAGCGAACGAATTTTGGATTTAGGCTGCGGTAACGGGCAACTGGCCCGGACTCTGGCGGATCTGGGACACCGCGGATCATACCTTGGGCTGGATTTTAGCCTGCCCTTGCTTAAAGACGCCGAACAACAGCCTGAAGTTTTTCCCGTCAACTTTTTCCCGGCAGATTTAACCGCTCCTACTTGGGATTATGACCTTCACCTGCAACCTGCAACCTTCAACCTGATCTTCGCCTTTGCCGCACTACACCACATCCCAGGCCACGACCAGCGCCAGCGCATTTTGCAAAAAGCCCGCAGTCTGCTCGCCCTCGATGGAAAACTGATCCACTCGGAGTGGCAGTTCTTAAACAGCGAAAAACTGACCGCGCGCATCCAACCCTGGGAGCGGGTCAATCTTTCTACGGCGGATGTGGATCTGGGGGATACCCTGCTCGATTGGCGCAGTGACGGCAACGGGTTACGCTACGTCCATCACTTTTCGGAGCAGGAACTGCTCGACCTGGCATCTGTAAGCGGTTTCAAGGTGGTTGAAAGCTTTTTATCCGATGGCGCAAACGGACGTTTGGGCCTCTACCAAACCTGGGAAGGCGTCTGATGAAGGAAAAAATCAAAACCTTTTTGGAGCGCTGGTGGATGCTGCTGGTGTTGCTCGTCTGCCTGCCGGTTTTCGCGTCCATTGCCATTAACAGTTTTCACGGCAAAGATGCCATTGTCAACAATGGTTTTTTTACATTCTGGCTTTCTGGTCACATGATCTGGACCGGCGAATCACCTTACGCTTCGACAGCCTGGCTGGGGGGGCATCATGCCAACGGCGCAACCTGGATTCCCAATCAGATTTTCCCGTATCCGTTGCCGTTGGCGCTGTTGACTGCTCCGCTGGGGGCCTTGCCGATTGAACAAGCCTATGTGCTCTGGGTGTTTATCTCGCAAGTGATTATGGCCCTCGGCATTCTCTGGCTCTCCACCTTTTGGGATGGGCTGAACCGTCGCGTGTTTGCTGTGATGATTATTGTGGCCTATGTTCTTAACAACAACATGATCTCCATGCTGCAAACCGGGACGATTGGTGGGTTGTTTTTTCTCTTTTTGCTGGTTGCACTCTATTTCAAGCAAAAAAATTGGGATTTTGCCGCTGGTGTGATGCTGGCGTTGCTAGCACTCAAACCGCTTTTTCTCGTAATTGTGGCGCTGATCGGGATATGGCTATTGATGCAGCGCAACTGGAAGATGATTGGCGGCATCATTGCTGGCGGATTGGGTTTGTTCGTGATTGGTTTGGTCCAGGATGTCAACTGGGTCAATAAATTTCGTGGGGCGAGTGAAAATCTATTTAACATGCGTCTGGGCAGTCAACCGACCATCATCAGTTATACCCGTCTGGCCTGCGGCGGGGAGATGACCTGCGCTACCGGGCTTTATCTGGTGGGGGCGCTATTATTGGTCGGTTTCTATGCATGGCTGCTCTGGAAAAAACGCACGATGCTGACGCCCCTGACGGTTTTCAGCACAGCCATTGCGCTGGGTGTGCTGCTGCCCCCTTACATTTGGGCCTATGATTATGTGTTGCTGGTCATCCCGGTCTGTTACATTTGTTTCGATGTTATTCGCCGCACGGCAAGCTATCTCTTTGCGATACTCTTTTTGCTTGTGCTGGACGGTGTTGCCATTACGGCGGCGATTCTATTTGCGCTCAGCCCGGCCAGCCCGGCCCTGACCATTCAACGGGATATGTGGAGCATCTGGGTGGGGATTCTGGTGTTGGGCACCGTCTGGGGGATGGTCTTTGCCCAAAAGCCGGAGCCTGCCCCTGCCGTTAGCGCTTTAGTTTAAGGGTAGCTGGAAACGTTCAACCACCCGTTAAAAGGCGAACCTGTCGCCACAAACGGGTGGTCAGTTTTACACTGGGTCTTGCCAGTGGCCCTGCCAGCAGTGCGGCCAGCCTGTCGACGTTGGTCTGGTCGGGAATGGTGATGCGCGCCAGCGCAAAAAGATCATCATCGCTGTGACTGATTGCATTTCGAACGGCACAGGCGGCCCGAAACCCGGCATCCATCACCCACTGGCGCGCTTCGGGATGATGATGTCCATACGGGTAGGCGAAGGTCGTTACCGTCCGCCCGATGATTTTTTCCAGTATTTCTTTGGATTGCGCCAGTTCGGCGCGCCCCTGCGCTGCTGTGACCGTATCGAGGTGACAGTGACTGTGGGTATGTGCGCCGCAATCCACCCCAGCGTCGGCGATTTCTCGTAGTTGTCTGCGGCTGATGATTGGCCGCATCCCTTCGCCGAGCGATTGCAACCAACGACTGGTGCCATCCAGATAGGCGGTTGGGATAAACAACGATGCGGTGGCGTTATACTGCTGCAAAATGGGGAGTGCAGTGGTGTAAAAATCAAGAAAGCCATCGTCAAAGGTAAGCACGACGGGTTTTTCGGGCAGCGGCTGCAATAACCCGGCGACTGAAAGTATGTTGTAGCCCTGCCCGCGCAAAAAAGCAACATGCGCAGCGAAAAGATCAGGGTGGAGCGTAAACCGGCGAAAGCCACGTGCAGCCGTGCTTGAGATGCTGTGATACATCAAAATGGGGATGATTGCCATCGCTTAAAAGCGCCGAAGCAGAAAATGTTGCGCCATGCCAATTCCATAACCCCAGGTTGTAATGGTCAGACCGGCAAAGATCGCGCCTGCACGTCCCAGGCCGCTCAGATCGCCGCGCAAAGCATCCAAAACACCATGCAAAAATCCGGCGGGCAAAACGCCAAGCGTATACGAACGCTCTGACGAAAGCCCGTCAGAGCGCCCAACCAGCATGGTGACGCTGGCCTTGGAAATCCCTTCAGAATAACAGCGCGAGCAAAAATAGGCAAAACGCGCCCGGCTGGCAGGGACAAAATGTGAAATCGCGGCATTCGGATCAAAGATAAATTTGCGTCCCGGCCAGTGCTGTGTGGCGCGGATGCTTAATTCGGTTTCTTCACACCCGGCAGGCAGGCTGCCGACATGTCCAAGCGCATGATGGAAGTTGCCAACCGTGTGGAAAATTTCCATGCGCCAGCAGGTGCAGCCCCCCATCGGGTTGCGCACCGGGGCAATTTTTTCAGGCAGGCCACGATAGGAACAGCCTACCACCCACAAAAATTCTTCTGGGAACCACCCCGGACGGGTTGCTTCCCAGTCGGGTAGCGATGCGCCGCCTGCACCAAGGATATTTTCGTCGCAAAAATGCTGACACAGGCGCGCCAGCCAATCGGGAGCGGCTGCGGCATCATCGTCAAGAAAGGCGACAAAGTTCCCCTTGACCAGATTGACGCCCGTGTTGCGCGCGCCAGAAAGACCACGTGCTTCGGTGTTTTCAACCACCGTCAGGTCGGCAAAAGTTTGTTGAGCACGACGATATAGATTCGGGTTATGGTCAATCACCAGAATGAAATCTGCCACAGGCAGGGTTTGACAACGGACTGATTCAATCGCTGATGCGAGTTTGTCCCAACGTTTTTCAGTGTAGGCGCAAATAATAATGGCTACATCGTTTGCTGATGGAACAGACGCCATGAAACCTGTCTCCCGGTGAAAATGCGAAGTTGAAAACGATTTTTATAAGAGCTTATTGGAAAGTCTTTTTGACCGCGGATGAACGCAGATAAACCCGGATTTTTGGGCAGAGAACGTATTTGAAGGGCTCTCAAATCCCATTCATCTGTGTTTATTGGTGGTGAATCAAACTGATTAAACAGGTTGTGATAATTTGATGAAGATCAATTATACATAGAGATAGGCATCAGACAATCCATTCCACATCCACCCAACCGCGCACCGAGTTGATCAGGAATAGCTTTGTGCAGCGCGCCAGTTCTTCGCGGTGGAGGATGCGTTCGTGAATTTTCCCTTGCGCCAGCAAGGCTGCGCGGAAGGTGCCCGCAAGCAGTCCGCAGGCAATGGGTGGGGTGAAAAGTGCTCCGTCAAGTTCTACGACAAGATTGCCAATGGTGAATTCGGTCAGTTCGCCGCGCTGGTTGTGGAGCAGCACATCGTCGCAGTCGGGTTGGGCGGCGCGGGCCTCTTCGTAGACGGCGCGGCGCGTGGTTTTGTGGAACAGGAATACATCGGAATCGTCCACAGGGGTCAGCGCCAACCGGGCGCGGATGGGTTTTGTCGCCCCGACAGCGAGCGCAAAAGCCTCGTCTTTGAGCGTCCCGTCATGGAGCAGCAACAGCCGCACGCGCTGTGCCCCGTCAAAGGTTTTTGCAATCGCCGCCAGCCGCGCTTCGATCATCGGCCCGTTAAACGGAATGCCGAAGTATGTTGCCGAATCGTGCAGGCGGCGCAAATGCTGCTCACGCAGGAACCAGCCTTCGGTGGGAAGTCCAGCGCAATGTCTCCAGCAGCGAAAAATTGGTCTGCGGTGCGGTCAACGCCTTCGCTTTGAGCAAACTTTCGGCATATTCATCACCCGCCGTCGAATCCCAGACGACGCCGCTACCCACGCCATATTCGGCGTGGCCGGTTTCGCGGTCAATCACGGCGCTGCGGATGGCGACATTGAACTGCGCCCGCCGTCCCGGTACCAGGAAGCCAATCACGCCGGTGTAAACGCCGCGCGGTGTATCTTCGAGCGCGGCGATGATGCGCATTGTGCGCACTTTGGGCGCGCCGGTGATTGACGCGCACGGAAAGAGCACCGCAAACAGTTCGGCAAATGATGTGCTGACCTGCGCTGTGACGGTGGATGTCATTTGCCAGAGCGTCTGGTAGCGCTCGGTCTGAAAGAGCGCCGGGACCTGCACCGAGCCGCTGCGGGCGATGCGGCCCAGGTCGTTGCGCAGCATATCGACGATCATGACGTTTTCGGCGCGTTGCTTGGGCGAAGCACGCAGCGCTGCGGCGTTGGCTTCATCTTCGGCCAGCGTCCGACCGCGTGGGGCGGTGCCTTTCATTGGGCGGCAGGTGACGTGGTCGCCATTGCGTTGGAAGAAAAGTTCGGGGGAGGCGCAGCAAATGACGTGGCGGCCAATATCGATATAGGCGGGATATTCGACAGGCTGGGCTTGGAGCATCGCGGCGAAGAGCGACCAGGGATTCCCCGTAAACTGGCTGCCAAGACGATAGGTGTAGTTGACCTGATAGGTTTCCCCATTTGCAATGTGAGTCTTGATCTTGTCAATCGCGGCGTCGTAAGCGGGTCGCATGACGGAGGATGACCACGTTTCAAAGGCGAATCCGGCATCTGTGGGCGCGGGCAAAAGCGTCGGGCTGCTGCGCGGCTCGGAATACAGCCCAAACCACAATAACGGCAAGCCACCCGGGGCGCGGACGGTGAAGGCTGGGTCAAAGGCCGGAGCGGCCTCGTAGCTGACAAATCCGGCTGCGTACCAGCCGTTTTCTTCCACCAGCCTTTCAACGCGCCGCAACGCCGGGATGATTTCATCCACAGTCGAGACGCTGATGACTTCGAGCGGGTTTTCAAAGGAAAGCCATTCGGCACGGCTGGCATCGCGCAATAGCAGGAAAGGGTTCATGGCAGCCATTTTACCCGATATAAAAAAATGCCCCGCAGTAATGCGGGGCATTTTGATGGCAGGGTTTGCCAGGTTTACTTGCCCATCTCGCGGATGTTGAAGTCGATTTCGAGCAGGCTGTTGAGCCCAATATTGGCGGCCTGCAGCAGCACAAAAAAGGTCAGACCGCTGAAAAGCGGAATCAGCATGTTGCTGTAAATGAAAAGGCGCACCTGCTCGCCCTGTTGGGGATCGGTCAGCATTTCCATCAAAGTCTTCTGGCTCTGGTCGCCAACACCCATGATGTATTTTAATTGCGCAATCACAACGAAAATAAATACAACCAGCACAACCCAAGAAAGCCAGGCGGCAATCGTCGAGATCATGCTTAACGCTTTGGGTTTGTAGTAAATCGGTTCGTTTTCTTCTTCGGTAGTCACGGTTTCGATAGCTTCTTCAGTCATCATCTTCTCCTTGAGATTTTAATATGGGCTAGTTTAACATGGATTAATCACATTTGTGCAAACTGAACGGTGTAAGGCGCGGTACAATCCGTTTATGTCAAAATTGTCTTGTTTTTTACGCACCTGGGGGCCATCCCTTTTCATGATGGCGGTGATCTTTGCTTTTTCGTCCATTCCGTCCAATGAAATGCCCCAGTTTGGTCTGATGGATTTTCTCGTCAAAAAGGGTGGACATGCTACCGGCTATGCCCTACTCGCATTGGCGAATATGCATGCCCTCGGCTGGAATCGCAAGCGCTGGCCCATCGCCTGGCTGCTGGCTGTGGCCTACTCCGCTACGGATGAGTTTCACCAGTACTTTACTCCCGGACGTCATCCGGCAATTACAGATGTGGGGATTGATGCGCTGGGAGCAATTGTAGGTTTGTTAAATCTGGGGATTGTATAAAAAGCGTAATGCGTAAAAAATCTTACAGCCCCTATTTTTCCACCCTTTAACCTTAAACCTGCAACTTTCAACCTTTTAACCTTCCAACCGTCCTACTCGAACTCCAATTCAAACTCTTCGTCCAGATTCCAGTCGTCGGCGCGCTCGATTTCGATGTCGCCGAAGTTGGCTTCCTGTGTGACGGAGACTCGGTAGCGTTTAATCAGTTCAAGCAGGGCCAGAAAGGTCACGACGGTTTCGAGCCGGGTGGCGCTGGGGCCAAGCATAACCTTGAAATTGGCATGCTTGTTTTTGCTCATCCACTGCGAGATGGCAGCGATCTTCTCGCGTATGGTGATTTTGGGGGCACTGATAACGGTTCCCAGCGATTGTTTTTCCTGCTCACTCATGTAGACACCTTCGGCGGCGTTGAGCAGGTCGGTGAGCGTGATGTCTGAAAGATCGAGACGTGCTTCCACCTTCGGGGGCGGGGCCAGACGCAGGTAAGTGCGCAACCCTTTGGTTTCGCGCTCTTCGAGCAGGCCAGCCAGTTCCTTGAAGCGTTTGTAGATGCGCAGTTGCTGGGCCAGTGCTTCGGCGGGGTCTTCCTCGCCCACCTCCCGCACCGGCGGACGTGGCAACAGCGCCTCGGATTTGATCTGGATCAGCTTTGCGGCAATCACCAGAAACGCGGAGATTTCATCGGCGCGGGCATTTTCCTGCAGCGCACGGATATGGGTCAGGTATTGATCGGTAACGGTGGCAAGCGCAATGGCTGTCACATCCAGTTCAGCGCGCTCAATTAACCGCAGCAACAAATCCAGCGGTCCTTCATAGACCGGGGTGTTGACAGTGTATCCACTCGATTGGCGGCTGGCGATGTTTAAGTCCATGGTGGGGCGATTATATCATTCGGATATGTTCAGTTGAGAATGCCGCAAAGGCAATCGATTAACAAAAGCTGCGTCGGTGGATAGCGACGCAGCTTTTGCTAAAACAATACTTTCAGCAAGTTATGTACCTGAAACAGTTGGGATCTTGGTGGGGGTTCTGGTCAGTGTTGGTGTAGATATTCCAGATGCGTTGACCTGGATATAGTTTGCCTTGGTCGTCGTATAGTTTATGCCAGATAATGTGCTGACCCTCAATGAAACCGTGTAAGTGCCGCCTGTGCTATAGATATGGCTTACGGAAGGACAAACAATGTAGCCGTTTGCGCCAATTGGTCCAAATGTTTGGCTGGTTCCATCGCCGAAAGTCCATGTGCAATTGTAGACGGGACCGTAGCGGGCCGTGAACTGAACGGTCAGCGGGGCAGCACCTGACGTAGGCGAACCATAAAAATCAGAAAACGAGGGAGTAGCTGTCCATGTAGGTGTACCTGGAGCCACAGTGGGGGTGGTTGTGGGGGTGGTTGTGGATGTGGAAAACTTGGTGGCTGTACGCGTAGGCGTGCGGGTAAATCTTAACAGGCTGCCTGCCTGCTGGCCTGCGGCAAAGGCCTTTTGCGAAACGCCAAAAACAGCCCCGACAATCAATACCAAAACAATGCTGAACAGAATAAAAAACTTTGATCGCATAGAACGCTCCTTTTTGAAATAATGACGAAGGAATGGGGGTGGTGCGTTATTATCAACACTGACAATAACAATGAAATTATATACGCGCACTGATCTTGTTGTCTTTCACTTTTTTAGCCAAACTATGTCCCAATGCTTGGGAGCCGTAATTTAATCGTATCGAATGCCTGACCAAACAAGCTGAAACGGTATAATTCGCCTATGACAATCCCAAAACTGATTTGCTTCCTTTTATTTTTTGCCACTCTGATGACGGCCTGTGCTGTGCGCGAAATCCCGCTGCCACCCACGCCGACCCTGGCGGCATCTCCCACTGCAGCAGATACGTTCACCCCGGCCCCATCCCCCACGCTGACGCCAACACTTACACCAACCCCAACGCCTGTGCTCGTCATTGAGCGTGGCGAACTGCCGCCGGGTTTTTCGCTAACGGTCTACGCCGAGGTGACGCAGCCCACCAGCCTGACCTTTGGCCCGGATGGCAAGCTCTATGTCGCTTCTGCCGGGGATCAGCGCGTGTATTCCTTTGCCGACCGGGATGGCGATCATCGCGCCACCCTGAGCAATACTTTCGCCAGTGGGCTGGATACGCCCCTTGGGTTGCTCTGGATCGGCAATACCCTGTACATTTCCTACAAAGCCAATGTCGTCGCCATGCAGGATACCAATGGCGACGGCGTCGAAGACCAGTTCAAGATCGTCGTGCCCAACCTGCCGACTGGTTTGCATCAAAACGACGGCATGGTGCTCGGCGCGGATGGGTACATCTACATGGGACTCGGCTCGACCTGCGACGTTTGCATTGAAGACAATCGGCTCTCGGGCTCGATTTTGCGTTTCAAGCCTGATGGCAGCGATCTGTCGGTTTATGCTTCAGGGTTCCGCAACCCTTACGATGTCGCATTTAACGCTGCGGGAGATTTGTTCGCCACCGACAACGGACGCGACGCTCTCGGCGACGACATCCCGCTCGAAGAGTTGAACTTTATCCGCCCCGGCCTGAATTATGGTTGGCCCGATTGCTGGGATGGGGATGCCGACCCGGAGTGCATCCACCAGACCCTGGCCGCCGCCACCTTCACGGCGCATTCCTCGGTGGATGGCCTGACCTTTTATAACGGTGATAATTTCCCACCTGAATACCGCGACAACGCTTTTGTGGCGGTGCTTGGTTCGTACATCCTGCCCAACATTGAGCGTGGCGTCAAGCGTGTGATATTGCATAAGGGGAATGGAGCAGATCGTCCTTACACCGGCGAAAGCGAGTGGTTTCTCAAGCTCGACAATAAGAGTTCGCGCCCTCGATCTCACCGTCGGCCCGGACGGCGGCCTGTACGTCGCCGATTATGCCCAGGGTTTGATTTATCGGATTGTTTATGGTGCGCCGTAATTGGTTTACACCGATTCCATCAACTCAATGCGATTGCCAAACGGGTCAAAAATATGCGCCCGTCGATAACCGTCCAGGGGCGGTTGGCTTTCATCAATTTCGACGTTCTGTTCACGGCAATTCGTCAGAAAACGGTCAAGTTCATCGACCCGCAAAGCCGGGTGGGCTTTGCGCGCCGGGTGGAAGTCTGCTTCCACACCCAGGTGAATAAAAACAACCCCCGCTTGAAACCATGCGCCGCCGCGTTGTGCCAGCGCCGCAGGTTTGGGAATTTCATTCATCCCCAGCACATCGCGATAAAACGCGCGCGCTTTGGCTTCCTCCCCGGCAGGCATGGCAATTTGAATATGGTCAAAAGTTAGGATTTTCATCAGTTGCTCCTATAGAACGCGCCTTTTGGTTTCATTTCTTTTCTCCCTGTAACATCGAATGCCGCAATTCTACTCCGTGACGGTATAATGCGGACATGACCAATCCGAAATTGACTCATCTCGATGAAGCGGGCCGCGTCAGCATGGTGGACGTGGGCGCAAAACCCGAAACCGAGCGTATCGCTGTGGCGAAGGGCGAAGTGCAGATGCAGCAGGCCACGCTGGATTTAATCCGTGTTGGGGCGATGAAAAAAGGCGACGTGCTCACCGTAGCCCGCATCGCCGGGATCATGGGGGCCAAGCGCACCTCGGATCTGATCCCGTTATGCCACCCGTTGGCGCTGACAAAAATTGACGTGGAACTGACCCTCGACGACTTCATCCCCGGAATTGTCATCACCGCCACCGCCAAGCTGGTCGGCAGAACCGGCGTCGAGATGGAAGCGCTGACCGCCGTCACCATCGCCGCGCTGACCATTTACGACATGGCCAAGGCCGCCGAAAAAACCATGAAGATTCAAAACGTTCGCCTTGTCGAAAAACACGGCGGCAAAAGCGGAGACATTATCAATGAGTGACGAAGATTTCAACAAAGAAAACCTGTTGGCGCGTATCCTTGGCGCGCGCGTGGCCTTTGAGAGCGTCCTGGCCCGCATTCCCGAAGAGAAAATGCAGGAGAACATCCTGCATAACGAATGGTCGGTCAAAGACCTGCTCGGCCACATCGCCTTCTGGGAGGAGATCGCCACGGCTCACTTTGAAGCCCTGCGCGCCGGGCAAACCCCCAACCCAATCACCGATATGGACGCGCTCAATGCGCGCATTCTGAACGACTTTCGCCATCTCTCGCTCGAAGAAGTGTGGGATCGTGAGATGGTTGCCTATCAAAACGTTCTCGATATGATCGAGGACGCCAGCGAAGACGAACTCTTCAAGCCCGACCACTTCCCCTGGACAAATGGCAACCCCTTTGAGACCTGGATTGCATCCAACACCTGGGAACATTACGCTGAACACCTGCCCGAACTGCAAGCCTGGCTCGATGCAAACCCGGTGGCGTAATGAGCCAGATTACCCTGCTCGAAAGGTTGCCTACCCCGCAGGAATACAACGACCTGCGTCAGGCTGTTGGCTGGCGACCCCACCGCGAAGAGGTCATTGAAAAGGGGTTGGCGAATACGTTATACTGCGTCTGCGCTTTTTCGGATGGTGTGCTGATTGGCATGGCGCGCATCCTTGGCGATGGCGGTCTGGCCTATTACATCCATGATGTCATTGTCATCCCGGCCCATCAGAGTCAGGGCATTGGCAGGCAGATCATGGACCAGGTGATGCTTTACCTGCATCAGCATGCCAGCCAAAATGTCACCATTGGCCTGATGGCCGCTCCTGGCAAGGAAACCTTTTATGAGAAGTATGGTTTTAACCGTCGTCCCAACCATACAATGGGCGCAGGCATGACCATGCACTGGAAAGGTTAATCCGTGAACCACATCACTGTTTTATTCTTCGCCACCCTGCGCGATAAAGCCGGGACGAGAAGCATCGAACTGGATGTCGCACCCGTAGCCACCGTCCGCGCTGTGAAGGATGCTGTGATTGGGCATTTCCCAGCCATTGCCGAAACCATTGAGCATTGTCTGGCATCGGTCAACCACGAATACAGCGAAGATAGCGCCGAAATCCCTCCCGCTGCCGAAGTGGCCTTCTTCCCACCCGTGAGTGGGGGGAGCTTTTAGATGTTAGACGTTAGCTGTTAGATTTCCACCTTCAACTTGTAACCTTCCCACCATCCAACCATGCAACCTGCCGACCTGCCAACGATTTTTCAAATCACCGAAGACGAAATTGACCTTGATGACCTGCTGGCGCAGATCACGCTCGACAGCACCGGTGCAGCGGCGATTTTTACGGGGATGGTGCGCGGTGTGACTTCACGCGACAATCCGCATCAGACTCTTTATCTTGAATATGAAGCTTACAAACCGATGGCCGAAGCCAAGATGAAACAGGTTGCCGATGAAATCCGCGTGCAATGGCCGACGGTGGAAGGTATCGCCATCATTCAGCGCATCGGGCGGCTCTATCCGCGGACGCCAACGGTGCTGATCGCTTGCACGTCGGCGCACCGCGACACGGGCGTTTTTGATGCTGCACGCTATGGGATTGATCGGCTCAAGGAAATTGTCCCAGTTTGGAAGAAGGAAGTTGGCCCCGGCGGGGAAGAGTGGATCGAGGGCGATTTCATCCCGCAGCCGGGGGAGTAAGGGAACTCCAACGAAGATCGAAACGGAAATCCAGGCAAAGGGGAGTTGGCTTGTCCCAAAAAACGGAATCCGCCCCAGACGCGACGAACTGTCCGGTAATGGGTTATATGTAACGTCAAAATTTCGCTACCCGCTGGTTATGAAAATCAGCCTACTTTGCTGGAGGAATCTATGGAACGTATTGTTGTCACCGGAATGGGGACGATTAACCCCCTGGGGTTGAATGTTGCCGAGACCTGGGCGAATGTGACCAATGGGGTTTCGGGGGTTGCGCCGATTACGCTTTTTAATACGGCGGGTTGGAATGTCAACATTGCCTGTGAAGTGAAGAACTTTGACCCTGCCAAGTTTATGGACCCCAAGGAAGCTCGTCGCCGTGACCGTTTTGAGCAGTTTGGCGTGGCGGCAGCGCGTGAAGCGCTACTGGCTTCGGGCCTGGAAATTAACGATGAAAGCGCCGGGCGGATTGGCGTGGTGGTTTCTTCGGCGGTGGGCGGGCTGAAATCGTTGCAGGACGCGATTTTTACCCTGAAAGATAAAGGCGCGCGCCATGTCAGCCCGTTTTTGATCCCAATGCTGATGCCGAACGGTGCTGCGGGCATGATCGGCATTGAGTTCGGCCTGAAAGGTCCGAGCTTTTCGGTGGCTTCGGCCTGCGCTTCAGGTGCAGATGGCATTGGCATGGCCTGGTTAATGCTCAAGATGGGCATGGTCGATGCGGTAGTGGCGGGCGCTGCTGAATTGGTGGCATGCGAGACCGGTGTTGGGGCTTTTGACCGTATCGGCGCCATGTCGCGCAAAAATGATGACTATTCGATGACACCTGCGCCGTTCGACAAGAACCGTGATGGGCTGGTGATTGGCGAAGGCGCAGCCGTGCTCATCATGGAGCGCGAAAGCTCTGCCAAAGCGCGTGGCGCAAACATCCTGGCCGAAGTGGCCGGGTACGGCGCAAGCGCAGATGCCTTCCACGTCACCGCCCCGGCGGAAGACGGCTCGGGCGGCGGCAGAGCCATCCGCGCTGCGTTGGATGCGGCGGGTGTGAATCCTGATGAGGTGGGCTACATCAGCGCACACGGAACCGGCACACAGCTCAACGATGCCGCCGAGACAAAGGCCGTCAAGAATGCTTTTGGCGAACTGGCCTACAAAATACCCATGTCTTCGACCAAGTCGATGACCGGACACATGATGGGCGCAACCGGTGCGCTCGAAGCGATTTTCTGTATTCAGGCCATCCGGGATGGCATTTTGCCCCCGACCATTCATTATCAAACCCCCGACCCAGCCTGTGATTTGGATTACATCCCAAACAAGGCGCGCGAAAAGAAGATCAGCGTGGCGATCAGCAATGCCTTTGGCTTCGGCGGGCATAATACCGTGTTGGTAATGCGAGAATATAAATAGTCTGGTTGTGGCGTTTTAAAACCCTTCCCCGGAAATTGTTTCCGGGGAAGGGTTTTTTGATACTTTCGCAAACGGTTTGCTGCAAACGCTGTTGGGCAGGGTTTGTCGGTAATTGCTTATATTATTTGTGCCCGAACGTTATGCCCGGGCCAAGCACAGCAACGAGAAAAATCAAAGCAATAAGCCCGACCATTATCCACCACCAGTTACGCTTCAGAGTGACAGGCGATTGCGGCGTATTGGCATCAGGCGCTTTCTGTGCGGACCAGGGCGACATCCAGATTAGTCCCGATGCGCCACCGAACGAAGCGGCCGCAGCTGAAATCAAAATTAATTCTGGGCCAACAGGATTAAAATAATCCAGAGATACACAATGCGATGCCGCCGCTCAGATATGGAACCAGATTTAATGTCCAGGCTCGGCTGCGACGTTCTAATGGTGTTCGACTTTGCAAGAATTCAAATTCATGCACGGCCACATAGGCTGCCCCAATATACAAAATGATGCCGATGCTTATCAAGGATATGCGCCACAGCCATTCAGGCGACAGTCCCTGAACAAATTCGAACCAATCTCCGAATCCGAATAGCGTGGGCACGGCCAAATAACCGGCAAATACTAATCCGTTGAAGGTCATAAATAACCATATGAAGTAACGTATGGATACTTCCAGTTTGCGAAAGGTTCGCAATAATATCCAAAAAAGGATGCTTAATATAAGGTTCATCAACGGCCCGGCGGCTGCGACTGCTCGTTGGGCTGTGCGTGACAATCCATCCGTAACGCAGTCACAAGCCGTCGACGAGATATTGACAACTTTGCCGCCAAGCAAGATGTAAGCCAACCCGTGACCCAACCCCTCGTGAAAAATGTCTGCCAGGGTGTAGACACAGATTGCAATTGCTATCAGGGTGAGAATATCCAAAGACAAGTCCTGGTTTTTTCTTGTTGACGAAGTTTGTGCCATTTTGATTTCCTTGCCTATTTAAAGTGAATATGTTTGTCAGATTCACTAAATTGCGTTTCATACGGCCCAACGGTTGGTTTTAGCGGTGGGTTGCCAGAAGAACCAACCCGCGAAACGGACAATGTTTTCGAGCGGAAAAAAGCCTTTAAACGGGATGCGGCAACACGTCAGCCTACACGCGATGTTGGGCAGGTTTTGTAAGACGGTTTTGAATTTGAACTTCGTGCTTCCAACAATCATTGTATATACCGGTGAGCATTTTGAAAGGTGTTCTATTGCTTGACAGAATAAGTTGAATTTGGAATTTTGTTGATTATTTTTTCGAGAACTTTCAATTCATCATCAAAAAACCAGGATGGACTTCTGAGCGTTTGGACTTGTGTTATAGAAACCAAGTTCTAATACACCCGATTTAGCAGAATAGGAACCGGTCATTTTCATGTCAATTCGGTATAGTTTCACAATATAAGCATTTTCGCTTGAATCCGTTGGCGCGATTAAAACTGCGTAATGCTGGTTGTCAGCAAAACCTTGCATTTGAGTGAATAGTTCATCCTTGCGCTTTGGGTCAATGGTAACTGTTACAGTTCTTACCGCAGGGTTCGGAAGAGGAGTTGTCTTTTTTTCTATTGCTGGCGTTTGACCTATTAGTAATGCCAAACCGCATCCAAATAATAAACCCATACAACTTCCAAGGAATAAAAATACTGTCATAAACAATTTTGGGCGCTTGGCTAACATCAATAATTCATCTCAATCTTTAAGGCTGTTCATTAACAACTGTTGCATTATCAATGTTGCCAAAAAGGCTCTTGAGTTCTTCAAACAATTTGTCCAAAGTCTCTTCGGATGTTGCAGTGGGGGTTTTATGATAATCAAGATAAAAGTCAATGTTGAAATTTTCTATTGTGTCTCGCTCACAATCTTCGGTGGTTATATGGAAGTCTTCCTCGTGTATTGCAACATTAAGGCACCTGTGATCTGATGGGTCAAATGAGAATTCATACTTGAGAGAATGTTTCTCTGCGAGTGCTTTCATTTGTGCCAAAAGTTCTTCGTTGCGCCAGTTATCGGTTGTTTTGATGATTAACCTGTGTCGCTTTTCTGTAATAATTGCACTGGGGACTTCGCTGATAAAAGATTCAAGGTCAGTTATTACCTCATCAAAAACAGCCACAGATATTATTGGCTGGGGCGGTTGTTGTTCGAACTGATTACGCAAAAGTCCTAAATCTAATTTTCCAGAGTCGGGATAAAAAGAACCATTAACTTCAACATCATCTCTCCACATTTCAACATCATAGAACGAATCGAGACTTGTAATCCGAATTGCAAAGAAATCCTTTTTTGCAAATTGGCGCAATTGGTCAAAAAGAAACTCTTGCTGATCCGCCTGAACAGTAATCGTAACTGATTTTATAGGGACTCCATTTTCAGAATTTTCTTTAGAATTTTGCAACATTTCCTTCACTGATGCCTTAATAACGATACCTCCCTCATAACCAAAAAATAAACCTGATAAAACACCTAACAATAGAAATCCAATCATCACTAATCTAGTGCGTAGGGTTAGCATAAGTTCTCTCTATTTTCATTAACCAACCTGGTACTCAGCGGCCCAACTATTGTATAAGCGGTACGCATAATTCCTTTGGGCGAACCGTATAACAAACATTCTCGCTGCGGTTCGGACATTCTACATGTTTTATCTTAAACCCAAGAAGATGACCGGGCACGTTACCACCCACCATACCCGCCGACTGCTATTCATTATAATGACGCGATTCCAAAAGTCAAGCAAAAAGAGATTGCTCGCAATGCTGCGTTTGCAAGCTACATCCCGCGCCCAAAGACATCGAGCGGATGTTTGCTAGGGTGTTTGAAGGGGGTTCCGTCTGGATAGTGGGCGAATTCAAGCAGCTTTTCCGTTTTATCAATGACGAAGTTTCCCCCTTCCAGTTGTTCAATCAGCGCATTGATGAAACGCTCGAAGGAGGGTGCTACCAATCGCTTGGTATTTTCATCCCTGCCGAAGACGATCACCTGCCCAAGGGTGCCCTGTGCGTCAGGGTCAAGATCAAGCCCAAGGGAATTTCCGCTCTGGTCGTTTGCAAACGGTATCCATAACGGGTTGGCGTAAAGCAGTTTGATATGTCCGACTGGCTGTGAACGCATCGCGTACGCCAGTTCTTCGTTCATATCGACCAGCCCTGCCCAAGTCATCTGGTCGTCGCGTACACGCGCGAGTGGCATAAAGCGCAGCCCATAGAATAATCCCTGCGGCGATTCGCTGCGTTGGCCGTCATGGATTGCGTAAAAAGCGCGGAAAGTCTCGGGGAGCTGATGATTGATCTGCGCTTCGAGTTTCGCAAACGCCGCGCTTGATGCTCCCTGCCGCAGGTTCTTCAGCAGAAAAGGTGCATGCCTGCCAAGCCATTGCTCGATTCTTGCCCATTGTTCTTTCATGGATTGTTTCCTTATCGTTTTCGGGGAAATCCAGTGGGCAGTCTTTTTCACAAACTACCCGCCAACTGCCATTGATTATAATAATCTGCTTTTAAAAGTCAACGGGCATAAAGAATTTTCGGATAGGTTCTCGCCGTTGCACCTTTAACAAATCCTTAACAGCCCTAATTTTTCTTGTGGTATAGTAATTTGCGCCCCATTCACAGGAAAAACATCATGCCAGAAACCATTTTAATTGTTGAAGACGAACCATCTCTACAGGAAACCCTGGTCTATAACCTTGAAAAACAAGGATACGCCGTCGAAGCCGCTGGGGATGGTCGCTCTGCGCTTGAGGCCGCCCGCCGCTTGCAACCTGTCTTGATCGTGCTCGACATCATGCTGCCAGAGCTGGACGGCATCGAAGTTTGCAAAACCCTGCGCCGTGAAAACTTCCAATCGCCGATCATCATGCTCACCGCCCGCGATGACGAAATTGACCGCGTCGTCGGCCTTGAAGTCGGCGCAGATGACTACCTGACCAAACCCTTCTCGATGCGTGAACTGATGGCGCGTGTCAAAGCCCAACTACGCCGCACCCAGATCATCCGCGAAGAACTTGAAAAGATCAAAACCGATGTGCCCGCCAGCAAACAGGAAGTGCTCACGCTTAACAACCTGACCATTAACATCACCCGCCGCGAAGCCATGCTCAACGACATCCCGCTGGCGCTCAAACCGCAAGAATATGACCTGCTACTCTTCTTTGCCGAGCACAAAGGTCACATGCTTTCGCGCGAATTTGTCCTCGAGCGCGTTTGGGGTTGGGATTATGTCGGCGACAGCCGCACCGTTGATGTGCATGTGCGCTGGCTGCGCCAAAAGATCGAAGCTGACCCGGCCAACCCTACCCGCATTGTCACCGTTCGCGGTGGCGGATACAGATTTGAAGGATGAGAATCCAAGGATGAAGTCAGAAGGATGAAAGAAACCGTCTTTCTTCATACTTCATCCTTCTGACTTCATAATTTATGATGTTCTCCTATTTCATCATTGGCCTTCTCTTAATCCTTCTTGCCTGGATGTCCTGGCGAACTATGTTGCTGCGTCGCAATGCCGATCTCTACACCCAGGACGTTGCCCGCGCCGTCCGGGGTGAGCAATCTCCCCTGGAGCTGCCCGCCGATGTCAAGGGACTCGAGTCCCTTTCGAGCGGCGTTCACAGCCTGGTCACCATCCTTAATCACCAGCTTTCCACCAGCGAGGCAGAACGTTCCCGCCTGGCTGCCATCCTCGACCAGATGACTGACGGTGTCCTCATCGCCGACGCTGTTGGTCACATCCAGCTTGCCAATCCTGCCGCCGAAAAACTGCTCGGCGAAGGCAACGCTCTGCTCGGGCGCTCGGTGGTTGTTACTTTGCGGCATCACCAACTGGTCGAAGCGTGGCGCAAATGTCAGCAGTTGGGGGAAATGCAAATCGAAACCGTGGAAATGCCCGCCAGTCGTCAGTTTATCCAACTCGTTGCCATTCCCGACAAACAGAGCGGCGGCTCCCTTTAATGGTCCAGGACCTGACGCGCATCCGTCGCCTCGAAACGGTGCGACGCGACTTCATCTCCAACGTTTCCCATGAACTGCGCACGCCGCTTGCCTCGCTCAAAGCCCTGACCGAAACCTTGCAGGAGGGCGCACTCGAAGACCCGCCCGCCGCCCATCGCTTTTTGGGCCGCATCCAAACCGAAGTGGATGCCTTAACCCAAATGGCCACCGAACTGCTCGAGCTTTCGCGCATCGAATCGGGGCAGGTGCCGCTCGAACTCAAGCCTATTTCTCCGTTCAAGCTCATCATGACCACCGCCGAACGCATGAAAATGCAGGCAGAGCGCGCCGGACTGATGATTCTGGTGGATTGTGCCCCCGACCTGCCCAACATTCGTGCAGATATGCCGCGCCTCGAGCAGGTACTGGTCAACCTGATTCACAACGCGCTCAAATTTACCCGTCCCGGCGGCGAAATCACTTTTAACGGCTTCGCCACAGCCGGGCGGTTTTATCTGTTTTCTGGTGCATGATACGGGAGTCGGCATCCCAACCGATGACCTGCCGCGCATCTTTGAACGCTTCTACAAAATTGACCGCGCCCGCTCTGGCGGCGGCACCGGTCTGGGCCTTTCCATTTCGCGCCATCTGGTCGAGGCGCACGGGGGAAAAATTTGGGCGGAGAGCATCGAAGGACGTGGCAGCACCTTTTTGTTCACCATCCCGCAGGCTTGAGGACTTTTGCATTGACATGGTCGTTGCGCTTACGATGGGGTTGCGCGCTGTTATTGAAATTGGTTGTTGTCGCATCTGTGAAATTCCCCTATACTGAGTAAAATACCAGCAGACTTTTAATCGGTAGCTTCGGTAATCCCAAAAATGACCATTACACTCCCCAGCGGAACCGTCACCTTTCTCTTCACCGACATCGAAGGCAGCACCCAGCTTTGGGAGCAGCACCCCGATGCAATGAAACTTGCCCTGGCGCGGCATGATGTGCTCTTGCGCCGGTAGGGGACTATTAGCAATAAAGGATGCGATGAATGACCGATCTTGAAGAACTCCAAAAGCAACTGGATGGCATCCGCGAAGAGTTGAAGACGCTCCTGCCAGGCAGCCACGCCCATCAAAGACTGAGCGAAGAACGGGCTGCGCTGGAGGCGCAATTGGCTGGCTCTGGCGCAGTAGCTCAGGGTGATGGCGCAACCTCCGTTGGCGAGGATGGGATCGGCATAAGCGGAAATCTGGATGGAACCCTGATTAAAGGAGAGCAAAACCAGGTCTTCCGCAATTCCACCGTGATTCTGGCCGGGGATGGGGCGCGTATTCTGGTTGGCGGACAGGCTACAGAGCACAATACCAAGCCTGATGCGCAACCTACTACAAGCTATGCGCCTACATCCACTAATATACTTACCTTTCTTTTCACCGACATCGAGGGCAGCACACAACTCTGGGAGCAGCACCCAGAAGCGATGAAAATTGCCCTGGCGCGGCATGATGTGATCCTGCACGGGGCAATTGAAAACCACAAAGGCAAGGTTTTCAAAACCGTTGGCGATGCCTTCTACGCTGCTTTCCCAAATGCACGCAATGCATTAAAAGCTGCCCTCGCCGCGCAGCATGCGCTCCACGCCGAAGTCTGGGGAGAGACGGTCATCAAAGTGCGCATGGCGCTTCATACTGGCAGCGTCGAAGTACGCGATAACGACTACTTCGGGCCGCCACTCAACCGTGTGGCGCGTCTGATGTCTGCCGGGCACGGAGGGCAGGTGTTGCTCTCCACCGCCTTCGCTGAATTGGTACGCCCAAACCTGCCCGAAGGCATCGAATTGCGAGACATGGGTGAACGCAGTCTTAAAGGCTTAATCCGCCCGGAACATATCTATCAACTGACGACCCTCGGCCTACCAGCTGATTTTCCGCCGCTGAAAACGCTCGAAGCCTTTCGCACTAACCTTCCGGCGCAACTTACCAGTTTCATCGGGCGCGAGAAGGAAATCAGCGCCATCAAAAGCCTGATTGCCGAGCATCGTTTGACAACTCTAACCGGGGTGGGCGGTACTGGCAAAACACGCCTCTCGCTGCAAACCGCCGCCGATCTGCTCAATTCTTTCCCGGAGGAGTCTGGTTCGTCGAGCTGGCTCCGCTCACAGACCCGGCGCTCATCCCCCAGACGGTGTTGACAACGCTTGGGCTGCGTGAAGAAACTAGCCGCTCCACGATGGAAACCATCAACGGCTATTTGCAATCGAAAAGAGTCTTGTTAATTCTCGATAATTGTGAGCATCTGGTTGAAGCAGCAGCGCAACTGGCTAAATCGGCGTTGCACGCCTGTCCGAATCTGTGCTTGCTGGTCAGCAGCCGCGAAGCGTTAGGAATTGCTGGCGAAACGACTTATCATGTCAGATCGCTTTCCATACCTCACACCCATTTTGCTCAATCAGTAGAAACCGTCATCCAGTATGAAGCTGTGCGTCTGTTTGCAGAGCGGGCACAGTCTGTCTTTTCAGCATTTGTCATCACGCCCGTCAACGCTTCAGCCATCGCCCAGATTTGTGTTCGGCTGGATGGCATCCCGCTGGCGATTGAACTGGCAGCAGCGCGGGTGAAAATGCTCAAACCGGAGCAAATCGCCGAGCGTCTCGATGACCGTTTTCGCTTGCTGACGGGCGGCAGCCGTACTGCCTTGCCCAGACAGCAAACCTTCCGCGCCATGATTGACTGGAGTTACGACCTGTTACCCGCAGTTGAGCGCGTTCTGCTGCGGCGGCTCTCGGTTTTTTCTGGCGGCTGGACGCTCGAAGCTGCCGAAACCGTCTGCCAGGGCCCTGGAATTGACGATTATGACGTGCTTGAACCGCTGGCGCAACTGGTCAACAAATCGCTGGTGGTGGTGGATGCAGACGATAACGCTGAAACCCGTTACCGTCTGCTCGAAACTGTCCGCCAGTATGCGCGCGAAAAATTGTCCGAGACGGGTGAAGGCATGGCAGTGCGTGATGCGCATTTGCAATATTTTCTCGGTCTGGCTGAACGCGCCGAACCGGAATTGGTTGGACCACAGGTTGTCGCATGGATCAAACGGCTGGAAGTTGAATTGGATAACATTCGCGCAGCCTTGGAGTGGTCGCTAAAACGCGATGCACAAATAGGGTTGAGACTGACCTGCGCATTATTCGGCCTTTGGGATGAAAGTGGTTATAGTCATGCTGGTTATAAATGGTTAAAACTGCTTCTCGCCCAGCCAGATGCGCAATTACCTACGATTATTCGTGCCAAAGCCTTGAGCATACAGGGTTTTTTCCTGACATTCGGTGATTTTGAGCAAAATGCCCGCCCGGTCCTTGAAGAAAGCCTGACCTTATGTCGCAACCTTGAAAACAAATCAGGAATCGCATTTAGCCTTCTTTACCTGGGAATAAGCACATTTCTTGAGGACGAGGTTATGTTCGGACGACAATTGGTAAGTGAAAGCTTGGCGATATACCGTGAAATTGGTGATAAAGTGGGCATGGCGTTGGCACTTAAATATTTGGGGAGTACAGTAGATGCGAATGATTATCAGAAAACACGCGCCTATTTGAATGAGGGTTTGGCAATCTGCCGTGAAATTGGCAATTTGGTGGGCATGTCGCGTATTTTGTCCGATATGGGAGATTATGCGCTCAAAAATGGTGACCACACTATTGCCCGCAGTTGCCTAGAAGAAGGTCTGTCCATCCAAAGGCAATTGGGAATGAGTGGATGGATGGTTTACACACTTATTCACTTGGGAGAACTAAATGCCCGGTTGGGAAACATTATACAAGCGCGTCAATATTATGAAGAAGGCTTGTCGGTCATCAATCAGGCTGGCGGAAATTTAACCGATGCCCGCTGGGTGCTTGTCAAGTTGGGATATGCAGCCATGTGGGATGGTGATATCACACATGCCAAAAATCTTTTTGAACAAAGTTTGCGGCATTTCGAAGAAGCAAAAGAGAAAATCGGTATTGTCTATACAATGGAAGGATTGGCAAGTCTGTCGCTTTTGGATGGGAATTTCAAGCACGGAGCACAAATTTTCGGTTGGACTGATGCAATACGAGAAAATATCGACAGCATCCGTCATTCTGTTGAACAAGCCGACGTAGACCGCGACCTTGCGACCATCCATGCACAGCTTGACGATGCCGCCTTTGCAGAAGCGCAGGCCGCTGGTCGCGCTATGAGTTTGGATGAAGCGATTGCGCTTGCGTTAGAATCCATCCATGAATGACACATTTCATCAAAATCTCGGAATCACCCGCCTTGCCCCCCCCTACATACGGATACCCTTATCAATGAATGTAGAATCAAAGATTCCTACTGATAGCGTCACCTTTCTCTTCACCGATATTCAGGGCAGCACCCGGCTTTGGGAGCAGCACCCTGAAGCAATGAAGGCTGCCCTGGCACGGCACGATGCCATTCTTCGTCAAGCCATCGAATCGCATGGCGGACACGTCTTTAAAACCGTCGGCGACGGCTTTTGTGCAGCCTTCACCAGCGCCCCCGATGCAGTATTGGCGGCGCTCGACGCGCAAAGGGCGCTACACGCTGAGGCGCAGAACACTTCTGCGGGTGGCCCGATCATCCGCGTGCGCATGGGGTTGCACAGCGGCGCGGTCGAAACACGCGATAACGATTACTTCGGTCCGCCGCTCAACCGTGTCACGCGTCTGATGTCTGCCGGGCATGGTGGACAAACCCTGCTTTCTGCTGTCACCGACGAACTGGTGCGCGGACACCTGCCCCCCGGCGTGGAACTGCGCGATCTGGGCGAACGGCGACTGAAAGACCTGACCCGCCCCGAACATATTTACCAACTCCTTGCGTCCGACCTGCCTGCAGAGTTTCCCCCGCTGCGCGCGCTGGATGCCTTCCGTACTAACCTGCCCGCACAATTGACCAGCTTTGTCGGGCGCGAAAAAGAAATCAGCGCCATCAAACAACTCATCACAGCCAACCGTCTCACTACGCTCACCGGCCCTGGTGGAACCGGCAAAACCAGGCTCTCGCTGCAAGTCGCTGCTGATTTGCTCGATTCCTTTTCGGATGGTGTCTGGTTTGTGGAACTGGCTCAGCTCGCAGACCCGACATTGGTGACACAAACCGTGATTACTGCGCTTGGTCTGCGTCAGGAAGCCAGCTATTCACAACAAAAAATATTAACCGACTATTTGGGCTCCAAAACGGCATTGTTGATCCTTGATAATTGCGAACACCTGGTGGAAGCTTCGGCGCAACTGGCCGAAACCTTGCTACTGGCTTGCCCAACTTTGCGACTACTCGCCAGCAGCCGTGAAGCGCTCGGCATCCCCGGCGAAGTTCCCTACCGTGTTCCATCGCTTTCCATGCCGAATGCGCAAGCGCTGTCATCTCTGGAACTCGTCACACAATCTGAAGCGGCGCGTCTGTTTGTGGACCGGGCCAAAACTGTGTTGCCGGGTTTTGCCGTCAGCGCTGAGAATGCGCCCGCCATCATCCAGATTTGTGCCCGGCTGGATGGGATTCCGCTGGCGATTGAGCTGGCGGCGGCGCGGGTCAAGATGCTCAACGCCGAGCAGATTGCTGAACGGCTTGATGATCGCTTTCGCCTGCTGACGGGGGGCAGTCGCACGGCCCTGCCGCGTCAGCAAACCCTGCGGGCGCTGATTGATTGGAGCTACGACCTGCTTTCCATAACGGAACGCAGCCTGCTCGTGCGCCTGTCCATCTTTGCAGGCGGCTGGACGCTCGAAGCAGCGGAGACAGTTTGCAGTGATCCGTCATCCGCCAATAGGGAAGATTCATCCATCCTGAAAAATGATGTTCTTGATCTTCTAACGCAGTTGGTCAATAAATCGCTGATTATTGTTGATGCAGAGGATCGTTCTCAAACGCGCTATCGCCTGCTTGAAACAGTTCGTCAGTATGCGCGTGAAAAACTGATGGATACAGGCGTTGCGAGCGCTGTGCGCAATCGCTACTTGGAGCATTTTATGCAATTGGCCGAGCGCGCTGAGTTTGAATTTAATGGGCCAGACCAGGTGCTTTGGATGAACCGCATGGATGCTGAACTTGACAACCTGCGTGCTGCAATGGAATGGTCTTTGGATCAAAATGTCGAAGCGGGGATGCGCCTTGTCAGCGCGTTACAGTGGTTTTGGGTGACCCATGCCCATTTTGGGGATGGTATCGAGAAGTTGACGCAGTTGCTGGCACGCCCACAAGCTTCGATTCCATTGCCTGTACGAGCAAAAGCGCTTGAGGCGCAGGCTTTGCTGCTTCCCTATATCAATAATTATGAGTTGGCACGCACATTGGGCAGGGAAGGGTTGGCACTCTATCAAACATTGGGAGATCGGTGCGGTATGGCTGCCTGCCTGCTTGCTTTGGCATCTTGTACCCCTGATACGGCCGCCTCAAGATTGATGCTTGAGCAAGCGCTGACGCATTATCAGGCTATGGGAGACAAGCCTGGCATGGCCCGTGCGCTTGGGATGTTGGGCACCTTCACGAATGAGCCAGATTCCCCCGAAACCAAAGATTATCTTGGGCGAAGTCTGGCAATTTGCCGCGAACTGGGTCACATCGCCGGGATTGGCAGCAATCTGATTGATTTGGGAACATTGGCAATTCGCGAAGGAAATTATGAGCTGGCGCGTTCCTATTTGGAAGAAGCGCTGGAAGTCAACCGTCCTTTTGGCAGGGCGCGAACAGCCGAGACGTTGATGGTGGTCAGTGAATTGGCGTTTTGGGAGGGTCGTTATCAACAGGCGCACGATTATTTAATGGAAGTCCTGTCCGTCATAAGAGACTATGGTCAGGCTTTCCTGGCCGACTGGGCGCTGACTCGCCTGGCCTATATTGCGCTGCGGGTGAATGATCCTGTCCATGCACGCAGGTTATTTGAACTCTGTTTGAAAGACTTTATAAAAGAGGAAAATGCCATTGGCATTATTTATGTGCTCGAAGGATTTGCCAGCGTAGCGGTTGCCCAAAATCAGCCAGCGCATGCGGCACAACTCTTTGCCTGGGCCGATGTCATGCGTGAACAGATTAGCAATAGTCGCCCACCGACAGAACAAGCCGAGGTAGACCGCGACCTTGCGACCATTCACACCTGGCTTGATGAAGATGCATTTGTTGCTGCGCAGACCGCCGGGCGCGCCATGAGTATTGATGAAGCCATTGCATTTAGCTTGCTCCAGACCGTTGACAGCGGACGGTAGACTTTCTGTTGCACGTACCGTCGTTTTGGATACCCTATGATTCCCATCCCCACTGACAGCATCACCTTTCTCTTCACTGATATTCAGGGCAGCACCCGGCTTTGGGAGCAGCACCCCGAAGCGATGAAATTGGCCCTGGCACGGCACGACGCCATTTTGCGTCAGACCATCGAATCGCATGGTGGACACGTTTTCAAAACCGTCGGCGATGCTTTTTACGCAGCCTTCACCAGCGCCCCTGAAGCAGTATCGGCGGCGCTCGACGCGCAAAGGGCGTTGCACGCTGAGGCGCAGAACACTGCACCGGGTGGCCCAATCATCCGCGTGCGCATGGGACTGCACAGCGGCGCGGTCGAAGCACGCGATAACGACTATTTTGGGCCGCCGCTCAACCGTGTGGCGCGCCTGATGTCTGCCGGGCATGGCGGGCAAACCCTGCTTTCTGCCGTCACCGACGAACTCGTGCGCGGACATCTGCCCCCCGGTGTGGAATTGCGCGATCTGGGAGAGTGGCGGCTGAAAGATTTATCGCGGCTGGAGCATATCTACCAACTGTTGGTCCCCGACTTGCCTGCAATTTCCCCCGCTGCGCGCGTTGGATGCCATCCGCACCAACCTGCCGTCGCAGTTGACCAGTTTTGTCGGGCGCGAAAAAGAAATCAGCGCCGTCACCCGGCTGATTGCCGCCAATCGCCTTGTCACGCTGACCGGCCCTGGCGGTACTGGCAAAACACGTTTGTCGCTGCGCGTCGCCGCCGACCTGCTTGATTCCTTTCCGCACGGCGTCTGGTTTGTGGAACTGGCCGCCCTCGCCAACTCGGCGCTGGTGCCACAAACCGTGATGACCACGCTCGGCCTGCGTGAAGAAAGTGGGCGCAGCCTGCTCGAAATTTTGACCGATTTTCTGCGCGCCAAAACCGTGCTGCTGATTCTTGATAACTGTGAACACCTGGTGGAAGCCTCGGCGCAACTGGCTGAAACCCTGTTGCAGGCCTGCCCCAACCTGCGGCTGCTCGTCAGCAGCCGTGAAGCGCTTGGCATCCCTGGCGAAACGCCCTACCGTGTGCCTTCGCTCGCCATCCCCGACGGGCACGCAGCCTATTCGGCAGCGAGTATCGTCCAGTTCGAAGCGGCGCGCTTGTTTATGGAACGCGCCAAAGCGGTCGCCCCGGCATTTGCTGTCAGTGACGAGAATGCTTCAGCGATTGCAAAAATCTGCGCCCGGCTAGATGGGATTCCGCTGGCAATTGAGCTGGCGGCGGCGCGGGTCAAGATTCTCAAAGTGGAGCAGATCGCCGAACGGCTCGATGACCGCTTTCGCCTGCTGACAGGGGGCAGCCGCACCGCGTTGCCGCGTCAGCAAACCCTGCGGGCGCTGATCGATTGGAGCTACGACTTGCTCTCGATAACGGAACGCAGCCTGCTCGTGCGCCTGTCCATCTTTGCAGGTGGCTGGACGCTCGAAGCAGCGGAAAAAGTCTGCGGCGACGACCAGCTTCCAGTCTTCGACATTCTCGATCTATTGATGCAACTTGTCAACAAATCACTGGTGGTGGTTGATGTCGATGATGGGTCGGAAACTCGTTACCGCATGTTGGAAACGATCAGGCAATATGCCCGCGAAAAGCTGGCCGGGAGTGATGAAGGGTCGGGACTGCGCACCCGCCATCTCGATTATTTTCTGGCGTTCTCAGAGCGTGCCACGCCTGAACTGCACGGTTCGCAGGTGGCGGTCTGGCTGCGCCAGTTGGATGCCGACCTCGACAATCTGCGCGCCGCGTTGGAATGGTCGCTCAGCCAAAATGTGCAGGCCGGGTTGCAAATGGTGGGCATATTGATGCCTTATTGGGACGCCCACAACGACATGCATGAAGGCATTGAGTGGTCTGAACTATTTTTGCGGCAACCCGGCGCGGCAACGCGCAATGCAGCACGTGCCAAAATGCTGACTGCCCTGGCGTTTTTGTATGAGTTTAAAATTGAAAATATTCTGGCTGAAAAGTATGCCCGTGAAGGGCTGGAAATTTATCGTGAACTGGGCGACCAGCCCGGGGAAGCGTTTGCGCTCTTTGTGCTTGGTCAGGCTTTGTGCGGACACGACGACTACCCGACAGGAAGGCCGCTGGTCTTTGAGAGTCTGGCGCTTTATCGCAAACTGGGTGATAAATTTGGCATCTCCGAAGTGCTGTGTGCGCTTGGCAATTTCATCGACGAGCAGGACCCGGAACGCGCACGCGGCTATATGACCGAAAAGTCTGGTGCTGCGCCGTGAGCTGGGCGATACAATGGGCGTTGCCGACCGCCTGGGCAATCTGGGACGCATTGCCTACCGCGCTGGTGATTACAGCTCGGCGCGGACGCAATTGCTCGAAACACTGCAAATTTATCGCAGCATGGGACGTTCAAATGTCTCGTTTGTGGTCGAGGCGCTTGGCGAACTGGCGATGCGCGAAGGTCATTATGATGAAGCGCGTGAGTATTTTGAAGAAGGCATTGCCCTGGCCCGTGAAAGTGGGCGCATCAACGCCAACTTCTGGATTTTCAGCTTTTTGGGGTTTGTCCATTTGCGGTTGGGTGAGTATGCGCGTGCCCGCGCCGTTTTCCTTGAAGCGCAGGAAGGCTTCCAGAAAGCCGGTCTCAAAATTGGCGTGGCTTATACCGTCGAAGGATTGGCCAGCCTCGCTGTTGCGCAAAACCAGCCCGCCCGCGCTGCCTGTCTATTTGCCTGGGCTGACCTGACCCGTGAACTGGTGGATAACGCCCGTCCACCGGTTGAGCAGGAGGATGTTGACCGCGAGCTGGCCCAAATCCGCGCCCAAATGGACGATGCAGCTTTCGCCGTGTCACAATCTGCCGGGCGGGCGATGAGCATGGAGCAGGTGGTGGAATATGCCAGAGAGTAAAACCTGGTCAAATGCTATTGCGTGTGATGACATACAACATCTTGAATGGCGGCGAAGGACGCGAAGATTTCATCCTAAAAGTCATTCAAGCTGTCAACCCTGATCTTGTTCTCTTACAAGAAGTTTATACAAGCCAGTTTTTGCAGTCAGTATCACAATCTTTAGGCATGGACTATTACCTCGGCGCAGGCAATAAACAGCGCAAGGTGGCCCTGCTCAGCCGTTTACCCGTCCGCAGTTTTCACAGTTACCATCCCTTCTTCCCAATTTGGCGCAACTTTGTTGATGCCGAGATTGAATACGAACCGAATAAAACCATGCATGTGATTGGCGTTCATCCTATCGCCAATCTGGGACTCGCTTTTGAAATCTGGCGTTTTTGGGAAGCGCAATACGTCATCCGCCATAGCCAAAATTTTCAAAACATGCCTTGCTTGATTGCTGGGGATTTCAACGCCATTGCGCCAAACGACAAAATTAAGAATCGATAGCATGCCAGCCTGGTTGAAGTGGATAATTTGCTTGCAAGGCAACCGCGTCTATCGTTTTTCGATACCGGCCTTTTTATCGGCAGGGTTTACCGATTGCTTTCGCTTTTTGCATCCCAATGACGATGGCTTCACGTTGCCGCCGCCCGATCCCAATACACGGCTGGATTACATCCTCGTCACTGCTTCAATGAAAGCCTGTTTGAAAAAATGCTGGATCATGCGTGAACATCAAGATGTGGACATGGCGTCTGACCATTATCCAGTTGTGGCGGAATTTGATTTAGGCGATTATCAATAGGTTGCACCATGAATATCTCCAAGTAAGAAGTTAGGGGGTACACACCGACTGCGCATTTTTGGCGGCCATGACTGCGGGTTGTGATTCGCCTGAGGCGTTAAAGGCTACGATATTGTAGGTGTAGTAGCCGTTAATGCGTGCAACACTGTCAGTATAGGATGTTGAGTCAGCGCCGATGTCCTTAACCTGTTCTCCATTTCGATAAATGCGATAGCCATCTTCGTCGCTTGCTACATCGGTCCAGGTCAGGGCGATCGTAATGCCGCCGTTGGTGCATTCAAAGGTGTAGGTTAAGTCTTCGGGGCGGGCTGGCCCGTGTGCAGAAGCATTCCCGACGGTAATTTGCACATCATACGTTCCGAGCACGCTTCCGGTTTTGCTTTGCAATTGCCAGATGGCTTTGTATGGCCCAGCTTTGACGGGGGCGATCATGTCCACTTTGGCGGTTATGCTTTCGCCGGGTGCAACCGTCTGCCCTGGTGAAACAATCGGGTAGCTGCTGGCTTGTGTCATCGCGTCGCCTGATTCGTACATCATCTTGTAATCTGCATCCCAGGTGCAGGTTCCGGTATTCTGAAATGTCCATGACATTGTGAAGGGACTTGTGGGGGCCAGTGGCGTTTTGACAGCTTTGGCATCGTAAATAGCATTATCGCGTTTCCAGGCAGTCATGTTCATCGCGTCATTACAGGCAACGGCTGGCGTGGCTGTGGATGTCGAAGCTGGCGCATTCGTCTCGAAAGCCGTTGCAGAAGGTTGCACCTGCTTCCCCTGTGCGATCAACGTTGCGGCGACGGCGGTATCAATCGCGCCAGCAACCTCCGTAGGCGGCTCAGACGATGGCAAATTGCAGGCCGTCACCATCAGGCTGATGCTCAAGAGCAAAACCAGCGATGTGAAAAATGTTCGATTTTTGGTATTCATCGTTTTCTCCTTATCATCGTCAACATAGAATTTGATCGGCACACGTCCATTACCCTGTATAATCATAAACTGTCTGCCACCTACCGTCCACTGGCCCATTTTCCTAATTCACCGACTTTATCATGCCCAAACTCACCTTCACATCTCGCAGCGTACCCTGGCTGCTTCTCCTTGTCGCCATTCTCACCTATGGACTGCTTTTCAACCAGCTCGGCTTCTACTGGGACGAATTCCCATGGTACTGGACATCCGTCAAGCTTGGTCACGATGCGCTGACCCAGCTTTTTTCGACCAGCCGTCCGTTTTGGGGGCTGATCTATCAGGTCACCTTGCCGCTCATCGGCCCGGAGCCGTGGCGCTGGCAATTGATCGCGCTCGTGCTGCGCTGGCTGACGGCTGTCCTGGTCTGGGCCGTCGTTGGGCAGGTCTGGCCCAAACATCCACGCGCTGCATTATTCACAAGCCTGCTTTTTCTCGTCTACCCCGGCCTGGGCGAACAATTTATTGCCATGATGTATACGCACTTCTACATCATCTTAAGTTGTTATTTGCTCTCACTCTACTTCTCCATCCGCGCCCTGCGCGAGCGCAGCCTGCCCTTCACCATTCTTGCGCTGATTTTCTCCTTTATCAACCTGCTCACCATGGAATATTTCTATTTCGTCGAGCTGGCCCGTCCGCTGATTTTCTGGTATGTGCTCGATGGGACGCAAAAAGAGCGCATCCGTCAGGCGATCTTTCGCTTCATGCCCTATCTTGGCGTTTTGCTCGGCATCAGCCTGTGGCGCGCCTTTTTCTTTAAAAATCAGACCGCCAGCTACGCCTACGTCACGCTCGATAACATCAAGGCCAACCCCATTTTGGGACTGTGGACACTCATCCAGACGGTTGTCACCGCCTTGTGGACGAGCATCCCCGCCGCCTGGTTCTCCCCTTTTGCTTTTCCAGACATCTCCAGCCTGGGGCTGTATACCGCCATTTCAACCTTCGTGTTAATTTTGTTCGTCGCTCTGCTGTTCGGATTCTATCTCTTCAAGTTTCGCTCTGCTGAAAGCGATGACCGCAGTTGGGCCATTCCCGCCATCCTCGGTGGACTCTGCATCTGGTTGGTGGCGGGGGGCTCGTTCTGGCTGGTCAACATTCAGCCGGGGTTGGTTTTTTCAACCGATCGTTTCAATATCTCGTTTATGCTGGCTTCAGCGCTTGTCGTGGCCGGCCTGCTCGGTTTACTGGAGAAAAAGCCACGGGTGCAGCTCGTCATTCTCACCGTACTGGTCGCCTTCGCAGCCGGGAAACAGTTCCAGCTTGCCAACAGCTACCGCCGCGATTGGTCCACCCAAAAGAATTTGTTCTGGCAAATGCGCTGGCGCATTCCCTCCATGACGCCCGGCGTGACGCTGCTCACCAACGACCTGCCTTTCACCTTCTACAGCGATAACTCGCTCAGCGGCCCGCTCAACTGGATTTATTCGCGCCCCGGCCACATGGACCACATTCTCTACTTTGCCTCGGTGCGCACCCAGCCCAAGCGTGCGCTGGGCATGGGCTTGACGCCCGGCCAGTCTTTTGAGCAATATTATCTCTCGGCCACTTTTTATGGCAATACATCCCAGATGATCGTCGTCAACTTTGATCCGCCCAACTGCCTGCGCGTGCTCGACCCCGAAATTGATGTGGACAACAAACTGCTGCCACCGCTTTTGCGCGACGCGGCCTTTCTCTCCAAACCCGGCCTGATCCACGCTGAAAATCCCGTCACCCTGCCAGCCCAGCTCTATAACCCGGAACCAGCACATGGCTGGTGCTACTACTTTGAACAGGCCGAGTTGGCCCGTCAGAACGCAGATTGGACTGGCATCGTCAAGCTTGGCAAACAGGCCTTCGCTGTCGGTTCGCCCAACGACCCGATGGAGCGCTTCGTCTTCATCGAAGCCTACGCCCACACCGGCGACTGGGCTGCCGCGCGCAAGTTGACCAAAGACGCCTACAAAATCTCACCCGAATACACCCGCCTGCCGCTCTGCCGCCTGTGGTCGCGTATCGGGCGCGACCTGCCCGGCAGCGCGGATGTGCTGTCTGCGCAGGCGGATTTGGGGTGCGGACAATAACATGTCTCGTTTGGTGGTAAACTGGCAGACATGAGACCGATTCTTTTCGTTGTGTTATCGATTTTGTTGTTCACCAGCGCCTGCGTCCAGCCTGCCAGCACGCCTTCGTCTGTTACTGGACGAAATCCTTTCACCCCCGAGCCCGCTGCCGTCCAGTGCATCGCTGCCGATTTACAGGTCAGTTCCAGTTCAAGCCAGGATGATGCCGGGGCGATCAGCCTGGGCATCACGCTCATCAACCAGTCGGGGCATGCTTGCAGCGTGCAGCCGCCAGCACAGGTCAGTTTGGTCAGTGGAAATCAGCCGCTGGATGTACAACTTGCGCAGGCGCAGACAGATGCCTTGCCCCTCAAGATTGCTACGGGGGAGAGCATTATCCTGCTTTTGAACTGGCGCAATTACTGTGGGGAAAAGCTTCAAAATACCCTGGGCCTGCGGCTCAACCTGTCAGCCACTGAAACGCTGACGATGACCCCTCATCTGCCAGCGTTGCCCCGCTGCGAAGACGCCAAAAAACCGTCCATGCTGACGGTCAGCCCGTATTCCTATCCACCCTGAGTTTACATATACAATCCATCACTTTGCTCCAGCCAGTCGGCAATTTTTTCGACGGCAGCAGAAGCATCGTTGTCTGAAACATCCACGGTAAAGCAGGGGAGCATTGACTTACCGATTAAGTTGCGCATAAGTTCCTGTTCTTCGATAAATTTTTGCAGGTTGTCATACTGCGATGGGTTGGCCGATATCTTTAAGCCGCTCTTCCCGGGCGGCTGCAAACGATTCAGCGCTGCGGGTGCAAAACACCAGGCGAAAGCCCAGCGGCATTATGCGTTCTTCCAGCCACTCAAAGTTGTAGCGAATCCCATACTGGCGCAATTGATACGTTTGTGTGGAAATATGAAAGCGATCCACCATCCATGAATAATAGCGTTGTAACTCGAACATTTTGGCCCAGGTCTGGTAGGTTTCCATGGCGATTTCTTCTTCCTGGGGCTCGAAGTTAATCAGTCCGCGGCCCCAGGGATAATTGGTAAACGCGCACCACTCGGCAGAGATGAGCGGCGAGTGGTAGCGATACTTGCGCGGCCCCACCACCCGCGGATGTTCGTTGAGCGCAAGGGCAATATCTGTTTTATAGGTCAGGCGTGTGCCTTCCAGAATGATTTTGGGGCAAAGTTTTGACATGGCGGCTCCTTGCAGGTCAAGTATCAAATGGCTGCGGTTTGAGCGGCGCGTTGCGTACTGCCCGCTTGCGTTCGTAGTCTTCAAGTACATCATGGTAATCCCATGCGGTGTAACGGGCAAAAATTTCGGCAAAGATGTTGGGGAGTTTTCGGTAAGGTGAAAGCCCAAGGTCGAGCAGCAACATGTCAATGTATTGCTGGTAACGCGTGTTGACCGCGCACGAACGCGATGGCTCAAAGTGGATGTATTGGCGCTTCCAGGCACGGATGCGCTCGATGGTTTGTTCCTGTGCTTCAGGGGAAGGCAGTTCCAGTTCACCGCGCAGTGCGGCACACAGCCAGAGCGTCCCGACTTCCACAGACGGGATGTGCATAAAGCCATGATTAAATCCAGCGAAACCCATGCGCGGAATACGCGGATGGATCAAATGTCGATAAAGCTGCGCGCCATCGCTTTCGGCTTCGAGCAGTTGCCGATATTTTTGCGGCAAAAATGAGAAGGTCGGCATCTCTGACCCGAGCGACAAAATCACCAGATCACAGGCAATTTCGCGTCCATCTTTGAGCACAATGCCCTGCGCCGAAAACCCCGAAAGTTCAGTGTGATAAGGTTGAATGCGGCCATCCGCAACCGCCGGATAATAGCCTTCGGGCGCCATCGCAATGGCAGAGCGCATATCTGGCACCAGGCCGTGCGCCGGTTGGACGGTTTTGATGCGTTCACGGGCGGCTTGATCTTCGATTTTGATGCCGCGGATTAGCTGAAAGCGAAAGAGCTTGCCGATCATTTGCCAGAAACTGCTGACAAATCCGCGCAGTTGGTTGTGCAAAAAACGCTCCGGCGCAGAGGGCGGTGCCCAGGATGGCACCATGCTGCTGCCAAAACGACTGAACAAAATGTAAGTGGCATGGATGCCGAGAATAAACTCGGGGATGGGCCAGCGCGGTGTGCGGAAGACGTGATAGGCCTGCGTGGCACGTGGCGCAGCGAAGCTGACCATGTCGAGCGCACTTTTGCCGAAGCCAATCACCGCCACCCGTTTTCCGTTGAATTGATCCAGGTTGTGGATGTCGCGTTCGGTGAGGATCTGTCCCTGAAACTGTTGCTCCCCCGGGAAGCTGGGACGGTGTTTGTGGGTGGTATATTGCCCGCTGGAGATGATGACGTACCCGAAGGCTTCTTCCTGAATCCCCTGGCTGCTCTCGGTGCGGACGAGCCAGCCGTCTGGTTGTTCTTCGAGCGCGACCACACGGTGCCCGGTGCGCAGATCGATTTTGAAAAAGGCGACTACTTCGTTCATGTAGCGAAGAATTTGTTCGCCAGTGGGGTGAAAATCGGGCTTGAAGGGCCAGGGAAAATCGGAGATGTGGTACTGCGTTTCAATGTTTTGCAAATGGACGTTCGGATAGGCCAGCGCCCAAACGCCGCCGGGACGTTCGGACTGCTCAAAAACAACCGGCACAAAGCCGTTCTTTTGTAGCATGCGCGCCGCCGTAATGCCCGAAATTCCGCCGCCGATGACGGCAATTTTCATGTCCTTTGGATGGGTCATTCTTGTGTTCCCTTGTATTGGTGAAAACCCGATTGGGTAAATTGTATCCTACTGCCGCCCATTTCTACGAGTACGCGATTGATATAAACAAAAGGCCGATCAAAGTTTGATCGGCCTTTTGCAAAGTCGTTTCGATTGGCTATTTTGGATGTTGATCACAGTTCATCAGCCATTCCATGGCTTTTTCGGGTTTGCTGAAGACCATGATGCGCAGACCCTGATCGAGATACGAATCGACAAATTGTTTCATGTTCATGCGCGCCAGAATGTCCTGCGGCACCACCAGCCCCCAATATTTCCACCCGGCGCGGACGGCGCGTGGGAACCAGTCATCCTTGCTCCAGGCTAAGTCATCGTTCGACAGGACTGAATTTTCGCGGTCATCTGACAGCCATTTGGAGGCTTTGTTCTCTTTGAGCACTTGTGCGCCTGCGTTCAGCACTGCGCGAAATTCATCCCCGCCGATGGGTTTGAGAAAGGTGTGATGCACGATCTTTGTATCGGGGTGGTAGACCAGGGTTGCATATTCGTTTTCGATGATCGTAACACTTTCGCTCATTTGCCTGTTTCTCCCTGATCTTGCCAGTTGATTTGGTCACAGGTAATTAACCAATCCATGGCTTTTTCCGGTTGGCTGAAGACCATTACGCGCAAACCCCGGTCAATAAAGGCGTCTACAAATTGTTTTACATTGATGCGCCCTTCGGTGTTTTGCGGAACGACCATCGCCCAGTATTTCCATCCATAGCTGGCAGCGCGGGGAAACCAATCCGTTTTTGCCCAGTTTGCATCTTCGGCTGGCAAGACGGAATTGGCGCGATTGTCTGAAAGCCATTTATGGGCCTGATTCTCTTTAAGAATTTTGACGCCTGTGTTCAGCACTGTGCGAAATTCTTCCCCGCCGATGGGTTTGAGAAAGGTGTGATGTACAATTTTTGTGTCGGGGTGGTAGACAAGGGTTGCGTATTCGTTTTCAATAATCGTAATCACTTCAGCCATTGAATGACATCCTGAACGTTACATGTCCTGCAATTATTTAAAATTATATGCCATTCTGTCTGACGATACAACAACCTCTTATCCCAGATAATCGCGCAGGTGGCGGCTGCGGGTGGGGTGGCGCATTTTGCGCAAAGCCTTGGCCTCGATCTGACGGATGCGTTCACGCGTGACGTTGAAATAGCGGCTGACTTCTTCGAGCGTATGGTCTTTGCCGTCGATCAGGCCGAAGCGCAGCTCGAGTACCTGACGTTCGCGTTCCGAGAGTGCGGCAAGGGCATGTTGCACCTGTTCGCGCAGCATTTCGCGGGCGGCGGCGTCCATCGGTTCGAGGGCGTCGTCGTCCTGAATGAAGTCGCCCAGCTGGCTCGAATTCCTCGTCGCCCACCGGCCCCTCCAACGAGACGGGTTCCTCGGCAGAGCGCAGGATTTTATCCACCTTGCTGGTGGCCGCTTCCCAGCGGTGCTGTACTGCCGGGTCGAGTTCCGTCCCCTCAGACTTGGCCCGCAAAACAGCCTGGACATCCGCCGGGGTCAGATAGCCCGATTCGAGTGCCAGTTCCTCGGCGTTGGGTTCGCGCCCATACTGCTGCACCAACTGACGCTGGATGCGTAAAATGCGTGTGATTGATTTCAAACAAATGCACCGGAATGCGGATGGTGCGGGCCTGCTCGGCAATCGAGCGGTTGATCGACTGGCGAATCCACCAGGTGGCGTAGGTGCTGAACTTGAAGCCGCGCCGTGGGTCGAACTTGTTGACAGCGCGTAGCAGGCCCAGGTTGCCTTCCTGGATCAAATCCAAAAACGAAATGCCACGCCCCAGGTAGCGCTTGGCCACACTCACCACCAGCCGCAAGTTGGCGCGGATCAGCGATTGTGTGGCTTCTTCACAGCGCAGGCTCAAAATGCGCGAGTTGTAGGCCAGATCGTCTTCTTCGGGCAGGTGGGCGTACAGGTCTTCCACTGCGGGACAGGCGGCATCATGCTCGCGGATATGAACCGTCAGCCAGTGTGCCACTTTGGGCGGTAACATGTATAAGCTTAAGAAAAGATTGAAAGCGTTGGCCGCCAAACCGTCCCAGACGGCGTCATGTCCCCACTGACCATTATCAAGAAAAGCGCGCAAGTATGAAGGTGTATCAATGTTGAAACCCTGGCGCAGCGCCTGCGCCTCGGCCAGTACCAGCGCCAGATCGGGCAGGTGGATTTTGAGACGCTGGCTGTCTTCGTCGATACGTGTCCAGGATGTGACCAGTTCTTCGAGCACGGCGCGGTAGAGTGGCACAACCTTTCCCAGCGCATTCGGCTCCACGCGTCGTTCCATGCTCTGCAACAGCCGATAGGATTCGATCATCGTTGCCAGCCTGAATTCGCTGTCCGAGCCGAGCAACTTCACCTGGCCGATTTCGCGCAGGTAGAGCCGCACCGGATCCTCCGACATTTCCTCGGCCAGGATCGGCCCAATGCGCAGGGTAGTATCCGCTTCAAGCTCGGCTACATCATCCGGGCTAATTTCGGCATCATCCAGATCGGGGATGTCGTCGTTTTCCAGATCCGCAATATCCGGGATCAGGTCTTTGGGGCTTTTGATCTCACGCTTACGTTTCAGGGGCATTTGTCAGCCTCGTTTGGATTTACTTATTTTGAGCGGTGCTTCGTGCAGATGGTGTAACATCCGACTGAGTTGCAACAATTGTTGCTGATTGGCGGTCGTGCTGGGGTCGCCTGCTTGCTGGGCTTCTTCAAGGATGAATCTTAACTGATTAATGCTCTCACTGAGGGAATGCTGACGAATTTGTAAGATTTGTCTGGTCAACTCATCGAGCAGCCGGTCATCACGCCCGGCGGACAGGTTAGGTGTTGCTCCTTTAGGCGCACGATGCGCCAGCAGTTCAGTGTAGCTTTCGCGCAGACTATCGTCCAGATGCGCTTCGACGTAATGGGCCTGCTCGGCCTCGTCCTGTTCGAGCGATTGCTGTACCAAGCGCAGGATTAATTGATGGTCAGTATACTCGAAATCCGCCTGGGTGAGTGCCCCCAGGCTCGATTCTTGCAAACGCCGGTCGAGACGCGGCAACAGGTCGGGGCGGTGCAGCAGCAGCGACAGGCATTCACTCTCCACTTTGCGGGAAGGGATGGTAGGGGGCGCAGCTTTGGGCGTTTTCTGCTCGGGGGCCGCTTCGGACGTTGGGCGTCTTCTCTGCGTGCTGCTCGCCGTGGGCTTTGTGCCGATTAACGAGCGTTCATCGACCTTTAAGCGGCGCGCCAGCATCTGACGGTATGAATCGCGCTCGATTGGGTTCGGCAAATCTTCGATCAGTGGCAGCATCTGGGCGGCGATCTCACCTTTGACCTTGGCGTCGTTGACATTTTTCCCGGTCAGCAATGTGTCGAGCACATGCTCGACAATCGGTTTGGCGTGCTCCATCAGTGCGGCCCACTCTTGCGGGTTGCGCGCCACGATCTCGTCAGGGTCCAGGTCGTCGGGCATGGTCGCCACCCGCAGATCGGCTTGCAAGCGGGCTTCGTTGCGCATCATGCCACGCGCGTCAAAGGCGATCTCACCTTCGCGGTCCATTGAAGCGCGTGCCGCATCCAGCCCGCGCAGCACGGCTTTTTGCCCGGCGGCATCCGGGTCGAGCGCCAGCACAATGCGCCGGGTAAAACGTTTCAGCAGGCGCATCTGATCTTCGGTCAGCGCCGTGCCCATCGGCGAGACAACATTCTCAAACCCGGCCTGATGGACAGCGATCACATCCAGATAACCTTCCACAATCACGGCCTGGTCCGCCGCGCGGATCGGCTTGCGGGCGCGGTCGAGCCCGTAGAGCAGGCGGCCCTTGTCGAAGAGTACCGTTTGCGGCGAGTTCATGAACTTGGGGATGTCGTTGGGGTCGAGAATACGTCCGCCAAAGCCAGCCATCTTACCGTCCGCGTCACGGATCGGGATCATGAGGCGGTTGCGGAATTTGTCGTAAGTACGCGTTGATTGGGGATTAGGGATTGGGGAATCAGGGGCGTCAGTTTGGCGTTCGGTAGCAAGTCCAACATCGAGTAAGTCTTGTTCGGAATACCCCTTGGCGGTGAAATGTTTCAGGGTCGTGTCCCAGCCTTTGGGGGCGTAGCCCAACCCGAAGGCTTCGATGGTCTGCGGAGTTAGGTTGCGTTTCTGGGTCAGATATTCCAGCGCGGGTTTTCCGGCGGGCGTGTTGAGCAGTTGGTGACGATAGAAGGTGACTGCGTCTTCGAGCAGCGTGCGCAGACGCTGGTTTTCTTCCTTGTGTTCGGGTTTCTGCGTTTGCAGTTCGTCCAGTTCCACCCCGGCGCGTTGCGCCAGGCGCGTCAGCGCCTCGCGGAAGTCGATGTTTTCGCGCTTCATCAGGAACTTGAAAACATCGCCGCCATCGTTGCACTCGCCAAAGCAGCGCCACGTCCCCGTCTCAGGCCAGATGACAAAGGCCGGGGTGTGGGTGTTGCTGTGAAACGGACAGAATCCCGTATACGTCCGCCCGCTGCGGCGCAGTTTGACCCCCGCTTCGGCAGCGAGTTCAACAATATCAATGCGCGCTTTTACTTCGTCGATGGATGCCATTATTTAGACCGTAGACGGTAGACAGTAGACGGAAAAGGCAGAAAGCATGCTATAGCCAAACCCATTCATCAGGCTCTACCAAAAAATTAGTGCGAGCGAAATTGATAATGTGATGTTGAGATGCGAACAGAGACTGGTCATTCCAAATATCTGAAGTGGAAGCAAAGGCTAATTTAAGGAAAAATATTGGTTCGGGAGTGTATTGAACCATGAAAATTTGCTTTGGAAGTTCTCCCTTGTTTACCATGCCATTGGGTTGAATATATTTGCCTTTCGGAACGGCGTGGGCAAGTACGATTGGCTTGAATGTTCGAAACTCATCAATCAACTCGAAAAACAAATCGAGGGGTACTGTGTTTTCAGGTAAATGATTATAAATGGCACGTGCCCAGCCTTGGCTTGCACCCCATTTGTTGCGAAGATATAACCAGCGCGCAAAGTGAGAGACAATATCTGGACCTTCTTCGTCAATATGGTGAAGGCCCAGTGCGGTGTCATAACCTCGAATCATGGATTCGAGTTCATAGAGATGATCTCTCACAAGATACATCGATGGTCGCCTGCGAATTGCATCCAGCCAGTCAAATACGTTTGATGGCTTGTTTTGAGTATTTTGTGTCATTATGACAAGCCTGCTTTTTATCAATCAACTCGTAGTGTTTCTATCCGATATTTTGACCGAACTTCATCCAAACTGATCAGTTCGCCATTTTCATTACACAAATACCAGTGCTCCCAGCCATTGCAGGGGGCTTCGTTGGTGTAGTGCCGCCCGGCCTGATGGATGCTGCCCTCAAACCCATCGGCTGTGCGGATGCGTGCGTCGGGTTTGATCGTGGCAAAGCGGGTCCTATCTTTGGCGAAGAAGAGCTTTTGCCCGGCCTGCAACAGTCCGTTTTCGAGCAGCAGGGAAAAGGCAATGCGTGGTGTTTTGGTTTTGACATTAAAACTGGATGGGTCGAAGGCTTCGGGTTGTAGCGCGTCGATGCGTTTTTGTGCCACCCGGATGTATTTTTCTTCCCTTTCGATGCCAATCCAGTTGCGGTGCAGGCACTTGGCGATGGCGCCAGTGGTGCCGCTGCCGAAAAACGGATCCAACACCACGTCGCCAGGGTTGCTCGAAGACAGGATGACTCTGTAGAGCAGCGCTTCCGGTTTCTGGGTGGAATGCGCTTTGTCGCCGTTTTCATCCTTGATGCGTTCCGCGCCGGTTGCCAGCGAGAGCAGCCACCAGTCTGAACGCATCTGTTTTTCTTCGTTCAGGCCTTTCATGGCCTGATGGTTGAAGGTATATTTTGCGCCCTTGCCCGTGCTGGCCCAGATCATCGTTTCGTGCGCATTCGCAAAACGCACCCCGCGAAAGTTGGGCATCGGGTTGGTTTTGACCCAGATCACGTCATTGAGCATCCAGAAGCCCAAATCCTGCATGATTGTGCCGACGCGAAAGATGTTGTGGTACGAACCGATCACCCAGATGCTGCCGGTTGGTTTCAGGATGCGTTTGCAGGCCAAGAGCCACTGGCGTGTAAAGGTGTCGTAGGCTTCGAACGAAGCAAACTGATCCCAATCGTCATCCACTGCGGCCACTTTGCTCATGTTTGGGCGGTGCAGATCGTTTTGCAGTTGTAAATTGTAGGGTGGGTCTGCAAAAATCAGGTCAATTGACTTTTCGGGCAGGGCGTTTAGATGCTCAATGCAATCGCCCTGAAGGATTTGGTTTAAAGGCAGCTCCATCGTTGTTTCTCCAGAGCGTGATTATAGGTCATTTTTTATCGGCATCCAAATCATAATCTTGACCATCTGAGATATTATCCTGCTTATAGGATAGGTACAGGATGATTACAGGATGGATACGGGATGATTACAGGATGAAAGCGAAAGTCCTGCATTTGTCATCATCTTTTTCTCTCAGGAAATCGTCATCTCAACATACAGGAGACCATGACGCGTCTATTAAATGGATCGTAATGGCAAGCAGCCGGTCCTGTTAACGCTGGAAACGGCCTGACCCTACGCCATGACTCGAAAAACGAAAGGCATCATCCTGCTGCTGGCTTTCCCGTGCGGGCATCTGTCCTATAGTTGCGCTAGCGCTGATAGAATGTTTGCATAAGGAGAATCTCCCATGACCACAATCACACCCAAAGCACAAATCCTACCGCTGAAACAAATGGTCGCCTATCAGGACGGAGCCATCGTCAGCCGCCAGATCACCAAGGCAGAAACTGGCAACGTCACCCTGTTCGCCTTTGATGTGGGGCAGGAACTCAGTGAGCACACCGCACCCTTTGACGCGCTGGTGCACGTACTCGAAGGGCAGGCAGAAATCACCATCGCAGGACAAAGTTTCAGGGTCGATGCGGGCGATGCGATTATTCTCCCCGCTGGTCAGCCCCACGCCGTTAAAGCGTCACAACCTTTCAAAATGCTGTTGACAATGATCCGTGCTTAAAATGATAACGTCCCCAGTATGGGGACGTTATTTGTTTTTTGAAGTTTTTTCAGGCCCTTGTTTCTCTATTTTCGGATGGCTGGAAGATGGTAATGACGACAATGCGCACTGGATTTAAAACGCCCAAATGTGCCAGCATCAATGCTGCCAGTCCGAACATAACAATAAAGAAATACAAATCGCCAAACAGATAAACAGGGTTACCTTGATCGAGAACAACAAAATGGATGACCATCAAGAGAAGATGCCATATATTCGCCATAATGATTGGAATGGAAGACCGGCGAAAATTCTCTTCTTCGAGCAGTAAATGCAACCCAATCAGACCAGCCAGCCAGGAAGCGAGAATAAGGTTGTAAGACAAAAAATAAGCAAAATCATAGTTCTGCTCAAAAAGGTTTTGCATAATCTTCAGATAAATGATGACCAAACCCGCCAGCATAATCCACGAATAATACTTAATCAAAAGTGGCAAGACCAGATTACTAAATGAACGAATGCTTATTTGGCACAGCGACCAGCCCACCAGATACGCCAGCGTGACCGGGGCAATCTTGACCACTGCACTCAACAGATTGTCTGGCAACCCATTTTGAAAGGCGTCAAAAACAAGAAATGACGCGCCCAGGATGTACAAAGAAAGCGCCACAAGCCCGAAAATCATTGTGGATTGACTCATGGTGCTGCGGTCGGCTGGTTTAATCCATCCCTCAGGCACCACGACTTTTTCAACAACGACAGTCGCAGTTTCGATTACTGGGGGAGGGGCGGTTTCCGGGATGAAATCCGCAGACAAGAATACTTCTGGCGGAAACTCTGCTGAAGGCGGGTCTTCCGGGGGAATCTCTTCGTTTTCATTTTGATCATCAATACTCATTATGCCCTCCGCGTTACCGCTGAATGTAAAATTCTACCATTAAGTTCCGTGGCAGGTGAAAAGGAATCGGGTATGCCCCGCTGCGCTTTTTGCTGGAACTACAAAATCAACTCTCCCCGTAGGATGGTGGCAGCGGCCCCGCCAACTTTGACCGTTTCGATGGCGTCTGCCGGGCCGATCACTTCAACCACACCTTCGCCGGGGCGGCCCATCCAGTGGCCCTGCTCGGCGGTAAAGGTTGGTTCCTGGATCAGGCCGTAATGCCACAAATAGGCGCCCATGCCGCCTGTCGCCGAGCCAGTGTAGGGGTCTTCCACCAGGTCGGGTGGGGTAACAAAATGGCGGGCAAAGGTATCGCCCATTTCCACGCCGTGCAGACAAAAAAGATGCGCGCTGAAAAAGTCACTGCGCGCGCGCAGCGTGATATAAGCAGCCACATTCAGCTTAATCTTATGCAGCGCATCCAACCCGCAGACAGGGACAAAAAGCTGAGGGGTGCCGGTGCTGACAGTCTGGATCACGGCGCCGGGGAGCAGGTCGCCCGCATCCAGCCCGAAGACTGGCAAAACATCTTCGGGGGCGTAAATCTGCAGAAATTGTGGCTTGCGCTGCGACATGACCACGCGCTGTACTTTTCCACCTTTGGTAAAAATCTCCACATCAATCGGTCCATCACGCAGCACCAGCGGCATTTTGAGATAGTCACCGTCGATTGTGACCCGGCCTGTTTCGACGAGTGCGAAAACAGTGGCAATCGTTGGGTGCCCGGCCAGCGGAATTTCTTCGGCGGGGGTAAAGTAACGTGCGCGAAAGCGCCCATCGTCCATGCGCCAGACGAACGATGTTTCAGAGAGATTCATTTCCTTGGCGATGGCTTGCATCGTCGCATCGGGGATGTTGGCGCAGTCAAAGACAATCGCACACGGGTTTCCGCCGAGTGGGTGGGTGGTGAAGGCGTCAACTTGCATAAAGGGATAGGTAGGCATGGCAGACTCCTTATGGGTTGTAACGGATAGAGGATTGTAAAGTGCTTTTCAATATCAGCAGTATGTTTTAAACTATTCGAGTGAGCGATGGCATGGCAGGTATAATGCCTGATGCACAAGTTTTAAAAGACATTATTTCTATAAGGAGAGAATCACCATGTTCCAGTTGCGTAAATTTCTGTTTGTTTTTCTTGCGTTGATTCTGGTCGCTTGCGGTCCTACTCAAGTTGAGCCTACTGTAGTGCCGGCTACTGTCGGGCCAACCAACACGCCGTTGCCGCCCAGCCCAACGCCGTATCCTTCGTCAACGCCTTTTGCCACGCCTGTTCCGAATACATTGTTTGTGGATGCAGGAACCAGTCTTGGCTCGATCAGCCCTTATGTATACGGTTCCAACTATGGGCCGTGGGTGGCTATCCCCTATTATATGTTGGATAAGGCTTTTGATTCCCACCTGACTGTCTTGCGTTGGCCGGGTGGCAACTGGGGCGATAACAATGATATTCAAAAGCAACAGCTTGATACCTTCGTGGGACTTTTCAAAGATAAGGGAATCATTCCCACAATCAGTGTGCGTTTGCTGAATGGTACGCCTGAGGCTGCCGCAGCGCTGGTTCATTATGCCAATATCGAGAAAAAATACAATATTCGTTATTGGAGCATTGGCAATGAGCCCAATTTGTATGAAGCCTTTATCAAGAAGCCTTATGATACTGCGCGGCTTAATCAAGAGTGGCGTGCCATTGCGATTGCCATGAAAGCGGTTGATCCTACCATTCAATTGCTTGGCCCGGAATTGAGTCAGTTTACCAGTGATCCGTATTCCAACCCCAGAGATCATGCTGGTCGGGATTTTATGGTGGAGTTTCTCAAGGCGAATGGTGATATGACGGATGTCGTCACCATCCATCGTTATCCTTTCCCGACGAACAACAGCGGTGTCCCGGCTTCTATTGCTGAGTTGCGCGCCAACTCAGCCGAATGGGACAAAACCATTCCCTATCTGCGGGATCTGATCCATCAGAACACGGGGCGTGATATTCCAATTGCTGTGACAGAAGTTAGTTCCTATTGGTCATCGGCTACCAATGGTCCGACCACGCCTGATTTATTTTATAATGCCATCTGGTATGCCGATGTGTTGGGGCGCATGATTAAACAAAATGTTTTCATGGTTAAATATGTGGCTGTTAACCAACACTGATGGCGGTCATGGCCTGATCTCGGGTCGTGAATTGCGCCCCACGTATTATGTTTTTCAAATGTACAATCATTTTGGAAAAGATCAGGTTTACGCTTCATCAGGAATTTCCGACGTATCCATTTATGCTGCCAAGCGTGATGATGGCACGCTTACCCTGATGGTTGTCAATTTGTCTGACACCGAACAGAACGTCCCACTTCAACTGCAAGGGGGCACCCTGGCGAAAGCCGAAACCTGGCTCTTTGACGCAACGCATAAAGCCGAAGATATAGGGACGACTGACCTGACTGCGGCTACAATTAAGCTGCCAGCTCAATCCATCACATTGTTTGAATTGCCCAAGAAATAGGTTTGCCCAATTGACCTTGTGTATTTGACGCGCTGGATGACCATCCAGCGCGTTTTTCTTAAAATATCATTGCGTTTTTCAATCCTCTATTGACTTACAATTTCAATTGTGATTTAATGGACTTGGCTTTGTAAATACGTTTGTCTCATGACAAGAAACCTATTCCCCCTACTCCTTCAAAATTATCAGCCACACGGGATTTTCCGTAGTGAAGGTTAGCCGTATTCTTGGTACGGCCAGCCTGTTTTGTCTTGATTGTGTTCTTCGATGATTTTATAGCACAAAATTCTACGAACAACCAACTCATGATATACTTCGTTTCGCGGATTTTTTGATGGCAACACTACGCCAACCATCTCCGCGGAATCTGTTACATACTTGACCATACATGGTTTTATACGGCTCGTATTGTTTTACGCGACGAGTACCCATCCAATGGAAAAGGAGGTGATGAGCTTCGACAGATAAAGAATTTGCTTGTTTGGTTCGTATTTCGTTTATTCACATATTTCAATGAGGAGAAAAATAAAAAATGAGAAAGACCCTGTATATCTTGACCGCTTTGGTCATGGTGATCTCCATGCTGCTCGCCGCATGCACCCCCGCTACCCCCACTGCTGCCCCCGTTCCAACCGATGACACTACATCTGTTACCGATACCCCTGATATGTCCGTAACAGATACCCCCGCCGTAATGGTAACTGATACTCCTGCTGCTGGCGATGCGACCGCCACCGCCACCGCCGAAGCCGCCACCGTTACCCCCACCGCCTACCCGGTGGCGACCGCCATGGCTGGTTTCACCCCTGTTCGCTGGTTCATTGGTCTGGGTACCGGTACCAATCCTCCTCAATTGACTGTCGAACAGTCTGTCGTGGATGATTTCAACGCCATGCCCGACCGCGCTACCGACAAGATTCAATTGATCATGGAAGTTGTTCCTTTCGCTTCCGCTAAAGACACCGTTTTGACCGAAATTGCCTCCGGCAATGGTCCTGATGTCATTGGGCCGGTAGGCTGGAGTGGTTCTGCCTCTCTGCATGGTCAGTGGGCTGACTTGAGCGCTGAAATCAAGAGCATCCCGGATGTCACCAAGGATTTCGATCCTGCGCTGATCAAGAGCTACGAAAGCTCTGAAGGTCAGATCGGTCTGCCTTTCGCTGTGTATCCTTCCGCCATGTTCTACAACACCGCTCTGTTCGACGAAGCTGGTCTGGCTTACCCACCTGCCAAGTACGGCGACAAGTATATGCTGGATGGCAAGGAAGTTGCTTGGGATTGGGAAACCACTGTCAAGACCGTTGCTCAGCGTTTGACCGTTGATGCCAATGGCAAGAACGCTACTGAAGATGGCTTCGATGCCACCAAGATCGTTCAATACGGTTTCTCCTGGAACAACGAAAATCAGCCTTCCTACGTCGGCTCCTACTGGCAAAGTGGTTCCTTCACCGATGCTACCGGCACCAAGGCTCAAATCCCGGATGCTTGGAAAGCTGCTTGGGCTTGGACCTATGATGGTGTTTGGGGCAAGCAGCCCTTCATTATCAACGGTCAGGCTGCTGGCAGCCCAGACTTTGGCAATGGTAATGTCTTTAGCAGTGGCAAGGTTGCTATGATCGACCAACCCGCTTGGTACACTTGCTGTACTGGTGATGTCAAGACCTGGGATCTGGGCGCCATGCCTAGCTACAAGGGCAAAGTTGCTGGTCGTATTGACGCTGATACCTTCCGCATTTGGAAGGGTACCAAAGTCAAGGCAGCTGCCTTCAAAGTCCTGACCTACCTGGTTACCACTGGTGTTCAGAAACTGGTCATTGGTAGCGATGCTATGCCCGCCGCTTATGGCGCTGTGCCCGCTCGCGCTGCTGACCAGGCTCCCTGGCTCGCCGCTAAGAAAGTAGCCTTCCCGTGGGTCAAGAACTGGAATCTGTTCCCAGATGGCCTGAGCTACCCAGATTCTCCGAGTGCTGAAGCCTACATGCCCAATTACAACGAAGCCTGGGCTGCTACTGGCGCTGCTTACTCCAAGTGGCTCAACACTTCCGGCCTCGATATCAATGCTGAAGCAGACTCCCTTCAGAAGGATCTGCAAACCATTTTCGACAAGAAATAAGCTTTAACACGCTAGTGTTACTGTTGTAAGTAAAGTAATAAAGGCGGGCCAGCCTAAAAGCTGGCCCGCCTATACTCAACCACCAAGGAGTTATGATGGAGAATTTTCTCACCCCCCCAAAATTAAGTTCAGTCAAGGCTCTGCAGAAATTGGGGCCGATTGCAAAACGTGAGTTTCGCAATGGAATGCTCTTCATTTCACCTTGGATTTTTGGATTTTTGGTTTTTACGCTTTTACCAATTATTGCTACATTCCTTTTTTCGTTTATGAACCTCAATCTTACGGATGGGTTTTCGCACCTTCAGTTCACTGGTTTTAATAACTACAGCCAATTATTTCAAGATCCCCAAGTCTGGAATCTCGCTAAAACTTCGACCCCGGGTTCCATTTGGATTACTTTCCGATTTGGACTTATTGCTCTGCCTGTAGGTATTCTTCTGCCATTAGGTATTGCTTTGTTGATGAATAACAAACATCTTAAAGGGCAAAATCTTTTTCGCTCTTTGTTTTACATGCCTTTTATTATTCCATTTGTTGCAAGTGTTTTCCTGTGGGGCGGGGTGCTCAACCCAGAGACTGGTTGGGTGAATAATTTTCTAATTAATTTGGGTATTCCCAAATCAAATGTTCCTGGCTGGGCAAACGATATTAATTGGGTCTATCCCACCTATGTGATTTTTGGGATTTGGGGTATTGGCAATGCTTTTCTGACCATACTGGCTGGACTTCAGGGCGTTCCCACTGAACTTTATGATGCTGCCAAAGTAGATGGCGCTGGCCCTTTTGCAACTTTCTTTAATATTACATTCCCAATGATTTCGCCTGTTATTTTCTTCAATTTGGTTTTAGGGATCGTTGGCTTATTTCAATATTTTCTGGTGCCCTTGGCATTCAATTTAGGGACTGGGGAACCGGGTGGTTCAACCATGTTCTACAACTTGTATTTGTATAAACAATTTTTTCAGTATCAGCACATGTCTTATGGTTCTGCTCTTGCCTGGTTACTGTTCATTATCATTTTGATTGTTACGGCCGTTCTATTTTGGAGCGCCCGTTATTGGGTGTATTACGCAGGCGATTCTCGATAAAAGGAGTGTGAATAATGATAAAAAAAGCACTGAATTCGTTTTTTGTTACTGCTTTTACCACCCTAATTTTGGCTCTTTTCCTCTCACCATTTTTGTATATGGTCTTTACTTTGTTAAAATCCACTGAGCAAATGACGGTAATTGGTTCACCAATTTGGCCCGGAAAATCTGAACCTTATATATTAACGGATGCTAACACAGGTACCTACACGTTAAAAGTTAGTAAATCTGGTACTCTGGTTGATGTAACCATTGATATGAAAGACTACGTTGGTAAGCCATTGACAGTTTACCTTGTTCCAATGGCAGATGGCACCAAAAAAGAAATGGCTGTGCTTCAAGGGTTCCAAAAGGGAAGCATTATGATGGATCCAAAAAATCCAACGGCTGCTCCTATTGCCTGGAATGACGGGTACTTTAAAGGACTTCCTCGCGCAGCTTGGGTCTGGTCGCCTAGATTTGAAAACTTTGCAGAAATGTGGAAAGACATTAACTACCCACAGGCGTTATGGAACACTTTTTATTACGCAATGGTGACTACTTTCAGCACAGTGCTTTCCTGTGTTCTGGTTGCGTATGGTTTCTCGCGTTTCCGTTTTCCAGGACGTGATTTTTTGTTCGTTCTGTTGATTTCGGTTCTATTTTTGCCCGTTTTTGTTACCGTAATTCCGACCTTTGCTTTTTGGACACAGGTAACAAATTGGGGGTGGGGAATTGGTGTAGGGACTTGGTGGCCTCTTATTCTCCCAACCTTTTTTGCTAACCCCTATGATGTTTTCCTGTTGCGACAATATTTCATGACATTGCCGCGCGAATTGGATGAGGCGGCAATGATTGATGGCGCTGGTCCTTTACGCGTCCTTTGGTCGGTGGTTATTCCACAGTCTTATCCAGTGCTTGTCGCTGTTACTGTCTTCCATATTGTCTATGCCTGGAACGATTACTTTGGGCCGCTAATTTACTTATCTACCAAACGAGAATTGTTTCCAATCTCAGTTGCGTTGTCTTTCTTCAATGGAATGTATGGCACGCGTCCTGAGCTGATTTCAGGCTGGTGCTCTTTTGACACTGATTTTCCCCTTAATCCTTTTCTTTATGGCGCAACGCTTTTTTGTTCAGGGTATTGTGGTCACTGGTGTTGAGAAGTAACAAAATGTTAAAAGTTGCGGTTATTGGTGGCGGTTCAACATATACACCAGAACTTGTTAATGGGTTCCTGGCACGCCTAGATCGTTTTCCTTTGAATGAGCTTTGGTTGATGGATATCGATGCTGAAAGGCTCAATATTGTTGGCGGGTTTGCTCAGCGCATGGTCAATGCGAAGGGTTCTCCCTTCAAGGTCATTTTGACCACGAATCAGCGTGAAGCCGTTGAAGGTGCAACCTATGTGACTACACAATTACGTGTTGGTCAAATGGAAGCACGCAAAAATGATGAATATCTTGGTATGCGTTATGGTTTGATTGGGCAAGAAACAACTGGGATTGGCGGCATGGCAAAGGCCCTGCGTACTATTCCTGTGATTTTGAAAATAGCTCAGGATATGCAAGAACTTTCTGCCCCAGGATCAATGCTGGTAAATTTCACTAATCCAGCGGGGCTGGTGACGCAAGCACTCAGTCAATATTCTGAAATTCCATCTGTTGGTGTATGTAATGTTCCACTAACTGCCCGAATGAAGATTATTGAGATGCTTGAAAAAGCCACAGGCAAGAAGATTGACCCAAATCAAACTGAATTGAAAACTCTGGGTCTTAATCATTTGTCCTGGCATCGTGGATTTACGGTTGATGGCGAAGATGTCTGGCCTCAGGTTATAAACGAGTATATTAAAGAATTAAAGGCATCCGATCACCCTGAATGGGATCCACGTACGGTTGAAGTATTGCGGATGATGCCGAATTATTATTTACAATATTTTTATCACACTGATAAGAAGCTGGCTTTACAACAAAACTGGCCTCCATCGCGTGGCGAAGAAGTGATTGAAATTGAAAAGGGTCTTTTGCAGGAATATGCTGATCCAAATCTAAATGAGCCGCCTGCTGATTTGATGAAGCGCGGTGGGGCATATTATTCAACGGTTGCAACGCAATTGTTGAACGCTCATTATAATGATTTGGGTGAGACTCATGTAGTAAATGTTAAAAATAATGGTGCTGTGAAAGAATGGCCTGCCGAATGGGTGCTGGAAATTTCATCGCAGGTTAAGCGTAGCGGTATCGTGCCCATCCCAACTGAACCATTGCCCGCAGCTTGTTTTGGTTTGATTGCACAGATTAAATCTTACGAGCTGTTGACAGTAGAAGCTGCTGTTCATGGAGATCGTGATGCAGCATATCAGGCTTTATTAACCCATCCTTTAGGGCCAACAGCAGACAAAGTGCAGACTGTTTTGGATGATATGCTCGAAACTCATAAGCTATATCTGCCGCAATTTTGGAAAAACTAAAGAAAAGTGGCGCACAAGACTGTGCGCCACTTTTCAATTATTAATGAATAGACCATTATAGAAGGATTTTTATGCATTATTTTTTGGGAGCTGATTTAGGCGGTACGAAAACACACATGGTCATTGCAGATGAAACTGGTCGTGCTGTTGGGTTTGGTGTGTCTGGTGCTGGAAACCATGAGAGTGTTGGTTTTGAAGGTATGTATCAAACATTATTTAATGGTTTGAGCGGAGCGTTGAAATCTGCGGGGTTGGACAAAAGTGATATTTGTGGCGCCGGATTTGGCATTGCAGGGTATGACTGGCCTTCTGAAAAAAGTAAAATGATTGATGTAATTGACAGGCTTGGACTAAATGCTCCCTATGAAATGGTAAATGATGCCATTCCAGGGCTGGTTGCAGGATCAGATGAAGGTTGGGGAGTGGCAGTAATCTCAGGTACTGGATGCAATTGTCGGGGATGGGACAAAAATCATAAGCATGAAGGGCGCGTCACCGGTTATGGCGTTTTAATGGGCGAAGGTGCAGGCTCATCCGAGCTTGTTACACATGCCATGCAGCAGGTAAGTTTTGAGTGGACGCAGCGTGGCCCGAAGACTGCTTTGAGTCAAATGTTCATGGATGCGCTGGGCGTAAGCAGCCTTGTTGACTTGTTGGAAACATATACTCAGAACCCAACCCATATTGGCTCGGAATTTGCTCCTCGTGTTTTTCAAGTTGCCAGACAAGGCGATGCTGTTGCTCTGGATGCAATCCGCTGGGCAGGCCAGGAACTTGGCGAAATGGTCAATGGTGTAATTCGTCAGCTTGGTTTTGAAGACCTGGCATTTGATGTTGTGCTGGTTGGTGGAATGTTTGAGGGGGGTGAATTATTGATTGGCCCAATGCGGGATGTGATTCAGCGAGTAGCACCGAATACTCGTTTGGTGCGCTTGACCATTCCTCCTGTAATTGGTGCTGTCTTACTGGGAATGGAACAGGGAAATGCAAATACTGGCCCTGAAGTTCGTCAAAATTTGCGGGAATCAGTACAAGCTTTGATGCAGTCAAAATAGTGTTTGGAGGATAAACGTCATGGCAATTCGCCTGATTGTGAATGCAGATGATTATGGACGTTCTGCCAATGTTTCGCGGGGAATTCGTGATGCGTATTTGCACGGTATTTTGCGTTCAACAACCTGCATGATGAATATGCCCACGGTTGTGGATGATATTAAGATTGCTCAGCATGAGACACCTGATCTTGGCATGGGAGTTCATCTGGTGTTGACTGCGGGCCGTCCACTTCTGTCGCCTGAAAAAGCCTCGACATTGATTAAATCGGATGGCTCTTTTTTGAAGCTCGATCAACTGATTGCCAATCGCGCGCAAGTTGATGCGGCGCAAGTCAAAGCTGAATGGCGCACCCAGATTGAGCGTTTTATCGCCGTTTCCGGGCATAAACCCACGCATCTTGATTCACACCATCATTCTTCATACTTTACACCAGCCTTTTTTCAGGCCATGCTGGAACTGGCCCATGAATATGATGCAGCCATACGCCTGCCAGTGGAGCCTGAAGCCAGAGAAACAATGGCAGGTATCCCTGCAGAATTGCTCCAGCCTGTGGTAGACCATGCTCCACGCTTGTTGGCGCAATTTCATCCGCGCTACCCCGATGCGTTTTTTGCTTCTTTTTATGATGATCTTGCCACCCAGACCGAACTTTTTCGGATCATGGAGAGCCTGACGAATGGCACATTTGAAATTATGGCTCACCCCGGCTATTCTGACCCGGATTTGATTGCGGGTACCAGCTATGCTGTTCAGCGTGACCGTGAGTTGGAAATTTTGACTGCAGATGAAACGCTGGCAGAAGTCAAAAAGTGCGGAATTGAGTTGATTAACTTCAGTCAGCTTTAAAGCGAACTTTAAAAGCAAATCGGGATGCCAACAGGCATCCCGATTTGCTTTTAAAAAAATTAGTGGGTTTCGGTAACTTTTTGAATGGTGCGTGGTTTTTCGGGGTCGTAGCCTTTGACCTGTGTCAGCGAGCAGGCGAAGAGCTGCGCGGGTAAAATGCTGACAATTGGCGAGACCCATTCGGGCATGTCTGGCAGTTGGATCGGGGATTGCGCCAGCGAAAGCGCCTGTTTTGAATTGGAAATTACGACCAGTTCAGCCGCGTGATCATTGCGCAGCTTGGCGATCATGCTCAACATCGAGTCGAACACCTTTCCCTGTGGCGCAATTGCCATGATAGGGAATCCGCCCTCGACCATGGCGATGGGCCCATGCTGGAAATCAGCCGAAGAGTAGGGCTCTGCCACAACGTAGGTCAACTCTTTCAGTTTCAGGGCCCACTCAAAGGCGCTGCAATAGTTGAATCCGCGCCCAAGCACCACGCATTCCTTCATGTAACGGAATCGCTCAGACATCTGCTGAATGTTTTCATCCTGCTTGAGCACCTCGCTGGCCCAGGCTGGCACACGTTTCAACTCGTCCCATGCTGCGGTATTCTCTTGCAGCGCGGCAGAGAGCATGGCGATTAGCATCAGCTCGGTGGTGTAAGTCTTGGTGGCTGCGACGGCTTTTTCTGCCCCAGCCTGGATATCCAACACCAGTTCGGCGGCCTTCGCCAGCGGGGAGTTTGGGTTATTGGTAATCGCCAGGGTCAGGCATCCCTGTTTCTTGCCTTCTTCAAGCACACTGACAATATCGGGCGACATGCCCGATTGCGAAATACCAACGACGAGCGCACCTTGCAGTTTGGGCGGCTGTTCGTAATAGGTGAAGAGCGAAGGGGTCGCCAGCGCCAACGGCATCTGGTTGAATGCGCCCCACAAGTAATTGGCGTAACGCCCAGCGTTGTCAGATGTGCCACGTGCCGCCAGAAAAACATATTTGGGTGCGTAGGCGCGGATGGCTTTTGCCACCTCCATCACGGCGTTGTGTTGATTATCGAGCAGGTTTGCCAGAAGGTGCGGCTGTTCAAGGATTTCTTCATGAAGTGACATGGTTTTCCTCAGAGAATCGGTTGGTTGAATGGATAAATTTTACGATGAAGCCTGTTCCCAGCGGGCGTAAACGGCTTGGGAAAGCAGTCGACCGCCCGGGCCAGATTCGCGGGTGACCAACTCACCCGCATCCAGTGTACCGTTAAAGGGGCGGAGCAGTTCTTCGAGCGTTTGATACAAATGGACGGCAGATGCGCGAACGGCATACATGGTTGCCGCCACGAACAGCGGATTTTCGCTCAAGACGTCGCGGCAGAGCGAGAGCAGTCCGGGTAGCGATTCGTACACTTCCCAGATTTCGCCCTTGGGGCCGCGCCCAAACTTGGGTGGGTCGAGGATGATGCCTTCGTATTTGACGCCGCGCCGCGCTTCGCGCTCGATGTATTTGACAGCATCATCCACAATCCAGCGGATGGGGCGCTGCTCGAGGCCAGATCGGCTCTGGTTGTCACGCGCCCAGGTGACTGACTTTTTGGATGCGTCTACGTGTGTGACCGATGCGCCAGCCTGTGCTGCCATGAGCGAAGCCAGCCCAGTATAGCCAAACAGATTGAGCACCCGCACGGGGCGACCGGCTTTTTCGATCAGGTTGGCGTACCAATCCCAATGCGCGGCGACTTCGGGGAAGACGCCCAGGTGACGCCCAGGGGTGGTCATCGCCCAAAAACGGATTCCTTTGCTCCCAGGGGCGGCATACGCCATCTCCCACTTCTCCGTCACAGTTTTTCGCAAATCCCAGTGGCCGCCGCTTTCTTCGCTGGTCGGTTGGAAAACACCATGGACATCGCGCCATGAGGTTTCGGGGAGGCGGGGTTTCCACATTGCCTGGGCCTCGGGCCGGCACGAAACGGTACGGGCCAAAGCGTTCGAGCTTTTTCCCGTTGCCGCTATCCATTAATTCATAGTCTTTCCAGTTTGGAGATTCGAGCAGAGTCAAATTCATGGGTTGCTTGCCATCATTTCTTTAAGGTTGCGCTGTGTGCGTGGGCAAAGTCTACCACGTCTAGACAAAAAACAGAGTAGCGTTTTGATCTTGTTTGTGAAGTATTGCGCGAGTTTCTTGGCGTATAATTTGCCGCGAAAGGTGCCTCTATGAAAAAAATAACCATGCTCGTTTTTTTGTTGATGTTTTTGCTGACGTCCTGCGCTCCTACAACGTCTGGGCAGCGTCCAATTGAAGTGTCTAATGTGTCTGTACAACTGTTAGGTGGTGATACACCAGCAGCAGCTTATATGACCATTAAGAATAATGGCAACAACAACGACCAACTTTTGGGCATTACGACTGATTTTGCGCAGGAAGCGATGCTGCACCAATCTGTTGTCGATGCGAATGGTGTCGCCAGTATGAAAATGGTCATGTCGATTGACCTGCCTGCCGGTGGGCAGATTGAGTTGAAGCCGGGCGGCTATCACCTGATGCTGATGGGACTTAAAGCCGGGTTGAAAGCTGGAGATACTGTCACATTGGTGCTACAATTTGAGCAGGCCGGGACAGTTAAAGTATCCACGCAGGTTACCAATCCATAGGTTTTTATGAATCGTCGTTTTGTTTACGTTATTCTGGCAATCACTGTCATTCTCGCTGGCGCAGCTTTGTATGAGTTTACCAAGCCAGTGACCTACTATGGTACGCGCATTGAGCCACCCAAGCCAATGCCCGATTTCACGTTGCAGTCGGCAAAGGGACCGGTGACCTTGAGCAGTTTTCGCGGCAAGTATGTGGTCATGTATTTCGGTTACACCTTCTGCCCCGATATTTGCCCGGCAACTTCGGCGGCGCTTAAGGCAGCGCTCAGCCAGTTAAACGGACAGGATGCCCAGGTGCAGGTACTTTTTATTTCGGTCGATTACAAACGTGATACGCCTGAAAGACTTGCCACTTACCTGCAAAATTTTCAGCCCGATTTTATCGGGCTGGTGGGCAACGAAGCCCAAACCAATCGGGTCACCCAAGATTTTGGCATTTTCTACCAACTGAACCCCCCTGACCCTGCAACCGGCAGCTATTCTGTTGACCATTCCGCCAACATTTTGGTGCTCGATCGGCAGGGTGCGCTGATAATGACCTGGGCCTACGACCAACAGCCCGACGAAATAGCGTCTGATCTGCGCATTTTGCTGAAAAGGTGATTTGTGTTAAGCCCTATCTAATATCGGCGCAATATACTTGAAAATGTCGGCAATCACTGATTTGAGCCAAACGTGCTACGCACTTTTATTAAAACATTGACAAGGTTCTTAAGAAAAGGCGCGTGGTACTTTATTCTCGATAACGTCTACTCGTTCACATCCAAAAGGAGACCAAATCATGACAGATGCGCAGTCCAGTCCTATTGAACGGCTAAAGTGTGGTTGGTGTCAGGGTCTTAACCTGCCCACAGCGCTTTCGTGCCAATTTTGTGGTGCAACGCTTGATGTAAAAGACCTGGTTAGCGAATCAGGCTGGCGCGAGGCTCCCCAACTCAAAGATATGACCGAATTCCACTTTAGCACCACACCTGTCAGGTGGAAGGTGAAATTGTTCCGGTGGCTGAAATCAATTTAGGGCAAGGTGATTCAGTCTACTTTGAGCATCATGTCATGCTATGGAAAGACATCAACGTGCCGATGAAGACCATGCAAATTCAGGGTGGGATGAAGCGCATGCTGGCTGGAATGCCTTTTATCATCAGTATCTCCACTGGCCCCGGACGGGTGGCCTTCTCTCGTGATGCTACGGGCGAACTGGTGGTCTTACCGCTTCACCCCGGCATGGAACTGGATGTGCGTGAACATGCTTTTTTACTGGCTTCGCACAGCATCAACTATTCTTTCCTGCGCATCAAGGGTCTGCGAAATATTCTCTTTGGCGGGCAGGGCATGTTTATGGATCGATTTATCACCCAGAATAAATCGGGCTTGCTTTTGCTTCACGGCTATGGCAATGTCTTCGAGCGCGTCTTGAAACCGGGTGAATCCATTATGATTGAGCCGGGCGCATTTCTGTACAAGGATTCTTCTGTGCAGATGGACGTCAAAATCCAACAACTGACCACTGGCCTGTTTGGCGGCACATCCATGAGCCTGGCACAAATGACCGGGCCGGGGCGTGTTGGCATCCAGTCCATGTATGTTCATCACGCCACAGAATAGGAGTGCATCATGGTCTCACCTGCGCGTTCCTATACCTGTAACTGGTGCGGGATGGTTTCAGATGGCAGTTCGATGAGTTGCCCTGCTTGTGGTGCAACCATCAACATCAGCGCCATTGTGACGCCAACCGGCTGGACAGCCGCCCCCGCCCGCAAAGACATGGCAAAAATCCAGCTTGGGAAATCGTCCGTACAAATTGAAGGTACCTACGTACCAGTGGCTGATTTCAACCTTGCCGCCGAAGACAGTGTTTATTTTGCCCATCATGTTTTGCTGTGGAAGGAAAACTCCGCCACGATTTCCATCATGCCACTCAAAGGTGGCTGGAAGCGCCTGATGGCTGGGATGCCGTTGCTGATGAACTCAGGCCCAAGGCCCCGGACACATCGCCTTTTCGCGGGATGCACCCGGAGAACTGCTCTCCATTCCGCTTCAACCGAGGCAGGCAGTGGATGTGCGTGAGCACATGTTTTTGGTCGCCACCCACCATGTCACTTACGACTGGTTCAACAGCGATATTTGGTTTGACACGCCCACATACGAAGATGGGAAAACTCGCCACGAATATCATTATCCATTGGGCATGACAATGGATCGCTTTTCAGCGCCAAATGCGCCCGGTCTGCTGATCCTTCACGCTTCGGGCAACGTCTTTGTCAGAGAGCTGGCACCTGGCAAATCAATTCTGATTAAGCCCACTGCGCTTATCTTCAAAGATACTTCAGTCCAGATGATGTTGCATTTCGAGCATCCGGCAGGAGGTACTGGCGGCGGACTTTTTGGCCTGTTTACATCTTTTGCACTGCGCTATTTATGGTTGCGGCTGACCGGGCCAGGCCGGGTGGCAATTCAATCGGCCTTCGAACCCGTGGAAGACACCGGCGCGAATATTGCCAGCCACTCGCCCGCAACTGAGAAACGCTGGTAAATAATAGACGTTATCGGAAATAAAGTGTCACGCACCTTTTTTGTGGATCTTGTCTGCATTGGATGGAGGTGCGTAGCACTGGATCAAACCAGAGAAAAAGGAAATTGAGATATGCAGAGAAAAACATTCCTCCCCGCCAGTTTTCTGGCTTTGCTGATGGTTGTGTTGACCTTTGGCATCGCCCTGGCCCACACTGGCGTAAAAGCCGGAAATTACGATATCGAAGTCGGCTGGGTTGATGAACCCGCTATCGTTGGACAGCGCAACGCCGTCGTTGTCAATGTCTCAGACCGCACTGCCCAAGATGCGATTGTGGATGTATCTAAACTGGTTGTCAACATCACCTATGGTGGACAGACCAAAACTTTGACGCTTCAGCCCTTGAGTGAAGACTCTAAAAACCAGTATGTCGCTCCCGTCATGCCAATGGTTCCTGGTGAATACACCGTCCAATTGCGTGGCACACTAGGCAGCACGGCTGTCAACCTGGATGTTCAACCCGAAGAAGTGGCTCCAAGTGATACGCTGGCGTTTCCATCCACATCAAGCAGCGGGAGCGCTGGCGATAGCCCGTCCGCAGCTGAGGGATTTACCAGCCGCCCCAGCTCCAACCCCACTGGGATGGGATTGGCTGAGTGGCTTGGTATTGCCGCCCTGCTGGTCTCCCTGACTGGTGTTGGTTTTGCTTTTGCCGCCTATCAAAAAGTACGCGCGTAACTTCCCTTAATGAAAAAACGTTTATTTTTTACCCTGTTTGTGGTTGCACTTTACTGTGCCTGGACCGTTTCACCGGCCCAGGCACATGCCGTTTTTGTGCGCGCCATCCCCGCACCCAATGATGTTTTGACACAATCGCCGCCGCAGGTCGATATTTACTTCAGCGAAGATGTGCAGGATGGATTAAGCAACATCTCCGTTTATGATTCTGGTGGGGTGCAGGTGGATGTTGGCGACGTGCGCGTGGACTATGCTGACCCGACACGTCTGACCGTTTCGTTGCACCGCCTTAACGATGGCGTTTATACCGTTTCGTGGAAGGCCATCTCTGCCATTGATGGTCACTTTACGACGGGTTCCTACCCCTTTGCGGTGGGTGAGATCAACCGCGCCGCCATCGCCGCCGCACAGCAAAGCAGCAGTTCAAGTTTGCCGATCAGCGCGTTGCTTGCCAAGTGGCTGATCCTTGCCGCGCTGGCCGTGCTCGTCGGGCAAATTCCCTTCGTGGCGCTGATCTGGAACCCAGCAGTCAAACCACACGCCGGTGACCTGACGTCCGAAATGCTTGTGCCGCCGTTCTGGCGCAAAATCAGTCAGTTCGCGTGGATGGCATTTTTGATTGGCCTGCTACTCAGCCTGCTCTCTCAGGCTGGTCAGGCCAACGGCAATGAACTAGCCTGGCCCTGGGCGTCTGAAACCAGCCTGGTGTTGACGGGCAGCCGCCTGGGCTTGATCTGGCTGGTGCGTCTGACTCTGGCGCTCATCGGCATTTGGCTGATGCTGCGCCCCGCTGCGCCCCGTTGGAAGGTCTGGGTTGAGTTTGCCGTCAGCTTGCTCTTGCTCCTGACCGTCAGCCTGGGCAGCCATGCCGCCACTGAAGCGCATCCGTTGTTGCCAGTATTTGCAGATTGGCTGCACCTGCTGGGCATGTCTTTGTGGTTTGGCGGACTGGCCTATCTGTTACCCGGCCTGCGCCAGCTCCACCCCGTTGAGGGGACGCTGCGCACCCGGCTGATCGCCAGCCTGATGATTCGCTTCTCGACCATGGCGATCATCAGCGTTGGAGTGATTGGCATCACGGGGCTTTATGCCGCCGCGTTACGGGTCGGTTCGCTCGAAGCGCTGGATGACACGATTTATGGTCATGTGCTTTATATCAAGCAGGGTTTTGTCGTAGCGCTGCTTTTGCTGGCAGGCGTCAACTTCCTGTTTCTCACGCCGCGTTTAAAGCGTGATCGGCAGGCAGGTGTCAGCAATATTCCGTTTGCCAGACATTTTGAAACAATGGTCAAAGCAGAAGTCATCATGGCCTGTCTGCTTCTGGCAGTCGTCAGCCTGTTGACCTATTTGCCGCCCGCCAAGATCACGCCGCCTTCAACGGAATTAACCAACAGCCTGAGCGCCGACGATTTGCAAATGGACATCGACATCGCGCCGGGCATGGTTGGGCAGAATACCTTTACGCTCAAACTCAGCGCCAACGGGCAACCTGTCACCCTGGTCAAGACAGCTTTGTTACGCTTCACCCCCGACAAAGGCAATATTGCGCCGTCTGAAGTGCAATTGATCGGGCAGGGCGATGGTACCTACGTCACCAAGGGTAGCTATCTCAGCCTGCCAGCCAACTGGCAGGTGCAGGCCGTCGTGCGCCGCACGGATAAATTTGACGCCTATGCCAACTTCAATTTCGCGGTCAACGCGCCAGGGGCAGATAATCAGGATGCAGCCACTGCGCAACTTGCCGCCTGGCTGATCCTGCTCAACGGATTGCTCTTTGGCGTTTTGATGCTTTTCAACACCCGGCAACCCGCTCTGCGCTTTGGCGCACTCGTCCCTGCACTTTTGTTCGTGGTCTTTGGGGGTTTCTCCATCCTTTATCCTGCGCATATCACCAATACCCAGGCCAACCCGGTGACGCCAAATGCCCAATCGGTGGCTGCCGGGCAGACGCTTTTTAGCAATTATTGCGCCCCTTGCCATGGTGTTTTCGGCAAAGGTGATGGCCCGCTCGGGCTGACGCTCAACCCTCGTCCCGCCGACCTGAGCTATCACGCCATTCCCGGCGTGCATACCGATGCCCAACTCTTTGAGTGGATCACCAACGGTTTCCCCGGCTCGCGCATGCCCGCTTTCAAAACGCGCTTATCCGATACCGACCGCTGGAATCTGGTCAACTTTATTCGCACACTTGCGCCAAAGTAATGTTTGCCCCGTTCCAGCCTTTACAGGAGAAACCTCATGGAAAATGACAAAACCCAGCCCGAAACCCAGGCTCAACGGCTCGAACAGGTGTTGCAACAACTGGAAATTGAGTTACAGAAGCCGTCGGCAGCGCAACGCTTTCACCATCGGGCTGGCGGCACTGAATGGTCGGCCATGCAAATCCTCGGCCACATGATTGAGATGATCCCATATTGGCTGCACGATTGCCAGGAAATCATCGCCGCAACCGATCATCAGGTGAAATTTGGTCGCGGAGAAGATGCGCCGGAACGGTTGGAAGGGGTTGAAAGTGTCGAAAATAAAAACCCAGACGAGGTATTGCCTTTGCTCAGGCAGGAAATCACGAATGCAACACGCATCATTCGCGCAATGTCCCCCGCCGAGCGGGAGAAAAAAGGCATTCATACGCGCAGAGGCGAATTAACCGTTGCGGATATTGTCGAAAATGTCATTGTGGCCCATGCCGAAGCGCATCTGGGACAGATTTATCAGGCGCTTCAAGCATCGAACTAACCATCTCGGGGTCACATGCGAAAATATCTGTTTTTGCTCCTGCTTGTCTTTACACTCTCCGCTTGCGCGCTGCAACTTAATCAGCCAACCATCGCCCCAAGCCCCAGCGCCAGCGCAAAGCCGCAGGGGACGCAAATTCCCGTTACCTGGAGCGATCTCAAGCTGACGGGGAAGCTGATCTACATCGGGCAGGAAGACACCCCCGACAGGATTTTTATGACCATCCAATCGCTTGACCTGCAAACGGGCCAGCTTTCCACGCTCTTTCGCGCGCCTGACCAGGCCTGGATTTATGCTTTGACGTTCTCCCCCGATCACAAACAGCTCATCATGTCTTATGCTTCGCCCGCTGACAAGGCTGCTTTTGGCGTCCCGGCGCTTTACACCATGCCAGCGGATGGTTCTCAGCCGCCCAAACTGCTCTTTGCACCGCCGGGCAAGGACGATCAGTATTTTCAACCGTTCTGGGCTTCGGTCTCGGGCAAAGACTATGTGTATTTTGCCCACGCCGTCAGCCAGGGCCCGTCGAAAGCCGGGACGCAAAACCTGTCGCTGGAGCTTTACCGCATGGCGCTGCCCGATGGGCCGCAGGAAAAACTTGCCGCAAATGCCTTCTGGCCCACCGTCTCGGCAGATGGCAAACGGCTGGTCTATGTTGCGATTGACGAGAAGCTTGGCACCAACAAGCTCGTTTCTGCTGCCCCGGATGGATCGAATGCCCACGAGATCGCTGCGACAGGCGACTGGGTGCCTCATTACATTGACGCACCGCACTTTTTGCCAGATGACAAAACGATTTTGTTCAGTGCCGTTTCGATCTCGCAATCCATGGCATCCAAACCCACCTGGCTCGATGCGTTGCTGGGCGTGACGGTGGCCTTCGCCCACAACGTCCCCTCGGACTGGTGGTCGGTATCGGCGGATGGCGGCCCGGTTACACAACTGACGCATCTGCAAACGACGGCGCTCTTTGCCAGTCTTTTGCCCGATCAGCAGCACATTGCCAGCTATAGCGGCGGCGGCCTGTTTGTGATGAATTTGGATGGAAGCGGCGTGCAGATGCTGGACCGGAATACCGGGGGCATTCCCAGCAGCTTGCAGTGGATCCCTTAAAGGATGAAGGCGGAAGGATGAAAATATTCCGGTATATGTTGGTTGTTTGGGTGATTGTCGCGCTTGTGGGCTGTTCGATGGATACGGGGCAGTCGGCAGCTTTTTCGACGGCGACGCTGCCTGCGCGCCCGACAGATTTAACGGATGGGAACGCGCCAACGGCAGCGGGCGTCCCGGTTGCATGGGCGGGTCTGCAACTGACTGGCAGGTTGATCTATACCAGTTCGCAGCAAGATGGCAACACGCCCACCATGGACATTCGCATGCTCGATCTCGCCACAGGAGAGATTAAGGTGATTTTTCAGACGGTTCCGGCGGGTATTTTGAGTGCTGTCACCGTCTCGCCTGATGAAAAGCAACTGATTTTCGCCTATTCGCTTCCCCCTGGCGCAGACCAGAGTCCGCATCAGGAACTTTACCAGATGCCGCTTGACGCTTCAAAAGCCCCCGAACTTTTTGTGACCCCGCCCACGCGCGATGACGAATATATGCAGCCCGAATGGTCGCTGGATGGCAAAACGGTCTATTTTGCCCACGTCAACTACCAGCGCCCGCCCGACAAAGGTCAACACTATCCTTTCTTTGAGCTTTACCGCATGGCCTACCCTGATGGCAAACCCGAAAAACTGGTGGACAAAGCCTATTGGCCGCGCGTTTCGCCTGATATGTCGCGCATGGCTTATGTGACGATAGACCCAGCAACCGGCAAAAATCAACTTTTTCTGGCGAATTTGGATGGAACAGACGCTGTGGGGTTATCTTTGACTGGCAACGCCCCGCTCGACATTATCGATGCCCCGCTTTTCTCCCCGGATGGAAAATCGCTGCTCTTCAGCGTCCCCGTCCCGCAGCAGAGCTACGAACCCGCTGCTCCGTCGTGGATCGAAAAAATCCTGGGTGTCAGTGTCGCCTCAGCACACGTCGTCCCTTCTGAGTGGTGGTCCGCGCCACTGACGGGTGGGGCCGCGACCCAGTTGACTCAGAATTCAAGCCATCGGGTTGTTCGGCAGCACCTCCCCCGATAAGAAGTACATCGCCAGTTACAGCGGCGGCGGCGTCTTCGTCATGTATCCTGACGGCGGTGGCATCACCATGCTCGTCAAAGACATTGGCGGTTTGCCCGGCACCGTCCGCTGGATTCATTGATCTGAAAAGCTTTCACCGCGAAGACACAAAGCCACCAAATTTGGTGGCTTTGTGTCTTATAAAAACGATTTGCTCTACTTTTCATTCCTTCAAAACAATATCCAAACCATACAACAGCGACATGGCTTCGGGCAGCGAGAATTTGGTTTTGTGCAGCGTATTAAGGTTGGCGGCGATAATGTAGTTGGTGGCGTCGTTAAAATCGGCTTCGCTCAGGTTGGTGTGCAAAAAGCGACTTTCAGCAAAGTCAGTCAACGTGCAGTTGGCGTGACTTAAATTGGCATTTTCAAACGAGACGTTTCTGGCGATGCATTTGGTCAGTTGCGAATTTTTCAGGTTTGCGCCCATAAAGGTCGAATGATTGAGCACACAACTGACAAAATCAACCGGCTTGAAGAAGGCCTGTTTGCTCTGGGTTAGGTTGGTATAGGCCCAGTTGACCCCGACGAGTTGCGAATGCTCAAAGCGCGTGTTTTTGAAGGAGCATTCCTTCATGTTGAGCAGGCTCAGGTCACAGTGCAGAAATTTGCAATCGTCGAAGCGGCAGTGTTGCAGGCTGGCTTCGCGCAGGGAGCATTTTTCAAAAGTACACGCGCTGAATATTTTATCTTCGACCAGTTGATTGGGCAGGTTGAGTTCTTTGAAGGTCTGGGCATTGTATTCATGCTCGGGGAAGGGTAAATTCATCAGCATCTCCCCCTTATGCCAGTGCGTAGGTCACTGCCGCTTCGGCGTGGATTCTGGTTGTGTCAAACAACGGCACCTGGCTATCTTGCTGTTGAATCAACAGGCCAATCTCTGTGCAGCCCAAAATAATCCCATCTGCGCCCTGCGCGATCATTTGCGCGATAATATCGATATATTGTTCTTTCGACTTAGGCATTATTTTGCCAAGCACCAGTTCGTCATAAATCACGCGATGGATGATCTCGCGCTCCGCTTGACCGGGGATGCTGACTTGCAAGCCGTATTTTTCAGCCAGCCTGCCCTTGTAGAATTCTTCTTCCATAGTGAAGCGTGTCCCCAGCAGTCCGATCCGCTGAATGCCGGCAGCTTTGACGATCTGCGCAGTGGTGTCGGCAATATGCAGCAGCGGAATGTGGACGGCTGCCTGCATCTCGTCTGCGGATTTGTGCATGGTGTTGGTACACAGGACGATAAAATCTGCGCCGCCACGCTCGAGGCTTTTTGCGGCTTCGGCGAGCATTTGCCCCGCTTTGGCCCACTCTCCCGTGCGCTGGAGAATCTCAATTTCGGCAAAATCTACTGAATACAAAATGCTTTTGGCCGAATGCAACTCGCCCAACCTGGCTTTGACAGTTTCGTTGATGATGCGATAATACGTCAGCGAAGATTCCCAACTCATGCCGCCGATCAGTCCGATGGTTTTCATGCTTGCTCCTTGCTGACGCGCTTGTACCGGCTTTGGACAAAGCCGCTTTTGTAGGCTTGGGTCTCCAGGTGTTCAAAGTGCGTGTCGTGCTCAAGTTCGCCAAACAGCGGAATGCCATCGCCAATCAAAACGGGGATGCGTGTGATAATCATCTCGTCAATCAGCCCGGCGCGCAAAAAGCTCTGAATGGTCTTGCCGCCATCGACATAAACGTGGCGAATGCCCTGTGCAGCGAGTTGCGCCACCAAGTCGGCCGGGGACAGGGAGGTGGCTTCCACTTTCCCGGATAAGTTCTCGGGGATGTGGGGTGATCCGCTGCTGAGAACGATGACCCGTTTGTCAGCGTAGGGCCACTCACCGAAAGTGAGTACCAGCTCGAAGGTTTTGCGACCCATCACCAGCGCATCGACTGAATCAAAGAATGTCTTGTATCCGTAATCTTCGCCAGCGCCCGCCGGGTTGGGGGCTGTCAGCCAGTCAATCTCCCCATTTTTTCGCGCAATCCACCCATCGAGCGAGGTTGCGATAAATACCGAACATTTGATGGTCATGGGAATTAAAGGATGAGATCAGAAGGATGAAGGATAAAAATAAAAGAGCTTGAGTCTGCTTCTATTGTATAAAAAACCACCAATAAACAAATGCCACCGCTGACGCTGCCAGCAGGATAAACAGCAGACAACCCAGCATACGCCAGCCGCTGCCACCTTTCTTGATTTCCTTTGACGCAATCGTCGGCGCGCTGGTCGAGTCGGGTAGCTGGGCTTTGAGCGGTACCTTGGCTGCCAGCGTCGGCAAGGCGACGGTGGTTTTCCCGGCGTATTGGGCCAGGGTCAGCGGTTTGGGGGCGCTGGGGTCGGGTGGCGGCATGCTCTTTTTGACATCCTGCAAGGCCATTGCCATTTCCATGCAGGTCTCGAAGCGGTCTTCAGGCTTTTTTTGCAGCGCTTTCATAATCACTGCTTCCACTTCCCAACTGATGCGCGGATTGAGCGCACGCGGGGTGACAGGTATCTGCGTGATGTGCATGATGGCTGTATCCATCGCGTTGCCTGCGTTAAACGGCAATTGTCCGGTAAACATCTCGTAGAGAATCACGCCCAGCGAATACTGGTCGCTTTTCGGGATAGCTCCTGCCGATGAAATAGCCTGTTCTGGGGCGATGTAATAAGGGGTGCCGAAAATCTCGCCGCGTGTGCCCACATCTGTCAGCAGGGCCAGCCCGAAATCGGTCAAAATGGCGTGACCGTTTTCGTCAATCAAGATATTGGCCGGTTTCACATCGCGGTGGATGATGCCCTGTGTATGGGCATAATCGAGCGCTGAGCCGATCTCATAGGCCAGGCGGCAAATGTCATCAATCGCGATTTCGACCTTTTCGGCGCGGCAGGCCTGCAAAATCGGCGCCAGGTCGGTGCCCTGCACATATTGCATGGCGATGTAGACAATTCCATTCTCTTCGCCGAAGCGGTGCAGCTTGATGATTTGCGGATGGTCGAGCCGCGCAACGGCATGCGCTTCACGCTCAAAACGTGTGCGGTAGTCAAACTCGTCGCGGAAAGACGCATCAATCACCTTCACCGCCGCCAGTTGCCGCGAGTATTTGTCCACGCCTAGGTAAACACGCGCCATACCCCCTGAGCCCAGAAAGGCTTCAAGCCGGTAGTTGCCCATTTCTTTGCCCAGCAAATTTTCTTTTTCGTCTTTCATGGTACGAAGACCTCGCACACGCCGCGCGCAATTTCACAGATAGCCACTTCTTCTTTGTACCACGTCACGCGAAAAAAGTGGCTGTTGTCCTGGGGCGTCCAGAAGATAAGGGGATCATTCTTGTCGTAGAAGCGCCCACCCAGATAGCGGTTTTCACACTGAGCCGGGCGCGCCGGGTATTCGGCTTGTTTGGTGATCTCGATTTTGAGACAACTGCTCGGATAAATGGTCGGGTAATACTGCGACCAGCGCAAGCCGTCAAAGTGATTGAGTGGTTGATTGGAATCGTCGAGCCGGTCGAAGGCAAATGGTTCGACGGGGCGTTTTTTGTCTGAAACGTTGATCAGATACAGGCCGCGCGCGTCGTAGAAGAGCAGGAAGCGCTTGCCATTGGGATATTTTACCGTGGGAATAGGGCCGGGGGATGCAATGGCTGTGGGCGTCCCGGTGGTAGTTTCGCTGATTGCGGGTGGTGTTTCGCTATCTGCGGCTGTCTCACTCATTGTCGGGATGGCGGTCCCCAAAGGAGATACTATTTCTGTTTCAGTCAGCGCGGCGGTGGGGGATTCGGCGAGCGTGGGTGTGAGTGTTGGCGTGTTGGTTTCGAGCGGGACTGCCAGCGGCAGGTTTGTGACTATCGCAGACGGGGCGCTCGTCGGGGTGAGCGGAACCGGGGTCTTTGTATCTGCTACGGTGGGAGAACTGACCGCAGCGGGAAATCCATGAAGAACGCTGGCAAAAGCACCGGGTTGGTTGTAGAGTTTAAACCCGCCATAAAGCAAGACTGCCAGCGCCAGCAATCCAATCACCAGCCAGAAACCATTCCCCTTTTTTCCTTTGGATGCAGGTTTGACCGCAGCAACTTCAGCCGGAACCTGGGCTGCTGCTTCGGCTGCTTCAATTTCGGTGTTGGACGGGGCCTGGAAGACGGTTGGGGCCTGTTTTGAAAGGATCGCTGCCGGGATGGGTGGCAGCGGCAGGATTTTTTGCGCCGGTGGCTTTGTGGGGAGGGTGAGCGCATCTTCGAGCGCGTCCATCAGGGCTGCGCCGCTCTGGTAACGATCTGCGGGCACTTTGCTGAGCGCCTTCAGAATGACTTCTTCGGTTTCGGTGTTGATGAGCGGGTTGATGCTGCGCGGTGTGGGCGGTGGCTGGGTGATGTGTTGCAGCGCCACGCTGGTAGGGGATGCGTCATCGAAAGGGACAACGCCGGTCAGCATTTCGTAGAGAATGACGCCCAGTGAGTATAGGTCCGACTGTGGTACGACATCCTGTGAGCGACGCGCCTGCTCGGGTGAAATATAGTGTGGCGTGCCAAATATTTCGCCGGAAGAGCCTTCTTGCATATCGAGCGCCAGACCAAAATCGCCGAGCACCACGCGCCCATCCTGCGACATCATGATGTTTGACGGTTTCACGTCCCGGTGAATGACGCCTTTTTTGTGGGCGTAATCGAGGGCGCTGGCAACGGCGCGGCCGATGCGCAAAATTTCGCTGGTAGGCATGAACTCGCCGTTGTTGGTGTATTGCGACATCAGGCTCGAAAGGTCCTGCCCGTCGATATGTTCCATGACATAGTAATACAGTTCGTCGGCATCATCAGCGTAATAAATCTGGATGATATTTTCGTGGCGCCACTTGGCAACCGAGCGCGCTTCTTTCACGAAGCGTTGGGCGTAACTGGGCTTGTTGCGGTAGCGCGCATCGATGACTTTGATGGCAACTGGGCGCTGGAGTTTGACGTCTGTTCCGTAGTAGACCTGCGCCATGCCGCCACGTCCAAGCACGCCTTCGATCATAAAGTTGGCAAGCTGCCGTCCGATGAGTGGGTCTTTGTCTGTCATGATTGCACTTTCTTAAGCAGGCGGGTTTTTCGGCTGGCAGCAGTGATCGTGCGCAAATCGCGGATGTAGCTGTTGAAGCCTTCGGCATAGGTTTCGAGATAGTCCTGCGTAATCAGGTTGGCCAGGTCTTTGCGGCCAATCGCGTACAGCGCAGCAACATGCGGACGAAAGTCGCGCAGGCTGATGTGCATCACTTTGTCTGAGTCGGTCAGCACACCCCAGACCAGTTGCTTTTGCCCATTGTCATCTTTGGCGGTGACAAAGCGGCTGAGCGTGCTGGTGGCTACCACTGCGCCCACATTTGAGAAAACTTCTTGGCCTTTGATGATGTTGTTGAGCAGTTCAAAGTGATCGGGGATATGGACCATGATCTGTTGAAAGATGGGTGGCATGTGCGCCAGCATTTTAATCGCGCCCACGCTGACGCTTTCTCCCTGCAGGGCGATTTCTTTCAGGCGGACCGAGATGGCGCTAAATCCGGCCAGCGTTGCCAGGTAGGTTACTTGCAGGTCATTAAAGCGCGCAAACTGTGCTGTTCGGTCGCCGGCGGCGGTTTCGTATTCGTTCAACGACAGCATCACCTGTCCGTGTAGCTCGAGCATTTTGAGCTGGGTCAGCGGCACTTCCATGCTGATGGGGTAAAGCCGGTTGCGTGGTACGCGATTGCTGGCATCCATCGGGATCAGCATGGATGGGTTGCAGGTGTGTGAAGTTTCAAACATCTCCCAAATTTCGTTGGCAAGCGAGGCCGTCTCTGGCTTCATGGTGAGTTCATTTAATGCGTTTCGCAACGCCAGCGATGGCTGATAATGTGCGGCGTGGATGGCGCGATAGAGCACCAGCAGGTCGTTGACCGTCAGTTTGATGGTGGTGTTGCGCTGTTTGAAGAGTCGCCGCAGGGTCATGCAGGCTTTCAGGTTGACCTTGTCCGTTTCGGCACCCGCTTCGGATGTAATTTGCGGCGCACGCCGGATAAGATCAAGATCGCTGGGTTGTAATTGGATGTTGAGCGCGGTATAGATGCGGTGTGCGGCCGGTTGGGCGGCGGGGAGATTGCGCAAATAGGCAGCCCACGACAGCGCTTCATTGGTCATAATTTCGGCCAGGGCCGCGCCCAGGTTGCCGTCAAAGAAAATGTGCGATTGATCAAAGACAAAGGTTTTGCCCGTGTCGAAAACCGTCAGGGCATGGTCGCCCGTGCCGCGTTCTGCCTGACGCAGTTCAGTCAAGGGTAGCGACGCCGGACGGGCGTCGTTGTTGATGATGATCGGGGCAAAGCGCAGTTGCTCCAGTTTTTTGCGCACCGTTTCAGTCAGCCTGGGGCGCAGGTCGGGCAGGCTGGCGCGCTTAACTTGTGAGAGAAGCACCAGATTGGCCGGGTACGACACCGGGGAATTCAAAATAGTTGCAATTTGCTCGCGGACAATTTGTACGCTGATGGGTTGATTCCCCCCTGGAGCGCAGGCCGGGATCAGGTAGTAATTCCCCTGATGGATGATTCCGATCTGGGATTGGGCAAAGGGGAAGGGGATGCGCGTTTCGGCATAGGGTCCGGGCTCCAGATATGCCATGATCGACATCTGGCGCTGGTATGCGGGGAGTTCTTCGCGGCTGGCGGTTTGCATGGCGGTTTCCCAGGCAGCGCGCACTGGAGCAGGCAGCCCCTGCAAGGCTTCGCCGAGAAAGTGGTCAAATTTCAGACGGCGATAGTTGGGGTAGGCGTAATTGGCGGCTTCTGCGCCACGCCGATAGGGGCGTTGGATTTCCCATTCACGGTAGATGCCTGTATATTTTTCGGCATTGTGCAAATCGCGGGTCAGTTCTTCCAAAAGCGAAGTGGCAACCTTTTCGCGCCACTCGATTTCGAGCAATGAATTGTACTGATGCAGGCACGAGATGGCTGCCATCGTCCAGGCTGTCAAACGGTCCACCTCGCTGAGGGCGACTCCGTGTTGCTGGAGCAGGGTGTCGAAGCCGTGAGTTTCGTTGACATGGCGGGCGGTGTCTTCACGCAGGGCATAGTCTGCATAAAACTGCCAGATGCCTTCGGGGAAGGCATCATTTTCGTTTTTGCCAGCCAGTTTGAGCAGGTTTTGATAGCCCCAGATCACGGCAGCAGGCCCGGCAAATATTGCGCCAAAGGCAACGTGATCAAGCACCTGTTCCACCCCCTTGAACAAAATGCCCATATGTTGCTGAATAGATTGAAACGGCAGGCGTTGACCAGGAATGCGCGCCAGTCCGCTCAGGATCATCCCCGGCACATTGCCTGCCGGGATAATTTTGGCAGTCAGGTCTACAACGGCGTTGATCTCTGGTAGCGATAAATTCGACAGTTCCTGAACGGACTGTGATTGTGCGATGGTTCTGAGATCATTGGCTGTTTTAATAGAAGCCTGTTGGTAATTCGATTCCATGATGTAATCGCCTGGTTTTTTGAAGAAAGCTTGCGCCGATCGTGCTTTGGGTTGTCCCATTCCAATTTTATTATACATTCGTCGTTTGCGACACACAGGTATTGACAGATCGTCGGCAAAAGGCAAATTTGCCTGTTACGACGTAAATATCTGTATTGGGAATCCCGCCTCTATGCAGTTGAGTTTAAATTTGGAGTTATTGAATAATTGGATGGTTTTGTTGACAAAACCATCAGAGCATAATAAAATACAGCCCGCTCTTTGAGCAGGTTCAATGCCGGGGTAGCTCAGTGGTAGAGCAGGGGACTCATAAGCCCTTTGTCGAGAGTCCAATTCTCTCCCCCGGCACCACCTTCCAGATTTGCAACAACTCCCACATCAAAATGTGGGAGTTGTTGTTTAAGACATTCGTTCGCGGCTGTAGTCATGCTACGACACAGTATTGTTAATCATCTTTGTCGTCTTTGCCACAGTTCGGAAAGCATAACGAAATCGTCAGGATTATCCCCATAATTTGCCGGGCAGGCAGTACAATCAGGGTATCCCCCGTGGAGGAAGTTCAAATGAGAAGAAGCTATGCCGCTACTTTTGCAATGCTTGCCCTGTGCTTTTTGTTGAGCGCCTGTAATTTGCCGACTGCCGCCAAAACTGCTACCGTCACTCCTCTGCCGTCTAAAAAACCGGGTCGCGCCGCATCCCCGACGAAGCGGGAGAACACCCCGCGGCCCGCATTTACGCCCCGGCCCAAACCGACTTATACCGCCACGCATCCGCCCACCATCACGGCAACCTTCACAGCAACGCTGACTCCCACTGCCAGCGTCACCCTAACCCCTACCATCACGGCAACCAAGCTCACTGCCACGCTCACCATGACAGATGATCCCCGTCCCACGCTTTTCCCCATGTCAATTGCCGGGATGCGCCGGGGTTCGTATCCCGGCAGTGAGATTACGCTCGATCAACCGCTCGAAAAAGGTTCCAACTATCAGCGTTATTATGTCTATTATCGTTCGCAGCATCTGAAAATTTACGGACTGCTCACCGTGCCCGATGGCGACGCGCCGGACGGTGGCTGGCCCGCGATTGTTTTCAACCACGGCTATATTCCTCCCGATCAGTATCGCACCACCGAGCGCTATGTTGCTTATGTAGACCGGCTGGCGAGTAGCGGTTATGTTGTTTTTCGCATTGATTATCGTGGGCACGGGCATTCGGAAGGGACTGCGCAGGGCGCTTATGGGGATCCCGGTTACGAAGTGGATGTGCTCAACGCGGTCGCCTCGCTCAAACGTTACCCGCATGTGAATCCCGAAAAAATTGGCATGTGGGGCCACTCGATGGGCGGCTACCTGACTCTGCGTGCCATGGTCATCTCAAAGGATATCAAAGCCGGGTCGATCTGGGCCGGGGTGGTGGCACCTTATTCTGACATTCTCAATAATTGGCCCGAGGGGCCAAGCATCCCACCCGCCAACTCACGTGTGTGGATGGATGAGTGGCCTGCCCAATTTGGCACGCCCGACGACAACCCGACCTTCTGGAATTCGATTTCAGCCAACAGTTTCCTTGCAGATATTTCAGGCCCGGTTCAATTGCACTACGGCACCGCTGACGCGGAGGTGCCACCCCAGTTTTCAGAAACTCTTGCCAGTGAATTGAGAGACGCCGGGAAGGACGTGGAAATTTACGCTTACCCAGGTGACGACCACAACATTTCCAATTCCTTCGATCTGGCTATGGACCGTACGATTGAATTCTTTGATTCGATTTTGAAGTAGGGGCAGGGTTGATACTTCCCGAAACATAAAAGCATAACGCGAAGACGCAAAGCTACAAAGTAGCTTTGCGTCTTCGCGTTAAAGATTTGTTTTCTCGATGGCACTTATGGCAAGGTATACGTAATGATCAATTGCGGTTGTCCGCTCGTGGCATCGCCGCTGACGAATTTCATCGCATCGGCCACTTTGTTGTTGTTATCATCCTTGCTGAAATACAGGCGGAATTGGGTCAACCCGACCTTGTTGATTTTGATCAAGCTGGCGGCGCTCAATGTTTTGCTATACCAGGTGCTGACAGGTGTGCTGTTGAAGGCACCCAGGTCCGCGCTGGCTGCAGCGTTGAAATCGCTCACCTGAAGCGCAGGGCTGCCAAAACTGCCAGTCTTGATCTGTGCCAGCAGGTTGCCCAGCACCTTGAAGGGATTACCGCCAAGCGGCGCGCCGCTCTGCTTGATTTTCAGCGTGGCGGATTGAATCTTGGCATTATCGGGCAGGGAGGCTGTATTGAAAGCCAGGATGGCCCGATATTGGCGGTTGGATTCGTCGTCGCCCAACTGGAAGGTAGGACTGTTGGTGTTGACCGCGCCGCCCAGGCCGCTGGTTTCTTGCGATTCGCGCACCCAGCCATCTTGCAGCGTAAGCGAATTGAACGTAAGGGTCTTTAGTTTATTGATGAGATAAGTCTGGCCGCCGTTGAATGTGCCGTTAAGCGGATTCCCAACTGCATCGAGGATGGTACCGTTATTGAGCACATCCAGGCGGATGCTGCCAGTGTTGCCCAAGCCAGTGTTAACGGTGACAGTATAGTTTGCGCCGGAACCGGTGACGCTGGTAATCGATGAGCCTGTCACCATACTTGTGGTCAGGTGGAAATCGGCAGCGTCAACGACGCTGACTGGCTCAGAGAAATGGACAGCAAAATGGACACTCGACAGACTGGTTGGGCTGACATCTGTAATCAGGCTTGAGACCACCTTTGGCGCAGTTTTATCGATGTTATAGCTCTCGCCGCCAGTGAAACCGCCGTCTGGGCCGGGTCCGCCGAGGGTTTGCCCCACGCTATTTTGAATCGTATCATCGTCCACCACATCCAGGTGGAGGGAGCCAGCCCCACTGCCAGTGTTGACGGTGACAGTATAGGTGATGTCGTCTGATGTATTTACCGAAGCGATGGATACCCCTGTCAGCGTAGGAGCGGTCAATGCAAAATCGCTCGCAACCACGGGAGTGACGGCTTCAGAGAATGTTACGGTAAAGTCGACCGTTGCGGCGTTGGTTGGGCTTGCGCCCGCGCGCGTCACCGAAGAGATGGATGGGCCGGGGCCAATTCCAAGGCCCTGAATGGCGAAGTTGTAGGGGTTTTCATTTGAGTCGTTATTCTTGATCGAAACATTTGCGTTGCGCAGCCCGACAGCGCCAGGCTTGAATGAAATTGTGAACGTAGTTGATTGACCGGGTGAACTCAGGCTGTTGGGTTGCACAGTCACGGTAAAGTCAGCTGCATTCGTGCCAGAAATCGCCACCATCGGCAAACCTGTCAGCGAGAGATCGCCATCGCCAGTATTTACGATCGTGAAGGTGTGGCTTACGGTGGCTTCATCGGGCACAGAGACATGGCCGAAATCGGTATCATCTGCCGGGGATGCAGTGGCAGCGCCATCGGGGATAGAAATGCCTTTTCCTTGCACATCCATTTCAGGGTAGCCCTGGGCATCTCCTGCGATCAGGAATCCATAGGGATTTTCATCCGCATCATCATTGGCGATCGAAACGAAGGCAACCCGTCGCCCCGCAGCAGTTGGATCAAAAACGATGGTAAACGTGCTTGACCCTGAGGGAGCAACCGGGCTTGTGGGTTGTACCGTTACTGAAAAGTCGCCGGGGTTTGTGCCGCCAATGACCACTGCCGGAGTACCGCTCAGGTTTAGATCGGCGTAGCCGGTATTGTAAATGGTGAAAGTGTGACTGACAGAACCGCCTGTAATCGCTATTCCCGTACCAAAGTAGGTGCCATTGGCCTGTGATGTGGCTCCCCCGGTGTCGCTATCTAGAATTGTAATACCGGGGTCGTCGCCGCCCTTTACATCCATCTCATTCAGATCGGCCTCGCCTTGAATGGCAAAGTCGTAGACGCCTTCCGTCCAGTCGTTGTTGGCAATCGAAATTGTCGCAGTCCGTACGCCAGTTGCGCTGGGGTCGAACAATACCGTAAATGCGCTTGATCCGCCTGATGGTATGGCGCTTGCAGGCGGCGTGCTGACCGAAAACTCGTCTGCATTTGCGCCGCTGATGAGCACTGCGGGAGAGCCGGTCAGGTTGAGCGTACCGGGGCCAGTATTGAAAATGGTGAAGGTGCGGCTCAGGGTGGTGGTGCCCGCCGACTGGGTCACGCCGAAGTCGGTCTGATCTCTCGGGGAAGGCGTCGCATTGCCATCCGGGATGGATACGTTGCCGGCTTTGATGTCGATTTCAGGGCCATCCAACGACGTGGTGTAAGTCTGGCTATATTGATCGCTTGTCACATTTGTGTAACTGATGTTGGCCGGGCTGAAGGTGTAGCCTCCTTCCTTGACCGGGCTGACCGTGCCAGACCAGCCGTCGGAGACCATCAGAAAGTAGTTGCCGGTGCCGTCGCTGGTGACGGTTTTGGGGGTGCCGTCTGTATAAGTCAGGGTGATGTTGTTTGTTTGTACTGATGTCAGGTTCCCGGCGATGCTGCCCGAGATGATGTGCATGTTGGCCTGACAGGCGTAGGACGGGTAGAGCGCCAGGTATGGGCTTGCCAGATAATCCCACCAGTCGGTGTCAACGTTATCCGGGCCGCAACCGGGATTGGCGTTTGGATTGGATGGAAGATGGCTGAACCAGTAGTGAAAAAAGCCAAAGTCGTTGCAACCCCAGGCGGTGCAGTCGACAGGGTGCGAAACGGTCTGCGGGTCGCCCAAAGCGGGGTAATTGGCAAAATCATCACAGTTTGACGGGACAGACGCTGGATTGTTGTAATCCAATTCGTTTCTGGCGTTGGGCGGGAAGTGCGTATTGCCGCATCCGCTATAGGTGTAGGATGAAGCGAGCCTTTGAGAAAGGCTGAATTTATCCCAATTATGCAAGACGGTATTTTAATTCCAGCTTCCATAGACTTGTGTCATGGTCCATTCGGTGCGATGCATAAAATTATGGATGAATTCCTTGACTGGTCTTTCAACGCTCGGCCCCATGATGGGAACCATTCGGTTGCATTTTAGCCCTCCACCCACCGGAGGCGCGTTGAACTTATAGGCGCCCGGCCCGGCCAGCCTGGATTCGTAGAAGCCAAAATTGGGGGCGTTGTAAATCCAGACTTCGTCGATGAGGCCGCTGTTGACCTTGCCGCAAATATCGAGCGTGGTGTCGTTTAAAATTTTGGTGTAATTGACTTCATCAGGGTTGTGGGGCAATTGTTGACCAGCGAGAACGGGGAAGTATGTTGTTTCATCGTATTTAAACCCATCTGCTTTTTCCGGCCATTCCTCGCGGACGACGGGGGTATCGTAAACGCTATAGTTCAATTTGTTGCCCGATACTTCTTTGAAAAAATCAATCGTTTGCTGGGTTAAGGTTGCGTAGTCATTCCATCCCTCGTATGTGCTCAGGTGTTGACCGCCATGATTGGGCAAGACGGGGTCATATACAATCACGTAAACCTTCTTGTAAACGGCATCTGGCGGGTCGTCACTGGCACGGATCGTTTCTGCGTGTTGCGACGGGCGGTTTACGCCAATCGGTTGGGTCTTGCCCGGCGATGAAGCATCTGCATAAACGGGAGCAACTGTGCCGTCCAGCACGAAGACAGCTAGCGCAAAGAATATCGAAAGATGGAGACAAGCTTTTTTCATGATATTTTTCCTGGTTAAAGCCAATATGCGCATTTATCATATCATGTTACTTTTGTATCGCTTACAGGGACTATCCTGATTCTTTACATATATGTATGCTGATGAAGCGCATCATCCCTGTGTCAAATGGATGATGCGCTTCGTGATGAAATGAGCTTGAATGCGAGCGAAAACCCTTTTCGAAATGTTGCCCTTGCAGGGGCGGGATTCTCACGCGATACGTCTATCAGGGTGTGGGAACCGCGCCCCTACGTCGCGCATTTGTGGTTACCAGATTTATTTTTCGGTTAAATTCCATTAAGCCGTTGCGCAATGCAAAGCGCATATTTGTCTGATTCACTTTGATTGCGCTGCGTATTGAGCGCAGCCAGAACGGTCATAATTTGTGAGTTGTCGGGGTTGTAGATCAGGCAGGTTTCAAGCACGTTAATCCTTGCACCTACTGTTGACCAGGTTCTGGCTTCCCACAGCCAGGCTGTCAAATCATGTGGATTTTCCTTGATATAGGCTTCCAGTATTCTTTGGGCTTGTGCTTTTTCCCCAGCCAGAATAAGTTCAATTGCTTTTTTAAGAAGAGGGTTGTTGGTCATAAAGATTGCCTTTCGGTTGGGGTGATGGTTTCAGTTTAAATGAAAAGAGCCTTGCAAGAAACAAGGCTCTCCCCTGAATTGACTTGGGGGTTTTCCCCTGATTTATTCCTGTACAGATTGCGCCAGCAACAGCGGCAGCCAGCCGCTCACTTCTGTCCCGGCGCTGGCCCCTGGCTGAATGCTGAACTCGCCCCCCTGGGATGTGATGCGTGCTTCCATGGAGCGCAGGCCGAAGCTGCCAGTTTCTTCGGCGCTTTTGCGCTGTGCCGCATCGAAGCCGGTTCCGTTATCGATGACTGAAAAGTGTAGGCGGTCTTCAATCGCCTCAATGCGAATGCTGACCTGGCTGGCTTCGGCGTGCTCAACGATGTTATCGAGTGCCTGTTGCACAACACGGTAAAGTGCGTGGCGCGCCTCGGTGGTCAGGCGCGTATCCACGACGGGAGAGATGGTGGCATTCACTTCAATCTGATTGCGGGTGGAGAAGTGTTCGATCAGCAGGTGTAGCGGTTCGCTCAGGTTTTGTTCCAGTTGCAGTGGGGCAAGGCTATTGCGAATCTGGCGCACGACCTTGGCGGCGTTGTCAACATCGTCGATGCAGCGTTTCAGGATGGATTCGGTTTCATCGGGATTGCCGCGCGCCGAACTGCGGGCCACTTCCAGGAAAAAGGGCAGTCGCCCCAAAAACTGTTGCACCGTGTCGTGGAGTTCCTGTGCAATCTTGAAGCGTTCACGCTCCTGCGCTGTAGCAATCTCCTGCGGAACCTGACGCAATTGCTCCACCTGGAGTGCCGTCAGCAAAAACAGGCCCGATTGCTGGGCGATCAGTTCGGTGATCTGAATGTCACGCTCGTCAGAGATTTCCTCGTCCCAGCGCTTGCCGGAGCCAAGCAGGCCAATCGCGCTGCCAGAGATGCTCAGCGGGGTGACGATTTCGATCATGCTGGTGTCGGCCAAAGGCTTGAGCCAACCGGGAAAAGCCACGCTCCCAGCGTGGATTCGGATCGAGTGACTGTCAGCCGGCAAAGGGTTGGGGAAGAGTCGCAACGGGGCGGGCTGCCTCCAGTCACCGGCCTGACCCACCAGTTGATAGGCGTTTTCCTTTTGATTCCATAACCAGATGGCGGCACGTTCCAGTTCCATGTTTTGCACCAGCGCCCTGGCAATGGTCTGTGGCAACTGTGAAAGCTCCACTTCGTTGACCACCTGCTGACCAAATTTGCGCACTGCACCGTAGCTGCGCCGTTCCCACTGAAAAAGACGGCTGAGCGCGCCCCACCACGAGCTTTGGCTGCTCCAAAAAATGCTGGTCAATAACGTAATGACGAAAAGCGGCGCAAAAGGCGTCCAGATGAGTGAGTTGGACCATTCCGGCTCGAGAAAGCGTAGCGCCCACGCGCCCAGGCTGGCAAGGATGGCACTGCTGGCGAGAAGCAGCACGCCGATGATCGGTAATGGTGTGCGCTGAAAGCTTTGGTAGCGCAAAATGACGAATGAGAAAGTTAATGGCACGGCCAGCACTAGGTAGCGCAGATCGAGGTCTTTCCAGAAAAAGCTGCCCATGCCTGCGACGACGCCGCGTGTAACGACCACCAGTACATAGGGCAGGGCCATCACCAGCCCGCTCGCCAAAATGATCACCTGCCGCCGGATGCGCCGTGAAAGATTTGGTACGAGCGCCAGTGTGCCCAGCCGCCCCAGATAGGTTGCGACGGCCACGCCAAACATCCCAATGTTAATTTTGTTGGAGATGGCATTGATCGCGTCAGGTTGCAGGGTTGTGTTGTGGACCCAACTGAGCAGGATGCCAAAGGCATAAATGCTGGCAGTCACAGTCATGCAAATATAGAGCGCCTTGATCCAGCGCATGGCGTCACGATGCACGGCTTCTGGAAAGACTGTCGCCAGATGGATGAACGAAGCGCTCAGAAAGGCCGCTGAAAATACCCAGGCCACTTTGATGATGAAAGTGACCCAGTCATCCTGCGGGAAGAAGGATGGAATGGTCAGCCAGACCGACCCAGCGACAGTGCTGCAGGTAACAGCAAAGATGCGGTTGACGCGTTCCTGTGGGCGCGCCAGATAGACCGCCGCGGCCAGCAGCCAGAAACCCAGCCCAAGCAGCAGGTCGGGCAGCTTCAAATCGAGCAGATTACTGACAGAGAAGATGCGAATGGGGAGAATAAGATCCACCAGCGCGCCATCGCGGAGCACGGTCAGCGTGACGGTTGTTTTCCCCTCTGCGAGCGCTTCGGCATAACGCAGGTACGAGTTGGCCTGAAAAGGTTTACCATCCAGCGCGATAAATTCGTCTGAGTAGCGCAAGCCGCTGACGGTCAGGGCGGGCCACCAGGGCGGGGTGGGTGCGTCCACATGCCAGCCGCCGCGCTGGCTGGTGTAAAAACCGGCAAACGGCTCGCCTACTTTGGAAGCAAGATTCAGGGTTGCCAGCAGCATAAAGGCAAACACTGCAATAATTAGGCCCAAAATCCAGTGCTTGCGCATTTAATTGCCTTCTTTGCGCAGGTCGTTAATCATGCAGGCTTTGGCAAGGATGACGACTTTGCGCAGATGTGGCGCTTCTTGTGCGATATTGTTGATGCCGAGCTTTTCATAGATGTGCGTGATGTAGTTTTCGGTGGTCTTGGGGGACACGCTCAACGCCTGCGAGATGCCATCGGTGTTGTGAGAGGCAGCCAACCTTTGGGCGATTTCCTTTTCGCGGGGGGTCAACAGCTCAAAGTTTTCCACGGCAATCTCCACCCAGTGGCCTTCGTCGGGGGTCAGGCGCTTGATTAACTCTTCGGCCAGCCCCGGTTTGTTGGCGTGGACTTCGGGGTCAATTACCACCCGCCCGGCCATCACCTCGTGGATGGCTGCCAGCAATGCGGATGGCTGGTTGCCCTTGAGTTTGTAGGCCAACCCGCGCGTCCCCTCGCGGATCATGTCGAGAATATCGCTGCCCCGGTCACCATATGCCGAAAAGAGCACAACCCCGACTGCCGGGTAGGCCTTTTTGATGCGCTGCGCCAGATGAATCCCATAGCTATTGCTGGCCTTCGACGGCGATGCCCCATCCGGCGGTATGGAAATATCGATGACGGCGGCATCCAGCACGGTGGTCTGGGCCACATTCCAGGCGGCGGCCTCGTCGCCAGCTTCGAGCACTTCCATTTGCTCGCGCTTCAAATACAGTTGCACGCCTTCACGGTTGAAGGCGTCGTCATCGACCAGTAGTATTCGGATCATATCTCGCCCTATTCCTTATGAATGTTTTGTAGGAATGACATTATAAAGTCTTTCCAGTTTTCAGGGTTTTGACTCATTGAGATTATATTCTTTAATGGTTTTCATGATATTTGCAGATAATGCAGCAAACAGGAAGCCTATCCCCAGAATAATTTTGAGCGGCGCTACCGGCTCAAAAATCCAAAAATTAGTCAAGAAAGGAATGTCAAAAGCGATGCTGACAAAAAATGTAATTGCGATAACAAAATTTAGGATTACACCAATCATTGCCAAAATAGGATGGCGTGAGTTGGCGATAGGTATAAGAATTAACAAAATTATTCCAGGCACAAACAGTTGGAATCCATATACAATTTGCACCAACCCGTTTAGGCAAGGGATAACCGTTGGGCCATCCTGACAAGGTGCTGGCGGCCAAAAACAGACGATGATGCCGAGAATTAGTGATCCAAGCGCGATGAATAATGTGATACGTTTCATAGTCATGAGCTTGTTTCCTTGTCATCAATATTTATGATGGGCCGATGATGTTTTTTCAAATGTTTCAACCCGCCAACTCTCGCTTCAAATCTGCCAGTTGCTGCCCGACAGCGGATTCAATATCCAACTGAAAGAGTTGTCGTGCAACCGGGTCGCTGGTGTCGCCGTTGGAAAGATCAAGGTTCGAGAAGTCGATCAACGATTTAAAAGCATTGGCCTGGGCTTGCAGGTGTTCGGTTTTTTGTTCGGTGCGCTCAATGGTCTGGCCCATATCGGCCAGTTCTTTTGAGAAGCCGTTGAGTACTTCATGCACCATCACCTGCGACTCGGCGGCGGTGTAGCGGGCGGCAGTCATTTCCTGGCGCACACGCATCGCGTCGATCTGGGCGGTCAGGCGCTGCGCGACAATGCCGATACGTTGTTCTTCCAGCCAGACTTCCTGCACATTGGCTTCGAGCGATTTCAACTCAAGCAGCGCCAGTTGACGTTGTTGCAGTGCCATGCGCGCTACCTCGTCGCGCCCGGCGGCAACCGCATTTTTGGCGGTCTCTTGCAACTGTGGAACTTTGAGCTTCAAGCGGATGATGCGCTGCTCCAGCGCTTTGCGCAGATTGGTGTTCTGGGCCAGCGAATCATTCACCCGGCTCAGCATATCTTGCTGGCGCTGCCACGGATCACCATAAGTAGTGCGTGGGTCTTCGGCGGGTTCCATCAGCCCTTTGAACATGGATGTGAGTTGTTGCATGAATTTAGCCATTGTTTTGCTCCTTGTGAGAGGAAACTTTTACAAAAATCTCTTGCCACAGAGAACACAGAGAAAAATGTTTCGGGTTTTCTATGTTCTCTGCGGCTATATTTTTTCACTTATACAGGCATTCCATGACTATCTGAACATGGGTGCTGCTTTGGCTGAGAGCAGGGCGCGCAGGCTGTCGCGCTGGCGGCGGTAGTAGTAGGTTCCCAGTCCACCCATCGATCCCAGGGTAATCAGGTGTGAGATTAGCGGATTGGCTCCGCCTTTATCGAGCAGAAGAAAGAAGTTGGGTGAGAAGACGCAGGCAGCGGTGTAAATGCCCAGGGTGATGGCGGTGAACAGGATGGTGATGCGGGGCGAGAAAACCAGCGCCCAGGCAAATAGCATCGGGTAGTAGAGAATGAAGAACTCGCTATCCAGCCCTGTGTGTCCGTTGCCCCAGAACATGACCAGGGTTGTAATCACGCTTACATCAATCAGGTTGCCGCCCAGCAGCAGGAATTTATTGACCGGTTTGCCGGTGAGATAGCGCCCGTGGGCGTAGAAGTTCAGGCTCATCAGCACGACCAGGGTGATGATGCCCAGGGTGAACTGGTTTTCGTCAATACCAGACCACATGGCGATGATGGTACCAGCACCAATCAGAAACCAGCGCGACCAGATGATGGCGATTTGTCCAAAGAAGACATCTTCGGCTTCTTCCTGTGCTTTGGTGGGGATTATGCGATTTTTGAACATGATTTTGCTCCTTTTGAGTGAGTAGGGATTTCGATAATCAGGGGATGAGGGAAGTGCGGGTTAAGTTACCCAACCGGGATATGCTGCTGTGGAATGTAGACGGCTGCTTCTGGCTGGGGTTGCTGGACTGCAAACTGTTTGCTTAGAATGGCGGCGCGACGGTTGCGTTCGATTTGGGCAAAGCGATTGCCACACACAGCCACTGCGATCAGCATCAGGATGCGTATTGTCAGGATTTCCAAGTTGTCCACATTGCCGATTGAAACCAGACCAATGAAGCCATAAATGGAGACGGTGCCAGCCAGGAAGAGATACAGTTCCATGGTGGGGAAGGCCAACGCAAACGAGAGCATCGCCGGGAAGTAGAAAATGTATGTGCCGGAAGAAAATCCGCCTTGCACGATGACGACCATCGAGATGACCGCCAGATCGGCCAGGCTCATGCCATAAAGGACAAGTTCCTGCGTTTTGCGCTTGGTCATCACCTGTGAGACAAGGTAGAAATTGGAGACTGCCAGCAGCATGACGACGACAATTTCAAAGCGCGAAACGGTAAAGGATACGGTCTTCGCGCTTCTCGCGTCCATCAAAATCAGCAACAAACAGGCTGCGACCAGCACGAAGCGGGCAATGATGATGACCATCTGGCTTTCGGCAAGCGGATTAATGGGGGTGGGTTTTGTATTCATTTGATTACTCCTTTTTTTGAATGAGTGGGTGAGTTTCCTGCTGGCTTCGGAGCGTTTTGCCCCGAAGCCAGCAGGGGTGGGATTAATTGGTTTCAGGTTCGATTGTGACAGAGACTGCTGTTTCTTTTTCAACAGTCGGGGCCAGTTTTGCTTTCAGCGCCGCCAGCTCCTGGTCAACGGCCTGCCCCGCAGCCATCTGGCTGAGTTCGCGCTCGATGGTGTCGCCGCCGCCAATCGGATTGAGGGCGCCATTTTCCATCAATGCATCAATTGCTGAGGCGCGCGCTTGCATGCGTTCAATCTTTGCTTCGGCGCGTTCGATGCTGCTGCCCAGTGAAGCCGAGTCCTTCGAGAGACCGCTCAACGATTCGGTGATGTGGACCTGCGCTTCGGCGGCGGTGAAGCGGGCCGAAAGTGCGTCGCGGCGTGTGCGGAAGGATTCCACCTGCGTTGCAAACTGGCGCTCGGCGGCGGTCAGCTTGCGTTCTTCATCGGCAATCTCAGCGGCCTGTTTATCCAGACCGGCCAGCTCGGTCAGGCAGGTTTGCTTGCGTTGCAAGGCCATGCGCGCTAGGTCTTCGCGTCCGGCGGTCAATGCTCGTTGGGCTTGATCGTCCAGTTGCGGGATGCGTTCGCGCAGTTTCTTCGACTGGAACTCGACCTGCCGCCGCGAGGTTGCCACCTCGATCAGCCCCTGCTTCACCTTGCCCAGCATTTCCTGCTGTTTGGTGTAGGCAAATTCAAGGGTCTGGCGCGGATCTTCCATTGAGTCGAGTGCGCTGTTGGTCTTAACTCTGAAAAACATTTGGATTTGGGCGAGGATGCTCATGGGTTACTCCTTTTGAATGTCGAACGGGTAAATGATTTGCGAATGGTAAGTAGTCTGGCGCGGCGTCGGGCGGCTTTTTCAGCGATGGCTTCGCGGTAGAGCGCCACCAGCGCGGCGGCCTGGGCTTCGATGGAGAAGTTGTGGCTCAACGCCAGCGAATTTTTGCCGAACTTGTGCAGCATCGGCGCATCCAGCAGCAGGTTGCAGACGACGGCGGCAAAACCGACGGCATCTTGTGGCGCAACATAACCGTTGACACCGTTGGCGAACATGCCCGTAAAGGCCCGATCTGATACCGCCACAATCGGCAGGCTGGCAGCAATTGCCTCGGCCATTGCCACACACTGCGTTTCGCTGGTAGACGATGTGACGAAGAGATCTGCTTCATGCAGCAGGTCGGGCAGCGCCTCGCGTTGGATCATGCCCGGGAAGTGGATTCTCTCCCCACAGCCGCTGGCCGCTGCCAGCGCTTCCAGCTCGCTGCGGCTTTCGCCATCTCCGGCGAGTACCAGGTGCGCGTTGTGGATGTGCGCCACGATGTGCGGAAAAGCCTCGATCAGCAGGTTCAAGCTTTTTTCAGCCGCCAACCGCCCCACCGAAAGCAGCATCGGCGCATCGGGGGCGATGCCAAGCTGCTGACGAAAGCCCGTCCCGTAATAGGATTGCTGAAAACGGGCCAAATCAATCCCGTTGGGGATGACATGTACGGGCCGGCTGACGCGTTGGACGGCCAGCAAATCTTTGACCTTGACCGACGGTGCAACCACATGATCGGTCAAGTTGGCGGTGGTTGTGCTAAACCAGCGCGCCGCCCGCTGGACGGGTTTTGCATCTGCACCAATCTTCAGGTAGGTGACGTAATCGGTGATGGCGGTGTGGTAGGTATAAATCAGCGGGGTGTGCTTGGCCTTGGCAGCCATGTAAGCCATCACGCCAGTGGAAAGCGGGCTGTGAACATGCAGCACATCAAACGTGCAGTGGCGGATTTCCTTCGAGGTTTGCGGTGTTCCCGGTAACGAGATATAGAACGAGGGAATCTGCTTGTAAGGCACCGCCGGGATGCGGTGAACTTCGGGGTCCACATCCACATAATCGGGGAAACGCGGCGCAAAAATCGTCACCTGGTGCCCGGCTGTTCGCAGGCTTTTGGTCAGCAATTGCAGCGAGACCGAAATCCCATTAATCTGCGGTGTGTAGGTGTCTGCAAAGAAACCAATGCGCAGGGTTGCGCTGTTTGATGGGATTTCTGGCTGTGTTTGTGAGAAGAGTTTCATGGGTGAAGTCCTTTCTTATCTATGCTTCTATATTAAATTAAACGAGCCTTGCGCGAAACAAGGCTCTCCCCTGAATTTGTCTGGGGGGAAACCCCCATTTTTTTTGTTACGGCATATGACCTATATTTTTGAAAAGTGGCTCCTTATTTCTGTTCAGAAGGCCCTTCTTAATCAAAGATATAATCATAAATATACTTTTAAAGGAAATGCTCATGCCTGGTCCTGAAATTGAAATTGCGCTTTGGCCTCGAGGCCCTTGGGCCGAGCAACATTTTCCCGCTTTCTTGCAGCGATATACCCAACAAAACAAGATGGTACGCGTCAAACCAGTCTGGATGGACATGCAAAATCCGTGGGTTGATGTGAACCGTGCAATGATTCAAAAAAGCGGGCCTGATATTACAGAACTTGGTGCAAGCTGGGTGGAAAGCCTGGTCGCCACGCATAATTTGCGTCCATTTTCGCCTGATGAGTTTGCGTCGTTTGGCGGGCCAAAGGCCTTCATTATGCCCGCCTGGAAAAAACTTGGAGATGCTGAGCCTGCTTACAGCATTCCACACACCACAGATGCCCGCCACATTTATTATCGGCGTGATATTCTTGCCAGCGCGGGGATCGATGAAAGCACAGCTTTTACAACCGCCCAAAATGTTTTGCAAACACTTGAAACGTTAAGGCGCGCCGGCGTGAAGTCGCCGCTGGTTGCGCCGATTATGTCGCAACGGATGAACTTATCGTTTATTGCCAGTTGGGTGTGGGGTGCAGGGACAGATTTTATCGACGGAACAGGCACGCGCGCGACATTTGACTCGCCTGAGGCGGTTGCCGCCATTGCCGATTATTTCCGCACGATGGAGTACATCGACCCTGAACTGCGTGCGCTGGATGTGAGCGAGACAGATCGAATGTTTGCGCTGGGGAATGCTGCCATTGCTTTTAGCGGTTCATGGCTCTATCATCTTATTCAAAAACTCCCTGAATATGCGCCTGTGAAAGAAAATTTAGGTCTTGCCCTCCCGGCAGGACAGGCCTGCTGCGGCGGCACACATCTGGTGATCTGGCAGCATTGTGTGCAAGAAGAAGCTGCTTTTGACTTCATCCGTTTTTTGAGTAGCCCGCAGGTGCAGGCCGATTTTTCTGTGCTGAACTTTGTCATGCCCGCCCGACTGGAATCCAGCCAGCTTACCCCTTATGCCAATGATCCCAACTATGAAATACTCGTCAAAACCATTCTGTCTGGTCGGGCGTATGGGGCCTCTCCTTTTTGGAATATTGTGGAAGAACGTTTATCGCGTGCCATTGTGCAACTTTGGCCGGAATACTTTGCGACACCTGGGGTGGATGCCAATGCCTTTCTGGCAACGCGGCTGGAACCACTTGCACGACGCATCAACATCACCCTTGAAGATTAGATTGAAGATTAGGGTTGCCCTTTGAGATGATTCCGTTGTGCAACTTGATGTTCCTAAAGATATAATTAACGACAAGTGATTTGTTAAAAGCCTTTGACCTGCATTAAATGTTATACGTCTGATGTGAAATCGAAGAAATATTGACAGGAATTGGGAATGCCTTCAAGATAAAGTCGCCAAACGAAATCTTGAAAGGACATTCCCATGACAAGTATAACCATTTCTGATGTTTTAACGATCATCTATGTGCTGGTAGATGATTGGTACGAAATAGAAGGCGTGAAACTACTGAAAGGAAAAGCTGGTAAGAAGCCTGAATTCAAAGATAGCGAGTTGATGACATTGATGCTGGCGCAAGATTACATTCCCTATCCGAGCGAAACGCAGTATGTCGAGTTTATTCGGGCCAACTATCTGGCACTATTTCCAAGATTAGTGGATCAAAGCCAGTTCAATCGTCGAGCACGGGCATTACGTCTGCTGGTGGAACAATTGAGACGCTACTGGATTGTTCAAAAGCACTGTCATTTGCATAACAAATATCTGCTAGATACCAAACCTGTGCCAGTTCTTGGCTACAAAAGACGCAAAAACAGAAGCGATTTTGCTGGGAGTGCCGATTATGGACATTGTGCCAGCCGCAAAATGGATTACTTCGGCTACAAATTGGTCACAATTTCCACTTTACAAGGAATTCCTGTTATTTATGATCTGGTTCCAGCTAATTTAGATGAACGTTTTGCCGCAGAAGCGGTCATTGATCATCTGACATATTGTGATATTTTTGCTGATAAGGGTTTTATCGGTTTTGAGTGGCAGACCAATATTTTTGAGCAAACCAATAATTTGATATGGACACCAAAACGTTCTAATCAGCACCTTCAAAATTCGAAAGAACTTGACCGCTGGCTTTCCAAAACTAGGGAACGTATCGAAGGTGTTTTCCATGAAATCCAAAATACTGGGCGTAATATTGAACGTTTGCTTTGCAAAACTGTGCTCGGTTTATCGACTCGTGTAATTCTCAAAATGACTAGCCATTTATTACGCCGTATTCTTTTCTCAGATTTCAATATCGATATTCAAACTTTTCAAACCACTTTTTGATTTCACATCAGACGTGTTATTGAATTGCATAAAAAACTTTTTCAATCCTTTTGGCAAATGACCATCTCGTATCAAGGAATTTTCATGTCGAGCAATAAAATTGACGTTGCATTTTGGCCGCGAGGCCCACAGGCAGAACAGGTGGTTGCCGGGCTTTTGCAGCGTTACCAAGAAACCAATAAAAGCGTGCAGGTCAATGCCTTCAGTATGGACGCGCAAAACCCCTGGGGGGATGTGAGCCGTACCATGACCCATCGCAGCGGTCCTGACATTACCGAGCTTGGCGCAAGCTGGGTGGAAAGCCTGGCTGCCACTAACAGTTTACGTCCCTTTTCTGTGAAAGAAATCGATTCTTTTGGCGGGGTGGAAGCCTTCCTGTTACCCCCTTGGAAACCCCAAAAGGCGCTTGTAAATGATCCGGTGTATAGCATTCCCTATCGCGCCGATGCACGTCTGATATTTTATCGGCGCGACCTGTTGGCCCAGGCCGGGGTGGATGAAGAGACGGCTTTTACAACAGCGCGCAACGTTCTGCAAACGCTTGAAAGCTTGAAGCGCATTGGCGTTGCGTCGCCTTTTCTGGCGCCGGTGGCCACCCATCGATTTATGAATCTCTCTTTTATCGCCAGTTGGATTTGGAGCGCTGGGGCCGATTTCACCGATGTAACTGGCAAAGAGGTGACTTTTGATTCGCCCTATGCGCTTGCCGGGATTGCAGATTACCTGCGCGCTGCGCAGTATATCGCTCCCGAATCTCGGCAGTTGGATCAGGGTGACTGTGATCTGGAATTTTGCCGGGGCAATGCGGCGGTTGCTTTGAGTGGTCCCTGGCTGTTTTTTGGGCTGCAAGACCAGCCCGAGTTTGCGCATGTGCGAGAAAATATGGGTGTTGCCCTGCCGCCGAAGCAGGCCTGCAACGGTGGGACGCATCTTATCATCTGGCGACATAGCGCTTATGAAGAGGCGGCCTTTGATTTCATCCGTTTTCTGACGAGTGCTGAAGTGCAGGGCGGTCTTCCCGGGCAGCCCTTTACCCTGCCCGCCCGGCTGGATGCGATAGCGGCAAGCAAGTATGCCAATGACCCCAACTACCAGATGATTGTCAAAGCCATCCATACCGGTCGTTCCTACGGCAATACGCCACTCTGGAATATTATCGAAGACCGGCTTTCACGTATCCTTGTGCAAATTGCATCGGAATATTTTGAAATGCCCACCGTCGATTTGGATCAATTTCTCGCCATTCGCTTAAAGCCGTTGGCAAGGCGCATCAACATCACCCTGGCAGACGAGTTTTCGTAGCTGCACTGTTATGCGAGTCAAAGTGCCACACACCGCCAGGTGTATGGCACTTTTTTTTTGGAAAAATCGCCAGCCTGGGGTCGCGCAGCCACGTCACAATACTGTAACAGGGCTTGGCTTGACACTCCTTGCAATCAGGAGCATACTTTTGCCTGATATTCCACTTAATCGACATTCAACAGGAACGGCGGGTATTCCCATGAATTCAAAACGAACCATCCTCCTCTTTACTTTTCTAATGATTATTTTCTTACTGGCAGGCTGCGATATGACTGGGGTCACACCAGTCTCAACGCCCGCTGCGTCACCCGCACCCGCGGTCACGCTTTCGGTGGATGGCACTGCGGCAGTGCTTCAGAGCGGGCCGCAGGTTGTGCAGCAAACGCCACTCAGCGCAGACCGGCTGGCGCTCAATGGAAATATTCAACTGGTCTTTGACCGCGAGATGGACAAGGAGAAAACCGCCGCAGCCTGGGCATTCACCGATTCCAACGGCAAACCCGTCAAGGGGACGGTTTCGTGGAAGGATGCGCGCACCTTCAACTTTCAACCCGATTCCCCGTTGCAGGCATCCGCCACCTATCACGGCGCTTTTTCCACGCTGACAGAGGTTGCGCTGACCTTCCACACGGTGGACGCGCTGGCGGTGGGCCAGGTCTTCCCGGCGGATACCGCCGAAGACATTGAAGTGGGTTCCAACCTGACGGTGATTTTCAACCGCCCGATTGTGCCGATTGATATCAAGGAAGAGCAGGGAAAACTGCCGCAGCCGCTTCATATTTCGCCAGCCGTTGCCGGACATGGACAGTGGCTCAATTCGTCGGTCTATATCTTTCAGCCAGATCAACCCCTCAGCAGCGGTACGCAGTACAAGGTGCAGGTGGCTGCCGGTCTGGCGGATGTGACTGGCAATACGCTGGCCAGCGATTACAGTTGGCAGTTCCGCACGAGAGCGCCCGAGATTGCGCATTTTTCGTTGTTGAATGGTGAACAGGATCCCCAAACGGAGATGGGCTTGATCCTGCTGAACCAGGCTTTTGTGATCGATTTTCTGCAACCGATGAACCCGACCAGTGTGAAAAATGCGCTGACGCTGGTCAACCGTGAAAGCAAAAAGCCCTTCGCGACCCAACTGACCTGGAACAAGGATTTTACCCAACTGACGATTACGCCGGTGGGGCACTACCTGATTGCCAGTTTTTACGATCTGACGCTGGCAGATTCAGCACAGAGTAGCAGCGGTGGCACGCTGAAAGCGGGCCTGACCTTCAAGTTTTCAACGGTACCCTTCCCGGCGATTGAACAGGTTTATCCATCTGCTGGGTCAAAGGCAACCAGTTTCGATTCTTCGCTGTGGATTCAATTTCAATCGCCGATGAATTTTGACAGCATGAAGGACAAAATCAAGATCACGCCGCCGCCCGCCACCGATATTTACACCAATATGTATTACGACGAGAACGAGCGCAAACTTTACGTTCATGGTCTCGCTGCCGCAACCGATTATGTTGTGCGCATTTTGCCGGGCATGGCTGATCTTTATGGCAACACCATTCAAACGGAATACTCGTTCAGCTTCAAGACGGGCAATCTTAGCGCCAGTGGGCAGATGTTAATGTCCTATGCGCCGCTGATTTTTCGCCCGACCAGCGCGCAGGAATTTTTCTTTGAATACACCAATCTTTCATCAGTAACGTTTGGGCTGTACCGTATGACCAATGCCGAATTCGTAGCCAGCAGGCTTTCTGCTGCACAGAACGGCGTTGTGACTGGGCCAAAGTCCAAGCCCATCCGCGAATGGAAGCCAGATTTGCAGCAGGCCAACAACAAGGTCATCACCGAGAAGATTAAATTGCAGGACGATCAGGGCAAGGCGCTTGAACCGGGTTACTATTTCATTGAAATGAAAGCACCGCAGTTGACCAACGGCAGCAAGGGTGGGGCTGCTTATCAAGCGGCAGTCTTTATCGTTGCCACCGACAACATTACCCTGAAAACAACCCCCAGCGAAGCACTGGCCTGGGTGGTGGATTTAGAGACAGGGCAGCCAGTTGCGAACGTACCAGTGGTTATCTACAACAATCAATATACCGAGATTGGCCGCAGCAAAACTGACGATAAGGGTTTGGTCTACATGAAGGGGTTGAACACGCCTTATTTTGTACAACTGGACGACGCACAGCACGTTGCGGCGGCGTCGAATGATTGGGGGAGCGGTGTTTCACCGTACGACTTCGGCATTTCGCAAAATTACTATAGTGGGGCTAGCGAAATGCCATTCGGTTACGTTTATACTGACCGGCCGCTTTATCGCCCCGGCCAGGATGTCTCTTTTAAAGGGGATCGTGCGTCAGAACGATGACCTGCATTACAGCCTGCCGACACAGGCACAGGTGGATGTGAAGATTGAACAGGCTGGCGAACAAATCTATCACGAGACGTTGGATTTATCGAAACTGGGAACATTTACCGGAACTTTGAAGCTAAGCGATAATTTGGCGCTTGGTTCTTATGACATTATGGTTAGCAATATCGGTAGCACCGATGCGTTTGCTTCGATCTCCTTCCGCGTGGCGGATTATCACAAGCCAGAGTTTCAGGTCAACGTGACGGCCAACCCGGTCAACGTGCTGGTTGGCGACCCTTTGACCTATAGCCTGGATGCTTCGTATTATTCAGGGGGCAATGTGGGCAAGGCGGATGTGAAGTGGTTAACGACAACCACCAATTACATCTTTCAGCCCGATTCAAAATATAGCGGCTTTAGCTTTATGGATTGGGACCGCGATGCCTATTGGAATCCGCCAAGCTCAGGGGATGCCACCAACGAAGGGCAGGCAACCACAGACGAGAAGGGCCATCTTGATCTGCCACAGGTTGCCAGCCTGGGGGCGAATAATCTCAGCCAGCAAACCACTTTCAGCGCCAATGTGACGGATTCGGGTGGGAACCTGGTCAGCGGCAGCACCACTGTTGTTGTTCACCAGTCCAAGGTTTACGCCGGGATCCGCTCCCAGAATTACATCGGCAAACAGGGTGAAGCGCAATCTTTTGATGTAGTTGCGCTCAACTGGGATTCCAGCCCCGTTGCCAGCCAGATTCTGTCGGTTGATTTTGTGGAGCGCAAGTGGTTCAGCGTGCAGCAGCAGGACGATCAGGGACAGTTGAGTTGGGTCAGTTCGGTCAAGGATACCCCGGTTAAATTGAATACGCAGATTGTTACCGATGCGGATGGCAAGGCCAGCGTCTCGTTTGTGCCCCCGGCGGGCGGCACTTATAAGGCTGTCGTTACTGTCCGCGATGCCAAGGGACACACACAGCAGGCTTCGGCCTACATCTGGGTGACGAGCGAGACTTACATCCCCTGGCGGCAGACCAATGACCGCAGTTTTGCCCTGATTGTCGACAAAGATACCTACCAGCCCGGCGACACTGCCGAAATTTTGCTGGCCCAGCCTTTCCAGAACGATGTATATGCACTGGTGACACTTGAGCGTGGGCATATTTACAAGCAGGAAGTGATCTTGCTCAAAGGCAATAGTACGATTTACAAATTGCCGATCACCAAAGAGATGGCCCCGGCCTCGTATATTTCGGTGACCGTCATCAGTGGTGCAAAGGATGGCAAAGCCCCCGATTTCAAGATAGGTATGGCGCGTATCAATGTGGATACCAGCGGACAAACCCTCGATGTGAGCGTCACCGCCGATAAACGGGCGGCTGGCCCGGGACAGGACGTAACCTACACGGTGCAGACCAAAGACAAACAGGGCAACCCCGTTTCCGCCGAGGTCTCGCTTGCCGTTGTTGATAAGGCTGCCCTGGCGCTTTCCCCGGCCAATTCGGGCCCGATGCTTTCTTCGTTTTATGGCGATCCGGGTTTGGCTGTCACTACTTCGCTGGGCATTGTGCTCAATGCCGAAGATTTCAATGCCAACTATCATGAAAGCATTGGGGATGGTCAGGGTTCGGGCGGTGGCGGTGGCAAAGGCGAAGGCGATCTGGGCATTATCACGGTGCGACAAAACTTCAAAGACACGGCATTTTTCACTGGTCAGGTGACGACCGACGACAAAGGTCAGGCACAAATCAAAGTAACCCTTCCCGAAAATTTGACCACCTGGCAGGCGGATGCCCGCGCGATCACGGCAGATACGCTGGTTGGACAGGCCACCAGTGAACTGATGAGCACCAAACCGCTCTTTATCGAAATGCAGACTCCCCGTTTCTTTGTGGCGGGCGATGCAGCACAGGTGGGTGCGCTGATCCATAACAATGGCGATTTTGCGCTAAAAGTGAGCGCCTCGCTGGATGCGGCTGGTGTTGATCTGAAATCTGCCGTATCCCAAACGGTGGACGTGCCCGCCCGCCAGCAGGTCTACGTCACCTGGGATGTGGTGGTGCGGCAAGGCGTACGCCGCGTTGACTTTACCACCCACGCCAGCAGCGGCGACTTTAGCGACTCAAGCAAACCCGCGCTTGGCACACTCTCAGAACAGGGCATCCCCGTCTACACCTACGAAGTCCCCGAAACGGTGGGCACATCCGGCATGTTGACTGATGCCAATTCCGTTACTGAAGCCTTCCAGTTGCCGCAAACGGTTGGTTCCAGCGATACCAAACTTTCGGTTGAAGTGGCTCCTTCGCTGGCAGCATCCATGAAAGACAGCCTGACCTATCTCGATGACTTCTCGTACCTGTGCATCGAACAGACCGTTTCGCGCTTTTTGCCCAATGTTGTCTCGTCGCATGCGCTCAAACTGGCGGGTATCCCTGCGCTGACCTTGCAAAGCAACCTGGATGAAAACGTCGGCACAGCTTTGCAGCGGCTCTACGCCAAACAAATGGCGGATGGCGGTTGGGGTTGGTGGACTCGCAGCAAAGCGACTTGCAAACCAGCGCTTATGTCATGCTTGGTTTGAAAGAAGCCAAAGAAGCCGGGTACACCGTCTCGCAGGATGTGATTGATCGTGGGCTGCAATATCTGAACGACAATCAGATTTCGCTTGGCCCCAATGACGCAAGCTGGCTGCATAACCGTCAGGCCTTTGCACTGTTTGTGCTGACGCGCTATGGTCAAACGCCGCAGGCTGGTTTACTGTATGAGCATCGCAGCTCACTCAGCCTGTATGGCAAGGCCTATCTCACACAGGCCATTTACAACATCGATCCCAAAGACAAGCGCATTGCCACGCTGATGTCTGAACTCAATTCCAAAGCGATTGTCTCAGCGGCAGGCACGCACTGGGAAGAAGGCGAAACCGACTACTGGAACTGGAACACCGACATTCGCACAACTGCGATTTTGCTCGATACCTTCATCAAGATTGACCCGAAGAGTCCCATCACCGTCAACGCCGTACGCTGGTTGATGTCCAACCGCACCAGCGGACACTGGGCCTCCACCCAGGAAACCGCCTGGACGCTGATGGCGCTGACGCACTGGCTGATTGCATCCAAAGAATACGAAACCGATTACCCTTATGCGCTCGGTCTGAACGGCGAAAAGCTCCAAGATGCTGTTGCCAACAAGAGCAATCTGACTGAAACTAGCAAGGTCGATGTTGCCATGAAGGATTTGCTCAAAGATCAGGTCAACTACCTGGTATTGACACGCGGCGAAGGCACGGGCAATCTGTACTATTCGGCCTACATGACCAGCACGCTCTCGGTTGAAGATGTCAAGCCGCTCGATCAAGGCATGATCGTCTCACGCCAGTATTTCAGCCTGACTGATCCGAAGACTCCCATCACAGAAGCCACGCGTGGTGATCTGGTGCGTGTGCGTGTCACCGTTGTGCTGCCCAGTTCGGCGCACTACATTGTTGTGGATGATCCGCTGCCAGCCGGGCTTGAAGCGGTCGATTTATCCCTGCTTACCAGTGCGCAAACCCCCACCAACTACACTGCGCAAGACTTTGACGAACATGGTTGGGGCTGGTGGTATTTCAGTCACGTTGAGATGCGCGACGAAAAGGTTGTGCTCTCCACCGACTACCTGCCCGCTGGCACCTACGTCTATACCTACCTGGCACGCGCCAGCACGATTGGCAGCTACAAAGTCATTCCACCGCACGCTGCCGAGTTTTACTTCCCCGATGTCGGTGGGCGTGGGGCGGGGAGTGTGTTTACAGTCAAGTAAAAAAAAGTTCAGGTCGTGGCTAAGCCACGACCTGAACTTTTTTGGGGATGGGGGAGCTTTAGGGCTCTTCTGCCAGGACGGTGATTTCCACGTTGGGGCTGTTCACCGTTTCGCCAGCGGATGTCACCCCCTCCACCCGGAAGGTGTGTGGCCCAACCGTCAGCGGCCACCAGACTTTGTAGGGTGGCCCACTGAATGTCGCAAGGATTTTATCGTCCACCCAAATGTTGACTTTGACAATGCCCTGCCCGGCAACGGCTTCCACTGCCAGTTGCTGGGCAGTCTGGTTAATGTCGCTGGTCAGGTGATAAGTCGTCAGCAGGCGCGGCGAAATCAGCGCCACCCGCTCGCCCGCAGCCATGGACGTGTCATCGGCGCGGGAAAGGTCGGCAAGCAGTGTCAGCCCCAGGCTGCGCGCCCAGGGTTGGGCCGCCACGGGCAGATCCAGCGCCACAATGGCGCGACGGTTGCCGGGGCTGGTCGTTTGATCGGCCAGTTTTCCTGTGGCTGCATCAATCGACACTTGCTGGTAGATATGGTCGGTTGTTGTTGGTTCGGTGCCCGCGATGAACCATTCACGGTGGGTTTTGGGGCAGAGTGGCGTCGGCAGCAAGCCTGAAAGCGTGCAAACTTCGACCTGTTTCAGTCCGTCAGGACGGGGAAAGGGTTGGTCGGGTTGGCCTTGCAGGGCAGCGCGCATAAATTCATTCCAGATCGGTGCGGCCCCGGTCAGCCCGTTGACGTTGTGCATGGCCTGGTAATCGCTGTTGCCGACCCATACGCCTGTTAGAAAATCGGGGGTGTAGCCCACCGTCCAGTTGTCGTGGAAGTTGGTGGTGGTGCCGGTTTTGACGGCGGTGGTGTGGTCGAGCTTGAGCGTGCTGTTGCGTCCAAAACCCAGCGCGCGGGCTGAGTTGTCGCTCAGGATGTCGTTAATCAGCCAGGCAACGCGCTCGTCGAAGATGCGTGTCAGCGTCGATTTTGGCTCGGTGTAGAGCAACTTGCCGTCAGCGTCTTGAATGTTGAGAATGGCGTGATGCTGTGTCGCCAGCCCACCGTTGGCGAAGGCCGCATAGGCGGTGGAAAGCTCCAGCAGAACTCATTTGTCCGCCGCCGAGCACCAGCGACAGGTCGTAGTTCTCAGGGCCTTGCAGCGATTGGATGTCGAGCTTTTTGGCCAGGTTGTAGGCGTTATCCACACCCACTTCATGCAACGTCAACACGGCAGGGATGTTGAGCGAGGAAGCCAGCGTCTCGCGGATGGGTGTAGGGCCGTGCTCGCGCAGGTCGTAGTTTTTGGGTGTGTACGATGCGCCGTTTTTGAGCGTAAAGGTGGTGGAGACATCCAGCAGGGGCGTGGCCGCCGTCCACGGGTGGGGACGCAGCGGGTCGAGCGCCAAAGCGTAGACAAACGGCTTGAAAGCGGAACCCGGCTGACGGGGCGAAGTCACCATATCCACCGCGCCGTCGATTTTCGGGTCAAAGTAATCTGCACTGCCGACGAGCGCCAAAATTTCGCCAGTTTTGGGATTGAGTGCCACGAGCGCGGCGTTGTTGACGTTGTGGCTCAACCCGCCATTAAGCGGCGAGTGAAAGGCCTTGATCTGGCGGTCGATGGCGGCTTCGGCCAGTTTTTGGGTATTGATGTCGAGCGTGGTATGTACGACCAGGCTCTGGCGCGGGTCAAGCTGACCCGATGCGAAGAGCGCGTCGAGTTGGTTTTGGACGATCCAGACAAAATGGGGGGCAATGATCGGATAGGGCGCGGCGTTGTAAGTGAGCGGCGTCTCTTCGGCGGTCTGGCGTTCGGCGGGGGTGATGTAGCCTTGCTTTTGCATTTGTCCGAGCACGATATTCTCACGCTGGCGGGCCAGATCGGGGTTGGTGAAGGGGTTGTAAATGCCGGGGGCTTGCGGCAGACCCGCCAGCAGGGCACACTCTGGCAGCAGCAATTGACTGGCCGGTTTGCCGAAGTAGGTTTGCGAGGCGGCTTCGACGCCGTAGGCCAGCCCGCCATAGTAGGTCTGGTTGAGATATAGCGCCAGAATCTCGTCTTTGGAAAGGTTCTGGGTCAGTTGTGCTGCCAGCACCACTTCACGCAGCTTGCGTCGCAGACTGCGCTCGGCGCGTTCGTCTTCGCTGAGCAGCAGGTTGCGCGCCACCTGCTGGGTGATGGTGCTGCCCCCGGCGATGGTTTCGCCACCCTTCAGGTTGATCCAAATGGCGCGCAGGATGCCTTCCATATCCACGCCGGGGTTGTGGTAGAAGTTATGGTCTTCGATAGCAATGGTGGCCTGTTTCAGGCAATCGGGGATGTCGGCGAACGAGATGACAGCGTGGCGTCCGCCGTCGGTGGGCAGGATTTCATAGAGCGGGCGGTTGTTCCTGTCGGTAATACGGATGCTGGGCTGGTTCAGGTGTTGCGGTAGAGAACGTACGTCGGGCAGGTCACCGAAGAGATAGTACAGGCCCGCAAGCAGAATGGCCCCCAGAATTAAGCCGCCGAGCAGAATTTTCTTTTTAAGGTCATGATGAGATTATACACAAGAAAAGGTGGCGGTTCCCCGACCACCGCTGAAGATCATAAGATGGTTTTATCTGATTTTCCCATGCCCATTTTATATTCAGTTCGTCGTCAACATCTATGCTGTTTTTAGCTTTTGCAGTGAGCACATCTATAAAACGAGTGCAACCCGTCAGCCTGCTAATGATCTACAAGGCCTACCCATGGATGACATGATTTACCTATATTGCATGATTTTGCATCTGCGTCATCTTTTTGAAAATAACCTAAATAGACGATATTAATATCTGACCTGACTTTTTCGCCCACGGCTGGACAAAGATACCCATCCGTATAGTCTGATGCGACTTCGACCGACTGCTTTATCCATTTTACAGAAATACTGCAAGACAGGTCATCAGCGCCTCTCGGGTAATAATATACGTAATCAGGGTTCCCCAACTGTTGTACGGCATCGCCAAAAGTTAGCAAATAGGCGGGCGTGATGAAGATGCTCGTGAGCTTTTCTTGATCGAAATAAAAGCTTAGGTTTCTGCATTCATCTTTATCCTGATAAATGCAGTTATAGGTGATTTCTTTGGTATTTTTATTATTCGGCGATACGGCGTTTGTCTCATGCATGGATTTCTGATCAACAAATGGGAGTTGTTGTAAAACCGTCAGAACTTCAGCATGTGTTGATTTGCCCGGCTCCAATCCATGCCAGCAGGGCGCGGCGCAAGGATGCATGGTATCAAAGCTATGATCACCAGATGCGCCGCATGCTGTGAGCAGCAAAACAAACATTGCTATGATTGCTGCATTGATGGGTAGATTGAGCTTGCGAAGTGTCTCTATTTTTTTGTCCATTGTATAAGGATTATACACTTTAACAAGAAGAGAGACAGTAGGTTGAGAACTGTCTCTCTTCGATATGATATTTCTTGGGTGGTTCGCTTACGGCAAGCTATTGAGATACGAACGGTAGAAGTTCGAGAACTCGAAGATGTTGCCATAGGCGTCCCAGTTGACCGACCAGGTCATTACGCCCCGGAAGTTGGTGGCGTTGGCGCTGTGTTTGACATAGCTACCCGTGGTTGTGCCCTTGATGATGTAATCCAGCGCTTGTTGGACGGTGGCCGGGGCGACGTAGCCGTTGCCCGCGCTGCCAGTGGCGGGAATGCCCAGAACCACCTGGTCCGCGCGCAGGGCAGGGAAGGTTTTGCCAGTGCCCGCCACAGGGAAACCTGCCAGCAGCATGTCCAGCATGGCAATATGGAAATCCGCGCCGCCCATGCTGTGATAGGCATTGTCCAGCCCGGTGATGGAACCGGAGTTGTAGTCCTGCACTTGCAGCCAGGTCAAAATATCACGGGTGGCATAAATGACTGGCAAAAAGGCTCCGGCGCGCCGGTCACAGCCCGAGCAGGTGCCGCCATAGAACTGATAGCCTAACTGGACGAAGAAGGTTTCGGGAGCCATCGTCAGAATGAAGCTGGAACCAAAATGGCTCTGCACCGAACGGATGGCCGAAATCGTATTGACGATCAACGGTGTAGTGGGGGCGGTGAAATCGGTGTCGCCCGCATTAACTGTCAGGGATTGGTTTTCGAAATCTACATCCAGGCCGTCAAAGCCGTAGGTGCTGATGATACTATTCACTGAGCTGACAAAGTTATCGCGCGCGCTAGTGGTGGTCAATTGCACCATGCCGTTTGCGCCGCCAATCGAGATCAATACCTTCTTACCCAGGCTGTGCAAATAGGTCACGTCGGATATGAACATGGAGGCTGACGTGTAATAAGTGGCATAGGGAGTGAAACCAATCGTCCCGCCGGTTGCGCCGTTGGTCGGCTCGCCAAACGATACGATCACCACGTCCCATTTTGTCGAGACATTGCGCAGCGGGATGAATCCGGAGCCGTTGTCGAAATTATGCCAGTAGCCAATCATGGCGTGCTTCGGCAGTGTGCCGCCCGTGCTGGGGGATGTTGGTGTAATTGTCGGTGTGCGTGTGATGGTTGCGGTGGGCCCGATGGGAGTATTTGTGCGGGTGGCGGTTTTCGTAGGTGTGTTGGTGGCTGCTCCGGGTGTTTTCGTGATGGTAGGAGAGCTTGTGCGGGTCGGCGTGCTGGTTGGCCCGGCGATGGTTGCTGTTCGCGTTGGGGTATTGGAAGCCCCGATGGTGTTGGTCGGGGTTGCGACAACGCCACAGCTCAACTGTTGGAACAGCGCGGGAACGACAGGCGGTTCCCAACCTGTCAACGACGTGTGCGCCTGAATCACCTTGTAGGTGCAACCGCCATAGGTAACGGTATCGTTAACAGCGTAGGCAACATTCGGTGCCCAGGCTCCGCGGTCGGCGCGCGCTGGCGCTGCGCTTGCCGACGCGACAAAGACCAGGCTGAACAGAATACAAATCACCAGGCTAAAGTACTTGATGTGACGCATAGGTTTCTCCTTGGTTTCAGAATGAAGGCAACACTGCGTTGCCAATATTAGAATACATCTACACAAGGATGATTTGTGCTCAAGATTGAAGCAAATTGCTCAAAAAATATGCAAAAAAACGGCGGTGGTCAAAAGACCACCGCCGAATAGGCTTTTGCTCTTCCCTGCTCTATTCCACTGTCACACTCTTTGCCAGATTTCGTGGCTGATCCACATCCAACCCGCGCAGGGCGGCTATGTGGTAGGCCAGCAGTTGCAGCGGGATGACGGTGATGATCGGGCTGAGCATCCAGGGCACGTCTGAAATCCACAAGACGTGATCGGCCATCTTTTGCACCTGCTCGTCGCCTTCCGTGGCGACTGCCAGCACGATGCCGTCGCGGGCGCGCGCCTGTTGAATTTGGCTGACCATTTTGTCGTGCCAGGGGTCGCGCGGCGCAATGCAGACGACTGGCACATCTTTATCCACCAGCGCAATTGGGCCGTGCTTCATTTCGCCTGCCGGGTAACCTTCGGCGTGGATGTAGGAGATTTCCTTGAGCTTGAGCGCGCCTTCGTAGGCAATCGGCATGTTGATTTCACGCCCCAGATAGAGAAAGTTTTTCATATCCTTCAAAGCCAGCGCTACCTTTTTGACTTCCGGCTCACGTGCCAGCGTGTGTGCAATCAGGTCGGGGATCATTTCAAGATCGGCAACCAGTTGTTTGCGCGTGGCTTCGTCAATCGTGCCACGCAAATCCGCCAGCAGCACGGCCAGCATGTACTGGTCGAGTAGCGGGGCGGTGAAAGCCTTGGTTGAAGCCACGCCGATCTCTGGCCCGGTCTGCATCGAGATATAACCATCCGCCACACGCATGGCCTGCGAACCGACAGCGTTGACAATGCTCCAGATCACGGCGCCTTTGCGGCGGCCTTCTTCCATCGCGGCCAGCGTATCCGCTGTCTCGCCCGACTGGCTGATCGCCAGCACCACCGTATTCGCGTCAATGATTGGGTCGCAGTAGCGGAATTCCGACGCTACCACTACTTCCACGGGTACGCGGGCGATCTTCTCAATCAGCACCTTGCCAACCATCCCGGCATAGGCGGCGGTGCCGCAGGCCGTCAGGTAGATTTTGGTGATGCGTTTGGCGAGTTCTGGCGTCAGGTTGAGTTCGGGCAGGCTGATTTTGCCGTTTTCATAGTCCACGCGCCCGGCCAGTGTATGCACTATGGCATGATCCTGTTCGTGGATTTCCTTTTGCATGAAGTGCTGATATTTGCCTTTTTCGGCGGCCTCGGCGTCAAACAAGACCTCGTGAATTTCGGCTGTTAGCTTCTGCCCTTCGATCGTCTCCAGGCTCACACTGTTGGCGCGGACAATCGCCATTTGCCGTGTCTCGAGATAGATAACGCGGCGGGTATATTCCAGCAAAGCGGGGATGTCTGATGCGATGAAATTTTCCCCTTCTCCCAGGCCGATGACGACTCCACCTGCATTGCCGATGCGTGCGCAAATGATCGTTTCGGGCTCTTCAGATGACATCAAAACTACCCCGTGGTTCCCTTCAATTTCCTGAAAGGTTTTGCGCGCTGCTTCAACCAGCCCCAACCCGGTTGCCAGGTAGCGCTCAACAAGGTGGACGATGGTTTCAGTGTCGGTGTCGGAGCTGAAGGTTGCGCCCTCGCTGGTGAGTTCTTCTTTGAGCCGAACGTAGTTTTCCACGATGCCATTGTGGACGACGACGACCCGTCCGCTGTTGCCCATATGCGGGTGCGAGTTGCGCGCGGAGGGCGCTCCGTGCGTGGCCCAGCGCGTGTGTCCAATCCCTGGTGAGCCGCTGACGGGGGAGTGCTCCACCAGTTCCACCAGTTTGCCCAGTTTGCCCGCATCGCGGCGGACAGCAATTTGTCCGTTTTCGATGACAGCCAGCCCGGCTGAATCGTAGCCCCGGTATTGAGGCGCTTTAAACCATTCAAAATAATCGGCGTCGCATCACGCGGGCCGATATAGCCAACAATTCCACACATGGGTGTTCCCTCCGGCAAATAGAACAAGGTGCCATGCCCCAGCGGGGAATGGCATTCTGATGAGCCACTTTTCGGGTTTTTGCCCGCGTAGTTGCCTGCGCGGTGTTGCTCGCCGAAATTTTGGACTGGAGGGAGAGATAATCGGGGAGTGGTTTCCCCGGGAGGGCTTCCGCTGATCTTTCGATTTTCCCGGCTTTTATCAATCCGGTTGGCTCCACCGCGAAGTGGAGACCCTCATCCTCGTCACCCTGTATTCTCAGGGCCATGCGCTATCTTCCCAAAACTTAATTTGTTCTTTCACCTCCTTTGATCTTATGTGATAAGTGGAACAAGCTTGAATTTTATCACCTATCGTTCGTAAGGTGATTGAAGCCTGGAAAGAAAAGAGCGCATCTGAAATTTCAGATGCGCTCTTTGTAGCAGGGGGCTTATTTTATGGTACGTAATAGGTGATAATCAACTGTGGAACCAGGGTTGCTGCAGCGTTGCCGCTGCTAAAGCTGATCGTATTGGTGATCTTGTTGTTATTATCATCCAGTTTAAACCGCAGGCGAATTTGGGTCAAACCAGAACTTGTAGTTAGTTTGTTGATATTGTTTTTCGCGGCTAGCAAGTTAAAGGTATACCAGCCAGTAGCAGGAGGTGTGATGACCAAAGGTCCCAATGTTTGACTGGCAACCGCTTGAAAATCTCCAACTTGTAATACTGATGTGCCAAAAATTCCCTTCTTTATATCGATCATAAAACCTTTGAACGTCTTTACTGGATCACCGCCACCAACGACTGCGGTTTTCTTAATCTTCAGCGTAATTCCAGTGATGACAGCCGTATCTGGCAAAAGGCTGGTATTAAATGAGAGAATGGAGCGGTACTGTTGTCTTTTTATGTTGTCGCCAAGCGTAATGGCGCCAGATCCATTGTTCCCACTGCCGCCCACACCACTGTTTTCGGTTGATTTTAGTACCCATCCATCCTGAGCTGCCAGTGACGTGAAGGTACGTGTCTTATTTACAGTGAATGCCTGACCGGTATTGTACGCGCTTGCCAGCGGGTTGCCCGGAATATCCGTAATACTTCCGTTGTTAATTACATTCAAACGGATGGTGCCATTTCCATTACCAGTTGTAACGGTAACCGTATAGGTTGATCCAGAGCCAGTGACTGCGCTAACCGTCGCCCCGGTTATTCCAGGGGCTGTAAGGTTAAAGTCTGTTTTATCTACTCCGGTGACTGCTTCCGAGAAGTGGACGGTGAAATGAACGCTGGCCTTATCTGTTGGGTTGGGTTCAACCCCCCGTAAGCTTGATTGGACTGTAGGTGCAGTGGTATCGGGACGGAACATGGCGAGATAGTCTGCAGTAGCGTTTCCGCCTGCATTGAGGAAAGTTCCGCCTGCGTAGACATCAGAGCCGTTGACAAAGATGGTGAAGATATTAGAGGTCAAGCCAACGCTCATGGATGACCAGGTCGTACCATCCCATTTGACAATATTGTCTGCATTGGGGTTACCACCTGCATCTGTAAAATCTCCGCCGGCATATATATCCGTACCGTTGACAACGATAGCATAAACACTACTCCCTGAAGCCAAAGGTGTCGAGCTTATGGCAGACCAGCTTGTACCGTCCCATTTGGCAATGTAATCGGCGTTGCCAGGAACCACACCATCTGCATCGGTAAAGTCGCCCCCGGCGTAGATGTTTGTGTCATCTACTGCAACAATCGTTCGAACAATATCGTTCAAACCCGCGCCCAGCGTAGACCAGGTTGAGTTTGTGGTATCCCATTTTGCAATGTGGTTAGCATGAAGATTACCAAGATTGTCGGCTGCATCTGTAAAGTAGCCGCCCACATACAAGTCTGTGCCGCTGATGCTAATGACATTGACGCCATCATTCAAGCCTATATTCAACCCAGACCAGGTTGAATTTGTGGTATCCCATTTGGCAATGCGGTCAGCATTAGGGTCGCCACCAGCATTGAGAAAGGCTCCGCCAATATAGACATCCGTGCCGCTCACAGCAACCGTGTAAACAGCATTATCCAACGGTATTGTGCCCAGAGAAGACCATGTTGTCCCATTCCATTTGGCAATGAAGTCGGCGTTGTCATCTCCGCCTGCACCGTCAAAAAAGCCACCTGCGTACAAATCTGTGCCGCTGATGGCGATGGAGAGGGCCCTGTTGTTTAAACCTGCCCCGAGCGCAGACCAGGTCGTACCATTCCATTTGGCAATATGGTCTGCGTTGGGATTTCCACCTGCATCTACGAAGTCACCACCTATATAAACATCTGTACCGTCCATAACAATGGTGGAGACAGTATTGCTGAATGCGACTGTGCCAAGCGCGCTCCATGTTCCAAGCGTTGCTAATGGTTTGAGAACCGGTCCATTCAATGGGTCAAGTGTGACGTTGTAATTCTTGATGTCGAGATTACCGTGATAATTTGCAGTCAGGTTCAAGGTTCCATTGGAATTAATGAATGGGTTGGTCGATGATGGTGCAGCCAATACTGGTGTGATTCCCTGAAAGCTTAATCCGACAAACAAACTGCAAAGTGTAAAAACATGGAAGATAATGTTGATTTTTTTTTGTTTCATGGCAACTACTCCTTATGTTTCAAAGATCATATCTTTGAAGGTATTTTGTGAATTGATATTTTCAAACAGGTTATATTAATATACATTCAGGCATGTTTTTGGTGCGATGTGATCTCAGAAGTTATCAATCAAGCCGTTGCTAAATTTCAATGTTATCTACAGCCATCATCGCAGTCATTTTGAAATCACTCAGATTAAATAGTAGAAAAATCTGTTTTTTTAGGCAAAACCGACAATACGGACAAAACTTTTTATGTGACAGGCGTAAGCAAGATCTGTTCTTGCTTTGTTTGCCTGCCAGGTTTTAGAGATGCCCCATTTTGACTTTCCAGTCAGGCTGCTTCGATCGTTTTGACTTGTATCACCCAGCAGGATGGGAAACATCTTGCCGGGTGATACAAGTACATTTGTTTTGTATTACTAACAGTCAAAGCAAATTTGTGTTGCAGTCGGTGTTGGTGACTTGGGAAGCACTGTTGGTGTTTTTGTTTTGGTCGGTGAAATTGTAATGGTTGGTGTCATTGTAAATGGTATTGTTGGTGTGATTGTTCTGGTAGATGTATCTGTTTTGGTAGGTGTGTGTGTAAACGGAACGGTTAGTGTAGGGGTGAGAGTTCGTGTGAATGTTTTGCTTGGTGTGAGTGTGATGGTTGGTGTAAGTGTGATGGTTGGTGTAAGTGTGATGGTGGGCGTTGCTGTTTTGGTAGGCGTTGCTGTTTTGGTTGGTGTAAGTGTGATAGTGGGTGTAAGTGTGATAGTGGGTGTGAGTGTTCTGGTGAGTGTGATGGTTGGCGTGAGTGTGATAGTTGGCGTGAGTGTGATGGTTGGCGTACGTGTGATGGTTGGTGTCTTTGTTGGTTGTGTATTAATGTGTATCGTACAAATATCATTAAATGTCGCATCTACACCGAAACTGGTATTTTCAACGGTTGCCAGGAAGTCTGTGTCCGAGTTCTTGAATTGAAAATGCAGATTGCTATTTGCGCCAGCACCAATGATGCCTCCATTAGGGCCAGACCAACTGTATGGCGATGTAGTCCAATCGTTAAAGCTCGTAAAACTTGAAAATGACCATGATGTGCCCACTTGAGATGGATCCCAAGAGTGGTAAGCATCCCAGGTAAACGTAAGGTCAGTCAAAGTCACGGGCTGACTGTTATTGTTGACGACGTTTGCTTCAACAAATGGGTTGTTTCCCGAAAGCCCTTGGTTAAACCCGGTTGTAAAGAATATCAAACTACAGTCTGGTGTGCTGGTAGGAGTAGGTGTTTTGGTCAGAGTCGCTGTTTTTGTCACGGTTGGTGTAAGCGTGCGAGTTGATGTTAACGTTGGTGATGACGTGGTGGTGGATGTTGGCGTCAGGGTTACAGTCGGGGTGAGGGTCGAGCTAGGTACAATAGTGGGTGTAGACGTTATCGAAGGAACGGGCGTAAAGGTTGGCGGGGAGGTCGGGAAGACGAAGTTCGGTACGGTTTGCTGGCGTGATACGCGGAATTTCTCAACAATCGCAGATCGTGATGCGGTTAGATGAAAGTATGGTATGGGATAGATATATGGTGTCAGATAAGTATGGTTAAAATCGATCATTACAATGACAGCATCATCTGGGCCACCCGGGTTTTGCTGATGAGGGACACCTGATAGCTGGCAGTCAGCATAAGTGCTAACATCTGCCCCGCCCATCTTTGGCAGGAAGGTTACATACGGCACGCCGTCTTTCTTGCCTGAGGAGCAAACCGTATCACTCAGATAACCTTTTTGGTTATAGCTGGTGTCTCTTTTTGAAAGATTCTCATCATCGAGTATCGTAAAAAAGATCATAGTATGCCAGCTATTACCAAGTTGATGAATCGATTTCAGACGCGCGATATCAATTTCTTTGGACCTGGTGCTTAATGTCTGGGGGTTTCCATTGTTATCCGTGTTGCTGCCTGTACAGTCTGCTCCCCAGGTAGCGCTACCATCGTTTCCGGGGCAGTTAGTTTTGTCATATTGCCCGGTGGCTGCATATCGCACCTCCTGGCGCGCCAGGTTTTCAACGGCCAGCCAGGCCCCAAACAACAACGAAAAATCCATGATCCCAAAAATAATTGCCAACAGAATGGGAATGGACAATGCAAACTCAATGGCCGCCTGTGATTTCTGATGGCGGAAGATGAAATTTGCTGGACTGGATGAATGAAGGTTATTTGATGACATAAGCACACCTGCCTGAGAAAGGGAAATTACTTGGTAATCTTGGTGGCAATCTTGTTTGCGATTTCAAGGAAAATCGCCTGTAAACCGGCGCTGCCGGGAGAATAGCGGTAGATGCCGCCGCCCATTTGTGCTGCATATTTCAGGAACGTTTCCCCAGGCGCATATCCATTTATATCACCGTTGCTTGCTTGAGTTGGGCACCCAGACCAATCGTGAAAATAAACACACCATTGGCGACCTGAACATCCACCATATCATACGACCGATCGTAAGCATCATAATTCGTTGGATCGAGGTAAGTATGCATATAAACACCCGTACCAGTTACATCAAACTGCTTACCCGGAGTATTCTTTCCTATACATGTAGTATCTGTGTCTTTAAAACAATGACGTGTTAGAACATCCACATCGCGGCAACCAGCACGATCATAAAAAGGTGGCCTTTTGGTTGAGTCCGGGCAAACGGGCTGTAGATTATTATCTTGTGCCGAATTTGGTGCGCCTGTTCCGAGCATTAAAATGACCCAGACGGCATCGTCTCGAACCTGAGTTTGTGGCCAGCCCACAGGGTATGCGCCCATGAGGTGGTTGCCTGCCATCGCCAGCCCAGCTGCCGGGTTGGTCGTACCGCACCAGGACGGATCGTTTGCGCTTGTTCTGTTTCCATTAGCATCGGTAGCCCAGAACATTGGGCAATCATAAAATTTTTGGTATACGCCTGCAAGATTATAAAGTCGACATGGGGCTTGCGGGTCTGCTGTATAAGGAGGAACGGGAGCCGAAACCGGGTTGGGGAGCGCCATACGATCTTCCAGCTTATAGGGACATGCGCTTGGCGCTGCAGGACCTGTTGCTGTGGATGGACTAAGCACTTGTAACCCTGTAATGGCTGGCGTGACAGTGTCACCATTCTTTTCATCGGTTAATGGCAATACCAATTCAGGTGCTTTATTGTATGTAACAATTGCGACACGATCATACGGAAAATACATCATCTTATTTACAAATGCCAGTGCCGATGATTTTACAGTTTGAAATGGCAAACAGCCGTTTGGATTGCAGACACTTGGATCTCTGTTTGCGTCTGAGTTTGCTTCGAATGTCATTGCCTCTGAGTTTTGTATCAAAAGAACCAGGTCAATGGAGGCTGCTTGCGCAATTGTCTCAATCGTAATAGGTAGGCGGGAAATTCCGATAACTGCCAAGAAAAAGGTCGACACATCTTGCGTTACTTTGATTTGTACCAGCTTTTGGGCTATTTTGCCGACTGCAGGACATATGTCTGGGTTTCCGGGATCGCTGTCACAAGTGTTGATCGTTACCGAAACATCCGGGTTGTTTGGCGCCAGAGAAGGATCTGATCCAATCATGTCTGGTGTTATAAGGCCATTTAGCTTGAGTTGCTGTGATGCAGATGCTCTCATCCCGGTGATGGTATAGTTTCGTTTAAATTCTCCGGTGGCAGCCAGGGCTGCAGCGTCCACACCACGACGCAAGCGTGAATAGCTTATATACATATAGCCGGTGTCTATTGCGAGACCCATAATTGCGACCAAGTAGACAAGCGTTATGGCAACAATCACCAAAACCTGGCCTTTTTCACGTAGGGTATGTTGTTTTCCGAAAATTTTTCTCATATCAATACACCTGTTGGGAAAGGTTTTATGGGTTATTTATCTTGGGTAAGAACAAATTGTATTGGAAGGCTTGCTTTGTTTTAAAACATATAGTGATTTTAAGGAAAACCGTGCGTTTTCCGGTCAGAATATTTTGTTCATACTTCTTTCAATAAGGCTGCGCCACAGATCATGGTGTTGGTGTTGCTTCAGACCCTGCCAATGGCATGAAGGCATAGGCATGTAATGGGATTGGATCAGCGATGACAGCGGTAAAGAAAGGCAATTTTAACAATTGATAATAGTTATAAAAGATCTCTACAAGAACGATGCCTGTGCTGGGCGCACCAGAATTAAGTTGACCTGCAACCACTGAATTTTGAATTTGTGAAACCTGGCCGCTGCCAGGGTATGCATGCCATGTCGGCCATTTCCGGAGAATGGCTCCCTGTGACACGGAATAAACGGTGATCAAAAGATCTGATCTTTTATAGGCCACACCCGTCGGGTCTCTGAATCCTGGGTTCTTTTCCGGAGAGCGATCAAGAAAAAGGGGCGAAAGTGAGCTCGTGCGTATTGTAGGATCAGCATTTGTGTCACCTTCTACAATGAAGTCGACAGCTGTATAAAAAGAGGTCTGCGGGTCGACAGTATAATCATCCGCGTTGGTTGTCGCATTAAAAAACGGATCTTGGTTGCTGCCATAGCGCGCTCCTTCGCGCGCACCATCCACGAGATTAATATATTGATTAAGCATGTTGCCAAATTCGATCAATCCTGTAACCAAGAGTAAGAGTGTAGTTAGTAAAAGAGCAAGTTCGACAAAACTTTGACCCTTGTTTTTCATTTTGAAGGAACGTGCTGTTTTCATCATCGGTTCTTGCTCCTTTCAGAGATGGTAATTTCTAACAAGTGATACAGATTATGTTATGGTGTTGGTGTTGCTTCAGCCCCTGCCAATGGCATGAAGGCATAGGCATGTAATGGGATTGGATCAGCGATGACAGCAGTAAAGAAAGGCAATTTTAACAATTGAAAATAGTTATAAAAGATCTCTACAAGAATGATGCCTGTGTTGGGCGCAACAGAATTAAGTTGAATTGCAACCACTGAATCTTGAATTTGTGAAACCTGGCCGCTGCCAGGGTATGCATGCCATGTTGGCCATTTGTGGGCAATGGCTCCGTTTGACACGGAATAAAGGGTGATCAAAACATCTGCTTTCTTATAGGTACCCGTCGGGTATCTCGATCCTGGTACCGATTTCAGGAGGGCGATCAAGAAAAAGGGGCGAAAGTGAGCTCGTGCGTATTGTAGGATCAGCATTTGTGTCACCTTCTATAATGAAGTCGACGTGGTTATAAAAAGAGGTCTGCGGGTCGACACTATAATCATCCGCCTTGGTTGTCTCATTAAAAAACGGATCTGAGTTGCTACCAAATCGCGCTCCTTCGCGCGCACCATCCACGAGATTAATATATTGATTAAGCATATTGCCAAATTCGATCAATCCTGTTACCAGCAATAAGAGTGTGCTCATCAAAAGAGCAAGTTCGACAAAACTTTGACCCTTATTTTTGGTTCTGAAGGAGCCTATTGTTTTCATCTTTGGCACTTGCTCCTTTCAGGCACGTCAATTAATACATTTCGGTCAATTTCAGTATAGCGTGAGTGTTATTGCCTACAATCCTACTTTGGTACTACATAAATTTTTCACGAACCATTACATTTATCTTGCTATTTGCCCATCAGGAATGCAGCGACTTTTGGAAAAAATATCACAATCGTTGCGCCAATCAACAAATACGGCCCGTATGCTGTGAAAATGTTCATGCTTTGGAAACGACGTATGGCAATTAGCACAATAATCATTAAGATGCTGATAACGCCTCCAGCCAGCACTGCTACAAAAAGCGCTCTGGTCACATCCGGCCAGCCTACCATTAGACCGATAACAACAGAAAGGATGACATCACCAAAGCCCAGCGCTTCTTCGCCATCATCCCGGCCCATTTTGCGTGCGCGGTAGCGCGCAAATAAGGTGCCAAAATAATACAGCGCCAGCATAATCAGCAAACCACCTGCACCACCGATAAAAGTTTTTAAGATGCCATTACTGACAATTCCAACCACCAGCCCAATTGCCATGCCGACAAGGCTGACGACGTGCAGGATCAGACGATGCTCAAGGTCAATGACAAAGACAACACCAAAGTAGGTCAGGACCAAAAAGCTCAACCAGTAGCCCAGATAAGGCGGCGCATAGATCAGGGCTGCAATGGACAGAGCAATCATGACAAACAGCACAATGATGGCGCGTCTTGAACGTTTCTGCTGACAATTCTGGCAGGGACGAAGCAGAAAGTAATCTTTCCAACTGCGCACCGTGCCACAATGATCGCAAACCGGGCGGGCAATTTTGCGCTGGGTGGGCAAAACATCCGCAAAATAGTTGACGATCCAGCCGGCTATAAAACCTGAAAAAATCGCTATGATTGGCATCATAAGCAAATTATATCAATCAATAGATAATAATAGCTGTTTCTAGCACGGTGAATGTATACTATTGGCTTACAATCCATCTACAAAAGTGAGAAAAGGCGAATTTATGGAGAAATTTATTATCGAAGGTGGCATTCCACTGCACGGGGATGTAACACCAGCGGGCAACAAGAACGCAGCCTTGCCATTGCTAGCGGCTTGTTTGCTGACCGATGAGCCTGTCACCTTGCATAACGTGCCGCAAATTCGGGACGTTATGGATATGCGGCGCTTGATTGAGAGTTTGGGGGTGGGTGTGGAAGATTTGGGCAACCGCTCCTGGCGGATTACTGCCAAAACGGTGCGCCCGGCTGATCTCGACCCTGATCTTACCCGGCGCATCCGGGCATCGATCTTGCTGGCGGGACCGATGACGGGGCGTGGTGGCGAACTGAAGCTGCCCCCACCCGGCGGGGATGTAATTGGACGCCGACGGCTGGATACGCATATTCTGGCGCTGCAAGCGATGGGTGCGATTGTCGATTATGACCGCTCGTTCCATTTTCGCGCCAGTGGTCTGCATGGAGCAGATATTCTGCTGGACGAGGCCAGCGTTACCGGCACCGAAAATGCCGTGATGGCGGCGACCCTGGCCAAGGGGACGACGATCTTACGCAACGCGGCGTCTGAACCTCACGTGCAGGAACTCTGTCAGATGTTGAACACGCTGGGCGCGCGCATTGACCATATCGGTTCGAATACGCTGCAAATTGAAGGCGTTACGCAATTGCATGGCGGCGAGTTTACGATTGGTGCCGATTATCTGGAAGTGGTCAGTTTTATCGGCGCGGCGGTGGTGACGCACGGCTCCATCCGCGTGCGCAATGCCGGACCGCAATATTTGGGGATGATTTTGTCTGGTTTTCAACCGCCTGGGCGTGGATTGGACGGTGGATGGCAATGATATTCTTGTCCCGGCCAAGCAGCGCCTTGAAATTGAGCCTGACCTGGGCGGGGCGATTCCATCGATTACAACGATGCCGTGGCCGGCCTTCCCGACCGATGTGATGAGCATTGCAATTGTTGTGGCGACCCAGGCGCGGGGCAGCATTTTGTTCCATGATTGGATGTACCCCAGCCGCATGTTTTTTACCGACAAACTGGTGGGGATGGGGGCGCAGGTGGTTTTATGCGACCCGCACCGCTGCATTGTCAATGGCCCGGCCAAACTCTACCCTGAAAAATTGGAAAGCCCCGACATCCGCGCCGGGATGGCGCTCTTGCTGGCGGCGCTGGCGGCGACTGGCATATCGACGGTGCGCAACGTCAGCCAGATTGATCGTGGCTACGAAAACGTGGACGGGAAGCTACGCGCGCTGGGCGCAAAGATCGAACGCGAAAAGGAACAATAACCAAAAGAGCGGCGCAGTCTACACTGCGCCGCTCTTTCTATAATTCAGTGTCAGATTTTTATGGCGCGCTGCCGGGGATAACAAACAGGGTGATGGAGTTGGCCGGATAAGTTGCCGAAAATCCGCTGGTAGTCAGCGGTTGATCTGTCAGATTTTGAATGGCGTTCAGGTTAGCAGAACTGTAGCGATAGACCTGGGCATTGCCCGAAGGGGTGTACCCGTTTAGGGACAGGGTGCTGGTCAGGGCGCCGCCCGTTTTGTTGATGACGACCAGGGTCAGGGCCGAGTCGCTGCTGCGCAGGGCGGCGTAGACGGCCAGTTTTTCCTGATCGCTGCTGGCGGCATGAACGCTGGTGTCGCCAAATCCGCTGTGGCTGCCGTCATAGTTGCGGTAGATGCGGAAGGCATATGCGCCCGGTTGCGTGGCGGTGGGCGGCCCCCACAGGGTCGCCAGGTCGAGTCCTTCGCGACCAAAGATACCGAGAATATCGGCCTCGGCCAGTGCGCCGTTGATGTCGCCCAGCGCACCCCAGTTGTATTCGCTGATCGCCAGTTTGGTGCCGGGATAGTTGTTGGCTACCCAACTCTTCATGCGCGGGATCAGTTGGACGGTGTCGCCCTGCCAGCTCATATCGTGGATCCAGCTTTCATCGATATAGGTCGGGTCCCAAAGCTGACGGGTGGAGCGCAGGCGCAACGCCTGCACGGCTGGGCTTCCGGCGCTGTCCGAGTAGACGTTATCCGCTTGCGGATAAATGTGCAGGTCGAAATAGTCCAAAAGGCGGACGTGGTTTGTATCTTCATAGGCTTTCATCTGTGCCAGATACCAGGCGACGTAATCAACATTGCCGTGGGCGTTTCGGTCTGCGCCAGATGGACTGCAATTATCCGCAGCCGAGAAGAAGTAACGGCACCAGCCATCTTCAGCGGGGCCGAGCGTCAGCGCAGTCGGGTCGGCGGCTTTGAGTGCAGCGGCGTAATCATACGTACGGTCGCGGATTTCGTCATAGGTCAAAGGATTAGGGTGGACATCGCGCTGTGTTTCGCTCCACAGGCCGGGTTCGTTATCGAGATTGTAGAACTTCACGCCACCGTTTGCGGCATCGCCGTAAAGCCCTTTCAGATGATCTAATCCAGCTGGTGACGAAAGCTGGGGTAATTGACATGCTGGTATCTGTTGGGTCGTTGCCCGTGATGTTTACGCTGCCAATTACGCCATTGCCGCATGTATCCCAAGGGTCAACGCTATCTTGATTATTGTATAGGTTACTATTGAACCCGCATAGATAAGGGTGATCCGTTGGACGTGGGCCTTTGGGAGTAAAGCCAATTAGCGGAATCGTCATTAATGTGTCGGTGCCGGTGCGATTATTCTGGTCAATGAATTGATCTGCTGCATTGCCATTTGGCAAAATGGCAGGATTAGGATTGTCGTCCGGGATATTTTCAAAATACCAGTCACTCCCCGTATTATGAACATCAATCTGCCAGTTGTAGCGCGTGGTGGAGTTGCCGCCCCAGCGTCGCACGGGCAGGTGGATGTCGTTGGCGAGTGTCTCGTCTGCGAAGTTCATGCCATAAATGTAAGGGCTGATGGCGTGGTTTTCTGTGCTGGCATCAATGCTTAAAGCCGGTCCACCGGAGGGCGGTGGGGTGTTGGTTGGAGTGCGTGTGATGGTTGGCGTCGGGGTAATGCTGGGGGTAAGTGTTGGCCCACCGCTGCCAACAAAGGAAACATCATCAATATAGAAGGTGGATTGCGCCCCATTCGTATTGTTTTGCCACGCAATCTGAGTGGTCTGCGAGAGACCAGTTAGCGGCATCTCAACCATTGTCCATGTGCCTGCTTGCGGAGTGATGTCTTGTGTTAGCGTGGTTGTGCCATCACTGACACTGACCCGCACTACCTGACCGCCGCTTGCGCCGCCGTTCATCCAGAAACGTAGTTTGTTGTAGGCGCTGATGCTAAAGGGATCATTACGGCCAAATTGTAAACCGTCCCAGCCAGTATTGTAGGTGACCGCAATCGAATTTGCGCCACTATGGATGCTGGCTGTACTTGTTGTGAAGGTATGCTCCCCTGTGTTGGGCAAATCCCACGACCAATCTTCCCAGCCGTTCAGCAGGGCATCCACATAAACACCAGATGAAATTCCAGGGGCGGTGGTTGCCGTCCGTGTGGGGGTGGATGTGGATGGAACCGTATACGTTACGCCAATGCTCTCAAAATCCAGCTTGGCATCGCCTGTCGCATTGCTCGATTGCACCAGCAGGCGAATTTCACGGCTGGCGTTGACAAAGCGCTTCGGCAGCGTGGTTGCGAAGGTAAACCCCGTCCAGGTGTTCAGTTTGGCAGTGGCGTTGTCGCCCACATAAATCCACTTGGCGGTTGTCCAATCATAAAGCGACCATGACCAGCGCTGCTTGATCTTGGTCAGCCCCTTGTAGTTGACCGTCACCTTGATGGCGCTGATGTTGCTGGTTGCAATATCCGCTGGCAGGGTGAAGCGACGATAGCCTTTGAAAATCGCTCCAGGGGTGGTCAACGTCACATATTTGGACGGGGTGTCGGCAATCCCGCTTTGATCTTTGACTTTCAAGCTGCTGACCAGTCCGCTCATGCCCCCCGTCAGCTTGACCATTGCAAACGGAGCCAGCGCCCGGCTGGCAGAGGCCGCCTGTGTAACGCTGACGGGATAAAGCATCCCCAGCATAAAAAGAATACAAAAACTGAACAAAATAGCCGAACGCTTCATAATCGCCTCTTGGTGTGGATGGTTTGGTTGCTCTTCTTATATTTAATGACAACCCCTACGAAAGGCTGTGCGACATAAGTACTAAGTCACAGGTTCTATATGGTTTCGTTATTTTTGGATCGCCAAAATGCTGTCATAATCATGAATATTGGCTTCCTGTTGCAGGATTGGTTGTCCCGAAACATTCATCTCAAAGCCAAACAAAAATGACCCGCAAACCAATTTGCCAAAAATCAAAGGCTGCGCTACACTATAACCATTATGGGCATTGAAGAAACTCTTACACGCATCAGACCGGCTTTGCAAAAACGTGTCAGCAACTCGCTGGCGCGTGGCACGGGTGTGCGTGAAAACTTTCAAGACCAGTTGGACAAATTTTTCGATTTGCTCGATCAGGCGGTTGTCTCTGGCGATGCCAACTGGCTCGACCCGCTCATGCTGGAATGGGTCACCGCTCGCACCGAAACCGACCTGGAAGGCGGGATCCGCAACGTGACGGTGTTGCTCAACAAAATCATCACCTATTCTTATGAAGTGGCCCGCGAGAACCTGGAAAGTTCAGAAGCGCTTGATCTGGTCAGCGCGTTGATGCCAATTTACCTGCATTGCATGGAGCGCGTCACCACGTATGAGAACGAAAGTCGCATTTCGTATATGGTCAATGAACTCGAAACGCTTAAAACCAAGCTGGAACGGCTGGATAAAAGCAAGTCGAATTTCATCGCTGTGGCCGCCCACGAACTGAAAACGCCGCTGACTCTAATCGAAGGCTATGCCGCCATGATTAGCGACAGCATTTCACGCGAGTTTGATTCGGTGCAGATGCTGGTGCAGGGCATTCATACCGGGATGAACCGCTTGCGCGAAATTGTCGATGACATGATTGATGTTTCGTTAATTGACAACAATCTGATGTCGCTCAGTTTTCAACCCTTATGGCTGAACCGTATCTTTAATCTGGGCCAGGCGGAATTCAAACCCATCCTTGAAAAACGCAAACAAAAACTGGAGATAAAACCCTTCCCCGGCAGCGATGAGTTGATCTTCGGCGATCAGGAGCGCATCTACCAGGCAATCAAAAACCTGATTAGCAATGCCATTAAATACACGCCCGATGGCGGGCGCATCACGATTGACGGACGCGCCCTGCCCGGGTTCATCGAGATCACTTTTGCAGATACGGGCATTGGCATTTCTGCGGCAAACCAGCTTTTAATTTTTGAGAAATTCGGTCAGCTTGGGGATGTTGCGCTACACTCCAGCGGCAAGACCAAATTCAAAGGCGGTGGACCCGGCCTCGGGTTGCCAATTGTTAAAGGGATTGTCGAAGCCCACGGGGGGACGATCTGGGTCGAATCGCCTGGGTACGATGAAGAAAAATGCCCCGGGTCGACATTTCATGTTCTGCTTCCGCACCGTACCCAGCCCAACGACCCCAAACTTTCCAAGCTTTTTCGAACAGAGACGCCGCCCGAAGAACGACCTGCTCCCAAAAACGGCTGGTAAGCAGAACAGGTGATTGTGATATGATTAAACCGATGGGTGAAGCCCATCGGTTGTTTTTAACAAGTACACAAGTAAAAACCAAGGCAGCTTAATGGCAAAAAGATCCCAACACCAACCAATCCGCCCCGCGAACGCGCTTTTCTTGTAGGGGTGGAAGTTTTTCACGAAACGAATTTACTCTCGATTGAAGATTCACTTGCCGAGTTGGCGTTGCTGGCAGATACTGCCGGGCTCGACGTAGTCGGCGAGATGACCCAGAAGATTGACCATCCAAACCCCAACACGTATATTGGCAGCGGCAAAGTGGAAGAGCTGGGCATTCTGGCGGAAGAAACCCTGACGCAGGTCATCATTTTCGATAACGAACTCAGCCCACGGCATGGGCGCGAACTGGAAGAGTTGCTTGGCCCCAAAGTGCGTGTGCTTGATCGCACCGTTTTAATTTTGGATATTTTTGGTCAACACGCCAAAACCAGCGAAGGTATGTTGCAGGTGGCATTGGCGCAGTATCAATACTATTTGCCGCGCCTGACCCGTCAATGGACGCATCTGGCCCGTCAGGGTGGTGGCGGTGGCGGACGGTCTGGTGGGGTGGGCGGTGTCGGTTTGCGCGGCCCCGGTGAAACCCAACTCGAAGTGGATCGCCGCGAAATCCGCAAGAAGATTGCCGCGCTCAAAAAGGATTTGGAAAAAGTCCACGAGCATCGCCAGCGTTATCGCGCCCAGCGCAAGCGTTCGCGCGTCCCAACCGTGGCAATTGTTGGATATACCAACGCTGGAAAATCCACGCTGTTGAACCGCATTGCCAAAGCGGATGTGCTCGCCGCCAATCAGCTTTTTGCCACGCTCGACCCGACCACCCGCAAAGTGGAGCTGCCCGGCGGCTACCACAGCCTGTTTACCGATACAGTGGGTTTTATCCAAAAACTGCCAACGGCGCTGGTCGAAGCATTTCACGCCACGCTCGAAGAGATTACCGAAGCCGATCTGCTCTTGCACATTGTGGATATTTCGCACCCCAATGCGCTGGCGCAGTTTCAATCGGTGCAGGAAACCATTAAAGAAATTGGCGCGGAGCATATTCCCGTCATCACGGCGCTCAATAAAGTAGATCGCTTGAAGGACCCCGAAGCGGCGCAACTGATTCTGCAACAGTATCCGCAGGCGGTTGCCATCTCTGCGGCCAATGGTACGGGCGTCAGAGATTTGATCCAAAAAATCAAGGAAGAGTTGTACGAAACGTACGCGCCCATGGATGTCTGGCTGCCTTATCAGGAAGGTCATCTGATTTCGTCCTTCCATGAATCCGGGCAAATTGATCGCATCGAACACGGACGCGGTGGCGTACAAATCCACGGGCGCATTCCAGGTCGCCTGGTGGCACAGTTTAAGGAATGGCAGGCATCTCATCCCCCCAAAGAGTTGGAGGACATTCACTAATGATTGAACAACTTGCAAAATTACTTGACCAGAGTTCCAATTATTTTGCACACCGCAAAGGCCTGCTCCCGCTGATTGGGATTGGCTTGATCATTCTTAATCTCCTACTGGCAATCATCCTGCCTGCGGACTGGTTCATTATCAAGACCAACCTGTTCCTGCACCTTGGGGCGATTGTTGCGCTGTTTGGGCTGATCCTTTCGAAGGCACTTTAAAAAATGCTCCATTTGGGATAAACCCAAATGGAGCATTTTGAAATTAAGCGTGGTGCTGTGTTTCAAAATTTACGGCCCACGCCACTGGCGAGCGTTGCAACTCAGCCAGCAGGTGATGGTGGATGATGAGCATTTCATCCGGCAGTTTTTCGCCAAGTTTGCTGAAGAGTTCATTTTGCAGAGTCAGCTCATAGTGCCAGAGTTGTGCATCGATCTTTGTCAGTTCGGTGAATTTGCCGCAGTCGAAATTTTTCAGGCCATTCAAAATTAAATCATCATAACGGGGCATGTATCCCAAAAGCGTTTTGGCCGCGCCGGCTTTGCCGTTGACACGCTGAACGATCCAGTGCAGGACGCGCATATTCTCGCCATAGCCATCCCACAAGAAGCGGCCTTCGCAGTCGGTACGGAACCAGTTGACATTGAAAATCAACGGCAGGGTGGAAAGCCGATGTTTGAAGCTCAACCAGTGTTTAATGTAATCCCCCATGTGATAACCACAAAACGGCAGCATCGCAAACGGATCGCGGCGCACCTGGCCCAGTGTTCCGGCGGCGGCAGCGGTCATCTCGGAGCCCATGGTTGCTGCCAGATACACCCCCGTCGCCCAATCGTGAGATTGGTACACCAACGGGATGGTGCTGCTACGGCGTCCGCCAAAGATGAAGGCTTTGATCGGCACCCCGGCGGGGTTTTCCCAGTCTGGGTCAATGGATGGGCACTGGCTGGCCGGGGCGGTGAAGCGCGAGTTGGCGTGGGTCGCTTTCCGTCCACAGTCGGGCGTCCAATCCTGACCGAGCCAGTCAATCAGGTGATCGGGCGGCGTTTTGGTCAGACCTTCCCACCAGATATTGCCGTCATCGGTCAGCGCAACGTTGGTGAAAATGCAGTTGGCATACAGGGTGGCAATCGCATTCGGATTGGTTTTGGCCGATGTGCCAGGAGCGACCCCAAAGTAGCCATTTTCTGGATTAACCGCGTAAAGCTGACCATCGGAACCGGGTTTGATCCAAGCGATGTCATCGCCAACGGTGGTCACTTTCCAACCCTTGAAATCTTCAGGGGGAATGAGCATGGCCAGGTTGGTTTTGCCGCAGGCTGACGGGAATGCTGCGCCGACATAGGTTTTCTCGCCTTCGGGCAATTTAACGCCCAAAATGAGCATGTGTTCCGCCAGCCAGCCCTCGTCTCGCGCAACAGTGGACGCAATGCGCAGGGCAAAGCATTTCTTGCCCAGCAGCGCATTGCCGCCGTAGCCGGAACCATACGACCAGATCGCTTGATCTTCGGGGAAATGGACAATGTATTTATTTTCCATGTTACACGGCCATGTCACATCCTGCTGACCGGGCGCCAGCGGCATCCCGACGGAGTGCAGGCACGGCACAAACGCACCATCCGCGCCGAGCAGTTGCCAGACTTTGTCCGTCATACGCGTCATAATGCGCATATTGACAACCACATAAGCCGAGTCGGTCAGTTCAATACCAATATGCGAAATGAATGATCCCAGTGGCCCCATGCTGTATGGAATGACGTACATCGTGCGTCCACGCATTGATCCGCGGAAAAGTCTGCGCAGGATGGTTTTCATTTCTTCGGGTTCCATCCAGTTGTTGGTTGGCCCAGCGTCTTCCTGTTTGGCGCTGCAAATAAAGGTGCGATCTTCCACCCGCGCCACATCTGCCAGGTTGGAACGTGCCAGGTAACTGTTGGGGCGCTTTTCAGGGTTGAGCCGTGTAAATGTGCCAGCCTCCACCAGGGTTTGACATAGTTGGTCGTATTCTTCCTGTGAGCCGTCGCAAAAATGGACAGCATCTGGCTCACACAAGTCGACCATCTCCTGAATCCAGGTGCGCGCTTTGGCGCTTTGGAGCATTTCGGGGAAGGGAACGGGTTTCATGGCAATCTCCTGGTGCGATAAGGTGATATTAAGATAATAACGATTATTAACGAACATGCCACAGACCTTTCCAAGCTGAAAAGATGAGCATGTGGCATGTGACGAACCTAACAAATCTATTGAAACATTGTATGTTGATTGTGAAAAAAAGGATATATGACGTAGATCATCTTTTTGGCATGATTAAAGCAAAACGGGCCGCCCAAAGGTGGCCCGTTCGTGTTTAAAACTTCGTGTCTTAGTGACTTGTGGTGAGACGTTTTGATCTTACAGCGCAGCAAAATCTTGCGGATTGCCCAGTGGTAGTTTGGTGATGCTATCATCGACGCGTTTAATCATGCCGCCCAACACTGTGTCGGGACCGACTTCGACGAAGGTGGTAATCCCTTGCGCAAGCATAAAGCGTACCGATTCTGTCCAGCGCACCCGTGACTGCATCTGTGCCTTGACATCGGCGCGTAGGGCTGTGGCGGTAGTGATCGGTTTGGCGTGGACGTTGCTGATGACGGGGATGACAGCGTCGCTGAAGGGGGCGGCGTCGACAGCGGCGTCCCAATCGGCCTGGATCGAATCCATAAGGGGGGAGTGCGCCCCGATGCTGACGGCGAGCGGCATGGCGCGTCGCGCCCCGGCAGTTTTGGCGAGAGTGATGGCGCGCTCGAGCGCTGGTTTCGACCCTGAGATGACCACCTGCCCCGGACAGTTATCGTTGGCGACCTGCACCAGTTCACCCGGCGCGCTGGCTTCGGCGCACAGTTTGTCGAGGGTCGGGATGTCGAGCATGATGATCGCCGCCATGCCGCCCGGATTAATCTCGCCAGCACGTTTCATCAATTCGCCGCGACGCCGTACCAGCTTCAGGCCTTCTTCAAAGGGCAGCGCGCCAGCCGCCGCAATCGCGGATAACTCTCCCAGCGAGTGCCCGGCCATGTAAACGGGCTGTTCATGCGGGTGCAACGCTTGAAAAACGCGATACGCTGCCAGCGAGTGTGTGAAGAGCGCAGGTTGGGTGTTGAGCGTATCCGTTAAATCTGCTTCGGGGCCTTCCCAGAGCAGCTTGCACAGGTCAAAGCCAAGGATGGCATTGGCCTGTTCGAACAATTGCGCCGCCACCGGGTAGGTGGCGACCAGGTCTTTGCCCATGCCCACAGCCTGTGACCCCTGACCGGGGAAGACGAAGACGGTTTTTGTGTAATCCAGTGTCATATTTCACCTCATCATTGGGAAAGTATGCCACAGAGAACACAGAGATGATCATTTGGATGCTTTTCTCTGTGCGCTCTGTGGCGAAAGTGCTTTTCTCTTGATTCCTCGACTTAAAACACAAACGCGCCGTGAAGGTCACGGCGCGCGCGTGATTGGTGATATGAAATTACGAAATTTTCTTGTCTTTTGCGATTTCGATGATTTCACGACCCTTGTAGTGACCGCAATTGGGGCAGACGGTGTGCGCAAGGCGCATCTGTCCGCAATTGGAGCAGGCGGTGGTGTTGATGGGGGTGAGAGCGTCATGTGCGCGGCGACGATCGCGACGGCCTTTCGAATGCTTGCGTTTTGGTTGTGGACCCATTTCTTACTCCTTATATAATGACAGCGAAATCAGCTGAAAGTCTCAAGTTAAGCGGGTTGCATTATAGTGGCGATGCTCAAGAGTGTCAAGAATGAGTTTCAGGCAAATTTAAGGGTCGTTATTGGGTGTTACCAATGCTTTTATTTTGGTTTTAAATAAACAAATGCCAAATTTTCGGGGAGTGTATATTGAATGGGCGCAGCAAGTTTGACAGCCAACCCGCCTGCCTGGCTATTGTTAATATCGCCTACAGATACTTGCCCATATAGATAGTGCGTGGCATCCAGCCAACCGAGGAATCGCTGACCTGTTATCGGTCGAGATTTACCGTTGATGTCGGCTAAATAGATTTGTTCCTGTTGGCCTTCTGTTATGAAATGGGCGTTATCTGAACTCCAGGATTTTGGTACCCCCTCGATGTCTTTCAGCATCTTTGTTGTGCCATCGCGTAGGTTGGCAAGATAAAACCCTTCATCGGCAGAAATATTGTTTGTACTTTCGCTCCCTTTGAAAAATGAATAAATCATCCAGTTTCCATCGGGTGAGATGTTAAGGTCATCCGTTATCGGTGGGGGATTAAGGCGCATTTCAACACCTGGGTTGCCATCTGAAGTATATTGCCAGAGCGTATAGGGGGTTGGTGCAAAAAACTCAATCAGAACGCCGGGAAATGGAAGTGCACGGCGTAATTTTGTCAAATTTTGTATCCAGTAAATATAGGAAGGATCAGATGAAATCATCGGTTCTGTTACTGGGTAATGTTTGCCCATCCTGCCCGATAAGATCAATGCGATGAGATATTTCAATACTGACTAATTTTTCATCTGACGAGAGTTGAAAAGGGTTGGCTTCTCCTGCAGCTGCAAGTCTTTTAACTTCAAAGGTATCGGTATTGGCAACAAAAAGGTCATCATTTGCTTTTGAATATATTCGATTGCTATCAATCCCACCACCTAACTCAAATTCGTATGTATTGAAGAGCAACTGATGTGTGCCAGGAATAAAACCGAATGTACCCACTTCGCTTTGCTTGCTATAGGCAGCGTCAAAGCCCATCAAGATGTTGGCGGAAGTCAACGCTTGTTGCCCGGTTCCATCCACGTTAATCACATACAAGGTATTTATTTCATTTCGCTTTCCACGAGTAAAAACAATTTTCTCGCCGTCATCTGAAAAATTAGGATCGTGGTCGTTACCGCTGCTCGTGATTTGATGTGGCTGGCCGCCACTATCTTGAACGTACAGGTTTCCGTCAATAAGGTAAGCCACGCGCAGACCATCCACTTTGACCAGGGGGAGTGACGTTGCTGTTGGGATAGGTGTGCGCGTGGATGTTGTGCTAGGTGTGGGTGTTTCTGTCAGGCTGGCTGTGATTGTAAGCGTTGGCTCATGTGTGGGTTGAGAACGCGATTGTCGCAGATTACAAGCGGCGAGCAATATCAAAAGAACAAACCAGAAAAGGTTCTTTGTTTTCATTTTATTCATTTGAGTCTCTAGGCTTGTATTGTCCTTATTTCGGCACAATCACCAAATATTCATCATCTTCCCATGCAGGCGGCAGGCGGTAAAAGCGGAAGGTGTCGCCGTTGATTTCGGCGATGTGGGGTTTGGCGTTGTTTTCGGCGCAGAAGCGGCAGATGAAATAAGTCGCATCAATCCAGCGAACGATGGCGATGGCATTTTTGTTGACCTGTGCAACGCGCTCGCCGATGATGCCAGTAAAGTTATCGCCAAAAAAGTGTTTGCTGTCAGGGCTCCACGAAAAAACAGGCTGGGGGTTATCGCCAATGTGCTGGACGTGTCCGTCACGCAGATTCGCCAGGTACAGGTCGCTGGCGTAGGGGCCGTTGCCCCCATAGAGCAGCCAGTTGCCGTCGGGTGAGAAGCGGAACTGGTCGGCATCGCCCAGCAAATCCATCGGAGAAGGGTCCAGGGGAATCAAGTCCGCATGGGAATCGCTGATCGTGTAGCGCCAAATTGCGTATGACGCCACATCCTGATTGTTGGCGCTGATATGAAAGCTGTTGGTCGGTAGGGCAGCGATCAATCCGCTTAAATCAGGGAGCCAGAAGAGCGCCGGGAAAAGCACCGTGGAGGTGCTGGGCGTGTAAATGAAAGCGCCGCCGCTCACCAGCGTGCCGTCGGCGTCGAAAATATCGACATGCCCGGCCGAGCCGGTTGCGATCAGTTTGCCATTGGGCGAAACCGCAAAATGCGCCCATAGCGTGGGCGGCTGTGCCGTGCCGGGGGACAAAAGCGGTGTAACCTGGGCGGTATCGGGATCGGCCAGAAAAACGCCAGTGGAGCAGGGCGCGTCTTTTTCGGGCGACTGACACAGCGACGTTTCGAAAACCATCCGGTGCGTGCCGGGGAGAAAGGCTGGCAGCGTCGCTCCACGCCCGGTGCCTTTGATGAGCGTCTTCAGCCAGTCGGGCGGGATGAGCAATTGCTCGGCGGTTCCGTCCGCGTTGACGGTGAGTACATCCGCATTGGCGCTGGTGGACTTTGGTGTTTTGCCGCGCAGGAAGGCGATTTTCTCCCGGTCGCTGGAGAGCATCCGCTCGCGGAAAAGGCCGCTGCCCTCGGCTGTGCTCAGTAGCACCGGGGCATTTTCGCCGCTCTGCAGGTAAAGGCTGTCGCCATCGGCAAAAATGGCTTGATAACCCTGCATCGAAAAGAAAGACAACTCGCCCGGTTTCAACGTCGGCGTGGCGGAGGGGGCGGCTGTTTGTGTGATGCGCATGACGGCGGTGGCAAGCGTGTGTTCGTAGACGGCGGTGACATCCACAGTCGGTGTGGGCGTAGCGGCTGGTTGGACCGGCGCGCAAGCCGCCAGCAGACAGATGAAAACAAGTTGGACGATCAGGTTTTTGCGCATGTCTATCTCCTTTGACGTTTGGCTCGCCAGAAAACGACAAGTGCCGGAATCAGTATCAACGCTGCACCGCCGCAGACGGGGGAACCCGTGTTGGGGCTTTTGGTCGGGCTGATAGGGGCTGCCGTGTCTGTCGATACAAGCGTAGGCTGCGGGGTGGATGTGGCTATAGGGGATGGAGTCGCTGTTAGAAATTCATAATCGATTGGGGTAGGCCATAACGTAGGAGTCACGGTCAAGATCGGGTAGTCGTAACCGTCATCTGCCTTGCGAATTGCCCAGGGACGGGTCGTCGCAACCCAATCTGCCAGTTTGATTGCATCTGTGTTCTTGGGGTCAAGGGCCAGTGACTGACGCAATTCATTGGCAATACGATAAGAATCTGCAATCTGAAGCGCTTCATCGTCAAACCCAAAAGCAAAACCATTATTTCGCATCCACAGCAAATCTGCAAAGCCATAATGCCAAAGCGCGTCTTTGGGCAAAAGTGTTACTGCTTTTTCGTAAGCATCTATTGCTTCATTAAAAAGCTTGTTGTTAGTTTCATCAGTCAGATAAAGGAACCCGGATTTATTATCAATAACAACTGGCTTGATCGCCTTCCCCAACTGTCCCCACGCTTCGCCATCTTTGGGATTTTGCTGTGTTTCTTTACGCCAGTGCAAAACGTTTTGCCAATAAGAAACGGTCAGCACAGCAATGCCTATGTTGTCATCAGGCGTCGGTTCAAAGTCTTCGTAATGCCAGCGTATTTCATCGCCAACCATCACAGCCTTTGAAGCAGGATCAAATCCGATATTTTCCGCTGTAGCTGGGTAAGGCAATTTGACAATGATGTCTGCTGAGCCAATCGTATCCTTCCAGCCCGCTCCGGTTTCAAGGACATAGCCCAAATCAAAAAATGGGCCATAGCCATAACCGTTGGTGGTGTATTTCACCGTGACGATCACATCTTGATTGGGTGGAAAGGTTATATTGAACGCTGCCCACGGTATTTCAACAACACCGAAATTCGGATCGGTATGAGCAGCTTGAATACGGTGTGTGGCAATTTGTTTACCCTTTACCCAAACTCGAATATCTGAAATTTCGGGCCAATGTTCGTTCCCGCCATTGCTACCATTCAAAAACGTCAACGGAAAGCGCGCCTCCATCGTTTCAGTCTCTGTGCCCAAATTGCGCATGGTGAAGACAGCTTCGGTCGCAGCTTGACCGAGATAGTTTGGGGATGGGTTGGTCAAAACCGTCAGCGTTACCGTTTCGGCGACCATGCGTACCTGGGTATTTTCGCTGTCTGGAAGGATGTTCGCCCCCGGTGGTTGTTCCGGTGGAGCGATATCCGCATGGGCGCGGATGGGGGAAAACAATGAGATGAGCAGGACGAGCAGAAGAATGGCGAGTAGTTTGCTGTGTTTCATAAATATCCTCCGTGACACATCGAGCGATGAAACCATTAACCACAAAGGCACAAAAACACAAAGTTTTTCTTTAAGTCTTCGTGCCTTTGTAAAATGGTTTTGATCGAAAACTATCCCTGACGCAAATATGCTTCCATCAAACTATCCAGCCCGCCATCCAAGACAGACTGGGCGTTGCCCACTTCGTGCTCGGTGCGATGATCCTTGACCATCTGGTACGGATGCAGCACATACGAACGGATCTGGCTGCCCCACTCGGCTTTGGTGTAATCGCCGCGTAGCACGGCAATATCTCGCTCTTGTTTGGCCTGCTGAATTTCAAACAAACGTGCCGCCAGCACACGCAGTGCCAACTCGCGGTTCTGTGTCTGCGAGCGTTCATTCTGACAGGTCACCACCAGCCCGCTGGGGATGTGCGTCAGGCGGATGGCGGTGGCGTTCTTCTGCACGTTTTGTCCGCCAGCGCCCGCCGAGCGATACACATCGATCTTGACGTCTGCCATGTCAATCGGCACTTCGGGGTTGTCAAAGGCCACCTGTGGCAAAATTTCGACCAGCGCAAACGATGTGTGCCGCCGATGGGCCGAGTCGAACGGCGAGAGGCGCACCAGCCGGTGAACGCCCTTTTCGGAGCGCAGATAGCCGTAGGCGTAGTGCCCGTTGATCGCAATCGTGACCGACTTTGTCCCGGCTTCTTCCCCTTCAGTGATATCCAAAATTTCAGTTTCAAAACCGCGCATTTCGGCCCAGCGCAGGTACATGCGCTGCAACATCTGCGCCCAATCCTGTGAATCCGTCCCGCCCGCCCCGGCATGGATCGCCAGGATGGCGCTATCAGCATCATATTTGCCCGAAAGCATTGCGGTAAACGAGCGTTTTTCAAGCTCAAATTCAATCGCAGCCACGTCGCTTTCCAACTCAGCGCGGATCGAGTCATCGTCCATCTGCGCCAGTTCAAGCGTATCATTGATGCGGCGCGCGAAAACCTGCCAGCTCTCCACTTCATCGCGTAGAACGGCAGCAGCCTTGCTAATCTTTTGCGCCGCCTGGGCATCATCCCAAAAATCGGGGGCGGCAATTTGTTTGTCTAGTTCAGTGAGTTGATTATTCTTTGAGACGTAGTCAAAGTCGCACCATTAATTGCGAAGTCAGTTCCCCAGCTTTTTTCAAACGTTCAATTAAGTCTTGCATGTTGCCTCCATCGTACGTGGGGCGCGGGAACCGCGCCCTTACCGCATATTTACCCTAAAATCCCATCTACAAATGCATCGGGGTCGAAGGGCGTCAGGTCTTCGGGTTGTTCGCCCAGCCCGGCGAACAAAATTGGTAGTCCAAGCTCGCGTTGGATGGCAAAGGCCATGCCGCCGCGTGCCGAAGAATCGAGTTTCGAGAGAATGACGCCTGTTACCTTCACGGCTGCGCCAAAGGCCTTGGCCTGTTGCATGGCGTTTTGCCCGGTGGTCGCATCGAGCACCAACCAGACGTGCTGTGGCGCGCCTTCATGCGCCTTGCCAACCACACGATAAACTTTCTTGAGTTCTTCCATTAAGTTGAAGCGTGTGTGCAGGCGGCCCGCCGTATCGATCAGAACAATGTCGAGGTTGCGAGCGATGCCCGTTTGGACGGCGTTGAACGCCACCGCACCGGGGTCTGCATCGGGAGCGCCTGCGATCACATCCACCCCGATCCGGGTGCCCCATTCCTGAAGCTGGTCCACCGCTGCGGCGCGGAAGGTGTCTGCTGCGCCGAAGAGAATGGTCTTCTTTTCAGCCAGAAAACGCTTGCCGAGCTTTGCCGCAGTCGTCGTCTTGCCAGAGCCGTTGACGCCCACCAGCAGGATGATGCTCGGTTTGCCGGTAAACAGCAGCGGTGGCGGCGTCACCAGTCGCGAGCGCAGCTCCGCTTTGAGCACCGATTGCAAATCTGAAGCGCGGGTCAAGCCTTGTTTTTTCACTGCCGCTTTGAGTGCATCCAGCACAGATTGAGTCGTCTCAAGCCCGAGATCGGCCTGAAAGAGCAGCGCTTCGAGATCATCCCAGGTTTCGGGCTTGATCTCGGTTGCGCCAAGCAACCCGGCCAGACGGCCAAACGTGGCCTTGCTGGTGCGGGAGAGTCCATCTTTCCATCGAGCGAAAATATCAGCCATAGCGCCGGGATTATATCACCGTTGTGTTATAGAATACCCACGGTCAAAAATTGCGCTTCCCCTTCTAAAAAAGCGCAATTTTTGACCGAGTGCGGTATACTCTCGCAAATGACAGAGACATCCCCCACTCATCACTGGAAAGAAATCAGCGCCACCTGGGACGGTGGTGATACGTATCTTGCCTACAACAAAGCTGGCGGAACCGTCCGCACGGGCAGAAGCACGCAGGAAAACCCGGTGGTCGGCCCAATGGAAATGCTGCTGGTCGGGCTGGCAGGCTGTGCTGCGCTGGATGTGATTGATATATTAACGAAGAAGCGCCAGACGCCTACTGGTTTCAAAATCAATGTGCGCGGTAACCAGCGTACGGATGTCTACCCAAAAATCTATACCGAATTTCACATCGAGTTTTTGCTCTGGGGCGATGACCTTCAAGCAGCCGATGTGGAACGCGCCATTCAACTCTCGATCGAAAAATATTGTTCGGTAGGGAGCACGCTCGCAAAAGCTGGCCCGGTCAGTTCCTCGTATCGTATTTTGAAAACTGGCGAGACAATTGAGCAAAATGACTGACAGCAAGATGTAACATTTTCGAGTAAACTGCATCTTATAGAATAAGCAGTTTCATTCGTATCAAACCAGGCAAGATGGAAAGGATTAACCCCCATGAGTGATATACCTTTGCACGTGACCGATGACGCTTTTGAACAAACCGTTTTGCAATCTTCTGTCCCCGTTATCGTAGACTTTTGGGCACCCTGGTGCGGCCCATGTAAAATGATTGCCCCTATTTTGGACAAGCTCGCTAAGGAATATGGTGACAAGATTATTGTCGCCAAGGTCAACACTGATGACAATCCCCAATGGGCCATGAAGTACAACGTACAGGGCATTCCCACCATGCTTTTTGTGGCGGATGGCAAGATTGTTCACAGACAGGTTGGCGCCATGCCTGAGCGCATGTTGCGCGAAGCAGTCAGCCAGTTCCTTGAAGTTGCCGGGCAGAAAAACTAACACAAGCGTTTCAAAAAGCCCCGCACATCAGCGGGGCTTTTTTGATGTAACATCACTTTGTGAGGAGAGATATGAGAAAAATACTGATTCTGTTTCTTTTGATCGGCACATTCCTGACGGCCTGTGCTCCAGCTACGCCGCCCCCGCCGACGCCGGATACGGCTGCTACTGTCCAGGCTTTGAGTGCCACCATGGTCGCCGCCACACTGACAGCCATGCCTACCGCGACAACGATTCCCACTGATACGCCACCACCGTCTCCAACCGCAACCCTTGTACCACTGTTTACCGATACGCCTGTTTCCACAGCAACAGCCATCCCGACCGCAGCCAGCACCGCTGCACCCTTTACGGGCTGCTTTACCCCGAATGGTACGACCAATTTGACCGCTCCATTCAAAATTGAAAATATGACCAAAGTTGCGGTAACGGTTTATATCAACGGTGTTACAACAGAAGGCGATCACACTGTTAACTGCTCATATACTGTTGACCCAGGTAGCTCGACTATTTTCACCATTTGGTTTGGTAATTATAGCTATTGGTCTGTGGGCAAAAAGACTTTATCAGGTACTTTTTGGGTAAACGACTCAGATAAAGCTACCATGCAAGTGACTGACAAGAATATCAAGATTGGTCCATTTCCCTAGACCAGCTCTTATTTAACGAAAAGGCTGGCAGGTTCAATTGACTGCCAGCCTTTTCGTTTTGATATAAGATTGCTCTTCAATGAGAAGGAGAAGTATGAAAAAAACACTGATTCTGTTCCTTTTAATAGGCATATTCCTGGCAGCTTGCGCCCCTGCCACGACCCCTGCGCCCACTGCGAATGTCGCCGCCACTGTCAATGCACTTAGTGGCACCATGGTGGCCGGTACACTGGCAGCCATGCCCACACAAACAGATATTCCTACCCAAACCCCTGTGCCACTGCCAACCGCAACGCTCGAACCTCTCATCACCGATACATTCACGCCCGCGCCAACATTCATTTCTACTGGAACTGCCACATCCGAAGCTTTTGTAGGTTGTTTCGCCCCGGCAGGTACAGGCAGCATCGCGGTGGGTGTATTTCGATTTGAGTTGGATACCAAGCAATCAGCAGAAGTTTATTTGCATGCGGTCAGTTTGAATGGCAACAAAACCGTTGATTGTTCCTATACAGCCACTTCGTCATTCAATACCCAGATTATTTTTGGAAACTATGACTATACCGTAGTTGTTGGCAACAAAACGATGACGGGGTCTTTCCCACTCGTCAATGACGATAAAACGACCATGCGCATCTTTGATAAAAAAGTAGTCGTGGTTGGGCCGTAATTTGGGCTTTTGACAGAAAAAAGTGCCACGCACCTGAATGGTGCGTGGCACTTTTTATGGATGGAAGTGTGCTATTCCTGCTCCAGCAAAATATCGTGCATTGAAAGTTCATCATCAATCGGTTCGAGATGCGTGGTGATGACGGCTTCGCCGAGGGCGGTGCGAATGTCGGTTTCAAAATCTTCGGCAAAGTGATGCGCATCGTGAACGCTCCAGGCACCCGGTACGAGCATGTGAACGCTGACAAAGCGCCGTGATGCGGCCTGACGGGTGCGCAAGGCGTGAAAATCGACTTCCTTGCCGCGGTACTTTGTCATCACCGTTTCGATAATATCCTGTTCGTTTTTCGGCAGGGAGGCATCCATCAGCCCGGCTACTGAGCGGCGCACCAGTTGTATGCCCGTCCAGATGATGTTGATGCCCACCAGGATTGCCACCAGCGAATTGAGCGGGGCCCAACCTGTCAGCGCCACCAGCCCAACGCCTATGAGAACCCCTACCGAAGTCCAGACATCTGTCATCAGGTGTTGCGCATCCGATTCAAGGGTAATCGAATTCTCCCGTTTCCCCGCTGACATCAAAATGCGCGCTACAAAAAAATTAATCATCGATCCAACCATTGAGATGACCAGTCCCAGCCCTAGCTGTTCCAGCGCTTTGGGATGAAACAGGCGATCCATGGAACTCCAGATGATCCCACCCGAAGCGATCAGAATCAGCGTCCCTTCGACGCCGCTGGAAAAATATTCAGCCTTGCTGTGCCCGTAGCTGTGACTCTGATCGGCGGGGCGGGCGGCGATGATTAGCATGGCGAGTGCCATCGTTGCACCCACCAGATTGATAATCGATTCAGCCGCCTCTGACAGCAGACCTACCGAGCCAGTGAGAAAGTATGCGCTCGTCTTCAGAAAAATTGTTATCAACGCCGCAGCGATGGAAAGCCACGCAAAACGTGTGAGCGATGAACGGGATGGTATTTTGGCTTGATTCACAGTCATATTTTCCTCTCAAATCAGTGCATCGATTATACAGTCTCGCTTCTATGTCATTCATAGAATAAGCATTATCATTTTGTATGAGTGGATGGCGCTGCGTTTTGCATCAAGCATTGATCCTTCTATCATTTTATACTCTAGCTGTATCCTAGCTGTATCCTAGCTGTATCCTAGCTGTATCCTAGCTGTATCCTAGCTGTATCCTAGCTGTATCCTAGCTGTATTGACGAAATAACCTTGCTCTCTCACGAAGTAAAGCAACAAAAAAGACCGGGGCATATTACCTCGGTCTTTTTGATAGAACTATTTTATTATGCTTTGGGTCTTGGTGTGGTCGCGAAAGTTTCTACTTGCCAGCTTTGTTTGTTTGCCCCAAGCACCAGATAAAATTTATAGTTTTGATGATTCAGTTTTGCATACAGGCGGTGGTCTGTGGCAACAAAAATATCGGTTACTGCATTCTCGCTGCCAAAGTTGGTATGTACCTGCCATGATTTTCCCTTGTCCGCTGAGACCATGATGCGGCCTTTGCTGGCTGCGCGGTAAATTTTGCCAAATGCGATGGCTTCGCTCTCTACATTGAAAACCTTGTCTAGCGGTCCGGCTGCAATCAGCCCAAAAGCGGATATTAAACTGCTAACCTTTAAGAAATCTCGTCGTTTCATAGAAAGCTCCTGCCATCAAATTTTTAATAATTCTAAGCAAATAGCCGCCTTATAAAAATATGGCGGCTTTGTAAGTAATTGTGAACTATATTGGGAAGGTATTGGATAGTGTTAAATGGTGAAGACCAGTAAAAATGCTATAAAAATAATAGCGCAGGGAAAGCTGTTTGTCTAGTACCATTTTGATGTATTTCCCCACCAAAAGGACTATCTTTGTCTCAATATCGAAATTTAGTCTTGAAAAGAAGTCAAGAAGGCAGTATCATAGGCATGTAATCCTATGTGCAAGATACATAACGAATGTGTCAGGTTTCATGGGAATTTTTTACAATGGTTCCACTCACCTTTCAGGATCCCATATTGAAAACAGATTTTGCATTCGATAATATGTGCCTGATGCTGCGCCCAGTGGAATTGGGGGATGACGAGTTTATATATCGTGTTTATGCCAGCACCCGCGCTGATGAAATGGCGCTGGTAAATTGGACCGACGAACAAAAAGAAGCCTTCCTGCGAATGCAAGTCAACGCCCAGACAGATCATTATAAAAATTACTATCCACGAGCCCAGTATCACATCATTCAGCGCGAAGATATTCTGATTGGGCGTTTGATTACGGATCAATCGCCCAAAAATATTTTAATTATTGATATTGCTCTGTTGCCTCCCTATCGAGCCGCAGGAATTGGCACAGCCGTGATGAAGAATCTAATGAATTATGCCCAAGAGATTAACCTGCCTATCATTCTGCGTGTGGAGTTCTTCAACCCGGCGCTCAACTTGTACGCCCGGCTTGGATTTGTCAAAACTGGCGAGATGAGCATCTACCATGAGATGACCTGGACACCGATTGGTCTTCCCGCCTGAGATTGTTCTGCTGGTTGAGCAAGTGATGATTTTCGCCGTATGGAAGAACTGCTCCCCATATCCAAAGTCCCGGTTTGTAAATTTCCCTGGCTGTAAGTAAGCCCACGCTGGGGCATTGTTATTTTTCGGAAGAGAGAAACCATGCTCGAACAGATTAAACCAACTACCTTGGCAGAATATATTGGTAGCCAGTTTCAGGTGCTGGTCAATTTGCCTGATCCCCTTTTTTTGACCCTGATCTCTATCAAAGAAATTGCGAAGACCGAACGTCAGGAAATCTTTTCCTACTTCTTTCAAGGCCCCCTCGGTGCATTCCTGCCACAGGCCACATATCGGTTGAAGCATGCGCAATTTGGTGAGATTGATCTTTTTCTTGTGCCAGTTGCGAAGGATAAAGAAGGTTTTGAATATGAGTGCGCCTTTAACAATCTGATTTAATCATTGTCGTCAATAAGCCCGGCATGTCAATGGGCTTCATTTTTTTCGCGTTCCTGTCCGTTCCATAGAAAACGGCAGGGTCAAAAGGAGAAAAAAAGCATGGCTGAACCGTTTTTAAGTGAAATCAGAATTTTCTCGTTCGGTTTTCCGCCCAAAGGTTGGGCGCTGTGCGATGGACAGTTGCTACCCATCAACCAGAATCAAGCCCTTTTTTCGCTATTAGGAACCACCTACGGCGGCGATGGGCGTGTCAATTTCGGGCTGCCGAACCTGCAGGGCAACGTGCCCATTCACATGGGCGGCGGGCATACGCTGGGGGAGCGCGGTGGTGAGCAGGGTCATACACTTTCCATTAGTGAAATTCCGACGCATACCCATACGGCAATGGCAACCTCCACAAATGGCGGCGTCATCCTCCCGTCTGGTAATATTTTGGCAGGCGGTACTCCTCAGCTCTACCATGCGGCTGATGGAAATCTGGCTGCGCTGAATGCAGGAACGCTAGCGAATGTGGGTGGCAGCCAGGCGCATCTCAACATGCAGCCCTTTTTGGTATTGAACTTTAGCATTGCTTTGCAGGGCATTTTCCCAAGCCAGACATAAAAGTGATACAGGCTGAAAGGCCGATTGAAATCTTATAAGAACGGCTTATCTAACCAGTATCAGACTTTATAAGGAGAAAGAATATGGCACAACCTTATGTTGGTGAAATCAGACAGTTTGCGGGCAATTTTGCTCCAGCAGGTTGGATGTTCTGCGAAGGGCAATTGCTTCCCATTTCAGAATATGAAACTTTGTTTAATTTGATCGGTACTACCTATGGCGGCGATGGTCAGAGCACTTTTGCATTGCCAGACTTGCGCGGACGCATCCCGCTCCATTTCGGGAATGGCTTTACTCTTGCAGAAACAGGTGGGGTGGAAGAAGTTACGCTTACTGTCAGCCAGATACCCGCCCATAGCCATCCTTATCTTGGTACAAGCAGTGCGGCGAACGATGCCAATGCGCAGAATAATGTGGTTGCGCAGCCTACTTCAGGTTTTCCTTACCTTAATGCGGCAGCACCCATTGCAATGGGCCCCACAAGCATTAGTTCAACGGGCGGCAGCCAGCCTCACAACAATTTTCAACCTTATTTATGTGTTGATTTTATTATTTCACTCTTCGGGATTTTCCCATCACAGACTTAATCGCAGCATTGTTGTGCTTACGGATGCTTGAACTGTATCCAGATAATAAAGTGTGCTTCCCAATTTGAATTTATACAAGGAGTAAAATCTATGGATCCTTTTGTTGCTGAAATTCGCATCTTCCCATTCAATTTTGCGCCCAAGGGATGGGCTTTCTGTGATGGGCAGATTTTGCCGCTTTCACAGAATACGGCGCTTTTCTCACTGTTGGGTACGACTTATGGTGGTGATGGCAAGTCCAATTTCGCGTTGCCCAATATGCAAGGGAACGCACCCATGCACCCGGGGCAGGGCCCTGGTCTTTCGCTTCACGATCTGGGTGAGACAGGTGGTTCAGATACAGTGTCATTGCTGGAAAGTGAAATCCCGTCCCATAGCCATACCCAGATGGCGAATAGCACAACAGCCAGCAAATCATTGCCAAATGGCAATAGCTTTGCAAAGGCCTCATCGATGACGCCTTACCTGGCCCCAGCTGGTGCACCGATGGTAAATTTGTCTGATAACACAATCGCGCCTGCTGGTGGTGACCAGCCGCATAACAACATGCAGCCCTACCTGACTCTCAACTTTTGTATCGCCTTGCAGGGTGTTTACCCACCCCGCACGTAATTTGTAGGTGGTCGTCAGCACTTTTCTTGATGGATATCCCAGCACATCCATGATTTGGGATGTGCTGGGCTCGTTCTTTGATAGGTAAAGATGTGGAAAGTTAGATTTGCGTGTACTTTCTTGAAATTAAAGTTAACCAGAGATTTCATACTTCATCCACAGGCTTGTTTGGTTATTACTGTTGGTGCTTTCTTATTCTCTGCAAGCGTCTCTGGTTAGAAAGTAATTTCAAATCAAATAATTTTGGCACCATCTGGTTTGTTAATGTCAATTTGTTTTGTTCGACTGTGAAGGAGTTTGACCATGTCTTCGATCAACCGGTTTGTTAAATCAAATAGTCTTGCCACCCGCTTCAAAATACACGCCTTGCGCGTGGCGGTATTTTTACTGGTGGCCGCGCTGGGGACGCTGTTTACGCTGGGAACAGTCTCAGCGGTTCGTGCTGCTGCCAGCACCATACCTTTATTTGCCCCAAGCATTTCTGCTCAGAAAGCAGATGTTTTTGTGGGCGGCGATGGCGATGGCAAGGCCGACCCAGGGGAAACTATTCGGTATACCACGACCATCTCAAATGGCGGCTCAAGTGATGCAACAGGTGTCACCTTCAACGACACGATTGACAGCAACACGACATTGGTAGGATCCGCATCAACATCTCCGGTGGCGCTTGACGATACTCTGCCAGTGACAGTGACTGGTAACGTCAGCATCAATACAGCTTCCTTGGCGACTCCGTTTAGCGTGATTACGAACGACTACCAGGGGCAAAATATGTCGCCAGGGCTAACCATCAGCGCCTACGATAGTCTTTCGGTGCAAGGTGGAAATGTCGTAATGACCACATCGGGTGCTGGTATCGGGCGTTTTACCTACGACCCGCCTGCTGGTTATGAAGGTACCGATACTTTTACCTACACCCTGAGCGATAATACGAATGCCAGTAATGCAGTTGTGAACCGCAAAGCGACGGTGACCATCACCGTCAGCGGCATGATCTGGTTCGTCAACAATAATGCTGCTACGTGTACAACGGATGGTTGTGGACGTCTTTCGAGCCCATACAGTACGTTGGCGGCGTTTAATACGGCCAACAATGGCACAGATGTTGGCCTAATTCATCATCCAGCCGCAAATGACAATATCTTTGTTTATGAAAGCGCAACCCCTTATACAGGTGGTATTACCCTGTTGAGCGGTCAAAAGCTGATCGGTCAGGATTCGACACAGACACTTTCCGCCATTAGCGGCCTGTCTCCCGTTACGGGTAGCGCCGCTCTTCCGGCGATGAATCTGGGCGCTCCTGCCACTGTCATCCAAAACGCTGGCGGCAATGGTGTGACCCTGAACAACGGCAACACACTCAATGGTTTCACGGCCAGCAATTCCAGCGGCAGCGCCATTTCAGGTTCTGGTTTTGGCACGCTGACGGTGGCGGATGTCATCGTCAATACCACCGGTCAAGCCCTTAGCCTGACCAACGGTACATTGGCCGCCACATTCCCTTCGGTAACATCCACGGGTGGGGCAAACAACATCGCGCTCGCCAAAGGCGCAGGGGTGTTGACGGGTACACTGACCATCAGTGGTGGCGCGCTTTCTGGCGCAGCCGGCAATTCTTTCGATGTGAATGGTGGAACTGCCACCATTAGTGATTCTGGCATAATTGCCAGTGGCACAGCCCATTCCGTCAATATCACTGGCAAGACGGGCGGCACCGTGACATTTAGCGGCGCAATTACCGATACAGACACTGGCATTTCGCTGACCACCAACACTGGAGCAACGATTAGCTTCACGGGTGGTCTGGCGCTTTCGACAGGTGTCAATACGGCTTTTAATGTCACTGGTGGTGGTACGGTTACTGCCACGCAAAACAATACATCCATTGTTAATACGCTAATCACCACGAGTGGCACTGCGCTCAACTTTGCGAATACATCCATCGGCGCAGGCGACCTGACCTTCCGCAGCATTTCGTCCAATGGCGCTGCAAGCGGTATTGTTGTCAATTCAACTGGTACAAGTGGCAGTCTGGTCATCACAGGGAATGGTGGTACCTGTACTTCTGTTGGCAGTTGTACGGGTGGTGCCGTTCAGAACTCTACATCGGATGGTGTTGTGTTCACCAGCACTGACAGCCCAAGCTTAACCGCTTTCAACGTGACTGATTCGGCAGGTACAGCGTCGGATGATGGCATTGTTATGACCAACATTACCGGAACGGTCACAATCGATAATTCTTCCATGATCAATAATCCGCACAATGGCTTGACGGTTGATAATAACAATACCAATATGGCTGGTTTTAATTTCACCAACAGCCTTATCTCTTGTGCCAGTGGGCAGCCCTGTCAGCCATCCGGGTCGATTGGCAATGATGGTCTTTTGCTGACGATTCGCGGAACGTCCGTGTTGCCGAGTGGGGTAATTTCAGGCTCCACTTTTAACGGTGTACGGGCAGTTGGGGTTCAGGTTCAAACGAATGATAATGGTCGCATCGGTGTAAATTCCGGGGCACCTTCTGTATTTTCGCTGAATGGCACCAACAGTTTTGTTGTCCAGTCAAATACCTTTACCGGCAACGGACAGGCAGTTGATATGGATAGCTCGCAAGTATCAAACTTCACTTTCCAAGTCTTGACCAATACAACCAATGGTATCAATACCGCTGCTGGTGGTAACGGTAGCGCCAGCGCCATTAATGCTGCGACTACTGCGGGATCTGATACTGGCCCGGCAAGCCATTCTTTTGTCGGCAAAATTGATAGCAACATTATTGGAACCCAGGGCACAAAAGATTTGGGTTCCGGGTTTGGTAATTGTATTCGTGTCGTTGTCCAAGGCCAGAATACGCAGGGAAATATCACGGTCAGCAATAACGTAGTTCGTGAATGTGCGATTGCCAGCCCCTTGAATTTCGTTGCGCAAAACGGCGCGGCGTCATCTGGCACCAATTCTGCCAAGTTTAAGATCATTAATAATAACTTGCCGCTGCCTTCTGGCACCAACGTGGATGTTTGCGGTACGAATACACCATGTATTGACGCGGGCATATACCTGCTCGCCGATGAAGGAACCCCCATGTGTACCATTGTCACGGGGAACAGTGTTTTTGATGCAACCACGATGAATGGCGGCGCAGATGTTTATCTGGCTGAGCGCGCAGGCCCACCTGCAGGTGCACAGCTTACTGTTGAAGGTACTGGCGGCAACAACCTGACGTATATCAATGCCAACAATACATTGACTGGGGCAAGCAAGACTGTCGATGAAGGGTCGAATACTTCTCAGGTGGCACCCGGTGCTTGTGGAAGCGTTGTTGCGATGGAAACAAACAACAGCCAGGTTCTTGCCCAGGCGCAGCCTCAAACAAATCAACAGGCTGGTCAAACATCCGCCAAAGTCAGCTCAGTAGTTCTTCGTGCTGGCACGGCTTCCAAGCAGACGGTTTGGGCCAAAGCTGCAAGCGTTTCTTTGCTTGGCAGCAACATCAACACTGGCAATGACCATTTGGTCTCTGCCAAATTGCCTGCCCCGGCGCAATCTGGCGAGGCGGTTGGACCTATCTCCATTGGCACACTCCCGGCTGGTAAGAGCGTCAAGGTTGTCTATGATGTCACTGTCAACAATCCTTTGCCGCAAAGCGCAACCAAGATTTTGAACCAAAGTGCCATTACAGGTAGTAATTTTAGCCTGGTGAATTCCACCAATAGTGGCACGGTTGATTGCGAAACCGATACCAGAACCTGTACCCCCATCGACCTGATAGATTTGTCTGCTTCCAAGACGAACGATACCAGCGGCACAGTGTTGCTGGGCAACTCGTTTAACTGGGCTGTAACAGCGTCGAACATCGCTACATCGCGCGATGCCATCTTTAATAGCGGGGATGTTGTTCTTGAAGATCATCTGCCCACTGGGGCAACCTATGGAACACCTTCCGCTACGTATGACATCGGAATTACTGGCACAATGAGTTGTTCAATCAGTTCCAACGTGCTGACCTGTACCGCCGATACAGGTGGCTTGACCATCCCTAGTGGCAATTTTGTTAAAGCGACCTGGCAAGTGACGCCCACCAGCGGCCCCAAATCATTGGTCAACCCGACGGGTGGCGTTTGTAAAGTCGACCCGAATGCAGTCTTTGCCGAAGCCAGCACGGCCAACAACTCCTGCTCAGATACTGTGACGGTAACCCGCCCCAACACGACAGTTACTTCGCTTACCCGACAAAGCTCCAACCCGAATAAGAATGCCACGGTCACCTGGCAGATTGTTTTTGCAGATGCAATTGACGGTCTGACCACCAGCAATTTCAGCCTTGTCCAAAGCGGTTTAACGGGTGCATCCATCTCCAGTGTCACCGAAACTAGCGGACCGCCCTCAACCACCTGGAATATTACGGCCAACACTGGCAGCGGTGATGGTACGCTTGAACTGCGGCTGGCAAATGACACTGGCCTTTCACACAATGTCACGAACGCGCCTTATACAGAGCCATCCAACGGCGCTGTCTACACCATTGACAAGACTGGGCCACTGGTCACATCCATTGTGCGCCAGTCGCCGCCCACCAGCCCAACTGCATCCGATGTACTGGTCTTCCGCATTACCTTCAATGAACCAGTGACAGGTGTGGGCGCGAGCAGTTTTGTCGTCAACGGAACGACAACCACAATCACTGGCGTCTCATCTGTAACGCCTAATTTGGTATTTGATTTCACCCTGGATGGTAGTGTCAACGGTGATTTGACCAATCTGGTGGGTACGGTCGGTTTGGATATTGCATCCAGCCCCACAATTACCGATCTGGCTGGTAACACATTGCAGGTGGTTGAGCCAACACCCGCTGCCACAAACGATCAAACCTACTTTGTGGATAACTCTACACCGACACCAACCCAAACAGCGACCTCTACCCCAACTGAAACACCTACCCCCACAGCGACGCATACCGCGACGGCCACTGATACCGCAACGATGACTCCGACAGAGACGGCTACACCCACCGAGACGCTCACCCCAACTGAGACATTGACTCCCACCGAGACCTTCACACCCACTCTTACACCAACCGATACCGCTACTCCGACTGAGACGCTCACCCCGACCGATACAGCTACTCCGACTGAGACGTTGACTCCCACTGAGACCTTCACCCCGACTCTCACGCCAACCGATACCGCTACCGTAACTGAGACGTTGACTCCGACTGAGACGCTCACTCCAACTGAAACGTTGACTCCCACCGAGACCTTCACGCCTACTCTTACGGCAACCGATACCGCTACCCAAACTGCGACATCAACGCCGACCGATACGCTCACTCCGACTGAGACGTTGACTCCCACCGAGACCTTTACCCCGACTCTCACGCGAACTGCTACCGCTACCGCGACTGAGACGTTGACTCCGACTGATACGCTCACCCCCACTGCAACCTTCACCCCAACCCTGACGCGGACTGCAACGCTGACCCAGACGCCCACCAATACGCGCACCATTACGCGCACGCCCACGCGCACGGCAACGGTTGCTCCTGATAACGAAGAGTTGATTTGGAACCAGAGTTACGAGATCAAGTACGATACCTGGTTTGGTGTCAAGTCAAGCAATGCCTTTGGTCAAGGTTATCGCAAGGCTACATCCGGCACGTTCACCTTTGCGCCAAGTACGGCCTTCACCCAGGTCAACTGGATCACTTATCGCGGTCCTGACCAGGGCAAGGCTCAGGTGCTTGTAGATGGCGTGGTCAAAGCAACCGTCGATCTCTATCACGCTACGGCCCAATGGCAATACGCGGTTCCCATCACAGGCCTTTCGAACAAGAAGCATGTCGTGGTCATCAAGCCTTTGAACGCCAAATCCGTAGCTTCAAGTGGCACGTGGATCGTTGTGGATGCCTTTACGCTTGGCACTGGCTCCGCAACGCCGACAGTCTATGATGATCAGCTAATTTACATGAATAACACCTTCGGCTATGGAAGCTGGTTTGGCCTTATCTCGCCAGGTGGCGCTTTCTCTGGCGCGTACCGCCTTTCGAATATTGCGAATGCCACAGCTTCGTTCTCCTTCACGGGCACGCAAATGACCTGGGTCACCGCCCGCGGACCTGCCTACGGCAAAGCCCAAATCTGGATTGATGGCGTGCTCAAGCAGACAGTTGATCTATATCGAAGTACGCAGCAGTGGCAATACAACGTCACAACTTCTGGTCTGACATCCGGCACACACAATGTGGTCATCAAAGTGCTCGGCACCAAGAACCCAGAATCATCAGATTCTGGTGTGGTTATTGACGGTTTTTCAATTCGATAAACTATGGTAAAAAATCCCCGACGCTCTTAAGAGCGTCGGGGATTTTTGTTTATATGCTTAGGAAAAAAACTGGATCAACCCGTGGTTAACCGCTTCGGCTGCTTCGTGCTGTACCCAGTGCGTGGCCTGATCGTAAAAAATCAGTCGGCCGTCGTCGCATAATTTCAAGCTTTCTTCGGCCATTTCGTGCACCAGGAAGGCGTCTTGCTTGCCCCATTGAATCAAGACAGGCATGTGCAGTCGGATATCAGCCGGGGTCGGTGGGCGGTAACGGACCAGGGCACGGTACCAGTTAATCATCCCGGTCAACCCGCCAGTGTTGGCCCATGCTTGTTTATAGTGGGTCAGCTCTTCGTGAGAAAAGGTGCCGGGTTGGCTGGTGATGCGGAAAGCCCGCTCACCAGATGCAAAATTGTTTTGCTTGATGAGCCACTCTGCCAGACCGGGGATTTGAAAGAAGCCAATGTACCAGCTTTTCAGCATTTGACGGGGTGAATGCGCCAGAAAACGGAGCATCACCACCGGGTGCGGGACGTTTAAAATCCCCAGCCGCTGCACCCGCTCTGGGAAGGTTAGCGCCATGCCCCAGGCCACCACTGCACCCCAGTCGTGTCCCACCAGATTAATCTGCTCAATCCCAAAATAATCCAGCAGCCCGATGATGTCTTTGACGAGTTCAGGCAAGGCATAGGCTTTCACGTCTTTTGGCACGTCTGATAGGTTGTAACCACGCTGGTCTGGCACAATCACATGAAACCCAGCTTGCACCAGTGCCGGGATTTGTCTGCACCAGCCATACCAAAATTCTGGAAAACCATGCAGCAGCAAAACCGGTTTGCCGTTGGGCGGCCCGGCGGTGACAACGTGCAGTCGCACGCCATTTGTTTCGATGAAATTGCTTTCATAGGGGAGCGGCAACATTTTTTGCCTTATAGGTGACGGTCACCTGAGACGCCCACAGGCCGAAAGCCAGCGCCAGCAGCATGCGTCCGGGGGCAAGGGTCCACAAATAATGGTCAAAAAGTGATGTGACGAGCAGGCCAATCAGCATTGCACCAAAAAGAACGCTCTGCGGGCTGGCAGAGCGCCATACATTACGCAGGATGACCATGCCCAGTCCGATGCCAATGACGGCACCGGGTAACCCCAGCTCAGCGAGCAGCAGCAGGGGCAGGTTATGCACCGGCTCCAGCAGATAACCGGGCGGGACGTGACGCGCATAGTCAATGATGGAATTGCCGATGCCGACGCCCCAAAACGGGTGCGACTGGATCATACGCAAAGCTTCTCCGGCCAACCAAGCGCGGCCTTCGTTGGAAAATTCTTCGGTGGCGACTGAACCGGCACCGGCACGGGTGAAGATGAGATTGTGGAGTGGCACGGTGGCGGAGAGCAGCCCGGTGAACACTGCCAGCCCCGCCGCCAGCCACCGTTGATCTAAGAGTTTGCGTCGCTGGAGCAGTACTACCAACCCGGCAGCCAAGAGCCCGACCCAGGCCGAACGCGAAAAGGTCAGAATCAGCAGCGCCGCACCGCCCGCCAGCAAGGCCAGTGCCCAGGGACGGGGTTTCTCGCTAAAGAGCAGTAACGCTGCAGGTCCGGCCAAAAACATCAGGGTGAATCCACCCAACAGGTTGGGGTGCGGAAAGGAGCCGTAGGCGCGCAGCCAGCGCATTCCATCTGCCAGTTGGACAACGCTTGCGCCGCGCATGGCGGGCGTGATCTGTCCCGGCCATTCCAGGCCGGGCAGCGTCGTCAGAAAGGCAGTGGTCTGCAAGGCAAATTGACCAAAACCGATCACGATTTGCACCAGCAACGCCGCGCAAAAGCCTAATGCCAGCGCGCGCCAGCTTTCAGGCTGATCTTTGATCGACAGGAACAGTCCAAACATCAGCCACAGATGCAGGCTGACAAACAAAGCAACGCGCCAGTCATCCGCCCAAATGATGCTGAAGGTGGCAATCGTGCAAAAGATTGCTCCCAGCCTGGTTTCCCACCCGAGTTTTCCCCAATTTAAAGGGTGGAATTGGCGGAAGGAGAAAATCAACCACGCAACCACAGCCACCAGCGCCAGCGCATCGCTCAGGAAGATCAGGCCATCAGTGTAGAGAAAGTAGACCTTCTCTACCGGGTGGCTGACCAGAGTTTGGGTATACCAAAAACATAAGCCAACGGGCAACAGACCAAGGGCAATTCGATGAATACGCATCATTTTTGGCGCAGGCGCAGGTAGATGAAGCTCAACACTACCGCAATCGCCAGTGACAACAGCGGAAAAACGCCCCACGAAAATGACGCCAGCGGGTCCTCGGGTGGAATCTGCACGGGCGGCGGCAGCGTGGCGGCTGGGTTTTCCCAAATCTGGATGCCGTTGATCAATTTGGCGCGTTTGACCCAGCCGTTGCGTACGAGAATGGGGATATATTGACGCAGGCTGACAAATGCCCAGCGCACGCCATGCTCGCCTGATTTTTTTATGATCGGGTCCACGGCGCGTAACCCGTGAAGCATCCAGTAGGCTGTGTCGATCTGGCCGATGCCACTGCTGCGCAGTTCGGGCAGGTTGCGTGCGGTGTGATAGTTGCCGTCAATGGTGGTGGCGTTGGTCATTGTTGAAAGCCATGCAAGCTGATCGCCGAAGCCCAGGGTGATATAGCGCCATTCGGCGTGGTCTTTTCTGGCAAGGAAGTCTACGATGGGTTGCATGTCGATCCTGGCCGGTTCGAAGGGCATCCAGGATGGCAGAAAGCCAATTGTTAGGGCGGCGATGCACATCACACTGAAAACAAAAATGGTCGCCATGCGGCGTGGAATGCCCAGCTGGATGGGCGGCCAACTGTCAAAGTTTCGTCTTATGAGTTCAATTTTAAGAAAGCGCAGGCGCAGGCGATAGGGCCAATATCTTGGCAGGCGGCGATGCGTCAGGATGAGTGCCACACCCAAAAACGGCAAAAGGAGCAAGGAAGCCCACAGCGCAAAGCGATCATAAATCAGCCACTCCCAGCCTGCGCCAAAGAGCAGGCGCGGCAGCGGAGTTGTGCCGCCCAGCCCAAGGATAAAGAGCGGCAAAAAAGCCAGGCTGAGGCCGGTGTACTTGCGCTTGAAAGCCGCCCACAATGCAAAGGGAATAATCACCAACAGCGGACCGTAGGCTGGTAGAAAAAAGGCGGTGAAGGCAAACCAGTCGGTCAGGTAGTTGTGGCGCGTTGGGTGGTCAATGGGCGTCTGGATGGTCTGTCCGCGGCCCCAGGCCCAGAACGGCCAGATAACTGCCAGCCCAAAGAACAGCGCCAATGGTGCAAAGATCGCCAGCCGTATAAACAGTTTTTTTCTGTCCACCTTTTCATTCAGCAACATGTGGATCAACAATCCGACGACGACGAAGGGCAGAAACATGAGCGTGGCGTGATGAGCGGCCATGACAACCGTGAAAAGTGCAACAGAGAGTGCGCAATTCAAGGCGCCGCCCTTGCGCAGGAAGCTTGCTAGCGCCGCCAGCGCAAACAGCGCAACCATCGTCGCGACCACTGTGGGAATTTGTCCGAAGACGTGGGCCGCCAACAGCAGGGCTGGCGACATCGTTGCGCCCCAGGCCGCATAGCGCGAAACGCCCCGGCCAAAGAAAACACGGCTGAACGCATACATCGCCACAGGATAGGCCGTCAGCGCCGCCCACAGAATCACGGCAAAGGCGATTTCAAGCCCCGTCAGATGGCTGAGCAGCGCCATTAACTGGTGGACAAGCGGCGGGTAGGAAACGATGCTAAAGCCGGTGTACCAGCGCGGTTCCCACAGCGTCCACCAATCGGCGCGATAATGATCCGCGAAAAAGATATGGGTAAAAGCGTCAAAGCTGTGCGTGAATTGTCCCGTCAGCACCAAAAGACCATTCAAGACAAACGCCAGTAGCGTTGCGTACCTGACCTGTCGTGGAATCATACGGCTTCCAGCGTGGGCACAATCAGTCGTTTGGGGCTGCGACGTTTGTCGAGCGCCATGTTGAAGGCGCGCAAATAGGCGTGGCAGATGTCCTGGGGACGGGTGCGTTGCATGGCGGCGAAGTTGTGCTGCACCTGGCGCTGTCGACCCTGTGGCGAATCCAGTTGACCCTTGAGCTGCGCCGCCAGACTTTGGGCGTCGCCACGCTGAAAGAAGGTGACATCCAGCCCGCTTTCGTGTGCCATCGCCTGCGTCTCGGGCAGATCAGATGCGACGATGGCGCGCCCCCATGTGGCGGCCTGATAAAGCACGCTTGACGAGCCAACCGAAGCCAGATAGGGTAAAACCACCACCTGTGCCCGCTCAAATAAGTTTTGGATATGCTCCTCCTGTACTTTGCCCAGCCAGCGCACGCCTTCCATGCTTTGGGCGGTTTGCTGCAAATGCTGGGCATAGGCCGGGAAGCGTGGGTGCGCCGCCCCGGCAATCGTCAGCCGCAACCGCGGATGATTTTCCCGTTGCAGGGTTACGAATGCTTCCAGCAGCGTCTCCATCCCTTTGTAGGGGGCGATCATGCCAAACAGCAAAAGCTCCGGGGCGTCGCCTTCTGCCAGCAACTGGGGTACATGATAGGCCCCAATCGGAATGTGCATACACTTCAAGTTTGGCTGGCGCGTCGTCAGCCAGTCGACATAGCGACTCATTGTCAGACAGACCACGTCGGTGTGGGTGGCGATTTGTGTCATCAGGTGCGCGCCAAACGGCGCAAGCGGACCGCCAGGCGCTTTCAAGGCGCGCAAGTCGGCCAGCTCCACCAGTTCGTGCAGCGTCACAACGCTCGGGATGCCCAGCCGGTGTACGCCAATCGGGCTGAGAAAACCCGAAAGGTTGGCAAACGCCGAGCGTCCAAACGCACTCACATCCAGGTTGAACCAGACCAGGTCGGGTTGCAAATCCTGCAAACGCTGCATAATCTTCCAACCTGCTGTCCACGACCCAGCCTGCCAGACGCGTTCCACCACAATCGGTGCATGGACGCTCACCGCTTGCGGCATGTTCGGCGCATCGGCCAAGACAGTGATGCGCGAAAACTGTCCCGACTGCGCCAGTGATTGACTTACGTGGTAACCATACTGGCTGATACCGGTAAAATTGGGTGGATAAGGGCCTACAATGGCAAGATGCATAAAAGTCCAGTGAGCAGTGAATAGTCTCCCTTCCCCTGTTTTCGTTCTCCAGAAAACGGGGGAAGGGCCGGGGATGGGCGCAGATTGACAGAACCCGCCCAACATTGTATAGTGCAAACCAGCCTTATTTTATCAACTTATGACTTTCGTTCCGAACGATCTTTCTGCGTTGCATCAGGCCATGCTGCATACCGTCCGTTATGCAGACATCTTCGACTACCCGTTGACGGCTGCTGAAATCCATCGCTATTTGGGTTTGCATGCCACGTTTGAAACCGTCCAAAGTGCTTTGCCCGGCCCGCTGGTGCGCAGCGCGGATTATTATACGTTGCCTGGACGCGCCGCCATTGTCAGTATACGTCAGCGCCGTCAGCAAATTGCATCTGCGCGCTGGCCGAATGCCCAGCGCTACGGACAGCTCATCGCCCGCCTGCCATTTGTGCGCATGGTGGCGGTGACTGGTTCGCTGGCAATGGACAACGTCGAAGCCAGCGCCGACCTGGATTATCTGATCGTGACGGTGCCGGGACGTTTGTGGCTGTGTCGGGCGCTGATTTTGTTGCTGGGACGTTTTGCCGCGCTGCAAGGCGCACAAATTTGCCCAAATTACATCGTCACGCAAAATGCCCTTGATTTTTCACCGCAAAACCTGTATGCTGCTCATGAATTGACGCAAATGGTTCCGCTTGCAGGCATGGACGTGTACCGTCAAATCCGCGCCGCCAACCCCTGGGCTGATAACTTTCTGCCGAATGCCGGTGGCTCCCCTCCGCGTGGACTCAGCCTCCCGCAGCCTGAATCCGTTGCGATGGGCGCTGGCTGGCTTGAAGTACTGCTGTCCACCCGCCCTGTTGACTGGCTCGAAGCCTGGGAAATGACCCGCAAAATCCGTAAGCTGCGCCGCCAAAACGGCGAAAATCCCGAAGCCAGCTTCTCCGTCGATTGTTGCAAAGGTCATACCCAGCGGCATGGAGCGAGAACGATGCAGAAAGTAGAAGGTAAATTGGTAGACTGGTAATTTAGGATGTAAATACCAATTTATCACCTACCAACCTACCAATTCCCAATTCCTAAACCCCTATGCCTTCCTCCATCCTCTTCGGCCAATCGTACTACCTGCGCTTTGATCCCAAACTGTGGCAGGCCATGCAGCCTTATCCGCCGCTTGGCACGCTCTATGCCGCTGCCTATTTGCGCCAGCGCGGATACGATGTCGCTTTCTTCGACGCGATGCTGGCCGAATCAGAGCAGGAATGGGCCAACGCGCTGGCCCAGCACAACCCCGAGTTTGCCATCATCTACGAAGACAATTTCAACTACCTCTCCAAAATGTGCCTGTCGCGCATGCGTGAAGCCGCCTTCACCATGATCGACATGGCAAAAGCGCGGAACGCCACCATCATCCTGTGCGGCGCAGACGCCACCGACCACGCCGCCGAATACCTGGCCCACGGCGCAGACTTTGTCTTGCTCGGTGAAGGCGAAGAAACCCTTGGCGAGCTGATGGACAAACTCACCGGCAAGACAGATATTGCATTTGACAAAATTCTTGGGCTAGCGTGGCGACCATCGGAACCATCCACCAATCACGATGAATCTTCATCTCTCCGCCTTCATCCTTCTGCCTTTACCCCTCGCCGCCCCGATATCCGCAACCTCGACGCCATCCCCTTCCCAGCCTGGGATTTGATCGACATTCCGCGTTATCGTCAGCTTTGGTGCGAAAAGCACGGCTACTACTCGATGAATCTGGTCACGACGCGGGGCTGTCCCTATCATTGCAACTGGTGCGCCAAACCGATCTGGGGCCAGCGTTACAACTCGCGCTCGCCTGAGAACGTCGTCGCTGAGATCAAATGGCTTAAAGACCACTATCAGCCTGACCACATCTGGTTTGCCGATGATATTTTTGGACTCAAGCCCGGCTGGATCGAGCGCTTTGCTGTTTTACTGCGCGAAGCCGATGCGGTCATTCCGTTCAAGTGCCTGCAACGCGCCGATTTAATCACCGACAAAGTGGCAGCGGCGCTGGCGGCGGCGGGCTGCCAGACGGTGTGGGTGGGCGCTGAATCAGGCTCGCAGAAAATTCTCGACGCGATGGACAAAGGCGACAGGGTGGAAGACATTCACAGCGCGGCAAAACGTCTCCATGCGCATAATATTCAGGTGGGATTCTTCCTCCAGTTTGGTTATCCCGGCGAAGGCTGGGATGACATCCAGCAGACGATTCAGATGGTGCGTGATTGCGCCCCTGACGACATCGGCATCTCGGTTTCCTACCCGCTGCCGGGGACCAAATTCTTCGAGCGCGTCAAACTGGAACTGGGTGAAAAGCAAAACTGGGTCGATTTTGATGATCTGGCGATGCTTTATCACGGCCCTTACCCGCAGGCTTTTTATCGCATTCTACATGGACGCATTCACCACGAATTCCGTCTGCGCCGTAGTTGGAAGTTGCACGATTGGCGTTTGCCCTACTATCTGCTTGGCTGGCTGCGCGCCGAGTGGCGTCTGCGCCGTATGGCCCAACGATGAAACTGCTCCAGCGCGTTGGCCGTGATAGTCTGTGGCTGACGGCGGCGCGCATCGGCGCGCAGGTTTTGGCGCTTTTTACACTTTTGCTTGCACGAAGACTAGGCAACACCGGCTTTGGCGAATATACTTTCGTCATTACGGTGATTTTTATCGGCAATGTGCTGACCACTTGCGGCACCGATATGTACTTTATCCGTGAGATTGCCGGGTCGGGTGATCTTTCCCGTCTGCCCGCCGCCTTGTGGATTCAACTTGGTCTTTCGGTTTTGTTCGTTGCTGGCACATGGACGTTTGCGCCGCTTGTGCCGAATCAATCCTCTGCGGCAGTGCTTACGCTGAAAATTTACAGCCTGTCGCTGATCCCAATGTCGTTCTATAGTGTGTTTACAACCGCCCTGCGTGGCATGCAGTGCATGGCCTGGATTGCGCTCTTGAATTTGGCGGGCGCGGTGTTGCAGGCACTGGTCGTTCTGCTGTTTCTGGCGGGCGTGGCGGATGGTCTTGTCACGCTGGCGATTTTGCTGCTGGCAGCGCAGGTCATCCTCGCTGTGCTGGCTGGCTGGATGTGTTCCCGGCAAATCAGCGGATTTTGGCGCAACTGGGCTTTAAACTGGCCGGATGTAGGCGCCGTTTTCGCGGCCAGCGCCCTTCTTGGAGTACTTGGACTGCTCGGTATGTTTTACCAGAAGGCCGGTCTGTTGCTGCTTTCAACCTTGGGCGGCGCGGCGTTGACGGGCTTGTATTCGTCCGCGCTGCGGGTGGTGGAAGCTGCGAAGCTGGTACATGTTGCGGCCTTGACGGCGCTCTACCCACGCATGGCGCAATCTGAATCGGCAGGGACGGTTCGACTTTCTTTCAGGTTACTGCTCGCCTGGGCGTTGGCCCTAGCGGTTGGGCTGAGTCTGCTGGCTGCGCCCGTGGTGAATCTGCTTTATGGGGCAGCTTTTGCGCCCGCTGCGCCGGTTTTACGCATTTTGGCGTGGGCGCTGGTGCCATACACGATTAGCGCTTTCCTATCCCTGGCGTTCGTTGCCAGTCACCGTCCGCGCGCCGTCGGCTGGGCTTTAACGGTCAGCCTAATTGGGCTAGGATTTTTCTCGCTTTGCTGGATTCCCGCCTACGGGTTAATCGGTGCCGCCTGGGCCGCGCTCAGCGCCGAAATCCTTCAAGCTTTTGTATTGCTCATACAAATAAACAGATCAGGTGACAGGCATTTGACCATCAAAACTGTTTAATAAAATTTTTGGAATGTGAGGAGATCCCATCATGAGCTTTCCCCTCTACCCTGACAAGCACAAACTGCCCGCGCTTGTCACTGCTGAACGCATGGTTGAATTTCGCCGTTCACAAGGTGGCCTGCGTAACCTGAAAGCGCCACAGTCGGTTGTGCTGTCGCTCTATAACGGTGTCATCAAGAATTTCTCCTGGCGGTACCATTGCCGACACATTGACGCATTTCAATGCGACCTGTATCTGCTCGATAAAACGGGTGGGCGGGTGGGTGTTGTTGGCAACTTTGGCATGGGCGCGCCCGCATTGGTGGCGCTTGCCGAACAACTGGCCGCCTGGGGCACGAAACGGCTGGTGATTCTTTCGCTCGCGGGCGCGTTGCAACCGGGGCTGCGCCCCGCTGATATTGTGCTGGGTGCATCTGCCATGCGCGATGAAGGGACATCCTATCATTATCTGCCGCCTGCCGAGCAGGTCAGTGCCAGCCCCGTGCTGGTCGGCGCAATTGGAGACGCGCTACGGGCGCATGATTTGCCATACACCCACGGCTCCATCTGGAGCACCGATGCTGCCTTTCGCGAAACCCGCGAAGAAGCCGACCACTTTCAATCGATGGGGGTGCAGGTGGTCGATATGGAGAGCGCTGGCCTGTTTGCGATGGGGCAGGTGCGCGGACTACAAACTGCCTCGCTTTTTGTGGTGGGTGACAGTCTGGCCGGGGCCGAATGGGCTGTCCCAACCGACATGCGTATGCTGCATCAGCGCTTTAAATTGTTGTTGAATATGCTGATCGACACCTTGAATGCATCCTGATCCTGCACTTTCTCTCCCCTTTGCCTGTCCGCGCTGTCGGACGCCCCTTGAACGCATCGCCATCGATGAACTGCGCTGCCCCGCCGACGATCTGCGCTTTGAGCGTCGCGCTGGCATCTGGCATTTTCTGTTACCTGAGCGCGCCGCCTACTTTGAGCAGTTCATGCGCGAATACGAGACGGTGCGCCGCGCCGAAGGGCGGGGGACTGTCGAGCGCGGCGACCCGACTGCCTATTATCGTGCGCTGCCCTATTTTGACCTGACGGGGCGCATGTCTGCCGATTGGCGCATCCGCGCTGCCAGCTTTGACGCCTTCTTTGCGCAAGTCTTTCATCCATTAGAGAGGGAGCGGCCCGACGCCCGCTTAACGGTGCTCGATCTCGGCGCGGGCAACGGTTGGCTATCGAACCGCCTTGCCAGCCGCGGACATCGGCTCGTCGCCATCGATTTGCTAACCAACGACTTTGACGGTTTGGGCTGCCACCGTTACTTTGAGCACTCCTTCACCCCAGCGCAGGCCGAGTTTGAGCATCTCCCGTTTGCTGATGGCAGCGCCAACCTGGTCATTTTCAATGCGTCCCTGCACTACGCCGTCGATTTTGGGGTAACACTTGCTGAGAGTTTGCGCGTGCTGGCCCCAGCGGGTGCGCTCGTCGTGCTCGATTTGCCTGTATATCGTGATCCAGCCAGCGGGGCGCAAATGGTCAAAGAGCGCGAAACGCACTTTCAGCAGCAATACGGTTTCCCATCCAATTCCATTCCCAGCCAAAACTATTTAACCTACGCAGGCCTTCAGCAACTTGGCAAAACGCTCAAACTCCATTGGCAAATGCTGACGCCGTTTTATGGTCTTTCATGGGCTTTAAAGCCGATCAAGGCAAAGCTGCTTGGTCGGCGCGAACCGGCAAAGTTCCATGTGTTGGTGGGCAGGCGGGGTTGATATGCGCGTTTTCTTTGTTCAACGCAAAACAATACTGGTTCGCCATTTCATTGTTGTTTGTTTTGATGATGTTTGCTGACTTGCTTCTAGACCCATCACGGCTGAGAATTGCCAATTTCTCAACCGGGGCATTCTATAATTGTCTGCATCCCATCCCATTCACTTAGGAGAAACCCGATGAACTCAAGAACAACCGACTGCTTTGCCGAACGATATTACCGAAGCTGTGTCCGTCAGCAATGTGAGCGCCATTGCCGGGCAGCCTGCCGTGCTCTCGAATTTGGCGCTCGGCAATCTCATCCAGAATATTAATCTCTCGCAGCAAAACGCAATTGCCAACCAGCAGACCATGAATGAAATTCAGGCCACTGTTGTTGGCAAGGTGGTCAATCTGTTGACAACACTCGGCCCGCTGGAAGCCATGTCGGCGCAGCAGTTATTGACCGGAAATGCCCTGGCCGAAGAACTGGCCGATCTCAAAGCGACATTGGAAGCTTTTTCCCCTGCGCCTGTCACCACATCCAAAACCGCAACCGAGAAATGACCCGTCTTCACAGGAGCATTTTCCATGTCTGATCCAACCTCCCCGCAAGTCCTTGCCAATATTGCACTGGCAAACCAGATTTTTAATGTCAACCTACAGCAGCAAAATGCCATCGCCTATCAGCAGGCCATGTCGCAAATTGAGATTGTCGCGCTTGGGAAGTGTGTCCAAGCCCTATTGGACGCTGACACCAGCGACATAGAGGCCATCGAAGCCATGACGGCTCGTATCATCAAGATGTTTGACCAACTCCAGGCCAAATCGGAAGGGCGCCTTGCTGCCCGCCAGAAACAAATCGATGCATTGCTTAAGTAGTTTGAATAAATACTCCCCTGGCCGAACCCGGTAGGGGAGTATTGTTCAAAAGAGTGGGATGCGTGTGCCGTTGGGGGATGCACCGTCATCGGAACATAGTGAAGCGATGGCGTTTACCAGTGCTTCGGGGGATGTCCCTTTGCCGGTATTTTTGGCGTCAATGGAGCGTACCTGTAGGATATTGGCCGTCACGCCGCTGGCACCGGCTTCCTCGGCGATGGTGAGCATCAGGGTTTCCTGCGCGGCTTTGGCGATGGCGTAGGCCCCCATTTTGGCTGTGGGCGTTACCGCCAGTGGGGAAGAGATTACGATTACACGTCCCCAACCGTTGCGGATGAGTGCTGGCAGGAAGGCCTGCGTCAGGTGAAAACTTGTCCACAGATGCTGGTTGAGCATGGTTTGCAGGTCTTCACGCGGTGTCTCGATCAGGCTTTTGCCGCCTGTCCAGCCGCCGACCAGGTGTAGCAGGATATCAGCACGGCCAAATTTGGCTTCCACCGCTGCCGCAGTCCCGGTAACGGCATCCGGCATAGTCAGGTCCGCGACGTGGGTCAGGATGCGTTCTTCGGGCAGGTTGAGTTCGCGGGTAAGTTGGTCTAACCGGGTCTGATCCGTTCCCAGCAGCGCCAGCGACGCTCCACCTTCGGCCAGTCGCATCGCGGCCAGTTTTCCGGTAACGCCGGTTGCGCCAGTGATGATGGCAACACGATTTTCAAGGGTCATAGGAATCTCCTGTCATTGAAAGTAAGTTTTGGGGTTATTGAGCTGCTTTTTCTTTTGCTCTTTTTTCCAGGTGTGCGACCCAATCAGAAAAGAGAACAAAAGCCAGAATGATCGAACCGATAACAAAGCCGGCTGCTGCGCCGATGAAAGGAGAAAGGCCCAACATTAAACCTGTGCCTTCCCCAATTGAATAATCCCAGGAATAGACAAAACCATCTTTGCCAATGGCGTAAATGCTTAAGTATGTTCCAACCCCCCAACGGTGGCAGACAACCTTGCTGGTAACGTAATCATCCAAAGATGGAAGAACGTTACCGCACGCGCTTAACTTAAGGTTCTCTTGTGTGTCAGCGGGGGCAGCATCAATTTTTTCCCAACATCCCGAATTGCAATTCTGCTGATAAATTTGTCCGCTAGTTGTTTTGACATAACCAGGTTGAATGATTTCGACGGGAGTTTCAGGTGGTTTTCCGAGAGATTCCCAGGTTGTGAATGCGCCATAGGTGCTTGCATTGACAACCACTGGGAAAATCACTGCGCCAATCATAGCAAATAAAAAGAGCAGTCCAATCCGCTGGAGTATTTTCACTGGCGTAATTGATTGAGTAATTCAAATCCCTCAGGCCAGTCGCCAAGGTTGCTGGCGCTGTTGATGTGCCCACAGTTGCCCGCATTGACGATTTCACTACCCCAGGCTTCTGCCATGCTGACGGCGTGTGCGGGCGTGGTGTAGGGATCATCGTTGCTGATGACCACCATGCTGCGGAAGTTGAATCGTTTCGTTGGCGTTGCGGCGAACCCGGATGCTTCTGCCGGGAAGTTTGGGCCGGACGAGTCTGGGACGGCAACCAGCAACGCGGCTTGGATGGGGGCGTGCGTCTGGGCGGCCCAATGCGCCACCACCAAACAGGCCAGGCTGTGCGCCACCAGAATCACGTCAGGTCCGGCCTGTTGGACGGCGCTTTCAAGCGCTTCGACCCATTCGTGGCAAACCGGGTTGTCCCAATCGCGCTGTTGCAGGCGCACAAAACCAGGGTTGGATTGTTCCCAAAACGATTGCCAGTGTTGCGGGCCAGAGTTTCCGATACCGGGGAGGAGGATGACAGGGGTGGACATGGGCAAATGGGGTTAAGAATGGGCTTCTTCGAAGGTCTGATAGGTTTCGAGCAGGGTGAGCAAAATATGATCGGTGAAGGTTTGCAGTTTGTGCATCATGGCCCCCCATGCCATGCCAGATGGCACCCTGGCCTGTTCGTAGGCGTTGACCAGCGCATCGAGCAAAGCGCTGCGAAAGAAGAGAAAAGCGCGGGTGGCATCCAGGCTGCTGAGACCGTAGCGCCGCGCCCGCGAGGCATAATCGTAGCCGAGCGCGTACGCTTCAGCAGCCCCGTCGGTTTGGTCGCTGGCAAGGAACGACATCAACCCGCGGACGAGGATCATGCCACTCTGGCGATACTGGGTGCGGGCGTTCTGATCGAGCTTTTGATACCAGGGTTCGGCCTCCAGCCGTCCTTCAGCGATTTGCATGCGCAATTGACCGATGGCACTTTGCATGGCATTGTCTGGTTCCATTGAGAGCTTCTCGCGGGAAGTTTTCATCCATAGTTCAACTTCGCTGCGGCGATAGCGGCGGTGCTGGCCGGATGTGCGATGCACAGGCAGCACGCCCTTGTCTGACCAGAGCCGCACTGTGCTGGGATGTACGCCCAAAACAGCGGCAACGTCTGATAGGGAGAGCCATTCGTCGTGGGGGAGGGTGTCAATCATTTTGTTAGGCTCCGTCTAGGGTCTTATTCTGCCAGTGCTGCCCGTTCCAGCGCAGATGGGATATCCACTTGTTGCTGGAAGGCGTGTACGTCAATTTTGACCAGCATAACAATTGTAACGGCCAGGATGACGATCTCAATCCCAAAGACGACCAGATAACCCGCCATCGTATCATGCAAAACGCTTGAAACAACATCGCGGACAATGCCTGCCATCATGTTGGCGATTAGACGTGAAAGCGCGTTGGAAACGCCCCAGGCGCCAATAAACAGCCCCATATAACCTGGGATGGTTAGTTCAAACATCAGCGCCAGGTTGGCAACCGTCGAAAGGCCAGTGCCCGCGCCGAGCAAGACGGCTCCACTATAGAAAACAGCCTGCGAAGCGTTGAATCCACTCAGCAGAATCAGCACAAACCCGCCCAAGGCGCCGATATTGCCAATTTGCGCCACCAGTTTACGGGGCACACGTCGCTCCAGCGCCCCAGCAACGAGAATCGTCGCCAGCACAGCTGTCCCCCAAATGGAGGTGATGGTCGTGGTCTGTTTCACCGTCATGCCAAAACGCTGGGCGGCAAAGGGTTCGAGCAGAATATCCTGCCCGAGCAGGGCAATCAGCAAAAGCGTCAGATACCAGAAAAACAATGTCATCTGGCGGCTTTTTAGAATGCCAGCCAGCATTTCTTTGAGCGTGTAATTTTCGGCAGGCATCAGTGTTTCATCACGGAAGCGACTTTCAAGCCGAATCAGGCCAAGCAGGCCAATCACCAGTGAAGCTGCGCTGACAACCCAGAAGGCTTTTTGCAAAGCTTCTGATGTATATGGATCAACCATTTTGCCAACGTTGATGGCGGTGACAATGACACTGACAATCATCATAAACCACATAATGGCAACCGTTTTTCCGCGCCCTTCCTTGCCGGAGAGTTCAGATGCCAATGAGAGATACGAAACGGTCGAAAAGTTGTAGCCCATGCCCCATGCGCCAAACCCCAACGCTGCAAAGAAAAGTCCCAGAGGCAGATTTGTCGTAATCAAAAAAGTGACGATTGGAGAAACGGCCAACCCTGCAACGCACAACAACAGTCCTAGCAAAATATAAGGGGTTCGCCGAAGGCCAAAGATCGGGTGGCGATCAGCGTAAGTTCCAATCGCGACTTGTAGCGGCGAGAAAAAGAATGGTAGAGATGCCAAAACAGCAAAAAGTGTTGCAGTGATATGCCATTCATTAATAGCCACACGGTTAAGGGTGCTATTAATCGGGACGAGCGTCATGGCAATTGCCATGTGAATCATGCCAAGCTGGATGCGTTTAATGAACATCGTATTTTCACCTTTAAAGTCGGATTGAATGCATCAACTTTAACGGCAAGAAAGACCGATGTCAATGTAGGTTTAGGTAGATTTAGGTAGATTTTGGGGTTTGTAGGGAGGATGCGGGATGAAATATTACAACACAACCAGCCCGCGCCGCGCACCAGCGTGGACGGCCTCGGTGCGGCTGGTGACACCGAGCTTGGCATATAACGATGAAAGATGAAATTTGATCGTATGTTCGCTGATGCCAAGTGCCAGTGCAATCTGCTTGTTGGGCAAGCCCTGCGCGGTCAGTTGCAGTACTTCGATCTCGCGCGCTGTCAGTGTTTCCCCGGCAGCATCCGCATCGTCAAGCGGGATGGGCTTGCGTTTCAGCAGGTCGCGCAGCAAGGATGGCGCGCCGACCCACAGTCCCTGTGCAAGTGCGCCGAGCGCCGCTGTCAGCTCATCTTCGCTGGCATTGACCGAAAGCATTCCCCAGGCCGGCAAAGCCAGGGCATACAGCCCTTGCGCGTCAGCGGCATCTTCCGTCAGCAGCAGAACGGGGATCGTTTTTTCGAGCGTTTCAGGGTCGAATGCCCCCGTCACCACCAGCACATCTGCCAGATGGGCTGGTAATTCATCGGGGTGGGCGGCTTCGGCCACGACGGTCAGTCCGGGCAGGCCGTTAAGCACCTCCCGCAGACCAACGCGCAATGGCATGGCCGCAGCCACCACACCCACGCGAATCAACTAACGTTCTCCAACGGTGACCATGATTGACTTGGGCTCGCCGCCGCGCAGTACTTCTACTGGCGTGGGTTTGCCCGCCAGTGCGCCTTGCAGCGCACCAAATAACTCGTCTGGGTCTGAAACGGGATGACCGTTTAAGCCGACAAGGATATCGCCGACGAGCAGCCCGGCCGTTTCGGCGGGAGTCCCGGCTTCGATGCCGACCAGCAACAACCCGCTGGCCTGTTCCCGTTTAAGCGACTTTTGAGCGGCTGCGGTCAGTTCCACTGGCTGTGAGCGGATACCGAGATAGCCGCGCTTGATCGACCCGTGGGCGGCGAGTTGCTCTGCCACCTTCCAAGCGATTGCGGCGGGAATGGTGATGGATGACCCGCGCCCGAAGCCGGATGTGTTCAACCCGAGTACGCGTCCTTCGGCATCAATCAGCGGCCCGCCTGAGAACCCCGGATACGGGGTGGTATCGGTGCGGTAGGTGGTATCCAACAACCCACGGGGCGTGCGCACGGGGCCGCTGATGGCGCTAACCGTGCCCAGGCTGGCTTCTACCCCGTCGGACGATGGTCGCCCCAAAGCCAGGACAATTTGTCCAACTTTGGCGGTTTCGGCTTTCTCAGCCGGGGTGGCAAGGGGCTTTTCAAGGCGCAGCAGCGCCAAGTCAGAGCCAGGGTCGCGCCCGGCCACCTTGGCGGGCACTTCGCTGCCATCGGGTAGCACAACCGTAATATCTTCATCACGCTGGACGACATGATCCGCCGTCAGGATTAAATCGGCGGAGAAGGCAATGCCGCTGGCAGGCAGGCGGCGACGGGCATTGACCAGCACAATCGAGCGGCCCGCCTTTTCGGTGGCGGCGCTCATGGCATTTGACAGATCGAGCAATGGGTTTGACATGGGATGTTTCTCCTTTTGTTATAACAAAAGTATAGCCCCCGACCCTTTTTGCAACATCACCCAAATGACGGGTCTTCACCTGGAAAAACGGGTAGGAGCACAGCCCGCGCTGTGCTCCTACGATTATAAAACGAAGAAGGAACGTTGTGTTACTTGGCTTCGAAGTGACCCCAGGCAACACTACTGTTGTAGCTGATGTACCAGAAACCATTGATCTTGGCAGGCAGCGATGAGACTGCGGCATACACGTTGTTGTAGCTTGTGCCGTTGACCGAGACACTGGTCGTGTTCCACGAATTGATATAGGTGCCGAGCGTGCTGGCCTGCCAGCAGAGTGTGCCAGCACCGTCAAAGGTAAATGGCGATGTGATGGTGGATGTCACCGGGCTGCATGCGCCGCCGCTGGTTGTGGCCCCAGCTGTTGGGGTGCGGGTGGGGGTGACAGGAACGGGTGTTTTGGTCTTTGTAGCAGTTGGGCCACCAGCTGTGGCTGTGCGGGTGGGGGTGTTGGTATTCACGGGTGTATTGGTGCGTGTTGGTGTACCAGCCGGTGTTTTGGTGCGCGTGAATGTAGCAACAGGCGTGTTGGTGCTCGTATTGCTCAAAGAGGCCAGATGATCTTTGAAACCTTGTCCGAAAGCGGTGGCTGTGCCGTTGTAATTCGAAATCAAGGATGGGCCAGTCGCGCAATCCCAGGTATTCCAGGTCCAGCCGAGGTAGTTGCTGTTGTGAGAATCGAGCCAGGTCATCAGCGAGTCGATGAAGCCGTGAGCGCAATCATTTTCGCCGATTTCGCTGGTGATGAGTGGAACCTGTTGAAGAACTGGCAGCGCTTTGCTATCCCAGCAACTGCTATTATTGCACAGGTTGAAGTTGTAAACGTGCCAGGATGCGGCCAGGTTGCCAGTGGGATCGGTCGGTTTGTAGGTCAGCCATTGTGACAGGGCATTCGAGTATTGCAGACCGCCAATCATAATGATGTTGGTCGCGCCGGTGTTACGAACAGTCGTAACCAGCGACTGCATTCCAGCGACAGTGTAGCTCACGCCAGAGCAGGTGCCACCATCACGCCAGCAAGTCCAGCCAGCGGTGGTGTCACTATTGTTATCGGGGTATGGTTCGTTGAACAGGTCAAACACGACGGAGCTGTTGCTCTTGAAAGTATTGGCGACCGATGTCCAGAAAGCAGGGGAATGATCGGCATCGGGCATGGGTGTCTGGGCGGTAGCCGGGGTGCTACCAGGAGCGCCCCAGTGCAGGTCAAAAATCGCAACCAAGCCGTTGCTGTTTAATAAATTGACATAGTTGATGATGGCGGTTTGATAATTGCTGCCACCATAGGCTGAATTGACGCCATTGATGTTGAGCCAGCAATCTTCGTTGAGCGGAATACGCACGGCAGTGATCTTCCAGGCAGCCATCGCCTGAACGGATGTGGCGTCCACCGGGCCGTCCCAGATGCCGGTGCCTTGAATGCAGGCAAACTCAGCACCAGAGCGGTTGACGCCCAACAGACGGACGGTCTGGCCTGCGCTGTTAACAATTTGGTTGCCTGAGACATGCAACCCGGTAATCGCTACAGCCGCCTGCGCTTGTGTATGTGTGGTTGCGGCTGCAAACACAGAAAGCACCATTAAGCTCAAAATCGTACAAATTGCTAAAATGCGTCGTTTCATAATGATTTTCTCCTTTGGGGTTGGCAAACATTTTCGGATGTTTGGCAAAACATGAATTGATATTGAGTTCGATGAACTTTGATACTATTGAGTTGTTGATTTTATAAAAAATACTTACTGATAATTTTGTAAGTTGATACAAAATAGGGCAGCAGTTAGCCTGCTGCCCTATTCGCTGAATGGATAAAACGTTATTTGGCTTCTATGTGGCCGTAAGAAACGCTGCTGCTATAGCTAATGTACCAGAAACCATTGATCTTGGCTGGCAGGGAACTGACAGCAACCCATATGTTGGTGTAGTTGGTGCCGTTGACCTTGACGCTGGTCGTGTTCCACGAGTTGATATAGGTGCCGAGCGTGCTGGCCTGCCAGCAGAAGGTGCCCGCGCCATCAAAGGAAAAACCAGTCGTAATGGTGGATGTCACCGGGCTGCATGTGGAACCACCACCAGCGCCGCTTGTAGCGGTTGGGCCAGCAGTTGGCGTGCGGCTGGGGGTGACAGTGGGGCCTGTACCCTGAGTTGGTGTGCGGCTGGGGACAGGAGTGTTGGTGCGGATAGGTGTCGCAGTCGGGTTGCTGCCGCCGCCGGTAACGCTCGCGGAGAAGCTGTTGACCGAAAGGCCAACGCCGCTCACCCAGGGTTCGAAGCCCATCTGAATGCTGCTCAGATACCAGGAAGTGGTGCCATAGCCAGAGCCACGGGTGATTGCGTCGAGCAGGAATGGTTTCAAATCAGCGCTGAAGCTGGTGATACCTGCGCTCTGATAGGAGACAACATTATTTGCGCCGTTGTTGCCTGTCCAAACAGCCCAGGTGTGGCCGCCAAGGCTGGTTGTTCCGGTCTGGGAGCCAATCGGCTGGATCGAACCGGTGTGGTTCAGCCAGATCATAATTTCGGTTTTCTGAACGCCGGTTACATTGGTGGTGTCATTCAACCAGATGTCATAAGCCGCATCATAGGTGCCCGACCCTGGATACGTGACAGTAACACTGGTGTTGGCAGCGCCGATGGTGCTGATTTGCATGGGCAAGTTGGTGCTGGGGCTGCAGTTACTGTAGTGGCAGCCAACATAGATGGCCGGGTATGAGACGGGAGCGCCGCTCAGGTTGCCGGTGCCGTCTTGCTGGGTGATCTGGAAACCGTTGCTCGTTACGTTGATGCATTGGGTTGCAGACGTGCCCCAACGGTTATTCATAATGGTGTAATTTCCTTGTGTCGTGGTGCCGAACTGCGTGCAGATTTGTCCGGTGGCGGCGGATGCGGGTTTGGTTACAGCCATAACGCTCATCACAGCCATTGTGATCGCCAGGGTCATCGCTGCCAACTTATATAAGAACTTTGTACTTTTCATAATAATTCTCCTTTTGTGTTTGTGGTTATCAATGATGGTTATGAAATTGATGGGCATGGGCAAAGCCATGCCCATCTTTTATTTCACTATTTGGTTTCGAAGTGACCGAATGCGACAGTACTGTTATAGCTGATGTAGTAGAAACCACCGATCTTGGCCGGGTAAGAGCCGGATGCAATATACAGGTTGGTGGCAGGCGTGCCATTGATTGAAACACTGGTGGTATTCCAGGAGTTGATATAGGTTCCGAGCGTGCTGGCTTGCCAGCAGAAGGTACCCGCCCCATCAAAGGTAAACGGTGCTGTAATGGTGGACGTCGGGGTGCAACTGCCGCTACCGGTTGTCGCGGTAGGGCCAGCGGTTGGGGTGCGGGTGACCGTGGCTGGAACCGAGGTGTTGGTTTTGGTCGCTGTTGGGCCACCCAAAGTTGGGGTGCGGGTTGGGGTCAGGCTGGGACCAGTCGTTGCGGTGCGGGTAGCGGTTGACACAACCGGGGTGTTGGTTTTGGTCGCAGTTAGCACAACTTGGGTTTTGGTAGCAGTTGGACCGGCGCCGGTTGTTGCGGTCGCCACAGGGCTGCCGCCATCCAACGGGAACATGTAGGGGGTCAGGTAAGCCTGCTTGGCAGTTTCAACGGATATCCAGTCGCCTTGCAGAATACCACCTGTATCCCCAGAGTCCGGGTTCAAGCACCAGAAGGTCCAGTTGATGGCATTTGTATTGGCGTAGCTCATCAAAGTGCTCAACCATTGACCATCTTTCGAGTCATTCAACGTGGTGCCAAATTCGCCGATCCAGACGGGGGCAATGTTGCCCTTGGCCAGGTATCCCCACCATTTGTCCCACAATGCAGACATGTTGTTCGGGAACGTGGGATCGCTGAACCAGGTTTGATTGAAAACACCGTTGTCATATTCGTGAGCAGAATAAACCAGGCGGTTGGCAACGTTCAGGCGGACGGGGAAATCTTTGGCACCAGCCAGTTGACCACCCCACCAGGTGCAGTCTGCACCTTCGGTGGCCTGCATCACGCCGTTGGGACCATAGCAGTCCACGCCTTCGACGAAGATCAGCCAGTTGGGATTTGCTGCCAGGATGGCATTGCCAGCGCGTTCAGCCGCCAGACGCCAGTCCACCGTGGTATCGCCGCAGCCCCAGCAAGCGCCGGTGGCATTATTTCCCTGAATGTGGTGCGGTTCATTGTGCAGGTCCGCGCCGATGACAGCGGTATTGCCGGCATAGTGATTGGCAAGCATAACCCAGTCGCTGATCCAGCGGGATTCAGAATAAGCAGATGTATACCAGAGGGGGGATTGTCCACCAGCATCGGGGCGATGGCGGTCAAGGATAAAGCGCAAACCAATCGAACCACCGTAAGCGATGATTTTGTCCATGACTTGCAGGCCTGTTGTCAGGCCTTGAAGGTCAGCGTTCATCTGATAGAAGTTGATGCTGTTGGGGGTGCTGCCTGCATCAAAGAGTTGATTGGAATATGGGAGACGGATGGTGTTGTAGCCCAGGCTTTTAACTTGATCGAGCATGGATTTGTAATCGCGTGCCCACAGGCCATGTGGCGCATAATTGGATGTTTCAAAACCGAACCAGTTGATACCAGCAATACGAACCTGCTGGTTGTTTGCATCAAGAATTTTGCTGCCGCTGGTGTGCCAGTACCCAGTGCCTGCAGCGTTTGCTTGCTGTCGCGGCGTGAGCACAATCCCAGCAATCAAGACAGCAGAGAGCAAAACCAGCAAAACTGAACTTAAAATTTTACTTGCATTGTTACGAAATTTACTCATCATGGTGGGTCTCCTGAGAAACTGCGATTTACAGATGGATTAAAAAATATTCATCACCGAATGTGTTCTAAGGATACACTTTTCAAATGGTCAAAGTCTTACACGATATTAATAAGGGCATGAAGGATGTTGTCTGCTCTGATGATTCGATGAAATCATCGGACGAAAAGGCAGCACAATGTTGACATTGATTTAAAAATAAAGGGGGCACTTGAACAATATTGACATAATAAGAAGCACGGGAGAGACACCAGTGCTGTTTCTCCCGTGCTTTATGAAGCCTTCCAGAACACAATAAATCAACTCGAAAGCGGAAATTCCTTTTCATCAAATGCGCGTTGATTGCAAAAGAAGCTGATTTTGTTCTTGCCCTGTCGCTTCGATTCGTACAAAGCGATATCGGCCTGCTGGACAATTGATTTAGCGTCCATATCGGCTTGATGCAGCGCAACCAGCCCAATGCTGACGGAAATATGCCGTTTAAGATTGGAGAGTTGTGCCACCGCAGCGCGGATCTTTCTGCCTGCCTCCAGCGCCCCACTCAATTCAGTCTCAGGCAGAACGAGCACAAATTCATCCCCGCCAATGCGCGCAACAGTGTCAGAATGTTGACGCCCGGCAGAAAGACATTTTGCTAACTGCTGGAGCGCTTCGTCCCCGGCAGGGTGACCGTAGGTATCGTTATATTCCTTGAAATTGTCGCAATCGACCAAAATCAGCCCCAGCCCGCGCGAAAAGCGTTTGCTGCGGTCTACTTCATTTTTAAGGAAAAGCTCAAAATAACGGCGGTTATGCAAACCAGTCAGCGCATCGGTCAGAGACAGGCCAACGACTGTCTCGTGTAAGCGGGCCACTTTGATCGTTGCGGCAAGTTGCGTAGAAACGACTGCGCAGGCTCCCAAATCATTCCGGGCATCCAGCGCTACGTAGCCCAACACTTCGTCCTGAAACACCAGCGGAATTAAAACGATGTAAAGCAATTCATTGGCAGGGTAAAGCTCGTCAGGTGGGAACTGCCGGGTTGGGAAAGGCTCGGGCGTCAGGGCGCTTCCAGGGTTAAGTAACAGGCTTCGTCCCACTGGGTCACTCCCATCGGGTTGAAAAAAGAGAATCCGGGCATGTTGAATCCCCACCGAAGCCAGGTGGATATTCAACACTTCAACGATCTGATGCTCATTTAACACAGCGCTCAAAGAAGCTGTCAGTGTATTCAACGCCAGCGCATTGATCGCCCGTTGATATTGATGCCGCTTGCTCTGCCGCTCGGCGCTCTCGCCAATGGCCGCGCGCGCCTGATGCAATAAATCCTCCGCCAGTGTACGGTGTGCATTGCCTTCTGCCAAAACAGGCAGGATGGTCATCTCACGCCGCAGCACAGAAACCATCTCCTGCCACGGATTAAGACTCTTATCATCTTTTTCCAACTGGTTAATGCAATTGATAAACGCTGTTTGAAAATGGACTGGCGTCAATTCGTCGAGACTCTTACAAAACGCGCCAACAAGCATGGTGCAAAGAGAATAAATTTCATCTTCGCCGGGGAAACGCAGCTGCGCTGGCAGCACATTCAACATTTCTTTTGCCAGGTACTCCTGCTTTTCCCGAAGATCGGCATCCTGCGCTGGCCGGAATGGTAATTTCGACGTGCTATCCATTGCGGAAGAAACAACATCGGGAATGCACCCGCAGGATTGACGCTGCATGATACGGGTGGAGATTTGCATCGAACTGAGTGGGGTTTTCCCCGACAAATGATCTGCCATCATAATCAGGGCTTGTTCACCCATTAATTCCAACGGCACATGCACACTTGAGAGCGGCGGAACCTGCGCCAGCGCTTCAGGCTGATTATCAAAGCCCATCACCGCAATGTCATGCGGAATGTTCAACCCGGCGTCGTGAATGGCGCGCATCGCACCAATCGCAGATGTATCATTGCTTGCCAGCACCGCGGTAAACTTCACCTGTGAGGCCAGCAGTGTTTGTAAGGCCTGATAGCCCCCGCGATAGGCATGCCAGCCCCAGGCGATTAAGCCAGGGTCGGCTTCGAGATGATATTCTTCAACGGCGGCAAGATAGGCGTTCAGTCGGGTTTCGCTATCGCCTTTGTCTGATGAAGACCCGGCGATGAAAGCGATGCGGCGATGACCATGTTCCGCCAAATGGGCGACCGCCTGGCGAATGCCTTCACTGCTATTGGTGGCGATCTGCGGGCCCCTTTCCCCGGTACCGATAAATAAAACGGGATACCCATCCGCCTGTAACATTTGAAGATAGTTTGAGCGTTCCCAACTGACCAGGGGCGTGAAAACAATCAAACCATCCGTATTCCACGGCCCCACCGGAACAAAGTCTGATTCGTTCGAAACCACCGGCCAGGCCGGGTAAACCTTGTGAATATCAAAAATACGACGAATACCCCAGCTAATTAACACGTCGCAACCACGGCTTTTTGCCGCAGCCTGAATTCCGTTCATCACTGACACGCGATAATGGTCTGGCGTGGACCCTTCCAGGGTAGACCAGCCAGGTAGAATGCCAATTGTTGGGCGAGCACGCTTAAAATGTCTGGCGTTCACGATCTCTTTTATGAATATAGGAATGGTAGAAAATGGGAATGGGAGGTGCTGTGGCCTGATAATACTCCAAATTAAAGTATTAAATTGGCCTGTTAATAGCTTGTAAGGCCTGACAGGTCTTTAGCGATCTGTTACTGTTGTCAAAACCGCTGCCAGTGGCACTTGCTGGACTTCGCTGGCATGGCGCAGTTTTAGTTCAGCCATCCCATTTTGCAAGCCTCGTTCCCCCAGTGTAATGCGAATTGGACAACCAATCAAATCAGCATCGTTAAATTTTACCCCGGCGCGCTCCTGACGGTCATCATAGAGCACCGAAATGCCCGCTCCTTTGAGCTGCGCGTAAATGGTTTCTGCTTCCAGCCCCGTATCCATTGTTTTGCCGGGCACATTCATCAGGTAGACGTCAAAGGGCGCAATCGCTCGCGGCAGGGTCAGACCCTTTTCATCGTGGTGGGTTTCGGCAAGGGGCAGCAACAGCCTGTCGAAACGGATTTCACTGCCGGTGGCGAGCGTTTCGGCGGTGCGCAATTCAAGGGGGCTGGTGCAGTCAGGACAAATATCGCCGCTGCGGGGCAGAACAACATCCGCTACCAGGTGCGCTGTAAAATCGCGCGGAATGTTGACGTTTTTTAGATGGAATCCGGTACGATTGGCGCCAGCTGCCAGATTCGGCGAACGCAGAATCAGATCATCGACCACGATCAGCGCGTCGCCGATGCCAATGGGCGATGCGTACCCTGCAACCGCGCCGGCGGCTGTAATTTCGTCGGCGGTGGCGGGCCGCGCTTCCCCGATGCGTTGGCGTAACTTGACTTCACTCAATTGCATGTCGCCACGCACGATGATGAAAACAAACTTGCCGTCAGAAAGCCGGGTATACATGAGCGCTTTGGCGGTTTTTTCTTTTGGAATGTGCAAAAATGCCGCCAGCGACTCAATCGTCGCGCAATCAGGCGTGTCGACCTGCTCAAGTGGCAGTGGCGCTTCGGCGCTGAAAGCTTTCTTGCGCATTTCGGCAATCTCACGCTGCGAAGCATATCCGCAGGCGGGGCAGGTCAAAAGCTCTTCCACGCCGCCCTGGATCGGGAAATAGAGCGCATTAGCTGTACTCGAAGCGATCACGCGCAGTCCAAGCCCCGCCAGAAAGGATTTGCTCAACTCAGGCGAAGGATCAAACCTGCCTGTCAGGTGTTCGTAATGGCTGCGGACATTTTCCAGAAGGCGTTGCGCCAGTTCAAGTGGCTGGCCGTCACGGGTCATGTATCCGGCGCGTACCAAGAGCGCAAACGCCGCCGTGCGGGCGTTGGCCGGGTTATCGCGTTGGGTCTGAATAGCAAGTTGGGAGAAGCGCATATTCGATGTTAGACATTAGCTGTTAGCTGTTAGGAAAATCGGCTGATTTGGCTAATGGCTAATCGCTAATGTCTAAAAGTTAGGCAGGTGGTAACGGCAAGGTTGGGGATGTGTCGGCAGTTGGGTCGGGGCCAAGTTCCAGGTCAATCGCATCTTCCATGCGGATTTGTCCGCGCAGGAAGCCGCCATCTTCGGTGACGAAGGAGGTCGTGACCACATCGCCCCATACCCGTCCCGTCGCGCGGATTTCGAGCTTCTGGGTGGTGATATTGCCGCGTATCGCCCCAGCCACGATCACATTATTGGCGCGGATATTTTCACAGGTGACGCGTCCACTCTCCCCGACCACAAGCATCCCGCGCAGGGCAATCTGTCCTTCAAAGGTGCCTTCAATGCGCACCCCGCCTGATCCGCTGACTTTGCCTTCCCAGATGACGCCTGGTCCGAGCACCGATGTAATACGTTCCACCGCCTGGACGACGGGTGGCGTGGTGGTTTGTCCTGTGGTTGAGCTACGTTTGAACATGATTCTCCACAATTCTCTGCAAACAAAATAAGAGCGCGGAATATTCCGCGCTCTTATTTTATCACCTTGCAACCGGCTTACTCGGCCTTTGCTTCTTTGCGTGACTCAGGTTCAACCGTCGCCATGATGTTGAAGCCGCTATCGACATAATGGATTTCACCCGTCACATGTGCTGACATGTCTGAGCATAGATAGAGCGCCGCGTTGCCCACATCGTCAATCGTGATATTCTCGCGCATGGGAGCCATCTCAGCAAAGCTGCGGTGCATGTCGCGGAAGCCGGTAATGCCCATTGCAGCCAGCGTGCGCAGTGGACCCGCCGAAATGGCGTTGACGCGAATCCCTTGTGGGCCAAAGTCACGCGCCATGTAGCGAGTGGCGGCTTCGAGTGCAGCCTTGGCTACACCCATCATATTGTAGTTGGGAGCCACCTTGACCGAGCCGTAATAGGTCAGGGTCAGCAACGCCCCGCCCTTGCGCAGGATCGGCTGAAAGGCGCGGGCCAGGCCCACAAACGAGAAGACGCTGATGTCCATCGCCAAATGGAATCCGGCGCGGCTGGTGTCGTAGAAATTGCCCTGCAATTCTTCCTTGTTGGCAAAACCAATCGAATGGACAATAATATCAACCTGACCGAAGTGTTTGGCGGCCTTCTCGGCCACTGCGTTGATCTGCTCATCGCTGGCAACATCGCATTCTTCGACGAACGTTGCACCAACCTGCTCGGCCAGCGGACGTACGCGTTTGCCCAGTACTTCGCCTGCGTAGCTCAGACCAATATTGGCACCTTCGCGGTGAAAAGCTTGTGTAATGCCCCAGGCAATCGATTTGTCATTCGCCAGACCAAAGATCAACGCATTCTTACCGGTGAGTAATCCCATAAAATTCTCCTTATTCGATATTCGATAATGGATATTCGATAGCAGGCACTTGATATCCGAATTATCGAATATCGGCCTTTCCGAATATCGGATTTTTTACCAGAAACCGCCACGGAATCGATTTCCACGGCTCCGGCACATTGTATAAACCCACGCGTGGGCCAATCGTCACGCGCTCATCCAAAACGGGTTGGCCTGCTTCAATCCACAGACCAGTGTCAGGTGTGGTCAGATCGATGCCGTTTTGCGCTGCATTGATGGCGAACGCCGCCGTCAATTTTGCTGGCCCATTGGTCCAATCGGCCCTTTTGGCTTTGCCACGGCGCGACTTGATCACCCCTAAGCCTTCCACCGCTTCGACAGCGCGGATCAGCACCGCCGCCGGGAAGCCTTCGGCCTCGGTGACGACATTCAAACACCAGTGCATCCCATAGATAATGTAGATGTACGCGCGTCCAGGAGACCCATACATCGGCTGCGTGCGTAGCGTACGTCCGACTCTGGCGTGACATGCCAGATCGGTCTCGCCGACGTAGGCTTCGGTTTCGGTGATGATTCCCTCCAGTCGTGTGCCGTCGTTGTCGATTCGCACCAGCCGCATCCCCAAAAGTTCTCGCGCCACCGTCAGGGTTGGACGATTGTAGAAATCGGTCAACAAAAGTGTCATAGATCATTTCCAGGGAAGTGTCAAAAATAGTGTCAGCGTCTGAAACTATTTTTGACATGTCTCTGACACGCTTAACTTTCATCCGGCCAGTGCGCTCGGTCGCCGATAATATCGACGCGCCAGCGATGCTTCAACGGATAGTAACGGAATTTTGCAAAGCCGGTATTCTCAAAACGAAAACGCGGCCCCTGATAGTTGGCCTGTGGAGCGATGCCCAAAATGGCATAGAGTGCCATGTTCAACGTCCCACCATGCGACACCACCAGATACCTACCTACGGGACGTTTGAGCAAATCATACAAAGCCTGCCCGGCGCGCAGATACAAAGGCCAGTCGCCTTCGCCGGTTTCACCGACGGGATGATACGGACTCGTGAAATCGCTTTCTTTATGGATCGCGCGCAGCTCTTCTTCGCGCATCCCGGCCATGTTTCCGTTATGACGTTCCACCCATAACGGATCACGTTCCAGGGGAGCGTTCAAGGCTGCGGCGATGATATGCCCCGTATCGTGAGCACGTTCCTGCGGGCTGACGATGACCCGATCAAAGCCGACGCCCTCCGCCAGCCAGCGTTGTGCCAGCGCTGTAGCCTGGGCACGCCCCTTCTCAGAGAGCGGAAATTCCATCTGCCCTTGCACACGATGTTCAGCATTCCCGGTTGATTCGGCGTGACGTAATAGCGTGATGTGGTAAATGCTCTCATCAACCATTGGATACTCGATATTGGATATTGGAGACCGGGGTATTCTTCATCCTTCCGCCTTCATCCTTATTTTTTTACTAAATAAACGGGCCGGCCCTTGACCTGCTGGAAAATATAGCCGACATAGACACCAATAAAGCCCAGCAAAATCATAATGATGCCACTGGCAATCAACAACACCGCCATCAACGAACTCCAACCAGGCACAATCTTGTCATATTGCCCGGTCAGCCACAGTGCCAGTACGTAAATGATTTGCACCAGCGCCAGAATGATAAAAACCCCGCCAACGCTCAGACCAACGTATAGTGGCATCAGCGAAAAGGAAAAAATCGCATCTGACGCCAGCCGCAGCATTTTGGCAAGTGAATATTTGGACTTGCCTGCCACGCGCTTCGGCTCGTGGAAAGGCAAAATGATCGTCTTGTAACCAATCCACCCGATCATGCCGCGCAAAAAGCGATGATATTCAGGCATTGCTTTGAGCGCATCAAGCGCTTGACGCGAAAGCGCCCGAAAATCTGCTGCGCCCGGTTGGACAGGTGTGCCACTGATGCGATTAATCAGCCAGTAAAACACTTCAGATGTGACCTTCTTGAACGAGAGCGCCTGATCTTCTTCAATGCGCTGGGCCTGCACAATGTCGTAACCCTGTTGTATAAGCTCCACCATTTGCGGCAACATCTCGGGTGGGTGCTGACCGTCGCCGTCCATCGAGATGATGACGTCTCCGGCGGCGTGATCCAACCCGGCAGTCAGAGCGGCTTGATGTCCAAAGTTGCGGCTCAGGGTCAGCGGGTGGATTCTGGCATCCTGCGTGGCCAGTGCTCGCAGCGCCACATCCGTTCCGTCGGACGAGCCATCATCGACATAAAAAATTTCGACATCGTGCGGCAGCGCATCCACCACGGCGGCAATGCGCGCATGGATTTGCTCAATCACGCCTGCTTCGTTGAAAACCGGCACAATAATCGAAACCAGCATTTTTTCTTGGGTCACATTTGCTCCATGAATAAGTTCCGATTTTACCACCCCTAACCCAGCGCTACCCCATGCTTGTCGCGTAAAATGGCGGCGGCGCGCTGCGCTTCGGCGTTTTGCTGCTCGTTTGTCCAGCCGGGCACTTGACCCATGATTTCGGCAAGTTCGGCAATCAATGGCAGGCTGGCTTGCCCCAGCCACGCCAGCGTGGATCGGCGCAGTAGCAGATCATCTACATGGAAAGCTTTTTCGTGCGTCACCCAAAATTGGATTTCCCGACGGGTGTAGGCGGGATTGGCCAAAAGCGGCACGTCCGGTTTCTCTTGAAGAAAGGCCGCTATTTCGAGGGCGCGGGTGCCGTAGCGGGAAAAGAGCCGTCCCGTGTGTTCTTCCGTCAGCCCGGTTTTTGCCGCTACCTTTTGGATGAACTCCCCTTTGGCAGCTTCGGTCTGTGGGTAGTTGCGCCCTCCGCCAACAGGCAGGGCGGCGGTGGTGGCGTGGCGGTTGCATCCAAGGGTTGTCAGCACCTTATCCGTCACCTGCTCGGCAAAGGCGCGATAGGTCGTCCATTTGCCGCCGACCAGCGAGTAGATGGGAATCCCATCCACGCGGTCTTCCTGCAAAATATGGTCACGGGTAATTTGACCGGTTGTCTTGGCCGAAGCATACGCCAGCGGACGCACGCCCGAAAACTGAAAGACAATCTGCTGGCGGCCCACGGCAATGCCCGGAAAAACCCGCGCTACCATGCCCAGAAAATAGTCGATCTCTGCGTCGGTGCAGCGCACATCGTCCGCACTTTCGACGGGGATGTCTGACGCGCCGATCAGCACTTTGTCGTGAAAAGGAAAAATTAGCACGATGCGCCCATCACTATTCTCAAAGAAGAACTCATTCGCGCCGATGGCCTGCCGCAGTTCGGGGTGGTCGAGCACCAGATGCGAGCCTTTGGTTCCGCCAATATAATGGCGTGAAAGTCCAAGGGCTGCGTTGACGGGGTCGATCCAGGGGCCAGTGGCGTTGAGAATGGTTGCAGGTTGAAGGTGGAAGGTTTGCAGGTTGGTTTCATCGCGCAGCGTAATTTTTCCGTCGTTTATACCGACGAAAGAGACAGTAGTTAAGGCGTGAGCATGCGGGCCTTCGGCTTCGGCGTCGAGGACCAGTTCGACTGCCAGCCGTTCGGGCGAGAGAATTTGTCCGTCGTAGTAGTGGGCGGTGTATTTGATCTGGGGGTTGAGTTGGGGATATTTCTTTAGCGATACCTGACGACTATCCAAAACATGCGGCGGGACGGTCTTTTGCCCGCCTGTAAAAGCGTCATAAAACATCAGGCCGATTTTAATCACCAGTGCCCCGCGTTCGGCAGGGCGATTGAGCAAATTCAAAAACTTGAGCGGCGCATTGAGCAGACCTGAAAAAATCTTAAAGATTGGCACCACCGTCGGCAGCGGACGCACCAGATGGGGGGCGTTGACGATCAGGCGGTTGCGCTCCTGCACGGCCTCACGCACCAGCCGAAACTCACCGTTTTCCAGATAGCGGATTCCGCCGTGGGCCATGTGTGACGAGGCCGAAGACGCCCCGGAGCAAAAATCGCCGCGATCCACGAGCAGCACATCCACACCGTTGCGCGCCAGATCACGAAAAACGCCGATCCCATTAATGCCCGCGCCAATAATCAGGACAGAAACGTTGGGGTTCTCGCGCAGTTGTTGGATGACGTTGTTGCGATCCATACGTTAGCCGGGATGAAAGACAAAAACGATCACCCACAAAAAAACGGTCAGGATGAATTGCAGCAGATCGCGGCGAATTACTTTCTCGACATCTTCATGCAGTAAGGCAATCTGCACAGCCAGGTAGGAATAAAACGTCAGATAGGGTGTTAAAAAGGCTGTGGCAGCCAGGGCGAAATAGGCATTCTTTTTGCGAAATGCCAGCCATAGAAAAAACAGGCCGAGCGGAATGGCATAGGGAAACAGGCTGCGATTCCATGCGTCGGTGCTGGGTTTGTGGATAATACGATCAATGAACACCGGAAAGATCAAGCCCGCAACGACATAGGCAATCGTGATGGGAGAAAAGGTGCGCACAACCCCTGCGAAACGGCTTTGCTGCCAGGTTGTAACCAAATAATAAATGAAAACAGCCCCGCCAACTTGCGGTTTAATCATCAGCAAAAATAATCCATAAACGGGTTGGAGCAACATGCCCAGATACACCAGTGCATCCAGGTTGCCAACCAGCAATGCGCCCACGGCTGTTGGAGAAAGCATCAACGCCGCCATCGCCAGCGGCGGAGCGTGCAACTTCCATGCCATGAAGATTAGCGCCAGCGCACTGACAACGAAAAACAATCCGTGCGCAGTCACCGGGTTGAAAACCATAAAGGGTAGAAGCAGCAAAATGGCCCAGGGTGGGTTAAGAAAAACAGGTTGTTCGTAGGGGGAGTGTCCGGAAAAAATACCGCGTGCCGCCGGGTCGAACGTAGTGTACCAATCTGCGCTCGGCAAAAATGCGGCAAAATAAACCGCCACACCCAGCAGAATCAGCAGACCAATCATCACCATCACTTGTTTGCGGGGTATCGGGCGCTTAATCATCATAGTCTTATTTTACGCTGGAACTTGAATTATCAAAACAATATTGCGATAACTGCTATATAATCAAAGCGTTCCACTATAAAATCTATATTATCGGGAATGTTAATGAAGGAAATCGAGTTTTCGACCATGTTTGACACGACTGCATCACCCGGAATGGGTGGCGCTTTTTTTGATGCCTTTGCGGCGCGCAATCGCATCAAAGTCAATGCCCGCCAGGTCGGGTGGGGTGAAGCCTGGAATAAACTGGTGCAGTTTGGTTTAAGCTCCCGTGGCCCGGATGTATCAGAAATCGGTACCACCTGGCTGGGTAGTTTTGAAACGATGGAAGCGTTGCGCCCATTCACCCCAGAAGAGGCGGCATCCCTTGGCGGCAGTCAGTGCTATCCGCTAGCCTTATGGCAGGCCTGTCAGATGGCGCAACACCAGCGCATGCTGGCGATCCCGTTCACCCTTGACTTGCGCATGGTATTCTATCGCCGCGATTGGCTGCAAAAAGCCGGTGTGAATGAAGCGACAGCCTTTGTGGATGCAGAGCACTTCCATCAGACCCTGAGCCGGATCAAAGCTGCGGGGCACCCCTCTCCGTTGGGGATGACAACTGCCCAGGCACACACGGATATTGTTCACGATATGACGTCCTGGGTATGGAGCGCAGGCGGGGACATCCGCAGCGCAGCCGGTAAACACATGATGCTGAATTTGCCCCAAAGCCGCGCCGGGATGGAAGCCTATTTCGCGCTTCACCAATTTATTGCCCCCAAAATGCGTGGTCTGGCGCAACAGCAGGTCAATAAGTCCTTTTTCGAAGGCCAGACAGCCGTTGCCATCCTGAAAGAAAATAATTACCTGGGTTATGTGGGGCAGGGACTAAAAGTCAGCGCTGAAATTGCGGGCAACATCGGTCAGGCCATGCTGATGCGCGTCCCATATATCGGTGGATCTGCGCTGGTGATCTGGCGTCAATCCATGGATTATCAGGCTGCTTTGAAACTGGTTCAGTTTTTGACCAGTCCCGAAGCCTGGAAAGTCTTGAGTCGGGAAGTTTATTCTTACACCCCCGCGCATCTCGACGCACTGGCGCAATCTCCCCTGGCGGGTACCCCTTTTTACCCGGCCATTCAGCAAAGCCTGAAAGATGGACGCAGTTGTTACAGCGGTCACCGCTGGAGCGGCGTGGAAATCCGTCTGGCAGAAACCATCGAACAATTGTGGCGTGATCTATATGCCGACCCTGCCTTAAATATCGCGCACGAAGTCGAAAGCCATTTTTCCGAACTTTGCGAGCGTCTTGAACAAACCATTCTGGCGTCTTCCTGGTAGAAAAACATCGGGTATAATTGAAGTACGTAAAGGTTCAGGAGCATAACGAATGACGGATAACCTGTAAAAAACCAAGCTATCTTTCGGGTACGACCCGCTTATTGTATTTAAGCCGAGGGCGTCTGCCCTCGGTTTTTGCGTTAAAGCACAGGTTAACCTTATGCTTACTGCTCATCACCTTACCAAATCCTACGGCATCCACACTGTTTTGCAAGACATTTCCTTCAGCGTGAGCGCTGGCGAACGCATTGGGCTGATCGGCCCGAACGGCTGTGGCAAAACCACCATCATGCGCATCCTGGCAGGTCTCGAAATGCCAGACCGGGGAAGCGTCGCTCATACCCATCCCGCGCTACGGATCGGGTACCTGGCCCAGGGGATGGACTTTGTCCCAGGGCAAACCATCGCATCCACCCTCAGCATGGATACGGGTTCGACTGAATCCTTTGAAGCTGAGATCGCCTCCCTTGCCGAAGCCATTGCCCAGAATCCTGATGATTCCACCTTGCAGACCCGCTACAACTTTGCCTTAACCCAACTTTCAACCTTCAACTTTCAACCTGCCACCGTTCTTCTTCCCCTGGGCCTCGCCGATTTTCCCCTCGATACCCCGGTAACCACCCTCAGCGGCGGACAAAAAACGCGCTTGATGCTGGCGCGTGTGCTGTTGACCAACCCCAACCTGCTGCTGCTCGACGAGCCGACCAACCATCTCGACATTGCCATGCTCGAATGGCTCGAAGACTGGCTCAATCACTTTCAGGGAGCGGCGCTGATCGTCTCGCATGATCGCGCCTTCCTCGATCACACCGTTACATCCATTCTCGATTTCAACCCGGAAAAACGCACGGTGCGCGCCTATACCGGCAACTATAGTGCTTATCTGGAGCAGTATCTCAAAGAGCAGGAAAAACACGCCGAAGCCTACGCCGATCAAGTTGCCGAAATCCGGCGCATGCAGCAGGATATTGCCCAGACCAAGCAACAATCCCTGCAAGTGGAGCTGAGCACCACGCCGCGCCAACCCGGCGTGCGTCGCATTGCCAAAAAGGTCGCCAAAAAAGCGCTCTCGCGCGAGAAAAAGCTCGAACGTTACCTCGATTCAGAGGAGCGTGTCGAAAAGCCGCGCCCGTCGTGGCAGATCAAACTCGATTTTGAAGCGCCAGTTCATCAATCGCGTCATGTGCTGACAACCAACAATCTCTCGGTTGGCTATCCCGGTCACGCCGCCCTGCTCAGCGGACTTAATCTCGAAATTCAGGTTGGGCAGCGCATCGCCGTCACAGGCCCCAACGGCGCGGGAAAAACCTCCCTGGTGCGCACCCTTGCCGGGAAACTGGAGCCACTTTCGGGCAGCATCCAGCGCGGCGCTACGATCCGCCTGGGGTATATGGCGCAGGAACAGGAACTGCTCAACCCGGCGCTGAGTCCGCTCCAGACCATTCAGCGGGTGGCACCCTTCAACGAAACCGAAGCACGTCACTTTCTGCATTTCTTTCTGTTCAGCGGCGACAATTCGCTGCGCCCCAACGGTGAAATGTCTTACGGCGAGCGCGCCCGCCTCGAGCTGGCGTTGCTCGTCGCGCAAGGTTGCACCTTTTTGCTGCTCGACGAACCGATCAACCATCTCGACATCCCCTCGCGGGCACGCTTCGAGCAGGCGCTTGCCAACTTTGAAGGCACGGTGCTGGCCGTCGTCCATGACCGCTACTTTATCGAACGCTTTGCCAGCGACATCTGGATCGTAGTAGATGGACAGATTCACAGAACCCGGGAGATTTAACTTGATCGACGAACGTTTTATCCCCATCACCCCGGCCACGCGTACCGATTACGAGACGCTGGTCAACCCGTTGGGCCCGGCCTGCTGGCCTGAATTCATGTTGCATGATCCCATCAGCGACCAATACTGGCCCGAGTTGTTCACGCGTTTTCCCGAATATCAGTTCGGCTTGCTCGATACCGAAACCGGCAAAGCCGCCGCGATGGGCAACAGCCTGCCTCTGCACTGGGACGCCGACCCAAACGACCTGCCCGAACGCGGCTGGGACTGGGCCTTTGAACAGGCCGTTGCCGACCATCAGCAAGGTCTTATGCCGCGCACCCAGTGCGCCATCCAGATCGCCATTTTGCCGGAATATCGCAGCCTTGGGTTGAGTGCGCGCATGGTTCAAACCATGCGCGCCATTGGTGTGGATAAAGGCTTCACGCGGCTGGTTGCACCCATTCGCCCCAACCAGAAGAGCCAATACCCGCTGACGCTTATTGATAATTACATCACCTGGCAAACTGCGGATGGGCTGCCTTTTGACGCCTGGCTACGCGTCCATGTACGATTGGGCGCGAAGATCATCAAGCCCTGCCACGAAGCCATGACCATCCGCGGCAACCTCGCTGAATGGGAAAACTGGGCAGGCATGAAATTCCCTGAAAGCGGGGCGTACGTTGTCCCCGGTGCGCTCAACCCAATTCAGGTGGATGTTGCCGCAGACCAAGCTGTTTATATTGAACCGAATGTCTGGACGGTGCATGATTTACAATAAGCCGCATGTCCCTGCCTGGCTTTTGGAGGAAATCAATGTTCAGAAAACCATGGGTCTGTTTTGCCGTGCTGTGTATCGCGCTGCTCGAATCATGCGCCCCAGCCGTAACGCATTCGGTTACGTCAATACCTGCTCCTGCAACCCTGACTGTTTCTGCTGCAACCACAACCCCGTTGCAGCCCACCGAAACAGCCATTGCCCTGCCCACAGCCAGCATCACTTCGCCAGTCATCGTGACATCCGCACCGCACCCGCTGGCATTGGACTTGTCAAATGCCGCCACAAAGATGAAAAAGCTCAGAGAATTCGGTCATGGCGCTGCGCAAGACATTGCTTGGGCCCCTGATGGAAAGACCCTCGCTGTTGCCAGCAATTCGGGAGTGTATTTCTACGACACGCAGACCTGGCAGCAAAATGACTTGATCCCAGATGAGACGACTACCCGCCTTGCCTACAGCCCGGATGGGAACTTTCTGGCTTTGGCAACAACCAATGCAAACGTTCTTCTGTGGAATATAAAAGCGAAAAACTTTGATCGACGCATGGATGGAGAAGTAAAAGGCTCGGTTACACAACTGGTTTATGATGTCAAAGGCCACATTGCTGCAATGGGCCTTCGGAATGACGGCGGTGATATTGGAGACTTGCGCGTTTGGGATGCATCCACAGGAAAAGCCATTTTCACCAAAGAAGACATCCAAGCAAATGATGGCGATCCCATCATCGATGTAAGCCCGGATGGCGACATCACCTATACCAATGGAGAAAGCAATGGGTTTTCGCCGTCAGACACCCTCACATGCGACAATTTGCCATACAAGGATAGGCTGCTGGTGTGTATTTCACAAAGGACGGTGAACCTGGTTGATCGAAACACCGGCAGGCAGAAAAGCACCTTATCGTTTTCACAAGATTTGATGACCGCTGCCATTAGCCCAAATTCTGAATTATTGGCGACCATCCAGCATGGAGCGGTAATCATTCAAAACATACAGAGCGGCAAAGAAGTTGCCACGCTTGATTTTAACAAAATTGATGCGCTAGCGGTTGGGATGGTTGAGATGGCCGGTTCTGAAAAATACTTGGCGGCAACTGGCGGAGCCAAAATCATGCTCTGGAACCTGGACACGGGTGAGCTGCTCCAAACGATCAACCCCGAAGCCTCCATCGTTGCCCTCGATTTCAGTCCCGATCACCGTACGCTGGCCTCGCTGGACGACAACGGAACCATTCTCATCTGGGATCTTCAAAGTGGGCAAAAAACGCTGACTTTTGAGCTGGCAGGAAAAATAAATAAGCCAATCAAATTCAGCCCGGATGGTTTAAGGTTGATTTTGAACAGCGGCGATGAACAAAAAATAGTAGCGTTCAATTTGCAAACTGCCCAACTGACCGAACTGAACATGACATCTGGCATTCAACCGATGACATATCTGTCAGCGCAAAAACCGTTTTTCTATTCATCCACGTCGCATCTGATGAGTTGGGGGTACGATAATGCAGGTGGCGATTCCCAACTGGCACTTTTGGATTTCTCAAGCGATGAGACAACCCGAACTTCCTATCATGCTGTTTCAGACATGACTGATTTTGTAGAGGCGCTTACCCTGAGCCCGGACATGCAATGGATGGCGTTTGGTGTTTCTGGGGCAGGTGGTGAGCCAGACCCAACTATTCACATCTACGACCTGCAAAAACAGAAAATCGTTCGATCGATAAAAGCGGGCAAACCCTCCTTTGCTGATGGATGGACAGGCGGGGTCGCCAGCCTGGATTTCAGCCCCACGTCAAACCTGCTCGTTTCAACGGATTATCAGAACACAGCCTACCTGTGGAACCCTTATACCGGTAATCCCTTGCGCATTTTGAATAACGTCAACGGCTTGATTGCTTTCACACCCGATGGACGATTTTTGCTGACAACCAACAATGGGCTTGTTACGATTTGGGGCATTCCGGTTAAGCCATAAAGAAAGCTCATCTTGCGTTACAATCATGCTATGAAACGTACTATTGTTTGTCTCCTTTTGTTTTTGGCACTGGCGGCCTGCCAGCCCGATGCGCAACCCACCACCGTCAGCATTGTGGATGGGGAGAAAATTGTCACGCTGCAACCGAAAGCCGCGACGGCAGCGGCCATTGTGGCGGCGGCCGGGTTCAAGCTGAGCCCAACCGATAAACTCTACTATAACGGTTTCGAACTCCCTGCAGATTTCAACCTGTCTGCTGGCGCAAGCGGCACGCTGCAAATTCGCCACGCACTGACGGTGACGCTTATCATCCCTGATGGCGAACAAAAGCTCCAGACCACTGCGCTCACCGTCGGTGCTGCTGTGGCCGAGAGCGGACTGACCCTTTACGCCAACGACTTTCTCTCGCCACCCGCTCAGACACCCATCAACGCCCCGCTCACGATCACTTACCGCCCGGCGCGTGATCTGACCATCAGCCTGGGCGAAACCGAGATAACGGTCAAATCGTCTGCCAAAACGGTTGGGCAGGCGCTCGCCGCAGCAGGGATTCCGCTGATCGGGCTCGACAAAAGCCTCCCAGACGAGTCCAACCCGGTGCCTGCCAACGGCAAGATCAAAGTCATTCGCGTCGCTGAAACCTTTTCGCTCCAGCAAAAAGCTGTCCCCTTCAAAATTGAATATCAAACATCTGACGAACTCGATCTGGATACGCAAAACATCATCCAGCCCGGTCAGCAGGGGCTGGCCGTCACACGCATTCGCGTGCGCACGGAAGATGGCAAGGAGGTCAGCACACAAACCGAAGATGAAACCATTGTCCAGCCGCCGGTCAGCCAGATTGTTGGCACAGGCACCAAAGTAACCCTGCGTACTGTCCCCGGCAGCAACCCGCCGCTAAAATATTGGCGCGCTGTCAGCATGTACGCCACCTGGTACTCGCCCTGCCACTCGGGTACCGGCAAATGTTCCTACGGCACCGCCAGCGGTATGTCCGTTCAACGCGGTGTGGTCGGCATGATCCGCGCCAATTACAATGCGATGCAGGGACAGCCGCTTTACATTCCTGGCTATGGTAAGGCCGTCGTTGGCGACATCGGGGCAGGCACATCGCAAGGCCCATGGATCGACCTGGCCTACGCCGATGACGACCCCGGCACGCGCCTCGAAGGCTGGGTCTTGGTCTACTTTCTCACGCCCGTCCCACCCAACATTCTCTACATCATTCAATGAGCCTACCCTATCTCAACATCCCCACGCTTTTGCGCGAACATAGTCTGCGCCCCGATAAAAAACTCGGACAAAACTTTCTACAGGATACCGCCGCGCTCGAACAAATCGTCCGCACTGCAGAAATCCAAGCGGATGATGCAGTGTTGGAAATTGGTCCCGGTCTTGGAAGTTTAACCCGCTACCTGGCCCAATCTGCCAAAACAGTGACTGCCATCGAACTCGACCCTGGGCTGATTCCCGTTTTACAAAGTGTGCTCGCCCCACACCAAAATGTGCGCGTTATTGAAGGCGATATTTTGCGGTTTGCACCATCTGCGCTGATGGATCAGAACGATTATCTCGTAGTCGCCAATGTGCCTTACTATATTACATCGGCTATTTTTCGGCATTTGCTTGAAAAAGCGCCCCGGCCTCGTCGCATTGTCTTGACCATTCAGCAAGAGGTGGCTGAAAGGATTTGCGCTGCTCCCGGCGACATGAGTCTGCTGGCTTTGAGCGTCCAGGTCTATGGTCGTCCCGTTATCGCGGCAAACATCCCGGCATCCGCCTTTACTCCCATCCCAAACGTTGATTCCGCCGTCATCCGGGTGGATATGTACCCGGAGCCGGTCATCCCAACCCATTTGCTCGAACGCTTTTTTCGCCTTGCCAAGGCAGGTTTCAGCCAGAAAAGAAAAACCCTGCGGAATTCGTTATCCGCAGGATTGGCAATTTCAACATCAGAAGCCGGTCAAATGCTTGTGCAAGCCGGGATCGATCCACAAAGACGCGCCGAAACACTCAGTTTGGAAGAATGGGGGAGGCTGAGCCAGGTCTAGTGCCGTAACGACTTTGGTTACGGTATTAGTCAGCGGTCAGCAACAAATTAACGCGGGCGTTTTCGCCGTTTTTTCGTAAATCGCGATAGTTCCAGCGCACTTGCCACAAACGAAAGGCTGCTTCAAACTGGATTTTGAATGACATTTTCGATTTGCCCCAACGGCGGTCTGCAAAATAGATCGGCACCTGGGCAAAACGGTAGCGCAAGCAAAAAGCCATATAGGCCATTTCAACCAAAAAAACATATCCGTTGGCATGGATACGATCAAGCGGCATACCCTGTAATGCTTCACGCCGCCAAAGGCGATAGCCCGTTGTCACATCGCGCAGCGGAAATCCCAAGACAATCCGTGCATAATTATTTCCAAAAGCAGAGAGCCACTTGCGCCACAGTGGCCATTGTCGATCCACGCTTCCACCTTCGACATAGCGGGAACCCAGTGCGACATCGGCTTTTTCAAGCGCATTAATCATCTCGACCAGTTTATTAGGGTCGTGTGAAAAGTCAGCATCCATCTGGCCAACAGCTTCAGCACCGTTGGCAATTGCGATTTTAAAACCTTCAAGATACGCTGTGCGTAGCCCCAATTTCCCAAGCCGATGAAGTACAGAAATGCGGTCAGGATGGCTTGCTGCCAGACCATCCGCAAGTTGCCCTGTTCCGTCGGGACTGTTATCATCGACAATCAAAATTTTCAAATCGGGGAGGGGGAGAGCAAATAAAGCGGAGACCAGCTTGGGCAGGTTCTCCGCTTCGTTATATGTTGGGACAATTACTGTAAGTTGCACTAAAACACCTATTTTTTACGCGTAAATAACTCGGTCTTAATATCATCAACAGAAGCAAAAACTTTTTCGCCAGCAACCAGGGATGCAGTGTGTACAGCCAGACGTCTTTTGGGCATCGTAGCCTGATCACGATCTTTGATGGGGTAAAAATAATCAAGTGATTGTTCGATGCGGGTTCGTACACGTTCCTTCATGGCATCCACAGTAGATGCTGCAAGCGTTTCTACAAAAACAGTAGGGTTTAAATGCCCCAGAAACTCTTCGCTATTTCCTGCATCACGCATTGCATTGTGAATCATCAAACTGACCGCACGCATGACATCGTCTGAAGCAACAAACCCATAATGCTCATGGAAGGAATCAAGATTTTCCAGCGAAATCAAAAGTAATGCCCAACCATCTTTGGCAAGGCAATCTTTCAGTTTTTCATCAACCAATGTGCCCTCAGGCAACCCGGTCACAGGATTTGTGATTGTATCCTGGCTGGCACGCTTAAGCGCATTGCGCACACGCAAACGCAATTCTTGAACGTCAAAAGGTTTAGTGATGTAATCATCTGCGCCGAGTTCGAGGCCATGTAAACGATCTGCGCGGTCACGTTTCTCTGTCAGAAAAATAATCGGAATGTTATTGGTTTTACGATCAGAACGGACGCGTCTGGCAACTTCATAGCCATCTATATCCGGTAAACGAATATCCAAAATCATCAAATCTGGTCGGGCAGTTGCAGCGGCACGCACGCCATCTTCACCCCAATTAACGGTGAAGACTTCATAGCCTTGAACGCGAAAATACGCGTTGAGCATATCAGCCACGTCCAAATCGTCTTCAACGATCAGGATTTTTGATTTAGCATCTGCCACAGTGTGCCTCGCTAGGCAATCGGTTCTTTTTGAATAATAAATTCACAAACGGGGTCGCCAAGAGCGATACATTTCGATTCATTCACGCGGAATTCATTGCCGCCTGATACCCATTTTAGACCTTCCTGCAGCAAACCGACTGCAATGAAGCAGGCTGGCTTATCAACACCAGTACGACCCCAGCAAACAGGACACTTATGAATAGTGTATACAAATTCATTTTCGTGTTCTTCTACTGTGCTGTGCTGATCGCTAACTTGTGTAAAAATCTTTGCCATGGCAGGGATACCAATACGCATTTTGGCCTGCAAGGGTAAAACCTTGAAAGCCAGATCGCCTGCACCTGCCAAAGCACCGAAGTTCTTCAACGCATCTGCAAAAGTTGAACGCCCAGCCCGTAAAGCTAAACCACGACCACCGCGGGGGCCATACATTTCTTCAAGAGCAATATTAATTGAAGATACATCGGCAAAATCGAACGACTTTTCCAAATTATCTGGCGGATAATTGTCGATATATGCATTCAAACCAGCTAGGTTAAGGATGGCATTAAGCCATTCTTTCCCATTACATCCTCGAGGGCTTTGATCATAATCAGACCAAATTTACTCGGGTAATACAGTCCAGCTTTTGGAATCGGGCTCATAACAGTCTCCGCCTTAGATGAGTTTATTAAGGTCTTCGGTGGCTCGGCGCATATCCAGGAAGATTAGACCGAGTTTTGCTTGTTCGCGCGCCAGTGCAGTCAGCACCGCTTCCTCGCCTACAGACATCAGGATAACATAACCTTTTTCACCTTTGATGTAGACTTGATCCAAAGAACCCCGCCCCAGCTCATTGGAAATACGCTCACCCAGAGAAAGCATGGCAGCCGACATGGCCGAAACCCTGTCTTCTTCAACGCCTTGAGGGAGAGCAGATGCAATACTCAAACCATCAACGCTCACAATAGCCGATGCTTCAATATCTGGAGACGAGGCCTGTAATGCGCGCAGGCGGTCTACCATTTGTTGTGTGCGAGACTTAGTCAAGCCAACCCTCCTATTATCAGGTTCAGAAAGGATAAACCCGAATGTCAACGATGACATGCGGAAAGGATTTTAGAATTACCGTTACTTTAGCACAGCGCAGAAACTGTGTCAAGTTGAAACGACTTTGTTATTATAGCATGAGATTTACAAAGAGTTTGCATTTCAAAGCAAAATCTTAATCCCAAAAACCCATGTATAATTCGATCAAACATTATGAGAAAAATAAACCTATGAAAAACTTTATTGGTCTACTTGCTGTTTTAAGCGTTGCGTTTTCAGTACTGCCAGCAAAGATTGCCACCCCATCTTTGGATAATACGGCTGAAGATAATAGCGGAGGAGTCGTTTGCGCTCCTGATATTTATCTGCAAGCTCCAGATGACTGCCTGCCCTTGGGGCCATCCGAGTACCTGACGCAAATGGCGAATATGGGCTTAACTTTGCCGCTGAAGTCTCTCGATGAAACCCCTGCTGATGCCAGCCTGAAAGCCCTTCCCTACCTTTATTACAAAGTGGACCCGACAACCGGTACCAGCTTCTACTCCAGCCTGGAAGATGCGCAAGACAAAAGTGGCGCACAACGCATTATTCCGCCTGGAACGATTATTTATGTTGTTTATAGCACCCGGAATGACACCAAAAAGGGAACCTATTTTCAACTTCCATCTGGCGATTGGATGCCAGGCGATGGCTCAACCGTTTCACTGCCAGATTATCAGCCAGGCATCGAATTCCACTCCACCCCGCGCAATCGCTTCGGGTGGATACTGGAGCCCGATACCCCCGTCAGAAGCGAGCCAAACTTCCTCCCCAGTAATCTCCCGGTCGACACATTGTCTCTTTATGATGTTGTCCAGGTTTATTCCACACAAATCATCGAAGGCGTTAATTGGGTTTTGATTGGCCCCAATAAATGGGTGGAAGGTCGTCAAATTGCAATCGCTACGCCAGAGACCACCCCCCCTGAGGGTGTTACCAATGGGCGCTGGATTGATGTCAATCTGGAGCAGCAAACCTTGACTGTATACGATAATCAGCAACTGGTCTTTGCTACCGTGATTGCGACCGGATTGGATCCTTTGTGGACACGTCCCGGCCTGTTCCATATTTATCAGCGAAAAGAACTTGAAACCATGAGTGGTGACCAAGGCGGCCCTGACTATTACTATCTTGAAAATGTGCCCTGGACCATGTACTTTGACCAGGCCCGTGCCTTGCATGGCGCATACTGGCGGGCCAGAATGGGTTACCCACAATCGCACGGCTGCGTTAATATGACGATTGGCGACGCCCATTGGCTCTTCAACTGGGCGCATGAAGGTGACTGGGTATATGTCCATGACCCAAGCGGTAAGACACCCACCGACGACGCATCTTATGGAGATGGCGGCGGATCGTAAAAGCAAAAACAAGAGCCTGTAAGGCTCTTGTTTTTTTAAAGAACATGGATATTTATGATATTTATCTATAATATTGACAGCCGATTATGAGGCTGATATACTCCAAATACCCTCGCCTAGTGCGTGGAACCTCCCTGTTCGCTCCTCACAATGGGGAGGAAAGAAGACAAACGAGCATGCGCATGAAAAGTACACGTGATCGAATTTTACAAACGCTTTTACGGCATCCACGCTCCGCCATTAACGAGCTGGCTAAATCAGTGGGCATTAACCCTATTTCGGTGCGGCACCATCTGACCAACCTGCAAGTGGAAGGCCTGGTCAACGCGGACGAAGAAAGACATGGTGTGGGACGCCCACGTCTGGTCTACTTTCTCACCGAAAACGGTATGGAGAAATTCCCTACCCGTTACCTGCGCCTGACCACCCGTCTGCTTTCTCAAATGAAGGAACGTTTGCCATCAGCAATGGTTGGGCAACTGTTTACCGAAGTAGCCACCAACCTGGCTGCCGAGCACCAGCAACAACTCAAGGGCTTGACTGTTGAAGAGCGGCTGGATGCGCTGGGTGACTTGCTGGCAGAAGAAGGCTTTGTTGTTGAGTGGGAACGCAAAGGTAATGAGTATCACATTCACGAAATTGCCTGCCCGTATTTACAGGTTGGGCAGAGTCATCCGGAAATTTGTACTGTTGACCAGGTGCTGATCTCAAAGATGCTCTCGGTTCCGGCAGAGAAAATTCAGTGCATCTTGAGTGGCGCAACCCATTGTACTTACGTTGTTCAGAACATTTTAGCGGAGAATTAAGCCATGAGTGACGAAGAAGCCACGAACATTATCCATTGGACCATCCATGAAACACACCCTGAACTAGTGGAAGTGTGCCGTGCCAGACTTTCGGAAGTGATTGACCCTGAAATTGGCATGAATATCATTCAGCTTGGTCTGGTGCGTGATATTCAGATTGACGGCGAATTAGCGCGTTTGAAAATGATTTTAACCACGCCTTTCTGCCCATACGGCCCGGCCATGATTGACGAAACCCGCAACAAGGCGCAGGAAGCGCTCAACCAGCCCGTCACCGTCGAAATGGGCATGGATGTCTGGGACTTTGCCATGATGGAAGATCCGTCCGCGCTGGATTGGGGCATGTATAATTAAGAGAATAGAGAGTAGGAAAGCCTACAATCAAAAATAACACCGCCCATGGATCATGCGACCCGTGGGCGGTGTTTCGTTATAAGGAAGTTGGTCCAGGCTTAGAAGCCGCTTAAGACTTCAGCAATCGTGTCGAGAACATCGCTTGCCAGGACGGCGGCTTCAGAGCCGATCCGTTCGGCAGCATAGAGCCCGGCCTGGGCATGGATCCAGGCCCCGGCAACGGCAAACTCAAAGGGTTCGACCCCCTGAGCGCGCAGGCCAACGATCAGCCCGGCCAGTACATCCCCTGTGCCTGCGCGAGCCAGCGCAGGGGTGGCAACCGGAATGGTTACGGAACGACCATCTGGGGCAGCGATGACGGTAAAGGCACCCTTCAAAACCACAACATGTCCCCATTGCGCGGCGTGTTTGAGGGCGATGCCCATGCGATCCTTTTGGATTTCGTCTTTTTCAAGGCCAGTCAGGGCGGCCATTTCGCCGGGGTGAGGTGTTAGAATGGCGAGCGCGGGTAGTAGTTTGGCCCAGCCTTCGGTTTTGGCGATGTGACGCAACGCATCCGCATCAATCACCAGTGGGGGCAGAACAGATGATTTCGTGTCGCTTTTTTCTTCATCGTTTTGGACAAAACCAATGCGCATGCCAGACTTTTTAGTGGTCGTTTTGCCCCCCATCAGGTTTTCGACAAAGTTCCTCGTGGTGTCTTCGGTACCCAGGCCAGGGCCAATCAACAACGCGGTGGCACGCTCCAAGTTTTTGGCGAGGATCTCCAGTAGCAGCCTCAGCGATGACACCCATTTCCTGCGGCAGCAGAATCCAGGTGGCTTCGGGGAAGTGCCCGGCTAACGCAGCGTGGACCGGCCCTGGGACAGCCATCTGTACCAGCCCAGCACCGACACGGTACGCGGCGCGCCCTGCAAGGAGGGCCGCGCCAGTGTAGTTGATCGAACCCGCTACAATCAGTGCGGTACCAAATGTCCCCTTGTGGGCATCAGCGGGGCGCATCGGGAGATAGTCCTCAACGAGATCGTCATCCGCGACGAAATGTTGCAACGATTTCCATAAAGCTTGTTTTTCAGTCAGGCCAATATCGACCACGCGCAGTTCGCCTGCCAGCTCAAAGGCCGGGAATTGCAGCAGGCCACGCTTGATGGCGGCCATGCAGACCGTGACGCTGGCGGGGATGGTTTCGGGGGCGGCCTCGCCATTATCGGCATTCACACCAGATGGACAATCGACGGCGACAACATAAGGCGGCCAGGGCTGGTCGGCGATGGCGTTGTTGACGGCATTGAGCACAGCGGCAACTTCAGGCCGCAGCGGCAGGGTCAGGCCAATGCCGAGCAGGCCATCGACAACGACATCGGCGGTGTCGATAAGGGCGGCGAGCTTTTCGAAGCTGGAGTCGCTTTCGGCAAGAGTGATTTCGCCGCCAGCCTTGACGAGACCTTCGGCAAGCGAATCGGCTTTGCGGTTGAGCAGGTATGCGCGCACATGCCAGCCTGCGGCAGCAAGATCGGCAAGGGCAATCAGGGTGTCGCCGCCATTGTTGCCAGCACCCACCAGGCCAAGCGCTTCAATGGTTTCATCTTCGCCGCCATAAGGCAAAATGCGGATTTCATCGGCCAGGCCGTGCCCGGCATTTTCCATCATTTGGGCGTAGGACAGGCCGGTAGCATCGGCTTGTTTTTCGAGCGTGCGCATTTCTGCGATTGTGACAAGTTTCATGGGTTTGATCTCCTGTAGTATTTTTCAATTCTACCATCGGGATAGGCTTTTACCAGCCATGCGTATGGAATATAGAGAAAAGGTTAACGTTTGGGTCATTGAAAGATCAAAAGCATTCGCATTTGGTGTCAAAAAAGGGTTTATCCTACCTGATTAAGTCAGATAAGAATAAAATAAGAGTCATGTTTTATCTTTTGCAGCATTTGTACTTTTATTTTGAAATCATTCAGATTTATTCGAGGCGGAAATGGCCAAGAAAAGCAAAAAGATTCACCAGCCAGGCGTCGTAGCGACGCAGGGGGCAACGTGCGATGAAGTTTATCAGGCGATTTTTGCCCTGTCACCCGATGCAATTGCCGTTCACGATGGCGTAATATTGCAACTGATTAACCCGGCAGGTGTCAAAATGTTGGGGGCGGCAAGTGCCGATGAAGTGATTGGCAAATCAATTTTGGAGCTTGTGCATCCAGAAAATCATTCTGTTATTCACGCACGCTTTGAGCTACAACTTCAGGGACAGGATGTGCCAACGCTTACGACAAAATTGATCCGGGTGGATGGTAGCACTTTGGATGTGGAAATCAACTCGTCGCGCTACCATTATCAGGGAGCACCCGCCTCCCTGATCTTTATCCGCGATATAACCGAACGGAAGCGTACCGAGGATGCTTTGCGCGAATCGGAAGCGGGGTTGCGTAAGGCGCAGCATTACGCCCAAATGGGAAGTTGGGCCTTGAATATGCAGACCGGCCAGCTTTCCTGGTCTGATGAAATGTATGCCATTTATGGCATTGATAAAGCCACATTTACGGGTGTGTTGAATGATGTGATTGAGCAAAGCGTCCACCCGGATGATCGCGCAAAAGTAAATGAAATCAGACGGATGACGATAGAGCAAGGCAATTTCTGGCCGATGGAGCAACGCATCATTTGGGCCGATGGTTCCATCCATATCATTCGTGCTGAACCTGCAGAAATTATTTGCGATGAAACTGGTGCAGTGCTTTTTCTGCGAGGCACATCTCAGGAAATTACCGAACGAAAACGGGCTGAAATGCTGCTAAAACAGAGCGAGCATAGGCTGCATCAGGCGGCACAACTTGCACGGCTCGGCATATGGGAATGGAACGTTCCTACAGACAAATTGGAAGTCAATGATATATTGCTCCAGATATATGGCATTTCTGCTGAAGACTTTGCCGGAAAAGGGGCAGGTTATATCGCATACACCCGTGCTGATTATCGCAAAACGCAGTTGGACTACATTGCCAACGCCTTTGAGCAAGGTATCACCGAAGCAGATTTCATGGCCGGGAAAATCCCAACTGCGAAGCCCCTTGAGATATGTATTGTGCGACCCGATGGAAGCGAATGTTATGTTTTAGGCAGCGCTGTCGGAATGACTGACGAACATGGAAAACGCCTGCGGATGCTGGGGACGCTTCAGGATATTACCGAGCGCAAAGAAACGGAAGAGAGACTGCGCGAAAGCGAAGAACGCTTTCGCAGTTTGTCAGACGCATCTTTTGAAGGCATCATGATTCATGACGAAAGTATCATTCAAGATGCCAACCAGGTCTTTGCGAATCTTTTTGGCTATGAAAAACCCGAAGATTTCATTGGCAAAAACGGGTTCGACCTCATCCCCTTTACCCCGGAATCGCTAAGAAGTTAAAAACAAACATGCGAACCGGTTCAACCGAACCCATTGAAGTTAACATCATCCAACCCGATGATACGATCCTGCCGCTGGAAACGCAAGGCAGAGATTTTATTTTCAAGGGACGCAAGATGAGGGTGGTGGCAGTGCGCAATATTAGCAAACGCAAACAGGCTGAATATACCCAGGCGCGCTTGACGGCAATCTTGGAAGCTACCCCCGATTTTGTCGCCATTGCAGACCCGGGTCAGCACATCATGTACCTCAACCGCGCCGGGCGTAGGATGGTCGGGATTGGCGAAAACGAAAATATTACCAGCCTGAAAATTGGGGACTTAAATCCTGAATGGGCCACACCCATTATAAAAAGGGGCCTGGCAAAAGCCGTGCAAGATGGCATTTGGAGTGGCGAAACTGCCCGCCTGACCCGCAACGGCCGCGAAATTCCGACGGCGCAGGTGATTATTGCGCATAAAGGCCCGGATGGAACGTTGGAATATCTTTCGACCATCTGCAGGGATATTAGCGAGAACAAAAAAGCCGAAGAAAGGATTCGGCGACAGCTAAATCATTTGACAGCGCTTAGTGAGATTGATCGCGCAATTACATCCAGTGTTGATTTGAACCAAAGCTTGGAGACATTGCTTAAGCACGTCGTCCGGCAGTTGGATGTTGATGCAGCAGATGCCCTGTTATTCAACCGGGATGAAAATGTGCTGGAATATATTGCCGGAAGTGGTTTCCGCTCGCAAAACCTTGAAGATTTTACAATGAGCATTGGCAGGGGGCATGCCAGCCGTGTGATTGAAGACCGCCGTGTTGTTGAAGTGCCAGATTTACTCGCAGAGCCGGATCATTTCCTGCGGGCAAACCTGTTTGCAGAGGATGGTTTTGTCAGCTACTATGGGGTTCCGTTGGTCGCCAAGGATCAGGTCAAAGGGGTGCTTGAAGTTTTCCACCGTACCCCACTCCATCCCGATCAGGAATGGCTCGATTTTCTCAACTCGCTTGCCGAACAGGCTGCCATTGCCGTAGAGAATGCTCTTCTGTTTAATGACCTGCACCATTCAAAGCTTAAACTCGAACAGGCCTACGATACGACACTGGATGGCTGGTCGAGGGCGCTGGACTTGCGTGACAAGGAGACCGAGGGACATACACAGCGTGTCACTGAATTAACCATCCAGATGGCGCGCAAGATGGGCTTTAATGAAGAAGAATTGAAACAAATCAAACGAGGCGGTTTGTTGCATGATATTGGCAAGATGGGCATTCCTGATTCGATCCTGCTGAAACCCAGCCCGTTGAGTGAAGACGAATGGGTTGTCATGCGCAAGCATACGACGTACGCCTACGAAATGCTCTCCCCGATTGAGTATTTGCAACCTGCGCTTGATATTCCCTACTGCCACCACGAACATTGGGACGGCTCAGGGTATCCGCGTGGGCTAAAAGGAGATGAAATTCCGCTGGTAGCGCGGATCTTTTCGGTTGTGGATGTGTGGGATGCGCTGCGTTCTGACCGGCCCTATCGCAAAGCCTGGGAAAAAGAAAAGGTAATGGAATATATCCAAGCGTTGAGCGGAAAACAGTTCGACCCGGCAGTGGTGGATGTGTTTATGAAGATGATTAATGAAACGCAATAAAAAAGCGGTGGTCTTCAGACCACCGCTCAACATAATTGTTTACGCTGACATCAACTGATCCACCGCTGCAGTCAACTCGGCCATCGTGCTGACCTTGAAGACGGAGTTGCACAACGGGGCGTAGCCCGGCATGTCGCTGTCGCCGCTGCCCCACAGGGTTGGCGGCTCGGGGTTGAGCCAGACGGTGCGATGGGCGCGGCGCGCCATTTGCGAAAACAGGTCAAGGCGCGGATCGTTGTAATTGTTGCGCCCGTCGCCGACCACAATCAAGGTGGTTCTGCCGTTGAGTGTATCGAGGAAGTCGTCGTCAAAGTTTTTGAGCGAACGTCCCAGGTCGGTATTATACGAACCGGCCGGCATACGCCGCAGGATGTGGGCAATCGCTTCGTTGCCGTCCGCGCCAGTGAAATCGCCAGAGATATATTCCAGGTGGTCGATAAAGGCAAAAGCGTGGGTTTTGCGTACCTGTCCCTGCATGGCGTAGAGAAAAGTCAGCATTAGCTCGGAGCAAAAGCGCATTGACGTGCTGACATCACAGATGACGACAATCTTCGGTTTGCGGATGCGCTGACGGTGGCGAACTTCCATGGGCACGCCGTGATGCTTCAGATTGGCGCGGATGGTCGATTTTGCGTCCAGTTGGCCGGTCTTGGCGCGTTTCTGCCGCAGGGCAATGCGCGTGCGCAAGGCAGCGGCCAGACGTTTTACTTCACGGCTGAGCGCATGTTGCTCGTCGTCTGAAAGTGAGCGGAAGGGACGGTCCATCAGCCCCTCAGCCCCATCCTCTGGCGGACGCTCACTCAGGTTTTCGGCGATGCGCTGACCCGCAAACTGGTTCAATTGCTCGCGCATGGCCTGCAAATTTTGCTGGATCAGCTCGCGCATTTGCTCGATGCGCTCGCGGTTCATGCCCATCTGCTCCAACTGTTTCAGCACTTCCTTCATGGCTTCGCGCACTTCGGGTGACGCCATTGCCCGTTCCATGCGCTGCGCCATCCAGTTCTGGTAGCGCAGATCATCGGTATTGTTCAGGCCGGTCATTTTTGCCAGTTGCTCGAGTTCTTCCTTGGTCAGTGGTTCGCCGTTCATCAGGCGTTCCATTTGCTGACGGAGTTGCTGGGCGAACTGGCGCAGTGCCTCTGCCAGCATTTTTGTTTCTTCGGGCGTCAACTCTTCTGAAAGGTCGTTGCCGAGCATTGGTGGTTGACCTGTGCCGAAGAAAAGCGGAAAGAGCTTGTCGAAGATGGGGATGTTGCGCAAATCCTTAATGAGCGTGGCGCGCAGCGATAGACGGAACTGCTCGCGGTCTTGAATCCCCATTAAATCCACAGCAGAGAAGGCTTCGGCGCTTTCGGCCAGGCTGACGCGCACATCACTGGCGCGCAAGGCGGCGATCAGTTGTAAGATGCGAGATTCCATAAATCACCTCGGGAGCGGTAGATTGGTAAAGTGGTAATTGGTCAAATATCAATCTACCAAGCCCCAATTTTCCAATCACAAAACTCAATTCCCTGAAAACCGATTAAATTCATCCGGCCCTTTGCGCGGCGGCGGGGCCATGAACTGGCGACGGGCTTTTTTAAGATCGGCTTCGTGTTTGAGTAGCACACTTAAGGTCTCTTCGAGCGTGGCCTGGTCGAGATTTTTGGCGTTGAGCGCCACGAGCGCATTGGCCCAGTCGAGTGTTTCGCTGATGCTGGGCGATTTGCGCATGTCGGTCTTGCGCAGACGCTGGACAAATTCCACAGCTTGTTCGGCCAGTTTGGGCGAGAGATCAGGCACTTTCAGCCGCACGACGGCCAGCTCGGCTTCGAGGCTCGGGTAGTCGATAAACAGGTACAAACAACGACGTTTAAGCGCTTCTGAAAGCTCACGCGTGTTGTTACTGGTCAGGATCACAATCGGACGGTGCTTTGCCGAAAGCGTCCCAAGCTCCGGGATGGAAACCTGAAAGTCGCTGAGAATTCTCGAGCAGGAAGGCTTCAAACTCGGCGTCGGCGCGGTCGATTTCGTCAATCAGCAGGACGGTCGGTTTTTCGCTCAGGATGGCTTTCAGCAACGGACGCTGGAGCAGGAAGCGGGTGGAGAAAAAGACATCCTCCTCAGCCGCCAGTTTGTCGGCAGCCTCGGACAATGTCTCAGCCTTTCCCAATGTATCGTTTAACTTGTCACGCAAAAGTTGTGTATAGAGCAACTGCTTTGAATATTCCCATTCGTAGAGCGCCTTTGATTCATCAAGCCCTTCATAACATTGCAGCCGGATCAGCTCGCGGCCCGTGGCGGCGGCGATGGCTTTTGCCAGCTCGGTCTTGCCCACCCCGGCGGGACCTTTGGGTTAAAGGGGTTTGCCAAGTTTTTGAGCCAGGTAAACAATCGTGGAAATTTCCTCGCTGGCGATATAATGCTGTGCGGCGAGGCTTTTTTTGACAGTGCTGGTTGAACTCGAACGGGTTGGTCATCTGAACACCTGTGGGTTGTAGAATGTGTGGGTAGATAATCCAGTATACTCCTATTCAAAGGCGCATGTTCCTTAAGGGTTTGTAAGAAAAGGGAGCGCGCGCAAAAAATGCCCCGAATGGTTCATACGTCAAACGCAGGTTGATGACATAATCATTGTGTAACAAGACCAAGTTCCCCTTGTGTTTCGGGGAAAAACCTTTATTCTTAATAAGATAAGAAAAAAAACGTAGTTCCAAGGAGATGAAAATGAAAAAACTGTTTTCTTATATGAGCCTGGTGATCGTCGCCAGCCTGTTGCTGACCGCTTGCGGTGCGGCGACAGCCACACCCGCCCCGGTAACGGCAGCGCCAACCGCTATGATCCAAGTGCCAGATGGCGCAGTAGCGCAAAAGGGCAAACTTTTGATCTGCACGGACTTCCCCTATCCGCCGCAGGAATTCTTCGATGATAGCGGCAATCCAATGGGGTCGGATGTGGAAATTGGTATGGAGATTGGCAAGCGCATGGGCTTGCAGGTTTCCTTCATCAATAGCATGTTCGATACGATCATCGCCGCCGTCAACAGTGGCAAATGCGACATTATTATTTCGGCCCAGAATATCACTGCCGAACGCCAGAAGCAGGTCAGTATGATTCCGTTCTTCCAGGCGGGGCAATCGATGGTGGCTGCCAAAGGTAACCCACAAAAGATCAGCAGCCCGGCGGACCTGTGTGGCAAGAGCGCTGCCGCTGAAAGCGGCACCACCGAAGCCAACTACCTGCAAGGTGAAGCCGATTACAAGGGCAAAGGCCTGAGTGATGACTGTGTCAAGAATGGCAAGGAACCGATCAAGGTGGTGATTGCCCAAAAAGACTCTGATGCGCTGCAACAACTTCAGGCTGGCAAGGTGGCTGTTTACTTTGCGGATTCACCCGTGGCGGCTTATTACACTGTTCAGCACCCCGATCAATTTGAGCTGGTCGGGCAGATTCTCGAATCGGCGCAGGAAGGAATTAGCGTACCGTGTGGCGCATCTGATTGCACCAGTGCTCCGCTGACACCGCTTGGCGAAGCCGTCAAGGCATCTTTGAAGAGCATGATGGATGATGGCACCTACACTAGCATTTTAAAGAAGTGGAACATGACGGGTGGCGCAGTCACCATGCCGTAACAGGCAGTAACCAACGTGCCGCGCACCTGCAAGGTGCGCGGCACGTTTCATAATAATGAGGGCACATGTTTCATTTTGACTGGTCTGTTTTCTGGTATTACATCTGGCCGCCAACGGCGTTTCAGGATCCGTTGATTCGCAATGGGCTGGTTGTGACCGTTGTCGTCAGCGTCATCGCCCAGGCGTTGGGCACCCTCTTTGGGTTATTCGCCGCGCTCGGCAAAATGTCAAAAGTGCGTGTCATTCGCTGGTTGGCGAGTGGGTACATCTGGTACTTTCGCGGCACGCCACTCGTCGTCCAAATGATGCTGCTCTATTTTGGGTTGGGTGTCACGCACATTTTCGATTTCAACGACATCAACCTGGGCTTTCTGACCATTTCCGGCCCACTCCAGGCCGGGACGCTGGCGCTTGCCATCAACGAAGGCGCCTATATGTCTGAAATCATCCGGGCTGGGATCAAGTCAATCGACCCCGGTCAAATGGAAGCCGCCAAATCGCTTGGCATGAAATACAGCCTGACCATGCGGCGCATTATTCTGCCGCAGGCTGCCAAAGTCATCATTCCGCCGCTTGGCAACGAATTTAATAATATGATGAAAACCACCTCCCTGATGCTGATTATCTCAGCCAGCGAACTTTTCTTTGCCTTCAGCCAGGCCAATGCGCGTCTTTTTAAACCATTTGAGTTGTTTATTGCCGCATCGTTTTACTATCTGATGCTGACCACCATCTGGTCGTTTATCCAGGCGCGTATTGAAGAACGGCTGGGCGAACGCAGGAGTGATGTGAAAAGTGTGGGCATGATTGCGCGCTTTCTGGGCACCACCACCAAGGGAGGCCATTGATGGAGCAAGCCAACATCATCGTCAAAGCCGAAAACGTCAACAAATATTTTGGCAGCCTGCACGTGCTGAAAAATATCAACCTTGAAGTGCGCAAAAATGAAGTGGTTGTTGTGCTTGGCCCTTCAGGCTCAGGCAAAAGCACGTTTTTGCGTTGCATCAACCATCTCGAAAAAATTTAACAGTGGGCACATCTACGTCAACGAACGGATGATCGGCTACACTGAGCGCGATGGCAAGCTGATCGAAGACCACGAAGCTAACATTGCGCGCCAGCGTGCCGAAATCGGGATGGTTTTCCAGCGTTTCAATCTCTTCCCGCATCTGACGGCGCTGGAGAATATCATCGAGGCCCCGGTCTATGTCCGCGGACTGCCCGTGGAACAGGCCTGTTTCGAGGGCGAACGCCTGCTGGAACGGGTTGGCCTTGCCAGCAAACGCGACCAGTATCCCCGTCAGCTTTCGGGCGGGCAGCAGCAGCGCGTGGCAATTGCCCGCGCCCTGGCCATGAAACCCGGCCTGATGCTTTTCGACGAACCCACTTCCGCGCTCGACCCTGAAATGATCGGCGAAGTGCTCGATGTGATGAAAGAATTGGCCCACGAAATGACCATGATTGTCGTCTCGCACGAAATGGGCTTCACCCGCGCTGCCGCCCACCGCGTCGTCTTCATGGACGAAGGCCAGATCATCGAGCAGGGCACTCCCGACGAGTTTTTCACCCGTCCCAAAGAAGAGCGCACCCGTTTGTTTCTCAGCCAGATTTTGCATTGATATGCGCAGGGTGGGGTCTTCCCGCCCCGGTTTGCTTATTATGTGCGGGAACCGCGCCCTTACAAAGTGAAAATAAAACGTCCCCGAATTTTCGGGGACGTTTTCGATGCAGTGCGCTGGGAGGGACTTGAACCCTCACGCCTTACGGCACATGGCCCTCAACCATGCCTGTCTGCCAATTCCAGCACCAGCGCGGATGCAGGTCGTATTATAATCACGTTCGCCCGCATGTCAACCTGTCAGCGATATTGGTAGCAATGCGTAGCGCATTCATCTTGCAGTGATAGGAGCTTATTTATGACCAAAATTGTTCTCGACGCCATGGGCAGCGACCAATATCCCACGCCAGACGTGGTTGGCGCTGTCATGGCAGCGCGTGAATATGGGGTGGAAATGATCCTGGTTGGCGACGAAGCCAAAATCAAACCCATTCTTGACGCGCAAAACCCCGGCAATTTACCCATCCGCATTGTGCATGCCCCCGATATGCTGACGATGGAAGACAAGGGCTTTGCACTGGCCCTCAAAGCACGCCGTGCCAATGCCAAAAACTCGATTGCTGTTGGGCTTGATCTAGTCAAAAACGGCGAAGCAGATGCCTTCGTCACAGCTGGGAATACTGGTGCAGTGGTTGCCACCGCTTACTTTCGCCTGGGCACCATCCCGGGCGTGGACCTTTCGGCGCTTGCCCCGGTTTTCCCAACGGCGACTGGCTCGTGCATCATCCTGGATATTGGCGCCAACCCGGATTGCAAACCCGAAAACCTGTATCAATTTGCCATTATGGGCAGTATCTATGCCGAAAAGGTGCGTGGCATTAAAAGTCCGAAGATCGGCCTGATCTCAAACGGCGAAGAAGAAGGCAAAGGCAACCAACTGGTGCGTGATGCGCTGCCCCTGATCAAGGGTGCGGGACTGAACTTTTTCGGCAACGTCGAGGGGAAAGAAGTGATTGGCGGGAAGGTGGATGTTGCGGTAACGGACGGGTTTACGGGGAATGTACTGCTCAAATCATCCGAAGCTGTCGCCAACATGATCCTTGAAAAAGTGCGTGATATGATTAAAAACAGCGATCCGCTGACACAACTGGGTGGGGTGCTGGTAAGACCCAAACTGCGCGGACTGCGAAAAATCCTGGACCCCGAAGAAGAAGGCGCAGCTCCATTGCTCGGCGTGAACGGAATTGTTTTCATCGGTCATGGTCGCTCTGGCGAAATCGCCATCAAAAACGCCATTCGGGTTGCCAAAAATGCGGCCGAAGCCAAAGTGCTGGACGCCATAAAAGATGGTATTCAGAAACGATTGCAAAAAGTAGAATAATATAAAAAGCAGGCTGGCCCACATGGGCCAGCTTTTTCATCTGATAGCATGATTGTTCAAAGGAGAAAACGCTATGAAAAAACAACTTTTCTTGAAACTGTTGGCCGGTCTGATGCTGTTGAGTATCCTTGCCACAGCCTGCGCCCCTGCTGCAAGCGCCAGCCTGCCCGCCGAAATTAACCTGGCCGCTGTGGAAGATTTGAGCGGACGCAATGATATTTATGGCAAACCGATCAAGCTGGGCATTGATCTGGCGGTCAAACAAATCAACGCACAGAAAACGCTCGGTGCTGGCACTACACTGAAAGTGACCTATACCAATACCGAAAGCAACACGGACGAGGCAGTTGCTGCCTTCACCAAGCTGGTGGCTGACCCGAATGTCACCGCCATTCTTGGGCCAACCATTTCAACACAAGGGCTGGCCGCCGACCCGTTGGCGCAAAAAGCGGGCATGCCGGTGGTTGCCAGCTCGAACACTGCCGACGGAATTACTGCCATTGGTGATTACATCTTCCGTACCAGCCTGCCTGATAGTGCAGTTGTCCCTAATACGGTGCGGGTGGTTGCGAAAGGATTTAATCTCAAGAAAGTTGTCATTCTGTACGGCACAGATGACGCGTTTACCATTAGCGCTGAAAAAATATTTAAAGATGCGCTTACCCAGGAAAAGATTGAAATTTTGACAGAGGAAACTTTCAAGCAGGGCGATAACGATTACTCCAGCCAATTGACCAAAGTCAAGGCGCTCAACCCGGATGCGATCATCCTGGCGGCGCTTTCAGATGAGGCGGCAAAGATTATGGTGCAAGCCCGCGCAATGGGAATCCCAAACAGTGTACCGTTTATTGGGGGCAACAGCTTCAACAGTTTGAAGATTTCCCAGGCGGCGGGCGCGGCGGGCGAAGGAGCCATCTCTGGCTCGGCATGGAGCTTGAATAGCAGCGTGCCCGCCAGCGTGGAATTTGTAAAGGCGTTTCGAGCCGAATACAACAGCGATCCCGACCAGTTTGCTGCGCAGGCTTATACGGCAACGTGGGTGATTGCGCTGGCGATCAAAAATGCCAACAGCGTCAGTCATGCAGCAGTGCGTGACGCACTGGCAAAAACCAAGGATGTGGACAGTCCGTTGGGCAAGTTTTCGTTTGATGCCAACCGCGACCCGGTGCATGATCCACTGGTGTTGATTGTGAAGAATGGGAAGTTCGAAGTGTACCAACCCTGAGTTTTATATTGTATTTTTAAAGTAAAAGAGCGGATTCCATTTGGAATCCGCTCTTTTATCAGGTGGGGTTTACTCTGACGGTTCGTCAGTCACTTTTCGCCGCTTGGGGCGCTCGCGTAGTTGGGTCAGGTATTCCATCCCCAGAAAGCCGAGCACAAACCAGAGCGCCACCGTGAAATTGAGAATGCGTCCGATTTGCAGCCAGGCCAGAATGGCGACATAGATTCCGACCCAGACGGCTTGACGGGTGACGACTGCCGCTCCGTTGGATAACAGCCGCTGGTTCAGGAGAAAGGAGAAGGGCAGGGCGGTTCCGCTAAAGGCAATCACCAGCAGCGCAAAAAATGTCCAGCGCGGCCAGATGGTCGGCAGGGTAAAGGTGAAGAGCAGAACCAATCCGCCCCAGCCGAGCAACATCAAAAAAATGGTTGGAAAAATAAAGGGGCGAAAGGAGGGTTTTTCATCCATACACTGGATTATACCCGTAGAAAACCCGCCCCGGCAAAGGGAGAAAAAATCCCCGGTTTAGGCCGGGGATTTTGTTTTCATCAGGTTATTTCTTTTTCTTCGCGGCAGGTGCAGCCACTAACTTTTTGGCGCTTTCCTGTTTCCAGTAGCAAAACCAGAGCGCAATGGCGTAAACGATCATGCCCAAGATGAAGGTTGGGATGTTGTTACGTCCCGCCACCCACCATTCACGGTGGACAAAGAATGTGACAATCGACATGAGCGCCAGCCCTGTGTTGAACAGGGTAATGCCAGTGTAACCGATTTTGATTTCGGCCCAGTCTTTTTTGAAATACATGGTGGCGGCCCATGCGGCTGCGCCCGCTGCAAAGGCTGACATGATGCGCGAATCGAAAGCGTTTAAATCCCACGGCCAGCGGAAGTTGGCAAAGGTCGGGTCAAAGAAGAGCAAGCCAAACATGATCGTGCCGAGATAAAAAACAGCCAGCAACACCCATTTGGTAAGCGGTTGCACCGGGCCTTCTGACAGGTTGGCTGGAATGGGCGCGTCGGCGGCGGCTTTGTTTTCGCCGCGCGGCTCAAGCAGGAAGACGGTGATGCCTTCAAATGTGTAGGCCAACACCCAGACATGCGCCATAATCAGGCAGAAAATGCGCAGCGGAGCGTATGGGTCTACACCGACAATCGTCCAGTTCATTTCGTAAATGTGCCACCAGGTGGTGATAAACAAAACACCCAGAAAAATATAGTCACCGGGAACGATCCAGCGCAGTTTATACCAGTCCTTCTCGCGCCAGAGATGATAGCCATAAAACGATCGCATGATAAAACCAGAACCAAGGAAGAGCGCCGTCAACTCAGGGCGCACCGGCCAGGCAAAGTAAATCCCATATTGTGGGAAAATAAAGAACCATAATACAAAGAACAGGGCCAGAAAACATTGGATAAAGCCTACGCCGATTAAACCTTTTGGTTTTTGAAACATGCGTCTTCTCCTCTTTGAACACTCGTCGGATTTCCCGGCTAGCTGCGGGTCGCCTAGATTATGGCATTCTTTGTCTAAAATTACAATAGATTTTTTGCCTGAATTGCGATGTTTTGCAAAAACCGGCTTGTTTTCAAAGCAGAAATAACGTATAGTAAGCATCAAATTTCATCTTAAACAACGGAGAAAATAATATGACAAACCGCAAGAATATCCCTGCCGGGTCGAAATGGGAAGACATCATCGGCTACTCACGCGCCGTCCGCATTGGTAATGTGATCGAAGTCTCGGGGACGACCGCTGCCGTGGATGCAAATGGCAATCCGGTGACCGATCCTTATGGGCAGACCAAACTTACCCTGGAAAAGATCGAAAAAGCCCTGAAGGAAGCTGGCGCCTCGATGAGCGACGTCGTCCGCACGCGTATTTTTGCCGTGGATATTTCGCGCTGGGAAGAGATTGGCAAGGCGCATGGCGAAGTCTTCAAAGACATCAAACCCTGCACGACGATGGTCGAAGTCAAAGCCCTGATCGATCCCGAATTGTTCGTTGAGATCGAAGCGACGGCGATTCTGCCTGCGTAATTTAATTCTTTGCCACAGACGTGACAAATGTTCTTGCGTTGAAAGTGAAATACGTGCTGCAAAAAATCGCCGCCCTGGCTGGGATGATAGGTCCTGTGCTCTTTGGTGGGATGCTGCTCATCCTGACGATCGCCGAATATGATTTCATGCGTTCGCTGCGCTGGCATCCGATCTACGCCGTCACCACTGACTGGCCAAGCGGACTTGCGCTTGGCCCCTACGGCGGCTGGATGACTGCCACCTTCCTTGGCGGTGGCCTGCTGCTGATGCTTGTTGCCCTGAGCCTGTGGCAGCGCTTCCCTGATAGCCTGGGCCCCAAATTTCTCTTCGCTGCCGGGGGCGCGCTGATGATGCTTAGCTTTCCAACCGACCCAACCTTCCGCAGCGACCCGGCTGTCACCTGGCACGGCGTGCTGCACGACACTGCCTATATCCTGCTCGGTCTGAGCATGTTGCCCGGATTGCTTCTCATGGCCCGCGAGTTTGGTCGTCAGCCTGCCTGGCGTATACAGGCACGCCTGACTTGGCTGGTACTGGTCTTGACCGTGCCGACCTTCATTATCAAGAGCATCACCTTCTATATTTTTCTCATCGCTATCCTGGCGTGGTATGAACTGATTGCCATCAAACTCTGGCGGTCCAGAAACTTCACAAACTAACACAAACCCGCCAAACATCTGGCGGGGTTTGTTATTTTAAGGTCAAAGGGATGTTCGCAAACTACAACAGCTTCTTAAAATCGCAAAGAGCCAAATAAAGCCGATAAAACATTCAACACACCGACAATCAAAATAACCGCGCCAATCAGCAGGCGGAAGGGAATTAACGCATTGCTCACACGGGCCAGCGGTTCGCCAATCGAAGGAATGGATTGTAACGCACTGATTGCCAGCACGAACCCGGCCATGATGAGCAAAATGCCCTCTAGGCTGAGCAGTTCAAGGATGCCAATCACAATTGCAACCACCCCAATCGCAACATCAAAGAGACTGAGCCAGCGCGCGAACTTTTCCAACGCAAGGCCAATCGATGGGATTGATCGCAATGAGCTTCCCAGCAATACCAGGCCGGCAAAAACGGCAATTACTGAATTAATCATGCAGGCAACTCCTTTTTCGGATTCATACGATGGGGCAATACCTGTTAACAGGTATTGCCCCGCTGGCGGATCTTCGGCGTGAGCTTTCATCTGAATGCTCGACCCGCCTCAAAACATAAATGGATAGAATTTTACTTTTGTCTGCTTAACGCAATCTGGTAAACTTGCGTTATGGTAAAGCTTACTTCTATTCACTATTATCCTGTGAAAGGCTGTCGCGGCCATTCTATTCCGAACGCCTTCGTCGAGCGGCGCGGATTGCGCTATGACCGTCGCTTCTTGATTGTTGATCCGGATGGACTTGCCATCACCCAAAGGGACATTGCTTCCCTTGCATTGGTTATGCCCGAAGTAACGGATACGACCCTCAGCCTGGCGGCCCCCGAAATGCCCACCATTAGCCTCCCAGTCGCCACGGATGGGCCGACCCGGCGCGCCAAGGTCTGGAGCAGCCACAACATCAAAACCATCGATCAAGGGGACGAGGTTGCCGAATGGATTTCATCCTACCTGAACACAGACGCGCGCCTTGTCTTTATGCCATCAACCACGATCCGCCGCGTCAACCCGGATTATGCCGTTCAACCCGACGATCACGTCAGCTTTGCGGATGGCTACCCAATTCTGATTGCCTCGCAGGAATCGCTTGACGATCTGAACAGCCGTCTCGAAACACCGCTGCCAATGAATCGCTTTCGCCCGAACCTGGTTGTCTCAGGCTGCGCCGCCTTCGAAGAAGATACCTGGAAGCGCATCCGTATCGGTGAAGTGGAACTTGCCCTGATTAAGCCATGCTCGCGCTGTGAAGTCACCACCATTAATCAAGATACCCTTGCCAAAGGGAAGGAACCGCTCAAAACCATGGCAACCTTCCGCCGGGTGGGCGGCAACAAAGTGATGTTTGGGGTCAACGTAATTCCATTGAACGAGGGAAATATCAGGGTTGATGACGCTGTAATAGTGTTATAATTACACTATCAATTCTTTGTTACGCATTATTTAATTCGTAAACTTCACGTTACCCCAAGAGTTCCCATGAAAATTACCGTTGCTTTGGCCCAAATCAATACCAAACTTGGCGATGTGGAAGCCAACTTGCAAAAGCACCTGACGCTGGCGCATCAGGCCTGGAGGGACGGTGCAACGTTGATCGTCTTCCCCGAGCTTTCGCTGACAGGTTATGTGCTGCAAGATCTGGCATCCACTGTTGCGCGCCGCCCAACGACAAAAGACCCCGTTTTTCACAAATTGCTTGAAGCCTCACGCGACCTGGATATTGTCGTTGGTTTTGTCGAGGAAGATGAACGTTATCGCTTTTTCATTTCATCGGCCTACCTTTCCAACGGACAGCTTGTCCACGTTCACCGCAAGGTCTACCCGCCAACCTACGGCATTTTCGACGAGCGGCGCTACTTCGCGGCGGGCGACAGCTTCAGGGCTTTTGATACGCGCTTCGGGCGCGTCGGCATTCTCATTTGCGAAGATTTCTGGCATGCATCCTCGCCCTACGCGCTGTGGATGGATGGCGCGGACATTCTGATTTTTACTTCAGCCTCGCCGGGACGTGGCGTGACCGAGGAAGTGCTCGGCTCGGCGCAGTGGGTCGAGACGGTGACGAAAACCTATGCCGGGTTGTTCACGACCTTCATTTTGCACGCCAACCGCGTCGGCTTTGAAGATGGACTGAACTTTTGGGGCACATCCACCGCTTTTGACCCGGATGGCAAGCTGGTGGCGCAGGCTCAGTTTGACGAAGAAGGCGTCACGCTGGCTGAGTTGGACCTGGCACAACTGCGCCGCACCCGCGCCCGTCTGCCGCTGTTACGCGATGAACGCCCCGAAGTATTGTTGCATGAACTGACGCGCATTGCGAGGAAGAATGAACATTGACCTTTCGATCAACACGGATCTTGTCCGCCACATTCTGACACGCTTCATCCGCTCGGAGATTACCCGTACCGGGATCACGCGGGCGGTGTTGGGGCTTTCAGGTGGAATCGAACTCGGCCCTTGTCGCTTATCTGGCAGTCGAAGCGCTCGGCCCCGAAAATGTGCTGACGGTGCGTATGCCTTACAAGACCTCCTCAAAAAACTCGCTCGACGATGCGCAGGCCGTGATTGACGACCTGAAAATGCCGTCGCTGACCATCCCAATCAGCGACATGGCCGATGGACTGATTAACCGTGAACCCGAGATGTCGAACATGCGCAAGGGCAACATCATGGCGCGCTGCCGCATGATTACCCTTTACGACCAGTCCGAGGCGTTTAAGGGGCTGGTGATTGGCACCGGCAACAAGACCGAGATTCTGCTGGGTTACTCGACCCTTTTTGGCGATTCGGCGCACGCCATCAACCCGATTGGGGATCTGTACAAGGCGCAGATCCGCCAGCTTTCGCGGGCAGTGGGCGTCCCGGCGGCGATTCTCGACAAGGCACCCTCCGCCGACCTTTGGAGCGGGCAAACCGACGAAGCGGAGCTGGGTTTCACCTATGAAGAAGCCGACAAGCTGCTCTTCCTTTTGGTGGATCAGCGCTACAGCCCCAGTGAATGCATCGAAGCGGGATTCGACCCCAAATTTGTGGAACTGGTCACCCGCCGCATTCGACGAAATCACTTTAAACGGGTCATGCCGCCCGTGGCGAAAATCACCGGGCGCAGTGTCGGCTACGATTTCCTGTACTTCCGTGATTGGGGAACCTAGTTCATTCAGAGCTTAAACCTTTTTTCACGCAAAGACGCAGAGATTTGCGTCTTTGCGTGAAGTTTAATCAACTCTGTGGCAAGATTTTTGCACTTGTACGGCATGCTGAATAAAGTTTGAAATAAAGTTTATTTAAATGATGGGCTGTAGTACAATTTGCCAAACAAAACGCAAGGTGACGATGCATGAGCGACGAACTCGATTTTCTTGCCTGGTCTCGATCTGAAGAAAGTTTGGCAGCACTCCAGGCAGCCATTAATCTCTTTCAGGTAGACAACCGATCCGTTAGCGTATCGGTCAATTCGCCTGTTCCGGCGATGATGTGGACTGAAATTATCAATACCGCGCTCTACCGTCAGGGCGCGGATATTGGCGAAGTCGGTTCCAGCTACATTACCAGCTTGCGCGGTATGGATTCGCTGCGTCCCTTCACACCAGCAGAAATAATCAGCATGGGCGGCCAGGACGCTTTTGTGCAATCCCTGTGGGATTCGGGCTTTGATACAAAGAGCAACCAGCTCTGGGCCATCCCTTGGAGAGCCGATACGCGCATTATTTTCTACCGCCGCGATTTGCTCGCAAAAGCAAAAATCAAAGAAGAAGGCGCATTTGCCACCCCCGCGCAAATGGAACAGACCTTACAGACCTTAAAAGATAGCGGCATTGAAGTGCCGCTGACGCTTGGCACGGCCGCCCCCCAGGCATTGACAACCTTTTCAACTTGCTGGGTTTGGGGCGCAGGCGGAGATTACATCAGCCCGGATGGGAAAAAAGTGATTTTTGACTCCCCGCAGGCGCTCGCCGGTTTTCGAAATTATTTTCGCCTTGGGCGTTATCTGGCACCATCCACCCGTAACCTGGATCTTGCTGCGAGTGACTATTTGTTCTGCGAGGGTGGGGCAGCCGTTACCTATGCCGGCACCTGGCTGCAAGATTTGCTCAATCGTGTCGGCAGCCCCATCGTAACAGAAAACCTGGGCGTTGCCCTGGCCCCGGGCATTTCGGTTGTGGGTGGCACACATCTGGTTGTTTGGAAGCACACCCGCAAAGAACGACAGTCGGTGGATTTAATTCGCTTTTTGACCAGCACAGAAGTTGTTGCGCAGCATCCCAAACTGATTGACATCCCCGCACGGCTTGATGCGCTTCACAGCAACGTATATGCAGAAAGCAAAAATTACGAGGTCTTTACCCAGGCCATTAAAACGGGTCGATTTGCGCCTACTACATCTTTATGGGCCACCATCGAAGACCGCCTCGGGAAAACATTGTCCCACATCTGGAATCAGCTCAACAGTACGCCAGACGCTGACCTGGAAAAAGTCATTTCAGATGCAATCCATCCCCTTGCCAACCGTCTAAACGCTACGCTTAAATCATTGCCCCCAGGTTAATTCTCAGATTACAAACACCTGACATTTAGCATACGATTGTCATACACCGCCAAAAACCAGTTGACTCCAAATCGAATTCGTCATATACTCATTCAAAGGTAAAGCTTATGAGAGTATATGCAGCAATCCCACCGGTACGTCTATCAAAAAGGCACGCATATCCTTGCGTGCCTTTTTCAATCCTTCACCTAAAAGGAGATATAACATGGAATCAGCGATCATCGGCAAGATTGAAAAAGCAAAACGGTATGCAGAAGAACCAGAACGGTTTCTCTTTAGCAAATTTGAGTTAACCTTCCATGGGGATAATAACGACCACCATGTCAGCTTTGATAATGGCACATTCAACTGTGATTGTGAGTTCTTTATTGGACATATGCGCTGCGCACATACCATCACCCTTGAAGATCATCTATTAAAAGGCATGCTCCCGGCAGCTGCCTCTCAGGTATAAGCAAGATAGACTTTCCAAAAGCGGCTACCCAATGGGTGGCCGCTTTTTATTCCCCACATTGAGATACCTGCATTGTGGATACTCCCTGATGGGGATACCCCGCAATGTGGGGTAAAATACATTGTATGAAAACGAAACTTTCAAGACGCGACTTTCTCAAATTAACCGGAACGGCGCTCGGGGCGTTGGCTTTCTCACCCTATGCCCCCGGGTTGAGCCAGTTCGACGACAGTGAACTGGTACGGGTTGGGACTGCCCAGCTCAGCGTTTACAGCAAACCCGACGACACGAGCAGAATTGTCCGCCAGGTGTTGCGCGACGATATTCTCCATGTTTACGAAGAAGTCACCGCCGCAACGCCCGGCTATAACCCGGTCTGGTATCGGGTTTGGGGTGGCTATTTACATCGCGCCCACGTTCAAAAGGTGCAGTACATTTATAACGAACCAGCGACAAGCATCCGACCGAGCAAGCAACTGGCCGAAGTTACCGTTCCGTACACACGCGCCTGGCGCAAAGTGAACGACGGCTGGCAAATTCAGCCGATGCTGTATTATGGAACAGTCCAATGGGTGGTTGGCATTGACGAAGGCCCGGATGGCGACCCCTGGTACCGCGTGCAGGATGAAGCCAACGACATTGACTACAACGTCACGGCCACTCACCTGCGCCTGATCCCGGATGAGGAGATTACCCCCATTTCACCAGATGTGCCGTTCGGCGACAAGCGTATTGAAGTCTCACTTAACACCCAGACGATGCGTTGCTATGAAGGCGATAAGGTGGTCTTCAAGACCAATATCTCATCCGGGTTGCCCGACATTGTTGGTAACACCAACGGCGTGCCGACGCGCACCCCGTATGGGGACTTCCGCATCGAGGTGAAAATGCCATCCAAGCACATGGGCAACGGCAGCCTGGCCGCAGATGTGGAAGCATACGAACTGCTGGGTGTGCCGTGGGTTTCGTTCTTCACCCCGCAGGGACATGCTTTTCATGGCACTTACTGGCACGACAACTTTGGCGTGCCGATGAGTCATGGCTGCATCAACATGCGCTCCGACGAGGCCAAATGGGTTTTTCGCTGGTGCTTGCCCGCTGCCCCCGCAGACCAGATCAGCCCGCAAACGCTCGATAAAAAAGGCTACGGCACCCCTGTCAAGATCAGGGCGTAACGAGATGCTGTGAAAATATATAAAAGGCGCATTCTGATAGCAGGATGCGCCTTTTTCTTTCCATTGAAATTAATTTTGGATTTCGCCTATGGAACTGAACGGGCACAGCGAAAGCCAACATTTGCCAGGGCATAGTTTGTACCAGCGTTGCGAAAGGCAGAACGAGTGCCAAACTCGGCGATGTAGAATGAGCCGCCTCGTAGTACATGCGTATCTCCCTCCGCCGGGCCTAAAGGATTGCTGGATGGCGAATGTTGATAATAATTTTCGTCATACCAGTCGTTGACCCATTCCCAAACATTGCCTGCCATATCATAGAGACCATAAAAACTTTTGCCCTTTTCGTAGCTGCCGACGGGTGTTGTGTCGTTCGAATTGAAATTGGCATAGGTGTCATCAATCCCTTCACCCCAAGGGTATGTATTTCCATCTGGACCACGCGCAGCTTTTTCCCATTCAGCCTCGCTGGGTAGACGCTCTCCCCGCCAGGTTTCGCAATAGGTTTTTGCCTCTTCCCAGTATATATAAATTGCCGGGTGGTTGGCATATTTGACCTTATCACTATGGTATAGATCAAAATCGGTTGGTGAATTTGAGTATCGCGCCAGTCTCACGCATACTTTGGCATCCAGGCAGGCTTGATAGCGCGCGTTGGTCACTTCATATTGGTCAATATCATAAGCATCTAGAAAAACGTTGCGCGGTGGCTTTTCGTTGCTGTCCCCATCTGCGCTGCCCATCACAAATTCTCCAGTGGGGATATGGATCATGGGAACGCCCTTGCCATCAAGGATTGCGGTGGCTGTTGGCTGAACCGTTGCTGGGGTTGAAGTACCATCTGACTGTGTGGGTGGGATGGAACGAGCGCAGCGGAAACCAATCAGCAGGCTGGCATAGGTGGAACGCGCTTGGGTGATGGGGCTGTCAAGGCGCAGGGTTGGCTGTTCGTTGTACCAGGAGCCGCCCTTGATGGTATGCCATGGGTCGCTTCCGTCAAAACCCGAAATCCATTCCCAAACATTCCCCGCCATATCCTGAACACCATAAAAGCTTTGGCCCTCTGGGTAACTACCAATCAGAATGGTGTCACCAAATTTTTGATCGTAGTTGGCATGACTCTGGTCAATCTCATCGCCCCAGGGGTAGGTGCGCCTATTTGGCTCATTCGCAGCCTTGACCCATTCCGTTTCGACGGGGAGACGCGCTCCACGCCAACTTTCACAATAGGTTTTGGCCATTGTCCAATCCACTTCAATGACGGGGTAGTTGTCATAATCAGGGTTGCCGTAATAGCTGGGGCGGGTGTAGGAGTAGGTTAGTTTGGGCGGGGAGCACTTCCCGGCATCGACACAGGCTTTGTAGAGCGCGTTGGTGACTTCGTATTGATCAATGTCAAATGTGTCAAGGTAGGCTTCCTTGCCGGTGCTCAGGTTGAATTTTCCTGCTGGGATGCGCCGCATGGTCACGCCCAGGCTGTCGGTAATACGGTTTGTCGTTAAAGGGGCCGGTTGAGTTTGGGTAGGGGTAGATGTGACGGTAGGGGATGCTACTGGCTGTGGCGTGAATGTTGGCGCTGGCGTATTCCCATCCGCAGCCAGCGAACGGGCACAGCGAAAGCCAACACGATCATCCCCATCATATCCACTATGGCGCATTGCGATGCGGGCGTTGTCAATATAATCGCCCCAATAAACACCTTTGAGTACCCGGCGTTCACCCGTATCAGGCCCCATCGGGTTCGACGATGGGGATGATTGATAATAGGATTTGTCATACCAGTCATGCACCCATTCGGCAACATTGCCTGTTAAGTCGTAGATGCCATAAATGCTTTTGTCGTCTTTAAAGCTGCCACCCGGCAAGGGTGCGCCCGAATTGTTGCCGTAGTTGGCCTTGACGCTATAGGTTTCGTAGTATTCCCCCACATCTTCCCTTGCGCCCCAGGGATAGGCACGCCCATCTGTGCCACGTGCGGCTTTTTCCCATTCGGCTTCGGTGGGCAATCGGGTCAATGAACCGCGCCATTCGCAATAGGCTTTGGCCTGGTTCCAGCTTCCAGTGACCGGGTAATTGCCATAATGTGGATCGCTGTAATAATTGGGATAAATAATCGTACCGGTCGAATCTTTTCAGTTCGGGTGGGGTACATGCCCCGGCCGCCACGCAGGCCTGATAAGAAGCAATAGTCGCTTCATATTCATCCATGTAATAAGCATCCAGATAAACCTGATGCTCAGGGTTTTCGTCTGCATAGTAGGCATCTGTTTGGTTGCTGCCCATGATAAATTTCCCGGCAGGGACCAGCAGCATGTTGATGCCTTTTTCATCGGTGAGCTGCTGCGGGGGTGTTTTTGCGTTGAAGGTGACCGTCGGGAACGGCGGAATGGTAACGGGTGGAGCAGGCTGTAACTGCAAATCCAGGCCTGGGACGTGGTTGTTGATATCCCACAAGAGCCACTTTGCTTCTTCCACTTTGGTAATGCCATAAGACCATCCCAGCTTCAATTCACTTAACATCTGGCTGATGACCGGGTCTTCGATCTGGAGATTTTCATTTACAGGGTTATACCCAGTCATCTCGCTAGGCGCGTTTTGTGCCCACAGAATTTGTGCTGTCTTAAAATGCGGATCGCCCCAGTCTGGCCGCAAGGCAATTGCCTTTTGATATGCCTGGAGGGCAAGATCGGCCATACGGGCATTTTCAACCCAATATTCTCGAACACCATGACTCTCTGTTTGAATGCCAAGTTCTGC
>CAVWRY010000008.1:0-166014 GCA_963757465.1 uncultured Chloroflexia bacterium | reverse complement strand
GCAACACGTCAGTGTGGCGCTGGATTTGCAGCCCCTGCTCGAGATAGGCCATGAAAGCCTTGTCGAGCGTCGTGACTTGCAGATAAACCGTCAGCGTGCTGAATGCGACGATACAGAGCAGGATGAAGATGATTTTGGCAGATTTGGGGAGTGGCATGGGAATCGGTAAGTTGGGAGAGTGGTGAATGGTAGGTGGTAGACTGGTAAAGATTTTATCTCAATTCCTAATTCCCAATTTACCAATCCCTATCTAATCGTCCCCTTGACCACGACCACCCCATCGCCCCAGTCTGCGGATGTGAAGCGGACGGGGAGCAGCGCAGCGCGACCAAGCTGGTGCTGAATTTCCTGCTCCACCTGGTCTTGTACCGATTTGGGGAAGGGCAGCGTCAGGCTGATGATTTTTACCACAGGCAGGCCGTCTTTCAAGGTCACATTGACCTTTGCGCCAACATGGATGCGCAGCCCGGCCAGAATCACATCCCCTTCGCCAGAAACGGAATCGGGTTTGATGTGTACCTGTGGCGATGCAAACGGGATTTGCGGATACTTTTTCAGGTACCAGGTAATGGTCTGCTCGGCTTCGAGATCGCTCATCGTGACCTGCCAGCTTTCGCCGGAATGTTTGCCCGAGGAAATGTAGGTCAGCAGTCTGTCCACTTCGGCATCTTTGATCGGTTCAACAGTGTACGGCGGCTGCAAGGCAGACATTAACGCACCAGAGAAGGCCACGCCATTGACCAGCAGAAACAAAATGCCAATCAGCATATTCCAGTTGATTTTCTTTTTCATGGCAGCCATAACCTTAACCCCATAATCCCCATCGGAACAATTGCCAGTAGACAGGCCAGCGCCCAGAGCGCCATCGCCCGCTCAGACGGAGCAGCGGCCCCGGCAGTGCCGTCCGTTTCGGGGGTCGCCAACAGCGGACGATCCTGCCCGAAGGCGCGACCGACCCACAGGGCGGCGATCCCCATCAGCAACAGAAAAGCCAGCATCACGCCCGTCATCGAAAGGCCCAGAATGCCAATCTGCGGGGGCAATACGCCGAAAATTTGCGCTCCGCCAAGGGTAACAATCAGTAGCGATCCACCGTTCCAGATGGCATGGGTCAGCACAGCCAGACCATATTGTTTGAACCATTTCTCAAGCGCGTTCGGCTCACCGCGCAGCACAGCGCGCCAGCCCAGCGCCACCCACCCCGCCCCAAGCGGATGCAGCGCAGCGCCCAGTGCGCGCACGACCAAAATCCCGGCCCAAATGGATAGTCCGCTACCTGCATAGATGACGTTTTCGACTGCGGCAAATCCGGCCCCGGCCAGCGCCCCGACCCAGAAGGTTTCCTGCCGGTTGAGATTGCGCAGCAACGGCAGCGTTACCAGCGGTTTGACCAGTTCTTCCACCAATGGCGCGATCACAGCCAGCTGAATGAAGAGATAAACGAAGGATGGATCGATCAGCGCCCGCTCGATGTTGCTGCTGCCATAGTTCAACATGTTAAACAAATTACCGAGGTGATTGAACGCACTACGTGTGACATTATAAGTCAGCGACAAAATCACGATTGGAATAAGAATTTCAAGAACGAGTGCCAGCAAAACACTGAGTGTTGCGCCGCCGCAAAAAGCCACCAAGCCGCGTCGCCAGGTGAGACGACCTTCGGATGCTTTATCGCGTGGCGTAAACCACGAAACTGCCCAGAGCGGGGGCAGTGCTGCAAGCAGCAAAAGAATAAGTGGGAAGAAAAAAACTGCTGAAAAGTTATTGCTGGTTATCAGCCCTATCAGCAAAAGACCGACAAAAGCGCCAAGCAAGATAGCTGGATAGAACAGGCGCAAAGGGCCGGATGGTTTGCCACTCAGGGATTGTTGTGCATGTCGAAAGATTGCAATGCCCGTACCTAGGGTTAAAACCGCGAATATTTGCATAAAAATGATGCTCTGTATGACGGAATTGTAACTCTCAATTCCTACTAATGTGATGCAGAGTGCAGCGATGACAAGCACTATCCCCATCATAATCAGCAAAATCCCAGTGTTCATAATTGCGTGCTTCCATGAAGTGTTCATTAGTCCCAGGTCTCCATGACACGCTGACGCCATGATTTAATCGCTTCAAGATTTCGTTCGAGCACGAACAGCACGGTAAGCAGCAGCAAGCCAATCCCGCCTAGAATGAGCCATAAGAAGTTGTTTTGCAATCCGTTCACCAACTGCCCAAGCACCGCCAAAATCACCCCGGCAATGCCCAGGTAGAAGAAGCGTCGCAGCCGCCGTGTCATGCCCCAGCCAAAAATTGCCAGGCTTTCGACCACCAGCATCAGGAAAAAGATCAACCCCAGGCTCAGGGTTTGCCAGAAGAGCGAACCCATCATCAGCAACAGCCCGGCATAATCGAGCCAGCGCGCAAAACGCTTACTGCCGCGTGTCCACTCGACATAGCTGACCAGCAGCAGGTACAGCCCGGCGGGCATGGCATACCACTGCGCATCGCGCAGGCTGGCCCAGATATTGATGTAGTAGGCATATAGGAACCACGCTACCAGCAGCAAACCCACCGCCAGATACCCCAACCGCAGCCGCCGATAAACCGTCGCAGCAGCAGCATACACCAGCCCCGTCAGCGCAAATGTCCAGACAAACATGCGCACCGTTTCTGGTTCCACCGCATCGCGGAAGGACATGCCAAACATGGCGCGAATTGTCCAGCCGACCAGGTTGATACCAATCAAAGGTGCAATAACAAGGGATACGCTGGTCAGGAGCATCGCCGAACGCTGGAGCGGAATCTCCCAGATCGAGAGCCAGCGCGGCTGTTGGGTTTCTTCTTCCCCTGTGCTTTGCCATCGTAAAAACAGGCGATAACCAAACCCGAGCGCACCATACCCGAGAGCCAATCCAGCCATTTGGCCGGTCAAACTGTTGATGGACAAATGCTCCGCAAAATGCCATTGGAAGAGTGCGATCAGCCCCAAAAATGCGCTGATGTATGCCGGGATGCCTGCTCCCCAGATGGAAGCCAGCACAGCGATGATGAGCAGGTGTGCCAGCGTAACGCCCGTGCCGGGCAGCGTACTTTGAAAACCGCCAAGCTGACCGAGCAGCAGGTCGGTGAAAACAAAGAAGTAGAGCGGCCTCGACCAGCCCCGCAACATTTTGCCGGGCGCAAAGGGCGAACCTTCGTTGAAACGTTTTTCAACCCACAGCGCCAGCAGTGTTGTCAGCAGCGTGACTGGCATAAAGTTTAGCCAAAACTCAGCGTTGTAAGGCGGTCCGAGTTCGAAATACCGCAGCAACAGGATTGCGCCCAAATGCACCGCCAGGGTGCTGGCCCACAGCCAGAGTCGCACGCGAAAACGGAAGACAGCCCAGGCGTAGATCATTGCCAACAGGAAAAAGTTCAGGGAGGATGGCAACGCCTGTCCATTGGTAAAGAACGGAGCCGCTGAAGCCAGTCCGAATCCGAGCATATAGAACGACAACCCCCACCAGCCCAGCAGACGCTGCGCCAGCGCCTGAAACCACTGCGTCGGGTCGTCCAGCGGAAAGTCGCGCCATGCGCCAAGGCGGGCATCCAGCCATTGGGCGATGCCAAGTGCAGCGATTGCGCCGGGGAAGAGCGCCAGGCCATAGTAGCGCGGGTCAAGCGGTGATTCACGCAGGGCGCTGGCATAAGGCACGACGATCAGCACACAGGCCGGGGCCAGCAGCAGCGGCTGTTTGAGCCAGAAGGCGCTGACGAGATAAAGCAAGGCCGCGCCGCCATAACCCCAGAACGCACCGATGCGATCCTGGCTGGAAGCGGGCAGACCGAGCGGAATGAGTACAAATGCAACGTTGATGATAGCGCTGGCGTAATCGTTGCGCTTGAGCCGTCGCAGCAGCCAGCCGACTGTCAGATAAACCGCCGCCAGCCCAATCAGCCACCAGCCGCGCCGTTCCAATGGGACGAAAGATTGGCCCAGGCTGGTGAGCAGCGAAAGCGCCAGCAGACCGGCGGCGGGGTAGACCCAGATGGCACTTTTGAAAATGACGGACGAGACAACCATCAGCACGGCAGCGTAGAGCAACGCAAAGGCCAGCAGACCGGGGATATGCGCCGTGAGCAAGACGCCGGTGGCGAGCGAAGCATAGGCAGCGAGATAGGCGGGCAACCCATAGGCACGCATCAGCGCCGGACGGGGCGCGAGGCGCTCAAGCAGTTGTCCGCCGAGCAGGCCGAGCGCAGCGAATCCGAGCAGCAGCAGGCCAGCGTGTTCAGCACGCGCAGCCGGTTGCAAAAATTTGAGCCAGTAAATGCCCCAGAGCGGCACCAACAGAATGCTTGGGTAGAGAAATTTGGTGACGCGGAAAGCGGCACTATTGGCATTGGCGCGGTTCTGACGGTGATCTTCCCAGGCAGCGACCGCATACAACGCCACCGCCATGCCGACGGTAATGCGGCTAACGCCCGCATCTGCAATGCCCCACAGCAGGCAGAACGGCGTCAGCAGACGGGCGGCGGTGGTGAGCGGGGTGATATAAGCTTTGGCCGCAAAGCGGCGCACGATCAGGCTGATGAAGAAGTAGAGCCAGGCCAGGAACATCCAACTGATGGCGTATTCTGCTGGCGTAAATACGTGGGGCGTGAACCAATCGAGATGGGTGAAAATCGTCCAGGGGAGGAAGACCAGGCAGACCGCAAACCAGACAAAATGCGCCTGCCTGAAAAGCCGCGCCGAAAGCGCATACAGCGCCGTGATGAGCAGTAACGCAACCGCCGCCCAAATCTGTTGCACCTCGCCGCCGCCGAGAATGAGATAGTTGCGGATGAGCGCGAGCATGATGACAGCTATCGAACCCAGCCAACCCGTCATCAGCAATGGCTGACGATACAACCACCACAAGATGGTGATATAGGCGCGCAAACGGCTGCGGAGGCTGGCACGATATCTGAATGCAACCAGAGCCCGTTCAGCCAGAATTAAGGCAATGACAATCAATGCAGCTTTGGCAGCCAGCGACCCCTGACCGCTACTGTACACGATAATAAGAAACCCGCCACTCGCAACAGCCAGCCAGAGCGAGACGAAGGCCCAGCCGCTGTTGGCGCGTCCCCAAGTGTAAAGAAAGTAGAAGCCTGCCAACAGCAACTGATCGACTGCGCCCCAGAGCTGCATCTGGTCTGTCCATGCAGGGCCGTGCAACAATGCGGCGACAGGCAAAAGGTAAATATGCATCAGCGCAAAAAGTGCAATGAGATGGGCTGTATGGTAGAGCGGAGCCAAAAAGCGTGGCGTGCCAAGCGCCAGTTTGCGCCGTTCCGCCAACAGCCCACTGACAATATAAAGGCCAACCAGCAGACACAGGGCAAAGGTCAGCACGTCCCCATCGACGTGGGCATGGTCGAGCAGCAGGCCCAGCCCCCAGGCTGTCATTAATCCCGCGGGGTAGAGTCCAATTGATTTACGCGCGGCAAACGAATCAACAAAGTAAAGCAGCCCTACAACCAGAACGACAATCGATGGGGTATATTCGCTGCCTGCGTAAATGAAGGCAGTCAACGGGGCGATGACACTCACCAGTAAACCGATCAAGCGCCAGGGTCGGCGGCATTGATTATCACCGGTGAAGCGCAGCCAGTAGCTGATGGCAACCATGCCACAGGCCAGGGTAGCCAAGCCAAAAGCCAGTATGGAATCGGCGGGGCGGTTGTTGGTGATAACCGTCAGCAACCAGTACGGCAGGGACAGGGCAGCCAGCCAGTGAAAAATGGCGCCCGTTTTAAGCAGCTTGTACAAAACAGACGGTTTTTCCCCATCCACCGGGGCCTGGACGAAAAAGCCGGGACGTTGCTGGTAGGCCAGCGCTGCGCCCCAGAGTGCGAGCGCAATGAAATCACCAAGCGAGTAAACCAGCAGATTGCTGTCACCGAGCAACAGCGCAGGCCAAACAGCGATGGCTGCAATGCCATAGCCGCAAACCACCAGCGCGGAAAGAAAGGGCTTGCCGCGTTCAAAGCGCGCCAGCAACAAAGCCAGCAAAATATGCACAATGGCAAGCACATCCCAGCCAACGCCGAGTTGGTTGAACCCGAAATGCAGACTGGTCATGAAGAACGAACTGGCCGTCAGCGCAAAAAACGACGCCGTGTAGAACATGCGTGGACGTTTCCATAGCATGGCAAACAGGGCCACGCTGACAGCCAAAACAAAATGGGTGGCGGCAGTCGGAGCACTATCGCCGGGGTCAATCAGCGCAAGGAAGGCCGTGATGACAACCAGCATCCAGCCGCAGACGTTGGCCGTGTTGGCATGTTCCAGCCGGACCGGGTCAATCGGGCGAATGCTTTTTGTGGAGAGCCAGTAGGCAGTAATAAAGTAGAGCGGCGTCAGACATGCCAACCCAAAGGCTTGCCATGCGGTATGAATATCATGAAGATGGAAAAAAGATCCCTGTCCCATTGCAACGGCAAACGGCAAAGCAGCAGCAGCCAGCGAACCCAAGGCGACACTGCGATAACGGATCGCGCCCCAAGCAAAGATGAATCCGCCAAGGAACCAGGTCACTGTCATGGCGTTTAGCAGTTCGTCGTAAGCGAACTTGTGCAAAACCAGCCACTGGCCCAGTGTCAGTGGCATCAGGATACCAGGAAGCCAAAGCCCAAGGTAGCGGAAGGGGTCCACAAAAACGCGCACCCGCTCAGGGGCTGGGCCACGTGCAATGCGGGCTGCAATGAAGAGCATCACCATCGCCAACCCTGAAAGCCCGGTGCCGTACCAGTCGAGTGAAAGCCCCGATACTTTAAACGCAGCCAGGATCAAACTGCCGCCCGCTATCCCCACCAGATAACCAAAAAAACGACTCTGGATAAGCAATGTGAGCATGATGTAAAACAGCAGTGAAAAGAGCGATGCAATGACCCAAAATTCCGGCCAGTTATTTGCCGGGATGTAGTTGACATAAACAGTGTAAGCATCTATCGGGAAAAGGAGGGCGGCAATGGCGCTGATGGCGATGCCGGAGCGATAGAGCGTGGTCTTGGTCCGGACGTACCAGCCCAGCAGGATAAAGATCAGCGTAAAACCTGTGGGAATGCCCACGCGTAGTTCTTTTGAAAAATCATTCCAGCCAGAGATGACAAAAGAAATGGCGGCAGTAAAAAGTAGAAAGATGCCGAGAAAAATTAAGGCTTGCAGGGTGCGTTCAGAAAGGAGCGAGCGGCGCAGGCGTTCACCAGCCGGTTGGGCCGGGGCTGCAGGCGGACGCGGTGTCGAAACGGTAGGTGCAACCGGGGCGGCGGGTTTGGACTGTGACAGGGGTTTGGACGGCTCTGCAGGGGCAGTGCGCATCCCCAGTAGCACTTCCAGACTTTCCTTTTCCGCTTGCAAGGAGATTTTGATCTTTTGTTCGGATTCAGGGGAGGTGAAAACATCAGCCTGCTGAAAAGCCGGGATGGTTTCAATGATGAAATTGACATCTGCCAGCCGACTGCGTCGCGTGATATAGATTTCAGGGCGTAGATGACCTTCGAGCCGCTGGCGCAATTCGTTAAAGCGCCCCACCTGTGCCTGAAGCAGCCTGTCATCTTTAACCTGCCCGGCTGCATACCAGATTTTCATCCGGTCGGCCAGAGCTTCAAGGTGGCTCAGTTCGACCCAGGCAGTATGGGCTTCCTGCACTGTGAAGGAAGGCAACCGCAACCCCAGCTTGAGTTCCGTCGCCGATTGGCGACCTGTATACAATTTTCGCAGACGATTGATACCATCAAAGTTAAACCCCAGACTGCCCCATTTCCCCATTTCATCCAAAAGCCACTTGAGATGCGATAATTCTTCAAGCGAATCCTTATCTCCGTGAAAGCCACATTGCGGGCAATCCCCATTTGGTTCCAGCTCAGCTTGTTTGCACTTTGGGCATCTCATTAATAAGATTATGGCCTAACCTCCAACATAAAACAAGGGGGATACCCCCCAATATGCGTGATTTTAGAAAGGATGAAGGCTTTTGCAAGTTCGTGCAACATTTTGGTAGTTTGTGAAAGCCCCATCCAAAGATTAAGGGGATTAATCGCGGTGCAGTAAGAAGGTACCGATCAGTTCCACAATGTTCTGCAAATCACGTTCGTTGCGTGTCTCTTTGTATTGCTGCGGATTGCGGTTGACAATGGCCTGCGTGATGCGCAAACCCATCAAAGCAACCTGATAAATGCAATATCCCGTCCAACTGCGGTGGAAGTATAGGACATCATTCTCGAAATAGATAAACCATTTATCCTGCATTTCGCGCGGCGCGAAGCCCAGCTTGATTAAGTCGATTTCAGCTTGCGAGAAAAGCCTGTCAAGCGAAAGGATAATGTGCTGCATCGGCATGGGAAACAGGACATTTAAGTCAGTTTTTCGGATGGCTTTCATCGCTTAACTCCTTGCAATGGAACTGTAACATAATCGTCAGTCTGCTGCAATGCTGGTATCGCTCATCTCGCCCCATAATGGAAGCGATTAACATGTAATCATTCGTTAAAGCGAGGAGAGCGAAATGACGAAAACAAAAGCCTTATTCCCATCCCTTATGCTAACGCTGCTCATTCTGCTTATTGCGCTTGCTACTCCCAAACACGCCCTGGCGCAAAGTGTGAACTGGGTTGCGCTTCAGAGTGATACAACTGCCATTAACACACCGGGCCAGGTGATTAATGTTACCTTGGATGGTTCGCTCAACGTTCCAATTACCGGAGCCGCCATGACGTTACGTTACGATCCGGCCTGCCTACGTGTCATCAGTCACCACCCCGGAACCTTGATTCAAGGCGCAGTGGTGAATGCCCACGCACAGGCGGGCCAGTTTGATTTGGCCTATAATTTCCCGAGCAGTGGACGTGGCGACACCGGCCAAGGCTCACTCATTACAGTCCAACTGGAAGCGCTAAAAATCTGCGCCAGCGACCTTTCGGTTGCGCCAAATACGATCTTGCTGGGGGTGCTGGATACAAAAGGGGCAGCGGCGGTGCTACCCGGTGTGCAATACCGCACCCTGACGCTTCATCTGACCCCGTCCGTTGCTGCTTCCCTTGTCCCGGTTGTAGCCCCTGTTTCTCAACATGCCGCCCCGGATATTAACTATATGATCTTCTGGTCCTTCATCTTCCCCGCACTGGTGATCGCAATGATTTACTTTCTGCTACGCCGCCGCTCTCATAAGGCTGGGATCATCTCGCCGATTTTTGGCACACTGCCTGGCAGCAAAACTCCGGCGCTGCTTTACAACGGGCATGCCCTACTCATCCCAACCGATGGGACAAGGCTGGGACGCCACACCGAAATCATTAAGCGCGACGGGTGCTTTTACCTTGTCGATAATGGCAGTCGCAACGGAACCTTCCTCAATGGACACCCGCTCGAACTCGGATTATTACCTGCTGAGCAATGGCGATGACATTCAGTTGGGGTTGGGAGCCTCTTATCGATTTGTCGAATCAGTCGGGCGGCCTGCCAAATCATTCAGCTTGAAGTGGCTCAACTAAGCGATGAATACGCCATTGCTGGTGCCGCTTATTCTTCTTACATGCTGTGGTGTGATCCTTTATGTTTTGTTATCTCGGCGGGCAAAACAGAAAAGCACAACCCTGGCGTTCATCCATCATGAGAAGCAGCTCGATCTAGATTATCCATTGCTACAGGATGGCGATCGTGAAACTTCATCGCACTTTATCGAAGCGGCCAGATGGCCTATCTAATCACGCAACAAGATAACAAAAGCGCGGCGCAAATTGCGCCGCGCTTTTGTTTTAAACTGCAGGCTCTCCCACTCTGCCAGCTTCGCTTCCATTTGCTGCTGGGTGGATTTGTATTCACGACCCAGGCGGCGCACTTCTTCGGGGTTGGACGGTTTTTCCAGGCTGCGACTCAATTCGGCCAGTTTGGCTTCGAGCGCGGCGATGGCATTTTCGGTTTCTTTGAGCTTTGCCTGCCGCTGACGTTGATCTTTGGCGGCTTCCTTGCTGACAGATGGGGCCGGGGAAACGGCAATCGGCGTCGGGCGGGATTCGACTTTTTAACGGCACCAGATATTTTGGCGGCCTGGACTGCGGCTTCCCTTTGGGCGCGCAACTCGCTATACGTCCCCTTAAAGACGATTAAACGGGAATCATCCGGGTCAATTTCCCAGACCTGTGTGCCGAGTGCGTCAATCAAATAGCGGTCATGTGAAACCAGCAAAACGGTACCCTGATAGGCTTCGAGCACCTGCTCCAGAATTTCCTGCGAGGGGATGTCGAGGTGGTTGGTGGGTTCGTCAAGCAGCAACAGGTTGGTATCTTCGAGCGCCAACTTGGCGAGGGCGAGACGTCCGCGTTCGCCACCCGAAAGCACGCCGACCAGTTTGAAGGCATCATCACCGCTGAACAGAAATTTGCCAAGGTACTGACGCGCCTGGTTCAAACTCATATTCGACGCAGCAGACTGGATTTCTTCGATGAGCGTGCGCGCCGGGTCAAGCCCTTCATGCGCCTGGGCAAAATAGCCGATCTTGAGCGATGCGCCCAAAATGACCTCGCCTTCAAGCGGACTGAGTTGGCCGAGCACTGTCTTCAAAAAGGTCGATTTGCCCGCGCCGTTCGGACCGATCAGCGCGGCACAGTCTGTGCGACGCAGTTCGATATCATCCGCGTTGAAGAGGGGCTTTTCGCCGGGCCAGCCTATCTGTAAATCGCGCGTGCGGATGACCAGATCGCCCGAGCGCTGCTCGGCGCGCAGATGCAGATGCAACTGCGGCGGACGGATGTTTGGCAGCCGCAGTGCGCGCACGCGACGATCAGCTTCTTCTACGCCGAAGGTGCTGGTGGTGACGTTGATATCCAATTGGCTCCAGTTGGTGGCCATCGCCGCTTCCATACCGACCTGCTCGATGGCCTGAATAAGACGCGTCATGCGCTTCAGTTTGCCCTTGGCCTGCTGGGTGTTTTGCCCGGCAATATTTTTCTTGATGTATTCCATATCCTTGACGAGTTTTTCCTTCTCGCCATCAAAGACTTCCTGCCGTCGTTCCCAGCGTTCCTGACGCTGCTTCAGGTAATGGTCGTAGTTGCCGCGATATTCTTCGATACCGGCAGCCGTCATTTCGAGAATGCCGTTTGAGACCGTATCCAGGAAATAGCGATCATGCGAAACAATCACTGCCGCGCCTTCCCAATGGGTCAGGTAGCCTTCAAGCCATTCGACAGCGGCAATGTCGAGGTGATTGGTCGGCTCATCGAGCAGCAGCACATCCGGGTTCGAGAGTAGCAGACGGGCCAGAAAAGCGCGAGTGCGCTGTCCGCCCGAAAGGTGGTCGAGGCTCAGGGTGTAATCCTCGCTCTGAAAACCCAGGCCGCCCAATACCTGTCGGATGTTGGTTTCGTAGGTGTAGCCGCCGCGTCGTTCGAATTCGTGTTGCATCGCACCGTACTTTTCGAGGGCGGCTTCGGCCAGGTCGGGGTTGCCCATTTCATGTTCCAGCCGATTAAGATCATCCTGCATGGCGAGTACATCGGCAAAAACGGATTCGCAGGCGTCCCAGAGCGTGCCGGACATCTGAAAGTCAGCCTCCTGCGAAAGGTAGCCAATGCGCACGCCCCTGTTGCGGTGCAAACTGCCCGAGGAGGCTTCCTCCACCCCGGCGATGATGCGCAGCAGCGAGGTTTTGCCGACGCCGTTTGGCCCAACGATGCCGAGCCGCGCGCCTTTTTCAACGCCAAAGGAAAGTGCCGTGAAAATATCGCGGGCACCGTAAGATTTGGTCAGATTGGAAATATTGATTAAAGACATGGGTTATTTTAGATTTAACCAGAATGGACGTGGAATAAAATTTTTCATCAGCACCATCGTAAAAATGCTGTGCTGAAATAAAAGTTACAAAACAGACGATTGGCCCTACAACGAACGGGGGGATAGATTTTACCTTATTCAGGCATCATTTACCGTTAATGTGCTACACCAAATCGATTATTTGTTGCACAGCAAAAGGTTAACGCTCAGCATCGTTGCAGGATTTAAGGCAGTTTTTCCGGCATTCATCTTTCGCAGGTTTTCGCAAGCCTGTTTTTGATAATAAGGTTCTTTTCGGATGGCTTTTGCCAGCATCTCGAAGCGATTTACATTCCCAAGATAGGCGTAGGCTTGCAAGAAGGGCATCCATTCAATGGCATCGTTGGGTTCCAGGCTGGTTTTGATGGCTTCATCGCCCAGTCGGGCCACTTCCCGCCAATCTTCCAGTTGTCGAGCCAGTTCTGCTTTCTGGTAGTAGTAGCACCAACCGTGGGGTGGTTCAGCTTCAAAAGGAGGCTGGGGTGGAACCCGGAATTTTGCGCCCGTAGTGATATTCTCGATTTTCGAATAGGGACTGCTAAGCACAGTCAAGGCGCTGTCGTTGACTGAAAATTCAGACCAGGTGGCGTTAATCACCCGCACGCAGACATCATTATTAGGCTGGGACATCACCAGCATGTTGTGATAGTCGTAATCGTATTTGATGTTTGTAACGACGAGATTAATTTTCTCACCTTTCTCACCGACCATCATATTTTTCAATGTTTCAGGCTGGACGGTAATAGATGTAATCGGCGTATATGCAATGGCCTCGCTTTGCTTTTCAGGATAATAGGTGAACGCGGCTGGCCCCCAAATAAGCGAACCGTTATCGCCAATCTCGAATGGGTATTGGGCCATTAAAGTTGTTCCCGCCCGTATCGAAGGCGCCCGCCAGCTCATTTGCCACCAGAAATCATAGATGGTCTTCTCTTCAGTGGCAGCCTTGTAGGCAATTGATTGGTGCATCAGCGAGGCCAGACCGATCAGCATTAAGAGAACGGCCATCCTTAAGTTCTTTGGGGAAATCGAGTAGACCAATCCGCCCAGAAATAGGACACCGGTTAATGAAGCTGGTAACCCGTATTGCGAGAAGTTAAAGGTAGCCGAACGATTTGCCAGCACCACCGGCAGAACGCCAGCCAGCGTTCCTAACAATCCTACGCCGATTAATTCGAATTGCCACCTGTCTGGCAAAGCAGCCTGATCGGTGTTGACTTCATCGGAACGTTTTTTTGCGAAAAGGAAAAACGCCAGCGTTGCGATGGCAAGAATCAACGCTGTTAGTGCGATACGGAACAAAAAATCATGTGAATCGCCGAAGTAAAAATTTGCATTGAATGGGACAATCCATGCCGCCAGCGTGACATTCACAAAACTTTGAAACAGCCTGACTGCCCACGAGACGGCCGTCAGCGGATCATTCACGACACGCCCCAACTGCACATCGGCTTGCTGCGCTTTCCGCCAATTGTCGAACAAAAACTGATACCAGAACACAAAGGAGAAGGGGATTGCCAGGAATATGGCAGAGGCGCGCACTGTCTGAATAGAGAGATTTTTAAACCTACCTGCGGGTGGTTGTGTTTCAGCAGTAAAAAAACAGCTATGATCCTGAATGCTTCCATGCCGATCGAGAATTCAACCATGGCCAGGTAACCCCAACCGCTGACGATTGCACTGAGCGCCCAAACCACCCGCTTCCAGAGCAAATCGGCTGTGACAGCTTTCAGTGTAAATACGATTGAAAAGACCTGCAAGGTCAGACTGAGCACATACGGTTGAAACTCAAACCCCGATACCCACCACAAAAAACCCGGGAAAAGCAGGAACAGTGTTGTCAGAAAGAAATTTGCCTGTCTTTGCCTGGGCCAAAGCAGCGTAAACAACCAGAGAGTCCCCACGCCGCCCAGCAATCGCCAAAAATACAGCGTTAGATTATAGGGTAGGGGATTGATGCCGTATAGCGAGAACAAAAGCTCATAAAGCGGCCCGCGGATTGGGCGGGTATGCAAAGTCAAGTCGATAAATGCTTTGGGACCAAGCACCAACCCGTTATAAATAAAATACCAATCATCGCTATGAAATGAAAGCTTGCCCACTTGGGACAGGTAGACCAGTGCAGAAATGATGGTCAAAAAGATGATTTCCGGCCACCACGTCAATTTTATTTTTTTCCAAAACATGCTTTATTCTCCCGGCGCAAGAAATGGATGGAAGGTCTAATTACGCCGGACTGATTTTACCCGCATTTTCTTTTTACATTAGTCGCCAATTCCCTTGCCGCAAAATAGCTTGTCTGTAAAACTTTGCATATCAGCTGTAAGCGGATACCCGGCAGCTCCCATTCCATTAAGAATTTCGCAAGCTTCATGCTTATACAACGGCTCTGTATTAATGCGCGTCGACAGTTGCTTTACGTTTTTCATATCGCCCTGGAGTGCGTAGGCCTGCAAAAACGGCATCCACTCCACCGGGTCGTTGGGTTTGAAGTTTTGTTTTTGGGCATCTTCTCCGAACTTAATAACTTCTGGCCATTTTCCTTGCTGGCGAGCCAAATCTGCCTTTTCATAAAAATAACACCAGTCTTGGGCGGGTTTCGGACCAAAAATGAATCCCGCAGGGCTTGGAGACTTTGCGTCCGTCAATACAGTCTGGACTTTCGAACGCGACCCAATCAGGAGCATTTGTTCCGATTCATCGCTGGAAAACCCGGGCCAGCGCGAGTCGATGAAATGGACGCACGAGCCTTCGGTAGGCTGGCTGATCGCCAATAGTTTTTCGTAATTGATCGTCCCGATGTAAGTCCGGTATCCATAAGGCTTGTCGCCGCCGATCAGAACATCCTTACTGACGTAGTCCATTTGCGGCAATGCCACCAACTGATAAGTCACGGGAATCTGGTTCGTTTGGCCCGGGAAGTAGATAAAATTAGCTGGCCCCGCTACGGCATCCACGTCTTCGGCAAAATTAATCGACGGATAGTTAACTGCCAGGGTGGTACCGGCCTGTATCCCCGGCGCGCGCCAAACGACCTGCTGCCAAAAATCAGCGATGACTTGTTCCTCGTGGAGCACCTGCATGGCAACCACATAATGTGTAAGTACAGCCAATAAAATAAGCAGTGATATAAGGCCCAATTTAATACGGCGCGAAGAGACCGAAGATACCACGCCACCTGCCAAAACCGCGCCAGCAAGTGATGCCGGTAAGGCATAATGTGAATAGCCTCCAAAAGCCACGTAACGATTCGCGATGATGACAGGCAACACGCCAGCCACAACGCCAAGCAGGCCAATCCAAATGGCTTCCAACTGCCAGGGATTGTCGGGAATAAGGTTTTCGTTTGAAGCGTCATTCCTGGTTTTATTGATGAGAAAATCAGCAAACAGAAATAGAATAATTGCAAACACCGCAATCAAAACGCCGATCACAATGTCAAACAGACGCAGGGCAAACAGGTTTTGAAAAAATTGCGCTCCCCAGGCCAATACGGCAACGTTGACAACGCTCTGGAAAAGGTGCGCCAACCACCACAACCCCGTCAGTATAGGAGAATTAAACAGGGAACCAATTTGCAAGCCAACATCGGTTGCCGGGCGTTCGTTGTGAAAGATGAACAAACGCCATACCAAAAAGCCAACCGGGATTAAGGCAGCGACTGCCCAGGTGCGCAGGGTCGCAACACTCTTTTTGATCAAAGACAAACCTGGCTGATCGCGGCTGACAATCACAAAGACACATAGCAATCGAAAAACTTCCATGCCGATCGAAAAATCCACCAGCGCAATATAGGCCCAACCAGTGATGATCGCCCCAAGCCAGGCTGCCATTTTGGGAACCGAGCGGGTCGTTTTGAGTGCTTTTAACGTCAGGGCAATCGAAAGCGCTTCTAGGCATACGCTCAGAATCCTGGGCTGGTCTTCGAAACCTTCCATCCAGCGCATATAGCCCGGATACAGGGTAAATAACAGCGCCATTAAGAAAGCCGCATAACGCTGCTTGGGCCACAACAGACGAAAGAGCCACAATGCTGCCAGCCCACTCAGAAAGCGCCAGAGATAGGAACTCATATGATATGGAAAAGGCTGCACACCGAATAATTGGTAATACGCCTCGAAAAGCGGACCGCGAGCGGGGCGATCGATGCTGAACATTTCCTGAAAGACCCCTGGCCCACCGATGGTGCGGTCCATGGTGTAATACCAATCGTCACGATAAATACCTGCCTGGGTGAGACCAGGCAGATAGGTAACCGCCGAAATCACCAGGATCAATAAAATTTCGATGAACGGAAAGTAGCTAGGTTTATTTTGAGAAGCCATAAGGCGGCTCACTTTCGTTGATTTGGTGATAGGTTGGAATAAAATTCTTGCTGCATTCATGACAAGCATTACTTCATCTTTTTCAAGCAAATTATTGTTTGGATGTATATTGGGCTCGTTACGGTTTCTTGACAACCATCAAGGGCACCCCATCTCGCACAACCTCATAAACGTTTGGAAATTCGTCAAAGGCTTTGTCGTAATTTTCGGATGTGCTAACAATAATAAAATCGTATTTAGATACTTCTTTGTTGCCAAAGGCATTGAATTTCAGATCGCCTCGGGAAAACGTTGGGGGGAGTGTGCTGGAGTTGGTGTTGAAGATGTTCGCGCTTGGTTTTGCATGTTGATTGACGTATTCTTGAGCTTCTTTATAGGCCAGATCCCAGTAATCCAGATCATAATTTCGAAAAGCTCCATGCACCCCTCCGGTTAACTGATTGTAATAGATATATTGATAAGGATGCAAGGTAATATCGGCGTAGAACGCTGGCAGTAATGCCAGAAAGATCATCAGCCACTGAAAGGCAGGGCGTTTTACAACCCCAAATAACCACTCCAATCCCAACCCTGCCAACAAAAAAAGCGGCGGAAAAATAAAAAATATTTGCCGCAGGTTGTTGTATAAATTTACCTTCCCAAAGATGGCAATCATCAGTGGAATAACAAACCAAATCATGGTCAGCGCAATCAAATCCCAGCGAAGTTTTTTGAGGAGGGCCAGACTGCCCAATCCTGTCAGAAGCAGGGTAGTTTCGGTTAATTGTAAAGACAACAAAACAGGAATGTAGGTGATTGGACGATTGGAAGAGTCGAACAAAACTCCCTTAAACAGGGTCAGGTATACGCCCGGATAATTCGCACTATTCCCAAGACTTTCGATCAAGCGCCTGATTGGATCAGGCCATAGATACGGCCAAAAAAGGATCATAAAGCCAAAAGCAATCAGACCATAGGCAAAAAAACGAGGCAGAGTTTGCCATTTTCGGTGGATGAGAATGTACATAAAGACGATCAAGCCAACCAGTGGGGCGGCAATTCGGATGGCGCTTGTAAAGCCGAGTAAGATGCCTGCCAGCCAGACATCCAAACGGAGAAACTCGCCCAAAATAGTACGCCCATTAAATAGCGAATGTCTGAAAACCGTATCTTTGTTATCGATCATCCATAACCCCAGCGTGACACTGACAGTCATAAAGGACATAAAAACGGTGTCCTTGGGGTTCATAAAAGCATGTCCAAAGAGCATCGGCTGGGTGTTAAAGAGAAGCGCAGCTCCAAACGCAGCGGTTTGACTAACCCAACGTTTTGCCAAAAAATACAGAGATACCACGCCAGCTAAGAAAGACAGGAAATAAAAAAAATGATAGAAGTAAAGTTCCTGACTCTGAAGGGAGGTTCCGTCAGGCAAAAACAAATTTCTAAGTAATTTGATCGCCACAATAAATGCCGGGCCATGACTACCTTGCTTGGGTTGTTCTTGCACAAAGCTGAGGGGCATGACTCCTTTTGTCGCCATTGAAATCGCTGCTTCGATGGTTCTTCCAGCATATCCTTTTTGCGAATTTTCGTCTGCGCTCTCTCCAAAACCAGGCAAAGCCAACAGGCAAATGATCAAATTGACCACGATAAGCACACCCAGCGCAATATGCCATCGGTTAATATTTTTGAACATAGAAAGTTCCTCAATGCAAAATTAGGCCAAGGGGAAACGACAACAGCCATAAGTGGATTATAACCTTGCGCCAAGGAAGGGGTTGCCCAACATGCGATTCACGGTTTAGAACAGAAAGACCCAGGCGAAGAAATATGGGCAGTAAGAATATCGTGAGGTAGCGTATTTGGATGTCTAGATTTACCTTTTATTGTGATCTTCCAATTTAAAACAAACTCGAAATGGATGGTTCTACCAGCTTTTTCCATTTCGGGCTTGCCAAGCGTACAATGACGACGGTATCAAAAAGGGGGATTTTTTAAATCAGAGTACTACACACTCTCTTTTTCGTGTGTATGTCCTGCCTCTTCCATATCACAATATAACAAATCTGGCGCGCATCCTGAACATTCAAGCTGCAACGTGGCGTGCATAATATTGTAATTATGCGCCACCAGTTCATTAATCTGTTCCTGAATGACTGCCCCGCTGCTGATGGAAATATCAGCCGTGAGAATGTGTGCGGACATGGTGCGAAGGTTGCTGGAGATGCTCCAGACGTGCAGATCATGCACGCCGAGCACGCCGTTGATCTTGGTTAGCTCAGCGATCATGGCAGCCATGTCGACATCACGAGGGGTGGCTTCGAGCAGAATATCGACCGTTTCACGCAGGATGCCCCAGGCGTTCCACAAGATCAGGCCGCCGATCAACATGCTGACCAGCGCATCGAGCCAGTTGGCCCCGGTAAAGTAGATGATGACCCCGGCAATGACCGCACCCACCGTTGAAATCACGTCACCCATCAGGTGGATGAAGGCGGCACGCATATTCAGATCATGCTCGCTGCCTTTTTTAACAAGCAAAGCCGTGCCCAGGTTGATGAAGAAAGCCACCAGCCCCACTACAATCAAAACCCCGGACTGCACTTCAGGGGGGGCAAGCAATCGCTGCCAGCCTTCATAAAAGACAACCAACGAGATGACGACAAGGGTGGTGGCATTGATGAGCGCAGCCAGAATCCCGGCGCGGTGATACCCGTAGGTTTTTCTCGCGTTCGAGGGGCGGGTTGCCAATCTGACGGCGTACCAGCTCAAACCGAGGGCGATCACGTCGGTGACGTTATGCGCGGCATCGGTGAGCAATGTCAGCGAATTGGATAGCACCCCGGCGGCGGCTTCAAAAATGACGAAGGCCAGCGTCAACCCGAGCGAAAGCGCCAGGCGCGAAAGCGTCTGTTTAGATGTGTCGCCAAAATGAGAATGTGCGTGATTGTGCATGGGAAAAATCCTATCCGTGAACGACGTGATCGAGCCCCATTTGAAACAAACGGGAAACATGATCGTCATCGACACAATAAAAAACCTGCCGCCCCACCTTGCGCGGACGTACGAGCCGCATCTGACGCAAGCCGCGCAACTGATGTGACACCGCCGATTTCAGATATGCCAATCACCTCGGCCACTTCTCCGACGCTCATTTCGTGCTCGAGCAATGCCGAAAGGATCAGCAACCGGGTTGGGTCACCGAGTGCGCTGAACAAGTCAGCCAAATGGATGGAGGTACGTTCGTCAATAGTCATCGGCAAACACATGAACGATTGCTCATATATTCACCATTATCAACAAAAAAAGAGAATCCGTCAAGGGGCAACTCCGAGCGCCAGACCTTTGAATTGCAGATCGTTGGCGAGGGTTTCAAGCCCGTTGAGATCGATTTGTGCCAGCCAGATCTGGGTTGGTTGAAACTGTCCAATGATCCAGGGATAATCAATCGTGGGATCACTGGTGTAGTAGGCAATATACGCTTTATCTTCCATGACAATCGCAGAAGCATAGCCCGTATCACCTGAACTGGGCAAATCAGACAGCCAGACAAGCTTGCTGGGCGTGACCAGAAACAAGGAAGTGCGCTTTTGGTTTAACAAATTGCCGGTTTTGAAGATCGGCTTCAACTCGTAGCGCCCGGCAGAGAAGATTTTGTCGTGATAGACAAAGGACGAAGCCCCGTCCAGCCGGGTGACGTGACTCGCAACCATCGTCCAGCTCGTATACGGGTAGGTTGATGACCCTATCAGCGTTCGCGGGTCTCCCCGCATCCCCTCCACCCGCACGGTGGAAAGCATTTCGCCATGTCCAAACAGAGTCAGTTCGATCTCGGCGTTGAACTCTTTGCTGTAAATGGTTGAAACTTTGGCCCAGTGAATCCCATCCGTAGACGAAAATAGCGCAGAGCGTTTGGCTTTGCGATCATCGGCTGCAACATACCAGGTTTTGTCATCACTGGTTTTGGGCCGCCAAAAGACCCAGTTTTGCGGCGAAACATCCTGCCATGCGCTCCAATGCAGCCCGTCTTTTGATGATGAAAAGATGGTCGTATAAGGCATGATGGTTATATCTTTGTTTTTGAGCGCATACAGGAATAACTGCCCATGAACCACCGCAAACTTTGGGTCACGAATATCTTCTGCATTCAGTCCCATTTCAGCCACCGGGTACCATTTTTCAGCGTCGCCAGAGCGCAGGATCTTGATCGACGCGTTGCGGTCGACATGCGTTTTGGCGGCGCGAAACGCCACATAAAAATATCCCTGCCAATAAACAAGATCGGGAAACCCATTATGTCCACCGCTGTTTATGATTACACTGGTTTTTAAGTTCAATTGGTTTGCCACCATCGAATGGTTGGGATAAAGATACTCGGTCACAACAAACGTGATAACGCAAAGGATTATAGCTTCAATGAGCAATCTCGTGATGCGCTTGTGACCTGTTTTTTTTGCGAGGGACAAGGTGGCTCCGGTCAGGTAGTGGGATGACAAAAAATCATACCCTTAAATCGTTAACATTGATGGCATTGCAACGTTAAAGAAGCGTAAAGGATTGGACAAGACCCGAATAATAAAACGTTTGCGGTTTGTTTACAAACCCTTAACCGATCCTTTCGGCACAATTAACCTGACCTTTATACAATAAAGCTGTTAAACCGATCCCAGGAAAGAAGGGCGCATCATGGCAGAAAAAATTTTGTTTATTTGCGGCTCGCTCAACCAGACCACTCAGATGTATAAAATCGCGCAGTATATGCGTGACTATGATTGCTACTTTGCGCCTTACTATGCGGATGGAATCATCAACCTGGCCGCCAAAGCACACTTGCTCGATTTTGCCGGGCTGGGCGGGCGTCACCAGAAAGATACACTCGAATTCATTGCGCAAAACAACTTGCAACTCGATCTGCGCGGGGAAGGTCATGACTATGACATGGTCGTCACCTGCAGCGATATGCTGGTTCAGAAAAACATTCGTGGCAAACGACTGGTGATGATTTAAGAAGGCATCACCGAACCGGAAGGCCATGTCTATAAACTGGTGCGCACCCTTAAACTTCCACGTTATCTGGCGAATACGGCCACGACGGGTCTGTCAGATGCCTACGATATCTTTTGCGTCGCATCCAAAGGCTATCACGACTTGTTTGTGCGCAAGGGCGTCAAGCCGCAAAAAATTGCCGTGACGGGCATTCCCAACTTTGACAACCTGCATGAAGCCTATCAAAACGATTTTCCCCACAAAGATTTTGCGTTGGTTGCAACGACTCCGCTGCGCAAATCACTACGCCATGATAACCGCCAGGCTTTTCTCGAAAAGTGCGTGCGCATTGCAGATGGACGCGATATAATCTTTAAACTTCACCCCAACGAAAATGCTGAGCGGGCCCGGCGCGAAATGCAAAAAGCCGCCCCAGGTTCACTGGTGCTGACGCATGGCAACGTCAACCACATGATCGCCAATGCTTCTGTCGTCATTACGCAGCAATCCAGTTGCACCTTTGTGGCCGTCGGGTTGGGCAAGGAAGTTCATACCAATCTCGATCTTAATGAGCTTCGCCGTCTGATGCCAATTCAAAACAATGGCATGTCTTCCCAGTACATTGCCACGATCTGCCGCAGGGTGCTGCACACTCCGATGGCGGTACTCAAACAGGTACGAGCCGGATATCGCAAACGCCCGCGCTGGGAGCGGGCAGACACCGCCTGAGCAAGGATTCCGCAGCATGTATCTCCTCCAGTTTGATGGTTTATTCCGTGGCATGGTTGAGTACGGAGGCAATTCGCTGGAGGCCGGGTTCATGAGCTATGGCTGGGTCATCTACAAAGACGGAACTTTAATTGCGCGGGGTCTGGGGGTTTTTGCGCGCGGCAAATATGCCAACGCCAATATTGCCGAATATCTGGCCCTGATTGAAGGGCTGGATGCTTTATATGACATGGGGGTTCGTGAGCAGGAAATTGAAATTCGTGGCGACGCCAAATCAGTCATTGAGCAAATGGACGGTTCTGCCCGGGTCAGTTCTTCGCCTACCCTGATCCAGCATCAGCGCGCCCTCAGCCTGTCCCAACACTTCGAGAAACTGGACTGGTGCTGGGTTCCGCGCGAGGGCAACCGCGCCGCTGATTTGTTGACCCGCCAGGCCATCCGCCGTATGCACGACAACAGCGCAACCTATCAAAAATTACTGCGCAAACTCGACAAATCATCCAGCTCCGATGAAATTTTGACGGTGCTGGACCTGCGCGTTTTTCAACCTGCGCAGTAAATTCCCCAAAGCAAACAATCATTTACACCTTCTCGCGCTTGAACTGCGTCTCGTAAAGCTGCGCATACAGGCCGTTCAGTGCCAGCAACTCGGCGTGGGTGCCACGCTCGACGATCTGGCCGCGATCCAGCACCAGGATCGTATCCGCAGCCAGGATGGTGCTCAGGCGATGGGCGATGACGATGCTGGTGCGTCCGGCCATGACGCGCCGAAGCGCTTCCTGAATCAAGGCTTCGGATTCGCTGTCGAGGCTGCTGGTGGCTTCGTCGAGCACCAGAATGCGCGGATTTTTCAGAATGACACGCGCCAGCGCGATACGCTGTTTTTCGCCGCCCGAAAGGCGGTAACCGCGTTCGCCGACAATCGTATCGTAGCGTTCGGGCAGGCCCATAATAAACTCGTGGATGTTGGCCGCACGCGCCGCCGATTCGATCTCGGCCTGGGTGGCGTCGGTTTTGGCGTAAATCATGTTGGTGCGGATCGTGTCATGGAACAGGTAGTTTTCCTGCGTCACCATGCCAATCTGGCGCGCCAGCGAGTCCAGCCCTAGGTCGCGCAGGTCGCGCCCGTCGAGCAGAATCCGCCCCAGGGTTGGGTCATAAAGACGGGGAATCAGATAGGTCAGGGTTGTTTTGCCAGCACCCGAGGGGCCGACGAGGGCCACCAGTTGGCCCGGTTCCGCTCGAAAGGAGATTCCCGTTAAAGCAGTCTCGCGGGCCTGGGTATGGACAATTTCATCCCCGTTGTTTTCACCGTCTACAGTCTTCCGTCCACCATCGGTTTTGCCCAGCGACAAGACTGCCCGCACGTTATCCACGCTGCCATAGCGTTTGACTTCACTGAGCAGTTTGCTTTCATCAAGCTTGTAAGTAAAATCAACGTTCTCAAATTCCACTTCACCGCGTGAATCTTCAATGTGCGTCGCATTTTCTTTTTCGACAATATCCTGTGGCAGGTCAATGATTTCAAAGACGCGCTCAAAACTGACCATCGACGTGGTGAACTCGACTGGCGCGCCCGCCAGTCCTTGCAGCACGCCGTACAAATTGCCAAGGTACGCGCCAAAGGCCACAATGGTCCCCACGGTAAAGGTGTTCTGGATGACAAAGTAGCCACCCAACCCGTAGACCAGCGCCGTACCGATGGCGCTGACCAGTCCCATGGTGGTAAAGAAAACCGAACCAAAAATCGCTCTCTTGATGCCGCCATCGCGCACCCCGGCAGCGCGCTCGCGGAAGCGGTTCTCCTCATCGAGCGTGCGTCCAAACAGCTTAACCAGCAGCGCCCCGCCGATGTTGAGCGTTTCGTTCATGTGGGCGTTCATCTGGGCGTTTAATTCCATTTGCTTGCGGGCGATGTCGCGCAGGCGTACGCCCAACTTGCGCGCCACCACAATAAAGAGCGGCAAGATGATAATACTGATGATCGTCAGCCGCCATTCGAGCGTCAACATGACAGCCAGTGTCGCAATCACTTCGATAATGTTGGTGACAATGTCAACAATCGTATTGCTGATGGCGTTTTGCGCGCCGACCACGTCGTTGTTCAGACGGCTCATCAGTTCGCCGCTTTTGGTATTGGTGAAGAAGCGCAGCGACATGCGTTGCAGTTTGCTGAAGAGCGCCACGCGCAGGTCATAAATCACACCTTCGCCGATGGTCACATTCAACTGTCGTTGCAGCACACCAATCGCGCCATTCAGAATCGGCACAAACAAGAGCGCCAGCGCCAGAATGACCAGCCCATTCATGTCTTTGTTGGGGAGCACCTTGTCGATCATGTTTCGAAAGATCAGGGGCGAAACCAGCCCCAGCGCGGTGCTCATCAAAATGGTCACGAGCATCGCAAAAAGGCGTCCCCAGTAAGGACGGGCATAAGTCAGAACGCGTAAAAGTAGGGCGCGTGTCACCTGTGGGTGTTCATCGCCCGAACGCATGTATGCAAACCAGCTATATCCACCACGCATGAATTTTCTCCAGTAAGGAAGTTTAGGAATTGGGGATTGGTAGGTAGATAGGAACCTGGGATTTTACCAATTTACCAGCCACCAATATACCGATTCACCAATTGTGCCCCCGTATGTTGAATTTGGCAACTATCAGTTTGGGGAGGTGGTTTATGAAAAAAGTGCCACACACCTTAAAGATGCGTGGCACTTCATCCTTAAAAGTACAAAAACTATAGAAGCGTTTTGCCCTTCAACTCCAGATAACGATTGACCACCGCCATTGAAAGCTGATTGGCGGGCACATCAAGCGTCATCACGCCGCGTCTGCGCAGGATGTCGAGTACGATGCGGCGTTCGTCGAGCACTTTGGTGGCCATGGCACGCTGATAAACCGCCTGGGATGTGTCGGGAGTCTGATGGGCGGCGGCATGGACATCGGGGTCGCTGATGGTGACCACGAGCGGCAGGCTGTGGCGCGCCATCAGCGAGACCTGGGTAATCAGGCTGTTCAGGCTCAAACCGCCAGTTAGGTCAGTGAAAATGACGACCAGTGCGCGGCGGCGCTGTTTCAGCGCCAGGTAGGTAAGCGCTTTGTCGTAGTTTGGCTCAACGGGTTGCGCTTCCACCGCATAAAGCACTTCCAGCATCCGGTAAAACTGTCCGCGGCCCTGGTGGGGACTCAGGTAATGCTGCACATCATCGGCAAAGGTCATCATACCCACCCGGTCGCCTTTGCCGGTGGCGACATATGACAGGAACAATACGGCGTTGACGACATAATCAAGCTTGGCAATATCCGCCACCGGGCTTTGCATCATGCGGCCCGTATCCATGACCGTCAAAATGGTTTGGCTGCGTTCGGTCTGATATTCAATGGTGACAGGGGAGCCGCGCCGGGCCGTCGCCTTCCAGTTGATGCGGCGGAATTCGTCATCGGGCAGGTATTCGCGCAAACGCTCGAACTCGGTGCCTTCGCCGAACATGCGCGTATGGCGCAGCCCCATCTCTTGCAGACGGTTACGCCGCAGCAGTAGATCATATCGACGCACATCGAGGAGATTTGGATAGACTTTGACCTGCTCCTTGGCAGGAATCCGCGATTGACGGATGACCAGTCCGAGGGGACAGCGCCAGCGCAGGGTCATATTCCCGAAGGCGTAATCGCCGCGCCGCAGCGGGTAGACGTGGTACATCCCTTTCCATTCCCCGCGTGGGGTGGCGGTTCCGTTTAAGACGCGGGTTTCGATGCGGAAAGCTTCTGGCGCTTCGTCGCGCAGCCAGAAGACGGCCGGGAAGCGGCTGTGGTTGTGTACTTTTAAATGGATGGCGTTGTCTGCACCAAGCGAAAGTTTTTGGTCGTGGATGCGCTCCACGTCAAAGCGCTTGATGTTTTGCGCCATACGCCAGTCGACAATAAAAAGAATCAGCACAAGCAAAACATAGCCCCAACCGGCCCATTCCATGCCAGGGAGCCAGGTGCCAAGCGCCATAATCGGCGCGGCAATCAGCAGAACAAGGACGCCACGAAAAGTGGGCTGCATGCCTACCGCGGAACCTCGACCAGCCCGAGCAGACGCTGGATAACCGAGTCGGCGTCGAGGCCTTCGATTTCGGCTTCGGGTTTGAGCAAAATGCGGTGACGATAAACATGCGGCAAGATGAATTTGACATCATCCGGGACAACATAGTCGCGGCCTTGCAAAGCGGCCAGCGTTTTGCAGGCCAGCATGATGTGCGTGGCAGCACGGGCGCTGGCGCCCAGCACAATATCGGGCGATTTGCGGCTGGCAGCGTTGAGCCGGGCGATGTAGGTCAAGATACCGTCTTCAACAATGACTTCTTTAATCAGATCGCGAGTGGCAACGACCTGCGCAGCAGTCATCACGGGGGTTAAGCCAGCACTGGCGAGATCGTGCGCATCAAAACCTTGATGGTAGCGACGTAGCACTTCGATTTCGGTCTCCAGCGCGGAGTAGGGCACAAGAATTTTGAACATGAAGCGGTCCAACTGCGCTTCGGGCAAGGGATAGGTCCCTTCGTATTCAATCGGGTTCTGGGTGGCGATCACCATAAAAGGCGGCGTCAGCACATGCCGTTCGCCTTCCAAATTGACCTGTTTTTCTTCCATTGCCTCCAACAGCGCGGACTGGGTTTTGGCCGGGGCGCGGTTGATTTCGTCGGCCAGCAGCAGTTGGGTAAAGACAGGCCCTTTTTTCAGGTTAAAGTTGCCGGTTTTGACATCGTAGACACTGGTGCCGAGAATGTCAGATGGCATCAGATCAGGCGTGAATTGGACACGAGTAAATTTGGCATCCACAATATGCGCCAGCGTTTTTGCCATGAGCGTTTTTGCCGTGCCGGGCACGCCTTCCAATAGCACGTGCCCACCAGTGAGCAGGGCGATGACCATTAATTCAAATGGCTCGTCTAGCCCAACCAGCACTTTGCTTGATTCGCTTTGCAGTTTTTCGTAAACAATTTTTAAGTCAGCAGGGTTCATCGATAACTCCGGTTGCAGTTTTAATAGTTGGAAGGTTGCAAGTTGAAGGTTGAAGGTTTTTCTACTCTCTATTCACTGCTCACTGGTCCTTGATCCACTTGGCTGCTTCTGAGGCGACTTCGACCAGTTCTTTTTCGCTGATTTTGCCCTGGCTCAGGCGGTTGAGCAGTGTCAGCAGGGCGATGCCGTCAATGGATGGGTTGTAACGTACCAGTTGGGCAACGTAATCCGCATCGAGCAGGGTTGGGTCCAGGCGGTAGCGCCGACCCAGCGTGCGTTTGAGCTGGGTGTGGTATTCGCGCAAAACGGGGGTGCGATGCCCGGCAAGGCGGCTGAGATTAGCCATGGCGCTGACGTGTTCTAGCGCACCACGCCGTCGCAGTTCGCGTGGCAGGGGGATGGGCCGCCCGAAGGGGCGTCCGCGGAAAAGCAGGGCAAGGAAGATGATGACTGCGACAAAGAAGACGGCACGCCCGAGCGGGGTGTAGCGCAGCCAGTTCTCAGGGCCACCACCGCCATCCGTGCTGTCTGCGCCGTGGAAACCGTGGTGCCATTCGTCGAACCAGATCGGCCCCTGGGTGTTTGCCAGTCCCAACAGGTTGAGCAGCAGCGCCGGGTCACCATCCTGTTTCAGACCGGCGTTGGTAAACGGGTTGGTGATCGATGTCAGGATCACGCGTCCGCTGCCCACGGCGAACGATACCAGCACAGGCTTGCTATCTGCGGCGAGATAAGTGGTGTAGGACAGGCGGGATGGAATCAGGTAGACAGCAGATGGAACACCAGAGACCTTCAAAGGAATGCTGGCCTGGATATCGGGATTCTGCAAAAGGGGCGTTTGCAGTGTAAACTTCGCCGGGGCAGCGTCAAAGAAGGCCATTTTGAAATCGTAATATTCAGCAACATCTGATGTGTTTTCGCTGGCAGCAATCAGCGTGCCGCCTTTTCTCACCCAGTCGTCCAGCGTTTTTAATTCATCGCTGGTCATTTGCTCGGATGGCTCCAAAATAAAGACGATTTTTGCGGCTTCGGGCATTTTATAAAGGGCTGGTGGTGCATCTTCGATGACACTGTAATTGAGCTTTTGCAACCAAAGTTTAAGGGCCAGTGTGCCATCGGGGGCGCTGGACGAGGATGTTAAAGGCGGCAGAGTCTTGCCTTGTTGCTGCTGACCAAACGCCACCAGCCCCATGATGATGATCAGAACGAGCAACAGACCGATGGCGAGCCAACTATCGCGGGTCAGTTTCATTTCTTCTGCTCCCGCAGTTGATCCACTTTTTCGGCATAGTGCTCAAAGTCTGCTTCGTTGATGGATTGGAAGCCATACCAGACGCGGTCAAAGACATCAATCACCTCACGCAGCGGGCCTGAGAGTTGTGGCAGCGCAGCAACACTGCGCAGGTATTCGCGGTTGGTTTTGGAGCGGTCGAAACGCATCAGACCGCGCTCATCGAGGGTGAGCAGGGATGAAATATACAGATAACGGACAGCGGTGCGATAGTCACCGCCCCGTGAGATGTCTTTGGCTTTCTGCAGGGCGCTCTCGGCTGTGAGCAGTTCATCACCGGCCATTTGCTCATCCTTGGCCGAGGCTTCAAGGAAGAAGTCGCTGAACAGATTGCGAAAAACGTAAAGCAAAATCAACAACAGGATGAACCCCGCGCCGATGCTGAATGCTTCGCCAGGGATGGGAAGCTCGACGCCATTTCCGTTGCCGAAGAGATCGTTCAGCCATTTGTTAACCCTGGCCCAGAACTGATTCCACAGCTCTTCAAGCGGGGATGGCGGTTGATCCCATTGGAATTCGGGACGTTGCAGGATGGGTTGCAGACCCTTTAGGTCGGCTGCATCAAAACTGCGCGTGCTGTGAATGCTGCGTGCATCTTTCAGGTCGTTGAAACGCTCAAGCAGCGTGTCGAGATTATAGGGGCGATGGCGCAACTGACCCGTGATGTAACTCGTGTCGAGTGGAACTGTGGTGTTATCCGGGTAGGTAAGCGTATCGAAACGCGCCCAATCATCGGCGAGTTTGTCGAGGGCTGCGGGGACGTCTGCGGGCTTTGTCTTGAGTCCGCGCAGGGTGGTCAGGGTCTGATCAATGCGCTGCCAAAACTCCTGCGTGGTCATGCTTGCCGCAGGGGTCAATGCCAACGCGCCCGGCCCATCCCAAAGGATGAGCAGACCAAGCAGGCAGAGCAGAATGACAAAAGGGCGGGCAAGTGGGCGCATTGGATTTTCGACTTGGAAACCCTATCGGATGGCCCTGCTGGCAGCCAGAACAATGAAAACAATGGCAACAATAAGCGCATAGACGCCCCACCCAACCAGCGAAATGATCACAAATTTGCCAATGTCATCGCCATTTAACCATTTCGGTGCGCCGGGCGCAGGCGGGATGCTGGCGACGTCTTCGATCAGATTTTCGGAAGAAGGGTTCAGCGTTGAGATTGCCAGATCAAAGCCTTCGCTGCGAACGCGCAGGTCGAAATAAACCAGAGTCCAGGCAGTAATTTAAATCGGCAGGATCAACAGATGAATAACAGAACCAGCAAGGGATGAAATCATGGTAGTCATGAGGGTTGCATCAATCGATTGGCTTTTAAAAACCAACAGAGAAAGAAGATAACGCATCAGATAGGTAGGGCCAGCCACGACAAGAATGTTGAACAAAGCAAAAATGATGGCAAAACCAACCAGCCACCAGAAACGTCTTCGGGCGATATCCCAGGCGCGTGTGATGGCTTCGATGCCATTCAGCTTTTCAATAATGACAATGGCGGGGATAATTTGCCCGACAATCGCACCCAGGAAAAAGAGCAGGCCGAAGCCGCTGATCCAGCCAACACATGGAACGATCAACCAAACAAAGGCAGCTAACAGCAGCAAGGCATATAAAATCAGGGTAATGATAATTTTCCACCAATATGGGCCAATTTGGCGGTAGGAATCCAGAATTCCTGTTTTTTGACCAAACTGGTCGCGCAGGATGTTATTGACAAGCGCCGAAGTGGATATCCCGTTGAGGAGAACCAGATAAACGGCTCCTGAAACGAGGCCAAGCACAATCGAAAGCCAGTAGCCCGGCGATGAAAATAGTGCAAACGGATTTCTTGCCGTGGTCGCCTGTAGGACGGTCAGGCTGGATGAAAGGGAGAGCCACGATGAAAAAAGCGTCAGCAAGGCATAGGGAATGTAACCCAGCGCGAGAATCCCGATGAAACTGATGAAATTGCGGCGGTAAATGCGGATGGCCTGGTCGAGCAATTCGCCCAACCGCAATGGACGCATAAAAGGTAGGGTTGAGTTGTCCATGGAACCATCCTGGTTGAAACAGATTTCCCCATTGGCATGATCGTGCCGACAATGCAGGATTAAAGAACTGATTGAATTATAACCCTGAAAATTTAGGGGCTGGCACAAGCGAGAAGCGTTAAACAAACCGTATTTGTTCCTTTGCTTCTACCTAGAGACAATTATGCTATACTTTTTCAAAATGGGGTCAAGAAACTCAATCGCACCTGATACTTTAAAAAGGAGTCGCTATGTTCACCATACCTGCCTTGAAAGATGTTTTGTCGCTTGCCGATCAGCAACAGATTGCTTTGCCCTGGGGGGGCTGGCTCCTTCTTATTCTCATCATCATCCTGCTTTTCGTCTTGTTGTGGCGCTGGCTCGGGTTGTCCAAAGGCGGCGAGCATGCTGCCTTTCCGGTGGATGCGATTGAGGATAAAGTCAAGCCACAGGCGACCAATCCGGAACCTGTCACTGCGGCAAAGCCGGATGATCTGACAGGCTAAACTGTCCAGCGATGGCAAAATGGAGGTGAGCAACCCCATTCATGAATAAGAAAATGATCCTCGTCACCGGTGCAACCGGCAAACAGGGCCGCGCTGTTGTGACGCATGCCCTCCAGCGCGGATTCTCTGTCCGTGCGCTGACGCGCAACCCGCAAAAGCCCGCAGCATTGGCGCTTGGCGCTTTGGGTGTTGAGATTACCCAGGGTGACATGGAAGATTCCGCGTCGTTGCGCCGCGCCATGACGGGCATCCACGGCGTGTTTTGCACACAAAACTACTGGGAAAAAGGCGTTGGCTACGACGGTGAAATCCTTCAGGGGCGCAACCTGATCGAGGCTGCCAGCGCGGCCGGGATCGGTCACTTTGTGCATTCATCCGTCTCCGGCTGTGACCGTGCCCAGGGGTTGGGACACTTTGAAGCCAAATGGGAAATTGAGAAACGCATTATCGCCTCAGGCCTGCCGCACACTTTTCTGCGGTCGGTCTTTTTTATGGAAAACTTTCTCGACCCGAAAACAGGTCCGTTGACGATTACGGTGCTGGCGGGTGCTTTAAAGCCTGACTGCGCCCTGCACATGATCGCCGTCGATGACATCGGCTGGTTCGCGGCGGATGCCTTCGCCAACCCGCAAACCTATCTCGGTCAGACAGTCGACATTGCTGGGGACTATCTGACCGTGGCGCAAATGAAACAGGTCATCGAAAAAGTGACGGGGAGGAAACCGCTCGGGTTCAAGTCGCCGCTGTGGCTTTTTCGCCTGATCTATCCCGCAGTCGCCGCGCAATTTGAGTGGAACAACCGCGGCGGCTGGCACTTTGACATTGCTGACGTGCGCAAAATCCACCCGGCGGCGATCAGCTTTGAGACTTTTTAAAGAAAAGCACAGGCGCAGCAATGATTATTAATTTGTCGGCTGGCCCAATCCGCCCGGGAAAGGCTTGAAAAATCTCCCGTCTGGGATACAATAAACTTATCATATCAATTCGTTCGAAAGGAGTTCAAAATGGCAAACAAAGAACAAGGCAAAGACCGCGACAAGGACAAGAAGAAGAAAAAGAAGGACAAGGCCAAGGCCGTCGCCACCAAATAATTTCTGCTTTATCAGAACAAGAATGCGCCCGTGTCAGGTTTGACACGGGCGCATTTATTTCGTAAATCGTAAATCACAAGGATTGCAAATACAAATCTTCGACCTTCTTCCTGGCCCAGGGCGTGCGCCGCAAAAAGGCCAGGCTCGATTTGATGCTTGGGTCGTTGGTAAAGCATTTAATGGTGATGCGCCGCCCAAGTTCATCCCAGCCATATTGCTCCACCAGCCGGGTCAGGATCATCTCAAGGGTCATGCCGTGCAAAGGGTTATTGGGTTGTGGGGTGGTCATCTATTCTCTATTCTCTACTTTCTGTTTTTCTGATCCAACGCCGCATTAATGGCACAGCAAAATCATAGCGCTCATCGACGGTCAGCGCGACAACGTCATGTTGCAACAAGGTTTGGATGGCATCCTCTGCGGCATGCTCCAACCCAGCGGCGGATTGCCACTCAGCGAGCGATAACGACCCGTCCGCCAGAGCCAGCCCCCGCAGCAGGGAGAGCTGACCATCGGGTTGGGTTTGCGCCTGGGCGCGGACTCCCTGAAAGTAGTAGTGTCCCTGTTCGTAGAATTCAGGCCGCTCGACGACTTCATCCACATCCGCCGCGCTGAAACGCGGCTCACGCGGCGTCTGGTTCTCGAAGACGCTCTGATTATACAGCCGCACCAGCGTGTGACCGATCAACTGCGTCAGAAAGGGCTGTCCGTGTGCATGGGCGTAGACCCGGTCAATTGCGTCACGCGGAAAATCCAGCGGAAAATCATCGTACGGATTCGCCAGCAGGTTGGCGGTCGCTTCCCACGAGAGAAAGCTGACGCGCACTGGCGTCACGCTCGAAAAGAGCGGATGCCAGTAATCTTGCATCATTTCTTCGAGCGTGTGCAGCCCGGCCAGCGCCAGCACAAACCACGGCTCACTGTGGATGACGCCGCGCAGATAGGCGAGCAGTTCGGCATCGACAGCATTTTTCTTGATGGCCTCTTCGATCAGTTCAAACTCGTCAATCGTCAAAATCAGGCGCTGACCGTTGATCTGGCGTTTGACTTCCGCCAGAAAACGATCAAAGCTGATGTATGGGGCGTGCTCAAAGGCCGCAAAATCCGGCTCGGGGACGGTTAATCCTTTTGCCGCCAACGCTTCATGGATGGACGCCGCAAAAATACCGAGCAGTTCGCCGGTATTTTGCAGCCGTCCAGCGCGCTGCATGGTGAACTGCGCGACGATGGTATTCACGCCGAAGCGCCGTTCGCCCAAGTTCTGCAAAATGGACGATTTGCCCATGCGCCGGTGCCCAAACAGCACCAGCGACGGCACGCTTTGCGCCGCGTTGTTGCCCCACAACTCCTCGATGCGCCGAAAAATCTCATCGCGCCCCACAAAGACCCCGCCTGTCACCGGATTGCCCACCACAAACGGATTCTCAACGGGTTGGGTGATGGCCTGCTGCCCGACTTTGCCGCCTGCAAGCGCTAAAATATTGCGCCATTTCATGGCAATCTCACGCACCATCGGTCTTTCAAGTTCGGGACATGTTGTGTCGAGATCGTCAAGCATTTAAGTCAGCGTTGAGACTGCCCGGCCCAAAGCTGCGCTTCGGTTAAGCTTCGAGTAGCTGACTGAGGCTACACTGGCTTCGCGCGATACACCGCGCAGACGGCGCAGCGTATCAATGGTTTGCGGGCGCAGGGGTTCTTCGCTGAGATGGTCAAGCCAGTTGCTTTCAGCTTCCCAAGCCACCACGTTTTGCAGGTTTTGAGCATTGCATCCAAAGTCCAAGACACGGGCAGTCTGGTAAAGTGTTTCACCATGCAGTATGTGGCGGTTGTGGGAGAAGGCGTCCATTGCGCGGATTGTATTTTTTTTGTGCATAAGCCAGTATCCAGCGCAGGCTGCGCGGGCGGGCGTATCCGTGCGGAGGGGAAAACGACGTTTGATTTTTACTCTTCCTGTTTTTGGCACAAAAGATGCAGAACTACCTACTATCTCACGCTCTATCATAGCGACAAGCGACGCAGAACCGAAACGGATCATATTCCAATCATAAGGCATAGCAGCCAGCGCGTTAACTTGCCTATAAAGCTGTATTTCAGGCAGGCTGGGTAGCCAATCGTTAAGCGCCTGTATGACGGGGATGAATTGTAGCGAGTAGCGCAGCAATTGGTCAATATTATTGATCGAAGTAGTTGGGTCGTTTTGCAATCCAATCTTCAGCCATTTCTGCAAGCCTGGCAACGCCAACGATGTGATATGACTGGCAATCAGATAAGGTCGAGATGGATTCTGACTTGTAATAAGTGTAGGCACATAGACTATTAAGAAATCCAGCCAGCGTATCGCCATAAATTGCATAACTTCTACCGCTACACCTGCCAACACGCACCCCCACACACCTAACACCACGCCTATCATCACAATTATCATGCCTAACACGCTGAGTGTGACGACCTCAAACATGCTCGTCTTGGTCTCCACCACACCTAATAATACGCCTAAATATACACCGCTTAACATGAGACCTAATGCCACGCTAAATGCAACGCCAACTGCGACACCGAACGCCACGCCTGATGCTGACAATGCGGTATCTCGCGCCACGTTGTACATCACGCCGAACCACACGCCTAACCCCACACCGAATAATGCGCCGAGCAATGCACCGAACCAATTAATCGACAGACCCAACGATTGGATCAGCAGGTTGATTCCGAAGGCGGCTAACAGCGTTAGCAGCAAGCCCTGCACCCACAAATCACGCTGGACGGAGTCGTCACGCAGCAACTGCAACACCCCCAGCCAGCCACGATGGTCCCATTTGTATTCCACCTTTCCAAATGTCTCGACATACCATCTGATCGCCTGCGGAAAGAAGAAGACCCAATAGAGCAGCAGCAAATAATCGAGCGGATTCCACAGGGAGAGCGGGGTTTTACGCTTGGGGGCCAGGTCGAGCAGGGGCACAGGGTGGGGGGTGGTCATAGGCGGGTTTCCTTTTTGCGAGCAAAGGATGAATAGGCGTCAGATAGAGAAAGGATACAGCTACCTTACAGCTAGGATACAGCTAGATAAAAGGAAAGGTTTCCCCTGCCCTATTTTTTATCGCTGCACTTCAAACGCATCATGCAGCGCCTTTTGCAGCGCTGCCGCCTGACCGCCGCTTTCGCGCCAGGCCATTTCGATAACGGCATCGGGCAGGCTGTGCCCGGTTCCGTCGAAGTCGGAAACGGACCAGTTCGACGGCTTCTTTGAATGTAAAGGGTTGAAACGATAATTGCGTACATAACCCGGCCAACGGGGAAGTCATGTCGGGTGCATCGGCAAAGATACGTGCCAGCGGCGAGCGACTGGCAATCACCAATGTCAGCGGCGCACCGCTGCCGTCGGCCAGCCCGCGCAATTCGCTGCGAATGTCCTGGGTGAAACCTTGCCAGGTCATCTTTTCCATTTCATCCAGACACAGAAAGATGTGCCGCCCGCGTAAGGCCTGACCAAGCCGATAACCGCGACAGGTTTTCACACCGAGCGTCTCACACAAAAATTCGAAGAAATCGTCTTCGCTACGCACCAGTTGCAGGTCAAAATAGGCAAAGTCATCCGCAGGGAGATTGAGCAGTTGCGGCCCCATCTGCGTCAGATACCACAGCAGCGACGACTTGCCGCTCTGCGTCTCGCCGACAATCGAGACGCTCTGACGCTTGCGCAGCTCGTCGAGCACTTCGCGGGTGATCGGCTGGCGTGCAAAGTAATGCGCCGGGTCTTCGATGCGTCCGCGCTGACCGAAGGGATTGGCGATTTTGCCGGGTGCAGGCAGTTCCGGGCACAGGGCGCGGATGGCTTCAACGCTGAGCGCCAGTGATGTGTCCGCATTGCGCTTGCGTTCAAGCGCCGTCTTGCCCCATGAAACCATGCCGATGACTGCGCCCTGGCTTTCGTCCACCACCGGGCCACCGCTCATGCCGTGATCAATTTCCTGTGAGCGCAGTTGCAGCCAGGTGCCGTTATCCACCACGTCAATCACCGGGCCGCGCGCACCAATTCCCTGTAACTTACCCACGCTGGCGTAGCCAAAGGCGCAGAAATCCCTGCCAATGCTGGTGCGTGCATTCCCCAGCCGCAAGATTTGCGCGTTGGCTGGCATCTGGCTGACACGCAGCAGCGCCACATCCTGTTCGTAACTGGGGCTGAAACTTTCCACCTGTGCAATGACTTCACTTCCATCCACGGCAAAGCGGATGGTGACGTGTTCGTTTAACCCGCCAGTCGCTTGCTCGATGACGTGCGCACAGGTCAAAATCAATCTATCCCCGGCCAAAAAGCCAGTACCAACGATATTATTCTTGTTATTAAGAATGGCGACAATGCCTGGCTGAAGTTCCATAAAACCACCTGATAGAAACGGATCAATGCTTATAAGTCTAGGGTATTTTGGGGAAAAGGGCAAGGGAAAGAGACCAGATATTAGAGATTAGATATTAGGAAAACCGGTTTCTCTAATCTCTAATATAATCAACCCGCCATGACCATTCGCCGCCATACCTTGATTGCTCTTGTGATCCTGCTCTTGATGAGCGCCTGTGCTTTGCCGAGTCTGGCTGCGACGGGCAACGCGACCGACCCACAGCCGGATACGGATTATGTGCTGGTCACGCCCAACGCCGAAGCGACAGCGACTCCCTTTCAGCCGGGCATTGACCCGACGGAAGCGCCGACCCTGCCACCCCTGCCGACCGAGACCTTCACCCCCGACCCGCCCACCTGGACGCCTCCGCCCCCCACCGATAAGTCTCCGCCGATCACGCCGCTGCCAACCGATACGAGCGCGCCCATTCAAGCCAGTGGCGATAAACCGCTCTATCTGATTACCGCGCAAATGGATTACGCCAACCACACCGTCAACGTCAGTGAAGCAATTCTCTACCCGAATACGTCAGGCGACCCGTTGCCGAGTCTGCTGCTGGGGGTCAACCCGATGCTGTGGACGAATACCTTTCACATGTACTCATTCTCTGTCAACGATCAGCCTGGTGATTACACGCTATCGGGGCAAAATCTGACCGTCAACCTGGCCGCCCCACTCCAGCCGGGACAGTCTGTCAAAATCGGCATCGGTTACAGCCTGTATCTACCCTACAGCAACGGAAAGTCCGAAAACTTCGGCTATACCGCCCGCCAGACAACGCTGATCGACTGGTATCCCTTCGTCGTCCCGTACATCCCCGGGCAGGGCTGGGTTTTGCCGGAACCCTATCCGTATGGCGAAAATCTCGTCTACCCCGAAGCAGATTTCAGGGTAAGCCTGTCCTTCGCGGATCCGGCCAACGCGCCGGTGGTCGCCGCATCCGCTCCCGCTTCGCTTGAAAATGGCGCGTTGATGTATAACATCACCAATGCGCGCAATTTCAGCCTGTCGGCCAGCCCTGAATTTTTGATGAGCACCGCCGACGCCAACGGCGTGACGATCTATAACTATTACTTTCCCGAAGATGCTGCCGCTGCCGCGATGACGCAGGAGATGACGCGCATGTCCGTCAACACCTACAGCGCGTCGTTTGGGCCGTATGCCCACAATTCGCTAACGGTGGTTGAAACCGACCTGAACGACGGCCTCGAAACCGACGGCCTGTACTTTCTCTCGCGCAGTTTTTACACGTCCTACCCCGGCGGCGTGCAGAACAACCTGGCCGATATTGCCGTGCATGAGACGGCGCACCAGTGGTGGTATGGCGCGGTGGCAAACAATCAGGCCACCGAACCCTGGCTCGACGAAGCGATGGCGACGTACAGCGAGCACGTTTTCTACGAGACCAATTATCCAAGTCTGGTCAATTGGTGGTGGAACTTCCGCGTCAACTCCAAATATCCGACCGGCGCAGTGGATTTGCGCGTCTACGACACCGCCAATTTTCACGATTATGTCGCTGCCGTCTACTTTCAGGGCGCAAACTTTTTCGACGCGTTGCGCATGCGCATTGGCGATGAAGCGTTTTTTGCCTTTTTGCGCGACTACTACGCCCGCGAGCGCGGCAGCATCTCCAGCGCATCCGCCTTTTTTGCCATTCTCGACCAGCACACCACGGTCGATTATTCTGACCTGCTCAAACTCTATTTCTACTACCGGTGACCCATGCCCAAATCTGCTGTCTATTTCCTGCTCACTATTCTCTTCTCGCTACTGATCTGTTCCTGCAGCCCCAACGATCTGCCCGGCGTCGTGACGATCACCCCGCCCGCGCCCACCGCCGGCCCAGCCACTGCTACAGCCTTTGCGGTGGCTGGCGCGTTACCAAGTCTCACACCTGCGCCGACAGAGATTCCCGTCATGGTCAGCGCCACACCTGCGGCGGATGGAACAACCACCCCGACGGCGCTGCCCACGGATTCTGCGACAGCTTCCACCCGTCCGCTGTACGTCATGGATGCCAGCATGAACTACGAAGCCAAGTCAATTGATGTAACGCAGGAGATCACCTATCTTAATCAAACGGGCGAAGGCCTGAGTCAGATCGTGCTTGCCGTCGAACCCAACCTGCTCGAAAACGTCTTCAACCTGGCCTCGGTGACCGTCGATGGCACGAAGATCGACACGTTTACGCTCGACGGACAACGCCTTGAAGTCACACTTCCCGCGCCGCTGGCCGGTGGCGCGACCATCAAGCTCGCGCTGGCCTATACGCTGACGCTGCCAATCATCGAGCAGGGCGACCCAAATGTCGTGCGTCCCAAAATCTTTGGCGTGGCAGACCGCCAGGTCAACCTGGTGGACTGGTATCCGTTCATTGTGCCCTATCTGCCCGGCACGGGCTGGGTCTTGCACAAGCCCTGGTTCTATGGGGAACATCTCGTCTACGACAAAGCCGATTTTGATATAACGCTGCATTTCACCGATACGACAGATTTGCCCGTCATCGCCGCCAGCGCCCCGGCAGAGTCTCTGCCGGATGGCGGCATCCACTATAAGCTCGACAACGCCCGCGATTTTTCACTTTCGCTCGGGCGCAGCTTTAAAGTGGTCAGCCAGCAGATTGAAGGCGGCGTGACAGTATCCAGCTATTATTTTGGTCTTGAAAATGAACCCGCTGCCAAAGCCGCGCTCGATGCAACAGTAAAAGCTGTCAGCACCTATAGCGATCTGTTCGGCCCCTACCCGCACAAGTCGCTGGCTGTCGTGCAGGGTGACTTCAACGACGGCATGGAATTTGACGGGTTGTACTTTCTGCCCAACTCGTTCTACAACTTGTATGATGGGACTGAAAAAAATTACCTGGTCATCATCGCCGCGCACGAGACTTCGCATCAGTGGTGGTTCGGGCGCGTCGCCGACGATCAGGCCCAGGAACCCTGGCTGGATGAAGCGATGGCAACCTACAGCGAAAGAATTTTCCTTGAAAAAAACTATCCTGATGACATTAAGTGGTGGTGGGATTTATGGAATTATCGTCCCGACCAATGCACCCCGGCTGGCTTGACAGATACGGTAGTCTACGACGGCGGCGGTTTCTGCCCTTACACCAAGGCGGTTTATCTCACGGGCGCAAACTTCCTTGAAGACCTGCGCAAACAGATCGGCGACGAAACCTTCTTTGCCTTCCTGAAAGACTACTCCACCCAAATGGACGGCAAAATCTCCACCGCTGCCGACTTTTTCCGCGTGCTGCGAGCGCACACCAGCGCAGATATTTCCACACTGGTGACGAAGTATTTTTCGGAAAAGCATTAATCGGGGAGAACCTCCATAGAAACAAAGAAGAGTCCTGCGAGAAACAGGACTCTTCTTTGTTTAAAGAATTTGAAACCTTCGTGACTTTGCCTGCACTGCCGTTCGCTGCGCGACACCGCACCTGCGGTGGGTGCAGGTGAGACGCAGAGCCGCAGGCACACATGTGACTTAGCAGTGAAATTTCGCAAAGCGCGATCCACTTTACGAAATATTTAGGAGGCCTCGATAATGTTGAAATCTATCTGGCGTTGTGCTAGTATTGAACTAGTACCGACATCTCAGGGTGGCAACTATTTTTGCTTTGGACCGTGATACGGCAAAGCTTCCGGGCTATTGACCAATGAATTTGAAGCAGGAAAGAGATGTAAACATGACACCAAGGTCCGATTATTCCATTCTCGATCATTTGCTTGAAGGTTGTCAGGTGATTGATTTTGATTTTCGCTATATCTATGTCAATGATCTGGTTGCAAAACAGGGTCGGAAGTCTAAGGAGGAGTTGTTTGGTCATACGATGATGGAAATCTACCCGGGGATAGAAACGACGCCTATGTTTTCCATGTTAAAACGCTGTATGGAAGAGCGTGAAGCAGCACAATTTGAAAATGAATTTTCCTATCCTGATGGCGCAACAGGATGGTTTGAACTTCGGATGGAGCCTGTGCCTGAAGGCATATTTATCCTTTCGGTAGACATCAGCGCCCGCAAACAGGCAGAACTTGAATTGCAAAAGCAAGTTCGCCGTGTTGAAGCCTTGCGGGAAATTGATGTTGCCATTATCAGCACCACCAACCTGTCTCTGGCGCTCAGGACGATCCTTCAGCAGGTCACTGGCTCTCTTTATGTGGATGCGGCGGACATTCTATTGTTTAATCCACATTTATATATGTTGGAATTTGCAGCCGGACAGGGTTTTCGCACCCGTGGAATCGAAAAATCCCAGCTTCGGCTTGGTCAGGGCCATGCCGGGCGCGCTGCCCTGGAGAAAAAGATGGTTTTCACCCCTGATCTTTCCCGTGCCGAAAAACCATTTTTGCGAGCATCCATCATCGAAGGGGAAGATTTTGTATCGTTTTTTGCGGTTCCTTTAATCGCACAGGGGAACCTGGTGGGTGTGCTCGAAATCTTTCACCGCAGTCTTTTGCAGCCAGATCAAGATTGGCTGGATTTTCTCCACGCCTTAGGTGGGCAGGCATCCATCGCCATTGACAGTGGTCATCTGTTTCGTGATTTGCAACGCTCCAACACAGACTTGATGCTTGCGTATGACAAGACCATCGAAGGTTGGTCAAAGGCACTCGATTTGCGTGATAAGGAAACCGAAGGTCACACGTTGCGCGTGACCCAGATGACAGTAAAGCTTGCCAAGATCGCCGGCATCCCCCAAAATGAAATGATCCATGTGCAGCGTGGAGCTTTGCTGCACGATATTGGCAAAATGGGCGTCCCGGATTCTATTTTGCTGAAGCCGGGCAAGCTAACCGATGAAGAGTGGGATATTATGCGTAAGCATCCTGTCTATGCTTACGATTTACTTTATCCCATCGAATATCTCAAACCCTGTCTGACTATTCCGTATGCGCACCACGAAAAGTGGGATGGAACCGGCTATCCACGGGGCTTAAAAGGCGAGCAAATCCCATTGGCTGCCCGATTGTTTGCGGTGATTGATGTCTGGGATGCGCTTGCCAATGATCGCCCCTACCGGCAGGCGTGGGCGCGAGAAAAAGTATTGGAACATATTCGTGCGCTGTCAGGGACGCATTTTGACCCTAAGGCTGTATTGCTCTTCCTGCGTGCTTTGGAAGAATAAGATTTTGGGAATGGATGGGTTATCAGCCCAGACCTTTACATGCGCTGGTTTTATTGTATGATTCCTGCGGCTTTCGCTTCGAAAGCAGGCGGGCGCTCCTCCCACATCCCCAGTAAAAAAGGAATCGTTTGAATGCCGATACAGCCAAGCTCCTATCTCTCTCCCAAGTTGGAGGCGCGCCCAAAAACCCATGGCAATGGTATTTTTGCCCTTGAAATCATTCTGAAAGATGAATTAATTGCTGTCTTTGGCGGCAGTGTCTACCCGTGGGAGGCGTTCAATACGCTGCCCGAACGCGAGCGCAGCCTGAGCCTTCAAGTGGAAGTGAATCTTTTTCTGGTGCCGGAACACATCGACTCAGGCGATTATGTTAATCACTGCTGTGACCCGAATGCTGGTCTGTCGGGTCAGATTGCGCTGGTAGCGATGCGACAAATCCAACCAGAGGAAGAAGTCTGTTTCGACTATGCCATGAGCGATTCCACCCCTTATGATGAATTTGAATGTGAGTGCGGTTCCACCCTTTGTCGCGGACGGGTGACCGGCAGCGATTGGCGCATCCCGGCTTTGCAGGAGCGTTATGCCGGGTATTTCACGCCCTACATCCAACGTTTAATAGCCGAACAGCACCGCGTGCGTTTGTAGCAATTCGTCCCAAACGAAAACCGGACCCGCTGTGTGGGGTCCGGTTTTCGTTTGGCTATACTTTTACACGGTTGGGGTCAAGAATGTATTGCCACCAGTTGTTGACAATGCCGTTCGTATGACCGCCGACCTTGGGCAGATGTTTCAGCCACCAGTTGGTATACACCCGGATTTCGCCGCCCCATTCGGTGTTGTTGACCTGCTTTGTCGCGCCAGTCAGGTTTGGGAAGTTGTACCAGTCGTCGCAGGCGCTGGCGACCGTGCGGGTATTGCCATAGTCGTAGTCTTTTTGACCATTAGGCGGGAAGTGGATCGTGCCAACCTGGGCCAACCCGGGGGTGGTCTGGTCATAACGTGTGAAACGTGCCCATAAATCGTCGTTGCCGCCCAGGGGTTGATAAACCTGCGCCATGATTGATTCAACGCGGTGACCAAAGGAGTGCAGCATTTCGCCTGGGCCGCGCTCGTAGGAATAGCCCATAACGATGAAGCGCCGTGTACAGTTTGCCGTATTCGGAATCGGGTTGGAGTTGCAGAAAAATGCACCGGGGCCACCCATTGTCGATTCGTAGAACCCGGCAAAGGGAAAGGCAAAAGCCCAAATTTCATCAATCTGATTCGATGAGACCAGTTCGATGATCTTATAACGCGCCAGAAAATCAGCGTAATCAATCATGTCGGGCTGGTGCGCGGTGCTGGGATTCTTAATCATGTTCAGATAAACCTGCGCAGTGTAACGAAAACCATCGGCCTTGACCGGGAACTCGTTGACTTCAATGCGCTGGACGATCTGATAGCGCGCCAGACCATTGCTATCAGCAACGGTGTCATCCAAAAAGGTGGCGATCAGGTCGTCGGGCTTGTACCATTTCATGCGCTGAGTCAGCGTTTCGCCAGTGGCTGTGTCAACAATCGGGTCAACCACAATCAGCAACACGCGAGGCGCAACGGCCTCGGGCTGGCCAAGGCTGTCGGTTGCGCCCACCGATTTGGGGGTGGCAGGTGGCGGCGATTTTTTGCTGCCAAGCAGTCCGCCAAGGAGATTGATGATCGTTTGTAGGAAATTGTTCATGAAAGTCATCCTTTTGCATTACGGAACGTTAATGGCGTAGAAAACCTGTCCGTTGATAAAGACAAACAAAACTTTGTTGGGGCTGAAGGCCATGGCTGTAATATTGCCGTCAGGCAAACCATTTTGCGCGTCGGCTGGGGGCGGAGAGATGGTGTGTTGAAGTTCAAGCGCCCTGGCGCTAAAACGATAGATGGATTTTGTATAGGGCTCGAGCAAGGCCACAGCCGGGTCTGGTGGGCTGGTAAAAGTGATCTGCGTGAAGATCGCGCCTGACAGGCTTTCGCCACTTTCGTAGCCGGGACGCGTATCCACAAGGGTGGCCGGGGTCACACAGGTGGTTGGCGAAGCTTCGATGCGGCTCAGGGTGCAGGTGGTCAGACTGCCGTTTTTATGCAGCAGGTACAGGTCATCGCCGTTGACGGTCATGCCAACAGTGTTTTCCACATCGTCGGGGATTTGGGATTCGAAGAAGAAATAGGGCTTCTCAAGAAATTGGATGTCAAGCGTCCCAAAGTAGACCCATACAGCGCGCCCCAGCGAATTGAGCAGATAGAGGTTGTTGGCGTCGTACGCGATGGCAGTAATGCCTTTCAAACCTTTTTCCGGTTTTTGCAGGGAGGCGGCTTTCGGGGTATCGTCGCTGACGCAGTAGAGCAAATTCCCGCCTCCGTCAATGCCAATCACCGATGCGCCGTTGGGATTGGAGCGTGGCAGGGCAATGATGTCGATCAACTTGTCCACTTGAATACCGTTATACGTGCCGGGTTTGCAACTATCAAACCCAGGATCAGTGTTATAGGTTTGCCCATTCAGGATGCCATGAATAATACTGCCGGTCGTGTTATCAAGCAGGTAAAGATCCACATCGGTGGCGGCCATGCGCGTGACACTCAACTGGCGCAGGGAGGTTGTGAAAGCCAGGTGATATTCCACGCGCACGGTGCGGTTGAGTTGATCGAGTGACTTTTGCGCCTGCTCACGCAGAATGCGCGAGGCGTCGGCTTTTTCTGGCACGGCGTATCGGGTTTCGGCAGTGCTCAACAGGCTGATAACGGTTTCCCAGTCCAGACGCAGTTGGGCGGGATCCTGCTCGCTTTTGGCCTGCTCGGCGGCGGCGGCGGCTTTTTGATAATAGGATTCGAAGATGGCCGGCTGGCCGATCTGATAATAGTAAATGAGGCTGATGGTGATAACCAGAATGGGGAGAGCGATGGCAAAGAATGCCAGCCATGAAGTAGCGGAACTCGCCTGACCCGCATCCTGTTCGCCGGGCAACAGACGCGGGATCAGCGTTCGGAATCCGTCCCCAACCTTGTCCAAAAAGGTACGCGTTGCGTGGATGGTGCGCGCCAGAGAAGCGGCTGTCTGCTGCGCACCCGTTTTCAGTTTTTGCTGTTGCTGTGAGCTGAGGAACGGCTTTTGGGGCGCAACATCCTTCTTTTTGGCGGGGAGCAGCGTCAGGGGAGTCTTGACCGGGGCCGCTTCGGCTGCTGCGACTGGCTCCGGAACCGATGACGCCGGGACGACTGCAGCTTCCCCCTTTTCCGCCGCCGGGACGCTGGCGGATGGGGATGCACGCAGGACGTTCATTTCGCCAGTGCCTTCGAAGGCCTGAAAGAGCACAGCACTGACGTTGGTGTCGGTGATGGCGAGCAAACGCCGCCGGGTGCTTTCGAGCGTGGGCGTGCCGCGCTCATCGGCAAAGGATTTGTCCCAGTTGGGCGGCAGGGCGGTGCAGAAGAGCACGCGGTCGTTGACGTTCAAGGTAATTTGGGCAAAGTACATTTGGGCTTTGTCACTCAAGCCCAGACCTTTACCCGCCAGCCCGGCATCATAAAAGTGGCGGGCCTCGCCGCCCATCAGCCAGTAAGCGTGGGTCGGGCCGCACTGCGTGATGTAGAGCGCGTTGCCGCGTAAGGCAGCCAAGACTAGCGCCGCGACGCTATATTGACCTTTGCTATTACGTTCCACCAAAAAGCTATTGAGCGATTCGACAGCGGTTTTGAGCGCCAGCGTGATCGAACCGCTGGTGCTGTAAAAGCGCTCCGCAATTTGTGCGGTCATTTCGCCGTATTCGGCGGGCGTATATGCGACACTACCCGCCAGAGTCAGGTAAATGACCAGGCGATCCTGCTCGCGTCCGCGCGCGGCTTTGCGGGGTGGGTTGAGCGCCAGCAGGCCGGGCATCACCGGCCATTCGTTGCCGTTGATGCGGTACAGGCTAAGGAAGTTCAGATCAAGCGCGCTCATGGGAGCCTCAATAACAACATGGGTGAAGGTTGAATCCTATACAATTTTACATGGAATGATGGCATCTTCGTCAAACGAATAGACGGCACACAGACGATGGTAACCATCCGCGATGACCACTTTTCCGCGGACGGTGTCGCGCACCAGCAACAGTGGGGAGAGTTCTCGCCCGTCGCGTATTTTATCGCGGTCGCTCTCGACATGGGAGTTGCTGACGCCGAGCAGTGACAACCCGGATGCCCTGAAAATATCCTTCGATTTAAAGCCAGCGATGGGGGCGCTGCGCAACCTGGAAACATAACCGTTGACGGTCGCTTCGTCGTAGATCAGGGTTAAATAGGAGGCGGCTGCCGGATAGTTATGTTCTTCTGGTTCCTGGAACCATTTGATTTTGTCATTCTTTGGCATGACTGCTCCCGCGATTTTGATTTGCTCTATTATCCCTCATAATTTCATTTCAGGGTTGCAATTATCTTTTTCAGAGTGGGGCAAATAATGGGTAAAATAGGATGATGAAATGTCCAAGATGCAGTTCAACAGTGAAACAAAATAAGATAGGTAAAACATCGGCAGGAAGCCAGCGTTGGCGGTGCTTTGTGTGCCAGTGCAAATATACGCCCGAGAAGAAAGCACGTGGATACAGTTCAGACTTGCATCAACAAGCTGTTCGGCTCTATGTTGAAGGCACGAACCTGCGTCGTATCGGTCGTCATCTAGGGATTGATCACCGCACTGCTGGAAGATGGGTCCAGGCTCGCGCAGAGAGCTTACCCGAAAATGCACCGATGCCAGAAAGTGTCCACACAGCTGAGATGGATGAATTATTCACCTTTATTGAGCACAAAAAAACAGGATCTACTTAATCACGATGGTAGATCGTGTCACACGCTGCATTTTGGGCTGGAAATTGGTTTGGGAACGAACCAAAGAGTGTATTCAAGCCCTTGTCGATCAAGCTCCCAAGGCAAAATTCTATTTCAGTGATGGGTTCGAAGCTTATAGTTTGTTGTGGTATCACTATGGCCGCTATGATATCTCTGTTGGCAAGACCGACACTTTCTCTGTTGAAGGCGACAATGCTGAGTTTCGCCACTACCTTGCCAGACTTGCTCGTTCATCGCGTTGCTTCTCTCGCTCTGCTTATGCACTTGCTTGTGCTATCCATCTCTTCGTCGATTGCTTCAATCGTCGCCAACTTCACAAACAACGCTTTCCGCTCTACCCTGCTCACATCGTCGACTTCCTTTACCCATGAAATCCCCCACTCTGGCCCCGTTTTTAAAGCAAGGATAACAAAACAAGTCCCTGACGCAAAAGCATCAGGGACTTGCAGGTGCTTGCAGCGATCACCAGCAATTAACTGGATGCGCCAATCATAAAGCCATCAATGACAACGCCCGTGTCTGAAGCACTCGGGTTTTTGGTGCCGAGCACCTTGATGACCACGCTGTGCGTGCTGGATGTCAGACCAGCGACAGTGATCTTGTACTGCCACTGTTGCGTGCTTCGATACAGATCAACCGTCTGCTTAAGCACGCCATCGATCCAGATTTGAGCTTCGCCGTAGGCCGGTCCGCGGGCTGTGACCCAGGTCATCTGTGTGCCGGTAAAGGAAAACGAAGTGGTGGCGTTGCGAACACTCGAAAGGCGGTACGCGCCGGAGAAAGCCCCGCCTGGTGAGGGGATACCAAACCAGCTTCCGTAGCCGAAAGTGTTGTTTGTATAAATCAACTGATCGTCATACACAGTTGGCGTTGCGGAGCCAGCGCCAAGCGTAAAGCCATCGACAACGATCCACCTGCCGCTTGAAGCGGCGGATTTGGCGTTCAACGGTTTGATGACCACAATGTGCTTCTTGTTCGCAAGACCCGTGATGGAAACCACGGATTGCCATTGAGCGGTTGCGCGATAGAGATTGACCGTGGCTTTGAGCACGCCATCGACGAAGACATCGGCTTTGCCCTGATCGGGACCGCGATAGGTGATCCAGTTGACCTGGGTGAAGGATGCGCTCGGCGCAAAAGTAAACGTGCCCGAAACTGCTTTCCGGTACCCTTGACCAAAGGCATTGCTCGATTGGACGCCAAACCAGGTATCGTATTTGATCTTGTAACTCTGGTTCCAGATCAGGTCCCCCGAATTGCTGACTGGTGTTTTGGTCGGGGTAATGGTTGGCGTGTGGGTAAGGGTCGGTGTGAGTGTCAGCGTGGGGGTAGGCGTCAAAGTAGCTTTTGAAGCCAGGAGGGTATCGGTATCCGTGGCAGAATTGTTGCCAGGATTCGGGTCAGTCACACTGCCTGGAGCTGTGACCGTCGCCGTGTTGGAAAGGCTGCCCGTTGCCGCAGCACTAATCGTGGCGGATGCTGTATAGGTGACGGAACCACCCGCAGGCAAGGTGACGGTATCATTGATGCCGCCCGAACCGGAAGCGGTACAGATGCCGCCGCCCGCGCCGACACAGGTCCAGTTGACCGTCAGCACTGCCGGGAAGGTATCCGCAACGGTTGCGCCGGTGACATTGCTCGGCCCGGCATTGCTGGCAGTAATAGTATAGGTGACGCTCCCACCAGGAGTGGCGGTGGTCACACCATCCGTTTTAGTGATGGATAGATCGGCTTGCGGAGAAAGCGTGTCCGTATCCGTGGCAGAATTATTGCCAGGGGTCGGGTCGGTGACGCCACTTGGAACCGTGACCGTCGCTGTGTTGGACAGGGTGCCCGTTGCTGATGCACTAATCGTGGCGGATGCCGTATAGGTGACGGAACCACCCGCAGGCAAGTTGACAGTATCATTGATGCCGCCCGAACCGGAAGCTGTACAGATGCCGCCGCCCGCGCCGACACAGGTCCAGTTGACCGTCAGCACTGCCGGGAAGGTATCCGCGACGGTTGCGCCGCTGGCATTGCTCGGCCCGGCATTGCTGGCAGTAATGGTATAGGTGACGCTCCCGCCAGGAGTGGCGGTGGTGACGCCATCTGTTTTGGTAATGGATAGATCGGCTTGCGCAGAAAGCGTGTCCGTATCCGTGGCAGAATTGTTGCCAGGGCTCGGGTCAGTCACACCGCCTGGAGCTGTGACCGTCGCCGTGTTGGACAGGGTGCCCGTTGCTGCTGCACTGATCGTGGCGGATGCTGTATAGGTGACGGAACCCCCCGCGGGCAAGTTAACAGTATCATTGATGCCGCCCGAACCGGAAGCGGTACAGATGCCGCCGCCCGCGCCGACACAAGTCCAGTTGACCGTCAGCACTGCCGGGAAGGTATCCGCAACGGTTGCGCTGGTGGCAGCACTTGGCCCCGCATTGCTAGCAGTAATGGTATAGGTGACGCTCCCGCCAGGGGTGGCAGTAGTCACACCATCGGTTTTGGTGATCGCCAAATCCGCGCTGGCTGCCAGCATCGCAGATTTGGCGATGGCGGTTGTCGGGGTGCCCATAATGTTAAAGCTTAAGAGCAGCAAAATCAGGCTGGTCAAAAATTGGTTGAATTGTGGTTTTTTCATATTTTTCCTCAATTTGAAATAGTTTAATACAGCCTGATGGCGCGATGAATCAGGGTGTTTTTGGGGCTATATGTTTGGGATATGGCAGAATTATATAGGAGAAACTAGGCCAAAAAAGGCAGAAAATGATGATTTCTTTAAAATCAGCTAACGGTGATTCCCCTGATCTTTTTCCCATCTGTCGATGGCACTCTGAATCCAGACCGTACGATTCCCCATAGGCTTTTGGCCGCGTTCAAAGTCAATCAGCCGTTCGGCGGTAGGGCGGTCACCGCCAACTTTGCGCAGCAGGTTGTTGAACAACTCTGCCTGGTTAAGCGCCGCCCCAAAGAGTTCATCGGCTGGGTAAGGCTTGCGGATCAACTGACGAATGAAGCGCTCCAAGCGGCTGAAAATCCCATCAGCACGGCGGGCGGACTGCGGGCGTTCTTCTTCCGGCTCGTAAAGATTGACTCCGCAGTTGGGGCAGCGCGTCAGTTCGTAGTAAAAGAATGCGCCACAGCGGGCACATTCCATTTCATTGTCGGCAGGTTGGGGGTCAAGGCTGGTTGGCATAATTGTTGTGAATAACTTTTAATGCTTTGCCACAGAGAACACAGAGAAAATCTTTTAAACTCGGCTTTCTCTGTGTTCTCTGTGGCAATTTAAGGTCTTACCATAAAGGCAACATCGCATTCAGCATCGGGATAAAAAGTCCGTTGTAGAATGCGTCGCGCTCGGCGGCAGAGACCACCATTATCAGCACCATTGTGCGACCTGTGCTGGTCTGGGCGAGTGCCATGATGACGGGTTCACCGTTAAATTTGGTGGCGTAGATCGTCCAGGTCAGTTTGTTGACGACACGCGTATCCATCACTTTAGGCGTTTCGCTCAGTCCCTCTTTCTGAAAGCTGCTTTCCAACTGCTCGAGCACACTTTTCTTAGGGGTATTATAGGCGGTTGCTTGCACCTGTGTCACATCAAACAAATAGGCATGGCGCATGTAGACGCCATCCGGCAGTTTTTTCTTCCAGCCATCGGGGATGACACCCTGCACACCGTTGACCGTGTCTGAAAATTCGCTCACCGCGACGGGTTGTTTGCCATCATAGGGCAGGAAGAAGGCAAAAGGTTTGGCGGTCAGACAACTCGCGTTGGGTTCATTTTCGGGCGCATCCAGAAAGGCCAGCATGATTTTGTCAGCGCAGGCGTTGCCAACTGTGGCACCATGTCCCATGCCAGGGATCGTATAAAAGTAGTGTGTGGGCAAATCCTTGGCGACGATCTCCCCGGTGGTGCTGGGCGTTGTCGGGTCATACTGGCCCGAGATGATCAGGGTGGGGATGTTTGCCGTTACCGGGGCGGAATCCTGCGCGGTGGCAGGTTGCGCATCCCATGCTTTGCACAGCGCAAACAGGTTTTGCGTACTACCAAAAAGCCCGGTCAAGGCAAATTGTTTTAGAAGTGGGCTGACGTTTAAATCGGCATCCAGTTGTTCGGCCGTGGTGACGTAAACCTGCTCGGGGCACACGGTAGAAAAGTAGGTACCCAGCCCGGTGGTGTTGTAACTGCCGCCGCGTGCACCAAGTGCATAACTCAAAAAGGTATAGTCGCCGCCATGAATGTCATAAATGGCTTTCGGGACGACTGGCACGAGTTCCGAATTGTGCATACCGGCCACGATGGCGCTCATCAGGTCCACACCGTTGACTTTGGCGCTGCCAAGAAAACCGGTGGTTGGGTCAGTGACCTGAATGCTGACCGGCTTTTTGTCAAATTTTTCAACCAGTTGGTCAAAGACAGTGGCGAGTTCAGGATATGCGCCGTTGCATTGCGGACTGCTGGCGCAGTCGCCAAAGAGCTTGTTGAGCGCATACTGTGTGTCGCTGGCGCTGCGGTTGAACATTTTCTCCTCCACCGGCACAACCGAATCAAGCACTGCCGAGCGAACCATTTCGGGATAGTCACGCATAATGATCAGGCCCAGGCGGGTGCCGTATGAAATGCCCAGCAGGTTGACCTTTTTGTAGCCCAGCGCAAGCACAATCTCATGCGCATCGGCGGCGCTTTCAGTGGTGTTGAAGACAGCCGGGTTAACACCAGCAGCAATGAAGCGCTGATGGCAGGTGTTCCACGCGTTCAAGAAGGCCTGAAAGGCTTCATCTTCTGCACGATTCTGATAGTAGGCATCGAGAAAGACTGCGTTGAGTTCCGGACAGTCAAGCGCAGGTTTGGATCGTCCGGTACCGCGCGGGTCAAAGAAGATCATGTCATGGTCTTTCAGAATGGGCATGACGTAGTCGTCAAAGGAGGTCCGAGACCAGTCCAGGCTTTCTGCACCGGGACCGCCCTGCAAAAATAGGACAGCATCGGCGCTGGCCTGGGAACTTTGGTAAACCACAACTGGTAGCTCGATCAAATCTGTCAGGTTTTTGCTGTGGTCCTGTGGGACGCGTACCACCCCGCAGCGCACCCGTTTGCCCAGCGGAACGTCAAACGGACAGGCGCCCGCATGAAAAACGGGGGCATAGACTGTCGGCGTAGCGGTGAGATTTGGATTATCCGTAGGGATGATACGTGTGGTTATTGCGGTAGGCTTCACCACAATGAAGACCTGCGGTGCCAGGCTGCTATTCACATAGAATACCAATCCGGCAATCACCACCAGAACGACCAACACCGTCACGCCAATCACAAGCGGCGCGAAATTGCGCTTCTTTGGGGGCGTTTCTTCTTCTTTCTTTTCTTCCACCACGGGAATGGGCATGGCTGGCATCGGGTTGGATTGCCTGAGCACTTCAACCGGTGTCTGGTAGTGGGGAATAGGCGGCGGTGGGATGATGACCGGCGAAGCGGGCTTGCTCAGGTCAGGCGCAACCGTAAACGGCGACGTAGAAACAGGGGCAGGCTTTTCTTTTTCCGCCAGTATTTTTTGGATCTGTTCGTGAGCGCGGTTGCTATCAGGGTCAAGCAAAATCACTTGTTGAAAAGCGCGGATGCTCTTTTCCGTGTCTGTGTCCGTGAACGCCAGCCCCAGCATGTACCAGGCTTCAGCAGCATCAGGATGTTTTTGCACCAGTGGAACAAGAATGTCCTGTGCTTCGCTCAGTTTACCGGTTTTAATCAGGCTGTAGGCTTGTTGAATGGCGGCTGCGATTGATGTATCCATCTCTTCTCCAATGAATAGCTAAACTATACAGCATTTCGAATTTCTGGGCAATCATACTCAGGTCATTCATCCCAATTAGTTGGTAAAATCAACCCATGCGCCCCTTTCTGATCTTCCTCACCATGATTGTCCTTTTGCTGACGGCTTGCACCCGCGCCGCGCCCAACACAGCAGCCACACCGATCGGCCCTGCAACGCTTGCCAACCAAAATCTGCCGCCGCTTGCCGTCCCAGTGATGACCTACCTGCCGCCGACCCGCGCGCCGGGGACACCCATTTCCAGCCCGACCGCCAACGCTCCATTGCTGCCGACCTTCACGCCACAGCCGTCCACCGTCGCAGATGCCACAGAGCAATCTCTCCCCACGGCCACGTCTGGGCCACTCAGCTATACCGTGCAATCGGGCGATTTTCCTGGCAGCATTGCCGAGCACTTCAATATCAGCGTGGATGACCTGCTGACCGCCAACAATATGACCGCTGATTCGGTCATCTACCCCGGAGATACACTGCTGATCCCTGGCACGGTCAATACCGATCAGCAAAAGGCATCGGTTGCCGTGGTCGCCGCACAGGAGAGTTCGACCGATTTCTTCAAGATCATCCCCGATTCTGAGTTAGTCTATGGCCCGCTCAGTTCGCTGCTGGATGTGGAAAAGTTTGTGCAAGACAAGGGCGGCTATCTGGCTTCCTTTACACAGGAAGTAGATGGTGAGACGCTCTCGGGCGCGCAAATCATCAATAAGGTGGCGCGCAACTATTCGGTCAATCCGCGTTTGTTGCTGGCGCTGCTGGAATATCGCTCACAGTGGGTGACCAATCCCAATCCGGCCTCCGTGTCTGATACGCCGATTGGCTATGTCGATAATTATTATGTCGGTTTTTATCGCCAAATGGTTTGGGCTGCCAACACGATGAGTTGCGGCTACTACGACTGGCAAGACGGGGCCATCAGCCAGTGGAATCTCGCGGATGGTTCGACAGTCTTCCCGCAACCGGGGATCAATCCCGGAACGGCAGGGGTGCAGGCGATGTTTGCCAAACTGGATGACAACGCCACCTGGCAAACCGATATCGGGCTGAATGGAGTTCTATTCGACTTATTACACGCTGTTCGGCTATCCGTTTGATCTGGCGGTGGAGCCTTTGCTGCCACCCGGCCTGACTCAGCCCAAGCTGGCCCTGCCCTTTGCGGCAGATGAAACCTGGCAGTTTACCGGCGGACCGCACGAAGGCTGGGATACCGGCTCTCCGTGGGCAGCCCTCGATTTTGCACCACCTGGTCCGCCGAATGGTTGCGGGCAGTCGGATGCCTGGGTAACGGCGGTGGCACCGGGGTTGATCCTGCGCGCCAGCAACGGGGCGGTTGTCGAAGACCTGGATGGTGACGGGCTGGAGCAGACCGGCTGGACAATCCTATATATGCATATCGAGAGCCGTGACCGTATTGAAGCCAATCAGGTTGTGAAAGTGGGCGATCACATCGGGCATCCATCCTGTGAGGGCGGGATAGCCAATGCGACACACCTGCATATTGCGCGGCGCTACAACGGTGTCTGGATCCCTGTCGTTGACCCAAACGTGCCCTTTGTTATGGGAGGCTACACGCCCAGCAGCGACGGCACCGAATATGGCGGCTGGCTGAAACGGGGCGATACCGTCATCGAAGCGGTGGACGGTCAAAGCACGATCAATCAAATTACGCCGTAAATCAAATTTTGTCATTCAAAAATGCTGGCTGCACAATTGTGCAGCCAGCATTTTTGATTTCACCAGGAGAACGCGTTTGTCCAAAAGGGGCACCTGTTGTCATGTCAGAATCTCCAGTACGGTTATATCGATAAAAAAGGCACGCTTGTACAAATTAAAAATCAAGTCAAAGCGCTAATCTCATGGTAACATAAACCACTATGTCTGAAGAAGAAATCAAAGTAGTTGCCACAAACCGCAAAGCCGGTTTTGAATATTTTCTCCTGGAACGCTTCGAAGCCGGGCTTTCGCTGCAAGGTTCAGAGATTAAGTCCATCCGCGCGGGTCAGGTCAGCCTGACCGAGGCGTATGTGCGCATTGAAACCAACGAAGCCTGGCTGGTGGAGGCGCATATTGCCACGTATGCACAGGCCAACCGTATGAACCATATCACCAAACGTCCGCGCAGATTGTTGCTGCACAAAAAGGAAATCCGCAAACTGTGGGATGCCGTGCGTCTGAAAGGGGTCACCATTGTGCCCACAAAAATTTACATCAAAGATGGTCGTGCCAAACTCGAAATTTCGATTGCCAAAGGCAAGAACCTGCACGATAAGCGCGATACGATTGCCAAACGCGACCAGGATCGTGAAATGCGCCGCGAAGATGGTTAATTCAAATTCACTCTTCCGGTTTTGTCGAGAATATTTACCACCAAGCCACAACGTCACGAAGTTTTTAAAAGAAAAAATAAGATTTCTTAGTGACTTGGTGCCTTCGTGGTAACGGTTTTTCATGAAGAAAGAGAGCATCAAGCTCAAGCCTTATACATTTTTTGAAGTTGAAGCGTGACAAACACTTCCGCCATTTCGGGGTCAAAATGGGTGCCAGAATCACGCCGAATTAAATCCAGCGCATCCCCAATGCTCATTCCTTGATGATATGGACGGTCACTCGTCAGCGCATCAAAGACATCCGCGAGGGCCAGCAAACGCCCTTCTCTTGGGATTTGAGTCCCTTTCAGACCTGTTGGATAGCCGCTGCCATCCCATTTTTCGTGATGATACAAAATATAGGGCAGGGCTTCTTTCAGGTGGGTAACCCCATCAATAATTTTTGCGCCTGCGGTGGTATGGCTTTGGATAATAATCATTTCTTCAGGGGTCAGACGACTGGGTTTGTTGAGCACCGCTTCAGGGATGGAGACTTTGCCAACATCATGCAGCAAAGCTCCATATTCAAGCACGACCATTTGATCTGCCGACCAGCCCAATGCCTTCCCAAGTTCAAGCGCATATCCCCGAACCCGTTCGACATGTCCGCGCGTAAGTGGGTCGCGGGCTTCGATGGCATTCGCCAACAGGATAATGGTTTGCAGGTGAGCCTGACGGGTATCAAACAACTCGGCAACGCGGCGGCGTTCCAGACGGGCATGCACAGCGGCCAGCAACTCGTCAGCTTCAAAGGGTTTGATAATATAATCATCTGCACCCAACTGACGCGCATGCGTTACATCAATCCGCTCGGCGCGGGCGGTGAGAAAAAGAAATGGCACTACTCCCCCATTTAATAGCTGGCGAATGCCATCGAGCAGGCCATAGCCATCCAGTTCGGGCATGTTGATGTCGGAGATAATTAAAATCGGGGGAAATTTCAGGGAAAGCATCCAGCGCGAGCTTTCCATTTTCATAAGCAAATACTTGAAACCCCTGAATTTCCAGCAGGGTTTTTGTGGTGATTCTCAAAAAATCGTCATCTTCTGCCAGTAAAATTTTGAACATGATGTTGCCTCGGGTCTATTTCACGGCCCCCAGCGGGGCTGCCAGTCACAATAATCGTTGTCTGTCAGGCGGGTCAAGGCTGACCCGTCAATGCGCATGATGTAAATTTCGCAACCGTTGTTAACGCGATAATGGTCAAAATAGGCCGTAAAGACAATCCATTGCCCGTCGGGGGAAAAGCTAGGCCCCTGGCTGTCGCCACCGGCAGGGCTGACCTGATGCACATCCGAGCCATCGGCGTTTAGCAGGAAAAGCTCGCGCTCCCATGGTTTGCCCGAATAAGTGACAATATGCAGACCGTCCGACGACCAGGCGCTGCGACCACGCAGGTCTGGCAAATCAGTAACAGCTCGGAAGCCTGTACCATCCAGGTTTATGATGGCAAGTTGCGGTTTGTTTTGGATGTTCGTGGCGAAAAGCAGACTGGCGCTGTCAGGAGACCAGGTTGGGTCCCAGGCATCTTTGTAAATCATGCGCTGATGGTTGCCATCGCGGTCTGCAATCCAGATCGTATCTTCCTTGCCATCACCTTGAGTATAAGCAATATAGTGGTTATTGGGGGAAACTTCTGGGGCAATTCCGATAATATTTCCAAGACGAATGCTCTGGTCAGCCAGGTTTTGCTCGAAAATCTTGAAGTTGCCATCCATGTCTGAGGAATACAAGACTGTTTTCCCATCCGGGGCCATGGATGGGTAAAAGTGCCGGGCATGGTCGTTAACCGTCAGGCGGCGTTGACCTGTGCCATCGGCATTGATGACACAGATTTGGTCCCGCAGCTGATCTTTGAATATCTGGCAAACGTAGGCGATTTTGCCCTGTGGTCCGGTCTTGGTTGTTGGGGATGGGGCTGCTGTGGGGTTTTCGCTGGAAAGTGAGCGGGTGGGGGTAGGGCCGATCAGGGTCGGCAAACTGGAAGCGGGGAGGCCCGCTGAGGATGGGGTATAAAACCCCAGGAAAAAGATAAATCCCCCGGCAAATACGGCACTGCACAGTAGCATAATGCATCCGGCGGCGGCAAAAGATGCAGCGGGGCGGTTAAGGAATCGGTCCACTCTTTACCAGCGGCGTTCCATCCCCATTGCGCGTCATACGGTAGATTTGTGTGTCGTTGAAGATACCTTTGCTGTACAAATCCAGGAAGGCTTCAACAAGACGCGGGTCAAAATAGGTACCGGCATACTTTTGCAGATATTCGAGCACTGATTCTTCGGTGCAACCTTTGCGGTAAGGACGGTTGGAAAGCAGCGCGTCCCAGACGTCGACAATGGTGAAGATGCGGGCTGCCAGCGGGATGCCAAATTCTTTCAGCCCGCGCGGATAGCCTGTGCCATCCCAATGTTCGTGGTGGCAATAGGGAATATCGAGCGCCGGGCGCAGATAGGCGATGGGGTAAAGCATTTGATAGGCAAACTCGGGATGCTGGCGCATTTCCTTCCACTCATCATCAGTGAGCGGACCGGGCTTTTGCAAAATACCATCGGGAATGGCCATTTTGCCAATGTCGTGCAGCAAAGCGCCGCGCCGAATATGGACGATATCATCCTCCGGCACTTCGAGCGCGCGCGCCAGACGGATAGTCATCTCGGTGACGCGCTGGGTGTGGCCTTCGGTTTCCTTGTCGCGCAGATCGAGCACATGCGACCAACCTGCAATGGTGGCATCGTATGCTTCAGCCAGATCGTGATGGGCCCGTTTCAACTCCATTTCGGCGCGTTTGCGCTCGGTGATGTCACGAATGATGGCGATGATGGAAGGCTCATTGTTGACTTCAATGATTCTGGCAGAGACGAGGCCAATCCATGCGCTGTCGTCTTTGCGTTTAAAAACGCCTTCCATATTGCTGACCTGACCGACGGTTTGCATGACATCAAAGAAGTCCTGACTTCTCGTCGGGATTACTCCAGATACTAAGCGATTGATTGTCTTTGCCGATGACTTCTTCCGGCTCGAAGCCGGTTAAGCGAGCAAAGCCATCATTGATTTCGATGTACTTTTGATCTGAAAGGCGCACAATCGAGATGGCATCGGGGGAGATGCGAAAGGCTTTGGAGAATTTGTCTTCTGACAGACGCAGAGCATCTTCCGATGCTCTTTTTTCATCGCGCAGATGCTTTTGTTCAAGCGCGCGCTCAACCGCCTGTGTCAAACGACCAAGCCGATCTTTTAACAAGTAATCGGCTGCGCCATGTTTCATCGTTTCGACGGCGGCTTCTTCGCTGGTGGTTCCGGTAACGACGACAAACGGAATGTCAAAACCGCGTTCTTGCAGCAGGTGTAATGCCTGCATGGCCGTGAATTGCGGCAGGCTAAAATCCGCGAGGATAATATCGGGAATTTCTTCAATTGCCAGAAGATAATCGGCCTGAGTGTCAACGCGTTTGCTAATATAGTTGTAGCCTGAGCGTTTTAGCTCATGCAAAATTAATTCGGCGTCAACAGGCCGATCTTCGAGAACAAGCACACGTAGGGGATTGTTATCAACCATGGTTATCAATTCTTTGAAACAGGGACTTGATTTAAGAGCAACCAGTAAAGACCAACATCGCGGATTGCTTCTGTAAATTGTTCAAAATCAATTGGTTTGACGATATAGCTGTTTACACCAAGATTGTAGCTTTCGATAATATCACGTTCTTCGCGGGAGGATGTTAAGATTACAACAGGAATTGTGCGGGTGATTTCGTTCTCTTTGATTTTCTTTAAAACTTCAAGCCCATCCACCTTTGGGAGTTTTAAATCAAGCAAGATCAGGCGCGGATTTTGTATAGGCAGCCGGGATTTGACCTTTTCGGTGCCGAAAAGGTATTCGAGTGCTTCAGCGCCATCACGCGCGTGATGAATCTGGCTGGCAATTTTGAATTTTTTCAACGCATATAAAGAGAGTTCTGCGTCATTGAGGTTGTCTTCAACCAATAAGATTTCAAGTGTAAATTCTGCCATCGTATTCCTTTGCTTATTGATAAGAAAACACCTCTCCGCAGTCGGCTCAAATTATACTGAACTCGTTGGAAAGTATACCAGTTTTCTTTCTTTCCTAATCAGTCGGAGTTGGTTCAACGGGCAAAGAGAAGAAGAAAGTTGCGCCGTGTCCCAGTTCACTTTCGGCCCAAACCCGGCCCCCATGTCTGCGCACAATGCGTTGAACAATTGCCAGCCCCACGCCCGTGCCTTCGTATTCTTCGGCATAGTGCAGCCGCTGAAACACGCCAAAAAGTTTGTCAGAATAACGCATATCAAAGCCGGTACCGTTGTCTTTGACAAAATAAATGATTTCATCGGGGTGTTTTATGGCACCAATTTCGATGCGGGCAAACTCCCGTTTGCGCGAGAATTTATAGGCATTGGAAAGCAAATTCATCCAGACTTGTTTAAGAAGTGCGGGATCGCCATCACAGGGCGGCAAATCATCAATAATAAGTTCAATGGAACGATTTTCCGTATCAGACGCCAGCGAGCTTTGTACCTGTTTGACAAGCTCAATTGGGGCGAAGGTCATCTTTTTCAGCGGCTGCCGGCTGAGGCGTGAGAATGAAAGCAAATCGTCAATCAGGCGTCCCATTTGCTGGGCGTTATCACGGATGACGTTCAGATAGCGCATCACTTCGGGGTCGGCGGATGGCCCAATTTCATCCGAAAGAATGCGGGAAAAGCCGTCAATGGCACGCAAAGGTGCGCGCAAATCATGTGAAACGGAATAGGAAAAGGCTTCGAGTTCCTTGTTGGCCGACTCCAGTTCGGCGGTGCGCTCAATGACACGCTGTTCAAGCTCATCATTCAGCTTACGGATTTCTTCTTCCGCTCGTTTTTGCTCGGTAATATCGCGGTTTAACAGGCCAACCCGAAAACCACGTTCGGTGCGGATTGGGAAAGCAACCTGCTGGACGTAAATCCATTTCTCGTCGGCGGTGTGCATCACGATTTCGACGGGCATCTCAAGGATGGGCGAGTGCCCGGTTTTGAGCGCCTTGAGCAGCGCAGCCTTGGTCTTTGCCTTGGATTTCGCCAGCTCCGCCGGGGCAGTTGGGGTCTGGGCATCCCAATAACTGACGCCAATCGCCTGATCGCGTCTGACCCCCGACATTTGCTCCAGGACGCTGTTCCACTCCATAATCCGTCCGTCTTCATCAATCAAGGCAAAACCTTCCGAGAGTTGTTCCACAATCGAACGGAATTTCGTCTCACTTTGGCGCAGCGCTTCTTCCACCAGCTTGCGCGAGGTAATGTCCTGCATAATGCCCACCGAACCATGCGAAACACCATCCGGCCCAATGATTTCAATTGCGGCATCATAGACCCAGCGCATTTTCCCATCCAATGCCTGGATGCGGTAGTCACACTGCCAAATTTTCAGCTCCCCGGCTTTTGCAAGCCTGGAAGCTTGCGTGACAGACAGCCCGGCAGCTTCTCCGAGCATGTGCAATTCTTTTACCAGACTTTCCCAAATTTGCGTTGTGATCTGGGTATGGGCAATCCCGGCAATGCTATAAATGCCAGCGCCGATAAAGCGAAAAGCATTTGTCGCATGATCGCGATAGTATGGAACGGCGCCTGCGGCCTCAATCGCCTGCCGATAAATGGCTTCCGATTCGCGCAGCGCAAATTCGGCGTACTTTTAAGTCGGTAATATCGATGGCATTGAAGATCGCCATATCAACCTTTCCCTGGTCGACGACGGGGGATAGATTGCATGAAAACCATGCGAGGTTGCCATTGGTTTGTTTTAAAGAAAGCTCAAAAGAGACCGGATTACGTTCACTAAATAACTGCTGGACGAGTTCTTCTTTCGATGCAAGGTTGGTGCCGGGTAAAAAGTCAAAAATGGTCTGGCCTTTCAGGTTTTCACTATCAACGCCCGGGATGGCATGATTGACCAGCAAGATTTTCCCCTGTCGGTTGATCGCCATAATCAATTGATGCGAGTTTTCGATCAAGGTGCGCCAGCGCGCTTCGGCCTCGCGCAATGCATCTTCGGCGCGTTTTCGTTCCACCGCGATGCCCACCTGCGTGGAGAAAAATGCAAAGGTTTCCATATCTTGTTCTGTCATGCGTGTTGCCGGATTGTAATTTTTGAGAACCAGCACCCCAAGCACACCACGGGATGTTTGCAACGGAACCCCCAGCCAGTCTAAAAGCAAATGATGCCCCTTATCCTCCGCTGCCAGGTCGAACCCGGTCATTGTTTCAGGGGTGAGCAGCAACGGTTCGCCAATGCGCATGACGTGCGTGACCAATCCACCATTGGCTGGGTGGATCGAGGGCCACTCATCATGCTCATCCGAATGAAAAGGGTAAGTAAAAAGGTCAGAGATGGGATCATATAGCGCCACCATGAAATTTTTGACAGGGATGAGATATCCTAGAATTTCATGGATCATGCCAAAAAACTCGAAAGCAGTTTGGGTCACCTGACTGGTCTGAAAAATGCGGTAGACAGCAATTTGCAACTGCTCTGAGCGTTTGCGTTCGTTGATGTCACGCGCAGAAATCAGCAGGCATTCCTGCCCGCCGAGTGACACCAACCGCAAGCCAATATCTGCCCAGAATACGCGCCCGGTTTTGTCGCGCACCTGCCATTCCAACAATTGCGGACCAAAGCGCCGCGCCCGACGGATCCAGTGCATCAGGCTGCGATGTGTGTAAGGGGGAATATCCGAACTTAATGCTTCAAGGGTAATCTTTGAAAGGTCTTCAAGCTCATAGCCAAATACCTGTGTGAATTTTTCATTGGCTTCCACAACCGCGTCAGCATCCAGCCCATAAACAAAAACGGCATCGTTTGCCACATTGAAGAGCATGTGAAAACGTTCTTCTTTTTCCTGCAATGTGGAACAGGTGGTGTTTAATTCCTGAACTTGTTCTTCAAGCAGCGTAATTTGGGTTTGCAAGACCGTTGAAGGGTCATTTTCCTGCCGCAGCATGGATCCGTTTGCGGGGTTCTGGTTTTCATCTGTCGCAAAAAGTGCATCCACCCGCTTTTTTTGCTCCGCTACCTGAGCAGATTGCTGCGAAAGGCGGCGCAAGATGGGCAGAATAATAACCAACCCGGCCAGAAAAATAAAAATCAAAAGCACCGCAAGCTGAATCAATGCGCTTTGCTGAAGATGTTCAACGGCTAAATTTGCCGCGACGTTCTCAAGCGCAATTACATCCACCCAGTTTTTCTGACTTACATGAGCATAACCAATCAACTGCCCCGTTTTCAAATCAACAATCGCGCCGTTTTCATGTTGTGAAATTTCTGCGATGGTTTCCGGCGCATAAGCGTCCTGTATTTTTTGTCCGGCAGGCTGTCCATTGGGATGGGCAAGGTAATTTCCGCTTGCTTCAATTAAAAAATGAATCCCGTTATAGGGCTGGCTGGCTGCAACAAAATCTGCCGGGACAATTGCCTTTTTGGCATTGCTGATGAAATTTGCGTTGCTGACAGCCTGTTGCTGCGCATCACGCAACGTGTTGCGCTGGAATTCGGCGGCGGTATCCTGGTGCGAAAAAACAGCCATTATGAGTAATGGCACGATGACAAGCATCAACAACCACCCTGCAAGCTGAAGCGCCACTGCTTTGAAGGGTCTGGTCATTGTTGCATCATCCCGCGTCTATAAAGAACGGTTCCATTCACAGCTTAAATATACACCTGTTTAAAATTCATCCTGGGCGGATGCGATCACCTTACACATTTGCAGTTTGGGCAGTAGCCACGATGATTTAGATGAATTTATGGGTTGACAATTAAACGGTTATCTTCTGTCCAGCTCATCCCGGGGATATTTTCTGGGTAGGTTGCTTCTTTTTTCGTTAATAGATTGGGCACCCAGTCGGCTGTATCCATCCATAAATAGGCATAGGTTTGTTTGTCTTCGCTTTCGTAAAGAACACAAATGAAAGCCAGCCTGCTACTATCTGTTGACCACTGAAATTGACCACAAAAATCATATTTGTCCAGGCTGATTTTTTCAACGCTACCGCTTTTGAGTGTATAAACGTTAATTTCATTGAGGTTGTTAGGGCCAAGATAAGCCAGATATTTATCAGTGGGCGAAAAAGAAAAGGCATAGCCAGTAACAACACTCGTTGGGCTGGGTGGCAAAACAGTAGCGAGTTTTCCAGTTTTCAAATCAAGGCGATATAGTCCTACACCTGTTCGAAAGCCGTTAAAGAAAATATCTTGAGGCACATCGACACAACAAAAGGACGGAAGCAAATAGGCAAAATTTCCATCTTTTGACCAATGATAAAGTTGCATGTCTCCATCATCCCATTCATGCAAGCGTCCGTAAGTTTCATAGAAAGATACATCCCATGATGCACTGCCATCCAGACGAAAGACCTTTGTGTTTGTCGCTCGTGTTGTTGTAGAGTTCAGGTGGCATTGAATGGCGACCCATTGTCCATCAGTAGAGAGCAATCGGTCATCTTCTAATTCTGTCGCGCCGCAGGTTGTATCTGACACTGCGTTCAGCGTTTGCATGGCGCTGACAGTTGCCGCCGGGATGGTTGGTTCGAGCTCTGCAGTAGTTTCGGGCGTAGGGATTTCGGTATATGTGGGCCTTGCAGTCAGAGATGGCGACGGCGAAAAAGTAGCGGCTGGCAATATCGTCTTTGGTGTTGGAGTAGCAGGCGCAGCACAGGCAACTAAAAGAAGGGGCAAAACCAACAACATCATGCTGCACATACGGCTCATCTTATTTCTCACGAAAATTAAAACACCGGCGAGACATATTCGCCCCAGACACCGCGCAGGGTGTTGCAAACTTCGCCAAGGCTCATGCTGTTTTCGACGCTCTCGATGAAGAGCGGCATCAGGTTTTCATTCCCCTTGGCAGCGGATTCCAACCGGGAGCATAATTCTACGATTTTGGCGTTGTCACGCCCGGCGCGTAAATCCGCGAGGCGTTTGCGGGCGGCGGCTTCGATGGCCGGATCAATCTTTTGGCGTTCAAGCGTAATCTGCTCCTCCACCTGGAACTGATTGACACCAACGATGATTTGCTGGTTCTTTTCGATGGCAATCTGGGCGCTGTAGGCTGCATCGGTGATTTCGTTTTGCATGTAACCCTGCTCGATGGCGTTCAACGCGCCGCCCAGCCCATCGATGCGGCTGATGTACTCATCGGCACGGCGTTCGATCTCGTCGGTCAAATATTCCACCAAATACGAACCCGCCAACGGGTCGACACTATCCGCCGCGCCCGATTCGTAGGCGATGATCTGCTGGGTGCGCAGGGCCACGCGCACGGCTTTTTCGGTTGGCAGCCAGAGCGCTTCGTCCATGCTGTTGGTGTGCAGCGACTGCGTGCCACCCATCACCGCTGAAAGCGCCTGAAGCGTCACCCGCGCCACATTGTTTTCAGGCTGCTGCGCTGTCAGCGTGGAACCCGCCGTCTGGGTATGAAAGCGTAACTGCCAGGACGATGGTTTCAACGCCTTGAAGCGTTCGCGCATGATTTTGGCCCACATGCGCCGCGCCGCACGAAATTTGGCGACTTCTTCAAGCACGTTGTTGTGGGCGTTGAAAAAGAACGAGAGCTGTGGCGCAAACTCGTCCACGGCCAGGCCGGCTTTGAGCGCCGCTTCGACATAGGCAATCGCATTTGACAGGGTGAAAGCGACTTCCTGCGCAGCGGTCGAACCGGCTTCACGGATATGGTAGCCAGAGATCGAGATGGTATTCCAATTCGGCACATCGCGCGCGCAGAACTGGAAGATGTCGGTAATCAAACGCATCGAAGGCGCGGGCGGAAAGATGTAGGTTCCACGCGCAATGTATTCTTTCAGGATGTCATTCTGGATGGTGCCACGCAGCGATTTCATCTCGATCCCCTGGCGTTTGGCGACAGCGATATACATCGCCAGCAAAACCCCCGCCGGCGCATTGATCGTCATGGATGTGGAGACTTTGTCCAGCGGAATCTGGTCGAAGAGCTGGGCCATGTCTTCAATGGAAGAGATCGAGACGCCGACCTTGCCCACTTCGCCGAGGGCCATCGTATCGTCGGCATCGTAACCGATCTGGGTCGGCAGGTCAAAAGCGACGGAAAGGCCGGTCTGTCCGTTTTCGAGCAGGTAGCGGTAACGTCGGTTGGATTCTTCCGCCGATGCAAAACCGGCGTACTGGCGCATGGTCCAGAAGCGGGAGCGGTACATCGTCGGCTGAACACCACGGGTGTAGGGATATTCCCCGGGGAATCCCAGCTTTTCAGCGTAGTCGGGGTCTTCATCTTGCGGAATGTTGACGGGGGGAAGTTCGATGCCCGAGGAAGTCTCAAAGCGCGGTTTCCGCTCAGGGAATTTGTCCGTCACTTTTTTAAGGGTGTTTTCTTTCCAGCGGGTGTATTGATCCTGAATCGGCATAAGGTTCCTCTATGATGAAATAGTGTATCGCGAATAGAACACCCCCCAATGTTCCAGGTTCCTGGATTATTCGGTTTCCCGCAAAATCCACCTGGCGAGCATTTTTGAAATGGTCATTTTGTTGTCTTTGGCAAATTGCAACTGGTATGATGCAAAGATGCGCCGCAGAGGCTGTTTTGGCAATAAAGATTGCATCACAAGCAGCCAGATAATTTCAGACGTCCAAAAAATGCCCAAAACAAGAAAAACAGTCAGGGCAATCATGCCGTAGGAAAGCTGGGCAACCAGCGGGGTCAGGATGGCAAACGACACATCCAGCCGGATGAGCAAAACCAAGACCAGCATCACCAGGAAAACGCGCCAACCCCAATCCAGCGAAAATTTGGCGAATTGATATCGCCAGCCTTTGGAAAAAGCAACCGTTCCATTAACGGTCAGTGTGCGCAACTTGGGCCAGCGTTCAAGGCGCATTTCAAAATGTTCCCTTGACTTGGCCGGGAACAACTCATATTTTGGGATATTCACATGACAGAGAATTTGATCAAACAGGTTCACGCCCCGCAGTTCATGGTGAATGTTCGAGAGAAACATTCTTGTGGCCCAGTATACGCCTTCACCGTCAAAATTTTGGGGATTAAAAATAGGCTCAAAAACAATCGCGCCCTTGATTCTTTCCCACCCGGCCGGGTCGCGCCTTGCAATTTCTTCTTCAGTTTCGCCGATTGCGATGATGCGGTGAAATGCCCTTTCCAATGCGATTAAATTGGCATATTTTTTGTTCAGCTTCCCGGCCTGAACAAAGATGGAGTTGGTATCAAATGAGATGTGTACTTCAATATCCATCTAATTTTCCCGGGAGGCAAAGATAATCAATTGTACATGATAATTAAAAATCGCGCAGAACGTAGACCGCCTTCAAGTATACTACCCCATAAAACACATCATCACACAAGGACAAAACCATGAAACATCTCTGGGCCGCCTGGCGAATGAAATATATTGAAAGCGCACCAAAAGCAAGCGGATGCGTCTTCTGCAATGCGCTCGCGCAGGCTGATAGTGAAGAAAATCTGGTCATCATGCGTGCCGAACACAGCTTTGTCATTCTCAATAAATTTCCCTACACCAGCGGCCATCTGATGGTGGTGCCGCTGGCCCACAGCGCCTCGCTCGAAGAACTGACCCCTGCCACCCGCGCCGAAATGATGGAACTGGTCTCACAATTCACCACGCTGCTGCGCGGCACATACAATCCTGAAGGCTTCAACATCGGCATCAACATCGGCAAGGCGGCGGGCGCAGGTGTGCCGGGGCATGTTCACATTCACGTTTTGCCGCGCTGGAACGGCGACACCAACTTTATGACCAGTGTTGCCGACATGCGCGTGCTGCCTGAAACAGTCGATGCGACCTATCAGCGCGTTTTGAAGGCATGGGAGAATAGGTGACTGTTCCCTTCTATATAAAATGAAGAAGTTTTCTCTGCTGATCCTTTTCACCATTCTATGCGCCAGTTGCGCCCCGAAAGCGCCTCCAGCCGCAACCATCCCCCCGCAAACGGAAGCCGTTTCGACTGCCACGGCCACGCTGCCAGCTTCCCCCGCCCCGGCCGCCAGCGCAACAGCCCAGGCACGCATGGCCCCGATCACGCCACTCGGCCCTGAACGTGAACAGTTCCCAGCCGCTTTCAACCCGCTGACGGGGCAACGCATCAGCGACCCGACCATGCTCGACCTGCCCGCCGTGCTTGTTTCAATCAGCAACATGCCGCCTACTGCCCGCCCCCAGGCCGGGACAAGTTTTGCTTCATGGATTTTTGAGTTGTTCATCGGCACGGGCACAACGCGCTTTATGGGCGTCTTTTACGGCGACCTGCCGCGCCGCATTCCGAATGCTGTTGGCGGCTGCAAGATTCACAGTCCCATTAGCAGGCCGGCCGCAAACTGGGTCGGCAACCGCGTCTGGCTCGATGAAAACGCCGATGGTCGCCAGGATCCCTGGGAAGCCGGCGTGGGCGGAGTCTGCATCCATCTGCTTGACGCAGTAAATGGGGAAGAGATCGCGTCCACCAGCAGCGACAGCAATGGCTATTATTTTTTCGATACACTTGCAGGGCGACAATATATCATCCAGTTTGACAAACCGTCCGACTACACATTCACCACTCCGAACGTGGGCAACGACGACGAAGACAGCGATGCCGACCCGCAAACGGGGCGCACCCCACTGCTAAATGGAGACAAAGATTCCGGGTGGGATGCCGGGCTGACGCTGCCCCATCCCCCGCCGCCAACCTTTTCCCCTGCCGATATTGCCCCCAAACGTACCTATGTTGGCCCCATTCGCTCGGGGCGGTTGACCTATAACGACTTTCACGACATGTTCCCCGGCAGTTGCCTGGTCTACGCCAGCGCAGGCGACGGCATTCGCCAGCAACTGCATGGTTGTGAGATCATCTTTGGCGAACAGCCCAACGTCAGCCCCAACACCGCCCTGCTGGACGTGAGTCACCTGAAAGAACTGGCCGAGAAGAGCAAGGTCGACAAGCAGCCAGTCAATTACGCTGGCAATCTCTTCGACCCCACACCGCCGCCCAACGGCCTGCCCGCCAATTCTTTATGGACTTACTTCCATGCTTATACGCAGTCTCTCTGGCAATATAACCTGGTTTCCGGTCAATATCTGCGCCAGACCGACGACGCGGATGGTCAAGGAATTTTCCATCCGGACACTGACCGGCTGACCGGGCGTCAGCTTGGCTTTGAGAACGTCATTGTCATTCTGGCTGACTACAAGATTTTTCGCCACCTGCAATATGATGTGGATCTGTGTTGCGCCATGCAGGGCTGGGCCTCTCTCTTCCGCGACGGGCAGATGTACAAAATCCGTTGGGCCACGACCAACGGTGCCTGGGAGAAACAATCCGGCTTGCAGCGCCCGATCCATTTTATTGGCGACGACAAGTTACCCTTCCCGCTCAAACCGGGCCGCAGTTGGATCAGCATCATGACGATCAATTCCACCGTCAAAGACCAGGGCGATGGCGCATGGAAAGCCTTTTTTGTTGTGCCAAATGACCCGGCGCCGAAACCATAATCTCAAGGAGTGAAAATGCAACTTATCAGCCTTAATCTCGGGCACGAACGTGCCATGCGCAACGGCAAGGCTTCGGGCAAGACCGGTATTTACAAGCTGCCCACCAACCAAGCCGTGCAGATCACGACCGAAGGATTGGGCGGGGATGTGATCTGCGATACGGAGAATCATGGCGGGGCAGATCAGGCGATCTACGTTTTTGGCATTCCCGATTACGAATGGTGGTCAGGGCAACTGGGGCGGGAGCTGGAACCCGGCACCTTTGGCGAAAATCTGACAGTCAGTGGCCTGTTGAGCCAGGACTTTTCGATTGGCGATTTTCTCTACGTTGGGGAAGTGATCCTGCAAGTGACAGCGCCGCGCATCCCATGCGTCACGCTGGCTGTACGCATGGATGACCCGGCTTTTGTCAAACGCTTTCGGCACGGTGAACGCCCCGGGTTGTATTGCCGCGTTTTAAAGGAAGGCAGCATCAGGGTAGGCGATGAAGTGCGGCGCGAACCTTACGGCAAAGAAACCGTCAGCGCACTTGAAGTTTTCCGCGACTGGTACGAACCCATCGAAGACGAAGATTGGATTCGCCGTTACCGCGCCGCACCCATCGCTGTCCGCGCTGAAAAGAAAAAGATATAGGTTGAAAATAAAGAAAATATGTTCTATAATTGACTTATAAATTTACAAAGGAGAAATGACATGGAAAATCCAGCAAAGAACACGATTTGCCTTTGGTACGAGGGCGACGCCGAGGACGCGGCGCGATTTTATGCCGAAACCTTTCCCGATTCATCGGTCGGCGCAGTGCACTGTGCGCCTGGCGACTTCCCGGACGGGAAGCAAGGGGATGTGTTGACAGTCGAATTTACCGTGATGGGCATTCCCTGCCTTGGGCTCAACGGTGGACCCGAGTTCAAACAGACGGAAGCATTCTCATTTCAGGTCGCGACAGCTGACCAGGCTGAAACGGATCGGTATTGGAACGCCATCGTCGACAACGGCGGCCAGGAGAGCATGTGCGGCTGGTGCAAGGACAAGTGGGGGGTATCGTGGCAGATTACGCCAATCGCCCTGACGAAGGCGATGATCGATCCCGACGGCGCAGCCGCCAAGCGCGTATTCGATGCGATGATGGAAATGAAGAAGATCGACATCGCCGCAATTGAGGCGGCGCGACGCGGTTGACGCATGCGTGATCGGAGTCGGGGCGATGGACCTGTAGCCTGCTTCCTGGGTTATCAAGGCAGAAATCCAACATGACGGAAAGCTATTACAACGCGCTTGCCCCTTACTATAAATACATTTATCCCAATTGGGATGCAAGTGTTCAGCGTCAGGCAGACATGTTAGATGGCGTGATTCGAGAGTTTGTTGGCGAAAAGCCCAAGACTGTTCTGGATGTTGCTTGTGGCATTGGAACGCAAAGTATAGGGTTGGCAAAACTCGGCTATCAGGTCACATCATCCGATTTATCATATGGTGAAATCGATCAAGCACAGCAAGAAGCTTTAAGATATGGCGTCCAAATAAAGTTTCAAGTTGCAGATATGCGTCAGGTTTGGGAAGTTTATCAAAGAGAATTTGATATCGTGATCGCCTGTGACAATTCTGTTCCACACTTGCTTGGCAACGACGAAATTTTGTTGGCATTTCACCAGTTTCACAAGTGTGTCAAATCAGGCGGCTGTTGCATTATCAGTGTCAGGGATTATGCCCTGTTAGAAAACAGAGAAAAGCAAATAATGTACCCTCGATTAGTCCACCAAACTGACAATGGACAAGTTGTACTGTTTGATGTTTGGGATTTTGATGGTGCATATTATGAAATCACAACGTATATTGTGGAAGATGTAGGGAAACCGGTTGCTCAAACTCAAGTTCTTCGCGGCGGGAAATATTATTGTGTGGAAATCTCCACATTGGAAAAATTATTTAAAGAAGCAGGATTTCGAGAAGTTATTACTTTACGAGACCGCTTCTTTCAACCGCTTTTAATAGCAAAAAAGTAATTCACATCAAAAACGCAAAGAACAGCGCATACAGCAAATGGCTTGCCATTGGGCGCTTGGCAACTTCAGCAACGTTATCCTTTTAAAAGAGCAAATGAATCCCTATTCACACCTTGTCATTGCAGCCAAACTGGAAGCGCTCGTTAATCCAAAAGATGTTCAAGAATATTATTGGGGTGCAATTGCTCCTGATATTCGGTATCTTGCAGCTATGCAACGTCAGCAAACTCACATTCCATCTCAAAGAATTGTTGATTTTATTTCTCAGTATCCCCATCTAAAATCTTTCTTACAGGGCTATTTGGTTCACTGCATCATCGACGAAATTGAACTGGACCAAATCTTTTCTCCAAACTTGCCTTTTCCATAGGAAAAAGAAAAATGTCACGCCAGCAAATAGCCGTTATTTTCGAACTCTATTATTTCGAAAAAGAAAAAACGAACAAGTCATTCTCTCACTTGCACAATGAAGTTTTGAATGAGTTGGGTTTGAGTGAAGCAATATCAAAGAAATTTTCACAGTCGATCAGCCAATATACCATTTCTTCCTCACCGGAATCTCGCTTGTCCGATTTATTCCAACTGATGGGTTTGGAAAATGACAGTCGGGCAGATAAATATGTATCAGCAGCGAAAAGTTTTCAAGAAAATTGGCTCCTGAAAAACGCTTTATTTTTCAAAATACGAACAGGCAGAATAACGGAACAGATTGTTTCCAAAGTGTCTTCGGTTTATCAGCAATGGAATGTGTAAGTAAAAAAGCCTGCCTTTTTCCTACGCTATCGATACCCATGTTGCCAATGGACGATAGACCATCACTCGAACCCCAGGAGGAACACCATGATTGTTGAAACACAGGTAACCATCAACGGATCGAAGGCGGCGACTTGGGCCGCAATGACCGACATCGAGCACTCAGCAGAAATCATCAGCGGAATCGAAAAGATTGAGATCGTTGAAAAACCGACAAACGGCCTCGTAGGGCTAAGGTGGTGCGAGACGCGCATGTTATTCGACGAACCCACTACCGTAGAAAAGTGGATCACGGATGCGGTTGAGAACGAGTTCTACAAAACCAGAGCAGAAAGTGATGGAAATGTCTTCATCTCCACCACGCGCATCGTAGAGAGCGGGAATGGCATTACGTTGACCAGTGCTCATGACACCCAACCGCAAGGGATCGTTGCGAAATTACGTGCGACCCCCATGTTTCTGTTCAAAGGCGTGATAAAAAAAGCCATCCTGCAAGACCTGAACGATATTAAGCCTGCAGTTGAAAAGGAGAAAATCGGATGAGCACCCTTGAACAGGCGGTTGAAACGCAAATCAAAAATATCCAGGCCAAAACCGGCAAAACGCTCACCGAACTGGCCGCGATGGTGCAAAGCAGCAGGCTAAGCAAGCACAGCGAAATCCGCGAGATGTTTCAGCGCGAGTTGGGGCTGGGACACGGCGATGCCAACGCACTAACGCACGCCGTCCAGCAATCGGATGGGACTCGCGCTGCGGCGGCGAAGGGCCTTGCAGGGGATGCCGTGCTCGATGAGATGTATACTGGCCCGAAGGCAGCCCTGCGCCCGATCCATGAGCGGCTAATGGAGGAGATTACCCTTCTTGGAGCATTTGAGATTGTCCCCAAGAAGGGTTACGTCAGTCTGCGGCGCAAGAAACAGTTTGCCATGCTTGGCCCTGCAACCAATACGCGCTTCGAGCTGGGGCTCAACGCCAAAGGGTTGGATGCAAACCCCAGGCTTTTGGAGCAACCTGCGGGTGGGATGTGCAACTACAAAGTAAAACTGTCCGAAGCCGGTGAAGTGGACGGGGAGTTAATCGGCTGGATCAAGCAGGCTTATGAGAGCGCAGGGTAACCTGCCAGCTGTGGCTTGTATATATGAAGATGAAATGGTCAGAGAAGGTTTAAAAGCAAAAGAGAGACCGGGCAAATCACCCAGTCTCTCTTTTCGTTGTGGCAAAATTAGATTGCCAAAAGCGTTTTTAGTTCGCCAAGGGTTTCTTGGGCTGTCTTGAACAGGATGCCATGCATCCCAAGCGCGTTGGCGGCAGCAATGTTGGCAGGCATATCGTCGACAAACACGGCTTCTTCTGGGCAAATGTTGAGCTGCGCGAGCGCATGCAGATAAATGCCCGGTTCAGGTTTTCCGCCGCCGAACTCGGCGGAAATGGTCAGATGGTCGAATGCGTCGTCAATTTTTTGGTCAATCATCCATTGGCGCAGTCCAGACCAGGCATTGCTAATTAGCCCAACCTTGTAAACCGGGCGCAGGGAGCGCAGAAAATTGACGAGGCTGTAATCAATGCGATCCCCAGCGAAAAACGCTTGCCTGACACGCGTCACTTCGCTTTCGGGCAGGTTGAAGGTGCGAACAACGTTGCGCCAGTGCTGCTCTTCGCTCATCGCACCAATGGAAGCATCGATACTGGACGGTCCAAAAACGGCGTGATCCATTCCATCGTAATCCAAACCGAGGCTTTGGGCGAGTTCTGTGCGGGAACCTTTGTCTTCGGTGCGCAGGATGACACCGCCCAGGTCAAAATAGACGGCACGAATGGTCATGCTTGCTTGTCATCCATCGCTTCAGCCGTGGAGTCGGTGACAGCGGGCGCATCCTGCCAGTTGGGGTAAAAACGCTCCAATTGTTGAAGCGAAACCTGATTGGCTTTGCGGCAACGCGGGCAGTGAGCATCGTAGTGATGAAGTCCTTCGGCGTGTAACGTTTGTAATGCAAGCAAAATTTGATTACGTCCAACGGTGAAAGGGGTCTGGCAATAAGCACAGCGTAAATTCATAGTATCTCCTTATCTGGATAGGGTTCACGAAAAGCACAGGTGAATTGATACAAGTATAGCTCATTCTCAATATCAAGCAGTTTCTGCCGGAATAAGGACGGTAAAGGTTGAGCCTTCTCCCAAATGCGAGACAACCGAGATTTCCCCGCCCATCAAGGTGACAATTTCTCTTGCGATGGAAAGGCCCAGGCCAGCGCCTTGCTGTTCACGCTGCGCGTAATTGCTACTGCGCCTGAAAGCCTCGAAAATATCTGGCAACTGCTCGGGGGGAATTCCGGGGCCAGTATCAATAATCTGGATTGAGATTTTTTTGGGTTCCACCATCGAAACATTGACACGAATCCCGCCCTGGTTGGTAAATTTGATGCCATTCCCAATCAGGTTTACCAATACCTGATGCAGACGATCAGGGTCGCCGATGATTCTTGCGGGGACATCGGGCGTAATTGCCAGCATGTAGGAAAGGTTTTTTTGTTGCATTAAGCCACCTAACAAATGTCCAACTTTGATTAACATGCCACGCAAATCAAATGGCTGATAGTTAAGCGTCAGAACACCAGCCTGCATTTGCGCCTGATCGAGAATATCGTTAATCAGATTTTGCAGGCGTTTGCTGTTTTCAAGCGCGCGCATGAGATGCTCACTGAACTCCTGACTATTTGCTTTGCCAACCTGGCTTAACATCAAAAGCAATTCCAGATAATTCATCACTGCCGCCAAAGGCGTACGGAGTTCATGAGACCCTGTCGCCAGCAGTGCATCTTTGGCATGTTCAGTTTCATGTCTGCGCGTTTCATCTCGAAAAATAGCGACGGTACCAACTTCCTGCAATGGCGATGCTGTCACTGAAAAAACCTTGCGCTTCCAGTAAATTGTCTTTTCCAATGGCACGGAAATAATTTCACGCAAATCCGCTTCAGGAATCATTTCGAGCAAAGCAGGGTTGGCAGAAAGTAGTTTGCCTTGCAAGTCAATTACCACGACACCGTCCGCAATACTATTAAGAACAGCCTGTTTATTGGCGGTTTCATGGCGGGCAGTACGGATTGCGTTATTGGCAATGCTCATTTCGACCCACGAAATAAAAGCAACAATAAGAAGAATGATCATTGCCAAATAATTTACTTCGTCCCCTACAGTTTGCGTGGTAAGTGATTGCATAAAACCAAAAATGACTGCCACAATCACAAAAACACTTTCAGGAGAAAGAATAACCGCCCCTACCATAATCGGCAAAACCCAAGTAATTAAACTTCGTCCGTTATAAAGTTCATGGGTACTATCAGCACGCGAAATGATTGCAATTAAAAAAACAACAAAGATAATCCCTGTCAACCAGCCTGGCACCCTTGGAGAACGGTTGGCAACCAAAAGTGTAATCATGGTTAGAACCGTAATGAATGATATTTGGATTAACTCATCGGCATGGGGCTGATCGACAGGACGCATTATAAAAAAAATGATCGTAATAGCAAGCGATGCCATAAGGATAAAAATAATTAACATGGCGTTGAGAATCATGCGCCGTCTACGCTCGTCCGTATCAAAAATATTTGGAATAGTAAAAAGAGTCCTAATCATGGGCGATGTCCTTTCTCAATAAGTTCGGTTCCAAGAGCTCAATCACGTGAAAATTTTCTCTGTTGCAGCAGAGCATGAAAATTATATATTGGAAAGGATAACATAAAATTGCAATATGTGACGCGTCCTAAATAGGTTCAACCGGCTCTGCAAAGACCGGGATGTCTATAAAATATTGGCAGTTGCCATTGAAAGTTTAATTGTTAAAATTCCAGAATTTGACGGGGTCATCAACCTGTGGTAATATCGCGCCACAATTCAATCGCCATAAACGGCAACTCTTATCCAGAGAGGCGGAGGGAACGGCCCGATGATGCCTCGGCAACCAGTTAGACAAGACTTTAGAAGTTAGACATTAGCGTTTAGGAAAACCTAAAGCTAAAAGCTAACGCCTAATGTCTAAAAGCTAAAATGGTGCCAATTCCGACAGAGAATATCTATCTGGGAGATGAGAGGGCAGCCGCGCTTCCAAGCAAATTGCCCTTTCATCTCCTGGAGGGTAATTTTTTTAACTATTTCACTAAAGGAGAACAAATAATGAGCAGTACTTTCATGGATTCACCTAAACTTTTGTTCACATCTGAATCAGTTACCGAAGGTCATCCGGATAAAATTTGTGACCAGGTTTCGGATGCAGTTCTGGACGCCTGTCTGGCACAGGACCCTGGCTCACGCGTCGCGTGCGAAACTGCAACCAAAACCGGTTTTATTGCCCTGCTGGGCGAAATTACCACCCGTGCTGTCGTCAACTATGACGAACTGGTGCGTAAGGTCGTCAACGAAATTGGCTATGATGACAGCGCCAAAGGTTTTGACGGCAACACCTGCGCCGTCATGGTCGCAATTGCCAGCCAAAGCCCCGACATCGCCATGGGCGTGGATGCATCCCTCGAAGCCAAGGGCGGCCAGCAGATGGACGTGGACAAAATTGGTGCTGGCGACCAGGGGATGATGTTCGGTTATGCCTGCAATGAGACCCCTACCCTGATGCCAATGCCCATTTACATGGCGCACAAACTCAGCCGCCGCCTGAGCGAACTTCGCAAAGACGGCACCCTGTCCTGGCTGCGCCCGGATGGCAAAAGCCAGGTAACTGTCGAATACGCTTTTGGCAAGCCCAAGCGAATTGATACCGTTTTGATTTCCACCCAACACGCCCCTGAAATTTCTCATGCGGAAATTGTTGAACTGATTAGCGAACACATCATCTACGGCACACTCCCCGGAGACCTTGTGGATGAAAACCTGAAGGTTTTCGTCAACCCGACCGGCCGTTTTGTCGTCGGTGGGCCAATGGGGGATGCGGGCGTGACAGGCCGCAAAATTATCGTGGATACCTATGGCGGCATGGGCCGTCATGGCGGCGGTGCGTTCTCTGGCAAAGACCCCACGAAGGTCGATCGCTCTGCCGCTTACGCTGCGCGCTGGGTCGCCAAAAACGTGGTCGCTGCCGGGTTGGCTGATCGCTGCGAAATCCAGGTGGCGTATGCCATCGGTGTCGCGCGTCCACTCTCCATCAATGTGGAAACCTTCGGCACCGGCAAAATTGCAGATGATAAGATCGCCACGTTGATTTCCGAGCACTTCGATCTGCGCCCCGGTGCCATTATCCGTGACCTGGACCTGCGCCGCCCGATTTATCGCAAGACCGCCGCTTATGGTCACTTTGGTCGCGACGATGTGCAATTCCCCTGGGAAAATACCGAACGAGCTGCCGCATTGAAGAGCGCAGCCGGTCTGTAAAAACACAACCAAATCTTGACACACAAAAGCTGGCGGTCAATGACCGCCAGCTTTTGTTATTACACTTTTAAGCAGAAAATCAGCATCATGGGTAAGGCAGCACAAGCATGATTTGGGGTCAACTGGTCATTTTGGGGTCATAGCGACTGCTTCTTTGACAATCACCATGACCCATCTTACCCCAATGGGTAATACGATTTCTCGCCGATCAATACCCTTCCAGACGGAAACATCAAACTGTACCCGATTGGGTAGTAGAAAATAAATCGCCAGACTTCTATAATCTCATAATCGTTCGAATATTAAAGAACATTTTGATTTTGAGGAGAATTGCCAATGGAAACAACCAAAAATATTCTTGATGTGAAAAATGTGACTGTCAGCTTTGACGGCTTCACCGTCTTGAACGACTTGAATTTTTCCATTGGTTACGGCGAACTGCGTTTTCTTATTGGGCCCAACGGCGCAGGGAAAACCACTCTGCTCGATATCATCACCAGCAAAACCAAACCAACCCAAGGCAAAGTCGTTTTTGATGGCAAAGTCAATATTTAATGAATGGCTGGAACACAAAATTGTCCAGCATGGCATTGCGCGCAAATTTCAGACACCTTCCATTTTTGCCAGCCTGAGTGTTTATGAGAATTTGGAATCGGCCATTAGCTTTCGACAGCGCAGTATGCAGTTGTTTGGTCGTCTGCACCATCAACAGGCTGAGCGCATTCATGAAACCCTCGATTAATCGGTCTGGAAAACAAAATCAACGTCAAAGCTGGCGCGCTCTCACATGGCGAAAAGCAATGGCTCGAAATTGGCATGTTAATCATTCAGGACCCCAAGCTGCTGCTTTTGGACGAACCCGTTGCGGGGATGACCCGTCAGGAGCGCAACCGCACCGGGGAATTGCTCCAGAAAATCGCCAAAGACCGCGCAGTAGCCGTCGTTGAACACGACATGGAATTTGTCCGCGCCTTTGCCAATACTGTCACCGTCTTGCACATGGGCAGTGTCCTATGCGAAGGCCAGATGGAACATGTTCAGAATGATTCCCGCGTCGTTGAAGTGTACCTGGGCCGCAAACAGGACGAAGTCAAACCCCGCAAACACCAGCGCACCACGCCGCCCCGTAAAATTGGCGCAGCGCACACTCCTGTTCTTTCTGCAGCGGCCTGACCATGTTTGATGTTAAAGATTTGGAAGTCTTTTATAGTGACAGCCAGATTTTAAAAGGCGTTACACTCAATGTTCGCCCTAATCAGGTGGTTTGCCTGCTGGGACGCAATGGGGTTGGCAAAACAACCCTGATGAAAACCATCATCGGCATCAATAAAGCACGCAAAGGCGCCATCATACTAGATGGTAAAGAACTGACCAACCTGCAACCCAACCAGCGCGCCTGGGCTGGAGTTGGCTATGTGCCACAGGGACGTGGCATCTTCTCTCACCTGACCGTTTACGAAAATATGCTGATGGGTTTTGAAGCCAGCGGCAGCTACAAATTCAACCAGGATGCGGTGGATGAAATGTACCAACTCTTCCCCGTTTTGAAGGACATGCGTAAGCGCGTGGCTGGTACCTTAAGCGGCGGCCAGCAACAGCAGTTGGCCATCGCCCGCGCGTTGGTGCGCTGTCCGAAGCTGCTCCTGCTCGATGAGCCGACCGAAGGCATCCAGCCTTCGATCATGCTCGAAATCGAGGAAGTCATTCTCTCGCTGCAAGCGCACAAAGAAATCGCCATTCTGGTGGTGGAACAGTTCCTCGATTTTGCTCTGTCGATTGCCGATTACTTCTATATTATGGAAACCGGCAAGATCGTTGAGCAAGGCAGCATTGAGCACTTCAACGATGAGATTTCAAAAACCTATCTGGCAGTTTAGTTATTCAACAAAAAATATGATATGAGTGAAAGTAAAAGGAAACCCTGCAAATGGGTTTCCTTTCTGTATATGGAAAAGATGTAAAATCAGCAGCGTAACGAACGCCTTTCAAATCATTTCTCAGGAGAAACGGTGTGCATCTGACACAACGAGAACAAGAAAGACTGTTAATCCATGTCGCAGCAGATGTGGCGCGCAAGCGCCAGCAGCGCGGACTGAAGCTGAATTATCCCGAATCGATTGCCATTCTGACTGCCGAAGTGTTGGAAGCGGCGCGGGACGGCAAAAGTGTTTCTGACATTATGAGCTTTGGCACCAAAATCCTAAAACGCGCCGATGTCATGGACGGTATTGCCGAAATGATCCACGAGGTGCAGGTCGAAGCCACCTTTCCCGATGGCACCAAGTTAGTCACGTTGCACGACCCAATTCAATGATTTACCAGGGAGCACACAGAGACCGCAGAGAAAAGCAAAAGATTTTAAACTCTGCGTTCTTTGTGTGCTCTGTAGTAAAAGTTTTTTAAACGAGGCCCAAATGAAACCTGGAGAATATCTTCTCGAAGAACGTGAGATCGAAGCCAATCTAGGCCGCGAAACGGTCAAGGTTATCGTCAAAAACAGCGGCGACCGGCCTGTACAGGTTGGCAGTCATTACCATTTCTTTGAAGTCAACAGCTTTCTGCTGTTTGCGCGCAAAGACGCCTATGGCATGCGCCTAAACATCCCAGCGGGGACGGCAGTGCGCTTCGAACCGGGTGATGAAAAGGAAGTGGAACTGGTATCCCTTGGCGGAGCGCGGGTTGTCTACGGGCACCGGGGCATGGTCAACGGCGCGCTGGACGATCCGAAGGTGCGCGAAAAAGCGATGGGCGAGAACCGGTAGATCGGGACTTGGTAAATTCGTGACTACCCATTTACCAACTTACCAATTACCACTTTACCAATCTACCAAAACAAAAGGATATAACCATGACGCTCAAAATCCCAGCACACGTTTATGCTGACTTGTATGGCCCGACCACCGGTGATCGCATTCGCCTGGCAGATACGGAACTGATTATCGAAATCGAGAAAGACTTCACCGTCTATGGTGACGAGATCACCTTTGGCGGCGGCAAAGTTATCCGCGATGGCATGGGGCAGAGCAGCCGCCAGGGACGCGAAGCCGAATATGGCGGCGCGCTTGATCTGGTCATTACCAACGCGGTGATTCTCGACCACTGGGGCATCGTCAAAGGGGATATTGGCATCCGCAACGGGCGGATTGTCAAAGTCGGCAAAGCCGGGAATCCCGACATCATGGACGGGGTCGACCCGCAGCTTGTGGTCGGCGCTTCAACGGAAGTCATCGCCGGGGAGAATATGATCGTCACCGCAGGTGGCATCGACAGCCACATCCACTTTATCTCGCCGCAGCAAATCTACGAAGCCATGAACAACGGCATCACGACCATGATCGGCGGTGGCACCGGTCCGGCGACGGGCACAGCGGCGACAACCTGCACCCCCGGCGCATGGAACATGGCGCGCATGTTGGAATCCGTCGAAGCCTGGCCGATGAACTTTGGCTTTCTGGGCAAGGGCAACGCCGGGATGGAACTACCCTTGATCGAGCAACTTGCCGCTGGCGCTTGCGGCCTGAAATTGCACGAAGACTGGGGCACCACGCCGGCTGCGATTGATACCTGTCTTAACGTTGCCGACAAACATGACGTGCAGGTCGCCATCCATACCGACACAATCAACGAAGCGGGATTCGTCGAAGAGACGATTGCCGCCCTCAAGGGACGCACCATCCACACGTACCACACCGAAGGCGCAGGCGGCGGACACGCCCCGGACATTATCCGCATCGCTTCGTACCCGTATGTGCTGCCGTCTTCGACCAACCCGACCCGCCCCTATACCGTCAACACGATTGCGGAGCATCTTGATATGCTGATGGTTTGTCACCATCTGAACCCGCTCGTGCCCGAAGATGTGGCCTTTGCCGAAAGCCGCATCCGCGCTGAGACGATTGCCGCCGAGGATATTTTGCACGATCTGGGCGTTTTCAGCATGATCTCCAGCGACTCGCAAGCGATGGGGCGCATTGGCGAAGTGGTACTGCGCACCTGGCAAACCGCGCATAAGATGAAGGTACAACGTGGCGCACTCGCAGAAGATACGGCACGCAACGACAACTTCCGCGCCAGGCGCTATGTTGCCAAGTACACGATCAACCCGGCCATCACGCACGGCGTGGCGCACGAAATTGGCTCCATCGAACCCGGCAAACTGGCTGACCTGGTGCTGTGGAAACCCGCCTTCTTCGGCGTCAAACCCGAGATGATCGTCAAGGGTGGCTTCATCTCCTGGAGCGCAATGGGCGATGCCAACGCATCCATCCCAACGCCACAGCCTGTGCTCTATCGTCCAATGTTCGGTTCCTTCGGCGGTGCGACGGCCCACACCAGCCTGACCTTCCTTTCGAAAGTGGCTTACGAAGCCGGGCTGCATGAAAAGCTCGGCCTGCGCAAGATCGCCAGCGCGGTCAAGGACTGTCGCACAATCGGCAAAGCGGATATGATCCACAACAGCGCCACACCCAAACTCGAAGTCAACCCGGAGACCTACGAAGTCCGCGCGGATGGGGTGCTGCTGACTTGTGAACCGGCGTCCGAATTGCCGATGGCGCAAAGGTACTTTTTGTTTTGATTTTGATTCTTGCGCCCCTGTTTGTGCTACACTTGTAATAGGATAATTCTATGACCATCAAAAGTAGCGCTCAAATTGGAAATGTGATTCATAATGCCGTTGTACTCAACCTAAAAAACTGGACGGCTGGCATGACAAATTCAGATTCCTTGTTTCAATCTGTTCAGGATTTTTTCACTGTTTTGGAACAACGCAATATTGAGTATGCCCTGGCCGGAGGCATTGCGCTTTTGCATTACATTGAAGGGCGCAACACCGAAGACCTTGATCTACTCATGGCAGTGTCTTCGCTGGAAAAGTTGCCCGAACTAAAAATCATCAGCAAAGATGCGCACTTTGTCCATGCGGATTATGATGGCTTGCAAATTGACATTCTGCTGACAGAAAATCCGTTATTCGATACGGTTTACCGCAAATATTCGATCTCGCACCACTTTTTGGATCAAGATATTTCCATGGCAACCGTGGAAGGGCTGCTACTGTTAAAGCTCTATGCGCTGCCATCCCTTTACCAGCAAGAGAATTTTGCCAAAGTGGGCATTTACGAAAACGACATCGCCACCCTGCTGCATTACTACCAGACTGATGTAGACGCACTTTTAAAGGAACTTGCCAATTACGTCAACGAAAACGAACTGGCAGAGATCAAAAGCATTCTCGGCGATGTGCAAAATCGCATCAAACGCTTCAAGAACGAATCTCACTAAAATTGCTCAGATGGGTTTTACAAATTGACTTAAATACGAAGGACACGAAGCGCACAAAGGTTTTCGTGTCCTTTCATTTTATAATCAGGACTGTTGCTTCCAATTTTATGGATTTGCTGCGAACATACAGAAGTCTGTTTTAGAAAAGAAAATTTTTAAGATTTAGCAGCATAAGCCGTAGTTATCCACCTTATTCCGAAGGAAAATATATGAGTAACCGAGAGACAAAAGCTCTTTTCGTCACCTCTCGTAGGCTATCACCCCAATTCAGTAGTTTAAGCTTTGGGAAATATACTATTGAGCCAATTCCAAGTGCTGATACTGGAAATACATCTGCTACAAACCAATATTTGCTTCGCTTTCCTGACATAATGGGCGAGAATGACCGTCGAAGCAGTCCAACCCGAGAAGCAGAGCAAATTCTTTCCCTTTTGTCTCTTTGGCTTGGTACTCAGCTTAAAATCAAGTCTTTGATGGTTAATTCAGTAAATGTTGGAGATTTATCACAAGATGTTGCAGCTTCAGGAATAACTGGTATTTTGGAAGCTCCCCCAGATTTAGAGTTGCTAATCAAGAAATTTAATAATTTAGATTTAGATATGGCTAGACAATTTTTAAGAGCTGCTGATTCTTATAAAACAGCGGTCAATTTGATAGGTCAAAATAATACGCTCTCATATTTTTTGCTTACAGTTACTATTGAATGCCTTTCAAATAAAACGAGAGTAAAAACAGATAAAGGCTCATGTGATAGTTTTATAAATTTTATTCTGGCTTATTTACAAGATAAATCACAAATTGAAACTGAAAAAGAGTGGAAAGAACTTTTGAAAGAAGTTTATTACAGGCATCGCTCAGGTTTTACTCATGGCGGTAAAGAGATACCTGAAGCAACAGATATGGCAGATAAACTCAACCGCGTGTATGTTAAAAATCTTATTGATGGCAAAGAAATAAAAACTCCAAGCCTTAAATGGTTTGAATCCGTCGTAAGAAACTCATTATTCGGCTTTTTAATGGCGCAAGAAATTAACGTAAAATCCCAAGATAGGGTAAAAGAAATCTCTCTTGAACATGGTCTTGTTCAATTAATAGCTAGAAAAGATATTATAGCTGGATCGATCGTTACTGAAAAAGACTTTGATTTAGATTGAAGTCTTATTTACAATAACGGTGGCTAATATCGCGTGCAGGCTGACGTGTTGCCACGTTCCGTTTAAGGGCTTTTTCTCGCTCGAAAACATTTCTCCGTTTCGTTGGTAACTCTCGTGGCAAACCGTTCGGCGACTGTCAGGGATAAACATGAATGAAGTTCAAAAGAAAAAACAGCCCCAAATGCGGCTTTGTCCTGTCTGCAAAGGTACTGGGGTAGATAAGACGGTTCATCGCCGTTACACAACTGGTGGCCACGATGACCGGAGTTGTCCCCGATGTCATGGTGAATGCTACATCGAAGATCAATCGAGCACATTTCAAAATTCCGATAAAGAAGATAGTGCAGATTAGCAAATAAAAGGCGCAGGTCATTGCCCCATGAAACACATCCTTTGCTACGGCGACTCGAACACCTGGGGCTTTGAATTTTTGGGAGATCAAGATAAAGTCCAACAGAACCAACAAAAACAAGCACAAATCTTTCGAGTAGAATAAACCCATGAGCGCTTTATCTTCTGATACCCATCCCAAAATGGAAGCCTTGCAAATTGAATTATTGCGGCAGGCGAGTCCCACACGCAAAATGGACATGCTGGCGCAACTGAACGCATCTGCACGCCTGCTGACGTTGACCGGGTTGCGCATGCGCAACCCCAATCTCAGCGAAGCCGAACTGCGCCGCAAACTGGCAGATTTACTGCTGGGCGAAGAACTGGCGTGTAAAGTGTATGGAGAAGTTCGCCATGCAGAATGAACCTATTGAAGTCACACTTAAAGTGACAGATGTTTTCGAAAAATTAGGCGTTCCCTATCTCATTGGCGGGTCGCTCGCCAGCACACTGTATGGCATGGTCCGCACAACACAGGATTCCGACATCGTTACAGAAATGCGGCTTGAACATCTTCAACCATTTATCGCAGCGTTGCAGAATGAATTCTATATTGACGATGAGATGATCGCAGAATCCATCCAGCGCTATTCCAGTTTCAATATCATCCACCGCGAGAGCATGTTCAAGGTGGATGTTTTCATCCCAAGTCCGCGTCCTTTTCTTCAATCTCAACTTACCCGCGCTCAGAAACAGACCTTTACCCTTAAAACTGAAGTCAGCGCCAAATTTGCCAGCCCCGAAGATACGATCTTGGCAAAACTTGAATGGTATCGCATGGGCAGCGAAACATCAGAACGGCAATGGCGTGATATTCTGGGCGTCGTGAAAACGCAGGCAGGTGATCTGCTGGAATGCATATTGAAAGATGCAGCGTAGGTCAAGGCCTCATGAAACACATCCTCTGCTACGGCGACTCAAACACCTGGGGCTTTGACCCGCTCACAAAAGACCGCATTGACCATCACACGCGCTGGACACGCGTTTTGGGAGCAACCTTGGGCAGTGAGTACGAAGTCGTGGAAGAAGGCCTGACGGGTCGAACCACCATCTACGATGATGAATTGGACACGGGCAAGAATGGGCGAACTTATCTTACCCCCTGCCTGGAAAGCCACCGTCCGCTGGATCTGGTCATCATCCTGTTGGGAACCAACGATCTCAAGAAGAAATTCAATCTTTCAGCAGAAGAGATTGCCCAAGGGGCGGGCGTTTTAGTCCGCATGGTGCAGGGGAGCTGGGTCAGCCCAAGCTGGAACGGCCCGGCAGTGCTTTTGCTGGCGCCGCCCAAAACGACGAAAACCACCGAGTTCGCCGCAGATTTTGAAGGGGCGGAATCAGTATCACAACAATTCAGCGCGGCCTTCAAACAAGTGGCAGAAGAATTGGCCTGTCCTTTTTTGGATACTTCCACCATCATCGCCTCCAGCCCAGCAGACGGAATCCATTTTGAAGCCGACGAGCACCGCAAGCTTGGCCTTGCGCTTGCCATCAAAGTCAAAGAATTGATCGGATAGATAAAACCATATTATTCGGAGTAGCCCATGTTCAACAATCAAACCAAGCAACTTTTTAAAGTCGGCATTGCCGGGCCGGTCGGCAGCGGCAAGACAGCGCTGGTGGCAAAACTGGCCGAAAAACTCAAGGACAAATACAACCTGGCCGTCGTCACCAACGATATTTACACCAGAGAAGATGCCGAATTTTTGCTGCGCAACAATGTCTTGCCGATGGAACGCGTGCGCGGCGTTGAGACAGGCGCCTGCCCACACTCAGCCATCCGCGACGACGTTTCGATGAATCAGGAAGCGGTGATTGATCTGGCGCAGAGCCTGCCCGGCCTGCAAATGGTCTTCCTCGAAAGCGGCGGCGACAACCTGAGCGCATCCTTCAGCCCCGAGCTGGTGGACACCTGGATTTATGTGATCGACGTCTCTGCCGGAGATAAAATTCCGCGCAAGGGTGGGCCGGGCATCACCCGCTCAGACTTGCTGGTCATCAACAAGATTGACCTGGCCCCGCTGGTGGGCGCATCCCTGGAAGTGATGGATCACGACTCAAAAATTGCCCGCAAAGGACTCCCCTTCATCTTCACCAACCTGAAGGATGAAACCGGCCTGAGTGATGTCGTCGCCTGGGTCGAGTCCCGTTTCGAAGCGGGACCAACCCCCAGCGAAAACTTCCGCGAGATGGCGGCGCACGCGGAGCATCACCACCATCATCACGACCATTCGCACTAAAATCAAGCCCGACTGTGAAAGGTCGGGCTTTTCATTCAACCGAACAAGCAGCATAATTGGAGATTAAATCACGTAAACCGAAACGTTGCCTTTATAATATTAATATTCGTTTGGAGGGAAATAGATCAATCCAACACTAGTGATAAAAACATTTTGGAGCGATCCCGAAGCGGAACCAGAACTCTACTTACGCTCACTGCACAAATTTGCAAAATTTATGGGCTTTTTAACCCGTAAATCGACAAATTTATCAACAATCGATTAATCGCTTCTACTCTTTTTCTCATATAATCTGACCGGTACGAAAAATCTCAGGCGGCCCTTACATTTTAAATCGGTAGAAACAAAAGGAGAATAAAATGAAACGACCAATCAACCTTCTCTCACTTCTCATCATTTCCGCACTCATGATCACTTCCCTGGCAATGTCGCCTGCTGTGGCGCACGCTGACCCAGACACTGAAACGCTCACGCCAACTGATACACTCACACCCACCGATACGGCTACTGACACGCTCACACCAACTGAAACGCTGACGCCAACCGATACGTTTACACCAACTGACACAGCCACCGAAACTGCAACAGATACTGACACCCCTACGCCAACCGACACAGCCACCGAAACCCCAACTGAAACAGCCACCCTGACACCAACCATCACACCAACCGCCACGGCAGTCATCGATGTCGCCTATAATGATTTCCAAAACTCCAATTCATTGTCTGCGGCGAATGTTACAACCATTGGCATTGGTTCTGGCATGCTGAAGAGCTTCGGTAGCGGCAACCTGACAGACATCACACTTTCGACCAGCGGCGATTTTTCGCTGACTACGTCAGTATTGGGGGCTCACCCCACTGGTGGCGATGCCCTGGCAATCTTTGGCGCTTCCGGGACAAGCGCAAATGGCGCGGGTATGCTCAGCAGCAACTCTCCGATAACGCTTTCCCTGCAAAACCTGACGGATGACACGCTGTATGACCTCGTACTCTATTCCAACCGCGCATTTGCCAGTGGAACGCGCCTGGTCTCATACACCATCAGCGGTGCCGATTCGTTTATCAATACAAGCTCAGCTGGCGCAACCATTAGCGGCGCTGGTAATGAAACAACCACCATCGACATCATGCAAAATACGGCTACAGGCTATGTAGCGCGTTTTTCAGATATTGACCCGGGTTCAGATGGAACCATTACCATTACGCTTGACACAGCAGGTGGAACAAGCCCGGCAGTTCAGGTGAACATGCTGCGGCTAGAAGTCACCGGGTTATTCCCCACCCCAGCGCCAACCAGCACACCCACTGTAACGTTCACGCCCACCATTACAAGCACACCCGATAGCATCACCTGGTTGGGCACAACATCCGGCACAACCAACGACTTATACAGCGTTAGTTGCGCAAGCAGTTCCCTTTGTAAAACCGTCGGGGGCGATACAACCATCCTGACCTGGGACGGCTCCAGTTGGAGCGCGGATACCGGACTACCGGGTGGCACTTTCCTTACTGGCATCAGCTGCCCTACCAGCAGCTACTGTAAAGCAGTCGGTCTTGGCGGCGAAGCCTTCACCTGGAATGGCTCAACCTGGGCGCAAGATGCAGATTCACCGCTTGCCAGCGTTCTTTACACAGTCAGTTGTACAGATGCCAACTTCTGCTTTGCGGCTGGCGCAGATTCCACTACAAATATCTATCGCTGGGATGGCACAAACTGGAGCAACGCAAGCTCACCTACCAGCGAAACACTCGGGGGTATAAGCTGCACCAGCACCAGCGCGTGTAAAGCCGTCGGCGACAATGGAACGATTGTCTCGTGGAACGGTACATCCTGGAGCGCTGATACATCCGGCACTACGCTGCAGTTGAATATGGTGGACTGTCTGTCCGCGAATTTCTGCAAAACGGTCGGAAACAACGGCAAAATCATCAACTGGGATGGCAGTAGCTGGAGCAATGACACTTCTGGTACCAGCACCGGTTTATTCGCGGTGAGCTGCCCAACCAGTGCGGCCTGCAAAGCTTCCGGATTGAATGGCGTGATCCTCTCCTGGAATGACTTCGAGCTGGAGTGCGAACACATCCAACACATCACAAGCCTTGTACGGCATAAATTGTCTGAGTGCTAACCAGTGCTTTGCAGTGGGTCTAAGTGGCACAATCCAGCGGTTTAACTTTGTCCCACCAACGCCTACCCCAACCAACACCCCTACGGATACCGCCACCAGCACCCCAACGCTCACGCCCACCCTAACCGACACTGCCACCAGCACTCTGACTCCGACAGATACATCTACCCCTACCCTGACGCCAACGGATACCGCCACGGATACCCCAACCCCAACCGACACCGCCACCAGCACCCCAACACCTACGGACACTGCTACCATTACCCTGACCCCAACGGATACCGCTACCGTTACCCTTACACCCACCGCTACCGCTACCGACACCCCAACCCCAACCGATACTGCTACCGTTACGTTGACTCCAACGGATACCGCTACCAATACCTTGACCCCAACTGACACGGATACCCCAACACCAACGGATACTGCCACCAGTACCCCGACCCTGACCGCTACGCAGACCCCGACTGACACGACCACCAACACACCAACAAATACAGTTACCAATACTCCAACCCTGACCGCTACGCAAACCCCAACCAACACTGCTACCAACACTCCAACGCTGACCAGCACTCCAACCAAAACTGCCACGGCAACACGTACTCGGACGCCTACCGTCCTGACGTTAACACTGTCTTCTGTGGGAGCACAGGATGGCTGGGTGCTTGAATTTGCCGAGACCAGTAACAAAGGCGGCACCCTCAACAGCACCGGCTCCGCCTTCAGCCTGGGGGATGACGCGAAAAGAAAGCAGTATCTCGGCATCCTATCCTTCAGTACGGGTGTCATTCCCGATAACGCCACCGTCATGAGTGTCATGCTCAAAGTCCGAAAATTCGGCATTGTGGGCGGCGGCAACCCGGTGACAGCCTTCCAGGGTTTCATGGTCGATATCAAGAAAGGCATCTTTGGCACAGCTGCTCTACAAGCCACAGATTTCCAGACCGTCAGCAATGGTACGTACGGGCCCTTCCTCACTGCGCCGGTCAGCAATCTCTATACAATTAACCTGACAGGCGGCAAAGCCAATATCAACACGCTGGCTGCCAATAGTGGGCTGACCCAAATCCGCCTGCGTTTCAAGCTGGATGATAACAATAATGCGATTGCCAACTATCTCAGCCTGTACAGCGGCGACACTACGACTGCAGCAAACCGCCCGCAATTGGTGATTACGTACTCCGTTCCTTAATAACCTGCTTCAACATGGAAAACCGGGGCCGACAATTGTCGGCCCCGGTTTTGTATTTTTACGCGCTTATGACACAAGAGTGACTATCTTTTGCTTGACCCTAAAAATCTACATCGTCTCTTGGTGCTGGAATGTTTTGCACATCAAACGGTGTGACCTGGTAAACGTAGTAGTTCAGCCAGTTGGCAAAGAGCAGGCTGGCATGTCCGCGCCAGCGCACTTGTGGCGGCTTGGACGGGTCGTCGTTGGGAAAGTAGTTGCGCGGAATGTTGATCGGCAATCCCTTTTTGATATCACGGTCATACTCGCCTTTCAGCGTCAGCGGATCATATTCTGAGTGGCCAGTGATGAAGATGTGCCGTCCATCGCGTGAACCAACCATATAAATCCCGGCATCGTCAGACTCGGACAAAATTTGCAGCTCAGGCACCCGTTCCAGGTCGCTGCGACGGATTTCGGTGTGGCGCGAGTGCGGAGCCAGGAAAATGTCATCGAAACCGCGCATCAGCCTTTCGGTGGGGGCCAGCGTTCTATGCTCAAAGACGCCAAACATCTTCTTCGGCAGGTCATATTTCGGCACACCATAACGGTGATAAAGGCCGGCCTGCGCGCCCCAGCACACGTAAAACGTCGAGTAGACATTGGTATCCGCCCAATTCATGATCGTTTGCAGTTCAGGCCAGTAATCCACATCGTCAAACGGGAGTGTCTCAACTGGCGCACCGGTAATCACCATGCCGTCAAATTTCTGATTGCGCACGCCTTCAATCGTGTCGTAGTGATTAAGCAGGTGGTCAGCATCTGTATTCTTCGATTCGTGTGTCGCCATGTGCAACAGCGTCACCTCCACCTGCAGGAGGTATTTCCCAAAAGCCGCAGCAATTGCGTCTCGGTTTGAATCTTGGTCGGCATCAGATTTCAAAATCGCCACGCGCAACGGACGGATGTCCTGTTTATCGGCGCGTTCCTGGCTCATGACAAAAACATTTTCCTGTTCAAGGATGGCGCGAGCAGGCAGCGTTTTGGGAATGTTAACTGGCATGGGAGTACCTCTTTTAGGGTGCAGTTACCTTCGTATTTAGAGTAGTAAATCGTTAACTAGTGAGTAAAAAGGCGATATTAGATGATTTGATATTCGATAATGCCTTCGGTTTATCTAATCTCTAATATCTAGTATCTAATATCTGCTCTTAAGCAATATCCAAGGCCTGACCCAAATCCCAGAGCAGGTCGTCGATGTCTTCGAGACCCACACTCAGACGGACAAAATCAGGCGTAACGCCAGCGCTGAGTTGTTCGGGACCGGTCAACTGGCTGTGGGTAGTGGTGGCGGGGTGGATGGCAAGGCTCTTGGCGTCGCCAACGTTGGCAAGGTGGCTGAAAAGTTGCAGGTTGTCGATCAGGCGCTTGCCTTCTTCGAGCCCACCCTTAATGCCAAAGCCGAGGATCGCGCCAGCGCCCTTGGGCATGTACTTTTGGGCGCGGGCATAGTCAGGATGGCTTTTCAGACCCGGATACTTGACCCAGCTCACCTTGGGATGTTTTTCCAGATATTCGGCCACGGCCTGGGCATTCTGAACATGACGATCCATGCGGATGCTGAGGGTTTCGATACCCTGAATGGTCTGCCAGCTATTGAAGGGAGCCTGGCTGGCACCGAGATCACGCAGCACCTGCACACGCGCCTTGATCGCAAACGGAGGAAGACCTGCGCCAAGCAAGTCCGCATAAACCAGACCGTGATAAGACGGGTCGGGGGTAGTGAAGTTGTCAAAACGGCCGCTGCGCCAATCAAAGTTGCCACCGTCCACAATCACACCGCCGATGCTGGTGCCGTGTCCGCCAAGGAATTTGGTGGTGCTGTGTGTAATGATATTCGCGCCCCATTCAAACGGACGGAACAAGTAAGGTGTGGCAAAGGTGCTGTCAATCATCAATGGGATTTTGTGCTTGCTGGCGATTTCGGCCACTTCTTCAAAGGGGAAGACCGAAATATCAGGGTTGCCCAGCGTCTCGCCATAGATGATCTTGGTATTCGGTCGGAGGGCACTCTCAAAGTTTTTCGGATCGGTCGGGTCCACCAACGTCACATCAATGCCCATGCGCGGAAATGTATAGGAGAACTGATTATAGGTGCCACCATACAAACGGCTGCTGCTGACAATGTGATCGCCCGCGCTGCACAGGGTCATAATCGCCATGGCTTGCGCCGCATGACCAGAGCTGGCTGCCAATCCGGCCACGCCACCCTCAAGGTTGGCGATGCGCTGTTCGAGCACGTCAGTGGTCGGGTTCATAATGCGGGTATAAATATTCCCCAGTTCTTTCAGCGCAAACAGGTTTGCTGCATGCTCCGTGTTGCGAAACTGGTAGCTGGTGGTCTGATAAATTGGCACGGCCCGACTGCCCGTTGTTGGGTCAGGAGCGTAACCAGCATGGAGTTGGCGAGTTGCAAAACCTAACTTGCGATCTGATTTCTTTGGCATTGCGTTTCTCCTTTTACGAACTGATGAATAGGTGGGTGTGAATATACGATGAAACCGCTCTGACGAAATGAAAAACCCTTCGGCATACATGAAGGGCTTTGATAAACACACAGACCCTCTCATCGTCCAGAAAATTGTTCTGCCGGATTTGGCACCACGTTTTATTTTCGTCTTTCAGTCTTCTGGTCTGCTGGTCTTCTAGTCAAGAACTAGAAGACGAACCGACCAGGTGACGAAAAGACTAATTTTCAACAGGTTGCCGAGGCTTCAAAGGGCCGATCCCTCTGCCTCTCTGGATAAGAGCGCTATATAAGCTATTTAGTTGTTGGTGGCTGCTTTATATCACCCGATGATGGAGTTTGTCAAGACACTCTTAAAGGCGCAAGAACCGAAAAAAGCAAGAATCGGGTGGCGCGGGCCGGGGTGGACAGATACAATACAAACACCATTCAGAAAGGAAGCAATAATATGGATACTCTTGAACCTTACACCCAATTGAGCGAAGATTATCGGCGGATTGAGCAAGCTATTCTCTATCTCGAAGCGCATTATCAGCGCCAGCCCGATTTAAATGAAATCGCGGAAAACATTGGCCTGAGCGAATATCACTTTCAGCGGCTGTTTACGCGCTGGGTGGGCATCAGCCCCAAACGATTTTTACAATTTTTGACCAAGGAGGGCGCAAAAGATTTGCTCCAGCGCTCATCCAACGTAATGGATACGGCCTACGGCGTCGGGCTTTCGGGGCCGGGGCGTTTGCACGATTTGCTGGTGCAGACCGAAGCCGTGACTCCGGGCGAATACAAGGCGCGCGGCGCAGGGCTGACTATTCGCTATGGCTTTCATCCGACTCCGTTTGGCGAGTGTCTGCTGGGGCTGACCGAACGCGGAATTTGTCATTTGGGTTTCACCCAAACCGGGCGTGAAGCGGCGCTGGCAAACCTGCTCGAAGACTGGAAGGATGCCCGTTTAATGGAAGATGCCACAGCGACGGGAGCGTTAATTGCCCCGATCTTTTCCCTGCAACGCAACCCCGCCCCGATTGCGCTGTTTTTGACCGGGACCAATTTTCAGCTAAAGGTATGGGAAGCGCTGCTGCGCATCCCCCCGGTGGAATCCGTACCTACGAGGGGCTGGCGGCTGAAATCGGACGCCCCACCGCCGTCCGCGCCGCCGGAACCGCCATTGGGCGCAACCCGATTGCGGTGCTGATCCCCTGTCACCGCGTCATCCACAAAACCGGCAAGCTGGGCAACTATCGCTATGGCTCTGCCCGAAAAAAGGCCCTGCTCGGATGGGAAGCCGGGCAAACCGAACGATAAAATTGCAAACTCGTAAACAACTCCTAAACAAGCCAATCAATGCCAATTTGCGACTATAATTGACATGTTCACTTCAAACCTCGCCGAGCTTTGAGGAATGAACACATCATCCACCAAGGAGAAACCCTGATGAACAAACGGCTTTTGATGATCTTCTTTGCAATCGGCATGTTGGTATTGGCTTCCATCGCCTGCGATGCCAGCGCCAGCACCGCCAACATCTCCAGTGTCGTCTTGACCGCTGACAATAGCGCCACCGGTGCCGCGACAACCACTTTCACCCCAGACCAGACCTTCTATGCTGTTGTCACCCTGGCAAATGCCCCTGACACCACCAAGGTTAAGGCCGTATGGTCCACAGTTGACGACTCTGGCACCGCAACCCAAATCGCCGAGAAAGAAATTGTCGGCAGCGGCAGCCCAATCATCTTCAATGCATCCAACAGCGCTGGCCCATGGCCGGTCGGGAAATATCGCGTTGAAATCTTCTTGAACGATAAGTCCAACCAGGTAATCGACTTTAGCGTACAGTAAAAGCTGTAAACCATAAAAAAGGAAGTCCCTGCAAAACGGGGGCTTCCTTTTTTTGTTTAAACATTAGGCGCAATGATAAAATGGAAATAGAGGAAACGCAACCAATGACAACATCAAAACCGCTTGCATCAACCCCCCCCATGGGCTGGAACTCATGGAATATGTTCGGCCATAATATTCACGAAGATTTAATACGCGAAACTGCACAGGCGATTGTTGCCTCGGGCCTGAAAGATTGCGGCTACGAATACGTTGTTATCGATGATTGCTGGTCACGCAAAGACGGGCGCGACAGTCACGGCAATCTTGTGCCTGACCCCGAAAAATTCCCCAATGGCATGAAGGCGCTGGCGGATAGCATCCATGACCTGGGCTTCAAGATCGGCATCTATTCCGATGCCGCCGAACTGACTTGCGGCGGATTCCCCGGCAGTGTGGGCTTTGAAGAGCAGGATGCCGCACAGTGGGCATCATGGGGCTTCGACTTTCTCAAATACGATTATTGCAGCGCCCCCACCGATCAAGACACCGCCATCCAACGCTACAATGCGATGGGTGCAGCCCTGCGCGGAACCGGGCGCGAATTCCTCTTCTCGTTGTGCGAGTGGGGCGGGCGTAGTCCGCACCTGTGGGGCCGCGAATTGGGCGGACAGATGTGGCGCGTCTCGGGCGATGTCTTCGATAGCTGGATCAACGTGTGGATGGCCACCTGGAACACCTACGGCATTGGCGTCGATATTTCGCTCGACATTGCCGCCGACCTGGCGCCCTACGGCGGCCCCGGTGGCTGGAACGATCTCGACATGCTGGTGGTCGGGCTGAAAGGCAAGGGACAAATTCATGGCGGTGGCATGTCTTTCATTGAATATCAGACGCACATGTCGCTCTGGTGCATGGCCTGCTCGCCACTGATGATCGGCTGCGATGTGCGCAAGATGGAAAAAGACACCATGGCGCTGCTCTCGAATCGCGAAGTGCTCGCAGTCAATCAAGATGCGCTCGGCATTCCGGCAAGGCGCGTCAAGCAGTTTGGCCCATGCGAAGTCTGGAAAAAGCCGCTCGCCGATGGCTCACTGGCCATTGCGCTCATCAATCGTGGCTCCAGTGGTGCAGATGTGACCCTGAAATCTGGTGATATTGGCCTGCTCGATACACCCAAACTGGCCCGCAACCTGTGGATGCAAGCCGACATTGCCGATTTCAAAACCGACATGACGCAACGCGTGGAACCACACGAAACGATTTTGCTCAAAGTCACACCGGCATAATTTATGAAGAAGCAAAAGCACAGCATCCAGCAACCCCACAGCTTTCTTTCCATATTATGGATTGCTGTGACCCTGTGCCTGCTGACCGTTAACTGCGCCCCACAGCCACAACTGACGCTTGCGCGAGGCACATCGCTGACCCTTGCCAGCTTTGACGAAAACAGCGTCAACGTGGTCGTCACCCTTAAGCGTGGCGCCGCCAATGGCGTATCGCTCACTGCAACCTTCACCCCGCTCGAAGCCGGATTCCACCTTTACAGCAAGGATTTGCCGCGAAACGGCGTGGGAGGGCTGGGACGTCCGACACTGCTCGAGCTGAACTCCAGACTTAAAGATGCAGGCCATCGGCCCACTGACAGAAAGTGTCCCCAGCTACGTTTCCAGCGCAGATCCAAGCATCACACTCATCTACCCCGACGGTCCGGTAACATTGACCCTTCCCGTCCGCCTGCCTGCCGGGCGTGCTCTGGCAGCGGATGAAATCAGCCTGACCTACATGGTGTGCAGTGCGGTCGACTGCAAAGTGCCCGTGATCGGCAAAATAATCCCAATCAAAATCCCCGGCGCAGACGCGCTGAAAGATTAACCTAGGAGAAATGACTCGATGAACTTTGACTGGATCACCAACCCCGAAATCTGGATCGCGCTTGTCACACTGACCGTACTCGAAATTGTGCTCGGCATCGACAATATCATCTTCATTTCCATCTTGTCTGGCAAATTACCGGAACATCAGCAAGCGCGCGGACGGCAGACCGGGCTGGCGCTGGCGATGATTACCCGCGTTGGCTTGCTGGCTTCGTTATCATTTATCGTTAAACTTGAAGACAACCTTGTTTAGCATCGGACCGATTGATATTACAGGCCGCAGTCTGATCTTGCTCGGGGGTGGCCTTTTTCTGATGACCAAATCGACCCGTGAAATCCACGACAAACTCGAAGGCGGCGAAGACCACGAGGGTCACGTCAGAGCTGCGCCGTCTTTTTGGGGGACGATCATTCAAATCCTGTTGCTCGATATTGTCTTCTCGCTTGATTTAGTTATTACGGCAGTCGGCATGGCCAAAGATTTGCCCGTCATGATCGCTGCCGTCATTATCGCCGTCATTATTATGCTCTTCTTATCCGGTGGAATCAGCAATTTCGTCAACCACCACCCGACAGTTAAAATGCTGGCACTCAGTTTTCTGCTGCTGATTGGCGTGACGCTGCTTGCCGAAGGATTAGGGCAGGAAATACCAAAAGGCTATGTCTACTTTGCAATGGGCTTCTCAGTGCTGGTGGAAATGCTCAACTTGCGTCTGCGCACCCCCAAGACTGTCGTACCCGTACAACTGCACGAATATATGCAAGTTGAGAATCCACACAGGGCGCACAAGAAGAAACAACGCAACAACTGATTTCATCGGGCAGGCATAGGCCAGCCGTAGGGCAGGCGTCAAGTACGTTGCGCATGTCCATGATAAAGTAGGGGTACAGGTTTTTCTCTTCTCCTCCTTTGAAAGAGAGCCGGGGTCGGCGTCCCCGGCTCTCTCGATTCATACGGTACAATGATTCAGAGCCTTTAAGGCATCGTTGGGTGCTTGGTATGAAAATATGAAAAAAGTTGGTTTTCTGAAAACGACCAAATCAAAGATCACAGTGGGGATTATTGTCTTGATTATCATTGGCATGGGGAATATTACCCTGTGCGTTGGCCTTCCAGCCCTTCTTTTTGTCTATGCCGAAACTCCGCGTTCAGGCAATCAGTTATTTAAAGATTCCATATTGGACCCAATGCCCCAAAGCGTAAAAGTACTTGATAGTTATGATGGAGGCCCTGATCTTCATCCTGATAATTGCTTGCATTTCAAAATATCCCCTACTGATTTCCAACTTGTCCTCGCATCTAGAAAATGGGAAATTGTTGCCAAGGAGCCTCCTGGCGGCGCTGAGTGCGAGCCCTGGCCTTCCCCGCCACCATCGTTAGGCAGTAATGTCGTAATATATTCTTACATTCCTGGAAAAAATGATATTGAAGTTATGTTTACCAACTCCCAGATGAATGAGGTCTATTATTATTTCTTTGATGGAAATCTCCCTTAACCGGGGCAACCCCGCCCTACAAGGAAAACATTCTCACCAATTGGAGATATAATCCCCCCAGGCAGTTCGTTTTATATTTTCAGCAGAAAATCGGAGGGACGTCGTTGTGAAAATCGTTCTGATCTCACCGAAAGGCCCGCTCTACCGTCACCGTGGGGGGATTTTCAAAAAAAACCTGCGCTATGCGCCGCTGACGTTGACCACGCTTGCATCCCTGATACCGCCCGAACTGAATATTGATGTTGAAGTGCTCGACGAAGGTGTCGAGGATGTTGACCTTAACCTGCAAGCTGATCTGATCGGCATGACCGTTATTACTGGCTCGTCCATTCGCGCCTACGAACTGGCAGATCATTACCGCAGTCGCGGCATTCCCGTCGTGTTGGGCGGACCACACATCACACTCATCCCTGAAGACGCCCAGCCCCACGCCGATGCCATCGTCACCGGCTATGCCGAAGATACCTGGCCCGAGCTGCTGCGCGACTTTTCGCTGGGGCAGATGAAGACGCGCTACGACCAGAATCCAGGCATGAGCCTGGCCAACCGACCCTTCCCGCGCCGCGACTTGATGAAACGCGGCAGTTTCTTAACAACACACGTTTTCGAAGCGACCCGCGCCTGCGTCCACAGTTGCGATTTTTGCGTGGTGCCCACCGCCTGGGGTCTGAAACCCTACCTGAAACCGGTCGAAGACGTGGTAGCAGACATCCGGCAGCATTGGGCGCGTAAGATCATCTTTATCGACCTAAACCTGATCGCCGACAAAGCCTACGCCGCGAAACTCTTCGAAGCACTGATTCCGCTCAAGGTGCAGTGGTTCGGGCTTTCGACTACTCTGCTTGGCAAGGATAAACCCCTGCTGGAACTCGCCGCCCGCAGTGGCTGCACTGGTCTGTTGATGGGGTTCGAATCGATCACCCCTGAAAATCTCAAACAGTCCAAAAAAGGATTCAACTCTCCAGGGCAGTATCGTGAACTGGTGGAGCAGTTGCATCAGCATGGCATCACGCTGATGGCCTGTTTCACCTTCGGCATGGACAACGACACACCAGACATCTTCATGCAAACAGCAAAGTTCGCCATCGAATCGGGCATCGACCTGCCGCGCTATGCAATTGTCACGCCCTTCCCCAACACCGGGCTCTACAAACGGCTCGAAGCCGAGGGGCGCATTCTATCCAAAAACTGGGAGCTATACGACGCGCAGCATGTCGTCTTCCAGCCAAAGCAGATGACTCCGCAGCAGCTTTATGACGGCCACGAAAAAGCCTGGAAGCACACCTATTCTTATAACGCTATGGCGACACGTTTCATGAAATCACGCATCCAGCTCCCGGTCTGGTGGATTGCCAATATGGGCTACCGTTTTTATGCCCACCACCTGAAAGATTTCTACAACTGTGACTGGATTTTGGGCCAATTGGAGCCACAGCCCGCCTCCCAGCGCGTGCCCGATCTAATTCAAGTCAGCGGGGATTAACATGCAATCGCTTGCCCGGCTTGAAGCCAGCGCCGCCGTGCGCCCAAACAGCATCGAGATACACCAGGCACTGGCCGATGCCTACATCAAAGAAGAACGTTGGGAAGAAGCCGCCAAAGCTTATCGCACCTTGCTGGCGCTCTACCCCGCCACTGCGCTGCTCTTCATCAACCGCATCCGGCTTGGCGCAAGCGCGCTGGCGTTGGCCTGCTTGCTGATCTTGCTGGCCCAAATACTCCAGCCGCCTCTGCCCAATGCCGTCACCCACCCGACAGAGTTTGCTACAGCTATCCGTACGGGCGGGTTTCTCACAGCGCAACTGTTGCTGATGCTGGCCCTGCCGCTCTGGTCCACCGCCGCCATCTCGATCTACAAACTACTTTCATACTCCTCCGACCATCGCCCAGCTTTTTGGGCGATGGTTTGCTCTGTATTGGGCGTAGCGCTTGCCATGCCAGGGATGGGGATTAACGCGATCATCCTGCCCCTGATCGGGCGGCTGTATCTCGACGGAGACCTTCCCACCCTGGGTATTTACCTGGCGCTGCAAAGCGGCCCGTGGCCTTTGATTTTGCACCTTGGCAGTTTCGTCCTGCTGACGGGGATTCTCATCTTCGCCATCGTCATCTGGCGCAACCCGGTTTTCTCGAAGATTCCCGTCAGTCTGTTTCTGCTCGGCTGGGGCCTCTTCGTCGCTTCGGGCAATCAACTACCCCAGCCGGGACTCTGGCTGGTCGGTTTTTTGATTGCCCTCGGCGGCCTGCCACTGGCCCGCAGCATCTGGCAGCAGGCCGCGCTGCAATTTCAAACCTAAACCTTTTTAACCAGGGATAAATTCGAAAATTGGTTTAACACAGGAGTTTCAATGCTCATTGAAATCCAATTCAAACTAGCGAACTTAATAAAGCTTGGAAAATGGGAAATTTGGCGAATAATGAATAGTATAGTAATACTCTTTTCTTTTTTCATCCCTTGGGTTTGGGAAAAGGAAGGTCCAGTTTTTACGTTTACTGGTTTTCGAATACTTGATTTTTATCAATATATGGCAAGGTTTGAAGTGTTTGAACAAGAAATAGAGTTAACTGAGCGTGTACGAATTGCTCTGGGGTTGGGACAACATTTTATAGGCTTATATGCAATACTCATATACTGTGCTTTAAATCTGTTTTTTGCAATACATAAACCCCAATTGATTAACAAACCTGTTTGGATAACTTCAGTGCTATGCTTGATTGCACTGGGAATAAGAAGCCTTTGGGTAACTCCTTTTTTGGATGAAGGATTGCAAGGTTTGTCATTTACATCATGGGGATATTGGTTAGTTCTAATAGGCTTAGTATCATCCATTGTCCTTGAAATAGCTTACTCCATCTTCAAAAGAGATTAACTTTGTTTTATTGTGTCGCATGCGAAGCCAGGCAGATATTTCGTTTGTGATTAAAATATTCTTTCGTTGTTTATAAAGGAACCCCCATGCGCCTGACACTCATCCACCCTTGTATTGGTCGCCGCGCCGGACAGCCCTACATCCGCCTGTGGCAAATGGAGCCGCTGCCGCCCGCCGTCATCGCGGGCCTGACTCCGCGTGATGTGCAGATCAAATTCTACGATGATCGCATGGAAGAAATTCCCTTCGACGAGCCGACGGATTTGGTCGGCATCAGCGTGGAAACCTACACCGCCAAACGCGCCTACCAGATCGCCAGCGAATACCGCAAACGCGGTATTCCTGTCGTCATGGGCGGATTCCACGCCACGCTCTGCCCCGAAGAAGTCTCGCAGTATGCTGACGCGGTCATCGTCGGCGAAGCCGAACAAATCTGGGAGCAAGTGCTGACCGATGCGGAGCGCGGTACCCTGCAAACTTTCTACCGTTCCAGTGGGCGACCTTCGCTGGGGCAGCTTCGCCCTGACCGCTCGATCTACGCCAAGAAAAATTATCTCCCCGTTGGCCTGGTCGAAGCCGGGCGCGGCTGTCACTTTGTCTGTGACTTTTGCGCCGTGCAGACAGTATTCAACCACACCCAAACCCGCCGCCCCGCCGATGACATTCTTTCCGAGCTGGCAAAGATGCGCGACAAGCCGCTCATCTTCTTCGTGGACGATAACATCACCTCCAACATGGAGCAGGCCAAACACTTCTTTCGCGAGCTGGCAAAACTAAAAATCCGCTGGGTCAGCCAGGCCAGCATCAACGCCGCACATGACGAGGAATTTCTGGCACTGATCAAGGCCAGTGGCTGTCAGGGTGTGCTGATCGGTTTCGAATCGCTCAACACGGATAATCTCAAAAAGATGAACAAAGGCTTCAATACCATGCAAGGCGGCTACGAAAAGGCACTCGCCAACCTGCGCAAGTTCGATATTCGCTTGTACATCACCTTTGTCTTCGGCTACGACGAAGACACGACAGACAGCTTCGAAGAAACAGTCGATTTTGCGCTCAAGCATAAGTTCTATATTGCGGCCTTCAACCATCTAACGCCCTTCCCCGGCACGCCACTTTACAAACGGCTCGAAAAAGAGGACCGCCTGCTTTACGACAACTGGTGGCTGGATGATCGCTATTCATACAACATGATTCCCTTCAAACCGGCGCGCATGTCCCCCGAAGAACTTCAGCGCGGATGCGTCTCAGCCCGCGCCAAATTCTACAGTCTCAGCAACATCTGGCGGCGCAGTTTCGACTCGGTCAACCGCGCAAACTCGGTCATGTGGTGGCATTTTTACGGTATCAACTATCTCTTCCGCCGCGAAGTGAGTCAGCGCGATTACTATCCGCTCGGCGACGCCGCCTGGAGGGGTCAGCTCATCAAGGTGCGTGAAACCGGTCAGCCGCTGCCTGTGCTTCTTAATGAGCATTAAACCAGCCCCCTCCCTACCTCCCCCAAATACCACGAAGACAAGCTTTGAATTTCCGAAGCTTCAACGTCGTATTTGGGGGAGGTGCCCGCAGGGCGGTGGGGGCCGCTCTTGACCTTCGCCCACTGCCGCCTTGCCACCCCCGCTGACGACGCCGACCTGCGTCAGATTTTGCGCGAAACCCCCTTCGCCGGGAATATTTCACTCTCCTTTGAGCGCGAACCCAGCTATTTCGCCGCCGCCCAAATGGAAGGGCCGTTCCACCAGACCATGGTCGTCTGCGAAACGGAAAGCGGCAAAATCATGGGCATGGGCGATCGTTCCGTCCGCCCGCTATGGGTAAATGCTCAGCCTGCGGATGTCGGCTATTTCAGCGGACTGCGCGCCCGCGAAACCTATCGGCGCGGGCTGGCGCTGGCGCGTTTTACCCAACAAGGTTTTTCATACTACCAGCAACTCCATAGGGACAGGCGCGCGCATTACTATTTAATAAGCGTCATTGCGGATAACGCCCCCGCCCACCGCCTGCTGACATCCGGTCTGAAAGGGCTGCCAAAACTGCACGCATACACACGCATGGTCACACATGCCATCCACCCGGCCCGGCCAAAACGCGAATTGCTGCCCATCCAGTGCGGCGCGCCCGAACATATTCCGGCGATTGTGGATTGCTTAAACCGCAACAATGCGCGCAAACAGTTTTCTCCCGTTTGGACAAAGGAAAACCTGCTTTCTCCCCTGACGCCGCATCTCGCCATCGACGATTTTTTCCTGGCTTTTCACGACTCCCATCTCGTAGGCTGCCTGGCTTTGTGGGATCAGCAATCTGTTCGGCAGACGGTCATTCGGGGGTACGGCGGCATCTACAAACACTTTCGACAAACCATCAACCTGCTTTCTCCGTTAGGCGGATGGCCGCTGCTGCCTGCCATAAATACACCACTCAACCAGTGCTTTGCCGCCTTCCTCGCCATTGACGGGGATGACCCGTCGATCTTCGCCGCGCTGCTGCGGGCCGTCCACAACGAAGCCGCCCGCCGCCGCTACAGTGCCCTGCTGCTGGGCCTCCCCGCAACGGATCCACTGCGCCGCCTGGTCAGCAGTTACCATCCGCTCGAATACATCAGCCAGATTTACCTGGCAGGGTGGGATGATGGTCTCGATGCAATTTCACAGATGGATGGACGCCCACCTGCACTAGAAATCGCCCTTTTATAAGGATCATGCCTGCGGGAGAACACTTTATGCCACCAACATTATCATCTGCCACACGTCCTCGCTTCGGTCTGTTCAACCATATAATTGACAAACTATTCGATTGGGGACTGGCAATCGCAGAGTGGGTTTAACCTATGGCGCACGATCCTTGCGCCTGCGTTCCAAAACAGGCCGTGATAATCCACGGGTGGCGCATGTCACCCAATCGATGTATATGTTGCACAGTGCATGGACGTTGCAAGACAATATTGACACCTGGCTTACACAGCACGGTGAGATTTTCCCGGCAATTGTGCAGGTACAAACGATTAATCGCTGCAATGCCTCGTGCGAAATGTGCCCTTATCCATATACAATTCATCTACAAATACGCGGAATAATGGATGATATGCTTTACACCAGCATTATCGAGCAAATCGTTGTTGAGCCCGGATTCAAGCAGCTCGTCCCAATGTCGCAAAACGAGTCCCTGCTTGATACACGGCTCGAAGAACGAATTGCCCAGTTCAAGAAACTGGCCCAGCCGCATCACATGGTCGAATTGGTCACCAATGGCAGCGCCCTGACCCCGGCTCGAATTCGAAAAATTAGTACAAAGTGGTGTTGATCTTCTCTCTGTGAGCGTCAGTGCGTTCTCAGAAACCCCGACATGAGGAGCGCTCACTGGAGCAAGACGGCAGCTTTCCAAAAGTCGATTTTTCCAAAAAGAGTGGTTCCGGGGTGAAAATCTCTAGCAAATGGAACAAAATATTAAACGCAAACAGGGCGTTCTCTCTGCGAGAACGCCTTTTCTTTTGCGCTATCGCGGCTTAAGCCGCGACAGGCGTCAATTGATAGCCCAGTTTGGCCGCCCGCTTTTGCATGTACTTGATTTGCTGCGCTTCGTATTGCTTCTGGTATTCGTTCACACTCAGCGGGTCGTATTCGACTTTATATTTCAACATCCGGTAGACCACCCGCGCGATGGCGTGGGCCGTCGCCACCGTCGCTTGGGCTGGCCCGAGCCTGGCGCGCAGTCTCCGGTAAAGCACGCCAAAGGCGCAATCTGCCTGTTTCACCGATTGGGCTGCCATGCGAAAGGCTTGTCCAGCACGGCTTTTCGTCTTCAAGGTCGTATTCTTCAAGACCTTGGCCCCGGAAATCTCATGCTTGGGTGCCAGTCCCAGCCAGGAACAAAAATGCTTTTCGGTCGGAAACTTGCTCATGTCGGTGCCGCACTCCATAATCACGGTCTGGGCCAGTGTGACACCAAACCCGTCCACCAGGCTGATGTCCACGCCACTAACGCGCTTTAGATGCTTGCGAATGATCTCGGTATCGTAGTTTGCATTTTTGCTGCGCGAGTTGCGCTTTCGCGAGGAGAGTGGCTTCAGTTCCCCGGCGTCCCAGTCTGGACGGGTCTCAGCGTACATGCGCTCGATCTCTTTGTCGCATGCAAGCATCTGCTCAGTGTAGAAATCGTAGAGAGCCACGGCCTGCTTCAAGATGAAGAGATGTTCTTCCCGCCAGGTGCCAGTCAGCGCCTGGCCAATCTCTGCTTCGCTCTTTTTGCAGCCCGGGTCGCGTAGCGCGGCCAGCGTTTTCGGGTCCCGCACCCCTGACAGGATGGCACGGATAATCAGCTGCCCCGTCACCCCGGTCACATCCGTCACCGCCTGCGAGAGCTGCACATTCATCTGAAGCAACGCCTTCTGCATATGTAAAATGTGCGGCGAACGATGCGCCACCAATTCCGCGCGATGCCGCAACAGCGTCCGCAGCGCCACCAGGTCGGATTGCGGGCGGAATCGAGAACTCCAACAATCCGTAGTTGTGCAAAGTCTGGATCCACTGAGCATCCGTCACGTCGCTTTTCCGACCCGCCACGCGCCGCAAGGAACGGGAACTGATCAGCAGACATTCAAATCCACGCTCTTCCAACCTTTCAAAAAGCGGAATCCAGTAGACCCCTGTGCTTTCCATCGCCACTGTTTTGACGTTATGTTCCGTCAGCCAATCTGCGATGGCATCCAAATCAACCGTGTAGTTCCCAAAGCCCTTGACCAGTTGAGTAGTCTCGTTGGCGGCGACACAGACGACGATTTCTTCCGCGCCGATGTCTGCGCCTCCCGCATTCGGATTGACTTTGCTCATGCCATCAAATGGACGAGCCTGCTCAATCCCTTTCGTACGTTTGCCTTTCTGTCTCATTTTTTCTCCTTTCTTGACATGGGCAGGTCCCGGTCAATCAAGGTTTTAGCTTTCTCATCGGGGTCTTTCCCCCCTTGCCACCATTGGATAAATCAATTTGACCGGCGACCACAGTGCACTTCGGAACTACGACCATGCGCGTCTCCAATGCGTTGTACGGCCTCTTGACCCGCCGATTAAGAGTTATACTTCGTTTGCCGTTCCCTGCCAGGCGGTTTCTTTCGGGAAAAATGATGGCTCGCCATCTTGATTGAGTGCACAGAAAACACCTACCAAAAGGTGATGCGCGGGTTATCCTGGAAACAGGTCAACCACAATCTTGAATTGATTGCCAATTCTCCATTTCTGCCAAAAATCAATATCTTTTTGCGTTATATTCAACAAACTGAAAATGAAGCCGAATACCCCGCCTTTCAACATTACTGGAACAAACGTGGGCTAAATGTGCTGGCGTTTGAAATCAATAACCGCGCTGGAACGGTGAAAAATTACATGCGCCTGCTGCCAAACAGAAGCTTCTTCCTGCGCAGGCTGCGCAAAGGCATGGGGCGGCGCTTTTTCAAAGGTGTCTGTCCGCATGCATTCAGCATTATGCAGGTATTGCACAACGGTGATGTGACGCTCTGTGCTAACGATTGGTCGAACCGTGAAGTGCTTGGCAATGCCAACCAGAGCAGCCTGCGCCAAATTTACAATACACCGCGCTTTCAAGAAATCCGCACATTGATGGCAGAAGGCCGCTTCGAAGAAATTCCCGCCTGCAAAGACTGCTCCTTCTGGACGGACTGGCTCGAAGGCGCCACACCAGCAAAGAAATCAACCAACCAATAATGACATCCTTCCCCGCCTCGTGGTATCCGCTCTGCCGCTCGTTCGAACTCAAACCGCGTCAGGTGCTCAAACGGCACGCCTTTGGCGTGCCGCTGGCTGTCTTTCGCACCCAAAGCGGCCGAGTCGCTGCGGTTCACAGCCAATGCGTCCACATGGGCGCCGACCTTTCGTACGGAAGAGTTTACGGCGAACGCCTGCAATGTCCGCTACACCACTGGGAATTTGGCGCGGAAGGGCGCTGCGAACATATTCCGGAGATCATCAACATTCCGGGGCGGGCGCGGCAGGCGGCATTCATTTGCCGGGAGCAGTATGGGATGGTCTTTGCCTTCCTGGGCGGGACTCCCTCCTTCGATTTTCCCCAGTTTGAAGAGAGCGATCAAACCCTTTACAGCCGCGCTTTTTCAATGGAATTCGACACCCCGTATCAGGTGCTTGCCGCCAACTCGTTCGACAGCCAGCACTTCTCCAGCGTCCATCACCGCACACTGCTGGAACCACCGATCCCGGGCAGCATCGCCCCGCAGCATTTCTCGGTGCGCTTTCACGCCCGCGTCGAAGGCGGACATTTCAACGACCACCTGTTACGGCTGGTTGGCGTGGACTTCGTTGACCTGGCTGCGCATTGCTGGGGCGGCAACAACATTCTGGCCTACAATGGCCGCACCAATGCACGCATTCTGTTTACGATTGTGCCGATCACCGAAGAAAAAACCCGCGTCTACATCTTAAATGTCATCGCCAAACACACGCTGCAAGGCTGGCCGCGCCCCATCCGGATGCTGGCGCTGACCATGATGCATGCCCTGACCATTGCATTCCTGAAAGCCGACATCGCCGTCATGCGTGACCTGAAATTCAAGCTCGGCACGCTGCTGCCCGACGCCGACCATGTTTTCATCGAGTGGATCAAATACTGGAAGGCGCTGCCGCGCGTGACACCACTAAAGCTGGATGATACATAATCGAACGATATCCCGCCCCTACTTTACAAAATGCCTTTCTTGCGTCTCTTATAAAAGGTATACTTAATTGTTCGCGTTTACCCCAGCCTGCACACAATGATGAATTGAACCTTTTCCACACCGCCCCAAAAGAGACGCTGCATGAATGATGATTCCCTGATCGGCCGCCAACTGGGCAACTTCCAGCTTGAGCGCATCCTTGGATACGGCGGAATGGGCCAGGTCTATTATGGACGTGACATCAAACTTAACCGTTCGGTGGCAGTCAAAGTAATTGACTTGCGCTTTCGCAATAACCCGGCTTACGCCATTCGCTTTGTACGCGAAGCCCAGGCGGTTGCCACCTGGCGACATGAGAACATTGCCCAGGTCTACTATGCCGATGAACAGGATGGCCTGTATTACTTTGCGATGGAATACATTGACGGGCACGATTTGGGGCAAATCCTTTCAAGCTATGCCATCACAAACGAGCTGATCCCGCAGGCAGATGCATTGCGCATTGGGCGTGCTGTTGCCAGCGCCCTCGATTATGCCCACGCAAAGGATGTAATCCACCGCGATGTGAAGCCTTCGAACGTGATTGTCTCGCATGACGGGCGCGTTGTGCTGACCGATTTTGGACTGGCGCTTGACATGCAGCAAGGCTCGGTCGGAGAAGTCTTTGGCACGGTGCACTATATCGCGCCCGAACAAGCGCGCCGCTCTTCAGATGCAACCGCGCAATCAGACCTGTATTCGCTGGGAATCATGCTCTATGAAATGCTGACCGGGGTTGTCCCCTTCGATGACCCATCGCCGACCTCGGTGGCGGTGCAGCATATCACGCAGGAGCCCCCGTCTCCGCGCGCAATCAACCCCAAACTCAACCCAGCCACCGAAGCTGTTTTACTGAAATCAATAAGCAAAGCGCCACAGGATCGTTACACCAGCGGTGCAGCCCTAATGGCTGCACTGGATGCTACCTTTCAAGGCAGCATTTTGCCAGCAACGCCCAGCCCTTTGCCGCCCCTCCCGGCAGGCACATCCTTCCCGGCACGGCCAACCACATCACAACCACCCACCCTTAAAACGCCGCCGTCTTCTACTCCCCCAAAAATAGTACGACGTAACTTCATGCCCTGGCTGGTGACCATCGGCTGTGTTCTGACAGGAGGAATTCTGCTGATATTGGTGCTGATTCCCTTGTTCACCAACCTGATCCATCCGCCCGCTGCTGTACGTCCCACGAAAACGGCCAGTCCCCCCGGGGAGGTTGTTCAGATTACCAGCGCAACCAAAAACTCAGCCACGATGACGCCGACAGCGCAGCCCCAACTTCCCGCAGCCACATCCACAGTGCTCTACCCGAACGGCAAGCGTTTTATGCTCTTCTATAACGAAAACAGCTTTTATTTTCTCAATCTCTCCAAAAGCACTATTCCGATCAATCAGGTTGCCTTTGAGCGCCTGAGCAATGCCGATACGCCATTGAACCGTTTTGATGGTGCAAAGTGGGGGCAGTATTACGCGACCAGCACACCCGACTGGTGCATGGCGCTCAAGGTGCTGGATAGCGCCCCTTATCTTAACCCGCCCGAATGTGGCCATAACAACCTGTATCTCAGCCTGCGCACCCCGACCCGCGACGACCCGATCCTGTTTTGGACGGATGAAGACGACAGTCACCAATTCCGCGTGCTGTGGAATGAGAATGGTGTGGACGAGGAAGTGGCGCGCTGCGAGATCGACGCTGGCACATGCGATGTTTATCTTCCGTAAGCATACAGCATAGGGGCGCGATCCCCGCGCCCTGACAGGCATATCCATCCAAACCGGGGCGGGAGAACCCCGCCCCTACAGACAGAAAAATATCCCAAAATAAAAAAACGATTGCTCATCGAAACACGGTGGGCAATCGCTTTTTTAACAATATCGTCAAGCATGTTTATATTCAAGTAACTTGACAATTTGGATAGGAAATATATAATCAAGCAACTTGACAATATGGAGGTTGCGATGACAGAAAAAGATACCATCCACGCCGTTGCAGATGTTTTCCTGACGCTCTACCCGCGCTTTAAGCGTCTCGTATCGGCACAGCTCCATCAGAAAATTGAAGATGGGATCACATTTAGCCAGATACGAACCCTCGGACAGCTCACCAGTCAGCCCATCACCTTGAGCGAACTTGCAGAGCGCTGCAATATGACACGCCAGGGTGCCAGCTTGCAGGTTCAATATCTGGTTGAACAAGGCTGGGTGCGCCGAATTCCAGATGTAAATGATCGCCGTAGCGCCCTGCTTGAAGTGACAGATGACGGGCGGGCTTGTTGGCTCGAAGTGCGGCACTCACTGGTTGAATATCTGGCAGATGTATTCAAACAATTGACTCCCGAAGAAGTCAGCGCGTTTCAGATTGTAAACGGGGCCCTGGAACGCGTCTTAAATCAGACCGATTCAAGAAAGGAAATCGTAATAATGGCAGAAAATATCCAAACACAAACCAGACTAGGGACTTTCTCGGCAATGAGGAGTTCCAATTTTCGCGTGTATTTTGCCGGGCAGTTGGTATCCATCTCAGGCACATGGATGCAAAATCTGGCGCAGGGATTTCTTATTTTCAACCTGACCAAATCAACCGCATGGCTTGGGTTGGTCGCTTGTGCTGCAGGTATCCCGGTTATCCTTCTTTCTCCAATTGCGGGTGTGATTGTCGAGCGTGTTCCACGCCGCCGACTTCTGCTGTTTACACAAACGGCACAGATGGTATTGGCTTTTGTTCTGGCTGCGTTGACTTTTGCAAACCTTGTGCAAGTCTGGCACATTATGCTCTTGGCCTTTTTGCTGGGCGCAACCACCGCACTCGATCTGCCGGCGCGTCAAACCTTTGTGGTCGAAATGGTTGGCCCCGAAGATTTGCCGAGCGGCATTGCCTTGAATTCAGTCTTGAACAGCGCGGCGCGCGTTCTGGGACCAACCGCAGCTGGTTTTGCACTGGTTCAGTTCGGCCCGGCGTGGTGCTTCTTGTTAAATGGATTAAGTTTTCTGGCAGTTTTGGTCAGCTTATTTTTTATGGATGTCCCCTATGCGATCAAACATATCAAACATTCTTCATCTGCATTTCAGCAGCTTAAAGATGGTGTGCAGTTTTCCTATCGACACCTTACCATTGGCCCACTTTTGCTGCTGACAGTGATTACCGGGTTCTTTATTATCCCCATTATTCAGTTTTTACCGGCGCTGGCCGATGTTGTTTTGCATTCGCCCAAAACAGGCTACGCCATCCTGAGTACGGGAGAAGGGTTCGGGTCGGTAATTGCCGGAATCACAATCGGGTGGCTGGCTTTACGCATTGGCTATGGTCGCATCGTGAGCAGTTCAGTGGTGCTGTGCGCAATTACATCCGCAATTCTGGCATTGCAATCCAATATCGTGCTTGCGACTGTTTTTAGTGTATTGAGCGGCATATTCATGATTTATCAATTTACCGGCCAAAACATTATGCTGCAAGCCCTCGTTCCCGATCAGTTCCGCGGACGTGTGATGGCGCTCTACACCCTGGCCATTGTTGGCGCGGCCCCGTTTGGATCCTTGCTTCTTGGGTTTTTGGCGAATCAAATTGGCACAGCCAACGGTGTGTGCGCTTATATGCTGGTCGGCGGATTGCTGAGCATAGTGATTATGGTTCGCTGGCCTGCCTTCATCCAAAAACAATAAGGCAAAAACAATAACGCTGGTATGATTGCAATCGAAATGTATGGGAGATCACAAAACCTGACCTGTAAACGCATAAGCATTTTGAAAGGAAACCCTGATGACATCTCTGCTGACCAGTTCATCCCTTCCCCGTGCCAACTTGACGGATGCTGATGTTCAGGCCATGTTTAGCGTCTTCTGTGAAAACTTTGACGGCGCGACCCTTGAGAGCTTTACCCGTGACCTGAGCAACAAAAACTGGGTCATTTTGCTGCATGATACGGCGACGTTGACCCTGCAGGGCTTCTCTACCTTGTCGTTATACGAAACTTTATTCGAAAACAAACCGATCAGCGTCGTCTACTCAGGCGATACCATCATTCGCCCGGCCTATTGGGGCACACCCGAACTGCCCACCGCCTGGATCAAAACCGTGCTCGAAAAATCCGCCAACATGCCCCAGCCACTTTACTGGCTGTTGATTTCTTCGGGCTACAAGACCTATCGCTTTCTGACGGTTTTCTATCAAGAATTTTACCCATGCCACGATAAACCAACTCCGCCCGAAGCGCAAGCCATTCTGCAACAACTGGCTACTGAGCGCTTCGGCGCGGACTATTTGCCCGGACTGGGCATTGTGCGCTTCGCGCAGGGCGGCACACCGCTGCGTGAAGGCGTGGCTGAAGTCACCGACGAACGCCTGCGCGACCCGCATGTCGCCTTTTACATCCAGGCCAACCCTGGTCATGTCAATGGGGATGAACTGGTTTGTCTGACGCGCATCCATCCCGACAATTTCACTCCGGCGGGAAGGCGCATGGCAAGGTGAAGACCCATCTCGCCAACGCACTGTGGGTTGCATCGTGCATGCCAGGCTGGCTGCGCTTTCAGGGGGCGGCAAAAACCGTCCGACAGACGCAGGCCCGATTGCTGGATAATTATCTAAGGGGAAATGAAACCAGCGAATACGGTCAACGTCACGGGTTTGCAACCATTCGTAGCGCCGCCGAATACCAAAAGCGCCTCCCCCTCACCCATTACGACGACTACACCGTAGACATCGCCCGCATCGGGGCGGGCCAGCCGAATGTGCTGACCGCCGCCCCAGTGCAGATGTTTGAACTCTCGAGCGGCTCGACGGCTGCCAGCAAACTGATTCCCTACACCGCCGCGCTCAAAGCCGAATTCCAGCGCGGCCTGGCCCCCTGGATTTACGATCTCTACACTCACATGCCCGACCTGCAACGCGGCCCGGCCTACTGGTCGATCACGCCGCTGACGGACGGCAAACGTTTCACCCCAAGCGGCATCCCGATTGGTTTTGAGGCCGATAGCGCCTACCTTGGCCCGCTCGGACGCTGGCTGGTTGAGTCGGTGATGGCTGTCCCTGACAGCATCAAACTCGCCGCCAGCATCGACGACTTCCGCCGTCAGACGCTTTTCCATTTATTGCGCCAGCCCGACCTGCGTCTGATCTCGGTCTGGAACCCGACCTTTCTGAAACTGCTGCTCGATTTTTTACCCACCTGCTGGAATGAACTGCTGACCGAGATTGAACAGGGAAAGGTGGAGCAGCGCATCAGACCCGACCCGGTGCGGGCCGCCGTTTTACGAAAAATCTCCCCGCTGCGGCCGGATTTGCTCTGGCCAGGACTGCGCCTGATCTCGTGCTGGGACGATGGCCCCGCCGCCCCGTATGCGGCGCAACTGCAAGCACTTTTCCCTCATGTTGCCATGCAAGGCAAGGGACTACTCGCGACCGAAGCCTTTGTCTCCTTCCCACTCGTCGGTGTGGAGGGCGGCGTGCTGGCGGTGACTTCACACTTCTTTGAGTTCATCAACACTGCCGGAGATTGCCTGCTGGCAGACGAAGTGGCCAAGGGTCAGACCTATTCCATTGTCGTCACCACCGGCGGCGGGTTGTATCGCTACCAGCTCCACGACACGGTGGAAGTCGTCGGGTTCTGGCATCAAATCCCCTGCATCCGCTTCCTCGGTAAAGCAGACCACATCTCAGACTGGTTCGGCGAAAAACTGGACGAGCGCTTTGTCGCCATCACGCTGGCGCAGACCTTCGCCGCGCACGGCCTTGCCCCAACCTTTGCCATGCTCGCGCCCGATGACAACGGCGCTTTTTGTTACCGGCTCTATCTCGAAAGCGAAGCGATCCCTGAAACGCTGGCAAGCGCCCTGAACGCGGCGCTTTCGGCCAACTTCCACTATGCGTATTGCTGCAAACTTGGGCAGATTGGCCCGTTGCAAATCACACCCGTCCAAAACGGCGCGCAGACCTACCTGCAAGCCTGCCTGGCGCGTGGACAAAAGCTCGGCAACATCAAGCCGGGTGTCTTGCAAAAAACCAGTGGCTGGGACAAGATTTTTACACAACAAAATGATGATAAAACGATCCAGATCAAAGCCACATCCCAGTGGACAAATTCAGACAACACAAATGGACAAATTTGACCAATTTTCTGTTTTTCATATAGTTCGTAATCCACATCTTAGTGTATATTAACGCTCATAGTGAATAAGAATTTTGGGGCATGAAAAACACGGAATCTGATACCGAAAAGCTCAAAATTTCATGTTTTCCGTATTTATCCATATCCAAATAAGCCTTTATTTTCTTTCAGCCAAGGAGTAAATCATGCAATCAAAACGCCAGCTTTTTTCGATCCTCGTTATTTTTACATTGATGAGCGGTTTGCTCGGTGCGCAGGTCAGCGCCGCGCGCGCGGCGCAGCCATCGGGCAAGGTTTCGACAGGCTCAACCCGGCGCCTCAGCGCCGCCGATTGGGCCCAGATCAAGGCCCTGCTGCCCAGCGGCATCAGCCAGCAAGCCTACCTGAAAGCTTCGAACACGGATGCAGGCGATAGTTTTGGCTATTCGGTGGCCGTCTCAGGGGATACGGCGGTGGTGGGCGCGTACACGGAAGCCAGCAACGCCACCGGGGTGGATGGGGACCAGGCCAATAATTCAGCAGGTAGCGCTGGTGCTGCGTATATTTTCACGCGCAGCGGCGGCACCTGGAGCCAGCAGGCTTACCTGAAAGCTTCGAACACGGGGGCAAACGACGAGTTCGGCCATTCGGTTGCCATTTCTGGGGATACGGTGGTGGTGGGCGCGTACTTGGAAGACAGCAACGCCACCGGCGTGAACGGTAACCAGGCGGATAACTCAGCCAGTAATGCTGGTGCGGCGTATGTTTTCACGCGCAGCGGCGTCAACTGGAGCCAGCAGGCCTACCTGAAAGCTTCCAACACGGGGGCAAACGACCAGTTCGGCTATTCGGTGGCCATCTCGGGAGATACAGTGGTGGTGGGCGCGATACAGGAAGACAGCAACACCATCGGGGTGGACGGCAACCAGGCGAATAATTCAGCAGGTGATGCTGGCGCGGCATATGTATTCACGCGCAGCGGCGTCACATGGAGCCAGCAGGCCTACCTGAAAGCTTCGAACACGGATGCAAGCGACAATTTTGGCAATTCGGTTGCCATCTCGGGGGATACAGTAGTGGTGGGCGCTCCTTTTGAAGACAGCAACGCCACCGGCGTGAACGGGGATGGCACGAATAATTCAGCTACTCTATCCGGCGCGGCGTATGTATTCACGCGCAGCGGCATCAGCTGGAGCCAGCAGGCCTATCTGAAAGCTTCCAACACGGGGGGGCTCGACGTGTTTGGCATTTCGGTTGCCATCTCGGGAGATACGATGGTTGTGGGTGCATACAATGAATCCAGCAATGCCACCGGGGTGGATGGCAACCAGGCGGATAATTCTGCCTCTGGTTCTGGCGCGGCGTACGTTTTCACACGAAGCGGCGTCAGCTGGAGCCAGCAAGCCTACCTGAAAGCCTCCAATACGGGGGCAGGCGACAATTTTGGCAGTACGGTTGCCGTCTCTGGGGATACAGTGGTGGTGGGTGCGCTGAATGAATCCAGCAACACCACCGGGGTGGACGGCAACCAGCTGGATAATTCAGCCAGTTTCGCTGGCGCGGCGTATGTATTCACGCGCAGCGGCGTCACATGGAGCCAGCAGGCCTACTTGAAAGCTTCCAACACGGATGCAGGCGACTTTTTTGGCAGTACGGTGGCCGTCTCAGGGGATACGACGGTGGTGGGTGCTGCTGGTGAAGCCAGCAATGCCACCGGGGTGAACGGCAACCAGGCGGATAATTCGGTTAGTGGCGCAGGCGCAGCCTATGCGTATATCGTGGCTGCCCCTGCAACTGCAACCCCAACGCCAACTGAGACCGCGACTCCAACTGAAACGTTGACTCCGACCGAGACACCAACAGAGACACTCACGCCGACTGAGACGTTCACCCCGACTGAGACACCAACCGAGACTCTCACGCCGACTGAGACATTCACCCCAAGTTTGACGCCAACCGATACAGCCACACCAACTGAGACGTTGACTCCGAGTCTCACGCCAACCGATACGGCTACTTCAACTGAGACGTTGACCCCAAGCTTGACCCCAACCGATACGGCTACCGCAACTGTGACGTTGACTCCGACTGATACTGCTACCCCGACTGATACACCAACCGAGACTCTCACGCCGACTGAGACATTCACCCCAAGTTTGACGCCAACTGAAACGTTGACTCCAAGCCTGACACCAACCGATACAGCGACCTCGACTGAGACGGCGACACCAACTGAGACTCTCACTCCTACCGAGACGCTTACTCCAACTGAAACATTTACTCCAACTCTTACCCCAACCAATACGGCGACTTCAACGGAAACCAATACCCCAACCGAGAACTCTTACCCCAACGGAAACCAACACGCCGACGATCACCCGTACCGCAACCCCCAAAGCTGCGTCGACCTTTACCCCAACACGCACCATTACGCGCACGCCAACGACTGTTCCCAATAGCGCGGATCTGATCTGGAATCAGAGCTACAAGATCCAATATGACACCTGGCTCGGCGTCCAGTCGAGCAATGCATTTGGCCAAGGTTACCGTAAAGCAGTTTCGGGCACGTTCACCTTCCAGCCGGGCACAGCCTTCACCCAGGTTAACTGGATCACCTATCGCGGTCCCGATCAGGGCAAAGCTGATGTCTTCGTCGATGGCGTGCTCAAAGCAACAGTCAACCTCTATCACGCCACCGCCCAATGGCAATCCGTAGTTTCCATCACAGGTCTTTCGAACAAGAAGCATGTCGTGGTCATCAAACCGTTGAACGCCAAATCCGCAGCTTCGAGCGGCAGATGGATCGTAGTGGATGGTTTTACACTCGGTTCGGACTCCGCAATGCGAACGGTCTATGATGAGCAGTTGATTTACGCAAACAACACCTTCGGCTACGGAAGCTGGTTTGGCATCCCCTCACCAGGGGGTGCTTTCTCTGGTGCGTATCGCCTTTCGTATATTGCGAATGCCACATCTTCGTTCTCCTTCACGGGTACGCAGATGACCTGGGTCACGGCCCGCGGCCCGGCCTACGGTAAAGCCCAAATCTGGATCGATGGTGTGCTTAAGCAGACGGTTGATTTGTATCAAAGCACGCAACAGTGGCAGTACAAGGTGACTGTCTCTGGGCTGACATCTGGCACGCACAACGTGGTTATCAAGGTACTCGGCACCAAAAACCCGAGTGCTTCAGGCGCAGGCATTGTCATTGATGGGTTTGAATTCGATACAGCGCGATAAAAACTCATTACAATAAAAATCATAATAAACGGGCTCGGCACACAATCGCCGATCCCGTTTACATTTAACGATCCACTGCACCCGCCGGAAGAATATCCGGCGCGGCATCTTTGGTTTTGGGCACAGGTCTGGGGCCAGCCCACATTTTTAGATAAATCTTCATAAAGGTAGGTCGGAACTCGTTTTCATCAATGTAACGCCCCAGATTCGTCCAGGGGATGGTCGGATGCTGATGGTGGACGCGGTGATGGTGATAATTCAGAAAAATAGTTTGGATAACCCGGTTGACGCGCAAATTCCATGCGCCGTCATAGACATCCCTTTCAGAGAAGGCGTGGTCCGTATATTGGAGGGATGACCAGGCAAATGCAAAAGCCGCATAGCAGGCGACCCAGCCCCAAAAGGTTAAGCCGAGTCCATAAATAATCGCAACCTGAATCAAAATGCTCAATAAAATTTCGGCTTTGATCTTCATAAAATTGGCATTTTCGTAGCCCGATAGCATTCCTTCGAAGCTGGCCTGAAAAGCCACGTCGGATGTTTTGCTCCAGGCGACGAGACGCTTAATCAGCCAGATGGGCGTAAAAAGAAATGTAAGACACGAGATCGGGAGGACAAGCCAGTAGATTCCAGTTAAGATGCCATACCATTGAAAATATTTGAAAAATAAATTGTCGCCAGGCTGGTAATAATCAAAGATTTCGGCATCGGTACGATTGCGGCGGTGGTGTCCCAAATGCGCAATGCGCTGCAAGGTAAACCCGGTCGGGAAAAAACCCGCCAAAATGCGCCCGGCTGCTTCGTTCAATGCCAGGTTTTCATGAAAAATGCCATGCACCGCTTCGTGCAAAAGCGAAAAAATCGTGTTGTTGATGAGCGCGAAAACAATCATGGCAGGCACAAATATCAGGATGGACGTCGTATGCGAAGCCAGCCACAGCATCGTCAACGCCAAACTGACCGCAAAAACTGCCAGGACAATGTTTAATTTCCCCGGCACGGATTCTTTTTTCGTTGATTCCGATCCTTTGTCCATCTTTTCCATTTTAAGCCTCCAGTTTAAGCCTTCAGAGTGGGTTGGTGCCTTCGAACCATCAATGTGCCGTGCTGCGGCGCCATAAAAAACATATAACGAACGGGGCGCGGATAATAATTGGGCGCCAGCGAAAAATTCATATGTTTGATTGCGGTGGAAAGGATCAGCGGCATTTGCTGCTGTGCCAGCGGTCGGCCAATGCAAAGACGCGTGCCAAAACCATACGGGAAAAAAGAATGGGGATAACCATCCCCTTTCATAAATCGTTCAGGCATGAAGCGCTCCGGGTCAGGGAAAACCATCGGGTTATGATGCGCCAGGTAGGGGCAGGGCATGACCATTTCATCTTTTCGAATAGGATGCCCGGCCATCCTTACATCTTGTTCTGCTGTGCGAAACAATTGCACCACAATCGGGCACAATCGCATGCTTTCGTGAATGCACGCTTTCAAAAAAGACACCCCGATTCGCCTTCCTGATCCTGTCGAATGCGCATCACAGCTTCGGGGCGACTGTAAATATGCGCGAACGCCCACGACAACGTTGCGGCTGTTGTATCGTGCCCAAACATCAGCAGCGATGAAAGCTCTGAAACGACTTCGCTTTCAGACAGTTCCCCATACGCCAGGATATGCGCCAGCACCGAGTGCCTGTTTGCAGGGGTCTCGCGGAAGTTTCTGACCTGCTGAACAATAAAATTTTGCAGGCGCATACGATTGCGCATGGCCCGCCCCCAGGGGCTGCGTGCGCCCAGGTCAACATGCAGCGGCTTCAAAAACAGGATTAATGGATTATCAAAAGACGTCATAAAATCTGTCAGCAACGCCGATGCTTCAGCTTCCTGCGCAGGCAGCAATCTTCCGAACACAAAACGGATGATCACCGTTTGCGTAATCGCGCGAACCACTTCAAACATCGAAAAAGGCTGGTCATAAGGGATGCTTTGCATCACTTCAAGACTGGTTTGCACGGTCAGTTCATCATAGCGCGCAATGCTGACTGGTCGAAACGAACCCGCCAGGATGCGTCGATGCTGTTGATGCGTTTCACCCTGAAGCATAATCAGCGATTCGCTGCCAAAGAGGGCGCGCATAATCTGAATCCCCTTCCCCCCTACCAGCGCTTTATTCGCAACAATTTCACGGATCAGTTGCGGATCACCCGTCAACAGTGAACTTCCCAGCCCCGGCAGCGCCATGCGAAAGGTTGGCCCGTGCTGCGCCTGCGCATCGTCCAGAAAAGCATATGGGTTGCGAAACCAGCGCAGGCCGTTGCGGATGACATTCGGGTAGTTTGCAAGGGTCATGGTTGAGCATCTTCCAATAAAAACAGGCAGGCGCTGGCGCAAAGCCGCGTCATCGATCAATTCCAGGATGGTGCCCAACCATCCAAAATGGCGTGGTGCTTGCGGGCATACCACCCGGCATAGCGCTTGATTTCAAGAAAAAACGCTAAAATCTCCAGCGCGCCACGTTTCTTCCAGCATTTTCTCAGGCGTTTGGGCACGACCTGCAGGTTTTGCTGACCCCGTTGAAATTCTTGCCGCATCCAGGCGCAGACGACAGGCGTGGCGACTAGCACATCATAATTGAACGACTGCGCACCTTCGCGCCACGCCTGCTCGAGCACTTCCAGCGGGACGTTGATCAATCCGCGTTGCAAATCGTCGGGCAGGTCGCGCATCGGTGAGACCCATACCAAAGCGCCCACCATTTCAGGAACATCGTCCACGCGCAGGCTGGAATCAACCATCATCAAAGAAACGTTGATAGAATAAACGAAAGTGCGGCGATGTTGTTCTTCCAATTCGACTTTTGAAAGCACAGTACGCGCATCGAGACGCTGACGGTCAAAGCGCAGCGTCTTAATCAGCGCCAGCAACTCGGCGCGGATGTTGGTGCCAGCCTTGCAGCGAGAATCGGCCTCCGCAAACACAAAACAGGCCAAAGCCGGGATGGGCCGGGTCAGGTCATATTCATCGTTTTCAATTTGCCGCAAAAGGTCATCCACATAGACCAATGGGTGAACATCCACAGACCGGTCCCCATCCAAGACATCATCCAGATGTTGAATCAGACAATGACCCGCCCTTAACAGCGCCATGCGCCGCCACGAAAACAGCGAATAGAAATAAATCGCCAGAAACGTCACCAGATAACGGCGATGACGACGGATAAAAAAGCCAAATTGATCAAGACAAATTTGTTCAATGCGCAGCAGGCTAAGTGAATGAGACATTGGTTGATTGTAACTTGAGTTTGCTGGTCAACTTATAAAGACAGCCGCCAAAATCATACCCAGAACCGCCAAAGGAAGTCATGAAAGTCACCTTCATTGAACCGGCCATGATTAAGCAAAAAGATTTTGGCGAAAAACCGTCCTGGCAGCTCACCCCGCTGACGCTGGCCGCGCTGGCAGGCCTGAACCCGCCCGATGTGGAAGTGGAAGCGATTGACGATCGCATCGAATCAGTCGATTACGACACGCCGCGTGATCTGGTTGGCATTTCGGTCAAGACCTTTACCGCCCGCCGCGCCTACCAGATCGCCGATGAATTCCGCAGGCGCGGCGTACCTGTCATTTTGGGCGGGCACCACCCCACGCTGCGTCCCGACGAAGCCGCCCTGCATGCCGATTCAATCGTCATCGGCGAAGCGGATGGCGTCTGGGATGAAGTGCTGCGCGATGCGGGGAAACGCCAACTCAAGCCGCGCTATCATCACCCTGAAACACTCCCGTTTGAGCGCATCCGCGTCAATCGTGGGGTTTTTACCGGCAAAAAATACCTGCCCGTGGCAATGGTCGAAACCACCCGCGGCTGTCCATTCTCGTGCAATTTTTGCTCTGTGACAACCTTCTTTGGACGCAGCTTTCGCCACCGTCCGCCCGCCGAAGTGGTCGCCGAGATTGAAAGCATCGGCCAAAAGTTCGTCTTTCTGGTCGATGACAACATTGTGGCCGATAAAGAAGCCGCCAAAGAACTCTTCCGCGCCCTGATCCCGCTCAAAATCCGCTGGATCAGTCAGGCCAGCCTGACCATGACCAAGGATAAAGAACTGATGCGCCTGATGCACGCCAGCGGCTGCGCTGGCGTACTGACTGGCATCGAAAGCATCAACCGCGCCAATCTCAAACAAATCCACAAAAGCTGGAACACCGTTGGCATTGGCTACAACGAAGCGCTGAAAATCGCCCGCGATAATGGCATCGCCATCGTCGGGTCGTTCATTTTGGGGATGGATGAAGACACATCCGCATCGCTGGACCAGCTTTTGGAATTTGCCGTTCACGAAAAGTTTTTCGCCGCCCTTTTCAACCTGCTCACCCCCTATCCTGGTACCGATTTATACGACCAGTTCCTGCGCGAAGGAAGGCTGACCCACAAAGAATGGTGGCTTGACCCTGACTATACTTATGGCTCCGCCGTCTTCACGCCCAAAAACATCTCTGCCCACGACCTGGAGCAATCGCGCCTGCGCCTGTACCGCTCCTTTTACAGTCCATCATCGATGGTCAAACGCTTCTGGGAACCAAAAGCCAACCTGCAAGACCTGTGGCACGCCTTCACCTTCCTGACCATGAACCTACCCGCCAACAAGGAAGAACAAATGCGCTTTGGCCGCGCACTGGGAGCCTGCTGAAGAATCAAAAAGGCGCTGGAAGTTTCCAGCGCCTTTTTAATTCTAGTGAGCCACCGAAGGGAGTCGGACCCTTGACCTAACGATTACGAATCGTTTGCTCTACCAACTGAGCTACGGTGGCATTAGCCCCAATTGCAGGGCGTGAACAGCGGGCGGATTATACAGGATTCCAGGGGATTACGCAATATTTTGATTGTAAACCCGCAAGGGGTTCTTCTTTTCTTTTGCATGGATCGGATGTACACTCCATATGGTTTCGAACAACGTGTTCTATTTCCAACAACCAGCGCCCAGCAAACCTTTCGGAGAATATCATGCCTGAAAAAACCACAGACCGTCGCATTCAGCGCACGCGCCAGTTCCTGCAAGATGCCTTGCTGGCCTTGATTTTGGAAAAGGGTTTCGATGCAGTCACCGTGCAGGATATTATTGATCGGGCCAATGTCGGGCGCTCGACATTTTATGCACATTTTCAGGACAAAGATGCCTTGCTATTAAGCGGTTTTGAGCACCTGCTGGCAGAGTTCGAAAAACATTTGACGAGCAACGAAATGATGAATAACAGTCCCTGGGGCTTAAGCCTGACAATGTTGCAGCACGCCCAGGGGCAGCGCCAGCTTTACAAAGCGCTGGCCGGGAGACAAGGCGGCAATCTTGCCCTGAGCCACATTCAAAAGTATCTATATACCTATTTGTATGCTCATCTGGATGTCCATATGCAGCAGGTTTTATCCAACAGGAAAAAGAGCATTCCCCCCGAGATTTTGGCGTACTATCTTTCAAGCTCGTTCATTTCCCTGCTGACCTGGTGGCTCGACAATGACTCATCCTACTCTGCCGAACAAATGAACGAATATTACCGGCAACTGGTTCAACCAGGTGTAGATGCCTTAATGCAGCCAGTGGAATAACATCCCAGCCAGTGTTTGCAACAGAAAAGAGTCACCCTTATGCCGAGTGACTCTTTTCTGTCATTTCTGTCAATTGCAGGGACAACCGTCCGCCGCGCCTTAGGTGCGGTGAGCACCTGTCCCGACTGGGTTAAAATCATCCGGCCAGATGGTCTTGTCATTGTAGGTCGCGCCAAGCAGGTCAATGCCAGCCAGGTTGACGCCGCTCAGGCTGGCCCCGCGCAAATCGGCCCCGAAGAGATGGGCACCGTCCAGTTTGGCGTTGCGCAGGTCGGCGTTACGCAAGTCGGCGTCGCTCAAGTCGGCACCACGCAGGTCGGCGCTGCTTAAATCGGCATAACTGATTTTTGCTTTATGCAGGTCTGCGCCGCTCAAGTCGGCACCAGACAGTTTTGGCTCAACGGGTTGGTTGATGAGCTCATTCAGTTCAGCTTGTGTCATTTTCATTGTGGAAGACTTCTCGTTTGCAGGTTCAGAATGGGATGAATGTGTGCATGGACGCTGCAGTATTATACACAATTTAATAATCTACCAGCGCGTCTGAAAGATAAAGGTCGGTTCGCTTGATGACAGCATCTCTTTCGGCCGCCATGCGGGCGCGCTCCGGGTCTTTCATGAACTGCTCAAGGGTGGCTTGATCTGCAATCCGCAAAATTTAAATCTCGTCTGGCACATCCTGCGCTTCCGGCTGGCGGACAGGACGATAGGCCACGATCACATCCCCGCCGTGCCTGCGAAAGATGTTCAGCGCCTTTGTTTCGTAATCCTTGAATTCGCCAGCAATGCCGGTTTTGCCATAAAGGTGGACAATGATATAAAGCATGGGATTTATCCTGTTTTATGGAAGGCTGTCTTCGATAACATCACCCGCTGGCGTATAGGTCGAAATAAAACCATCATTGCAACCGGGAGAAGGATCGCAGGCGGTTTTTGTTTCTTCAAGCTTTTGGTAAGAAACCTTGTTGGTCTCCACATTGACAGAGACATTCCCGAAACCTTCCAGGGCTTTCTCTGTGCCCGTGCTGATGTTTAACACCACCATGATGGGCGGAACAGTTGTGCCATCACAACCATCACAGGGTGCAACGGCAAGCACCAGATAGTTCCCAGCCGCCTGGACAAAGCTTGCCAGACCTTTATGACTCCCATACCGGCTGTGGTCCATTTCATTCGTCCAGATTTTCTGGTAATCGCGCGTTGCCGGGGTGAACTGGTAAATGTCATTGCGAAACCCGGAAACCAGCGAAACAAATAAGCGTTCGTGGCTGCCATCAAAGAGAAAACTGGTGACAAAAGTTTCATCCGGCAAGGTAAACAAGTACTGTGGATTTTCCAGGCCCTTAAACTCAAATGGATAGCGTTGTTCAGCTTTGGTGGCCAATGTGACCGCGCCAGCCGTTGGACTGTTTTTTTGCACATCACCGTCCTGGTAATTTTGTAATGATTTGTTGGTGATGAAAATGGCATCCTGCCCTTCCAGTTTACCGAGATAAAGCGTGTTGTCTACCAGATTCAGGATCGGCGTCGCCGTGTTGGCTGCTGCCATTGGTTGGGGGAGTTCTGTGGTGGTGGCAGGCGCAGCCGTTGAATTTATGCTAACCTGTGGCATGTTGCATGCGGCGAGTACCAACGCGATGAAAAAGACGATCACAAGCAAGGAAAGTTTTCTAACCATATCATACCTCCAGGGAATATTTTTCGCGCATCATGATCTCTGCCCGGCGAATCAAGCTTCTCTGCACTATCTTTGGTAGTATACGCTTTGCCCCGCATGCCTTGCAAGCCAACCATTTGTCCCAGCAAAATAATATTTAAAACAAAAGGCGCTGGTCTTTTGACCAGCGCCCTAAAATTTACTTGCTCCAAACGATGTTGATTTCTTCCTTGTCGCCGAGCGCCCCTCGCAGCAGCGAGACCAGTTGCGGGTCGGCGTCTTCGCCTTCAAACATATCAAGCAGCATGCCGCTGATGGCATAATCCTGATCTTCTTCCCATTCTTCTTCGAGCTGGTCCACCAGGAATTGAAGTTGTTTCTCGGTAATCGTTCCCAACGCTTTGTTTGTGTCTTTGTCAGTCAGTGTAATCATGTCCATCTCCTTGTTGGAATCAGATTAATACGTTGAGAAAATTATAGCACTGGACAGGTTGGTAAATTAGTCAATTGGGAATTGGTTTCTGGCACTATACCAATCTACCGATTCCCAATTTACCGGGCTACCGCCCCATATGTACCTTCAAGAACTTGCCTGTATAACTCCCATCCACCTTCATCACATCTTCGGGCGTGCCGACAGCGACAATTTCTCCGCCACGGTTGCCGCCCTCAGGGCCAAGATCAATCAACCAGTCGGCGACTTTGATAATGTCCAGGTTGTGCTCAATGATCAGCACCGAGTTCCCGGCATCCACCAGGCGCTGGATGACTTCAATCAGCTTGTGTACATCGGCGGCGTGCAAACCAACGGACGGCTCATCAAGCACGTAGAGTGTGCGCCCTGTGGCGCGACGCGAAAGCTCTTTGGCGAGTTTGACCCGCTGCGCTTCGCCACCCGAAAGTGTCGTACCCGACTGTCCAATTTTGACGTAGCCGAGACCGACCTCCTGTAACAGTTGCAGCTTGTTGACCATGTTTGGGAAGGACGAGAACAACTCGACACCTTCTTCAACGGTTGTGTCGAGCACATCCGCCACAGACTTGCCCTTGAAATGCACCTGTAGCGTCTCGCGGTTAAAGCGCGTCCCATGACAAACATCGCACGGCACATAAATATCGGGGAGAAACTGCATCTCAATCCGCAGCATGCCCTGACCCTGACAGGCTTCGCAGCGCCCGCCATGCACATTAAACGAGAAACGTCCCGGCTTGTAGCCGCGCACCTTGCTCTCGGGCAGCTCCGCATACAGCTTGCGAATTTCGTCGAACAGCCCGGTATACGTCCCAGGGTTCGAGCGCGGCGTCCGTCCAATCGGCGATTGGTCAATATCAATGATTTTGTCGAGATGCTCAATGCCCTCGATACGTGTATGCTCGCCCGGCGAAGTGTGCGCACCGTTCAGCTTAGCGGCCAGCGCGCTGTAGAGAATGTCCGTCATCAGCGTGGATTTGCCCGAACCGGACACGCCCGTGACGCAGACGAGCATGCCCAGCGGAAATTCAACAGTGATGTCTTTCAGGTTGTTGGCAGTCGCCCCGACAACGGACAATTTCTTCCCGTTGCCTTTGCGCCGTTTTTCGGGGACGGGCACTTGCTTGCGGCCCGAAAGATACGCCCCGGTGATCGAGTTGGGGTTTTCCAAAATCTGCTGGGGTGTACCCTCAGCCATGATCTGACCGCCATGTGCGCCCGCCGCCGGGCCAAGATCAATCACCCAGTCCGCCGTTCGGATGGTTTCATCGTCATGTTCAACCACAAGCACGGTGTTGCCCAGATCGCGCAGGCCCTTGAGCGTATCGAGCAAGCGGTCATTGTCACGCGGATGCAGGCCAATCGACGGCTCGTCGAGCACATACAACACGCCCACCAGCCGCGAGCCCACCTGTGTCGCCAGCCGAATGCGTTGGGCCTCGCCACCCGAAAGCGACCCGGCGGAGCGTTGTAACGTCAAATATTCGAGACCTACGTTGACGAGAAAGCCCAGCCGCGAAGTGATTTCCTTCAAAATGCGATCCGAGATGGTGCGGTGACGCAGACTGAGCGGCGTGGTCGCCTCGTCATACAGCCGTTTCGACCATTCGAGCGCCATGTTGATCGGCCACTCGGTCACCTGCAAAATGTTGGTGTCGCCGACGGTCACCGCCAGCGCTTCGGGGCGCAAACGTTTGCCCTTGCAGGTCGGGCAGGGACGGTCGCTCATATACTCACTGATCTTCGAGCGGATCCAGTCCGAGTTGGTTTCACGATAGCGCCGCTCCAGGTTGCCAACGACGCCTTCGAAGGCCGAGTCGAAAGTCGCCGAGCGTCCGTCGCGGTTATGGTAATTGACGCGCACTTTCTCACCTTTGGTGCCACGCAGCACCATTTCCTGATGCTCTTCCGAAAGCTGGCCGAACGGCTTGTTCATATCGATGTGGTAGTGGTGCGCCATCGCTTCGAGAATCTGCCAATAGTAGCCGGTGTTATTGCCTTCTTCGCGCACATTGCTCCACTCCATCGCCACCAGCGCTCCATCCGCAAGCGAACGCTCCGGATCAATCACGCGGCGCGGATCAATCTCCAGCTTTGCCCCCAGGCCCTGACAATCCGGGCAGGCCCCATGCGGCGTATTGAATGAAAAGGTACGTGGTTCAATCTCCGCCAGGCTGACACCATGCTCAGGGCAAGAAAGATTTTCGGAAAAATGCAAGTCGGCAGTCTTCTGGTCGCTAGTCTGCTGGTCTTTGCTCTCCACAAATGAAACGGTCACAAACCCCTCGCCAAACTTCAACGCCGTTTCGACGGAGTCCGTCAGGCGCGTGCGGAAGGTTTGCTGCTCTTCGTCGGTGCCTTCGCGGCTGATGACGAGTTGGTCCACGACAGCATCGATGTTATGGATTTTGTAGCGGTCGAGCGTAATTTCGTCGTCAAGGTTGTACGGCACGCCGTCCACACGGGCGCGGGTGAAACCGGCCTTGCGGATTTCCTCGAAGACAGCCTGATAGGTCCCTTTGCGTCCACGCACAATCGGCGAAAGGATCATGATGCGGCTGCCATCCGGTAGCGCTTCAATCGCGTCCACAATCTCTTGCGCCGACTGCTTGACCACTTCACGTCCGCAAACCGGGCAGTGCGGAATGCCCACGCGTGCATAGAGCAGACGCAGATAGTCGTAAATCTCAGTAACGGTACCCACCGTCGAGCGTGGATTGTGGGATGTGGATTTCTGATCAATCGAAACAGCGGGCGACAACCCGTCAATGTAGTCCACATCCGGTTTGTCCATCTGCCCGATAAACTGTCGCGCATAAGCCGAAAGCGACTCGACATAGCGGCGCTGACCCTCAGCGAAGATCGTATCAAACGCCAGGGATGACTTTCCAGAACCGGACAGGCCGGTGATAACAACAAACTTGTCACGCGGGATTTCAACCGTGATATTTTTCAGGTTGTGTTCACGCGCACCAACAACACGAATTACGTTTTGAGCCATAGGAGGGCACCAGTGAGTTAGAAGAATGGGGAACAGAAAGTAGGGATTAGGGAATTGTAGCACATTTGTTTTATTTATAGCGCGTCTTTTCGGCGAAAAAAGATTATACCAAGTCTGGCTGCCATCCTTCCTATTCCCATTCACTAATCACCAATTCCTGCTCTTCCCCAACATGTTATACTACCGACCTGTAACTTATCTTCCCCGGCAGGGTTAAATAAACAGCCGGGAGAACTAACCAGAGGCAGCAATGGATCTTAGCGATGAAGAAGTTCTGGCGCGCGCCTCGGCGGGCGACCGGGACGCGTTTGGGATGCTTTATGAACGTTACATTGACCGGATTTTTAACTATGTCTATTATCGCACCGGCAATACCAACGACGCCGAAGATTTGACGGCGCGGGTCTTTCAACGGGCCATGAATCATATTGTTAATTACACGGACCGCGGTGTACCGTTCTCGGCATGGTTATATCGCATCGCGCACAACCTGGTGGCAAACTGGCACCGTGACCGCAGCCGCAGACAGGAAATCCCGATTTCGGATGCGCCGCTGGTCGCCAAAGGGGACGCCCCCGAAGCGAGTATGGTGCACACCGAACAGCAGGAGTCGCTGCTCAGGCTGATCCGCTCGCTGCCATCCGAGCGTCAGACGCTTTTGATCCTTAAATTTGTCGAACATTATTCCAATGCCGAAATCGGTGTGATTATGGGCCGCAGCGAAGGCGCCGTTAAAAGCCTTTATCACCGCACCCTGCTGGCATTACGAGACGAAATTGGCGATTATAGTGAATATAGTGATTGATTTCACACCGGTATGGATTGAGGAAATACCTTTATGCTTCGAATCGTAACAGACGGCGCGGCAGATGTGCCGCTCGCGTGGCAGAAAGAATTTGACATTCAACTGGTGCCGGTGAATATTCAATTCGGCGATAAGACCTATCTGCAATGGGTGGAATTAAGCCAGGATGATTTTTATCGTCTGGTGGACGAAAATAAAAAAATCCCGACAACATCGCAACCCACCCCTTACCAGTTCGCAGAGTTTTACAAAAAGGTTGCCCATCCCGGCGACCAGGTGCTTTCCATTCACCCGAGCAGCAAGCTTTCAGGGACACTCGATTCTGCGGCCAGTGCAGCGCGTGAGCTGGCCGGTCAGATTGAGATTACAACCTTTGATTCGCTGTCCGGGTCGGCGGCCATTGGCATGCTCTGCCGCGAAGCTCGTGTGTTGGAGCAGGCCGGGAAAACCTTGGCCGAAATATTGCCCCTGCTCGAAAAGATGCGCGCCAAAATTGGCGTTGTACTGACACTCGACAATCTCGAATATGCGCGCATGAGCGGACGCATCGGCACGCTACAAACGGTGCTGGGCTCTCTATTAAACGTCAAACCGATTGCCATTGTGACGGATGGCGTGGTCAGCATCGTCGAAAAAGCACGCACCCGGCGGGTTGCCATTCAACGCCTGCTCGAAATTGTCAAAGAGAAGGTCGGGAACCAGGCGGTCAACCTTGTGATTCTCCATGCACATGACCCGCAGGCAGGCGCAATGCTGATGCAGCACGCACGCGAAACCTTCAACATTCGCGACAGTGTTCTGACTGATTTGTCCCTTTCAATCGCCAGCAATCTCGGCCCTGGCACGGTTGGAATCGTATTTTATCCGGTGGAGTAGGTTGATTATGAATACAAAAAAGATGATGGCCCCCGTGGACATGGAAGCACGCCTGGCAAATGCATTTCAGCCCGTGCGACCTTCACAAAATTTTATGCAAACCATGCACAGACGGATGGAGCACATCACACCACCCGTGGTGGTTGCCCGCCGTCTCGACGATTCTCCACGCTGGCTGCTGGTGCTGGGCGGCGTGATTTCGGGCGCGCTGCTGCTGGCGGCAGGAGCGCGGGCGCTGTTTTATATGTTGAACAAGTCGAGGCTGTAGATGCTGATAGGTAGTCCCAAAACTGTTGGCTGACGAATGATAGGGTATAAAACATGAATTGGGATGTCTCTGGTCTAATTATCGAAGGAATTTGTAGTAGCGGAAAGACGACATTTATTCGCGAATTGACCAGAAGTGCTTCGTTTGTTCAAAAAAACTATCTTTCGTCCATTGTGTTATCATAACATCATACGCAGCGTGTCCTGGAAGGAAAAGAAGCTTTAGATGGACTTACTCATCATGATAATCTAGAGTTGTTAGAATTTTACGTACAGTTCTTTGAAAAAGTATTTGAACGTTCAAGTCAAATGGACTGGAGTGCTAGAAACCGAACCAACCATCGTCTTCCGTTTCTGTTAGAGCGTTTCCATTTTACACATGTGTATCATTACGGGCTCACGTGGGAGCATGTCGGCTCCATTGATGAACGCCTCTCAAAGATAAACTGCAAGTTATGCCTGCTCGAAATTAACGAAACCGATATGGAACAGCAAATCATATTCGAGCGAGATGCAGGTTGGCAAAAATATATACAGCAATTTGGTAGTTCAAATGTTGAAATTATCGATCATTACAAGAAGCAACAAGAATTGCTGATCAGTCTTCTGAAAAAAACAAAGCTAGAATATTTGAGAATCAACACATCAGAAACCCGTGTAGACGAGACAGTTCAGCAGTTGATTACTTTCTGGAATATAGGATAGACGGATGGTGCAACGCCATCCGTTTTTATTTAAACGCATCGGGGAGCAAACGCTCACAAAGAAGCTCGGCCTCTTTTAACGAGATCCACGCCAGCGGGGAGCTTGAACTCCTCGTCCACACGCAGGGTCAGATATTCGGCAGACTGGCGCAGGTCAGCGGGGAGATCATCCATTTCCAACAATACTTTCAACAGATCGTAGGCGCTGGGCGAGGCGGCCTGAATATTGTGGCGCGCAAAGTATTCACGCAGCACAACCCCGGCAGCGCGGCGGGCGCAGACACGCGCCTGTCCTTCATTGTCGCGCGCGCGGACTTCGTTGGCACGGTTGATTTCTTTTGTGTATTTTTCCTGCCAGGTGGGCATGCGGCCTCGAGATTGGGAGACGAAAATTTACTGCGACAGGTCTTTGACCGTGTCATCCATCAAATGCAGGGTGCGGATGACATCGCTGGCGGATGGATTCGACTGAAAGAGCTGAAAGAAGCCATCCCCAAGTACCAGCCGCGCCTTCGACCAGAGCGGCGACTGTGGATACGTCTTGGCCTGCGGTAGCAGATCAAAAGCAGCAGCCCACTGCGGGTTGGCGTTATGGATATTGTCCAGAAGCGCCAGCGTGGACGTGCGCATCGGGAAGGTACTGGTCTCACGCGCCCAGCGTGCCTGAATTTCTGGCGAAAGCATCCAGCGGATGAAGAGCCAGGCGGCCAGTTGGCGCTGCTCGGTGGAGTTGAAGACAACATAATCGGGGCCGTAGGTCACAATCGCAGGCGTCGCCCCAGGAAACGGGATGACCGTCCACACATCGGGCAACCCGGCAAAGGCCGCGCGCTGCGCCTGCAGATTTTGCAGACTACCCGCAGCAAAGAGCGCCTTATGTGTCGCCAACGCTTCAGCGCTGGAGGTGGCAATCGAAAGCCAGGCGCAACCATCGTTGCGTAACCCGGCCAAAAAGTTCAGGGTGGTCTGGTTCGCGTCGCCAAAGAAAGCATACTGCCCATCTGTGAAAACGTCGCCGCCCTGCGCGCGCAACCAGGCATACGCCGTCCAGGGCGCGTCGATGTCAGACATTTCGTTTTCAATCACCAGCCCGCCGAAACCGTCGTTGGTCTGGTCTTTGTCGGTTTTCCAAAAAGCGTTGGCAGCACAGGCCTGCTTGCGAAAATCATCCGCGCTGGCTGGGGGCGTGGTGAAGCCGAGTTCTTTGGCAAAGCTGGCATTGTAAAGCAAAAAGCGCGCAGTGCGCGCTGCCGGAAGGCCCCACTGATTCGCACCAACCTGATCCTGTTGCAAAAAAGCCGCCGGGATATCTTTGATCTCATCGGCGGATAAGCCAACCTGGGAATTGCGCATGTAGGGAGCCAGGTCTGTGACCAGGTGTTGCGCGGCCCAACCCTGGGCATTTTCGGGCAGCGCCACGGCAATGTCGGGGGGGTGGACGGCGCGCAGCGCCTCGTCTGTGGATTGCACCAGCAGCGTCAGGTTTTCCTGTGAGACAACATCCACCTGCACGCCCCATTCGTTCTTTTGCGAAAACTCAAATGCCAGACGCGAAAGCGTTGCGCCAGTCAACCCATCGAGACCGTGCCAAAGGGTCACATGGACACCTTTCAGGGTATTCGTGTCGCCGAGGGGCAGCTCGGTTGGAATGTCGGGAGACGGCTGCGGGAGGTCGGTAGGTGGTTGTCTGGGGGTAGGTGTTTTGGTCGGTGTCAGTGCGGAAGTCGGTGTACAAGCGGCGAGCAGGATTGAGATCAGGAGAAAGCCCAGGGTCAGGTTACGCATATCGAGTTTAATGTTGAAAGAAAGATTGAAAAAATGAAAAAATTGAAGCTGGGGCGGGAACCGGCATAAAGACCAGAAAAAAGACCACAATGCCAAAGATCGCCAGTGCGCGGCGGCCCGGCCCGAGTTCGGTGATCTGGTCGCGGGGTTCGTCGGTCATGCGCCCGAAAAAGCGCAGCAACACAACCCACAGCAGCCAGCTAAACGAGAAAATACCAAAAATACTCAGAATGATCATCAGCGCCGGGAGCAAGGCGCGCAGGCGCTTGCCGCCAATCAAGACATAGAGTATGTGCCCACCATCTAATTGACCGGCGGGGATGAGATTGAGCGATGTCACCAGCAAACCACCCCAGGCTGCCCAGGCCATCGGGCTGAGAGAAACATCTGTGCCACCCGCCGGGGAGGGCATGCCACTAAAGAAGTAGGCCATCCACTGTAAAACCGGCGGCAAGCTGTAGGTAGCAGGTGCTGGCAACATCTGATGAAAAACCGCAAACTTGGCGAACAGATAAAGAATCGAGTTACCTTCCAGAAAGAGATTTGGCCCAGTAGGAAGTGGCCCAACAGGCGATTGCGCAAGCCCGATGAACAGCAACGGGACGGCAAACGCCAGTCCGGCCAATGGCCCGGCAATACCCACGTCAAGCAGCGTGCGCTTGTTTTTTGGCGCTTCCTTCAATTGAATTACCGCACCCATTGTGCCAAATGGCGAATACGGAAACGGAATGAAGAACGGCAGCGTGACAGCCATTTTGTGATAGCGGCTGGCAAAGTAATGTCCCAGTTCATGCGCCAGCAAAATCGACATCATGCTCAGCGCAAACGGCCAGCCAGTGAGGATATATTGCACACGCAGGATCGTTTCGGCTCCAGGATCAGCCGGGGTGATTGTGGCTGGCAGCACGGCTCCGGCAAACATCATGCAAAGAAACGTCAGCACAAACAGAATGATATTTTGCATCGGGTTGGGCAGGATGGGCGTCGCCGGCAGTGCAACCAGCAAAATCAGGTGCCTGCCATCCTCCTCCTTGCGGAAGAGCGGCATCACCCCGTATGGATGGAGCGCTTCGGAAAGCTGGTCATAGGCTACAGCAGAATCCGCGACGGTGAGCAAGCCACGGTAGCGATAAAGATATCCCACGCCATCGCGGCCTGCGGTGACATCATCCACGCGGAAGATCGGGGTAATCATCTCAGTCAGGGTACTTTGTTCAGGAATGTTCATAGGACCTTTGTTTCTCAGGGGAAAGTGACCTGTTGTATAAAATATTACGTCAAGACAGTTGCAATGTGACGGTCACCTTGTATCGCATTGTTTAATGGGTCTTGAAATAGTCGCTCAAACCGTTAAAAATCAGCGTGGAAACAGCGAAAATCGTCAGGATGGTAGCACAGATCGTGACCAGGATGGTTGGGCCGCCCAGCCAGACACCGATCAATGCCATGCCGCGTCCCTTCTCGCCACTGAAACGCATCTGCCGTAGCGCAACGATACCCGTTACCAGCGCGATTGCACCAAACAGAATGGCACTCGGATAACAGATCAGACCACTGCCAACAAGAAAGGGCGCCCAACCAATACAAAACGAAAGAAGCGTGAGAATGGCAAAAATCAAACTGACAACGGCCAGCCGGTTGGTAAGTGTGCCGGTTTCGCTCATAAATACTCCAATCAACGTTTGCTACAAGAGAAACAGACGGCAGAAACAGGCACCGTCTGTCCGTCATCAACAAAAGGATTTTACTTCAAACTGGAATTATTGCTGAATTCTTGAAAAAACAAAGGGCACCACGCTCAATAACAGACTGAAAACGACAAACATGCATTGCACACATCCAAGAATGATCCCGATCAGGGCCATATTCTCTCCCTGTTGGCCTGTGGATTTAATTTGATAGCGGGCAAGCAATCCTGAAAGAATGGCACCAATTGCAAACAATCCCATGAAACAGCTACAAAACCAGCCAAATATGAATGTTATGCAAAACAACGGAAGTCCCGCAATCCCCAACACAAGGCTGACGATTGCCAGTGAGTTATTTGCAGGTTCATTTGCAGGAAGTTCGGATGCCGGGTTGGTTTCCATGGTGATTTTTCCTTGGGGTTGAGTATAGTACAAAAAAACGCGCCTTTCGGCGCGTTTTGATGATTGTGCATTTTGGCCTTATTCTGCTTCAACACGCAGCAGGATGGCACGGACAGCGACACGATACAGGTAGCTATTGCTAACAGCATTGTAGCCTTTGCAGGTCAGCAGGGTCAACCAGGCATAGCCATCTTCCTTGAAAACCGAAAGATCGGTCGGGTAGACCTGACGGTTGTCACGCACCTGATAGATGTAACGATAGCCGTCCGCATGCAGGATGATTGTCTGCCCCCAACTTAACTGGCTCAGGTTGACAAACGGCCCGGGACTTCCATCTGCCAGATAAACATGCGCAGTGAGCGCGGTATTGCCAACTGCAGTGGGCGGCGTTGTCCCTTGCAGGTAGCCGACCTGATCGGATAACCAGGTTAAGTCCCAGCCATTGGCATGGTTGGGCACGCCGACAATTGACGACTTGACACCGAGCGTTGGGATTTCAAGCCACTCTCCCGGCATGGATGTGTAACGGGCTGCAGCAGGTTGTTTGGGCAGAATAGTAGTACGCTGCGGCGCAAAACCGGTATTTGCCAGGGTGCTTGCAGAAATCCAGGATGTTGTGGCTGTGTCGGTGGTGTGCAAATTCCACACAAGGCCCCCGGTGACATGACTGGTTCCACCGGTGCTGCCGCTGTAGTGGCCAATCGAACCCATGTTGATATAGGCGCCCGGCTTGATGTTCTTCATCACGATCAAATCGTAGGTGACCAGAATGACATTGTTGCCCAGGTTGGGGTTATAAGCATCGCAAACACCCTGCCCAACCGGGTCAAGCAGCTTGATGCCACGCCCGAAAAGATCATCTTGCGTGTTGGCCTGGCCGTCCGGCCCGCATGGATCGCCGGGCCAGGTGCTGGTGCATTGGGACTGTGTAACAACCCCATCCACAACCGTGCTGATCGGGCCAGTCCCATCACCGTAGTAGATTTGCAGATTAGGACCGCCCGCTGGAATCTTGTAAATGTCGGGGATGGCGTCACGAACGATAAGATCAAATGCGCCTTTCAGGCTGGAGCCTTTGTTCTCAATCGTGATGGCAAACGAAACCGTATCCCCCGCACGAACGCCTGTGACATTGCTGTTGATCGGAGTCACTGCCAACCCGTTGGAGTTAATGGTTCCACTCCAGCGCGGGGCCGAAGCCGGGCCAGAGAATGCGACAGGGCCCACTGGCGTCGGGTCAAAAACCGCGCCGGCACCACTGCTCCAGATGACGCCTTTGGTGGTTTGCAAAGCTGGCTGCGTCAGAATAACCCACTGCAGCGCATCCTGGGCAAAAGGGCCGTCGTTGGTGCTGCCTTCGGATTCGTGCGCCTGATTGGCAATAAAAGACTGGTCGGCAAAAGGCTCGGAGGAAACCGTCAGCGTAAACAACAGGTCAATCGTCGTGGGTGTGTTGGCGGGGTTGTCGTAATCGCCATAGTTAAAGCGCAACATATTTTGCGTGGAATTCTGCACCAGGGTAGGAACCAGGCCAGAATACGCTCGGAAGGTATCCGAAGGACCAAATTGCGCGTGTCCAACCGCAGGGGCGGCGGCGCTCACCGTGTCATCAAAAACAAAGGCGGGGCCGTTAGTATGACCGGGATTGTCATTGGCATCGGGGTCATTGACAAAGAAAACCGGCAGCGGTAGGTAATCATCAAGCGCCAGGTCTTCGACATCGCTGGTGTTGAGCGCGTAACTCATGCGATAGGTGACCGTATCGCCAGGTTTGATTTCGACATTGCCGCCCTTCGTTTGCCAGGCGGTGGCGTTTGTATTGCCATTAATCGCATAGAGACTTCTTGCTTAAGCCTTTGCGTTGAATGGAAAGCTTGGCGCTGGCATCGTCCGCTTCGAGTTGGCGCGTGGCAAAGGTATTATTGTCAAGGACTGTGCCGTTGATTTGGGCCTGATCGGTCAACAGGTCGCCCTGATCCACGCTCTTATCGCCAGACGGGAAACTGTCGGTAAACTGATCCTGCATCACCGTGCGGAAGATGACCAGCCCCATGGTTGGGCCGTCGCCGGGGCTGGCAGGGGTACACGTCGTCAGATTGCCACCCGCCGGGTTGACACAACCGCCGATCAGGCGTCCGTTTTGACCACGACTAATAATTTCATTCGAGATACGCGCAACAAAATTGGTCGAACCATCATTAGCCGCCAGATTATTGGAGGTACATTCCGGGCCGGGGCCGCCCGTGTAATTGCAGGAGATGTCATAGTTTGCAGCGGTCAGTGCAGCGGTAGAGAGGACATAGCCGTTGCCGTTGATTTGCAGCGTCGGCATAAACTTTGGGTCTACATGCTGCCCATCTGAAATCAGGTCGGTAATGGTGATACCGTTGAACGAAAAATAGTCCGAGATTTGAAAGGCCAGGGTATATTCGAGCACATCACCGGGCGATGGGTTGTTATCGGTCAGGTCGGTGACGCTTTTCTGAATGGCGATGGCCTTGTCTTGCAAGGTGTGCAACGGCTGACATTTGCCACCCGTTACGCACTTCGAGTCTGAGGCAACCGCTTGCGCGGCATCGCGTTTATCGCCCGGCGTCCAGGTGCCGGTCATCCAGGCGATATTTTTAGAAAGCGCATCGTTGCCGCTCGCCGGGTCAATCACTGGCGCATTGCTGGCATCCAAACGTGGGACGTAAAAATTGAACACAACGGCCAGGTCACTACTGGATGTTGTGCCGGTCGCGCTGCCATAATGAACATCCAGCGTCCCCCCCGCGAGCGTCGTATTCGGGGTGGATCGGATGACGTGCCCCGGCGTTGTCGCCGCCACATCCAGGCTGATGTATTGTTCGTTGGTCGGGAGTTTATCGAACACGTCGAGGTCTGTGATCGTCTGTCCGGCAGCGATATCCACCCCAAGGGTATATTTGTGGGCAAAATTAGGACCGCTAGCAATTTCATCCTGAACATTGTCGGGGCCGTCATACGTTTTTGTAAACAGCATCAGCTTGGGTGTAATTTTGCTGGGCGGCCAGGTTGGGCTGTCAGGCGACGGATTACTGAAGATCACCGCATCACCGCAGCACCAGTCATCCAGCGAGTTGTTGCCATACAAAAAACCACCCCGCGAGTGGATATTGAGTGGAAAATCCAGGTCTGCCAGGTTGCTCAAGCTGGCATCAATCGTAATCGGCGGAATCGGCTGCCCCGGCACCACACCGCCAAACGGCAGGCGCAAGCTGACAAAGGTGTCGCCTGCTTCGCCGCAAACATCGGCAAACTTGCCGCCGCTCTGACGCGCCCAGGGATGGCTTAACAAGTAACTGCTGCCCCCGTCACCGGGAATTTTTGGATAAATAGCGTGTTTTCGGCAGTGCTGAAAGTGTATCCAAGCGTGGAAGCTTTGACAAACTCAATTCCATCCTGAACATCGCTGCCAGCATTACCATCCGCGCCATTGCTGGGCAGAACGATGTCCACAAACGGGCCATATCCAGCTGAACTTCCAGTATTTTTGAAGGAAACTGTCAGGCTGAAATCTTCCCCAATCAAAACATTCCCCGGCCCACTGACGGTGACCGCAGCCAACGCAGCGTAGGCAGGCCGCGGGCTGGATGCCGTTTCGACGATGGCGGCTGTCCCCTTTGCCGCAACCGGAATGGTATTTGCGCCCCCACTGATGACGAGTGCCACAATCAAAACAAAATTTAACGACCTGCGAACGGCTGATGACATAAGACCACCTCAAAAGCGAACGAAAAAGACGCCGGTTTTCACGACGTAAATATGTATTCGCAGGAACAACAGGCACAATAAGCTCCACATCTAATGTGCTAGCATGTGGAGTGCTCTCAAAGGTGACAATCAACCAGTAAATAATAAAATGATTGCTTTTCTTACCAAATTCTCTCAAACAAGGTAGACACAAATGTTATGAATAAATAACCTTGAATAAGGAAGGTTTTTTTGCTGTTTTAGCGTAGACGCGCAAACTGTTAAGACCGAAATATTCTTTTTTGCAATTTGGGCATCAACCAGTTTTTGACTGGTTCCTCAAAATACCTTACACATAGATGGCTCAAAATAATGATCCCAAGAAATAACAATAATTGAACAGCAAGTTTTTTTACATCAGAAGCTACCCCATAAAGGGGAAAAGGGGAAATCAAACGCGCTACAGCGATAATCGTCAACTGATGTATCATATAAATTGTGAAACTTAAATCTCCCAAATAAACAAAAAACTTCATGGATAAGATGGACGAAACGACGCCCTGATGAAATGAAAAAATAAAAATAACAAATAGAGAAAATGGCAGAAAATAGGTACCCATCCACAAGGATGGGTATGGGAAAAAAGGCATCCAATAAAACGAAAAGCCAAAAAGAATTATTGAAGTAATTTCCAATACGCTAAAAATAACTTTGTTTATTAAAGAATGTGGATGGGCCAATAAATCTTTGATGGATACAAAAACAAGTCCAAATACCAACCCAATCCCATAATCAAAAATCCTAAAATAGGGAGAAATATAAATAAACCACCATCCAAAAGTATAGGACGCAATTTTATTGCTAAACAGGAGTGCCAGGACAATTTCGACAAAAAACAGTAATAAAGCCAACAATAGCAAAAAGTTCAAATTTTTGGCTATTTGGAATTTATGCAGAAAGAATAATATAAATGGCGTTAAGAGATAAAAAAGAACGATGTCAGATAGAAACCAAGCCAGAGCGTTGAACGCGAATACTTGATTTCCATTGGGAAAGTAACTTTGCAACAAAAAAATATTACATAATGTGTAAAAAATATTGGTTGCAACGAGTGGTTTACCATGGGGCAGGTATAAAAGCAGAATTGCGATAAGAAAGGTTAAGATATGCAATGGATAAAGTTTTATCAGCCTCTTTACATAAAAAAGCTTTACCTGCTCAACAACCAAAGAGATAAACTTAAGATTGTAGACATAACCGATAACAAAACCTGATAAAACAAAGAAAAAAGTAACTCCTGCTGGCCCCAACCCAAAAGAATAAGACAAATGATGAAAATAAATCAAAATAATTACGAGAAACCTTAACGATGTAAGGGAATTGATCATCCGATTGTCTCCCAAGCGATTTCAAGAAATCTATGCGTTTGTTATGCTATTCTATTTTGAAAAAGAGTCATTTTCGCTTATCAAAGAGCAATCAATAATGCTGCGCAATTATATTACAGTTCCATTGCGAAATTCGTATAAATAAAAGCTTGAAAGATTTCCTATTCAAGATCCATGCTTAAGGGGCATTTGAAGCAAGCAATCTCCCTCCTATAATTGCGTAACAAATTTTATTTTCTCAGGAGAAACATTATGGAAAAACAGATTATCTTCACCGACAAAGCTCCCGGCGTGGTTGGCCCCTATTCACAGGCCGTACGCGCCGGGAATTTTTTGTTCACCGCCGGGCAGGTTCCCCTCAGCCCGGTCACCGGCAAAATGGTCAGCGGCACCATTCAGGAAGAGACTGAACAGGTGCTGCAAAACCTGAAAGCTGTGCTCGAAGCCGCCGGGACAGATTTTGAGCATGTCGTCAAATCCACCGTGCTGCTGGCGGATATGGCGTACTTTGGCGCGATGAACGAAGTCTACGCGCGCTATATGGGCTCCAACCCACCCGCGCGAACGACCTATCAGGCCGGGGCGCTACCCCTCGGCGCAAAGGTGGAGATTGAGATGATTGCGATCATTGGCGAATAGACATTATTAGATGTTCGCTGTTAGAGAAGAGAATCTAATAGCGAACATCTAAGAGCTAACATCTATCCCATGAAAAAACCAATCCTATTTCTCGTCAATGACGACCCAGGCATTTTGCAAACCTTAAATGACCTGATCCACAGTCGGTTTCAGGACGCGTATCGCGTGCTAACGGCGCTTTCTGGCGAGCAAGGGCTGAGTCAGGTGCAAGCCTGCCACCGCGAAGATGACGTGATTGCGCTCTTTCTGGCAGATCAGCAAATGCCCGGCATGAGTGGCATCACCTTTTTGGCCGAGGCCGGACGGCGCTATCCACAGGCGCGCAAGGCGCTGCTTTCAGACTTTGCCGACAGTGAGACCGCCATCCGCAGTATTAATGAAGTTGGCATTGACCGTTATCTGGTGCAGCCGATCGCGCCGCCCGAAGATGTGCTCTACCCAGCACTGACCGACCTGTTAACGGCCTGGCAGGAGCATATCCATTTGCCTACGCTGATGGTCAAGGGCATCATGGCAAATCAGCCAGCGCGCATTCGGGATGACTCGAACCTGCGACACGCCGCAGAAATCGTGGCCCTTTCAGGGGTAGGCGATTTGATGGTGATTGACCGGGATGGGGGCTTTGTGGGCGTGCTCTCAGAAGGGGACATTTTACGGGCGGCGCTGCCCAATTTTGACGAGATTCTGGCTGAGGGTGGGACGCTCTTCGACGCCTATCGCCTGTTCCTGCGCAAGGGTCAGGAACTTTCTCAGCGCCCGATCATGCCACTGGTCATCCGCAACCCGCTGGTTTTGCACCCCGACGATCATGTTGCCAGAGCCGCCACCGTGCTGATTGATCTGCAAATCCGCCGCCTGCCAGTGGTGGAAAATGGCCGGCTGGTGGGGACGGTTTCACGCGCCAACATTTGTCAGGCGGTGGTGGGAGATTGGTGATGATTCCGAGCCGCCGCGTTTTAGCCGAAGCTGAAGCCGAAAACAAACGCCTGGGCCACGAAAACCTGGGATTTTTGTCTGAGTCACACGGATTCATGCCGACCAGTCTGCCCAGCCTGCAACTTTCTTCGCACATCCATCGCATTTGGGATGAGACTGCCGCCAACCTGCCCGAGATGTTCCGCCGCCTGACGCTGCGCCGCACGCTGGAACAAATGCCCGTCCTGAGCGCGCTGCCCGCAGACCTGCCCGACGCCGATGTGCTGCGGGCATCTGTCATTTTGGGTATTTTTGCGCACGCCTATCATTACGTCCAGCCCGATGCTTACGAGAAAATGCCCGAAGCAATTCAGCGCCCCTGGTTGGAGATCAGCCAGCGTTTGCAGCAGTCTGCGCCGAATCTTTCGTTCATTGATATGAACGTCTACAACTTTCGTCTGCTCGATGCAAGCGCGCCCGACCCAATGCGCATGGAAAACCTGGCCCTGCTGATTCCGATTTTGGGCAACGAGGCCGAACGGCGCTTTCAGATGGTGCCAACCGAAGTGATGGCGCGTTTTACACCAGTACTGCTGGCTGCCATCCGCGCACAGGAAGCCGTCGCCGCCGAAGACACGTCCGCGCTCAAGGGTGAATTGCGTCTGATTGCAGACACCATGCAGTCGCTGGTTTATGGCGTTTTCAGCAAGGTCAACCCCAACGCCTACCATCCACTCTACGTCAACCCGGTGGTGTGGGGCAAAACCGTCGCGCCACTTGCTACCCCTTTCAACAATGTCCCCGGCCCCAGCGGAACCGCCATTCCGGCCTTTCAACAGCTCGATATTTTGTTTGGGCGCGGTTCGCACGCCAGCAACATCGGCAAAGAAACCAGCCATGTGCGCAACTGGTTTCCGCCGCACTGGCGCGCCTTTTTGGATGCGTTCGAGGCGATTTCGGTCGTGGATTATGTCAAGCGTGTCAAAGACAGGCAACTGACCGGTATTTTTCAGGCGGCGATCCATTCCTATGCAGGTGAAACCGGCCTGCTGGGGCGCCACCGCTTAAAGACTTATGGCTACCTTGATCTTTCCTTTAAAGCCGGGCGCAGCAAAACCCTGAGCGGATTCGCCGGGGCTTTTGATGACCGCATGTGGGACAAAATGGACGGCGAACTGGAGCAGGCGCGGCTGGAGCGTTATACGCGCTATCCGCAGATCAGCCATTTTGTGCCGGTCAAAAGCGTGCAGGATGTGCGCCGCGAAGGCGAAAACTGGGTCAAGCAGATCACATTCGATTTGCGCGGCACTGGCCTTGCATGCCAGCCGGGCGACCGCTGCGCCGTACTGCCGGAAAATGACCCGACACTAGTGCAAAAGACGCTCGATGCGCTGCGCGCCCGTGGCGACGAGCCGATTGCGCTCAATGCGTTGTGGCGCGAAGCCGTCAAAACGCGCGATGGCTACCAGGATGCGAAAATCCTGTCCCTGCGTACGCTGCTGACCTTTGGCTGTCTGCGACCCGTATCACGCACCGCAGCCAAAACCCTTTACGGGGTGACGCACAATGAAGGTCTGCGACTCATTTTGGAAGCCCGCGCCGAAGACCAGTGGGAACTGTGGGATTTGCTAACCCTTTTGGCGGAAAGTGGCTTCGACACGCGTCGCATCTGGAAAGCCGAACCCGGCGAAGCCGAGCGCATCTGTCGGGTTGTGCCACCCGAAGCCTTTCGCATCTACTCCATCGCCGCCATCGCCACAGACGCGCAAACCACCGAAGTCAGCGAAATCCAGCTCATGGTGGGACAGTTGCGCTACCAGACCCTCGCCACTGACGTTTCGCGCAGCGCAATCCGCAGCGGGGTGGGCTCAGGCTACCTTTCGCGGCTCGACCCCACCGCCGGACGGCGCATCGCAATTCGCCTGATCCATCCACCGCGATTTAGTCTGCCCGCCGACCCGCAACAGCCGATTGTCATGTTTGCAGGCGGCACAGGCCTGGCCCCCTTCCGCAGCCTGATTCAAGCGCGGGCGGCGCAGGGCAGCGGCGAAAGCTGGCTCTTCTTTGGCACACGTACACCGCAGGATTTATACTACGCCGCCGAGTTGGAAACACTCATAGAACAAGGCCATCTCCGCATGCATGCCGCCTTCTCCCGAGCCGATCTTGGCCTTGCACTGGTAGATGGTCGTTTTACTTTCCCAGCCGCGCCGCATAGTTATATCGATCAGGAAATGCTCAAAGACGCCAACGCCGCGCAACTCTACCATCTGCTGCAAAGCCGCGCTGACGGCGGGCTAGGCGCGACCATTTACGTCTGCGGCCACGCCGACTTTGCCGTGAGCGTGATGAACGCCATCAAGGCCATTCTGGCGCGTTACGGTGCGCCACCCGAAACGTTCTACCGACTAGTCGGCGAAGACCGCTACTTGCAGGAAGTCTTCACCACCTACGCAGGCGCACACTTTGCGCAAACACAGGTCATCGACGCTTCGGCAGTCGTCGATCATAACAACGACGAAGATGGCTACTGGGCTATTCTCGACGGGCGCGTCTACGACCTGAGCGAGTTTGCCCACCTGCACCCTGGCGGACTGAAAATCATGCGCTCCTACGCCGGGATGGACGCCACTGCCGCCTACCGCATGGTGCAGCACAACGTCAACCCCGAAGTGGACGCGCTGCTGGCCATGTATGAAATCGGCGTCGTGCGCCGTCTCGATCTGAGTCAGGGCTGGGGCGTGGCGCTTTCGCCCAACGGGCTAAAATTTGTCAGCCTGCGGGATGTCTACCGCGCCTGGGTGCACCTGCTATATCAAGTCGTCGAAATGGAAAATGCCATGGCGAACGATTTCAGCGTGCGCCATGAAGCGCTCACCTACGACGAAAATCTGGGCAAAATCTCCCCTTCGGCCTATCGCTGGCAACACTACCTGCAAAGCCATTTGCGTTTTCGCCGCGATTATCAGGCCAAGATCATGGGCGAGCCATTACAACAACTCTGGCTGCTTACCGGCAGCCTGTGTGACGAGCGCGCCGAAGCAGGCTGGATGAAATGTCAGATCAGCGCCCTGCAAGAATCCGCCGCTGCGGAAAAGGTCAGCACATTTGAAGCATGGCTCGCTGTCGAACTCCACCGCCCGCAAACATCCACAGACATAGAAGCGGCCTGCATCCTTCTGGAACAGGCCGACAGGGCCTTTCTGAAAAAAGTCAAACGCGGCCTACGCGCCGGGCTGTTGGTCTTCGAACAGCATGAATCTGACACGCTGACGTATGGACGCGAAGCGCTGCTGGCAACAATGCGGGGATTACCAAAGCATTTGGATGAATATTATCGAAACCTGACCTGCCTCGGAATTTATACCCAAGTAAAATGAGAGTCAAGCGCCCGAAAAAGGAGCAAGATTCTCATGAAGCGACGAACGCCAGAACAAATTGTACAGCTATTGCATGATGCCGATGAAGAGCTAGGCAAAGGCAAAACCATTGAAGATGTCTGCCGGGAGAAACAGATCAGCCCAGCAACCTACCACCGTTGGAAACAGAAATATGGCGGCATGAATGTTCAAGAAGCGAAGCGGATCAAAGCGCTCGAAAACGAGAACATCAAGCTGAAGCGTTTGCTGGCAGAATCGATCTTGGCCAATGATGCCTTGAAAGAGTTACTATCAAAAAAAGTCTGACGGCTGTCGAGCGGCACACTTTGATGGATGACATGGAACGAAGAGGCTTGTCCAAGCGCGCCGCATGTCGTTGGGCAGGTTATTCCAGAGCGGTAGGTCGGTATCAACTTCGTCAGCCAGTCCAAGACCAAAAATCTCTGGATGCGATGCGCAAGGCGATCAAAACCAATCCGCGTTATGGGTATCGGCGTATTGCGGTTGTAAGTGGGCTCGGTTTTGGACTTTGCTGGCGGCTGTGGAAGCAACATGACTTTCAGTTGGCAGCTCAACGTGCCCGAAAGGGCCGAAAACGAAGCGATCAAACTGTTCAGCCACACCAAGCTGAGTATCAAAACCATGTTTGGACATATGACATCTTGTTCGACCGGCTGGCAAATGGAGCACAGTTCAAAACCTTAAGCGTCCTTGATGAGTTCACTCGTGAATGCCTAGGCATTCTGGTTTCGACTTCCATCCTTGCTCAAGATGTGACCGCATTTCTGGCAGCCATTCTCAAGAATCGCTCTGCGCCTGTTTTTCTACGCTCCGATAACGGCAGTGAGTTTACTTCCCATGCGGTACAAGCTTGGCTGGAAGAAAACAAGGTCGGTCCTGTTTTCATTCCGCCAGGTCAGCCTTGGAAAAATGGCTTCATCGAAAGCTTTCACGACAAGTTCCGTGATGAATGCCTGGAGCGAGAATGGTTTCAATCGCTCCAGGAAGCCAAAGTTGTGATTGAAGCTTGGCGATTGCACTATAATACCCAGCGACCTCACAGTTCGCTGGCCTACCAAACCCCAGCGGCTTTTGCTCAAAAGCTCGCATCTCAACCTGCTTCGACTCTCATTCCAGTTGGGCATAATAATTGAGGCATGTCAAACCTGAACGCTTAACACAAGTGCCACGCCCTTAAAGGCATGGCACTTTCTTTATTCAATCGTTTTCCATCATTCCGGCAGCAGCGAAGGTACCCCCCTTATCGATCTATTACACTACAGGGGATAATAGCGAATACCCCACCAGTCTATCCAAGCCACAGAAAAGGAGCGGATAATCCGATCATAAAAAATAACTTTGCACGTTTAAAAGAGACAACCCCTTGTTTTCAACAAAATAATCAAGAAATTTATTTCGCTACAAATAATTTAAAGATAATTCGGTCAATATTTTGATGGGATTTTGATGTAACTGATTAATATCTTATAAGACCTTCCTGTTACAAACAGATACCATGTAAATAATGAAAGAGTCTTGTTGTTTTTTCAGGAATTAGAGAAGAAAAGCGCGATTTATACCATTAAATTAAAAGTAAATCGCACAAAATCAATCCAATCCATTCGATAATTCATCGAAGAAAAGCTAAAATGTAGTTTGAATGAATTTGCAGAAATGAAAAGATTTGCAGAAATGCAAAGAATATTGCAAACTACCAGCAAAGTAAATAAGTTATGAAACACATATAATAACTTTATAGCAAAATATGTGACGAAGCAACCTAATATTATATGTACCAGCCCAAGGAGATAAAAATGAAAAGCTCTATTTTCAAACGTGTTTTTGCAGTTGGCCTTGCTCTTGTCCTTGCCCTTAGTAGCATCGCGGCTGCCCCCGCCTCTGTTTCTGCCAAAAAGACCCCCCCCCTGGCATTCCAATGGTGATTGATGCCGATACTGGTGTAGATGATGCCGCTGCGATTGCCTATCTGCTCACTCGTTCTGATCTGGTAAATATTCTGGGTATTACAGCCGTCGCCGGAAATACAACGGTAGAGAACGCTGCCAACAACGCCCTTATTCTTCTTGACACTGCCCAGCGGACCGATATCCCCGTTGTTGTTGGCGCGTCAGGCCCATTGACATTGGCCCCCAGTCTGCAAGGTATGTTTGTACACGGCCCGGATGGTTTCTGGTTTACCAGCTACGGTTTTGCGCGACACGATTTATCGACGTTGTCACACGACGCGGCAGGCTTCCTGTGCTCCAAAGCTGCTGCCGGTGTAACCCTTCTGGCGCTCGGCCCCGTGACCAACATTGCCCATGCAGTCCAGACCTGCCCTGAGCAGATGAAACTCTACAAGATCATCTGGATGGGTGGCGGAAAAGCAGTAGACGGTGAAGGTAACACCCCCGTCAGTGTCTTCAACCCCTGGTATGACCCCGATGCAGCCGATATTGTTTTACACGCTGGCTTAACCCTTACCATGGTAACTTCAGATGCAGCCCGCACTGCAACGATTGACCCAACCATCTTTGATAAGATTGCAGCAAGAGGAAATGCACTCGGCAAGTTGATCGCCCCCTCCTTGAAGCAATACGCTAGCCTGTTTGCCAAGCCCACAGGCCGCCACGGAAAACTGCGCGTCGCCATGTACGATCCGGCTACAGCCGTATTGGCAGCCCACCCCGACTGGATTACATCGCAGACTGGTCTGGTCATGATCCAGACTGCAGACGGTGTCGCACGCGGCCAGACAATCTTTGGCTTCTCGTTGGGCGAACACGTATCCATGCTTGCCAGCGACGCAGAGTTGAGCGCCATCGCAATTCAGGCTTACAGCGACCCCAACTTTGACCAGTTTGCTGCGCTTGGCCCAATCCTGGCTCGCCAGCCAGACAATGCCCAGGTTGTCCTGACCCTGGATGCGAATCAAATAATGAAGGAATGGCTGACCGGCGTAACCAAGTAGTTCCAGCATTTCGCTAAAGCAACGGGCGAGTCAATCGACTTGCCCGTTTTTTTTATCTGCGGTGTAAGAGTATAATTTTGCGGAAGAAACAGACGTACTTCCCTTCAACTTTTTGCAAAAGTGAGAACCCCAATGCCCCTCGAAATCGTCGCCTTTACCCTTGGCCCAGTGCAAACGAATGCCTATCTTGTCGCTGACAGCGCCAGCGGTGACGCTGTCGTGATTGACCCATCCTGGGACGGCGAAATCATCCTGCGCGCTGCACAAAAACGAAACTGGCGCATTGCCCATTTATGGTACACCCACGCACACTTCGACCACATCGGTGGCGCAGCAGCCATTGCAGACGCACTCAATCCGCTGCCGATGGTGGCATTGCACCCCGACGACCATGTGTTGTGGCGTACTGGCGGCGGCGCAGCCAAATTTGGTTACAAAATCGACCCTGGGCCCGAACCAACAATTGACTTTACCCATGGCATGACCATGCATCTCGGCAATGACGAATTTGAAGTGCGCTACACACCCGGCCACACACAGGGTCACGTTGTGCTCTACTGCGCTGCGGCTGAGATTTGCTTCTGCGGAGATCTGATTTTTTCGGGCAGTGTGGGCCGCACCGATCTGCCGGGCGGCGATATAGCAGCACTGACCAAGAGCATCCGTACCCAAATTTACACCATGCCTGATGAAACGATTCTGTTGCCCGGTCATGGACCCCAGACAACAGTGGGGGAAGAAAAAGCATCCAACCCGTATGTAAGGCCGCTTTAAGACATGTCACTCGAAAAACGAATACGTGTTTTGTTGGTTTTCTTTATGGCCGCACTGGTGCTCAGCGGCCTGAGCGCCATTCCACTCGAATGGGGCAGTACGTTGCTCGTAAAGTGGTTCGGCCACGGGACGTGGTTTGCCGCCCTTTGGCCGCAGATGTCAGCGTGGCTGGAACTCGTCCATAACGGGGCAATTGAAACGGGGAGAGATTATCCATTTATGCTGTATGGCAATGACTGGCTCGCCTTTGGACACGTTGCGATTGCGATCTCATTCATTGGGCCGCTGCGTGACCCGGTCAAAAACATCTGGGTGATTGAGTTTGGCATGATTGCCTGCCTGCTGGTCGTCCCCTGGGCTTTGATCTTTATCCTGATGCGTGGCATTCCCCTTTTCTGGTGGCCCATTGATTCATCCTTTGGTATTTTGGGGCTTCTTCCCTTGTGGCTGGCGCGCAAGTACACGCTTGCATTAGTGGCGAAAAAACAGTAGGGGCGAGCCGACCCGCGCCTGCAGCTCTGGGCAGGTTTGGCTCGCCCCTCCATCATTACAACGCATCCAATCCCAGTTTTTCCAGCATCCTATCTGCGGTTTGCAACGCGCCTTCCACCCAGCCCTGCGCATCTGAATAGGCTTCGCCACAAATATAGAGGGAACGTTCAGCGAACGGTTTAACGATCTGCTCTTTGATTTGCCAACTTTTCACGCCAATGTTCCAGCTATTCCAGCCGCCGCCAAAGGGATCGTCACCCCAATCGCGGAAGGCTGCGTTGCGCACATCGGGTGTATAGGTCAATCCGTGAATGGTGCCAAGCTGACGGGCCACTTCCCTGACCATGCGGCGCGAAGCCTTGTATTTGCCCCACTCCCCCAACGCATCATCCCCGAGAAACGGATCATCTGGCTGGGCGACTTCCTGGTCGGCCTGCCAGGCTTTGCCACGCTGCGGACGCAGACCATCCCAAAAACCGACATTGGATCCGTCATCATAGCTCGCCATCAGCATCGCTGGACCTTCCGAAACGGGCTCGCCGTTTTGCTTCGGCCAGTAATAGGTTTGTCGAATCGGCAAATCCGTGACGGTGCGTCCGGCTTCCACCAGCACAGGCTTTCCATCCGCGCCGGTATAACCCGCCCCACGCCACCACGGATTGGCGTATGTCGTATACAGCTTGAACAGCGGACGGGGTGTGACGCTCTCAATCAGACCCTGAATTTCGCGCAATGGCGGGCTGGCCGGGGCCAACAAATCAAGCGAGCGGCGTGGCATGGCCAAAATCAGCGATTGCGTGCGGATGGCTTTGCCCTGCGCCAGTAGTTCAATCGTCCCGTCACCAGCCCATTGAAACCCATCCACTGGCGTATTCAGGCGCACTTCGCCGCCCGCTGCAACAAACAGTTTCGCCAGCGCAAGTGGCACCTGCTGAAAACCGTTTCTGAACGCCTTATACTTTGCGCTGACGCCAAAATCTGAAAGATACCAGGGGATCGCATCGGCAGCATTCCAGTTTGCCATCGTCGAGTTGTAACCGCCCGCATCCACGCCAAGCTGATAGGCTTCGCCGCTAATGACGCGCAACAGCACATTCCAAAATCCCTGTTTATAGAGCGGCAGTCCGGCAAAGCTGGCCTCACGCGCCATGTGACGACGCCTGTGATCGTCGATTTTAGGATCGGTAATGCCCGGCACAATCTGCTCAATCGCGCTGGTAATAATGCTGCCCGACATTTCGCCACGCTCCAAAAACGACAGATGGTACGGAACTTTATCGGGGTTGGCTGTAAAATCCGAAAGGCGCAGGTAGACACCGCGCAGGTAGGCAATATTTTGCGGCTGATCCACCGGGAAATCATACAAGGTTATTTTTTCGTCGGCTAGCAAATGCTCGTTAAGCACATCAATCAAACGGGTAATCAGCGGCTGAACGGCTGGCAGAATACGCATCCCGCCCAACTCGGCCACCATATCCTTAATATCCGGCGGGGAAACTGACAGCAGCCGTCCACCAATGTGATTGTTCCCTTCAAACACAACAATTTTCGTCTTTGGGTAAGCCTGTTTCAATCGCCAGGCGCTGTAAGCCCCCGCCACACCACCGCCAATAATTGCTATATCAATCTGCTCGTCTGCCATGGGTTATCATTCTCCTCAGCTGTAGGGGCGCGATCCCCGCGCCCCGCTAGACATGTTATCCAAACAAGGGCGGGGAAACCCCGCCCCTACTTTCAAGATCAATTCATAAAATTGTAGCGCGTTTTGAGTACAATATCCACATGGACACCTGGCGATTATTAATCACCCCACCGGCGCGTGGGGCCTGGAATATGGCAGTCGATGAAGCGCTGCTTTTGGCCGTGGGCCGCGCCGACGCCGAGTCCCTGCCAACCCTGCGGCTGTATGCCTGGGAACCGGCCTGTCTTTCCCTGGGCTATGCCCAATCGTATCGTGACGTGGACTCGCTGCGGCTGCATGCGCATGGCTGGGACGTGGTGCGCCGCATGACAGGCGGTCGCGCCATCCTGCACACAGACGAGTTGACCTATTCTGTCACCGCCCCACCCAACGAGCCGCGTGTGCAAGGCTCGGTGCTTGAAAGCTACCAGCGGCTGGCGCAGGCGCTGATGCTGGCGCTGCATACGCTTAACATCCCCGTCCAAATGGAAACGAATCCACAGCCCGCCAGCGCTGAAAAAGGCCCGGTTTGCTTTGAAGTGCCATCAGCCTATGAGATCGTTGTGGACGGCAAAAAGCTGGTCGGTTCGGCGCAGGCGCGCAAGCGACTGGGTGTATTGCAACATGGAACCCTGCCTTTGTTCGGCGACCTGACGCGCATTACGCAAGTGCTGACTTTTCCCGACGAAGCCGCCCGGCGCGATGCAGCCCAGCATTTGCTGGAACGTGCCACGACAGCACAAACCGTTACCGGGCAGATCATCCCCTGGGAGAGGGCGGCCCAGGCTTTTGGGGCGGCCTTTGAGTCGCAGCTTGGCATCTGCCTGGAGCGTGGGGCGCTTTCAGGGGAAGAGCAGGCCCACGCGGAAGAACTTGTCCACAAAAAATATGGTAACCCCGATTGGACAGAAAGAAATTAACGACTTTCTCCCTTGCCGAACGCGCTCTGGATGTTCACCAAAAATTACTCGCCTTCTATGGCGAACCGATCTGGCGCAACCCGCTGCCAGCCATTGACGAGCTGGTTTCGACGATCCTTTCGCAGAATACCAGCGACACCAACCGCGATAAAGGCTTTTACGCGCTGCAAGCGCGCTTCCCCACCTGGGAACAGGTGCGCGACGCGCCCGTCTCGGAAGTGGTGGACGCCATCCGCCCGGCGGGGCTGGCCAACCAGAAAGGGCCGCGCATCCAAAAGGTGCTGCAAACCATCACTGCCGAACGCGGCAACCTGGATTTGTCATTCCTGATGAATTTACCGCTCGAAGAAGCCCGCGCCTGGCTGACGAAGTTCAACGGCGTTGGGCCAAAAACCGCCGCGATTGTGTTGTGCTTTTCGCTGGGACGGCCCGCCTTCCCGGTGGATACGCATGTGTATCGCGTCACCGGGCGCATTGGCCTGCGTCCGCTGCAAATGAGCGTGGAAGAAGCGCATACCTACTTTGAAGCCTTGCTCCCGCCCGAAACCTTTTACGCTGCACATTTGAACATCATCCGCCTGGGGCGCGAGATTTGCCACGCGCGCAAACCCAATTGTGCGATCTGTCCGCTGCGCGAGGTTTGCGATTATGGACGCAACCAGGCTACATAAAAGCGATTGTAATCAACCTGAAAATCATTACAATGAAGTTCATCTCTTTACTCTATTATTGAAGTGAAGAAAGGAGGTGAAACCATGAAAATATACCTGACCGAAAAGGGACAGGGGACGGTTGAATTTGTGCTTATGCTTGTACTGGTCGCTGTTATCGTTTTTGCAGTTGTCTCCCTGCTCGGCCCATCCGTTGGAAAAGTCTTCAGCATGGGCGACGAAAGTCTATAAGCATGTAAAGAAAATCTCCCGTCAAAACGGGAGATTTTTTTTACATGCTTCTCAAAATTTCATCGAGTCCGGCTGGATACAACGGCGGCTTTTGCGGGCCAAGCTCACTCAACGCAATCCAAATTGCCCTGATCGGCGAACCAAGTTCATCACCAAAGATAACGGTCTTTTCATACAAAGAAGGGTCTACAAATTTGCCATCATAGATCAATACAATCTCGTGACCTCGCTCGGCTTCGTAGACAAAAATATTTTCAAGCAGCCCCAGATAACGCAAGTCACTGACCTCGGCATTGATCTCTTCCATCAACTCGCGGCGGATGGTTTCTTCGCTACGTTCGCCAAACTCAATCATCCCGCCCAATGGGCGATAAAAAGACTGCTGCTTGACTGAATCAACCCCTTCTGCAACCAAAATCCGGTCTCCGTGGCGAAACACACAAATCGCGATCGTACGAATGGCTTCTTTTCTCATCGGGTTATCTCGTTTCTACAAACGAATGGGGACAGGCTGACGGAGCAGATTGGCTTGCATTGACCAGGGACCCGTCCAGATAATGGTGACAGGAACAATTCTACCCTTTAAATCATCATCCGCTTCGACAAAAACCAGTTTGTTGGTGGGGGTGCGCCCCTTCCAGCGCCCCTTGACCTTTTCCTCGAACAAAACATCCACGACCTGCCCGAGGTAGCGGGCGTTGATCTCAGCGACGATTTGCTCTTGCAGATCATCGAGCAAGTGCAGGCGGCGCATTTTCTCTTCTTCGGGCACATCGTCTATCATACGGCGCGTGGCGACGGTGCCTTCACGCATCGAATAGCGCGCCAGATGGGCAATATCCAGTTTCAGGTCGGCCAACACCTGATAGGTTTGCATAAACTGTTCTTCGCTCTCGCCGGGGAAGCCGACGATAATATCGGTAGCAATCGAGCAATCAGGCAATTTTGCGCGAATTTTCCCGATAATTTCTCGGTACTCATTTTGAGTGTAGCCGCGCTTCATTTCAAGAAGAACTTTATCGTCGCCCGCCTGGATTGGCAGCTCAATGTGCGGCATGACTTTGGGCAGTTCGGCAATCGTATCAATCAGCTCATCGCCAAAATAATTGGGGTGTGACGTCAGAAAGCGGATCCGCTCCAGCCCTTCCACCTGATGGACGATGCGCAGCAACCCGGCCAGATTCGGCCCGTCGGGGATGTCGGTGCCGTAGCGGTCAACGATTTGCCCAAGCAAGGTCACTTCTTTGACACCCTGCGCCACCAGTGAGCGGATTTCCGCGACGATGTCGCCCACTGGGCGGGAGCGCTCAATACCGCGGCGGTAGGGAATGATACAAAAGGTGCAGGCGTGCGAACAACCGTAGACAATCGGCACGTGCGCCGAGATGAGCTGGTTGCGTTCCTTGACAGGGAGGATCAGCTCCTCGTCCATTGCCAAAAAGCGACGGGTCGTTTCTGCATTTTCGAGGGAGCGCACTTCACCCTGGGTGATAAACGAAACCAACGGTCCCGGGTCCGACGGCGGGGAGAAAACATCTACATAGGGGAATTTTTGCTGCAACTTCTCGCTGCCGCGCACCCCTACCAGACAACCCATCAGGTTAATGACCAGATTCGGGTTTTTGTCTTTCAGCGGGCGCAGTGAAGTCAGCCGTCCGTACGCCTTGTCCTCAGCGGACTGGCGCACCACGCAAGTATTAAAACGATAACGTCAGCATCGTCGGGCTGTTCAGTTTGAGCATAGCCAAGATGCTCCAGCGCAGAACTGACGCGCTGCGAATCGGCCACATTCATCTGACAGCCTTCGGTCCAAATGTGATATTTTTTGTCCATAGAGATTGAATTATACCAAGCCAACAGGGATTTTGGATAATTGATTGAGGGAATCTTGATGCCAATGAGCAACCTGTGGTAAAATCTTCCGGCTCGGAGGGATGACCGAGCGGTTGAAGGTAACGGTCTTGAAAACCGTCGTAGTGAAAGCTACCGTGGGTTCGAATCCCACTCCCTCCGCTAAATCATCCCAAGTTTTAAATGTTGCACCCGGGGAGGTGCCAGAGTGGCCGAATGGGCTCGCCTGCTAAGTGAGTGCCGGGACTTAAATCTCGGCCGCGGGTTCGAATCCCGCCCTCCCCGCCTTGAAAACACGCTCCATTTCAGGAGCGTGTTTTTCATATTTGAAAATAATTCGCCTGCTGACAAGTGCGTTGACAGGCCCTGCCCGTGACGGTACAATCAAAAATCCCAATTTCCCAAGGAGGTAAATATGTTGAAAGAATTCAGAGACTTTGCCCTGCGCGGCAATGTAATCGACCTTGCCATTGGTGTGATCATCGGTGCCGCTTTTGGCAAGATTGTCACATCGTTTGTCACCGATATTCTGATGCCTCCCTTCGGGCTGATCTTTGGGAAGGTTGACTTCACCAATCTGTTTATTAGCCTGACAGGCGTGAAATACAAAACGCTGGCAGATGCACAGGCTGCAGGGGCGCCAACCATCAACTATGGCCTGTTTCTTAATAACGTGATTGACTTCCTGATCATCGCCTTTGTCATCTTCCTGGTGATTAGCGCCATCAACCGCATGCACAAGCCCGCTCCTGCCGCGGCCCCAATCACCAAAACCTGTCCTCAATGCGCAACTGAAATTCCGATCCAGGCCAAGCGCTGTCCGAATTGCACATCTCAAATTTAGAGAGCAGATAAGTAGAGATTAGAGAGCAGTAAAACCTGTTTCTTTGTTCCTACTACTCTCTATTCTCCATTCACTATTCTCTGGCTCCCCAATGGACTTCCTCGACAAACTCAACCCACAACAACGCAGCGCCGTCACAGCCGGGGCTGGCCCCGTGCTTGTACTCGCCGGGCCCGGTTCTGGCAAAACACGCGTACTCACCCAACGCATCGCCTACCTGATCGGTTACGAGGGCGTTCGCCCGTACCAGATGCTGGCGGTGACCTTTACCAACAAAGCCGCCCGCGAAATGGAACATCGCGTTCAGCAGTTGCTCGGCGAAGAGATGACCCGTGGCCTGCTACTCGGAACCTTCCACTCGACCTGCGCCCGCATCCTGCGTCGCGAGTCAGACAAGCTGCCCGTCAACGGAGAGTTTGTCATCTTCGACGCCGACGACCAGCAGACGCTGGTCAAAAACGCCATCAAGGAACTCAATCTCAACGACAAACAATACCGCCCGGTCGCCGTCCACAGCGCCATTTCACGCGCCAAAAACGAACTGATCGGGCCGGATGATTTCCCCATCACCAACTACCGCGACGAAGTCGTCAAGCGCATCTACAAACGCTACCAGGAACTGCTGCAACAATCCAATGCGATGGACTTTGACGACATGCTGTTGATGACTGCCAACCTGATGGAAGACTATCCCGATGTGCGCGACAAGTACGCCCAGCGCTTCCATCACGTGCTGGTGGACGAATTCCAGGACACCAATCAGGCGCAGTACAACCTGGTTCGACATCTGGCTTCGATTCACCACAACATTTTCGTCGTCGGCGACCCTGATCAGAGTGTTTACCGCTGGCGCGGTGCCGATTATCGCAACGTACAACGCTTTGAACAGGATTACCCCGGCGCGCAGACCATTTTGCTCGAGCAGAACTATCGCTCCAAGCAGACCATTCTCGATGCGGCCATGGCAGTGATTGACCGCAATCCGCGGCGCAAACGCAAACAACTTTTCAGCGATCTTGGCAAAGGGGAAAAAATATCCTACTTTGAAGCAGGCGATGACTACAGCGAGTCATCCTTCGTGGTCGATACGATTGCCCAGCTTGTCGCCAGCCGCCAGTTTGAACCCGGCGACTGCGCCGTCATGTACCGCACCAATTCCATGTCGCGCCTGCTTGAAGAAGCCTTCCTTTCGGCGCGCCTGCCTTACCGGCTGGTTGGCGCACAACGCTTCTACGGACGCCGCGAAGTCAAGGACATGATTGCCTTCCTGCGGCTGGTCTACAACCCCGCCGACGAAGTCTCGCTCGACCGTGTCATCAACATCCCACCGCGCGGCATTGGGGATAAAACCATCCTGACCCTGCACGCCACAGCGCGAGCGGCGGGTTCGACCCCTGGAACGGTCCTGATGGACCTGGCCCGTGGATCAGACTCCCCGTTTTTTGCCTCATTTACGGGCAGGGCAGCGCTGGCTTTGAGTGAGTTCGGCGCCCATTTCGCCGCATGGCGCGACCTTGTTTCCACCTATACGGTTGCCGAGCTGTTTGACCATATCAGCGAAGACATCCGCTACAAAGACCACGTGGACGACGGCACCGAGGAAGGCAAAGAGCGCTGGGAAAACGTGCTCGAACTCCACCGCCTTGCCGACGATTACTCCACACGCACGCTGGCCGAGTTTCTCGAAAACGTGGCGCTGATTTCCGATCAGGATACGCTGGCCGAAGGCAGCAATGTTCCCACGCTGCTGACCCTGCACGCCGCCAAAGGGCTGGAATTTGGTGTGGTCTTCATCGTCGGCTTGGATGATGGCATTTTGCCGCACACGCGCTCCTTTGACGAACCCGAAGAAATGGAAGAAGAACGCCGCCTGTTCTACGTTGGCATCACACGTGCCAAAGATCGCCTTTACCTGTTACGCGCCGAACGCCGGGGCGGCCGCGGATTCTCCGAAGATACAGTTCCCTCCCGCTTTTTAGAGGATGTTCCAGCGGCGCTTCTCAGCGGAAAATCCCGCACCGGGCGTGGTGGCGGCTACGGGTCGCAAAATTCCAGCCGCAGCCCTGGCGGCAGTTCCCGCAGCAGCAACGCCACCTGGACTCTTCCCTCCCCGTCGCGTCCCGCTGCTGCCCCGATCCTTCAGGCCCAGTATCGTCCCGGCATGCGCGTCACCCACCCAGTCTGGAACGAAGGCATCGTGCTCGACAGCCGCCTGCAAGATCAGGAAGAGATTGTCGATATTGCCTTCGAAAGCGTCGGCATCAAACGCGTGGCGGCGAGTCTGGCGAAGTTGACGATTATGAAGTAATTAGAGAATAGAGAGTAGTGAAGAGAGTAGTGAATAGTATAGGCTTCTCTCTATTCTCTAATTATCTACTCTCTGGTCTTTCCCAAAAGGAGTTCCCTATGCAATACACCAAACTCGGCAAAACCGGTCTCAAAGTCTCCCGTCTGTGCCTTGGCATGATGACCTATGGCGTCAAAAGCTGGCGTCCGTGGGTGCTCGAAGAAAAAGAAGCCCGTCCGTTTATTCGCCACGCGCTCGATGCTGGCATCAACTTTTTCGATACGGCGGATATGTACTCGCTGGGGGCGAGCGAAAAAATCCTGGGCAATGCGCTGCACCATTTTGCCGTCCCACGCAAAGATGTGGTGATTGCCACCAAGGTCTTCAACCCGATGGGAGACGGCCCCAACGACAGCGGACTCTCACGCAAGCACATTATGGATTTCATCGACGCATCCCTGCACCGACTACAAACCGATCATGTTGATCTGTATCAGATTCACCGCTGGGACTATGACACGCCCATCGAAGAAACGATGGAAGCGCTGCACGATGTCGTCAAGGCCGGAAAAGCGCGCTACATCGGTGCATCGTCGATGTTTGCCTGGCAATTTACCAAAGCTCAGTACACCGCTCAACTGAATGGCTGGACACGCTTTGTCTCGATGCAGAACCACTATAACCTGATCTACCGCGAGGAAGAGCGCGAAATGGTTCCCGCCTGCGTGGATCAAGGCATCGGCTTAATTCCGTGGAGCCCCATCGCACGCGGATTTTTAGGCCGCAAGCGCGAGCACGTCAAAGATACGATCCGCGCTCAAACCGATCTATACGCCCAGCAAATGTATTACCGCGAAGAAGATTTTGATGTGGCCGAGCGCACGCAGGAAATCGCTGAAACGCGCGGCGTCACACCGTCGCAAATTGCGCTGGCTTGGGTATTGAACAAACCCTATATCACCGCCCCCATCATTGGCGCCAGCAAAATAGATCACCTTGAACAGGCTATCGCCGCGCTTGAAATTCAACTCACGCCGGAGGAAATCACCCGGCTGGAGGAGCCCTATCGCCCGCATCCGATTTTGGGGCATAGTTAATTTTCAACGGATTAATATTCAATAGACGGGGGAATACAAATGAGAGAAATATCAGTCAACGATCCGATGAAATCAGCAAAAATGGCCGATCCTGCCGGATAGGCCATTTTTGCTGTGACCAAGAAATTGGTGGTATTACGATGGCTGCTATGATGTCTCCGTTGGCAAGACGGATACTTTCTCTCTTGAAGGCAACAATACCGAGTTCCGGCATTCCCTTGCCAGACTTGCTCGCTCATCACGTTGCTTCAATCGTCGCCAACTTCACAAACAACGCTTCCCGCTTTACCCTGCTCACATCACCGACTTCCTTTCCCCATCACTGGCTCCACTCTGACTTAATTTATGATGTAGTAAGTATAGTGTAAATGATATAATTAAGTTTTTGGATAAGCTATACAGTGTTCAATATCAACAAGCATAATGCTGGTGTATTATCCACCAAAATGTTGGATATAATTGCATGCAAAATGCATTTATACTGACAACCAATGCCCTGTGATAATGTTAAATGAGATTTCACGAACAGTTGAATAGCCAGTGAATGAGCAGAATGTTAGGGATAATGTGAGTTTCTGGCTCTGTAAACATTCGCTTGTTTTCCTAATTGCCTGACACATAGAAAAAACGCATATTTCTAGGTAAAAGTCAGCATCTAACAAATTGATAAAGATGTGTAAAATCTTTATCAATTTGTGTTGTGCATTAATAGCATATTCGCGTGCATTAAATAGGTTTGACAAATTCTGCTCTGTTTTGAAAGGGTAATGTGTAATGAACAAAGCTATATATCGTGATCGCGTAGTTGCTTTTCTCAAGAACAGAAATTTTCATGCAATTTGTATTTTAAGCTTTTTTTTGGTTATTTTTTATCGGGATGTAGTTTTTTATGGCCGAACGTTTCTGGTGGAAACAGCGGTTCTTGGGACAATGCCTCTTCCAAACCCGGGCCCTTATCGTTACCAAGGAGTTGAGCCTGGGTTTGTAGCTACTGATCTAGGCGCAAATGCCTGGGACATGGAACCCGTTAACCGATTCGCAGCACAATCTATAAAAAAAGGGGATTTCCCTTTATGGAACCCTTATGTCGGTCTCGCTGGAAGTCCACTTTTAGCAGATGGGTATACCGGGCCACTTGAACCGATACAATTCCTTTTCTTTTTTATCCCAAACCGGTTTTGGCCTTATAGTATTGATTATCAATTATTAATACGGTTTTTATTGGCTGGTTTTGGTTGCTATTTATTTGCACGAAGGCAAAAAATTGATTTTCTCGGTAGCATTTCTGCAGGCATCCTGTTCATGTTTTCGAGTTATTTTGTCGCTTACGGCAACCATCCTCAAATTAAAACGGAGGCATTGTTACCGCTCGTATTGTATGGGTATGACCGGCTGTCCGATTCAGAAGACAAATATGCTTTCTGGATTAGTGCATTATCGATTGGATGGGCCATTATTGGAGGAATGCCTGAATCTACCTTCTTTGTGTTGTTTCTTGGAACATTATGGTATTTCTACAAATCGATTTTTCAAAAATTAGAAAAAGGGAACATACTTAATCGAATTAAATTTATCCCTTTGCGATATTTTGGTGCAACACTACTTGGACTTCTTATTTCTTCTGCTTACTTACTTCCTTTTCTTGAGTTTTTATCGCTTGCCAAAAGCGTACATAATCCCGAAATCAGAAAATCGCCATATATTTTATGGGACCTACCGAATACAATCCTGTTTCACACAGAATTACGACAGCTGACTTTGGGCTTTTTTGCAATCTTTGCGTTAACTTTTTGCATCCTGCATATTAAGGATTGGGCAAAACATCGTTTGGTTATTATTTTTTGTAGTTTATATGCGATCACCTTCACCTTTAACAATTTTTGATTTTCCATTGACCAATTGGATAAACCTTTTGCCAGTTTTTAACCAAATCGGCTTTATAAAATATCCTTTACCATCCATTGTTTTTTGTCTGGCAATCCTGATAGGCATCTTTGTTGATCGGGCGAGGCATTTTTCACTTTCCAACGAAAAATTATTGTGGTCAGCTTTAATTATTGGCACTCTTTTCAGCAGCATACTCATCTGGGGAAATCCATCAAATCTACCTTCACCCTTTGTGTTGGACATTAAACTATACCAAACACTTTTTGCACTTATCAGTGGTATTCTATTTGCTTTATTTTCATTAGGGTATTTGTACCGGCACAAAAAAATAAGCCCGCGCATTCTACAAATTAGCTTGCTATTGCTTGTTTTTTTAGAACCTTTTTATTGGAGTACCAGAATAGATCGCCCAGATCGGTTTGACCCCTATCAATCGCCGCCATTTGTGAAATACCTTGGAAAAGAGAAAGGGACATCTCGGATTTTTGCGTTCAATGGCATACTTTATCCAAATATCTCTGCCGCTTATCGTTTAACAGATATTCGCTGGTTAAACGCTTTAATCCCAACAAGGGCTTATGACTTTTCGAAGGAGTTTATCGAATCCACTGAAGTTTCAACAATGCGTTTTAGTGGTGTCATAAAACCTATATCAGATAAAATGTTTGACTTACTCAATGTAAAATATATTTTGGAGAAAAAGACCCCTGAAAATCTACCAAAGAGTTGTTCTAGGATTGCAACCGATCAGCCATTCTCGACAGAAGACACAATCGATCAATTAATCCTTGCACAAAATCCTGATAAAAAAGGTACGCTCATTGAATCGCCTCTCAGAATTGATACGGCAACAAAAACTGCAATTGAGGCCCAGGCACCCAATCAGTTTAGTGTAAAGCTTAATCTTCCTCAAAAATCTTCAATCCTTAATTTCTCCATCGGGTTAAGTCCAAAAGTGTTTTTACCAAAATATGGTGATGGTGTGACTTTCAAGATCACTTTATTGGATGGAAATAATAAGGTTGATCTCTATTCAAAATATATAGATCCGAAAAACAATCCATGTGATCGAAAATGGTTTGATGAAAATATAAACTTGTCCAAGTGGTCTGGTAAAAATATTATTTTGAATTTCTCTACAGATCCGGGTCCAGTTGGAAACATTGGCTCGGATTTGGCATATTGGGGAAATATAAGTTTATCAGACAGCAACAGTTCACTCCATTATCGACAGGTTTACGATAACCAGAATATTTTGATTTATCAGAACAATCATGTCTTACCACGTGCTTTTATAGTCTATGATGTGGTAAATGTATTAAATCAAAATGATGCATTTGTACAATTGAAAAACCCGAATATTGACCTTAAACAAACAGCGATTATCGAGAATTTACCAGTTGACCTGGCACATACCATCAATCAAAACGACCACCTTGAACCTGATAAGGGAAATGCAAAACTTATTAGCTCTGGTGAGTTGGATGTAGCAATAACCACAAAAGCTTCCGGTTTATTGGTCGTTTCTGATCAATATTATCCCGGATGGGAGGCGACTGTTGATGGAAAGCAAACCCCTATTTATGCTGTTGACGGGATATTTAGGGGTATCTTTCTAAATGCAGGAACCCATACGATCAAATTTGAATATAAGCCGTTATCTTTTCTGATCGGCGGCATCATCAGTATTATTTCCTTGTTATTTACAATAATATTCCTTCTACTAATAAGCTACCGGAAATGGAAAAATCGTCATGACTAATTCTCCTTATTACAAAGATACTGGCAAGATTGCAGTTGCTTCAAAAATATCGACGCAATTTCGAGAAAAAATGTTTACAAAATTTATGCTAAGTATTAAACCGAATGCTAAGGATCGAGTTTTAGATATCGGCGTCACCAGCGATGATAAATATCAAGAATTGAATTATTTTGAAAGATTGTATCCATACAAAGATAAAATTACCTGTGTTGGCACAGAGGATGGTAGTTACCTTGAAGCCAAATATAATGGTATAAAATTCAAAAAAGTTAACCCTCAAGAACCTCTACCATTTGACAATAATGAGTTCGATATTGCTTTTAGCAATGCTGTCATCGAGCATGTGGGAAATATAGAAAGCCAGAAAGCATTTATTTTGGAAATGTTAAGAGTTTCTCGTTCTTTCTTCATAACTACTCCAAATCGATGGTTTCCAGTTGAGTTGCACACAGCCATTCCTCTTTTGCATTATTTACCCAAGAAAATGTATCGCAGTGCGTTGGTAGCACTTGGCGAAAATTATTGGAGCAAGGAAGAAAATCTTAAATTTATTAAGTCGACAAGAATTAATTAATTTATTCCCCACAGAAATGAAGGTGGTTATTGATAGTGTGCGGTTGTTTGGGATGCCGACGAATCTAATAGCTTATCGGCTCGCGTCCAAAATAGATGGAAAGGTTGTGTAATGATTTCCGGAAAACTTGTCTTAATCACTGGCGGATCAAGCGGCATCGGAAAACATTTGGCGGGGAAATTATTGAAATCCGGCAACAGAGTAGTGATTGCTTCAAACAATCTTTATAATTTGGAACAAGTTGTAACTGAATTTAAAAATATATCTCCTAATATTTTTTCGTATCATGTTGATGTAGCTGATATTGCCAGTGTGCATCAAATGTCAGAAATATTAATTCAGGAGCACGGTTGTCCAGATATTTTGGTGAATTGCGCTGGTTTTGCTACATATCGCACCTTTGAAGAAACTCCCATAGAAGAAATTGAGCAACTGGTGAATGTCAATTTACTTGGCGCTATGCGTTGTACGCACTCTTTTTTACCAATGATGATTGCTCAAGGACATGGATCAATTGTAAATATAGCATCTATAGCTGGTAAGTTGGTTATGACTCCAAACGGAGTATATAGTGCAAGCAAACACGGCTTGGTGGCATGGTCAGAAACATTGAAATATGAATTGGCACGTTTCAATATTAATATATGTGTAATCTGTCCTGGAAGGGTTGAAACACCTTTTTTTGATCATGAAACTTTCCGCTTACGAGCCCATCGAACAGAAACGCAATTAACGATACCTATTGAAGAAATATCGAAAAAAATTGTGGCAGCAATTGAAAAAAAGAGTTTTTTAACTTTCATCCCATCTTATTATGGTCTATTAATATGGCTTGTTAATACTTTCTCTTATTTTTCTAAACCAATGTATGGTAAGTTATTGTCCAGTCGCATTGAAGATATCTATACCAAAAAAAATTCATAATACAACTATCAGCAAAGGCATCTATGAACACAAAAAAATGTCCCATATGTGAATGTGAAAGCTCCCATTATTCTTCTAAAGAGCGCGCAACTTATTTCAAATGCAACTCTTGTGGAACAATCTTTCAGGACCCTCTTCCAACGTTGCAAGAAATGATGGATTATGCCAATGCAGAATATAATGGCGGTTTATACAAAGAATATTTAGAAGCAAATGATTTGAAATATGCAACTTTTGATATCGCTTAAATAAGGTGATGGAAGTATTTAAAAATCGAAATCTTCCAGAAATATCTCCAAGGATTTTCTGATGTAGGTTGTTCAAATGGTCGATTTATAGAAGTAGCAGTTCGAAACGGAATTGATGCCTGGGGTCTGGAATTATCAGAGAACGCAATTGCAGCGGCCGCACCCGAGACTAAAAAAAGAATTTATCACGGAGACGCCAATAAAATTGAGAGCCTGGGAATTGAAAAATTTAACATTGTGACAGCTTTCGATCTAATTGAGCATTTATTTGATCCTATTGGTTTTCTGAATAACTTACGCAAAGTTATTACACCAGATGGTATCATCGTCATCACTACGCCTGATGCTAGCAGCCCTTTTCGTTTCATAATGGGAAATGCTTGGCCAATGCTTCAACCCTTCCAACACACAGTTCTTCTTTCTCGCCAAGCATCTAAAATTCTATTTCAAAAGGCAAACTATAACTATATCGCTAGTACCGGAACTGAAAAAGTGTTTACCGTCGATTATTTGTTCAAGCAATTGCGCGGTCCCAGTCCGTCATTGTATGCTATGTATAATCATACAAGTAAAATACTTCCACGGTTTGTGAAAGAAAACAAAATTCAAGTAGATATTGGCGAGATGATGGTTGTAGCCTCCCCTAACTGGATTGTAAATACGGTTAAATGATGATTTGTTTAATATGTGGTGATGAAAACCAAAACTATTTATACAGGCTTCACGACACACCTATCTGGCAATGTGCTGGATGCGGCCTTATCTCTTCATACCCTCACCCAACACAGGATGATTTGGCGATTATCTACGGGAGCAACCACGACCCAGTTAACGCTTGGACTGATGGGAGGACGAAACCGAAGCGTCTGAACGCTATCTTAAGAATCTTTTGAAGCGTGCACCCGATATACACACAGGGCTTTTAGTTGCACCAACGAATTACTGTTTCTCTTCCCTTGCTAAAAAATACAGCTTAGAAATTGTTCAGCATTTGACGATTTGGGAATTTGAACAAGCGACGAATTTGAAACAAAACCTGGATGCGATTATATTTATCTACCAGATTGATATGAGTTATTCTCTCAAAAGTGTTTTAGATAAAGCATCTGAATTGTTGAAACCAAATGGGTTAAATCTTACTTATAACACCATCTTTAGATTTCATGCCCGCACGGATGCTGAATACGGCCTGGACTGACTGGCGCCCAGAAAATAATTATTATTTTGACAAAATAACTATTCAGTCATTATTATTACGATATGGCTTCAATGAAATTCAAATTGACGAAGACCTGCGTTTGTATACACTGGCACATATGTTTGATCGAGTTGCAAGTTTCCCGAAAACTTGGGTTACGCGCGCAGTACATTTTGCGTACCGGTTTTTGCCATCATCACTTTACGAACATTTTATCCGCCTGCCAACATCCGGCATTATTGTAAGTGCCAGGAAAATAGAACAACGAAAGCGACCATTGTTATCTGTCGTATTGCCTGTGTACAATGAAAGTAATACATTTCCTCTTTTGATAAACCAGTTGATTGCCAAGGAAATAAAGGGAATAGATAAAGAGATCATCATTGTTGAAAGCAATTCCACCGATAATTCTCGACAACTTGTTCTTAATTATAACAACCATCCCGAAGTTAAAATCATTTTACAAGACAAGGCACGTGGAAAAGGGAACGCTGTTCGAGAAGGTTTTGATCATGCCAGCGGAGACATTGTTTTAATACAGGATGCTGACCTTGAATATGACCTTAACGATTATGATGCTTTGCTTGAACCCATTATAAATTTCAAAAAACCTTTTGTATTGGGTTCTCGTCATGGTGGCAAATGGAAAATGCGTCACTTTGAGGACCAACAGAAACTTTCAACTTACTTCAATTTTGGACATATACTTTTCACTGCTTTGGTCAATTTACTATACGGACAGCGTCTGAAAGACCCCTTTACAATGTTCAAAGTATTCCGCCGTGACTGCATTTATAACCTGAAGTTCGAATGTAATCGCTTTGATTTTGATTTTGAATTGGTTATCAAATTACTTCGGAAAGGTTATATTCCGTTGGAAATCCCTGTCAACTATGATTCTCGTTCATTCAAAGAGGGCAAAAAAGTTGATATGTTTCGCGATCCTCTCACATGGGTGAAGGCATCATTTAAGTACCGTTTTGCAAAAATAACAAAGGATTAATTGAGGTCTCTATGCACTATTTTGTTACGGGTTGTGCCGGATTTATTGGCAGCAATCTTGTAGATCGTTTGCTTGCGGATGGTCATATCGTGACTGGTTATGATAACTTTTCCACAGGTCAGGAAAGTTTCATTGCGCAGGCGCTTCAATCTCCTAACTTTACGCTTGTACGTGGCGATACGCTCGATTTACCAGCCTTGACAGAGGCCAGTCGGGGGGCTGAATTTGTTTTTCATTTGGCTGCCAATGCAGACGTTCGCTTTGGTACTGAGCATCCGCGCAAGGATTTGGAGCAAAATACAATTGCAACGTACAACGTGCTGGAAGCAATGCGCACAAACAGCATTCGGCGGGTTGCTTTTTCCTCCACCGGGTCTGTATACGGGGAAGCCCAGGTCTTTCCCACGCCTGAAGATGCCCCCTTCCCAATCCAGACATCTCTTTATGGTGCATCCAAGTTGGCGGGTGAAGGTTTAATCCAGGCGTACTGTGAAGGCTATAATTTTCAAGGATATATCTTCCGCTTTGTTTCCATTCTTGGCGAACGCTATTCACACGGCCATGTTTTTGATTTTTATCAAAAACTTCTCCAGAACCCGGCTGAGTTATATATTTTAGGGAATGGACGCCAGCAAAAATCTTATCTGTATGTGCAAGATTGTATTGATGCTATTTTCTTTGTGATTACCCATGCGCAAGAAAAGGTCAATATTTATAATCTTGGCACCAATGAATATTGTCAGGTGAACGACTCAGTCGGTTGGATTTGTGAACATCTTCAACTGACACCACAACTTGCTTACTCAGGTGGAGAACGCGGCTGGATTGGTGACAACCCATTTATTTTTCTCGACACGGCAAAGGTACGTGCTTTAGGCTGGCAACCCAAACTAACCATTCAGCAAGGGATTATCCGCACATTGGAATATTTACAGACCAACCAGTGGCTTTTGGAGCATAGACCATGAATGTTTGTGTCCTGGGTTTATGGCACCTTGGTACAGTGACAGCTGCTTGTCTGGCTTCCGGTGGGCACCACGTTACCGGGTTGGATTTTGACGAGACAGTGATCGCCAACCTGAAAAATGGTCAACCGCCCCTTTTTGAACCGGGCCTCGAAGAACTTGTCAAAAAAGGATTGAAACCGGCACTTTGCGTTTTTCAACGAACCCGGAAGATGCCTTGCAAGGTGTTGATGTTGTTTGGGTCGCCTTTGACACCCCGGTAGACGATGACGATCATGCTGATGTGGCTTATGTAATAGAACGTGTTTCGCGTTTATTCCCCTATTTAACCACACAAGAAATCCTGGTTTCATCTCAACTACCCGTTGGAACGACCAAGCACCTTCAAAGTTTATTTGCGCAAGAATACCCTAATGTAGATGTATCATTTTCGTATTCGCCAGAGAATTTACGTCTTGGAAAAGCCATTTCGGTTTTCACCCAGCCGGATGGGTTGTGGTCGGTATTCGCACCGAAAAAAGCCGAGGCGTTTTTACTGAGTTGCTCGCCCCATTTACCCACGATATTGAATGGATGTCCGTTAATCAGCAGAGATGACCAAACATGCCCTGAATGCTTTTTTAGCAACTCCGTCACATTTATTAATGAATGCCGCGATTTGTGAGCAGGTTGGGGCCGATGCCAAAGAAGTGGAACGTGGTCTAAAATCAGAATCACGCATTGGACCGAAAGCTTATCTTGGTCCCGGAGGGGCTTTTCGGTGAGACATTGGCTAGTGATATTATTTTTTTACTCAGCTTGGCGAGCAAAATAACCTGCCGATTCATCTTGTTCCGGCAGTGCGCGCTAGTAATGATGCACATAAAAACTGGCCGCGTCAACGCCTGACCCAGTTGCTGGGCAATTTACAAGGCAAAACTGTCGCTGTCTGGGGGTTGACTTATAAACCAGGCACTGACACCTTGCGCCGTTCCAGCGCTATCGAACTTTGCGAATGGCTGCTGGCCCAGGGCGCAACGGTACAGGCACATGACCCAGCGGTAAAAAACATCCCTGAACCCTATACCGCCATCGCGTTGTTCTCTTCCCCGTTGGAAGCTGCTCACGACGCAGATGCGTTGGTCATCGCTACAGAGTGGCCTGATTACCGGGCAGTTTCGATCCCTGCCCTGCTGGCGGCGATGAAAACGCCGATCATCGTGGATGCAAATCGCTTCCTCGCAGCCACGCTTGGCGCTTTATCGAATGTAACCTATGTAGTCGTTGGAAGGGCTGTTTAAAGCAATGAGTGACATCCTGAAAGGCCGCGCCGCCATTATTACAGGCGCAAATCAGGGATTGGGGAAGCCATTGCAAGTGCTTTTGGTGTTGGCAGGCGCCCATGTGATGTTGTGCGCACGCGACGAGTTGAAACTGGC
>CAVWRY010000007.1:0-1130540 GCA_963757465.1 uncultured Chloroflexia bacterium | reverse complement strand
GACCATGCCCGTCTGGCCCGGCGACCCGGCGGTGGCGCTAACGCAGGCCTCGTCCATTGATAGCGGCGCGAACGCCAATGTCTCGCACCTAAGCTTTGGGTTGCACACCGGCACGCACGTCGACGCACCACATCACTTTTTGAACGATCACCAAACCGTTGAGTCGCTGCCATTGGATGTGTTAACAGGCCGCTGTTATGTTGCCCATCTGGGGGATGGAATCGGCGCGATTACAGCGGATGTGCTCGAAGCAGCGGACCTGCCCCTTGACACTTCTCGTGTGCTCTTCCGCACCCGCAACTCGTCCATTTGGGCGAAGGGCATCACCGAATTCCAGACCGATTTCGTGGCTGTGCCGTTGGATGGTGCCGAATGGCTGGTGAGGCGCGGATCAAACTGGTTGGCGTAGATTATCTCTCGGTCTCCCCCTATAAAAAATCGCGCCCGACGCACGAAGTACTGCTCAAAGCCGGGGTGGTCATCCTTGAAGGCGTGGACTTGTCGCAAGTATCACAGGGCTTTTACGACCTGTACTGCCTGCCGCTCAAAGTTGCCGGTTCTGACGGCGCCCCCGCGCGGACGATTTTAATTTCGCCGTAGTGACATCAATCAAAATAAATATTCAAATCCGAGCAATCGAAACGATTGCCGCAGTTTGGACAGGTCACCTTGCAACTGCGCTCAACCATCTCGGTTCCGCAGCAGTCGCAGATATAAACATGCTTTCCGCTGGTTTGTCCTTCTTCGGCTTTTTCCATGCTTATTCAGTCCAGACAATTGGTTTTAATAAAGATAGATCAAACTCACCAATTCGCTCCGCCCCAGATGACGCACTTCGGCAATCGCTGCATTCAAATCGGTGCGTAAGCGTCCCACTTCGACGCCACGACACAATTCCGGCCATTTGGTCAGCCAGCGTTGACTACGCTGGTAGACCTTGACCGCACCATCGTAATTGCCGCGTGTGATATGCAAATAGGTCACGCCCGCCTGCAAAATCCCCTGATACAAATCACGAATCTCATCCGTCTCAGCGCGCCAGGCCGTTTCAAGCTCCTCGTGCGCTTCGAAGTATTCACCCTTATTAAAATGCTGAATGCCCAAAATGGCGTTCGGATGCAGCGGGGAGGAAACATCAAATTGGGTGGACATAGCCGCGAGTATATCACGGGGTCATAATACTTTTGCTTTTGTCCGATAAAATAGCCCACGAACAAACATCATGCGTAATGCATAAATCGTCATTCGTAAATCGTAAATCCCCCAATTCCCCAATCAAAAGGAGTAATCCCATGCAAAATCCACCCCCTGGCAAGACGAGGCCCGACGCGTTGCTGCCGCCATCCGCCGCCGCGCGCTCGAATTCACGATCAAGAACAATGGCGGCTATCTCAGTCAGGCCGCTTCGTCTGCGGAGCTTTTGGCAACGCTCTACACCAAAATCATGCACCTTGGCCCCAGCGTTGCGCCGCGCATCCCCGAACCATTTGGCGGCGTGCCTGGGCCTGACAATAAAAACTACAAGACGGGCGCGGGCTATAATGGCGCACAACTGCCCGAATATGATCGCTTCGTCGTCAGCGCCGTGCATTATGCAGTCGTCATCTACAACGCGCTGGTCGAAACCGGACGCATGGCCCCCGAAGGCATGGACCAGTTCAACAAGGACGGCAGCAGCGTCGAGATGATCGGGGCTGAGCACTCTCCGGGACACGAAGTCACCGCCGGGTCGCTCGGACAGGCCCTCAGCCAGGCGGCTGGCATCGCTTTTGCCCGCAAGCGCCGGGGTGAGAAAGGCCGCGTCTGGGTGCTAATGTCCGATGGCGAGTTCCAAATCGGTCAGGTTTGGGAAGCCTTGCAATCGCTGGCCTTTCACAAGATCGACAACATCGGCGTCTATGTCGATGTCAACGGTCAGCAGTGCGACGGCACAATGGACACAGTCATGAACATTGAGCCGCTCCAGCAAAAGCTCGAGGCCTTTGGCGCGCGCGTCTTCAAAGTGGACGCCCACGATGTGGACGCGCTCGCCGCCCCCGCCGAACTGGCCCCGGATGGTCGTCCGTTGATCGTGCTCTCGTATAGCGACCCGTGCCGGGGCTTTCCGCTGCTTGAGGAGCGCCGTCCCAAGCTGCATTATCTGCGTTTTCTTGGCGCACCCGCAGGTGAAAAGGAGCGTTATCAGGAACTGCTGAGCGAGATGCAGAATCCAAACGGTGGCCAGCAAGAAATTCTCTCGCAGGTCCATGCCAAAAATCTCGTCACCTGGGCCCGCCACAAAGCGCGTGTGCTGGTGCTTTCTGCCGACCTGACCAGTTCGGTTGAAGCCAACCTGTTCGAGAAAGCTTATCCTGACCGCTTCCTTTCGCTCGGCATTTCTGAGCAGAACATGCTCGGCTTCGCGGGCGGACTGGCACGCGAAGGCTACACTCCCTTTCTGCACACCTTTTCCGTTTTTCTCTATCGCCGTCCGCTCGACCAGCTTGCCATGGCAGTCTGCTACCCGAACCTGCCCGTGCGGCTGATCGGCTTTCTGCCGGGCATCACCACCCCCGGCGGCGCGACACATCAGGCCACCGACGACATCGGCATTCTGCGCACGCTGCCCAACATGACCATTCTCGAATGCGGCGACGCCACCGACGTCGAAAGCGTGCTCGACGTAGCGCAAGCCATCAATGGCCCGGTTTACGTGCGCATGTTGCGCGGCGAAATTCCGCGTCTGTTCGCGCAGTCTGAGCCGATGCGCTTCAATCAGGCACGCATTTTGAGCGCTGGTGACGACCTGACCCTGCTGACGGCGGGCGTCTGCACCGAGGAAGCCCTGCGCGCCAGCGAGATTCTGCGCAGCCGCGGCGTGGATATTCGTCATTTGCACATCAGCACGCACAAACCGTTTAACGATCCGTTGGTGCTTGAAGCGTTGCGCACGGCGCGGCACGGAGTCATTACGATGGAAAATCACATCCTGAATGGCGGCCTGGGCACAGCCACTGCCGAGATGATGGTTGAGCACGGCATCAGCAAGCGCCTGATTTGGCTGGGGCTGAACGACACCTATGCTCACGGCGCGAGCAAGCCCTACCTGATGCGCAAATATGGCCTCGACGCGCTGGCACTGGTGCAAGCCGTCGAAAAACTGCTGGGCCGTCCACTCAAGATTGGCGAGAAAGATTTGCAAAGTGTCCGCCTGGATAAGGTGCACAGTGCGGCGAAAGTCGAGGCGCTGTGAGTTTGCTCCCCGCTGGAATCCAACTCCCCGTCTCAGGCTCCCGCTTTCGAGCGGTGTACCAGCTCCAGGGAGATGAGCCCGCTGCCCGCGCACGCGCTGAGGATATCTGCATCGAGCAGACGATTGAATACCCTCCAGAGCTGATCCCGCCCGGGGACATCCGCGACCACGTCTTCGGTCAGATTGACTCCTTCGATTCGCTTGAAGATGAAACCTACCGCGCCGTCATCTCCTACGCCGATGAAATCAGCGGCTACGAGCTGCCGCAACTGGTCAATGTGCTGTTTGGCAACATCAGCATGAAACCGGGCATCCGACTGGTGCAACTCGATTTGTCTGAGAAATTGCTGACCCGATTCAAAGGTCCACGCTTTGGCGTTGCCGGTTTGCGAGAGAAGCTCGGCGTCTTTTTTCGCCCCCTGCTGGCGACAGCAATAAAACCAATGGGCCTGACCGTCCCGCAACTGGCGACCATGGCCCACGAACTGGCGCTGGGCGGCATGGACATCATCAAGGACGATCATGGACTGGCCGACCAATCTTTTGCGCCGTTCAAGGAGCGCATTTTGCGCACGCTCGAAGCCGTCCACGACGCCAACACCAAAACCGGCGGGCATACAATATACATGCCCAATGTCACTGGCCCGTTTGAAAGCATGCTCGAACGCATCCATTTTGCGAAGGAGGCGGGCGCAGACGGCCTGATGCTCATCCCAGGTCATACCGGGCTTGACTTCATGCGCCGCATCGCCGATGATGACACCATTGATTTGCCGATTATGAGTCATCCGGCTTTTATTGGCAGTTATGTACTCAACCCACAATCGGGCGTCAATCACCGTGTGATGCACGGCGAACTGCTACGGCTGGCGGGCGCAGATATGAGCGTCTTCCCCAACTATGTTGGCCGCTTCGCCTCGTACAGCCGCGAAGACTGCCTGGGCATCGCCCAGGGTTGTGCCACGCCAATGGGTGCGCTCAAACCAATTTGGGCATCCCCCGGCGGCGGCATTGCCCCCGAAGCCTTTGCCGATATGTTGGGGGTTTATGGCATCAATGTCGCCTTTCTGATGAGCAGCAACCTGCACCGCGCCGGACCGGATTTGGCCGGAACAGTGCGAAGCTTTCAGGAAATGCTGGAAAAGTTATAGGGGATCAGTGAGTGGAAAAAACATGCGGCGCTGGTTGATTCGTCAGACCAGCGCCGCGTTTATGAGTTCCCAAAAGTTCGATTGCTATCGCCCCAAAATCGTATCGATCTCGGCCATTTGCGCTGTGGACAATGGCCCAAATTCCATTGCTTTGCAATTTTCTTCGACCTGCGCCACATTCTTGAAACCGGGGATCGGGATGGTGTTTGGGCTGCGCGCCCAAATCCAGGCTAGCGCACCCTGCCCAAGCGTGCGCCCATTGCTGGTCAAGACCTCGCGGATCGAGGCCAGCGCATCCAGCCAGCCTTGGGTCGGCTTGCCGTTCTGGAAACCGCCATGCCAGTTGGCATGGGTCCGCACATCGTCCTGCGCAAACGTCGAGGTGGGAGAAAATTTCCCCGTCAGCAGCCCCATCCCCAACGGACCGCGATTGATGCTCGCCAGGTTGAGTTGCTCACACAGCGCCAGCAATTCCGTGTTGCCATCCAAAACACTCAACTGCTGCTGCACCACACCACAAGCAGGCAACGTCGAAAAAGCCTGAATAGCGTCGGTACGATCGGTGCTCCAGCCATAGGTACGGATTTTGCCTTCCTTGACCAGCACTTCGAGAACATCACGCGCCGCGAGCGCGTGCTCAATCGAAAGCCCCCAGACATGCAGTTGATATACGTCAATATATTCAGTATCCAAGCGTTTCAGGCTGGCCTCAGCGTCCATGCGCAGGCGACTGGCAACATCGCTGTCTTCTTCTTTGCCATCATAGGCATTGACTTCCCGCATCAATTCCTTGATGGCATAACCAAATTTGGTGGCGATCACCATCTGGTCACGGCGACCTTTGAGGGCTTGTCCCAAAATGCGTTCGCTATGACCCGCGCCATAGTTGGCGGCTGTATCAAAGAATGTCACACCCAGTTCAATCGCACGCTGAAGGGCACGCAGCGATTCGGCGTCGTCGATCACGCCCCAGCCCGCCTGCGAACCGTCCAACGTCCAGGGGCCGCCGATGGCCCAGCACCCCAGCCCCATTGCGCTGACTTCGATCCCAGACCGGCCTAAATTACGCTTCATCGTATGCCTCCTGTTTAGAAGAAATGACCTGCACAAATCGGATCGAGTGTACTGCATGTTCATGGCGAATACAATAAGTATGGCGCTGATTGTATTTCAGTACGCAGCAAATCATCCTGTGTTAGACTACTGCAGATAAAAAAAACAAGGAGTAAGTATGGCACGAAAGATTTCGTTAATTGCCTCATTTTTTGTAGTTATTTTACTGATCTTTGCTGCATTTTATGTCAACACGCTCATTTTTAAAAAAGTTACAAAGGGCTATGATATTTATGCTTCTTTCGCTGAAGGGCAACGCCTGCTCAACGGAGAAAACCCTTATGCCCGCATTCAGACCGGGGATATGCGAGAGAACCAAAAATACGCCACCTATTTCCCTGTATTTTACGAGCTATCCTACTTAAGCCAGGCTGCAGGGCTTCGTACTGTTAAAATCTGGATTGAATTCTGGCGTATGATTTTTGTGTTTTTCGAGCTTGCAACTGCTATTTTCCTTTATGTTGTGCTGGCAAAAAGTCGTTTTGAATGGATTGGCGTTTTTGCCGCCGCGTTTTGGCTTTTTAACCGCTGGACACTCAATCTTGTTGAAACACAGAATCTCGATTTCATTCCCATTTTTCTGTTTTTGGTGTCGCTGAAACTGTTTCCGCAAAAGAAGGGCCTCAGCCTTTTGCTATTGAGCTTATCGTTGGGGTTTAAACAAATTGCGATTTTTGCCGTTCCGCTTTATTTAATCTGGGAATTTCGCGAGTTTGGGCAAAACCAGCTTAAAAAATTTATAAAAGGCGCACTCATAATTGCCAGCATTCCTTTGATAACAGGTTTGCCATTCTTAATGTGGGATGCAATCGCCTTTCTTAAATCAATCCTGTTTTCGGCAACGCGGCTGTCTGGCAGCTATGCTGAAGTCCCCTCACTTGACGTTTTGCTCAAATGGGATGGCCTGCCTGCGCGTGCAGTGATGCTGGCGCTGATGTTGTTTGTCTATTTCTTGGCATTTAAAGGGCAACTCCCCAAATATTTCGCAGTGCTGTTGGTGATGATTGTTTTTGTTGGTTTTAATAACACGCTATTTCCTCAATACCTTTTATGGGTCATGCCCCTGGTACTGCTCACCGTTTTTGATTGGATTGAAGCCAGCCATGCTGCCCCAAAGGAAAGTTTATAGAAGCAAAATATTTTTTCGATAAAAAAAACAAAATCCCGGAGAGAAAAATCTCCGGGATTTTGTTTTGGCTGGTTTAATTTTTGTCGCTTATCAGCCAGTTTTTTGCGTCTTCAAGATTTTTAAACCTGCGGGGGATGCGGTCAACAAACTGACCGAGCGAATCAAGGATGATGCTGCGCGAAACGCCAGGCTCAATCACCAGAGCACTCTTGCGAAAATGCGGGGCTGCCAGGGGAGCATTTTTAATTAAGGTCATGATGGCTTTATTGCTCAAATAGGTATTACGGAAATCAGCCACCGCCAAAACAGACTGTTTTGGCTCCGGTTTTAGCATGTTGTTTTAGCATGTTAACCAATGATGCAAGTTTGAGCGCCAGCAGACCATGATCGTCTCGCAAATTTGCGACATCGATCAAGAGAATTTTTTGTCCTTCATGCTGAATCCAGGCCAGGCTCATACAAACATTATAAATGACGACATCCTATTTTTCCAAATTTTCCGCATCCGGGCCCGCCGATGCAGCTACCCGTTTTTTGCATCGGCCTTAGATGGATTTCTTCTTGCAATACGCAAATATGCAAAGAAAAACAACAGAAGTCCTATCTCCGCAACGAAAAATGGAACGAGGCTTTTAAAACCCGTCAAGTTGAAGAATTCCTGTCCCCGGTTAACAGCAAGGCTGTTTGCCAAAAAATTTGGGACAAACACACTGTAAATCATAGTTTTCTGAAACATGTTGGCAATTGAAAGATGTTCCATCGTGCTACTTGAAGCGATGAACGTCAGGCCATTTTCACTTGCAGCCGTCACCATAAACATTTGAAAAATAGAAATCAATGCCAGGATGAGCAGCAAACCCCTCAGCTTTTTGGGGATGAAAATAAGCGGAATAACAAAGAAGGGTAATACAGGGATAATCCCCCTTACCGCAGGAGAGTTCCCTCCCCACCAGTGAAAATAACCAGACATAACGACGAAATAAATCAGGACGATGGCAAAAGATAAGATTGCTTCTGCACGATAGTTTGAATTCTTTATCAACAAGACAGCCCAGCCTGCAAAGGCGATGACTAAAACAGGGTTTTGCCAAAAAACACCTATGGTTGCATGGAATGTCATGTAAAACAGAACAGCCAAATTGGGCAATCCAATGCCCATCAATCCTTGTGATTGTGGGCCGGAAAATTCGGGGTTCGCCTCGTAAGCATAACCGGTTGAGAATGGATTATGAAAAACAACATCGTTATAAAGAAGTGTGACGCAAACAGGAATCAACGCGCTGATGATCAAAAGCGCATAAACCTTGAAATTTAGCAATTCTTTCTTTTTAGATAATACATAGAGAATGTAAACCCCCAGGCAAGCTACGATGAGCGCAGTCGGGTATTCAGTAATAAAAGTATAGCCCAACAAAAAACCGGAAAGCAGAACCTTAAAAAGGTTGATTTTCTCTTCATTTTTTATGTCAAACCAGATATAGAAAATAACGAACAGGAACACGGCGACAAGCGCATGACTGTAATAACGTGTACTAAAGGGATAGATGGTTGTGCCAAGACAAATACTTGCTGTAATAAGCAGCGCGAAACTTGCACTGCCAGAAAGCTTGCTGGCTAAAGAATAGACAAGCGGTGCCAGCAAGGCACAAAGCAAACTGATGCCTAAAAACGTGGATAATTCAGTAAACAAGCGAATACTGATTTCGCATCCAAAGTGCTTGCAAAAAGTATAAACCGGAAAATAGAATTCTATTCCCAACAAGGAAGCGCCGATGGCTTTGTCTGAATAATAGTGCTTCTCAAAATAAAATTCGTCAGGCGTTGGCAAAGAAGTTGCATGATATTCATCAATATCCAGCCGACCCTTTTCCACAAAGCTTTTCACCAAACCCAAACGTGAATTTCCATTGCCACGAGGCAACCCCGTAAAATATCCATAAGCAATCAGTACAATTAAGAAAACAAGCACTAGTTCCCAAAAAGTCGCTTTTCGCATCCAAATTGCTCCATATTGATTGACGCCTGTTCAATCGGGTGAAATACGGACGAGATTTTATCACCATTCCCTGATGCTTTCTGCCGACAGAAAAGCACCAACCCTGCCGAAATTGAGCATAACGAAATAATCATCAGGTCGTTAAACAATTCAAGAACGGTTACCTTATGATGACGACAGAGTAAGGAGATGTTTCTATGAATACAAAAACATTTACCCACCAATTGCAGGAAGAAGTGGAAGAAAAACTTCGGCATGACCCACGGGTGCGCGACCTCCCCATTGACATTCTGGATAACAACGGGATGATTATTTTGCAAGGCACAGTGCCATCTCAGACACTCTCAATGCTTGTTGAAGACCTCGTACGCGAGGTGGACGGCGTAATTAGTGTCTCTAATGAGCTCTAAAAATAGCGCATAAACGGTTTGCGCCAAAGTAGCCTTTCCCTTATGGGCGCTGGTCAATAGACTAGCGCCCATATTAATTACTGCGCTTCATTGCTTCAGACCAACCCATCCCACCAACCCTGCAGGGCTGCAAAGGCCAGCGACTGTGTCTGGTCACCATGACGACCGGTGTTCCAGGTGACGATCAGATCGCGTTTGGCGCGGGTGATGCCGACGTAAAACAGGCGCAGACGCTCGCGCACGTAGTCGATGCGGGCGCGCTGACTGGCTTCGCCTTCGGCCAGCCAGTCATACTCGCCCGAAGAAAGCGCGTTTTGCAGTTGTGCAAGCGCTTCGGCTTCCAAATTCAGGCCGCCGCGCACAAAAAATTTTTCTGAAATGTACTGATCGTTTGCCATGCCAGCGGGAAAATCATAATTATTCACCGACATCAAATAGACACGATCCCACTCCAAACCCTTGGCCTTGTGCATCGTTGCCACTACCACCTTGCCCTTGTGGCGCGCCGGGTCAAAGCCCGAATCGTCGGTGCTGAAACCCAGAAAGCGGCGTTCGTTCTTCGCCACTACACCCAATTCGGTGGTCAGCTCGGGCAGACGCCAGTCGGCGTGGTCGTTTGCAACCGTCCGCAGTACGAGTGCCAGTTTGTGCGCCAGCGCCAGGTCGGCAGGCTCGGTGAACAGGTCCTGCGCCAGCGTCAGAATCATCTGGTCAATCGGGAGCAGGGTCGTCCCCTGCCAGCGTTGCACCAGCCTGCGGAAGTCGTCCAGCTCTGTCAGCACCGCTTCGGGATCAAACCCACCCTCTGCCTGGATTCCGTCACCAGAAGCTGCATTCCCCAAAGCCTGGCCCCGCCCCATGTCCGCGAGCCAGTCTTTGTCTGCACGTGGCGCGAGGTAGGTTTCTACCTGCGCACATTTTCGGATTAATTCTGTAATATGGGCGTAAAAAGCCTTCTGCGTATCTTCATCACGCCAGCCGCGCCGCCAAACTTGATAGGTCTTGGCGAGTTTAGCGGGTGACGACGGATCGGCAAGATACGCCGAGACGTTACCCAGCGCGCCTGCCGCATTGCGCGTCGAAGACGTGCTCGAAAGGTATTCGACATATTCGATCTTGCTTTCTTTGAGCTTGTTAATCACGTCCACGCCGCGCGCGTTGCGCGGCACAAGGATGGCAATGGTCTGGTCCAGATGGCTGGGCAGCCACTTCTGGATCGATTTGACAATGGCTTCGACTTCTTCGTCGGGCGTATATTTGATGCCAATCAGCTTGACCCCATCCAGATCATTGGGCGGGTTGGGCTGCGGGTCGTCGGCGGCAGCGGGTTGGATATGGGGCGTGGTCAACGCATCGCGGCATTCAGGCAAAGGGTGATCGGCTCTCACCCAATCGATCAACGCATTGGCCAGGGTAATGATGGCAGGTTGTGAACGCCCCGAAACGGGCAAATCCTGTTTAAAATCAGCTTCGTTGATGAAGCGCAGCAGGTATTCAGGTTTAGCAGTAGTGAACGTCTCAAAAATGGCCTGATTGGGGTCGCCAACGCGTACCCAATTGCCAGTGGAGAGTTTGCCAAGAATTTGCTCCTGCAAAGCGCTCAAATCCTGCGCTTCATCTTCAAGAATGTAGGGGAAGCGCCTTTGCAAGCGCGTCAGCAGCTCGGGTGAAACCGTCAGCGCCTCGAGCGCCAGCCGGATCAGGTCGTCAAAATCAACTGCGCCGCGATACACGAGGGCGCGCTGATAGTTGCTGTAAATATCCCAGCCCATCTCGGCCAGCGGCAGCGGCACGGGCGCGGAGTTGAGGCGGGCGCGCAGGCTTTCGGACGTCTGCCGGGCATCTTTGGCGGATCGGATGAAGGCCAGCGCCAGGCTGTTGACCAGTTCAGGCAGTTTCTGGCGACGGACCCAATCCTGCTTCGAAGCGTCCATTTCGGGGTCAAGATACTCGTCAAGGTCGTAGGGATGCGCCGCCAGCCATGCAGACGCAGCTTCCTTGCGGATAAATTCGGCTTCGCGTTCGTCCACGATGGCAAAGCGGCTGTCGAGACCCACCAGCGACGGATTTTCGCGCACGATGTCGTGCGCCAACCCGTGCAGGGTGCGCACCCGGTAGCCCACCCGCGGAATCAGGCCACGCTCGCTGATAAATCCGCCAATGCGATTGGAGAAGTTGTCCACCGCCGAGTTGACCAGCGTCACGACCAGCACTTCCTGGTCCACGCCAAGCGTACCGCTGGCGATAATCTGCGCGGCCAGCGCGCTCAGAATATGCGTCTTGCCGCTGCCCGGCACCGCCGAAATGCCGAGCGTGCCGCCCGTATAGTTAAGGATGGCTTGTTGTGAGGGGCGAGGGGTGAAAGGGAGAGTCATGGGTCAGGTACCGGGGATGATGGCCAATTGGCGAATATTGAGATTGATTTTTATCTTTCTTGATACAACCGTACTCTGAATTCTAGCACAGTCAACCCAAAAGAAAAGACGGGCACGAAGCCCGTCTTTTCGTCAACTTGTATAAAAGTCAAAGCTTATTTGGCTTCGAAGTGACCCCAGGCAACGGCACTATTGTAGCTGATATACCAGAAACCGCCGATCTTGGCTGGCAAAGCAGCCACTGTCACGTACATATTAGTCATATTGACGCCGTTGACTTGCAGGCTGGTCAGGCTCCATGAGTTGATATAGGTTCCCAGCGTGGCAGCCTGCCAGCAGAATGTACCCGCTCCGTCCCAGGTGAAAGGCGACGTAATTGTCGCATTTACCGGGCTGCAGGTGCCTGTTCCGGTGGTTGGCGTGGGCGTACGAGTAGGCGTCTTGGTAATGTTGATGTCGAAGGTAGGGGTGGGGGTGCGCGTTTTGGTAACGGTGGGTGTAATTATCGGCGTACCTGGCGTGACATTGCCCGCAGTGGCAACAAAATCAAAGGTTCCGGTCTTGCAGCCCATATATTGAATATACATGTAGGATGCGGGCGAGAAGGTGTATCCGCTCAAGCTGGCCTGGATGGTGACATCTTCCTGGTTTGGCACGCAGATGCTCAATTGATAGTAACCATTTTGGTCTGTCAAAACAGTGTGATTAACACAGTCGAAGTTGTAGGCAGCCAGATAGTAACAGACGTTGACATTCGCCAGCGCTGGCCCAGTTGCGCTGCCAACGTGTACATGTCCGCTCAGGGTAGGGGCAGCAGTATTGGTTGGAGTTGGAGTTACGGTGCTGGCAACCAGCGCAACATTTACAGTTCCGCTACCCACAAAAGAGACGCCGCCTCTTGTCACCGACTGAGTAACATAACCGGTTGCCTGAATAGTGAACGTCACACTATCCGTGTCATGGATATAAATGCTGCCAAATGAATAGGTACCATCTGCAGCAGTGGTGGTTGTGGCGTTACACTTGGGGCCAGTAGACGCATAAGAAAAATGGCTGCAAGTAACCGTCGCACCAGCAATTGCTGCACCAGTAACCGAGTCGGTCACCTTGCCAGCAATAGTCCGATAACCGATGTTACCCACTGGCGTGGGTGTGGTTGTAAGCGCAAAAGCGTGATTACTCGATACAAGCAACAAACCCAGAACCAACATCCCCAAGAAAATGCTAACAGAAAGTATACGACGGGCCATGTTTTCCTCCTTGAATGAAAATAATGAATTGCTGAGAATGATTGTGGGTTAACCTTCCAAAACCCACCAAGGCTTGCCGACCCATTTGCGTTCAACAAGTTAAAGTCAGTATACTTTTCACAAAAAAGATTAGCTTGCACAATATTAATAAATACACGAAACAATATTAGCGTTCCCAGCAATCAGCCAAAACGCTGCCCGAAGCGTTCCACCACCTTCCACAGCGCACTTGGGACAAGCGCCTGTGTTTTGGCAGCGATTTCAGGCGGGACGCCACCGTAAAATGCGGCCGCAATCGAACCGGTGATGGCTGCCAGCGTGTCCGCATCACCGCCAAGTGAGATGGCCTTGCGGATGGCATCTTCGTAGTCGTTGGATTCGAGGAAAGCGATGATGGCGGGCGGGACAGTTTTCTGGCAGGTCTCGTCAAAATGATAGCCTGGGCGGATTTCGTCGAGGCTGTGGGTCAGATCATACCCAAAGCGTTGCGCCGTCTCGCGGCGAATATCTTCTTTGCTGGCGCCTGTGCGCCTTTGATGCCTTCCGGGTGGTTGTGGCTGACAGCGGCGCTGGCTTCGGCTTCGCGCAGAACATCGTCCACGCTGTTGAAGGCCCAGGCCACCGGGCTGACTCGCATCGCCGAGCCGTTGCCGAAGCTGTTATAAGGCTGCGGATCGTCGGAATACATCCACGCACGGAAAAAGCCGCCATAACCACTATCCGGGTAGACCTGTGCATATCTGCGGATGCAATCCAGGTAGGAGCGCTAACTCAAGATGGCATCCGCAACCGCCAGGGTCAATACACTGTCATCGGTGATTTCGCTACCTAACGCAAATATCTCAAAGTCAGTGGTCTTTGGCGCATCAAATTCATAAACCGAGCCGATAATGTCCCCGGCCAGCGTTCCAAGCAACCCTTGTGATGACTTGTTCATGCATCCTTCCTATTTTCTCCCCGGCGGACGTTTGCCGCGTGGTGCTGGCTTTGGGCGTTTCGGTGCAGCGTCGGGGGCGGGCGGTTTGTCGCTAAAATAGCCGTCATCTTCCTGCACGAGCACAGGGGGAGCAGCATTCAGCGGATACACCCAGACACCATCTTCGCTGAGCATTGTCGCAAGTTGATGCGGATGGGGTAACGTCTTAAAGCGCCGGTTGATTGTCATGAAGTCAATAATTAATTGCTGTGGCGGCTTCTCGGTCTTGAAACTCTTCTGTACCTGCACCAGAAAATATTTGGCGCTTTCATTGGAGATTTTGAATTTTTTGGCAATTACTTCAAAAGGTTTTTGTGCTGTTTCCATTTTTTACCAGGCTCCATCATGATATTAAGTCTATTTTTGATCTTATCATGGATAACAAACGAACCTTTAACTTTCAGCCTTCAACTTTCGAACCTTCAACCACTCTCCCCACACAAATGGCAAATAAAGCAGCAGGAAAATCATCAGCGCAATCCCTTCAGACCAAAGGATGTACCAGGGCCAGCCCGGCATCAGGCTAAACAGACTGACCACATCAGGCTTGTAATTCACCATCATGTAATTGCTGCCAACTGCCGCGTTGAAAAAGTAGAGAAAAAGCATATAAAGGTTTACCACCAAAAAAATGCGCGGAATGGCCTGCCAGCGCGGGCGCAAACCTTCGACAACGGTCAAGTAAACACCAATCGCGACCAGCAATCCGTGGGAGACCATTGGCTGAATGTAGCGAAAATGCGGAAAACCAAACATACCTGCATCGGGCGTAAAGAGCGTCTGGCTGGCAGCGCCAATGCCCAAAAAGTACGAAAACTCATACAGTGTTTGATTCTTCGAAAGGACGGTGAAACCCGTCATGATCACCAGCACATCACAAAGTTGCATGGGCAACGTAGATTGAACCGTCCAGATGCCCACGGCAACATTCCAGGCTTGCCAAGCGAGCATGCTCAACCACAGCGCAATCGCCAACGTCCAGCGCACCCGGCGGCAGGTGGATTCAGATGTGCCTTTAAAAAAGGTCAGACCGACAATGAAAACTGCAACCACGAGCAGGGTCAGCAAATGCACCATTCCAAACAAAATGAAAGGTGCGCCGTGATAATCGAGGGTGAAAAATTGTGACAGATCCATTTGAAAATTCTCCTTGCGCAAAGTATTGGGGCTTCAAGTCTACTGACTTTAAAGTAAACGAGCCTTGCGCAAAACAAGGTTGTCCCCTGAATCTGTCTTAGGGAAAACCCCTTATTTTGAGCGATTGCTCTTTTTGACCCTGCTCTTGCCTTTGCCGATAAAAGACTGGATGATTCCGTCGAGTTCTTCGAAGCTTTTCGGCGTCAGATTACTGAGCGAAATACGCTTCTCTGCCGTGCGCAGGCTGAAGTATTGAAAACTGATGATGTCCGCATACTGAATGACCATATCCGGCAGGAAATAGCGCTTGACGGTCATCTGCTCGCCGAAGCGGATGGCGCGGAAATAGACAAACGGCGGGCTGAAGGTTGCCAGCGCAAAGATCAACGCCATCAAACCCTCGGCATAATAGTTGCCCGTGCGAATGGCGTCCACCGTGAAAAAGACAAACCCAATCGCACTGATGGGCCAGAGATAGAGCGCAAACGAAGCGCGTCCGCTGTAATGGGGCTTGAAGATGGTTTCAGGTTCAGTCATTTTTCTCCTTGATAGACGGTAGTCATTTTATCACCGCGCAGACCCATCCCCAAAAGACTGGAGGAATATCGAGGTTTGGGATGGAACCAATCTGCAAAGTTCGTTGTACAATAAAGTAGACAAACAAATCAGATTGCATCAACAGGAATGGACATGCCAGAAACCAACCCAGCCATCAGCCGCGTGCTGCGGTCAAAAGAGCAGGCAAAATCGAGCTACAACCAGATGAGCCGCTGGTACGACATGATCTCAGGCAGCAGCGAAAAGAAATACCGCGACCTGGGCCTGCAAAAACTCAAAGCGCAGACCGGCGAACAGATCCTCGAAATCGGCTATGGGACGGGGCATTGCATTCTGACGCTGGCGCAGGCTGTCGGCAGCAGCGGAAAAATCTGCGGCATTGACCTGTCGGATGGGATGCGCGCCATCAGTGAGCAACGTATCCGTGAGGCGGGTTTGCAGAATGGCGTCGACCTGCGCGTGGGGGATGCAACCTCCCTGCCCTTTGAGGATGCCCGTTTCGACGCAGTTTTCATGAGCTTTACACTTGAACTCTTTGACACACCCGAAATCCCGCTGGTCTTGCGTGAATGCCAGCGGGTTTTGCGTCCTGGCGGCAGGATTGTGGTCGTCAGCCTGATTAAAAAAGCTGTTATGGCGGTACAAATTTACGAATGGTTCCACGAGCGAATGCCCGTCTCGGTCGATTGCCGCCCAATCCTGGCGCAGGAAAGCCTGCGCGAGGCTGGCTTCAAAATCGACGAGGCGGATGGCCTGCTGATGTGGGGCCTGCCCGTGGAAATCATCCTGGCGCGAAAATAAGGAGCCGGTCTGATGAAAATCGCCTATCTCGCTACCGGCGCGGCCAACATGTACTGCGGAAGCTGTATGCGCGACAATACACTGGTGGGGGCGATGAAAAAGCTTGGGCATCAGGCTTCGATGCTCGCCATGTACACCCCCCTGCGTGTGGACGAGGAAAGCGCCAGCGAAAACTACATTTTCTACAGCGGCATCAAAACTTACATTCTGCAACAATTCCCCAACCAGACGCCATGGCGCAACGCTTTGTTAAATGTAGCCGGGTCACAGACCTTTACGCGCCTGCTGACTCGCTTCGACATCGGCTCGGCGGTCGACCCGAAAGCGAATGCCGAATTGACGCTTTCAATGCTGCGCGGCGAGATGGGCAACCAGCGCATTTTGCTGGACGAGATGGTGCAATCCTTAAAAGAGACGGTCAAACCCAAGGTCGTACACATCACCAATACGTTAATCTCCGGCCCGGCGCGTGAGATCAAACGCGTCTTAAACGTCCCGATCCTTTGTGGGCTGCACGGGGAAGACATCTTTCTGGATGGCCTGCCCGGCGACTATCGCGCCAAAGCGATTGAACTGATCCGCGAGAATGCCAAGTACATCGATCATTTCATCGCCACCACCACTACTACGCCGACATGTACGGCAAGCTGATCGGCATTGACCCGGCGAAAATCAGCGTGGTCTGGCCGGGGATTGCGCTGCGGGATTACGACAACCCCGAAACGCAACTCAAAGCCCAGGGGAATCCGCTGACGATTGGCTATCTGGCGCGCATCGCCCCCGAAAAGGGGCTGCACCTCCTGGCTGAAGCCTTTATCCAACTGGTACGCTCCGGGGAATTCCCGGGGCTGCGCCTGAAAGTGGCTGGCTATTTGAGCAGCGCCCACGCAAAATATGTGCAGGGGATTCAGCAGCACTTGAAACAGGCCGGGGTGGGCGGTGCGGTGGAAATCATCGGCACCGTCAACCGTCAGCAAAAACTGGAATTTTTCAGAAGCATCGACGTTTTTTCCGTCCCGACGGTGTACCGCGACCCCAAGGGGTTGCCGATGCTGGAGGCGTTGGCTAGTGGTGTGCCGGTGGTTCAACCAGCCCACGGGACATTTCCTGAGCTGATCCACGCAACGGGTGGCGGCTTGCTGCACAAACCCGAAAACGTCCAGGACCTGACCGAAAAACTCGCTTTGCTGCTGAGCAACTCGCAACAACGCAGCGACCTCGGCAGGCGTGGCCGCGCAGCTATCTGCGCCAATTTCTCAGATGAACGCATGGCGAGACAGACCGTCATGGCTTATGAAAGCCTGATCGGCTAAAGATGTATGCAAATATTACGCAAGCTTTTCAAGCCCCCAGTTTTTGAAGACGAGACCAAAACCCGCCTCGCCGGATGGCTACATGTGATCCTGATGACTGCCATGTCCCTGCTGATTCTTTTCAGCATTCCGGCACTGTTCATCACGCCTGAAATCAGCCGCATCCTGATTGAACTGACGCTGATCGTGTGGTCGGTAATCATGCTGGTCTTGCTGCGTCGCGGCTATGTTGAACAGGCAGCATTTTTAATGACGCTGACCCTGTGGGTTGTGGTTTCCTATGGCACTTATCAATCGGGAGGCTTCCGCGGGTCGATCATGGCCTCTTATTTTGCCATTGCGCTGATTGCCCAACTGCTTTTGGGCACGCGCACCGGATTAATCTTCGGGGGCCTATCGATCATTTTTACGGGCTGGCTGGCATACGCAGAGAGCGCCGGGCTGCTGCCCGTAAAAGCCAGCTACGCCACCGCCATTACTTTTTGGGGCGAATTTTCAGCCGTCGCCATCGGCATGCTGATCGTAACATCGCTGATCGTCAATTCACTGCGCGATGCGTTGAAACGCGCCCAGCACAACGAACAAGAACTGGCGGTCAAAGTTGCCGAGGCCCAAAAACTAACGGCTGAAGTGACTGAAAGGAATGAGTTGTTGAAGAGCTTCATCCGCCGGGTTGGGCATGAAACGCGCACTCCGCTGGGAGCCATGCTCGGATTTACCGAAATGATAATGGATGAGCCGCTCACCCCCAAGCAACAAAAACTCACCCGACGCATCATTAACAACGCCAATGACATGACAGAACTTTTCAACGCGCTGCTCGACATTTTCCAGATCGAAGCCAATCAGTTGGACTTGGTTGAAAAAGAGTACGCTTTGACTGAACTGGCAAAAACAATCTACAACAATGAGCTTGAGCAGGCTGAAAATAAAAATTTATCCCTGAAGGTTGAGATTGATCCGCAAATGCCAGAGAGTCTGGTTGGCGACCATGGCCGGGTTGAGCAAATCGTATCCAACCTGGTGCAAAATGCCATCAAATTCACCGAAACTGGCGGGGTGGATGTCCATTTCTGTAAAGTCAGCAATACGCAGTGGAAAATCGAAGTCACCGATACGGGGATTGGTATTGCAAAAAACATGCAGGAACTGATCTTCAAACCGTTCCGCCAGGCGGATGAAAGCCAAACACGCAGCCATGGCGGCCTGGGCCTGGGGCTACCTATTGCGCGCGAACTGGCAGTCTTAATGGGAGGATCCATCCGCGTGGAAAGCGAAATGGACAAGGGCAGTCGCTTTACAGTGACCCTGCCGCTTGTGGATAAATCAACAGCAGAAACTGAATAGTTCACCCAAGGAATAAATTCTAGCCCACGTAGGGGCGTAGCAGTGCTACGCCCCTACTGCATGAACCAGGGTTGCAGATTTGAAATTACCGGGACCGATCATTTTCAATTGAACTGGGCCTGAATTGTCTGTATAATAGAACATATTCTTACCTTGAAGGAGACACTCTATGCCCGATAACAAGACGGAAATGGAAGGGGAAGTCTACTACCCTTCCCAGGAAATCGTTGCGCAGGCCAACGCGCAAGATTGGGATAAGCTGGCCGAATTTGCCCGGAATGACCTGCAAGGGTTTTGGGCCAAAGAAGCCGAAGAGCTCGAATGGTTCCAAAAGTGGGATAAAGTACTCGATGATTCAAATAAGCCTTTTTACAAATGGTTTGTCGGCGGGAAGGTCAACATTGCTCACAACTGTGTAGACCGCCACCTGAAAACACCTCACAAAAACAAACTGGCACTGATTTGGGAAAGTGAAGACGGCAAAACCGACCGCACTTACTCCTACTACTCGCTCAACCGCGAAGTCAATCGTATGGCCAACATCATCAAGTCGATGGGTATACTAAAGGGCGACCGCGTCACCATCTATATGGGGCGCATCCCTGAAATTGTCTTCGCCATGCTGGCCTGCGCCAAAATCGGTGCGATTCACTCCGTCGTTTTTGGCGGCTTCTCGTCAGACGCGTTACAAGGCCGCATCGACGACAGCCAGTCGAAGCTTGTCATCACTTGCGACGGCAGCTTCCAAAGCGGCAAAATCTTCCCGCTTAAGAATACCGTTGACGACGCGCTCAAGCGCTGTCCGACGGTTGAAAATGTAATCGTGGTCAAACGCACCGGGCAGGAAATCAACATGGAAGCCGGACGCGATCACTGGTTCCACGATATGTGCGCCCTGCCGATTGCCAACGGCAAATGCGCCACCGAAGTGATGGACGCCGAAGACCCGCTTTACATTCTGTACACATCCGGCTCGACTGGCAAACCCAAGGCTATCCTGCACACGCACGGCGGATACATGGTTGGAACGTACACCACCCTGAAATATGTCTTCGACCTGAAGGAAGAAGACCGCTACTGGTGTGCCGCCGATCCGGGTTGGGTCACCGGGCACTCCTATATCGTTTACGGGCCGCTGCTCAACGGGGCAACCTCCTTCATGTTCGAAGGCGGACCATCCTACCCGTATCCGAATCGCTGGTGGCAGTGTGTGGAACGTTACGGCATCACCGTCATGTACACCGCCCCAACAGCCATCCGTGCGCTGATGCGTTTTGGCGACGCCTGGCCCAACAAGCATGACCTTTCGTCCCTGCGCCTGCTTGGCTCGGTCGGCGAACCGATCAACCCTGAAGCCTGGAAGTGGTACTACCGCGTCATCGGCAAGGAACGCTGCCCGATTATGGATACGTGGTGGCAGACCGAAACAGGCATGTTCATGATTACGCCCACACCTGTCGTGCCGCTCAAGCCCGGTTCCGGCACCAAACCTTTCTTTGGGCAAGAAGCTGAAGTGCTGGACGAACAGGGCAATGTTGTCCCTGACGACACCGAAGGCTATCTGACGCTCAAAAATCCCTGGCCTGCCATGCTGCGGACGATTTATGGTGATAATGACCGCTACGTCAGCCAGTATTGGAGCAAGTATCCGGGCCGTTACACCACAGGCGACTCGGCCAAACGCGACAAGGACGGCTATTTCTGGATCATTGGCCGCGTGGATGATGTCATCAAAGTCTCAGGTCATCGCCTGGGCACTGCCGAAATTGAGTCAGCGCTCGTCAGCCACCCATCCGTCGCCGAAGCCGCCGCCATCGGTCTGCCGCACGAAGTCAAGGGTCAGGCCATCCACACCTATGTGCTGCTACGCTCCGGGTATAGTGCATCCCCCGATCTGGCCGAAACCCTGCGCCAGCACGTCGCCACCCATCTCAGCCCCATTGCCCGCCCTGAAGATGTCACCTTCGTGGACAAACTACCCAAAACACGTTCCGGCAAGATCATGCGCCGTGTACTCAAAGCCCGCGCCCAGGGCCTGCCCGAAGGTGATATTTCCACGCTCGACGAATAGCAACCCTTATTCTGCAATTCATATCGATTGGGAGAATGCAAACATGGAATCCAAACCGAAACAACCAAAGCCAATGGTTACCTTAAGCATTGGGATTGTCATCATCGTCGTACTGGTGATACTGGGATTTATCATCTACCGTCAGGAAGGTGACAATCGTACAACCTGGCTTACAGTTGGCGCAGATCAAGCCACTGCCGATCGGTTGGATGTCACGGCTGCTGTTCAATCCGTTGATCCGATTAAAGGCGAAGTTGTGGTGCGCCTGGCTTTTGCAGCACAGGGAACGCTGGCCGGATCAGATGGTCGCTCTGCTTCGCAGGATGTTACCATTGAGACCAATAGCTCATCAAAGCCTGAAATCAAATTTAAGAAAGGCCAGCCATTCAGTTCAGTAGATGTGGTGGTGGAACTCTATAATGGCTTATATACCGATTATCCTTACGACAGCCACGAGGGAGAACTCCAGATTTATGCCACTGCCGCAGCGCCATCAGAAACGGAAGGCGAAAAAACGACCGAAGAAACCATCCCTGTCAGCGTTGAATTATCAGGGTTTGTTCACGGGTTCAATGTGCAAGGCAGCGCCGGAAAAGATGTCTCCCCAACATATGCCGATATTGATCTTGAGATTTCGCGCTCAGCCAGCACACTCGTTTGGGCAACCTTCGTGATGATCTTGCTCTGGTTAATGGCCTTAGGCGTAGCAGGCGTCACATACTTTATGGTTTCATCGCAGCGCAAGTTTGAGTTTGGCTCTTTCGCATGGATGGGCGGTTTACTCTTTGCATTTATCAGCTTCCGCAGCGCAGCACCGGGCGCACCGCCACTCGGCTCAATGATTGACTTTGTCTCCTTCTACTGGGCAGAATTTATTGTATCTGTCTGCTTGATTATTATGGTATGCGTCTATCTCATTCGCCAGCCCAAATAGTTCTTCAAGAGACAAATAATCGCCATGTCTGAAGAATATTCCGCACCCCACACCGTTATCAGCAAAGCGTAAATCAATGCCATTTTCTGGCCTGCCCCACAAAAGGCAGGCCAGATTTTATTTTCGCAGCACGGCGCAGTGACGGTGGACTTTTTCATATTTTCATCAATCCGACCACGCTTTACAGCGACGGCAACCATCCCAACACAGCAGGATATGAGAGAATCACACAAATCTGGTTTTCCGCTTTGGAGCGTTCTATTCAATAAAATGAAATACGGTCTGATTGCTATTTTGTTCTGTTTTGTGCTGGCTGGTTGTAGCGCCGCTCCCAAAGCGACAACTTCTACCAGCCAGCCGCCCACCCCATTGCTGACGCCAACGCAAAGGGGCGTCACGCCGTCCCCAACAACAACCCCGGCTCCTTCAGCGACACCATTCATCAGCATCACGCCTTTGCCACGTGCCAATCAATATCGCTTGCGCACATTATCTCAACAAGAAACAGTCGATTTCACTGCTTACGTTGACCATTTTTGGGAAAAACTGGTACATAAAGCGGCTTTGAATAGCGACACGCTCAACTTGGACAAGCAGCATGTTGCCATTCTTGCCCAAGAAGCACTTCTACGTTACCCCAACTTGCCCAAGCCTGATGACCTGCAATGGCAAATTGCCAAAAGTTGGGCAATGGCCGGAAATGCAAAATCATCTGTTTATCTTGCGCGTTTTCTTGAGAAAGTTATCCCGACGCAAAAACCAATCGTGCCTTCTAAACTTGGGCTTGGTGGACATGGCTTTGATTTTACATGGTTTTCAGCACCCAATTTATTCGGGACACATAGCAATGATTGGGTGCTCCAAGCATCTTTTTCGGATGTCATCGAAAATAACAAAGCAAGCGGAGGAGCAATTTTCGGCGTTCGACAAATTGCTGATGGGTCTTATCAGGTTCTTCCCATCTATACAAGTTGGCAGCCATTCTATAATCCTAAAATAAAAGTAATAATAGGCGACCATACGAATGATACTTTGCCAGAAGTAATCATTACGCAGCTTAATAATCACGGCATAGGGTTCGACATGACCGAAACACAGACCTGTATCTTTCAGCGGCTTAATGATCAATGGGCTCCTTTATTAAGCGGGGTTAGAAGTGATGCATCAGCCTTCCCAGAAAATGAGCAATCAGGTTGTCTTACGACAAAAGGCTGGCATGATGTGCAGTATTTCGTTACAAATAATAAGCCGTCAGCACAATTGCTCATCACACGCCCTCTTCAACCCAATTACTGTAAAAAAAGCTCTTTAGGATATATCTTTGATTGGCAAAATACATCGTATGCTCAGAATATGACGATCATTAACCTCACAGCACCCGTCAACGAACAAGATTTGTATTGTATTCGCGCACTTTGGCAGTGGACAGACATCTTAAAGAATCCATTGGATGTTGCCAGGGTGATGCAACGAGCATTGTTGCATTGGCCCAAGGCTTATGGGTCATCAACTGAGTATCAGACATCCGACTTTAAGGATGAGTTTCGTTTTCAATTAGCGAGATTGTATGCCCATGGTGGAAGGATAGGCAACGCCAACGCCATACTCACAGATTTAATCGACAATCCCTGGTCCTGGCAATGGATCAAGGCGGCACAACAGTATCTCGCTGCATTGCCAAATCTTGAACGTGCCGAAGAAAGTTATAGACACAATAAACTGCCTCAACCACTCCCAACCAATCCGCCTGCATTGAATGATACAACAAAAATCATCGACCAAGCTTCAACCGATTTATTTGACGGTGCGCTGCATGATAAAGTGATTACCCAGCTTCAAGCTGCCATTCGTGACCCAAACCTCGCCGCAAATGAGCATATTTTATGTTCTCGCATCGATAGAACGGGCCTGATCAAACCTGACCCATCATTTTCACTTGCAATTCGTGCATATCGTGAAGAAAATACATGCGCAGCCGTCTATTATTTGCTTGGTTTAGCCTACGAAACATCGGGCAAACCAGATGAAGCTGTTCAGCTTTACTGGCAGCTTTGGCACACATACCCAGAAAGTTTTTATGCCCTGGCGGTACAAGCAAAGTTAGCGCCTGTACCTTAAGAAAAATACGATAAAAAGGATTTTTACAACCATGTTTAATATCCCATCCAAACCACGCAATTTGACGTTGATTGCGGCAGTAATGATGCTGCTCTTAACATCCTGCAACACGCCATCCGTTCAGCCCACCCCCGACCCGCAAACAGTCATTGACGATGCCGTCGCCGCAACCATCGCCGCCATTCCTGCAGCGACACCGTACCCCATCCCGACCGCCTACCCATCCCCTACGCTGGTTCCACTCGTCGGCACATTTTGTGAATACGGCTTCTGCATCGGCCATCCGGCAGAGATGGTTTTCATAGATGAGGGCGCCACACTCAAACCGCCAACCCCTGGGACGCAATCCAAGGGCATTCTCTATGGCTATACCGAAACTCTGTTCATTCAACTCGACTGGCAAATCAGCGACCCGAACTTCAACCCGCAATCATCAATGGCGCTCATTCTGGAAGAAACCCAGGCGCTGCAAGGCAATCTCGATGTGCTGCTGATTGGCAATCTGAATGTTTACTACCAGCCCAGCAGTACGATTACGTCGGTGCTGCCCTATGGTGCAGTCGCCGTCTGGCAATGCGGCGGACGCGATTTTATCTGGAAGGTTTATACCCCCCAGGACGGCATGGCACAAGACATTCTCAAACAATCGTTGGAAAAGTTCAGGTGCGAGTAATGTTTTAGGTTGGAAAGTTGAAGGTTAGAAGATTAAGAAGAGCGCGGCCCATCATCGGACAGCGCTCTTTTGATTTTATGGGACAGGCAGTGCCGATTCTTTGCATCGCACACAGCCTGCATATTCGTGCCAGGGTGTGAAGCTCGCCTTAAAAGCACATAACCATCACTGGAAAACGGTATAAGGAGGATACCGGGCGATTGCTCGCCTTCCAAACGATGGTTATGGCTTACCCACATCCGCAAAAGCAAAGAAGATGTTGTTATTTTACGCGTCGCAGTTGGCTTTGGCTATTACCTGTATGGGGCATTATTCATCATATGCTGCAAAAACTGACGGATTTCCCCGGCAGTCTGTGACCAGGCGGGCTGTCGCTGATAACGTTGCAGGGCCGCCAGCCCCATCCGTGCCAGCCGCGCCCGGTCAGCCGATAAAACATCCAGCCGCGCCGCCAGCGTTGCAGCATCGTCGGGCGCTACCAGAAAACCGGTTTCGCCATCGCGGATGATTTCGCCCGCCGCTCCAGCAGTCGTACCAATCGCCGGCAGACCAAAAGCCATCCCTTCAAGATAGACAATACCAAACCCTTCATACGACGAGGGCACTGCCAGCACATGCGCGGATTTTAGCTTTTCAACGAGGGGGAGATTGTCGAGCGGGCCGTGGAAAGAGACCGTAGACTGTGGGCCGTTGACGGTAGCAGCAAGAGATTGCATTGCTTTTGCATAAGACAAATCGCTGGTGAGCGAACCGATCACGTCAAGATGGACAGCTCCCCGCAAGCGGCGCAGCGCTTCGAGCAGCGTATGCAACCCTTTGCGCGGAATCACATTGCCGAGGAAGACAATCCGCAAAGGGGTAGATTTTGCTGCTCGTTGCCGCACAAAATCTGCGGGGAGGGCGGCCCCGAAGCGATCGGTCGGGGGATACGCGACCATCTCCGGCTTTTTCTCCCCGTTTAAAGCGTGGACAACCTGACGCGTGGTCTGCGAGTTGAAGATAAATCCATCCACAGACTGCAAATAACGCCGTTCCACCTGTTGATAAAAGGCATTCTGCCAGCCTGCACGCTGCTCTGAACAACGCAAATGATGTACCAAACTGACCACCGGATAGGGTTTGTGGCGGTTGGCCGCCAGCAGGGATGGATGGTTCAGTTCATCCTGGATGAGAATGTCTAAACCCAGTGGCAGCCCAAATCGCAGATTGTCGCTCAGGTGTGCAACATAGTTGCGCCAGGGCAGCGAGATGATCTGCACATCGTCGCCCTGCTCGCGCAGGGATGCAACCAGTTTGCGGTCATAAAGATAGCCACCCGAAAGCGTATCGAGCGAGCCGTAAATTAACAGACCAATTTTCACAGTTTCTCAAATACGAGAAAACGATATTGCACAATCCCCTGTTGCAGCGACTGTTGCAACGCCATGCTGCCCAACATCGACGGCAAAATGGCATGACGGATGGGCAGTTTTTGCCCGAGAGACAGCAATGTGCGGGCGAGACCGTCTGGCAAAGCGCGCAGACGCAAAAATGACGAGAGATCATCATTGCGGCACAGGCGCAGACCGGCTTCACCGGCCCAGTCCGCCGCCTGACGGGGCGTACAGACGCCGGGGACAAACCAGCCAACGCGGTAGGCGGCCAGCCAACCGGCTTCGGCAGGAGAAAGGTCGCGTTCGGCGCAAAAATCGTCCACCAAAATCAACCGTCCGCCGGGGCGCAGCAGGCGGGCTGCTTCACGGAAATAAGCATCAGGTTGCGTGGCATGGCAAAAGGCTTCAACAGAGTAGACAGCATCGAGGCTGGCGCTTGCCAGCGGCACCGAGACGAAATCGCCTTCGACAATGGCGGCCTGCCCTGTCAGCCCCAGCCGCGCTGCGGCAGATTGCGCCAGTTGAGCCTGCACCGGGCTGATGGTCAGCCCCAGGCCAAAGGCAGGTTGCGCCATTTGGGGTAGGATGTGGAACAGGCTGGCCCCCACCCCACAGCCCAAGTCCGCAATGCGCGGGCCGGGGATTTCGGCCAGAATACGCTGATGCGTGACGTTAAGCGCTTCGTCGAGTGTTCGCGCGCCATCCGTCCAAACAGCACGATGGATGCTGGTCACTTTGCGCCCACTGCCAAAGGCAAGGAACAGGCGTGTATTCTCGTCGTAATAGCGGCGGATGGAAGATAAAGAGAGAGACATTATTAAAGGATGAAATCAGAAGGATGAAGAAAGATCAAAAAAGAAAGAAGAAAGTAAGAGAATGAAAAGTTTTGATCTTCTTCATCCTTCTGCCTTCATCCTTCCGACTTCATAAGAGGCCCAGGCAATCTCGTTTTCCCAGAGCACAACCCGCATTGTCTGGAGGTTAGGTGCAGTAATGGCGCTGCTGAGCGTCTCACACAAAATGCGCGCAAAGCGCTCGAGGCTGGGGTTGAGATGAGCAAATTCGGGGAAATCGTTGAGAAAGTGGTCGCGGTAGCGCACAATGACATCCCCCAGCTGCGACTCCACGTCTAGAATATCCACCAGATAGCCGTGCTGATCGAGTTCAGCACCTTCAAGTTGTAGTTCAAGCACATAATGGTGCGAATGGCACAGGTTCTCTGCACCCCAATCGCCGCCAATCAGGGCGTGCTGGGCAATGAAATCACGTTTGACAGCGAGGGTATACATAAAAGCTCCTTTAAGCTTTTAGCCATTAGCCGTTCGTTGTTAGCAAGATCAAATACCAACCCCTAACGGCTAATACCTAATTGCTAATAGCTGAAAACCACCTGAATCGTCTCTTCGGCGTGCTCGTTCAACAGGCGGTAGGCTGCGGAAGCCTGATCGATGGAGAAGCGATGAGTGATCCATTTTTCGGGATGGATACGCTGGATGGCATTCCAGGCAACGTCAAAGCGGCGGGATTTGTCCCAGCGCGCAGAAAGCTCGGGGGAAATGCTGCTGACCTGAGATGAGATCAGCCTGATGCGGCTACGATGAAAATGCCCCCCCAGATCGAGCGCCGTTTGCTTGGAGCCATACCATGAACCGATCACCACCCGCCCCGTAAATGTCGTCAGGCGAATGGCTTCATCCAACGCTGCGGGGACTCCACTCAGCTCGAGACAGGCATCTGCTCCGTTGGCAAACAGGCCGCGGATGGTCGCCGCAAAATCGGGGCTGGCCGGGTCGAGACAGGCATGCAAGCCAAGGGTAAGGGCTGCTTCGCAACGGCGCGGGAAACAATCCACAGCCGCGAGAAGCTCCAAGGGAAATTCCATCAACAGCGCCGATGTCAGCAGGCCAATAATCCCCTGCCCAAACAACAAAATCCGTTCCCCTAAAATTGGCGCGGCATCCTGCACCAGGTTGACAGCCGTCTCCATATTGGGCAAAAAACAGGCGGCTTCGGGCGCAAGCGCAGCCGGAACGGGGAAAAGACAATCAGTTGTGGCGACGAAGTGCGTGGTGTGGGGTTGAAAGGCAAAAACCAGCCGCCCACGCCAGCTTTCGTCCACTTGCGAACCGCATTCGAGCACGCGCCCAACACAAGAATAACCATATGCCAGCGGATATTGGAGATTGCTGCTCAACGCATCATGCGTATCCGCCAGATGCTCGGGGAACTGTCCGCGATAGACCAGCATCTCCGTCCCCGAACTGATCGCCGAAACCAGCGTCTCAACCAGCACCTGACCGGGCAAAAGCGCAGGCAGACTTTCTTCGCGCACTTCCACCTGGCCAGGCGCGGTAAAGTAGACGATTTGACGCTTCATCTCCTGTCAATTACTTTCGATCACGCCACAGGAAAAACAACAGGAACAGTTCGGCAGTCTTGGCGTAGTAGCCAATGGCGGCACTTGTCCCAAAGACAAAATTTTTGTCGCCCAAAATAACCCACAAAATAATAGTCAAAATGGTATAGCCAACCAGCGCCCACCAGACCAGCTTGTGCTTTTGCTGAAAGAATGGGATCGGCAGGAAATAAGCGCCAAGTAGCCCAATGTAACCCAGCCCATTCAACACAATCGGGTCTAAAAAGCCGATCTTTGATGCCAGGTACAGGTGCAGAAAAGCCGTCGCCAAACCACAGACGATGATGCCAATATGTCGAGGTGCAAGTTTCATGATTTTCTCCTTTTAATCGGGATAGCATGGATAGATAAATTATCGCGGCTTGCTGCCGAAAGCACCGCCAGCGATCAGCAAGCCGATACCGCCGTTAAAGAGGTCTCGTCCGCGCATCAGCAGGCTCAGACTGATGCCGAGCGCATCGGGCAGGCCCATGCCACGCATAATCAGCACCTGCCCCAGTTCCATCGTGCCCAGCCCGGCGGGCATGGGTAGCATAAAGGCAAGCTGCAATGCCGTCAGTGCGGCCAGCACCTGCCAAAAATCGAGCGAAATTGCCAAAAAACGCGCCATCATGCTGTATTCAAAGGCCATCACCAACCATGAAAGCAGCGAAACGATCAGCGAAAGCAGCAAAGCACTGGGATGACGGCGGCAAAACGACCCTGCCATATATTCAGAGACAATCAGCAGGCGCATCCAGTTGCGTCGACCGAAGCGCCGTGTCATCCACACCAGGAGGGCAGAAAGCGGGTGGCGCTTTTTATAAATCAAAAAAATGTGGATGGGCGGCCAGAGCAAAAGTACCACCAGCGGAATCAAGCTCACCGTCGCCTGCATCTCGTTGCCAGCGAAAAATCCGACCCGAAAGATGGCGTACAACCCGACACCTAGAAAGATGAAGTTGGTAAAAAACTCCAACAGCTTATCCACAATCACAGCGGAGGTGGCCCGGGCAAAACCCAATCCGTAATTCCTTTGCAGGTAGAGCACCTGAAGCGCCTCCCCACCGACCTGTGGCCCGAAGGTAAAGTAGCTCAAGGCAAAAGCCGCCATGCGGTAACCCATTAACGGCAGCAGGGGGATTTTGTTACTGTTGGCGCGCACTACCACCCACCAGCGCATCGTCACCAGCACAAAAGCAGTCACATCCAATATAAGGATAACCAAGACCTGCCAGAGAGTCAACTGGCGCAGCGAAGCCCAAATATCGCTGATGGGAGCATTGCGCAACGCCAGCCACAACAGCACGCCCAATAACAACAGCCAGCCCAGTTGTACCAAACGCTGACGGGTTGTTTTGCTCATAATACTGCCAGCCCTTTTTGGGTAGGCGGGTTTTCAATCATCCCACGCATTCGCTCCAGTACCAGGGCGTGGATGGCAGCCATATTACGCGGGTCAACATCCGCTGCGCTGATCGGTCGGGCAAATTGAACACGCGCTGTCACGGGGCGCGTGTCAAAGATCAAACCAGACAATAATTGCAAGGAAGTCCCCAGCCATTCGCGGTCTTTTGCCTTGGAACGGATAAACGTCAGCGGATGTTTGATGGCCTTATCCCATAAAACGCCACGCACCAGCACCGGCACAATCTGCGTTTCGGGAGCAAAGCGCATAAAAACCCCGGCTGAATCCGTCCAGGTAGCAAGTGACTGGGCCGCGCCGCTGGAAACATCCGGGTCGGGTTCAATTGTCCCGGCAGGGAAAGTCAGCATCGATCCGCCATTCCGCAGGTGGTTGGCAGCATGTTTGACGGCGTGCGAGCGTTGATTGGGGTTGTCATTCAAATAGAGCAATTGCTTGCTCATATTGGGCAATGATTTAAGAAAAGGCCGGTCGAGCGCAAAGACGCGCAGATCAGGGCGGGCAATTGCAGCAAACAGACATAACGTATCTGTCATGCCGGGGTGGTTGGAAAGGAACAAGACGGGGCCAGTCTTTGGCACATTCTCGTGATCAAAAATCTCAAGATCGCGCAGAAAATGATAAAGGCCATGCCGGGCAGCGTTGGGCAGGTTACTTTCCGCAATGACGCGGTCAAAATCAAGCATTTGGGCAGCAAACTTGTGTGCGGGCGCATAAAAAATCCGTCGCAAAACGCTTGCCAGCGCCGGAAGGTTTTGAAAACCAAACGCAGAGACAAGATCATCGAGATTGATATTGGTCAATGCTGTGAGCGAATCGGTCAATTGAGTTCTTCCATTTCGGCAGCGGTCAGTTCAATGTCGCCAGCTTTCAGGTTTTCAGCCTGATGTTGCGGGTTGAAAGACATGGGGATGGTAATCACTTTGGGCTGCTGCACCAGCCAGGTCAGCGCAATTTGATAGGGAGTCGCACCGTGGGCATTGGCAATGGACTGCAAGCTGCTACTCGCTTTGATGCGCCCTTCTTTCACCGGAGAGTATGCCGTTATGAGAATATTCTGCGCCTGGCAGTATGCAATCACGCCATTTTTGACACTGGAGCGGTCAAACAGGCTGTAGGCAACCTGGTTGGTAATAATCGGGGTGGCAGAAAGCGCCTGCGATTGTTTGAGTTGCTCCAGGTCAAAGTTGCTCACGCCCAAATGCCGCACCTTTCCCTCGCTCACGAGTTGGTTCAATGCCCGAAAAGTTTCTTCAAGCGGAACCGTCGAACTGGGCCAATGGATCAGATAAAGATCCATATAATCCATTCTCAGACGCTGCAGGCTGGCTTCACAAGCACGAAGCACACTCTCAAAGCGCAAATGCGATGGCGTGATTTTGGATGCGATAAAAAGCCTTTCGCGGTGCATACCGCTTTCACGAATGGCCTGACCGAGCAATTCTTCCGAATGCCCGCCACCATACATTTCGGCTGTATCGAAATGGGTATAGCCCAATGCCAGCGCGGAGCGCAAGGCTGCCAGTGAGTTGTCATCCAGTTCCAAATTGGGTGTGGATGCACCACCAATACGCCAGGTGCCAAATCCTATTTTTTGAATGCGTTCATTATTAAAAAGTGTTTCGTATTTCATAAGCCAAATCCAAGTTTACATAAGTCAGGTGCGGAATTATAGCATGTTGACATTCTTGCGCCAGTTGCCAAATGTAAGTCAGGATTAAGCAAGTTATCATCTCGTTAATGAAATTTTTCCTTGCCTGTTTGTCGGCTGCATGGTAGAATACCGTCCGCTCCATCAATTGGGGGCTCGTCTAATGGCAGGACTGCTGACTCTGAAATCAGCCCATCATTAAATTGAACCACCTATAGAGCACTCTTCATTAGTTAAGTTGTAGTCTACACCCTTAGTTAGAATGCCTTTTTCATAAATCATCAGGCTTAACTAATTGTATCAACATCAACAAAGAAACGTAAAAAATAGACTATACCTAATTTAGATATAGTCTATTTTTATTTAACGATTGGTATCATTCCACCCCTACAATTAGGATGTGGTGCTTCAAACGGTTGAGATAGTGGAAACCTTTGACCATTCCCATTAATACAATCATCGTCTGTAGCGTCTGGTTGCTCTATACGCTCCCATTCTGAAACTACGTTACTTTGTATCATTTGCTCTAAAGAAGACGTTCTAAGAACGTTCATAGTTTCCGTTCTCGAAATCATCAAAGCTCTACTTAGATTTCCATCCATATATTTACTCATATTTCTAGCTATCTCCCTTGGGTGACATGCCTCAATTATTATGCCCAACTGGAATGAGAGTCGAAGCAGGTTGAGATGCGAGCTTTTGAGCAAAAGCCGCTGGGGTTTGGTAGGCCAGCGAACTGTGAGGTCGCTGGGTATTATAGTGCAATCGCCAAGCTTCAATCACAACTTTGGCTTCCTGGAGCGATTGAAACCATTCTCGCTCCAGGCATTCATCACGGAACTTGTCGTGAAAGCTTTCGATGAAGCCATTTTTCCAAGGCTGACCTGGCGGAATGAAAACAGGACCGACCTTGTTTTCTTCCAGCCAAGCTTGTACCGCATGGGAAGTAAACTCACTGCCGTTATCGGAGCGTAGAAAAACAGGCGCAGAGCGATTCTTGAGAATGGCTGCCAGAAATGCGGTCACATCTTGAGCAAGGATGGAAGTCGAAACCAGAATGCCTAGGCATTCACGAGTGAACTCATCAAGGACGCTTAAGGTTTTGAACTGTGCTCCATTTGCCAGCCGGTCGAACAAGATGTCATATGTCCAAACATGGTTTTGATACTCAGCTTGGTGTGGCTGAACAGTTTGATCGCTTCGTTTTCGGCCCTTTCGGGCACGTTGAGCTGCCAACTGAAAGTCATGTTGCTTCCACAGCCGCCAGCAAAGTCCAAAACCGAGCCCACTTACAACCGCAATACGCCGATACCCATAACGCGGATTGGTTTTGATCGCCTTGCGCATCGCATCCAGAGATTTTTGGTCTTGGACTGGCTGACGAAGTTGATACCGACCTACCGCTCTGGAATAACCTGCCCAACGACATGCGGCGCGCTTGGACAAGCCTCTTCGTTCCATGTCATCCATCAAAGTGTGCCGCTCGACAGCCGTCAGACTTTTTTTGATAGTAACTCTTTCAAGGCATCATTGGCCAAGATCGATTCTGCCAGCAAACGCTTCAGCTTGATGTTCTCGTTTTCGAGCGCTTTGATCCGCTTCGCTTCTTGAACATTCATGCCGCCATATTTCTGTTTCCAACGGTGGTAGGTTGCTGGGCTGATCTGTTTCTCCCGGCAGACATCTTCAATGGTTTTGCCTTTGCCTAGCTCTTCATCGGCATCATGCAATAGCTGTACAATTTGTTCTGGCGTTCGTCGCTTCATGAGAATCTTGCTCCTTTTTCGGGCGCTTGACTCTCATTTTACTTGGGTATAAATTCCGAGGCAGGTCAAAATGCGTCTTCTAAATCGAAACCAGCTTGTTTTATATATCTCATCAAAACAGTTAGCGACGTGTGACCCATTAAACGAGATATAGTTATTATGTCCGTTCCATTTCTCCACATATTTATTGCAAAGGCTCTTCTAAAATCGTGAGGTGTAGGAACTTCTACTTTAGCTAAGTTAGCCAATCTTACGAGTAACGAACGTAAACCTTCATAACCTAATCTTTCAGATTCATCATTTATCCATAGTGCAGAGTTATTATCTTTGCGTAATTTCAAATAACTTCTAATTGCTTTTCTTGCTTTTTGTCCTAAAAAAACATTTCTTGGTTTTGAACCTTTACCTTTTCTTATGATAATACTGCCTGTAATTTGATTTACATCTGATAAATCAATAGAAAGAAATTCCATTGCTCTAGCACCTGTATCTAACAGGGCAAGCAATAAAGCATAATTCCTTTCTCCTGTCAGTGTGCCCCGATTACAGATTTTAGTCATAGCTTGTATATTACGTCTGATGTGAAATCAAAAAGTGGTTTGAAAAGTTTGAATATCGATATTGAAATCTGAGAAAAGAATACGGCGTAATAAATGGCTAGTCATTTTGAGAATTACACGAGTTGATAAACCGAGCACAGTTTTGCAAAGCAAACGTTCAATATTACGCCCAGTATTTTGGATTTCATGGAAAACACCTTCGATACGTTCCCTAGTTTTGGAAAGCCAGCGGTCAAGTTCTTTCGAATTTTGAAGGTGCTGATTAGAACGTTTTGGTGTCCATATCAAATTATTGGTTTGCTCAAAAATATTGGTCTGCCACTCAAAACCGATAAAACCCTTATCAGCAAAAATATCACAATATGTCAGATGATCAATGACCGCTTCTGCGGCAAAACGTTCATCTAAATTAGCTGGAACCAGATCATAAATAACAGGAATTCCTTGTAAAGTGGAAATTGTGACCAATTTGTAGCCGAAGTAATCCATTTTGCGGCTGGCACAATGTCCATAATCGGCACTCCCAGCAAAATCGCTTCTGTTTTTGCGTCTTTTGTAGCCAAGAACTGGCACAGGTTTGGTATCTAGCAGATATTTGTTATGCAAATGACAGTGCTTTTGAACAATCCAGTAGCGTCTCAATTGTTCCACCAGCAGACGTAATGCCCGTGCTCGACGATTGAACTGGCTTTGATCCACTAATCTTGGAAATAGTGCCAGATAGTTGGCCCGAATAAACTCGACATACTGCGTTTCGCTCGGATAGGGAATGTAATCTTGCGCCAGCATCAATGTCATCAACTCGCTATCTTTGAATTCAGGCTTCTTACCAGCTTTTCCTTTCAGTAGTTTCACGCCTTCTATTTCGTACCAATCATCTACCAGCACATAGATGATCGTTAAAACATCAGAAATGGTTATACTTGTCATGGGAATGTCCTTTCAAGATTTCGTTTGGCGACTTTATCTTGAAGGCATTCCCAATTCCTGTCAATATTTCTTCGATTTCACATCAGACGTATATTATCAATAGATATAGGCTCTAAAGGCTCTAGATTGATTGTAGGGCCTTTTACTTTGCGAATCGGATTCTTCCATCCTGAAGGCTCTACTTCTATTTCATACCAGAATAGAAAGGCTTTTACAGCGCGATAAGCCGCATGAACACCACCCGGATTTCTTTTTCTTTTTTCTGTTAGATACACCATAAAAGAGCGGATAGTATCAGGTTTAATATCAATGATTTTTTCAATAGCTTGAGTATCTAAATATCCTAGAAAAATCTTCAACTCCATTGCATAGTATCGAATGGTTTTTTTACTTTTTCCTTGTACCTTTCTATCGGTTACAAAGGCTTCTATCCAAACCCCCACTAAATCAGTATTATCATTTATTGAAGTCATCCGTTCTACATTCGTTTTTAGTTCCATGATTTTCTCCATTTTGTTGGGGAAAACCACAATTAACTAACAAAAAGTATCCATTCCTTGCCTGTTTGTCGGCTGCATGGTAGAATACCGTCCGCTCCATCAATTGGGGGCTCGTCTAATGGCAGGACTGCTAACTCTGAATCAGCCAGTAGAGGTTCAAATCCTTTGCCCCCAGCCTGACAAAATCGCCCGTGCAACCACGGGCGATTTTGCTTTTAAGGGCGGTCATTTAAGTGCATGTTGCAGTTTCTCTGCAACCGTCTGTAAAACGCGGATGCGGGCAAAAAGCTTATCATTGGCCTGCACCAGCGTCCATGGGGCGGTCAGGGTGGATGTCTTCAGGATCATATCCTGGGTGGCGATCATGTAATCTTCCCACTTACCGCGATTGCGCCAATCTTCATCGGTAATCTTCCACGATTTGTAGTTGGTCTGTTCGCGCTCGTGAAAACGTCGCAACTGTTCATCTTTGTCGATGTGCAGCCAAAACTTCAGGATGATGGTGCCAAAATCGGTCAACTGACGTTCAAACTGGTTAATTTCACCATAAGCACGCTGCCAGGCTTCTTCGGTGCAAAAACCTTCCAGCCGCTCCACCAGAACCCGGCCATACCAGGATCGGTCAAAAATGGCAATTTGCCCTTGCTCTGGCAAACGCCGCCAGAAACGATAAAGGTAATGGCGATCTTTGTCATCCCCGCTGGGGGCAGAAATGGGCCAAACCACATACCCACGCGGATCCATTTTCTCGGTCAGGCGCTTAATCGCGCCACCTTTCCCCGATGCATCCATGCCTTCAAAAACAATCACGACCGGGCGTTTTTGCACATACGCCTGAAAAGCCAACTGGTGCAATTGTGCCTGCAATACTTTGAGTTGCTTTTCATAGTCTTCACGCGGTAACTGCACGGTCATATCAAGATCGTTAAGCATTGACAGCTCCCTTCAGCCCGGCGGTGATTGGCTGACCATGGGCCTGAGGGCCAAAAGACAGGGGCAAATTAAGCTTGGTTTCAAGCACCGTAATAATCGTCTCAAGCACTTTGATGCGCATAAAATAGCGGTCGTTTGCTTCAACAATCGTCCAGGGAGCATGTGGGAAATCGGTATAAGCGATCATGTGCTCAACGGCAGCGGTGAATTTCTTGTAATGCTTATGCTGGAGCAAGTCTTCATCGCTCACCTGCCAGGAGGTCAATGGGTCTTTCCGCAGGCTCTTAATACGGCGTGCCTGTTCTTTCTCGCTAATGTGCAACCAGAATTTGATAATGACCGTGCCATCAGCGCTGAGTGTTTCTTCAAAGCGAGCGCTATCTTGATAAGCGGAACGCAGTTGATCTTTGCCGATGGTCTTATCGACCCGATCAATCAATACCCGACGATACCAGGATGTGTCAAATGCAACCATTTGACCCCGCGCCGGGATTTTGAGCCAAAAACGCCACATCCACGGATAATGTAATTCAGCGGTGCGCGGTGGGGTGATTGGGACGACGCGAAATCCGCGGGGGTCGAGGCGCTCGGCAAGAATGCTAATCAAACGACCTTTCCCGGTGGCCGCCCAACCTTCAAAAACAATCATGACTGGCACTTTGGCATCGAAAACTGCGTGCTCCAACTCATACAACCTTTGTTGCAACGGACCCAGACGCTGTTCATATTCTTCTTTTGGGATGGATTGGTTAAGATTGACGTATTCAAGCATAAGATACTCCTGTAAAAAGATGCTGAATATTATTGTACATTCTTTTTACCTGAAACGAACACATAAAAATAGCAGGGCATCTCTGACGAAGAGCGCCCTGCTATTCTTTATGATAGATCGATTTGTTTTGGGTTACGGCAAATGATAGGTAATCACCAACACAGGCGCGTAAGCTGTCCCGCCCGTTGAGAATTTCAGGCTGTTGTTCTGATAATCATTATTATCATCAAGGTTGAAATACAATCGCATTTGGGTCAGGCCAACTTTGCTCATATCGCTCAAGCCCGTTCCATTCAAGGCGGCAGTAAACCAACTGGCAACAGGCGTGCTATTGAAAAAGCCGACCTTTGAAGCAGTACCAAGAGCCCTGAAATCAGTAAGCTCAAGATTAGCGGTGCCAAACGTGCCAGTCCGGATATCGATATACAACTTACCCAACACTGTAAATGGATTGGTACCCAACCCACCCGGGATTTTATAAATCTTAACCGTTGCTGATTGGATGATGGCATTATCTGGCAAAGCAGCGGTATTAAAGGACAGGATGGATCGATATTGACAATTCCTGCTATCATCACCAAGCAGGAAAAAACTATCAGCCGCACTCATGGAACCCCCCACTCCACTTGTCTCTGTGGATTCAGAAAATCCATCCATCATTCGCGGCAATCGATGTAACAGAAATACTTCCCGAGTAATTTTCGCCAGTTTTGTTCGTTATCAAAGCGGAATAGCTGCGGCTTGCGGGAGTAAAGGTGACCCCGCTCTTGGATGGGGTCACCGTACCCGTCCAATTATTCGGGACGAGGAGGGTGTAGGCCCCGCTACCATCAGACATTACCGTTTGGGCAGCGCCGTCATTGAAGCTTAAGGTGGCGCTGACGGCGCTTACATTCCCAGAAATACTACGGATGGTCTGCGTAGGTGTGTAGTTTTGATTGGCCTGATTGGCCAGAACGTTTGAATAATCAATATGATCGGTCGTAAAGGTATAGCCTGAGCGGGAAACTGTAACCGTCCCGGTCCAGTTGTACGAAACACGGAGCGAATAGTTCCCGGCACCATCCGCTTTGGTGGTCTTGGCGCTACCATCAGTGTAGCTCAACGTGGCACCCGCAACACCAGCATTCCCGGAGATCACATATGTAATTGCGGTCGCCGTCGGAGTAATGGTAGGCGTGGAGGTTGTCGTGGGGGTGGGTGTACGGGTAGCAGTCCTTGTCATGGTGGGAGTAGCAGTCGGGCCAGTGGTTGTAAACGACCACCAGTCGCCACTATTGGTATCAACTACTGTTTTGGGGTTACAGGTTCCGCAGGTGATTGCCTGGACATGCCAGTAATATGTCTTGCTGACGACAAAATTGCTCAAAGTGATGGATGTGCCCGTGATGCTGGTATAGCCGCCGCTTGCATCGCAATCATTATTGTTGATCGTATCGACACAATAACGATATTTTTGCGCACCGTTATACGACTTCCACGAAAAGGTGATGGATACAGTGCCGATACCCGACGAATTATCCCAGGGATAGATCTTGGTAAAACCCGATGGGGTTGTTGGTGTCGCCGATCTGGTCGGAGTGTTTGTTCGGGTAGGGGTACGGGTTCTGGTCAACGTCTTGGTAGGCGTGAGTGTAATGGTGGGGGTACGCGTGATGGTAGGTGTGGACGTACGCGTACTCGTCAAAGTAGCTGTGCTTGTGATGGTGGGTGTAGCTGTATCAGTGGATGTGGCTGTCGGAGTGAGTGTAGCAGTATAGTCTTCCCCGGTTATGTTGGCACCAGTAACGCCACTATAATCCCTGCTAGCCGGTGTAAAGTCATAACCAGCCAGAGATGGCGTCACTGTCCCAGACCAGTTATCCGAAACAGACAAAGAGTAGTTGCCACTACCATCTGCTGTAGTCGTTTTAAGGCCATTATCATCCCAACTTAAAACCACACTGGCTGCACCAGCATTCCCAGAGATTGACCAGAAGGTATCCTTAAGCGGAGCAGGATTTGGCGCAGCCGAAACTTGTGTGCTTGGCACAACGAAAGAAAAGGCCAACAAGGCCAGGATAGACAATATAAAAACACGGTTTCGAAACATTTGGAGCCTCCATTTTTTACAGTACAGGTTTGGATTTTTTCCGCGAGAGCATGTCTTCCATTTTGCCCGCCCAACTGGAAGTGAAGTGAGTTACAAACTTATTATACCTACAATAAATGGATTTTTAGTGGAGAAGCATTTGAATTCTCTGTGACAGTTTGGTAACAAGCTTCCCACCTACAAACTGTGTCAACAATCCGGTGCGCCAGAAGGCGACAGCCGCCATGCCATGCGCCAGCACGGCAAAAAGCGGAGGTGTTTCGCCAGTGTAGTAAATCCAGCATTCGCGGGTGGTCCCCCACAGTTCGAGGAAATATCCCAGCCCCGCGCCAGCGGCAAACACCAGTAGCGCAGTACGCTGATTAATGGGCGTCAAAATCATCAGCGCACAGATGAGTAACGCACCAATCGTGTAGGGTTTGTCAAAGGTCGGGGCCACAAACCAAACCATCAGCATATAGAATCCGCCAAAGGTAAGCCAGTACAACGTCCGAAAGATGGGGCCATTCGTTTTTGGCAGGAGATGGTTCAGGGTGCGGGTGATGCGGTCAATACTCAGACTGGCAATCGGCCAGGCGGGCAGAATCCATAAAGGGGGGCGCTCCGTTGTGTAATAATGCCAGAGATTGGTTTGTGTTCCCCAGCTTTCAATCACCAGACCACCCAGCATGCCAACAAAGACAATTAATCCATCCACTTTTAGGTTGGCGTGGGCCATGATGGTCAGAGACATAAAAACAAAAATGCCCAGCAGAAGCCAATCCATGTAGTCATACCAGGGAAGCTGGCCGTCCATGTAGGAAAGATATTCCTGAACCAGCGGCCACCAGACATAAACAATCAGGGCACAAATCAACAGAAAAGCACTCAGGAGGTAATAGCTGTGACGCGTCCAGCCAAAGAGTTTGCGAAGTTTTGTCATGGGCGCATTATACATTCGATCAGGTTAAATAAAAATACGTGCAGGCGGCATACCGCCTGCACGTATTTTTCGGATGAACGATTAGCAATCCCAGCATATTTCCGTTGGGGTACCTGTAGGCGTTGTCCAGTCGCCCGTTGGGGTATCGGTGGGCGTAAGCGTCGGCAACACATCGGTTGGATTGGGTATGATTGTAGGAGGAGCAGCCACGACGATGTAGTTCACTTTGGTCATAGAATTCGACGCGCCAGTCGCCTTTATCACACTTAAGGTGACAGTGAAACTACCAGAAGTATCATAGACATGGTCCACCGAAGGACAAACTGAAAATGTCCCGGTAAGCGTCTGACTGGTTCCATCGCCAAAAGTCCAGGTGCAACTGCTCAGGATGCTGGCATTTAGCGCCGTAAAATGAACGGTCAATGGCGCGACGCCGCTGACGGGCTGCCCGGTAAACTCGGCCCCTGGCACCGATGTTAATGTAGCTGTCGGGGTGGATGGACAGGTGGGCGATGTAAAATGGGGGACACTGCAGTCAAAACACGGCGTAGGCGTCACTGTCACTTCACAGGGAACATCAGTAAGCGTAGATGTAGCAGTCCTCGTAGGTGTAGGCGTGGCAGTGGATGGACATGTAACCGATGCGGAATGGGGGACACTACAATCAAAACACGGTGTTGGCGTCACGATCACGTCGCAGGGAGTGGAAGTAAACGTAGCTGTCGCAGTCCGCGTAGGTATGGCAGTACTGGATGGACACGCCGCCAACAGGGAATGCGGTGAAGCACAATCAAAGCACACTTCCGTTGGTGTTGTCACTATACATGGAATGGCAGTAAGCGTGACAGTTTTCGTGCGGGTAGGTTCAAGTGTTCTGGTACGCGTGGGGATGGCTGTCCTGGTGCGGGTAGGAGCAACCGTTTTGGTGCGTGTCACGGTTGGCCTTCTGGTCTTTGTGGCGGTTGGACGCCGGACACGCGCAGGAGGCGTAGGCGTGTGGAAGGTATATGGGCCTGTCTGCGCCAAATCATTGACTGCAGCAGCCTGGGCAAAAACCACAAAGCTTTGCGAGTTGATCATCACCTCCCCCAAAAGCGCAGCAGCCAACAGAATAAGGAGCGTGCCTATCGTAAATTTTCGATTGTTGAACATAGTTTCCTCCAGAAGATAGATTTGCAAACGGGTACGCTTATGGATGGTGAAAGATTAACAACCATAACAAAATAAAGGTGGCTTTCGGTAGTATCAGCGTAGCTGTTTGTGTCTCCATTTTGGCCGGTTTATGCGTTACTGTGCCAGTAAATGCGAACGCTCCAAATTTGACGTACTCCCAAATTGTTGACGTAATAAACAATATCCATCATACACTGTAGAAAACAGACCTGCCAATTACTCAAGTACTATTTTCAGAGATACTTCATTCACCCTACAGTTTCGATAGCCAGTTCCCTGATATAAAAAATTGTACTGCAAATTCCCCCTAAAAAACTTTCGCGATTGTCAGATGAAATAACTATTCTGCAAACAAAAATTTTAACGATATGCGACCGTAATGCCACAAAATCAAAAATTTGTGTCCTGCCTTTCAATGATTTGCGCAAAATCCCTGTGATAGCAGCTTGACGTACCCCCTACTTCGATTACAATTAAAAAAACCGGGGCGATGGCGGAATCGGCAGACGCAGCGGACTTAAAATAACGAACGCGGCAAACTGTCAATATCCGCCAGATGTACGGGTCAAGAAGCGGTTCAATCCCATATATAGCGATTATCAAGGTGAATAATAACAGCGGATTTTATCAATCCGCTGTGTTTCGTTTCGGTACATTACTCCAATCTTACCCCTTCATTCGCCACTTTCGCGGCTTCGATGTATCGCATGGGCATAGCTGGGGAAGACCACCCGCCTGCATCCTGCAATCTGTCTATAGGGGTTCCGTTCCGGGCCGCCTGTGTTGCCCAATAGTGGCGTAAATCATGGGCGGATAAGCCGACCAACCCCACCACCGCGCCCAAATCACGCACGCGGGCAGTTATGGCGCGTTCGCTCATTCCTTCATTTGTCAGCTTGCCAGCTTCCCCTTTGATGCTGCCACGCCACACGCAACCCATGACAGGGGCATCATTATCAAAATAGGCTTTTGCCGCCTTCAATGTCTTTTGTGTCATTCTGTGGGTTTGTATCTTGCCAACCTTTGGACGGTAAAAGGTAAATGTTCCCGCCATCATGTCAAAGGCTGTGACGGTCAATAAAGCAACTTCCCCAACGCGCAAGCCATGCTCTAACATAATTGCCATAAGAAAGGCATCCCGCCGCCCCTGGGGGGTATTGGGGTGGGTAGTCAGTGCTTTTGCTTGCGCTGGGGTAATGGATACCGCCGCCGCTTTCTTTATGCCGTTTCTGGTTTCCATGCCGTCAGCGGTTCGCTGTTCGTCAATGTTGCCAGCTTCTTTGTGGCTGTAGCCTTTCACGGTCATAATCATGGCGTATTCGGTAGGGTCAAGCGTTCCCGCCTGTGTTGCAAGTTTGGCATAGCTTTTGACGGTTGCCAGTCTGACGTTAATCGAGCCGATTGCATAGCCTGCCTTTAGTTGCCATTGCACAAAACCAGACACCAACCCCCAAGTAACCCCGCGCCATGATTCCGGCTCGTTGACCAAATCACCAACCACAACTCCAACGAATGAAAGGTATTCAGCAAAACAAGCCAAGTCCCACATTTGCCGCCGTGTGGTATTACCTGACTTGCGCGATTGATAATCAGCAAAGGCCGCTTTTGCCGCGTGTGTGTTGGCTGCCCTGCCAGCTTCGTGCATGGCTTCGATGTTGGTCAGTTGGTTGGGTTGGTCGTTGCGATTGGTCAGCATGGCGTTTCATCCTTTTGAATAATAGATACTGATTACCATAAATAATCAGTATCTATATTGTATCAAAAAGGGGGTAAAAGTCAAGTAACCGCCATTCATTCAAAGTATTCTAGTCAGGTTCCCACTGCCACAAATGGCGGTTTATTCGGCTGTTAATGTGCTGTGGCGAATTCTCACCCGTTCACTACTGCCCACCATAGCGCCGCCATGATGGGCAGAATGTCAAAGGGTCAGACAGTTACTTTTTGTTTGCGTTCTTTTCGTTCTCTGTAGGCTGCCTGTTTGCATCCTGGGGAATGATAGCGACTGTGTAAAGCGCCTTCATAGGTCACACCGCACCGGGCACAAACCCGCGCAATGGTTACGGGTGGTTGTGACCGTTCCCGCCGAAAGGGACAGTCTGAACGGGTTCCGGCTCCCCTTCGGTTTTGGGTGTAACGTTCTGGGGGATGGGTTCCACTTGTGCCGGTTTCATCCAGGGAAGCCAATTCACAAAAAGAAAGGGTGTTTTATCCTTTGTTGTGTTCGCTTTTGCGGGTAGCGCCGGGGTTACGTCGTGGGCTGTGGCGTCAATCGTTGGAATTCTGCCCGTTCCCAGATTTGCCAGATACCGCGCCCGCGTGTTTTGCATCCAATCACCTGCCAGCATGGGCGCAACTTGCGCCGCTAATTGTTCTGCATTCTGGCTGATTTGCTTTAGCGTGGCGTCCTCCACTTTTGCAAAAGCTTCCTCCTCTGCCTGTTCTCTCATTTTGTCGGGGTCGGTCAGGTGGTGCGCAATCGTGGCCGCGATATTCAGCGCGATAATCATAGAGAGCGCCAAAACAGCGGTTTGCAGTTCGTCGGCAGTCAGCGCCGCCGTCATGCCGCTTTTACCTGTGTTATAGAGCGTGTCCAGTGTGAACATTGCAACCGCGCCCAATAGGTCAACGAGCACCATTAAAAGGCTGATAGCCCGCTGCCAACCGCCCCGGCTGCCGTAAAGGTAGGATAGCATCCAGGCAATCAGGCCGCCGTCCAGGGCTGCCAATCCAAAGTAAGCCATAATCTGACGTTCTGGGGGAAGGGTCAGCATAATAAAATCAAGTGAACGGGTAGCAGAGTAAACCAGCAACACAATCCCCAAAAGTGTGACAATCAACGCGCCTATTTTTTTGAACATGGGTTTTATCCTTTCTGAATCACTTGCAAAATTTGGAATTGATATACCCGGTCACACCTGCCCCGGTTCGGACTTGCGACCACGCGCCCGCCTGCAAGAGCGTTAGCGGTTGGCCTTCGGTCAGCACAGACGAAACGCTACACGCCAAGCCCGCGCATGTGCGCAGATTGACGCGCCCCTCATGCAAGCCAGTCACAACGACACACAAAGCGGGGGTAGCCGTTGGGGTGGTTGTTTGGGTCGGCAGGGGGAATAGCTGCCCTTTGAGCGCCGCCGCTCCATTTGTTCTACTGGGGGCCGTCTGGGATAGACTGCAAGCCAGCAAGACGAACACGAACGCAAACAAAAGAAAAACCTTTTTCAAATAGCACCATCCTTTCAAGTAGAATATTGATAGCCGGGGTTGGTTCGCGCCTGTTCCCGGTCAGCCGCTCCCCTACACCATCCAGGGGAGCGGCTTTTCTTTTCAGCCAGCAAGCCGCGCTTGCTGTAGCTGCGAGTAATAAGGTTTTGACACATTCGGGGGAAATTCCCCATAGTGTGACTCTAGTTACTCATTGCGCCTGATTGTAACCCTAGTGTACCATCGGGTCAAGCCCGTTGTGTTACAATATAGCCGTGTAGTTACTCAGTCGGATATAGTAGAGTTTCAAGGATGGTAAAATATGGAAGTGGTAAACAATCGTTTTAGTCTTCTACTCGCAGAAAAACGCATACAAGAAAAGCGGACTATCCCTATTGCAGAGATAGCCCGCGATACTGGTATCGCTCGTAAAACGCTGTTAGCATGGGCAAATAATACCGTTACCCGTTTTGACGCGCCTGTGATAGATGCTTTTTGCCGTTACTTTGGCGTCAAGCCTGGGGATTTGTTCGAGTTCATTGACGAAACCCCACCCACCCCAAATCAATAAATCTACTTGTTAGCATCTTGAGTAACCAACATTTTGAAAGACGGGTATAAATATGAATTTTGAAGAAGCAAAGAAAGCTTTAAGAGATGGATACCTTAAAGCGGGGTTTCAACTTGTTAGTGAAAGTGGACTAGAATTATCCTTTAATCCCCCAGCATCTAGCACAAAGTTAAATCTTTGGATTACAAAAGAAGAAATAAATGAATACGCTGAATTTGAAGATATACGCTCTGATTTTAAAATACTGCCTACAGAATGTGGGATATGTAGCTCCAATTACAGAGAACAGATTATCGATTCTCTAGTAGCTAAAACTCAGAATCCTCCAATTAGATTGCCACGTTCTAGGTTGTCAAATTTTGTGTTTGGCAACAAAGATAGTGATGAAATTTATGTTGAAATAGATGAAGCATCTATGTCTTTTATCAATTTCTTCCGTTTTGAAGAAGCATATCTTCAAATTTCTATTGATAGAATTAACAGAAATGCCATTTTTATGGATAAAAGAAGAAAACAAAAGTTACAAGATGTTCTATATCGACCTTTAACTATAAAAGTATACAATCTTCACAAAACCAGCACAGAGACAGCCTTAGATGCATCAATACCAATCGTTGACGCTTGCTTATTTGAACTGCCATATCTAAAAAATGTTGTTATTACCTTACAAGAAGAATGGCCTAGAAAGCAACCTAAAATTGCTCCGTTTCGATACGATGAATTAAATTCAGGAAACGAATTGCCACTTAGACATGTTCAATATAACTCAGATACTATTCGTTTTTATCAACGTGGAATGAATAGTACAGACCCCGTAAACGCATATTTATCTTTCTATCAAATTTTGGAATATTTTTTTGTATCTATTTCAGATGAGCAGCTTTATAGCAAACTAGCGCGTTATATTAACGACCCTAAATTATCAGCAACTCCCACTAATCTTGACCGTATAATCCAAGAGGTGACTGAGCATAAGGGAGAAACCGATGAAACAGAAATGTTGAAAAATGTATTTACAAAATTTATAGACGAAACAGATTTGATAGATTTCATACGAAGTTACGAAAAGTATCTTGGAGACAATTTATATACAAAGAAACGGGTACTTTTTGGAGTAGAGTTAGAAGCAAAACTTGTATCTGGTCATACAAGCGGTAATATCGCTAAAAGAATTAAAACCATACGGAATGCTCTAGTTCATTCATCTGATAGATATGAACGCAAGGAAAGATATATTCCAAGTCTACAAGCTGAGAATTTGATAAGGCTTGAAATACCATTATTGAAGTTTATTGCAGAAAAAGTAATTGTTTCTTCTGCAAAATAATAGAATAAAAAGAGCCGCCCAGATGGGCGGCTCTTTTTATTCGTTGGGTTGGGTTGGCTCTGGATTATCCCAATCCAACGGACTGACGCCGATATAGCGCTTGATAGCTCCCCCATTTGGCCCGCCGATGTCTGTTACCCTTTCGCCTTTATTTTCATAGCATACGTGTATCACCGTATCATTTTCACCCTTTCGCCGTGCGTCAAATTCTGCCCGCGTCATCTTTTTGCCGTCGCACATCACATAATCAGCATCGGAAAAAATCACAAATATACTGACAGTTCCGCCGTGTTTCCGCCTATAGGCTTGCTCTGCTTTCTGTAGCCGGGTTTTGGCGGTCATCGGTTCACCTGTTCAAAGTTTTTGACACGTTGCAAAATATGCTCTTTGTATTCAGAAGGTGGGCATTTTGCCAGGATTGCCCGTATCCGTTCGATAATTTCGGACGGTTTCAACCGCGCCACGTCCAGGCCGGGTTTTGCAATCTTGACGGCTTGCTCTGCTTTGGTCAGTCGGCTTTTTGTAGTCATGGGGTCGCATCCGTTACCATGATTCGGATTACATCACAATCTTTATCCTTCGCAAATTCCGCCCAATCTACTTGTAAATCAGTAGGCATTCCCATTTTTACAAACTCTTTCCAGGTGATTTTTTGCGGCTTCACTGCTTTTTCAAGTTTGGCAATCCTCGCTTTTGTGGTCATAGGTTCACCTGTTCGGATACTGTTTTCAACCATAACAGCGCGTCATTTCGTTGACAATCTAGCGCCGCTGCCAGCGCGTCAATGCTGCGCTCATGCGCTTCGTTCGATATGGTTTGAATAGGCCGCCCCACCGCCCCGGCTTTATTCTGTGTGGCTTTCTGAATTGCCTTCAATCTTGCTCTGTGTTTCATGGCGTCAATTCCTTTAGCATTGCGTCCATTTCTACCTGTTCGGATTTGGTCATCACCCGATAACGAATATCCCACATGCGAGAAAACTCAGCCGCGAATTCTGCGGGGACGCTTTCCGGGTTGTCTCTCATCCGTTCAAGGTCGGCATTGGTCAGCGCGTCAAAATAGGCTTTTGTGATTTGCCTTAATTTTTCTTTTGGCTGCTTCATCTTTGCGAGTTTTACAATCCGCGCTTTTACGCTCATAGGTTCAATTCTTTTTCAATCTTTTGTAATCTCTCTTCAAGTTCCTGCAATTCTCGCAAATCAAGCAAGCGGGCAAGGGCAATATTTGCAGCTTGAACGCGGGTTCCTGGGGGCGTGGCTGTATCGGTCATCACCTCACGCAAGGTATCCACCGCTTGCCCTGATAATTCAGACAGTCGCAAAATGGCGGTATCGATGGCTTGCTTGCTGGCTGCCCGTAATTCTGCTTTGAATTCGGGCAGTTCAAGCCAGCGATACAAAACCCGCTCTGACACTTCACATTTGAGCGCCGCCGCTCGAATGTCTCTTTCAGTCAGTAGCGCCGCGATAGCGCGTCGTTGCTGTGGCTTTAGGTCGGGGGTAGATATGACGTTATCTGTCATTTTGTGCTTCCTGTGCTTGAAGTTTGTTTTCCATAACCAGCCGACGCAAGAGCACGCGCCGCCGCGCTGAAATCGCCGCCATGCTTCAAGAGCGCATACGCCGCAAATTTCGAGTAGCTTTTTTGGGGTTCAAATGGGCTGGCATTGGTACTGAAAATATACAGGTTCTCTTTGCCGCTGAAATTGACCGTAGCCGACACACCCGCCCGCTTTCCGGGGCGCGTCCAGTATTCCACATCCCCCACCCTACCAGAACGCCGCCAGCCTTTAGGCAGAATATCGCCCCAATCGGTTTTGATGGCATAGTCAGCGCCAGGGGGCAATGGGCCGCCGTTGGGGGCAGTTCGTTTCACAGGTTCTTTGCTCTTCATGCTGGCTTCGTAATGTTGCACAATCATTTTGCACACCCATGCAGGCGGATAGGTCAGCGGTAAATCAAAACTGTGACCTGGGAGCCATTCATACCGCCGCCCATCGGATAATCTACCTGTACAGATATAACCGTTATATTTAATATCAATGCCGGGGGCAAGTTTGCCGGGGATGTTGAAATCTGCGGGGATTTTTGGAGCCTTGAAAATAAAATGCTGCCCGTTGTTTGGGGTGGTCTGGGATGGGCCGCAAATGATAGAACCGCCGCCGATGTCTTCAATCATTTCAGAAAATGCCGCTACCCCGTCCGGCTCCCCTTCGTGTCTGTCCGGGTCAACCACCAGCAAGCCGGACTTTTCGCAGGAAATCCCCACCAGCGCATTAGGGTAACGTTCCCACCAGCTATATACTTTGTCAGGGTCGGTGGTGGCGTCGTGGTGGCCGTTCCCGCCGTCCGCCTTCAATATCAGCGGACTTTTTACCGTTCTTACCCCTTCATCCTGTGGCAAGCATGGGAAGACATGCCAGCCACCCTTCGCAAGTTGGAGCGCGTAATCTGTATTATCCATTTCATCTAAAAATTTTGTGTTCATGTTGTCAGTCCTTTTTGTTACGATGTGTTACGGTCTTATTCGTCACACGACGGGCGAAGAGCCGCCGACAGGGAAGGGCGAAAAGCGCCTTTATGGTTTATGTACCTTTTTGCTTCTATGTACCTTTTTGAACCATTTTGACCTTTTTTTGAGCTAACTTATACCCTCGTGTGAGAATTCCTGAAAAAAGGTACATAAGGTACATTTTGGCAAAAAGGTACATAGATTGTCAGGTAATTAGGCCAATCCCCCGGTAAAAATATCCTTTCGTGCTTCTGACAGGTTCTCCGAATTTCCTTTTCAGCCGCTTTGAAAGCGCAATGGAAGACATAGGTTTGTAGCCGTATTCTTCGCACCATTTTTTATATTCGTTGTAAATTAGACCGGACATTGCTTCGTAGCCGTCCCCGATAATCATTCTTTCGTCAACGAATTGGCCGGTCAGGTCTTCATCTTCCCGGTATTGTTCAGTTGATTCAAGTACCGCCGTAGGTGGGGTCAACCCTACTTTTTGCCATTCCAGGCAACCACGCACAAGCCAGGCCAGAATACCCGCGTATTCGTTTTCCAAACTTGCAGGCAGGTTTTTGTCAATCTTGCGCTCATGCGCCTGGGTGGGATTTTCGACAAAGCGCACATTGAAAGGTATCCTGATAACGCGCCTCCACATGGCGTAATCATCCCCATCTGGGAGCCTGGGACAGTGATTTGTTATCAGCATAATTTTGTGCGTTTGCCGAAACGTTACCGGCTTACTGTGGAGGGTTCGGGCGGTTATCTCGCTATCCCCGGTCAATTGCTTCACGAGGCCAGCGTTCAACTTTTGGCTTTCTTTGCTCTCGCTTGCCAATGCCAGCCGCTTCCCGCGCAGAGCGTACACAAAGGGCCGCGCCCCGTCACCGTCGCCTTGTTTGGTATCCATGAGCGAATCGGCTTGTGTTGTGAAGCAAAAGTCACGTCCTAAAACACCTAATAGCACTTCAAGAATGGTACTTTTCCCATTCGCGCCTTCCCCGTAAAGGATGGGCAAAACCTGTTCCCGCGTTGTACCCGTGATGGCATAGCCAAACAGACGCCGCGCAAAATTCACCAGGTCAGCATCCCCGCCGAATATTTGAAGCAATGTCTTTTCCCAGAGCGGGGCGGGGGTGTTCAGGCCGCGCCATTCCACAGGCGAAAAAGTGCGGACATAATCCGACGGGGTTGTCTCACGATATGCGCCGGTTCGCAGGTCTATAAGGCCATTCGCAATGGGTAAGAGCATTGGGTCAATATCCCATTCGCTCCCAGTCAGCGCCAGGCGTGGAAGGTGCGTAGCCAGTTCGATGGCATTGGATGTTCTACGCCGTGAAAGCAAAGCCTTTGCACGGGAAACAAAATCCTTTGAGCGTTCAACCTGATTGTTAGCGCGTTCTTCATGCGCTTTGTCCAGGTATTCAGCCGCTACCTGATTACCAATCAGACCGAATACTTCGCCGGTTTCGTCACGTTCCCATCGAAAACCGCGCCACAAGTACCATTGTTTTTCGGCGTGGTCATACAAAACCTTGCCAGCAAAGAGGGCTGCGAATAATTCAGCATCCCCGTATTCGTTGCGGTCAAGACACGCATCCAAAAAGGCAGGCCAATCAGCCGCGTTTGGCGCGTCGGTGGGTGGCTCTGGCATGTCAGCAAGTTTATAAATATTCGGTTCGGTGGTTGTCATGGGTTCGGTCATGTGTCAACATCCTAAAATAGCCGGGGCTGTTCGGGGCCGGGTTCGTGGCGTGGGGTGGGTGGCGTGTTCGTGGGTGGTTGACCGTCAACCGAAAAGTAAGAAAGAGGCAAACCGATTTGAGCGCCGAATTTACGATTTCACGGGAAGGCCAGCCGAGCGGATAAGCGCAATTTTGGCGCGATAGTGTTTGCCAGTTTCTTTATCCCGAACGTCTACGCGGTCAGCGCCCGCGCTTTCTGCATCGTCCAGACTGGACACGTCGAAGGCTATGGCTGGGGGCTTCTTCAAATATCCGTTTTTTTGAATAGGCTTGTAAAATGTATTGCCTGTCACTTGCCCAATACGCTTCGCACCTATAAAAATGGGCGTTGATTTGCCTTTATCGCTGTGGTGGTTCTGGTGTAAAATCATTACTGTCATTCCTTTGCAAAAACCGTCATCAGCCAGCCAGCTTCGAGGCGGTTTTTGCGTTTAAGTTAGACCTGTGAAGGTTCAAGCCTCTGTACAGGGTGGATGGTGGTCGGCTGTTCCTGGGGAATGAAGCCGCGCCGGGTGAGTTCATCGCGGATAATTACAGCCGCCTGTTGTCGAATATCCCGGTATTCATGCCTTGCAAGTCTGGATAATGCCAGCACATCTTTTTCATCAAGCATGATAGGAATTCGTGTCATTCTGTAGCCTCCAATCTTGGGAAACAAAAATCAGGTAGTAACTTTGTAGTTACTACCTGATTATCTAAATGTTAGCGCCGACTTGGGCACGTTTTACCGCCGACTTAGTGCCGACTTAACCCCTTTGGTATATATCTCCCGCGTTCGCCTGGGGTCTTATCTATCACCTCGCGCTTGTAAGCATCCATCAAAATCTTTTCAAAAGTTCTTTCTGTTAAATCTGGTGCATGGTCGCTCAAGAATTCGATTTTGTTCTGGTAAGGGGTTGATGGACGAGTAACCCATTTTTTGCAAAGGTCGTCATATTTACCCGTTGTCGCTTCTTCTAACTTCTCATTCTGCCCCGGTTGGTCAGCGGGGGCGTGTTGCGACGGTTTATCATAAATTGGGATAAGTGTACGAAGTTCAAAAGGGTTATCAGGTAGCATTTCCCAACGTGTAGGGGATAGCATATTACTTGTCATATCAATAATGACAATACTCTCTATTTCTAGGACTATCCTGTTTGCAATGCGAAACTCTACAGCATTAAGATTATTGGACTTTGGCAGAATTGCAATTTCCCCTAATTCGTTTTTATTCTGCCGAAGTGTAAAGGTAAAGCTACCAGGGGTATTTTCTTCTTCAATTTCCAGGTTGTACCTATGCTTGCACTTTTTCAAGCTTTGATACACTGATGATAGTAAAACATTATGCTCTATAGGTAGTTTGCTATACTGTACGTTATAAAAAAATGATGGTTTCACTTCGTTAATTTGGCCGCCAAATATGGGCGTATTTCTCACACGATTTTCCACCAATGCCCAATAACCAGGCCCAGACGGGATGGGTGGTTCAGGAAACTTCTTACGCAATTCGGACAAAATACTACTTGCTAATTTTTCCCAGACTTTTGAACACTCAAATTGAATTTCGACAGTGTCATTAAGCAATTGCAAGCCAGTAAAAACCAACCCTTCAAACGTGCCATAATCAGTAATTTCTTCGGCTGTTAAGTCGGTCTTTCCGGGGAAAACCGAAATATAATAATGGTCTTTAACAATCAATTTTTCATTATCACGATAAGGTCGTTGCAAAATGTTACTATAGGTTACGGTTCGAGTGACCTCGTCTGCGTAATCATTTATCACGATTTGCCGCCTTTGCGACTTTTCACTATTAGACTGCAACCTAGAAGCCAGAAAACTGAATACATTTTCGAGCTTAGTATTAAACAATTCAATTTCTATTTTTTCCATGCTGTTATGCTCCCTTTCGTTTCCCGCCTGGGAGCGTGATAAAATCACGTTGTCCAGGCCGTGCTAATCGGCTTGACCGTCGCTCTGGGTGGTTGCACACCGCAGAGCGTTTTTATTTATTGGGGATGATTTTACTATAAGAACAAATATAAAAAACAAAAGCGCGATAATCTTATATTGCAAGTGTTCTATAAAAGACGGTCAACGGGTGAGCCTTTATCATGCGCGGCTTTTGTATCTTCGGTGGTTTGTGCCAGGTAGCGCCGCAACACGTCAAGCGAGGCGTGACCCATCAACTTTTGAAGACTGAAAATATCCACACCAGCGCGTAACATATTGAGCGCAAAGAGACGCCGGAAGCTGTGAAGGGAAGGGGGCTTATTGACTCCTGCCAGAATTGCCCGCCGTGTGACGATAGCCCGCAAACCGTCATAAGTCAGCCGTCCGTCAAAATCATCTGTTACGAATAGCGCCGCAATTTTATCAGGCCGGGTTTTGAGATACGCTCGCAGCGCCCGCCGCGAATCGCGCCCCAAGAATACCGTTCGGGGCCGTCTGGATTTGCTTTTTCTAATCAGAATATCCCCGGCGATTGGGTCAACGTCCGCACGGTCAAGGCGTAGCATTTCACCAGCACGCATCCCGGTATCTAACAGGGTCAGCAAAATCAGCTTATCACGAATAGACGTTTTTTCAGCGCCTTTGCAGGTTGCCAGCATAGCCCGCACGCCGTCCAGGTCAGCAGGTTCGAGCGGCTCTATACTCACCTTTGGGGCCTTCACTTTGCGGATGGGGTTTTTCCAGTTGGGTGGGTCAAACTCGTTTGCATACCAGTTCAGGAATACCCGTATACAGCGATAATAGGCATGACGCCCACCTTCATTATGTCCAGTATCCTGCAAGCGTAGCAGAAACGAGCGCAACACGTCAGGCGTCAAATGCTCAATATTCTTGACGGCTTGCGTATCGCACCAAGTCAAAAAGCGCCGTAACTTGTCAGCATAAAAAGCTACAGTCTCAGCCGTCAGGTTTTGCGCCCGCCTGTCAAGCAGAAACGCGCCTAACAAAACGCCCAAGTTTTCAACCTGCCCACGTGGGTCATTTTCAATAATCCCCTGTGTTTGCAAAGATTTATTTTCGTCTGTTTTGTCTGGCATGGCGTCATCCATCAAGCGTGAATTCCTTGATACCGCCATATATGGGGGAAAACCCGCGCAAAATCCCTGTGATAGCAGCTTGACGTACCCCCTACTTCGATTACAATTAAAAAAACCGGGGCGATGGCGGAATCGGCAGACGCAGCGGACTTAAAATCCGCCGGTAGTGATACTGTGTGGGTTCGACCCCCACTCGCCCCACCTTTGACCCTAAGGATAAATATCCTTAGGGTCTCTAAACAGATAACCCCCCAAAGGTGAAAACATGTACTTCGACCGTGCCACGCTCGAAGCCATCGAAGATCGTGCGCTGGCTCCGTATGGAATGCGTAGCAGCAACACCAAAGGCCGCGCCTATCTTGATAACGAGCCAGATTACCGCACTGTTTTTCAGCGCGACCGCGACCGCATTCTTCACACAACCGCCTTTCGCCGCCTTGAATACAAGACTCAGGTCTTTATTAATTTTGAAGGCGATCACTTCAGAACACGCCTGACCCACACCTTGGAAGTGGCACAAGTTGGGCGCACCCTGGCACGAGCACTGGGCGCCAACGAAGACCTGGTCGAGGCAATCTGTCTGGCGCACGATCTGGGACACTCCCCTTTTGGACATTCCGGTGAAACGGCGTTAGCGCGGCTGATGAAGGATTTCGGCGGCTTTGAGCACAACAAACAATCCCTGCGCATTGTCACCGAACTGGAGCAGCGCTACCCCGAATTCCCCGGCCTTAATTTGAGCTGGGAGGTGCGCGAAGGCATGGTCAAACACGAAATCAGAGTATGACCGTGCCGAAATCCGCGAGTATGACCCCAATTTGCGTGGCAATCTCGAAGCGCAGATCGCCAACGTAGCAGATGAACTCGCTTACACCACCCACGATCTCGATGACGGGTTACGCTCCGGGATGATTAATCCGCAAATGCTCGATGGCATTGCCCTCTGGGAAATCCTGAAAGAGACCTACAAGTGGCGCGGCCCGATGCTCGAAGACATGGAACGTCATCGCATGATCCGGCAACTGGTTGGGATGCTCGTTACCGACATGGTACAGGCCACTGACACCCGCCTGAAAGAAAGCGCCGTGAAATCAGTCCTCGACATTCAAAAACTGAGTTATAACTTAATCGGTTTTAGCGAAGATATGTACCGTCGCAACCGTGAGCTGAAAGATTTTCTTTACCAAAAGTTATATCGAAACTATCGTGTGGTGCGCATGACCGTCAAAGCTGAAAACACAATCAAAGATCTGTTTGAAGCCTATAAAACCGAGCCTGCCATCCTGCCCAGCCACATTCAGAAAATGACGGGCGTGCGCGGACTGGAACGTACCATTTGCGATTACATTGCCGGGATGACAGATCGTTACGCCATCGAAGAACACCAGCGATTGTTCGATCCGTTTTTTAAAGCCTAGCTATTCAAGCGTTGAAGTCAAAAGTTCCGGGTTGATGGCTTCAACTTTCAACCCGGAACTTTTTGATTTGTTGCACATCGTTGCAGGAGGAACACCATGACAGAACCAATGTATCTCACCGCTGAAGGGGCTGAAAAACTAAAAGTTGAACTCGCCGACCTGAAAGGGCCACAACGGGCTGCGCTGGCTGCGCGCCTGCGGGACGCCATTCAGATGGGTGATCTCTCTGAAAACGCAGATTATCATAAAGCCAAGGAAGACCAGGCCTTCCTAGAAGGTCGCATTCAGGAACTGGAATATACCTTGAGCAACGCCCACATTGTGGATGGAACTGCGCGCAAGGATGTTGTCTCGGTTGGAATGCGTGTCACCGTCCAGGAAGATGATTTCGAGCCGGAAACCTTTTACATTGTCGGCGCAAAAGAAGCCGACCCGCGCAACGGGAAAATTTCGCACGAGTCACCTTTTGGCCATGCACTGATGGGACACAGAGTCAACGAAACCGTTGAAGCTGAGACCCCTGGCGGAAAAACACGGCTAAAAATTCTAAAAATAGAATAAAAAAGATCAGTTGTTGCGTTGTTGCTCACATTTCACATTTGCCTGTCAAAAAACAGGCAAATGTGAAATTGTTTTAAAACTTAAGTACCCTATTTTTTGGTTTCTTTTTTATCCTGCCTCGCATATAATGTTGACATTCAAGATCGGCATGCGTTGATCCCATTACAAAGCATTTTAACGAACACTACAACCGAGAGATGAGAGGTGTCACAATGAGATTACCAAACCATATTGGAATCATTCCAGATGGCAATCGTAGATGGGCAGAATCAAAGGGTTTGTCGAAGGTTGAAGGCTGGGATCACGGCTTAAATCCTGGCATTGAGCTTTTTCGATTGATTCAACAAGCTGGGGTGTCTGAAGTGACTTATTACGGCTTCACCATGGAAAACGCAAGAAGACCAGCGATACAAAGAGATGCCATTATTGATTGTTGTATTCAAGCCGTGGATATGCTTTCCAAAGAAGACGCAGAACTGCTCGTTGTCGGGAAAAGTGACACAACCGTATTCCCAGAAGTCCTTTTGCCCTACACAACCGAACGAAAGACCTTTAACAAAGGCGGCATTAAAACCAACTTTCTCGTCAATTACGGCTGGGAATGGGACCTGAACCAGCTCAGAAAATCTGACCCCAAAAAGCCAAGTGTTATCAGCAATCTGCGATCTTCCGGGATTTCAAAAATCGACTTGATTATCCGCTGGGGAGGCTGGAGCCGATTGAGCGGATTTCTGCCGGTCCAATCGATCTACTCCGATATTTATATCATCGACGACTATTGGCCCGACTTCAAACCGGAACATTTAACAAAAGCACTCGAATGGTACGCCAAGCAATCCATTACATTGGGCGGTTAAAACAACATCGACGAAAATAAATTGGCGATGATTCTCGAACCATCCGGTTCAGAATCATCGCCTTTTCTTCAATACTACCGTTCTCAAAACGCCCGCCCAGCTTTTGAAGGAGAAAATATGCCGACATGGGACGCAAAACTTTATTTGCAATTTGCCAATGAGCGCACACAACCCGCGCTAGACCTGCTTGCGCGTATCAGCCATCTACGCGACCCCGGGCGGATCGTTGACCTTGGCTGCGGCCCCGGCAACAGTACCGCGATTCTGCGGCAGCGCTGGCCCGAAGCCAATATTACCGGCATCGACAGTTCCACCAACATGATCACTGCCGCATCGCAAACCTACCCAACCGAAAAATGGCTGCTGGCAGATGCCGCCACCTGGGTTGCGGATGCACCTGTTGATATAGCCTTTTCCAATGCTGCCCTGCAATGGATTCCCAATCACGCCAGTTTGTTGCCGCATCTGATGGAGCAACTTGCGCCAGGCGGCGTGCTGGCCGTCCAAGTTCCATCCCATCACGAAGAGCCGCTGCATCAGGTTGCGCTTGATGTTGCCGACAACCCACTATGGCGTCATCGCATGGATGCTGCACGCAATGCGCTGACCAACGAACGCCCGTCTTTCTACTATGACACTTTGCAACCTTTAACATCACAACTGAATATCTGGGAGACGGAATACTTTCATCAAATGGACAGCCCTGAAGCCATCCTGAAATGGTTCCGGGGAACGGGCCTGCGTCCGTTTTTGGAAGCACTCGAAAGCGATGAACACCGACAGGATTTCGAACGTCAGGTACTCAGCGGATATACGCAGGCTTATACTCGCCAAAAAGATGGGCGCATCTTATTCCCGTTTCGCCGTCTGTTTTTCACGGCCTACCGCTAACATTGGAGCACACTATGAAAGCAACAAAAATCTATATCATCCTATTGACCTGCGCCCTGTTTACAAGCGTCATCAGCGCCTGTGCCAGCGCCACCACTCCCACCCCGACATCCATTGCTGCAACTGCAACACCAACGCCCACCAAACCTGCTGGCATCATCAATTACACTTACAAGATCGTACAAACCATGCCACACGACACAACCGCTTTCACCGAAGGACTGACCATTCAGGATGGGACACTTTACGAAAGCAACGGACAAAACGGTGCGTCTGACGTACGTATTGTTGATTTGAAGACTGGCGCGGTTAAAAATAGTGTCAAGCTCGACGCGCAATACTTTGGCGAGGGCATGACCATTCTCAACGGCAAAATATATCAGCTTACCTGGCAAAACCATCAAGGCTTTATTTACGATGAAAACACGCTGGCCAAACTGGGCGACTTCACCTATACAAATGAGGGCTGGGGCCTGACCAATGATGGACGCTTTCTGATCATGAGCGACGGAACCAATGCCATTACCTATCTGAACCCCGAAACCTTCCAGGTGCAAAAGATTGTCTATGTCTACGACAAAGGCCAGCCGTTGCCGAACATCAACGAGTTGGAATACATCAAAGGTGTGCTCTACGCCAACATCTGGCACACGGATAAGGTGGTGGAAATTGACCCGGCGCTCGGCGAAATTATCGGGTGGATTGATTTCAGCGGGTTGCGTTCCCCCGAAGCGCAGCAAAATCAAGAAGCGGTGCTCAACGGAATTGCATACAATTCAGCCAGCGACCGGCTCTTCGTCACCGGTAAGTTGTGGGATAAGCTGTTTGAAGTGAAGCTTGTTCCGGCACAATAAAATAACGCTTGACAAACAGAAACAGCCAACCTGATCAGGTTGGCTGTTTCTGTTGAACCACTCTTTTACTTCCCGTACACTTCTCGCAGGAAGGCATCCACCATATCTTCGGCGGGCATGGGTAGGAATTGTTGCTGGAAGTCAAGAATGCTCATCAACGGCATTTCGAGCATGAAGGCGTTCATATCCATCGCCTTCTTTTCCCTATCGTCAAGGCCCGCACCAAAAGTATCGCCCATCTTGGCGGTCATTTCTGCGTAGGCTGCGCTAAAGACAACCTGCCCGCGTGGGTCTTCGAGCCAGTTGCGGACGGTCAACTCACGATCCAGAATGCTGGGCAGGTCGAGCGTGGTTTGCAACGTGGCAGTCTGTCCGCAACGAATATCGGCGGCCGACGCACCAATCAGAATATCCACTGCGCCATTTTCGGTAATCCATTGCTTGTATTTGGGGTGGTAATAAGCAAAAGCGCGGAACCCCAGCCAGAGCGTGACTGTTTTGGTCTCGCCAGGCTGCAACTCCACCTTGGCAAAGGCTTTCAATTCCTTCTCGGGGCGTGCCAGCGCGGACTTTTGGTCGTGGACGTAGACTTGCACAATTTCCTTACCCACGACATTTCCCGTATTGGTCACATCCACCGAAACCGAAACGCCGTCCACGTCTTTGAAGGTATCTGCCGAAAGTTTGGGATTGTTGTAGGCAAACGTGGTATAGCTCAGGCCGTGTCCAAATGGGAAAAGTACCGGCATCGACTTGCTATCATAGTAGCGGTATCCGATGAAAATCCCCTCCCCGTAACGCACCTCCCCACCGCCGCCGGGGAAATTGAGATGCGAAGGTGCATCTTCAGGTCTTAATCGGGAAGGTCTCAGACAGTTTGCCAGATGGCGAAACTTTGCCGGTTAAAACATCCGCAATTGCGCCGCCACCGGCCTGCCCCATCATCCAGGCTTCAAGCACCGCCGCTACGCCGTCGATCCAAGGGCTCATGGCAACGGATGAGCCATTGTTCAGGATCACCACCGTTTTGGGCTGAACCGCACTGACAGCTTTAATCAACGCCACCTGCTGTTCGGTCAGGTCAATGTCGGGACGGTCATATCCTTCCAATTCTTTCGAAATGGGCAGGGCAATGAAGAGCAGCGCAACATCTGCCGACCCGGCAATCTCCACCGCTTCGTCGATTAATCCCTGCTGCAAGTCGTCGCTGTCAGGGTAGCCATCGCTGTAAGTCAACTCGGTATTCGGAAGCTGGGTGCGCAGTTCGTTGAAAGGCACATCCACCTGCGTGGCGTTGATCCGCGAACTGCCGCCGCCCTGAAAGTGCGGATTCTGCGCCGAACGCCCGATGACGGCAATCGTGCCGGCGTCCTGCAAAGGCAGAATGCCATTGTTCTTAAGCAACACCATGCCTTCAGAAGCAATCTTGCGCGCCAGGGTGTGATGCGCCGCCTGATTGTATGTACCGCCTTTGGGCGTTTGCGCGGCCTTGAAGGCCACCTTCAAAATGCGCCGTACCGAATCGTTCAAGGTAGGTTCGGGCAGTGCCCCGCTGCGAACAGCATCGACAACCACCTGCGTCCGGCGCTCACGCGGACCAGGCATCTCGAGGTCGAGGCCGCCTTTGAGCGAAGCGACACGGTCATGCACCGCGCCCCAGTCTGAGACGACAAAGCCATCGAAACCCCATTCGTTTTTGAGAATATCCGTCAGCAATTCGTGGTGCTCGGAGCAATATTCCCCGTTGACCTTGTTGTAGGCGCACATCACCGTCCAGGGTTTGGCGTGCTTGACGGCGGCTTCGAAGGCTGGCAGGTAGATTTCGCGCAACGTGCGCTCATCGACGATGGCATTGATACGGAAGCGCTCGAATTCCTGGTTGTTGACGGCAAAATGCTTGAGCGAAGCGCCTACGCCTTTGCTCTGAATGCCGTTGATCAGCGCTGTCGCCATTTCACCAGCCAGATAGGGGTCTTCTGACAGATATTCAAAATTGCGCCCGCAGAGGGGAGAACGCTTCATGTTATTGCCCGGCCCCAGCACCACGTCCACCTTGAGGGAGATGGCTTCTTCGGCAAGGGCCTGCCCCAGTTCCCAGACCAGTTCCGGGTTCCAGGTGGAAGACAACGATGACGCAGTCGGGAAACAGGTCGCGGGCAGGCCGAGCAATCCCAGCGTGTGCAGGTCGGGGGTGCGGCGAATCCCATGTGGACCGTCGGCCACCATCAGTTCCGGCACGCCCAAACGTTCAATAGCCGTAGTCGTCCAGGCAGTGGCACCAGTAACGAGGGCGGCTTTTTCTTCGAGAGTCATTTGTTGAATGATTTCTTCAATATCGGTCATGGTTGCTCCTGCGCAGGTTGAAGAGAGTTTGATGGATTGCCCCGATATCTTGATTGTATCGCAAAGCAGGCACGCAGTGAGCACAGTAAATTTTCAATTTTGTTGTGTGGGTGTTCCGTTAGGTAACGAAAAGGGCGGGGAAAACCCGCCCCTACTAAAAGCCTGGGAAGTAATCTGTTTTGATTTGCGCGGCGGGGACTTTCATGTGCTGCAACATCCCCTTGAAGGATTTCGACCATGCTGTTTGGGCCGGAGATGTAAAAGATGCACTGGCGATAGTCTGGAACGGTTTGCTGGATAAGCTTCGGGTCGATACGCCCAACTTTTCCCTTCCAGTTGGCCGGGACGGTGTTCTGGTCGGTGACGGTGTAAATCGTGCGAATGCCCAGTTCGTGCTCGGCGCGGTCGAAGATGTCTTTGTAAATAATCTCGTTGACGCGTTTGTTGGTGTAAAACAGTGTGATTGGGCGCTTCTGATGGTTATCAAGCAAATCACGGATCATACTGCGGAAAGGCGTAATGCCCACGCCACCTGCGATAAAAACGCACTTTTGGCGGCGGTCATCGGGTAAAACAAAATCCCCGGCGATTTGGGCGGCGATGATTTCGTCGCCGGTTTTCATGCCGAGCAACGCTTTTTTGTATGTGCTCGATTTTTGATAAAACTTGACGCCCATACGGATATTGTTTTCTGCCGGGCCAGATGCGAGCGTGAAGTAACGGCGATTGCCGCGACTGTCAGTATCGGCGTGACCGAGCGTCCATTCCATGTATTGGCCGGGGGTGAAGGCAAAACGGCGGGTGGATGTGAAAATAAAGTCGTAAATATCAGGCGCGAGCCTGATCTTTTCCTTGAGCATCAGCGTGACGCGTGTCTTTGGGCTGACGATGTAGGAAAACAGGTTGCCTACCATCATGGCGATTTCGGGGGTGAGATACCAACTGCCAATGTGGAACTGCGGCGAAGCCAGCGCCCCGGTGATGAGTCCGTAGACGATGCGCAATGGGCGTGTCGGCGGCGTGGTCAGCGGCTCAGTCAGGATGATGAAGGCAAAGAATAAGGTCGGCGAGTAAAGCAGGGTCTTTTGAATATCGTCCAAAATGTTGCCGGGGTTGGCAAGTCCAAAGAGTACGGTCACGCCAAACGCTGCCAACAAAAAGCTCAGCACCAGGTCAAAACGTCCCAGCTTGCGCACCACCAACAGTCCGCCGACCAGCACAAAGGGGAACATCGCAGCGCTGCCCACCCACCAGCTTGCAGACTGGTTGACAGCGATATACGTTACGAAAACGGCAAAAACCACCGGGTTAAAGATGTGCTTCTGATGAACGGCGACAATATATTTCGAGGACATCGCCAAAACAGCGGCCCATCCCAAAAACCACAGATCATCCAAGGAATGGATCGGGTCAATCATCAGCGCCAGCAGCAACGCTGAAATGTAAACCGACTCGACGTTGGCGGGCACACGGAAGACCCAGGCAAACAGCTTGTTGGTCACCCAGCAAACCGTCAGCAGGAATGCGAGCGAAAAAAGCAACGAGATCGCGTCATATTTGAGCACGCCAATCAGCGAAAGCAACACGGCGGTGGCGTGCAAAAAAATCAGATAGTAGAGCGCCAGCCGATACATGGTGACGCGGTTGAGAAGATCGTCAATAAGCTTCATGCAGCACGTATCTTTCAAAGTTGGTGGTGAAAGTCGCCAGTCCATTCTGGTCGATCATGTAGCCTTCAAAACCTTCCAGATTTTCGATAAAAACGATCCCGGCAGACCCCATGGCAAAAGCAGCGGTGGCAAAACGATCCGCCTGATAAATATCGGGGCCGACCACTGTCAGGCTGACAATGTCCGTCACAAGCTGACCAGATGCCTTCGGGTTGTAGATGTGTTGCCCGCGCACATACGTCCCGGATGTGGCAACGCCGCAATCGCTGATGGACAGCACCTTGACGATTTCCTGCGGGTCAAACGGGTTGCGGATGCCGACCCGCCAGGGCTGACCCTGGGCATTCTTCCCGGCCATCTGGATGTCGCCACCCGCATCGACGTAGTAGTGCGCGAAGCCCATTTCCCGCAGCATTTCGGCGGCGTTGTAGATGGCCCAACCTTTGACGATGCCGGATGGGTCATAATGTCCGTTGCGCCAAATATCGAAGTAACCGTCTGTGGCTGTTTTGGTGTATTCTGCCAGCGAGAAGATCAACTGCATATCGTCGCTGGCCTGCTCAAGAGCAAGCTCGCCACGGTTGATGCGCGAAATTTCGCTCGCATCTTTATAGGTGCTGAATTTTTGATCGACAGTTTCAAAATACGAAAATACGTCATCCAGCACCTGCCCGGTTGCAGATGAGTCAACCACTTCCAGGGTAATGGGCATGCCCATCATGATGCGTGTTTGCTTCATTTCCTATCTCATTCCATCGTCTAATTGTGCGCTGCACTGAGTGCAGATTGCAACGATTGAACAAAAGCCTGGCTGGTCAGTGTTGCCCCAGAGATCAAATCGACCTGCGCGCTCTGTGCCTGGATGGCTTCCTGTTGCAGCCAGGGCACAGCCTGCTGATTGATTCTTACCGATGTGCTGCGATGGTTGGGGTATTCAAGAAAGGTAACGTCGGTAATTTTTCCGTTCTGAATGACCGCCTGCACCTGCACCAGCCCATAATAAGCGTCGGCTTCGCTGCCAGTGTATGTGCCATCTTTGTAAAGCGCGTTCGGGTTGCTGGTAGCGGTTGGCGCAGGCGTATCGGTTGGCGGGACGACGGCGGATACAGATACGGTATCGTTGCCAAGGGTAGTATTGTTGTCGCTCGTCCCGGCAACATCCACGGCAGTGGTTGGAGTAGCAGCCTGGGGTACATCCTTGCTAACCGTCCCAGCCCCGCCCTCCGTGGATGCCGTCGGTGCGCCGCCGCTGTCAGTCGCGTTCGCCTGCGTGGCGGCAACAAAGTGCTGCTGCAGAACATACGCCAAAAAAGTGACAATCACAAAAGCAGAAAGAAAAAACTTTTTGATCAGTGTTCCCAGACTGTTTGCATTCGATGATGATTTGGACACGTGAAACTCCTTTCTGTACAGGTGACAGTCACCTGTACAGCAGATAATCTTGAACACTGTTTTGATCTGGTGACTGTCACCTAATCAATAGTCCAACTATAAAGTTCGCAGATGAAAATTGGATGAATTATTTGTGTATTTTATGGGGAGAGAAAATAAAGGAAACTTCAAATACTTTCTTGCCAGGTGAAACGAATATTTTGGTTTCATAATAGAACGCTTTCATTGTCCGTTAAAATAGATGTAAACAAAATCACGGTGTCTTTCAAAGATTGGCACCAACTGCAAGGATGATTTATGCGCAAATTCGCCGATGCTGAATTTGAATGGCATAGTCATTCCATCAAAATTGATATAGACCAAAAAAGGAGCGTGATACTATGTTATGGACAATTGTTGTTGTACTGTTGGTACTGTGGGCTTTAGGCCTGATCGGGAATATTGGTGGAGGCTTAATCCACCTTCTTTTGGTGGTGGCGGTGGTAATGATTGTCATTAATCTGATCACTGGCAGCCGCCGTGGAACTGTCTGATATAGATCAGCAGTAAAGATAAAAAGTCATTTCGCTTGCAGGGTAGGGATCGGCATTCTCTTCGCGGAGTTTTGCCTTTCCCTACCCTGTATTTTGTTAACCTGCAAATGGACAAAATGTCTGACTTACGGCAATACGACTGGCTCAATCCCGCCTACCACCAGTTGCTTGGTCTCGCCTGTCGCCACGTCCACACGCCAGATTTCGGACTTGCCGAGGTTCTGATACGAGTAACGTGTGTAGAACAACGCCTTGCCGTCCGCCGCCCAGACGATGTTTGAATATGAAACATCATCTTCACCGAGCAGCAAATGCGCATCTGCGCCAGTGGGGCGCACCAGCCAGATCTGATCGCCGCGTTTGCCCTGTGCGGCAGCAGGCGGCTCACGGTCAATCGCCAACCACGTCCCATCCGGCGACCAAACCGCAGCGTAATCGGTCTGCCCGGGTTCGCCACCCAGATCGGTTTTATGATCCGATTTGAGCTCATAAAGCGTCACGCGCAGCGCCCCATCCCAAAACAGCAGCGCATCCCCGGCAGGGCTCCAGCTTGGGGTTGATCCCGATTGCGACGGAATCGGGATGGTGGTGGCGCGGCCATCGAGCAGGTTGAAAATTTGCAGCGTGTTATTGCCCGGCGATTTATAACTGAGCCATTGTCCATCGGGTGAAAAAGCAGCAGCATAGCTGGCGAGGCCGCCATCACGAAAGACCGGGTGCGTCTCGCCGCTCGTTACATCCAGCCACCACAGGCTGAAACGCGGCAAACCTGTCTCCCCGGTGGGTTCGGCGCGCTGATAGACCAGCCTGCGCCCATCCGGGTGCCAGACCGGCGCGCCGCACTGCGCCTGCTTGCAATCCAGAACCAGGCGCGGCTGCGTCCCATCCGCGTGGATGGTGTGGATGGTCGTTTGGGCATTGTCGTCGAATACCAGATAAAGGATCGTGCTGTGATCTGGCGAAAGGGTATATCCCGCCAAACCATCAGGTTCGTGGGTATAGGGAATCGCCGCGCTGCCCGTCAGCGGCAGGCGCATTAGCTGGAGCTTTCCCGCACTATCGGGGAGAAGATACAGCAGGCTGGCATTATCTACAGGGGCGGCGCTTTGTCCCGGCTGCGCGGCGGCGGATGTGAACTTGAGCGCATTCACGGCATTAAACGTCAATCCAATTCCCAACCCTGCGACAACCACGGCACTGACCAGCGGCGTATAGCGGCTAAAGCGATTGAGCAGATCACTGCGCGCTACCAGACGCATGCTCTGCACCATCGCAATCCCGATCAAGATCAGCACCAGCGCCAGCCCAACACTGAAGGAAACAATTAACAGCATGCCCAGCAAAATGCGATTGATGGCAACCGCCACCAGCAAAATGGCGATGGCATCCGGGCATGGGACGATGCCACCGCTAACGCCAAGGGCCAGCAGTGACTTCCAGGTGATTTCACCGGCGGGCACATGTACATGTCCGCCGGGACCGTGCTGATGGGATGGTTGCGCTATGGCAGGCTGCATCAGGCTGAAGCGAGCGGTTGGCTGGTGCAGGGTGGCAGTTTTCAGGGAAAAATTCTTTGGCTGTGGCTTCTTCTTAAACAAATCCGTCAGCACCTGACGGCGCTGCAAGAAGAGATTGACGCCAAAGACAATCACCAGCACACCTGAAACAATCTCCAGCCAGGGGGCAATCACACCCGGCAGAATGTATTGCGAAACAAACAGAGTCAACAACCCAAGCACGATCACTGAGCCGGTATGGGTCAGGGTCACGACCAGCCCCAGGAAAACAGCATCCCGGCTGCGGCCCCGCGAACCGATCAGGTAGGCCGCCACCAGGGTTTTTCCATGACCCGGCGTCAGCGCATGCAGACTTCCCAGCGCAAGCGAAAGCAGCAAAGCGGTCAACAAGAAAAGGGGAGAAAGCGCCTGAAGTCTTGACCAGCCCGACCAGGGCCGCAGTGACCCCATTTGTGCCGGGCTGAGAATTTGTCAAATTTTGCGCCATTTGCGAAGCCAGGTCGGGCTGACCACTGTTCCAACGGGTCAGCGCAGATTTGTCTGAAAAATCCACAACCAGCAGGCCATTATTTTGCGTTGGGGTTGTGAAAGATAGACCCGTCAACGAAAACCAGTTGAGACTATTATCTTCAAAGTGTGCATTGTGGATTTGCAGTCGCGCCCCGGCGATTTTGGCAGGCCATTGAGCACTGAGTTGAAGCTGAATGGCATCCTCCCCGGTGCGGAATCGGTCAATGGCCGCGGGCCAGTGAAGTTGATCTGTGCGGAGGATGAGCGGCTGTCCGTTGAGCGTTGCCGAAAATTCTGCGAGAAACGGCGCAACCCAGGCCTGCGCTTCCGTCGGGCTGATGACACCATTATGGTCAGTATCGGCAGCGGCCCAGACACTGTCCGCGAGCAGCGGGCCAGGCGTAATCTTCCAATCGATGGTGATATTCTGCGCAGTCAGCGTGATGGCCTGCTCCTGTGAGTACATATCCACCGGATGGGCGCGGACGATGTTTTGCGGCAACAAGGCAAGCATCAGCGTTGAAAAAACTGCCCACCGTAAAAGGATGGGCAGATGAGAAAGCAAGGTTGATAATTTGATGGGGTTCTTCATAGCGTTTTTTTTCGCCTTACGGTTTACAACATTACACAATATTCGCCTTTTCCATCTCGCCTTCCTTGCGCATTCCCGGCGCGGGCGTGCCGCAGTACGGACAAATGTTCCAGGGCAGTTCCATCAGTTTGGCGCAATGCAGACAGGATTTTTTGAGCTTGGTATGGCAGTTGGGGCAAACCTGCCAGTCATCGCGCGCGCGACGCTCACAGCCGGGGCAAAGCGTCTGATCTTCGATGGAGGCCAGCAGCGCTTCTTCTTCGAGCGTGCTCTGATACTCTTCTTCCAGCGTGTGCGCCGGGCGCAGAATCAGATAGACGAGCGCGCCCGGCAAATTGAGCACGGCCACAACCAGCACGGCCAAAATCTGCGCCAGTGGGTCACGGGCGCGGGCGCGGATGTCGCGCCACGTCCAAACAATCAGCGCGAGCCAGAGCGCCGCCAGAAATGCGCCACCAAAGGCGACCAATACCAGGATTGCGCTGTTTAAAAAGGTTGGGTCAAACGACATGAAGGCTCCGATGGAAGTATAGAATAGAGTCTACGAAATATTCAATTTGTGATGATCGCCATCGCGGATGGTCAGGCCAATGATATCAAAATGTTCGAGCAAGGCCAGCGCATATTTGCGGCTGGTGCCAAACAGATCGCGCACTTCAGCAGCGGTGACTTTGCCGTTGGTCTCGATCAGATTCAGGGTTTTGGCGCGCATGGTCTCATAATCGGCTTTGCGAAAGAGGACTTCGTCTGAAACCTGCACCAAATAGGCGTTTTCAAGCAGGCGGTAGAAAAGCTCGCGGCCAATTTCGTTGCGCGCATCTTTGACGGAGGGTGGCGCAAAGGGCGCGGCGACAAATTTATCGAGCAGCGTATCCACCTTGACCAGTTCAAAAGGCGAAAACAAGACCTTATGGTCAGGCGAGGCAATCCATTTGCCTTTGGTGGTCAGGATGCGCTCAGCCTTCAGCGTCTTCAGCAGCAGGTTAAACTCAAACGGCGCCAAATTCAACAGCGTACGCAGTTCTTCACGCGGCATGCCATGTCGCAGCGGATGGGTTGTATGGTAAAGCACCAGGGTATCGACGACCTGTGATCTTAAGCTTTCAATCTGCGGCAGGGAAACATTTTCAGGCAAGAGTAGAGTCTACTTTCAGGTTAGCGGGTCGGGCGGGAACGGCCCAGAACCCGTTGATAATCAGCCAGATATTCGTGCGTCCAGTTCATCAGAGTCTGCAAATGCGTTTCGGTGGTTTCGCTGGTTTGCTGAATAAAATCCTGCTGGGTCTGCGCCTGATCGTCAAGCGCAGTGATACGCACATCGAGCTTTTCCAATGCAGCGTGGATGTCTTTGAAAACTTCATCCTGTGTGACCGAATAGTTGGTCCAGCGCTTTTGGTCATCGGCCTTGAAGGTGACCCATTCCTGACGGAAGCGATCTTCAGCCAAACGCTGGATTTCGGTAATTTCGTTGATGCGACGCTCAAGCCGCTTATTAATATCGTCAAAGGAATCCTGCGAGCGTTTGACAGCGCGTTGCGTTTCTTCGAGCGCAGCCAGTTGCTGGTCGAGTGTGGCTGTCTGTTTGGTGAAACTGTCAAAACGACTTTGCCAATCCTTCCAGCCGCGGTCACGGTCAAGCTGGGCAATTGTCTGCTGTTCGATGAAGTAAAGCTGCGCCTGACGACGTTCTGATTCGCTGGCGATCATTTCGTTGAGACGACCATCAAACAGGCGCAACGAATTGGCGTTCAAGTCCGATTTTTCGCGGGCTTCGTCGGCACGCTTGCGGATAGAGGAGATTTCTCCCTGCACATCAGCAAGACGCTTCATATCGTTTTTGCGGCCATCATCCACGGTGCGGATTAGGCGTTTGACTTCTTCAGATGCACGGGCGGTGTCGTTGATTTTCACATCCAGCTCGGCAATCGAGCGGATCAGGCGGGTATCTTCATCCACACGGGACTGGATGCCTTTGCGGAATTCGGGGAGCACATCGAGGGCGCTGCGCAGTTCAATCAACGACTTGTTAATGGCATCCTGTTCGGCACGGCGGCGCACTTCTGCTTCGCGCTCCTGTTTGATGCGGCGGTTTTCCATATCATCAATGGCTTTGGCGATTTCGCTACGATGCTGGGCCACCAGTAGATCGAATTGTTCCAAGCGCGCCGCAATGGAAGAAAAGCGCGCAACCCCATCATTAACTTCTTTAACCCGGCCCTGAATCAGGCTGGCGTTGTTTTCATAAGCTGCGAGTTTTTCGGTTAAGTCGGCGACCAGACCGCGTTCTTTGCGATGCTCTTTTTCGAGCCAGTCCAAACGTTTTGCGAGGGCTTCAAGTTCCATTTTATCTCTCCAGAGAGAAATTTTGTTTTGCCAAGATTATAAGGTTATTTCCCAATATGCTCAAACATGGCAGGCAAATTGGTGAGCAAAGGCTGCACCCACTGCGGGAACAGTCCCAGCGCGAAAAGGCCGAGCAAGCCCAGGCCAATCAAAATGCGCTGTTCCCAGGTTTCGCTCGACTTCCAGGGAATGTCTGGCTGGGATTGGACAAGCGCCATCAAGGTGCGCAAAGCCCCCAGCCAGAGGCCAAGGCTGGCGATACCAAACCAGATGGCAGGTGGGAAGGAGGTGACTGCCAGGTTTTCCCACAAAAGCTGTCGGATGGGGAAGCTGGCGAGCAACGGCGCGCCAATCAGCGAGAGATTGGCAAGCACCAACCCGGCAGTTGCCGCCGGAAAGGTGCGGACGATTCCCTGTAAACTGGTGAACTGTAAATCGGGAGCTTTTTCTTTGAACATCGAGAGGGCGATGGCCCAAACGCCCAGGGCCAATGCGCGAGGCGCGAGTAGATAAAAAAAGATTTGCAGACCAAGTTGTTTATCTGGCAGGCTGATTGCCAGCAGCGAAACACCGGTTTCAGCAACAATGCTATACGCCAGGATCCGTCCCAGATGACGCTGAAAAGCCGCCCACACGCCGCTGGTAATCATCATCAGCAGCCCAACCACTTGCAGGATGTTGGAAAACTGGAGCGAAGCAGGGTCGTGCAGCCAGGAGTAGTTGTCGATAAAGTTCAGGCCAAAGATCAGACTAAACGTCGGGAAAAGGATCAGGATAAAGCCAGCCGCATAAGGGGAGACTTCCTCCACCAGTAACGGGACCCAGGTGTAGAGTGGGAATACCGCCAAAAGGAAGGCGAATCCCAACCCGAGCAGCACCGCCGCCGGGATGATGTGGCCGATATCCGCCGGGCCCACATCCACCCCGGAGAGCAGGAAGCCAGCAAAAAGAATGAAGGGCATGGCGAGAGTCTGGTACATCAAAAAGCGGATCAACCCGCGACCGGGCGGCGTTTCTGGCTGAATCAGCAGCGGAATGGAAAGCATGACGGCAAGTTCGATGAGAAGCGCAGCATACAAGAAAGGCTGTACCGCCAGCGACGCCACCAGCAAGGCTGTCACCACCAGTCCAAAGGGAATGATGCGGCGTGGATTACCCGCTGCCAACGTGCCGAAAAACCAGAACGCGCCAATGCCGTAAACCAGCACCAGCATAATCTGCTGGGCAGACGTCAGACTGATTTGACGTCCAAAAAGCGACAGGGTGGAATCCATGCGCAGGATCACCGGCCCAATCTGCCGGACGCTATCGGGGGGCAGCCAGAGTGCCAGAATTGCCAACAGCAGCGCAATGCCCGCACCAATATAAGCAACCAGGCGCTGATTGGGCAAAAGCAGCAGCAAAAAGCCAGCCAGCAGTGGGAAAACAATCCAGATCAATGGGGCTGTCATTCGGCGGGTCTCTCTGCAGGCTTGGATACATTCAACGAAAAAAGATAGGAACCCGTTAGCGCCAACCCGAGATGGATGATGGCAAGCAGACCAGTAACCAGAATGGCATTCTCAAGCGGTGCATAGAGAATTTCAAAACCGGCCAGTGTCACGAGCAACCCGACCGTGACGCGAAACGGATGAACTGTCAGGCCAAGTTGCAGCAAGCCCATACCGATCAGCGTCAGACCACCCCAGACAAGCGGCAGGCTGGCCTCGGGCAGCCACAGGTTGACGGGTTGTGCAGCCGATGTCACCGTAATTAGCACCAGGCCCGCCGCAAAAGCGCGGAAAAGCGTGCCATCCGGCCAGGATGCTTCAGACGCGGGTTCACTTTTTACGTCAAGCTGAGTCATGGCAAGCACGGCGACCGCCATCCAGCCGGTCACAAGGCTGGCCGCAGCCATCGTTAGCGACCAGTGCGGCAACATCAACCAGAAAGCAGAAAAATACTGCCCGGCCAGAAAACCGAGAGTCCAGCGCCAGTCACGGCTGAGCAGCGAACCGATGGAGGTGACTGCCAGTAGCATCGCAGCCAGCCACAGCACAAAAATGGGCATTAATTTCCTCGAATAAAGGAGATGAGCAGAATCAGCAGAAGGAGCGTCCAAAGCAGACCGCCATCCCCTTCAAGCAAATCGGAGAGATAAATACTCAAATTCCCAATCAGTTGGTAAAAGAATGAGAAAACCCGCGCAAGCAGACTAAAAACCACCGCCAGCCGGGAAGGTTTCCTGCTAATGGAAAATGAACCCGAAGCAATGAGCGGCTTAAGCAGGGCAATCCGCGGCAGGTAGAAAGATGCAAAAAAGACGATGCCTGAAAAAAGTAGCACAGCCACACCTGTTGTCCAAACTCCTATTTTGAGCGCGCCAGCCCAGCCCCAGATGCTGCCGAGCAGAATCGTCAGCAACAGCAAACCCATCCCCAGCACATAGGTCGCCTGCGACCAGTTGGGAAGCTGCGCAAATTCAGCTTCGGATGGATGGAAAAGGTGGCGCAAATAGCCTGCGACAAACATGGCATGCGCAAGGACAAAGATCGGCCACAGCAAAAATGGCAACGGCAAATTGCCAAGCCAGGCAGATGCCGTCAACGTAAAAGGCAGCGATAACATCAACAGACTTACGAGAACAAAGATACGCGTCAGCCAGATTTGCCTGACAGAATACAGGAATAAGATGCCCCCAAATAAAATCATGCAGACGCCCCAGGCGACCGAGCCAGTCGGGTTGCCGCTCAAACAGGCCGCCAGCGACAATGCGCTCAGGCCGATAAACCAGGATGCGCGACCTTGCAGTTCGTCTGGCGCAAAAAGCCACATCCAACCACTGACCAGGGCGGCCAGGGCTGAGAGCAGCAAGAGCAAAAGCAACCAGCGCGGATCAAATGCATTGATTGGAACCCGCGCAAAGAGAGTCACACCGGCGACGGCAGATGCCATCCATAAAATGGTATCGAAACCGCGCCGCTCAACATTTTCAGTGGACTGGTCGACCAGGCGAAACGGTAGCGTACCAATACGCAAAATGGCAGCAAGCAGGAGAAAGATTCCAGCCTGTGGCGGGGCCGCTTCGATGGAAAAGGTTTGTCCGTTGGCAGAAGCGCCAACCACACTGGCCCATAAAACCAGTGCCGTAGCAATCAGTTGAATGCCAAACGAAAACCGGACCCGTTCATCAGAAAACGTGTTTTTACGCACCGCAATCATAAACTGAGCCAGATCAATCAGCATCCAGACCAGTGCCAGCACAAACGGACTATCGACCAGAACCGAGAGCGCCCCCAACCCACCCAACGCCAACATCTCAGGCCACGAAGATGTTCCAGTGTGACCGCTGCGCGCTGCGGATGTCAGCACGATGGCAGCCGTCAGCGCAATCAAGCTCAAGGCATAGCACCAGGCCATCGAGTCCGCCAGCAGCAACGGAGCGATGCTGACGGGAGCAGCCGGCATCCATTTAACCGGCATCAAACGCCAGGGTAGATTGAACTGCCAGAGCAGCACACTTCCCCATGTCAACAATACGCCTGCGGTAATCAACCAGGTATGCAAACTTCCGCGGCGGATCAAGCGCAGGGCAACCACCACAAGGATGGAAAGGAAAAGCAAAATAAATGTAAGCAGGACAAACATTGCGTTGTATTTTACATCAATTCCGACCCCCTTCCCCAACCTTCCCCCATTTCAAAAAGCTGAAATAGGGGAAGGAGCCAAACTTTCAACCTTCAACCCGCAACCTTCAACCGAATTAGGTATAATCCGCAGCAATGAGAACATCCCAAATAAAACTCTTTCTAATTATTATCTGGGCAATGGTTGCATCCGTAATCATTGTGGGACTGATAATCTGGGGGGTCAGCAGTCAGGCAGCGCAGCCCGCAAAGCCGACCCCGAATGAAACACCAACCCTTACTCCCAGCCCAAGCGAGCCTCCCACGCCGACACCCTTGCCGACGATTGTGATTATTCGAGCCACACCGCGCGTGGGAGGCACGCCGCTGATCGTGGGGGATACCGAAACGCCAGTGACGCCCCAGATGTTTTCCTTTGGATCGCAGGCGGCCCCCGGCTTCGACCCTTTGACCGGGCTGAAGGTGGATGACCCATCGCGGCTGGAGCGTCGCCCGGTGGCGGTCAAAATCAGTACCTTCCCGCGCTCGCTGCGTCCGTATCAATCGGGCCTGACCAAAGCGGATGTGGTCTACGAGTATTACATTGAAGATGGCCTGACACGCTTCATTGCCGTCTTTTACGGGCAAGACGCCGAACGCGCCGGACCGGTGCGCTCGGGACGCTACTTTGACGAGAACATCATGCGCATGTATCACAGCTCGCTGGTCTTCGCCGACGCCGACAAACGTGTGGCTGATTACCTGCTCGGCAGTGTCGACCTGCGCGACCTGCTTTTCATTCCGCGTGACGATCACTGCCCACCCCTGTGCCGCGACGATTCGATCCCATCCGATGCGGGTGGCGGCTACAACAATGTCTTTGTCAACACCGCCGGGGTGGGCGCATTTGTAGAAAACAGCAAGCAGCCTCTGCGCCCGACTTTCTTCAACAGTGTTTTTCATTTAATACCCAACGCCCCGGTCAGCCGCATCTACACTACCTATTCCAGTTACAGCTATAACTACTGGGAGTATGATGAGACGAACAAAAAATATCTGCGCTATTCTGATACGACCGACTCGGTCAACGGCAAGGGACAGGTTTACGCGCCACACATCGATGCACTGACCGGGCAGCAGCTTTCTGCCGATAACGTGGTGGTGTTGCTGGTACCGCATCTCTTTAAAAACGCCTTTGACCGCGCCGATCAACTCTTTGATATTCAAATGATTGGCAGCGGCAGCGCCTTCACGTTTATTGACGGCCAAATGTATCGCGGACTTTGGAAACGTGATCAGACCGATCAGCCGATTGCCCTGTTTGGCGACAACAACAACCCACTCAGCCTGAAGCCCGGCATCACCTATTATCAGGTGATTGACCCCGAAAGCATCGCAAAACTGACCGATACCAGCATGAACTTTACCTTTTTTATTCCGCCGCGTGTGCTGACCGCCACACCGACTGAACCAAAAGCCAGTGCCACACCGCGCAAGCATAAATAATAGCAAAGACCTTTATCAGGAGAACATACATGACCGAATTTCGCACCGAAAAAGATTCACTTGGCCCGCTCAACGTGCCTGCCGAAGCGCTGTATGGCGTACAAACCCAGCGCGCTGTCGAGAACTTTCCGATCTCAGGCTTGCGCCCGTGGCGGGCGTTTATCTGGTCGATGGCGATGGTCAAGCGCGCCGCCGCCGAAGTCAATGATGAGCTGGGCCTGTTCAGCGACCGTGAAGTGGACGGCAAAAAACTGACCGGACACCAAATTGCCAAAGCGATCAGCCAGGCCGCGCAGGAAGTCATCGAAGGCAAATGGGATGCACAATTTGTTGTCGATCCGTTTCAGGCGGGCGCGGGGACGAGTCACAATATGAATACGAATGAAGTGATCGCGAACCGCGCCACCCTGATCCTGGGTGGTCGGCTGGGGAATTATTACGCCAATCCAAATGACCACGTTAACATGGCCCAATCGACGAATGACACCATCCCAACCGCCATCCGGCTGGGGGCGTTGTGGCGGCTCGACGAGTTGTTGGCGGCACTGAAAAATTTACAGTCTGCACTCGAAGAGAAAGCCTTCGAATTTGACGGCATTGTCAAATCAGGACGCACCCACTTGCAGGACGCTGTCCCCGTGCGGCTGGGACAGGAATTTGCCGCCTATGCCAAAGCCGTCTCACGCGATGCAGAACGGGTGCGGCGCTCCGCCGAGGGACTGCGACGTCTCGGCATCGGCGGCACCGCTGTCGGGTCGGGGCTGAATGCTCACCCTGAGTACCATGCCCGGATGGTGGACAAACTCTCCACCCTGACCGGTCTCACGCTTTATCCATCCGACGACCTGTTTGAGTCGATGCAAAGCATGGCTGATTCGGCAGATTTCTCGGCCTCGATCCGCACCCTGGCGCTGACGCTCATCCGCATCGCCAACGACTTCCGCCTGCTGGCCTCCGGCCCATCCACCGGGCTGGACGAAATCCGTCTGCCAGCCGTGCAGCCGGGTTCGTCGATCATGCCCGGCAAGGTCAACCCGGTCTTGGCCGAGATGCTCGATATGGCGATGTTTCACGTCATCGGCTGTGATACGACCGTCGTAATGGCGGTGCAAGCCGGGCAACTCGAACTGAACGTGATGATGCCGATCATCGCCCACAACCTGTTCGAGATGATGCAGGTCACGATTGGCGCAGTCAACGCCTTTGCCGACCGCGCCGTCAAAGGCCTGAGCGCCAACCGCGAAAAGGCCGAAGGCTGGCTGGCGAAGAATGCCATTATCGTGACCGCGCTCAACCCGGTGATCGGATACAGCCAGGGCGCGGCGCTGGTCAAGGAAGCGATTGCCCAAAACGCATCCATCCGTGAGCTGGCGGTAGGGAAGGCCGAAGCTGGCTTGCTCAAACACAGCAATCAGGACCGCCTCGTCACCGCCGCCGAAATCACCGATGCACTCTCTGACCTGCGCGCCCTGACCGAAGGCGGCATTTCAGGTGTAGCGGGCGGGGGGTAAGTAAGTTGGACGGTAGACAGTTGAAAGTAAAATCAGCAGGCTTCAAAAGTTTTACTTTTGGAGCCTGCTTTATGAATAGGTGGTCGATTAATTTCGCGCATTAAGCCATTGATAAATAATCTCATCCTTTTTTAGCGCTTCATCTATAGGTTGAATGGTCAGATCTGACATAGAAACCCGGTAAAGAACTTGATTGGCGATATAGAAAAAACAACTTAAATCCTGACGCCAGATGAGCTGCGTGACGGGTGCGTTGGTAATATATCTTGTCGTCTGATCAGGTGCCTGTAGCAGCAGAATCCCTTTCTGCCACACCACCTGCCAACTGCCATCCGGCGCTGGAGAATGTTCGGGGGGAGAAGGGATTACCTTGGCAGGAGGTAGAACACACGCCACTTTGCCATCCGTGGTTAAAGTCTTGATTTTTTTATCATCATCCTTGCAGAGAAAATCACCATAGGCCACAAACATGCTCAAGTTATCATCCCAGTCATATTGATCTGCACCAATAAAATTAACGGTCAGGTCTTTCAGCGAAATCAGGTAGGTTCCCTCTGCATGTTTACCATCCTGCGTCACAACGATAGCAGCAACCTCCCTTGCCCTGTCAAACCTGATTCTGCCAAATGAACCATCAAAGAGCAATTGCGTTTCCCCAGACAGGTTGACCAAACGCAGGTTATAAGAATAAGGGGTGTCGTAATCGACAGCCAGAAATCTTTGATCATCCAACCAGCCAAAAATGTCCTGTGGCATATAGGGTGGGCTGGATGTATACAACAGATGTGTCTCGCCGCTGTCTAATGAAACAGCCAGAACAGAGGTGGTTTGTTCATAGCCAGCGTTTTGATCTGTTGCCGGGGTGACTTCCCCCATGATGATCCACTTCCCATCAGGCGACCAGGATAATTCGGCAACACCCGCCGGGCCTCCAACCAGCTTCCGGGTAGTGTGGTCCTGACTATCGTAGAGATACAAGTCCTGGGACGGTTCGTCACCCCAAATCGCGGGGAAAGCCAGATAACGTCCATTTGGCGACCAGGCCACGCGCCACCGACGACCCAAAACGTCAAAAGAACATTTTATTTCAGCAACGCAGTTCACCAGAGGAAAACGGTCACGCACCTTCCCGCCTGGGGTCTCGTAAATGACCAATTCATACATGGCATCTTTGTTGGCCTGTTCGATGGCTGCGATCAGGCCATTTCGGGAAAAATCGATAGAAAGGCAATAAGGGTCATATGCCCTAAGAATATGCATGGCATCAGGAGACCGGACAAAATAAGCCTTTCGGGCATAACTTGTTGCCGCATCAGGGAATATGGCTGCTCGAACTGATGGATCATCTTCAAGAAATGGCTCGCCGAAAGAGCAATCCGGTGGTTTGTCTGGATCAAAACGCGTATCGACAAGCTTTATTTGCCCAGTGCCGTCCTGGTTTAGGACAACCAGCCCGTTGTCGGCCAGGTAGGCCAACCACGGCTGATTGGGCGCAAGGTTCGAGACCGACCCTGAAGCTGTTGGCGAAGGGATGGGTGTAGGCGTCAAAGCTGGCGGCTGCAAGGCTGTCAGGGTTGGGGTAAATGGGATGGTCGCCGTGAATGTGGGCTGTAAAACAGGCGTGGGGGAAGGCGGCGCAAGGTCAAACCTGCAAGCACAAAGTAGAATCGGCAGAATAAAAATCAAGATCAGTTTTCTTCGTCTTTGAAAGCATGGGTATCCCTCTTTGCGTGATTGTATATGTATTAATCCTACATCACAATTGATAAAATAGATAACTCAATCTTTTCAAACGGAGCATTCATGGAACAGCGAATCAAAGACCGCTTTAACCAATCCATTTTGCAGGAAGCGATGCGGCGCTATGACATCGCCACCGGGGACATTCACGAACTGAACGGCTTTGAGAGCTTCATCTTTGAATTTCAGCGCGACGCAAAAGACTACATTCTACGCATCACCCACAGCCTGCGCCGCAGCGAAGCGCTGATCTGTGGCGAAGTGGACTGGATCAATTTTCTGGCGGATGGCGGCGTTGCGGTGGCAAGAGCCATCCCCTCAGCGTTGGGCAAGCTCGTCGAGACCATCGCCGATCCACAGGATAGCCCACAGGGTGGACACTTTCTCGCCACAGCCTTTGTCAAGGCGCCGGGTGAACGTCCCTGGCTGGTAGGCTGGACTCCCGAGCGCTACGTCCTCTATGGTCAATTGCTCGGCAAAATGCACACGCTCGCCGAAAATTATCATCCCAACCCAGCCTGGAAGCGCCCCGAATGGGACGACGACAGCATGGAATTCGTCGAGCGCTACCTGCCTGCGTCCGAAAGCATCGCAAAACAAAAATATCGCGCCATCTGCGAGCACCTGCACAGCCTGCCCAAAGACAAGACTTGCTATGGTTTGGTCCATCAGGATGCACACCAATCGAATTTTCTGATGACGGAAGACGGCGCAATCACGCTCTTTGATTTCGACGACTGCGCCTATAGCTGGTTCGCCAACGACATTGCAATTGTGCTATTCTACATCTCGGTTGAAGAAGACGACGCGCCTGCCTTCACACAAACCTTCATGACGCACTTTTTGCGCGGCTACCGTCAATTCCATGCGCTTGATGAAAAATGGCTGAAAGAAATCCCGACCTTTTTGAAGCTGCGCGAGCTGGAACTCTACGCCGTCATGCACCGCGATTTCGACGTGGAGAACATCGACAACGAATGGTGCGCCCACTTCATACGCGGACGAAAGCAAAAGATTGAGCAGGATCTACCGTTTATTGATTTTGCGTTTCAGGGATTGTAGGGTTGTAAGAGCAAATTATCAATCGATATGTTGACAAAAGACCGCCCGAACGTTTGACGTTCGGGCGGTCTTTTGTCCAAGTTCAGTTATTAAGCACCATGCTTTGGCGGAAGTTTGTTGCCTTCGCCCATTTTTTTGACTTCCACCCAGAGCGAGCCAGCCAGTTCATAACCGATGACATGGTCATGGGGCTTCATTTGCAGGCGCAGCGGCCCCTTAAACGGCGCACAACTAAAAAGATGAAAGGGAACCCCGGGGACGAGTCCCAAGTCTCCGATGTAGTGAAGTTTCTCCGCTTCGTGAGTACGCACACGGCTGATGATGCAATCAGACCCGGAAGGGACATCGATTAACGGCATATCGCGCACGAGTGGCATCACCCCGGCCTTGCTGGGAATTGGCTCGCCATGCGGGCAGCGTGTGGGATGCTCGGTCAACTCATCCATGCGGTCTTCCAGCTCATCGTTGACGCCATTTTCAAACGTATCGGCATGCTCATGGGCAGCAGCCCAGTCGTAGCCCATCACCCGCACCAGAAAAACTTCAACCAGGCGATGGCGACGCAAGGCTGGCATGGCAATTTTCTCCCCTTCGGCAGTCAGATGCACACCACGGTACGGCTCATGCACCAGATAGCCATCATCCCCCAGCCGCCGAACCATGTTCGAAATTGCCTGGGCAGAGTTTGACATGGCCGCCCCCAAAACGGAGAGCGAAACCTGTTCATAATCCTGCTGTAGACGGTAAATCTCAGCAGCGTATTTGCGCATTGCAGGGCTGATAACCATAAAACGACCCAAATCTCCGTAAAAATCATCCGGGATATCGATAAAATTTAATACAAATATCTACATTATTACTGTAACAAAAATTATACTACAGCCCTTACACGTTCTTTCCAACTATTCTGACAACCGATAAAACAAATATATCGAATATATAATAAAGGTATATGGGCAACCCAATGGATTTCATAAAAGAAATAATAGAAGAGGCAGCAAATGTTGAAGCAACTCCTGGATATCCCCGATACATTTGACCCTGACGACAGACGGCAGCGGCAAATTCTCAATTTTTTGCTGATTGGATTTATTGTCATTGCAACGATTGATGCTGTGATCTCCCTTATTCTTAAAATGGTTCTTGATGACCACCATGCCATTATTGTGTTCAGTCTTTCAACTGGAAGTATTATCATTTTTATTGGGTTACTCCTCGCCAATCGTTCATCCAAAATACCCAGTTGGGTCAGCGGAGCAATTCTCATCATTTTTCTATTGGTCACAATTACGCAGATTGATTCACCGAAAGAACTTTATGATGGTCGAAGTTTGATGACATGGGTACTCCCCATTATGATTGGGGCGGTTATATTTCGACCCTCGTCAGTCTTCATCATTACAAGCATTATCTGCATCATTATGCTGATGTTTTCTCTTTACGGTCCTAACAGTGGTGCTAACGTCTTTGCAATGGCAGAATTATTCTTCATAGCAGCCATTTCATGGCTTGGGATGAGCATTGCCAACCGCGCCATCCGCGATGCGCGGCGACATGCAGCCAATAACGAAGCAATATTAAATAGCATTGCAGATGGTGTACTTGTACTCGACTTGCAAGGCAATCTCATTTCAGCCAACCCTGCCCTGCTCAGAATGATCCCAGAGAACGAACTTGATAAGATTATCGCAAAACCGCTCGAAAAAATCACCCGTTGGAGGCAAAAAGTCTTCTCCGTATCCATCTCTGAAATCCCCGAAATCGGGATGGTAGCTGTCTTCCGCGACGAGACACGCCGCCACGAAACCGAGCGCGCCCGCGATTCACTGCTGGCTACTGCATCCCATGAGCTGCGAACCCCGCTAACAGCTGTCATGAACTACCTTGAAATGTTACAGATGCTAAGCAAAATGGGAAAAATCAATACCAATGAGTTCAACGAACACCTTGAGCGCGCGCTCGAAAACCTGAAACGACTGCAAAGCCTGGTCAACAACATTCTCGATCAGGCACAAATTCAGGCCGGGGTGATACAACTAAAACGCGAACCTTTTAATTTGCGTTCGCTCATCGAGAAAACACATCAGCTTTTAAGCGCGCTGATGGAGCAAAAACATCTTTCATACAAACTGACGGTAGCCGCCAATGTGCCGCCAGAAATCAGCGGCGACGCAACACGGTTGCATCAAGTATTGTTGAATCTCATTGGGAATGCAATCAAATTCACCAGCGAGGGCGGGATCCGGGTAGACGTATCCATGCCAGTCAAGGAAAAACTGTCGATTCAGGTGGCGGATAGCGGGCCGGGAATCCCCCCTGAGCAGTTACCCGATATTTTTGAACCTTTTCGGCGCAGCAGCGACTATGCCCAACGCGAACAACAAGGGGCCGGGCTGGGATTATCGATTGCAAAAGAGATTATTACCCGCATGGGTGGCGAGATTTCTGTTGCATCCGAACCCGGTCACGGGACGATCTTCACCATCTCGCTGCCAACCGTCTCTGTCTAAACATTTCTAAAACAACAGCCAAAAAATCGCCCCTTAAACCAGCAATGGTTCAAGGGGCGATTTTTCGTTATCGCCATTGATAAAAACCATCAACCGCGTTGAAAATCAACACCAAGAGTATGGAAACATAATTCACCAGGCGCATCTGGAATATTTCGAATGGAGAAATTACACTAAACCGATCAAAACTATTTTATTTAGGAGCAAGAAACAATGTTTAAAGAAAACCGGCCTTTTCGGGATTGCCCTCGTATTTACGTTTTTGCTGAATGCCTGCACCCCTGCCACACAAGCCCCAACCGCTACCCCAAAATCTGCGTCTGCTGATTTGAGCGCTTTGAAAAGCTATGTTGAGACACAGTCCGCCGAACTGCATGACAGTGTTGTAAAAATACAGGCTGCCAGCAACAATTACTACAAGCTGGCAAAAGACGCCAATTTTGATTACAAGACATTGTGGGCGCAACACCCGGAGGATGTGCGCAGTGTATTAACGGAGGCGCGTACGACTTTTATCGTTGCCAACCCGCAATATGAACGCATGGAAGGTATTGTCGCTGGCGTACCTGACTTGAAGTCAATACGACAACATTCTGGATGCAGGCACAGCCGGGACCGATGGAGGCGATTCTGTCGTACCCTTCGATCTCGACTCTGCCCGATGGCCGCATCCTGCCCAAACCTGGCAATCTCTTTGAAGTCACCGAAGCAACCTTGTGGGGCACCGACCCAGCCTATTCCATCGCGGGTCTTCAGCCAGACTTTAACGAGAATGGACAGGTAGACCTGGGCAATTCGCTCCCCGATGCAAACGTTCTAAAAAGCGCAGCAGACGCCTTCGAAAAATATAGTGCCGATCTGCATACGGCTGCGACAAACTGGCAGCCAACCCAAGACGAAGCATTTGGCGCACTCGTGGCAAACGTTCCAACCTTCAGTGATTTTATGGACGGCTGGAAGAATTCACGCTTCATTGCGGGCAGCGCTTCGCACGAACGCGGTTTCGTCGCCACGTCCCGTCTCTCCGATTTGAGCGATAATATTCTGAGCTGGCAAACGATTTACAAAGGACTCAGCCCTGCTGTGAAGGTCGTGGCTCCCGATCAGGATACCCAAATCACCAAAAATCTCTCGGATCTACAAAAATATGTATCTGACCTGTATGCTCAGGAAAAAACTGGCAAACATTTTACGGCCGAAGAAGCCGATTTGCTGACAACCGAAGGTCAGAACCGCGCCACGGCCATTGCCGGTCAAATTTCACAAGTCGCCGCCCAACTGGGTGTCAAGCTGGAGAATTAATATGAACTCGTCTGTTCCGTTTTGTCTTTGTGTTAACCCTGCTGACAGCCCTTGCCTTACCAGGAATCAGCGCGCAAGCGCAGGGGGTTGCCCCGGCTGAAACAGCCGAAAATATCCGTGTGTCATTGTTCAATGCGCAACTGGCCTTGAGCAATGACGCACAACTTGCATCGCAAAAGCTGCTTGAAGCACAAGCAGCCTACAGCGGTGATTTTGCCGCAGCCATCCAAGAAGTTGCGCCAGACAGTGACACGCGCATTAAAACCGGCTTCAATTCCGCGCTTCAGGCAGCTTCGCAAAAAGATGGGACGCTCTTGTCTGCGGCGCGCGCCCAGATCTGGACAGGCATCCTTGCAGGTAGCTATACCATTGTGGAAAATGCGCTAAAGCACAATCAAAGTGCCACCGCGCAAGCCTGGCTGGTGGTGCGCGAATATCGCACGATCACACGCTTCTCACGTCCCAATACCGACGCTACGCTGGCGCTCGCCGGCTTTGCAAAGGGCGACACCAGCCTGGATAACGCGTTGCTTTCTTTGCGCGCCGACCTGCTGGACACCTATCAAGCGCGCTTAAACAAATCTTTACGCGACCTGGTGGATGCAGACAGCAATGGTTTCTCTCCGCAGCGTGCAGAACTGGCAGCGCTGGCGCAAGGCTATTTTCTGATTCTTGCACCCGCCTATCAAGACCAGCGTGGCGCACAGGCACTAAAGAGCACGGTCACCGTTTTTGACGATTTACGCGCCAGCGCGTTATCGGGCAAGGGACTGGCTGCCGAGACGCAACAGGTCAACGATGCCTTGCATAACTTTCGTGCTGCGCCACTCAGCCCGGCAGAACAATCGCGCCGCGCCGGACAATTAATCCGTTATTTGTCTTTGGTTCCAGTGGAATATGAGCGCGGCGTCGCAGACGGAAAAGTTTCGCGCGACCTTGAAATTCAGGAAGCCATTACCTTCCACGCAGGCGCTTACGCCGCCTTCTCTGATCTCGAAAACCTGCTGGATGCCCGCGACCCTGCAAAAGTCAGTCAGGCAAAAGCGCTTTTCAACTCTCTCGGCGGGCAACTGGCCGAAGCTGGCAAACAAACTTCCGTCGCAAACCCCGACCAAATCCAGGCGCAAACCACAGCGCTGACAGATCTGCTTGGCAGCATCATGCCAGCCGAATGGTCAAAAAACAGCACCCAGGGCGATTTCGATGTCATCACCTCCATGCTCAACCAGATGGAGGCCGCTGCACACAGTGGAGATTACGCGCTGGCTGAATCCACTCGTCTTGAAGCCTATGCCGTAATGGAAAGCGGCCCCGAAGCACGGCTGATGATTTTCGCCCCTCAGCTTAAACTCCGTCTCGAAGAATTGTTTTGGAACGGACAGGGGAAAGAAAAAGGGCTGGCATATCTCATCCAAAACGAGGCATCCACCCAGGAAATTCAGATCACCCACACCGCACTGAATGCCACGCTCACCGAAGCGCAAACCACCCTTGGGCAGAACAATGCACCTGCCGCCATTGCCACCAATGCCGGGCTGATCGTCTTCCGCGAAGGGTTGGAAGCCGTACTGATTTTGGCTTCGCTGATGAGCAGCATGAAACGCAAAGAAGAGCAGCAATACCGCAAACCCATGTGGATCGGCACCATCGCCGCCCTGCTCGCCACCGCCGCCACCTGGATGCTGGCGCGCAGCGTTTTGCAGGCGCTGGCGCGTTACGGTGAACGGCTCGAAGCCATCGTCTCGCTCATCGCCATCGGCGTACTGCTGCTCATCTTAAACTGGTTCTTTCACAAAAAATACTGGACGGGCTGGATCGCCAGCTTCCACTCCAAGAAACGTCAGATCATCACCGGCGAGGCGGGGCTGTGGCTGGGCTTGATTACGCTCGGATTCACCAGCGTCTACCGCGAAGGCTTTGAAACCGTGCTCTTTTTGCAGGCGCTGGTGCTCGAAGGCGGCACGACCATGGTGCTGATTGGCATTGCCGCTGCGATGGTGGCGGTGGTGCTGGTGGGCGTTGTTACCTTCAAGTTGCAAGTCAACCTGCCCTACCGCAACATGCTGATTGTGACCGGCGTGTTGATTGCAGGCGTTCTGCTGCAAATGGTCGGGAACACCGTCCATGTCATGCAGGTGCTTGGCTGGCTGCCAATTCACTTGATCGAAAGCATCTCCCTGCCCTACTGGCTCGGCACATGGTTCGGTGTTTACGCCACCTGGGATGGGATTGTGCTGCAAATCGCGGCAACCGGCTATGTAATTGGCAGCTACTATCTGGCTGAGTGGATACAACAGCGCAATCGCACCCAAAAAGCCACACAATCAACCGCCCCAATCGCGGCTGGTCAGCCAGAAGTGAGCACCCACCCCTCATAAAACGGAACACATTGCCCAACTCAACAAAAATTGGCAAGCCGTATGACCACCCAGCTTGCCAAACAAAAACTTTCCCGGTTGCATCAGATGCAACCGGGAAAGTTTTATTACAGAGATACGCAATGTACCATATAAATAATAGGAATATTGTATCGTTTGAACAAGTAAGTTTTACGCCCCCACCAACCTTATAACAATGTATTTGGATAAATAACGTTTCGCTCAGGGATTTCAGGATAAACAGAAGCGTACCCTTTCAAAACTCTCGACCACGGCCAGCCATCGATCTCAATCAAACCCAGACAATTATTGTAAGGGCATAACTTGATGCCTTTTACGGTACGAAATTCCCCATCCAAATAACATCGATGGCAACGCTTACACCACATCCATTTTTCGATGCTATTTTTCAGTTCTGATCGATTATTGTCTGCACTGTTTCTTTCGACCATTTATTTTTTACCTCCAGAACAGCAATTTCATTCTCAACAGATTTCTTGATCAAGAATATTTCTTTTGCAAGCTTCTCTAAGGTATCCCGTTGAACCGGGTCTTTGTAAAAATGTTTTGGCAAACTTAAAAGCAGGCGTTCAGCATTTTCCAGTTGATTCGCTGCTCTTTGTAATTTTGCATGTCCGCTCATTGATGCCATATAGCCTCTGCCGCTCCAACCAAATAGTGTTCCCGGGAACACTCCGGCTAGCGCGGCACCCATTTTTACAAGTGTAAGTATTTGATTGTACAATAAATTCATCTAGGTAGAATCGACACTTCTCTCGAAAAAATCTCATACATCTCTCACAATGAGCGCGGCGGATGTTTTTTAGGTTTTTCTCAGATCAGATTCCACAAACACTGACATCAACCACACAGGACAATCAGTCACAAGATCGCGTTGGACTCCTTCTACAAACACATCTTATATTTTAGAAAAAACTCCCTGCTTATAAATGCAGGGAGTTTTTCTATTCTGTTTTATACGGTCCGAAACGCGGCAATCGCTGCGGGTCGGCCTTTCTGATCCGTTCACTGCCCGGGCTGAGCAGGTATAGCCCCCCGTCGCGGTGAAGGATCGGGATGCGACGCTTCAACCCGGCAAAATGTTCGCGCATCAGCGCCGAATAATCGGCATAGCTCTCAAATTCTTCGTCCCACAGGGCAAAGAGCTGATCGTACGTTTCGACATACTGCTTGCGATATTCATCTGTGACGACGGTCAGATTGCTGATCACCCAGCAAGTCACTTCATAATGCCACTCGTAGGCCAACCCCAAAAAACGATAGTCGGCTGTGATGTAAGGGAAAAAAGGGAATTGCCTGCAGTTGAGCGTCCGGTATTCGCGCTGGCATTGCGTGGGGCCCAAACAGGCTAGCAAAATCATCGTGTCGGGGGTTTGGGCTTGCAAACGGGCCGGGTCTTCGGGGTCGTCAGCGCACTCATCCCCGCGCCATACGTGCCAGAGATCTGTATTCTGTTTAAGGTAATCCCACTCCTGCCCATACGCGGCAGGCACGGCATGGCAGATGTCGCAACAAAAAGGTTTTCTGCTCGGGTTGTGGGGCGCGCACTTCTGCCCACAATCAAAAGCAGCAATGGGCGCATTAAAACGCTTGTAAAGCTGGCGAACATCCACGGGGGGAATCAGGTGCCGGGTCATGGCTAACGCGAGTAGAGCTCGTTGATCGCATGAATTCCCGTGCGCAGGCCGTCGGTCAGACTGTCTTCGGCCATACGCCAGCCCCAGTTTCCGGCAGGTTTGCCGGGGAAGTTCATGCGGGCAGATGTGCCCAGGCTGAGAAAATCCTGGATGGGTGCAAGTGCGAAGACCGCCACCGAACCCCACACACTGCGGATCAGGTCCCAGGCGAAATCAGAACCGCCGACCCGCAGATAACGCCGGGCGAAATCCTGCTCCACCGTTGGGGCAGATGCGTACCAACCCAGCGACGTATCATTGTCATGCACGCCGGTATAAGCTACACAGTTGGGAATGTAGTGATGCGGCAGAAAGACATTGTCCGAGCCGGAGAAGGCAAACTGCAAAATTTTCATGCCAGGCAAATCGAAAGCGTCACGCAGTTCGAAGACATCGGCGGTAATCATGCCAAGGTCCTCGGCGATGATCGGCAAATCGCCGAGCGCGTTGCGGATGGCGTTGAACAGGTCCGCGCCGGGACCCGGCAGCCATTTTCCCTTTTCGGCAGTGGGCGCATTACCTGGGATTTCCCAGTAACTAGCGAACCCGCGAAAGTGATCAATGCGGACAATGTCGACTGTCTGCAAGCAGGCGCGCACACGCTCGATCCACCAGACGTAATTGGTCTGTTTGTGTTTGTCCCAGCGATAGAGTGGATTGCCCCACAGTTGGCCGGTAGGCGAAAAGTAATCGGGCGGCACACCCGCCACTACTGTTGGCTTGCCTTCTTCATCTAAATAGAATAACTCAGAATTGGCCCACACATCCGCTGAGTCCATGGCGACAAAGATCGGAATATCGCCGATGATTTGAATGCCTTTGCTTGCGGCATAGTGATGCAGGTTGTTCCACTGGCGAAAGAACAGGAACTGTGCAAAAGCCACCACGGAGATACGCGAAGCGAGCGCCGCCCCGGCTTCGGCCAGCGCCGTAAAGTCACGCGTCCGCAAGGGGGCGGGCCACTGATTCCAGGGTGCGCCGCCATTCAATTCTTTGAGCGCCATAAACAGGGCATAATCTTCCAGCCAGGATGCATTCTCAGAACGGAAAGCCGCAAACTCGTTGCGGAGCGTTGCACCGGGCAGCAACTCGAAGCGCCGATAAGCCTTTTCGAGCAATCCTGGCTTCCAGCGGTAAAGCATCCCAAAATCCACCTGACCCGCAGGCCAGTGCGGCATGTCGGATAAATCTTCGGGCCTGAGCAGCCCTTGCTCGAGCAGCAGATCGGGGCTGACAAGGTAAGGATTGCCAGCGAAGGCCGAAAAACACTGGTAGGGTAAATCGCCATAGCCGGTGGGGCCAAGCGGAAGAACCTGCCAGAGCTTGCAACCTGATGCAGCCAGAAAATCGATGAAGCGAAAAGCCGTATCGCCAAGGTCGCCAATCCCATAGGGGCCGGGAAAACTGGTGGGATGAAACAAAATGCCTGCGCTGCGTTGAAATTTCATGAGGGCCTCGGTTTAAAGGGAACGGTACAATTCGGCGTATTTAATGGCAGATTGTTCCCAGGAGAAGTTTTCAGCCATGGCGGTTTTCTGCATCGCCAGCCAGCTTTCCTGGTCGCGGAAGCTGGCAAGGGCACGTCGCAGCGCGCCCGACATGGCAATCGCTGATGCTTCAGCAAACAGAAAACCCGTGTGGCCTTCGGAAATTGTATCGCGCAAGCCGCCCGTGGCGCGCGCCACAGGGATGCAGCCATAACGCATGGCGATCATTTGCGCAAGCCCACAGGGCTCGTAGCGCGAAGGCATCAGAAGCATATCCGAACCGCCGTAGAGTTGATGCGCAAGTTTGCCGTCATAGCGCAGCACAGCCGTCACGCGGTTGGGGAAGTCAATTTCGAGGTGGCGCGCCGCGGTTTCCAGTTCGGCATTGCCGGTTCCGAGCAGAATGGCCTGCCAGGGTTCATCGGGCATGGAACGTAAAGCAGCCACCGCCAGATCAACGCCTTTTTGCTGATCCATGCGCGTCACCATACCGAGCAGCGGAATTTGCGCATCCACTGGCAGGCCAAAGCGCGCCTGAAGCGCGGATTTAATACCGACGCGAGCTGGAAGCGTCTGCATCGTGAAATTTACGGATAAAAAGGTGTCGTTGGATGGATCCCAAATGGTGTTGTCAATACCGTTGATAATGCCCGTAATCCGTTTGCGGCGCGAGAGCAGGAACAGTTCCAACCCGCAACCATATTCGGGGGTCTGAATCTCTTCCGCGTAGGTGGGGGATACAGCGACGATTTTATCGGCTGCCCACAGGCCGAGCGGCAACGGAACATGGCGCGCCCACACGGGGAGTCTGGGCGCTTCAACGGGGGGCAACCCGTAAGCGGAAAGAACCTCTTCAGAACCGGCGCCCATATAACCCAGGTTATGCACTGAGAAAACAGTTTTTGTATTTTCCCAGAAAGCATCATCTGGCTGTAGTTTGATCGCATAGAGGGAAATCGCTGTGTGCCAGTCATTGGCATGCACAACATCCGGGCGCCAGTTCAGGTGACGCACCAGCGCCAGCGCCGCCAGCGAGAAAGAGATGTATTTCTCACTATCGGCCAGCGGGTCGGCGTCATAAACCGTTTCAGAACGTCGGATCGCGTCAGTCGAAATCAGGTACACAGTCAACCCCTGCACCTGGGTGCTGAACACTTCAACAGGCATTTCCACCCCATCGCGCAGGATGGTGAATTCCACTTCCCGCTGCATGGAAAAACTTTCAATGCGAATCACGTTATGAAAAGGAATCGCCAGACGCACATCCAACTTGGCGCTGGCGAGCGCACGCAAGGCAATCGGCAGTGAGCCAGCCACATCGCCGAGTCCGCCGACCTTCACAAATGGGTCAGCTTCAGATGCAAGGAATAAGACATTAAGTTTTTTGGGCATGTGCTATTTTACCAATAAAAAATTAAAGGAGCCGCGACAAAATCAAAAGTACCATCATCCAACCCATCATCAAGAACAACGCTGGGTTGCGACAACCTGCGAAAACGAAGCGATGAATTATGCGCAACAAACAAAAAACGTTGCGCATCCACCCAAACCAGATTCCCAGCATCGGACACATCCAACAGGTTTGTGACGGTCCCATCCTGTGAGACCAGCCAGGTTGAGTCATCCATTCCGCAAAGAAAACTCCGCGAATCGGGTGCCCAGCCGAAAATCCGAAAAGTATCAGCGGCGTGCGAAAAGTATGTTTTATCGGCTGTACCCGCATCAATGACATGCACTTCCAGGTCGTTTCCCTGCGCTTTGGTATACAACACCCTTGAACCATCCGGCGAAATAAAAGGATGATTACCAGAAACCGACGAGGCATTAAATTCGGCCAGCTTCGCCACATTTGCGCCATCTGACGAGATGAACATAAAGCGGGTTAGCGCGCCAAGGTCTGGGCCGGGAAGTACTGTCTTAAAACCGCTACCATTCGGCAGCCAGACAACCTCAGGAATATAAAAGGATGCATCTTTCATTTTAATAGGCTGAAAACTAAAAACTGTTTTCAACCCAGTGCCATCCGCATTAACAACATTGATCTTGTTGGTGCGTGGCAGCGCGATTTTCGTTCCATCCGGTGAGAAAACAAAATCTCCCCCACCCTGACTATCACTCAAAAGCACTCGAACCCCAGGGGAATCCGCGCTCACTCTGGCAAGGTTATCTTCAAAGTCAGGCGTGTCTTTTATCATCGTGGTGATATTAAAATAAATATCGTGGCTGTGAGGAGCAAAATCAAACTGCCGGGGCCGGTGATAACTACCAGCCAGGCTACGGGACAATGCAGCCAGATCAGCAGCCGAAACAAGCATACGCTGATTTTCCCCTTCCCCATCCATCGCCCACAAATTATTGTCACGAATAAATGCGATCACCTGACCATCCTCTGAAATTTCGGGAGATTGGTCCTGATCTTTAAATGGAGTCGCAGGATCATCTCCCCTGAAACGGGTCAACTGCTTCGGTGAGCCGGTGGCATCCCAAAGCCAAATCACGCCACCCTTGGCATAAACCACCCGCCGTAATTTATCCACCCCTGTTGGTGGGGTTACCCCGAAAGTTGACGTGGCCGCAAAAGTAGCGGTGGCCGTTACGGATGCTTTCTGGCGCTGAACAGAAGGTACTACTGTAAGCAATTTATTAGAACTTACAACTGGCGCGCAGCTCGGAGCAAAGGCAAGCAAAACAAAAATAGCAAAAGAAAACCAGCGAATACTCATATCTCTCCTATCTCGCAACCATCATAGCAGACCCTATTCGAATATGAAAGGACATACAAAATTAGCGGTGATTTTGGGTATTTTTTGAGGCTTACATTACGAGTATTGTGATATATTTATAGCTATACAATGCTCATAAGTATCAAAATACATGTCGCTTATTGTAAGGTAGCTGTTATGTCACTGAAATTGCTGGCTATTAGAATAGGCATGTGGAGGTTTTTAGGAAATTATGGATGAGAACCGTGGAACAATTTTATACGTTGAAGATAACCCTGACAATCGCATGTTAATCCGTCGCGTATTAATGGCTGATGGATACACAATACATGAGGCTCCAGATGCACAATCGGCATTAAGCGCGCTAAAAACGCTTCATCCCGATCTAATTCTAATGGATATCAACATGCCGGACATGGACGGATATACCCTCACAGCCCATATCCGTGCGCTGCCTAATTTGGGGCTGATACCCATTGTTGCGCTTACAGCCAATGTTATGAGAGGCGATCGCGAACGTTCCCTTGAAGCCGGATGTGATGGATATATTCAAAAACCGGTTGATATCGATACACTGACTCAACAAATTGAACGTTTTCTAAAGAGATAAAACATGGCAAATCAAGAAAATTCTGACGATAACGCAAAAAAATTGGGCACCATTAAAGATGCTACGGTACTTGTTGTTGAGGATAATGTTTCGAATTTCGTGTTGATTGCCCGCCTTCTCGGGTTTATGGGTATTCATTGTGAATGGAAAACATCTGGTTATGAAGTGGTCGAATATGCAGACACATTACCCAGGCTGGATTTGATCTTGATGGATATTCGTCTTCCATACGAAGATGGATATGGAGCGCTCAAAAAAATTCGCGCTTCTGACCGTTTGAAATCTGTCCCGATCATTGCAGTGACTGCTGAAGCCAGTCAGGAACAAATGACAAAAGCTAGAAATTCTGGCTTTAATGGTTTTTTAGGGAAGCCACTCGACCCCGATAAATTCCCGGACCAAATCTACCGTATCTTGAACGGTGGGGATGTGTGGGAGATCTCCTACGAGGAGCGCTAATAAAAAGCGAGGGAGCCTCACCAGAGGAAACACCCTCGCTTTTTGTTTATATATTTTTAGACACGAGATTGTATGAGCGAAATGACGCCTACTCCAGTCGATTTTAATCAACTGATAAAACTTCACCGGGCTAATTACGCTGTCATTCAAGCCCGAACTGAAAAAGAAGTTGAAAAAGCAATTTACAATGCTCTGACAACTTGCCAATACATTAGCCTTTATTATTCAGCCAATGAAGATGGTCTCAAGGGGATATTTGCTTACGATCCAAATAACAAAAAAAATATTGAGGGCGTTGTTGACCAGGTTGAACTAACTCAAGCAGAGGTTGTTCAATATTTTTCAGGTAACCCCAAAATTGGAAACATCAATGAAATAAGCTTTCCGAAAGTATTTCAACGAATTTTAGCCGAAAATAATTGCAATAAATGCGCAGTCATTCCTGTAATGGATGGCACGACGATATTGGGTGTTCTCATCATTGGCGCACACGCAGAACAACATCTCGATTCAGAGAGCATAGATCCCTTTGTACAACTTGGTAATATCATATCAACAACCATTGAAAAGATAAGATCTTCTCAATCTTCCCAACAACACATACGTGAACTGGAAGCCATCACAAAAACAAGCGAGGCGCTTTCTTCATTAAGTGATTTGACAAAAATCTATGAGTTTATTCATAGCCAAATCCGGGCAACATTTGGGGAAATTCAATTTTCAATTGCACTGTATAAATCGCAAAACAAAACAGTAGAACTACCCTATATTTACGAGAATGGGAATATAAAATCTCAACAACCCTTTCAGCTTGGGGAAGGATTGGTTTCTGTTTTGATTCGCACGCATCAGCCATTATTGCTGGCAGATGATGTCGAAAGGCGAGTTCGCTCACTTGGTATTAAAAATACAGATGAAAGAACAAAATCTTGGCTGGGATGCCCACTCATTGTTGCCGGAGAAGTGGTAGGTGCGTTGATCATCCAAGATTTTGAACGTGAGCAACGCTTTGGTCAGAATGACTTACACTTTATGACAGCTCTCTCAGCTCAAGTTGCTGGAGGGGATTCACAACATTCATCTTCTTGAAGATGCCCGACGTAGAGCCCTGCAACTCGAAACAGTAGCAGACATTTCTCGTGAGGTCTCTGGTTCATTAATCCTGGACGATTTATTACATCAGGCCGTTGAACTTTTACGCACGCGAATGAATTTTTACCATGCATCTGTTCTTCTCCTTAACGAAACAGGGGACTATGTAACCATTCGTGAAGCAACTGGAGAAGCGGGCGCGCAAATGAAGCGATCAGGCTATAAGATCGCAGTTGGATCAAAATCGATTATTGGGCAGGTAACCCAAAACAAATCGCCCCTGGTCGCCAATGAAACCAGAATAGATCCGAACTATCATCCAAATCCACTTTTACCCAACACAAAAGCTGAAGCTTGCCTTCCGTTAAAAGTAGGCAACCGATTAATAGGTGCCATTGATGTGCAAAGTGATCGACCCTTTGTGTTTACCGACGAAAACACAAAAATCCTTCAAATTCTTGCAGACCAATTAGCAGTCGGAATAGTAAACTCAGAGTTATTTGCAGATGCGCAAGAGCGTCTGTCACAACACCGCCTTTTGCATCATGTTACCACTGCAGCAGCATCCAGCACGACAATTGACGAGGCGCTCAATAGTGCAGTTCAAGGTCTACAAGTCACATTAGGCGGCGATCAAATCTCCATTCTATTGGCGGACAAAGAACAAAAAACGTTGGAGGTTCGTTCTGCAATTGGATATCCAAACGAAGAATCATCCAAACTCAAAATACCGTTTGGGGTAGGCATTACCGGTTGGGTAGCATCCCGTCGTCAAACACAGCGCATTAACGATGTCACAAAAGATTCGCGCTATATTGCTGTTAACCCAAAAGTAAGATCTGAATTAGCCATACCGTTGATTTATCGCAATGAAGTGCTTGGTATTTTAAATGTTGAAAGCATCCGCACAAACGCCTACACAGAAAACGATGAAGAAATGCTTGGAACGTTAGCCGGAAGCCTTGCGGCTATCATTGCCCACTCGCGCCTTCTGGAGCAATTCCGACGTCAAGTTGAACGCGAGCGCTTGCTCTATGACATTACAAGTAAAATACGCCGTACAAGTAGTCCTGAAAAGATTTTATCGATTGCGGCCACTGAACTAAGCAAGATATTGAATACGCGAAAAACACAAATCGAAGTAACCATTCAAACCGAACAAAATAGAGAAGCCACCCCAGTGATTAATAATCAAAAGTTGAACAAGTGAGCATGTTATGAATGCGCAAAAGTTTCATGAACGACCATCCATGGCTTTTCGGCTGTTAGAACGCACTGGTGGAGGATTTCTCAACCTTGCTGTTGGGTTATCCGGGGCAGCTTCGCTTCCTATTGGTGTTTTCAGCCTTTTCGTGATTCAAACAAATGCACAATTTTCTGACGAACAATTTACCAAGCTGGCGATCGCAGGGACAATAGCGATTTTCATTGCTATTATCATTCTAGTAGGTATTATGCGTTCCCTTACCCAGAATCTGAGAGAGCGGCTTGGTCGTTGGGCGCAAGGCAAACCGCTTCCAAGTGGAAAAGCTGAACAAGATGCACGCCGAGAAATGACGACCATTTTCTGGCGTTATGCAATCGCAATCTGCATTTCCTTTGCCATCCCCACTGTGGGGCTAAATATATATCAATATTACTTCCTTAAGGTTTCCATTGAGCAAATTGTTTATACACTCTTGGGAATCAGTGTTTTTGTGATTACAACCATTCTGATAACGACCCCAATCCTTGAAAAAATCCTGCATCCGGTACATAAAATCTTACTCGTTGAAATTATTGATGAAAGACTAGGCGGCTCGCGAGCTTCGGGGTTTCAAGCAAAATTCCAAGCAATTACATTCGGAATCATCATGATAAGCATTTTATTGATGGCACCTGTTGGCTATCATTCAGCTACCACAGCGACAGGCAACCCTGTTGATGGACTCCTGTTATTTAATTTAATTGTCTTTAGCATTGCGGTATTGTTCATTGGACTCTTATTGTCATACTTCCTCTCTCGACAAATTTTCAAACCGCTGCATGACTTAATTGAAACATTTGACCAGGTTGAAAAAGGCAACTTAAAAGAACGCGCAAAAATCATCTCTGTTGATGAAATTGGCGAACTTTCAACGTCATTCAATCGAATGGTTATTCAACTAGAAAGCTTGCAACAAGGGCTGGAAAGGCGCATCGCAAATCGAACAGAGCAATTACGCGCATCCAATGAAGTGGGCAAGATTGCCAGCACTATTTTAGATCCAGATGCACTGGTTGCTCAAACCGTAAACTTAATTGCGAATACGTTTAGCTATTATTTCGTTGCCATTTTTCTGATTTCTGATGACCGCTGGGCCGAATTAAAAGATGCTACAGGTACAGCTGGAGAAGTTTTGAAGGAAAATCGACATCGTGTCCTTATTAATGACAACAACTTAAATTGGCGCAGCAATCGTCAAAAGAGAAGCGCAAATTGCATTAGACATTGGGGATGGCGCAAAAGTTTTCTATAACCCTTTATTGCCATATACCCGTTCTGAACTGACATTGCCGCTGGTTGTTGGAGATCGAGTGATTGGTGCCCTGGATGTTCATTCACAGCGAGAAGCTGACTTCAACCCTGATGATATCTCAACCCTCCAAGGCATGACCAATCAGGTTGCAATCGCAATTGAAAATGCCCGATTATTTAAAGAGATGGATGAAACGCTCGATGAGCTAAAACAAGCCAATCGCCAATATGTTGTCACATCATGGAGTCAAAAACTGAAGGGCGAAAAATTAGATTTCGAAACAAAAGCCTATGCTTCATCAAACACGAATGCAGAAGTCGAAGAAGTAGAAATTGGGCTAAACCTTCGTGACCAAAACATTGGTTATATTCGTTTGCAAACAGAAAATGAATGGAGTCAAGAAGATCAATCATGGGTAAAATCACTGGCAACACAAGTAGCAATTTCACTCGAGAATGCACGGCTTATTGAAGAAAGCCAAGAATCAGCATTGCGAGAACGACTTTCAGCGTCAATTGTACAAAAAATATGGGCATCTAATTCAATCGACAGTATTTTACAAACCGCAGTTCGCGAGCTGGGACGCGCCTTAGAAGCGTCTGAAGCAACAATAGAACTAAAAGTAGAAGAATAAACTATGCTCCCTGAATCAAACCAAAAACCTTCAAATCAATTTTTAGAGACCATCCTTGAATGGTTGGTTGCCCCACACCACTCAGTTACAGATTTTGGGGATATTAAACGTGCACGTTTGGCATCTGGACTAGCACTAACATTGATTATTGTTTACCTGTTTGCCTTATTATGGATTGTCCTTAACAAAGCATCGGGGAGTAGCACAAATATTTTTATTTTCGCAATTATTGCATCTACAATTGCTTACGCCATTACAAGAACTCAACTCTTTACAGTAGGAGCTTTTTTATTAGTAGTATTCTTTTGCGCTGCAGGTTATGCCGATATTGTTATTGCACATAAAGGAATTGAATTTAGTATTTTATTTTATGTGCCGCTTGCGCTAACCATAGGAAGTGTATTGCTTTCTTCGTGGATACTATTATTAGTGCTGGCGTTGAATATTGCCGCAATATTTTTCTTGCTACCCATATTTGGAGTACAACTTTTAACGAGTGTTTACGGAGTAGCAGGATTAATAACAATATTTACTGTAATGTTAATCATTCTAAATAACTTTCGAAAAGGAGTGGAGCGTCAACGCCTGGAAGAATTGCAAAAAACAAATCAAGAATTTCTGGATATTCGATCACATCTTGAAGAAAGAGTAACAAAGCGCACAAATGAACTAAACCGACGCTCCACGCAACTGGAAGCAGCATCCCTTGTTACACGCGCAGCCGCAGAAATTCGTGGACAGAAGGCACTTCTTGAAACAATTGTGCAACAAATATCAGAAAGATTTGGGTTTTACCATACTGGTATCTTCTTAACCGACCCGAATGGAGAATATATCCTGCTCGAGGCAGCTTCGTCTGATGGCGGCAAGCTTATGATTCAACGCGGACACAAACTTACAATTGGTCGCCAGGGCATCGTTGGTTTTACTGCCTACCAAAAAAGACCTCGAATTGCTCAAGATGTAGGCGCGGACGCCATATTTTTTACAAACCCTGACCTGCCAGAAACTCACTCAGAAATGGCCCTCCCCCTTCTCGCAAGAAATAGGCTGGTAGGTGTTCTCGATATTCAGTCTAAAGAACATAATGCCTTCTCAAATGAAGATATTTCCACATTACAAATCATGGCAGACCAAATTGCCCTGACCATTGAAAACGCCCGCCTGTTAAACGAAAGTCGATCGGCAATTGACGAACTGCAAAACATAACGAGTGAAAATATAAGCGGAACGTGGAAAGAAAGACTGGCACAAACAAAAAAAGGATATGCATATTCATCAACCGGGATTACAGCCATTACTTCTACAAGCAAAGAGAAAAGTGGCAGCGCTGAAGCAAGAGGTCATAGCATTAAAATCCCTGTTTCATTACGCGGACAAAGAATAGGCGAACTAACATTAACACGCAAGATTAATGAGACCCCGTGGACTGAAGCTGAACAAGAAATGGCAGACAAAATTGCGATACAAATCGCACTTGCAATTGAAAACGCCCGATTACTCGAAGAATCCCAACGACGTGCTTTACGTGAGCAAGCAGTTAATGACTTAAGTAGTAGGTTTAGCCGTTCACTTGATGTAGATACCTTACTACAAAATGCTGTACGTGAGCTTCATCGTATTCCTCTGGTTTCTGAAGTCTCGGTATACATTACACCAGATGAAACAATTGAAAATTCGAATAAAAGCACCGAAACCAAGTAAAACAAAGGTTATTAGTCCCTGAAACCCATGGAAACAAACCCGTTACGGAAATTCTTCGATATTCCATTAGATCGACCAGAATTTTCTGCTGCTGAGCGAAGGTTATACCGCGCCAGCACAGCTTTTTTGGTCTATACGCCTATAATGATGGTCTTCAACGCAGTTGGGCTTACCCTGATTTTTATAATTGCCTATTTCGGATTTTCTGGATAACCCGGACCCAAAACTTTTAGTATTGGCGGGCGTTTCGGTCTTATTTGCCTTAATACACCTTCCTTTATTCACTTATGCCAGACGCGGGAATTTAGAGCTCGTCATTACCGGGTTATTAACAACAAGCATGCTCAGCGGCATTGCACAGGTATTTTTCTGGGGGGGCGGCCTTGGGGGAAGCATCATCATTTTGTTTCCAATATCATTGATTGTTATTCCTGTTTTCATCTTCCTATATTTACGAAGTATAAGAAACAGTTATAGAATACTGGGAGCCATAGCTGGAATACTGGCACTTGGTATTGTTATTTACTTAGATCAATCGATAAAAGTAGGGGGAGCAATTCCTTATGAAAGAATGGATTTTTCTTCGCTATCACAAATAGCTGGCTTTACCTTGTTTATGTTGGTAACCACCACGTTGATCGTCATATCGCTGTTTAGAGGTGTAATTCCTTTTTCCAGTATTACATACAGGTTAGTTTCGACCTTTGCATTTGTTGTCGTTTTAGCAGCAATTTTCATATTGGTGATTTCTTCTCTATCCAGCTTTTTTCAAGATCGACAATCAGCCATCAATCAATTAGAAACTGTATCAAACTTCAAACAAATACAGATAGAAAGCGCCTTATCAAATTTTGAACATAATACAAATCTGATCTTACAGAATGAAGCAGTTAACAATGGAATTAACTCGTTACTAAGCACCCCCAATTGAACGCTTCCCTTTATGAAAATAATTACAATATCGTACTGTCTCTTTTACAAACACTACAAGTAAGCAACCCCCAATACAAGGAAATTCTACTTCTTAATACAAATGGAAGAGCGATCGTATCAACTTTAGAAGGAAATCGCAACAAAGATTTTAGTAAAAGTATTTTCTTTCGCCAAATATTTAACCGAACAAACTCTATTTTTGGAAAACCAATTTCCAAACACAAAACAAAACAGCATATCTATTCTCGCTATAAAAACCATTCTTAAAGATGGGAAAACTTTGGGAGTACTCGTCATTCGCTCGGATTTAAATGAAGTCATAAATATTGCAGAAACAAATACAGACTTAAACAACAAAATCAATACCTATTTAGTCGCATCAATTGATGGAAAAGATATTGCGGTTACAAAAAAGGACGAAAGCATCATACAAAATATTGATGCAATAAAACAAGCAATTGCAAAGAATAAAGACGCTGGGTGGGGAATTTATAACAATCAAGGTAATGATGTATTGACACATTATACGTTGATCCCCAAAATAGGAATTGCTATTATCACTGAAATAGAAGTATCCAAAGTAATGCAAAGCGCTATAAACCTGCTTATAACAAACATACTTGTGGGCTTATTCACAACAGCATTAGCTTTTACGATTATTTACGTTACATCACAGTCAATCAGTAACCCCATTATTAATCTCGCCCAAAAAGCGAACGCCCTTGCTACGGGCGAAATGGGTACCCGCATCACAATTGATCGGGATGATGAAATTGGCAAATTATCGTCCAGTTTTAATGGAATGGCAGAACAACTGCAAAACCTGGTGCGTACGCTTGAGGAAAAAGTAGAAGATCGCACGCAAGGTTTGCAAATCCAGGCAAATCGCCTTCTCCTTGCATCAGAAATTGCACGTGATGCAGCAACACTGGGAGATTTAGACCAATTGCTAGAGCATACATCACGTTTAGTATTAGACCGTTTTCACTTTTACCATACAGGTATATTTTTAATCGATCAACAGCGCGAATATGCTATCTTAAGAGCATCGCCCACGCAAGCTGGACAAGAAATGATTAAGGAGAATTACCGTCTGAAAATAGGAAAGGAAGGCATCGTAGGGACTGTTGCTGTAACAGGAACTGCAACAGTCGTTGCAGACACAACCAGTGAGATAGCAGTTTATATAAACAATCCCCTTTTACCGCAAACCCGATCCGAAGCCGCTATTCCCCTAAAAGTTAAGTCGCGTGTCATTGGCGTTCTTGACGTGCAAAGTGAATCAGCAAATATCTTTTCACAGGATGATATTGTAGTTTTACAAATTATGGCCGATCAGCTTGCCTTGGCCATTGAACGCGTGCAATTGGTAGAGCAACTTGAGAACAGATTAAGCGAACTGGAACATGCATACCAGCAATTCACGCTTACAAGTTGGCAAAATTTTAGTAGACAACCTGACTTTAAAGCAGGATACAACTTTGATGGTGTAAAGATTTCTGCTATCAATTCGTTTCCGGTTTGGAGCCAAGATGCACTTCGGAGAGGTCGCCCAGTCATCCTACCCGGAAAAGCAACAGATTCCAAGGATTCATTCCTTGCTGTACCGCTCAAATTGCGCGGACAGGTTATCGGCGTATTGAGCATTCGCTTTACTGGAGATGTAATAAACCAAGAAGACGTTAGCTTATCTGAGGAAATTGCCAATCGTCTCGCAGTTGCATTGGAAAATGCGCGATTATATACCGAGACTCAAAAGCTTGCCCAACAAGAAAGAAGCGTCAGCGAGATATCAACACGTATCACTACATCTATCAATATAGAAAACATCCTACGTACAGCAGTACAAGAACTTGGTCGCATGTTGCCAGAAGCAGAAATAACGGTTCAGCTTCAACAAGAAAAGGAAGAATAAGGAATGAGCCAACAAAATATAAATCCTATGTCGAAGGGATATGCAGAAAGTATCAAAACTATCTCGCTACTAGGTGCCATTGGCTCATGGACAACTGTAGCTGTATATCTTTTTGCTGGCTTTAAAACAGGTGACTCGCGCTATATTACTTTGGTAATCATTGGCATTGCTCTCGCCATATTATTGAGTTTAGCAAATTTTCTGGCAATAAAAAACAAGGCCCATTTTGCTACCTTGCTGTTTATTTTCGCAACAGAAATTGGTTTTATTGCAATTAATTTAACAATAGCTAACCTTGGCATTATCTTATCAATTATTTTATTAGCCATTATCAGTGATATCGCTTTTCTATCATCGTCAACTAGAATAGCGATAACTGCTATTATTACTGGAATTATATCGATTTTCGCTATATTGTTTGTTGACACTCTTTCTTTGGCTTCCCAGCGCATCATTCCAGAATATTGGCTAACTACACTAACAATCTTGGCGGGCGGAATCATTATTCTTGTTTTAGGGATAGCCTTATTAAGACAATATCAATTTAAAAGTATACGATCTCAAATTATTATTGCTTTTGTAACGATAAGCGTTATCCCGTTATGGACAGTGGTAATCCCCCAGGCAATGGCAAACAGCTCATCGCTTCAGGAAGATGCTAATCAATCACTCTCCAGTAGTATAAGAAATATATCAAGTAATTTCGATACAAAATTAATTGGCTTACAAAAAATAAATGAAAACGATGCCAATTTTCTAGCCACATTTGAGTTGACAAAAAATGATGCTGAAAGATCTAAAGATATTCTTAAATACCTAGAGATAATAAAAAAGCGAAATGAAAATATATTAAGCTACAGTTTGCTTGATAAAAACGGAAAAGTTCTAATTAATACCCAACTTCAAACAAAAACCATAAACGCAAGCAGTCCATCTGATATTCAAAGTGTAATCACCTACAAGAAAACGTCAATATCAAATATTGATTTCGATTTAACCAATAACAAACATGTTTTTTATATTTAACTCACCCAATTTGGACGAAAAACAAAATATTAGCATCATATTACGCATGGAAGTTAATGCAGATATTTTTCAGTCTGAGATTTCTGAAGATGCAGAAAATCAAGAGGCTGATATTACAGCGATGCTGATAGACGCAGATGGCATCATCCTTGCAAACAACTCATCCCCTGAAACTCGATTTAAATTAATTGCCCCATTGCCTAAAGAGAGATTGGCTATTCTCCAACAAAAACAAATACTTCCATCGGGAAATGTAGAAAATCTGATAATAGGCTCCCCTGATTTAGCAAAAGGATTGAGCCCAGATAATCAAACTACATCGTTCTATGCAACAATGCCTGCTAAAACTGAAAAAGAAAATATTATTAAACAAAAAAGATTAGCAACAAACAACTCTTGGAAAATAATCATTGGGCGAGCGATATCTTCATTTTCCGATGCTACCAACAATCAAATCCGAGCAACGATTATCATCACAATCATCGTGATGCTTGTAGCCTTAGCAGCAGCGATAGTTACCTCAAATTTGCTTACAGCACCTATAAACTATCTGGCAGTAGTATCAGAGCGCGTCAGCCGGGGTGAATTAAAATATACCAATGGAACTAAAACGACGTGATGAGATCGGGAGATTAAGCAAAACACTTAATATAACTGCAATAGAATTGAACAAAACCTTGGAAACACTTGAAAATCAAATAGAGCAACGAACAGCCAATCTAACAGAAGCAAGCAAAAACACTGAGACGCACGCAAAACAATTGCAATCAATTATTGAAATAACTCGTGAAACATCATCCATTCAAAACATTAATGAACTATTGAACGATCTTGCAAAAAAAATCAGCTTGACACTCGGGTTCAACCATATAGGTATATTCTTGCTTGATCAAACCGGGCAATATGCCATTTTTAACGGCTTCCAATACTGCAGGCGGGCAAAGAATGATAGAAAAAGGTTACCGAGTGAAAATAAGCCAGAACGAAACTGTGGGCCTTGTTATTAGTTTGGGACAACCTATCACCGCATCTAATATTGGAGAAAACGCTGTTGTTTTCAACAACCCAGATTTGCTAGGTACACGCTCTCAAATTGTTTTACCATTACACATTGGCGAAAGTATTACTGGCGCGCTTGATATACAAAGTAACGAAGAGCATATATTTAATAGGGAAGATATTGACACCCTCAGCCTACTTGCAAGCCAAATTTCAATTGCAATACAAAACGCTCAATTATTTGAACAAACGCAAAATGCCCTCACAGAAGCACAAATATTTTATCGTCAATCTGCGGCAGCGAGCTGGCGTGATGTTTTACGACAGGGTAGCAGAGGCTATCGCTTCTTAAACGGCAACATTGAAACAATTAAGGCCACAGGTATCAATAGTGGACACTCTGAGCAAATAATCGAACCGAAACCGACTAATACTCCAGAAGCATTAAACATCCCAATTAATATTAGAGGAAAAAATTTGGGAAGTCTAAGGATTTACCAAGCTGGGCGCAAGCATGTGTGGAGCAACTCAGAAATTCGTGTTTATCAATCTATTGTTGACAGAATATCGTTTGCCCTTGAAAATGCCCGCCTATATCAAGATGCACAACGACGAGCAGCAAAAGAACGCGTTATTAGCGAAATTGCAGCCAAAATAAGTGGGTCAGTCAATATGGACAACATTCTTCAGACAGCTGTAGAAGAGTTAGGTCATGTCCTGCCTGGCTCCGAAGTGATTATTCAATTTGAGCACGATGATAACGAATCAAATACAGAATTTAAAATGCAGGAATGATTATGAATATGGGCATGCCAAGAAGTGAGATCCAACAGAATGACTTATCTTTACGCGCAATAATTACAATTTGTATCATTGTGATTGGTGTTGTGGCTGCTGCTTTTACCAGTATTATTATTTATATGAGCTTTCGACAAAACATGGAAGATCAATTTTCAAAGCGAGTTTTAAACATCGTTACATTGGCAGCTCTGGAACAACAAGGAGATTTACACTCAGAGCTAAAAACTCCCGGAGACAAAATATCTTCTGCTTACAACACGATAAGCCAAAAAAATTTAGACATAATCCATTCAGATCCGATCATAAGAGCAATTTACACAATGCGTCAAGACGAAAAGAAGAATATTTATTTTGTTGTGTATATAGCATCTAAAAACTTAAGTGAAGCAGGTAAAGCAAATCCTGCTTTTGGTGATGCCATCACAAATGTTAGTCCAACACTAAAAAAAGAGTTCGAAACACTCTCAGATGCTCAAATAGACACAAATTTACATCACGATCAATCGGGAAATTGGATTTCAGCTTATGCGCCATTTTATAGAGGCGACAATCAAACTGTTGAAGGGGTAATTGGGGTAGATATTAATAAAGATGAAATAATAACATCTGAAAGTAATATACTTATATTGGCTGTAGAAATATTTGTTTTATTAGCCATTTTGTTGGGAATTTCTGGCTGGTTTATAAGTCTTTATGTTACGCGACCTATTACAAATATAACAAAAAAGATTTTAGAGATTGCAAATGAGAATCACAACCAGTACATAATAGATATTAAGCCCGTCAGAAGCTACGAGATAAATCAGTTAGGCCAAGCCGCTAATCAATTATCAGCAGAAATAAACTCGTCTTTGTCTAAGCTAGAGAGTGACCTTTCCGAAAACAAAAATAAGCTAGAGCAATCTAAGAAAGAATTTGAAATAACAAACAAACAAATAAATAAATATACAGATCAGCTTAAGACATTAGGCTCACTAGCACATTTAATTTTATCAACACAAAACCTTGACCAAATATTACCTAGAATTACAGCAGTGATTAGTGATGAACTGCCGTTTCATCATGTCGCAATTTTTTTACTAGATAGCGCAAAAGAGTATGCAGTTTTAACTGCCACCAATAGTATCGGTGGACAAAAAATGATTCAACGTAATCATCGCTTAAAAGTTGGCGAAGATGGCATAGTCGGATATGCTGCAGGACGAGCTCGTCCCTACTTTACATTAGATACCAATAAAGACACAATTTTCTTGACCAATCCAGATCTACCAGAAACACATTCTGAGTTGGCTGTGCCTTTAAAAATCGGCCTGGATGTTATTGGTATCCTTGATATACAAAGTAAAGAATTTTCTGCTTTTACAGAAGAAGATATTGAATTTTTTTCTACACTTGCTGACTACATAAGCATAGCTATTCAAAACGGGAAACAGTTTCAAGAAATTCAAAAAACAATTACAGAATCCGACACTTTATATCGAAACTATTTACGTCAAGAATGGAAGTCTTTTACGAATCAACGAAGAAACCCCGGTTATCTTTATAATATTTCTGGCTCCAGACCTATTACTAAAAAAATGGAGTTGATCAAGATTCAACAAGCAATCCAAAGTGGAAAACCCACAATCGCAGAAGAAAAAAACCAGAGCCATTTAAGTGTACCGATAAAACTTCGAGGGCAAGTAATTGGTATACTAAACATTCAATCTGGCGGCAAGCATGCCTGGGAAGAAGATGAAATTGACATCGCAACTGCTGTAGCTGATCGTGTAGGTTTGGCAATCGAAAATGCGCGACTTCTCGAAAACTCACAATCGCGAGCTGCCAGAGAACGTACAATTAGTGAAATCACATCCAAGATTGGCGCATCCATTAACATTCGCAATGTTCTTCAAACAGCAGTGGAAGAATTAGGACATATACTCCCTGGATCGGATGTCATTATTCAGATTAACGGCACAAAAAATAGCGAGTAGGAAACAAGAATAGCCAGTTAATTTGTAGAGGAATTTATGCTCAAAAGCATCAAAAAAATTTTTTCGCCACCCGTTTTTGAAGACCAAGAAAAAAACCAGAGCGCCGCGTATTTAAATGTGGTCTTGTGGGCTGCATTAATTCTATTCATTGCGCTGGAAATTTTACAATTTGTTGGAGGCAACCCTGATGCTAATATAACAAAGCTTACAATTTTAAGTATTAGCATACTAACGGTAATACTTCAATTTGTATTAAGAATTGGGCCATGTCAAAATAGCCAGCGTACTTCTTCTAAGCATAGGATGGGGCATTTTGGTTATCGAAGCTGGAGCATCTACCGGCTTGTATGATAGTGCATTTATTGGCACGATCATTATCATTTTATTATCTGCACTACTTCTTGATTTTAGATATAGCTTTATATTTACAATCTTAAGTGCTCTTACTGGATGGATATTTGCTTACACAAAAACGAATGGGGCATTGCAAGCAAACATTATGATGGCAAGAGACTTTAGCGTAATATTCATATTAATTGGGATAATTTCTTATTTAACAATTCGCAATTCACGAAAGGCACTTGAGCGTTCTCAAACCGATGCATTGGAGTTGACAAAAAGCAATTCAGAGTTACAAACATTGCGCACTAATTTGGAAAAGCGCATTGAAGAACGAACTTTCGAAGCCGATGCGCGTGCAATAGAACTGGCAGAACGCACTGAACAACTTGAACTCGCCAATGTCCGCACAAAAAAACGCGCGGCCCAACTTCAAGCAATCTCGGAAGTTGCACGCGTTATCGCTCAAGTTAGAAAGCTTAGCGACCTATTACCTCGCATTGTGAAAGTGATTAGTGAACAGTTCGATTTCTATCATACTGGCATTTTCTTGATAGATGAAGCAAACCAGTTTGCCATCTTAAGTGCAGCAAGTTCTCAGGGCGGCAAACAAATGTTGTCACGTAGATACCGTATCAAAGTAGGAGCATCTGAACTCATAGGACATGTAACAGCAACTGGAAATGCGAGGATTGGATCGGATACAGATCATGACAATAAATTCTTGAATAATCCTGACTTACCCAATACGCATTCCGAAATGGCAGTTCCGCTCATATCTGGTAATAAGATTATTGGTGCATTAGATATACAAAGTGAAAATCCGAATGCATTTACGAAAGAAGATATAGATGTAATTCAAACCCTGGCCGATCAAGTCAGCATTGCTATTGAAAACGCAAGGCTATTTGATAGTACAAAAAAATCGCTTTACGAGGCAGAAACAATCTATCGCCAGTATATACATGATGAGTGGCTGAATCTGACTACTTCTGAAAATATACTGGGTTTTCGTTACACAGTAACTGGCGCGACCCCGCTAGAAAACCTGCTTGAAGCAAGCGAAATAAAAAAAGCGATTGAAACAGGCGAAACAATAACAGACAATGATTATCAAAGCGGTCAAGCAATTCTTGCTGTCCCAATTAAACTCCGTGAAGAAGTTATTGGTGTTCTTAATATTCGCACACCAGGAAAACAAAACTGGACCCAAGATGAAATCGGGCTGGTTCAAGCTGTTGCCGATCGCGTGGCTGTCTCTGCTGAAAATGCCCGGCTTTTTGACCAAACGACCAGTCGCGCCGAAAGAGAAAGCGCAGTCTCAGAAATCACATCAAAAATTCGAGGCACAAACAATCCTGAAGAAATGGTTCAAATTGCAATCAATGAATTAAAAGAAATACTTAACCTGACAGATATTCATATCGTTCCCTACAATCCTCCTCAAAATGAGAATGGACGAAAGGATCAATAATGGCTTATATAATCGCAATTTGTAATGAAAAAGGTGGCGTAGCAAAGACCACTACAACCTATTCTCTTGGTGCAGCACTGGCAGATGATGGAAAACATATTTTGCTCGTTGACCTTGATCCTCAAGGAAATCTTTCACTCGCCAACGGAATAGACATAAATAATCAGGAAATTATAAATAATAGTAGTAGTGAAATATTACTGGATGGACTGCATTTAAAAAACACAATCCGCCCAAGCAATACCCCGAATATGGATATTATTTCATCTAGTCCCAGGATGGCAGAGGCAGAACAATTTCTTCCTGTACGAAATGACTATGCCACCATCCTAAAAGATGCTTTTCAACAAAAAATAGGCAATTATGATTTTATATTAATGGACTGTCCTCCTTCAATGGGTACAATCAATACAAATGCACTCACTGCAGCAGATTTGCTCATTATTCCAACGCAGGCTGAATATTTCTCTGCTTATGCTTTGCGCGATATGATGATTTTCATTCGACGGATACGCAAGGAAAGTAATCCCAGCTTAGCTTATCGTATTCTTATCACCCTGCTGGATGAACGGAATAGAACCCATCGCACAATTCGTGAACAACTGCAACAAACTTTTGGCAATGGCTTGTTTCAAACTGTTATTGAGGTTGATACACGTCTAAGAGAAAGTCCTATTATCGGGTTACCTATCACCCAATATCGACCTAATAGTCGAGGCGCGCAACAGTATCGTGTCTTAGCCCAGGAGTTAATAGATTATGTCGAAAAACAAAAAAATTCACAACCAGATTAATAAGCTTTTTGACGGAATAAAAATCACTGAAGAAATAGAACCAAATGAGGAACTTGCCAGCGAGCAGGTAACGTCTGCACTGTTGCAAAGTCCCAAAAGCGACAAACGTCAAAAGCCAAAACAGGTTGACCAAATTTCCTCGCCCCGAACAAGACCACGAACAAGAGTGGCGATTCCCGAACTGCCAGAATCAACAAATTCCAGCAGTTCTATGTCTATCCCATTTCAGGCAGGGGATATTTGGCAAGCGATTTAACTTGAAAAAGATAATTCCAGAGAATGGAATGATAACGAACAAAACCTTGTTCGGCAGGTAGCCGATCAGCTAGGACTCGCCTTGAACAATGCCCGATTATTTGAAGAGACAAGAAAATCTGCTCAATTAATGGCTGCTGTAGCAGAAATTGCCACCAACATTTCGACAGTGCTCGACCTGCAAACACTATTAGAAACAGCGGTGCATCTTACCCAGCAACGCTTTGGTCTTTATCATGCCCATATTTTCTTGATGGATGATGATAATAAAGTGTTGACTCTTAAAGCTTGCGGTTGGAAAGATGAGCATCTTCTTCATGAAACAGGGATAGACGATACCAGAACAATAGATATTGATGCACCCATTTCAATTGTTGCCCGAACCGCCCGCACAAAAATGCCTGTCGTGCTCAATGACGTTCAAACAGACCCAAACTGGTTACCCAACCCTCTGCTGCCAGATACAAAATCAGAAATGGCTGTAGCGGTCATCGCTGGCGAAAAAGTTTTGGGAGTATTGAATGTCCATTCAGATGAATTAAACCATTTTACAGATGCTGATTTAGCCATTATGACAACTTTGGCGGCTCAAATGGGGAGCGCCATTCGCAACGCCGTGCTATTTAGCGAAACACAACGCTATGCCAATGAAATGACATTGCTCAACACTGTAGTAACAGAAGCTGCGTCCACATTGGATTTGCGTAAATCTCTCGCGGGCATTATCAAGCAAATGGCAAAAGCGCTCTCATTGAGCGATGCAGAAGTTACGCTTCTAAACTCAAAGGGGAATTTTGAAGTTGTCGCAAAACTCCATGGCGATGAGAAAAGCCTTGGTGAAATTACGACAGAAAATTCTCTCATCAATACAATATTCGAAGATATTCAAACAAGCGGACAACCACTTTTGTGGACAAATATTCCCAGCATGAATTTGCCCCCTGAAATTGAGCGTATTATCGATATAAAAAAGACTCAGGCTGTGACGTTTATTCCACTCATGACCAGAGATAAAGTTTTTGGTTTCGCAAGCCTTCAAATTTCAGAACCAGATCGAGAATTCAGCTCGGACGAAATGCGGCTTGCCACAGCCATTCTGACCCAGGTCTCAATCGTCGTCCAAAATGCCCAGCTTTTTGAGCAAACACAGCAAGCCCTGGGCCAGGCAAACACGGCTGCTCAAGCGCTGCAAGATGCAGAATTTAAATACCGAAGTATCTTTGAAAACTCAACAGAAGGGATTTTTCAGACCACATTTGATGGTCAATATCTCTCCGCCAACCCCGCGCTGGCAACAATTTACGGGTACGATACTCCAGATGAATTAATTCATGCCATCAATAATATTCAAAAACAACTTTATGTAGATCCCCACCGTCGCGAAGAATTTGTACAGGTGATGGAAAAACAGGATGTTGTATACCTGTTTGAATCCGCAATTCATCGCAAAGATGGCAATGTTATCTGGATTTCAGAAAATGCGAGAGCCGTTAGAGATGATCAAGGAAACCTGCTATTTTATGAAGGCGCGGTAAAAGATATTACAGAACTAAAAACGGCAGAGGAGGCTCTAAAACGCCAAAATGAATACCTGGCCACTGCCGCAGAAGTCAGCCGCTTAATTTCATCTACCTTAGACCTACCCACTTTGTTTGAGCGTACTGTAAGCTTAATACAATCCAGATTTAAATACTATCATGTGGCCGTATTTACGGTTGACGAGACTGGCTTCAATGCAACATTGCGAGAAGCAACAGGCGATGCCGGAAATGAAATGAAGCGAAACCAACACTTTTTACCAGTTGGCTCAAAATCAATCATTGGGCATGTTACTGGCAATGGTGAAACTCTCGTTGCAAACAATACAGCAACGGACTTAACCCACCGCCCCAACCCTCTGCTGCCAGATACACTCGCAGAACTTGGCATCCCCTTGAAAATCGGCACCCGCGTTATTGGGGCGCTGGATATTCAATCAACAGAAACCAACTCCTTCCATGATGAAGACATTTCGGTGCTTCAAACGCTTGCAGATCAGATCGCCGTCGCCATCGAGAATGCACGTTCATACGAGTTGGCGCAAAAAGCAGTCACCGAAATTCGCGAACTCGACCGAATCAAAAGCCAATTCCTGGCGAATATGTCACACGAACTGCGCACCCCACTCAATTCCATTATTGGTTTCTCCCGTGTCATCTTGAAAGGAATTGATGGCCCTGTTTCAGAACAACAACAGCAAGACTTGACCGCCATTTATAATTCCGGCCAACATCTTTTAGGCTTAATTAACGATATTCTCGATCTTTCCAAGATTGAAGCTGGCAAGATGGATATATCTCTGGAAGAAATGAATATTGCAGACACAATCAACGGCGTTATGTCGACCGCCGCAGGGTTGGTTAAAGATAAAGCGGTCAAACTCAAGCAGGATATTCCGGTCAGCCTACCGACTATCCGTGGCGACCCAATGCGCATACGCCAAATTTTGATTAATCTGATCTCAAATGCAGCCAAATTTACAGACGAAGGTTCCATTACTGTTAGCGCCAAACCGCATATCGGCCCAACTGGTCTATCAGAATTATTGATTAGTGTCATTGACACGGGCCCTGGCATTTCAACCGAAGATCAAAATAAACTCTTTCAGGCTTTTTCTCAGGTGGACTCTTCTCCCACCCGAAGAACGGGTGGAACAGGCTTGGGCTTGTCGATTAGCCAAAGACTGGTCGGGATGCACAGTGGGCGAATTGGCGTCCGCAGCCAGGTTGGACAGGGAAGCACCTTTTACTTCACGATTCCGCTATTCCATCAGCCCACTATTGAAACAGTACCGGGGCAAGGAAAAGTTATCCTGTGTATTGACGATGACCAGCAAATTGTTTCCTTATACGAACGCTATCTGAAACCACAGGGATATCAAGTTATCCCACTGACTCACCCCAACGCAGCGAAAGAAACCATCAAACGCATGAAACCTTATGCGGTCACGCTGGATATTATGATGCCCGAAATTGATGGCTGGAGTTTGCTGGCAGAGCTTAAGGCTGATCCAGAAACCCGCAATACTCCCATCATCATTTGCAGCATTGTTGAAGAAGAAGAAAAAGGCTTCAGCCTGGGCGCATCAGATTATCTGGTAAAACCCATTCTTGAAGATGATCTTCTCGGTTCGATCACCCGCTTAATGGGGATGGAATGATCACTGAAGTATTGATTATTGACGACTTACCCGACGATTTGCGTCTCATGGAGAAGATTCTGTCAGAAAATGGCAAATTTCGACCCGTTCTGGCAGAAGGCGGAGAAAAAGGCTGGGAAATGATCATCAATGAAAGGCCGCAAGCCATCATTCTGGACCTGTTCATGCCAAACTTGAATGGGTTCAGCATTCTGGAACGTTTACGCACCACACCGGAATTGCGTGATATTCCTGTTGTTGTCGTCAGTGGCATAGACCTGACACCCGAACAGAAAAAACAGTTGAACAATCTGGGCAAACACTTATTACAAAAGGGCATGCTCACCGAACAAGAACTATTTGCAACACTTACCAGGGCGCTCAAACGCATGGAAGTGCGTTAACCCCGCAGGAGATTAAATGTCCTTTGTTATACGTTGCCTGGATTGTAATCACGAAACACCCTATCATCCGCTTACCATCAACTGCCCACAATGCAACGGAGAATGGCGCGAGGCAATTTACGACTACGAAAATATTGCAAAAACTTTTCAGCAGAACCTTCTAAACCGTCCTTGGGACTTATGGCGCTATTGGGAACTGCTCCCCGTCCATAAACCAAACCTTGATATACGCATGGGAGAAGGCGGCACTCCCCTCATCCATGCTCTTAATTTAGGCATGATGCTTGGTTGCCCCAAGATTTACATCAAAGATGAACGCCAGGGTCCCACATCCTCATTCAAAGATCGTCAAGCAGCCGTCACCATCGCAGCGCTAAAAGAAGCCGGAATCACTGAAATGGTGGCCGCATCCACCGGGAATGTGGCGATTGCGTATTCTGCTTTTGCAGCGCGGGCAGGCATCAAACTGTGGGCTTTTGTCACTAGTCTGGTACCCGCTGTAAAAATGCGTGAAATTGCCCTGTATGGCAGCCAGGTCGTTAAAGTAACTGGCTCTTACGATCAGGCCAAAGAGATTGCCGCCAAATTTGCAGCACAGCACAGCTTATATCTCGATATGGGCTCCAAAACCATTACATCCGTTGAGGGCATGAAAACCATTGCCTTTGAAATTGCCGAACAACTCACCAAAATCAACGGGACTCCCTACCAGTCAGAATCAGGTCAATTGAAGTGGCACACACCCGATTGGTACGTCCAGGCTGTCAGTGGCGGACTGGGTCCCATTGGCGTTGCCAAAGGCTTTGAAGAACTCAAGAAAATGGGGATTATTGATCGCATTCCCGGAATCATTGCCATCCAGGCCGATGGCTGTGCCCCGATGGTTCACGCCTGGAAACAGGATTTGGAACATGCAGTCGCCGTCAATAACCCTAAAACACACATTGAAACGCTGGCAACAGGCACACCGGGCCGCTCATACAATTTTCTGCGCAAAGGCATGAAAACAAACACTGGTATGTTTGAAAGCGTTACAGATGACGAAGCTTTCCGCGCGATGCACGTACTGGCAAAAATGGAAGGAGTTTCTGCAGAACCCGCTGGTGCTGCGGCGTTTGCTGGCATGTTCAAATTGATTCGTGCCGGGGTGATCAAACCAACCGATACGGTTATCGTCAATTGCACCGGCCACACCATGCCAGCCGAACCGCTTGTACTGGGGTCTGGCTGGGCACGCAATGTGGTTCTCCCCCAGGAAGAAAAATCGACGGCACAGGAAGAAGAAGGCCTGCTGGCAGCCCTCAGCCGCGTTGCCCCTGATCGCTTCCCACGCATCGCCATCGTAGACGATACCGCCAATGCACGCCTACTCATTCGTCGCATTCTCCAATCACAGGGAGATTACATTATCTTTGAAGCCAGTAGCGGTAAAGAAGGACTTGCCATCATCAACAAAGAGCGCCCTGATTTAATCATCCTGGATTTGATGATGCCAGAAATGGACGGTTTTGCCGTATTGGATGCGCTCAAAGCAAATCCAGAGACGGCTTATATACCTGTCATTGTTTCAACCGCCAAAGAATTAACAGCTGAAGAAAAAAGCCGCTTAAAAGGCCAGATTCAAACATTGCTGCAAAAAGGGGATTTCATGAGCGATCAGTTCGTTGAAGAAGTCAAAGCATTGATCAGATAACCGTGAGAAAACTTTTTTCGCTTATTGTCAGGCGCAGCAATACTGGAATTATTGCGGCACTATCGTCGGCTGTATTTCTTGGCGTGTTGCCCGTTTTTGGGCGATGGGCTATTCTGAACGGATTTTCCCCGTTGGCAGTCGTAACGCTACGAACATGCATGGCATCTGCCATTCTCTTCATCATTATGGCAATCTTTCGCCCCAAATTTTTATACATCTTTCCGGTTGGCCTGCTTGGTTGCATTTTAGCAGGCGTGATTAACGGGCTTGGCTCACTCCTTTACTATATGGCGCTTGGGGAGTTACCCGCCAGCCTTGGACAACTCCTGTATGCAATCTACCCTTTGCTGGTGGCCCTTTTCTCTGTGCTCGATAAACAATCCCTTAGCCGCCTGACTGTTATCCGAATATTGCTTGCGGGTGCAGCAGTGCTACTGCTCACGGTTGGCAATGGCGGCCTCCACGCTCCCCTGCCCGCTATCTTGATGATGTTGGGGGCCGCGGCCCTGTATGCACTCCACATCCCGATTAATCAGCGCGTACTCTACGAAATCCCTGCGCCGACAGTGACGGTCTACACCCTGCTGGCAATGAGCGCAGTCACCATCCCGTTTTATCTTCTCTTTGACCGACAATGGCCCGCCGCAAACGTGTCCTGGTGGCCGGTAATCAGTCTGACGATTGTCACCTTTATCTCACGCCTGACGCTCTTCATGGGCGTTAAACATATCGGCGGTATTCAAACAGCCATTTTAGGGCTTGGGGAATTATTTATCACGCTCATCTTGAGCTATTACTTCTTAGATGAGAAACTCACCATGATCCAAATTCTCGGTGCAATTATTTTGGGTATCAGCCTGCTATTAATCGCCATGGAAAAACATGACCCCAACAAAAAAAATCCCAAGGGTGGCTGGCTCTCCTGGATTCATCCACCGGATGTCTCAGTAACATGGAGCGCACACGATTAAAGCAAAACAGGAGCTATCTGGCTCCTGTTTTGCTTTGTCGCACACAAAAGCCCTATTCTTCTGGCTCATAGACATAGCCTGTACCACGCACACTGACGATACGCTCATGCAGAGACGGGAAAGCATCGAGCTTATGGCGCAGCCGACTCACCAGCGGACGCAAAATCTCTTGCGCCTCACGTTGAGAAACGTCATACCCCTGCACCAGCAAAACCAGTTCACGATGAGAGAATACCTTGCCCGCGTTCCCCAAAAACACTTTTAGCAAGTGACCTTCTGCCGGGGTGAGCGATTCGCTCAGCTCACCCTGTGTCACAGTGCGCCGCATCAAATCGACTTCGATGCCATTTTTGGTCGTATAAATTTGAACCTCTTCTTCTTCGCTGCGTTCCTTTAATTTCAGTTCATGCCGCTCAATACCACGACGAACGCTTTCCAAAATCTGATTTGGAGAAGCAGGCTTGAAGAGATAATCATGCACACGCTGGCGCAATGCTTCGACCGCCGTTTCCATCGAGCCATGCGCCGTCAGCAGGATAATTTCAGTATCGGGTGAAATCTGGTTTACCACCTGAACCACATCCATGCCATTCATGCCAGGCATCTTTAAATCCAAAACGATCAGGTCCACCGCATAATTGCGGATATGATCCACTGCCAACTCGCCATTGGCAACAGCGGTTACCTGATAGCCTTCAAGCCGAAGAATATCGCTCAAAGACTGACGTGCCACTGGCTCGTCATCAACAACTAGAATATTAGATTTCATGGTTTTTTCTCCGCTAGATCATTATTGATCGGCAGCATTACACGAAAACACGCTCCCGTTTTGTTCCCTTCAATTAAATCCAGACGACCACCGTGTGCCGTAACAATATCATAACTGACAGCAAGTCCCAACCCGGTGCCGCTGACCTTGCTGCTAACAAATGGCTCAAAAATTGTCTGGCGCATCTCTGCTGGGACGCCTGAGCCGCTATCTTGAAACAGAATTTCAACCATTTTTTTCTTTTGTGCAATGGTGATGCACAACTCGCCGCCTTGCGGCATGGCGTCAAATGCATTTAAAGCCAGGTTGATAAAAACCTGCTCAATTTGATTGCTGATCGCCATAATGTTGGGTAGTTTGGCGGGCCAGGCCGTCGTCACGCGGATGTTGCGCTCACGCAATTGCTGGCTGATCAGGTGTAAGACATGCTCCAGCAGGTCGAGGATTTGCAGGGGTTTGAACTCTACGTTGGGACGATAAAAATCCAACATGCGTTGGACGGTGTTCATCAATCTTTCAAGTTCCTGGTGGGTGAGATCGAAGTAGGTTTTACGCATTTCGGGGGGCAGGTCTTCACGCATGGCCAGATGCAGACAGTTGCGCACCGATTGCAAGGGGTTATTAATTTCGTGCGCAATCGAAGCGGTCAGTCGCCCAGCGGTTGCCAGCTTTTCGGCCTGCAAGAGCGCCTGTTGCGATTTTTCAATGCGGCGCACGTAGGCGCGTAACTCTTCGTAGAGCCGCGCATTTTCCATTGCCACGGTGGATTGACGCGCCAGAATCAGGAACATCTCCAGGTCCGATTCACGGAAAGGGGCCTCACCCTGGTTGCGCGCCGCGTAAATAACCGAGCTGATGTTGACCAGCGAGGTGGGGATGCACATTATCGAACTCAATTGCAACTCGGCCATATCGGGTATCAGCGAGGTATCCCCCGTCGGACCAGCGATGTGCCAGAGGGCCGCCCCCTGCAAAGCTGCCCGGGCCACCGCATTCCCCTGGGCGCTGACCAGACCATCAGCGGGCATCTTCCCGCGTCCCCCTAACAAACTTAAAGCATTGTCTTTTTCAACATAAACGTAAAAGCCCAGATTCGAACAACGCAACTGGCTGGAAACCCGATCAAGAATCAGTTCAAGCAAACGGTCTGGGCGGGTTTCGGAAAGCAGCGTTTCGGTGATGCTAAAAAGCGGACGCAAGGCCTGCATGCGGGCGGCATCCTGTTTTTGCTGACTGTCTGAAAGCGCCTGCTCAACCGCCTGAATCAACTCGGCGCGTTCGAAAGGCTTCAAGATCAGCCCATCCACCCCGCGGCGCAGGGCCTGGATGGCGGTTTCAACGGTGCCGAAGCCAGTCATTGCCAAAATCGCCATCTCGGGCTGAAGCTCATGGCCATGCAAAATGACATCGAAGCCGCTAATTTCGGGCATGCGAATGTCGACGAGCAAAAGGTCAAAACGTTCGCTGCCCAAAAACTCGAGCGCCTTTTTGGGATCGGTATAGGCAATCACACTGTAACCGGCGCGCGTCAGCAGGCGGTCACACAACAGGGAAATGCCCGGTTCATCATCCACGACCAGAATGCGCGAAGGACTTCATACGGTTTCCTCGAGCGGGAGCCAGACGACGAAGGTGGAACCCTGCTGAATGGCGCTCTCGACTTCGATCATGCCAGCATGATCGGTCACGATGCCATACGTTACCGAAAGACCCAGCCCCGTCCCACCAGAATCGGCGCGGGTGGTGAAGAAAGGCTCAAAGATGCGCTGCAAATTTTCGGGGGGGATACCTATGCCCGTGTCGCGCACGGTCAGGGTGATCCAATGATTGTTGTAGCGGATTTGTTCAGCCGTTTCGACCACCAGTCGTCCCCCCTGGGGCATGGCATACAATCCATTGTTGACCAGGTTAATCACCACCTGCTTGATCTGATTGCGATCGACCAGTACCCAGGGCAGGCCTTCGCCCAGGCGGACTTCAGAAACAACATGGCTGGTGTGCATCAGGTGTTTGGTGAGCATGACCACGTCATCGACAATTTCATTAACATCGGCTTTGACGCGGGATGTCTCACTCTGGCGCGCAAAATCGAGCAGGCGGCGCACCACGCTGCGAGCGCGGCGGGCTTCCTGCAAGACCAGATCCAAATCTTTACGGATGGGGGAATCGAGGGGGAGATCGTCGAGGGCCAACTCGGTAAAACCGACGACCGTCGTCAGCGGATTATTCAACTCGTGCGCTACGCCTGCCGCCATCTCACCGACGGCGGCCAGCTTGGCGGCTTGAATCAAACGCGCTTCGGCTTCCATTTGGGCGCTGATGCGAGCCTGAAGCTCTTGCTGGGTCTGCTGAAGTTCGAGCATAGCGCTTTGCGAATGCTCAGACGCGGCAGGTTCTTCGTAACAGGCAGCCAACTTCCAGATGCGTTGCTCGTGCGCGGATAAATCCTTTTCGACGCCGACCAGCACCAGCGACGAACCCGAAGCTGGGAAGGCAAAAAGCTTTTTGCAAGCCAGCCGTTCCTGGTCGAGCGTGCGCGAACGGACACGCCCTGCGGCCAGCGCGCCACTCAGTAACGAATCAGACGATTTTTCTGCAAGCATTTTGAGCAATTCGGCCTGACGTGCCTTGGTCAGGTGAACACTTTCCCCGCTCTGCCATTGCGCATCCGCGCGTGAAACCCACGCAGCCCACGAAACCTGCGTGAGTGCGCAAGCCTCCTTTAGACGCTGGGAAATCATGCTGGAATGGGCCATTGCCTTGATTATACAATAGAGTCTCGTTACGCATTACGCATTACGTATTAGATCATTTGTAATATGTAAAATGGTAAAATCAGCGCACTATGACAAACGAACTCACCATCATTGGCGGCGGACTGGCTGGCGCGGAAGCGGCCTGGCAGGCTGCAGAACGCGGCATAAAAGTCAAATTGTATGAAATGAGACCCGTTGTAGCAACGGGCGCGCATCGCACCGAAAACCTGGCCGAACTGGTCTGTTCAAATTCGCTCGGGTCAAGTCTACCCGACCGCGCTTCGGGCGTGTTAAAAGCAGAGCTGCGCCGCCTGGGGTCGGTGCTGCTCGAAATTGCCGAGCTGACGGCGCTCCCCGCTGGCGCAGCATTGGCGGTGGACCGCGAGCTTTTCGCCGACACCGTCACCCAACGCATCGCCGCCCACCCCAATATTGAACTCATCCGCCAGGAATGCACCGCGATACCAGAAACAGCCACCATCGTGGCGTCTGGGCCGCTCACATCGACGCAACTCTCACAGTCCATTGCCCAGTTTAGCGGGCAGGAACATCTCTATTTTTTCGACGCCATCTCCCCCATCGTCGCTGCCGAATTCCATCAACATGGACATCGCCTATCGCGCCTCGCGCTGGGCCGCTGGCGAGCAGGACGAAGGCGATTACATCAACTGTCCATTTCACCTGAAAGCCGATTACTTGGCTTTCGTTGAAGCCTTGAAAAACGCAGAGCGTATATCGTTACACGAATTTGAGCTGGTCATGGAACAGGGAGTCAAGGCTGGCGCAGATCATTTCTTTGAAGGCTGCCTGCCCGTGGAGATTATCGCGGGACGCGGCGACAAAGCCCTGGCCTTTGGCCCGATGCGCCCCATCGGGCTGGAGAATCCCCTTGGCGGACGTCGCCCCTATGCAGTCGTCCAGCTTCGACAGGACAACCTGGCCGGAGACCTTTACAACATGGTCGGCTTTCAGACCAACCTGACCTTCCCTGAGCAGCGCCGGGTGCTGCGCACGATTCCGGGGCTGGAGCACGCCGAGTTCGTGCGCTATGGACAGATGCATCGCAATACCTTCATCGCCTCGCCCAAACTGCTGCGCCCCACCCTGCAAACGATTACGCGAGATGATTTGTTCTTTGCCGGTCAGATCACCGGCGTGGAAGGCTATATGGGCAACATTGCCACCGGCTTGCTGGCAGGCTGGAACGCTGCCCGGTTGCTGAAAGGTCAGGCAACACTGGAACTGCCCCAAACCACCATGCTTGGCGCACTCTGTCACTACGTCACCCATGCCGACCCGAAAGACTTTCAGCCGATGAAAGCCAACTTTGGCATTCTGCCGCCGCTGACGAATGCACCAGCCAAAAGCGATAAGCGCATACGTGCCGGATTGAATGCCCAACGCGCTACAAATGACCTGGATGTTTTTTTAAGCGCACAAACCTGACACTTCGAAACCCTTCGTCGAATTTAACATTGGAGAGAATTATGCGAAACTCTGGTGGTAGATTGTTCCTGCGTGTGTTGATCTTTTTGGGGCTGGGGGTTTTGGCGCTGTACGTGATACAAGGTGGCTACCTGGTGTTGATCGGTTATCTGCTAAAAAACAGTCAGGCCGGAATGCCCAACTTCTCTTCAACCCAGGTGACGGGCATGAGCTTTGCAACCACCAGACCGCCGGGACATATTGGTGATGGGTTTGTCGTTGGCGACATGGCGCTTTATGTAACGGGTATGGTGCGTCCGGCAGGGGCGCAGGTCGCAGCGGCAAGCGAGTTCAGATCACTTGCGAGTGATGAAGAATATCTTGTGGTGGAAATTTCAGTCAACTGCCGCTCGACAAACACATCCTGTCGCGTGGGTGAAACTGACTTTGGCGTGCGCAGCGCCTCAGGCAACGAATATTCAGCAGAATTTTCGACGGGATTCTCGGGTCTGAATGGGCTTTTCCAAGGGGGAGAGATTGCCCCCGGACAAAATATGTCTGGCTCAGTGATTTTCGTAATCCACAAAAATGATAGTGGCCTGGTATTCTTTTATCCGCGCTTTTTTGGCTTTGGCAGCAATTCAGCGTCCTTTTTGTTGGGGCCGTAGAGCGTTGTATAATGATAGAAGCTTTTTCGATTTTCTGTTATTCGGTTACATACAGGAGAAGGCAATGGACTTAGGCGCATTTTCAGTTTGTCTAGCCGTCAAAGATATTCATGCTTCCAAAGAATTTTATGAAAAGCTAGGATTCACTCAAAGAAGCGGGGATATTCGTCAGAATTGGGTAGTGATGAAAAATGGTGATACTGTTATTGGGCTATTCCAGGGGGTGTTTGACGAAAACATCATGACTTTTAGCCCCGGCTGGGATCAAGACGCAAAAGAATTGAAAGAGTATGCGGATGTTCGAGCTATTCAGAAAGAGCTCAAAAAGAAAGGCGTTAAATTGAATAAAGAAGCAAATGAAGAAACGAGTGGCCCTGAACACTTCATTTTAGAAGACCCTGACGGAAATAAAATAATGTTTGATCAGTATGTGTGAGATTGCAATAAATTTGTTTTCCCTTATAGTAGGAGACGCCTCAAGTGGACAGCATCGTTTACATCGTCATCATTTTGGCTATTGCGACCGGACTGATAGCACCAATTGTTTATGTGCTGCGAAAACGCTCTAAAAGTATTAAACCTGTTGACACCCCTTTAACTCATTTATCTGAGATCGGGCTCTTCGGAAAGGTTTTGGTGTGGGCAGCCAGAATACTGATCGTCTTGATGGTACTTTCGATCATCGGCGCGTTTGCGTTCAGGTCAATGGCCCTGGTTTCGCTGACAGCTACCTGCCTGGGGTTGTATATTTTTAGCGGAATAATTTACCGGATTGTCGTTCGCTCAAAAACCAGTAAAGCAAAAACCAGTAAAGGATGAATTTGGCGACCCATTGGGCTACTAACGCTCGAAATGGTCTTATATGCCGAACCGCTCAACAACGCATGCAGGCTGATGTGTTGCCATGTTCCGTTTAGGTGCTTTTTCTCGCTCGAAAAACATTGTCCATTTCGTGAGTTGGTTCTCACGGCAAGCCGCCGCTATCCCGGGCGAGGACGATGTCGCAAATCGTTATGCCCTTAGCATTCCATCTTTTTTGGAGTTGGTTTGGCGCTAAAACTGGCGTTTAGACTTACTATCGTGGCTGGATAAGAAAGAGGAAAGTGTATGGTTACTTGTCCGTGGTGTGGCACAAATTATGCCGCCTTTCAACCAAACTGCAACAACTGTGGCGGGCTGATCCCATTTTCAGGAGAAACTCCTGCTATGGCCAAGCCAAACTTTCCGGTAGAGTCCGCCACAATGCCACCGCCACCACCCCGCCCTATTTCCAATAGCTACTTTTGGCGGCTGCTTACAGTGGATGCTTGGGGGATTGTAGGATTTGTGTTTGCCTTACTAGGGTCAATATTCACCTTTGTCGGAATCATCTTGACGGTCGTAATCGTGACCGCCTTTGTCGGTATCCCTTTTGCATTGTTTGGAATTCTATTTCTTGCGGGCGGAGGTGCTGCACTCCGTTACAGTTATCAGGAAGCCCAAAGAACGATTTAGGTCTTGCGTGAAGGGGAAGCAGTAGAAGGAAAAATTGTAAATCTGGACCAAAATTTCAATGTACGTATCAATGGACAACATCCTTGGGTCATCTCTTACCAATTTAGCGTAAGCGGACAGGAGTATCAAGGTCAGGTAACCACACTGAACACTCCTGGGGCAGGGTTACAGCCCGGAAAAACAGCTTATGTTCTGTATTTACAAAACTCCCCACAACATAATACACTTTATCCCCGTCCATGAGTTTGGGTTTTCGCTCGAAAACATTTTCCCGTTTCGGTGGTTGGCTCTCATGGCAAACCGCCGCGAAAACAGGCCATTAGGCCGCAGGATAACCGTCCCCCCTTTCACCCACCCATTGGAGGTTCACATGAAGCGAGTTACTGGCATTGGCGGCATTTTCTTCAAGGCAAAGGATGCACCTGCATTGCAGGCTTGGTATAAACGTCATCTCGGCATCGATGTCCAGGAGTGGGGCAGCGCCGCGTTCGACTGGGTCGACTCGGATGGCAAACCCACAGGCGGAACGACCGCCTGGTTGATTGCGCCGGAAGAAACCGACCAGTTTGCACCAAGCAAAGCATCCTTCATGGTCAACTACCGCGTTGCAGACCTCCACGCTTTGATCGCGGCACTTAAAGAGGAAGGCTGCACCGTGCTCGACAACATCGATGAATCTGAGTACGGCAAGTTTGCCTGGGTGATCGACCCGGAGGGGAACAAGGTCGAATTGTGGGAACCAGCTGTCGGTCAATAAAATACATCCGCGCTTCTTGAAATCATCCAAGAAGACTGTTTTAAAAGGCTTTTTTAACCACAGACCCTTGCACCGCCCGCAAGGGCAGGTGTAAACGCGGATGAACACAGATTTTTGATAAACAGTGATAAAAAGGCTTTCTATCCGCGTTTATCTATGTTCATCTGCGGTGAATTGCACTTATTAAACAGTCTCTAAAATTAACACCAAACGATAAGGTATCTATGAACAATTCTGACGCAAGCAATCAACGTATCGCCAAAATGACCTTCGCTTCAGTCTATCCGCTGTATCTCGAAAAGGTGGAGAAGAAAGGCAGAACCAAAGACGAATTGCACCAGGTCATAACGTGGTTAACAAACTATGATAATAATAAGCTTCAGGAGCTCATCAAGAACAATGCAACTTTTGAAAGCTTCTTCCAACAGGCTTCGCTCAACCCGAATGCGCACCTGATCACTGGCGTAATCTGTGGATATCGTATTGAGGAAATCGAGAATCCTTTGACGAAGCAGGTTCGCTATTTGGATAAATTGGTGGATGAGTTGGCGAAGGGCAGAAAGATGGAAAAGATTTTGCGTAGCGCTTAACGAAGGGACTTCGTTCAACTCATACAGATGTGACGGTGCGCAATATCCGGGTCAGACTTTCGCCTCTCTCGCCACATCGATTCACGGGTCACAAGATGCTTCTTTGAAGAATATCAGGATATAAACATGATCCATCCATTAAGATCAAAAACAGTAAATTATTATTATCTTCTTAATTCTTTGATCATCATTAGTATTTTGCTTATCTATTTTTCAGCCCTTTATAAAACGCTTACAGATGGATTTGGGGGTAATTTTGATGACGCATACATGTTTTTTCGCTACGCCCAAAATCTCGTCCAAAACCACCAATTTGCATGGAACCCAGGCGAAAATCCCATTTATGGACCAACCAGTATTCCTTATGTCTATGTCGTCGCGGCATTCATCAAGGTTATTCCATTAAGAAGCAACTTCTTGCTACCCATTATTTCCTGGCTAATCGGATTATTCGTCGTAATCCTTTTATTCGTCACAGGATTAGTGCAGACCAAAAATTCTGGCCCTATCCATTCAGTTTTAGCCACGGGATGCGTTGCTTTCGCTGTTGTTACGCCATTTTTCACCTATCATGCTACGACAGGAATGGACACAACCCTTAGCATTTTAATAAACACCTTATTCGTTCTTGTGGCAACAAAGACAGCCAAAAATCATACAGGCGGAAGAATATTCTTCCTTGGTTTTTTGGCTTATCTCAGCTATGCAATCCGCCCCGACAACATTATTTATGCAATTAGCTTCCCCTTATTAATCTTTTTAGTCCTTGAGCCATCCCCTTTATGGCGTGAATCTCTTGCATTTCTAGCGATTTTTATTCTTTTCATCGCGGGAGACACATTGCTAAAAATAAAAATGTTTACCGATTTTCTTCCCTTGAGCTATTATGTTAAGCAAAACAATTTCTATCAAGGATACATGGGCGCCTATCAATGGAATCCATCAATCTATCTGGCAACTTTTACGATAGGCGTTCTTCCGAGCAGTATTGTTATCTTCGCTAATTTAAAATCGAAATATATAAGATTGTTCATTACATATTTACTACCCGTTTTCGCCACTTTTTTATATTATTTCAAAGTATTGCAAATCATGGGAGAATATGCACGTTATTATTATCCAGCAATGCCATTTATTGTTGTTTTAAGTCTTTTAATTTTAGGCGACTCAGACAAGTCGCCTATTAAAACGGATTTCAAGAAATCATTTAACCGCACAGTCCTTTCGGTTTTATCGATCGTTGTCTTTGTGCTTTTCCTTGGGACCATTGGTTCAAATCTTTACCTATCAACTGTCCCCCAAAATACAAATACGGCACAAAACACATCAGATTCATCAATCCCTACAATCGGATGGGGTAGAGCAATTGTGGCAGTCGCCTCTCTTTCAAGTCAGTTGATGCCCAATACTGTATTGGCTGCATCAGAAGTTGGATACATTGGCGCAAATGCACCTCAGGTAAAAATTATTGACTTGGTTGGATTAAACAATCCAGCTATCGCGCATCAAGGATTCAAAGCAGAAGCATTGTTTTTGCAAAAACCAGACTTAATATGGATGCCACCTCCTGATTACGCATCCATTCGCCACGAAATCGAATGCAACCCCAACTTCTATGCAAATTACACTTATTATCCCGGTCTCTTTGACTATGGGATGGCTGTTAACAAAAAAAGTCCATATAGAAGTGATATTGATTCTCTTTTGTCAAAAAACTTGAAAATTACGTACCTAAATTCCGCTTATGTGCTAAGCAATTTGGAGCAAGATGCCCCACCCCTATTTTGTCAATAATCATTCTCAGAAACCAACCATTTATATGACAAACATCCCAACCCCCAACCCCACCCAAGACATCACGCGTATTGAGCGTCAAAAATTGATTATTTTGATAATCATCGGCTTGGTGGTGATCGTCATGTTTGCAATTGCCTTGAACGACAGTGCCACATTCAGCCGCTTGCGTTCAGACCTTTTTATACGCTGGTATGCCACCACCAAGCTTTTTAGCGAAGGACGCAACATCTATGATCTGCGCAACGCAGACGAAATGTGGAAAATTGCGTACGGGGAAAAACCACTCGGCTATGACACAAATTTTTACTACCCTGCCCATTTACTGATTTTCATTACACCGCTTGCTCTTTTGCCCTATCAAACAGCACATCTGATCTGGACCATCGTCATTGAAATCTTTTATTTTGCGGGCTTGTGGCTTGGCATTCGCAGTAGCAAGTGGCCGACCAACAGCACGGCAATCACGATTTTTATGGCACTCAATGCCATTTCTCTTCCTTTTATCTTTCACACAATCTGGGGACAACTTAACACGATTGGGATGATCGGGTTGGCCTTGTGTTTCATCGCGCTATGCAACAAGCGTTATGCCCTGGCCGGCATTCTTGCCGTTAGTCTGACCTTCAAACCGCAAAACGACTTGCTGGCGCTGGCATTCCTTTTGTTTTGGGCGCTTTGGCAAAAGAAACGCTGGCCGTTCATCGTCAGCTTCGCCATCAGCATTTTTTTCTGCTGGCTATTTGCCGAGATACTTCAACCCGGCTGGGTGATGGCATTTGTTGCATCACTGGGCCACTACACACCGGTTCAGTCTGCCATTGGGCTGTTTTGGGATCCTGGTCATGTGACAACTATTGCATTGGTGCTGTGTAGCCTGGCTGTTTTTTTCTGGAAAAAAAGAACTGAACCAACCAGTGTTGGTTTTATAGCGTGTTTAACCTTAAGCATGGCTGTCTGGGATTTAATTATCCCGATCTTCGGCTGGGTTCATAGTGTTTTTCTAATGCTGGCAATCGTGTGGCTGGTTCCGTTATGGAAAAAATATTTCCCCGTTTACGGTAACCTGCCCATCTATGTATGTCTATTTCTCTTTACCTTTGGCTGGATCTGCTTCTTCCTTAGTTTTGTCTTCCCGAATGGCAATACCCTTTCATGGGTCGAAATAGCCTATAAAGGCGTATTCCCGCTTATTGTTGCATTGCTTTCCATTCCCCTGTTATGGCAGAAGGATTTTATGATTAATGGCAAAAAACTAATCATTGTCATGCCCGCTTACAACGCAGAACTGACCTTGCGCAGCACGTATGCTGAAATCCCCCACGAAATCGTCGATCAGGTTATTTTGGTGGACGATGCCAGTCGAGACCATACCGTGCAGGTGGCGCAGGAATTGGGGCTGCACACCATTGTCCACATTCATAACCTGGGTTATGGCGGCAATCAAAAAACTTGCTATAAAACGGCGCTCGAAATGGGCGCTGATATTGTGATTATGCTCCACCCCGATTATCAATACACTCCCAAGCTGATTACCGCCATGGCATCCTTGCTGGCAAATGGCCTGTTTGATTGCGTTCTGGGCTCGCGCATTCTGGGCGTTGGTGCCCTCAAAGGCGGCATGCCTGTCTATAAATATATCTCCAATCGCTTTCTGACCGCCATTCAAAATATGATCGTCAGCTACAAACTGTCTGAATATCATACAGGCTACCGCGGCTTCACCCGTGAAGTGCTGAGTGCGCTGCCGCTTCAGACAAATTCCAACAATTTTATTTTCGATAACCAGATGTTATGTCAGATCATTTATGGCGAGTACAGCATTGGTGAAATCACCTGCCCGACACTGTATCGTGATGATTCATCATCGATCAACTTCCGTAATTCTGTACGCTATGGGCTGGGTGTGCTAAAAACATCGGTGCTTTTTCGCCTGCACCGTTGGGGCTTGATCCACTCTTCTCTTTTTGAAACCATTCACCCAAAGATCGGCTGACAAAACAGAATATCCCCAAGCAAAAGAGCGCGGATTTTCCTTCCCGCGCTCTTTTGCTTCTAAAGTGCTGCCGACAAAATATCGGTCAGTTCGCCGTCGGTCAATTCGATCGGGCTGCCTTTCATGCTGTTGGCGCGTTTGGCTTGCGCAACAATTGCCAGAAAAAATGGCTTTTGCACGCCGTAACTCGCCAGCGACGGAATCTTGAAATCGGCAGACAACACCCTCAGCCACGCGATTCCCTCCTCAGCCTGAGCCTGTGGGTTATCCGTCAGGATTTGCGCCAGTTCGGTGAAACGCATCAGGGTCGGCGATTGCGGCGCTCGCTCCCGCAGGGCTTTCAGGTTGGCGTCCAGGACCGGCGGCAGAAGTCGTGCGCACAGCGCTCCGTGTGGCGCGTTGAACATCCCGCCAATCGCCCCAGCAAAGGCGTGGACTGCGCCCAGCCGCGCATTCGACAGCGCCAACCCGCCCAGCAAGCTGGTCAGCGCCATCTCGGCGCGGGCGGCATGGTCGTTGTTTTCATACGCCTGTCGCAGCGCCTTCGCCCCGCGCGCCAGCCCATCACGGCAAAAAAGATCGCTGACGGGGTTGGCGGCGCTCGAAAGGAACGGTTCAATCAACTGGGTCAGCGCATCCATGCCACTGCCAGCGGTCACTTCGGGTGGCAGCCTGTAGGTGAGCGCCGGATCGACAATGGCCAGCCATGGCAGCATGGACGCGCTGCGCATGCTGATCTTGGCATTATGGCTGCTGTCAGTTAAGACGGCGTTGCGTGTCACTTCTGACCCCGTGCCGGATGTCGTGGGGATGGCGATGAACGGCGCCGAAGCGTTGACCAGTGCCTTCCCGTGACCGACCACTTCGAGATAGTCGTAGATGTCCCCGGGATTCGTCAACAAGGCTGCGATGGCCTTGCCCGCATCAAGCGCGCTGCCGCCGCCCAGCCCGATCACCAGATCACAGCCATCGGCGCGAGCCTGCGCGACCCCGGCGGTGACTGCTTCGATGGTTGGTTCACCGCTGACGTGAAACAGGCTGACGTTAACTCCTTCGGCCTGGAGCTGCTCAAGCAAACGCTCGGCCCGCGCAACCGACTTGCCCAGCACCAGCAGGGCGCGCTTGCCAAACGAACGCGCCGCAGGGGCGGCTTCGCCCAGCGTTCCAACGCCAAAAACGATGCGGGTGGATGTAGCAAACTCAAAGCGCATGGTTCGAATCCCAGCCATCTTCCGCCGGGAAGATGTTCTCGTAAATTTGCTTTGTGCGCGGCTCGACCATCATCGGCTCAACAGTTTCGCGCCAGCGGTTATAATGCGCTGTCTCGCGGTGTTTGTCGGTATCGCCCTTCGTGCGATAAACTTCCACCAGCGTGAAGCGTGTTGGGGCGTCGCTTTGCTGCAACACGTCAAAACGGGCAATCCCCGGCTCTTGCACCGAATTGCGCGCGTTTTCAAGCGTGGCTGCTTTGAAGGCATCCACCTGATCGGGCTTGATATGGGCAAAAATGTGAAGGATATACATGGTTTGTCCTTTTGTTGAATGGAATGGTGGTTGATCTTACCAAAACGCGCCTGTTTCATCCAGCTTTTTGGCGCCTTTACTGGCAATTTTGGCATAAAATATAAAGCATCATGATCTGCTCAATTCGGGGCTAAGATCATCCTTCGGAGCCACTCATGTTCAAATCGAAAATCCGCCCCATTGTCATCCCACAATTCGAACATCTCAAACTGGTTGGCGCTTTGGCCCACGCCTGGGGCAACGCCGATTTTGCGCTGCCGCCCATCGAGTGGATTTCGCTCGTGACTGGCATTGCCCTGCATGATCGCGGCTACGGCTATCTCGACACCGCCAGCGTGCTCGAAATGCCTGAAGATGAATGGATCGCCATCACCCGGCGCGGATTCCACACGACTGGCTCTGACCCGATTGCGGATCTGATTACCCGTCACCATCTGCTGCGACTGACGCGGGATCACCCCTCGGCGGCGGTGCAGGCCCTACACTACGAGTTTGAGTGGGAAATCCGCGACCAGTTGCAGGAGTTGGGGCTTGTGCCGGGCATCTTTGAGCGCATTGACCGCATTACGGATTTGTGCGACCGCATCTCGTTCAGCTTTTGTTTTGAGCAACCGGCTCAGGGTCAGGTCGCCATCTTTCCGCGCAGCGCCAGCAGCCTTGAAATCCCGGTCTATTACAGCGTGGAGCAAGGCCACATCCATGTTGCGCCCTGGCCCTTCTCGGTGGATGTAATGAATGGCTATCTCATCGGCTACCAGCTTGCAGAATATCCAACCAAGCTTGACCCGGTGCTGCTACCGTACATTATCTCGCCGGGGGAGTAATGGAATAAAAGAAGCGCAGGCTTGCCTATCCTAATTCTATAATTGTAATCTCTGCCGATAATGCAATTGCGAATCTTTTGTTGGTTGGGTCGCTAGCAATTGGAGGAAGAAGATTCCCATCTTGGACAATACAACTGGACTGTTTGCTAGTTTTCAATTCCTCCCATCTACTGACAACTTTTCCTGTTTCAACGTTTATTAACTTGATATACTCCTGAGTTCCCAGGACATGATGATCACCAATTGGAAATAAAATTCCAGCCGCCTCTTCGAGTATTGCGTAAGAAAGAATCTTCTTTTCTCGAATATCATACTTGGCGATTACGTTGGGAGGAAGTCGGTATTCATCATCAATTTCAGTTGGGTCATATCCATCATCTGAAGTTGTAAGAATAATCTGGCTGTCTCCCAAGATGAATCCTGTTGGCACAGTTACGCTACTTCTAGTCAGGTCAATTTCTCCATGGTTTAGCTGATCTGGCTGTGACAAAACTTGGTTTACATCAAAGAGTCGTATATCTTCAAAAGGGTGCCACATCCAGCCGGAACTTAGCAAGTATTGGCTATTTGCGCTAACTGATAAGCGCGAATGAAAGAAATCTGCTGGTTTTGTATCACGGGTGGTTAAGCGTTTTCCTGTCCCAGCGTTTTCGATTTCAAGTTTGCAATATTCGTCAGGGCAATGGGCTAATCCTGTCTGCCCGTCTGGCAAATTCAGGAAAGAGAATGGATACTCATAATCATCTGCGTGGTAAAAACTGCGGTTGATTTCTCTAATAAGTTTGCCGTTTTTAAGATTATTCCTTTTGTCCCAAGTCGTTGAACAAGAGCAACATATTCACCATTTGGTGAAACTTGAGCATGATCGAAGGGATAAGAAAAACTGACTTTAGGCGGGATAACAGTTTGATCGAGACGATAGCGAACAATTCCACCTACCCAATCAATTAGTTCATTACCATCCCAGTTGAGTGATCGTGGAGGCCATCCCCATTTTTTGTTTCCTTTGATGGGAATGATAATTCTATTTTTTTCTTCCATGGTTTTCTATGCCTTTGTTTGTTTGAAGGAGGCCCTAATGGTTTGCGACATCGTCCCCGTAGAGGATAGCTGCGTGTTGCCACGCAGACCAACCCACGAAACGGAACCACATCTTCAAGCGGGGCCCGGCAACACGTCAACCTGCTCGCGATGTTGGGTGGTGTAAAGAGTCAATGACATAATAATTTATTTACTTGCTCGTTAGATAATTCTACAAATGCTTTCTTGTTAAAATCAGCTTGCCAAGCGCGGGTCACTATAGTTTTTTGCTGGTCATTATTTAAATAGTGTCCAATTGCAACAATCATGGTATCAGGGTTTTCTGTTTTGAGATATTTACAGGATACGAAAAGAGATGCGGTTTCTGTTAGCGAATGAATTTCATCGATTACTTTGAAATATGTATCACCGTTTTTATCTTTGCATATTAATTCTTCCAACAAATAAGCGTAATTGTTTTTGTAAAATATTGAAGCTAACCCATATTTTTCATGCCAAAAGAATGTATCACTGAATTGTAAAACCCCTTTCTCAAAGTCTTCTGGCTCATTCCGAAGCACTAAACCAATATAATTTTTACTGGGTGCTATTTTTGTAGGGATTAAGTTCGTGCTGGAAGAAGGTGGACAAAGAGTTATTGTTTGTTGTGGCGTAATCGTTATAGTTGGCGTGTTTGTGGAAATTGCAGATACTTCTAAAGTGGGTAATAGTGGCGTTGTTGGACGCTGTTTCGCTTGATTCGCTTTGATAAAAGTGGTGACCTTTGACGTGGAGGAACATCCCAGTGTACAAACGAGGAGCGTAGAAATAAGAATTAAGAGAATTTTGTTAGAATAATTCATTTTCGCCTTACGGCAAATCTGCCTTAGCTGCCCAACGGTTTGCGTTATTAGAATGAACTTGTCTGGAGCGTGGAGAAATAGTATCCTTGGAGATGATACGGTCGCCGGGGACACTTTTCGGGGTGTGAGTGTCAGGGTTGGCCGACCGCCGCTATGGGAAGTCTAATGAGACAAGCCCGATGCGTTATTTGGCAGCCCGGCGCACACTAATCTGGGAAGGCGAAGCCCGCCATAAGCCCGAATCGGTAGATGCAACTGACAACCCTAAAAACCACGCCCCAGACAAATTCAGTCATTTAGGAGTGTAGCATGAACTCACCGGGAAATTCAAGAGAGATCGAACGATACATCGCACTGGACATCCACAAGGAATACGTGATGGTCGGTGGGATGAACGCAGTTCAGGAATGGGTGATCCGACCAAGGCGGATCGAGATGCATCAGTTTCGAAGCTGGGCAGTGAACAACCTGCGCGCCGGAGATGGAGTGGTGATCGAGACCACCACGAATGTGTGGGACATCTACGACATCGTCGCGCCGCAGGTAAGCCGCGCAGTTGTGGCACACGCCGGAGCAGTGCGACAGATCGCCGAAGCGCGAGTGAAAACCGACAAGCAGGATATTGAATGCCTGATTCGGTTGTTGATCGTAGGCATGGTGCCGGAAGTGTGGGTGCCGCCCGCACATGTGCGCGAACTACGCGGGATGATAGCCTATCGCAATCGACTGGTGAAAACAGGAGCGATGATCCGCAACCGCCTGCACAGCCTGCTGCACCGGCACAACCTGCCCCTATCCGAAAGCGGTCTGTGTGACCGAGCGTGGTGGGAAAACCAAACCATCAGCAGGCTGGAAAAGCTGCAAGTACGGCAAGAATTAGGGCTGCTGGAAAAGGTCGAGCAAAGCAAAGCCGAGCTGGACAATGAACTTGGAAAAATGAGCGTAGGCGAAACCTGGGGGAAACAGGCCACCCGCATCTTGCAGCTACCCGGCATGGGATTTGTCGTGACCATGACAGTTCTCGCCGCTATCGGAGATATCCACCGCTTCGAAGGACCCAAACAACTGGTAGGGTATGCCGGGCTGGGAGCGGGCATTCACAGCAGCGGCAAAGAACAAAAAGACAAAGGCATTACCAAAAGTGGACGGAAGGAACTGCGCTGGGCAATGGTTGAAGCAGCCTGGCGAGCCATCCGCATGTCGCCCCTTTGGAAAGAGCGCTACGAAGAGTTCAAAAAGCGCAAAGGACCCAGCAAAGCCATCGTGGCAATTGCCCGAAAGCTGTTGGTGACGATCTGGCATGTACTGAGCAAAGAAGAAACTGACCGCAACGCCAGCGAAGAAGACCTGGCCTGGAAGATGCTTTTATGGTCATGGAGTCTGGGAAGTGAAGCCCGGCTTGAACTGACCCCGAAGCAATTTGCCAAATACAGTCTCATGCGTCTGGGCGTGAAAAGTGATGTGAAAGAGTTTATGCGTGGAAAGGTGCTGAGAAGGATTGCTCCTGCCGAAGAAGTTCTGGCGCGCATCTCTGAACTCGGCCTGCCCCGTCTGGATACCTGATTTGCAAGGGTAAAGTGAGTCTGGTGATCCCCAAGCCGACCTGTCAAGCAGGGTACGGGGGGCGAAGCATATCCTAAGCGCGGATTGCCGCCGAATCTGTCTTACAAAAAATGACTTGTCACCGACAAAACTCGCAGAAAAACGGTTTTGCTCAACAGATTTCTCCTTGCTCTTGACGCTACAAGTAATCGGTACTGGCGCTGGGGCGGGCATGGATTCTGCTTGGGAGCAGAGAAAACTCGATGCCAGAAAAATGTCGAAAATGCCGCAGACTCCCCAGCGTCCAGTGCACTCAATCAAGATGGCGAGCCATCATTTTTCCCGAAAGAAACCGCCTGGCAGGGAACGGCAAACGAAGTATAACTCTTAATCGGCGGGTCAAGAGGCCGTACAACGCATTGGAGACGCGCATGGTCGTAGTTCCGAAGTGCACTGTGGTCGCCGGTCAAATTGATTTATCCAATGGTGGCAAGGGGGGAAAGACCCCGATGAGAAAGCTAAAACCTTGATTGACCGGGACCTGCCCATGTCAAGAAAGGAGAAAAAATGAGACAGAAAGGCAAACGTACGAAAGGGATTGAGCAGGCTCGTCCATTTGATGGCATGAGCAAAGTCAATCCGAATGCGGGAGGCGCAGACATCGGCGCGGAAGAAATCGTCGTCTGTGTCGCCGCCAACGAGACTACTCAACTGGTCAAGGGCTTTGGGAACTACACGGTTGATTTGGATGCCATCGCAGATTGGCTGACGGAACATAACGTCAAAACAGTGGCGATGGAAAGCACAGGGGTCTACTGGATTCCGCTTTTTGAAAGGTTGGAAGAGCGTGGATTTGAATGTCTGCTGATCAGTTCCCGTTCCTTGCGGCGCGTGGCGGGTCGGAAAAGCGACGTGACGGATGCTCAGTGGATCCAGACTTTGCACAACTACGGATTGTTGGAGTTTTCATTCCGCCCGCAATCCGACCTGGTGGCGCTGCGGACGCTGTTGCGGCATCGCGCGGAATTGGTGGCGCATCGTTCGCCGCACATTTTACATATGCAGAAGGCGTTGCTTCAGATGAATGTGCAGCTCTCGCAGGCGGTGACGGATGTGACCGGGGTGACGGGGCAGCTGATTATCCGTGCCATCCTGTCAGGGGTGCGGGACCCGAAAACGCTGGCCGCGCTACGCGACCCGGGCTGCAAAAAGAGCGAAGCAGAGATTGGCCAGGCGCTGACTGGCACCTGGCGGGAAGAACATCTCTTCATCTTGAAGCAGGCCGTGGCTCTCTACGATTTCTACACTGAGCAGATGCTTGCATGCGACAAAGAGATCGAGCGCATGTACGCTGAGACCCGTCCAGACTGGGACGCCGGGGAACTGAAGCCACTCTCCTCGCGAAAGCGCAACTCGCGCAGCAAAAATGCAAACTACGATACCGAGATCATTCGCAAGCATCTAAAGCGCGTTAGTGGCGTGGACATCAGCCTGGTGGACGGGTTTGGTGTCACACTGGCCCAGACCGTGATTATGGAGTGCGGCACCGACATGAGCAAGTTTCCGACCGAAAAGCATTTTTGTTCCTGGCTGGGACTGGCACCCAAGCATGAGATTTCCGGGGCCAAGGTCTTGAAGAATACGACCTTGAAGACGAAAAGCCGTGCTGGACAAGCCTTTCGCATGGCAGCCCAATCGGTGAAACAGGCAGATTGCGCCTTTGGCGTGCTTTACCGGAGACTGCGCGCCAGGCTCGGGCCAGCCCAAGCGACGGTGGCGACGGCCCACGCCATCGCGCGGGTGGTCTACCGGATGTTGAAATATAAAGTCGAATACGACCCGCTGAGTGTGAACGAATACCAGAAGCAATACGAAGCGCAGCAAATCAAGTACATGCAAAAGCGGGCGGCCAAACTGGGCTATCAATTGACGCCTGTCGCGGCTTAAGCCGCGATAGCGCAAAAGAAAAGGCGTTCTCGCAGAGAGAACGCCCTGTTTGCGTTTAATATTTTGTTCCATTTGCTAGAGATTTTCACCCCGGAACCACTCTTTTTGGAAAAATCGACTTTTGGAAAGCTGCCGTCTTGCTCCAGTGAGCGCTCCTCATGTCGGGGTTTCTGAGAAAGTGCACTGTGGTCGCCGGTCAAATTGATTTATCCAATGGTGGCAAGGGGGGAAAGACCCCGATGAGAAAGCTAAAACCTTGATTGACCGGGACCTGCCCATGTCAAGAAAGGAGAAAAAATGAGACAGAAAGGCAAACGTACGAAAGGGATTGAGCAGGCTCGTCCATTTGATGGCATGAGCAAAGTCAATCCGAATGCGGGAGGCGCAGACATCGGCGCGGAAGAAATCGTCGTCTGTGTCGCCGCCAACGAGACTACTCAACTGGTCAAGGGCTTTGGGAACTACACGGTTGATTTGGATGCCATCGCAGATTGGCTGACGGAACATAACGTCAAAACAGTGGCGATGGAAAGCACAGGGGTCTACTGGATTCCGCTTTTTGAAAGGTTGGAAGAGCGTGGATTTGAATGTCTGCTGATCAGTTCCCGTTCCTTGCGGCGCGTGGCGGGTCGGAAAAGCGACGTGACGGATGCTCAGTGGATCCAGACTTTGCACAACTACGGATTGTTGGAGTCTTCATTCCGCCCGCAATCCGACCTGGTGGCGCTGCGGACGCTGTTGCGGCATCGCGCGGAATTGGTGGCGCATCGTTCGCCGCACATTTTACATATGCAGAAGGCGTTGCTTCAGATGAATGTGCAGCTCTCGCAGGCGGTGACGGATGTGACCGGGGTGACGGGGCAGCTGATTATCCGTGCCATCCTGTCAGGGGTGCGGGACCCGAAAACGCTGGCCGCGCTACGCGACCCGGGCTGCAAAAAGAGCGAAGCAGAGATTGGCCAGGCGCTGACTGGCACCTGGCGGGAAGAACATCTCTTCATCTTGAAGCAGGCCGTGGCTCTCTACGATTTCTACACTGAGCAGATGCTTGCATGCGACAAAGAGATCGAGCGCATGTACGCTGAGACCCGTCCAGACTGGGACGCCGGGGAACTGAAGCCACTCTCCTCGCGAAAGCGCAACTCGCGCAGCAAAAATGCAAACTACGATACCGAGATCATTCGCAAGCATCTAAAGCGCGTTAGTGGCGTGGACATCAGCCTGGTGGACGGGTTTGGTGTCACACTGGCCCAGACCGTGATTATGGAGTGCGGCACCGACATGAGCAAGTTTCCGACCGAAAAGCATTTTTGTTCCTGGCTGGGACTGGCACCCAAGCATGAGATTTCCGGGGCCAAGGTCTTGAAGAATACGACCTTGAAGACGAAAAGCCGTGCTGGACAAGCCTTTCGCATGGCAGCCCAATCGGTGAAACAGGCAGATTGCGCCTTTGGCGTGCTTTACCGGAGACTGCGCGCCAGGCTCGGGCCAGCCCAAGCGACGGTGGCGACGGCCCACGCCATCGCGCGGGTGGTCTACCGGATGTTGAAATATAAAGTCGAATACGACCCGCTGAGTGTGAACGAATACCAGAAGCAATACGAAGCGCAGCAAATCAAGTACATGCAAAAGCGGGCGGCCAAACTGGGCTATCAATTGACGCCTGTCGCGGCTTAAGCCGCGATAGCGCAAAAGAAAAGGCGTTCTCGCAGAGAGAACGCCCTGTTTGCGTTTAATATTTTGTTCCATTTGCTAGAGATTTTCACCCCGGAACCACTCTTTTTGGAAAAATCGACTTTTGGAAAGCTGCCGTCTTGCTCCAGTGAGCGCTCCTCATGTCGGGGTTTCTGAGAACGCGGTGTTGGGTGCGTTTGTGGCATTCTACACCTTCTGCATTTACCTAAACCGTAGCAAAAAAGAATAACATGACAAAGATGATTGCGGAAATTGAAATTACTATTTGATATATCGCAACACGGCGAATCTTTGTTTTGTCATCATAAGCGTAAGTCAAGGATTTTGCCATAGGATATACGCCTTTTGTAAATGCAAATAGGCCTTGATAAATTCCATAACCAGCAGTAAAAAAAACAATCGAAGGATAAAACTTGATTCCATACTTCAACATTGACCACGTATCCCAGCTTGGCGCAAGAACCAAAAGAGGGAAAAGCATGAGAACCGCTACTGCAAAAATACTGAAAACTATGTAGTCCGAATTAATGCTTTTGAATTCTGGCGATATTTCAGCCAATGCTTTTTCATTAAGCTGGCTTTTAGATGGAAAATAAAATATGTGCCATATTCCAACAGGCAGAGTAGCGAACATCCAGAACCACGCCATAAAATCATGGTCATGTGTCAATATTGAAAAAGTGATTAAAGCCTTTTCCATAATTTTCCCGCAATCAAAAGAGCTTGTAAGACATGATTCAGTTTTGCGCAGTTTTCAGCGTCAGCACCCAACTATGTATTAAGCGGACGGATCTTCTGTATAATCCCCCAACAGAGTGGTTATACAGAAATATTTCTGTATAATATCCTATATGTAGATTATAAACTTTATCTATTTAAAAAAGGCAATCAAACGGCACGATCACCACCAGATATAGGATTTATACATACGTCCTTTAGTGCGGCGGTGGTCTGGCGGTTAAAATCCCATTGGATGAATAAGGCCCCAAAAGTCAAAGACTTTTGGGGCCTTATTTGTCAACTTGCTGGTCTTAATTTTTGCTTTTTCCCTGGTTGGCAACCGCAGCAGCGGCGGCGGCAACAGCAGCGGCGTCACCCAGATAGTAGTGCTTGATCGGTTTCAGGTTGGCATCCAACTCATAAACCAGCGGGATGGCGGTGGGGATATTCAATTCAGTGATTTCGCTCTCGGGCACGTTATCGAGATATTTCACCAGTGCACGCAGGCTGTTGCCGTGGGCAGCGATCATCACCCGTTTGCCCGATAAAATTGCCGGGGCGATGGTGCTTTCCCAGTAGGGCAGCACGCGGTCAAGGGTCAGTTTGAGCGATTCGGTGGCGGGGGTTTCTTCGGGGGCCAAATCCGCATAACGACGATCATAACGCGGGTGGCGTTCATCAGTGATTTCAAGAGGCGGCGGTGGTACGTCATAACTGCGCCGCCAAATTTTGACCTGGTCTTCGCCAAATTTCGCGGCCATTTCAGATTTATCCAGCCCTTGCAGCGAGCCGTAATGGCGTTCGTTCAACTGCCAGGCCTTCACTACCGGGATCCACTCCAAACTCATCGTTTCCTGAATCAGCCACAGGGTTTTGATGGCGCGTTTCAGCACCGATGTGTAGGCGATGTCAAATTCGTAGCCACCCTCTTTGAGCAGTTGCCCGGCATTGCGCGCCTCGTCCATGCCCTGTTCCGTTAAATCGACATCTGTCCAACCGGTAAAGCGGTTTTCCAGGTTCCAGGTGCTTTGACCGTGGCGAGCCAGTACCAGTGTATATTTTGTTTCCATTTTTTCTTCTCCTGTCGACATAGTAAACCGCCAGGCGCTTGCGCTCCTGGCGGCTCTCTGTCAAGCAAATTGTTTAGCGAACGGCCATTTCAGTTTCGGGATCGAAGATGTGGAAGTTGTCCATGTTGAGAGCAACCTGAACTTCTTCGCCGACCTTGAAGTAGGTACGGGGATCAACGCGGGCAATGAAATTGTTCTTGCCGTTGACCAAGTAGAGGAAAATTTCGTTACCCATCAATTCGATCACGTCGACTTTGCAATCGATGCGCTCGCCATGGATGTTAGGTGGCAGGAACTGGGGCGCATGAATGTCATCGGGGCGCAGACCAAAGATAACTTTCTTGTCCACATAATCAAAGTAGGGCTTCGAGCGATTATCGGGGATGGCAACGGTAAAACCATCGGCTTCGAAGAACAGCTTGCCGTTGTCTTTCTTGATCTTGCCAGCGAAGAAGTTCATCGAAGGCGAACCAAGGAAGCCAGCCACAAACATGTTGCCTGGACGATCATAGAGCGCCTGGGGCGTGTCCAACTGTTGCAGCTTGCCCTTGTTGGTGACGGCGATGCGGTCAGCCATGGTCATGGCTTCCTGCTGGTCGTGGGTCACATAGACAAAGGTGGTTTCCAGTCGCTTGTGGAGTTTGCTGATTTCAGCGCGGGTCTGCCCGCGCAGTTTGGCGTCGAGATTGGAGAGTGGTTCATCGAGCAGGAAAACCTGTGGCTGACGCACAATGGCGCGACCAAGAGCCACGCGCTGACGTTGACCACCGGAAAGTTGGCGGGGTTTGCGGTCGAGGAATTCGTGAATGCTGAGGATGTCAGCAGCTTCACCAACACGACGTTTGATTTCTTCGCGTGGCGTTCCGCGCAGCTTGAGGCTGAAGGCCATGTTATCGAAGACGGTAAGGTGGGGGTAGAGCGCGTAAGACTGAAACACCATCGCGATGTCACGATCTTTCGGTGGCACATCATTAACGACACGATCACCAATCAAAATCTGACCGCTGCTAATTTCTTCCAACCCGGCGAGCAGGCGCAGGGCGGTGGTTTTACCACAACCAGAAGGACCTACAAACACCATAAACTCTTTGTCGGCAATTTCCATGTTCATATCATTGACAGCAAGAACATCGCCGAACTCTTTAATTACATGATCGTATTTAACACTAGCCATTAACAACCTCCAATTCACGAAAGTATAGTGGGCCTATTATAGCCTATTTTGTTAAATCAAAGAAAGATTTTTTTGTCACATGAAAAACAGTCGAATGACACAAAAAACGTGTAGAATCAACCCATGTCTGATGATGTCACCCCCGTCCGCCAGCAATATTTGGATGCCAAACGTGAATACCCAAACGCGATTCTATTCTTTCGGCTCGGCGATTTTTACGAAACCTTCGACGAAGATGCCGAAACCATCTCGCGTGTACTCGATATTGTGCTGACTTCGCGCCCGGTTGGCAACGGACAGCGCGTGCCGCTGGCCGGGATCCCCTATCACGCTGCCGAAAACTACCTTTCGCGCCTGATCGAAAAGGGCTACCACGTCGCCATCTGCGAGCAGGTTGGCGAACAGCCTGCCAAGGGCATCTTTCCGCGCAAGGTGGTGCGTGTTGTCACCCCCGGCACCCTCGTCGAGCCGGGATTACTTCCAGGGGACGCCAACAACTACCTGGCAGCGGTCGTCTTTGATGAGCAGAAAGCCGCTATCGCCTATGCCGATATCACCACCGGCGAATTCGCCGTGACGGAGATTGAGTTGACCCATGGCGACGCCGCCCCACTGCGCGCCGAGATCAGCCGTCTGCGCCCGGCCGAAGTGCTTCACCCCGATAATGTCACATTGAATATGGGAAATATCCACGCCACCCCGTGGGTTGCCTGGCGCTTTGAGCCAGGGCGCTGCGCCGAAACGCTGCTGCGCCATTTCAGCGCGTCCACGCTGGAAGGTTTCGGGTTGAAGCAGCTTCCGCTTGCCATCCGCGCTGCCGGGGCGATTTTACAATATCTCAAGGAAACCGAACCGGCTTCGCTGGCCCTGCTGACGGGGCTGCGCGTCTACAACCTGAACGAATTCATGACGCTCGATGCGCCCACGCGCCGCAACCTGGAGCTTACCGAAGCGCTCAACGGCGATCTGAAAGGCTCGCTGCTCAACACGCTCGACCAGACCATCACGCCAATGGGCAAACGCCTGCTGCGCCAGTGGGTCAGCCAGCCGCTGCTTGATTTGACAAAAATCCATGCGCGACAAAATGGAGTCGAATTTTTCTTTGGCAACGGCATGGTGCGCGCTGAACTGCGCGCCGCGCTCAAACCGATTGCCGATCTGGAACGCCTGACCAACCGCATTTTGTCTGGACACGCGCAGCCGCGTGACCTGGTGGCTTTGCGCGAAACCCTGCGGCGCATTCCGGCCATTTTGGCGGTCATCCCCTCAGGGGCTGCGGCGCTTGAATCCACCCTGAAGCTGCTCTCCCCGTGCACCGACGAGTTGGCGCTGCTGGATGTGGCCATCGCTGACGACCCGCCAGCCACGCTGCAAAATACTGGCATCATCCGCCCCGGCTATGCCGCCGAGCTGGATGGCGTAATCGACGCTTCGGCGCACGCCCGCGAATGGATCAACAATCTCGAAGCCATCGAGCGCGAACGCACCAATATCAAGACCCTCAAAGTGGGCTACAACAAGGTCTTTGGCTACTATATCGAAATCTCTGCCGGGCAGGCCGCCAACGCGCCCGCCAGCTACATCCGCAAGCAGACGTTGGTCAATGCCGAGCGCTACATCACGCCCGAGATGAAGGAATACGAAACGCTGGTGCTCAACGCCGAAGAGCGCATCCGCGAGATTGAAATACGCTTATTTAAAGAAGCCTGCGCCACCCTGGGACAGGCCGCCCACAAACTGCTTAAAAGCGCGCGCGTGCTGGCCGCGCTCGATTGTCTTTCCGCGCTGGCCGAAGCCGCCGCCTTGAGCGGATACGTACGCCCCAAAGTCGTCGCCGAGGATGTGCTGGATGTCTGCGACGGGCGTCATGCCGTTGTTGAAAACAGTCTGCGCGGCGGGGATCGCTATGTGCCAAATGACATCACCTTCGAAGCCGGCGAGCGCGTACGCATCATCACCGGGCCGAACATGGCGGGCAAATCGACGTATTTGCGGCAGGTGGCGCTGATTGCGTTGATGGCGCAAATGGGCAGTTTTGTCCCGGCGACCTCGGCCAAAATTGGCCTGGTGGATCGCATCTTCACGCGCATCGGTGCGCAGGACGAAATCCATGCCGGGCAATCGACCTTCATGGTCGAGATGATCGAAACCGCCAACATTCTGCATCACGCCACATCGCGCTCGCTGGTGATTTTGGATGAAATTGGGCGCGGCACAAGCACGTATGACGGCGTCTCGATTGCCTGGGCGGTGGTTGAGTACATTCACAACCATCCACACCTGCGCGCCAAAACGCTCTTCGCCACGCATTACCACGAACTGACGCAACTTGCGGACTTGCTGCCGGGGGTGCGCAACTACAACGTCGCCGTGACCGAGGCGGAGGGGAAGGTGGTTTTTCTGCATAAGATTATCCCCGGTGGCGCAGATCGCAGCTACGGCATCCACGTCGCCCAATTGGCGGGCCTTCCCCGTACGATCATCCAGCGCGCCGACGAAATTATGGCCGAGCTTGAGAAAACATCGGGCCGGGCGGTCAAGATTAACCCGATGGCGGCCCAGCAGGCTGCGCTCTTCCCTGAAACCAATCCGTTTTTGGAAGAACTGAAAAATCTCGACGTCAACGCCCTTTCGCCCATCGAAGCACTCAACAAGGTATTTGAATGGCAAAAAAAATTCGTCAAGTAAAGAAGTTGACCCCCGACGAACTGGCAACTCTGCTGTTTATCGCAACGCTGATTTTTGGCATCTGGCTGCGCATTAATCCGGTACTGCTGGCGCGCTTCCCGATGAACGATGGCGGCATGTTCTATACGATGATTGATGATTTGCGTAAGAACGCTTACAACCTGCCGCTTTATACCAGCTACAACAACCAACAAATTCCTTTTGCATACCCACCACTGGCTTTTTATGTGGTGGGTTTTTTGACCGATTGGCTGCATCTTTCGGTGCTGAATATTTTGTTATGGCTGCCAGCGATCTTGAACATTGCCACCATCCCGGCGTTTTTTCTGCTGGCAAGTGCAATGCTCGAGACCCGCCTTAAAGCTGCTTTGGCAACCTTGATTTATATGCTCGTGCCGCTTTCGATGGACTGGTTTCTGATGGGCGGCGGTCTGACACGCGGGATGGGGCAGCTTTTTTGATTCTGACGTGTTGGGGGGCGACCCGGCTTTTTCAACAGTTTTCCTGGAAGATGCTGGCGCTGACGATTTTGACCGGCGCGGTGGTGAGCTTGTGCCACCCAAAATCCGCATTGCTGACGGTGGTCAGTTGCGCCATCATCTGGGCATTTGCACCGCGCAACTGGCAAAACGTACGAAGCGCAGTCGCAGTTTGTGTGGGAGTCGCCGTCCTGATTTCTCCCTGGCTGATCACGGTTGTGCAGGCACATGGTCTTCAGCCGTTTCTCAATGCAGCGCAGACAAGTGGGACGCAATTATTGCTTTGGAGAACCTTCTTCACCTTTGACTTTACCTTGGAATCCCTACCAGGGTTTGTGGCGGTGCTGGGGCTGATTGGGCTATTTTTGAAGCTCAGTGAACGGAAATATTTATTGCCAGTGTGGGTGGCTTTGCCATTTTTTATCAACCCACGCAGCGCCTCACGCGCTGCCATTTTGCCGCTGGCAATGCTGGCGTCAGTTGCTCTGCTGGATATGATTCTGCCAGTACTGGTCACGCACGGGATGCGCGTCATTCACAAACGCAGCAACGCCATCGGGTTGCTGCTGACGGGCTGGATTGTTTTGTTGATGCTGGGCGGGGCGTACAGCCTGGGTATCCGCATGGCCGCCAACAGCCTGAGCCAGTCTGACCAGCAGACAATGGCCTGGGTGCAACAGAACACCCCCCCAGATGCGCGTTTCGTCATCATTACGGGTAAATCAGGTGAGTTGCTGCGCGATCCGCTGCAGGAGTGGTTCCCGGCGCTGACGGGACGCACCAGCCAGACAACGCTCCAGGGCCGCGAGTGGACATGGGGAGACCGCTTCATTCTCTCCATTGCTGTGCTGAGCGATTTGCAGCAATGCATTAGCCAGAATATCCAGTGTGTTCAATACCAGACCCAAAAGCTGGGGCTGCCGTTTGAATATGTCTACATTCAGAAACAAACAATCATGCAATGTGTAGAAGGGGAAACCTGTCAGTATAATGGGAAAATGCTGGTGGAAGATTTGAAGAAATCGTCCGATTATACGCTGGCGTATGAAAGCACCGGAGCCGTTATTTTTAGCAAAGTGAAACCCTGACGTGGTTGCACAAGGAGAAAGAATGACGACGGAAAATAGAAAGATTGTGAACAGGATGTGCCGATGAAAGTGGGAATCCTTGCGGGCGAACTCGGAACCCGCCTTTCAGAAGAAACCACCATACGCCCCAAGCCGATGGTTGAAATTGGTGGTAAACCAATTTTATGGCATATTATGCAAATCTATGCGTCGCATGGCTTCAAAGAATTTGTGGTGGCATTGGGATATAAAGGTGAATACATCAAGGATTTTTTTATTAATTATCATCACCGCGCGCATAATCTGACGGTTGATTTGCTATCAGGCACAATCCAGGTTCACGACAGCAGCGGAGAAGACTGGGTTGTGCATTTGCTCGATACGGGCAACGATACCCAGACGGGTGGACGTATTAAACAAATGGCCCAATTTATTGGGCCTGAACCTTTTATGCTGACGTATGGGGATGGCGTCTGCAACATTGACATTATGAAATTGTTGGATTTTCACCACAGCCACGGCAAACTGGCGACCCTCACCGCCGTCCGCCCACCAGCGCGTTTTGGGCAGATGAGTTTTGATGGAGACCAGGTAATCGGTTTCAAGGAAAAGCCCCAGATTGGTGAAGGCTGGATCAATGGTGGTTTTTTTGTGCTCGAACCCGGAATTATCGACTACATCCCAGACCACCTGACCCTTTGGGAGTTGGGCCCGCTCGAAAGGTTGGCGTCAGAAGGACAGCTCATGGCCTATCGGCACGATACGTTTTGGCAATGTATGGACACCTTGCGTGACGTGCAACTGCTCAACAAACTTTGGGATGAAGGAAGTGCTCCGTGGAAACTATGGGAGTAAATCAATCCTTCTGGCAGGATCGCCCTACATTTGTAACCGGTGGAACAGGGTTGGTGGGTAGCTGGCTAATACGCCGATTGGTTGAAGCAAAAGCCGATGTGGTCTGTCTGGTACGCGACTGGGTTCCACAGAATGAGCTTTTCCGTAGTGGGTCGATTGAGAAGGTCAAGGTCGTGCGCGGTGATATTCGTGATCGTGAAATGCTCGAACGTGTACTGGGCGAGTATGAGATTGATACGGTCATCCATCTGGCGGCGCAAACGATTGTTACAATTGCCAACCGCAACCCCATATCCACCTTTGAAACAAATATTATGGGCACATGGAATTTGCTGGAGGCTTGCAGACGCAGCCCCAGAATAAAGCAAATTGTTGTTGCTTCATCTGATAAAGCCTATGGCGATCAGGAAGTTTTGCCTTACGATGAGAAAACTCCCTTGCAGGGCCAGCACCCTTATGATGTCAGCAAATCGGCGGCAGATTTGATCGCGAACACCTACGCAGTCAGCTACGGGTTACCCGTCGCCATTACCCGCTGCGGAAACTTTTACGGAGGCGGTGATCTCAACTGGAACCGAATCATCCCCGGTACGATCCGCTCGGTGCTGCGCGAACAGCGTCCCATTATCCGCTCAGACGGGGAATACATCCGCGATTATTTCTATGTCGAAGATGGGGCGGCAGCTTATATGCTTTTGGCCGAACAACTGGCGGCGCGGCCCGAACTCAAAGGACAGGCTTTTAACTTCTCAAACGAGATACAGGTGACGGTGAGGCAGATTGTGGATCAAATTCTCAGCTTGATGGATTCGCCCCTCAAGCCAGACATCCGCAACGAGGCCAGCAACGAAATTCGGCACCAATATTTAAGTGCCACCAAAGCACGTCACATGCTTGGTTGGTCACCGCTCTTCACGCTGGATAAGGCGCTGGCTGCAACCGTGGCCTGGTACCGGGAGTTTTTTGCGCATGAAAACGAAAGCTGAGCGCCTGCGCGCCAAAATCTTGAAGTTGACAGCCGAATATTACGCCGAGGCGTTTCCCGCCCGGGCGTTTGTGCCGGGAACCAGTTCGGTGCCGGTTTCGGGCAGAGTCTTCGATGCCACCGAGCTGCAACATCTGGTCGATTCGTCGCTGGATTTTTGGCTGACCACTGGGCGCTTCGCTGACGAATTCCAGAAAACTTTCTCGCGCTGGTGGGGTGTTCGCCATACGATTCTGGTCAATTCTGGTTCATCGGCCAACCTGGTGGCGCTTTCTGCATTGACTTCACCCCAGCTTGGCCCAAAGGCACTACAACCCGGTGACGAAGTTATCACCGTTGCCACTGGCTTCCCAACCACGGTCAACCCAATCATCCAGAATAATCTTGTGCCAGTTTTTATCGATGTGCATATCCCAACCTACAATGTGGATGTCAACCAGCTCGAGGGCGCGCGCTCGCCGAAAACCCGTGCCATTATGCTGGCGCACACGCTTGGCAATCCATTTAACCTGGGCGTTGTGGCTGAATTTGCCAAACAACACAACCTGTGGTTGATCGAGGACTGCTGCGATGCAACGGGCGCAACCTATCGCGGTCAAAAAGTGGGCACTTTTGGGCAGTTCGCCACCGTCAGTTTTTACCCGGCCCATCACATCACGATGGGCGAAGGCGGTGCTGTGCTGACAAGTATGCCCAAACTCAAAACTCTTGCCGAATCTTTTCGTGATTGGGGGCGCGACTGTTGGTGCGACCCTGGCAAGGAAGACACCTGCGGCAAGCGTTTCGACTGGCAATTGGGCGACCTGCCGCACGGATACGATCATAAATACACTTATTCGCACATTGGCTATAACCTGAAAGCCACTGATATGCAGGCCGCCGTTGGGCTGGCGCAAATGCAAAAAGTGGATGGCTTTATCGAAACCCGGCGCGCAAATTTCGCCTATCTGTATGCCGGCCTGCAAGATATTCAGGAATTTTTTATCCTGCCGGAACCCACATCCGAAAGCCAGCCAAGCTGGTTTGGCTTCCCGCTTGCGGTGCGCACGGGCGCGCCTTTCAATCGCAATCAGGCTGTTGCATTTGTTGAAGGTCGCAAAATTGCCACGCGCTTATTATTTGGTGGCAACCTCGTCCGCCAGCCGGCTTATAAAAATGTTCCGCACCGCATTGCCGGGTCGCTTGACAATGCCGATTTTGTCATGAACAACGTTTTCTGGCTGGGTGTTTACCCTGGGCTGAGCAAGCCGATGCTCGACTACATCATTAAATCACTGCATGATCTGACCAAAGCATGAGCAATCCGCTAACTGCTGACTTGGACCACATCCTTAACCACACGCGCAATCTTTGGGATGAGATGCGCGGCGAGCAACTTTTCATCACAGGTGGCACGGGTTTTTTTGGATGCTGGCTGCTGGAAAGTTTTCTGTGGGCCAACCAGCGTCTCAACCTCGACAGCCGCATCACGGTATTGACCCGTTCCCCGGCAGCTTTTGTTGCAAAAACTCCACACCTGGCACAGGCGGAGGGCGTGTCCCTGTGGGAAGGCAATATCCGTAGCTTTGCCTTCCCACAGGGACAGTTTTCTCACATCATCCACGCCGCCACCGATGCCAGCGCCAAACTCAACACTGAAAATCCGCTGCTGATGTTGGATACCGTTGTGGACGGCACGCGCCATGCCCTCGATTTTGCCAGCCAGTGCGGCGCAAAAAAGTTCCTGCTCGCCAGTTCAGGCGCGGTCTACGGCAAACAGCCACCCGATCTGACCCACATCCCAGAAGAGTATCTCGGCGCACCTGATCCGCTTGACCCGGCGTCTGCATATGGACAGGGCAAACGCCTGGCTGAGCATCTCTGCATACAATATGCCCACACTGGCAATTTACAGACAAAGATCGCGCGCTGCTTTGCATTTGTTGGCCCTTATTTGCCTTTGGATCTTCATTTTGCGGTTGGTAACTTTCTCCGTGACGGCTTAAACGGTGGTCCAATCATCGTTCAGGGCGACGGCACGCCTCGGCGCTCCTACCTTTATGCTGCTGATTTAGCCATTTGGCTCTGGACAATCCTTTTCCGTGGAACTTCAGGACGTGCCTACAATGTTGGAAGCGAAGAAAGCGTATCCATTGCTGAAACAGCTCAGTGCGTCAGCCAAAATATGAGTCTGGTTGAAATAGAAACTCGAGGAACCAAAACTCCTTTTGCGCCTCTCCAGCAATATGTTCCGTCAACAAAACGTGCGCAGGATGAATTAGGACTGCGCGATCATTTTAAATTGGATGAAAAGATCCAACACACAATCAAATGGCTTAGGTAGCAAAGATGAGAGTTTCTGAATATATTTCTTATAGGCTGGCCCAGTTTGGTGTTCGCCATGTATTTATGTTAACCGGTGGCGGATCGATGTTTATCAACGACGCTATTGGACATGAACCAGGGATCCAATGTGTTTTTAATCACCATGAACAGGCCTGTGCAATGGCAGCGGAGGGCTATGCCCGTATCACAAATCAACCTGGCGTACTCAATGTCACCACAGGGCCAGGCGAAATCAACGCTTTGAACGGTGTCTATGGGGCGTGGGTTGAACTCCATCCCAATGCTGGTAATTTCAGGGCAAGTCAAACGTGAGACGCTCATGGCAACGTATAATATTCCCGGTCTACGCCAAATCGGTGACCAGGAAGCCGACATCATCGGCATGGTAAAAAACATTACCAAGTATGCTGTTCTCGTCAATGACCCTGCAGATATTCGCTATGTCCTGGAAAAGGCCTGGACCCTCGCCAAAACAGGCCGACCAGGCCCTTGTTGGTTGGATATTCCGATTGATGTACAGACCAGCCAGGTGGATCCTGAAAACTTGAAAGGCTACGATCCACGTGAAGATTACTCTGCATACGCCAATACAGATTTAACCCCAGTCTGCCAGAATGTTTTGGAGATGCTGCAAAAAGCTGAACGTCCTGTGATCTTGGCGGGAAAAGGCATTCGGCTGGGAAATGCCCTGGAAGAATTTGAACAATTTATTCGCACCTTAAATATTCCCGTTGTTCCAGCCTGGACTGCTCTCGATTTATTAGGCTCCGATGATCCACTTTTTTGCGGACGTGCCGGCGATCTGGCAACGCGCGCAGGGAATTTTACGGTTCAAAACGCAGATGTCTTGTTAATTCTTGGTTGCAGCCTTGGCTTGAGGCAAGTCAGCTATAACTGGGCTTCCTTTGCACGGTTTGCCTATAAAATCCAGGTGGATATTGATGAGGGCGAATTCAAAAAACCGACCGTCACAATTGAACAAACAATCCGCACCGATGTTAAGCTTTTTCTGCAAGAATCTCTGCGCCAAGCTGAACAGCGTAATTTTGACAAAAGAAAACACACAGATTGGCTGGCATGGTGCAAAGCACGCGTGGCGCGATACCCCGCAGTATTGGCGCATCACCGTGAACCAAAAGAAGAGCGTATTAATCCTTATCATTTTATTGATCGGTTATTCACTCATCTCAATTCTGACGAAGTGGTTGTATGCGGCGACGGCACCGCCAACGTTGTTACATTTCAGGCAGCAAAACTTCAACCGGGGCAGCGACTTATCGCCAATACAGGCGATGCATCCATGGGCTACGATCTCCCGGCTGCAATTGGAGCCGCCGTGGCCCGGAATGGAAAACGGGTCATTTGCCTGGCGGGGGATGGAAGCTTGCAGCTAAACATACAAGAATTACAAACCATATTTCACTACCAACTACCGATAAAGCTTTTTATCCTCAACAATAATGGGTATTTATCCATTCGGCTTTCGCAAATAAATATGTTCAAGCGAACGACGGGGGAAAGCGCTCAAAGCGGTGTCTCCTTTCCAGATATAATCAAAGTGGCACAGGCCTATGGAATTCCATCCCTAAAAATAGATTATGACCAACTAGAAAGTGGAATTCAATCAGCACTTCGGATACCGGGTCCCGTGATTTGTGATGTGCTGCTTGATCCAAATCAACCCTTTGAACCACGTGTTAGTGCGCGCCAACTACCCGATGGCAAGATCGTATCTTCTAACCTCGAAGACATGAGCCCCTTCCTTGATGATCAGGAACTGGCCGAAAATATGATCGTCCACTTTGATCCTCAATAAATAAAAAATAAGGAGCATTTTATGGATGTTCGAGATATTTTTGAAGATTTATTTGTTCTTGAAATGACCAACAATCATCAGGGAAAACTAGAGCGAGGCATTCAGATCATTAGAGAACATTCGCGTGTTGTACGCTTCAATAATGTTCGCGCAGCAATCAAGCTCCAGTTTCGCAACCTCGATTCATTCGTCCACAAAGATTTCACGGGGCGAACAGATATTTATTACATCTCCCGCATCTTCGAGTCCAAACTTTCCAAGGATGATTATGCAGCATTAGTTGAAAACATTCGAAAAAGCGGTTGTATTCCGATGGCGACCCCGTTCGATGAAAAATCGGTAGATTTGTGCGTAGAATTTGAAATGCCCATCATCAAGGTTGCCAGCGCAGACGGAAATGACTGGTTGCTGCTGGAGAAGATAGCCAAAACAAAAAAGCCTGTGATTGTTTCAACTGGGGGTGTTTCACTGAAAGATTTGGATGATCTCGTCCTATTTTTTGAAAATCGCAACATTCCGCTCGCACTCAATCACTGCGTTGCTGGCTATCCTACCGAAGATCACGAAATGGAATTGGATCAGATTGATTACCTTCAAAAACGTTATTCAAACCATCCAATCGGACTTTCCACTCATGAATATCATGATTGGTCTAGTTCAATGTTTATTGCGTATGGCAAAGGTGTCAGAACTCTTTGAACGACACATTGATATTAATACAGATGGTTTCCAGGTAGCAAAATACTCATCGTTACCACCTCAGCTTGATACATGGTTCAAGGCCTTTCACAAAGCCCGTCAGATGTCTGGAACATCCAAAAATACACGCCTCCTCCCCATTGAAAAAGAAGTGAAATATCTCAATTCGTACGTACGAGGTGTATACGCCAGCCATGATCTTGAAGTTGGCCACACGCTGACAGGAGATGATATTTATCTGGCCATTCCGCTTCAAAAAGGCCAGTTATCTACGCGTGAACTTATGCTAGGCCGTTATGGGCACAAAATGACCAGGGCTTGCCTGAAAGATAAGCCAATTACGATTGACATGGTGGATACACCCTATTCAACCGATGAACTAATGCATCAAATCATAAATCGAGGTTTGTAGATGCAGACTGCACTGATCACAGGTGCATCGCGTGGGATTGGTGCTGCCATTGCCGCAGCATTGCAAGCAAACGGTTGCCAGGTTTTGACTCCTGACCGATCAGAATTGGATTTGGCAAATTATGCTTCCATCAACACTTATTTGGCATCTCTTAACCAGCATGTAGATATTTTGGTTAATGATGCTGGTATTAACCCAATAGCATCACTTGAGCATATAAAAATGGATGATGTGCAAAATACGCTGCAAATTAATCTACTATCGGCCTTTTATCTAATCCAGGCGCTTGCTCCGGCAATGCGCAAAAACCGCTACGGCAGAATTGTAAACATCAGTTCAATATGGAGCATCGTCAGCAAGGCAGGGCGTACGAGCTACGCAATCAGCAAAGCTGCCATCAATAGTATGACTCGCACTCTGGCGGTTGAACTGGCATCTGATAATGTCTTGATTAATGCGGTTGCACCTGGTTATGTAATGACGCAACTCACCCGACAAAATAATTCATCTGCTGAAATCGAGACAATCAGCCAATCCATCCCGATCCAGCGCCTGGCAGAACCATCTGAAATTGCCATGGTGGTAGCTTTTCTGTGTTCCGAGAAAAACACTTACCTTACCGGGCAGACAATCGTTGTTGATGGAGGTTATACATGCCTATAACTCTCTCTATTCAATCCAATATTCGCGATTACGAAGCGCTTGTGGAAGAAACTCCCAATTTTATTAATACCCTGGTTGCATATCCACAAGCGTGTTTTGTGATAGATAAAAATGTTTGGGATATTTATTCAAAAACCCTATTACAAAGCCTTCCTATTAAATCAACAATTGTCTTGCCCATTAGCGAAGATCGCAAAAATCTTGATACCGTTCAAGAGTTATACGACCAACTTGTAGAGCGATCAGCCAAACGTAATTTGACTCTGATTTCTTTTGGCGGGGGTATTTTGCAAGATATCACAGGCTTTGTTGCATCAACGATTTATCGCGGTATAAATTGGATTTATATTCCCACGACACTCCTGGCACAGGCGGATAGTTGCATTGGCAGTAAAACATCGCTCAATTATCATAAATACAAAAACCTGATTGGTACGTTTTTCCCCCCTGCGCGCATTCACCTCTATACACCGTTTCTACAAACCCAGCTCGATAACGATTTCTTTAGTGGGTTTGGTGAAGTCATCAAATTACATCTGATGGGTGGGCCCTCACAATATAGCCAATTAAAAGAATTGACACCTGCCATTCTAAAACGCCAACCCGAAGCTTTACTTCAAGCCATTCAGCAATCGCTTCAGGTAAAACTAAACTATATGGCAGGGGATGAATTTGATAATGGGCGTCGTAATTTACTTAACTATGGGCATGATTTTGGTCATGCGCTTGAAAACACATCCAACTTCGCTGTACCCCACGGTCAGGCAGTCATTTTCGGCATGCTTGCGGCAAATATCATTGCCCATAAACGAGGGTTGTTGGACGAAGAATTGGAGAAAGATATTGCAAGCAGCCTTTTGCTCCCCAGCTTGATAATCCATCCTGATAACGAGGCCATGAGTGCGGAAGTGATGATCAATGCAATGAAAAAAGACAAAAAACGGATAGGGGACAAATTAGCCCTGATTATGATGGACGACCATTTTGATTTCACACGCGTTAACGACCTAACCGCTGAAGAAGTTGCCAGCGCCCTCAATATTCTCAAAAAACGGTTGCTTGACCATTAAAGAGCTCTCTATGAAAAAAATTAGTATTTTAACTCCCTGTTATAACGAAGAAGAAAATGTATATGAACTTTACGAGCGCATTCGCACCGCTATGCAAGACCTGCACTATGATTATGAACATGTTTTCATTGATAATGCATCAACCGATGACACCGCAGAAAAAATCCGCACCCTGGCGGGAAAAGATAAGCGGGTGAAAGCCATTGTTAATGCCCGTAATTTCGGGCACATCCGCTCACCATATTATGGATTGTTACAGTGTGACGGCGATGCAGTGATTGCGCTGGCATCCGATTTACAAGACCCTCCTGAAAATATTCCTGAATTCATCAAAAAATGGGAAGACGGCTACAAAGTCGTCATAGGCGTAAAAACAAAAAGCCAGGAATTCGGCCTCTATTACCTGCTTCGCACACTCTACTATCGCTTTTTACGCAGCCTGTCAGATGTACCGCTCATTGAGCATTTCACCGGTTTTGGGCTGTATGATCGAGACGTTATTCAAATTTTGCGCGGATTCGACAACCCTTATCCTTATTTCCGCGGATTGATTGCTGACATCGGTTTCCCGATTGCCCGCATTGAGTTTGTCCAGCCCCGCCGCAAACACGGTATCACAAAAAACAACTTTTACACGCTTTTTGATATGGCCATGCTTGGCCTGACTGGTTATACAAAAGTTCCGCTACGAATGGCTACCATGCTTGGTTTCCTCTCGGCAATGCTCAGCTTCCTGGTAGGTTTGGCTTACCTGGTCTACAAACTGGCTGATTGGGCAAATTTCTCGCTCGGGCTAGCGCCTGTGGTCATTGGCCTGTTCTTTCTTGGTTCCATCCAATTGATCTTTTTGGGGATCGTTGGTGAATATATTGGTGCCATATACACCCAGGTGATGCACCATCCTCTGGTCATTGAAAAGGACAGAATCAATTTCTGAGTCGCAGGATCATCCACAAATGTCAGAGATGTTAAGCAACCAGACTTCAACGTCTGGTAATCGTTTAATGCTGGTTATTTCGCTCCTTTTGGGAGGCTTGTTTCTATTTCTGGCATTGCAGGGCCTGGACTGGGCTGCATTTATACAAATTGTCAGAATGGGGAATTATGCTTACCTTTTCTTGCTCTTTTTTATCAGCAGCTTAACCTATTTAATGCGCGCTTTACGCTGGAAAATATTCCTCGGAGCAGAAAAAAAACTTTCTCTCCCGGATGTATTCTGGGCGAATATGACCGGTTACATGGGGAATGCTTATCTTCCGGCCAGAGCTGGTGAATTAATCCGCTCTGTGTTTCTCGGAAATAAAAGTGGGCTGGGTGCTGGTTTTGTATTGGCCACTGCCATCACAGAGCGCATTCTGGATGTGATTGCGCTGATTCTGATCGGTTCAATATCTTTGCTTTGGCAGGGCAATCCTGTTTCATCGATGCTTGTAAATAGCATTCGTATTATGGCGCTGGCAGGCTTTGGGGGATTGGTCTTGATGATTATTGCGCCTTTTCAGGATAAATTGATCTTGCGCATGTTCAGACGGCTGCCACTCCCGAGAAAAATATTAGACCGAATTTCTGATCAAATGATCCGATTTTTTGTTGGAATGCGTTGCATTCAAAACTGGCGTTCATTAACCATGTTTATGATACTGACTGGCATCATATGGTTTACGGATGCCTTTGGCGTCACAATTGGGGTGAGTATCATCTCACAAACCCTGAACATCGGGCAGGGATTGATTCTCCTTTCTGCGCTTGGCTTGTCAAGCGTTATCCCTGTACCTGGGAATGTAGGTGTATTTCAATTTGTTGCAGTTGCTGTATTGACGCCCTTTGGCTTTTCAAGCGCCCAGGCGCTGGCTTATATCACCATCAGCCAAATATTAAATTATATTGTGGTTACTTTTTGGGGGTTGCTTGGTTTGTGGAAAATTAATAGCAATAAGCCAAGATCGATTAGCCCTTCGGAGGATTACAATGCTGCCAAACTTCACAATCAATGATATTGCCAGTGGCTTGCTGGCTTTTTTGATCTATCCACTTATTACAGTAATTCCGGGCTACGTAATCGGTTGGGTTTTTAATCTATTTGATTTTAGGAAACGTCTGCCCCTGGTGCGATATGTGATTGCAATCGTGCTTTCCAATGCCATCGCTCCTATCTTTGTATATTTATCATCCTTCTTCATTTCAACTAATTTCACAATTGGTGTTTTATTTGCATTCGGCGTAATTTGGGGCGTTATTTTATGGGTATCCCGCAATCAAAATAAAATATCAAATTCGCCAGTGATCTCTTCGCTCCAAAAACGTTATCAAATTTTGGCGCTGGTTATCGGTGGGGTATGGATCATATTTTGTCTTTTATGGCTCGTTGATCTTCAAGTGGGGAACCGACTCTATTTCAACGCCACTTCATATGACTATACTACGCGGGTTGCCATGATCAATGCCATTACGCGTACGGGTGTGCCCCCCATCAATCCCAGCTATTATCCCGGCCACCCAGAAAAACTTACATTCCTTTATTATTTTTGGTACATTCTCGCAAGTGTTATTGATAAGATCGGTGGAAACTGGGTGACCGCACAGACAGCGTTGATCGCTGGGGTAATGTGGTGCGGTCTATGTCTGATGGCAACGATTGCCCTCTATCTGCGCACGCGGAGCACAGAAGGTGGAGCAAAAGTATGGAGGCTGTCCATCGTGGGTTCACAACTTCTGCTGGTCAGTGGGCTGGATTTTATCCCTGTTATCGTGCTTATGCTTATATCAAGGTTGGCATGGGGGTACGCACTTTTTAATGGTCGCATTGAGGGATGGAATATGCCAATTATGGATTGGCTGGGTGGAATCATGTGGGTTCCCTTGCATTTCTCAAGCATGATGGCTTGCCTGACCGGATTAATGCTTTTTCTCTATTACATGGGTGGCAACAAAAAACAACATTTAATCGCCGCTTGTATTTCAGGGATTGCATTTGCCTCAGCACTTGGCTTATCTGTATGGATTACTTTTGCATTTGCGATATTTTGGGTGATATGGGCACTGGTACTATTTTTTGCCCAGAAACGTCGTCAAATGGCAATCTTTTTGGCCTTAACAGGCGTCATTGCGCTGATATTTTCCTACCCTTTCATCACCGGATTGGTTCACTCGCAGACTCAATCAGGCGCATCCACAGGCCCAGTGATACCGATTACGCTCTATGTCCGACCTTTTCCTATCCTCGCTGTTTTTGCAGAAGCGATTAATATTCCATCTGATCTCGCAAATTTTCTGCTTTTGCCCATCAACTATCTTTTCGAATTGGGCTTCTTCTTTATGGTGGCAGTATTGTGGATCAAGCGCAACAGAAAAATTGCATGGAAAAGTCATCCTCACCAACTGGCAGAGATCATTCTGTTGTTTGTCATCGTTATTGCGGTCTCATTTATTCGTTCCACGATCATTGCGATTAATCGATTTTGGGATCAGGGCCTGGATATTAGGGCAATTTGTTTTACTGATTTGGGCAGTTGACCTGGTTGAAGCCAGGGTTGACCAAAATAAACTGAGCATATTCTCCGTTTTCAATACCGCCAAAAGCAAAATGTTGACAAACAAAATCCTGGTCTTTTTTTTAATGATTGGCGTATTGACAACTTCATTGGATATGATTGTCCTTAGAACCTGGACGATGATGATTGACGCGAACATTGCGGGGTTTCCAAACGAATTAAGTTCAGACACAAATTTAGGTCAGCGAACTTATGCTGCCAGGCTGGCATATGACTATATCCGCGATAACACATCTGAAACAACTGTGATTCAAGACAATCCAACCATCCTATTAAACCGGCCAGGCGGTCTATATGGAACTCGACAGATGGCAATTTCTGACCGCACAGCATATGGTGTGCCAACCGATCAATACGAATTTCTGACAAAACAAATCGGCGAAATTTTTCTGTCAAAAAATATTACAACATGGGATGGTATTGATAAGATTTGCGACCAGCATTTTATCAATATCATCATCGTGAATGATGTCGACCCATTATGGGGAAGTCTTAAAAACCTGGAGCAACAGCGGGCTCCACGCTATCAAAATCAATATTACGCCGTTATGGATTGTGGTCATTTGGCTTTGCCATAAAATAAATCACTGTGAAAACCACAAAATCAGTTCAGCAAACACTTGGGGTTATAATGGATAAAAGTCTTAACCGTGAAGGGAGAGAATTTTCTTGAAGCTTCAAACGCAACGACGGTCTTTTTCATTCATGCTATTGGCAGTGTTGTTTTTCTTGCTGCTTGTTCCCAGCACAACCCAGCGTGTTTACGCCCAGAGTCAAGGGGATGTGACGCTCACTGCCCAATTGGGTTTTGATGGGAGCTGCAAACTAAATACCTGGATTCCGATTCGGGTCAAAGTTGAAAATAAGGGTGCCGATTTCAACGCCCGCGTTCAGGTATCTTATCAAAACGACAAGGCTGGTCAATCTGCCTATGCAATTGATCTTTCTCTCCCGACCAATTCTCGCAAAGAGATGTTTCTCTATCTTTACCCGGATGGTTATCTCGGTAAATTAAGTGTGGATGTGCTGTCGGGGGACAAGGTACTGGCGACAACGCCTTTAAACATCAAATGTATTGCGGGTGAAAACACGCTGATTGGTGTAATTTCTTCTGATTCGTTACCTCAATTTGCTTCGCTTCGCGACGCGCCTTTTACCGGTTTTGTGCGCGTGGCACAATTACAACTGGCAGATTTGCCCGACCAATCTCAAGGTTGGGATGGTCTGGATGCACTGGTGATTTCAGGGGCAGATACGGGGAGTATCACCGATCCACAGCGGACGGCACTAAAAGATTGGCTTGCACAGGGTGGAAAACTGTTTGTCGCAGGCGGGCCAAAATGGCAAGGGGCGGCCAGCGGCCTGGGAGACCTTCTTCCGATTGCTTTGAATGGCACGCGGACGTTGAGCAGTCTTTCGGCGTTGCAAAGCTATATCCAGAGCAGCGCCCCTTTGGATAATTCCGTTTCGGCGGTTGTCGCCACCGGTCAGGTGCGTCCCAACGCTGTGGTCTTGCTGGAACAAGATGGCGTCCCCCTTCTTGTTGAAAAACAAATAGGTGCTGGAACCATCTATTTCTTTGCAGCAGACCCGGCTTTGCAGCCGCTGGATAAGTGGTCGGGCATGAGCGTTCTCTATGACGCGCTGCTCGGCAGTCAATCTGCGCGCCCGGCATGGACAAATACAACCTGGGATGTTCCTGCTGCGAATCAGGCGCTCGCGGCTTTGCCTTCCCTGGGGCTACCACCAACGCTTTATGTGCTTTGTTTGCTCGGCATTTATATTCTTGTTATCGGCCCGATCAATTATTTTGTGTTACGCCGCCTCAAACGTCAGGAATGGGCCTGGATCAGTATTCCCGCCTTTGTGGTTTTGTTTACGCTGGTGGCTTACTTCTCGGGCTTTTTGATCCGCGGGCCACGTCCCATTTTGAACCGGCTGACGATTGCACAAGCCTGGGACGGGGTGGATCAGGCACAGACACGCTCGCTGGTAGGTGTTTATGCCCCGGCACGGACAAAGTATACATTGCAAACTGGCAACGCCTTCCTGGCTTATCCGTTTGACAGCAATGGAGAATCTTTGCAGGCAAATCAAGGCTGGCTTGCGGTGCGGCAAGACCAGGATGTCCTACTACCGGATGTGCTGGTGGAATCGGGTGGCATGAAGGCGGCTTTTTTGAGCGGAAATTTGCCAGCGCTTGCGATTACCCATAATCTGGTGCTCTCGCTGAACGCGGGATTCCCCAAAATTACTGGCACAATTACCAACAATAGCAAATACACCCTGCGGGATGTCGTGTTGCTTACATCCGACGACCGCAGAAAGTTGGGCGATTTGCCACCGGGCGCGAAAAAAGATGTGCAACTTTATTTAATGTCTGACCCGAAAGGCTCAGATATTTCTGATGCACAGGCCAATGGTGGTTATCCCTATTATCCAAGTTATGGTAGCGGGAAAGTGGATGACCGGCTGGTTCGCCAGCAGGCCCTGTTGCAATCTTTGCAAACCTCCGGGCAGCGCAGCGCCAGAGTGACATCAGGCATTTATTTAACCGGCTGGCTGGACGACCCATTGCTTTCCACCACCGTTCAGGGGCAAAGCCCGGAAAATTATGACACGACATTTTATACGCTCCAACTCTCTCCGACCGTTCAGCAGGATGCCGGGCCCATCAAGCTGACGCCGGGTCTGTTTCAGTGGGAATCTTCCACCCCCGATCTTTCGCCGTTTATGGACAGTTACTATGGCATGAACATGCCAGGCGGCGGATATGCTTTGAATTTCACGCTCGCTGTTCCAGTACATTATCACGCGGTGAAGTCACTTGTGCTCAACCTGCAAGGCAACAATACAAGTGGAAGTTCACGGGTTGCCATTCGTGTTTCTTTAAAAGATTGGACGACTGGTCAGTGGGTGCTCGTCAAAGATTTGAGCTGGGGCAACATCGATATTGCAGATCCGGCAAATTACGTTGGCCCCGGCGGAAAAATTTCGCTCAAGCTCGATTCGGGCAACGTCAATAATTACGAGCAAATCACAGCATCTTATTTCACAATGGTCGTGGAACCATGAGCACAATTATTGAAATTCAAGGCTTGTGTAAGCAATATGGCAAGCGCAAAGCCGTTGACGATGTCAACATGACCGTCGAAAGCGGTGAAATTTTCGGGTTGGTAGGGCCCAATGGCGCAGGCAAAACCACCACCATGCGCATGCTGGTCACCCTGCTGAAACCCGATAAAGGGCAAATCCGCGTGGGTGGATATTCTATATACAATCATCCTCGCGAAATACGCCGCCAGATCGGGTTCATGCCCGATTCTTTTGGCGCATACGGCGATTTAACCGTGCAGGAGTATCTCGACTTTTTTGGGGCGTGTTATTCAATCGCCCCGGCGCAGCGTGCCAGCCTGATTAAGGACCTGCTCGACCTGGTGGATATTGGTCATCGTCGCGACGATATGGTGGATACGCTTTCGACGGGCTTGAAGCAGCGCCTTGGGCTGGCCCGTGTGCTGATTCATGACCCGAGTGTGCTGGTGCTTGACGAACCCGCGTCGGGGCTTGACCCGCGCGCGCGTGTGGAGATTCGGGAACTTTTGCTGGAAGTGGCGCGTCTGGGCAAGACAATCATCTTCTCCAGCCACATTCTCGCTGATGTAGCGGAACTCTGCACACGGGTTGCGATTATGGAAAGCGGCAAACTGGCAGCGCTCGGGGCGCTCGATCAACTGACAGAACGAGTCATGCCGCATCGTTTGCTCAAAATCAGCCTGTTGAAAGAAGCTGATCCCGCCAATGCGCAGGCAGCTTTGGCAAGCTATCCGGGAATTTCGGCAGTGCGCCCACAGGAAGGGCTTGGTCACGCCGAATGGCTTTCGTTTGAAGCCGATTTTGGCGGGGACGACAAAGCCTTGCACGCATTCCTTGCCAGCATGCTGCAACAGGGATTACCGGTAATCCAGTTCAGTCAGGACACCAAAAACCTGGAAGAAGTTTTCATGCGCACGACCAAAGGGATTGTTTCATAATCTGGAAGGCCTATGAGCGAATCAGCCGTTGTACAACCTGCTAAAAAAGTTAGGTTCCGGGGTAACATCTTCCAAAAAATTGTGGAAAACCCGGTCATCTTGAAGGAATTGCGTGGTCGCATGCGTGGCCGGCGTGCTTTTATTTTTTTGACCATCTATCTGCTCGTGGTCAGTTTATTTATCGGTTCCATTTATGCAGTTCTGGCCGCCCAATCAAGCCTTACGCAGTGGGACCCCAGCTTTCGACAGACGATGGGCAAGGTCATTTTTAGCAGTGTCGTCTTGTTCGAATTTGTGATGATTGCTTTCATTGGCCCGGCGCTGACGGCTGGTGCAATCACGTCTGAACGTGAGCGCCAGACCTATGACCTGCTGCGCACGACGCTACTTTCAGCGCCCGCCCTGATCTTTGGCAAACTTGGGGCAGCCTGCATGTATTTGTTTCTACTGGTTTTGACCGCCCTGCCGATTGAAGCGCTGGCCTTTTTGCTGGGCGGCGTAGGTCTGGAAGAAATCATGATTTCCAGCCTGATGCTGATCACAAATATCGTTTTCTTCTGCGCTTTGGGCATTTTCTGTTCCAGTTTTTCGAAGCGCACCCTGACAGCAACAGTGACATCCTATAGCCTGATTTTGCTTTCCCTGCTTGGGATGGGGCTGGCCTATTTTGTCTTGCTTTATCTCTATACGAGTAACTACGGTAACCAACTTACACAAGACTTTATTTCAATGATTTTGTGGCTTTTGACAGCCACCAACTCTTTTGCCGCTGCCATCACCAGTGAAGCCATGTTAATCACCAATCAGACGCTCTTTTTTGGCAAGGCTCCTTCCGGCAATATTTCCATCATCTCCCCCTGGATTTTGCATGTTGGGCTGTATTCCGTGCTGACAGCCATCATGGTTTTTATGAGCATTCTATTTGTCAAACGCCCCGATCGTTAAAGACCCGGAGCTAGATTGAGCACATCCCATCTGCTGCGTTTTTTCAATCGCCTCGCTGATAACCCAATCGTTATCAAAGAACTGCGCGGAAAAATGCGCAGCAGGCGTGCCTTTGCCGACTTGACGATTTATCTTACGCTGGTAAGCACTGTCATTGTGATTGTTTACATGCTCTTTCAGCAACAAGTCAACAATGGACAGATGGACCCTGCATTTCGGCAAAATGTTGGCAAGACGATTTTTGGCGTCGTCATTGTGCTTGAACTGTTAATGATCGGTTTCATCGGCCCGGCGCTGACTGCTGGCGCAATCACATCTGAACGTGAGCGCCAGACCTATGATCTACTGCGCACAACGCTGATTTCGCCACGCATGTTGGTGCTCGGCAAGCTTGTTTCGGCCTGCGCTTACTTGTTTTTACTGGTTTTTGCTGCCACGCCAATTCAAGCCCTGGCTTTTCTGCTGGGCGGTGTTGGGCTCGAAGAAATTTGCGTCTCAACCCTGATCTTATTGGTGAACATTGTTTTTTTCTGTGCGCTGGGTCTGCTGTGTTCCAGTTTCGCCAGACGCACCCTGACAGCCACCATCACATCTTATTCGAGTATTTTGTTATCCTTGCTCGCAACCGGCCTGATTTTATATATCAGTATTCAGGCTGTCCAAAAATTGCCATCCAGTTCTCCTGAATATGTCGTATTGAGCATTTTTGAATTGTACTTTTGTTCAACAAATTCACTGCTGACAAGTCTGGGAAGTAAATCATTTCTGATCAGCAATCATGTGCTGTTTTATGGAGCTGCTCCGTTTAACTATCCAAATGGACAGAGTATATTTGTCTTTTCACCCTGGGTTCTGCATGTTCCGTTGGTGGCCATCCTTTCTGCAATCATGGTTCTGAGCAGCACCTTATTCGTCAATCGCGCTGAACGCTAAAAAAGCGAGTCAAAAATGACAGCCATTTCACAAACAACCGTACCATTTACCAGTTTATCCAAAACCGTCAACGGCTGGATGCGTTGGCTGCGCCTGCAACGCGCCCTGAAATGGAGCTTACGCGGACTGGTCGGCGGGCTGGCACTGGCACTCATGGTGGGTGTATTCGAAATCTTCCAGGCGCAATTATTGGAAACGGAGTTTTTCGGGGTGATCGCCGTTTTGCTGGTGGTTACACCGCTGGTGGCGGGCAGCGTTGCCTATCTTTGGCCGATTCAACCATTGAAGGCTGCCCGTTATTTTGACCGCGTCTTCCATTTGAACGAACGAGTCAGCACCGCGCTTGAGTTACACCAGGCCCAACACCCCGACCAACCCGAAGCCTTCGTCCAAAAACAACTGGCAGATGCGTTACAGGCAGCGCGGACTGTCCGTCCAGGCAAAGCGCTGCCCTGGCAAATGCCACTCCGCGAGGGGCTGACGGCTTTGATCTTCATCGTGCTGCTTGGGCTCACCTGGTTTCACGGGGATGCCATCTTCCAAAAGGCGCTGGAAAATCGCGCCGTACAGGCAGAAGCCATCGCCCAGACAAAAAAAGTCGAGCAGATTTTGAGCAACATCCAGAAAAATGATGCGCTGACCGATGCGCAAAAGCAGGCGCTTTCTGCGCCGTTGCAGCAGGCGTTGAATGAATTGAAAAACAACCCGTCCAAAGAAGGCGCAGTCTCCGCGCTGACAAGCGCCAGCGATAAATTGCAGACGCTCAACAGCCCCGAAGCGCAGAAAATGTCTCAGGCGCTCAAAGATGCCGGAAGCCAGGCCGCCGCCCAAAAGGGCAGTCCGCTACAATCAGCAGGGGAAAAACTATCCCAGGGCGATACCGTCGGCGCCGCCAATGATCTTGCCAACACGGATGTCAGCAAGTTGAGCGCATCCCAATCACAGCAACTTGCCGGGCAATTGGATGCCATGTCAAAATCAATGGCAGATTCCAACCCGCAGTTGGCGCAAAACCTGAAGGACGCCGCGCAGGCGCTCAAAGATGGCGACCAAGCCAAGGCCCAGCAGGGGCTCGATAAAGCGGCGCAAAACATGGCCCAGGCCGGTCAGCAGACGGCGCAATCGCAGGTTGCCGGGCAGACCGCCCAGCAGCTCCAACAGGGTGCCGGGCAGATGATGGTCGCCGGGGGAGGCGGTCAGCAACAAGCTGCACAGGGGCAAAACGTCCAAAGTGGCAATCCGCAACAGAACGGGCAAAACGGTCAAGGGCAATCTGGTCAAATGCCGGGGACGGGCACTGGTGACACCCAGGGACAATCCCAAAATCCATCCAATGGCGGCTCAGGGACGGGTGCTTCCAGCATCCCGAATGGTCCCGGCGATGGCGGCGAAAGCGCCTACGAGCAAATTTATGCGCCCAGCCTGCTGGGTGGCAAGAACGGCACAACCGTTACCCTGCCGCAAACTGGCGCACAGGGTGGCGATGTGGTCGGCGCCGGGCCAGCCAACCCCGGCGACCCAGGCACAAGTCAGGTGCCGTACCAGCAGGTTTATCAGCAATACGATCAGAGCTATCATCAGGCCATCGAGAACGGTCAAATCCCATTTGAGTTCTTGCAGGCCGTCCGCACCTATTTCGACTCGTTGAAACCGTGAGTAGTTATTAGGTATTAGATGTTAGATATTAGATAAAAGCAAAGCTTCAACCTTAAACCTGTAACCTTCAACTGTCCCCGGAGTTCCCATGACTGACCCGATTTCCCCCGAACAATTTCGCCAGACCGCCAGCAAGATTGAGAGTGAAGTAGGCCGCGTGATCGTTGGTCAGGCTGACGTGGTGCGGCATGTGCTGGTCAGCATCCTGGCTGGCGGACACGTGCTGCTGGAAGGTGTGCCCGGACTGGGCAAAACCATGCTGATCCGCACGCTCTCGCAGGCGCTCGACCTGAAGTTTTCGCGCGTGCAATTCACGCCCGATATGATGCCCGCCGATATTCTCGGCACCGAAATCCTGGCAGATGCCGACGGAAGGCGCGAGTTTACCTTTCGCCCCGGCCCGATCTTCTCGAATCTGGTGCTGGCTGATGAGATCAACCGCGCCACGCCCAAGACCCAGTCTGCACTGCTGGAGGCGATGCAGGAAGGCTCGGTGACGGTGGCGCAGCATACCTACCGGCTCGAAGAACCATTCTTCGTCATGGCAACGCAAAATCCGCTGGAGATGGAAGGGACGTATCCGCTGCCCGAAGCGCAGTTGGACCGCTTCTTCTTCAAGGTCAACGTCTTGCTGCCTGATGTGCAGCAAATGGCCGAAATCCTGGATCGCACCACCGGTAGCGGCACCACCGCTGCCGGGCACGCCGCCACTGGCGCGGACATTGTTCAGATGCGAGCGCTGGCGCGCACCGTCCCGGCTGCATCCCACGTTCGGGAATATATCGCTATGTTGGTGCTTGCCACGCACCCCGACAACATCCATGCCACGCCGCTCGTCAAGAAATATGTGCGTTACGGCGTCTCCCCACGCGGCGGACAGGCGCTGATGCTTGGCGCAAAAGTCACCGCGCTGCTGGCCGGGCGCTATAACGTTTCGTTTGAAGATATTCAGGCTGTGGCGACGGCAGCGCTGCGACATCGTCTGCTGCTGAATTTTGACGGCCTGGCCGAGGGAATCAGTTCAGATGTGGTGATTGGCGAGTTGTTGAAGTTGAAGGTGGAAGGTTAGAAGCTGCTTTAAAAGCAAAGGCTAAAAATGACTGGAGCACAAATGACAGATATTTTTTGGGCTTTACCTCTTATTTTAATAGGTGTAGCGTTCCTTTATTTTCAAGAACGTGCAGCCAGAAATAGACTAAGAGAATATCTTGAAAAAAGAAAATGCCAGAATATAGAAATTCATCGAAATTTATTTGTGGGTGGCAACGGTTCGTTTTCATTCTCTGTGGAATATCTTGATCGACACAATGTTAAGCAAGAAAACAATTGCATGATTTATGTCAGCTTTCTTTCTCCGAAAGAAAATACCTTTCATTGGGAGAATCCGTTTCAGAGTTAATGGACATATCCTGCCTGGACGCTGTAAAAATGCTCTTCGACGAAACCACCCTCCGCAAACTGAACCAACTGACCCTGGTCGCATCGCGCATCCGCGCGGGTGGGATGCAGGGTGATCGCCGTTCGACACGGCGCGGCAGCAGCGTGGAATTTGCCGACTATCGCAACTACACCCCCGGCGATGACCTGCGCCGCCTCGACTGGAACATTTACGCCCGTCTCGAACGTCCCTTTATCAAGCTCTTCGAGGAAGAAGAAGACCTGTCGGTGACGATTTTGCTCGATGGCTCGCGCTCAATGGACTGGCCTGCCCCGTCAGGGGGCGGTGAAAAAGAACTGCACAAATTCAATTATGCCTTGCGCCTGACCGCCGGGCTGGGCGCAGTTGCGCTCGATGCAGGCGACCAGCTTGCGGTGGCCTTTTTAAAAAATGGCCGCGTTGATGCCGACTTTGGCCCATCGCGCGGCGGCAGTTCGCTAGCGCGACTCTTTGGCTTTCTCGAAAAGCTCGAACCTGGCGGTCAAACCAACCTGAACAGCGCGCTGCATCAGGTCGCTATTCGTCCGCGCCGCCCTGGCCTGGTAATTTTGATCTCAGACCTGCTCTCTGAAACAGGCTACGAAAGCGGCCTGCGCGAACTGCTTGGTCGTGGCGATCAAGCTGCGCTGATCCATGTGCTCGCGCCCGACGAGCTTGACCCGTCGCTCAGTGGCGACCTGCAACTGGTTGATTCTGAAACCGGGCAGGAACAGGACGTTTCCATCGACGGCGGCATGCGCGGCTTGTACCGCGAGCGCGCCCTGGCCTGGGTGCAGGCCGTCCAGACGGATTGTCGCAAGCGCGGCGTCCGCTATCAGTCGCTGACTACCCGTCAGCCGTGGGATCAGGCGCTTTTGCTTGATATGCGCCGCGCCGGAATCGTCAAATAATGCGTTATCTGCTTTTCAACAAGCCCTATGGCGTGCTTTCCCAGTTCACCGACGAAGGCACCGGGCACCCCACGCTCAAAAATTTTATCGATGTGCCCAACGTCTACGCCGCCGGGCGGTTGGATCGCGATTCGGAGGGTCTGTTGCTTTTGACGGATGATGGCCCGTTAATCAAGCGACTCACCGACCCAAAGGATCACGTTGAAAAAACCTATCTGGCGCTGGTTGAAGGAGACGCAACTCCCGAAAAACTGGATACCCTGGCGAAAGGCGTTGTTCTCACTGGCAGTGGATACCGCACCCTGCCCTGTGGCGTTCGTCCCATCCCTGCGCCAGACCTGCCGCCACGTATCAAACCCATCACCCCGCACGGCCCCACTTCATGGATCGAAATCCGCATGAGAGAAGGCAAAAAGCGCCAAATTCGCCACAGCACCGCTGCGGTTGGCCTGTTCACCCTGCAACTCGTCCGCGTGGCGATTGGGCCGCTGAAACTCGATCAACTCCCCGTCGGTCTTTGGCGGGATTTAACCCCGGCAGAAATCCGTCAGTTAAAGGGCGGCAAAGGCTACGGGTAGATTTTCGACTTAAAACAAAAAACTATGTTCAAAAAATCCCTGTTTCTTTTTATCTTCATCAGCCTGACACTTTCTGTCACACCTGTCGCGGCCAAACCCGCCAGGGTTGTGACGGATGCCTATTCATTGATTGCCGAAGTCAACAACCTGCGCGCTTCGAACGGCCTACCAGCTTACGCTGTCAGCGCCATATTAATGGCGACGGCACAGGGGCAGGCCGACTATATGTCAGTCAATGGCGTTTCGCACATAGGGCCAGGCGGAACCCGGCCCTATGAGCGCGTTTTGAACGCAGGCTACCCGCTGGCAGGCGATTTGTCTCTGGGCGGATTCATGTCCGAGAATATTACGGCGGGAGGCAGCAAGTCAGTGCAAGACGCCGTGCTGGAGTGGGAGGGCGATACCCCGCACTGGACGACGATGATGTCACCTGATTTGATGGAAATTGGCGCGGGTGTGGCCATTGTGAATGGCTATGTTTATTATGTGATTGATTGCGCCCGTCCGCTAGGGGGAAGGCCGCCAACACCCGTCCATACGCTGGCCCCAGGGGAAACGGCACAACCGATTGTCAGCATGTATGTGGGCCCGCCGCTGGCGCGCACAGTCATTCCAAACACACCCAACGCGGATGGAAAACTTGTCCATGTGGTAAAGCCGGGTGAAACCCTCTGGCTGATTGCTGTCACCTATCAGGTGACCGTGCTACAAATCCGCGAGTTAAATTACATGAGCGACACCGATGACATTTATCCCAGTGAAAAACTTCTGATTCGCAAAGGACAGGCCGGGGCAACAGCCGCCCCTGATGCAGACCTATCCGCCACACCCACTGCCCTTATGGACGACCCGCCGCTTCTACCAACCGTGACCTTTGCGCCGGTTTACACACCCACGCCTTTACCAACGCTGCCCTTGCCCACGGATGTTGCTCCAACCAGTGTCCCTGCCATGGCAGCGCTTGCATCCAATGGAAATCTGCCCATTTTGGCGGTGATTGTTCTGGCAGCGCTCATCCTGGCGGCGGTGCTGGTACGCGCCGGAAGGCAGGCCCCTTAGTTCCCATTAAAAGACTGACCTTTCTGTCATCTCAATGCTATAATTGGCGCTCACGAAATTGTCTGTTTTCGTGACGGACGGATCAATCCCTTTTTATTGAGGCAGTTATGAAGGCAGTTGAATTTTCGACCATGCTGAATGTTGATCCATCTTCCGGGGGGTTGGGAAATGATTTTTTTGATGCGTTTACCAATCGTTACAATATCAATGTCAAGCGCACACACATGGAATGGGGTGATTCGTGGAATCAGCTTGTTCAGTTTGGTTTAAATTCCCATGGCCCCGACCTTTCAGAAGTTGGCACGACCTGGCTGGGCAGTTTCCAGACAATGGACGCAGTGCGGCCCATTACTGCGGGGGAGGCCTCCATTTTGGGGGGCGAAAACAATTTTCCATCCTCCATTTGGAATGCCTGTAAAATGGATGGCGCTGACGGTATGCTTGGCATTCCGTGGACGCTGGATTTACGCGTGGTCCTCTATCGCACCGATTGGTTGAAAAAAGCCGGGGCCGACCCTGCAACCGCCTTTTCGGATGCCGATCATTTTGTCGAGACACTTCAGCGGCTGCGGGCCGCCGGATATGCATCCCCACTGGGAATTACAACATCTCAAACACACACACGCATGAGTCATGACATGGCCTGCTGGGTCTGGGACGCTGGCGGCAACATCCGCAGCGACGATGGCCGCCGCATGATGCTGGCTGAACCTCAAAGCCTCGCCGGTATTGAAGCCTATTTTGGTTTGCATCAGTTCATCTCACCAGAAATGGCTGCATTGAACGAAAGCGATGTTTTTCAAGCCTTCTTTGAAGGCAAAACTGCTGTCGCCATTTTGCCAGAGCGCGCCTACCTTGAAGTGCTCACCAACGATTCCGGCTATGTCACCCCTGAAGTTGCCGTCAACACAGGCGTTGCCATGCTGATGAAAGCTCCCTACCTGGGCGGGTCAGCATTGACCATTTGGCGGCACTCCCCTGACCATCAGGATGCGCTCAGGCTGATTCAATACCTGAACAGCATGGAAGCCTGGGAAGCATTGTATGAGCTTTATCCGCGCTATACCCCTGCACGTTTTGACGCGCTTGCAAAATCGCATCTTTCCCAAATTCCATACTACCCCATCATTGTCGAGAGCATGAAGAATGCGCGCAGCTTTCACAGCGGCTACCGCTGGCGTGGTGTTGAAGCACGCATGGTATCGGTAATTGAGCAAATGTGGAACGACCTGCGCGTAAACTCTGAAATGAACATTCATTCAGAAGTCCCACGGCGTTTTTCTGATCTTTGCAAGCGCCTTGAGCAGACAATTCTGGCGGCGACCTGGTAAAACAGCCTGCTTGCTAATAAAAAGAGCGCGGAGAAAAATCTCCGCGCTCTTTTGTTGATGCTATAATGGCCCGCATGAAAGAGATTGTCTTTTCGACGATGAATATCGTTCCCAACGCCGGCATAGGAGCGGATTTTTTCAACTCTTTTACCCGGCAACAGCAAGTGAACGTCAAGCCTGTTCCTATCGATTGGGGCGATGCTTGGAATGAGTTGGTGCGTTTTGGCTTAAACGCCCAAGGGCCAGATGTCTCAGAAATCGGCACAACCTGGCTGGGTGGGCTGCACTCTATGGATGCCATCCGCCCATTCACCCCGCTCGAAGCATCGCTTTTGCGTGCTGGCGACTTGTTTCAGCCAGCCATGTGGGATGTCTGTCATATGGGTCGGACACTGCTGGCTGTTCCACTGATTATGGATATGCGGGTCGTGCTCTACCGTCAAGACTGGCTGAAAAACGTTGGGATAGCTGAGTTTGACGCGTTTAACGATGCCGATCATTTTTCCTATACCCTTCAACAAATCAAAAAAATCGGACATCCATCGCCGCTGGGACTTGCGACGTTTCAGTCTCACACGCGTCTGATTCATGATATGGCGTCGTGGGTGTGGAGCGCTGGCGGCGAGATTCGCAGCAACGATGGGCGTCGCATGCTGCTGATGGATGCTGCAGGCCGCGCCGGAATGCGCAACTATTTTGCGCTAAACGAATTCATTTCGCCTGAAATGCAGACGATGTCAGAGAATGATGTGTTCAATGCCTTTTTTGCCGGGAAATGTGCCGTTGCCATTTTGCCGGAGCGTAGTTACCTTGAAGTTATCATGAACCGCTCGCAGGTAAGCCCTGAAGTGGTTGATAACGTTGGGCTAGCCATGCTGATGAAAGTTCCCTACATTGGTGGTTCGGCGCTGTCCATCTGGCGACACTCATCCAATCCGATGGAGGCCATCAAGCTGGTTCAATATCTCACCAGCATGGAAGCCTGGCAAGTTTTAAATCAGAAACATCTGCCATTTACGCCCGCCCGGCTGGATGCCCTCGCACAGGCTCCGCTCGCCGCCACACCTTTTTATCCCGAAATTAAGAAGAGTTTGCAACATGCCCGCAGCTTTCAAAGCGGATTTCGCTGGAGCGCAGTCGAGTTACGTTTGGTGACGATCATTGAACAACTCTGGGCTGATTTGCGCGTTAACCCTAACTTAAATCTTGATCATGAAATTGAGCAGCGCTTTTTGCCCGTTTGCAAACGTCTTGAACAAACGATTTTGGTTTCTTCATAATCGATGGTCTGTAACCTGAAAGAGCGCCAACCAAAAGGTTGACGCTCTTTGTTTTACCAAGATCGGCGGAGTTAAAACTTGACCATCCCCTTCATTGCAGCCTTTATTTGTTATGCGCTTGTCGCCTTTTTCCTCATCATTTTTGGCGTCATCTATTTAACACGCCCAACGCTGATGCCTTATCACCTCGAAGCAATTGGTCGCTCCTGGACCGACCTGGATGCATCCATGCAAACACTCTTTCTGGCGCTGATGCGCGTTGCCGGGACAGGCTTTCTGGTAACGGCCTTGAGCATGTTGATGCTGTTGCTGATCCCATTCCGCGCCGGAGAAATCTGGGCAAGCTACGCCATCCCGGCGATCGGGCTGATGCAACTTTTGCCCACTTTGGCTGTGACCATGTACGTTCGAAAACACACACCTGGCTCGCCACCCGTTGGGATGAATATGCTCGGGGTGGGATTTCTCATCCTCGGTTTTATCATGTCATTGTTTTAGGAAAGGCATCTCGCATGACGACTCTCTCTGCTTTTATGCAACGGGCGCGCTGCATTGTCCCAACCGGTGCAACGCGCACACGCTACGCCGAAACGCCGCAATATGCCGAAGGCTTGTACGACCTCGGACAAAATCTCTACGCCTGGCTGGTACCCAACGGATCGTGGGGCGAATCCAACGCCGGGTTAATTGTGGGGGATGGGGAATCGCTGCTGGTGGATACGCTCTGGGATGTGCCCTACACCCGCATCATGCTCAAGGCAATGGAAAGCGTTCCCGGGGCGATGCCGCTCACCTACGTGGTCAACACCCACGCAGATGGCGACCACTTCTGGGGCAACGAACTCGTCACCGGCGCGGACATCATCACATCGCAGGCTTCACTGGATGAAATGATGACAACCCACCCCGCATCCTTGATTCTGCTCGGCAAGGTGGGCCGCATCTTGAGCGCGCTGCGGCTCTTTCAGGCAGACAAGGTGGGACATTGGTTTCAGGGGATGGTCAAACCCTACGATTTTTCATCCATTACCCACACCCCGGCACGCCGCACATTTACCGGGACGCTCCCTTAACGGTAGGTGGCCGACGGGTGGAGCTGATCGAAGTCGGTCCAGCCCATACAAATGGTGATTTAATGGTTCACGTCCCAGACGCCAAAACACTTTACGCCGCCGACATCGTCTTCATCGGCTCTACCCCCGTCCAATGGGCCGGGCCGATTGAGAATTATCTGGCAGCGCTGGAACGCATCCTTGCGCTGGATGTGGATCTCATCGTCCCCGGTCACGGCCCGCTGACAGATAAGGACGGCGTGCGCACCGTACAAGCCTACTGGGAATTCATGCACGCCCGGCTGCGCCAGAGCTTTGACGCAGGCCTTTCGGCCCCGGCGGCAGCACGCGCGGCCGTGCTCAACGACGAATTTGCGCGCCAACCCTTCGCCGCCTGGAATTCGCCAGAGCGCATTATGGTCAGCGCCCACACCCAATACCGTCACTGGCGCGGCGAGCACCGCCATCCCAAAGTGCCCGAACTCTTGAACATTCTGCGTCTGCAAGCCTTGCTCGCACACGACCTGCCCAACGCCCAACCAGCGATCATGCGCAAAAGCTAAACGCAAAAGCCCCGGCGGATCGCCGGGGCTTTTGCGTTAAAACTGAATCCATGAGCCTTTCACCCGATTTTATTTCTGAACTTCGCCAACACTTTACCGGCGACATCCGAACCGACGCCGCCACACGCACCCTTTACAGCACCGACGCATCGATCTATCAGATCGAGCCGCTGGGCGTCGCCATCCCCAAAACGCAGGACGACTTGATCGCCGCCATCGAACTGGCAGCAAAGTACAAAGTGCCGATTCTGCCACGCGGTTCAGGGTCATCGCTGGCCGGGCAGGCAGTGGGACAAGCCCTGATTCTCGACTGTTCACGTTATCTCGATAAAATAATCGCAATCGACCCAGAAGCGCGCACCGCCAAAGTGGAGCCGGGCGTAATTCTGGCAACCCTGAACCGGGCCGCCGCCAAACATGGCCTGACCTTTGGCCCCGACCCGGCCTCTGCCGAGCGCGCCACCATGGGCGGAATCATCGCCAACAACGCCACCGGCGCGCATTCGATCATGTACGGCATGGCTGCTGACCACATCCTTGCCTCCGATGTGATCCTTTCGGATGGCTCGCTGGCGATATTGGGAGAGATTAGTGAGCAGAGAAGAATAGAAAGCCGTAAATCGCTTACACGTTACGCATCGTTGGTTAATTCCGCTTTTGAGATTCGGGAAAAATATGCAGAGACAATCAAAGCCAACTGGCCGCGCGCCTGGCGTAACTCGGCGGGCTATCGGCTGAATTATTTATTGCCTTGGTCAGCCTCCAAACCGCCTCAGTGGGTCGGAGCATATCCTCACGACCTTTCCATCTTCAACCTTTCCACCCTCCTCGCTGGTTCCGAAGGCACGCTGGCGGTCATGCGTACCCTGACAGTAAACCTGATGCCGAAACCAAAGCATACCATTTTGGGCGTACTCAGCTACAAGAGCACTGTCACGGCCTGCGAAGCCGTCCCGGCATTGTTGGAGCACGGCCCTTCGGCAGTAGAACTGATCCCGCAAATGCTGATTCGGCTGGCGCGCTCGGTTCCGGCCTATGCCAGCCAGCTTGAATTTGTGCACGGCGATCCTGCGGCCCTGCTTGTGGTCGAATTTTCAGGGGACGACCTGGCTCTTTTGCGCGAAAAAGCCCGGGCGCTGCGGCCTGATGTCAGCATCGCAGAATCTGCCGAAGCGCAGGCCCACATCTGGGCGGTGCGCAAGGTGGGACTGGGCATCGTCGATTCGCGGCCTGCGCTGGCGCGCCCACTGGCCTTCATTGAAGATTGCGCCATCCCGGTCGAACGGCTGGGCGAGTTTGTGCACGAGGTGGAACACATCCTTGCGGCGCATGGCACCGAAGCAGCTTTTTACGCACACGCCTCCGCCGGGACGTTGCACATCCGCCCGATACTCAATCTCAAAACCGACGAGGGGACGCGTGCATTGCGTTCGATTGCCGAGCAGGTGCTCGTGCTGACGCTGCGCGTGGGTGGGGCCATGTCATCCGAACATGGTGACGGGTTGGTGCGCTCCGAGTGGCTCACCCAAACCTACGGTGCGGAAATTGTCGAAGCCTTCAAAAGCTTGAAACACGCCGCCGATCCTGATTCGCTCTTGAATCCAAAAAAACTGACCGACGCACCACCCATGGATACGCACCTGCGCTACACCCCGGCCTACCGCGCCCAGCCCTGGAAGCCCGCACTCGATTTTTCGCATCACGGTGGGCTGGCGCTGGCCGTTGAGCAGTGCAACGGACAGGGCGTCTGTCGCAAATTTGATGGCGTGATGTGTCCATCATTTCAGGCCACCCGCGAAGAGCAGAATTCGACGCGTGGGCGGGCCAATTTGCTGCGAGCGTTAATTACATCCCCATCCCCAGACCGCACCGATGCGGCCCACGCCGCCCTCGATCTCTGCCTGGCCTGCAAAGGCTGCACGTCCGAGTGCCCGAGCGGTGTGGACATGGCAAAGCTGAAATATGAGTTTAAGAACGAATATCACAAAACGCATTTGCGCCCCCTACGTGATTATTTGTTTGGCTATTTCCATTGGGTCGCGGCGCTGATGGCCCCGGTTGCGCCGCTGAGCAATTTCGCGATGACCAATCCGCTGTTGAAGGCGCTGGCGGCGCGCATCTTTTCGATTGCACCACAGCGGCCCTTCCCGCTCTTTTCGCGCCAGCGCACGCAAGCACGCCAGACGGGTGCGCGTCCGCAGGTGCTTTATCTGTCAGACCCGTTTGGGCATTCGGTGGAACCACAGGTTGAGCAGGCCGCCTTTGACGTGCTGGATCTTGCCGGGTTCGATGTGCTCGTTTTGCCGGTATCCGGCGCAGGGGCCTCGCTGCTCTCGAAAGGCATGATCGCTCCCGCCCGCCGACACGCTGCCAGCGTGCTGGATGCGCTGGCGCGGCTCGACCCAACTGGTTCGCTCCCCGTGGTGGGGATTGAACCCCCGGAGCTTTATACCCTGAAGAATGATTATCTCGCGCTGCTGCCGGAACGCAGCGAGGAGATTAAGCGCCGTGCCGAAAAAACCTGGCTGGTGGAGGAGCTGCTCATCCGCAGCGGGGCGCTGGACCTTTGGCGTGAGAAGAAGCTGACGGGTGGCGAAAAGCTCAAATTCCAGCCGCACTGTCACCAACGTGCCGAAGCCCCCGCCGCTGACGGCCTGCCCAACGGCGTCAACGCCACCGTCGAAGTGCTGCGCGCCTGTGGCTACAGCGTGGACGTGTTAAACACAGGCTGCTGCGGCATGGCCGGTACATTTGGCTATGACGCCGAGCATTACGAACTCTCGATGCAGGTCGGCGCGTTGCAGGTCTTCCCGCAGATCAAAACAGCAGGCACTGCCCAGATCACGTCCACCGGCGCGGCTTGCCGGATGCAAATCGTTCAGGGCACGGGGGTTGGGGTGGAACATCCTATAATTTTGGTGGCAAGAGCGTTGAAGGGTTGACCAGCCAACTAGCAAACCAGGAGACTAGGAGACTAAAAGACTAACCGCCACCCCAAAGGCCACTTCCACATTTAGCGAGCGCTTCTCGCCGCGCATCGGGATATAGATGATTTTTTCGCAAAGATCAAGGATGCCAGGATCTACACCTGTGACTTCATTGCCAACGATCAGGACGATCTGTGAATTTCCCAATCGTAAATACCCTGCGGGCACGATGTCGTCAATCGCTAAATCGTAAATCGACACGGCTCTTTCGTCCTGCTCCAGCGCCCACAACCTGTACCCTTCACCCTTCAACTTCTCGGCCATTGCCAACCCGTTTTTGTCGTAGAGTCCAGGGGATGGAGTGGTCTGCGCCCAGGGCCGTCTTGGCAACGGATTTGTTTTCGGGTGTCGGGGTGATACCGCCCAAATGGATATGGCGCACCCCGAAGGCATCGCCCGTGCGGAAGATCGCGCCAACATTCCAGGCGGAGCGGACATTGTCGAGAAAGGCTTCGACCCTTGGCCCATCTTTCGTTTCTGGCGCTGCATCAAAGCGTCGATCCGCCGTCAAGGGATGCTGCATCTCCAAATGCGTGGCCCCCAGGCACAGAGGACAGCGCTCCCCAAACGGGTGGGCCTCGGTCAATGGATAACGTAATCGACAGGTGGCGTTTTGACACTGGCGTATCTGGTAGAATGAAGGGGAAGACATGCGCTCGATTAAACCACATAATCCAAACCGCAAATCGATCAATCGATTTTGGAGATTCCCTTGCAAGAACTTAAGTACAACGAATACGAACGCGTCCGCCCGCTCTTTCGCAAAATGGACATGCACCTGCCGCTGCAAGCCATTCTGGCAGGCAATGTGGCTGCACCGATCTTTGTTGACAGCGTCACCAATCCGCAATCGGCGATCACCTGGAGCGGACATCGCTTTTACATGGCAGGCGCGCCCGGTAATAGCGAATACCATGCGGCAGTGCGCAAAATTTTTATTGAAAAGTTCGCCCTGCGCGCCAGCAAGGCAGGCATTGATTCGTATCAGGTTTATTATCCGTCTGCCGCTTCTGAAAATGCCGTCGCGGCCATGTTGCTCGGCAAATATCCGATCAAATCGCAGCGCCAGTATTACACCTTCAAATCAAGCCGGTTGGACTGGAAAGCCATGCTCCCGTCGGGCGCATCCGTCCGCAGTGTGGATGCAGCCTTCCTGACCGAACGCGTCTGGCAGAACCCGGCCTTTTTGGCGGAGGAAATGATCTCGGAACGCGAATCCATCGAGGATTTTTTGGCAAAAAGCTTCGGAGTCTGCGCCACCCTTGGCGACGAGATGATCGGCTGGTGTCTCTCTGAATACAATACAGGTCATCGCTGTGAAGTCGGCGTCGCTACCCGCGCCGACTATCAGCGTCAGGGATTGGCAACTGCGATGGCGTTGGCCTTCGTCGAACTGGCGCGTTCCCGCGACGTGGCACGGATTGGCTGGCACTGCAACGCCAGCAATACGGCATCAGGCAAGACGGCGCTCAAAGCCGGGTTTGAAAAAATCACTGAGTATTCCAGTTTCTTCGGTTGGTTTGACGACGCCGCCAACCTGGCAGGCAACGGCTATTTTGCCCACGCGCGCGGTGAATATGCCGAAGCACTGGGCTTTTACGAAAAGTCCTTTGCGCTCAAAGGCGCACCCGATTCAGCCTACTGGGGCGCAGCCTGTGACGCCGCCATGGTCGGGCAGAACGACAAGGCGCTTGAATACCTGTCCGCAGCGGTGGAGCGCGGCTACGATGACCGTGACCAGATTGAAGCGTCCCCCTATCTGGTCAGTCTGCACGACGCAGCAGGCTGGAAGGTTCTGCTGGAAACTTTGTAGAATGCAGGTATTAGAGAGTAGAAAGTAAATTTTTCATCCTTCTGACTTCATCCTTCACACTTTAAAACAATGTCCTTCCTGGCCCCCCTCGGTTTGAGCCTCGCGGCACTCGCTGCCCCGATTATTTTGCTCTATATGCTCAAACTGCGCCGCAAGCAGACGCAGGTCTCTTCAACTCTGCTATGGGAGCGCCTGCTGCGCGACAAACAGGCCAACGCGCCCTGGCAAAAGCTAAAACGCAATCTATTGCTGCTGCTACAACTGCTCCTTCTGGCGGCGCTGGTGCTGGCCATCGCCAGACCCATCATCCAAACTCCGGCGGTTGCTTCAGGGGCGGTCATCGTCCTGTTGGATGCGTCCGCTTCGATGAATGCCAGCGACATGGCCCCGTCCCGTTTCGAGAGCGCGCGCCAGACCATCCAGATCCTGATCGATGGCCTCGCGGGCAATTCGCGGATGACCCTGATTTTGGTCAGCGCCACGCCGCACGCCTTGACATCCGCGGAAGGCGATCACGCCGCGCTGAAAAAGGCCCTGGCCGAAGCCGCCCCCACCTACGGCAGTGCAGATTGGCAATCAGCGTTTGCGCTGGCTGCCGGGGCCGCGCACGGCGGTAAAGACGTCACCACGCTGATCCTTTCCGACGGCGGCCTGCCCGATGGCCTGCCCGCCCTGCCCGGCGAAGTGCGCTACATCCCCATTGGCACCGATGCAGACAACCTTGCCATTACGGCAATGGCGTTGCGCCCCACCACCAAGGGCCCACAACTGTTTGCCGAAGTCAGCAACTTTGGGCAAAAAGCGCATTCCATTACGCTCTCAATCTATCTTGGACAGGCGCTCATCAACGCCCGCCAGTTTGATCTGAAAGCGGGCACGAGCCAGAGCCTGACACTCGACCAACTCTCCGCCGCGCCCGGTATCTATCGCGCGCACATCACCAGCCTCGACAACACCGCCCCCGACAGCTTCCCCTTTGATGATACAGCTTTTGCCATCTACCAGGCCTCGTCCGCGCGGCGGGTGCTGCTCGTTTCGAAGGGCAATCTCTTTCTCGAACAGTTGCTAGCCTCGCTGCTAGGCATTCAGCCCTTCCGCGCCTTGCCCGACAAAAACGGCGCGATGCAAGTTCCCAACGATCCCTTTGACCTGACCATTCTCGACGGCATTACGCCCACCCCGCTGCCAGCGGGCAATTTGATGTTCATCAACCCTGACAGCAACCCACTCTTTCAGGTGGGCGCGCCCTTCAAAGAGATGAAAAACGTCGTCGTGCATGAAAACTTCCAGACCCGCGCCGTTGACTGGAGCAATATCCACATCCTGCAGGCCAAAACCATCCAACTGCCCGGTTGGGCCGACCCGCTCGTCACCACAGATGCCGGGCCGTTGGTCTTCTCAGGCAGTGTGGAAGGCCGCCGCGTGGCCGTCGTGGCCTTTGATCTGCGCGAAAGCGACCTGCCCTTGCAGGTCACCTACCCGATCCTGTTTAGCAACCTGATTAACCAACTCGTCCCACCCGGCGCTTTTGACGCGACACACGCCCTGCACCCCGGCGAAAGCCTGTCGATTGCGCCACAACCGGGCGTGGAGCAAGTGATCGTTACGTCGCCATCCAACATCGGCTATACCCTGCGCCCTGGCGCCAACGGATACATCTTCACCGAAACCGGCGAACTTGGTTTCTACGGCGTCAACTTCATCAGCCCCAGCGCCCGCGCTGCTGAGTATTTCGCCGTCAACCTGTTCGACCGCGCCGAATCAGACATCCGTGTTCGTTCCACTATTCAAATAGGGCGCGCCGCCGTCACCAACGCCGAACCGCAAAAAATTGGTCAGTTCGAACTCTGGCCCTGGCTCGCCGCCCTCGCCATCCTCATTCTGCTGATCGAATGGCAAATGTATCATCGCCGTAAACTCCTCCCCCTAAATCCGCCCTTTGGATTTGGGGGGAGGTCGGGAGGGGGCTAATCTTTTGACCTTCTCTTCCCCGCTGGCGCTCCTTCTGCTTCTCATCCTCCCCCTCCTCGCCTGGATGGGCTGGCCCTCCCCCGGACTTTCACGCCGCCGCGAAAGCTTTTCGCTGATCCTGCGGCTGGTAATTACCCTGTGCCTGATCCTGTCGCTGGCAGGGATTCAAATCAATCAGGAGGGCAACAACCTGGCAGTCGTCTTCCTCGTCGACGTATCGGATTCAATCCCTAAACAGACTGTCGCCACCGAAATGGATTTCGTCCGCAATGCCATTGGCAGCATGGGCGCAGACGACCAATCCGCTGTCGTGCTCTTCGGCGCGGACGCACTCGTCGAGCGCTCAATGTCCGCTGCGCGCGAACTTGGGCAAATCACCTCCGCGCCAGTCACCAACCAGACCGATCTGGCCGGGGCGATGCGCCTTGGCATGGCGCTCTTCCCATCCGCCAGCGCCCGGCGCATGGTGATTCTCTCGGACGGCGACCAGACCAGCGGCGATGCGCTCGCCACTGTCAAATTTGCAGCGGCTTCGGGCATCCAGATCATCAGCCTGCCGTTTCTCAAACAGGCCGGTAACGAAGCCCTCGTCAGCGCCATAGACGCGCCCTCGCGCCTGCGCCCCGGCGAAAAGTTTGACCTGAACGTCACCATCCAGGCGGGTGCGCCGATGCAGGCCACCCTGCGCGTCATCGCGGGCGATAAAATCCTGTACGAGCAGCCGCACGATCTGCACAAGGGGACGCAGACCTTCAGCCTGCCGCTAACCGCCGGGACGGATCCCGGTTTTGTCAACTATCAGGTGCAAATCATCCCACCCGACCAGAAGGACACCTTCTACCAAAACAACCGCCTCGACGCATTTTCGCAGGTCGAAGGGCCACCGCGCGTCCTTGTCATCGCACCACCCACCGGGGAGATCATGCCCGACGGCAAGCCCCGCCCCGACGAAACCTCCGCGCTGCTCGCCGCGCTCAAATCCACCGACTTCAGCGTCGATTCGGTTACACCTGCCCAGATGCCGATCAGCCTGCCGGGGTTGGCGCAGTACAACTCGGTTGTGCTGGTCGATGTTCCGGCAACCGATTTCAGCCCCGGTCAGCTTGACAACCTGCAAATCTACGTCCGCGATCTGGGCGGCGGCCTGGTCGCGATCGGTGGCCCGACCAGCTTTGGCGTGGGCGGTTACTATGGCACACAGCTCGAAGAGATGCTGCCTGTCGACATGCAGATCAAGGACGAAAAACGCCGTCCGACGCTTGGCATGGTCTTCATCATCGACCATTCGGGCAGCATGGGCGAAGGCACAGGCAGCACCAACAAACTGGAACTTGCCAAGGAAGCCGCCGTGCGCTCGGTCAGGATGCTCTTTCCCAAAGACCGCGTTGGCGTCATCCAGTTCGACGACACCGCTTCGTGGGTCGTACCAATGACTGACCTGAGCAACCCTGAGCAGGTCATCAGCCAGATTGGCAGCATCCAGGTCAACGGCGGCACGGATATTCTGGCCGGGGTGCAGGCCATGTCCAAGGTACTGCCCGGCGACCCGGCCAAAGTCAAGCATGTCATCCTGCTCACCGACGGCCTTGCCGACGAAGCGGGCATTCCTGAACTGGTCAAAAAACTCCACGACGAAAACGGCATCACCCTTTCGACCGTCGCCGTTGGCAGCGACGCCGCGCCCTTCCTGAAAGATCTGGCAACACTCGGCGGCGGACGCTATCATTTCACCAATGACCCGGCCAGCATTCCAAGCATTTTCAGCGAAGAGACCGCACTGGCCTCGCGTTCCTATATCGTCGAAGAACCGTTTTTCCCGAAGGTGGTCAACTCGTCGCCTATTCTTGGCGGCATCAGCAGCACGCCACGCATCTATGGCTACGTTGCCACCAGCGCCAAGGATTTGGCGCAGGTCATCCTGCGCGCCGACAAGGAACCCGATCCGCTGCTGGCGATCTGGCAATATGGGCTGGGTCGCTCAGTCGCCTTCACATCCGACGCCACCGGGCGCTGGGGCCGCGACTGGGTTTCATGGTCGAATTTCGCCAGCTTCTGGGCGCAGACGGTGCGCGCCACGCTTGGCGACTCGTCCAACACGGCGCTGGAGATGAATGTGGCCATGGATGGCGCCAGCAAGCAGGCGCACCTGACACTCGACGCACGCAGCCGGAGTGGCGGCTTCTTAAACGGCTATGAGATCAAAGCCAATGTCGTCGCCCCCAACGGCGAAACACAGTCCGTCACGTTGCGACAGGTCGCGCCGGGGCGCTACGAGAGCGACTTTGACCCCAAGGAGCAGGGCGTTTACCTGCTGCGCTTTACCGGGGAACCTGCGAATGGCGCCAGCGGACAAAGTTTCGCGCAGACAAACGGCTGGACCCTTTCGTACTCCCCCGAATACCGGCGCATCGAATCGGACCCTGATCTTTTGGTGCGTCTCGCGACGCTGACCGGCGGCAAGCTGGCCGCCGACAACCCGGCTGAGATATTTACCCACGACCTGAAAGCGACCGGCGCTGTGACCCCGCTCTGGCCGTGGCTGCTGCTGCTCGCTGCGATTCTCCTGCCCCTCGACGTGGCTTCACGTCGCCTGATCCTGACCCGGCAAGACTGGGCGCGCTTCGCGCAAGTGCTCACAGCGCGCCTGCAACGCCGCAAGCCTGCCACCGCCCCAGTTGCGCAATCCGCCCAAATGAGCGCCCTGCTGCAAGCCAAAGAACGCGTCCGCGAAGTCAAATCGCCAACAGCCGTTGTCACCCCACCCGAAGCTGCACCAAAAGCCCCAGCGCAGTCCGTACCCGTTGAAGCCCCCGCCCCAACTCAATCCGCGCAAAAACCCGAAGCGCCAGAAACCCCGCAGGAGCCGACCTCTACGACTGCATCCCTGCTGGCGAGGAAGAAAAATCTAAGAGATAAGCGCGAGTAAATAGGCCATAAAACAACTTATAAGCTAAAGAGTAATAGGTATCTTCAATATGTCACTTGGAAATCTTCCTGATCCAAAAGCTGCTGCTGAACTTATAGACGCGTTTCGCAGAAAGTTCAATGCAAAAGTATGTATGGCACCATTCACAGATCACGAGGGCCAAATTGTTTCAGCCCACACACTTTCCGTAGAGGCAGTTCTTAGAAAACTTGCCAAAGATTCGCATGTGTATGCAGCGCGCCACGCTAAAAGCTTCTCCTATTCAGCATCCGAGCATCCGATCAACATTACAAAACTTGGTATAAGAGATGTATCAGTTTTTAATGGTTTTTGCGCCAAACATGATGCGCAACTGTTCAGTTGCATAGAAAACGAACCGTTTACATTTCAGCCACAACAAAATTTTATGTTGTGTTACCGTGCTGCAGCACTAGAGTGCTATCTAAAAAGAAGGCAATACGAGTCTTTACCAACTCCGGAACAAGCAAGTGCAATTCATAAAATAAAGGGAAGATTACAATATAGCGAATCGACCTTGCTCTTTCAAGCAGCATCTTTAAAAGGGGCAGAGGAAATAGAATTGTTTAAGGCTAAACTTGATGACTATCTTTTACAAAAAGATTGGAGTCATCTTGAAACATATTCAATCGTTTTCCCCAAGCTCCCCTGCATAGCCGCAAGTTTTATATTCCAACCATTCTTCGATATGGATGGTAAACAACTTCAAGATTATACAAATTTCAACGTAGAAATGAGCTCTCTTACAGTATCTTTAATCCCATATAAACAAGGCGGAGCTGCTATTTTCTCTTGGCTTGATACTGCTAATGCAGCTCCATTAAGATTTTACTCATCTATAATGCAAAGTAAAAATCTAACATCTGCTATCATTCATGTAATTCTTGATAATGGCGAGAATTTTGCTATCTCACCGGATTGGTATGAAAAACTTCCACTGGACACACAAAGATACGTTATTTCACGAATGCGCATATTAGACACGAACGGCACTTATTCCAAGAAGAACCGTCCGGATGAAGTATCTCCATTTCTAGACAATTGGGAAAATTAGTATTGTCGGTTTCCTGCTTACCAATAACATTCAACAATCATATAACAAATAAATCTAAATATAAAACCGTTTACAAAACCTGCCCACCAATTGAAAGTGGCCTCATACACCAATGACAGGATAAATTCCATGAGCCTTGAAACGACTGAAATCCATCTGCCCCCACCCGTCAAAGTGCCCGGAATGCCGGTTTTGGGGAATGCGCGCGACTTTCTGGCGCGCCCAATGGAATTTTTTCTGGAGTGCTATCACAAGTACGGCCCGGTCTTCAACATCGCCGCCGCCAGCCAGAAATACACCGTCATGGCCGGGCTGGAAGCCAATTTGTTCATGGCACAGGACAAAGCCGAACACTTTTCGAGCGCGGCGCTGTTCGGCGACTTTGCCCGTCAGATCGGCTCGGCCAATTTTCTGGTTGCCATCGACGGGCCGCACCACAGCCATCTGCGCAAGATCATGCAAAGGGGATACTCCAAAAGCGGTATGGCCCCGCATCTTGATCAGTTCATGGACATCACCCGCGAACACACCCGCAACTGGAAAATCGGTCAAACCATCTTTGCCCGCGACGAATTTCAGCGGCTGGTGACCGAACAGTTGGGCACAGCGCTGACCAATCACTCATCCAAAGAATACTTTAAATCGATCCGCATTTATCTCGACACACTGCTGCAACTGAGCATCAAATATTATCCACGGGTGATGCTCTCGATGCCGCGTTATCAAAATGCCCGCCGCAAAGTGATGGAATTTGCCCGGATGGTGCTCGAAGAGCACCGCAACCCTGGACCAAACGACCATCACGACCCGGACCTGATCGATGATCTACTGGCGGCACTCGACTGGAACGGCGACCCGCTCAAAGAAGAGGACCTGCTGGCAGCCGCCATCGGCCCCTTTTTCGCCGGGATGCATACGGTCGCCAATACGATGGGCTTTATGATCTACGCCATTCTCAAACAGCCGGACGTCTACGCCCGGATTCAGGCCGAAGTGGATGAACACTTCGCCAACGGCATCCCACCCTGGCGCGAACTGCCCAAACTGGAAACACTCTATGCCGCCACCATCGAGACGCTGCGACGTTACCCGGTGGCTCCGTTCACCCCACGCGAAATCATCAAACCATTTACCTTTGCCGGTCACCACATCGCCGCCGGGCAGACGGCCATGATCGTCAACGGCCTGACGCACTTCCTACCCGAATACTTCCCCGACCCATGGGCATTCAACGTGGAGCGCTACATGCGCCCCAGGCAGGAGCACAAACAGGGTCAGGGTGTTTTCGTACCCTATACGCTTGGGCCACACACCTGCCTCGGCGCAGGCGTCGCGGAGATTCAGTTGATGGTCACTGCTGGTGCTTTGATAAAATCCGTCCGCATCGAATTGGAAAACCCCAATTACGAAATCATCACCAAACTGATGCCCATCCCCGGCCCCGATCCAAAATTCAGGTTTCGCGTTGTCGAACATCGTTCGTAGGGCGGGAGAACCCCGCTCCTACCCACAATCTCATTAAAGGTATCCCATGCCCAACCACCTCGCAAATGCAAACTCACCCTACCTGTTCCAGCACGCCAACAATCCTGTCGACTGGTTTCCCTGGGGCGAGGAAGCCCTGCACAAAGCCCGCGCCGAAGATAAGCCCATCTTCCTCAGCATTGGCTACGCCGCCTGCCATTGGTGCCATGTCATGGAACACGAATCCTTCGAAAACCCGGCCACCGCGACCCTGATGAATCAGCACTTCGTCAGCATCAAAGTCGACCGCGAAGAACGCCCCGACCTCGACAGCATCTACATGGCCGCCACCACCGCCCTGACTGGCTCCGGCGGCTGGCCGATGTCCGTTTTTCTGACACCCGATCTCAAACCCTTCTATGCAGGCACCTACTTTCCGCCTGTGCCACGCTATAACATGCCGTCCTTTGGCGACCTGCTCAGCTCCATTGCACGCGCATGGCGTGAAGATCGCGAAAACGTGCTTAAATCCAGCATCAAGATCAACGAGCATTTGCAAAATCAGGCATCCTGGTCACAGGGAAAAGTCCCCGTCTCGAACGACCTGCTCAACAACGCAGTCAAATACCTGCACGAAAATTACGATTACGGCTTTGGCGGCTGGGGTCAGGCCCCCAAATTTCCCCAACCGATGACGATTGAATTTTTGCTGCGGCGTCCCGCCAGCCAGCAAGGCACAAAAGCCGCGCTGCACGCACTGCAAGCCATGGCACGTGGCGGCATGTACGACGTTGTCGGCGGCGGCTTCTCGCGCTATTCCACCGACAATCTCTGGCGCGTGCCACATTTCGAAAAAATGCTCTACGACAACGCCCAACTCGTCCCGGCCTACCTGCATGCCTGGCAAATCACGGGTGAGCCCTTCTACCGTCGCATTGTCGAAGAAACGCTGGCCTTCGTCACCCGCGAGCTGACCGCGCCCGAAGGCGGTTTCTACTCATCACTTGACGCCGACTCGGAAGACGAAGAAGGTAAATTTTACGTCTGGCAGCAAGATGAAATCGAGAAAATACTCGGCGAAGATTTTGAATTCTTCAAAGCGGCGTATGGAATCACGCCCACTGGCAATTGGGAAGGCAACACCATCTTGCAACGCGCACTGGATGACGCAACCATCGCCGCTCACTTCAAGCTCCCCGTGGAATCTGTCGCCGTTAAACTGGCCGATTGCCACAAACGGCTGCTCACCGTCCGAGCCAAACGCATCCGCCCTGCCACCGATGACAAAGTGCTCACCGCTTGGAACGGACTGATGCTCTCAGCCTTTGCCACCGCCGCCCGCGCCTTTCAGGTCACAGACCCAGCCCGCGCCGCCGCCTATGCTCTTGTGGCTACCCGCAACGCGGACTTTTTGCTGACAGCCTTGCGACCCGCTGGCAAGTTGCGCCGTGTCTGGCGCGCGGGGAACGTCTCAGAAGCAGTCTTCCTCGACGATTACGCCGCGCTGATTAACGGTCTGATCGATCTCTACCAGACCGACTTCAACCCGCGCTGGTTCACTGCCGCACAAGAACTAGCCGACGAAATGATCGCCCGCTTTGCCGACCCGGCTGGCGGCTTTTTCGATACACCCGCCGATGGCGAGACGCTGTTGCTGCGGCCCAAAGACCTGCAAGACAATGCCGTCCCCTCCGGCAGCGCCCTGGCTGTGGATGCTTTGCTCAAACTGGCAGCCTTCGGCGAGCGCGACGACTACCGCGTCCATGCCGAACAATCTTTTAATCTGATCGCCGAACATGCGTTGCGCTATCCAACTGCTTTTGCGCGCTGGCTCTGCGCAATGGATTTTGCGATCACGCCCACCCGACAGGTTGCCATCGTCGGGGATGCAGCGGTCCCTGAAACGCAATCCCTGCTGCGGGTGGTTCAGCAAAACTATCAGCCGCACCTCGTTCTGGCAGCAAGCAGTTTCCCGCCGCCGCCCGGCTCCCCGGCCCTTTTAAATGATCGTCCGCTCTTAAACGGAAAATCCGCCGCATATGTCTGCGAGGGGTTTGTCTGCAAAATGCCAGTTGGCACGGTGGAAGAATTGAAAGATCAATTATGATTTTCTTGGTAGGGGCGCAGCAATGCTGCGCCCTACAGCGTCCCTACGACGACAACAAAAATTCCATCATGGCCTGATTAAATACTTCGGGGTGATCGACACTGACGGCGTGCCCCGCGCCTGCAATGATGATTTGTCTGGCGTTGGGGATGCCCTGCGCCAGCGTTTTTTGCATAAACGGCGAGGCTGTGCCATCGTCCGCACCACTGACGACCAGCGCCGGAACGTGGATGCGTGCAAGCGTGCGACGCGAGTTCAAACAACGCAATCGCCAACATAGCCGCCCGGTAGGCACGTGGATCAGCCTGAATAATCTGCTCAACAAATAATTGGCGCAAGGCTTCCTGCCCCGGCTCTGGGAAAAGCCGGGTCGAAGCAAAAGCTGCCTGCTCAGGGATGCCTTTGAACACAACCAGCAAAACCCGGCGCAACAAATAAAACCATCCGGTGGAATGCTCGGGGCGGAGGGCAGCAAACGAACTTACCAGGATCAATTTCTTTACAAGATGGGGGTGATCTAAAACAAATTGTTGGGCAACCATTCCACCCAGCGAAAGTCCGACAAGATAGATGGGGCTGCTTCCCAAGGCGACGAGAAAATCTGCCAGCGCGGCCGCGACCCGTTTGACAGTCCAACCACGCCCGTCATAACGGGATTGGCCAAAGCCGGGAAGATCGGGAGCCAGAGGCCGGAATCCGGCCTTGATTAACGGATCAAATTGCAGGCTCCAGGATGATGCGTTCACGCCAAGTCCATGCAACAGTAGAACAATAGGTGAACCAGATGGGTTGGGGTCGAAAAAGTGTAATTCAGTCATGATTAAAAATTGCCATGAAAATCAATTTTCTGATTTTCATGGCAAAAATGTTGTTTGGTGAATTTATTTGGCTTTGGTTTCGTCGGTTGGTTCTTTTGGCTCGTCTTCCTTTTTGTCGCTGGTTAAGCCGTCTTTGAAAGCACGCAAACCTGACCCCAACTCGCCCATTGTTTTGCCAATACGACCGTAACCAAAAAGAACGATGATGATCACGAGAATAATAATCCATTCAAATCCACTGGGTAATCCCATAGAACACTCCTTAACACCTTGCAAAATCAGTATATGTCATTCGATTAGTAAATGTACCACAGTCCAAACAGAATGTATATACTGATTAATTGCGTTTGGCGAAAATGCGATCTGCCATACGGCGAAGGCGCAAGTACATGGAACGCACACGCGCCAGCGGCTCATACCATTCAGAGCGCAGGCCGTGATCGGCTGGCAGCAACGCACCGCTCCATTCAGCCGAGACAGCGCCCCAGGTCAGTCCGCCACCGAAGCCAACAAAAACAACCTTGTTGCCAGGCTTCAATCGTCCGGCTTGCACCGCTTCGACCGCCGCAATCGGGATGGACGCGGCGGATGTGTTACCGTAGCGATCCACATTAATCATAAATCTTTCAATGGGCAGTTTCAAGCTGCGCGCCGCAGAATCGATAATGCGATAATTGGCCTGATGTGGAACGATCAGGTTCAGGTCTTCAACCTTCCAGCCGCTTGCTTTGGTCACTTCAGTCGTGGCCTGTGCCATGACGCGGGTCGCAAAGCGGAAGACTTCACTGCCGTTCATGTGGACGTAGTGCATCGCAGCATGGACGGTCAGCTCGCTGGTGGGATGAGCGCTGCCGCCACCAGGGATGGAGAGCAGGTCCGCCCCGGAGCCGTCGGAGTGGAGCACCGACTGCAAGACACCGCCGGGAGTTTCGCTGGCCTGTAAGACAAACGCTCCTGCGCCGTCGCCAAATAAAATGCAGGTGCTGCGGTCAGACCAGTTGATGTAACGCGAATAGGTTTCTGCGCCAACCACCAGCACATTTTTCATCGAGCCGCTGCGAATGAGTTGCGCGCCCATATTAAGTGCGTAAACAAAACCGGTGCAGGCCGCCAACAAGTCAAACGCGCCCGCCTTGCTTGCGCCCAGCTTATCCTGAATAATGGATGCGGTGGACGGAAACAAAAAATCGGGCGTGGATGTGGCACAAATAATCATATCCAAGTCAGATGGCGCGATGTTGGCCACCTTCAACGCTTCAGTGGCGGCTTTGACACCCAGGTACGAAGATGTATGTCCGGGGGCGGCAATGTGTCGCTCACGGATACCCGTCCGCTCGCGAATCCATTGATCGTTGGTGTCAACCATCTTGCTCAGATCATCATTGGTAAGCACCTTCTTGGGGACATACATTCCCCAACCGGTGATATGTGCATAAGGCATAATCTCTCCTGGCCTTTTGTGCGCAATGCGCAGAAAAGGTGAGACTTATTCCGTAAACCGGCTGATAATCACGCTGGCGTTGTGACCACCAAAACCAAACGAGTTGGACATGACATGGTTCGGATGGGCCTGACGAGGGGTGTTGGGGATGCAATCAAGATCACACTCAGGGTCAGGGGTTTCGTAGTTGATGGTGGCTGGTAACACACCATGCTGCAAAACCTGTACACACAAGACCGCTTCAATCGCGCCGGAAGCGCCCAGAACGTGACCCGTCATCGACTTGGTGGATGAAATCGGGATGTTGTAAGCCTGTTCTCCAAAAGCCGTTTTGATGGCTGCCGTTTCAGACTTATCGTTTAACGGGGTGGATGTACCATGCGCATTGATATAGCCAATATCCTGCGGCTGCAACCCGGCATCTGCAAGGGCGACCTGCATGCAAAGCGCCGCGCCCGCGCCGTTCTCTGCCGGGGCAGAGAGATGGTAGGCATCATCGGTATTGCCGTAACCACTCACTTCAGCCAGAATTTGTGCGCCACGCGCCTGGGCATGTTCAAGTGACTCAAGGATCAAAATGCCTGCACCTTCGCCCATCACAAATCCATCACGGTTTTTGTCAAAGGGACGCGAGGCGCGCAACGGATCATCATTATTGGACGAGAGCGCCGTCATCACATTCAGACCAGCCATCGCCAGCCCAACGATGGATGCTTCAGAACCACCCACAATCATCACCTCTGCCGCGCTACGTCGAATCACTTCGGCGCCTTCGCCAACCGCATTGGAGCCGGTGGCACAGGCCGTCACGTACGCACCATTCGGGCCGCGCACACCCAGACGGATGGCAACCGACCCGGCAGCGTTATCCGCAATCATCATCGGCACCAAAAACGGGCTGACACGATCGGGGCCTTTTTCGAGATAAATCTTCATCTGCTCTACAATCGTCCCAATGCCACCAATGCCTGTACCAATCAAAACGCCAATTTGGTCACGATTGGTATCATCAATCGTCAAGTTTGCGTCGGCAATCGCCTCAAGTGTAGCGGCAACTGCAAACTGGGTAAAACGATCCATGCGGCGAACTTCTTTTGTGCCCAAAATGGCAGCCGCATCAAAACCCTTCACCTCGCAGGCAAAGCGCGTTTTGTGGTGGCTTGCATCAAAATGTGTGATTGGCCCTGCGCCAGATTTCCCTGCGATGATGGCTTCCCAGGTATCTTGCACATTATTCCCAACCGGGCTGATACACCCCAAGCCGGTGATGACAACTCGTTTACGCATTTTCTCTCTCCTGTAATTTTTTTGGGACGATTTCCCCGATCTGTCCTTTTCGACAGACCACCTCCCTGGGTAGTTCTTCAGATATAACACATACTGCCAAAAAGGGATGCGCCAGGCTATTTTTTTCGCAGTAGTCTCAAAAGCGTCTTGATTTGCTGGATATGCGTCTGGTCATGTTCTGCCATAAAACCGACCAGTTCCTGCAAGTAGGTTGGCCCAAAAATAGTATGTTGTGCACGACGCTGCCAGTCTTCGGCAGACAGGCTCTTGAGCTTTTCAAGCAGTTTGATGCGCCCGGTGACAAAATCACGGAAGGCTGCGGGGCCATCCTGCGCGATATACTGGCGCTCTTTAGCCCAGGGGTCCGTGTTCTGACCAGTAATAAAGGGATTTTTGGCCGTCAAAAGCGTTTCGAGCCGGGGCAGGTTAACTTCTATATCGAGGTCGCGCAGATGGCAAAGGATTTCGGTGACGGCCCACTCATCCTCGCGCCAGCGTTTGGTCCATTCGGCGGGTTGGAGTGTCCGAAGCAATGTATCCAACACAGCCGGGGCAGATTGCATGGAACTGATGAGCGCCTCGGGGGCTTTTGGATTCACTTGAAGCGAGTCAGTGGCAACCGTGCGGATCCAACCCTGAAAATCAGCCATCGTCCCCTGGGGCGTGGCAGCGAGTTCGGGGAATTGCCTCCCCTCGGGGCGGATCCAATATACGGGTAGCCCGGCCTTCGTCGCAGATTCGATGTCCATGAGCGGGTCGTCCCCAACCATTACCACTGGCTCCGTTAACCAGCCAAGATTCCCCAAAATTTCGGCGTAATAAGCAGGAACAGCTTTGGTAAAGTGGCTGGTTTCCATGCTGGTTACCAGCGCAAAGGGATATTTTTCGGGCGGCAGGTTGGCCCAGCGCAGGCGCTCTTCAATCGCCTTGCGCGGAAAAAGCGGGTTGGTGGCAATCACAACACGCCAGCCCTGCGCAAAAGCGTATTCGACCATTTCGACCACGCCCGCACGTGGGGCGCAAAACTGCCGCAGGCTGGGAAAAATTTCGTCGTAAAAACGCTCAATCAACGGCTGGAGCACAGCGCGTTCCAGCCCAAGGGCAGAAAAAAAATAATCGCTGAAAACCTGATCGAGGGTTCGGTCAGGACGCTGATTTTCAAGCATCAGGCGGCTGCCCGCCACCAACTCTTTAATCAACAAATCAGCCTGGACCTGTGACGCAAGAAACCCGGCCAATTTTTGAAAATAGGCCGGGATAAAAACATCAATATTGGAGTTTAGCAGGGTGTCGTCAAGATCAAGCAGGAGCGTTAGCGGCATAAAATCGACAGGTTAGCGAACATTTTTAAAAGCGGGTGGGAGTGGATGGCATTCGCCGCAGCCGATTTCAGGTTCTTTGACGTCACGGTTGGTCTTGTCACAGAAGGCGGTCACCTGAACGCGCCGCTGAAATGCCGCATTGAGCGGACGTCCCACAGTGCCATGCAAACGCAAAAACTCACAGGCATTGGCACGCGTAATCGCGGGCACAGGACAGGTTCTGCATAGATCAGGCGTCCAACGTTCGCCAGAGGCTTTAAGCAGGCGACATTCTTCAACAGAGCGCCCACGAAAGTAATCACCGTAAAAATATTTGCATTCAATACCAGATGGAGTACGCATAAAGTTGGCTTTCGTAACGGGAAAAGAAAAGGCGAATGGCTCGTTTAACGCTTATAGCATAACACGCTTGGGCCATTCGCCTTAAGGCTACAAAAGAATTTCTTGCAAAAATTTTATGCGCGGGTCAAATATTCGCCTGTGCGGGTGTCAACTTTGATTGTATCGCCAACTTTGACAAAGTTGGGCACCTGCACTGAAACACCTGTTTCGACTTCGACCTTTTTGGTGACGCCAGTGGCGGTATCGCCACGCACGGCCGTTTCAGCCGAGATGACTTTCAGGTCAACCGAGGTGGGCAGTTCAATGTCAAGCGGGTTGCCCTGGTAGAAGGTCAGCTTGCATTCCATGCCTTCCTTCAGGAAACCAGCGGCATCACCGAGCATTTTTCCGCTAACAGCGGGCTGCTCAAAGGTTTCATTGTCCATGAAGTGATAGAACTCGCTGTCCGAGTATAGAAACTGGACGTTGTGAAAATCGAGACGCACATCTGGCACACGGTCGCCAGACTGGAAGGTTTTTTCGATGGTAGCCATGGTTTTCAGGTTGCGCGCTTTAATGCGGATGGTGGCATTGCCGCGGCCAGGTTTGTTGTGGCTGTATTCGAGCACTTTCAACAATTGACCGTCGTATTCAAATGTAATTCCCTTGCGTAGTTCATTAACATCAATCATATTTTCTTTTCCTTTAATAACAGACAGATGAATTCCGCCCCGTCAGGATAGGCGCGGGCGAGATTATAGCACTGGTGAAGCTTAGCTGGCAAGATGACCGCGTTCACCCGTCGGATCATCGCGCAAAAGTTGAATGGCATGACCCAGAACTGGCACAATCACCCGCAAATTTTCGACTGCACCCTTGGGGCTGCCAGGTAAATTGACAATCAGCGTATGCCCGCGAATGCCAGATGCGGCACGCGATAGCATGGCATGCGGCGTAATGGCAAGGCTGGCGGCACGCATGGCTTCGTCGAGACCGGGGGTGAGCCGCTCGACGACAGCGCGGGTTGCTTCGGGGGTAACGTCGCGGGGAGCAAACCCCGTCCCGCCGGCGGTAAGGATCACGTCCATGTTGCTGCCATCCGCCCAGAGAATGAGCCGGGAACGGATTAACTCCAACTCGTCGGGGACAGTTTCAGACAGAATGACTTCCCAGCCCTGGGCATGCACCGCATCCACCAGCATCGGACCCGAAAGATCTGGCCGTTCTCCACGCGAAGAACGGTCAGAAATCGTCAGAATGCCAAATTTTAAAAGATTGGGCATACGTTATTCCGTCTTGGGCAACCCATTTTTGATGGCGTTAATCAGTGTATCAGGCATATAAGGCTTAAGCAAAAACGCATTGGCCCCTGCCTGGATACTTTCCGTTTCGAGCGCCATCCCTGATGACATGATAACGACCATATTTTTCAAGCCTTCATCCTGACGAATCCTTTGCAGGAAATCAAGCCCATTGCCCTGGGTCAAATGCACATCCAGCAAAACAATGTCTGGCGTCTCACGGCGCAAGGACTCGAGAACATCTTCTTCGACCCCCAAGGTTGCAGTAGCAAAACCTTCCATTTGAAGCAACGTCCGCAACAGGGAAAGCATGGTCGCATCGTCTTCCGCCAGCATCACTTTTGGCATGAGTATCGTCCTTTATCCGTCAGATTTCTTTTCTTTTTTGGCACGAATCGAAACCTTTTTTGCTGGTTCCAGTGCGGCTGCCAAAGCTTCATCAACACTTTCAACAAAAATAAACTTCATCACTTTTTTGATCTCATCCGGGACGTCTTCGATATCGGGTTGATTCCGTTTGGGCAGGATGATCGTTCGCAGTCCGTTGCTGTGTGCAGCCAGCACCTTTTCTTTGACGCCGCCAATGGGAAGAACCTGACCCCGCAGCGTAATCTCGCCGGTCATGCCCACTTTAGGCTTGACCTTGCGCCCAGCAATGAGCGATGTCAACGCTGTCGCCATTGTCACCCCTGCCGATGGACCATCTTTGGGCTGCGCACCAGCAGGAATGTGCATATGAAAATCCGACTTTTCGAAGAAATCGGTATGCAACCCAAGTTCCTGGGCATGCGAACGGACATAAGACATGGCCGCGTGCGCAGATTCTTGCATGACAGTGCCCACCGAGCCGGTGATCTGAAAGCCTTTTGCGCCCGGCATGCGGGTCGCTTCGATAAAGAGCACTTCGCCACCATACGGCGTCCACGCCAGACCGGGAATAACACCCGGAACAGAGGCGCGCGCATTCAACTCTTCAACACTCTGGAAGGGTGGATGATCGAGCAGATCTTTGAGCACATCTGGCGTGACTTGAAAGGTGGTTTCTTTGCCTTCGGCAATCTTTGTTCCGATCTTGCGACAGACCGAGCCAATGCTGCGCTCCAAATTGCGGACGCCCGCCTCGCGGGTATATTGCGTAACAATCATGCGCAAGGCTTCATCGCTGAAAATGGCTTCTTCGGGTTTCAAGCCATTCTCACGAATCTGACGCGGAATCAGATAACCCTTGGCGATCGCCACCTTTTCGCCTTCAGTATAGCCCGCAAGCGAGATGATTTCCATACGGTCACGCAGCGGACCGGGGATGGTTTCAAGCGTGTTGGCGGTGGCGATGAACATCACCTGTGACAGGTCGTAAGCCACTTCAAGGTAATTATCGCGGAATTCGCCGTTTTGTTCCGGGTCGAGCACTTCCAGCAGCGCTGAAGCCGGGTCGCCGTGAAAATCAGATGTCAGCTTGTCGATTTCATCGAGCATGAAAATCGGGTTGCGCGTTTCGATGCGGCGCAGCGCCTGCAAAATCCGTCCGGGCATTGCGCCGATGTAGGTGCGCCGATGACCGCGGATTTCGGCTTCATCGCGCATCCCACCCAGCGAAACGCGGATGAACTTGCGCCCCATCGCCCGTGCAATCGACTGCCCGAGCGAGGTCTTGCCTACACCGGGCGGGCCAACAAAGCACAAAATCACGCCCTCGCGATCACGACGGATCTTATCATCGGAGGCAACCAGCTCACCCTTCCGTTCCAGGCGCAGTTTGCGAATCGCCAGAAACTCAAGAATGCGCTCCTTAATATCGTCCAGGCCGTAGTGGTCTTTTTCGAGCACCGCACGTGCGTGGGCAATTTCGAGATTATCATCCGTCCCAACCGACCAGGGCAGCGAGACAAGCGCATCGAGATAGGTGCGAATGACGCCATATTCAGCGGCGGCGGTAGGCAGGTGAGAAAGCCGTTCAAGTTCGCGGTTGGCCTGTTTGCGGGCTTCATCAGGCATGTTCGCGGCTTCAATCTTTTTGCGAAATTCGTCGACTTCGACGGCCTGCTCGTCGTGTTCGCCAAGCTCTTTTTGGATGGCTTTTAACTGCTCACGCAGAAAATACTCGCGTTGTACCTTGTCGATTTCGGAGCGGGCTTCTTCCTGAATCTTTTGGCCAATTTGCAGGACGGCGGTTTCACGCACCAGAAAATTAACCAGCTTGCGCAATTTATCAGACGTTGAATCAAGCCCCAGCAGCTCCTGCGCGTCAGAGAGTTCAATGCGCTGGAAGTTGGCGATGGCGTAAACGGTCTGGAGCGGACTATCAATGGATGTAATGGAAGCAACCAGTTCACGCGGGAACGATGGGATCAGGTCAGCAATGGCGGTGAACTGCTCGCGGGCATTGCGCGCCAGCGCCTCCATTTCGAGCCCATCTTCAACAGTTTCTGGAATACGCTCAATGCGCGCCATCAGGTAGGGTTCGGTCTGGGTGAATTCAACGATGCGAAATCGCTCGCTGCCCTGCACAAGCAGGCGGATGGTGCCATCGGGCGCACGCAACAGGCGATGGACAGTGGCAAGCGTGCCAATGCTATAGAGGTCTTCTGGGCCGGGGGTTTCAAGCTCCGGATTTCGGGCAGCAACCAGCCCAACCAGCCGATTGCCCGCGACGACATCGTCCACCAGGTTGATAGAGCGGGGCTGACCAATGGTCAGCGGGACAGCGGTCTGTGGAAATACGACAACGCCCCGCAGCGGCAAGATTGGGACGATCTCAGGGGCGAGGTCGATTTCATCGAGCGGCGGAGCAGGCTGAGGGTCGGTCTTGGATGCGTTGTCTTCTCCTTTTACATCCGAGAAGCGCGTAAAAACAGACGGCAGGAACATATCGAGCATTTCCGCATCGTTTTCGTCCATCCATTCGAACAGGTCAACAGGGTTGGAGTGCCATCGGGAGGCAGGCATGGGTGTGGGGAGAAGGTTACAGGTTGCAAATTGGGCTGTTTGCCTTCAAGTTCCTTTTTGGGTAGGATTTTTAATTCGTCGCAAGCGCCAGTTTGGCAGCGGTCAGGACTTCTTCGTAGTTGGGTTCGTTGCTGAGGGCGGGCATGTAGGCGGCGTAGGTAACAATGCCTTTGCGATCCACGACAAAAACGGCGCGGCGCAAGGTGCGGCGCTCTTCGATCAAGCAACCGTATTTTTTGCCGAAATCGGCCTTGTAACTATCTGAAACGGTTAATACCTGATCGACACCCGCTGCGCCACACCAGCGCTTCTGCGCGTAAGGCAGGTCGGTGCTGACGACGATAATGGCAACATCTGCGCCAAGCGCGCCAGCTTCCTGGTTGAAGCGGCGCGTTTCACGATCACAGACTTCAGTGTCGAGCGAGGGGAGAGGCGTGATAATGCGCACCTTGCCTTTGGTAGCTTTGAGCCCCTTAATGGGCGTCCAGTCGGTTTTGAAGACAGCAAAATCAGGAGCCTTCTGGCCCACTTTGATATCAGCCCCAATAATGGTGGCATCTTTGCCGCCAACTTGAATTATACCTTTGCGTTTTGTGACCATAATTTTCCTTTTATATATATGAATAATAACGGAATTTAGGTGCTGGCTATTATAAGCCCTTTGTCAGGACGGTTAGCAAGCTACCGATGGAAATGTTAATAGAAAGGAAAGTATATTGGTTTAACTTGCGCAAATAAAAAGCATTTGTCACAGAGCACGCAGCGTAAGACAACAAAATCCGTAATGAATCAAGATGGACCGTAGAAAGCCTGACCTTCTGGGGATTTTTTACATGGAATTCCAATGCTAGGATTGGATCATTCACCTGCCTAAGCAAAGGAACCAAATGAAAAAATTTCTCCTTAAATCTGTCTCGCAAATTATCGTCTGGGGAATTATTGCTTTTGTCACTGGCACAACCGCCATTATTTTCGCCGGGGCGGTTGGTGGGTCTGGCATGGGCGCTGCGCCAGCAGCCAATTTTGGCATGGTGGAACGCTTTGTTTGCCCAAACGGGGACAAACTTCTCTACGAAGAGGGCAGCGAAAGCACGTATACTGATTCAGATGGTTTAACTCATACTGGCAAAAATATCAGGATAAGCTGTATAGCTCCAGATGGCACCCGTACAGATAAAGAGCTACAGGCTATTTTTAGCGTACTCAGCCTGTATTTTCTGATCTGTTTCGTGCCGCTTCTACTGCCTGGTATGCTTCTATCGTGGATCATCATCCATCTGGTTTTTCGACGTTTCTCCAAGAAACCAGAGAACCTGGCCATGTCATAAAATAACTGCTTCAAAAGCCCCGCAACTTCTGCGGGGCTTTTCCGTAGACCGACCATCCAGGTTGTCATTCACATTTCGGAGAATTTTCCATGCCCCCCATCCTTGAAGTTCAAGACCTTGCCAAAAACTACGGCGATTTTGCCGCGGTCAAAGGCATCACCTTCCAAATCGAAGAAGGCGAAATTTTCAGCCTGCTCGGGCCCAACGGCGCAGGCAAAACCACCAGCATCTCGATGCTCTCAACGTTATATGCGCCCACCCGCGGCGACGCCAAAATCGGCGGACATTCCATCGTCAAAGACGCAATGGCAGTGCGCCAGATCATCGGCATCGTACCGCAGGATTTGGCGCTCTACGAAGAGCTGAGCGCCTGCGAAAACTTGCGCTTCTGGGGCCAAATGTATAACCTGGGCGGCAAGACACTCAACACACGCATTGACGAAATTCTCGAACAGATCGGCCTGACCGACAAGGCCAACCAGCGCGTCAAGACCTACTCAGGCGGCATGAAGCGGCGCGTCAACATCGGTGTGGGTCTGCTGCACAAGCCGCGCCTACTCTTCATGGACGAGCCGACCGTGGGCATTGATCCGCAGTCGCGGCGGGCCATCCTCGACACGGTCAAGAGCCTGAACCAGCAGGGCATGACTGTACTCTACACCACCCACTACATGGAAGAAGCCGCCGAACTTTCCAACCGCGTCGGCATCATGGATCATGGCGAGCTGATTGCGCTCGGCACGCAGAAAGAACTGACCCGTCAGATCGGACAGTCTGAAACAATTATCTTGCGCGTTGACGAAAGCCAGAACGCCGAAGCACTGGCCGGAGCCATCCGCAATCTGGCGGGGGTGCAGCGCGTTGACGTTAGCGCACAGCAGGCCACCATCAGCGTCGCCAGCGCCGAAGAAAGTCTGGCACCCGTCATCGCCAAAGCGAGCGAAGCTGGGCTCAAACTGCGCTCGATTGACATCCACGAGCCGAATTTAGAGGCAGTCTTTTTGCATCTAACAGGCAGGGCGTTGAGAGATTAGGAAAGGCGATATTCGATATTCGAAAACCATTATCCAATATCGAATATCCAATCACTGGAAACTAACATGACAAAAATCATCCTGATCGGCCTCAAAGACCTGAAAATCATCTTCCGTGACCGGGCGGCGCTGCTGCTGATTTTGCTCGCGCCCTTTTTGCTGACGCTTGGCCTGGGCCTCGTCACCGGACGCTTTAGCGGCAACGGCTCGGGCATCGCCAACATCCCCGTCATCCTTGTCAATCAGGACAAAGCCCGGCTCGGCAATGCGTTGGTGGATGTCTTCAATTCGCCGGAATTATCGGAGTTGGTCGAAACCACAACATTAGACGACCCACAGGCGGCGCGCCACTCTATCGATGCAGACCAGGCTGCAGCGCTGGTCGTCATCCCCAAAGGATTCACCGACAGCGTTATCCCCAAAGACAACATCACGGTACAACCCGTCAAAATCGAAATCTACGCCAACCCGACACGTCCCACCAGCGCAGGCATCATCAAAACCATTGTGGAAGAATTTCTGGGCCGTGTCGAAACCGGCAGAATTGGCGGGGAGGTGGTCGTCACGCAACTACTCACCAACGGACTGATCTCCCCACAAGACGCGCCCAAACTTGGCGCAACACTCGGCATTCAGCAAGCCGACACCGCATCGAGCATCACCATCCAAAAAACGGATAGCGGCAGTGGCGAAGTGCCTTTCGATGCGCTGAGCTACATTGCGCCAGCCATGGCGCTGATGTTTTTAATGTATACCGTCAGCTACGGCGGACGTTCGCTGTTGCAGGAACGCAATCAGGGAACCCTGCCGCGCCTGTTGATCTCGCCCACCACAAGCACGCAAGTGCTCGGCGGAAAAGTCTTCGGTATCTTCCTGACCGGTTGCGCCCAACTGGGCATTTTGATCGTAGCCAGTGCCCTGTTGTTTCAATTGAAGTGGGGCGATCCGGCTGGCATCATCGTGCTGGTGCTGGCAGCCGTCTTTGCCGCGACCGGCTGGGGCATGTTGCTGACAGCGCTGGCGCGCACCCCGGCGCAGATCGGCAGTGCTGGTTCAGCGCTGATGTTGATGTTCGGCATTCTGGGCGGCTCCTTCGTCAGCCTGAATAATATGCCGCCATTTGTGCAGACCTTGAGCAAAATCACGCCCAACGCCTGGGGCTTGGACGGTTTCACAACGCTGGCGCAAGGCGGCACGCTGGCTGACATTGGCACACCGATCACGGCGCTGCTGGCGATGGGCGCGGGGCTGTTTGTGGTGGCCGTGGTGCTGTTTAACCGTCAGGGAATTGGACAGAAATAATCGTAGGGGCGCGGTCCCCGCGCCCGAATACGGAGAAATCATTATGCAAAAAATCTTCGCCATTGCCTGGAAAGACGCAATAATCCGTTTTGCCAGCCGTTCTGAATTGCTTTTCTTTATCATTTTGCCACTGGTCTTCACCTACCTGCTGGCAGGCGGCACACCGTCAAAGGACGATGACAACCGCATCAGGCTGGTGGTTGTGGATCAGGCGCAGACTGCGCTTGCGCGCCAGATCATCGCCGGGCTGGAAAAATCCACGTCGGTGCGACCTGACTTGCTGAAACTGGAAGATGCCGAGGCGCAGTTCAAGGAGCGCAAGGCGGCAGTCATTTTGGTCATTCCCGCCGGGTTTGGGGATTCGGGGAAAACGCAACTACAACTGCGCCAGCAGCCCAACAGCATGGACGCGCTGATCGCGGAACGCGCCGTGCAGGCCGTCGCCAACCGTGTCGGCAGCGCCATTTCCATCGCGCAGAAAAGTGTCAGTGAAGCCGAAAAGCTCAAAGCGTTTGACTCGGCTGCGGCAAAGCAAAGCTACTTCGACGCATCGCTGGCCCAGGCACAGAAGTTATCGGACGAAGCCCCGCAGCGAGTTGAAACCGTCCAGGCGACGACCAAGGACGCGGTGGACTATGATCCGCGCACGAACTCGTCCGCAGGGCAGCTTGTCACCTGGGTTTTCATCCCGCTGTTGGGCATTTCGGGACTATTTGCTTACGAACGTCAGCAAGGTACGTTGCGCCGCTTGCTGACCACGCCGACACAAAAAGCGACCTTTCTGCTCGGTACGATCAGCGGACAAGTGGCAGTTTCAATGATTTAGATGTCGCTGTTGGTGGGGTTTGGTGCGCTGGTGCTGGGCGTCAACTGGGGACGTGACCTGCCCGCGCTGGGACTGATGATGCTGACCTTTGCGCTAGCCGCCGCTGCACTGGGGACAACCCTGGGGACGTTTATCAAAAGCGAGGGGCAGGCCACCGGCCTGAGCATCCTGCTCGGCATGGTCATGGCGCTGATGGGTGGCTGCTGGTATCCGCTGGAGCTTTTCCCCGACGTGGTGCGGACGATTGTCCAGGTTTTGCCGACGACCTGGGCGATGCAGGGTCTGCTGACCCTTTCGCTACGCGGAGGCGGAATGATCGATATTCTGCCCACCGCAGCGGTGCTGATGGGTTTCGCTGTAGTGTTTTTCAGCGTGGGAATATGGCGGTTTCGGTTTGAGTAAGGGTGCAGCATTGCTGCGCCCTTACCGAAAATCAAATCATTCTCCCTGCTGAATCTGCGCCGCTTTAAGCGTATTCTTCATCAGCATGGCAATGGTCATCGGGCCCACGCCACCGGGGACGGGGGTGATCCACCCGGCAACTTCGGACGCTTCTTCAAAGTTTACATCGCCAACGAGGCGGTAGCCGCGCTTCTTGGTGGGGTCGGGCTTGTCGTTCATGCCCACATCAATCACGGCTGCACCGGGCTTGATCCAGTCGCCGCGTACCATTTCGGCGCGGCCAATCGCGGCAATCAAAATATCGGCGCGGTGAACGATATTTGGCAGGTCTTCGCTGCGTGAGTGGCAGATCGTGACAGTGGCGTTGCGACTGGTCAGCAACAATGCTGCTGGCATGCCCACAATGTTGGAACGTCCCAGCACAACCGCATTGGCACCTTCAATCTTGACACCCGCCTGATCAAGCAGATAAATACATCCGCTGGGCGTGCAGGGGACAAACAACGGCTCACGACCCTTTTGCGCCAGACGACCAATATTCAGGGGAGAAAATCCGTCCACATCTTTTTCGATGCTGACCAGTTGCAAAATGCGCTCCTCGTTCAGGTGCGCAGGCAAAGGCAGTTGCACCAGGATTCCGCTGACAGCCGGGTCATCATTCAGCTTGCGAACAATATCCTCGAGCTCTGTCTGTGAAATATCGCCCGGCAAGGCATAATGGAAAGATTCCATACCCAGCTCCTGGCAGGCTTTTTGCTTCGATGCCACATAGGTTGCCGAATTAACCCGATCCCCCACCAACACAGTCGCCAGACCAGGCTTACGTTTCCCTGCCGCAGTACGCTTTGCCACCTCCGCAGCCACTTGATCGCGCACGCTTTGCGCGATTAATTTTCCGTCAATCAGTTGAGCAATCATAATAATCTCCGATGCATAAATTTGTGAAAGAAAACGCAAAGAAATTATACCCGGCACGATCAGAAATTGCGCTTTTATTGAGCAGGAAAACATAACATTGTATTGTATATTTCTAATCGCGAGCATTATATACTTGCTTTGGTATGCAGAAAGACAAAATAGCCTGATAAATCTTTAAATAGGAGAAATGTACGATAACAACTTCGATAAAAAGATCGAAAATCTTTGTTTTAAGGACACAAAACCTGCCACGTATCAAAATTGTTATTTATAATTTGCGTTATTCTGGTAAAGTTTAGATACCTATTCCACTTTTGGATGATTAAATATGCCTCTCACACTTGAAGATATCGCACGTTTTAGTGGTTTTTCCCGCTCCACCGTTTCACGGGTGATCAACGGCGGGGATTATGTAAAAGAAGATACCCGCAAGCGCATCATGGACGTGATCCAGGAACATAATTTTCAGCCCAACCTGGGAGCACGTTCGCTGGCTGGCGGTCAAACTGGCGTGCTGGGACTGGTCATCCCCGCAGCGGTTTCGACCATCTTCAGCGATCTTTACTTCCCGCAATTTATTCGTGGCGTTTCAGCGGGCTGCAATATGCAAAACTACTCGATGATGCTGTGGCTGGTGGAACCCCAGTATGAACAGCGCACGATGCGCGAAATTCTGCACAACGGCCTGTTGGATGGCGTCATCATGTCCTCCATGACCATGAACGACCCAATTTTCGAATCGCTCTATGAGAGCAAAATGCCCTTCATCACGATTGGCCGCCACCCAACGCTGGATATCAACTATCTCGATGTGGACAACGTCAAGAGCGCCACCACCGCAATCCGCCATCTGGCCAGCCTGGGACGCAAACGCATTGCCACCATTACCGGGCCGCACAACAAAATCGCCGGCTATGACCGCTATGCAGGCTATCTTAAAGGACTGGAAGAAGCAAACATGCCCTTTCTGCAAGAACTGGTGATCGAAGCCGATTTCACCGAAGAAGGCGGCTACGACGCGATGCAACAACTCATCCACCATAAGCCGGATGCCATCTTTGCCGCCAGCGATACGATGGCGATTGGCGCGTTGCGCGCTTTGAGCGAAACCCAGCTGCACGTCCCGGATGACATTGCCGTGGTCGGATACGATGACGTGCCCCTGGCGAGCCGAACCAACCCACCCCTGACCACGATCCGCCAGTCGTTGCAGGATATGGGCTCCGCAGCGGTGGACGCGCTGGCTGAGATTATCCGCCGCCCCGGCGACAAACCCCGCCACATTCTGCTGGATACCGAACTGATTATTCGTGAATCATGCGGCGGACTGGCGAAAACGGTTCGAAAGTTGCAGCTCGAAGGTTGAAGATGACAGGCTGAAGCGGTTTTGGGGAATATTTGGAGCGAACCAATGAATCAATCTGATTTGACATCGCGGCTGGAGCTGATCCGCGCAACTGACAGGTTTGACACGCGGACGCTTGACGGCTTTGCCGGGTTTATCGCCAGCGCGCCCGATGAAGAACTCTTTCGTATGAGTCCCATTCGCTATGCTGAACGCGCCGGGATCGCAAAAGAAACGGCGATTGATCTGTTTCTGTATGCCACACACACCGGTATTCTGAACTTCAACTGGGGTGTCATCTGCCCGAGTTGCGGTGCATTTATCACGGCCCCTAGCGGGCTGCGCTGGCTCAACGCCGAGAAACGCTGCTCGCTGTGTCAGCTTGATACCACCCCCTCGCTCGAAGAACGCACCGAAGTCGCTTTTACGATTGCCCCCTCGGCACGCGCCATCCGCTTTCACAACATGGATCAGCTCGAATTTGAGCGCGACGGTTTCTTTACGTTTTTCTCCACCAGCGTCGCCTTTCACCCCGGCGTCCACGCCGTGATCTCGGCTTCCCTGCGCAGCAGTTACCGCATCCCGGCTGAATTGGTGCAGGATTTGCAAGTGACCCTCCCGGCAGACCACTACATGCTGATGGTTCCCGCCACCCATGCAGTCACGCACATCCCCGTCAACCATACCGGGACAACCCACGAAGCCAACCTTGAACTGCTCTTCGACGGACAGTTGATCCCTGAAACGCTGGTGCTCGCGCCGGGCGATTGTATTCTCCACATCCATAACCGTTCGCGCCAAACCATCCTGCTAGGGTTGTTGTGTGAGGAACGCATGAAACCCTACACCCCTGAACAGCGCGCAAAAGCATCGTCCATTTATAAGCTGACCCCTTACCTGACTGGCAAGGAGTTGCTCAATTCGCAAACCTTCCGCGATCTGTTCCACACCGAAAGCATCCCACCCTCCAGCGGACTGGAACTCAAAAATCTGACGCTGCTCTTCACCGACCTGAAAGGCTCCACCGCCATGTACGAGCGCATCGGCGATTTCAATGCCTATGGACTGGTACGCGAGCATTTTGCGTTGCTGCGCGAGATCATTGCGGCGCACCGGGGCGCCATCGTAAAAACGATGGGTGACGCCATTATGGCGAGTTTTAACGACCCGGCCTCCGCGCTTGAAGCGGCAGCGATCATGCGCAATCAGATTCTCAAAACAGGCGGCGGCGAAGAATTGATCTTAAAGATTGGCATTCACACTGGTCCGTGCATTGCGGTGGAGACGAACGAACAGCTCGATTATTTCGGTCAAACCGTCAACATTGCTGCGCGTGTGCAGGCCGTCGCCGAGGCTGGTGAAATTGTCTGCACCGAAGCGGTCTACCAGGCGGCAGCCGTCCCTGAAATCATCGAAAAAGCCCAATTGCGGGTTGACCCTGACCAGGCGCTGCTCAAAGGGGTAGGGAATCCTGTAATGTTCTATCGATTGAAGTAAGAGAAACCCTGCATATCCAGGAACGTTCTCAACCGGCTAAAAATCAATCCACGCTGGGTTTTTGGCTATATTGACAAGGTCGTCAAATAACTTAATCGTACGCTAAGTTTTCGCTGGTACAACTTAAGCATCATCCGTGCCTCGTATAAACCGATCCTATGAACAAGGAGAAGTACCAAATGAAAGCCATTGCAAATACAACCAATACTTCCACTTTAAGCCTGGTAGACCGCCCCGAACCCGCGATTTCGGCAGACGACGAGATCAAACTGCGCATCCTGCGCGTTGGCATCTGCGGAACGGATCGGGAGGAAGCCGCCGGAGGGCGCTCGAAACCACCTCAGGGCCAGAATGATCTGGTGATTGGGCATGAAATGCTCGGGCAAGTCGTCGAAATCGGCAAAACTGTCAGCCGGGTAAACGTCGGGGATTTCGCCGTTTTCACGGTGCGACGGGGCTGCGGCAAATGCCTGTCGTGTCTGATGAACCGATCCGATATGTGCCAGAGCGGTGACTACGTTGAGCGCGGCATCTGGGGGCTGGACGGGTATCAGACACAATTTGCAGTCGATAAAGAACAATACGTCATCCGCGTGCCCGCTGAGTTGGAGCCCGTGGGTGTCTTGTGTGAACCACTCTCCGTCGCTGAAAAAGCCATTGACGAGGCCGTTCGCTTGCAAGTGGCGCGCCTGCCCGATGCCCCTGCAACCCTCGACTGGCTGAACGGGCGGCCCTGCCTTGTGGCCGGTCTTGGGCCAATCGGCCTGCTGGCGGCAATGATCCTGCGCCTGCGTGGCGCAGTGGTCTACGGATTGGATATTGTCGACACCGATTCGGCCCGGCCCAACTGGCTGAAACACATCGGCGGACAATATATCGACGCCCGCCAGGTGCCCGCCGACAAGGTCGACGACCACTTTGGTCGAATCGATTTGATCGTTGAAGCCACCGGTGTCGCATCGCTGGAATTCAATCTGCTGGATGCGCTGGCCCCGAACGGCGCCTACGTGCTGACGGGGATTCCCGGCGGCGATCGGCCGCTCGAAGTGCAAGGGGCAGAACTGATCAGGGGGCTGGTGCTAAAAAATCAGGTGATGATCGGCAGCGTCAACGCCGCCCGCGATCACTATCAAATGGCAGTAGACGATCTGGCGCACGCCCATTTGCTCTGGGGCGACCATGTCAATCAGTTGATTACCCACCATTATCCTTATACTGACTTCGAAGCGGCGCTGCATCAACACACGGCAGATGAAATCAAAGCAGTCATTGAATGGAATTCTCTTTAGAATCTCTCTAAAAGATGCGTTGTAATTTCCAGATGGCTATTTAACCCAAACAGGATAAAACTTTATGACAACTGAATCATTCGCCCCCGGCTGGCCGGGGATTTCCCCCCGCTGGACATCCAGCGCCAAAACTGGCGTTGGTACGGCACTCAACCAGACCAGCCGCATCTGGTTCACGCTTAGTCACGGCATTTTTGACGAGATTTATTACCCAAGAGAAGACCAGGCCTGCATCCGTGATATGGGGTTGATGGTGACTTCGGGGACCGATTTTTTCTCGGAAGAAAAGCGCCAGACCGGGCAACAGATCGAGTCGCTTGCCCCTGGCGTGCCCGCCTACAAACTGACGAATACCTGCCTGCAGGGAAAATATCAAATTGAAAAGGAAATCCTGGCCGACCCCAAGCGCGACGTGGTGTTGCAACAGACCCAGTTCACGCCCTTGCAAGGAAAGCTGGAAGATTATCACCTGTATGTGGAACTGGCCCCGCATTTGGGCAATCAGGGCGCCAACAACACCGCCTGGATTGGTGATTACAAAGGCCTCCCCATGCTTTTTGCCGAGCGCGAAGGGGTTGCCCTGGCTTTGGCCTGTTCAGCGGCCTGGGTCAATCGTTCTGCCGGGTTTGCTGGCACATCCGATGGCTGGCAGGATCTGATGCAACACAATCAGATGCAATGGGCCTATGAGCGTGCCGAAAACGGCAACGTAGCACTGACCGCCGAAATTGACCTGCAACAGTGCGCAGGAAACTTCGTCCTGGCGCTCGGTTTCGGGGCAAATGCCTTCGAAGCGGGTCAACGCGCCCTGGCCAGCCTGCTCGATGGCTTTGAAAGCGCGCGCGAGATGTATATCCGTGAGTGGCAAAGCTGGCTCGAGACATTGCTGCCCTTAAATCCCCCGCAAGCCAGCAAAACAACCAGGAACCTTTTTCTGGTCAGCGCGGCAGTCATGCGCACCCATGAATCCAAACGCTTTCCGGGTGCGTTAATTGCCAGTCTCTCCATCCCCTGGGGCTTTTCGAAAGGGGATAACGACCTGGGCGGCTATCACCTTGCCTGGCCGCGCGATCTGGTTGAATTCGGCAGGCGGCTTGCTGGCTGCCGGTGCGCACGGTGACACCCGCCGGGTATTGTTCTATCTGCAAATCACCCAGGAAGCCGACGGCCACTGGCCGCAAAACATGTGGCTGGATGGCAGTCCCTACTGGACAGGCTCGCAAATGGACGAAACCGCCTTCCCCATCCTGCTGGTTGATCTGGCCAATCGCGAAAAGGCCTTAAAGCCCGCTGATCTAAAGCGCCTGTGGCCGATGGTCAAACGTGCCGCAAGCTTTCTCGTCAAAAACGGTCCCGTCACTGCCCAGGATCGCTGGGAGGAAGACCCCGGTTATTCGCCCTTTACCCTGGCGGTGGAAATCTCAGCGCTGCTGGCAGCCGCCGACCTGGCAGATTTGAGCGGAGAAGCAGAGATCAGCACCTACCTGCGCGAAACAGCCGATGCCTGGAACAACAGCATTGAGCGTTGGATTTACGCCACCGACACCGAGCTGACGCAAAAACTCGGCATCGATGGCTATTATGTGCGCATCGCGCCACCAGATGCCGCCGATGTCCTCGCGCCCGCCAAAGGTGCAGTCATCATCAAGAACCGCCTGCCTGGCGAAGCGCTCACAGAAGCAGAAAACATCATCAGCCCCGATGCGCTTGCGCTTGTCCGTTTTGGCCTGCGCAGCGCCACCGACCCACGCATCCTCGACACCGTCAAAGCCATTGATTCCGTCCTGAAAACGGATCTGTCCTACGGCCCAGGCTGGTACCGTTACAATCAGGATGGTTACGGCGAACACGACAACGGTGATCCCTTTGATGGAACCGGGATTGGACGTGTCTGGCCGCTGATGGCGGGGGAACGCGCACACTACGAGTTGGCCGCCGGCAACAAAGACGAAGCCATCCGCCTGCTGCATGTGCTCGAAGCCAGCGCAGGGGTCGGCAACCTGATCCCCGAGCAAACCTGGGACAGCGCTGACATCCCCGACCGCGAGCTTTTCTTCGGCAAGCCATCCGGTTCGGCCATGCCACTGGTCTGGGCCCACGCTGAATACGTCAAGCTGCTGCGCTCCATCAATGACGGACACGTTTTCGACATGCCGCCCCAGACTGTCAAACGCTACATCACCGACAAAGTTGAATCAAACCGCATCATCTGGCGATTTGACGAAAAACGACTGACCATTCCTGCCGGGAAAACCCTGCGCATCGAGCTTTTGGCCCCGGCCACCGTCCATTGGACGACAGACAACTGGCAAAACACCCGTGATTCAGAAACGCAAGAGATAAAAGGCCTGGGCGTTCACCTGCTTGACCTGCCTACGGATAACTATGCACTCAATACAACTTTGATTTTTACCTTCCGCTGGTCGCTCAGCAATAACTGGGAAAGAATGGACTTTCTGATCAAAGTCATTTGAAATCAAAAAGAGGCAGGTCGGCGCAACCGACCTGCCTCTTTTACTGATTAACCACAAGTATACGAGGTAGAGGCGCGGTCCCCGCGCCCGGATAGGCATATCATCCAAGCAGGGGCGGAGTTCTCCCGCCCCTGCTTTCAACTTTCCAACCGTCTCACCGCCACCAGCGTAATATCGTCCGAAACCGGCGCATCTGCGATAAAGGCGTTGACCGAGGCGTCGATCTCTTCCAGCAATGCTTCTGCAGTCGCGCTGTCGGACATGGTTAACACATCCAGCAGACGCGCTTCGTCGTACATTTCCCCGGCGGGCGAAAAAGCTTCGGTGACACCATCGGTATAAAGCACCAGGGTCTGCCCAGGGAGCAGGTCAATACTGCGCTCGCTCATCCCGGCATGTTCGATGACGCCAAGCGCAATCCCTGTGCGGGTGAGACGCTCGATTGCACCAGGGCCAGCGACATATAAAGGCGGATTGTGACCCGCGTTGGCATACGTAAAGCGCCCCGTTTTCAGATCAAGCACACCGTATACAGCGGTAACAAACATTCCCTGCTCACAGTCGGGATAGAGCAGATCGTTGACGTGACGCAAGACTTCGGCAGGCGAATCAAACTGGAGCACGGCAGCGCGCATCAGGGTACGCGTCAGGGCCATGAAAAGCGCGGCGGGCATGCCTTTGTCAGCCACATCGGCGATGAACAGGCCAACACGCTGGTTGGTTAGTTCGACAATGTCATAAAAATCACCGCCGACCTGACGGGCCGTGCGCCAGCGCGCCGCCACATCCCAACCTGGCAAAAGCGGCAAATGTTCGGGGACAAAAGCCTGTTGAATTTGGCTGGCAAGCTGCACTTCCATCTCAAGGCGCTCACGCATGACGGTTTCTTTTTGGAAAAGGTCGTTTTGCATGGCGAGCGCCACCTGTTGGGCTACTCCGTTAAGATTTCAAGGCGACGGCTACGAAAACGCCGTCCACCCGTGGTCTCTTCGACGATGAAGACGCCAAAGGTCTCCCCTTTAAGCATCAGCGGCAGCACGACCAGCAAACGTTCTTCGCCATATTGAACCAACTCAAGTGCATCGTCGGGGCAAGGCTGCATGGTCAGCCAGTGTTCAGGCCCAAGATGCGCATCTGCGCACAGGATGGTTTGCCCCCGTTCCAGCGCCGCCGCCAGCAACGGAAACTCGACCGCTGTCAGCGCGCGCCACACCTGCGGGCGCACCTCCGCCGGGATGCCGTATGCCTGCAACGGGCAGAAAAATCCGGCGGCTGAATCCCAACGGTAAATGGCCGCCCGCTGCACCCCCACCAGAATCGGCAAAGTACGCACAATCGTTCCCAAAATTTCATCCAGATCAGACAGGCTGACAACTGCCTGCGCCACCTGCAAAAGCGCTGCCGAAGCGTAAGCCTGTTCCTGCGCGGCATCGTAAAGTCGCGCATTTTCGATGGCGACGGCGGCGTAGCTGGCAAAGGTCGTGACCATGTCCTGCGCTTCGTGACCATAACGTCCTGGCGTGTGATGCGAAAGCGTCAAGACGCCGACCGCCTGCCCGCCAATCTGCAGCGGGACTGAAATGCCCGAATGATCCGGGTCAAAGGCGGCAGTCAGCGAAACCGGCCCCCGGCGATCACCGTCCTTGCGCACCGACGGACTGGCAGAAGCAAGCGCATCCACCAGCCACGCCGCCGCTTCGGGCACATTGCGACGTGTGCGCTCGAGGTCGGTGGCCTGTGCGCCATGCACCGCCGCACAATAAATATCGTCATCGTCCAGCAGCCAGATCACCGAAATATCCGAAGGCAGGTTGCGCTCCAGTTCGGTCAGAATGGCTTCGAGCACCTGCTCAAGACTGGCGTTGGCCGAAAGCAGCACCGCCACTTCACGCAGACTGTCACCCACCTGCCGCCGCCACTGCTCAGAGCGATACAAATCCGCATTACGGATGGCTCCCGCAATTGCATCGGCAAGTGTCTCAAAGAGCATCGTATCTTGCTCGGTAAAGGCGTTCACTTGATCCGACTGCACATCGAGCACACCGTACACCTGTCCATCAAAGATCAGCGGCATGGTCAGTTCGGAGCGCGTATTGATCGGCGGGAAAAGCGCGGGTACATAGCGCGGTTCCTTCTCCACATCGTTTGCCAGCAGCGGCAGCCCGTTGCGCGCCACCCAGGGAATGATCCCTTCAGGATCATCGAGCGCAATCACATACCCTTCCAATGCGCCTGTTCGTGCACCCGACCCGGCCTCGTAATGGATCTGCCGCCGGTTTGGATGCACGGTAAACAAGTGCACATGTTGATACGCAAATTGATGCTGAATGATCGCCGCCACTTCGTTCATCAAGTCGTGCAGATTCAAGATCGAGGTAATTTGCTTGCTGACTTCTGAAACCACCTTGAGCTGGTCGGCCTGATGGCGCAGATCGTTGTAAAGCTGCGCACCTTCGACGGCAATCGCAATGTTGTCAGCCAACGCACGCAGCACGAGCATATCACGCCCATGAAAAGCATTCAACTCCTGCGACTGCAAATCGAGCACGCCGACCACGCGCTCCTCGACCTTCAGCGGAATGACCACTTCAGACTGCGTCTCGGGCAAGCTATCCACATAGCGAAAACGCGGCTCAGCATGGATGTCGTTGACCAAAAACTGTTCGCCCGTCGCCGCCGCACTCCCCACCAGCCCCTGCCCCAGTTCCACGGTGACGCCCAGGGTCGGGGCCTTGCCACCGGAGCCGCCCGCGCTGGAGCGAAATGTCAGAACTGTTTTGTGGCGTTCGAGCGTAAAAATGGCAACATAGTAATATTTGAAAGTAGACTGGATCAGACGCGTTACCAAATGTGCCAGCTTGTCGAGATCGGCTTCGTTGGCAATCTGCGCGCTGACGGAGCGTACCAGGCTCAACTGTCCCAGCCGCCAACGGTCGAGGCTGCTCAGATGCCAGGCAAAAAGGGCAATGGAGGCAATTTGAGCGAGGCCTTCTAAAATATCATGTTCGCGGCGCGAGAACTTTTTGCCGTTTCGACGGCGGACTTCGATCACCCCGAGGCCGATCTGCTCGCGTCGCAGCGGAATCGCCAGCGAAAGGGTTTCGCCGAAATCCTGGCTGATGATTTTTCCCGCTTCATGGACAAGGCGCATCGTTTCGGTGGCTGGCACAGGTGCAAAGATACTCTCCGTCCAGTCAGGCAGATGAAAGTAAGGTTCGTTGAGCCACAACCCAACTTCGGCATTGCCGATCAGGCGCGAGATCGTCTCAAGCAGCAGTTCGCGCTGCACCGAGAAGGTCGTCGCCGCCAGCATGTGATCGCCCAACCCAAAGAGCAACTCGCGCCAGTTGGGCAAACGCGCCGCGTGGGCGGGCGGCAGACGTTTGATCATCGTCAGCATATTGCCGGTTTCAGGCGCGTAAGCGAAGTGCAACTCGTCCATCAGTTTGCGCATGAAAAGCAAACCCAGCCCACCGATGACGCGATCTTCCAGCGCCGCATCCACATCAGGTTCTTCGATCTCTTCCGGGTCGAATGGTTTGCCCTGGTCGCGCAGAATAATCTGGAGCCCGTCATCGGCTACAGCAACAGAGACTTCAATTTTCCCATTGCTGATTCCGGCATAGGCGTGCTCGATAATATTCGAGGCGGCTTCGTCGGCGGCAAGCTGCACATTGTAGACATCCGTTTCGTTGAGACCAGCCAGACGCGCCGCCGAGGCAACAAACTCGCGGATGGGGTCGAGCGATTCGAATTGGGCGAGGAAGGTTTGATTCATGGGTTGAAAAGTTGAAAGTTGAAGGTTTGCGGAAAGAAAAAACCGCCCGGACGATTTAAGTCAGAGCGGTTTAAGCGTTAATGATGGAAAGGCTCACCGCAGGGTTAGAAGTTGCCGACGGCTGAAGTCAAATCCCCGAAAATTTTGAAGAGCGTGGTGAAACCGGCCAGTTCGAGTGCGTTTTTGATGTTGGTCGGGACATTCGCCAAAACGACTTCACCGAGGTTGTGATGTTTGCAGTTGCGCTGGGCGGCGATCAGGGCGCGGAACCCTGCGCTGGACATGTATTCGAGCTCGGCCAGGTCAAGGACGATTTTGTAGCGGTCCATATCAATGATGGCGCTCAACGCTTCAGAAAGTTTGGGCGCAGTGGAGCTATCCACCCGTCCGACGACGGTGAGAACGTCACAATGTTTGTAATTCTTTTTTGTAATTTCCATAGCGATGCTCCTTTTCGAAGTCGGCAAAAAGATTATATCATGGCGGGTTAATAAGTTCACTCGGCTGTAAACCCCTGGTAAATCTTTCAAAAAGACTTCCCGAGAAGCAATCCATCTGATAGCATTAAGCGGCAATTTACCGAACCGGTTTATTGTCCCTTTGTCTGATCGATAGCGGTACAGGAGAATAATCACCGTGAAAATTCACTCCAATAGCAAATTATTAATCATTGGCGATTCAATTACGGATTGTGGTCGGGCGCGCCCGATTGCCGAAGCCAGCCACTGGGATTCACTCGGCAATGGCTATGTCAGCATCATCAACGCCTTTTTGACGGCCACCATGCCGCAGGAAAACATTCGGATTGTTAACATGGGGACTGGCGGCAACACCGTGAGTGATCTGGCCGCCCGCTGGTCAACGGATGTGCTCGACTTGAAACCAGACTGGCTTTCTGTGATGATTGGCATCAACGATGTCTGGCGTCAGTTTGATGCCCGGCTTCAAACCGAAACCCATGTTAGCGTGGATGAATATACCCAAACACTGGCAAAGTTGCTCACCACGACACGACCCCAACTCAAAGGGCTGGTGCTGATGACTCCCTATTTCATTGAGCCAAACCGGGCCGATCCGATGCGCGCCATGATGGATCAATATGGCGCTGCCATGCGCGACCTAGCCCAGCGCTACGATGCCATTCTAGTGGATACCCAAGCTGCCTTTGATAGCGTGCTGACCACACTCCACCCCATGTCGCTGGCAATTGACCGTGTCCACCCCAACCAGACGGGACACACCATCCTGGCGCGGGCTTTCCTCAATGCCGTGAACTACACCTGGTAAAGCTTTAAATGACAGAAACCACCACTCCTCCCACATACCGCATCACCGATCTGCATGAAACCGAACGTCCACGCGAGCGGCTTGCTTCGCTTGGTCCGCAGGCGCTTTCAAATGCCGAGTTGATCGCCATCTTATTGCGCGTCGGCGTACCTGGAGAGAACGCCGTGCAGGTCGGCCAGCGACTCTTGCACGCCTTTCACGGGTTGGGCGGTCTGCATCGCGCTCCCATCGAAGAATTATGTGCTCAGCACGGCATTGGCGAAGCAAAAGCAGCCCAGATTAAAGCCGCCATTGAGTTGGGAAGACGCCTGACGCTCGAAGCACCCGAAGAACGCCCCACCATCAGTTCCCCCGGAGATGCAGCGGCGTTGATCCAATATGAAATGTCTGCGCTGGAGCAGGAACACCTGCGCGTGATATTATTGGATACGCGCAACCATGTACTCGATATTGTCGAGGTCTACAAAGGCTCAGTTAATTCGTCACAGGTGAGGGTTGGGGAAATTTTCAAGGTGGCGGTGCGTCGAAACGCAACCGCGTTGATTGTGGCGCACAACCATCCCAGCGGCGACCCCACCCCCAGCCCGGATGATGTTGCCGTTACCAGGGCCATGGTCCAGGCCGGTAAGTTGTTAGATGTGGGCGTGCTTGACCATCTGGTGATTGGTCAAGGCAAGTGGGTTTCTCTGAAAGAGCGAGGGCTGGGGTTTGGCTAGGACACGGGGAATACAGCGGGTCAACCCTGATCCATTTCAAAAATGCGGAAGGGATATACATTCATCACATCCGTACTTTCATAACGCGTGATATGGCTTTCCAGATTCTGACGGTAAAACATGGTGTGACCATGCAACATAAAGCGTGGCTTGGCCCATTTCAGCAAAAAATTGATGGCACGCAGCCCCTGGTGGGTTGGATCATCATCGTCGTGAACGCCAGCCGGTGGGGAGTGCGTGATCAGAATATCAAGCGGTCGCTTGTATTTGCGCTGCGCCAGCATGATTTTGGGCAAAAGACGATAAACTCGCAAAAACATTGCAGACTGGGAATACTGGTTGGGGCTGCCAGGCGGGTAATAAACGCTCCCCCCCAACCCGGCCATTAAGAGTCCTTGAACATAAACGACTTTCCCATCCAGATTAATGCCGCCTGGCGCATAAGAATGGCTGTCTGGATCATGATTGCCGGGAACATAAAACATGGGCACATTGAGCACTGCTACAAGAAATTCAAGGTATGCGGAAGGCAAATCGCCGCACCCAATCAGCATGTCAATATCAGGATAGGCCTGTTTTAGTGTGGTTGAATACAGGCGATCAATTATTTGATCGCTGACTGCCATGATCTTCATGATTTTCTCGACGTTCGATGATAGTAGCTGCCGAATTGTACTGCAAATTGCGCAGTACACGATACTGCAAATTGCGCTATATACGGCACTGCAAAATATGCAGCATGTCAGTTTGTAGAATACGCCAGGGACGCAAAAGACCAAAAAAAAACAAATTGCTGAATGGTTGCCAATCCTGATAAGGATCGGCTATAATTTGTTAATTGGTTTATTAACCTGGCCTTAAGAATAGGAAAAATCCCTTGCGAGGGTATGGAAACTCAACGAATTAATCCATTTTCTGAAGACCCGCCACCAGAGCGCCGCAGCACCACCGGGCAGTTGCAACCTGGCACCAACCTGATGAATCGTTATCTGATTCAAGAGGTGATTGGTGTTGGTGGCATGGGATCGGTTTATCGCGCCAGAGATCTTCACTTCCCCAATGTTGTAAAGTTGGTTGCGGTGAAAGAAATGATTAACCAGGCCCCCGACCCGCTTGTACGCCAGACCATTGTCCAGAATTTTGAGCGTGAGGCCAATATTCTAGCAACGCTCAGCCACCCGGCGATTCCGCGTATTTATGATTATTTCACGCTGGACAATCGTTCTTATCTGGTGCTTGAGTTCATTAATGGCAAAGATATGGAAGTTATCTTAGGCCAGACAGAAGGGCCCATTCCAGAGGAACAGGCTTTGGGCTGGGCCATTGAGTTGTGCGACGTATTGAACTTTCTGCACGCCCATCGGCCCGACCCGATTGTTTTTCGGGATATGAAACCATCCAATGTAATGATCAACCAGCATAATCACATTATCCTGGTTGATTTCGGAATTGCCAAACCTTTTCAGACTGGCCAAAAAGGAACGATGATTGGAACCGAAGGATATTCGCCCCCTGAGCAGTACCGTGGCGAAGCATCTACATCGGCGGATATTTATGCGCTGGGCGCCACCCTGCACCATATCCTCTCACGCCGCGACCCGCGCATGGAGCCACCCTTTTCATTTGCAGAACGACCATTGCGCAAGATTAATCCAAATGTTTCCATCGAACTTGAAACAGTTATTAATACAGCCTTACAGTACAATGTTGAAGACCGCTTCAAAAGCATTGATGATTTCAAAGATGCTTTGATTGGTGCAGGCCGCAAAACCGGCCTGCTGAATAAAATCAATGCAAATGCCTCATCTTCTGCCATTCACACAAACACAGGTGTTAAACCCATCTGGGCCTTTCAATGCGAGGATGAAATTCGCGGTACGCCCCTATACTTTAAGGGCATGGTGTATGTCGGTTGTTATGATAACAACTTGTATGCATTAAATGGGGCCAACGGCGAATTCACCTGGAAATATCCAACCGAGGGAGGCATTGTCAGCCGCCCGGTGGTTGCAGAAGAAACCATTTACTTTGGCTCTGAAGACAAACGAGTTCATGCGATCAGCGCCCGTTCTGGCAAAGTAGTATGGACATATTTTACCGAAGGCCCAGTTCGATCATCCGCACGTGTGGCAGAAGGTCATTTATTTATTGGCGCAGATGATTTTTACTTGCACGCCATCAATCTAGTGACCGGGCGCATGATCTGGCGTTTCGACGCAAGCGGTGAAATACGATCCACACCTTTTGTCGCCAATGATCTGATTTATTTCGGTACAGAATCTGGCGATCTCAATTGCGTTGATCTTCGCGGTCAACTCAAATGGGTTTATAAAGCCAAGCGAAATATCACTTCTTCGCCCTGGGTGCAGGACAATGTTGTCTACTTTAATTCGCAGGATGGTTTTCTCTATGCTGTGGACGCCAAAACCGGCTGGTTACTCTGGCGGTTTCGCATGGAAAAAGCATCGATTGTTTCTCCCTGCCTTGCCGATGGAGTTGTATTTACAGGCTCAATCGATGGTAATATCTATGCTGTAGATGCGAAAAATGCGAAGGAACTCTGGCGTTTTAAGACAGGGCATCAAGTAAATGGTTCCCCTGTTCTCTATAAAGATGCAATTTATTTTGGTGGCATTGATAACTACTTATATAGCCTCGAGCGCCGGACTGGTCGCTTACGCTGGAAATATGAAACAAAAGCACCGATTACAGGTACACCTTGTGTGTATGATGATATTGTTTATATAGGTTCAACTGATCATTTTATGTATGCTCTACTGGCCTGAGGAGGCGGGAAGCATGACCCGCATCAGGTTGCCCCGGCAGAAGAAGGAGACAACCCTGTGTTAGATTTCTTCAACAAATTATTTGGAAAAAAAGAAAATGCGCCTGCGGCTGATAACATTGTTACAGCTCCGTTATCTGAAACGCAAATTCAATCAATCAAGTCTATGGCCACAAGCCGTTTCGAGCCGACTCAATTTTTGGTTGCAAGCGCTCAATCTGTTGGGCGACAACGTGAATTAAACGAGGATAGCATATTTACAATGACCACCACAATTGCGGGCAATAGTAGCAACCCGCCGTTTGGGCTGTTTATCATTGCAGATGGAATGGGTGGTCACCAGTACGGTGAAGTAGCCAGTAATGCGGCAATTCGCAGCATTTCTGGTTATGTCATGAAGAAATTCCATAACTCGTTGTTCAATATGCCGTCCACACCCATTGACGAATCGTTACAAGAAATTATTCAATCGGCTGTGATGGAAGCCCAGGCGTCCGTTTTGCGCGAAGCTGCTGGGAGTGGCACGACTGTCACAGCTGCTCTGGTGGTTGGGCAACAGTTAACCATTGCACATGTTGGCGATACCCGTGCTTATTTACTATACAACGAGCATCGCATGGAAGCAGCTACACGTGATCATTCGTTGGTTAGGCGTCTCGAGGAACTCGGTCAAATCACATCCGCCGAAGCTGCGGTTCATCCACAGCGTAATGTGCTTTACCGGGCCCTGGGTCAGGGCGAAACCCTGGAGCCGGATGTCGTAACCACCCCATTTCCACTGGGTGGCTATTTGATGATATGCAGTGATGGTCTCTGGGGAGTGGTTCCTGAAGACGAAATGCGACGTATCATTTACGACGCCCCCAATATGCAAACTGCCTGCCAAAACCTTGTCATCGCGGCAAACGCAGCAGGTGGTCCCGACAATATCAGCGTTGTGCTCGCACAACTTCTCAGCTAATCATAAGGTGCTATGGCAAAAAAGCCCAGTTTATATGCTCTCTTGGGCGTTCTTCGTTCCGCAACACAGGAAGAAGTAAGGCGTGCGTATTTAAAAGCCGCCAAACGCTTGCACCCTGACACGAACAATGCTCCGGGTGAAACCGAGCTTTTCCTGGATATTCAACAGGCTTATCAAGTCCTTTCAGAATCATCGCGTCGATCAGCATACGACGCAACGCTCGAGCCCGAAGAAGAACAACCCGTATTTATTAATCAACGAATTCTTTTTAGCCGCAAAGAAATTCCGCGACTAAAAGAAGCACAACTTGCCTATGTGTTGCTTGAGCTCTCGGCTGCTGAAAAAAAAGCAGGCGATAACTCAGTCCCGCTCAATATCTGTATGGTATTGGATTGCTCAACATCCATGAAAGGTGAGAAATTGGATGTTGCCAAAGCAACGGCCCTCCAACTAGTCAATCGGCTGAAACCACAGGATATTTTCTCTATGGTATCTTTCAGCGATAGGGCTGAAGTGACCATTCCAGCAACCAGACAAGCCAACCTGCAACGCCTAGAAGGCAAAATGCAAGCGATACAAACTTCAGGCGGGACTGAAATTTTTCAGGGATTAAAAGCCGGGTATGATGAAGTACGTCGATATGCCAGTCCACACAGCATTAATCACATGATTTTGATTACAGATGGACGAACCTATGGTGATGAACAGGCTTGCTATACACTGGCAAAGCAGGCGGCCGAAGAGGGCATTGGCATTAGCGGTTTTGGAATTGGAAGCGGCTGGAATGACATTTTCCTTGACCATTTGGCTAATATTACTGGCGGCAGTTCAATGTTTGTTTCCCGTCCAAAGGATATTGAACGCCTGCTGAATGACAAGTTCTCCAATCTCTCGCAAACCTACGCAGAAAATATTACACTCGAACATTTGGAACAGACCGGCGTCGAAATTAGCTATATTTTTCGCCTTCACCCGGAAGCAGAACCTCTTGCAAATCAAGGCTCAATCTCGCTTGGCCCGATTTTACATGATGAGGCGCTTGCAATCCTCATTGAGCTTCGTATCCACCCGACCTGGCAAAACGAGGGAACGATTACGTTATTGGATGGAGAATTTGATATTTCAGCAGCGAGTGTGCAACCACCACCGCCACCCATCAAGCTGAAGCTTTCGTTGCCGGTAAAAGACAACCCAACCCCTGAGCCGCCGCCGATCGCAATCGTGCAGGCAATTTCAAAATTAACCCTCTATCGCATTCAAGACAAAGCGCGCAAAGAAGTAGCAGCAGGGCAATATGATAAAGCAAGTTCGCACCTGCAAAACCTTGCCACCCATCTACTCGCTCAAGGTGAACGCAATTTAGCCCACACAATTATGCTCGAAGTGGAACATGTAGAGCAAAAGAAATCATTTTCTGAAAATGGCGAAAAACAAATTAAGTACGGAACACGGGCTCTTATATTGCCCGAGGAGCGAAAGCTATGATCATTTGTCCAACTTGTAAACATGAAGAAGTGGATGGAGCAATCTTCTGTAGCGAATGTGGCATGCAGCTTGTCAAAAGTGAGGCTGGCACAACACAGAAGATTACACAGGCTGAGGCCAATAAACTTCCAACCAGCCCGCTTGAAAACGAACTACCCAACCCCAATAATGTCTGGATTTCGCTGCACATGATTGAAAACGGTCAAATTTTGCCTATTTCAGAGCGAAATGAGTTCACCATGGGTCGCATCAGCGACAACCAACCCATCATGCCAGATATTGATTTCACTGCTTTTAAAGCATACGAAAATGGTGTGTCACGTTTACATGCAGTCGTACGCCGCAATAACGGAAATGTCATCGTCATGGACCTTGGTTCATCCAATGGAACGTATGTGAATGGCACACGCTTAATGCCAAATATGGAACAACCCCTGCGACACGGTGATGTCGTATCGCTCGGAAAACTCAAGATGCAAGTCGTTCTTTTATAAAAACAGGAAAACTATGCCAACCGTCCTCATCCATATCGCAAACGAAGACCCCATTTTGGGAGAAATTGACCAACTTCCGAATGTTATTGACACCAACATTTTGGTAAAAAACCCGCGCCGCCGTGATGGGAAAGACCTGAACAATTTGCTGGCAAATGTTACACAAGTCATCTGGCCAATTAGCCGCATGAGTTTTATTGAAATTGTCCCCGGCGAGGGAGATGAAGAAATCATCGGCTTCGTTCGGGAGTAATGCAATGACTGAAGAACTTGATCGCCGCCGCATTCTGGTGATTGACGATGAAGAACGCATGGTTCGCTTCATCCGCATGAATTTGGAGCATGATGGATTTCAGGTCAGCGAAGCTTTCAATGGAAAGCAGGCTGTCCAAAAACTGCGGGATGTCAACCCGGACCTGATCCTGCTGGATGTGATGATGCCAGACCTGGACGGATTCGAAGTGCTGGAAATGATCCGGGAAATCAGCAATGTGCCGGTGATTATGTTGACCGCCAAAAGCGAGGAAGATGACCGGGTACGAGGCCTGGAACTGGGGGCGGACGACTATGTCACCAAACCTTTCAGCCCACGTGAGCTGGTCAGCCGAGTCCGCGCTGTGATGCGCCGCACCGAAAGTGCCAGCGGTTCCATGCACGGACTGATTGAAGTAGACGAGCGCTTAAAAATCGACTTTGACCGGCGCGAAGTTTGGCTGGAAGGAAAAACCGTCAAGCTTCGCCCCACCGAATATCGCCTGCTCTTTCATCTGGTGCAAAATACAGGCTGGGTGGTTTCACACGATCAATTGCTGGCAAAAGTTTGGGGTTACGAGTACCGAGACGAACCACATTATGTAAGACTGTACATCAATTACCTGCGCCAAAAGCTGGAAAAAGATCCCGCCAACCCGAAGTACATCCTGACCGAGCGCGGCGTAGGTTATCGGTTTGTTGATTTTCGGCGACAGGCAAAAGAATAAAGAGGAAAGATGAATAAGCAACGGATTGTGCTGGTGGACGATCATGAGATCGTCCGTCTTGGGTTAAAAGCATTGATCGACCGTCACGCCCAGTTTGAAGTGGTTGGCGAAGCTGGCACAGCCCATGAAGCATTGGATGCGGTTTCGAAATTGCGCCCCAATGTGGTTGTAATGGACATTCGTTTGCCAGGGGCGTCGGGCATTGAAGCGTGCGGAGAAATCGTTAAACACTATCCAGACACACGCGTCATTATATTGACATCCTACGCCGAGGACGAAATGCTCTTCTCGGCGATCCGCGCCGGGGCATCGGGCTACATTTTGAAGCAAATCGGCGGCGAAGACCTGATCCGCGCACTGGAAGCGATCGGGCGCGGTGAAGCCTTGCTCGACCCGGCAGTGACTCAGCGTATTTTTCAGGAAGTGCGCAAAGCTGGCAGGGATGAGGAAGCCTCGGCCTTTTCTCACCTGAGTCAGCAGGAAAAGCACGTGCTGCAACTGGTTTCAGAGGGCCGCACCAACCGTGAGATTGCCAAAAACCTGTTTTTGGGCGAAGGCACAGTGCGCAATTATGTCAGCAGCATCCTCGCCAAACTCAGTGTCAACAACCGCGCCGAAGCAGCAGCCTATGCCGTGGAACACAACCTGAAAGAACATTTTCAGAACTGACAAAACAGTCATAAAACAGTCATCATAAAAGAGCGCCGGGCAAGCCCGGCGCTCTTTTATGATCCGCAAAATCGCCAAAAAACAGACATTTATGGATATTGCGCGGTCTTTCCATTTTGCTCGACGGTGATACGTTCGGCTTGCATGAAGCCGTCTTGTTGCGTGCCGTAGATGGTGACATTGGCGGCATTGGGGAAAAACCCGGGGGATGTTTCGATCGGGAAGATGACCAACCCATTTGTTTGGCCAACCAGATAAAAAACCAGCCGCGCCTGCGGGCTTTTGCCATATCCAAGCTTGGCACTGCCTGGCTCACCTTGATTGGCCTTGTAAAAACGTGGGTAGATGGCGCGACCTGAAAAGACCAACTCTCCGGGGCTGGGCGCAGCCGCTTTTAAGGGAGCGATTTTCGGAAAGGCGAGCTCTGTCAGCGGCACGGATGCCCCAAGCAACAAGACGAAGGCGGCGGTGAGCAAAAGTCCGCGCACCGAAACGGGACCAGACTGCCCGTGGGCGGCCTCGCCGTTATAACGGACAGCCATCCAGGCTGAGACCTGCTCCCGCCCCGCAAAAATCAGGCTGACGAGGGTCAACAGGCCGAAAAAGAGGTAAAGATACACCGCCCAATCCACCGGAACGAGGAAGCGATCGCCGGAACTGAGAAAAAGCGCCGTCCAGGCGTTGTAGATCAGGCTGATGACGAGCGGCAATAAACCGAGCAGTCCATTTTTGTGCCACGCAGCCGCAAGCCCCAGACAAAAAAGACAAAGATAAACGATGACAAACGGTTCAGGCGTGTTGCCCTGCCAAAAAGCATGCTGCGGCCAGAGCAGCTCGGCGGGATTGTTGAGCCGGTCGCGCGCCGGGAAGAGCAGCAGGTTGTCCGTTTCGCTGTTGACAAAATGGCTGATGGCGGCGCTGATAATTTGTGCCGGGTGCTGACGCAGGCTCTCAAGCGCCAGCGCGCCCATGCGGCTGGAATATTGCGCCATGCCTTCATTGGGAAGCTGCGGAATCAGATCGTTGCCATTGTCGCCGCTCCAGCGCCGGGCGAGCGTCATGGTCTGCGAGATGGGATTATCGAGCACCAGCCCACCCGTCGCAACATAATTCCGGATGAACCAGGGCGCAATGGTCAGCGCCACGCCGAGCACCATCAAGGCCGAGCCGAGCACCCAACTACGCCGGTTTTTGATAACGAAAAATCCGATGGGCAGAACAGCTAGCAACAGGACGGCGCTTTGCAGTCGGACGAGGGCGGCAAGACCGAGGATGCCACCAAGGAACAAAGTACGTGGTGCGGAGTGCGAGGTACGCATCCAACGGATGGAGAGTAGGGTGAAGATGCTGATGAGCAGCGCAGCAGGGATTTCGGAGAAAAAGAGTTTGGAGTAGGTATAATTGAGCGCAAAAGGCGCAGCGACGTTGGCGGTCAGATCACGCAGGGCAGCGAGGATGGCAAGACCCAACCCAAGCGGACGACCGCCGAGTTCTTTGCCAATCAGATAAAGCACAGTGGGGAAGGCAGCCAGCACAAACGTTTGCAAAACAATGACGCGGGTGTAATCCTGCCCGGCGAACGCATGCAGCCAGGTCAGAAAGGCGATGTAGAGCGGGCGAGCCGGGACATCGGGCCAGAGAAAACCATGCCCCACCAATGCCGATTGGGCATACTGGGCATAGATCAGCGCGTCAGAAAACGGGTAAATCTCAAAATTGGGAGCGCGTGGCGGCGTGGCAAAAAAACCGGGAATAATGGGTTGCGAGAGCCACAGCAGGCAGGTGAATAGATAAATCAGGATGGGGATGAACGGATCAATCGGGCGGTTCACGCCGCGCCAACGGAATGAGATGTTGGGCGAAAGCAGCACAAGCAAGGCTGCCAGTAAGGCCAGCAAAATTTGCCATTCGAGCAGCGGTGTGGCCGGGCCACCCCACGAACCATCTTTGCGGGCGGCTGGCAGAAAGCTCGCCAAGAATGCGAGCAGGGCAGCGACCAGCAGACAGATCAGGGCGACTCGCAGCATTTTCCTGAACGGTTGAAGGGATGCGGCCATTTCGGCGCGGTTTTGCCAGACGAGTATCGTCGCCAGTTCCAGCGCAGACACTGTCAGCCAGCAAGCCAGAGGAGCCAGTCGCTCTGCGGATGTAGTGTAGATAAAGCCGGATGTCTCGCCGAGCGCCCGCAGCGTCAGGATGACTGCCGGAGCAAGCAAAACGATCCCAACGGAAACAAGCAAAAGGAGTTCGCTTTGCCTGGGGCGCAGAACAAAAACGGCGCGGCGTGAGAAAAAAGCCAGCGCCGCAGAAAAACCTGCCAGCGCGAGCGCAATTCCCAGCACGATCAGGCGCGAAGACGAAAATCCACGCTCTGCAACGATCAGCCAGCCCAGCGCCGCCAGCGCCTGGAATGTCCATAGGCAGAACAAAGCAAACTGACGGTTCATTTACATACAATCCACAACGTCGGGGAACAGTCCCCTGACGTTTCTTGAATTAATAAGACAGGTGATCATCATTTCTTCTTTGCAACCGCTTTTGCCACTGGTTTTGCGGCTGTCTTTTTCGCAGCCGGGGCTGGCGGCAAAATTTGATCGAGGTGGATCACACAAAAGCTGACAAAAATTTCACGGTTGACCACCAGTTCGCACGGCAATCGGCAAAAATTCGTACAATCCACCCACTGCCACGGCCAGCGAAGCCGGGCTGCGCAAAGTTGCCAGCGCGCTCGGCCCAACCTTCTCAACCAGCAGCTTGCGGATGAGCGGAATTTGCGTTTCGAGCACAGCCATGGCCGAACCCTGAAAACCGGAAGGCTTTTCTTCGACCTTCGCTTCGGCGCGCGGCTTGCTGATTTTATGTCCTGCCAGGGTCAGCGCGTCGCGGGCGGCCTTCACGCTTGCATCCTTAACCAGAAGATAATCCGTATCAAAGGTGGAAACGGCAAAAACACTGATACCCGCCTTCGCCAGCGTCCCCGTCAAATCGGCCAGAATGCCCACTTCGGCAAAATCGAGCTTGCCAGCAACCCGCATCGCCGCCCAGCCCGGCTCAGATTTGGCACTTTCGAACTCTTACTGAATCGGGCACGACGATTGAAAGCTCTTCCTCCGAACCGCTGATGCTGTAAAACGGGCTGGATGTGACGCCTTTGGGAATGGCTGCGCCCGGTTTCAGATAATGGATGGTGAATAAACCATCGAGAATGATCAGTTTGAGTGATTTCATGGTTGCCTCCAGAAAAGGATGGATAATCTTATCATAATGAGACAATCAGATTACGTATAACAGAGCTTTGACACACGCTCCACCATCGCTTATATTTCGAGCATTCCTGTCGCAATGAGGAGATGGCATGGGCTTCATCTTTGATACGCTCCACCCCGATATTTATCATGGTCGTGGCAAAAAAGCACCGTTTTTTGAAGGTTGGTATTTCAAACTGGTCAGCGCCGACCAGCAGCAGCGTTATGCCATCATCCCCGGCGTCATTCTCAGCGGCGAGCCGCATGCCTTTGTACAGGTACTCAACGGGGTGACCGGCAAAGCCCATTATTTCGAATTCCCACTGCAAGCCTTTCGCGCCGAGTTCGCAGACCTTCGACATCCGTGTGGCACGCAGCCGCTTTACGGCGCAATCCATCACGCTCGACATCGCCATGGATACGGGCGCCGTTCAAGGGGCGCTAACCTTCGACGGGCCGCGTCCCTGGCCGGTGCGCTGGTCGTCCCCGGGGATTATGGGCTGGTTCGCCTGGATTCCGTTTATGGAGTGTTACCACGGCGTGGTCAGCTTTGACCATCTCATCAGCGGAACGTTGCGCATCGACGACGAGCCGGTGGATTTTACGGGGGGACGCGGGTACATTGAAAAGGACTGGGGACAGTCCTTCCCCGAAGCGTACATCTGGTTCCAGACCAATCACTTCGACTCATCCCGGGCCTGTATTACCGCTTCGGTGGCGATCATCCCCTCGTTTGGAACATCCTTCCCCGGCTTTATCGTGGGACTGTGGCTGGATGGCAAGTTGTATCGCTTCGCTACCTATACCGGGGCAAAGCTCGAAAAACTGACGGTGAGTGACGCAGAAGTCTTCTGGGTACTCGCCGATGATCAGCACCGGCTTGAAATGCGCGCCCAACGCGCCGCTGGTGGCCTGTTGAAAGGCCCCAGCAAGCTCGACATGGGCAAACGCGTCGATGAAACCCTGCAAGCCAGCGTCGACGTGCGCCTGACCAGCCGCAGCGGTCAGGTGCTCTTCTCATCCACCGGCCATCACGCCGGGCTGGAAGTATTCAACCACGAGAAGTTGCTCAAGATGGTGAAATAACACACGCTTTGCAGACATGAAAAGCGCCAAAACCAAAGGCCCGCCAGGCATTCTGTGCGATAATATCAAAGTATCCAAACAATCTTTTCATTCCCAACAAAGCGGAGAAGAAATCTTGCGTACCCAGATGATGCGATGGTTGCTGATCAGTCTTCTTGTAATAATCGGCTTTGCCAGTCTGAATGGCCTGTGGAATATCACAAGCACAAGTGACTTTGGCAAAGCTGATTTTATTGGCTACTGGTCGGCGACCTATCTTTTGCAGCACAATCAAAATCCATACGACGAAGCAGCCATGGATGCTTTGCAACATGGTCCCATGAAAACAGAAGTAGATGCGACCATCATGGCCTGGAATCCGCCTTCTGTTTTCGTTTTTGTTCTGCCGTTTGTCTTCGTTCCATTCACCACCGCCCGATTTTTATTGCTGCTGGTGAATCTGATGATTTTGTTTGCAGCGGGCGTCATGCTGACGTGGCTTTATCTTCCACGCGGCAAACCCTGGCTGATGATGGTCTTTTTGCTTTTTGCGCTGACGTTTCCGCAGGTATTATCCGGCCTGTTTATGGGACAGATTACTTTTTTTGTCTTTTTCGGGCTGGTTTGTGCAATGGTATTGATCAAAAAGGAAAAGTGGTTCTGGGCCGGAGTTGTTTTGGTGTTGACCACCATCAAACCGCAGTTGGTCGTCCTGACCTTGATTTACCTGTTGGTTTCGATGGCGCGCAAGCGTCACTACACAAGCTGGCTGGGTCTGGCACTGGCTGGCCTTATCTCTGCGGTGCTTCTTTTTGTTCTCCGCCCAAATTTGATTAGCGACGTGATTGGCTTGATGGCAATTGCCCCAATTCATTGGGCCACACCAACCATTGGCGGCATCTTGAGCTACTGGCAGGTGACAGATTATGGCCGGTATTTGATTGTGCTCTTTCTACCCTTACCCTTCATCCTGATTAAATACGAATCGAAAATCAGTATGGAACTTGCGATTGCCATCTTGACGCTCGTCACCCTTCCAACCACGTTCTTTGGCTGGAGCTACGACCAGACCATGCTCTTGATCCCCATTGCGCAAATTTTCAGTTGGGTCAGTCTTTCAAAAAATCGGATGTTCAATTTTTGGGCGGTCAGCGCTTCGCTGATTGCCGTTGGCTTCATTTTTTATCAGCGAATTGTCAGCAAAAACGATGTTTACTATCTTTGGGTTCCCTTGGTGTTGTGCCTTATCTTTGGGCTAGTCTGGTACAAAACATCTCAAACCCGCCCGGTTGAAATTTAATCCCGACAATTGCAAATTTGCGTATGAAAGGTTCTGAATATGACCATCACCGATCAACATTACGATCTTTCAGTCATCATCCCCGCAGACAATGAAGCTGAACCCCTGGCTGATTTGTTATCCAAGATTTACACTGTTTTGGATGGCATGCCCATTGTCTATGAAACAATCATAGCCGAACATCAAGCCGATGCGCAAACGCAACGGATTATTGATGAGCAGCATGCCATCTTCCTTGACCCGGCAGAAGAAGGCTACGGCGCGTCCCTTTTAAGCGGTCTTCATCACGCACAGGGTGATTACGTTGTCGTGATTGATACAGACCAGACCGATTTTGCCGATTTCTTGAAGACACTCTGGCAGGCGCGCGAAACCGGCGATGTCATCATCGCCTCACGCTATGTCCCTGGCGGACAGGCCATCATGCCAATCTTCCGCGTGTTCATCAGCAAGATTTTGAACACCGTCTTCGGACGCGGGCTGGATCTGCGGGTGAAAGACATGTCGAGCGCTTTTCGTTTGTACAAAACCCGCATCGTCAAAAGCATTGTTGCCGAGAGCAAAGAATACGACGTTTTGCAAGAGATTCTCGTCAAAATCTTGATGGGCGGCTACCAAATCTGCGAAATTCCACTTGTCTATCGTCCACGCAGCAACCATGCCGCTTTGGCGCGCACGGCCAGGTTTGGCACCGCCTATCTTAAGACATTTTCGCGACTATGGAAGTTACGCAACTCCATCGCCAGCGCTGATTATGATGCGCGCGCTTACGATGCGCTCATGCCGCCGCAACGCTACTGGCAACGTCAGCGCTACAAACACATTACCCAGATGCACAAAGGTCAAGGAAAATGTTTGGATGTGGGCTGTGGCTCCAGCAAAATTATGGAAACCCTGCCACCCGGGAGCGTAGTGATTGATATTCTGCTGCGGAAACTTCGCTTTTCGCGCAAGTACGGCCAGTTCAACGTTCAGGGATCGATATTTGATTTACCCATAAGCGATCAATCGTTCCCCTGTGTGATTTGCTCACAGGTAATTGAACATGTGCCACGCGCCAACGTCCTCGACGAGTTGGATCGCACCCTTCAACCCGGCGGTTACCTGATCCTTGGCACCCCTGACTATGCCAAGTGGCAGTGGCGCACAATTGAAGCCCTGTACAAGATCATTTTGCCGCAGGCCTATGCCGATGAACACATCACACACTATACCTATGATGAACTGATTGGCGAATACGTCACCAAACGCGGCTACAAGCTGGAAGCCGTTAAAGCTATCCTGCAGGGTGAGTTGATTTTAGGGTTGCGCAAACCCAAAGCCTGAACATCCCTGCTGTGTCAATTTTATCCATTGACCCCCCTCTGTTAACACGCTACAATCTGCCCCACTATGTTTGAGAATCTCACCAACCGACTGAACCAGGTATTTGATGGATTGCGCCGCCGCGGGAAATTATCCGAAGCGGACGTGGATGTTGCCATGCGTGAAGTGCGCCTGGCCCTGCTCGAAGCTGATGTCCACTATAGCGTGGTCAAGAGCTTTGTGGCGCGTGTACGTGAACGCTCCATCGGCGCGGAAGTGTCGAAGGCGCTCAGCCCCGGGCAGCAGGTTATCAAAATCGTCCATGAAGAATTACTGACCACACTGGGCGAAGCTGCGCCGCTCGACTTCAGCGGGGCCAAGCCACGCGTCTTAATGCTGGTGGGCCTGCAAGGCTCTGGTAAAACGACGGCAGCAGGCAAGCTTGCCAAGTTGCTGCGTTCACGCGGTGAGCGTGTCATGCTGGTCGCGGGCGACCCGTACCGTCCGGCAGCCGTTCAACAATTGCAGCAGCTCGGCGAACGGATTGATGTGCCCGTGATTGCCGACTTAAAGAAAAAACCGCCCGAACTGGCGGCCTACGCGCTCGACCAAGCCCAAAAGGGCAGTTACTCGGTCATGATTGTGGATACGGCAGGCCGTTCGCAACTTGACGACGCCTTGATGGAAGAGTTGCGCGCCATCTCGAAAAAAGTTTCGCCAGTGGAAACGCTGCTGGTGGTGGATGCGATGATCGGTCAGGAAGCGCTCAAAGTGGCGGAAGGCTTCCGTGATTTGGTGTCCTTAACCGGGTTGATTCTTTCCAAAATGGATGGCGATGCCAGGGGCGGCGCAGCCATTTCGATCCGCTCGGTGACGGGTGTTCCGATCAAATTCCTGGGCGTCGGTGAAAAACTCGACGCGCTTGAAACCTACGACCCCAGCCGGCTTGCTTCGCGCATCCTGGGCATGGGCGATATGATTGGCCTGATCGAAAAGGCTGAAGCGGCCTTTGACGAAAAAATAGCCCGCCAGCAGGCTGAAAAACTCTCGAAGGGCGATTTTGACTTGCAGGATTTTCTGGACCAGATGGGCCAGATGCGCAAGATGGGGCCGTTGAGCCAGATCATGGAAATGTTGCCCGGTCAACTTGGTCAGGCCGCCAAGTCGGTCAACCCGCGTGATGTGGAAAACAACTTCAAGCAAATGGAAGCCATTATCAACTCGATGACGGCTGGTGAGCGCCGCAACCCGGATGTGCTGAACGCTTCGCGCCGCCGCCGCATTGCGGCTGGTTCTGGAAATCAAGTGCAGGATGTCAACCGGCTGATGAAACAATTCAGAGAAATGCAAAAGATGATGAAGACGCTGCAAAAGACCGGGCTCAAGGGTTTGCCAAAAATGTTTGGTTGAGTTCCAAAGAATTAACAGAGAATAGAAACATTGCTTTCCTAAATTGCAGGAACGCAATGTTTTTTTATTTGGTATGAGGACATGTGATTAATCCGGCTTCCTTGCAAAAGTATCGAGCTTTCAGACAATTGTGAATTTGGGATTGGGTATACAATTTTAAGGCACAGGAGAAATATTGAAACCTGTAAAAGTTGGTGATGAAATCATTACCAACCTCGACCTACATCGTTCCAAATAAAAGGAGAGTATGCCAATGAAGAAATTACCCGTTTTGTTTGCGTTCCTCGTTGTGTTGAGCCTTGTGCTCGCCGCATGTGGTACGCCCGCAACCCCAACCACCGCTCCGGTAGCGCCAACCGACGTGCCCGCCGTGTCAGCCACAGATACGACTTCCCCTGACCAGCCCGCGATGACGGATACTCCCGCCCCGGCTGATGCCGCCACCGTGGCCCCCACCCCCACTGATCCCGCGCCCGATGTTTTGGGCACCGGTACCACCAAGATCGTCATCTGGCACCGCTGGGAAGGCGAATATTACAAGGCCATCAAGCAAATCTTTGCTGACTATGCCACCAAGAACAACATCCAGATCGAACTGCTACTCGTCCAGAATGTTGCGGATAAAGCCCAACTGGCAATCCCTTCCGGGCAGGGTCCGGATATCATTGCCTGGGTCAATGACCGGGTAGGCGATAGCGCCCTTTCCGGCATCATCCAGCCGCTGACACAGTACGGCGTGGACGAAAAATATCTGCGCAGCAACTTTACCGATGTCGCCAGCGACGCCGTGATCTACAACAAGGAAGCCTACGGCATCCCCGAATCAATGGAGGCGATGACCTTTATCTACAACAAGGCGCTCATCAAGGAAGCCGATCTGCCCAAGACCACAGACGACTTGCTCAAGATGGCGGCAACCTATAACAAAGCCCCTGACAAGTATCTGTTTGTTTACAATGCCAAAGGTGATTTTTACTCCGCTTCGGCCTGGTTCCAGGCCTATGGCGTGCAACCAGTCAAGCCGGACGGCACAACCGATATGGGCAACCCTGCCAGCGTCAAAGCTGCCCAGTTGGTTAAGGACTTCTCCACCATCATGCCTGCCGAATCCGATTATGGCACGGCAGATGCGCTGTTCAAAGACGGCAAAGCCGCCATCATATTCAATGGCCCGTGGTCCATTGCTGATTATCAGGCCAAAGGCCTTGATATTGGCCTTACAACCATCCCGGCGGTCGGGGATTCCGGCAACCCCGGAACTCCATTTGTCGGTGTCAAACTGCTGATGCTGGCTGCCAATTCCAAGAACCCGCAAGCCGCTGTCGACCTGATGAAATATTACGGCAGCACCGATGTACAGGCACAGTTGGCCAAGATTAACAAGCAAGTACCTGCCAATACAGTCGCACAAAGCAGAGTTAAGGACGACCCGATCATTGCTGGCTTCATCGCACAAGCTGCCAATGGCCGCCCAATGCCCAACACCGAGTTCATCTCAGCCATGTGGGATCCGTTCAACAAGATGATCGAAGCCATCTGGACGGGTGCCGCCACTCCCGATCAGGCCGTCAAAGATGGGGCTGCCCTCTTCACGGAAAAAGCCAAAGATCTGAAATAGCGTAGCCTGGAAACATGGGGCAGATGAGCAAAACTGGCTCATTTGCCCCATTTATCATCAGCAAGTGAGAAAGGTTGGCGCACACGCATGGCAACCCTGGCAAACATCCTCCCCGCAAAAAAGAAGAAGCATACCGGCAATCCTGCTGGCGCAAAAGGCAGAACCATCCTTGCCTACCTGACCCCGGCTTTGCTGGGGCTTTTGCTGGTTAACATTCTTCCCATTATTTACTCTGTTTATATCTCGTTCACCAACCGCAATGGGCCAGCCCATTTTATGGAGGGCAAGTACCACCTGATCGGGTTCGATAACTACATTCGCCTGCTTGGCCAGCCAACCTTCTATTTGGTTTTTGGCTCCACGGCGGTCTACACCATCATATGCGTGTCACTTTTCTTTGTCGTTGGCCTGACATTTGCCATTATTCTCAACAATCCGGCCATCAAAGGCCGCACCTTCTGGCGGACTCTGATGATCCTGCCTTGGGCCGTCCCGTTTTGGATCACGGCGCTGATCTGGAAGTTTCTCTTCCACTCGGAGTTTGGGCCGATTAATCAAATTTTGCGCCTGTGGGGAGTTGCCCACCCGCCCCAGTGGCTGCTCAATGGACCCTGGGCATTCGTCGCCGTTGTCATCATCAATCTCTGGCTCAGTTTTCCCTTTTTCACACTGATCCTGCTGGGAGGCCTGCAATCCATTCCCCAGGATTTATACGAAGCCGCCGAAATGGACGGAGCAGGCTTCTGGCAAAAATTCTTCACCATCACCCTGCCCATGCTGCGCCCAGTGTCCGTCCCGGCTGTCATTCTGAGCGTCATTACCACCCTGAAAATATTCGAAACCATTTACCTCGTCACAGGCGGCGGCCCGGTGACCGACATTAGCAAACCTGGCGCAACCGAATTTCTGATGGTTTGGGCTTATAACCAGGGCTTTGCCACCACCAAACTCTTTGGCGTTGTGGCGGCCTTCTCCATCCTTGTATTTATCATCCTTTTTGTCATTACGATCATCTATACACGTCTGACGCACGCCACCAAGAGCCTGCAAGAATAAAGCAAGGAGGATCAAATGTTCTCGCGCAAACAAAGTTTTCTTTCGCTGGCAATTCAATACGCCATTTTGATCGCTGGTGTCATCTTTGCAGTCTTCCCAATCTATTTCGTTATACAGGCCTCGCTGCGCCCTGGCAATCAGTTGTATTCAACAACCCTGCAACTCTGGCCATCAGACGCAACCCTCGAAAACTTCCGCTACGTCTGGACACAGTTACCACTGCCCATTTGGCTCTGGAACAGCATCAAAGTGGCTGGGATCACCAGCATTGTTTCGCTCTTCATCACCATTAGCGCTGGCTACGCCCTTTCACGCTTCCGCTTTTTCGGACGAGCCGCCCTGCTGAATTCGCTCCTGGCCTTGCAAGCCTTTCCTGCACTGTTGGCGCTGCCAGCCTTTTACCTGATTCTGTTGAAATTGCAACTACTCAACTCACACGCCGGTCTGATTTTGATCTACTCCTGCGGGGCCATCGCCTTCAACGTCTGGAACATTAAAGGCTACTTCGACACAATCCCATTTGAGTTGGAAGAAGCCGCCATGGTCGATGGCGCAACACCGACACAGGTCTTCTGGCACATCATGCTACCGCTGGCGCGTCCCATCCTGGCCGTTACCACCCTGATCGGCTTCCTGGGTGGTTTTAGCGATTTCATTCTGGCAAACACCGTGCTCTTTGACGAACAGCTCTACACAGCCCCGGTCGGCATCTGGGCGTTGCAGGTGGGATATCGCAACCCGTGGGGTTGGTTCGCCGCTGCGGCATTGATTCTCGCCACCCCCATCACCATCCTGTTCATTTACCTGCAAAAACACCTGATCTCTGGCCTGACCGCGGGTGGGGTGAAGGGATAACGCTTCAAAGAAAAACACCGAAAACACTCCCCAAATTGCCCCAAACCTGCCAGACAATCAACGCCCATCCCTACACAAAACCTACCCTGCTGTGATAAAAAAGATGGCAACTGATTGAAATCAGGCAATTTGGAGAATAACTTTGCAAGCAGAAATACATCAGGCTCCTTCTGGCAATCCCGAAGCAGCTAAAAAGAATACCCGTTACATGCCCTACCTCGACGGGCTGCGCGCCATTGCGCTCTTTGCCGTGCTCGTTTCGCATTTTGCCTACGACCGCAACTGGCTGCACGTCCCCGGCCCGGAATGGGGCAGGCTCGGCGTTGATCTCTTCTTCGTGCTAAGCGGCTTTCTGATTACACAGATTTTGCTGCGCTATCGTGACGAGAGCCACAACTTCCGTGATGTCAGAGCGCATCTCAAAATCTTCTACATTCGCCGCGCACTGCGCATCTTTCCAATCTATTATCTGACCATTGGGGTGGCAGCGTTGCTTGGGTACGAACCCGTTCGCAACTACCTGTGGTGGCACCTGACCTATACATCCAATATCGCTGTTTCGCTCTTCCATATTGAGTTTGAAGCGGTCAACCATTTCTGGACGCTCTGCATTGAGGAACAGTTTTATTTTCTGTGGCCCTGGGTCGTACTGCTGGTTCCGCGCAAAGGACTGCGCTACGTCATCGTTGCTTGCATTGCGTTTGGTGTGGCAGCCCGGGCGCTGCCCCTTTTCCACTACCCGGATATGGGGCGAGTGCTCCCAACGCGGATCGATGTCCTCAGCGTGGGTGCGCTACTAGCGCTTTACTGGCACGAACCGCTCTCCTTCCGCCGCGAAAGGGTCGTCCTGTTTTGGGTGGGCACGCTGATTGGCCTACCGCTGACGATTTTGTACATAACCCAGGCCATCTCACCCCATGACCGTCTGCTAAGGGATCTCACCAGACCGCTGATCGAACTCGGTGCAGCGCTTTTCTTTATGGCGCTCATCCATGTGGCAGCGCAACCACGTCCGTGGCGCATCCTGGCGCCGCTTGGCTGGGCTCCGCTGCGCTACATTGGCAAAATTAGTTATGGTGTGTATGTCTATCACCTTTTCGTCAAACTGCTGATGTCTTATCTGTATGAGATGCTCTATCATCAAAAATTTCAATACGGCATAAAAATGGTCATCGTGGATAGTCTGGCCTCCATTTTCTTCGCATCATTATCATGGTACATCATTGAACGTCCAATCAATAAATTAAAAAGAACGCATCCCAGACCACAATATCACAGGAGCAACATGAACTTTCCCCACATCATTTACGGTGGTGATTACAACCCCGACCAATGGCCTGAAGAAATCTGGCAAGAAGATGTGCGTTTGATGCAGGAAGCCGGTGTCAACCTGGTCTCCCTTGGCATTTTCTCGTGGGCCAGGCTCGAACCGCAATCGGGCGTCTTTGAATTTGGCTGGCTCGATCAATTGATGGATTTGCTGCATACGCACGGCGTCTCGGTCAATCTTGCCACCCCCACCGCATCGCCTCCCGTTTGGATGGCGCGCTTGCACCCTGAGATGCTTCCCGTTACCGCCGAAGGGATTCGGCTTTCGATTGGTTCGCGCCGTCATTATTGTCCGCACAACGCCGATTATCACCGCTATGCCCGGCGCATCGCCGCGCAACTGGCGGAACGCTACAAAGACCACCCAGCCCTTGCCATGTGGCACATCGACAACGAATACGCCTGCCACTTTGCCGAGTGCTTTTGCGAAAACTCCGCCGCCGCTTTCCGCGACTGGCTCAAGGAACGCTACACCACCATCGAAATGCTCAACGCCGCCTGGGGAACCGCCTTCTGGAGCCAGACCTACAACCAGTGGGACGAAATCCAGCCGCCGCGCCGCGCCCCCACTTACACCAACCCCACCCAGCAACTGGATTGGATCCGCTTCACATCCGACTCATGGATCACCTGTTTTACCGAACAAAGAGACATCATCCGCCCGATCACGCCGCAAATGCCCATTACCACCAACTTTATGGGTTTCCACCGCCATATCGACTACTTCAAGCTCGCCCCACTGGAAGATGTCGTTTCCAACGACAACTACCCCGACACATCAGAACCCGATTGGATGATGAACGCCGCCATGGTCTGCGACCTGATCCGCTCGGTGGGCGAGCGCCGCCCCTGGATTTTGATGGAGCAGGCCACATCACAGGTCAACTGGCGGCAGCGCAACGCCAGCAAACGTCCCGGCATTATGCGCCTGGGCAGCTATCAGGCCGTTGCACGCGGCGCGGATGGCATTATGTTCTTTCAGTGGCGCGCATCCAAAGCCGGGGCCGAAAAGCATCACAGTGGCATGCTGCCCCATGCTGGCACCGACTTGCGCACCTGGCGCGAAGTGCTCCAGCTTGGTAGCGAGCTTAAACAGCTTGCGCCGATCATCGGCAGCCAGATTCAAGCAGATGTTGCCATTTTGCTGGATTGGGAAAACTGGTGGGCACTCGAGCTGGATAGCAAACCTTCGAACGACTTAAAGCTCCTCCCGCAGATTTCTGCCTATTACAAACCGCTCTTTGAGCGCAACATTGCCGTGGACTTTGTCCACCCTGAAGCCGATCTCTCGCGCTACAAGCTGGTCATCGCCCCCAATCTTTATCTCGTTAAAGACCAAGCCGCCGAAAACATCACCCGCTATGTGGCGACGGGTGGCACGCTGTTGATGTCCTTCTTCAGCGGCATTGTGGATGAAAACGAGCACATTCGCCTTGGCGGATACCCTGCCCCGTTCCGCGATGTACTCGGTTTACGGATCGATGAATACGTCCCCTATGCGGTGGGGCAGACCAACCAGGTGCGCACAATCGACGGACAGCACCTGACCGGCTCGCTTTGGAGTGATATTATCCTGTTGCAGAGTGCCCAGGCACTCGCCCTCTATGAGAGTGACTACTACACTGGCTTACCAGCCATCACCGTTAACACCTACGGCAAAGGGGCCAGCTTCTACATCGGCACCGAGCTACAGGCTGCAGGGATGAACTGGCTGATCGAGCACGTCTGCGCGGCGGCGCATGTCCATTCCATCGCGCGCGCCATCCCCAATGGGGTGGAAGCTTCGCGTCGATCCAATGGTGAAAAAAGCTGGCTCTTCCTGCTCAACTACACCAGCCAAAGCATCGAAATCCCGCTCGAACGGACCGGGCGCAACCTGCTTACCGGGCAGGATGCAAACGGCGCCCTTGTCCTTGAAGGCAATGGCGTGGCAATTATTGAAGAAAGTTAAGAACCTACCTAAACCCATCCGTTGCAAATATCGGCGCGGACTAAAGTCCGGCCTCAGTACATGGAAGCCCACTAAAGTGGGCTGAGCATCCATTTAGCCGTCTTTAGACGGCTTCCACGAATTGAGCAGCGGCTTTAGCCGCGCGGAACTTGTAGACAACACCCCAAACCCAAACAATAAGGAGATTACAAACATGGAAGAACGAACCGGAGAAGCATTTGAACTCGAAGAAAAATTGACAGTCATCGGCAAAAAACTTCTTCCCAATGTGGTTGCGCCCGCCTTCGTGTTGGACTCTTTCAGTGACGCCGAAGGGATGCGCCAAATCCAACTGGCCGATACAATAGGACATGTGCGCTTGCTCAATGTGATCAACTCCATCGATACGCCTGTCTGTCATGTGGAAACCCGACGCTGGGAAAAAATCCGCGCCGACCTGCCCGCAGATGTGATTGTCTACACCATCAGCATGGATTTACCGTATGCGCAAGCGCGCTGGCAAACCAGCGAAAATGTAAGTCACATCATGCTCTCCTCGCACCGTGACGAAAAATTCGGCACGGATTATGGCGTGCTGATTAAGGAATGGCGTCTTTTGCAACGCGCTGTGTTTGTCATCGATCAGGACAACAAGATCGTTCACGCGGAATACGTTCCTGACCAGATGGCGGAACCGAACTATGAGCAAACTGTCAATGCGCTCAAACAGGCAAGCGCTAAAAAATAATTCGGCTGATCCTGGCTGTCACTTTAACCATCGAAGGGTCTGTCATGCCACAACAAAACGCAACGCCCAAACCCATCCCGGCTATTGTGAACCCTGGCTTTGAAAACGGCCTGACTGGCTGGCAAAGCTCCGGCAAGCTCGAAAGCGACGGCCACACCGGAAAATCGCGCCTGACGCATGAAGCTGGAACGCTGGAAACAACCCAGACCCTGAAAGACCTCCCCGATGGCTGGTATACACTGCGCGCCTGGGTACGTTCCAGCGGTGGGTTCAAAGACGCCTACATCGCGCTGAAAGATTGCGGCGGTGCGCCCCAGCAGACGCGCTTGCCCATTTTGCGCAATGAATTGTGGCTGCAAATCACCGTCTCGGCGCAGGTTAGCGGCTGCGAATGTACCATCAGCTTGTTTTCAGATGCCGAAGGCGAGGAATGGGTCAGCTTTGACGATATCGAATTCGTCGCAGGGCGGGCGGCGCTCTCCATCATGGGCGCGGATATTTCCAGCCTGAAAAAGTCCGAAGAGAAGGGTGGGGTGTATCTCTCAGAAGCGGGCCAGGCCGAAGACGCGCTCAAAATTCTCAGCGAGCACGGACTCAATTACGCCCGCATCCGCGTTTGGGTCAACTCGCCGGATGGCTATCACGGCAAGGCGCAACTGCTTGAAATGGCCAGGCGCCTGAAAGCGCACAACATCAAGCTGCTGGTGGATTTCCACTACTCGGATGTGTGGGCCGATCCCGGCAAACAGTTCAAACCCGCGCTGTGGGAAAGACTCAACCTGCAAGGACTCAAAAAAGCTGTCTATGACCATACCCTCGACGTGTGCAACGCGCTGAAAGCGCAAGGCACACCAGCAGATATGGCGCAGATCGGAAACGAGATCAACAACGGTATGCTCTGGCCCGAAGGCAAAGCCGAAAATGGCTGGGGAAACCTGGCGGAGCTGCTCAAGGAAGGCGTGCGCGCCGTGCGCGAAGTCTTCGCCAGCTACGGTGGTAATGTTGCATATCGCCGAAGGGGGCGACAACAAACAAACGCGCTGGTGGTTCGACAATGCAGCTGCGTACGGCGTTCCATTTGATGTAATCGGGATTTCCTATTATGCCTACTGGCACGGCACCTTTGCGGATTTGCAAAATAACCTGAACGACATCGCACTGCGCTATAATAAAGATATCATTCTGGTTGAGACAGCCTACCCGTTTACGTCCAAAGAAAACGACAGCGAACCAAACGTCATCCGCAGCCAGACTGTCGTCGGTTACCGATTGACGCCTGAAGGCCAGGCGCGCATACTGGCAGACACCATGTCCATCGTGCGGGCCATCCCCAACGGACGCGGCATCGGCATCTTTTACTGGGACGCCACCTGGACCGCCGTCCCCGGCAACGGTTGGGATCCTACCCACCCCGAGCTGGAAAACAACTGGGAGAATCAGATTCTCTTCGACTACAACAACCGCCCGCTGCCTGCAATGAGCTTATTTGGGAAGCCCTGATGAACAGGCACGGAAATGCTCCGCACAGTTTTGTGCGGAGCATTTTTTATGTATGGGGCAAGCAATACCCAACCTTTTTGCATCTCAGTTTGTATATACTGTGTGAGTGCTCACAAACCCACCGGAGAATTTCATGGATGATTTACAAGCCATCCGCCGCATGAAAAACGGCGAAATGGATGGGCTGGAAAGCCTGGTCAAGCGCTACCAGATCAAGGCGATACGCGCGGCATTTATGATTGTGCAAGATGAAGCCGCCGCTGAAGATGTGGTGCAGGAAACCTTTCTGCAACTGTACCGCAACATCCGCCGTTTTGACGAAGCGCGGCCCCTCGAACCGTACCTACTGCGCAGCGTCGTCAATGCTGCCCTGAACACGGCTCGCCGCGCCGCCAAGTCACACTCGCTGGATGCCAACCCCGTCCGTTTCGAAAACCTGCTGTCACAGGCTGCACTGGTCGAATCGCAAATTGAATTTAACCAGCGCAAAGATGAAATTCTCACCGCCCTCTCTCAACTACCGCCGCGACAACGCGCTGCCATCGTTCAGCGTTATTATCTCGAAATGAGTGAACAGGAAATGTCTGAAGCACTGGCAGCTCCCCCCGGAACAGTCAAGTGGCTGCTGAATGCCGCCCGCACCCGTCTGCGGAACCTGCTGCACCCGCAAAGGAGCGCCGACCAATGAACAGAACACCCCGTGAAATTCTCGACGCAAGTCTGAACGAACGTGTGCCAGACAACATCAACCTGTTCCCGCGCATCGCGGCCCAGCTGCAAAAGGAAAAACAACCCATGCAACCCCGCATGAAATTAACGCTTGCCGTTGTGCTGATTTTTGTTGTGCTTGCCGTCATCTTCACCAGCGCGCCTGGCGTCGCCAGCGCCATGCGCCGCATGCTCGGATTCATCCCCGGCTTTGGCATGGTCGATCAGGGCGCATCCATCCGGGTGCTGGCCCAACCCATCAGCCAAACGCGTGATGGGATTACCGTCAGCGTCGAAAGCGCCGTTCTGATAGCAGACCGCACGCTCATCACCTATCGCCAGCAAAACGTTCCGCAGTCGGCGCTATCACATGACGAAAGCATCCCAGGCTGTAGCGGACTTGCGCAACTGCGTCTGCCCGATGGCAGCCTCCTGAGCCAAACAGGCGGCGAAGGCAGCTTTGACTCAACCCGCCTGACGTATGCGCCCATTCCGGCGGACGTCAGTGATGTCACCTTCATGCTGACCTGTATTTCAAACACCCTGCCCGGCAAAGCACCCGAAAACTGGGAATTGCCCATTCACTTCATCCCCGCCCCGCCAGAGATGACGGTTGTCCCGGCGGTGGAACTCGCCACAGCCACACCCATCCCGCCCGTGCAAGCCATCACCCCAACACCCGGCCCCACCACCCCGCAGAGTGTCGTCATCGAAAAGGCGCTGCAAATGACAGACAAACTGCTTTTCATCGGCGGATTCATCCCACAAACACCGCCCGGCACATTTGTCCAACAAACCGGCGAGATGAAAATTACCGACGCCACAGGCCGCGAAATTTTCTACGACATCCCATCTGAGCCACTTGATATGCCCACCTACACCGCCCCTGGCGCATTCCCCTGGGCTGCGCGCATCTCAAGCGCAGGCATCTCCTACCCATTAAACTTTACCTATAGTGGCGATATCATCGCTGAACCAGCACCACAGACCACCGCCACATTTGAATTGGAGATGGAGCAAGTCCCAACGGATGGGCAGGAACTGCCGCTCAACCAAGCAATCACGCTGGCGGGGCATACCATCCATGTAGTCTCGATCGCTGCAAATCATGGCCACAACCCCGATAGCTACTTTTACAGCTTCACGTTTAAAACCGACACAAGCGTTTACAGCCTTAATGTCGATGCACCCGACCACCCATCCGTCGGCGGGGGCGGTGGCGGCGCGAACGCGGGCAGCATCAGTCAGAGCCTTGCGTTTGACGCGCCGCTAACGGGCAAAGTCAAATTCGTACTCTCACACCTGAATATCATCAGCGGTCACGACACCTGGCAGGCACAGTGGTCGCCCGAAAGCGCACAGACCAGCCCATCCCTTTATGGCATTACGGTCAAACTCGACCAATTCATTCCGATTGAGGATGGTTACTACCTGATCGGCCACACCGATTGGACGGATGATCGCATCAGCGGGGCCGGCCCGATGTTGAAAGCCTACGACGCCAAAGGCAATGAAGTGCCGCTCGCCAATACTGATACCAACGGCGATTCGGCGATTGCCCATACGCTGCAACCCAATCAGTGGGCCTTTCATCTCTATGGCAAAACCTTCAATGGGCCGCTCACCCTGCGCGCCACACAGATGGCAATCACGTTCAAGCAACCCATCCGGTTCGCGCTTGACCTGCACCCTATCAATTTCGTCTTTGACGACAAACAACTGGATGTTCCCTGGAAAACCGGCCTGATTCCGCTAAACATCCCCGGTATCAATGCCCATGTCACCCGCGCTACCTACATCAAAAACAGTGATATATACGGCTTCCAAATTGATATTGAAGCCGACCCGGCCCTTGAGCAGATCAGCTTCAACATCGAAAGCGGCCTGGATGTCAGCGGGTTAACATCCATCCGCGGGGGCGGTGGCGCTTCTCCGCGCGACGAGAAAACTGGCCTTGTCTCGTTCATTCTCTTAAGCAATGCCAAAATGTCTTTTCCATTGGGCTTCAAAGCGGAATATGCCACCATCAACGGAAAATGGGAAACGACATGGAACCCGCCCGCTGGAGACCCAAACGCGACCCCCTCCATCATCCCCACAGCCTGCATCACGCTCGATGGCTGGAAACAGGCTGCGGGGAATCCCGCCCCGCTGCCGGCCGGGATTCCGAATCGGGTGCTGCTCTCCAGGGGAGCGCTGGCCCCCGCCCCATCACTCTTCCTATCCAATCTTGATGGCAGCAACGAACAGGGATTGGTCTTCGGCAGCGGCTCCCTTTCCCCCGACGGCAAGCAACTGGCCTATGGCGACGCGGATGGGCATTTGCAAATTTTGGATATTGCCAGTCAGCATTCTACAGCGCTGCCGATTAACAAGCAAATCCTGACGGCGCGCTGGTCGCCAGATGGGAAACAAATTGCCTTCGTCGGGCAAAATGAAAAGGGTTTAAACATTTACGTCATAGACGCAAACGGACAAAACCCGCGCGCCCTGACCGACAGCACCGAAAGCCAGACCCTGTCTGGCTGGACGCCCGATGGGCTGCGAGTGATTGCCAGCACGCAAAAAGACACAGAAATGCTGGTCGAAACGATTGATGTCGCGACTGGTCACCAGCAAACCCTGCTCAGCCTCCAACAAATCTACAGCCCGACGGTTTCAATTTCACCCGATGGACAATGGCTTGCCTTCGCAGACCGTATCCTGGGACGGCTGACGCCCGGTATCTTCATCGCCCGGCTTGATGGCTCGCAGCGCCGCCTGCTGATGCAATTGGATACTTGGATGACCTACAACCCCATCTGGTCGCCAGATGGGCGCTGGCTGGCAATCACCGTCATTTCCAACGACGCAATAACCCCTGAAACCACACCCGCACTGGTAAACGTTGAAACCTGTCAGGTGATACCGCTGACGGGTCTGAACGGCACTATTGAGCAGTGGCTTCCGTAATGAACCCGCCCGGTTTTGTTATCGAAGATTACTTTTCCAAATTTGTTTTCCTTCGCGTGATTGAATGGTCAATAACGGCTGCAATGTTTATCGCACAAACAATCTTCAATTTTCCCCAGCCAGTAGGATACAATTATCGTCTTCATTGTCAAGGCAACTATTTTCCAATATCTAATCTCTATTCCCGCATCCCTTCATATAATTGCATTTTTCTAGTAAAATACCCCCCCTACAGGTTTTTGGCCTGACCGGGAGACACCACCTCCCCTACAGTGCAAACGCCACCATTGGAGGGTATGTGCCCCGGACGCAACCTGCGTCCTCAGCCATACTCACATCTCAAGCAAGTCAAAAAAAGGAGCAAGTCATCCCATGGTTCGCATTCGTCTTCGTCGTGTTGGTCTGAAAAATCAGCCCTCCTATCGTATTGTCATCCAAGACAAGGAAATGCCCCGCGACGGTCGTTTTCTTGAAATCGTCGGTTTCTACAACCCACGCACCCAGCCCGGCACCATCTCCATTCAGGAAGATCGCATCTTCGACTGGATGAGCAAGGGTGCACAACCCACCGAATCAGTTGCCCAAATCTTCAAGACCACCGGCACCCTCGAGCGTTTCGCCCGCTTCAAGAAAGGCGAACCCGTTGAGACGCTGGTAGAAGAAGCCAAAGCTGCACAGGCCAAGCGCAACGCCCCCGTTACCACCACCCCTGCTCAAAAATAACCCTGTTCTCTCCTTCTGACCGGCTTCAAAACCGGTCAGAAACTCATTAAACTCATAATTATGAAGAGGAGCCTATGAAAGCCCTCACTGAATACATCGCCAAAGCACTCGTTGAACACCCCGAAGAAGTCCAGGTCAAACAATCCCGACAGAGCAACCGCGTCCACATTGAACTGCGTGTCGCCAAAGACGACATGGGACGCGTGATCGGCAAAAGCGGACGTGTGGCCAACGCCATCCGAGCGCTTGTGCGTGTGGCCGCCGAACGCGAAGGCCAGCAGGTCGTTCTCGACGTGGTGGAACCCTGATGCCCACACCCAAAACGCCGGGCAAAGATGACGGCAAAACAGGCTCGCTACAAAAAGGCGAGCCTGTCTATTTGGCAGTTGGATTGCTGCGCAAACCACATGGTCTGCGCGGCGATTTATTATTGGAAGTCTACACCGACTTCCCCGAACGGTTAAAGCCTGGGACAACGATTTATGCTGGCGAAAAATATCAGCCGCTCAAAATCACCCGTCGCCGTCCGCACAACGATGGCATGATCCTGGGCTTTGAAGGGATCAACACCCCTGAAGATGCCGGTCGCTATCGCGCCACGGTTGTCTTCGTCCCAACAGCAGATCGCCCGGCACTCCCTGAAGGCGAATACTACCACCACGAAATTATCGGATTGACCGTACTCGACGAAACCGGAAAAACCCTCGGCGAACTGGTTGAGATCATCATCACAGGTGCCAACGATGTTTACGTGGTCAAACCAGCTACGGGAAGCGATATTCTCTTCCCAGCCTTAAAAGAAGTCATTCTTGGCGTGGATTTGTCCGCAAAAACCATGCGAGTTCACCTGCTCCCAGGCTTGCTGGATGAGAAAGACGAAGAACCGGAGTAAAGCGCAGACCAACCATGGACGATAAACGTTACTGGGTTGGCTTCAATCTTGTCAAAGGCATCGGAGCGGTGCGCTTTCAAGCACTGCTCAATGTTTTTGGCGACCTTGAAAGCGCATGGAATGCTACACTGTTTGATCTGGCGGGGGCTGGTCTGAGTGCCAAACTGGTCGAGCGCGTTGCACAGGTGCGCGCCAGCGTTGATCTCGATGATTTTCTTGCAAAAACTGAAAAGGCGGGCATTCGCATTCTGACATGGCAGGACAATGAATATCCCGCGCACTTGAAAGAAATCGATCAACCACCGCCTGTGCTCTATTTAAGCGGCGAGATTACTCCTGAAGATAGCTGGTCTGTTGCCATTGTTGGAACGCGAGCTGTGACGCCTTACGGTCGTCAAGTAACGGAAGAACTGGCAACCACGCTCTCACAGCATGGCGTCACCATCGTCAGCGGACTGGCCCGCGGGGTGGATGCGGTTGCGCACAGCGCCGCGCTCAAAGCAGGTGGTCGTACCCTGGCGGTACTCGGCTCCGGGGTGGATAAAATCTACCCACCGGAACACCGCCAAATGGCAGAAAAAATCAGCGCGAGCGGGGCTGTCATCAGCGATTATGCACCCGGAACACCCCCTGAAAGCGCCAATTTTCCGCCGCGCAACCGCATTATCAGCGGGTTATCAATGGCAATTGTCGTAGTAGAAGCGGGGGATACCAGTGGCGCGCTGATTACGGCAGAATTCGCAGCGGAACAGGGTCGGGATGTTTTTGCCCTTCCAGGTAATATTTACGCCCCCCAAAGCAAAGGCACCAATCGATTACTGCGCAATGGCGCCAAGACGTTGCGCAGCCCAAAGGATGTGCTCGAAGCGCTTGACCTGACCCGCAACGTCGAGCGGCGCGAAATTCGCAAAGCCATCCCCGCAGACACCACTGAAGCGGCCCTGCTCGATACCCTCGGCGCAGAACCCATTCACGTCGACGAAATCCGTAACCGGACAGGTTTGCCAATCGAAAAAGTCTCATCAGCATTGACAATGATGGAACTTAAAGGTATGGTGCGTCAGGTTGGTGGTATGAATTATGTAGCAGTCAGAGAAGAACAGGCAGAATACAAAGTAGATTAGTTGTGAGACATTAGACTTTAGACATTAGCGAAAAGCTAAAACCTAACGTCTAAAATCTAAAAACCAGAAGATCACAAAATGAATCATACCTACGCAGTGATTATGGCAGGCGGTGGCGGTACACGATTGTGGCCCGTCTCACGCAAAAACAAACCCAAGCAGCTCCTTCCGCTTTTGGGCGAAGAAACACTCTTTCAGAGCACTGTCACACGTCTCTCCAACCTTTTCCCACCAGAGCGCATCTTGGTGGTAACCGTGGCCGAGCAGATGACCGATATGCGTGAACAGGCCCCCCAGATTCCGCTGGAAAACTATCTGATTGAACCCGGACCACGTGGTACGGCATCGGTTGTCGGGTTGGCTGCTGCCATTTTGCACCAGCGTGACCCGCAGGCGGTGATGGCGATTTTCCCGTCCGACCACCACATCCGCAACCGCGACCTGTTCCACTATCTCATCAAAGCTGCGGTGGATGTTGCCAAAACCGGCCAACTGGTAACGCTGGGAATCACTCCCACCAGCCCATCCACAGCTTATGGATACATTCAACAGGGCGCGCAACTGACACATAAATTTAATTACCCGGCCTATACGGTCAAAAGCTTTAAAGAAAAACCAGACGAACAAACCGCTCAGCAACTGATCCGCACTGGCGACCATTCCTGGAATAGTGGGATGTTTGTCTGGAAAACGGAGCAAATCCTGGCTGAATTTTCCCGCCAGATGCCTGCGCTGGATAGCGTGCTGAAACAAATCGCCGAGGCAAAAGCATCGCAGCGGGATGCCGTTATCAAATCATTATGGCCGGAACTGCAGGTCGAAACCATCGACTATGGCATTATGGAAAACGCAAAAAACGTTGCTGTGCTGCCCGCCAGCGGTCTGGGCTGGAGCGATGTCGGATCGTGGGATTTATTGTTTGAAGTTTTGCTACCCGATATGTCGGGAAACATCTCCATCAACGGTCAGCATCTCGCATTGGAAACACACAATACCCTGATTTATGGCGAAGGCGCTGAACGACTTATTGTGACAATCGGCATAGATGACGTTGTTGTTGTTGATACAGGCGATGTGCTTTTGATCTGCAAATCAGACCAATCACAGCAAGTGCGCGACGTGGTTGCACATTTGAAAAAACATCACCAGGAACGTTATTTATAAAAAAGTTGCTCAATTTTGGGCGTTACTCTTTGCCCCAATTGAGCCGCCGAAATAACGAACCACGGCATAAAACAAGAGGTTGTACATGGAAGCATATTGCATGAAGTGCAAGACCAAGCGTGAAATCACCGACCCGCTGGCGACATTCAACAAAGCCAGCGCACCCGTGACATGCGGCACCTGCCCAGTTTGCGGAACAGCCTTGTTCCGCACTGGTCGAACGGATGCCCATGCTGGTCTGACAGCCCCTGAGCGGGCTGCACGCGCACCGCGTGAAGAAAAGCGTTCTGGTAAACTGGTGATTGTAGAATTGCCTGCCAAAGCCAAAACCGTTGGGCGTTTTCTTGGACGAGGCTATACCGTCCGGGCGTCGGTTGGGCATGTGCGTGATCTTTTGCGCTCCCAGCTTTCGGTGGATGTGGACAATGCTTTCACCCCCAAATACCGTGTGCCCAATGAAAAGAAAACCGTCGTCAAGGAACTCAAAAAACTGGCGAGCCAGGCTGCTGAAATCTATCTGGCCACCGACCCTGACCGCGAAGGCGAAGCAATTTCATGGCACCTGATGGAAGCCGCAGAAATTGACCCTCAGCTCGCCCACCGCGTCACCTTTCATGAAATCACTGAACCGGCCATTAAAGAAGCCTTCAGCCACTCACGCGCCATTGATATGGACCTGGTCAACGCTCAGCAGGCGCGCCGTGTGCTCGACCGGCTGGTTGGTTACAGCATCAGCCCTATTTTATGGGAAAAGGTACGCAGCCGTCTTTCAGCCGGACGCGTCCAATCGGTAGCGCTGAGGCTGATCGTAGACCGCGAACGCGAAGTGGATGTCTTCACCCCTGAAGAGTATTGGACCATCGAAGCAGAGTTCAAACCCGAGGGTGGCAAGGCTAAATCCAATTTCATCGCCAAACTCGCCAGGATCGATGATAAAGATTTTGCGTTCAAAACCAAAGACGATATAACACCCCTGCTGGGTGATATGGAACGCGCAAGCTACGTGATTACGCGTATAAAACGTGGGGAGCGCCGTCGTAAACCATCGGCACCGTTTATTACATCCACACTGCAGCAGGAAGCCTCTCGCAAGTTAGGCTTCACCGCCAAGCGCACGATGGGACTGGCGCAGGGCCTGTACGAAGGGATTGACGTAGGAGAAGGCGGCAACACCGGTCTTATCACCTACATGCGTACCGACTTAACCAACGTTTCGGAAATTGCTCGCACCGAAGTGCGTAAATATATTACCGAGCGCTATGGTAGTGATTTCGTCCCGCCAACAGCACCGGAATATAAGACTCTGTGCTGTCGGGGCGCAGGAAGCCCACGAAGCCATCCGCCCCTCGTCGGTGTTGCGCGATCCGGAGAAGGTCAAACCCTTCCTTGACCCGGCCATGTTCAAGTTGTATCAACTGATCTGGCAACGTTTCGTCGCTTCGCAGATGGAATCCGCCGTTTACGATACCTTAACAGTGGAAATCAACGGGCAGGGTGAGCACCAGTACTTGTTCCGCGTTGCCGGGTCGGTGGTCAAATTCCCCGGCTTTCTGGTGGTCTACGAAGAATCCAAAGATGAAGACGCCAAACCTGCCGAGGGCGAAGATCAGGAAAACACGCGTATCCCTGCCGATTTGAGCGAGGGACAAAAACAAAACCTGACCAAGCTCCTGCCTGAGCAGCATTTCACGCAGCCGCCGCCACGCTTCTCTGAAGCCACCCTGGTGCAGGCGTTGGAAAGCTATGGAATTGGCCGCCCCTCGACGTATGCCCCCACCCTTTCGACCATTCAAGCCCGCGGATACGTTGTCCGCGTTGATAAGCGCCTGGAACCTACCGAGACGGGCATGCTTGTCAACGACATGATGCTGCGGTATTTTCCCGAAATCGTTGACCTGAACTTTACGGCCACGATGGAATCAGACCTCGATAAAATTTCAGTCGGCGAAGCGGACTGGGTGCAGGTCATGAGCGATTTTTACGGGGGTTTCGCCGCCAAAGTCCAAAAAGCGCAGGACGAAATGCCGGTGGCAAAAGCCGGGCCAGAACCCGTGGGCCGCCCCTGCCCGACCTGTGGCAAAGACTTGGTTATCCGCTATGGACGGTATGGGAAATTTATCTCATGCAGCGGTTTTCCCGAATGCCGGTACACCGAACCCTGGCTGGAAAAAATTGGTGTCTTGTGCCCCAAAGATCACGGCGAGCTGGCCGAACGCAAAACCCGCAAAGGACGCGTATTCTACGGCTGCGCCAACTATCCCGGTTGCGATTTCACATCGTGGAAGCGCCCAATCGCGCCGCCCTGCCCCAACTGTGGAGGTTTGCTGGTGATTGCCAACAAACGTGAAGTCCAATGTATCGATTGTCAGGAAACATTCCTGCTCGAAAACATTATTCCCGAAGCCACTTCGTAACCATCCAACCAAATCTCCTGTATAATAAGACATAGTCAATCATTCCAGTGCGTTCCAGAAGGAGCGGTAAGATATGAATATTATGGATATATTGAAGAAACCCGCTGTTATTGCTGTCATTTCGCTGATTGTGGGGCTTTTCCTGGGTCTAACATACGCTTATGTGCTTGACCCAAAGACATTTACCGATCAACCAATGACATGGACCCGCCCAGATTTACAGGAGGGTTATCTGCGCATGGCGATTGACTCATTCCGCGTCAATCGTGATCCGAGTTTGGCTGGCGCGCGCTACCATGAGCTTGGGGCAAGCGCCAAGGCGGCCTACGATGATATTAAGGCAAAGTCTGCATCTGGCGAAGACCCAATTGACCCTCGTGTTTTGGATGCTTTTGACAACGCGATTGCACCTTATGCTCCAACTGGCGATGCAACATCTACGGATAATGCTGGCGGCTTCCCCTGGTGGATCGTAATTATCCTTGTTGCTGTGCTTTTGATAGGGGCCGTGTGGTTTTTCATTCTCAAACCACTTCTGCGCTCAAATCGTCGCGCGCCAGAAGATATGACACCAGCAATGCTGGCTGCCGAACACTCCCGCTCGGTAGAAAAGACGGACTACTCCACTGTAAGCTCAACACCACCTGTAGCACAATACGTCACAACCTATGTATTGGGCGACGATCTGTTTGATGACTCCTTTAGCATTGATGCACCCTCTGGCGAATTCCTTGGCGAATGCGGCGTCGGCATTTCTGAAACTGTTGGCGTCGGCGACCCGAAGAAAGTCACGGCCTTTGAAGTCTGGATGTTCGACAAAAACGATATTCAGACCATCACCAAGGTTTTAATGAGCACCAGCGCTTTCAGTGACATGGCTTTACGCAGCAAGCTGGAGCCAAAAGGTGAACTGGTGCAGGTAGACCCGCGCAAGCAGGTGCTGCTCGAGACCCAAACGCTGCAAATGATCGCCACCGTTTCAGATATGCAATACGGACAGGGTGCCCTGCCAAACGGCAGCTACTTTGACCGTATCACGATTGAACTGGCAATCTGGCAGAAGGCCAAATAATAAACCATAAAATGGGGTAACAAAACCCCCTGCGGAATAAAAAGAACAGACACTTGAATTTACCAAGTGTCTGTTCTTTTTATTCCGTAATCCATTGATTAATGGGCGCCAGACGTAACCGGCAGATTGACACTGCGCAAACGCAACACCAGAAAAGCGGCAAAAACACCGAGTAAACCAGTGGCAAGCGCCATGCCATCCATCCCACTCCGATCAATAAATGGGCCGCTGAGGGCAGTCCCCATCGCTTGTCCCAAACCAAAAAAGATTGAATATAGCCCCATAATTGCGCCGCGATCTTGCCGCTGTGTCTCAGAAATATCTGCAAGGTAGGCCAGCGCTGCCGGGGTGAAGCTGCTCTGCACCATAATGCTGACCACGAGCAAAACAGCCAGCACAGTCGTAAATGGCGCATGGATGTCTGTTTGATGATTGATCAGCGCGATCAAAATGCAGGATACGCCCAACCCTGCACAGCCAATTAACATGGCCGTGGAACGTTTAAGATTGGGGAAGAAAATACTCCATGCTGCAATACCGAGAATAAAAAAGAGAGCATAGCCCCCACGAACCCACCCAGCCATCTCACTACTGAACTGACCCACCAGCAATTGACCAGTTATATCGCCAGATTTATCCGTCAAAATGCGCGCCGTCGTATTAAACCAGATGCCCAACACAGCGTTGATGGCAATCCAGGCCGGGGCAAAGCCGATGATTAAAGGGTTACGGGCAAGCATCCAATAGTGTTTGATAGTTTCAATGGGCGAGAGCAAAGCCTTAAGCGACTCGGTGCGCTTTTCTCTAACTTCCTTAATGCCAAACCAAAAAACCACCAGACAAACAAAATAGATAATTGCAGTCAACGCAAACGCCGGACTGGTTAAAATAACACCCATCACCACCGCCGGGGCTCCAAACCAGTGCCAGACCATGCCACCCAGCACAAAGCCAAGCGCGATTCCCAAAATATTCGCCACCTCAAACAGCCCGGAAACTCGCGTGCGCAATGTCGGCGAATGTGCAGTGGTTTCGGCGACATAGCCCAGGGTAGCGGGCGCATTACTCCCCGTGGAAAGCCCCTCCAGCAAGCGGGTAAAAGCCAACACCCAAAGGGATGTTGTGATAGACGTAATCAGCACAGCCGCCGCGCCAAGCAACGGTCCCATAATGATAAATACCTTGCGCCCAAAACGGTCACTCCAGGCACCCAGCACCATGGCACCAACCACTTCTGTAATATAAAACATGCTGATGATGATGCCACCCAGGGTACCTGAAATTTGGTGAACATTGTGCACGCCAACAATCAGCCGCAACGGATGCGTCGGAGAAAGTGCGGCTTCGTGAATGGCATTAAAGTAAAACTGAATATTTTCGCTCATGATACTATTTGAAAGGCGCAATAACAGTGACCCGACAATCACTGCAACAAGCGAACCAATCACATGGGGCGGCGGGGCAAAAGACGATTTTTCAGCTTGCTCCATAAAAACCTCGTTTAAAATAGAATAGGTTTGGTCTAATATAACAATAACATGCTTTGATGATCGGCCAAACGATACCTTCAGGTTGACACCCTGTAAAGGTTCTTTTGAAACCGCCAACTCTTTTCTTCTTCCAACACATACGTATTTATATCATTGGAGATGTCATGACCCGAAAACTCTTTGTCTTCCTGTTAGTTTTGTTAAGGTGAATATCCCTTAATGGCACGAAAAGTTAGTTTCGACACTTGCACCTGCTGCTTGATGCTTGATGCTTGATTTTGTGAAAGGATCAATATGGAATACAAACTTTTGATTGACGGCCAGTGGGTCAATGCTGGCACACGAATGGAAGTCAAAAACAAATATAACGGTGCCAGCCTCGGCGCAGTACCCACCGCCCGTCGTGAAGACCTCGACGAAGCGATTGCCGCTGCTGAACGCGCCAAAGATGTAATGGCAGACATGCCTGCCTATAAGCGCAGCGAAATCCTGCTGAAGACAGCGACACTGCTCACCGAGCGCAAGGAAGATTTCGCACGCACCATTGCCGCCGAAGCAGGCAAAGCGCTTAAGTTCGCCCGCGCCGAGGTGGACCGCGCCATCAGCACGTTTACCATCGCTGCCGAGGAAGCCAAGCGCCTGCATGGCGAAACCCTGCCCCTGGACGCTGTCCCCGCCGGGGAAGGTTACTTTGGCTTTTGGACGCGCCGCCCGGTGGGCGTGATTGCGGCGATCAGCCCATTTAATTTCCCCCTGAACCTGGTGGCCCATAAAGTGGCCCCAGCCCTGGCTGCGGGCAACACAGTTGTGCTCAAGCCTGCCAGCACCACTCCGCTGTCAGCGGTCAAACTCTGTCAGGTGTTGCAGGAAGCCGGTCTGCCTGCCGGGGCGATTAATCTCGTCGTCGGCTCTGGTGGCACGGTCGGGGAGTGGCTGGTGACCGACCCACGGGTGGACAAAATTACCTTCACCGGTAGCGCCGAAGTGGGTCGCCACATTCTCAGCGTAGCCGGGATCAAGAAAGTCACGCTGGAGCTTGGCAACACATCCCCGGTGGTGATCGCCCCCGATGCCGACCTGGACTTTGTCGCCAGTCGCTGTGCTGTGGGCGCATTTTACAACTCAGGGCAGGTCTGCATCTCGGTGCAGCGCATTTACAGCCAAAAGCAGGTCTATGAACCCTTTATCGATAAATTCGTCAGCGCCAGCAATGCACTCATCGTCGGCGACCCGCTCGACGAGCGCGTGGACGTTGGGCCAATGATCGACTCAAAGGAAGCTGACCGCATCGAAAGCTGGGTCAACGAGGCCCAAAGCGCGGGCGCGCACGTGCTGACAGGTGGCAAACGAGATGGCAGCATCTATCCCCCAACGATCTTGAGCGACACCAGCCCAACCATGAAGGTAATTGCCGAAGAAGCCTTTGGTCCGGTGGCTTCGGTGATTTCATGCGATGATTTTGAAGAATCCCTGCGTCAGGCCAACGAGACAAAATTTGGCCTGCAAGTGGGCGTCTTCACCAAAGACGTGGACCGTGTCTTCAAGGCCATTAAACGCCTGAACTTTGGCGGCGTCATCATCAACGACACGCCCGCCTTCCGCGCCGACCATATGCCCTATGGTGGCAACCGTCAGAGCGGGCTAGGACGCGAAGGGGTGAAATTTGCCATGGAAGAGATGACCAATATTCAGTTGGTGGCGATCCGCTTATCGTAACGATGTACTTTTCGCATTACGTCCTTACTACCTAAAACAAAAGGAGTGGCAGCCTTAAAATGGCCGCACTCCTTTTCTCAATCTTTTTCCAACGAAGACAATTATTTCAAAAGCCCTAATGTCGTCAGCCAATCCACCACCTGCTGAATGGTAGGCGGTTTGCCGTATAAATCATTCGAAGATGCTTGCTGACAATCGCCAGGTTTTGAACCCTGAATTTTAGTTGCTTGAAAAGCAACGCCAGTGCTGGCATCATAGAGTCGAAGGTCCCAGAAATAGCGATAACGGTTTGCATGATTAAATTTTGCCCCACAGTCCTCAATAACGCTATGCGATGGATCAATGCAGAGAATATAGTGTAATTCTGCCGGTCTTCGGGCCGTCCAATCGACAGGGAGCTGCAGGTTTGACGGAGCCTGCACTGTAAAGCGCGCAACATCTGCATCCTTGCCAAAAATCGGCAAAATCGGCAGAGCCTGCCTTTTGCAAACATTGGCGGTCACAGCGCGCATTTGCGCTTTCGCCTGGGGCGCATAGGAAGCCGAATACGCATTTATAATTTTAGATTGTTCAGCAAGCGCATCTGATCTGGTCACATCAGAGAGAGTGGTTTTGAGCAAATCATCAACATACGTCAGCGCACCGTCAAAATCAGATGCAGCCATTAACACGTCTGCTTTAATCAGAGGAGCCTGAGCCTTCAGACGGTCGTAATCTGCGAGGGTAGGGTTCAATGCTTTGGCATTGTCATACGACTGCAGCCCCTTTTCATATTCACCATTTGCAATCTGGGCACGGCCCCACTGCAAATAAACCGTCGCCAGACCCAAATCGGCCTGCTTCACCTGGGCTGGCGAAGCCTGGCTATCCCAGCCAACCACCTTCAACACCCGCTCGGCATTTGGATAATCTTTTTGATCAAATGAAAACTTTCCCCACAGCAGGTAATCATCATACATGGCACTCAACGCAGCCGGCGCAACCGACGATGCGGAGAAAGTGCTTTGAACCATCTCCAGCTTTTGAATGGCCGTCGCGTAATCCTTTGCCGCCATCAAATCTTTCGACCAGGCCAACAGCACCGTTCCAGCCTGTTCGCTCATCTCGCCAGCAAAAGCCCCGCCTGGGTATGCTGCCAGATAACCATCAATAATGGTGTATGAACCCGGCCAATCCTGCGCCTTGATGGCATCTGCGAGCGCCAACCTGGACTGGCATTCCTCCAGTTGATGATAAACACCAAAAGCAGAAGAAAACATGCCCCGTGGAAATGAACTCCCAAACGATTGATAGGTCATCACTTCGGTGCATTTCCCCTGCTGAAAGAGGGCATTGACCTCATTGCTGGTGGTCATTCCATTCGAATAGTAAACCCCAAACATACCAATCATCACCAGCAAAATAATTCCGCCAATCACGGCCAGGATGATATTTCTTATGGTAAAAAATCCGTTGGACCTGCTGGCAGCCGACTCAAACGAGGACGATTTCGAAGCACCAAAAGAATGCTGCACGTCATACGTGCCAACATCAGGAATGTTGCGTTGAAACACACCCAAATGATCCAATTGTTTTCTTGCAGCCGTATTTGCCGGATCAATGCGCAAAACACGCTGAAAACAATCTATTTTTTGCGCCCGGTCGGCCACCGCAAAACCCAATAAGTACCAGCCATTGGCATCGTTCTGGTTTCTCGCAACCAGAGGCAAAAGAATATCGCTCGCCTCGGCATTTCTCCCGGCTTTGATCAGTCGGAATGCTTCTTGAAGCTCATCGGCTGTTGATGGATAAGGCATGCTTCCTCCGTATATTTAAAATATACATCAATTTTTCAAATTAAGGCGAATACAGATTCATTGAATTCTAGCGTACTTCCAGAATGGGTCCCCACGCCCCTGCGGGTTGGAAGGAAATCTGGCATAACCAGCCTGGGCAACCTTTCCTTTATAATCATCACACCCTACAAGGAGAAGCCATGTCAAACCTGATCGATGTCTTATCCGATACCGGCTTGAGAACAGGGGAAATTCTTCCACGCCCAGACATTCACCGCCTCGGCAAAATTCATCGGGCCGTTCATTTATACCTTTTCAATGCCAAAAACGAAATTCTCTTACAGCGGCGTTCGCTGACAGTAGATAGCTACCCTGGAGTTTTTAGCATCTCCGTTCTGGGGCATATCAACGCGGGTGAATTCAGCGCCGCCACCGTCAGGCGCGAAATCGAAGAAGAGCTGGGAATCGATGCTTCGGGGTTGCAAATCAATTTCCTATTCTCCTATTTTGCAGAAGGAATCAGCAACGAAACCTACATTGATCGGCAATTTAACGATATTTATGTCACACGTGCAAATATCCGGGTTGAATCCATTCATTTTGATCCTGATGAAGTATCAGAAATCAAATTCGTTCCCCTTGAAACGTTTCAGGAAATGTTGACTGATCCGACTTCCGAGCTGGCCCCCGTCTATGCCGATGAATGCCGCGATGTGCTCTATTTTCTACGAGACTGGTTTACCCGTTAAATAAAACTTGACGCGCATCCTTACAGACAGTATTATCAGCGCGCCCTGCAACGCTTCTATCACATGACCGCGTATGTCGATCTGTGGAATGTAATCCCAAGATCGCAGTTTACAAACACTATCTCTCATCATACAGTCAAGAGTGAGAAAATCCTTGCGCTGCTTTGCCATTAATTTTTAAGGACGAAAATGAAAAAAAAACATTTTTTTGAAATTATCCTTGTTTTGGGAATAGTGTTGGTTGCTTATGGCTATTTTTCCCAAAATCTGGAGTGGAATACAAATTCACGCCTGGGGCTGGTTAAATCAATTGTTGAAGAAAATCGTTTTGAAATTGATTCAACCTGGAAATCTATCCTGCCGACAAAAGACATTGCAAAATTTCAAAATCATTATTATTCAGACAAAGCAATCGGATCTTCCCTGATTGGCGCCGCATTTTATTTCCCTATCTATATCATATCGAATATGCTGAAAATCAAAATCCGAACAATGGTTTTCACTGAAATGCTTACTTTTCTAGCTATTGGGGTTGTTTGCGCTTTGATTGCGCCATTTTTTTATTCTTTCCTAAAAAAGATCACCAATTCCCCTCGATATGCTTTTATCCTGACAATTGCAATGTGCCTCGGCACAGCATTGTATAAATATAGTACAACCTATTATGGGCATGTATTGGCAGGATTATTCTTATTTGTCGCTTTCTTTATTTGGTTCAACATAAAAAATGAAGAGCAGATTACACCGCTCAAGGTTTTAATATCCGGGTACCTTCTGGGATATGCAATCATCACAGAATATCCAACCTTGATCATCGCCTTTGGTATTGGGCTTTATATTCTGTATATATTGTGGAAAAAGAAACGTTTATTTGATCTAAAAACGTATATTTACTTGCTGATTGGCGTTTTACCCCTGGCTTCCATTGTCATGGCATATAACTTCGCGGTATTTCACCATCCATTCAAAACCGGGTATAGCTACGAATTGATTCCTCAATTCCTCAACGGACAGCACGGCGGCATTATGGGAATCGGTTTACCCAATTTAAGTGTATTGTTTTACATGACTCTCCACCCAAGCATGGGCATTTTCTGGCAAAGCCCTTTCCTGCTTTTGTCTTTTATTGGCTGGTTCAGAATGTGGAAAGAGGGTCAATATCGTGCCGAGGCAATCCTTTCGTTTGGTGTTATTTTGGTTTATTTTTTGATGATGTCTGGATATTATATCTGGTGGGGAGGCGTTGCATTTACGCCAAGAAATCTCATCCCAGTTTTTCCTTTTTTCTGTGTTCCCCTCGCTTTTATACGAAAAAAATGGGAAGTCATCACCCTGGTTATTTTAGTGCTGGTCGCACTTGGACAAATATTTATTGTTACCGCAGCAAATTCGAAGGGTATTGAAACGGTTCTTTATCTCATGCCCAAACTCTCAATCTCGACGACGTTTCAACAACCCACCATGATATACAATGTATATCTCCCTAATTTTTTGAAGCAAAATATGACTATAAATCGAGGCCAGGAATTTTTTCACCTGAGCGGCTTTCTAAGCCTTCTCCCACTGGTCATCGTTGAAACCGGTTTGGTTACAATTTTTCTCAAACTTACTCAGCAAAAAAACAGTCGATCAATTTTGCCGAATGCCGCGCAGGAATACATTTATGAAAAATAAACACCTACTTGAAATAAGTATCGTCTTTGTCATGATTTTGACCGCATACGGATACTTTTCCATCAAAGGAGACTGGAATACAAACTCACGCCTTTCCATGGTAAAAGCTGTCGTGGAGGAAAATCACTTTGAGATTGATGCTTACCGCGGCAGCAAAGACTTTTTTACCAGAGATGCTGCCAAGGTTTCAGATCATTACTATTCAGACAAAGCCATCGGCGCATCCTTAATTGGCATAGCGTTTTACTTTCCCATTTATGGCATTGAACGTGCTTTTGGCAGCTTTCTCAGCGTTGAAGTTTTTAAAGAATTGATGACCTTTCTCGTCATTAGCTTACTTTGTGCATTTCTTGGGCCTTTGCTATATTCTTTTTCGAAACAAATCTGTAAAGATTCAAGGTTTGCCCTCTTATTAACAGTGGCAATTTGTCTTGGGACTGGCTTATACACATACAGCGCCTTTTATTATGCCCATTCGTTGGTTGGCTTATTTTTATTTGTCATTTTCTTTATCTGGTTTCATATAAAAAATGAAGACAAGATAAACCCCATCAAAGTAATGATTTCGGGTTACCTGATGGGGTACGCCATTATCACAGAATACCCGACTGCTGCCATCGTATGCCTGCTTGGACTCTATATCCTCTATGTTTTATGGCAGAAGAAACATCTATCAGACATAAAAATCTACGCGCGTATGCTGATCGGATTCGCCATCCCCATCATTCTGGCCCTCATCTATAACACGCTAATCTTTCACGGCCCATTCAAAACCGGATACAACTACGAAATGCTACCCGTATTCCATGAAGGACATGCTACTGGCTTTATGGGAATTGGCTGGCCAGATTTAAAAGTGATTTTTTATATGACATTTCATCCAACGATGGGCATATTTTTACAGAGTCCCTTCCTGCTGTTTGCCCTGATTGGCTGGTTCAGAATGTGGAAAGGGCGTCAATATCGCGCTGAAGCTATCCTTTCTTTCGGAGTTATTCTGGGCTATTTTTCGCTCATGTCTGGCTATTATCAGTGGTGGGGCAGCGCCGCCTTCATGGCACGGAACATCATCCCAGCATTCCCATTCTGGATCATTCCACTGGCATTTATTACCCAAAAATGGGAAAAACTCACCATCCTTTTCCTTACGGTAATATCCATTATTCACGTCTTCATCGTAACATCCACCAATATCAACAATGATTTTTACGCGATCATGATCAACATGCCCAAGATCTCCATCAATGGAATGTTCCAACAACCCTCCACCATCTATAATGGCTACCTGCCATCCTTTTTAAAGCAAAACTTAACGCCAAATCGCGGCCAGGAATTCCTTCACCTGAAAGGATTTGCAAGTCTGATTCCCCTTGGCGTCATCGAGGCTGCCTTGCTCGTGTTTTTTCTCAAAATCACTTCAACCAGAAAATCTCCATCCGCCGAGCCAATTAGGGAAGGGATGCCTAATGCCAACGACAACTGACCAGCTCAAAACCGAACTGCCAACGCCCTTCACGTTTAGCCAGTCATCCTTGCAGGATTATGTTGAGTGCGCCCGGCGCTTTCAGTTGCGCTATATCGAACGCTTGCAATGGCCCGCCATCGAGACCGCACCCGTGATCGAGAACGAACGCCGTCAGATCGAAGGACAACAATTCCACCGCATGGTGCAACAAAGCATCCTCGGCCTGCCTGCCGAAAAATTGGCGCGAATGGCGACGAGTGACAATCTCACCCGCTGGTGGAAAAATTTTCTGACGCATGGCCCAAACATAGAAGGCTTCAAACTCTACCCGGAGCTGACTCTGGCTGCCCCGATCCAGTCACACCGCATTGTTGCCAAATACGACCTGGTCGCCATCAGCCCCGAAAAAGCCCTGATCTTCGACTGGAAAACCTATCACAAGCGCCCCAAAGATGAGTGGATGGCTGTCCGTTTGCAGACCAAAGTCTACCGGGCGCTGCTGGTCGCAGCCGGAACCCATCTCAATGGCGGCAAAAACTTCACCCCCGAACAAATCGAGATGACCTACTGGCACGCCGATTTCCCTGAAGAACCGGCAAAATTCCCCTACAATACCAAACAGCACAAACGCGATTGGGTCAGCCTGTTTCAATATGTCAGCGAACTGAGCGCCAAACAAAGCTTCCCAATGACTGAAGACGAAAAAAAATGCAGTTACTGTCCCTATCGCTCCTACTGCAATCGCGGTATCGCCGCCGGTGAATTGGACGAACTCGAAACCGAGCTCTCCAGCCTGGATGTAGACATTGAGCAAATCCAGGAAATCGAGTTTTAATGATGACACGCTGGCGCGATCCCGTAGAACGCAACGCTCTATCCCCGCTACCCGACTTGCATCCGCTCGTCGGGCAAATGCTCGCCCAACGGGGGATGTCCACGCCCGAAGCAGTCCGCTCCTTCATCAACCCGGATGCCTACGCCCCGTCGCCTGCCTCCGCGCTACCGGGGATGGATGCCGCTGTGGATCGCATCGCTGCCGCCATCCGCACCAAAGAGCCGATCTGCATTTGGGGTGATTTCGATGTGGACGGGCAAACCTCCACCACGGTGCTCGTGCAGGCGCTCAGCGCCCTCGGCGCAGACGTGAGCTGGCACATCCCAGTGCGTGCCCGCGAGAATCGACGGCATCAACATCGAACACCTGGCGCAGGTCATCGCGGCAGGCGCAAAACTGATCGTCACCTGCGACACGGGCATCACCGCCCACGAAGCCGTTCAATATGCCCGCTCACGCGGCGTGGATATGGTCATCACAGACCACCACGACCTTCCCCCAGCGCTTCCTGACGCCATCGCCGTCGTCAACCCCAAACGCCTGCCACCTGAGCATCCCCTGGCAACCCTGGCGGGCGTCGGCGTAGCCTATAAGCTGGCGGAAGCACTGGCCATTCACCATCCAGCCTTCAACCTTCAACCATTCAATCTACTTGATCTCGTCGCCCTGGGCCTTGTCGCCGACCTGGCCATCCTGACCGGGGATGCGCGCTATCTCGTCCAGCGCGGCCTGGATGCATTGCGTAATACACAGCGTCTTGGCCTGAAAATCATGATGGAACTGGCCGAACTGAAACCGGAACACATCACCGAAGAACATATCGGCTTTGTGCTGGGGCCACGCCTGAACGCGCTCGGACGTTTGGGCGACGCCAACCCGGCAGTCGAACTGCTCACCAGCAACGACCCGGCCCGTGTCCGTGTGCTGGCGACCCAGCTCGAGGGGCTGAACGCCCAGCGCAAACTACTCTGTGACCAGGTCTACCGCGCTGCCGAAGCGCAACTGCGCGATGACCCATCCCTGCTGGCGCAACCTGTGATCGTGCTTGCACAGGCAGCCTGGCCGGGCGGCGTAATCGGCATTGTCGCCAGCCGCCTGGTCGAACGCTATCACCGGCCCGCCATCCTTTTTACAGCGCCACCCGGCGAGCCTGCACGCGGCTCAGCCCGCTCCATTGAAGGTCTCAACATCACCGCCGCTATTGCCGAACAAAAAGACATGCTGCTCAACTTTGGCGGTCACCCGATGGCCGCCGGGCTGGCCCTCGAAGCCGAGCGCCTGCCCGAATTCCGCCGCAGACTGGGCCGCAGTGTAGAAAAAATGCTCGGCGAAAGCCTGCGTGAAGAACCGCAACTGTCCATTGACGGCTGGCTGCCCCTCCCCGAAGCGGATCTGGCGCTGGCAGAGCAATTTGAAAAGCTGGCACCCTTCGGCCCCGGCAACGAGAAGCTTGTCCTTGCCAGCCAGGGACTGACGTTGAAATCGTCGAGCCAGCTTGGCAAAAACCGCGACCATCTCAAGCTGATCGTGGAAGATGCATTTGGCAACCAGCAATCCGTTTTGTGGTGGGGCGGCGGCAGCGAAGAACTGCCCAGCGGCAAATTTGACCTGGCCTATACGCTGCGCGCCAGCGACTGGCGCGGCCAACGCCAGGCCCAACTCGAACTGGTCGATTTCCGCATCCGCGAAGAAGACCGCGTTGAACGTGTCACCAAAAAGCGCGAAATCATCGACCATCGCACCGCACAGAACCCGATCCAAACGCTCTCAACCTTCAACCTTCAACCTTCAACCGCCATTTGGGCCGAAGGAGAAGATAAAAAGAAGCGCGGCGGCTCGGACCGCAACGCACTTGTCGAAGCCACCACCCTCATCATCTGGACCACTCCCCCATCGCGCGAAGAATTGACCGCTGTGCTCGAAACCGTCCGCCCGGAGACGGTGATTGTTTTTGCCATCGACCCCGGCATGGATGACCCCAAAACCTTCCTGGACCGTCTGGCCGGGCTGGTCAAGTTCACGCTCAACCAGCGCGCCGGGCACACCAGTTTCAACGAACTGGCCGCCGCCACCGCACAGAAGGTAGCCGTCGTCCGCGCCGGGTTGAATTGGCTGTCGAAACGGGGACAGGTCACCGTGCAGCTTGATGCGAATGGCAAACTTACTTTAACGGTGGGCGGTCAAAGCGACGAATCCGCTGCTCTTGCGGCTGAAACCCGCCTTCGTTCGCTTTTAAACGAAACATCCGCCTTTCGGGCGCACTTCCGAAAAGCGGATATCAACGCATTGTTTGGAGCTACTCCCCCGGCGAAGAAATAGCTGCAAAACGAGCGTTGGTCAACGCCGCCAAATCTTTCACTGGCAGACGGATGTTCAAGCCGCGCTGCCCACCCGAAACATGGATTTCGACATGGGCCTGCGCCGCAGAGTTGATCAGCACCTGAAAACCTTTGTTGATAAGTGCCAGCGGCGAAATGCCGCCCGCCAGCAAACCGGTCAACGCTTCGGCTTCGCGCTCGCTCGGCAGGCTGACCTTTTTCTCCCCGATGGCGGCGGCCAGCAATTTGAGATCCACCTGCCCTGGGCCGGGGATGACCGCCAGAATGGGTTTGCCGGGTTTTAATCGTGTGACAACAATCGTCTTGAAGACGATTTCAGGCGGGACATTGAGCATTTGCGCAGTTTCGAGCGCCCCATGCCTTTCAGCGGAGGTCTCGAAGGCAGTATATTTTACTTTTTTGGCATCCAAAAACCGGGTAACGTTATTAACGATGGGCATGAAAATATTATACTATGCGTAAATTATCGCGGTTCAGAACAGAAAATTCCACCTCAGGCGCTGCCAAAAGGTCTGCGCCTGAGGTTGTGTGGCTTGGTATAATCCCACCTTATCATGCGGCAAAACCCTGAGCGGAAATACCTGCCACGCTCATTTGAAAAAATTCCACCACGCTGTAATACCACGAGGTTTGATGAAAAATGATGACCGCCTCCCACACCCGCAACAGGAGGCAATGTCTTTCCTTGATTGGGCTTTGATATGGGGCATCTTTGCTTTGGGAATATACCTGGTTGTGCTAAACCAATTTGGGCCTGGCTGGAGCATGGTACCTGGCGATTTGAGCGATGGTCGTTTTAATAACTACATCCTTGAGCATTTTTATCTGTGGACGAAAAACCCTCTTCAAAATTACTGGAACGCGCCTTTTTTCTATCCCTACACAAATGTGATTGCATTTAGTGATAATCTTTGGGGCGCAGCGCCGCTTTACGTCATATTTCGATGGATCGGGCTTAGCCGAGAGACAGCTTTTCAAGGATGGTATTTATTAAGTTTCCTCTTTAGCTATGTCGCTGCTGCTTATGTACTTTCGCGCAGCAAGCTTCATGCCAGCGCAATTGGTTTTGGAGCCTTTTTCTTCAGCTTTGGGTTACCCCTGCTTGGTGAAGAAGTACATTCCCAGCTTTTTTATCGATTTTGTATTCCATTGGCTTGTTATTTTTTCTTTGCGTTTTTTCATCAGCCTACCCTGAAACGTCTGGTGGCCACTATTTTTTTGCTGGTGTGGCAATTTTATTTCTCGATCTACCTTGGCTTTTTTCTGATTATACTTCTGGCTGTACTTGCAATCTTGATGCCGTTTACCGAAAAAGGCTTGTCCATCCAAGATCGCTTGCTGCTTTGGCCCAGGAAACTTCAACAAAGCTGGTCTCAATCAAGCGTTAAAGAAAGAATCTTCTTTTTCATCATCACAACTTTTACAGGCTTGGCATATTTTCTGCTGATGTGGCCTTATTACAAAGTCACACAAGCCTATGACTTTCAACGAACCTGGTCGACAATTTACCAGAAATTGCCAACCTTTGATAATTTCTGGAGCGCATACCATTCAACGATCTGGAGATTCATCTCAAAACCACCTGGAACAGTATTCGCCGACCGTGAAAGCCAGCTCTTTATAGGAATTGCCGTTCTCATCATTATCATCATTGGCCTGGTGGCGCGATTCAAAACAAAAAATAGTTCAACAGCATGGGTGTACTTTGGCGCAGCGATGTTGATTACCATTCTCAGCACAAATTTCAATGGGTATTCAATCTATTGGCTGATATGGATGATCCCCGGGTTTAATAGCATTCGAGCCGTTGCACGTATTCAATTGGTGCTCATGTGGCCACTCGCCTTCTTTGCTGCCTACACCATTGATGGAATTTTGCACTCGGGCAAACGAAAAAACATCTGGCTGTATATTGGCATCGCGCTCCTCACAATCGTCTTGATCTCAGAATCGACATTTGTTCAACACGCTTCCTATCCCAAAGCTGAGGGCGTTGCACGCATAGCAGATTTGAAGAAAAAGCTACCACCAGGTTTAACAAAAGACACAATCCTTTTGGTAGGCGTTAATGCAAGAGAACCTGTCGAGGAGAAGCGTTACACACAAATTGACGCCATGCTCGTCGCAGATGAGCTTGGTTTTTACACCATGAATGGTCACTCCGGCAACTATCCGCTAGGCTATATCACCATCAGCCATTGCCCACAAATTAGCACGGCAATTCAAAAATACGCTAAAATTAATCACATACAAGTACAAGATAGACGTGCCTTCTATCAAGCATTTATGCAAAGGCTTGTCATTTTGGATCTTAAGAAATGCAATCTGGATGGCGCTCCCAAATGAGCGTTGCTGAAAACGCATCAAATACCGCAGAGGAGCATCAATAATGGACACCCAAGAAATCGCACAATCGAATTTCGAGCAGCATCTGGCAAACAATCCTTACCCTGGCCGCGGGCTGGTGCTGGGCAAAGCCGATGAAAACACCTGGCTGATGATCTACTGGATTATGGGACGCAGCACCAACAGCCGCAACCGTCGCTTTGTGGTGGAAGGATCGACCCTGCGCACCGAACCCGTTGATTTGAGTTTGGTCGCCGACCCGAGTTCTGATCATCTACGAAGCAATGCTTGATCTCCCCGGAATTTATCTCGTCACCAATGGCGATCAGACCCGTACCATCTACGAAACCATCAGCCACGGCGGCACCATCGAAACGGCACTCGCCACCCGTGAGCGCGAACCCGATGCCCCCAACTTCACCCCACGCATCAGCGGAATGCTCACATTTGAGAATGGCTCCGTTTCGACGGTGTTGAGCATTCTGAAAGCCAATCCGCTCGACCCGGCCTACAGTGATCGCTACTACTTCCGCCCGTCGCTACCAAAAGCAGGTTTTGGCCTGGGACTGACCACCTACAGCGGTGACGGCAACCCGCTGCCCAGTTTCACAGGCGAGCCATTGCTGCTGCCCTGCACCGGCAGCGCCGAGCAGGTGCTGGAGCAATATTGGAATGCCCTGAATACAGACAACCGCATCTCCCTCGCCGTCAAGCAAATTTCCGTCAGTAGCGGCAAAAGCCAGATTTTCGTCAAGAATTGCTTCTAGGCTAATATTTCAACGCATAAAAACAGCCACCCAAAATCGGGTGGCTGTTTTTATCACACGGCTGCATGCGTATGGAAATCGAGCTCTTCAGGTTCAAACTCGTGGCGACGCTTCCAAAAGCGTGAATTGGGCCAACGTTGTTCGAGTGCATAATAATTGGCACGCACAGACAAATATTGCCTGAATTCCCTGTCATTCAAAGCCGCGTATCTTTGCAGTGCATCAGTCTGACCTTTAAACCAGTCCAAAATGGCATAAGATGCAAAGATACCCGAGTGCAGGGCCTTGTAAATCCCCTGCGATGAAAGCGGATCAAACGTAGAGGCGGCATCGCCGACTGCCAACCAGTTCTCGCCGGCCACAGGTTGCATACGCTGGGTATGCGCCGCATAAGCAGTGGGGCGTCCCAACGGATGGGCTTTTTGCACCCGCGCCCAGGTATGTTCCGTCTGGCGGACGTGCGCCAGCCAGCTCGATGGCAACTTGAGCTGTTGCCGTCGCACCAGGTCTGCATCGCTCATATAAACAACCATCATGCGTCGACCCGAAAGCAAAGCCGAGTACCACCAGCCTGACGGGCTGGTTTCGACAAGCGCATACGTATCGACATAATCATCATCCACTTGAAAAAGCACAGCCACGCCCATCAACTGGTCGTAGATGAGCCGTTTGGCATCCTGCTGGCGTGCCAGCCAGGCCAGCCGACCCGTGGCATCCACCACAAAACGAGGGTTTAACTGGGTTGGGGCGCTTTTTTGCGTGCGCACCGTCAGGTGCCAGCTTCCATCCGAAAGTTGATGGCAGCCCAGAAAGCGCGTGCGCAGATAGAGCATGGCGCCGCGCTGAACCGCAGCCTGCGCCAACATGGCATCAAAGGACGCACGATTCAAGTGCCAGCCGTGTCCATGCAAGTTGAAAAAGGATTCATTGGTGTGCATGGTCGAACTCCCCCAGACCGCACATGTCCCATAAGCAGGAAGATGGCCGGCCTGCGTAAAGGCGGGCCAGACATTAAGCTGTTCCAGCAGCAGGCGCGCATTGGGCGGCAATGTCTCGCCAATGCGGGCATAATCGTAGCCGCTACGTTCCACAATCACGACTCGCAAAGCAGGGTTGTACTTCAGCAGCGAAAGCGCAGTTGCCACCCCAGCCGGGCCACCACCAAGAATGACAACATCACACTGCGTAAGGGGCGTAATGGACATGAAAAAACCTGTGTGATTGATTGAACATGGACGTAGATTACCCGTACTTCAAATCAGTCTACGTTGGAAAGTCTCTATGCTGAAAAATTCATGTTTCAGGCGCAGACAAAAAGCTGCCGTTATCGTCGTTATTTTGGGCATCCGCCAAATTTGTATTCTCAGAAATCTCAAAGGCATGAATAAAACCGAGCGCCGCCCAGGCAGAAATCATGCGAAACTGATCGGGTTCCGTCTCTGAGGATACTCGCTGCTGGGGAAGATACGCCGTCCCAATCGGCAGAAAGACTTCCATGGGGCGGTGCGCCGGCCACCAGAAAGCACCGCGCTCGGCCAGTGTCAGATCGGATTTCGCGCCATCAGCATAAACACTCATCCAAGCTTCATAGGTAACATCCATGTTTTGATTGGCACACTCATTAAAGTCGGCCTGCCAGGGCAGCGCGCTATAGCGGGTCAAATCACCCGGCTCCAACCCCAGACGCAAATCGCTAGTTGTGTCAGCACCGCGCACACAAGCAGGCTGACCAAGCGAGCCAGGCATGTAAGGAGCGTGCTTGATGCGATAGGGTTTGGCATAAATAGCCGGATTGTAAATAATCCAGTTGGATTCGCTGCCAGGACAAAATGAATTTCCCAGCACATTTTGCAAAGCAAAACGGTCAAGCTCACTGCCGCTGAGCGGATAATCGCCAATCTGCGGTTGTACGCCATCCAGTTTGTCGTTGATAAACTTCCCATCCACCCACTGCTGGAGAAAAAACAACTGCGTCTCGGTCAGATGGAAAAAACCGGGCTGATCTGTATCTTGCAGTAAATTATCACCAGACAACAGCGGAATTAATGGGGACTGATAATTGTAGTTGCTCTGAATGGAAGGATGGAACATGCCAACCCGCCCCGGTTTACGCAAGGTGGCATAAATATATTGGCGCTGCGCAGCATTGGCTTCGCGTTGCGCGACAGGCTGATCTTTCGCAGGAGGGACGGAAATCGCGTCGAGATTAAGGTTTTTCTGCAAATCACTGTCATCCGCAAAGGCCATCATCCACTGCGTAACATTTGGACGACGCAAAATGGGCCAAATATCACGGTAGAAATAAGGAGTATAGGCCTTGTTCCATCCTGGGGACGCGCTGGCGGATGCGGAGCGGTAGATTTCAGGGGCGCAATCCATATTCCGCACGGCGACATCCCGGGCAATATCATCAAGGGTCAGCATATTTGCAATTTCGGGCACATACCCAGGGTAGGTCACCAGCACCCAGGCAGGGTCATCCACCGGGATTTGTATGGGTGCGGCATCGGGATTCCCCAGGGGTTGCACCCATAAAGATGCAGTCACCGGCCCATCAGAAACATCATCAAACCAGCCATCATTGTTCGCAAAAGTCTCAATGTGCGGCTCGCCAAAACCTGATTTAAACGAACCAGAACGTCCGAGCCCACCGAGAACAACCAGGCGGTTGTGGTCATCTTGCTGGTGAACAATAATTTCACCCAGGGTTTCAATATTATGGGGAGAAAGCGCCGGGGGAAAAGACTGCGGGTAGGATGGATTTTTATCTTTTGTAAATTCTGCCCGGCGCGCGTCAGCCTGAAGATAGCGGACAGTCTGCGGACCTGGGTCAATCATCAGGTTTTGGCGGGCTGTCGCATCTACAATCGATGAATTGCGCAAGGGATGGTCAGGAGCATAATCCTGCCCGTTTTCTGTCCCCGTAAACTGATACCAACTGGCTTTCTTATTCGCCAGGTAAACCGTCCATTCAATATCCAGCACGCTTGCGCGACAAACCTCGCCGGTTTGCGGGTGGCGGAATTCAATCTGATCGCCAATTCTCAACTCTCCCCCAAAAGCATCCTGTTCATCTTGATAGAAATAGACGCGAAAACGAACAGCCTGACGCTTAATGCGCCCCTGCAAATCTTTGAACGTGGCGATGGGCTGCTCATTCCCCAGATCGTTCAGCAGAACACGCCCCTGATTGTCACAATTGACCGGCAACCCCATGGATGTTTCAGGAGTCAGACAAAACTCTGTCGTACTATCACCCAGGCGGGCAACACCAATGGCAGGATGAATTTTAAAAATATTGGTCATAGAAACTCTCTCAGTCTTCTGACAGACGAAAAAAAGAAGAAAATCACCTGAAGAGCAAAAACTACACGTATTATCATCCAAGCCACATTGATTGCAAATCTTATAGCGACATTTCACATATTCTTCTCATCAAAAAATCGCATAAAACATTGCAATTTGAATACAAGAAATACTATAGCATTTTTATTCCATTAAGTACATTGGGAATTACTCCAGTTAACTGTTTTGAAATTACCACTTTCGCAAAGATATTCTTAATACAAAACACGCCATTTGAACGGCGTGTTTTGTATTAAGAATATGGATTTCAATCAGATCAAGACATTATCTACCCGGCAGCCAACCCGGCTGGACTTTGTGTTCATCGTCCAAACGACGCAGACGCGCCTGAAACACTGCGCGACGCCCAAGATAGCCAACCGGCTGAGAAGGATCCGCCCGGCTGACAACAGGCAGACGCCCAATATTATTCCTGACCATTTTGGCGACCGCATCGTGCAGCGATTCATCAGGGTAAGTGACGATGAGTTGGTCATTGCCGGCTTCGAGCACGGTCAGTTCCGGGCTTTCTTCCAGGGCACGCAAGACATCGCCCCGTGTGATAATGCCGAGCAGGCGGTTTTGACCATCCGCCACCAGAAAAGCCTGATGACCCGAAAAACGCGCATCGCCACGGGCAATCCCGTCCGCCAGTTCACGCGCTCGCATATCCGCAGAAAGGATCACGGGAAGGGCGTCCATCACTTCATCGACGTTGATTTGCTGCAAGACATCCGCTTCATACCCAACCGGGATGCGCAATCCGCGCCGGGCCAGTTTTTCGGTCATGATTGAATTGCGCATGAACAAAGTCGTCACAATATTTGCAATCACGCACACCAACATCAAGGGCAAAATGGCATTGTAATCATGCGTGATCTCAAAAGCAAAAATAATAAAAGTGAAGGTGGCCTGCGCGGCAGAACCAAAAACGGCTGCCATGCCAGCCAGGGCAAAAGCAGCAGGCGAAAGATTGGCACCCGGAACAAGCTGATCGACGATCAGCGCAAATGCGCCCCCCAGCGCAGCACCCGCCATCAGCATCGGCGCGAGCAAACCACCGGATGTACCCGACCCAAGCGAAACCAGTAAAGCCAGACTTTTGAAAACCAGCACCAGCAAAAGCAATTGCAGGGTCAGGCGACCATTCAAAATATCTGAAATGGTGTCGTAGCCGACCCCCAGAACCCGCGGGAAGAAGAATCCGATGATCCCCAGGCCAAGACCGCCCAACGCAGGCCACCATTGCCAGTGAAAAGGCAGACGTTCGAACTGATCTTCGATCCAGTAAAGCGCGTTGCTGAAAACGACAGCCACCGCCCCGCACAATAACCCCAGCGCTGCGTAATAAAGCAGGTTGCCCGGGATGCCAAACTCAACATCCGCAACCGTGAACATGGGGCCGCGTCCGAACAATAAAAAATGTCCCGAAGTTGCCATCGTGCTGGCAATCACCAGCGGAATAAACGAGCGCGATTTAAACTCAAACAACAGCAACTCAATCGCTAAAATGACCGCCGCAACCGGCGTGCCAAAAGTCGCGGCCATGCCTGCCGCCGCACCGCACGCCAGCAATACCTTACGTTCCGAGGCTGTCGTATGCAGAAACTGTCCGACCAGCGAGCCCAGCGCCCCACCCGTTTGGATGATGGGGCCTTCTGCACCAAAAGGGCCACCGGTGCCAATTGAAATCGCGGCAGAAATCGGCTTTAAAAATGCGACACGTGGCTGAATGCGACTCTGATTGGTCAGAACTGCTTCCATCGCTTCGGGGATGCCGTGTCCGCGGATTTTGGGCGACCCGTAGCGCGCCATCCAACCGACAATTAATCCGCCAACCACCGGCACCAGAATCACCCACAGCCCCAGCGAATTATTTTGCAGTGACGGCATTTCCAATGAAAAGCGCTGAAAAAACACCAGATTGCTAACAATGGCAATCAACGAATACAAACCATACGCAATAATCGATGCAAGCGCACCAATACAGGCTGCCAACACACAGATAAACAAGATACGAAATCTTCCACCGGCTGAAAATGCACCATCGGCAGAATCAGAACCACTTTCTTTGTTTGCCATTTTTGACTCCTTACGAGAATTGTGAACGCTGCATTATATATCGTAATACGATATTTATCAAGTTTTATCGTTTCACGATACAATAGCGCCATGACAGATTCCCCTATCCGCAAGGACGAATATGAAACACTGGCCGATTTTCGCTATACATTGCGCCAGTTTATGCATTTTAGCGAAGCCGCAGCTGAGCAGGCCGGACTGACGCCCCAACAGCATCAGGCGCTGCTGACGATTATGGGCTTCCCGGGGCGCGAACAAATCAGCATCGGCGAGTTGGCTGAACGACTACAAATCCGTCACCACAGCGCCGTTGGGCTGGTGGATAGACTTGTGGTGCAAGAGCTGGTCACACGTCAACATGGCACCAGTGACCGCCGACAGGTTTATATTGCGCTCAGCGAACACGGTCTGGCGCTGCTCGAAACGCTTTCAGCCGCCCACCGTGAAGAACTGCGCCGCCTTGGCCCCCAATTGCGTCAACTGCTTGAAAAGATCGATGCGTGAATTAGACTTTCTGCAACCCCAGTTTGAGAACACGGCGCGTCGTTTCAGTCACGCGAAACTTGTGCGCCAGCCGCAGCCCCCCCACCCAGGCAATTTCATCTCCCACACAGATTAACGGCCAGTTTGCGCGCGCGCGCCGCGGAAGCTTGATATTGACGAAGAAATCCTGCAATTTGACAGACGCGCCAGACATGCCCAGCGGCTGAAAACGATCCCCCGCATGGACGGTGCGCACCCGCAGCGCGCTCCCCGTTAAATCAGCATCGAGCCAGGCTGCAAACGGATCGCCATTTTCTTGCGCCTGAACGAATAAATGATCCCCTGAAAAAGTTGTCGCCACCAATTTCCAATCTACCAATTTACCATTTTCCACTTGCGGCCACTCGGCAAAAGGCAAATCTGCTTCATACGCCGCCAGATGGATTTTCTCGCCTTCAACGAACAGGCGCAGGCCTCCGGCCAAATCCAGCGGTTGGAGGGTCGCGGCGCGCTCCAGGGCAGCGAAATCGATGTCGCGCAGACCGGGGCGCAGGGTGAAGGCCGCCCGTTTAAACAGATTGCGCCGCAGGGCAGGTGAACTGCTTTCGAGCGCAGCCCGCGCAAAACTGACAAATCCCGCCCCCTGCGCCAGCACGGACTTTTGCCAGGCGGCATCCACCAATTCGGCGAGCAGGGCTTCGTCACCCTGCAAAGCCAGCGCGGTGCGCGCCAATGCCTGCCGGATGCGCGGGTTATACCCTTCCAGCGTCGGAATCAACTCATGCCGCAAACGATTGCGGAAGTAGGCGGTATCTCGATTGGTTGGGTCGTAAATGGGGGAAAGGCCGTGCTCACGACAATAGGCTTCGGTATCGGCGCGCTGCCAGTCGAGCAGCGGGCGCACCAAGGGAATCTCATCACCCCCTTGGGGAACGATGTCGAAGATGGGCAAAACCACACGGGCGGGCATCCCCTTCAGCCCCGCCAACCCCGCCCCACGCAGAAAATGCATCAGCACTGTCTCAGCCTGATCATCAGCGGTGTGGCCTGTGGCAATCGCCTGCGCCCCAAGGTTGCGCGCTTCGCGAAACAGAAAGCGATAGCGCAAAACCCGGGCCGCTTCCTCGGTGGACAAGCCTTCAGTCCCGGCATACGCCGCCACATCCACTGAATCTGTCACGAAGGGGATGCCCAGGCTTTGCGCAATTTGCTGCACATGCGCCACCTCGTCCGCCGCTTCGGGGCGCAGTTGGTGATTAAACGTGGCGCACACCAACGGGTAGCCAAATTCATGCAGAGTGTGTAACAGGGCAAGGCTATCCGCGCCACCGGAAACTGCCACCAAAAGCGGTTTCAAAGTTTCAAGGTTGAAGGTTGAAAGGTTAAATCTTAGGCATGATAATTTATTAAACCACAAGCCCTGCAAAGCAGGGCCTGTTTTAACCTTCAAACCTTATAACTTTCTAACCTTACAACTGATACAGCTCGACCAAAACCCCGCCCGTACTCTTGGGATGAATAAAGGCGTATTTTTTGCCATCTGCAGCCACGCGGACTTCTTCGTTAATCAGTTGGATGCCTTTGGCTTTGAGCGTTTGCATCATTCCGTCAATGTCATCCACTTCCAGGCAGACGTGGTGCATGCCGGGACCGCGCTTGGCAAGGTATTTGGCAATCCCAGAATCGTCGCTGGTGGGCTGGACGAGTTCAATCTCACTGCCCGCCAGCGGCAGAAAGGCAATTTTCGACTGTTCGACGGACACGTCGCGCAATTCGTGCAGTTCAAGACCGAGCGCGTCACGCCAAAAGCCAAGCGATGCCTGTATGTCTTCAACGACAATTGCGACGTGATTAATTTGTTTGACTTTGGGCATTGGTTCCTCGTTGTTTGTTCCAATATTCGATGACTTTGACTGCCGCATCGTGCAACATCAGAACAATGTCTTCGTTCAGCTCGTTGTTTTTGTGCGCCCAGAAAGCTTCGCCACACATTGCAGTGTAATTTTGATAGACAGAACTGGCGCGAAAATCTTGCGTCAATTTGTCACCGAGCGCTGTTTGCACATGGCGTTTGGTGGATTCGATTTGCTGCCAGAGTGTCGTTTGGTCAACCATAGCGTAATTTTACCCTTGTTTAAGACCGAATGGGTGATGCATTCACCGAAATTCTCGAAGACAGGAATGTTGTAGTTTACAAGCTCTGTTATGGATATGCAATATTCGCTGCGAAAGAAAGGGCTATACTCATTCTTGTAAGAGAAAAACATCCGATAAAGGCAAACCCGGCGAAAGCCGGCGACGCAAAGCTATGGGTCTACTGCTCCAAAACAGCAACGACCGCCAGGCCACCGAAGATTACAAACCACTTTTTGTGTTTGTATAGCCTGGCTGATTTTCAGTCAGGCTATTTTTTTCGGGTGTTGTTCTGAACCACCATCCTATTCTGAACCACATTCAAACAAAAGGAGATCGACATGTTCAACTCACGTACTTTCAAAGTTTTGCTGGCTGTTATGATCGTCATGATTCTTGCAGGGGCAGCCTATGCTTTTGCAGCCGCCAACACAGTACCCGCTACCAAAGCGGGTGATGGCTCCGGGACGATTAGCGGGTACACCGTCACCAATGTTGTCTACAACCTGAACACCACTGACCCGTCCACGATGGATAGTGTCAATTTCGATCTGAGCGCTGCTGCTGTCACTGCAAAAATCAAGCTGGTGGCTGCCGGCTCAACCTGGTATGACTGCACGCTTGTATCTGGCAATAGCTGGACTTGTGATACGACTGGCGTGACAGTTGTATCAATTGACCAGTTGCGCGTCATCGCAACAAGCAACTAAGTTGTAACTGATGGAGGCGCGCTGCGGGTTATAGTGTAGGTATGCGAACAACCTTCCCGCTGCCCCATCGTCAAAAGCAGGTCTGTCCAAGAGATCACATACAAAAGCGATCAAAGGACAGACCTGACTGTTTAACAAGAAACCTGGCAAACGCATGAAAATATTTGGGCGACAATCGTCAACTATTTTTGGGATTTTATCGCTTGCACTCCTGGCTGGCATCTGGGTGACATTTGCACCCATCCAATTGGGAGGGCAGACAGCCTATGTGATTGTCTCAGGCAACAGCATGGAACCAAATTTCCATTTTGGTGATCTGGCAATTGTGCGCCAGGCAGAGACATACCAAATTGGTGATATTGTCACTTATCATAATCAAGAGTTAGGCGAACCAGTCATCCATCGCATTATCGAAATGAACCAGGATCGTTTCGTTTTGAAAGGCGACAACAATTCATGGATTGACTCCTATCAGCCTACGCAGGCTGAAATTATTGGCAAACTATGGATTTTTGTACCATCCATGGGAAAAGCCATCGAATGGATGCGTATCCCGATCAATATGGCACTCATTACTGCAATTCTAGGAGGTGTTCTTATGTCAAGTATGCTGACAAACCAACCGCAAGGCGCAAAAAATAAAAAACCTGCATCCATGCACCTGGGATGGGCTGAAACATTGTTGGTGGTCTTGGCGGCTGCGCTACTTGTATTCATCTTCCTGGCAATCCTGGCGTTTACACGCCCCACATCACGCACCGCAGGCGACATCACTTATCAACAGGTCGGCATGTTTTATTACTCAGCCGCAGGCACAACCGGCGTATATGATTCAGATACAGTCCATTCAGGCGAACCGATCTTTCCAAAATTGACCTGCCAGCTTAATTTAGGATTTGGTTACACTTTGACAGACGATTTGCTCCAGAATATCGCTGGAACGCAGCAGTTATCTGCAAAAATAACCGATGATCAAAGCGGCTGGCAGCGAACCATTCCGCTTAAAGCCGATGCACCCTTCAGTGGCTCCTCTTTTTCCAATACGGCTACCCTCGACTTATGCCAGATAGAGGCCTTGGTCGCCTCGGTAGAGCAAGAAACCGGATTCCATCCAAACACTTATACACTGAGTGTGATCCCTTATGTCGCTGTCACATGGAAAATTGGCGAGCAAGATTTTCACGATATGTTTGAACCCCACCTGGTTTTTAAGTTTGACAAACTACATTTTTATCTCGCACGCGATGATAATGAACAAACAGACCCGTTATATTTCTCCAAGAAAAGCGTGGTTAATGGTGTTACCGAGGAAGATAATACGTTTTCCTTGCTGGGGACGGAATTCAGGGTGATCGATGTGCGAACTGTTTCAGTATTTGGCATATTTCTAATCATCCTGACAGCATTATTGATCGGGCTCTATATTTACGGTGCTTTGCAGCACAATCAGGCTGCCTTCATCAACCTGAGATACAGTTCACTCTTGATTGATATCTATGACAGTGGCCTTGAAACGTTCTCGCCAGTGATCGAGACAAAAACCATAGACAACCTGGCAAAGATTGCCGAACGTCAGAATGCAATGATCCTCCACCTGGTACGTGATTCGTTTCATTTCTACTTTGTGCAAAGCGGCGGAACAACCTATCGCTATGTCGTCAACAATGGAAAACCGGTTGCGAAAAACCGAATGGCCCAAAACAACGATGCGCAATCATCAGGCTGGAGAGAATGATGAAAGTCCATTTGATATTTCAGTTTATGCTTTTTGGGTTAATCGCCTTGGTGCTGGTTAGCGTCAGTACCGCCATCGCAGCAACCAATACTGTCCCAACAACCCGGCTTGATAACCAAACAAAGTCGATTACAGCCAATGACGTTAAGCCATTTTTTTGTGCATCGTTGAATTTACAAAATATCATTACAGGTTCAGGGACAATTACGGGGACGAATGGCAATGATCTCATCCTGGGCAGCGCCGCGGATGATACGATCAACGGCCTGGGCGGAACCGACTGCATTTTGGGCGGCGGCGGCAACGATACCATTAGCGGAGATGGCGGAAGTGATGTTTGTAGCGGTGGGGGAAATGCAGGGGATACATTTGCAACGTGCGAAACAACCATTCCCTGAGTAACCATTTATGCAGGGATGTGATCCCTCGAAACGCGCAGAATTACCTTTGTCCCCTCACCGGGCAGCGATTTTATCGTAAACAACGCACCGATTACGCTTGCCCGTTCCCGCATGATGGATAATCCCCAACGCTCATCCTGCTCTGTCGGCGCAACTTGCGGATCAAAACCCACCCCGTCATCGGTGATTGTCATCAGAATGTCGTTCCCCTGCGCTTTTAGCGCAATCTCCACCCTGGTGGCTTGTGCATGTTTAGCAACGTTCGTTAGCGCTTCCTGAGTAACGCGGAAAAGACCCAGCTCCACCGGGTGCGGCAGCCGTACATCCTTCAGACTGGAATCATTTACCGTAACTGGAATATGCATCTGGGTTGTAAATTTGTCCGTATACCACAGCAAAGCCGCTGTCAGCCCGTAACGCTCCAACATCGGCGGCAAAATATCAGACATGATATCGCGCAGATGTGTGACTGATTCTGCCACCAGCCGATTGGCATCTACCAGATGCGGACGAATGCCTTCGGGTAGATCATTCGGCAGCGTGTTTTCGATCAGGCTCAGGTTAATGTGAATGGCGGTTAAAGTCCTGACCGATATGGTCGTGCAACTCCTGCCCCAAACGCTGAAACTGATCTTCCTGCATCTTGACAAGCCGCTGAGAAAGCCCGCGCAACTTCTGCCGATTTTTCTCGGTTTCATCAAACAGACGGGCATTTTCAATCGTCAGCGCCAATGGCCCGGCAATACTCTGTATGAAAGCCAGGTCGGCAGATGAATAAGGCAGCGAATTGCGACGATGTCTCGCGATAAAAATAGCGCCAAAAACATGATCGCGCACCAGCAGGGGAATGCCAATCAAGCCTTTAAAGCCATTTTTGTCCACAATCGGCCACATATCAGGCGAGATCAAATCACAGACCTGGGCGTATGTCAGATGTTCACCTATATATTTTTCTCTTTGAAGCATAAAACCAGCCAGACCCACCTGCTGTATCGGGTATTGTTTTTGAGTGAGCGCTGTGCGCAACTCTACGAGCGCCACCTGGGATCGGTGTGAAAGCGAGGCCACTTGTAATTGCGTTCCATCATCTGAAAAAAATACAATTAAACAGGCATCCCCAATCTGACGGGAAATTTCGTCTGAGATATGCTGGATCAGTTCAGTATATTCATAAGCGTGCTCAACCAAAACGTTGGAAAAATCAGCCAACAGTTCAGCACGCCTTTTTTCCTGCCACAATTCCTGGTTGGCCCTACGTAATTCTCCGGTGCGTTGCAGAACTTTGCGCTCAAGTTCTTGCGTCAGTATACGCACCTGATCTTCAGCGCGCCGCCGGTCGGTATTGTCCTGCGCAAGCAAGGCCACACGGATCACCTTTTGGCGCACATCCAAAATAGGATATAGAATGCAGGAAAGCACCCTTCCGCGATAGATTCCGTCAAACGAAGCAATATCGCGCGAGCGGGTAACTTGCAAAACCTGGGCATCAAATAATCCATCTGAAAATTGAAATATTCTAAAAATGTTTTTTCCAACCAGTTGATCCCCCGAGCTATCCATAATGCGCGCAGCTTGCTGGTTCGCCAATAAAATAGCGCCATCCGACTCAAAAACAACAACCAGCGATGGAGTTACCTGTAATAAGGCTTCCATATCCTGGTGAAAAGAAAGTAGAAGGCTGGCAGTTTGTTTGGGTTGTGACATATGCCTTTGCTCGCTGCTTATTGAAGAGCTTACCAGCAATCCTGTAGCGCATCGTTTTCGCGCAATAGCGTCGTTCATCGCTAATATTGATTAAATTGTCTTATTCATTATAGCGCAGACAACTTTTCATTTTCAATACACAATAGGAATCAGAATAGCACGAAAATCCCCCATATCCATCATTACAACCTCCCCGCGAAAAATTACATGGCAAAATTATAAGGCAAACGTGACCTGCCCTGGATGAACCAATAACATAGGGACATGCAATGCTGGCATTTGCGGTAGATTGGGGTTGGTAATTTCCACTTCATACATTGACATCCAGCTATAACTCATTTGCAGGCTGGCCGCAAGTCCACTTTGTGCCGAAAAACGGATTTTTCCTTTAAAGAGAAACGTTCCCACCCCTGCGGTGATGACTTCCTCAGCGCGATTTTTTTCATCCAGCTCATAATCCAAAGGCTCCTCGGCTGGAGGAACGAGATGAAAACCGATGACAGATGCCACCGGGATATAAACTTCTGAATAATTGGAAGATCTGGCTGAAGCCCCACCCAGGAAAACCATTTGCGCATTCTGCAAAGAGAAAAACCGTGGCGCGGCATCGGTGCGCAACAAAATACTGACACGCACACTTTCTCTTGTCACCAGTTCGCCCCGCACCACTGAATTTTGGGTATAAACCATCACCAACGTTGATTTTTCTTCAAGTGAAAGTGGGGTTGTCATAAGCGCCTTCCTCCAAAATTCCAAATTGAGTTGTTCCAATATGCACAATACAATTAATATTGTACCAAAGTTATATTAACCTGCATAATAACATGCGAAAAAGCATAAAAAGTCCCGAAAGGTTTAGGCCCTTCGGGACTTTGCATTCTACAAAATTTACTTGTCTTCAGCCAGCGCCTTGCCAGCATACTTCAGTGCTGTGTGCGAGGCGGCCAGGCGCGCAATCGGTACGCGGAAGGGTGAGCAGGAAACATAATTGTTGCCGATGATATGGCACCACTCAATGGAGGAAGGATCGCCACCATGCTCACCGCAGATACCGACTTCGAGATCGGCGCGGGTCTTGCGACCATCGTTGACAGCCATCTGCATCAGCTTGCCAACACCATCGCGGTCGAGGGTCTGGAAGGGGTTGACGGGGAGAATGCCCTGTTCAACATACGTCACCAGGAAGTTACGCTCGGCGTCATCGCGGGAGTAGCCGAAGGTCATCTGGGTCAGGTCGTTGGTACCAAAGGAGAAGAACTCAGCCAGTTTGGCAATTTCACCAGCGGTGACAGCGGCACGCGGAATTTCAATCATGGTGCCGAACTTGTAATCGAGTTTGGCAACTTTCTTCTCGGCCAAAACCGTCGCAGCGATACGGACAAGACGGGGCTGGATCCATTCCAGTTCTTTGACAGTACCCGTCAGCGGGATCATCACTTCGGGCTTGACGACAATACCGCGCAGAGCGCAGTCAGCGGCAGCTTCGAAGATGGCGCGAACCTGCATTTCAACGATTTCGGGCATGGCGATGCTCAAGCGAACGCCGCGCAGACCCATCATCGGGTTGGATTCGTGCAGGCCTTTGATCGCGGCCAGCAAGTCTTCCTTTGCTTGTAAACCGGCGGTTTCGCCCTTGACGCGCATGGTGATAACTTCTTCGAGCAGGGCTTCTTCGTCAGGCATGAACTCGTGCAAAGGCGGATCAATCAAACGGATGATAACGGGCTGGCCGTCCATCGCTTCAAACAGACCGTCGAAGTCCTTGCGCTGGCTGGGCAGCAGCAGGTTCAACTGCGCGGTGCGCTCTTCGCTAGTGTCGGCCAGGATCATCTTCTGGACAATCGGCAAACGTTCCGGCTCGAAGAACATGTGCTCGGTGCGGCAAAGGCCAATTCCCTGGGCACCATAAGAGCGGGCGCGCTGGGCATCCTTCGGATAATCAGCATTGGCCCAAACCTGCACGCCAGGAGCCTTGCGGCCATCCGGCAGAATGCGGATGTCGGGACGCTTGGTGATTTCGTCGGCCCAGGTCAGCAGGGTCAACAGTTCAGTTTGCTCATCGAGGGAAGGAGCGGTGGCCGAAATCTTGCCAATGTAAACCTGGCCGGTAGTGCCGTCCACGGAAATCCATTCGCCTTCTTTGACGGTCTTGCCATCCACTTCCATGATGCGCTTTTCGAGATCAATCTTGATCGAGGAAGCACCAACCACACAGGGGATGCCGAACTGGCGAGCGACGACGGCAGCGTGGGAAGTGGCGCCACCTTCACTGGTGAGCACACCCTTCGAAGCGATCATCCCGTGAACATCATCCGGTTTCGTGAAGGGGCGCACCATGATGGTGTCCTGCTTCTCTTCCTTCGCCATCTTCTCAGCCTTGTCAGCATCGAAGTAAGCCTGACCGACGGCCGCGCCGGGGGATGCATTGACGCCCTTGGCGAGGAACATGCCGTTCTTTTCGGCTTCTTTCTTGGCCTTGTCATCGAACTGCGGGTGCAGCAACGCATCCACATTTTCGGGAGTGACGCGCAGAACAGCTTCTTCCTTGCTGATCAGGCCTTCGGTTGCCATATCAACTGCAATCTTGACAGTGGATTTGGCGGTACGCTTGCCATTGCGGGTCTGGAGCATGTACAAAATGCCGCGTTCGATGGTGAACTCCACATCTTGCATGTCTTTATAGTGCTTCTCCAGCTTGCCGGTAATTTCCATAAACTGGTTGTAGACTGCGGGCATGTTTTTAACCAGGTCTTCAATCTGTTCGGTGTTGCGGATACCTGCCACAACATCTTCACCCTGGGCGTTCATCAGGAACTCGCCCATCATCTTCTTATCGCCGGTGGACGGGTTGCGGGTAAAGGCTACGCCCGTACCAGAGTCATCACCCATGTTGCCGAAAACCATCGTCTGAATGTTGACAGCGGTGCCCAGATCATCAGAAATGCCGGTGGCCTTGCGATAGTCAATGGCGCGCTTGCCCATCCATGATTCGAAGACAGCCTTGGTAGCGAACTCAACCTGCTTGTAAACATCCTGCGGGAAGTCTGAGCCAATCGCCTTCTTGTAAGCTTCCTTGAAAATGCCAACCAGCGCTTTCCAGTCTTCGGCAGTCATCTCGGTATCGAGTTTGTAGCCCTTCTTGGCTTTGTACTCAGCCATCGGGTGCTCGAAAACTTCGTCGTCTACGTTAAAAACGGTCGTGCCGAACATCTCAATCACGCGACGGTATGAATCCCACACAAAGCGGGCATTCCCGGTCAGTTTGATCATGCCTTCCACAACTTCGTCGTTCAAACCGATGTTGAGGATGGTATTCATCATACCTGGCATTGAAAACTTGGCACCTGAACGACATGAAACCAACAGCGGGTTGGTCGGGTCGCCGAACTTCTTGCCGGTCTGTGCCTCAACATCTTTGATTGCTTCCAACATCTGTTCCCATTGACCTTCAGGGAAAGCGTTGTTCTTGCGGAATTCGTTGCATGCTTCCGTTGTCACAGTCAAACCAGGCGGCACAGGAACTCCCGCACGAAGTCATATCTGCCAAGCCGGAACCTTTGCCACCAAGCAAAGCGCGCACGCCTTCCCAGTTACCGGCGTACTTTTCAGCTTCGGCAACCTCTCCAAACGAGTAAACCCATTTCTTAGCCATTGTGGCCTCCTATAGTATGAAAGATATTATGGCAAATCCGCAACACATGAAGTTTACCATAGACACCTTTACCGTGTAGTGATTTTTTTAGGAATTTTATAGTTACTTTTATCATATTCAGCATAATAAAGAAAATTCGACGTTTATAATAGATTTCAGAAAACCGTACCCCATTGCTCAAAACGAAAAAAATAAAGCGTTTTAGGGTAGAATAAATTTAGCAATCCACACAGTTTGAAAAGTTGCTTATTTATCAGATTTGTAAATCAGATGCAAAGTAACTATAAAGAAAAAACTGGGATAATAAAGTACTGAGGTCCATACGATGCCGCTAAAAATACTCACTATTGACGATGACCCTGCCATGACTGATTTAATTAGTCTTTTGCTGCGCAGCTATGGGCTGGAAGCGATTGCGGCAAACGATGGTCAACGTGGGCTGGAACTGGCACGCACCGAAAACCCGGACTTGATCATGCTTGACCTGACCATGCCAGGCATTGACGGTTGGCAAATTTGCAGAGAGATTCGCACAGTCAGTAAAGTGCCGATTATTATTCTCTCTGCACTGGATGACCCAACTGTGATCTCCCAGGCGCTGGACGCTGGCGCAGATGATTACATGGTCAAGCCTGCGCCAAGCAGTGTTTTGATTGCACACATCAATAATCTTACGCGCCGGGCCCATGTAGAAAACAATTCATCCACTTTGATGCGACAAACTGGCTCGCTAAAAGACACAGGCGACTTAAAAGACGCCAACATCGAACAAAAGCCTTTGCAGGCATAGCCTGACAGGGTACAATACCCGGCGCTACGCAATCATGCGTAGTAAATCCTATCCAACCTAGGAGGCCGACCTTGCAAACTTGCTCACGCTGCAATGCGTCATCCCCAGATACTGCTCTTGAATGCACGAACTGCCAGGCAAACTTAAAGGAACTTTCCACGAGTGCAGTGGCACTTAAACGTTTTCAGGAAAACCCACGCGTGACGTTTATCCGCATCAATGTTGCAGGCGACGCCTGCCCATTATGTTACGAATCACGTGGAACATTTCTGAAAGACGATGTCCCTGCCCTGCCCCATGAAGGCTGTTCACACAATCATGGATGTCGCTGCACCTATGAACCAGTACTAAACGAAATCTACCCTTAAAGTTAATAACTTGATGTGAAGATAAAAAAACTGACAGTGAGCAACTCACTGTCAGTTTTTTTATCTTCACGCGCTATACCTTGCCCCGCGCCAGCTTGACATTGACTTCCCCGTTAATCAGCCCCAAAGACGTATCCAGTTTGATTTTGGTTTGCCCCAGCAAAGCCGGGTCGTTGCAAAGCAACCCCACCTGCCAACCCAAACATTTTAAACGCATCACATTGCCCAACTGAGCATAGAGATTACGCAAGTCGTCGCCTTCGCTCACGCGCAACCCATACGGCGGATTGGTGACAACCCATCCGCGCCCTGCAGCAGGCGCGATGGCAGACACCGCCTGACAGGTAAACTGGATGTGCGCAGCCACCCCTGCGCGTTCGGCATTGGCTTGCGCCATGCGAATCGCCCCCTCGTCCCGGTCCGAGGCCTGGATGATGGGCGCAGCTTTAGGAGTGGGCGCACTCTCAGCGAGGATGGCCTTCCAGATTTGCGCATCAAACCCGGGCCAGTTCATAAAAGCAAAACGGCGGTTGCGCCCCGGGGCCAGGCCCTGCGCCATCAGCGCCGCCTCGATGGCAATCGTCCCAGACCCGCAAAAGGGATCGATCAACGGGGAGCGTGCGTCCCAACCGCAGGCCAGCAGCATTCCCGCAGCCAGGGTCTCGCGCAAAGGAGCCTTTGCCACCGCCTGACGGTATCCCCGACGGTGCAACAGCTCACCAGACGAATCGATGCTGACCGTACACTGGTCGCGGTTCAGGCGCACGACGATCAACTGCAAGGGGTTTTCTGCTTCTTCATCAGCAGGCTTGCGCATGGGACTGACCTTGCCGAGCTTGTCGCTGATGGCTTTGACAATTCGTTCGGCCACTGCGTCTGAATGATAAAGCTTCGACTTGTGGCAGGTCACGCGCACAGCCACTGACTGGCCTGGCCCCAGATAGCGTTCCCAGGGCAGGCGACTGGCAGTTTGATGCAACTCTGAAAAACTGGCGGCGTAAAACGTCCCCAAACGCACCAAAACGCGGCTGGCACTGCGCAGGTTGAGATTGGCGCGGTAAAGCGACTTGCGTGTACCTTCGAAAGCCACGCCACCCGGTTCGGCTGCGGGAGATACCAACGCCGCAGCGTCGGCAGAAGCAATTGCGGGGAGCAATCCCAGGCGTTGCATTTCGAGGGCCGTAAATGTTTCCAACCCGGGGGCGGTTACAGCAAAGAATGAGTCCATATTTTCACCAAAAAGGTCTGCCCAATTTGGGGCTGAGCCCCAAATTGAGCAGTAATGAGAGATAAAAAATCAGGGACGACATTTCGTCGTCCCTGAAGAAAGTGCGCTTCGTTTCGATTACTTCTTTTCGGGGGAGACCAATACCTGGTCGACGAGGCCGTAAGCAACAGCCTGGGTCGCATCGAGGTAGTAATCACGATCGGTATCACGCAAAATCACATCCAATGTTTGACCAGTGTGCCTGGACATGATGCCATTCAGCAAGCTCTTGAGTCGCAAAATCTGCTTGGCCTGAATTTCGATGTCCGTCGCCTGACCCTGCGCGCCGCCAAGCGGCTGGTGCATGTGGATCGTGGCATTTGGCAGGGCATAGCGGCGGCCTTTGGTACCAGCCGTCAGCAAAACCGTACCAAACGATGCAGTAACACCCACAGCCACGGTGCTGATCGGGTTTGAGATCATCTGCATCGTGTCGTAAATCGCCAGGCCGGCATAAATCACGCCGCCGGGCGAGTTGATATACATCTGAATTTCTTTTTCGGGGTCTTCGTGGTTGAGGAAGAGCAACTGCGCCACAATCACGTTCGCCACCTGATCATCAATCCCGGTGCCAAGGAAGATGATACGTTCCTTGAGCAAAAGAGAATAGATGTCGTAAGCGCGTTCGCCGCGGCCCGATGTTTCCACGACCATTGGGATAAGATTTTTGAAGTCAGGGATCATGATTAGCTCCTTAAGGGTCTATGTGATGGATCAATCATACTCGTTTTGTATATGATTTTTGTTAATGACCCATCACAGACGTATATGTGTTATTCCGACTTCTTCTTTGCTGCGTTTTTTTTCTTTGCCGGTTTGGCGGATTCTTCCGACCCTTCGGCTGCATCAGCCGCTTCGACGGGGGCATCCTCGCTAACGGCGGCTTTGGCCTTTTTGCTTTTCTTGGGGGCCGCGGCTTTTTCCTCGGCTGGAGCAGCGTCGGTGGCTTCGCCAGTGGCGATGGCCTTAATCTTTTGCAGGGCCAGACGAACCATCAAACGGTTGGCCGAATTCATTGCCACAGCGTCGACAATTTCACGGGTCGGCTTGGTACCACCCTTGGTGCGCTTGTTGAAATCAGGGTCCGTCTGGACCAAGTTGCCCCAGGCCTGCTGGAATTCCATTTCAAGTTCATCTTCTTCAAACTTGAGATTCTCAGCGCGGACAATTTCATCCAAGATCAAACCGCGTTCCAGACGGCGCTTGGCAGTCGGACGGGCCTGTTCCTCGAGGAATTTTTCAGCATTGGAATCGACTAGCTTGTAATAGGCTTCCAGGTTTTCAATGCCCTGTGATTGCAGTCGGCTCTGAATATCGCCCAAAACATGCTCCACTTCGTGCTCAAGCACCTGTGGCGGATATTTGATGGTTGCGCCAAGTTTGATCTGGTCAATGACACTTTCAAAATAGCTATCGTCATACTCGGCGCGCGATTCTGCTTCGAGATTTTCGCGCATGCGAACGCGCAAGTCTTCGACTGTAACGCCCAGGCCGGTTTGCATGGCAAAGTTGTCGTCGAGTTCAGGCATATTGACACCGCGTACCGTCTTGACTTTGACCGTAAATTTGACGTTTTGACCCTGAAGCGCTTCATTGGCATCGTCTTTGGCAAACTTATGGTTAAAGAAAGCATCTTCACCGGGTTTGGTACCAGCCAGTTTGGCGGCGAAACCGGGGAAGGGCCATTCATCTTCCTTGGCTTCCTTGCGGATCAAGGTGGCAAAGCCAGTCCGCTCAATCAACGGCGCTTCACCCTCTTCAGCTTTGGCTTTGACGCCAAGCACATCCACCATCAGGTAATCACCTTCCGCAGCAGCGCGCTCCACCGATTCGGTGGCGCTATACATACGGCGCAGATCATTGATGGAATCTTCCAGTTTTTCGTCATCAGGGGCGATCCACTCATAGGGCAGGCGCACCGACTTATAATCGCCCAATTCCACAGTGGGGGCCAGCGGAATGGTGAAGATAAACTTGGGCGGGTCAAGGCTTTCAACATTTTCAAGCTGACCCATGGCGGATGGCTCAAGGCCCGATTCTTTGAGCGCCAATGGGTAAATATCATTGACCAGAATTTCAACGGCCTCTTCGGTGATAGCCGAATCGCCATACATACGGCGGACGACATCATAGGGGGCCTTTCCGGGGCGAAAGCCAGGGATTTTGGCTTTTTCAGAAATCTTGCGGGCGGCACGGTGGCGAGCGCCCTCCAGTTTTTCGAGTTCTACCTCGACGGTCATGGTGGCTTGATGGTCTTCGCGGGGGGTGGTTTCGATCTTCAAAGTGCTATCCTTCCTTGCAATATTTTTCCGGTAAACAGTGGGGTGAAACTTGTGGGGACGGAGGGACTTGAACCCTCACGCCTTGCGACACTTGATCCTAAGTCAAGCCCGTCTGCCAATTCCGGCACGTCCCCAAGAGCTACAAATTGTAGTGAGTAACGGAGCGAAGCGATTATACAACCTGCATGAAAGCGCGTCAATCAGGTAACTGGGAAATTGGAAAATTGGAAAACCAGAATCAGCAGTATAATCGGCAAACTTTAAACCAATCTACCAAATTACCCATCTACCATTTACCAACCTTATGTCCCGAATCATCAACCCCGAATCTGTTGGAAAAGAACGCACACAGCTCACCAAAGGCATTATCCTGGCGATCCGCGAGCTGGCCAAGCAAAGCGACCCTGGGCCTGAATCACGCGATATGGCAGCTTTTATCGCGCTGGCACTGATCACCATCTCTGAAGGCATTGATGTGTCCGTCGCTGCCTGGGAGAAGCGCGACTACTGGGTGAAAGCCGACAAATTCCGCATGGAATGGCAGTGGGCCGCCCCCTACGCTGATAAGATGCGCACCGCCATCCTTGCCGATGACTGGGGAACGGTGGCGCTCGTCATGACCCAGACGGCGCAAAAACTCAGCAAAGTGACTGTCCCTGCCGGGCATCGGTTGGGACGTCCCTGGGTTGGGGCATTTAAGCAGTTAACGAGTAAATAAAATCAGGGCCGCTCCTAATGAGCGGCCCTGATTTTTGTCTACTTAAAAACTAAGGGCAACTAAACGCGGCCTGGCCAATCTGCTGATGATTGGGTTCATCAACATAGAGGGCAATCCAATAATCGCCGGTTGCAGACGCATTCCAATCGGTGTTGACAGATTGGCTGCCTGCTTCACTGTAGCTTAAAGCAGGGTGCAGTACTGTATCGGTAGCACCATCACTGCGCACCCAATGGTAGGTCACTGTCCCAGCGCCGTTTGTCTGGATTTTTGCAATCACATCAAAGCCGCTGCATCCACCCGATGTGGTGTAATCAACATGGGTTACTGCGAAATCGCCACCACCGGCGGGTGTAACAGTCGCGGTTCCATCACCAGTGCCTCCACCGCCAACTGTAATTTTCACATAGATAAAGGTAAAAGCCAACCCCGCAGCATTGCGCACTTTCCAGTTACCAGTATATGTCCCGGATGCTGTAGGTGCTGTCAGTTGCACTGAAACATCGACCGTCTGACCAGGGGCAACATTGCCCGCCAGTGGCACTGAACTTGCACCACCCATCTGATTGCTGGTATCCCCAGCAAAGATCAGCGCATAGGAAGTTGTCCATGTGCAGGTGCCGACATTTTTAAGCCGCCAGGTTTTGGTAAAGACATCACCCGCATTATGATTTTCACCGTCAGGGACAGTGACATCTGAAACAAACTCTGCAAGATCACAGCTTTGCGTGCTGCTTGCCTGCGGCTGCTGCGGCAACGGTGTAAAGCTCGCCGTTGGAGGGGGCGGTGTATTGGTGGCGGGGGCAAGCGTTGGAGTCATCGTTGCATCCACTGCCTGCGTTTGGGCTACATTGGTCAAACGTGCTTCAATGGTCTGGGCAATCGCCGTAAAACTGATTGGCGTTTCAGTCCCCGGGGTAGATGCTGGCAAATTACACGCCACCAAACTGATAAGCATTGATATTACAATTGGGAATGCAAGGCGTTTTTTCATAATTCTCCTTTTTCACTTAATCATTTGCAAACACGGCATTTCAACAAGTTTACCTGAAATTCATTACTTATAGGATAGATGGCCTGCTCATTTGAAAAACATTAATCATCCGGTTAAATTATTGTGAAAATTACTCCATTCGCATACAATCCAGATCGTTCAAACAATAGCGTTTTACAAGGAGCAAAAAATGAGGAAAATAATCGTTTTAATACTGGTGTTTCTATCGATTACGCTTACTGGCTGTAGCGCTGGCGCTGCATCTAACGGCGCCAGCACCACTTTAAATGTTGAGATGAATGAGTTTACCTTTAACCCTACCAACTACACCATCCCAGCCGGGCAAAAAATTACACTCAAGCTAAAAAATAGCGGCGAGGTTGCCCACGACTTTATTATCCTAAAAAAAGGAGTGGAGATAAAGGGGAGCTTTGATCATGATAAACAAATGGATGACATGTATTTTCACGCCATGCTCGACCCCGGGAAATCGGGCGAGTTTACATTTACCGCACCCGCTGAACCCGGAGAGTATCAAATTATCTGCGGTGTGCTGGGTCACTTTCAGGCTGGGATGATTGCCAGTTTAACTGTCCAATAAAAAAACGAACAATACGCTTAAAAAGTTACGCTCAACAATGCTGGTACGGTAAAATGGAAGGATGTCTACCGACGTCATCTCCAGCCCGGCCAACCCGTTGATTAAACAGGCGCGCGCTTTGCGTCAGAAAAAAGCGCGTGATGAAAGCAAGCTCTTTTTGGTAGAGGGGATTTTACATGTCGGCGAAGCGGCGGAAGCTGGCTGGGAGTTTGAAACGCTGCTCTATGCGCCAGAGCAGCTCAAAAGCGAATTTGCCCGCCAACTGGTGGAAAAACTCACGCGTAACGGCGTCCGCTGTCAGCCGGTATCTGCACCAGCCTTTGAAGTCATTCGCCGAAAAAGAAAATCCACAAGGGTTGGCGGCTGTGGTGCGCCAGAAACGTCGCAGCCTGGATTCACTCCCCGTCGCCTCCTTCCCGTTTCTAACAGCGCTGGTGGCTCCACAGGACCCCGGCAATGTGGGCAGCATCCTACGCACCCTCGACGCTGTCGGTGCAAATGGCCTGATCCTATTAGACGGTGGCGCCGACCCATATCAGACCGCCGCGGTGCGCGCCAGCATGGGGACGCTGTTCTGGCAGCCCTTCGTTCAGACCAGTTTTTCTGAGTTTGCAGCGTGGAAAAAACAAAATCGACATCGCCTGATCGGCACATCCGCGCACGGCAATCTGGATTATCACGCTATCAAGCTGGACCAACGTCCAACCATTTTGCTGCTTGGCAACGAACAAAAGGGACTTTCCCCTGAGCAGATTGCAGCCTGCGACGATCTGGTAGCCCTGCCCATGCGCGGACGGGCCAGCTCGCTCAACCTGGCCGTCGCTGCTGGCATTTTGCTCTATGCGCTAAAAGGATAAAAATCAGTTTTTGCACGGGGGAATTAAACAAAACATTAACATCATTTTCCATCGCTATTAACATTGAAAGCTTATAGTTCGAGGTGTGAAAACCGACACCTTGACCCTGCCCCCCTTTACTACGGATTTACCCCCTATGCTTTCAACCCCAGAAACACAGCCAGACTACGTCGCAACCCCGGCAGTCATTGGTGAACTTGTCACGCACGATTACACCATCACGGCAGATACGCTGATTAATCGCGTGGTAAAGGAGTTTGACAAGCACCCCGAACTACCCGGTGTCTTGATTGTTCAAAACACGGAATACATCGGTGCATTATCGCGTCGCAAAGTTCTCGAAGAATTAAGCCTGCCCTATGGCGTAGAACTTTTCTATAAGCGCCCGGTCTCAAGCCTGTGCCAGGAAATCAACGTTTCATTCTCTTCACTGCCGGCACGGATGCGTGTGGAAGACGCCGTTCGCTATGCGTTGGAGCGCCCAACCGACGAGCAATATGAACCACTGGTGGTTTTGTTTGATGATGGCCGCCTACGCCTGCTGGACATGCACATTTTGCTGATGGCGCAATCACAATTGCTGGTAAATGCCAACCAGGTGGTCAACCAGCTTTTCAAAGTCAGCCGCACACTTGCCAGCTCGCTTGACCTGAACATCGTGCTCAATTCAATCCTGATGTATATGAAAAGCCTTGTCCCTTATAAATCTGCCAGCGTCATCTTCTTTCGAGAGGATGAGATGGATTTTGTGGCATTGCGCGGGTTTTCTGTGGATATTGATGTTCAAACCCTGGACGGTGTGGTTCGAGAAAATGGTCTGGCAGAGATTGTCAAGCGCACCAAACAACCGCTTTGCATTTCAGATGCCAGCAAGCGTCTGAACTGGGCGCATCTCCCCAATATGCCAGTCACACGTACATGGCTGTCTATTCCCTTGCTGCATTGGGGGAAAGTGCTGGGCATGCTGCTCATGATCCGCACGGAGCCAGATGCCTATAGCGACGATCAGATCAAGCTGGCGCAGACATTTGCCGAACAGGCAGCGCTTGCGCTGCAAAATGCCCTGTTGTTTAAAGAAGTCAACAGCTTTACACAACAACTTGAAGGGACCATTGCGGAGCGCACCCAAAACCTGCAAAGCGCTTATAGAAAACTCGAAGCAATGGATCAAGCCAAAAGCGAGTTCATGCAAACGATCATTGACGAATTAGATCAACCCATCAAACAAATCAGCGGGCATGGCAAACAACTGCTCAGCATGTCAACAGGCGAAAACGAGGATACCATTCTCTCACTCGTCAATATCGGCGAAGGGGTGAAGCGTTTGCGCAATGTACTCGAGCGGTTGCAGGATGTGGCCCTGATAGACGCCAACGATTTCAAAATTGAGCAGACACGGGTTAATCTCTCTGAAATTTTTCACACTCTGGGCGACACCTTTGCCCCACTTATGCGCGAGCGTCATATCACCTGCAACTTTGTACAGGTTGACAATTTGCCGCCAGTGTTCGGCGACCCGCGCCAACTTTACAAGGTTTTCTACCATCTGCTTGAAAATGCCATCCGTTACACGCCCAACAAAGGCCGCATTACCGTCAAAGGTGCCTATCACCTCATTGTGGAAAATGGCGTCAAGCGTGGCGAGGTTCAAATCACGGTGCGCGATACCGGCGTTGGCATCCCCCGCGCTGCGCAGACACAAATCTTCGATAAATTCTACAAAAACAAACCATCCGCGGTGGCAAGCAAACAGGATACAGGCGGCGCAGCCGGGCTGGGTCTGGCAATTGCGCGCAAAGTCGTGGATGCACACAAGGGAAGAATCTGGGCTGAAAGCTCAGGCCACGATGAAATCAAACTGCCAGGCAGTACCTTCTACGTTGTTTTGCCGACTATGCAAAATACAGAAGCACCATCCACCCTGTCCACAGGGGTCACGCTGTAATCGTAGAAGATGAAGGGGCGCGGAGACCGCACCCCTACGCTATGCCAGTAATGCAGAACTCCGCCGCAAGGAAAAGCCTTGCAGCGGAGTTCGATTTTATAATGGGACAAACTCGCGGGTTGATGCTGAAAGCAGACTAAATCTCGTCTTCTTCTTCGTCTGCCCAGATGTTGTCGTCACCATCTTCTTCTTCTTCATCTTCCCATTCTTGCAATTCTTCTTCTTCATCCCATTCATCTTCGGCTACAACGCCATCACCCGGCGAGTATGTCGCGCAGCCAGTGTCTGGATCGATTTCTACAGCAGCAGCGCTGCAATAGCCCTCATCCACAAAAACACAATCGGTATAGTGACAACGAATACGGGGCATTTTTTTCTCCTAATCAAGAGGTTGTTTTATCAGCCGAATGACCGAAAGAATAAATAAGAAGGTCATTGCAACTTGAGAAGTCACACAGAAAGGACACAAATCCTTGATTACAAAAATCTCGAGGTAAATCAGGTAAAGCGTAAATAGAAATCCGAGCAATACCATGCCAAAGGTGATCATCGAGGCATTTTGCTTAAAAAACGTCCCGGCTTTCTTTTCAAGGATCAAAACCGCCAAAATTGCCAGATATCCAGCTACACCAATGAATGCAACCGGAATGCCATAAATTTGACCGTAGGGGCTGTTGAGCGTAACCAGACAGCCACCGTTCCCGATGCACATGGTTGTGCTGCCAGTCACCTTCATAATGCTTGTGTAAATTGCCGCCGCTAACCCGATCAGCGTAAAGACAATACTTGCCCGGTAAAGCCATTTATCCATGTTAAGCTCCATTTTTTATGGGAGAAGCCAGGCTTCCACTTCTTTTTCAGGCGGGCAAGATTTTACACCAGATGGGATAATCAGTAAAGCATTTGATTCGACCAGCGAAAATAAATTTCCAGAGTTTTGGTTGGTGGAAAAATGGGCGATGTATCTGCCGTTTTCGAGCGTTACTGTGGCCCGCAGGTAACTCTCGCGCCCGTCTGATTCCAGGCCCTCGCCCAGCGTCACCCGCACGCGGGGCCGCTCCACCGTTTCCAATCCGCGCAGCAGTTCCAGGGCGGGTTCGACGAAAACCAGGAATCCGACAAATGCTGAGACGGGGTTGCCGGGGAGTCCAAAAAACGGGATGCCACGATACGCCCCAAAGGCGAGCGGTTTGCCAGGGCGCATGTCCACCTTCCAGAAATCCAGCGCGCCGTCGGCCTGAACCACGTCTTTGACGTAATCAAACGCGCCAACGCTCACCCCTGCGGAGGTGAGAATCACATCCGCTTTGGCGGCGTGCGCCGTTTCAAGCTTTTCCTGTACTGATTCGCGTGTGTCTGCGGCCACGCCCAGGCGGATGACTTCACAACCGGCCTTCGCCGCCAGCGACGCAAGTGTATAGGCGTTGGTATCATGGATTTTGCCGGGTGTGAGCGGCGCTTCCACCGGCAAAATTTCGTCGCCCGTCGAAAGGATGGCGACACGCGGCTTGCGATGGACAGAAACTTGCGCCACGCCCAGCATTGCCAGCATGCCAACATCCTGTGCGCGCAAGAGTTGCCCCGCCGCAAGGATTTGTTGCCCACTGGTCAAATCTGACCCGCGCTTGCGGATATTTTCACCGGCACGGACGGCGCGCGTGATGCTGACGGTTTTTGGCGCGCTGACACCAGCGGCACGGTTATTGAAATCGGTATCTTCGACCATGACAACGGCATCTGCCCCGGCTGGCAGGGGCGCGCCGGTCATAATGCGCGCCGCCTGCCCCGGGACGACGCTGAAAGATGGCGTCGTCCCGGCGGGAATATCTCCGATGACGGGCAAAGTTCGCGGGTTGGCGTCGCTGGCAGCGGAAAGGTCCGCGACACAGACGGCAAAACCATCCACACTTGAGTTGTCAAAGGGTGGCAGATCAAAGGACGTGTGAACATCCGCAGCCAGAACGCGCCCGAGGGTCTGTTCAAGCAGCACAAATTCACTCTCCAATGGAGAGAAATGCGTGAGAATGCGGGTACGAGCGTCGTGGACGGAGAGCATAGGATTTACGATTTTAGAACCTTCAACCTTCAACTTTTCACCTGCCAACTTTCCAACCTATTGACTTCCACGCAGGCGTTGGGCATCAAGCACGTTGGCGAGGTTTTCGATGCGGTTTAACATGCGGCTAAGCTGGACAAGGTCCTTGACTTCAATCACCAGACGAATATCGGCCACGTCGGCTTTGACGCTGTCGTGGTCAACACGAATATTTACATTAATAATGTTGACACCTTCGGCATCCAGCAGGGTGGAAATATCACTCATCAAACCCTGACGGTCGAAGGCCGTGATTTTGATCGGCACCGGGTAGGTGCGCATTTGCTCGCCCCAAGAAACCCGTACCAGGCGCTCGCGCTCTTTGCTGCGCAAAATATTCGGGCAATCCTGGCGATGAATGGTTGCGCCGCGCCCACGGGTGATGTAGCCCACAATCGGATCACCGGGCATCGGGTTGCAGCATTTCGCCATCGCCGTCAGCAATCCGCGCAGCCCCACCACTGAAACGGCATCGGTTGCATCCGATGAGCTTTTCGGCTTCGAAGCGACCAGTTGTTCTTCAACGGGCAGTTCGTGTTCGGCAATCAGGTTGATAATGCGATTGACCGACAGATCACCGCAGCCAAGATCAATAAACATCTCGTCGGTGGTTTTGAAATCCAACTGGCGGGCCAGGTTTTCGAGATTAATATCGCTCAAGCCGAGACGATGCAGTTCACGCTCCAGCATGCTGCGTCCCTGCGTCAGGTTCTGCTCTTCGTCCTGTTTTTTGAACCAGATGCGGATTTTGGAACGCGCCCGCTGCGTCTTGACCATGCCCAGGCTGGAATTGAGCCAGTCGCGGCTGGGGCCGCCCTGTTTGGATGTGAGAATCTCCACCTGCTGACCCGTTTTCAGCTCGTGGTCCAGCGGAACCAGTTTGCCGTCGACTTTTGCGCCGCGGCAGCGGTGCCCGATGTTGGTATGGATGTGGTAGGCAAAATCAATCGGCGTGGAACCTGCGGGCAGGTCATAAATATCGCCCTTGGGTGTGAAGATATAGACGCGGTCTTCAAAGACATCCGACTTCATCGAGTCGACGAATTCCTGCGCGTCCTTGACTTCGCCGCGCCATTCCATCATCGAACGCAGCCAAAGCACATGCTTCTCGTATTTCTGGTCGCGGCGCGTGCCTTCCTTGTAACGCCAGTGCGCTGCGATACCATACTCAGAGTTCTGGTGCATTTCGGGGGTGCGGATTTGTACTTCGAGCGGCTTGCCGTCATCGTAGAGCACGGCGGTATGGAGCGACTGGTAAAAGTTGTCTTTGGGCGCAGCAATGTAATCGTCAAACTCCCCGGGGATGGGCCGCCAAAGATTATGGATCAGCCCCAGGGCCGCATAACAGGACGGCATATCCGGCACGAGCAGGCGCACGCCGCGCACATCACGCACCATCTCAAAGGTTTTGCCCTTGGCAACCATTTTGCGATAGATGGAATAAATATGCTTGGGCCTGCCTGAGATTTCCACCTTGAGATTGGCCTGCCCCAAAACGTGCTGAAGCTTTTCGATAATTTCAGTAATCTGGTCTTCGCGGGTGGAGCGCCGGTCTAAAAGCTGATCGGCGATTTCCTTGTATTTTTCTGGGTTGACATAACGAAATGACAGGTCTTCCAGTTCCCATTTCAACTGCCAGATGCCCAGACGGTTGGCCAGCGGGGCATAAATATCGAGCGTCTCTTGCGCAATACGCGCCTGTTTTTCGGGGGGTGTAAAACCGAGCGTGCGCATATTGTGCAGCCGATCGGCCAGCTTGATCATGACGACGCGCACATCGTCGTTCATCGCCAGGAAGGTTTTGCGCAACGCTTCAATCGCCACCTGACGCTTGCGCCGCGAAGCCTGTTCGGGGCTGGGCTGCTCATCGTTGTGCGAAACACGCGGCAGGCTTTCAAGCTTGGTGACGCCATCCACCAGGTTGGCGACAGTATCGCCGAATTGTTTCTTCAAATCATCGAGCTTCATGGTCGTATCTTCAACCGTATCATGCAGCAGCCCGGCCGCCACCACTTCGGCGGGCATGCGCATTTCGGCAAGAATTGACGCGACCGAAACACAGTGATTGATGTAGGGTTCACCCGACTGACGTTTTTGCAACGCGTGCGCCGTCAGGGCAACTTCGTAGGCACGGTGAACAACATCCCGATCAAGTGGGCTGTAATAGTCCGGCAGGTTCTCTAGTAGCTGGTCAATGGCGATGGCCTGAGCGGCTTTCATAAAAGACGTACTCCAGATTGACTATTTTAACGGTAAGTTGGTGCCAAATGTATCACAGTTTTCGTCAGCTGAAGTGCGTCACCTACGCCACCAGCGCAAACTGACCGATCTCAACATTGGGCAAAGCGCTGCGCAAGTCGGCGCTGCGCAGGATGATTGCCAGGCTACGCTCGCCGGAGCCGATGGAAATCTCTTCGGGGAGGAAAACGCTTTCATCGGCGAGAATGCGTAGGGGAGTGAGCAACCCAAGGGGCGAAACTGCCCCGGTGCGGTATCCCGTTACGGTGAGGACTTCCTGCTCGGTAGCCATCGTCACCCGCGATTGCGCCAGAGTCCTGCGCAGGATCGTCCACGAGATCTGCGCGGGACCCGCCATCAGCCCCATGACAAAATTCCCTTCGCCAACCCGAAACAGGATGCTGCGCACCACCTGCGCTGGCAAGTGTCCGCGCTGACTGGCGGCTTCTTCAAGCGAGGAAACAGGTTGCGTATGCCGGAAGATCGTATACGGAAGTTGGAGCGCGTCGAGGGCAAGGGTGGCGGGGGTTTGATCGGTCATGGGCGCGAATATACTGCGAAACGGAAAGTTTTGCCAGCCCCAGCGCTTTTCAGTATTGGAGGGAGCAAGATCAGAGAGGCTATAATCAGGGGAAATGACAGAAAACTTCAAGATTGGTGATCGGGTAAAAATTCGGCTCAATCACGCGGACTGGTATGAGGGGTGCGTCGTGCGGATTGATCCATATTCAGCGCACCGCAGTTTTTACTGGGTGGAGTTGGATGAAGACGCGCAGGCCACGCTGGGCGGCAGCGTCAGGGTGATTTCGGTCTTTAATCCCAAAAATATTCAGGCAGCATAAAAAGAAAGACATTCACCACAAAGGAATAAAGGAAGCACGAAGGAAACCGAGCTTTTTGGCTCTCCTTCGTGCTCCTTCGTTGCCTTTGTGGTTACAAGTTTTGCCTTACTGCACGCGAATGGTCATACCGACAAAAATCCAGTTCGGGTCCCAAATTTGCGGGTTGAGCACTTGCAGATGATAGACAGTGGTGCCATAACGATCCGCAATCGAGCGCAGCGTATCGAGACGCTGAATGGTGTAATACACTGGCGCAGATGAGGTCGTGGAGGCGCCGGGTACGTTGATCACCTGTCCAACGTAAATCAGGCTGGCATTGGAAATTTGCGGGTTCACTGCCAAAATATCATACACCGTAACGCCCCAGCGAGATGCCAGCTTGCGCAGTGTATCACCATAGGTGATGGCATACGTTGTCGCACCAGTTGGCGGTGGTGGTGGCGGGACTGTCCCTGTGCCAGGGATGAGCAGGCGCTGCCCGACATAAATCAGGTTGGTGTTGTAGATGTGGTTCAGGCGGGCCAGCGCATCCATCGTGACGCCATAGCGCGCCGCAATGGAACGCAGCGTATCGCCACGCGCCACAACATAGGTGGAATTGCCGTTGCCGTTATTCCACGAAGCACCGGGGAGCACCAGCACCTGCCCGGAATAAATCCAGGTAGTCAGGCCGGGGTTTGCCAGTTGCAGCGCCGCAACGGTTGTATCGCAGCGCGTCGCAATCGCATACAACGTGTCGCCATACTGGACGGTGTACGATGATCCGCAGCCAGCCCAGGCCAGTGCCGTGCCAGTATAGGCAAACGACGCCAGCAATATGGAGAGAATAATAATGAGTTGGGGTGTTCTTTTTAACATGACGAGCCTCCTTGTTGGTTATAGCTTTATCGTATAACAAAACAAGAGAAATCACCATAGCCGAATCATAATAAGATGGGAAATATGGTTATTCTAACGGATTGGTTTAAAAGTACAGTGGCTGTCAATCATCATCGCTGTAGAAAAACGTCGCTCATTTAACCCATATTCGGAAAAAAGAATCGACAGAGTTGAATGCACCAACGCATTCGACTCTGTTTTCAAAATGCAAACAGAAAAATTACGGCTCTTTGGTCATCCAGCCGACTTGATACATATTTTCAGCCACTTCATAAGCTGTATTTTCAGCCAAATCAACCAACATCACATGAAACTTCTTTTTGTCCTTCGATGTATATTGAGCAACCAATAACTGAGTACTATCTGGCGACCAAATTAGATCAGCAGCGCGTGAGTAGCCACCAGCATCAAACTCAATTTCTGAAGTTCCAGTTAGACATTGCATGGTAATCTGCCCAGTTTGAACATCAAGGACAGCCAGTTCAAATGGGTTGGCTGGATTATCAGATTGCGTTTTTTCTGTTTTCAACCAAAAAGCAATCTGCTTTCCATCTGGAGACCAACTGTATGTTTCAATGTGAACAGACTTGAAAGTGGATGTAAGCTGAGTCACTTGTTGGAATTGCGGCCCATCCCGCGAGACCAGGAGAAGCTCATCGCGGTCTTCATGGGCTGGGTCTGTGCTCATCGTCCCAATGATCGCCAGATATTTTCCATCATCTGACCATTTTGGCAATCTGCCCCAGCCTGGAATGGTTGTTTGGGCAATTTCAGTGTTGGTTTCAAGATCATAAAGGGAAATCAACCCATTTTCTTTGGGATAGAGAACATGGGTCAGGGTTGGGTCATACACAATATTGGTTCCTGTAACGATGCCAATTGAAATGGCAAGCGGATCAATGTTCCAATTGATGTTTTCATTGCCGATGATCGCTGGGAAATTGTCTGCCAAACTGGTTTTCTTTCCAGAAACGGGGTCAAAGGAAAAATTGTGCACCGCCTTCTTTTGTATATCCAGGTCAGGAATCCGTAAAGCCTTGTCGTTTAACCAAAAAACATCACCACCTGACTGAAAGACAAAATCAAAAGGGATATCTGTTTGAGGAATGCCGCTTGCATCTGTCACAATATGTCTAGCTTTACCCGACACATCATTTGCATCCCAGATATAGAACAAACTCTTCCGATTTGGCGAGATAACCCCCAAAAATATATCGCCATTGTTTCCTGGTGGAACATGTTTTAGTGTTCCAGCCTGAGAGTCTTGGAAGATAAATCTGCTAAAGGCACTTTGTTTGAAGACAAGTACACCCTGGCTGTTTCTTTTCGGAAGCACTGTTTTGATACATGCCTGGTTTACTTCGAGAATGGGTGGATGAGATGCGGGCGCGGTAGAAGTGATTGACGGCGTAGCAGTGGGCAAGGACTGGGCAGCGAGAGGCGTGCCAGTGGATGCAATCATTGTAGATGGTGTGGTGGTGGACGTTGATGTGCTGAGATTGACGGGAGAACAACAGGTCAACAACAGTAAAAGTGCGAATAAGCAAAAGCATTTTTTCATATCATATTTGAGTTATTACGCTGTGAAGGGAACAAGTCGCTTTATTCTCTGTAAAATTGTTTATAGGGCCAATAGGCAGTTGCCTTGCTGTAAGGAAATACAAAGAGCCAAGAATGCCAGCATCCCCGGCTCTTTGTAAAGGGAAAAAATTTACGGTTCTTTGGTCATCCAGCCAATAGGTTCAAGATTTTCAGTGATTTAGAGATAATCAAAAACTCATCCCTCATAGGTGCAATGCAAGCCGCAGCGATTGAGAATTATGGAACCTTCAGCCAACCAACGGGGTCGGCGTATGGATCTTCTGGTAAATCGACAATCCATTTATCTTGAAGGTTTATAGCAACAATAGCAGATGGATTGCGATCAACCAAGGTTTTCACGATCAAATATTGACTATCAGGCGACCATACTGGTCTGGGATAGAGATATGAAACACAGAGGTTAGTTACATCCAATGTTTTAAGATTTAAGATCATTAGCTGTTTTGGTTCATTACTATCGGTATCTTCATTTCTTGATAAACCAAACGCAAGATAATTGCCATCCGGGGAAACACTATAATAACTTCCAATTTCAAAGTTCTTTCTATATAGCTTTTGAAAATGGGTTAGCTGTTTCACTGTTCCATCTCGGCTTACCATCATCCACTCTCTTGGCCCGTTTTGACTAGGTTGAGCTGGCACAACAAACTGGCTACCACCCGGCAACCAAAGTGGAAAATAACCGTACAAACCACCGTCCAAAATTTTTGCCAAAACCTTACCAGATTGACGATCTAATAATGTAATGTAAGCATCTCCATCTTTTGTTACCTCCGGGTAGGCAACCATTTCTAGCGATGGATTGTAAGAAACGCTACTATATATAAAGTGCAGCCCGGGATCATTCATCATCCCTCCTGGATATCTTTCAAGATTTGGGTAATTGGATAGTAATTTTTGTTGCTTACCCGTAAATGGATTAATAATCACAACAGGGGCAGATTGTCCTTTCTCGATATCCGGCCACGTAGAAACCCACAGGTTTTCGTTGTCAAGCCATGGTGTACCCCCATCCAATAAAGTCAGCCAGTCGGTATTCGCTGGTATCCGCGCTTTTACCTGCCCGTCAGCAGACTCAACGGTCAGTTCTGCATCTGCTAGGTGAAAATATGATAACCACTTCCCATCTGGGGACACCGCTGCGCCGCTATTATGTCCATTTACTTCACGTTTCGAATTTTGCTCGAAATCGAGGACGGATAAATTCGTTGTTAGTGAAAAGACTAACCTTCCCGGCAAAGCTACACCAGACGGCAAGGTGGACAACTTATTCAAACACAAATTGGTTTCAGCACTGGGAGATGGAGATGGAGTATAAGAAACAGTGGCAGTTGGGGTAATTATAAGTGTCGCAGTAGGCGGTATTTTGGTGGGTGTAGTCGTTGTAGTAGCCAATGAGCATGCTGTTAAGTACACAGCAGCCAGAAAGAGTATTAACAAAATAGGTTTTCGCATTTTTGCTCCAATCAATTCTGAAATGGGAAGGCTAATAACACCATCCGCCACCTAAATAAAGACAATTTGCCTGATTCATTGTATAAACAAAATCAATATCACCAGAACCAGACCATAAATAAAACATATTTGTCTGTGTACTAGGAACGCCATTAGGAAGAGGAAGACTTGAGTCGTTTGATGGGGGCTTTGCCCCATAAAACCGGTTTTCCATTTGCAGCCTCTGCGGGCGGGTGAGACCTTGCTTTTGCCAAAGACAATCTTTTCCACAACTTCCAAGTGACACGTTTCCCCAATCACAGGGAACATTACCATCTCCGCACCCACTTTCCCATGCTGAGTCATGGTTTTGGAAGGCAGATGCAAAATCAGTTTTATTGCCTTTTGTTGTGTAATAAATTTCATTGTTTTTCTTTCCTAAATTACCTGGAGCTATGCCCTTAAGATCAAGCCTTTTCTTCCCAATAAAATACAAGATGTCAAGTCCAGAATTAGCATCACAATGGCCTGCACAAATCTGATAAAAATTTCTGACAACTGTTTCTTGCCATACGGCAGATGGAATATCGCGTCCAGATCCGCTTAATTCCATGGACAGAAGCAAATTAAGAAATTGCCAAATTGTAAACTCACCAGCATTATAACCATTCCACCACCCAGGCGTATTATATAAGGCTACGTATTTATCATATACTTTTTGAGCCCTCTTATCTAAGCTTCCATCTGGTGGTTTCCATGGATCATCAACACCTACGCATGATTGAAATGTATATCCCGACTCAGTTTCGCTATGACAAGTGCGCTTATGCCCGCTTGGGTCGGCAAAATTAACTGGGTTATTGCCTGTATAAGCATATCTATCATAACCCTGTATACCGCCTGACATAAAAGAATCCGCCTGGGCAAAGCGACCTAGACTGCTGTCGTACCATCTCGCATTATAGTACATCAGCCCAAAATCGTTGGAGTAGGATCGTTGACCGGTGTAGGTTTTATCGGTTTTCAAGTCGCCACTGGCAAAGCGGACTTCGCCCCAGGGTTTGTAGCGCATCTCGGCGATCTTCGCACCCGTGGCGTCCGTAGTGAGGCTGGTGGAACCAAGATGGTCGGATAGGCTGTAACAAAGTTCGGATGTACCAAGTGCGGCGTGCGAGGTGCGGATGGCACCGCCGGGATAGTATTTGGTGATGACTGGTTGACCTGCATCCACAGTTGGATTGGTTGTGATTTGGTACATTGGGCTGACATAGATCGTCGTCACGCCGTCCATCACCGCCTTGACCATGTTGCCGTCGGCGTCGTAGCGGAAGGTGGCACTCATGCTTTTGAATTGCATCGCAGCTTCGGCCACGCCACCGGGGGTGGATGTGGGGGTGATCGTCGGTGTAGGAGTCTTTGCCAGGGTCGCGGTCCGGGTCGGGGTGGCGGATTCGCTGCCGATCTGGACGTAGTCGATGGCAAAGCTGCCGCTGGTAACTGCGCCGATGTCGAAACGCAGGCGGGTGAGTGTGCCCGTCCAGGCGGGGACATTGCTGGCGTCGATCGTGTATTCGGTGTAGTTGCTGTTGGGTATCAGTGCCACGCCGATCATTTTACCGCTGCTAAAAGCAGTGTCTGTGCCCGTCATAAAGTAGAGATAGCCCATGCTCGAAGCGGTGCTGTTTTTGTAGCGGATCTTGATGATTTTGTTGGTGGTGATATTAATGCTCTGCGCGGTCGGCGAAAAGACCCGCGCACTGGAGTCAATCACTGTCGCACCAATGGTGCCGCCCGCCTGCCAGGCAAATCCACTGGTACCATTCGAAGCATCCGTCCAGCCTTCGTCGCTGGTGTTGAAGCTCCAGGTCTTGATGGCGGTGAAGGTGTCAAGGGGCGCGTCAGACCAGATGCGCGCCGGGCCTTGCCGGTACGACGCCAGAAAGAGCTTGGGCTGGGGCGCAGCGCCGTCAGCGGTGGTGGGGGTTGGGGTGAACGTCTCCGACTCGGATGCGGTGGATGTTGGAGATTCCGTTGCCGAAGGAGATAGAGTAGGGGTTGCTGTTGGGAATTCTGTCCCCGAAGGGGATGCGATGGCAGTGTCAGACGGGGCCGGGGTTTCAGATGGGGAATCTGTTGCAATGACGGTATCCGTCCCCAAAGGGGATGCTATTGCCGGGGCGGTTGGGGTCACGGTTTCTGTCAAGGTCGCAGTCTCCGAGGGAGATGCAGCGCTGGTAACGGTTGCTGTCCCCGTAACGGTGGATGTCCCGGAAGGGGATGCTGTCGGAGTCTTGAGATTGGTCACTGAAACAAGATGACCTTCCGGGTCATAATCCAACTTGTAGGTGTATCCATTCACCGTGCGCTGAATCTGGTTGCCGTCCTGGTCATAGATGTAACTATTCGTACCCGTGCTACTCACAGCGTGTTTGTGATTGACATCATCGTAGTAGAGTGTGCTGCCAGCCTTGGTCTTCAGGTTGCCGCTGACCGGGTCGTAGCTGTAGTTCTCACTGTATGCGCCGTCGGCGTTGCCCGTGGTGTAGGCCTGGGTCAAGCGGTCGAGACTGTCGTAATTGAAGCTCTGGGTCTGGTTGTTGAGCATATCGGCAATGCTCTTGATGTTGCCGATGGCATCGTAGGTATAGGTGATGTTTTGCAATGTCGTCTGGTCGGCTGGCCCGGTCGTGGTCAAATTGAGCAGCCGCCCACCCTGGACGTTCCAGGGGTTAAAGGTGTAGCCGCTTTTGACCCCATTGCCGAGGGTGCGCGAGCTCATGCGGCCGGCGCTGTCATAGGTAGTGGCGCTGATATAAGGGTCGGTGCCGCTCACGGTATCGAGCATCATGCGAGCGTTGTAGTGGTTGGAGACGATTTCGCCATCTGGGTAGGTCACGGTCAGCGGCAGATCGGCATCGTTATAGCTGGTACCGGTGTCGAAGGGCTGCCCGTCAATGACTTTGTGCTCATTGATGGCCCGTCCGCGTACGTCATACGTCCAGGTGGTGGTGTCGGCACCGGCGTTGGCGCTCATGCCAGTACGCTTGCCAATTCCATATTGCCCGGCGTCGTAGGTGTAAGAAATAACATAGGCATTCGGGTCATCCGGGCGGGGGTATGCGTTACCATCGCTGGTGGTGGCGTAGGTCTTGCCCTTCAAACGGTTCAGCAAATCGTAATACAGGTTGATGGCCTGCCCATTCGCATCCACCTGGGCAATCATGTTGCCGGGGGCGTCATACTTGTAGTACCAGGTGCCCATATCCGGGTCCACCATTTTGGTCTTGTGCCCGGCTTTGTCGTAGGTGATGCTCGTGGTCAGACCGCCGCAGGTAGCGGTTAACAACTCGCCGAGCGGGTCGTAGGTGTAACTGACACCAGGACCCGTTGGCGGCGTCACCGACAGGGTGCGGCCCCACACATCCGCAACGGTAGTGGTGGAGTGCTGATTGGCATCGGTCACGGTGGTGCTCAAACCATTGTAGCTATATTTCGTCTGGCTGCCATCCGGCGCGACGGTTTTCACCGGGCGTCCCAATGCATCAGTGTAGCTGGTGGAGTAGTAGTACGGTTCATTGCCCAGATAGGGCGTGCTTTGCTGACTGATGGACTGACCCAGGGTGCTGTCGTAAGAATACTGGCTGTCCACCTGGCTGTCGAGCGTGAAGGTGGCAAAGCTGATGCCGTGCCCGGTCTCGGTCTTGATCTCACGCCCAAGGCCATCGTAGCTGTGGCGCAGTATGTAGGAATTGTTGTTGTCAATCTTCTGACGTAGGTCAATGCGGAAAGGCTGCGAAAGATCGTTATAGGCCACCTGGAAAGTCGGCGATGCGTCGCTATCGCCCGGTTTCACCAATGAGGTCAGGCGGCCAAAGCCGTCATAATGGGCGGTAACTTTGGTATTCAGGTCGCCGTTGCTGATCTGGCTGATCGGCAAACCCAGGTTGTAATCGTAAGCAATCGTGGTGGTGAAGCCATTCGGAAAACCGGGCATGGCGGGTGTGTGCTGCCCAACCGGGTAGGTATGGTAGATCGGATCAAAATCGGTCGTCTGTGTAATTGGGCTACTACTCGGGTTGGTCGTGGATGTGGCAAAGGTGCTGTAACTGCTGGTCGTGTTGCGGTTGCCCCAATCATCATAACCGTATGAAACCTGGTTATAGTTTCCATTGTTCACCCACACGCGCGTGCCGGTTGGGATGCCATCGGCCAGGGGCGTATTATAGGCGGGATGGTTGTCATACAGACTAATCGACTGCGATATGATCGCGCCCGTTTTGTCCTTAACCTGTTGGATGATCGGCAGGCTGTTCAGGTAAGGGCCGCCGTTGCTCACGCTGGCATAAGAAGTTTCGCTGGTTCTGAACAATTCCCAAACGTTGCTGTCGTTCAGAAAGGATTCGGCCTTGCTCAGCAGATTGCCGTAAAGGCCCTCATAAGTATAGGTGGTCTGGGTGGCATCATAGCCACCCGCATTATCGTAGACGCGATTCTCTTCAGTATCGGTTCTGGCCCAGTAGCGCAGCACATCGTTGTAGGGCAGACCATTGGATCCAAGCACCACAGGCGCCTGATGGGTGACGGTGTAATTGGTCAGTTGCTGGCTGAGGGTCTTCCCGGTCACGTCTTTGGTCGTCACGGAGCTGACACGCCCCTTCAAGACGTCATCCTGATTGAAGGTGGTGATGGTTTTGTGCCCATCCGGGTCAGTCTCGGTGACGCTGCTGTGTCCCCGAAACTCTGCATATTTCTCATAATACTGCTGGCAGGTCGGTGGAACAGCGGTCATCGCGGCATCACCACAGGCGCTGGTTGAGTGTGCACTGTCGTTGACCGCCGGGCCAGAATAAGCATACTGGGTATCGTAGCTGTTCCCTCGCCCATCATCCACCGTACGTTTCGTGACGCGGTAAATCGATGTCAAAAGTTGTACTGTGACGTTTGTCATCGTAACGTAGTTGCTATTGGCAGTCGCAAAACCGCTGTTGGTGGCTCGCAGAAAGACATCAACCTTGGATGCTTCTACAGATAAGGGAATCACGTCATTGGCGTCGGTGTGATAGAGAAGCGTGTCTGCATTTGTGTCACCGAGCGTAAAGGTCAGATCAGTGTTGGCACCCACCTCGAGCGCATTCTTAAAGGCAAACTTGTAAAACCCGCCGGGACGAATGGCATTGTTCTGAATTTGCCAACCTCCCAGCAACTGTGTGTTATTAGAATGAACTTGTCTGGAGCGTGGAGAAATAGTATCCTTGGAGATGATACGGTCGCCGGGGACACTTTTCGGGGTGTGAGTGTCAGGGTTGGCCGACCGCCGCTATGGGAAGTCTAATGAGACAAGCCCGATGCGTTATTTGGCAGCCCGGCGCACACTAATCTGGGAAGGCGAAGCCCGCCATAAGCCCGAATCGGTAGATGCAACTGACAACCCTAAAAACCACGCCCCAGACAAATTCAGTCATTTAGGAGTGTAGCATGAACTCACCGGGAAATTCAAGAGAGATCGAACGATACATCGCACTGGACATCCACAAGGAATACGTGATGGTCGGTGGGATGAACGCAGTTCAGGAATGGGTGATCCGACCAAGGCGGATCGAGATGCATCAGTTTCGAAGCTGGGCAGTGAACAACCTGCGCGCCGGAGATGGAGTGGTGATCGAGACCACCACGAATGTGTGGGACATCTACGACATCGTCGCGCCGCAGGTAAGCCGCGCAGTTGTGGCACACGCCGGAGCAGTGCGACAGATCGCCGAAGCGCGAGTGAAAACCGACAAGCAGGATATTGAATGCCTGATTCGGTTGTTGATCGTAGGCATGGTGCCGGAAGTGTGGGTGCCGCCCGCACATGTGCGCGAACTACGCGGGATGATAGCCTATCGCAATCGACTGGTGAAAACAGGAGCGATGATCCGCAACCGCCTGCACAGCCTGCTGCACCGGCACAACCTGCCCCTATCCGAAAGCGGTCTGTGTGACCGAGCGTGGTGGGAAAACCAAACCATCAGCAGGCTGGAAAAGCTGCAAGTACGGCAAGAATTAGGGCTGCTGGAAAAGGTCGAGCAAAGCAAAGCCGAGCTGGACAATGAACTTGGAAAAATGAGCGTAGGCGAAACCTGGGGGAAACAGGCCACCCGCATCTTGCAGCTACCCGGCATGGGATTTGTCGTGACCATGACAGTTCTCGCCGCTATCGGAGATATCCACCGCTTCGAAGGACCCAAACAACTGGTAGGGTATGCCGGGCTGGGAGCGGGCATTCACAGCAGCGGCAAAGAACAAAAAGACAAAGGCATTACCAAAAGTGGACGGAAGGAACTGCGCTGGGCAATGGTTGAAGCAGCCTGGCGAGCCATCCGCATGTCGCCCCTTTGGAAAGAGCGCTACGAAGAGTTCAAAAAGCGCAAAGGACCCAGCAAAGCCATCGTGGCAATTGCCCGAAAGCTGTTGGTGACGATCTGGCATGTACTGAGCAAAGAAGAAACTGACCGCAACGCCAGCGAAGAAGACCTGGCCTGGAAGATGCTTTTATGGTCATGGAGTCTGGGAAGTGAAGCCCGGCTTGAACTGACCCCGAAGCAATTTGCCAAATACAGTCTCATGCGTCTGGGCGTGAAAAGTGATGTGAAAGAGTTTATGCGTGGAAAGGTGCTGAGAAGGATTGCTCCTGCCGAAGAAGTTCTGGCGCGCATCTCTGAACTCGGCCTGCCCCGTCTGGATACCTGATTTGCAAGGGTAAAGTGAGTCTGGTGATCCCCAAGCCGACCTGTCAAGCAGGGTACGGGGGGCGAAGCATATCCTAAGCGCGGATTGCCGCCGAATCTGTCTTACAAAAAATGACTTGTCACCGACAAAACTCGCAGAAAAACGGTTTTGCTCAACAGATTTCTCCTTACTCTTGACGCTACAAGTAATCGGTAACGGCAGTACCACGCAGTTTTAACATATTGATGCCGTTCCCTGTATTGTGGATACACTCCACCACACTTTGCCCCCCATAAGTAGTGAAGTTCCCGACACCGCAGGTGCCGCCATAATTAAAGTCTTGATCGTAGGTCTGCGACAGGCGCGATTTGGCAGTGTAAGACCAGGCTTCATAATCAAAGTGAATGCTACCGCCGTAACCGTTGTCGGCACGGGTCAGATGCATTTGGTCTTCGTAACTGAAAGTGGCGGTTGGCAGTTCATTGTTGTTCCCGTCGAACTGATGGACTTGCAGCAAAGTGCTGGTTTTGCTACTCGCGTTCCAGGTGACTCCCGGCCAGACCGGCGCATGGGTAACGCCATCCACGGTGGTGGCCCAAAACTGAGGGCTGCTGCTGGCATACTCAAAAACGTACTTGCGAATCTGGGCATAATTGGAAAAGGTCGGCCCATTCCCAATGCCCTGCTCCACCACGATGCTGTTCAGGCGCTTTCTCTCGAAGGCGTGAAAGGCGGCATCCTTGACCCACGAGGCACGAAAATCGGGGCGGTCTTCACCCACAAAGCGGATGCGGTAGCCGCCGCCAGGATAGGTAATCGTATCCGGGTAGGTGGCTGTTACTAGGGACTCTTGCGCTTGATTGTGGCAGGTGTTCGAATCCGTATCCCATTCCGGCAGGTTCATCAATTTGTTATCCGTGACATAGCTGTAGGTCAGCGCCTGTCCAAAAACATTCTCCATGCGTGTCAGATACCACTGATAAGTTCTCAACTGATAGCTACAGCGTGACTGGCTGCTGCCGTTCTGGGTATAGGCAACCTTGACCTGTTTGTTGAAATAATAGCTATTGCCCTGCTTGTCCCGTACTGTCCAGGTGTCATTCGTCGAATCGTAGCTGAAATCGACAAAATTCTGATCGGCAGCGCGATAGGCCCCGCCAACCAGAACGATGGTGCTACTGATGCCATTGACATTGATCGACCAGGTGTCGTCTGAAGCCCCTGGGTTATTAAACGGGTTGGTGCCGTGATCGTCCAGTTCAATCGAGTTCATCCCCAGCGACCAGCCCATGCCGACCCATGAAGCCTGGGTCTGGGCGGTGCTCTGATCAATCGTCTGACTGTTGTAGCTCAGGCTCAGGTCAGGCTGCAAACCGCCGCGCCCGACAGGCACTTCAATTGGCAGATCGTAGGTGGCTGCACCCGTGAAACTCGATACCTGAAAGGAATCCAGCGTTGGCAGGCGCGAGGCCTGAAAGTTATTGATGCCGCTGTCGAAGACGGTGAAATGGTTCGTGACGGCGTGCATGGTTTTGGTCTGCGTGTCAACCGTGGTCGGCAGCGCATACCAGTTGTTGTCGTCAGGGTTGTAGTAGTACAAGTAGAGATCATTCTCGTTGTTGCCATGCAGATCCAGCTTGCTGTAGTCCACATCGATGGCGATGTCATCGGCAAACTGGTGCAAATCGGTCTTGCTTGTCACACCCTGCGCATCGATCTCAAACGGCTGGCCGCTCAGCGACGCCATCGGCGCGGTCTCGCCAGTGGGTGCGCCGATGTTGACGGTGACATCTTCGGACAGGCTGTTTTTGCCAAAGCGCACCTTCACCCGTCCATTTTCGGCGCTCAGGGAAGAACCAGCATTCTTTTTGGCGCTGAATTTCTCGTGTCGTGGCAGCGCCAATTCATCCTCCGCAAGGGTCTTCCCAGCCGCATCAAGCAAAACCACCGGGAAGACGGCATCATTTAGAGGGTTTTGGATGGTGATGGGAAACAGGCCGCTGGTGGTAGCCGCAGGAATGCTGAGGGTATGGGCCACCACATCGTAGCTGCCCGCTGACTCGCCGGGGATGTATCCGTCGGGGAAGCTGATTTGCAGGCTGGCAGCCGCAGGGACATCCCCAGCAATGTTCCAGCTCACGGTGACAATCCCAGCCCCGGTAATAAATTTCGGACTGGCGGAGAGTTTGATGCGCACTTTGGCAAATTCGGACGCTGCAGGCTGATCTGAGCGCTTGGCACTGGCGGGTTTCTTCCCCATTCCCCGGTTATCCGGCAAGCGATTCGGGAGGTTTGACCGGCTGACAAGCGCGGCAGCCAGACCCAAAACGGGCGTCTGCGCCTGGTTCTGCAACGCCAAAGCTGGCACGGTTTGATTAATGACGAGTACAAGCAACATGAATACAACAAAAGCTTTTTTAAGGACAGTTGGCATGGATTTAACCCTATTCAATTGTGAACTTAAGTGGATAGCGCCAACAATCCCGCATAACCCTTCAAAGGGATGTCATATCTGACACGATTAAGTTGAAGAATGTAGATTGGGCTCGGTTGTTTCTGGGTAATTCCCCATAATAGGAGCAACGCGCCGATAATACCCGATACTTTTATTTTTTGTCAATAAAAATATTGACGAAAATCGTGAATTGAACCGAAATAGGCAATAATGACGCAGTTTTTTATCATTCAATTGAATTTCATTTTCGAGCGTGCAATAATAACAATGCGTTTATTTTATTAATCCACCCACTTTTCGAGAAGGAGTAGGCATGTTTAAGAAAATATTGATCCTGTTGACTGTATTCCTGGTAATCGGCGGCATGTTCATGGCAAAGCCAGGCATCGCATCCGCCGCGGGGAAGCCTGCCACCGCAACACCCGCCGGGCCGACCGCCACGCCGCACCCGACAACGCCGATTTCGGTCTTTGGCGCGTGGGATTGTGGCAACCATTTCTGCGACTGGAGCCTGGTGCGCAACATGACCGAGTTCGATCAGAACAATCACTGGCTGATTGATCGCGGCGACGGGTCAGGCAAGCCGTCAGTCAACCTGGTGGTATTGGCCTTTGCCAATCCATTGAAGATGCTCAACAAAACCGACACTGGTACACTGGGCAGCATTCCGGTGGGCATGGATACGAACGTCATCAATTACTTCAAGAGTTGCGGCATCCGTGTGATGATCTCAATTGGCGGAATCACCTACACCGATGACTGGGACACAGCCCTCGGCACGGATTCCGTTACCAGTGCCAGCGCCACACAACTGGGGCTGAACGCCGCTGCGGTGGCGCAGGCTTTGGGTGTGGGCATCGAAATTGACTATGAGCGCAGCACCGGCCCCAAAATCAACGCCATGCAGGCTTTCATCAACGCCTACCGCTCGCAATTGCCCTACGACGCCAGCGGCAGCAATCCGGCAGCACGCCTGACAATTGACCTGGGTGCGGGCGACCGCTGGCTGATCGACTTAAACCGTTACGCCACCGCCAACTGGCTGACAACATCCAACCCGGTGCTCGACTATGCCAATGCGATGGTCAGCGGCACATCCTCCAGCACGCCCACCGATTGGCAGGAACACATCGACGGCAAAACCAACTACAGCCCGGTTATCCCGCCACTGGCCCCGGCCAAGTTTACGGGGAGTCTCTACCTGAAAGGCGGCAACGCCAACTGTAACAATTTCGCCTCGTCCGAGCAAAAAGCGGATGCCAGCTACCTGCAAACCGTCGCGCCAAACGGCGCAGGCGTCACATCCGGCATGCTTGGGTTCATGTTCTGGGCCACCGAATATCCATCCTCGCGCAATGGATACACTCCCACCTGGCCTCCCAACGCGTGCGAAGCAGGCATGGGCGTGGCGGCTGCAACCTTCAACATCCCGCTGCCCCTGCCGCCCCTGCGTCAACAGTAGTAGGACGAAGAGCAGCGGTACTGTCCCGCTGCCATATCGAAACCACCCAATAATCAATCAAATAGAAAGAGCGCCGGGACTGTTAATCCTGGCGCTCTTTTTGGTAGTGACTATCCCCTTATAAAAAGTATATTACTTTAAATTCAGCCAAAGCCTTAATGCCGGTGTTATTTGTACCAAGCCTAAAATAATACCAATAACTAAACTTATTATTCCACCGCCAATTGTGGCGACAATTACCAAAAACCAATTACTTAAAACCGTATCCCAATCCAATACATTTGTTGTAAACATAATTGCTTCCGCAATAAATTCATTTGTATTTCCAATGCTTATGGTAACTGTTCCTTCTTTGGGGATATGATTTGTAGGTAAATTTAATAATTTTCAGGTATTCATCATCTCCCATATCAATTTTATATTTTTTTTCATTTCCTGCCATATCTACACAAATAAAATATTGAAGAGGGGATATTTTATTGTTTTCATTTTTTTTATTTATAGAAAGATCACACTGAATTTTATCTCCCACATGATATGTTACGTCTGATGTGAAATCAAAAAGTGGTTTGAAAAGTTTGAATATCGATATTGAAATCTGAGAAAAGAATACGGCGTAATAAATGGCTAGTCATTTTGAGAATTACACGAGTTGATAAACCGAGCACAGTTTTGCAAAGCAAACGTTCAATATTACGCCCAGTATTTTGGATTTCATGGAAAACACCTTCGATACGTTCCCTAGTTTTGGAAAGCCAGCGGTCAAGTTCTTTCGAATTTTGAAGGTGCTGATTAGAACGTTTTGGTGTCCATATCAAATTATTGGTTTGCTCAAAAATATTGGTCTGCCACTCAAAACCGATAAAACCCTTATCAGCAAAAATATCACAATATGTCAGATGATCAATGACCGCTTCTGCGGCAAAACGTTCATCTAAATTAGCTGGAACCAGATCATAAATAACAGGAATTCCTTGTAAAGTGGAAATTGTGACCAATTTGTAGCCGAAGTAATCCATTTTGCGGCTGGCACAATGTCCATAATCGGCACTCCCAGCAAAATCGCTTCTGTTTTTGCGTCTTTTGTAGCCAAGAACTGGCACAGGTTTGGTATCTAGCAGATATTTGTTATGCAAATGACAGTGCTTTTGAACAATCCAGTAGCGTCTCAATTGTTCCACCAGCAGACGTAATGCCCGTGCTCGACGATTGAACTGGCTTTGATCCACTAATCTTGGAAATAGTGCCAGATAGTTGGCCCGAATAAACTCGACATACTGCGTTTCGCTCGGATAGGGAATGTAATCTTGCGCCAGCATCAATGTCATCAACTCGCTATCTTTGAATTCAGGCTTCTTACCAGCTTTTCCTTTCAGTAGTTTCACGCCTTCTATTTCGTACCAATCATCTACCAGCACATAGATGATCGTTAAAACATCAGAAATGGTTATACTTGTCATGGGAATGTCCTTTCAAGATTTCGTTTGGCGACTTTATCTTGAAGGCATTCCCAATTCCTGTCAATATTTCTTCGATTTCACATCAGACGTATGGAATAATTCTTTCTAAGATTGGAATTTTTCTCCAAAATGACCGAGGAGAAATTTTTATTTCATACATATCTAACCAATTTTCATGTTTGTAATATTTAGGCATTTTTGAAACCCATCCTTTGTTTTTTCCTTGCCAATTTATCTCCTTTTATTATAGATTGCTTTGTAAATAAAAAGACAATCTCGATCAAAAGATTGTCTTTTCTGAATATAGGTTTTTGATTACTTTCTACTTGTTATAAAGGGATGATCACCTCATCTAAATTACTTTGCTAAATTACTTTGCAAACGCAAGTTTCAATACAACATCTTGCAATAGCTTCAATTGATAAAGCAACCCGTCCGGGCCGGTTTCGTCGGGCTTGAGCGACGAGCTGAGCAGGCTTGCGCCCTGCGGCAAACGGATTTTCAGGGTGAGCGGGACGGCGAGCGTACCGGGCTGCTTCTGGACGGTCAGGGTATACGTCCAGCCGCCGCTTTTGATGGGTTGCAGCACGAAGGCGGGCAGAGCAAAGTCAAAACCGGTGTGGACGGTTTCGCGCTGGCGCACCAGTACAAGCGTGCCAAAGACCTGCGCACCAGGGATGTCTTCGCTGTGCAGATCGTCCACCTGCGCGGGGATGGCGGTTTGGCTCATGGTCGAGGCCGCCGGGATGGCGTGCGGCGTGGCGGCAAGCAGGCGTGTGCCCGCCGGGCGGTAGATGCGCAGATACGACCAGTGACACTCGTCAATCGGATAATCACTTTCGTCTGCGGGGCGCGGCGGACGCGGTTCGCAGGCAACATCGCCGCTGGCATGATTGGCGTGCTCTACGTCAAGATGGGCGGTTGGTTTGGCGGTATCGCTCAAATCGACGGTGTAGCGCAGCGCTGTCGAGACGACGGCGTTGCTCTTGTTGAACCCAACGTTGGCATTGACGGCCATCAGAAAATCGCCATCCTTCGCGGGGCGCACAGCCCCGTCCCAATGACGACGCGCCAGAAAACTGGTCAGCGCTGGGTCGTCAAACTGTAACAGGATATGGTGCTCATCCAGCAAACGGAATAACGTTGAGGTGAGTCCGCCCCAGGATGCGCCACGAGACTGCAACACCTTCTCGATAATGGGCTTGGCCAAACGTCCGATAAACTGCTTGCGATCCCAGGGCCCGACGACGCCGGGCAGCGAATGAGTTTGCTTGGCGGCGCGCATATAGTCGAGCACGTTATCAGCACTGATGTCGTAGTCCACACCTTCCACGCGTACCGGGCCAAGCGCGCGCAGCAACTCTTCAACGACATGCTGGTCAATGGCGATGACGCCATCCACCGAGTGGGCGCGGGTGTAGGAATAGAGATACTCGGCCATTTGGGCAGTGGTGGGATAGTCGGTAAACCAGTTCGAGTCACGCAGCACCAGAAACGGCGCAAGCATGTACTTTTCCAACTGCCAGGGCGCATGCGGATAGGGTTTGGTTGGGTCATCGACCAGCTCGACGCTTTCGGTCTGCAGGCTGAGCAACTCGCCGTTGTTAATGACGACCGAACCGACGGCGGTGATAAAGCCGCCCGTCGGACGCAGTTCATCTTCATTTTGCAGCAGCAGCAGATACGTTTGCGGCCCGGCCTTGCCCACCCCCAGCAAGGTCGGCGCAGCGCGGACGAGTGTCAGCGCATCGTCCACGGGGATGTTGCCCGAGATGGTATTGAGCAGCGGGTCAATATGTTTGGTCAGCAGGTCACGCATGGCGGGCGAAAGCCGCGCCGCGTCGATGCGCTGGCGGGCGGCGATGGCCTGCGCCAGCGCCACCTGCGCCGTTAACAGGCGCGGCTCGGCAACCTGGAGTTGAGTCAGGATGGTGGGAATGTCGAGCGTTTTTCCGTTTTTCAGGGCGGTCTCGGCGGCGGGACCAAGTGCCTGCAGCCCTTCATCGGCGGCGACGGTCAGTCCGCTTACCATTTGCAGCAGGTCCGCCGCCTGGGAGATTTCGCCCCCGTAGCCGGGGACCCAGCCGAAGGCCGGGGCCAACCCTAAGAACGGAGCGACCTCCCCTTGCAGCGCATCCAGATCAAGACGCAGGGTCGCCACCTGCGCACGGATTTGCCCCAGTTGTGCCACGCCCGGCTTTTTGCCAATCGTCGTTTGCAGCGCAGAAACATCCTCCTTGACGGCCAATCCGCGCCGGGCCAGGTTGTAACCTTTCCAGCCGAGCAGCGCAAAAATGACGAGCAATAATCCAAGAACAGTGATCCAGAATATTTTCTTCATCGGTCTCCGCGGTGCGGCAGTATAGGCAAAATGAGCCGCGAGGTGCGCTTCGCGGGCAACGATGGCCGCCAGCAGCGCGTCAAGCGCCTTGCTGTTCCAGCCGCTGATGGTGCTGTTCGGCGCAATCTCCGGCTCATCGCCAACGATGCGATAGGTGGCGCGCTGCTCGTCGGTGGGAACAATGTCCGCGCCAAAGACGAACAGCAAAACGGCGGCGTCAATCGCCTGCCAGGCCTCGCGCTGTGTGCGCGGACGTGGCATCCCGAACGCAACTGGCGCAAAATATTGCGCCGCCAGCAGGCCGAACTCGCCCCAGCGTGTGTCCAGCCGCTTGCCCCGTCGCGGCAGCGCGGAGGGCATCGTCTCGCGAAAGACCTGCTGAATGGCCTGCACCAGCCTTTCGCCCGGTTTCGCGCCGGGGGCGCGCTGTGCCAGCCTGCCCTGCGCCCAGGGATGCGAATCCAGCAGCCAGGGTTCATGCAAATGGTCAAGGATGTCTTTGAGCAGGGAAATGGTCATGGGGCATTTAGCGATTTACGATTTACGATTTTAAAACCTTCAACCTTCAACTTTCCAACCTGCAACCACAGAAAGCCCGAACAAAATGCGAACAACCCGACAACCTACATACGGCTATAATCAATTAAATATACTTGATTATCTCACCACACAAGGAGTTAACATGAATCGAAAAACACGTCTCATCATTGCCGTCATTGTCACCGTCATTTTGGCAATCACTGCCACCACCGTCTGGGCTGGCAGCAACAAAAAAGAAGGCTCACTCGGGGATCAAATTCCCCAGGCAGAGGGAATTTGCAACGGTGACACCGTCAACCTGGGTGACGCCACCTTCACCATGACAGTTGCAGACATGACGGTTGTAAAAAAGATGGTTGCAAATAAAGACATCTGCACTTTTGAGGTCATCCGCACCAAAACACCCAATGATGTCATGGGCGGCGCGCCAGAAGGCCAAACCTTCCGCTCAGACGGCTTTATGATTTAAGGCCCTGATGCAGTCGGCATGCTCGAAGTCTGCTTCCCTTACACGCCACAGGACCAGGAGAAAAACGCCCAGATTTACGCGCTATTTGGCACACAACAAACCATCCTGCCAGCCGTTATCTCCGGGTCGCCAGCCCAAATTTGTGCTGCCACCCCCAACCTGAGCGGCATCTTCGCTTTAATAGGCAACGATAACTAGACCCATCCACAGCAACCAGCAGGGAAGAGCAAAAGCTCTTCCCTGTCTTTTTTTATGCTCAAAAAACACCTTCATAGCCTGACTCTAATCGCAACTCTGGCAGTGTGCTACGCTGTTACCCTGGCGCCTGGTCTGACCTGGGCCAACGGCGGCGCGGATGGCGGCGATCTTATCACCGCCGCTGCCACAGGTGGAATTGCCCATCCCAGTGGCTATCCGCTCTATTTGCTGCTGGCGTACGCCTTTCAGTTGCTGCCAATGGGTACCCTGGCCTTTCGCACCAACCTGTTCTCCGCCGTCTGCACTGTATTGGCGGCGCTGGCGCTGCAAACTTTTTTACGGCGACAGCAAATTTCGCCCAGCATCGCACTGATTGCCGGGCTGGCCTTTGGGCTGGCGCCCGCCATCTGGTCGCAGGCTGTCATTAGCGAAGTCTATGGCCTGCAAAGCCTGCTACTGATTTTATTTGTATGGGGAATGTTGGAAGAAAATCTACCTGGCGGCGAGTGGATGCGTGGCCTGCTCTTTGGCCTGACCCTGAGCAACCATCTGACTGCCCTGCTGCTGTTCCCGTTGCTCCTGCTGCGGACCGGTCCGCAGGTGAGATTGGTCCACCCAGGCGATCTGGTCAAGCGCAGTCTGGGTTGTGCAGCGGGATTGTCACTCTATCTTACGTTATGGATACACGCAGCATGGTTCCATGCGCCAGTCAACTGGGGTAACCCGGTGACGCTCGAAAACTTCTGGTGGCTGGTCAGCGGCAGGCTGTATGCGTCCTACCCCTTTGACATTTCACTGGCACAGGCCGGTCTGCGGCTGCGGGCAGTCGGCGGCCTGCTGTTGGACCAGTTCACCATCCCCGGCGTTTTGATTGGAATTTATGGGCTTTTTTCGGGGATGCCACGGCGCACCCTGCTGGCGACTCTGTGGATATTTGTCTGTTTTGCAGGGTTTGCTACATTCTACGGGTCGTATGATTCACAGGTTTATTTGATCCCTGCTTATTTGGCTTTCGTGGTTTGGGTGGCCTACGGCATTCAAGATGTTCCCCAAAAGCTGGCAAAACCTGCTGTAACGCTGATCGTTCTCGGGTTGCTGGTCCGCGCGCCCTTTACCCTCCCTACTGTGGATGCGTCCCACGCTCCACAGGCCGAGCAGTTCGGGGCGCGCTACATTGCCCAAGCGCCGCAAAACGCCATCCTCTTTGCCAGCAGCGATGAAGCTGTCTTTGCCCTGTGGTACTTTCACTACGCCCTGCACCAGCGTCCAGACACAGTCATCATCGCCGATCAGCTGTTGCCTTACCCGTGGTACGCAGAAAACCTGGCCTATACGTATCCGTCCCTGCGGCTTTCTGTCGTAGGTACGTCGCGCTACGAGATCATCACCCAAAACCCGGGGCGATTTGTTTGTTATGTTTCAAGCAAAGATTTAAACCAGGCGGAATTTTGTCACGTAAGCCCCTAATCTCTTTCCCCGTTTTCAAAAACGGATCTCGCCTACGCGCTACGTGAAATTGCGTTGCGCTTACGCTCAAAAAATTCGGCGGCCTCGACGATGCGGGCAAAACCTTTGACAATCAACTGGTCAATTTGGCTGGCAATCTTGGCGGGGTCAACATCCGGTGTAATCGGGTCAACGATGTCATACGATCCACCCTCGGCAACTTCGGAAAGCAGGTAAATTCGTTTTTTGGCAGGCAAAAATTCACTGCGCAGGGCTTCTTTATGGCCGAGTTCCATCACAAGGATCAAGTCAAATTCTTCAATCATTTTGCGGCTGATTTGTTGACTGCGATGATCTTCCAACCCTTGCAAGCCAAGCTCTTTGGCAATTTTCACCATGAATGATTGCGGTGTTACACCGGCTTTGGCCCAGGTACCCGCGCTCTCGACCACCCACTTGCCCGGCGGACGATTATTTAGCAGCGCTCTGCTAAAAGAAAGCGCTGCTAAAGGGGATCGATATTGGTTGGCCGTGCAGACAAATAAAACAGATGGCATACGAGGCGTTCTTCTCTTTTCTTACACAGGCTCATCGACGGTGCGGCAGCAAGACCCAATCGCCCCGGCTGACAAAACATCCATTCATACAACCATTGTAATACTTCAACTCTTTGAGATCAACATTGAATTTCTTTGCCAGATCGTCAATCAAAATCGTCTTTTCGGGGATTTGATAGAACTGGAAGGATCGCGCATCAGCTTCAAGGTCAAGGAGATCCGGGCGAATCAAAAGCAGGGTGCCTACCTGGATTGGCACTTTCAATTCGTAATTGATTGCCTGAATAATTTGCGGCGTTGTGTGATAAATCTGGGACAAATTATCGAGAACATCACGATCTTGAATAACATGAATTAAAAACTGGTTATCACCAATCTGAAACGGCGTTTCCAGAGCGAACGGCTTGAAAGGCACTGGCGATGGAGTGATGGTAGGTGTAAACGTTAATACCAACATCGTCGGAGTGGTCGTCACAGTCGGCATTGGGGTGGCCATTGCTTGAACTACGGGCTTTGTCTGACCAACCAGGGGTACCACCCCAGGGCTGGCCGCGGGCCGAAGCAGCATGGCACCTGCAGCCAATGCGATCACCAGAACAAGCGCAGCAACCAACCCGGCAACAACGATTATTTTTCGGCTGGGCATTTCTTCTGCTGGCGCCTTGATCTTGTTTTGCAACGCTACAGGAAAGACTCCGCCCTGCGCCGCCAGATAAACCGGACACGTAACATGCCCTGGTGTCAAGCAAAACTCTTCTTGATGCTCAAAACTTGGTACGGTTGGGATCTTGGTATGAAAGCACGCATTCCAGGTGGACGCAAACGAATGCGAAGTGCTCGGGTCATTCAAAAAGACTCAAGTGCGGACATTGATGCGCAGGCTGTTTATCCATAGATTATTCTGATCCTATCGCCAGCCCGGTCTGTTACTTTTTTCTTAACCGGAGCTTTCTCTGGCGTGATGTAATCATCACGGTAATAGTGATACTTGCTTTTATTCGCAGGCGCGTAATGTTTATACCCGCCATAATAGCTCGAACGGTTACGGGGAATGCGGTTAAGACAAACCCCACCACGCGCGCATCGGCACGCTTCAACTGCTCCAGCATGGCGCGGACATCATCCCAACGCGAGTGCCCTGGCCAAAGGACAATCACCACACCATCGGCTTTGGCTGCCAACACTTGCGCATCGGCAACAATCAGGGGCGGACTGTCAACGATGACAATATCACGCTGTTCGCGCAAAAGCGCGAGAAGGTTGCTCATTTTGTCGGATGACAGGATTTCCATCGGGTTGGGAGGCAGACTTCCACTGGTGATGACCGTAATCTCCCCGGTGCCGTTCCACGAGTGCCCGGCAGCTTCCAGCGTCAGACGACCGCGAAAGACATCCGTCAAACCCACATGATTATCCAAATTGAAGAAACGATGCACAGATGGCCGACGGAGGTCAGCGTCAATTAAGGTGACACGCTTGCCACCCTGCGCAAAAATAGAAGCCAGGTTCGATGAAACCGTCGTCTTGCCATCGCCAGGGCCGGGACTTGTCACCAAAATGGTGCGCAACGGCTGATTAACCCCGGCAAACTCAAGGTTGGTACGCAACGAGCGGAAAGCCTCCGCAACCGGCGAGCGGGGCTGACTTGCCACATTCATTAAGTTATTTCGATTTTTACCTTTGCTGGAAACCTGACCGATATAACCAATCACCGGAATACCCAGCAGACGTTCAACATCGTCCGCATTCTTAATCGAATCATCCAAATATTCAAACAAAAAGACAATACCACCCGCCAGCAACAGACCAATCACTGCTCCCAACGCGGTGTTGGTCACTGGCTGAGGGCGGATAGGCGTGCCCGGAACAACCGCCGGGTCTATCGAAACAATGTTGGATGTGCTGCGCAACCGTGAAAGGCGAATATTTTCATAGCTGCTCAACAAATTGGCGTGAATTTGCTGGTAAAGCGCCAGGGTAGATTGAACCTGCTGGCTACCGTTTTGCCCGCTACTCAGGTTGCCATTGTTCCCAAGCACAACCAGATTGGTATAAAGCTGTTGATAAAGATCGTACATACTCTGCAACTGTCTGAGCGAGAGTTGTTTGGCAGTAATCTCCGCCTGAATGTCAGCAGATGGGGTTGGCTCGATCACCCCCGGCCTGACTGGAGGGAGAAGCTGTGCCAGCTCGCCCTGTGTAGCAACGATCTGCTCCTGAAGCGAATCCATGCGCGTTTTGGCTTCCACAATGTCACTCTGAGATGCAGCGCTTGATTGTTGTTCAACGTGTTAATTTGCGCTTCGATCTGCGCAATTTGCGCTTGCAAGCTCTGCTCAGAATCAGCAAACCGGGCAGATTGCAGTTCATTGTTCTTCGCAATAAAGACATCCACCAGTGTGTTGGTAATTTTTGCTGACATTTCTGCGTTGGTATCCTCGACAGAAATTTGGAGAAGCTGGGTGTTTGGGACGATCTGGGTGGTGATCTGATTGGCGGAAATGTTTACACCCAACTTATCACTGACCGCATCCAAAATAGGACGCGCTGTAATGGTTTGGGTGTAGGTCTGAATCAATTGCTGGTCATTTAAAAAAGTATAGTCTGACGTGCCCGACTTCGGGAGCACGCATCACAAGGACACGCGTGGTAGCTTGATAGACAGGCGTTTGCAACGTGCTAAACACAAAAGCGATCACGCAGCCCAACACCAGGCCCAATATCAGCAACCAGGCCCACCGTCGAAAGATCAGTAAAAGCTGTTTAACATCCATTTGATCTTTAACCTGTTCTAATCCTGTTAAAAAAGTTCTGTTAATGTTTGATCTACGGCATCAACAACAACAGCAACATCTTCAACCATTAAAGTGGGGTACAAGGGCAGCGTAACTTCACGAGCAGCCGCCTGCCAAGTCCAGGGAAGGCCTTCAATCGGACAGCTGGCTTCTTGATAAAAGCGAAAATCATAAACCGGTGGGTAGTGAAAGCTGGTCTGGATTTCCCCTGGATTTCATACCAGACATAAATTGTGTGCGGTCAACCTGCGGCGGCAGGAGTATGGGCAGGAGATGGCAAACCGACGTTCCGGGATGCGCTGCAAAGGGCAGCCCGACCCAGGGGCATTTTTCTGCTAGAAGGTGGTGGTATGTTGCTGTCAGATGGCAGCGACGCTGGTTGTTTCGCTGCAGCTTGTGAAGCTGTGCCAGCCCCAGCGCAGATGTAATCTCACCGGGACGGTAATTGTAACCCAAATCAGTCACATCGTAGCCCCAGGCATGACCCTGATGACGATCCCAGGTCAGGCTGGTCATGGCGTGGGATCGCAGCAGGCGCAGTTTTTCGGCAAAGGTATCGTCATCGGTGGTCAACATGCCCCCTTCGCCCGTCGCCAGATTTTTGTTGGAAAAAAAACTAAAAACGGACATCGCGCCCCATGTGCCCACGCTGCGTCCAGCAATCGCTGCGCCAGGGGCATGGGCGGCATCTTCGAGGATGATAAGGCCATGTTTTTGGGCAAGCGCTTCGATGGCAGGCATGTCGCAGGGATAGCCGCCATAGTGCATGACAATGATGGCGCGGGTGCGCGGGGTAATCTTCGCTGCAATCGAAAGCGGCGAAACGGTCAAATCTGTCAGGCTGGCAACATCCGCAAAGACTGGCGTCGCCCCTACATAACGGACCGCTGCTGCGGTGGCGACAAAGGTCAACGCCGGGAGAATGACTTCATCGCCGGGTTGAAGTCCCAAGGTCAAACAGGCAAGATGCAATCCGGCAGTTGCATTCGAAACGGCAATCGCATGACGTGCACCAATAAAGGCGGCAAATTCCTGCTCAAACTGCCGGGTGACTTCGCCCATCGTCAGCCAGCGGCTGCGCAATACAGCCAACACGGCCTGCTCTTCTTCAAGACCGTAATCAAGATCAGACAGGGGAATGCGCCAGTCCAATTATTTGTCCCCATGCAAGAACTGGTCGCGCATGTCTTCAAAATCGTGAATGGCCTGTTCATAATCATCAGGGCGGCCCAAATCCTGCCAGTAGCCGTCAAACGGATAGCCTGCGACAGGTTTTCCTTCTTTGATGAGGCGCAAAACCAGGTCAGGAAAGTCAAAATATTGCTGCGATGGAATGTATTGCAGCGCCTGCGGCTCAAAGACATACACACCCATACTGACCTGAAAATCATAGGTCGGTTTTTCAATATAACCAATCACCTGATTGCGCGGATCGAGTTGCAAAACGCCCAAATCAACCTTGACTTTGCGGTTGTACATGGCAATGGTGACCCACGCACCAGCGCTTTTGTGAAAGCGAATCAGATCGGCAAAGTCAAGCGTAGTCAAAACATCGCCATTCAGTACCAAAAAGGTTTCGTTCAGGCCATCAATGCCGGTCAGTGGGCCAGCCGTGCCAAGTGGCACATCTTCAAAACGATAGCTGATCGACAAACCAAAACGCTCCCCATCCTGAAAAAAAGCGCGCAGCAGTTCGGCCATATGTCCAACCGTCAGGATAATTTCATCCACCCCGGCGCGCTTGATCTGATGCACCAGAACTTCCAGAATCGGCATATCGCCAATCGGCATCAGCGGTTTGGGGATAACTTTGGTATAAGGCGCAAGGCGACTGCCTTTGCCGCCAGCAAGAACAACAGCTTTCATGAATGGGCCTCTTGTCGCGTAGGGGCGCGGGAAACGCGCCCTGCTGGACATATCTTCCTAACCGGGGCGGGATCCCCCCGCCCCTACTCGGATAGGTTCTTGATTAAACGACATAGCGATCTGGCGAATACAGTCCAATATTTTGCTCGACCCAGGCGATGGTATGGCGCAGGCCATCATCAAACGAAACTTCGGGCTGCCAGTGGAGCAGGGTTTGCGCCAGTTGATTGTTGGAAAGCAGGCGTTGAACTTCGCTTTTTTGGGGACGTAGGCGGGTTGGATCCAGCTCAACGCGGATGGGTTTACCAACCTGGGAGATGATTTGCGCTGCAAGATCACCGACCCGCATCTCCTGTCCGCTGCCGAGATTGATGGTACGCCCCTCGATGCCCGGCACCTGAGCGGCTTTCAGAAAACCGCTGACCGTATCCGCCACGTAGGTGAAGTCACGGGTCGCATCCAGATTCCCCAGGCGGATGACATCCCGGGTAAGCGCCTGCATAATCATGGTGGGAATGACAGCCCGCGCCGATTGGCGCGGGCCGTAGGTATTAAAAGGCCGCAACGTCACGACAGGCAGATCGTATGCGCAAAAAAAGCTCTCGACAAGCTTATCCGCGCCAATCTTGCTGGCAGCGTAGGGCGATTGTCCCTGCAAAGGATGCGTCTCATCAATCGGGACGCGCAGGGCTGTGCCGTAGACTTCGCTGGTGGATGTATGGACAATCCGTTCCACCCCGGCGGTTTGCCCCGCCAAAAGCACATTGAGCGTGCCGATGACGTTGGTCTCTACCACTTCGGCGGGATGCAGATACGAATAGGGAATGGCGATTAACGCGCCCAAATGAAAGACATGCGTTACGCCCTGCATGGCCTTCTGCACCGCCGCCAGATCGCGGATGTCGCCGGGAACCAGCTCCAGCGCAGAAACAACTTCCGACGGTAGAAAACGCAGCAGGCCCGGATCGTTGCGCGAGTTGTAGCGGACAAGGGCGCACACCTGCGCCCCATCCCGTACCAGTCTTTCGACAAGATGGCTGCCGATAAAACCACCCGCACCTGTCACAAGAACGCGTTTGTTTGACCAAAAACTTTGAGACATAGGGATGGCCTTTAAATGTTTTGCCTTAACTCTGTGCGAACACCACGAATCTGTTCTTCAAGCGCAGTGAGCGTAGCACATTCAGATTGGTTTTCAAGTGCATAATAGCGCAGCAAACGCGAAAATGGTCCGCGAAACAGATATTCTTTAAGCAGTTTGAGATGTTTCAAGACAGGCATCACGACAATCAATGTCCAGAAGAGCACATCCATATCAACCCATAGCGAGCGATGACGAACATAAAGCTGATCGAGGCGCAGCTTGGATGGCATAATCTCCCCCAGGTAAGTTGCCATGAGTGTTTTACTGGAAAGCAATGCTTCTTCGTTGCGATAAAGTACCGATGCGGGGCTGGTAATGCCAGGGCGCACGGAAAGCACTTCGGTGCGCGCATCTGACGGCCAGGCGGCGGCCAACCTCAGGTCTTCAGGTCGCGGTCCAACCAGGCTCATTTCCCCTTTGATGACATTCCAGAGTTGGGGCAATTCGTTAATTTTGGTGTCGCGCAGCCATTTTCCGAGCGGAGTAATGCGCCTGTCATCCTGCGCGGTCAGCGGCGGGCCAGCATAACTGGCAGCTTCTTCACGCATGGTGCGAAATTTGAGAATAAGAAAGGGCTTGTCGCCCTTACCAAGACGGATACCACGATAAAAGATCGGTCCCGGTGAATCGCGCCGAATGATGATGGCAATGTAAGCAAAAAAAGGGGCAAGCGCAAGCAGCCCCAAAGACGAGATCGTTATATCAAGAATGCGCTTAATGGCGTCGTCCCAAAAAAATCGGTTCGCAGGATTTGGCATAATGGCAGGTACAGGAATTGAAACCCGGAAATCTTTTCAATTTGTATGGTATGCAGTTGCGCCAGTTATACCATTTCATGCCTGATAACGTTTATGTTTTAATAATTCGGCTTGGATGTGGACGGGGGCAGTCATTTGTGACGATCACGCGATGATCGAAACGAAATGTGGCAAACCGTCCGACTGTATATTTTTTGTTGGCTGGTTTTTAAATTTGATCTTATATTCCTTTGCTATTCATTTCAGCCAGCTTTATACAAATTTCTTCATACACAGAAGCAAATGGGATGCTTCTGCTGATTGCATCTTCAAAATAGTGAATGGCAAGCAATTCCTTTGCCAAAATCAGGGAATGATTGTATTCAACTGTGTATTTATCAAGAACTGGTTTTGAACGCTCCGGGTTATTTTTGAGTTCAAAATAACTTTGCATGGTCGCTTGTACAGCACTCATGAGACCTGATTCAAAAGATATTTTCATTCGTTTCGATTTTACATACTGGCTAAGTTCTGCTATTTCTACTGCACCCGCATAAGCATCTTTGGCCGCTATTTTTATGGTTCGAATATTTCCCATCACAATGGTTCCAAAACACATGGGGCAAGGTTCTGAACAGGCATAAACGATATAAGAACCTGGATCATTGTGTAGTTTCAAGTCTAATGATTGTACAGCTATCGTTTCAGCGTGAGCAACTTTGTTATTGGGGAAATAATTTTCATTGATGTGGTTGCGGGCTCTGGTAAGGATATTTCCGTTTTGATCACATATTACCGAACCAATTGGAACACTGCCATGACAAAATGCAATCCAACCCTGAGAAAAAGCTTCTTTCCAGGGGATTTCTAAATTTTCCCAATACATACGAAATCTCCCTTTTCTTTATCACGAGATCAGGCACAAGTTGCCACGAAAATTCCTCATCGAAACGGAATGTGGCAAACCGTCCGCTTCCATGCGTTGTTAGCCCGCTACTCCATTGACTGATAGCGGACAATTAGTTTTGTCCAGGGTTTGTTGACAAGGAACTCGCCATCCGTAGCGGTGTATTCAGCTTCGGCAGGGATGGCACGAATCTTCCAGTTCAATGAAGTAGGCTTGCCGGCTTGATCCCAACCTTGGATGGAATCCAGCAAGCGCTGCCCCGCATGTGTATCCAGACCCAAGGTGCGGATATACAACTCGAACGGAGCATTGTCATCAGGGTGCATGATGTCCATCCGCGGAACAATCTGATCAGGCGCACGCATCAGGGCTGCCATTCCATCCGATTCGATGATGGCGGCTGAATACATCGCCTTCCATTCCCCTGCATTTCCTATCAACGCAGGAATAATGTTCTGATCTGCTAAATCTCCCCTGGCACTAAGGGTCACTCCCAGACCGGTTTGCAGATCGGCTTGCTCCTCTTGAAACCTTATCCAGGGTACTAAATCCCACTCAAGTTCATATCTTGTCAACGTTACGCCAGTGGCCTGGTCTTTGCCTTCCTAAGTCAACCAGGTAAATAGGGTATCTGCTGCTACGGGTAGCGCTTTCCCCTTTTCTGAAAACATCGACAGACGCGGGTCTGAACCAAGTTGAGTCTGAACAGGTTGAGCAAGGGCAAAAGCGCCTTGCAAAGGCATAAATCCACAAGGGGTACTGTCAATGCTAACCAATTCCTCGCCGCGCTTTTCAAAGGCCACGGAAAGTGAAGCACCCAAAACAACAAAGGGCAAGACAAGGATTCCGCCTGGCATCAATTGTTCTCTCCAGGCGGCTGTGATGACGTCAGAAGCGACGGTTAGAATGATCCGGTCATAGGGCGCACCATCTGGATAGCCATACCCTCCATCTGCGACGACAGTCTGTACCCAATCATAGCCAGCAACATCCAGACACTTTCGGGCATCCTCCACCAGATCGGGCTGAATATCAATTGTCACCACTTTTCCGGTGGGTCCGACGATGGATGCGATCAAACCAGCGTTGAAGCCGGTTCCGGCTCCAATTTCCAAGACGCGCTGCCCTGGCTTCAGGTTTAGCTGCTCGAGCATAATCGCCATAATCGTCGGCATGGACGATGCGCTGGTCCATTGACCTGCATCGCCGCGCTTCTTAACAATTGCCACATCGGAATAGACTTTGTCCAGCGGCTCGTCCGGCAGAAAAAGGTGACGAGGCACCTGCATAAATGCGGCCTCTACCAGTGGAGATTTTAGATGATTTGCTTGCTTCAAATGCTCAACCAAATCTTGTTGATATTTCTGAATATTTGCATCGTTCATACAAACCTCCCAATTGAATAGGTTATAACAATCTGTGGGCTAATGGATTGCATTCGCGGCGGTTTGCCATGAGAACCAGCCACCGAAACGGAACCGGATTTTCGAGCGAAAAAAAGCCGCGAAACGGGATGTGGTAAATCGTCGCCGGCACTCAATGTTGGGCGTGCAATTGCAAAGGTGGTTACTGAATTAAAATAATAAACTTTGCTTCTCCGCGTCTACCTAAAAACCAATACTGCCCGCTTCCGTGATACACAGATGCCATTGAACAGCAATATGCCATTTGAATTTCATCAAATTCTGAACCCAAAACTTTATTGTCATATACAACTTGGTACTTCCCATTTTTCTTGGCTATATAAATTAATTTACCTTTGATTTCGTATGGAAAATAAGACCCTTCTAACCCATATTTTTCATTGTAGTTCACACCATCCACTACAATAACCTGTGTCCAACCAGCCAGTTCCCATACTAATTTCCCGTCGATATTCCAAAAATTTATGTTTGGATCATGCGTTGTAAAAGATGGATATATCTCTAGGATTGTATCTCCGTTCTTTACTAACTCGTAAGTCCAAAGTTTCTTTGAATTGTCGTGCTTTGTTTCATAATAATCATTTCCAATAGTTATTTGCAGGTCGGCATCAATTTCTCCTTTTTTGCTCAATCGTTCACCAACCATTTTTTTGTCATTTTCACCCCAAGTTGGAGTGTCAATGCAACTCTTCAAAAATTTCATATCATCCGTTTCTGCTGAATAATCGCGATTTGGCACGATGCATTCAGACCATGTTAGTCCGTTCTCCATAGGAATAACCGTGGGAATACCTGAAAAAGAAATTGGGATCGGGGTCTCTGTAGGTGGGAACACCTTAGTGTGGGGCATAGGTAAGGCGGTAAAAGTGGCCGTAGGGATTGCTAATTGTGTTTCAACGACTGTCGTTTTGGCTGTTTCCATGTCATCTGTTGAAGACGCCGAATGTGTTGACCAAGAATTATTGCAGGATGTTAATGTTACAGCCAACAGTAGAGAGAGTATTGATTTGCCAATGATTTTCAATTTGCTAATCCTTCAAATTATTTATAAGGAAACGCCCAACTATGTTTTAAATGGACTGATTTCCATATGATTTCCACCAGCATGATGATACGAAAACATTGCTGCATACCCGCCATCTCCAAATTATACGTCAAAGCCTTGCTCAACGCTGGGCCGGGCAGCGGATCACGACCAGATGATGCGTATTGAAAATTTTCAGGTTTTCGAGCAGCAGGCTCAATGTCCAGGAAAGGGGGACGAGGCGGCGGGCGATGGGCGGGGCAAGGGTGATGCGCCTGAACTGAAAGGCACATCCCGGAAACAATGCATGGATTTCGGCGGGGCGGATGCCGCGCGTGAGCAGGTTGGTCGGGTTGAGCCAGAAATCGTACCAGAGGATTAATCCATCGGGACGGGTAACGCGCAGCATCTCCTGCGCCATATTGCGCCGTACTTCATCATCGAGCACAGACGAGAAGACGGTGAACTGCATCGTCAGGTCAAAGCTGTCAGATGCATACGGCAACATTTGTCCGTCGGCGCACAACAGGGGCAGGGCTGCCAGGGGCTGGCGCGCCGCTTTCAGCCGATTGAACAACAAGTCCACGCCGTGCAATGTTCCGGGTACAGCACCAAAGCTGAGGGTTTCAAGCAGTACACCCCCCGAGCCACATCCCAGCTCAAGGATGCGCCGACCCTTGAGCGGGTGAAAACCATTCTCCCGCAAACATTGCAAAACAGCACGCTGACGACTCTGTACGGCGAACAACTGGGCCAGATTGAAAAGCGAATAACGCCCCGGCTCAACGCTTTTGGCGCGCTCGGCATACTCGGCGCGCAGACGGGTAAGATCGGGATGTTCAGGCATGCTTACTCGTCAGCGTAGGCGTTTGGCCCTGTTGATCGCCCCAGCGGTTCGCAAACCAGCACAACCCTGTGAGGAAACCAAGTCCGTAGCTGATGTGGAGAATGGCGAAGACGAAGGGCAAGAGAAAGAAATTAGGGATTAGAAATTGGGAATTGGGATGCTGAATAGTAGTCAGAGTGGAAACAAGCAGGTAAAGAACAAGAATGGAAGCAGAAGGAACGAGAAGGATGAAATATGAAGGATGAAGGATGAAAAAAAGCAAGAGCAAAAAAGAGATAAACAAAGCCAGCACAAAAGCAGGCGGGACAAACTGACGCGTGCGCATCTGGCGCGAATGTTTTTGCAGCACCCGGATTTTCCAAAAACCGTACTGATAATATTGCCGCCACAGCGCACGCGGCGTACTGCGGACACGGTACTGTGAGCGGATGCCAGGCGAAAGCAAAATGCGCCCACCCTGTGCGCGCAGCCGATAATTGAATTCGTCGTCCTGATCGCGCACCAGTTCCTCGTCGAACAGACCGATTTTCTCGAAAACACGTCGGGGCCATGCCCCCATGTAAACGGTGTCGACCCACTCTTCGCCTGTAGCGTAGTGGAAACGCGCCCCGCCAACCCCAAAAGGAGTACTGGTGGCGAGGGCGACTGCCTGCCCAAAAACGCTGTGTCCCTGCGCATCCATGCGCCCGCCGACGTTGTCTGCGCCGCTGCGCTGGAGCGCATCTACACACTGGCGGACGTAGTCAGGCGCAATGCGGGTGTGCCCATCCACACGGACGATGATTTCACCTTTGGCGTGACGCAAGGCGATGTTTAAACCGGTCGGGACGATTTGGGCTGGGTTGTCAAAAATCGTAACCGTAGACGTGGCGACAAGGGCACGAATTTTTTCGACAGTGTCATCGGTGGACAGGCCGTCCGCGATCAGGATTTCCACCCGGTCAGCGGGATAATCCTGCGCCAGAATCGCCGCCAGACAGTCTTCAATCGAGGCGAGATTCGTTACGGATGGGCAGGATGATAGAAACAAAGGGAGCAGACATGCTTAGAAGTGTACCCGATAACGCTTGAGCCAGGCATCCAACGCAAACAGCCTGAAGAGCAGGTGCTGATCCTGATTCATGGGATGAATGTTGCGCGATGAGAATAATTCACGAGCAAGCTGGCGCAACGCTTGAAGATCGACCACCTGCGCGAGCGCCGCAGACGGTTGCTGAACCCAGTCTGTCAAAATCGGCTTAAGCGCCGTTTGCATCCACAGTGATTGTGGGGTGACAAAACCGACCTTGTCGCGCCGCCATTGGATTTCAGGCGGCAGCAGTTGACCGAACGAGCTGCGCAACAGATACTTGTTCCAACCAGCGCGCAGATTCTATTCCCACCGGCAGGCGCATGGCAAACTCCACCAGGCGGTAATCCAGAAAAGGGTAGCGCCCTTCGACGGCAAAAGCCATTGAATTGCGGTCATCCCACTTCAGCAAACGCGGCAGATGAATCTGGCTGATCTCGCCGCGGCGGTAGTCCTCCGACGAAATTTGCTGGGCTGCGCTGGCCCAGTTTTGCCGTTTTGGTGAAGACCACACGAGGGCCGTCTGGGAGAAAACCCGGCGGTTTGTGCGATCTTTGCGGCCCATATATTGCCGCAAATGCGCCGGAATCTCCCGCAGCAGTTCAGGGTTGCCGCCAGGCAGCATCGCCTGCAACAAATGCGCAGGGGCGCACATCGGATGACGGCGCAAATACAAATAATAGGCAGGCCAGTAGCCGCTGAACAACTCATCGCCACCCTGTCCGTTGAGCAGCACCGGTACGCCATGCGCACGCGCGCTACGCATGACCGCCCAGGCCGCATACTGGCTGATGGCGGCGGGCGGCTCGTCATGCTGATAGATGAAGGCATCGAAATCAGCGAGAAACGCCTGGGCATGGGGGAAAGCATAATGGACCTGCCCGCCATGCTTGCGCAAAACCAGCGCCACAAACCGACTTTCGTCAAACTGCTGCTCATGATACGACGCCGAGAAAGCGTGTGTCGTGCTGGGGTCTTCGCGCAAACGCTGAATCTGCCCATAGATCAGCGACGAATCCAGGCCACCTGACAGGCATACCCCAACGGGCACATCCGAACGCAGGCGCAGGCGCACCGCGTCTGCAAAGAGAAAACGCAACTCTTCAGCAACATCGGCAGGCCGGACAAGCGTTGGCGTGAATTCTTCAATCTTCCAGAACCGATGCGGCTGCGGCTCAGCAAGCGCATCCAGCGGGATTTCGGCAAAACTGGCGGGGGGGAAAGCTTTCAGATGTTGAAAAAAGGTTTCGGGGGGAATTTCGTAGCCGCTGTCGATATATTCCAACACTGCATCCAGGTTGGCTTGCGCGTCAAAACCGGGCAATCCCAAAAACTGCTTGATCTCAGAAGCAAAGGCCAACGAATTGCCCTCTCGCCAGTAGTAAAACGGCTTGATCCCCAGCCGATCACGCGCAATGACCAGCACGCGTTTTTCCAGATCAACGATGGCAAGCGCCCACATCCCATTAAAACGATTGAAACAATCCGTTCCCCACTGCCGGTAAGAGGCCAGAATGACTTCTGTGTCGCTCTCACTGCAAAAGACGTGACCGAGCGCCAGGAGCATGCTGCGCAGCTCGAGATAATTGTAAATCTCGCCATTAAAAACAATCCAGTGTTGTTTGTCGGGAGAAGGCATCGGCTGCAACCCGCCATCAGACAGGTCAATGATTGCCAAGCGGCGATGTCCCAACCCGATCATACCCCGTTGTGGAAGATTTTGCTCCAACTGTGGCGGACCAAACCACGTCCCGGCGGGCGTTGTGCCGTTATAAAGCCAGTACCCTTCCCCGTCAGGACCGCGATGCGCAGCCAGACGGTTCATTGTAACCAGCGTTTGCAAGTCAACGCCATCCTGGGACAACCAGCCACAAATACCGCACATTTCAGGGTCTCGTTTCTTTTTTCAGGGACACAGCCATCCGCGGTCTCGCAATCAAAGTAGCTTTTCGTAAATCTGAATGACCTTCTGCGTCAGCCGCGATTCTTCGATCTCAAGAATGGCCGGGCGACCATCCACACGCGCATGGCGTTGCAGCACTTCGCGCAGGGCACACGTTAAAGTTCCTGGCTGATCGTCTTTGCAAACAATGCAGCCATCCACTTCTGACAACCACCTGCGCACATCCCCGACTTCCACAGACACCACTGGCAGGTTGCAAGCCAGCGCTTCTTTGACAACATTGGGGGAACCTTCGTGCATGGAGGTAAAAATCATGGCATCACAGGCGTTCATAAACAGCGGAATTTGCGCGTGCGGCACATTCCAGGCAACGACCAACTGTGCTCCCGGAATATTGTTGACAACAGCCTGCGCCAGCGTAAAACGTTTACGCGCCTCGGCCGGGTTGCCAGCAAACAAGACCAGCGTTTGATTGGCGGGCAAGCCCAAACGCTGGCGGGCTTCTTCACGCGGCATCGTCCTGAAAAGCGTCAGATCAAGTCCGCTGGGCAGGACGGTAACATCCTTGCGGGATAGATATTTCGAAAAATGCGCCGAGACAAGAATGACTGCATCGGCCCGCTTTGCAACAAACTGACTGACCTGTCGCAGGATTTTCCCAGCCAGCATATATTTCCGATCGTCGCCAACAATCCCTTCCAGGTCATCGCCACGAAACGTCACGACCAGCGGCAAACGCTTCGGAAAAAGCGCCAGCAGTCCGCTCTGTCCAAACTGCGCATGGATCAAATCATAAGAAGTCTGCGCCAGTGTGGATCGCACCCGAAACCAGGCCTGCATGTAGCGAAATAAGTTTTTGCCACCGCGAAAATGAAAGACATCCACCTCCAGGCCAGCACGCCGCAAAAAGTCGACCTGGCGCACCACAAAAGGGACGGCGTTGGGCCTTTCAGGCGTGGGCCATTCACTGGTAATCATCAAAATGCGCATTGCTTTACCTTGAAACATATTGTTCGTAAATCGCTTCTGTCTCACGCACCATGCGAGCCATCGAAAAGAAGTTCTCAACATGCTGACGCCCGGCCTGACCCAGTTGGCGGGCCAAATGCTCATCGCCGAGAATCATCATCAGCGCATTTGCCAGTGCATTCACATCGTCCACAGGCACCAAAAACCCGGTTTTCCCGTGAAGGACGATTTCACCATTCCCGCCAGTGTCAGTGGCGACCACTGGCAGGCTTGAAGCCATATACTCGATAATGGCGTTGGATAATCCCTCAATGCGTGAAGAAAGCACACCCACATCGGCATGACGAAGGATTGCGGGAATGTTCTCCTGTTCACCCCAGTAGACCACACGGGAAGAAAGGCCCAGTTGCGCGGTCTGACATTGCAAATTTTCTCTTTCAGCACCATCCCCCACCACCCAGAGCCGAACCTGAGCCAGCGTTTTGCAGACAAGGGCAAATGCATCCAGCAGAATTTCAATACGCTTTACCGGGTGGAGACGGGCAACGATACAGATAATTTTGTGATGGGTTAAATCCGCTGGCAAAACAGCAACATCCCTGGCCTTCTCATCAAACATCTGCAAATCAATGCCATTGTAAACGACCTGGCATGGCACCTTTTGAATGAAACCAAAGCGAACTGCCTGCGCTGCTTTTTGCGAGTTGGTTAAGACGCAAGCAGCAAACGAATTCAACAGATAATCTGACACACCGAGCAGGCCACCTGGCTGCGTTCGAATGGAAATAAGATTGACAGCCTTTGAAGAAAGTTTTGCAGCCGGGATGGCTGCCCGACTGGCATAGCCAAACGAATGCACAATATCCGGTTGAAACAACCTGACGAGACGAGACACATCCAGCAAGACCTGCAGTCGCCCGCGCTGCTCACGATGGAGAATGCGCACTTCACAACCAGCATGCAGGAATGCATCCGCCAGGGGCGCCTGTCCCGACAAACACACCACCAAAACTTTGTAGCGAACGGGATTTAAATGACGCGCAAGTGCAAGCAACTGCGTCTCAGTGCCGCCAATGGTTAATTGCCCAATCACGTAGATGATTCTGATTGGCTGGGTCACGCCCACACTCATGTATTCATCCGACCAATGGCGGCACTGACCCCCACCACCATCCAGGTCAATTTATCGTATTGGTCTTGCTTGGTAATGCCCGCCATTAAGATCAGCGCAAGGATCACAATCCACGTCATGGCAAGTCCCTTCACGCTGGGCTTATCGGAGCGGGCAGCCTGAAACAAGGAACGCAGAGAAACCACAAACATTGCTGCAAAAAACAGAAAACCAACCAGCCCTGTTTCAGCCAGCACCCCGATATACATATTGTGCGGCCCCAGCACCAGATAACGTGGCTGCAACAAATCCCAGCCATAGAACGGTAGCTGTATACTGAATTGTCCGATCCCAACCCCGGCGATGACATGATCGACCCACATGCGCAGACCCGCCTGCCATAAGCCATAGCGAATCCCCACCGTATCGGTCCCCGCCAGAATGGAGCCAGTAATCCCCTGCAAAATGAGCGTGATGTTATCAGCCAGGGCCCAGACAATCACAAACGCTAATAGCGTAAAAACCAAAATATATCCCCTGCTTTTGGCCCCCAAATTTTGAAAAAACAGCAGACTGATGCCAGTAATCAAGAGCAATAATCCTGTGCGTGAGACGGTGACAAAAACCCCATACAAGATCACCAACATTCCGCCAACCAAAAAAAGCTGAACCACTCTTTTCTTTTGCTGAACCAGCAAAAAATAACCAAACATGAGGGCAATCAAAAAATAACGGGCAGCGCTATTGACACTGGATGCCAATCCTTCAGAACGTAGGGATGTGTTGACCGTATCCCCAATCACCCCTTCTGTGCCAGCATAGGCCGCTGAAACAAGCCCCGCCAGGAAGAACCCCCACATCAAAACATGAATTTGCTCCGGCGTTTCCAGTAACAGAAAAGACAGTAAAGCCAGTGCCCATAATTGCAAATAGGTAAACAGCCAGATGCGGTCATCCGGCGCAGGTGTCATCGCCGCAGAAAAGTTGGTAAACAACCACAACAGGAACAAAAAACCCAGAATCAAAGCCATGGGCAGTTTGGTACGCACCCCATCCACCGATTTTTTTCTCATTCTTTCAAGCAAAAAACCGACCAGTGTTACCCCGCCGATCAGCGAAATGATCGAGTTGACCCCAGGGATGGTCGGCAAAATCTCTGTGACTGGCAAACTGGCAATCGTAATGACAATTCCCATATAGGGACGGCGCAAAACCACAATGACCAGAATTGCAAAAAGAACAATGCTAAAAATCAAACGTTCCTCGGCTTTAAATTTCTGATAAATACGGCAAATTTCAGCCTGATGCTTTTCGATGGAAAAAACGTCAGCAACCCGCTGGCGGCCTTGCGCCGCAAAAAGGGCGCGACGGTCAGCGTCAGCCTGGAGCAGGGCGACAGCCTCGGCAAACGCTGACGGGTTATCCGGCTCCACCAACAGCCCCGTCACCTGGTCGCGGACACTTTCAGCAATCCCGCCCCGGCGCGGACCCACCACCGGGCGCGCAGCCGCCATCGCCTCGATGGCCACACGCCCAAACGGCTCGCTGTCACAGGGGTGAACTAACACATCCAAGGCATTCATCATGGCTGGGATGTCATCACAAAAACCGGCCCAACAAAATGACGTTTCCAGACCAAACATTTTGACCATTTGTTGCAATGACTGCCAATACTGCCAGGGCCGATTATACGCCGGGTTGCGATAACGCTGCGGTTGCGCACCAAAAGCCACAAAAACCATCTGCGGAAAACGTTTTGCCAGCAACGCCGCCATGTGGATGAATACATCGTGACGCTTCCATGTTGCCGAAAGACTGGCCGACATGCCCACCAAAAATTGGTCTGGCGCAATGCCCAGCTTTTCGCGCAAGGCCGCCCCCCGATGTGTGTCGTCAAAATCGGCCAGGTTGACGCCATCGTAAAGCACCTGCAACTTATCTATTGCGCCATATCTCACAAAAATCTCGCCGATAAAATCGGTCATCGCCAGCACGCGTGCCGAGAGATGCGCAATCAGCCACACCAGCAGCACATCGGGCAAAAGGAACTTGACCCTGGCCCGCGCGCCGATCCACTCCTTGATGTGCCAGATGTGCGGCACACCACACAGACGCGCCGCCAGCGCACCATCCAGAATCATGACCGTGTTGGTGTAAACAATATCAATCTTTTGCGTGCGAATGATTTGACACAGCCGCAGCACCGGCAGCAAATGACCGAGCGTCCTGAGCCAGCCGCGCCCCCAGACCAGCATGCGCCAGTACCAGGGCAAATCCGTTTTCAGGTTCCACCAGGTCATTGGGATTTCAAAAAAAGCCCGCGACAGCCCTGCGAAAACCTGACGCTGCGCCGCTGTTGGATGGTCGGGCACGACCAGAAAGGCTTCGTATTCATCACGCGGCAGAACGCGCAGCAGTTGCAAAATGCCCTGTGTGGCCCCGCCGCCGGATGCGTTTAGAACATACAGAATGCGCAGAGGCCGATTGATTTCCATGGCTAGCTCCCATCAAGAATCAACCTGGTTTCCTGCGCATGTACGCCACGATAAAACAGACGTGCCAGCGGACGTGCCAGCGGGCCGCAGGCCAGCAACCCCAACAGCATATAAAAACGCTTCTGCCGAATGGTTTCAGCCGGATACGTCGCCAGCGCACAGGCCAGCATGCGCACCGCATGGGTGGATGTGCCATAAACCAGTTGCGTCAGTCCGTTTTTCAAGCAAACTCGGTTGATAAATTCATTAATCAGCGTTTGCCTGGTCAGGCCGAGTAAATCCAAAAAAGCATCGGAATATTCGATTGTATAAAGATAATCATCGAGTTGCTGTTTGATATTGGTCTTCTGAGAATTCCTGATTCGGCGAAAGATGCACACGGTAGCGGTACAGCGCCTGGGCCACGTGAACAACATCCGGGTTTTGCGCCAGCAGCTTGTAATGGAAAAATTTGTCGGGGCCAATCGTGCGGACAGCATTGTACCCTTCGACAGCCTGCCACAGGCTGCGGGGATAGACCACCGACAGAAAAGGAGCAAATCCCCTCAGCCGGGGCAGGGTTTCCTTGAGCACATCCAGCCCTGAAAATACCCGGTAACGGTACGACGGCTGATGGTGGGCCTGCATGAAAGCGGCATCCTCCGTTCCCTGCAAAGTCACCATCCCAAAACTTGCATGATCCTTGCGGATATGCCCGGTGATTTCCCCGGTGCCATCGATTACTTCTGCGTCTGAACAGAGCACAGTCAGCGCCTCGGGCCCCGGTCGTTCAAACAGGATCGTAGCGTAGGTTTCGAGGGCCGTCGGGTTCATCAAATCGTCTGACGAAAGCAGGTTGATGTATTCGTTCTGGGCAAACATGCTGGCGCGCTGCAGGTTGGGCGCAAAACCAATATTGTACTGGTTACGAATCAAGCGAATGCGCGGGTCGTGAAAAAACTCGACCACCTGCACCGAGTCGTCAGTGGACGCATTATCGGCAACGATGATCTCAAAGTTCTGCCAGGTCTGGTCGAGCACACTCTGGATCGTCTGCCCGATAAAACGGCCATAGTTGTAATTAGGGATGCAAATGGAGAAGGATGGCGGTTTCATTTAGACTGAAGATGGATCAACCCCTGCAACATCTCGGCCAACTGACTGGAATTGCGCTGAATATTGATGGCATCGCAACTGCGGTACGGATTGCTCGGCGAGTAGTCATTGACAAGGATGCGTCTGGCGTGCAACAGGCCAAAAAGGATTTGATTGTATTTCACGCCGAGGCGCGCAAGCTGCTCGCGTGTAATCTGCTCGGCTTCATGCGAGCGCGATGTGGTCAGAACGATTTCGGCGTACCCAGCCTCGTACAGACGATTGATCGCGTCCACATTTGGCGCAATCGCGCCCGTTTCACCCCAGAATGGTTGAAAGTATTCGGCAGAGTTCTCGACCAGCACACCATCAAGATCAATAAACAGCGTGCAGTACTGCTGACGATATTGATTCCAATCCTCCAGTGTGCCCCAGTCAAGATAGTTGGAAACGCTCGCGCCACTGAATACAAACCCATCCAGCATCATTTTGTATACAACGTGCGAAATATAAAGGTTTGGCACATCACGCAGCCCTTCGAACACGCGGATGAAATCGCCCGCATCCGCAAACCCATAGCCGCCCGTACAAAACGTATCGCTGATGATTCTTTTTTCGACGATATTGATAATGCCGCCCACTTCGTTCATCACAATATAGCTTTTGTTGGCCACGTTTTGACTGTTGTAGTCAGAAATGCTGGCAAAACAAATTTCATTCAACCCCTTTGGCGTGTGAGAAAAATAATTATCTAAGTCTTTGATGAAAATCGGGCCAGAGATTCCCGCCTGCATCAAGCCCTGATAGACGGAATGGGGTTGCGAATCACTCTGCTCAATTACCACCACGCGCAGTTTCTCCAACAGGCCCAGTTTTGCAAATTGTTTTGCAAGCATTTGTTGCACCTGATATTGCTCATCATGCTGCCGCAAACAAATCACCACAATGCTTTCCACAGCACGCAAATCCCACCCCAAAAAGGATTGTGCCAGCATGAGATTACCATTCGGGTGATTAAGCATCCATTTTGGACGCATGTTGGGGTATCGGGTCGATTGCCCCGCAACCGGGAGAATTAAAATCATTTGGTTTCCTCTTTCCGGGCGCAAATTTGCGCTAAAATCCTGGCGATATATTTGTGCTCTTCTGGCAAATGGATGTAAGGGATGATGCGAAAGTAATTCATCATTTGGATTGTCCAGAATGACAGGGTCGCCACCTCATGCCTGAATGCATTGTTAATGCGCGTCTGTATCCACGAATTGATAATCTGAATTTTTGCGCTGTCATGCGGGAATGGGAATCGGTAGCTCGACCAGTGAAAGCGCGCATCCTGTAACAGCTTGGCAATATCCAGTAGCGGAGAATCGATGAAGGTATCCAAAAAATCGATCAGGCCCACCTGATTCTTCACGCATCGAAAACAGCACATTTGAAAAAGTCATATCGCCATGACAGCTCCCCAGCAAAACCGACATGTGCCGGGGCAGGTTGGATAAAAATATTGCTTCATAGCGGACGTAGTAATGTTCCCAAATTTCAGCGGACAGTTGCGCCTTAATCATCAGCAGTTTGTCGCGGAATATCCACGTATCGATCTCTTTCAAAACACTGTTTTCGATCTCCCAACGGACAAAGTCAACCAGAATATCCATGCGCAGTGCGATTACACTGGGCTCCGCGCTCTCAAAAAAATCAATTGCAGTCAACATGGGCAGGTGCTCCATTGTAAAGGAACAAGCATCAAAGCCCAAAACACGAGGAACGCGAATACCAGCAATGGGGCAATCAAAATGCTCTTGTTTGCTGCGCTGACGGTGCAACCGCTCAAAATAGTCTGGCGAAAGCGCGGTTTTCTTAATTGAAACGGGGTTACCATGCAGCAATTCGAGTTTGCAGCCAGAGTTTCCCAAACCATTTATCTTTTTTTGCGCCTGTTCGAGTAGAAAATTCATTGCCCAATACCTTCCAAAGTCAGGCTGGCAAAACGCTGCGTGATATTACGAGCCAAATGTCAGTGATATTTTCACAGGTATCCCTGATCAGTCTTGCTGGAAAAGTGGTCGCACATAACTCCATAGCTTATTAAATACCCGGTTGGCTAAAAGCTTGACCTTTAGCGACCTCCACCAATGCGGAATCAACCCGCCAATCGTCAACCGATAAGGCCTATGCCTCAAAGCCACCAAGCATGATGAATATCTTGCTTGTGTGGCAGCCTGTGATGATAATAAAGGCAGACAGGCTACCCCATTCTTGGTCGCAAATTCATCCACCGCATAACGCACCCCATTATATTTCACAGAATAATCGTGGCATAGAATAAATCCATCCACAGATAAATACGGCCACAAAGTAATCAATTCCCCATGAACATTGTGATAATCGTGCGTAGCATCAACCAATGCAAAATCGACTCGATCCGTTGTGTTGCTCAACCAGGTTGATAAGGAAAAGGGCAATCGCCCCGGCACAAGCTGCAATCGTTGCGACGCTTCCAATCGCTGAACCGATTCGTTGTTCTGCCGCAGTTCATCAATCACTTCTGGCAGATCGAAACCGATGACGCGACCATCCAACTCATTCTCAATCAAAAACTCGCAAATAAATTGTGTTGTTACCGCATGAAAAACGCCTAACTCAATGATAATGCGAGGGCGTACCAGCAAAATAAAATGCGCCAAGACACTCTTCTCCATAGCGGTCAATGATCCAACATCTTCAACCAATCGCGGAAACTTGGTTAACCTTTCGTATTGCACGTTATTCATAAAGAATTCTCCAGAATACAATTTGCAAACCGTTCCGTGGATTTGCCATCCAACGGGCCTAATATATTTCTCCGAATTTGTTGGCGTCCAGCCTGATACCAATCGGGGTTTTTCATAGCAATGTTAATCGCTAAAATCATTTGCTCAGGCTGTTTCGCCACACAAGTCCAATCATTTTGGTAAATACGACCGAAATGCTGGTTGAGCCATGTTTGCTGGAAGTAATTTTCAAAGACTTCGGGCATGTACTCGTTGAAAACAGGCACTACGACTGGCGTGTCAAAAATGGCAGCCTCAATTACCATGCTGGAACCAGGGCTGATGACGACATCGGCATGGCGCATCAAGTTGCCAGCCAACATAGCTTCGGCGCACGTGGGCGACCACGTCAAACCTGGAATGTAGTGCTCATAACGCGAGACAGTCACAGCGGGATGCCGCAAAAACTGCTTGAAGTAGGTCTCACGCGACCAGGGATGAAGTCGCACAATCACCTGCAAATTACTGGGAAGTACTCCAGCATCAATGGCGCGCAGGAGCACTTCGAGCGGGTTGGTTTCATCAATTTGCTGTTTGAACTGTCCCAGTGTGGCAAAAAGCAGAATGGGCCGAGCCGGGTCAAGACCAAGCGCATTACACAGCTCGGCGCGAGTCCATTGCGCATCCGGCGCAGAGTATACATCAAAAGCAGGCGCACCAATCACCCGCACCTGACCCGCCAAATAACTTGACATATTACACAATTCAGCCTGATTATCTGCCGACCAACAGGTGACAATCTTCGGGCGCACTTTCAGCCCCTTCCAGGCGTTATCCCAGGAATTCAGGTTGCCAATGGTCGAAATGCCCAGCTGGTTGGCAGCAGCAACCAGCCCGCGCCCATAGGTCTGGCTGATATGGGTCGAAACGACTACATTTGGCCGCCACGATTTAAGCAAGGCGCGTTCGCGCGCGGCGTGACGGGCAACGTGTGGCTCCGCGAGCCGCCAAAGCCAGCGCCGCAAAACATGATGTCCGCGCCGCGAAAGGCGCTGACCGAGAGCAAATTCGTAATTCTCCCAGCGCATCAGCCCCGAAGACGCCAGCAGGCCGAGATCGCACATCTCCACGGGGTAGGCCGTCGTGAAGACAGGCACACGCAACGCCGGGTTGACCAGCAACACTTCTGCACCGCCAGCTTGCAGAAAATCAAGCAATCTGTTTTCAAGCAAATTGCGGACAATCTGGCCTTCATGAATTTCCAGCAAGACACGGACCATTTTATTATCCTTGCAATCGGCCCAGCAGGCTGACATAAAGCGAGCGAACAGCCTCCACGCTGAAATGTTCGGCAGCAAAAGCACGTGCCGCCAGCCCCAACCGCTTGCGCTCGGTGGCATTGGCCGCCAGCCAGGCAATTTTTGCCGGAAAGTCTTCCACACGCTCAACCAACACACAAACTTGATCCAGACCGGGCTGCAAGCTGCCTGCGACAGCGGCCTGCGTGGCAAGAATAACCTGCGCGTGTCCCATCAGCAACGGCAGCTTGGTGCGGTAACCAGAATCGCGGGTGTAAGGTAGGATGGAAACATCAAAAGGACGCAGCGTCGTTGTCAGATCGGGAACATAGCCGGTGCAGACCACGCCCGGCTGGCACAGCAGATCGCTTAGGGGCGGTTTCACCCCGCTCACGTCACCAACCACCCTCAGGGTAAAGTCCGCCTGCTTCAGCGCGGCAGAATGCGCCAGCGTCAGATATGCCGTCAGACCATGCCGATTGGCAGTGGTTTCCAACGCGCCCAGGTGAACCAGGCGCAGATCAGGCGCCGGGGCGGACGTTAAATCGAGCGTAGGGAAGGACTGGCTCACCATGGGGATGACGCACACAGCACGTGCGCCTGCTTCGTGCAAACGCAATTGTTCCTGACGCGAGCCAGTCACAACGAGACTGGCAGCATGGATAACGCTGGCTTCGGCCCTGCGGCCTGCCAGGTCGGCAACTCTATCAGTTAAATTTTGACTACTCTTGCGAATCGAGCGAATTAGATAACGCATATCGGTCTGCGCGTAAACCCAGGGCAGGTTGGGACGCAAATACCACACACCAGCAGCAGCATCAGAGTGTTCAGCCCATAACAGATCCGGCTGGGTCGTCGCATCCATACGGACGCGGATAGCGTTGGCAAGCATGGGATGCTGTGGGAATTCGTGCAGTGTCGGCGCCAGGAAGATGCGGCGCAGCCAATCCACCCGACTACGTGGGCCGTTTTCAGGAAGTTCAACTTCCTGCCAGCTTGCAGCCCGCTGCCGAAAGGTTTGCGCCGCTTCGGATGCATTCTCAAAATCGAAGGTGGCGCGGGAACGTCCTGGGCTGTGAAAACGCAGGATATGCACTTCATGCCCCAGGCTGTGCAACGCCAAAAAATTCTGGGCGGCGCGGCTGGCCCCACCCGAATGGTTGAAGGCCAGCGGCATGCCCGGCAAAATAAAAAGAATGCGGCTCATAGCAACGGCCCCAGCAAATCGGGCGCGGAGCCTTCTTCGAGCCAATCTGCCAATAAAGTCAGCGAGGGCGAATTGCGTAAGTCATCCAGCGAGCGTGCGCGGATGGAGATGTTGTTGTGTACATCGCTCTGGGCTTCGTGAAGACGTTTCAATTCCATTGGGGCAACATCTTCAAAAGAGACCTGTTTGCCAACCATCAGCGCATAAAAATGCTTGCGCGCCAGCTCACGCACAGCCGGGGAAAGGCGCTCAATGCCAGGCAAATTTCGCAACGCTTCAAAATAAGCTTCACGGGTGGGCGGTTCCATCGTAAAACCGTAGCCATCATATCGTCCGGCACCCGCTACCAGCGCAGGAATGCCAAAACAGGGAAACTCCATCCCAACAGTGCCATTGACCGTCAGCACACAATCGACCAGCGGGAAGAGCGATTGCGTATTGATGCTGGTCTCAGCAGGCATGAAGCAAACGTGTTCGGGAAAAGGCATTAAGGATTTCAACAGGCGCTGTTCAGAGGATGTTTTGATGCTTTCACGCTGAAGCTTGAAAACGTTAAAAGGATGCTCTTTGACAATCCAGTTCATCTGGCGGCACGCAGGCGTGTTGCAAACGAATTGAACGGTCTGAAAGAGCCAGTCTTCGAAATCGTCAAACAGACCCGAGCCAAAAAAGAAGGCCGCATCCCAGGCGACATGCGAGAAAATGACGGCTGTCTTTTTTTGCGAGTTCAGCCCAAGCTGCTGATAAACTTCAGGGGGAGAAAAAACCTGCTTGCCGGATTGTAGCATGCGCGTATCATCAGATGAATCGGGGCGGTAGCGCCCGGCAAATTCGGCGTCGAGGGCCTGGTCGCGGACGGATGTCCAGGGTTGGGTTTTGATCTGCTCCCAGGTGGATGGAGACAGGGAGAAATAGTGCCGCCCGCGGGTGGCGGACGTATATCGTTTGAAAATCCAGGTGCTGCGGCGCTGACCAACTTCAAGCACGGCGCAATCGACGCCACGCTGCAGGGCCACTTCAAAAATCGGGCCGCTGGGGATATACCCAGCATCGCGCACCAGCAATTTGTCGAGCGGGTTGGTATCCAGCCAGGATTCAGCGGCCAGCACGTGTTGGATGGCGCTTTTCAGGTAATCGCGAAACATGGCAGACGTTTCAGCATCCTGCAAATTGAGACGGCCTTCAATACGCATGCGACAGGTCAGCGAAAGCGCATGCTCCCCAACGAAAACACCGTGAAAACGGATGGCGCGCGCAGCCTGAACAGAGAGTGCGGACGGCACAAGCGCGTCTGTCATCTCATCCAGCTCGACATTGGGTTCTCCCCAGGGATGGGCAACCTGGTTCCACATCACGAGATGATTCAAACCAAACAGCTTGTAATAAGAATGAGCAAAACGATTGCCCGTATTGGTAAAAATGATCGGTGTATAGCCGCGCAGTTGCATGGCTTTCGCCACAAGGCTATGATATTTTGCAACAATCGGCAGGTTTGTTAGACTAATCACACCAAAAGTGCGCCCACGATCGGAATTACCGCTCTGGCTGGCCCATGGTGAGACTTGCTTGCGTGTCTCTGCCAGGTCATCGTTTACTTCCTTGCTCCGTTGGCGAAGCTCTGCCAAATCTGAAATATGTTTAAAAACATTCTTTAAAATCATAACAAAGTTGCCACATCAGATAAGGTTTCGGCCCGCAGCGATGCCAGAACTTTTTCTGCTTTGACTCCCTTGATAAAGATCATGTTATAAAAATCGGTTTTTTTCTCTCCCGTGGGAGTAAAAGAATCTTGATCGATCAGAAAAGCACTTTTGGCAAATCCGGCGTCTTTCAAGTAGCCTTGCAGATCATTGACGGACTTCCCAAAAAGCGCCAGGCTTTTTGGCGTAATCTCGCAGATTAATGCAATCTCTTTCCTTTCAGTAAGAAATTGTATTCCGCCTGCCAGCACAGGCCACTCAAAACCTTCGACATCCAATTTGATTAAGACAGGAACATTTGAGCTGCAAGGAAAGCTCGTAAAAAATGTATCGAGCCTTTCAACCGCAACACGGCCACCACGAACCGTGCCTTCCCGCACCAGCAGAGAATGATTGCCCTTATTAAGCGTCGTTGAAATATTGAGCACAAGAAAATCATCCTTTTCCCCCAGCGCTTCCTGTTTACATGTCACAAATGATAGATTGTTTGTCTGGCAATTTTTTAAGAGCCACGAAAAATTAATGGGTTCAGGTTCGAAGGCAATGAAAAACTGGCTGTCTGTCACTTTTTCCAACGCCGCTGCCACAGTATGTAAGCCAATATTGGCACCAATATCGATGAAAGAAAACTGCGCATGCACAAAACACCTGATAACATCCACCAGGGTGGGTTCGTATATTTCCCCAGCAAAGACCTGCCTACCCATGGCGTGAACCGGGCAAACCCATATCGATCCTGACAGATAAGGAACTTGATAATAACGGTTGCTGACAAGCTCCTTTGCATAGCGTTTAAACCGCCACTTGCCAGGGAAACCAGGCAAGTGTGAATTGGTCATCAATTTATAAAGACACAATTGTATATCCATGTGCCATGCTTCCTGTTACCTAATAGACAATGTTGGGGCTGTGATCACAGCCCCAACATTGTTTTTAAAATTTACTGACTAAGCTCGGATGTAATAACATCTGGCCTGATGAAAAATCCACGCCATTTACGGGTAGGTCACAGAATTATCTGTGCTGGTGCTTCCACTTGCCCAATTCAGTGCGACATCCTGCGCAGAATTAGGTCGAACATCGGCAATCAACGTGCCGCTGGTGATATTGGTGATTTCCACACGATAGACCTGGGCGCTTACTGGAACAACCGTAATCGTTCGGCTGCCACCAGCGGTGCCACTTAATAAAACATCAGAAGCATCAAAGCCACTCACATCCTCGCTATAGGTTACCGTAAAGACGACAGGCTCTGAAACCGCGGGATCAACCTGTGTGGCCGCCTGATTAATGGTAACCGTTGGAACAGTCCCATCATATGTCACCTGATTATCTGTACTGGTGCTGGCTGCGTTCAAATTGCCTGCCAGATCACCCACCTGACCCGCTGGCACCGAGACAACCACCGTCCCGCTCGAAGTCATACCGGTAATCCCCACCAGATAAACCGCGCCCGACCCCTGAATGCTGCCGACAGTGAGCGTACCCGAAGCGGTGCTGCCTGCAAAACTCAGACCAGCGCCGGTAAAGTTGACAGGCTCGTTAAATCTTACATAGAAATAAAGGGTGGGGGAATTGCTTGGGTCGCTTTGGGTGGGCCCAGATGTGCTCTGGTTAACTGTCACCGTCGGACTTGTCACATCATAGGTAACACTACGATCCGTAAAGGATGGCGTGCCGTTGGCATTCCCCTGAGCATTCACCGCCGCGCCGGATACGATGGATGCGATGACAGTGCCACTGCTGGTCATACCGGTAACACTGATCTGATAGGTGGTGCCGTTATTGGGGGCGATTTCAGTCACAGTTGGGACGAGCGTCCCAGTGGCCGTCCCGCTCAAGACGACATCATTGGCAGCAAAACCCGTTACCGGGTCGGCAAAAACAACCGTAAAGAGAATCGGACTCGATGCAGTCGGGTCAGCCTGCCCGGCAGCCTGATTGACTGTCACAGACGGGCGATTGCCTTCGAACGCGCCAATGTCACAGCTTGCGCCAATCGGCCGGGTCACACCGCGCTCATCCTGGGCCGGGCAGGTTCCAGGGTTGGCTGCATCCAAAAGGGGCGAGCCGCTGAAAGGAGCAAAGGTATCCAACTGTTCAGTATCCTTGCTTCCAAGTGCATCTACCAATGGATTGCCACTCAGGCTGGCTGAACAGGTTGCATCCCCAACAAAGTTGGCTAGATTGGTGCCAAGACTACCACCCGCAATTGTACAATCGCCAGCTGCGCCGTTCTTGGCAATGACTGTACTGGTATAGTTCATCGTCCCAGCATTGTAAACACCGCCACCAACATTATCAATAATCGAATCATGCAACAAGGTAATAGCGGCGCTGCTAGCATTATAAATGCCGCCCCCCTGACCCGTTGCGGGATTATTGCCCAATGAGCTATTGGTCATTGAAAGCGTAGCAGCATTGTAAATACCTGCACCGGATGTAGCATGATTGTGAGAAAACGTGGTGTTGGAAATTGTCAACGTGCCCTGGTTATAAATTGCGCCGCCGTTAGGAGCTGTATTCCCAGTCAACAAAACATTGTTCAATGCAAGCGTGCCAGTATTGTAAATGGCCCCACCCTGCACAGAGTCAAACCCATTGCTAATCATTACCCCAGAAATGGTAACGTTATTTCCAGCATGCCCAATAAAGACACGATTCCCACCCGCACCTTGAATGATCAAGTTATTAGCACCCGGACCACTGATACTAATATTCGCATTAATATCAATGACAGATGTCAATGTAATAATAGGGATGCCAGACAAATTAAAAGTGATCGTATCGCCGGAAATGGCTGAGAGCACCGCATCCCGCAGGGAACAATTGCCCACAATACAAGCCCCATGATTCGTATCGGTTTTAATATCCACCACCAGAGGCGCCTGGTAGAAGACAGAATTGTCTGTGCTCGTGCTGGCTAAAGACGCATTCAACGCCCCATCAGTGGCGGCGCTTGCATTAATCGTCGCAATCACGGTACCGCGCCCCGTCATCCCCGTTACCTGAACCGTATAAGTTTTGGCATCCACCGGAACAATCGTGACGCTCTTAGTGCCTGGTGCGGTACCAGTTATCACCACATCCGTCGATGCAAAACCAGTTACATCTTCGCTAAAAACAGCAGTAAACACAACCGGGGAAGTGGTACCCGGATCAGCCTGCGTGCCCGCCTGATTAATCGTCACTGTGGGCGCAGTCGTGTCATACAGTACCGAATTATCCGTACTGGTGCTGGCGAAGCTGGTATTTCCGGCTGCATCTGATGCAGCACCTGCCAGAATGGTAGCAACCACGGTTGTACCAGATGTCATCCCCGTGACACTGACTTGGTACGACGTGCCCGAACCGGAAATAGTAGTGGATAATCCCACCCCGCCGCCGGTACTGCCACTCAAACTAACATCGCTGGTAGCAAAACCAGTGACTACCTCGCTAAATAAAACCTGAAAAACAATCGGAGATGCAGCAGTCGGGTCAACCTGAACCGGGGCACTGGTGCTTTGGTTGATCGTCACAGACGGTTTGGTGATGTCGTATGTTACCGTATTGTCCGTTGAGGTAGATGCAAACGAAAAATTACCAGCCGTATCTGTGACAGCATTCGGCGGAATGGTTGCAACCACCGTACCAGAGCCTGTCATCCCTGTTACGCTAATCTGGTAGGCGGTTTTATTATTAGGTGCAACCTCAGTTACAACAACTGTTTTCGTACCAGGAGCCGTCCCGGCGATACTGATATCCGTTGATGCAAGCCCCGTGATTGGTTCGCTAAAAACAGCCTTATAAAGAATAGGCGCAACTCTGGTTGGATCAACCTGCGTTGTGGCTTGATTGATTGTAACAGTTGGCCGGGTCGTATCATAAAGAACCTTATTATCAGTACTGGTACTCTGAAGGTTCGTGCCACCGCCTGCAACCCCACCTGGAATAAAGGCAACGACAAGGTCACCAGACGTCATGCCCGTTACATTAACATTATAGGTTGTGCTCGAAATTTTGGTAATCGTATAAGCCAACCCTGTCGCATCGGGGAGACTTCGGCTCAAGTTAACATCTCCCCTGGTAAAATCATTCACCGGCTGACTGAAAACAACCCGAAAAACGATCGGAGATTTATTGGTCGGGTCAGCCTGAATCGGGCCTGATGGGCTTTTATTGATGGTTACTGTAAGCGTCGCCGCGGCTGCCGGGACAACGCCAATAGACATCAGTAGAAATGAAGCGAGGAAAATGGCCGTACACATACGAACGAAAAAGTTACTATCTTTCTGTTTCATTAAAGCCTCCTGCGGATTGAGTGCAGATTGAGAAAAAAACACCAAACAAGCAAAATCTTCAAAGATATTCATCACCAACATACTGATCGAAAGCAATCATCCCTTCATAAAAGATCATTGGCAATCAACATATCATTATTGATGGTTATTCCACAGCTTTAAAAAATCCGTATTCCAAAAACCAGATAATTTTTCCACATCATTAGTATACATCATCCATAATCGCGCAGCAACAGATGCAGGCATAGGCGGATAGGGCCTAATACTTTTGGAAGTATTCAAAAGAATTTTCTTTGCCGCTGATGATATGCGCCAGAAGACGGGTATACCATCCGTAATTATCTTTAGAAATTTCAAAACCCGATAATAGGTCAAATTTTGTGGGAGCTCCATTTTATTTTGGTTTCTTTGAAAATCAACAGGAACAGCATCAACTTTTAAGAAATCACAAATTTCCTGATATGTCTGCTCAGGATGACGATACAAAATTTCAGATGCAATCATCTTTATTTGCTCTTTTGGAAAATAATTTAAATAATTCTCAAGATTTTTCATATAAAATCCGCGTGCGCTATAGCTGTAGTGATGCAAGTTATATAAATAACTTGCATCACCACCAAAACGGATGCGAGCTGATTCTTTTTTCAACGCAGTTTCAAAACTGTAAAATTCTTGACCGCGCATAAGAGAGAGCATGTAATGAGCATAAGCTCGCTCAACAGGATGCCTTACCAGAAAAATTAATCGTATCTTTGGATCCAAATATTGATTGATTAACGCAGGCACCCAGGGGAAAAAATCATAAGATGTTGCAACCTCCCCTACAAGTTGGCCTGGAGCTGCACCAGAAAAATAGCTTGCATAATTCCTAAGTTCAATGTTTTTTTTCCCATAACAAGTATGAGAAAAGAAATAGGTATCTTTCGTAATCGATTCATTTGTTCTGGGATGATTTAAATACAAACCAGCATTTTGCGTCAATAATTCAAACAGATACGTCGTTCCGCACCTTGCCCCACCAAGGACAAGAAAACCAGGTAACATAATATTCTCGCTCCAAAAGCGTAATGGCTTCTTTTAATCCTGCTGTGCTGCAATCGTAGAATCAGCCCAATTGCACTTTAAATCAATTAAACCAAATGCCCAACGATCTTGAAATGTATCCTGCTTTTTAATGCTGGAATCTTCCATGATTTCAAAAAACAATGTCTCCCCTAATGTATCCTGGCGAACATCATCACAAAAAAACTTGAGAATAACCGCATATGCCCCAACCTGCAAACAATTCTCGTTCACCAGCATATTAATTTTATAAGACCCCGCAGGCAACTGATCTCGATAGACAGGCGAAGGGGAAATAAAAACATCCACCCCGGCTTGAATATGCTTCACACCAAAACCAAACTGCAAATTGCGAGCTGGTTTACGCAAAGCAAATCCAGCTTCAATAAAAAATGGTTGTCCCTTCATAAACCAGGCCTTTTCGGTCAATGTGTCATCCAAAGTTCGCACCCAGGTAAACTTCCCAAACGAATCGATGATTGGAATTCTGCGTTTTACCTGACGCAAATCGCCATAGCCTTCATGCTGCTCAAAGTTACTGGCTGCTTCATTCATATAAATATGAAATCATTTCTTCTGTTGAGCCCATCGCTGAGAGCATACCTGACTTCATGTAAATACACTTTTGAGTCAATCCAGAGATCGCGCTCATATTATGACTGACGAACAAGACCGTCCGACCCTCCTTCGAGACATCCTGCATTTTCCCCAGACACTTTTTCTGAAAGGCAGCATCGCCCACCGCCAGCACCTCGTCCACGACGAGAATGTCAGGGTCAAGGTGTGCCGCCACAGCAAAGGCCATGCGCACATACATTCCGCTGGAATAACGCTTGACGGGTGTATCGATAAATTTTTCCACGCCAGAAAAATCTACAATTTCATCGAATCGACGCCGCACCTCGTCTTTGGTCATCCCAAGAATGGCCCCGTTAAGGTAGATATTCTCGCGCCCAGTCAGATCAGGATGAAACCCTGTGCCTACTTCCAATAAACTGGCAATGCGCCCCTTGACCTTGATCTTGCCGGAAGTTGGTGCCGTTACCCTGGAGAGAATCTTAAGCAAAGTGCTCTTGCCTGCGCCATTGCGACCAATAATCCCGAGCAATTCGCCCTCTTCCACTTTAAAGCTGACATCACGAAGTGCCCATAGGTCGTCGCCATGCTCCTTCTCGCCAATCCGCAACGTTGGGTTGGCCTGCCCATGCAGCTTTGCCCACCAGACTTTCATGTCATTGGCAACCGTGCCCGTAGCAATTTGACCAAGTCGATAGATTTTGCTCAGGTGTTCAACAGAAATAATAACAGTCATCAGATTGCAGGTTTTCGAAAAACAATTTGATAATTTGGAAGAATTCTCTCAATCCAAATTCCATTTGTATCGCGCAGAAATTCCCGAATGGCCCGACCAGCATCCATTGAACTATAGGTGCAAAAATCATCACAAAATAGAATACCACCTGGTTGCAAGCGGGGCCACAAAAACGCCAGTGATTCCACCGTTGGGGTGTAGTTATCAACATCCAGAACAACAAAACTAAACTGAATATCGTCAGAGAATTGTTGAAAAACGTCAGGAATCCAGCCAGTCAAAACATGATACTGATCGTCTGCAAAACCTTTTGTGCGCATCTTCTCCAGAAACACATCAACACCCCCAACCGACATGGCAAAATCAGACCTGCCATCATAAGGTGAACGCTTCTTCGTGCCCTGAAAGCTGTCTACTGCATAAATAGGTTTGCCTTGTCGCTGGGCAATCGGAACCAATTGACGAAAATTATTCCCGTAACGGACGCCGACCTCTGCCATCGCACCTGACAAGTCAGAAACACTTAACGCAAACTGCTGCATATCTTGTGCGTAAATTTGGCCCTGCCTGCGATAAAATCCCCCTTCTTTTTTAATTTGGGCAGCAATGTTCTCGGCAAAATTTCTAATTTCGTAGAGGTGTTTGTATCGCCGAAGCAGATTTTGGACGGCAGCAATCATTGATTTCCTCCAAAAACGTCAACCATAAATCATGGGGATATTGTAGAAACCAGCGTCTGTTTCACGGAATCTGAATGGCAAAACGATTCAGTTCAGCAATCCATTGTGGAGATAACTGCTTTGGGGCGCAGAACTCATCAACCGCTTTTTTGACACCCGGCCACTTTTCGGTTTCATGTAATTCATCAAAGATAATCCAGCCGCCAGAAGACATGCGCGGCAAAGCTTCCAGCAAAATATCGCGTGTGGATTCATATAAATCGGCATCCGCATGAAGAAAAGCAATTTTCTCAGGCAGGTTTGCAGCGAGCGTATCCTTGAACAAACCGGCAACGGTCACAATGGGAAAAACATCCTGATCTTTAAAAAGACTTTCATGCGCATGGCTATCGTACTCGATCACAAACTGTGCCAAGTCTGCGGAGCTACGCTCCCAACCAGGGATGGAACTGGCAGTAGCAACCCTGAGACCAACATCGTTTCGATGTGCTTTCGGAAAACCATCGAAGGTGTCAAAGCCATAAATGGTGCGGCCAAGCCCAAAAAACGCGTTGGCAGACGCAAACACTGTCAGATACCTGGCCCGACCCACGCCGCACTCCACAATATCACCGGGGACATCTTTCAGGCTACCCAGTATTTTTAAAGAAACCATACGTCCGCAAGCTTTCGATGGAGGGTTGCATGGGATAAGACTTCATAAACCGCGCATACATGCGGTTAAACAACTTCCAGTTTTCAAGCCCGCTTTGCGCGCTGACTTCATCTGCGATCAAAGAGAGTGCAAAGTTGATGCGCGTCTCACGCGATGCCATTCTGACAATTTTGCCGATGACTGCCATTAACAGCGTATTGACCCTATTTTTCATACCGTATCCATAAACGTCTGCTCGACGCGATTGAAGATGATCGTACCCAGCAGCACCACCACCAACATAAAAGCGGCACTGTAGAGCAGATGAGCCATATCCACGGTGCCCGTACCAAGAAAAGCCAGGCGAAAGCCCTCGATGATGGGGGTCATGGGGTTGATCTGAATGATCCACTGATAACGCTGCGGGATCGATGAAACGGGGTAAATCACCGGGGTGGCGTACATCATCAGTTGCACGCCAAAGGTGACGAGGAAGCGCAGGTCGCGGTATTTGGTCGTCAGGGACGAGATGATAATGCCAAAGCCAAGACCCAGCCCAGCCATTACGGCCACCAGCACAGGGGAGAGAAAAATCCACAGCCAGTTGACCTGAATCGGTGTACCGCGCAGTGCAAAATACAACACAAACAGCAAAAACATGCCAAACTGAATCAAAAACGTCACCAGGCTCGAGATCAGAATCGAAACTGGCACAGCCAGCCGCGGAAAGTAGACCTTGCCAAACAAACTGGCATTGTTGACAAAGGTGTTGGATGTCTTGTTGAGGCAATCAGCAAAATAGGCCCAGACGACGGTGCCCGACATATAAAACAGAAATTGCGGCAGGCCATCGGTGGGAAGGCTGGCAATGTTGCCAAAAATGACTGTGAAGGTGATGGTGGTCAGCAGCGGCTGAATCAGATACCAGATGGGCCCCAGAATGGTCTGTTTGTAGGTGGAGACAAAATCGCGCTGCACAAAAAGCAGCACCAGGTCTTTATAACGCCATAGCTCGCCCAGGCGCAAATCGAGCAGGTTGCGCTGCGGCTCAATCACCATGGACCAGTTTTCTTCGATCTCGCTGTTGGGGAGCATTTGTATCCGTTTCGAGGATGCGTTTTGTAGGCTATTTATACCTTATTTCAAGTTGGTCACTTACATCATTCTGCGATAAAACTCATAAGGACACGACAAATCCGTCTACAATCAATAAGGAATGGGATCCAAAACCCAATTAAACAAAAAAGGGAAAAATGATGAAAATCACAGCTAGATTATTTACTCTCTGTATGATTTTTTAACAAGTTGCGCAACGCTGGCTACAGAGCAGCCAGCACTTACGCCAAAGCAAATCACTCTTATTCCATCGGCTACAGCTAGACTATCCCCTACTCATGCTATCCCCACCTTTAACGGAGCCGCCATCAAAACCCGTTCTTCAATTGACATACTCAAACTCAAGTGCAGACACTATTAGAGAAATTTACGCATCGGATGTTACCTGCATGACCGACGAATCATTATGTTTTGCCCCACCTCACTTGTTATTGAAAACACCAGGAAGAACACCTGATACAAGTGATCCGAATATACCGGGAAGCATCGCTGATTATGCATGGTCGCCCGATGGAAAGAGAATCGCTTTGTGTGCTGGAGGAGTAGATGGAAGCGATGACATATATTTTGCCAATATGGCCACGGAGGACCCACCCACATGGATTAACCTTACCCATAATTCTATTGAAGAGTGCAATCCTAAATGGGACAAAAACGGAGAGAATGTTTTTTATGCTGGCTGTTCTTATGATTTATATGGAGGATGCCAAACTTTTCAAGCAAATATCCTAGGATGTAAAAAACAAGCTTGGTTCAAGGATAGTGAAACTGGCTTTTATGATCTATGGCTGGATGGCAAAAAAGTTGTCTTCACAAAAATCGTTGCGGGGCATGAACATATTTACATTTCGGATTTGAACGCGTCAAACCTTCAACAGGTCACAATCGGAGACGGGGATGATAAATCGCCTTCATTTTCCCCGGATGGTCAAAATATCGTATTCGTCCGATGGCATGAAAAACGAACCAAAAATGATGTTGAGCGATCTGATATTGTTATCGAGAACTTGTTAACAGGTGTTGAGAAAAATATTACTGATGGAAGTGAAAAATTTGCGGTTTATCCTTCTTTTTCGCCGGATGGGAAATGGGTTGCTTTTAATATACGTCTGATGTGAAATCGAAGAAATATTGACAGGAATTGGGAATGCCTTCAAGATAAAGTCGCCAAACGAAATCTTGAAAGGACATTCCCATGACAAGTATAACCATTTCTGATGTTTTAACGATCATCTATGTGCTGGTAGATGATTGGTACGAAATAGAAGGCGTGAAACTACTGAAAGGAAAAGCTGGTAAGAAGCCTGAATTCAAAGATAGCGAGTTGATGACATTGATGCTGGCGCAAGATTACATTCCCTATCCGAGCGAAACGCAGTATGTCGAGTTTATTCGGGCCAACTATCTGGCACTATTTCCAAGATTAGTGGATCAAAGCCAGTTCAATCGTCGAGCACGGGCATTACGTCTGCTGGTGGAACAATTGAGACGCTACTGGATTGTTCAAAAGCACTGTCATTTGCATAACAAATATCTGCTAGATACCAAACCTGTGCCAGTTCTTGGCTACAAAAGACGCAAAAACAGAAGCGATTTTGCTGGGAGTGCCGATTATGGACATTGTGCCAGCCGCAAAATGGATTACTTCGGCTACAAATTGGTCACAATTTCCACTTTACAAGGAATTCCTGTTATTTATGATCTGGTTCCAGCTAATTTAGATGAACGTTTTGCCGCAGAAGCGGTCATTGATCATCTGACATATTGTGATATTTTTGCTGATAAGGGTTTTATCGGTTTTGAGTGGCAGACCAATATTTTTGAGCAAACCAATAATTTGATATGGACACCAAAACGTTCTAATCAGCACCTTCAAAATTCGAAAGAACTTGACCGCTGGCTTTCCAAAACTAGGGAACGTATCGAAGGTGTTTTCCATGAAATCCAAAATACTGGGCGTAATATTGAACGTTTGCTTTGCAAAACTGTGCTCGGTTTATCAACTCGTGTAATTCTCAAAATGACTAGCCATTTATTACGCCGTATTCTTTTCTCAGATTTCAATATCGATATTCAAACTTTTCAAACCACTTTTTGATTTCACATCAGACGTAATATGTATAAAGCGGGAGCACCAGGGAACAATATTTTTGTCTACTCTATAGCGAAGTCGATCACAATACAGGTTACATCTGGAGACACCAATTATATGAATGCATCATGGCGATGGTCGAATCAACCATAAATTGTTCGTTTGGTTTAAGCAGAATTGCCATTTCACTACGATTTCGCGGCTGCTAGAAAACGCAAATTTCTTCAATCGTGTTACCATTAAGTTCCTTTTTGTTGTTCACGCACTGACCAGGAGCTTACCGATGGAATTTACACAGTTGGGTCGCACAGGACTAAAAGTATCCCGTTTATGTTTGGGAACCATGAATTTTGGGCCATACGCCAGTGAAGCCGAAAGCTTCGCCACAATGGACAAAGCCCTTGAGTTGGGCATCAACTTCTTCGATACGGCCAATGTTTACGGGTGGAAAACCGGCGAAGGGGTGACGGAACAAATCGTCGGGCGCTGGTTTGCCCAGAGTGGTGGACGCCGCGAAAAGGTGGTCATCGCCACGAAAGTCTACGGGCGCATGGGCGACTGGCCGAACGAAGCACGCCTTTCAGCGCTGCACATCCGCCGCGCCTGCGACGAATCGCTCAAGCGTCTGCAGACCGACCACATCGACATGTACCAATTCCATCATGTTGACCGGCTGACCCCCTGGGACGAAATCTGGCAGGCCATGGAAGTGCTGGTGCAACAGGGCAAGGTGCTGTATGTCGGCTCGTCCAACTTTGCGGGCTGGCAAATTGCCAAAGCCAATGAAACTGCCAAAGCGCGGCATTTTCTGGGACTGGTCAGTGAGCAGAGCCTGTACAATCTGGATGCGCGCATGATCGAGCTGGAAGTGATCCCGGCCTGCAAGGATTATGGACTGGGGCTGATTTCGTGGAGCCCGCTGGCGGGTGGACTGTTGGGCGGTGTCCTCGAAAAAACCAAAGAAGGCCGCCGCAATTCAGACGATATGCAGAAAAAAATCGAGGCCAAGCGCTCCAAACTTGAAACCTGGGAAGCCTTCTGCAAAGAGTTGAATCAGGCGCCCGCCGATGTTGCGCTGGCCTGGCTGCTGAAAAATCCCATCGTCACCGCACCCATCATCGGGCCGCGCACGCTAGATCAATTAACGGGTGCGCTCCAGGCGTTGGAGATCAAACTGGGCGAGGACGAACTCAAAAAGCTGGATGAAATCTGGCCCGGCCCCGGTGGCGAAGCGCCTGAAGCGTATGCATGGTAGGTTGGTAAGTTTGTAAATTGGAGGCAGGATGTACGTTTTTGTTCGCTTTACCGGGTACGTGCTGGTTGTGACCGGGTTGGTCTTGATGGTGGGCAGCTTTGTCAGTGCAATTTATCTGCTTTTTCAAGGAGATAATGCCTTGACTGCAATCAACCATTACCTGCTCACCACTGGTGGAAAATCGGTCTTTCCGCAAGATTCACTAACCTATTTTGCGCTGATGGCTGTGATCGTTTTTCTATCAGGCCTGCTGACTTCTGCCTTCGGCCAGTTGATGCTGGTCTTTGCCGATATTGGCAGCAACAGCCGCGAAACCAACGTCCTGCTGCGCTCATTGCGCAACCGGAGCTAATAAACTTCAGCTTCAAACAATCTCAAATCAACGGCATGGTGTCCATTGCAAAACATCTCCACTTCATCCGCGAAACCCCGCTGGCGCAAGTACCTGCAATCCAGCATTGAATGGGCCATTATCATTATCGTGGCCTGGCTCTACTGCAATGCCACCCTGCTCAACTTTGACAAAACCTCGCTACAGGAAAGCGGCGAGCTCAACGAGAGTTCCACCTTCCCGATTCTGACCGAAGTCTCCATCACCCGTTACGGACAAATGCCGCTTTGGAACGCATACGCGATGACGGGGCTTCCCTACCTGCAAGACCCGCTCAATCATTTCTGGAATCCCATCTCAACCATTCCCGTTCTGATCTGGGGCGGCATCAACGGCCTGAAGGTTTCCATCTTTCTATCCTTCGTGCTGGCCGGGCTGGGACAATGGCTCTTCGCCCATGCCTTCGGCGCACGCGGCCCATCGCGACTGTGGGCCGCGCTGCTTTTTCTAGTCTCAGGCGGACTAGCCTATTTTTGGGCTTATGGCTGGTATGAATTAGTGCTTGGCGCGGTCTGGTTCCCCTGGTGTTTTGCCGCGCTATGGTGGGCCTTGCGGCGACGTGACTGGACCTCCATTATACTGACGGCGATCTGCATTGGAATGGTCATCAGCACCGGTGGCGGTTACTATCCGTTTTACTTGTTTGGCTGCCTGGGCACACTCGTCATTGCAAACTTTATCATGTCCGGGCCGTCGAAACGCTGGGGACGCTTGCTGCGGGCCGTTGCCGTGGCGCTGATCAGCGCCGCATTTCTGGCAGTCGTCATCCTGCCGATTGCCCAGGGCCTGCCCCTGCTCAACCGCTGGACCGGCGATGATCACGAACAAACCTACTCACAGCCCATCGATTACACCCTGATGAACTTCGCTATTTCGGATCGAGCATGGGAAGGCATCGAGTTTTTGGGTTTGCCCAGCGGCTGGAAGTGGTTCTACCTTGGGTCGATTGCGCTGGGGGCAGCCCTATGCCTGGCACCAATGGCGTTGGTTTCCAACCGCTGGCGGCGCGCACCGTTAATTGCGGTGGGCGCGCTGACAATTTTCATCATCGCCTGGTCGGCAAACCGATTTACGCCCATCGGCTTGATTTACCAGGCTTTTCCCTTCTTATATAACTTGCGCTTTCCCAATCGATTGCTGGTCATCGCATCCAGTCCGCTGCTGGTTGTCGCCAGCCTTGGCTGGCAAAACACTTTCAAGCTGCTAAAACAACGCTGGCAGCGCAATCCGCTACCAGCCTGGTCGACAAAATCAAAAATCAAAAAGCTGATGGCGCAAAGCATCTCCCTGCGCTGGCTGCTACCCTTGCTCATGCTTGCCACCATGACCTACGCGGTGATTGACGTGTACAACGTCAATCAGGCGTTTGCTTTTGGCGGTGGCAGCACTGATGAAACACTGCGGCAGGCATTGACCTGGCTCAAAGCGTATGATGGCAGCCTTTACTACATCAACCTGGGCGGCGACAGCATCTACTGGCACGGCACCTCCGTCAGCTATCAGATGGAAATGCCCGTCATCAACTTTGACTATGGCCGCCATCTGGTCTCGCTCGACAGCCAGATGCAACCCGAATCGCCTTTTATCGCTTCGCCCAAATATGTGATTGCGCTGGGCGATGCCCCACTGACGATTCTGCCGCCAGACGCGCAAAACATTCACAGTGTTGACAAGTACAACATTTGGTATGTGCCAGATGCGCTACCAGTGGCCTTCAGCGCTCCTCCAGTATTGACGCAATCTCATGCCACGGACAGAAAACTCCCCCGGGAAGCCGCCGTAGCACTCCCCGTGAAATATGACGGCCCGAACCGGGTGCTTGTCGGCGGTAAACCGGCCCGCCCTGGTGATCAGCTGGTGGTATTGGTCAGCGACTACCCCGGCTGGGAAGTGCTCATCGACGGCCAGCCCGCTACGATGCTGCCAGCCAATGGCTATCTGGGAGTCACCATGCTGCCCGGCGATCACACCTATACATTTAATTTTCGACCCTGGCCCTATACCGTTGGCCTGACCATCAGCGCGCTGACGCTGCTTGGCATGCTCGCCTTGATGATCAAAGAACTGCCCATCTGGCGCTGGCGGAAGCGCAAATCAGCCCAAGCATAATGCTCAATAAAAACTGGCGGACTGTCTTTTCAGACAGTCCGCCAGTTGCTTTTAAGAACAAATTAACTACACCGCAGCAGACGCGGCATCCTTTTCAGGGTGGTCCATCGCATATCGAACACGGCTAAGAAGTTGAAGGGGAGTTGGCGCATCATTCGGCAGATTGGCCCGTGTCCAGACCAGTTCCAGCTTGCTACCGTAGGTTTTATTAATCTCATCCAATATCCTGCGTTGGGTTCCTGCCACAAAACGATCTCGAACCGAGACGGCAGCCGGATAACGCAACAAAACCAAGATCAAGCGTTTCTCACTATCGTGACCAGTCAGATCATACGGACGTGCCGAGCGCGAAAGCATCTTTCCAACCTGCTTGAGCGTGTCAAGCGCTTTTTCGGTTCCGTGCTGCGCTTCAAACTCTTCCAGTCCACGAATTTCAAGCATGACACAAGCCAATGGCAGCAACTCGCCGCCAACTTGCCCCAAAAAGGTCTCAAGCATTTGGATCAGAAAATCGCGCGTATAAAAGCCGGTGGCAGGCTGACGCGTGGTCACGCCATACGAAATCAGCAACTGCTCTTCCGTCCATTGAATGCGACGGGCCAGACGGCGTTCCTGTTGTTCAGCCCACGAATGCCAGTAAGACAGGCCAATCGATAAACCACCCAGAATAACGACTGAAACAATCACCCGAACAATTTCTTGCCACATTGGGCCTGTTGGCGCAAGTACATAAACGAGTGCCAGCAAAATGGAAACACCACCCATGATGAAGTACTTGGCACGGCGAGTAAACGCATAAATCATGCTTAAACGACGCGTGGTTTGCTGCGCTTCGAGCACCGTATATTCAACCGGTCGGGTATCCATACGCTTGCTGGCCGACTGCCCAGTAGGAACAGGACCAGTAGCAACAGCAGAAGAAGCAGGAGTGCCTCGTTTTTTCTCCCAGACACGCGCCATATACAATTTATAGCCGACCCATAAAAGCACAACAATGAACATTACCGCCAAAAACAGCAAAAGGGAATTATCTGGCATTCTACCTGCTCCTACATTTTTATATTTGTTAACCCAGCAGTTTTCACGGTGGTCAACCGACAACAGCGGAATGGGCAAAACATCATCATGAAAATATGCTGCAACAACCGGTAAAAAACGTACAACCACTGCCAACTGCTAAATGAAGAACAAACTACCCTTTTGCTTTCGTGTTAAGTGAAAATAGTATAGCATTCTTTCCACCCACAGGTCAACGCTGTCAGGCAGACTGCAGGGTAATCGTAAAGTCGTCCTATGGCGCCCCCACTTCAAAATCAGAAAATCGTATCTTCGTCTGCTCCTGGCTGGTAAGCGCATCAACCCCCAACCCAACCTGACCAGGGTCAAGCTCGGCATTCATTTGCCCAACGACATGATCGTTAATCAAAAAGACAAAATCTGGACCAATGCCTACAACAGAAATACGATTGGACTGCCCATCCTCTGTATTAATAAACTCACTGCTTTCCTGATCAAGACTATAAATACCCGAAATCATGCACTTCCAGAATGCGAAAATCACCCGATTTTGAAATGCCCAAAAAACCATAATCCTTCCCAACCCGGCGAAACACCAACCCATAGGAGGTTTGATCGCCCGCATCATCTGCCAGAAATGCAATGGTTACACTGGCCGAAAAAGATGAGAAAACCTGCCCTCCGCTGGGAATTAAATTGATGTACGAATTTCCATGCGGAACCACCACCGACCAGAGATAAGCACCATTTTCGATGCTGGATGTCACGACCGGAGATGTATCCGTTGTCACACCAAGCGGCCAACCCTGGGCATTGTCCTTGAAAGATTCCGAGACTTTTGGCTTCCAGTTGGATTTTGCCGCAACGACAGCCTCTCCCGTTACCTGGGCCACGACGGTTGCCGTTAACGCCTTCGCTGTCTGAGATACCTCCAGTGCCTGCTGGGTGACAGTCGCCTGAGCATCCAGCGCATCTTGTGTGGATTTTGCTTCACGTGTGCTGCGAGCCTTGGCCCCACTGGTGGCATCATCGCCTGTTACCAAATGCGAAACAGACCTCGTCACCAGCGGGATGATAGGAGTGGGCGGTGCAACCGGGAAAGAACTGCATGCAGCCAAAAAGAGAAAAAGCGACCCTGCCCCACCCAGCAGCTTGATGATCTTTGAAATTTTCACATTCACATCCTTGGTTTCATATTCCAAAAAACACACCGCTTTATCTTTGCTTACGCGCAGTCAACGAGCATTAAACGCTGCCCGTATTATACGCTGGGTGGTACAATTTCAAGCAGCAATCCTACCTGCCCCTCATATATATATACAGATCAAATCTCTTTACACACTTTACACAATGGAGCATCTTGTGAAACGACAGCTCACTTTTGGATTATTCATTTTGATGTCTGTTTCTCTGGCCTGTCGGGTCTCCCTGACCCCCACCCCGCCCCCCGGCACACCAGTACCACCCACAGCAACCATCACTCTTACGCCCACCCCCACCGAAACCCCCACCCCCACCCCAACTTCCACGCCTGCGCTGACAGCCAATGGCCCGGCATTGATCGAATTGCACATGTTCACTGTCTTGCGGGGCTGGGGATTAACAGAAGATCAAATTTTGATTACCCACAGTTCAGGCATAGACTGGGTACAAGTGCCACTTCCAGGCAGCACATTTGGGCCGTCGGTGAGCAGTTATTTCGTGAATGCAGATATCGCCTATTTCCTTGTGCCCATTCCGGGAACACAAATCAGCCAGCTTTTTAACACACGAGATGGCGGCGCAACCTGGCAAACCACGGCAGCACCCTTCGGCAGCGCAAAACTCTACTTTTCGGATGACAACATCGGGTTCGCGCTGCAAACCATCAAAACAGACAACAACCTGATGTCCGTTGCCATCTATCAGACGCTCAACCGCGGCGTCACCTGGACTCAGGTCTTCATCCACGCCGCCAACCCCGACGATAAAAACCTGCCGGTGGAAGGCATAAAAACGGGCATGTCATTTATTGATCCCAGCCAGGGCTTCATCGGCCTGCTGGCGCAGGAAAACAGCGTCGGGCTATACCATGCCCTGGATGCCGGGCGCACCTGGGCAAAGCAGGACGTTCCCCTGCCTGACAGTCTGGGCAGCACCTATCAATCGACCGTTTTGCCGCCTTTCTTCTTTTACGGAAATGCGCTGGACGGCATCCTCCCTGTGGATTTTCAAACCACCAGTTCACAAACGACCACCCGCGTTTTTTACACCACCCACGATGCCGGCATGACCTGGGAAAAAGGCGGGGAAATTCAGGACTGCACTGCCTACTTTTTTGCTGACGTGCAAACCGGCTGGGCCTGGGGCGGACAGGGCATCTATGCAACCACAGATGGCGCCAAAACATGGCAAAAAATCCCTGCCGCTTTTAACCATAGTGAACGCGCCAGGTTAATCGATTTTGTTAACAGGCAAGATGGCTGGCTGCTCACCATTGATGGAAAAAACGTGCTGCGCATGTACCAGACAGACGATGGTGGCATAACTTGGATCGCGATTATTTCTTGATGAAAAAGGAAAATATTGAATGAAAACTCAGCGTTTTTTGTTGCCGTTACTGGTTTTGATCCTGGCCGCAGCTGCCTGCTCCCTCCCCTTAGCCGATAGCGTTCCATTTACTGAAACGCCCCCACCCGTACAATCGGCCCCTGACACCGAGACGCCGATGCTACCCGTTGCGACCGATACCCCGATTCTGATCTCGCCCACTGAAACATCCCTACCGCTGCCAGCCACCGACATCCCGGCCTTGACACTGGATCAACTGAAAAATGCCGAAGTCAACATTACCGGCGTCACCGGCAACAGCGCCGCCACAACAGTCAAACTGGTGAATGGCAAATATGAATCCAAGAGCGACCACACCGCCGCAGATTACGTCAACGTCAATATGGGCGCACAGGTGGCGTATGGCGACTTAAACGGCGACGGCGCACAGGATGCAGCCATCATCATCGGCGAAAACTATGGCGGCACCGGCGACTTCGTTTCCGTCGTCGCCATGCTCAACCAGAATGGCCAGCCTGTTTTCGGCGGCTCGTATGGTGTAGATGATCGGCCTGGCATCAATTCGCTTGCCATCCAAAACGGCGAAATTCTGCTCGATGCCACCGTTCACGGCCCTAACGACCCCGCCTGCTGCGCGGCCCAACCCGTCACCGAAAACTTACGCCTGTGGGATGGCAAACTGGTGCAGACGCGCCACACATCCAAAATTGCAGATGGCACCGAGCGCATCATCAAGATCGACTCGCCCGCGCAGGATAGCGAAATCTCGGGCCCGTTCACTATCAACGGCAGCGTGACGATTGCGCCATTTGAGAACACTCTGGGCTACAGCATTTTCGTCGAAGGCAAAGCCGACCCGATCATGCAATCTGCCGTCATGGTCAGTGCCACTGACGAGGGTGGCCCCGGCACCTTTACACTGCCGCTCGACCTGACAGCATCTGGCGAAAAGGGCAACCTGTGTATCGAAATCAGCGACATCAGCGCCGCCGACGGCTCGTATCTGGCTGTGGCAACGTTGTTTGTGACGGTCAAATAACGCCATGAAAATCAAAATCCTTGCTTTGCTGTTTTTTGCTTTCATCCTGTTTATCGTCATCGGCGCGGACAATGGAAGCCTATCGTCCTACCTGCGCGGCATTTACGACTTCCCCGGCGGCGATAAAATGGGACATTTTGCGATCTATGGTGTCGCGTCTTTTTTGCTGGCGATTGCTTTTCCGCGCCCAGTGCTGCGATTGGGTCAATTCAGCATCCCGCTGGCAGTCATCGCTCTGCTTCTATTTGCCGCCGCTGAAGAATACAGCCAAAAATTCTTCCCAACGCGCACATCCGACATTGTGGACTTCGCCTTTAGTTTTTTGGGCATTCTGACGGGAATGTGGCTGGCCGGGCGCAAAAAAAGCTGACGGTCATCCACGCTCATCTGCCATTAAGGGTTTCCTTGACGATGATTTTTCAGCATGTTATGATAAAAAAATGACAGAAGAATTTAAAGAAATTTCTCAGCAAGCCAGCCAGGGGGGCGAGACAGCGCCGGAATCCGATTCAGCAAACCTTTTCACACCCGCCAAAATTAACTGGCTCGAGATGTTGGCACGCCTTGGTTTGGGCGAAGTTGTTGTTCGCATTGGCACAAACCTTTTGACGCTGCTGGCCGTTGTGATCGTTGTCTGGCTGATGACATCCTTCTACAAAGTCCCCGATGCGACCACCGCCAATGCCAGCAGTCAGGCAACCCCCATCGCACAGGTGGACGTTGCATCCATCCCACAGGCGCAGGCCAACTACCGCGGCGTGGAACGCAAAGCATCCCTTCACACAAACATCCCTGACCGACCGCGCGAAGACGTCATCAAATATACGGTGCAAGATGGAGATAACATCATTGGCATCGCTGCCAAATTCAATTTGAAACCAGAAACAGTCTTGTTTGCAAACTATGCTGTATTACAAGATAACCCGGAAAACCTGATGCCAGATCAAAAACTAAACATTCTCCCAGTGGACGGAATTTACTACCAGTGGCAGGATGGAGATGGGTTAAACGGTGTAGCAAAAGGCTTAAAAACCACACCAGATACGATTATCAATTATCCCTTAAACAAGCTGGATAAAACCACCATTGGAGATTACTCCAACCCGAACATTGCACCCGGCACCTGGCTGATCGTCCCTGGAGCAACACGAGACCTCGTATCGCAAGGTGCACCGGTGGGCATTACACGGGAAAATCCGGCGGTAGCGCGCGTCGCAGGCTCTGGAGCATGCGGCGCGATCAGCGACGGAGCAGTTGGCATCGGGTCATTCATTTGGCCGTCGCAAAATCATTATCTATCAGGCTATGACTACTCGGCAATTCACCGCGGGATCGACATCGCCGGGAATAGTGGCGAAGCCGTCTGGGCAGTGGATGCGGGTGTGATTGTCTATGCTGGCTGGAATGAATGGGGCTACGGCAACATGATTATGATCGATCACGGCAACGGCTGGCAATCGTTGTATGCTCACCTGAGCAGCATCAAGGTCGTCTGCGGTCAAAGTGTCGATCAGGGAACGATCATTGGCGCAATTGGCAGCACCGGCCACTCGAGCGGTCCGCATCTGCACTTCGAGTTGATGCACACTCTTTACAGCAAAGTCAATCCCTGGGATTTCCTTCAATAAGAAATCGATCCGAAAATTCTTTTCTCAAAGATAGGCCAATGAGGGCGCGGAATTGCGCCCTGCTTTGCGCCTGTGTGACATTGATTTTTATTTTTCGGATAAAGTAATATTACAACATAAGGTTAAGAAAAGGTAAGCTGTGGAAAGGAGAAGAAAACCATACCAAAAGGAACCAAAGGGAGATATCGGCATGAAGCTTAAAAATAATAAAGCAAATCTGAACTCACAACACCCCAAGACCGATTACATTGACCAGGAACCTGCTGACAGATCAAATTTGCCAACAGGTCCATTTAGACTGGGGGAGGAAGAATGTAAGGGCAGCTTGCTACTTTTTGTACCCCGTAATCCAATCGGTGAAGTCATTGACAAAATGACTGGCGGATATGGCTATTCTCATCTGGCAATAGACTGCGGTGAAGTGGATATTCCTACCGGAAAGAGGGTCATGATCGAGGCAACTCCTGCGCTGGGAGTACATCATGCCTTCCAAGATCAATATGGTAAACGGAAATTCATACGAATTCCTTTAAGGGAAACTGGGATTGATGTAGATCAATATTGTGACTGCATCCGCTCCAAGTTGGGCGAAAAATATAGCGATGAAGAAATTTTGACGCTTGGCCTTGTTGAGAATCCCGCCAAACAAATCTGTAGTGATCTGGCGACTGTTTGCCTGCCCAAAGAAATGCTTGTCAGCATGGCCCGCTATTACGAGACAGGTTTTCTGCATCATCTTTCGTTGGTATTGGTCTATGGGAGGCTGAATAAAAATTTTCACTTGTTCATCAGCCCAAATGGTTTTTCTGAATATTTTGGCGTACCCCTAGGTACAGAGCTTGATGGGCCTGACCAACTGGCAGAACCGGTTCTTCCCAATCAACAGATATCAACCAGTCGTAAAACAAACTTGTTGACGGTTGGAATTGCTGCTTTATGCGGTTTGGCGCTGCTGTGGCTGTTTAAGAAGCGCCATTTTAGCGCCACAAGAAATGACATATAAAAGCAGCATTTCTCAATATAGATCAATCTATCCACAGATTACGCAGATTACTACAGATAAAACTCGAAAAATCTACGTAATCTGTGGAGAATTACTGAGGCAAAAGACTTGCCGTGCTCTTGTTGCATGAAATATCAAGTTTTTTTCGGTGGCTGGACCTGCTTGGCGATTTCGACAGTTTTTGTGGGGGGTTGGGTGGTGATGGGTATCGGACCCAAATGTCGTATATCATTTACATCTAAAAGTTTTGCCTGATTATTTTCCACGCTCAAGCGTGTTAAAGAGCAATTATTGACGGTTGTGCGCCACCACAGCAAGCGTTTTTCGGGCAGATACCAGGACAGTGCCGCCGAAATCACGCCGGAGTGAGCAACGACAGCGACTCGTTGATTGGGATGTTTGGCGATAATCTCAAGCAACACGGCTGAAACGCGTCCCTCAATCGGCCAGCGAATGGGTTTACCTGCGTGAGCATCCAAATAATCTTCTACAAGATCGGTGATTGAAAGAAGCTCGCAAATCATCAGCGCAGGCAATTCGATCAACCGTACTTCTTGCAGGTTTGTTTGCAGTTCAGCATTTTGTCCGATTTTTGCACCGATAGTGTCAGCAGTTTCTCGCGTACGACGCAAAGGACTGGCGTAAAAACCGTCGAGATGGTTTTCTGGGGCAGAAAAATACTCTCCCGTTTTTGCAGCTTGTTCCTGCCCAAGCGATGTTAAAGGAGCATGGACATAATCTCCATGCACCATAACAGCATGTCCATGTCGGATGAGAATAAGTTCGGTTGCCATTGCTTTTATGGGGAAACAAGCTCAGGCAAGTCTTGCCCAGTCTCTTCTAACGGTTTTTCTGCACCAAGGCCTGGCTCAGGCGCAAGCACCCGTAATGCACGGGGAAGCACTTTGATCTGCGCAGTGCCTTTTCCGAGAATGATACCTTCTGCCGCTACATCCAGTTTGGGGGATGTTTTTACCTTTATTTTTCGTGCCCGGTAACGTTGAATGGTTCCATCTGGTGCTGAACCTTCCTGCGCCGTTTGGGCGAAATAAGCAACCAATTGTGCTTTATTGAAGCCCGGGTAAACGGCGATATCCAATAGTCCGTCTTCCATGGAAGCATCTGGAGCCACCAGATTTTTTGCACCAATCAACGGGACGTTTGTAATCGTCACCAGCATCGTTTCAACTTCTATTTTGCTGTCATCATCCAGGGTGAGAAAGATGGTTGGCTTTGATTCAAAATTGAAAAATGTATTAACAGCACTCTTAAGACTCGATAATTTACCGTCAGTGACGTTTTTAGCCAGGGGGAAAATGGTTGCAGCAAGACCAATGGCAGTCACCATAAAAAAATAGAACTTTTCTGTTTTGCTGGTACGCAACTGACCTACATCCAATTTGCGTGCATGACCCGATGCGATCACGGCGCAAGCTTCTTTCAAATCTTCGGAAATGCCCAGACTTCTGGCAATGTCATTTTGAGTGCCTGATGGGATAATACCGAGCCTTACCTTTGAGCCGACGACACCGCTAATCACTGCCCCAATGGTGCCATCTCCACCCATTGCGATAATAAGGTCATAGCCATCTTTGACAGCTTTTCTGGCAATTGGAGTGGCTTCGCTTTTCGGGTGGGCAAAGGCGACATCTACATCCAGCCCAGAATCCAATAAACAGTCTATGACTTGCTCAAGCTGCGCAGCTGATTCGGCTGGGTCGCCTGCACCCGGGTTGGTAATTAATTTAGCGCGAATATCTTTATTTTTTTTCGACATGTTCATTTATCCTTTTACATGATTGCATGATTGCAGCATGAGAGATTATGTATTTTATGTCTGCAGCACTTCCGCTGCGACTGGCTGATGAACGAAAAAGCGCGTTTTCCCCCAGCGATAACATTGGATGATCGCAACCAGCGTCAGGCTACCTAGTAAATATGCGCCCAGCACATCGCTGGCCCAATGCTGGCCCAGATAAATACGTGAAACACCAATCGTGACGATTGGGAAGCCAATCAACACCAGCAGAATGCTGCGCTTTACAGATGGTTTGAGCAAACTAAAAACCAGGAAACCAATAAAGCCCAAAAAGCCAAGATAGTACATCACATGCCCGCTTGGAAAACTATAGCTATTGAGTGTATCTATCACATTCACCATGTTGGCCCCAGGGCGTGGACGTTGAACCAAATCTTTTACCACCAGGTTGACCGTCGTAGAAAAAAGGGCTGCAATAACCGCCATGACGGCTTCCCAATGCAAACCAAGCAGATAAATTGTTAAAACAATCAATGCTGTGATGACAATGACCTGTGGCGCAAAACCAGCCCAGCTAATAACGGTCATTAACCATGCAAAGGCTGGAAAAGTAATTAACTGAATAGAACGTGTAATGAGCAGATCAGTTGCAAAAGAAGGAGTAGTTTTAACCAGAAAAGTTAAAACACCAAAGCCCGCAGCAACCAGCAGCAATGCACTTTGGAATAACCAGGCGCGATAACGTCGTATATGCGGAGGTGCGCTCTCTGCGCGCGCTACTTCCTTTATTTTTTCATCTGGTTTTTTATCATCTGCTTCTGACATTTTGTCCTCTTTTCTGAAAGCAAAAGCCTATTCTTGCAAAATTACGCTCCGCTTGTGGTGGTTTGGTTCCACTGTATGAGAAACGAACGCAGGTTTTGCTTTTGGCGCGCGTTGGGGCTTCTCTACCGGAGCAGAGATAGCTTCATCTTTTGGAGTATTTTCCAAGTTTGGGGTTTTTCCAACCGTAATCACACGCAAAGCACCCGGGCGGACTTTGATGGTTACCGTGCCCTTCCCCAGGCTGACGCCATCTGACATGACATCCAGACGGGGAGATGTTTTGATTTTTAGCTTGCGTGCCTGATAGCGCTGCACTTTCCCATTCCCTGAATATCCGCCATCCATCACTTCTGCGTAATAGCGCAGCAGTTCAGCCTTGCTAAAATCGGGGTAAACGGAAATATCGAATAGACCATCTTGAAAAGATGCGCCTGGCGCTACATCGAAGTTTCTTCCGAAAGATGGTGTATTTGAAACCACCAGCAACATCGTTTCAACTTCAATTTTGCTCTCATTATCAAGGGTCAGGAAAAAGCTGGGTCTGGTTTCTTGATGAATAAACGTCATTGCAGTCGCTTTGAGGCCGGATAATTTACCCTTGATAGCTTTGCTGGCATCCGGATAGATGGCAGCCGAGAGACCAATGGTGGCCATTTCGAAGAAGACGAATTTCTTGCCTTTTCGCGTGGTGACCTGGCCCAGATCGAGTTTCAAGGTATTGTCTGTTACGACCAACGCACAGGCCTCTTCCAAATCGGTGGGGATGCCCAGGCTTTTGGCAATATTGTTTTCGGTGCCCGTGGGGATGATGCCCATGCGCACCTTGCCGCCGACCATTCCGCGCATGACGGCCTCGATGGTGCCATCACCACCCATGGCGACGATGATCTTGTATCCGTTTTTGACAGCGCGTTTGGTAATGGCGGTGGCTTCTTCTTTAGGCTTGGCAAAAGCGACATCCACTTTGAAATTTTTTGCCGTTAAATAGTCGACTACTAGCTTCAAGTGATCGGCCATATTGGATGCGACACCCGCACCCGGATTGACTATCAGTTTGACGCGGATGGATTTACCCTTTTTGGACATTGTGACTCCGCCTTTTTTGAAAATAAAGCTCAATTAAAGTATAGATGAACCCAGACCAGGCTATTCCCACAGCATAGCCAGCAAGGACATCGGTCAGATAATGACCCCCTGTGAAGATACGGCTAAAACCAACAAATCCGATCAGGAAAAGCGCTGCAACGATGACAACAACCTTCCAGAAAACGGATGGCATTTTCGGCGTAAGCAGATACGCTAACAGCCCAAAACAAACAACCACGGCAATAGCATGTCCGCTGGGAAAACCAGGAATATTCAGGACGATCCAAATTTGGGTGGGAGGACGTGGACGGGCAAAAAAATTTGAAAGTGTGAAAAAAATTACTGCTGAGCCTGGCCATCCGATCATAATCATTGTCAATTCTTGCCAGTAACGTTTATATAAAAAGTAAAGAGCAAGAACGATAACGAAAACGGCAATCCCTTGATTCCCTATATAGAAACCAGCGTTCATAATGCCTTCAAGATAGGGAGGGCCGCTTAAGCCGATGGCGGGCAGCGTATTGGCAATTGTGTGATCCCATGCCAGCAAAGGCCCGTTCGCCAGCAGGTTGTAGGTTAGGCCGCCAAATACCAAACTGCCCAAAATGAACATAAGAATGCCAATGATTGGCCACTTCGCCAGCAGACCGGACGAGCGTAAATCAAGGCCAGCCTTTTCGGGTATTGGATGTGCTTCAGCAAGGGTTGTCATGATGAAAGTCCTATCGTTTAAGTCTGAACCAGACTGCGCCCAGCACGGAATAAAACCCAAAAGCGATCAGGCCGAGCGCAACGATACCGACCAACCAGATGCCATATGGCTGGTGCATCAGGGTTGCGAGCGCTGTATCCATGCCAACAGGCTGACTTGGGTTGACCCGATAAGCCGCCAGCATCACTAAACTGCCCACAATGGCCAGCACCACACCCCGCGCCGCCGTACCAAACCGCGCAATATTTGTCGTTAGTTGTACTTCTTTAGGCGTGAGTGCATAAATCTGGAACTGTCGCTCAAATTTGGAGCTAATTCCCAGATAGACCTGGTACACACCAGCCACCATAACAGCCAACCCGATCAGGCCAATCGCCCAGCGCCCCCCTGGCATGGCAATCACAGCAGTAATGATTTTCTCCGTTTGTGAAGCGCTGGTTGCGTGTGATGCACCCATAATATAGCCGTAGGTTGGCAAAATCATGACGGCGTAGCCGAATGCGCTCATTAAAAACCCAAAGCGAGCCATCAGGCCTTTCGCGTCTTTGCCTTTATTAAGGGGGTCGAACACTGCCCGAACCACGCCCCATAATGAATAAGAAATTAATCCAATGAGCACGATCCATAATAAGAGTAAACCGGCGGGTTGTTTGCCGATTGTGGAAATTGCACCCTGGGGCGTGGTGAGCCCGCCACCTTTTCCAAGCACCACTTGGATGGCCAGCAGCCCCATCGTAATGTAAATCAGTCCGCGCACACCATATCCAAGGCGCGTCAATAACTCGAATGTGTGGCTGGCTGCCGCCTTTCGGGCGGCTCTTTCACCACTTGCTTCAATACTGCCTATCGTGCCTGCCTTGCTATTTGACGCACCCATGTGATGATCTCCTTGTAAAGATTTATTCTATTTATTGCGCTATATTCGTATCAATAGAACGGATGAAGTACTGCTTTCATTACAGAAAAAGGAGAACCATTTCTCAACCTTGCGCTGTAATATTAATCACCCGTCAAAACATGTAACAACCATTAAAATAGAAATGCTTCCGCGAAGGGAGCATTTTTGTTTGGCCTTAATTTATGCAAGGAAGCCCTCTGCCTGCGACATCAACCCCATCCTGTCTACATCCTGTTCACAGCGCTCACTGGCCTGATCTGCGCTGGCAGCCCCACCCCTGTCCCCGCCGATGATACGCAACTGGCCAATAATGCACGCGTTGTCGCGCTCTTCAATCGCTCTGACGAGGATGCCAACATGCAGGTCGATTGGACACAGATCAAACTGCCCCCTGGCTCAGCAACTGAACTGTGCGCGACCTGTGGGAACGCAAGGACCTGGTGTCTTCAAGGACAGTTATAGCGTCACCGTCCCGGCGCATGGCGTAATACTGGTAAAAATTGTCAGCAGCGATGTCCTATCCATAACGGCAACTCCCGCCCAGTGACGGTTGCGTGAACAAAACACAGCCAGGAATTCGCTGATTGGGTGATACTAGCACAAGGGGAATCTGTGCTTCCTTGTGTTTATTTCCCCCAAAACCTATCATTATTGATTTACAGGAGCAAGAGATGTATTCAGCCGTTTTACCCGATGGAATTGAACCTGCCATTCGAGGCGTGTTTTTGACAATCCTTATCATCTTCTTCGTGCTGGTGATTGCAAGCTGGTGGGTAGCAAGCAAAGAATGGCAAAAAGAAGAAGACGCCAGTCTGGAAAATGACTTGAAGTCCGATACAGAGCAAAACAATCCGTCTGAGTAACAAAAAAGAGAAGCTATTTTAAGCCTCTCTTTAGCCTATCTTCATGCAGCCCACATCTTTGTCTGATAATCTTTAAAATATTATTTTTGCGCCAGATAGGCCAACCCCACCGTGCCAGGGCCTGTGTGAGCGCCAACCACCGGACTGACCTGGGTAAAAATTTTCTCGCTGAGGTGAAGCAAGGCCGATGCATTGTTAAGTAATTCTGTGGCATCCTCTGCGGCATTTGCGTTCAGCGTTGCCAGTTGTATTTTTGACTTTCCGGCGCATTCTTCTGCAATGATCTGCACCAGACGATCCATGGCTTTGCGCTTGGTGCGAATGGTCTCAATCGACTTAACCTTGCCATCCTTGACAGCGAGAATGGGTTTCAGGTTAAGGGCCGTTCCAAACAGGCGCTGCGCCCCACCGATGCGCCCACCGCGGTGAAGAAATTCCAGCGTATCCACCACAAAATAAACGCCTGTGGAAGAACGGCTGTTTTCCACAAGGGCCTTGCACTCTTGCAGGGTCGCCCCAGCGTCTGAGGCACGGGCCGCATTCAAGGCCAGGAAGCCCATCGCCATGGCAGTGGTCTGGCTGTCGACAATTTCAACTTTTTCGTTGCCAGCGGTCAACATTTCACGCGCCTGCATGGCAGTCTGAAAGGTGCCAGAAAGTTTTGATGACACAAAAATTCCAAGCACGCTATATCCTTGCTCAATCAGCGTCGAAAATGTCTGGATCATTTTTGTCAAAGGCACCTGGGAGGTGGTCGGCATATTCTTTGCAGTAGCAAGACGACGATAAAACGCCTCGGGCTGAATATCCACCCCATCTTGAAATGTTTCCTGTCCCCAGATCAGAATTTGTGGCAACACGATAATGACATGTTTTTCAAGTGTTTCTCTCGGGATATAAGCTGTGCTATCAATGACGACGGCAACTTTGTTCATACAATCTCCTGAAAATAGCGATCAACTTGCCCAAGTTCCCTGCGACTTCGATACCATCACAAGCGCGGTAAATTTCATCAAAGTTGCGCATGGTATAATAGGCGCTTGTCCGTAATTTTACAGCAATTATCGCTTTTTTTATCGAGGAGCACACATTTTGGCTTTCAACCCGTTTAACTGGCTGCTTGGTCTGTTTTCGCTTGACATTGGTATTGACCTGGGCACAGCCAATACGCTGGTTTACGTTAAAAACAAAGGCATTGTCATCAACGAACCATCATGGGTCGTGCTTGACAAACGCACACGTGAACCGCAGGCCGTTGGCCTGAAAGCCAAAGAAATGATGGGACGCACTGCCGGAAACATGATTGCCGTGCGCCCGGTGCGTGATGGTGTCATCTCGGAATTTGATGTTACTGAAATTATGCTGACGCATTTTATTGCACTGGTACACGACCAGGGAATTGTCCCTTTGCCGCGTCCGCGGGTGATCATCGGCATCCCAGCCGGTGTAACCGAAGTTGAAAAGCGCGCCGTTTACGATGCAGCCATGTCTGCCGGGGCGCGCGAAGCGCACCTGATCGAAGAACCAATTGCTGCAGCATTGGGCGCGGGTCTGCCAGTCAATGAAGTACGTGGCTCCATGGTCGTGGATATTGGCGGTGGAACCACCGAAGTCGCCGTCATGTCGATGGGCGGCGTAGTTGTAGCCCGCTCTTTGCGCGTGGCAGGTGATGAAATGGATCAGGATGTTGTTCAATATGTTCGTAACAAGTACAACCTGTTGATTGGTGAGGGTGTCGCTGAATCAGTCAAGATGAGAATCGGTTCTGCCTACCCGTTGCCACAGGAAAAAACGATGGAAGTACGTGGCCGAAACCTGGTAAACGGTCTACCCGAATCAGTCGAGATTTCATCCGTCGAGGTGCGCGACGCGCTCTCCGGGTCGGTACAGGTCATCGTGGACACCATCCGCGAAGCGCTGGATGAAGTCCCCCCCGAAATTATCGCCGATTTGATGGATACGGGGATCTGTCTGGCCGGGGGCGGCGCGCTGTTGCAAAGTCTCTCAGATCGTCTTGCCGATGAGTTGAATTTGCGTGTCTGGCAAGCAGAAGACCCTCTTACATGCGTAGTACGTGGCACAGGTGTTATCCTGAACAACTTTGATGCAATGCGCAGTTATCTTGTAGGCCTTGAAAGGGGTTCTACGCGTCACCGTTCGTGACGCTTCACCCGCTCATAAAACACTGATATGAATTTTTCGCGTTCTGCTCAAACAACGTTTCTGTTTTTTGTCGTGATTGGTATTCTTGCGCTGGCACTGGGGGGTTATTTCAACTTTGTCTCGACTGACTTTAATGGCATGCTCGTCAATACCCAATCCTGGATTTCCAGCCGCTTTTTGGCGGTTCAAGACTTTTTGACCGTGCCGCGTGATGTGATTGCGCTGCGCCAGCAAAACGCATCCCTACAAAGCGATATGGCGCGTTTACAAGCACAGGTCGTTCAACTGCAACAGCAAGTCGCTGAGACACAGGCGCTGGCGGCACTCGTAAACTTCTCGCGCTCCAACGCTGAAAACTCCTACACAGCCGCATCCGTTATCGGACGAGACCCAAGCCCGTTTCTCCATTATGTGATTATCGATAAAGGTTCAAACGATGGTCTCAGACGTGGAATGCCTGTGGTCACCGACCAGGGGCTTGTTGGTCGCATCGATGCCGTCATCAGCAATGCAGCGCGCGTCCAGCTCATTACAGACCCAGCTTCGGTTATCAATGTCCGCCTGGAAAAAACCGGGCGCGAAGCGCAACTGATCGGCACCATTTCGGGCGACCTTTCACTCGATTTAATCCCCCAGGATGTTGTCATCAACACCGGGGATGTGGTACTTACTTCCGGCCTGGGTGGCGGCTACCCCACCGATTTAATTATTGGACAGGTGCTCAGCGTCCGCAAACAGGACAGCGATTTGTTCCAGCAGGCCAGCGTCCAGCCCGTCGTCGATTTCACCCAGCTAAAAATCGTGCTGATTATTACAGATTTCCGCCCTGTCGATATTTCCACACTCAAACCCGTCCCATAAATGAAAAATTTAATCGCCGTTCCAGTGCTGGCCCTGGCAATTATGCTCCAGATGGCAGTCATTAGTCGCATCACTCTTCTTTCTGGTGCTGCAGATATTGTTTTGTTGATTCTGATTGCCTGGGCGCTGCAAGAACAGGTCGAATCTGCATGGCACTGGGCAGTTTTGGCAGGCCTTTTGGTTGCATTTGCTTCTGCTGTACCGATATATGTGCCGATCATTGGCTATCTGCTTGCCGTTGCATTGGCTCGCTTTGTGATTCGCCAAATCTGGCAAACCCCCATTCTTGCGTTGTTGAGTGTTACATTTTTCGGTACGCTGATATATGATCTGATTACTTATCTCGCGCTCATTGTAAATGGCACGCGTCTGCCTTTTGACGACACACTGGCATTGATTGTGCTTCCGAGCGTTTTTCTCAACCTTTTACTGGCCATTCCCATCCATGCTCTGCTTCGAGACCTGTCCTTATGGGTCTATCCAATTGAGGAACTAATATGAGCAACCCAACCCTGCCTCGCGCAAAATATGAACTTTGGCGTGCGCTGCTTTTTTACGCGGTGCTTGCACTTGGTTTTAGTTTATTAATCTTTCGACTGTTTGGTTTTCAAGTGTTGGAATTTAACACATGGAAAGCCCGCGCGGATGAAAACCGCACACGTACCAACAGCGTTCAGCCGTCACGCGGCATTATCTATGACCGTAGAGGCTTCATCCTTGCCCACAACGTTGCCTCGTATAACATTATCATTACCCCTGCAGGTCTACCCGATGACCCTGCCGATATTCAGGAAATTTACCGACAGCTTTCCGATCTGACCGGTATCCCTGTGAATAGTGGCACCATCGATGATGTAAAGCTGGTTTCAGAATGTGTCACGGGGCCAGGGATTGCCCAATGGGTTGAACTTGGCAACTCCCTCGCTCCCTACAAACCCGTCCGCATTGATTGCAATGTCAGTGATGACCTCGCCCGCACCATCCGAGAAAAATCGGTGGATTGGCCTGGCGTAGGCATTGAAATTCAACCCATTCGTGACTACCCCACTGGCGAATTAACATCAGATGTGATTGGATTCCTTGGCCCAATCCCCGCTTATGAAGAACAATCGTATATTGACCGTGGCTTTTTACTGGATCGCGATAAAGTCGGTTATTCAGGCGTCGAAGCCTATTTCAACGACAATTTGTCGGGCGTTCCCGGCAAAGACGTTGTCGAGGTGGATGTAGCCGGTCAGGTATTGCGCAACCTTGAGCCACCCATCCAGCCCCAATCTGGCGATAATCTGGTGCTGACCATTGACACCCGTCTGCAAAAAGCAGTTGAAACTGCATTGGTAAGCAGAATTAATAATTTAAATCAGCAAGCGCCTAAACCGTTCATTACAAGTGGCGCTGTCGTTGTGATAAATCCCAAAACCGGGGAGATTCTCTCCATCGTCTCCTACCCATCCTTCGAAAATAACCGTCTGGCGCGTTTCATTCCCGCCTATTATTACAATCAGCTCGTTCAAGATCCGCGTAAACCCCTTTTAAATCATGCTGTTTCGGGTGAATACCCCCCCGGTTCAGTCTTCAAACTCGCAACCGCAGTGGGCGTACTGAATGAGGGAATTGTCACTCCTTCTACGGTGCTGGATACACCCGGCAAACTTACGCTTAAAGAATCCTACTCTGCAAGCGGCCTCGGTTTCGAGCGAGAATTTGTCGACTGGATTTACAAAAACGGCGAAAACCCCGGCGGATTTGGGCATTTGGATTTCCTGCACTGTATTGCCTACTCCAGTGATGTTTGCTTTTACAAATTGGGCGGCGGCTATAAGAACGAAATCCCTGAAGGACTCGATATTCAACGCATCACCCAGTACGCGCGCGCCCTCGGCTACGGTCAACAATCGGGCATTGAACTATTGGGCGAGGCGCGCGGCCTGGTTCCGGTAGATTTTCCCCAGTGGAAACGTATCAATCAAGGTGAAAACTGGTCAACAGGCGATACTTATATTGCCACAATTGGACAGGGAACCGTTGGCGCAACACCCTTACAGGTACTGATGTCAGCCGCAACTATTGCCAATAACGGCAAACTGATGCAACCAACACTGGTTAGAGAGATTACAAATGAAGCCGGAAAACCGCTGACCATTTGGCGCGATCAGGCTGGCGACACCTACAGTCCCTGCAATGAGACGGATAGCAAGGGAAAACCTGTTTCGGGATGGTGCGACACCGGCTACAACATCAACAATACAATCGTCTACAGTATCTGCAAGCAAAAAAATGCGGATGATGAACTCGTTGATGGCTTTTGTGGCACCGACGATCAAAACAACCCCGTGTTTCAAGAAGGTGCCTGGCAAATTTCACCTTTTCAGGGCGGCCACGTAAAATGGGACTTGACGGTTGACAAGAAAATCATCAACTATCAATGCGAAAATAGCTATTGCACCAGTGACGATAACAGCAAAAAGACAGTTTCGCTTTCAGCCATTAAAAGCGTTCAAGAAGGCATGCGCCTTGCCGTCACTGACCCAACTGGTACTTTGCATCCCTATCTCTTTACAGATAGTATCAATGTCCCTGTTGCCGGGAAGACCGGCACTGCCGAATATTGCGACGATGTTGCCAGACTGGCGCAACGCTGCGAACTCAGGCAAATGGCCTGCTCACGCTTGGACGTTGGCCTACGCCCCTTATGACGATCCAGAAATTGCGGTGGCGGTCTTCACCTATAACGGAACAGAAGGATCAACCACGGATGGTCCAATTGTTGCACAAATCATGAAAGCGTATTTCTGCCTGAAATCCATAGACACCAATCCCAACCCGTCCAACGGATGCGAAAATTAGCTGTGCCATAAAATACCCACAGCCGGGTATAATTCTGCAAAATTCGGACTGGTAACAGCATGGCAGAGACATCCCTCGTTCAAATCAAAGGAATACGTGAAGGCTTGATGGTTTCGCTTGGAGAAGCCGCCTGGCCAATCTTGCAACGCGCCTTGATGGAACGTATCGAACAGCAGCCGTCCTTTTTTCAGGGTGCGCGACTGGCGCTGGATGTGGGCAATCAAGACTTGCGCGTGGCCGAACTGACAACGCTGCGCGACAATCTCTCAGAACGCGGGATTACACTGTGGGCCGTTATCAGCAGCTCCACCATCACTGAAAACACAGCGCAAATCCTGGGGATGGCGACCCGCATCCACAAACCGCGCCCGCAAGAGATGCAAACCGCCAAAGGCATCGATGATAAATCCGCGCTGTGGGTTAACAAAACCCTGCGCTCAGGCACCCGCATCGAATATGCCGGGCATATCGTCGTTTTTGGCGACGTCAACATCGGCGCCGAGGTCATCGCCGGGGGCAGCGTCATCGTCTGGGGGCGGCTACGGGGAGTCGTCCATGCCGGAGCACAGGGAAACCGCGAAGCCGTCGTCTGCGCGCTCGATTTATCCCCCATGCAGCTGCGTATCGCCGAAGAAATCGCCATCCCCCCCGAACGGCGCGAAAAGCCCCAGCCAGAAATTGTGCAGCTTAAAAATGGCCGTTTACAGGCAGAGCCATGGAAATCGAGTTAGGAGAATAGCATGCCCGGAAAAGTACTCACCATGACTTCTGGCAAAGGCGGCGTTGGCAAAACCACCACCGTCGCAAACATCGCAGTGGCGCTGGCGCTCAACGGACAAAAGGTCGTCTGCATCGACGGCGATATTGGCCTGCGCAACCTGGATGTGATTATGGGCCTTGAAAACCGCATCGTCTATGACATTGTAGACATCGTCGAAGGCCGCTGCCGCACCCGTCAGGCCATGATTCGCGACAAACGCCTGCCGGAGCTTTTTCTAATCCCGGCGGCGCAAACACGCGATAAAAACGCCGTTTCACCGAGCGATATGATTCGCCTGTGCGACGAACTGCGCGAAGAAATGGACTGGATCATCGTCGACTCCCCCGCAGGCATCGAGCGCGGATTTCGCAATGCCATCGCCCCCGCCGACAAGGTGCTGATCGTCACCAACCCTGAAATGTCTGCCGTGCGCGATGCGGATCGGGTGATTGGGCTGCTCGAAGCCGAAGAAAAAGCTGCCCCATCCCTGATTATCAACCGGCTCAACCCGGCCATGGTCAAACGCGGTGACATGCTCTCGGTGGACGATGTTTATGACCTTTTGCGCATCAACGTGATTGGCATTGTGCCCGAAGACGAAAATGTGATCGTTGCTTCGAACAAGGGCGCGCCACTGACGATGGAAGCCAAAAGCCGCGCCGGGCAGGCCTTCCGCAACATTGCGCGGCGATTGAACGGCGAAGAAGTTCCCTTCATGGAACTGGAATCGCAAAGCCTGTGGGAGCGTCTGACAAAAATGGCAGGCGGGAGGAAGTAAACCATGAACTTTTTCGAACGTCTCACTGGCAAAAAAAGCGCAAGCAGCGCCAAGGAACGTTTGCAACTGGTGCTGATTCATGATCGCACTGATCTCACCCCATCTGTGATGGAAGCGCTCAAAAACGAATTGATCGCCGTCATCTCAAAACACATTGAAATTGACCCGGCCAGCGTGCAAATTAACATCAGCAACGAAGGCCGTGAACAGCGTCTGGTAGCAGATATTCCCCTGAAGAGCGCAACCCGCAGGCGCGCAGGATAATTTTTTTACGCAGTACGCAATACGTAAAATGTCTTCCAAGTTTTGCAGAGAGTAAAAATTATGTTACGTGGTGGTTTTTGGCGGCACTTTGACTTCTCGCTCGTGGGGGCGGTAACCGTTCTGGTGATTATTGGCATCACCATGATTCGCTCTGCCGTAGCCGGAAATATCGAGCTCACGACAACCACAGACCTGGTCAGCAGGCAGATTATTTTCGCCCTGATCGGATTTGTCGTCATGCTAGGTGCAGCATCGGTAGACTATCATCTCTGGGCATCACTCAACCGGCAACTCTATTGGGGCATGTTTTTTGTTCTGGTTGCTTTGAACTTTATCGGCAACGCCCTGTTTGGTTCGGCACGTTGGTTTCAGACAGCGCTGGTCAACATCCAGCCATCGGAATTTGCCAAAATCGTTTTGATCCTTGTGCTGGGCTTCTATTTTTCCCAGCACATGCACGAAATGAAAAATCCAAAATGGACATTTTTCAGCTTTTTCGTGATGATTGGTCTAACCATCTGGGTATTGCTCCAGCCCAATCTCAGTACGTCGATTGTGCTGATTGTTTTGTGGGCCGTTTTATTGTGGATGGCAGGCTTACCCATCAAACATCTCATTGGGTATGGTGTCGCCGGGCTGGTGATGGTTAGCGTAACGCTCCCTGCGCTCATTAACTTGAAAGTCATTCAAGACTATCAGCTCAAGCGTATTCTCAACTTTTTGGTGCCCGACCCAAACGCCCGCTATGGCGATATTTACAACATCCTGCAAGCCAAAATCGCGATCGGCGCGGGTGGCTTGTTCGGAGAAGGTTACGGACACGGCTCACAGGTACAATTGCGCTTCCTGAAAGTACGCTGGTCTGACTTCATTTTTTCATCCATTGGGAATGAGCTTGGTTTTGTTGGCGCAGTCCTGGTCATTCTGCTTGTCGGGTTTATCGTATATCGCTGCCTGTGGGCGGCCCATGTTTCACGCGACTCGTATGGAGCATTGATCTGCTATGGGGTTGCCACGCTGATTGCATTTCAATCTATCGTCAATATTGGCGTCAATCTGAATTTAATGCCAGCCACTGGCTTGACGCTACCCTTTGCGAGTTATGGCGGCAGTTCGATTGTCGCCAATCTGATTGCGATCGGACTGGTAGAAAGTGTCATTATGCGCCACAAGGCGCTTGAACTCTAACCTGGAGGCCATCTTGGATTCATCAACCCCTGCCAGGGTGCGTTTTGCACCCTCCCCCACCGGACGCATGCACCTTGGGAGCGCCCGTACCGCATTGTATAACTACCTCCTGGCCCGCCGCACTGGCGGGAAATTTATTCTGCGCATCGAAGATACCGACCGCAAACGTTTTGTGGAAGGCGCAGAGCAGGAATTGATCGACGGACTCCACTGGCTCGGCCTGCACTTCGACGAAGGCCCCGACATCGGCGGCCCCTATGGCCCCTACCGCCAGACCGAACGCCAGGATATTCACCAAAAGTGGTGCAAGGAACTCATCGCGCGCGGCCACGCCTATCCCTGCTTTTGCACGCCCGAGCGGCTCGAAAAAATGCGCCAGGAACAGCAGAAAAACAAACAACCCTTCCGCTACGACGACACCTGCCGCACCATTGACCCGTCAGAAGCTCAGCGGCGCGTGGACGCTGGCGAAAAGCACGTTGTGCGCTTTAAGATGCCGCACGATGGCGAGACCAAAGCCGTCGACAAAATGCGCGGCGAGATCATCTGGCAAAACAGCGATCTCGATGACTCGATCATCATGAAATCGGACGGTCTGCCAACCTATCACCTGGCCGCAATGGTCGATGATTATGAAATGAAAATCACACACGTCATTCGCGGGTCTGAATGGCTGCCAAGTTTCCCGCTGCACGTCAACATCATCCGCGCTTTTGGCTGGCCCGAACCGATCTGGATGCATCTTTCGGTCTTTCTCAAGCCGAGCGGCAAGGGCAAAATGTCCAAGCGCGAAACGGCAGATGCGGTAAGCGATGGTTACTCCGTTTTTGTGGGCGAGTTGCAGGCTTTGGGCTATATCCCCGCCGGGGTCTTGAACTGGATCGGGCTCATGGGCTGGGGCGTTGCCGAAGACGATGTCATGACCCTTGAGCAAATGGTCCAGCGCTTCGACATTGACCACCTGACGGCTTCGCCCGCAGCCATCAACTTTGCCAAGCTCGACCATTTCAACGGCACGCACATCCGCCTGTTGGCAGAGAATGATCTTGCCGCACTGGTAAAGCCTTTCTTCACCCAGGCCGGATACATCGTGGACGATGCCATGCTGATGAAAATCATTCCGCTCATCCGTGAACGGCTGGTGACTTTGGACGATGTGCTCCCCTTTGCCGGGTTCTTTTTCAAGAAAACGGTCAACCCCATCCCCGAAGAACTGGTTGCTAAAGGTCTGACGGCGGCTCAGTCTGCTGAGATTGCCTGCAAGGCCCTTGAGATTCTTGAAAAACTTCCAGCATTGACCCACGCCGAAGCGGAACCCCCACTGCGGGCCTTTGTGGAAGAATTGGGTTTGCAGGTCAACCAGGTTTTTGGCATCCTGCGCGTGGCGGTGACAGGCCAAAAAGTGAGCCCGCCGCTCTTCGAAAGCATGGAAATTATTGGTCGCGCGAAAGTGCTCGAGCGAATCCGAGAGGCCATACAATTACTTTCATAAGGTCTAAAAGCTCTCTAAGCGCAATAGAGTTCTGGGCAGATATATCAATAGTCCTGTTTTATTCGATAAAAAGTCGAATAAAACAGGACTATTGCGTCTTCCTTTTTCAAGGTTATGGTCGAAATCAATATCCTGCATCTCCTGATTAAGATTGTGTAAGACATAAACCTTACAAAACGGTAAGCTTTAGCTGTTGTTATCGATACCGAAGGAGAAGCAATGCTGAAATATATCCGTTTGTTGTCTATTGTAACCATCCTGACAATTACGCTCACAACCTGGTTTGCAGTACCCCGCCTTACACGCGCAGCCACCATCTGCAGCCCGACCAGCACCATCTCAACACCCTACACGTTTGACGGCACCGGGGACCTTTGCTGGAAAACGACCTCCCTTTGCACCTACATCAACTCATGGAATCTGACGACGCTGGAAGTGAACGGCGTTGCCTACACCAATGTCTACACAACCAGCTCGACGATTGCCCCAATCAGCGGGGCCTATACGATTCACTACGTCAGCAGTGTAGGGTGGGGGCATTTTGAAATCGGCGCCCCGTGCGCTGGTGGCAGTCCGACGAACACTCCCATGCCTGGGGCTTCCCCCACACCAACCCGCACATCTACCCCAGGAACCGGGCCAACCAACACACCCGTACCCTCCCCAACCCGCACAGCCACCCAATCCAGCGGGCCAACCCCAACATCCCCGGCTTCGACCTCGACCCGTCCGCAGTTGAGCAGCGCAGTGGCCGCCAACTATACGGTAGCCAATTTCCTCGCGGGGTGGGTTCCTGAAACTATCAGCATGCCGGGCACGCCCAATTACACGGTCAGCACCACCGGCACTTACAAAACCGTCCAGGCTGCGATCAACGCCGCCATCAACGCGGGTGGCACGACACGCAAATACATCCTTGTCAGCCCCGGCACTTATACCGAAATGGTTTTTGTGCCATCTGGCCCGCCGATCACACTCTATGGGACAGGTGCTGCCAGCGCGGTGAAAATTCAGCAGAAGACAAATGCGCCAATGACCGGAAGCCAGTATGGGGCGCTGGTCAGCGCCGGCAATTACACCAGCGCAGGTCAGTCATGGGTGAACGGCTGTGCCGCCAAGAGTGGCAGCATTGTTGGCACAACCTGCTCGTCGGCTTTCATTATCCAAAACACCGGCTTTGAAGCCAAAAACCTGACCATCACCAATACTTATGCTGAAGACAACCCCAACTCCGGTGGGCAGGATCAGGCTGTGGCTGTTTATACCGCCGCCGACCAGGTGATTTTTGATAACGTGCAGTTGTTTGGCAATCAGGATACTTTATGGGTCAGCAACCCCGGCAATCGTTTTTATGCCAAAAACTGCTACGTCGAAGGAGATACCGATTTCATCTTTGGCGCAGGCGTTGCCGTTTTTGACGGCTGTCAGATCAATTACACCGCAGCCCGCAAAAACGGAGGCGTCATGGGCGCACCCAGCACATCGAGCAGCAACTTTGGTTTCCTGTTCAATGGCGGTTCTTTCACCGGTTCAAACGGCGCAAGTGGCGTCCATCTGGCGCGCCAGTGGCCGCAAGGCGGCATCACCAGCCCGGTCGGCAAGATGATACTTCGTGGAGTGGTGATTAACGCCTTCATCAATATCACATCGCCCTGGCTGGCCTGGGACAGCTCGCACCCGGTCAACTACGGAACGGCGTCTTCGCCTTATTTGGGTGAATATCAAAACAGTGGCCTGGGCGCGGCCAAATAAAAAAGCGCACTAATATTTGCCACAGCGTTCGTGGCCTGCGTGGCAAAGAATTATTGTTGTGTAGCATTCCTGATCCACATAAGACTCTAAAGGAGAAAGAAAATGAAAGTAAGACGTTTTTTACTCACCATGACCGCGCTGGCTGTAATTGTCGCAACGGTTTTTGGCACCGCACTTTCCAATAAAGCCTATGCTGCAACCGTTTGCAGCCCGGCGACGTCTATTTCGGTTCCGTTCACCAAGGATGGTGTTGGCGATGTCTGTCTACAAACCACCTCGCTGTGTACTTACATCAATTCATGGAACCTGACAACCTTGGAAGTGAATGGCACAGCCTATACCAATATCTATGCCACGGGCTCCAGCATCGCTCCGTTGAATGGCGCATATACCATCCACTACGTCAGCACCGTTGCCTGGGGACACTTTGAAATCGGCGCTCCCTGCTCTGGCGGCACTGGACCTACCGCTACTACTGGCCCCACAGCTACCACAGGGCCCACCGCTACTCGTACACGCACCCCAACCCCAGGGACAGGGCCTACCGCCACGCGTACCCGCACCCCCACCCCGGCCTTCACCCCCACAAAGACCCCAACATCATCATCCACCTTCGGCGCATGGCCTACCTCTGTCGGCGCGGACCAGGCTGTAACGGCCTCCATTGCTGTCAGCGGCACCTTTGACGGCGGCATGAAGCGCTACTATGGCAGCGGTGCCCTGGGCACAAACGGCCAGAGCGAAAGCCAAAGTCCAATCTTCGATCTGGCCAACGGCGCTGTGCTTAAAAACGTCATTATTGGCAACCCGGCAGCGGACGGCGTCCACTGCGCGGGAACCTGCACCCTACAAAACGTCTGGTGGGAAGATGTAGGTGAAGACGCCGCTACCTTCCGCGGTAGTTCTTCTTCTTTGACCTTCCTGGTGGATGGCGGCGGAGCACGTCACGCCAGTGACAAAATCTTCCAGCACAATGGTGCGGGTACACTCACCATCCGCAACTTCCAGGCATCCGATTTTGGCAAGCTCTACCGCTCCTGCGGCAATTGCTCCACACAATATCAGCGCAACGTTATCTTCCAGAATGTCTGGGTGACAGCGCCTTTCCTTGCGATTGCCGGGATCAATACCAACTACGGCGATACAGCGCATTTTACGCAGATTACAATCACGGGCAGCACATCGACCGATATTTGCGACAAATACACTGGCAACAATACCGGAGCAGAGCCGCCCAAAATCGGCTCTGGCGCAGATGGTGTCAACTGCTTCTACAGTGCTTCTGATATCATCTACAAATAAGTAATCCCCCTAATTTTCCGTGCTTTGGCAGGGGCGCAGTGGATGGTTGAGTATCTTGAAACCAGCTGCGTCCCTGCTTTTGATTTAATTCAATAATCTGTCAATATCCCGCATGGGTTTAATAATATTGTGAAAGATTTGTCATCATAAAGTGGGTTACCCTCTTTATGATGACCTTTCAATTCTGCAAGGTCGGCGTTTAACACCCCCCACTCACCAAGGAGAAAAGAAGATGACCAAACAACTTTCAGTTTTCTGGCGCGTGCTGACCGGGCTAGTACTGGTGACCATGCTTGCGTCGCTTGTGCTCGCCACCAACGCCCAAGCCATCGTCCAGACGGCAAATGCCGCCCCCGGCAATGGCGGCTTCAACTACGGGGAAGCGCTGCAAAAAGCCATTTTGTTTTATGAAATTCAACGCTCCGGCAGCCTTTCCACTTCCAGCATCCCGACTCGTCTCAATTGGCGTGGCGACTTACAGCTCCAAGATGGTCAAGATGTTGGCGTTGACCTGACGGGTGGTTGGGTGGATGCGGGGGATAATGTCAAGTTCGCCTTCCCCATGTCCGAAGCCGTTTCGGTGATGGCCTGGGGCGCGATTGAATATCGTTCCGCCTACGCTGCCTCGGGACAATTGAGCTGGCTCAAGAATCAACTGCACTGGGCCAACGACTGGTTCATCAAGGCCCATCCCTCCGCCAATGTCTTCTATGGACAGGTTGGCCTGGGCAGTTCTGACCACAGCTACTGGTCTGCCATTGAAACCACCAACCTGACAACGCTCTCCGGCCCAACAGCCGCCGGACAACCCACCAACCGCCCGGCCTTCGCCATTACACCGGCCTGCGGCGGCGGGGCGGATCTGGCAGGCGGCGTCGCTGCGGCGATGGCAGCTTCCTCCATCGTTTTCCGCACGGATGGCGACACTGCCTACGCGGATACGTTGTTAAGCCACGCCACCCAACTCGACGCTTTTGCCCACAACTATCAGCAGGAATACACCAAATGCATCGCCGATGCCCAGGGGTATTACCGCTCCTTCAGCAGCTACAAAGATGAACTGGTCTGGAGCGACATCTGGATGGCCAAGGCCAACGACGCCAAAACGGCTGGTAGCGGCGCTTCATACTGGACAAAAGCCCAGGCCGAATATCCCAACATGCCCAAAGTCACCGGCTCATCCACGCCCGAATATGCCTATACCCTCAACTGGGATGACAAATCTTTCGGGGCGTACATCCTGATGGCCCAGCAATTCCCCAACAATGCGGCCTACAACTACAATACAGACGCCGAGCGCTACCTGGATTATTGGCTGCCCAACGGCGGCGGTGCCAGCAAATATACCCCTGGCGGTCACATCCAGATTGATGTGTGGGGTTCGTTCCGCTATGCAGCCAACCTGGCGCTGACAGCCTTCATTTATGCCGATCACATCAGCGATACGACCAAGCAGACAGCTTATCGCAACATGGCCGAGCAGCAGATCAACTACATTCTCGGCCAAAATCCACGCGGGTGCAGCTATGAAATGGGCTTCGGCAAGTGTCCGCCCATCAACCCGCACCACCGCACCGGCTACGGCGGATGGTTGGGCTTCATTCCCAGCCCGCTCAACCCGGTCAATGCCCGCCACATTCTCTACGGCGCGTTGAGCGGCAGCGTCACCACAACCGACGGTTTTACCGATGACATCAACGCCTATCAGAGCACCGAACCCGCGGTGGATTACAACTCTGCATTTGTGGGCGCGCTGGCAAAGATGTACTCGCTGTTTGGCGGAACACCCATCCCCGATTCCAGCTTCCCGCTTGCGGATACGTCTCATAGCTGCAAGGATGAATACGGCGCGTTTGCCCTGTCCTACGCCAGCCAGTCGAACGGCTACCAGGTGGATGTGTATCTTGAGAATCGCTCAGCCTGGCCTGCCACAGTTCGCAACAATCTCAACTTCCGTTATTACTTCACGCTGGATAGCGCCAACATCAGCGACATCACCGTCGTCAAAGCCCACGACGGCACGCTCACTGGCCCAACACTCTACGATGCCGCCAACAAGATTTACTACGTCACCCAGAGCTATGCTGGCACGCCTGTTTACCCCGGCAACAATCACATGGTGAGCGGCGGCTTCAACATCACATCCAGCAGCACCTGGAATGCGGCCAACGACTGGTCATGGGGCGGAACCGGCGCAACAACGCCCTGGGATTCATCCTATCTGGGCGGCAATAACGACCATTTCTATGCGTCTAACATCGAAGTCTATGATGGCACAACCAAACTGTGTGGCAATGCCCCCGGCACCAGCGGAACACCTGTGACGCCCGTCGCCACCAACACCGCCACCCGCACCCCGACAGCCGGACTGACAGCGACGGCCACCCGCACGAACACCCCAGTTACCCCTGTGATTACCGCCACCGGAACCCGCACCAACACTCCCGGGCCGATCACTGCCACACCAACCCGCACCCAGACCCCAGGAGCGATCACCAATACACCCACCCGCACCGCGACTCTGGCAGCAGTCACCAACACCCCCACCCGTACCCCAACCGTTGGGGCTTCCCCGACTCCAAGCGCGACATCTGGCACAGGCGCTTGCAGCCCGGTCACATCGACGATTACGGCCCCCTTCACCTTTGACGGTGCCGGGACATTCTGCTGGCAGTCAAGCAGCCTGGGCGCATACATCAACTCCTGGAACACCTCCAGCGTCTCGATTAATGGCGTCAACATCACCAATCTCTACATGGCATCGGGTTCGTACCCGGCCAAGATTGGCGGCTTCTGGTATATCAGCTACACCAGTACCGTATCGTTCGGTCATCTGGAAACCAAGTAGTTTGTCCGGATTTTAAAACAACAAAACAGGCGGCTTGCAAACAAGCCGCCTGTTTTGCTTTCGTATCGATACTTTTCTCGAAACTGGTCAGTATGGTCTATTGAACAATCAATATCGTACTAGACCTGCGCCATCAAAAAAACTAAAATTTATTCAACCCAGCGATCTTTTTAGTTGAAATTCAGTATAAAGCATCTAAAGTTTCCTTTCCACCCCATTCAAGGAGAATGACAATGTACCCTCGCAACAAACTTCAATTCAAAAAAACCTATATGTTTCTGGTTGTGATCTTAATCGCCGTGCTGACTGCCGGGCTGGTTGGGCAGCTTCGGGCGCAGGCCGCGCCTGCCGCCGCGCCCGCCGGGTTTGTCTACCGCTGCGGCATCCATTTCTGTCTGGATGGCAACACGTACTACTTTGCCGGGGCCAACACCTATGATGTGTTCACTTACGGCAGCGGCAGTGGCGATACCGAAACCCAGTTTATGGACAAGGCCAAGATCGACGCGCACTTTACCAACCTGCAAAACGACAAAGTCAGCGTTTTGCGCCTGTGGATGTTCAGCCACGAATCATGGCACGGTTTTGAGAAGAGCAAAGGCGTTTATGACGAGCAAGAATTCAGCCTGTTCGATTACGTCATCCAATCGGCCAAGGCGCACAACATCAAGCTCATCCCGGTTTTCGAAAACTACTGGGAAGCCTACGGCGGCATTGACACACGCCTAAGCTGGGAAGGTTTAAGCGGCGGCCAACCGGCGCGCGGACAGTTCTTCAACAAGACCAAATGCCCCGGCTGCTTTACATCCTACAAAAACTACGTCAGCTACGCGCTCAACCGCATCAATCACTACAGCGGCATCGCCTACAAAAACGATCCAACCATCTTTGCCTGGGAATTGATGAACGAGCCACGCTATCAAGACCAGACCCCCAACGAAAATTCCACCGGCACCACCCTGCGCGCCTGGGTCGATGAGATGGGTGCTTTCATCAAGGGCATCGACTCGAACCACATGCTTGACGCTGGCATCGAAGGTCACCAATCCATTTATGGCTTTGGCGGCGATGAAGGCAACCCGTTTATCTATATTCAACAGTCTCCATACATTGACTTCACATCGGCCCATCCCTACCCGAATGAAGGCTGGGCCAATCTGTCGCTGGCGCAGACCCAAACCCTGATCCGCGCCTGGATCAGCGACTTACACAACGTTGTTGGCAAACCGTTTTTCATGGGCGAATTCAACACACTCCCAAGTGTTGCTGACCGCACCACCTGGTGGACCGCGCTTTACAACGATTTTGAAGCCGCTGATGGCGACGGCAGCGCCTTCTGGTGGTATATGAGCACCCAGGTCGACCCGAACTACGGTGTGCTGGCGGGTGCGCCCGAACTGAGCGTCTTCCGCACGCACTCAACCCACATGGCCGCCAAGAATGAATCCGGCCCCACCGCAACATCACTCCCTGCGACCAAGACACCGACCCGCACGGCGGTGGTTCCAACCAACACACCGACGCGCACCCCGACAGCCGGGATTACCCCAACCTTTACCCGCACATCCACTCCTGGCCCAACCGCTACCCGCACCCGCACCCCGACAGCTGGTCCTAGCCTGACCCCCACCCGCACCGCCACCGCCCCAGTCGCCACCAGTACCGCGACTTAGGGGAGCAGCGGTTCCGCTTGCAGCCCGGTCACATCCACCATTACAGCACCTTTCACCTTCGATGGCGCAGGCACCTTCTGCTGGCAGGCATCTGCTCTGGGAACGTATGTCAATTCCTGGAATACAGCGAGTGTGACGATTAATGGCGTCAACGCAACCAATCTCTATGTAGCATCGGGTTCATACCCGGCCAAGATCAACGGCTTCTATTACATCAGCTATAACAGCAGCGTCGCCTGGGGCCACATCGAAACCAAATAATTTTTCACCGATTAACAACAGTATGGGCGCAGCAATGCTGCGTCCATACTGTTTATTTAAGATAGTAGAAATAAACGAAATTCCGACCCTAGTGAAGCCGCTGTCGCCTACAGACTAACATTGAGTTCATATAAACGCACGATTTCATCCTCCGATCCAATGGCCAATAGCGTCCCATCGGGCGAGAATGCCAGCCCGCCAACATAATGGAATGCATCAACAAAAGGAGGGATCGTAAGTATCTTTTGTTTGCTATCCAGGTTCCACAATTCTACTGGGCCAGCCAACAAACCAAAAGCGGCAATGTGACCATTTGGTGAAAATGCGACACGAGTTACGCGTGTTTTATTGCCGGGGTAAGAGAGTGAAGTAGATTTTGGGTCAGCAGGGATGGTAAACGACCCACCTTCCCCTGAGATCGTAACAATTCCTTTATCATTTGTTGCCAGGAATTTGCCATCTGGTGAGTGAATTTCTTCCACCTTTGAGTCATCGAGAGGCATTCCATATTCAAAATGCGGGGAAGCAGCCTTCAAAATCGGTAAATATTTCGTAAAGTCGCCAACTTTGGGAATCCAAATCGATTTACCAGCAACGGGGTATAGATAGACATCCTGGTAGCTGGCTACAATAATTTGCTGCCCATCTGGTGTGAAAGCGAGGTGGCTTACACTATTAATAAATGCGGGAGGTAAGTCAATAACGGAAGAACCATCCGATGCCCGCAAAATTTGGTTGCCCGTCAAGATGATCTGCCCATCTGGTGAAAAAAGAAATCCGCTCGGCTTCAGTTTTTTGATTAAGCTGCCATCTTTTGTACGCCAAAGAGATAGATTGCTCTCATATCCGCCACAACATTGATCATCTGTCGTAAAACCTGCGATAATTTGCGCATCCGCATTAAAAGCCAGCTCGGCGCTGTCAATGCTAGACAACCCGGCTTTAAACTTGCGGAGAAGTTTGCCGTCTGTAACCCGATACAGATTGATTTGGTCATTAAATAGTGTCGCTATCGTTTGCTCATCAACTGAGAACGCTGCAAATTTTCCTGCAAAACTGTGGCGTATCGCATGGGTTTTGGAGTCATAAATACGCACAGAACCATCTGACGTTTCCATTACGAGGCTGTCATCCGATAGAAAAGCAGAACTTTCGCCAAGCCATTCCCCTAATTGCAGAGCGGTCTGTAAGTCATACAAAATTACATGAGCGACGGAGTCTTGGCCCGGTGTATCTTGTTTATCTAACTCCACCGCAAGAAGACGACTATCTGATGAAAATTTGATAGATTTCTGCTTCGAATGTTTTGACTGGCTTTCCATCTCCTGTCCGCCAGACGGTAAACCAGTTGCCGCTGCCTTCACGATTATTATAGTGCTGCGCAATGAGAGAGCTATCTGGCGAAAAAACGCTGCCCGTTAGCACAAACCCAGGAAGCTGCTCCAGATCAAGAAGCTTTCGACCACTCTCAGCAGCATACAGGCTTGCGCCATCTGCACTAACAATGATCTTTCCATCGGGCGAGAGTTCGCCCATCGGCAAGGATGAAATCTGCCGAATCTCCTGATACGAAGTTGCCACATCATAAGCATAAATACCGGTTGTTGATGAGGCATAGAGCCATTTTCCATCCCTGGAGTATTTTGGCCGAACTCGTGCCTGTGCCCAAATTGATAAGTCGCAAAATTGGCGAAATTTTGTCAAAATGAGGGGTTGGTGTGGCTTGTATTACTGTTTTCGTTGCAAGTGGTGCCTCGACAAAGGTTGTCGGCGTATTAACCACTGCAGGTGCTCCAGCCTGGCAGGCAACCAAGAGGGTAGCCAGCAAAAAAATAAAAGCTTTCGTGAAAAAAGATGGTTTCATGTTGCATCTCCCAATGAACACCAAGCGCCTATTTAATCGCAATCCGCTGCGTTCCTGTCCAGCTTTCACCGGGTTGCAGCGTGAACGGGGTTTCAATCACCGCCGCTTCGATGCACACAAATTGCAGATAGCCGTCAGGCTGCATATCTTTCAGCGTGGCGCACTTTTCAGGGCCGGGGTTCCAGGCAACCACATCGGTGAAGCCGGTTTGTTCAATGATCACGTCCTGTAGCTGGACTGGCGCAGCAGCACGGAAGTAGATGCGGTCAATTTCACCGGGAAAAGTCAGTAAGACTTCCTTTTGGATGGATTCTTCCCACCATCGGCGCTGTCGCTGAAGCGCAACCCCTGCAACCCTTCAACAGATACTGTGCGAAGATCATCCACCCGCAAGTAAGTATGCAACGCTGCGCTGAATCTGAACGACCCCGGGCCGGGATTGCTGGCTGTCAGCGTCATCTGCAACTGACGCCCAACAATACGGACGGTGTAGTCGAGCACGAACGGGTGCGGCCACAGGGCCAGGCTGGCTGCGTCTTCACGCAGGCGCAGAGTCGCCCAATCCGCTTCGGCAGCGAGCAGTTCCCAAGCGCGAGAGCGCGCAAATCCATGCTTGGGCAGCGGCCCCAGTTCCGCAAACTGCGGAAAAATCACAGGCGTCCCGCCGCGGATGGCGGCCCCCGGGGAAAAATCGGCCTTCGGGCTGAGGAAGAGTCTTTCGACACCATCCACCCCCCAAGATGTGACGTGTGCGCCATGCAAGTAAATTTCAGCATGCGCGTCCTCAGCGGCAGCAAGATTCAACTTGGGCAAATTTCCGTTTCCAGAGAGAGTCATGGCAAAATCCTTTCCAGTGGAATGACTTTTATTTTAGTCTACTTTCTAGCCCCCTCCCGGCCTCCCCCAAATCCGACGCAAACTAACTTGAATTTATAGGCTTTTTGTCAGTCGGATTTGGGGGAGGTGGCCGCTAGGCCGGAGGGGGTTGGTTTATAGACTTGCCATGTCGGTACTCTCGGTAAAGTATATGCGTTTTATAAGATCATCGAAAATGCAAGGCAGGCAAAAAGGATTTATGATAAACTCAGTCTAAGTTTGAACTCAGTATAATAATTTCAGCAAGAAAATGGATTGATGCCGAATGGATGTTTTGCCCCTGCGCGAACGAAACAAGCAAAAAGTGACGGAACGCATTATTGTCGCAGCAATGGAATTGTTCAAAACGCAAGGGTACGAACAAACCACAATGGACGACATCGCCAACAAAGCCGAGATCAGCCGCGGGACGCTATTTTAATTACTTCCCGTCCAAAGATGCGCTGCTTTTGCCCTGGGGAGAGGACATCCTGGATCAATTTGTTCAACCACGCTTGACAGACTATCTGGCAACACAGCCAAAAACAATGGATGTTCTGCGCTTTTTGTTTACCAGCATGGGTGAAAGCGTGTTGGCCGCCCCGGATGTGATCCGCGCCTTTGTGGGGGAGGCGCTCAAGCCGAATAACAAACCGCAGGTTGAGCGCACGCGCACCGGCATGCTTGAAATTTTCGTCAAGGTTTTGCGCTATGGCCAGGCGCGTGGCGAAGTGCGCAGCGATATTCCGTTGGAAGATATAGCGGGATATATGAGCGCTTTACAGACCGGGTTGCTTTTTCATTTGCTGGAAACCGGGCCGCTTGAAGATGAAGATCCATCACCAGCCATTGCGCGCATGATGACATTCATTGCAGGCGGGCTGGCGGTTCCTTCGGAGCCAAAGTAGGGCACAGTTCTCGTACCCACATCCCCTTCTTTTCCTTTATCCATATTCAGAATGTTTGAAAGGTTAACCATGAAACTCGAAACATCATCCCCTGTACCCCCACCCTTTAAACTGGGTGAAAGTCAGAGCGGCGAAGTATGTTCCAACATCAACGCTGCTGGAAGAAGTAGACGCTTGCGCTTTGGCATCATTCAGTTTGTTTTTGCCATCATCGTGCTTGTTGTGCTGATGGCAACCGGCGTAGACCGCCTGTGGCGATTGCCCCTGTTTTTCATTTTTGCAGCAGCAGCAATCGGATACTTTCAATGGCACGACAAAATCTGCGTGGCGTTTGCACGTTCAGGCATTCAAGATGGAACAAATGGGGTTGAAAAAATGGAAGATGCCGCCAAACTGGCGCAGGTGCGCCGACAGGCACGGCGGGTGATGCTCAAAGCCTGCCTCGTTGCCCTGCTGCTGACAGCGCTTGCGTTTATATTGGGTTAATATTGCGGGGTTAAGCTTGCCAATATCGAGAAAACCACGTTTGGGGCTTGTTTGATTTCAGATTCTGATTGGCTGAAACGCTACCCCAAATCTTGCGTAGAGTAAGATTGTATGTCTCATCTTTTTTGCAGAAGAACCAAAGGAGAACCTATGAAGAAATTTCGAACGATTGTTATCATTGCCAGCCTGCTGACGTTAATTTTGACCGCCTGCGGCGCCAAAGCCGCCAGTCAATTCCAGACCGTTGTGGCAGCCAAAGGCAGCCTTACCGCCAAAGTAGGTGCTACAGGCACCGTCCGCGCCAAACACTCAGCGCAATTGACCTGGCAAAATACCGGCACGGTCGAGAAAATCAACGCCAAGGTGGGTGACCAGGTCAAAAGCGGCACCGTGCTCGCCTCCCTGGCGATGATTTCCGTCCCCCAAAATGTCATTTTGGCCCAGTCCGATTTGTTGAGCGCACAACAAACGCTCGACGATTTACAAAATTCGGGCCTTTCCCGCGCAAAGGTAGAACAAACCCTGGCCGATGCGCAAAAGGCTTTCGATGACGCCAAAGATAAATATGACGGCATTCAATTCAAGCGCGCCAGCGATACCTATATCAGCAATACGCAGGCCAACCTCGATCTTGCTAACAAGCAAGTCGCTTACCTGCGCAAGAATTATCACAACTTCGAGAACCTACCCGATGGCGATTCGCGCAAGGCTACAGCCTTGGCAGCACTGACAGACGCAGAACTGAACCGCGATCAGATTTCGTCCAATTTGAATTACGTCACCGGCAGCGCCGACGCCACCGAAGCCGCCCAACGCGCAGCCAACTATGCTGTCGCCTTGAGCAACCTCGAGAACGCGAAAAGCCATCTGACCCAGCTCCAGGGAGATATTGACCCCATCGAGCTGGCGGCAGACGAGGCGCGTGTCACCGCCGCCCAGGCCACGTTAAACTCGGCCTTCGTCATCGCCCCCTTTGACGGAACCATCACCGATGCCGAGCCAATTATCGGCGATCAGGCCACCCCCGGCAAAGACGCATTCCGTCTCGACGATTTGTCCCATCTGCTGGTGGATGTGGATGTCTCTGAAGTGGACATCAACTCGATTGCCCTCGGTCAAAGCGTTGACGTTGGCTTTGATGCCATTCAGGGAAAATCGTACACCGGCAAGGTTTCAGAAGTGGGACGGGTCGGGACGACAGCGCAAGATGCCGTCAACTTTACCGTTACCGTTGAACTGACCGATGCAGATGCAGCCGTCAAACCGGGCATGACCGCGGCTGTGACCATCTTCGTCAAAGAAATCAAAGATGTGCTGGTTGTTCCAAACCGCGCCGTACGCGTGGTGGATGCCCAACGCGTTGTGTACATCCTGCAAAACGGAATCCCCACGCCCGTCAAAGTTGAGCTTGGCTCCACATCTGATACCGACAGCGAAGTAACCGGTGGTGACTTGAAGATTGGTGACACCATCGTGCTCAATCCGCCTGCCACGTTCAGCGGCCCTGGCGGTGGGCGTCCCGGCAGCACAGCTGGAGGCGGCTAATGTCTGAGCCTGTTGTTGTTGCCGAGGGTCTCAAAAAAATCTATAAAATGGGCGATGTCGAAGTACAGGCCTTGCGTGGACTCTCGATGCAAATCAACAAGGGTGAAGTTGTCGCCATCGTTGGCCCATCCGGCTCCGGCAAATCCACGCTGATGAACATTCTCGGCTGCCTCGACCGCCCCACCGAAGGCGAATATACGCTGGATGGTGTGCGCGTCGCCAACATGAACGATGATCAGCTTGCCAATGTCCGCAACCACAAAGTTGGCTTTATCTTCCAGTCTTTCAACCTGCTTTCACGCTCGACGGCGCTCTCTAATGTTGAGTTGCCGCTGCGCTATTCAGGCATCACCAAAGGGCGCAAAGAACGCGCGCGCCAATCGCTGATTGCGGTTGGGTTGGAAAGTCGCATCAATCATCGCCCATTTGAGCTTTCTGGCGGTCAGCAACAGCGCGTGGCAATTGCACGGGCGCTGGTTAACAATCCCGCCATCATCATGGCAGATGAGCCAACCGGCAACCTGGATTCGAAAGTGGGCCAGGAAATCATGAACCTGCTGTTAAATCTCAATCGTGACAGTGGCACTACCCTGATCATTGTCACCCACGACCCGAAGATTGCCGCGCAGACCCAAAGGGTCATCCGTATCCGCGACGGGATCGTAGACACGGAGACCGCATGACTCTTTTCCAGGTATTAATCGAGGCGCTTGAAAGTCTCAATTCAAACAAAATGCGTTCGGGGCTCACCGTTCTGGGCATTGTCATTGGCGTTGGCGCGGTCATTGCCATGCTGGCGATTGGTCAGGGTGCGCAAGATTCGATCACCGGAAGCATCAGCGGCATCGGAACCAACCTGCTGTTCGTCTTTTCTGGCAACCAGCAAAACAACGTTCGCAATGTCCGTCCGCTCACATTGCAAGATGCGCAAACGATTGCTGACCCGTTTTCAGCGCCGCACGTTTCTGCGGTAGCGGCGATCATTCAAGGGACCAATATCATTGTCTCTGCAAACGGCGAAAAAGCCAGCACCACACTTTCTGGCGTCACCCCGGAATATTTTCCGGTACGCAATTTCCAGGTGGCTGAAGGGGAACTGATTACCGAAGAGCAAGTGCTCGGACGCGCATCAGTGGTCATCCTTGGCGTTGAAGTGGCCGATAAACTTTTTAACCGGCACGACGGGCTGGTTGGTGAAATTGTTCGCATTGAGAACCAACCTTTCCGCGTGATTGGTGTGTTGGAGAAAAAAGGTGGTGGAACCTTTGGCTCACAGGATGATGTTGTCATTATTCCAATGACGACTGCGCGCACGCGCATTATCCGTCGCTCTACAGACAAAGTGGATATCATTCTGGCACAAGCCAGTGATTCTGATTCGGTGAGCCTCGCAACAGAAGAAATCACCAACATTCTGGAAACCCGTCACCGCACCGCCATCGGGCAGGATGATTTCACGACCCTTTCACAAGCAGATTTTCTGCAAACGGCCTCAACGATTACTGGCGTATTAACCATCTTTCTAGGTGGTATTGCCGCCATTTCACTGCTGGTGGGTGGGATTGGCATTATGAACATCATGCTCGTTTCGGTGACAGAACGCACCCGTGAAATCGGTCTGCGCAAAGCGCTGGGTGCGCGCAAACGCGATATTTTGATCCAGTTCCTTGCCGAATCTTCGCTGCTTAGTTTGATCGGCGGCCTGGTCGGAATTTTCCTGGGCTGGTCGATTGCCTTTATCGTCGGGTTGATTGCGGCGGCCAACAACACGGTTTTCAACCCCAGCGTTAGCCTTAGCTCCATATTGTTGGCAACGATTTTCTCCACGGCGATTGGCCTTTTCTTTGGAATTTACCCGGCCAATCGGGCGGCCACACTCCAACCCGTGGAAGCATTACGTTCGGAGTAATACTTCAAACCAAGACAAAAAAACATCCCTTCACAAAAAATGAAGGGATGTTTTTTTGTTGCTGAGAACAGATTGTAAAAACTACTGCTGCTGTGGTGCCGGGGTGACCAAAGCTGGTTCTGTTGGAACGGCTTCTTTCCAAACATCATCATACTGCTCAACCTTGACTGCAGCGCGCAATGTCTTCAAATAATCCGCGAAGGATTGGTCTCTATACTTTGCAAAAGCAGCGCTATCAAGCTGGCGGTTTTCATGCCCAATGACCTGAATAATATGGTATCCAAAACTTGACTTAATGGGCTGGCTAATTTCGCCAACTTTCATTGCAAAAGCCGCAGTCTCAAATTCTTGAACCATTGCGCCTTTGCCGAACCAACCAAGATCGCCACCTTTTGCACCACTGGTCGTATCGGTGGAAAGTTCTTTGGCAAGAGCGCCAAAATCTTCACCGTTTTTCAAACGTGCGAGTACTTTCTGGGCATCGGCTTCCGTTGCGACGAGGATGTGGCGCGCCCAAACTTGTTCCTGAACGGGTTTCAGATCGGCCTCGACCACATCTTCCAGCTTTTTGCGATAAAGTACACCTTCGTAATAGCCACGGAAGTCACTTTCAGACAGGTGAGCCTGCTTATTGAGATTGTCCAATTCCTGCTTGATGAGCGTTTTGTAACCATCGGCAGTAATCGGGGTACTGGTGGGCAGGGGAGTTGTGGTTGGAAGTTCTGTCGGCGTTGGCCCAAAGGTGGGTGTTGCAGAGGGAGTAATGGCGGGATCAATCGTTGCTGTGGGGGTGGCGGTTCCTTCACCCGGTTTTAGTGTAGCCGTTACTATTGCCAGTTGCGTCGCATTGAGGGTAGGATCAATGGTAGGGGCGCTGGTCGTCGTCGGGGTGGGAGAACCCTTGACGAAGTAGCCGGTGCCTTCCTGTAATTCCGCCTCAACTTCATCCGCGCTGACAGTGATGTTGCGCTTCTTTGCTTCCTGGCGAATTAAAACATCATCAATGCTTTCATCAATCGCAGATTGGCCCAATGTCAGTGGCTCAAGTTGCGATTGAATTTGCTGGACAGCAGGCCCAAAATTCTGGTCGTTGGCCAGGTCTGTAATGCCAAACATTTGTGCGTATTGCAAATACTGGTTGTATTGATTTACCAGTTGCAGTCTTTGAATTTTAGCCTGCACCTGGAACTTTGCGAGCGTGACTGTTTCGCCGTTAACGCTGGCAACAGGGCGGTTTTGTTTCACAATCGGGTCAATGAACATTCCATAAATCAACAGTGCAGCAACAATGGCAATGACAACAATCGACCCAATTTTGATTGCCTGTGTTTGACGACGCACCTGCTCAAGATGAGCGACGTGTCTTTTGTTTTTGACGTTTGGTGTAGGCATGCGGCCTCTATATTGTTTTCGGGGCGCGGATCTTCTCCGCGCCCCGAGAGCGATTACAAATTATTCCCGGCCTTCGTAAACGAAGGGCAGGAGCGCAATCTGGCGGGCGCGCTTAACGGCTACAGCCAACTCACGCTGATGCTTTGCGCAAGTGCCAGTCTGGCGGCGTGGGCGAATTTTGCCCTCTTCTGTTACATAACGACGCAGCATGTCACCATGCTTGTAATTAATTTTCAGGTTTTTATCTGTGCAGAAGGCGCAAATCTTTGGGCGTGAAAAATAACGCCGATCCCCAGACCCGCCGCCTTCTTCTCTGCTATCTCTGTCGTCCATAAATATTTACTCCAATTGCGGTATGCTTCAACCGCATCAAAATTAGAAGGGAAATTCATCCTCGTCGGTGGAGGTTGGCTCAGATTCATCCGAAACCTCTGCGGTTTGCTTTTCAACGCTACCCGCATCACGGCGGTCACCCAGCATCATCATCTCGCTGGAGACGATCTCAACGCTGCTGTGTTTCACGCCTTCTTTGTCTTCCCAGTGACGTGTCTGCAAACGACCTTCAACATAGACCTGTTGACCTTTTGTCAAATATTGTTTGCAAATCTCTGCCAGGTTGCCCCAGGCTACCACATTGAACCATTCTGTTTCCTGGTGGCGCTCTCCATCCACAGTATTCCATGAACGGCTTGTAGCAACTGTAAACGTAGTCACCGGACGACCAGAAGGAGTGTAACGCATTTCAGGATCGCGTCCCAGATGACCAATAATCATGACCTTGTTTAAACCCCGGCCCATAATTCTCTCCTTACCATCAACCAACCGACAAGACTTGAGACAAAAGCCTCATTCACAAAAATTAATCAACGACAATTAACATTGAGCGCAAAACAAATTCCTGAAAACTGATATTACGTTCCAGGCCTGCGGCGGCGCTGGGGAGCATGCTGATATTAAACAAAACATACTGCCCTTCACGTTGCTTGCGGATCGTATAGGCCATACGACGACGGCCCCACGGTTCCACTTTGTCTACATTGCCACCTGCTTCAGTTACCCAGCCATTCACTTTTTCGATAATACCTTTAAAAGCATTGTCGTCCAGCTCAGGGTGGATAATACAAACGAGTTCATATGTATTCATGGGAAAAACCTCCTTTCCTCGGGATAGCTCCCAGTCATTGCGCCATCGGTTCAAGCTGGGGGCGGAAAGAACCGCGCGTGATGCGCGGCCTCTGATAAAGCGGTTTGTATTTTAGCCGAAAGCACCCAGATTGGGAAGGATGAATAAGAAATGTCTGTGAAAGAGTGCCTTATAATTGGGTGGGATTCTAAACTTTCAGAAAATAGGAGTAGTATCGTGATCAAAAAGGCATTCATCGTAATATTTTTCGTTGGATCTATCCTTTCAGCATGCGGGCCAGGGCAGATGTTTGGCCTAGCGTATACGCCAACACCCACAAATACTCCTGTTCCAACAGTCACTGCCACACCCATCCCAACCAATACACTTGCCGCAACCCCAACAGAACCCGTCACCCCTACCCCTACGCCAAACCCTGGGCTCGGTGTTACAGCCGACGAGGTTGTGAAGACCTTTACCAACTTGTTCACATTTGGCGCCATTCCAGATATCGATGGGAATCCGGCGCAAAAGGGAGTCACAGAGGAAGGCTTTAGCACGATCACACTCGTCGGCACGCCCTATCTTGTTAAAGCCGAACTCAAAATCGACAAGTCTCAAGAGAATTCATTCATCGCAACTTCTTACTGGATTCTCTTTCTGGAGACAGTATCTCACGGCGGAAAAGAAGCCGCAGACTGGGTGAGCAGCAATTTTTCGAAAGCAATGGAAAATGGCAAAGTTGAAAACACTTTTGGGGCGGCCAAAGTCATTCTTAAATCAAACAAAAGCGGCTCTCTTTTCATTCTAACAATCGTGCCAAAAGATGGACAGTAAAAACATGCCTCCATCAAATTCCCGCACAGTCTGGTCATCCGAACAGGGTGACACACGCAGTACAAAAGAGCATAAACTCGCAACCGTCGTTAAATCGCTCCCCCCGGAACAGCAGACGGTTTATTTACACCGTGAATCCAAGGGACGGGCAGGCAAAGGGGTCATCCTGCTAAAGGGATTGGCACTAACTGAAGCGGATTTAGCCTCCCTGGCAAAGACCGTCAAACAAGCCTGCGGCAGCGGCGGGACGGTGAAGGATGATGTCATTGAAATTCAGGGCGACCAACGCGAGAAAATTGCCGAGATTTTGCGCAAACTGGGCTACAAAGTCAAGCTGGCGGGTGGATAAGGAAATCACCCCGTGAAGCCATCCACTGCATCTGTAACCTGGGATGAAAAACACATCAAAGCGCTGCTCAACATGCGCCGCCATCCCTTGTCGATGATTCAGGGGGAGCCTTGGCAAAGCTGGATGGAGCAGCACGGTGGTATCAAAAGTGTTCTCGCCTCCCTGCGCGCCGCGCCCCTTTCACCAAGCCAAAAACAACTGCTCGAACTGATCCTGGCACAGCCCGATGCTTCGACGGTTTTTTACGCAGGCAAGCTTCATCTGGGGCAAAGCGCCTACTTTGCCCGGCTGAGCGAACTGATCCAAAGCTTGTCCATTCAACTTAATCAACAACAGATCAACAACTCCCCCACCCCCCAAAACAACCTGCCCGCGCCACTCACCCCCCTGATCGGCGCAGAAGAGACCAGCGCAACCATCTGCAACATCCTGCAGCGCCCCGGCGTGCGCCTGTTGACTCTGATGGGGCCTGGCGGCGTCGGCAAAACCCGTCTGGCGCTGGCTGCTGGCGCACAAACGCTCGAAAACTTTCGTGATGGCATTTTCTTCATCCCGCTCGAAACCATCAATGACCCGGCGCTGCTGCCCAGCCAGATCACGCGCGTACTTAGCATCGAAACCAGTGGCGTAACCACACTTGAAGATGCGCTCAAAACCTACCTGCGCGAGCGACAGGTGCTGCTCATCCTCGACAACTTTGAACAACTGATCGAGGCGGGCACGCTGGTGATCGAGTTGCTCAAAGCCGCCCCGCAGCTCAAAGTGCTCGCCACCAGCCGCGAGGCCCTCCAGCAATACGGCGAGTATCGCTTCATCGTCCCGGAACTGCCCCGGCCCGACCCTGACAACCCGCCGCCAACCGACCAGTTGGAACAATGGCCCGCTGTCAGCCTGTTCATCCAGCGCATCCAAGCCCTGCACCCGATGTTTACTTTAGACGAGTCGAACCGCGACAGCATTCTGCGCATTTGTCATCAACTGGATGGATTGCCGCTGGCGATTGAACTGGCCGCCGCGCAGGTAAAATTGCCCACGCTGGGAAAGACCTTCCCAACGCTTGAACGTGCCCTAAAAACGATGAAAGACGCCTCGCGTGACCGGCCTGTGCGGCAGCAAACCCTTTGGGATGCCATCAACTGGAGCCACCAGCTCCTCCCGGCAGCCGAGAAAACGCTCTTTCGCCAATTGGCAGTCTTTGGGCGTGAGTGGAGCCTTGAAGCCGCCGAAAAAATCTGCATGGCCGAAGACGCCCAACCCATGCTCGACGCGCTGGCAAACAAAAGTCTTGTTCGGTACACACAAATTGGCGAAGAACTGCGCTTTCAAATGCTGCAAGCCGTCCGCGAATATGCGCTGGAGCAACTGAAACAAAGCAGCGAAGCTGAAACTCTGCACTGCCGCCACGCCAGCTACTATCTCGATTTCGCCCGTCAGGCCGAAGAAACAATTGGCAGCCCGCAGGAACCAACCTGGATGGAGCGCATCAGACAGGAGCACGAAAACCTACAAATTGCCCTGCAATGGATGCTCGACGCCCGCGAAACCGAAATGGCCTTCCATTTTCTGGGAGCAATCTGGCGCTTCTGGGATATGCTCAACATCTGGAGCGAAACCCGCCTTTGGATGGATCGCGCCTTGACACAGGGTGCATCCCTGCGCAGCGTTGCCCGCGCCAAAACGCTCTGGGGTGCAAGCTGGCTGGCCGCCCACCAGAGTGATTATACCCAGGCGCTGGCCCTGGCCGAAGAAGGGCTGGCACTCGCCAGGGAAAACGACGAAAAACATCTGATTGCCCGCCTGCTGCAAAACACGGCTGAGGGGCAGTTCCGCCTTCACAATACGCAAAAAGGTATCTTATTAATCGAAGAAAGTTTGCAGCTCTTGCGTGAATTAGACGATCAGCAAGAAATTGCCTGGGCACTTGACCATCTTGCAAGGGGATTGAATCAGCTAGGCGAACGCGCCAAAAGCCGAATTTTGATCGAGGAAAGCCTGGGCATTTTTCGGGCGATGGGTCATCAATGGGCCATCGCTGCCAGCCTGCGACACCTCGGTTTGCTGGCGCTTCTGGATGATGACGATACCGTGGCAGCGGATGCGCTGGCAGAAAGCCTGAACATCTCAAAACAACTGGGGGCCAAACAACGCATCAGCGAAATCTTGCGTGAGCTGGCACACCTGGCTTTGAAAAAAGGTGATTTGGAACGGGCCAGTGAACTGGTGTCTGAAGGGCTGCGCATCTCCCGTGAAATTGGAGACCGCACCGGGGAAGGCTGGGCGCTTAACCTTCAGGGTCGCATCGCCCTCAAGCAGGCAGATTTCCCCAAGGCACGGCAACAATTTGAAAAAGCGCAGCGGCTCTTTGTCGAATCGCGCGAAACTGAAGCGATCGCCTTTAACCTCGAATGCATCAAACATCTGGACGAGTCAGAGAACAAAGCATTCTCTGCTTAATAGAAAACGAGGCTGGGACAATTCTGGCCCAGCCTCGCCTTTATGATTTGACAGCTTACGGAGTGTATTTGAGCCAGTCAAACTGTTGGGTTAAAGGACCTGTGTAGGTGAATGAGCCAAGCCAGGAATCTACGCCAGTACCAGCCCAAAGATTCATCATCATCTTCATTGTATGGGAAGGCAGTGCGCCACGTGAGCCGGTTTCGGTATGAACCAGCACGCCGTCGATATACCACTTGATATAGGTTGCGCGATATTCAATACCATAGGTGTGGAAACCTGTCGAAGCATCAAAGCCCAGATTGATGATCGTCTCGTGCCCGCCAACGCCGTTGGTGAAGTAATTAAGCTGCATTTGGGTGGTGTTTTTGCCCAGCACCTCAAAATCGATCTCGTCCCAGGGCTGATTGTCAGAGGGACCGGTATAAGTAAAGAAGGAACTGACAGTGCCACTGGCTTTGGCGGCTTTGTAGCTGGCTTCATAGAGGCCGTAACCGGTGAGTATGTTGCGACGATACTCATCTGAGGCATATGGCGCATTGGAACACCCGGATGGGCAGGTTGAATTATCAAGCGTAATGGTCATAATCCCATTGGCAAAATTAATATGATCCGCACGCCACCCAACGTTGAATGGAGCACCATTGGTCCAACCATCCGCTTTGGTAAATAACCCAGTATTGTAGCTATCCAGATTATCGAGCATGCCGCCGCTTGGCGTGGCTGACGGAACAACAACAGGGGTATTTGTGCGGGTCGGGGTACGACTTGGAGTAAGCGAAGGCCCGGTCACGGTGGTTGGGGTACGGCTTGGGGTTAATGAAGGCCCGGTAACGGGAGTCGGCGTGCGGGTGGCAGATGCCGGGGTGTTTGTCGGGCTGCCGCCAGAGCAGGTTCCGCCAATTTCAAAATGTCCCCAGCCAACTGTGCTGACGTAATGGATAGTATATCCACCATTCAGCGGCGCTATGGACGAAGCAGCAACATAGGTATTGAGATAGGAGGTGCCGTTCACTTCCAGCGTGGTCAGGTTCCATGAGTTGATATAGGCACACAGTGAAGTAGCCTGCAAGCAGACATCTCCCACGCCGTCTTTGGCAAATGGCGAAGAAATGGCTGTTGCTGGGCTGCACACGGTTGCAGCTCTTGCGCGCATCACACCCGCCGAAACGACCAACAGCGTGACCAAAATGGTCATTACCAGTGAAAAGCGCTGTACTTTTGAAGCAGATCTATTCATCGTAATACTCCTTTTTGAATGGTTTGATTTTGGGGTAAGTCATTCTGAAAACATCGAGAGATAAAATATTGCATATAAAAAGAACACCTCCATTACCATCAATTTTCTTTCATATCTATAAAGAGAACAACCCGCATCACAAAACTCCAGCCAAACTCCGGTTACACTCCGCATCTGCCCAATTGCTGGGAAAGACGATGGATGGTGGAGAGAGGGGCATGGATGGTAGAATAAAGCATCACAATCAATCGTCGCAATTGTTGATGAGTGTCGTAAAGACATAAAATACAAACAACTTATGATCGTTACGGCACGAGGAGAAAAAAATGAAAATACTAAAACTCTACTTCGCCGGGTTGGTACTGCTTTTCTGCCTTGCAAGTTGCAACTTGAGGGGAGGGGCCGCAGCGAGCAACGAAACTTCCGTTTTACCATCTTCGACACCGACCATTACAAAAACACCCACCCTGACATTACAAGCGACACCAACACGCCGCGCAACTTTGATTGTATTTTTAACATCCACCCGCGGGCCATCGGTAACGCCACAGCCACTGGTGACCCCCATCCCGTCCAACATGGTGCTGACCATCCAGGCAGAAGTCACCCAAAAACGCTATATGAGCGGGCTTGGGCCTTATCAGTGCAAACTCGTTTCGACAGATCCACCAGAATTGGCGCCTATCCTCCCAAAAGAAAATTTTACTGGCATTTTTCGGCTCTATAACAATGGAAGCTTGCCCTGGGATAACTTCGATGTCGCCTACTTCTATATGAGCGGAACAAAATTCCAAACGCCAAAATACAGAGAACAATATATTCCTTATTATGTAGATAAAAAAGGACAGCTTAGCATTCATATCCCCATGAAAGCGCCAGCATACCCCGGCGTTTATTACACCATTTGGGGTCTGCGCATCCATCATTTGGGAAAATTCTTCTGCACATTCCCAATGATTATTACAGTCGGATTGGGCGAATAGATCTCTTGCAAAAGTCGGTTGCTACATTGGAAAGTGACACACCCGAAAAGACGGTATAATCACCAGTCCTTTTATACCGGGCACGGGCATAATCCATTGTGAAATTCCCAGTTTGACCCTTCAAGAAACAAAGAGAGCAATATGTTTATCGATCAGGCAGAAATACTTGTAAAATCTGGCAAGGGTGGCGACGGCATGATCCACATGCACCGCGAAAAATTTGTCGTGCGTGGCGGCCCGGATGGCGGTGATGGCGGTCACGGTGGGGATGTCATCCTTGAAGTGCGCCCGACGCTCAACACCCTTTCCAATTTTCGCCATACAACCCGTTACACTGCACCGGAGGGGAAGGGCGGCGGAAGTAACAACAAATCGGGCAGGGCGGGCGACCATCTGGTTGTGCACATCCCACCCGGAACCGTCGTCTACGATGCTGAAACAGGTGCGCTACTGGGAGATTTAACCGAAGCCGGGCAGCAACTCGTCGTCTGTAAGGGCGGGCGCGGCGGACGTGGTAATCAGCACTACGCCACCTCCAAAAATCAGGCACCCCGCATGGGTGAACGCGGCGAACCTGCCGAAGAAAAACGCCTGCGGCTGGAGCTTAAACTGATCGCTGACATCAGCATCATCGGCGTGCCCAACGCTGGCAAATCTACCCTGCTGGCGGCGCTGACCAATGCCAAACCCAAAATTGCGGCATATCCCTTCACCACCGTCGCTCCCAATCTGGGAGTCGCCAGCATTGACCGCGATACGCAGGTGGTATTGGCAGATATTCCGGGATTAATTGAAGGGGCGAAGTCAGGGCGCAGGGTTGGGCATGGACTTTCTGCGCCACATCCAGCGCACACGGGTGTTGATCCACCTGCTCGACGGGCTATCCGAAGACCCGCTGGCCGATTTCAACCAGATCAACGCCGAACTGGCCCTTTTTGACCCCAACCTGAGCAAAAAACCGCAGCTTGTGGCCCTCAACAAAATGGATCAGCCCGAAGTGCAGGAACTGCTGCCCAAGCTCAAAAAAGAATTAAAGAAACGCGGCTACGAAGTGCTTGGCATCTCGGCCATGGCGCGCACCGACATTGATGATTTGCTCGTGAAGGCCTATCGCCGTCTGGCTGAAACCCCCGTGCTGGCCGATACTGAAATCGCCACGCTGCCGATCTATCGCCCGAAGGAAGATATTTCACAATTCACGATCACCCGCGAAGGGGAAGAAAGCTGGCGGGTTACTGGCGCTGGCATTGAGCGCTCCGCTGAAATGACCTACTTTGAGCATCGCGGCTCGCTGCGCCGCTTCCAAAAGTTGATGGAAACGCTCGGCGTGGAAGACCAGTTGCGCAAGGCTGGCGTCAAAGATGGACATACCGTCCACATTGGCGAATTTGAACTGGAATGGCAGGATTAGATGAATGCTTGACGCATCCCCATCCCCGCTGATAGAATGCGCCCTGCTTAACAACTGAATCGGATCGAGGCGATTCGCTGGCCCAAAGGCCAGCGAACGTCAAGGTGGAAGCTGGTGAAAGTCCAGCACTGTGCCGCAACTGTAAGTCGCCATCAGCGACAAGTCAGGGTGCCTGCCTCGATCGAAGCTCGTTCAGAACCCTTCTCGGAACAAGGAGGCGGAACCATGATGAACCATCCATAGCCCCCAAACTTTTCCCCGACCCGAAGGTCGGGATTTTTGTTTTTGTTGGGAATCAGGAGATTGGGAATTGGTAAATTGGTTTTACCAACCCCTAAGCTACCAATTCCCAATCCCTAATCTACCAATAATGAGTGGAGCCCCCATGTCCCGTAAATTTCTCTTTCCCCTTTTGCTTGCCCTGACCCTGATTTTTAGCGCCTGCGCCCCGGTGGCGACTCCCGCGCCGACAGCGACGGAACTCCCTGCTGCAACCGAAACCGTCGCCCCCGCAGAAACCGCCACAGCCGCAGCCAGCCCCACCGCTGACAGCATCACCCTGACGGACGGCCTGAACCGTACGATCACGCTTAAGGGTCCGGCACAGCACATCATTTCGCTCGCCCCCTCCAACACCGAAATTCTCTATGCCATTGGCGCAGGCCCGCAGGTGATTGCCCGCGACAAAAACTCGGACTATCCCGAAGCTGCGAAGAAACTGACCGACATCGGCGGCAGCGACGCATACAACAAGGTCAACACAGAGCAACTAATTGCCCTGAAACCCGATCTGATACTGGCTGCCGACATTACCCCGCAGGAACAGATCAAATCCATGGAAGATGTGGGGCTGACGGTGTTCATGCTCCCCAACCCTACCAACCTGAACGGCATGTACGAAAACCTGCGCACCATCGCCAAACTGACTGGTCACACTGCTGAAACTGAAACGCTGATTGCTTCTCTGCAGGCACGCGTTAAAGCCGTTGCCGATAAACTTGCCGCCAGCCAGGAAAAACCGTCCATCTTCTATGAAATTGACGGCACCGACATCAAAGCCCCCTGGACTCCCGGCCCCAGTTCGTTTATCGACACAATGATCACGCTTGCGGGCGGACGCAACGTTGGCGCAGCGCTGAAAGATCAGTGGGCGCAGATCAGCCTGGAAGAACTTGTCAAACAAGACCCCGACTTCATCGTTCTTGGTGACACCGTTTTTGGCAACATCACACCCGATGCAGTCAAACAGCGTGCTGGCTGGGCGGATATGAAAGCCGTCAAGAACAGTGCCATCTTCCCCTTTGACGATAACCTGCTCAGCCGCCCCGGTCCGCGTTTGGTGGATGGGTTGGAAGCACTGGCAAAATTGCTGCACCCTGACCTATTTAAGTAGGTTCGTTGATATAAGATATTGGATATTCGATGGTCAAATATCCAATATCTTATATTACTCTTACGAGTGCAAAAGTATAATACACAGTAAGGAGAGCCACGATGACACCTAAAAACCTTTTCCCGATTTTTGCTGCCGTGCTGACGCTTGCACTGGCAAGCCTGGCATGCCAGGCAATCCCGGCAATCACAGCGACAGAGACAGTCACGCCGGAACCCACTGTGACCAAGATTGCAGTGCGACCCACCGTTGAGCAACCCACGGTGCAGGCACCCAATATCAGCGCGGATCAGCCCTATCAGATCAGCGGTACTTTCACCTACACCAACGAAATCATCACCGAGTATTATGTTGAAAACGCGGTGGCGCTGGTGGATATGTACGCCTTCGTAAAACGCGACAAGAAATGGGTTGTGCCAATCTCTTCACAGACACTCGGCTACTTGTCGATTGACGAGAAAAATAAAACTGGCACCTATACCCTCCAATTGCCAGAAGTGCCAACCGGACAATTTGTTGACGTAGACAACAACCCGTCTGCGGATACCGGTGTGCAGGTCTTTGCCGTAAGCTACTGGCCGAATCTGTCAGGGGATCCCTACTCTGATGGCGACGATAAATCACACGGGTGGCCCGATTATCTGGCGTCCGTAAAAACGGATTCGGACAAACAGGACGAAGTGATCGGCGGCAAGCTGGTGATCTGGTCGCCTGACGACAAGCAGCAGTTCCCCACCGCCTTTGGCGCAGACAACAAACTATTCACCGCCGACGACCCGGTAGCCCCCATCCCTGCTGGCTACTCAGTCGTGGACCTGGATAAAACACCTTTTGAGTTTACCCGTCCGGCCAAGCCTGAAATGACGCTCTACGAGCCAAACGATGCCGCCGTCAAAGATTACTCGAAGGATTCCTACACCGATTCGTTCGATAAAATGGTTGCATTCCTTAAAACAGAATATGCCTTCAACGGCATCAAAAACAAAGAACCCGACTGGGACAAAATCAACACGGACATTCGTCCGCGTGTTGTCAGTGCCGAGCAGAACAAAGATGCAACAGCCTTTTATAACGCCATACAGGATTTCGTCTATGCTTTCAAAGATGGACATACCGGTCTCAACGGCGGGGAACTGGCGCAAAAAGCCTTTCAGACCAATTATGTCGGCAGCCTGGGCTTCAACGTACGTGTGCTGGATGATGGAAAAATCATCGTCAAATATGTTCTGCCCAATGGCCCTGCCGAATCAGCCGGGATGAAACCGGGCGCAGTCATCACTCAGATTGATGGCAAACCTGTCCGCCAGGTATTGGATGGCGAACCCCTGTTCTTTGGTCTGCAATCTTCGCCGGTGGGTACCGATTTCGCCAAAGCGATTATGTTGACGCGCACCACCCGCGACGGAGAGGCAACTGTAACATTTACCAACCCTGGTGAGCAGGAACAATCTGTCAAGTTGAAGGCATTCGCCGAGCAATCTGAAGTGGATAACCTGCTCTCGGAGCTTGGCTACAACCAGAGCAGCAGTCTGGTGCCCGTAGAACTGCAAACGCTGAAAGTTGGCGAGGACAGCATCGGGTATATCAAAATCAACAGCAACAGCGACGATCTCAACCTGACCATCCGGCTCTTCGAACGCGGCCTGAAAGCCTTTCAGGACCAAAAAGTGGCCGGCATCATCATTGATCTGCGCAATAACGGCGGCGGCGCGCCGCTGGGACTGGCAGGCTTCCTGACCGATCAGGAAATCGCCATCGGACAGTTGCAGTATTACAACAGCAATACCAAAAAATTTGAAGCGCAGGGCGAACCCGAAACGTTCACCCCGAACCAGACCCAGTACCACTTCGACAAAATGGCCGTACTGGTAGGGCTGAACTGTGCCAGCGCCTGTGAAATTGAAGCCTACGGGTTCAGCCAAGTGCCAAACATGATGGTGGTCGGGCAATATCCGACTGGCGGCATCGAAGCTGAAGTCTCACGTGGACAGTTTAAACTGCCCGAAAATCTCAGCCTGCAATTCCCCACCGGGCGCGAAGTTCTGCCAGATGGGTCGCTCTTTCTGGAAGGCGTCGGCGTGCAGCCAACCATCAAGGTGCCCGTGAATGCCACAACCGTTCTTTCAACGGACGATGTGGTCTTACAGGCCGCCAAAGACGCTATTCTGGGCAAATAGGCCCAATGGATCAGTCAAAAACGCAGGAGCGCATATGCGCTCCTGCGTTTTTCTTTGTGTGCCTGATGTAAAATAATGTCAGTCCGATTTAGTGGAAAATTAACACCATATACCACGCACCTGAAATCGAAAAGAATGCAATGACAAAAAATAAGCTATTTTGGTAACGAAAGATGCGTAGCATATTTATGCCGGGCTGACGTTAAAATAAAGGAAATTCATATCTGGAAAGGATAGGTTACCCTTCCCAGACACAATGAATAAACGGAGAAAATGATGAAAATACGACACGCCTTTTTGGCTTTTATTTTTCTGGGCTTGCTTTCTGCCTGCCGGGTACCATTTGCCCCGCCCCCAGCGACGCCCACCCCTCAGCCATCCCCCACCGTTACACCCCCGCCATCCCTGACACCGCGCGTCAGTGTCACCACCGCTCCCACCCACACCCCCGGTCCCACCGAAACAGTTACACTCACCCGCACCCCCAAGCCATCCGCCACCACCGGGCCTACCCCCACATCCCTCTACCCGGTTGAGCTGGGGACGACGCTTCCCAACCCCGGCTTCGTCGAAATCACCACCGCTAATGTAGCGAAACTGGCCCCCATCGCGCAAATTGTCCAGCCAGCCATCTGGCAAACCGCCATCAGCCGGGATGGCAAACAGCTCTTTGTTGCCACCAACAGCGGGGTCTTTGTTTATGACCGGCAGGGAGAGCAACTCTTCCACTGGACGAATGTTATGTTGCCAAGCGCACCCTGCGAAGGATGCATATCGATCAATACCGATGGCACCCGCTTTGCCATCATGACTCATCGCGACGGCCAATGGCTGGCCCAGGTCTACAACGTGTTTGACAACGATGCCAACCTTCTGCTCGAAAAACCGATTGACTTAACTTTTCGGGGCATCCCCAACGAAGTCAGCGTGGCACTTTCACCGGATGGCCTGATGCTGGCCTACGGCACGTCCGATGGTACGACTCTGCTCACCGATCTTAACAGCAGCCAAACGCTGCTCAGCAACCCCGGCGGGTCCACTTCGGTAGTCTTCTCACCAGATGGCGCTTATTTTGTCATTCGGCATGCGCGTCAACTCCTGCTCTGGAAAACCCCCAACTGGAAAAACCCGACCATTTTACAATTGCCCACAGAGGATGCCACCTATGCTTTCTCAGCCGATGGCAAACGCCTGGCGATTGCGCAAACGGACAAAATCACAGCTTATCGGCTCGACACGCTGACAGCCAACCGCGAAATCTTCATCAAAACGCCCAAAGATGTTACCCGGAACTGGCAAATCGCCTTCCTCGATCAAAACATCCTGTCGGGATCTGCCACGCGCTGGAATACGGATCATACCGAGGCAACGGTTGATGTTGGTCAGTGGAATCTGGAAACGGGGGAGACACTGCAATTTGGCAGCCACGAAACCAACGCCCCCGACGGGTTATCCGCGCTATGGGGCGGCAACATCCCGACAACACCACCCCTTCCCGGGCCGGTGCCGATTGCCACTCAGTACGACACCTTCCGTTTCATCGACGCAGACCAAATGCTCATCAACAGCCTGCACAGCGCCTGCTGGATCAAGATCATCAGCGGCGAAAACACCTGCTACAACGATGACCGAGTCAGGGTATTCAGTTCAGAAGCACAGGCCTTCCGCGAAATTCGCACAGACCAGTTCACAGCATTGGATGACTGGCAGGGGCGTATCATCGCACAAATGGATCAGCCCTATCCGATCCTGGCTGTGATGGTTGGCGGCAACTATCGCCTGGTCAATGTCAAGGATGCGACCACTGATCTTTACTCAGGTAAGAATACCCTGACCAACTCTTTCCCTGGCAGCCTGATTAACTTTGCCGACAATGCCAATGAAATTTTCCTGAGTTTCAAACAAAAAAACTCAGGCATGATTCTCACCATGTTTGATATCAACAGCCAAAAAACACTCTATCTAAAAAACGTTGACTTTGTTTTAAAAGCGCTGGCACTCACAAGAAACAACGAGGTTTACTTCACACAGGCAAATCTGACTGGGCAAACCGGCGTCAACCTAAAAAAGATCGACACCAACGGAATAATCAGCAATGTGGCGGTCGTGCCGTTGCCCATCATCCCAGATGTGATGTCCATCAGCGACAAGGGCACTTTTGCCTTTGGCATGAAAGATGGCACGGTAAGCATTGTCTCATTCAACGGATTACAACTTGCCAGCTTCCAGGCAACCTATACCCCCATTAGAGGAATTGCACTGTCAGCGGATGGTCGTTTCATAGCTGTCGCCAGCGACGACGGGATTCGCATCTTTGCAGTATTTCCGTAAAAATAGAATAGGGCGCAGGTCTGAAAGCCTGCGCCCTACCATAACCATCAGGGTTGATAACGCGCCCAACCATCTGCACTAAAAAACCATAAAGAACCATCGGGGGCAGGCAAAATCTTTGTAATATTAATGCCACCCAGGTCTTTCTGCTTGTCAAAGTGAGACCAATGTGTACCATCGAAGCGGTAAATTTCGCCACAATTAGCAAGATACCAAAGCGAATCATCCTGCGCAATGGTTGCATTCTTTGGAAAGACGCTGCAATTGGAATAAGCTTGATGAAGAGGGTAAAAATATGGATGAGCTTTCCATCCTTTGCCAATGTATTCATAAAGCAGGGCGTCAGCGACCCAAACTTTGTTCTTCGGACTGATTACAAACTCGCTGCTATCCCACGCAAACATCATCGCTTCTTGGTTCTTGAGCTTCCAATCTTTTCCATCGTAATGAAGAATTCCTTCGCCATAAGAATAAACCCACGCACTCCCATCCTGACTAAACATAATACGCGCATCAAAAGGGTTCTCGCGGAATAAATTCGATCTTAATCCTCTGCGTTAATCCCATCCCTGTGATGGTTGGTATTGTTAGTGTGATTTTCTTAAAATCAAGAACATCGCCTTTCATGAGAGCATCACGAGAAAGATTTGCAACAAACCCAACCGCTGAATCAGCATCGACAAACAGAAACCAAATGCTGCCATCTGGCGCAAAAGAAAAGTCCATCATGTCATAATGCAAATCAACCTTTTTTGTTTCTTTGCTCCCCAGTTGCCTGAAATACACATACGATGATCCGCGATTAATGCTCCACAAAACCTGTTTCGAATCAATCTTGGAAACAGCCCCACTACCGATTGAATTATCATCTGGCAGCCAAACATCCGTTTTTTTCCCATCGAAACGCACAAGATTGCTGGAATCCCATGACCAAAGCGCACCATCGGGGGTAAAACCGATCACGTCATTGCCAATCAATGGTGTGACAAGTGTGCTGACTTCCAGATTATATTTCTTCCAACCCTTTTCGTTATAAAGATAAATACTATTTTGCCCGCTGAAAACCAAACCCTGTGGAATCATTTGAACGGGGCGGCTCGTCTGTATATCATCTGGGATTTCGCCAAATCCATCAAACGCCTGTTTCTTGACATCGTGACCGCTGATGATAAAAGCTTGCTGTTTCTCCTCCATCGGGAGCCAGAGATTCTGGTCAGATGTCAAAAGTAGTTGTGACGTGTCATAACTATAATAATTCCCCGTCAAGACAAGCGGCGTGAAGCGCTGGCCGTCAAACGAAACCAGTGAATCATCAAAGACAAACCATAACATTCCACCGGCAGTTGTCAGCATGCTGTTAACAGAGGTCAGGTTGCTATAGTCCTGCCACTTTTGGTTTTTAAACCGTAAAACATGCTTGCTGTAGGTTGATGGCGCATCAGCATAAATAACAAACCACAGAGAATTGTCTTTTGACCGGGCAATCTCGCCAATATCTCCCTTATATTCTTCAGGGATGGCATCGAATACCTGCCAGTCTTTGCCATCAAAATAATAGAGGCCATTTTTTCCAGCAACCCACAAGCGGTTGCCTGTGTTGAAAATATCGCTGATATTCCCAAAATTGGTTGTTTGTGTTGTCCATTTTTCGTCTGAAAAATAAGCCACCATCTCCCCTTTTGTAGAAAACGCCCATACTTTGCCATCATAATACATAATGCTGAGTATATTTTCTGGCAAACCATCTGCGCTTGTATAACGGGTTACAAAATTCGTCTCAAGGTTTAAACGATACAGGCCTTTTGATGTCATGGCCCAAAGGTAGCCTTGCGGATCATATGCCATGCTATCCCGGGAATAATAAATATTGGGCAAGGCTGCAAACGTCATCCAACCCTTGTGAAAATCGCTGAAATCAGGCACCGAAAGCGGTGGGAGCGCAGTGGGAGGCGGGAAGGTTGGCCGGGGAACAAGCGTCCACGTGGGCGCACGCGTTGGAACCGCTGTGGGGGTAACCGGTGTAACCGGCCCACAAGACACGAGCAAAAGTAATAAAATCATCCATGCAGAAAACTGTACTTTTTTCATTTTGCCTCCCACATAAAAAATTACTTTCTGCCAAAATCTGCTGGATTTTCACCCCAGATGTCGGTCTGCCATTTGATTACCCTGAAGCTTTTGCCCGTTTTCAGGGCTTGCTCTGCCTGATGGATCAAAACAAACAACCCGCCGTTGCGACTTGTCCGCGCCAGTTTGGTGCGACAGGTTTTGAGTTTGACCCACAAAATGGCGTTTTCTGAATCGGAGTAGATCGGCCAGTCATATCCCTTCTCGGCGAGCCAGGTAGCGGCATGGACGATGGCGAGAAACTCGCCGACGTTGTTGGTGCCGTCAGCAAACGGGCCGAGCTTGAAGACTTCTTTGCGGCTTTCGGTCTCCACCCCGCGATATTCCAACGGACCGGGGTTTCCCGAGCAAGCCGCATCCACGCTGATGGAGGGCAGCAGCGGGCGGGTTGCAGCAGCAGCAGTGAAAAGCTTTTGGGACGATGGCGCTGCCTTGCTTTTAGAATCCGCATAGGGTGCCCGCAACGCGGCTTGCGCAGCCGGGAACGATTTAAACGATTTGTACTGCGCCCCAGGGTAGCCTGAGACCTGCGCCGAGCATTCGTCCCAGGTAGAGAAAATACCAGTGCGGCGTCCTTTCCAAACGACGTAAAATTTTGTTTTGGTCATGCGCCAATTGTATCAATAGATATTCCCAGGGCAGGGGCGGGGTTCCCCCGTCCCGGATATTTGGGGATGCCATCAAGGGCGCGGAAACCACGCCCCTACGCCATTTTGCGTAACAGGCGGATGGTTGACTCTGTTATAATTTCTATGAAAAACTTCTTAAAAAATAACCAAGGAGAAAAATCATGTCAAATTACGTTCACCCTGAATATCTGGTAGACACCGACTGGGTGGCTGCCCACCTGAATGACGCCAGCGTACGCCTGATTGAATCCGATGAAGACCCCCTGCTCTACCCGATGGGACACATCCCCGGCGCGGTGCAGGTAGACTGGTTCACGACGCTCCAGCATCCGCTGCGCCGCGATTTTCTGACGCAGGAGCAGTTCGAGCAGACCTGCTCCAACCTGGGCATCGCCAACGATACGACCATTGTTTTCTATGGCGACAAATCAAACTGGTTTGCCTGCTATGCGCTCTGGCTGTTCCAATATTACGGCCACGAAAAGGTGCGCATTATGAACGGTGGACGCACCAAGTGGGACCTGGAGAAGCGCGAGCTGACCAAGGACGTGCCAAGCTACCCGAAGACCACCTACAAGGCCACCGCACCCAACAAAACCATCCGTGCCTTCCGCGATCAAGTGCTGGCGCAGAGCAATGCCAAGAAACCGCTGGTCGACGTACGCTCCCCCAAGGAATATAGCGGCGAACTGACTCATATGCCCAATTACCCACAAGAAGGCGCCACCCGTGGCGGACACATCCCCGGAGCAGTCAGCATCCCCTGGTCGCAGGCCGTTAACGAAGCGGACGCCACCTTCAAATCACCCGAAGCCCTGCGCGAACTCTACGAAGGCAAGAATGTCAAATCTGACGAGGAAGTGATCGCCTACTGCCGCATCGGCGAGCGCTCCTCCCTCACCTGGTTCGTACTCAAATATCTGCTGGGCTACCCGAACGTCAAGAACTATGATGGCTCCTGGACGGAATGGGGTAATCTGGTGGATGCGCCGATTGAGAAGTAGGTTTTAAGGTTGGAAGGTTGAAAGTTACAGGTTGATATGACGACTTTGCCCCAAAAATTGCAGGAGATTATTGACGATTTCGAGCTGGCTGAGAAGCAGGAGAAGATTGAGCTGCTGATTCAGTATGCCGAATTGTTGCCTGCACTACCTGAATGGTTATACGCCGAACGCGACAAGATGGATGCCGTGCCCGAGTGCATGACGCCCGTGCATGTCTTCGGCGAAAAGAAAGACGATAAAACACTCACCTTTCACTTCGACATCCCCCCGCAGGCCCCCACCGTGCGCGGACTGGCGTCGATCCTGGCGAACGGTCTAAGCGGATCGACAGCGGAGGAAATCATCGCCCTTCCTGCGGATTTTTACCTGCAAATGAATTTGCAGGACGTCATCAGCCACCAGCGCCTGAACGGCTTCATGGGCATTCTGGCACACATGAAGCAGATCGCAGCGAGAAATTTGGAAAGCTAGCGATTGAATCACAGCACGTAGATCGTAGAGAAGAGTTGCGCATCGATGGATGCCCACCTCTTCTCTATTTTTGTCATTTACTCAATGACAGGTCCATCAAAAACCTTCACCAATCACAGGAAACCTTATGACACTCGAAGAACTGATCGCCAACATCCGCCCGCTCGATGAGACTGCCATGCAATCGGTTCGCGCCCGACAGGATCGCCTGACCAAACCGCAGGGCAGCCTTGGGCGGCTTGAAGAGCTATCCATTCAGATTGCCGGGATGACCGGCCTGACTGCGCCGCATATTCAACATAAACTTGTCACCGTCATGGCTGGTGATCACGGTGTGACCGCCGAAGGCGTCAGCGCTTTTCCGCGTGAAGTGACGGTGCAGATGGTGGAGAACTTTCTTAACGGCGGCGCGGCGATCAACGTGCTGGCGCGCCACGCCGGGGCGCGTGTCGTCGTGGTCGATATGGGTGTGGCGGCAGACATTCCGGCACACCCTGGGCTGATCGTCAAAAAGATCGGCTACGGCACGGGCAACATCGTGCGCGAAGCTGCCATGAGCCGTGAAGATGCCCTCCGCGCTGTGCTGGCCGGGGCGCAGGTCGTAACCGACGAAGCCGCAAACGGACTCGACATCCTTATCCCAGGCGATATGGGGATTGGGAATACCACCCCCTCCGCCGCCATCGCTGCTTCGATTTTGGGCAAAGCTGGCGGCCTGGTCGTTGGTCGCGGTACCGGCGTGGACGATGCCGGATGGCAGCGAAAAGTTCGGGCGGTTGACCAGGCCATCGAGCTGCACCATCCCGAACCCACAGATGGCTTGGACGTGCTCGCCAAACTGGGCGGATTCGAGATCGGCGGACTGGCAGGGGCCATGCTAGCGGCAGCATCTCGCCGCGTGCCGGTGCTTTTAGATGGCTTCATCTCGACGGCGGCGGCGCTGATTGCCGTGCAGATCGCCCCACAGGCGCGCCATTATATGATTGCCGCGCACCGCTCGCAAGAAAACGGACACATCCTGATGCTCGAATGGCTCGGCTTGCGCCCCCTGCTCGACCTGGATTTGCGTCTGGGCGAGGGCAGTGGCGCAGCGCTGGCACTGCCAATCGTCGAAGCGGCCTGCAAGCTCGTCACCGAAATGGCGACTTTTGGCGAAGCGGGCGTTTCGGAAAAGGAATGATTCAATTTCAATGTGGAGAAAGAGCAGTTTCACCACAGAGATCACACGCGTGCCTGCTGCACGGTGCAGGCAAAGAACATAGAGATTTAAAAGGTTTTCTCCGTGCTCTCTGCGTGCTCTGTGGTGAAATTTTTCAGCGAGAAGAACCCTATGATTGAATTTCTAGCCGCCCTGCAATTTTTGACTGTCACGCCGCCGATCATCCGCCGGGCCTTTACGGCACGCGAAATGGGCGGAGCTGTCGGTTTTTATCCGTTAATCGGACTGCTTCTGGGCGCGGTATTGACTGGCGGCGCAGCATTGGCCAACCGTTTCTTCCCGCAACCTTTGTCCGCAGCCCTGACGTTGACCCTGTGGGTCACTTTGACCGGCGGCCTGCACGTGGACGGTTTTCTGGATGCGTGTGACGGACTGTTGGGCGGCGCCACCCCTGAGCGTCGCATGGAAATTATGCGTGACCATCGCATTGGGGCTTTTGCCTTTGCGGGCGGCGCGTTGCTGTTTCTGTTGAAGTTCTCTGCGCTGATAACGCTTCACACAACCGGCTGGCAGTTCGCCGCGCTGCTGCTGGCCCCCGCCCTCGGACGCTGGGCCATGACGCTGGCAGTCGCCGCCTTTCCCTACGCCCGCCCCGCCGGGCTGGGACTGGAACTCAAAACGAACGTCACCTGGCGTCAGATTGCGTTGGCAAGTGCAACGGCGCTGATCGCCGCCTGGTTGCTGGCATATTGGCAAGGTCTGATCGCACTGGTCGTCGCCGCGCTGACCCTGCTCTTCATCGCTGCCTTCACTCTGCGTCGCATCCCCGGCCTGACGGGCGACATGTACGGTGCAATCTGCGAGCTGGTGGAGCTGGCGGTATTGTTATTGTTCAATTTGGCAATGTAGAACCTGGAAGATTTGGAAGAGCTTGCTGGCAGGCGGCAACAAATCTGGCTGCCATCTTGGGTGCAAACAAGAAATGCGTATGAATGTATGTTGCCCACAAGCTGCCCAGCCTGGCCCCCTCCCACTGTGTTGAACCCTGCGCCGGGTGCAGGATGAACGCAGGCGGCAGATCAACCGGGCGATTCTCCCAAACAGAATAATGGAACTCATGACCGTGCACTTTCTCCCCGGCGGCAAGCAGAGGGCCATTCCCGGCTGCCTCGGCCAGGCGATAGCCCAATGTCAGTTTGGATGTCATCGCACTTGTACCCGGCAAAAGGCCCGCCATCGGCCAGGTATTTCCATTTGCATCGCGAATGGACTGCGTCAGAACCATCAGCCCACCGCACTCGGCAAGGATAGGTAGATTTTTCTGATGCGCAATCTTTAAACTGGCCTGCATAGACTTATTCCCGCTTAACTGCGCCGCATACACTTCGGGGAATCCGCCCGCTTAAGATGATTCCGCTTGCACCTTTGGGGAGCGCAGCATCCCACAGCGGACTGAAAAAGACGAGGCGCGCACCTGCTTCTTCGAGCAGTTCAAGATTCTCCGGGTAGATAAATGAGAAAGCCTCGTCACGCGCAACGGCAATGACCACCTGACCGTCCACGCTCACTTTTCGATCTGGTGGCCGCTTCGCTGAAGGCAGTGGATGGGGAAAAATCGCATCGATATCAATGTGTTTTTCCACCAGCCTGCGTGCTGCTTCGATAAACGCCTGCCAATCCCCGGCCTCGCCAGTTGGGATCAGGCCAAGCCGTCGCTCAGGGATTGCGAGCGTAGCATCGCGCGGAATCCAGCCGAAACACGGTTTGCCAGTGGCAGCTTCAATAGCCGCTGCCACACCACGCCCATGCGAACTCGCTACCAGCACGGTTCACAATAAACCCCGCAATTTGCAATTGCGGATCAAACATTATCAGGCCGAGCGCAATCGCCCCGGCGCTGCGCGCCATTTTGGCTGCGTCGATGACGATTACCACGGACGCATTGAGTTGTTTGGCGATCTCTGCTGTGCTGCCGGCTTCGCCGTCGTAGCGCGCGCCGTCATACAAACCCATTACCCCCTCGATCACGGCAACATCTGTATTGTATGTAGCACGAGAGAAGACTTCCTGCCAGCGACCATCCGGCAGCATCCACGCATCGAGATTGCGGCAAACCCGCCCGGCGGCCAGGGTGTGATAGGTGGGGTCAATGTAATCAGGCCCCACCTTAAAGGGTTGAACACTCAATCCGCGCCGGGTGAGGGCAGCAATCAACCCGGCGGTGATGGTTGTTTTGCCACTGCCACTGTGCGGAGCGGCAATCACCACACGCGGAATTTGGCTATCCCGATTGGTCATGAGATGTTGCCATTTGATGAAAAACGTGGCTCATCACCGGCTGGTTGTTTCTAAAGTGTTCATCAATGATGCGTTCCAGCAGGGCTTCGTCCACGTGGTGATACCAGACACCCTCCGGGTAGACCACCAGAATCGGCCCGGCTTCGCAAACGCCAAGACACGGACTGGTGCCGCGCTTGACCCGGCATGGATTTCTTAATTTCGCCAGGTCACCCAATTGCGCTCCCAAATGGGCATAAATTTCTTCACCCTGTTGTTCGATGTTGCAATCCTTTCCTGTACAAATCAACACATGCCGTGCGTAAGGTCTCATCGTTGGAGCATTTTTCTGATTATCCATCATTGATCTTCCGCGAACTGTTCTTCCAGGGTCAGCGCATTTCTTCGGGCCGCCAGGATATGTTCCGGCAGCACGACGGTCGCGCCTGCATTGATTGCCACATCGCCCGCAGCGCGAATCAACCCGCCCAGGTCGCGCAGTCGGGTTGTAAGCCGACCCAATTGATTGGATCGCTGCCGGGCATCTTCAATTAGCATATTGATAGCCACCCAGGAAAAAGGTGGGATACGCCCATCTTTTTGAACTTCCTGTGCCACAAATTGACGCAACTTTGCCTGATTCTCCGGTATATCAGACATACTGCTCTGTAAGTACACTTCATAGCCATAACCACGCATTCGCGAACGCAGTGCCGGATGCATCCGGGCAACATCTTCACGATTGCCTGCCAGCACCAACACAAAATCACAGGGCACTGGTTCGGTGCGCACCATAGCCCCACTTGAGCCAAGGCTGCGTCCACTGATTGGGAAGCGCCTCTCTTGAATAGCCGTTAACAAACTTTGCTGCGACTCAATGCTCAGGGTGGATGCCTCGTCAATAAAAAGAATACCGCCATGGGCAAGATGAATAGCCCCTGGCTCTACCAATTCATGCGGAGCGGTCTCAAACCCGCCAGACTGAAAAGGATCATGACGCACATCCCCCAGCAATGCCCCGGCGTGAAAACCTGTCGCATCGACGAAAGGCGCAGTCTGACGATCTTGATTGTTGACCAGCAGTTTGGGAAAGGACGTATGTTTGACTCCTCGCGCCAACCACCAACGAGCAATCAGCAACCCGATCACAGTTACAGCTCCCGCAACTCCCACCCAGGGTAAGTTACGGCTGAAGCTGAAAAATCCGCTGACAAATATCGTGGCAATCACGGCCAGCCAAAACAGATAATTGACCGAGACTGCCGCCTGCTTTTGTTGGGCCTGCAAATTCTGCAGGCGTATTTGGCTCTGCCCAACCGGAACCCGCTCGATCTGCGGCGATATACGGCTTTGAAGATTGGGCCGGACTATTAAATCTTCCAAACCAGTGGCAGGCATCATTTCGGCCATGGCTGCGGCCAGCAGGCTTTTCCCGGTACCCGGCTCACCCACCAGCAAAACAAAGCGGCGCTGACGAGCTGCCAGCTTAATAATTTCCACTGCACGATCTTGCCCGATAATCTGGTCAATTAAACGGGTGGGCACCCGAATGTCAGCACTGGTCTGCGGATTTTCCACAATCGGATGTGTATCATCCAGCACGAGAGCGGCCCGTTCAGGAAAGCGCGCTTTCAAAATTGGCGTCAACATCCGAAGCATCTGCCGCCTCGATATGGATGAATCACTCCTGACCGACTCTTCCATCAATCGCATGGCTTGCTCGGGATAATGATTTGCCAATTCTCGCACCACGACAATTTTTGCGCCTGCATCTTGTAACCAGGTTTGGTGCAAGGCAATTGTGATCACCTGTAATGCCGCATTTAATTTCGTCGATTTGTCGCGAAGGATGGGCAATGTACTTAACAGGATGGCTCGACAAAGCAAGGGGGACGTCGTTGGGTTGTTCAGTGTCGTACAAAACAGCGGTAGGCTGGCTGGGTCGTTAATCAGAAAAGCCGACAGACCCCACGCTGCTCCTTCACGCACCAACCGATCCGGGTCGAGCGCCAGCGTTTGGAGGGTGGCCCATACAACATACCCATCTCCTCCATCCAACAGCGAAAAATGCCCAAGTCGGCGCCCCGCCAGGTAACGCGCCAACGGCTGTGGAGCATGGGCATACTCCCGCAAAAGCGCCAACCCTTCGGCGGTTTGGGGAATGGCCCGATCCAGCAACCATAAGCCAGCTTTCATCCAGCGTGGGTCGGGGTTCAGACTCAGACGCTGGATGAGTTGGTCAAAAACGGCTCGTGTTAACAACGAATCATCTCAACGCACGACGACGCGCGAGCATCAGCCCGACGACCAACCCCAGAGCGACCACTGCTGAGAGATAGAGCAGGCCGAGAATCTTGACCCGCATCGGCGGCGCAAGGGCTGTGACATCGACGACATGCTCCAGGGTAACCGGCTCAAATTGGACACTTGACCCGGCAGCAGGCGACGCCACAATTTTCAGATTGTGTTCGCTACCATCCCAAAAGTCGTTGTTCCAGGAAAAAGTACCATCCAATGAGTTGGTTCCGGTTGCAAAGACCGTTTTATCGTCTTCAATCTGGAGGATGCTCATCTCATAATGGACGTTACGGATGGGTGCGCCGCTGGCATCGGTCAGTGAACCTGTCAGCGTGGCCGGCTGGGCTGGGGTGATTGCGCTTGGCGACTGGATGGAAAGCGCCAGTTTTGCATTCGCACTGGAAACATTAGCGCTTTGGGAGAGTTGCGCCGTTGCCAGACTTTCGGCAGTTTCCATATCGTCGGCGGTCTCAGCATGGACGAGGAAAGCGACCCAAACACCTACCACAAAAACCAGCCCAACGACCAAAACCAGTGTGCCACGCGTGCTCATTTGTGTTGTGCTGCCAGCGGCGCGGGCCGCCAGGTGTGAGCGCATCAAAATGAAAGCAGAAACCAGCCCAAATGCAAAAAGGATGAGCGCGAACAGGATAATGGCAAACAGCGAGGATTCCTTCTCGGTGATATTCACATCCAAAGTCTGTGTTGTGGGCTGAAAAGCGCCTGCCTTCACCGGACTGGCCTGAATGGTGACATGATAGGTCCCGCGGATTGGGAAAATATAATTGAACGTCTGACGCCCCGTGGCACTGACGAAATGGTAATGCAGCAGTTTCACCCCTTCCACACGGGGCACATCCGTGCTGACAAACCAGTTTGTCTCAGGCGCTGTCATATCCAGATCGAGATGCACATTGGGGATTAACGCTCCATGTGCATCTCGGATTTCGATAAACATCTCTTCCGGCTCGATATGCCCGGTAGGGCCGCCGTGCGGTCGTATTTGTGAAAGCGGCGGGTTGGAGGCAAAAGTGATTTGGACATCGCTCGCAGCCAGAGTCGGTGCTGGCCCCGGCGTGAGCAGCAAAAGCGGCAGCAGCAAAATCAGCCAGCGTAAAAATTTGGATTTCATAGCGTGTCTCATCTTAGTGGCAGGCCACGATATAAAGCGCGTGACGGATGGCGTGGGTGGCATCATGAACAGCCGGATAGCTAGAAAACAGGGCCGTCCAAAGTACCAGCATGGTCAGGAACATGAAGACGCTGATCTGCGCTGTCAGCGACAGTGTAAAGTTTTGGACACGGTTAATAGTTTTGGTAACAGTTGGATAATCGTTCATTTTATCGTTTCTTTCATTGAGCAAGTTTGGATGTATCCTGGCGGTTGGCGAAGTAAAAACACATCACCGTCGCCAGCGTACAGATGGGGATGAGGATAAACAGCACGGTTCGATCCTCAGCGGTGGCGGTGATCGAAAAAACCGTGGCAACCAGCCATAAATCAACGAACGCCAAAACCAGACCAATTACATTGAGCATATCAATTATTCTCCTTTCCTGGTTGATGGTGCTGAAAGCAGTTGTCTGCATTCACGGATTTAGTTCTTTCAATTTATCCTTTTGCGATTTTTGCCAGGCGCGGTCCATGCGATCTTCGAGGTCGCCATCCACACTGGCATATAAATCGCGCAGACGCTTTTGCATGTCTTCATCGGCGTCCCACATGTTGCGCTGGATGGCTTCGCCCAGTCGGCTGGCAATATCGCGCAGTGCCCAGGGGTTGCTACGCCGCAAAAAGTCCTGCATGGCAGGTTCAAGCGCATAGGTCTCAGCGACCTGCTCATACATCCAGTCTTCCAGGACATCGGCGGTGGCGTCATAGCCAAAGAGATAATCGACCGTTGCAGCCAGTTCCAGCCCGCCCTTGTAGCCATGCCGCTGGATGCTTTCAAGCCACTTAGGGTTGACCACGCGGCTGCGAAAGACCCGGCGAGTTTCTTCGGTTAAATCGCGCACACGCACCCGTGCCGGGTCGCTGTTATCGCCAAAGAAACGCTGCGGCGTTTTGCCACTCAAAACGCGGATGGCGGCGATCATGCCGCCGTGATATTGCAGATAATCGTCGCTGTCAAAAATGTCGTGTTCGCGGTTGTCCTGGTTTTTGACAGCCGCCTGCACACCCGCCAGCCGCTGCGAAAATATGGAGCGCATGTCCGCGCCGTAGACATCCCCGGCGTAGGCGTAGCCGCCCCAGTTGATGTAGGCTTCGGCAAAATCGCGGGTATCCTTCCAGTTGCGCTCATCAATCAGGGGCAGGATTCCGGCGCCATACGAACCGGGCTTGCTGCCAAAAATCCGATAGGTGGCACGTCGTTGGGACTCGCCATCCCCTGCACCGGATTCCGCCTGCCCCAGCGTTTTTTGTGCTGGGGTTTCGCGGGCCAGGTCTGCCCGAACATGCTTGCGGATAAAGTTTTGTTCGTCTGGTTCATCGAGCGCCGCCACTTGCTGCACGGCCCGATCCAGCAGTTGGATCAGATGCGGGAAGGCATCGCGGAAGAAACCTGAGATGCGCATCAGCACGTCAATGCGCGGACGGCCCAACTCAGCCAGCGGGATAATCTCCACGTCAATCAGGCGACGGTTCTCCGCCTGCCAACGCGGACGTACCCCCAGCAGCGCAAAACATTGGGCGATGTCATCGCCGTGCGTGCGCATCGCGCTGGTGCCCCAGATCGAAAGTCCGACGGTCTCCGGGTAGCTGCCTTCGGCTTCGATGTAACGCGCCAGTAGTTCGTCCGCAAGCGCCTGTCCCACACGCCAGGCCGTCAGACTCGGCAGGCTGCGCGGATCAACCGAATAGAAATTGCGCCCGGTCGGCAGGACGTGCGCCATCCCGCGTGTCGGCGCGCCGCTCGGGCCAGGTGGGACATAGCCACCATTCAACGCATTCAGCGTCTGGGCGATCTCTTCGGTTTGGGAAAGACGTAAATTTGGAACGAGGGTGTTGGAAATGAATTCAAGTACTTGGGTAAGTTCGGTTGAAGGTTGAAGGTTGGAAGGTTGGACGGCTGGAAGATGGAAGTTGACTTTGGCTAATTGAGCAACGAGACTGCGACAGGTTTGATCGATATGTTCGATGGCGTCGGCGTGGGTGGCGTGGGTGGGATGGGACATGCGCTGACCGGGGGAATCAAGCAGGGTTTTAAGATCGAAGCCCAACGCAGCAGCGACGGATTCGCGCAGCGAGGGAGTCTCAAGATTGGGCAAGCGCGTCAACGCCACAAGCAAATCCACAAGCACATTGCCGGTGAGCGACTGTCCGATGATATACAACCCATCGCGGATCTGGGCGCTGGTCAGTTCGCACAGGTAGCCGTCCAGGTCTTCCATCAGGTGAGCGAAATCCTTGCCGCGCATTTCAGCCAGCGAAACGGGCGTGCCGTCTTCGGTTTCGGTTGGGTCCCAATCGTGGGTATGGTTGCCGTGCTGCTGTTTGGTCAGCAGTTTCAAGTCTTCATCCAAATGCGCGTGGCGGATCAACTCCCAAATTTGGGTTTGTAGCAACGGCAACTTGGTCGGGTCGAGCGCTTCAAGCTGGTAATACTCATCCACCAGTTGACGCAGTTGGTCGAGGTCACCGTAACTGTCAGCGGTGGTCATGGGCGGGGTGAGATGGTCGATGATGACAGCATGGGCACGGCGCTTGGCCTGCATCCCCTCGCCGGGGTCGTTGATGATGAAGGGGTAGACTAGCGGCAAGTCAGCGAGAAAAAGATCAGGGTAGCAGCTTTCCGAAACGCCTACCCCCTTGCCAGGCAGCCATTCGAGTGTGCCATGTTTGCCCAGGTGCAAAATGGCATCCGCGCCCCAGCCGCCGTTTTCGACAGGCTCATTCAGCCATCGGTAGAAAGCGGCATAGTGATGGGTGGGCGGTAGATCGGGCGTGTGGTAAATGGCCTGCGGATCCATGCCGTAGCCGCGCGGCGGCTGGAGCACGACGAGCACATTGCCAAATTCCAACCCGGCAAATTTCAGCGCGTCATCGTGGACAAACGCCGCACCCGGAGCATCACCCCAGCGCGCTGTCATCTGCGCCCGGTTGCGTTCGGGGAACTGCGCGAACCATTCGGCGTACTGTGCCGCTTCGACGCTGCCTATCGCCTGCGCCAGTTGAAAATCAGTCAGATATTCGACATCGTAAGCGCAGCGGTCAATCAGCGTATGGATGAGCGTATCGCCATCAGGCGGCAGGTCGGCGAGCGTATACCCGTCAGCGCTCAACGCTTCGAACAGGCGCATCAGGCTGGCAGGGGAATCCAGCCCGACGGCGTTGCCGATGCGGGCGGCGCGCCCCGGCTGGTTGGTGAGAATGACAGCAATACGTTTTTGGCGGTTGGGTTTGCGACGCAACACGGCTAGCCGCTGTGCCAACCCAGCGACACGTTCAACCCGATCGGGCACGGGCAGGTAGCGCGTTTCGTCTGTGCTGCTCTTGAAGGAGACCGGCACGGTGATGATGCGCCCGTCAAATTCGGGCAAGGCCACGTTCATGGCGGTGTCGAGCGGCGCGAGGCCGCGCGCTGAAAGCTCCCACTGGTCGCGTTCCATGCCGCTGGTGATGGCCTGCAAGATCGGAATCCCGAGCGTGCGCAGGGTATCGGCGTTCCATTCGTTCAGGGTTGGGCCATTAAGCAGGGCCGAGCCAAGCGCAAAGGACATGGTGCAGATCAGGACATCCGGCAGGCGCATGCCATCTGAGGTGTAGAAATAATCGAAAGCAGCAGGGCGGCTCAGGGTTGCCTGTTCCTTCAAAGAGTAGGCAAAAACTGGCAGCGTATTGAATCCCCTTGCAGTCAGGGCGGCGCATAAAGCGTCGATAAACTGCGTATTGCCGCTCAGCCAATGGGCGCGGTAGAAGAGAATTGCAGCGGTGGGAAGCTTGGGATTGTAGTGAGCGCTCAGCCATTGTTGAATGGTCAAGGGCTGCGTGCCTGACGGATCATAAATGCCATGCTGGGGCTGATTGGCGGGTAGGTCGTAACCGAACCCGCCAATCAGCAGGTTATCTGCCAGGTAACGCAGCAGGTTTTCGACATTGGCCAGCCCGCCGAGCGTCAGGTAGTTGTAGACGTCGTGGATGACGGGCAGCGGCACATTCGAAAGCGCCGTCAGCTCGGGGTCAAAATCGGCCACACCGGAGATGCAGATCAAATCCTTGTTCTGGGCGCGGCAGATGGCGACGATCTGGTCGAGTTCGTAGCGAAAACTGGCGCGCCCGCCATGCAGACGGGCAACGACGATCTGGGCACGCGGAAGTTGCTGATCGAGCATGCTTTTGACCTGCGCCGCGCTCCCGAGACGATCTGGATTGCAAGCATAAATCGGCGGAAAATCTGCTGGCAGGCGCGGGCGGATGGTTTCGAGCGAGAGCAGGTCGGTATCGGCCTGGGTCAGGAAGAGAATGCCGGGTTCCGTCGTGGACGCTTCAAAGATGGGCAGCGCCAGCGGATCGGGATGAGACGCAATACTCGACCAGGTGAAATAGTCGAAGGTGCGATCCTGCAACAGAGTTGGCAGCGGCACGCAGGCTGAATCTTCGCTGGCGAGCATGGCTTCAAGGTAGTCGTAAATTGCATAAATCAGTTTGGGGTCGTCAATGTCCTGAAAGCCAATGAAACGCCCATCGAAAAACAGCGTGGCAACGTTCGCCAGCGGACAGGGACCGAGGCAGCCGCCGTTGGTGAGATGCACCTTGTTGCGCATTTTGCGACCTTCCCACTCCGCGTGGAAAATGTCGGTGCGCACGGGTGCGTAACCGCGGTCCACGTGCCCGCAACAGCAGCCGGTGGCGCAGACGAAAAGCTGTCCGCGATGGCGTGTGACGTTGATATAGCGTCCGTCGGGACGCAGGACGCGGTTAGGCTTGATCGGCGTTGTCAAAACTCGATCCCCGGCTGGGCACGCACACCCTGGTCCTGGTACGGATGCTTGATCAGTTTCATCTCGGTCACCAGATCGGCATATTCGATCAACTCATCGCTGGCGTCGCGCCCGGTGATGACGATATGCATCATGGGCGGTTTGTTGGCGATCAACCAGTCGCGCACTTCAGTAAAGTTGAGCCAGCCAAAATTGAAGCAGTAGGTCATTTCATCCAGCACGAGCATGCTGTATTCGCCGCTGGCAATTTTTTCCTTGGCAATCTCCCAACCATGCCGCGCCAGCGCAGCACTTTCATCGAGGTCTTTGCTAAGCCAGGTGAAACCGTCGCCGGAACTAATGAGTTCAACGCCCATTTTTTTGGCGGCCTTGTGCTCGCCAAATTGGGCCGCGTCATTTTTGATGAACTGGATGGCGCAAACTTTCAGGCCGCGCCCCCACGAACGCAGGATCAGTCCAAGCGCGGCAGTCGTCTTGCCTTTGCCATGACCAGTATGGACAATCACCAGTCCTTTTTTGATGTTGGCCTTGCGGGCGGCTTCGCGCGCTTCTTTACCTACGCCGCCATAAGTTGGGTCTGAAGTTGTCATGGGTTTTTATCCTTTTCAAATTAATGTTATGACGTATGGTAGGGGCGGGGTCTCCCCGCCCTAGTTTGGATGATATGCCTATTAGGGCGCGAGAACCGCGCCCCTACCATTACGTACGCCAGGTGCTGACAGCCCACTGGCCCGATGGATCGGTGTACAACTGGCCCGCCACGCCAAAAATGGAGGTCAGGTTTGCAGAAGTCAGCACGTCTGCTGGCGTACCGCTGGCAAAAACGCTGCCACAGGCAAGCAGCACTAACTCGTCACAGTAGCGTGCCGCCAGTGTCAGGTCGTGGATAGCGATCACCACCGCCAGCTTTCGTTCGCTGGCAAGCTGACGCACCAGATCGAGAATGTCCATTTGATAGCGCAGATCGAGGTTGGCGGTGGGTTCGTCGAGCAGCAGCACGGCAGGTTCCTGGGCCAAAGCGCGCGCGATCAACATACGCTGACGTTCGCCACCCGAAAGCCCGTCCAGCGGACGATGTCGCAGAGCAAGCAAACCAGTCTGCAGCAGGGCACATTCCACCGCGGCATGGTCGATGGCCGAAAAGGGCAGCAACCAGCCCCGATGCGCGGCACGCCCAAGCAATACCATTTGTTCAATGGTCAAGGCCCAGGCATGCGTCTCGCCTTGTGGCACCCGCCCAATTTGTCGGGCGCGTTCGTCCGATGGAATACGGATCACATCCCGACCATTCAGCGAAACGACGCCAGCTTGCGGCTGGCTCAAACCAGCCAACGCGCGCAAAACAGTCGTCTTGCCAGAACCATTCGGGCCGATCAGCCCGAGCACGCTGCCGCTGGCGACCGCCAGAGTCAGGTCATCGATCACGATTTGGCTTTTGTAGCCCAGCCTAAGATGTTCGGCAACCAGCTGTGTCATGCCACACGCCCTTTGATGCGCAACAGCACAATGAAAAACGGCGCACCCAGCAGGGTGGTCAACACGCCAATTGGCAGTTCAAGCGGCGGCACCAGCCCGCGCGCCAGCACATCTGCACCCAGCAGAAGCAGCCCCCCCATCAGCATGGCGGCGGGGATTAAGCGGGCGTGTCCAGCCCCGAAGATGCTGCGTGCCAGATGGGGCGCAATCAACCCGACGAAGCCGATCACCCCACCCGCCGCCACCGCCGCTGCCGTTGCCAGGCTGGCCCCGACGATAATGATAAAGCGCGCCCAGCGCAGGTCCAGCCCCAAAGCGCGGGCCGATTCTTCGCCAGCGGTCAGCGCATCCAGCGGACGGGCCATGCACCAGATGGCAACCATGCCTGCTGGCGCAATCCACAGGGTCTGTTGCAAGTCCGGCCAACTGCGACCACCGAACCCGCCCAACAGCCAGGCAAATACTTCGTGCAGCGCATTATCATCGAGCAAAAGCAGCAGGGAGGCCAGTGCAGAGAGCACACTGCCCACCGCCACCCCCGAGAGCAGCAGCGCAGCGATCGAGCCAACGCCGCTCACATCCGCTAGCAGACTGGTCACCAGGACCGCCACCAGCGCCCCCAGAAAAGCCGCCGCTCCTATCGGGATTGAAAACCCCGTCGCCTTTGCCAGCACCACCGCAAGAGTCGCCCCGAGGGCCGCCCCGCTGGAAGCGCCCACGATATACGGGTCCGCCAACGGGTTGCGAAATAACCCTTGAAAACCGGCCCCGGCCGCGCTCAGCGCCATCCCACACAAGCAGACCAGCAGTCCACGCGCCAGCCGAAAATCCCAGACGATGGCGATATGCGACTCTCTGACCGGAGACCCGACAAGCGCAGCCAGCACTTGCGCAGGCGTAAGCGGCACTGCGCCAATCCCAAGGCTCAGGGTCAGGCCCACCAGCAGCGCCAGCGCCAGCAAGACAAAAGACAGGAGAACGTTAGTTTTCAAAGAGCTTTGGGTAGAGAAGTTTCGAGATTGCTTCGAGCGCATCGACAACCCGCGGCCCGGCGCGTGAGAGGATGTCGACATTCACTATATAAATTGCGCCGTTTTTTACCGCGCCGATCTTGTCCCAGCCGGGCCGCGCGCCAATCACTGCGGCGGTAAGCTGATCGCTATGGTTGCTTGGGCCGAGAATGGCCTGCGGATCAAGTTCAAGGATTTTCTCGGCGCTGACTTCGGGATAGGTGCCAGTTAGATCATCAAAGATATTGACGGCGCCTGCCAGCGTGAGCAGTTCGCCAATAAAGGTGTTGCGGGTGGTGGTCGTCAAAGGTTCATGCCAGACTTCATAGAAGACATGTAAACGTTTTTCGGGCGGAAGGGTGTTGATTTTTGCAGTTACAGCAGCCGTCCGCGACCGCATATCCGTCACAACGGTTTGCGCACCCACAACATTGCCCGTGATTTCGCCCAGTGTCTGGATTCCGGTTTCGATGTCGGCCAGGGTCTCAGGGGCGAGGGTAAAGACGAGTATCCCGTGCGCTGCGAGAGCTGCAACAACATCCTTTTGGGAAGTGCTCCCGGCCACGACCAGGTCCGGTTCGAGCGCCAGGATGGCTTCGACGCTGATGGATTTGGCTGAGAAACCGCCGATTTCTGGCAGCGAAGCCACTTCAGGCGGATAGTTGCAGAATTTCGTCCGCCCCACCACCTGCGGCCCCGCGCCAATGGCGAATAGCGTTTCAGTGACAGATGGTGCAAGCGAAACAATTCGCATCGGTCTGGCCGCGATGGTCACCGAACGCTCTAGTGCATCGGTATGCGTTTGCGGATAAGCCGCCTTCTTCTCAGCGGTTGCTGTAATAGGAATGAGCGTTGGTGGGAGTGCCGTGGCTGTTGGGATCTGCGTAGCGGTCAACGCCGGGGCGCAAGCTGTCAGCAGTAGCAGGAACGCAAACAGTGCAGGCATGATGAATTTACGAAGCATGGTTCTTCTCCAAAGAAGCAATGTTGAATGGGCAGAAAACAAAAAATCCCTGTCTCGCGAGACAGGGATGGGAATACCGATGAAATCTTACCGAATGCTTAATTCAGGTCGGGTTTCCATCTCCTTTCTGCGAGGGTATGGTTAACGCAGACAAGGCGGGCGACCTGGCTTTTTAGCTGTTAGCAATTAGGAGTTAGCTAATTAGAAGAAGACCCAAAGTCTTCAGCTAACTGCTAACGTCTAACCGCTAACATCTAAATTACAGTTGCGCGACAGCGCCGGACTTAAACCGGCTTCGCCATTACAGTCCTGATCATCCGGGATTCAGGACACCTTGTGTGCAAACTATTCAATTATGGACGTTAGTGTATCTTACGGGAGGAGATGCTGTCAAGGGGTAGCGCACCACGTCTAACGCACGAGAACGGTTGACCTTGACCATCGCACACGCTCTGCTATACTAGGGATATGACAATCAAGAGATTGGATCACATCAGCGTCGTTGTCGACGACCTTGCAGCCGCTATTGTTTTTTTCACCGCCCTTGGCATGACAATGGAAGGCGAGGCGCCCATCGAGGGCCTATGGGTGGATCGCGTTAACGGCATCGAAAGCGTAAAAGTCGACATCGTTATGATGCAGACCCCAGATGGGCATGGGCGACTTGAGCTGACGAAGTTTCGCAATCCAAAACTGATCGAGATCGTACCCGTGATCGCACCACCAAACACGCTGGGCCTGCGGAGCGTCATGTTTACAGTCGAAAGCGTCGACGAAACTGTCGCTCGCCTGCGTGCCAACGGTGCCGAACTCATCGGCGAGGTGGTCCAATACGAGGCCATCTACAAACTCTGCTACATGCGCGGCCCTGCAGGTATCATCGTCGCACTAGCCGAGGAACTCTCCTAAAGCGTTCACCACCTTCCGAGAAACTGGCACTCGAAGGAGGGGCGTGACCGCGGATGAGTATTTCATCCCCCAGATGGGGGAGGTTGATGCTTCAGATTACAATGTATACTTACAAAGTATTTACTATTTATTTAGTATTTATTTATGATGAGGAATTAATCAGCCAGGAAATTTAAGATAATTTCCTAAAAGCAATTCCGATAAAGGCAAACCCGACGAAAGTCGGGGACGCAAAACCAATGGGTCTAAAGTCACACAATTTGCGACCAAGACAGCCAGGTCTCCGAAGAATAAGCTAAGTTTGTTGCATGCTCACCTTCGGCGATCCTGACAAAATGTCAGGATTTTTTATTCCATGCCATCATTCTGCGGAATAAAAAACACCGGAGGAACTTATGACAAAACTTGTACTCTTCATTTCTGCCGCAGTGATTCTTTCGATTGGCGTTTTTACGACTGCCATATCAGCACAAGCAAAACAAGAGCATGCTGCCATACCATTGCAGAGTTCTGTTTCTGGGGAAACGCTCAATAAAGATACATCACCCGCAAAAAACGTACCCCCCATCGAAAAGGACAATACATCTGGAGCTCAGACAGGTTCAGACAATGTCCCTGCCATCGTCTCGCCTACTGCTATCGCTGTTGAGCCAACTTCGGCCGCACCATCTGCCCTGGATAATTTTGTAAACAGCCTGAAGAATCAACAGGCCGGGCGGGTTGTAGGCGTTTATGTTCCTACGGTATTGGCTTTGAAGGTAGCACAGCAACCAGCGAATAATCTGGCCTATGTGGATACAACGCCTGGCTATGCTACACAATTTGGCCTCGCAGCGCAGTATGGAACGACGGGCTTTCTCGCTCACAATTATCTTGCCGGCGCACTCTTTTTCAACTTAGCGGTCGATGAAGAAGTAGATGTTATTTATGGGGATGGTGCCATCCAGCGTTATCGGATTGTGAGCCTGCGTCACTTCCAGGCGCTCAGCCCAACAAGTCCCACATCGAATTTTGTCGATATGGACGCCCATAACAATGTCCAAATCTCCAATGCCGATCTCTTTGATCAAATTTACAATCAGGGGAACCAGGTTGTTTTCCAGACCTGCATCACTGCCAATGGGAATACATCCTGGGCAGGTTATTCGTGATTGCCAAACCCATTCAATAGATGTCAAGGTTTTGTGGGCAATGGCGTAAGCCTTGGTTTAAAAGGGTAATTTTTCAAGTTACCCACATTGACCGGGATCGCTACGATAATCAATCGATGCGTATTGGTTACATAAGGCCAACAAGTGAGCAAGGTAATTCTTTCATCGGTCGATGGCAGAATCCAACTGGCGTTTTGCAGCCTGATATCCACTGGCTGATTGCGTTCGGGAAGGATCATCTTTAAGACGACAAGATAGGTGAATTCTTTTTCGCCAGAATAGAGCGTGATGAGATCATCTTTTTGCAGATCCACCAGGTGGGCAAAGACTTCGCCATCCGCGTTGTGATGTCCAAAGAGTACCGTATTCCCAACAACGCCCAGGGAGGCTGAGGTGGAGGCCCAACCCACTGCAAAAAAGTTGGGCACCTTCCACTGGGGGTAGTTTTTTCCCATATAGGCAATTGTTTTGATCTCAGCCGGGACGATCGGGGCATCCAACTGGATGGCAGGGATCACAATCCGGTTCGGAACCCAGACGAGCGTGGGCGTTGCAGGTGCTGATGGATTGAAAGCGCCTCCCCTTGGGTCGTTCACTGACACTGGGGTGGCTTGCTCCTTTTGGTCAGTGGCAATCGGCTGAATTGTGGGATCAAGCAGGGGAGCGAATCCATCGTCAGGCGAGATCACATCATCGTCGGTTTGGTCAAAAGGGGAAACGGTCGGCGACGGGTTGGCAATGGTCTCAATCGCAGTACCCAGGCTGATAATTACGCCCTGTACCGCCAGTATGATCCCTATTAACATGAAAAAAAGACGAATAATTTTAGGCATTGTGATCTTCTTTGTTCTGTCGTGAACGCCATATAAAACAGGGGCAGCCGAATGGTTGCCCCTGTTTCTGTTTGATGGAGTGGCAAACTGCCGATTAATACTCTTCTTTTTTGCCAATCATAAGCGTGAGACCGATCAACATTAAGCCGAAGCCGAGGAAACCCATGCCTGATTGGAATTGGCGCGTACGAGCAAGGATCGCCTGCTGTGTGCTCTGTTTTTCAGTCAGATCAAGCCCTGTCACGGGGATCAGCACCTGGGGACGGCCCACCCCAGGAGTGCCCACAGTGGCTGTTGGGCCAAGAATACTGGGAGCCAGTAAAACGGAGGTTGACGTTCCTGATGGGGTACCAAACGGCTGGGTTGTTGAGGTAGATGCCGAGGTTGGAGTCCTTTGAGTTGTCGGCTCGGTTGTCTGCGTTGCACCTGAAGGAGGATTGGTTGGTTGATTCGTTCCCAGCGGCGGCACATTTGTCGTTCCAGGGGTGCGTGATGGTTGGGCAGGTGGTCTTGTCGTGCTGGTTGGCCCATTGGTGCCTATACGCGTGGCGGTCGGCAGAGGAGTAGATGTCAGGTTATTGGTTGATGTAGCCGTCCCACCTGGCAAAACTGTTCCATTTGGCGCCGTCGTTTCACTTGGCACGACCGTCTCACTGGGTGTAACGGTCTCAGTCGGCGTGACTGTCTCGGTGATTGTAGGGGTGGGTAATGGAGTGGACGTATCCACTACATCCGGAATGCAGTGGCCGGTTGCGCTCAAAAAGACAGAGCGTAAGATCGAAGTCGAATAAAAAACATCCACTCTGGCGTTCCCATCGGCCACAAAAGAGACCCTGCCATTTTCTGCCAGGTGTAGACCGTGGTTCGTAGTCAGGCCGGTATTAGGTTCATAAACGGTATAAGAACCGGCTGCCTGCATATCACCGCCCAAATTGATGATGGTGAAAAGCGCTGTCAAGTCGGGGTTGCAGGAAACCATCAGGCCCAGGAAAGGATCAAGTACCGCTGTTGCGCTGGGGATAACGGTCGGTGTGAAGAATGGGGTATTTGTATTCGTAAGAACCAGGGTTGGGCTGGGCACCTGTGTAGCCGTCCCAGCAGAAGTCTCCGTCGCCGTATCCGCGGGATCAGGCGTAAGCGTATCCGCGGGAACCGATGTAGCGGTATCTACAGGGATACTCGTTGCCGTATCTGCAGGAACCGCCGTATCGGCCGGAACTGCCGTGTCTGCCGGAACCGCCGTATCGGCCGGAACTGCCGTGTCTGCAGGAGCTGCAGTATCGGCTGGAACCGCCGTATCAGCCGGAGCAGATGTGGCTGTATCTGCTGCCTGCGCTGCGGATAAGGCATAAGTGACCCCCGTCGTCAGGTTTAATGTCATGGATAGGATTAAGAAAAAAACCCCCACCATAAACAACAACCTACCTACATTCTTGCGTTTGAAATATGTGTTCATGGCTGCCAGCTTTCCTTTTTATGAGATTTGAGATCAATAGAAAAAAAGGTTTGGTCGCATTACGAAAATAATGCCTATACTTGGCAAATATTGAGAAGAATATTAAAGATTACCTTGCCCACTGGTTTTCGTCTTTGATACGCTTTGCCCTTTCTCTCATTTAGGAGTAACAGACAAATATTGAGAACTGCCGTTTATTTACTGTGCGTATATTTCTTCAATTTTGAGCGTGGAATACTCTGCGATTGATTTATTCAATTCGTCCATCTGCAAAGCGCGGATGGTACCCTGCTGATTTTCAAGTTGTCGTGAGATTTGCGGTTCATCAAACTCGCTCATGAACTCGAGCAGCAATTTCTGCTGTTGTTTATCGGCTAATTTTCCAAATGCACCGGGGAGTTGTTGTGATTTGCTCTTGAAAGATTGTGCCTTGTCGTACTGAACTTCGATCTTGGATTCTTCTTGCAGATTGGCACCACACTGATTAAAAATGGCATTATAGGCAAGAGAATATAACCACGAAAGAATAGGGGATTTCCCGGTCTGGTAAGAAGGTAGTTTTTCCCAGACTTCGCTAAAAACCTGAGATGTAATTTCTTCAGCCATTGTGTCATCAGCCACGCGCAAGAAAACGTAGCGATAGACGCGCTCAATATAGGCATCATATAAGAAAGTGAAAGCATCCTGCCGTGAAAAGCATATCGTGTTCATTTCCCTGGGGGTCGGAATATTTACGCCATCGCCCGAAAACTTGAATGTTTTAATCATCGAATAATCTCCATGAAAAAATAATTTAATCTGTAAGATGTTGACAAGCTATTTTTAGCATGGGGAAGCGCAAATATATCCAAATTATTGCTAAAAAGAACGTAAATTTATGAGATTTTTCAAAACCTGGGCTCAAGATTAAGACCAGGCGTGCTCAACCAATCCATGCAATGCAAAGATATCGAAAGGATGATGTTTCGAATAACGTATAGACCATCGACCCCGTATTACCTATAGATGTCCTTTGTTCCCTTTGGTGGCGCTACAAGCTGAGACACCAATCACGAGAGCAAGACATCACACTTTCAATCAATTTTGTAAAAGAGGAGAATCCTATGCTGGCACAATTATCTCGGAACTGGTGGGTTATCGTCCTGCGGGGCATCATTGCCATTTTGTACGGCATCATTGCATTCGTCTGGCCTGGCCTTACGCTCGAAGTTTTGGTGATTTTCTTTGGCGCGTATGCCTTCATCGATGGCATCTTCGCAATCATCGCAGCATTTACCAATCGCACGGGTCACCAGCGTTGGTGGCTACTTTTGCTGGAAGGGCTGGTAGGAATTGCAGCCGGTGTCATCACGTTTTTAAGCCCAGGGTTGGCAACGCTCATGCTGCTCTACATCATCTCATTTTGGGCCATTCTCACGGGCATCCTGGAAATTTTTGCAGCAATCCGATTGCGCGAGGAAATCCAGGGAGAATGGAAACTGGCTTTCGGCGGAATTCTGTCGATTATTTTTGGAATCCTGTTACAGCTTTTCCCGGTGACTAGCAGTCTGGTCATTATCTGGATGATTGGTATCTATTCCATTCTTTTTGGCCTGCTTCTGGTGGGATTGGGGTTAAATCTGCGTCAGAGCGATTCCGTCCAGCACCAAGGTATGTCACCTACCCATCCTTAACCTAAAGGATAATCCATAACACAATAAGACTGGCCCTAAAATCAGGGCCAGTCTTATTGTGAAAGAACTCCTCTGTTTCTCGAACAAAATGCGGAATCACGCCAAATCTTGCTGGTTTTGTATCTTCCGAGTAGGGTCAATAAAACATGGTATAGGGAGGCAATACCGTGTCAGAAACGGAAGAAACCGTTTCTCCGGGAAGTTCAACCACAGGGACCGGGCCTGGCATATAGTAGGGTTCCCCATAAGCAGCCCCAATCATCGATCCGAACCAGATTGCTCGCGCTTCCATCAGTTTCAAGAATCCGGGTTCGCTGATTGCGGTGCGCATGCCATTTTCAGAAGAGTTCGAACTGGCTCTGGTAAGCCTTAATCGCTTCAAGCTTGCGCTCCCAAACAGATGAAATATCCAACACGAAAGCGGGGGTGAAAGGATAAGAGAGCATATAGAAAAACAAGCGGGTCGGGCGAAATGGTTCCCCCTCCCCTATTTTGGCAACGCCGGCAAAGAAACAAGCTTCTTTTACCAGACGTCCGGTGGCTTCATGATCGGGATGCCGGTCTTCCCCATAGGGCGCCAGCACGATACGCGGTCGGGTTTCACGAATCAGCTGAATCAGCGCAGATAAGGATTGATCTGAGTCCTTGCCAATCTTCGTATCTGGCAAGCCGAGATTTCGCCGCTCCGTAATCCCCAGGATGCGAGCGGCATTCTCCGCCTCAGCCTGGCGACTTGCAACCGTCCCGCGGCTGGACATTTCACCTGCACTCAGGTCAGCAATGGCGACGCTTAGGCCCTTCTGCGCAGCTAGTAACAAACTTCCGCCACAACCCAATTCTGCATCATCTGGATGAGCGGCAATCGCCAGAATATCGAAAGACATATCAAGATTCCTTTCGTCTACGCATAAGATTCCATTATGTGCCAGCTCTGGCTTCTGAAGAGATATGTCGCATGTATAACGCTTCGTAACGCAGCACGCCCTTGTGGCGATCAAAGTTCCGGGCATGCTGAAACGCGGATTTACTCATCCGATGATAACGTTCAGGGTCAGAGAACAGGTCCAGGGTCAATTGGACTGCCTGGCCGGGTTGATCCAGATCAAAAAGCAGACCGGTTTTTCCATCCAAGACCACTTCGGGAAGCCCGCCAACTCGCGAAGCCACGACAGGGACGCCGCACGCCATCGCTTCCAAAGCAGCCAGGCAGAAACTCTCTATCAGGCTTGTTACCAACAGCAGGTCTGTCTGGGCGAGCAATCCAGCCACATCCTGCTGGATACCCCAATACCGCACATCGCCATCCATATTGTTTTGCTTGAAAAAACTTTTAATCTCCTCCATGTCAGGCCCATCACCGATGAGCCAAAGCTCCGCATCTATTTTTTGGCGTATCTTCGAGAACACCTTTGCCAGGACTTCAGGTTGTTTCACCGCCCGAAAGTTAGAAACATGAGCAATGCGCGGCCTGTGTTGCGCGCTTAAACCAAATGCATCCGCATCTCTTGGGTAAAATTTTTCAAGATCGACAAAATTGGGGATCACTTCGGGGGGTGTCGCCAGTCTGAAGATTTCGGCGGAGAGCTTGGAGTGGCTGGTTGAAACGGTGGTCAGCACATCCGCACTCTGCAGGGCTCGAATCAACTGCGGCCCTCGGACAGGGTCAAGCCCTTGAATACTCACATCCGTCCCATGTAAAGTACCCACCACCAAAGGACTTGCCTTGCCTAACCTGCGTTTTACCTCGTCAGCCACACATGCAAATGGCACAGCGTAATGAAAATGCAGAACATCCAGCGATGCTGCGATTTTCATGACTTCTGACAGATAAGCCTCAAACTCCTGATCCTGCCAGTTGATATGAAGCTCAGCAGGGTGCAGATTGTTCTCAGCTTGAGATGCGACGATATGAAAATGGACGCCACAGGCGGCATCCTCGTATCCAAAGGGAATAGTTCGGGCCAATAAATGCACCGTGTGTCCATGTTTCGCCAGACCCACGGCTAATTCGGTTGCAATTCGGGCGCTTCCGCCGAGACTGGAATGGCACATGATCCCAATACGCAACATCCTTGCTCCTTTTCTATGGGCACCAAGTCAATTGTTAAAAGAACATGCAAAATCGAAATAGTACTGCGTAAAGTAACTGTCACTTTCTATTATTAATCGGAGTTAATTTATTCACATTATTTTGAATAATTACACCAGATCTTAATTGATTCTGTGTGTGGATGGCAACGCTTTTTAACACCTGCATAAACAGCAATTGCGCCATCGCCCTGACGAAATCCCTTTCGCAAAAATGTTTGATACAATAGGCATCAGGGTTGGGAATACACATCATGTCGATACAAACTATCTGTGACAAGAAAAAAGGTGTTTTGAAAATCGCTTAATCGTTTTTCACAAAATTTCATAATCAAGGAGGTAGCATGTCAGAAATACAACTCCTACGGGTTGAAGATGCGATGGTAAGACGCACGATCCGAATTCAGCATGACGCCAATATGTACAAGGCTGCTGAGGTGGTTGCCCTCTCCCGTGTAAGTGACTTGATGGTTGTGGGCGAAGACGACAAGTTCATTGGCGTACTCTCGGAGGGGGACATTCTGCGTGCGGCGCTGCCCGATACCAATGAGATCGTGGCGGAGGGCGGCTCCCTGGATGTCGCCTTTGGCATCTTTCTCAAGAAAGGGAAAAACCTTTCTGAGCTTCCTATTCTTCCCTTTGTGATTACAGAACCGATTGTGCTTGATCCGCAGGACCATGTCGCCAAAGCGACAACGGTCATGATCGATTTAAATATTCGCTTGCTGCCTGTCGTTAAAGATGGAAAGCTGGTTGGAACCATTTCACGTGCCGATGTGTGTCAGGCGGTCGTCGGCAACATGTAATGATCCGGCTTTGCGCCGAACAAGATATCGACACAGGAGCGCACAATGGCAACAAAACCACATACCATTATCTCAGAACGACAACCCTCCGGCACAGTGGTTATCAAGGAAGGCGCAGAGGCCGGAGCTCAATTCGCCTTAAAAAACGGCACAAACATCATCGGTCGGGAACAAGGGGTCGATATCCAACTGACCGACGCGCGCTGCTCTCGACAGCATTGCCGGATTATTACACTGCAAGAGAAATTTCTACTGGAAGACCTCAAGAGTACGAACGGAACCCTGATCAACGGAATTCCTGTGACGGACAAGCTTGAGATTCACGCTGGCGATCAAATCACCATTGGGCAAGCTGTACTGGTGCTTGAGGTCAAAGAGCCTGAAGTCATTGAGTTCTATGAAAAAATCCTAAAGGAACAGGGGATTGTTCCTTCGCGCTATGTCCTTTCAAACGCTATTGAAACCGCCCAACGTCTCGGGCATGAGAACCTGGGATTCCTGTCAGAAACCCATGGATTTATGCCCAGCCGCCCGCCGCTGCTCAAGCTACCTTCCGCCTACCAGGCCTGGGATGATGTGGTGACAAATCTACCCGAACTGTACCGGACCCTTAAGCTGAGAGAAGCGCTTGAACAACTGCCAACCCTGAGCACAGATCAGGCCAGTTTGCCTGACGAATATCTTTTGCGGGCTTCGATGATCATCAGCATCTTTGGGCATGCCTATGTCCGTGTTCAACCTGACCCGCCGAACACGATCCCCGATAGCATCATGCAGCCCTGGCGCGAAATTACAAAACGCCTGAACAGACACGGCCCCGTTCTATCCTATATCGACCTGATTATTTACAACTGGAAACTGGTCGACCCGGCAGCGCAAGACCCCGTGATTGTCGAAAACATGCTGCTGATGGTTCCAACCGTAGACAATATTGTCGAGCGCATCTTCTACCTGGGGCAGGTCGAAATTCTCTCGCGCCTGACGCCCATCATCGGCGCCGCAGTGCGCGCCCAGGAGGCCGTCTATCGCGACGATCCGGAAGCCCTGAAGCAGGAACTGGTTATCATCACCGAAGCACTGCAACGAGCCACGTACAACTCGCTTCAAAAAATTGATCTCAATCCACATAATCAAGCCTATCATCTGGACACGGTTGTCTGGGCCAAAACGGTGGGTCCCCTGGCCGTTTCGCTCGAAGCTGGTGTACCGGGGCCGAGCGGAATCGCGTCTCCCATCTTCCACCTGCTCGATGAATTTCTCGGACGCCAGACCTACACCACCCGCCTCGGCGAAGAAATGACCCACATCCGGGAATGGTACCCGCCAAACTGGCAGAACTTCCTGAAAGCGGTCGGGCAAATTTCGGTGGCGCAGTATGTCGAAAAAAGCCGAAGCAAGACGCTTAAGGGAATCTTTCAGGATACCCGGCAAGCCTACATCGCTGAGACAGGGTTTCTGGGCCGTCACCGTCTCAAAGCCTATGGATTTCTGGAAACGGCCTTCAAAGTCGGACGCTCCGTCACCATTGGCAGCTTTTCTGGCAAATTCAAAGATCGCGCCTGGGATGAAGTCCATACGCAGTTGAACAGCTCCCAACTGGAACGCAGCACCGGGCACCCGCAATACTATCACTATGCCGATGTCACGGCGGTCAATACGCTGAGTTCTGACGGGTCCAACTGGGTCAAGCAAGTCGTTCTCAACACCCAGGGAACGGGTATTCGCTATCAGGTGGGTGATCGTGCCGCCATTTTGCCTGAAAACAGTGATGCCCTGGTTGACAAGATGTTGCGCGCCCTGCGCGCACGTGGACGGGAAGCCATCTTCCTCAACAAAGCCTGGCGCGAAGGCATTTTGCAGCGCGAGGGATACGAAGAAACACCCACCCTGCCTCTGCGGACGTTGCTGACCTTTGGGCGAATCCGCCCTGTGGATCGGGCCATCGCCAAAACGCTGTATGTCATTACCCGTAACGCCACCCTTAACGAAATTCATCGAGGCCCGCGCCGAAGATCAGTGGGAACTGTGGGATTTGCTCAACCTGATTTCAGATGCCGGTTTCGATACGCGCCGCTTCTGGAAGGCCTCGCCGGGTGAGTTGGAAAGCATCTGCCGCATCGTGCCACCCGAAGTATCGCGCATGTACTCTGTTTCTTCGGTGATGGGCAATGACGAGCGCTTGAGCGGGGCATCTGAACTGCACTTTACAATTGGACGTCTGAGCTACCAGACCAAAGAAACCGACGTTTCCCTGCAGGCTGATCGGTTGGGCACGGCCTCCAACTATCTCACCGACACAGCCGGGGTTGCACCCGAGGATATGGGTCGGGTTTCTTTCAGAGTCGTCCCATCCCCCCCGCTTTAGCCTGCCGGATGATGAAAAAGTCCCGATCGTCATGTTTGCAGGCGGAACCGGCTTTGCACCATTTCGAAGCTTTATTTTGGCGCGCACCCAGCAGGTGCAACCAGGTGAAACCTGGCTCTTCTTTGGGACACGCGCAAAAACAGACATCTATTATCAGGATGAACTTGCCCAAATCATCACCAAGGGACGTTTGAACCTGCGCATTGCCTTCTCGCGCGATGATGTTCAGTACAAACAGGATGCGAATGGAAGTGGCAATCAGCTTGTATTTGAACCCAGCAAAAGACATTCGATTGGTGACGAAATCCTGCAGGAAGAGAACGCAAAAGCACTCTGGAACCTGTTGCAAAGCCGGGAAAATGGCGGACAGGGTGCCTACTTCTATTTATGCGGACGCACCGGGTTTGCCAACGCCGTCATGAATGCGATGAAGGCTGTCATTTACCGCTACAGCCCCGGCTCTGAAGAAGAAAAAGCAAAAGCCGTCGATGAGACATTGTATGATCTGGTCGGCAAGGGCCGCTACCTGCAAGAAATCTTTACGACCTATACCGGTTCGCATCTGGATGAAGGACAAACCCTTTACGATGCGTCTGAAGTTGCTTTGCACAACGATGACGAACACGGCTACTGGATGATTATCGATGGGCGCGTCTACAATGTCACCGAATTTGCCCAGCTTCATCCCGGTGGCGTAAAGATCATCCGCGAATACGCGGGCATGGACGCTACCCAACCCTACCAGAAGATTTTGCACCATGTCAATCCTGAAGTAAACTCCATGCTGGGCATGTACGAGATCGGGAAAGTGCGCCGCCTTAACTTTGGGATGAAATGGGGGGTGTTTGTCAGCGCAACTGGCTTGAAATCGGTAACCTTGGCCGATGCTTACCGCATCTGGATGCGCTACCTGTATTTTGTGGTTGAGCTGGAAAATTCATTGCACAACGAATTTACCATTCAGGAGCAATCGACAACCGTCAACGAAGATGCTGGTGAGCGATCACCGTATAAGGTCCAATTACTCATCCAGGTCTATAAGCGATTTCTGAATGAGTACATTAATTCGCTGACCGGCGAACCGTTGGAACTGCTGTGGGCTGTCACCAGCGGCCTGTGTTCATCGAGCGAAGATGTCAACCAGCTACGCAATAACGTGGCACGTATTCAGCAATCAGAGAATGCCCAGTTCGTTAAAGAAGTGGTGGCAAGTTTCCAGGACGCACTGCTGAATCAGGTTCGGCAGCAGCCGGGGCAAACCAATCTGGCGCAGACCTCCGTGATGACTTATTTTGATCTGCTGGAAGACGAAGACAAAGCCTTCATGAAAGAATTGAGAATGACCCTGCTGACAGGCATTCGGGTGTTTGAGGAGTTCGAGCGCGATACCGTGGTCAAGGGGCGGGAGCGGCTCATCGAAGCGGCCAAAGAAATCCCCGGCAAACTCGAAGCCTGCTATGCCCGGATTACATCGAGCATTCAATCTCTGGAACGCAACACGAAATAGGCAGGCAGTCAGATGCAAAACCTGGCTGATCTCATGCGCTCCGCCCAGGGCCAGGAATGGCTGGCTTCGAAGGGCGTCTTTACATCAACACAAAAATTCAGAGAAAGCCTGAAACCGCCAGCGCAATCGGGCCTGGCGGCCATGTTGGGCGCAAATGGCAAAAAGCTGATCTGTTCAGGCCAACAGCTTTACATTGACTATCACCAGTCCGTCCTGAGCAAAATCCTGACCTTGCGGGAATTTACGGATGACCCCGACCTTTTCCCGTTTTTCCTTTGGGTGGACACCGACCGATCCGGGTCGGATAACCTGATTACGAAATTCGCCTGGCCGGTGGATAGCAAAAAAGGACCGATCCGCATCACGCCCTCGGGCATGAAAGATATCGAGTCACGATTTGTTGCGCTTGACCCCGAACAATTGCGTAGCGCGATTGATAAACTGGCGACCCATCTTGTTCAATCCCACGTCAGTAGAAAATCAGCGAAAACGAAATATCAGGAATTACGAGCGTTTTTTGATCGTGAAAGCGCCGGGATCTTAAGCGACTTTAATCATCAAGTGACCAACTTTCTGCTCGATAAACATCTGGGCTACCACCCGGATTCTGTCATTCTTTCTGACGCCATCAACCGCGGCCTGGTCAACGAAGAAGTCAATCTCGTGCTCAATCATTTGGACGCGTTGATCAAAGTCTTCAATGCTTCGGTGCAATCCATGCAGGAACTGGGCATCGACCCGCAAGTCGAGATCCGCGATGACGATTACCTACCCTTGTTTTATTCCTGCAATGTTGACAATCTAAGGCTGCGGCTGAAACATGTCGTCGAGTTTGGCGATCATTTCGCAACGGCGACCTGTCGCTGCGGCAAGGCGTACCGGTTTCCTCTGGGACAGACAAATCTATCCATCGCAGAAATTGCCGAGACCGAGCGCTGGAGTCCGGATGTGCTGATGCCTGCCTTCTTCAACGATTACGTCAGCGGCTATGTTGCGGGGAAAAGCTCAGCGCTTTACTTGTTGGTGATCAACGAGATGCTTCAACAGGTACTGGACAAAACCCCCGTTCCCATATTGGTCCCTGAAAGCCTGGGCAAGCCTGACCCGGCGCCCGATCAAGTGGATAGTCTGTTATACGACTACTTGAATACCGAAAACTGACCAAATCCGGTTTGGCACGGAGAACGCAAACGATGACAACAAGTGATAACGCACTGCTCTACCGGCTTCGCGGGCTGGGAATGGGGGGCACCATCCTACACATTGGGGCGCACCCCGATGATGAAGACGGGGGCTTGATGGCCTACGTGGCCCACAAATACAATGCACGCATTATTTACTGGTCCGCGACCCGTGGCGAAGGCGGCCAAAACCGGATTGGCCCCTACACGGGCGATGCGCTGGGCATTTATCGCTCCTGGGAAAGCCTGGATGCGCGCACTGTGGACGGCGGGGAAGCGTTATTTGGGCCTTTCTATGACTTCGGCTTTTGCAAAACCGGCGCAGAAGCGCAGGAAAAATGGGGGCGCGAAAAACTGGTGAAAGAAATTGTCCGCGCCATTCGCATGACCCAACCGCAAATTGTCATCAGCCGCTGGACGGGGCAACCCTCCGACGGGCATGGACATCACCGTGCCGTGGGCGCGGCCACGCTTGAAGCCGTCGAACTGGCTGGCGACCCAGCCCGCTTCCCCGAATTGCGCACTGCGGGACTTGCAGCCTGGCAGCCATCCAAAGTGTACCTTTCCACGGGTGGCGATTGGCAACCGGGTGAAAAAGGCAGTTTCGGGGGGATACAGCCCGATTTTGAGCGGCAGGGCACTTTACGCATCAACACTGGCGAGTTTGATCCGATTGCCAATCAAACCTATCAGGAACAGGCTTGGATGGCGATCAACCAGCATCGCTCACAGGCGATGGGCTTCATCCCCAACCGCGGCGATTATTACTATTATTACATCTTGCACAAGAGTTCTCGTCTCTGTGAATGGCAGAGAAGACAGCTTTTATGACGGCCTCGACCCCAGCCTGACCGGGCTGGCAGATTACCCTGGCGGCAGATCGGACTCTTTGCGATCGGGCCTGAAAGAAGTCAGAGATCAGGTCGAAGCCGCTTATATTCAGTTCCGCTTCGAGGATCGCGTCAAAGCTGCAGATTTGATCCTGAAAGGGCTCGAACAACTGCGTCACATCCACGCCAACCTTACAGATGAGTCCGTCATCGATGAAGAAGGCAGAAAAAGTCTCAGCGCGTACCTGAAAGGCAAGATACAAAATTTTGAGCAAGTCGCCGCGCAATGTCTGGGATTGCAGTTGGAATGCCGGGCAAACCGTGCGCGCATCACACCAGGCGAACATTTTCAGATTACAGCCTGCGTCTGGAAGCATGGTCATCTCTTTGCCGATGGGACTGCTTTTACACTTCATCTCCCCGATGAGTGGGATGCCCACCCTGCCCCATCCATTTCTGCAGATACGAACCGTATGAGCTACGATGTCACCGTTCCTACCTCGGCTGATTTAACCAGCCCTTACTGGTTGCTCAAGGCACATGACAACTTTTGCTATCATTGGCCCGCCGGTGAACCGGCTGGTCGACCCTTCAGCCCGGCCGTCTTGGAAATGGAATGCGAGATTGCAATTGGGCAGAACCGCATCACCCTGCGCGAGCCGGTAGTGCTCAAAGATGCCTTCCCCGGCGGGTTTCGGGAACTGCCCATCGCCATCGTCCCGCCCATTTCGCTCCATCCCAGCACAAACAGAATGTATTTGCAGCATGGCGCAGAAGAACAATCGCTGGAATTGCATGTCATTGCTCGCAACAACAAGGAACTGGAATCCGCCAAAGGGGTTTTGACGCTGGAAGCGCCAGCAGGCTGGAAGGTCGAACCCAAAAGGGTCGAACTTTCATTGAGCGAAGCCGGGGAGACACAAACCATCCGCTTCGTGGTGACCGTCCCGGGGAATGTTGCGCCAACAGATTATCGACTTAAATACATCGTTCATAGTGGGGATCGTGATTATGATTTCGTGCTGAATCCGGTGCGCATGGGCGCTTTGGGCCTGCCCATCCTGCCGAATGCCAACAACTGCGTCAGAGAAGAGTTTGTGATTGTTTCGGCATCGATCATGGTCTACATGATCGATGTGAACTTCACAAAAAACCTGAAATATGCCTACGTGCAGGGTCTGGATGAAAATCTGTTAAGTACGCTGCTGATGCTTGGCTTCGATATCAAAGTACTGAGCGACAGCGAATTACGATATGGTGATCTAAGCGAATTTGATGCCATTCTTGTCGGACCGAACGCCTATCTCATGCGCGATGAGCTGGCAAAAAATACAGCCCGCATCCGCGACTATGTTGAAGAGGGCGGCACGTTGATCGTCCAGTATCATGGCTATGCCTATCAGGACCGCGCCTTTTCGCCCTACCCTTTTACCTACAGCCAGCCGCATGATCGCGTGACCAACGAGAATGCGTCGGTAGAATTTCTCAAGCCAGATCATATCCTGCTCAATCAGCCCAACCGCATCACCGAAGCTGATTTTTCGGGCTGGGTTCACGATCGCGGACTCTATTTTTTTGGCAGTTGGGATAAACGCTATGAACCGATTCTCTCCAGCCACGATCCCGACGAAGCGCCCAAGGCTGGCGGCCTGATGCTGACCAGCTATGGGCGCGGAACCTATCTTTATACCGGCTACTCTTTCTTCCGGCAACTGCCTGCTGGGGTGAAAGGTGCTTTCCGGTTGTTTGCCAACCTGATGGCGCTGCCCGTGGTTCGCATCAGGGAACGAGTTGAAATTCTCAAAAAGGTCTCTCTTTTTTCCTTTATGACAGAAGAACAACTTACCGGCGTCGCCCGTCTGATGACGGAACGGTGGGAAAAGAACGGCGTGTATATCTGTCATCAGGGGGATGTGGGGAATGAGCTATACATCATCAGCCAGGGCGAAGTCGAGATTATCAATGAATCAGGCGGTCAGGATCAGATTATCAACGTTGAGAGCATTGGGGCTTATGTTGGCGAACTGGCTGTGCTTGAGAGCATCCCGCGCACGCTGGCTTTGCGCGCCAAGGGAGATGTAAAGCTGTTGGTTCTGCAAGGCACGCGCTTTCAGACCATTATTCAACAACATCCCGATATCGCCTATCAAGTCATCAAGGTGCTTGCCCACAGGCTGGCCGAGGTCATTTCAGGCACGAGATTGAAATGAGACCGCGCGTTGGGGAAACTTTCACTGGATAGGCTGGTACATGTCCCTGAAACGGGATCCGTTTATCGGGTCGGAATTCCCTCGCAGCGTCATTCCCACCCCCCTGCCGGAATCCAAAGACCAGGAACATCCCCCACCATCAGACCTTGTCGTCAACAATGATTTTGAGCAAGACTTTTCAATATCCTGCCACGCCGAGAAGAGATCAATGCTTTCAATGCGGATCGTATGGTTTCCCAATTCGATTCTTTCAGATCGTTTTTCATCAATGGCCGGATAGAGCAAGATCCCGACTGCTTTTTGATGTTGTTCCGATCTTTCTGTTTGGGTAGTGAGATAGGCATACATCTGATAAAGATGAGATGAATCGAAAAGTTGTTTTCCCCAGATATTCTCGACCAGGCTTTTTGCCGTAAATTTTGTATCCAGAACAAACAGCGCGTTGGGGGATTGGATAATCAAATCAGGTTTCATGACCGGCAGGTAGGGGTTTTCCTGCCGGGCAGGCCAGAAAAGACGCGATTGGGCCTTGACCGTGTACCCTTGCAAGCGCAGGCGATAAAAGTTGGCAACAAAACGTTCGTAAACGTTGTATAGCACCAGCACTTGCCGGTCAAGAGCAGGCAAAGCATGGGGGCCGCTTGTTTCCATGGGCATCTGGCGTTGCACGATCAACTCACAGATGGCAAGCATCAGGCGATAATCACCGTCATGCTCGGCAAACTGCTGCCGATGGATGAAATCAAGATTCTGTTCGATCAGATCAATGCCCTCCAGCGAGCGGGCCAGCCCACGCAGATAATGACGCAAGCCGTTTGCCAGAGCGCGGTCTTGACCAAAATCCCCAATTTGCGCCAGACGTACCAGCATGCTACGAATGATCTGATTCTTGGGCACGTTTGCGCTATATTGCTGGAAATTGCAAGAAACCTGGCCTTGCTCAAACGTGTGGCGTTTCAAGCTGGACGTAAAATCAATCCGCCCACGAATGCCGCGAATGGTTTGAGTCTCATTGACATAGCTGTGTCCCAACCCAATGCGTAATCTTTGTTCGATCAGCTTGGCCAGAATTGTGGCAAGTAATGCATCCAGCGTGGGGGCATTTTCAATGTCAGCCAGCGTCCAATGCCTGTTTACGGGATACTCGTTCCAGGCATACAACAGCATATGCCAGAGATTACGGATGGGGATGCCGTATTCCGTATAAACAGGCGCATTGGAGGTGGTCATGGCGGCGGGCATTATGCCAGAAGTTTCCGTTCGGCTTCTTCTGCTTTGCTCAGGTTGTCGAACCAATATTCCTTGAGCAAAGGCACGATTTCTGTGCGAACGACCAGCGCATACCAGTTTCTATCGAGACCCGCGAAGTTATCGCCTTTCGGACAGAAGAAACTATGTCCCAATTGATAGTTTTCGCCGAGCAAAGCATCTTCCTTAATCTCCTGGTTGAGCGCAGCCATGCGTTCGACGATTAAATCAATCAGATTGCCATCCATTGACCGGTCTGAGAGCCATTGGCGATAAGACACACTTTCAAATTGGGGTTTTAACGTAATAAACGCAAATCGGCGGCGCAAGGCATAATCGACCATCGCAAGAGAGCGGTCTGCCAAATTCATCAGGCCGATCAAATAGAGATTGGGAGGAATGTAAAAACGTGGCTCACCCTCCGCCTGATAGACCAACGGCACAGCAAACTCAGGGGAGCGCTTGTCGTGTTCGATCAGCATAAGCAATTCGCCGAAAATTTGGCTCAGATTGCCGCGATTGATTTCGTCAATGATGAAGACATATTCACGATCCGGGTCGTTGAGCGCTTTCTGGCAAAACTGATAGAAGACCCCGTTCTGCAAGCCAAAACTGCCTGCTTTGCCAGCAATGGGACGGTAACCACGCACAAAATCATCATAAGAATAGGATTGGTGGAATTGCACCATCTCGAGCCGTTCATGATCTTTTTCTTCCATCAGGGCGTAGGCAAGTTTTCTTGCCACAAAGGTTTTGCCGACCCCTGGCGGACCCTGTAAAATCATGGCTTTTTTAGACTGTAAGCGCTCCAGCCATTGTTCGATTTCATCCAGGCTGAGGAAGGCCCCTTCGGCAAGGATATCTTCGACGCCGTAAGGTTTGGCTGTAACCGTCATATCCACCTCGTTCGTGCTCAAAGCTTTGTCATATCCCCAGGCCGATAAGAACCAGTTGTAATCTTGTGCTTTGCCATACCAGACAAAATCCCTTAATTGCGCGGCGAGGTGTCTGAGTTTATATTCAGCATCCAGACGCAAATGCCAGACAGTCCCGCGATAGGTATAAAAATACCAATGTTTTTCTGTAAAGTTTTGCTCCCACTCCACTTCAACAACCCTGCCATCTTTGCGATTCGCTACGATGGTTCCAATGGCTTTAATGGTCATGCGTGAGACGGTGCGATTGTGCGCATCAAAGGGAAGGTTTTTCCGCTGCGTTTCGGACGTCTTGATGGCAATTTTATCGCCCACCTGCATTGCCTTGACATCGCCCAGAAAGCGATTGGGATATCCATTGACCCAAATGCCTTCCGCTAGGAAATATTCGGTCTGGTCAGCGGGGTCGTGGTCGTTCCAATAAGCGCCCACCAGCCAATAGTTGATGTCGTCGGTGCGATAGGGTTCTTTTGCTTCGGCAATGGCTTTGGCCTTTTCGCTGCCGATCCCCCAGGCTTCGAGTGAAATTTCAGGGAAGGATTTGCCAACGTTTTGGAATTTTCTGACCGTTTCGGCGTAGAATGCCGCGTTCAGGCCACCTTTCGGGAGTTTGATTTCCAAAAAGGATCGGTTGGCCTGATCCAAATTGATAAAAGTATAGGGGCGTATCCAAAACAGTCCCATGGTCAGGTTGATGTTTGTCTGTTTAACGGTAAGCGCTTCATCAAAGGAATGCAAAAATTCACCATCATCCAGCGGGGCTTTGCCAAGCGCCCGTTGGAAGACATGCCAGAGTTTTGCCACATCCTGCTCCGCGCGAAAAGCCTGATAGGCAATAAACCACGACTTTTGATTGTTTAACACGGGAATACCGTTGAGGTCTTCAGGAAGCTCGCTTTTGAGTTCAAAGAACTGTTTCATTCGCCAAAGAATGGCAATGCGCTGATCGTAACGGATGCCACGGTTGAAAACGCCGAAGAAGGTAAAAGGATCAATTTCTTTCAATAAAAAGCGTCCACCATCCTGCTCCTTGTCATTGAAAGGCGTAATCACCAGCCCATCGGTACGCAAGTCTTCAAGAAAGGCAATCAATTCGCCTTGCCTGTCTTGCCATTTTGCCAATTCGTTGGCAAGTTCCTGATAGAGATGGATCCATGTAAATTGTTCGAGCATGGGACTTCCTTGATAACAAGATAATAAATGTTGTTTTACGACAGTTCCAAACTTGAAACCCATCCATAGAATACAAAAACACCATCCGTATGATTATATACCCATGGAGGTTATGTCCTTTTTCGATTTGCTCACAAAAGACAAGTCATTTTCTCTCGCTTTGCCAGTGACAGATTTGCTTCTGAAACGTTTTTTAATAAGAGAAGTTTGCCGAAAGTTTGGCAAGTTGCGCATCCACCATTAGAAAGGATAGGTAATAAAATGTTAAAAAACATGGAACTCCGGGAAGGTGTTGGCGTATTTACATCTGATGACAAGCAGGTGGGTAAGATTAACCGTTTTGTTTTGGATCCTGAGACAAACGAAGTCACGCACGTTGTCGTGCAAAAGGGTTGGCTCCTGTCTGAGGACAAGGTCGTGCCTTTGCGCATGGTTAGTTCCGCCACAGGTGACAAGGTCGTATTGTCCAGGGATGCAGATGATTTCAACAAGCTGCCGCCGTTCGAGGAAAGTTATTTTGTCAGAACTGAAAATGATGATTTTTATCGAGCGGAGGATTTATCAGATAACCTTTCCCCAGGATACCTTTGGTATCCGCCCCTCATCTACCCTAACCACGGCGCTTATGGGATGCCAAATTCTCCCTTGGCTCCTCCTGCGCCTTTCGAAACAAAGCGTAACATTCCCGAGGAAGCTGTTGCTTTGAAAGAAGGTGTCAACGTAATTAGTGCCGATGAAAAACACGTGGGGGATGTCGAACGCCTATTTATTGATGCCAGTTCGAAGAAGGTCACTCATTTTCTGATCACAAAAGGCTTGTTCTTCAAAGAGCACAAGCTGATTCCCACTCATTGGGTGAAATATGTGGGAGAAGAGAAGGTACGTCTGTTGGTATCGGCCGAGTTGCTGGAACGATTGCCTGATTACACATCCTAAGGCAGCGATTTACGGAGAGAAGCCATGCCTGAACTAGTCTGTGAACTGATCGTCAGTCTCGACGGCTTTGCCCGAGGTCAGCGTTCACCCGCTTATTACGGCTATTTCGGTCCCGATTTTGACAACTGGATCAAAACGAACACAGCCATTCCACATCAGATGCTTATTGGACGCCGGACCTACGAGATGCTCAATGGACTCCCCGCTGAGTCACGGGACGAAGGATGGGAAAAGACGACGAAAACGCCGGGCTGGCTATTCTCGCGCACCCTCGATATAACAGACTGGTCAGGACTAAGGCTCGTCCACGATGACCTGCTGGATTTTGTGAGGAAATTGAAACATGACGACGGTCCTGAGTTGCGGACTCTGGGCAGTTTGTCGCTGGTTCGGCAACTGCTTGCGGCCGGCTTGGTAGACCGCCTCAAACTCGTCGTCTGTCCACTGGTTCTACCGCAAACAGGCTTTGAACCGATTTTTGCAGGGTTGCCAGATATAGGCTTCGACCTGCTCTCGACCAGCGTTCTCGATGGGCGCGTCCTACTGCTGGAATATCGACCAATGGGAGCGCCGCCCTATAACGCTTCGTAAAGCAAGCCGTGAGATCGATCTGGAAATCTACTAACCATCTATAGAACGATAGATTGGAGAATTTATGAACCAACATTCCATGCAAGAAGCATCCATTTCAAACCTGGACCTTGAACCCTACAGGATATTAATTGGAAACTGGAATACGAGCGGAACACCCCCCCTTGTGCCAGATACGATTGTGGAGGGTCGTACCTCCTTCGAATGGCTGGAGAACGGAGCATTTCTGATGATGCATTCGGAGGTGGATGACCCGCGCTTTCCCAACGGCGTCGCGATTCTCGGCAGTGATGATTTGAAAGACGAATATTTCATGCTTTACTTCGACGAGCGTGGTGTTTCAAGAAAATACCAGGTCACGCTGTATGAAAACATTTGGAGAATGTGGCGAGATGCACCCGGATTTTCCCAACGCTTCACCGGTACCATTGTGAATGGCGGCAATACCATCATCGGTACATGGGAATTGTCAAAAGATGATTTATCCTGGGAGAAGGATCTCGAATTAACCTATGAGCGGGATCTCGAATTAACCGATGGGCTGGCGGATGAACCGTAAGGAAAGATTTTGCCACCCTTAGCGATCATGATTTTCCAAAGCATATCTTCGGCTGGGATGTTTCGCAGCTTTCCATGACAATATCTTCGATGAGCGAAATAAATGTCCAACGCTACGGGAATGAAAATTGCAGTCATTGGCGGTGGAATCTCTGGAATTGCGGCAGCAAAGGTTCTCAAGCAGAACGGGTTTACCCCGGTTATTTTCGAGAAAGCGGAGCAGCTTGGGGGGATATGGGCTGTCGCGTATCCAGGCGTTCGCCTACAGAATATCGAAAAACAATACCGTCTGTGCGATTTTCCCTGGCCTTTCAAACCCGATTTCTACCCAACCAGCGAACAGGTTCTCAAGTATTTCTATGAAGTCGTTGAATATTTCCAGCTTGATTTGCGGCTGGGTCATGAGATCACGATGCTTGAAGAACGGCAGAATAGCTGGCTTGTCAGATACAAAAATAAGGATGGCCTGCATGAAGAGGTGTTTGAGTATGTGATTGTCGCTACCGGGCAATATACTGAAGGGAAACGTCGCCCCCAATTCCCGGGGGAAGAGCGGTTCTGCGGACAAATTCTTACAGAGCGGGAGATCCGCAATCAAGATCAGTTCAATTCGAAAAGCGTGCTGGTGATGGGGTTCGGAAAAAGTGCGCTGGACATGGTCACATTTGCCGCCGCCCACGCTTCGCAGGTGCATCATCTTTTCCGCACAGCGCGTTGGACGGTACCGGAACGTTTTTTTGGCATCCACAATACCTATGTTTTTCTCTGCCGCTTCGCAAGTATGATGATGCCGTCCTGGGTACATCCATTTGCACCAGAACGCTTCTTGCATAACCACATGGGTTGGGCCGTCCATCAGTTTTGGCGTTTTGTTTCCTCTATGATTCATGTTCAGGAAATGTGGAATGCTTTCGGGAAGGATGCCGCCGCCAGGGAACGGCTAAAAACTGTCTGGCCCGACCATATCCTTGTCTCTGATCTGCGCTCCGCTGCGGCGCTGGCACCCCAGGCATACTACCCACTCATCGCCGAAGGCAAAATCATGCCGTATCATGCCGAATTATCAAGCTTTTCAACACATGGGGCTATCTTGAAGGATGGACGCGAAATCTCCTGCGACCTGGTTGTTTTGTCTTTAGGTTCCGAGTTGCCCACCTTTCCTTTCATGCCTGAGCAATATCGAAAAATGCTCGAAGCTGACAAGGCTGGCCCGCAGTTCTATCGACATTTAATCCACCCATCTATCGCCCGCATGGGTTTCGCAGGTTTCAATCATGGTTTTATGCACATCCCGGCGGTGGAAGTTGGTACGCTCTGGTTGTGTGCAAACCTGCGCGGCGAACTCAAACTGCCCACCCTGGAAGTGATGGAACAAAATATTGAACAAATCCGTGCCTGGAAGCGCACCTATATTAACTTCGAGCCTTCCCGTTCATGCGCGGTCAATACACGTTACCAACAATATCTTGACCTGCTGCTGAAAGACCTGGGGCTTTCCCCCTACCGCAAACTGCCAAACATCCTCGCCGAATTTTTTGCCCGTTACGGCGCCAAGGATTATAAGAATGTATTCGAAGAGTATGACCATAAAAAACTTAAGCGAACAACCCCACTTGTGCCGCTGGATATGTAGCCACAACGCAAGCGATTAATCAATCAAAAGGACGGCGCAAAATTGCGCCGTCCTTTTGCATAACCAACTGCTTCATGCATTTTTTAATATGATATGGGCATTCTCAAGCGCACCCATTTCTTCTTGAACATGGCGTTCAATCTTTGTCAGCATTTCTGAAAACTCTTCCAGCCGGCCTACGATGTCACTAAAGGCAGAATAGATTTCGGATGAATGCTCGGCAGGCTGTTTCGCTATAAATAAGGGCGGTTGATAGGTGTCGCTACGGATTTGCTGGTAGAGATCCATTGTCCGCTGCGATGGCTCTACGCCCAATTCCCCGTCTAATGCTGATTTACAGCGGTCGTATTGGTGGAGAGCCTGGGTGCGATCCCCGGCCATGTAATGCAGACGCATCAGCTGGCGATGCGCCCTTTCGCAAGCACGGTCGTGCCGGAGTATTTCTGTCGCATAAGCCATTCCGAGATCATAGTTTTGATGAACCTCGCAGTATTGGACAAGCTTGTCAAGCAGTGCCAGATACATGGTCTGGAACCGTTCGCGTTCGAGCACACACCAATCCTGATGCCAACCCTCAAGCAGATCGCCTTTATAGAGAGCAAGGGCGTCTTGGATGATGGCGAAATCATCACTCGTAAGTTCGCGCGCTTGTTTCCCTATCACCAGCTCATAGCTCTTCTCAAACTCAGCCACATCCAGGGAAAAGTCCATATTTGAATCGATCTGGACCCAGTCGCTTTCAACGTTCAGTTTCAAACCCCATGAATCGGGGCAACCCTGATGAAGGGCGCACTGCAGACATGACAGCGTTTGGCGCAAATTTTTCTTCGATTTAATGAGTGGTTGATCTTCCCAAAGTATTTCGGCCAAAGTCTCACGCGACTGTGGATGATTCCGGAAGAGCAGCAAGTAGCCCAAAAGCTCATCCACCTTCCGCGCCTGAACACCATCAACTTTTTCATTCCCCCATACCACACTGAATTTCCCGAGCAAAGTAATTTTCAATAATGCCAGCATAGTTTTTTTCTCCCTGAGAGTTATTAGAGGATAAAAACTCACAGCTTACGATATCAGCTTTCCAAATGCCTATAAAATTTCGGGGATAAGTTAGATATTAAACGATGTACACGTATCAAGTGTTACGCTAAAAACATTCTTAATATAAAAATGCAATGGAAACGCGCGCACGCTCTTTTGGACAGAACCATCCGATACGTCTCTCATTTTTCAATCAAGCTTTTAGAACGATTGAAAGTGGCTAAATCGGGGCGGGTTTGACAGCCAAAACACAAAAGCTGGTCCATAAAATAGCCAATCTGGAGCTATTTGATCTCTTTGGCAGGAATATCGTATTGTTTCGGCTAAAATATCGTTTTAACTATAAGGAGGTGATTTCTATACCTCCATGATTTATATCCGGCAGTGTCATTCATTTGAACAGAGGAACTTGTATGAGCCAAAATCCAACTTCGGAGAAAGATAACCTTATTCTGGCATTCAAGGAGGAACAAATTCTTGTCATGCCCGAAGGCAAAGTCACCGTTCATCTTGGGATCATCAATCAAGACGTCACCGACGACTATTTTGATATCCTGATTAAGGGAATCCCGTCTGATTGGATCACAATTGATACGCCAGTCGTCCACTTGGCTGCCGGGGAAGCCAAACAAATCGTCCTTATCATTCACCCACCTGCCCTCGTGCAAAGTCGCGTTGGTCAATATCCCCTCGATGTCCAGGCAGTGAGCCAGAGCAACCCGCAACATTCAGCGGAGGCGCATAGTTTCGTAATTGTTGCTGCCTACCAATCTGGCGGACACATTGGGGTTGCACTTGGTTCAATCTATTTTTCGGTGACTCCCGGCTCAAATGTGACCATCCCGCTGCTGTTGCAAAACCAGAGTGCAAGAGAAGATGTCTTTCAGCTCACGATTGAAGGCATCCCAGCCAAATGGATATCGACCAATGCGGTGTATACAAGATTGGAACCATTTAAGAGCCACGAGATCGAGTTCACCATCAGCGTGCCCCATTCCTCAGAAGCCGGGGTTGGACGCACCCCTTTTAAAATTGTTCTCCTCAGCCAGGTTTTTCCTGAGCAAAAGACCGAAGCGGAATGCATTTTAACAGTGGCAGCTTTCTCCAAATTTTCTATCGCCTTACAACCAAGAACCCTGCAGGTAGATCAAACCGGGCACCTGACAATCTACAATGAAGGAAATACAGCCGATACTTACAGTCTGAACTTCCAAAGCCCTACCAATGCATTAATATTTGAGAAAGAAGTCGTGGTTTCCAACACCATGACGCCGTCTGGTGTGCAACAAATTCAACTGGGATACGCTGAAATTGCGAGCGATGAGAAAATCCAGATCGATGCCGGCGCCCAAGGATTGTATTCGTTCCGCAGCAGGCTCAGGTCACGCCCGTTTGTTGGGGATGAGAAAGCGTATCCGTTTACGGCCCATGTGGCATCAGCCGAGGGAATGTCGATGGAACTTGCCGGGGAAGCCAGGGAAAAGGCCGTTATTACTCCCGGGGTGGTCGCTGCCCTGATCGTCATCCCCTTGCTGCTGTGCCTGCTTGCTACGATTCCCTATCTGGTTTCGATTAGTACTGCAAAAACGTCTGTTCGCGCCACGCAAACTGCGTCCTTCGAGCAAACACAGGCGGCCATGCCGGTGGCATCCGGCGATCAAGATTTGGATGGCGATGGACTGTCGAACAGTGATGAAATCAAAGCTGGCACAGATCCGCTTAACCCGGATACAGATGGAGACGGATTATTGGATGGGCAGGAAATCAGCATCAGCAAGACCAATCCGCTTGTTGCTGACACCGATCAAGACGGGTTATCAGATGGAGATGAAATCTTAAAATACAAAACCAATCCGCTCAATCCGGATACGGATGGAGATTTGCTCAAAGACGGAGACGAAATCACGCGCAGAACCAACCCGTTAAGTTCTGATACCGATAAAGATGGTCTGAGCGACGCCGTTGAAATCAACCTGGGCAGTGATCCGCTGCAACCAGACAGCGACAAAGATGGCCTGCTGGATGGACAGGAAAACCAGACCTGCCCGAACCTGCTCGTACCTGATTTGGATAAGGATGGGATTCTGGATGGGAAAGACTTGGAGCCCTGTGATGCGAACAATCCCTTGATGACTGCCACAGCAGTCGCCGCTGAACAGACATCTGCTCCTGCAACAGCCATTCCAGCGACAGCTATTCCGGCGACAGCCGCTCCAGCAACAGCCGCTCCAGCGACAGCCATTCCCCCAACGGCCGTTCCACCAACGGCTATTCCGCCAACCGCCGTCCCGCCAACCAATATTCCCCCCACCGCACCCCCTGCGCCCACCAATACAACCGTTGCGCTGCCCACATCTACAGCAGTTTTCCCGGCCCTGCAGGGAATCATCGTCTTTACATCCAATCGAGATGGCAACCCTGAGATCTATGCCATGAATCTTGCCAGCCAATCCATGCTGCGTCTGACGAATAACGCTGCGACAGATATGCAACCCGCACTCGCGCCCGATTCGGTACACGTCGTCTACGTCTCAAATCAAAATGGCAACAATGAAATCTACCTTACCGGTTTAAACCGCGAGCCGCCTGTCAACCTGAGCAACAATCCGGGGGATGATCAGCAGCCCACCTGGTCACCAGATGGCAAACAAATTGCATTTACTTCGAACCGCGATGGCAACCAGGAAATTTACATTATGAATAGCGACGGCTCGAATGTCCACAACCTGACATCCAATCCGACAAGCGATTTTTCGCCCACCTGGTTTTCTGTACCAGGCTTTCTGAACCTGGGCGCACAAGATTGGATTGCATTTACTTCAAACCGCGATGGCAACCAGGAAGTCTACAAAGTCAAGCCCGATGGGACAGGGTTAACCAACCTGACAAAGAATTCGGCAAATGATTATTCTCCCACTGGCATGCCGAATGGCTTGATCGCTTTCGTGACAGATCGCGATGGCAACCCGGAAATTTACACCATGACCAGCGATGGCGGTAGAGCTACCAATATTACAAATAGTTTTTCACAGGATTTTGACCCCGCCTTTAATTCTGATGGAAAATGGATTGCCTTCACATCCGATCGCGACGGTAATCTGGAAGTATACGTCGTTGAGCTGGCAACTGGGCGTACATACAACCTGACCAGGAATCCGGCACAAGATGGTTCGCCGGACTGGTAATCCTCCCGACAAAGCCCGGTTTCTTTCAAAAAGATCAAGCAGCGCCCCGCCAATGAATGGCGGGGCGCTGCGCTTTGCAAAGTGAGATCACGAATTCAACACCGATCTTTTCGGGCATGCATATCAATCATTCAATTCGCCAAAGCATAAGCGATGGCTTCATCCAACGTCAGACGTGAGCCATCACTCCAGGTCGATTGAAATTTGTCATCCCCCAAACCGGCGCGAGCGGCGGCAACCGTTTTTTCGTAAATACGACCTTCAGTGGCTTCCCAGACTGCGCCAATGCTCAAGCGCAGCGTTTCGGCAGCCGCGACCAGTTTTGTCGCCCGGGCCCAATCGCTGTGCTGAACCGCAACAGCTCCAAGACCAGAAAGCGCGTTCACTGCATTTTTCTTGTCGCCAAGTTCTTTCGACAGCATCAATCCCTCGGCATAGCGTGCCTGCGCACCAGGGTCGTTTTGTTCAATCAAAAGATTCCCCACGTTAATCACCGCCAGGGTAATGCCCCACTTATCATCCATCTCGCGAAAGAGCCCAAGGCTTTCCTCGCTTAAAGCGCGCGCAGTTGCCACATCCCCCTGATCCAGGAAGACAAGCCCGAGGTTATTGAGCGAGGAGGAGATGCCCCATTTATCACCCATTTCTCGAAACAGAGACAAACCTTCTTCATGAAAGGCGCGGGCGGCGGCGTAATCGGCTTTGCTCCAGGTGATGATCCCAAGCAAATTGAGCGATGCGGCAATGCCACGCTTGTCGCCGATCTGACGTTTGAGCGCCAGACTCTGCCCCGATAAAGCCAGCGCATTTTCGTTATCCCCTTCGTTGTAGGCAATAATCCCAAGATGGTTAAGCGCTTTGGCGGTGATGGACTGGGCGGTCAGGCGCTGTGCCAGGGTCAGGGCATTCTCCAGTGTTCGACGCGCTGCCGGGTAATTCCCCTGACGCTGCGAGAGAATCCCCATTTCGATTAAACGTTAACGCCAACCCGGCGCGATCATCCAGACCCGTAAATGTATCCTGCGCCTGCGCCAGCCAGCTTTGCGCGGAGGCATAATCGCCACGCATGCGGAACAATGTTCCAAGTGCTCGCTGGCAATAAGCTGTCGATTTTTTATCTGCAAGCCGTTCGCTGATCAACAATGCAGCACGATATTCTGCTTCGGCTTCGGGCCACTGTCCAAGCAGTTCCAACACAGCGCCGCGCTTGAGACGCAAACCCAGTTGCGCATGGAAATCATCCAACAGCGGAAGCAAACGTGCGAAGTAATCGAGCGCTGCCTGATTGGCAAATGCAGCCTGGGCGGCTTCACCGGCTTTTAATAAATATTCACGTTGTTTTTCAGTATTGTTGCTATGAGCGTAATGGAAAGCCAGCAAATCGAGATAGCGATCTGTGCTCAGATTTTCAATGAATTTTGCCAATAGTTCATGCAGGTGTGCTTTGGTGACAGAATCGAGACTTTCATAGACCACTTCATGGATGATGACATGCTTGAATAAATAGGTAAGTTCTGGTTCTGGCGCTTCAACCGATGTCAAATCAAGGTTTGCCAGATTTGCCAGATCCGTCTTGATGCGATCCATTTCTCCCAAGGCTGGATAATACCCCTGCAACCACGTCAGGCTGAATAAACGTCCGATAATGCTGGCTGTTTTGATCGTAATATTCTGCATATCGGTTAAACGATCAATGCGGCTCAGGATGAGGGTGTGCAGGCTGGATGGCAGTTCAAGCGTGTTCAGATTTTGTTCATACGGATTGATGCCACGATCATGCAGATAATTGAGCAATTCTTCCATATAGAACGGGTTGCTATCTGTACGTGCGATCAATTGCGCAATCAAAGTTTGCGGCGGCAGATTTTGCTGGGATGGAAAAAGTTGGGCGAGTTTGAGTTGAACGAGCTGCCCAGCTTCAGTCACTGTCAAGCGGTCCAGAATCAGTTGTGTGAAGTGATGCAAACTTTCGATTCGCCCGATTCCATCATACAGGCTGACGGCTGTTAGCGGACGGTGAACCAAAACAAAACACACCCTCAGGTGGGAAGCTACACGCGTCAGAATTTCCAACAACTCGATGGAAATAGCATCGATCCAGTGCATATCTTCCAAGACGATCAGCAATGGCGTTTTGGTAGACTTCAAACAATCTTCAAGCAATGCTGTCAGCAAGTTGCGCCGATCTTTTGGTTCAAGAATTCTGGTAAAGTCGTTCTCTTCCATGGAAATATCAAGCAGAATGGAAAGGACGGGGATGGCTGATACGCGGGAGGGAGCAAGATTTTCAATCACGCTTTTCACCTGACTCATTTGCCCATCCAGCGAGTCGGTTGGATCGATGTCGAAGAACGCCTGCCAAATGCTTTTCCAGACCAGATAAGGAGTGTTTGTACCCGATGATTTGCACGCTCCCCCGTATACTGTGAATCCAAGTTGATGCGCCAGTGTAATCCCTTCGGCGACCAATCGCGATTTGCCCATCCCGGCTTCAGCGCTTAACCCAATCACCTGACCTTTCCCCTGCGCAGTCAATTCCAACTTTTCAGTAATCAGGGTCAGTTCTGCCTGTCGCCCAATCATTGGCAGTGCATAATGCGTTTCTTCAAGGGAAATGGCGTGTCGATGGTATGGTCCGATGACTTTGAAGGTGGATAAAGGTTCAGCTTTGCCTTTGACCCGTAATGGCAGGCTGGGCCCAAAAGTGAAGAGATTGGCCACCTTATGATGCACCTGACCAGAGACCAAAATTTCACCCGATGCGGCGGCTGCCATGAGTTGTGCGGCTACATTGACTTCATCCCCCAGGATTCCATACGTGCGCCGGGTCAAACCGCCATAAGCCCCGGTACGCATGATTCCGCTGCTGATTCCGATTTGGATCGACTGCAAAAACGGAAACTCTTGTAACCCTTGCATCAACTCCAATGCGGCCTGAACAGAACGGCGGACGTCGTCCTCATGAGCAATCAATGCGCCAAAGCCGGCATAAAGATAGCTGCCTTTGTCTCCAAAGCTAAGTTGTAATAGGATGCCTTCATGGCGTGTCAGAATATTTTGAACATGGGCGATGAAAACATTCAGTTTTTCCCCGGCATATTCATCCTCGTCATATTCAATCCCGTTGAATTGCAAAAAAAGTGCAGTCGCAGGGCGAAGTTCCGTCAGAAAAACACCATGTCCGCTTTGTTCACGTTCAAAGATGGCAGGCAAAATCCAGGAACGCAGACTGGCAGCTTCCAATGAAACGGACAACGTTACGGGGATTGGCTCCGCCGCGACGAAAATGTTTTCGATTGATGCAAAACGCTCCCCATTGTCTGTAACACGCCGACCTTTAATAACAGCGATTCCACTGAGCGCGTTTGCCGTGGTTTCATCCATGATAACTTCACCGCTGATGGCGATATGTTCAGCAACCGACAACCGAGAAATGGTTGTGCCAACCAGCGCGTCAAACATCTGAATGGTCGGGTCGCCGACAATGAAGCGTCTGGCGGGGCCACTTGTAATCGCCACTTTCAGTCCCAGGTTCGGGAAGGCCCTCATGGCAGTTTGAAGCGCCAGCGCAGAAGTGACTGCGCGCTGCGCTGTTTTGCTGCCATCAAACCAACAAGTGACCGAGTCACCGGCAAAGCTGATCACACTCCCGTCAAATCTTTCAATTTCTGTAATCAGCGCATGATAGACTGCATTAATGCGGCGCGTCAATTCTTCGATACCACGTCGTGGGCCGAGTTCCTGTCCGATAGTTTCTGTTAGAGCGGTAAAACCAGAAATATCGGCAAAAAGCGCTGTACCATTACAGTGATTGGGCAGACTTTCTCCGCGCGCAATAGCAGACCGTCGATCTTGAGGCAGATACGAATACAAATTATCCATAGATTCTCCAGCGAACAAGGGCAGATTGCTGAATGCCCTTTGTTTTACCCTCTTTCTGCGTTTTTAGCAATTGATGGCATTTTAGATAAACATTCCAACGTGGCGAAAAGTGGATTTGCTGACCCTGATCGATAGCCAGTTTCCCAAGCCGACCCAACCCGGTAGGGCAGCACCTACCCGAAAACCTGACCAGGATTTTGCAAGCGTAACAGATAACCTTATTATCCGTTCTTTTTAACAGAGCTCTTGCATGCAGCAAACAAAAAAAATTGCAAGAGATCTAATCAAGATGCTGATCCAAACACCCTATGAAATATTGTGAGTGATCGATCCATTAATATTTCAAGGAAAGGAGAATATCAAATGTTAAAAAGCATGGAAATCAAAGAAGGTGTTGGCGTATTTATGCAGGATGGCGAACAGGTTGGGAAGGTCAACCGCTTCGTCTTAAACCCGGGAACAAACGAAGTCACGCATATCGTTGTTCAAAAAGGCTGGTTATTGCCAGAGGATAAAGTTGTACCCTTGTCAATGATTAGTTCTGCTACCCCTGAGAAAGTGATCTTGACCAGTGGTGTAGGCGATTTCAGCGAACTGCCACCTTTCGAAGAAGAGTATTTTGTCAGGGCAATGGATGATGCCGATGAGCCAAACAATGATTTGGCCGACGAAAAAATTCCAACGTACTATTGGTATCCGCCCAGAGTCCATCCTGTTTACCCTCCTTTCACCTTAGATTATTACCCCTGGTTACCGCTTGAAACAAAGCGAAATATTCCAGAGGAAACCATTCCCCTGAGAGATGGAGCGCAGGTCATTAGCTCAGATGGCAAACATGTTGGCAGTATTGAGCGCTTGCTGATTGAACCCAGCTTCAACAGAGCCACCCATCTTGTCATCAAACACGGCACACTGCTCAAAGAACGAAGAATTCTCCCAACGTATTGGGTTGGGTCTGTTGAAGAAGATAAAGTTTACCTGCTGGTTTCTTCTAAGCTGGTAAACCGCCTGCCACTTTATGAGAAATAAAATCGCATATAAGTTAATCACATCGTAACAATTCGTAAAAGATCGTAAAAACACGCCCAAAATTGGGCGTGTTTTTTTGCCTAAAATCTTACTCAATTGCTCTTCTATCTGAAGCCAGCGCACACACGATCAAGCATTTTCATAGCCTAAAAGCCTTTGAGTGTTTATCCATTAATAGTGCCTGTTGCAAACAATGACACTTTGCAACAGGCACTTATTCGCGTTATAGCGTTATGAATGTTATTATCCGTAAAGTTGCTCTCTTTGAAGCTCAGGCACCTTCGCCAACCCTTGAAGTCCACGCATTTGCAAAGCACGTATGGCACCCTGATGTTTGCCAAGTTGCTGTGCAATCTCTTCTGTGCTCAACCCGCCCACAAATTTTAAGATTCAACACTTGCTGTTGTTCATCTGTTAATGTTTGCAAAGCCTCGCGTAATTTCTGCGATTGAAATTGCTTGTCAAGTTTTTCTTCAACTTCATCTGTATGGCTAAGCTTGCCCAAATTAATCTCTTCGAACGAAAAGGTGATTTTTTTTGCGCGGTAATAATCAATTACGGCATTATGAGCAATGCGGTAGAGCCACGCCATAAAAGGAGATTGACCCGCTTGATAAGTTCCTAAATTCTCCCAGGCTTTTAAGAAGACCTGTGAAGTAATATCTTCAGCCAAATGCTCATCCCCTACGCGACAGTTAAACGTAGCGATAAACACGTTCCAAATAAGCATCATACAAACATACAAACATGTCGTGATCGCCATTTTGTGAAAGACGCACCATGGTTGCCTCGTCCATCACTGGGTCAATCATTTTGCGAGCTGAAAGATTATAAGTTGTGTTCATTGAATTGCTCCTTTTTCAATTGTTGCGCGAATTCTGTAACAGAAATTCTGCAACAGAAAAGAAATTAGAAAAGAAAATATGAAAATATGCTTGTAGTAATTCCTAGTAGAAATTTATCACGCGAGGTCAAAATTAGACCCAAAAGATTACTAAAAAAAATGTAAATTTCTATTAGGGAGTCTTTTGTGGATGGCTTCATTGCACAAGCCACAGATTATTCAAAAACACTTGCAAACCAACTGTTACAGAAAACACCTAAAAAAAAACTAAACGATTTATCAGTCATGGTTTATCAAGGAATATTGTTATAAAATAGAACCATTAACTTGTATTTCCATGGATTGATTACCTTTGAGTATTTGCATACTCAATCAAAATTATCTGGCATGAGCGTTTTACCTGAAATACTATCGACTATAGAAAGGATATAAAAGAAAAATGACAGAAAAAAAAGTTCGATCAAGTAGTATAAGAAAACAGGCTCCCGCTGTTCCAGCCGCAAGTCTCAGCGAACTGGTCGTTCACCTGCGCGATAATCGTACGGAATTGCGCGAAGAGTGGGTGCGTCGTATTACCGAAGCGCAATTGTTGACAGCCATGAGCAGCGAGGAAATCTTCATTGAAGCCACCTCGGTCTTCGATAACTATGTGGAAGTGCTCGAATTTGGTAGCGTGGAAGCGCTGCAAGCCTATGCGCGAAACCTGTCCGAACGTATTATTCCACGCGGCGTGGAAACCCATGAAGTTGTCGGAATCGTATTGCTCCTGCGCGATGTGCTGGCCCGTTCGCTATTCGCCAAATACCAGAATGATTTTGCACTGCTTAACCGGGTATTGGATGCTTACGAACCGGCTGCCAACCGCATCGCCAATACGGTAGCCAGTAGCTTCGTTCAGGAACGCGAACGTATCATCCGTCAGCAACAGGAAGCTATCCGTGAGCTGTCAACGCCAGTGTTGCAAGTGCGCGAGCGACTTTTGATTTTGCCAATCATCGGCCTAATCGATCCCCAACGCGCCCGCCAACTTACCGAGCAACTTCTGCAAGGCATTCGTGCAAACCGCGCCAAAGTGGTCGTGATGGACATCACGGGTGTGCCATCGATTGACGTCAATGTCGCCAATTACCTGGTGCAAACAGTGGATGCGGCGCGACTTATGGGTGCCACCCTGATCGTCACAGGTCTTTCCCCTGAAATTGCCCAGACACTGGTGGTGATCGGTGTGGATTTAGGCAAGATGGAAACCGTAGGCGATCTGCAGGGTGGTATCGAAAAGGCCGAGCGCATGTTGGGTTACAAAGTCGTATTTAGCGAGGAAGAACGCTCATAGAAGGCAGCGTGGAACTATGCAAGTTCCTATCTTAAAACAAGGACATTACCTAATCGCAACAATTCAGTCTGCATTAACAGATGCAGACTTGATTTAATTACGTGACGAACTTGCTGGACGTGTAGGTCGCTATCGTTCACTTGGAGTGGTGATTGACGTAACTGTATTGGATGTAATTGACTTATTTTCCGTGCGCACGCTACGCGCCGTCGTGCAAATGCTTACCCTGCGTGGCGCGGAAACCGTAATTGTAGGGATTTAACCCGAAGTTGCCTTTGCCATGGTTCAACTGGGCGTAACACTGGAGAGTGAAGCGACTGCGCTTGATCTGGAGGAAGGCTTGGTCTACCTGGATCAGAAGACGAAGGTCAGCGGTCGCCATGGGAAAAAGTAAAAAAACCATCCTGATCAAAGTCGATGCCGACATTGTCACAGCCCGCCAGGAAGGTCGTGTCTTGGCGAGCCAGCTTGGCTTCTCAGGCAGCGACCAGGTTTTGATCGCTACCGCCATCTCGGAAGCAGCCCGTAATATTCTTCAATATGCTCGAAGTGGAGAAATCGTTATCGATTATGTTAAAAATGGCGAAAAAGAAGGGATATTAATTATTGCCCGTGACCAGGGGCCCGGCATTAAAGATATTCGACGTGTAATGGAAGATGGCTATTCATCGTCCGGCGGTTTGGGCCTGGGGTTACCGGGCATCAAACGTCTGATGAGCGAAATGGATATCCAGTCAACCCCTGGGCAGGGAACAACAATAACCATTAAAAAGTGGAAGTTATAGGAAACTGCGATACGCGTATGATAGATAAAATAGTTGAGTGGAGTACGGCGATCCAGGTGCGTGAAGGGGAAGCGATGTCTGGCGACCATTACCTGATTTGCAGGGTTTTGGACCGTATATTGGTGGCGGTGGTCGATGGAATTGGTCATGGTCCAGAAGCTGCCCACGCCAGCCGTAGGGCTGTTTCTATCCTTGAGGCCAACGCGGGCGAATCGCTTGTATCTTTGTTCGCACTCTGTCACAAAGAATTACGCGATACACGTGGCATGGTCATGAGTTTGGCGACGTTTGACGGGCAGAGTGAAAGCCTGACCTGGTTAGGCGTGGGAAACGTGCAAGGTCGTTTGCTGCGTGCCGATACTACATTGGTTCACAGAGAAGAGGAACTTCTCACCTACAGCGGTGTGGTTGGTCATGAAATGCCGGCAGTACTTGTTTTTAGCGTACTGCCGGTATTCAAAGGCGATGTATTGATACTGGCGACAGACGGCATTTCACATGAATTCACCAAAAGTGTGCATATCGGCAGGTCAGCGCACCAGATAGCCAATGACATTCTCACAAAACATAGCACTGACGTTGATGATGCCCTTGTGATTGTTGTCAAATATCGAAAAGGTGTTTCCTAACGCGCATGATAAAAAATCTGGCAAAGGAATATCAGGCAACTCTCAAGGCTTTCCTGGCTGGAGGCGGGGAAACTGCGCTTCGGAACGCCTATGTGTTGGGCAGACAAGCGCTTGAACAGGGTATTGGCGTGCTTGATATTACAACTGTTCATCATCAGTCCCTGATTACATTGCTTGACCGTCCCAATGCATCCACCAGCAATATCGAAATTATGAAACAGGCCAGCAAATTGCTGGCAGAATGTCTCTCGCCATTTGAAATGGCGCAACGAGGATTTAGGGATAGCATTGCTGCGTTGAATTCCATGAACAACATGCTTGAGGATCAAGTCGCAAAACGCACCCAGGCACTGCGCGAAAAAGAGGAGCTTTACCGAACTCTGATCGAAATTTCCCCCGATGCTATTACCATGACGGATCTGCAAGGAAATGTAGTCGTTTGTAACAAGCAAGCTGCACAATTGCACGGATATACCAGCTCTGACGAATTGACCGGCGCCTTCCTGGGAAGTTTCATCGCCCCTGAAGATCTACCGCATATCAGCGAAATAGCACAAAAAGTGATTCAAGAAGGCATTATTGGAGATTTGGAATATACAATGATCCCCAAAAACGGGGAGCACATCCCGGTCGAAGTCAGAATGACCCTGATCCGGGATGCAGAAGGCAAGCCATCGGGGTTTATCGGGATCAACAGAAATATCAGCGAACGCAAAAATATTCAGCAAAAGCTTGAGTTGCATGCCCAGAGACAGTCCGTTCTGACAGATTTTGGGCAGCGCGCCCTTTCTGAGTTGGATATCAATACTTTAATGCACGACACCATTACCCTGGTATCTCAGACCCTTAAGGTGGAATTGTGCGGGTTGTTAGAGCTCTCGCCTCAAAAAGATAGCTTGATACTACGCGATGGGATAGGCTGGAAGGAAGGAAAGGTCGGAAGCACCATTTTCAGTCTCAATGATACTTCTGATGAGGCACGTTTTATGTTACTAAAGACTGAGCCCCTCATTATTGAGAACCTGCCTGATGAAAAGCGTTTTGCCCCATCAAGTTTTCTACTTGAACATAACATTATTGCCTGCCTGATCGTAATAATTCATGGAAAGAGTCAACCTTACGGCACGCTTTCTGCCTGTACTACTCAGCATAAACAATTTACGCAGGAAGATGTAAACTTTTTACAATCGATCGCCAATATATTGGCAATGGCGATTGACAATCGTAGAATGCTGGACGCCGAATCCAAAGCGCGGCAACGTGCCGAAGAAGACAGCGAGCGAACAGTTCGTTCTCTGGCAATCCTCTCACATGAATTACGCACACCGCTTACTTCCATCAAGGGTTTTGCAAGCACACTCCTGGCGGATGATGTGGTATGGGATGCAGAACAACAACGCGACTTCATTGAGACCATCAACGATGAAGCGAATAAACTCAACGACTTCATTGAGCAAATTCTCGATCTGTCAAAGATGAGCGCCGGTATATTTAAATTTTCGGTTACTCGTCAAACTGTGCAACACCTGATTCCAATAAATATGAGACAATTACAGGGATTGACTACTCACCATCATCTGGTCGTCAGTATCCCTGATGCGCTTCCTGATATCTTGGCAGATGCGCAGCGGGTGGAACAGGTGCTTGCAAACCTGGTGGAAAATGCGACAAAATATGTGCCCCTAGGAACCACCATAACAATTTCAGCGCAGCCTGCCGACAGTTTTATTGAATTCAGTGTTGCTGATGAAGGTCCCGGGATTCCTATTGAGGAAAGGGAAAGAGTTTTTCAACCGTTTTATCGAATTGGAAGTAAAACAACGAATAAAGCCAAAGGTGCGGGTCTTGGGCTTACCATTTGTTCGAGAATAATTGAAGGACAAGGGGGGCGCATTTGGGTTGACGAACATCCAGGACCAGGCACGGTGATTAAATTTACACTTCCAGTAGCGACAAATGCATAAAGAGGTAACGAGTGAATGACAATGGCCAGAATTCTCATCGTTGAAGATGATGTAAACATCCGTAAACTCCTATGTGTCAACCTTGTTGCACGCGGTCATATCGTAATCGAGGCTGAAGACGGGGAGGGAGGGCTGGCCCAACTCCGTGATTCTGCGCCTACCATCTTGCTTTTGGATATCAGACTTCCAGACATGCTGGGGTGGGAAGTGTTAAAAATTATGTCAAATGATCCATCCTATCACCCCGTGCCAGTGATTGTCATTACTGCTTCAATAGGCACCGTCAACGCGGATTATGCGCTCTCGCAAAACAAATATTTACACAAGATATTAAAGAAACCAATCAATATTCAAGAATTGACTCAGGAAGTTAAAGAGGTCTTAAATTGAAAGATACAGCTTCCATAAGTCCTACAAGCTACAAAACCTTGATCGTGGATGACGACCCTAAAATCAGGCAGCTCATCCGGGTTAATCTTGAACCACGTGGTTACGTCGTTCAAGAAGCATCGGATGGTTTGGATGCGATCAAGGCGATTGAGCACAATCCTCCTGATCTTCTGCTGCTTGATCTTGTCATGCCAATGATGAGTGGGATTGACGTTTGCGCATGGACACGCAAGTATTTTGATATGCCAATCATTGTCCTGAGCGCGCAAGACGAAGAACAGCTTAAAGTACAGGCGCTTGATGCAGGCGCAGATGATTACATTCCGAAACCGTTCAGCTATGAAGAACTAATGGCGCGGGTACGGGCTGTCATGCGTCGCTCGGTTGGTGTGAAAAAGGCCGACGACTTTAAAATTATCATTGAAACGCTGGTCATCGATCTAAAAACACGTCGGGTCACTGTGGATGGGCAAACGGCGCGCCTGACTCGCACGGAGTTTGCCTTACTGGCAGAGTTAGCCCAGAATCTGGGGGCAGTGCTCAGTCATAAGGAATTGCTGATGCGTGTGTGGGGACCTGAATATTTCGACGCGAGCCATTATCTACATATTTATTTGGGACGCATTCGCAATAAAATAGGCGCAAAGTATGGCAACCTGCTCGAGACCATCCCTGGCATGGGCTATAGCCTGCGCCCCTCTCTGTAAACAGTCAACAGAATAAGACTTACGTAAAACACATTTTCAAAACCATCTGACACGAAGTTTCACCCATCCCAGTGAAACTTCGTGTTTGCTTTTTAAGCGATTCCGCGTAATTCTTGCATAACACTCGCTATATGGCGTACGTTATACAATTTATCCAACGTCAATAATGGATCAGTAATCATTCAATTTGTCACCCCTCCCTGTGCCAGTCTGTCCCGCAACCAGATATTCACGGGTGGCTGAGGGTCTCTATTGCAATTACAGAGATGCCCACTCAAACACTGCATCAAGGATACGCCATGATGCAAGTGTTGCGCCTTTAAGCAATCTACCAGCACAGGCAAAATGGCGCTCGCATGACAAAGTGAGTTATTCATTATTGACGTTATTCAAAAAGACAAAAGGCTTGTCCTTTTTATTGCAACACTTTTTATTCACTGTTGCCGCTAACGCCGGGTGGCATATTCCAAGAAGCTTTTATTCAAGGAGAGATCTATGTCAGCATCTTTAGGAAATATCCTGGCAGTCATTCTGGGCGGAGGGCGCGGTGAGCGGCTCTACCCGCTTACCAAGGCACGCGCCAAACCAGCCGTTCCGATTGCTGGGAAATATCGACTGATTGATATACCGATCAGCAACTGCATTAACTCCGGCATTCATGATATTGCCGTATTGACACAGTTTCATTCTGTGTCGCTCAACAAACACATTACACGCACCTATCAGTTCGACGATTTCCATTCGGGTGGAGTGCAAATCCTTGCAGCAGAGCAAACGCTGCAATCACAAGACTGGTATCAGGGTACAGCAGATGCCGTCCGTAAGCAAATCCGTGAGATTACTGCATCGGGGGCATCTCATGTGCTGATATTGGCGGGAGACCATATTTATCGCATGGATTACGCCGCCCTGGCGCGTCATCATTATGAAACAGACGCTGATATTACAGTGGCAGTTCAACCAATTTTGCGCCAAAAAGCCTCTCAGTTTGGGATTCTCAAGCGCAATGATCAGGGTCAGATCACCGATTTTGCTGAAAAACCGACAGACCCGCAGATCCTGGAACAATTTGTCAGCCGCAACGACCCAGAACGACCTTTCCTCGGCTCGATGGGGATTTACATGTTCAAAATGGACGTGCTGGTTGGTTTGCTGTGCAATCGTCTCGGCTACAATGATTTTGGCCGTGATGTTATTCCAAATGCAATTCGCACCCACGCTGTTTCTGCTTATGATTTTGATGGTTACTGGCGTGATGTAGGGACAATTCGCTCCTTCTATGAAGCCAGCCTGGAATTGACCGACCCCAATGCGCCCTTTGATTTTTTCAACCCTGACCAGCCTATTTATACCCATCCGAACATGCTGGCCGGGTCGTACTTGCAAGAGAGTTCGCTAAAAAATGTGCAACTCTGCGAAGGTTGTCGCATTCACGGGGCAGAGATTTCGAATGCCATCATTGGCCCGCGCAGCCAGATCGGGTCAGACACAAAGATCAAAAATACCATCATCATGGGCGCAGATTGCTATGATGGCGCCATGCTGAAAGATGCTTGTCTGCCAATGGGTATCGGTCCCAACTGTGTGATTGAAGGGGCCATTCTCGACAAAAATGTGCGCATCGGCGAGGGAGTGGTCATCAAGCCTTTTCCGCGTGGCACTGAAATTGAGGAGGGCACATGGGTTGTGCGCGATGGCATTGTCGTCATCCCAGCCGATGTAACTATCCCAGCCTATACACAAATTGGCCCCGAAGCTTTGCCAGCCAAAGTTGAGCAGGGCACTAATATCACAGATTACATGAAGTTCTTCTTAAATGGCAGTATCGCAAATAGAATGGCAGAGGGCAGCAATCCGGCGATTCAAACGGGGTCAGGATACGGGTTTGTATCATATCAGGATTCTTCCCAAAGCCAACCGGTGAGCCAATCCTGATTCTATACTTGACTGTACGCTTTAGAGGTATTGATGAAAAATATTGCAGCACCGGAACAGGAAAAACGGAAACCGAGAAGTGTGTTTTTCAAACTGGCGATCATCGCCTTTTTGGCAGTTCTTTATTTTTTCGCTGGCAAACTGGGGTTAAGTCTGGCACTTGTCAATCCCAGCGCCACAGCCGTTTGGCCTGCTGCTGGCATTGCATTGGCAGCTTTCCTGATATTTGGGGAATACGTTTGGCCTGGCATTCTGCTAGGTGCTTTTCTGGTAAATATCTTCACGTCCGGCTCTCCCCTGCCTTCATTCACCATAGCCATTGGCAATACACTCGAAGGAATGGTTGGCGCTTACCTGGTGAGCCGCTTTGCACATGGTATCCATGCATTTGACCGGGCGCAGGATGTCCTAAAATTTGGGCTACTCGCAGGCATTATTGCAACCACGATCAGCGCAAGTGTGGGCGCTACCAGCCTGGTCTGGAGCGGGTTGGCTGCACAGCATGATTATCTGGCTGTCTGGTTGACCTGGTGGCTGGGAGATGCGGCAGGCATTATCATCGTCGCTCCATTTCTCATGCTGTGGAGCATTCGCCCAAGGTCTATCTTGCATCCCTCCCGCACGCTGGAGGGCGCATTCCTGTTATTAACGTTGATCTTGCTTGTTCTGGTGATATTCACAAATCAGTCTCCCTTGGGCGTAAACAACTATCCACTGGAATTCGCGATTGCCCCATGGATTATCTGGGTCGCATTCCGCTTTGGTCAACGGGAGACAGCAGCGGTTACGGTTTTCATTTCTTCGATTGCCATCTGGGGCACGCTGCAAGGCTTCGGCCCGTTTGCCAGAAGTGTCCCCAACGAGTCGTTGCTGTTATTGCAAAGCTTCATGGGTACGGTAACCGTTAGCGCTTTGCTTATGACGGCGCTGGTTTCAGAACGCAAGCAGATCGAGTCGACACTTCAAAAGATCAACGAGAGACTGGTGCTTCACGCCGAAAAACTGTCGCAGCACAATGCAAAAATGACCCGACTTAACGAAATGAGAGATTTGCTTCAAAGCTGTATTACGGTTGAAGAAGCCTACCTCATCATCGGTCAGTTGGGACAAGACCTTTTTTCAGAAGAGTCTGGCGCAGTATACATGATCAACAATTCCCAGAGCATTCTGGAAGCCCTTGTTTCCTGGGGCAACCTGTCGGAACAGGATACATTTAAGTTGGATGAGTGCTGGGCATTGCGGCGTGGACGCGTGCATACACGCCATGACGAAAACGGATTTGAGCTGCTTTGCCCGCACCTGAAGAATCAACCACCATTGGCAGCGCTGTGCATTCCGCTGATCGCGCAGGGTGAGGCGATGGGTATCTTCCATTTACAGAGCAATGTTCTCCTGGACGGTGAACAGGCAGCAGCCTTCTCTCAAACCCAGCAGCAACTTGCCCTGGCCATGGCCGATACAATCGCCCTGGCACTGGCAAACTTAAAGCTGCGCACCTCCCTGCTCCATCAATCCATCCGTGACCCGCTGACGGGCCTGTTCAACCGTCGTTACCTTGAAGAGACACTCGAAAGGGAAGTACACCGCGCAGCGCGTCTACAGCGTTCGGTGGCCGTAATCATGCTGGATATTGACCGTTTCAAACGCTTCAACGATACATTCGGCCACGAGGCGGGTGATATTGTCTTGAAAGCGTTGGGCAATTTCTTGAAAAATCAGATTCGCGGCGGGGACTTTGCCTGTCGCTACGGTGGCGAAGAATTTACGTTAATCTTCCCTGAAATGCCCCTGGCGCAGATGCTCCAGCGCGCTGAAAGATTGCGCGAAGGAGTCAAGGAGTTACATGTCCATTATCAGGGCAGAGAACTGGAAGCAATTACAATTTCTTTGGGGATTGCCATCTACCCGGAGCATGGCATCACAGGGAAGGCCCTGTTACAAGCGGCGGATGCAGCCCTTTATGACGCCAAACATAAAGGGCGTGATCGGGTGGTTGTGTCACCCTATGACAATAACACAATGGAAACAATCGCAGAACTGACAGATGCAGATCAAGAGCATGAGATCAGTATTCGATAAATTCTGTGTTAGTCAGCAGATGGATATTGCAAAAAATCCTTCACCCCTGAGAGCGCAATGTGCTCTCAGGGGTGAATTTATTATGAAACATGACGGTTTTTAGGAAAAATTAACGGGGAATTAATCTCCACCGATGATCCGCTCACGCCGCAGCAACCCGTTTTCCCACTTGGCTCCGATTGCTTCAAGCGCTTGCCGGATGACGCGCCAAGGCAACCTGATCGAACACCTTGATAAAAGCGCCACCCAGCCACCTCCCCGCTACAGGCATGATCCAAAACATGGACTTATGCGAAACTTTTTTCTTCGATCAACAAGGGTTCAATCGCCCGCTGGAAAAGCGCCTGCCAGGTGTAACCCTTGCGTAACCGCCGACGTAAATGGCTGATGGGGTTTCTATTAACCAGCGACAGAATTTTGAGGGCCATGTCTTGTGGATCCAAATCAGCAGAGAATATGGAAACATCCTGCTTGCCGATTTCCAGGGAGGCTGGCACGGTGTCCGTTGAAATCACCGGAATGCCACATAAACCTGCTTCCAACACAGGCATGCCAAATCCTTCACGCAGACTCGGTATAAAAACCACATCACTGATCCTGAACAATTCAGCCATAACCGATTCCGAAATGGTATAGGGTTCCCACGCATTCGGGCCACATTCGTAGACGAATTCTGCATGGCGGGCAACCCCCAGACGATCACGCATGACCAGCAGAGATTCGAAGTAGTCTATATTCTTGGTATTATGCGGCTCCGGGGGACCTGTCACGACCAGGCGCGGGTTCTGACAAGCCATGCGCAGGTGTGCCAATACACTAAGCGCATATTCGATATTTTTGGCAGGTGTAATCCTGACAGGCATCAACAGGGTCAGATCGCTATTCAGGAGACCCAAACGCTCAATCAGCTCCATTCCCTCGGTAGAAAACCCCAGGAGCGTACGCGGCTCAACACCGTTATAGACCAGGTAAATCATTTCAGGCTCCATGTTAAACAAATCTGCAAGTTCGCGCTGGCGTTTTTCAGAGACTGCTACATAGGTTACATCTCCCAGCGGCGTTCGAAGCAGGTCCCACGGATAGCCTGGCTGTATTTTTTCACGCGAGCCAGGGCTTGTCCATGAAATGTCATGGCACCAGGCTATCGCATGGTGAATGCCCCCCATCTCAATCAGACGAATCAACGCAGCCGTCAGGGGCAAATTGGAATGTTTTGTCAGCACGTTGTGAATAATGACATGGTCAAAACGTTTCAAAATTGGATATAACGAATCAATCAGTTTTTCTACAGCAGGTGTAAAAGACTCAGGCACCTCACCATTTGCCAGTGATTCGCTGATCTTCGCAATTTCAGCGTGGCGGGTATCCAATTCGGGAACCAGCATTAACTCGCTGTGCTGGGGCAGTGCATCGCGTTGGCCGCGCCCGGCAATCAGCGTTACAGGATACCCGGCGCGGATGAAAGCGCGCGCCTGAGCCAGAATTACGGATTCTACCCCGCCGACCACAGGAGGCAGGGTATAGTGCAGGATTGCAATAGAAGGTAGCTTTGTCATAGGGTTAACTCCTTGATCGTTTCCAATGGGGCATTAAGCCAAGCATGGATGTCGTCTTTAGCACATCGTCTTACTTTATAAAACGTTTGATTACTACAGATGTTATTGGTTATTTACAAAAGTTAATTCCAAAATTTTGTAATAAGTTGCCCATTTCTTCGTTAAGCTTATTAATGGAACAACCCGCTATCCGTGCTGGTCTGCTTTGCCTTACAACGTTCCTACGTGCGCAGAATGCCGGCTGGTATGGTTAAAGGATGACCTATGCAATCAGACGATATACTCTGGTACAAAGACGCCGTTTTTTATGAAGTTTACGTCCGCGCTTTTAGAGACAGCAATGGCGACGGACACGGCGATTTACGTGGGCTAATCGAAAAACTCGATTATCTCCAGGATTTGGGCATTACCTGTCTCTGGCTGCTGCCCATCTATCCATCCCCTTTAAAAGATGACGGCTACGACATCTCCAACCATTACGACATCCACCCCGATTATGGCAATCTCGACGATTTTCAGGCACTTGTGGATGAAATCCATAGCCGCGGAATGCGCATCATCACCGACCTGGTGTTGAACCACACATCCAATCAACACCCTTGGTTCCGCGCCGCGCGAGCCAACCCGGATTCGATCTACCACGACTATTACGTCTGGTCTGACACGAATACAAAATATGCTGACGCCCGCATCATTTTTGTCGATACCGAGACATCCAACTGGACGTGGGACGAACAGGCCGGACAATACTACTGGCATCGTTTCTACGCCTGCCAGCCTGACCTGAATTATGACAACCCCCGTGTGCAGCAAGAAATCTTGAGTATTTTGAGTTTCTGGCTCGACCTGGGCGTGGATGGGTTCCGCGCTGATGGAGTTCCCTATTTGTTCGAGCGCGAAGGAACCAATTGCGAAAACCTGCCCGAAACGCATAATTTCCTTAAAAAAGTGCGCTACTACATGGAGCAGTCCTACCCGGGGCGTATCCTGCTGGCTGAAGCAAACCAGTCGCCCGAAAATGTGCTTCCCTATTTTGGCAATCACAGCAAGGAATTTCACATGGGCTTCCACTTCCCACTTATGCCACGCATTTTTATGGCGTTGCGTAAGGGAAATCGCGAAGCACTGGAATTGATCCTTGAACACACGCCAGAAATCCCGGCAGATTGCCAGTGGTGCGTTTTTTTACGCAACCATGATGAACTTACCCTGAAAATGGTCACAGACGAAGAACGCGAGTGGATGTGGCGGGAGTACGCTCCCCTTGAACGGATGAAACTCAACCTGGGCATTCGCCGCCGCCTTGCCCCCCTACTGGATGATGACCCGCTTAAAATTGGAATTGCCTACTCTTTGTTATTCACCCTGCCGGGTTCACCGATCATTTATTACGGTGATGAAATCGGCATGGGAGATAACATCTGGCTCGAAGATCGAAACGGCGTGCGCACCCCCATGCAGTGGAGCGATGAAATCAGCGCAGGTTTTTCGGCTGCCACATCCGAAATGCTTTATACGCCAATTGTCAGTGAAACGGTTTATAACCCGGCAACCGTGAATGTCGCACGCCAAAAAGATGACCCATATTCGCTGCTGAATATGATCCGCCAGATGATCCATACGCGTAAACAGCATCCAGCGTTTGGCTGGGGCACCTTCCGTTGGATTGATGTGGGCACAGCGCTTGTTGCAGCGTATACGCGCCATCAAAGCGAGGAAACCTTTTTCATTTTGAACAATTTGAGCGACCAGAAACAAGATTTAGCCATTCCCCGAGCCGTCCAAGGTCCATACGAGAATATTCTTACTGGCGATTCATTAAGGTTGGGCGAGCACTTGCAGATCGAACCCTATAAATTTGTCTGGTTGCGCAAGCAAGATCGGGTCGGCGCGATAGCCGTCCATTTGGAAGCTGGCGTAGAACAGCCAGCAACAGAAGTCTGGCATGAAGCTATTCCGTTAGAACTACCAGGGAGCAATAAAGACATTGAAATTGACGCTACATAAACTGCTAGATTTTCATAACCGTTGTTTTAAGTGAAGGGAATGATCGAAAATAGTTTTAAAAAATTCCCGCTCAATTCGGGGCTAAGTACCCTAAACTGAGCGGGAATACTTTATAAATTATTACGATCACCATTTAGAGCCGAACCCCAAAAAGATAAGGGTCGATCAATACCAGAAGAATGCCCCAGACCGAACCAAGCAACATTCCCCCAAGAACATCGCGGGGATAATGTGCACCTACATAGATCCTGGTGAAACCAACAAGCAGCGCAATCCCATATAAAGCAATCACTTGCCCAGCATCAGGTTTCAACTGGTAATACAGCAAAGTTGCCATAAAAAATATTTGCGACGTATGCCCACTGGGAAAAGAGCGCCCAGATTCCTTTGGCCCAATGATCCGCGTCCCTTCAAGCACCAGAAAGGGACGCGACCGATCTGTTACCAGTTTGATCGCTTCTACAATCAACCATAACGTCATTGTGCCAAGAATGACTTCCAGAGCCAGGCTGCGGTAACTGAGAAGAAAAAAAAGGCAGCCAGCAATCAGCGCAACCAACATGCTCCCTAACTGGGTGATCAGCCACATCAGGAGATCCAACCCTGGAGTATGGTACCCTCTCTGGCGGTTCAAAAGCATGAAAACATAACTGTCTGCATGCTGGCCTGTTGACCATAGCAGAGACAAGGCAATCAACACAAAGCAGACAAACATGGCAAGCAGCGAACGTTTTGCAACCACCCCTACCCATAGCGCAGTGCGTACATCGCCCGGCAGCCAGATCAGGAAGACGGTCAGTCCAACCGCAAGACCCACCAGCAGCAGCCAGCGCTGTAACAAAACGGGAAATAATTTGGGGTCGCTATTCATCGGATGCAATCCTCTCAGGCTCGATCACCTGAAATGTCTCAGGGTCTCCGGCCGGGCGAGCACCAGCGATGACCTTCAACGCATGGGGACAAACCGTTATCGTGGCAGAACCCTGGCCCAAAATGACACCATCCGCCAGCACAGGCATTTTGGGTGTGGATACGATTTTCAAATGTTTAACGCGATAATGCTTGACAGCAGGGTTTTCAACGGGGCCGGCAATCGCCTGCATGACATACGAAATCAGGTTTAGCTTGTTCATGTCTGAAAAGGTGAACACATCCAGGTGGCGGTCCTTAAAAGAAACTTTAGGCGAAATTTGAAAGTGTGGCCCCAAAAAAGACATATTGGCCACCAGGATCATATGGGCTGTCGTATCAATGCAGGTATGGTTATCGAGAATCAAGTGGGCCTGGGATGGGATTGCCGCGAAAAACGTTGAAAGCAACCCACCAATCTGCCCTAGATCGCCATGCTGAAAACTGTCTGCCATCGGATACAGATCCGTGATGAGACCCAAGGCCGTGACCTCCAGAAACAAGCGCCGGGTATGACCGCTTTGGATAGCACCAACGTCAATCTTCAAGCGGCGTCCGTAACGCAGCAGCCTCACCGCGTTTGCGATATCCCCGTCGATTCCCAGGTTGAGTGCCACGTTATTTCGCGTGCCCGTAGGGATGATGCCAAGGGTTGCCTTGGTTCCAACCATGGCCGCTATCACGCTGTCGATTGTTCCATCGCCACCCGCCACGACAATCAGCTTGATACCCGATTTGATGGCCGCACGAACCACCTCGTCCAGGTTGCTCTCAGGAGTCGTAGTATAAACCTCCGGGAGAATCCGATGCTTCTGCATTTCTGAAAGAATGCTCGCGAGCTGCTGCGGCGAAGACTCTGGGCGACCTGCACCAGCATTAAAGATAAGTTTGGCACGAAGTGGACGGTGAGCGACAATTTTCTTAAAGAACCAGGGTGTTTGCACTTGCTGCTCCTCTCAACTGGAATACTGATTCCGTGCTCGCAGAAAAGGGGTTAGGATGAAACCCGCAATAAAACCACCGATATGCGCCATGTACGCCACACCCCCCGAGGCTGCCGCATGGCTGACCGAAGCCAGACCGCTATAAAACTGCAAAACAATCCAAAGCCCAATCACAATCAGCGCTGGCATCGGGATGATGAAAATCCCCATCAATACTTCAATTTGGGAGCGGGGAAACATCAGAATGTAAGCACCCAATACCCCTGCAATCGCCCCGGATGCGCCCAGATTGGGGACAGTGGATCGACCCTCAAACGCCAGTTGCGTAAAGGTTGCCGCAATGCCACACAGCAAATAGAAAGCGAAGAACCTGCCAGCCCCAAAACGATCTTCCACGTTATCGCCGAAAATCCACAAATACAGCATATTCCCCCCCAGATGAATCCACCCGGCATGCAGAAACATGGCAGTAAAGATGGTCAAAAAATTAGCTTCCGGGTTGGCAAGAAAGCGTGCGGGAACAAAAGACCACTTCAGAATAAAGGCATCGCCTCCGTCCAACTCGGCGAGGAAGAATAAAATATTGAGTGCAATCAATCCATAAGTAATGATCGGAAACCTGCGACGATATGGATTATCATCACCGATTGGAAGCATTGTATCTTCTCCTTATGAGAGAGAGTTGCTGATCGCTTTAAATCAGCTCTATTTTCGACACAAAATTTCTTTTAAAATGAAACCACCCAGCCAAATAGCCGGGTGGTTTCCGCTCCAGTTTAACGACCAAGCAGGATGAATATCCCGGCGATAACAGCCAAAATCGCCATGATTGGACCCAAACCAGCGATTGCTGGGATAAAACTCGACAGGCCCGTAATAATAAGCCAAATTCCAAGCAAGAGCATCCCCGTATTTTTTGTGAATTTCATTCTGACCTCCTTCGTTCTCATGAAAAATGTGAAATAGCAAACAAATGGATCAATGAACCTCGAATTGGTTCATTTGGGCGAACTCAGGCGTTTTTGATCGCTGTCTTCCCAGCTTGAACAACATCTTCAAGTGCATCTTCAAGCGTCTCTTCGAGATGATCGAGTTGTTTAATTGCCAACTTTCGACCTTGCTGCTGCAACTTATGGGTTTTTGCACGCACACCATCCGTAAGATGGTGTGCTTTGGAGTTGAGTGATTCGACCACATCATCAACACCATGGACGGTTCGATCACGCAATTCAAGGCTCTTCTGCTTGATTTGTGCTCTGGTTTGTTTCCCGGTTTGGGGCGCAATCAACCACATTGTTGTGGCACCAGCCAACCCGCCAACCAGGATTCCAGCAAAAACACCCAGCGCCGCGCTGGAGACTTGCTGATGGTCTCTACTTTGATTTGCTACTTTATGTGTAGTCATTTTATTTTCTCCTTTTTGAACAAATGAATGGGAATTCTCAGACTTCTTTCAAAATGGCTTAAGGTTCGATTCTCATTTGATGATTTGCGAATTTCTATGATTCGATATACGAAGCTAATCAATCGATAGAGAAAGCTATTCTGTTATACTTTCATATCTAAAAAACGTTTTTTTTGCTGTAATGTTACGATGAGCGAATTAACCCATGGCTGCATCCAACCCAACCGGTCATGAACGATAGAAGAAACGAATAACCAGAAAATTTCCTTCACACTACCAAAATCGTAACAATTCAACATACATTTCGTTATCCACTTTGGATATAATGCCAAAAAAAACTTCGCTGGACCCGTTGGCAGATGAAGTAGACTTGGTGCGCCGTTCCCAAACTGGCGATCAGGATGCATTTGCGTCTCTATACAATGCGTATCTAGACCGAATTTATCGGTACGTCTATTTCCGTGTGGAGGATCACCATCTGGCAGAAGATATTACGTCGCAGATTTTCCTCAAGGCTTGGGAGAAGTTGCATTCTTATCAAATAAATTCATCCCCATTCATTGCATGGATTTATCGCATCGCGCATAATACGGTCGTCGACAGTTACCGTACCAGAAAAATTTCAATATCAATTGAAAATGTAAACCCCACAGAAATCAGTCAGGAAGACGGAATTGATGAGAAACTGGATTTGCAAATCGAGTTTGAACAGCTTCGTGAAGCTTTGCAGGAATTGACAAAAGAGCAACAACAAGTGTTACTCTTGAAATTTGTTGCTCAAAGAAGTACAGAAGAAATCGCTCAAAAGCTTGGCAAACAGCCAGGCGCCATCCGCGCCTTACAAATGCGGGCGCTTCAAGGTTTAGCCAGGTATCTCAACCTGGAATTGGAGCAAGTGCATGACATCTGATTTGGCTTCCATTCTTGAAGATTGTTTGAAACGTCTCGATGAAGGGGAAACGCTTCAGGCCTGTCTTTTACGCTACCCTGAGCAGGCAGGGGAAATAAAATTGTTACTTGGCGCTGCAGCGAGGCTGCAAGAGCAGGTTCAGGTGCGTCCATCTGCGGCTTTCAGAGCACGGACGCAGGCGAAACTTTATGCTCACATGGAGGCTCACCCGCAGCCAGAACGAAAATGGCGAAAGTTGCCATTTTCTCTTCCACGTTTCATATTGGTTTTGGCAGTTTTGTTGCTGGCTTTTATGGTAAGCGGAACGGCACTGGCCCAATCTGCTTTGCCGGGAGCAACCTTTTACGCATGGAAGCTGACAACTGAGCAAATTTGGCGTGCAGTTTCACCTGACCCTGTAGGGGTTGACCTTTCTCTGGTGGAACGACGCGTCGATGAGATTGTGGCTGTTGATGGGGATACGAGCGCTCAAGAGATTAGCATTGATGGATATCAACATGTTCTGAACGATCTGGGAAAATATCAAGGCCCGGCTGTCCAGTCCAGAATACAACAAACGCTATTAATACAGCAGCAAAGATTAAAAACCACAGGAATTTTGCTGATCAATCAAAAAACGCCCATTCCAACCGATGCCATTTCAGCCATTCTGACGCCATTTTCCACACAAAAGACTGGACAGTTACCAACACAAACTTTAATACCGACCACCTTGGTGCCTACACAAACATCCAGAACGGAATTGCCCACCAATTTGCCGCGAATAGCAACAGCAGTACCCACAATCGTACACATACCCACAGCAATGCCTACCAAAGCACCACTACCCACCACCATCCATCCACTACCCACGATCATTCATCCATTGCCTACAATAATTCCGCCATTATCTACACTGATTCCTCCGTTGCCTACAATACCTGGCATTCCGTAAGCAAACCGAAATCTGAATCAAAAAGGAGGCAACTCAGGTTGCCTCCTTTTTGATTCAAATTCTTCTACTGGTAAAACTCGCCAGCTCATTTACATGACCAAACTACCATGATGCATCGCTGCCTGCACATTGATTCTATTTTGGGCCAAATCGGTTAGCAGTTGGTCGGCTTTTCTCTTTTCATCAAGGGTTTGCCCTAAAATATTAGCAATGTTGATTAATCCCAGTTGGCGAGCATGAGCACGGCTGGTACCATAAACCGCGATTTCATAATGTTCCATGCGTTGCACCACACCAATCAGAGAAACGTTCAGCAAATCAGGTTCGATACCGCTCTTAAGCACATTCTTACTTTCTTCCACAATGCCACTCATGCCTAAACATTTTACATCGACCAATTTAACATCCAATTGGGCACAAATTTCTTTGATATTCTCCGCATGATGACGCGTTTCTTCCAGGCACTTTTCAAATGCGTGGCGTAAATCATTTGACTCGGCGGCTTCGATCATCTTAGGAAGCACCTTCACCACCTGATTTTCAGCGCTATAAATATCATTCAATTCATCTGCAAGCAATCCTTCGAGTGTTTCAGTTTTCATATCGGTCTCCTTTATGAAAGTTAGGCTTCGATAAAAATCGGCCTCGTAAAGGCTTAACGACAATCGATATAGAGTTGTTACTCTTTTCGAATACAAAAGAACACACTACGGCTTAGTGACCCATCATGAACGCATCTAGACGTTTGTAATGTTTTCCCCAAAAAGTCTTGCACTTGCCTCTGGTTTTTGCTACGCTGTGTATAGTCCATCCATAGGAAGGGAAAAATGACAAAAAAAATCAGAGTAACAATCCTGGAAGATCACCAAAGTATTATTGATGGCTATCTCTTCAGACTAAGCAAAATCCCTGAAATCGAAGTGGTCTCGACACTTCTCTTTGGGGATGATTTGGAACCCACGCTGGAAAAGATTCCAACCGATGTGTTGCTGTTGGATGTCAATGTGCCAACTTCTGCAGACAACCGAAACCCCTACCCAATTCTCTATCTCATTCCTAAATTGCTTGATCTTTATCCCAAGTTGGCCTTGCTTGTGATTTCAATGTATGCAGAACGCAGTTTGATTTGCGCGATTATGGAGGCAGGCGCAAGTGGCTACGTCTTTAAAGGACGACCAGGCTGTGATTCGGGAACTGGGCAATGTGGTCGTTTCAATTGCAAATGGGGGTGTTCACTTCAGCCAAAAGGCACACCAACTTTTTCTAAAGAATCAAACCCGAAAAAATACTGAGCTGCTCACTACACGCCAAATGGAGGCGCTATCTTTGTGCGCAGCCTACCCGGATAATCCCACCGATGAACTGGCTCGCAAGATGTCGGTAACAAACTCCACATTCCGCAACCTGCTTTCTGGAGCCTATGTGCGGCTTGGGGTACACAACCGAACCGCAGCCATCGTCAGGGGGCGCCAGTTGGGAATTATTGCCCCGTTTGAGTTGCAGGCATAATCAACACAGGCAGCGTTTGATCAATTTCTTGAAAGAGTTGTTGCACAGGAGCAATCACCTCGAGAAGTAGTGCCTCCAGATTTTCCCGTTGAACGAGCGGAATCGTATTCAACAGTTCTTGTGCAATCTGATACCTGTGCAGCAATTGATCAACGCAATAACTAACCGCTCCAGAGCGAACAAGAATATCCTGAGCATCAGACAAAGCATCGGGTGCTGAGATGTCCCGGCAAAGTTCCAGGAATTTAGCCTGTTGAGGATGGTCTACCAACTGCGCAAATAGAATCGGCAGCGGAGAACGTCCCTGCACCCAATCCGGGTTGGCAGGAGTCACCATGGTATCGTTCAAATCATCGTGGATTTGGATCATTTCACCGTATAAGCGCCCAAGTTTTTCCAAACCGGCTGCTGCCTCGGCAGATGCGTTGCCCAGCAGCGCACCGATGTGCAAGGCTGTTCCAAAAAAAGGCGCACTTTTATTTTCTACAATATGCCAATAAGCAACTTCATCAGGCGGGTTCTGAATATCCAGGTCCTGACCGTAGGTCGTCGTCAGGATCATTCGGTTGATACTCTGCTGCGCAGCAAGTTTAACCGCCGGGGAAATATCGCTCAGGGCAAAAGCATCCAGACTGGCTGCCTGTAATGTGCTGGCGAAGTTCGCCGTCCGGCCTGCTCCGATTCGGTGATATTCTCCGCGCGGGTCTTCATCCAACATATCATCAATCAGAATAATACTGATCTGGGCGCAGGCAATCGCCGCCACAGCAGGAATTGCCTGGCGAACAGACCCACCCACAGCCAGACACGCGATCACCGGCAATTCCCATTGCTTGGACTTGGTAGAAGCTGCACGCTCCAGAATAATCTTCAAGTCAGGCCAGGATTGCAACAGCGGCAATTTCGATATATAGTCAACGGTCGATTGATAAATATCCATAATATCTCCTTAAGATGAGCGTGGCCGAGAAATTCCCGACCACGCTCAGTTGCTTGCTCAAGCCACAATCAACCCGACCGATTGCTTACCATCATCCCAGGTTTGCCAGTCCAGATTGCTGGCCAGCGCGCTCAACTGCGAACGGTCTACCTTGGTAAGTTTGGCAAGCGCGCTCATGTAGGAATCTTTCGATTCAGAGGGTGCAATCATTTAATAGCTTATGAAAGTTTTTCATTGTTGACATGTTGATTATCTCCTTGTATAGTGATGTAGAAAATCGAATTGGAATTTGACTTGCTTCTTGGCTTTCACTTCAATTTTTTCAAATAAAATCACTCCTTTCTACACCAGGCCAGGCCGGGATCGATGCGCCAAATCAAACCACCCTTCACCGTTTTTGCTGCCGTTAAATTTCTACCCTGTTGGTTTCTGCATCGGATGATTGCGCAACTCACCTTTGATTTCTCATTATGGCCCCAGGCCGCCTGAGAAGTTCTGGATGTTTTCTGTGCGTAATTGAAAAACAGGCTTATCCCCATAAGATTTTGTAAGAATTTGTAAAATTACAGGTGATCGTCCCATGGAAAATTATCAGCGTTACACTCCCTCTTATCGCGCTACCGAAACACGTCAGGTAATGGATTGGATCAAAACGGGGCAATGCGGTTGTATCGTTGGCTTAAAGGGTTCCGGCAAATCCAATTTCATTCGCTTTCTGCTTCGCATTGATACACAGCAACAATTCCTGGGCCCAGACCAACCCAACTTTATTTTTTCCCTGGTCAACCTGCTTTCCCTAACCGAGCGTAGCGAATGGGGCGTCTACGAAATGGTGCTTAACAATCTGCTGGATCAGTTCTCTTCTTTGGGAATACTCAAGGAAACCACCCTGGAATTGCGCACTTTGCATCAGGAGATCATCCGTACCCGTGATGTTTTAATGGCCGAACGGACTGTCGAACGTTGTATCGCTTTGTTATGTCAACAAGCCTCCCGACAGCTAATTCTATTTTTCGATGAGTTCGACGCAGTTTTTCAGGAATTGCCTGCATCTTTATTCCGTTGCTTGCGAGCAATCCGTGATGCCCACAAAGACCAGGTTTCATATGTTGTTGTCGCCACCCATGATCTGGCCGATCTGCGCAATGATCTAGCGGACGAAGTGGACCATTTCTATCGTCTGGTTCGCCACAATACTTGCTGGTTGGGACCTTATGTTGAAACTGACGCCTTACAAATGGCTGCCTACCTAGCATCCCGCCGCACCCTCACCCTGAACGACAAGGATACAGCAGGCTTAGTGCAACTCAGCGGTGGTCACTCCGGGCTGCTCAAGATCATTCTTACTTTGGTATGGAATAAAGAAAATAGCGCAGGCCTGCTGACAAAACCAGCTGCAACATTTGCGCATGAACCAGAGATTGAACGCCAGTGTCAAAAAATTTGGGAGAGTTTTTCAAAAAACGAAAAAGCTGACCTGCATTCCTTTTTTAAAAACGATCCGCTGGATGAAGATGCCTTAGGCCATCTGAAAGTGCGAGGGCTTGTACGTCAGAACAGCAGCAATCGTCTGATCATTTTCTCCACCATCTTGGAATCCTTTGTGAAAGAGCAGACGCCGCCCTCGCGCATGGGCACCTATCTCATCCGTTCCCCGCGCATCGTTGAAATTGAGGGGAAGCGCATCAACCACCTGACCGAACTGGAATTCGAACTGCTGTTTTATCTTTACGGGCGTCACGATCAGTTATGCACCAAAACCGACCTGGTTGGCCAGGTCTATCAGCAGCGGTACGATGCCACATCCGATGAAATGCTCCATGCGCTGGTTTCACGTCTGCGCAAGAAAATTGAGCCAGACATTCAGCACCCCCGTCACGTCATCACGGTCCATGGAGAAGGATATAAGTTCATTCTGCCAACAGAGCAAGACCATTACGGATTTTTATAAACACTTCCAGAGTTTTCCTGCCACAGTTGCCGATATGATTGTATTGAAACAGAAAATTTGGAGAAGACGATGACAAAAAGCAACGGCCCAAGTCTGCCAATTTTGCCCGAAGTGAGCGCGATCTCGCGTATTGTTTTAACCGAGACCGAAAAGCAGCTCATTCAACAGGTTCATTCTGGCTATCAAAGCATCATCATTCAAAAAGAGTTCAGCGGTGGTTTTAGCGGCACACGTGTCTTTCTTATTACACCGGTGAAACCCGACGGCGCAAGCAACGCCAAAATTGTGACAAAAACCGGCCCAGCAAAGGATTTGCTGCGCGAAAAGAAAAATTATGAACATTATGTAGTGCAGGCGCTGCCCTTTACGGCGACCCAGATTACTGGATACCATGAACAAGGCGATCTTGCCGCGCTGAACTATGTCTTTGCCGGAGGCGCGGCGCTGGGCGAAACGCTGATTTTCGAAGATTATTATCATGCCCAAACAGCAGATGGTATCAACCAAACCCTGAATGTTCTTTTGGATAAAGCGCTGGGAGAAACCTGGTACGGCCAACCGCAACCGCTTAATGTCCTTTTCCAGCAGGAATATGGACGGCACCTGCCAGCACATGATGTATTGGAACAGATTGTCGAATCCGCCTTTCCCAAACGGTTGGCTGCGGATAGAAATCGCATCGAAGTTTGGGGGGTGACAGGAAACTACCCCGACCCGTTGAAGGTTTACCGGCTTCTGTTGGATCGGCCCCTGAAAAGCAGGCGCTCCTTTGTGCATGGCGACCTGCACGTCCGCAATGTGCTGGTGGATTCAGCAGGCAAAGCCTGGCTGATCGATTTTGCCAAGGTGAAGGAGCGTCACAATCTTTTCGACTTTATCAAGCTGGAAACGTATCTGCGCTTGCTGGTGCTGGCACAGGTTTATGGAGCATTTTCGTTGAATGACTACATTCATTTTGAGCAAACGCTGAACGCCACAACGCTGGGGCAAGCTTCAACGGCACCGACCAACCCCGAGTTGGCGAAAGCCTATCAGGTGATTCGAACCATCCGTCAAATTGCGCGCAAATATATGGGGCCCGAACCCGATTTCAGGGGAGAATATTTCACAGCGCTTTTTCTATACAGCCTGTCGATGCTCAAATATTTTCCCGTGAATGGACCCATCCCAACCCAGTTGATGTTTATGACAACTTGTGTCTTGGGACAATTCATTTTCGATGAGCCGAAAATGATAAAACCTGTTTCTGACGAAGGCAAAAATCCATCCCAAAAAGAACCATCCAGCAAAAACCAAAGAGCAAAGCAGTCAGGCGGCATCTCAATTGGCGGGAATGCCAACGGTAGTATTATCGTGAGTGGCAATCAAAACAAAATCAACCCAGGCACAACATCTCATCGTATTGATACAGGCGGCGGGGCTTATATTGGAGGCAGTATCAATGTCCAAAACGGTGACTTTGTGGGGCGTGACAAAAATGTGACAATTACGCAAGGAAACAGAACATCAGTTGATGAAATCGCAAGAGCCTTTGTCATCATCCGAGAAAAAGCCAATCAGGAAAAAGATAACGACAAGAAAGAAGATGCCTTGCAAGCGATAGAAAAGCTCAAGACCGAGGCAGGGCGTGGCGAGCAGGCTGAAGAGAGCCGCGTGCAACGCTGGTTCAGCTTCCTGGCTGAAACATCCACTGATATTTGGGATGTGGCCGTCTCCAGCCTATCCAGCCCAACATTGGGACTTGGCACGGCTTTTCGGAAAATTGTCGAACGGGCAAAAGAAGAAAAGGCACGCAAAGATAGAAATTGACCATCGATTTTGTCGCAAAGACCTTCGGGATTTTCATCCCGAAGGTCTTTTTTTTGTCAGCTAACCTGTCAGCCTGTGTCAAGTTTGTCAGGGGGCGATCGCATACACTAAAACCATCGATGCAAGTTGCAACCCATCATTTAATAAGCTAGAACCCTGAACCTTAAAACCAAAGCCGGGCGTCTTCGAAGCCGAAGACTTGACAGGGAAGCCTTCGGGGGGCCCCATGCCTTGCTCCTACCAAAATTGGAGAGGTGTGAGATGACCGGAAAAATGATTCGTTCGATGTTTGCTGTAGCGCTGGCGCTGGTGATGACGCTCAATGCCGCAGTACCCACCGTTGCACCCATGCTTTCACATGCTGGGAATTCATCTGCTACACGGGCAATGGAAGTTGGCATCACAAAAAGTTGATCCACAGCGTGGATGTCGTAGTGCACTACGACATCCACGCTTCATTTAGCTAGCAAATTTTTACGCCGCCCGCTTAGCTCCCGTCGTAAAAGCGCAAAGTGCTCTCCCTTATGCATCCGAACCAGTCGCAAAGCTTCATCAAGATAACTTTGCGCAACTGCCCGGTCTCCATGCGCTAGATAGAATAGCATACCGATTTCCCCCAGCGTGTTGGCCTCCATCCAGACATCTCCACGCAGGCGCGATTGCTCCAGCGCACGCGCAAAACAAGCTTCCGCCTCATCCCAAACTTCCAGTCGTGTGTAGACAATCCCAAGATTATTGCGAAGAATAGCCAGGTCCAGGCTGTTGCCAGCACGTCGCAACGTTGTTTCAGCCTGCAGGTAGATTGCCTCTGCGCGCGACCAATCGGCCTGATTGAGATAAACGTTACCGATATTTACCTGGGCAGTAGCAGCATAAATTTCATCCCCTACTGCTGAATAATGTTCGACGGCCTGCTTCAAGTATGGCAATGCCTTTTCAAAATCGCCATTACGCCGATGCAGTTCGCCCAGGTTCTGTAAGACCTTGGCCAATCCATATGAGTCACCCACCCTTTGCGATAAAACTTCAGCACGGAGAAAATGGGGCAATGCCTCTGCATAGCGCAATTGATCAAAATAGAGCAAGCCAAGCCGATTTTCAGCCTGTGCCAGATTGCCAGCCTGTTCTTCTTCATTAAAACAGCCTACGGCTGCCAGACAGAGCGGTTCGGCACGCCAATGCCGTCCCATCAAGCGATAAATATCCCCCAGTTGGGAAAAAATTTGAGCGAGTATCAACTCATTTCTTCTGCGCTGATTAAGCTTCCAGGCGCGAAGGCAGAAAAATGCCGCAGCCTGGAAATCGCCTCGTTGACGTTGGATCGCCCCCCGCCAGAGCAGGATTTCGGTCTCAGCCTGTTCATCGGACTGTTGCCGGGCGCACCCGATCAGAACGTGCAAACATTCATCCCAATCAGCCCAAAAACCGCGCTGCTCCATATGCGGATGGATTGCCTGCGCCAAAGCTTTGGTAACATCCCATAGATCGGGGATGCGCAACGCAGCTTCGATGGCTTTGGCTGCGCCACGCAAATCAGCCTCAGCAAGTGGACTATCACCTAGCGCATTTTGCAGGAACTCTTAACCAGTAGCGGGCGTTTGCCAGGATCACTTCCTGCATCGTTTATCTCCCCATCCGCTCGTTACATCAGGATTGTTGGCGAATAAAAGCCTGAGCTAACTGGTGCAGAGAGTAACGCTTCTCATGCAGATTTCCACTTACAGTCACCAGCGACAAACCAGCCAGGCGACGCAGACAATCCGCAGCCTGATCTTCTGACAACGCAGTGGCAGCAGCAATTTGCTCCAGCCGCCCTTCCTCTGCCACCAGCAACATGGCCTGCAATACGCGACGATGAGTTGCGTCAAGGGCCTGCCAGACTGTATCATACAGAAAACCGAGCAATTCTTCCACCGGCTTCCCTTTGACAGTGCTGAAACGCGCGATCACCGCCGAAAGCGGAAGGTCATGGATTTGTCCAATCATCAGTTTGATCGCCAACGGATTGCCCCCGGTAACCAGATAAATCGGTTCCAACTCGCTTTCTGGCGCATCAGCCAACTCCAACAACCCGCGCGTTCTGGCTTCATAACGGATCAAGGCCAGCGCATCGTTACGATGAAGTTGCTTTAACGACATGATGTATACCCCGCTGACATCCCGCAGTGAATAACGGGTTGTGATCAGAAATTTGCTGGGCTGAACCAGGCCGGTTAACCATGAAACCAACGTCGAATAATCTGCAGCCGTTTCAAGATTATCGACCACAACCAGACAGGCTCGTGATTTGAGAAAATCCTTCATCCCAAGTAGTTTTTCTGAATCAGATGCACGCGCCAACCCGCTCAAACCGAATTGCCCAATCAGCACATCCAGCAATTCAGTCTGGGTCAGGCTGGGGCGTGCACCCAGATCGCTTATATCGCCAGAAAGATGGAATAAACGCTGTCTGGCGCTGACCCAGCCAATTTCGTCAAACCGGGTGCTGCCTGCCAGTTGACGCGCAAGGGCATCCGCCAAAGATGTTTTGCCAAGCCCCCCCATTCCTTCCAGCGCCAGCAAGCTAGGCTCCGCATCAGCCTCGATCAAAGATCGAATTTCAGCTAATTTTTCAGTGACTCCAAAAAGTTTTGTGTAGGTGGGATGTTCAAAACGAGCTTCAATACGCCCTTTACGCTCTTTAAGCAGCGTCTGTTCCTGATTCCAAATCACCGCTGCCAAATCTTCAATGGCTGCTCGCTGACGTTGGAAAATAACATCTTCGCTCAAGTTCCTTCGGAAACCGACAGCTTGTGCAGTTTCATCGTTAAGAAAACGAGACTGCAAAATATCCGCTGCGACTTCGTCGCCCTGCCGAAGACGGTCAATTCCATTCAAGAGAACTTGATTGCTGATAAAACGCGCTGTCACCCCATCACGCTCCATTTCAATTTGCCGCGTTAAAAACAAATTTCCCAGCGCATCACCCGGTTTCTGGCTGTGCCAGGAACGCAAGGCAAGAAGAACACGCTTGGGAAAATCATCAGGCATTTTGGAAGGGTCGACAGCTTGCATAGTTTCCTCTTATCCCATCATATCATAGACAGATCGTCTCGCTTCAATGATTGCTGAGTTTCACAGATTTTTGCAAAATCTTACATGGATCGCTGCATGCTTGACACAATCTACAGAAAATATCCTGAACAATGCAGAAGATTTACCCGCATAATAAATCATATGAAAGATAGATTGCTACTTTTTTATAGAGAAGGGGGTTGCTTTGCCAGCAAAAATTGCACCAAAAGAATATGTTCTTACCATCATCACAAATGGCTTCGAAGAGGTCGACACAATCAACCTGATCAGTATCTTACGCCGGGCAGGTCTGTGCGTCAAAAGCATCGGAATCACAAGCGGATTGGTAAGTGGTGCGCATGGAATTTGCTTAATGCCAGATTTAACATTCTCTGATCTGGATTTTATAGCGAAAATGAATTCCTCATGCATCATCATCCTTCCTGAAAACAGGCAATGCCTGAGCAAGCTGGAAGCCGATCCGCGCCTTCACAATTTTCTACGTCAGACATTAAGACAGGGAAACCAAATTGTTGTTGGCGTTCAGGGCAGAAGATTCTTAAAGAAAATCTCGGTTGGGGATCCCAATTTATTGGGGAGCAACAGTGGTGCTGAATCATTGTTGCTCCCCTGGGATCAGGGCCAGTCGGTTGCATCTTTGGCGCGCGATCTTGTTCATCGCATGGGGCAATCACTTCCACGTGAAGTAGCAGAAGAACTGTCGTAAGTCACGACACAAAGGGCCGGGACGCTTGAAGCGTCCCGGCCCTTTGTCGGTTAAGAAGACGATACCAGCCAGAATACAGCCATTTACTGCTTGACGCGCTCAAAGACCAGTGAATTTTTCTCGCTTGAAAGCGTCAGCTTATCACCGTCGATATGATATTCACCCGATAAATCAAGCCCATTGCAGCCCACTTGCAACTCTGTATCATGCATAACTTGATAGTGACAACTTAAGCCAGACCACGAAACCCTTCCATCATCAAAAAATTCTATGTTAAGACTCTTCCCATCCGCGCTTTTCCACTTCCCAACCAAAGGGTTGGCCGGGGCAGATTGACTTGCGCAGGCAGTTGCAAACACAACTAAAATAAGCGACAAGCAAAACACGCGAACAATTTTCAAATAGGTTTGGATCATATTCATTTCCTTTCTTCTAAAAGGGGATTTCTGCACTGATAGTTGGGATGCAACCATCGGGAGTGTTCAGCAATCCGGTCTTTGTCCGCTATGGGGAGCAAACGCCCCCCTCAGCAGATCGGCACAAGCCCGAAAGCAATCCTGATTACCATTTCAATACTTGCCCGGTATAGTCCAAATAAATAGGCGCATCCAAACGTCCCTGATACATCTCGATCAGGCGAAAAATGCCTGCGGCCCCTTCTTCTGCACTGAGCAGCGCAGCAGGCCCACCCATATCCGTCCGCATCCAGCCGGGATGGATCGCCAGGACTTTGATCTGGTACTGCCTTAAATAGTTCTGCGCAATGACACTCTGCATATTCAGCGCAGCCTTTGACATGCAATAGTCCATTTCAGTCATGCGCCCACACTGCCCAATGCTGCCTGCTTCAGAAGAGATATTGACCAACATGCGGGTCTCCCCTTTGCGTAGAAAGGGCAAAAAAGCCTGCGTGACGCGCAAAGCCCCCAGCGTGTTGACGTTATACGTCTCGAGCGTGTCATCAATGTCCATGCGTTCCAGAATCGCTGGAGAGCTTTTCAACTGGATTGCCGCATTGTTGATGATGACATCCAGCGTATCTGTCGAACTCTGCAGTTCCTGGGCGGCCCGGCGAACCTGTGTCGTATCGCTGACATCCAGGGGCAAAAGGAAGAGCCTGTCAGGGAATTCATTTTTCAACGCCAGCATGGGTGCTGCCTGAATATCCCGGACACCAGCGTAAACGATCCAATCCGCCTGCAAATATTTTTCGGTCAGGGCAAGCCCCAAGCCGCGCGATGCACCAGAAACAAGAATTTTTTTGGACATGGGAATGGCTCACTTTTCTATGATTAAAATCAATTTGCTTTGGGAATAATGACTCTTCATTATACCTTCACCTTTCTCATGGAAGTATTCCCGGCAAAGCTGCGCCAGGCTGAAAACCCAATCCATCGCCGTAATGCACGATCGCACCGGATCAGAATATAATGGATATTCTGACCGTTTTTTTCCACCCGAAAGCGGGTTGCAAACTGTCGCTCAATAAAAAATCGTGCAAAAACTCAAAAGAAAGTTGTCAAACCCAAAATCCTATGACCACCATTGACCCCCAAAAACAAAAACAAGCCAAACAATACAGCCGCATCACCCGCCGCCTGTGGCTGGTGGAAACCGCCATCAGCCTGATCTACCCAATCGCCTGGCTTGCCTTCGGCTGGGCCATCCAGCTACGCACCTGGATTATGCAAAGCTCGCCGCTGCTGGCAAACGATTGGGTCGCCATCCCGGTTTTTGTATTCATCTTCGGCGCCATCTCCGCAGTGATCGAATTACCGCTCAGCTATTACACCGGTTTCGTCCTGCCACACCGCTTCGACCAGTCCAACCAGACGCTCAAAGACTGGGTCATCGACCAGCTCAAAGGCGCAGCTATCAGCCTGCCGATTGGCCTGATCGTGCTCGAACTGCTCTACCTGGCTCTGCGCGCCACCGGCCCGCTGTGGTGGCTGTGGGCTGCGGGCGGGCTGCTCGTCTTTCAGGTGATCCTTGCCAACCTTGCGCCAGTATTGATTATGCCGCTTTTTAACAAATATGTTCCACTCGGTGAAGAACACGCCGAGCTGGCCGAGCGCCTGATGAAACTGGCCCAAAAATCCAACACGCGCATCAAAGGCGTCTTTAAATTTGATATGTCGCGCCAAACCAAGGCCGCCAACGCCGCCCTGACCGGCATCGGCAACACGCGCCGCATTGTGTTGGGCGATACGCTGATCAATGAATTTACCCTGGATGAAATCGAAACAGTTTTGGCGCACGAACTCGGTCATCATGTCAACCGGGACATTCAGTTCCTGATGGGTTTCGGGACTCTCCTGACCACCCTGGGGCTGTATCTCGCTTCACTGGCGATGAACTGGGCCGTGAGCACTTTCGGCTTCACCAGCGTTGCCGATGTCGCAGCTTTCCCTGCCCTAACGCTGATCCTGACCCTTTACGGATTGCTGACGATGCCGCTGCAAAACGGCTTTTCGCGCTGGCGCGAACGCATGGCCGATGAATACGCGCTGAAAACAACTGGCAAAAACGAAGCCTTTGCTTCCGCCTTCACCCGTCTCGCCAACCAAAACCTTGGCGAAATCGATCCTGAAAAATGGGTGGTTTTCCTGTTTTATTCCCACCCGCCACTCGGCGAACGGATTGCAACCGCGACCAACAGAAAATCATAACTGTACTCAGCCGCAAAGAGCTGATGTCGCCTTCCTTTGGGATGCAACTCTATTCATCCTTGCATCCCATCCAGAATGTCATCAAAACCTTTACCATTGTGGCCCTTGTGGTGCCGCTGATTTTGCTCTTTCTCTCACAACGCTTCTTCTTACAGGGCATTCTCATTACGGACACAGAAAATAAATAAGCAGAAACCTTACCAAGAGCTTGTCCGGGCGGCATAAGTGTAGAATGGCAGCATGAATATGACATCTGAACCAACTGGTTTTACATGGCAAACTTTGTATGAGTACATCGAAGGACTCATTACAGGCGTACTCAATATCCAGCAATCCCTGAAAAACCAGCCTCAGCGGAAACTGGATGAGATCTATACGACAACCTTCGAGCACGAATTAGTGATTTGGCGTTCGTATCTTCTACTCATTGGTGAAATGCAAAAAAGAGAAAATTTGAATGCTATTTGCCCAATCATGGGTGTTAATACGATTCGTTTATTTTGTCATCATCAGAGTACTTCATTCGTCTCGATAACATCCATTGCCGATGGACGCTATCATTTAAAAATGTCTGGTGGACTTCACTCGTTTGATGTGGATCTCATCCACATGGCAGATGAAGTTGAAAAACTGGTAAAAGAGAACTGCGGCGACGAGAACCAACCCACCGCTGGGTGAAATGATCCGTTTCGGCGGCGGGTGGCGGGTCGAGGCATTCGGCAGGATGATGCAGCGCAAAATCGCGAGTAAAATATAGCGAGCCCTGATCGTCTATTTATTTCATCTCCCGGAGTGATCGTGATAAAAATGCCATCATCATCAATGTTTTTTCGCCGCATTGCGCCCATTTTCCTGGTCATTTCCCTGTTCGTTATCTACCTGTTCAGCATGGCACCAGATTTTACCTGGGCACATGACGGTGCAGACGGTGGCGATCTGATTACTGCGGCGGCAACCGGGGGAGTTGCCCATCCCAGCGGCTATCCCACTTTTTTATTGCTGGCGCGTTTATTTCAGTTCCTCCCGTTAGGAACAATCGCCTATCGAACAAACTTAATGTCGGCTGTCTTTACAGCGCTGACAGCGTTATTGCTTTATGACATTCTCGTCGGGTCGCCCAACTCACCGGCAAAAGACAAACCCATAGCAGGCTTGATCGCAGGGTATGCGTATGGCTTATCGCCTTTGGCATGGTCGCAGGCAGTCATTACAGAAGTCTATGCATTGCATCTATTTTTTGTTGCCCTGATCATCTGGTTGCTGCTTGGGAGATTTGCCTATTCACCCCAAAAATGGTTGCTCGATGCTGGCATTGGCCTGTCGGTGGGCCTGGGAATGGGGAATCATCTTACAACGGTCTTTCTAGTGCCGCTGGCGCTTCTCGTCGGTATCGTGGCCATCCCATCCCCGGAACCTAAGGGGAAAAAGAAATCCAGGGGGGCGGCGCTGTCGATTGACTGGGCATCCCTGGGTCGCCGTCTTGGCGGCATATTCGTTGGATTGCTTATCTATACATCTGTTCTTTGGCGGGCCAGTTCAAACGCACCTGTAAACTGGGGAGATGCAGCCAATCTCAACAATCTTTGGTGGTTGGTTTCCGGCGCGTTCTATCAGCACTATGCTTTTGCACTGCCAATGGATGAAGTGGCATTACGCGTCAAATCCATCGTTGAGTTGCTATTTACGCAATTTGGAATTTTCGGCTTGCTGGTAGGCCTCTATCATCTGTTTGGAAATTCTTCCCTGTCGCGCTTGTCACTCATCACTGGATGGGTGGCTGCCACGAATGCCATTTTTTCCCTTGGATATGCCAGTACGGACTCTTATATATACTTAATGCCAGCTTTTCTTGTTTTTGCAATTTGGATCGGGGCTGGTGTTGGAAATGTCACCACACTGCTGGCCCAACAAAAGAATTGGATAAGCCTTGGCGTGAACGCAATCGTTTTGATTTCCTTTTTGGTAATGGCGGTCATGAATTATCCCAAAATTGATCTTTCCGCGGATCATCATGCAGAAAAATTTGGAAAAACGGTGTTTGCTACACTGCCACCCCAGGCAATTGTCTTGGCAAAAGGGGATCTTGCCCTCTTCAGTTTGTGGTACTACCACTTTGTTCTAAAAGAACGTCCAGATATTAGCGTTCTGGGAGATGGTTTATTATCCCAACCCTGGTATATCGATATTCTCCACAATACCTATTCAACCTTGAATATATCGTTGGATGTCGTGGAATCGCAAACCATTGCACAAGTTAATCCAAATCGCCCAACCTGTGTTGTGCTAATCGTCGATCCGCAAGTGTCGATTAATTGTTACTTGCCCGCTTCACAAAATGCTGCGACCCAGTCTATTTCAATCATGCAACCCATCGATAAATAGAAGTTAATCTCTACAGAAGAGTTACGGACTGACCAACCTACAGGAGTAAAACATGTATGGCTTAATCACCAAAATAAAAGCCACCACGGGCCACCGAGATGAGTTGATTTCCATCCTGACCGAGGGGACTGCCAGGATTCCGGGCTGTCTAAGTTATGTGGTTGCCAAAGATCAAAACGATGTAGACGCCATCTGGATCACGGAAGTCTGGGTCAATCAAGACAGTCATCGCGCATCCTTGCTGCTTCCAGCAGTGCAACAAGCCATTGCGCTTGGCCGGCCGATCATTGCCGGTTTTGGCGAACGCTTTGAGACCATCCCGGTTGGTGGGCTGGGTCTTTCAGCCTGACAAAGCCGAAACCGTTAACCGGGAGAAATCGCCATGCTTACTTTGTTTAAACGCAGCAGTTTTGTGCTGCTGGTCATCATGTTGACGGGATGTTCCGCTGCGCTGGCAGTGACTCCGGTGCCGACGGAAACTTCCATCCCTGTAGCAACCCCTGTAGCGACTGCCGACCCGAATGACTGCGTCGGGTCGATCATCGATCCGCCACCTGGTCTGCTGCTCGAAAGCAGCGACGACCCAACGATGCAAAAAACCGCCGAACCGGGAGCCGGCAACGGGGGGATTTGCAAAGGCAAAACGTTCACAGTCGTCAAACCAGTCACAGTGTATCGGCTGTGGGATAAATCCAAAAGTTGGGCCGCATATGGAGACTGGTGGTCGCTTTCTTACCCTGAAGATACGCTGATAAACTATGACGTCGAAAACGACATCTGTCCGTCGTGGGGGCCGCACAACAAATTGAGTATTTGCACGCTCAAAGTGGGCACAAAAGTGGTCATTGGGCCGGGTCAAAGCCAGCAATGCACCACCGAACAAATTCTTCTTCCACAATCGTCGGTCAATCAGGTCTATATCCCGAACGATACCAAAGTCACGCCCAATCAGGTATATGTGGAAAACTGCGAAAGTGTGGATTGGCCGTAAAAAGAGAGAACCCGACAAAAGGATTCATTCGGTTGAATGAATCCTTTTGCTTTAATTGCGCCGCTCCCGGTCTGGGAGAGACGGTTAAACAGGCCAGCGATCAACACCACTTTAGCTTCCACAAGGAAAATTTGAAGGATTAGCGTTATAGGATAGGTCCATGATAAATCCTCACGTCTCTCTTCGTACTTTTGGCGCTTCGTTATTTCTATTTATCTTTACAGGCTGCGCCGCTACACCGATGCCACGCATCGCATCGACATCCATCCCATCGACCCCAACACTTTATATCACACCAACTATTCAGGCTACAAAAACCCCTGAAAGCATCTATGCAAGCCTTCCGATTATCTCGCCCGTGAATGCACATGACATTAAGGAAATCGTTCGGGTAACAAAGGGCATCATTAGCCAGGCAATCTGGTCGCCCGACGGAAAATATCTGGCAGTTTCCACAACGATTGGGGCGTATCTTTATGACGTAAAAAGCGGGGAAGAACTACAACATTTCGACACTAACTCATCCCCCAGTATTGCAATCAGCCCTGACAGCAATTTAATCGCAATCGGGGAAGGGAATGTTTTGAGCCTTTGGGAATTAAGAACCGGGCAAAAGATCTCCACCCTGCATATCGAAGGGAAAAAAACGCAGCAGATTGTATTCATCAATCAGCATACGCTGCTCGTGGAAAGTATTGTGCAATTTTCACAAGGCGAAGGGGACACACCAGGACTGAGAAGTGTTCAGGCCTGGGATTTTGCAACAGGGGAACATTTGTATACATTGCTGGGAAGAGAGCAACCCGAAATCAGTCCTGACGGGCAATTGCTCGCCGTTTTCTTTGATGGAAAAGTGGAGTTTTGGAATACAACAACCGGTCAATTTATCGATTCCATTGCGGCTGACTTCGAATTTAAGTTCAGCCCTGACGGACATTCAATCGCAATTGTCGTCCCATCGCCCACTGAAAACACAATCATACTCTTCGACACACAAAGCTGGCAAACGCGCTGCACATTTAAAGTAACCAAAGACTACTTTTACACACTTGGCTTTAGTCCAGACGGAAAACAGTTGGCAACATCCGACGGACCCGGCAAAGCACAGGTCTGGGACACTACAAATTGTCAACAGCGCTACAGCATTTTCGCTGAACAAACTGGTGATCTTGATCTAAGATTTAGCCCAAAGAACCAGTTTCTGGCATCTTATGGATTTGCAGACCACACCCTCAAGTTTTGGGATGCTGCCACCGGCCAACTCAAAAACACCTTAGACCAATTTTATGGTCGTATGGGAGATTTTAGCCCGGATGGAAATTTCATCGTTGAACAACGTCAATATCAAGACACAATCGCAATATGGAATACAGAAACCGGGAAACTGGCTCTCATCCTAGATAAGCATACTTCTCAAGTAGGGAGTATCGCTTTCAGCCCTGATGGAAACTTACTTGCGACTGGCCATGCAAACGGAGAAATTCATGTGTGGTCGTTGTATACAAACCAAATTCAAAAAACAATCACTGTTGGTTACGACACATCTATAAAAGATCTCGCCTTTCATCCAAATGGGCAAAACATTGCCGCCGGGATCACCAACGGCAAAATAGAGGGTTGGGATGCAGCATCCGGTGCCAGCCTGTTCACCCTTAGCGGACATGCGTCAAATTCATGGGTCACAGAAATCGCATTTTCGCCCGATGGGAAAACCTTAGCGTCCAATGCAACTGATTCCACCATTCGGTTGTGGGACGTAGAAACGGATCAAGTTCGATTTGTCTTCATCCTTCCAAGCGCAGACAACACAAGTCACATGGCTTTCTCACCCGATGGCAAAACGCTTGCGATTGCCGCTTCAGACAAATGGATTTCGTTATGGGATGTCAACAACGAACAGCTTCTCTCCAAACCATATATCCCAACAAATTTCAATGGTGCACCCAAACTGGTCTTTCACCCCAATGGACATATTCTGTATGCAGTTGACTACTCAGGCATTTGGATGTGGGATGTAACAACCAAAAATCCATTAGCAACACTGGAAATAGAAAATGCTGGTACAAACATCAGTAGTGCAGCAATCAGCCCTGACGGGGAAATTCTGGCAATTGCAGCGACATCTGACCCCAATTACGCTTATGAAATCAAGCTATGGGATCTGAATACCAAAACATTGCTGACCACGCTTACCGGGCACACTGATTGGATTCCACAAATCACTTTTTCACCCGATGGTCGTTTACTGGCATCTGCAAGCGCGGATGGCACCGCGCGGCTTTGGGGGATCAAAAAGTAAGCAGGGATTCATTCAAAAGCACCGTATAATACGCCTCTTATGAGTCCCAACACCCCTGAAATTCCATCCCTGTTTCTTGAACGCATGTCCCGCTTGCTTGGGGATGAATACCCGGCCTTTGTCGAGTCACTCAACGCAGCGCCCAAATCGGGGTTGCGCATCAATACGCTCAAACTGACCCCGGAACAATTCCGGGAGATTGCGCCGTTTCCACTGGGGGAACCTGTTCCCTGGTGTAATTCAGCCGTGACCATGCCAGAACGAGGGACATCTGCTTCCCCAGGGCTGCACCCGTATCATACGGCTGGACTGTATTATATGCAGGACCCTTCGGCAATGTCCCCGGCGGAAATGCTCGCCCCGGAACCCGGTGATCGTGTGCTCGATCTGGCAGCGGCCCCTGGCGGGAAAACCACCCATCTGGCAGCGCTGATGCAGGGGCGCGGATTACTCGTGGCGAACGAAATCAAAGACAAACGCGTCGGTCATCTTGCGCAAAACATGGAGCGCTGGGGCGCAGGCAACATCGTCGTCACCAACGAAACGCCAGAGCGTCTGGCGGATCATTTTGGCGCAACCTTTGACCGCGTGCTGGTGGATGCGCCCTGCTCGGGCGAGGGCATGTTCCGCAAGGATATGGGGGCACGCATCGACTGGTCGCTGGAGATGGTGGAAGGCTGCGCTGTGCGTCAGCGCAATATTTTGCGCGTGGCGGCCAAGCTGGTGCGCCCCGGCGGCTTTTTGCTATATTCGACCTGTACCTTCGCACCCGAGGAAGACGAAGCCGCAGTCAGTGAACTGGTCAATGAAGCAGGCTTCGATGTTGTGGCGCTGCCGCAATTTTCCGGCTTCATGTCTGGGCGGCCCGACTGGGTGGAGGGTGCTGACCCTTCTTTGGCAGGCGCAGTGCGTTTATTTCCGCACCGGCTGGAGGGCGAAGGACACTTTGCCTGTCTGTTGCAGAAAAAAGACGGGGACATACGCGAAGACCCCCGGGAGCTGAAACGCATCCGTCTTTCGAAGGAGTTCTGGGGGCTGTGGCGCGGATTCACCCAGGAAGTACTCTCGGTCGATTTAACCGAGGAGCGGCTGCGGGTGGTTGGCGAACGGCTCTACTTTGCCCCCGAAGAAAGCCCGGATTTTGGCCGTTTGCGTGTCATCCATCCCGGTGTCTGGCTGGGAACGTTTAAGAAGATCGCTTTGAACCGGCACATCCGCTGGCGCTGTTTTTGAAGCCGGGCGAAGCCAAAAACGCGCTCGACCTGCCGGTGACAGGACGCGAACTCGCCGCGTATTTACGCGGCGAGAGTTTGGAATGCGATGCAAAAGGTTGGACGCTGGTAACGGTGAACGGCTTCGGGATTGGCTGGGGCAAGGGCGTGCAAGGGACGCTGAAAAACCACTTCCCGCGTGGCTGGATGATTTAGGCTTGATCTAGGCTTCAGAACGGGCCAGGCGGCGCATGGCGATCAGCTGTCGCAGGTGGTCGAGTTCGTGAACCAGCAGAATCAGCATCCAGACTTTGTAGTTGCAGACGCCAAAAAACTCATGGACCTCGGTTTTATCAGGGTCATGGCTATGGCGTGTATCTTCAATCACACCCTGTATCTGTTTGGTGGCGACAGCCATCTGTTCACGCAAGACCTGGGCCGGGACATTGGTTTTTGCGCCTTCACCAAAACCACGCGCTGCTTCAATGGCGTGGGGCAACTGGCTGGTGGAAACATCGAGCATTTTGTTCATATAAAGGTTCTGGCTAAACATCAGGTGGGTAATGGTTTCACTGATCGACCAGAATGGATGCACCGGGGAAGTGAAGGCAACCTGCGCGTCGCTCAGGTCTTCAAGCGATACCAGAATACGCGGACGGGTGGAATAAAAGGCATCAATCAATTCGTTGATGCTATAGCCTGAAGAAACTTCCAGCAGGGTGATTTTACCGGCAAAAGCTTGTTCGATCAGCGGGTTTAATACGTTGAAATCAATCATGTAGATTTCCTTTTATGAATAAATACCATTAGGGATGCGGAACCGCGCCCTGATAAAGAAACTAAGACGGGGGAACCCCACATCTACTTCAATAATTTCTTGATTTCTTCGGTGGTGTAAGGTTTGGTCACAACATCGCGGACAAGCGCCAGATGACGCGTGAGCCGGTCAACATGCAAGGCAGCCGTCACCAGCACCGTTTTTGGCCCAAGGCTGGCTGCGCTGATTTGGGCAAGAACATCGTCGAGATTGAGACATTCAATATGCTCGTCAATCAAAATCAGCGCGGCTGCCGGGTCTGGCGTCTGGCTGCGGATCAGACCATCGCCAATCGCCTGGGCAAATCCTGTCGCCCAGGGGTCGTCATCGTCAATCAGTTGAATCGGCCCCAGCCCGGCTGGCAAGATCAGGGTCGGCTGCTTCGCAGAGGGCAGAACAATGTGAACGGTGGTTCCTTTGCCAATCTGGCTTTCAACGCTAATCTGACCCTGAAGCTGGGTGATGACGTGCAACGCGGCTGGCATACCAAGACCACTATGGGAGAGGCCCCGGGTGGTGTAGAAGGGACTCCAGATTTTTTGCAACACTTCAGGGGACATGCCTTCGCCGTCATCGGCGATTTCGATGATGATTTCATCCTTGTTGATTCCCAGAAAAACCCGAACATCCAGATTGTTTGCACCAGCTTCAACAGCATTGCAAAGCAGGTTGCCCAGTGCGCGTGCCAGTTGGGTGCTGTCTGCAATCACATAGGCAGCTTCAGGAGCAATCGCCAAATTCATACGCGCTGTCTGAATCCCGCGATCCAGCGCGGCAGCGCGCAAAACATCGGCGATCATCACCGGGCTGGGCTTTTGTTCACGGGCCTGACCAATCAACTGTTCTTTCACGGCAACGATCAGGCTGGCCGATTCGGAGATCAGGTCGAGGTCTTCGCGCAAAGAAGCAAGATCGAGCTGGTCTTCAGCAATTTCCTGTTCGAGCCGGTCAATCGTGACGGTAATGGGCAAAGCCTTGTTGCCGATCCAGTGAATGGCTTCGGTGGTTGCCACCGTCAGCGCTTCATAAACCTTGGTGCGAATCAGTTCGGCGTGTGCCTGCTTGAGAGCCTCGAGGCTATATGCGTTTTGAATGGCGACAGCCAAATGGTCTGCCATCGTTTGCAGGGTGGTAATGTCATCCTGTGAAAAAGCGCGCTCGTCAGCACTTTGGACTGTCACGGCACCGAGCACCTTGCCATCAAATGCAAGCGGCAGGGCCATTTCAGCACGGGTGCTGGGCAAATGGGGATTTTTGAAGTGAACGCGCTCGCTATCCACTTTGGATGCAATGCGCGCCTGATTGGAACGGATGCAATCGCCGATCATTGAGTTGCCCTGTACTTCGAGTTTGTGACCTTCTGCAAGCATGGCCGCTCCAGCGGCTCCGTACCCGGCACGCAAAATGGCCCACTCCCCACTCGAGTCAACCAGAAAAGCGCCAGCATAGTAAAAGCCGTAGGTGGCGACAATGGTATTGACCATTTTGGGCAGCAACTCGTCCAATGAAAGGATGGACGTGACTTCCTTGCCAACCGTGTTGGCGGCCTTTAGCAGTTTGGCGCGGCGCTCGGCCTGGCGTAACAACTCCTTATTTTGCTGGTGAAGTCGGGCATTCTGAATGGCAACCGCCAACTGGTCGGCCATGGTCTGCAAAGCAGACATATCACCTTCGGTGAAGGCAGCTTCCTGCTCGCTTTGGACGGTCAAGGCGCCAATCAGATCGTCTCCGGCAATTAATGGCAAGGCCATTTCGGAATGGGTGCGCGGCAAATGGGGATTTTTGAAGTGGAGTTCTTCTGCATCCACATCCATGGCAATGTGGCCTGCACGTTTTTGAATGACGTTGCCAACCATTGAATTGCCACCAATCAGCAAATGATGCTCTTCTTCCAGCATGGCCCGGCCAGCATCGCCCCGACCTGAGCGCAAGACCGCATTTTCTCCGCTATCATCCACCAGAAAGATGCCCGCATAATAAAAGCCAAATTCATCGCAAATGGCATCCACTGTGCGATTGAGCAAAACCGAGAGATCAAGAATTGATGCAATATCACGCGAAACACGCGCCGCTGCACTCAACAGTGTATTTAAACGTTGTTCATTGCCAGTTTGTTCAATCTTGTTTTCCATATCAGTACCCTTGTCTTATCCCTGAGAAATAATTTTCTGAATTAATTCCACTAGCCCTTGCTCGCGCCCTTTCACAAAATATGCTTTGGCCCCAAGCGAAACAGCTTCACGCGCCTTGCCCAATTCATCATAGGCTGTGAGAACAATGCAAAGCAAGCCCGGTTTTTGTTCGAGCACTTTTTTGAGCAGTTCCAACCCGGCAGCGTCCATTGGAACATTATCAAAACCAGGCATGTTCAAATCAAAAATCGCCAGATCAATTTTGTCAGCATTTTGTGTAAACGTCTCCAACCCGGATGGGCAATCAGACCCGGTTAACACATCAAACCCGGCGCGCAAGAGCGTCTTTTCAAGACTGCGTAATACCAGGCGTTCATCGTCCACAAGCAAAATTGTAGTCATTATGAATTCTCCCAATTAAAGAGTGTATTGAATGGCTGCAAGCAAACTACACTTTGCTTTATGCATTTTGTATATCCCATTGGCCTGGATTAAGCCGCCACCGGCAAGCGGACGAAGAAAGCAGCGCCCTGCCCCGGCTTGCTCTCTACCCAGATACTGCCGCCGTTCTGCCGGACGATTTCCATACAGGCAGAAAGCCCCAACCCGGTACCGCCTTTGCCCATTTTGGTCGTGTAAAACGACACCCAGATTTTTTCGAGCGATTTAGGGGGGATACCCGGTCCGTTGTCACGGACACATGAAATCAGCGAACCCGATTCCGGGTCGCGGCGCACACTGATGTAGATACGCCGATCCGGGTTGGATTCGAGCGCTTCCCAGGCATTTTTGATCAGATTATTGTAGACCTGATCCAATTGACGCGGATCGCCATAAACTGGCGGCAATTCACTTTCAAATTCGGCGATCACCACCCCGCCAGGAATGCGCATGTTGGCAATAATGCGCTTGATTTCATCTGCCAGCGAAAAGGGGACGGGGTTGCGCTGACGGGCCGGGCCAAGCAAATCTTCCTTGATATTCAGGATGGTTTTGGCGCTGTTTTCGATGATTTGCAAATCTTCAAGGATGGAATCAAGACCGATCAGGTTGGAAAGCCGGTTGTCTGGCAAACCAGACAGCTTATCCATCAGTGCCGATAGATCAATTCCGGCATCCTGCGCCTGGGTAAAGACATTTTCGATGACAGACAAAAAGCGATTCTTCGTCTCAGGCTCGTTGGCATCGAGATGCGCCTTGAAAACGGCCATGATGTTGAGCAGGTCTTCCCGTACGCGTTGCACACTGGCCGGGACGGGAGCGGCTTTGTTGCCGACCCAGTGAATGGCTTCACCCGTTGCCGTGGCAATGGCTTCAAACGTCTTGCTGCGGATGATTTCCTGATTGGCAGCATCCAGACGGCGCACCAGGCGGGCATTGTGAATGGCAATGGCAATCTGATTCGCCAGCGATTGCAGGGCGGTGGCATCTTCTTCTGAAAAGGCGTTGGCATCAGCGCTTTGAACGGTGAGCGCGCCAAGGGGTTCGTCTTTAAACATCAGGGGCAGCGCCATCTCAGAACGGGTATCCGGCAAATGGGGATTCTTGAAGCGGCGCGGCCCATCCCCGGCATCCAATGCCAAATTCGCGTGTCGGTTGAGAACGGCTGTACCAACCATGGAGCCTTCATTCAGCTCCAGCGAAAAGCGGTCGCTCATCAGCTTGGCTCCGGGCTGCCCATACCCGGCATGTAACTCCAGCCGCCGACCATCATCTGAAAGCAAGAAAATGCCCGAGTAATATAACTCAAACTCATTGCAGATAATATCCACAGCGCGGCTGAGCAACATATCAAGCTCAAGGATCGATGTGATTTCGTGGCTGACGCGCGCACCCGCTTCAAGCAGATGCTGGCGACGAACCAGCGCATTCAGGGCAAGCTCGTTTTGTTTACTAAGGTAGGTATTGCGGCTGAGCGCGTCGGTCAACTCACGCACACGCGCTTCAAAACGTTCCACCAGTTCGCTTTGATACGCGCGCAAATGTTTTTCAGGGTAAAAAAGATGTTCGCGTTTGCCGGCAAGAAAAGCCTTGATGCTGCTTTCAAATTTATCGACATTGATAGGCTTGGTCATAAACCCGGCAAACCCGGCTGCCAGGGCACGCTCACGCGCACCGGGGCTGACATCGGCAGTAACAGCCACAATCGGCGTGCCCGGCTTGAGAATGCTGCGCAAGCGAATGGCGACGTCAATCCCGGTCATGTTTGGCAGGTTGATATCCAGCAAAATCAAGTCCGGCTCGGTATCACGCGCAAGCTCAATGCCCTTGATCGGTTCATTGGCTTCGAGCAAAAGATAGTGCTCTTCCAGCACGCGACGCACAAGCAACCGCGCATCACTGGAATCTTCAATGTAGAGAACCTTGGGCATTAATTTTACATTCATAGAATACCACTCAAGAATAAAAGCTCACAGCGGAAGGACACACGACTATTGATAAAAAAGCATCGCTTTTTTATTTGACAGAATAAGTGGAAAAGGATGGTGGCAATTCTGTTCGCTTTGTATCTTTATCGGCAGGGTCTATTTTATCAGGAACAATGAATTTCAGACGTAAATTAACAGATACGGGCCATTCCCGCTTAATAAGCTTGGAATGGCCCGTAATTTTCCACCGTCAACAGTCTACTACCCAGTAATCATCCCTACCGGAACCGGCTGATAGCCCGGGAAAATCTCGGCAAGCGCGGCGTTGTTGAGCCGTTTCAGGCAGATTTCGCCGAGCACATCGCGGTAATCGGTCGTGACGGCCAGGTCGCCGGGACCGATCAGTTGTCCATCCCGCAAGCCTGGCCAGTTGCCGTGGACTTTGCCACCCTGAACATTCCCACCCAAAACCATCATCATGCTGCCGTGACCATGATCGGTGCCGAGGCTGCCATTTTCAGCGGCGCGCCGCCCAAACTCAGACATGGCGACGACGGTGACATGCCCCAGATGCGCGGCAAGATCGGCATGAAAGGCGGCCAGCCCGGCAGAAAGATCCGCCAGCAGGCCTGCCATTTGCCCGGTGCTGCCGCCCTGCGCAAAGTGCGTATCCCAACCGCCCAGGTCAATCGCTGAGACTTCCAGTCCCACTTCGGCTTTGATGAGCATGGCGGTTTGACGCAGGGCGAGACCGAAATCGGAGTCTCGGGTATTGGGAATTGGCACCTTGGGAAGGGTCCAGTTTCTGCAGGATGTCCATGATGTTGAGCGTTTCCTGCCCGAGGACATCGCCCTTATAAATGGTGTTGAGGACGCTGCGCATCTGTGCCACAGCGCGTGCGTCACCGCCCAGGTGAAAGTCGGCAATCGAGCGCAACGCCGAGACCGGAACAGATCCGCTCAGGCTGCGCTGCGGCAGCGTACCCATCCCTACCGCCCGCAGCGGGGAATGGTTGCCAGTGTTGAGCGTCGCCAGATGACGACCAATCCAACCGGATGCCGGGCCTTTTTCATCCTCCACGCCGCGCTCCATCAGTTCCATCGATTTGAAGTGGCTGCGCGATTCGTCTGGCGCGCCACAGGCGTGAATGATGGCAAGCTGTTTTTCCTGCCAGATCGGCAGCAGCGGACGCAGCACCGGGTGGAAGCCGAAGAAACCGTCGAGATCAATCGTCCGTTCTTCGGCTTTGGCATTTTTATCATCGGGACGGGGAATGCCCAACGTAGGACGTAATGCATAATAGGCGTCTTCGCCGTGCGGTACAACAACGTTAAGCATATCGGCTGCGCCGCGCAAAAAGATGACGACGAGCACATCGCCACGTGGCGCAAGTTTTGCAGGGGCAAAGGCAAGGCGAGGGAGGATGGAAGTAAGCATGGGAACTCCAATTTACGATTTTGGATTTGCGATTTTGGAGTGGTAGATTGGGAAATTGGGATTTAGGGATGTTCTATCAGTTTCCCAATGCCCAATTTCCCAGGTACCGCTCCTTTACCGCGATTGAAACGCAGGGGAAGCCAGCATGCCCGCCAGCAGAATGGCAGCCGTTTCATCTTCCGTTGCGCCTGCGGCGCGGGCGGCAGCAATCCATTCGTTGCGTTGGGCGGGGGCGAGCGGTGCGCCAAGCAGCAAAGACGCGGCAGCGTCGATGGTTTGGGATAGGGTTTTTGCAGCCGAAATTTCGCGCAGGCTGTTGATGTCAATGCTGGTTTGGGCAAGTTCATTGCGTACCAACGCAAAGGCGAACTGCCAGCGCGGCATCAGGTTGCCCTGCCAGGCGGCATCGTGGTCAGGGTAGCCATCGGGGGTGGGCCAGCCAAAGGCGCGCTGACCCATCCGCAGCAGGTACTCCTGTACCGCCGGGCCGCCGTCCGTCTCCGCGTTGAGCATTCTCAACGCCCCCGCGACAAAGTGTACGGGGCGTTTGTAGCGCGCTCCAGCCAGGGGCAGGCCATCGAGCAGGATCACCCTCAACGTGGCGCGAATGTCCCCATTTGTCTGCAAAAAGGTTTTGGCAGCACGCGCTACAATCGCATCGGGCGGCGGATCGGCCAAAAAACGCCGCGCCAATTTTGTCGCGATAAATTGGGCGGTGGATGGATGCTTCGACAGGGTTTCGAGGACGCTTTCGGCTTCATTCTGCCCACCAGGCGGGATGCGCGCCCCGAGCACAAACTTCGCACCCGTATCATGGATGCCGTCATCGAAGGTAAAATCACCCGTCCAAAAATGCTCCTTCACCGTCCAGCCCGTCAGACAGCGCGCCAGTTCCATGACATCCCGCTGGCTATAACCACCGTGGACGCCGAGCGTGTGCAGTTCCATCAGTTCGCGCGCGTAGTTCTCGTTGGGCGCGCCGCTGTGATTGACCTGATTGTCAAGATAGGTCAGCATGGCAGGCGAATGCGCCGACGCCCACAGCAGGTCCCGAAAGGAACCCAGCGCGTTGCGGCGGATAACTTCGCGGTCATCGACTGTTTTCAGGTAGAAACAGTTGCCCTTGACGGTGGCAATGTTGAAATGGTCACTCCAGAATTCGGCCATGACTTCAAACAACTGGCGGCGGCTGTAGACCTGGCGTACCAATGTGGCCTGGCGCAACTCGTCGGGGACGGTTTGCTGGTCAACGTCATCGAAAATCTTGTCGCTCATGTCGGCCAACTCGTGGGCCTGCATATTGAGTGTATCGAAAGATTTGAGCCGCAGGTTGCAGGCAAAATCGTCGACCGACTCAAAGGCCAGTTGCTCTTCGACCCAGCCCTGCAAACCGATTTGTGCAAAGCAGGCGCGCTCCTCGGGGCGTGGACCAAAGGTCAGGCGATTGAGCGCCCGAAAGTCCGCCAGGTTAAGCGGGCTCCAGGCGGAGAGCGAGGGACGGCCTGCGGCGCGCTGAAAGATGGTCGGGTTGCAGGAGGCTAGCGCGGCGCTGGTGGCGACAAGGCCAGTGAGCTTGAGAAAGTCACGACGGTTCATGATAGGAAAGTTGAAATCAGAAGGATGAAGTTAAGAGCGTGAGGCTTCTAACGTGGCGGAAGGTTCAGAAACAGAGACACGTTTGGGCATCCAGTGTAGCAGGGCGAAACCGGTGGCACCGAGGGCAGTGACAATGGCGAGCGGGAGCAGAAAGACCCAGCCGAAGATAGGGAAGGCAACGGCCAGTTCAAGTGCGAGTGCGCCACGCACAAAAGCGGCGGCAGGGCTGACCCCAGCAGATGCCTGCGTCAGCCGCTCCCCCATTTTGGCAGCGATCCCGGCAAAACCGAGGCATGAGAGCGCCAGTAGCAGGGTAATCAAACTCCAGCCCATAAATTTGGCGGGGCCAAAAGGTAGCGCCAGCAAAACGACAATCGGAATCACAGCAACGGCGGTCATCACACCACCCAGCCAGAAACACTGCCAGGGAGTACGATCCAGACGCAGGTGGGCGCGTTCGATGGTGGCGGGAAAGAGTAGCCAGAGCGCGGTCAAAAAACCAGGGAAGCCAATGCCAAGCGAGATCAAAATACCAAAGACAGCAGAAATATCAGCCATTTTCAATCCTTTCTTGTGTAATCGAGTAGTTATCAAGCATTACAGGGAATGTGTCAGGAAAGTTGCAGGAAAACAAGGGATTAGGGATGAGATAACGTCAGCGCGATTTTATGAGCGTAACATCTCAACTTTTTGTTTCGTTATTTATGTGTAAGGAGTTTGATCGGCGGCCCAAACGAATGGGTACGCATAAGAACTCCCCCTAATCGAATGGATGCAATCACTTTGTGAATACATCCCCACAAAAGGAGCATAAAATGAGCGTCAAAGTTAATCAGGACATTCTGGAAGGCAAGTGGAAGCAAGTCCGCGGTAAGGTTAAGCAACAGTGGGGCAAACTCACTGATGATCAGTTGGATCAAATCTCTGGGCGCAGCGAAGAACTCGCCGGGTTGCTTCAGGAGCATTATGGCTATTCGGTAGCCCGTGCTCAAAAAGAGGTAGATGACTTTACCCATCATCTCGAAAAAGAACACTAAGCTTTTTAACCACAACCATAAAACCCTGTGTGGCTTTCAATCGAAGCCGCGCAGGGTTTTTATCAACCCAAAACCATTTGGAAAGGCAGGGGTATATGCCCTACAATCAAGTAAGCGATTTGCCAGACAGCGTAAAAAACCATTTGCCCGTGCATGCGCAGGAAATTTATAAGCAGGCATTCAACCATGCCTGGCAGGAATATAAAGAGCCAGAAAAACGCTTCGACGATGTGTCGCAGGAAGAGACTGCCCATCGTGTCGCCTGGGCGGCGGTAAAAAAAGGAGGGTATATCAAGGATGAAAAAACCGGTCAATGGAAGCGAAAACGCGAACGCACACCAGCCTAGTTTGTTACAGAAGGTTTTGGCTCGTGATCGCAATCTGCTGGACAAAACTCCAGCCTGTATTTTTATACAGGCTGGAGTTTTGTCGTATCAAATAGGGTTTACAATTTTCTTCCATGATGCCAAATATAGAACAGGAGTTCTGGTACAATTAGAAATAACATTCACTTCTTTTGAATTATCCCAGGAGAAAATAAAATGATTGATAAGATCGGCACCGTATGTATCTTCGTCAGCGATCAGGATCGGGCAAAGGATTTTTATACCAATGTGCTGGGGTTTGAACTGCACAGCGACGAGCCTATTTACCCGGGCGCGGCAAATCGCTGGTTGTCGGTTGCGCCAAAAGGTGCGGCAACCGAAGTCATTCTCTATCTGCCTGACGAAAACTGGCAGCATTATAAACAGGTGGTAGGCCAGTCACAGGCCGTTACATTCAACGTGACCGATATGGATGCACTCTACAGTGACCTGCAAGACAAGGGCGTCAAGTTTACACAGGAGCCAGACAAACAACCCTGGGGCACTTTTGCCACCATCGAAGATTCGGAAGGCAACCGTTTGATTTTAGTGGAACAGCCCAAGGCGTAAGGCGATAATACACCAGGCAAAGAAAAACGCCCCGGAGATTTCTCTTCGGGGCGTTTTTCTTTGCCTACTCTTTGGGCAACGGCGGCCTGTCGGGCTGAAAGAAGCTGGTAATGAAAGCGCCAATCCCGGCGCAGGCGGTGTAGGGCAGCAGCAAAAACCAGCCGACCAGCGGGACAGCACAGCTGATGCCGAGCAACAACGCGCCCCAGAATGTGCGCCGCCATGCGCTTTGCGTAGGGGCAAGACGTTCGCCAATTAGTTGCACCATGCCGGTCAGGCCAAAGCTGAGGGTGATCGCCAGCACGGTAAAAATAATCAGCGCCGGGATGGTAAGAATGGTCTTCAAAAAATTGCCGGTTTTATCGGCAATAATGAGAAGAACCATCCCAACCGCTAGAAAAAAGACAAAGTTGACCAAACCCACTGCAAAAGCGCGGCCCGGCATCAGGTTGAGAATGCTCTGGGCTTTTGTGACCCGCTTCGGGAAGAGCGCCCCCATGACGATGAAAAACGGAATCAGCAACAGGGTCAACGCCAAAAATACAAAGATTACAGGATGCAAATCGTTCATGAATGTCTCCGTTTTAGAGAAGCAGTACGCGGCAAAACCAGCAGGAGTCCGTTGCCCACCAGCCAGAGCAGACAAGCGCTGACGAGAGTCAGCGTCAGCAAAAGCGCAGGCGGGTCAAGGTGCAGCGAAAATGAATTTGTAAAATCGGGCAGGGTGAAAGCAGCCAGCCAGGCAATCCAACTGCCCACAAACCGCGCAAGCACAGACCAGTCCGGGAAAACAATGGGCATTTGCAGCGCAGAAAGGTCGAGCAGCGGCCAGACCAACGCAAGGCTGACGACTACCACCAGCGCCTGTGCGAATAGCGCCCAACGCATCGGGCGCGGCAGGCTCGACGCGCTGACGCGGACTGCAGGAATCCCCGCCAGCACGTCGGGCGTCAAATCCCGTTGCAGGGGCACTTCGGGCAGCGACTCGATTGCTGCGAACAGGCTGCGCAATGCTGCCACTTCTGCCGTGCAATCGGCACAAAGGGCGATGTGCGCCTCCACAGCAACACGGGCGGATGGGGCGAGAGTGTTGTCAAGATATTCGTTGAGGGTTTCTTCGGTGAGATGGGTCATGGTTTCAATTTCTCTGCAAGTAGTTTGCGCGCCCGAAAGAGATGACTTTTGACATCGCTGAGCGGTAACTGGAGTGTTTCGGCAATTTCTTCGTAACTCAATTCCTGATAATGGCGTAACTCCAACACAACACGGTAATGCGTCGGCAGAGACAGAAGCGCTTGCCGCAGGTGATCGGCTTCATCGCGCTGTTCGGCCACAGGTTCAGGACGCTGCGCCGGGTCGTCAGGATCGCGCTCCTCGTCCAGCACCGGCTGAGGCGCGGGGAGCGACGCAAAACGGTTGATACAGACATTCGCGGCCACCCGGCGCATCCACGGGCCAAAGGGGCGCTCAAGATCGTAGCTTTCCAGCCGCCCATACGCACGGATGAAGGCTTCCTGGGCCATGTCTTCGGCTTCACGGCGTTCGCCCATCAGACGGTAGCAGACGTTGAAAACGGCAACCTGATAGCGCTGGACAAGCTCGCCAAAAACATCCGTCTCACCGCGACGGGTGCGCAAAATCAGGTCACGGTCAGGGGATTCATTCATCGCTAGAAAAGTATACAGGCGAAACGGCGAAAATGTTGCAGTCTTTTGGTTTTTGATCCATTTTGAGATGTTTGAAAGAAATTATCGCAAAGCCGCAATTCATGGGATGGCATTCTTATGATAATATTTCTTATCTTTGCAAAAATGACAGGTTCTACCAACGGTAGAAGCATTGACCGGGAAAACCACCAAGGCCGCCAGACAATCATCCGCCAGAGACAACGCTTTATCAGCAACACCGCTCTCCCTATCCTGAAGTGATTGGGTTTTCGCCTGATCGCATTAAAAAATGGACCTGACCATGCTAAACATTCTCGCTCTTGATCGTAAGTACATTTCGTTTACCATCGACCTGCGCCGTTACATTCTACCGTTCCTGTTCTCGCTCCGCCCCTTTCTGGTGGATGTGGGCGGAGAACAAATCGCCGTCAAACCAAGGTCATCTGACCTGTTTACCATTTATGAAATCTATCGCGACGGCGGCTATTCACCCAAGCTGCAATATACCCCTGGCAACATCAAAACCATCGTAGACCTGGGCGCGAACATCGGCGTCTTTTCGCTGTGGGCCAGCCGCTTCTTCCCGGCACAAAAAATTTACGCAGTGGAGATGGAGCACGACAACTTTGCACAGTTAAGCAACAATGTCGCCGTCAATGCCTTGCAGGAAGTCATCATCCCGGTGCAAGCGGCCATTTTTGCTGAAAGCGGCTCGGTGGGCATTCGTCGCATGGGCGGTCTGGGCTTTCACATGGTCAATGTCAACGAGAAAGAACATACCGTCAAGGCACTTTCACTGGCCGACTTTTTGGCCGAGTACCACATTGAGACGATTGACCTGTTGAAAATTGACATTGAAGGCGGCGAGAAATACCTGATGACGCCCGCCAATGAAGAAATCTTTCGCACGCGGGTGGGCTATGTTTTCCTTGAAAGCCATGATGTTAACGACTTCCGTACCGAACATGGGGTGGCCTATTTACGAAAGCTCGGCTTTGAAACCACGCTGACCAGCACGCCCTATGTGATTGACCATAATTACATCATTGATGCGCGCAACCCGGCGCTCTCAGGCAGCGATCAGAAGCCACAGGAAACCAAAGCCCAACTCGACGCCATGTACAGCGAAATCACCGCCAACGCCAAGGGTCAGGCGCTTGCCGGTTCCCCGGGGGACTAAGCGTTCCCCTGCGCCTGCCACCCACAAACTATCCCCGACAATCAATACAGCCCCTTCGCACGCTCCACATTCCAAGCGTGGAGCGTGCTTTATTTACATCAGAGTGCCTAATCACATTCATTTGGATGCCCTGGCAAAAGCGCAATCCTTAATAAAGAAAAATTCATTCAGGACATGGGACGTTTGAGAAAAGATATGACAGATCCCACCTTTAATCCGCCGTATTGAAGAACTCTCGCTGAACGCCTGGCCCGCCACGCAAACTCTGCTCGACGATGGCTGGGTGCTGCGCTTTGGCAATGGCTACACCCGCCGCGCCAATGCCATTTATCCGTTGTATACGGGCAGCAGAGGGCTGGAAGAGAAGCTGCGCGCATGTGAAGCGTTCTATCACAGTCAGAGCCAACCGACCCTCTTCAAGTTGACCGAAGCCAGCCAACCCGCCGAACTGGACGCAGCGCTCGCCGTCAGAGGCTACCAGACCGACGCACAGACAGGCGTCCAGCTTTTGGATTTGCGTCTCAGGGAGTGGATCCCACCCCGGGACGTGACACTGTCCAAAACAGTGGACGCTGACTGGTTGTCGGCGTATGCACGCATGAGCGGCCTCGTCAGGGCGGAGAAACTGGCGCACGAAAAGATTCTCGCCGCCATTTTACCAGCACGACGCTTCGCCGCCCTGCGCGTGGAGGGCGAGATCGTTGCTTGTGGACTGAGCGTCGTGCAAAATGGCTGGGCTGGGTTCTACGACATCCGTACCGACCCGGCCTTTCGCAGACAGGGACACGCCTACGGGGTGATGATGGCGCTGCTCGCCTGGGCCAAATCCGCGGGTGCGCTCGATGCCTACTTGCAGGTGATGCTCAACAATCCCCCCGCACTGAATTTATATGCCCGGCTCGGTTTTCAGCAGGCTTATCATTACTGGTATCGCGCGAAAGCGTGATTATTTACCCGCCAGCGGCCCATCTGGATCGATGATCGTTTTCAACGCTGCAAACGGAATCACCACCGTCTGCGGACCGGCGGCATACGATGCAACCTGATATTCATTAAAAGTAATCACCAACCCGTCGCTGCTCAAGTTCCAGACGGTGTAATTCTCGGGGGAAGGGTCTGCGCCCTGCTGCTGGTCGTCAAAGGCGATGTTGCGCTTGCGCAGTTCAGCCTTGCAGTAATCCGAAATCACTTGCAGATACTGGCTATTGGGCAAAAAAAGCTGACTGAGCGCCACATCCTGTCCCTGTTGCAAATCATAAACCAGCGAAATAATCTGATGACTCGGATGCGCCGCGCCCGCCATGTAAACATCTTCGAATAGCTGGATGCTGGCAAAACGGGCGTCATACGGAAAAGCGGTATACGAGATCGTAAAACTGCTTCCTGGCATATCCGGGACAGGCGTCCAATCGGCCAGGTTTTTCTTGAAGGCATCAGTTTCCTGCTGTACCAGCGTAGAGACACGCAGGTTAAATTCGGTGCGGTGCGGGGCCAGTCCCTGCAAAACGGGGACATCGGTTTTGATGGTGTAATCGGGCGATGTCCCGGACGATGAGAGCGAGATGCTGCCAATCGACAGACTCCCCGGGGCCGGTGACTGGCAAATCGGCGTGGGCGGTGCCGGTTGGGTTTCCACCCGGCTGACAGGTTGGGTAACATTCGGAGTGGTACAAGCTGTCAGAATCACAGCGAAAAGGAGAAGGGGAATAAGTTTTCGAAACATGTTTTCATTCCTTCTTTTTATCAATGGAAAATTGACTATCTAAAATTGAACTCTTCATAATGGATATTCGCCCCGCTGACGCCCTGCGCCACAAAAGCATCGCGGAAGGCCAGCACCATGCCAAACGGCCCGCACATATAAATTTCCTTGCCGACGGTTTCACCGCTGGCCTCGACAATTTTCTGCGCTGAAAGGCGTCCGTCCTGGCTGGAAAAGCTGACATGCGGCTTGAAGTTTTTATTGGCGCTGGCAGCTTTCTCGATCTCGTCGAGATAGAGCGCCTCGGCGGGTACGTTGACCGTGTAGAAAAAATCAATCTGCTGGGGGCTGGTGCCTTTAAAATCACGCATCCAGCTCAAAAAGGGGGTGATGCCGATCCCGCCCGCCACCCAGACCTGTTTTTCCGTGCCCGACTTATAGTTAAATCCGCCATAAGGCCCGTCCACGTGCGCCACCGTGCCAGGTTTCAGGTTGGTTTGCAGGTAGCCCGTCCAATCGCCGCTGGCTTTGATCGAAAGATGCAAATTGTCCTGCCAGGGCGCACTCGAAATCGTAAATGGATGTGGCTCAGCCAGCAGAATATCCCCATCAAAATAAACAAACAAAAACTGCCCGGCCTGATAGGCAAATTTGCGGCTCTGCGGCTTGAGCACCACTTCGGTGGTCGTACCATTCAACTTGCGCACGTTTTCGACGCGGCAGGTGATGTGCGGTTGCAGCCGCTCCCAGAGAAACTCCTTGTAAAGATAGGCGCCAATTCCAACGGCTGAAACCAGCATGACGAACGTCAGCAGCACTGGCGAATGGAACAGCATCGGTGGCTCTACCATTAGATAATGCCCCACCGCCGCGATAAAGAAAACACCGACCCAACGGTGAATTTGAAACCAACCGCGATACGTAAAACGTGTCAGGCCGCTCAAAAAAGGCACGCGCGGCCCCACCGTCAGCAAGACGATCGCCAAAATTCCGGTAAAAGCCAATTGACCCAGCCACAGCCCTGGCCCAAGCACCCCGGTTTTGGGCACCCACAGCTCATGCCCCACGATCAGAATCACCGCCAAAATGGCAATGTTTTTATGCGTGATGTACATTTTGTCCAGGCCACCGAAGTAAGGCTCCAGAATGCGCGGCTTATTGGCCAACACCAGCCCACAGGCAAACAAAATCAGGGCACTGCTGGAAAGAATCTCGCCCAAAATTTCCATAGGATAGAAGGTTTCGGGCTTATAAGAAGCATAATTTTGCAGGGAAAGGTTCTTCAGGGGCGGTGTAAAGAACAACCATAAAAGCAGGTTGAACACCACCAGCAGGGCAATCGCCAGGTTACCGAGATTCTGTTTTTTCATAGCTTTCTCCGTTTTTGGGATTAATTTTCTTTGCAAGGCGCGTCAGGCGATGGGTGATTTCTTCTGTCCAATAGCGGCGGATGGAGGGCGGCAACGATGGGGCCTGGGCCAGTTCCAGCGCGGACCTTGCCCAGCGATACGCCTCGCTGTTATCCCGTTTACGGTGTTCGTGGTGCTTTGAGAGTTCCACATGGGCGTAGATGTGGCCCTCCCCGGCGGCGCGCTGCCACAACTTAACAGCGGCATCCACATCGCCACGGCGACGTTGCAGGGCCGAGTAACGCCGCATCGTATCGGCAAAACCGGCTTCGGGGAGTCCCAGTTGCAGACCGCGTTCGTACAAGCGGGCGGCGTCTTCCCACTTCCCAAGGTCTTCGAAAAGCCGGGCAAGCGCTGCCACATCCAGGCCATGCTCAAGACTGGCGGTATGCGGATCAGCAAGCATGGCAGCCGCATGGCTGAAAAGCGCCGTCATAGCGACGATGTCCATGGCGTTGTGATAAAAGACGCCCTTGAGCGGGCTGGCGTCACCCGTGCGCAAATAGTCAAAATAAAGATAGGGGATTTCGTAGCCAGGCACTTCTTCGCTGGTGCGCGGCGCACCCATAATGTGCTCTTCGAGGTATTTCAGGGCACGACTGGGCAACCGGTCGCGCCACAAACGGCGCGCCAATGGCAGCAAATCCACATGGGCAAATTCTTTCAAGGGGGAAGGTGTGGCGTGCAACTTATAGCGCGTATTGAGCAGCGGCGCATCAAACGTTTTGCCATTAAACGTCACCAACCCGGCGCAGGGTGCGAGAAAATCGATCATCGCTTCAAGCAGGGCGGCTTCCTCGCCTGGGCTACTCATAAAAAACTGACGCAGCCAAAAGCCCTTGCCGTTGCTCTTATCCGTTCCAATCCGCGAATCCGTGACAGAGTCCGTTGACAGAAATCGTCCGATGCCCACCAAAAAAGCATACGTGCCTGTACCCCCCGCCAGCCCGGATGTTTCAGTATCCAGAAAGGCAAACTTCTCAATCGGCATGCCAGCAATGCGCGCATCCCCGGCCCAATGGCCCAGATGATCGAGCGGCGCCGCCAAAAAGAGCGGCATCTTGCCATGCATATGTTCCAGCGAATAAAAACTGTCGCTGATGAAGGCCTGTCCGCGGCGCGTATCAAGCCAACGCCCATCGAGCACTTCTTCGATGGGCGTGGATGTTTTGGCTTTTGGCGCAGCTGCAGGCAAATCGGACGCACCTGTTTTGACGCCGAGCGCCTTAAGTTTATCCGCGAGGGAGGCCATCAATCATTTACTCCTGTGCGGTTACACGGGGACTAAAGCGTGATTTCCTGCTCCAAAGCCCGCATCTCGTTGAAGGAACGGATGGAGACTTCGAGCATCGACAAATCGGGTTCGCGCGTGGTCAGGTGCTGCAGCGCCAGGTTGGGTTTAATCAGCCAGCGCACAATCGGCGAATCAAGGTGGTTGGCAATCCAGCGGATGTATTCGAGTGCAACACCCGCCAGCACCGGGATCAGCACAATCCGCCCGACGATCTGAAAAGCCACAGGCAGCGGATACAAAAAGATAAACGCAATAATCGAGAAAATAATCAACGTCAGCAAAAAGGATGTCCCGCAGCGTGGATGCTCCAGCGGGAACCTTGCCACGCTTTCAGGGGTCAGCTCCGCCCCGGCTTCAAAAGCATTGATCGTTTTATGTTCCGCGCCATGATAACGAAACAGACGATTGACATCCGGCATTTTGCCGATAGCCCACATATAACCAATAATCAGCACCAGCCGAATAACGCCTTCGGTAATGGCAGCCACCCAGATATCGGGGGTAAATCGAAATGCTGTTTGCGCAGTCGATGCAACATTTCCCGCAGCAGGCATGCCCAGCATAAACCACTGTGCCAGTTTTCCCCCGCCAAACGGTAGTAGAAAAAAGAGCGCAATGCTGAAGGCCAGCGAAACAGCCATGACCGTATAAAGGGCAGGCCCTTCAAGCTTCTGATCTTCGCCCGTCTGGGTGTTGGCAGCAATCGTCAGGGCGCGCATTCCCAGCCCAAGCGCATCCCACAGCAAAATGGAACCACGCAAGAAGGGGATTTTTGTGACTTTCGACTTGTAAATTCCTGAAAGCGTTTCAGTATGGACTTTGATTTCACCGTCTGGCGCGCGCATGGCGATAGCGCAGCCTTTCTGTCCGCGCATCAGCACGCCTTCAATGACGGCCTGTCCGCCGTAGGTGATGATTCGATCTTCGGTCATGAATACCTCGTTTTTCTAGCTGTTAGCAGTTAGCGGTTAGATATTAGCTTTTGAACTTTCTAATCGCTAACTGCTAACAGCTAAAGTCTAGAGATTGAAAAAGAAATGGATCAACGCATCAATGCCCTTATACCACGTTGGCAAATGCTGTTTTTCGTTGGGCGCGTGCAGATTGTCGTCGGGGAGGCCGAAACCGGTCAGCACCGATTCAATCCCAAGGATGCTCTGCATTTGGGCCACCACCGGGATCGAGCCGCCCTCGCGTCGGAAGAGTGGCTTGCTCCCCCAGACCGTTTCCATCGCCTGGGACATGGCCTGCACTGCGGCGCTGGTGCGGTCTGAAATGGAAGCCGGGGCACCGTCCATTTTGATTAATTCCCAGCGGATGGTTTTGGGCGCATGCTGTTCCAGATAATTTTGCAGCGACTGATGGATTTTCGTCGGGTCCTGATCGGGGACAAGACGGCAGGTGATCTTTGCCATGGCGTAGGCGGGTAAAACGGTCTTTGTCCCGGTTCCAGTGAAACCCGAAAGCAGGCCGTTAATCTCAAGGGTCGGGCGTGCCCCAACTCGTTCGAACGGTGTATATTCGGCCTCGCCCCACAGCATCGGCGCGCCAGTCATTTCCATGAAGTGCTCCATGTCCACAGGCAGGCGGGCAAACTCGGCGCGTTCTTCAGCGCGGATGGGGCGCACCTGATCGTAAAAACCGGGCAACAACACAGTGCCGTTGGCATTGTGCATCCCGGCAATCAACTCGGATAATGCCACCGCCGGGTTGTGGACCACACCGCCATACAGCCCGGAATGCAAATCGGTGGCGGGGCCGTAGACGCGCAATTCAAAGGAAGCCAGTCCGCGCAGACCGTAGGTGATGGTTGGGTACTGCGCGCCAAGCATGCCCGCATCGGGGTTAAGCGCGGCATCGGCTTTGAGCAGGTCTTGATGCTCCACGATGAATTTAGACAGCGAGGGCGAGCCAATTTCTTCTTCGCCTTCGATCAGAAATTTGACGTTAACGGGCAAAGTGCCCGTCTGAATGATCAATTCGAGCGCGCTGATAATGGCGATATTCTGGCCCTTCATATCTGACGTGCCACGCGCGTAGACGTTTTCGCCGCGCACCGTCGCTTCGAAGGGGGGCGACTGCCACAGTTCAAGCGGATCAACAGGCTGGACGTCGTAGTGACCGTAGACCAATATGATGGGTTTGCCTGGAGCCTGGAGCCACTCTCCGTAGACAAGCGGATGGCCGCCGGTAGGCATGATCTGGACCTTATCCATCCCCAGCGCTTCGAGTTCGGGCGGCGACCCAGGCTGCAGCCCGTTGAATATCGCCGGTTGCTTCGGGGTCAGTCGAAACCGATGGGATGGCCACAATCGCTGCCATGTCGTTCAGAAATTCGGGGTGGTGCTGTCTGGCATATTCCAGCGCAGCCTGACGATAATCGGTCATGCGTATCTCCAAAAAAAATTTGCGGCCCACAGAACTGTGTGCCGCAAATTGTAACAGGCTTTATAGCAGACCTGACAGGTCTTTAATTCCCGGTGCGGCGCGTCACCAGATACCAGTTTGCAACCGTCGAAAAACGATCACTTGGGTCAAACAGCGCCGGAATTTGCACGCCAAAAACCTGCTGATCGACGGCATAGGTATAGACAGGGTAGTAAAGCGGCAACGCAGGCAATTCCTTTGAAAAGATGACCTGAAAGTTGCGATAGAGCCGCGTGCGCTCGGTGATGTCAGCCGTGACACGCGCCTGTTCGATATATTCGCTGGCGGCACGGTTGTCCCATTGCGAGTAGTTCTGTCCGCCGGTGATTTCGGATTGGTGCCAGAACGGATACGGGTCAGGGTCAGGGGAGCCCGACAAGTTCAAATCGATCAGCGCCGCCTGATATTTGCGGGATGTCAATCGATCATTGAGCAAGGCTTCGTAAGGAAGCGCTTCAAGAGTCACTTTTACGCCAATCGTTTCCCAGTTTTCCTGAATCAACTTGGCAATCGCAGTGTGCAAAGGATCATCCGGGTGGATCAGGGTAAACGCAAGCGGCTTGCCATCCTTGTCAGCGCGGATGTTTTGCGAACCAGCCGGGATTTTGTAGCCATTGCTCTTCAACAAAGATAGCGCATCTTCGGGCGCAAAATCAATATGCTCGATATTTTCGTAATAAGCCCAGGTGTTGGGGAACAAAGGCCCATCCGCTAGGATGGCCTGCCCCTGCATGATTTTATTGACAATCATTTGCCGGTTAAGCGCCATCAGCAATGCCCGGCGCAGGTTGGCGTCTTGCAAAAAAGGCGTTTCGGGGTTGTTCAGGTTGAAAAGCACCAGACTTAATTCTGGTAGACGGCTGGTATACAGTGAAAGGTGAGAATCCAACAAGGATTGTGGGAGCGCATCAGGCGTGATTTCGCTGATGCCCATCACCTGTCCTTGATGATACGCATCCAAACCGGCGGTTGAAGACGGGTAATAACGGAAGATAATCTGCTCAATGTAGGGCTTTTTGCCGTAGAATTTATCGAAGGCGCGCAGTTCCACACCTGTCACTTTTCCGTTTTCAATAATCAGGCGATCAAAGCGATAGGGACCTGTGCCAATCGGCGCAAGGTTAAAGGGTGCAGCCGCAAGTTGGTCCGGGGTTGTCGTGGAAAGGAGATGCTTGGGGAGAATCCCAAAGGTGACATAATCCAGAAAGGGAGCAAAAGGCTCCGGCAGCACAAACTGGATCGTTTTATCATTAAGCCGGTTGACTGTGATCTTCTTCCACATATCCCGCACATCCTGCGGGAAGAAGGACGAATCGCTTTTAAGCAAATCAAGTGTAAAGATCACATCATCGGTGGTAACAGGCTGTCCATCATGCCAGACAGCATCAGGCCGGATTGGGAAATTGTAAATCCTGCCATCCTGTGAAACACCCCACGAATCGACCAGATCCGGAATCGGCATACCGCTTGAATCAAATTTCATCAGGCTGCTGAAAATCAATCTGTCGATGTCGCGGTCGGAGGAGTTGTTTTGGTCAATCAGCGGATTTAATCGGCTAAGAGAGCCGATCAATGCTTCGGTGTAGATGCCGCCGGTGGTGGGCAAAGACGCAGTAGTTTGCTGACCCGGCTGTTGAGTCAACAGCAACGCAGCCACCACCACCAGCGTTAGAACAACAACCAGAATTTGCCAGCGTAGTTTTTTCATATGTAAATTAAAGAAAGGCCATTCCCCAGTCGAGCCATGTTGGATGGCTCTGGCCGGGTAAGCGGCCTTTCAATGAATCGTCACTCGGCTTAACGGAACAGAATAAGTTCGGTGAGTGCCAGAGCAAAGAACACCACCGAAAGCACAATCGTCACGTAAAAGAGCGTTTTCTCAATACCGCGACGGGCAGTGAAGACGGAGCCGGTATCGGCCCCGGTCAAACCACCCAGACCAGCGCCTTTGCTTTGCAAAATAACACTCACAACAAGTGCGACGGATGTAATGATCAAAGCAATGTTTAAATAGTTTATATCCATTTTATTTTCTCTCCTGTAATTTAGCTCGGACATTATACTTCGATTTATTAGATTTGTAGGGAAAAGGGAACAAAATCACAAGTAGAATAAGAAGCTATCCGAAAAACAAAATCATTAACCAACCATATACGATATAGGTGTGCGATCACCGCGCCCCTACAAGGGAAACATTCCTTTTAAAAAATTCGGGTGGCTCTCAATAGAAAACCGTATGGAATTGAAATAGAGGCATTATGCACGAACTGATCGTTAACTTACACATGCATACAACGTATTCAGATGGCGGCGGGACACACAAAGAGATTGGGCGCGCAGCGCTTAAGCGTGGTCTGGATGTAGTGATCGTCACAGATCACAATCTGGTTGTTTCCGGGCCGGATGGATATTATCGTGAAGGCAAAAAACAAGTCCTGATGTTAATTGATGAAGAAATCCACGACCAGACGCGCGAGCCGCAAAGGTGTCATTTGCTGGTGCTGGGGGCCAACCGGGAACTGGCACACTTTGCAGACAGTCCGCAAAATCTGATTGACAATGTCCGCAAGGCGCAGGGATTTTCTTTCCTGGCGCATCCCTATGACAAGGATTGTCTTGCCATCAAGGAACCGAGCATTTCGTGGGATGACTGGGATGTGTTTGGTTATACCGGGCTTGAGATATGGAATGGCATGAGCGAATTGAAAACGCATAGCCCAACGATTTTTCACGTCCTTTTCTATGTGCTTTTTCCGCACCTGATTGCGCATGCCCCCGAAAAGGAAACACTCAAAAAATGGGACGAACTCTTGAAAGCTGGCGGAAAGGTCGCTGGCATTGGCGGCTCGGATGCGCACGCTTTCCGCGCTGCGATGGGGCCGATAAAAAAGGTCGTCTTCCCCTATGACTTCCACTTTCAGACAATTAACACGCACATTCTGGTGCCCGCACCCCTGAGCGGAGACATGGAAGCCGACAGCAAAATGATCTACGAGGCGCTCGGGGCCGGACAATCCTTTATCGGCTATGATTTGCCCGCCCCCACCAGCGGATTCCGTTTCAGCGCTCAGGGCCGCGACGGAGAGGCCATCGTTGGCGGGGAGCTACCCGCCGAGGGCGGGGTAACGTTTCGGGTACGGTTGCCAGGCGTCGGGGAGTGCCATTTGCTCAAAGATGGCGAAGTCATCCACAAGTGGAAGGAAAATGAAGTCTGTTCCTACATTACCACCCAACCTGGTGTCTACCGCGTGGAAGTCTATCGCCGTTTCTGGGGCAAACGCCGCACCTGGATTCTGAGCAACCCGATTTACATTCGCTAAAGGGGAACATATGAACATTTGTAAAATGCTCAGGGTTGCATTCCTGACCATTCTATTGGTTGCTTGCACAATTAATACGATGGTTTCTGCAAAGGTGATTGTGTGGTTTGATAAAAATGGCAATGGGTTGTTTGATAACGGCGAAACACCGCTTCCGGGAGTTTTTACTTATAGTTCATGGGGAACTTATCACATGACAGGTGACCATGGAGAAGCAAACTTTAACGACTTGAATGCCGATGATTTCTGGAAAAACAATACCATCTCAGTTAAAACGCCTGATGGCTTCACCCCCACCACACCAACTCACCTTGCTCTAACCGCGTATAGTGGCACTTATCAGTTTGGCTTTAAACTGATCGATTCATCCAAATCCATAGTGAACCCTTGAACTGAAAACTGCTCACTGAAAACTGATCAACCATCAAAACTATCGAACTCCACCCCTTCCCAATCGGGCGGAGCGCCGTCACGTTGAAGTTGGACAGCGTTTTGGATATAAAGGCGGGCAACATAATCGTCTGCATTGGCAGCCAGCACCTGCTCAAAGCCTTTGCGGGCCGTCTCAAAGTCTTGATTCTCATAAGCGCGCAGGGCGCTTTCAAAAACGGCGCGGGTCTCGTGCCGGGCTTTGACCTCGGCCACATCCCCGGTGATGATCTCGTAAATCGAAATAACCTTGCGCTTGCCTTTGACGCGCACCCGGCCAAGCGGCCGGTAGGGATAAGCATCTGGCTGCTCAAGACGGTTGAAAGTCTCCTCGCTGATAATCAGTCGGCAGTGATAGCGTTTGGTCAGGTCTTGCAGACGTGCCGCCACATTCACCGAGTCTGAGATCACCGTCCCATCCATGCGCTGCAATTCGCCCACCGTGCCGAGCATCAGCAAGCCGGTATGCAGCCCAATGCCAAGATGAACTTCCACGGCAACCGGCCGTCGCTTGTTAAAGTTGATCAGCGCATTTTGCATGGCCATGGCAGCGCGCACCGCATCGTCCGCGGCGCGGGGAAAGAGCGCCATGATGCCATCGCCCAGAAATTTATCAATGAACCCGCCGTTCTCGCGGATCTGCGGGCCGATTTCACCGAGCAGGTCGTTGACGAACTGAAAGTTTTCGACCGGCGTCAGACCTTCAGAGATGGTCGTAAATGAACGCACATCCGCGAACATGACCGTCATCTCTTTTTGCACCTGGTCGCCCAGGCGCACGTCTACGATGCTTTCCTGGCCCAACTGCTCCAAAAAGGCGCGTGGCACAAAACGGGCGCTGGCATTGTTGATCTGCGAAAGATTAATATGGGTACGGATGCGCGCCAGCAGTTCCTGCTTCGAAAAGGGTTTGACCATGTAATCGTTCGCGCCCGCGTTCAGGCCTTCGACCAGGTCCGAAACCTGGTTGCGCGCCGTCAGCATGATGATCGGCACTTCGTTGGGGGCCAAACGGGCGCGCACCATCTGGCAGAACTCGTAGCCAGACATGCGCGGCATCATTACATCCAGAATAATCAGGTCGGGGGTCAGGCCATCATCCAGCATGGACAGGGCATCTGCACCGCTGGCGGCCTGAGAAACACGATAATGAAACAGCGAAAGATGGTTGTTCAACACTTGCAGGTTGACTGGCTCATCATCAATAATCAGAATATTGAGATGCGCTTCGGGGTGATCTGCGGATGGCGCTTCTTCGGGCTGTTCATGAACGGGTTGTCGGGTGGGGGTCAGCAGCGCTACCTGCGCTTCGAGGGAAGATGCGCCCCTGGGCTGTGTCTCTGCGCCGGTGGCGATGGGCAGGGTGAAGCTGAAACGCGACCCTTTGCCGACTTCTGATTCGACGGTCAACGCACCCCCGTGCAGTTCCACCAGGCGACGGGTGATCGAAAGTCCCAGGCCCGCCCCGCCATATTCACGCGCAGTGGAGCCGTCCGCCTGTTCAAATGCTTCGAAGATCGCATCCAACCTGTCGGCCGGGATGCCGATGCCGGTATCTGAAACGGTCAGGGCCAGCAGGTCTTCTCGTTTTTCAGCACTGATTTCAATCGTACCTAAATCGGTAAATTTGATGGCGTTGCCGATCAGGTTATGCAAAATCTGCTGAATGCGGTTTTCATCGGCATAGGCCAGGGGCAAATCGGCAGGGATGCTGTTTTTGAGCGTCAGCCGCTCGCTTTTTGCGGCAATCAACGGGCGCGAGAGCATCAGCACCACTTCGGCGACCGCGCGCAAATCGACAGGCTGCTGGCGCAACTGCAAGTCTTTGTGGCGCAGACGCGAAAAATCGAGAATGTCATTGACCAGATGCGCCAACCGGCGTCCGCTGCTGGCGATCAGGCTCAGGTTGTAGGATTAAGTCTCGGTCAGGTCTCCGGCAGCGCCATCGAGCATCGAATCAGCCAATCCGATGATGCCGTTGAGCGGCGTGCGCAGTTCGTGCGACGTGTTGGCAAGGAATTCGTCTTTAAGCCGGTCTGATTCGCGCAGCGAAGCGACCATGTGGTTGAACGAATCGGTCAGAAAGCCAATCTCATCGGCATACTGAACGGGCACTTCCACGCTGCGTTCGCCGGTGTTGACGCGGCGCACACCCTGCAAGAGATTGTCGAGTGGTCTCATGAGATTCGCCTGAAAGAAGAGCGGGAAAAGGATCAGGATGATTAACGTGGCAACCATCAGCAACTGCGCCAGCGGCAGCCCACCCTTCTCGTGGACAAATTCCAGTCGTTCGCTGGCGGGCCAGCCCATCGTATAGCGGGTTCCGCTATAGACGCGCGAGTAGACGTTGAAGTTATCGACGCTGCGATCCCCGGCGCGCATGTCATCGCCCGTCAGGTCTTGATTGAGCAGCTTATCGTCTTTGAGTGCAGCCTGAATGACATCCGCATGAAAGCCGGGGGCCGTATAAAGGACATCGGGCGCTGCCCCGGTCGCAGGGTAAGCAAAGCTAAACGCCAAATTGACGGGTGCATCTTCAGGCGCAACAACCCCGCTTAAACGGCCTTCGGCCTGGTGCTCGACATCCAAAATACGCGCACTGTCAAAGGTGCTGGCATAATAGGGCAAGAGAATATTGCCAACCACGCCCAGCACACTGAGCAGCACCATCAAGGTCGTGATGACCAGTTTGTTGATAAAGGTGGTGGGGGTGGGAGCATAGTTGAAATAGGTAATAATAAAGCCGAAGAAAATAATCAACATGCCAATGTTAAGCACATAAGCAGGGCGATCATGGACAATGCCAAAGGCCGAATCGGTTGCCAGCAGCAAGGTGGGCATCAGAAACACACCCATGAAGGAACGGGCAGCACGGGCGTTTTTTAGGCTGGGAGAGACCAGTTCGCCCAGCCAGGCGCGGAAGCCATGTTTGTTATTTTCCTGCATAGCATGGCGCGTCCAGTGACGCCACTGGCGCGCCATCACAATCGCAGACCACAGGAAGCCCAGCAACCCGCCGCTAATGTGGAAAGTGCGGATGGGGTCGAGCAGTTCACGGTGTCCGACAACAGCGGCATACAACTGTACGCCCGCCAGCAATGTGGCGATAACGGCATAACTGATGAAGAATCCGCGCACCCAGCGCATCTCGCGCTTGAAGACAAGATCGGGGAAGTAGTAGGCAAATGGTACCAGCCCCACCATCGCCCAGGTGAGATAAAGCGGTTCCTGTGGTTCGAAGTAGTCGGTCAACGGCGGGAGCATCGCCGCAGTCGCAAGCAGAGAGATGTTGAAAACGGTAATGCTGGCGAAGGCAATCGCCAGCAAACGGGCCGTGAGCGCTTTTTCACGCATCAGCATCAGCATGATAATCACGCTCAGAATCAGACGGGTCAGACCGTCAACAGTACTGTAGTTGAAGTAGAAGGCAAGGGACATACGAAAATTATATCGTAAAGGGCAGCGTGAGTGGTTAAGGGTATTGAAAGCGCAATAAAGTCGTGAAACAATTGCTGTCTATGGATGCAGTATAGGTTTAGTATGGCTACCCTATAGCTACACCTTAGGATAAAAAGTGAATGTTTCACGAATAGGGCAAGTTGTGAAGTCATAAACGGCACTTCTTACCGTATAATTCTTGTTATCGTATATCATCTTTCCTATGGGGCATTTCATGCCAACATTACAATTAAACCAGAGCAAACTAAAAGAAAATCGTTATAAGGTGGAGATACGGTTTGATAACAGCCATCCTCTTTCTGTACAGTTTGATTTTGAAATAACACGTCGCGATTATGCCGATATACGCTGGTATTTGGAAGAATTTCTAAAATATCCAATTGAACCTGAACCAGAGAGAGCTCGCCAAATTGAAGCACGCATGCGCATTATTGGCATTGATTTATTCAACAAAATTTTTGGTTCAATAGATGCAATGCAATTATGGGGAAGGCTAAAAACAACGGGGTTGAGCAATATACGTATAGAAGTTATTACATCATTACGAGATGCAATCGCAATACCCTGGGAATTACTATGTGCGCCAGATACAAATGAACCACTGGCATTGGAAGCTCTATCATTCGTACATGTACCTCATCAACCATCTCGCCAGCCTAACCCAATCAATCCTGCTGTAGAAAAAGTTCGTATCCTGTTGGTAATCTGCCGTCCAGGAGGTGCACAAGATGTACCTTTTCGCTCAGTAGCCGGGAAGTTACTTAAAGGTTTTGACAAACAAGCCCGCCAACGGTTTGAACTAACTGTCTTACGCCCGCCGACTTTTGTAGCATTAGCGGATACTTTACGACACGCAAAAGCAGAAGGAAAACCTTTTCATATTGTACATTTTGACGGACATGGAGCCTACCTAAAAAATAGCGACCCGCAAGTTGCTTCCACTATATTAAGTGGACACATGCCACTGGTAATGACTAGCAAAAATGATGGGGAAAATGGTTATTTACTATTTGAGAACTCCGAGAACATGCAGAATATTGAGCTAAAAGATGGCACAGCAATAGGGAAACTGCTCAATGAAACGGGCGTCTCTGTGTTAGTGCTAAATGCATGCCGATCGGCACACGCCGATATCCAACGCCAACCAGATGATAATGAGGAAAATCACACAGCAGTCCGCGCTTATGGTTCACTGGCACAAGAAGTTATGGATGCCGGGATGGCTGGTGTTGTAGCAATGCGCTATAACGTCTATGTTGTCACAGCGGCAAAGTTTGTAGCAAAACTCTATGAGACTATGGCTCAAGGAATTTCATTAGGCGAGTCGGTCACACGAGCGCGCAAATATTTGGCTGAAGATCCCAAACGTACTATTGCATTCGATCCAATTTCTCTGCAAGACTGGTCAGTTCCAGTTGTATATGAAACCACACCTTTATACTTATTTCCAAAGAACAATATTGAAGATATTAAATTCCAAGTAGAAAACACAACTTTTGATAGTCAAGGTATAGACCTCCCACCAGAGCCTGATGCTGGCTTCTTCGGACGTGATGAGACTATCCTAACAATTGACCGTGCTTTTGACCGAATTCTGTTGTGCTCCTTCACGCTTATGCTGGGCAAGGGAAAACCAGTACTGTAGCCGAGTTTGCCCGCTGGTATAGCGCTACAGGCGGAGTACCAGCCGGAGCGCAGTACGTGTTATTTACATCATTTGAGCGATATAAACCTTTGTCCCAGGTACTCAACACAATCGGGGAAGCCTTTAGCAAAATACAAGAACAGCAAGGGATTTTTTGGTTAACACTAGATGATGATCAACGCAAAAATATTGCAGTACAAATCTTGAAGCAATACCAAATACTTTGGATTTGGGACAATGTAGAGACAATAGCAGGTTTCCCGATTGGCGACAACTCCTTATGGAGCCAAGACGAGCAAAACGAATTGGCTGATTTCTTAAGAATCGGACGAACCACTAACGCAAAATTCTTGTTGACATCTCGACGTGATGAACAAATATGGCTCGGTGATCTGCCGATAAGGATCGGAATCCCAGCTATGCCAATGCTGGAACGCTTGGAATTAACGCGTGCTTTGGCCAAGAAGCGCAACCATCGTATGACTGATATAGAAGACTGGGAACCATTATTAAAATTCACACTCGGTAACCCACTCACTATCACTGTACTAGTCGGTCAAGCCTTGCGCGACAGGCTCAAATATCGCTGGCAAATTGAAGCTTTTGTAGAACAACTGCAAAAAGGTGAAGCCATATTCAACGATGAAGTCAGCCAGGGACGCTCAAGATCATTAGGAGCTTCTCTTAACTATGGTTTTAAGCACTCATTCAGCGAAAACGAACTCAAGATACTGGCATTATTACACTTCTTTCAAGGATTCGTTTTTGGAATGGCTCTCGACATCATGGTAAACGATGATGCTGAATGGGCTCTTACAGAACTAAAGGGGCTTACAAAAGATAAGATTATTGCTATTCTCGACCTTGTCGCTGAAATGGGTCTACTAACAGCACATGGAAATGGATATTATTCTATTCATCCAGCGTTGCCTTGGTATTTTAAGTCAATATTTGAGCAGTATTACATAAACAACGAAGTAGCAATGCATGCCTTTGTTGAAGCCATGGGAGCACTAGGAATTTACTATCACAATCAATGTACACAGGGCAATCTTAATGTTATTGATATTTTGCGTGCTGAAGAAGGAAACTTATTGTTCGCACGCTCACTGGCAAAAAAATTTGGTTGGTGGCATGCTATTGTTGCAAATATGGAGGGTCTGAATATACTTTATGACTATAGGGAACAAACAAAAATTTGGAAACAATTGGTTGATGACATAACACCTTACTTTCTTGACTTTATAACAGGTGCTGCCTTAACTGGGCGTGATGAAGAAGACTGGGATCATGTTGTTTCATACCGTATTCATCTAGAAATGCAAACAACGCGCCGATGGGAAGAAGTCGAGAGACTACAAAGTAAACGCATTGATCGAATGCGAGAGGTCACTAGATCATTTCTGACTTTACCAGTCGAAAATTTAGATTATACACAGCGCGTTGCTATTCGCAATCTTGCAGCCGTTTTACAACAACAAGGGGAAATCCAACGCGAAGCAAAAGATATAAAATGTCTAGAAAGCTATCTTGAAGCACTTAGATTATTTGAAAAGGTTGATGATAATTCTGGTGCTGCTGCATCTGCAACTGGGCTCGGCAATTTTTACAAAAGTCTACGTGACTTTGATAATATGCAATACTGGCACGAACGCGCCCTAAGGCTGAGGTGGTAAAGGTTTTTCGACAGGAAAAAGGGTAGTTTTAAGGTGGCTGGACTCCTTTCTGGATTTTTTAACATTGGGTTGAATGGTAGTAACCTTAACAAATTGTCGGGGTTGCGGGTGAGACCGTGGAGTGGCGGCTAGCCGCCACTCCACGGTCTCACCTGGCGATAAAAAATACCGGGTCGCCTTCTGGCCTGATGCTCAATCTCGCCATGATTGCGTTGTCAGGGATTTCGGATTTGGAAGTGAACTTCTTCCGGGGTGCGATAATCCAGAGATTGGTGCAAGCGTTTGAAGTTGTAAAAGTTCAGGTATCGTTCGATGCCCAGCCGGGCTTGTCGTGGGCTGTCGTAATCGTGCAGGTAAACTTCCTCGTACTTAACGGAGCGCCACAAGCGCTCGGTAAAAACATTGTCGAGCGCCCGACCCCGGCCATCCATACTGACCTGTACCTGAGCATCCAACAGCTTTTGAACATACTGCGGGCTGGTAAAGTGACTTCCCTGATCGCTGTTACAGATTTTGGGGTTTCCCAAGCTCAGAGCTTGATCCACCGCCAGCAGGACGAAGGGCATTTCCAGGGTTTGATCCAGTTGCCAGGCTAAAACATAGCGGCTAAACCAGTCCAGAACCGCTACTAGATACATCCAACCGGCGCGCAGGCGGATGTAGGTGATATCTATGCCCCAAACCTGGTTCGGGCGTTCGATTTTTAGCCCGCGAAGCAGGTATGGATAGACCTTGTGCTCCGGGCAAGGTCGACTGGTGTTAGGTCCCGGCGCAATCCCAGCGATTCTCATTTCGCGCATGTACTGTTGAACGGTCGGGCGCGAGATACTTCGCCCTTCCCGGCATAGCACGGCGGTCATCCGGCGCGAACCATAGATCGGATATTCGGTGTAAATCTCGTCAATGCGCCGTTTGATGGCGATTTCCTGCTCAGATGGGCCAACCGGCTCGTAGTATAAGCTCGAGCGGCTAATCCCCAGCAGGTCGGCTTGCTCTGCCAGCGAGATTTCGGGCTTCTCCCGTTCGAGCATTCCCTGTCGCTCGCTACGATGGAGGTTCGATGCCAGATTTTTTTTTCAGCCAGTTGAGTTGTGTGCTCAACTTCCCGATCTCGGCGTATAGCTCTTTCACTTCGCGCTCGTGTTCGGCCTTTTGAACCCGCTCGTTTTTGCGCTCGTCTTCAAAAACGTCAGTCAATTTTTCGATTGCCAGTGCTTTCCACTTGTAGAGCTGGTTCGGGTGGATGCTCTGCTCCGATGCGATTTGCGCGATCGTGCGCTCTTCCTTCAAAATTTCGAGAACTATTTTTGCCTTTTGTTCTGCCGTGTAATGTTTTTTCATGCCCTTAATTTACACCTTAAATCATCCCCTTTTTTTGTCTAAAATCAGTTTACCACTTCAGGCTTTGTCCTGTCGATAACCTACTCACAAAGTCAAAAATTATGGATGGGATTGGAGAAGTTTATGATGGAAAATTTCTAGAAGCTCAATTGAACGGCGCATCAAAAGATGAACTTACAATATTAGCAAATCAGGCAATTGTTGCTTATCAAAAATCATTAGACTTATCGCCACAGGATGCCTACACAAACTTTGGAATTACTCATCAGCACTTTGCAAATATCTTGGCAAGAATTGGCAAGCTTGATCTTGCTACACCGCATTACAACGATGCAATCCGGTATTTTGAATTAGTACATAATTATTATGATGCAGCAATAACTCAGGAAAATATAGCAAGGGTGCTTATGCAACAATCAGATCAGTTGGATAATGCCTTACTATATGCAGGTGCTGGATACAAAAATTATCAAAAGTACGGTACTTCGACACAGGCAGAGCAAGATAAAATCATACTCTTAATTCAAGAAATCAAAACGCTAATTGGAAAATAACAGGAAAACACCCATGACAACCATTCATGTTCCCAGTGAAAGACAGATTATTCTCGAAGCTGCACAGGTGCTGATGCAACATCTCAGCCCGGCAAAGGCCACTCGGTTTTGGGCATCCTGGCAGGTTGGGCAAGGCGATTACGCTGAGATTCGCAAACAATTGTTTGACAAAGAAACCGTCGCATCGCTCTACGAACAAATTGATGCCTTCCAAAAAAACAAAATATAAGAAACCTTTCAAAAAGGGAAAAGCGGATCGGAACGGATGCAGGTGTAAATCCGCTCTTATCCGCTTTTCCACTTAAAATCCACTGCCAACACGGTATAATCCCTCCGCTACGCAATCCAAAATCCTAAATCACCAATCCAAAATCGGAAATCCAAAATGCCTTCCTCCTTCCAAGACATCATTCTCAAATTGCAAAACTTCTGGGCCGAGCGCGGATGCGTGATCTGGCAGCCCTACTACACTCAGGTCGGCGCGGGGACGATGAACCCGGCCACCTTTTTGCGTGTCCTCGGCCCGGAGCCGTGGAATGTTGCCTACGTGGAGCCATCCGTCCGGCCTGATGACGGGCGCTACGGGGAGAATCCCAACCGGTTGCAGATGCACTACCAGTTTCAGGTCATTCTCAAACCCGATCCCGGCAACCCGCAGGAACTCTATCTTAAGTCGCTCAAGGCCATCGGCATTGATCCGCGCCAGCATGACATCCGCTTTGTCGAAGACAACTGGGAACAGCCCGCCATCTCGGCCTGGGGCCTGGGCTGGGAAGTCTGGCTCGATGGACAGGAAATTACCCAGTTCACCTACTTCCAGCAGGTCGGCGGCATGCCGCTCGACCCGGTAGCCGTTGAGATTACCTATGGCCTCGACCGCATTTTGATCGCGCTCAACGACGCCCCCGCCATCTGGGGCGAACCCTGGGCACCGGGCATCAGCTACGGTGACGTGCGCCGCCGCGAAGAGTACGAGCACAGCAAATATTATTACGAAGTGGCTGGCGTCGAACGCGCCCGCCAGATGTACGAACTCTACGCCGCCGAATGCGAAGCCTGTCTCGCACAGGGACTGGTGCTACCCGCCCACGATTACGTGCTGAAATGCTCGCACACCTTCAACATCCTCGATGCACGCGGCGCCATCGGTGTCACCGAACGCCAGGGCTACTTTCGCCGCATGCGCGAAATGGCCCGGCGTGTGGCCGAAGCGTATTTGGTGCAGCGCAAGGAACTGGAGTACCCGTTGTTGAAAGTTGAAGGTTTAAAGGTTGAAAAGTCAACCCTGAGCGTGCCTCAACTTTCCAACCTTCAAACTTCAACCTTTTTACTTGAGATCGGCACCGAAGAACTTCCTGCCGCGGATGTGGATACGGCGCTGGCCCAACTGCGGGAGCGTGTCCCGTTGTGGCTGGCGGAGTTGGGGCTCGCGCATGGTTCCGTGCGCGTCAGCGCCACCCCGCGGCGACTGGTCGTTTTCGTTGAGTTGCTCTCGCCCCGTCAACCAGACCGGGAAGACCTCGCCAAAGGCCCATCTGCGGATCGTGCCTTCGACAAGGACGGCGTTGCCACCCCCGCCGCAATGGGCTTTGCCAAAGGCAAAGGCGTCACCGTCAAAGAGCTGGAAATCCGTGAGTTTGATGGCAATAAATATGTCGTCGCCATCGTCAAGCAAACCGGCCGCCCCGCGCCGGACGTACTTGCATCAGCCCTGCCCGCCTTTGTGGCTGGCATCAAATTTGAAAAATCGATGAAATGGAATGACAGTGGCGTGGCTTTCTCCCGTCCGTTGCGTTGGTTTGTCGCGCTGCTCGGCGAGACGGTCATCCCGTTTGAATATGCCGGGGTTGTGGCTGGCAACGTCAGCCGTGGGCTGCGTCCGTATGGCTCGCCTGATACCGTCATCCCGTCAGCGGATGCATACTTTGACGTGATGCGTGAAGCAGGCATTTTGCTCGACAGCGAAGAACGTTCCGCCGCGATTGTGGCGATGGTCAAGGCCGCCGCCGCATCTGTAGGCGGCGAGGCGATCATTGAGCCGGGTCTGCTGGCCGAAGTCACCAACCTGGTCGAAATGCCCACCGCTGTCCTGGGCGGATTCAATGCTGATTTTCTGGCCCTGCCCCGCGACGTGCTGATTTCGGTCATGAAGAAGCACCAGCGGTATTTTCCAGTTGAGACCGTGCGAGGTGCGGATGTGCGGAGTGCGGAAAACGCACCTCGCACCCCGCACGACACACCATTAATGGCTTATTTCATTGCCATCAGAAACGGTGATTCCGAATATCTTGATACGGTGAAGCACGGCAACGAACACGTCCTTGGTGCGCGCTTTGCGGATGCGAATTTCTTCGTACGCGAAGATGTTAAACAACCGCTGGAGTATTACCGCGCCGGGCTTGAAAAGTTGATCTTCCAGACCAAGCTCGGCTCAATGCTCGATAAATCTGGCCGAATCGAAAATATTGCAATGAATCTGGCGAGAGCGCTGGGCTTGGATGATACAGACTTAGGACATGTGCGAGATGCAGCGCACTTATGCAAAGCCGATTTAACCACGCAAATGGTTACGGAAATGACATCGCTACAAGGCATTATTGGGCGTGAGTATGCATTACGTTCTGGTATCGCAAGCGAAGCCGCAAATGCCATCGCCGAGCACTATCAGCCCATCCCACAGACAAAGATCGGGCTGGTAGTGGCGCTCGCAGACCGCATCGATTCACTCGTTGGGCTGTTCGCTGCCGGGTTGGCTCCTACTGGCACAAAAGACCCGTTTGGCTTACGCCGCGCTGCCATTGGAATCGTACAACCGCTCATCGAGCATAACATCGACCTTGATCTTCGCCAATGGATCGATGAAGCCGATAGATTGCAGCAGATTCCCCTTTCAGATACAGGAAAAGCCCAGGTGCTGGAGTTTATTACGGGGCGCCTGAAGGTTGTCCTCGCCGATAACGGGTTCCGCTACGATGTGGTGGACGCCGTTTTGGCGGCGCAATCTTACAACCCGGCATCCGCCGCCCGCGCCGCCCGCGCCCTGCAAGGCTGGGTGGAGCGCGTTGACTGGGAGAATGTTTTGCCCGCCTTTGCGCGTTGTGTGCGCATTACGCGCACACAGACCGTCGACGCGTTGACAGTCAACCCGGCTCTTTTTACTGAAAATGAAGAAAAGCATCTTTACCATGCCATTCAATCCAATGTTACGCGCACACCAACCACCGTGGACGAATTTCTCTCGTATGTGGTGACGCTCACGCCAGCCATTACCATTTTCTTTGATCGCGTGCTGGTGATGGCGGAAGACGTGAAGGTGAAGGAAAACAGGCTGGCGCTGCTGCAAAGCATTGCGTCGCTTTCAACAGGCATTGCCGATCTTTCGAAGCTTTCCGGATTTTAAAAATGAAAACATCTCTGACATTCCCCAAACGAATTGTAATTCTCTGCCTGCTGACAATGATTCTGCTCTCGGGCTGCGGGACAACCAATGCGCCAACAGCGGCCCCGGTTGCAGCCAATACCAAAAATCCGCTGGAGACCAAAACGCCGTGTGTCAATATCACCGTCAGCAACCCGACGCCCAAGGTCGGTGAAGTTGTCAGCGTGACCAGTACGGTGACAGCAGGCGTGCTCAAACCCAATTATTACGGGCTGGAAATTCGCGATAAGGATGCAGACGATTTGAGTCTGATGATTAATATGCTGTCGAAGCCGCCGCTCAAAGGCGCGGATGTCAGCCACATCGTCAAGCTGGTTTCTGCCGACTATACCGACGGAAAAGCCGTGCTCGGCCTGCAAGCCAACGAAGCCGGTGAAACGACAATTGATTTCTTCGTCAGTGCTGAAGATTTTTGCGGCGACCATCTTGGCAACGGCCTTTCTCCAAAAATCAAAATTACGGTTAATCCATAGCAATGAAGATCACGCCAGAAAACCCCAACATTCACTATATCGGGCGGATTGATTTTTCAGACCCACAGGGGCCGATTTTTTCGGCACCGGCGATCAATATTAAGGTGCGTTTTCACGGTACTGGCGTGGCTGTGCTGTTCGATGACCAGTTCCGCTATGGCGTCAACCACAATTTCTACGACATCCTGATTGACGATGTCTTCGTGATGAAGCTGGGCGTGCAGCCGGGTGTCACTCGCTATCCGATTGTCAGCGACCTGACCGACGAAGTGCATACGATCACCATCGTCAAACGGACGGAAGCCAACGTCGGCTACGGAAAATTTCTCGGGTTGGAGTTGGATGGTGAAATTTTGCCTTTTCACCCCATCGCGGCGCGGCGCATGATCTTCATTGGCGATTCGATTTGCGCCGGTTCAGGCAACGAAGCGCTTGACGGTTCGCCCGAATGTTCTGAAGAAGGCTGGGGCCAGCCTTATGCCAATGCTCGGCTATCCTTCGGGCCAATTTTGGCGCACAACCTGGGCGCGGAATATCATGTGCTGGCGGTTGGGGGCCTTGGATTGACACGCAACTACAGTTTTCAATACGATGTGCGCACCCTGCCGATGATTTACGACTTGACGTTTGTGGAGCAGCTCGACTCACCACGCTGGGATCACAATCGCTTTCACCCCGATGCAATTGTGCTTGCGCTCGGCACCAACGACTTCTCACCCGGCGAAAGCGAACGTCCGCTGCTGCCACAGGATGTTTTTGTGCAGGCATACCTCGCGCTGATCGCCAAATTGCGCAGCTATCACCCCAATGCCCATTTCTTCTGCGTCTCCAGTCCGATGCTGCACGATGGCTGGCCCGACGCAACCAATCAGTTCGCCACGGACCAGTTGCAATCGATCCGCAAAGTGGTCGATACGCTGAACCAGCAGGGCGACGCCAAAGTCCATTCGTTTTTCGTTAAATCGATCAATGGAACGGGCTGCGGTGGACATCCCAGCGTGGAACAGCACCTCGATACCGCCGCTGAACTGGAACCGTTCATTGCACAGGTGATGGGCTGGTAGCCCGCCCAACACCCCGACCCGATCCTTTCTCCACCAACGACGACCCTGCCCCACCCGGTGCATGGGTCGTTATTTCAACAGCAAGATAAATGATGGTAGGGGCGCGGTCCCCGCGCCCTTTATGCGATCCAAACAAAGATCGGGCGGGACGCGTGCTCGTCAGGGTAGAACCCCGCCCCTACCGTAAAAATTCCAAACGGAGACTTCGACACAATGAGCAAAGGCAGGCTCGAAGCATTCAGCGATGGCGTGATTGCCATTCTCATCACCATCATGGTGCTCGACTTAAAAGTCCCACAAGGGGCGGACGTCGGCGCCTTGCTGCCGCTGCTGCCGGTTTTCCTGAGCTATACGCTCAGCTTTGTCTTTCTCGGCATCTACTGGAACAACCATCACCACCTGCTGCAAGCCATCAAGCATGTCGACGGACGTGTGTTATGGGCCAACCTGCACCTGCTTTTCTGGCTGTCGCTGATTCCCTTTGTCACCAGTTGGATGGGCGCAAGCAAGTTTGCCACCTGGCCGGTCTTTTTCTACGGCGTCGCACAGTTCTTTTCCGGACTGGCGTTTTTCATCCTGGCTCACGCTTTGATCGCAGCGCATGAAAGCAATGCGCAACTGGCACAGGCGCTGGGCGCGGACAACAAAGGCAAATGGTCGGTGATTATTTATTCGCTGGCACTTCCGGCCACGTTTATCAGCCCGTGGCTGGCCTGCTTCTTGTATGTGTGTGTCGTCGGCATGTGGCTGATCCCTGACCGGCGCATTGAGAAGACGTTGAAACGATAGTTGGGCGCTACATTTATGAGATACTCTCAAACCATGAAGCTCAAATTGATTGTTCGTTTTGCGATTTCTTTTTTACTACTCTTAGTAAGTTGTAATTCTCAATCTCTCCCTTTACAAATGCCTACACTCGCCATAAAAACAACTCTAAATTCATCAATTTCCGCAGCGACAAAAATTTCTCCTGTAATGCCATCCCCCACACTTTCACCAGATCAGGGAACTGAAACCGCAATTCATGCCAGAGTTCTTGAAGCTGAGCAAACTCAACAAGCCTTTATGTCATCAGCGCCAGCCACACTTGAAGCGCGAAATGTAAAATGCAAAGAAGGTTTTGTTTTAGAACAAGGCTTAGATGTAATACGAGCTTCAAATAACAAATGGACACTTTTTACTTGTTCGCCAAAACCTAAAAATAAAAATAATCAATGGACACCTGGTGCAGATGATTATGGAACAAGATACACTCAAATCATAAGTGCTGACTTCTCAAAAACCTGGACAATTCAACACAGTACGTTTGATTATTCAATAATTGATAGACCAGACGCATTAATGGCAACTTATCGCTGGACTGGAGATGGTAAGTATTTGTATCTTTATCCTCGCTATTATCCGAGCGGTAGTGGTGGCACTAATTCAGGACTACTTGAAACTCATATAAATAACCTTTATCGCATAAATTTAGAAACAGGAAAGTTTGAGCTTGTTCTACAAAGTGGCCAATATGGCTCACTATTATTGTCTCCTAACGACCAATTTCTGGTGTATTCAGAAAACAAAAATTCAGACGTAATCCATGTAAGAAATATGGAAAATGGCAATGACTTACAAGTTAAACTCAACGAAGATATTAGTGTATCGGGAGGCTTCGTTTGGAATTCTGAAAGCACTATGGTTGTAATAACTATTGGGTATAGTAAAGCAGTGGAAAATTCCACTGACGATTTATCAGGAACTGCCATATTTATTCTAACTCTTCAAAACATGCACGCGCAAAAAGTGCTAGCAAAAGACTTCTCGAATATTTACCCCATATGCATGCTCTGATAATATCTATTGGTTAGACAAAAACACCATCTGTCTATATTCTATAAATCAAGAACTTGATAGTTGGAATAAAATTTTCACTTTGAACATAAAAACTGGAAAGCTTGTATACCTACGCCCATTTCCCTAACCCCAAAGGATTCAACCCATGACCCTCGACAAATCCACCCTTCTGACCGATCTCTCCCCTTATGTTTACGGCACGACCCGCCTTGGTGACGACAAGCTGGCTTTCACCGACCGCGTCAAAATTGCCCGCGCCGCCATGAACACCGGTGTCTGGTTTCACACGAGCCATACCTACGGCAACGCGCTCGAAATTTTGCGCATGGCCTTCGATCAGGACCGCACCCGCGTCCCCAAGCTGATTGTCAAACTGGGCTGGAACACCATCGCCGAGTTTCGCAGCGTCATTCAGCAGAACATCGAACCACTTGGCGTTGACAGCATTGAACTGGGGCAACTGTGCCTGAGCGGCGAACTTGCCGAGCAATTTGTCAGCGGCGGACAATGTTACCGCAATTTTGCCGACATCAAAAAGGAAGGTTTGGTCAAACGCTTTGTGCTCGAAGTCTTCCCCTGGACATCCGACATTGCGCTGAAAGCCATCCGCGCCGGGTATACCGATGGCATTGTGGATGGCTTTATCTTCTATCTCAACCCGCTGCAGCGCTTTGCTTCGAATGAGTTGTGGGATCTGCTGTTGGAGCGCAAAGAACCGATCATCGCCATGCGCACCGTCTCCGGTGGCAACGTCCACCGCCTGCGCGATGTACCCCGCGCCGCGTGGAAAGATTATCTGCAAAAACGCGCCGTCGAAGTGGCTCCGATCTTTGAGCGCTCCGGCATCGCCAGTTGGACCGAGTTCTGCGTGCGCTTCGCCCACGGTTTCCCGCTCGTCCGTGCCACAGTGGGGGCCACCAGCAACGCCGAAAACCTGAAAGAATTCATCGCCGCCGCCCAAAATATCCAACCGCTGCCGCAAGACATCCAGCAAGAAATCATCCACCTGCAGCGCCGCTGGTCCGACGAACTGGATATCCAGGCCGAGCCCTGGTCGATGTAACATCATCCCGCACCCCAAATGCCAGATTTCATTTCACGAATGGAATTCTGGCATTTTTCAAACCCGGAGCATCCCCATGACAGCCCTGACCTACGCCATCATCACCCTCGGCAATACCGTTCTGACCAGCGTCATGAGCGGATGGTTGATCTATTTCTACCTGCCACCGGGCGACAATGCGCTCGTGCCGGTGGGCCTGTTTGGCATTGTCGTGCTCATTAGCCGCGTCAGCCACATTGCGGCCAACCTGATCGTCACGCGCTTTGCGCCCCACACAACGCGCGGCTGGCTGTGGCATCTGATCGGCGGGGCGCTGTTCATGCCCGCGCTCTTTCTGCTGCTCTGGCTGCCACCCCAGGCCCAAACATCCAGCGCCAACCTGTTGCACCTGTTTGCGACGCTGATCGCCTTCAACGTTGCATCGGGGCTGCACCAGGCAGCCTACCGCGCCATTCTGCCAGCACTGGATGCAAAGGAGCAGGCCGCAATCGGCAACTGGAATTTGGCCTTCCTGCTGCTGGGTGGCATTCTGGCGGCACTGAGCGGGCCACTCATCCAAAGCCTGAACTACCCACAGGCCATTGGAATGTTTGCGCTGGGCAGTGCTCCGTTTCTGATCGTCCCCGGGCTGGTGCTGTCACGCCGTTTCGTTGGCAAAGACCAACCAATTGAACGCGCACCGTTTTTCGAAAGCGTCCAGGCTGCCTGGGGCATTCCAGCCTTTCGCGGCTTTGCCATTTCGTGGGGCTTGATGTGGCTGGCGACGACCTTCACCTTTGAAACCATCCCCTACATCGTCACCGAAATCTGTCATCTGAGCAAAGCCGAAGCCGTCTACTTCTACCTTGCGCCGCTGGTCGTATCGATCATCGCCTATCCACTCATCAGCAAACTGAGCGCACGCTACGGGGTGAAAACCATCTATCGCGCCTCCCTGCTCGCCGGAGCCGTTGCCATGTCCGGGTTGATGCTGATTAGCGAGCGCATTCCCATCCCACTGCTCGCCCAGGGGCTGATCTGGCTCTCCGTCCAGACCTTCTGCCTGATGGGCGCGCAAACATCCCCCGGCGCCCTCACCGCCGAAATCACTGCCGGTAACGAGGCGCAACAAAACGCCCTGTATGCCTTTGGCAATCTAATTGACCAGCTTGCCAGCGGTCTCGCGCTGGCGATCATCCCTTTTTGCCTCGTTTTGGGGAATAACATGGCAAGCCCAATAGGAATCAAACTGCTCGGCCCGTTAGGAAGTCTGTTTCTGCTGGCGGCTTTTGTCGTTTTCGGATCTTACAAAATCATTCGATTTTGTTTGGTTAACCGAATTGCAAGTTTTTTACCTTCCATATCTCATCTAAATCGATACAATAATATTTATCCTATAAAATAGGACATTAGTCCTAAACCATACAATCTAGTCATACACAGTCTATCCCGAATACCACACCTGCCCTTGCGGGCGGCGCAAGGTCGGGAGCGATCTCAACGCAGTCAAAGAGCCTTTTTATATCCAGCTTTTGGAAGTATAGACCTGGTCATGTTGACATCCAACCCGCTCACCTGCAAGGTTTTTCACAGTATCACAGAGATTGATCCTGTCGAATGGAATCAACTCAGTGCTGGGCGTCCTTTCACCAGCCATCGCTGGTATCACTTCTGCGAAACGGTGATGAAGGATGTATTACCAACCTATTTACTCATCTATCATGATGAACAGGCCATCGCCTGGGCCACTTTTTGGCGCAGTCCAAACGAACCGTTAGCAATCCAATCGGTTCCTGTAAGGAATTTTTTCCAACCATTGATCAGGCGTTGGCCTCTGTTACTTTGCGAATCCCCCTTTGCCAGCATCTCTGGCATCGTTTTACCTGAGCCCCCTCTGCGTCAACCTGCACAGGCGCTGATTAGCGCGAAATCAATCGAATTTTTACACCAGCAAGGTTGTTCATTTCTTGTATTTAGCTATTTACCAAAAGAACTTTCTGAAGATTGGTCGAAAGATCTTTTGTCTACAGCAGCTTTTGATGCTGGAACAAGCATGCAGTTACCCTGGGAAAATTTCGAGGCTTATCTGCAAGCTGGCGATAAGAAAGATCGTCAGCACTACAAACGCACCTTGCGAGAAGCCGAGAAATTAGGCATTCAGATCACCCGCCATACCAACTTGCAACATGTCAACGTAGCGGAAGCCCTGGTTCTTATCCGAACGGTGGAACATCGCTTTCAATCTGCTGAAAATCCCTGGGCACACGGAATGTTGGAACATTTTGAAATGCTGCAAGGAGCCACCTTCTTGACAGCCACGATTGGCGACCGCCTGGTAGGGTGCGGGCTGATCGTTGAAGATAATGGCGCACAAACCAGCACAATTCTTGGTCTGGTCGAGGATGTCAATTATGTCTACCTGATGCTCGTGTATGAAAGCATAAAAATTGCCTTCGATCATCATCTCCATCTCGTGCGTCTGGGTACCGGCGCTTACGATGTCAAACAACACCTTGGATTTACGCTGGAAAATAATAATCTGGTTTTATTTAGCGCAGCAAACCCTTTATTGCAAAAAACTGCACAGTGGCTCGAAAAACGCATAGGATAAATGGAATGAAACGGCACAAAAAAATTCTGATAATACTCTTTTGGGAGGCATTGGAAAATGCCCCCATGCTGATTGGTGTTCTACTGGCAATCCGCTTTCAAGCACAGAATTTAGGACTTGCCTTGATCTGTTTATTTGTGGGCACAACCTCGGGCGTCATTGCCATTCATTTCACAGAGAGCAAAAAATTTAGCAACCAGCCAAGTGTAAAAGAGACGTTGACCAATTGTGTGGTGTTTTTCGTCTTGGGAACTGTTCTTATTTTCTATTTCTCGGGGCATAACGTCTGGTGGAGTAATTGGGTGACAGATATGCTTCTCGGAATTGTTGCAGGTGGTATGCTGGCGATTGGGGAAAGTTGGGGATGGCAAACCCACGATACAGTCAAAACGCATATCTTGAGTATGTCCCTGGCGACAGCCTGTTTTTTAGTGGGCATACGATTAAATTATAACATCGACTTACTTCCAATCATGTTGGTAGTGAGTATGTTTTTTAATATCCCTATCAGTATGCTTATTGTTTTCTTTGATTACTGGCCTGAGAAAGAAATCAAACAGAGTTTCGAAAAGAATAACAACGTTCTCAATGAGACAAGGAGATGACAGCATGAATGATGACGCCGAATCAGCAAAAAGCAATCAAGATTTCAACTTTCCGCCTGGGCCTGATCTCAATAATGCTCTAAATTTCTGGGAATCTCCCCTAAAATCGTTTACTGAGCTTGTCCACCAATATGGTGACATCGTTTCCCTCGACCCCATGACGCATAAAGTTTACCTGGTAAATCATCCCGATAATATTAAACATGTTCTTCAGGATAATTACCGCAATTACACCAAAGATTTAGATTCGTTCAAACCCGTCCTTGGCAATGGATTATTCGTCAGTGAAGGTGATTTTTGGCTTCGTCAGCGTCGCATGATGCAACCCGCATTTCACCGCCAAAATCTCGAGGAGATGATCCCTGCCATTGTAAAAACAACCACAGAATTGCTGACACGCTGGCAAACCATCGCCAAACAAGGTGAAAGCATCGATATCTTCAAAGAGATGACCAAATTGATGATTAATATCAGCGCCACCACCATGTTTGGTGTGGATCTCGCAAATGATATTCAATTATTGGCCGACGCATTAAAAACTGCGCAGGAATATGTCTATTACCAAGGGTGGGATTATCTGGAGCAGCTCGATACAGAGGGGGCTGAGAAAAATGAGTTTCAAAAAGCAGTAGATACCATTGACCAGATCGTCTATCGCATCATTCGCGAAGGCCGCCAAAACGCGCATCAGAATACCAATCTACTTTCCACCTTACTGTCTGCATGTGACGAAACGACTGGCAACAATATGAGTGAAGAGCAACTGCGTGATGAAATTGTAGGCTTGTTGGCTGGCGGGCAGGGTACCAATGCCATTGCCCTTACCTGGATTTTTTATACCCTTGCCATGCATCCTGATGCAGAACAACGGATATGCACAGAGGTGAAAGAAGTTTTAGGCCAGCAGTCCCCCACTTTCCAGGATTTATCCAGGCTGAGTTACAGCCGTCAGGTGATTGATGAAGTATTGCGCCTTTACCCGCCATCCTGGTTGACAGCGCGGCGCTCCATCAAAAGCGATGAAATCGGTGGGTATCATATCCCTGAAAACGCCGAAGTTTTTGTTTGCCCCTACATCGTACATCGTCATCCGTTGTTCTGGGAAGACCCTGAACAATTTAATCCCGAACGTTTTGCACCCGGGCAGTATACCAACCGATCACACTTTGCTTATCTCGCTTTCAGTGGTGGCCCACACATTTGTATCGGAAACAATTTTTCGACCATGGCGCTTCAAACAATCCTTGCCATGATTCTGAAAACGTATCATCTGGGTTTGACATCCAATGCCATTATCCAACCTCAACCCCAAATCCTGTTGCAACCCGAAACAGATATTTCAATGACACTGGAAAAACGTTAATTCATCGGCGCATTCTCCATGCATACTCCTCTATCCCAAAACCACTATGATGTCATTATTGTCGGGGGACGCCCTGCCGGGGCCAGTCTGGCCGTGCGCCTGGGCCGGGCGGGGCTGCGTGTGCTACTGCTCGAGCGTGCTGTTTTCCCGTGTCCACACCCGGCCTCATCACCGATCATCTACGCCAGCGCAATGGCCCTGCTCGATGAAATCGGCGCAGATGAAGCCGAGTATGCCCGCAATACACCACGCATTACGCGTTGGATCAATGAATTTTACGATCAATTTCGCTCCTACGTGGCCGTTCCTGAAGCTTTTGGGCGAAATTATGGCTATGCCATTGACCGCGCCCACTTTGATGATGTGCTCTGGCGACTGGCCGCTGCCCAGCCGACAGTAACAGCGCGCCAACCCTTTGCTGTCACCGATTTACTTTGGGAGGGCGATACTGTCACCGGGATTCTCGGGCAGGCCCCGGGTGGCCCCGCCGAAAGCTTCACAGCCGATTGCGTCATCGGTGCCGACGGACGCTTCAGCACGATCGCTCAAAAAGTGTCTGCGCAACCGCTTGATCTGCATAATGAAACCCCAACCACGGTCTATTACGCCACCTGGAAAAACGCAAAACCCTGCGATGACCAAGGAGCAGTCGTCCATTTTTGCAAACCGAGTAATGGTTATTTTTTCTTCTTGTTTGATACCGCCAATGGGCTGGTCAACGTTGCCATGGAAGGCAAGACCGCATTATTCTCCCCCGGCCCGGGCCAAGTGGATGCCTTTTACATGGATATGATTCATCGCCATCCACTCATCTGGCAGCGGCTGATCCATGCAGAGCGCATCAGTCCGGTGCGTGGCATGCGCAATGTTGGCAATCTCTACCGCACGGCGGGCGGCCCAGGCTGGGCGCTGGTGGGCGATGCCCTCCATCAAAAAGACCCGATTGATGGTCAGGGTATTTACGATGCCCTGTTTACCGCCAAAGCCCTCAGCCAGCAAATTGCCGCATGGAAAAAAGATGGCAAACCCTGGGCGCAGACCATTCAGGATTACAACACAGCGGTACATGCTGAAACTTACCCAATGTACAAAGCCACATTGGATCAGGTCAAGCAAATGATTTACACAGATACCCCACCCTTGCTCTTCCGGCTGTTCGGTGCCGATGATGAACTAAACGACCGCTACGCCTTGTTGACGGTACGAGCCATTTCTCCAAAAAACTGGTTGCCAACTTCAGCATTACTGCGCGCTGTAGGGCGCGGAGTGCTTGAAAATCTTCGAAATTTTCTGACCCATAAACCACACCCGGCTGAAATTCAGAACTGACATTTTGACAACATACAACATCAGAAAAACAAACAGGAAAACAGCCATGACCCTTATTGACAGAGAAACATTTCTACAACTACCCACTGAAGAAGTAGCAAAGCTGGTACGCGCTGCCGGTTCAAAAGTTTGTGTCTTTCCAATCAATGGGACACGCCGCTGGTTTATGCTTGAACATCCCGAACAAAACGATGCCGAATCCTATTTGTCAATTACCTGGCAACGTCATATTGATATGTACAAGTTAAATTTTTGATCACGGCTTTGAGACACTCCTTACCCCCATCTTTGGACCTGATTTGCTTGAACGCGGAGAAGCCTATCGTCAACTCATCGAACCAGGATTGTTATGGCTGGCAAAAAATCAAGAAATGTTAAATTTCTACGATGAGTATGATGTAAGGGTCCGCACATACGGTGATACCCAACGCTATTTTACCAATACAGTTTATGAACCGATCTTGGATGTTTTCAATAAATTAACCGAGAATACAGCCTCTCATCAACACCATCGTTTATTCTTTGGCATTTGCGCGCACGACGCAGCAGAAACAATTGCCAGCAATTCCATTACTTACTATCAAAAGCATGGTGTGCTTCCAAACAAACATCAAATCGTGGAAAGTTACTACGGAGAATATATTGATCCTGTCGCTTTATTTATCGGTTTTGACCGTCCAACCGTATTTGACATGCCCTTGATTGCGACTGGAAGTGAAGACCTCTATTTTACAGTCAGCCCATCTTTATATCTGGATACCCACACATTGCGCAGAATTTTGTATGACCACTTATATTCTCGCCGTGTAAGCGATGCATACACTGAACTTTCAATTGAAGAACGCAAGAAAATGAGCGAGTTTTATACAAGAAACCGACACCATGTTCTAGGCATAGGCGATATTCAGGAAAGCAAGAATTTTTGGTACCCATTACCTGAAGTAGCCTTACCGACTGACTAGAAAATAAACTTATAAAATTACTGTTTGGCAGAGAGGATCAATTATATGGGCTACAAAGAAGATGCTAGGGAATTAGTGCAAGGTCTTGATCAAAAAATGGGTCCCAGTTCTTACGACATCGGCTGGATGGCGCGTATCACTGCATCCATTAGCAATAATCATTGGGTTGATCTATTAGACTGGTTGCTCGAAAATCAGCGCCCGGATGGTAGCTGGGGAGAAATTGTCTATTATCACGACCGCATCATTTGCACACTTATCGCTGCAATTGCTTTGCGAGAAAATGGACGACGTCAGCGAGACCTGGTGGCGGTCAAACAAGCCGAAAACTATTTGTGGCACCACCTTCATTTATTATCCCGTGACCCTTTTGAATTGGTCGGATTTGAATTAATTTTCCCAACCCTCTTGCTTGAAGCCATCTCTGTTGGACTGGATGTCCCTACACATACCTGTGGCTACGGAGAAATTCAAAAAGCCAAATTAGGATTAATTCCACCTTCCCTTTTGTATTCTCCCAAGATATCCACTGTTCATTCGCTGGAATTTTTAGGGAAGTCAGCAGATGTCAATCAATTAAAAAACGCAGTGGCCAGCAATGGATCATTGGGAAATTCTCCAGCAACCACAGCTTATTATCTATTGTTAGCGCAAAATGACAATCGCGCGCTTGAATATCTGAATTTTGTTCGAGAAAACTTGAAGAATGTAATTTATTTGTACCCGTTTCGCAGTTTTGAACTAAGCTGGGTGTTAACAACCTCTCATTTTGCGGTTTGCCAATAGAGAGATTTGCGACGAATGAGACGATTGGGCAATTAAATTCAGCCATGGGATCAACAGGGATTGGACTTGACTTAACTTTCAATATTCCCGATGGAGATATTACAGCCGTTTCCAGCCGCTTGCTCTTAACGGCTGGCTATGATGTAGATTTAACCATTCTTCATCAATTTGAAAACCCAAAAACACATATCTTTCGCACATATGAATATGAACGTAATATGAGTGTTGGTACAAATATTCATGCACTAGATGCACTGAGAAAAATGCCTGATTATCCTAATCGGCGAGAAACACAAGATGCAATGCGAAGAATGCTAATAACGCGAAGAATTTATGATGTATACTGGATTGATAAGTGGCATGCTTCGCCATATTATGGCACTGTGCATGCTTTGGTTGGATTACTTCAAGAAGGCACGCAAATGGTAGAGGCCTGTGCCCAAACGGTTGATTGGCTCATTCACACGCAACGCCCGGATGGTTCATGGGGATTTTTCGAAGAAAGCACAGCGGAAGAAACTGCTTATGCCCTCACAGCATTATTACACTATAACATGCATAAACCAATAGATGCAGATATCCTGCACCGGGGCGCAGCCTACCTGGCTTATGCGTGTTTGGCCTATAATAATCGAAAAGGTACTGCATACCCTGAGCTTTGGATCGGAAAATGTTTATACGCACCTTACGATGTAATTCGATCCGCAATATTATCTGCACTAATTCTCTACAATGAAATATTTGGTCACTCTACATATTCAGAAGCCTAAGACTTATAATGCAGGAAAATGATGTTTCAGCAGATTTAGATGGAGTTTCCAGAGAAAGATCAGCAAAAATCCGCCTGACCTGTGAAATCTGCCTTTTTAAACAAAACAGATATTCTTTGCTAACTGATGATAAATTAAGTTTGTTGGTATTATGGGCTGAGCAAATCCTTAAAAAAGCTGGGTTTCTAGCCTTTACTTGTGTTATGCCATTGGTCAAGTTAACGAACAAAGCAAAAATGCATTCTTTTTCTTAACGATAAGATAAGCATAGGATATAAGGATATCCAACTCATGAAAGTCATCATAAGCAGATTACTAACAATTCAATCTACCGACCAAGATGATGCCCGACACCGAAGGCTGCTCAATATTTTGTTAGGCGGCCTGATGATAATTACTTTTTCAGCGGCAATTATTGTTGGTGTCTTAATCTTAATAGGCACATTAAGTTGGGCAGGATTTGGGAAAGTTTTTCTGGGCGCTGTTGTTTTCGTCATCGGCGCTATTTTTATTCTGGCGATCAATCGCTTTTGGTCGGGTATCATTGCTTCATCCATCTTTTTGCTTTTCTTGGCACTGATTATGACCCTTACTGACTCTGCAGAGAATGTAGTGGCAGGACGTTCATTGTTTTACTTTGTCATTCCAATTATCGTCTCAAGTTTCTTAATGCGTTCCTATGCCAGTTTTATTATGGCAGCCGTAATTGATATCCTCCTTACCGTCTTTGCATTTACATACCATGTTCAATTAGACCCTACTCCCCTGTTTGGTTTTTTCGCTATTGCACTCGTTTCCTGGCTCTCATCACGAAGCGTCGAACAGACCTTGCATGAGCTGCGTACAACAAATGCTGAATTGGATCAGCGGGTCGCAGAACGAACACAAGACCTGTCCGAAGCGCTTACCCGTGAACAGGCAGAAGCCAGCCGTCGTCAGGCCATTCTACAGGGTATCGCAGACGGCGTCATTGTGCTCAATAATAGCGGGGAAGTCATTATGTGTAATATGGCCACCAGTCGCCTGCTTGAAACGCCCATCGACCAAATCATGCGACACAATATTGAAAGTATTCTCAACGCATCTGTGTTGACAGATGAAGATCGTCAAATTCTCATGCAAACCATTAATACCGCCGATGTGACAATGGCTCCCATGCGCATCCGATGGGATAAGCGCACGATCTCAGTTAAAGCCGCACCAGTACGAGATGCCCAAGGCCATGCAATTGGCAACGTGGCCGTCTTGCGTGATTTCACCCGCGAAGCCGAAGTGGAAGAAATGAAAAACACATTTGTTTCAATGGTTTCGCACGAGTTACGCACCCCACTCAATGCCATCCTAGGATATTCTGAAATGCTTCGCGATGCGATTTACGGCGAAGTCAACGATAAACAAGCGAACGCTGCAGACCGAATTCTTAAAAACTCACGCCGCCTTTTGGATATTGTCAGTGATTTGCTTGATAAAGCGCAAATCGAGGCAGGCCATTTATCGCTGACTTATGTCCAATTTCCAACCACGGAACTGGTTGAGAACCTGCACAGCGTTATGGATAAAATCTCGGCAGATAAAGGTTTGTCATTGACCAGTGCAATCTCAGACGATATGCCGAATACTATTTATAACGACCCCGAACGTTTACAACAAATACTTGTCAACCTGGTTAACAATGCCATCAAATTTACCAAGACAGGCGGAGTCAGCATTCGGGTCTACCACGTCACAAAAGAACATTGGGCCTTCGATGTTACAGACACAGGCCCTGGCATTGCCATTGAAGATCAGAAATACATTTTCGACCCGTTCCGCCAAATCGAGGGAACAGCCACCCGTGCGCATGGCGGCATTGGACTTGGGTTATCCATCGTCAAACGTATTGTGGATTTAATGGGCGGGAGAATTTTTGTTCAAAGTACGGTTGGGCAAGGCACCACATTTACGGTTATTCTTCCATTTGACCCGCCCCAAAAGAAGGAGTAATGCAGTAAATCCAGACGAGCTCAAAAATGAAAAGGCACTAAGTTTCGTTATCGAAGATGACGAAGATTTATCTGCAATTTTTCATGAAGCACTGAATGCGGCCGGGTTTGAAACAGAAATTATTCTTAATGGTCGCCGTGCCATTGAGCGACTTCAAGAGGCTTCACCCAGTGTGATTATTTTGGATATGCACCTGCCGCTCGTCGCCGGGGCAGAGATTCTCAACTTCATCCGTTTGCAAAAACACCTGGGCGACTCGATTGTGATTGTCACAACCGCTGACGCGCTGATGGGTGAACAGGTGCGCGATACCGCAGACTTTGTGCTGATCAAACCGATCAGTTTTGGACAATTACGCGATCTAACAGCCCGGTTAAACCCCCGCATGCTTGAATAAGCCAAAATATCAGATGTCGAAAACAAAAAATTTCTGAAAGTCTTTGTGACTTTCAGAAATTTTTTGTTTTTGGAACCAATTATCGATCACTCATTTTTCGGCATGCCCAGAGGCTGATAGGCTTTCATTGCATCATCCCCATACAAATTGCGGTGGATCTGGCTGAGGGCGCGCACCTGCTCATAGGCGTGATAGGATGAACGGGTCAGCGGACTGGATTCAACCCATTTGAAACCGATGCTGTAACCATAATCTCGGATTTCGCTGAATTCTTCCATGGTGTAATAGCGCGAAAGGGGATAGTGCTTTTTGCTCGGCTGCAAATATTGCCCAACCGTCAAAATGTCCACGCCCCAACTGCGCTGGTCGCGCATCACAGCTTTGACTTCGTCCATTTCTTCGCCGAGACCGACCATGATTCCAGACTTGGTCAGCACTTCGGGGGCGAGCTTCTTGGCATTGGAAAGCGTCGCTGCGGCCCATTCATAATTATCCTGGGGCTGAATGGTCTTAAACGGACGCGGAACGGTTTCGACATTGTGATTCAGAAATCTCAGGACGGGCATCCATAACGATTTTGAGCGCGTCAATCGAACCCTTGAAATCGGGGATGAGCACCTCGATGGAACAACCCGCATGGATTTCGCGAATCCGTTCAATCACTTTGGCGAAGATCGGCGCGCCACCATCTTTGCGCTCATCACGGTTGACGGAGGTAATAACAGCGTGCTTCAAATCCATCGACTTGACAGCTTGCGCCACACGCTCCGGCTCCAGCCAGTCCATTGGGTTGGGTTTGCCACGTTTGATGTCGCAAAAGACACATGAACGTGTACAGACATCCCCCATCATCAGGAAGGTGGCCGTGCCAGAGTTCCAGCACTCGCCCATGTTTGGGCACATGGCTTCCTCGCAAACCGTGTGCAGCGATTTGGCGCGCATCAAGGTCTGCAGTTTTTCGTACGTCTCACCCGATGGCGCGCGCACTTTGATCCAATCGGGGCGACGCTGGGGCGTGGTATTTAATTCTTCAGGGGAAACCCGGTCACGGGTAGGAACGAAGCTCATGGATTCTCCGGAGCTGGCGGTGTTGGCAGGGTGGGGTCTTCTTCCAGGTCTTTGCCAAGATTTTCAACAGCAGAGCGCAGCACGCTCTCCCCAACCAGGTTCATTAACGCCAACCCTAACAATAAGGATTTAATCCGCGGGCTGATGCCCGTTGAATTGAACAACAAAGCGATTTTCTTGCCAAGCTGGTCCTGATCGCTCTGCGGCAAGATTCTGCAGCAAAGCCAGACAATAAGATGGCAACGACTGATAAGCCTTTTGAAACGAGACATTTGTCATAATCGCAAGGACGGCCTTGCCACGCTCTTCGGCGCGCTTTCGATCCACGGCGCGGTCCACGGATGCCAGTAAAACATCGAGAAAACGGCCAAAGCCGATTGGGACGACTTCATCGTCAATGGTCACAGAAAACAGCGAGGCACGCAGCACAGCCATCGCTCCAATGCCAGCCACGACCACCTGCACCCATCCAACTGCTGACGGATTGTCGATGCCAAATCTCCAGCCAAAAAGTCGAATGCCAGCCAGCGCAATGGTCGATGCCGCAGCATTGAGCAGCATATAAAACAAGGATGGCCAGGTGCGCAACGCATTATCTGGCTCATCTTTATAGCGCGAGATAATTTCGGCAGAACTAATCAGCCCACCAAGGATGGCTGCAGCAATAAATTGGGCAATCAGTTCAATGTCCAACATTAAGCTAGACCCTCCATGCCATCACCGGGGTCACTGTTGAGCGCAAGCGCCCAGCGCCTGCCTTCACTGCTCAACTGAACCTTGCCCCCCTGATTGCTCTCCATCATCATCACCAACCCGGCCGCTTTGAGCGATTCGATGCTGCTGGTAAAGTCGCTCCACGGCAGTTCGACAACGGCAACCAACTGCGCCATCTCCACTTCGCCAAGTTTTGCCAGGATGTGGATAATCTTCATGCTGGAAGAATTGCTGACTTCGCCTGGCTTCATGGCGCGATTTAAACTCTTCAAGGAAAGATCCAAAATCATCTGACTGTTCGTTGTTACTGTCCATAGGAAACTCCTGTAAATTCGTAAATCATATATCGGCAAATCGCAAATCGCTAAAGGCCGTTTTCGGCAGCGATTTTTTCGAGCGTTTCTTCCAGCGTATCCAGATAGCGATCCAGCGCATCAACGCGTTCGGGCATTCCAACAGAGTCAAGCCCTAGCAGCGCCAGCACACGCATCCAAACACGACTATGTTCACTGGTAAAGTTGCCCGCTTCCGCTGCCCTGGCCCAGGTGAAAATCATCGGCCAGATGGCGGCAAGCGGAAAATCACTTTCGAGCAGGGTCGTAATCGCCGATTTGTAATAACCCAGCCGCGCAGTATGGATACTCAGGTCAAGCGGCGCAAGCCCGGCAGTGACAAAGGCTTCTTCCCAAGCGGGCAACCATTCACGGACCAGTTCAATATTCATCTGACGGCCAAACACTTCGAGCAGGGCGCGGGTAAAATCGGGGTTGCCGATGGCCTGTGCGCGTGCCTGGAAGCCCGCCAGCAGACGACGCTCGGTGAGCGGCTCGCCAGAGAGCACAGCCACCGCGTTGGCGGCGTTGGCAGCGGCGTTGAGCAAATGCAGGGGATTCACGTTTTCGGGGTCAAACTGCATGCCGCTCCAGGCTTCGCGGGCCGGGGCAGAAAAGGCGTAGGCACGTTTCAGCTTGTTGGCCGGGTCGTCAAACTGCGCCCGCAAGCTCGACTGGGTGTACTCGAAAAAGCGACCCTTCTGATGCAGGAGCGTCGGGTTCCACATGGCATATCCACGCCAGGGGTCGCCGCGCAACTCACGTGGCTGGGCATACAGGCTGGCTGCTTCGTAGCAAATATCAACGTGAAACTCATTCGAGAGCTTGATAATTTGACGCGCATCGGGTGGCTCGCCATTGTAAATCACCAGTAAATCCACATCGGTGGTGCCACCCATAAACGGATCGGCAGAAAGCATGGAGCCTACGAGAAAAACTGCCGTTACATTGCGGTTCGGGGCGAGTGTTTTTTCGGTGGTGTCTTTGGCGATTTTGACAAGCGCGTCACGCGTAATACGCATAGAGAGTTCTTCCGATTTAAGCAAATGTTGGTCAAGGATACCATAAAAATTTGAGGCATTATAATAGCAACCATGTCATTCTACACATTCCTGGTTTATGCCCGTCGATGGCCGGTGCTGGGCAAACTGGCTTATTTTGGATTAAAAAGCACTCGGGGCGGAAATTCCCGTTTCGGTGGCAATCGGCCCGGGGTTTTTACTCCATCATGGCGGGGTGGGAGTCGTCATCCACCCGAAAACGACCATTGGCGCAAGAGTCGGAATTTACCCTGGGGTAACGCTGGGCCGTGCAGACATCTACCGTTCCATCAGCAACTCAAAGTTTGTCGGGCTGGTCGTAGAAGATGACGCGATTCTGGGGGCTGGGGCAAAAATCCTGTGTGAAGACGGCGTGCTGCGCGTAGGGCGCGGCTCAGTGATTGGCGCGAATGCTGTGCTGCTCGAAAGCACCGGCGAGAATGAGATCTGGGCAGGCATTCCAGCGCGCAAAGTTGGTTTTAAAAATTAACCACGAAGACACAAAAGCACAAAGTTTTATAAAGCTTCGTGCTTTTGTGTCTTCGTGGTAAAAGGTTTGGTATTTACGATGCAAAAAATCTGTATTGTTCCAAAAGTCCACGGGGTGGGTGGGATGGTTTCGTTTTTGCACAAATTCTCGGCACAGGCGCAGGCGCTCGGGGTGCAGACCACCTTCGATTTAAAGGATGCGCCCTATAGCGCGGTGCTCGTCATCGGCGGCACACGCCAGCTCCCGCTGCTTTATCGGGCAAAACAGCGCGGCGCACGGGTCGTCCAGCGGCTGGACGGGATCAACTGGATTCACACTGTCCGCCCAATTTCCCTGAAACACACCATCCGCGCCGAATATGGCAACCTGACACTGGCATTCATACGACGCTTTTTGGCAGACCGCATCATCTACCAATCGGCTTTTTCACAGCACTGGTGGAATGAACGGTTTGGTTCGGTGAACAAACCCGTTTCGATGGCCTATAACGGTGTTGACCTGGACGTTTATTCCCCTGGCGGTCTGCGCTCCACGGATATGTACCGGCTATTAGTAGTCGAAGGCAGTCTGGGCGGCGGCTACGAGAGCGGGCTGGAGAATGCCATTCTGCTGGCTTCGGCGCTGGCGGCGCGTGGCTGGCAAATGGAGGTGCAGGTCGTTGGCGAAGTGGCACCTGCCCTGCAAGCCGAATGGACAGCGCGCAGTGCGGTGGCATTACGCTGGGCCGGGCTGGTCAAGCGCGAAGAAATTCCGGCACTGATGCGTTCGGCGCACCTGCTTTTCTCAGCCGATATTCACCCGGCCTGCCCAAACTCGGTCGTCGAAGCGCTGGCCTGCGGCCTGCCGGTCGTTTCCTTCGATACCGGCTCGCTTGCCGAACTGGTGACGCCCGACTGCGGATTTATCGCACCCTACGGCAGCGACTTATGGAAGCTGGAGCCGCCTGTTGTGGATGGTCTCGTCGCTGGAACTGAATCGGTGCTAAGAGAGTGGCCGCGCTTCAGCTTGGCAGCACGCCAACGAGCCGTGGCGACTTTTGGTGTGGATGCAATGACGCATAAATATTTGGATGTCCTATTGGGGTAAAAGCGATGAACCACGAAGGAAACGAAGGGCACAAAAAATCAATTTCTTCGTGTTTTCCTTTGTGTGATTTTATGATCTTCATGGTAAACAGGTTTTAAACTTGAAAAAATCCTTCCTATCCTTTGCTTCCTTCCTGGCCCGCGCCCTGCCCTTGCCTGTCAAGCAGGCCATGTACCGATTCCCCTTTTTGGCGCGCTTTATTCGCGGCTCGATCAACGCATCGGTTGCGGATGGTTTGTCCGTGATTGAAGTGGCGGCGGGCGACCTGAAAGGTTATCGGGTTTTGCTCAATCTCAAAACCGAAAAAAGCCGCTGGCTGGGAACCTATGAACCGGAACTGCAAGCCGCGCTGAGACAGTTCTTGCGCCCCGGCAGCACCGTCTACGATGTGGGGGCGAACATTGGCTATATCTCGCTGCTGATGGCCCACAACGTCGGCCCTGGCGGGAAAGTTTTTGCATTCGAGGCGTTGCCGGTCAATGTGGAGCGCATTCAGCAAAACATGGCGTTGAACAAGTTGACCAACGTCACAATCATCTCTGCTGCCGTGATGGACAAAAACGGCCCGGTCACCTTTTATGTACATGATTCTGTCGGCATGGGCAAGGCAGCTGGCTCGATTGGTCGGCGCGAGGAGCAATACAAAGCTGAAATCACCGTCCCGGCTTTGTCGTTGGATGAATTCGTCTACGAACAGGGCAACCCGCCACCGGACGCCGTCAAAATGGATATCGAAGGCGGTGAGGTGCTGGCGCTGCCGGGGATGATCCGCCTGCTGCGCGCAGCGCACCCGATCCTGTTTCTGGAGCTGCACGGCCCCGAATCCGAAAAAACTGCATGGGAAACGTTAACCGGCTGCGGGTACACACTTCATGCCATGCAAAACGGCTATCCGCAGATAAAATCCCCCGAAGCGTTGGGTTGGAAAGCGTACCTGATTGCAAGAAAAACATAAAAGGAACTTTTTCGAGGCACGTACGTCTTGTTTCATCAATCATATCAATCAAGGAGAAACAAATGAAAAAGACGGTCCTATTTTGGACAATTGCGTGTGCAGCACTGCTGCTCGCGCTATCGGCTTGCGCGGCAAACAGCGCAAACCTGACTGGAACCAATTGGAAGCTGACTTCATACGGTCCAGTATCGGGCCAGGTTCCCGCTGTCGCCAATGTGGAAACTAGCCTGACTTTTGGTACAGACGGTAAAATCAGCGGCAAGCTCGGCTGTAACAGCATGGGCGGAGCTTACACCGTTGCCAGCGGGAACATCACTTTCAAGCAAGTCTACGCTACGCAAATGGCCTGCCCAGACCCACAGATGGCGCAGGAAAGCATCTCTTTTATGGTCTTGCAAAACATGACGACCTTCAAGATCGATGGCAGTACGCTGACGATTAACTCCACTGACGGGAAATATACGCTGACGTTTGTTGCAACCAAATAAGCTTGCATGCCGAAAAACATAACGGCGGCAAAATAGCCGCCGTTATGTTTTAACCAGCAATTTCAGCATCTCCAATGTTTCTCGCTTGCCCCCTACCCCATTTTCCCCAGCCGGCCCCACACACGAGGGACAGCCATCTTCACAGGGACATTCCAGCACCAGTTCCAGCGCCTTCGTCAGCAAATCGGCATGGATGTCAAAGAGCTTCTGGCTGAAACCAATCCCTGCCGGGACGAGATCGTACAACACAACAGTCGGCTGTCCATCGGCAAAGCCGGCCTGCGGGTCAAAGTGAACGCCCAAATCGCCGCTATCGCACATTAGAAAAAGCGGCGCAAGCTGGCCCAACACACTCGCCAGCCCGGCCAAGCCACTGCGCATGCGCACATTTTGCTCAGCCTGACGATGACATTCGGGGCAAAGCGTGACAAGATTATCCAACTGGTTGGCGCGCGCTTTTGCGGCGACCAGGTCGTCAGCTCCAGACTGTATAAACTGTCGAAACGGAATCTTATGATGGACATCATGCTGACGTCCGCTCTCGGGCCGCCCGCAGACCTGACAGCGAAAACCATCGCGCGCCCGCACCTGATCGCGAATTTTCGGCCAGGCCGGGCCATACTCATTGGGAGCATTTGTCCACAAGCCATTTTTGGCGAGCAAGTCAACCGTTTCAGGCGTAATCGTCAACCAGTAGCCCGTCGTCTGCAAATCGGATGGCGGCATCTCGAGTGGTTCTTCGCCCATATTCTCTCCGCTAAACCACATCCGTTTGCGGAAAGCGGTTACCTGTGTCGTGACTTGAAGTTCGCCATAGGCCCTAACCGCCGCCTGACCCGGCACAGTATCGAGCACAGATAGCACCTGAATGCTGGTTTCCTTCAGCGCTTCGGTAAAATAATCGAGCGCCACCGGGATCAACGTCGCAGTGTGCGTCTCAAAATTCAGCTCCTGCACAAAATACTGCTGGCCTTCGTGCAAATACACCGCATGCGGATGCACCATCCACGTGGCAGACGCCAGATCGATTTCGCCGATCATTCGCGGGTGGCCGCCATCTTCCACGTGCAGCAGAATATTCTCCGGCGAGGCCGATCGCAGCGAGACAGACGCTGCCGGGTAGGCATCCGCCATCCAGAAAAACTTGTCGCTGGCATCGTGGGCTTCGTTGTTAAGCGCCAAAAATTCGAGATACTCGTCAACATTCAACTGTCCGAAAAGCTCGCCCTTTTGGAAGGGCAACTCAAACAAAGCGCAGCGCAAATGGTTGAGCAAAATCAGCAAATGATCGGGGTTAATCAGCGCCTGCTCGGGCGAACGCGCCAAAAAATATTCGGGATGATGGGCAAGAAACTGGTCAAGCGGGCTGGCGGTGGCGATAAAAATGGCGCTGGCTGGCGCATCACCGCGCCCAGCCCTACCCGCCTGCTGTGTCACGCTCGCGATGGTGCCGGGATACCCGACAAGCATCGCCGCGCCCAGCCCGCCGATATCGATACCCAGCTCGAGGGCGTTGGTAGCGACGACGAGTTTCACGGTTCCATCACGCAGGCCTTTTTCAATCTCGCGGCGCTGCGCCGGAAGGTAGCCACTACGGTAGCCTCGTACGAGCGAAGCGATATTGGATGTTGGAGATTGCTGCTCTTGCAAATATTTCAACAACATCTCCACGCCACGCCGGGAGCGGGCAAAAACAACGGACTGTACATCATGACGCAACAAATCCTGTGCGAGGCGAACACTTTCCTGCACGGCGCTTTTGCGCATCCCCAGCGCTGCATCCACCATTGGCGGGTTATAAATGAGAAAGTGGCGCTCACCCCGCGCCGAACCATCGCCATCCACCAGATGGACGGGCGCTTCGATCAGGCGCGCCGCTAGGGCTGCGGGGTTGCCAATCGTGGCAGATGTCAGAATAAATTGCGGGTTGGCCCCGTAAAAGTGCGCCACCCGTTTGAGCCGCCGCAAAACATTGGCAACATGCGATCCAAAAACGCCGCGATACGTGTGCATCTCATCAATGACGACAAAGCGCAGATTGGTAAAAAAGTCGGCCCAGTTGGTGTGGTGCGGCAAAATGCCGGTGTGCAGCATGTCGGGATTGGAGAGAATAATGCGGGCCTCGCTGCGGATGGCTTTGCGCTGGCCCTGCGGCGTATCACCGTCGTAAATTGAAGGATGAAGGCGGAAGGAGGAAGGCGAAAGATTAAAATCTTTTAGGGTGGAAAGTTGATCTTGAGTCAATGCTTTGGTCGGGAAAAGGTACAAAGCCCGTGCTGCGGGGTTTTCGTGCAGCGCTGCGAGAACAGGCAGGTTGTAAGCAAGCGTTTTCCCCGAAGCAGTACCCGTTGCCAGAACAACGTTTTCCCCGCTGCGGGTGTATTGCCAGGTTTCAGCCTGATGACTGTATAAGGAATCAAATCCGCGCTGATGGAGGATGGCGACCAACTCACGAGGCATATCCACCGGGAAATCGACGTGCATAGCCTGGCGTGCCGGGAGCCTGCGCCAGGTGGTGATATTGGGGGCTGTATTCGGGTCGCTTTGCCAGTGAGAAAAGAGCGAGTCAAGGGTCATCTGGTTGATTATATCTGGGAAACAAAACAAGCTTTCCAATTTCAACACCAACCCAAAAATTAGCCGCAAGGTGTGCCATCTGGCAACTGTTATGAAAAAGATACTAATTTGTTAAGGAATCATGTATAATTAAGAAACAACCTTTTTACGCAGTTTTATCATCAAGTAAATAGATTTCCGCTTGTTTTTTTTGGTTGCGGCTAAACGTAAAACCCTGGATATAAAAACTGGTCCGCCTGTTCTAAATTTACAGGCAATTTCTGAAGTCAAATTCTTCTATGATTAATACAGGACAGAAGATATTTGAATAAAAGACTTCATAAAAAACGAAACCTGTAAGGCGCAATTTTGGCCTTATAACTGACCTTACTTAGCCGTCTCAACAAACGGTGAGCAAGCGTTATCCGGGCATATACCACAGCCGTAACCTGCGTAAGCAGGTTGACGGCTGTGTGTTTTAATTTATATCCGGCGCGGACATTCTATGAGAAAAATCACAGCAATCACTGCTCAAAAGAAGAATCCGAACCGGGTGAATATCTCCCTGGATGACGAGTTTGCGTTCGGTTTATCGCGCATGGCAGCAGCATGGCTGCGCCAGGGGCAGGAACTGAGCGACGAAAAGATCACCGCCCTACAAATACAAGATGCGCGCGAGGTAGCTTTTGGCAAGGCTTTACGTTTTTTGGGGTACCGTGCGCGCTCGGTGCAAGAAGTGCGGGAAAATCTTTTGAAGCATGAAATTCCCGAACCAGTCATTGATGAAGTTATCAAGCGATTGCAAGAAACAAATTTATTAAACGACCAGCAATTTGCGCAAGCATGGGTTGAAAACCGTAACACCTTTCGTCCACGCAGCCGCCGCGCCCTGGCAATGGAGCTTCGTCACAAAGGGCTGGATGATGAAGTTGTTCAGGATACGCTAAACAACAACGTCGATGAGAATGCACTGGCGCTTGAAGCTGCGCGCAAATATGTGCGTAAAGTACAGCATTTGGAATGGCCAAATTTTCGCCAGAGGCTGGGGGGCTTTCTGGGACGCCGTGGGTTTTCTTACGGCATTGTTGCACCGGTTCTGCGTCAGGTATGGAGTGAAATCCATCCAAATGGGAACCAGACTACTTTAGATGATGAGGACTTAACATAATGGATGTCATAGGAATTGTAATAGCCGTTGTTGCGGCAATTGTGGCCCTCGCAATTGGCGGATTTGTCGGGTTTAAATATCGTGACAATAAAGCAAAAGAAGAAAGACGCGATGAAGAAGCAAAAGCCCAGGGGATTATCCAAATCGCCACAGACAAGGCGAACAAGATTGAACTCGAAGCGCGTGACCGGGCCTTGAAAGTAACCCAAACTGCCGAAAACGAACTGACCCAGCGCCGCAACGAACTCAACCGCGAAACCGAACGCGTAGACCGACGCCGCGCAGAGTTGGATACGCGCTTTGAAAAACTCGAGTTGCGCGAACAAACCTTGAACAAGCGCCAGTCTGCCATCGACAAGCACGCCAACGATGTCGAGAAACTTTATGAAGATCAAGCCAAAAAACTTCAAGAAGTCGCAGCGATGTCTGAGGAAGAAGCCCGCAAAATTTTGCTGGACGACGTAGAGAAAGAAGCGCGTGGCGACATGGCGCGCATCATCCGCCAGATTGAGACCGAAGCGCGTGAAGAAGGCGAAAAGCGTGCCCGCAAACTGATTGCGGATGCCATCCAACGTGTGGCTTCAGAGCATGTTTCGGAAGTGACTTCTTCGGTGGTAATTTTGCCCAACGAAGAGATGAAGGGGCGCATTGTGGGACGCAACGGACGTAACATCCGTGCCTTTGAGCAGGCTGCGGGCGTGGACGTGATCGTGGATGACACCCCCGAAGCGGTCACCATTTCCTGCTTCGAACTCGGTACGCCGTGAAATTGCCCGCCGCGCCCTGACACGTTTGACCGTTGATGGACGTATCCACCCTGCCAATATTGAAAAAATCATCGAAGACGAGACCAAAGCTGTCGAGAAGATCATGGCCGAAGCGGGTGAACAAGCCGCCTTCGACGCAGGCGTCGCCGGATTGCACCCTGAAGTACTGCGGATGATTGGTCGGCTCAAGTTCCGCACATCGTACGGGCAAAACCAACTTGCGCACGCTGTCGAAACTTCAAAACTGGCTGGTATCCTGGCTGCAGAACTGGGCGCAAAAATCGAAATGGCAAAAATGGGTGGTTTCCTGCACGACATTGGCAAAGCGATGGATCACAACCAGGAAGGCACACACGCCGGGCTGGGTGCAGAGTTTTGTAAACGTTACGGCGTGCCCAACATTGTTATTAACGCGATTGCCTCGCACCACCATGAAGTGGAACAGGAATCAGTCGAAGCTGTCATCACCGAAGCATCCGACGCCATCTCCGGGGCACGACCGGGGGCCCGCCGCGAAGACCTTGAAGCCTATATCAAGCGCATCCGTACCCTCGAAGAAATGGCGCTGTCATTCAAGGGCGTGACCCAGGCCTTTGCCATCCAGGCCGGGCGTGAAGTGCGCATCATTGTGCGTCCCGAAGAAATTGACGACCTTGAAGCCACACGGCTGGCGCGTGACATTGCCAAGAAGATCGAAGAAACCATGCAATACCCCGGCCAAATCCGCGTGACGGTGATCCGTGAGACACGCGCTGTGGATTACGCAAAATAAGGCAAAACTTTTCAAGCAAAAAGCGCTGGCGATCAATGATCGCCAGCGCTTTTATATTTTCAAGTTCGCTTCTACTCCCCTAACGCTACCACCATGGCCACAGCATGCTCACGGGTATGACTCAGGCTGATCGACCAAGTTTTCAGCCCCAGTTCAGCCGCCAATTTTTCAGCATAGCCGCGCAACATCAGCACGGGGGCACCACTTTCGGCACGTAAAATCTCAATATCCTGCCAGCCAACATCGCCGATGCCCGTCCCAAGCGCTTTAGAGACGGCTTCTTTGGCGGCAAAACGCGCCGCCAGCGACTGGAAGTTTGTGCCGCATTCGGCTTGCTCGGCAGCAGTGAAGATACGCGCCATAAAATGTGTGCCGTGACGTTCCATCGTCTCGCGCAGGCGGCTAATTTCCAGCATGTCAACGCCAGTTCGCAAAATCATTTCAATCTTCAACCAATTTTTTCGGGCCTGCGGTGGCGATTGCCAGTTTTTGTAAATCAAAGTATTTGCAGGCAGTTTCGAGCACCTGAGCGGCAGTCACGGCACGCACCAAGCCCTCGTAGCGCTGATAATAATCCAACCCAAGGTCGTAGCGCTCAATGTTCAAAAGAGCATTTGCCACGCCACCGTTTAACTCAAGCGAAAGCGGCAGACGCCCCACAAAGTTATCCTGACTGTCACGCAATTCTTCTTGCGAGACACCTTTTTCGGTGAATGTTTGCAGTTCACGCAGCGTCAGGTGAATTGCTTTTTCGACATTTTTTGGGTTGACACCGGCAGAAACTTCCCAGGTGCCGGGGCCGATCCCGGCGCTCATGCTGGAATAGGCGTAGTAGGCCAGCCCCGATTGTTCCCGAATGACATCCCCAATGCGACCCATCATGCCAAACTGTCCGAGCACGGAATTGCCGAGTGACGCAGGCAGAAAATCGGGGGAAAGACGGTTGGGGCCAATTACGCCAACCATGATATCCGATTGGGACTTGCCTGGCAGCGTTATATTTTTACGGGTACGTTTCTTGAGCGGTTTGTGCGGCGGTAGCGCCGGGACGGATGGCTGCTGCGGGTTGGTCCAGTCGCCGAGAACGCGGGCAATCTGCTCGACGACGAATCCTGCTTCGACCGCGCCAACAACAGCGATGGTCATGCCATGCGGCCCAAAGGTTTTCTCGCGGAATTCGGCCAGGTCATCGCGGCGGATGGCTTTGATCGTTTCAGGGTAGCCGTCGTCAGGACGCCCATAAGGATGCCCGTCAAAGATGATTTTGTCGAAGGCCATCGAGGCCACGTCGCCAGTATCCTGAGCGCGGATGGCAAGACCCGTCAGCAGTTGGGCGCGCAGGCGCTCGATCTCGGCTTCGGGGAAGGTTGGCGTTCGTAATGCTTCGGACGTCAGATCGAACAGGAGCGGCAGGTCTTCGACGAGCGCATGACCACTGAAACCGGCAGTATGCGTCCCGGCGCTGAAGCCCAGCGTCGCGCCAACTGATTCGAGTGCGTCGTAGACTTCTTCAAAGCTGCGCTTTTCGGTGCCACGCATGACTGCCGAAGCGACAAAATCGGCCAGGCCAAGCTTTTCGTCACTGTCGAAAAGACTGCCCGCGGCAAAGTATCCGCTCAAGGTGACAGACGGACTGTTAAAGTTGGAACGGGTCAGGATGGTGATTCCGTTGGGCAGCACGACACGGGTTATGTTTTCGGGACCAGGCAAAGAGTGTATGGTGCTCATTCGTCGCCTCCTTCCTCAATGGGCAGGTAAATTCCCACTACGCGGCTTTTCGTACGGAACCAGGTTTGGGCAACGCGCTGCACATCCGCAGGCGTGACCGCTGCCAATTTTTCCAGATAGGTCGTGAACCAACTGTAATCGGCAAACATTTCGGCGTAGGCAAGCCAAAAGGCCTGATTGGTGATGTTTTCTGCGCCAAAGGCAAACATGGCGCGCGCTTGTTTGATGGCACGAGCAATTTCGGCATCGGTGGGCGGCTCATTTTGAATGCGCCGGATTTCGGCATCGAGCGCGCCGAGCGCGGCTTCGGGGGTTTGGTCGGGATGGGCGGTGATGGTGAAGCTGTAGAGAAACGAGTTCAATCGTAGCCGACGAGCCGCCATGCACGCTGACAGCCAGTTCGGTATCGATCAAAGCGCGGTAAAGCCGCGATGTTTTGTTCGAGACGCCGCCACCGCCAAACATGTTCAGGTTGCTGGGGCCCGAAAGCAGGCTATCGAGCACCGCCATCGGATGGAAATCGGGATGGGAGGCGGCTGGGGCGCGGTACGAAACTTGCAGGTAGGCAGTATCTTCGGGGCCTTCCACCGTCAGGCGGATTTCGCCGTTGGCTTCGGGTTCGGGGCGACTGAGACGAGGCGGCGTAGGCCGCGCTGGGATCGGCTCGAACAGTTCACGGACGCGCGCCAGCATCGATTCGGTATCAAAATCCCCGGCGATGGCGAGCACGGCGTTGTTGGGCGCGTAATAGGTGCGGTAGTGGTTGTACAAGTCATCGCGAGTCATGCTGCGCAGATCGGCCATATCGCCAATGACTTCGTGATGATAAGGATGAACGCGAAAAGCGGCGTGCTGAATGGCTTCGCCGAGCAGCGAAAGCGGTTCATTTTCGCTGCCTTCGCGCTCCGAGATAATCACGGTGCGCTCCGATTCGACTTCTTCAGGGTCGAAGAGACTGTTAACCATGCGATCGGCTTCGAGCCGCAGTGCCAGGTCAATTTTGGCAGCGGGCATGGTCTCGTAGTAGGTTGTCCAGTCGAGGAAGGTAAAGGCGTTCCATTGCCCGCCTTCGCGGGCAATCGCTTTGTCAAGCACAGATGCTGGAAATTCAGGCGTCCCCTTGAATTGCATGTGCTCCACCCAATGAGAGATGCCCGTTTTGCCAGTTGGTTCATCTTTGGAACCAACCCGATACCAGACCCAGTGACTGATGAGCGGTGCAGTGTGAATTTCTTTTAGTAATACTTTTAAGCCATTTGCGAGTTTGACTTCAGTGAAGTCGGCCATCTATGCTCCTGCGTAACTTTAAGGGTTTTGTTGCGACTGATTATATGTAGACACGCCACGCACCTGTTTTGATTGTCAGAGATGCGTGGCGTGTGGCAGGCGATTTTTTTAGCGGATGAAGAACGAATCACAGAACCAGTTGATCATCGGCCAGGTACAGGCTGGCACCTGGGATGATGTCGTAAGATTTGGATCAAGCATCGAGTTGAAAGGCCCAATTACCTCTTGCAAACCCACAAACGGCTCATGCAGTTGCGTCTGGTTCAGCGGAATATCAACCGGGACGTTGAGCGTGATCGGAATTTTGGCGCTGACTGGCACATCCAATTGCAGGTGTACAGGCAAATTCGTACCTGCGGGAAGAGTAATATTGGCCGGGCTGTTGATGCTGAGACCGCCTGAATCGAGATTAATCATCACATTGCTGATATAGGTCGGCTGGGTCAGGGTAACAACTGTATCCTGACTGATGGGCAGGGTAAAGTCAATCGGAATATTATCCTGCACCTTGATGTTAGACTGGATGTGGGCTTCATCCATTTTTTGAAAGTTGGTATAAAGACCATTCAGCACATGACCACCCACCAACCGTTTCAGCTCAAAGAGTTGCTGCCCCAGGATGACCAGGGTCACGATCAGAATGAGATTGACAATCAGTGAAAGCGCACCCGTCACCGTCCAAAAGGCCGGCAGGAGTTTTGCAGGCTGAAATCTTCCAGCGGTTGCAGGCGCTTTGGAAACGGGCAATGGCGCGGGCGGTGGCGGAAAACTCACCGGGGCCTTTGCCGCTGGCGGTGGTGTAGCAGGCGCTGGCGGCGGGAAGCTCACCGGAGCTTTGGCCGCAGGGGGCAGCGTAGCAGGCACCGCTGGCGGGATACTGACCGGAGCGCTGGTTGCTGGCGGTTGGGCAGTGTGCAATGCAGGCGGCGGTGCGCTCACCGGGGCCGGACTCGGTTTCGGCGGGATAGGTTTACTCTTCTTAGGAAACAGAAAAGCAAGGGCCCAGCCAATCGCATTCGTTTTTGGACGATCCGGTTTTTTCATAGCATTTACTCCTATTCATATAACTATAGCATAGAGTTTAAAAGCTTGGTGAAGTTACACATAACATTTTTGATTTTTTCAAGCCAGTTGGGGCAAGGTGCTATAATTCGGCGTTTATCCCACTGAATTGCGGCTGATATATTTGATAAGATTGGTCTCGTGCCGTAACTACCTTACATTTTTATTTTATGTGGTTACGGTGCTAATCATTTTATGGAGGAGAAGCCAAATGTCGAACGAAAGTTACTATGTTGCCGTCGTTGGCGCTGGCCCGGCCGGGATGTTTGCTGCACGTGAATTGGCCCGCGCAGGCGCAAAGGTCGTCGTTTTCAATCGTGACATCAAACCTGGTGGCCTGGCCGAGTATGGAATTTATCTCGATAAATATTCGATGAAAGCGGGCTTGCGCAGCCAGTTTCAGCAGGTGCTCGACACACCCGGGCTGAACTATTTTGGTAACATTGTCGTCGGCGCAAATGGCGACCTGACACTGGACGATTTGCGTGGGCTGGGCTTTCAGGCCGTGCTCGCCACCGTCGGCGCACAGGGAACAAAGTGGCTAGGACTTCCCGGCGAACATCTGACGGGTGTCTACCATGCTAAGGATGTCGTTTACCATTACAACCAGCTTCCTCCCTTTAGCCAGAAACCCTTTCAGTTTGGCAAAAGAGTGGCCGTTGTGGGCGCGGGCAACGTCATGCTCGATATCACACGTTATCTGATCAACCACCTGAAGGTGGATGAAGTCATCGCCGTCGTGCGGCGTGGCCCGGCAGAAGTCAAGTTTGACAAAAAAGAGATGGAATACGTCATTCACAATCTCGATCAGCGTTCGCTCGACGAAGAAATTGCCCGCGTGACTCCGCTGATGCGGGCGATTGATGAGGACCCGGCCATCGCCAGAGCCACAATCCTTGAGGCGCTGCCCAAGGCCCAGCCATCCAACGCCACGGGGCGCTTCCGCTTTGCGTTTTTGGCATCTCCAACCCAGATCCTGGGCAACGACAACGGCATAGTCACCGGGCTGGAAGTAGAAGACAATATCCTGGTACGCAAGGACGAAGAAGTCAAAGCGCGCGGCACAGGCAACAAACGCGTTTTGCCGGTGGATGCCGTCGTCTTTGCGATTGGCGACAAAGTGGATGAAAGCTTTGGCCTGCCCACCCAGTGGAACGAGTTCGCCAAAAACCCAGCGCCGCGCTTCCCTATGGATGGGATTTCATTCGAAGCCTACGACCCGCAAACGCAATCCGTTATTCCAGACGTTTTCGTAGCGGGTTGGTCACGCCAGGCCAGCACCGGGCTGGTAGGCTACGCCCGCAAGGACGGCACCAACGGTGCGAAAGCTGTTTTGCAATACCTGCAAACACTCCAACCCATCATACCTGATGATGCCACACTCAAAGCACGTCTAAAAGCGCTCAATAAACCGATCATTACCCAAACCGACATCCGCAAGCTGACTGAGATTGAAGTAGCCGAAGCGCAAAAACGCGGTCTGGAAGCCTTTCGCTTTGGCACGAATGACGAGATGATTGAGAAGATTATGTCATTAGGTTAGAAGGTTACAAATTGAAGCCCTCTCAGGTAAGAGGGCTTTTTTATTGTTAGGCCGCTGTAAGGTGGTTTGGAGAAATGGTGCGTAACAATATTGTTGAAATTGTGTTCTATTTTTCGCAACAAAAACCGCCGAACTTCGTTATATCCATTATGGAAGAAGTTTATCCACCCACTGAAAGGAGGAAACCATGTCCATCTATGCCGCGATTGTTACACTGGTTTTGCTCCTCGTCTTTGTGCCAATCAGCCTGCTGCCGCTCTATTTTGACATCCCGAGGCAGGATGATGATGCGCTGGCGCAAATGCGAGAGTAAACCCGTATGATAATCCAACCAGTTTAAGCGCGACCGCTGTCGTAACCGACCGGTCGCGCTTACGTTTAAATTCTCGGGTTTGGCTAATTTCTCTAGATCATCTTTTTCATCATCATCTTTTTCCATCTCTTCAAGGTGAAAATGATGGATAATGCGATGGAAAACGGGAACGACCAGCACCCCGGCGACGATCAGAAAGATCAGGCCAGAATAGAGCGCATAGAAGGATGCAAACAGTTTGCCAGCAACGGTGTGCAAAGGGTCGACCGGCCCCATGCCTCCCAATAACATTGAAGCGTTGACGAGCGCATCCAACCAGGATAAGCCTTCGAAAACATGATAACCCAGCATACCGATGCCAAGGGAAGTGGCCACCAGCCCGAGCGCAATGCCGCCATGCGTTGCCAGCCGACGTAAAAATTGACCGGGGGGGAGTAGCGCTTCATCGTGATGCTCAAACATAAGAAATGCTCCTTGTTTCCTTCTGAGAAGAGACAGCGCAGAATGATCTGCGCCGTCTCTTCTGGTATAGCATGAACCCATTAATGCCCGAGCGTAATATTCAAGCGCGCAGCCAGGGGATCAAGATGTTTATGCAAAATGTCACCCAAATCAGCAGTCATGTGCTCGGTGGCATCGGCTACGGCTGAGCCAATTTCCTCGTAGAGCTGATATTCAATGCGCCGCCAAATGGGCATATTGTAATAACTGCGTCCATCACGCGCAGTCTGCATAATGGCATCACGAGCGGGGTTTCCGGGTGGGTAGATTTCATTCAATGCCTCAATCAGTGACGGGGTACTGCCTGCCTGACGACTGTAATAGAGATGGGTTTCCTTACTCGAAAGGAATTTAACCAGTTTTACAGCAGCGCGTTCCTTGTCAGGATTGGTGCGCAGGTCATCCCAGATGACAAAACTACCGCCGCCGGTCCAGGGCGTACCCGTTACAGTCGCAACGCCCAGGTTTTCCTGCACAATGGAAGATGCTGGCGAAACCATGAACGAATTCGTACCCCGGATATTCGCCAGGACTGCGGCAGCGCGCCCTTCCCGGAACAGCTCAAATGTTTCTTCCTGCGATAGTTTTTTATACTGATCTGGCACAGCACGATAAGTTTCAAGCCAATCCTTCAAGCCGGTAATTGCCTGAGGACTATTGAATAATGATTTTGTGCCGTCCCGGTCAATGATGTCGCCACCGGCAGCCCAAATCCATGAAGCGGCAATGTGCAGCAGGCAGCGATAATTCATTGGGATTTGCGTATTCAACCAGGGGATTTCCAAGGGTAAATCGACCAGGCATTCAATGGTCTTCCTGGCAGCTTCAGCGGTGCCAAAAGCGTTATGCGGATCAATGCCCACCTGGGAGAGCAAATCCTTGCGATAACAGATGACATAGCTCCAGGCCGTCCACGGAATGGCCCAAACACGTTTGTCGCCAGGGAGCAACCCGGTTTGCCAATTGGGGGCCATAAATGCAGCCGAACCGCCCATATCAATAATCTCATCTGACTTGAAGGGACGCAATGCATGCATACGCACCAGGCTGCTAACCCAGGTATTGCCAACATGCGAGACCTGCGGGCCATTGCCAAAGGTCGTATAAGAGAACAGGTCTGCCCAGGCTGTGTCCCATGCCATGGGCCTGAGACGAACCTGAATGTCATGCTGGGCCTTGAATTCATCCATTAATTCAGCCCAAATGCTTCCATCTTTATCAAAATCTTCGATGTAAGAAAATTCAATTTCAACCATGCTGATTCTCCCAAGATAACGAATGGCCTGCCGAAATTGTTTGCGAAAGGCAACTGCGCCTAAAGCCTGATTGTATTGTTTAATCGTGTCGCAAGCGGATCAAGCCGATTGCGCAAAAGAACATCCAAATCCGCAGCGGGATTCTCGGTTGCATCGTTCACCATAATCCCAATGGCATTGCTCAACTGATGCTCAATCCGACGCCAGATGGGGAAGGTGTAATAACCACGTCCTTTGGTGGCCGCCCATAATACCGCTTCATGCGCCGGACTCCCCTCGGGGTAGACTTCTTTCAAGGCATCAATACGGGCAGGCATACTGCCTGATTCTTGATGATAGCGCAAGTTAATTTCTTTGCTAGCAAGATATTTCACTAATTCAACTGCGGCGTGCTCTTGCTCTGGGTCCTGCGTAACATGCTCCCAAATCACAAAACTTCCGCCCCCCGTCCAGGGGACGTCGGTGGCAGAAGCAACCCCTAAATTTTCGCTAATCAACGGATTTCCGGCTGTATTAATCAACAAATTGGCGCGGTAGATATTGGTAAGAACAGTTGCCGCGCGACCTTCGCGAAACAGTTCCAAACTTTGACGCTGTGAGAGCCTTTTATATTCATCTGGCACAGCGCGATAGGTTTCCAACCAGGCTTTTAACCCTTCAATGGACTGGGCGTTGTTAAACAATACCCTTGAGCCTTCTTTATTGATAAAATCACCGCCAGCAGCCCAAATCCATGAAGCGGCAATGTGCATTAAATCGCGTGAAGTGGCGTGAATTAAATCCTGCGCAGGGGCAACATAAAATTTGGGGTTCACCCAGGGAATGTCAAGCGAAGAAGTCACAAGGCGCTTGACAGTTTCTCTGACAGCCTGAATGCTGCCAAAAGCATCGACTGGATCAATCCCAACCTTTGCCAGTAAATCTTTGCGATAGCAAACCACATAAATCCATGACGTCCATGGAATGGACCAGATGCGCCGATCCCCGGTAAGCATCCCCGCATCCCAGTTGGCAGAAACAAAATCCCAGGCGCCCCCCACAGCCGCTACATCGTCTGACTTGAAAGGGCGCAGCGCATCCATGCGCGCCAGGCTGCTAACCCAGGTATTGCCAACATGCGAAACATGCGGCCCAGCCCCCAAAGACGTATATGAAAACAATTCTGCCCAGGCTGAGTCCCAGACCATTTTCTTGAGATTGACTTTGATGTCATGCCGGGCAGTGAAGTCATCCATCAATCCAGCCCAAATGCGCTCATCGCCATCAAAATCATAAATATAAGAAAAATCAATCTCAACCATTTGAACGATTCTCCGGCATCTTTGGGCTGATTGATGTGAATTTGTAAAACTGCACCCTTAATATTGTACTTGGTTTATACGACGATGAAAATATACAATACGTCTGATGTGAAATCGAAGAAATATTGACAGGAATTGGGAATGCCTTCAAGATAAAGTCGCCAAACGAAATCTTGAAAGGACATTCCCATGACAAGTATAACCATTTCTGATGTTTTAACGATCATCTATGTGCTGGTAGATGATTGGTACGAAATAGAAGGCGTGAAACTACTGAAAGGAAAAGCTGGTAAGAAGCCTGAATTCAAAGATAGCGAGTTGATGACATTGATGCTGGCGCAAGATTACATTCCCTATCCGAGCGAAACGCAGTATGTCGAGTTTATTCGGGCCAACTATCTGGCACTATTTCCAAGATTAGTGGATCAAAGCCAGTTCAATCGTCGAGCACGGGCATTACGTCTGCTGGTGGAACAATTGAGACGCTACTGGATTGTTCAAAAGCACTGTCATTTGCATAACAAATATCTGCTAGATACCAAACCTGTGCCAGTTCTTGGCTACAAAAGACGCAAAAACAGAAGCGATTTTGCTGGGAGTGCCGATTATGGACATTGTGCCAGCCGCAAAATGGATTACTTCGGCTACAAATTGGTCACAATTTCCACTTTACAAGGAATTCCTGTTATTTATGATCTGGTTCCAGCTAATTTAGATGAACGTTTTGCCGCAGAAGCGGTCATTGATCATCTGACATATTGTGATATTTTTGCTGATAAGGGTTTTATCGGTTTTGAGTGGCAGACCAATATTTTTGAGCAAACCAATAATTTGATATGGACACCAAAACGTTCTAATCAGCACCTTCAAAATTCGAAAGAACTTGACCGCTGGCTTTCCAAAACTAGGGAACGTATCGAAGGTGTTTTCCATGAAATCCAAAATACTGGGCGTAATATTGAACGTTTGCTTTGCAAAACTGTGCTCGGTTTATCGACTTGTGTAATTCTCAAAATGACTAGCCATTTATTACGCCGTATTCTTTTCTCAGATTTCAATATCGATATTCAAACTTTTCAAACCACTTTTTGATTTCACATCAGACGTACAATATAAAAGCAGTTGCGGTCAGAAATACACCTATCTTATCACTTCCGAAATGGGAATTTCCTTGACGGCATTTCCTCCAAATGGTATATTTGCCCCCACGATGAACAAAACTATCTGCAATAGCATGATGCCCAAGACAACTACCACTACCACCCGAACTTCACGCGGGGCATTGGTGCTTGGGCAAGACTAAACGTCGAAAGAAAAGCCGAAACGAGCGGAATACCAGATGCCCCACATACGTGGGGCATTTTTTTATCCCCATTTCATGGACATGTATCTAAAAAAATAAGGAGCATTATTATGGCAAATCAGAAATCATCTTCAAATGGCACGCTGGTAATGAAATTCGGTGGCACATCTGTCGGTTCAGCGGATGCGGTCAAAAAAGCCTGCCAGATCGTCCTCGAAGCGTGCGCCGAATGGTCACGTGTGGTTGTCGTAACATCCGCGTTGTCGGGTGTGACCAACCTGCTGCTGGATAGCGCTGCCAGCGCCGTTGAGGGGAATCTGCAACCGCTGGGCGAAGCTGAAAAAACCATCCGCGAGAAACACGCCAAAGCCGCCGAAGACCTCATCCCCGATGCGGCGGCGCGCGCGCTGGCAAACCAGGAAATCGACGGGCTGATTAAAACCTTCGTGGATCTGTGCCGGGCGATTGGCATTCTTGGCGAAGCCACCCCACGCGCGCTGGACGCGGTTGCTTCACTGGGCGAGCGCATGAGCGTACGCATTTTGGCCCCGGCCATCAGTGCGGCGGGCATCCCGGCAAAATATATCGAAGCGATGGATTTGATTACAACCAATCAACACTTTCAGAATGCCCATCCCGATTTTGAAGCCACCACCCGGCGCACCCGTCAGGTGCTGGAGCCGCTGCTCGCCCAGAAAATTGTCCCGGTGATCACCGGCTTTGTGGGCGCAACCCCCGAAGGAGCGATTACAACCCTCGGGCGCGGCGGATCTGATTATTCGGCTGGCATCATCGGGGCGGTGCTCCCGGCTGACGACGTATGGATTTGGACGGATGTGGACGGTGTCATGACCGCCGACCCGCGCATGGTTCCTGATGCCCGCACACTGCCCGAAATCACATATGGCGAAATAGCCGAGCTGGCCTACTATGGCGCGAAAGTGTTGCACCCCAAAACCATCCGCCCGGTCGTCGAAGCGGGGATTGGCCTGCGCATCTGCAACACGTTCAACCCGACGCACCCCGGCACACGCCTGATCCCGAACGCTGCTGGCAACGGAGAAGTGCGCAACAGTTCTGAGATCATCAAAGCCGTCACCGCCGTCCGCAAACAGCGCCTGATCACTGTTGAAGGACGCGGGATGCTGGGCGTCCCCGGCGTTGCTGCCCGCGCCTTTGCGGCTGTCGCGTCCACCGGCACGAGCGTGCCGCTGATTACACAGGCATCTTCTGAACAGTCGATCTGCTTTGCCGTGCCCAGCGAATTGGCTGTGGCGGTGATGGCCGCGCTGCAAAGTGTCTTTGCCACCGAAATCGTTGACCGTGATATTGACCGCGTCTGGGCAACAGAGGATATTGCCATCATCACCGTTGTCGGCACCGGCACACGCAATACCCCCGGTGTGGCCGGACAGGTATTTACGCAACTCGGTCAGAGTGGCATCAATGTGCTCGCCATCGCCCACGGGTCGTCAGATGTTTCCATCAGCCTGGCCGTTGCATCTGCCGATACCGAAAAAGCTGTTAAGAGCTTGCACGGATTGATTGTTAAGTAGGGGCGCAGCAATGCTGCGCCCCTACCCATTTTGTACGTAACACCAAACAAGGGCGGGGAAACCCCGCCCCTACCCCAACATCAAAAGGAACCCATCCCATGTCCCAAATTTCTGTCGCTGTTCTTGGCGCAACCGGCTCGGTCGGTCAGCGCTTCATCTCCCTGCTCGACGGCCATCCGCTATTCAAGGTCGTCGCCCTCGCCGCATCGGATCGCTCTGCCGGTCAGACCTACGGCAAAGCCTGCCGCTGGGTACTCTCAGACCCCATGCCCACCTGGGCACGTGACATGGTCGTCGTCCCGGCGACCCCTGAGAGCGTGGAAGCCAAAATCGTCTTCTCGGCCCTGCCCGCGGACCTTGCCCAAGACCTGGAGCCGCGTTTTGCCAAAGCCGGGATGGCGGTCTGCTCCAACGCATCCTCCTACCGCCGGGAAGTCGATGTTCCGCTGCTGCTGCCTGAAATCAACGCCGACCACATTGGCCTGATCCGCGGTCAACGCCTGACACGTGGCTGGAGCGGCTGCATTTTGACCAATCCCAACTGCACCAGCACCGGTCTGGCTGTTGCACTAAAAGCCTTACAAGATTCCTTTGGGCTGAAGAAAGCCTTCGTCGTCTCGCTCCAGGCGCTCTCCGGGGCGGGGTACCCGGGCATACCTTCGCTTGACATCATCGACAACGTCATCCCCTACATTGGCGGCGAAGAAGACAAAGTGGAATGGGAATCGCGCAAAATGCTCGGCAAAATGGGCCAGAGCGGCGTGGAACTGGCCGATATCAAATTCTCGGCCCACACCAACCGCGTCGCCGTGATTGATGGACATATCGTTTGCGCCAGCGTGGAACTTGGAGAGTTTGTCTCCCCTGAAGCAGCCATTCAGGTGCTGAGAAATTATCAGGCCCCGGTGGCTTCGCGCGACCTGCCCTCCGCGCCGAAGCCTGTGATCGTCGTACGCGACGAAAGCGACAGACCGCAACCGCGTCTCGATCGGATGACTGGCAAAGGGATGACCACCGTCGTCGGGCGCGTGCGTCAGGACCCACTCTTCCATCTCAAGTTTGTTGTGCTTTCGCACAACACCATCCGTGGCGCAGCGGGTGGTTCGATCTACAATGCCGAACTGCTGGTTGCAGAAAACCTGATCTAAACAAATTGACCAAAAGTGGCGGGAAATACCCGCCATTTTTGTTTTATTGCTATATAATGCCCGCGATGGTCAAAAATTGCATCCTGACCACAGCAGGTATAAAATAGCCGTTCTCATCGCTGCATCGTTACCATATTCAACATGAAAGAGCAGGGAAGCGTGCCAACCCCATCCAGAGCCGTGATTTTTTCTCACCCGCTACAAACAGTTCGAGCGAAGACCAGCTTGATTCCGAAGTTCAGATGATGGAAGTAAAAGAAGAACTGCTCAGCCTGGGAATGGATGCAACAACCATTCCCCTCACGCTAAACCTGACGGAGGCCCTGCAACAGATTGACAGCATCCAACCCGATCTCATCTTCAACCTGGTCGAAGATGTGCATGGGCACGGCAGGTTGGTTCATCTGGCCCAATCCTTGCTCGATGTTACGCGGATTCCCTACACAGGCGCAGGCACCAACGCAACATTTTTAACTGCTAACAAAGTGCTTGCCAAAGACAGGCTCATCGCTGCGGGCATTCCCACCCCGGCACTGTTCAGCCCGAACGATTTAAAGCACAGCGTCTCCCCCATTGCAGGACGCTTTATCATCAAATCGGTATGGGAACATGCATCCATCGGGCTTGGGCAGGATTCCATTGTCGATGTCACCAGCGCCAACCAATTGCTCGAAAAGATGACTGCCTTACAACCGCGTCTTTCAGGTGAGTGTTTTGCCGAAGCGTACATTGATGGCCGTGAATTTAATCTTTCGATTTTGGCCGGGCCAGATGGGCCCCATATTCTATCCCCGGCTGAGATTATTTTTCAGAACTACCCGCCCAACAAATTCAAAATCGTGGATTATGCTGCCAAATGGAAACCAGCTTCCTATGAGTACAGTCATACTCCCCGCAGCTTTGAATTCACTGAAAGTGACACAGTGCTGCTGGAGCAGGTAAAATCCATTGCATTGGCCTGCTGGCATCTTTTTGACCTGCGCGGCTACGCGCGCGTAGATTTCCGCGTGGATGCGGACGGCAATCCTTTTGTGCTTGAAATTAATACAAACCCCTGTCTTTCAAAAGATGCGGGGTTTATTGCCGCATGCGAACGCAGCCAGATCACCTACCGTGAAGTAATTCTGCGGATTCTTGCGGATACGAAACGCTAAAATACTTCTTTTCCGGAACTTGCATGCCAGCTTATCCAGCGTCCCGCTTACCCGAAATTCCCCCCTGTTCTCAAAATGATCCGCGATTGGAAGTGCGCCCGTCACCCATCCACGGCAATGGCATATTCACCAAAGCAGACATCCAAAAAGGGGAAGTTCTCATGGTCTGGGGGGGAGACCTGTTCACACCCGAAGATGTTCAAACGGGCAAGGTGCTTGAGCATACTTATTGCACCATTGACGATGGCATTATTCTGGGACACTCACCAGAGCACGGATATAGTGTGGATGATTATATTAATCATTCATGCGACCCAAACGTCTGGTTGACGAACGAAATTACGTTGGTTGCCAGGCGCAATATTGTCTGCGGCGAGGAAATCACTGCCGATCTGGTGATGTGGTGGGATCCCGATGACGATACCATCCCGACCTGGGAGTGTCTTTGCGGCACAGCCCAATGTCGTAAAATATTCACCAGCCGCGACTGGCGCAGACCTGAACTCTATGAGCGTTATGGCAATCATTTTCTACCCTACATCAACAAACGAATCAGGCAGCTACAGGAAACCATGAAAGAAACTTCGGCAACCCCAGAGACCAGGCTTGAAATCATCACCCCTGCGCAAACCGATGGCGCGCAACTGATGGAACTTGCCCGCAAAATCGAATTGTTTTTCCAAAACGACTTTGAAATCATCGAAGAGCTATGGACAGAATTTGCTAAAAAAGGTGACGTAGACAGTCATTACCATTTTGTGGTTGCCAAACAGGGGGATCATTTTCTCGGCTTTGCCTGCTACGGGCAGCGGCCACTGACTGATGGCACCTTTGACCTGTACTGGATCGGCGTGAACCAGCAGCAACAGGGCCAGGGCATTGGCAAAGCCTTGTTACGAACTGTTGAAGAAAAAATACGCCATTTGGGTGGACGAATGCTCATCGCTGAAACTGAGGGCAAGCTATCCTTTGAACCCACCCGCCGCTTTTATCTTGCTGCCGGGTATGAGATCGAAGCACGCATCCGTGATTTTTACCGTCCTGAGGAAGATTTGTTTATCTTTATAAAACGTTTTTAGTGAAACGTTTTACGTGAAGAACTGTTATGCAAAATACCCCCCCAAAACCTTTTATTTTTGTATGTTGCAATTCACCTAAATATATTGATATAATATAGCTATCATTACGTCAATTCGGACGTAAATCTATTTATAAAAAAGGAGATTAAACATTATGAAACTCGCTCTCAAAGAAAAAGGCCAAGGTATGGTTGAGTACGCTTTGATCCTCGTACTCGTTGCCGTCGTCGTTATCGCCGCCGTCAGCATCATGGGTCCGTTGGTTGGTAAGGTCTTCTCAACCGTCAACGCCAGCCTGTAATTTTTACAAGCTAACAAAAAAACCTGCTCCTAACGGAGCAGGTTTTTTTGTTGTATTTTGTTCAATTTGGGGGCCAAGCTTCCCAACGAACAAATTAACTACTTGCGCCACTGTAACGGCGAACGCCAAACTTCCAGACGACGGATGAAACCGCAAAGCTGGCAATCCCCAGACCAAGAAAACCGAGTACCTGCAATCCGCTCAAGTCGCCACGTAAGGCTTGCACCGGGACGGTGGTTGCAATCGCAATGGGAATAATGAATGTGACAATCACCTGCAACCATGACGGATAAATTGTCGCCGGGTAGCGCCCTGAATCAAGCAAGGCCTGCAGGATCGTGACGTTATTATCGAATTTGGTGAACCAGAAGGTCAGCGCGATCAGCACAATCCACAGACTGTAAATGACAACTGCGCCAGACACAGTCAACGCCAAAAATTGGAGGACGCTGGTAAATGTCGCAGTGTCACCGCTGATGACAATGCCAATAATAATTAACGAAAAAGCCAGCACCAGATCCCATGCACGCCATATGGTAATGCGCGCAAAACTGACGATGAATTGGTTGTTGACGGGTAACAAAATGGTGTAATCAAGCGAACCATCCCGCACGCTGGCATTGAATTTCTCGGTATTGGGCCAGAGCAAACCAGCCATCATGGTATTAATGATTCGAAAAACACCTAGCAGGGAGATCAACTCGCCAAGTCCCCATCCGGCAAGCTTTGGGGTATTGCTGAAGATGATATTGAGGCTGAGCAATTCCCAACCGAGCCACATCAGGTTGAGCAGGATATTGATGATGGTGTCAGCTCGATAGGCAACAGAAATTTGAATATTGATTTTGATAAGTGTGCCGATCACGCGCAGCGTATACATGGGTTAAGCTCCCACCGCAGAAAATTGCGTCAAACCCCTGCGCCAGATCCACTTGAAGAAGAACAGCGCCACCAGCAGCCAGGCAAACCCCATCAGGTACCCAGTGACGATTTCAGATGCGCTGAGCCGGCCGAGCACAATTTGAACGGGGAAAACTTAAAAAGCTGAAAGGGCAATACCCGCGCAATTTGCTGGACGAGCTGTGGCATCAATTGCAACGGTACAAACTGCCCCGAAAAGAGTGCAATCATCGCCCAGTAAAACTCAGCCAGCGACCAGAACTCTCGTCGTCCAGAAAGCGATGCAGGTCAGCGATGCACCAAAAAGGAAGCTGACCGCGAATCCTAAAATAACCGCAGGAACTGCCAGTAAAATCCCCTGCCAGGTAACGGTGGAAAAATTAGGTTGGAATAATATCCACAGCAAGCCCCAGACCGGGATTAACGTCATCAGCGTCAGCACTTTAAACGAGATGTTTGTGACCAGCGTATTGGTCAACATTGGGTGAACCGGGCGGATAAGTTCTCCGGCCAGCGTGCCATCCTGAATTTTGTAGGCAAAAATGTGGAGGGTGATATCGCTGGTAAGCTGGTCAATGATGAGCAAAGTCATATAGTAGGTGACAAAATCGTTGGCGGTCAGGCCACCAACACTGCCCTGACTGTTGGCAATCGTTGTCCAGACAGCCAGCGAAACAATCGGCGAAACCAGCCAGAAGAACAAATACATCACCAGATTGGCGCGGTATTGCCACTGTTCGGCCCAGTTAACCTGCCAGAAGCGTTGATAAATTTTCAGCATAATTTCCTCGTCATTGCGTGGAGACCCAAAATCTTATCCGTTAAAAGCCATTTCGATGACTTCTTCAATCGGCGGGTCGCTGATGCTGATGTCGCTGACAGGAAGATCAGCCAGCAGCCGGGCGGTAACGCTGGTGACATCTTCGGCGCGCACCTGAATGAAGGATTTTTCACTGTTTTCTTCGTTGACGACGGGCGTGCCATACTGACTCAGGTCGTGCGTTGCCGTATCGTCAAGTGCCACACCGATCAGTTTGAAGGGCGCAATTTTACGCGAAAGATCGTTCAACCCGCCGTCATATTTAAGCTGGCCCTGATGAATGATGATGACACGCTCACACAGCGCGGTGACATCCGCCATGTAATGACTGGTCAGGATGATCGTCGCGCCGCTGCGCCGGTTGTATTCCTGCAAAAAAGCGCGGATGCGCACCTGGGCCGTGATATCAAGACCAATGGTGGGTTCGTCGAGAAAGAGTACCTGCGGACGGTGCATCAGGCCTGCCGCCATTTCGACTTTCATGCGCTCGCCCAGTGACAGGTTGCGCACAGGCTTTTTCATAATCGGTTCCAGTTCGAGCATTTCATCGAGTTCTTTCAAGGTGCGCTTATACTCGTCATCGGGAATGCGATAGATGGCCTGGTTAAGCAGGAAGGAGTCAGAAGCGGGGATATCCCACGAAAGGCGGCTGCGCTGTCCCATGACAAGGGTCATCGAACGCAGGTAGTCAGATTTCAACTCCCAGGGTGTATGTCCGAGCACCCGGGCGTCGCCGCTGCTGGGATGGAGCAACCCGGAGAGCATCTTCAGGGTGGTAGTTTTCCCGGCACCGTTGGGACCCAGAAACCCGACGACTTCCCCGGGGCGGATCGTAAAACTAACGTCTTTGACGGCTTCAACACTGCGATATTTGCGCTTGATAAAGCTGCGCATGGCAGCGCCAAAGCCGCCATCACGCTCGCTGACCTGATATGTCTTGCTCAGGTTCTGGACAGTAATTGCATTTGGTTCTGTCAAAGGGGTGACTCCTGTGGGTTTAAAAACAAAAATTACCGCCAAGGCACTAAGGCACAAAAATTCGTGGCTTTGTGCCTTAGTGGTGAAAGGTTTTTTAAGCAAGTTTGATGGCAACTTCGATATGCCAGCAGGTTTTGCGGGGTTCCATTTTGGGATCGGTCAGATACGATTCATAACGGCACCGGAAGTTGTCGCCTGCCGGGGTATCCCAGCGGTCAAAATCCATGCCCTGGCCGCGCACCCATTCAATCAGCGCCCGGTTGCCCGCGATGCCGCCGTTCCTATAGACCAGGCTGGCATACCGACCTGCAACCAACACGTCTGCAGTGACACGCTCATCTGCCGGGACAATGATCCCCACTGGAATGCCGTAGGTGATCTCCATTTTTCCGCGCATGTCAATCACGTGAAAGCGCACAAAAGGCGGACCAACCGACTTGAGATCATGCACTTTTGCCCAGATGTGCATTTCCCTGCTGATTTTACCACTCATAACCGACATACCAGCAAAAGGTGAAATAATGCGGATGCCCATGTAGGCTTGCTCAGGGCGTTCGTCAATGCGAGGTTCGCGGATGATGTCCATTTTTTTCTCCGTGTTCTCTGTGGCTGAACTGTTTTTATATCAATCTGCCATCACAACCGCTTCGACCGAAAAAATCGGTGGCAGGTAATCGGCGAGCAATTCCCAACTGTCACCTGCATCGCGGCTGTAGAACAGTTGCCCGGTGTTGGTGCCGATGTAAAGGCCGGTCTGCGCCAGCGTATCGGTGGACATGGCTTCGCGCAGCACCACCAGATGGGCACGCTCGGGCAAACCATTCGTCAGGCGTTGCCAGTTTTCACCGGCATCGCGGCTGCGCCAGACCGAAAAGCGCCCATCCACACTCATGCGATACTCGTCACTCTCTTCGAGCGCGACAAAAATAGTCTTTGGGTCGTTGGGATCGACCGCAATCGGGAAACCAAAACGGCTCGGCAGGCGTCCCTCGCCAATATCGATCCAGTCTTCGCCAGCGTTGTCACTGCGATAGACGCCGCAGTGGTTTTGCTGATAGAGCACCTGCGGGTTGGCCGGATGCAGCGTCATCTTATGCAGACACTGTCCGTATTCGGGGAATTTGTCGGGGGAGAAATCGGCGCGGACATTCTTATTAAACGGCGACCAGCTCTGGCCCCCATCGTCGGTGCGATAACAGCCCCCCGTCGAAATGCCCACCCACATCCGCGCCGGGTTGACCGGGTCGGGGAGGATCGTGTGCAGGCACAGTCCGCCATTGCCGGGGAACCAGGTGCCACGATGCGGGTGGTCGAAAAATCCGTCATTGAGCATCCAGTTCTCGCCCCGGTCGGTGGACTTGAAAAGCGAGGCGGGTTCGGCCCCGGCATAGAGCACCCCCGGTTCGTCGGCGCGGCCAGGGGTGATGTTCCAGACTTTGATTAAACTTTTCGGGTTTGGCCTGCACATCTTCGCCTTCGGCAGAGCGCCCGGCTTCTTCGGGTGTGCTCAAAGGCCGCCCCGATTTGGATGCACGCCCGAGCACCGGCACGCCAGCAGCCTGCGTCCAGGTCTTGCCCAAATCATCTGAATAATGGGTGGTCGAACCATAAATGATGTGATTGACCGCCGCGTGCAAACGCTGGTCGCGCTGATCCATTTGCATGTGCATCACCCCCCAGCTTTTAAAGAGAATGTCACTGACCTGCCAGTTTTTACGCGCAGAATCGCTGTTGAAAATAAAGCCGCCCTTGCTTGTGCCCACCAGAACCATGACTTTTGCCATACACGCTCCTTTTAGAATTTTTGTTCTATTTTATCACATCCTTATCATCAGGCAACACTGGGAAAACCTGCAGCACATCATCAGGGATCGAGAGCGGACGACCGCTTTTGGCATCGACGAAAATCCATTCGGTTGCGCCACGTACGAGCAGTTTGGCATCAGCCGGGCGCACAAATTCATAACGGCGCAGGCAGCGTACACGTCGCACGCTGGCAACCCAGGTGCGCACTTCAATCTGCTCGCCCACAAAGGCCGGGTTGAGATATTCAATATTGTGTGAGCGCACCACCCAGGTGGCCCCGGCAGCCTGCGTTGGCGGCAAGCCACCCAGCGCTTCAAAGTGACGGACAGCCACATCCTGCATCCATTGCACATAATGGACGTTGTTGACATGTCCATTGGCGTCGAGCGCTGCGGCGGGGACGGTGAAGTTGTAACGGTAAATTGGATCGGGTGTCGTCATGGCAAAACCTTATGGTATGCAAGAAAAGATCATTCACCACAGAGATCACAGAGAACGCAGAGTTTTTTAAAGGTTTTCTCCGCGATCTCTGTGATCTCCGTGGTAAAGAGCCTGTAAGAAACAGTCACTTAGGGCAAAATGCTGATCTTGATCTGCCCAAGCGCGCGCGGCAGACATGCCGATTGGATGTTCACTTTGAGAATGGCGTAGCTGCTGGCGTGCGGCGGGATATAAACCGTGTCGCAACCCTGCGGATCATCGAACTCGCCACCCTGCGCCGACATCCAGTTGCAATGGACATCGGTCAACGCTGTCAGTGGCTGCAAGGCTGCGGGCTGACCCGCTGCGAGAGTCACCATCGCCCCATCATCAATACGGACGACGCCGCGCCCTTGCACTGTGACGCTGAATCCCTGCAAAAGATTGCGATAGAGCGGCGAAAGCGGATAAACACCCAGCCAGAGCACCAACAAAAGCGTCGCAACAGTTCCCGCCCCCAGCCACGGACTGCGCCCACCCGCCAGAAGATACAATCCCAGCCCCGTGCACAGGGCCAGCACAAGACTCTGCGCCGTGTGATCGGTACACGCCATCAGCGGCGGCAACAGACCGAAAACGGGAACCAGCCCCAGAGTCAGCAAAATCCCAGCCGCCGTCCACCACCTACGCGGAAACTTTTTCACATTTCCTGTTTGTCTTCGGGCTTGTGCTTCATGCTGCCCGGCTTGGGCTTAATCAGTTTTTCAAGATCAATGCGGTAGGCCAGCGTGGTTTGCAAAATGGCATCGTAATACCAGCGCCGAAAAGTGGTCAACTCGCGCATGGCGAGCATCGAGACGATGGCAAGCAGGATCGCGGCAAAAATATCCTGCATGGCACGCCCAATGATGTAGCTGACAATAAAGTTGACCGTCATCATGCCCAACCCCAGGCTAACGTTGCGCATCATGATCGAGATTGCCATCTGGCGTTCGATGTCCCCGGCTAACTCAAGGTTTTTGGTACGCAAAAAAGCCATCAGTGTTGGGCTGTCTTTGTCCTGGACATCAATTTGCCAGTCATCATAATGCGCTTTTTTAAAGGCAGTCAGGGCAGATTGGCTGGCGCCTTGAATGCGGAAAAGCTTGAGCCACATCAGCGAAAAGGGATTGAGCGCCCCACCCACCACATAGGCCGCCACCGCCAGCCCCAGCGAAGCAATCAGCGAGATATCGTTGAGCGCTTTCAGGTCAATCGTCAGCACGCGCAAGACCACGAGCAATTGGACAATCGCGGCAATATACACGCCCCCCGGTACGATGCGCGAGAAGATTTCATAGATGCCAAGGCGGATGTTCATGGGGACTCCAGGGATTAGGAAACAGTGATCAGTGAACAGATATCAGTGGTTATTAGCGCCAAACTCTTGCATTCTGATGCGTGAGCGGAAATGATGTAACGTCTTCCTCGACAACAATCTCTCGTGCTTCTATTTGTTGCTTGAAAAACTCGAGCATTTTATCGGTGTTCCTGCCGATAAAAGCCAGTGAAAAAACTATTCTTTTGCCGTTCCTCAATAAGGCAATGTAAGGAACATTTAGAACGATGATCTCAACTTCATTCCAGTAAATACGAAAACGACCATATAAAACAGTAACCATCACGCTTTCATCTGAATGGTTGATAAAGCGTTCGCCCATCCCATGTATGCCAGAAGTGTAAATAATAAGAACACCCACAAAAAAACAATTGAGCCTTGAAAAACATAGATGAGCATAAAAAATGAACCCACTGTAAAAGGGAGCGCAAACAATATCTGACATATCTGCATCCACCATGCACATCTGACGGTCAGTTTGAAAGGTGTCATCATGAATGAAACTACTCCTTTTTTGAAATGCGCCTGCCTTTTGTTCTGCAATGGATACTTCGATTATAGCGGCAAACAAAGCCGTAAAATCGGTCATCTCGTATCCATCCTGTAATCATCCCGTATTCATCCTGTAATCATCTTCTATTCATCCTATATCCACCCTGAAAGCACGTGATAACCCGCGCAAAAAATCGTTATACCCTGTGAAAGATGGAGCCCGGTTCATCCGTTGTTATTTGCGGATGTCTGCGCGGCATTCATTCACCCAAAGGAGATTTACGATGGAAAAGATAACGATTGGCATGATCGCCACCCTGGTGGCGGTACTCGCGGGCAGCCTTCCCGGGCTTTTTGCAATATTTGCTGGCGATATTACCACCCTGGTCAGCAGCGTGATGAACAACCTGCAAGGAAACTTCGCGCTCACAAGCGGACTAGGCTCCTGCTGTATCTGCATCCCAATCCCGCTCGCTTTTGGCGTCTTTGCACTGCACCAACGCGTAAAAACGTCCATTGTTGAAGAAACGGTGTCACAATCTTCTGATTAATGAACCATGCAGGCAAAAATGCCAGATTCACAAAGGGATTAAAAAGTGTAAGGGTGCGGTTTCCCGTACCCTTACACTTGTCTTGAGAGTAATCTGCCTGAAGCCAGGCGCTTCTTATCGCTTACTTCTGCTTGAAAAGCATCCCAGCCAGATCTTTGCTGAGTTGTGCTGATCCATAAAGCTGATTTTCGAGCACAATCACCGTCGTCTGGTCGTCAGGATAACGCCGCAGGTATCCATCGAAGCCGGGGGTATGACCGCCGTGCATCACCACATGATGACCGAATTCGTTGGTGATCAGCCAGCCAAAGCCATAATCAATCGGCTCACTCGCATCCCCGGTGAGCCCGGTGGAAACCGGAGACGCGAATATTTTGTCCAGGGTTGCTTGCGAAACAAGCGTATTGCCGTAAAGGGCCTGGTCCCACTTGTATAGATCGCCAACCGTGGAATAGAGCGCGCCCGATCCAAAGGTCACCGTGACCATATCCTTGCAATTTGCCATTTGTGTTTTAAAGGGATCCACGGTGCTGATATTGTATCCCGAAGCGGTCATTTTCAACGGGTCGAAGATGTTTTTCTGAATAAAGGTGGGGTAATCTTGACCCGATACTTTTTCAATCACCATCCCCAGCAGATAATAACTGGCGCTGCTATAATTCCATTTTTCGCCCGGCTTAGACACAAGCGGGAACGCCTGGATCAAATCAACCATTTCTTTTTGTGTGTGTGGTTTACAAAAATCCTCGGGAGCCATTTGTTCTGTATACTCGTAAACACCAGATGTGTTCGACAGCAATTGGTGCAGCGTGATCGGTTTCCATGGTTCCGGACAAGTTGCCAGGTAGTTACAGACGGGGTCCTCGATGGATAGTTTGCCCTCTTGCTGCAAGATCATGATGCCCATGGCCGTGAAAGAGCGCGTTATGGCATCGATGCTGAATGGCGTATCAAGCGTAATGGGTGTTTTGGTCGAGTTAATCACCCCATACGCTTTGCTAAAGATAATTTTGCCTTTTTGAGCAATCAGCACCGCGCCATTGATATTTTGGCTCTTGATATACTCATCGGCCTGGCTTTCAAATGAATTGCCGCCGCAGGCAGTAAGAAAGATCATAAGAACAAGCAGGATAGGGAAAACGGTTTTTTTCATGTGGATTTGCCTCTTGATGTAAATGGATTGGTGAATGTAATTATAGTGTTAAGCACAGCGTAAAATATTAAAAACCCTTAAGGAAAACAAGTCCAAGGTATCGTTTAAATTCAGCAAAAAATATCAGTGCTGAATCGCTACTTGTTTTTCATTTTCGAAAACTGTAGAATGCTTTTATAAGCACATGAATGCGGAGCAAGCAGAAGCTTGCTGTAATCGGATTTTTGCCTGGACTTTGAAAGGAAACCATGACTGCTGAATCTGAATATGATCTCACAACGCTCAAATCGGTGGGACGCCTGTGCGCCGAAACATTACGCAAAATGATGAAGCTGGCCTGCCCCGGCATCACCACCGCCGAGTTGGATCAGATTGGGCGCGAGCTGCTCGAAGCCGGCGGCGCGCACTCAGCCCCACAGGTCGCCTACAACTTTCCGGGCGCAACCTGCATCAGCGTTGCGCCGGTCATCGCCCACGGCATCCCAGATCAATACGTACTCAAGGATGGCGACCTGATTCACATTGATGTTTCTGCTGAACTGGATGGCTACTATGCGGATACTGGTGCGTCGCTGCTGGTATCAGGGCACAACCCTGCAGTTGCCAACCTGCTCGAAGCGACAAAATCCGCCCTGTGGAAGGCGCTGCGCGCGGCGAAGGCGGGGCGTCCGTTAAATGGGATTGGCCGCGCGGTGGAGTTGGAAGCCCACAAACGCGGCTATCAAACCATCGCTGAGCTTGGCGGGCATGGCATTGGTCGAAAATTGCACGAAGCGCCCAAAGAAGTGCTGAATTTCTACAACCCCAACGACAAACGCATCCTGAACGAAGGGCTGGTGCTGGCTATTGAGCCTTTTCTCACCATGGGCAAAGGTCACATTGTCGAAGAACGCGATGGCTGGGCCTTGCGCACGGTGGATCGCCGTCTGGCGGCGCAGTTTGAACATACCATCGTCGTGACCAAAGCCGAACCGATCATTTTGACCATGATCTGACACTTTCACAGGAGGAACGATGACTGACCCATCTTTTACCATTCAGTCCCATTTTGCCGAAAAATCCCCCGTCGTGCGGGCCATTTATGACAGGCTGATGGCTGAGACCCACTCCTTGGGTGCTGTCACCGAAGAGCCGAAAAAGACATCCATTCATCTTGTCAACAAGACGGCTTTTGCCGGCGTGGCGACACGCAAGACAGCCTTGCTACTCAACATTAAGTCGGCTGCGCCGATTGACAGCCCGCGCTTCCCCAAAACGGAGAAAGTTTCTTCAAAGCGTTACCATCAAGAAGTCAGGCTGACCGACCCCGCCGAAGTGGATGCTGAACTGCTCGGCTGGCTGCGGCAGGCCTACGAACTAAGCGAATAAATGCAGCGCGGCGCACCTTTTGATGCGCCGCGCTGCATTTATTCACCACCCAACCCACCGCCCATATCGCCCAGGCCCATATCGGGCAGAGACGATTCGATTTCCTGCGGAGATTGCCCAGCTTCGAGACGGCTGACAACTTCGTTGAACTCGTGCGGCAGATCCGCGCCCATTTCGGAGCCCATCTGGCGCATCATCTGGGCGAGTGCCGCCGGATTGTTTTCATCGAGCGCGGCCAGCGCGGACGGATCCGCCAGGGCCGCAGCTCTTTGCTCATCCGTTTTCAGCACGCGCACGCGGGGGACTCTGCGGCGTACGTTGGCACTCTGACAATGGGAACAGGCGACGGGGAGCACGCCGTAATCCTTGTAGCTCAGGAAAATGTCAAAACGTTGACGACAATCGAGACAGATGTAATCATAAGTAGGCATGGGCCAAATTATACCAATAAGTCTGCAAACCAGCCCCCTCCGGCCTCCCGTAAGAACATCTGGACGATGTAACGGCCACCTCCCCCAAATACGACAGGAAAAAGTCTATAATTCAAACTAGCTTGCGTCGTATTTGGGGGAGGCTGGGAGGGGGCACATTTTCTTTGTTACAATAGACCCATGACTGACGTGGATTTCAACCTATATAACCCGCAACCCCTGCTGATTGTCCTTTCAGGCCCTTCAGGCGCAGGCAAAGATACTATCCTGGATCGTATGAAAGCGCGCAATCTGCATTTTCATTTTGTGGTTACGGCCACAACCCGCGCGATGCGTCCCAACGAAGTGAATGGCAAGGATTATTTCTTTGTCAGCTTTGACGAGTTTGCCCGCATGATCGAAGCCGATGAATTGCTCGAATATGCAATTGTCTACAACGATTACAAGGGCATCCCCAAACAGCAGGTGCGTGACGCGCTTGCAAGCGGCATGGACGTGGTCATGCGTATCGATGTGCAGGGCGCGGCGACCATCCGCAAGATTGTGCCCGAGGCGCTGCTGATCTTCCTGACCACCGAAAGCGAGCAAGCGCTGGTAAACCGTCTCGAAGCACGCAAGACCGAGACGCATGAGGGGCTTAAACTCCGTATTGCCACCGCACGCCAGGAATTGAAGCGCGCCGCCGAGTTTGACTATGCTGTGGTTAACAGTGACGAACATCTGGACGATGCCGTGGATGTCATTCAATCCATTATTCATGCCGAACATCATCGCGTGGTGCAGCGAAAGGTTTCCCTCTAATGACAAACGAAATGAGTACGCCCCCAACGACACCCGCCCAGCCGCGTCTGCAAGTGGTGGAAAGCCCGAATTACAAACCCGTTGTGACCTATACTATTCTGGGGATTACGGTCTTTGTCTTTCTTCTGCAAATGGCGACGTTATACTGGCTGCACGAGGACATCCCCGGAATTTGGGGCGCGAAAATTAATGAGATGATCATTGCCGGACAGGTCTGGCGACTGTTTACGCCAATGCTTTTACATGACGATCAAATGTTCCTGCACATTGCTTCAAATATGTACTTCCTGGCGATTGTGGGTCCGCGACTGGAAAAATTTGCCGGACACTGGGCTTTTCTGCTACTGTATGTTGTAGCAGGCTTCGCCGGGAACGTTTTCTCGTTTCTCTTTTCTCCCTACCCAGCCTGGGGTGCTTCGACTGCGCTGTTTGGTCTGTTGGGCGCACAGGTCGTTTTCGTGATGCACAACAAATCCTTTCTTGAAGATAATGGCAAGGCCGCGCTGCAAAACGCGTTGACCCTGATTGGTCTTAACGTGGTGATCGGTTTCATTATCCAAGCAGACAACTGGGGACACATCGGCGGACTGGCGGGCGGCGCATTGTTCTCATGGTTTGGCGGCGTCAAGCTCGACCTGGAAGAAATTGCCTTCCCCAATTTTCGCCTGAAAGATGTGCGCGGTTTGCGCGAAAAACTCTTCGGCGCAGCACTGGTGATGTTTATCTTTGGTGGCCTTGCAGCCTTGAAAATTGCCGGGATTGCGTTTTGATATATGTAACTCACCTTACGCAGACAAAAGGCATTTACCACGGAGCACACAGAGTTTACAGAGACGTTAAAGAGAATTTCTCAGTGTTCTCTGTGTGCTCCGTGGTGAAACTGTGTAAGGTGAATATGCAACTCCATTATTCGCCAATTTCGTCGAAATCGTTTTGAACTTTTCTGGTATATTCTGCTCCACGACATGCGCCGTTTTTACGGCGCATTACACACTCTGACTATGTGAGGAAGACTATGAAACGAATCTGCGTTATCGGCGTCGGCTACGTGGGCGTCGTCACCGGGGCCTGCTTTGCAGACCTGGGCAATCATGTTGTTGCGCTCGACATCAACCAGGAGCGTGTTGAAAACCTGAACAAAGGCATCATGCCCATTTACGAACCTGGGCTCGAAGAACTCGTCAAACGCAACGTCAAGGCCGGGCGATTGCAATTCACCACTGACTATGCCGAAGCCGTCAACGGCACAGAATTCGCCTTCATCGCGGTTGGCACACCCTCCGGCGTCAACGGTCAGGCTGATTTGCAGTATGTCGCCGCAGCCGCCAAATCCATCGCCGAGCATATGACCGCCCCCATCATCATCATCAACAAATCCACTGTGCCAGTTGGCACAGGCGACTGGGTGGCAGACATCGTCAAACGCTCGCAGAAAGCCCCCATTGACTTTGCCGTCGTCTCGTGCCCCGAATTTTTGCGTGAAGGCTCGGCGATTGCCGACTTCAGCAATCCGCACCGCACCGTGCTCGGCTCCACCGATAAAGACGCCGCCAACAAAGTAGCGCAACTGCACCTGGCCTTGCGCGCGCCCATCGTCATCACCGACCTGCGCACCGCTGAAATGATCAAGTACGCATCCAATGCCTTCCTGGCAACCAAAATATCCTTTATTAATGAGATCGCCAACATCTGCGAAGCACTCGGCGCGGACGTGAAGGAAGTCGCCGCTGGGATGGGGTATGATGCCCGCATTGGTCGCCACTTTCTCGATGCCGGTCTCGGCTGGGGCGGTTCCTGCTTCCCCAAGGATGTCATGGCACTGGCCTACATGGCCGAAGCTGCCGGGCGCGACCCGCGCATTCTCAACACCGTGATGGACGTCAACTACGAACGCCGCAAAATGGTCGTCGATCACGTCGCCGAGATGCTGGGTGGCGAACTGAAAGGCAAAACCGTCGGCCTGCTCGGGTTGGCCTTCAAACCCAACACCGATGACATGCGCGACGCTCCGTCTGTGGATATTGCCCAGGAATTGAACACTGCCGGCGCCATCGTCCGCGCCTACGACCCGGTAGCAATGGATGTGGCCCGCAAAATGCTCCCAGCTGTGGAAATGTTCAAGAGCCCCTACGAAATGGCTGACGGCTGCGACGCACTCATGGTCATCACCGAGTGGAACGAATTCAAGCAGCTTGATCTCGAAAAGATCAAGGGGCTGCTCAAGACACCCGTCATCTTTGATGCCCGCAACATCTACGACCCGGCCATCATGAAATTTCATGGCTTCAATTATCGTGGAGTTCGGAAGAGGGTATTAGACATTAGGCATTAGACTTTAGCTTTTAGAAAGAGCAAAAGTCTAATGCCTAACACCTAACGTCTAATACCTAACACCTAACGTCTAATGACCACTCCCCCCGTCTGTAGCTACGAAGGCTCCGATTACCAGACATCCTTCTGGGATCAGGGAGGCCGCCAATATGAAGACCGCGCCGAAGCGATTGCGCTCAAGCGGCTTTTGCCCACGCATGGTAAGCTGCTGCTGGAACTGGGTGCCGGTGCCGGACGCAATACGCCACGCTATACCGGCTATGAGCGCATTGTCCTGCTCGATTATTCGCGCACCCAAATGGAACAGGCCCGCGCACGCTTGGGCGATTTATCCCGTTATATGTATGTCGCAGCCGATATTTATAAGCTGCCCTTTGTGGATGGCCTGTTTGACGGTGCCACCATGATCCGGGCGCTGCATCACATGGCCGAGCCGGTCAAGGCGCTGCACCAGGTGCGCAATGTGCTTCAACCCAACGCCAGTTTCATTCTTGAATATGCCAACAAGCAGAACACAAAAGCCATTCTACGCTACTGGCTTGGGCGACAAAGCTGGAATCCCTTCACGCATGAAGCAGTGGAGTTTGCTGCACTGAACTTCGACTTTCACCCGCAAGCCATCCGCCAATGGATGAGCGAAACCGGCTTCAGCATCCGCAAAACGCTGACGGTTTCGCACCTGCGGCTCGGCCTGCTCAAGCGGACGATTTCCCGCCGGGGCGCTGGCGGCGCTCGATGGCCTGCTGCAACCCACGGGTGAACTCTTTCAGCTCACGCCCAGCGTCTTTATCGGTGCAACAGCCCAGGGGCAGACTGCCAGCGCTACAGCCGGGAGCTTTTTCAAATGTCCTGAATGCGCTCACAGCCCACTTGAAGACCATAATGACTATTTATCCTGCACCTGCGGGCGTCAATATGCCTTCCGCGATGGGATTTACAACTTCAAGGAAACGCTTTGAAATGATCCGCCTGCCTGGCCTGATTGATCCTCACGTTCACCTGCGCGAACCCGGTGCGACCCACAAGGAAGATTACGATTTAGGTACCTGCGCGGCCCTGGCAGGCGGCATCACGCTCGTGTTGGCGATGCCCAACACCAAACCACCCATCTTCGACGCTGAAACGCTCAATATTGCCCTGACTGCTGCCCAATCGAAAGCGCGCTGCGACTATGCCCAGTATCTTGGCGCAGGCCCCGATAACGCTCAGATCGTCGCAAAGCTCGCCCCGCAGGCGGCAGCCCTGAAAATGTACCTGGATATGACCTTCGGGCAACTGCGGCTCGACGATATGACGCTCTGGCAGCCGCACTTTGCACAGTATCCCAAAAATGCGCCGATCGTCGCCCACGCTGAGAGCCGCACCATGGCAGCGGCGATTCTGATGGCGGCGATTTATGACCGGCCCATCCACATTGCACATGTGTCACTACGCGAAGAAATTCTGATTATCAAGGCTGCCAAAGAACGCGGCATCAAAGTCACCTGCGAAGTCTGCCCGCACCACCTGTTCCTGGCACAGGGTGGGATTCCGCTCTCGACGGCGGGCTGCTGTTGCGAAGAAGGGCTGCAAGGCGGGCGCGCCGAAGTGCGTCCGCGGCTGGCAACCAAGGAAGACGCAGAAGCGCTGTGGGCCAACCTGAACGTAATTGACTGCTTCGCCACCGATCACGCCCCACACACCATTGCCGAAAAAGACGGTGAGAACCCGCCCCCCGGATTCCCCGGCCTTGAGACAATTTTGCCCCTGCTGCTAACCGCCGTGATCGACGGACGCCTGACCCTGCACGATCTCGTCACACGCATGTCGACCAACCCACGACGCATCTTCAACCTGCCAGAACAGCCCGAAACCTGGATCGAAGTCGATGAAATGGACAGCTACGAGATCAAAGCCGCCTCGATGTTCACCCGCTGCGGCTGGACTCCCTTTGAAGGCTGGCGTGTCAAGGGCCGGGTGCGGCGCGTCGTCTTGCGCGGTACCGAAGCCTATCGCGACGGCAAAATCATGGTCGCGCCGGGGTTTGGGAAGAACGTCAGGGCATAATTACGTTGAAACAACCAATCATTTACCCCATAACGGTAGACTTCAAATACTTTATGCTAAAATACGCGCGGAGGTAGCCTACCATGCTTTTTCATGTCGGAATTGAGAATCACAATGAAGGTTCCCGCTCGATTGCCTGGGCACTGGAGCACCCTGGTTGTTACGCCTACGGCAAAGATGCTGATGCGGCGCTGGCAGCTTTCCCCGCTGCGTTGCGCGCATATTCAAACTGGATTAACCAGCGCGAGCTTTCGTGGCTGCATATTCAGAATATTGATGTCAACGTCAATGGCGTCTGGAATAACTATTTCGTCAACGACAAACTGGAGCGCGTCGAATCTCCTGAAAACGCGAACACAGTCGAATCGTGGTTTCAGTTTGATTGGAAATCGCTGAATGATGATGACATCGAACGCGCCCTCAAACTACTGGCGTGGAGCCGCGCCGATTTGCTCAAAACGATTGAGGGCGTAAGCGCGGAACGACTGGATCGAACCATCGCTGGCGAACGCTGGAGCATCAACGGCATTCTGCGTCATGCAGGCGGTGCCGAATGGTGGTACATGGACCGTCTGGGGCGCGCCTTCCCGCAGGCTGAACTGCCCAAGGCACCGATGGAACGGATCGAAAAAACCCGTCAGGCCTTCCTGGAACTTATCCCGCAACTGAAAGGCGTCAAGCAGGTTGTCGGTATGGACGGCGAGTTCTGGAGTCCGCGCAAAGTGCTGCGCCGCGCGCTATGGCATGAGCGCGACCACACGGAGCACATCCACAAGTTGCTGTAACGAACATTCACCACAAAGTTTATTAAAATAAAAAGGCGGTCACTTCCCTTTGGGGAAGTGACCGCCTTGCTGATTCAAGCGAAACTATGCGCGTTCAACCGTGACAGGCTGCTTGCGAATGCGGTAGCTGGAAGCCTTTGAGAGCACCTTGGCAACATACTGTTCGGGCACATCCACAAAGGTGTGTTTCTCATGAATGTGAATTTTGCCGATGATATTACCGGGGATTTCAGCATAGAAGGCAATGCTGCTGACCACTTCGTTCGGGCGAATACCGTGCATTTTGCCCTTGCCAAGCGTCAGGCGCACCATGCCGCGCTCGTGCGAGCTGCTGTCCTGGCTCTTTCCGCCAGGTCGGCTGGTCTCGCCGCCTTTGCGCTGGGTCAACTCACGCTGGAATTCGCCGCGTTTTGCGCCGCTGCGATCCGTGCGATGTTCAGTGCGTTCGGGGCGTACATCGCGGACTTCGCCGATGACGGCAAGCGCACCCTGTTTCTCTTCGCCGCGCATCAACTTGATTGCCACCGCAGCCAGTTCCAGCGGATCACAACCCTCGGCCACCATTTGATTGACGAGGATCATCTCACGTTTAGCGCCGTGCTCCAGGCCCTTGGTCAGCTTGGAAAGCAATTGCGCTTCACGGTGTTTTTCGACATCTTCGATGGTTGGGATGGGGAACTGAATCATTTTGCGGCGGGTGAAGTGCTCAATATCGCGCAGACGGCGCTGCTCGTAGGGAGTCAGCAGCGAAATGGCGATACCAGTCTTGCCAGCGCGGCCCGTGCGACCAATGCGGTGGACAAAGACTTCAGGATCATCGGGCAGATGGTAGTTGAAAACGTGGGAAATATCATCAATATCGAGGCCGCGTGCGGCAACATCCGTCGCCACCAGCACCTTGACCAATCCCTGGCGGAAGCGGTTCAGGGTGCGTTCGCGGGCATCCTGGCTCAGGTCCCCATTGAGGGCCTCAGCAGGGAAGCCACGGGTCGAAAGCGTGCTCGCCAGTTCCGATGAATTGGCGCGGGTACGGACAAAGATCAAAGCGCTGCTGATTTCATCCACTTCAAAGAGACGGGTAATCAAAGCCAGCTTATCCCCCTCGCGGACGAGGAAGTAGCGCTGCTCGATGGCAGCAACTGTCATCTGCTCACGCTCGATGGTAACGGATTGCGGGTCATGCATATAGCTCTCAGCCAAACGGCGGATTTCCCGTGGCAGGGTGGCCGAGAAGAGGGCGGTCTGACGTTCAGCAGGGGTGGCCTTCAAAATGGATTCGATGTCTTCGACAAAACCCATGCTGAGCATTTCGTCGGCTTCGTCGAGTACCAGCGTACGCAGTTGACTTAAGTCGAGCACGCCGCGTTCCATCAGGTCAATCAGACGACCGGGCGTACCCACGACCACATCCACACCACGCTTGAGCTGGTTGATCTGCGGCGCGTAAGGCTGACCGCCATAAACGGCAAGCACGCGCACTTTGCTAAATTGGCCATATTCAACCATCGCGCCAGCCACTTGCAGAGCCAGTTCGCGGGTTGGAGCCAGCACCAAAGCCTGGACATGGCCCTGATCGGGCACCAAATTGTTCAAAATGGGGAGGGCGAAAGCAGCCGTTTTACCGGTTCCGGTCTGGGCCTGACCGATCACATCCGCACCTGTCAACATAATCGGGATGATTCCAGCCTGAATGGCGGAAGGGGTGGTGTAGCCGCGCTCGGCAACAGCCTGTTGTAATTCGGGGCGCAGGTTTAAAGAAGAAAAATCGGTAGTCATCAAAACTCCTTATTAATAAATAGGGCGTCAGACACGTCTAAACAGTTCCAGACAACCAAAATGGCTGTCAGGCACTTAAAAACCAGTAGACTTGAAGACCTGATGTTTTGATAACTCCGTCATGCCGCACAACGTTTGCATCATTGTGCCCCCCTGTTGCCTGCGGACAATTGTCCATCGCATCATAAAATCCGCAGATGAAACTCGTCCTGTAAAGCTTGCGCCTTCGCAACAAAAATGCCCGACCCACTTTCGTCGGGCAATCATTCGGAATAACCAAAACAATTCCCTGAAATGTATGCCGAAACAACACCTGGTGATTGTTGCTCTTCTGGCATTTGCCCCGAAGTCCGAGGCAAGGAAAAATTATATCACAGCTTTCCCAAAATCCGCTGCTAATTTCGGGCCAGTTTCAGCGAATTTGGCCTGTGTTGTTGACGTATCACTCTGCCGGTGATAAAATTCCGCCCGCTTAAGAAGCGCCCCGCAAAACGCCCCCATCGTCTAGCGGCCTAGGACGGAGCCCTCTCAAGGCTCAAACAGGGGTCCGAATCCCCTTGGGGGCACTGAACAATTATGTAATGGAATTTTGAGAGGGTAGCATGGTGTTACTCTCTCAAAACTCCGAAGAGTAAAAACCATGCCGGATCTGAATGAATATATTCAAACAGAAGATGCCGCACAGAAACTCAATTATCATGTTGAACATGTGCGCCGAATGATGCGCGAGGGCAGCCTTAAGGGGATTAAGATTGGCCGCACCTGGTTGGTCCAAAGGCAATCGCTGGAAGATTACCTAAAGCGCACAACCGAAATGAGCAAGCACGACCCAAGAAGAACCCAAGAAAAGAATTGCCCCAATTAGGGGCGATTTTGTTATCCAATCATGGCATAAAGCCATTTTCTTTTGCGCTTACTTATTGTATAATAATATATGTTGTGTGACACAATAAGTAAAACGAAAGAAAGGACTCATCCCATGATCCGTATCCTCGTTGCCATTCTGTTCGTCGTCGTTTTGTTGTTCGCTCTCTCATCCATCTCACAGTCATACGCCACCGCCAAACAGGCCGAAGCCGCCATTGAAGCCAGCCGCACCGCGCAGATCGCCGGCATCGGGAATCTGGTTACCATCCTTGTCGTTGCCGTGGTAGTTGTGGCTGTACTCATGCTGGGCATTTTCATTGTCTACCTGGAAATCAAGGGCATCCCCTATCGAAAAACGAAAAGCCTATCGGACTCTTCTCGTCATTTCGGACAGGATAACAATGGTCTGCTACCTGCCATCTTGACGATGATGATGTACGAAATGCTGCAACGGCAGGATGCACAGCAACACGCTATGCTCAGCACATCCCACCCAGAGACCCCGGTGGTGACCGATCTAAACGATTTCTGGGAGATGTAAACATGCGCCGCCTTGCCCTGTTTGTCACTCTCCTATTGCTTGTGAGCGCCTGTGGAAAGATGCCAGAGCCTCAGCCAACGCTTAAGCCGACGCCCACACTGGATACCTATCAGCTTGCCTTGGGCAATATCCACGCCCAATCCACCCTGGAAGCGGTGCAGGCCACCGCGCAATCCATTTCCGCCAATCTTACGGCCACCGCATACGCCCCAACCCAAGAAGCCATTGGCACTGCCACTGAGCGGGCCTGGATGATGGCTGGCTGGACTGCCACGGCATCTGTGGAGCAAACTGCAACCGCAGCAAGTGGCACGGCCACCCAGCAATCCTGGCAGGCCACTTCCACACAGCGCGCCATCAACATTACCGCCACCGTAGAAGCTGCAGCAGCCGAAGCGCAAGCTACTGCCCTGCATGGTCAGGCGGTTAGCGTGGAACTGGCCGTGGAACGCGAACGAATGATGAATACGGTCCAGGCCACAGCGCCCTGGGTGGTCTTATTTATCGTGCTGATCGCCCTGCTTGTGCTGGCCTTCCGCTGGAGCAAGGTACGGCCCATCCAGCGGGACCCACGCGGAGATGCGCCACTCCTAATCATTGACGGCAAAGTATACGATGCGGACCGCAACCCCTATCCGCTGCTGGATGTCTCCGGTAAAAAGCCCAGCATTCCCGCGCTGACTCCATCCGAATTGCAAGCCCCAACCACTGCCCGCGACCAAATGATTGATCTGGCCACACGCGGTATTCAGGGCCAGACCAATCCACGACGCCAGGCCATCGCGCAAAAGATGGCCGCCCAGAGTATCCTGCCACCACCTGCCCCGGCCATCCAGTTTTTGCCAGCAGACCAGGCCCGCCCACTTCTAGGCGATGTGCTACCCGGAATTGTCCGCGATGCGATTGACGCAGACATCACAGGAACTGAACAAGGAGATCACCATGCTTGAAAAAAGTTTGCCTTATGGGAATGATGTTGACAAATTTGCTCCAACCGCTCAACAACCAGCAGCGGAGCCAGGCGTTTCCCACCGCGAGATGCGTTTGGCCGAGACGGTATCGCACCAACTCTCCGCAGCCCTGATGCGCCGCAAGCTTAACCCGGCCTTCAGCAACTTCTACGTGACCCGCCTGGCCGGCCTGACGCCGCTCATCGCCGTTCTGGATACATCCAAACTGGGCGACCACAGCCCCTATGTCAACCCGGACCTGCTGCACCAGCTCAGCACTGAACTGGGTGGGCGACCAGTCTATCTCTCGAATTCCACCGGTATTCGTTATGTTGTGCTGCTCTCACCACTGCCAAAACTCCCACGAAAGGTGGAACTGCCTGCAGATGTTTCCCGCGGCAAGCTGGCAATTGGAGTGCGCTTCACCGGTCAGCCAGTGCTGCTGGACTGGGATCAATTCCTACATCTGGCAGTTCTAGGCAATACCGGCTCGGGCAAATCCATTTTTCTGCAATCCCTGGTCTTACAGGCCATTCGCGACGAAATGAAGTTGCTGCTCTCCGACATTGACCAAACCACTTTCGGATTAATCGAAAACCATCCAGCTTTGCTGGCTCCCATCGCCACCACTCCACCGGCAGTGCTGACCTTGATCGAACAAGCCATTGCCGAATGCGATCGCCGCGCAGAACTTTTCAAGTTGCTGCCAGAGAAGCCGCAAAAACTGAGCGAGTACAACGCGCTGGCTGTAAAACATGGTTCCGAACCATTGCCGCGCATCCTGGTCGTCCTGGACGAAGCCAGCACGGTACTGACCGCACTGGGTGGGGCCAAAGGGATGTTGGGCCAGGCCCTCGCCACGCTGGGCTGGCGTGGGCGCAAGTTCGGCGTGCATTTCATCTTTGCCGCGCAAGAATTCACCAAAGATATTGTCGGTCCCGTGCGCGACCAGGTTGGCCTAACTCTTTGCTTTCGAGTGCGCAATGGACAGATGGCTGAACGCATGGGCTGCAGGGGCGCAGATCGTATCCCGGAAGGTCGTCCGGGGCTGGCGATCAGTGACCGGCATGGACCCATTCAAACTTACTTTGTCGATCAGTCTGCACTTGCTCAGCGCCAGAATCTGCTACCCGTTCTGAACGAGTTGGAATACGCGCTGTTCACGTACGCCTTGTCTGAAGGTGGACGGCTCTCTCGCGCCAAGGTCATGGAACAGGGCAAGGTAACCGAATGGCAGGCTCGCAAATATTTGGAAGCCTGGTCGCTGCGCGGCTGGGTCGCCAAGGATGCAAAAGCCGACAACGCCTTTACGATCACGCCCAAACTACTGGCCTTGCTCTCCAACCACCCAGCCACTCCAGCCAGCTCCAACCCACTCCAACTGTCTCCAACCGTTTAATTCATACTCTCCAACCACAAAAAGGAAAAATCATCATGGAAAATAATCTCATTCCCCTTGGCATCGACGCCGGCAATGGCGCATTCAAACTCTTTGGCGCACCCGGCGGGCTGGAACTCGTCTCGCAGGTTTCCACCAATGGAACACAAAAGATGCTCTCAACGCTCGGCCTGCGCAAGCAGAAAGCTCCTTTGCAGATCGCGAATGAAAGCGGTTCGTTTTACGTTGGCACCGGCGCCCATGACTATGGCCGTCCCGTCGAAAACTTGGACGTTGACCGCTTCAACGGCACACCAGAAATGAAGGCGCTCCTGCACGGTTCGCTGACTCTCTACCAGCAGCGTTTTGGCAAATTCAGCGCTCCACTGACCATTGCCGTAGGCTTGCCCAACGAAGTGCTGACCGGCGAACAGGCCGGACACAACATCGAGAGTGTCAAACGCTGGATGAGCGGCTGCCATACCTGGACGGCAGATGGAGAAAGCTACAGCGTGGAAATCGCCGACGTGAAGGCGGCCAGCCAGGTAACCGGCGGATTGTTTGATTATTTATTGGATGGCGAAGGCCGCTTCATCCCCGAACGGAAAGGTGCCTTCAGCAGTGAAGTGGGCGTTATCTCGATTGGCTTTGGTACTGTGGAATTGATGGTGGTACGTGATCGTACACCCGTCCAACGTTTCACGTCTGGTTCGGCATCCGGTGTGCGCCGCCTGCTTGAGATTGTGAATGGACAGCGTCTCTACTCTCTGGGTGAACTGGATACGCAATTGCGCGCCGGGCATTTGGACATCAGTACGGCTTTGCCGATCTGGGAGCGTGAAGTGAATGGCGTCATCGAGAAACAATGGGGCACATCCTGGAAGCGTTTTGCGGCGGTGCTCATCATGGGTGGCGGCGCGATTCTACTCAAGGATAACCTGCCCTATGCTTTCAACGGCAAAGCCTATTTGCCAGATGAACCGGTACAGGCCATCGCGCGCGGGCTTTATCGCCTGATCCTGCTCCAGCAAACGCGCAAGGGCAAGTAAATGACGCGCGGCAGGCCGGCATCCACAGCCCCGGCATGGGAGTGCCATATCCATTTGCGTCTGCGGGCAGGCGAGGACGATGACTTGATTGCTTTTCTCAGCAATCTGCCACCCCGTAGGCGGGCCCTGGCACTCAAGGTTGCGCTGCGCTCAGGCGGGATGCAAATAGACCAGATGCGTAACGACAGTCTGGATGACGAATTGGCTGCGGCCGCAGACGACTTTCTCAAATAGTGGGAACCAGAAAATCAAGCGATTTTCTGGTTCCCAGGAAAAGACCAAGGTTTAGATGACAGAGATTTGGATGAAACCCTTTGAACAATATCTTGTAGATCAAGACAACGCTGCGCTGACGGTGCAAGGTTACCTGGCGGACCTAGCCCATTTCTCGCGCTGGTTCGAAAGAACGAACAGCGAGGCGCTTACGCCCGAGCAGCTTACCCCCACGGATGTCAAGGAATATAAGCAGTACCTGCTGAACGTGGAACGTCGCAAAGCCAGCACCGTCAACCGGCGTATTGCGGCCCTTTCAGCTTATGCCAAATGGGCGCGCGAAGCCGGGCTGATCTTGAGCAACCCGACCGAAAACATTAAATCTGTCCAGCAGGTGGTCAGCGCTCCCAAGTGGTTGGACAAGCACGAACAGTATGCTTTACAGCGCGCCATCGAATGTGACCTGCAGCTCTCCAAAATGCGCTTCCCCAAACGCTGGGTAACCCGCCGGCGGGACGCATCGCTGACATTCTTTTTGTTGAATACTGGCCTACGCTTGAGCGAACTGATCGCCCTGCATTTGGGCGATGTGCAACTTTCTGAACGCAAGGGCAGTGTAGCGGTCCAAAATGGCAAGGGTGGCAAGCAAAGAAACATACCGCTCAACACTGCGGCGCGCAAAGCCTTGCAGGAATGGTTGGAAGTGCGTCCCGTAACTGATGGCGATTCGATCTGGGTGGCAGTGGAATCGGAATCCGAAGGATTGAGTGGGCGGGCAGTCCAGCGTATTCTGGAGCGCTACGGATATGAAGCCGGGCTGGAGCAACTCACCCCACATATCTGCCGCCACACCTTCGCAAAGAACCTGATAAATCAGGGTATCGGACTGGAAAAAGTGGCTGCGCTGCTGGGACATGCCAACCTGAATACAACCCGCCTTTACATTACTCCAGATGAGCGCGATCTTGAAATGGCGGTGGATGCACTGGCCTGAGCTGGTGCTATCAACTTGCGTGACCAAAAGCTATGTGCCCTAATGGTTGACAAGTAAAGCTGTTTTGAATAGAATTAACCTTACTAATTAGAAAGTAGAGTTAATAAAATGAAAAAAATGGCTATTCAAAACGCAAAACAAATTTTTTCACAGCACAACAACTTCTTGAGCGCGACTGATGCAATCCAGCTCGGAATCCAGTCTCGTACTCTCTACCAGATGTGTGATACTGGCATCTTGGTGCGGGAAAGCCGGGGCCTCTATCGGCTGGCAGATGGCCCGGATTGGAGCAACCCCGATCTGGCGTTGGTGGCATTGCGAATTCCAAAGGGTGTGATCTGCCTGATTTCCGCGCTAAATTTCCATGATTTGACAACACAAATTCCCCATTGGGTAGATGTAGCCCTGCTGCAAAATTCTGAAAAGCCACGAGTCCAATATCCACCCACACATTATGTTTGGCTCTCGCCCCAATCTTTCTCGGCTGGAGTTGAAGAGCACAACTTGGATGGTGTATCCATTCGTGTTTATAGTATTGCGAAAACTATTGCGGATTGCTTCAAATTCCGCAATAAGATCGGGATGGATGTGGCACTTGAAGCCCTGCGGGAAGGACTACGAAGTCGGCGTTGTTCAGTGGACGAGCTTTTGAATTTCGCACGCATCAATCGAGTTGAAAAGGTGATTAGACCTTATCTGGAGGCATTGAAATGAGCAAAGATGAAATAAAAAACCTTGCTGCTTCTATTCATCAGAAGTTGCTGAACAAAGCCCGCGAAACGAACCGTCCCTTTAACTGAGGTGGTCAAGGTTTTTCGACAGGAAAAAGGGTAGTTTTAAGGTGGCTGGACTCCTTTCTGGATTTTTTAACATTGGGTTGAATGGTAGTAACCTTAACAAATTGTCGGGGTTGCGGGTGAGACCGTGGAGTGGCGGCTAGCCGCCACTCCACGGTCTCACCTGGCGATAAAAAATACCGGGTCGCCTTCTGGCCTGATGCTCAATCTCGCCATGATTGCGTTGTCAGGGATTTCGGATTTGGAAGTGAACTTCTTCCGGGGTGCGATAATCCAGAGATTGGTGCAAGCGTTTGAAGTTGTAAAAGTTCAGGTATCGTTCGATGCCCAGCCGGGCTTGTCGTGGGCTGTCGTAATCGTGCAGGTAAACTTCCTCGTACTTAACGGAGCGCCACAAGCGCTCGGTAAAAACATTGTCGAGCGCCCGACCCCGGCCATCCATACTGACCTGTACCTGAGCATCCAACAGCTTTTGAACATACTGCGGGCTGGTAAAGTGACTTCCCTGATCGCTGTTACAGATTTTGGGGTTTCCCAAGCTCAGAGCTTGATCCACCGCCAGCAGGACGAAGGGCATTTCCAGGGTTTGATCCAGTTGCCAGGCTAAAACATAGCGGCTAAACCAGTCCAGAACCGCTACTAGATACATCCAACCGGCGCGCAGGCGGATGTAGGTGATATCTATGCCCCAAACCTGGTTCGGGCGTTCGATTTTTAGCCCGCGAAGCAGGTATGGATAGACCTTGTGCTCCGGGCAAGGTCGACTGGTGTTAGGTCCCGGCGCAATCCCAGCGATTCTCATTTCGCGCATGTACTGTTGAACGGTCGGGCGCGAGATACTTCGCCCTTCCCGGCATAGCACGGCGGTCATCCGGCGCGAACCATAGATCGGATATTCGGTGTAAATCTCGTCAATGCGCCGTTTGATGGCGATTTCCTGCTCAGATGGGCCAACCGGCTCGTAGTATAAGCTCGAGCGGCTAATCCCCAGCAGGTCGGCTTGCTCTGCCAGCGAGATTTCGGGCTTCTCCCGTTCGAGCATTCCCTGTCGCTCGCTACGATGGAGGTTCGATGCCAGATTTTTTTTTCAGCCAGTTGAGTTGTGTGCTCAACTTCCCGATCTCGGCGTATAGCTCTTTCACTTCGCGCTCGTGTTCGGCCTTTTGAACCCGCTCGTTTTTGCGCTCGTCTTCAAAAACGTCAGTCAATTTTTCGATTGCCAGTGCTTTCCACTTGTAGAGCTGGTTCGGGTGGATGCTCTGCTCCGATGCGATTTGCGCGATCGTGCGCTCTTCCTTCAAAATTTCGAGAACTATTTTTGCCTTTTGTTCTGCCGTGTAATGTTTTTTCATGCCCTTAATTTACACCTTAAAGTCATCCCCTTTTTTTGTCTAAAATCAGTTTACCACTTCAATCTGGCTGCTCACGCTCAATAGCCGCAAGGATTTTAGTTAATACACGTGGATTTCCTTGCGTTCTCTCATAAGCAAACCGAATCAATTCTTCATTTTGCATTTGTTGATTTGTTCGTATAAAACTACTACCTTCTTTGGGGGAGAAACCTAGAACTTCTATTTCTGAGTAGATGCACTTAATATCGAGTAAGTATCTGTTTTCTGTTCGAGATGTGATAATTAATGTACAGTTTTCAGGCCATCGGATCTGCCAAAGCGTTGGCACAAAACTCTCGTCTTGAAGATTGGGTTGTTCTAATGCAGCTTCAGCTGCATCATCAATTGCATCAACCGCAATAATTAGTTTTTTGCCCGCAAGTTGAGCAACACTTGCAGCCCTAGATATTGCCAAGTTAAAACGTTGCCTGATCTCATCTGAGTCAATTTGAGTTGTTACGTATAAGTTAGTATCGAACTTTAGAGCCAATTCATTTATCAATTGCACATAAAAATTCTTAAAGGGGAAACGCCTTGTATCAAGTCCCACCCCTTGACCATTACCAAAACAATCGTAAATTACAATAGCTTTTCTATCTAGGTCATTTTGCTGCAATAGTTGTAAAGTAGAACTCTTACCAGTTCCGCTAAGTCCATGCATCAAAATGACAGAATGTGGAGTTTGTTCTAGTAGGTTTCGTAACTTTACAACATTTTCTGTAAGCTGGAGATTTTCAGTATTTTCAAATCTAGCTGGTGAAGGAAAAAAACTGGTCTCACGGATTCGAAGCAAACCATAAACTTGCTCTCTGGTCATGTCTGTGCGCCGATGAGGAAGTGCGTGTTCCTCCACAAAGTTGATCAAGTTCCCAAAGTAAATTCCTGCATCAACAAAATGGTCAAGTAGCTGAACAAAGTCTGTTTCTTGCTGAGTAGACATTCCTTGTCCAAACGTTGATAAATCCCAGCAACGCAGGAATACAGATAACCGTTTCCAAGACAAGTTTGTGACTGCTGACAGAGAAATAAGCGGACCATCTACTGTGTCAATAAGTTTCTGAAGAAGTTGCCCACTATCGTTATCGTTCAGATCAATATTTTGACCTAAATTATCTTGGATGAAAGCTAATTGATCTTTAAGCTCTTGATTCAAAAATTGATCGGTTACAAGCCTAATACAAACTTTATTTCGGCAACTCTCCCCAATTTCTCTATAAACAACATCAAACATGTTTGCAAGTTTACGTAGAACTGATGTACCTGGTAAATCACCACCTTTACTGCTTTGCTTATTCTGGCTTAACCTTGCAAGTGTCCATGCTTGATCTTGATGCAAAGCGCTATATTTAACTTGAGTAAGTACAATAGAAGAAGCCGTGTTAAATGTATTACCCCCATAATACTCAGATAAATCTACACCCAATAAATCGTCAGGATTATCAACTAACCTCTGATCGACCTTAGATATATTTTCCATTTGTATGAGCGATAGCTTGCTATTTGGAGGAAGCATATCAAGCAAGCGTCTCGCTGCATAAACAAAATGGAAGCGGTCTCCCGCATTAGATGGTCTGGCATCAGACATATTTAATCGTTTCTTATTGATCGCTCTTTATTAAGGATATGCCCACAATGTACATAGAGTTAGAATGGGTGGTTTCATTGCTAGATGTCATTGCTTACTTCTCTCTTGGGAGTTTTTTTGTTTGAAAGAAGCCCTGAAAGTTCTTTCTTTTCTTCTCCTGTAAGTACTGACATCAATATCCGCCCTACTGCTAGAATGTGATCCAAGTCTTCTTTCAAAGCCTGTTCATCTTTTGGAGCTGCTTGAATGGAATTTTGAGAGTTTTCCATGAAGATTTCCATTACTGGAAGACTAGACAAATTTTATAAATATTTTTGATGTAAGCAGCGGCACAAAACTACCTAGATGTTTTACAAAATTATTTTACCCCAAAAGAAAACTAAAAAGTGCTGGCGGTTGCCAGCACTTTTGTAACTTGCCTTATTTATTTTTTCAAAGTAATCTCAAGCATTTTAGTAATGTAACTCATCTTAACTTACTCAACTTACATAACGAGTTTTGTAGGTTTGAGTTGGCGCAAAGTATACTGGGGAGACCTACCCCATATACCTGTGATACACACAACCTTTCAAACCTTAACAAATCACCCTACCTTAAATATGACCTGTTTTCGACTCTAAAAAGTCTTATCCACTTAAGACTTTAGACGCTATTTCCCCAAAGTAACTTCAAGTAGTTTACTTGGTGTTGAGAAGCAACCTACTGCGTACTTACCCATTGCTAACAGAAGGAACGAAGCAACAGGCAAACCCTAGAATGGCTTCAGTAAATAATGCCAGTTCTTTGGGCTGGCTCACTTGATAGCGCCAAGCTAAAATATCTTGGGGGCTTTTTCCATTGGTTGCATTACATGCCCAGCGATAATCAACATAAGGTAATGCTCCTTTTAACGCTAATGCCAGGCCATGCCTGTCTGCTTCGAGCGCGTTTTGGAGTAAACCATGATACTTTTTGAAACTATCCCCCACAACCATGTTGTAGCAAATTTTTATCCGTCCTCCAATAAATTCAGCGGCAGTTTGCTGGCTTGTGACAGCAGCCACAGCATCGATCATGTTTGTGATCCAGTCATATGTCAGGGACAGGTCTGGAATTTCGGGCTTGATGACAATCTCAATTTCTTCTGCATGGCGTAGTGCGGCGCGGTGTATAGGATGGAATGGATTGACACCTACATCCATAATGACGACTCCTCCGTCCGCAGTGCCTGCCTCATACAGACCGGCGATAATTTGATCGATCATCTCTCCATGCTGAAGAGACATGTCGCCAAGGTCGTTCGTATTCAAGCCAGGGAGAACCATCAGTGTTGGGAGATCATCCATTGGGGTAAAGGCATCAAGCAAGCTGCTGTTGGACACAATTTTGCTGGGGTTTGATGAAGAAGCAGTTTCGCTTTGCAATAGTTTGCTCAGCGTACTTTTAAAATTATTGAGCCGCAAATGATATTTCATCGTGCCTGCGTTTCCATCAGCGTCAACAAGATAAGTCTTAATACCGTTCAAAGCAAGGCAGACCGCCAGGTTCACTGCAACCGAAGTTTTGCCGGTTCCTCCTTTGGGCGATGTGATGGCAATTTTTCGAGTCGCTATAGTATGTTGAACATGGTCAGTTATTTCTCTGCCGGCAGCATTGGGCTTGTATACATTGCCTGCAGATAAAATCCCAATACCAGCCCGGCGAATTTTATTCAGCCATTGTCTGGCATTCAATTTACTCGGGTAGTGTGATTGGGTTCGCTTTGATGCGTAAATTTCCGACATAGGGAGATTCTAAAATATTCAGATTGGGGGTGGGCGCGTCCGCGCATCTGTTGGTTTACCTGCATTCCGAAAACGCCTCAGTTTTTGAACGAAGTGACGTCATCTTGACGCAACAAGCGTCAGGTGACGTCACTTTTCGAACAAGACGCATTCCGCTGTTATGTGGCGGCTTTATGACAACAGATGACAACTTCATGTTGTCATGCATGAAGAAATGTCGGTTTTACAGTTGTCAGATGACAACTTCAGGTCGGCATGGAGAAATTGTCATCGGTTGCATGACAACAGATGACAACTTCACGTTGTCACGCATGGAAAAATGTCGGTTTTACAGTTGTCAGATGACAACTTCAGGTCGGCATGGAGAAATTATCATCGGTTGCATGACAACAGATGACAACTTCATGTTGTCATGCATGGAAAAATGTCGGTTTACATGTTGGCAGATGACAACTTCATGTCTGCATGGAGAAATTATCATCGGTTACATGACAACAGATGACAACTTCATGTCGGCATATATGGAGAAATATCGGTTGCATGACAACAGATGACAACTTCACGTTGTCATGTATGGAGAAATGCCGGTTTTTCTATTCAGAAGATGTCTCTGACTGGGAAAATACTACGCAATTACTTTCACCATAAAACAAGTCGAGATTTTTCTGGCAAGATGGCTGTCAGGTTGTTTTTCAATGGATTGAATTTTTATAAGATTGGTTCTTACACCCTACACCAAAGTCAAAACTGCCAATCATGGTTACTTTAGACCATAAAATCCCCTTTCAAATGGATCAGATGATCCAGCAATCCCTGACAAACAGAAGCCGCCATTCGAAAAAGCAGCTTTGGCCGATTTTCCTATAGCAAGGGACACCCTTTTCCATACTGTGAGATTCCTGGTTAGACAGTTTTTTTTCGATTGGGTAGGTACTTTTTACCCTGTGAATGTGGTTGCTCTCTGAAAAGCGACTTTGGCTGATTTTCCTATCGTGTGGGACACCCTTTTCCATGCTGTGAGATTCCTGCTTGTATAGTTCTTTGCAACTGGAAGATATTTCCATCTTGTCACCGTGCTTTCCTCGAAAAACGACTTTAACCGATTTTCCTATAGCAAGGGACACCCTTTTCCATACTGTGAGATTCACGATTAGACGATTTTTCATGCGGTTTACCGGGTTTGGTAAGTGGCTATTTGTCTGCTTTTTCTAGCTCGATAAATTTGTTTTTGTCTCTTACAGTCTGTTTTCTGCCAACTGTTTGATGGCTTTTTGGGAACATACGATGTTCAATTGCTGATCCGAAATGCTTTTTAGTTCCATAGCCCGATCTGTTCACTTTCTTGTGGACCTATATTCGATATGTATCGGCAATACATACGACCAGGTAATTTTCGCCGGCTCGAAAATCTTGACAGCTCACAGAAAATGGGCCTATAATGTCCAAAGTTAATAAGTTCCACCCATTACAAATTAGTTTTACCCCATCCATCAGCCCAGCATACCGCCGGGTTGTTTCTTTTGTACAGGTTGGCGCATATTTTGGGGCTATATATCTGGTTCAACCACCGTTTCTTCAGATTTCTGCTCTTGAATTTGTTTCCGTACACGTGTACAAATGCCCCAAATACTCTTCTCTGACAAATTGTATTCTTTGGCAAGGGAAGGGACGGTCTGCTGCTCATCGGTGTGACGGCGATAAATCTCCAGATCGCGCGGTTTGATCGGCTTCTTTGCTCTGGGTTTTCGGGGGGCCAGCATCAGATGTGGCGCAATCTCGAAGATGGACTGAACCGCATCCTGCGAAAGTTCCGAGAAGTGTTGCTCAATGGATTCGCCATCCATCGTAACCCAGGCAGAATGTTTTTGATTGCTGGTCATGTCAGGGTTTAGCGGGTAGCGGTAAAAAATACGCACATCATCATATCCAGCTTCAATCCGGGAAATAAAATTTTGCAGGATGGTCCGCACAGATTGAATATCCTGCATTTGCAGATCATGAAGAATACGAGATCGCCAATCGTCAAAAACAATTTGCAGGGCATCCGGGGAGATTTCTAGAACACTGGCTGCCTGCTGGTTTTCAAGCAGACGAAGCTTTGTTGTCAAAGTAGCCTTTTCTGACTGGCGCTCCTGCAATCGAGTCATGAGAGCGGGTATTGCTGCTTGCGTTTCAAGAATATCCAGCAAATTACTGATAGCACGTTCTACTTTGGACAGGGACGCGTTTATATCTTTGATCTGTTTGAGTAATTGAGTGTTGTCAGCAAAGCGTTCCTGAATTTTTTGAAGCAATTCCGTGAAATAGGCCGGTGTCAGAATGCGATTGAGAAAAGTGTCGAGCACGACAATTTCTACATTGCGCCCATTCACCATGCGGGCCGTGCAGGACTTCCAGTCACCACGACTCTTGCGGCCACAAATATAGCAACGCCAGGCGCTGGCTTTGTAGGTTTGGTGTGACATAGCCGAACCACACTGTTTGCAGAATAGCAGGCCAGTCAGCAAGGATGGGGCTGATATATTCCGCGGATGGTTCAAGATGTCGGCACAGGTATGTTTTGAATGCACCGTGCGTAGTTTTTGAACTGCATCCCAGGTTGCCTGATTAATCAATGCAGGATGATGCCCCGGGATTCTTTCTGCGCCACTTTTTCCGATCCCCAAATAACTCTCATTGGCAAAAAAGCTGTTCAAACAGCCATCGTTTTTATAGAGACGGTTTTCAGTCGCCTTACGAATCTCGCTGTAGGATTTCCCCTGCGCGCGCATTTCCCAGGCTAGTTGTCCCAGTTCCCATAGTTCAGGGTCTGGGGTCCAGCGAGCTGCCATGCGAGGGCTGCCATCCCGCATCAATCCAATCTGCACCCTTTCAGCAAGATAACAACGTGGAGGCGTGCCGCCACTGGAAAAACCCTGCGCAACCCGACTGTGCAAGGCACGTTTGACATCCCGGCTGGTCTGCTGACTTTTTTCTTGATTCGAATAATCAATCAATGTCTCTATCAGGACCCCATGCTCGCTATCCGGCACAGAGTCAGTCAAAGAGTGAATGATGATTCCGCTTCTGCGGATGGTGGCTTTGTAATAAGTGGCATCGGTCAGATCGCGCGCAAAACGCGAAAAACTCCATAACAGGATGGCTTGCGGCCGGCTGGCGGAATCGCGCAAGTCATCGATCATATTCATAAAAGCATCACGACCAACCGTCGATGTGCCTGACCTGGCAACATCGCGGTTGGAACGCGCGAGTACCAGTCCATAGCGCTGGCAGAACAGTTCGATCTGCTCAGCCTGCTGTACCACACTCAGTTCCTGAGCTGAGCCACCAGAATCGCGCAAATAGTCCCAAACAATGGCACCAGGACGCAATGTGGAAGGGGGTTGGGTATAAGACGGCATGCAATTAACGCTTGTCTGATCGAGCGGGGATAATCACCCCGTTCTCCACGGTCAAATCGCCATTTTGCAGCATGGCCTGAATTCTTTTTGCGAGAACATCGGTTAAAACATTTTTACTTGACTGACGTGCTGCATCCAACGACGCGAAATCGCTGCCGCCAATTTCTTCCAGACGATATTGCTTCGGACTTGATGACATAAGGCACCTTAATCAGATGAGATAGATTCAGTAATGATTTCAGCCAGCATGAGACAGATTCTCAACTCGTTGGGGTCGTAAATTGCTTCAATACGGCCATCGGGCAAACGTTTCCATTTGCCATGAATTGTGGGCACTTTGGCGTTGCGCGGCCAGCGCAAAGTAATTGATTTGAAAGATCGAGCGTTTGGAACCGGGGTATCACCAATGAGTTTCATCGTAGGACTTCTTTTGTGTATATTCTGGTTATGAATGAGGATGTGTAAGATGTGTAAGTCACGTAAAGCGGTAAGCATCCTGTTTTCTACCGGTCTTACACTTCTTACACATTGCAAATTAGCGAACAGTTATTTATCAAAAACTGGTCTAAAAAAAGCATAGGTGCGCAGTGCGCCTTTTTCCTTGTGATAAGCCGTATAGGTGTTTCGGTCACCCGGCATGATGAACTTTTTGCTAACCAGTTGCGCATTGAGCGCTTTCTTGCGCAGCCCCAAAATACTGCCTTCGTTGCGGAGAAATTCGCTAACGGCGTTGTAAGTGATCTCAGATTGCAGATAATAAAAATCCTTATCAGCCCAGCCCAACCATTTGGCCGTGTCAGCGCGCAATTGGCTAACCCCTTCGATGTAGAATTCGCCTTTTGCAATCAGCGCTTTGATGGCATTGATGAATTTGATCGCTGGCAATTCATCCTGGACATGGTCTCCCTGGTCCTGCGCCAGTTTCATCATTTCAGCTTTGGCCTGTTCCAACAACGCTTCGGCTTCTGGCTCGCTGATAGCACCTTCCTTCATGGCATAGGTCAAGCCCAGCCGCACTCCCATCAACAAGTGGGCAAACATTTCGGGAGTCCGCAGATGAAAGGTGCCGCGCAGGGAGTCACGCATTTCATGATGTTTTTGAGTGTATTCAGTCTTGAGTTCATCCCAGTTTTGAATCAGCCACTGCAAATAGCCTGCCAGTGCGTAAGGATACAGACGAGCGTCTGTCGTTTGGGCCTGGGTCAGCAGCTCAATATTGACTGTTTTGGGTAGCACTTCAATTGGCAAAATGCGAGCGATGATTGATTGGCCGGCGGGGAGTTGTTCACCGGTTGAGATCACCAGTCCGCGCGCCATGAACCCTGAGCGGGTGGATGTATCCGCATTCATGCGATTGCGCGGGCTATGATTGCCGACAGCGCGAATCAAACGGGCAGCCTTTCGGTCCAGATTCTGGGCATCCACGCCCGATGCCTGTGGGGCAAAATCGTCAATAATCAGTGGGGCATCTTTGGCAATGAACATCTGCTTTTCCAGAATATTATCTGTGCTGCCCCAGCCGTCAGGGAGATGCTTATGGTCAAAATCCCCATAATGACAAAGCGCCAGGGCACAAAGCGTGGACTTCATGCTGCCAGTTTCGCCAAAGACCCACAGCAGAAAGTCGAAGGGAGTGATTTCGGCCAGGGGAGCCAGGAACATGCTGCTCCAAAGCGGGAACGTAACCCCAAGGGGAGCCACCTGCAAAAAGCGCAAGCTTGCCTGGGTGGCCTCCTTTAGGTTTATCCCATCCAAACTGGTCGGAAGTGCATAGCGTTTCAAATTGCCATCCAAATCCACCTGAATATCACCCTTACCGAGCGCTCCACTCGTGGTCAGGTAGACGCGTTGGCCATCAATGACGCGCCAGCCGGTATGGGTGTAAACCGTGCTGACCATTGCATCCTGCGAGGCCCATTGGATGGCCTCGCGCAGCTTATCTTTGGTGGATTGTCCCGCCGCTATAATGGCGCGCGTTCCCCAATATTGCAAAACCCAGTTCATGGACGAAAAAGACGCTGCGTCCACTTCGCAGACGGGCAGGCCGGCACCGCTGGCCAGATGCCCTGTGATCTTCATCTTGCGGACGATCTCCTGTCCATCATCGCGCGCCACCTCGTGTGTCACGCTGGCATGCCAGTTGGCCAGCAGACGATATTTTGCTGCGCCATCGCGGTCATGTTCCACTGCATAGAAAGCGCTGTTGATGACCCGGTAGCGCGCCTGTAAGCCGATCGGGATGTCAAAAAGCTCGGGTTGAACACCTTTTTCATCAGTGAAAGGGTCCGCCGGATCGAGAGACAAATCATTGTTTTGGCTGGCCTGCGGAATGGCTGGCATACGCGATCTCGAATAGGCACTCTCGATTGTCCGTAATGTCTCCGATTCAGGTAACCCTATACGCTGTCCAACTGGCAGGAACATATTTTCGGCTTCCGCTTGGGTGTAATGATTTCCTGCCAAGTCACAGGCTGCGCGAAAGAGCTTATCGTTGCGCTGGCCTTGGCCGGTACCATGTGCTATAAATTCCAACGTGGTACGGGACAGCTTTCCGTGTATTGTCCCGGTCATTTCATCCTGATGGGGTTTAGATGGTTTTGGGTGCAGGGATTCCAGCACTTCGAGCAAGCCGGCAGGGATCGGACCCGGTGCCTGGCTCCAGTCATTGAGCGCAATGTATTTACCGGTAGCCTCGCCGACTAGAACTTCGCTAGGCGGGGCGATAAAAGAGCCGCCATCTCCGCGTGTATCAATCCCGACGTCTGATGTGCTGCTTTTCCCGCTGCCGACGAAGATAAGATGCAATCCACCGGAGACGGTCTGGCTGCGCAATGCTCCGGAGTCATCCAAACCCAGACAGGCAAATTCATTGACGCCATCTTTCCCGTGTTTCTTATCCAGATCCACCACGAATAAACCGGACTTGCCACAATTGATGCCAATCATGGCACGCGGCCATTTCTTCCACCAACGGCGGATGTCATCTGGGTTGATGCTCGCGTTGTGCAGGCCGTGGGTGGTGTATGGCATTTTTTCCTTGGGAGTTTTCCAATTGCCTTTTTTGTCCTGATAGGGTTCGCCTTGCGCTTCGCGGCAGGGGAAAACATACCAGCCGCGCTGTGCGTACTGCAGGGCGGCATCCAACATGCTATAATGGGGGTGCATCTGACGGTTTTCAACCGTTTCTGTTTGGGACGCTCTGGTGACCGCCAGGGCGTCTTGCTTTTGGGTGGATTTCATAACATCATTACTCCTCAACTCTGTTTGAAATATCCTTCACGCCACCAGCGCCAAGTTCGGGCGGCAGCAAGCCGGTTTGGATTAATTCGCGGCGCAGTAAAAAACGCAGCTGCTCGCGCGGGGAACGAACGTCCCGGGCAGCCAGGCGGGCAAGGCCGCTGGCCTCAATATCGGATAAAGTCAACATGATTTTGAAAGTCATTGCGCGATCTCCTGAACAGAATTTCGTCAAGAATACGCTTCGCGCTGGGATAAAAACAGGGTTTTTATCTTATCTATCCTTTCTCGTCTCTTTGTTATTTTGTGACGCAATAAGTTAGGCGAAATAAAAACTACTTCATCAGTAGCTGCCATTGATCGGCCAGAGCTTCAGCCTGGGCGATGACATCTTGCTCATGCTCTTTACGGGCTCGCGCCAATAAATTGACCGCATTTTTGATGGTATTCATATCAATCGGGAGTTGCAGCTTCTGTTGAACTTGAAATACAAATTCGCCGCGTGTATAGCCGGGATTTTTTTGTTTAAGTCGCTCCTCCAATAGGAGCAATGCCAGCCTGCGGATTTTTTCTTCCGTGGGCAAGCCGGGACGCCCGCCACCAATACCTGGATTCGCAGGCATTTCTACCCGTTTGATGACTGCTGTACAAATTGTTTTTAGCGCTTGCAAACGCAAATTACGCAGCACTGAAAAACCGCTCTCAAATTCGGCCAGTGTCAGCTTTTTGGGGTTGCGTCCACTCAGCGGCATCCGCACATTCTTATGCTCCTGCTCCATAAAACGGGCGATATCGTCTGCATAAGGCGTTGCCACTTCAAAAGACAAGCGTGTTTTTTGGTCGGTGAAAAATTGAATAAAAATTCGGCCACAGTCCCCATATTCCTGGCCCGGCGCTTTCAGCGTAATCACATGCACGATCAAACCACTTGTGTTATCTTCAAGCCGGCTGGATAACCCAGAGTCATGATTCAGCTTGCAATAAACGGCCAGTTCAGCATTCACAGCCGCCAATGGAGCGTTCAAGGTTTGATCGAAATCGAACTTGGGCAGAGACAATTCAGCCATCCGTTCTTAGGATGGCTTTGTTATTGCATGATAAAATATGTTCATCATGCGGAGCCATCCCGCTTGGTCAAACGCCCAGACGCGCTAACGTCGTGGGCGATTTCTTTTGTTTCCGGGATTATAGCATAAAGGGCGAAGTTATTGTGTCATAAAACAAGAGTTCACATAATTCATCTTACATTAAGTAGACCACGCAAGAAAACGAAGAATCACCAAAGCGAGACAAGCGATTCTCTGAAATAATGGAGATCCTGATTGTTCTATTCGTGGAGGTGATTTTATGTTTCCTGAAGATGAAATCGACGGGTTTGAGAAATACTGGCGCAGGAGAAAACCTGGCAAGAGTACATCTGTGCATTACGCCAGTGATGTGCGGATTTTCTTCAAGTGGGCAAATGACTATGGGCCAGAAGACATCACGAAGCATATAGTCGATTGGTTTATTGAATGGCAACAAAGTCTTGGGCGAACTGCTAATACAGTGCGCAGACGAGTAATTTCATTGCGGATGTTCTTCGACTATTACGCATACAGTCATGACAAAGATTTGGCCAACCCTGTCATTCCCCGCCACCACTATGTAGACCGTGCACAGCCCCTACCTCGAAGTGTTGCAGACCCTGTTTTGGACAAACTTTTTGAAGCCGTTGGTGGGCATCAAAGAGATAGAGTGATTTTCACCTTGATGCTGCACTGCGGCCTTCGAGTGGGTGAGATTACGCGGTTGGAGCTGGATGATTTGTTGATGCGTGGAACTGAGTTGGCACGTCTGCGGATACAAGGGAAAGGGCAGAAAGAACGGATCGTATTTCTATCTCCAAGTGGAGCCATACTGTTGAAAGAATATCTATTGGTCCGGCCAGTGAGCCAATCTCCCTTGATTTTCTTGAACAGGAGGGGACGCCCGATCACAATAACCGGTATTCAACTTCAACTGGCAAAATATTGCCATAAGGCTGAAATCTGGATTACATGCCACCAACTCCGCCATACTTTTGCATCTCGGATGGTAGAAGGGGGTATGACTGTGACATCAGTTCAAAAGCTCTTGGGACACACCAGCATCCGAACGACACAACGGTATATTCAAGTATCAGACCTGCAGGTCGAAAAAGATTATCAAAAAAGCATTCAGCATCTGACTGAGCATAGCCTTTCAGCGGAGGTATCTTGATGGAAACCCAAGTTCAAGAACTTTCACTAAAAGTTGGAAGCACAGAGGGCTTGGCTGCCCGTCTTGCACTTCCAGATGAACTCAAAAACCTGCCAGAGTGGTTTGGAAAGCCATTGGGAGAGTTTTTGCGTTCAAAACAGCGTAATTGGCCTGCCAAAACTGTGCAGCGTTCAACAAGACAGCTTTATGCTCGGATGAAACACGTAGGTGAATTCTTCATTCGTGAGCACAGTTGGCAAGATTGGACAAGTCTATCCACTCACTGGCTGGAAGATTTTATCGATGATGGGTTGCGGCGAGGCCTTTCGCCAAAGACGATTAACTGGGACTTGATCCATTTTTGCCAGTTTTGCAGTTTCCTGGATGAAGAGGGATATACCATTCCACGAGCCGTTTTACGCCTGAAAAAGCTGGATACACCGAAACGATTACCAAGACCTCTCCCGGGAAATGACGTATTTGCTTTGGAGCAGGCGATTTTGGAAGCCCTGACTGGCGATCAGCGCTGGTACCGCGATGTAAACGCTATCCGTGATCTGGCCTGGTTTTATTTGCTTTGGCACTGTGGTCTGCGAGTAAGCGAGGTATGTGAATTGAGGCTTCAAGAAGTTGATCTTGAAAATGGGAAAGTTTTTGTGAGTAATAGCAAAGAGCGCAAAGATCGAGTGATTTACATGAGCAAGACAACCTTGGATGCATTACGCGCTCATCTAACTTCTTCCCCCAACAAGGTAACAACTTATGTGTTTGAAATCGCTCAACAATCAATGAATGTGCGCACCATCCAACGCCGCTTAAATATCTATGGAGCTCGTTGTGGTGTTAAACGTCAGTCCTCATCGCTTGCGCCATACCTTCGCATCGCAAATGCTCAATGCTGGTATGCCAGTGACCTCTCTTCAAAGATACCTTGGACATGAAAATCTGGACACCACAATGGGTTATGCAGGTGTAAGTGACCCAGTGCTGCAAAAAGAATATAACCAGGCAATCCGAAAGATAGATCCGCTCTGGCAATTGGATGAGTATGCTGCCAAGTTGCAAATCGCTCAGCAACGCATGCAAATACTCACTGCATCATTGAACGAGGCCAGGAAGAATGCCGAAGGCTATCTGGCCACACTTGAAGAGCTACAAGGCCTAATCGAAGTACTTCGGAAAGATGTGTCATAATTGAATGTGGGCTTTGGGGATTCCTTATTTCTTGCGAACATAATAACTTAATGTAACTGTTCTTTTACGACATAGCTACCAGAGGGAACAAAGTTTTGGTAGTCAATAAGAAATGCAACCAGGCAGGAAATATTCGCCTCATGTCCTAGAGTATTGAAAATGGGGCCTAAGAATTGAGCTTTCGTGCTGCAAGTGATTTTCTCACTTTTCCCATCTTTCCTTTCCAAATTAGGTCTTGCTCCGCCGTCCAGCACACGACTACTTCGTTAGGCACGATTTCGGGGTGAGTAGCCAGAACAGTAATCAGTGCCGAAGATAATGGAAAGTAGTTGAACCCCAAAACCGATACGTGATCTTCAATTTGCCTAGGCTGGTAAAAAGGCATATTTTCAATAATATACGCGCCCGGTTCAGATGGGTGCTGTGTTGCGTCTTGTTCTTCCTGCAAAAGAATGAGGTAAGCCTCGGTATTGAACTGGTGAAAGAACTGAATGTTCTCTTTTACTGACATTCCATGCACTTTATCAAAATACCGCAGGCAATATCAAGAGCTTGAACATCTTTATTAGACTATAACCTGGGTTTGGTTTTTTTACTATTTATTTATAACTGACTTCGTGAAAATTATGTTAGCATGGATAATACCTTCTTGTGCTTTCTATTACAGCACAGAGTGGGGGATTTCATGGGTAAAGGAAGTCGACGATGTGAGCAGGGTAGAGCGGAAAGCGTTGTTTGTGAAGTTGGCGACGATTGAAGCAATCGACGAAGAGATGGATAGCACAAGCAAGTGCATAAGCAGAGCGAGAGAAGCAACGCGATGAACGAGCAAGTCTGGCAAGGTAGTGGCGAAACTCAGCATTGTCGCCTTCAACAGAGAAAGTGTCGGTCTTGCCAACAGAGATATCATAGCGGCCATAGTGATACCACAACAAACTATAAGCTTCGAACCCATCACTGAAATAGAATTTTGCCTTGGGAGCTTGATCGACAAGGGCTTGAATACACTCTTTGGTTCGTTCCCAAACCAATTTCCAGCCCAAAATGCAGCGTGTGACACGATCTACCATCGTGATTAAGTAGATCCTGTTTTTTTGTGCTCAATAAAGGTGAATAATTCATCCATCTCAGCTGTGTGGACACTTTCTGGCATCGGTACATTTTCGGGTAAGCTCTCTGCGCGAGCCTGGACCCATCTTCCAGCAGTGCGGTGATCAATCCCTAGATGACGACCGATACGACGCAGGTTCGTGCCTTCAACATAGAGCCGAACAGCTTGTTGATGCAAGTCTGAACTGTATCCACGTGCTTTCTTCTCGGGCGTATATTTGCACTGGCACACAAAGCACCGCCAACGCTGGCTTCCTGCCGATGTTTTACCTATCTTATTTTGTTTCACTGTTGAACTGCATCTTGGACATTTCATCATCCTATTTTACCCATTATTTGCCCCACTCTGTACAGCAAAATGATTTTGTTCAAAATATAGCTGAAATAGTATTCAGAATATCTGGAGATAACAAATGAGTAACTCTAATAAAGAGTTGATAAACGGATATGATGTCTTCTGGGGGGAAATTGCTCCATGTGAACATCTTGTTCAGATTTATACCAGCGATGATGCATTCCTAAATTCGCTGGAGGGATTTGTAGGCGGCGGGATACAGAAGGGTGATAGCGTAATTGTTATCGCAACACCAGGACATTTGAGTGCTCTAAATCAGCGACTAACCGCTCGTGGCTTCAACGTCGAGGCAGTCCGCTTACGGCAGCAATATATTGCGTTGGATGCGAACGAAGCTCTCGCAAAGTTTATAGTTAAAGGCTGGCCAGACGAACAACTTTTCAATAAGTTCGTTGCTGACCTTGTCATGCGTACCAGTAACAAACGGCGGGTGCGTGCATTTGGCGAGATGGTTGCAATCCTATGGGCGCGGGGGCAGAATATGGCAACAATCCGATTGGAAGAACTCTGGCAACAGTTGTGTGAAAAAGATGGGCTGTCACTTTTCTGTGCTTATCCAAAGAGCGGCTTTACTCAGGATACAGGAGCATCAATTAAAGAAATTTGCGCAACGCATTCCAAATTGCTGTAGGCTGTTATCAGACGATTAAAGCTCTCGTGAAATAGCGTAGTATCGAGCATTCCTCTTGGCCAATGCCTTTGTTTCTTGTAAAGTTTGATAGGGAGAGCGTGAGGCTAGCTGAAAATGGCCTAATCCTTACGCCGTTCGTTGTAACGTTTGTATACTCGTTGCCACGCTTCACTTGGTTCCTTGGGGCGGGATTTTTTATGTTCAAGTTTGCTGATATGGAAAGCATAATCTTCCAATAGTTGTGATGTCATTTCTTTGGGTTTATAGTAAATGGGCGGTTGGCCATAATTAATAGCTTCCACAAAAAGATCCTGTGTATAGGGAATTAAAATTGATACTTGCATGCCAAGGGCAGCTTCAATTTTTTCGCGTGGCAAACCAAGTTTGGGGAAGGTTGCGTTAAGCGCCAGTTTAATCTTCTCGGCAGGGTAATTAAGTTTCTTATAAGTATCCAAAGCTGCAGCCGCAGCGCGAATGGAAGCCATATCGGGAGATGTGACTAATAAGATCATATCTGCTGCATCCAATGCTTGAATGGATGTCTCTTGAAAATCGTGAGGTAAATCGGCAACGACATAGCCAAAACGCTGCTTTAACAAATGAAGGGCAATCGCTAATGTATTGGCTGTAATGGTTTCAGCTTCGGCGGGCAAAGTAGGAGCCGCAATAAACGACAGCCCGCTCTCATGGCGTGTCAGGATCGAAGCCATTATTTCTGCGTCCAATTCAGATGCTTCAAAGCGAGCAATATCGGCCCAGGTGCGTTTGAGCGAGGCGTTTAGCATCAAGGCCACCTGCCCGGCCATCATGGACAAATCTGTCAGTACAGTTGGGATTCCCCAAATGGAATTCAGCCCAATGGCTAAATTCACAGCCAGGGTCGATGAGCCAATGCCGCCTCGCAAACTGTGGACGGCGATCATCCGCGCTTTTTCCTGACTGGCTGACGATGCAATTGAGTGGATTGTTTCGGCGCGCCGTAACAACACCAATACACGCGCTGCCAGTTCGGCTGGCTCAAAAGGCTTCGTCAGGTGATCGTCGGCTCCGGCTTCAAATGATTTAAGTTTATCCTGCAAGCCAGACTGCGCCGTTAGTACAAGGATGGGCGTATGCGCAAAATCGGGGTCACGGCGTAAAGCCTGGGTGAGTTCGTAGCCTGTGATATCTGGCATCATTACGTCTGTAATAATGAGATCAGGCTTAAGTGAACGTGCCATCGCAAGGCCGCTTTTGCCGTTTTCAGCGATGGAAATTTTGAATTTGAACTCTTCCAGCGCACGGGTAACCATGCTGTGAAAAATAACTTCATCGTCAATTACCAGAACATGTGTCATGGCAGTATCCTCTAATTCGTCCTATATATTAAGATGTTCAATGCAATACTGACGTAATCTTTCAGTCTCTACTTCAAGGCGCTTGACCAGTTCTGCGGCATATGTCTGATCTTCATGGTGCCCAATCGCTTCGATCTCGGCCGCGATTTGCGTAACCGGGCCTGCATTAAAGTTGGCAGATACGCCTTTCAGGTTGTGTGCCTGCCGTACCAGGTTATTAAGGTCATTTGCTTTCACAGCCTGGTTTATTTCATTCAGTCTGTTTGGCAAATGTGAAATTAGATCGCGGCACATCTCGATTAAAAAGTTTCGATCATTATCGAAACGCGGCAGCGCCGCATTAATGTCCATGGGAAGTTGATCGTTTGGCAAATCCAAAACGGATGGCCGGATGGCTTTTTCTGGAGCAGTTGGTAGGGACATTTCTTCATCCCCAAACAGACCATCTTCAAAATCCAAGGTGGATCCGGGGGTAAATGCAGCCGAATGCCCGGAATAATCTTCGACTTCGATGATGGGTTCTTTCATCTGCGGCAGATGGTCGTCGAGCGCCCAACGATCCAGAGCATTAAATAACGATTGTTTTTCGAGCGGCTTGCTGATGTAATCATCCATACCAGCCTCGATACAGCGTTCGCGGTCGCCCTTCAAGGCATGTGCTGTCATTGCAATGATGGGGATGTGACCTTTGCCAGCTTCCCAATCTCGGATGCGGCGGGTAGCCTCAAAACCGTCCATTTCTGGCATTTGCACGTCCATCAAAATGGCGTGATAATGCTCGCTTTTTACTTTTTCGAAGGCAAGCAGGCCGTTTTCGACAGCATCCACTGAGAAGCCAGCCTTCTGTAGCAGGATAATTGCCAATTTTTGGTTGATTGGGTTGTCCTCTGCCAGCAGAATACGCAATCCCTGGCGTTTTTGTTCTGCAACAATATGCCGTGTTACAAAGCGCGGCTGTTCCTGCTCTTTATGGGCAGCTACGGTGGCGATGGCGTCAAACAGCAGGCGCTGTTTGACAGGTTTTAACAGGTAAGCTGAACATCCCAGCGCTTCCAGTCGCGCCGCGTCGCCGCGTTGGCCCATCGAAGTGAGAATAATAATCTGGGTATCGCGGGTAACCGGGTCGGTTTTGATCTCGCGTGCAGTTTGCTCTCCATCCATGCCTGGCATTTGCATATCGAGCAACACAACATGAAATGGATCCTCTTCCCGATAGGCATTCCGCAGCATTTCAAGCCCTTTGGCCCCACTTGATGCGATTTCGATACGACAGCCAAATCCTTTAATCATCTTTGCCATAATCATACGGTTGGTCGTATTGTCGTCAATGCCGAGAATACGCAGATTTTTGATGTTTGATAACACTTCATTTTGGGCGGGTGTTTTTTCTTGAACCATTTCAGCAGACTGTTTTTCAAATTGGACCGTAAACCAAAACGTGCTGCCATACCCTGGCTCACTTTCCACACCAATTTTCCCGCCCATCGCCTCAACCAGTTGCCTGCAAATCGTCAGGCCCAGCCCAGTACCTCCATACTTGCGGGTGGTTGAGCCATCAGCCTGCGTAAAACGGTCAAAGACTGCATTGAGACGTTCTTTGGGAATACCGATACCGGTATCCTGCACGAGAAAATGGACTGAGATATGATTTTCTGTTTCTTCGGCTGCCTCAACACGGATGATAATTTCGCCCTGATGTGTAAATTTGATTGCATTCCCCATCAGGTTGATTAAGACCTGCCGCAGGCGCGTCGGATCGCCTTTTAGCGCCGTTTTTAAATCCGGGTGGATCAAGCAGACCAATTCCAACCCTTTGTCTTGAGCGCGTTTGGCAATAATTGAGGCTACATCTTCAACTGTATTGCGCAAATCAAAATCAATAATATCCAGTTCAAGCTTTTGCGCTTCAATCTTGGAGAAATCAAGAATGTCGTTGATTAGCGCCAGCAGAGTCTCTGCGCTTTGCAGAGAGATACTCAAATATTCGCGCTGCTCATCGTTGAGCGGCGTTTCAAGTGCCAGTTCGAGCATACCGATCACCCCATTCATTGGCGTACGGATTTCGTGACTCATATTTGCCAGAAAATCACTCTTGGCATGGTTGGCCTGCTCGGCTTCCTGTACCAATTGAGTGCCTTTCAACCCGCCGCTGATGCTTTCGCGCAAACCGATGTGCAGGTCAACCTGTTTCAGCGAATCACCCAACCCGAAAATGACAAAACCAAAACACTCATTGCGAAAATGCAGCGATTCCATCACGAATCGGGCTGGCCGGGCCGATGCTTGCATCAGACTGCGGATCAGGGCCTGCGGCGTTAAAAATTGCCGCCCACCTTTCTCCATTTCAAGTTGTTTCCCAGCTTCGTACGCCAGGATTAAGCGGGTTGGGCCTCCCAGGTTTTTAAGATCATCATACAAAGCCACATAGCATTCAAGAATATTTAACGCAGGCAGGGCACCGATCAATACACCGATCAAAACATCCTGATCAAAAGTCGTAATCAGGTCTCGCTTGATCCATTGATAAGAATTATTTTCCTCTTCCTTTCGCGCGCTGCTGATAGCGCGTCCTTGCAGTAATCGCTCAGATGCCAATCCATGACCCGTCTGGAAAAGTGTCTCTGCTTTGAGTAACATGGTTATATCACCGCTTAAAAACGGCAGAAGTTCCCGTTGCATCCATGAAAGTAATATATGCCAATCCATCAGATGATTGTCTGGCACGATTGTCTCTCGGATGACATTTTCCAAGGTTGGCAGAAACATCCCAATCGTCTTCTGGAAATCATTTGATTGCAAATCATCTAAAAAGACCTGCATCAATCGATCATATTGACTTGCAATAGCTGTCGAAATCCCTTCCATTGATTTTTCAGAGAGCCGATTCTTTTGCTCTTTTGAAAATAATTGTTGCAGTGAGCCTGTACTTTGCTTTATCGATAAATCTCCCAATGCCAATGTTTTCTGAATGGATGTGGAAAAGCAGCCACAAGAATGGCGAAAGACTGCTTCTGTAGGTAAAACCAGCGTATTTGGAACAACCTGACCGGTGATTTGTAAAAGTAATAATTCAACACACTTATAGCCCTGCAGATAGACTGGTTGACTCACAGTCGTCAGAGATGGCGAAACAATCGCAGCATCACTACAGTCATCAAAGCCAGTGATTGCCACTTGTTCCGGTATTTTTATGCCGCGAGACTGTAGAGAATCCAGAATGCCAAGCGCCATCTGGTCATTCGATGCTACGATTGAGTCCACCTGTATATGGCGTTCATCCCATAAGATTCGAACGGCCTCTTTGCCAAACTTATATGTAAAATCCCCTAATATGACCAGGTCTGGGTCAAAGGGGATGTTATATTGTGTCAAGACATCTCTGTAGATTATCAATCGTTCTTCAGCGTCAACGTTGTGTTCGGGCCCTCTGACAAATGCCAAACGCTGATAACCATGATGCTCTATTAAATGCCGCAACACATCACGCAGGCCGGTTGTGTTGTCAATAATTACGTTGGGTAAGTCACTTTCCATTTTCCCAAGCACTCTTATCGGCAAGGGCTTAAGCTTTTTCGCAGAAATCCTGTTGAAATTTGTGATCGACGTAATAGACATCTTGCAAAAGTAGCAAATGTGCCATAATAGGCGCATGAGATACGAAACGGTAGAAAAACTAAAAGACGAAGAATTCAAGCGATCAACGGGCGTCAGCCGGGCAGTGTTTGCAAAAATGCTGGCAGTAGTTGAAAAAGAACTGCGCGATTTTGGCCGAACGCCGAACTTAAGTTCGAGCAGATCAATTGCTGATGACGTTGATGTATTGGCGAGAATACCGCACCCAATTTCATATTGGGATTACCTACGGTGTCAGCGAATCGACGGTATGCCGAACTATTCAGAAAGTGGAAAAAGCTTTGATGACCTCGAACGAATTTCACTTGCCTGGCAAGAAGAAATTACAACCGAGCGAGACATTAATCGAAGTTGTGCTCATCGATGTCACCGAACAACCGATTGAGCGTCCGAAAAAAAGCAGAGACGACATTACAGCGGCAAAAAGAAGCGTCACACCCAAAAAGCGCAGTTGATCGTCAACCAAAAAACCCAAGAAATCATCGCAACTGCTTTTGGAAATGGCAGCCAACACGATTTTCAACTTTTCAAAATCAGTCGCAGCGTTTTATCTGCCCATGTTTGCAGTTTGGCAGATGCAGGCTACCAAGGTTTGACTGATTTACATCAAAACAGCCGTACACCTGCCAAGAAATCCAAGCTGCACCCGTTAACCAAAGAACAGAAAGCCAGCAATCGCAAGCTATCTCGTGAACGCATCCTGGTTGAGAATGTTATTCGCCGTTTGAAGATATTTCGCATTCTCAGTGAACGTTACCGCAATCGTCGCAAGCGTTTCTCGCTTCGCTTCAACCTAATCGCTGCCATTCATAATCTTGAACTCAGTCTCAGAAACTGACTTATGCAAGAGGTCTAATTAAACAATGGGATTGTAAAAATCACCCCATCCACATTTTCAGCGTTGATCCATTGATAGAGCGTATTCGCGTACCTGAAATTGAAACGGGGAGTGTTTAGCTCAGAGCCACAAATTGTAATCAGGTTAATACTGTGCTGGCGGGCTGCATCATATACCCCTGACAAAATCGCCATGTCATAAGCCTCGTAGGTTTCCGGGATAAATAAGGCGATAGTTGGACGCAATATTTTACTTACAGTCATCATGTTCTCCTTTTCTCATCACTCACTATACGTCGAATCGCCGCTAGTAATATATCAGGTTGCTTACGCCCCTATAACGAGCACATAAAAAAAATATGAAGATCGAATGTCTGTAATTTATTGCGGTTGATGCAAATCAAAACCCCTTGGATTCAAGCAGTAAGTAACTAAAGTTGCTACCTAAGGAAATTAAGACTGGTGGCCAGAACAAACGACCTTTAGCTCAAACCCTTGTGTGGTGACAAATGAATAGATTTAGGTATTAAGCGTTCCATCAAGCTGCCAGTAGTTTCGACAATTTTGCAATAAGTAGTTTGAAGGTAAAAAATCCACGGCGGAAAAGGACGTTTTGAATTTTTCTTACGCATTGGACGGATACACCCACAATCGGTGGGATAAGGGAAATATAGTAAGATTTTACAAAAACGACAAAGGTTGTCATCTCATTTATGATCTGGAACTTGCCCCTTCTGCTTTGCTCCTAGTACATATGAAAAGCACATCCTGTCTGATTTTCTCACAGGATGTACTTTTTCTTTCTTGCCTTCTTTTTAGGAGTCAATTCATTGGTACGCGCTTTTATTTATCCTCTACCAATTAGGGCGGCACCCTTACTGCCATCATGAGAAGTGGGAAGGCGTTTTTGCTGTTGGAGTTATCTTAACACAGCTAAGCGCAAACGATGAAAAGGTGTATGAAACCGTTCGGCTGGAAGCCGGGCAAAATTGCTGGCATCAAAATTGAGAATTGTGCTTCTTTGACTGTCAAAAAGCGCCTAACCTGTTTTCGATTTAAGTTTGTGGATGATTATCTCGCTGTTAATAACAACGCCGAAACTTTTGCCGCCAATTTGAGCACCGGCTCACCCACCTGACCAAGATTTTCTGCAGCTTTGGTTAGGCCTTCGATACTAAGTGAATACCATTTTTTACGGGGTACTGGTTTCACGGCCTCCTCAATCAAACTTTTCATATCATCCGCTACTTCTTCGGCCTGTTCTTTGGGCAAGGTTGCAATCATAGTATTCACAGCTTGCGTCAGTTGTTTGAGCTGTTCTTTGAGATCATCCTGCATGGATGCTTTTTCAATTGTATTGAAACTCTCCTTGATACTTTCTGCGGCGACGACGCTGCCATGAACAGTGGAATTGCTGATTACAATCTTATTGTCCGTCATTTTTTTCTCTCCTTGATCGATATAATCTCCATGAATAATATATTGCGCCAATGGCGATTCGAACTCTTTATGCATATATGCTTTTTCGAGAACATCATCAATCAAGCTGCGCACAACCACCATTTTATAACTCTGCTGGCATTGAATCTGGTCTTGTCGATCCTCAACAAATTTTTGCAATATTTCAAAGCGGTAAAAATAAGGTTTTTGTTTTGTTTTGCATTCCGCGCAATTACAAGGGATTAACTTATCTACTTTAAGCCGTTTATAAGAAGCATGGATTTTATCCAGTTCATGTAAAACGATGGTCATTAATTCTTTCTTGTGCGCCCCCACCACACGTAGATGAATTTCGCGCTTCTCATAAAACTTAATCACTTCTGCATACGTTCTATCTTTTTCAAGCAGTACGCCGCTTCTCCAGACGTTCTGTTCCCAGATCAGGGTGCTCATCACCACAATAAATTGCAACAAAATCCCTTGGGGCATAAACTCATAGCTATAGCGTAATAGCAGATTTTCTTCTTCATTCCATTCATATTTTGGCTGATTTTCAGTCAATAATTGTGGCGCGATGTAAATGCCTTTTTGGGTGGGAATTTCATAACACAGCTTGAATTTCATCATTAATTGCAGCAATTCATCGTGCATGACCTGATCTGTTGGTGTATGCCAGATCATTTGCAGGTCAGCGTGTGTAAATCGTCCCAAATTTTTGATGACCATTTGGTTATCCAAAACCTTATAAACAGCGTCTGTACCCCAGGTTGGTTTGAGAATGACAGTCTTGTTCAACAAAGGTTCATCTTGAAAATGCAGAACGACGCCGATATCATTCAAATAATTACTTAGCTGCAGGCTGTCTTTTGTTTCAGTTAAGCCGTTTTCCTTGCAAATTGCGAGATATTCTTCCAGTGAAATATAATTACGCGGATCGTTTTCCAGCGTTGTACGCACACGCACCCACGCTTTGGGCAAAGGCGAACCGATATGGGGCAAATTCTTAATGTGGTGTTCGATCTCGTCTTTGAGTTTGTTCAGCCCACGGTTGGTATCAAAATTAACTGCCAGTATTTCTTTTAAGTTTTCGAACTGTCCACGTAGTCGATTCTCATTCAGATCACGATGGCGATCCTGTTTTTCGTTTTAACAATCAACAATGGGCTGTTCTCACTCCACATCTCCACGACATTCAGCCAATAATAAAAGTCAGTATCTTCTTTGCGGGTATCTGCCACCAGGATATACAAGGAACGCCTGGTCAGAAAAAATTGGTGCGTGGCATGATAAATTTCCTGCCCGCCAAAATCCCAGATATTCACACGGAAAGATATGTCACGTTCCATAGGAAATGACCAGGCGGTTACATTTACCCCCTCGGTGGATTTTTCGTCTTGAAGCAGGTAATTTGGGTTTTCGATCTTTTTTGCCAGGGTGGTTTTCCCAGCTCCACCTTCGCCCAGGATAAGCATTTTGGCTTCATAGAGTTGCTCTTGCCCTTGCTCATTGACCTGGCGGAAATACTCGCGAATGGCTTTAATTCCCTTCTCAGCCACTTCTTGCGGAGGTACTGCCAATTGATTGCCTGTTAAATCCAAAGGATGTTAAATTTTGTATCAGGGTAATGGAATTCGACACGCTGGTCAGCCGGTTATGGCTTAAATTCAAGGATGCTAAATTTTGTAATCGGGTGATCGACTCGGGTAGTTTGGTCAGTTGGTTACAGCTAAAATCCAGCGCGGTCAAATTCTGTAGTTTGGTAATTGCTTGAGGCAGGCTGGTCAGTTGGTTATCTGTCAAATTCAATGCAGTCAAATTCTGTAAGTTTATGATGGAATCGGATAGGCTCGTCAGTTGATTGTGGCTTAAATCCAATGATGTTAAATTCTGTAATTTGGTAATGTTCTCGGGCAGGCTGGCAAACCGATTACTGGTCAGAACCAAGGTTGTCAAATTCTGTAGTTTTATGATGGAATCTGGCAAGCTGGTAAATCGATTGCCAGTCAAAACCAGCGTTGTCAAATTTTGTAGTTTGGTGATGGGTTCAGGGAAACTGGCAAATCGATTTCCGGTCAGAATTAATGTTTTCAAATTCTGCCAGCCGGGTGATCGACTTCGGCAGGCTGGTCAGTTGGTTGAGGCTCAAATATAGGGCTATTAAACTCTGTAGCAGGGTAATGGACTCGGGTAGACTGGTCAGTTGGTTAAACTCAAACCCAACGATGTCAGATTTTGTAATCTGGTGATTGACTCTGGCAAGCTGGCGAGTTGGTTCTGTCTCAAATCCAGCGATATCAAACTTTGTAACCGGGTGATTGACTCGGGTAGATTTGTTAGTTGGTTATAGCTCAAATCCAGTGCTGCCAAATTCTTCAGTCCGGTGATCGCTTCAGGTAGACTGTTAAGTTGGTTATTGCTCAAATCCAACGATGACAAATTCTGTAGTTTGGTAATGGACTCAGGCAGATTGCTGAGATGGTTATGACTTAGGTTTAATGACAGCAGATTCTGTAACTTTGTGACGGATTCGGGCAGATTGGCAAGCTGGTTCAAGCTTAAACCCAGCCAGGTCAGGTTTTGCAATTTTGCTATAGATTCAGGCAGGCTGGTCAGTTGATTACCAGTCAAGCCTAATGATGTCAAAATCTGTAGCCCGGTGATTGGCTCGGGCAGGTTGGCCAGTTGGTTGTGACTCAAACCTAATGCCGTTAAATTCTGTAATTTTGTGATGGCATGGGGCAGACTTGTCAGTTTATTATGATAGAGATCCAAAGAGACCAACTGCGACATTCCAAAAATAGCGTCAGGTATCTCTGTCAGGGGATCAGAAGTTTGCCAGCCGCTCAAGTTGAGGGTCGTTGCCTTTTTTTCTTTTGCTGCCTGGATTCTTTCCAACGCCCATTGCGGTGTTACCATATTTTCTCCTGTTTTGCTTCTGTGATGGATATACAACAATGATTATACGATTGAAACAAAAAAACTCCTGAGTTTGTATACAAACTCGGAAGTCTTTTTGTTCGACAACTGGCAGGTTTCTTGAAATTGCCATTTGCGTTATGCAGTATTTATAGAAGTTGTTTTTTTTAGCAAGCTCTGATGAGTGCGCTTTTATACAATAGAGATAGTTTAGCTTGTTTTCAATAAATGAAATCATCATCACTATCAGATCAAGGCAAGTTTTGTCAGATTAAGTCCTGTCTATTACAGTTTTAAGATGCGGTGACATAGCACTTATTCCCATCCTAACGAAACTGGAATCAAATATGTCTCTAGCCTGTGCTAGTATCTAATTTGGTCAAGAAGTATTTCTCACCTGAAATTGACAATAATCCAAAATGAAGCCAAGCTGGTTGAATACTAAGGTTGATAACCAACTCATACACAAGGAAACATCATGAAGACCTATCATGTTATTTTTCTGACCACACTAACAGGAATATTGTTATTGGCCGCCTGTAGTGGTACTACCACGCCCTCAGTAAAACTCCCACCACTTACAGTATCCTGGAGCGTATGGCCTGGTTATTATCCACTCGCCATAGCTCAACAGAAGGGTTTTTTTGCCAAGCATGGCGTTGCGGTTAAGATGGTTGTATACACCTCCTATACCACCGCTTATACAGATTATGCTTCGAGCAAAGTGGATGGTAGTGAGATGGTATTGGGTGATCTATTGCTCTTACTTGAGAAGCGCAACTCAAAGCTAGTCATGGTTACCAACTCTTCGGAAGGCGGCGACCAAGTGTTAGCAACCAAAGGTATCCAAACCATAGCCGATCTGAAAGGCAAACGAATTGGCGTGCACCTCGGCACTTATGGCGAGTTGTTTGTGCGAAAAATGCTAGCGGCCAACAACCTGACCACGGATGATGTGACAATGGTAAATCTCAACCCGGAGGACATTCCAGCAGCTTTCCCGGATACAATCGACGCTGGTCATTCATTCGAACCATTTACATCGCAAGCTGTGGCCAAAGGTGGACATGTCATATTTACGAGCGCCGAGACGCCAGGTCTCATACCGAACGTGTTTGTTTTCAGCTCCCAAGTTGTACAGGAGCGCCCCAATGATATCCGCGCATTTGTTGCTGCCTGGTTCGAGGCGGTGGATTGGATCAATGCCCATCCTGACGAGGTTCCCGTGACAGTAGCTCAGGCTACGGGCCTCAAGCCTGAAGACATTTGGATGGATGGGGGAGATAAGGTTTATGAGTTAGCCGAAAGCAAGATGGCTATGACTCACGGCACTGACTACCGTTCGTTGTATTACACTGGGACAGAGTATATAAAATTTCTTACTTCCATTGGCAGTCTCAATGGGACGCCTGATCTCGATAAACTGATTGACCCCTCGTTTATGAAATAGCCACGATGCCCATCTCTGACCATAGATAGTATTTTATGGATGATTGATGTTTCCTCATAAGTGTGATCATACACGATGCTGAATCTCCGTTTCCTAAGCTTGGCAGCGCTTCGAAATCTTTCTCTGCGAACGAAACTGGTTTTCGCTGCGCTAATGGTCTCGCTCATTCCGTTAACCATCGTCAGTTATATCTCTTACAACGCTACGCGCCAGGCATTAGTCGATGCTGCCAACGAGTCGTTGGCGGGCGCAGCAGATCAAACTGCCGATAACTTGGATGGGTTTATTCAAGCCAACCTGGATGCAGTGCGCACGCAAGCACAACTGCCAGCGTTTCACGAATATCTAGAAATGTCACCTCCGCAGCGGCAAGCCAACAACGTAGATGTGGGGGATATACTACGAGCCCTGAGCCGCCGGGATCCATTGTACATCTTATCGTATGCGCTGCTTGATCAAAATGGTATCGATTTGATTGATACTGGTGTTTTCAAGGCGGGTATTGACGAATCTCAATATGACTATTTTCAGATGCCATTTTCAACAGGTTTGCCATACGCATCGCCGGTCAAATTTTCCGAAACAGCCGATTTGCCATCTATCTATTTCAGTGCTCCTGTCCGAAACCTGCAAGGTAAAGTTATTGGCTTACTGCGTATTCGTTACAACGCCAACATTGTCCAACAAATTGTTGCCAATACGAGTGGTCTGGCTGGAAACAAATCGTTTGCGATATTGTTGGATGAAAATCATATGCGGCTGGCTGATGCCGAAAGGCCAGATTTTATTTTCAAAACAGTTGCGCCTCTTGACCCGGCCAAAATTGCCATGCTACAGGCGGCTGGTCGCCTACCCTATCGTCCAGCCGATCAACTCTTTACCAATCTTCCCGGCTTCGAGCAAGGGTTGGCGACTGCAATGACACAACCACTCTTCGAAGCAGAGACAGAACCTTTCGACAGCACACTGGATGCAATCGCCGTAGGAAATATGACTACTGAGCCATGGCTGGTTGTGTTTACTAAACAAAAAACGGTATTTTTAGCACCGGTAGAGGCACAAACCCGCAATACATTATTCATCGGCTTGATTATGAGCGTCTTGGTAATTGTCTTTGTCGCCTACGGTGCTTTGCTCTTTACTCGTCCCATTACCAATTTGATTTCTGTTGCAGAAAAAATAGGCGCAGGCGATTTGAGCGCTCAAGCCCATGTAGAAGCTAACGATGAGATCGGCAAACTGGCAAAAACTTTTAATTCCATGGTATTGCAGTTGCGGAACACTTTAAACGGTCTGGCCGAGCGAAGCGTTGAATTGGGCCAGACCAATGGTCAGCTTGAGGCCGAGATCCTAAATCGCCAAAAAATTGAGGCGGATTTGCGCACCTGGCAAGGAAAATTAGAGGATCGTGTCCGCGAAAGAACTGCTAATCTGAATAAGGCAAACAAGGCATTGTTGGCCGAGATCGTCGAACGCAAGCGGGCAGAAGAAAAGATAGAGCGACAGTTGAGCCATCTCAACACACTGCGCGAGATTGACCAGGATATCCTGTCGAGTTTCGATTTGAAATCCACCCTTGACGCTTTCCTTATTCGTATGATGAGGGAATTGGCAGGTGACGCAACTGGCATTCTCTTGTTCAATTCAAATTCTATGAAGCTGGATTATGCCGCCAAACGCGGTTTCCGAAGCAAGAATATACATTCTGCCCAGCCGCGCTTGGATCGAGGCTACGCCGCGCACGCTATTTTAGAGCGTCGGATGATCCAAATTCCGAATCTGACAGCGCAACCAACAAACTCCGTTAATGAAAATCCATGGGCCGACGAGGAATTTGCCAGTTACTTCGCTGTACCACTAATGGCAAAAGGTGTTGCCCAAGGCGCGCTGGAAATCCTCTATCACTCACATTTCGAACCGGACGAAGAATGGGTTAGATTTCTGAATACTTTGGCTGGACAGGCTTCGATTGCGATTGATAATACAAAATTATTTGAAAGCCTGAAATATTTAAATCTTGAGTTGACAGCGGCCTATGATGCGACCATTGAAGGGTGGTCACATGCCCTTGACCTGCGTGATAAAGAAACCGAAGGCCACAGTCTACGGGTGACAGAGATGACTATGAGACTTGCACATGCTTTTGGCTTGAGTGAAGATGAACTGGGGCAGGTACGCTGGGGATCGCTACTGCATGACATAGGCAAGATGGGCGTCCCAGATGGAATCCTACTCAAACCTGGATCTCTAACCGACGAAGAATGGGTGGTAATGAAGAAACATCCTACTTTTGCTTACGAGCTACTCTCCCCTATTCGCTACTTACGGAGTGCGTTGGATATTCCCTACTGCCATCATGAAAAATGGGATGGCACTGGTTATCCACGTGGGTTGAAAGGCCAGGAAATTCCTCTTTCAGCGCGCATCTTTGCCATCGTCGACGTTTGGGATGCGCTACGCTCCGACCGCCCCTATCGCCTTGCCTGGTCACAGGAAAAAGTGCTCCACCACATCCGTTCACTTTCCGGAACTCACTTTGACCCGGATGTGGTGGAAAGATTCACCAAGATGATCTCTATTGGCGATTGAAATGTTATGCGGATAAAAATGAAAGAAGAATTGATTTGCTTTATCGCTATCCACGCAATTAAGAATTCCGAAAAATCGTCAGGCAATACATCTAGTGGTTCGTCAAGGAAGAAAATCAGAAAATTTCTAGCCACTGTACAGTTTAATAAAAGACAAGGTTGATCGGCATAGAAATCGGATAATGTTGTGTTTGCAAGAAAACACTTACCAGGAGAAAGCCATGCCGACTAACAACTTGTATGATAAATGGTGCGATCAGGCCAAGTTTATTTGTCTATTTGGTGCCTGATAAATTTGAACCTGGACTGGAAAATTCCTTCAAATAACCCCAATTTTCCCTATCTTTGCAACAGAGAATGAGTTTGCTTTACTTCTCAAAATTTACTGGCACTCACTTGCCCAGCGTTGCATAAACAACCGTGTAATGATCGAACTCACCATTAACAATCTCTCCCGCACAGGTGATCAGCGTTAAATGGGAAAGGCCATCCGCCGCAGGTTGTGGGCCCGTACCAGCCACGGGTCCGCTGCCGTAAATTCTTGCAAGCACCGCTGGGTCAGAAGATTCTTCAAGCGAGTAAAGCTTTGTCTCATCAACAATAAAGCGAATATCCACGGTGGTATGTTTGATGTGAATAACAATTAAGTCACCAGCACGCAGATTCTGAATATTGGCAAATATCTCTGGGTTTCCAAGCGGATCATCAACATGCGCCCCAATGGTTGCCGTGCCAATTTCGCCAGGAACCCCACCGCCGCGAAACCAGTACGCTGTGTGCCAAATCGCATCGCCAAGTGGACCTTTTGGCGCATTCATTGCATTGTCTGATGTCAGCCCCACACCAAGCACGGGGGCATCCACACCGAGTGATGGTATCTGAAGTTCAAGCGGCACTTCTACGGGCGCAGCGGTTAAGGCGAGCTGCGCATCAAAGAGTGGTGCAAGCACAAACAGCGTCGGCGTTGGCTCAAGGATTGGCGGAGCTGCGGACGGAGCCTGAGACGTTACCAACAAGACAACAGACGGAAGCGGTTTTGCCTGTGCCGCTTCCGTCTGCTTATTTCCACAGCCTGCAAGCGCGGCTGCAATGATCAAAAATATTATCAGGCAACCAAACCGGCTGCGACAAGCAAGATAGATACTTTGCACAATCAGAAAATTATTGCTTCAGTTGATAAATACGGCGGTAAGCGCGAATGCCCAAAACCAAAACAACGGCGCTAAAAGTTCCAAGGATCGCGATATTCCAGGGCAAATTATCTTTTCGAATTGGGCCACCGCCAGTTTTCGGCAAACCGATATGCGGTGTGGATGTTGCATGGGGACGCCGCCCTGGCTGTGTAGCTGTGGCAGTAGGAATTGGGCCAGTAGGGGTTGCTGTAGCCGTAGCGACAGGCGGTGCAGCGCAGCTCGGCCCGGTAATTACGTCGTTGATGAGCGTCACATCCCCATTAATTGCCAGGGCGCGACCATCCAGCGTGACGTTATTTCCCATGTGGATGCCTGTCCCGGCGATGATGGTGCCCGCAAATGAACTCCCATTGATTGTCGCCAGGGTGTCGATGTGCCAATACAAATCGCAAGCTCTGGCCCCATTGATGAAGTTGATCGTGCCAGAGGATACCGCCGAACTGGACGCCCGAAAAATATAAATGCCTGGCCCATTCAGCGTAAGCACGCCACCATTCAGTTGCATGGCACCAACGTCATAAACTCCCGAGACAAGGGTCAATCCATCCAGCGCCGGGCCCTGATTGGATGTTAGCGGCTGACCGAGCATGTTTAAGTCCGCAGCACGAGCAGCTGCAAGAACACCAGCCGCCGCCACATCAGCAGAATGAAATGCTCCTCCAATGGTCAGTCCCACGGGTTGCACCTGTAATAATGGAGAGACATCCACATCCATGGAGGCGCTGCTTGTGCCGACGTTGGTAACACCCGTTGTCGCTAAAATCGACGAATTTGTTGCGTTGCCCAACCCAGGGTTACTGGCTGCGAACTGGCGCGCAGCAGATACATTAAACGAGGGCGCTACAAATGAAAGCAGCATAAGCAAAATAATTGGAATGGTGATAAATTTTAGTTTACGCATTTTAGTGGGACTCCTTCAAAGAATTCAAGAAAAACCAAAGGAGTCTCTAGGCGTAAAAAAATCCTTTAGAATTGATACGACCTCGCACCATCAAACATGAGAGAGATGGGCAATAAATATACATTCAAACAGTATAAGCGATATCCCCCAAAAAAACAGAAGTTCATGTTTTCGGGAGTGGTCAATGAGTGGGTTAAAATAGCAGCCTGAAATGTCCAAAATGTGGACCAAAATATGGAAGTGAAACGAAGCAGCACAAAGCAGGCAAGACCAAATCAGGGAGCCAGCGCTCCCGGTGCTATTTGTGTAAGGACAAATACACACTCGAGAAAAAGCTACATAGCTATGGCGATGACGTTCGCAACTAAATCTATAAGTCAACTCATCTGCACAGCCCCTCACTGATGAGTAACCGTGTCGAAGAAGAGAAAACAGGGTAAAAAAAGCCATTCGGCGCTGAATTTTCAATCTTTTTTTCTTTCAAATTGGCGACTGGCTTTCCAACAAAAGCTTAGAAACTTCCAGCTGGTACTTCTTGCCACTGCATGGCAAAGGTTTTCATTTTGGCAGGCATGTTGATGAGTAAATCTGGACGATGTGTGAATTTCTCGGCAGGGGTTGTGGTGTTATCTATCCCGCCAAGATTACGGCGTAAGTCAATCGTGCCCCAGGCCACAAAACTTCCCTCAGCATTCAGCGGAATATCATTCGTGACACCTGTGACATATTGACTGGCTGAGATGAAGTCACCATCTGCAACATAAAGTCCTTGTACGTTCGCAACGCTTGGCACAACGGTAATATCCCCTTTTGCAATCAGTGCCAAGAAACCACCGTTATCCACTGTGACATTGAAATTCACATTTAAGTCCCCATCCACGAAGATAATATATTTTTGTCCTGCGCTTACATGCCAGGTTCCAGATAAACTAGCCGTGCCCGATGGAGGTTTGATATAACCAAAGTCTTTCGTAGTTGGATAACTAGAGGGATTAATAACATTATTAGACCAGTCCAGAGTCTTGTCCCTGAATCACACCAAGAGCAGCGGCAAAATAGCCATAGTCGGTTATTTTGCCGCTGTATGTACCCTTGGTGCTCCAGCCACTGGTAGAGACGGTTCCATCCCCTAGATCGGTATTCCCTGATGCGCGGACGAGCGCTCCATCCGTGCTGCCGCCTGCCCCTGGCAAGATGAGTTTACTCGTGGCAAGTGGTAGTTCTGAACGAATAGTGGTGCCGCCGTCCCTAGAGCCAGCATATACAGGCCCACCGACCACCTGCCACCAGCCTTCACTACTCAAGATTTGGTCGGTAATGAAGAAGCGGTTATTTGTGCTTGGCGAAACAATACCTGTTTTGGTTGGGCATGCTTGACTGCAAGAAGTCGAACATTTATAAGTGTTTGGGAGACCAAGGAGCCGTAGGGAGCCATAGGTGCCATTAGGCGCGATGATCGAGAACTGACCAGCGCTAACTCCGCCACTTGGAATGTTGGCGGTGCAGACACTGGGATTAGTGAGTTGTGCAGTAAGTCCTCCCCCTTTATTCCATGGAACAGATGTGGCGAGTGAGCAACTATTGGCCGCGTCGTAATACACTATTCCGCTAACAGTGTTGTCGTTAATTTTAAACGAGCGTACTGGACTGCTCTTTGTTTTTGTTCCATTGGTCGCTACAACTTTCCAGTAATAAGTTTTACCTGCTTGTCCTATAAAAGCATTGGATGTCTTTGTAGCAGGCGCTGGATAAGGAGTGGTAGCGAGTTCATAAGGAGTTGAGCTTGTAAATCCCCAGTAAACATTAAAGTGTTTATTGTTATTCTCGAGACAGTCATCTCCCCAGTCACTAGGTTGGTTCCAGGATAAAGTAACTGTAGTATTTGTGCTGCTGCTACCGTTTATTGGAAGATTGAGCGTAGGTGCTGTAGGATCACTCGGATAGCAACAAGTTTGACGCTGACAACATACTTGATTGCTATTACAGCCACTACAGCCAGATGCACCAGAAAGCCCAGAGCCACTGCAACCGCTCCCTCCTGCGGCAACTGATTTACGACAATCTTTTTCTGTGCTACAAACTCCACCAGCCCCTGAAGAATGACATCCACACGCTCCCCCATTTCCAGCCGTTGCTGGTCGGCATGAACCGCCCCCAGGACATGACCCACTGCATGGGCCATTTGTTGGGCCACTACATCCACTCGGGGGAGGTGTTGCAGCAAGTACACAAGTGTCTGTACAAGCACCTAGTTTTCCTGTGCCACCAAACGTAGTAGGGGGACAAGGAGCGATTGCACCCTCACAACTGGAATGGGAAATATAGGGTAAGCCAGTCCCTTGCGCGAGTTCACTACAGGAGCCATCATTGCTAGGTGTACACTCACTGCTACTGCAACAATCTTCTCCTGCGGCTTTTATGGGATTGGGAGAAATCCAAAGAAGAGTGATGAAGATGATAAGACAACTTGCTATTCTAAAACGACGTGGGTATAGCATTACATTATTTATCTATATTATGGGCAATAAATTTACCCTTCACTATAGACGATAGCAAATTCCGGACAGAAAATACAATTAATGGGTAATTGAGATTATTTTCGAGCTAAAGCTTTGGCAGCGGGCACTTGAGGTGGGATTATGCCATCAAATTTGCCTGTTTCAGTCCATTGGTTGATAGCAGCTAACGTCTCAAATTCGTTTTGATAATATAAGTCACATGCTGATATGTAAGCCCCAAAATAGGATGCACAACTTGCCTTCTTTGTGAAAATGTATGGAGAAATCGTTGTAGATGCATCGCTCGTAAAGCGACTCAGTATTTTAATATCTTGCTCTATTGCTTTGTATGGTGCGTAGTAGGGAACAAAATCAACTTCCTGATTTGCGCCTAATATCATTTGGTAAAAGATCACATATTTGTGACCGGTAGTGTCTTCGGTCAGGAAGTAGGCAGGATATCTATCTGGACGTCGATCCCCATCACTTTGGCTTGCGCCATTGTCTGTGTAAAAAGCTGGTGCCATACCATATTTTTTTTGCAAAGGAGAATTTAGTTCTGAGATAGGAACAAATGGAATGGCATCCTTTGGATATTGGCCGAGCTTACCCGCTTGATAAGCTTCTTGTAGCTGGTCAACCACTTTACTACTTTGAACACCATTTGCTTCCTTATATATGTCTTCAAAAGGCACGTGTGGTAAGGCTTCTAACTCTTTGAGGGTAGTAGGAACTTTATCGACGATGACAATAGGATTTTCTATTACCCACTTTCCCATTTCCCACACTTGCTGCGTTCCATCCTGCATCTTTATGGTACTTTTACCATCCGTTGTTGTATCTACCGTGACCGGCTGTAAATTTCCATCTATTGAAATAAATTGTTTATCTCCAGCCTGATAGATAGGCGCACCATCTTTGATGTTTTTATCCAAAACAGCTTGCATCCATTCGCTTTTGTTGTGATCCCAGACAAAGGTGCCATTTTCATTCTTTGCGCTCAGGACTCCGCCCTTCCAGGTAAGATCTTTATCTTTTGCTTGCTCCACAACATTTTTGTTATTCTCCGTGACCATAAACATTAATCCACCCTGCGTTGCTGCCCCATCCCCTGCGGCGTAGCTCACCCCCATCACTTCGCCAGTTTGGGCCAGCGCAGCGGAGCCATGCAGTGCCGAACCCCATTTATCTTTCTCAAGCGTTCTAAAGCCTGTTTTAAGGGCAGTATTGAGCTCGGTAAGCGAGGGGTAGATCGCTGGCATATATTTTTCTAATTTGCCCGTTGTATGGTCAACTTGTACCCAATAGGTAACGCTTGAGTCGCTTGGGTCAAAACTAACTACGGTGAAGCAGTCTTTCCCCTCTTCACATGGCACGATGGACGGAAAATATTGGGTAACCAACCCATCTGGTGAAGTATAAGAAACGATGCCCTGCTCATCCGCTGCGCCATTCGATTTGAGAACCTGGCTGCTTGCTTTGTCGAAAACTTCTCCAAGCATGGCGGCATAGGAGCGATTATTCGAAGTTTGATAGGAAGCTGCTGCGCCATCCTCAATGGGTACCAGATGATGTGCAGATAGTTCTTTGCTTACTGCTGTGTTTATTCCTACGTCAACGCGTTGAGTATGATCTGGCAAATGAAGGATGTCAAAAGTACCTGCGACATAAGCAGGGGGTAAGCTGGCTGCGGCCACCTGAATTACTTCTGGGGTAATTCCTATGACAAAAGGGGAAGGCGTAATATTGATTTCAGTGGGATGCAGGGCGGTGGCTGTAGGGTCAACGTGGGGAGTTTCTGTGGGGTGGATGGAGGTAATAGGAATAGATGTAGTTGCTTCGTGCCCTGGTGCTGGTGCGCAAGCGGCTAATACCAAGATGCCTCCAGTAAACGCAAGCGCTTGCTGCCATTGATTCAGTAGACCGCGCTTTGGTAAACTGTCAGCAATAAGTGCTAAATCATTCAAAGTGATCGGTTCGCCGCGGTGCTCAACCAGCAGAAAACCAGGGTGATTGATTTCGCTGCTACTTGCCCCTATCCGCATATATTTCCCCGTTGCCTGTTGTTTGATAGTATTATAGGCTAAGCTGTCAAGTAGGTATACTGTGTTCACTATATACTCTTTCTACTCATCCAATCCGATACGCACTGCTTATGTATTTTTGCTAGAAATATATTTTGCTGGTCAATTTCTGTGGACGCTTAACGGTTTGCTTTCTCTATGTATTGCCACGCCAACCAAACCACGAAACGAAATCAGCAAGTAAACGCTATTCGCCCGCTTTTTTGCATTACTGGACGCCACACCAACGCCATGCGCCATCCTCTTTTGTCATCTGCCAGGTTTCATCTACTGGCTCCGACTGGGCAAAGGCTAAAACGGCAGTCCTGATTTCGCCATAGACACGAACGTTTGCAACAGTTTCATCGGAACTAAGACTGCTTCGCGAAAAGGTAAGACCAGATACATCAACTTGCGATTTGACATCCAGTCCAAAATATTGAGGAACCAAAGAAAATGCTGAATTCCATAATCCTTCTTCTTGGACAGCGGGCCTTTGTGCCAGGCAAGTTCGGTCAAGGATTTTGTTGCCGTCTAAATTGATCATTGCATCAAGCCATTCTTTCGCTGCTCCTTCTGGAAAATCAGCACACCCAGTTAAGAAGAGCGAAAAAACAATAAGTAAGATAAAAAATGTTTTATGTTTCATTGCCAGTTTCCATGGTGTAACAGGAAAAGAAAAATGCTTTAGAAGAGTCGCCCGTCGATTTTGCAGGCGACTCTTCTATAAACCGACTATTATTATTCCCGTAAGTTCAGGATGCCTCCGACAATTGCAGCCAGGTAGCCGATTACAGCCCCCCATAGACCAAATTCGAAGTCAATATACATCCCCTGCTGCGCACCTTGTTCTTTTGCGCCTGAAAAAGAGGCAAACAGGATCAAGATGGCGAGTGCTCCTAAGCCGATGAGGCCCCACCCGTCCATGATTTTTGTGAGTGCTCCGCGCTTATAAGCAAAGTATGCGAAGGCAATGACACCCAAAGCAGCAAGAAGTACCAGAAATAAGATGGGCTTGCCAGGGATTTGTTGGGCAGAAAACCCACCCCCTACGGTAGTGCCTGCTGCTAATTCCCATCCGCTTAGCTTTGCACTTTGACCACCGCAGGAAACAAGAATCCAGGGCATAAAGAAGCAAAGGATGGCAAGCGCTGCACCAGATGAACCTATTTTGTGGCCTTTCGATGACTTGGTAATAATCTCATTCATATTTTTACTCCCTTTGTGATGGTGATGATGGTTGGATAACTTCTTGGATAGGATAGCGGGAAAGGTGGGGCCACTGTTATTTCGAGATCCAAATAACTTGGCTACATCAAGCGCCGCTTTACCGTATAATTAGGGAGAATGTCCGACAAGAAAGGGAATGATGACTTTCAGTTTAAACTGGAAGACTTGATCCCTCTCAGTGATGCGGCCAAAGTTAGCGGGCTATCTCAAGGTCATCTTACGTTATTGATACGGAACGGTGAACTTTGGGGAACGAAATTAGGTGGCAGGAATTGGTTTACTACCGAAAAAGTACTCAAAGAGTACCTTGCCACTAACCCAACACCAGGCCCAAAACCGAAGAGAAAAGTCTAATGTAAGTTTACTTATAATTATATGCGATACCAGATATAATACAAGGGCGACTTGATCAATTCGCATTTTTTAGCTGACTAGCTCTCAATAATATTTATCCTAGCATCCATAAGAGAAAGTGATGTTGGCCAACAGCATAGACATAAATAGGCAATAGGCTCGCGTAGCCTATTGCCTATTGTTTTTTCAGGATTTGGTTGGGGAAAGCACAGTATAATTAATTCTGGTTAGGAGCAAAATAAATTTCTAATACTTTTTGTCGCTACTCAACTACTTATCCATCATAGTTCAATGTTAGGAGGAATGATGATAACTGGTGTGCAAGTTGATGCTTGGGGCGCGTTCGTGCCTGCTCGCGCAAGTTTGGTCGAACAGCTTCGCGAGGGAGTAGAAAAGGAAGTCGAAGCCAGGAATTTGAAAAATTTGGAAATCAGTTCCGGGGAAATGGGGGTTTCAACCAGCACGATTGGCACACTTGTTGGTGAAAAACGTGAATATATTTTTTTCAACCAAAAACTCGGCATGTCTGCCAATGCCACATTGGCATTGCGCATTGCTCCACGTGGGGCTGAAGATATGGAATTGTCTTGGCGACTCCTTGAAAGCAACCCTGGAAAAACATTGTTCCTTGGGTTATCGCAAGGAGCGCTGGTCTATATTGGGTTCGCAGTTACGCTGGCGGGTGTGATCCTTATCATTGCAGGCGTCGGGGCTTGCGTAGTTCCGGTCGGTATCTGGATGATGGGTATGGGCCTCGGTTGGTGGGGAACGTCGCAAAACAAAAGCCGATTAACCTCAGATCAGATGCTTGACGCGCGGATTCTCGCCCAAACGGTCGATTATTGCCTCATGACCCAACTCGACAAGTTCGGCGTCTCTTCGGATGAGCTTAGAGTTCTCCAGGCAGCTCAAATGCAGGGGATTGGTAATTTAGGCTCTAAATAGCTGGATTATCGTACGTAACTAATGAGAGAAATGTCGCGTTTATATAAGCGACACCTGAGGTGCAATCTATTTCACCCATCCGCAAATGTGTCAGAGTCTTGGCATTTGCGGATTTTTATTTTCTGTATATTGCGTTTGATTTTAAAATTTTCACCTACTTGTTAGCAAATAGAATAAGGAGAGTAAGATGACTATCAGAAAACAGCTTGGGTTTCTCTTTGTGATTGCAGCGGTAGCTGGAATTATTTTCAGTATTATTAGTGTTGTGCAGATTTGGCGCTACCAACAAGCAGTTGCAGAAACCGTAGTAGAGAACTTGGACCTGGTTGATCAGACCCTCACTGCTACGCAAGATGGTCTAACTGTTGTAAACGATGTGGTGGACACAACAAATGCTGATGTGACTTCACTACAGACCACCACCCATGCGTTAGCGCTGGCCATCCATGACATGAGCTCAACGTTCGATTCTTTATCCACATTGGCCAGCAAAGATTTCCCCAATTCTATCAAGACTACCCAGACATCACTCGCTTCGGCTGAAAGCAGCGCGTTGATTATCGATAACACACTGAGTGTTCTTACAAGCATTCCGTTTTCGCCGGTGAGCGCTTATAAACCTGAGGTTCCGTTGCACACGGCCCTGGCCAATGTGTCCACTAGCTTGGATTCGTTACCAGCGTCTCTTGCTACTATTCACACGAGCCTAGATGATGGCAAGAGCAATCTGGCAGTTGTCGAGGTAGAGATCAACAAAATCTCCGATACGACAAAAGATATGAACCGTGCGCTCGGTAACGCACAGACTACAATTGCTCACTATCAGGCGGTTACGAAACAGTTAAAAGCCCGTGTGGAAACTATGCAACTGGGAGCTCCAGAGTGGATAAAGATGATTGCTTGGATACTAAGCTTTGTTTTTATCTGGGTATTGATTTCCCAATTAGGATTGGCCATGCAAGGGCTTGATATCATAAAGGCCCACAGTAAAGCGAAATAAACCAACAAGATGAATTTTGGCATACATCTCGCTTTTACCTGAGTCAGCCGTATTCATTATTGCGCTCCCAAAGCGTAATTGGATTGGTTGGGGGTTCTGTAACGATTCCGTTTGGCATATAGACCCTGCCTCGCATTACAAATCCCAGGTCAATTGGGTTTGGAATATCTAATTTTTCTGAGAGATGTTCATACTCATCCCGGGCGAGTAAATTGACAAGCGCAAAAAAGCCGCAGCTATCGTTTTCTGGTTCGGGATCAAGCGCACAGACCAGTTCAATGACTTCTTCCGGTAGTATCTGTTCTTTTGTTAGACTACCAATAGCAATAATCTCAATAATACGCTTGTCCCAAGAAGCCAGTTGCTCAGCAAAGAGTTCCGCCTTATTCCTCATTTGCATCATGTTGTCATTTTTGATCATCCCCTCCCCTTTCTTTCATCTCGATGCATTTTCATTAGTTCCTCAAGCGTTTTTGGTTTGTAGTATATATCACGCTCGATTGGGAAGCCTAAAGGCCCTCTGGCCTCTTCAAGCTCCGATAAAGCAAAGTAGCCAAGTTCTACTTCAAATCCAGAAACCAAGCCAAAGAAGATATTTTCCTCTGCGCTAAATTCACTGGCGTACCATGTCCAATTCGTATCTGGAGTGAAAAACTTTATCAAGGCTAAAGCTGCAAGCCCCAGCGCTTCATTAGCATAGAGAGGCGGCATTAGCTCACGCAAGACATCATCAAAGAGTGGACGTTTTCGTGGAATCCCCTGATTCTCTGGCGACATAAACTACATTATTATTGCGTATGCTGATAAACCTTTGATTTCGAGCGCTTTGAATTCATCCCGTGTGGGCGTATTCCGTTGGAGCTTGCTCATCTGACTTTTTATAGCTTTTACTTTAGTTGTGATGGCCCCGAACTGGGGTTTCATATTATCAACTTTGATGTTCGTGTCGATAAGATTAGCTGCCACGGTATCCACTTTTCTATCCTTGCTATCAAGACGGGCTTCTAGTGCGTCAAATCTTGCATTCATCTTTGCACTCATCTCGTCAAGCATTCCTTTCACACCCATGAGAATCGCATCAGCCGCTTCACCCAAAAGTTTTTGCGAAACAGGTTCGTTAAGGTTATCCATGAGAGTAGCATAGCAAATTATTTGAAAAAATTCCATCCCCGCTTCTTGAGATGTTTCCCTTGTCCCCAAAAGGCTAACTTTGGTTTCTCAATTCAACCTTTCTCGGAAAGTATTTTGAAATCCTTCGCAAAAGGCTTCCAAAAAAGGAATATACGCTCTCTCACTTTCTTTTGTGCTTGGCAAAAACTCTTGTATGTCAACTAGCTTCCCATGGTCATTACGTATCAGTTCAAACAGCTTGATATTCTTCACTTGCCCCTGAATTTTCAATCTTGATACAACCAAAACTTCTTTTCGGTTTGGGTCTTGCGATGGAATTATTTTGGATATTTCACGATCCTTGGGCAAGCTCATCCAACCTTCACTAATGAAAAAAACTTGGCGTATATCTCCTACTTCTCCACTCTTTGCCTCTTGCCTACCTACCACATGCATAAATTGAGCGGTGCCAGGAAACACCGGAATGCTCCTGAAAACCGCTTTTTTGGTCCCTTCAATAATTAAAGCTGGGATATGTTTTCCGTCTCTTAGAATTGTTTCTTTGGCAACACGAGCAATATCATCAAAACTTATCTCGTTATTGTGTTTTTCTTGGAGTGTCATAATGCTTTGGTATTAAGGTTATTTTATAATATCGAGATGTGATTTTCAAGAGGTGAAAGCAGCGTTATAGTAGCTTTTCAAAGACCGCCCATTTTCGTATTTTTTCTACTGGGAACCAATAGAAGAAATCAACTCGGCGCGTCCTCGCCAAATTGCATATGCTAAGAGACCGATAGTCGTATCTCCTGCCAAACGGCCGAATATTTGACAAAGTTCTCCCTCTTTTAAGCTGGGATTTTGCAGCCGTTCCGAGATCATCTGGGCTTGTTGTAAACAGTAGTCGATATTATTGACCGGTAGCCTATTGCGCGTGTTCATTCCCCTCCTTTAGCTTGTTCGTATAATTCGAGCGCTTCGCTAATGATTTTCCATTGTGGTAAAGTGTGACCTGTTTGTATACGATACCTATTTTGATATTCATAAATAATCGACAACGATTTTTTTGTAATTTGTAGGGTGGTACGGAGTTGTTGGCTCTCGTTTGATTTCTTTGCCAAAATTGTGGATGTCTTCTTTACTGGTTGTTTGTTTTTATCGTTGGGTAGAGGTGGAGACTGTTGCGGCTCTGACATGGGCGGTTGAAACAAGGATTTCTTGCCAAACGGCGCTGGTTCACCCAAGCCTGTGACCTGGGTAGTTTTCATAACTTCATCTCCTCAAGTAATTGCTGATATGCAAGAGCCCCCTTACTGTTTGGCGCAACCTCGAAAACGCTTTGAGCACGACCAATGGCTTTTTGCAGATCATTGTTTTTGGGAACGACCGTCTTGAAGAGCAAACCGGGGTAGAGTTTCTCTACCCTGGCCATCGTATCTCTGGTGATTGAGTATTGATCGGCTAGTGTCAGTAATATTCCGGTAATCTTTGGCTCGGCAGCTTTGAGCAGAACTTCCTCGCGCACAAGGGTGACGTTTTCATAAATACGGGCAATGGCGTCGAGTTCCAACTTGCCGGGCGCAACCATCACAATAACGTCCTGAGCTGCCGCCAGCGCGTTGACCGCCAGCGGATCAAGTCCTTTACCGGTATCGATCAAAATGACGTCATATGCCCCTTCTGGCAAGTTATCTAACAAGCTGCGGAGACGTGTTGGGCGCTGGGCAAGTTTCAAGGCGGCATCCGCCAGATCAGAATTAGATGGAATGATCGAAAGATTGGGGTAACGAGGGACTGCAAGCATCACCTCTTCGATGGTGTAATGGCCAGTGAGTAGCGCATGGATTGTCGGGGGCATATAACCTTTTGCAGCCTCAGGTGCACGCTGCCCTAGTAAAGCATAGGTAACATCAGCCTGAGGGTCCATGTCTACAACCAGCGTTTTTCGTCCTTTGCGCGCCAGACCAACTGCCAAATTAGCAACGGTAGTAGTTTTTCCTACTCCCCCTTTATCGTTTGTGAATACAATTCTTCTCATTTCTTTGCCCCCCCGGCTTTATGTAATTATGCTTTTATGCGTTTGTGTATTTATGTAATTGTGCTTTTGTGTTTTTATGCTTTTATGACTTTATGTTTTTGTGCCTTTATGATTCTATGCGTTTATGGTTTTATGCAATTGTGAGATTATGCTTTTATGCTCTCATGCCCAAAATGAGTTGTCAAGCACTGCCTTAGTCAATCCAGAAAGAGTAAGGGAACTGGGTCTTCTTGATCTGCACGTTGCCAAATAGGAGACTGAAGTAAACTTTCGGAAGTAACCTTGGCAAAGGTGGTGAAATAGAACAGCCCATCCGTTTTTGCCCGGCGCGCTTGGTTGAGCATGTTTGCGAGCCTACGTTCGCCAGTCGTGACCACAAGCCAGCGTCCGCTGCGATGGCCGAAACGATCTTCGTATGCCTGGCTTTTCAGGTAGGCCAAACCAGGGATGAGCTTTTCACGGTGAAATCGCGGATTGTCTTCCGTGCTACGGTCGATTTCAAGCAAACAACGAATACGGTGTTCACCCGTGGTGAGCGTAAAAAATCCATCGGGGCGAATATTTCTCTTGGCCGACCTTCCCTGAAAGGAATAGGTGACTTTGTCCGGGAATGCCCAAAATTCGCTCTCAGGAATCCAAGTTTCCAGTTTCGCAGTTGCATCCTGGCTACAAGCTGCTATCAAGTCCAGGCGAAAATCATTGACAGCCAAGTCGTGTTCGACCTGAAACCAACGTGGCTCTTTGCGCCAATAGAATTCGGGAAGAGGCGTTCCACTCAAGCTAGCAACAATATCCGCCCCCTTCTTATCCAGCCAATAGACCATTTCCGACAGTCGCCTGCGCTGTTCTTCATTTGGACGAGCGAGATAGCCGTGCTGATATAAGAACTTTAGGCGTTGCTCGACCTGGCTTTTGCCGGTAAAGAATAATCGGCGAATTTGAGCGAAGCTCAAAACGCCATCATAGGCATGAATGGCTTCCAAAATACGCTTGTCGCGCTCTGTGAGCTGCATTGCGGGGGGATTTGAGACTCTTTGGTACCGAGGTAGCTTTTGCTTCTTTTCTGTCATACAGACAGTATAGAGAAGCTCACAAGCTTTGTCAGCAGGGGAGTTAGTAAGGGATTAGCAAAGGTAAATATCAACCTCGCGCAATTGCTACCATGATAATGACGATTGCCAGTGCCCAACGATAATAGACAAACACATCTGTTGGATGCTTTTGAAGGAAAAGCAGAAGGTACTTTACACAAAAGTACCCACTGATTGCGGCAGCAATAAAACCGATGGGAAACAAAAACAGATCGGCCCGTGAAAAACCTGTGCCTGTCTGATATTGCTGGTAGACATCACACAAACTTTTCAGACCTGCGCCAGCGATAATCGGCGCACTCAGCAGAAAGGAAAAACGCGCTGCCACATCCCGTTTAAATCCCAGAGCCAACCCGGCGGTAATCGTGCTGCCAGAACGGGAAACGCCCGGGAAAACTGCCAGGGCTTGCGCCAGACCAATCAGCAAAGCATCTCGAAAGGTAATTGTGTTTATCTCGCGTGTATGCTGGGCCAACCTTTCAGCAGCAAACAAGACTGCTGCCAATAGCGCAATGATGGTAGCCATTATGAGGAGTGCAGGAATTTGCATCGGTGTATTTGGTTGATGAAATAGCTGGTCAATCTTGCTTTCGGCAAGCAACCCTGCAACCCCACCGGGAATACAGCCGATTATAAGCAGCCATGCCAAACGACGGTCAGGATTTTCTCCGATCTTGCGGTCGATCAGACTGGCTAGACCAGCGCGAAACAATCGAACCCAATCGGTAGAAAAGAACCAGAGCACTGCCACAAGCGTTCCCAGGTGCAGCGCCACGTCAAAAGAGAGACTGGTCAGGGCCGGGTCGTGCCACCCGAAGAACCAAGGCATAAGAATCAGATGGGCTGAGCTTGAGATGGGAATGAATTCGGTCAAGCCTTGGACAATGCCAAGAATGATCGCCTGGAGAATGGTGGTCATGATGAATGCTCCATAATATCAAAAATTGATGGCAAGCTCATAATCATGTTTCGGAAAGGACAGGCAATTGAACAGTAAATGTAGTGCCTTTGCCTGCTTCGCTTTCCACTTCAATGTTACCGTTATGCGCGTGGGCGATTTCAAGCGCAATCGCCAGCCCGAGACCTGCCCCGCGTGAACTGCGCGACTGACTGACACGATAAAAGCGTTCAAAGATATGTGGGATATGTTCGGGGGCAATACCAACCCCCGTATCTTGGATCGTGATCAAAATCTCTTTCTCATGCTGTTGGGTGGTGATGCTGATCTCGCCAGCTTCTGTATACTTGATAGCGTTATCGAGCAAGTTTACAAATATCCGAATCAGCCCATCGCTGTCCCCCAAAACCGTTAGATTTTCGGGGACAGCGCAGGTAATAAGTAGATTCTTTGCTCGTGCCAGGGGTTGCAAAGAATTTGTGACGTTTTTTATCAGCATTGCCAGATCAATGGTTTCGTTCAGGATAGGGTTATGGTTTTCACCGCGCGAGAGTTGCAGCAGATATTCAACCAGGTTTTGTAAACGGTCCGCTTCTTCAGCCAGGTCATCCAGCGCTTGTTCATATTCTTCATCTGTACGTCGTTTCTCGCGCGTCATTTCCAGAATGGCTTGCATGGCAGCTAGCGGCGTGCGCAGTTCATGGGAAGCGTCGTTGGCAAATTGGCGTTCACGTTGGAAAGAGTTATCCAAACGCGCCAACATTTCGTCAAAGGTTTGCGTCAGCCGCCCGACTTCATCGTCGGTTGCAGGGAGATTGAGCCGCGCCGAAAGGTCTTCGGCGGAGATGCGGCGGGCGGTTAAGGTAATATGGTCAATCGGGGCAAGGGCGCGGGCGGCGAGAAAGTAGCCGCTGGTTCCCGCCACCGCCACCAAAATCGGGACGCTGATAAGCAAAGTCAGCAGCAGCCGTCCGAGGGTGTCCTGCATGTCATCCAGCGATTGCGCCACCTGGACGACGGCCACAAACTGCTTGTTGTCGTAAACAGGCTGGTTGTAAATGCGGATGATTGCGGTGGTGCCAGGATAGGAATAGCTTGCGAAAGACTCGCTCAGCGATACTGGCAGGTTGCGATAGCCCCCAAATTCCTGAACAGGTTTTCCTGTCGCATCAAAGATACAGACGGTAAATTCGCGCCCGCGTAGACGGGCATTTTCCGGGCTTTCGGCTAAGCTGTCTGAAAGAATTAGCTTGCCATTATCAATATTCAAGCCAGCCGCAATTTGCGAAGCGTTAAGCGTCAGCGAGTTGTCCACGGCGGTGGAAAGCCCGTAAGCCATGCTGGCATAAACATAGATGCCGAAAACCGTCAGGATCGCTAGAAACAGGCTCGCGGTCCAGAGCGCGAAGCGGACACGTAGTGTTTTAATTCGCTTCATCTTGATCCTCAATCGACAGGCGATAGCCCGCGCCGCGCACGGTATGGATTAGCTTTACTTCAAAACCATCGTCCACCTTGCGGCGCAGGTTACGAATATAAACATCCACGATGTTGGATTGGTTGAAGACATCATAATTCCAAACGTGCTCGGCAATCTGTGTGCGGGTCAGCACTCGCTCCGGCTCGCGCATCAAGCATTCGAGGACGGCGTATTCTTTGGCAGCCAGCTCAATGATTTTGTTGCCGCGCTTGACGCGACGGGTCAGCGTATCGAGCGTCAGATCGGCCAGTTGCAGCGTGGATGTTTTGACAATATCACTGCTGCGGCGTGTGAGCGCACGTAGACGGGCGAACAATTCTTTCAGCGCAAAGGGCTTGAGGAGATAATCATCTGCGCCCGCATCCAGCCCGGCGACGCGATCATCTATGCTCTCGCGGGATGTGAGCATCAGCACCGGGCTACGCTTGCCGCGCTGGCGTAGTTCACGGCAGACCGACAAACCATCCATTTCGGGCAGCATAATATCGAGCACGATTAGATCGTAGGGGACGGCATCTGCAAAATCGAGTGCTTCGAGGCCTGTGTAGGCAGCATCCACGGCGTAGCCCTGTTCTTCCAGGCCGCGCTTGACATAAGCTGATATTTTGCGTTCATCTTCCACAATTAATACACGCATGAGTTGTTTCCTTCCTGAGAGCAGTATAAGGGGGAAAGATGAAGCTGAGATGAAGCCATTAAAAGCGAACGACCCCGATTAACCGGGGTCGTTCTGGTAAAGATAAAATTTACGGGGTGGCAGTTGCCTGGATTTCAGGGGTTTCGGTTCCATTATCTGAGGCGTTTTGATTGTCTGACTCTTCATTATCCTTGTTAGTGTTTGGCGCATCCACAGCTTCTTTCCCGTCTGGGCCGTTCTGATCTCCGGCTTGCTCGTTGCCATTGTCAGTACCTAGCGCTTCAGCAGTTCCATTTTCATCGTGGTGATGGTGCTCGCCTGCTTGCTCAGTCCCTGGCGCTTCCTCGATTCCCTGCGCACCGGAGCCATGCTCATCGCTACATTCCGTGTCCACTTTATCGGTTTCTGTAGCAGATGGCGATTCTGTACCATCTGTCTGGTCTTGTGCACAGACAGATGTGGCAACCGGCGTGTTGGTGGTAGAACCCAGGGCAAAGACTTTCATGCTAACCGCACCCATCACGCCGACAACCAGCAGAGCAATCACTGCCAAAGCAATAAAACGATTAATTTTCATTGTAACGTACTCCTTTTATAGATCAGGTCGTCGCCGAATTACGCCGTCCATGATTACTATTGTAGGAGTTCAAGATGAAGCAGCAATGAAGTGAGTATGAAAGATACCATCCCAATATTTGCAGAATATTTCATCCGCGCTTCATGTTCACTTCATCTCGCCAGATTATTATTCGGAGATTGTGGACATTCCTGTCCATGCCAATTGAGAATGGAGAAAAGAAAACATGAAAAAAAATACGCCAGGTCGTGGTGCGACTACCCTCACCAGAGGGCTGCTCAACAAAGTCCCGGAAGTCACCCTCTTTTTCTGGGTCATCAAAATCTTATGTACAACCGTTGGTGAGACGGCTTCGGATTTTCTGAACGTCAACCTGGGGCTGGGGCTGCTGGGAACTTCGGCAGTGATGGGCATTTTGCTTGCAGTGGTTCTTTTCTTTCAGGTACGCGCAAAAAAGTACATCCCTTGGCTTTACTGGCTGGCGGTTGTGCTTATTAGCATCTTCGGCACACTGATTACCGATAATCTAACCGACCGGCTCGGCGTTCCGCTGGAAACCAGCACGGTGATTTTCAGTATTTTGCTGGTGATTGCTTTTGCAATCTGGTATTTCAATGAGAAAACACTCTCCATTCATTCCATTTTTACTCAAAAAAGAGAAATCTTCTATTGGTCCACCATTCTGGTTACGTTCGCGCTGGGGACGGCGGCGGGCGACCTGCTGGCGGAGAGTTTGGGTCTGAGCTATCTTGTGACGGGCCTGATCGTTTGTGCGACGATTGCGATCATCATTATCGCCTGGCGCTTCAAGATGGACGCTATTTTAGCCTTTTGGCTGGTCTACATTCTCACTCGTCCGCTCGGCGCATCGCTGGGCGACTTGATTTCCCAGTCCCCAGCCAACGGCGGGTTGGGAATTGATACTTCCATCGTGACAGCAGTCTTTTTCGTTGCAATTATCGCCATCGTGGCATACCTAAGCATCACCAAACGCGATGTCAGCGCAACCACGGCAGCCGAAGCCACCGAAGAAAAGCCATCCAACAATGTTCACTGGCAGGTGACTGCTGTCTTTGTAGTGTTGGTCCTGGTCGCTGGGCCGGGCTACTACATTCGGCGCACACAGCTTCAACAGCAGGCAGCAGCATCCAGTTCAGCAACCATGCCACTGGGGGATTTATCCGCTTTCAAGAAGATTGTGGGCGATACGCTGACGTTGGTCAATGCTGGGAATCTACCCGCAGCCACAACCCGCATCGCTGATTTGGAAACTGCATGGGACAACGGGCAGGCACAGCTTAAGCCGATGAATCAGGAAAAATGGACAGTATTGGATGGGGAAATTGACACCGTACTTCGAGACCTGCGCGCAGTAAACCCCAGCGCCGCAGCCTGCAAGACTTCATTGGAAGCCTTGATGAACGAACTGAACACGCTTGATCCACAGAAGTAATCCAATTGACAGAAAAAATCCAAACAGACACAAACCAGGAAATCTATATGACTATCAAACCGCGCACTGCAAAGGTGCGCGGTTTGATTCTGGGATGAAACAAATTGCTTGAACAAATTGGTAATATCTATTTTATTTTCTCTGAAGCTGCAATAGATTCAAACTGACTGATCTCCCCAAATGAACGTCGGGCAATATCTTTCTCCACTCCATCCCTCGGTTTGGCCAGCTTGCGTGAGTTCTCCCTGATTTGGGCGGCAATGGATGGATCGCTCTTTCCCTCTGTCAGGTTTTCCGTCGCAATATGGTGCTCAATCAACTTGGGACGCCTCCCGTTTTGCGGCTTCTGGATCAAGCGGCACCAAGCTTCATAGTTTGGCAGAATAGAAAGCTGGTTAGCTCGTTCCCCCTCCATGTCCGAATAGGTGCGCCGTAGGCGCTCTACTTCGTGATAGAGATTGCCTATCCCGGTTGTAGACTTGGGTTGGTAGTAGAGTTGTTCGCCGCCTTCTGTGAGGGTATGGGGGCGGTAGGTTGGCTCCATCAGCTTATCGGGGGGTGGGGGAGTGTTGTCGAATTGTGACGCCAGATCGTGCCCATCAAGGCCAGTAGTACGGAACACTACCAAATTCCCCACATTCAAGGTTGAGCCTTTGCTCAAGTCATCCAGTTGGTCACGATACTGATGTGCCACAACCAAATCCACCGCATATTTACGCGCTTCACTTTCCAAGATGGCAAAACTTTCCGTCGCAAAATTCTGGAATTCATCCACAACCAAGTGAAAGGGTTTACGCTCTTTCACCGGTATCCTGCGGCGTTGGAGGGCAGCCATCAGCACTAGGTTGACAAGTACCGACCCAAGCAGCGAGGAGTTCTCTTCGCCCAAGTCGCCTTTGGAGAGATTGACGAAAAGGATTTTTCCTTCGTCCATGATCTTTTGCAAATTAATGGTATTGGTAGGCTGACCAATAATATTCCGCATACTCTGGTCGGTGATGAACGGACTGAGCTTGTTGAGCGTTGAACTGGTTAGCTCGTAAGCCAGCCGCTCGCTGCGCGGGAAAGAGTCCCAGAATTCTTTGACAATAGGGTCTTTGACGCCTGCTACAATCTTGTCCCGGTAAGTTTCATTCGAGAGTAACAGGGTAAGTTCAAGAAAAGTAGAGTTGGGCAAGAGCATGGCGGTCAGCAGGGAATGACGCAGCACATGCTCCAGACGTGGCCCCCACGAGTAGGAGTATAAGCGTCGTAAGGTGCCCATGATTGTCGAAACTACCCAGCGTACCTGATACGGGTCATTGCGATCACAGGCCAAGAGATTGAGACCAAAGGGACGCTCGATGTCCATTGGGTCAAACAGGATCACATCATCCATACGCTCTTTGGGGACAAGGGCCAGCAGTTCGTCGATCAGGTCGCCGTGCGGATCAAGCACACAGATACCATGCTCGCGGTCATTGAGCATATCCTGATAGATCATGTTTTTGAGAAAAGTGGATTTTCCGGTGCCAGTTGTCCCGATAACATATGTGCCCTGGCGGCGTTCATCGAGTGATAAATGGACTGGCTGGTTTTCGTCTACCGTATGTCCAAGGCGCAGCATGGTGGCAAACCTCCCGAATATTTGGCAATGATGCTCACCAGCATTATATACGGATATATCGGACAAATCGAAATAGTTTTGGGGTATACTCGGGATTAAGTGAGCCTGGACTTTAACAAGTACACACTATCTTGAAAGGGGAATTTATGAGTGAAATTCTCGTTGCTGCTATCAATCTTCCTTTTCAGTCCTTGAACGGCTTGATCTCCGCTCTTATTTTCCCGCCCAAGCCCCTGACACCTGAGGAGAAACTCATCAGGAAAATGCAGGGACAAACTGGGCAGCTCAGAATGCAGCAGGACGTCATCGCCTCGCTGCACAATACGATCCGGGAGCAAGATTTCTTGATCGGAAATCTCAAAGACCGGCTTGCCCAAAAGGAAGCTGAACTAAAACGCCCCCGGTAGATACAACATCGCACTTAAGCGCTTGCGACCAACATAGCGCTAGACTCTTTGGATAGTGGGAGTCGCCTTGTCCAGGCTCACTCCCACTTTATTTTCAGTATAGCATTGCAATGCAATGCACGCTCCTCGGGATAAAATAATTTCGTACTGGATTCTATGGAGTATTTTAGTGCCATAACTAAATCTATAATGCGCCTGCAAAACGAAGATAATTCAACGCGTGCGCCGCTTAAGCCACGCCGCAGCAATCAGCTTGCGGCGTTGTAGGTCAGAACCATCAATGCCCTTCTCCATTATTCCATCATAGTGAGCACGCGTTTCTGGACTGACTTCGCGAGCTTCTTCCATACACTCAATGGAAAGACTGAAGGTGGAAATATCAGAAGAATTCAGGCAAGCTTCCAGAACTTGTGATGCATCTGCCTGGGCACAATACAAACGAATGGTCTCATGCCACCACATATTGTTGACACGCTTGAGCATTGTATTTTCAAGCCGTGCTTCCATAACATGCAACGAGGCTAGGTATTCTTGAAAAGTCAGGTGACTGAAACTATACTTACCGCTTTCAAATTCAACGATCAATCCACTGGTATTCTCCACATCCTGTAAGAATTCTTCTCCTGTTGTTTTGGGACTGACCGCGAGAAGCGGCTTGGTTATCACATGCAAAGCATCTGCTCGCTTAATAACCCGCAGTTGTTTTTCCATCATGGTATATGCCAGTACACGCAAAACACGTATTTTTTGAGCAGGCGTCAAATCCAGTGTCAGTCCACGGGCTTGTTGGCGTTTGCCCAAAAAAACTTCAAAGATTTCGGCGTATAGTTCCACCCGACGACCTGGGAGAGAACTGCGGTAACGGTGAACAGTTGTGATCATGGTCAAGAGCAGGGGATTGACAGCCAAATCCGCCAATGTGCCAGTCAAACGAATACGACCAAACAGATCAAACGCCCCTCGGCGGGCCTCTTCACGTACACCGGGATCATCTTTTTGTGCACTCATTATCTCATTGGCTAAATACCACTTGTGTACAAACTGACCCACCTGCTGAATGGTAAAAGGCTGCACCTGCAAAACTGTGACGTGTTCTAAGGGGTTGGTACGATAACCATGGGGACGAGACGAAATTACAAAGCGGTTCTTGCCATAAGCCTCTATACACTGTTCTACCCAAGTCACTACCTGTTTGCGTGTCTGTGGATTAGCGACTTCGTCAAGTCCATCCAGCATAATCAGACATTTTCCGGAAGCAAGCTGCGCTTCAAGCCAGCCTATCGGCGGCACTGGCGCTTGACGGTTGGCAAATTGCTCGCGGATTAGTTGCGCTAATGGAATGTGTGGATTTTCTTTTATCGCTGCGGCATGGTCGCGCAAAAAAAGCAAGATGGGGAGTAGATTTGGCACGCCAAGTTTACGGCGATAGTGTGCTGAGGTCGCCAGTGTCAGCACAAGATGTTTCAACAAAGTTGTCTTACCGCTACCCGGTGCTCCCAGAATAACGTAGTTTTGCCTCTGAACGTGGGCACCTTTGAGATACTGCCAGATGGTGTGTTTACCAAAGCTTAATTTGGTAGGTAGGTTATTCAAGGGATTGGCACTGATTTTAGATGAACTGGCTGGGTCAACCCCCAACTGCACATAGACTCCTTCGAGTTCCAGACTGTAAGGCCCCTGCGTGTTCAAACCTTTGACATCGAAAGAACGGTGTTGGTAAACCAAATACTCGAGGTAATGGCGGCGATAACCTGAAAAAAAGGCGCGTAAAGTCAAGTCCAGCCATTCCGCCACGCGTTCTACCCATTTACTTTCCAAGCGTTGCCAAACTTTACCAATAAAGCCACTAATGATTACAACTAGCTCATATACGATAGAAATTGTAATGGAGGAGCCAAGATCGACCTTTTTGGTCTCATAAAGAAAATAAAAAACGGGATACCCGGAAACTATCATCAAAAGCCCGATCAATAGAGGAACATTGTCTAGTATCTTTTTCATGGTTGAGCCTCTCGTGAAAGTTCTACTTTAATCTGGTTTACGTTCCTTGACCAATCGAATACCCTCAAAGGCCATGGAACGCCCTGTTCTGCGTTCTTGAAGCAGAATTAAATTCATCCAAATAGAAACAACCATTTTAAAAGCATTATTGAGATTAGTGTTGCTGGCGCGTACTAGGTTAAGAATACGGGCTAATTCACGCGCATGGTCAAGCGCAAGAAAAAGGTGTGGGACACGATCAATTGCACGGTTTAAGGTAAGCTCTAAAGCGCGCTCAAAGTAAAGAGCACGACCCCGATCAAGATCAGAAGCGGATGTTAAAGTACGGATAAGAGCACGGGTGATTTCAAGGGTATATTCAATGTTAAGAAAATTGATACGAGCGAGAGCATGTTCAAGGGAACGGGCAATATCCAATGTCAGGGCAATATCGAAAAGACGAAAAAATTCAATTCCAAAAGGATTGGCAGCAGGCAAAGATCCGACCCAAGCAAAAGAATAGGCGTTTTTGTCAAAAGTCCAAAAGCCACTGAGCTGTTCATTATGTTTTTGTATTGGATATTGGGCTGCTTCATCAACTGTGGGTAAGCGGAAACTCCATACCCCCTTTTCTCGTTGCGATACCCAGTTGCAAAAAACCATTGCATCAGAAGGCCGTACACCTAAAACAGGCATATGTGCCTGTCCTACCAAATATTCGCAGGATTTCCAGTGATCGGGCTGACAAAATTTCCCTTGTTCACGCATTTCGTCAAGGAAGAGTTGATACTCGGCACAGGTCACAAGGCTGTCATCAATGTATGTATTTTCGTCGATGCGATACATGATTTCACCACCCTTTTTGGAGAAGTGTTTGTACACATATTGTAGTCCAGTTCTTTGAATGCGAAGACTGAAACAAGAAAACCTTGCTCATAGAGAGCAAGGTTTTCTTGGGTTATTCTTGGATAGAATATCGGGAAATATCAACCATCTCATGTATCTCAATTGGTCATTCGGGTGGATTTAGAAGCATCGTTGCCAGCTCGCGTACCGTTTGGGTAAAATCCGTTCCTTTCCACTTCATCCAAAAATCAATAATACTTCCACTGCCGCAACCGGCAAAACAATGCCAGTAGTTTTTTTCGATGTTCACCGAAAAACTGGCGTGCTGGTCGTCGTGGAAAGGGCAGCGTCCGCGTCCGCTTGGAGATAACTCCACATAGTGACTGACGAAAGTCAGGACACTCACGCTACTTTTGACCTGGTCGGAGAGCTTTTCGCCAAAGCCTGCCCCGGCCACATGGGGCGGCTTTGGCGTGCTTATTTGGCCGATGTTGGCAAAATGTTCTACGGTTGCTCGTGGCACCGGTTGAGGGGCCGAGAGCAACCGTATCTGATCGGCGAGTGTTGCAGCCAAAGGCTGACCATCTACCGAGATGAAACCGTAGCGTAAGCCGTTCTTGCGGTGTACGCCAAAGGGCAGCCGGATCAACGACCCCGGCCCATCCGCAAGCCGGTCTTGTTTGGGGTACAACTCGATACCAGTAAGACCATAGGATTTGAGAAGACCACGCCCAAAGGAGCGGGCTTCCTGGCCGGGGACTGGCTGTTCAAAGAACAGCCAGAGATGGCCGCCTCGACGGCTGCCTTCAAGGTACGCAGGAACGGCGCTTTCTGCCAAACCACGGGCGATGTCCGCCAGGCGCGCCAACTGGAGGTCGTTGTCTGCGTCCACAACCACAAAGCGGGTCTTGCTCTCTTGATCGAGGCAGTAGGTGCCGAGCGTAATCTCGCCTTTTAGATGGCGCAGCAGGTGCTGATCCTGGAGTGGTTTGTGGATGCAGACGTAACTCCCATCTTCCAGTTGGCGCGAGTACAGGTTTGTGCGCTGTACAAACGTGCTAGCCAGTATATTCGTGAAGACTTCGGTTTTCGGATGTTGCTCAACTTCTTTGTTCATCTCACACCTCCGAATTTCACATTAGCATGGGAAGGTGTGCGACGTCGCGGGTTGAGTTAGCCACGAGTAAGCAGGATAAACATCCGGGCGGATGGTTTTTGAAAATCAGCGCCGCAGGCGCTTCCACTAAGGCCGCCGGAGAGGGTCCGGGAGAAACCGGCGGCCGCACGTGTCGGCGTCGAGACGCCGACTGCCAATGCGGTAGTTCGGCGAGAATCTCACGAAGTGAGTTTCTCGCCGAACGCTGCGCCGAGGTGCGCTAACGAGCGGAGCGAGTTAATGCGCACCGAGGGTACCCTGGCCCGACCGGGAGGGAGGAGCCAGGGCGCAAGCGCGACGGAGTTGTTAAACGAGCGTAGCGAGTTGTAACAACTCCGGGCACTGTGGCCCGACCGATAGGGAGAGGCCAGAGTGCAGCAGCGTTGGCAGTCGGGGTCGATTCGCGCCAGCGACGACACCCGACACGTTGCCCCGACGACGGGGGCCTGGACGTCTCGATCCGCCGCCCACCACATCTATTGTGGGGGGAATCAAGGCGGTTCGAGCGGACAAGCGCTCCCTGAGGAGGGGCAAATCTCCCGGCTCGATCCAAGGGCTCGATGCCCGCCGGATCGAGATACCCCCGGTCAGCTCAACCGGGGGTATGCCTTGAGGATTGCTTGGGGGTTGTGTTCTGTGTTTTTTCCCTTTGAGCAAAATTCGTGTTCACTCAAGAAGTTATCCACATCAAAAAAGTTGTACAATTAAGGCGATTTTGCTTGGCATAGCAAAATATAACAATGAAATTTGTTCCTGAAACCCAAAAATTTAAAATAAATTAAGCTCTATCTTAGTTCTCTGATTACTATTTATCTGTATACGTCTGATGTGAAATCGAAGAAATATTGACAGGAATTGGGAATGCCTTCAAGATAAAGTCGCCAAACGAAATCTTGAAAGGACATTCCCATGACAAGTATAACCATTTCTGATGTTTTAACGATCATCTATGTGCTGGTAGATGATTGGTACGAAATAGAAGGCGTGAAACTACTGAAAGGAAAAGCTGGTAAGAAGCCTGAATTCAAAGATAGCGAGTTGATGACATTGATGCTGGCGCAAGATTACATTCCCTATCCGAGCGAAACGCAGTATGTCGAGTTTATTCGGGCCAACTATCTGGCACTATTTCCAAGATTAGTGGATCAAAGCCAGTTCAATCGTCGAGCACGGGCATTACGTCTGCTGGTGGAACAATTGAGACGCTACTGGATTGTTCAAAAGCACTGTCATTTGCATAACAAATATCTGCTAGATACCAAACCTGTGCCAGTTCTTGGCTACAAAAGACGCAAAAACAGAAGCGATTTTGCTGGGAGTGCCGATTATGGACATTGTGCCAGCCGCAAAATGGATTACTTCGGCTACAAATTGGTCACAATTTCCACTTTACAAGGAATTCCTGTTATTTATGATCTGGTTCCAGCTAATTTAGATGAACGTTTTGCCGCAGAAGCGGTCATTGATCATCTGACATATTGTGATATTTTTGCTGATAAGGGTTTTATCGGTTTTGAGTGGCAGACCAATATTTTTGAGCAAACCAATAATTTGATATGGACACCAAAACGTTCTAATCAGCACCTTCAAAATTCGAAAGAACTTGACCGCTGGCTTTCCAAAACTAGGGAACGTATCGAAGGTGTTTTCCATGAAATCCAAAATACTGGGCGTAATATTGAACGTTTGCTTTGCAAAACTGTGCTCGGTTTATCGACTCGTGTAATTCTCAAAATGACTAGCCATTTATTACGCCGTATTCTTTTCTCAGATTTCAATATCGATATTCAAACTTTTCAAACCACTTTTTGATTTCACATCAGACGTCTGTATATTATTAGTGTCAAAAATTCGAACAACTAGAAGTTAAAATTGCCGACATCTAGATGTCAAAATTTTTGACATCAGCCAGGCGTCAGCGGTTCTTTTTCCAGAAGGATGCTTTGAGGTAAATCTCGTAAAGGTTAGTCTTGCCCTGTCCCCGGCGCTGTACTTTTACAAACCCAGCCTTGCTCAATTCGCCAATATAACTGTTGACGCTTTGACGGGTGGCCCCTATGTCTTTTCCCAAACGCTCCTGACCGGGGAAACACTCATCCTGCTCACGCGCATATTTAAGAAACATAGCGTATGTGAGTTTTGCGCCTCCAGAAAGCTCGTCGTTTTCAAGAATGAAATTGGGGACAGCGGTCCAACCACGTGCTGTGGCAAGGTCTGCGCCGTGTAAGCGAAGGTTTCGATCTTTGAATGCGGTAATATCCCCCAGGCGTTGTGGTTTCATAGGCTAATTTCATGATAGGGAATTAAAATCTGGGCTGTCAACGCGCCGGAAAGGTTACTCAACGTGCCACATGCTTTATCCGATCTTCAACGCGAGTATCTTGAATTCATCCGCGAATACATCAAAGCCAACGAGTTGTCTCCCCGGCTGGATGAAATCGCCGCCCATTTCGGCGTTAAGGCTCCCACAGCACATAAAATGTTGGAAGCCTTGCACAATAAAGGATTTCTTTATTTTGCGCGGGATAAGTTTTCCGGTTTCTTCATTCGCTTGATAGAACGAGCTGGTTCTGCTGAAACTGTCATCGAAGTGCCTATGGTGGGGAAGGTGAATAAAATGGGGGAGGTCTACGATTTTCCTGAAGAGCAGGGTCATTTTGCAACCATACACATTTCGCCAGATCCCGCAACGATTTTTGCGCTGGTAGTTAAGGAAGAGATTCCTGAGGTAAGTATTCTCCCCCAAGATTTGTTGATTTGTGATTATAGTAAGAAACCACAACCTGGTGACATCTGTCTGGCTCCGTTTGGTAAACGTTTGTTTCTGATTCGCGTGCATAGCAAAACATTTGATAAAGAGACCCACTCTTTCACGATGCGTCAGGAGTATCCAATCCCTGAGAATTTGACAAATGAAAAGTTAGAACAATGGCTGAACTGGCATCCGCTGGCATACAACGAAGATACCCGTGATTTCTTTGTAAAAGTAGCAGAAGAAGAGGGGATACAAGAAGCGACAATGCCATCGCAGTGGGTGCTTGGAGTCGTCTTGAGGTTGACCCGGTATTTGGCATTTTAACCAAGTTCACCGCAGCACGGTGGGGACCCCTTGCAGAAATAAGGTAGAATGATCTGATAGCCAATAAAGATAAAACGCCAGACTGATACCCCAACTCGCCAATTACACCAACCTGTCTACGCAATAAAAAGTGGGACATAAAAATAGTTTGCTTTCACATATCAAAATAAACAAGAAAAACGATAAAGTAGCCATGTGGAGCATGGTTCAAATTTTTGTGATTGGGCATATCTTATTATTCCTCGCATTGTTCATCTCCAAAATAAACCTTAAAGGAGAAAACCATGCAAACCCGATTCTTTACCTTCGCAGCGCTGATGATCTTGCTGGCGTCTTGTGCTCCAGCTACGCTACCAGCCCCTACTGCAACACCCGTACCGCCTACCAGCACCGCGATTCCGCCAACAGTGACTGCAACGCCTGAATCCATCCTTGCAACGCCATTGCCAATACAGCCAAGCGCCCCTGCTTATGTCCTTACACCTAACGCGCTTCAAGTGGCAAGCTGGCAGGAATATCAGGCAAAATTGAGGGAGGTTATCCTTGCCGACTATGGACCCAGTTGGTACGGTTCTGCTTTATGTGAATGGGATATTTTGGGGCAATCTGGTCAGGATGTGTACGTGTGGGCATATTGTGCTTTTGATCCAGGAAGCAGTCGTGCCCCTGCCATAATCCATCTTGATAAAAATGGATCCATTCAAAATGTAGAAGCCCCGCGTTCCGGTCCTGAAGTCACTTCTGATATTCAAAGAATGTTTCCAGCAGATGTGCGAGAAAAACTCCTTTTATATTATTCGCCTCCAAGTCCTAATATGGGAAGGGCAGAAGTTCTCGGGCTTCATCTCATCTACAGAGAAACACATCCAGATGTGCCACCATTGAGTGTCCTTAGCGCTACCTATCACCATAAATAAACTTTCGAATGGAAAATGTGTAGGGAAATTCACCGCAGCACGAGGGGTACCTCCTTCCAGAAAGCATTAGAATATGCATCATTGAAACGGTTTGCTTGACACCATTATCAAACACTTACATATCCACAGTAATAACAAGTGGGACATCAAAATATTCGTCTTTTGCAAATTAATACCAAGAAAACAATCAAGGAGAAGACTATGAAAACGCGCCTCGTCATTTTTGTCATGCTGGTGATTTTGCTTGCATCTTGTACGCCAGTTGCAACCACATCGGTGACGCCCACCGAAGTAGATGCCAATGCAATCCGCACACAAGCGGTTGGAACTGCCATGTTCGCATTGACACAACAGGCTACTGATACACCAGCAACCGCCGTGCCATCACTTAACCTATGTATGCCGCCAGCAAACCCGGAAAAGTTCAATGCGGATAGAAGCGATCAAGGGTATTTTTTGGGTGTGGTGGCAATCAGCGGATATTACACTTTATTAAACGCAGGACTGCCAGAAGAAGCTTACAAATTGTTAAGTGTAGATGCGCAAAAAACATCTCCGCGTAACCAATATATAGCGGCGCAAAAGAAAAACATCAAGACCGTTCAAATCGTCACTATAGAGCCATACGTAGCCTGGCAGCAACAGCAGGGAATCATACCGGCAGTATTTGATCGGACAAACAAGATCACCTTTTATGTCCAAATCAAGGTATCAGGAGAGAGTAACCCGAACGGCGACCTGCAAACCCTGTTCCTGACCTTGGTATTGGCCGAGCCTGAACATACTTGGAAGATTGACACGTTTGCAACACAGTTTGTTGCTCCAGAAGCTTATGTTGGTTCTATTCCATCTACATTTTACTCGTTCAGTGCAGATCGCAATTATTACGATGCATTGGTCGTGATTGGGAAGCACTACACACTTTTTAATCAGGGACTTTATGAACAAGCCTATCAGTTTTATAGCTCATCGGCGCAAATCCCTAATCTAAAAAGTTCGAAAGAGTATGTGGCCTCTATTCAATTGTTCAAAATCAAAGTGGAACGCGTTATTGGTATTTATCCCATCTACAAGCCAGCGCGGGAACTTTGGTGCGCTACGCCTAACCCAGGGACCAACGGACTTGATTTCGGCATAGGGATTTATGTGGAAGGTGAGAATGGAAACATGGGACTATCCAATGGCATTCATGGCTATTACCTTAACATGATTCTTGAAAATGGAGAATGGAAAATTTATGAGTTAGGCACTGGGTCTGGGCCTAGATGATCATTGAAAGGCTAAAAATTCTGCAAAGAGATTGTACCGATTTTTTATATCAATAAGAAGTGAAAGTAATTACAAAGGGAGATTCAAACATGCATAAGTCTAAGTTTTTTCAAATTGTTTTTTTGGTTCTAGTCGCATTTATGCTTTTCGCTGGAGCTTGGAGCACGCCTGTTCATGCTGGTCTATCTGTGACCAGTACATCACCCAATGGTATACCACCTAAGAGCACACCATCTGCATATCGTACACCGTCTATAAATGGCACGTCAACCATCATACCGGTTGGCCCTAAAATGTTGGGGGCTACAGTCAGCTCTGCACAGCAGCAGGTAATTAAGAAAGTCATCAGTAGTTATTTTGATATCCGCTACCACGCGTTCGTCACCTTGAAGCTGGGCAGTTTTGGTAAACTGCTCTCCCCTTCTCCTGATACGCGTGCTTTCTTTGCCTTTGAAAAAGCCAAACTGGGGGTGAAACTTAAAAACGCTGAACTGCGGCAAGACCCTTATGTCAGTTATAAATATTCGCTGGATTACAAGTCGATATCGCTCAATTCTGCTGCGCAAACAGTAGTGGTATTGCTGGCCGAAGGGAATGATGTGATCGAAAAGGTCGCCAAAGATGCCAACCCAACAAAACCGATGGTGTCGCACCTTGATAATCTTATCCATACGATTACCTTACATAAAGAACAAGGCCTTTGGAAAATTGTTTCTGATGTTTATAAAGATGATGTATGGGGCACACAACAAAGGAAAGGGGGGATTTCTTCGAATGAAATGCAGTCCCTGGTGAAACCGCTGCCGAGTTTGTCACAACGCCGCGCCGCTGCTAGAGCTAATTTTGCGCTTAATTTGCCCGCTGGTGTTTCCCTTCGTCCATACGACAGAGAGGCTGCTTCCGATTATGCAAATGAACATTACGCCCAAGACTTCTGGAATCCGGATTACATCGGATTTCCCGAGGATTGTACGAACTTTACATCCCAAGCGATTTACGAAGGAGGAAAAGGCATTATGGCCTATCCTGCTACTTTCATTTATGACAAAAGTACCACTGGTTGGTATTATACCGATGTAGACTATCGTGCTAGTGCATGGTCTGATGTGAGCGCTTTTTATGATTTTGCCATGGATAAAGTTAATCAATGGCATGAAGGACCTGCAGGCGTTGAATTATCGATCAACCAAATTGATCAAGTTGAAATGGGCGATATAGTTGACCTTGACACGCCAGGTAAACTTGACCAGAATGTGAAGTGGAATCACGCGATGATCGTATTCGACGTCGTTATCGCCCCTGATACTGGTAAGCGTACGCTTTGGTTAGCTGGTCATACGACTAACGAGATCAAAAGTTTGGATAGTATCACCTATAACGACATTCGCTTTATCCACATTTTGGGAAGCAAGGTTAGTACGCCGCGCGGCTTTAACTCGAATGGCATAATAGGTTCCTATTACAATGACGCTACCCCCACCACCTATCAAGTTGGAGCTCCTATTCAAGGGCAGTGGACTCCGTTCACGAGTTTGGTTCTTAACCGTCTTGATCCTTACATCTCCTTCCATCAACACCTTGACATGAATGACCCTGGGCCTTGGCCAGGCCCAGTAAATCGGACCTTTTGGAGCGCAAAATGGCAAGGCGATTTGATAGTGCCAAAAACTGGGGGCTACGTTTTTTACCTCAAAGATCTTGATGATGGCGGGAGACTTTGGATTGATAATAACGCTACACCTGTCATTGATAGCTGGATAGTGCAAAGCCCACATACATACCCTGTAAGTCAGCCGACCCCAACCCTAATGCAGTTGAGCGCGGGTGTCCACAATATTCACATTGAATATGCTCAAGGCCCAGCAGACCACGAAGAAATGCATGTGGAATGGAGTTCAGACACTTATCGAGAAGCGATTGGCCCTGACTCTGGGGTGGCTGGACCAACTCCGATGCCGTCTGCCACACCTACCGTTAGGCCATTACACTTGAATATTATCGGTAATGCCGGGATGGGTGGGGTGACCTTGAGTTATACAGATGGTGTTTCTAAAACGGCTGTTGCTGACAGCGCTGGCAACTATTCATTTACAGTGTCATATGGCTGGTCTGGCACAATTACACCATCTCTCCCTGGTTATACCTTTTCCCCCACCGGTATATCTTACACAAATTTAGTTTCCGATCATGTAACGACAGCACCAGATTACACCGTTACGGCGGTTTCCCTTGCTACGGTAACAAAACTGGATGACACCAATGATGGTGTGTGCGATGCAGATTGTTCCTTGCGTGAGGCGATCGCAAGCGCAGCCCCAAATACCACCATCGTTTTTGCGCCTAATCTTTCGGGTGGAACTATCCGCCTCAGCTACCCGCCTGCTGCGCCTTCTTCGTTAACGCTTTCACAGAATGTTACGATTGATGCTTCAGGGCTGACAGATCCAATCACCATCAGTGGCGATACCGATGATGACGGTACAGCCGATGTGCGCGTGTTCTTTATTAATTCAGTGACTGCTACCCTAAACCACTTGGTTATTACAAAGGGCAAAACTGGCATCTACAATGGCTTTAACAGCAAGCTAACCATCCGAAATTCCACCATTTCTGATAATGTTGGCACAGATGGCGGTGGTATCTATAACTACTTCGGCACCCTGATAATCACCGACTCCACTTTCTCGGGTAACACTGCATCAGCTTCAACGGGCGGAGGCGGGGGTGGCATTGATAACTACCAAGGCACACTCACAATAACAAGCTCTAAATTTTTAAACAATACATCATCTGTATTTGGCGGTGGCATCTTAAGTAACCAAACGGCAACCATCATCAATTCCACCTTTTCTAATAATAGTGCTGCAAAAGGTGGCGGCATTGCTGCTGTTGGAACACTGACTGTCACAAGTTCTACTTTCTCTGGGAATAATGCCACCACATTTGGCGGTGGCATTGAGCAGAGTCAAACAGGGAAAATAACCAATTCTACTTTTGTAGGAAACAGTGCTCCAAATGGTGGTGGCATTTACAATCTTTCAGGTACGTTACCGATTGCAAACTCTACCTTTTCGGGAAATACTGCAACTACATCAGGGGGTGGAGTTTACAATAGCGGTGGTACGCTAACACTGCAAAATGTCACCCTTTCCGATAATTCTGCTGCATCTGGTGGTGGCATATATAATACTTCTGGGACGCTCAACTATTCCAATAGTATTGTTGCCAACTCTACGTCTGGAGGTGATTGTGTCAATAGCGGGACGCTCGGCACAAATGTCAAAAATCTTGTAGAAGACAATTCTTGCTCTCCCTTCTTGAGTGGCGATCCCGGTCTGGGTTCTTTGGCTGATAATGGCGGCCTTACCCAAACAATGTCTTTACTGACAGGTTCACACGCTTTTAATGTTGGTGATTCTGCTACTTGTGCAGCGCCTCTTGTTAACAACCTTGATCAACGTGGTTTTGCTCGCCGCCAAGGTGCGCAATGTGACATCGGTGCATACGAACAGGCAATTGACTCTGGCTTACCGGTGGTTACAAATTTCAGGACTGTCTCACTCTTATCGAGTTTAGCCATCCCAGTTACGTCCTTTACAGCTATGGATGATGTTGGGGTGACAGGGTATATCATTACCACATCCCCCACACCGCCTTCGATCAATGATGCGATGTGGTCAACTGCTGCGCCACATCTATTTATAGCTCCTAATGGGTATGGAACCTATACGCTTTATCCGTGGGTTAAAGACAGCGCAGGCAATATATCACTCGCCTTCCCACCTAGTAATGTAGTTGTAATCCTTTATGCTATCTCGGGTAATACCGGAGTAGGTGGGGTGACCTTAAACTACAATGTAGTTGGCAACCCAGAAAGTGTTATCAGCGCCGCAGACGGTAGCTATTCACTCAATGTCCCCGACAATTGGTCTGGGATAGTGATACCTTCGCTAGCTGGATATGCCTTTACCCCTGCCAGTAAGACATACACAAATGTGATACAAAACCGGACAGGTGAAAATTATTCTTACACTGCTTTTACAGCCACGCCAACGCCGACTGTGACGATGACGCCCACGATTACCGCTACACCTACTCAAACCTATACCCCTACACCAGCGCCAACGTTGATCGCAGATCAGTTTGATCAATCCTATTTGAACCCTGATTGGGAATGGTATCTGCCAGTCGAAGGGCCAACCTATTCCCTGAGCGCCAACCCAGGCAATTTACGATTGGTTGCGTCATCTGGATCTGAACACTGGTTCTCGGACCGTGCGCCAGAACTGCGGCGCAGCGACATGGGCGATGGCAACTGGGCGATTGAGACTCATATTGCGCTTGGCACCGGAAACGTCAGCGATGCTTATGACACAATGCTGATGGTCGGTTTCAATCAGGATGACCAACTATGGCTGCGAGTTGGCAACGACAATACAGTTCGAGTAACCCGTGCCAATGTGGGAGATCTGGCATCTGTATCGAATGTCAATACCAGCCTGCCACTCTACCTACGCATTGAGAAAACAGTCACAGCTACAACCGCATACACATTCAAGTTTAAATCCAACCTGGCCGATCCATGGACAGTTGTAGGGACATTTTCTGGTATTGAAGAGCCAGTTGCCTATGTGGGCTTGCTTGAACGCAATATATCAGGTGCAGGCGACGCCGTATTTGATGTAGATTATTTCAACCTGGAACGTTACGGGCCAGCGACAGCCTCCCCTTACCTTTATACCGAAACGGATAGCGAAAATTTTGCCGAATCAAGTCTCTCTCCGGTTTGGGAACCCCATGTCCAAAAACCCGGGCCAAACATTGCGCTGACAGGTGGTAACTTGCGCATTAGTCTACCAATCGGTCAGTTTGAGCATCGGCTTGATGTGGATGATGCTCCTGAACTACAGCGCCGCGACTTGGGCGATGGCGATTGGAGTATCGAAACGCAATTGACAGCCATCAATGGTGGTGCAGACGCTGGCTATATGGCGGGTCTCGAAGTCGGTTTCGATTCGTTCAATCAAATTTGGTTTGGCATGGGTCAAGATGGTCGCCTGGCCGAAACTTATATTGGTGTAGATTCGCCTGATTCGGTCGCGCAAACTTTACCAATCTATATACGTATTGACAAAACCGCAACACAGAGTGGCACGCAATATACCTTCAAATATCGTCATAACGCAAATGAGGCGTGGACAGTAATGTCGCCCAAGACGTATGATGGTACGCCCACTGATGTAGGATTAATTGTGCGTGTCTTTGCTGGTAGTAGTCAGCCGTTCGATGTAAACTGGTCTTCCTTCCAATTGGTGCGCCATCCAAGCTTGCCATCCACGCAAACACCAACACCTACGGCAACGGCTACGCTCACCGCAACCCCAACCATCACTGCTACACCAACGAATGCTTCTACCAGCACGCCGACAATTACGCCAACACCCACCACGACGGCCACGATCACACTCACGAGAACTTCTACAAGAACCTTTACACCAACACCAACAATTACACTAACACCCACCAAAACGCTTACACCCACGATCACTGCTACCATAACAGCCACGAAAACTGGTACAGCGACAATTACAAAAACACCAACCATTACGCAGACGCCTACCAAGACTGCCACCCCTACGGTCACACCTACAATTACAAAAACGCCGACAATTACACAGACACCTACCAAAACGGCTACGCCCACCATCACAAGGACAATTACACTCACCCCGACGATTACCAAAACGCCGACCAAGACGGCTACGCCTACCGTCACCGCCACCCAACCAACCAGCACAATCACAAGAACGCCGACAATTACGCCAACACGTACAAAGACGCCCACAGCCACACCAACATAAATTTTTGATTACCTATTTGCTATTGGTCTAAAGAACAGAAGGTGTTCAAAAGGAGTATAAAACTTAAGGATGATTGCTTGGTTACAGCAATCATCCTTAAGTTTCTTTATGAAAGGAATTGTTCATAAATTTTAAATTTTGATGTTTGGCTCGACATTTGCTAAATTGGTTGATATATGCTGCCTTGGGGAGGATTTTTTGGACATAAAAAGGATCATCTGATCTTGGGCCGTACCGGCCCATTTTCTTTCTTCCCGAAATTTCACATCTCACCAAAAGTACGTAATTTCCATACCTACGTCGTTGGTCTCACGGGTCGAGGAAAAAGTAAATTTTTACAAAATTGTGTTGCTCAAGATATTCTGGCGGGGAAAGGCTGCGCCGTGATCGATCCGCACGGCGACTTAGCCAAAGACGTACTGCGCCATTTGATCTCCAAAGGATTTTTCTCGGATAGCAGTAGTTATGATCGTATCGTCTACATTGCGCCCCGTAGACGCGACTACGTCGTCCCATTCAACGTGTTGAAACGGCCTACCGAAGATACCGAAACCTATGAAGTTGCACAAAGGGTGATCTCTGCTTTTATGCGTACCTGGGCAAGGACGCTCTCGGAACCGCCGCGCTTCCAACAGATCATGCGTGCATCTCTGGCAACCTTGATAGAAAGTGGGGAAACACTTTGCAGTCTGTATCGTCTGCTCACGGATGATGATTTCCGCAATGAATTATTACAAGGGATTACCGATCCTAAAGTGGCGAAGGATTGTCAGCTTTTTTTCGAAAACGAGTTTGATCGGTGGGGGAGAGATCAAGCATCTATGATGGGCAGCACAACCAATAAGGTTAGCGCCCTAACGGATAATCCCAGCATTTTCTATATGTTAGGCCAAAAGGATAACCAGATCGATATTCGCAAGATCATGGATGAGGGGAAAGTGCTCTTTGTGGATTTGGGGGATTGTGATGACGAAACCAAGCGGCTATTTGGGTCGCTGGTCGTGACCGGTTTTGAACATGCCGCTCTTTCCCGCTCTCGAACGCCATTTGAAGCTCGTAAACCCTATTATCTCTATGTTGATGAATTTCAAGATTTTGTTTGTCACCCTGGAGCCGCAGAGACTTTCAGCCAAATGCTCTCCCAAGTGCGAAAGTTTGGACTGCATATGATCCTGGCAAATCAAAGCATTGCACAGCTCTCAGAAGGCCTTCAAACTGCCTTGGGAAATGCGCAAACAATTATTGCGTTTCGTATCTCGCGGGCGGATGCAGAGGCCCTGGCACGTGTATTGGGGCGGGTAGATATTCAGGCAATTAAACGCGAAAGTCAAACCGAAACACAACACCCCGTTTTCTCGCCCCTGTTTGAACAATGGGAACACTGGGTACAGTTTCTCACCCGGCAAGCAGTGAGGCAGGCAACCGTCAAAACTGCTGATGATCGGCTCGCCGTAATTTGGTCAGAGAAGGTGGAAGGCAATACGGTTTCAGACCAACAACTCGAACAAGTGATTGTCCAAATTCTAAAAAGGATTGGAAAACCGTTCCAAGAAGTATTTGAGACGATGGTAAGTTCACCCCCTTCGTCAGATCAGACATCTTGGGAGAAAATCTGACAGATATTCAAATCGCTACGAACATGTGTTTTTTGGAATATTTCATCTTTATTTAATAACATCCATAAATATATCCACCACATGCGGATCAAAATGCGTGCCCGATAAACTGTGAATATGGTTACGTACTTTTTCTTCTGACCAAGCGGAGCGATACGGACGATCCGAGCTTAATGCATCCCATACGTCTACGACTGAAAAAATGCGCGCAACGAGCGGAATTTCAGAATCCTTTAATCCACGCGGATAGCCCGTGCCATCCCATTTTTCATGATGGCAGTAGGGAATATCCAGCGCTCCCCGTAAGTACTGAATGGGGAAAAGCATTTCGTAGGCAAAGGTAGGGTGTTTCTTCATTGCCACCCATTCTGTATCGGTTAGCGCACCAGGTTTGAGCAGGATTCCATCCGGGACGCCCATCTTGCCTATATCATGCAGTAAAGCTCCCCAACGTACTTGGGCCAATTCATCTTCGCTCAAGCCAAAGGCGCGTGCAAGTTTTAGCGTCATTGCGGTGACTCGTAAACTATGGCCTTCGGTTTCTTTGTCTCGTAGATCAAGCGCACGCGACCACCCTTCAATGGTGGCATCATAGGCCATACTAAGTTCCGAGTTGGAACGTTGCAGACTATCGAGAAGCGTAGCATTCTCAATTGCAATAGCTGCCTGTCCGGCCAGGGTCATCGCCAATCGTTCATCTGATTCGGTAAAGGCTTGTGGCCGTTCGCTTTCGATGCTTATCACACCCAGCACCTGCCCGGAAATTTTAATCGGCACATAAAGACCCGATTGCAAACCGGGAAAAGTCTCTAAATACCGTGGATCATTTTTCAAATCGTTGGAGCGCACTGGTTGGCCGTGACGGATCGCCCAACCGCTTAAACCTTGGTCAGGTCGCTGCATGATATTTAATCGTTCTTGCGCCGCGTTGTGCGCTGTCTGAGTGTTCAGGTTAGGGATATTGAATGCCAATAATTCAACCGTTGTGCTTTCAGGATGATAGAGCCTGACAGCGGTATGATGCCAGTCCATTTCCCGCTCAAGCAGGTCAATGATCTTTTCGGCAATAGATTTAGGGTCGATCAACTGGCTAAACGCCAGACCACTCTGGTAGAGCACTTCAAGTTCACTCAGCCGCTGCCGGATTTCTTCTTCGGCCTGCTTGCTCCCAGTAATATCACGATAATTCAGAACCACTGCATTTACACTGGGTTCAGCAAGCAAGTTGGTTGTAACCATTTCGATCCACAACCACGATCCGCTTTTATGGCGTACGCGAAATGTATTTTCGAGACGGGCCCTAGGTGTTTCAACAAGTTGCTGGAAAAGGCTTTGAATCTCAGTTGCATCGTCGGGGTGAACAAGTTCAAAAACATTTTGCCCAATCCAATCTTTGGCTGCATACCCAAGCATTCCAGCAGCAGCAGGGCTATCGTATATCGCTATTCCGCTGACATTCAGTAGGGTAATTGCACCACTGTTGTTTTCGACCAAAGCGCGAAAACGTTTTTCACTTTCATGCAAGGCAAGTTCCGCCTGCTTGCGCGCAGTAATATCAGTTGCGACACCAACAATACCCACCACCATCCTTTGAGTGTCTAAAAGAGGCGCAAATTTGTTCTCAAACCATTCACCTGCCATTTCGATAATACCAACGACTGTTTCTCCACCTAAAACACGAGAAATAACCTTTTCTCCCGTACTCACTTGGCCGTCAGGCTCTAGGATCAAAAGCGAGCTGTAAAGCTTAAAGGCCGACTCGCCAACATTCCCCGTAGGCTTCATCTCGGCCCGTTGCATACCTTTGCCTTCGTGGAGCGTAAATATTCCCTTGTCGTCAGTCGCAAAAATGGTGATCGGCGCGCTATTTAGAACAGCCCGAAACCGTTCATCACTTTCACGCAGAGCAGTTTCAGCATCTCGACGTTTTGTGATGTCGCGAACAATGCCCTGAAAACCGATAATATGGGTACCGCTGTAGTGAGGGGCAGATAGAACTTCCACATAATGAACTTTCCCGGATTTTCCGCGCACTGCATATTCGGCCATTTCTTCAAAACTCTCCCCCGCAAGAATTTTCGTTAATCTTTGCTTATATCCCTCCAAATATTCTTCGGGAATAATGTCCCAAATGCTCATCGTGAGAAACTCTTCTTCGCTAAACTCAAGCACTGTACACATGGCCTTATTAACAGTCAATATTCTGCCTGATAATTCCATAATAAAAATACCGTCCGGGCTTTGATTAACAAAGTCGTGATATTTCTTCTCGCTCTCTTTCAAGACGCCAATAATGCGTTTGTGCTCGGTAATATCACGAATATTGCATTGGATAACCTTCTCAAAACCCACAAAATAAACGTTACTAATAAATTCGACTTGAATCAGCCTGCCGTTTTTCGCTTTCAGCGGTAAATTTTCATAGCGAATATATTCATTCTGCTTCAATGCTTCAAAGGCATCTTGGCTGGCTCCCACATCCTTAAATGCGCCGACTTCCCAGAGTTTTTTTTCGATCAACTCCTCGCGCGAATAGCCCAACATTTTTATGAGATAGGGATTGACGTCCTGGATCATGCCAGTTTCAGCATCTAAGATCAGAATCCCGTCTTGTGCTTCTTCAAACAGACGACGGTAGCGTAGTTCCGAACTTTTGAGTGTTTCCATTGTTGATCTACGGCCTAACTTTCTTTGCTGTGGCCTTTAAATTGGTCACACAGCCAAAACACACAAATAAAGAAGACAGTCCTTAATTTGCGGGTACTTGTCCCTGGCTTGACGATCAACCAAAAAGATTGATCTTCCAACTTATTAACCTAGGCGATAGGCTATGAATTGATGGAGCACATGGTATGTTGTATTGGTGGGTTACTCAATTACCCCGCCTATTAAAAAGGAACTACGCTCTACAATAATCCAGTTACGATTTGCCAAATTTATTGGCTACTTTGTTGTTTATATAATTTTCGTAATAGTAGAAACTAGACGAAGTATATTCAGTATAAGGGCTTTTTCGCTGGTAATACTACAGGCAATGATATTGATATTTGGTAATATGTGAGAAAGCAAGAACTGCATGGTTAAATCTTCATACTCGTTGCAAGCTTCTGGGGGGTAGAGACTTGAAAATCAGCGCCGATTATTAGAAAATAAACCCTTGTATGACGCCAGAAAGAAATAATAGAGGGGTAGAAGGGGAAGCTGACTGGATCAATTTTGAAGACATCACCCGCCTGGCAATCGAATCAACTTTGAGAACAGGAGGCCATGTCCCTTTTCTGATTATTGATGGCAGTAAGAGACTGATTTATGGTGGCGTACCAAACATTCCGGATACCCATGACAAAAGATTGCAATATATGTATGCAGCTGGTCAAATGACTGCAATGAGTGAACAGACAGGTAAGCTAAGGCAGGTCTTTTTCATTAGCGAAGGCTGGATGAGTTTGCCCCAAGAGAATGAGCTTCCTAAAACACTTCCATCGGAAGACCCCAACCGCAAGGAAGTTCTGATCATCGCAGGGCTGGAGATTTAAAAGCAAGTCAAATATCTCAAACTATTTGAGATGTTACGGGATAAAGATGAGATATTGATTGGCCTGACAGAAGTAGTAACGGGGAGAGAAGAAAATGGCACGGTTGATGTTCCCCTTTTGGATGCATTCAAGCAAGGATTTGAAGCTGCTGTAAAAGAAAGTTTAGGTAAATGGAATTAAAGCAAATTCAATGCTAACTTATCCAGAGACAAACAGTGCCCCCTTCCCTAGAATGTCAGTAGGTAACATGAATGTTACTATGACCTACGGAAGGAATATGGACAAGTCTCAGAACACCCTTCAAGCAACGTCAAACGATCCTCAGGCTTCGAAAGAAGACCTGGATCGGATTCTGGCAGTAGGGCGGATACTGATGTCAGTGCTGACTGAAGAAGAAATCAAACAGCTTCAGGTGCTTCTTTCCCAGACCCAAAATAGGTAACACTGGCGTTACTTGACGCTGAGTTCGCTTACCTTTAAGATTTGCGGACATTTTCAAGGAGTTGATACTTTGGCTGCGATTACCCTTTCCCCTGGCTGGGCCACGTATTTGCGTGTCAGTGATGAAGATAAACAAACCCCTGAAAGGTCGTTTGCGTTTCAACGCCAGCATATTCAAGATCATTTGTTGGCTCCATCGGAAGTAAAGTTCAAGCACGAATATCTGGACATGCTGACCGGTACGAGCCCTAATCGCAAAGACTACCAGCAACTTTTGGCGGATGCTGAGGCTGGCAAGTTTTCGCACTTGGGCCTTTACCGGGCGGATCGTTTTGGTCGCAACGCTGTCGAGGGAATGCAAGCGGCCACAAAGTTGATTAGTTTAGGTGTCAAACTACGGGTAGCGAATATGCCTTCGCTTATGCCCGAAACGCCAGATGGCTTCTTCATGTTCCTGCTACAAATGGGTTTGGCCCAACGCGAAGTGGACGTATCTGCGAGAGCGCACCAGAGACGGGATGAATGCCAAGATGAGGGAAGGGGGATGGCCACAAAGAGCGCCAGATGGATATATCAATAAGGAAAGACAGGTGAGCAGTAACAAATACGAACGCTGGGTAGAACTTGATCTAGCGTTTAAGCCTGTGCTTATAGAAGCGTGGGAATTGCTTTTGACAGGACGATATACGCTAAAAGAAATTTGCGAAGAGCTAACTCGGAAAGGCTATGAAAGGGCAAGAGGACGGTCATGGGCATGGAATGATCTGGAAAGCGGCAAACGCAAATGGGCAGATAACAGGCTCCATGGAATCTTCCACAACCCATTCTATGCAGGTTAGGTGGTTTCGGAGCGTTTTGGAATTAAAAGTAGGGAGGTGAGGGGAATGTGGGAACCAATTATTACAAATGAGCAATTCCAACGCGGGATCGACATACTGCACAAACACGACAACCAAAAGTCTCGCTATAAAAAACATCTTTATTTGTTGAGTGGGCTGTTGTGGATGAAAGTCGATGGCAAATGCTTCAAGATGTATGGCTCAACACCAAGCGGCCACTCACGCTATTATCCTTACTATATTACGCAGGCAAAATTGGATGGGGGGAAAGCGCCACACATTCGTTGTACCACTGTAGACGAACAAATTCCTACTTGGTTATATGGTATACAGGTCGATACTACACTTATTCCGGCCATTCGTAGTGCTTATGAAAAGGAAGTAAGACAGGTCACAACCAGTGACCGTGACATAAAGGTCTCCGGGCTGCACAGGCAACTCTCTCAGTTGAAAGACGAAGAGGCCCGCCTTGGGCGCTTGTTTATTACCGAAAAAATTAGTGAGGAAGTGTACGGTCAGCTACGATCTGAATGGCAGGAGAAACTTCGCCATATCGAACTGACGCTTGCGGAATTGGATCGGGACGCGACGGTTCATCTCGACGATCTCGATGCCGCGCTTTTGCTGTTGACAAAGATAGCTGACTTATATCCCCGACTTGGGGAAAAACAATGCTCCACACTCTTGCAGATTTTGGTAAAGCAAATTATAGTTGACGCGACGGGTGAGATCATAGACTATCAATTGAACTCGCCTTTTGTATATCTCCGCTCTCTTGTTGATACTCTATCCACCCCCTCTACAGGGGAAGGTGGTTCGGAACGCATCCGCGAAGGGGCACAATTTTTATCGGCGGGTTATGTTTCATTCACTTTTGATCGAATGGGAGTAACCCGCTAATGAATATACTAACCAACCCTCACAAAGAGCGAAGGTTTTCTATTACCCCCCAACCTATGCCAGACCTTGCCGAGTTTATGACGACGGAAGAAGCAGCCGAAGTATTAGGCTTTACAGTTGCGTCTGTTCGCCAATTAGTGTATAAGAAAAAACTTGATAGCATCCGTGTTGGCAGAGCTATTCTTATTCCCAAGAATGTAGTAAGGGACTACAAAGAAAAAACAGCCGGGATGAGTAAAAACGATCCACGACGAAACCTAAAGTAAAAGCACCTGCCACCTTGACAGGTGCTTTTACTTTAGATATACTGATAATGTCAGTTTATCAGTACGCGCCGCCCGAAAGGGCATATTTTTTAGGGCTTACTGATAACGTCAGATACTCAGAACCTTACCAACTGAATAGCACCCCAGCGCCCAGCCGTGAGAAGCGGACAGGGCCACCGTTGCGAAACAGGCGGCTGATTACCAAAGAATTGAGGGGCTGGAGTGCAAACATTTTTCCAACTTGGGCGGCGGCGTGGATGTTGACACGCGGGCAGCAAGCCCCTACCCCGTCTATTCGGGGCCGTCTATCTGTACGATCAAAGGCAAAAACATGACCCCCAAAGTAACTATCAAAATGGATGTTGTGTTTATCCATCTCTCTACTGAGCAAGAGGCAGTTTGGAGATACGCAATTCATCGGTTGCTCAAAGTGCTTGAGGAACACGATCAGGCACAATCAGAACATAATCAAATTCAGGAGGCCACAAGTGAACGCATTATTACAACCTAAAACCGGCCATGCCCTGGCCGTTTCACCCGCTCAGATCGAGCTGGGGCAGCTCGCAAATGAAGCCGCGTCTAACGCGGTTTTTTATTTGTACCAAAGTCGAAGGCCCGCCAATACTCAGCGATCCCAGCGGGCGGCGCTGGCCGTGTTCGCTCAATTCATGCGCAGCAACGGCATTGCTACACCCGACCTATACAGCGATCCGGGCGCGTGGATGGGCATTACCTGGGGGCTGGTGCAGGGCTTTCAAGTCTGGTTGCTCGATCAGGCTTACAGTGTCAAAACCGTCAATGACCGTGTGAGCGTGGTCAAGGTTTATATGTCGCTGGCAAATCAGGCGGGCATTATTCCCGATGGTGAAATTATCCGGCTTCGCAGCCTGCACGGTTTTACCCGCAAAGAAGCGGTAGACACCGACACCACCCGACGCAAGGCTGGAACTCAGACGCGCAAAGGGGCAAAGAAGCAGGCAGCGACTTAGATCACAGACGAACAAGCCCGCACTCTAACCACCCAGCCAAACACCCCCCAGGGGCGGCGGGATGCCCTGCTCATGTGTATCCTGCTCGATCACGGCTTACGGGTTAGCGAGGTTGTGGGCCTGGCCGTTGAAAACTTCAACCTTGAAACAAAGCAGATGACTTTCTACCGGCCCAAGACCGGGAGGACTTCCACCCACACCCTACGGGGCCGCGCCTGGCGTGCTCTTATCGACTATTTGAGCAAAGACCACACAACCAAAAGCGGGCCTTTGCTACTTGCCAGCAACAAAAGCGCGGCCCTGCTCCCCTGCTCCAGCCTGACAGACCGCGCCACCCGTGAGCGGGTCCAACTTTTGGGGCAAGCGGCGGGGGTCGAGCACCTAAGCCCACATGATTGCAGGCACTACGGCGCAACCAAAGCCGGGCGCGATCCCAAAGTAAGCCTTGCGGCGCTGATGGCCTGGGGCGGCTGGTCAAGCCCATCGAGCGCAGCCCGTTATATAGACCGGGGGCAATCTGATAACGACGGCGTAAATCTGGGAGGTGATTAGGCCACTTTCAGCAAGTTACAGCAAGGGCGTGCAACTTACTCAGCGACTTTCAGAAAGAAGGACAATATGAAATGTTTTTTTTGCGACCATGATGCAAGCAAAAGTATGCAGTTTCAAGACGGCGTAGGGCATTTTTGTATAGGTCACTATCGGCAAGTTTTGGTTTCCTTACCACTGTTAGCCGCCAATTCGCCTACGCCTGAGGGGAAAGCAATTGTTAAGGGGGTGAAAAGTGACCAAACAAAATAAATTTGACATAGGGGAATTTACCGAGATTGTAAGCCAGATGGATATAGACGAGCTTCATGTGATTTTGGATTATGCCTGTGTGGTAATAGCCTGTCACAAAATCGGCGCTCTCCCTTTGAAGGTCAAGCTCTGGGAAAAAATGCCAGCCACACATCGGGCCACCTTTGGCGAATTTGCAAGGGCCTGGCTGACCTTGAACGGCTACCGACAAAAAGAAAATGCTCTCAGCGGGCAGCAACCCACTGAGAGCGGTGAAGATGGTTTGACGGCCAACCTTCAAAGCTGATTTTACCCTAATCTCAAAAGGTTACTATGAAAAAATTCCCCTTTTTACTTGTCCTTTGCAGCCTGGTAATGCTGGCCTGCACACTCACCCAGGCGCAAATCAGCCGACCACCCAACCACACCACCCCCACAGGAACGGCGCTAAAAACAGGCCCGCCCTCCCTCACCGTTACAGCAACACCCACCCAGGCGGGCGGCTGTAAGGTTACAGCCCAGGCGCTACACCTTCGAGCCGGGCCGGGCATTGGCGCGCCTGTTTTGAAGTATCTGCACGCCGGCGACGTGCTCAAGGCCCTCCCCACCCCACCGGCTGGCGTATGGCTGGCCGTGCAAACAACCACCGGCCAAAGTGGTTATGTTAATTCAACTTTCACAGATTGCAACAAGAGGAACCCATGAAAACATTTCAAAGAGGTATAGCAAAAGTTTTGTTTTACGTTATCAGCGGCGCATTGCTGATTTACGCGGCTTCGAGGTCGTTGGACTTCATCACGAGCACCTTATCAAGTCAAGATCAGGTTATCGGCTTCCTGGGGCTGGCGGCCACGAGCGGCGGCATGATTTCGTGGTTACTGGTTTTCATGCACGCGGCTGATGGGCTGGGGCAAAAGATCACAGCGGCGCTAATGGTTGCGCTCGATCTGCTCGGAGAAATTGCCTTATTCACCTTTGACACGCTCTACAGAACCGGCCAAAATGGCATGACGGCGGCCCTGGCCCCGGGTGAAATCCGGCTGGTAGTGCTGGTGCTCTCTGGCCTGATTGCCTTGAATATCCTGGCGACGGTAGTTTTCCACCTGGTAGAGCCGGAGAATATGCGCCGGATGCGTGAATCATTTGTGCGCGATCACCTGGAGAACGAAGCTTTGAAGCAAATCGAAAAACACGGCGAAGAAATCGCCCGTAGCCTGGCCCCTGCCCTTGCCCAACAATGGCGGGATGACTTCGAGGCCCGCTTTTCTGACTTGCGCTCTCTGGGGCTGGGAACTGTCAACGAGCAACCCAAGCCAGCCGACAAAAAGCCACAACCGCGCTTTACACTCTTTCCCACTTCTACCGCACCGGCCCCGGAGGCCGTGCCGCCCGTCCCTTTAGCGCCACCCAGCCCAAACGGCCACAAGTAAAAAGGGTTTATACCTGGCAATGTGGCTATTGTTACCAAGACTTTGATACAGAGAATTACAGTCAACGATATTGCAATCCGTCTCATAAAGAGCTGGCCTACCGGCAGCGCAAAGCGGGCAAGCTCCACGATACCCCTATAACCGAAAATCAGTTGACGCTTTGACCGTCAACAAAACCCCGCTTGGATGACTCCAACACCGAACAGCGCCTAAAATCGCGCTGTGGGCTTTCTGGGAGTCATAAGGGCATTCCTACAGGGAGGCCGAAACTTTAGCAAGTTGAAACAAAAGGCCCGCCCGGATCATACGATCCGGGCGGGCAAGGTAATCAGCAGCCGAGGCCGCTGTTACGCTCAAGGGTGGTAGGTCTTATTCTACCGCAACAGGGGGAATATATTCAAGCAGATCAGCAGGGGTACATTCTAGAAAAGCACAGAGCGCCGCAAGGGTATCAAGCGCGATATGCTTTTGCTTTCCTGCACCTTTTGCCCAATCCGTAAGGGTGGAAGTGGCGATCCCTGTAGCGGCTTCAATATCTCTATAAGGGTATTTTCGTCCGTCGCGTACTTCCTTTGTAGCAAGTGCAATTTTGAAGCGGCTTCGTATGGTTCCGGTTTTGAGTGGGTCAATCATAGGGGTTTTCCTTTCGTGGGTGTAGTCTACCATGAAAATGGCTTATCTACCTAACATACAAGCAAACACACTGTCAAAACCCTTGACAGTGTAGGCTTATAGTCGTAAAATGTAGGTAGATAAGCCAACAAGAAAACAGGAGAAAAAAGACATGAACACTCAGACCACCACCCCCACCCGATCCGAAATTTTCACAGCCTACAACATCGCGCGCGCCGCCGCCCGCAAGGCTGGCGATACCAAACGGATCGAGCAACTCAATAAGGCTCTGGGTATCCTGCTTTCCAAGTCGTATTATGCCGGCGAAAAAATTGCCTATATCCCCACCGTTTCAGATTGTGGTTGCAAAGATTGGCAGTTTCGCCATGCAGCCCGCCGCGCTTATCATGGCTCCTGCAAGCACATGCTGGCAGAGCAATTGCTCCAAGATATTGCAGAACGCCGTGAGGCGCACAGCCTACCGGCCCACCTGAGCGCTTATGCAGCTCACGCCCTGAGCCTGTAGAAAATGTCTTCGCTGAACGTTCGTTCTAGGATAAAATCAAGGCGCGCGCTCGATCATCACATCGGGCGCGCGCAGTACATGAGGTCTAAGCTCATGCGAGGGTTGGATTTTACCATCTTGCGCATGGCTACATTCGGAGAGGCGCGCAAATGACAGATTTCAAAGAATATGATTTTATTATTGACTACAAAAAATGGGGGAAGGATGAAATTAATAAATTAATTTCCATTGCCGAAGAGCAGAGCTTGACCTTGCAGGAATCCACATCACAATTTAGTCCAAGCTTCAAAACTTGGTCTGAGTTTAAAGCAAAATTGGTCACAACACGCATGAAATTCAAAACGATTGAATACCATGCAGATGGTATCAGTATTGAGATAAGCGTGAGAAAAGCTTTGTATGATCGTAAAGTGAGGGTAGGAATTTGGAACGAAACCGGCTTGCAATACTGGCAAGCCCTAATAGATAAAAATCTATTCATCGGCGGGCCGATTGAAAAAACAATAAGGCGGCTGTCCCACAGAGAATTACTTGAAGGTATTAGACCGCTTGCCAAAACAAGGATTTTGACGAAAAACGACGGCCCACGAATGCCCAGCCAAGAAGCTGAAACCAACGAGCATCTACAGCCCTGGGAAAAAATACCCTGGGATGAAGTAAGCGATAACGGGTGGGGAAAGGTTGCTTTGCAGCTATTCTGCGAAGGTAAGCCATATCAAGAGATTTTCTCCCGGCTGAACAGTGGGGGAACGCCCACAATAAGGCGAATTACGAACTATATATCTGACCTTCGGAGAGATTACCCGGATGCAGGCATACCCAACCGGAAAAAGGTGAAAAAAGGACAAAGTGTGATAAAGCGTGAGGTCGTGTGATGTTGCGAATGTGATATTTGAGGCTGTAAAAAGGATGACGTAAACAAACGTCGTCCTTTTTTATTTCGAGGTGCTCAAATGACAATGGTTCGCTTGAAGTTATGCCTAGAAAAAGCTGAGTATTCAGCCCTTTTGCAAATTGCAATGGTGGAATTACGCAACCCCACCGATCAGGCGCATTTTATTTTGCGCCAAGACCTTGAACGGCGCGGGTTGTTACCTGGCAGCGAACCTGTCAAAATCCCCGCCTTGCCAGCCGGCGATCAGCCAAAAGAGAGCGGGGCGCAAAATGAAAACGCTCTGTAATCCTGTCCGGGCATTGCCTGGCGCTTTTGCCGAGGCTGAGCATTCACTTTTGACCGATAGCCAGCGGGTAAGGCGGGCGCGTCTACAGGCAGCGGTGAAAGCGCGCGCGGATCAGCCAAAACCACCACAGCGGCAAAACCCATGAGCAACTATACAGCAGCTTTTTTCAAGAAGTTAATACGCAATGGCGGCGATGGGTTGACAGGGGCAGATTTTGCGCGGCTCTCAGCTCCCATGCTCGAAATTGCTTTGGCTGTGCATAGCGCCGGCAAAGATGACGCGGCGCGCTGGTTTTGCCTGCAAGAGAAAGCCAAAGCAAGCGGCCTTGACCCGTTTCTTACGGAAGTAATCAGCGCCGATCCTGATGTTGAGCTGGCCGGGCTTCCAAGTGGGGCGGGCTGGCAATCTTTCGACCTGGCCGACGTGATAAACGAGGAATTGCCTCCAACCGTGTGGTTGGTAAAACCGCTCATTTCCCGGCCCAGCGTTACCGCGTGGTTTGGCAAACCTAAAACCATGAAAAGCCTGCTTGCCCTGGATATGTGCCTGCACATTGCCGGCGGCTTGCCCTGGCTGGCTACGCCCAAAGGTGAAAATGGCTTGCTTGTTACACAGGCCCGCATTGTGTGGGTTGACCTGGAAAACGGCCCGGCCACCTTCAAGCGCAGAATGAAAGCCATTGCCCTGGCCCTGGGGATGGGGAAAGCGCGCGGTCAAGTGCTGGCCTACAGTATGCCAACTCCCTGGCCTGACCTAAGCCAAACAGAACACGCGGCGGCGCTTATCAACCGTTTACAGGCTCTTGGTGATGTTGGCATTTTGGTAATTGACCACTTAGGGCAGGCCCTCGGAGCGGTGGACGAAAACAGCCCACTGATTGCCTCGGTAATGGGTAATATTCGGCAAGTTGCCGAGGCTTGCAATGTGGGCATTGTCCTAATTCACCATGCCAAAAAGGGACAAGGCAAGGATAGCGGCGCACCCGAGGACCAACTTCGAGGGCATGGGGCCATTCTGGCAAACGTAGACGCGGCCTACCTGATCGAGCGCGATAAAGTCGAGCGCACCCAGTTGAAACTTACGCCGGTTGCCGTGCGTGGCCCGGATGCGCCCACGCTGGCAGCTCAATTCAGCTTTGAACAGGATGTAAATCTTGAGCTGACCCAGGCGCGATTTTGGCGGGTGGGTTGGCAGTCCAATCATTCACGCGCGCGGGATGCCATTCTCAAACTATTGCGCGAAGGCAAACGCAATCAAACCAGTTTACGAAGCACAATCAAAGCGCTTGAGACGGGCTTGAGCGATCAGGTTATTCGAGAGGCTATATCAACGCTCGAGGGGACGGGCGAGATTTTATTCACCGCCGGCAACAAAGGCGCAAAAATTTACAGACTTGCGGAGGGCAGCGACCATGACGAATAAAAACGATTTTTCAAAAGATGGGATGATCTGCGAATGGCAAGCCATAGCAATACGGCTTGATCCAGATTATGACATCCAAAAGTATTTTCAAAAATCCTATAAAGAGCTGAAAATACTGGCTGAAAAACAACCTAAGCGATTTTTACCTATCGTAATGCTGGATGCTCACAAATGCGCAAAATGTAAAAAGGTATTCCATTGGGAAAACCCAGACGGTATTGTTTATATTCCAGACCTTTGGGGGTATTGGGGGGAAGATATGCCGGAGGAAGAAGCGTTTTTATTTTTTATGGATATTCCCAATCTCTCAGACATAGCAATCTGCAAAGCCTGCCAGTTTAGGATGGTCAAACGGTATCAGGCTATTCGCTATTGTTTGATGGCAGCGCGCCGGCGTGAAAAGCTAGAGAACGAATTGAATGCCAGAGAAGCCGAGCAGGAGTAATTTTTTTTTGACGGGAGCGTGATAGCCGGGCGGGGGAGACGCGCCACTTAGGCTAAAGACCTCCTCGAAAAGAAAAACTCCCAAACTACTGGTTTTAGCAGGCTGTTTTGCCGTGGGCAGACACACCCCAGAAAAGGCCCTGCTTGGTGTGGCCCTGGCCTTTCTTTCTGGCTTGGCTTTTGGCCCTGCATTTTGACTGACAAGCAGCCCGCCTGCTATGTGTGCTAGTTGTACGTTTACTACAACTAGCACACACAGAGAGAGCGGGAAATCACAGAACCTTAACAAGCCTATAGCTTCCGATAGATCACTTCCGATAGTGAACCCTATCGGCAAAACTATCCTTTCAGGAGGGGCAACAAAGCCATGATGACAACCACTTTGCACGGCCCAGCGGGCAGCGATCAGCAGCGCGCCTGGACACCCCCCACCTTTCAAGCGGCGGCCCCTGCACCCCCATGAGCGAGGCCCGCGCGCAATGTCGGCGATCCTGGAGAAAAGGCCCAGCGCGCCGGCAAAGGGGGGGGATCAAATTCCCAACGACGCGCGCGCGCGGGTAAGGCTTACTTGCTTGAAAATTGTTACCTGCCTGGGGGAAAAGCCAAAGGGGGGGTGGGGGTCTTGAACTTCTTTTTTTTGTTGGCGGGCGGGCGGTTGGATGGTCAAAAATTCTCAGAATTTTGCAGGAAAAGGCCCCAACGGCACGCCATAAACACCCACGGACAACCCCTATTTTGAGCCGGGTTTTGCTTTATGTGCGTCCCCGCCGCCCGGCTATCACAGACCCAACCCATGAGGAGCAAGAATAGTATGAACCAAACCACGCAATTAAATAAAAATGCCCCAGCGGGGAGCGCCGGGGCAACCTTGACGGGTCTCGGAGAGAACCATCAAACCAATTATACACCCACCCCAGACGAAGCGCAGCGCGGCCTAGCCGTTTACCTGGCAGCTTTACCCCCAGAGCAGCGGGCCAAACTTGAGCAGTACAACACTCAAATGATTACGGAGGCGCTGACCACAGAGACCCCAGCCGATGCACCCGATCCGCGCGAAATGTCGTTACCTGCTACAGCCTATATGCCAGAACTACCCCACACGGCGCGCCTGAGCGAGGCTGAATACAAAAAGGCTTTGAGTGTCGGCTTGTGGGTGGATCGTTATGTAGAGTTTGCAAACCTGGCCTCGCCCATGACACCGGCTTTATTTCATCGGTCTTATGGTCTGGCCTTACTGGCTACTGCAATCGCCCGGCGGGTATATGTGCAAGCGGGTGATGAACTTCTCTACCCCAATCTTTATATGCTTTTGGTTGCGCCTTCCACCCTGTACGCCAAAACTACCGGCCTAAATGTGGGTCTGAAATTGTTGGATATGGCCGGCTTGAGTAACTTCTTACTGCCTACTGGCGTAACCCCTCAAAGCCTGGTTACTGAGCTGACAAACCGTGTACCGCAAACCTTCGGAGATTGGAGCCAAGATGACAAAGCAGACTGGCAAAAGGAACGGCAATTCGCAGCACAGCGCGCCTGGTGGATGGATGAAGCCGCCAGCCTGCTCGATCTGTTCAAGCAGAAAAACACGGCTGATCTGTTAGGAATGATCTTGAAACTCTACGGCTCTCCGTCCAAGTTGACCGCTTCAACGGTGGGACGTGGGCGCGAAACGGTACGCTACCCCTATCTTTCAATCTGTGGCCCCACCACGCCGGCGGCGATGCGCAACCATTTGAAAAACTCTGAGCTGTGGGGGGATGGTTTATTTGCCCGCTTTCTGTTTGTGACCCCAGACACAGCCCCTGTAGATGCCTTCTATCAACCAAAGATTGAAATGCCTGCCGGCCTGGCAGAGCACTTAAACAAAATGGCTTTCTTACGGTTGGAGCTACCCAAAGAGAATATGACCAACACAATACAGCCACCCCCAGCGATACAGGCGATCCTTGCGTCTGGCGTTTTTGAAAAGTGGAAGGCGTACAAAAGCGGTATTTTCGATTTGTTGGTTAAAAAAGCTGTTCCTGAAAAGCTCTTTGCGCTCTATGGACGGTTACACACGACGGCTATCAAAATCGCCATGCTATTGGCAACGTCTGATTTTGTAGAGATGGCCGAAGGAAACCCGCTGATTATTCGCTCTGAGCATTGGGCGCGGGCGCAAATAATGACTGAAGAATACCGAGCCAGCCTTCACCGGTTGGTTGAGAATGCCAGCCATCCAATAGATGACGAAGATCAAGAGCTGGCCGAAAGAATAATCAAGCGGATCAGCACAACAACGCGAAATTCCCGGCGTGAGTTGGCTCAAGATTTACACATGGCAGCCGGGATGCACAGAAGCCACCTTGACCTGATTATCAATCAACTTATTGCGGATGGCAGGCTTGAAGAGAGAGAGACAACTAATAAGCGTGGCCCTAAAACAATAAAAATATATGTAATATAAATGTTTACTATAGTGATACCCGTAGCAGAATGCTACGTGTTTGTTGCTACGGGTTTTTTGGCCTAAAAAAACCCGTAGCAAAAAAACCCGTAGCAAGGCGCTACGCTTTTCTCTCTTGAAAACACCCCCCATATATGGCGATTTTTGGCATTTATCGGGCTTTTGACGTACAAAAAAAGGCGATTTTTGGAAACTATTTGCTACGGGTTTCTCTGGGAAACCCGTAGCAACCCGTAGCAAAAAAAGGGCAAAAAAGAGGCGAAAATGACCGTTGATTTTGTTCAACTTGTTTCTAATGATTTACATCAAACGGCACGCAGATCAGGCAAAAGTTATTTTTTCAAGTGTCCTTTTCACGGTGGAGGAACAGAACAGCATGGGAGTTTGAAGGTATCAAACGGAGATGCAGCTCACGGCCCTGGTTTTAATTGCTTCTCTTGCAATGAGCACGGCGGCCCGGTTGGGTACTTTCTCAAGCGCGGGTATGCGCTCGATGATGCCCGGCGCATGGCAGGCGAGGAAGGCCGGCCCACCGTTTACACGCCACCTGTTGAGACTACCCCACCCCCAGACAACCCACCCGGCCCGATCTGGCAAAAGCGCGCGCGTCAATTCCTGGCCTATGCTCAAAATCAGTTTGCAACCTTTGCCCAGGCGCGAGGATCTGAAACCGATTTTGAGATTACCAACCGCAAGACCGGCGAAAAGACAATTCAGAGAATAACCCCGGTTGAGTGGTGGTTACAGCGTGGCTTGAGCGTGCCAACTGGCGAGGCCTGGGGAGTTGGCTACAACCCTAAAGACTTGTATGTCCCTCGTGAAAACTTCGGACTTGCCCCGGATCAGGAGCGGCCTAGCATTTGGATACCCCAGGGCTTTGTTTTCCCCTGCATTGTTGGCCCTGATATTTGGTACATCAAGATCAGACGACCAAAGGGAGACCCAAAATATATGCACATTACTGGCAGTATGCCTGCTTTGTATATGGCTGAAAACCTGCCCGCTTATCAGGCCGTTATTTTCACCGAGGGAGAACTTGACGCGCTTGTAACCTGGCAGGAAGTATCAGACTTTGCCGGCGTGGCTACCCTGGGAGCTTCGACCAATGCAAAACGGCTGAATATCGCTACCTGGGGCCTGTATTTTCTTTACCCAAAGTACAAATTTACAGCCTACGACCTGGACGCAGCCGGGCAAAAGGGAGCTGAGGAGCTGGCCCGGTTCAACTTTCAGCGGTTGGAAGTCCCCCAGGTGAGGCCCTTTGATAAGGATATAACCGACTATTTCAATGCCACCGGGCAGCTTCGTGAGTGGGTTTTGGCTGAGTTTGCACGCTTTCCCGGTTTGGCTCCAAGTCTGTAGACTGAAAGCAGGTTGCTATGAGAAGAAAAAACCAAGATTTTCAGCTTGAAGAAATCCCAGGCGATCAATACCCCAATTTGCAGGATGCACAGCGGGCAGCCCTGCACCCCGCAGCTTTCGATCTGGCCGCCAACCTGCGCCGCTTATTGGCGACGGGCCGGCTGGTAAACGATCACAACAAAATCACCGTTCCGAGGTCTTGAAATAATGTCCTATCACATTCCCCCACCCTCTACCCTTCCCCCTGGAAGTACGGTTTTTGCCTATTTGCGTGACTCTGGCGGTGATGCCCAAGAACAAAGCGTAAGCCAGCAAGAGGCCGTTTTGCGCGAATATTGTCAGATACACGGCCTGGCCCTGGTGATGATTTTCAAAGACGTTGCCCGCTCTGCTGGCTCCGATGTTGGCCGGGATGAATTTATGGAGTTGATCCGGGTTACTGAGAAAAAAGACAGCCGGCCTGCTGGCCTACTTCTTTGGAACTTTGCCCGCTTTGCTCGTGACTTTGAGGATTCCAGCTATTACAAATCCATGCTGCGCAAACGTGGAATTATCATTCATTCGATCAAGGATGATATTCCAGCGGGCCGCTTTGGTCGTGTGGTGGAGGCCTTTATAGACTTTTCCAACGAGGAAAAAAGACACCAAACATCCGAAGATGTAAAACGGGCGCTGGCCTCCCTTGTGAAAGCTGGTTATAGCAGCGGCGGTTTTCCACCCAAAGGCTACAAATCTGAACCTGTTATTTATGGCGAAAAACGCAACGGGCAAAAGCGCCTGGTTAGTAAGTGGGTTCCCGATCCTGAGTTATTTCCTTTGGTGAAAGTAGCTTGGGAGCTGAGGGCGCAAGGCAAAGGATATGCAGAAATTACAGGGGCAACGGGTGGTAAGCTCTATACTTCTCGTGTTTCCTGGCTATCATTTTTTACAAATAAAACCTATCTTGGAATTGGTAAGTGTGGCGATCTTGAATTTCCAGACCATCACGAGGCAGCAATCACCTTTGAAATTTGGGACGCTGTAAGGCGCATCGAGGCCCATTTTCCCCGTCGTGGGAAGTCTGGCGCACTTTCTCATCCCCAGCGCCTCGCTTATCCTTCTCTGCTTTCTGGCCTGGCAACCTGTATATATTGCGGCTCTGCTATGGTCTTGCACAGGAGCCGGGATTTTACCGCTTACGTATGCGGCAAACGGGACAGGCAGCGAGGGGTTGAGAAAACATGCCAAAACAGGCAAGTGAACGCACGCAAAGCAGATGCCGCTGTTTTGGATAGGGTTTTGAGTTAAGTTCTTACCCCGGCTTTTGCCGAAGAACTCTTAAGCGAAATTCAAAATAAAATGGCTGATACAGAAGAATTAGATCAAGCCATAGCAAGTAACTATAAATTGCTCGATCTTGCTGACAGGTCAATTCAACGGTTGATTGAACTTGCCCAAAAGACAGGCGCTATGGAAGAAATAACCGACGAATTGAAAAAACGAAAAGCCGAACAGGTAGAGCTAAAGGGCAAGATAGCCAGCCTTGAAGCCCAGCGAAGCGAAGTAACCCCCCAAGTTACCCCGGAAGCGTTAGCAGTTGTATTACAATCGTGGCGTGAAAGCATCGAAAAGGCACACGCTGACGGCGATCTGCTCACGGCAAAACGTCTTATAAGCTACTTTGTACAAAAAGTAGAACTTGGATATAATAAAGCAAGGATTTATTACACCTTCCCCGACTTCAACCCCGCCGATGAAATCACCCCCCTTTGGGGGCACCTCGCTATAGGCAAGCTTTCTCCCACCCACTGGTCAGTAAGGACTCCCCCTAACGGGGAGTTTTTACTTTAAAGCGCCCAGCATCAGGAACTATCAAAACACACGGCTGATGGATTCAAGAGATTGTGTTGCTATGGATGGAGATTGGCTCAATTTTTACCGTTTAGGTTTTTCATATAACGACCGGAGATGGAAAGCCATGATGTGCTTGTAGCAGGTGATGTCTGCGCAAGGGGCATGGGTTGGGTTTGAAATCTTTGAAGGCCGTGCAAGCGCTAACGTAAGTTTTGCGCAATCAGCGCCAAAAGCGTAAAAAGCGAGCCAAAAAGTTTTGACGTATTGGCGTATTGCGATCAGGAAAAAAGAGTTGTTTGCCAGCAAAAGCGCTGGCAGGACTGAACCTTAACAACATGCCATCTGAATTTAGGATCACTTTTGCCGAAGTGTTGGCGGCAACCTGGACTTGCTTCTTGATGCCCATTTTTCTGATAGGAAGAGTGTATTCATTTTGGTCAGTATTTTGATCAATCCAGACAGTTGCCCAACGGATAAAGTTGGCGGCAAAGATAGTCAGGGCTTCTTGCAGGAAAATGGCGGGTTCGGAGCGGACTTTGAGCCGGTGGAGATAAAAAACTTGCTTGGTTTCCTTGATACCGGCTTCAATGGTTTGGCGAGCGTTGTATTTGCCAAACCAGGCGGCAAGATTTGTCGTAACGGGTGTATCACCGAAGTGAGCCAGGGTACTGTGCTTTTGGGTTTCGCCGGTATAAAAGCGTTCGAGCGCAACATCCAACGGGTAAGGGAAGTTTTCTGGTTGGAAATCTTTCCAGACAACCATCTCAGCATTCTTGCCAACCTGAACCCACGACATTTTCTCGTCCACTTTGCTTTTCAGCATTTTCGTAATTTTGTGGTTATGCAGTTTGACATAGATCTCATAACCCATTTCAATCAGCAAGGCGATGTTTTCGTAGGTGCCAAACCCGGCATCCAGCCGAAAACAGCCTGTGATCGGGCTCAAATTCTCAAGATTTTCCTGCACAAACCGTTCCAAGCGATCGCGCAACACTTTTTCGGCATCAAAATGGGCTTGCAGCAATACTTGTGTTTTGCCAAGCTTTTCCTGGACTGCTTTCACCGCCTTTTCGCGGCGCACCCTACGACGCTCCAGCATTTCGACGTGTTTTTGCTTGGGTTCCGCGGCTTCACTGGCTGTTTTGACCTGCTCCAGTACAGCTTTGCGATCAAGAATTGCGCTCGCCAGTCTGACTTTTTGTATTTCAAGCCGTTTCTCTGTTGCTTCACGACTTTTAACAAAGGCCTCGATACGCTTTTCCAGCAATTCCGTGCGTCGCAAAGGTCGCTGACCCGTCCGTTTTTCCGCCGCCAAAACAAGGTTCCTTGCCTGACCACTTGAAACGGTATCGCCCGCATGATGCGCTACCGATACCCACAACCGACCGTATGTCGGGCTTTCCAAACTGACTACGCCTGCCTGATATCCCAGGCGAATCTCATCCGACATGTGTCCGAACGCTGCGTTCGGGTAGGTTTTGCTCGTATTGGAGACTGGCAGCCCAGTCAGATCACCATCGTATTGCAGACACTTCATCAACGACAGTTCTTGTGCTAAAAATGGCTGCCCAACTTCTTCCAATGCCGCCACCAGTGCGTGAACTTCATCCCAACTCAGGCTTTTCAGCGTTCGGCTCACTCCCGTATACTCTGCCCAAGCCAGCTGGCCCCAGGCTTTTGCTACCGCTTCATCTTTCTCCAACGGATGCGCTGACAGGCTAATCTCTTGCAATTGTTTCAGCCCTGACAATATTGCCACGAAAAATTCAAGCACTTTTGCCTGTGGCGTATGTTCATAAACCTTTTGCTTGAGTCTCACCGCTTCAATTGCCGTTATCAGACCAATTTCTTGGGCAAATCGTCCCCACACGATCAGCAGGGCATGTTGGGTTTCTTCTTCTTGAGCCATTTTCGTTCCTGTTTGATGGGTTGGCTCAAGATTATGACATCCTTATTCATTTGGTAATGTTCAACTTTTTTTGCGCTTTTTACAATTCTTGATCTGATTGCGCAACCGTTACGCTAACCTGTTATTTTTTTGGTTTCCCTGGTTTACCTGGTGGTTTCCCTGGTTTACCTGGTGGTTTTCCTGGTTTGCCTGGTGGTTTTTTCCCAGGTTTGTCTGGTTTTTTTCCTGGTTTGCCTGGAACGGGATGCGGTTTAAAGATTTTCTGAGAATCCAGAGCAACTGGCGCCAATTTTGCATAAGCTGGTGTTTCTGTTGGTGGCGGTAACAGACTGAAAAGTAAAAACCCAAACAGCAATAAGGATGTCAAGATGATAGACCAGCGGGCGGCCTGTGCTTCGGGGATGACTTTCCCACCAATATCTCCCGCGCTTGTCACGTGTATCGGTTTTATACCGCGTTCACTAAGCAGGCTGTACGCAGGTGCTGCCAGGTACAAACACATTTGCCAGGCCAAGAATATAACGGTCAACCAGCCTTCAAAGGGAGGCTGGCTTATAGCCAGAGCCAGCCCTGTCAGGCCACAGGCGATGCCAATCCCAGTTTCCCACTGTGTCACCGCCAGCGCCCGCACAAAGTTCGAGTCTGTTTTTGACTTGGATGTACGCAGAAAGACACCGCGCGGTTAATCAGACCCTGAATGCTAGCCAGGGTCACCACCCAGCTCAGGCTGAAGAAGCTGCCCATCGCAAGCAAAGCCTGCATCCAGCCCAGTTTTAACCGATAGCGCAGCGTCCACAAAAATCTTCCCAAACCAAGGACCAAGAAGACCAGTGGTACAACGGCTATAATCCCGGCCAAAGGCCGTACCCCGGTTCCCAATCCGAGAATGATTGCGATTGTGCTAATCAGCAGCAACATTGTAAACCCTAGGGTCATTGATTCATTGAACCATTGCAGGCCTGAGAGAAGATAGTAATATCGCTGGGAGGCGGTCAAATGGTTGGTTGGATCGACCCAACTTGCCCAGGGCATCAGCAATTCCCAATGCTTGCGCAAAACCTGTATGCTGCCAAAGCACCAGCGGAAGCGCTGTTTCTTCAGCCCTTCAAAATTTAACGGCATGACACCCTGCCCGTAGGTTTGGTTGATGTAAATCGATTTGTACCCCAATTTCAGGATGCGCAGACTTGCCTCGGCATCTTCCGTGATGCACCACTCGTCCCAGCCACCAATTTCTTGTACCACAGACTTGCGGATCAAGCCCATTGTCCCGCAAAAGATAATGGCATTGTGCTCATTGCGTGAAGGCATGGAAACTTCGAAAAAATATTTATATGCGTTATAACAAGCTTCTAGGAATGGATTGCCTTTATAGTCACGATAATCCTGCGGTGTTTGGAGAAATGCAACCTGGGGGTCAATAAAATGCGGAACAAGCTCATTCAAATATTCCGGATTGACCAGGTAATCGGCATCAATGATCGCCATGATCTCTGCTTTAGGATCAGTCTGGGTCAGGGCAAAGTTTAATGCCCCAGATTTATAACCGGGCCACTTATCCAGATGGATACATTTGAAGTTTGGGCCAAGCTCCTTGCAAAGCGCCTCCAATGGGCGCCAGGTGGCTTCGTCAGGTGTATTGTTATCGATCACCAGAACTTCATAATTGGGATAATTCATTTTGGCTAATCCACGAACGGTGGCTTCGACTACTTCTACAGGTTCGTTGTACGCCGGGACCTGCAGCGAAACCATCGGTATATAGCCGCTGATCGGTTTGGCAGGCAGCGCCACATGGTTCCATCGGAAACGGGTACAAACATCCAGCATTTCGAAGGTGAACGACAATGAAAGCCCAATTGCAAACAATTCGGCGATGAACAGAACAAAAGAGAACAAGAACGCCAGCGCGTTCAAAGGTGTGAAAGCTGTTACAGCAAAACTGTAAGCTATATAAAAGGCGGCAGCTAGGAGGCTCATTGTCCAGGTTGTTTGCCCCAGCCCATTCCAGTTGGGAAGCAAGAAAATCCATAGAACCCCAAAACCCGTGGCCAACAGGCTGAGTTTAATGATTTCAGAGGGCAGCCCAAAAGTAAATACAGCCCATAGGTCTCCGCATAAAATGATTGTCAACAACCATAAAAATCCACGCAGGCGATTGCTGCTGCGCACATGGGTACCGCGCAGAAAAGTGAAAACCGTACTTAATAAAAACCAGATTGTAACGAGCGCCAGTGATCTTGTCAGCATGTTGTTTTACACCAGATGTAGGATAAGGATCATCAGAAATACCAGGGCGATCAGCCAGAGTACGATGACGGTGCCCAGAACAACCCAGGCGCGACGACGATCGCTGAGTGAGTTTTTCTGGAGTAGTAATTTAATGGCAGCGAAGATTGCCACTGGCCCGCAAACCAGCGTGCCCAACCCAGCTGGGATCAACCCAACCAGGGACCATCCCAGCCAGTTAATGGCTTTTTGTGAGGGTGGTTGCTCAAGCCGCGGAAATAGTTCGGGCATGGTCCGGTCTTTTGGATGAACAAATTGGATGTCTGCAAGGGTGCTGACGGTGTAATGGTCTTTTGTTTCATTTTGATAGGCGAGAAATGCATCTTTCCGCAGCAGTTGCTGCATGGTTTCATAAATTGCCAGCCGTGCGGCAGCATTCTCCGGATTTTGCTCAAGCTCCTGGGTAAGTGCTGTGACTGACTCTTCCAGGGTACTGTCCGTATTGGCAAGATCGGGTGAAGCCACGGGTAATTCTTGATATTGTTCAATCATGGAATCAAGGCCTTGAGTAATGGTTGCCGCCATGCTTTGGCGGTTCGATCATACGCTCCAAACTTGGAGCAGAATTCCCAATAAGCCCAGGCAAACCCGTGGGCTTCGGCTTCCCTGGCAACAAAGGAAGTCCAACGAGCGCGAGAGCCCATGTCAGCTTTGGAATAAGTCCCAAACTCACCCAACAGCACCGGGCGGTTTTGGAGTAAGGACCAGGTAGCCACCTGGAGAAATTGGTTGGTGATGGTTTCTTTTTCTGCATCACTAGCCTCCCAGGTTTGACCGATAAATTTGTCCATGTCCAACCAATCTGCGCCCTGGTGGGTAAATTCAAACGGGTTGTAATAGTGGAATGTGAGGATGATATGGCGATCCTTCGAGGGTAGAACCAGATTTTGAAGCTGGTCATAGGCATTTGAGCCAGCACCACCGATAATCACATTCCTGTTTGGATTTGTCTGGCGTACGATCGTCAGCGCCTTGCTGCTGATCGTATTCCATTGGGCGGCATCCATCTTGTCATTCGGTTCGTTGAGCAGTTCAAACAGAACCGTTGACGGGGAATTTTTATAATATCCGGCAATTTGCTGCCAGAGTGCCAGGTAGCGCTTCTGATTAGCCTGCGGGTTCGCCATCAGGTCAGGATAATTATGAAAATCCATGATGACAACCAGATTTTGTTTCAGCGCCCAACCGACAACCTGGTCAACACGGGCAAAGAATCGCCAGTCAATCGTGTAAGGCGCGTTTTTCGTGGCGTGTGCTTCCCAGTTGATGGGGATGCGAACTGAGTTAAAGCCTGCTTTTTTGATCAATTCGAAATATGGCTGGACAATGACAACGCCCCATTGTCCGTCTCGGGGGGCCTCGAGTGCATCGCCAAGGTTAATGCCACGTCCAAGTGACTCTTTGGCAGCGTAATCACTCGGAAAAGGCTTCAGGTTTGGACCATCTTTCCCGGAAAAGGCTTTGGCCGTGGGAACAGGGACAGGCGTATCGTCGAACGTATCATCAAGCGGGCCACACGCAGTCAGGAACAAAACCATGATGAGAAAAAAACGGAGGAGGCGCATTATTTTTCGATGATCCTTATTAATTCCCGGATTTAAAAAGGCGTATGATCGCCGCGATAAGAATTTCAGTTGAAGAAATTGCTCAAAGTCATTCGATGTTCTTCTTCTTAATTGATTTAACGTGAAAAAGGGATAAATATTATGGAAACGAAAAACAAGGAATTTAGGGCGAAGACGCTTAAAATTCCATGTCCTCCCTAACCCACTGCTTTCATTGCGTGCAAATAAGCTTTTCTTACCCAGTATTCGCGTTATTTATTTGACACTGGTTGACCCAAGGCGGAATACCAAGCCATAACTACCTTAACACAAAGCATCCCGAGCCACATCCACCGATCGGGGCTAATTTATCTCCGTCACTTGGGGGAGATAATGATGGCAGCGGCAATCTTGTGGTTGACACGCGAATAAACACCCTCTCCAGAATCCAATACATAATTGATACGTATCCCCTTGGGGCCCCTTCAAATATCCATCCCGAACCACAATCATTGGTCTTGGAGCAATCCCTTTCAATGCTTCGCTTTGAACAACGAGGAAAATTGGCGGAATTGTCCCAAGACCGAAAGTGAGGCTGGTCGGGATGGTTTCTTTATAATTCATGTACTCCCCCTTTAACAACATATAACCATATATCCGTAAAAGCTGCAGTACCTGCGCCGATTGTTGCGCGATGGCCGCTTAGCAAGTATCAAAGTGCACCAACTCTGGTTGATCAACAAAGAATGCTTCGATACTTACCTACAAAAAACTGGAAAAACGTAGGATCGGCGCTTTGGTCTCAAGTAATTTTATTTTTCTTACCCTTTGAATACATTTGTGTACAAAGAAGTTTACAAGAGACTTAGAAGGGGATCTAAGATGCGGCAAAACTCCTAATAGCAGTTGGGAGAGAACATCACTTTGAGTTTTGCGACAGAAGCATAGCAAGATGATTTATCTTAATTGAAAACTTCCTTGCCTTGACATGGGTCAGAAAAGGGCATAAAATCCTTCCATACTGGAAGTATTCCGCGAAGAAAGGATTTCTAATGTCAACAGAAAAAACCGTCGAGCAATTCGTGGAATTGTTCCATAGATATATGAATTTGCACGTCAAGCTGGAGTTGCCGGAAGATGTTGCCCTATTCAGAAAGAAAGTGGCAATGCTCAAGAGCGCAAGTCACACGTTTGAAGATACGTCTTTTCTGTATCGAATTTTCATACTTCTGTCAAAAGGCGAGGAACCGCTCACCATGGGCAGACTCAGCTCTGAGTTGGATGTCCCTCTGAGCACTACCACGCGAATTGTAGATGGCTTGGTACAAGCCGAAATAGTCGAACGAATTAATGATCCCAATGATAGGCGTTTGGTACGTGTTGGAATGAGCGAGAGTGGACGTGAGTTATATGAGGCGGCTGTCGCTTATAACAAGCAGCGCATGACCAATTTATTGAATGTTTTTACCGATGATGAACAGGAACAGTTGCTGAAGCTAATGAATAAATTATTCGATGCGTTTACGAACGCGCAAAATAAATAATAGCTTTCCCTCTGTTTGAAAAACCTGACGTGTAAACCAGGTAGATGAATAGTATCAACCTACGTCAAAGGACGAAGCACATATGATCATGGTATTGGAATACATGTCAGAATATATGGGCATGTTTTTAGGAGCCCTGGCGCTATTGGTAGTACAGGCAATCTGTGACCTGGCGCTGCCGGATTACATGTCGGATATTGTAAACGACGGCGTGATCAAGGGGAACGTCAATAACATTGTCGAAATCGGCATCAAGATGATTGCGTTCACGCTAGTGAGCGCCGTATGCGTGATCATTACCGGGTATCTTGCTGCCCGGATCGCCGCCAATACCGCCCGGGATATGCGCGCAGATGTGTTCAAGCGGGTGCAGACTTTTTCAAACCCCGAACTTGAAAAATTTTCACCGGCTTCCCTGATTACCCGTACCACCAACGATATTACTCAAATCCAGCTGCTGATTGTTTTGATGGTGCGCATGTTGTTTTATTCGGTCATCTTAGGCACTGGCGGCGCGATCAAAGCCATTTCGGAAAGCCAAACCTTGTCCTGGACAATCGTCGGGTCGGTGCTGGCGCTGGTGGTTCTCATCATCGTCATCATCGCTACGGTGATGCCCAAAATGCGGATCGTGCAAACGCTGGTGGATAAAGTGAACCTGATCAGCCGCGAAAATTTGGATGGGATGCTCGTGATCCGCGCTTTTAATACCCAGAAATTTGAGGAAGCTCGCTTCGACGATGCCAGCCGGACGCTGACAGAAAACAATCTTGTTATCAACCGCGCAACGTCAGTGATATTGCCAACCATGATGTTCATTATGAACGTGACAATCGTGCTGATTGTATGGATTGGCGCCCATCAAATTGCGGCCTTGCAGATTGATATCGGCAAGATGTTGGCTTTTATGCAGTATGCTATCCAGATTATCACGTCCTTCCTGATGCTTTCTGTGATGTTTATCTTGATCCCGCGTGCTATGGTCAGCGCAGGCAGAATCAAAGAGGTGATCGAAACTGGCACGGTGATCAAAGACAAAATTAAGGCGGTTCGACCCAGAGCAGATTTTGTCCCGGATATTGAATATGATAATGTGACCTTCTGTTACCCTGAGAGCGACCAGCCCGTACTGAAGAACATCAGCTTTACTGCCAAACACGGGCAAACAACCGCCTTTATTGGTGTGACAGGCAGTGGCAAATCGACTCTGGTGAACCTGCTGATTTGTTTTTATGATGTAACCGCGGGGCGCATCCTGGTAGACGGGGTTGACATCCGCGATATGAAACGCAGCGACCTGCGCACGAAGATCGGTTATGTTCCGCAAAAAGCCATGCTGTTCTCTGGCACGATCAAATCTAACCTGCTGTACGCGGACAGTAACGCTAGCTTTGAGAATCTCGAGCGCGCGGTACGCATTGCTCAGGCGCAGGAATTTATTTCAACAACGTCAGATCAATACGATGCTCACGTCGCGCAGGGTGGAACCAATTTCTCAGGCGGACAAAAACAGAGGCTGTCGATTGCACGGGCTCTGGTCAAAGATGCCCCTATTTACATCTTTGATGACAGTTTCTCGGCCCTGGATATGAAAACCGATGCTGCCCTGCGTGATGCGCTGCATCGCGAGACAGGCGGGAGCACCCTGCTGATTATTGCGCAGCGCGTGGGCACTATCTTGAATGCAGACCAGATCATCGTACTCGAAAATGGCGAAATCGTCGGGAAAGGCACCCACCACGAACTGCTGAGCAGTTGCGAGGTCTACCGCGAAATTGCCATGTCGCAACTATCGGAGGCGGAGCTTGCTGAATAGACCGGGAATGAATCTTTAACGCCCAGGGCGCAAAAGCGAAGGATTCGCGGAAAACGCTACAGACCCTCCTGCGCTACCTGGAACCATACCGGACGAAAATCATTATTGTAATGGTTTTTGCTGCCTTATCTTCTCTTTTCTCTATTGTTGGCCCCAAGTTGCTCGGTAACGTTACCACCAAGCTCGCCGAAGGATTGATCGCATACTATTCTGGGGCCAGGCTATATATGGACTTTGACTACATGGGCAGGCTGATTGTGCTTCTGCTTTTCCTGTATGTCATCTCTATGGCATTTTCATACGCTCAAGCATTCATCATGTCCGACGTTTCGATGCAGGTCACCTACAATCTGCGCAAGGAAATCGATCAGAAGATCAGTCGGCTGCCGCTCAAGTATTACGATACCACCACCCATGGCGAGATACTTTCGCGGGTTACGAATGATGTTGACACAATCAGCCAATCCCTTAACCAAAGCCTTTCTCAACTCATTACTTCTGTTGCCACCGTTATCGGCGTGCTAGGAATGATGCTGAGCATTAACGTGCTGATGACTGTAGCAGCCCTTCTGACGGTGATGTTGTCTTTCGGTCTCATCGGCGGAATCCTAAGGGCATCGCAAAAATTGTTCAGGGAACAGCAGGAATCACTTGGGAAAATGAATGGACATGTAGAAGAGATGTATGGCGGGCACGTCATTGTCCAGGCTTTCAACCGTCAGGATGAATTGATTAAGCGCTTCTACCAGATCAACGAAACGCTGACCGATAGCGCGTGGAAATCGCAGTTTTTCACCAGCATCATTCAGCCGATGATGCAGTTTATCGGCAACCTTGGCTACGTGATTGTTTGTATTCTGGGTGGCTATCTCGCGGTGAAAAAGGTGATTGAAATTGGTGATATCCAATCCTTCATCCAATATATGCGTAATTTCACCCAACCGATCATGCAGCTTGCATCCATTTCTAATACGCTCCAGCAGACCATCGCTTCGTCGGAGCGTGTATTTGAATTTCTCGATGAACCAGAAGAGAGTGTGGAGCGCAATCTGGGATTTTCGAATGCTGTAACGGGAGCTGTGTCATTTGAACATGTGGCGTTTGGTTATGATGTCGCCAAGCCCATTATCCATGACTTTTCTGCTGCTGTGGATTTAGGGGAAAAGGTCGCCATTGTTGGCCCAACCGGCGCGGGAAAAACAACGCTTGTGAAACTGTTAATGCGTTTTTACGACATTAATGGCGGCGATATCAAAATCGATGGGCACAGCATCTACGACTTGAGCAGAAATGATTTGCGCTCCCTCTTCGGTATGGTTTTGCAGGATACCTGGCTATATAACGCTTCCATTCTCGATAACATCCGTTACGGGACTTTTGGCGCGACGCGCGAGCAAGTTGTTGCAGCGGCGAAGGCCGCTCATTGCGACGAATTCATTCGGACACTCCCCCAAGGATACGATAGCATTCTGAACGAAGAGTTGGGCAATATTTCACAAGGCCAAAAGCAGTTGTTGACCATTGCTCGCGTGATTCTTGCGGATCCGAAAATCTTGATTCTCGACGAAGCGACCAGCTCCATTGACACCCGCACGGAAATCCTGATCCAGAAGGCAATGGATGTGCTGATGAAAGGGAGGACGAGTTTTATTATTGCGCACAGGCTTTCAACGATTAAAAATGCCGATCTCATCCTCGTATTGAATCATGGAGATATTATCGAACAGGGCAATCACGTGGAGTTGCTTGCGGCGGGTGGTTTTTACGCTGGGATGTACAACAGTCAATTCGAAAGGAAGGCAATAGAACATGGCAGCTAATCAAGAAAAGAGCGAATACGAACAAGATTTCACGCCCAAAACGGCAAATCGTAAGATCAGTAAACCAATGCTCATCATGACTGCGATTGTAGTTTTGATTATTGGCTTAGGGATCGCAGGATATTTTATCTACGAAGGTAATTTCTATTACCAGACGGATAATGCCAAGGTGGATGCGATGATTTCCCAGCTTACCGCAAAAGCAAGCGGAAAATTGGAAAGATTGTATGTTATTCAAGGCGAAGTGGTAACAGCGGGGCAGGTACTTGCACGCGTAGAAAATGGTGCGTTGATAAAATCACCCCTCGATGGAACAGTGATTAACGTCAACGCAGCAGAAGGGGATTATGTTACCCCATCGGATGTTGTGGTGGTTGTAGCAAAGACGTCCGATGTTTACATCACCGCGAATGTGGAAGAAACAAATATCTTGCAAATCCACCCGGGCCAGAGCGTGACCGTCTCGCTGGATGCGTATGGCCAGAATTTTGACGGTTATGTAGCGGAGGTAAGTACGGTGACTTCGACAAAACTGAGCGGTGCTGTCAGCAGTTTTACAACATCGGGTACATATACCAAGGTGACCCAGCTGATCCCTATTAAGATCAAGCTATTCGATGATATTGATCTGGCAGATATCATTGGTACAAACGCAACCGTAAAAATAAGAATTAAATAAGGCGAGTATCCCGTCACAACAGGTACATGCTTTACGGTCGGCTACGATAAGCAAGAAACTGCAATTCGCAAGTTGTTACTTGATGATAAGGGATAGTCACCTATGTGATGAGGCATCTCACCTGGATAAAAAGCGTACAGATGAAATTACATTTCATCTGTACGCTTTTTATTTTGGAAATTTATTAACGAAACATTCGCAAGCGCTACGGCGTCCATCCCGGCGAATCGCAGGTATCCATATTCCCACTCTGCAGACCGTCCTTGAGCGCCGCCTGCCGCTGCGCGGACGATCCATGAGTCCACGACTCGGGTGAGACATAACCCTGTGTCTCGCGCTGGATACGGTCATCGCCTACCGCAGCGGCCGCATCCAGGCTCTGGGCAATATCCTGATCCGTTACCTGCGTCAAATAACCCGTTTCGGTGGCGTGGAATGCCCAGACACCAGCCAAGCAATCCGCCTGGAGTTCTGTTTGAACTGACTCGCTGTCTGGCCCGGTGGCATTTGAGCTGTTCGACAAAGCGCCAAGCAGATTCTGGACGTGGTGACCGTATTCATGAGCAAGAACATAGGCCTCGGCGAACGCCCCACCTTTCGCACCAAAGCGCGTCTGTAACTCGTTGAAGAAGTCGAGGTCCAGATAGACTTTCTGGTCGTTTGGACAGTAGAAGGGTCCCATTGCACTGTTCGCAGATCCACAAGCGGCCTGCGTTGACCCGCTGTAAAGGACTGTATCAGCCTCTGTATACTGGTTCCCACGGCGGGAGAATTCGTCTGTCCAAAAAGCTTGGATGCTGTTAACGAAGCCTACGATGCGGCAATCCTCGCGGGTATTCGCTTGGGCACCTGTCTGGCACTGCGTATTCAGATCATTACTTCCGCTAGCAATCTCAGATGAAACTGGCACTTGCCCCGCCCCACCATTGGTTAAGTCAGTGAGATTTACACCCAGTAACAATGCTACGATCGTGACGACCAGTCCAATTCCTCCACCTCCTATGGCGATAACTGTCCCGGCACCCCGACCACGCCGATCCTCTATCTGAGAGGGATCCAAACGAGATCTATTGTTGAATGACATATTCACATCCTTCTCTCTAACGAAGCATCTCCAGTGTGCGACTGACGCGATGAAGTTGCAGATTATTTACTACACGATTAATAACGCCAATAACGGATAAGTATTATGAAACACGGAAGATGGAACCCGTACTTGGGAGCGCCTCGCTAGAGGCAAATATACTTCCATCCTTTGGTCGGCAAAGACTCCCCACAGGGGAGTCTTTGGCTTTAAATCACCATCCCAAATGGTTTAAAAAAGGTAATGTCCATGCCGTCACAATTGACATTGTGATATTCGTCACTTGATAGAGCGTCTGTAAAAGACTATGCTGGTTAGGCACATTTTTGGACAGCGAAATTGATCTTGACACTTTCTTGACACCCTCTGCCCCTTTCTTGCCTCCATCTTGACACCGAAACTCCTATACTCTTGTCATCAATTCAATTTGTTCACGGAGGCATGCGATGGCTGATTTAATCTATATTCTGCTGACCTTGATTTTCCTGGCGCTTAGTTGGGGATTCATCGTGGTCTGTGAAAAGCTCATGGAGGAGAAGATATGAACCCGCTTTATCTGATTACAGGGATCATTACAGTGGCCCTGTTTGTCTATCTCGTATTGGCATTACTCAAACCGGAGTGGTTCGGATGAACATCTATAGCTGGATTCAAGTGATTTTTTATCTCGTGGTTTTGATCTTGCTGGCAAAGCCGCTCGGCAGTTTTATGGCAAAAGTCTATCAGGGTGAGCGCACCTTTCTTGACCCGGTGATGCACCCAATTGAACGGCTGATTTATCGTCTTTCAGGCGGCCAGGCCGAAGGCGATATGGGCTGGAAAACCTATGCCATCGCGGTGATGCTCTTCAACGGCATTGGGCTGCTTGCGGTTTATCTCTTGCAACGCACACAAGGGATGCTGCCGCTCAACCCGGCAGGACTGGCTGCAATTACGCCCGATTCTTCGTGGAATACGGCGGTCAGTTTTGTCACTAACACCAACTGGCAGGGTTACGGCGGCGAAGTGACCATGAGCTACCTGACGCAAATGCTGGCGCTGACCGTGCAGAACTTCGTCTCGGCTGCCACGGGGATGGCGGTATTGGTGGCGTTGATCCGTGGCATTACGCGCGCTGCTGCTTCGGCGGGACGGGATGGCGTCAAAAACGCTGAAAGCCAATGGGGAATCGGCAACTTTTGGGTGGATATGACCCGCAGCACACTCTACATTCTGCTGCCGTTGTCGTTAATCCTGGCACTGGTACTGGTTTCTCAGGGTGTGGTACAGACCTTCGGACCGTATCAAACCGTTAGCCTGCTGCAATCCACCACTGATGCGAACAAAGCCCCGGTAACGGAACAGGTTCTGGCGCTTGGACCCGCCGCTTCGCAAATCGCCATCAAACAGCTCGGCACCAACGGCGGCGGTTTCTTCAACGTCAATTCGGCCCATCCCTTCGAGAACCCGACACCCCTATCTGATTTTCTGGAAATGCTCTCGATTTTGCTGATCCCCGCTGCGCTGTGCTACACCTACGGCAAAATGGTCGGTGATACGCGTCAGGGCTGGTCACTTTTGATTGTGATGACCATCATTCTGGCAGCCTTTATGGGCGTGGCACTGTGGGCAGAACAGGGCGGCAACCCGGCCTTTGCGCAGTTCGGTGTAGACCAACAGCAAAGCTGGACCAACCCCGGCGGCAACATGGAAGGCAAGGAAGTACGTTTTGGTATCGTCAATTCGGCCATTTGGGCGACTGTGACGACTGCCGCTTCGAACGGCTCAGTCAATGCTATGCACGATTCGTTTATGCCCCTGGGCGGATTGGTGCCGCTCTTTCTGATCCAGTTGGGCGAAATTATCTTTGGCGGGGTCGGTTCCGGGTTATATGGGATGCTGGCATTTGTCATCGTGGCGGTTTTCATCGCCGGGTTGATGGTTGGGCGCACGCCCGAATATCTCGGCAAGAAAATCGAAGCCTACGAAATGAAGATGGCCTCGCTGATCCTGTTGATCCCGATTTTGCTGGCCAAGGTCGGCACGGCGATTGCAGTGGTTGCTCCGTTGGGGCTGGCTACCATCTGGAATACCGGTGGTCCGCATGGCTTTAGTGAAGTGCTCTACGCCTTCTCTTCGGCGGCGGGCAACAACGGCAGCGCCTTTGCCGGGTTGGGCGCAAACAATCCTTTCTATAATACAGCGCTGGGTATCGCCATGTTCTTTGCACGTTACTGGTTGGTCATCCCAACCCTGGCAATTGCTGGTTCGCTAGCGCGCAAAAAGAAAGTGCCAGCGGGCGCAGGCACCCTGCCCACACACACCCCGCTCTTTGGCGCATGGCTGATTGGCGTCATCATGATCGTCGGTGCGTTGAGCTTTATCCCGGCGCTGGCGCTGGGGCCGATTGTTGAACATTTGATGGTAGGGAAGTAAAGGGCGATATTCGGAATTCGAGTATTCAATATCCAATATCGACAAAACATCCCTCACATAAGGAAATCTAATCCATGACTACTGAACTCAAAAAACAACCTTCTTACCGACGTGAGATTTACCAACGCGCCATTGTGGAATCGTTCGTCAAGCTCGACCCGCGTGTGGAAGTGCGCAACCCGGTCATGTTCGTGGTGGAAGTCGGCAGTGTGCTGACCACCGTCCTGTGGATTCAAGCGCTCTTTGGGCAGGGCGAAGCGCCTGCAGCTTTCATTGGCGCAGTGGCGCTCTGGCTGTGGTTCACAGTTTTATTTGCCAACTTTGCCGAAGCCGTCGCCGAAGGACGCGGCAAGGCCCAGGCCGAAGCACTGCGCAAGACGCGCAAAGAAACACAGGCCAAGAAACTACAGCAGCCAAAGCACGGCGCAAAATTTGACCTGGTCGGTTCGGTGGCGCTGCGCAAGGGCGATCACTACCTGGTCGAAGTCAACGACATTGTCCCGGCGGATGGCGAAATCGTCGAGGGGATTGCCTCGGTGGATGAAAGCGCCGTCACCGGCGAATCCGCTCCCGTCATTCGGGAAGCGGGCGGTGACCGCAGCGCTGTCACCGGCGGCACGCGCATCCTTTCAGACTGGCTGGTAGTGCGCGTCAGCGCTGACCCCGGCGAAGGCTTTCTGGATCGCATGATTAGCCTGATCGAAGGCGCGAAGCGTCAGAAAACGCCCAATGAAATTGCGCTGAATATTTTGCTGGCCGGTTTCACCATCATCTTCCTGGTCGTCTGCGCCACACTGCTGCCGTACTCGCTCTACAGCGTCACTGCCGCTGGGAAAGGCACGCCGATTACGATCACCGTACTGGTCGCGCTGCTGGTCTGCCTGATCCCGACCACGATTGGCGGACTGCTCTCGGCAATTGGCATCGCGGGCATGGACCGCATGATCCAGCGCAATGTCATCGCCATCTCTGGTCGTGCCGTCGAAGCCGCCGGGGATGTGGACGTGCTGCTGCTCGACAAGACCGGCACCATCACCCTGGGCAACCGTCAGGCTGTGGAATTTATCCCGGTAGCGAGAATCCGCCCGGAAGAACTGGCCGAAGCCGCGCAACTCTCCTCGCTGGCAGATGAAACCCCCGAGGGGCGCAGCATCGTCGTTCTCGCCAAAGAAAAATACGGGGTACGCGCCCATGCTGTCGGCAGTACATCCGAAGCGCCGCAGGGAGCGCAGTTCATCCCATTCACCGCCCAAACCCGCATGAGCGGCGTGGATTTGGATGGTCTCTCCATCCGCAAGGGCGCACCCAACACCATGCTGACCATGATCGAAGAAGCTGGCAAGCTGGTTCCCGCCGAGCTCAAAGCATCGATTGAGAGCATTGCGCGGGCAGGCGGCACACCACTGGTCGTCTCACGCAACAACGAAGCGCTGGGTGTCATCAACCTGAAAGACATCGTCAAAGGTGGCATCAACGAACGCTTTGCCCAGTTGCGCAAGATGGGCATCAAAACCGTCATGATTACCGGCGACAACCCGCTGACGGCTGCCGCCATTGCCGCCGAAGCCGGGGTGGACGATTTCCTCGCCCAGGCCACCCCCGAAGCCAAGCTCAAACTGATCCGCGAATACCAGACCGGCGGACGGCTGGTCGCCATGACTGGCGACGGCACCAATGACGCCCCCGCGCTGGCCCAGGCTGATGTGGCCGTGGCGATGAACACGGGTACGCAGCCCGCCCGCGAAGCCGCCAACATGATCGACCTAGACAGCAACCCGACCAAGCTGATCGAAATCGTCGAGATCGGCAAGCAACTGCTAATGACGCGCGGTGCGCTGACGACGTTCTCGATTGCCAACGATGTCGCCAAATATTTTGCCATCATCCCGGCGGCGTTTGCATCGACCTACCCGGCACTGAATGCGCTGAACTTTATGCAACTGGCAACGCCCAACAGCGCCATTCTTTCGGCGGTAATCTTTAATGCGCTCATCATCATCGCGCTGATCCCGCTGGCGCTGCGCGGCGTGCCCTATCGCGCCGTTGGCGCGGCGACTGCCTTACGCGACAACCTGTTAATCTATGGTGTGGGCGGTGTGATTGTGCCGTTCATCGGCATCAAACTGATCGATATGATACTGGTGGCGCTGCGGTTGGCGTAGCTGATTGTTATCATTGCGAACCCGACGCTTTCCCTAGCCCCACCTGCCAGGGCAGCTGTCAGCCGGGTGAAGCAATCTCCACACAAGATAAGGAGATTGCTTCGGGCAAAAAACAAGAACGCCCTCGCAATGACATCAAAGATCGAGACCAAAATGACACTCATGAATCTCAAAAAGCTGCAAAATTTCTTAAAGCTGCGCAACCTGCTCTCGTTCAGTATCCCACTCGGGCTGATGATTGCAAACACGTTTCTCACACTTCCACCCGCCCTTCATCAGGCGCTCATCGGGATCATGCTGATCTGGTTCTTTGTCGAATTTATGACCGGTTTTACACTTTTCACCGAAACAACTGCGCCAGAACATATCGACCAAGGGATGTATGACATGAAAAAAACGCGTTTTGCCTTCACGCCTACCCTGTATATCAACTCGTTCTATGCGGCACTGCTTGTCGCCGCCACGACAGCTTTGCTGCTGCTGATCGGGCGAAACATGCTTGGCGAAGCAGTGATTGCGCTGTTGTATCTTATCCCCGTTATTTGGAGTGCAGCGCGCTGGGGACAGGGTCCTGGCATGGCAGCGGCACTGGCCGCGGCGTTGTTGTTTGACTATTTCTTTATCCCACCCTTCAATACGTTCACAGTAGGCAGTTTGGAAGGCTGGCTGGTGCTGGGAATCTTTCTGGCAGTCGCCGGGGTGGTCGTCGGACGCATTCAGGCCATCCTTGTCAAAGCGCAGTCCAGTGAGCGTGAAGCGGTGCTGATGTACGAACTGAGCACCATCCTGGCGCAAGCATCTTCGCAGGAAGCGATTCTCAATGGCGTAGCACGCTTCTTACAGCAACGCTACCTGGCTTCGCTGGTAACAATCTCCATTCATCCAACCGGGCAGGGGGACGAGACTGCGGCTTATGAACCGCATGATGGCATCGTAAAAGGGAGTCCGGACCGTGTGCTGGCGCTGTTGAATACCTGGGGGTTGATCGGTGAGATTCAGATCTGGCGCGGCGAAATTGAGTTGCCCGCCGAAGACAGCCGTCTCTTTCAAAACTTCGCATCGCAGGTTGGGCATGTGCTTGAAAGAACCTATCCGGCGAACGAAAAGAACAATCGGTAAATTGGGCATTGGGACTTGGGAATCAATATTCGTTATTGGATGACCAATCCTAACCCCAATATCCAATATCAAATATCTACAAGAGGCAAAAACGCTTAAACAACTTCGACCCGCACTTGTTTCACTCGTATTGCTCACCCTGATTACAGGTGTCATTTATCCGCTGGTGGTAACTGGCATTGCACAAGTGGTTTTCCCTTCACAGGCCAACGGCAGCATTATCATGAAAGATGGCAAAGCCGTCGGTTCGACGCTGATCGGCCAGCAGTTTGATGACGTCAAATATTTCTGGGGACGCCTTTCCGCCACCAGCACCTTCCCGTATAACGCCTACAACGCCGCAGCGCTGACCGGCTCTTCCGGTTCGAACTATGGGCCGCTCAACCCCGCTTTGCTGGATGCGGTTAAGGGACGCGTGCAGGCGCTCAAAGATGCCGACCCCGCCAACACCGCCCTCATCCCCGTTGATCTGGTGACGGCTTCGGGCAGCGGCCTCGACCCGCACATCAGCATTGATGCCGCGCTCTATCAGGTTCATCGCGTGGCACAGGCGCGCGGGCTGACTGACGATGCCGTGAAAGCGCTGGTGGACAAAAACATCGAAGACCGTCAACTTGGTTTTCTGGGCGAACCCACTGTCAACGTATTGAAACTCAACCTGGCATTGGACGGATTTTAACAAACAGGAAGGGCGCGGCATTGCTGCGCCCTTCCTGTTTGTCTTCAAGACTTAACTTTAAAACAAGGACATTTTCTCGATAAACACATGGGCATACATCTCGAACGCCACCGCCAAGAGCGAGAAGATCGAGAGCGCCGCGACCAGCGTCACTTTGTGTTTTTCGAGGCGCGTTGGTTCGAAATCACCCATTTTCTGGCGTTGGGCGCGTCCGTATCCAATCACGTACAGGTTGATGATTGCGCCCAACACAGCAAAAATCTGCAACGGGATGCGCACCGGAGCCGAGTTCGAGCGTGCCCATCAGCGGGCCGAGCGCGCTAAAGGCGGCTCCCAAACCGAGCACCACCGCCAGCGGACTGAGAATTACCGTCACGGCGCACGGCGCGCCCAGAATGGCGAACAGCACCGCTCCCAGACTGACAGCTTGACGCCGGGCCATAGGATCGGACGGCGCAGCAGGGATGATGTTCTCCTGCCGTGTTTTCCCGATTCGATAGGCCGGTACCGGCTGGGAAAAGCCGCGCACGTTGAGTTGCTCCGGGCTTAGCTCCGGGTAGTCGCCAGCCACTTGCGCAAAGACGCGTTCGTCGAGCATGATTTCACCGGGCTGCGCGAACGCTTCCAGACGCGAAGCCAGGTTGACCACGTCGCCGATGGCAGTATAGTCTTTACGGTCATTGGAGCCAATGCGGCCTACGCGCGCGTATCCGCTGGCGACGCCGACCCGCGCCTGCAGGTCGAGGTTCAAGTTGTTGGCGACCAGTTTGAGACCTTGCTGAATACCCACCGCAGCCGCCGTCGCCTCGCGTGCATGTTCCTTGTTTTGGATCGGCGCGTTGAAGATCGCCATCACGGCATCGCCGATGTATTTGTCGATGAAAGCATCATGCCTGACCAACACCTCGTTGGCCATCTTAAAGAAGGCGTCCACCACCTCGTACGTGCGCTCCGGGCCCAGGCGGTTGGTCATCTCGGTAAAACCGGTCAAGTCGGCAAAGATCACCGACATTTCGATGACGCGTCCTTCTTGCAGATGGGCATCACAACGGTTACAGACATTCGGGTTGCGACTACTGCGCGTGATCCCAAAAATTTGGTACATCCAGCCTAACGGGCCTTCGAGTGTCGTTGAACAGACCAGACATGCATCAGTCAGTTTTTGAGCCATATGGTTCTCCTAAAAAGGTGCTTGCGCTTTGCCGATATTGAATTGATTGTACTGTTTCCCGTAGACTTGCACAATAGCGATCTGAAGAAGCTCACATCCTGTTTTCGTCATTAGTCAGGCAAAAGAAATACAATAGAAAGCAAACAAAGAAGAAAAGGTAGAATCAAAACAATGTCGAAAACTGCTATGGGTTAATCGATGACCAATTTACTCCGCTGGCTCAGTGTGATCTTTTTCGTTTTGGCGTTGGGTAGCATTGGAATTCTCTTGATTTTTGATATGGTGAATCATCTACAATTTGGTTTTATCCATCAACGGGCAGGCGCATTATCGTTGATGTTGATTGGCACTTCATACATCAGTCTTCAATTCAGTCTCAAACGCGGTTGGGATGAGATGCTCAAAGGCCTCTTGCTTGGCATTGCCTTCCTGCTTTGGGGAGGGGAGCAGTTTGTGCCATCCGGTCCGTTGATGACGACCATGGACAGTATCGTTATTACGATCTTTGTTGTGGACTTGAGCTTGATAATTGCACAGCACCTTAAGCATAAGGATGACGAAACCCCTTAACAGAGGAGAACCATGCCTACCCCATCCCCTAAAAACCGACCCGACCCCGATAAACTGCTCGCCCGCGTCCAGGCGGAAGAACAACAACAGAAACGCGGAAAACTCAAAATATTCCTTGGCTACGCCGCCGGAGTTGGCAAGACGTACGCCATGCTCGAAGCCGCGCATCAGCGCAAACGCGAAGGCGTGGATGTGGTGATCGGCTACATCGAAACACACAAACGCGTCGAAACCGAAGCACTGGTGGCGGGTCTGGAACTGATTCCACGCCAGCAAATCACTTATCACAACGTCCAAATCCCTGAAATGGACATTGACGCCATCCTGAGACGCAAGCCGACCCTGGTGCTCGTGGATGAGTTGGCACACACCAACGCGCCCGGCTCGCGTCATAACAAGCGCTATCAAGATGTCGAAGAATTGCTGACCGCTGGCATCAACGTTTATACGACCGTTAATATCCAGCATTTTGAAAGCCTGAATGACGTCGTTGCACAGATTACCAGCACCCAGGTGCGCGAGACGGTCCCCGACAGCATCATTGACAGCGTCACCGACATCGAAATGATCGACCTGCCCCCCGAAGAGCTGATCCATCGCTTGAAGGAAGGCAAAGTCTACGTGCCGGAGCAGGCCGAGCGTGCCATTGAAAAATTCTTTCGCAAGGGCAACCTGACGGCCCTGCGCGAGTTGGCCCTGCGCCGCGCCGCCGACCGCGTCGACGACCAGATGCGCGACTACATGCGCACCGAATCCATCCCCGGCCCGTGGGCCGCCGGCGAACGCCTGCTGGTCTGCATCAGCCCCGGTACATTGAGCGAAAGGCTTGTCCGAACAACGCGCCGCCTTGCCGATGAATTGAACGCGAAATGGTATGCCATCTACGTCGAAACGCCCAATCACGGTAAATTATCGCAAGCCCAGCGTGACCGGGTGGCGCACATGCTGCAACTGGCCGAAGAACTCGGGGCGCACGCCGTCAGTCTACCCGGCCAATCCGTCACCGGGATGGTGCTTGATTATGCCCGCCGTCACAACGTCACCAAAATCATCATCGGCAAACCCGTCCGCCCGCGCTGGATCGAGTTGCTGCGCGGCTCGGTGGTGGATAAGCTGATTCAACGCAGTGGAACGATTGACATTTATCTGGTGACGAGTGTTCCTGAACCTGTAGCGGCCAACGTCCCGGAAGGCTGGCGACCCCACCAACCCTGGAGCCGGTATCTCTGGGGACTGGGGCTGGTACTGGCTGCGACCGCCCTGAGCGCCCTGGTCTCCCCTTATATTGCCGCTGCCAACCTGGTGATGATTTACCTGCTGGCGGTTATCATGGCGGCGTTTTATCTCGGACGCGGCCCGGCAGTGATGACTTCGATTTTGAGCGTGTTTACCTTTGACTTCTTCTTCATCCCGCCACACTTTACCATGGCCATATCGGACACCGAATACTTGCTGACGTTTTTTGGCTTGCTCGTGGTCGGGCTGACGATCAGTCATCTCACCAGCCTCGTCCGCGAGCAGGCTGAAGCTGCGCAAAGCCGTGAAGCCCAAACCGCCGCACTCTACGAACTGGGCCGCGATCTGACCGTTACGGCCGGGTTGGATGCAGTAGCACAAACTATCATCACCCACATCTCTCAAACCTTTGGTCGCGAAATTGCCATCTTTTTGCCCGAAGAAAACGGTCCGCTCAAGCTTTATGTCGCCAGCCCCGGCCTCTCGGTCGCCGAAAACGAGCTGGCCGTCGCCGATTGGGCCTTCAAACGCAGCCAATCTGCCGGGCGTGGCACGGATACCCTGCCCGACGCTTCGATGCGCTATCAGCCGCTCAGAACGACGCGCGGCGTGGTGGGCGTGCTAGCCGTAAAACCCGCAGATGCGGGTCACTATCTTTCCGCCGATCAGCGTCGCACCCTGGATGCCTTCACCAATCAGGCCGCCATGGCCATCGAACGCGCCCGCCTGATCGAACAGACGCGCCGCGCTGAAATTCTCGAAATCACCGAGAAGTTGCAGTCGGCCCTGCTTAACGCCATTTCGCACGATCTGCGCACACCGCTCGTCACCATCACGGGTGCCCTGAGCAGTCTCGCAGATGACAGCGTCCATTTGGACGAGCCATCACGCCGCAGCCTGATCGAAACTGCCCGCAGCGAAGCTGACCGCCTGAACCGTCTGGTTGGCAATCTGCTGGATATGACCCGCCTCGAAGCTGGGGTCGTGCAAATCCATCCTGAGTTATGCGATATTCAAGATGTGATTGGCTCTGCCCTCGAACAATTGGGCGAAGAACGGCTTTCAGGTCGCGCCGTCAGCATCGACGCGCCGCCCGAACTGCCGCTTGTCTCCATTGATTTTGTCTTAATTTCGCGGGTGCTTGTCAATGTGATTGATAATGCGCTGAAATATTCCCCCGCCGGTTCACCGATCGAAATCCGCGCCCATGCTGCTGGCCGTTACCTTGAAATCGCGGTGGCTGATCATGGCGAGGGCATCCAACCCGAAGCCCTGACCCATATCTTCGACAAATTCTACCGCGTTCAACGCGCTGACCATATCACCGGCACTGGGCTGGGGCTTGCCATCAGCAAAGGCATTGTCGAAGTGCATGGTGGCTTCATGGCTGCCGAAAACAACCCGGCAGGTGGCGCAACAATCATGCTGGCGCTGCCAGTGGGATAGGGGGTTCGTGCTATAATTTTTTGTGTCCACTTTTCCCTAATCCGCGAAAACGCCCCTTATGACAGATGCCGCCCTAAACATTCTGGTTGTAGATGATGAGCCTGCCATTCGGCGCTTTTTGCGTACTGCGTTGGGCGCGTATGGACACGTCATCAGCGAGGCAACGAGTGGAGAAGATGCGCTAAAATCCGCCGCCACCACGCCCCCAGACCTGATTATTCTCGATCTTGGCCTGCCCGACATGGACGGCATTGAAGTGACCCGCCGCCTGCGCGAGTGGACGCAAATTCCAATTATTGTTGTTTCTGTGCGCGAGCACGAACATGACAAAATCGCCGCGCTAGATGCAGGCGCAGATGATTATCTGACCAAACCCTTTGGGATGGGCGAGTTGATGGCACGTGTGCGTGTGTCGATCCGTCACGCTGCCCAGCCGAATGATCTTCCCACTTATCAAACCGGCGATTTGGTGGTGGACATGGCACGTCGCTTTGTGACCGTGCGCGGTGAGCTGGTAAATCTTACGCCTACTGAATATGACATCCTGCGTATGCTCGTCCATCATGCAGACAGAGTCATTACCCACGGACAGTTATTACGCTCAATATGGGGTACTGCTTATGAAAGTGAAATCCACCTGCTCCGTGTGAATATCAGCAACTTAAAGACGCAAAATTGAACCCGATGCGAGTAGACCAACTTATATCCTGACCGAACCAGGGGTAGGATACAGATTAAAGGGATCATAAAATTTGTTCCGTTGCGCGCAAAAGCCGCCAGTCCATGTGGACCGGCGGCTTTTGCATAATCGTTTATTTAATTAATACGTCGTATGATGGGCGGCCGTATCTTCGCGCCGCGCAGGCACCTTTTGGATGCCAGCCTGGATGACGACGCCGATAATTGCCAACACAATCGTCAGGACACTCGCCCAGGCGGGTGTCAGCGCCAGTCCCTCCACCACCAGCAGCGCGCCAGCGACGGATGTCAGAATGATCAGGGCCCAGTCAAAGAGCATGATCGCCAGGATCGCGCCAACCACACCGCCAACGATAAACAACGTCCAGGTCACTACGTCATTGCTCGGGCTGGCTGAAGTTGTAAAAAGATTCAGCAGGCCAGCCGCAACATACGCGCCACCAAAGAAACCGCCAACTGCAATGGCAATCTCCTGGAAAAAGTACGCCAGTAAAGCGCCCAGAATGCCCAGCCCGATACCAATCAGCAGTTGTACCCATTCCGGCTCAATATGGAAAAGGCGTTGTGCGATCGTCAACCCGGTGGCAAACCCGAGCAATCCCACATACAACCAAAACAATTTGCGTCCCAGCAAAAGCAGGAGACCACCAGCAAGAATTCTTCCAGCAAGCATAATACACACTCCTTTTGTCCAATCGATGATGAAACAGTTCACTGATTTAACGCGACAAAAGTGTGAGTTGTTATGAGGAAAAATAATCCATTTGTCCTTTACTGATGACCAACAATGCGATGCGGCACATACGACTCTTCCAGATAGGCGACATCTTCGATGGACAATTTAACCGAAAGCGCACCAGCAGCATCTTCCAGATGCGATATTTTTGTCGCCCCAACAATGGGGGCCGTGATCGGGGCTTTTTGCAACAGCCAGGCGAGCGCAATATGAGCGCGTGGAACTTCATGTTTCTTCGCCATTTCCGCGACACGCTCCACAACCTGTTGATCTTGATCGGCAGCAGCATCGTATTTCATTTTCTGGATCTGATCGGTTTCCGCACGCAGCGTGCTCTCAGACGAAGCCCAATCGCGGGTCAACCTGCCAGATGCCAGCGGACTGTACGGGGTGACGCCGATCTTCTCCTCGCGGCAGAGCGGCAGCATCTCGCGCTCTTCTTCCCGGTAGATCAAATTGAGGTGATTTTGCATCGAAACAAAGCGCGTCCAGTGATGCTTTTCAGCAGTATGCAGCGCTTTTTGAAATTGCCAAGCAAACATGGCAGATGCGCCGATATAGCGCGCCTTGCCAGCCCGCACCACATCGTTTAAGGCTTCCATGGTTTCCTCGATCGGGGTCTCATAATCCCAACGGTGAATGATGTAAAGGTCAACATAATCGGTGCCAAGGCGTTTCAGGCTTTTGTCAATCTCGCTCAGGATGGCTTTGCGAGAGAGTCCACTACCGTTTGGCCCGTCGTGCATTTTGCCGTGTACCTTGGTGGCGATGACGACTTCATCGCGATTCGCAAAATCTTTCAAAGCGCGCCCAAGAATCTCTTCACTTGCTCCAATTGAGTAGACATTGGCTGTATCGAAAAAGTTGATGCCCATCTCAAGCGCTTTCTGGATGATCGGACGGCTGTTTTCTTCGTTGAGCACCCATTTGTGAACCCAGCGCGCAGCATCGCCAAAGCCCATGCAACCGAGGCAGATGCGTGAGACTTGCATGCCTGTTGATCCTAATCGAGCATATTCCATGATTTTCTCCTCGCGTTAGCTGGCCAGGTATTGCGCATCGCTGACCTGCTCCATCCAGTCAACGGATTTGCCATCGAGAAATTCGTGGATGGCGATGTGGGTCATGGCGGTGGATGGCGCTGCGCCGTGCCAGTGTTTCTCCCCCGCCGGGATCGAGACCACATCCCCGGGGCGGATTTCCTCCACCGGGCCGCCCCAGCGCTGCACCCGCCCACATCCCGCCGTGATGATGAGCGTTTGTCCCAGCGGATGACTGTGCCAAGCCGTGCGCGCACCCGGTTCAAAGGTGACCGCCGCCCCGCCAGCGCGTCCCGGTTCCTTTGCGTCGAACAACGGATCAATCCGCACCGTGCCGGTGAAATACTCGGCATTTGCCTTGCCTGAAGGCTGTGAACCACTTCTTTTAATCTCCATTTTGAGCTCCTTTTCTTCTTCAATATCACTTTAAAAACGATTTTTGCGACACAAACGTACGATATAGGGGCACGGAGACCGCGCCCCTACAAGTGAATATTTTTTGTAAAGAATTTCTGGATAATTTCTATAGCGATTAAAGTAAGCATGATTGGAATCAGAAAACCTAATGACCAACTTTTAAACGCAGTATTAATCCCTGAAAGGATCAATAATATCGCTACCACTATATAGGCTATGCCCAAAAACAAGTTTAATAAACGATGAAATTTTCTGATACTAAAAATCAATAAACTAGCGATTATTGTCAACACACTTCCTATTAACAAACTATTCTTCAATAAACCTAAATAAGCATAACTGTCGCTGTGACTAAACCAAGATAATATCGTTGCGATCAGTGCCATCGGAAGGCAAAATAATGCGTTACTTAACAATTCTTTAAACATGAATTCTCTTTTCCGTACAATGATGGCTGGTAGATTTTGGTTTCAGCCAAAATCTACTAATCTTATACACCAAACTATCCAACCTGTTTTGGATAAAGTCTAGTTTAGTGTACAGCAAATATTAAATCTCTAGAAGAGATGAGTTGGCATGAGTAGGATTTTAAGCAAATCCTACTCATGAAGTCCTTTTTACAAATAAAACTTGACAGAGCAAGGGTTTATACTACAATCACCATATGCTATATTCTGAATGTCGAGCTAATCATCCATGAAACTTACCTCCCGTAGTGAATATGCCTTACTGGCCCTTGTCTATCTTGCACGGCATGAAGGCGAAGATTACCTTTCGGTCGATACCGTTGCACAGGCACAGGGGATTCCGCCCAAATTTTTGGAGCAAATTCTGCTGGCTTTAAAAGCGCGCCCACTTTTTGCGCAGCAGCAAGGGCCAGCACGGCGGTTATCAGATCGCAAAATCGCCCAAACAGATCAGCCTGGCGGAAATCATCCGTCTTTTTGATGGCGCGCTGGCCCCGACCGAATCAGTCAGCGAAAATTTTTACGAGTCAACGCCGATTGAAAAAGAAAAAAATGTTGTCGCTGTCTTCAAAGAGATTCGCGACTATGTCTCTGAAAAGCTGGAAACGACCATGCTTTCCGACGTGTTGTAGTCTGCTGCATTTGAATTTCAAGCAACCGTATCAACACCGCCCTGGTGACAGGGCGGTGTTGATTTAATTCACGCCGGGAATAAAGCAGTACAATATTGAGATTGTCAGGCCGGCTGGCCCGTCTCATTCGCTAATTTTCACAGGCAGGAGTGCTTTTATGGCAAAACGCTTTTCCGAACTGAATGACCAGCATATTCGCTTTATCGCACGGCAAAAGATTTTCTTTGTGGGCACAGCCACTGCCGAAAGCCGGGTGAATGTTTCCCCAAAGGGGATGGACTCGCTGCGGGTACTGGACAGTCACCGGGTGGTCTGGCTCAACGTCACCGGCAGCGGCAACGAGTTGTCGGCACACGTCCAGCAAAATCCGCGGATGACGATCATGTTCTGCGCCTTCGAAGGCTTACCGCTGATTTTGCGGGTATATGGCGCGGCCCGGGTCATTCATCCACGCGACGCGGATTGGGCGGAGCTGTATGCGCTTTTTCCAGCGCTGCCGGGGGCACGCCAAATCTTTGACCTGAGCGTTGAGCTGGTGCAGACCTCCTGCGGTCAGGCGGTGCCACTATATACATACGAAGGAGATCGCAATGACCTGAACGAGTGGGCCATTGAAAAGGGCGAGGACGGCCTGCACAAATATCATGAAGAAAAAAATCAACAGAGCATGGATGGGCTTCCCACCCGCATCTTTAGCAAAACAGGAGAATAACGGATGAAAAAGCTCAATCTTGGCATGGTTGGCACGGGCTTTATCGCCAAATTTCATTTTGACGGCTTTCGCAACAACCCAGATGCGGCCATCACCGGCATGTGTACCCACAGTAACCATGAAAAGCTCCAGCAGATGTGCCGGGAGTGGGGCATCAAAGCCTATGGCAGTTATAACGAGATGCTCGAAGACCCGGCGATTGACGGGCTGGTGATTGGCAGCGTCAACACCGAGCACTACAGCCAAATCATGCAGGCCATCGACCTGGGCAAACCGTTGCTGGTGGAAAAACCCGTCGTCACCGATTTTGGCGAGTTGGAGCAGATCATCCATTATGCTGCCGAGAAGAACGTGCCAGTCATGCCCGCACATAATTTTGTCTACCGGCAGGCTGTGCAGGATGCGAAAAAAATCTTGGAAAGCGGCAAGCTGGGGACGGTGACCTACGCATCCTTTATCAGCACCCATACCATCTCAGCCGACCACGCCAGCGGATGGCGCAGCAAAAAAGCCCTCGGCTTTGGCGGCGCGCTGATGGATAGCGGCCATCATCAGGTGTATCAGTCGCTCTACTTTATGGGAATGCCCAAAAAGCTTCAGGCTTTTAAATCGAATCTCGTGTTGAATGGGATGGAAGGCGAAGACATTGCTTCAGTAAATGTCATTTACCCCGACCATACCCTGGGCTGCATCATGCAATCCTGGACTTCGAACTATGGGGATGGGATTGGCGGCATCAAAATATTGGGCAACCAGGGACAGATTCTCGTCACTGATGCGCTCTATTTCAACGGAGAAAAGTTGAGCGACGATGTGGATTACCCCAACTCATTTATTAATCAAGCCAGCGCTTTTAGCGAATATGTCTTGAAAGGCACCGCTCCGCTCTCAACGCTGGAAGATGTGCGGGATGTGCTGCGGATCATCTATAGCGCCTACGAGAGCAGCGAAAAAGATATTGTTGTTACCCTATAAAAAACAAAAGTCCTGCCCCGATGGCGGTTTCCCAGTGATTTCGGCAACCCCAATAAAAAAGTGCTGGTTTGCGAAATGCAAACCAGCACTTTTGAATCATGCGCAATTTACAGAAAAGCGTTTACGGACCAACCCGCTCCACTGTGTAATCAGCCAATGATGTGTCGACACCTGGCGGAACCAGGAGCTGTGTCACTTGTGCTGTCATAAAAGTGGCAGCAGCTTGCGACGAATTCTGCCACTTTGCTTTCCATGCAAAAGGCCCGCCGCTTACATAACCGCAGCCAGAGATATAGAAGTAAGACAATCCAAGCGAACCGGAAGTACTTGTCAGGCTATTAAAAGTGCCACTTGCATAAAAGTGACCGGTAAATGCAAATTTTTCTTTGGAAATGGAAATTGCTCTTATATTCGTGATTTTGTAGTTGCCACATCCATTGACTCCAATATAAATCGAGAAATTTTGAACTTTGTTTCCAGTGGGCGCGACGTAAAAATCCAGACCATAGCCTTTCCAAAAACCGGGCGTTGCGCTGGGAATGTTAAAAACCTTATAGATGCTATAGGGAAACCAAACCCCATTAATCATCGCCCGTACGTGCCATTGATAGGTGATGCCTGGCAGCAAAGCACTGGTAGGAACGTTAGAGCAGACCGTAGCGCCACAAGCGCTTGCAGGAACGCTCTTTGTATAGACAAGGACGGCTCCTTTCAAGAGTTGAAGCTGGTATTGTGTCGCGCCAAACGCTTTGGTCCATTGATAAGCGGGGGTTCTGTCCATGATCGTGCCCGAGGGGGCTAACAACGTTGGAACAGTCGCATACACTGCATAATTTTGTGCAGGTATATCCGCAGCAATATGTGTGTAAACCTTATTGACCGGCGTAAATCGATACCCTGCCAGGGATGGAGTAACCGTGCCGGACCAGTTCAGCGGTATTGTAAAGACATAATTTCCTGCACCATTGGCCGTGACTGTTTTGTCAACGCCATCATGATAGGTTAGTTTTACCCCTGCTTTGCCCGCGTTTCCCGAAATTGCATAGGCAACGCGCGTGGCCGTATAATCCTCACCCGTCAGATTGGATGTTACTGAAACGTAGTTTTTGCTGGCGGGTGAAAAGGTGAAACCAGGTTTGGAGACTGTCACCGTACCAGACCAATTCTCGGGGACAGCCAGGGAATAATTTCCAATGGCATCGGCAGTAACGGTTTTAATCCCCCCGGCATTGTAAGTCAACGTTGCTCCCGCCGTACCAGCATTGCCTGAAATTCTGAATTGGGGGTATTCATAAGCACCGATATCACATGCCAACCCTTGCGGTCGTATCGTTCCACGCTGATCGGTCGCCGGACAGGTTGAACCGGCGTGGTCAATGGCCGGGCTGCCAGCCAGCAGGGGATGATATCCTGTAGCGCTGAGCACACCAAGCAGCGGGTTGGTGGTAATTTGATCGGTGGAACCTGCAACAAAATCGGGGTCGCCAAAACTATAACATGGGTGGGCCGAACCAAAAAGGTTGTGACCCGTTGACGTGATGTTAGAACTGGCAGCAGCACAATCACCACTATCTTGACCATTCCCACTGCCATCACCACCGTTGTTCATCAGGATGCTGTTCCCAATTTGGACTTTCGCCGAGCCGTTGAGCGCCCAGATAGCATAGCTTTAAAGCGCTATATTGTTTGTAATCGTCGAATACTGGACAATCACTGTACCTTCCACATTGCTGATCGCCAAACCTGCCGTACCAGTATTATGATTTCCACTAAACGTGGTATTAAAGAACGTCGCATTTCCACTGGAATTGTAAATACCATTGCCATTGTTAACCAAAGCCACACGATTAGCAAAGAGAGAACCCTGGTTATAGATGGCATAGTCGCTATTTTGTATGATGATCTGGGACAGGTTGACAGTCGTACTCATATAAATACCATCTCTGGTATTTTGGCCATCAATCGTGCTTTGCCCATCATCGGTTGTAAAGCTGGCATCCCACCCACCCGACAGGGTAATGTTTTTTGTGATGCGCACCACCTCGCTCCCGGTGCCATAATAGGTTCCTGCAGCAATTTTGATGGTATCGCCAGAAGCCGCCTTACCAAGCGCGCCGTTAATTGTCAGACAGGGCGCGGCTGCGGAATTGCAAGCATTCAAATTATCCCCGGTGGTGGATACATAAAAAGCCGGAGCCGTGGGCGTTGGCGTCACAGTAGACGTTGGCGTCACTGTCGCTGTCGCCGTCTCAGTGGATGTTGCTGTTTCAGTGGGCGTTGCCGTCATCGTCCCCGTAGGGGATTCAGTGGGCGTTGCTGTTTCTGTGGGTGTTGCTGTCGCTGTAGCCGTTGCTGCTGCGCTAATCGTCAGGTTTGCGCCAATATAAGTGAGGCTATAGTTGCCATCCAATGCCAGCGATCCTTGCGTAATGGCATAGTCACCTGCCGTCTCGCCAGGGTCACGGGTGAGCGCACCGGTAAAATCATCCGCGCCAACCAATGCACCGTTGGTGATGGTGTAAGACAGCGCCGGGTCAAAATCGCCTTCGGTTTTGTTTTTCGCATCCGCCGTGACCGTGATTGCTGCCGGTTGCGCTGTGACAACTTCTGTCACTGGTGCAGCAGGGTCATAGGTTCCGTTGCCCGCCTGGTCATATTGGACAGTACAGTTGAGCGAGCCACTGGTCATCGTGAAAGTTGCGCCCACGTTGGTACAGCCGCCTGCCGCGCTGTAGCTGACGGGCAGCGCAGAATCAGAATTGGCGTCAACAGTGAAGCTCTCGCCATAGGCCGCGCTGGCTGGAGCAGGTGTATTCACCGTGATGGTCTGGTCTGGCGCAACCGCCCGGGCAGCCGAGGTGCCCTGAAAAGCAAGCATTAGCATCAGAAAAACCAGCGCCAAAGGGGTTAAAAACTTTGTTATCGATTTCATTTTTTCTCCTTGAAAATAAGTTACTTCGATTTCGCTCTACCCGATACATTCTCGTGATCAATACGGACAGATTGCAGAATCGCCGGAACCGGCAAAGCTGATAGGTTCGTCTCGTAGAGTATGGGTATTCTATACTGACACGGCAGGGGGTATACCCCGCGGTGCGGTAAATCCCCCGCTTGATGGCGTGCTGCGATTTCGATAAGCGCGTTTAAGGCTTCGGGGAAGGTATCTGCGAGACCAGTTCATTCAACGGACGGGCTGCATCCAAAGTTAGCGCGTTTTGCGGTTCTTCGAGCGCATCAAACTGGCTTTGCAGCATGTTCGCTTTCATGTAGTGGCCGGGGCGATTGGCGATGCGTGAGCGCATCAGTTCGTAGCTTCCTTTAAGATAAACAAGTTGCACCCCGGCATTGCCTGAGAATAGCGTTTGGCGGTAGCGCTCTTTCAGCGCCGAGCAGGCCAGCACGCCGGGGCGGTTTTCCCGCAGGCAGGATTCGATTAAATCGTGCAGCGAGGCCAGCCACGGGGCGCGGTCTTCATCCGTCAGCGGGATTCCGCTCGACATCTTGGCAACGTTTGCGGGCGGGTGAAAATCATCCGCATCGTAAAAATCCCATCCCAAATGATCGGCAAGCGCTTTGCCCAGAGATGATTTGCCGCAGCCCGAAACACCCATGATGATATAAAAAGAAGGTTGCATAGTTTATCTACCCTGCCATAAAAGATTTTGTCTATTGCAGCGTTTCATCATCGTTTTGTTGCTCAATCAGCTTCTTCAAGATTCCAGGCGTCACATTCCAATAGAAGGCCATGTGTTTATAGATGGTCTCGGTCGCAAAATGACGCACCGTCACTGTCAGCACTGTTTGGTCTTCGAGCGGAACCAGTTCAAAGGCAAGTGCAGAATAGCTTTCCGGCGCATCGGGCAGCCTTGAAATAGTACTCAGATGAGAATAACAAAGTAGCTTTTCGGGGTCAAATTGCAAAACCGTTCCCCGGTTCTCAAACTTGATCCCGTGTAAACTTCCACGGATGGTGAATGGACTGCCAACCTGCCAGTCGGTGAGAATGTCGATATCTGTCTCAGCCATCCATTTTTTCATGATGGTTGGGTCGATCAACGCATTCCACACGGTGGAAACAGGCGCGTTGATCTGAATGGTCTTGCTAAAAGTTTGGGGATAGGTTGGTTGAGTCATAGTCGTTGTAAACTCCATTCTAATCCCAATAGGCGTTCTGCAACAGCCAGGAGAACCTCCATGCCTGGTTTTCCACCCGATAGAAGCTGGCGTGAAGTGAAGTTGTGCATTCGTAAAGACGTTGAAGATCGATTTGGGAGAGTGGTTAAGTTGGAGATATATTTGAGAAAAGTCGCATAAAAAATTAAGCGTTTTTTAAGAAAATGGTAATAAAATAGTGCGAATTTCGATCGTTCAAAAAATCACTTTGAGTAAATTCTTAATCTCATAACAATGGAGGAATGTTGCTATGTCGGTTTTACTCATTACTTACGATTCAAATAAACCGGGACAGGATTGTGAGAAGATTTTAGACTTCATTAAGTCATCTTCTGGTTGGGCTCAATTATCTGAAACATCCTATGCAATTCAAACAGCAGAGACGCCCGAAAGAGTGTTTCAACAACTTACCCCCTTTCTATCTGAAAATAGCAAGTTATTTGTTATCAATTTGACCTATCCCTATGCCGGGGTGATGGGAACTGCCGTAAACACCTGGTTAGAAAGAAATCTTCCTTTAGCCTCATAATTATTTCCAAATGGAAGCTAACCCATTTTTTCTTTATCACTCGGTTTATTTTATTATCCATCAAAAAATCTCTGTATTTATGACAGAGATTTTTTGATGGATAATAAGTAAATTCATGTTATAGAATTGCTTCAATCAATTTTGATTTTGGTCAAATTTCCTGATAAGTCATGTCGATTTTGTCTCTCGTTGTTCGACGTATTAACAGAGCGTGATTAACCAACAAACGCCAAACCCTAAAACCAAGGAGACCCAAAATGAGAATTCTTAATGATGACCACCAACGACCAGAGCACTCCCGCCGCCCCGCCAACCCCCGAGATGTATGCCGAAATGGGCAAGCTGATTGAAGAAATGACCCGCGCCGGGGTGTTGCTCGCCACGGGTGGGCTGGGCCCAAACCCCACCCGTATCAAAAATGCGGGTGGCAAGATCACTGTCACAGACGGGCCTTTTGCCGAAGCCAAAGAAGCCGTCGTCGGCTTCGCCCTGATCGAGGCCAAATCCAAAGAAGAAGCCATCGAATATTCCAAACGCTTTTGGGGTGTGGTTGGCGACGGAACTGGTACCATTCATCAGGTCTTTGGCCCCGGCGACCCGCCCCCCGGAATGTAGCCCGGATGGAATCGGACATCCATCGCGTGATCGAAGCAGTCTGGCGGATTGAATCCGCCAGACTGATCGCGAGTTTAACGCGCATCGTACGCGATGTGGGATTGGCCGAAGATCTGGCGCAGGGCGCGCTGGTTGCGGCGCTCGAACAATGGCCCCGCTCCGGCGTGCCAGATAACCCCGGCGCCTGGCTGATGACCACCGCCAAACATCACGGCATCGATTTAATCCGCCGCAATGTTCGGCTGGAACGCAAAACCGAGGAGATGGGCCGCGATCTTGAATTGCAGCAGGCCCTGACCAATTTCGAGATCGACCCCGATGATGACGTTGGCGACAACCTGCTGCGCCTGATTTTTATCGCCTGCCACCCGATCCTTTCAACGGAGACGCAGGTTGCCCTGACCCTGCGCCTGCTCGGCGGCCTGACCACCGACGAAATTGCCCGCGCCTTTCTCATCCCCGAAGCGACAGTGGCCCAGCGCATTGTCCGCGCCAAACGCACGCTGGCCGAAGCCAATGTCCCGTTTGAGCTGCCCGCCGGGCCTGAACGCGCCGGACGGGTTTCGTCGGTTTTGTCTGCCATTTATCTCATCTTTAACGAAGGCTACTCCGCCACCTCTGGCGATGACTGGATGCGTCCGGCGCTTTGCGCAGACGCGCTGCGCCTTGGGCGCATCCTTGCGGAACTCGTCCCGCAAGAAGCGGAAGTGCACGGGCTGGTGGCACTGATGGAAATCCAGTCTTCGCGGCTACGGGCACGCATCGGCCCTGCGGGCGAGCCGATTCCGCTGCTGGAACAAAACCGCGGACTGTGGGATCAACTGCTCATCCAACGCGGGTTTGCAGCACTGCTGCGGGCGCAGGCATCGGGCAGCGTCTTCGGCCATTATGCGTTACAGGCGGCGATTGCGGTTTGTCACGCCCAGGCTCCCACCGCGCAAGAAACCAACTGGGAGCGGATTGTTGCGCTGTACGATGCGCTTGTCCAGCTTTCACCTTCACCGATTATCGAATTGAATCGTGCCGTGGCGGTTGGCATGGCCTTTGGGCCTGCCGCCAGTCTCGAACTGGTGGACGCGCTCGCCCCTGAACCTTCGCTTAAAAACTACCATCTGCTGCCTAGCGTGCGCGGTGACTTACTTGCCAGACTCGGACGTTTTGACGAAGCCTGTTCCGAGTTTAAGCGCGCCGCCGGGTTGACGCGCAACGAGCGCGAACGCGCCCTACTGCTCGAACGCGCTACCGCGGCGGCGAACGGCTCTGATTTTAGATAAGGCTTACATGCTTTCTGTCAAATTAAGAGCCTTTGCCACGAATTTCACGAAAAATTCGTATGAATTTTTCGTGAAATTCGTGTCCTGCTTTTGAACTGAAATATGTTTTGCCAAGCGGGGGATTTCTGCCTTGTTTCCATTGGCACAAACACGGCAATTCAAGCGATAATAAGAACATGCCCCTGCTCAACTTCCGTTACCCCTTCCGCAAATACCAACGCATGATTTTGGCGCAGGTCAAACAGGCCGGGCAGGATCAGAAGCACCACATTGTCGCGCCGCCAGGGGCCGGGAAAACCATCGTCGGGCTCGAACTGATTAACCAGTTGGGCATGCCAGCCGTCGTCTTCACGCCGACGACCACCATCCAGGTGCAGTGGAAGGATAAGGTGGGGATGTTTCTGGCAAATCCAAATGAGCGCGATCAAATCACCAGCCTCGACCCACGCCAACTGGCAGACATTAACATTTTCACCTATCAACTGATCGCTACGCCCGGCGAGGCGCAGGAACGTGAAGCCGAAATCGCGCTGCAAGAGTGGGCCCAGGCGCTTTTGCTCGAAGGCCAGTGCACTGACGAGGACGCCGCCTATACGCGCATTGAGACGCTGCGCCGGAACAACCCTGCATCCTACCGGGCCGAGATCGCCAAACGCTACAAACGCGCCAAACGTGACCTGCTCACCGCCAGCCCCGCAGAGCTGGAACGCTTTTTGCACCCCAACGCCCGCGAACTGATTGCGCGACTGGCGGCGCACGGCGTGCGTACGGTCGTGCTCGACGAGTGCCATCACCTGCTCGATTACTGGGCGCTGACCCTGCGTTATCTCATTAGTCAGCTACACGATCCGCACGTGATTGGGCTGACCGCCACCCTGCCCAGCCCCGATACCGACGAGGAGTATGACAACTACACCAGTCTGCTTGGCGATGTGGATTTTGAAGTGCCCACCCCGGCAGTCGTCAAGGAAGGCGACCTGGCTCCCTACCGCGACCTGGTCTATTTTGTCGAGCCGGGCAAACGCGAGCTGGATTATCTCAACAACATTCAGAGCGCCTTCGAGCAAGCCATCTCAGAACTGACCACCACGCCGCGCTTCCGCGATTGGGTGGCGGCCTTTCTGAATCCTAACCAGACCGAAGAGGCATGGCAGACTTTTTGCAACCAGTCGCCGCTCTTTTCGCTGGCCTGCATTCACTTTGCACGCGCCAACAACATTCCGCTGAGCGTTACCTTGTTACTGCCGGTCGAGGCCGACGACCCAATCACCATCGAAGACTGGGCCATGCTGCTCGAAAAATATGGCCTGAACGTACTCAAAATCAGCCCTGACCGCGCCGACCACGCGCTTTTTGAGCGTTTGCGCAAAATTTTGCTACCCTTTGGCTTCACCATTACCGAACGCGGCCTGCGCCAGAGCCGCTCCGTGGGCGATCTGGTGCTGACGTTTTCTGAAAGCAAAGACCGCGCCGTGGCCGACATCCTGCAAAAGGAAGGCGCAAGCATGGGCGAACGCCTGCGTGCCGTGGTTGTCACCGACTTCGAACGCATGTCCAGCGGCATTCAAACGCTCTCCGACGTGCTCGACAAAGACGCCGGCAGCGCCCTGCGCCTGTTCCATCATCTCGCCGAACATCCCAATCTGGGAGCACTAAGCCCGGTGCTGCTGACCGGCAAAACCTTTATGGTGACAAAAGGAAATCTGGATGCGCTGCTGTTGGAATTTAACCGTTATATCGAGCGCAACCACCTGCAAGCCGTGTGCCGCGCCCTGCCCCCCGACGCCGGGAACGTAGTCGATGTGGTTGGTGAGGGCGCGGACTGGGCCTCCCGCACCTACGTGCGCATGGCAACCGAGTTGTTTGACCGGGGCGTGGTGCGCTGCCTGATCGGCACACGCGGCATCCTCGGCGAAGGCTGGGATTCGCTCTCGCTCAACACCCTGATCGACCTGACCAGCGTCACCACCAGCACATCCGTCCAACAATTGCGCGGACGTACCATCCGCATCGACCCGGCCTGGCCGCGCAAAGTGGCCCACAACTGGGACATAGTCTGCGTTGCCCGTGGCTTCAAAAAGGGTGACGTAGACCTGGCGCGGCTGATCGCCCGACACGGCAAATATTGGGGCATTGTCGTCAAATCGGCGCTTGACCAGACCGTGACTGATGTAAACGCAGTGCGCAATGCCCAAAGCGGTCTGTCAGTTGCAGTTGGTTCCAGACCTGGCTCGCCCCTGCCCGCCGACCAGACCGGGCGCATCGTGCGCGGCCTGCCACACGTCAGCGAGCAATTGGCTTACGAGCTGGCAATCAAACCATTTAAAGAGATCAATTTTGCCAGATACACACGCCGCATGCTGGCGGCTGTCTCAGAACGTGAGCGCGCCTACAAGCTTTGGGGCGTTGGCAACGAATACAGCAACTTCAGCTACGCCGCATCACGGCTCGACACCCGCGACCTGACCATCCGCACCGTTTTCACTATCAGCGAGACGATCAAACGCATGTTGCGCGAGTTCATTGCCACCATCATCTCGGGCCTTTTGATGCTGATCGTGTTGGCCTGTCGAATTATCCTGCCCATCAGTCTGGATGGCGGCGGCCTGGGGCTGGGGTTACTCTTTCTGGTTTTGTTCATGACCTTTGGCACCGGCGCCATCTTCCTTGCCAATCTGCGCAGCGCCTATAAAATCTTCCAAAAGATGCTCGTCGAGCAGCCCGTGGACGCCATCTTGCTGGATGTGGCACGTGCGCTGTTTTTCAGCCTGCGTGAAAACAATCTCATCAGCCATAATTTGCAACCCGACTACATCCGCGTCACCGAAGATGAAGACAACAGCTACGAAGTCCTGCTCGATTACGCATCCCCCGAAGATGCGGCGACCTTCATCAAGGCTTTTGGCGAAATCTTCGACCCGGTGCGCGACCAGCGCTACCTGATTTTGCGCACCGACGAACGTCTGCCCGGCATGCTCTTCATGCCGATCTGGCTCGGTCTGCGCAACTTTCTGGTCGAAAACGAGTTCAGCAAGCCGACCTATTATCCCGTTCCACAGGTGCTTTCGACCCGCAAGGAACTCGCCCAGACCTTCGCCTACTTTTGGGAACAATACGTCGGTGGCGGCGAACTGATCTTTACGCGCTCCGAGGCAGGCCGCGCCGTCCTGTTGATGGCGCGCTCCCAGCGTAGGCCCAAAGTCAAGGGCATGGCGTTTGAGTTATGGAGGTAGTCTTTTGATCATAAAGCAGCTTTTCATCATATACTTTGTTGCAATCTTGCTTGCAGCCTGCGCCCCGGTCACGCCAGCGCCACTGCCCACGCAGACTCCCACCTTGCAGCCAACGCTCACAGCCACCGCCCGCCCCATCGAAAACACACCCATAGCCACGCGTAGACCATTCCCCACAGTTACCCCCACTTTCATCCCCACGCTGACTCCGTCTACCCCGTTGGCAAAATCCACTTATACCCTTAAACCAGCCTCCGCAGCACAGGCCGACGAAATCATCAACAACATTGCCAGCCAGTTGAATCCAGATATATATGGGCGCAATGACAATAATGAAAAATATATCTATCTGGCATTTGCCGAGCAGGAAGCTTTGTTGCGCTTTAAAGATGCGCCACAAGCCGCGCACTGGCGCTGGGATGCAAGCTACAACCTAGCGATGGCGGATGCCTCCGTAGCGGACGAAAAGACCCCGGCACTGAAAACATATGCAGCGCTGATGGAAGAAGCCCTGAACAATGGCACAACCAATCCAGATGATTTGCCTGACTGGTTCACAAAGCACGAATCCCGCCTTAACGCAAAAGTAGTATTTCAAACGCCCCCACTCGGTTTTCAGAAGACCTTCCTCGTCAATTTGTCTGACGCCGCCTTTTTCTGGGTGACGCAAAAGGACGGGAAGTTCTCGGTGGTTGGTCTTAGAAGCAGTCTTTTCTATTATCGTGAGGCTGGCATAGACTATAAATTTCTCGATCTGACCGGCGATGGCGTTGCAGAATTGCTCCTTAAGTTTTCACAGGGTAGTTGTTGTGGCACTTTTTCATATGACATGGTGTACGACATCGCGCATGGCACGCCCAGCCAATTACAAATCCAAACCACAGATGGCATGATCGAGAGTCTCAGTAGCGATTTTTACTCCAACAATCTTACTGTGCTGAATGCTGATGAAAAACGCCCCGGATTTGTCCTTAAAAGCGACTATAGTGATCCCATCACCATGCCATGCCGGGTCAAACAATACGACAAATACAATTGGGATGGCGCTCAATTTGAGCTGGTGGAAACCTGGTATGGCATTGATCCATCAGTAAACGAGATTTGCGATTTTGCCATCAGCTTGGCTTCAGACAAACCAGAAATGGAAGTGGCCATAAAAGTCATTGATGACATAAACTATCAGCTCGGAGGCCCGTCATATCCTGATGAATTCCGCGATGGCATTCGCTATCGTTTAGGTGAATATTATGCACGCATTGGGGACGTTACCAAAGCACAAAAAGCCTTCACCGACCTGCTTGCCCAGCCTGCTGGGCCTGCCAAACCAGTTTCCAAATGGATTGACGCCGCTCAAATATTTCTAAAAAATTATCACGCAGGCACAGATTATTACAAAACCTGCGCAAAAATCGACGTTTGCGCTTCAGATGCCGCGCTGGAAACGCTGATCCACAACTCTTCGCCTGAACAGTGGCTGCAAATGAAGGTTTACCTGACTGATGCAGGCGTATCCGTCAAATCATCCGGCTTTTTTGATTTTGACCAAAACAACCAAATGGATCAATGGCTGGTGGTTAATGTACCAGGATACGCTTCCAACCAGCTCTGGCTGGTAACGCAAACGAACAATGGTCCACAGGGGCTGTTCGTCATAGAAATTCCTGGAACCAATCCAAATATGCGACACTTCGATGATTACAATCTTGGCCTCGTCACAGAAATTGATGCAAAAACCGTCTTCTCGCTGGCATGGCTAAAGCTCGCAGACAAACCTTACATCGAAAAGCTCACGCCGTCACAAAAAAATGAGGATGAGCCGAGCGACGAAGAAACATTTCTTATCCAGGCACTGGAGCGCATCCAAACTGGCCTGTTGCTTGGGGAGAATCCAGAAGAAATACGGGCGCAATTGTTGGCAATGCAACAAACACCAGCATTCAAGTGTGGCCCGCTGGAATGCGACAAGTTTTATTATCTGCTTGGTCTGAGCAACGAGCTGGCAGGCGACCAGCAAAATGCTGTCAACAACTACTTGCAACTGTGGAAAGACTATCCAGACAGCTTTTTCACCATCATGGCACGCATTAAACTGGTGCACTAACAAAACTGTTTTTCTATTTTTAATGTATTTCAAAGAAAAGCTCCGTATAATGCTGAATAAGTACTTGCGTCATATGCTCGTTGGATGAGTGGCTGCCTCTAAATCCGCCTGAAGCGAGTTCGATTCTCGCATGACGCACAAATTCAAAAGGACAAGACGATGCTGTAGGTTTTTTACTTTGCAAGAGCTCCCCCGGTTGTATCTCCAATAGTGGATCGTTTTTCATCGCTTCCAACGCATTCAAACTATGGAGATACAACCCAATGAACACCCTTCCCCGGGCAGTCACTGCCCAAATCTTTTCATCCCCTGATTCTTACAACGCGCTCCGGATTCACTGGAGCCGCCTAATGAACTCAGAGCAAAAACATGCGCTTTCATCTGCGCATCATTTGCTTTATCTTGCCTTGCGTGGCAAAGACTGGCGCAAGGCTTATACCTGCGCCAGCAACGAGCACAAGCTCGCCAACGGCGCTTTTGTCGGTTGGGTATTATTCCGCGACCTGGGACTGCTGCATAGCAAAACGCGCGAAGTCGAGTTGCTTGCGCCATTCGACGGTCTGGCGACACCTGCCATGCTCCAGACGCTGAGACGTTTTGTGCTAGTGAGAAACGCCTACGTATTGCACCCCGAGCAGTTTGCAAATGGCGCATTCCCGTTTGAAGCTTATGTTCAGCCAGATGGAAATTAAAATGGATAATCATCGGTAGAGCCCTCAAAGCTACGTTTATGTCCTGATCCGCAGTGATCTACTCTTGGCCGATCAACTCGTTCAAGTGGGCCATGCCTGCCTGGAAGCTGGCTCTCGCTTTCAACCCGCGCAATGTTCCAGCAACCTGATCGTGCTCCAGGTGGATAGCGAAGCTCCCCTGTTAGCTTCCGTCGAAAAAATTGAAGCAGCAAGCATCCGCTGTATCGTTTTCCACGAACCCGATCAGGGGATGGGCTACACTGCCGCTTGCAGCGAACCCGTCAGCGGCTCCCTGCGGCGCGTCTTTCGCACATTCCCCCTCTGGACGCCGCCCAATATCATTCAAGCGGCGCGTCCGCCCCCATAAACTCACTCAATTCATCAAATTCACATCTTGCTTTTTTAGCCCATCTATTCTATAATTCTTTTTGCAACCGGCGACCTGCCCCCCTCAGGCCGCCGGTTGCATTTAACCGTGTTTTTATAGTTTAGTTTTCATTTAAACGACATGCCCCGACAACATTGGTGTTGTCAGGGCATGTTTTCAGTTAATCAGCAACTTATGCTGCTGTGAAATTGACTAACATCCAGATGGAACAGACTGGCTGGTATTGTACAAAATCCAGCCTTTTACAAACTTGCCGCTACAACTATAGTCTGCATCTGCCCATGGTCCCATTCTCATAGGATAACCTGTAGATGCCATGGCCTGCGCAATACCGAGCGAGCTATCACCGCCGCGCCAGGCAATCTCATTATTGGGAACGTTGCCATAAATTGACGGGACAAAAATAGCTGAAGTTTCTTCCTTGTCAGAGATGCTCCAGTTTAACCAGCTCAGATTTTTGGTCTTTGCCCATTCCATCCAGGTATTAAATTCAGTGTAATAAACACCACCACTACCATTAGACTGGGTTGTTCCAACTTCACCCATAAACAAGGTTTGGTTTGGAGCTTTTGTCGCCAACGTAGCCAAAGCATTCTCGGCTTTGGTTCTGTAGGATGCCCCATGAGTTCCGGCATACCACATAAAGTTGTATGCGATTAAATTTCCACTTAAGGGATCGTTTGCTGCAACATCCACATCCTGTGACCATGTTGGTGTACCAGCAAGGATCATGTTCGGGTTGCTATAACCATCTGCAATTTCTCTAGCACGAATAAGATTAATAACGTTCTGATTGAACGTCTTCAGGCCAGGCTGACTGCCATTATCGGCCCATCCGATAACCGGGCTGTTAACCGTCTCGTAAATTACATTTGGATACGATCCCCACTTGTCCACCATATAGTTGAAGAACTCTTGAACATGCCCATTGGCCCAGTAAACATTGGGGTCAGTATCATTGCCCTCACCGGCATGCCAGTCGATGATGACATAGATGTTATTATTAATGGCCGACTGGACAATCGAATTAACTAGGTTGATGTTATACCACTTCCAGTTCGGATAATAGTTGTCATATGATTTCGCAGTGCCCGCCGATATATTCCACGGATCGTACGGGAACATAGCAGCTCTGGTTACCTCAATATGCCATTGGGAAACCAGATTTCCAACTGCGGAAGATGTATATGGGAACGGAACACCACCCGCAGGATTAAAGGTGATCTGCTGGTTTAAGAGATTAATGTTGCTTGTGGTATTGAGGTTCAAATCAGATAAGGGGAACCACGTAAGACCATGTGAACTAATGCCCGCTAATTGGACTGGATTTCCATTCTTATCTTTTAAAGTGGTGCCTGATATTTGCAGTCTACCATACGTGCTAACCGTGCCTCCCGATGCAGGCGTAGTAGCGGTTCTTGTAGGAGTCTTTGTAATAGTAGCGGTAGGGAAAACTGGGGTATTGGTACGAGTAGGAGTAGCAGCAGCAGGTGTAAGTGTACGGGTGAAAGTTGCAGTGGGGCCAGCCGGTGTGTTGGTGGGAGTGTTGGTAGGGGCAGTGCTACACGGCGCCTCAATTCCAAAATGACCACTTGAGTTGGTGCTGACGTAGTGAATGGTAAATCCGCCATTTAGTGGTGCAATGTTTGGCGCATAAATCCATTGATTTGTGTACGCAGTACCATTGACTTCCAGCGTAGTCAAACCCCAGGAGTTAATATCGTTACAAAGGGAGGCAGCCTGCAAACAAACATCACCAGTGCCATCTTTGGCATATGGGACGGTGATTGCGGTTGCCGGGCTGCAAACAGTGCCAGCGCGAACACGTTGATGAGTAGAAAAACCCACAGAACTGATTAAAACGAAAGATAGAATGGTCAGTACCGCTAAAATACGTTTTGCCTGTGCGATATTCATTGCTGCACTCCTTATTTGAGTTAAGTTACTATTATTGAACCATTACTCAATTTGTTTAGAGTTGAGGGATAGACAAGTATTTGACATCCTTTCTAACGCGAACATCTGATTTATTATTTAATTGTGCAGCAGCAATTTGTGATCTAATAATCATGTTTACCTGTAAAGTTTAATTTCCTACGCTATAGTATGTTTGCTGTAAGAGACATCTCACACATTGTTGTAGTTGAGAGTTGAATATAGACGAGGAAATTTGGCATCTTGGTGATGGCTAAATTCTCGCCTATATTGATAAATTTGATCTCTTCTTTTTTTAGATCTAAATTTTATGGCTCATTAATTATTATAATGATTCTCAATATCGAAATACTGCACAATATTGACAGGTATTACCCAAGTTATCACCCAAAATAGGCAATGCCCCATTTGGAGCATTTTTTAGTTGAAATAACTACCCACCTGCACAAAAAATAGGTCAATGCACTTTCGCCCATATTTTGACGTGCTCAAATCTGCCAATTATTCTTATTTGAAGCATTTCTGAGCGTTTATAAGTTTTCTTTATAACCCCTTAGCACACTCACTATATAGCGAGTATCTCTCAGCGTTTTGAAAATATAACGGTCAGATGCGTAGCACTTTTGCAAGATGTTTATTAGAAATTACCGCTGACTGAAAGATAGTTGAGATTTTAAAAAAGCCAAAATGGCGAAACGATGTTGCCCCTATCTAACGCCAGTCTGGGTTAGCAAAAAACGATTAGAAATGTCACCCTGAAGGAGCATTTTCCAGCGACTGAAAAGTCTCTTAAGCCAAAAGCGAGATGCTCACCTGCCCAGTACCGCAGGTACGGGTCGTCGCTAGGAAATGCTCATCAGCATAACAATCAGAATTATCCCGTACTGCCCCTATCTACCTGTCATTTCAAGTTCTTCTCATGAAAAGACCAAAGCAAAAATTTGGCAAAACAAACTGGTCGGTGGCATAGCCACCGACCAGTTAAATTATTGAATAGATATTCCCAAAAACCAAAGCTAGTTTTCTAAAACAACATTCAAACGCGCTACCAAGGGGTCAAAATGTCTGTGCAAACAGGCGTCCAGATCTTGATTAGGGTCGTTAAATAGCTCTTCCCAGATTTTTGCCATCGATATAAGCAATTTCTCTTCAATCGAACCCCACAGACGCATCGTCGGGAAACTTCGACCCGTTTGCATGGCTTGCATATAGGTGCGATGAAACATATTCGTTTTGACAGATGGCATATGGATGGCTTCACGCCGGGTGGGCAATTCATACGAGTGCGGGCTAGCCGGAATACTTGTAGGCTGAGACGAGACAAAGCGCACCAACTCGAAGGCTTCTTGATAGCGTGGAGTATATTGCCAGATTACAAAACTGGTACCCCCAACAAATGTATATCCGGGCATTGGGGTAACTCCCATTTCGGTGTTATCCACCATTTCCCCGTAAGTTTTGTAGGGTCCTCCCACCTGAACCGCGGATTCGTGTCGCAAAAAGAAATCGGTTGCTGCAGTTTCACTTTCTTCGGTGAGCAATGTTGGTGAGACGAAGGGTTGCAGACCAAAGTAATTTTTCCACCCTTGCATGGCGAGCGGTTGGTTAAAGATTACTTCTTGTCCATTCTCACTGACAAAATTTCCCCCGGCGCTCCACACCCAATGCGCTGCCTCATGCAGCGTAATACCTTGCTTGGTGACATTGATGGAAAGCGGATAGGCATACCCAATTTTCTGCAAACTCATCAACATTTCTACCAGCGTAAAGTCTGTTGCAAATGCCGCTTTTATATCTGTAATCCCGGCTTTTTTCAGGGCTTCATTCCAATAGTAGTAGACAAGTGCATCGCCAACCCAAGGGATTGCCCAAGGGGTCGGGTCATTATGGAAAAACCCGGTTTTCCAACTGGATTCAAAAAAGACTTCATCGCCGCCCAATGCGCGGATCTGTTGGGGTGTAAATGGACGCAAAGCATGCATCGCTGCCAGACTGCCAATCCAGCTTGTGCCGATGGTAGATACATCTGGCCCATGCCCATAAATTCCAAACTTGGCAACTTCTGCCCAACCTTTATGCCAGCTGATGCCGGTTAGGTTTAACATGGATGTGATGTTGTTTTTCAAAGGCATCCAGCAGAGGCCGCAATTTCGCTTCATCGCCCGGGCTGCATCCCATTACCGTGAAATCAATTTCAACCATATGCTATCTCTTTTTCTGAGAATCCGTACCTATAAGTTTAACACAATCACATTATTAAAGAAAGCATCATTTCAATTTTCTTAGGAAGTGCCAGTCCCGCATCGAAAGTAAAGGGATTCTTCGATGCGGCATATTCCCAGGACAACAAATCATGAATTTGGTATTGTCAAAGCAGTCAAAAAATTAGTTATTGGGAATGCTGATGGAAATGGTCGTACCGGTTTCGCTGGTCTCTTGCACCCAAATGCGCCCGCCGTGTGCTTCCATCACCAGACGACAAAAAGCCAACCCAAGGCCGCTGCCACCGTTTTTTACGTTGCCAGTAAAAAACTTTTGGAACAATTTATCTTCAAGGCCGGGCTCAATGCCAGCGCCAGTATCGCTCACTGAAACAATCACCGACCCATCGGTGGCGTACTGGGCAGCAATTCTTACCACGCCACCATCCTGTGAAAATTTCACGGCATTATCCAGCAGGTTTTGCAGCACGCGTTTCATTAATTCTTCATCCAGCATCACCGGCAGGATATTGGACGCAATATTTTCCTGTAAAAGAATACGCCTTTTGCGCGCAATCAGGATTTGGGTTTTTAACGCATCAGCGCCGATTTTTTGCAACGATACTTTTGAGCGCTTGAGCGGCATTTGCTTGCTCTCAAGGCGATTAATATCCAGAATGGAGTTGACCAAACCTAGAATATGCTGGGTGCTTTGTTCAGCAGTTTCAAAAGTGAGTAATTGCTCTTTATCAATCGATGGCAGTAACTGCGTTTTGAGCATATCCAGCGAGAGCATAATAATGGCCAGCGGATTACGCAGATCGTGAACCATCGAATGTGTCAGATCATTTCGCATTTTTTCGAGCTGTTTGCGTTCACTGATGTCATGAATAATAAACAAACGGCCGACGAGCTGGCCATTTTCACCCACCAGCGGAGAAATGCGTAACTCGACATCACTCACCACGTTATGCTTGATTCTGGCATCCACCTGGGCAAATTCAACACCATCAAATGGTTTAAGCAACTCTAAGGCATTTGGAAAATCGGAAATGGGCCTTCCTATGACACGATCCGCAACAATTTTGAGCAGATCACGCGCCTTGGGGTTGATATCTACAATGCGGTTGCGGAGGTCGAGCGCAAGCATGCCATCTGCCAGGTTTTCGACGAGCTGGTCGCGGGCAATCGGCACCAAATCAAACAAACCCAACTGAAAGATGCTAAACGTAATCACCAGGGCACTCAGGCTAAAGCCAAGGGGCGTCAGGTCCAGCCCAGGGGGCGCTGCCCCTGAGATGTAGATAAAATTCCCAATCCAGGGAATGATTGTACTGGCGATTAATCCAGTCATTTGCCAGCGATACAAGTCTCTCGATCGCAAAGCGTTAAAGATGATGATGACGGTACCGATTGCCAGGGTGATGTAATTAAAGATGAAGATGAGCCAAAATGCAGGTCCGTGTTCATAGATCAGGCTGGCGCCCGGTAATGGTGATGATGGCGTAATCCTCGGCCAAACCAAAAGATGAAGTTCATTGGTAAAAACAGCGACCAACGTGATGGCAGGGATCATCATCAAAAGGCTGATGTTACGCCGTGTTAGCAGGTTTTCATGACGGCTGTAATTTAATGCAAACATCAGCCAGGTCGCGCCGATGGTGGCAATGCCGAGATATTCAATTTTCCCAAAAATAATTTTCCAGGCTGGCTCTACCACCCCATATTCCAACCCCATAAACAAAGCCCAGATTTCAACAGAATGCGTCAGGAAAATAAAATAGCGTGCTCCACGCACTTCAATATGGCGAAATGCGAAAATCGTCGCGGCCAAAACCAGAGCAGCGGATGAAAAATAGGTAATAGTGAAAAAATCAATGCGCCAGGTCATGAATTCAGGTTGATGATTTTAAGTATACGGTTCACAATCTTCCGTGTCAATTGTAACGACAATGAAACCAATCGCTTTTTGAACGCGAAGCATGATTTATTGCCCGGTAGCGTAAACCTTTAGCTGATCTACCAGATGCTGGATGGAATTCACAATGACGACATCCGGTCGAATGAGCCGGGTTTGAATTTCAACATCGATGCGGCGCTGATAATTTGGATGAACGCCGATGAAAATCGGCTTTTCGCTGTTTGACCAGGTACCCAGTTCATACAAAGTGATCGGGCATAGTGTTTCAGACGGAAACCAGAACAAAATAGCCGATGCTTTTCGCAAATGCTCATATTCCCATTGAATTTGCAACTGTGACTGTGATGGGTCATGGATTGGAAAGTTTGCGCGGCGAGGGTTTAGCACAATCAGTTGTGTCTCGGCCAGCATTTGTGCAACATCGGCCTGCCAATCGTAACAATCGCTAATTCCACCTGCCAGGAAAACTGATCTTTGCGCTTGATCGTACGTATAGGTCGTAAGTGCTTCAATATATTGCATTGGATCATACTCGCTCAATTAATAGAGTTGCTGCTCCAACGCACACAAGACCCAGGCCCGCCTGATGCTCCTGCAACTGATTGACAAGTTGTGCTACCAGCAAAACTCCGCCGGTCCCTTCCAGCTTGATTTCGATATCCTGCACAAGGCGCCCCGCTTTTTTGATGGCGTGTTCCGTACTCACAAGCGAATGCGCTTCGATACGTGCCAACGGCATCAGGTTATAGATTCCCACCACCGCAGGTGAAGCCAGCAACAGGGCCGCCGATTCGTGATTGTCCCCGCCACCCACCAGCACCAGATCAGCATCTTCGCAGAGAATTATCTGGGCGGCAAAAATCAACGCCCGCAGGCTGGATGAAACAGTTACCTGTGGACAATTGATTAAAACTTCGCGGCCAAGTTCTGCCGCATCTGATACATCAAAATGATCAACCCCGAAGATAAAATCCTGCACACGCGCCGGGTTTATCCCCGATACTTGAATGGCTTGTCGTAATGCATCCACAGGGTCGGCGGCAGAACAGGCTGAAATAATGAATGCATCCGTTAGCGCTGGCACGGCTGGCTCCTTGTGTGAGACTGCTTGGAACACCCTATTCACTTTGACGCAACTCTGCTCCACATGTGCGGCAGAAATGATCGGCTGGCTGGGCGCGTTTGCCACACTGATGACAGTAAATCTGTCGGCTGGGCTGCTCTGTTTTGCGCCTCATGCGTGTGACACGTCCAACACCCACCTTCATCCCCCGGCTGGAATACCAGTACCAGCCAAAACCGCCCAAAATCAAGGCAACCGCCAGTATAGCCAAAATCCAGGGCAAATAGGTTGCCAGCGAAACCTGCCCTGAAACATTCTCTGTCAGGGAAGAGCTGGGTTTGACTGTTAATGTTGAAGCACTCAATGTATCCGTCTCGTTAACGTAACGGACATGCACAGCAAACGTCTTTTGTGCTGCCAACCCGATTGTCTGCGTGGACAAGTATGAGAACCCATCTTTGTCAGTTGGGGCAGGCATCAGGATTGGGTCGGTGGTGAGACCAGTTGCAGCAACCGGCTTTTGCACAATGAGTGAAAAAGATTTGACAGCGTAATCACCCGGCCAGGTGTACACAAAATCGCGTGTCGCCCCATCCAGCGTATAGGGCATGTAATATTCCAGATGGTAACTGGTCTTGTCGGTGATCGTAAACGTCACAAGGCTGTTCGCGCCATCGGTTGTCACCGTCGGTTCAACCGTCAACAAACCAATATCTGCATTTTTGGCAACTGCCGACAGCGTGGCAGTCGACGGGATTTGAAAATGCATCACTACCGGTAATGGTGTGTTTGCATCCAGCGTAAAGTCGTAAATCACCAGCACAGACGGCTGATCGTGATCAGACCAAAGTTGTACCGTCATGGTATCGAGCGTTGTTGCAGCCTGAGCCTGGGCACGCATCGGGAGCGCCAGCAAAAACAATAACAGCAAAAACAGCGAAAGAATGATCTTGCGCATGAGCTTGTCTCCAAAAGAAAAGAATTTCATCTTGCCATGTTACCATGAATTGATCTCACATTAAGGCACCCACCATTTGCCACATCACCCGGTTGAGCGGCGTTGGCACACCCACGCGCTCTCCCGCCAAAACTACCGCCCCACAAATTGAGTCAATCTCCGTGCGCGCGCCGCGCTGCACATCTCGCAACATGGATGAATGGTTGGTGGCTGTCCGCAGCGCCACTGCTTCTGCCGCCGCAACGGCATCCGCAAAAGGGAGGGCAATGCCCAAAGCCTGCGCCACCGCCGCCGTTTCACGCGCTACCGCCCCTAGCAGCACTCTGGCACTCGGACGTTCAAGCAGCACGCCATTGGGTACGCCCAGCAAAGCCGTCAACGGATTAATCGCCGTGTTCACCACCAGTTTACCCCAAATCAAGGCATTCACATCAGGGAGAATGTCCACGCGAAAACCCGCACCGTTTAGTATGTTTTGCAGCGGCCCCAGGCGTGGATGCGCTTCGATGGAAAGCATCCCATCTCCCCTTAGGCTGGCCCGGCCCGACCCAAGCAGGGTCGCCCCAAGGGTGGTTACACCCACCCCCACCCGCTGCTCCCCCAAAAAACGGATGAGGGTTTCACGGTTGCCCAGGCCATTTTGCAAGCTGAGGGCCAGTCCGTCTGCTGACAGACATTGTGCAAGCTGAGACGCGGCGCGCTCTGTCTGCCAGGCTTTGACCAGCACCAACGCCAGCCTCACCCCGCTCAGGGTAGAGAGATCGCTGACAGCCTGCACCCGGCCTACCAGTTCAGAACCATCCAAAAGCGTCAGCCGCGCCCCATTTTTTTCCAAAGCATCCAACCCGGCCTGCCATGTGCCAAGCATAATGACATCAACTCCGCTGACAGAAAGGCGCGCCGCAAACAAGGTTGCCAGCGCGCCTGTACCCACAATCAAGACTACGTCAGGGGAGTTCATGGGTTACGGCGCCAAAAAGGACACTTCGCTAAGATCTTGCAGCAAACGCGCAATGAAACGTAATTCATCTGGCTGATAATTGCGCAAAAACCGGACGAAGCCTTTCTCCATCTGCTGGTCAAAAGCGCGATGCGCTTCAAAAAGTTCCTTGCCAAGCGGCGTCAGGCGAAACAGGACTTCTTTTTTGTTATTCGGCAGCGCCTCTTGCGTAATCAGCTTTTTCACGATCAGCCGCCGGGTGGTCTTCGAAACGCTGCCCTTCGGGATATGAAATTTTTTGGAAACCGTAATGCTATTGACTGGCTCCAGGGTACCGATGGCGTTGAGCACACGCAACCCCATGATGGTCGTATCTTGTAGAAGCTCCGCCAACGCCGGATTGCCAAAGTTTTCGGTCATCCATTGCTTCATTCCTGTATTGTCGGGTTCAAGGCGCTCAGTCACTTTTGAAAGCAAACCCATAATTTCTGTGGTCAGATGCGCTAGAGGATCGTCGGAAGAAGTGGACATGGCAATTTCTCCTTGTGCAAGTATATCAAAAAGCACTTCTCCTATTTGGGATGGGTCGCCCTTGTATATTGTTTCCAAGAAACAATGTTGACGGAGGACAAGGCAGATGATACCATTGTTTCCTGGAAACAATAGTCAGAGAGGAGAAAACACATGAAAGCTGCCGTCTTGCACAATTTTGGAGAACCACCCCGCTACGAAGATTTTCCCGACCCGGTAGCGGGCGAGGGTGAACTGCTTGTCCGTGTCAAAGCTGTCGGCCTTGAAAATGTCGATAAGGCAGTTGCGCAGGGATCGCATTTTGCCAGCCGCCAGTTTTTGCCCACGCTGCCCGCCATTGTCGGGTTCGACGGCATCGGTCAGCTCGAAGATGGCAGGATGGTGGGTTTTGGCGGTATCAGAGCGCCTTACGGCGCGATGGCTGAAAAGACTGTCATCAAGGACGGTTATTTTGTTCCGATCCCGGAAGGCGTCGACGCGGCCACAGCCGCCGTCTTGCCTGCATCTGCGCTGACTTCGTTTTTCCCGTTGAAATATGGCGTCAAACTACAGGCGGGTGAAACCGTTCTGATCAACGGCGCAACCGGTGTTTCAGGCAGGCTCGCCGTGCAAATCGCAAAACTGCTTGGCGCGGGACGCATTGTTGGCAGTGGACGCAACGAAGAAAGCTTGCGGCGGCTGCCCGAACTTGGCGCAGACGCTGTGATCGACCTGAAAGTACCTGATGAACAGCTTGCCGAAGCTTTCAAACAGCAAGCTGGCGCAGGCTATGATGTTATCCTTGATTTTCTGTGGGGTCGCCCAACCGAAGTGCTGCTCCGCAGCCTTGTCCCAAACGAAATACGCCTGTCAAAAAGAATCCGGCTGGTTCAGATTGGCGAAATGGCTGGCGCAGCTATTTCGCTCCCTGCCAATGCGCTGCGCACAACCGGCCTTGAGATTTACGGCGGCGCTGCGGGAATTACCCCCGAAGGGATAAGTGAGGGAACCAACCAGGTCTGGGATTGGATCAAAGCCAATAAACTGCACATGGACATTGAGCGGGTGCCGCTCAAAGATGTGGAAACTGCCTGGCAGCGCACTGACTTCCAGGGGAAGCGTATGGTGGTGATTCCATAAACGATACTTTTAAACCTGCACCACAAAGCCGCCAGGACACAAAGTTTTAAGATAAAACTCCTTAATTCTTCGTGACTTGGTGGCTTCGTGGGGAATGCATTTACAGACTGTTGAGCAGTTCCGTCCACTCGTCGTCTTTCATCTCGACGGTATGCTCGGCAGCGGGGAATGTCCTGGCCTGCACGTCCGCAATATAGTCGGTGAAGGCACGCTGCATTTCACCATGCAAATCGGCATATTTTTTAACAAATTTGGGGGTAAAACGCTCAAACAGACCCAGCGCGTCGTGCGTTACAAGCACCTGTCCATCGCAACCTGCGCCCGCGCCGATGCCGATGGTGGGGATGCTCAGCTTTTGTGAGATCAATGTTCCCAACCGTGCCGGAACTGATTCGAGCACAATGCTGAAGCAACCGGCATCTTCAAGCCGCAACGCGTCTTCGAGCAGACGTTTGGCTGTCAACGCACTCTTCCCCTGCGGACGGAATCCGCCGAGCTGGTGAACGGATTGCGGCGTCAGCCCAAGGTGTCCCATAACGGGAATACCCGCCGCCGCAATCATGCGGATGGCTTCAGCGCGTTCATGCCCCCCTTCGAGCTTGATGGCGTCCATGCCGCCATTTTGCAGAAAGCGCCCGGCATTGCGTACAGCTTCTTCAGTGGAAGTCTGATACGACATAAACGGCATATCCCCAATCAGCATGGCCGTTTTTGCGCCACGCGCCACAGCGCGGCAGTGGTGGAGCATATCTTCCATGGTGACAGGCAGGGTATTTTCATACCCCAGCACGACCATGCCGAGCGAGTCACCCACCAGGATGACATCCATACCGGCTTCGTCCATAATCAGCGCGGTTGGATAGTCGTAGGCGGTGAGCATGGTAATTGGCTCACCGCGTTCCTTTTTCTGACGCAAGGTCAGGGTGGTGACTTTTTTACGGGTTGTGGTCTTAACGGGAAAAACAGTAGTGGTTGACATGGTACCCTCCGATCAAGGTAAAGTCCTCCCCAAAAGGGGTTGAAGTTGGATGGTAGAAGGTTGCTTTGCCTAATACCTAATACCCTCACATTATACGTCGTCAACACAAGTCACACAACTTAGCCTGTCAGATTTGCGAGTTTTTGAAAGTGGAAGGCAATGGAGCGGTATAATTATTCATATACTCACTATCTTGGCATTCATAAATAAGGAGATCAATCATGCAAAAAGCTTTCGGATTTTTAATGGGAGTTGTGGCGGGTGCATTGGTCGGCGGTGCAGCGGCACTGCTGATGGCTCCAGTATCAGGTGAAGAATTGATCGGCCAGATCCGCGGGCGTTCGCTGGGCTTCGTTGATGAAGTCAAGGATGCCGCAGAAGCACGCCGCATCGAATTGGAGCAACGGCTGGCGGCCTTGCGCGCACCGCGTGGCTCGTAAATTTTAGCGTCGGTTGTCCAACAGGGCATCATTTGGTCATTCGAATGTAATATTTTTTCGTTATTTTCTGGCTATACTAGCTGACTTATTTGCGCGTTCTTATCTGAAAGGTGATCGCCTATGTCTGCACTTCTGGATACATTTGCCAGTTATGTTTCCACGTTAACGATCAAGCATATCGCTGCCGACCCTACGCCGTTGATTGCTCCCAAGCATGAACGCTTCCCGGCAGCGATTTTGTTTGCAGACATCTCGGGCTTTACAGCACTGGCAGAGTATCTGGGCAAGCAAGGGCCGGTGGGGGCTGAAGAACTTGGCAATATTCTCAACGATTACTTCGGTCAATTAACAGCGCTGATCGCAGAACACGGCGGCGACGTAATCAAATTTGCGGGGGATGCACTGCTGGCAATCTGGCCCGCCAACGAAACCAAAAATGATTTACGCGAGATGACTTTACGCGCCGCACAGTGCGGTCTGGTAGCTCAGAAAGAGTTGAGCGATTATCAGGCATCTGCCAATACGCGCCTTTCGATGCGTATGGCAATTGGCGTGGGCGAAACCAACGCCATGTATGTCGGCGGAGCATTTGGACGCTGGGAATTTCTGGTCGCTGGGGAACCGATCCTGCAGGTAAGCCTGGCAGAAAAGCTGACAAAACCCGGTCGGGTAGTCCTTTCCCCTGAAGCCTGGGCGCTGGTGCAGGATACGTGTAGCGGCAATCTACTGGAAAACAGTTCCGAGCCTGCAAACACCCCTGTGCAGTTGGAAAATGTCCAGGGACATCTCTCCCCGCAGCCATTGAACACCCCAGCGCTGACATCCAATGCCGAAGCGGCGCTGCGCGGCTACATCCCCGGGGCGATCCTGGCCCGTTTAAGTGCCGGGTACGGATCCGGGGCGTCGGGACGCGACGACTCTCCCAACGCAGACTGGCTGGCAGAGTTGCGGCGCGTTTCGGTACTTTTCATCAATCTGCCTGATTTCGACAAAAGCATGTCGGTGGAACTGGCGCAAAGCGTCATGCGTCGTTTGCAAAAAGCCTTAAATCACTATGAAGGCACCGTCAACAAAATGAGCGTTGACGACAAAGGCGTGACGCTGGTGGCAGCGCTTGGCCTGCCCCCGCTGGCCCACGAAGACGACGCAACCCGCGCCATTCTGGTGGCGCTCGAAATCGAAGAAGCCCTGCGTGCGCTGCATGTAAGTTGCGCGATTGGGATTGCTACCGGACAGGCCTTTTGCGGCGCAATTGGCAGCACCTTGCGGCGTGAATACACTATGATCGGCGACGTGGTCAATCTGGCAGCACGGCTGATGCAGGCCGCGCCCGATACGATCCTGTGCAGCCCATCCACATGGCAGGCAAGTCAGGGGAATATCGGTTTCGACGAATTGCCCGCCATCACCGTTAAGGGCAAAGCCGAGCCCATTGTTGTTTACCGCCCCACCGGGCAGAAAAAGACCGCCATCCGCCCACAGTCGGAAATCATCGGACGGCGCGGCGAGCGGGATGCGCTGGGCGAAGGCATCCAGACACTGTTACGCGGCGGGTTGGGTGTCAACGTTTTTGTCATTGAAGGCGAAGCCGGGATCGGCAAATCGCGTTTGGTGGATGATATTCGCCGCCAGGCCGACGCGCTAGGCGTGATTACCTATTCAGGCTCTGGCGAACCGATCGAACAATCGACACCTTACTATAGCTGGCGCAACATTTTTGCCCACGTTTTTGAGCTTGACCCGCTGGATGACCCTGAAAAAACACGCCGCCACGTCCGCACCATGCTCGGACCGTCCCTGGTGCGACTGGCACCGTTACTCAATTCCGTCCTGCCGGTGAAAGTCGCAGATAATGAAACCACCGTCCTGCTCAATGGACAGGCGCGCGCTGAGCAAACCCGTGCTTTGCTGACGCAGGTTTTGCAGGCAGCCATCACGCGTTCGCCCAAGGTACTCATCATCGAAGACGCCCACTGGCTCGATTCAGCCTCCTGGGCGTTGATTTTGTCGGTCAGTCAGCAGGTTCGGCCCCTGCTGCTGGTGATTGCCACCCGTCCGCTCGACCAGACGCCCCCCAATGAATATAAACAACTGCTGCAGGCTGGCAATGTCAAACACCTGCGACTGAATTCACTCTCAGATGACGATGCCCTGACCCTGGTCTGCCAGCGGTTACAGGTCGCCAGCTTACCCGGCCCCGTCGCCAGCCTGATCCGCGAACGCGCCGAAGGGAATCCCTTCTTTAGTGAGGAACTGGCCTACGCTTTGCGAGACGCCGGGTTGATCGAAGTCAAGGATGGCGAATGCACCATTGCCCCTGAAACAGGCGATCTCAAAGCCCTGCAATTCCCTGACACTGTACAGGGTGTCATTACCAGCCGCATTGACCGCCTGACCCCATCAGAGCAGATGGCGCTCAAAGTCGCCAGTGTGATCGGACGCGTCTTTACCTTCCAAACCTTGATGGACATCCATCCCATTGAAGCCGACAAGGCCCAACTAGCCGAACATGTCAACGCCCTCGATCGTTTGGACCTGACTCCGCTCGAAGCCACCGAACCCGACCTTTCTTACATCTTCAAGCACATCATCACCCAGGAAGTTGCCTACAATCTGATGCTGTTTGCCCAACGCCGCGAGCTCCACCGCGCCGTGGCCGAATCCTATGAAACCACCTATGCCAGCGGACTTATCCCCTACTACCCGCTGCTGGCCCACCACTGGAGCCGCGCCGAAGACTGGCAAAAATCCTATGAATACCGCATGCTGGCTGGCGATGCTGCCAACGCCTTGTATGCTTATACCGAAGCATCCATGCACTACCTGGGCGCCCTGGATTCCCTAGCGCATTTGCCCGACACCAACGAGAATCGCCGCGCCAAAGCCGATACCGTTTTCAAATTTACCAGCGTCTCATCCGCTACGCATGATCCACAACAAAACCTGACGCGCCTGGCCGAAGTTGAAATCATGCTTCAAGAGCTCCCCGGGCCAGATGGCATTCCCGGCAGTGACCGACTGCGCCTGGCGCGTGCCCATTACTGGATGGGTCGCTCCCATTATCTCAGCAATGCCATGCCCACCGCCATTGGCTACTACAAACAAGTTTTATCCGTTGCGCCTGAGCTGGGCGACGAAGAACTGCTCGCCATTCCATCCAGCGTAATGGGACAGGCCCTGCTCCTGCAAGGTCATTTCAATCGCGCCGAACCCTTGCTGCGGCAGGCCATTCTTCCACTCGAAAAAACCGACAACTGGATCGAGTGGCTGCGTGCCGTTGGCTTTCTCGGGATTGCCCTGACCGCGCTCGGAGACCGCCACGCCGGGCTTGAACAGGCCGAACGCGCCATCAAACGCGCCGAAGAAATGAAAAACCCGGTTGCGCTGACGCTCATTCGACTCTTCCTAAGTTATATGCACATCTTCGGCGGCGACCCGGAGATGGCAATCGAAAAATCGAGCGCTGTTATCAAGGCGACAGACCCAACCCGTGGTCTGCTCTACCTTTATATTGGCAACGGATTCTTATCCTGGGCATACAGCCGCATGGGGGACCACGAGCGTGCACTAGAGCACTTTGCCACATCCAAAGCCTTTGGCCAGAGCATGGGCGGACGACTCATCATGGCGGATATTTTCGCCGCCGCCGAAGCCGAAATCTTCGCCGTCAGCAGGCGCGATGCGGAAGCCATTTACCTCGCACAGGCCGTCCTCAACGCTGCCAAAGCCGGCAATGGCGGCATCTTTGCGCAGGGTGTCGCCGAGCGCGCCTGGGCCACTGCCCTTAGCCACGCAACACCCGCCAACATCGAAGAAATCGAAACACATCTTGCAGCCGCCCTGGCATTCTTCCAAACCGGCGATAACCGCCTTGAAGCTGCGCGTACCCAGGTAACCTGGGGCATCATCAACAGTCAGCAAGACAGCAACACCCTTGCCCGTGAACACTTTGAAAAAGCCGCCATCCAATTTGAAAGCGCCGGGTTATTGCCAGAGTTGGAACGGGCGCAGGCACTGATTGCCAACCTGGCATAAACCACAATTAGAAACAAAAAGAGCAGATAGAGACATCTCTATCTGCTCTTTTTGTTTCTAATATCTCATCTACGGCCTCGCCTCCACCACCACATCCACCGTTTCGATGGCGGGGCCAAAACTGTAGACCGAAAAATCAAACGCTTGGGCTTTGCCTGGTGTCAAGCTACCCTGCCACTCCCAGCGCCGAAACCCAACAATTTGCTTATCCGCATTATAGGCCACCGCCGCCAGCCAAATCGTCCCAGCGGAGGCAATCGCCTTGTCTAATAGCGCGACCTGCCCCTGCGCACGGGCCGAACGACCATCCCAATCCACGCTCACCAGCAAATTACGGACTGTCGCCGGCAGGTAACGCTGGTCGCCCGCCGTTAGCCGAATCGACGAGGCCAGTTGCGCCAACGGCACAACACCCGGATCCAGCTTTGCGAACAGTGTATAGGCTGGCAACATACTGCCAGGCGGCAAAATATTGAGCGGCAAAAAAGCTTCCTGGCTGTCTGTAACGCGGCCTTTGGCATTCAGTACACTCATTTGCACTTTGACGTTCTCAATCGTCTCAGCAAATGGATTACTGACCATCACCAGACAATAGGTCCCCGCCTCGGCTGGATAACAGACCACAGGCCCAACCTGTGCCGCAGCTGGAACAGGCGCCTCGGATGCGATCACCGGAATATTGATCTTTTGCCCCACGACCAGAGATTCCGAAACCACACCTGGGTTGGCTGCCTGTAAATCGGCCAAATGCATCCCGAAGGCTTCGGCAATCGTTCCAAGGCTGTCACCCGCCTGCACCCTGTAAATGGATGGCGTCGGCGAAGGCAGCGGAATGCCCGTAGCATTTGCAGTCGGCGAAGGGAGCATGGCGTGGGTGGCGCTCGCATAGGGTTTTAAATTTAACGGCGAACCCACCAAAGGGGCATCTGATGTGGGGGCGCATCCACCCGCCAGAGAAACAATCAAAGCAACAACGACCAATCGAAAGCGATGAGAAATGTCCATGTTTTGATTATATCAATCAAACCACTTGCTCCACTGCTTAGGCTGTGCTAGACTTAACCTATGGTTCAAAATACCTTGCCCCCCGAAGATTCTGCCCATAATCCCGCGCTTGAGCAGGCTATTCGCTTGATTGGCGATGGGAAATATGCCAAAGCCAAGGAAATACTGACCAGCCTGCTGCAAACCGACCAGAACAACGCCACTTACTGGGTCTGGATGAGTGCAACGATGGAGACGCAAAAAGAGCGTCTTTACTGTCTGCAAATGGCCTATAAAATGGATCCGACCAATGCCGCCGCCCAACGCGGCCTGGTTTTGCTCGGCGCATTAAACCCGGACGAGATGACCATTCCGTTCCCGATGAATCATGCCCGCCCCTGGGAGTCCCGGCTACGGCTGGCAGAAGAAAAAGACCGGCCAACAGGCATTCGGCGCGTCACGAGCAATCCACTCTTCCGTCTTGGCGCGATTGGGACGGTTGCCTTCCTTATTCTCGGAGCAGCCATTTTTGGCGTTGGATCATTGATCTATAGACCTGCCCGCCCTGTTAACTTGACACCTAACACCCCCCGTCCAACCGTATCCCCGATTCCGAAAAAGGGGCCGACCCTTAACGCAACGCTTGTGCCATTGTCCGATCAATTGAAAGACGGCACCTATACGCCCACCCCTATTTACGCGATGACGCCCCACGAAGATATTGCGCTGGACGCTTATCACATTGCACTGCGCGATTATAGTCAGGGCAACTGGGGCGAAATGGCCGATATGATGTTACAAATTGCCACCAGTCAACCTGGCTCGGTGGATGCACTTTATTTTGCTGGTGAAGGAAAACGGTTGGGCGGGCAATATAAAGATGCGCTGGATTATTACAAGAAGGCGATCAAAGTCAACCCAAAATTTGCGCCCATTTATCTCGGCGTTGCACGCGCCAACCTGTCGATCAACCCGCTAAAATCTGAAATTGCCGATTTTAACCAGGCCATTAAGCTTGACCCCAACTATACTGAGGCTTATCTGGCGCGCGGGTTATATTTGTTCGACCGACAAGACCTGGTCGGCGCAGAAAAAGACCTGAAACAGGCTGCAGCGATGAATCCCGATTCACCTTTAATTCAGTCCAGCCTGGCACGTCTCTTCATGGCAACCGGTGAAAATGAAGCCGCACTCACAGCCGCCCGCAAAGCCAAAGAACTTGATATCACCTCACTGGATAGCTATCTTGTTTTGGGCATGGCAGCCCGAATCAACGGGCAACTCGATGAATCCATCGAGGCGTTGGACATCTATACCCGTTATTCAAAGACAAACGACGATGCATTTACCACGCTCGGAGCAGCTTACGTTGAGCGCGGTAACTATGATTCAGCTCTGACAAATATTGAGCAGGCAATTTCTCTGAATGCGAAGAATTCTGAAGCCTATCGCTGGCGTGGTGAGATTTATCTGGCAACCAAAGACTATACCAAAGCGCTTGCTGATTTCAGACAATCGAACCGCATCCATATTACCTTTGAAGCCAGTATTGGTATCGCCAAGACCATCCTTGCCAGCACAGAATCAGAGAGCGACCCCAAAAAAGCGAATGATGCCTACGCGGAAGCCTACTTCACCACAAATCAGGCACAAAATCTAACCAAGACAGATCAGCAAAAAGGTATTTTATTTTATTACCAGGCTACCGTTCTCGAAAAACTGAACGAGCAGGCCGCAGCATCCCATGCCTGGACGAGCCTTTTGGCCCTCCCAGAAGACGCCACAACCGAGCAAATGCGCGACGATGCAAAAGCACGTATCATCGCGCTACAATCAGCCACTCCACCACCACCTACTGCCCCGGTAACGGCCACGCCACAGGTAACGAGTACTCCAAGTCTGACGCCTACTCCCTAAAATAAAAATGCTCAATCCCTTGAAAAAACACATTTAAAAAGTGTGTTTTTTCATCCCTTGACACATAGACATATATCTATATAATATCCATAGAAGCTTATCGATATGACAATGTTTGATGCTGTTGAATTTGCCAAGGCCCTGGCTGATGAAACCCGCCAGAAAATCATGAAACTATGCTGTTGCGAATGGTGCTCGGTGACACAACTCGTCGAGCAACTGAATGTCACCCAACCAACGGTTTCACATCATCTTGCGATTCTGCGTGACAATGGCCTGGTCAATGTGCGTCATGAAGGCAAACAAACCTTCTATACCCTAAACCAGGCACGCATTGTCGCCTGCTGCGGACAACTCATGGTGAAATTTGCCCCAGATGAAAACCCGAGTGAAAACCAAAACGAGACAAACCAGCAAACCGCTTCTTGAAGTCTCTTTTTTTGCCCAAATACATAGACGTCCGTCTATTTGAGAAAGGAGGTGAGAAACATGCGCAAGTTCCAGATTACCCCCGTCTGCTGTGGCGAGGAGGAAGGTGGTTGTTGTTGCGGCGGCGGTTGCTGCGGCGGCTAAGACCACAAAAAAAAGGAGTCTTTCGGGTACACGGAAAACTCCTTTTTCAATTATTCTACAAAAATTTCGACGTGCTCCCCATCCGCATCATCAACCACATCAACGATCTTGCCAGTCATCCCAGAGCGCAATGCATCCATAATCGTCGACATATTCACACCTTCCACTTCGGGCGCAAAGTGCGCGCCGATCTTCATCCCGGCATCGAGCAACGCAATCGGGATTTGCACCGTCGCCTTGGAGCGCCCCGTCGCTACATCCGTCACGCGCACGCGCAGCCAGCGCGCCGCCCCTTGCATACGCGGAACACCCGGCGCATTCGCGCCACGCCGCCCATCACTTAATGCCGAAAGCAGGCGCGTGCCCTCCTCAGCGCTGATTTTCCCCTCGTCAATCATCTTCAAAATCCGCATTCGTTCTTCTGCTGTTGCCATGCCTGCTCCTTAACCAATATAAACCTGAACGTGTTGACCGCCCTCATCCTGCACATCCACAAAAAGCGGTTCAGACGATTTTGTGCTGCGAAAAACAGCCTGTAGCACGTCGTCAAGCGCACCCTTGTGAACAGCCGGGATATGACTGCCCAAAAGGCTCACCAACCAGCCTAAGACAGAAAGTGGAAAAGAAAACGCAATCAGCCCTGATTCTGGCCCGGATTTTGCCGCACTTTGATAGAAATCCAGCGTGATGCGCGGCTTTCGAGGCCAAACCCCGTCAACGCCACCCCCAGCAAAAATGGCAAAAACGCAACCGCAAACCAGAATCCGTTGTGTAGCACCGAAAACATCCAGCAGGCCGATAAAACTGTCAGAAGGACGCCGACCCAAAATGGCATCATCCACAAGTGACGAAAGCTCCCGATTTTTTCATCAAAATCCGGGGCACTGCGGGCTTCCCCTTCGCCTGATTCCGTTTCGATGGCGTTCACCCCTTCCACAAGGCCATCATCCGCCGGCGCTTGCAGCAATTTCAAACCTTCGTCGGCAGAAATCTTGCCTTCTTCAACCATTTTGAGCACTTGCTGGCGTTCAGAATCGCTCATGATTTACTTCCCTTCCAGCGCGGCCAAAAGTTTTTCAGCTTCTTCAAGCGAGATTTTCTTGTTCTGGAGCATTTGCAATACCACCAGGCGCTCCCCATCGCTGACAGGTTCATTCACTGGGGCAGGCGGTGGTGCCACAGAAGATGGCGGACGCCCAACCGCACCACGTCCAACGGCCACGCCTACAAAATTGGCGCGACGTTCAGAAGCGCGCATTTTTTCCTCGGCGCGGCGCATGGCGGCTTCAACACGCTGTTCAGCACGTTCGCGGTGACGCTGGGCATTCTGGGTTGCTTCTTGAACACGCTGCGCAAAGTGATCGTGGAAGTGAGAGAAATCGGGCGTTCCGACGCTGCCAAACTCCACCTGCGGCTGTCCTTCGCCCGAATCAGTTGGGCCGGTCACGATCACGTCGCCCCCCCCACTAAGCGAATCTTTGCCGCACCAGAACCAATCTTCACCGTCTGCACCGGCCCGATTCTGACGGGCGCAATGCCCATAAAATCGACCCGCACCGATTCCATTGAGCCACCTTGAAGCGAAAGCTCCGCATCCAGTTGGGCAGGCAAATGCAATAGGATATCGCTGCCAGCCTGAATATGGATTTTGGCAGTGGGCACAGGCTGCAAGTACAAAATCGCATCCGCGCCAGCCAGTGCATCAATACTGCCGCTCAAATTACGCAGACACAGGTCACCACCAACCGTCGCGATTTTCAGGTCGCCCTGCAAGTCGCGCAGCAGGGCATCAGACCCAACCCGTTCGGCAGTGAAATCGCCTGAGCAACCACGCACGCTCAGATCACCACCTACAGCTTTCAGCAGCGCCGGGCCGATGGCGCGCATCTGCAAATCGCCCCCAATACTCTCCATGCGGATGTCACCCGAAACGGCGCGAATATCCATATCACCGCTGACATCCCCAATTTGCAGGTTGACTTCACGGGGCAAATAGAGAATCAAATCACCTGGTGCGCTTGCGTAAACCTGACCATCATCCACCCGCAGCGTGGCATCATCCCCGTCAGTTTTCACGGAGACTTCGGGACGATCCCAACCCGCCACCTGCAAATCTCCGGCAATTTGGTCAACGATCACTGTCAGCGGGCCGCTGACTGGAATTGTATTTTGTTTCATGCTTGCTCCTCTCCGCGCAATATGCGCATCGCGTTTTCGGCTGAAATTTTGCCGCTATCCAGGTCTTCCAGCACCCGGCGGCGGCGGTCTTCGCTCATCTCGACAGGCTCATCCTTGCCCGGTTCATAGCCCATCGCACGGATCACCTCATGCAAACGGTTGCGAATGGTCGGGTAGGAAAGCTGCAAATCACTTTCCATACGAGTCAGTTTCCCCTCACAGCGTACAAAAATCTCAATAAAATCCAACTGTTCCTTTGAAAGATGACCAAAAGGTCCGCTCTGAAAGCGGCCTTCCAGCGTTGTATCGCAAGAATCACAATGCAGACGGGTAATGGTCAGTTCATTCTGGCAAACCGGGCAACGGGTTAGGGCATTGTTCATGCTGGCTCCTGAGAAATGCAAGGCAAATTTTAGGGTTCAAGGTAAAATTCAAATTGAGTAAAGAATATTTATCTTTTCTTGAAGAGAAATTCAATATTTTAAAAATATTATACGATTAACTAAATAAAAGTCAATAATAAATAAATATATTCAATATTACAATTGATATAGCCAATGTTTTCAAGGCCGCACTATTTTTTCTCTATTCTATATTGCCAAGTAACAATCGGTAATGTGCATCTGGGTGAAGCGCCGTACTTGGATGTAAGACTTTTTTACTTGCACTTTTATCCATTTAAAAACCCGATTCTCCCAAAATCGGGTTTTTAAATGGCCTCTTGACATGGAACGGATGTTCATGTATTATTGTTTTATAGAACGGATGAGCGACTAAAGGCTCAGGAGAATACTTATGATGATGGTACGAAAAAGCAAAGGTCTCAGTGACCGACATATCAAAATCCTGGAATTACTACAAACCTACCAGGATAAAGGCTATCCCCCTTCCATCCGCGAAATTGGCGAGCAAACCGAGATCACATCAACATCGGTTGTCAATTACTATCTTGAGCAGTTGGAAAAATGGGGCTACATTGAGCGTGACCGCCGCATTTCGCGCGGTCTGCGCGTCACCGACAAAATTAATGAAATTGCAGGCATGTTCAATGCTCGCGCCCAGTCTGCAACGAAGGCCGTTGTTCAAACGGTGGATGCAGTCGCCGAGCTTTTGCGCGTGCCAATTGCAGGCCGCATCGTCGCTAGCGCTCCGGCTCCCGTCCCTGCTTCTGACTTCGCCTACTACGACGCAGAATCTTAGCCTCGATATTGCCCGCAGCATGCTGCCCACCCGTGGAAAAACAGACGATTTGTACGCGCTTGAAGTACAAGGCGACTCCATGATTGACGCAATGGTTAACGATGGTGATTACGTTATCATGAAACCTGTTGGCAACAACAGCGAAGTCCGTAATGGCGAAATGGTAGCAGTCTGGCTTCCATCACGTGATGAAACTACCCTCAAATATTTTTATAAAGAAAAAGATGGCTATCGTTTACAACCCGCCAACCCAATGATGAAACCAATTATGATCAAAAGCACTGAGCCACTTGAAATCAAAGGCAAAGTTGTCATGGTTATTCGTAAAGTCATCAGTACTGCAATGTAATTTTTTCAAAAAAGACAATAAAAAAAGACGACCCTTACGGGTCGTCTTTTTTTATATTACAGAAAACTACTCAACAACAATGGTAGCGCCAACTTCTTCAAGCTTCTTCTTGGCGTCCATTGCAGCATCCTTGCCAACAGCGGAGAGAACTTTACCGCCAGCAGTTTCAGCCATCGCTTTGGCTTCGCCCAAACCAAGATTGGTCAACTGGCGAATAACCTTGATGACATCAATCTTCTTAGCACCATGATCTTTGATGATAACATCAAATTCGGTCTTCTCTTCGACAACTGGGGCAGCAGCAGCACCACCACCAGCGGGAGCAGCAGCAGCAACAGGAGCAGCAGCAGAAACGCCCCACTTTGCTTCGAGAGCCTTGACCAGTTCAGCAGCTTCCAAAACGGAGAGCTTGCTCAGTTCTTCAACCAAATTTTCAATATTTGCAGCCATTGTTTAAATACTCCTGAAATTTATAGAGAAATTCTTGAATTGGAAATGAGATTTAGCGGTAACCAAATGGTTACGCAGCAGTTGACGCAGCTTCTGATCGCGTGCCAATAATAAATGCCAAAGCACGCGCTGGTTCGGCGAGTGTACGCACCAACTTGCCTGCGGGGGCCTGTAGTACACCCAAAAGCTGGGCTTGCACAACAGGGAGCGGCGGCAGATCAGCAAGAGCCTTCACCTGATCAATCGTTAATACTTGATTGCCCAGGAAACCACCCTTAAGCTTAACTGCATCCGCAGTCTTCATTACTTCAGTCAGTGCTTTTGCAGTGGTAGCCGGGTCAGTAAAAGCAAATGTTACCGCAGTGCTTTTCTCGAAAATGCCTGCCGGAATTGTTACTCCATTCGCTTCGAAAGCCTTTACTGCCAGCGTATTCTTTAAAACGTGGAATTCACCACCCGTTTCGCGGATTTTTGTGCGAACACTATCAAGTGCTTTTACACTTAAGCCGGTATATTCAACAACAAATACTGCCTGACTGCGACCCAACCAGTCTTTATATTGGGCCAATACATCTTCTTTCATCTTTCGTGAGAGAGCCAAAGATTGTTACCTCCTTTCTTAAAAATTTTTGCCTGACAAACGCCAGGCAAAGACTTCCCCATGAAAGGGGATAACGGCCCATTAGGCCGGGAGTTATATCCTAGTCTCCACCTGGGTAGGGAATTAAGCTCTTCTGCAGAGCACCTACCGTCTTGGGCGAAGTCGTTTATCAGTTGAGCAACGTGTAAAGATTTAGCAGTTCTAAACCTTACTCGGTAGCTTCCATCGATTGAGCAGCATTGGCATCCACTTTAATTCCAGGCCCCATTGTGGCAGCCAAAGTGATATGCTTAATATAATTACCTTTTGCTGCAGAAGGGCGGGCTCGATGGATGGCTTCCATCAAAGCGCCAAAGTTTTCGGTAAGTTTATTGGCATCGAAAGAAGCTTTTCCAATTTGAACATGGATATTCGCAGTCTTATCCAGACGAAATTCCACACGTCCAGCTTTGGCTTCTTTGATGGCGCGGGCAATATCATCAGGAGCGACAACCGTACCAGCTTTCGGATTCGGCATCAAACCACGGGGACCAAGGATACGCGCTAAACGACCAACTTTACCCATCAAATCCAGAGTAGCGATGGCGACATCAAACTCAAGCCAACCACCCTGAATTTTGGTGAAAGTTTCATCATCGTCAACAACTAGATCAGCCCCAGCGGCGCGAGCGGCTGCGGCAGCCTCACCTTGAGCAAATACCGCAACGCGGACTTTTTTACCCAATCCATTTGGCAGTACAACTACACCACGAACCAGTTGATCAGCCTGGCGTGGATCAAGCCCCATGCGCAGATGAACTTCAATTGTTGAATCAAACTTGGTATAGGAAGTTTCTTTTACGAGCTTCACTGCATCAGCAGGAAGATACATTTGATCGATGTTTACCTTGGCCGCTGCGGCCATGTATTTCTTTCCGTGTTTTGCCATTTTATCCTCCGTGGTGCAAACGGGTCATTCGAAATGACCCTCCCACCAAAAATTAGTCGGTAACGATGATACCCATGGAGCGGGCAGTACCTTCAATTTGAAGCATCGCGCCTTCAATATCAATGGCGTTCAGATCCTTCATCTTGGCTTCAGCAATCTGACGCACCTGAGCACGTGTGATCTTGCCAACTTTATCCTTGTTCGGCGTTGACGAACCTTTCGGCACTCCAGCGGCCTTGCGAATTAATACTGGCGCAGGGGAAGTTTTCAACACAAAAGTGAAGGAACCATCGGTGTAAATGCTGATTTCTGCAGGAAGTGTTTCGCCAGGACGGTTGGATGTGCGAGCGTTATATTCTTTGCAAAAAGCCATGATGTTAAGACCATGACCAGCCAATGCGGGGCCGACGGGCGGCGCCGGGTTGGCTTTACCAGCCTCAAGCTGGAGACGAACAATTGTCTTTAGTTTCTTTGCCATTCCTAATTACTCCTTATGCCGGAGATATTCCGGCCTTATGTGGTTTTAGCGGGTGATTGGGGAACACCCTCCCAAGTAACAGAAAACTGTTACGCTTTCTCAACTTGTAAGAAATCCAATTCAACGGGTGTTTCACGACCGAAGAAATTAACCATAACACGTGCTTTGGTACGTTCCATATCAATTTCTGAAACAACACCACGAAAATCGTTAAATGGTCCATCAATAATACGAACACGTTCGCCAACCTTGAAAGTAACTTTCACTGTTGGTACTTCAGCTTCCATGCGTTTCAAAATCTGGTTCACTTCTTCAGGACGCAGAGGAGTCGGCAGGTTGCCCATACCAACAAAACCAGTAACACCTGGTGTATTACGAACAACATACCACAACTCTTCGGTAAGAATTAAATTCACCAAAACATAGCCCGGGAAAATATGACGTTCAACTACACGGCGCTTGCCATCACGCACTTCAACTTCTTCTTGGGTAGGAACGACTACATCAAAAATCTTGTCTTTCATCCCCATTGTCTCGATACGTTGTTCAAGATTATGGCGAACCTTATTTTCATATCCTGAATAACAATGAATAACGAACCAGGCAGGGGTATTAAAACCAGGTTCATCTACACCTTTATCAGTCGACCCGGAGATCACACTTGCAAAATCTGAAAGTGGAATATCGCTATTCAATTGACCGAGTTCTTCGGGTTTTTGCGCACTCATTAGAGCCTCAACTTTCAAACACTTATTATTACTTGGGTAAAGTCAAAATCCATCCCAACCCTTGAAGCCCAACTTGATCAACCAGACCTAGAAGAATTGCCATGCAAATTAATACAATAATGACAATAACAGTTAGATTGGTGGCCTCTGCGCGAGTCGGCCAGGAGACTTTACGAAGTTCGCCCACCGTTTCACGGTAGAAACGAGCAACCGCATTTTGTTGATTCGTTTTTTCAGCCAACTTGAATCTCCTTAATTCATAAATAAAATATCGCCTCTTCTGCCTTATAAAAAGGAAGATGACGCGAAAAAACAGGCAGGCCAGGCAGGAATTGAACCCACAACACCTCGTGTTGGAGACGAGTGCTCTACCAATTGAGCTACTGGCCTAAGTTTAGCCCTCTAGTCTTCCAGTTTTCTGGTTTATCAGCCATTTGAATGGCCAGAAAACCAATTGACTCGAATACTAGAAGACTAGTAAATTACTTCGTTTCGCGATGAGCTGTATGCTTCTGGCAGCGTGGACAATATTTACTTAATTCCATGCGACCAGGATCATTACGACGATTTTTCTGGGTGGTGTAATTCCGTTCTTTGCAATCACCACATTGCATAGTGATAACAGGGCGGATATCTTTCTTCTTGGAAGCCATTTTCTTACCTTACTTTCAGCTTACTTAATAATTTTGGTGATGACGCCAGCACCCACGGTGAGGCCGCCTTCGCGAATGGCGAACTTGGAACCCAGCTCAAGCGCAACCGGAACGATCAATTCCACCGTCAGGTTGACGTTGTCGCCCGGCATAACCATTTCCACGCCTTCTGGCAGCGTGATGTTTCCGGTCACATCCATCGTGCGGATGTAGAACTGTGGTCGATACCCACTAAAGAAGGCCTTGTGACGTCCACCTTCTTCTTTCTTCAATACGTACACTTCCGCCAGGAATTGCTTGTGCGGTGTGATGCTGCCAGGCTTCGCAAGCACCTGCCCACGCTCAATATCGGCACGCTCAATACCGCGCAGCAACAGTCCCAGGTTATCACCAGCCATACCCTGATCCAACGACTTGTGGAACATTTCCACACCCGTCACGACCGAGTTCTTTGTATCACGCAAACCGATAATTTCAACTGGATCGCCAACTTTGACGATACCACGATCCATACGTCCTGTCACCACTGTGCCACGACCCTTGATCGAGAACACATCTTCCACCGCCATCATGAACGGCTTTTCAATTTCGCGCTTCGGTTCAGGGATATATTCATCCACAACCTTCAACAACTCGCGAATGCAGGCGTATTCTGGCGCATTCGGGTCTTTGCTCGTGCTATCCAAAGCCACTTTGCCACTACCGCGAACAATCGGCGTCTCATCACCGGGGAAGCCATACGAAGACAGCAGTTCGCGCAGTTCCAGTTCCACCAGTTCGAGCAGTTCCGGGTCATCCATCATATCAACCTTGTTCAGGAAGATCACGATGGAAGGTACTTCCACCTGGCGAGCCAGCAGAACGTGCTCACGCGTCTGGGGCATCGGGCCATCCGGCGCTGCTACCACCAGGATCGCGCCATCTACCTGCGCCGCACCGGTGATCATATTCTTGATATAGTCGCGGTGACCCGGCATATCCACATGAGCATAGTGACGCTTATCGGTCTCATACTCTACATGCGCAATGTTGATCGTGATCCCACGCGCTTTTTCTTCCGGCGCGTTATCAATCTGATCATATGCCTTGAATTCTCCGTTGCCCAGCAACCCGGCAACTTTTGTAATCGCCGCCGTCAGCGTCGTCTTACCGTGGTCAATGTGCCCCATCGTCCCTACGTTCAGATGTGGCTTATTTCGCTCAAATTTCTGCTTCGCCATTTTCTTTCTCCTAAAAAATGAAGATTAGAACAAAGTGTTCAAAGATCAGCAACTGAGCCCTCAATGGGAATTGAACCCATGACCCCGTTCTTACCAAGAACGTGCTCTACCATCTGAGCTATGAGGGCTTGACGTGCTGCCGGGGAACTCCCCCGGGGTAGGTACCAGAGAAATCTCTGATACAAGTGGGCAGTGTAGGATTCGGACCTACGAAGTCGTATGACAACTGATTTACAGTCAGTCCCCTTTGTCCACTTGGGTAACTGCCCAAATATTTAATTATAAGTCGTTGCCGACTAGCGTTCAAGATTACAACAATCTCAAATGTAAGCCGACGATGGGAATCGAACCCATAACCGCCCGCTTACAAGGCGGGTGCTCTTCCGTTGAGCTACGTCGGCAAGTACAACCCGCTTTAAGCGGGGAGATTATACCAAAGGCTCCCCATGCACACAAGGTTATTCATAAATTGCCTGCACACAACCGTATTCGGGTGTAACTAAACGGGCCCGGAGTCTAACAGTTTTCTGAAGGCACGTCAAGACTGATATGTTATAATTTTTTGACCATCTACCAACGAGTTGAGGAGTGCGTGTGAAAGAGAAGAAAATTGTATTTTCTGGGATACAACCTACAGGAAAATTACATCTGGGTAATTATTTGGGCGCTATTAAGCATTGGGCAACCGATCAGGATACTCATCGTGGAATTTTTTGTATCGTTGACTTGCATGCAATTACGATTTATCAGAAGCCTGATCTCTTGCGCACGCAAACCAGAGAATTGGCAGGATTGTTGCTAGCCTGTGGCATTGACCCGCAAAAGAGCCTGCTCTTTGTGCAATCACACGTTTCGGCCCACGCAGAACTGGCCTGGATTCTCAACTGTATTGCGCCAGTAGGATGGCTTGAGCGCATGACCCAATATAAGGATAAGTCGGCCAAACAGGAAAGTGTCAGCACAGGCCTGCTCGATTACCCGGTTTTGCAGGCAGCAGATATTCTACTGTATCAAACCCATTTCGTGCCAGTGGGCGAAGACCAGCGCCAGCACATCGAATTGACTCGGGATATCGCTCAACGCTTTAATTACCTGTATGGTGAGTTATTGACCATCCCAGAGGGCACCATCCCCAAGGTGGGCGCTAAAATTGTCGGGTTGGATGATCCATCCATCAAAATGAGCAAAAGCGTGGCAGTGACGAATCGCTTCCACGCTGTGGGTTTGCTGGATACCCCGGACGAAATTTGGGGAACGATGAAACGCGCCACCACTGACTCGGGGCAGGATGTTATCTTCAGCGACAAACCTGAAAAGGCTGGCGTGAACAATCTGCTGACGATTTATCAGGCCTTCTCAGGCCAGACAAAAGAAGAAATCGAAAGCCACTTTGCAGGCAAATATTACAGTGTGTTGAAACGAGAAGTTGCGGATGTTCTGATTGAGTCGTTGAAGCCCATTCAGGAGCGCTATAACCAGTTCCTGGCAGACCCGGCCTTGCTCGATAGTATCCTGAAGGCGGCGGCGGATGAAGCACGCCAGGCCGCAGAGATTACTTTGCAGAAAATCAAATATGCAGTAGGGTTTACGCTTGCCTAAGTAGCCCGCATAACATGAGAGCTTTAATCCAGCGTGTGACTTTTGGAAGGGTCTCCGTCGATGGGAATATGCTTGCCCAAATCGACCGGGGACTGGTGATCTTGCTGGGGATTGGTCACAAAGATGGAGAGACGCAGGCAGCCTTCTTAACGGAAAAAATTGCCGGGTTGCGGATTTTCGAAGATGCTGAAGGGAAGATGAATCTCTCCCTGCGGGATACAGGCGGCGGGGCGATTGTGGTTTCACAGTTCACACTCTACGCCGATGCGCGCAAGGGACGGCGTCCATCCTTTACGGATGCAGCCTTACCGGAGATAGCACGCCCGCTGGTGGATCGATTCGTCCAATTGCTGCGCGATCAAGGCATCCCCAGCGGGCAAGGCGAGTTTGGCGCAGAGATGCTGGTTGAAATTCATAATGATGGGCCGGTCACAATTTGGCTGGAAAAAGAATGAGCGACGTTTTTGCGGGTGTTGCACAGCAGGCATTGAAAGCATACAGTCTGGCGGATGCACCCTGCATCATGCTGCAACATAGTGAAAATGTGACATTTAAAGTAAACGCGGGATATGAAGCGCAACTCTTGCGCATCCATACCCCGCGTTCGGCATTCATGGGCAAACATGGCGCAGATGCAAAGATGGTCAACTCGGAGATGGTCTGGCTGAATGCGCTCCGTCGTGAAACGGATTTGCCTGTACAGCAGCCAATCATGAATGATGATGGACAATTTGTCACGACTGTCACGCAGGGGAAGCGTAAATTCAACTGCACCCTGCTGGAATGGCTGGCAGGCGAGCCATATCGGCGGGAGTTGGAAAATGAGCAAAGCGCGGCCCAACTTGGCGCGCTGGTGGGCATGTTGCACCAGTTTAGCAAAACATGGCAGCCTCCGGCCGGCTTTATGCGCCCAAAACGCGATGCGGCATACTTTAGAAAGACGATGGAAACACTCAAGCCGGCGACCGAAGATGGGCGCATCAGCTACCGGGATTTTAAAAGCCTGGAAACTGTGATTGACCTGCTGACCCAGATGATCGGCCTGATACGGAAAAAAAATCGGGTGGAGGGGCTTTTACACGGCGATCTGCATAAGGGGAATTTTATTTACCATCAGGGACAGATCAGGCTGATTGATTTTTCGATGTCGGCGATGGGGAGCTATTTGTTCGATCTGGGTGTGGGGTTGTCGGACATGAAACCTACGCTGCATCCCGTTTTCCTGGAAGAATATCAAAAACGGATGCCTTTGCCACCAAATTATGCGCGCCTGATTGAGGGATTTTTTCTGGCAGGGATGGTGATGACATTTTCATACTGGCTGCAATTGCCGGAAGCGCAAGAAGAATTGGTCCATCAAGTGCCGCTGGTGGCACGGGAATATGCGACGAAATTCAACCGTGATGAGCGCTTCTGGTTCCTGGGTTAACGGTTAAAAAGGTCTTGACTTCAATTCTATTTTTTGCTATATTATTTTTTGTAGGATGCAAGTAGGTTTTCGTTGGAAAGATTTAAACGACTGCTCAAAGCATTGCTTTGAGCAGTTTTTTTGACCACCAGGGAACATACTGCACTACACCTTCTACCCTTTTTCTTGTTTTTGCTCTAAGGAGGCAAAATGTCAGATCTCGTTCATGGTACGGTCAAGTGGTTCAATGCCAGCAAGGGTTACGGTTTCATCTCCCGTGAAGGTGGCCCGGACGTTTTCGTCCATTTTTCGGCCATTGTCGGCGATGGTTTCCGCAACCTGGAAGAAGGCCAGAAAGTTGAATTTACAGTCGAAAAAGGCCCCAAAGGTCTTCAGGCTGCCAACGTCAAAGGCATCTAGTTCCAATCCACGCGTACACACACGAAAGGCTCCGCTGTGAAGCGGGGCCTTTTTTATTTCCAACCACGCCAGAGCACACTGTCCATTTGGACGGCTTGTGCGCCAGCGGCGAGCATGGCGTCAATATTATCCTGTGAGTAGACGCCCCCACTGCCGATGATGGGCAACCCGATGCGGGCGGCAGCGCGGACGATGCCGAGCGTTTGGGGAAAGATGGATGGCCCGTAGAGACGACCCGTGATCAGCTTCCAGTCATCTGTGGGCCGTGGAGCGCTTTCGGGAAGCGCACCATAAGGAGCGGCGATGCTGATGGCGATGGCCCCCGCTTGCAGGAGGCGCGGGCCGAGGCTCAGGATTTGCTCCCAGGGCAAAGAAACGATCAGGGGCAGTTCACCAAGCGACATTTCGAGCGCCATTACGATGATGTCATCCGCGAGCAAGGGCGCAAAGCCCAACTCGACGGCGGCGACGTTTTCGACATTCTCAAGCTTTTGCACCATCTGCGCGGTTTCTTCGGGACGATCTGCCATCAGGTTGACGATGATCGGGAGCTTTGAATCAGCCCAACGGGGAGAATACTTCTTCAAAGCAGCAGAAAATCCGGGGTTGGGCAGGCCGGTGTGCAACAGAAATCCGCCAGCGTAGGGGATAATTTGCGGGTTGGCAGTCGGCATGCGCGGGCGCAAACTGATCGGGTTGGTGACAAAAGCGCCGAATCGCGCCCAGTCCACAGCGGCGCGGACGTCGGGGGCGAAGCCGAGGCTGCCAGCAGCGTTCATCAAAGGCGTGCGAAAGGTCAGATCACGTTTGAACATTCATCCATTATACGGCAAGGCGGATGGTAAAATGCGGAGGTGGTTCCCCGGTGGTTTCGGTACTCCACCACCCCATCTTAAAATTCATGGACAAACAATGACCGACTTTACAAGTTACCAATCCCCGTTTTCATGGCGCTACAGTTCCGATGAAATGCGCCGCATCTGGTCTGAGCATAACAAGCGCGCACTTTGGCGCAAACTGTGGGTGGCGCTGGCCGAAACCGAGGCCGAGTATGGCCTGCTGACACCTGCCCAGGCGGCCAACCTGCGCGAGCATCAAGATGAGATCGACATCCCGGCGGCGCTGACGATTGAAGCTGAAATCCATCACGACTTAATGGCCGAAGTGCGCGTGTTTGCGTCACAGGCCACGTTGGGCGGCGGCATCATCCATTTGGGCGCAACATCGATGGATATTGAAGACAATGCGGATGCACTGCGAATACGGGAAGCGCTGGATTTGACATTGGCGACGCTGGGAAAGCTTTTGCAGACCCTGGGCCGTCTGACCGAAACCTGGGCCGATACGCCCCTGATCGCGTTCACCCATATCCAACCTGCTGAACCGTCCACGCTGGGGTACCGGCTGGCGCAATATACCCAGGATTTGCTCGAAGACTACAAAAAACTCAGCATTGAGAGAGCAGAAATTCGCGGCAAGGGATTTAAGGGCGCGGTCGGTACCGCCGCCAGCTACAGCGAACTGATCGGCGTGGGCGCGCTGGAAGTTTTTGAGCAAAAACTGTCGGCGCGGCTCGACCTGCCATTTTTCGCTGTCGCAACGCAAACCTATCCGCGCAAGTTGGATTACAACGTCCTGGCGACACTGGCCGGAATGGGGCAATCGCTCTACAAGCTGGCCTTTGACCTGCGCCTGCTGCAATCACCACCGCTCGGCGAACTTTCGGAGCCGTTTGGCAGCAAGCAGGTCGGTTCTTCGGCCATGCCATTCAAGCGCAACCCGATCAACTCGGAGAAGGTTAACTCACTGGCGCGTTACCTGGCCCAGCTTCCGCGCGTGGCGTGGGATAATGCCGCCAACTCCATCCTTGAGCGCACTCTCGACAACTCAGCCAACCGCCGCACGATCCTGCCCGAAGCCTTTCTGGCAGCCGACGAAATGCTCAGGGTCGCCAACAGGGTGCTTTCCGGCCTGCGTGTGGATGAAAAGGCGATGGCGCGTAATCTGGGCGTCTACGGCCCGTTTGCTGCCACAGAGCGGGTCATGATGGCGGCTGTCAAAGCCGGTGCAGACCGTCAGGAAATGCACGAGATCATCCGCGAGCAATCGATGGCAGCGTGGGAAGTGGTGCGCAACGGCGAAGCCAACCCGCTGACGGAAAATATGTGCAAAGACAAGCATATTCTGGCCTTCTTGAAGGCCGATGAAATTTTGGAATTGATGGACTACCGCGCCCACGTTGGCAACGCGCCGCAGCGCGCCAGGGCCATGGCGGCAGAAGTACTAAAAATAGTTAGAAACTAGAAAATAAATATGGAAGCAGTTGAAATCACTAAAATTATTGAGAATGAGATTGCAGGCAATTGGCATCACCCAAATGTACATGGCGTTGATCTGAAAAAATGTTTGGTATTGCCGACCAAGCAAAATTACAAAAACCCTACCAAAAATAACCAATCGGAAACAATTGAACTCTGGCTGGTTTTAGAAGAACTTCCTGAAAGTAAGGGAGGTTATAAGATTATCTTTGACGAACAGTCCCGCAGATTTGGTCTTGCGATTGAAGACACTGAAAATAAAAATGTGTTTTTAGGTCTTTACGGGACATTTCTTCAAACGCTTGATGCCATGTAATTCTTGCAAAAGTTCAAATAAAAATCCCGAAAGACAAAAGTCTTTCGGGATTTTTATTTGAACGTAAAACCTTTACTTGGGGATAATCAATTTCTGCCCGACCTGGATCAAATTTGGATCAGAAATATTGTTGGCGCGAGAAATTGCGTCCACCGTCACGCCATATTTTGCGGCAATGCGTGTCAGTGAGTCCCCCGGCTGCACGGTGTACTGGATGGGGCCGGTTGGAACTGGGGGAGGTGGAGGCGTTACAGGTGGCTGCACTACGGGCGGCGTAACAACCGGCGGCGGATTTGTCGAAACAGAGGCCGGAAGATTAATCTGCATGCCTGCTTGAAGCAGATTTGGATTGGCAGCCAGCAGAACATCAAGCGTTAAATGATTTTGCACCGCAATCGAACTTAATGTGTCGCCTGCCTTGACAGTATATTTGGTAGAAGATTGCACAGGCGGCGGTTGCACGGGAGGTTGCACCAGCACAGGAGGCGCTTGTTGCAAACCCACCAGCGTATACAAATCCTGGACGGTGCCACGGTACCAGTTCAGATCAATTTCGCTGGGTTTTTGGCCTGTATCCGTCGTGATCCCTTGAATATCGCCATGATTGGTGTATTGCCAAAATTCCCAGGATGGCCAGCCAGCCGCTTCAACGGGCTGGGAGACACCTTCGACGTAAGTATAGAGATAATTGGCAATCCATACCCCGTAATTCTTCGCCCATGCAGGTGGTTTGCTGTTGATTGAAATGTGTTCCTGCAGGAAACTTCCTGTTGAATAAACGTAGGGTTTTCGCCCGGTGGCCTGGGCAACTGTCGCCAGCCAGGTTCCGGCGCAGGAAATAAACTTTGTATTGGTCTGCCCATCGTTATAGGTTCCTTCCAGGTCAAGAAACGGAGGCAAATCTCCACTTTCCAGTTTGACACTTGCCAGAAAAGATTGTGCCTGCGCGTTCGGATCATCACCAGCGCGCAGATAATGATAAGCACCACGGATCAACCCCGCATTTTTGGCATTGGTCCAATGTGTCGCAAACATCGAGTCCTTGTAAGTCGCTCCTTCGGTTGCCTTAATGATGACAAACTGTATCCCTTGTGCGCGGATCAATCCCCAATCAACATTTGGTTCGTATCGAGAAATATCCAACCCGAGTACATATTTCATGATCTCTCCTCTTTTTGTATGCTGTGATGCCGATCAAAAAGTATAAAAATATCGTAGCACAAACTTCCCACCGATTCAAGCTGGCTGCCTGTGGTTTACCAACCCGAAACATCTTTCCATGCCAACAGAAAATTTATCAACCTGTTAACCGTGAGATAACGCAGGCTTAATAATGATGCCTTATCGTATATAGATACATTGATGAAACAAATGGTGGGGAAACGGGCATGGAACAAGTCTTGGAAAATATGGCTTCCTTGAGCCATTCGTTGTCTGTTGATGTTTTCCTCTAACCCCAAAAAGGAGCAAAATCCATGAGCAACTTTTACCAACCCGATGAAGATGAAGTAGAAACCCCCGTTGCAGAAGAAACATTCGAAATGGAAGACGAAATCGCTGAAGAAGAATCAGACATCGAGAGTGACATGGTTGATGACGACATCGAAGACGACATGACCGATGACGACGAAGTTGACGCTGACACCGAAGACGATATGATCGATGATGACGATGCTGAAGCTGAAGCTGAAGTTTGACTCCGAAGACGCAACTGAATAATTTGCTTCATTGATCTCCCCTGCAACGAAAACCCGCAAGTTCACATCCGCATCAACAGCGGCGAACACATCTTATCCACAAATAGAGCGCAGATTTTCTCTGCGCTCTATCCCATTTTAACGGGAATTTTCCGCGGGGTGTGGGTTATAATCCTTGATGCTGCTTATCCCCCAGGCTGGAAATGCCTTGGTAAATGGCGAAAAAATCGGGTAATTCATCCCCATTTTTAGCTGCACGAATACAAAACAACGGGTAGATTGATATTGTCAGGCAATCCGCTGCCGCACTGGTCACGCCATGATGCTTTTGTTGGAGTAAAAAATGAGCAAAATAACCGCAACAATTTCCGTTGATAATCAAATGAAAACGTTGAGCGAACTGGCCGGGCGCATTCGCTCTTCGGTGCTGCCGGTACGCAGCAGCTTGCCCCCCAACGTGCTCGAAGAGCTTTCGCAACTTGAAAGCCGCCTGCACCGTCTGGGACAGGAAGTGGCGGCGTTTGCCGAAGAACGCAACAACCTGTTCGCCCTGACGGAAATCAGCCAGGTCGTCAACTCATCGCTTGAACTGGACGAAGTGCTGCGCATCGTGATGGACAACATCATCCGGTTGACGGAAGCCGAACGCGGCTTTTTGATGCTGCGTGACGAAAGCGGACAAATGACCACGCGCGTGGCGCGCAACTGGGAGCAGGAATCGCTCAACGCCAGCGAACATGTCGTCAGCCGCACCGTGATGCAAAAAGTCATCGACACGGGCGACGCCATTTTGACCACCAACGCGCAGGAAGACCCACGCTTTGGCGGGCAGGAAAGCATCATCGCTTTTAGCCTACGCTCGATCTTGTGCGTGCCGCTCAAGGTAAAAAACGACCTGATTGGCGTCATCTACGCCGACAACCGCATTCGTACCGGCATTTTCTCTGAATCAGAACGCGATTTGCTGGCAGTCTTTGCCAACCAGGCGGCGATTGCCATCGACAATGCGCGTTTGTTCTCATCGCTACGCAACACACTGGCTGAAGTGACCAAACTCAAAAACATGATGGACAACATTTTCGCGTCTATTGCCAGCGGTGTTATTACCGCCGATATTGACGACATGATTACACTCTCGAACCGCGCTGCCGAAGGCATCATCGGCCAGACATCCAGCCAGATTATCGGACGCAGGCTCGAAGACGTGCTCCCCTCCATTGCAAACGCAATTCTGCCCCAGGTGGCATCCATCCGCGACCGTGACACTGCCGTAACGGATATGGAAATCAGCCACACCACGCCCCAGCGTGGCGCGGTGGACTGGCGTTTGAATATGTCCCCCCTGAAAGATGCCAATTACACCACACAGGGCGTCGCGATTGTGCTCGACGACCTGACCGAACGAAAGCAACTCGAAGCGCAGCGCAAGCTGTTTGAACGGATGGTTTCTCCGGCGGTCATTCAGCAGCTTGACCCGAACAGTCTGGCGCTGGGTGGCAAACGCATTGACATCACGGTGCTCTTCGCCGACATTCGCGGATTTACCAGTTACAGCGAAGGCCAATCGCCAGAGCAATTGGTGTCGGTGCTCAACCGTTATCTGGCCGCCGGTGCCGAAGCCGTGCTCGACGAAGAAGGCACGGTGGACAAGTTCCTGGGCGACGCCGTCATGGCCTGGTTCAATGCGCCGATCCCACAGACAGATCATACCCTGCGAGCGGTACGGACTGCGTTGAGCTTGCGCGACCGGATTGCCCAACTGCACGCGGTATTGCCGCCCGAAGCGCACCTGGCCTTTGGGGTGGGCATCCACTATGGCGACGCCATTTTGGGCCTGATCGGTACCGAAAAACGACTGGAATACACGGCGATTGGCGACAGCGTCAACACCACCAAACGTCTGCAAGAAAATGCCGGGAAGAACCAGATCGTCATCAGCGGACTGGCCTACGAACGAGTCAAAGACCACGTCGAAGTGCGCGAAATGGAGCCGATGCAGGTCAAAGGCAAGCGTGACCCAATCAAGGTTTATGAAATCCTTGGATTAAAGTAGGCACGAGAAGAAGCAAAGCAAAAACTCCCTGATTTGAGATCAGGGAGTTTTTTATTGTAAATAATCGGAAACCATCCGCAATTTATTTCTTTTTGCTGGCTGCACTGGCAGATTGGAGCAAATCATTGGCGGAGTTCAACGTGGCTTCGCTGACTTCCCCGAGCATTAATGCCAGTTCACGCAGGCGGGCATCGGCTTCGAGCTTTTGCACCTGGCTGGTAGTGCGTCCGTTTTCGACGTTTTTCTGCACCTGAAAGTGCTGGTCGCCAAAAGCCGCCAGTTGCGGCAGATGGGTAATGCACAAGACCTGATGGGCGCGGGCCAACTGCCAGAGCTTTTGCCCCACCACCCCACCGACGCGCCCGCCAATGCCCTGGTCAATTTCGTCGAAGACCAGGGTGGGCACCTGATCGGCACGGGCCAGGATGTTTTTTAGCGCCAGCATCAGTCGCGCTGTTTCGCCGCCGGACGCAATCTTGACCAGCGGTTTCAAGCCTTCACCCGGATTCGGCGCGACGAGGAATTCAACCCTGTCGAAGCCGCTGCCGTCGAAGGCCACCCGCGAGTCGTCCGCCAGGGGCAAACCTTGCGGATCAGGCTTGACCTGAAAATCCACGCCGAAACGCGCAGAGGCCATTTTCAAATCGTCCAGTTCCATCTCAATGCCGCGCGCCAAGGTTTCGGCGGCTTTTTTACGTTTGACAGAGAGCGCCAGCGCACGTTTGGCAAGTTCGGCCAAAAGGGCGGTTTCCTTGCCTTGCAGTTCCTGAATTTTTTCAGCGGCGGTGTTGATCGTATCGAGTTGCTTGCGCGCATTTACGCCAAACGCAATCACGGATTCAATCGTCCCGCCATATTTACAAATCAGCCGATAGATCAAATCGAGGCGCTCTTCAACTTCGTCGAGCCGTTTGGGGTTGTACTCGATCCCTTCCATGTAGTTGCGCAGGTCACGCGAAATATCCGAAAGCCCTTCGAGCAGCAATTCGGCACGTGTGGCAAGTTCATTTTGCAGCGGATCCACCCGCGCCAGCGAGGAGAGCGCCGCAACCGCCTGCCCAAGCTGATCGCTGATGGCAGGGGTTTCGGGCGTACCTTCGTCAATCAAACCCTGCGCTTCCTGGGCGTTGGCAGCCAGCGTTTCGGCGTTTGCCAGCCGGTCACGTTCCTGGCGAAGCTGTTCATCCTCGCCGGGTTTCAGCCCGGCAGCTTCGATCTCCTCCGCTTGAAAGGTAAACATCTCCAGCCGCCGCTCTAAATCAGTCTGGGCGGCACGCAGTTCGTTGATCTGACGGCGCACAATTTGCACCTGCGAGTAGGTTTGACGGTAACTCCCCAAAAGCGTGTCCACTTCAGCAAAACGGTCGAGCAGCCCAGGGTGAAAGCGGGTATCCAACAGCGAGAGATGCTCCGTCTGACCATGGATATCCACCAGAAAGGCACCGATTTCCTTCAACAACGAGACGTTGACGGTGCGTCCATTGACGCGGGCCGTGCTGCGTCCTTCACGGCGTACTTCACGCGCCAGCGTGACGTAGTTCTCGTCGTCCTGCAAGTCTTCGCGTTTGAGCACTTCAAGCACGGCGTCCTTTTCGGCGCCAACCAGCTTGAAAAGACCCTCCACCGTAGCGCGTTCGGCATCAGCGCGGATGGAACCTGCGTCGGTGCGGCCCCCCAACAGCATGTCGAGCGCATCCATGATGATGGATTTGCCCGCGCCGGTTTCACCGGTGAAAATAACCAGCCCGGGACCAAAATCGATGGCGAGTTTGTCAATGATGGCAAAGTTTTCGATGCGAAGTTCGGTGAGCATATCGAATTCCCTGTAGGTGCGCAGCACCGAGTACCTGCGTTCTGGGCAGGTGATGCTGCGCCCCTACCATTCCATTACTTGAATAATTGCAGACCTGAAAGACGGGAGTAAACGGTTGGCAGTACCATGACAATATAAATGCCCATAATAATCAACGAGAACACATCGAAGTACAGCAGGTTGGCAATAATGACGGGCACCGTCCCCAACACCAGCCCAACCGCCACCGTCGCATAGAGCGCGCGTGAACGATGCTTTCGAATGGCAAGACGCACCCCCTCGGCAATAATCAGACCGGCGGTGGGGGCAGCTCCGAGAATGATGAAAAAACCAAAATAACCAATATGACCTAGCAACCCTAAAAGGGCGCTGGCAACCAGCGAAAGGAACATGGCCGTGAGAAAACCGAGGGGATAATCGTACCATTCGGCAGTGTCGAAGACCTTCAGGGCACTTTTGACACATTCACGGCAGCGGTAACCAGTGGGCATTTTGACAGCACATTTGGCACAAATGTATTTATCGCAGCGATTGCAACGCAGCGATGTTTCAACGTTGGGATGGTTGGCACAGGTTGTCGCAGTTGTTTGGCTCATTTTGAATATCCTAAGGCTGAATTTTGAGTCATGTGGGCGGTCAGGTTGCGATAAAAGTAGCCGGGATCGCCAAAACGGATAAATTTGATCGTGTCCTCCCCGGCGCAAATATCCACACGATCATCGGCGGCCAGGTTGGTGGGGAGTTGTCCATCCACGCTGAGGATGGCGTTTTCGCTGAGAACGGTAACGCTGACAGAGGATCCTTCGGAGAGCACAACGCTGCGATCCATGGAAAGGTGCGGCGCAATGGGAATTAACAGAATGTTGCGCACTTCAGGCGGCAGGATTGGCCCGCCAACCGCCAGCGCATACGCGGTGGAGCCAGTGGCCGTGGCGGTAATCAGTCCATCAGCCATGTAGGTGGCCAGATGCTGATTGTCAATACTGGCGCGCAAGCGGATCGGGCGCAAATGCGGTCCGCGGGCGACGACGACATCGTTGAGCGCCTGCCACACACCCAGTGATTCGCCACTACGTAGCAGCTCGGCGCGCAGCATCATACGCTTTTCGATCCAGAATTCGCCTGCCAGCAGTTGATTCATCATATTCTGCCAGCCACCATCCTCCATTTGGAAGAGAAACCCGAGGTGGCCTTTGTTGACGCCGAGCATGGGGATGTTGTTGGGCGCACATAAATGTCCAGCGCGCAACATGGTGCCATCGCCACCAACCACCACCATCAGGTCAAACTCTGCGGCATGGACTCGTTTACGCAGGTTTTCATCGTTGAGCGAGCCAAAATCTGCACTGGCACCTTTTTGCTGCAGGTACGATGCAATTGCTTCCAGTTCCTGAACCGCCTGGGCCAGCTTGGAGTAGGCAGCGACCACAATGCGTTGAGGGATGGGGGATGTCATGGGTTCTATTATATTAGATATTAGACTTTAGAAGTTAGATGTTAGAAAGAGCCAAAACTCATTAGGCTGATTATTCTAAAATCTAACATCTAACATCTAAATTCTCTCTTCACACCCCTCCCGATAGCCACACTTGGCACAACGGGCAGGGCTGGCATGAGAACGACTGACTTCTTCACAGCGTTCATCACGACGCATGTCGGCAAGGATGTCGAGCACGGCGTTTTCGAGAGCGCGGGTGTAATCGATGGCAAAGTCGCGGTCTTCGTAGTGGATGATGCCATAAGGCGGGCGAGAGCCGAGATTACGCTCCACCAGCATGCAGTAGGCTGCCAACTGATAGATGTGTGAATCGTAGGGTGAATCAGGTGCGCGGCCCGATTTGACTTCGACGGGGATCAATCGCCCGTTGGTTTCGACAATGTAATCGGGTTTGCCAGTCAGCCCAAGGGCGCGGTCATATAACGGTCTTTCGACGGCGCCCCAGGCGCGGGTGTCGGTATAAATCACCCGTCCGCCAGGCAGACCAGCTGAACGGCGCTTGCGCCCCGACTGCCAGAGCAGAATCAGCGCCAGCATAAAAAGCGCCGCCGACAGGAAAATAATCAACATTATGAATTCCCCAGCAGCAAGCCGGTGGCATAAATGGCTGCCAGCACCAACGCCAGCAGCAAAACAGCCCACGCCAGGTAACGCAACATCCCGGCAGCGAAGACGGCGCGCCCGTGTTTGCGGTGCAGCTCCGTGCCAGCAGCAAGCTCGGCCTGGTTGGCGGGCTCATGGCCGTTGATGCGATACCACCAGGCCCGGCGGCAGTATTGATAGGTGCCAATGTCAGATGCGCGAATGGTTTTCATGGGTGTCTCAAAATTAGCACATTTATTCTATCAGATTTTGGTGGGTTTGTTCGATTCAAAAAATAAGAGTAGGGGCGCGGTTCCCACACCCGCTGGTGGCACAAAAGCGAAAGGGCGGGGAAACCCCGCCCCTACCGAGGATCACCCAACGCACTGCCCGCCAGCCAGCCCGTCGTCCACGAAGATTGGAAGTTGAAGCCGCCGGTGATGCCGTCGATATCGAGCACTTCCCCGGCGAAGAAGAGACCTTCCACCAGGCGGCTTTGCATGATTTTGAAATCAACTTCGTTCAGCCGCACGCCGCCGCAGGTGACAAACTCATCCTTGAACTGACCTTTGCCGGTCACGGCAAAAACTCCCGCCGTCAGTTCTTCAGACAGTTTGCGCAATTCGGCATTAGAGACTGCACCCCAGCTTTTTTCACCGAGAATGGGTTCAGCGAGCTGCTTCCACAGACGCGCCGGGAGTTGGACAAAGGCCGATTTGGTCAGCGCTTTTTTGCGCACGTTCTCGGGCCAGAATTTATGTTTGTGCAGCACATCGAAGGCCTTTTCGACACTCATTTCACCCAGCCAGTTGACCATCAGCGCCGCTTGATATTGCTGCTCAAACAGCATGCGCGCGCCCCAGGCCGAGAGCCGCAAGATAGCGGGGCCGCTCATGCCCCAGTGTGTAATCAGCAGCGGGCCCTGCTGCGTCAGCCCGAGCGCTTTCACCGTCGCGGAATCCACGGACAGCCCGGCCAACCCTTCCAGCCGCGCATCGACAATATTAAAGGTAAACAGGGAAGGGACGGGAGATTCGATGGAATGGCCCAAAGCCTGGACGATTTCACGGGTAACGGAATCGCTGCCGGTGGCGATCAGCAACTTTTTGGCATGGAACGATCTGCCCTTGGCCTGTGTCAGCGCTTCGAGATCAAAACCGCCTCGCGGATTTTTCTCGACCCGTTGCAAATTCGTGCCCAGTTGCACCGTCACCCCCGCAGCGGACGCTGCAGTGCGTAAACAATCCGCAATCGTTTTGGACGAATTGGTGACCGGAAAGATGCGATTGTCAGCTTCGGTCTTGAGCTTGACCCCGCGCCCTTCGAACCACTGCAGCGTGTCAGACGGTTGAAAGCGTGTAAACGCGCCGCGCAAAGCCGCCCCACCACGCGGATAAAAACTGATCAGTTGGGCCGGGTCGAAGCAGGCGTGCGTGACGTTGCACCGTCCGCCGCCCGAAACGAGCACCTTGCCCAGCGTCTGGCTGGCCTTTTCGATGATGAGCACGTGCAAGGACGGGTTCAACTCAGCGCAACGAATGGCCGCAAAGAATCCGGCGGGGCCACCGCCCACCACGATCACATCCCAGGAGGTTGTTTCCATAAGGCGAGTATACCGCAATCCAAACAGGGGTTTTCCCTGCCTCTATTCAAGGGAGAACCTTGTTTCGCGCAAAGCGCTTCTGCTCTAAGATGGATACATGGACATTAACCCTGCTTACACCCCAAGAGAAAGAGAAAATATGTCTACAGATAGGTTGGAACAGGCCATTGCACTTATCCAGGAAGACAATCTTTTGGATGCCCAAAAAATATTGGAAGAAATGCTTGCCGCCAACCCGCAAAATTTAACCGCATGGAATTGGTACGTAAGAACCTACCCCAAAGGCGAAAAGCGCATCAAAGCACTAAAGCTATGCCTAAAATACAATCCCGATAATCAGACTGTCAAAGAAATGTTGAAACGATTGGATACAGAGATCATCCGGCCCAAAAGCTTTACATCGATCCTCTTTGACAGACTGCTGGCAATTGTTTATTTTGCTGTTACCCTGCTTTTTATTGGAGAACTTGTTTTTGCGTGGAAGAACTTAAGCAAATATCCAGGATTTGATGGAATGTTTTTTCTGATTTTATGGCTTGCTGTACTCACGCCCCAATGGCTTGTCCTGTGTGTTGTGCCGATGTATTATGTCGTCTCAAGAGAAAAGAACACCGCGATCAAATCATGGGCTTTAAAAACCAGCAAAGTAGTCACCATACTTTTGATGGCTGGCGAGCTCGGCTTTACACTTCTCAATACGCCGCATGAAACTGTCCAAGATTTTATCCCAGGGTTTGTTTTTGGAACACTGATTCTACTTGCGCCCGAGTTTATATCAAGCATTGGCATTGCCGCTTTTCTATTTTTAGCCTTCAATACTGGCAAGTGGCCTGACATCAAAGAAAAAGCGGCATCCAAATTTGAAAATGATGATGTCTCAGTTTGATTTTCCATAACGGGGGTTTAGCGCGGATTCTCAACGCCGACTTGCGCACACATTTCCAGCACGGGACAGGTGGAGCAGTGTGGCCGGGAACCCGTGCAGATATGCTTGCCAAAAGGCACCAGCAGACGGTTGATCTCAATCCAATAATTCGATGGCAGTTTGGCCTCCAGCGCCAGGATGGTGCGCTCGGGCGTGGACGTCTCGACATAGCCCCAACGATTGGTGACACGATGGACATGGATATCCACGCCGATAAATGGCTGGTTGCAGGCCACGCCCAACGCCAGGTTGGCGCATTTGGGACCGACACCAGCGAAGGAAAGCAGCACATCGCGCTCGCAGGGCAAGACACCGCCATATTCATCCTGCACACGCTGCGCAATCGCATGGATCTGGCGGGCTTTGTTTTCATAAAACGTACTGGGGCGGATCAGCCCCTTGATCTCGTCCGGGGTAAGCTGACGGATGGCCTGCGGTGTGCGCGCCCGCGCAAACAGCCGGCGCGCCGTGGGCAGCATGACTTCGTCATAAGTGCGGATCGAAATAATGCAAGCCACCAACTGCTCAAACGCCGAGGTGAAACCTTCATCGAACAACTGGAACATGGCCGCCCTGGCGAAAGGCTGCACGGCTTTTTCAATGCGCTGCATGGCAAGATCAATCTCAAACGTTGCCTTTGGCATGGGGATCTATCCTGATGATGAATATAACGGCGGTTGGCAGGATTCTATCACTGTGGAGGCCATCGCATCCAAATCAACTTTTGCTTGCGCCGGGGATGCGTCCCAGGTGCGTGGCATAAGTTATCTGGGATGTAGCTGTATTGTAGCTGTATCCTAGCTGTATGGTAGCTGTATGCTGCCCATAGGCTTGATTGCACTTATCCTACTGGAAGAGACGTAATGACGCTATCATGAGAGGGGAAAACGAAAAATAAGATACGATGGTTCTGAAAGCACACCGCACATACACATGGACGATAGGTAAGACATGCTATAATTTTTCTAAGGCTGGTTTAATCTTACGCTGCTCATAAGCTTTTAACTGCATTGCATATATCAGAGTTAGTTCACTGTCTCTAAAATTATTGTCTCAGGAATTTACTTATGAAACAATCTAAAATAAAACTTACTTCATGGCAGGTCTACAGATGAGCATAGGCGAGATAGTATCATCAGCAATTGCTATTTTGGCATTAGTAATAAGTGGAATAACAGCTTATCTGACTTTTTTTGCCAAGTTCAAAGCAGTATTTGTAGTTAAACGTAGAGTTATCCTTACTAAAATTCAAGGCGTTCCCCATGTAGTTTTAGAGTGTGAATTTTTTAATGATGGCGCAAAACAAGGCTCAATTGAGGATATTATCCTTACGGTTATTCACAACGAGACAGGCAACGAATTTAAAGTTCTTGCCTCAATATACAAAAAACCAATACAATATTTTCTCTGAATACACATTATCTGACTTTTCAACTTTTTCGGGGATTTCTCTAAAGCCAAAAGACAGAAAAGAAATCTATATAGCGTTCAAGCCGACACTGGATAAAAATTTTTCCCCTCCAGAAAGTGGCACGTGCGCTATTTATACCGCTGCCAGTGACGGTAATGGCAGTTACGTATTGACGGCATCTACCTTTTCCATACCACTTACTGATGAAATCGTTGAAAAGTGGGTTGGCGAACCAGCAAAGTCATTCCAAGTAGAAGCCCTTGAAATTCGTAATAACCGACAAAAATTTTTTGGCAGTCATCAGCGATAGCGCGGAGATACACTATGTCTAAGAAAGAAAAAGAAAATAAAGAACTTCTCGATGATTTAGTAATCACAGGTGGCGGCAACGTTGTTGCCGGCGATACTAATTCTATTCGTATTAGTGGCGATATAGTTAACCTTAGCATTAACAACAATAAACCTATTGTAGACCTTGAACAGTTACGGTCTGATTATCTTACTTACATAGTTTCTACATGCAAGACAATTGGATTTAACGGAATTCCAGTTACTAATAGTTTGCCCCCTGAAGTATCTCTTGAGAGTATTTATATTCCCTTGTTTGCTCGTGCAGAAATCCCAATTGGTGAAACTTGGGCAAGGGATATATCGCAAATGTCTTTTCAGGATGTTATTGCTATTGACGATATTTTAGGAAAGCAAAATAGGGTTGTGATTTTAGGGGGACCAGGCTCGGGAAAAACAACTTTGCTTAAGAAATTTGCTTTGCAATTAGCCAGCAGAGACAATTCTATCTTGCCAATACTTGTTCCATTAAGCGCATACGCTGAATTTTTAACAAGAGCAGACCACAATTTACAGCAGTTTTTTGCAGATTATTTTTCTGGCAGAGCGCAAGGACTTGCCAATCTGGAATCACTTTTTAATTTCTCAATTGCACAAGGGCAAGCTGTTATTTTGCTTGATGGCTTGGACGAATGCAATAATCAAATTCGCGCTCATTTAGCATCAAAAATCGAAGCATTTTCCAACGAAGCAACAAGACAAGGAAATAAGATAATAGTTACGAGCAGAATTGTGGGTTATCGTGAAGCATCCCTTAAATCACAAAAATGGTCTTTATATACATTGCTCGATTTTAGCCAAAGTAGTATTGAAGAATTTGCGTCGAAGTGGTTTAATGCGGCATTTACATCAACCTTGAAGGATAATACAACTGAAACTAAGCACTCCGCTACCCAAAATAGCCAGATACTCATACAAGCAATCAATTCAAGCCCCAACCTATTGTATTTAGCAAGCAATCCTTTAATGTTGACGCTATTAGCATTAATGCTCTATGATGGAGCTTTACCACACCGTAGAGCAGATTTATATGAACACTATCTAAAAATTCTCATTAGTAGTTGGAATCGCGTGCGCGCGCTCGATAATCGCGCTATCGGGCAATCACTTAATTATTTTCAGACAGTCACAGTTTTAGGTAAATTAGCATTTTGGCTTAAGACTGAAAATCCAATATCTGGAATTATCGCAGATGAGCAATTACTAGAATGGTTAACACAATATTACTCTAGTAAAGAATGGCGAAAACCGCGTGGTGAAGCCATGATAGCTGCAAGCCAATTTTTAGATAATGTGCGAGAGAATTCAAACATCTTGATTGAGCGCGGACAAGGTTATTTCGGTTTTGTTCATTTAGCATTGGAGGAACATTTAGCTGCACGCGGATTAAACCAATTACCACCTAAAAAAAACATTGAATTTATTTACAATCATGTAAATGACTCATCTTGGCAAGAAGTTATTATTTTGGCAATGAGTCTTTTAGTAATAAGTGGACAATCTCATATAGTGGGAGAAGTTGTGCATAAAATGCTAGAAATGGGTAATGAAGGTATAAAATTGTCAGGCAAAATCCTTAATGAAGTAGGCGCACAAGATTTAGGAAAAATGGTCACATCTGAAATTCAAGAAGCCTTTAAGAATATGCAGTGAGTTTAACAAACAGGGCATGTACTAACATCACATTCTCAAAAACAGCTTTATTTCTTGCGTGAAAAATGATGGAGAGTCATCATGCTTGGGTGCAGGCTGACGTGTTGCCAAGTTCTGTTTCGCGGCTTTCTCTCGCTCGAAAACATTGTTTCGTTTCGATGGCTGGTACGCGTAGCAACCTATCCGCGCAGGCAAAGCGGTAGTCCTATCTCTCAAAGTAGTGAGTTTGAATGAAAACAGCAGATGAAATTAGAACTATGTTATATCAACGTCTTAATCATCAACTCAGACGACCAGGCATGTATTTTAGCTCTCATGCAGATTTAGAAGTCCAAATTAGACAAATTCTGGGCGATTTAATGTTTATAGATGAAAAAGTTAAAGGAGAAAAAACGGTTAGAGAGGAACTAATTGAGGAAGGTTTTTACTGCCCAACCAATGTGGCCCATGGTGTTTATTGCATGTTCAAAAATATCATGCCTGATGTGAATGACTTTCAACATGAAGTTTGTTCTGTATATGCAAGAAAAGCACATCAATTAAATTATCTTGAAATTGCAAACATCTTACCTGATAAGCAATTTCAAAGCATAATAGAGAGAATTATAGAGGGTGAGTTCAGCAAAGGCATCAACCGTAAGAATATTTTGGAAAAGCTGCTACCACCATCATTCGATGCAGGATATATATATTGTTATGCTCCCGAAGATTTGATGGGACAATGGATCTATTTTGATATTGCAACAAAATTTGTGAGTAACAAACGATATGACTATTTAAGAAGCATTCGTTGGCCTGCTAAAACTTTTGAAGATGGGTTTGAGCTAACATATGAAGGGTATGAAGTTACCCGTAGGGGTATTGCCAAACCAAAATTTGATATAGAGTTAGAAAAGGAAATGTTTATGAAACGCATAAATTGGGATGTTACCAAGCCAGGCCCTTTTATCAAAGAAGACCCAAGAGAATCCCGATGGAAACATCTTTGGTAACCATGCAAGATAAAACAGTTCTAAAGATAAGAGCAGGCTAACAGCGCATCCAGCGGACGCTTTGCCACGTTCCATTTCGTCAGCTGATCCGTGTGGCAACCTGTCCGCGAAGGCAAAGCGTTGGTCATTTCCAACTTAATTTTCGAGTAGTTATACTCACAAGATAGTTTCTGTAGCGAGTTTCTAGAATGAATATAAAACCAAAGAGAAGGTCTAAAAAAATCATTTTGTGGCGCGAAAGCGTTGCTATGGCTGACGATGTTTTTGCGCCACATGAGAAAAAGATAAAAGTCGAAAATGACGAAACTTTTGAAAGTACATTAGAGAAAATTTTAGCAACTCACTACCTTCCGTCTATTCAGGGTGGCCAAGCAACCTGGATAGTAGTCGGAAAGAATCCTTTGGCTGTTATTGCTCAACAATGGTCGAAACCGTATTTTTTCGTTGAAATATTTGCCCAGACAAAAGACTTAATAGAATTTACAAATGACCATCAGTTAGAGTTTAAGTATTGGGGTCAGGTAGAGCCAAATAAAATTATTGCGAGTATAGAACAAGGAAAACCCCTGCCAGATAAGTTTGGCAGAGACAAAAATAATCAATAGATTTGTAAATATTAGCAGAGTTGTCTTTTAAGGCAATGAGTCTTGCACAACAAGGCATACAATCAGACGCTTTGCCACGTTCCATTTCGTCAGCTCATCCGTGTGGCAACCTGTCCGCGAAGGTAAAGCGTTCGGCGCTGACGCACAAATACATTTGAATAAAAGAGAAATTGCTGATGGAAGCGAAAAGACTATGTTTTGGCACAGTATTATTTACAATTATTCTGTTTACACTTGGACAGACTGGTTGTAGCGGTCAATATATCGTTAAGCCAACAGTCATATTCGCTCTTAATACAATGGAAACGCCAGAACCCGTTAATACGCTTGCGCCAATACCAACCCCTAGTTTGGCAGCAAGCCTTACGCCACATCCAACAATAGATGCTACGCAACAAACATGGCGTGCTACAGCCATAGCAATACGAACGGCAGACCGAGCAGCAAGTGAGCAATCTTGGAATGAGAAAGAAACTCAAATCGCCCAATTCCCTGCGGCGTGCGAAGACATGAATTTTTATTCAAGCAATATCTCTCCTGATGGGAAATGGCTTGCTGCAAGTTGTAGTTATAAAAGTAATCAAATATTTACTGTACAAAGCAAAGATGGGAAAAAATGGGTATTGAATTTCAAGGATTTTTTAAGTCCAGAAAGTCCCGAGGGGATACCGGGTTCATTAAGTCCAAAATTCTGGAGTCCGGAAGGTAATTATTTATTCTTTACGATTGAGTTAGGGTATGATGGCGGTGGCAACTACTGTTTTCCTGAATATAATAATGGTTATGGTCTCTTTGGCCTCAACTTATCAACTGGCTCGTGGGCAACTGTTGTCCCATCTACCAATTCATTTCCAGGATATGAAATCGAATTTTCGCCAACAGGTCGACGCTATGCCATTACCATCGGCGGTGTAATGATTACAGATTTACAAACTGGGAAAGTAACTACATTAGATGTAAATAGCAGGATACAAAGGCTGATTTGGTCGCCCGACGGGAAATATCTTGCTTATTCTGTGGCAAGTTGTAATGAGCGAAGCGTAATATCATCATCAATATATCTTTGGGATACTCTGAAAAACCAATCACAGACCCTTTTGACCAAAGATGGAACAATCTTGCGACCTGAATTGTGGAGCGATAGCGCAACGCTTAAAATCTCTGAAGAAAAGATCAGTGGCCCTGATGCTCTTGTCACGATTTATGAATACAGCATCTTGCAGGATAAGATGGTATTGTCAGGCACGGCAACACCATCCAAATAAAGCGCCAAACATCGTGTCGAGGCTGATGTGTTGCCACCTTCTGTTTCGCGGCTTTTACTCGCTCGAAAACATTGTTCCGTTTCGTCGACTGGTGCGCGTGGCAACCTATCCGCTAAAGCGAATTGTTGGCTCGCACCTTTGAACTCGTGAAAAAGAAAAAAAGCAGGGATTGACACGAGAAATGGTATTGCATACAATACTAATATGAGCCCAATTCAAATTGTTGTTGATACAAATGTTTTCGTCACTGCCTTAAGGTCTAAGCATGGCGCATCTTATAAACTCATTCAACTCATCAAAAAAGGTATCTTTCAATTCAATCTGTCCGTTCCTTTAGCGCTCGAATATGAAGCCGTTGCCAAAAGAACAATTGGTGAAATCACTCTTGATGAAAATGAAGTTGATAACATTTTAGATTTTGTTATCAGCAAATCAAATCTCTGGCAAATCTTTTATCTTTGGCGGCCAGAATTAAATGACCCTGATGATGACATGGTTTTAGAGTTGGCTGTAACAGCGAATTGCCAATATATCGTCACTTATAACGTAGCCGATTTCAAACCGACGAAGAAGAAATTCGGTATCACAGCGATTACTCCAAAAGAATTTTTACAAATGGTAGGTGAATTATGAGCACAATCAGTTTAAGATTACCTGAATCTTTACATAAATCCGCTCGTGAGTTGGCAAAAAAAGAAAAAATTTCGATCAATCAACTCGTTATGTTAGCTTTGGCAGAGAAAGTTTCTGCAATTGGCGCACAAGATTATCTAGAAAAACGTGCGGCACGTGCCAGCGAAGCAAAATTCGATGCTGCAATGGATAAAGTTGCAGATGTTGAGCCACCAGATTACGACCGCTTATAAAGCAAAAAGCAAGCCAATATCGCCTGCTGAGAAACAGCTCTGTTTCTGGCGTGAAAAATGATGTCCCGCCATCATGCCTGGGCGGAATCGGACGATTTGCACGCTCCGTTTCAGGGCATTTTTTCGCTTGAAGACATTGTTCCGTTTCGGCGACTGGTCCACATGGCAACCTGCCTGCCAATATGATGTCCTCTTATTTTGAAATTCAATCTTTTCGGTTTTGCAATTGAGATCAGATTCTAAACGCCAAGTCGGTTCTTATCAGTTGGGTAAATCTTTCAGCAGTGGTGTTATTGGCGTTTCGTCTTTGTTCACTTTGATTCTGGCTTTCCATCCGTGCTTTTGAACAATATATTCAATGCATCAAAGCATTTCCATTCAAACTTTTTACAGGAGATAAACCATGCCAACGACAGAACAACAGGAAATAGCATTGCTTAAGGGGCACGTCAATCGATTGGAAGCGCGGTTAGAGTTCATTTACAAACACCTTGGCGTCACCTACGTAGAGGATACGCGCCTGACCGACGATCCGAAAGTTGTCGCGGCATTGAAGGCCAATAATGTGCTTGAGGCAATTAAATTCTATCGAATGTCAACCAATGCAAGTCTTGACGAAGCCAAGTCTGCTGTGGATGAGATAAGAACAAGACTGGGAATATAATTTTCTGTAACCTGTCCAGCAGGCGTAGTCTCTCTTCAGAAACAGCGCTGTTTCTGGCATGAAAATTGATGGTGCGCCAGGCATGCCTGGGTGCAAGCGGACGGTGCTGCCACATTCCGTTTCGCAGGATTTTCTCGCTCGAAGACATTGTCCCGTTTCGACGGCTGGTCTGCGTGGCAACCTATCCGCCAAAGCAAACTGTTCGGCGTTTGAATAATAATCAGATGTTCCAATACAAAGCATAAAGTTTAGATGCAATGAAAATTTCAATTCTTACGTATGGCACACGTGGAGATGTGCAACCCTTTGTTGCTCTGGCGGTTGGCTTGCAGAAAGCCGGGCATATTGTTCGCATTGCAGCACCTGCCCGTTTTGCCGATTTTGTTTCTCAGTATAATATTTCCTTTGCGCCTCTTCCTGGGGACCCAGAAGAGCTAAGTAAATTGGTTAATAACGCAAACGGCACTTTTAATCTCATCAAAGTCGTAGCAAGTTATATTTTCTCGATTGCCAATGAAGTATTGAGTGCTGCATTTGCCGCATCTGGTGATGCCGATTTGATCGTTCATTCTTATCTATTTACCACAGGCGCGCATTCATTTGCGCGTGCAAAAAACATTCCTGATGTTTCAGTACAACTTTTACCTTTGTTTGCGCCCACACGCTCATTTCCAAGCACTGCGATGCCCAATTTACCCCCAGGAACACGAAGTTACTTATCTCACTGGCTGATTGTTCAAATTTTCTGGCATCTGGGTAACTTGGGATACGCCAGACTACGTCATTTACATCCAGAGACATTTCGTATGGCGCTTGATTGGCCTTTTGATGTAAAAAAAACGAACCCAACGCCACTTCTCTTGGCTTATAGCCCAACGATTTTGCCCAGACCTGATGATTGGACAGCATCTTATATTCACGTCAGCGGGTATCTTTTTCTCGACACACCAGCTTTATATCAGCCTCCAGAGAAACTGGCAGAATTTCTAAAGGCTGGAGAATCACCAGTGTGCATTACGTTCGGCAGTATGGTGACGCAGGAAGCTAATCACATTGACCAAATTTTGCGAACGGCTCTCAAACAAACGAAACAGCGTGGTCTCATTCTCAGTGGTTGGGGTGGTGCATCCTCCTCTCAGAACAATGACAACAACCTATTCTATATTGACGCTGCTCCACACGATTGGTTATTCCCCCGTTGCAAAACCATCGTTCATCATGGCGGAGCAGGAACAACCGCCGCAGGCTTGCGTGCCGGAATTCCCAATATTATTGTGCCGCATGCGGGCGACCAATCTTTTTGGGGGAAACGTGTTACTAAAATAGGGGCAGGAACTTGTTCTGTAAACGCGAAAAATCTATCAACTGAAGCGCTCATCAATGCTTTTATACAGGTCGATAAACAAGAAGTTCGAGAACGCGCACAAATAGTAGGCCTTAAAATTGAAGCAGAAAATGGCGTGAGAGAAGCTGTATATCTCATTGAAAAACAGTTTCAAACATTCAAACGTTTTGGCAGTACAAAAAGCGCCTAACATCATGTGTAGGCTGACGTGTTGCCAGGTTCGATCGAAGGACTTTTTCTCGCTCGAAAATATACTTCCGTTTCGATGGCTGGTCTGCATGGCAACCTGTCCGGCGCTTACTCAAAGGATGTGAATGATGAGAAAATCTGTTAATCGACCGTTGGCTCTTACGTTGTTTTTCGTTGCTATCCTTGTCCTATGTCAGTTCTTCATTCCACAGAGATATAGTACAGCAGACATCCATTGCAGCCTGTCCGATCCAAATCAAAAAATCGAGCAGATCCGTACTTTGTACGGTATTCCATTGACAGTGGTGGGCACCGAGACAACGCCAGATTGTTCCGGAAACCCAACTACGCAGATTTCTGATTTTTCTATGCAAGGGCTGCTGGGTGACATTTTATTCGTTGCCGTTCTTGGCATATTACTGTATTGGTCCTTTTTACGATTGCAGCGTTTTCGCCGCCGCAATAATGCAGCGTGAGACTAATTTGGCTGATTGCTTTACGCCAAAACAAGATGATCTCAGAAATCATTTTCTACTTTCAGGTAATATATTTTCATCCTGGAAACGACGTGTCGCTTCATCCGGTTCGTAGCTGTTTCTCGCTCGAAAACATTGTTCCGTTTCGGTAGCTGGTACGCGTGGCAACCTGTCCGCGAAGACAAAGCGTTGGGCGCTTTGATGGTCATATAAAATCAGGTTCATAAAAAAATGAAAGGGATCGCAAAAGCTTCCTATGACATTTCCTCCGCTTTCTGAGCTTGTTCCCGTATTGCAAATCGCCATCGGACCCGTAATCCTGATCTCTGGGGTGGGGCTTTTATTACTGAGCATGACGAATCGTTTAGGACGCGCCATCGACCGAGCACGAATTATCCACGCCGAATGGTCTCAGGCAGAGTCGCCAGTACAAAAACGACTGATTGCGCAACTACAGATCTTGTGGCGGCGTGCCGATATACTTCGGAAATCGATTATCCTGGCTTCATTGAGTTTATTGTTGGCTGCGTGTCTGATCATCACTTTATTTGCTGCGACTTTATTCCATTGGGACGCAGGGGCTGTCATCACTTGTCTATTTGTTGGATGTTTAGCAGCTTTGATTGGCTCACTCATCTTGTTGATCTGGGATGTGAATCAGTCGTTATTTGCCTTGCAGTTGGAATTGGAAGATGCACTAGAACCGAAAAAGAAGTGAAAAATGATCGCTAGATCATGCCTGAGTGCAAGCGGATGGTTTGCCACGTTCCGTTTCGCGGCATTTTCTCGCTCGAAAACATTATCCCGTTTCGACGGCTGGTCTGCGTGGCAACCTATCCGCGAAGGCAAACTGTTGGCTGCTCCTTCAAGGTCTAATATCAATCTTCAAATATCGATAACCCTCAATCATGAATAATCTAATAACTCTTTCTTGTCCGTCATGTGGAGCCAACCTGGAAATCATTTCAGGAGCAAAACAATTTTCCTGTAAATACTGCGGGAATACTCATGTTTTATCAAATGAAGAAATTAGTTTGGACTCAAATAATGATACTTGCCCTATTGATTCGCACAAAGATGTAATTCTCAAAGTCTCTGCCATCATCAAAGCCCAAACTTTTGAAGCACCTGCTAATTCATCATCAGGAAAATCAATTACTTATAAATCGCAACTTGCTCAAAAGTTGATGTGTCCGCCTAAGCCCTATTCGCCTTTCGCATTTCTATCAACTCGGAGTGGATTATTGTTTTTTATCTTTGCGTTGATCTTGCTATTCTCTTTTACCGGAAACGCAATTCTTTCTTACTTCTTTTCTATAAATAGTATCTGTGGATTTCCGCTATTTTTCGTAATAGGTGTTTTTGTAGCAACCCCAATTACTAAGAATACATTGATACCAGTTTTACGCAGAAAAAATGATAAGTATCAAAAGGAACTTAAACAATGGCAAGCTATCAAAAAACGTTGGGATAATTCCTTTTATTGTCAAAGACACGATATAGTTTTTGCAAAAGATGATAATCAAGCAATACCACTCGATAAGTTCCAATCATTTTTATGGAGCAAAGAAAATTTTTCTAAAACACAAAAATAGCTTCTCAATCTAAAAGCCAGCCCACATCGCGTGCCATCGAACAGGTTGCAACGTGGCAACCCGTCCGTGAAGGTATCATAGCGTGCTACTTCGTGGAGAATTCTTATGCAAAAATATTTCGCGGTACTAACCATCGTACTCATGCTTGGAATGGTGCTGACCCGCGCCTTGTTGTTGAAAAGAAAAGGGATAGAAGCAATGAATTTCGGGAAAATCGATAAATCAGATTTCCTGATCCCACCTTTTGCCCTTTTCTATTTCTATCTTATCGTGGCTGCCACGTTCAATTTACCTACCGTCAGCTCACAAGAATTCTTCCATTCCAGCGTAATCTCCTGGGTTGGAGGCCTTTCTTGTCTCGCTGGATTATCGCTGTTATTGTGGAGTCTCATTTCGTTCGGGCAAAGTTTTCGCATTGGGATTGATACAGAACATCCTGATAAACTAATCACCAGCGGCGTTTTTGCCTTTAGCCGCAATCCCATTTATGTGGCATTCGCCTTTATCTTGCTCGGGCAATTCCTGATCTTCTCAAATTGGATTCTGTTGGTATATCTCGGTGCAGCGCTATGGTTATTCCATCGCCAGGTGTTACGTGAAGAAGATTATTTGAAAAAGCATTATGGAACAGAATACTCGGATTACTGTCATCGAGTAAGAAGGTATGTATGAGTAGTTGCGTTAAACGCTGGCAAAGATCGTGCCGAACAAAACTCGCAACCGGACGCTTTGTCCCATTCCGTTTAAGAACATTTTCTCGCTCGAAAACATTATTCCGTTTCAATGACTGATCCGCGCAGTCAAACCATTGGGTACTCCCCTTATCCGATTTCCTCTTTTTTCAGGAGTATACAAGATGAAATTACCCCAGTTTTTCCGCAAGCTCATGTATATTGCGCTCTGGATCTTCTTGGGGGTGAATATAGCCCCATTTGTTGCAGTGCCGATTGCGGGCATCTTTCACATCCAGGTGCCAGACGAAGTTGGGTCCGCACTACTGACCGGGTTGGTTATTCTGTGGGTCATTTCGTTCATCACAATGATGGGCTCAATGATTGCTCCTCCCCTTATCCGCTCCGTTGAAAATATGGGCTTGCGCCGTTTAGGTACATCGGGAACCGCAACGATCATAGATTTCCATACAGTAACAGAAGGACACAGCAAATGGGGGCCTAGTGTTGTTGCTGTACGTTTAAAGCTGAAGGTGCATACGCCAGAAGGTGAGACTTTTGAAGCAATTGCAAAATCTTCTGCGGATGAATATTATGCTGCGAATGCAGAAGGTTCACTCGAAATTGGGCGTGAAGTTCCCGTTCGATACGATCCGCTCACAAAGGAAGTCGCGCTCGTGATCTCCAGGCAGAAGAAACCAAAAGTAAAAAAACCAGACTGGTAAAAGTAATTCCAACGCCGGGATAATTCGCCACATTCCATTTCAACGGCTGGTGCGCGTGACAACCTGTCCGCGAAGGCAAGTCATTCATCACATGTCGAAAGGCCTAATATGAATAGTGAAAAAGAGTTGGTCATCCCCCTGGATAAAAAGAAGATTGCTTTACGTAGTACCTTGCAAGGTGCTTTAATCGTTCTGTGTGGCTTTATTATCAAAATTACGCTCGAATATCCATCGAGCAATACAATTCTCATTTTGATAGGGTCAGTTGTTGTACTATTTTTCGCAATTTCCGCCTTTGCTTTCTCGTTTAGTAAGTTATTTAGTAAATCACCTGGTTTCGTCATTAGCGCTTCTGGCATCGTTGACAACACCGCCGGGCCCTCTGCTGGCGCAATTTCCTGGGAAGAAATTGCAAAAATATATCTCACCGTCAGAAAGAGTCGTTTCTCAACGGTTCGTTTTGTCACGATAGAAGTGAATGATCCCCAAAAGTATCTGATGAATGGAAATTTTCTGGCGCGTATCTTCAAAAAAATAAATTACACCTTTTTTAAAAGCCCCATTCATATTTCGAATGTTTGGTTAAAGATTGGTTTCAATGAGCTAGCGAATATGATCGAGAAATATTACAAACAATATGGTCACGCCTAACATCAGGCACAAAATAGAAATTTACGGTTTGAACGGAATGAAAAAATCAAGCAACAACGCAAGATTTAATGATCATCTGTGGTCTGCCAGGCTCAGGAAAGACAACGTTGGCAAAGTGCCTTGAGGAAAGCCTGCAGGCTATTCGACTTTCTCCTGATGAGTGGATGGATGCGCTCTCTATCAACCTTTATGACGAAGAAAGTCGAGCAAAGATTGAAGCACTGCAATGGGAGTTAGGTCAAAAACTACTCAAACTCGGTCTTGTCGTAATTATCGAATGGGGAACATGGGGGAAATCCGAGCGCGACACATTACGGGAAGGTGCTCGCCAGCTTGGTGCCGCTGTCGAATTGCATTACCTATCCGCAACCCCTGAATTCTTTTCGAGCGGATTCAGCGTCGAGGCATGGAGAATCCGCCAATAAAACGGGAAGATATTTTGCGATGGGCAGAGATCATTCAAGTCCCAACGGAAGAAGAAATGAATTTGTTTGATCCTGCGAGTGAATGCAAAAAGAATTCGGAAACATTTTCTTCATAAAGAAGCGGCCCAGCCCCTAACGCCCGATACTTGGTATAGAGATCGTTGAAGTTTCAGAACATAGGTGCTATCATTTCTACCAGGATGTCTTGCGATACCCATTGAAACCTATACAAGGAGATTCTCATGAGCCAGGATAAGAACACGGCCAAAAAATCCAAAGGATTTACGGATGATGAAAAATCCGCGATGAAGATGCGTGCCCAGGAACTGAAAGCAGAAGCACGCGCGGAAAAGGACAAAGCCGAAGGGGAAAGCGCTGTGCTCGAAAAGATCGAAGAGATGCTGGAACCGGATCGCGCCATGGCCCGGCGACTGCATGAAATCATCAAAGCCACTGCACCAATTCTCTTGCCAAAAACCTGGTACGGAATGCCCGCGTATACCAGGGACGGCAAGGTCGTTTGCTTCTTCCAAACCGCGCAGAAATTCAATTCAAGATATGCCATGCTGGGCTTCAACGACACAGCAAACCTGGATGAAGGCGCGCTATGGCCGGTCTACTTCGCACTGACAGCGTTGACCGCCAAAGAAGAGGCAAGGATCATCGAGCTTGTGAAGAAAGCAGTGAGCTAAGGACGGGTTTTACATGATGAGAAAAAGAAAACATGTAGTATGAAAAAAAACAAATCGCTATTGGGCCGGATCAATGTCTTGCGGTGGATGGAATATGCCCTGCTTTTTAGCACGGGCACATCCGTGGCAATTTATTTATGGATCGCTTATTACCGGCTGCAGTATCCGTTTGAGCTGGAGTGGATCGAAGGGGGCGTCGTCGATCAGGTGCAACGCATCGTTCACGGGGCGGGTATTTATGTTGCGCCGAGTGTTAACTTTGTCCCATTTTTATACCCGCCGTTGTATTTCTACTTATCTGCCGCCGCCTCCCTTGTTTTTGGAGGCGGTTTTTTCCCGCTCAGGTTGGTTTCGTTTGTGGCATCGTTGGTCACATTCGTCAGCATTTTTTTGATTGTGCGTGATACAACAAAAAATGGATGGGCAGCATTATTATCGCTCGGTCTGTTTGCCAGCGCTTTCCGCGTGACCGGGGCATGGCTCGACGTTGCCAGGGTGGAACTCGTTATTTCTAGCGTTGTGGCTCTTGTTCGTTTACGTTGTCAGCTGCAAGGAAAAATCCCTTTTCCATGCCATCCTGGCGGGTGGATTGGCTGCCCTGTCGTTTCTGACCAAACAAACAGCGCTCATCCTATGCCTGCCCATCCTTGTTTATTTCGTCTGGCGCAACTGGAAGTATGCGGTAGGTCTGATCGCTACCTTCGCATTGATCGTTGGCATCACCACGCTGATCTTCAACCAGGCCAGCGCTGGATGGTATTCCTACTATGTTTTTGACCTGCTATCCCAACAAACTGAATGGATTCCTTCGGCATTTTTCAGCTTCTGGACGACCGACCTGCTCAGTCATTTACCACTGGCGATTCTTTTTGCGGCATTCTTCTTGATCGGCAAGCCAGATCAGGATCGGCAGGCGCTGATTCATTGGCTATTGATCTTATTAGGCGCACTGGCGGGCGCATTCCTGACGCGCGTCAAACTGGGGGGATATGACAATGTATTACTACCCGCCTATGCGGCAATATCGATCCTATTTGGGTTGGGTCTGCATGAACTGCGAAAAATAGCAGATCAACTCCAGTTTGGCTACAAAACCAGGGCAAAAGTATTGATCCATCTTGCCTGTTTAAGCCAGTTGGTCATCCTGTTCTATAATCCATATGCGCAAATTCCGACCAGCGAGGATCTCAAAGCTGGCAATCAACTGGTCCAATTGATTGCAGGGGTAAAAGGAGAGGTGTTTCTTGTAGATCACGGTTACATCTCAACGCTGGCTGGCAAAAAAACCTATGCCCAACATTCTGCCATCTGGGATATTTTGCGAGGCGATCAACAGACCCCAGGCCGCGCCTTGTTGGAAGAAAACCTGACGAATGCCATTCGGAATCAGACCTTTGCCATGATTATCCTTGACTCAGATTGGAATTATTGCTGTAAAGAAATCGACAAGTACTATTCAAAAACAGGCGTGGTCTTTCAAGATGAAACCGTTTTCTATCCCGTCACGGGAGGGGAAAAACGTCCCACCTACATCTACGTTCCTAAACAGTTAAAGTAGGAAAACCCAATCATTTAGGAGGAAATCAACATGACATTCAAAGCCTACATCGACAACATTCGCGCAAAGACCGGCAAGAGTTCCGCTGATTTCAAGAAACTTGCCGATGAAAAGGCTATGCAGAAAACGGGAAAATCAAACCTGGCGTTAAGGCCGGGGAAATTGTGAAGTGGCTGAAAGAAGATTTTGATCTTGGGCACGGCCATGCGATGGCAATTTATGCAATTCTCAAAGGGGTCAAGCCAGAAGACGAGAAATAAACTTTATTGAAACGGCAGCTCTCTCCCTACCCCACTGATACGCAAGTTAAAATCTCCTTATTCATTTTTAGAATAAGGAGATTTTTATATGAGAAATATTTCCCAGCTCGCCTGCGCCATCTTTCCTTGTGACAAAACTCCCTTGCAACGATAATAGGATCATAGATTGCAAGAAGGAGACATCTCATGAACAACAACTTTACTGTTAAATTTTGGGGCACACGCGGCAGCTATCCCACACCGGGGCCGCAGACCATCCATTACGGGGGCAACACCAGTTGTGTCGAAATCCGTGCGGGTGGGCACACCATTATTCTCGACGCTGGCACGGGCATCATCCCGCTCGGGCGCGAGATTATGGCACGGACGCGGCGCGGCGAAATGAATTTGAGTAACCAGCCCATTTTGATTCTTTTCAGCCATTTGCACAACGACCACACCCAGGGCTTTCCGTTTTTTGGCCCGGCCTACAACCCGGCTGCGCGGCTGCACCTGTATGGCCCCGGCACTTTGGAATTGACGCTCGAAGAACTGCTGGCGCGCAACCAGCAACCCCCGGCCTTTCCGCTTAATTTGCGCGATATGAATGCCGCCCGCGAAATTCGGACGATTGGCGAGTTGGACGGCGTTGTCGTAGACGATGACGGAATCCGTTTAAGCAGGGGCGGCGCAACCAGCAACTCCGATGCAGTTTCGATCCGTTTAATGAAATCTTATGCCCACCCTGGCGGAGTCTACATCTACCGCATCACCTGGCACGGATATTCCGTCGTCTACGCAACGGATGTGGAAGGCTATATCGGCGGCGATCGCCGTCTGGCAGCATTCGCCAAAGGGGCCGATCTGCTCATCCATGACGGGCAATACGCCGACGAACACTATCGCGGATGTAACGGTTGGGCCTCCACCCAGGGTTTTGGACACTCCACGCCGCAAATGGCCTGCGAAACGGCAGCCGCTGCCGGGGTGAAACGGCTCGCGCTCACCCACCACGATCCCACCTATGACGACGAATCCGTTCATGAGCTCGAAGAACAGGCCCAAAAGCTCTTCTTCAGCGCATTCTCAGCCCGTGAAGGTTTGGAGGTGGAATTGACGGCAAATGAAAAGGTACTTCGGAATCAGGCCATTCGGAATCAGGAAACCCTGATCCACTAATTACCTGATCGCCTAATTCCAATCATCCTTATGAACCGAGTAAAATATGTTAACCATGACCGATCTTAACGCTGATAACACCCGCAATATTCTCGCATTCATCCCGCTCTTCAAAGGGCTGGACGAGATTGCCCTTTCGTGGATCGCGCAACGCGCCCACCGTCGTCTGTTCCCCGCCGGGACAAATATTGTCACCGCCGAGCAGCCAGGTGAAGCGGTATATGTTATTCTGGCAGGCACGGTCAAAATCCATATCGAGCAGGCGGATGGGCGGGACGTGGTGCTATCGATTATTGGCGCGGGCGATACACTGGGGGAAATGAGCCTGCTGGATAGCGCCGGGCGTTCGGCAAGCGCCGTTACGCTGGAGGCTTCGCTGCTGCTATGGATGGACAAATCGGCGTTTCAGCAAATGCTGACAGATTTTCCACCCGTGGCGCTCAACCTGATTCGCATTATGTCTTCGCGGGTACGCCTGAACAATGAGCTGATTCAGGCGCTGGCGACGCTGGATGTCTACGGACGGGTGGCGCGTCAACTGCTGGCCTTCGCCGAAAAATATGGCGAAAACGGCGTCGGGCTGATCCCGATTCAACTGACGCAGGGCGACATTGCCGACCTGGTGGGCGCTTCGCGCAAGCGCGTCAATCAGGTGATGGTTTTCTTCCGCGAGCAGGAGTTTATTTCGGTCAACGCTTCAGGCAGGATTGTGATCTTGAACAACGACGGGCTGGCAAAGTATTGCCGGTAAGAAATTCCCCAAAAAACAAAATTTCACCACAAAGGCACCCAGTCTCAAAATTTTTCTTCTTAAAAATTTCGTGGCTGGGTGCCTTTGTGGTCAATACGTTTATGGCATTGGGTGCCAGAGCAGGCCAAGCAAGACTGCCAGCGCAAGCAACAATACACCGAAAGCTGTAAAAAACACGCTGATTTCAGTCGTTTGGTGCTTAACGATTAACGAGGTGGGGAGACTGGCAAACACCTTCTGAAGTTCATCTGCGCTTTCGGCAGCGTAGTAGGTTCCGCCAGTCAGCGCGGAGACTTGCTTGAGCGTATCCTCGTCAATGCCTCTGCGGAAGCCGCCGCCCGGCCCACCAAAGCCTCCTCCCCCACCGAAACCGCCAAACCCGCCACCGCCGAAATTCGGCTCTCTACCGGTAAAACGCTGGCTGCAACCTGAAAAACCACTGCCACCGTCCCCAGCCTCGGTGCCAAAACCGATGGTATAAACGCGCACGCCACGGTTGGCGGCCTGCTGCGCGGCGTCCAGCGGCAGCGGCCCGGCGTTGGTCACGCCATCGGTCAACAGGACAATAATATCCGGGGCGTAGGCTCCTTTTGCCACCGGGGGCGGCTCTAAGGCTGGGTCAGTCACACTCGGGGCAACGTTTTCATCCACTTCGGCAATCGCATCCAGCGCCTTGAGCAAGCCACTGCCAATAGCCGTCCTGCTTCCGGTGGTGAGACTTTCGATGGCATCCTGTAATGCGCCCTTATCGTCCGTGGGGGCTTGAATGACTTCGGCAAAGCCCGAAAAAGCCACAATCCCGATCAAACGTCGGCTGTCCTGTTTCTGAATAAACGAAAGCGCCGCAGCCTGAGCAGCTTCAATACGACTGGGGACAATATCGGTCTGGCACATGCTACGCGAGACATCAATCGAGAGCAGTACGGTGGTCTGGTCGGTGGGGACGACGGTAATGGAGACCGGGCGCGTCAGGGCAAGGATCAAACCTGTCAGCCCGAGCAAAAACAGCACAAACGGGATATGCCGTCGCAGGCGCGATTGGCGCGGCAGCGCCTCTCGCAGCAGCGACAGGCTCGAAAAGCGCACAGCCTGACGGCGGCGGCGCTGCATCCACAGATACAGGACGACCATCAGGGGCAGTAACAAAAGCAGGAAAAAGAATCCGGGCCAGAGAAAATCCATTTACGAACTCCCGCGCTCTGTTCGGGGCTTAGCCCCGAACAGAGCGTGATAATCATGGCAAACGACCAGACCACACCAATGAAAGCGCTGCGCCAATCAGCATTATAAAAATGCCCGCGCCCGCAAACAAAGCAGTAACTTCAGTTTCTTCAGATTTAACGACCAGTTGCGTGCTGATCTTGTCGTAAATCGTATGCAGGTCTTTTTCACTGCCTGCGTTGAAATACGTGCCGTTGGTCAGTTCGGAGATTTGCTTGAGCGTCATCTCATCAAGCTGCGTATGGACGGTGAAGCCTTCCAGCTTCATATCCGTGCCGGTAACGCTGCCAAGACCCACGGTATAAATGCGGACGCCCCGGTCGGCGGCGGTCTTCGCCGCTTCGAGTGGGTCTGGGTCTTCGTTATTTTCACCATCTGTCAGCAAAACAATCATCCCGGGAGTGAATGTGCCCTTCGGAACAGCGGTCGGCGACGGGGTGGGAGCAGGTGTCAGGTTGGTGTAGTAACGGGTGGTTTGCGCGCCAACACTGGCGATGGTGTTCAGCGATGACAGGATCCCATTTGCCAGCGAAGTGCCACGCTCAGGCGTCAGACGCTTGATAGCCGCCACAATCACATCCCGGTCCGTGGTCGGAGCCTGCACGCTGACACCGCTATCGCTGAACGCAACCACGCCAATTTGCACCGAATGCGGCTGTTGAGCAACAAAATCCTGCGCGGCAGCTTTGGCGGCTTCCATGCGCGTCGGCTTAAGATCGTTCGCGCCCATGCTGCCCGAAACATCAAACGCCAGGACAATCGTCCCAACCACATGCGGCGTGCTGATTACCGCCTGCGGACGGGCCAACGCAACCGTCAGAATGACCAGCGCCAGAAAAAAGAAGAGCACCGGAACGCGCCGCAACAAGCCGCCCGGTTTCCCCTGCTGCTGGAGTCCCAATTTGCCATAACGCGCCGCAGCCTTTTGCCGTCGACTGGACAGGGTGCGATACAACCCGACAAATACGGGCAGTAGCAATAACAGGAAAAGCATAGCGGGCCAGATGAAGGACATAAATACCCAGAAGTGAAAGTTGGAAGGTTGGAAGGTTGAAAGGTTGAAGGTCGAAGGTCGAAGGTTTTTATTCATCCTTCATCCTTTATTTTTTATTATCTTCTTCGCTGTTGTTTAAACCGGCAAAACGTACGATGGCACGCACCATGTCTTCCTCAGTGGAGAGCGAAAGCGCATCGACACCGGCGTGCTTGAAAGTCTGCGTCAGGTCGGCGGCGCGTTTTTGGGCAACTTCCTTAAAGCGCTGACGGAATTTCTTATCGTGCGTATCAACATAAAGCTGTTCGCCAGTTTCGGCATCTTCCATGATCAGCGGACCAATATCAGGCAAGTCAATTTCGCGCGGGTCCCACAAACGGATGGCAAGGACTTCGTGTCGCTGGTTGAGTAACGTCAAAGGACGCTCCCAGCCTGGCTCGCTGATGAAATCAGAGATGACAAAAACCAGTGAACGCGACTTGATGGTGTGCAATCCGCCATTGAGGAGCGGAGCCAAGTTGGTAAAGGGTGCCTGCGGCAGGTGCGGCTGCTTGAGCAGATCGTTGACGAGGCGCAGCACCTGCGTGCGCCCACCACGCGCCGGGATGGTGCGCTCAATGGCGCTGCCACCGCTGGCAAAGATCGCCCCAACGCGGTTGCCATGACGGGTAAGCAGACGCGCCAGCGTAGCGACAAAATCAATCAGCACGGCACGCTTCTGATGCTTCACCAGCCCAAAATCGAGCGACGGGCTAAGATCGAGCAAAAACCAGGCGACAATCTCGCGGTCTTCGACATACTGGCGCACGTAGGGCGTATCCATGCGCGCAGTGACGTTCCAGTCGATATAACGGACATCGTCCTGGGGCTGGTATTCACGCAGGTCAGCAAAATCCAGCCCGTAGCCGTAGAACAGGCTGCGGTAATCACCCTGAAGCAATCCATCCAAACGACGGATGACCTGCCAGTCGAGGCGTTGCAGGATGCGCTCAGGCGTTGACGCGAGTGTCGACGTGTTCATGCAATGGCACCACTGGGATGGGGATGCGGTCAATGATCTTTTTCACCAGTGTGTCACTGGTCATGTTGTCAGAGAGCGCTTCATAGGTCAGCACCACGCGGTGGCGCATCACGTCAAAGGCCATGTCGAGCACGTCCTGGGGCAAGGCATAATTCCGTCCGCGCACAAAGGCCAGGGCGCGGGCCGTCAGAATCAAGTTGATCGACGCACGTGGACTGGCACCAAACATAACGTAGCGCTGCATATCCTTCAAACCGACTTCGTCTGGTTTGCGGGTGGCTGTGACCATGCGCACAGCATACTCAATCAACGCCGGGTCAACGTAAACTTTGTCAGTTTCCCGTTGCAATTCAGCCAACTGGTCGGTTGTCAGCACCTTTTGAACTGCCTGCAACGCGCTCGTCATGCGTTCAACGATGACAAACTCTTCATTTTTGGTGGGGTAGCCAACGAGCACCTTGAGCATAAAGCGGTCCACCTGGGCTTCGGGCAGGGCGTAGGTGCCTTCGGTCTCAATCGGGTTCTGGGTGGCAAGCACCAGAAACGGACTGGGCACCTTGAAGGTTTCACGTCCGATGGTCACCTGGCGCTCTTGCATTACTTCGAGCAGGGCGCTTTGCACCTTGGCGGGCGCACGGTTGATTTCATCGGCCAACAGTAGATTGGTGAAGACCGGGCCGAGCGCAGTGTTGAACTCGCCGGTCTTCTGATTGTAGATACGCGTACCGACCAAATCTGCGGGGACAAGATCGGGGGTGAACTGAATGCGCTTGAACTCGCCACCAATCGCCTCGGCCAGCGTCTTGATCGCCATTGTCTTGGCCAACCCCGGAACGCCCTCAACCAAAATATGTCCGCGCGCCAGCAGGGCAACCACCAGCCGCTCAAGCAAATGGTCCTGTCCGACGATGATTTTCTTGACTTCATAGAGCACACGTTCCATCGGTTTGCGGTTGTCAAGGTTTGTGATTTGGTCCATCAATGATCTCCTGGGGAATGATTACAGGTTGAAGGTTGAAAGTTGTTTTATTGAATTGGCGAGCCACCAAAGGCGGACATGGCGCTGCCAATCGGCATGGCAAATCCGATGCCGACGAAGAAATTGTCTTCGGTGGGGTTGGTCAACCCGATGATGATCCCAATCACCTGACCGTTGCGATTGAGCAGTGGACCACCTGAGTTGCCGGGGTTGACAGCAGTATCGATCTGAATCAAATCTTCCAGATTTTGGCTGCTGTCTTTCGGGTGGAAGGAACGATGAAAAGCCGAAATCACGCCTGAGCTCATCGAACCGTATAATCCAAACGGGTTGCCAAAGGCAAAGGCTTCATCCCCAACATGCATGTTATTCGAGTTTCCGAGCACCGCTGGCACCAGCAATTTGGGAAGTTTGTCTGGATGCAGGACAGCAATATCGTTTTTGGGTTGCTCCGTCAACACATGTGCGGCGGACTCAGTACCATCAGCAAAGGTGATCTTGATCTCACTCGCCCCGCTAACGACATGCAAGGCCGTCATGATATCCCCGGCATCATCGATGACCACTCCGCTGCCGAGACTGCCTTCATCCACGCCCTTATCATCTTGTGATTTGGTTTGGATGAGCACCAGCGAAGGACCAATGATCTGATAAACTCGCGCCGAAAAAGCCGGCGGCGGCGTGGCGGATGTCATTGCCTGCACAATTGAGCTATTGACATCATCCTGAGAAAGGGGCTTAGGCGCCGGGAAAAGGACACCGTACAACCAAAGCGCCAAAAGCATCGCCAGCACCGCAGCAGAAAACCAGGCAGCGCCGCGTACGAATGTGCGCAGATGCTGCCAGCGGGGTTGCCGCAGTTCGATATCTAAAACGGGGGTTTCATCCATTGTTATTATGATTTCCGGGGAAAGAAAAGATAGATAATTTTCAAAACACGAGAAATGCCAATCTCACACCATCACTTCAATTAGTATAGAGGCTCTTGCTGAGATAAAAATGAGAGACATGTGGAGAATTTGCGGATATTTTGGAGCAATAATACAGGGGTTTTCCCTTATTGATAGACGGGGAAAACCTCGTGTCGTTCAACAACCCTTTTCAATAGAATGAAAGTATCGTCCAGTCAAACTTGCCATGCTGACAAAGCGCGCCCCAAACGAAAATATTTACATCCTTTTTCAAGGAGATGGAAAATGCGGAGCCAACCCATAAAAGGCAGCAAACAGGAAGCGTACCTGCTTTTGCTTAAGTTTTCAACGCAGTCTGCCCTGATAACGTTATCTCCCTGGCTCATTGCATTACTTTTCGCTGCACCATACTTGGTTGAAGGCATGGCGTTGCCTTGGATCATGATTGCCCAAGGGCTGTTGATTATTCCGGCCACTCTCAGGGCAGTTCATAAGTATGCGAAGCAGGTGGAAATCAATGGGCACTATCAGGTAGGGTTTGGGATGGATATCATCATCCCTTTGGCATTTAACCTCCTGGCTGGCAGTGGCTATTTTGTGCTTACCTTCGGGATGGTTTTTATATCCTCTACCATTTTCACTTGGCAAGGGAATGTATCCAGCGCACGTATATCGCCCAATCTTATCGTAACAATAAAGGAAGAAAGCGTCCTCGAAAAAGATTATAAGTATCGGGCGGTTCTGCATATTGAGAATAAAAGCGGAGAAGACCTTTCCTTATTCATTATTCTCGGAGACAGCAACTCAAAAACAGGACAATTGTCCGAAGAATATTATTATCAATTGGAACAAACGCACGACAAATATGTTGAGGAATATGGAATTTCAAGTCAGATACTCATCCCGCGTGGGGTATCGGATCGTATAGTACTTGTTTCACTGCAAACTTTTTATTCAGATTTTTGCAATGGGTTTCTCCAAAAACCTGTGCATTTACTCTACAGAATAGGGTCAGCGGGGGATCGGGAATCGTTTGGTTATTGGGAGAGTGAACGCTACAATGGGGTGCTCATCCTGAGCGATAAAATGCATCAAGACATGCAGAAGTTTTTCTGTAGCGCAAAGTAAACAGGTAACGTCCTTACTCATTACAGAATATCGTCTTCAGGGAATAGAATTTAATTTCTGGAAAAGACAACGAAACTAGATGTTGCCTTCCCATCTGTCTGTCCCGGCAACCGCCCGCGCTGCAAGGGAGGTCAGCTTCCTACATCATGCAACCAAAACAGCCTTAAGAATCAGGCACGACATTGACAGAACCCTGTGGCGTATTCAATGGGAGGCATAGGTAAACCGTGCTCCCTGGCAAATCTCTCTCGTCACAGCCGGGGCTTTCAATCCATATTTTCCCTTGATGCGCCTGGACAATCCCCCGAGCGATGGTCAACCCCATTCCCGACCCACCTCCCTTAAATGCGATCTTGCTCGAAGAATGCAGGGCTGCAGACCCTACTTGATAAAATTTTTCAAAAACTAATTCATGATGCTCTGCATCAAGCCCAATGCCGGTGTCTGTAATGCTGATCTCAATTCCCGGCTGCCCGTTATCGAGGACAATCTGACAGACACAGATGGTAATCCTGCCGCCATCCGGCGTATATTTGACAGCGTTGTGAAGAACATGATGGAGCACCTTACGCATCAGTACAGGATCAAGATTAATGGCTGGCAAAGCTGGCTGGTAATCCACCTTGAAGATCAGGTTGCGGGTCTCACGCACCTCAGCACATAACTTGCTGACAACATCATCGATCATCGCAGGCACCATCACCCGCTCCGGGACAACTTTAAGCTTGCCATTGTCAATCTTGCGAACATCCAACATCGCATTGACCACTTCATGCAGGCGGTCAGCGCCTTTCCCAATGCCATCGACCATTTCAGCCAAAGCTTCATCTTCTTTTATACGCGGGTTTAATTTCATCATGCCAATATAACCGATCATCACGGTCAGAGGTGTGCGCAGTTCGTGCGCGGCAATTTCAATAAAATCCTGCTGTTTGTGATCGAGGATTTGTAATACTTGATTGTTGTGCTGCAAATGTTCGGTAATTACGCTCAGTTGAGCGGTGCGTTCGCTCACCCGCTCCTCCAGTTCAGCGTTTAAGGAGCGCACAGCGGCCTCAGCCCGTTTGTGCTGGATTGAATGGCGAATGGAACGTTCGAGCAAATCGGCTGTGATCTGACCCTTGGGCAGATAATCTGTCGCCCCGGATTCAATCGCAGCGATATCAACCGCGTGCCCACCCTGACCAGTCATCACAATCACAGGCGCTTTGCAATCCATACGTACCGCTTCACAGACAAATTCCAGTCCGGTATGCTCCCCCAAATTGTAGTCTACCAGGTAGACATCATGCTGCTGCAGCATCATCGATTTCACCCCAGCGTCAAAGGTATCTTCCCATTGCAATTCGTAAGCGAGATCCTGCGTTTCAGCCAGTTTATGCTTAAGGATATAGTAATCATCCTCATCATCTTCAATGAGCAGAACTCTTAAAGTTTCGTTCATCTCTCTGTTCCCGTTCATAGTCATCGCTCCTCAAGACGTACACACTTCATCGTGGCACAACCGGCAATTCTGTCACTTCGGCCCAATATTCTGCCAACACATTCATCACTTGAATCAGCCCATCATACGTGACTGGTTTGATGATAAAAGAATTGGCACCCATGTTATACGTTGAGTTAATATCGCGCGTCGACTTGGAAGTCGTGAAAATAACAACCGGAATACTGCGCAGCGTGGGATCACTCTTGATTTCTTTTTAATGCCTCGTGACCATTGACCCGGGGCATACCCAAATCCAGCAAAATGAGATCGGGCCTGGGTAAATGAACCGTATCCTGATAAGCGCCGCGATGGTACAGGTAATCAAGCAGTTGTTCACCATCCTCAACAAAATGGACGGTGTTCAACAGTTTACATTCAGCAAAGGCAAACCTGACCAGCGCCCGATCATCTTCGTCATTTTCGGCGATCATAATGTTTAGCGGTCGTTTATCCATGGTTCTCCAACTCCTGTTTTTCATAGACGGGCAGAGTCACGATAAAAGTGGTTCCTTCCCCTTTGACGCTGTGAGCAGTCAGCTGACCGTGATGGCGCTCGACAATGGAACGACAAATCGATAAGCCAATCCCGGTACCTTCATATTCTTTGGCTGTATGCAAGCGTTGAAAGGGCTGGAAGATACGCTCAAGATATCTTTCGTCAAAACCGATGCCATTATCGGCAACAGTGATCTGGCAAACAGCGTTCGTATCAACTTCTCCGATGATCTGACAGCCTACCCGAATGACTGGTGACTGGTCTGGCTTGTGAAATTTCAAGGCATTGCCGATCAGGTTCTGCATTAACTGTCGCATTTGCAACGGGTCAGCATTAATCACTGGCAGGTCTTCAACGTGAACCGTGCCGCCTGTGCGCTCAACCAGCCCATCCAGATCAGACAAAACATCCTGCAATACCAGGTTAAGGTTAATCGGCACAAATTGATCTGCCTGTGTTCTTACACGCGATAGATTGAGCAAATCACTGATGAGAACGCCCATGCGGTTGGCAGATTTCATCATGCGGTTCAGGCTATCAAGTCCATCCTCATCCAGCCGGGCAGCATTGGTTGTTTTTAAGCGGTCGCCAAAAGCCTGGATTTTGCGCAAAGGCTCTTGCAAATCATGAGATGCGACGTAGGCAAACTGTTCCAGTTCCTGATTACTACGCTCAAGGGCCTGGCGTTCAATCTCGTATCTCTCAGCTTCTTTGCGGCGCGTAATATCGCGGAGAATGCCGCGAAAGCCAAGGGGCTGCCCACTCAGGGTTTGCGTAAGCGATATATAGTTTTCCAAGGCGCGAGAAGTGCCGTCCTTGCGAATGACTTTGTGCTCAATGCCGTGAACTGTCTTCCCAGTGAGTAGCACGCGCTCAAAAGCTTTATCAAGTTTTCCCATCGTATCAGGAGAAACAAACTGGTGATAGTCCACATTGATAATGTCTGCCGGGGGGTACCCTAAAATGGCGCAAACACTATCATTGGCGAAAGTGAAATGGCCGTTCAGATCCATTTCGTAATAGCCTTCCTCAATGGTGTCTAAAATAGTGCGATATTTTTTCTCGGAAAATTGTATTTCAGAAAACAGATGTGCGTTTTCGATAGCGTTGGCTAACTGGTTGCTCAAGATCGTCAGCGCAGCTGCATCATGGTCAGAAAAAGCAGAAGCCTGCTGGCTGTAACAGACAATGGCCCCAATTACCTTTCCACGTGCAATCAGCGGACTGGCAATGGCAGAGAGTGACCCCGCCGGGTGCCAGGTGGTCTGAAGCAGTGAAATCTCATTGGTCAGTTCCAGGGTAATTTTGGGTTTTCTATCGGCCATGCACTGACTAATCAGCGAATCGCCTCCCACTTCAAAGTAATAATCACCGGGCAGTTCCACCGGGGTTTCCACTTCGCACCCAAAACCAGCCGATAAATTTAAGTAGTGGTCATCGTCTGACAATAGAAAAACCCCTACATAAAACAGCTTAAATTCCTGGCTAATCAAGCGGACAGTTTTATTGAGAAGTTCATTTAAATCAAAAACAGAGTTGATCGCCAGTGCAACGCCCGCCGCCAGTTCCATCTGGTTGCTGTAACGGCTGAGCGATTTTAAAAGCGCATGACGAATTTCGGCTTGCTCATTGAGAATCGTATTTTTTCGGGCATCGACATAACCATGCAGCAACTCGGTCTGGTAAGCATCCATCGTCATTAATGCAAGTGGGAAAAGGTCATTTTCCAGCCAGAGCAAAAAGAACTGGCGGCTGATGGACCCCAGGCTTAACAGCGTTTTTTCACTAAAGCCCTGCTGGCATAGTTCCACCCCGCGCACTCGTGCCGTTTCGGGGGATGGGTGCTGAAAGTAAGCGATCAGCGATTCTACTTCTCTGGCGGCTGTTACAGGCAACATGGATGGCCTGATCTGGGAGCGATTTTCAAACAAGGTTTCCCGAAGCGTCTGCTGATACTGTTGCAGCAATTCACCTCGATGATGATCGAGTTGCGCTGAAACTCTTTCTAACGAAGGTACTTCTTCATACACTGCTACGTTTTGCATTATGGCCTGACCTTGCGCAAACAACTATTTGACGAGATAAGCCCCGTAGCCCCCACCGCCCGGGCCGGCAGACTTCAACTCTTCCGCCGACATCATAGATTGATCGAAACCATTCCATTCAGTAAGCGGGATAAAGCTGCCTCCGTCCGGCTTCCAGGGTTTTACCAATTCTATATATTCATCCAACGTGCGGAGGCGGAATGTGGAGCCCATCTGCTCGTAACGCTCAAGCATCCGTTTCATGTTTGGATCATCAGCATCGCAGTTGGCACCCTGCGCATTAAAAGCCAATACACTCTTTGGGCCTGTCTTTTCATATAAGACATGTGCAAGGTGACGGATATCATCATCAGATAAGAACCCGGCGATCCCCCAGCACACCAGCCCAACATTGCTGCGGCCATTGAGAATTTCCTGCACTTCGGGTCGCTCAAGCAGTTCTTCAGGGCGACGCGCATCAGACTGAAAATAATAGGTGCCGGCAATATCCTTTAGGATTTCTTTGGCATATTCCACGACAATTGGGTCAGAATCAGAATAGATAACGGTCGTGCCGGGTGCAGCCGATGAGTGAAGATGCTCCATAGTGGGCAGCCCCGAACCAAAATCGATGATGACATCCAGACCGCGCGTCTGGCTCAGGTTCAACGCCAGGTCTTGCAAACACCAGCGCTGGAGTTGCATGGCCTTAGGCAAAAACGGAAAGTACTGCACCACCTGGTCCGCCGCCTGACGGTCCACGTCAAAATTATGGCTACCGCCCAGAATATAATCATATATGCGCCCGGCGCTAGGCCGACTAACATCAATAAAGCTTTCTTGTAACATGAGGTTTCTCCTTCTCGAAAGAAAAAATGTGGAAGTTTTTTACAACTTTCGCCAAAAGTGGGCGCTGTGGTGAGTACCGATATTTTGAAACAATTATTAAACACCTTCTCCCCTTAATAACAATCAACCTTCTAAGAAGAATAACGAGCCAAACCGCCTCATGTTACGTTTTAAACCATCTTCGGCTTGCATTGTGGCGTGATAATATTCATGGATGAAACTTGATGCTGCCCTGCCCCCTGTGCCACTGACCGATGTCCCGGCGATTGCCCGCGCTGCGGAGGAGATCGGCTTCCACGCCATTTGGACGACTGAAACCACGCACGATCCATTTCTGCCGCACGCGCTGATCGCCGAACACACCAGTAAAATCCACTCGGGGACGGCGATTGCCGTTTCGTTTGCGCGTTCCCCCGCGACGCTAGCCTACACGGCCTGGGATCTGGCGGCCCAATCACAGGGGCGATTCATTCTTGGGCTCGGCACCCAGGTCAAGGGGCACATCGAACGTCGCTTCGGGTTGGAATGGCCTGCCTCCGTCACCGGCAAACTGCGCGAGCAGATTCAAATCATCCGCGCCTTCTGGGATAACTGGCAAAACGACGCTCCGCTCAACTTTCGCGGGGAATATTACAAAATCACTCTGATGGCTCCTTTTTTCAACCCTGGGCCACTTCCCGCGTTTCAGTGGAACATTCCCATCTACATTGCTGGGGTCAATACTGGTCTCGCCAAACTGGCCGGAGAGTTGTGTGATGGCTTCCATGTCCATCCCTTTCACACTGCGCAATATCTCCAGCAGACGCTGTTGCCATCCATCCGCTACGGCGCAGAAAAAGCCGGGCGGCAACGGGCCAATGTGACCATCTCTGCATCTATCTTCGCCGCCAGCGACGAAGCCGGGCTGGAATTTTGCCGCCAGCAAATCTCCTTCTATGCCAGCACACCCTCCTACCGCGCGGTGATGCAGTTGCACGGCTGGGGCGCCGCCGCCGAAAAACTTTCGGCGCTCGCAGCACGCAAAGAATGGAAGGAAATGCCCGCCCAGATCACCGACCCCATGCTCGACACTTTTACCATCATCGCCGACGAAAATGAAATGGCCTCCGCCATCCAAAAGCGCTACAATGGATTAGCAGACCGCATTACACTGTATATGCCTTTCATCCCGGGCAAAAGGGATGTGTTTTGGAAAGGGCTGGCTGAAAAGTTCAAAAATTAGTATGCAAAATCAGGAGAAAGCATGTGGATACTCCCCTACAGAAAACTGTCCCTGAAAACACGCTTTAAAAAAGAAAGGGTAATCAAAAAAATTAGGGCAATTACACATACCTACCCCAATATACTGGCTTCCTGGTTCTTATATTCAGAGAAACCGTATCAAGGCAAAGTGAACACCGATGATTTTGAAATTCGCCGAAAATCATCACGTCCTACTAATCTTCTACCCCAAATTAAAAGGGATGGTTAAATCTGACGTTGAAGGATGTAGTGTTGTAATTTCAGTACGACCAGGCATCGCATTGGTAGCTTTTTCTATACTGCCAAGTTACCTTTTGTACATGATCGGGCAAAGTATTGCGACAAGCTTTCTAAAATCAGGTTATTTAAATTTCAATAACGATTTTTCTGTTTTTTGTTTTCTTCTCGTCCTTTTTTATCTATACCCAATCTTTGTATTCAATTTTGAAGCTATACGGTCAATCAATTTTTTGCAAGATTTGCTCGAAGCTGATGATAATAATGATGATGATGATGAAGCAGAGATTCACCCTGATGCCCCCCAAAACCCTTAAATTGCTCACCTTTGGTCTTGTCTCCCTCACAATTGCGCTCGCTGTCACTTTCGGGGTGTATATTCCCTACCTGAAAGCCTACAACCTTGTCCACCCCAAACGGACGCCTTTCACACACTTCCCAGCAGGTGTTGGCATCTCTCACTACGAAGACGTTCAGTTCACTACATCTGATGGGCTAAAACTCAAAGGCTGGTATATCCCACCGCAGAACGGCAAAGTCATCATCTTTCTGCACGGGCTGGGCAGCGACCGCCAAGAATTACTCGATGAAGCCGGTCTGACTGTCGCCAAAGGCTATGGCGCGCTGCTTTTTGATATGCGCGCATGTGGCGAAAGCGAGGGGACGATCGCCACCCTGGGCTACAACGAACGCCTGGACATTCATGCCGCTGTCGATTTTGTACACAGCAGGGCCGGAGCAAACACCCCATTGGCGTTGTTCGGGCATTCGATGGGGTCTGGTGCCGCCCTGCTCGCCGCTCCCGAAATCCCCGAACTGCGCGCCGTCATTGTCGAGAGCGCTTTTGCCAGCGTTGAAGATAATATCAACGAAGCCGTCCAAAGCCTGACGGGGCTGCCACCCTTCCCCTTCGCGCCGCTCATCATCTTCTTCGGCCAGCAACAAGCCGGGGTGGATATCAAATCCGTCCGCCCGATTGATGTCGTCGCCAAGATCAGCCCTACCGCGCTGCTCTTCATCCACGGGGATCAGGACACCACCATTCCTGTCCGTAATGCTTATGCATTGTATGCCGCCGCAAAAGAACCCAAACAACTTTACATCCTGCCCGGCGTAAACCATGGCGGATTTTTGCAGGCCGAGCCAGAACGTTTCCCGAAAACCATCCTGACTTTTCTAGAAACTTACCTCAAATAGGCATCCTTACTGCTTTGTCGATAAACTCTTATCAATTTCATACGGCAGAGTGGGGTGCTTTTTTGGTAAAATGAAAGTTAACCCCTATCGATGAGGGGTTAAGGAGACCAATATGGCCGGCATGGAACGTTTTACCCAACGAGCAAGGCGTGTATTAAGCCTGGCGCACCAAGAAGCTGAGCGCGCCCATCATAATGCAATTGGCACCGAACATCTTTTGATTGCCCTGATCGAAGAGGATGGGGGTGTTGCCGGGCGTGTTTTGCGTGAAATGGGCCTGGAAGCGGAGCGCGTCCGCGAGATGGTCATGCGCCTGACCGGCGAGGGGAAAACCGCGCCCGGTGAGAAACTCGAGCTTTCATCTGATACCCAGCAAGTTCTTGAACTGGCAGTGGATGAAGCCCACCGCCTCGGACACCACTATATCGGCACCGAGCACCTGCTGCTTGGGCTCATCCGCACCGAAGGCACCGCCATGGAAGCACTGCGCCGCCTGGGCGTGACGCCAGATGAAATTCGACGTCAGACCCGCCGCGTGCTGCAAGAATCATCCACTGGCAATCCACCAGCGGCACCAGTTGGCAACGCTGCGAACCGCGGTGAACAGAAAACCGACAAGAACGCAAAAACCCCGATGGTCGATCAACTCGCCACCGACCTGACCACCAAAGCCGAACAGGGCAAACTTGACCCGGTGATTGGTCGTCAGATGGAAATTGAACGCGTCATCCAGATTTTGGCGCGCCGCACCAAAAACAACCCCGCGCTGATTGGCGAACCAGGCGTTGGCAAAACTGCCATCGTCGAAGGCCTCGCCCAGCGTATCACCGAAGGCGATGTGCCTGCGCCGCTGATGAACAAGCGCGTCTTGCAATTGGACGTAGGCTCGCTCGTCGCTGGCACGATGTATCGCGGTCAGTTTGAAGAACGTCTCAAGCGCGTGATTGACGAACTCAAGCAGTCTGGCTCAATTTTGTTTATTGACGAAGTCCACATGCTGGTTGGGGCTGGGGCTGCAGGGTCTTCTGTAGACGCCGCCAACATCCTGAAACCGGCACTCTCTCGCGGTGAGTTGCAAGTCATCGGCGCGACAACACTCGACGAATACCGCAAACACATCGAGTCAGATGCGGCCCTTGAACGTCGCTTCCAGCCCGTCGTCGTCGAGGAGCCATCCGAAGAAGAGACCATCGCCATCCTAAAGGGCATCCGCCCGGCCTACGAGGAACACCACAAGCTGGTGATTTCAGACGAAGCCCTCGAAGCCGCCGCCCACCTGTCATCCCGCTATGTCACCGAGCGCTTTTTGCCCGACAAGGCGATTGACCTGATCGATGAATTATCCTCACGCGTGCGCATGTACAAATCGCCCGCTGCCAAGCAAGCCAAAGACCTGTTCACTTCCCTGCGCGAAATTCGCCAGAACCGCGCTCTCGCCCAGGAAGAAGGCAACATGGAAGAAGTCAAGTCGTGGCAAGATCAGGAAACCGGCACCGAAAACCAATTGGAGCGCTTGCGCACCAACTGGGATCGGGCTACCAGCCCAGTCGTTGGCGCTGAAGATATCGCTGAAGTCGTCTCGATGTGGACGGGCGTGCCCGTCATGCAGATCGCCGAGAAAGAATTTGAGCGCCTGCTGCATATGGAAGACGAACTGCACTCGCGCATAGTCGGCCAGGACGAGGCGATTGTCGCCATCTCCCGCGCTGTGCGCCGCGCTCGCGCCGGTCTCAAAGACCCGCGCCGCCCGATTGGTTCATTCATCTTCCTTGGCCCAACTGGCGTTGGCAAGACTGAACTAACCAAGAGCCTCGCCAAGTTTATGTTTGGCAGCGAAGACGCCGCCATCCAACTGGATATGTCCGAATTTATGGAACGCCACACCGCCAGTCGTCTGGTGGGCGCGCCTCCCGGCTATGTCGGCTATGAAGATGCAGGTCAATTGACCGAAGCCCTGCGCCGCCGCCCCTACTCGATCATTGTCTTTGACGAAATCGAAAAGGCCCACCCCGAAGTCCACAATATGCTGTTGCAGATTATGGAAGAAGGACACCTGGCCGATGCGCGTGGACGAAAAGTCAACTTCCGCAACGCTATCATCGTGATGACATCCAATATCGGCGCGGATATGATTAAGAAGCAAAGCTCACTGGGCTTCAACCTGAAGCGCGACGAAGAGACTGAAGAGCGTTTGTCTTATGAAGATATGCGCAAGAAGCTGACTGAAACCCTCAAACGCGCCTTCCGCCCCGAGTTTATCAACCGCGTGGACAGTGTGATCGTCTTCCGCTCGCTAACCAAGGATGACATCAACAAGATCGTCTCGCTCGAACTGAACAAAGTCGCCGAGCGGCTGGTGGAGCACAACATCATACTGACTGCCACCCCCGAAGCCCTGAGCCTGCTCGGTGCTGAAGGTTACGACGCCGAAATGGGCGCCCGCCCGCTGCGCCGCGTCATCCAGCTCAAAGTGGAGGATGCGCTCTCCGACAAATTGCTTTCTGGCACCTTCGTTGACGGCGACCAGATTCAAGTGGATGTCAACCCTGATGGGGCCATCATCCTCAACCGGCTGGAAATCCCAGTCGAAGAAACCCCGGCGATTGAGCCGAGTGTGTAAAGAAGATCAAAGCTGGCGGTCAAATGACCGCCAGCTTTTTTGTTGTCTCAGCAAAACTTCTGAGCCAAACATCGGTTTCTTTTTGATTTTTGAGATGAATTGCTTTTAAATGCCGATATTCTGGCAGGTTTAGCAGCAAAGCATATTCCCTTTTTCTGCGCCAGTAGGTTGCAAAAAACCAGTTAAAGAGCGATTCCTTTGACCACAACTTGAGATGCCTCAAGAAAGTATCACGATTGCCATGCCAAAGTTCTTCCTGTGACCATCCAATGTGCCAGGTACGCTTCCACAAACGGACAAAAGTGAAGGGTAGCGAATAATCCAGCCAAATGACGGCATCCGCTTTCAGCCAGAGCAGATCGCGCACAACCCGGTAATTCCCGGCAGCGGCCCACCTTTCAGCCTGGGTTGCCTGCTCCACCCGCGCGCGGAAAAGTTCGTTTGGCGCTTCCTGCCAATTAGGCTCCCAATGAAGCGCATCAAGCTCGATAAAATCATGTCCAAACTGATCGGCAATCTGCTTCGCCAGTGTGGACTTGCCCGAGCCAGTTGTGCCAACCACAACGATACGATTGTAGGGAATGAAGACATTCATTAACTATAAAACACTTTCAATTTGCATGCCAGCAAAACATCATCGTCAACAACCACCTGCCTTAAAATCCGTTCAAATTCGTGAATCCGTTATAAAGTCCGTTGACGAAATCCGTGTCTTACTCCCGCCATACAGTAAAATACTCCCATGATTCCAATTCGGCTCAAACTCTCTGGCTTTCTCTCATACCATGATCCCGTCGAAGTGGATTTCACCAGCTTCGAACTGGCCTGCATCTCTGGGGCCAACGGCGCGGGGAAATCGTCGCTGCTCGACGCCATCACCTGGGCGCTCTTCGGACAGGCACGCAAACGCGACGACACGCTCATCCACACCAACGCCGATGCCGCTGAAATCGTTTTCACCTTTTCATACGAAAGCAACACCTACCGCATCCAACGCATTTTGCCGAGGAACAAGGGCAGCGTGTTGGAATTCCAGATATTAGACGGTGAACGGACCAGCGGTCAGTGGCGGCCCCTTACCGAACATACCCTGCGCGAAACACAGGCACGCATCGAAAGCATTTTGCGGCTTGATTATGAGACCTTTGTCAACGCCTCGTTTTTTCTGCAGGGCAAGGCCGATCAGTTCACCCAGCAGCGCCCGGCCGACCGAAAACGCATTCTTGCCAGCATCCTTGGGCTTGAAACCTGGGAACATTACCGCGAGCGCACTGCCGAACGACGCAAAACCATTGAGCGCGAACTGGATTTGGTCGATGCCCGTCTGGCGGAAATCAACGCTGAGCTCGAAGAAGAACCGACACGCCGCGAGCGCCTGACCCTTATGGAAGCGCAACTGACCCAACTGGCCGATGCCCGCAAAGTGCAGGAATCCGCGTTGGAGCGCACGCGGCGGCTGGCAGCGACTCTCGCCGAGCAGCGCAAACTGGTGGACAATTTGTCCGCAACCCTGGCGCGTTCACGCGAGAAACAAACCGCACTGCTGGGGCGACTCGCCGTACGCCAGGCCGAACAGGCCGCCCACGCCGATCTATTGGCACGCGCAGCCGACGTGCAACAGGCTTATCAAGACTGGCAAACCGCCCGCGCCGACCTTGAAAAATGGCAGGCTGCTGAAACACGCTTTCACGAATTCGAAAAACGCCGCCAGCCATCCCTGGATGCAATCAATGTTGAGAAAGCCCGGCTGGAACACGAAGTGCAGTTACTTAGAGAGCAGGAACTGGGAATTAGTAACCAGCAATCGTTAATCGTAAATCTAAAATCTGAAATTCAAAATGCACAGGCAAAGCTTGCCGAATGTGAAACCAAAATCGCCGAACGCAACCAGTTGCAGGAACAAATCCAGACTGCGCGGCAGCGCCAGACCGAAATGCGCGCCGAAAATGAGCGGCTCAAGCTCGATATGGACGAGATCAAGCAGCGACTCGACCAGCTCGAATCCGCCACGGGTGCGGCCTGCCCCTTATGCGGACAAACGCTCGATGCCAAACACCGCCTATCCACGCTCGAGCAACTTCAGGGGCAGGGAACGGAAATGGGCAACCGCTGGCGCGCCAACAAAACCGCCATGACAGAATCAGTTTCCCAAATCTCCACGCTCGAAACGCGCATCTCCACGCTGACTTCTGCCGAAAACGAACGCCTGCGCCATGCGGCGCAAATCTCCTCGCTCAGCGAACGGCTCGATGGAATGCAAAAAGCATCCGCCGAATGGAGCGCCAAAGGGGCACCGCGACTCAGCGAAGTGGAAACCCTGCTGAGGGGCGAGTTTTTTGCCGCCGAAGCCCGCGCTACCCTCGTCCGCGTCGAATCAGAAATGACGGCACTCGGCTACGACACCGCTGCTCATGAAATCCGCCCGCCGCGCCGAAGCCGCCGGACGCGCCACCGAAGCCGAATTCCGCGCGCTTGAATTGGCCAAAGCCGCGCTGGCTCCCATCGAACGCGAAATTGGTGAGTTGGGCGCTGAAATCCAAAATCGACAATCCGAAATCGACCATCAAGAAGATGCTTACGCCGAAGCTGCCGCCATCCTGACCGTGAGCGAACAAGACGCCCCAGATGCGGATGCCGCCTACGATGAGTTGTTGCGCCTGCAAGAGAGCGAAAACCGTCTGCGCGACCAGGTAGGCGCGGCCCGCCAACAAGTGGACGTGCTGGGTGATCTACGCACGCGCAAAAGCGCCTTTGAAAGTCAACGCAGCACGCTGGCGCTCGATATTGGCCGCCACAAAATGCTCGAACGCGCTTTTGGCAAGGATGGCGTCCCGGCGCTGCTGATCGAGCAGGCCCTGCCGCAAATCGAAGAAAAGGCCAACGACCTGCTCAACCGCCTTTCGGGTGACAGCATGTCGGTGCGTTTTGTGACTCAGGCCGGCTACAAGGACAAAAAACGCGACGACATGAAAGAAACGCTCGAAATTCAAGTCAGCGATGGCGTGGGTACCCGCGAGTATGAGATGTTTTCGGGCGGCGAAGCCTTCCGCGTCAACTTTGCCATCCGGCTGGCGCTCTCAGAGATTTTGGCGCGGCGCACCGGGGCGCGTCTGCAAATGCTGGTGATCGACGAAGGTTTCGGCTCACAAGATGCCCAGGGAAGGCAGCGGCTGATCGAAGCGATCAATCTCATCAAGCCCGATTTTGCCAAAATTTTGATTATCACGCACATTGAAGAACTCAAGGCCGCCTTCCCCAACCAGATTGAGATCGAAAAAACGCCGACTGGTTCGACGGTGCGAGTGGTGTAATGAATAAGTTACAGGTGGGAAAGTTGAAGGTTGAACGTTTAGGGGCTTTGGGAATATTATGCTGTGTACTTTTTCTGGGGGGATGTGCTGCTGCAACTTCCGCCCCGACGGCTGTTTTGCCGTTGACAGAGACGCCCCTCCCCGCATCTCCTTCCCCTGTGTCGTCAGCGACTGCTACTTCGATAACCGCTCCGACCCCTGATCCCTTGGCAACAAATACCTTGTCGCCTGATTCATTACCAGTTATCCAATTCCCCGCCCCCAACCTGATCCATGACCTGCGCTGGGCCCCAGAAGGCAAGCAGCTTGCCATCGCTGCCGGGACAGAAATCCACTTGTACGACGCATCACTGGTCGAAGATCGCATCATCCAGCTCGGCATGTGGACAGAGCGGCTGGCCTTTGACCCATCCAACACGCTGTTTGGCGCAGCACTCAAAGACGGCAGCATCCACATTTGGGATTGGGGCAGCAGCAAACAAGACGAAGTTTGCAAATTCACGGCCCACAGCAAAGGGGCAAACAGCCTTTCCTTTCAACAAGGTGGCAATCTGCTTGCCACCACCGGCACGGACATCATCTCACGCGTTTGGGATATTTCACTCACAGCGGACGGATGCCAGGTCAAAGCCGTTGGTCAACTGATCGGCTCGTCCTTCACCGCACCCGATGTCAGTTTCAGCGCAGACGGACAAAAATTTGCGCTGGTGGACATCAAAGACATCTACCTGCGCGAAAGCCAGACGCGCAAACTGATCGCCGTGTTGCATGGCGATCTGGCAATTTTTGATATCGCCTTCAGCCCGGATGGGCGCTGGCTGGCCGCCGCGCAAAACAACAACAGCGTCACCCTGTGGGATTAAGCGCCAGCCCCAAACCAACATCCACCCTGCTGCAACTGCCTGCCAGTTCGACCAAAAGCTACACCTGGCGCGTCGATTTCAGCCTCCACGATAACCTGTTGGCCGCTGCCACCAGCGACGGGGAAGTGCTCGTCTGGCAGCTCGCCAACCTGCAACCGGTTTTCAGCCGCAGCCTGGGACATCCCATCACAGGGCTGGCCTTTAACCCACTCACATCCGCGCTGACAGTTGGGACACTGAATGGATCGGTTTATATTTACGCAATTAAATAACAATATTTACGGTTTTAGAACGATGTATACTTGAATGCGAAATATCAATTGCTTCCATCAGGCATCAACAATAAAGAAAACACTGCAGGAACTCCAATTCAATTTCGCAGATTTTACAATGGCGAATTTCTTGCAGTGTTGAAAACGATCAGCATGTCAGCAAAAAAAGGCAACCAAACCTCCGCTGAAAGGAGCACACGCTTATGCTCTACCTCATTCTCTCAACCATATTTGGCATCATTACGCTGCTCATCACCCGCTGGATTCATATACGATCCCAACTCGAAGTCACCACCACCCCTGCCCCACCGCCGCTGGATGGGCCGCGCATTTCAATCATCATCCCGGCCCGCAACGAACAGGACAACATCAAACGCTGCGTCGAAGCCGCGTTGGCGCAGGATTATCCCAACTTCGAAGTGCTCGTGCTGGATGACCGCTCTACTGACGCCACACCGGCAATTTTGACCCAACTTTCTGCGCATGAAACGCGGCTGGTAATTTTGTTCGGCGAAGAACTCCCCGAAGGTTGGGCCGGAAAACCTCATGCCTTACACCAGGCTGCCAGGTCCGCTACCGGTGAGTGGCTATGCTTTGTCGATGCGGATACCTTCATCGACACGAATGCCCTCTCGGCTGTAATGCACGCCACAAACAAAACCGGCGCGGATATGTACTCGATGATGGCCCTGCAAATCATGGAAACCTTCTGGGAAAAAGTGATCCAGCCGATGATCTATACCATCGTCGCCACCGGATTCTCATCCAAACAAGTCAACAACCCGCGCATCCGTAAAGCTTTCGCCAACGGACAGTTCATCTTTATCCGGCGCAGCGTCTACGATGCTGTGGGTGGACACGAGCCGATCAAAAATCAGATTGTCGAAGACAAAGCGCTGGCTGAGCAAGTCAAATGGAGCGGCTACAAGATTGTGCTGGCAAAAGGCTATTCGCTGGTACAAACCCGCATGTACACATCCTTCGCCACCATTTGGGAAGGATGGACGAAAAACATCTATCTTAGCTTAAAAGACAACGCCAGTTCGTTGTTTCTGGGCGCGTTCGGCGCATTTATCTCAATCATGCTGGCCGGCATTATGCCATTCTGGCCTTTTTTGGGGCTGATCTGGTACTTCAACGGTGGCGGCCTGCCGGCCCTGCTGATTTTGGGCGAAGCGCTGCTGGTTTGGGGCATTATCTTTTACTTACGCGCCGAAGTGGCGCATGACGTGCGCATCCCACGCTGGTATGCTTTTACGACACCGCTTGGCGTGGCGATCTTCGCCGCCATGATGTTCACATCCGCCTGGAAAAGCCTTTCAGGCAAAGGCATCACTTGGAAGGGGCGCACATACGACCCCAAAAAGGTGCGCTAAATGCAAGCCATCCACTATCACGGGCGCACCTTTCGCTCGATCCACAACTCCGCCAAAGGTGAAGTGGACGAGGCAACGCTGTTCCACTACCAGCAGCAGGGCCAAATTGTCTGGGCCACCTATCAGGGGGGGGCCATCCAATGGGGCACGTTGATCGCCAAAGTAGACGAAGCCGGTTGCCTGGAGATGCGCTACCAGCATATCAACACATCCGGTCAGTTGATGACCGGCGAATGCCAGTCCACGCCCGAAATGTTGCCCGACGGACGCATCCGCCTGCACGAGCACTGGCAATGGACCAGTGGCAACCGCTCTGCGGGGGAATCGATCGTGGAAGAAGTCGTTTGATGAAATTGAAACGCCAATGGCTCTTGGGGGTTTGCGGATCGCTGCTGGTGGTTTTTCTGCTGACACAGTTACATCGCTACTCGGCACAGGATTACCGCGCCCCTGGTGGCGGACCCGATATTCAACAGGAGCTCAACTGGCTGGGAGACAGCCTGCGAAACGGCGGCGGCGAAGCCACGCAAACCTGGTATCCCGAAGGTTATTTTTTTGTCCATGCACTTTACGGACAGGCGCTGGTCGATCAGGCGCTGCTCAACCCGCAAAACGAAGCACTGCGCCAGCGCAACCGTGACGAGATCAAATGGGTGCTCGAAAAACTGGATAGCCCTGCCGGGCGCGCGCCCTTTCCGCGTGAGCAGGCTGTCGAATACGGCGTTTTCTATCAGGGCTGGCGCAACCGTCTGCTGGGCGGACTTTTGTTGATCACCCCCGACGCCCAAAGGGAGTCCGCGCTGGTGGCGCAGTTCCATACCCAGACGGCAGCGCTGGCTGCGGCTTTTTCCAACAGCCCGACGCACTATCTCGACGCCTATCCGGGGCAAAGCTGGCCGGTCGATAACGTCGTCGCGCTGACTTCGCTTGGCATTCACGATGATTTGTACCAGACCCATTACCGAACCGTCGTGGCCGAATGGCTAGCCTACACACGCAGCCATCTCGACCCCGCCACAGGACTGATTCCCCATCACATCGACGCCACGACAGGGGAAATTTTGCAAGGATCGCGCGGATCGTCGCTCGTGCTGACCCTGAGTTTTTTGCCTGAACTCGACGCCGATTTTTCCCGTGCGCAATACACCCGCTACCGCAGCCTGTATAGCCAGCCCGTGCTCGATTTTGTCCTGACCCGTGAATATCCGCACGGCGTGGACGGGCCCATGGACGTTGATTCTGGGCCGTTGCTAGGCGGCATTGGGCCGATTGCCAGCGGAGTCAACCTGGCCCCGGCCCGCGCCAACGGCGACGACGAAATCTTCGAGCGCACCAACCAGTTGGCTGAAACCGTCGGCATGGCCTTTACCATCAACGGACAAAAGCGCTACAGCCTGGGGCTGCTGCTCGTTGGTGACGCCTTTCTCGTCTGGGGCAAAACCATTGTCCCCTGGCGTGACGGCGCAACGCAGCCAGCCCCCTACGCCTATCCGCGCCTGACATCCCCGATCTATCCGTGGACAAATGGGCTGGCGGTTTTGCTGACCATTGGCGCATGGCTGCCGCTGTTTGTAGGCTTGACAAAAAACAGAACCAAACGCTGAAACGGAACTTCTCCCAAAAGGAGAAAAATTGATGATCATCAAATAACCTGTAAGGTTTGGCAACCTGATTTAGATGCGCCAAACTGCCCAAAAGGAAGTAAAATAAAGGGTACTAGGAGTATTTATGTCTGAGATGGTAGAAGTCACAATTGATAGTGTCCGTGTCAGCCTGATGTCAGCTCAACGACTGGTGGTTTTGCGTGATATGAATGCAGATCGCTACCTGCCGATCTGGGTCGGACCGTATGAAGCCGAAGCGATTACCGTCGCGTTGCAGGAAATTGAGATCGCCCGCCCCTTGACGCATGACCTGCTCAAAAATGTTTTTGCTGCCTTCAATGCGCAGATCCGCCGCGTGGAAATTGTGGCACTGCGCGATGAAATTTTCTTTGGCAATATCGTTGTCGAAGCAGCTGGTCAAACCATCAACGTCGACTCGCGTCCATCGGATGCGATTGCGCTGGCAGTGCGGGCACACGTCCCCATTCTGGTGGATCCGTCTGTCATGACCCAGGCCGGGATTACCCCGGAGCAGGACATCCGCTCACAGACGCAACCATCCTCGTCAGCGTCAGACGGCAGTCAATTGTCTGCCCCAACGCCAACAACATCATCAACTTCTTCAACACCGATCAAGCCCGCAACCAATGAAGATACATCCCGCTTATCCATCTTCGAGGATTTTTTGAACAAACTCGATGTGAAGAAGCCGCCCAGCGAAGATGACCCGAAAGATGGGCCAAAAACGAGTTAGACAGTAAAGCGGCAAACCAGTACATTAATATTTTGGACACGACGGTATGAAGTCAATCGGCGTGTCCTTTTTCATCCCAGCCCCCACCCGTCCTCCCCCATCTTCCGCGAAGTTCAGCGGAAGATGGGGGAGGTGCCCGAAGGGCGGAGGGGGTCTTTATAGGCAACAATGGCAGAATTCAACCTTTCTGAAACTCCTTACGGGGAGGAAAAACCGACAACATCCGGGCAACCGCACAGCCGCGAGGCCGAAGAAGCCGTCATCGGTGCGGTGCTAATCAACCCGGAAGTTTATTATGATCTGGCGCAGTTCCTACAGCCAGAAGATTTTTACATTCACCGCCTGCGCTTCATCTGGGAATCGTATGTGCGCCTGCACGAACGACGTGTCCCGGTGGACATTCTGACCGTCAGCGAAGAACTGGACGACATGGGCCACCTCGACGAGATCGGTGGACAGGCCTATCTGACGGCACTGCTCAACCAGGTGCCGACGACGCTCCACGCCGAAGCCTACGGCAAAATGGTCGAATCGAACTCTGTGCGGCGCAAGCTGCTGACCGCCGCCAACAGTATCGCCACACTGGCGTATGACGCCAACGAGTTGATTGACATCGTCATGGGCGAATCGGAAAAGGCCATCTTCAACGTTGGCGAGCGGCGCATGCGCCACGATGTGCGACCGATCCGCGAGGTGCTTTCAGATTATTACGATCATGTTGACGAACTGGCGCGTCGCGACGATGAAATCGTCGGCGTGCCAACCGGCTTCACCGACCTGGATAAAATGCTGGGCGGCCTGCAACCTTCTGACCTGCTGATTACCGCCGGACGCCCTGGTATGGGGAAGACCGCTTTGATGCTGACGATTGCCAACAATGCGGCGCTGATCCACAAAAAGCGCGTGGCAATCTTCTCGCTCGAAATGTCGAACGAGCAGGTTGTACAGCGTTTGATTGCGCAGCAAACCGGCATCGACTCGCAGCGTCTGCGCTCGGGCAAACTGACCGATGAAGACTGGCCGATTTTCAACCATGCCATCGAAGTGCTCGGCGACACGCGCATGTACCTTGATGATACGCCTGCGCTCTCGCCACTGCAACTGCGCACCAAATGCCGTCGCCTGCACATGGAATATGGGCTGGACCTCGTCATTATCGATTATTTGCAACTGATGTCTTCCGAAACGCGCAATGACAACCGCGTGCAAGAAGTTTCGTACATTTCGCGCGCGCTCAAACAACTGGCTCGTGAACTTAACGTCCCGATGATTGCTGCCGCGCAGCTCTCCCGTGCCGTTGAACAGCGCGCCGACAAAGAACCCCAGCTCTCAGATTTGCGCGAATCCGGCTCGCTGGAGCAGGATGCTGACATTGTCATGTTCATCTACCGCGACGACAAAGACCCCGCCATGCAAAATGTCTCGCATCTCAAAATCGCGAAGCATCGTAATGGCCCCGTCGGCACCGTCGATTTGATCTTCCGCAGCAATTTGACAAAGTTCGAAAATGCGGCGACGAGAAGAGTGGATTTGAGTGGAGCGTAATGCATATTGCGTAATTGATTTCCCTTGGCCTGTGTTCCGTTTTGATAGGTTTACTTTTTTTGAGAAATTTACACAGGCAGGGTAGCGAGTATTGATGAAAGCTCGAAAAGTATTGGCAGTTTTGCAACCTGTAACAAAAGGATTGTTAGCATTTTTTGTTGGCGTACTGGTAACTGTAATACTATTACTTGGCCTTTTTCTGGTTTTGATGCGGTTACTGAATGTTCCTGTTGATTTCAGCACTTTATCAAATTATCGCGGTTACTTTAGTGCTTGGAGCATATTCGCATCATCACCATCGGCAACTGAGAAAATCCTTCGCGCAGATGCAAATAAAACGATTTGGGTAGAAACCAAAACAGGCGAAATTTACTTCAAAAGTTTCTATCCTACCAATCAAAAAAACATACCCTGGAAAAAAGAAAAAAAAACAAAATTTATTTATACCCAAATCTATAGTGAACAGTTTGGCTCATGTAAATTTGACAAAGTCTATGATTTTGAAAAATCTTTTGGTGAGCCGCCTGAGAAGGTTGTTCAGTGCGTCCGGTTTGAAGAATGGTATCCCGATAGCATTAGCATTTGGTATTTTGCATTATCAAAAAACGGAAAAATTTGGGTATATGAATATTGGCAAAGTGAAATTTTTGCATTTTTAAGTTTATGTTTCCTCGCAATAATTATCCCCATTTTGTTTCTGACAGTGTTTTCATTTGGTATAACGAAACTTAAATTACGGCTTGAAGGCGCATTGCAAAATGACTGAGTTTGGAGGCTTCACATCATCCGAGACTTTCACCCAACTTCCTGACAGTCTATTTCACCTATTGGGAAGCATGGATGATTTGGATGAGTTGAAGATAACGCTGTATGTTTTGTGGCGCTTTGAGCATCTCGAAGCACGGATGCGCTACATCTCCCCGGGGCAGATTGCCGAAGATAACGCGTTTATGCAAGGGCTGACAGCGGATGCGCTGACCCAGGGCCTCAACAAAGCCGTGCAGCGAGGTACGCTGCTGCGGGTGGAGAACGATGCAGGCGGCCTATATTTGCTTAATTCGCCGCTCGGACGGGCCATCGCCGCAGCGCTGGAGAAAGACCCGGGTCGCGCCGCCGCTTCTATGACGCTTCCGCCCCGCGACAGGCCGAACATCTTCAAGCTCTATGAAGAAAATATCGGCCCGCTAACCCCGCTCATGGCGGATGCGCTGCGCGCAGCCGAAAATGAATATGCAGCAGAGTGGTTTAAAGAAGCGTTTGAAATTGCAGTGACCCGCAATAAGCGCAACTGGAAATACATCGAAGCGATTTTGAAGCGCTGGAAGGAAGAAGGCAAAAATGAAGGAAAAGATCCAAGCGACGGCGGCAAAGCTTCAGAACGGTACACAAAGAATCAGTTCTCCGAGTACCTTGACGGAGATTAAGCCCGAAGCCTGGGGCAAGGCCGATTGCCCACACTGCGCCGGGGTTGGATATATCCGCTGGGATGTGCCCGTCGGTCACCCAAAGTTCGGCAAGGTCGAATTGTGCGTTTGCCGCACCAGCGAAGTCGCGCAGAAAGCGCGCAACAGGCTCTATGAATTGAGCAGCCTGGGCCGACTAAGCCATTTGACGTTCGAGAATTATCTGATTTCGGGCAACCCCAAGGCCAAAAACGCCATTACCCAGATGGAAAAAGACAGCCGCGACGATGCAAAAAAAATCTGCATGGAATTTGCGCGCACCCTGAACGGCTGGATTCTGCTGGAAGGTTCGTACGGCTCCGGCAAGACACACCTGGCAGCGGCGATTGCCAACGAAGCGGTCAGTCGCGGCGTGCCGACGCTGTTTATCACCGTCCCGGACCTGCTCGACAGTCTACGTTTTTCGTACAACAGTCCCGAAACGACCTTTGAAGCGCGCTTTGAAGACATCCGCAGCGCCAGTTTGCTCATCATGGACGATTTTGGTACGCAAAACGCCACCGGCTGGGCGCAAGAGAAGCTCTTTCAGATCGTCAATTACCGCTACATCAACAAGCTGCCAACGGTGATTACCACCAACCTGATTTTGGACGAGATCGAAGGGCGCATCCGCTCACGTTTGCAGGATGACGAATTGGTGCGGCATATCCGCATTCTGGCGCTGGATTACCGTCACCCGGATGAGAGCAGCAACCCGGGTCTTTCGATGCTTTCGATGCACGATATCAAGGAGATGACCTTCAAGAACTGGAAGGATCGTCATAACGAACTGGGCGAAGAAGCTGTCACCGTCACAACCACCGAACGCAAAAACGCCAGCGGATACACGGTGAAAGACAAGGAAATTGTCCGCGAGAAGGTAACGGCGGCGCAGTTAAAGGTGCTCGAAGAAGCGCATGATTTCGCTGCGCACTTTAGCGAAGAGCCGCACGGTTGGCTGGTCTTTCTCGGCCCGTCGCATTGCGGCAAGACGCATCTGGCGGCGGCGATTGGTAACTACCGCATGGGCATGGGCGGACAGGCCATCATGGCTGATATTTCGGTGCTGCTCGATTACTTCAAGGAGACCTTTCGCCCGAATGCGGATGTCTCATTTGACCGGCGCTTTTACGAAATCCGCACTGCACCCTTGCTAATTTTGGACGGCTTCAAAGAAAGCAGCATGAATTCAAACTGGGCCGAAGACAAGCTTTATCAGATTTTGAACTTTCGCTACTACGAAGATTTGCCGACGGTGATTACGTCGAACCTTGACCCCGATGCTTTTGCAAAAAACCATCCGAGCCTGTTTAACAAAATGCTCGATCAGACCAAATGTAAAGTCCATTCGATTTACATGCCGCCTTTCCGGCGGGCCAAGCCCAAAACGACAAAGACGGCAGTCAAAAAAGGGTAACAAAAAAGCAAAACTGGCGAAGCAAAAATCGCCAGTTTTGCTTAAAAGCAAGAATTGGGTGGTTCCATGTCAACCCAATCGCTACAATCCATTGTAAACTTTCAACCTTCACCCTTCCAACCTTCACCCAAAAACCATGAAACTCAAACACTGGATTCTCTTCATTCTGCTCGGCGTGATCTGGAGTGCATCGTTTCTGTGGATTAAAATTGCACTCGAAGAAATCCGTCCGCTGACACTGGTCACGTACCGGGTGGGTTTCGGCCTGCTGACGGGGCTGATCGTGGCCGCAGTTTTTCGCATCCGCATTCCGCGTGATTGGAAAACCTGGCGAGTTTTCTTCATTCTGGGCATTTTAAACGTCGCCATCCCGTTTTTTCTGATCACCTGGGGCGAGCAGACGATTGAACTCGGCAGTGGCTTCGGTCTTGAATGCTACAGTGCCGCTCTTTACGATTGTGATTGCGCACTTCTTTCTGCGCGATGACAAAATGACCGTTCCCAGAGTTGTCGGCCTGCTGATTGGCTTTATCGGTGTGGTGGTGCTGCTCAGCCGCGATTTTGATCCTAAAGTGCATAACTCGCTGATCGGGCAGGCAGCGGTGATCGTCGCGTCCGCGTCGTACGCCCTCAGCTACATCTATGCCCGTCGCAACACGCACAACATCCCCGGGGAGATTCGCGGCACCCTGCCGCTGGTCAGCGCCTTGTTGGTCATCGGTAGCGCCGCCCCGGTGGCCGAATCTCCTTTTGCAATTCCCCATCTGCCCCTGACATGGATTGCGCTCTTATGGCTGGGCGTGCTTGGCACCGGGCTGGCGCTGATTATGCAGTATCATCTTGTGCACGAAATTGGCCCAACCCGTGCTACACTTGTCACTTATCTCCTTCCACTTGGCGGTGTGCTGCTTGGCGTGGTTTTCCTGCGCGAAGCGCTTACCTGGCAGTTGCTGGCCGGCGCCGCCTTGATCATCTCAAGTATTGCTGTGGTTAACTGGAACCCCAAGAAACATGACTGAATTTCACTCTGGTTTTGTCGCTGTCATCGGACACCCCAACGTGGGCAAATCCACGCTGGTCAACACTTTCGTCGGGCAGAAAATTGCCGCCGTCTCCCCCAAAGCGCAGACCACGCGCCGCCGTCAGATGGGCATTCTCACCACCGAAAGCTACCAAATGGTTTTTCTCGATACGCCCGGCCTGCATACGCCCCACAACCTGCTCGGCCAATTCCTGAATCAGGAAGCAGAACAGGCCATTGAAGGCGTGGATGTTATTCTCTGGATGGTGGACCTGGCCGAAGGCCTGACCGATGAAGATAAACGCATCGCCGCCATGTTCGCCCAAATGAAGCGCAGGACTCCCCTGGTGCTGGCGCTCAATAAAATTGATCTCGTGCCGCTTGAAGATGTCGCCGTTAAAAGCGCCGCTTTTGCTGATCTCGTGACTGGGGCCGAAATCCACAGCCTTTCGGTATTGCATGGCCAGGGGCGTGATGCGCTGCTCGAAGCGCTCGTGGCAAAGATGCCCGTCCGCGAACCGGAATTTGACCCGGAGCAGACCACCGACTTTTACGAAAAGGAAATCGCCGCCGAGTTGATCCGCGCGGCATGCCTGCACCACCTGCGCAGCGAAGTGCCACACGGCGTCAACGTGCGCATGGACGAGTTCATTGAGCGCGGCGATCAGGGTGCGCGCATCACCGCCACCATCTTCGTCGAGCGCGAAACCCAAAAGGGCATTGTCATCGGCGAGGGCGGGCTGATGCTCAAGAAAATCGGCATCACCGCCCGCAACGAGATCGAATTGATGAGCGGGCGCAAGGTCTTCCTTGAGTTACGCGTCAAAGTCGAAAAAGACTGGCGTGACGACGAATCCGTCATGCGCCGCTTCGGCTACAAGCTCGACCCGAAGCGCAAACCAAGGAAAAAATAATCGATAGGGTAAGGGCGCAGCAATGCTGCGCCCTTGCTCTTTAAACGGCTGGAATCCTTCTCCAAGCGCTTCGTAGGCTGCACCAACCACCATAAACGCTTTCGGGTCAATGGCGTGAACAATCGATTTCAAGTGCTGGACCTCTGAACGAGTCACGACACAATATAAAATAGGCCGCTCTGCGCCAGTATAACCGCCCGTGCCGTTCAAGATGGTGACACCGCGCTGCATTTCGAACAGTATTTTCTGTGTCACTGCACCTGGCTCAGACGTGATGATCCAGGCAGTGCGCACAATGCCAGCGCCTTCCATGGTTGCATCCACGACCAGTCCGGTGACGTAGAGCGTGACCAGTGCATAGAGTGCTTTCGGCCAACCAAAGACAAGTCCCGCCGAAAGGATGACCAATGTGTCGGTAATGAGATAAGACTGTGTCATTGGGATGGCGCGCCAGTGGTTGAGAATACGCGCCAGGATGTCGCTGCCACCACTGGTGGCCTGTCCGCGGTAGACCAACCCTGAGCCAATCCCGCCCAGGACTGCGCCGTAAAGCGCATTTAATACAATGTCATTGGTCAGGCCGTTTTGGGGGAAAAATGGCAGATGCAGGAGGGCATCCACCGCGAATGAATAGACAGCCACGGCAAAAGCCGTCCTGAGTGCAAAACGGCGTCCGCCAAGATAGCGCCCCCCAAGAATGAGCAGGGGAATGTTCCCAGCGAGCACCATCAAGCCAATCGGCCAGCCGGTAAAGTGGTTAATGAGTTGTGAAAGGCCGCTGACGCCGCCGCTGGCAAGTTGTGCCGGAACCAGGAATAATCGCAGCCCGACTGCCTGAATGACCATCCCGACTGCAATCAAAGCATAATCCCGAACAAAAGCCCAGAAACGGCTCATCTAGATTTTCCTTTCGACCTTCGACCTAACCTGCTACCCTGTGATTTTCAACGTAATTCCTGCCAGTGCTTCGAGCACGCCGAGCACCGCCGAGTTATCGAGGTCGCCCATGCCCATTTGCAACATGGCGGTGTAGAGTTGGGCGTGTTCAGCCAAGGCTGGCAGCGGCACCCCATATTCACGGGCGGTTTCGAGCACGATATTCAGGTCTTTCGATTGCATGTAGGCTTTAAAACCGGGGGCGCGATTGCCCGCGAAGAGGCGTGGCGTCTTGACATCCAGCGTCCAGCATTGGGCAGCGCCGCCTTTGATGGCTTCGACCACCTTTTGCGGATCAACCCCGGCTTTTTGCGAAAAAACCAGCAGTTCGGCCATAGCCACCATTTGCGCGGCGACCATGATCTGGTTGGCCGCTTTGGCAACCTGTCCCGCGCCCGCGCCGCCGACGTGGGTCACCGTTTTGCCCATCGCCAGAAAAACGGGCATCGCTTTTTCGAGCGCTGCCGGGTCACCGCCCACCATGATCGCCAGCGTCCCATTGCGGGCGCCCACATCCCCACCAGAGACGGGAGCATCGAGCGCAAACGCATCCTTTTCAGCAAAACGAATGGCGATGGCACGCGCCGCTGCGGGTTTGATCGTCGAGTTGTCGACGAAGATCAGCCCGGGGCGGATCGCAGACAGAATTCCGTTTTCGCCGAGCGCTACTTTTTCCACATCGGGGGTGTCTGGCAGATTGGTAAAAACGATATCCACCTGCGCCGCCACTTCTGCCGGGGATGTGGTCGCTGTCGCGCCTTCGGCGGTCAGTTCATCGACTGCGGCGCGTGAGCGATTGTGGACAACGAGCGGGAACCCGGCTTTGAGAATGTTGCGGGCAATGGATTTTCCCATCAGCCCCAGACCGATATAACCGACTTTTAGCATAAAGTTTCTTCCTTTGATGTTGTAATCTGTAATATGCAACGTAGGGGCGCGGTCTCCGCGCCCTGATAGGCATAACGTCCAAACCGGGGGCGGGACGCGTGCCCGTCAGGGGAGAACCCCGCCCCTACTTCGAATAGATTCTTATTGATTTTCAGCAACCGACTCGACGACAGTGATGTTCAGTACTTTTTGCCATTCCTTCTGGCGCAGGACGGCCATATCGCGCAGCAGGTCCATGGCGTTTTTGGTGCGGGTGTTGGGGGGCAGCTTTTCCTGCCAGATTTTTTGCGCCAGCGACGAATCCAGCCCGACTTTGGATGTGGCAACCAGGATGTGCTGTTCCATATCCTGCACAAAAAACTCGTAAAATTCTTTGAGCGCGCCATAAGCCTGCATGCTGTGCAGCGGTGCCTGGTTCTGGGCGCGTTCGTCGAGCGCGGCTTTGAGCTTTTTGATCGATTGCTTGAGCAGGTTGTAGGTCAGGTGCTGGAGTTGGGCATCCACGCTGTCAGTTTCGACCATCGTGGGGCGCAATTCCACCTGATAGATTTGGCGCGGGAAGATGCTGGCATACCACATGGTGGCAGTGGTGGCGCGGAACAGGCGTGTGGCCTTCCAAAGCCATTCGGTGGCTTCATCGTCCTGACCGCTGGCGAAGGCGGCGGCGCTACGCTCAAAGCATTCACGCGCCATGACGCTAAAGTGCTGCCAGATGTGATGTCCCACCAGCAGGCGGAAGTAGGAGATGGCGACGGTACGACCCACCCCTTCAATTTCACCCTGCCACGGGGGCAGTGCGGCGCTGACGGGTTCGGGGCCGCCAACGTCGACAGGAATTTCACGGGGCGTGTTTTCTGGCAGCGTCCAGTCAAACTGGATGGTCACAGCCAGGATCAAGGCAGTCAACTCGTCCCAGTTGAGCAGGGAATGCGGCAGGTCTTCGACCATCTCCAGCGAGACAAAAGCCATCGTCCCCAGCCATTCGCGGACGTGCAACTCCTGCACGCGGAAGAAGCGGAAGTAGCGGTCGCAGACTTCGTAGCCGTTGTGCAGTTCGGGCGTTCCTTCGGGCAGCATCCAGCGGACGGTTTCGGCGCTGCTATCGCTGTTGGCACGGGCAATCAGCGCGGCGTAATCTGCGGCGACGTGGGCCAGCAGCGCACGCAATGCAGTTTGCAGCTGCAGAAACAAGGCCGGAAGCTCATCGAGTGTGACAGCGTTGGATGCAAAATGTTCGCTCAGGCGCAAGCCTGCCCCAACAACACGGACAATGTGGCGGACGGTCGCTTCGTCAAGTTCGTCCAGCCCACGAATGGACTCGCGCAAGCTGCTTTCGGCGCGCACCGCCGGGACGTAAACTTTCACGGCGGGAAAGGTATCGTGCAGTTTGTGACTGCATCTTCCATCCTCCATTTCGATAAACAAGGTTTCGTCCTGCTGGCGCACGTTGTATGGAATCAGCGCATCGCTGGCCGGACCGCGTGTGCATGCACCGGTACGCGGGTCAAAGGCCGCGCCATGCAGCGAGCAGACGATTTGTCCGTCAGCCAGGTAGCTTTCGCTAAGCGGCCATTCTTCGTGCGTGCAGGTATCAGGGAAAGCATAGTATCCATCGCCAATTTTGCAAACGGCGATGGTCTGTCCTTCGATTTCAAAGGAGGTGACGCCATCGTTGTACAAATCTTTTTTGGAGATTTCAAGCAGGGTTTTACGTGGCATGGGCTTGGCTCACAAGATGAGAGATAAATAATGCGCGGATTCTATCGTATTGTGCTGGGGTCGGGGGAGGGCTAAAGGTCACGGGTGGCTTGCTGCTTATCGTTTGTTGCGATGCGAGATAAAATGGAATGGTCGTTGGTCACAGGAAAGGTGGTAGAAAAAATGAACATCCATAACGCGCAGGAGCGCATTACACAGGCCGTCACAGCATGGGAAGGTGTCAGCGTTCAACCGCACCGTTTTGGCGGGGTGGAATATGTCATCGGCAAACGCGAGATTGGACATATGCATGGCAATCATCTGGTGGATATTCCCTTCCCGAAAAAGCTGCGCGATGAAATTGTCGCAGCGGGCCGCGCCGAGCCGCATCATATTATGCCAGAGACAGGATGGGTCAGCTTTTACCTGCGACAGGAAGCCGACGTGGCACAGGCGATTGCGCTGCTTTTGGAAAATTATCAGGTTGCGCAGAAACAAAAGCTTTCGTAGGGGCGGGGTTTTCCCGCCCCAGTGTGGATGATGGCCCATCGGGGCGCGGGGACCGCGCCTCTACAAGATGTCTGGATGCCAATTAAGTGGCCTGGGGAAATGATCGGCTGGGCGTCAAACTGCTTCTCCAATATTTATAGCGTATCCTGTATACTCAATATTGAATATGAGCCGCAACCGCCCGACGATTGGTTTTCTCTCAACGTGGTCTGTCTATGAAGGCACCACGATTGACAACTATACCCACACTCTTTCTGCAGGGCATTTCTACGGCGGCGCGTGAACAGGGCTGCAACCTGCTGATGGGCTGCGGCATCTCGCTGCCGGGCAGTCCGCGGGCCAGCCGGACGGCCTGGGCCGTGCCGGGAGAACACGTCGATTTTGTGCCGGTCGGCCCCTGGAATGCGGACGGACTGATTATCATCCCCGATGATCTTTCGGATGCGCAGTTCGAATATCTGCAGGATTTGATCCGGGCGGGCTACCCGGTCATTTTGACGACGGCTGAAAAGCCCGGCCCGCTGGTAGCAGCCGACAACGTGGACGGGATTCGTCAGGCCTTTGATCATCTCATCGCGCATGGACACCGTCAGATTGGCATGATTGCCGGCAAGACCGGGCGCGGCGGTGACAGCGCCGAGCGACTGGCGGCCTATCGGGCCGCGCTGCGCGAAGGCGGTCTGCCCGAAGATGAGCGCCTGATTGCCTTTGGCGAGCATGGCCGCCAGGGCGGGCGGATTGCCATGCAACGTATTCTCGACAGCGGCGCACCTTTTACAGCGCTGCTCGCGAGCAACGACCTTTCGGGGTTGGGCGCAATCGATACGCTGCGCGCTGCGGGGCGGCGCGTCCCCGAAGATGTGGCGCTGATCGGGTTTGATGACATTCTCGAAGCGCGTTCGCAGCTTCCGCCGCTGACGACGATCCGGCATCCAACCTTTACCCTGGGGCGCGAGGCCGTTTCGGCACTTTTGGGCACGATCCGGGGAGAGCCGACAGCCAGCGCCAGTATCCGGGTCAAGACACAGCTTATCGTGCGCCAGTCCTGCGGCTGCCGCCCGGAGACATCCCCGGTGGCGGTGCTGGCTCCATCGCAGTTGCTCGATCTCCATTCTATTTTCAATTCCCTGGCCCACCTGATGGCCGAAGCAACCTTCCTGGAAGTACAGCACAGCCCGCGCGAGCAGGTGGACGCGCTGTGCCTGACGCTGGTCGAAGCGTTTCGGGGCAGCCTGTTTCGTCAAGACGCAGCGGATTTTGAGTCAGCGTTGGGACAACTGGCGCAGTGGCTCGAAGCGCACCGTGAAGATGCCTATCCGTGGCATGCCGCGTTTTCGATTTTGAGCCGCGCCCTGCCCGGCCTCCTGCCGCTGTTGCAGATGCCATTGTTGAAGGGGGTGCGGCCTGATTTTGCCAGCATGCTGATTGACCACGCCCGCATCGTGTTGGCGCAGTTGATGCAGCGTCAGGCCACCAATGCGCTGCTGCATCATAGCGAAATGTCAAACCGGCTGGGGTTGATGACATCCCAACTGCTCTCGGCGGTCGATAATGCCGATAGCGCCAATATTCTGGCGCAGCATTTGCCGCAACTAGGCATCGAGAGCGCACTGGTAGCGATTTACTCATCGCATGATGATGACCCGCTCTCGCATAGCACCGTGCTGCTGGGCGACGGGCTGGGACGGCAATTCCCGACACGGTCGTTTCCGCCAGCCGGTTTGTATGCGCCCGATGTACCCTTCCAACTGACGATTTTGCCGCTGGTGATCGATGAACGGCTGACTGGTTTTGTCGCCCTGAGCGCCAGCAACCTGGAGCCGTGCGCCGCGATTGTCCACAATTTGGCTTCGGCGTTGCGGGCGGGCCGCCTCTACCACGAAGCGCTCGAAGGACGCAGACTGGCCGAAGATGCCAACCGGCTCAAGAGTTGCTTTCTCTCCACTGTCAGCCACGAACTGCGCACACCGCTCAGCCTGATTGTCGGCCTGAGCGACATGGCCTTGAAAGAACGTCCCGAACCTGCCGGGCCGCTACTGCGTGACCTGCAAAAGATCAATACCAGCGCCCAACACTTGGCGCGGCTGATTGGTGACGTGCTCGACCTTGCCAGCAGCGATGCCGGTCAGTTGCGTATTTTGCATGAGCCACTCAACCTGGTTGAAGTGCTCGGCGTCACGGCGCAGATCGGCGAGCAACTGGCGCAGGAAAAGGGCCTGGGTTGGCGCGTCAGTTTCCCGGCGCAGATGCCCTGGGTACTTGGCGACCGCACCCGCCTGCGCCAGATCACACTCAATTTAATCAGCAACGCCGTCAAGTTCACGTCCGAGGGGCAGGTGACGCTCAACCTGACAGTGGCCGGGTCTTTGGCGACTGTTTCGGTCAGCGACACCGGGCCGGGCGTTGCCGATGTTGAACAGCAGGCCATCTTCCGCGAGTTTCACCGCACCGAGCGCACCATCCAGTCAGGTTTCAGCGGGCTGGGGTTGGGGCTGACGATTTCAAAGCAACTGGTGGAACAACATGGCGGCAGCATTGCCGTCCGTTCACCGGGGGATTTGGGCAGCGGCTCCACCTTTACGTTTACCGTTCCGACCATTGCTGCCGCCCCGTTTGTAGACCGGACTTCCCCTGTACCGATGCGCAGCAACCTGGTGATGATCCTGACAGAAAGTTCCAGCCCGGCGGACGCCTTGAGCGCCTATTTACGCGAGCGCGGGTTTGCGTTGCGGGTCTGCAACATCGACAAAGAACCGGGCTGGCTTTCAGACGTGCTCTCCGCGCCCCCGGCGGCGTTCATTCTCGGCAACCGGCTGGCCACCCGCGAGGGGTGGGCCATCATCAGCCTGTTGAAACAACAGCCCGCCACCGAGCACATCCCTATCCTGGCCTACTCGCTCGACGACGCGCACAACCAGGGCGAACTGCTCGAACTCAACTATCGTCAGAAACCCTTGCAGGTCGAACAACTGGCCGAAGAACTCTCGCGCTACTTTGCACCCAAATCTGCGCAGCATACGGTGCTGGTCGTCGATGACGACCCTGGCATTCTCGACATGCACAGCCGCCTTGTCGCGCAATTGGGCTGCCAACCCATCACGGCGCGCAACGGACGCGAAGCGCTGGATATCGTGGCGCACACCCCCCTCGACCTGATCCTGCTCGATCTGACCATGCCCGAAATGGACGGTTTCGCCGTGCTGGATGTTTTGCGCTCGCGTGAAGCGACGCGCAACATCCCCGTCATTGTGCTGACGGCGCGTGCCCTGACCGCCGCCGACCTTGAACGATGCAATCGCGGCGTGGCGACCATCCTGAACAAGGGCCTATTCAGCAGCGATGAAACCCTGCATCACATCGAAGCCGCGCTTTCGCGCCAGCAACCCCTCGGACGCGCCACACAGCAACTCGTCCGGCAGGCGATAGCCTGCATTCAGGCCCGTTACGCCGAAGCGCTGACCCGTGAAGAAATCGCCAGCGCTGTCGGCATTAGCCCTGATTACCTGACCGACTGCTTTCGTCAGGAGTTGGGCATTACCCCGATGACCTACTTGCGGCGCTATCGCATCCATCAGGCGCGTGCCCTGCTCGAAGCCGGGCAGCTTTCGATCATGCAGGTGGCACTCGCCGTCGGCTTTTCAGAAGGGGCGCATTTTACCCGCACCTTTCAACGCGAAGTGGGCATGTCGCCGCGGGCCTATCGGGATGGGAAGACAGGGTGATTTTATGGAGGGGCGGGGTTCTCCCGCCCTGGTTCATTGTCCTATTCAAAAGGAGCGGGGAGACCCGCCCCTACCTTGTACAAAAACATCCCATCAAACGATGGGATGCTTTTATAGCTTATCAATTTCACCACGAAGACACCAAGAAATCTAAACTTAGTGCTTTTGTGTCTTCGTGGTGAATGTTTTATGGATTCCAGCTAATATTCGGGTTGAGCTTGAAGTTGAAGTCGAAAACCGCCTGATTATCCCAGGCATTGCCTGAGCTTGGATCCGCCGGGTTCCAGCCGATACCGTGCGTGGCAACCCAGGTCGGCTCCCAATAGAAGAAGCCCGCACCGCCTGCATTGGTCAGGGCCGTCTTGAGCGCATTCAGGAAGCTGGCCTGACCCGTTGGCGAAGATGCGTAGCCTGAGCAGGGGGTTGTGGCGGTAATTTCGTTGGGCCAACTGTCGCCATTACCCGTCGGTGAGAACGGATAAGCCGTTTCAGCGATGACCACTGGTTTGCCATAGCGGCTCTTCATATCAGCCACATTGCTTTGCATGGTTGGAATCGTGCCGTGCCAGTAGCAGTAGAACGACAGGCCAGTCACATCCCACTGCACGCCCTGCGCCTTGACGCCGTCATACCACCAGCGCGCCGTCGCATTGTCGCCGCCACGGTCAGTATGGAGCATCACCTGTGTCGATGCGTTGCAGGCTTTGACAGCGTTGTAGCCCTGCTTGATGAGCGATGATACCGGCGCAAAGTCATTGTTGACAATTTTGCCTTCATTCCAGAGCATGCCGGCGGTGATCTCATTGCCGACCTGCATCATATCTGGCGTTGCGCCTGCGTTCTTCAGTCCATTGCAGACGGAAAAGGTGTAGTTATAGACATCAGTTTGCAACTGGCTCAGGGTATGTCCGTTCCAGGCGGACGGTTTGGTTTGTGCGCCGGGGTCGGCCCAGGTATCGGAGTAGTGCAAATCCACCAGCAGTTTCAGGCCGCGTGATTTGACCTGCGGCGCAAAAGCGATCACCTTTGCCATGTTGTTATAGCCGCTGACCGGGTTGACCCACACACGCAAGCGGATATAGTTCACGCCGACACCTTTGAGAATGTCGAGCGCGTTCTGCTGGGTGCCGCTGGCATTGTAGTAAACCTGACCCAGATCCATGGCCTGTTGCAGGGTAGAAACATCTGCCCCTTTGATCGACAACCCGCCTGCAACCGGCGTGGCTGTGGCAGGCCCGGGGGTATTGGTGCGGGTGGCGGTGGCAACAGTGCCACTCATGAAGAATTCGACATCGTCAAAGTTGAGCCACTGGTTGGCCGCAGCCACCGACGAAAAGCCGACGGTGCATTGTCCGTTGGTGACAGGGACGGAGAGCGAAATTTGAGTCCAGGTGCTGGTGGTTGGCAGGGTATACGTGAGCGTGGAGCCGCCGCAGTTTTGAGCCTTCATCACCGCCGTTGTCTGTCCGCCGCCAGACATGACCCAGGCACGCAGGGTGTATGTGCCGTTGGTCAGACCAGTCTTGGTCTGGAAGGTGAAGACATCATAAGCGCTGGCTTTCCAGTGGGTGCCTTTGTACGTCCCCGAGTGCGGGCTGCCCGTCTCGCTTTTCGAAGCGTCCACCGCCGAGCCGGATTCGCTCCAGCCAGTGGGCGTCTGCGATGCACCCGACTCGAGCCCCGGGTTGGTCAGCAGGTTGCTCTGGGCGCTGGCCTTGTTGATCCCCAAATTCCCCATAAGCATGACAAGCAGTAGTGCAGTAATGCCAATGATAGAAAACCAAAATCTGTTTGATCGCATGTTCGAGTCCTTTTCTTGAATGGTTTAATAACAAACGAGTGCTGTGGCTACCTTACATTTTTGTATAGTTATAGTACTAGATACATCATAGGCCGTAAAAGATACGCCTGTCTTGACTGGGAGCGGGATGTTTTTGCACTTTTCCGAACAGCGGCGGAGATTTCTCGCTTTTCATTTGCCGATTGCAGCAATCCCTGTTACATCCCGGAAACGGGCAAAAAAATCCGGTCTTGTGGCAAGCAAGCGGTGGGACGTGGATTTACAATCCACATCAAATTCACCCATGTTATGATTGCCCCGCGGAGACAAGACCATGAAAATTCTGATGATAGGCGATGACCCGGCGCTAACCTATCTGCTCATGCGCTATGCCGAGCAGGGAGGCTATGACATCGCCCGCGCTCCCAAAATGCCCGCGCCACCCGAGACCCGCGCAATGCAGCCGGTGGCGATTCTCTTTCAGTCGCTGGCAGCGCTCGAAGCCTCGCACCTGCTGATTGCCGAGCTTGCCGCCGATGACCTGCCCGTGCTGGTCTGTTCCTCCGTTGCCGACGAGGCGCGCGCACGCGAACTCGGTGCAGATCGTTGCCTTATCCATCCATTAACCTGTGACGGGGTGCTCGCCGCCCTGGCGCGCTGAGCGCAGAAAGTGAAACGATGATCGAAACGCCCCACCGTCGCTTCAACCCACTCACCGGAGATTGGGTACTGGTCTCACCGCAGCGCGCCAAACGTCCCTGGCAGGGCCAGGTGGAAAAAACCGCAGCGGATAATTTGAACGCCTATGACCCGACCTGTTATCTGTGTCCTGGCAATGAGCGCGCTGCCGGTGTAAAAAACCCACCCTACAGCGGCCCCTTTGTCTTCGACAATGACTTCGCCGCCCTGCTCCCCGATGCATCCACCGAAAAAATCGACCAGACCCACCCGCTGCTGACCGCCACCCCTGAGCGCGGACTGTGCCGGGTGGTCTGCTTTTCCCCACGCCATGACCTGACCCTGCCCGAACTCGATCAGACTGCCATTGAAGACGTGCTCGCCACCTGGACGGGACAAACCGTCAAGCTGGGTTCAAAGGATTTTATCCATTATGTGCAGGTCTTTGAGAACAAGGGCACGCTCATGGGCTGCTCCAACCCGCACCCGCATAGTCAGGTCTGGGCCACCGCGCACATCCCCAACGAACCAGCCAAAGAGCTCGATCGCCAGCGCACCTACCATAACGAGCATCACCGTCCGCTGCTGGCGGATTATCTGGCAGAGGAACATCAACGCAAAGAGCGCGTCATCGTCGCCAACGACCATTTCACCGCGCTGGTGCCCTACTGGGCCGTCTGGCCCTTCGAGACGATTGTCCTCCCCCACCGCAACGTCGCCCGCCTGAGCGACCTGACATCCGCCGAAGTAAGCGGACTGGCGCAGGTTTTCAAACAGTTGACCACGCGCTACGACAACCTGTTCGAGATTTCCTTCCCTTACTCGATGGGCTTTCACCAGGCCCCATTTGACGGTCAACCCCACCCCGAATGGACGCTGCACGCCCACTTTTATCCGCCACTGCTGCGCTCGGCCACTGTGCGCAAATTTATGGTGGGCTACGAAATGCTCGGCATGCCCCAGCGCGACATCACCCCCGAAAGCGCCGCCGAGCGCTTGAGGGCACTGTCGGATGTGCATTACAAGATACGTTAACCGATCTTCCTCCCCTAAATTCCGACTGAAATCAACCTTGCGAATATAAATCTTTCCGTCGTCGGAATTTGGGGGAGGTGCCCGTAGGGCGGAGGGGGCTGATTGAAAGCCCGCTATAAAACCACAAAATGATAGGGGCAGAGATTTGTGCTGTGAAACATCTTTGTATGGCTTCAGTATAGGATCACTATGGGATCAGTATAGGCTCCCTATAGGATCAAAACCGCATGTTTCACGAAAATACGTCAAAACAGTAGGGGCGCGGTTCCCGCAACCTGACGAAACTCGTGCCAACTGGCATCTCTGTTTTCTTTCTTGCTTATTCCCCCACGCCAGCGTAAAATATAGGATGGTCGATATTTTGACCAAATCAATTATTGGTAGCGCAGGAGATCGTCGTTGGCTGAGATTGAATACGTTCAAGAGTTGTTAAGCTATGTGCCGACCATGCTTGCCCAAAGATTGGTCACGGATCCGGCCCCGCTCGAAGCGCCGTTGGCAGAACGTTTTCAAGCAGTCGTCATGCTGGTGGACATTACCGGCTTTACCGCATTGACCGAGCAGTGGGCCATCCCCGGCATCAACGGGGCCGAAGCAATTAGCGAGCTTTTGAACAACTATTTTTCACAATTGATCGAAATTATCCACGTGTATGGGGGAGATGTGGTCAAGTTTGCCGGGGATGCGCTGCTGGCGGTTTGGAAGGATGCCACGCCGCTTGATTTGACCCTGCTGGCATCTTCCTGCGCCCTGAACATTCAGCAAAAACTACAAAATTACAGCCCGGCGGATGGTGTTTCCCTGACCATGCGCATTGGGCTTGGGCAAGGTGAACTGGTGGCGGCCCATGTCGGCGGGATGCGTGGGCGCTGGGAATTTGTCGTCACCGGTACACCGGTGACACAGGCAAGTCTGGCCGAAATCCGCGCTGCGCCGGGGCAGGTGGTTGTTTCCGCCGAAATGCAAATCCAACTGGCCGAGGTTGCCAGCTTTGCCGATGGCGCGCTGGTTTCGCTCGATGCGCCACTCCCGCCCCACAAAACGGAACCCAGCCACCGGGTGGATGCGTCCACCCTGGATGCGGCAGTCGCTGCCCTGCGGACGTACATCCCCGGGGCCATCATCAATCGTTTGGCGGCAGGTCAGGGAAGCTGGATGGCTGAACTGCGCCGGGTCACCGTGCTATTCATCAATTTGCCCGATTTTGGGCAGGCCGCTGCCGCCGCCCCTGCCCCCGATGTGCAGGCGGGACGATTGTTTGGCGCGCAAATGGTCATGCGCACGCTGCAAGAGACCATTTACCGCTATGAAGGCAGCGTCAACAAAATCTCTGTGGACGAAAAAGGGGTGACGTTGCTAGCGGCGTTTGGCCTGCCGCCGGTTTCGCACGAAGATGACGCCGCCCGCGGCGTGATGACCGCCATGGATGTGATTGAGCGCATGAAAACGCTTGGCCTGGTCTGCCATGTCGGCGTAACCACCGGGCGTGTCTTCTGTGGCGCGATTGGTCATGCGACCCGGCGCGAATACACGATCATCGGGCAGGTGGTCAACCTGTCGGCGCGTTTGATGGCAAGCGCCATTCGCATGAAGCGCGAAGATTTACACATCCTTTGTGATAAATCCACCTGGGACGCGGCGCACGACCAGATTGCCTTTGACGCGCTCGAGCCGGTCAAGGTCAAAGGGATCGAACAGCCCGTCCCCATTTTTAAGCCCCTGCATCGTTTGCAGACATCCAACCGGTCGGCTGGCAAACTGGTCGGACGTCTGGCTGAGTGCGCGCTACTCAATCATGGGCTGGATGCATTGCAGGCTGGGCAGGGCGGCATCATGATCGTTGAAGGCGAGGCCGGGATCGGCAAATCGCGCCTGATCGAAGAACTGCTGCAAAACGCAGCCTCGCGCAACCTGACAATCCTGGTTGGCGCCGGGGATGCGATTGAAAAATCGGCGTCTTACCATGCCTGGCGACCGATTTTCCGTCAGCTTTTTGGCGTCGAAAACGTGCTGGCTGGTTTAGAAGCGGGTCGTCAGGGACAGGACTTGTTGGATGCAACGCAAATTGAAGCGATTCTCGCCGCTTTTCGAGAACACCTGCCTGAGCTGACGCAGTTGTCCCCTTTGCTTGATTCCGTTTTGGGAGTTGATCTACCCGATAACGAACTGACCCAACACATTCGCGGGGAGGCGCGTGCCTTCGAAACGCAACGTCTGCTGGTGGCTTTGCTCGAACAGGCTGCGAAGACCGCGCCCGTCTTGCTGGTGATGGAAGACGCGCACTGGCTGGATTCAGCTTCGTGGGCGTTGGTTTACGCGGTGGCGCAGGCGCTGCCGCTGCTTGACATGGTGGTTGCCTCCCGTCCGCTGGGAGAGACGCCGCCGCTCGATTACACCCGGCTGCTGGCGATTCCCAACACACAGGTGCTCAAGCTCCAGCCATTGCCCATGGAAGATGCCTTTGCGCTTGTCTGTCAGCGTCTTGGGACACGCACCCTGCCTCAGCCCGTGCGCAACATGATCGCTGAAAAAGCCGAGGGGCATCCCTTTTTCAGCGAGGAACTGGCCTATGCTTTGCGCGATTCCGGCTTGCTGACCATCGAAAATGGGGAATGCACGCTCAATGCTTCCATTGAAGAATTGAATGCGCTCATCCCCAATACGATTGAAGGGGTCATCACCAGCCGCATCGACCGGCTGACGTCACAGCAGCAGTTAACACTCAAGGTGGCAAGCGTCATCGGGCGTGTTTTCGCGATGCGTGTTTTGCAGGATATCCACCCTATCCAAACCGACCGTCCACTCTTGCAAGAACACCTGCAACGACTCGAACAGCTCGACCTGACGCCGCTCGATACACCCGCACCCGATACGACCTACATCTTCAAGCACATCATCACGCAGGAAGTCGCCTACAACCTGATGCTGTTCACCCAGCGCAAACAGCTTCACCGCACCGTAGCAGAGTGGTATGAAAACACCCATGCCCATGACCTGTCGCCTTATTATCCGTTGTTGGCGCACCATTACAGCCAGGCCGAAGACGCCACCAAGACAATTGAATATATGGTCAAGGCAGGCGAACAATCGCTCTTGCAGTTTGCCAACCAGGAAGCCATCCGATTTTTGAGCGAGGCGCTCAACCTGGCCGGGAAGGAATTGCCGCGCACGCCCGAAGCGCGCCTGGAACGTGCCCGCTGGGAACTTATGCTCGGGCAGGCGCACCTGGCACTGGGCAATCTGCCCAAAACCAAGGAACATCTGTATATTTCGCTCGAACTGCTCGGGCGTCCCATGCCGTCCACCCGATTGCAGACCATCCGGGTTCTCATCCAGCAGCTTTTTCAGCAGATTGTGCGCCTGATCTTTCCCCGTCAGATTGTGGGTCCCGGCGGGCGCAATGCCCCCGCGCCAGAAGAACAGAAGCGCTTGCTGGCGGCGTTCAGCGTACATGAACAACTCTTTGAAATCTTCTATTTTGCCAGCGACCGCATCCATATTATTGGTTCGGGGCTGCAAATGCTCAATCTGGCAGAACGGGTTGCGCCTTTTGCCGGGCGCAGTACCGCCTTGATTAATATGAGCCTGATTGCCGGTGTCGGGGGAGCAAAGGGACTGTCACGTCGTTACCGTGAGCGCGCCAATATTGATGCACGTGATTACGGCGGCCTGGTTGAACAGAGTTGGGTCAAATTTATTTCGAACTTATACAAACTGGGGAATGATGGCACCTCCCCTGAGACGCAACAGGCTTTTGCCGAACTGGAAGTGGTCTACGAAAACCTGGGAAATCGTCGCCGTTTTGGCGAGGCGCGTGTGCTGCATTCGCTGTCGTATTACTATCAGGGCAACTATCAACGCAATCTTGAGTTATCGGCTGATTTCTCGGCACGTTTGCAGCGCACCAATGAAATGCAGCAAAAAATCTGGGGCTTGCAAGCCCAGTCACGCACGCTGGTGGTAACAGGCAGGGATGCCGAGGCCATTCAACTGCTCGAACAGGCCAGGGTCTTTCTGGCGCAAAACATTGACCAGGCTTCAGAGATGATCGTCACCGGGTTATCGGCGCGTGCCTACTGGCAGACTGGCGACCGCGAAAAGGCCCGTTTAAACGCCGAGCGCGGTGCCTGGATCATTTTGCACGCCACGCCTACGAACTTTTCAGCACAGGTTGGCTATGACGGGATTGCCCGTGTGCTGGTTTTGCTGCTCGAAGCGCAGGCACAATCCGGGCAGGCGCTGGAACCAAATTTGCTTGACCTGGCGCAAAAAGTGGTCAAATCGTCTCATCGTTTTTCGCGTTCATTCCCGGTGAATCTGGCCAGCGCGTGTCGCTGGGATGGCATTCTTTTGTGGCTGCTTGGCAAACCGTCCCAGGCACGCAAGACCTGGCAAAAAGGACTTGATTCGGCGCTTGCCTGTCATCACGACTATGATGTTGCCTTGTTATGCTATGAACTGGGCCGTCACGCGCCCGAAGGCGCTGAGCGCAGTCAATTTTTGAGCCGCGCCGCAATGATTTTGGAGCGGCTGGGGGCAAGCTATGATCTTGAACAACTTAAAAAGCTTTTATGATGGATGATCGTGCAGACAGTTTTACCCCTTCATGCTGCAAATGTTTATAAATTTACTTCGAGCTGTATGGTTACTTCGTCGCCTTCATTCAGGTTTTCTGCTTTTCGGACAAGCACTTTGATCGGCACAAGATAAAGATCGCCTTTGGGGAACAGGGAAGTCTTCCATACCGTTTTGCCAATGCGCACCTCGACCGGAATTACCCCCCAACCATAGGTTACCAACCCTGAGATTGCCTTCAGGGTGCTGCTCTGCTCCGCCGGTACGGTCACAAAGTAAAACGGGGCAGGCCCGCGCCAGAACCAAATCTCGCCGCTGAATTCGATGTTCATAGGTAAAGTATATCAAATCCCACAGGGTTTGCGAACCAGTTACAGCGGTTTTCTGCCAATCCCACACACCCAGCCTTTGCTTCTTTCTTCAAATATCTGAACATCTGAAAAACCAGACAACAGAAACATTTCTCGATGCTCATCAACACTGAGTGGTCTGAATTTCAAGAATTTCGATCCCAGTTGTTGCAATGTGTTGGGTTTGCTGTTGATGTTGTAGCTTTCTGCCAGGATGATGAAGGTTGCGCCGGGTTTCAGGACGCGCAAAATTTCTTGCATATCCTTGCGCATGTCAGGCCAATAGTAATGCGTTTCGACAGCGGAGACAAGATCAAAGGAAGCATCGGGAAATGGCAAATGCGATACCGACGCCTGCTCGATCTTCACCCGCCCTGTTTCAATCAACCCGGCATTCCTGGCGCGGGATGCGGCGACGCTGCCCTCGGCAAAATCAATTCCATACACCATGCCCTCGGTTGCCAGACCAGCCATCTTCTGGATTGTCCTGCCCCCGCCACAGCCTACATCGAGAATAGTAAACTGAGGGCGTATCTCAACATGTGTTAAACCCCAATCGGTCAGCGCGGAATGAGACAGGTTCATCATCCACAAAAAGAATCGGCCAAGCCAGCGATCTGGCTTTCGAACCTGGCTGAGTGAGTAGACAAATGAAATAATAAATAATATGAAAAATAATATCAGCTCCATCATTTATTTCCTTCAAGTGGATTATTATTACTGATCCAGCTTCTCAAGATCCAGCAGCCAGATGCTATCAGGTTCATCTTTTGCAATTTATTCGTAACGGTTTGACTCGCGCGCGCTTGCCAAAAAACGATATTGCGCAAATTAGAAACCTTGCCAGCCAGAAAACGGGCTGGCAAGGTTTGCTTAATCTTTGAAACTTTGCGTTTGTCTTTGTATGGATGTCAATCGTTTTTTACTTGATTGCCACCAGTTCCACTTCAAAGATGAGCGTCGCGTTTGGTGGAATCGTGTCCCCGGCACCGGACGCGCCGTAGCCCAGAGACGGTGGAATGGTCAGCCTGCGCTTGCCGCCGACCTTCATGCCCACCAAGCCCTGTTCCCAACCCGCGATGACCTTCCCTGCGCCCAGAACGAACTCAATCGGGGCCCCGCCCACCGACGAATCGAATTTGGTGCCGTTTTCCAGCCAGCCGGTGTACTGCACGCTAACGGTGTCGCCTTTCTTGGCGGCTGCCCCGGTGCCAACAACCAGGTCTTCTATCTTAAGCTCCGTCACCGAACTGGCCGGTAGCGTAGCAGGGACTGGACCAAGGGCGTCCAGCAGTTCCACTTCAAAAACCAGGGTCGCGTTTGGAGGAATTCTGCCGTCCCCGGCACCGTCAGCTCCGTAACCCAGCTCGGGCGGGACAGTCAGCTTGCGCTTGCCACCAACTTTCATGCCCACCAAACCCTGATCCCAACCTGCGATTGCCTCCCCGTTCCCCAGAACAAATTGAAAAGGTGTGTCGTGGAGGCTTAATTCATCGAAAGGCTGGTTGGGGTATTTTTCCAGCAGCCAGCCGGTATAGTTCACGGTCAGCGTGTCACCCAGCTTAACTTCCCTCCCAGTGCCGACGACCAGGTCTTCCACTTTTAGACCTGTCACTGGCGCAGCAGGTTTAGGCTGCGCAAAATATACGATCGCTGCGATCACAATCACAACGACAACGCTGATTGCGATACCAATCATCTGTTTCTTGCTCATTCCTCCAGTTGTTTCATCGCTTTTGGGTTTCAGGGTAGATTTGTTGCTCATTTTTGCTCCAGTAGTATTTTTTTGATTTAAGCCTTCGACTTGCCTTCCGCTCGATGGAAAGTGCAAACCTGGCTTATGGTGTCATGATAATAGGTCGTCGCTGGTTGCAGATCGATTTATACTTTGATTTTGGGATGTTCTTGCTTATTGTACCCGTTTCCCCAAATAACACGAAGAGATGCATCAACTGCATCCTGCACCTTACCCAACGACCTAGGAGAACCAACCGTCGAAACGGGAAATATTTTTCGAGTGAAAAAAAGCCCTTAAGACCGAATGCGACAACACGTAAGCCTATAAGCGCTGTTAGGCCGGTTTTGCTTTTTCGCCAAGGGTTTCACAACCATGACGCAGGCTTTCAAGAGCATTGGAAGCATCAGGCGCAATCACTACGGTAATCCGCATGTGGGATTCTAGGCGAGTATTGGCTCTTGGAACCCATTCGCGCTTTCCATCTGAACATCGTATCAGAATACACCCTGCTGGAAGTCCAAGAGAACGTACTTCAAGACCTGCAAATGGAGCACCAGTTTGGACAATAAATTCCATAACGATTGGCTCTTTCAAGAGATGTGCTTCTCCTTCGCGCTTCAAATCTCGTTCCAAAAGTGCCTCGTAAATTGGCAAATCTTTTAGAAATTCGGTGACAGCGTACGCACAAAAGCAAGTTACCAACAAAGGTAACATCTGAGAATAATTGCCTGTCATTTCAACAATAAGCATAATCCCCGTAAGTGGGGCGCGAACAATGGCGGTGAAATAGGCGGCCATCCCAACCACTGCGAACACAGCCGGTATTGGCACAATATCAGGTGCTAGGTTGTGAGCAATTTGTCCAACTGCCAGACCAATCAAGGCACCAAGCACGAGGAGTGGCGCAAAAATACCACCAGGAGCACCTGTTCCGTAACTGGTGAGCGTTAGTAAAAAACGCATGACAAAGAAAAGAGGAATAGCAGCAAGAAGCAAATCACCTTTGAGAGTAATTTCTGCCAAGTCGTGTCCACTTCCCAGCATAAGCGGAGAAAACCATCCAACCAGCCCAACTATTCCACCTGTAATCGCAGCAGCAGGAAGCACAAAGCGAGTAGGCAAGCGTTTGTACATTTCAATTGTGGTTAATAAACTGCGATTGAAAAGCACGCCAAACACCCCTGCGGTTACTCCCAATACTGCAAATATTGGGAGAGAAGTAAGTGGAGGAACGGGATAACTTGGGACGGCAAAAATAGGGAACTGGTTTGAGCCAATCCGCGCAATAATATCTGCTATCGCTGCCGCTACAAAGGCTGCACCAAATACAATAGGCTGAAAATCGCGTCGTACTTCCTCTAGAACAAATATAAGTCCAGATAAAGGAGCATTAAATGCTGCCGCTAACCCTGCACCTGCTCCAGCCGAAATCAGAGTAAGACGTTCTCGTTCAGACACTTTCAACCAACGTGAAATGGCATCGCCAACTGCACCGCCCATTTGAACAGTGGGGCCTTCGCGTCCCAACGCTAAACCGCTTCCTATAGCGATGATACCTCCAACAAACTTCACTGGTAAAACGCGCTTCCATTCGAGTTTGCGGAAGCGATGAAGAACGGCTTCCAAATGTGGAATGCCACTTCCACTGGTTTCGGGCGCGTAGCGGCGTGTTATGGCTACTGAAACGACTGCTCCGAGCATGGTAAACGATATAGGGAAAATCCATCCCAACATCGGCATATTGTGCGCCCAAGAAAGCAAGTTATTTCTAATGCTATCAACGCCAGTCAATGCAGCTCGGAAAAGCAAAGCAACAATGCCCGCACAAACGCCAACCAGTGCAGCTCGCGGGAAAATCCACCGACGTTGTTGACTAATATCAAGGTATTCTTGAATTTCAGAGCGTGCCGAATCGTTTTTATCCTCGGAAAGGAAAGGGTTATTATTACGTGTTTTATTTTTCATTAAAAAAATTACCTTGCTGTAATGTTGTTCCGGATACGTCCTATCCATCATAAACGAGAAACAGGCGCAGGGCAAGCGACGGCCTTATCACAGGGTTTTCATGAATTGCGAAGAGTTACCGTCGCGCCAATGTGATACAATTTTATCGAACGCGACCCTTTTGGAAGAATATACGGTCAGCACAAGACGAAAGTTCGTTTCGCCCGCATGAGAACTTCAGGGAGTTGTCACGATGAAAATGATTGTTGCCATTCTAAAAGACGATGATATCGATGTTGCCTTGCAGGCATTAACCACCGATGGGTTTCGCGTGACACGCGTCGCATCGACGGGAGGCTTCTTTCGCAAGGGCAATACAACACTCCTGATTGGCGTGGAAGATGGACAGGTCGATGCGGCCATTCAGATGCTGCGCAAGAACACCACCGCCAGCGAAGAAGGCATCAAACGCGGCACGATTTTCGTCGTGCCCGTCAATCATTACGAACAACTCTAACGCAAACCCATTTATAACGAAAAAGCAGGTCAGGCTCTTCAGCCCGACCTGCTTTTTAATTTTTCTAAAAGCTAACTTCTCATTGCTAACGTCTACTTGATCTCAAACACACTGCCCGCACTTGTGCCCTGCACTTCGGGGAAGTAGGCCTGCCAGGCATGCGCCGGGAGAACGTGATATTGACCCGGCAAAGACGGGACAATCGTGTAAGTCAGTTCGTAGGTTCCTGCGGGAAGATAATCTGCATTCCAGAGAATGTGATCGCTGTAGATTTGCGCCGGGTTGAAGTACCACCAGCCCCAGCCACCATCAAACGGGTTGGATATGTCGTATTGCAGCCCCTTGGACTGCTGCTCCACCGATTGACTCTGCTCGCCCTGTTGACTGGTCTTGAGCGAGCTATCCAAAATCTCGGCCCCGGCGGGGATGTTGTCTTGCACCATCAGGTAGTATGCATCGTTGGGCAGAGTCACCGTCACCTGCACTTTGATACGTCCGCTTAAGTCGGCGGGCATCTGGAAGGATGTCACCGGCTGGCAGGCACTCGCGTTACAGGTCAGGTACTGCCGGCTGATGGTGATGCCGTTGTTGAGGGGCGGCGCGCTTTCGACAGGCCGGTCAATGTTCAGGGTGGCGCGATAATACAGCTTGCCACTGCCCGCTTCACGACTAATCAGCAAAGCGTTGGAACTGGTCGTATATAACTGAGAGAGTGGGGCGCTGGCGGTGATGGTTTCCAGCTTTTGCGGACCTTTGGCAAAAGGCGCATTGTTCAATGCTGCCGAGAAATTGAAGTTGCTCTGCAACTCGCCGGTGCCTTTCATGTACTGGTTGAGCGCCAGCACCACCCAGGTCGTTTCATAAGACGAACCCCAGCCTGTTGCTGCGCCGCGCTGCGCCGCCAGATAACGCACCGCATCCACGAGCAGCGGGTTGGCCGGGTCGCGCTGGGCCAGGATGTAAACAATCATCGAAGTGGTGAGCAGCGGCGAATTGGGGTTTTGCCCATCACTCGCGGGGCTTTCCCAATGGACGCCCGTCGCCGAACGGATGGCGCTGCTTTGCAGGTCAGAGAGTAGCGTTTTGCCACGTTCATCACTAGCAGAGCGAGTCAGCAACGTATCGGCAAGCAAAGCTTTGGCCCAGGGATCAAGCGGACCGAGTTCGTCACCATACAGGTCCACGACACCGGCGGCAGGGCTGCCAATTTGTTGAAGCACATAATCTTGAAAGACCTGCTGGCTGTGATCTCTCGGGGTTTTCTCTAGTGCGTTTGCCAGATAACCAGCGCCAGCAGTAATCGCGTCGTCCACTTTGACACCCAGATCGCTTTTGCCAGCCTTGCTGAGCGCCAGCAGAATGTAGCCCGTCAGGTAGGGGTCGCTTACTTCGCTAGCGCTGGTCGTCCAGCTCCAGCCGTGATCGGTCGGGTTCTGGTTTTGCAGCAGGTGACGAACATCCGCCGCAACGGCGTCGCTCAAGGGTTCAGTTGAAAGTCCGGCATCCTTCATGGTCTGGAAAGTTGCCAGTCGCGTCCAAAAGTGGGAAGCCAGCCGCTCATTGTTCCAGTTGATGTCTTCGGGGGTGGCTGTGTCGGCTTTGATTGTATCCAGAATCACCGCAGCCAGTGACGGGGAGAGTTCCAGGTCAAGTTTGCCGCCCAAGGGCTTAAAGCTCTTCGGCATCGCCAAAATCTCCAGGCGCGAGGCCGCATCCGATAAAACGCCAGCGGTGGCAAAGGTTTGCGGCGCGCTGTAATGCAGCACCGGGATCGCACCATCCGTGGGACGGGCAGCGTCTTGCAGGCTGCCCGCTGTCACCGTGAAAATGGGATCGACGGCATCGGCAGCATCCACCGTGCCAGACCAGGCCACCCGGACGTGTCCATTGGCGGGGACCTGAACTTTTTGCTCTGCTGTGGCCGATTTGTCGGGGGTGAAGCCGGTGGCCTTCAAGCTGACCGTGGCGGACAGTTCGGCTGCGGTGTTGTTGTTGACGATGGCTGCCAGTTCGATATGGTCGTCAACAACCAGAAAGCGCGGCGTCTGCGGACGGATGAGCAGTTCTTTGCTGGTGACAACGCGCACCGTGGCCTGCCCAACTTTTGTCTCTTTTGTCAGACCGCGTGTATCAACCTGCCATGTCGTCAAATTGTCGGGCAGCGTGAACGTGATCTCGGCTTTGCCATCGGCGTCGGTGATGATGTCAGCCTTCCAGTAGGCAGTGTCGGGGAATTTTTCGCGCAGAGTGATGACGTTGTCGCCACCGCCGCCTTTGCCACCCGGCGGCAGCGGCAGGACGCGCTGTGCATCGATTGTATCGGTCAAACCGGTACTGACGCCGAGCGGCTGAATATCATAAAAAGCCGGGACGATCTCCTGTGAGTTGGGGTCGGCCAGCGCCAGTGCAGCCAGATCCACCACCGCCATTGAAAATTCGCCCTGCACGGGCCGGTTGGTTGAATCGACGACGGTCATGCTGATGGTCAGTTTGTCGCCGGGTTGGGCTTTTTCGGGCGAGGCTTTCAAGAACACATTAAGCTTGAAGGCAGATGGATCAACCAGCAGGTTAATGTAGCCCTGTCGAAAGTCTGCATCCGGGCCGAGCATGGTGACGGATACGTAAGTGTTAGGCGCCTGATCATCTGTCATTTTCAGGGAAAAGGTGTAGCCTTCAGGTGGAACAGTGACAACCTGCGAGCTGAGAATGCTGCTGCGTTCGGTGGTGATGAGCGCCAGCGCGGGGCCTTTGAACGTGCCGGGGATGAAAACATTGGCCGTGTCACCCGGTTTGTATTTGCTCTGGTCGGCGGTCAGTTCCATGCGCTGGTAAGGCAGGCTGGGGAAAGCAGCATTCTGTGCGCCACTGACCCAGATCAGCGCCTGCGATTTTGCGCCGTCGCCAGCCAGTTCGATCATATAAGTGCCCGCTTCGGTCGGCGTAAAGGAAACGCTGGCTTTGCCTTGGGCGTCACTGGTGATGGATTTGCTGTCCACTGGGGTGTAGGTAGGCGTGAAAGTAGAACTGTAGCTCTCATCGGTGCGTTCCCAACTAACTTTTTGGAAGCTGGCGGTAAGCGCCTTGCTGGCAATGGCTTTTTTGTCCAGATCAACGGTCAGCGTGTCGAAACTGAGCTCGCTGCCAGCGCTACCGAACCAACTGGCAGGACGAATCCCGACATAGAAACTGGCCGGGTGCAGGGTGCTGCTGGCACGGGCACTGACGGGGAATCCGCCCAATTCTTTGGCGGTGATTTCAAGGGTCAGGTTGGTTGTATCTTCCACTTTTAATTGATCGAGCGCCAGGCTAAAGCTGCCATCTGGGCCAGTGCGGGCGCTGCCACTGGCGACGGTCTCACCGAAAGCAGTAAATTGGTTGGATGAATACCAGTCGGTTTGATAGAGACCGGTGGTATAGCCAGGCAGGTCAAAATTCGTGCTGGTTTTGTACAAATGCCAGTCGAACGGAAGGTCAGTAACCGGGGAGCCGAAGAAATACGCAGCGTTGACGATGCCGGTCAGCCCCTGTCCGTTGGTGGCGGGGTTGGGCGAAAGTGTAGCTGAAAGATTGATCTCTGGTTTACGGTAATCAGCTACTTGGAAGGAAACGCTTGCGCCGTTCATATAGTTCGTTGTGCCATCGCTCAGGTCCAGGCTGTAATAGCCGGGGGTGGCGCTGGTGGAAAGCGTAAACTCGCCATTAAACGAGCCATAGGCAGAGAGCGCCACATCGTTTTTGGCGTTTGCCCCATCGGGGCTGTTCAATTTGATCGATAAACTGCTGATGTCAGCCGGGGTATAACGCCCATCATATAGGCTGCGCACAATGCCGCGATAATGGACAACGTCCCCGGGGCGATAGACGGGGCGCTCGGTGTAAAGGTAAATATTAGGTGCCGGGGTAGCGCCGCCTGTTCGCAGGTTAAAATTGTACGGCTGAATTTCCTGATCCCAGTTGTCAGCCACCATGCCAAACAACGCATCGCCGGGCTGTGCCAGCACGGCATAAAGGTTGCCAGCAGTCGCATCTCTTTTCGGCAGCGCCCCCTTCCAGATGCCGTTGGCGTCGGTGTTTCCACTGGCAAGCTGATTGCCTTTTTGGTCATAGACGATCACGGGAATGTTTGCCGCTGGAGTCTGTGTGCGCAAATCCACCGCCCAGACGAAAGCCTGGCTGTTGCTGGTCTTCAAAGTCAGATTGACATTGCTAATCAGCAAGGGTGAGGCCGCCGTTTGCCCTGACGGCGCTGCTTCCTGTGATGAAATCTTGACGAAATACAGGCCAGTTGTCAGTGTTGGGCGCTTGCCATCCCGCGAAAGGTCAACCGTATAAGGGTTACTGCGGTTGGGATGCAGTTCCAGTTGCTCGTCCCATGAGTCGATTTCGTTGGGTGTGTAGGATGCCTGGTTTGCATAATCTGACTGATATTTGAAGAACTCATTCAGCGAAAAGTTACCAAGCACAATATGCAACTGACTGACGTTGACTGCCTGCACATTGACACTTGGCACTTCGGGGCGGGCAAACAGCGCAGGAGCAAACTCATAACCAAAATCCACAGAAGGGTCGGCGTCAGACTGGCGAAAGTTAAACACGTAATCCTTGCCAAGCTCCTGTCCCCAGCGGTCTTTCAGCTTGGCAGAGAAGGTGACGCTATAGCTCTGACCGAAGTCGAGGCTGCCATTGACAACGACGGTCTGGGGGGTTTCGGGATCGATGTAATAGCCACTGTAGTCAGCCTTGGGGCTGATGGTGATTAAGTTGTCCAGTTCATTGTTTTTGTAGTCTGCCAGTGGCGCAGTAAAGCTGATATTGATGTTTTTGTCACTTGGGTGCACAGTCCCATTGGCAAACGATGTGCTTTCAACCCCAAACGGGGCAACGCTTTGATAAATGTCGCTGACATCGTTCTCCAGCGATCCACCGCCATGTGAGAGCGAGTTTCCGCTCACGGTCAGGGTATACGATGTCGAGCGCTCCAGCAACGCAGATGGTTTAAACGTAACAACGGTCGATTTGTCATTCCAGACAAACGCTCCCGGCAGCTTGCCGTTTGGCCCCATCAACGCAAACCCGGCTTCAAGGCTGTCGCGGTCCATGGCCTGGTTGAAGGTCAACATGATTTGGGGATCCAGCGGCAGGGGACCATCCGTGGATTTCGGTGAGATTTCCAGCAGGCGCGGCAGCGACGTGCGAAAAGTCCAGTTCATGTTTGGCGAGCTTGCATCCAACGCGCTGCTATTTGTGGCACTCAACTGTGGATTAACGTGGACGGTGTAATCCACCCCGCCAGCCAGCGCCGGGTCGGCGCGGAAGATGTAGCTGCTGGTGTTGATCCATTCCCCTTTGCCCTGCGTGTTGGGATCAAGCGTGAACCCGGCTGGCAACTTGGACGGATCTTCTGCGCCAAGCGCCACCATTGGCTGATTGAATGTCACCACCACTGCCGAATCGGGTGAAACATCCACTGCCTGCGCCGCGGGCAAAACCTGCGCAACGCGCAACGCTCCGGCTGTCTTGTACGAAAGTGTCAGCGCATCTTGCAAGGTCAACCCACTCGTGCCCTTGGCAGATTTTGCCAGGGTGAAAGTAACCTTCCCGTCAGCCGGATAAGCCGTCTTCGGGGTGATCGCCAGCGTTGAGTCATCCACCCAACTAAGCAAATGCCCATCCGCAAAATCTGACGTTAAAGCGGCTTCAACCGAGGGCCTGTCCATCGGCTCGCTAAACAGAATCAGCAATGTGGCTTTTGGGCCAAGCTCACTGCCGATCTGCGGCACGGTTTCTGCAATGGTTGGCGGCAAAGGCGGCGGCGTAGCAGTTGGGGTAGCGGCAGGAGTGGGCAGACCTGGAATATCGGATAGGCTACAAGCCATCGAAACGAGCAAAAGCAGCAGAATGGCGAGTTGCCAAAAGCGGCGGGAAGTGTTTTTCATAAAAGTCTCCTTTAAAAAGACAACAAATATGATTATATCCCACGACATGCCACAGGATATTAATCACCGTAGATGGTCATCGGCTATTTTGGTGGATATAAATCTTTCGAAATTGCCACTTGTGAAAATACGAACAATATGCTAAAATCTCAATTGAGATAAATTTCACAATATTACTCCGATTTCCATCCGGGTGTTTGGAGGCAAAAATGAACAAGACGATCCCCCATGTTGTCGTGATTGGCGCTGGCTTTGGTGGCTTGCACGCGGTGCAAAAGCTGGCAGGGAAACCTGTCCGCGTAACGCTGATTGACAAACGCAACTATCATCTTTTTCAACCACTGCTCTATCAGGTGGCAACGGCTGGCATTTCACCACACGAGATCGCTTACCCGGTGCGGGCCATCTTCAAGAAGCAGAAAAACTTTTCGTTTTTAATGACCCGCGTCAACGGCGTGGATTTTGAGCAAAAGTGCGTGCTGACCGAGCATGGCGAAATCACATACGATTATCTGGTAATTGCGGCAGGGGCTTCGGTAAATTATTTTGGCAATGCTTCGCTCGAGCACAATGCGCTGCCGCTCAAGGATGTCAATGACGCCGTTGAACTGCGTAACCACGTTTTGCAAATGTTTGAACTGGCAGCGCAGGAGCAGGATACGAAGAAACGTCAGGGGCTGCTGACATTTGTCGCCGTTGGCGGCGGCCCCACAGGGGTGGAGAGCGCCGGGGCGCTTTCAGAGTTGACCCGTCTGGTACTGCAACGCGACTACCCTGGGTTCGATCTCAGCAGCGTCCGTGTTTTATTGTTTGAAGGCTCCGATCACATTTTGGCGAATCTGCCGGATGGATTGCAACAGAGCGCAATTGACGCGCTAACCGCAAAGCGCGTGGAAGTGCATCTCGCTGCCAAGGTCAAAGATTACGATGGGCAGATCATCACGCTCAGCGATGGCACACAGATCCCATGCAGTACGGTGCTTTGGTCGGCCGGAGTCAAAGCCGCCAGCCTGATGGGCAAACTGGGATTGGTACAGGGGAATCTGGGACGGGTGAAGGTGCTGCCTACCCTGCAATTGCCCGCCTATCCAACCGTTTACGTCATTGGAGATGCTGCCTACCTTGAAGAAAACGGGAAACCCCTGCCAATGGTCGCCCCGGTGGCGATGCAACAGGGCGAGCAGGCCGTTGGTAATATTGTGGCAACGCTGGCGCAGAAGCCGCTCAAACCCTTCAAGTACAAAGACCTTGGCTCGATGGCGACCATTGGGCGCAACGCCGCGGTTGCCCTTTCGTTCGGCATGCAGTTTCACGGATTTATGGCCTGGGTCGTCTGGCTGTTTGTGCATTTGATCGGCCTGATTGGTTTTCGCAACCGACTGATTGTCTTAATCAACTGGACATGGGACTACTTTTTCTACGACCGCGCCGTGCGGCTGATTACACGGGAATAAAAAACAGCCCGTCAGCAAAATTTTGCTGACGGGCTGTTTTGATGATACCTTTTATGCTTTAGCAGCTGTGTGCTCAAAAACAATATAATAGTTATTAAACCCGTCGTGAAGAAACGAATGTGGATGATTTTTCAAAGCGTTGAAAACGACCTTCTTGGCTTCATCAGAATGGATTTCAATTTGCAGACAGTCTACATAATGCAGCCAGTTGGTATTGGAAGCAAAGAGATTTTTTTCGGCTCCCTCAATATCGATTTTGAGCAAACTGATCCGTTTAAGCTCAAATTTTTCCATTAACCCTGGCAAGGTTTGCGTTTTGATAACGGGACCAACGGTTGTCAGGGCTGATTCTTGATACTGAAAGCTCCAATTTGACGCCCTGGGATTTTGCAACGTTAAATTCAGTCTCCTGCGGCCAGATGGCAGCATGGACGCAATCAATGTTTTTCAGGCTTTGCGTGTTTTCAACCAGCGCTTGATAATTGGAAGATTCTGGTTCTACAGCAACAATATGGGCGTTTGGGCAAAAATGAGAAAAATAAATGCTGGCATATCCCACATTTGCGCCAAGATCAACGATGGAAATGATTTCTGTTTTGGGAATTTTATAAATTCTTAGGGCAAAAATTTCGTAAAAGACACTAACATCCGATGTCATGCCGCGCACAACGACTGGTTGATCGGCGTATTTGACTTGTATCGAAAATTTTCGCTTTAAGTAATGGGCTTGTAATAACTGAGCCGCTGGTGATAACCCCAAAAAGAACGAACGGACAAAGTGGGAAAACGGATTGAAGATTGTCTCACGCATCGTCATATTATATCTATATATTCTCAAATCCCCGGCTGGATCGTATACGGTCCAGCCGGGGATTTATATACTGGCACATCATACGATGTACCTATGCAAGAGCGCTCGCTACTGACTAATTTGATTTTTTACTTGCTGGCAGGTTTTTCGTCAGCGTCGCTTGAAGGTTTCTTCTTCATGCTTTCATAAATCTCCTGACGTAGCGCATCTGCTTCAGCAGATCGGTCTGATTTTGCTGCGGTTTCTTGTTCACTATTGCTGAAACGGTCTGAAAGCAGCATGGTCAACAAAGCTTCCATGACATTGCCTGAACTGCCCTGCTCGCCGTTGCCGCCGCCGACCATTACACGCGGCACCACATCCACCCCTGAAGCCTGTATTGCTTCGGAGAAGCGATTTAGCACCTGCTGCGTCACCTGGAACTGCGGCCCACCATAAGCGCGAACCTGTTCTTCCGTGGCCATGGCTTGCGCAATACCAATACGGGCAATCTTTTCAGCCTCCGCTTCGGCCAGTGCGCGGATTTGCGCGGCCTGTTGAATGGAGCGCTGATATTCAGCCTTACCCTGGCTGGTTTGAATATTGATGCCCAACTCAGCTTCGGTCAGTTTGGTCTGCATCTGGGCGCGGGACTGAGCTTCGCGCAATTCTCGTTCCTTGACGGCGGCCTTTTCCTGTTGTGCGTAGGTATCCACCTGTTCAGCAGCCACCTGGCGCGAGCGTAACTGATTCAGAATAACTTCGATCTGGGTATCCCCTGCCAGTGAGGCAGGCGTACCGATCAATACTTCTTCCAATTCCAGATTGTAGTGCTCAAACTTGTCTTTCATTTCTGTGCTGGCTTGCTGCTGAATGGCGCTGCGATCTTGTATAAGTTGGATCAATGTGCGAGTTTGACCAATATTCTTGAAGTAGGCAGAAACCATCGGGTCGAGGGTTTGTTCCACCAGTTTTTTGACATCGCCAAAGCGTTGAATAACGAGCGGAGCCTTCTGATAGTCGATATGCACCACCACCGATAGCGGCAAGGACGGCTCAAAAGCATCCTTGGTAATCAGGGATACTTCGGTCAGGTTTTCGTCAAATTTGTGTGCGCCCACATCCCCGCGGATCCATTTTAGAATAAAGTTGGTGGTCGGGACGGAAATGACTTTACCGGCATAGGTGTTGAAGGCATACTTACCCGGCAGCAACGCCTCGTTCCAGACACCACGATTACCCTTGGAGGCCAGTTCACCGTGACGGTAATCCTTGCCCGAAAGGTCCGCGCCCATTTCGCCAGTATAGGAAACGACGACGCCAACATTACCGACTTCGATAATCGTTTTTGCAATCATCTCCACCGTGGCAAACAGGCGGTTGACGTAATATGTGCCTTCCACCAGCACCTGCAACTGACGTCCACGCATACCGCCAGCAACCAGGAAGTGATCTGCATCCTGAAATTTATTGTGATAGGTTTCAACGTTTGCCGGGTCGTCACCGACTACTGCGGCAATGATCTCACCCTGCGGCAGCGATGGGCCGTCGTGAACGGTGATAACGCCGATGGTATCGTCCGTATCTTTGATAACCACCGGGCGGAAGCCGCTGCGCTCTTTAAGCACATCTGCCATGCGCATGATGACATCGTTATCTTCACGGCTGAGCGGCAGCGAGTAGATACGCTCTTCGGTGATGACAACAAACTGTACCAGGTTGAAGGCATACGTACCTTCGCGCAAGATACGACGCTGCGGACCGCGCTGCCCGCCGTTTCTCAGGAAAGCACCCACATCCTGAAAATCCTGCACGACATCATTGGACGCCAATACCTGTGACGGCTCAAGCTGTTTGCCGTCACGGGCAAAGATGTAACCAATTTTGCCCTGCGAAATTGTCACCAAAGGCATGACATGCACCAGATACTGAATCGGCATCAAATAGTGCAGACCACCGCGCAGAACCTGGGGTTGATAACCGGCTTCACCGCTCAAGGCAATCAGGCCTGATTTAACTGATTTCAGGCCGAAACGTTTTTCCACAACGCCAATGCGGTTATTGGGAATAAAACGAATACCCGATGCGATGAACCAGAGTATCAGAAGAACAAATATGATCCATAAATTTCCGAGCAAAAACGCTAGCATGGTATCTCCTTTTTCTGTGCAAATGCACAGCATGACATACGGACATGAGCCGCCCCAGGTTGTAAGAATAAAAAATCGAAAGGATTCGCTACCCTTTCGATTTTGGGTAAATTAGTTTTCTGCCAGAACAATGATCTTATCATCTATTGCGAAGGTAACTTCTTGTGACTTCCTGGGATTGGTGCGGACGCCGTAGCCTTTTTCAGGGTCGCGCATCTGGCTGACGACGCGGTAGCCGATGGCGACCTCCCCTCGGCGGCGTGCTGCTTCGAGAACGGTATAAAAGTTGATGGGTTGTCCCGTTACCACGTAATCCGTTACCGGCTTTAGATAAATTTCCGAACCATCCGGGTTGAACAGGTCGGTAAAGACATCATACAAATTGCCATTCTCTGAAAGCTGCGACATCATCAAGCTGATGAGATGATCGCTGACGATAAAGTCATCCACGCGGGCTACTTCGGCCAGTTCGCGGTTGCGCAGGTCGAGCATTTCACTGACGATGGAGAAGGGGGTCGAATTTTTTTCGGAGATGTCGCGCAGGTGTAGCAGGGTAATCAGGGTGCGAGCATCGGCTTCCTGCGGCTCCAGTTTGACATCAGCCAGGGCAATGACGTGGTCATAATCGGCGATGTTGAGTTCGTCAAGCAAACCGCGATCGGTGGTGTCACCGGGGCGGAAGGCGATTTTCTGGTTTTGCAGCTGACCAATTTCCTTGACTGCTTCTTCGAAGGACGCGTCCGCTACGACCGTGACAGTCGAGCCTTTGGCGACGTAATTATCCAGTTCGGTGACGATGGTGGCAGCGGTGTCGTTCCAGCCCAATAGCAGGCCTTTTTCTGGAGCGGGGACGGCACGGGCAGTGGTAGTGCGCAGAGCGTCGGTTTGAACCGGGTACTGGGTCAGACCAGAGAGAATGATGGTGTCATCATCTTCAGAGATGACAATCAACTGATCGCCGGGGGCAATGCGTCTGTCCATAGGTGGGTTGATGAGGACAGTGCCCTCGGGGGTAAAAATGCCCATCACGGAGGATGTTTCATAAGCAAAGAGCGCGTCGCCAAATTGCTTGCCCGAAAGGGTCGGCTCTTCCTTGAAGTACATTTCGTCGCCGCCAAAATTGAGCAGTTCGGTGTAGACGAGCGAAAGGCCCGATTGGCGCGAAGTCTGCGCGGTGACGCGGGCGATTAAATCGCCGGCGAGCACGGCGCTGATGTGGTCTTTAGCACCGATCATTTTGACCACGTCCAGGGTTTTGACAGCGTTGACCTGAGTCACAATCTGATAGGGTTCAGCGCGGCGATTGGGACTATTAGTAAGCGCGAGTGCAGTTTTGATGATGTATGAATTGGCGTCGCCTTCCTCGGGAGGCAGGATGATGACTGAGCGGGCATTGTGTGGGCTGATGATTTCAAGGTCGGTCGGGTCAATCGGCAGGCCGGAGCGGCAGATGACTTTGGTTTTGCCGGTCTTCCCCACCCGATCACGGATGGCTTCTTCCATTTCGACTTTGTCTTTGTCTGCCAGGATGGCGATAACGCCGCTTTTCTGGTTTTCGTTGGCTGTGACAATTTCGGGGATGATGGTGAAGATTTGTGGCGACCAGCCCAAAATGACGGTGTGATTGGATTCGAGCACACGCGAGCGGCCCTTTTGCAACTCGTCCATTTTGGTTTCCAACCCTGCAGTCAAAATACCGATTAACAAACTGACTACAAAAATGCCACCCAGTGTAACCATTAGCATGGCAAGTAAGAACGGCCAGGAACCACTATCGCCGCCCATTGTGCCAGAATCGAGCGTGCGCATCAAACCCATCCACAGCAATTGAGGAAAATCAACGCCATCTGGCGCTGAGCCAGTCACCACAACAAAAAGAGCGACAGCAATAATGATCGCAGCCGAAAGCAGAAAGAGCATGACAAGCAAGGCAGGCGTGCCTTTCGCCATCATGCTATCAAACCAGTAATTCCAACGTTCTTTCAAGCTGGGCTTGGAAACCATAAAACCTCCAGATTTTAAAAAGGGATATGTCAATTATAGAGTCTTTTCAGATTCACGCAACGAGGAAATCGGCTTCTCGCTAAAAATTGAAAAATCAGTAAGTTGTTTTTTGAATTAAAGTTTGAAGGCAAACACAAAGAGAGCGCCCTGTCTTCGAAGACCTGACGCTCTCTTTGCAAATTTGCATTTGTTTTATGGATGGAACTTGTTTATAAACTGCCCCCTTCTCGGATGATATTTACACGACTGCGCTGTTGCAGCAGGATGAGGACAAAAATGCCCACAAGCACCAAGATACCAATCCCAATAGCGATCAGGATCAGCGTGGCCGTTCCGCCTGCAGTCGTTTTCGCATTATTCTCTTCCACAATGCTTTGGACCTGCAAATGGGCCTGCTCACCGGGTGAGACAACCCAAATTAGCGTTTGACCTTCCACACGGTCGGCGTTCTGTGTAGTTACTTTGCCTGGCAAAGTCAGATGCCATTCGTTAACCAATCCTTTTTGATCCTGGCTGCTGGTCAAATCTACATTAACATCCAGTGTGAATTTGCCAAACTCAAGCTGTAAGGTGTTCACTTTCACCTGGGACATACCAGCATAGAACTGGCGCAGCTCTGTCAGATTTTTAAAAGCATATTGGGTAACACAGTAAGTTTCTCCATCATGGATTTCTTCTACAAACGTGGCACCATTTGGTACATTCTTTTCGGCATCGCCGCAAATACTTTTGGATGTATTTTCAGGTTTTTTCTCAAAATCATCTTTTTCCTGTGCAGTAAAAACAATCGCTGTGCGAAACGTACCTGAGCCATCTGCCTTAACATCGGTATCCACCACCGCACGGCATGCTGCCAGCAGCAATGCCATGATAGCAATCAGTAAAAATGAACGTAATCTCGTCTTCATTGTATTAACCTCTCCTCCGACTTCGGAAATAAAAATAGATTTATTAGGTTAACGGTTGGTTGAAGACCATGTTATGAGATGGCTGATCGTGTTCGAATCCCCCTGCACAGTTTGCAAAAATGATAATACGGCGGTTATTCCACTTTGGCTTAGCCTTCAATCCCGGTTTCGCGTGGTTTCCATAAACATACAATACGCGCTGCAGCCAGGATCACTTCGATAAATAACGCCATCAGCACATAGGGAGCCCAACCCAGGCTTTGCGTGGATAGAAAGACAACCGCAATCTGCATCAGGTCAAAGACCAGGTAGGCTTCGAGCACCAGTTTGAGCGTTTTTCCGCGTGTTTGCAGGGCGCGGAAGAGCAGCCAGATGATTGGGATCAACAAAACACCATACCAGCGCGCCACTTCAAGCGCAAAGGCCGGGGCTGTTTGGGTGGAAAACCCTGCCAGAAAAGCAGCCGGGAAGAAAAGAGATTGGATGATCAGAAAAAGGTTGGCGGCGATTTCAAGATAGAAAATCGTAATAATGTATTTCATCATGCTCGCTCTCCCAAAATCTCCCAGCCGCGCTCCATGGCAACAGCTTTCAGGGCATCGTCCGGGTAGACGGCAACGGGGTGGCTGGCGTATTCGAGCAGGGGAATGTCCTGGGCCGTGTCGCCGTAGGCCATATCCACCCGGTCCACCCCCAAGCGACTGAGCACTTCATCGATTTTACGCTGGCTGGAAACAAGATCCGCTGCGAGACGGATGCGCCCCGCAACGATTTCAAGCGGCGTGCCGATGGCCTGCGCCCCGATGCGGTGGGCGAAGGCCGCCACTGTCGGTTCAAAAACGCTGCTGGCAATGTATACCCGCGCTCCGCTTTGTGCGTGATCTGCCAGTCGGGACAGGACATCTTCGCGGCGGCTGGGCCAAAGGTCGCGTTCCACTGTCCACTCGGCGATTTGCATCAGGGTTTCGGGGGTGGCATCGCGCACCAACCCCAGGCTGTTAATCATCAGGCTTTGTCCCCAACTTTGCCAGTCGATCAACCCGCGTTTGGCGAGGAAATAGGAAGGCATCAGGCGCGCTATAAACCAGTTGGCACGCAGTTTACTCTGATTCTCACGCACCCAGCCGACCATGCCCAACACTGGCGAGCCAGTAGTTAATGTGCCCATCATATCTGAAATTACGATCATATTTCCTCCAAGCATCGATCCTTGCCGATTTTAAAGATTATAGCACTCGCAAAGTTGCAGCAGTCTTTTCAGAGGGAAGTGATTGGGGCCAGAACTCTAATCTTTTCTTAATGCTGCAAACATCACACCCTTCGGCGACGCAACGTTTATGTATTTGTAGGCTCATTCATACATCGCAAATATTAAATCGAAAATCAAAGAAGGAGAAGAGAATGAAAAAGACCTATTTTGTTATGACAGCTATGCTTGCTATATCCATGTTGCTGGGTGCTTGCAGCACGCAAGCCATCCCGACAACCACACCAACCTTTGGGGGAACCGCAACGCTGGAACTGCCCACTGATGCTGGAACGGGCACGCCAATGGATGAAACGACGACCCCCAGCATGGACGAAACTGGGACTCCAGGTATGGATGAAACGACGACTCCCAGCATGGATGAAACTGGCACGCCAGGCATGGGCGATACAACCGGTACCCCAGCAGCTACCCGCGCCCCACTGATTTCTGTTACCATCAACGTTAAGCAGAGTGATACGCTTGGCTCCTACCTTGTGGATGATCAGGGCGATACACTTTACCTCTCTACAAAAGATAGCATGAACACCAGCAACTGTACTGGCGACTGCGCAGATGAGTGGCCACCCCTGCTTCTTACTACGAAACTTGGAGCAATGGCTGGCAGCGGTGTGGACATGTCCAAGCTGGGTGTGACCGTCCGCGCCGATGGTGGCATTCAGGTGACCTACAATGGCTGGCCGTTGTATTACTTTGACGAAGACGAAAACCCCGGCGATGTAAAGGGTCAGGGACAGGACAATTTCTTCGTCGTTTCACCTTCTGGTGATCAGATCAACAAATAATAAATTAAAATAAATAATGAAGATAGCAACTACTCAAGTATTGAGATAATGATATGAGCCTGCGCCACACCCTTTCAGGGTGTGGCTTTTTTATTTTCGCATCTTCCATTGGAATGTACCTCTTTGACGCAGAAAACATCACATTTTCTATCGTGAAACGTTTACTTGTTTATAGGCTGCTGATAAATGCTCAGACAATAGTGAAATCACAAGGAGAAAATATGAAAACAACCTGCACCATTGTAGCAATGCTTACTTTATGCCTGTTCTTGGGTGCCTGCAATCTGCCCAGCACAGTTACGCCATCTCCAACGCTTGAAGCACTAGCAACATCCACTCCGGAGATGGAAAAAACCGGCACGCCACCATTCATCGCAAACCCAACCCGTCTGCCGCTGACCAGCCTGACACTAAACGCAGCGCAAAACTCAAACCTGGGTCTCTATCTGATTGATGACCAGGGGATGACAGTTTATCTCCACGCAACCGATACAATGAATGTGAGCACTTGCAAGGACGAGTGCGCGACTGAATGGCCACCATTGCTCATCGCCCAGAGCGTGAAGGTGATGTCTGGCCCTGGTCTGGATGCAACCAGGATTGGCGCCATCATCCGTGATGATGGCGGGACGCAGGTAACCTATAATGGCTGGCCGCTCTACTACTATAACCGTGACGTTCACCCTGGCGATGTGACTGGGCATGGCGTAAATGATTTCTTTGCCGTCTCGCCGAGCGGAAATAAGATTGAGAAATAGATCAAGAATGCTCTAGACACAAGAGCGCCACATCCTCCTGTGAGGGTGTGGCGCTCTTTGCGTAGATCGAATTTTGCCGTGGTTTTCTTATCCTCCAAAGGTGATTTTGAGCCGCTCGGCCACGCCCGAAATGTGCTTCACAACAATCTGATCCATATCAGCGCACGGGTTGGCGGCAATCTCGGCCCAGATATTGCCCAGCTCGGTGGAAACCGCATCTTCCATTTTGCCCCACAACCGCGCTGATGGGAAACAACGCCCGCGATAAAGCGCAGCCACACCTGGCTGCCAGAACTCGATCATCTGCATCGGCTGTCGCTTGTAAAGCAAGGTTACGTGATGGAAGCATAAAAGCCGTCTTGTAAAAACCACGCTGCACATCGGCATAGGCCAGATATTCGACCAGCTTGCGGGCCAGTTCCGGTTTTTTGGCGTTTTTCCAGATGGCAAGGTGCGAGCCACCCACGAAGGGAATGCCCGGGGGCGTTGCCACCCCATAGTTTTCTTTGACAATCTCCAGCCCGCGCACCGAAATGCCCTCCATCCCCATCCAGGTGCCGCTGACGACCATGGCAGCCTGATCGCGGTAAAAGCCACCCTGAACTTCAGAGACATTCAGTTGGGTTTGGGGTTTCAGGTAACGTCCCAGCTTGAAGTAATTGCAGAACCCCAGCAAAGCTTCGGGTTGATCCAAAAGAATGGTCACCCCATCCGCACCGAGAAAATTTCCGCCTGCACCCCAGACCCAAGGGGCAACAATGTGCATGTTTTGAGTCGATTTGACGGTTGGCACCATCCAGGGGGTCGCCGGACTGACATCTTTCAGCGCTTCGACAGCGGCGCTCAAGCTTTCAGTAGATTGAAAAACCTGGGCCGGGTCGAGCTTTGCTCTGGCAAAAAAATCGCGCCGATAATAAATCAGGCGCGTATCGGCAAACCACGGAATGCCATAGAGTTGTCCGTCAATCAGGGCGCTTTGCCAGATGGCTTCGAGAAAGGCATCCCCTCCGCCGATCTCTGCAATGCGGGCGCTGGAAACTGGCGCCAGGCTGTCCATGCCGGCCAGGCTTGGCATCCAGGTAGAGCCGATTTCAGAAACATCTGGGCCCTTGTGAAAAAGAGCGTATTTGACCAATTCCGACCAGCCTGTATCCCACGACAAGATGGTCAGTTTGACTTTGACACGGTTTTCCCGCTCAAAATTTTCGAGCAGCGAGCGCATGTCGCTCTCAATCGTGGGGCCATGCATCATTACTGAAAATTCAAGCGTTTCTGCCATGATGAGTACCTTTAAAGTTTAAACGATACAGGCAGGATAACACTTTTGGCCGGTTTGACTATTCTTCTTTTGGGTGAAACTTCTCTTGATACTGGCATACCCCCGCTGTTTGGAGCACTTCTGGATCGAAAGCGTTGCGAAATCATCGAATCAGCTTCGTCGCAATTAGATGCGCCATGATACCTGATCGAAGATGATAAAATGCCTGCATGGGTACACTTTTTCTCGTCGCCACACCGATTGGCAATCTCGAAGACCTTTCTCCGCGCGCCTTGCGGACTCTGCGCGAGGCGCGTTTGATCGCTGCCGAAGATACACGCCATACTCGTCACCTACTGACTCATTTTGACATCCATACCCCGCTGACGAGTTATTACGAGCACAACAAGCTCGCCAAACTCGATGCAATTCTGGCGGCGCTGGCGCAGGGGGATGTGGCGCTCGTCTCAGACGCCGGGACTCCCGCGATCAACGATCCCGGCTACGAGCTGGTCAAAGCCGCCCTCGGCGCGGGACACACCGTCAGCCCGGTGCCTGGCCCCTCGGCACCGATTGCGGCGGTGGCTGCCTCCGGCCTGCCGACAGACAGCTTTTTATACATGGGCTATCTGCCGCGCAAGACGTCGGAACGGCGTGAAATGCTGGCGGGGATCACCGCACTGACGCATACATTGATCTTTCTCGAGACTCCGCACCGCCTGTTGGATGCGCTCGATGATCTTTTGGCGATGCTTGGCGACCGGCAGATGGCCGCCGCCCGTGAGCTGAGCAAGCTGCACGAGGAGATTTACCGGGCAAGCATCAGCCAGACAAAAGCCCATTTCAGCGAACAGGAGCCACGGGGCGAGTTTACGCTGGTCGTAGAGGGAAACCTGACCGTAGACAGCGGCCCATGGACGGCAGAAAAACTCCAAATTGCCATTGAAAAAGGTTTACAAAACAATCAGCCAGCCAAAGAGCTTGCCGCAGAACTGGCAAAGCAATCGGGCTGGCCGAGACGGGAAATTTACAATCTAATCGTAAATCAAAAATCGTAAATACCCTACGGGCACGATGTCAAAAATCGTTAAGGTACGTCCGCCTTATATACTTCTCCATCTTCGAGACACTCAATATGGACCTCGCTCAGGCTGGCAGGCAGCAAGACCGACTGGCCGCGCGTGACTTCGAGCGCGTTGCCGGGCCAGCTCAGGCGCAGCCTGCCGCTTAAGATCAGCAAAATGCGCACGCTATCGCTGCTCTCACCAAGCTGCTGCCCCGCCGTCAGCACCAGCCTGCGGATGCGGAACTCGCTGACAGGCGCATCGTAGGTGTAATCGGGGCCATCGGGGGTAAAAATCATGACCGACTGATCGGTGACGATGTTAATCAGCGCCGGAATATCCTTAAACTTGGGCGTCAACCCGCCGCGGATGACATTATCGGACGAGGCCATGCACTCGACAATGTTGCCTTTCAAATAAGCATGGGGCACGCCAGCCGGGATAAACATAGCCTGCCCTTTGCCCAATGAATGCAGTTTCAAAAAGAGAATCGACAGCAAGCCCACATCACCGGGATATTTTTCTTTCATGTCGAGAAAGAGCCGATCCCGGTAGTTGAGCTTATCTTTGGCGCGGATTTCCACTGCGACCAGTTCGATCACCTGCGCCATGTTGCCCGGCTCGGTCATGGCTTTGCTCAAAAGTGCCTGAAAGGCCAGCTTGGGTTGTTTGCTTTTGAGCTGCTCGGCAAATGTATCAAACTCGACAAAATCGGCCAGTGCCGGGTAGGTTTGCATCAGCGCAGCAATTTGACGATAGTCACGCAGTCCTGCCAGCGCCTGCAAACTTTCGAGCGCAATGGCGATTTCGGGCTTGTGGTTGGCATCCGGGTAATGCGCCGGGTCTCTATGACGCAGCGCCAACGCCTGATCCTTCGACGGGTGGAGCTGGATCGAAAGCGGCTCATTGGCCGAAAGAATCTTCAACAAAAACGGGAACTGGCTGACAAACGCCGTCATCACACGCTGGCCTAAAATCTCCGCCGGGTAGCGCTGCACCAGGTCTGAGAGCAGCGCCGGGTTGGCCCCATACTTCAGCTCCGATGTCCCCAACGGATGAGATCCCCATCCACAACTCGGCCAGCGGGGTGTTTTCTGGCACATCGGGCAGTGCCAAAAACTTTGCAAGAAACGCCTCCGGTCCGCGCTCGCCCCACTCGTAGCGCTGAATTTTATTCGTCAAAACGTATGCCTTTGCTAAAAAGCCCATTTTGTTTCTCTCCAAAAATTTTCAGACATTATAATGCTCAACATGCACCCCCAACTTCGTAAAACCTTACAGCCCCTTTTCGCTGCACCTTGCATTATTATCGTTTTGGGCGTAGTGCTGCGCCTGCGACAATATCTGGCATGGCGTTCGCTCTGGCTCGATGAAGCCATGCTGGCGCTCAATATCGTCCAGCGCAATTTTGGCGGATTATTGCAAACGCTGGACTATAACCAGGGAGGCCCCGTCGGTTTTTTGCTGCTCGAAAAGCTCTCGATCACCCTGCTGGGAAACAACGAACTGACCCTGCGCCTGATCCCCTTGCTGACGGGTTGTGCCGCATTGCTGCTTTTTGCGCTGCTGCTGCGGCAGGGATTGGGCAAAATTGGGGTTTACACTGCGCTGACGATGTTTGCCGTCTCCACGCCGCTGATTTACTACGCATCCGAAGTCAAGCAATACACATCTGATGGCTTCATTGCGCTGCTGCTGCTCTGGCTGGCGAATTGTCCTGAAAAATTCGTGAAAATTCGTGTCAACCAAAGCCTTGCATTGGCTTTGGTTGGCGCACTGGCCTTATGGTGCTCACACCCCGCGTTGTTTGTGCTGTGCGCCATTGGCGCGACGTTCCTGCTGCAAGCCATCCGTGAAAAAGACCGGCAACGACTTAAAACCACGCTGCTGATGCTGGCGCTCTGGGCCGCCAGCTTTGCTGCGCTCTACCTTGTCAGCCTGCGCGGACTGGTTGCCAACACCTATCTGCTCGACTACTGGGCCGAATATTTCATGCCCCTGCCCCCCTGGAAGGACTGGGGCTGGTTCCCCTCCACGCTGAAGGCGATCATCGAATTCCCGCTGGGGCTTTCCGTCTGGTGGCCCTTTCCGGCGGCGCTGATGCTGCTGGGGCTGATTGCGCTGCTATGGCGTAAACGTACGTTTGGTTTGCTCTTGGCTTTGACCTTGCTGACTGCCCTCGGCGTTTCAGGGCTGGGGAAGTATCCCTTCGCCGGGCGCTTGATCCTGTTCACCGCACCACTCTTACTCACGCTGATCGCTGCCGGGATCGAAACCATCGCCGGGTGGCTCACCCGTCCACGCTGGCTGGGACTTGTCGTCGGGTTGGGGCTTGCCGCAATGCTGCTGTATTCGCCTGTTGTCAGCGCCGCGCAAAACTTCGTCAGCCCCAAATATCCTGAACACATCCGCCCGACGATGGCCTATCTGCGCGAAAACCGCAAACCTGGTGACGTGATCTACGTCTATTATTGGGCGGTGCCCGCCTTTCGCTACTACGCCCCCTTTTACGGCTTCACTGCAAACGACTTCATCGCTGGCAACGACTACGAAACCAATCCGCCCAGCCTACTAACGGAAGTTGACCAGTTCAAAGGCCAAAAGCGCGTCTGGGTTGTCTTCTCGCACGTTTACGAAAAAGACGGTTACAACGAAAAAGACGCCCTGCTGGCGCACTTGAACGAGATCGGCGTCAAAAAGCGCACGTTCATTGTGCCGGGGACGTCGGTGAGTTTGTATTTGTATGATTTGGGGAAGTAGGGGATTAGAAATCAGATAATTAGGAATGAGGGCTGTTGCCCGCATATTTTGGCGGAGAAGGTTGGGCCTTGCGGATTAAACCGTCTTATCACCTACCAAGCTTCTATAAAAAATGCTCTGTCTCGTTTATGCGAGACGGAGCATTTTTTATCCTTCCGCCTTCATCCTTCTGACTTTACGCTTTCGCCTTCAACTGTTCCATAAAATGCTTGCGGAATTTGATCACTTTGGGGGCCACCACCATCATGCAGTACCGCTCCGTCGGGTTGTTGGCAAAATATTCCTGATGATAATCCTCAGCCACGTAAAACTTATCGAAGGCAGTTACTTCGGTCACGATCTTGTTGGGCCAGACGTGCTGTGCCGTCAACTCGCGGATGACCTCTTCAGCGGTGGCTTTTTGCTCGAGGCTGTGATAGAAAATCGCCGAGCGATACTGCGATCCCACGTCGTTGCCCTGGCGGTTAAGCGTCGTCGGGTCGTGGATGACGAAGAAAACGTTCAAAATATCCTTGAACGAGATCACCTCCGGGTCAAAGGTCACCTGAATCACTTCGGCGTGGCCGGTGGTGCCACTGCAGACCTGCTTGTACGTCGGGTTGGCCCCCGGCCCGCCCGAATAGCCTGATTCGACGGAAAGCACGCCTTTCAGTTCGTCATAGGCGGCTTCCAAACACCAGAAGCAGCCCCCGGCCAGTGTTGCAATTTCGGTTTGAGTTGTCATGGGATTGTTTCCTTTCTGGTTCTATCATACTCATTGAAACTAAATAAAGGCTGATAAAAGTCTTATGGAAGTATTACATATAATGCCCGCAGTCACAAATTGCGCTTCTCCACTCGATAAAAAGCGCAATTTGTGACTGGGTCGGGTATTACTTGTTTAAGGGCAAAGGTATTTAACCACCAAGCCACCAGGCCACGAAGAAAATTGTTTTCCTGTGATCTGGTGGCTTGTGGTTAATATTTATTGTTTTAGCTCAACCATTTTAAAGCTGGCCATGATGTCTGAAAAAACAGCAGACTCGGCAGCTTCGTCAAAAGCGGCTGGCGGGGTGGCGTAATTGCCAAGGTTGCTGGAATGCAAGACAAAATTCATCGTGACGCAGGCTGTGCCCTTGACAGCGGAATAGGCAACAGATTTATAGATGTTCCCCGCGGCACCTTCAGAACCGGTTTCCTTCAAGAAGGAAATTCCGCTAATGGTCACGGTTTCAGATGCGGATGGCTGGAACAAGCCCGTTTTGCAAGGATTTAAATTTTCAACCACGCTGACTGCAAGATACTTCTCACCCAGATTGGTATTCGGTGCGACCGGTAGCGTAATTCTGGCGGATGTGTCGGTCTGATCGTTACCAATCACCCCTTTTGCCGGGTACGTGAACTGAAACTTGTACTTTTGATTGGTGTAAGTCAGCGCCTGGGGCGTAGGGCCGGGAGTCGGGGTTGGGCCACTCGCTCCCTTAACGACGATATCCACCCAGAAGGGCTTATCTGCGCTGGTGCCGAGACCAAACAGGGTGCCAGACGCATTCTTGAGTTCCCAGTAGCCGCGATAGCTACCGTTATCGGCAGGCGAGATCAGATCAAGCGAAATATCAATCGTGGTGTTCGGCGCAACTGTTGAAGCCAACGGCGCTTCTTTCGGGCCACTCATTGGGTCGCCACTGACGAAGACCAGTTTGTAGCCTGTTCCCCAGGTGGATGTGCCCGTATTTCTGATGCGCCAGGTCTTCTTGAAAGACTGGCTGGCCTTCAAGACGGTGCCATCTGGAATGCTGATATCGGCAACGTAGGTTACGCGATCCGGCCCGGCAGCGACCGGGGTGGATGGCGGCGTGGTGGGCGTGACAACAATGCCGCCGTTGACGTTGATATCCACCCAGAAAGGTTGATTTGCAGAGCCAAGGCCAAAGGATGCACCCTGGGCATTCTTAAACTGCCAGTAACCACGATAGCTTCCGCTGGCGGCTGGCGATTTCAAAGCGACCGAAATATCAACGGTGGTATTGGGCGCAATCGTCGATTTCAGGTTGAATTCAGTGGCTGCGGCACCCATTTGTTCCCCACTGACAAAGACCAGTTTGTACGCAGTTGTCCAGGTGCAAGTGCCGGTGTTCTTGACGCGCCAAGTCTTGGTGAAGCTTACGCTGGGACCAAAGACTTTGCCATCGGGCACGTCCAGGTCAGAGACGAAGGTGACTTTGTCGCAACTGCTGACTGGGCCGGGCGTGTTCGTCACGGTTGGCGTGGCAGGCGTGCCAGTTACAGTGGGCGTGCTGGTAGCGATGGGGCCAGTCCCTGCGCTGACGATGCGTGGCGCACCCCAAAGGGCATAATCGCCTGTGGCGTAGCCAGCCGCGCCAACGCGCAGAATAAATTTGACATCATTGCCCGCCAGCGAGCTCAGGTCAAGGTCGGCTCTGTAGTAAAGACCTTCGTAGCGCTCGTTGAACGACCAGAAGGTTTTGACCGGGTTGGAGCCGATCTGATAATCGAGCCGGAAATTAACATAGCAGGTTGTCGCGTTATATTGGCAGTTGATGATCGACTTGAAGCGATCCCCGTTCTGAACATGATAAGACGGGTACTGACCCTGAACAAAGCCATCGTAGGTGCTCTGCGGAACCATCAACAGACCAGCACTGCCCAAAGCGGAACCATCTTCCAGCTGGGGGTTGTCTACGGTGAGGGCTGCCCCGTTTAAATCAGTGGATTTCCCGGGGAAGGGTAATGTCCCTGCGCCGCTTGTCCAGGTTGCATCCCCGGCTTTTTGGACAAAATCGTAGCCGGTGCCGCCGCCGTTATCTGCACTGGCGACGCTGATTTCAACCCAGAAGGCCTTGTCGGCTGTCGCGCCAATGCCAAAAGATACGCTGCTGGCATTCTTAAACTTCCAATTGCCACGAATGATGCCGCTGCTTGTTGGCGCAGTCATCTTGAGCGTCAGGTCAATCGTTTCGCCAGGGGCGACACTTTTGCTGAGTGCGGTGGATGCCAGGGCGCTCATCTGATTGCCGCTATCGAAGACCAGGGTGTAACTGGTGCTCCAGGTGCAGGTGCCGACGTTCTTCAGCCGCCAGGTTTTGTTGAATGTATCACCGGCTTTGTAGGTTGAACCATCTGGCACGGTAATATCCGCGACAAACTGCGCGGCGTCACAACCTGATGCCAGCGCGATCGTTGAAACCGCGAACTGACTCACCAGCAGTGACAAAAGAATTAACAGGGTAAAAATATTTTTCATTTTCATAATGCTCCTCCAGAGTATGAACGGTTTTGAAACAAATACGTGACGTTTTGGCGTGTGATCGGGTTCCATGATTGCATTGCGAAAGCATGACAAGTATATACGCTCTCTCATGGCAAGCGTATAGCAGAAAGATTGCAATCCATTGTATCAAAAATGCATGACGTTTCGATCCATTAACAGAATTTGTTTGTCTAATTTCGGTTACATTTTGGTTACAACCTGGTCTGGAGCAAATACGAAAAATCCCATCAGTGTGACACACTAATGGGATTTTGATAAAACAGCTTCAGATATCTGTCTGATCTACTTTTTATTAAGATTGGCGTAGAAATTGGTGATGCCATTTGAAAGCTGCCAGCTAAAATCGAGCGAGAAGATGGCTGGCCGGGTGCCGGGGTCGGTGCCATTCTTGGGCTGTGGCACGACGTAAAACTGTCGCGGCCAGGGATTGTTCTGGAACCACTGCATCCACCAGCGACCCCAACTGAGCGCGTCCGTTTGCGGACGGTCTGACGCTGCCACGAACGCACCCGACATGGGTTGCTCTGGGTACGATGAAACCATGTGGCAGCTAAAGCATGAGCTGCGCGGGTTATCCGCCGGCCCAGCCAGACGACCATTCCAACCCAGATGTGTGGCGGGAAGGTCTTTATCGGTGTTGATCTGCGTATCGGTCAGTTTGGTGTTGATTGGGGTGGTGGTAACTGGCGTGTTGGGCGGGAAATTGCCATCCACCAGCGTCGGGATGTTGTCGGCAACTTCAGGGTTGTTGCCCCACTGCAACCCGACCGGCACCAGGTTGAGCCAGGGATTTTTGTTGTTCAACGCGCCATTGTATTGATAAGTGCCAAAAACCCAGCCGTAGCGTGCGCGACTGTCGCGCACCATGATGTCCATTTGCACCAGCGCTACATTCTGCACTTTGCGGTCGGTCTTGCTGCCGTAATCGTAGGCATAGGCCTGCCACGTCAGCGGATTTTGCAGGTACGGAACCTGCGCCTGCATCAGGTCGGCAGGCATGCTGACAAACAGCGCCTTGCAAACCACCGTCCCCACCGGGAATCCCTCGTCGGCAACGGCAGCGGGGTCCGGGGCGTTGTGGTCCCGCCAGACGCGGCCAATCTCAAATCCGCCGAATTCGTTATAGATGGCAAGCGCATAAACGCCAGGGTTATCATAGGTTTGTGTGGCGGCCAGTTGCCCGGCTTCAAGCGTTACCTCTTTGGTCAGACCGTGAATACCTTCGCGTCCATTGGGGCCATAATCGAGCCAGGGCGCATGGTACCACTTGCGCACTTTGTTGTTCTCCACGCGCCAATCGGCCTCGACATTGCCTTCCAGACAGTAATCCCGCGCCTGCGTCAGATAAGCGCGCCAGTTTTGCGTGAAATCGGTGGCGAGCATGATCGGCAGGTGGCTCATATCAGGCCGTAGGGTCGGGTAATCCTGACTAAGCTTAAACAGCGTGCCGCTATATTGGCTCACGGGTGGCTCGTAGCCATAGTCTTTAAACGGAGCTTGCGGCGCAGGCGTAGGCGCGCAAGCTGCCAGCAGCGCCGAAATCAGCGCCATCAGGCACAGCGCTCGAAAGAGTAACGTGGACTGGTTTGGTGTTTTGAGCATATTTTCTCCTGTGAAACCGGGTTGATGGGGCGGGAGTTGCTTGCAGATAAATTAGGCCTTGGTTCGTTCAACAGGGCCTATCTTACCACTACCAACCGTCTCCCCTGCCGCAAAATTCGAGATAGCAGTCATAAATTGTGCTTTCCAAGTTTGGAAAAAGTACAATTTCTGACCTCGGCGGGTATACTTACACAAAATCCCGGAGGTCGCTATGAAATGTCCCATTTGCAAAACAACTTCGTTCACCCCGCTCATCCTTGAAGATGGTTTGCCCGCCCAAACCTGCGTTCAATGTAATGGAATATGGATTTCGTCCAACCCGTATCAAGCGTGGCGGCGCGCCCGAAGCGTGGATGCCCCACAGCGGCCCTCGGAGCGACCTTTCGACCCGCAATGGGAAACCAAAGAACTGAAACTTTGTCCAGACTGTGGGCACATCCTGGCGCGCTTCAAAATTTTCCCCGATACCGATTACTACCTCGACCACTGCCACACCTGTAATGGCATCTGGTTTGACAAGAACGAATGGCAGGCGCTTGCCGAGCGCAACCTGCACGACAACCTGCACGAATTTTTTACCCATCCCTGGCAGGAAAGCCTGCACCAGCAGGAAACCGCCCACCGCATGGAAGAACTCTACATCGAAAAATTTGGCCGCGTCGATTACGAGCACATCCAAAACATTCGCGGCTGGCTGCGTGACCATCCGCAGAGCCAGATGCTGTTGGCTTTTTTGATGGCAGAAGATCCATATAAACTATAGGGGCGAGCCTTTGGCTCGCCCCTACAATGTTCACGGTTTTTTGGGGGCCAGGCTGGAAAGCAAATTGCTGGCAGCAAAAATACAGTCCGTGCTGCTGTCTCCTGGAATAGTGACGGTGAAGAAAGGCTTGTGTTTCGCGTCCACGCCTTGCAGGCCGCTGACGTAAATATATTCGCGCATGTACAGGTTGGTGGCCTGGTCGAGCAGGTAGCCGTAAATGTCATAGGTAATTAAGCCGTCTGCCACCTGATTCTTGAAATCGCCCTTGGGCTGCTGCGCATCCTGCGCCTGGACAGTGCAAGCTGGTATGGCTTTGTCGACAAACTTGCTGCCACCACCGTCCGCCGGGGCGATGGCCCACAGGTCTGTGCGATACTGCAACAGCAGCGGGTATTGCTCAAGGGTGAAATCTTCGTAGCTAATGATGGGAGTGCCGCTTCCGGGGAGTAAGGAAAGACCACCGATTACGATTTCGTTGTCGTCATCATGAAAATCGAAGCTGAAAGCACCCAGTCCCGCTGGACCAAAATCGAACCAGCCTGAAACGGGCACGCCGCTGCCGATCACCACGGACTGATAGGCTGCGTCGCCACCTGCGATGTGGTCGTAGCGCTTGCCTGTATTGTCGATCAAATACATCTTTCGGTTCCCTTCGTCGGAGCGTTTGGTGACTGTGTAGCCGTCGGGAATATTCGAAGAATTCCAGGTGACTGAAAAAATCAGATGCTGGTTGCGATCAACTGTGACACCCGTCACACAAAAGTCCAGCGTGCCGCCCTTGCTCATGCTGGTGGAGCTGCATCCGCTGACCGAATAGATGCCAACAATGGCTCTATCTGGCGTTGGGGATGCGGCAACGGTTGGGAGTGCGGTAGCTGTGGGCGAAGGGAGCGTGACGGTGGCTGTGGGGGTTTGCGTTTCAGTCGGCGTGGGGCTGGCCGACGGGGTGATGGTCGGCGCAGCCGTCAGCGTCATCTGCACTGCGGATTGGGCGGTGGCCGTCATCTGCGCTGCGGAGGGGCCACAACCTGCTAACGCAAGCACTAACGCGATCCGTACCAACATTGGAAGGTAACCAGTTTTCATTTTGCCTCCTGCTTTTTTTATCATTCATTATAGCCCCACCCGCTGCAGATTTTCCTCGTCCTGTTCCCAATGGACTGGGTTGCCCTCAATATATCCCCAAATCGCCTCCCTCTCCCGCTCATTACGGACGATGCGTTCGTAGTAATTGCGCTGCCAGATGTTGGTGATAACCCCTGTCCCATCCAGCGCGTTTATCTCTTTGGTAGATTGGTATTTGAAATACGCCACAATTTGCCCCAAAGTCGGTTGTTTTGTAGGGGCGGGGTCCTCCCGCCCCGGTGTTGCGTGCAAATCAAAACCGGGCGCGGGGACCGCGCCCCTACCATCATGGACGATGATTATCACGCCATGCACATGGTTGGGCATGACAACAAACGCCCCCGTCTCAATGTTCGGAAAATGAATTGGTAAATCATCCCACCATTTTTGAACAATTTTCCCCAAATCGTTCAACACCACCACCCCATTCACCACATCCCCAAACAGACACGCCCGCCCCTGCGTCACCATCGTCACAAAATACGCCCCGGCCTGGCTGTAATCATATCCTTTCAGACGGATGGATCGGCGATGGTGTTTTTGCGGGTCGAATGGGGACATAAGGTCAATTCCATTATTGTAGGGGCGGGGTCCTCCCGCCCCGTTTGGGCTGGACGCATCATCACTGGGCGCGGAGACCGCGCCCCTACCAGTTGAAATCATATCCCATCAGGCGAATGGAAAGGCGGTGGTGTTTTTGCGGGTCGTAGATGTAAATTAATGTTTTTTGAGCGGGTATTTTTTAGAAGAATATTCTATGCCCCTTGCGTCCTTTACAATAAAAGACTCTACCATATCTGGATTTTCTATTTTGTCTTTCATAATATCAACACCAAAGAATTGCCCTTCACCTAATTCTTTGGGCAAACTATGAAGTTGGCTTGGTTTGGCAAGGTATATTTGTTTTTCAATCTGATAACGAATTTCTATAATAGTAACTGGTCTTTTTCCTGTATTGGAGAGTTCAACACAAATATATTCAACGAAGGATATTGTTGGTCCTTGGCGACTTACTAATTTTACATGTACCCTAATTTCTGCTCGGTCTTTTAAATCGCGCCTTATATTCCAAAGAATAGCTATGGTCGAAAGAATAGCACCATAAATTGCTAAGATTAAAGCAATTTTATTTTGCTCCACGTTATCTCCTTCTTGATCTTGTTTAACTATCTTGGAGAATTAATCGTAATAACCCTTTTAGATTCAAATTCCATATTCATTTTATCTGTCACTGCATAACAAAAGATTAATCACTTCTTCTCTGCTACCTGTCACTGTTCTGACTTCTGCATTTGTTGGACATGTACCTCGTATCCTTGATCGAAAGGGCGATAAAACTTGCCATGCTCGGCTTTGCTGAAATCGTACTCAGGGCGCATTTCGTCTTTCTGCTTTTTCTTAGACATTCTCAAATTATGTCACAACCCGACCCAAACTCAAAATCAAAAATTCTACTTACGCTCGTCTTTCCCCCCAAACCTAGCGCGCCGTCCTTCCACCAAAACAAGCACAAGCACCACGAACGGCAGCAGGATAGCGACTACCAGTGTGAATGTATCTCGCAACATATGCGGATTCTTGGCAATCAATTCCTCACGGGCCTGTGGATCCCAGATAGAGCCAGGGCTTTGTCCTTTTTGGATGGCGTGCAAAGCGTAGTAGGCAACTGGCAAGCAGTTTAGCCCAACACCACTAAAATATAGACCCAGCAAGAACTTCTGATTAAGCAGGCAATAAATTCCAAAGGGCAGCAGAAACAGAAGCATCAGGCCAAACTCAAAAACAACAAATTTCAGGCCGTTCAGTTCGTTGTGAGATTTAATGATGCGGATCATGGCTTAGAACCCCAAATCCTTCAAACTCTCCGCCTCGCTGCGCTTCCCGCCGCCGAGCAAATCCTTCCAGAAGGCGTCATCATATCGGCGCGAGCGGACGGGCAGGGGCATCGGTACACCCCAGGGGCCGAGCAGCAACATTTCTTGACCAGCTTGCAGCCGCGCCAACATGCCCTTGATCGCGTCCCGCCCCGAAAGGCCCGAGAGAACCGCCTGGATGTCGTTGTCATCCCCCAGCCAGCCTGAGATGCGCGTGCCGAGCTGCGACATGACCTCGTCGTAAATCTGCGACGGACGCTGGTCAATAATCAGCAGCGTGACGTAATATTTGCGCAGTTCGCGCGCAATCGTCGAAAAGGTCGTCTGCGAGGCCATTTCGCGGTTGAGCAGTTTGTGCGCTTCTTCGATCACAATCACCAACGGACGTGGCAGCACGCTGCGGTTCTTGGTGCGATGATATTCGTTGGTGCGGTCTTCCCACACGTCACGGATACGGCGCGTCAGGATGTTCGAGACCATCAAATAATCCAGGTCGTTGTCGTGGTTGCCAAACGACAAAATAACACTCCGTCCGTTCTGCAAGCTGTCCACAATCTGGCTGACGGCGTCGTTGCTGACCTGCTCGACAATATACGGCAGGCTGAAAATGTTCTTATGCAGGCGCGAGTGCAACCCTTTGGCGGCTTCGATATGGATTCCAGCGCTTTCGGCCCAGGCTTCGATGCTATCTTCAGGGTAGTAGGCGTTACCTTCGTCATCCTTGATTTTGGGCTTTGATTGCATCTGCATAAATTCCTGAAACCAGTTATCCCGAAAACGCCCATACAGCGCCGCCAGCGTGGTGGACGTGGTCTCACGCAAATTGAGCGCGTGCGAAAGCATTTCAATATCGCCCGTGTGGATGTCACGCATGGCGATCTCAAGGTTGATATCCGGGGCCATGCCTTGATACATGGCGTCCTTGCCTTTGCCCAGCCCAACAATCTGGACTTTGTTGCCGAGTTTATCCTTCAAGCCCGGCACGGCTTTGCCGCCTTCGGGCGGGCTGTAGGTGTAACCGTATTCGTTGTGCATGTCAAAAACCAGGAGGGAGACTTCGGTGCGGCTGATCAAACCTGCCAGCACCACCCGCGTTAAGAAGGATTTGCCCGACCCGGTGGCCCCAAAAATACCCGAAGAGCGTTGCACAAACTTGTTCAAATCCAGGCGGACAGGGTGTCCCTGCTCGCGGGTTTTGCCGATTTCAAAGAAGCCCTTGTCGTCCTTGCCGAAAATCTCGGCAATGTCGCCTTCCGATGCCAGATAAACTTTGGCATGATGCGGCGGAATGTTTTTGACCGGCAGCGGACGCGGCATGTCTTTTAGGCCCAAATCAATCTTTGCCTGCCAGTCCCGATATTCCTGGGGCGCTTCATTCTCCGGGCCCACTTCCAGCATCAGACTCGGCAGCACTTCCAGGTTGGCGTACAGGGTTTGTCCATAGAGCGCTTGCGCCAGTTCAGGCGCAAGGCGCGTATCGAGCTGTTCATCCGCAAAAAGCTGGTCGGTTGCGCCCAGTTGGATGTCGGTCACAATGCCATAATAATTCCAAATGCCGCTGTGGATGACGACAAACGCGCCCTCCTGAATCTCCTGCGAAGAAACTATCAGGCGGATCTGAAAGCTCTCCTTCAACCCGCCGCCGACAAGATAACCAATTTGCGTCCGTTCAATCTGTCCCATTTAAGCCTCCGCCGTATCGCCGATGGCGCTCAAAACGCCCATCAGGGTCGAGTAGTCGCCGCGCAACTGGGTAATGATTTCCCGAATGGCATCCTGCTTCCATTTGGACGTTTTATGCGCGCTGCTGGCCTGCTGCACATGCGCCGCCAGAATTTCGCCGATGGGGAAGTCCTGTCCGCGCAGAATGTGGCGCAAATAACCAAAGCGCCCTGCTGCCGTGAAACGCGCCAGGTCGCTGTCATCACACAGGCAGATCACATCCAGGCTGAGCGGCGGGCGCGGCGGCAACAGATGGAAGATTTTGCCATCCTGCTCATAACCCACCGAAAGCACGGACATTTCGACCGGCACGATGCGGCGCTCACGGTTGTCGCGCATCACCTCGGCGCTGACGTTTTCTGCCGTAACAAGTTGGCGCACCAATCCGTCATCATCAATGCGGATATCGTAAATCAGACCATAGATGGTGTAATCTTTGTGGGCGTCGGGTTGCGCACAGACCATGCCTCCCAGCGTTGGCATGGTGAACTGTGTTACCGAACAGCCAGCGATGAAGCCGGTTGTCCCGGCGCGCAGCAGGCGTCCAATTTCGATGGATGATGGCATATTGTCTCCGTTGTCGTAGGGGCGCAGCGATGCTGCGCCCCTACGTTAGGTTAATAGCGGGTTTTCCCCGGCAAATCTTTGGCGGACTGTTTGTACGAACCTTCGTCGGTTTCGCTGCCCTGCGAACGTAGTTCACGCATCAGCATTTGCTCCACCTGTTGGCGTTCCTCATTTGAGACAACCGCCGTTTCGTGGGCGCGGTGCAGCAGATAGGGATACGGTTTCGCCCCCATCATGCGACATTGCGCCACCAGCACGGCGTGCAACATGCCGAGCTTCTCAGCATCCTCTGCTACCCAGCCAGGGATTTCGACTCGCACCGGCCAGGGATGCCCCGGCGTCCCGGCGTTAACAGAGAAGAAACACAGGGAGAGTCCGTCCTTGTAGTATTTTTCCAGCCGCGATTGAATGCCAAAGACCGCCGAACGCTCGCCGGGTTGCAACAACGGGTTGAGTTTGTCACCAAACAACCAGCGGTCGCTCACCCCACGCAGCGGATGATATTCCCGCAGGTGGCGCAACTCCTGTGCCGGGGCTTCGATCACTTCGAGCAGACGAATCACCAGATCGGCGGCGGGTTTGTCGACATAACCAGCGGTAGTGACGCCACGCTTTTGCAGTTGACTGAGTACTTGCAGGTATTCTTGCAGGCTTTGCTGATACAGACCGGCGTCTTCGCCATCGCGCACTCCCCACAATTCGATCGGGCCGTCAGTAAAGGTGATAATCGGAGACGGATAGTTTTTTGCCAGTTCGTTGAGTTTGGTACGCTCTTTCAGGTCGCGTTGCAGGGCCAGCATGGCTTCGTTGACCGGGTTGCCCGATTCGGTCAATAATTCGTCATCGTAGAGCAGAATGCTGTCGGTGAAAATCTGCGTTGGCTGACCGGAATCAAGTTGCAGCACAATTGCGCCGACGTTGACCAGCCCATAGTGAATTTGTCCGTGGCGGTCGGGGTTGATCTGCGAGCCGTCCGCGGCGATGAGCGTTGCATTTAACGGTAATGCCGGTGGCGGGTAGTGAGCGTTCAACGGTTCCTTTACCGGCAAGGCACACCGCAACGCGGGATCCGCCGTTTTAATGGTCTCAATCCTGTCGCGCAGTACATCCAGTTCATGGGCATAACGGTTTAATAGCAAGCGTGCGTCGGTGCGGCGCTCATCGAGTACTTTTTTGCGCTGCTGAACCGTTGCGCCGATTTCCTTGATTTTTGCGTATACCTGCTGAAAGTCGAGTGCCATAAGGTTTCCTTAGAACATTTGTTTAGTATTTTACAGGACATTCAACGAAAATACAAGCAGCGGGAACTTTTTTGGAACGTCGTCGTCTAATACCCATCAAACCAACTTTAAAGGAGCAAAAAATGAAAACCAAAACCCTATTGATCTCTACCCTGCTGATTCTGGCTGTGCTGTTGAGCGCCTGTGGTTCCACCAATACTGTGGCTCCCGCCGCCCAGCCACCCCTGCGCTCGCTGAATGTTTCAGGCACTGGCACAGTGACGATGAAACCCGATATTGCTTATATTAATATCGGTGTCCATACCGAAAAACCGACCGCTGCTGAAGCGACTGCGCAGAATAGCAGCGATTCAGAGGCTGTGATGAAGGCCATCAAGGCCGCCGGTGTCGCAGATGATGATATTAAGACGAGCAATTTCAATATCTATCAAAGTTCGCAGAACGACCCGACCACCGGCGCGAAGATTTCCACCTTCTACGCTGTGGATAACACAGTCACGGTTACAGTGCGCGATCTGACCAAGCTGGGCAGCATTCTCGATGCGACTGTCAAGGCTGGGGCTAATAACGTCAACAGCATCCAGTTTGACGTGGCCGACAAGAGCAAGGCGCTGAGCGACGCCCGTGCCAAAGCTGTCAAGGCCGCCCGCGCCGATGCCGATGAACTGGCGAGCGCCGCTGGTGTCACACTGGGCAACATCCAGACGATCAATTACAACGAAAACACCCCCGGCCCAATTTACTATGCCAAGAGCGCCCTCTCCGCTGCCGATGCATCCGTCCCCGTCAGCGCCGGAACCATGGATATCAGCGTCAACGTGGCGATCACCTACGAAATCAAGTAATCACGCATTTGCAAAACAGAGATCAGCGCAAGCTGGTCTCTGTTTTTGATTCCGGGCGGCGGGTATAATAATTTATGATACGTTTTTTCACAGCGTTCAAGGATAAAACATGGACAGAATCATCGAGCATGAACTGATGGAAGACCCCGAACAGGTGGAAGCCTATAGCCTCGCCGACTTTGCCGAATCACATCAGATGCGTGTGACGTGGTTCCGCGAGCGTTTTGGCCCCGCATCCAACTATCCCACCCTGCTCGATCTGGCGTGCGGCTCGGGGGATATGACCCTGCGCTTCGCCCGCGCCCTACCCGAAACGCGCATCCTGGCTGTGGATGGGTCACAGGCCATGCTGGATTCGGCAACCCGATTGCTCAGTGCGGAGCCGCAGCTTGTACCGCGCGTCCGATTTTTGTGTGCGTGCCTGCCAGATGACTCGTTGCCCCAAGAAAGCTATGCCATTGTCATGTCGCACAGCGCCTTGCATCACTTTCACGACCCGCAGAGTTTATGGAGCACGATCCACGCTCACGCCGAAAGCGGCACACTGGTCTTTGTTTCGGACTTGCGTCGCACTGCCAGCGTGGAGCAAGCCCACCAAATCGTCCAGGAACGTGCCGGGGACGAGCACCCCGCCCTCCAGCGTGACTTTGCCGCATCGCTCTGCGCCGCCTTCACGCCCGAAGAAGTGCAGAAGCAACTTGTCGCTGCCAGGTTGGGGCAGCTCAAGGTGGAAGCTATTGGCGATATCTATTTGCTGATATCCGGTATTTTGTAAAAATGCGATGGCAGAATACTCACAAAATAGCCTATGCATAAGCATAGGCTGTCTAAAACTTTTCCACATAAAAAAACCAGCCGTTTCGGCTGGTTTTTTTATACATTATGCCGGGAGATTTTTATCTTCAAATGGTTGTCCACCCAGCGCAGTGACATAACTCTTCATGGCATGGTTGTTCGCTACGCTGCCCATCTCAAGATCAAACTCATAGGGAACGTCCACATGCAAGAAGGGAATCGGCGCAGGGGGCGGAAGTGTGGGCACCAAATCGAAAGCATTGACAATGCGCAGGGTCTTCTTCGCTGTCAGGCTGTTGTATGGCCCAACAAAAGCAGTGTCACCCACGCGCGGACAGCCAAAATTATACAGAGTTGGATTTTTAAAATGGGTTCGTTTGACAACATCCGGGAGTGACAAGACGCTCAATGCAGCGCCCAGACTATGCCCGCTGATGTAAAGCTCCATATTCTTATCAAGACCATCCAGCACTTTCAAGAAACTGTCGCGACAGGCATTGTAAACTTCCAAAAAACCGACAGCAACATTGCCGAAATTCTTATCGCTCCCGTGCGGGTAAGGCTCAAGAAGAATCTTTGCATCTTTCACAAATTCCTGCTTGCTCACCGTCCCGCGAAAGATCAGGTAAGCGCTTTTTCCGTCTTTGCTGGTCGCAACAAAACCCATCGGGTATTCTTTGAACTTGAAGAAATCTACGACATCATCCACAATTCCAAATGAAACTTCGCGCTGCGCTTCTACTTCCTCTTTGACTTCTTCCTGTTCCTCGTCAATGATGGTGGTGCTTACATCGTCATTGACATCAAAACCCATCTGCCAGCGATTATAGATAATCTTCGAGACCAGGGTATAGTCTCCAGATAATTTCCATTCTTTTTCCTTCTTGTAATAGCCAAGCTGGTTGTATGCCTGGATAACCATATTGCCAAGCTCAATTGCTTTTGCTTTATCGAAATTTGCCGGAAAATCCATGATGTTCTCTCCTTTGTAAAGCGAATGAAATGGGGGCAATCTTCAAAACAATTTCATTGACAACGAACCTGTACCACACAAAATCCGCAGCGATCTTTTGGATCGCTGCGCTTTTGTCAAAATTAATTTTCTGTTTTCAGGCCTGTTTTTGTTCGAGTACCTTGCCAACAGTGACATCAAACATATGGATATTAATGGGCTTCGAAATATAGGTGTCAAAACCAGCTTCAAGCGCCTTGCGGCGGTCTCCTGCCAGGGTATGTGCCGTCACCGCAATCAACGGAATTTTTGCCAACACCGGGTCAGCCTTGATTTCACGCGCCGCAGACCAGCCATCCAGTTCAGGCAACGACAAATCCATCAAAATAATATCGGGGAGATCGCGGCGGGCGGTTTCAATACCAAGCAAGCCATTTTCAACGGTTGTCACTTCATACCCGGCACGCTCAAGTAAAAAACGCATCAGGTCCTGATTATCTTCATTATCTTCTACGATCAGGATTTGAAATCTTCGCCATAACTCCTCCGATAAATAGCTTGCGTTTGATAAATCATACTACGCCTTGATTGTTCATGCAACCGTCATTATCGTAACGGCTGTTTGCCTAAAAGCAAAATAGAATGAATAAATTGTATATTGTTTTTTGGCAAGACCCTCCAAAACTGACATACAAATTTGATTGTCCAAATACCTGTGCAGTTTATAATACTGACATGAATGAACGAGACCTTGAAAAAGCCGCCTTGCGCGGTGAACCATCCTATGTCTGGCGTGCCGGACAACAGCGCAGGTTGGAGATGATTGTTCGGGCCGGGGGTGACCGTCTTCACGGGCACATCCTTGAAAACGGATGTGGAGTAGGGATGTATGTGGAGCACCTGGCAGCGTTTGGCGGCAAAGTCTTTGGGTTGGAATATGACTTTGAACGCGCCGCCGAAGCGGGTGCGCGTTCTCCGGGCATTATCAACGCTGCGGGTGAACATCTCCCCTATCCCGATTCCAGCTTCGATTTAATTCTCAGCCACGAAGTGCTTGAGCATGTTGCGGATGATTTGCTCGCGGCCCGTGAAATGGTACGCGTACTGCGAAGTCCCGATCCATTGTCGGGGAAACCGGGTGGCCGCGCCGTGATCTTTGTCCCCAACCTGGGCTATCCGTTTGAGACGCATGGCATTTACTGGCAGGGCAAATATTCCTTCGGCAACAAACCCCTGGTCAACTACCTGCCACGCACATGGCGGGACAAACTTGCTCCGCATGTGCGCATCTATTCGAGAAACAATCTGGCAAAACTCTTTGACGGGTTACCCGTGCGCTTTGTAGAGCGTACTGTCGTCTTTGGCGCGTACGACAACATCATCGCTCGTTTTGGCGCAGCCGGCAAAATCTTGCGTGGCATGCTACAAGCCCTTGAAAAAACACCGCTTAAGGAACTTGGCCTGTCACATTTCTGGGTTGTGGAAAAGATATGAAATAATTACTGGCATATTTACTGGTAGGAGGCACAAAATGAAAATGAGCATCAAAAGGGGCGGTTTTCTTGCAAGGTTTCTGGGCAATATGTCCATCGCCCAGAAAATGGCCGTCATGGTCTTAATTCTTGTGTTGGGAATTTTGAGCATGATGACCGTAAGCTGGCTTGGTTTACAAACCATGCGTTTTCACGTCTCCAACCTGTATGATTTCATGCTTGTCCCCATCTCAGCCATCAAAGATGCAGATATTTATCTGACCAGTACACAGACCGAGTTTTATCGTCTGCAAAACGATTCCAAAGGTGCTGTCCAAACCCAGATTCTCAACAATATTCAGGAAAATGAGACAAAGGTGGAGGCCGTGATGACGCGCTATGACACGGAATGGGTCACCACCACCAGCCCCGAATTTACAGATGTCCTGCGCAGCGCCAATCGACTGGACTTGCAGCAAGCCGAAGTTAACACCCTTAAAAATTATCATCAATCCTTCGACGAATATAAACTTACGCGCAATGAGTATTTCGCGACCCTTGATGCAGGCGCGCCTGACCCTGAACTGCAAAAACGAACAGAAACCAACCTGCTCCTGGTGCGCGATGAGTTGGAAAAACTGATTAACATCAATCTCGAATTTGCCGATATTTCAGACAAGACTGCAGAAAATGCCTTGAATCAGGCAATTATCACGATGAGCATCGTGCTGACGCTGGCACTGATTTTAGGCGTGGTTGTAAGCGCATTAATTGTCATTTCGATTCGCACACGTTTACGTGATTTGACAGAGAGTGCGCTCGCCATGCGCAATGGCAAGCTTGATCAACTGGTCACGATCTCGGGCAGTGACGAAATCAGCCTGCTGGGTGCGACGTTTAACAGCATGTCTTCACAATTAAAAGCATTGTTTGTCACCCTCGAACAGGCGCGTGATGAAGCCCAGGCTGCCACACGCGCCAAAAGCCTGTTTCTGGCAAATATGAGTCACGAACTGCGCACGCCGCTTTCGGTCATTATCAGCCACAGCGAAATGCTCGAAGACAATATGCAAGAACTGGGCTACGTACAACTCATCCCCAAGCTCAAGCAAATTCGCACATCAGGCAATCATCTGCTGGCAATCATCAGCAACCTGCTCGATTTTTCCAAGATTGAAGCCGACAAAATGGAATTCTATCTGGAAACTTTCAGTATCTCAGAACTCGTCCACGAAACGATGACCATGCTGCAACCCATTTTCGAAAAATGGGACAATCGATTCGAGGTAAATTGTCCGCAAGATATAGGAAGCATGCATGCCGACCTGACAAAAGTGCGTCAGGCATTGTTTAATATTTTGGATAATGCATCCAAATTTACCAGTGAAGGCACCATCCGTCTGGCAGTAAAGCGCGAAACCGGCCCAGATGCTTCGTGGATTTACTTTGCGATCAGCGATACGGGCGTTGGCCTGAGCGCTGAGCAAATTCAGCATCTCTTTAAGGAATTCACCCAGGCAGATGCATCCATTACCCGGCAATATGGCGGCACCGGCCTGGGGCTGGTGCTCAGCCGCAATTATTGCCGCATGATGGGCGGCGACATCACCGTGGAAAGCGCCGGGCTTGGGCATGGCTCAACATTTACCATTCGCCTGCCTGCAACTGTGGAGAAAATTCACGAGCTGGCAAAATAACATCGCTGTTACTGGTAAAATCACAGCATGATTGGCACAAAACGCAAGGAGTACACATGTACAACCCACTGGCACTGGTCATTGAAGATGATATCCCCCACGCCAACCTGTTTTCTGAAGCGCTGCAAAAAGCCGGTTTTGAAATTGAAGCCATTCGTGATGGACAGGTTGCGCTTACACGATTAGCCGAGATAACCCCTGCGCTGGTGGTACTCGATTTACACCTGCCACATATTTCTGGTGCCGATATTTTGAATTTCATTCGCAATAATGCGCGACTAAAGAGCACGCGCGTTGTGGTGGTCTCTGCCGACCCGCAAATGGCTTCCATGCTGCGCGAAAAAGCCGACCTTGTGCTGATTAAACCAATCAGCTATTTTCAGTTGAAAGAACTGGCAATCCGCTTGCGCGGCAGTACCTCCCCGCTTGAATAACAAACTTCACCTGCTCTCCGTCTTCCACGTCGTTAAGCAAGTCTTCCCGGAGCTGGGCTGGAAAAAATTGACACCGGCCACAGTCGAAGCATTGCTGACCCGGCTGGATGCGTTCACACCAAATGGTCCCTCAGCTGCGGCTTACCTGCGACAACAGGCCACCCGCTTCGGCTACTTTGCGCAAACCGGCAACGCCGCAGCCTGGATTCTCACCAACAGCCTGATCCTGCACCCCGAAACCAAGCTTGACGACCCGCGCACGATGGCGATTTTGATCCACGAAGTTTTGCACCTGCAACAATCTTTCAGCTTACGGCTTTCAGTGCAGGGGGAGTTGGCAGCCTGGCAACTGGAATATCAGGTCTACCACGCTGCAACAGGCAAATGGTACGGGGAGGCCGACGCTCCCTTTAACGGCAGCAAGGCCCAATGGGAGACGCTTTCCCGCCTTTCGCCCAATTCACGCCCCCACCTGGCACAAGCCCAACGATTGATGAAAGAAATCTCCCCAACATACCGTTCCCATTTGCTGCCGCTTTATCCACTGGGCCGCGAAATCTGGCACAAAGTGACCAACCGTTTTCAAGCAAAGGAAAAAAATGGCTAAACTAATCCCCGCTGCCGAGCGCATCTTGCGCGCCCGCGCACTCATTCAAAAGGCGTATACCGTACCCATCCCCGCCGATGAGGGCGGGCGGCATAATTTTTCATACATTGCCGGGGTCAAAGACCTGTTGCAACAAGCACGCGATCTGGTGAAATTTATTCCGCAAACCCCCACTGCCACAGCGGAAATGAAAGAAGATGTGCGAAAAATCTATCTGGAAGCCGACCAGGCCGACCGCGAGATTTTGCACCGTCCATTGAGTGAAAAACCATGAAGATTATTTACCGAATCCACGCCATTCAGCGCATGTTTGAGCGCAGTGTGAGCGCCGAAGATATGCGCTTTGTCTTACAACGCGGCAAAACCATCGAAGAATATGAAGATGTCGATACGCCCGGCCGCCTGCTGCTGGGAGGGCGTGGTAAACGGCCCTTGCATGTGGTCGTCGCCGACAACGCCGCAGACGACGAAGCCATTGTCATTACCGCCTATGAACCGGATGCACGCTACTGGGAACCCGGCTTTCAACGGAGGCGGCGATGAAGTGCATCATCTGTAAGGAAGCTGAAACCAGCCTCGGTCTAACGGATGTGACACTCGAAAGGGATGGATTCCGGCTGGTAATAAAAAACACCCCGGCGCAGGTTTGCCCAAACTGCGGCGAAGCCTACGCTGAGGAGGAAGTTGCCATGCGGCTGTTGGCCGCCGCCGAAAACCTGACAGATTCGGGAAGGCTGACAGATGTGCAGGAATATGAGAATATTGTTGTGGAACGATAAGGGTTCCCCTAATCGCGCAGTTATACTTCCACGACCTCTTCAATTCTTGCATTCAGCGCACTCTCACGAACCCATCGATAAAAATTGAATACTTCGAGCAACTCATCCACCTGATCATCACAAACCGGCCCAATCCCCAGACATGAGATCATACCTGTGGCAGTTGCTGTGCGCGTTTTATGCTCAATAAAACAAATCGGAAGCTTATGTCGCTCAGCCTTTGAGCGTAAATCTTGAAGATCATCCTGATCGAGCGCTTTTAAGACAATTTTCTGTCTGCCTTCTTTAAGCCAGACCTTTTTGGCATCTTTGGCAGCTTCAAAGTAGGCACCAATTGACGCCTGAGACATTTGGGCAACCCGTCGTTTTTTGGGCATTTTTAAGGTTTCATTGACGATGATAATCTGTTTCATGTTTTGAAGTGTTTGTGTTGTTGTCATATTCGATGAACTCCTTCTTATTTTGTAAGGCTGGCTCCCTATGAAGCCACAAATTGATAAACAGGTTAACATTTCTGAAAGTAATGGGAGCGTTCCCAGAACTTTCTAAAAAAATATCGCCAACGATGGCACTTTCTCAGAAAGTTGGGGCTTCTTTTTTATTTAGGAGCGCTCTCAACTATGAAAATGATACAACGCTTTCGTTAAAAATTCTTGCACAATATTGTGCGGTATTAAAGCAATTTTTACCTAAAAAGGTTGGTTTTAACGATCTTGACGAAATAAGGTAGGGATACTTCCCTACGTCTTTAGAGTTTTTTCTTCAACAACCACTCATCAAAAAAATCGATCAGCCGTCGCTGATAACGGCGTGGGTTATCGAAATAAAGCCCCATGTGTTTGACGCTTTTTTCAGTCCACAGAAAACGCGGTTCGTTTGCTGCCTTAAACAACCTTTCCGCTGAATCAGGTGGCTCGGCGGAATTTGCTGTGCCTTGCGCAACAAAAACCGGGCGTGGACTGATTTTTGCGATGTCGGCCTCAGGGTTGACATCGTTGACGTTAACGCCCACTTCAACCTGCATCAACAGCTTCGCAAACGGGCTAACCAGTGGGTAGGGAATCAGGTAATCAAATTCTTCGCTTAAAGATGCAAAAGCGCTATCGACAAACAGCGCCTCGATCTGCGGAAACTGCGAGGCAGCGCGTATCAGGGTTGAGCCGCCCATCGAACCACCCCACGCGCCAATGTGCGCAACACCTGGCTGTGCCCGTACATAGTTAAGTGCGGCTTTTACATCGAGCACTTCAGCATAACCAATGGTTGAGATTTCGCCGCCGCTTTTGCCGTGTGCGCGCGCATCCCAGGCGAAGACACCATACCCTTTGCGCGCCAACATCTCATACACCCATTCTGGGCGATGGTCACGGAAGGAATGCGCAACCAAAATAACCGCGCCATTCTTGGAAGGTGTATACCAGGCCGAGATCGGTACACCGTCCTCGGTCACCAAATCGACGGACTGATATGGGATATGCCACTGCGCCAGCACCGTCCCCGACGATATTCTGCGCGGTGGACGCAGCACCTCGTTTAGTTTTATCGAACCAAGCACGAAGAGCACGACAACCAGCACAATCAGCACGCCACCTGTCCAGGCGAAGATACGTCGAGCCCGATTCTTCCAGTTTTTTTTCATACATTCACCCTTTCAACAAAAATCCGTCAGCGTTTTGCTGCTGTAAAAAGATTATAACGGACGCGACCCACGCAAATACAGCACGGCGTTTGTTCGTAGGGCAATCGTATTGTGATATTGAGGAGTGCAAACCAGAAGGTTGCTTTTCGTTGGGATGCTGTCATAAAATAACAGCCTCCCCTGCCAAATTTCACAGAGGAGGCTGCATGGATCATTTTATTGAACCTTAAGGTTGACGGAACTTTTTCACCACCAAAAGGTTGAATTTATCTCCCGATGCAGAAACGACATCGCCATGCGCCAGAACATAGATATTATCCTGCGCATCAAGCGCAATAAATCCTGCCCGATCCAAATCGCCTGAAGTTGGCCATTGCGCAATGAAATTACCGTCAGCGTCAAATTTTTGCAGGAAATAGCTGTCAATGATAAACACGTTTCCCTTGCTGTCGACGGCAATACCACGCGGGTCTTCAAAAGTCCCCAGACCCTTTCTGCCGCCAGCCCGACCGCCAAACTGTGCCAGGAAGTTGCCATCCGGATCGAATTTCTGGATGCGGTGATTGAACGGATCAGCGACATAGACATTGCCGTGCAGGTCGAGGGTCATATCTTCGGTGCGACCAGCAAACTGACCATCCCCCGTCCCGCCGCTGCCCCAGGATTTTATCAATTTCCCGCTGCTGTCAAATTTCTGAATGCAATCGACACCCGCATTAAAAATGTTAACATAGATGTTGCCTTGCGCATCTACGCCCAGGCTGGCGGGAGAGAGCACATGATCGGTGGGCCATGCAAGCAGGAATTTCCCCGTGCTGTCAAATTTCTCAATACGGTTATTGCTGAAATCGGCAACATAGACATTGCCCTGCGCGTCTGTGGCAATGCCCGTTGGAAGATTGAGTTGCCCAGGGGCGACACCAAAAACGCCCCATTGGTCAACGAGTTTGCCGGTGTTGTCAAACTTTTTGATATTTTTGGCGGCTGATGTCGTGACATATACGTTGCCCTGCGAGTTAACCGTCAGGTCATTACCGCCCGCAAGGGCAGCATCGGCTGAGAACTCGCCCTGCCAGACCAGGGTCAAAGGTTGGGCTGTCGGCAGCAGCGCAGGGTCCAGGGTGGGTTTGGGGGTAGGCATTTGGGTCGGTTCCACTGTCAGCGTGGGGATCATCGTCGGTTGGGCGGGTTTGATATCCGGCGCACAGGCTGTGACGCAGATGAACAGTGTAAAAAGCGCGAAGATGCCAAACGATAAAGATTGGTGAGATTTCATCTTTGTTCCTCCTGAAATTGAATCATGGCTGGTCAGGCTTTCTCGACCGGGAATTGAATCTCGGTTACGTAGCTGGGGTCGTCGAAACGCAGCGGTTCCTGGCTGGAATAATAGAGATATAGTTCACGTGGCGGACCAATAATACGATATCCATTGGCGTCCACCCAGAGATGAATGGCGTTATAGGCCAGGTTGAGCTGGTTGTATTCGCCATTATGGACTGTGCTTGCCATACTGCCACCAGCGAGTTCATATACTTTCACTGCGGCAGTTTCAGAAACGCGCGTTTTCAGGGTGATGGCTGCTTCGGTGTCTACATCGCTTTCGTGGTAGGTTTCATCATGCCAGATGGTGATTGGGCCTGAGGGCGCTATCCCCTGACGGATCAGGTAGGCGTTCAATTCGTCGTACAGTGGCGTGATTTTGTTGTGGGCCGGCATCACCCGGCGGATACTCGCCACGAGCAGTGGTTTGAGAATTTTGATCACCACTTCATGGTGGGGCATGTCAGCTTCCATTTCAATCTGTCTCAGCCGGGCTTCGACTCGTGAAAGGCGCTCATGCTCTGCATCGATATGTTCTTCGATCTCTACCCGTTTGAATTTGAGCATTCCTTTGAGCTGTTCAGCGGACACTTCGCTTTCAAGCATCTGGGCAATTTGCCCAAGCGAGAGACCCAGATCTTTGAGCGCCAGGATGCGGTTGAGACGTCCGAGTTGGTGAAAGGTGTAATAACGATATCCCGTGAACGCATCCACCTCGTTTGGTTTGAGCAAACCAAGCGTATCGTAATGGCGCAGCGTATCTACCGAGACCTGGCTGAGTTTGGAAAAATCTCCGATTTTGAGCATAAACCTGTCCTTTCAACCTTTCTTGCATACTATACAGTCTGGCATAACACGAGAGTCAAGAGGCAAAACGGCCAGCGTTTTATTATAGACGTGATTTTCTTATTAAAACAATAGCCTTCCCTGTGAAGGAAACAGGGAAGGCTAAACCCAAAAGGAGAATATACGTGTAGAAAGCTTACAAACCTTTTGCCAGATGATAATACAAATCGTTCCAGCGCAGTTTGTCGCGGAAGGCGGGGATGGTAGTGTTCTGATCGATCAGCAGGAACTCGACCCCGGCGATGTCGGCGAAATCTTGCAAGTGTTCGGCAGTCAGGGAGTAGCTAAAACTGGTGTGGTGTGCGCCGCCAGCGTGGATCCAGGCTTCGGCGGCCACTTTGAGATTCGGGTGGGGATTCCACAAGGCGCGGGCAACTGGCAGCTTGGGCAGCGGCTCATCGGTCGGCACCACATCCACGGTGTTGGCAATCAGCCGAAAGCGCTGGCCCATATCAACAATCGACGCACCGATGGCGGGGCCGGTGGTGGCATCAAAGATCAGACGCACCGGGTCGGCTTTGCCGCCAATCGACAGCGGATAAATCTCCAGGCGCGGTTTCTCCCCGGCAATCGATTCGCAGATTTCGAGCATGTGTGCGCCGAGCACTTTGTCACCCGCCGCGCTGAAATGGTAGGTGTAATCTTCCATAAAGCTGACGCCACCAGGCAGGCCCGCATTCATCGTTTTCATGGCGCGCACCAGGGCCGATGTCTTCCAGTCGCCTTCCGCGCCAAAGCCGTAGCCGTCGCGCATCAGCCGCTGAACGGCCAGGCCAGGCAGTTGCGTCATCCCATGTAAATCTTCAAACGTGGTGGTAAACGCCTTGAAATTGCCCGCCGTGAGAAAGTTGCGCAAACCGATTTCAATGCGCGCCCCTTCACGCAGGGATGTATTGCGCTCGCCGCCCGGTTTCAACGCGGCGACGACTTCGTATTCGTCGAGATAGGTCTGCACCAGTTGATCGATCTCAGCTGCGGATGTTTCGTTGATGACCTTGACCAAATCTCCTACCCCGTAGCCGTAGACATCGTAGCCGAAGCGCATCTGCGCCGCGACTTTGTCGCCTTCGGTGACAGCCACATCGCGCATATTGTCACCAAAACGAGCGATCTTCGCACCCTGCAAATCACTCCAGGCGCAAGCGGCCCGCGCCCACACGCCGATGCCGTTTTGCGTTTCGACATCCTGCCAGTGACCGACGACCACCTTGCGATCCAGACGCATGCGGCTGCCAATATAGCCAAACTCGCGGTCGCCATGCGCAGACTGGTTGAGATTCATGAAATTCATATCGATCTCAGACCAGGGGATTTCCCGTCCATACTGGGTGTGCAGGTGCACGAAAGGCTTTTTGAGCAGCCCCAGACCGGCAATCCACATTTTGGCGGGCGAGAAGGTGTGCATCCAGGCGACCAGCCCGACACACTGCGGCGTTGAATTGGCTTCAAGGCACAACTCGCGGATGGCTTCGGGCGAGGTCAGCACAGGTTTGAAAACCACCCGCACCGGAATCTGCGCCGAAGTGCCCAGCGCCCCGGCAATTTCGCGCGAGTGAACGGCGACCTGCTCAAGGGTTTTGGGGCCGTAGAGATGCTGGCTCCCCGTGACAAACCAGACTTCGTATTCTTTCAAATTAATCATAATGACGCTCCTGTAAGAAAAGGATGAAGGATGAAATCAGAAGTATGAAGGTCAAAGGGTGAGATGTTTTTTCATCCTTCATCCTTTCTATTTCATACTTTATTGACCGTAGACGTTGGTGTAACGTTGATACAATTTGTCGACATCAGCCTGTGGAATTTCGTCGGGGACGCCAATTTGCAAGGCCAGCCAGACGGTTTTGGCATTGTCTTCGGTCATGACGGCTGCTTTGACGGCAGCTCTGGCGTTTTTGCCGATGGTAAAAACACCGTGATTTTTGAGCAGCACCGCCGGAGATTTCCCGATGCTATCGACCACGACCTTGCCGATGGCATCATCGCCGATCAGCGCAAACCCACCGCAGGGGATGGGCCCGCCGAATTCATCGGCAATCGCCGTCAGCACCACCGGGATGGGCCGGTTAGCCGCCGCAAAGGCTGTTGCGTAAACCGAGTGTGTATGCACCACGCCAAATACATCCGGGCGATGTTTGTAAATATACAGGTGGCTGTACACATCCGATGACGGTTTAAAGTTGCCTTCGACCATCTTGCCATCCAGATCGAGCACCACCATATGCTCAGGGCGCATCTCTTCATAACGGATGCCCGACGCCTTAATCGCCACCAGGCCCGTCTCCGGGTCGCGCGCGCTGACGTTTCCGCCCGTCCAAACCACCAGGTTGTTGCGCGGCAGCTCCAGGTGAAGTTGGAGCAATTCTTCTTTTAGTTTCTCAAGCATGATGCACTCCAGAAAATTTACGATTGACGATTTTGGATTTACGATTAACTTCTCTCTATTCTCTGCGCTTCTGCCTTAATCTTCTTCAACCGCTTCATCACATTGTTCCCGCCGCGCCCGAAGTAGTCGTGCAGAGTCAAATATTCAGCATAAAGGGCGTCGTAGGCGGCCTTGTTGGCCGGGTTGGGCATATACATTTCGTCTTTAAGATGCGCCATACAATCTGCCGCCGCATAAATTAAGTCGTAACCGCCCGCATCCCTGCCAGCCGCCACCGCGCCAAACATTGCCGAACCCAGCGCCGGGGTTTGTTTCGACGCGCTCAAACGGATCGGCAGGCCGCAGACATCCGCGTAAATTTGCATCAGCAGTTTGTTCCTTTCGGGCAGGCCACCGCAAGCCACTAGTTCGTGGATCGGCACGCCATTTTTCTGGAATGTCTCGACAATGATGCGTTTGCCATAGGCTGTCGATTCGATCAGCGCCCGGTAGATTTCTTCGGGATTGGTAGCGAGCGTCGCCCCGATCAGCAATCCCGTTAAATCGACATCCACCAGCACCGAGCGATTGCCATTCCACCAGTCGAGCGCCACCAACCCCGATTCGCCGACTTTGAGTTGCGCAGCTTTTTCTTCCAACAGCGCATGAATGTCCACGCCGTACGCCTGGGCTTCACGCTCATAGGCTGCCGGGACGCCGTTTTCGACAAACCAGGCAAAGTGATCGCCCACACACGACTGACCCGCTTCGTAACCAAAATAGCCCGGGATGATGCCATCTTCAACGTACCCGCACATGCCAGGAACAATGTGCTCCTCGGTGCCAAGCACCATATCGCAGGTGGATGTCCCCATGATCATCACCATGCGCCCCGGCTCGGTGACACCTACCGCCGGGACAGCCACATGCGCATCGACGTTGGCAATAGCGACGGCGGTACCGGGTTTGAGTCCTGTCCACGCGGCGGCCTGTTCACTCAACCCGCCCGCCTTCTGCCCCACCGGGCGGATGTCTGTCGTCATTTTCTCTTCAACCACATTGGCAAGCGCCGGGTTGAGCGCGCCAAAAAATTCCTTTGAGGGGAATCCGTCTGTCTTTGACCACATCGCCTTGTAACCGGCGGTGCAACTGTTGCGCGTTTCAACGCCGGTCAACTGCCAGACGACCCAATCCGCTGCTTCGAGCAGGCGGTCGGCAGCAACGTAGATTTCAGGCGCTTCGTTGGCGATTTGCAGCGCCTTCGAGAAGAACCACTCAGACGAAATCTTGCCACCGTACCGGTTGAGCCAATCCTGGCCCATGGCATGCGCCGTTTCGTTGATTTTGTCCGCTTCGGGTTGGGCGGCGTGATGCTTCCACAATTTGACCCAGGCGTGCGGCTTGTCGCGGAATTCGGGCAGGACGCACAGCGGTGTGCCATCGGCTTTGGTTGGCAGCATTGTGCAGGCGGTAAAGTCGATGCCAATGCCGATAACATCCTCGGCGCTGACGCCGGATTCTTTCAGCACGGCTGGGATGGTCTGCTGAAAGGTACGAATGTAATCTTCAGGGTCCTGCAAGGCCCAATCTGGTTCGAGACGCGGGCCATTGTCGGGCAGGCGTTCATCAATCACGGAATTGGCATACGGGTAGACGGCTGTCGCCAGCTCCCGACCATTGGCAACATCCACCAGCAGGGCGCGCCCCGATTCAGTGCCAAAATCTACCCCAATTGTATATTTTGTCATAAAAGCTCCTTGGGTTAAACCACAGACGTGCTCTCGTCCATCGTTAAAATAATTTTGATTCCTTCGCGCCGTTCGGCAATCGCAAAAGCTTCTGCAGCGTCTTTTAATGGAAAGCGGTGCGTCACCAGTGAACGTACATCCACCAGCCCGCGCTCCACCAGGTGGATGGCACGCGGGTAGGTATGTTTCATGCGCCGCACCAGCTTGATCGTCAAACCCTTGCGACGCGCCACCGAAGCGGTAAACGAAGTTTTGTCATCATCTGGGATGCCCACCAACACGACTTCACCACCAGGGACGACGGCGGCAATCGCGTTGTCAACCGCAGCCTGCGCCCCGGCCACTTCAAACGCCACGTCCACACCGCGCCCATCCGTTGCCGCCAAGATCGGGCCCACATCTGAGCGGCCATCCGTTAAAAAGGCCAGATTCGCCCCGAGGGCTTCGGCCATTTGCACACGCTGAGCGATGATGTCTGTTGCAATGATATTGGTGGCGCCTGAGAGCTTTGCCAGTTGGATAATCAGCAGGCCAATCGGGCCACAGCCAAAGACGCCAACCGTCATGCCCGCCTTGATGTGCCCCAGGTCAACCGCATGGATCGCCACCCCAAGCGGCTCCAGCATCGCGCCATCGTCATCAGACAACGCAGCGGGGATCGGGTAAAGGTTCTTCGTGGGCCAGGTCATAAATTCGCGCAACGCGCCATCCTGCACCCCATGCCCTGAAAAAATGCCGTTCTCACACAGGTTCGGGTGACCATGCTCGCAAAATTCGCAGGTCCCACAAGAAACGGCTGGCTCCACCGCCACACGCTGCCCATCCGGCGTTATGGCAGCAAATTCATGCCCAAGCACCAACGGACGGGTGAGGCGGGCATCACCAATGCCCTGTTCTGAAAACCAGTGCAGGTCAGACCCGCAAATGCCTACTGAAGTAATTTTAAGCAATGCCTGCCCATCCATGGGGATGGGCTGCTCTTCATCGTGGATACGAAGATCATGCCTGCCGTGCAAACGCAAAGTTTTCATCTCTATCGTCTCCAAAAACGACTGGGAGCAATTTTCGTCATCGTTCCCGTTATCGTTCACAAATCATTATAACAAAGGTATAATAGAAAATACAAGAGTGAATTTCGGGCATCCGCATGCCTGATTAATACAAATGCTGATTGGCAAGTCATTTTTCGCCCCACCCTAGAAAAAGAACATTTCAGGTGAATCGCCATGTCAAGACACGTGCAGCAAAAAATCACAATCAAAGATATTGCAAAACTATGTGGTGTCTCCACGCAAACCATATCGCGCGTTATTAACAAGCGACCCGATGTTTCGCCTGAAACGCGTGAGGCGGTTGAAAAAGCCATTGCCGAAATGGGCTATCGACCGAGCGCCCTGGCGCGCAGCCTGGTGCAGCAGCGCAGTTATACGTTGGGCGTGATTACTGCCGGGTTGAAATATCTCGGTGTTTCGCAAACCTTGAACGGGATCGCTGAACAGTGCGAAGTTTCAAATTATGCCTTGCTGGTCAAAGAACTCCCACGCTTTGACACGCTCAACATTGTGCCGGTCATCGAAGCGCTGATCTCGCGCCACGTGGAAGGGATCATTTTTGCCGCGCCGGAGTTGAACGAGAATATCAAGATGGTGCAGTCGCAGTTGCCATCCTTCTGCCCGCCGATCATTTTCATCAAAAGCCAGGCCAACCCCAATTACACCACCATTAGTGTCGATAATTATGGCGGCGCACGCAAAGCAGTGGAATATTTATTCTCAGTTGGGAAACGAAAAATCGGCCTGATTAGCGGTCCGCTGGAATGGCTGGAGGCCCGCCAACGTAAACAAGGCTGGGAAGATGCGCTCAAGAGTGTTGGCGAGCCGACGACCGATCGATATTGGGCACAGGGAAACTGGTCGGTTTCGAGCGGGGAAGCGGCCTATGTGGAACTGTCGCAAAAATACCCTGATATGGACGCAGTCTTCGTCAGCAATGACCAGATGGCGTTGGGGCTATATCACTATGCGCATGAACACAATATCCGCATCCCTGAGGACCTGGCGGTGGTGGGCTTCGACGATACGCCTGAATCAGCTTATTTCAGCCCGCCGCTGACAACGGTCACGCATCCGTTAGGGGACCTGGGCATACTGGCTGTCAAAACGCTTTTGACTCAAATTGAAGGCGAAGACCCGCAGCCCCCGGTCAAAGCCATCACACTGCAAACCCAACTGATCGTGCGCCACAGCACCCCCCCACCCGGTCAAATCTAAGGGTCGTATACAATCCACAACAAAAGGAGCCGTCTCAAGCAGACAACTCCTTTTGTTATTGCCCTGTTTTCCCCTATCGATTGATTGAATTCAGGGCACCAATAATTTACCATTCCTGAAAGTTGCTGAGTAGGGGCGCAACACCCAGTACCTGCGTTCTGGGCAGGTGATGCTGCGCCCTACCATTTATGTTACATCTTCAGCGCTTTATTGAGTTCTTGAACTCCTGACAGGTATTGCTCAGATCAGCCCACTGCTCGACATTCGTACCATCGGCGGTGCCGCAGCCGGTTACATCCAGAACCTTGCCGCTATTGCGGTTGACCAGCTTGAACCAAGGCGAGGTGGTTGTAACTTTTTGCCACTGCTGGCAGTTGTTCTTAAGCCAGTCCCATTGCTGGACATTTCCACCATTGGCAGTGCTGCAATTGCTGACATCCAACACCCGGCCACTATTCTGGCTTTCAATCTTGAAATAGCCGTTATGCAGATCAACCAATTTCCAGTTCTGCCAGAGCGTGGCATTACAAGTGTAAATTCCAACATTTGCGCCATTGGCTTTGTTGTCCTGCTGCACATCCAGACACTTGTTGCTGTTGCGATTGATGATGGTGTTATAAGTCGGGGTGGAAACCTGGGTATAGCCCACCGAGACAATGTTGTTCTGAACGGCATTTTCGGTTGCATCGGAGGGCTGCCCGGCTACCATGGCCCCTTCGTAGAAGGAGCCGATGGAACTATTGCTGTTGTCGCCGCCAATGCCCAGGATGATCGCGCCTTGCAAGCTCAAGGGCGTATATCCGCTGGCGGTGGGAAGCGCTCCGCTGTACTTGGTGCTCAAACTGCCTGAGTTCGCGTTGCCTCCCTTGATGGCATAGGTACTGGATGTGTTCTTCACCATGGCCGTGACGAATGTATAGGCAACGGGCGTGTTACCAGAATAGGGGCCGTTGGCTCCAAAGAAAAGTCCGTTTTCGAGATCGGCCATCACCCACGGGCCAGACCCTGAGCACGAAAACCAGCACAAAGATCCAAGGTAGACCGCGCCCATATCCCCATTGCCGGTGTCCATGTTGTTTGTTTCAGCGTTACCATAATCAAAACAGCAACCACTATTGAAGTGCTTGCCACTAGTCACCATGTATGTACCTGCCGATGCGCTACCAGTGGGAACACCCGATGTGGCGTTGTTTCGATAACCGGTGCGTGGATTTCCCCACATTCCATAGACATTATGACCACCCGCTGTCACCTTCAATAAGCTCGCATCCGCGCCGCGATCTGCAAGGCCGGCTCCACCGGCAGGCGCGATGCCCAAGTCATTGTGCCGCGTCGTCTGGTCGTAAATCTTCGTGATGATACAGGTTGTGTTGGCACAGAACGAATCCTGCGCGGCAGCATTGGCATAACCGCCTGCAGCCAGGGTTCCGATATCCGTAAAGGCATTATCCGAATCACGCTGGACCTGGTAAAGCCTCCCGCTATAGGCGGAAAAGAGCGCGCGCGTCGTGCTATGCGCGGCAACACAGGGTGTTCCACCCGCAGCATACAGGTCGCAAGGCAGCGTCCCGGCGGCGGAGGCGCTTTGCACGCTCACACCCAGCATGCTGACAAAGAGAGCAACCAGCAAGAGCACAGTTGAGAGAACAAATTTACGTTTAAAGATTATATTCATTTAATTTCTCCTATTGAAAAATTGAAATTGGCTTTAGTTGCCAAATACGCTGAACTCATAGAAACTGGCCCAGGTGGTAGGAGTGGTGGGCAGGCCGGTGATCGTAATACGCACATAGCGCGCAGTGGCAGTAAATGGATCATTCTGCGTCTGAGATGCGTTGGTGGTGCCGGTCTTATCGACCTTCAAAGTCCAGTTGGTGTTGTCGGTGGAAACTTCCACTTTGTACTTGTAGTTGCGCGCGAACTCCCACATCACTTCAGAACCGGTCAGGTTATGGGAAGTGCCCAGGTCAACTGTCCACCAGTGACCGGTGTTGCCATTGGCGGCGCACCAGCGGGTGCCGGTGTTGCCATCGTTGCCGCTGGCAATGGGGTTGGCTGCCTGGAAACTATCGGATGTGGCTGTCTTCCCCTGCGCCAGATTGGTTCCGGCAATCGGCGTGTTGCTAGGAGTTGGTGTGGGACCGACACCGTTGCTGCCATAGCCAGCCGCGACGATGTTCGCCTGGACGGAGTTTTCGGTCGCATCCGACGGGTAGCCGGATGTCATCGCGCCTTCATAGAAAGTTCCGATGGCGCTATGGCTATTATCCCCGCCGATGCCCAGAATAATGGCCCCTTGCTTCTTCATCGGGTTGTAACCCGAGGCGCTTGGACGCACCCCGCTATACTGGGTCGTCAGGTTGCCGGATTGTGCATTACCGGTCTTGATCGCCCATAAATTCGGCCCACCCTTCACAATCGCCGTCAAGTAGCGAAAGTTGACAGTGGCGTCGTTGTTGTTTAAACCCGAGTTTACGCCGGAAAACAGGCCGTTTTCCATGTCAGCCATGACCCACGGACCGCTCCCGGCGCCCCTGCCCCAGGTTGTGCTATTGCCGAAATAGATGGCTTCCATGGTGCCATTGCCGTCATCGAGGTTGTTCGTCTCGGCATTCCCGTAATCGTAGCAACATCCGGTGTTGAAGCGCGTGCCATCGAAAATCGCGTACTCGCCCTCCGCAGCATCGCCAGTGGCAATACCCGAGGTATTGTCGCGGCGATAGCCATTTCCGACTGCTTCCAAGACCCCGTAGGCTTCATGACCGTTAATGGTTATCTTCGCTGCGGTCGCATTCGAAGCAGTATCCGCACCGGCAGCCCCGCCCGCAGGTCCGACAGTGAGATGATTGCCCTTGGTCGTCTGGTCATAGATCTGGACGATGGTGCAGGTCGTGCCCGCGCAGAATGTATCTTGCGCCGCAGCGTTGACGTAGCCGCCTGCGCTCAGCAGCCCAATATTTAGCGTCGTGCCGTCCGAAGCGCGCTTGACCTGGTAAAGGTTTCCGTTATATGCGCCAAAAAGCGCTCGTACGGTGCTATGCGCTGCAACGCAGGGCGTACCCCCAGAAGCATAAATGTCGCATGGCCCCGTCGCCGCGGCAGAAACATTTTTCTGGACGACACTTACTACACTGGCAAGGATGGCGATCAACAATATCGCCGTTATAAAAAAGGACTTACGCTGGAAGATCGTTTTGCTTGTACTCATTTTGATTTCTCCGTTTGAAAGATAATAAACATTTGGATTGGGTTTTGACAGCACAGGGGCGAGGTTATCTGCCCCTATGAAAATAAAATTGCAAAACAGTTTGCAGGCATGGAATGATGGGTGCAACGATTTATGCGTCTTTCATCCAGACAATCGAGCGGCCACCGCGGTTATTGCGTTTGTAATTGGGGACAGCCAGCAGTGCTCGTGTCGTGAAGTTGCCGGTGATCTTGTAGCACCCACCGAGCAGCGAAGCATCCCAGGTGGCGGTCAACGGGTTCGAAGGAGGCAGGATTAGGGTGGTGGGATCAACGTTGCCGTGATCGACCGCTTCGATATTGAAGATGATCGGCCCGCGTTGCAGCGCCACACGACCCGCATCCGCAGTAATGTTGCTGATAGCTTTCACCCGCTGGACATTGAGCGGCATGGTGATGTGGACGACATCCCCGGCGCTCCAGGTACGATTGATGGCAACATAACCCTTGGTTTGCGTCGTCGAAACGGCGCTGCCGTTGACATCCAGCGCAGAAATACCGTCAGAATCAGGCGTGCTGGAGTAGGCGGTGCTGACGCTGCGCTGCGGTGAGCGGACGTAAAGGGTAAAGTTGGTCGGCGTTGTTGGGCTGACGGTCAGGGTAACGGTTCCATCCCACGGGTAGTTGGTGACCTGAGTCAGCGTTACGCCCGTGCTGCCAAAAACGTTGTTAAAGGTCACAACACTGCCAACATAGAGATTGACGTAAAGCGAATTGGCATTCTTGGAGTACATCCAGCTTGGCATGGTCAAAATGGTGCGCGGGAAGTTGCCGACGCAGCATGGGCAGACGTTCCAGTTGCCGCGCGCAAAGTTCTGGTCGAGCGGATTGGTATATTCGTAGTTGTTCCCGGCGGTATCCATTGTGCCAACAACATTGTTGTAAAGGCTTTCTTCATACAAATCGACATATTTGCCATCCGCATAGGCCAGGTGCATCATATGGTTGAAGAACAGGCCGCCAGTACCCGCGCAGGTCTCACAATACGAGTTATTTGGCAGGGCATAATCGGCGCCAAAGCCTTCCGATGTTGCACCACTGCCAAGCCCACCGCCGACGTACCATTTGCGGTTAACCCAGTTATCCCAGATGGCATTTACAGCGTTGAAGTAACTGCTGTTATTGTTGAGCATGGCAATATCAGTCATGCCAGAAGCCAGGTAGCCCATGCGGACAGCGTGCCCAACCATTGCGGTCAGATTGACGGGTTTAACGGTCGTCTGATCGTAATCGCTACCCCCAGGGCCGCGTGAATCGGTCAGGAATTTGGCAAGGCTGGCATAGTTGGCGGCACGGGTTGTATCACCCAGCGACCCGACAAAACGTGAGAAGCGCGTCAGACCCTGTTCCATTTCTTCGTGACCATCCCACCAGGTTCGCTTGGGCGAAGGACCGATGTTGTTGAACCAGCAATCAGCCAGTTTGATCGCGGCGTTGTAAAGAATCGGGTCGGTGAAATTGGTCATCTGGTAGTGCGCCAGGGCGGTTTCAAGGAAGTAACCAGCCGTGTAGCCTTCATGCGCAGTATGATCTGTCCAACGCGGGGTTGTGCCTAGCGTTGTCCAGGTGTGCAGGTAGCCATCCGATTCCTGCGCTGAAAGGATGATCGGTATCCAATTGGCAATCCAGGTGCGGAAGTTGTTCTGCGCATTGATAATGGCTAAATCGCCCTGCGGATCAAGCATCACAGCACGGATCATCGACTGCAGCACATTGTGAACATAGGCATTCGAAAACCAGTACCCAACATGCGCTTTTGCCGACAGACCTTGAAGTTTGCGTGCTGCCTGCGTAAAGTTATCAATGCCACCTTCGGCCAGATTGACATTGTTTAACTGGTTATAGCACCACGGAATCCAGTTGGTAATCATGGGCTTGACGCGCTCGTTCCAGAAGGTGTTATTGAGCTTCCAACCGGATTCAGGATACATCAGGCTGAGATAAGCACCAGGAACCGGAGTTGGGGCCGGGGTGGGAGTCCGAGTACGAGTAGCGGTTGGTCCAACGGTGGGAGTCGGGGCGGTAGGGTTGTAGAGTGAGAAGACTTCGCCAGCCGTTAGCGCCCCGTTATAGATGCGAAAGTCGTCGAGTTGTCCATTGAGATACGGGTCGGCATATTGTGATTTGCCGAGGTAGTTCAGGGTGGTACTACCCAGGCTGGATGGTTTGAGCGTTATGGCGGTGTTCTGCCCAACCTGTGCGCCGTTTACGTAAAGCGTACCCGTGCTCCCTGACAATGTCACAGCAACATGCGCCCAGGCGCCCGTTGCCAGGGGTGCGGTGCCATTAATTTGCTGCTCGCCGCCTGCGCCACTTGTCGTAATGGCAAAGCGGATGTTTGTGCCATTAGACGGCACCAGGAACATGTTGGTAGTGGTGTTCGAACCAAAGTCAAAAATACGTGCCCAAGTGGCAAGCGCTGTCAGCTTGACCCAGGTGGCAATCGTGAAGTCATTCAGCGTGCTGACAATCCCGGCAGGCAGACTGACATACTGGGTGGAACCGCTGAAATTGATGGCCTGCCCTGCATGGCCTGCCACATACATTGGGCTGCCGCTGCCCGTACCGTTTTTGCCGCCAACGGTGTCAGTCAGGTTGTTCTCGAAATTATATTGGTTCATCAGTGTCCCTGCTGCCCCTGCAGGGGTAAGGCTTGCCAAAATGGATGATGCTCCTGCCGCGCCAATGGCAATTTTTGCGGTCGTTCTTGTGGCTGTTTTCAGGAAATCGCGCCGGCTGACCGGTTTATCGAGTGTGGATGGTTTAGACATATCTGGCTCCTCGTAGTGTAAAGTTTTTGGAAAGATGTCGGGAAACTTACTTAATCGTTTTCAGGTTTGTCAATATGGGTTGAGCTCCTTTCTATTTCTTTATTTTTTGTAAGTGAATTAATTCAGATGTACTGGCCCAGCGCCACTCCGTCATCGATAACGAAAAAATCCCAAATCATTCCTGTTATCCTGGAGTCGCACGTTTCATCAGCGCGACCAACTTGTTCGTATTGAAATCTTTGGGCTGCGGCAAACCCTGAAAGAAGCACCTTGCAAAATTGTTATCGTTTCCGTTATCGCTCCCGTTACAGGTTATCGTTAACGTTCCCGTTATCGATAACATTGGTAGCGAAAAAAAAGCGGGAAAGTTTACTGCTTATTTTTGATGGCTGGTACACAATCTGAAGTCAAATCGCTGAAAAACAAGTTTTTGAATGTGTTCATCTATCAAATCCTCAAACTTTGCTATTCGAGACATTTCTATACGTAGTGATTATCGTAGCATGAACTGACAGATGAAGTCAATAACCTATTCCCCATTCGGGGCATTTACAAACAGAAATTTCATCCAATATGTCACATTAAGCAAAGACCTCCATTTTCGCCAACGGACTGCCGCAACGATCACAATAACGAGCATCCGTGGTTTTAGGGGCAGCGCCACATTGTCTGCATAAACCTGTCAGTTGAACTGATATCGGGGTGGCCTGCTTTTCGGACTCGTCAAACTCAAATTTCAAGCGCTGCTTCTCAATCCGTTTACCAGCCAGAATACTGATCTCGTATAGGATTACCAGCGGCCCCATGACCACAAGTGGGGCAATAATCGGATCAGCAACCGGGGTGACAAGCTCCGCGATGACAAAGAGAAAAAAGTAGGCCACCCGTCTTTGCTTTTGAAGCAAATCTGTTGACAGAACCCGCAATTGGATCAGAATGGTTAGCAAAATTGGCAACTGAAAGAGCAGACCGCAGGTGAGCAGGAAGAACAGCACAAACGAAATATATTCCTGCGCCGCTGGCAAGAAATCAACTTCCGATGGAAAGATATCCACCAGTACCTTGATGATCTCTCGCAGCATATAGTAGCCAAAAGCAACCCCAAGCGCAAACAGGATCGATGAAAAGACAAGCGCCGGAAGGATAAGACGCCGTTCGTGCTTGAGCAATGCCGGGCTGAAAAATCGATAAAGCTGGAACGCCCAGATTGGAAAAGCAGCCGCAATACCAATATAGAGGGAAATATGAAATTTAATCATAAATCCATCCATGATATTAAAAGCTTTCAGGCGCATTCCACCAGAAGGCAGCAACAGGAACTTCAAAATATTGTCAGAAAAAAACAGGGCAACGATCGCAATCCCAAGGATCGCAGCCAAAGACAATAGGATGCGCCAGCGTAACTCTTCCAAATGGTCAAGCAAAGACATTTCGTGATTTGACAAAGCTGTATCTTTCGTAAACAAGTTTCGCGAAGATTAAAAATCTGATGATCCGCTCGTCAAACCTATGCTGTCGCTTTTTCGGCCAGCGCATTGCCGCAACCGCTGCAGAAACGCGCTGCAACTGCATTCGGCATACCGCATTTGGGACAAAAGTTCCCCGCATCAGCGGCGGCTGTTTGAGCTGGCTGCGGATCAGCCGGTTGTGGCCGTGGGGTGGTTTGGCTGATTTCTTCCTGCAGATTTTTGGTGAGTTCCTGAGTCCCTGCGCGGAACTCGGTCAGCGTTTTCCCAATGTAGCGACCAATCTCCGGCAAGCGTTTGGGGCCAAAGATCAACAAAGCAACAACGATAATAATAATTAGGTGCAAGGGTTGAAGTCCGAATGGCATGGTAATTCCTTTCTGTTGGGTAGCAATGACAATGTTCTGAAAGCATCCACAGCACCGAACGCGCTGTGGATGCTTTATTCCCTTTAGTTGCCGAAAACTCTGAACTCATAGAAACTGGCCCAAGCCACCGGGCTGGTGGAAAGTCCCGTCACAGTAATGCGGACGTAGCGCGCCGTGGCTGTGAAGTTGTCAGTCTGCGTTTGGGCGGTGCTGGTATTGGCAGTTTTATCCTTGACGGTGGTCCAGTTCGTGTTATCCGTCGAGACTTCAACCTTGTATTTATAGACCAGCCCGCTCTTCTCCCACATCACATCCGAGCCCGTCAGCGCGTGGGATGCGCCGAGATCAACTGCCCACCAGTGACCGGTGTTGCCGTTGGCGGCACTCCAACGGGTGGTGGTGCTGCCATCATTGCCGCTCGTCACCGGGTTGGCAGCCTGAGCGCTGTCGGTCGTCGCCGTTTTACCAAGCGCCAAATTCGTTGTCGCTCCTGGCGTAGGCGTACGGGTAGGCGTCAACGTCGGGCCGCCCGGCGTATTGGTGCGGATCGGCGTCGGCGTTGGGCCGCTACTGTGGGATGCGGTCACGGCAAAGTTGTCAAATTGGCCCAACTGCCAGCCCCCCATCTAAATCGTCGCCTGCCCGGCAGTGTAGGTGCTGTCTGTCACGGTGGCGAGCAGCGTATTGTCGTAATAAGCCTGAATGCTCGACCCCTGCATGTTCAGCGCAAGGTTATGCCAACTGTTGAGCGGGAACGAAACGTTGCCCGAAGCCAGCGTCGTATTGGTGCCCGCCGCAACCTGACGCAAGAGTGACCATGCGCCCGTGTTGCTAACGCGCAGGTGATAGCCCTGCATGCCTGTTTGGGCGTGAGTGTTCAAATTCATGCGGCCTACCAGGTCAATTGACCCGGCCTGTTCAAGCAGCGCATCAATGCTGACCTGATAATTCGTCCAGTGTGGATCGCCGACAACGGATGTCGGGCCTGGCGAGGTCGTCCACGAAATGGGCGCGGCGTTGATCACCTGACGGTAACATAGACCGCTACGGCCTCCGCCACAAGTCGCCGTCTCAAAAGCGCCGTTCAAGTCAGCGAAGTATTTCGCCAGTTTTCCGGTGCTGCCATAGCCGTCAAAGTTGTCGGAATAGGGAATACTCATCACGGCGGAAGCTGGCGGGGTGGTGTTGCCCTTGCCCTGACCAGTGGTGGTGGTAACGCTGTACGCGAATCCCGGCTGGAGGGTCAGTGAGTAGCTGCCGCCGGATGGCGTTATATCGCTGCCCTTGACCATGTAAGTGCTGGGGTTGGTCGAAGCCAGATTGGTGCTCCAAACATGTACCACACCGGTCGAAAGTCCCGAAACCGAGATGTTAACGGTCTGACTGGCCGACCCACTCGTCTCGAAGATGATGCTGTAATCGCTCTTGTTTGGCGATTTGAGCGTCACATACGATCCGCCGCCCGCCAGCGTGCCGCTATCGATATACTGCCAGCCCGGCTGGGCAAACTGGGCTGTGTGCGCCAGCGCCCAGACGTTGCGCCCGACCTTGTAATAGCCTGACCAGGGTTGATCGGCCAAAATCGTTCCCCACGGATAAAAGGGCAGGGTGTTGTAATAAGCGGCGACAGCGTTCCAGTGCAGATAGGCCGTCATTTTGCCGTTGATATAGTCGACGTTGAGTTTGTTCGCAACGGCAGCGCCACCCGTGTCGTAATCCACCGAACCGTTTTCACTCGACCAGAGCGGCATCCCCAATCCCTGCGCAGCCGAGGTGCTGGTATTGGTGTAATGCGTGCCAGCAATACTCACCGCCGCTTTAAAAGCAGAATTGGTACTCAGATCATTGGCAACCGCCCAATTGCTGCTGCCCAGGCCGTCATCCGCAATGATTTTCACGGAACTTAGACCTGCGTTATTGAGGGCAGTGCGCAAATTTTCAAACCAGGTGATGTTGTAGCCGCGCTCGTTCCAGCCGCCGATGTAGCTGATGGTGATGCCGTGGTCAGACTGGGCGTGCTGAATCCATTTGATGATGTAGTTGATGTTATCCTGCGACCAGAAGCCGCCACTGAACCAGCCCGGCGCACCCCATTCGAGCACTGCAAACTTGATGTCTGGGTTGCGTGCCTTGGCCTGTTCCATCAGCCACCATTCGTAACCACGCTGATAGTTTTCCACCCCAGATGTGCGCATATGGCTGGGTTCAGACCCTTCGCTGGAATTGGTGTCACCGCCGATTTCGACTTTCAAAATCTGGAGCGAAGCACCGAAGTTGGGCTTGAAGAGATAATCGAGAATTTCGCTTTGTTGCTGCGCTGGATAATCCCAGAGCAGGCGCGATGTACCACCGCCGCCGCTGATAGCGCCGACACCATCAAAGATACGGCCCGTGCCGCTGCCGTTGATCGTGATCGTCGTTGTTGCAGCAAACGCCGGGGTGACCAGTTGAGAAATCAGCAGGATCAAAATCAGCAGAATGCCTGTGCCCTGCCAATAAACTGTTTTTCGTGAGAGTTTCATCGTATTTCTCCTTGCCTGAGAACGCTTGCTTACTTCGTCTCGAAGTGGCCCCAGGAAACGGCGCTCGTGTAGGAAACATACCAGAAACCGTTGATCTTGGCAGGCAGGCTCGCAGCGGCAACATAAACATTGGTGAAATCGACACCATTGATCGTCAGGCTCGACACATTCCACGAGTTGACGTATGCGCCCAGGTTGGTGGCCTGCCAGCAGAACGTACCGACGCCATCCTGCGTGAACGGCGCAGCGATGCTACCCGTGACCGGGCTACAGACCGAGCCAGCGCTGCCGGGCGTTGGTGTGCGGCTGGGTGTGGCGGTTGGGCCTGTGCCGGGGGTCGCCGTGCGAGTGGGTGTATTCGTCGGCCCGCTGCCCGGGGTTGGGGAAGCCCCAACGCTTTGGGTTGGGGTGCGGGTGCGCGTGGCGGTTGGAGCAGATGTAGGTGTAACGCTGCCAGTCTGCGGGAAGCAGCCCAAACCCGTCAGATCGCTGCCACTGACCAGATGCATGAAGGTAATATTCGGCAAGCTGCCATCGGCAGCACGGGCCTGCGTCATCTGAGTTGCATCGACACTTTGGAAATCGGCAGCGCTGACGGTGACGGGGAAAGTCCACGAGTTGTTGGTGACAATGCTGCCTGTCTCTGCATAGTCTTTGGTGATCGTTCCCAGGTAGGCCAGGTTGTTGTGCATCACTTCCAGCGTACCCGCTTTATCTGCGCTCATATCGCTGAGACGTTCAAGGGTATCGAAATCGCCTGCTGCATGATTGTAGGAGGTGTTGTTCGTCCAGACAGCAGACTGACCGGGCTGATGGTTGGCGTAAAAACCGTGAGATTTGTTGTTGGCGGAGAGACAGTACATCACTGTATGCACCGGCACCGGGCTGGGCGGAACAGTGGTTGGGTCCGCGCCAAAGCCGCCAATTTTGAACCCGTTGCCGTCACCCGATGACTGTTTGCCGTTGCTGTAAGACCAGCAGTGGTCGAAGGTCGCCGCGCCAGCACAGGTAATGCAATCGAAACCGTCGTCGCTGTTGTTCCAGGCGCGGCAGGCGCGGAAAACGTTTCCGGCGCCGGTGGTGTGACAGCCAAAACCGTCAGAATTTCCACCTGCCCCGCCTTCCGATACGCTATCCCAGTTGTTGTAAGAATCACAGTTCAGCACCAGGTTGTCCGCTGCGTGCCGGGTCAGCTCGATGCCGCTGCCCATACCATCATGCGTGGACAACAATTCAAACGTGTTTGAATTGCCTTCCACCCGCACGCACTCAGAACCAGTATGGGTGGTGATGGTTACCTGAACGCCGGTAATGTGAAAACCCTTGAAATAGCAGTTCGAAGCCGAGACAAAAAAGGCCGTCACGCGCAAACCAGCTGGCTTGACCGTGGAGAAGTCAAAAATCGGCGTTTCACCCGGGTAGGCCAGATAATTAATGCCACTTTTGCTAATGTCGTGGACGTAGGCATAAAGCGTGTCCGTACGCGCAATCTGGGATGCGCTGATGTTGTACGTCCCGCCCCGCAGATAAACCGTATCCCCGGCAGCGGCAACGGATTGCGCCTTGGTAATCCCCTTGAACGGGGCCGCCAGCGTACCGGCGTTGCTGTCACTGCCGGTTGGTGAGACATACCAGGTATTTCCCGCCGCTGAGACAACCGATGTTCCCGAAAGGAGGCCAAGTGCCCCCGGCAAACTGGCAACAGCAGCAGATGCCGCCGCTACACCCGCGATCTTTAGAAAACTTCGACGTGACAAGGTTGTGTTATTCATATTTTTTCTCCTGTGATTGAACAAGCTGGTCAACGCTGGGAGCGCTGCCAAACTCCATGTTAAAGCAAGTCTACCCTTTTCAAAGAACCGAAGTCTTATACGATATTAAGCGAAACCCATAGAATATTGCACTCCATGCAAAACGAGCCCGGAACAGTACCCATATGCGTCTTCTGATTCGAATAGAATATCGAACATTGAACCAACCTAATTGCCGATGGCCTTAGCCGCCAATTTACAAACATCCACATGCAATCCCAGGCAACCGATTGGCCCTTTCGAGACTTCAAATTCACAGAAGGCGCAAAACCGAGGGAGTGGATGATCCACTCCCTCGGTTGCTATCGAAAAAACTCAGTTGGCATGACCGCGAGCAAAACGAATATTGAAATACGTGCAAATGCAAGCCGGGTAAACAGTTTCAACAGTCTCAAGAAAAGGCTCCTGGGCGAGTGGTTAAAGTCTTCCAAAACGTTTTCCGTTATCGATAACGGAGTTTGTTTGATAAGAATAGCACAAATCAACAGGCAGAGTCAATGCATTTTCTTGACATAAATAGTCCAAATTCATTGCGCTAATTTTGTGATAATGGTTGAAAGCTTTTTGCCACATGCGTGCACAGAGAAAAATGGGATTTTCTCCGTGCACGCATGTGGCCTTGTTTTCCACCCTCGGCTTTGGAACCAAAACTCGTGCAGTTACTTCGTTTCGAAGTGTCCCCAGGCAACACTGCTGACATAGCTAACATACCAGAAGCCCCCGATTTTTGCGGGCAGCGAACCGGCAGCAACGTAGACATTCGTCGCATTGACACCGTTGACTGTCAGGCTGGTGACATTCCATGAGTTGATATACGTTCCCAGGTTGCTCGATTGCCAGCAGAAAGTGCCAGCGCCATCAAAAGTAAAGGGAGCGGAGATTGTAGCGGTTACCGGGCTGCAAGCGGAGCCTGTCCCCGGCGTATTGGTCCGCGTTGGGGAAATGACCGGCGTCGGGGATTTGGTCACTGTTAACGGGGTTGGCGTTCGTGAAGCCCCCATTGTGGAGGTTGGTGTGCTTCCCGATCCCGGTGTGGCCGTGCGGGTCTGCGTAGCGGTGCGGACAACGGTAGCCGTCGCAGTCGCGCAACATCCATTCGCAATGGGCGCTCCCAACACCGGCCAATCGTTGGGATAAGTCACCGGACGAATATTCAGCTTGGATGCGCCGTTGGCAGCGCCATCGTAAAAGTGATAGGCATAGTAATCGGGCAGACTGCTCACGTCCCCACCGCCGGGACCAATTTCGTTGCCGTTGGTCGCCAAAAGCTGGGTGCCGCCGCCGCTCATCATCGCCACACCACTCTCATCGGTATAGGGCCCAGTGATACTTGAAGAACGTCCCGCCATTGTGCGATAGGTACTGCTCGTCCCGGCGCAACACTTGTCAAACGAGACGAACAAATAATAAAAACTGCCATGATGAACAATCGAGCCTGCTTCAATTGCGCCGCCACCCCGCGAAGCCAGGTTGTAAATGGCTGTGCCTGAGCGTTTTCCATCCGTGCCAATGTCGATCATCTTGATACCATCCCAAAAGGAACCGAAGGCCAGACGACCTTCGATGTAATCGGGATCAATCGCGTTGTAGTTATTGGAGGATGTCGAACGAAAAACTTCCCCGGCATCCGTCCAGGGACCTTCGATGTTGGAAGCTGTCGCCAACCCGATAACGGAGTTATTCGAACCGAAGGTGGACGCCGCATAATAAAGTCGATACTGTCCATTGACAAAGTTGATGTCGGGTGCCCACAAGTTCGTAGGCGTCGAACCAATCGCCGCCGGAATCCAGCTGGGCAGCGCGGAAAAGGTGTTCTTCAGAAAAGCCCATGAACCGCTCATCCCGCTGCACGATTTCAAGATAGGCAACCATGTCCCTGTGCCAAAAGCATAATAACAGCTCCCTGCCTGAATGACGCTCGGGTCATGAATGCCAATACTTCCCGTAAGCGCCTGCACACGGTTGATGTTTGCGCTTGCAACAGACAAGATCAAAACCGAACAAATCACGAGCATGGAAACAACAAAACGGATCGTCTTCATCGTAAGTCAAACTCCTTCGAGAAATTAAAAAAACACGGCGTCATCGATAACGTATCATAATTCCACAGATGGTGTCAATAAACGATCCTGACGAAAAAGATACGCATCAATTTTGTACAAGTGGAACAACCCGGCGTTTGTTGAAGTAAACTTCCCGCCCTATCATCCCGATCTCCCGAGGATGGAAGGGCAAAGAAAATGAAACAAACCCCTTGACACGCAACTTTTTTTTTGCTAATATAATAGTGTTCATGTGAACGATAACGGGAACGTTACCGAAGAGCTCACAAAAAAATCAGGCAGTATAGGGTAGCACAAGAAAAATTTCCCAAAAGACATCGGCCCATTTATTATGTGTTTTACAGTCAGGGCACTTCCCGGGAAGTACCCGTAGATCCCATACCCAACCAGAAGTAAAAGGAGAAAGAAGATGAAAATCTCGAAGTTCGTCAGTATCATTACGGTGTTTGCATTCATTCTCGCAGCCTGCGCCCCAGCGACTACTCCCCCTCCGGCAGCGACTTCCGCTCCCGCAGCCACTGACGCCTCCGCTACCGGCAAGAAGACCTACGCGGATATGACTTTATGCTTTCCCCAACTTGGCGCCGAAAGCGATTGGCGCACTGCCGATACGGCTTCATTCAAAGAGACCGCTACTCAGTTAGGCATCAAGCAGTTGGTCTTCTCTGATGCGCAACAGAAACAGGAAAACCAAATCTCCGCTATGCGCGCCTGCATCCAGCAGGGTGTGGATGTGATCGCTCTGCCCCCCGTTGTGGAAGATGGTTGGGATGCTGTCCTTACCGAAGCCAAAAATGCCGGTATCCCGGTCATCATTGTTGACCGCACTGTCTCCGCCGACAAATCTTTGTATGTCTCCCACATCGGTTCCGATATGGAGCTAGAAGGCAAAAGGGCTGGCATGGAAATGAACAAACTGCTGCCCAACGGCGGTAACGTCCTCGAAATCAGCGGTACGACTGGTTCCGGCGCTGCTGTTGGCCGCGCCAAAGGTTTCCGCGAAGCACTCAACAAGAACATCACCATTCTGGATTCCCAGACGGGTGACTTCAACCCGACTGAAGCAAAACCGGTTGCCGAAGCCTTCTTGAAGAAATATGCTGGCAAGATCGACGGCTTCTTCATCCACAACGATGGTATGGCTGGCGCCGTGGTCGAAGCCATGAAAGCTGCTGGCGTGAAACCTGGTGATATCAAGATGGTGTCTGTTGACGGTACGCGCGGCGGCTTCCAGATGATGATCGATGGCTGGGTACAGGCCGATGTTGAATGCAATCCTTTGCTTGGACCGCAGGTCATGGAAATGGCACTGAAGATCATGAATGGCGAAGCCGTAGATCCAGAAGTCCTCACCAACGAAACTGTCTACTACCCCGACAAAGCGAAAGACTTGCTCCCAACCCGCAAGTACTAAAATCAATCTTCGCGCACTAAGATTACCCGGAATCGCGCAAGGTTGACGTAATCTGAAGTAAATATACAATTACTAATGAAGCGGCGTTGGAATATCAACGCCGCTTCATTACTCAAAAACCATCATGGGCTCATCCCTATCCAGGGTATTGTAAAAGAGACAGGTAGACCAATGGCAGAACCTCAAGAGATTTTAAGTATGAAAGAAATTACAAAATCCTTTCCGGGGGTTGTTGCGCTTGAGAATGTCAGTTTTTCCCTGAAAAAAGGGGAGATACATGCTTTGTTAGGAGAAAATGGAGCCGGGAAATCCACTTTGATCAAGGTTTTGACTGGCGTTGAACATCCTGATACAGGCACCATTGAATTGGACGGCAACATCGTTCAAGTGCGATCTCCCCGGCATTCTCAAGAAATCGGCATCAGCACCGTCTATCAGGAAATCAACCTGTGTGCCAATATTTCTGTCGCTGAGAATATTATGCTTGGACATGAGCCTCGTCGTTTCGGCAGCATTGATTGGAAAAAGATGAATATCCGAGCCAATCAGGCGATGCAAAAACTGGATATTGAAATCGATGTTACGAAACCGTTGGGCAATTTTTCAATTGCCGTTCAACAAATGGTGTCGATTGCGCGATCCCTTGAAGTTACTACCGCAAAAATTCTCATCCTCGATGAACCCACGTCAAGCCTGGATGTTAATGAAACCCGGCAACTCTTTGATGTAATGTACAAATTAAAGCGCGAAGGAATGGGGATTATTTTTGTTACCCATTTTCTTAACCAGGTGTATGAAGCCGCTGACCGAATCACGGTCCTGCGCAACGGGAAATTGGTCGGAACGTATGAGACGGAGTCCCTGCCACGGCTGGAATTAATCGCAAAAATGATTGGTCGAAGTCTAGCCGATTATGATGATATGAAAAAAACCAAGCTTGAAAGCAGTCAACACATCAAAAAAGGTGATGTGCTGCTGGAAACAAAAGGACTTGGGCTCAATGGCGCGATTGAGCCATTTGATCTGACCTTGCACCCAGGCGAAGTGGTTGGTCTGGCAGGTTTGCTCGGCTCAGGACGCACTGAAATGGCGCGGCTTTTATTTGGCATCGACAGGCCAGATAGCGGTTCAATGAGCATCGATGGCAAACCCATTTCAAATTACTCCCCGCACGAATCCATTGCGCGTGGAATCGCGCTTTGCCCTGAAGACCGCAAAGCCGAAGGGATTGTTGGGGAATTAACCGTGCGGGAAAATATTATTCTTGCCATGCAAGCCAATATGGGCTGGTTTAAATATCTAGGTTTATCAAAACAATATGAACTTGCAGACAAATATATTAAGCTGCTAAAAATTGCCACCCCTTCAGCCGATCAGTCGGTCAAAAATCTAAGTGGTGGCAATCAACAAAAAGTGATCCTTGCCCGCTGGCTCGTCACGAACCCCAAGCTTTTGATTCTTGACGAACCCACGCGCGGCATTGATGTAGGCACAAAAGCTGAAATTCAAAAATTGGTACTTGATCTGGCTGAGGAAGGCAAGTCCTGCCTGTTCATTTCATCCGAGCTGGAGGAAGTTCTGCGCACAAGCCATCGCATCGTCGTGCTGCTGGATCATAAGAAGGTTACAGAGTTTGCCGGCGAAGTGGCCGAGAATAAAATTATGCAAGCAATGGCAGGAATTTCATGAAAAACAATATTCCTTTAATCAAACGTATTCGTGAAAATCGCCTATTCTGGCCGGTTATCACACTGGCTTTGATTCTCATCTTCGATGCGATCCGCGCCCCGGAGATCTTTAAAATCGGGATCCTGGATGGTCATTTATATGGCAGTCTGATTGACATCCTTAACGATGCTGCCCCTTTGATGTTGGTGGCACTCGGCATGACCCTGGTGATTGCCACTGGCGGCGTTGATCTTTCGGTTGGCGCGGTGATTGCCATTTCGGCTGGAATGGGCGCAGTATTGATTAATCCAGTTTTTGGCAATGAACAAATCACAAATGCAGTTGCAGCAGACCCGACTTTAACGCATACCCCTTTGTGGGGTGTTGTGCTGGCTGATTTAGCGGCGGGCACCCTGTGCGGTTTGTGGAACGGGATGTTGGTTTCACGCGGCAAAATCTCACCCATGGTGGCGACCCTGATCCTGATGGTTGCCGGTCGCGGGATTGCCCAACTGATTGAAGGGGGGCAAATTATGAGTGTTTATTACACACCCTATTTTTGGTTTGGGAGTGGGTTTATCTTTGGCATCCCCGTTTCAATTTATATCGTAGCGGTTATGTTTTTATTATCATGGGTGCTGGTTCGCAAAACCTCGATTGGCCTGTTTATCGAGTTCGGTTGGCATCAATGCAAAGTCAACCTATTACAGCGGCATTAGCGAGAAGAATATCAAGCTGTTCGCTTATACCTTTTGTGGTTTCTGCGGTGCCCTCGCAGGTCTGGTGCTCGGTTCTTACATCCATGCTGTCGATGCCAATAACATTGGCCTTAATTATGAACTGGATGCAATCTTTGCAGTTGTCATCGGTGGCACCCAAATGTCGGGTGGCCGCTTCTCCCTCATGGCGAGTATCCTTGGTGCGCTGATCATTTGGACTTTCATGATCACCATGTATACCATTGGGGTACCAGCAAATGCTTTGTTGGCTGGGAAGGCTGTGCTTGTTCTGGTGGTAATTCTCCTTTACTCTGATTACACGCGTCGAATTTTGAACAGAATTCTAGAGCGAAAAGGACCGAAACATGATGCAACGAATTAAAGCTTTCCTGCTCAATAATGGCCCACTACTGACCACAATCATCATTTTTATTCTGGTTTATTTTATTGGTGGTCGGCTCTACCCTGCCATGCAAAAACCGCAGGCATTTTATAATTTGTTGATCAACAACGCCAGTTTGTTGATTGTTTCCATTGGGATGACATTCGTGATCCTTACCGGAGGGATTGATCTTTCGGTGGCTGGTGTAATTGCGCTGACAACGACTGCATCAGCCGCGTTGCTTATCAATGGCACCAACCCTGTCGTTGTGATTGTGTTGATGTTGCTCATGGGGATTATATTTGGGCTTGCCATGGGCAGCATTATTCATTACCTTAAGGTGCAACCCTTTATCGTGACCTTGATGGGCCTCTTTTTTGCGCGCGGCATGGCTTTCATTATTAGCCTTTCTTCTTTAACCGTTAAAGATCCTTTCTATCGTTACCTGGCATTGACACAAATCCCTATCCCCTTCACGCCAAAAACGTACGTCTATATTCCTTCCCTGGTCGGCCTGATATTATTGCTGGTGGTAATTTACCTGGCAAAATTCACGCTCTTTGGCCGCACGGTGTATGCCATTGGCAATAATGAACAATCTGCTTTATTAATGGGCTTGCCAGTCACCCGTACAAAGCTTGCCGTGTACGCTTTCGGCGGCTTTTGTTCTGCACTTGCAGGAATTGTCTTCAGTATTTCTTTGCTCGCAGGCTATGGAGCCCATGCCCCAGGGATGGAATTAGATGCCATCTCATCGGTGGTGATTGGCGGCACCATGTTAACGGGCGGCGTAGGGAATGTCATTGGCACGCTGTTCGGCGTCTTAATTAACGGCACCATTGTATCCATCCTTCAATTTAACGGCACATTGAGCTCGTGGTGGACGCGTATCGGTGTAGGGGTGCTGACATTGATCTTTATCGGAATTCAAAGTCTGTTCTATATGAAGAAAAAGAACTCATCCTAAAGATAAATACAGGATCGCTCAATCGTTTGGAATTCAAAAACTGCTCCACCAGGCGTTGGCCTGATGGAGCAGTTTTTGAGATAAGGCTTTCACTATAGAACCCTGCCCAGAAATGCAAGCATAACCGCGTTAAACTGCTGCGGCCTTTGCAACGGCGCGAAGTGACTGACACCCGGCAGATCGATCAAGGCCGCATTCGGAATGCTGCGCGCAAGATATTCGGCATGTTCATGCTTGATGAATTCGTCGCGCTCGCTTTGCACAATCACCACCGGCACATTGATCTTTGCCAGATCATCTGCTGAGTAATTGGGTTGGGTGCGCTGCATTTGACCCACCGCTTCGCAAAACGCATCAAACGCTTCGGGTGTTTCCGACAGCGACCTGTAGTCCTGCGCGTGGCGACTGATGCAGCGACCCAGCAACGGGTCAGATTCGTCGATTTCCTTTGTACCGCTCGGGTCCATGTTGCAGGCAAAGAAAAACACGCCCGCAGCACGCGCGGGATTCTCAGCAGCGAGTACCAGTGCAATACACGCACCATCACTCCAGCCGATAAAGCCTGCCTTCTCGACCTGCAAGGCGTCCATGACGGCCAAAACGTCAGACGCCATCAACTCATAGGTAAACGGACGGGCGTCGCGGGTGCTGCGACCATGTCCGCGGCTGTCGATGACAATTACACGGTAGCCATCCTTCAGCAGCGCCGCAACCTGATAACCCCAATTGCCGCTGTGACCAATGCCGCCGTGCAGCAAAATCACGGGGGCACCCGAACCATAGGATGCATACCAGATGCGCGCACCGTCATGCGTAAGATAACCTTGATGCTGCGTGACCGGCAAGGGCAGAGCACCTTCTGCGGCAAACCGGGTCAGTTCATCATCATAAGGTTCCATTTTTGTCTCCCATTATTTTTTGCAGAAATTGCATCCCGGCCAATATCTGACCTACGCGCGCTTTGCTTAATGAGCCGATGTATTCGCCTAATTGGGATTTCTCGACGGTGGATACCTGCGACACGACGACGACACTTTGCCGTGTCAGATTGGCTTCGCCCACTTCGAGCAGCACATTCCCCGGGGCTTTTGCCCGTTTAAGGTTACTCGTCAGCGCGCAAACCACCACCGTCTGGATGCGACTGTGGGTCAACACATCCTCCTAAATCACCACATGCGGATGAATGTAGCCCGGCTCTTCCAACGGAACCCAATAAACGTCGCCCTGATGAATGCTCATTGCCATCTCCGAAATTTTCGAGTGGAAGAACCGCATAAGATTCCCGGAAAAGATTATAGCATGTGGCAAAAGTCGAAAAAAAGCAGGAATTGGTATAATCAAGTTGAAAGGAGTCTATGCCATGTCCATTCAAAAATCTGAAATCACGCTGGATGCAAACGGGAAACCCATCCATGCCTATCTCGCCTCCCCGCCCAACGGCGGGCCGGGCCTGTTGGTCTTGCCCTCCTGGTGGGGAACTCAATCCTTTTTTCAAACAAGTCTGCGATCAGCTTGCAGCGCAGGGCTACACTGCGCTCGCGCCTGATTACTATCAAGGACGTTTTGCCACCACCATTGATGAAGCCCAAACCTTGCAGCAACAGGCTGAAAGCGATCTGGACGCCATGAGCGCGCTGATCAAGACCGCAAAAGATCATCTTACAGCCTTGCGAGCGGGCCAGCCCATTGGCATCATCGGCTTTTCGATGGGCACAGACTGGGCTGTGATGACTGCAGCAACCCAGCCCGATGTTGCCGCGACGGTTTTGTTCTATGGCTGCTACAACCCCGATTTCAGCAAGATGAAATCAAAAGTGCTCGGGCATTATGCCGAAACGGACGAATGGGTGCGCTTTGCAGCAGTACAGCAAATGGAACAAGCCTTGCAAGCTGCCGGTGTCGCCGTAACCATCCACATCTACCCTGAAACTGCCCACTGGTTTATGGAAGCTGACCGCCCCGAATATGCTCCCGCCGCTGCATCCCTGGCCTGGGAGCGGACACTGGCGTTTTTGAAGAAATCGCTGGGCTGAACAATCCCCAAGCGCTGCATACAAAAAGTCCCTGAATATTCAGGGACTTTTTGTATGCAAAACCGAACCTGAGAACAGCCCTATTCATCCACCCTTCCAGTTACGATTGCGCCAGCACGCTCGTAATTCACGACAATGACGCCACTCGGCGAAACGATGCTTTCCGTCACCTTAAACGCCGCCGGGATTGTGCCATCGCCAAACAACCGCTTTCCACGACCCAGCGTTACCGGAAATATCATCAGCCAGAAGACATCCACCAAATCATGCTTCATCAGCATCTGCAGGAGCTTCCCACTTCCCCAAACGTGCAAATCTGGCCCTGGCTCTTGCTTGATTTTGGCGACTTTTTCTGCAACATTGCCGTTTAAAGACACGGACGGCTGCCATTCGTGAGAAGTCAGGGTGTTCGATGCAACATACTTGGTTGCCGTGGCGGCGCCCGGCCATTCATCCGCATGTTGCGGCCAGTACGACGCCCAAATGTCAAAGGTTTTACGCCCTAATAACAGGTCAAATGGCTTGCCCATCTGCCTGCTCACGGCTGCTCCTAGAATCTCGTCGGAATATGCACTTGTCCACCCACCATATGCGAAGCCGTCGCTGGTATCTTCTTCCGGCCCACCTGGGGCCTGGATGACACCGTCAAGGGAGAGATGTTCCAGTACGATCACTTTTCTCATGAACTCATTTCCTCCAACATCTGGATTATGATCCGGCTGCTTCGTTCAAAACAGGGAACGACAAAACAAGTTTAGAAGCCTTGTTCCAAATCGTCAAGAGGATGGATTGGCGGTGAAATAGAAAGATCCGTTTTTCTTTTGCCAACATTTGACTCTGATAATCTGCCGATCAGTTGGTGTTAGCGGCGGGTTGCCACGCGAACCAACTGCCGAAACGGAACAAAGTTTTCGAGCGGAAAAAGACCCTTAAGCGGAATGCCCGGATCATCTCTCAAATTGAAAATCGACCAACAGATAGCCTGTCGAAGAAGTGATAGTGCGAGTCAGCAACAGTCGCTTCGGTAGACCCCTCGCGAACAGCTTTCGACCGTGCATCTGTATCGACGGGGCGACCACGAGCCGAAGCTGATCGACCAGGCCAGCCTCGAGAAGCGATTGCGTCAGCGTGATACTTCCGTGGACGCCAATGTCACCCCCCGGCTGTTGCTTGAGTTTGGCGACGAACTGGGCGACATCTCCATCAATGACAGCGGCATTCGCCCAGCTATGTTCCAGAGAACTCGAAGTCGCTACGAACTTATTGGTCTTGTTGATGAAGCTGGCGAACAGTGTGTCTCTTGTCGGCCAGAATTGGGCCCATTCGTCGTAGGTCCGACGGCCGAGAAGTACGGCATCCTGCGTAGCGATGACGCGTTGCAGATTGTCGCTCATTACCTCGTCGAAATCGGTACTGAAGTCGATGAAGCTGTCCGGTCGTTCGGCTACACCGTCGAGCGATAGCAATTCATAAACCACTACATTGCGCATCTCTTGTTCTCTCCTTGGTCTGTATCATTCCTTTTGGATGAACCGCCTAAGCGGCTAACAGTTTGCGACATCGTCCCCGCAGGGGATCGCTGCGGGTTGCCACGCGAACCAACTCACGAAACGGAAAATGTTTTTCGAGTGAAAGAAGCGCTTAAACGGAACGTGGCAACATATCAGCCTGCACGCGATATTGGGTCGGTTTTGTAAGGCAGTTTTGAATTTGAACTTGATACTTCCAATCATTGATGCCTATGCTGGTGGATGAGACCAGATTGATTTGGGTCAATCCTGTTTGCCTGTAAGCATTACAAGGTTTTTTGAATGAATTGTTTCAATCTTTATGAATTTCCTTGATTACCCTGTGGTTTCTGCGCAATTAATTGTTCTACATGTGCGAAAAATTTTTCGACGTTTCTTCGGTTTCTGCCAAGGTCAAAAAACATTTCTTGATAAGTGCTTTTGCTTTCAGCTTCAATCACTCTGTGAGCAGGAAACGTGACTTTGAAGTCATGGTGCCACGACCAGTTGGTTGTTGGGATTCGCACCTCGAATTCCTTGTCCCAAAGAATCTTATATGACCAGCCCAGATCTTTCAAGGCTAATTTGACCACTGCAAACAATTCATCTTGTGCAAGGTCAAATGTATGATTTTCTTTATATTTTGGATAAGGAAATCCGAATGCCATGTTATTACTCTTTGGACGAGGCCGAACGATTTGCGACATCGTCGATTTTAGAGCGAAAAAATACCCTTAAGCGGAACGTGAAAACACGTCAGCCTACACGCGATGTTAGCCCGCCCCTTGACCTTGAAAGCTACCCCGCCAAACATTTGCTTTTCCTCAATGTGTGAAGTATATGCGAGTGCCGTTTTTATTCTATCCTTCAAAGTCTGATTGTATGCGATAGCTATTCTTTTCTGGGAATACTGATCAGCTAACAAGCTGCATTCTCATTAAAACGCTTTGTTATTAACATTAGCCTCTCATGAAACTTCTGTAAACCGTAAGGTCAAAGTAAATGGTTAGGTTAGCCAGTTTCCCATCGCGGACTTTCCAAACTTCGGCTACATCCTGGTTCAGATTTTCCTTTTTGGAATTGACATAAGTGTAGCTTATTATGAAGCATGCTTTCTCGCCTTCCACGATGATTTCGCTTACTTTCAATCCCACAACTCCCTTAATGAACGGCGTGAAGGATTGGATGACTGCATCTTTTCCTTTTGCAAAAAGAGTTTGGGAAGCATCGGAAAAAACAGCATCATCGGACCAAAACTCTTTCCACTGATCGTCTTTGTTGCTGATACTTCTGTAGAAACTCTGAATTACATCCTGTGTTGTCATAGCTTTCATCTCCTTTTCTCACATAAATCTGTGATACTAATCTGTTGTTTAGCGTGCTAACAGTTTGCGACATCGTCCCCGCAGGGGATAGCTGCGTGTTCCCACGAGAACCGGCTGCCGAAACGGACAATATTTTCGAGTGGAAAAGAAGCACTTAAACGGAACGTGGCAACACGTCAGCCTGCAAGCGATATTGGGAGCGTTTTTTCTAGAAAGGATCATCATTTTCGTCAATAACTGATGATGTGTAGCCACTAAAAGATTTACTTTGACTTAATAAATTTTAGCATGTTTCCCCAACCAAAAGGACAGCCCGCAGGCTGTCCTTTTCTCTACCCTATATTCACTATGCTCACCCAGCGATCGGCGAAACTTGATATTCGATCTTCCCAGGCACACTGACATGCTTCGACGCATCAAGAATTTCGAGCGAGACAAGATTTCCACTCACGTCATAGTCTAGAATCACGCCGGGTTTGTCCTCGTCACTTTCACTCACAGGTGCTTCGGTAAAAATAACGGTCAGAATATCGGTTTCACGATCATAGATGACTTTCATAGCTTATCTCCAATACTTCTCAATCTTGGTGGTTTTATAAACTGTCACAACCTTTGGCGGAATATAGTCAACATCTACAAAGACGCGCAAAAGATAACTTTTTGGCGGGTCTCCCAAATTGATCTTGGCATGATAGACAACTCGCCCTGCCCGTACTACTTCCATTTGCTCCGGCTCTGCCAATATAGAAGATACAATATCTTTGCTGATATTACGTCGTTCCATTTCGAACAAAGCATGATCTGTAAAAACAAAATTAGTAATGGGCTTTGGTTTAGACATAGGTTATTAAAAGTATAGCACAATCGCAAATAATCACCTTTATAAAATCAACAGCCCTGCATGAACTTTGCAAGGCTGTTCTATTCTCAATTTTCTAACTTCACGATCCGCTCTATGATCGCATTTTCTATTATCTACTCTCTCACTCTCACAAAGCGCCGCTTCCCCACCTGCAACACGCCCGCATGTGGGAAGACCGCGTCGAACTTCTCCAGCGTCTCGCCATCGAGCTTGACGCCTTTTTGGTCAATCAGGCGACGACCTTCGGCTTTGCTGGCAATCAGGCTGGCGGCCAGCAGCACGTCAATCACTGTCTGCCCAGGCTGAAGGGTGAACTCTGGCATGTCTTCGGGGATGCTGCCCTGCTGGAACAGGCGCACAAAAGCCTCCTGCGCCGCATCCGCCTGCGGGATGCTGTAATAAACGGACGTGACTTCATGCGCCAGTTTCATCTTGGCGTCACGCGGATGCACGCTGCCCGCCGTCAAGCTCTGCTCAAAGGCCGCCACATCTGCCGGGAGCCAGCGCGTCACCAGTTTGGCAAACTGCGGCATGGCTGCATCAGGGATCGACATGACCTTGCCGTACATATCTTCTGGCGTCGTCCCAAGCGGGATGTGGTTGCCAAGCGATTTGCTCATCTTGACCACGCCATCCGTGCCCGGCAAAATCGCCATGATGATGCCGATATTCGGCTTGGCTTCCATGGCTGTCATAATCTTGCGCCCGGCGGTAATAATGTTGAACAACTGGTCAGTGCCACCCACCTGCACGTCGGCTTTCAGCGCGTATGCGTCGTAACCCTGCATGATCGCATAGAAAAACTCGTGCAGATAGAGCGCGTCGTTCGTATCCCAGCGTTTGCGGAAGGCTTCGCGCGTCAGAAACTGCTGGATGGTGAAGTTCGAACACAGCTTAATCAGATCAGCAAAACTGAGCGTCGAAAGCCACTCGTGGTTGTAACGCAAAATCGTCTTTTCGGGGTCGAGCACGCGGTACGCCTGTTTGGCATACGTCTGCGCGTTTTCGATCACCTGCTCCTGCGTCAACAGCGGACGCAGTTTATCCTTGTCAGATGGGTCGCCGATTAGCGATGTATACGTCCCGATCAAAAAGGTCACTTCGTGGCCCAGTTCCTGGAACTGGCGCAGCTTGCGCATCGTCACTGTATGCCCAATGTGCAAATCTGCGGTGCGCGGGTCGTATCCAGCGTAGACGCGCAGTTTGCGGCCTTCTTTTTCGGCTTCAGTCAGGCGCTGGCGCAGTTCGCTTTCCATGGTTTTGCGCAGGCCCTCGTCGCCATATTCGGTACCCTGCATCAATAATTCGACCTGTTCGTTGATGTTCATGCAACTCTCCTAAAAAATAATACCCGGCTCTGCAATGCAGGCGCGGGTATTATACATGGAAAATGTCCAGGCGGTTGGCCTGTGTCCGTTTAAGCGGCTGGGCAGCCCCGGCTACCCGATTCCGCTAGGGCGGGGAACAACCGTCCCGGGGCGATCCTGCCGTTAAACGGAAGGCAGGCTGCGGCTGCGAAGCGGTTAAGCTTCCCCGGCATACGCGAGCAACGCCTGCCGTCGCGTAAACACCATAATCGAACTGGCCCGCGCAATCGGCCGCACCACTTGCGGATCCAGTCCCATCAGAAAATCATGTGCCGAAAGCGTGCCATCAAAAAATTCCTGCGCGTGAGCGCAAGCCACCGGGATTGTCTCAGGTGACATCACCTTGTAGACAAACAGCGAGAGCGGCGAGTTTTTCATATCAAAGCTGGTATCGCTCGAACGCCCGGCTTCAAGCAAGTGATACATAACGGAATCATGATCGACCCAGGTCGGTTCAGGAACATCGGGCAGATAATATTCGAGGCGTTTGATATTGACTCCTTCACGCGGAATATCCCCCAAAAACAGCGAGAACGGAGCGTCGCCGCCGGTGGCCCTGGCAAGCGCTTCAAGGATAGCGGTGGCAAGGATTTTGAGCGTCAGATATTCGCGACCAATCACAATATTGTTACGCGCATAATAGGCCATACGCCGATATTCCTGGTCAGATGGAACACCGTGATACTGGTTGAAAATCATATCGGGGTTGAGGTTCATCAGAAAGCTTGCCATCTTTTGCAATGCCTGGCGGTATGCACCGATGGAATAAACATCTGGCATGCGCAGGGCCACATTCGTTTCGGGCAGAAGCTTCCAGGTATTGTCGAGGAAATGGTCAGGGTCAGGCTCGGCAAAGTTTTCGATGTCTTTGTTGGCAAAAATAACAGCGATTTTGATCGTATCAACCAGTTCATGCTGCTGCAGCGCCAAGCCATAACGGTCGCTGATCTCGCGCAGGCGTTGTTCCAGCACTTCGAAGTGCGTCCTGCCATCCGGCGTCAACCCACGGAAAGGGATGGTGGCTTCGATGCAGAGCGTCATGCAAAGCAGGTCTTTTTCGCGCACCAAACCATCCAATTGTTTGTTCATCACCAGCGCGCTCAAAAACTCGTTCAACGCCGCAACCGATGAAAGTTTCTGCCCATGATGCAGGTCAAAAACATCGAGGGTAATCATCAACAAACGGTCATCATGCGGCAGATTCTCAACAATATAAAAGTCGTCCCCCTCCTCGCGGATATAGGGGGAGATCAGCTCCAAGATTTGCGGCGTAAAGCCCATATCGACTTGATAATAGACAATGTCATGGTAAAGCGCAGCCATCGTGCGGATAGGGTCGGCCGAATCAATAAAGGTAAAAACATGGTCAAGGGTGTGAAAGTGGCGCGCCTGCACCGTCATGGCGCGATGGATGGTCACGGCCAAATTCTCCAGTTTTTCAAGAGAGACTGTAACCCCCATCTCAAGAAATGACTGGTTGAAAATCGAAATTAATTTTTGGACCGTTCCAACCTGCATGGCCTGCTCGTAAGGAATGTGAATAGAATTGATTGGGAGAAATTATCCCTATATTGTACATAATATGTACTTTTAAAAGTATAGCACATCACTCCCAATCGCATTACGAAATCAAATCTTTAAAAGGCATCCAATGCGCTTTGAAAATCGAAATGAAATCCCTGGTTAATCAAGCGCTGCGGAATAGCAAACTGACCATCCAGAAAAAGCGTGCTCATTTCTCCGAGCAGGCGGAACGCAAAAGCAGGTGCGCGCAACCAGTATGGACGACGCAACGCCTTTGCCATAAAACGCATGTAATCTGCATTGGCCAGTGGGTTGGGCGCAGTCAGGTTATAGGGGCCATAGGTTTTTTCGTTTTCAAGCAAAAAACGGATGGCGCGTACTTCATCATTAATATGAATCCATGAAACACCCTGTTTGCCATTGCCAACCGGCCCACCCGCAAGCATACGCACTGGCAGAGACATCAACGGCAAAATGCCCTTATTCCCCAAAACAATTCCCGAACGAATGATAACGCGCCGAACCCCCAGCGAATTCACAACTTTGGTGGAAGATTCCCATTGGACAGCCAACGACGCAAGGAAGTCATCGCCAGGGGGAGTATCTTCGTTAAGCGGTTCGAGACCATGATGGATTCCGTAGTAACCCACCCCCGAAGCCTGTACCAATACCGACGGCTTTTTCGCGACCTTTTGGAAAGCCTGACTAAGCGCCAGCCCGGCATCCACACGGCTGTTGACCAAAACTTTCTTTCGGTCTTCCGTCCAAAATGGCTGACCAATGGTGGCCCCAACCAGATTGATAACAGCATCCGCTTCTTCGAAGACGTCCAACCAACTTTCACAGGTACGTCCATCCCATTCAATGGCCTTCGCCTCCAGTGGGATGTGCGCTGCCAGCGGATTCCGCGTAAGAATAATGACACGATGTTTGTCTGCAATCAGAGAACGCATCAACGCTGATCCAATAAAACCTGTACCGCCTGCAATCAAAACGTTCATATTATTTCACCCTTCTGGTTCACCAGATTCGTGGCAGGCAGTATAATATTGCCTGATTTGGAGACGTTATGGACGCGCTGGTACTGGTACTCAACGCCAACTTCGAGCCGATCAATGTTTGTAATACACGCAGGGCGATATTGCTCATGCTCTCTGGAAAAGCCGCTCTGATCGCAAATGGACGGGGAATTATTCAAACTGTCTCACAATCATTCCCGCTGCCATCGGTTATTCGTCTTGAACAGATGATTCAGCGACCACGACCACATATCAAACTTTCGCGCCGTGAAGTTTTTCGGCGCGATAATTATATGTGCCAGTATTGCGGCAAGAAAGTTCCAAACTTGACGATTGACCACATCGTGCCACGTCACCTGGGTGGAATGCATATCTGGACCAACGTGGTGGCAGCCTGCCCGGCCTGCAACCATCATAAGGGCGGGCGCAGGTTGGAAGAATCGCGTATGACACTCTTGCAAACGCCACGTGAACCACCGGCAAGCGCCGCCTATCTCTTTGGGCGACACATAGAAGAGAATGATGAATGGGCCGCCTTTATTCAAGGTTGGTAAGGTATTTAGAAAGACCGTTACATCAGTAACGGTCTTTTTTATTGAAACTTTTGCAAGTGTTTTATTCCAGGTCAATTACCATGAAGTCTGTCGCCAGTTGCACATTTCCTGGAAAGCGCGATTTGGCATCCGCCACTGGGTCACCCTTTGCGAAGCGCCCGGTTGGATAATGAATCAAGTATAAAGCGCCTACTTCCGCCTGGCGTGCAACATCCCCGGCCTGCCCGGCGGATGAATGCCCCGGGAAAAACCCCGCAGCTTCATGCAGCAAAACATCTGCGCCTTGCGCCAATCGCTCCACTTCAGCGCACGGTTCGGTATCACATGAGTAAACGATTGATTTCCCTTCTGCCTTAAGCTCAATGCGCAAACCAATATTGGGCAAAAAATGCCTGACAGGTGTGGAATTGATACGGATGTCATCCGCTTCCAAAACAAGGGCCATTTCGTCCATTGCCACACGACAAAAATTGACGGGGTAAAAATCGGGCCAATCCGTCCAGTTATAAAGATTCATCATGGTCTCAACACGCTCAAGGGTGTAATCGAGGCCATAAACATTCAAAGGTGCACGCCGCCCAATTAACCACGAATCCATCAACAAAAGGGGGACGCCCGAAACATGGTCGGGATGGAAATGGGTCAGGATGACATCCGTAATGGTTAACGGGTCGATGCCTGCCTTTTCCAGACGTACCATCGGATTGCTAACGCAATCAATTAAAATAGTCCTATTCTGGCTGAGCAACGCCAGATGGGTATTTTCATGATCCCGTGTTGGGATCGCATTCGATGAGCCAAGTACGATTAGTTTTGCCATTATTTTACCGAAAGAGCCTCCCCGAAAAAATGTGCGAGCAGTCTGGGGGTAATCCAGCCTTCTATCATCGCTGCTACAAATAACAGCGGTATGCAGACGCCAATCACTATCTTAAGAAGATCTGCAATTGAAATAAGAAAAGCCTCGCCAATGCTTCGCCCATCTTTTGGCGTTACCAATGTGAGACCAGCGTGCAACACTGCGCTGCTTACCAAAATAATGGATGGCAACTCAAAAATACCATGCGGCAAAATGCCCGTTAAAAAAATCAACAATGGTGAAACGCCCAACGATTTTGCCGAGATAGACAAAACGCCGCCTATGAAGGCAAAATTACCGATATAGGCGATCATCCCTAACACCCCAAAAGAAACAATGCCCAGGGCGCTGATGATCATCTCAGCCCGAAAGTTATTAAAGAATAAACACTGCGCTGTCGTACACTGCGTAAAGAAGCGGAGACTATCATTCAGCGCGCCTTGTTCCTTCCCGGCCTGTTTTGGACTCAATGCGCCAGCAGGAACGTGCTGATCAACATAAACATAGCCAATGACAGCCGCTGCAAGACCAATCACCACTGTCACACAAATCGTCGCTGAAATTTTACGCAAAGCCCTCGGGATTTCAACCCTGTACCAGACAGCGATATCTTGCAGGCCCAACTGAAAAGCATGAGGTAGCGAAAGTACTTCCTCATCCGCAACAGCCATGCCTCGCAACATCTTCCAACGTCCGAGCAAATAACGCGCAACTGCCGGGGGTGTATCAGACCCGCTAAAAGCCCGCCAAAATGTTTTGATCGCCCAACTTGCGTTGAGCATATCAATCTCACGCCCAAGCAAACTTTCGCGCTTAAAATGGACCAAGCCCAGCCGAACGGTTAATGCCGCCAGAATTGCCACACCGAGCACGGCGAACCATAAAACATCATTCGTTTTCGAAAACATCATGCCGCTTTCGCCCTGAACCAGCAGCGCCACCGGGATCACGATAAAAGATGCCAGCAAATTTGCAGAGCGTACGGTGGTCGATTGTGTGGAAACCACAATCGCAGCGCTGACCATCAAGACTGTTTGGACAGCCGTCAATGCCAGAGTCTGAATGGTGTAACTTGCATCAGGCCAAGAAATATTTTCGCGCGACAGGCCAAAAAAATACAGCGCAATGCCCAGATAGCTAACCGACAGTGGAATAATAATCCCCGCCATCAGCTTGCCCAGATACAATTGCCAATCTTCCAACGGGCTGGTCAGCAGCGGCTCAATCGTCCCGCGCTCCTTCTCGCCTACAAATGCTTCAAGCGCCACCACCAGCGAAACCGTTACCGGGAAAAATCCCACCACCAGCATCAAAAATGGCAAAATCTGTTGACCAATGATGGTGGCACCGTATTGATTGAGATAATTGATGCCAAAGCGGGCCGTCACCGTCATCAAATAAGGGAAAAAAGCTGTCAGCACAATCATAGGCGCCAGAATACGCCAGTCGCGCATCTGATCGATCAATTCACGTTTGGTAACCAACCAGGCCATTCCAAATTTCTGCTTCATAGCGCTCCCTCCGCAGCCAGAGACATGGCCCTTAAATAAATCAGTTCAAGGCTGCGCGAAACTTCTTGCATGGAAATGACTGAGACATTGGATTGAACAAGCTGCTTAAGAATCAGCGGATTGGCATCCTGCGGATTTTCCACCCGATAACGGAAAAAGTCTGACCCGTGTTCTGCCAGACTGACCCCTGGTGGCAGGTGCAGGCTGTTAGGATTGCACTCCCCTGAGAACTTGACCTCGTATTCCATTGACCCCAGCAATTGCTGACGAAGCGTTGGCAGCGTGCCTTGAAGTAAAACACGACCATGATACATAATCGCAATCTGATCGGCCAACATCTCAGCTTCGATCAAGTTATGTGTGCAGATAATAATTGCCCGCTGTGAAGAACGCAAACGCGCAATTTCGACTCGTACCAGTTGGGCGCTCTCAGGGTCCATCGCAGAGGTTGGTTCATCGAGCAGCAAAACGGGGGGTTCGTGCATCAAAGCGCGCGCCAAAGCCAGCTTCTGTCGCATTCCTTTCGAGTATTCCCCCGATTTGCGATTGGCAGCATACGCCAGACCAAAATATTCCAGCAGTTCATTGGTACGCTTTACGCGACGCTCACGGTCGAGGCTGTAGACCTGACCGAAAAAATCAAGATACTCAACGGCAGTCATGCGCCCATACAAACCGTGCATTTCGTTCAACACCCCTGTGGAGGCGCGAACACGGTCCTGGTCTCTGGTGACATCATACCCGGCCACTTTTGCCCAGCCACGTGTAGGCGACAAGATCGAAGTAAGCATGCGCACCGTGGTCGTTTTGCCAGCCCCATTTTGGCCCAAAACAGCCAGCACTTCTCCCGGCGCGACATTCAGGTTAATGCCTTCCACGGCCTTAAAAGTACCAAAATGTTTGGTCAGGTCTTCACATTCGATCATGCCACTCACCATTTACCAGTAAATAATAAACTAACTCACTGAATTTCCCTGCATAGGGATATCCTGACTGGTCGGTTGACCAGGTCTATGCCGCCAGAAGAGTGCAGCCACAGCCCCAACAATCACAATCGCCATCAGGGTCTGATTGGCATTGATGCCACCCAGTTGCGATAAATCAAGACGCAAAAATTCGAGCAAGAAACGTCCCACCGGGTATGTCACTAAATAAACGAGAAAGACATCTCCCGGTTTGAGCCAATGTTTGAATTTGCGCGTGAGCCAGATCAGGAAGAACATGTTTGCGAGATTCCAGATCGAACTCGTAAAGAAACAACGGATGATAGTAACTTTGATCAGCAAAGCCTTGCAAACGATGCTCGGGGTCGATGTAAAGCTTCCAGGGCAGGTCAGTTGGAGCGCCATAAAGTTCCTGATTGAAAAAGTTTCCCCAGCGACCAATTGCCTGTCCAAGCGCAAGAGAGGGGGCAATCACATCAACCCACTCAGAAAATTTGATTTGTTTGTTGCGGCGCACGTAAAAGAGCAAGGCGATTAAACCACCGATCACCCCACCAGGGATGCCCAGACCCCCTCGACGCAAATTGAGGATCTCAACGGGATGTTCGAAATACCATTGGGTTGTAATCCCATCAGCAATGAGTGACGGTGACGGGGTGAAAACATGCCAAAGGCGCGCACCAATGATTGCGCCAATGACCAGCCAGATGAGCATATCCCAAACCACTTCCGGGTCTTTTCCACGACGTGCCAACTCACGCGCTGCCAGCCAGCCACCAGCCATCGTCGCAAGCATCATAATGATGCCATAATAATAAATTGTAAAATCACCATCGAAGATGAATAAATGAATACCGTCAAACCGGAATTCCATTGGAAATTCTCCTATTGGTTCTGAACAGTCCGAGTGGCTTGCTGGCGTACCGTCCAGATGCGTTGAAGAGCAGTGATGTTGGCAAATACAGCAATAATCCAAATTGCAGGAATGGGCAGGTTCAGGAGCAGAAAAACAACCGTGACAACGTAACGTTCAACACGCGTGAGCAAGCCGACATTTGCTGTAAATTTGAGCAATTCAGCACGCGCTTTGACATAAGAAACCAGCACCGATCCAGCCGCAGCCAGGTAAATGCCGATGACGGTAAGTGTGTCTCCCTTGCTCGTAAAGTAGATCAACAGTCCACCGAGCACAAATAACTCTGAATAACGATCTGTGACAGAGTCAAGAAACGCGCCAAAGCTGGTAACCTGCCCGCGCAAGCGCGCCATCGTGCCGTCCAGGGCATCGAACGCAGAAAAAATCAGGATCAATAAACCACCTAAAAAGATATCGCCGCGCGCCAGGAAGATTGCGCCAACCAGCGTGCCGAGCACCCCCAGAATGGTCATGCCATCGGGTGTAAGCCCAATCCCATTGAGAAATGCGCCAATCGGGTCAAGAATGCCTTTCATGCGAACGCGCATTCGATCTGTGAATGTGACTGTTTTTTGGGGTTCCGTCTGCATGAAAACTTCCTTATTAAGAACAGATACAATCTGCAAAACAATGCCTAAAGTATCTCACGAATTTTGGCGAAATGCTATGACATATCCATATCATCATCCGACAAATCACCTTCGGTGCGATCGACCATCACATCACGTTCACGTCCACCGCCCTGCAATTCGCCAACGATGCCCATTTCTTCGAGCTGATCGAGCAAGCGCGCAGCGCGCGGATAGCCGATCTTCAACCTGCGTTGGAGCAGCGAGGCGCTGGCACGTTGCGATGAGCGCACCACTTCAATGGCCTGCTCAATTAACGCATCATCAGCGTTCTCACCAGCTTCGGTGAGTAGCGTTTCCCAGGGAGCATCCCCACCACCCTTGGGGACAATCTTTTGCCAGTAAGCAATCAGGCGCTCAATTTCCTGATCGGTAATCAGCACCCCCTGCGAGCGAATCGGGCTGCCGACTTCCGGGTTCAGGAAGAGCATATCGCCGCGCCCAAGCAGGCTTTCAGCGCCAGGGGAATCGAGGATAACGCGGCTGTCGATGTTGGACGCCACTGAAAAGGCCAACCGCGCCGGAAAGTTGGCTTTAATCAACCCGGTAACAACATCGGTACTGGGACGCTGGGTGGCGACGACCAGATGGATGCCCGTGGCCCGCGCCATTTGCGCCAACCGGACGAGGTTGTGCTCGGTCTGGTCAGGAGCAGACATCATCAGATCGGCGAGTTCGTCGATGATGACGACGATGCGCGGCAGCGCGCCCGTGCCGCCATCTTTGCGGGTTTTCATCTTGCGGTTATAAGCCGCAATGTCACGCGCATGAACGCCTTCCAGCAAACGGTAGCGATGTTCCATTTCCACCACCAGCCAGCGCAAGACACCCAGAATGCGCTCAACGTTTGTCTCCACTTTGCCCAACAGATGCGGCAGACCGTTGAAGCGAATCAGTTCCACCATCTTTAAGTCGATCATTACCAGCCGCAAATCTTCGGGGGTGTTGTTCATGGCAAGACACGCGGCGACGGCGGTGATGAAGATCGATTTGCCTGAACCGGTTGCGCCAGCCACAAGCATGTGCGGCATGCGCGCCAGATCGGCCACCAGCGGCTGGCCCGAAACGTCCCGCCCGAGCGCAATGGCAAGCGGAACGCCCATTTTGTTAAAATTGTCGCTTTCAAGGATCGAGCGCAGGCGCACAATCGAAGAGTTGGCATTCGGGACTTCGATACCCACATAAGATCGTCCCGGAACAGGTGCTTCAATGCGCAGCCGTGCAGCCGAAAGCGCCAACGCCAGATCTTTTTGCAAAGAGGCAATCTGCGCAACGCGGATTTTCATTTGCTGGGCATCTTCTTCGTTAGTGCCCGGCTTCTTGATGAACCCTGGCTGGACAGCAAACTGCGTTACCGTTGGGCCAATGCGAAAACCAACCACTTTGACGGGGATGCTGAACTCGGAGAGTGTTTTTTCGATCAACCCGGCAGTCTGATTGATCTGAGCTTCATCAGGACGGGAAGATTGGTCACCGAGAAAAATTGTAAAGGGCGGCAGGTTTTCGCTACGGGGTTGAGGCGCAGTTGGTTTTTCATCCTGGGCTTCGGGGAGTTTTAGATTTTTGCGGAACTGCGGCGGCAGAATTTGACGGGCCTTCTTTGGCGGCGACACAGGCTGAGGGTTGGTTGCCTTTCCCGTAGCTGGTGCCGTGGCGGTTGCGGCCGGAATCGCTTGAAAGTCGACAGGAGCTGGCGGCGTAATTTCCCCGGCAAATTTCAACAACAACACTTCCAGCCGGGAGAGCAGGTCAAAGGCAAAGACAAGTGTAATGAAAAACCCAAGGATGATGATGACATTGCGTAAAATTTCATTGCCCCCGGCAATCCGTCCAAAAATGCTTGCCAATGCCCAGCCGATATTGCCGCCGCCTTTGCCAAAATCGGCGATCTCTTCAATTGACATGCCATTCAAAATAGTGAGAAAAGCAAGCCCGAAAAAAGCGGCAATTTCAAGGACAATGATGTGCCCCCAGCGAATGCTTTGACTTTGACGCCTGTGCAACAAAGCAACGCCAATTACAAACAGAATCAATACAACCAGCAGGCTGCCCCAACCCAGCCAGCGCCATAATGTCGTGGCAAAGAAGTCATGAACCAGGCCACCGCGGTCTCTGGTAAAAAGCGCCAGCAACGTCATCGCGGCAAGCGCCAGAAAAATGATCCCGGCAATGTCTGATGCAAAACGACCATAGTGCTTTTGCAAGCGCTGGAACCAGTCGAAGAAATCAGAACCTTCGGCTGAATCCGGCTGGTGCTCAGATGGCATTGGTCTCGCTTCCGTTGGTTTTAAGGCTCAGACCAAGGCGGTGGTGCTGCAATTCGATATGCAGAATGCGGACATTAATTTGCTGGCCTTCTTTGAAGGTTTCTTTGATAACCAGCCCCTCGGGTTCCATCTCAGAGATGTGAACAAGGCCTTCGAGCCCATCATCAATGCGGGCAAAAACGCCAAAGGATGCAACGCTCGTAATGGTCGCTGGGACGATGTCGTTGATGGCGTAATGCTGGGCAATCGTTTCCCAGGGGTTGGGTTTAAGGCGCTTGACGCTCAAGGCAATGCGACAGCGCTCAAGCAGAATTTCAAGAATTTGGACTTCGATTTTTTGCCCAAGCTTGAGGACGTTGCCGGGGTGGACGACGCGTCCCCATGAAAGCTCAGAGATGTGGATTAACCCTTCAACGCCGCCCAGATCGATAAACGCGCCAAAATCTGTGATGTTGGTCACCTCGCCGATGGCAGTATCGCCAACCTTGAGGGAGGAGAATAGCTGCGGGCGACGACCGGCGTCGGAACGAGCGGAGCGTTCAGAGAAGACAATACGACCCTTTTCAGGAATACATTCGATAATTTTCAGGCGCAAATCACGACCAACGTATTGTGCAAGGAACTGCTCACGCTCCTGATCCGTCTGGCAGGTCATATCCACCAGGTGAGAATAAGGAACAAAGCCTTGCAAATGGCTGCTTTCAACCAGCAAACCACCGCGATTGTAATTAGTCACTATTAGCGTGATGATCTGGTCTTGTTTGTAAAGCTGGATGGCGTTTTCCCAATCCGCCTGTGAGAGCGTGGCAACGGGGTCAGCCGGGAGTGCAGCGCTTTTTGACGAATGAGATTCGTCATGATGGGCATGGCGGGCAGGCGCTTGCGCAGCCTGCACCTGTTCGCGTGACGCATCGCCAGTTGTATCCCAGCGCGTATGATGTTCTTTTACAGGTGCAGCGGAATGAAAATGTTGCTCATCTGACAGGACGGATTCCCACCAGCCTTCGTCGCGCAGCTCAACGATACCCTCTTCCAATTTGTGGTTTGTAGCGACCATATTTGCTCCTTACGCAAAATAATTCCAAAGCCATCAGGCGTTGATCTGGCTTTCCATGTCCAAAATAGCTTTGGCGACAGCTTCGACGGCCACACGCTGCTTACGATATAAATCTGCTTCAGACATTGAAAGGCGACCAGCAACTTCACGCACTTTGCGGCCTTCAATAAACTTTAAATCGAGAATGTTATACAAAATCCACTCGCTGGTGAAGCGACGTTCACCATCCGGGCGGATTTGGTCAACTGCTTTTTTCAAGATGGCACGCAGGGCGTTGGCGGTATTGCCATCGAACTCTTTGGCCGTTTCCTGCACGATACGCAAGCTCATCAACGGAGATTGAGTCAGCTTTGGGCCACCCCAGTAGTGATTGAGCGCTTCACGCACCCATTCACCCATGTCTGTTTCGGTGGCGGCTTGCTCTGTGCTGATTAAGTTGACAGTGCTGTCATAACGACTGACAGCGCGAATACGCTGGAACATATCCACTTGCGGATCGAGGTCTTCCAGCGAGCGAAAGACGCGTTGCTGAAGCTGACGATCATCCAGCGCGAGTGCAGCACGATCAGCCAACAACCAGAGCGCCTGGCGTTGGTCTTGCTCGATGCTCAGGTCTGATTCGCAGGCAACGCCCAGCAACCCAAGCAACGGGGGAGTTAGGTCCAGGTCAAGTTCTGATGTGCGGCGCTGGCGCAAGGGCAAAATCCAGTAATCATTCCAGAGAAATTCTTTGCGGCCTTTTTCACCATGAATTTCCTGCAAAGCTTCGGCCAGGTTAATTTTCTCTGAGAAAGGACGCCCCGCCGTTAGCAACAAAGATAACTCAACGCCATCGAGCGCAACCACGAAAGCAGAGGATGACTGCATATGGTCACGCACGGCTGCCAGGACAACTTCCAGAAACTGACGCAAATCGCTCTGGGTTAGCAGCCGTTCTTCCACATTCTGCAGCAGCGCCAACTCGGCTTGATCTCCACCGAAAAACAACCTGCGTTCCCAAAAAGGAGCAAGAATAGTAATGAAATGTTCCATCAGCAATACAGTCGTCACAACGCTGAAGGGGACAAAAACATTATACTCCTGCCCGAAGGCTTCACCCGTGCGCCGAACCAGCGCTAGAACAAATAAAGCCAGCGAAGCAGTCACAGGACCGCGCATGATCCATTTGAAAAGTCTGCTTTTGACGAGCCGATCTGGCCAGGAAACACCAAAAAATGCGACAGCATAGGCCATGAGGATAATCAAAATACCAACGACGATATTAATAAGAGTAGCAATTAGCCAAAAAAATAAGGGGAATTGTGCAGCAATTGATGAGCCAAATAAAAGAAAAGGGTAGCAGCCAATTGCCGGAGCTGTTGCGCCCGCCATCAGGTAAATCATGCGGCGGCGACCAAAACGTGTGAGCATACGCCGATAGGCGCGTAACAAGTTTACCCCCGCCACAAGCATGATGATCAAATAATAAAGGGTAAAAACTTCCGTCCAGGGAGTGCGCTGGAGGTAAAGCGCCGGTGTATTTGAAAGAGGGCCAACCAATTGCCCTGATGAGAGAAGGATCAGAAAAGCAGCCGAGACAACATACATCCCACGCACAACCCAACGACGTCGGCCACGCGACGGCCGCCCGGCAGTCACCAGTAATGCGTCGGAAAGGTGCAGATAAGCGGGTGGCAACAGAGCGATCCCAATCCATTGCAGGCGCAAGAAAAGTTCAATTAAATCGATGCTGCGGGGCGAAACAGCGCTCTGTACTGCATCGGATGTAAAAACAATCACGACCGAAAGTAAAATAATTGCGAAGGAGCGTGCAACACGGTCACGCAAATTAAAGGTAAGAGCGTAGATTAAAAGCGAAAAAGCCGTGATTGCTATCCCGGCAGTGAGAATTTGATTAAAGGTTTAAATCCCCAGCAGAAGGTTCGCCATCCAACCAGTAAGCATGCAGCCCTTCCGAAGATCAATCTATAGGCTTTAAAAAAACATGTCATTGCCCTACAGTGACCGCACAAAGAATAAAGCAACGTCTCGTGTTGCGTAATATTGGTCATTATACCCGCAGAATTCAAAACCCATTTTAAGAACGAGGCGAATTGCAGGTTGGTTTTTGGATTGTACTTCGATAATGGCACGCCGCAATGAGCGCTGAACTCCCCACGCCTCCGCTGCGTTGATGAGTTGATGCGCCAACCCTTTGCGCCGCCACGGACGACCCACTACCACATCCGTAATCCAGACTGCATGGGGAATGATTTGATCGGTATAACGAATATAGGCTACCGCTTCCATGCCCGATACTACGCTCAACATCGGGCGGATATGCCAGCTATCAGGCAGCTCCTTTGCAGAACGCGGGTGCTCCAGCTTTACTAGGCGGGGCAAACGCACCTCACGAAAAGCAGCCCCGATCTGGGATGTTTCGCGATGCACATCCAACTGCCAGACGTAATCGGTTTCGATGGTATGGTCCAGCGCGGCAAGACGCGCCAAATCAGTGGAAACGGTCGGACGGATTTCAATTTCAGGCATTTGATTCATCAGGGGGTTGGGGTGGGGGCAACAATGCGCACAGGCACAATGCAAGGGGAAAGTGAGGTGGCGTTGAGATTGTCAGCAACAATCAAACGCAACTGATAATCGCCGGGGACAAGGTCGGTCGGGTTCCACGCGCCCAAATCCCAAGAGTTGGGATCTTGATTATTGGGATTAAGTTTGTTCCCGGCTCCAATTGTAGTCCACTCTTCACTTCCCTGTCTGGCAAACTCGTACTTATAAAAACCAAAATCGGGGATGTTAACATTCCCGGTGATGGTGATCTGGCTGGAAATTTCCTGGCTTGCTACGGGAAAGGTGATCGTCAACTTTCCGGGGATGCACCCGACAGTGCCCGGGGGCGGCAAGGGTGTACCTGCCGCAGCTGTGGCGAGCGCATTGGCATCCAGGGTGGTCGCTGGTGTCTGGAGCAGATCCGCAGTTGGGGTCGGAAGAAAGGTGGTGGCTGGCAAAAAGGGAACAACAAAGCTGACCAAACAAAACTGGCTCAAGCCAATCATCAAAAGTAGAATAACCGTTGCGCCTGAAAGACGTAAGCGCTGTGTGGAAATTTCTTTTTCCAGCCCAAAAACAGAGCGATGTAACTCGTTCCATGATTTCAGGGTGGAACGTATGGCAAATATGGCCCCCAGCCCAAGGATGCCGTAAATGGCAAGTTCATACTTAACAAGAAAGCGAAATAATGAATCCACCGTGTCCTTTAAGCAAAAGGGAAATTACAGTTCACGCAGCATGGCGCGAATGAGTTTTTCAAGCCTGGGAGCAATCACACTTGCGGCTTCCAACACTTCGGCGTGCGATGTTGTTGTATTGCCGTCGAGATTGGCTTTGTTGCTAATGCCCGAGATGCCAAGCACACGCACGCCACTGTGCCTTGCAACGATCACTTCAGGAACGGTAGACATCCCCACAGCATCGACCCCTGCCACCCGAAGGAAACGCAAGTCTGCGGGGGTCTCATAAGACGGGCCGCTGAGACCGACATAAACGCCCTCCTGCACGGGAATGTGGTTTTTCTGCGCAGTATGGCGCGCAATATTCAGCAGCGTTCGATCATAAGCCTGACTCATATCCGGGAAGCGCGGGCCAAATCCATCAAGATTGGGGCCAACCAAAGGATTGAAACCAAGCACACTGAGATGATCGTTGATCAGCATCAAATCGCCGGGTGCGAAATTCGGATTAACGGCCCCGGCTGCATTCGTAACGATTAATATCTCAATTCCAAGTCGTTGCATGACGCGCACCGGAAAGGTCACCTGCGACATGGAATAACCTTCGTAAAAGTGAACGCGGCCCTGCAAAACCAGGAGTGGCTGATTTTCAAGCAGCCCGATTACCAACCGGCCTGAATGTCCATCGACCGTTGATTGGGGCCAATGCGGCAAATCAACGGTCGAGATCAGATCGGGAAAAGTAACATGGTCAGCCAGCACCCCCAGACCCGAGCCTAAAATCAGGCCGATTTTGGGTCGGTAATGCGTGCGCTGATGGACTGCATCAACAGCTTCGTCAATCTGTTCCACTGTAAGAAAAGGGGTATTAACCATATAATACTACAATCATTTGCAAACAAGATTGGGAACAGAGCGTTTAATACCGCTGGCGGCAAAATTATACCCGATAACGCATTAGAAATTATGCAGGTGTCGGTTGATGCACGCGCCCAAAGGATTGTAAAGAAAATCCGATTATGCTATGCTAAAGGGCAAAATTATGAACCGTTCAGTCGTTTACCCCCTGGCGTTGAGTGGGATCCTTATTCTTACGCTGGCCGCGCAGAGCATTCTATTGGTTGCTCACATGCAGGCCGGCGTGCTTGATTCAATCCCCGGATGGCTTGTTAACGCAGTAGCAATATGGTTCTATCTACTTGGCGTATTGCTCTTTGCAGGGACATTTTTCAATTACAGCAATGCCTTTCAACAAAAAATATTCCTTTTAAGTGGACTAACATTAAGCGGGAGCGGCATTTTCCTGTTTCAGCGAGGGTTGGTCGCCGAATCGGTGGTGATTACCGGGTTGGGGATCGCATTTTTTCTGTCAAATTGGATCAGCTCGGAAAAAGACTGGCTGGTCGAAACCGCCCAATGGGCAAATTTATGCGTTGGGATTGGGTTCCTGCTGCGGCCAGACTTTATGCTATCTGGAAAAGAATACCTTTTTTTTCAGCCACAAATATTAAGCTCATCGTTTGCCATCCTGATGCTCGCCAGCGCCGCGCTTGGATTTGCTTTAACGCGCGGCACAGCTTCGGAAAAATATCGTGCGAAAGTGCTGGCAGCCCCTTGGATTGTCTGGGGAGGCATGTTCACGACACCCTTCTTCCCATTTTAATGTGATTGTCGCTTTCAGCTTCAGTGCAGGCTTAATGTTCAAAGATGCAATCCCGTGGAAGAAGATCATTCTGGCGCGTCACATCAACAAGCACGGGTGGCAGGTTACCTATCTTATTTTTGCGTTCTCGTTCCTTTCGCTGCTGATTGCTGCCGGGCTGCTGCAAAGCATGGCAGGCACGCTGGCGCTCCCCGTATTGGAGACGCTGCACATCCGTGAACTGACCTTCACTGGCTTTTCGGTAACAAGCCTGTTTATTTTCATCTTGATCGCTTCCATCAACATCCCACTCAATCGGGCATTTGCCAATCCCCTGACAACACACCTGCCCCGACAGGAAGAACAAACTGGTATAGAACAAAACGAAGCCTACGAAAAGCTGCTTATCAAGCAGGCCGATCTGGAACGGCGGCGGATGGCACAACTCAACCTGCTTTATCAACTCAACCTTGAACTGGAAAAAAATATCCTTGACCCGCATGTCTCTGCGCAGTTGACTGCCAGCGCCATCGCCAACGCCATCGAAAGCACGCTGGTGACTGTTTTTCAACATGACTCAGAACGGGAAGAGTTGGTGGTCATCGCCACCAGTGGCCCACTTGTGGCAACCATCCCGCCCGGCTATCGCCAAAGCTTGAATCATGGATTGGGCGGACGCGCCGCACGCATGCGCTACACACAACTTGCATCCAATACCCAGCTCGACTCGGATTATTTCAAACTCGAAAATCAAGATTCACTTTCTGAAATTGCCGTTCCACTGCTGGCCAAAAACAAATTACGCGGCGTGATCGTCGTCGATCAATCCATGACCAATGCGTTTGACGAAAGCGATGTCAAACTGCTCGAAACCGTCGCCATTCAACTGGTCACATCGTGGGAACGCAGCGAGCACGATGAGCGCCTGACGAATTTAATTGATGCTGGCATTACACTTTCCACCACGCTCGATATAGATGCTGTCATTCAGGAAATTGCAGAAATCGCCCGGCAGACGTTGGGTGCGCGTTTTGTATTTGTCACGCTGGCTGAAAAGGGCAGCGGACGCAACCGTACGGCGCATGTCGGCTATGCTCCGACTCTGGTGAGTATGCTCAACAGCAACCCGGCAGGCAATACGCTCATTCAAACAGCCTTGAACAGCCCGGGCGCCTTTCGCCTGCGGGATGTGCGCAAACGCTTCCCGAGCACGCCCACCGGCAACAAGGATTTGCGCAGTCTGTTGGCAATTCCCATTTTGTTGAGGGAAACCAGCATTGGGGTGATTTTGGCCTTTGGCAAACATGACAACCTGACCTTTTCTGAAAACGATGAATCGCTGGCTGCGCTGCTGACGACCCAGGCTGCCGCCGCGATTGAGACAACCTGGCTCTATCAGGAACTGCGCTCGCTTTTCACCAATACCACCGAACTCTATCAGTTGAGTACCCGCGTCATTCAATCAGAACAACTGACCGATGCGGCAGCTTGCATCGCTGAGACCGCTTACCAGATCAGCAAGGCACAGGCTGCGGGGATTGTTTTGCTCTCAACGGAGGCAGATGTCGAAGCCAAAGTCCAAATTGACGCAAATGGACTCCACCCTGGGGCGCAGCATCCGATGGATTTGATTCAGCAAACCATGAAGACCGGGAAAAGCGTGGTTGTGAACGAAACACAAAAACTGACGCGCATCTGCCTGCCTTTGCAAACTCCCCGGCGGCAGTATGGCGCGCTGTGGGTGGAAGTCTCACTGGAGGAGCGCTACCCGGATAATTTGCATGCGCTGGCAAACCAGGCAGCGATTGCCCTCGAACGCAGTATTTTGCTGGTTGAAACGCGCAAGCAGGCCGATGAGCTTGAAGTCGCCTATCACACCCTTGAAACAACCTACGATCAGAACTCTGGCGGCGCTCTCCCTGGCACTGGATGCTCGTGACCGTGAAACCGAGGGTCACAGCCTGCGCGTGGCACGTTTGTCTTATGCACTGGCGCATGAGTTTGGACTCAGCACCGAGCAATGCAAAACGCTCGAGCGCGGCGCGATTCTGCACGATATTGGCAAGATCGGCATTAGCGACAGCATTTTGCTCAAGCCGGGTCCGCTCGATGAGGACGAGCGCCAGATGATGCGGCAACACCCCGATATTGGCGCGCGGATTGTGGATGGGGTTCCCTTTTTGCAAGATGCCATGCCAGTAATTCGCTATCATCAGGAATGCTGGAATGGCAGCGGCTACCCAATTGGACTGAAAGGAACCGATATTCCGCTGATCGCGCGCATTTTCGCCGTTGTGGATACGTTTGACGCGCTGACAACCAACCGCCCTTATCGCTCCCCGATGCCAGCCGAGGAAGCCATGGAATATATCTGTAGCAACGCTGGCATTCTATACGATCCAGCCATTGTTCACGTATTCAAGAAAATGCTCGACAATGGCATGATTATGCAGTTGGTGAATGGCCATGCTGTCTAAACAAACTTCAGCGAAAAACGTCAGCGACCGTGAAGCGCGTTCTCTGGCAGAACTAACCGCGCTGATTACAGCCATTTTATGCTGCGATTTAATGATTTACAGTCTTGAAACGTTAACCTTTAACCTGCTGGGTGCATGGCCTCTGGCGTTGGGCATCGCCGGATTGTTCTATACAATTGCCTTTTATTACGCCATTGTGAAAAAACCAGAACAATTGCAAAAATGGAAGTGGCCGACAACCATTACCGACGCCATTTGTGTAACAGCCGGGCTGATCGTTACACCCAACGAATTTCGCCCCATTCCACTGACCATTGGCATTTTAATTGCTGTGAGCATCGTCATTTTATGGGACCGTCGCACCAGTTATATTTTCCTGCTTGCTACCGTGTGTTTGCATGTTTTATTTTCAATCCTGTTTTCTGTCAATCTCTCACCCTACTGGATTAATGATTTTGCGCTAGTGTCATTGGGCATCATTATGCTGGAAACGCTGCATCGATCCAACAAAACCACCCGTGACCGCATTCAACGCCTGGAAACGCTCAACCAGTTTGCCCGAAAAATCGTCTTTTCCCTTGAGACCGACGAGGTGCTGACACTGGTCGGCGCTGCCATTCAGCAGGCCATCCCGGCAGATACCTACTTTGTTGGGGTCACAGACGATCTGAAAACCATTAAGTTTGACCTGATCTTCGATGATGGCGAATATTTTCCGCCTTCGGTCACCCCCATGGAAGGCACCCTTTCAGGCTGGGTGATTCAGAATAGGCACTCTCTGTTTATCCCTGATATGCGTAAAAACGTTGACCCTGAGGGCGTCAATATTGTCTTGATTGGCAAAAATAAAAACAGCCTGTCCTGGATGGGCGTCCCCATGCTCGCCGAACATGTCACCGGTGTGGTTTCGATTGGGTCGTATAAGCCCAATTCCTTTGACCGTACCGACTTTGATTTGCTCGAAAACCTGGCACAGCAAGCCGCGTTGGCACTCGACAATGCTTTTCATCACGCAGAAGTAAAAGCACAGTCACGCACAGACAGCCTGACGGGCGTATACAACCACAATTACATTGTCAACATTCTGCGTCGCGAAGCAGAAACAACACCCCCATTCCTAAGCCTGATTATGCTTGATGTCGATTATTTCAAAAAATACAATGACTTATACGGACACATGGTTGGCGATCAGGTGTTGATCCTGCTTACCAAAACCATCCATGAACATATCAAAGATACAGACGCTGTCGGGCGCTGGGGCGGCGAAGAGTTTGTCATTGTCCTGCCAAAAACCAATGGACGTCAGGCTTTTGCCATCGCCGAAAGGATTCAAAAAAACATGAGTACCCTGTTGTTACGGGGCCGCAATGGGGAATATTTACCAGCTCCTACCGTCAGCCAGGGCATTGCCGTCTTTCCACACGATACCAATGACGTTGACCATCTGATTGACCTGGCCGACCAGCGTCTGTACCTTGCCAAAGAGCGCGGGCGAAACCAGGTCGAACCAGCAGGTGGGCCAGATGATGAGCACTGGAGCATTTAAAAAGGCGATATGTTAATCTCACCGGATGATTTAATCAAACTACTGGCAGCCTTGCTGATCGGCAGCATCATCGGGTTTGAGCGCGAAATCCATGCCAAAGCAGCGGGGTTGCGCACGATGATGCTGATCTGTGTCGGGGCAACACTCTTTACCCTGGTCTCAATCCACTTTACAGGCAGCGACCCGGGGCGGGTAGCGGCAAACATCGTCAGCGGAGTCGGATTTCTGGGCGCTGGGGCCATCCTGTTGATACAAGGACGGGTCAAAGGGCTGACAACTGCCTCATCGATCTGGGTCGCCGCAGGGTTGGGCATGGCCATCGGCATTGGACAGTTTGGGTTGGCCATTGTCGCGACGATATTGGTCATGATTGTTTTATGGCTATTGATGCGCCTGGACCGGGTGATTGACATGCTGGGTCGCGAAACGCGCACATACGCCATCAGTTACATCCCCACGCCAGACAAATATCATCAGATTGAGCAAAAACTGACAGAACACGGGCTGAATATCATCCACAAAAAACGCCTGAAAATCGCCGAAAACCTGATGCAAGGCGAGTGGGAAACACAGGGGCCTATCAACCGTCACAACAAGTTTGTAGACGATATGCTTGACGAGCAAGATGTAATTGAAGTCAATTATTGATTTGCGCAAATAATTCGGCACAGTGCAACGCATGTTCCGCACCGCGCCCGTGCTCATTAAAACTCCAGCAGGCTGAGAGAACCGCATGAGCAATCGCCCAGCCGCGAATGCGACTGCGTTCCATGCCAAGCTCCCCGGCAAGGATGGTCATACGCCGCTCGCTGATCTGCTTTGCATCCGGGCCATGCAACAAGCCGCCAAACGGATTAACCAGCAACGGGCCAACTTCATAGCCACGCGGACCAATCACACCTTTGGGGTCAATCACCTTCCAGCCATCGCCCGATTTAAGCAGGTTGTAATGATGAAAATCACCGTGCAGCACAACATGCGGCTCACGCTCGGCAAAAAAATCGGCAACCAGACCTTCAGCCGTTTGCAAGAGCGCCAACGGCAAAGGCCCAGTCACACCAAAGCGCTGGCGGTATTGCCCAAGGGCATCAAACCAGTTTTGCAAAAGGATCAGATTGTTCGGCTGCGGGGCTGGTCGCCACAGGGAACGCATCACCCCGGCGGCGATTTCCGCTGCGCGGGCATCGTCATCGACTTCGACCAGCATCGTCCCCGGCTGGAGCCGCTCCAACAGCAGCAGACCTTTCCCGGCATCTGAATTGATCAACCGCACCGCACCGCGCCCGTCGTAAAGACGCAGCGCCTCGATTTCGCTGGTCAGCTCAGGGTTGGGAACGCCCGCTTTCAGCACCACATCCAGCCCTGTCGCATCTCTTGCTGCGCAGACATAGTTGAACGAAAGCAAAAACGGCTTGCCGAGCGTTAATCCCCAACGCTGGGCAGCATCAGCCAGCAAAGAAGGCAAAGCCTGTAACCAGGCTTTGCCTTCTTTGTGAGAATGCCCAATATTGTGAATAAAATCTGCGGGGAGTGGCTGCACGGTTAATCGTCAGGGAAAATCTTTTGCAGCACTTCGGGACAATATTTATTGACCATTAACGCTGAAAGCCCATTCTCTGCGCAAATTTCAGAGTACAAATCCACCGACGGGCGTCGGATGCGTGCCTGGGTTTCGCGGTCAAGTCCCCACAGGCCAAAGCGCTGCGTCCAGCCGCGGTCCCACTCAAAGTTGTCGACCAGCGTCCAGTGAAAGTAGCCCTTGATCGGCCAGTTGAAGTTGACAGCGCGCCACATCTGATGGACGTGCTGCGCGATGTAACGCGGGCGCATGACATCTTCAAAATCTTCCACGCCGTTTTCGGTGACCAGCAACGGCAGGTTTGGATAGGTGGTGGTGGCCCATTTGAGCGAGTCAAAAAAGCCGTTGGGGATGTTGGCGATAAATTTCGTCGAGCTTAAATCGGAGTGTTCGGGGTACGAGCGCCGTCCGAACAATTCGCGGCTGTTGGTAATATCAAACTTGACGGTGTCAACCGAGTAGTAGTTGACGCCCAGAAAATCCTGCAAACCCTTCACTTCGGGGATGCGTGTGTTGCCGAGTGGTGAACGCATCACACCGGTGCTAATGGCGCTGGGAAAAGCCATGTTCATGCCCTGATAATGAATATTGCGCGCCAATCGATCGAGCGGAAACCAGGGGCGCGCCGCCACCATCGGACGGTAGTGCAGCGAGTAGCCTACCCGTGCTTCGGGTTGAATCGCGTGAATGGCACGGTACGCAGCAGCATGTCCGCGCAGCAGGTTGGCGAGTACTTTCAGGGCAATGTGAAACCCCTTGTCGCAGCCAGGGAATTCACCTGTCATGTAACCGCTCAACGCATAAATGTTCGGCTCATTGATCGTGACCCAGTAGTTGGTGTATTCTTTGAGCGCTTCAACCACTTTGCGCACGTACTTCTCAAAAACTTCGACAATGTCTTTCATTTCCCAGCCGCATTCGGCATAAATCCAGAGCGGATCGGTAAAGTGATGCAGCGTTATCACTGGCGTAATGCCGCGCTCGACCATGCCACGCGCCATCATGCGGTAGTGTTCCAGCGCGTCTTCATCCCAGCGGTCGCGCTCAGGCTGAATGCGACTCCACTCGACCGAGAAGCGGTGTGCATTCTGATGCGTCTCAGCGGCGCGGTCCATGTCTTCCTTCCAGCGCCCGCCCCACCAGTCGCAAGCCAACCCGGCCTTATCCTTAATGTGACCATCCTGCTCCCAGCGATACCAGTTGTTGTTTGTATTGTTTCCTTCCACCTGGTGCGCAGCGGTGGCAGTTCCCCACATAAACCCACGTGGGAAGTGGACAGTTGCTTGGGCCATCGTTCTTCTCCATGATCTTTTGTTGATTTACTCGCCTTACACAGCCAAAAAATGCTATTTATTATTTATTACGCGCCATGTAGGCCAAATATAACGCCACCGACCCAGCAACTGCCGCGTTGAGCGACTCAATCTGTCCGCGCATGGGGAGCTTCATTAGAATATCGCAGGATTTGGCCACCAGCGGACGCATCCCCTCGCCCTCCGAACCGACAACCAGTCCCAGCGCCCCATCCAGGCGGACGCGCTCTGCACCCTGAGCTTTTTCGCCGCCTTCCAGGCCAACAATCCACGCCCCGGCTTTTTTCAGTTCAACGATGGCCTGGTGCAGGTTGTCTTGCGCAACAAGGATGTGCTCGCTCGCGCCGGAGGAAGCGTTCACCACGGCAGGAGTCATCTCCACCGTACGCGCCAGCGGGATGACCACCCCGTGAATACCGACTGCTTCGGCAGTACGCAGCAACGCCCCAAAGTTTTGCGGGTCGTTGAGTGTATCGAGCATCAGCACAAACAGGGGCTCCTGGCGCTTCTCCGCCAGTTCAAAAATGTCGGTCAGGTCAGCATACGGGTAACCGCTCACTTCCAACGCGACGCCTTGATGATTGACTTTGAGCTTCTCCAGCTTTGCACGCGGCACCCGTTCCACCACAATTTTGCGGCGCTGGGCCATCTCAATCGTTTCTTTCAGGCGGCCCGTTTCCTGCGCACCTTCGGCTATTTCCAAACGAAAAGCCTGCCGCCGATTGGCGCGCAGGGTTTCGTAAACTGAATTACGTCCATAAATGATTTCTTTCATGTGCTCCCTACGGGAAACCGCTATCCTTTTAAGATTTTGCTGATCTGCCCCCATAAATCAGATTGTCATCCAGCCATTATACCCGGCACAGTCAGAAATTGCGCTTTTTATATACGCAAGATGGGCTGTGCATTTCTTGGCAGCCTCAGGCCGAAGCGCCCGAATAATTGCGCACGCCCAGCGTCCAGACCAGGCCGCTATCGAAGAGCAATCTGCCGTTATGGATGACGATCACACGCTTGCACAATGCTTCCACATCCGCCATGTAGTGGCTGGTGAGCAGGACGTTTGCGCCAGCGCCCCGGCGATTTCCATTTTCATGCGCTCGCCGCGCGAGAGATTGTGCAGCGGTTTGTTGACCAGTTCCTTCAATGCAAGCAACTCAATAGTCCTGAATTATTCATAGGATTTTGCGGCAAACAAAATTTGCCCTATGATTTTCCAATTGATATCTTTTGGGAAAGGTTGGTTTGTGTTCTTGAAGTAACCATTCATATCATGCGACCAAGCTGCCATTGCTTCGAAATACCGTTCCAAAGAATCATTTTCCCAATCTGAAGGGTTCTCTTGCAAATCGTGGGCAAGCGCTTTTACAAAAGCAACAAAATCAGCCTGTGTATTAATCGTATTTACCATCTCATCTAAATTGCTGGGTTGTGCCATGATGAACATTCCTCATTTTTTTATCGAAGCAAATTAATTTGACTTCAATAATTCTACAACACTTCGCCAGTCTTCGTTCGTTTCTTCGCGCCGCCTTCACACTCACTTCACAATTGGCTTCTATACTGGGCTTAGATTTCAAATGAAGTCCTATTCTCACAAGGAGCACAACATGAAACATATCGCTTTTCGCATTCTGGCCGGGCTGGTTTTGCTGGCCGCCATCGCAGGCATCGGATTTTTTGCCTACAACACCGGGGTTGCCCACGGTGCGGCGCTCGACGTCAAGCCGCTGATCGTACAGGGTCAGCCACCCGTCCCGATGCAGCCCTACGTCATGGGATTCCATCATGTCATGCCGTTCTTTGGCTGCTTCGGCATCCTAATCCCACTCTTTTTGTTCTTCCTGGCCTTTGCCGCCATGCGCCACCTGTTCTGGGGACCCGGCTTCGGCTGGAGACATCGCATGCACATGCACAGTCACTGGGGCGGTAGAGGTTCCTGGGACGAAGGCGTTCCCCCGATGTTTGCCGAGTGGCATCGCCGCGCCCACACCGAACCACCTGCCGCTGAAGACTCAGAGAAAAAGTAAAAGCGTATAATAGATGTTAGCTTTTAGACATTCGCTAAAAGCTAACATCTAAAAGCTAACGTCTAATAAAATGAAAACCATCCTGATCGTAGACGACGAAGCCAAAATTATCAAACTGCTGCGCGATTATCTCGAACGCGCAGGATTTGCTGTGCGCGCCGCCGGGGATGGAAAATCTGCACTGTCACTGGCGCGGACTGAAAAGCCGGATTTGATCGTGCTTGACCTTGGCCTGCCCGGCCTTGACGGGCTGGATGTGACCCGCGAACTGCGCAAAGTCTCGAATGTTCCGATCATCATGCTCACCGCCCGCGCTGAAGAATCAGACAAGCTAATTGGCCTGGAATTGGGCGCGGACGATTACATCACCAAACCTTTCAGCCCCAAGGAAGTCGTGGCGCGCGTCCGCGTTGTCTTTCGTCGCATGGAAAACTACGTCAGCACCAGCCCCGAGTTGATCCGCGCCGCTGACTTGACGTTGGACGTGCCACGCCTGCGTGTGCTGGCGCAGGACCGCGAGATCGACGAACTCACCCCCAGCGAATTCGCGCTGCTCGCCGCACTGGCCCGCTCTCCGGGACGGGTTTTCACCCGCGCCCAATTGCTCGACGCGCTGCACGGCGTCGCCTTCGAATCCTACGAGCGCGCTATCGACGCCCACATCAAAAACATCCGCCACAAGATCGAACCCAACCCATCCGAGCCACGCTACATCCAGACGGTCTACGGCATGGGCTACCGCTTTACGGATCGCTAATGCAGCACCCATCCGATTCCATCCCACCCGGCGAACCGCCAGACTGGCCACGCAGAAGGCTGCATTTGCACATGCATCAGCCACATGAAAAGCCAGCGTGGTGGCCCGAAAATGAAGAATGGCCGCCCCGCCGCGGACGGATGCGCCATAATCCGTTTTTTCGCAGGCTGGGTTGCCTGTTTGGCGTTTTTAATCTGCTTGGCGTCGCCGCCTTGATTCTGGTTGTCTCTTATCTCGCCCATTTGTTTGGGATCATCCACCTGACGCCGCTGACCATCCAATGGACGGTGCCGTTTGGCGCAATCGGTTTTATTTTTGTCATCGGCGGGCTGGTGATGGTGGGCTGGACGTTGCGGCGCAGCTTCAGCCCACTCGACAACCTGCTCTCGGCATCTGAGCGCGTCGCCGATGGCGACTACACCGTCCGCGTGCCAGAAAGAGGTCCCAGGGCCATGCGTTCGCTGTCGCGCGCCTTCAACAAAATGGCGACGCGCCTGCACGAGACGGACGAGCAGCGCCGCAACCTGTTGGCAGATGTCTCACACGAGTTGCGCACACCGCTGACCGTCATTCAGGGCAACTTGGAGGGGATGCTGGATGGCATCTACCCGGCAGACGAAACCAACCTGCGCGCTCTGCTCGATGAAACCCACCTGCTCTCAGGATTGATCGATGACCTGCGCATGCTGGCGCTGGCGGAGAGTGGCGCGCTGCAATTGAAGAAGGAACCAACCGACCCGCTGCTTCTCATCCGCGAAACGGTGGGGGCGTTCCAATCCCAGGCCCATGCCAAGGGGGTGACATTGACCGTTACCGGGGCGGATATTCCACTCCTATTGATTGACCCGGCACGAATCCGTCAGGTGCTGGCGAATCTCATCACCAACGCGCTGCGCTACAGCCCGGCGGGCAGCGCCATCGTGATCACCTACCAGCAAACGGACAGTCTGATCTCCATCGAAGTGCATGACAGCGGCCCTGGCATTCCCGCCGAGGATTTGCCGCACATCTTCGAGCGCTTCTACAAATCCGCCGACTCGGGTGGGACGGGTCTGGGCCTTGCCATCGCCCGCCACATCGTCAACGCCCACGGCGGCAGCGTCCGCGCCGAAAGCGCCCAGGGTCAGGGTACAACGATCCGAGTGGAACTGCCGCTGACAGAAGGAATTTGAAATGACATCCATTCCAAAAACAAAAATACACCTGACCCAGGTGCAAGAGACTCTGCTGATTACGCTCTACGCCAAGGCAATCGACAATCGTTCCAGCCATCCCATTCTGCACGACACAAAAGCAGATGAATTGGTCGAAATGATCGATTATGACTTCACAAAATTAAATAGCTGGGGCAACGATAATCTGATTGTGGTTCGAGCGAAGCAGTACGACGATTGGATTCAGGAATTTATCAAGCATAACCCCGCCTGCATTGTGCTGAATCTTGGCTGCGGGCTGGATACCCGTATCACACGCATCCATCCGCCTGCGAGCGTGAACTGGTTCGATGTGGATTTCCCCGACGTCATTCAATTGCGCAAAAACTTCTACGCTGACGGCGCAGGCTATCGCATGATTGAATCGTCCATCACTGAACCCGCCTGGCTGAAAGAAATCCCAAGCGGGCAGTTGACATTGATCGTCGCTGAAGGCGTTTTGGAATACCTGACTGGCGAAGAAGTGAAAACCCTGCTCAACCGTTTGACCGATCATTGCGCCCATGGCAAAATCGCCTTCGATGTGATGAATTCATTTGCTATCCAATCGGCAAAATCGACCAAGAACGAGCCCACCGCCGGGCTGCACGTCTGGGAAGTCAACGACCTGCGCGAAGTAGACAGGTTGGATTCCAAACTGAAGCGCGAAAGCGCCATCTCCATTTTTCACTCCCCATTTGTCTGGAAGCTGCCGGTCAAGTATCAACTGATCTATCGTTCCATGGCGCTGATCCCCAAGTTTCGCAATATGATTCGTTTGCTGCGTTATCAGTTCTAAGTCTGCAGAAAAACAAAACAGGGCACTGGTTGCGAAACCAGCGCCCTGTTTTGTTTTTCTGCTCTCTACAGCTCTTCAAACCGCTCTACCGGCAGGGTGAAAATCGTCGCGCCGCCCACGGTCACAGGGACGGGAGCTGGCATGGGCATAGGCGAACCTTCCATCGGCATCGACAGGTATTCAACGCGCTGACGGCAGGAGGTGCGTAGTACCTTCAAGACTTCCTCCGCTTGCCCGTCGGGCAGACCAATCAACAGGGTGTAGTTGCGATGTCCCAGAAATCCGCCCGCGCTGGCAAGATGCACCACTGGCACCGAAAGTTGTTCCAGTGCGCGTGTTGCCAGGTCGGCGTCCTGTTCCTGCACAACCACAGCCATCAGCGCATGAATGGTCGAGTAGTCTGTCATAAGAGCCTCCTTAAGAAATCGCTTCGCACGAAATAATGGCGTCTGTCGGGTCGGTGCGCGTGACAGATTGGCCGTTGGGGAAAATAACTTCGGTCTCGCCCATCTGACGGATGATGGTCAACCCTCGATATTTTACCGTAACCGGCCACGGGAAGGGATTCTCACCATGCAGATGGACACGTAGCGGGGAGATGATTTCCACCCCGAGCGTTTGTAGAAAAAGCCCGACCGGGGCCAGCCCGTGCAGGGCATTGCGTTCGCCCATGCCCGCCCCCGTCTCAGCGTGGTAGTTGCGGTAAAACGCTTGCGAGCGCTTCAGGTTTGGCACAATCGCCGACATCAGATGCGCCACCAGCCGCGCCGTTTCGCGGCGATAGCCATAGGCCAGCATTCCCTCACCGATGAGCTGATTCCAGATCAGGTGAACGCTCAGACAAACGGGGTCTGCGTCACGGGTCAACACACGCGGCAAAGCGGGGATTCCATACGGATGGTCAAAATGATCCGCGTCGAGAATGGTTCGGAAAATCAGCGCCTGGGCTTCGCCATCCGTAGGCACTTTGGCCCAAAGCGGCGAGAGCAGGGTGTGATCAGCAACGGTCAGGTCAACCGTGTTAATGCTGATGCGGTCGCCGCTCGCCAAGCCGTCAAACTCACAGCGGGTGACAGCCGTGTAAACCTTGCGACTGGTGGCAACCGCACCGTTGGCGCTGAAGGCAAAATCCTGTGGCAGCAGGCTTTCCTGCCACGCCTGCCCATCCAGTTGACCAAAGACAGTCACTTGCGGACGTTTAAGCGCTTCTTCCTTGCCATGCACGCGGATGGTGAGCCGCACGGGTTCTTTGAAATCTTTTTTCAGGTGGACGGTGGCGGCAGCACGGCGCTCGGTCAGCACTTTGCCCGGCTGACTCAGGTGAGTATCGCGGTCAGCATAATGATAGAAAGCACGGTCGGCGTCCCAGCAGGCTTCGATGCCTTTGCGCAGCGTTTCAGCCTGGGCTTGGAGCAACGGCAGCTCTGATTGGCGGCCCAAAATCTCAGCCATGCGGATCAGGGTTTGGGCTTCGCTGTAAAGCGCTGCTGAAAGCGCCGGGCTTTGGACCGTTTTGACGTTGACGCCAATCGCCCAGGGATGCCAACCGTCAAAGAGCGGATTCTCTTCAAAGCCAGTCTGGAGCGGGTGCTGCCATTCGGGCAAGCCGTTGCGATCCTGATCGCGCACCGGGGCGAACCAGGCCCAGAAAAATGATGCCAGCTTCGGGTAGATTTGCGTCAGGGTTTCGACATCCTGCCCGTTTTCGCAAACCTTCCAGGCCAGGTTGGCGAGATACGGCGCGGCGAGAAATCGTCCGCGCTGGCCGCTCAGACCGGGTTTACAGTCGATAAAACCGTCCTGCTCCTGCACACTGAGAAAATTGAGCAGCACGCCACGCGCCAGTTGTGGTGCGCCGGGCAGCACGGACGCCAGATAATAGGCGTCCAGCGGCGATTGACCGTCCCACAAATAGGGATAGTCGCTGCCGTCGTTGGCGCGTGAGAAACCCTGATCGGGCTGGCGTGAAAGCACAAAAGATGGATTGGGGAGGTTCTCGCTGGGGCCGGTAAACAGTCCGAAGGCCGTTTTCTGGCTGAGTGCGAACGTCGCATTCCAGTCGGCGTCGCCGGTGATAATGTCAACCGTCTGGCTGGTGTTGATCAGTTCAATGCGGGCGCGTTCGGCGTCCAGCGGGCGGGCGACACTGCGGCGCGCCAGTTCGAAGGATTCCTGCTCTTCTTTGGCCGCAGCCAGCGCCCAGCTAAACTGGCGGCGGCCACCGGGGGGCAAGTCGAGCGGCAAGGCCAAGGAAGGATAGGGGCCGGGACCCGTCTGCGGGCCGCCGGTGATAAACAGCACCGGGATCAAATCTTCAACCTGCCCCTGCAAAATGGTCGCGGACTGGCGCTGGAGTGCGCCCATGCTCTGACCTTCGAGCGGAATCAATTGTGCCACCAGGTCAAAATACATCGGGCGCGGGATAACAGCGTGGTTGGCAATCGAAAAACGACCGACAACGACATTCGAAGCGGGAATCCAGTATTCGGCGATGACATCCACACCGATAACGGGGGAAAATGTGATTTCGAGAAAATTGGGGTATATGGCGCGGATGCGCGGGGCAACGGCAAATTCCGCCGGATCGCTGATGGATTTGCCATTTTCGATAAAGCGTGGGAAAACACGCATCAGCCGCGCGCGCAGCCCATAGGTGGTGCGCAGCCCAAGCGCCGACGGGTCGCCGCCGCTCAGGTCCAGCTCCCAGATATGGTCGTTGACATAATCGGGAGTGGTCAGGCGTGCATCAGCAGCAATCGTCAGTTGAAGCGGGTCGCCAGCAGTCAGGTTGTAGTTACGCATCTTGCGATTATTGTACGTGTAGAAGCGCTACAGGTCAAAGGTTTTTCGAGTAACCTATCAGCAAATCTTCATCTTTCTCAATGCTTCCAAAATTGCCACCACTTCTTAGTCGACTTTTGCTCTGCTGCTTGTATTGCTGGTTGCGGGTTAGCGAAACGTTGCTCATCTTCATTTTCTTCTGAACCAAGGGGTTGATTAAAAACCACGCCATTTCCGATGATAATCGCTGAATTTGTTACACGTCCGCCGATAAAAACAGGGCCTGATGAACTGACGGGCTCTTCGGAAGCGTGATTAATCTTTTCTCCCGGCAAATATTTCATGCCACAGTTAGGACATTTAAAAGTTTGGTCAGATGACACGATCATAAAATCACCAGACTCAAAAACTTGAGAGTTTTCAACGTCGAGTGTCCCACCACATTGCGTACAAACCAACGGTATCAGCATGGAAAAAACTCCTTTAACCCATCTGAAAGAGAATGAATCAATACAAAACTTAAGGGATGCCCAATAATTACATCAGCCATACCAGCGATGACCTGGCGTGGGCGATGGATGATGACCAATTTTCTCGATAATCTGCTGCTGAATGACAATACCGTGGTATTCGTCCTGTAATGGAACGCGCAGACAGGCAATGCCAGCCATCTCAAAAACTTCGTTTTTAAACTGGTCACGCGCAGCATGCTCTGGCAAATCGTGGCTGCTATCATCCAGTTCGATCACCAGCAAAGGTTCAAGCGTAACTTTCTGACAAAGCAAAAAATCTACATGCTTTGACATGATTTGGCTTTGGTGAAAGTGCCTGTTTGGCGGATCATTTGCCAACCAGATAAAGTCTGCCAGCCGAACTTTCATCAAAATGGTGTATTCTCCTGAATTGGCGCGACGCAGCACACTAAGAAAACGGCGCTCACGATACGTCAGCACCGATTCGATTTTGCGATATTCGGGTTTTGCTTCTGGCGTGATCGAGGTCGGTACTGGCGTAAGCTGCGATTCGCTATAGCTCAGCCAGGTAAAAAACTGGCCCAACCACAGGTCAATTTTTCGAAAGAATGTGCTCATAACCTGCCTTTTAAAGTGAAAGCATCTTCACTTCATATAAGCATACAGGCAAAATGGAAATCTGAAAAGAGAAAGTTAAAAATCCCTAAACTGGCTCAGAAATTACCCCATTAACGGATTGAACTTTGCGATGTGACTATCCCTTTGGCTGCACAGGTAAAACGATGTGGAACGAGCTGCCCGGAAGGTTAACTTCATCATGTCCCTTGCTCTCGACCCAAATTTGGCCGCCATGCGCTTCAACCACCCCACGCGCCACCGCCAGCCCAAGCCCCGATCCGCCACCCTTGAACTTGGTCTTGCCCGAAGAATGCAGCATGACCTTGCCCGTCTGGAAGAACTTGTCAAAGACCAAATCCTGATCGTCGGGATCAATACCAATGCCAGTATCCGTCACTGTAATCTGAATCATATCGGGAAGCACCTTGCCATCGCGTACCCCTGGCAGGCTGGCTTTGACGGTCACGGTACCGCCATCGGGTGTGAATTTGATCCCGTTGACGATAACATGATAAAAGGCTTTGCGCAAAGAATCCCGGTCACCATAAATGCGTGGAATCGATTTCAGGTTTTCCATAATGCACTCAATCTTGCGATCCTGCATCCCCTGTGAAAGCTCTTCAATGATCTCGATCACAATCGCGTAAAGATCAAATTCTCGAAAATCCAGTTGCATTTCCTGTACATCGAGACGGGCCACATCCAGCATGGTGTTGACAATCCCCACAAAGCGACGCATCCCATCCAGTAAACTGTCAGCCAGCTCACGGTGGCGCGGCTCCAATTCCTGATCCTGCACCAACATCTGGGCATAGCCAATCACCACCGCCATTGGCGTCTTGATTTCGTGTGAAGAAATTTTGATAAAGTCGGATTTGCTTTTGTCGAGCCGCTCGAGTTTGCTGTAGGCTTTTTGCAATTCCTGCGTTCTTTCTTCTACGCGCTCTTCAAGCGCGTGGGTAAAGTTTTGGACGCGCTCATACAAATTGGCATTTCCCAACGCAACCGCCGCCTGACCGGCAAAACTCGCCGCAAGTTCTACCTGCTCGGCGGTAAATGGAGCCACCACCAAACGCGAAACCGAGAACATTCCCAGCACTTGGTCGTTATGGACAAGCGGGACGCCCAACCACGAGCGGCTCGGCGGTGTGCCTGGGATGTGCTGCCAGTCTTCACGCAGTAGGACATCGTCATCGGTGGTAATTTTGCGATGCTGAATGATGTCGGTAAAAATTTTGTTGTTGCTGACCAGCACACGCGCCTGTTCCATATTGACTGCTTCGGGATAGCCGCGTGAGGCCGCAAATTCCATTTCGTTGTTGCGATAGAGCAAAATTGCCGCACGGTTAAACGGGATGATCGAATCCATCTGCTCAAGAATGAGCGGCAAGACCTTTGGCAGTTCCAGCGAACTGGACAGTACCTTGCCAATTTCAACCTGCTTTTCAATCACCTGATTGGCGTTTGCCAGTTGCGCCGATTGTGCCAGCAGCAAAACCGTCATATCCAGCAGGCGTAAATCGTCCCCACCAAACGAAACCACCAGCGGCTCATACATCAACTCTGAGGAACGGCTCAAAGCTTGCTGAACGGCTTCACTGATCGGCAGATCACTCGCGTAAATTTCGCCAGACAAATCCAGTTCGGCCGACAAGTGGCTGATCGGCTTTTTGAAAAACAACTCCACACCAAAGGGTCGCCCCAGCCATTCAAAAATTTTCAGGCGCGAAAGGACGCCAATATAGACATTCTCCCGGCGCAGTAACACACCGGGCAGTTCAGGGGAACTTTTTAACGTCTCCACTACATCTTTGACCGGTGTCGACAGGTCAGCATAATACTGATAAGAAGGCAGGCTTGAGATAAATTTGGCAAAGCTCGAAAAATCGGTTTTTTCTTCTGGTGGTAAAGTAATGTCAGAGATCATCCTGGCTCCTTGAAAGGGAAAGCCGAATACGAATAAAACGTTACTCATTGTAAGTTGCAAGCCTGTTTTTAATCGTTAAGGGTTTGTTTAAGCCTTATTTTTGATGTGTTCTTCTCCAAATGACTTTTCTCAATTGACGCCCAACCAAACTTAAATCAAAAACGGGCAGCCCAGTGGGCTGCCCGTCATCATCCTTCTTTAATAAAAGAAATTTTTACTCGCTCGTGCTGCTGCTCTTTGCCGCGCCTGAGTCGCTTGTCGTCGATGACGAACCCTTCTCCGTGCTGGATCCGGAGTTCGAAGCAGTGGTCGAGGTTATAGGGGCAGATTCCTTGCCTTCGCTTTTGCTCTCGCCCCCAGCCTTGGTGTTCGCTGCAGGCTGCACCGCGCTCGACTTGGACTTGTGGTCGGTCACATACCAGCCTGACCCTTTAAAGACAATCCCGGCAGGCGTAATCACCTTACGCAGCTGATTTTGATTACATTCAGGGCAAACCGTTAAAGGTTCATCAGTAAATGATTGGCGACGTTCAAACTGCGTGCCACAGTTTTCACAACGATAAGTATAAATGGGCATTTCTATCTCCTTGCATAGCGAGGCGACATTATAGCGTGCTTCGCAAGGGGTGGCAAGACCGCCATTCCCAAAAGAATTGTTTAAGCAATATAATGAGTTTACACTTTCTATTCATCTGGAGATAAAACCATGACCGAAACCCGCTGGGTCACCCTGTTTGAAGCCGCGCACCGCATGGAAGCCGAAATTGCCAAAGAAGCACTCGAAGCCCAAGGATTTCCCGCTGCAATCTTTCAAGACAGTATCATGCACACCATCTCACTTGGTGGCAGAATTGAAGTCTGCGTGCCAAGTGATCGGCTCGAAGAAGCCCAGGCCTGGCTGGCCGAATACGAAGATGATGAAGTGCTCGAATTGCCTGACGAAGAAAGCGAAAACGAAGAAAATAGTGAATAGTAAATTAGGAATTAGGGAAGATCACTTCACAAGAAAACATTTGCCAGCGAGGACACAGAAAAGCTCTTTTCTGTGTCCTCGCTGGCAAGACATTTAAGCCTAATTTCCTGTCGTAATCAACCCCTTCAGGTTTTCCAGAGTGGTAGGGCCAATACCGGGAACTTTGAGCAGATCATCAATTGTGGCAAACGGCCCGTTGTCTTCACGATATTTTACGATTTCTGCTGCAAGGCTTGGGCCAATGCCGGGGAGCGTCTCAAGTAGTTCTGCAGTGGCTGTGTTGATATTGACCAACTGTCCCTTGGGCGGAGTTGGCGTCACCAAAAGCCCATTGTCACCAATGGTGAGTTGCGGCGTCGCAAACGGAGAGGTGCCTGGAATATCAACGCGGTCTCCATCTACCAGGGTTTTTGCCAGATTGATGGCACTCACATCTGCGCCTTCCATAAAGCCACCCGCGACGCGTACAGCGTCCATAATACGGCTGTCACGCGGCAGCGGAAAAACCCCGGGATGGTTGACGGCCCCAGCCACATACACCAGAATCGGTTTGGGCGTGGGCGAGGGGAGTAAAACCACCGGCTGCCCGAATGGGGCACGGGTGGTCAGGAACAATCCGCCCGCAATCAGCAGGCCAAACAGAATCCCAATCACAATACTAATGACCGTACTAATCATTGATTTTATATTCATGGTACTTTCCGCATTCCCTTAATCGAGCTGCATGATCAGCACCCGTTCATTTACCAGATGCAGCGCATTGATCAAACCAGCCAGTTTGTTTAAGCGACGAAAATACTTCGGCAAAGCTTCAGTTGGCACGGGATGAAAACTGAACTTTTCATAAAACGTCCCCATGCTTGAACGGCAGGTTAAATAGAGTGGCCGGGGGCCTTCAGCGATTAGTTTTTGCATGATAGCGCTGGCGACGCCTTTTTTGCGCCAGGCCGGAGCCACCGCAATCGAGGCCAGCTCCACCGTGCCATCATCGTGCGGCTTCAACTGTCCGCAGCCGATGAATTGGTTATCGTTGGTGGTTTTTGCCACGCAAAAGCGATGCCAGTCGAGGCTCATCGGGTTGATGCCGGTCTCATGGATCAACGCCTTAATGGCTGGGAAATCAGTTTCGAGCGCCGCCGTCAGATAAAACGCAGAATCAACCAAACGTGCCTCTTGCCACCAGCACGACAAACGTCAACATCGCCCAGTGAATAAGAAATGGATAAAGAAACGACTTGGTACGATAGGCGATCCAACCAAAAATGAAGCCGCCAAAAATGGTGGAGAGCGTTTCGATTTCGGGCTTGGTCAGGTGCATCAACGCAAACGGCACCGCTTGCAGCCAGAGCGCATTTGCACCAAAACGGCGGGAGTAGCCAGAAATGATCCAACCGCGAAAGAGAAACTCCCAACCAAAGATTTCGAAGAAAGTATACAACGGCACCGGTAAATTAAGCGGACGAAGGTAGTATTGCATCATGCTTTTGTCACCATGCACCACGAGCCACAAAAACGGCAGCAAAATGAGTATGGAACCAAGCGTAATGATCAACCCGGCTTTCCAATCACCCAGTTGGAAGCCATATTCTTTCGGACTTTCCCGAAAGACAAACACGATCACCAACATCGGGAGGATAAAGTACAGGATCATCCCATCCAGATTTAAATTGGGAATGAGTTGATGGTAAAAATCCACGATCATTGCCAGGGTGCTGACAATGGTGATGGTGACAATCTTCCAGTCAAAGTGCAGGTCGGTTTTGAAAAGCGTTTTCAGCATGGTCATCCACAATAGTTTATCAGCATCCGGGGAAAGTTCAAGATGATCGTGGCAATAAAAAACGCGCCGGTAAAGGCGCGTATAAAGCAAACAAATGGATCAGGCGGACGGTTTTTCAGAGATTTTGTGGGCGCGGCATGACCCAGATGTAACCACCCTCAGCTTTGACCGGGAAAGTCATCAACACGCGCTGCCGACGGATAGCCCCGGCAATCACGCCAATCCCTGGTGGCCACGGCGACCATTCCTTGACGTCGCCAGTTGCCAGATCAAAAGCGCTATGGTGAAACGGACAGATAATACCGGCGTCCTCAGTTACGCGCGCATCGTTGAGTGGAAAACGCATGTGCGGGCAGTTGCTCTCAATTGCATAGAGTCTTCCATTGAGGCGAAAGACTATCATGCGGCGCATAGAGGCTTGCACCGCTTTGCGCTTGCCTTCCTCCAACTCGCTTTCGAGCAAAATCCTTACCCATTCGCCGGTGATCGTCATTTTTTCTCCAATTGGCCTATTTTAACATTGCTTAAAGGAAAAAAAGGTTTTCTCCATATAAGCTTAATATATTACTCATGAAACCAACCTAATCGCCTGGAACATATAAATCTAGGGCGACCAGTCAGGGTCGAATTGAAAGTAGGGGGTGTCGGTTAATCGAAACAAACTTCCGTTGATACATTAACGATATACAATTCCGTGGCGTTATTCAGATATTTTTTTCGTCAGTATTTTTTTGCTGTTTTGCCAACCAGTGCTCGGTCCAACGACCAATCAGGCTGTAATGATAATCGTGTCCGCGCAGGATTTGCAGGCCAGCCCACTGACCGACGATCTGATAAAGCGGGACGATGAGCATTACGAGCATCAGGCAAAGCAGAAAAACGAAGAAGGACAACATACTCTCAATGGATGGCTGCAAGGATGCCGGATTTTTGGCTAAAGGCAACACCGCAGACAGGAAAACAAAAAATGAAAGGATGCCCAACCCGATTGTGACCAGGGTGCTGCTGGCCTGGAAGAGAACGGTTTGCAGGGAGTGAAACTGCATATAACGCGAGCGCGGCGCCCCAGGGATGATCAAAAAGAGCATGGACGGCAACATTCCCCAGAACGGATATACAATCGCAAAGTCGGCCATTGCAGCGGCGAAGCGCTCCACATTCGGTTCATCCAAAGGGGAGGCCGGGTCGTATCCAATGAAGCGCGCCAGCCGCTTCCCAAGAATCGGGTAGTAATATTCATGACCACCGGCAAATTGAACAACGGCAATGACAGGAATGGCAAGATAGACAACATAGAGCACCACCATGACCACAATATGAGTGATCACCCACTGGTTGATGCCTTCGCCATTTTTAAGCAACGGCAGCGTCGCAAAAGTCAGGATGAGAATAACAATCAAAGCCGCCAGGCTCCATAGAGTGTAGCCCAGCGACTGATAGCAAAAGGCTTGCAAGGCGTGAAAAGCAATATATTTTGACTTTTTGCGGTATTCAGCCCATGCAAACGCTGGCATCATCATGCCTGCTCCAGACAGAAAAACAGAAAGTTGCGAAATAACAGCCCAAAGTTTTTCTTCTGACGTGGGTTTATTTTCCATTTTTCACTCGCAGAAATTTTGAGATTAGACGATGGCTGGTCCATATTGCCACATAACACGATATTAACTGTTGAAGTCTATCAAAATTGTACTCACGGCATGTTTATTCGCAATGCTATAATATTTTGCGCTGACTTTATGCAAAAATCAAATTTGATGGCTGTTATAGCCCAGAACTTCCATCAAACTTCATTGTCTGATGTATAATGCCGGACTACAAGATAACAGACTGGCGTGACTGCAAAAAGCTGTAATTTGCGTTTCTCTTGTAAGTATACATATTATTCTTGTGAAATCATATCACGAGACACATTATAAAATCTTTGACGAAAGGATAGGCGAAGGCCAGCAGATTATGGTTTTATATGCTGGGATACATTAACGCTAACGAACCTTATGACACAAGATCCACAGCATAGTATTTGGGACTCATTTTGGGGTGACCACGCATCGAGCGAAAATATGTTTCACTGGATGATTTGGCGTATTCGTTTCTTATTTTCACGTGCTTATGCATCCAAGATATTTAAATACATGGGCAAGAAAACAAATCCGTATCTGCTTGAGGTGGGCTGCGGGTCTGCACGCACACTGCATTATCTGGATGTCATGCACGGCGGGGGAAGTTGCCTAGGGTTAGATTTATCGATCATTGCGCTTCGGCTACTGCGGAGCATTAACCCCACTTATCACGTTGGGGTGGGCAGCGCTTTTGAGTTACCTGTCGTTGAGAATTTATATGACGCAAGCTTTAGCATTGGTCTGATCGAACACTTTACGCGTGAACAAGCAGCCCAGATGGTGAATGAAAAAATCCGTGTAACACGCCCCAGCGGCGTGGTGGGCATCATGGTACCGTGGCAAAGCTCAGTTTACAACCTGATTGTAAGAAAAGCCTTTGGCCGTCATTGGCCTTTCGGACATGAAAACCCATTCCGACGGACAGAACTGGTAACCTTTATGGAAACATTAGGGTTGCAGGATGTCAAAGTTTCTGTGATTTATGGCAGCACCTTGCTTGGCGTTGGGCGCAAAAAACCTTAATGGCATAACTCTATAAACATGTAGGGTAAAGGCGGCAAATTTTAGCTGTCTTTACCCTACGTCTTAAGATAGTCATCGCAGCAGTCAATGACGGAATAACATACATGTTGAAAATCAAAAACAAAAAACTGCAAGGTTTTTTGCTTGTTTTACTTGGTATATGCATATCCATATTTGCCCAGGTAAAACTGCTTGAATCCAGGCATGGCGATTTAACAACATATTACGAAATCAGACAGTGGGTACAAAACACCTGGGATAACACATCACCTATCCCGGGTGTTTCTTTATATATTGTTGCGGGCATTTGCTTTCTGCTTGGGTTGCGCAGTTTCGTTGATACACTTCCAACGCTACGTATTGATAGCAGCTATCATCCACAAACCACACAAAAATTTGGCTTTTGGGCTACAAGCCTGGGCATATCAATCATCATCGCCCTTTATGCCAATCAGGCAAAAGCAGATAGCCCATATGGCTATATATTTACAATCGCCTGGGTTATTTCCATTATTTTGCTGATTGTAAGTGTTTGCATGATGACAAATTGGCGTCCACCATCCCGGAGCGCCATATTATCCTGGATAAAAGTACATCGCGCTGAACTGTTTGTTTTGGCAGCAATTCTCATTGTCGCTTTTGTCATCCGCTTTCTGGATATTGAGCTTCACCCATACTCATTTATCAACGATGAAGGTCAAATGGGCAGTAATGGGGGCTGTATTGTTCAGGGAAAATGTCTGAATTTCTTCTCATTAGGTTGGGCTGACCAGCCAAGAATGGCGTACTTCCCTTACGCCATTAGCATTGCATTGCTTGGAAGAACAGCGCTGGCAGTTCGACTGGTAAGTGTAATTACGGGTACACTATCGGTTGTCGCTGTTTATTTGTTTGCCAGAGAAGTCTTTAATAAAAAAATAGCCTGGTTATCAGCCTTCGTCTTATCGATTCTCCCCGTCCACGTTCATTTCAGCCGAACGGGGGTGGATAATATTATCGATTCTTAACTGCCCCCCTTATTCTGTGGTTAATCTTTCGAGGGATGAAACGCGGTTCGATATTGTGTTTTGTAATTGCAGGGATTGTCACCGGGCTGTGTATATATACTTATCCGGGTTCAATGCTTGCTGCAACATTTGGTATTGCGACCATTGCATACATTGCCTTGCGCACACCCGGATTTTTACGTGCGCACGCAAAAAACATACTGGTCTTTGTCTTGGCTATTTTGGTCGTTGCTATTCCTTTGCTGGGTTACTATTCTTCGGATAATGAATATTTTCTTGGTCGCTGGAAGCGAGAGACCATCTTGCAAGGCAATGGGGTTCCGGCACAATCACAGGCCACCGGATTAAGCCCATCCGAAATTTTGACCGTTCAATTCGCAAAATCGAGTCTGGTTTTTATTTCATCAGATGCGCCGGGTAATTTTTTTAATTCGCCAAAACCTTACCTGCCCCCTGTAGAAGCCGTCATTTTCATGCTTGGAATCGTATATGTGCTATGGCGGATCAAAGACATACGGTATACGGTTATCTTTGTATGGTTTTGGGCTGTCGTCATTTTAGGAAGCACACTTACGGGCGGCGCGCCAACCAGTCAACGTATGTTGATGAGCACCCCTGCGCTGTCAATCATTGTTGCATTGGGTATGGCAGGCATTCTGGATGTCTTTACACAATTTCATCAGCCAATCGCACGATTTAGCCCAATTATTTTACTTGGGTTGATGCTATACTTTGGCTACGCCAATATCAGCTATTATTTCTATGATTACCGCATTGGACATTATTACGAAGACCCCACAAATGAATTAACCTACGAAACACGCACATATATTGCGGCATTGCATTCAAAAGGTAGAATGTATTTAGTTGCCAACCCAGATGAACCATATTTAACCTTTGAAAGTTTCAATTATTTTTCGCCCGATGTAGAAAAATTCAACTTTGATAAAGTTACAAAAGAAGCAATTGCCCGGCTTCCCAAAGACAAAGACATTTTGTTTATTGCAGTGCCAGACTATAAATCGAACCTTGAATTAATTTCCCAGTGGGTTCCTGGCGGTGAGTGGAATGCCTTCCCTCGCCGATACCAGCCCGATGAAATGCTGTTCTATAGTTATAAAATCACAAAGGAACAATTGGCGGCTTTTACCCACTAATCTTATGGATACTAACCTGATTGAACTGATTATTGCGATTATCCTTTTTATCGCCGTTCTGATTTTTGACTTCGCGTTTTTTCGCTTTCGCGACAGGAAATTTGAAGATGGTGAACCGTTAAGTTACATCACGCAAAGTATGGTGCGCAGCCTGAAGGGGTGGGTACATACACTGCGACAACCAACACTAAATGAAATGGGAGCTTTGGAAACAGACATCAACCAGTCTGACACCGACTTTGCCATTCCAGCGAGAACCACAGGAAGTACCGTTCCCGCAAACATTATCGATCCCCCCCCTCCCGTAGTAGAACGTCCCACTGTTCACGTTAATATTAGCGCAGATGTCCCTGAAGGCACTGTTGTACATATCACCATGCAAGTCACCGACGAGGATGGGAAGATCACAATTCACAATAATGCTTTAACCAGCAAAAAAGCAGCGCCCAAAAAGCGTGATGTGAATACAAAACAATACCCCAACATCGTCCAATTTTTCGCCGGGTTATTTGGGAAATTCAAGGATCTAAACTTAACCCTTTTTTGGGGGGCAATTATTGCCTATGGATTAATCATCAGCTTTGCCATTGATAAATGGCCCATCTACTTTTTCACAGATGAAGCGATTCACATGAACATGATTGCCGATTTCATGAGAAACGGCTATCAAAATTATACTGGTGAATTCCTACCTACTTTTTTCATCAAAGAAGGTTGGGTAAACGGCACAAGCGTTTACCTGCAACTTTTGCCATACTTGATGTTTGGCAAATCTGTGATCGTAACCCGGCTTGTGTCAGCAGTTATTACCCTGATTGGGGCGATTGCCATTGGTTTGCTCCTTAAGCAAGTATTCAAAACGAAATATTATTGGGCAGGTATTTTTCTATTACTCACCACCCCAGCCTGGTTCCTGCATGCCCGAACTGCTTTTGAATATGCAGAAGTGGCTTCGTTCTACTGCATGTTCCTTTACTTTTATGGGCGTTACCGAAAAGGTGACATGCGCTCATTGTATTTCGCGATTTTCACTGCGGCGCTCTGCTTCTACACCCATGGGCTTGGACAAATTTTGACGGGCACGACAGGTCTGGCCCTATTCATTATCGACTTTCGTTATCATTTCCACAAGAAGCGCCGCAAAACCATCTTTTTCGGAGCGTTGCTGGCAATTGTCCTGCTGTTACCTTTCGCAAGGTATTACTTTGCCCATCCGACCGAAATTGCAGAACAGGTCAAACGACGCGATTTATACTGGTCCAACCCGGCGCTCTCGTTCCAGGACAAAGTTCTGGATTTCCTAGGCCAATACTTCTACGGGATTAATCCAATGTATTGGTACCTGCCAAATGATATTGACTTTGATCGTCATATCATGGTGGGACCAGGGATCGCAAACGGCCTGTTGATTACCTTTCCATTCATGATTATCGGCTTTCTTCAGATTTTCAAAACCATCCGCAAACCCCTTCAGCGCTATGGCATTATCGCGCTGATCACCGTCGCCCCAATTCTGGCATCAACCTTCCTGCATACGTTTGCAACACCCGATACAACATCAACCACCGTATGGAGAACCGAATTAATATTGCCACAAATCGGGCCAGGTGCCGTTTATCCATTTGATCCATCGCATTTCATCCCCATTGAACAAGCCCTCAATATACTTTGGGTTGCCCTGGCCTTTACACTCGTTGGGCTGGTATTGGCTTTCATCAAGATTCGTAATCCGGGTCACAAACTGGCCCTGATTGCTTTGCTGGCTTGCCCGGTGCCTGCTTCTGTTGCAGCAGTTGGCATGCCCCGTATGCTTTGGATGTCCGTCCCACTGGCAATCCTGGCTGGGATTGGTCTTTCAGCGGCTATTCAATGGCTCGAAAAGCGCGTGAAATTTAACCCGGCGTTCAGCGCAGTAGGCCTTTTCGCAGTTTTGACCGTAATAAGCCTTTTGCTTCTGCGTACAGCGCTGGTAGACGGGCCACTCTGGTTTCAAGATTATGGCCTTTATGGGATGCAGTTCGGAGCAAAAGAAGTCTTTCAAGAAAGAGTCCTGCCCGCATTGCAGGCTGATCCCAACGTAAAATTTGTTGTTTCTCCTTCGTGGGCCAATGGCACCGAGCAATTTACCGACTTTTTTATCCCGCGCGATTTACAACCACGTGTCACCCTTGGTCAGCCAATTGACGAAATCAACAACCTTGATGTGTTTACAAACACCGAATTTGTTGCCACCGCGGCAGAGTTTAGCAATCTATTGCAAGACCCCAAATTTAACGGTGGAATACAGATCATTGGCCCCATTATCAATTACCCAAATGGATCGCCCGGGTTCTACGTAATCAAGCTAAAACCAGCCAGCAATATTGCAGACATCCTGGCCCAACAACATGCGGCCAACCGTACGCCCATTGAAGACACGATGACTTTTAACGGTCAGCCTACACGAGTGCGCCATTCGCCACTGGGCAGCGGATCGATGGAAGACATATTCGATGACAACCCCGATACCCTGTCGAGAGTCCTCGAAGCCAATCCATACTACATCGACCTCTATCCAACGACACCGCTTGCCACACACAGTGTCTTTATCAAAACTGGTTCGTTGCATAATTACACTATCACCATTCGCTTGTATCCAGCAGGCGGCGGACCGGCGGTCGAATACACTCAGACCTATCAGGATGAGCCTGATAAAGAGATACCGCCCGACCCCGAAGTCACCATCCAATTCGATAAAGGCCCCGCACTATCTGAACGGGTTGAGATCGAAGTCAAAGACAATACATCCGGCGATACTTCCAGCATTCACCTTCGCACCATTCAATTCAAATAATCCTAGCCACATTCCTCCCGCGGATTTTCAATCATCCAACTGCGGGAGGAATGTTGAGCACCTATTTTCACGAAAAAGTTGATTTGCTTAATGAAACGTTTTCACTGGTTTGAAATCTCTCTTGTCATCGTTATCATGACCGTCCATTTGTACGCAGCGTTTTCTGCCCCGCACAATTTTTCAACCCACTGGTTCATCCGTGACGATGCGTATTACTACTTCAAGGTTGCTCAAAACATCACCGAGGGACATGGTTCCAGCTTTGACGGAATCAACCTGAGCAATGGGTATCACCCGCTATGGATGGCAATCTGCATCCCGATCTTTGCGCTGGCTCGCTTTGACCTGATCTTACCCTTGCGCATTCTGCTGGTGCTGATGGCCGCCATCAGCGCCCTGACATCTGTTCTGCTGTTTCGGTTGTTACGTAAAGCCTTGCCTGAACCAGTCGCCATGCTGGCCGCAGTGTATTGGGGATTAAGCACGGTTGTTCATGAAATTATCACGCAACCTGGCATGGAAACAGGCATCACTGCCCTGTCGATCATGCTCATGCTTTTCCTGTTACAAAAGTTTGAGCAGCGAACACAAACACAACCCGCTTCACGCCGCGAGATTGTTGGGCTCGCGCTCGCTGCAACCTTTATCCTGTTCAGCCGTCTCGACTCTGTGTATCTGGCCCTGCTCGCTGGTGTATGGATCATCTTCCGGCGCACACCCATCCGCTACTTGTTGCCGTTGGATCTGCTCATCACTTTTTGCATCGTCGTCTTCGCCTATATCCAGCGCGCAGAGCTGAAAATATACCTGCTGGTTTATACCGATCTGGCGCTCATTTCAGCCGTTGTCGTTTTCATTGTCCAGACCCTGACCTTTTATTTTATGGGCCTTTATCAGCACCCCAAAAGCATCTCGCCGCTTAAACTAGTGCGCCAGACATTTTTGGGCGTGGCCTTGAGCACGATTGTCTCAGGGGTCATCCTGTGGGGAATTTCCATCGCCACCAGCCAGGCGGATGCACCTCGCGCGATTCCGCTGCTGTACGGGGCGATTGCTTTTTTCACCACACTCCTCACCCGCTTTACCATCCGGGCCATCTCCCCGTGGGCTGCATCCCCTACCACAGCACCATCCCCCCTTGACCTGTTCCGGCAAAGCTGGAAGAACTGGCTCAGCGAGGGCCTGACCTTTTACGGGATTTTGGGTGGGGCTTTGGGCGTTTATATGCTCTTCAACCGCTGGATGTTCGGCACTTTCATGCCTGTCAGTGGACAGGTCAAACGTGGTGGGGTACGCTGCCAAACAATGTCTACGGCGGCGGGGCGCAAACCGTGCTGGACGTTTTTGCGCTCGACCCAAGCCGAAGTCAGGCATGGAGGCTCTTCACCGGCCCGCTGCGCACCTGGATTCGCATCTTGATTTAACACATCCCCAAACGCTTTGGGCACTTCGACAATCTCTACTGGACAGCCATTCTCATCATTGTAGTAGTTGTCCTGCTGCTGTTGTTGCGCAACCGCAAAAAAAACCTGCGCCGCGTGTTCCAAATTGGCCTAATTCCCCTGCTGATTAGCGCCGAGTTGCAGGCCTTTATCTATGGCGCAATGGGCTACGCCTCCACGCAGGAGTGGTACTGGACCATGCAAATGTTCACGCTGGCGCTGGTGGGCGCGCTCGTTCTAACCAGCCTGCTTGAGCTATTACCCCGCCATAAAACCATCACCTGGCTCACCTGGGCTGGTACTGGCGCCGTCAGCATCTACCTTGCATTCACCTTCGCGGTTACAATTTATGAAAGAATGCCCTATCAGGATAAATTGGCAGGTCAACCTTACATGGACATGCTCCCCATCCTGGAAGGCTACACCAAACCAGGCGCAATCATCGGCATGACTGGTGGCGGCAATGCCGGATACTTCATCAACAACCGCACCATTGTCAACATGGACGGGCTGATCAACAGCTACGACGACTTCCAGGCAGTGAAAGAAGAAAAAGCCGGTGACTATCTGCAAAAAATGGGGATGCAATATGTTTTCGGCAGCTACTACATTCTGACTGAAAGTATGCCCTATCGTGCAAACCTGGCTGGCAGGCTGCAAAAAATGCCCAAGGTACCACCCTACGGCAACAAAGAACTCCTGCGCCTAACCCCGGCAAAATGAAGAAAGCAAGCATGAAAAATAACCCATCTGAGTACGACATCAGCGTGCCCCGTTCCGTAACGATCCTGTTGCTTTTTGTGTTATCTATCACGGCCTGGAACGGTATTCGCGCCTGGGCGACGGTCAGTAACTGGGAAAATCTTAGCCGCTTCAGAGCCAATCCCATTTATATCTTTTCAACAGGAAGTATTTGGTTTATCCTTGGCGCCGTATTGATGATCCTGATCTTCAAAGGGTATCGTCATACACCCACGCTGGGCCTGAGCTTATCCATCCTCTATCTCACCTGGTACTGGGTTGACCGCACCTTCATCCAAATCGCGCCAGCGCCCAACATCCCCTTCAGCATCGTTGTTTCACTCGTTACCCTTATTGTTTTCAATACCATTCTTTTTTGGCCGTCGGCGCAAGCATTTTTTAAGGAGACACAATGAGTAATAATACAAAGATCAATGAACTTCGTGAGCGTAAGAGCAAAGCTTACATGGGCGGCGGCAAAGAACGCACAGAAATTCAGCACAAAAATGGAAAATTGACTGCCCGCGAACGCATTGATTTATTGTTGGACAAAGGCTCTTTCCGCGAAATCGACACCTTTGTGATTTATCGCACCCATGACTTTGGTCTCGATAAACGAAAGTATCCCAGCGATAGCGTTGTCACCGGCTGGGGCACCATCGATGGCCGATTAATCTACATCTACTCGCAGGATTTCACCGTCGTCGGCGGTTCGCTGGGCGAAGTCCATGCCGAAAAAATCATCAAAATCATGGACATGGCCTTGAAAAACGGCGCGCCCATCATCGGACTGAACGATTCGGGCGGCGCGCGCATTCAGGAAGGCGTCGTCTCGCTGGCGGGTTATGGCGAAATCTTTTTGCGTAATACGCTTGCATCTGGCGTCATCCCACAAATCAGCGTCATTATGGGGCCTTGCGCCGGTGGCGCAGTCTACTCCCCCGCGCTGACCGACTTTATCTTCATGGTGCGTGACTTATCCTATATGTTCGTTACCGGGCCAGACATTGTCAAGGCCGCCATCAACGAAGATGTCGACTTTGAAAGCCTCGGCGGCGCTTCCATCCACGCCGAAAAATCGGGCGTTTGCCACGTCGCCGCAGACAGCGAAGCGGATACACTTTACCTCGTGCGCAAGATGCTCTCGTTCATCCCGCAGAACAACATGGAAGATACGCCCGTTGTCAACAGCGGTGATGATCCCCTGCGCAGCGAGGAAGCCCTCAACAGCATCATCCCCGACGAACCCGGCAAAGCCTACAACATGAAAGATGTCATCCGCATGGTGGTGGACAAGGGTGACTACATGGAAATTCAGGAAAGCTACGCCGAAAACATCATCATCTGCTTTGCGCGCCTCGGTGGACATACCGTCGGCATCGTTGCCAATCAGCCGGACGTGCTGGCCGGTGTGCTCGACATTAAATCATCCGAAAAAGCTGCCCGTTTTATTCGCTTCTGCGATGCCTTCAATATTCCCGTGATTACGTTTGTGGATACACCCGGCTACCTGCCCGGCACTGGACAGGAACATGATGGCGTGATTCGGCGCGGCGCAAAACTGCTTTACGCCTACTGTGAAGCCACCGTCCCCAAACTGACGGTGATCACACGCAAAGCTTACGGCGGAGCCTATCTGGTGATGAGCAGCAAACATGTCCGCAGCGATTTGAACTTTGCCTGGCCGACGGCTGAAATCGCCGTTATGGGGCCGGATGGCGCGGTGGGCAAGGTTTTCAGCAAGGAATTGAAAGACTCAGAAAACCCGATTGAACGCAAAAAAGAACTGGTGGAAGAATACCGCGAAAAGTTTGCCAACCCATATGTTGCGGCTGAACGCGGCTATCTCGACGATGTGATTGAACCCCACGAAACCCGTGCCCGCCTGATTAACGGTCTGGAAATGCTCCAGAACAAACGCGACTCAAACCCGGCCAAGAAGCACGGGAATATTCCGCTGTAAAAACGTGCGGAGTGTGGAGTGCGGGGTGCGAAATATCGCACATCGCACTCCACACTCCGCACATGGAGAAAGCCGCCCATGTTCCAAAAAGTTCTGATTGCCAATCGCGGCGAAATCGCCGTCCGCATCATTCGCGCCTGTCGTGAAGTCGGGATTAATACAGTTGCCGTATATTCTGAAGCAGATCGACAGGCCTTGCACGTCCGTCTGGCAGATGAAGCCTATTTGCTCGGCCCGGCTCCGGCACGCGAATCGTATCTACGCGCCGATAAGATCATCGCGATCGCCCTGAAATGCGGGGCAGATGCCATTCATCCCGGCTATGGCTTTCTGGCCGAGCGCGAAGATTTTGCCGAAGCCTGCGCCGAGGAAGGCATCATCTTTATTGGGCCCAAACCATCTGCGATTGCGGCGATGGGCGACAAGATGACCGCCCGCGAAACTGTGCGCAAGGCGGGTGTGCCGGTTGTGCCTGGCACGGAAGATGTCGGCAACATGTCTGACGAAGACTTGCTGGGGATGGGCCCGAAGATCGGCTTTCCATTGCTGATTAAGGCCACGGCTGGCGGTGGCGGCAAGGGTATGCGCGAAGTTCGCAGCCTGGAAGAAATGCCAGAATTACTGAAATCGGCCCGTCGTGAGGCTGAGTCCGCTTTCGGGGATGGCAATGTCTACCTGGAAAAACTCGTTGAAGGGGCGCGGCATATCGAAATCCAGATCATCGCTGATACCTATGGCAACGTCATCCATCTCAACGAACGCGAATGTTCCATCCAACGCCGCCATCAAAAACTGGTGGAAGAAGCGCCTTCTTCGTTCCTCGACGAGGATCTGCGTCAACGCATGGGCGAAGTGGCTGTCAAAGCTGCGCAGGCGGTGAATTACGTCAACGCCGGGACGATTGAATTTCTGGTCGACAAAGACCGCAATTTTTATTTCCTTGAAATGAACACCCGCGTGCAGGTGGAACACCCGATTACCGAAATTGTCACCGGCGTCGACATTGTGAAGGAGCAGTTGCGCATTGCGCGTGGTCGCCCGCTGCAATACCGTCAGGAAGATATCAAGATCAACGGTCATGCGATTGAGTGCCGTATCAACGCCGAAGACCCTTACAACAACTTTATGCCGTCCACAGGCAAAATTACGCACAGCCAAATCCCGACCGGCCCCGGCGTGCGTGTGGATACGGGGGTGTATCCTGGCTTTGAGATTACGCCGTTTTACGACCCGATGATCTCAAAGCTGATCGTCTGGGGCGAAACCCGCGCCCAGGCCATTATGCGTATGCGCCGCGCGCTGGAAGAGTATCGCATCGTGGGCGTGCGCACGAACATTCCCTTTCACCAGACGCTGATGGATAGCCCGCGTTTTATGGGTGGCCAGTATGATACGCGCTTTGTCGAAGAGCGTTTTTCGATGAAAGAACAGGACGACCCGGTTATGGCCGAAATTGCGGCGGTTTTTGCGACACTGGCAGCCCACCACCAAACCCAGCACGCCGCGCAGTTTGTTCAACGCAACGAACGCGATACATCCAACTGGAAGTGGGTTGGCCGCTGGGAAAGAATTCATCGTTAATTTAGTCAACTAGTCTGCTGGTCTTCTAGTCTTCTCGTCGGGTTGTTCCGACTCTTGACTAGTTGACGAGCCGACGAGAAGACTAGAGGACTAATTCATGAAATATATAACAAACATAGATGGCAAAGAATTCATTGCTGAATTTATTGATGACAAGCACGTCAGCATCAACGGTCAGATCATGGAAGTGGACTTTGAATTGGTCAGCGGGCAGCCTGTTTATTCGCTGATCGTGGGCGGCAGATCCTACGAAGCCTATGTTTACCCCGATGAGAAGGAATGGCAAATCTTGCTGCACGGACGCCTGTACCGTGCAACGGTAGAGGACGAGCGCGAGAAGCGTTTGCGCGTCGCCGGCGGTAAGGTCGCCGATGTGGGTGCCGAATTCCACCTGAAAGCGCCCATGCCAGGGCTGATCGTTGCCATCCCCGTCAGCGAAGGACAGGAAGTCAAGCAGGGTCAGGTGCTGCTGATTCTCGAATCGATGAAAATGCAGAACGAGCTAAAAGCCCCCCGCGATGGCACCGTCTCGCGCGTACGCGTCAAGGCGGGTGAAACGGTCGAGCAAAAACAGACACTGCTCAGTGTGACATAGACAAAACTTCCGAAGTAATCAGCTTGATTGCTTCGGAAGTTTTTAAGCAAACAACGTCAGTGAGAATTACTTGTTTCAAATATTTGCTTGCATTCACTCTAAAAATCATGTATAGTAGTTCCAGCCACTTGTAAAAAAACGCGATGATTGGGGGATTTTTTTGCCAAATTCCAAATGCAAGATCGTCTTAAATCAATATAAAATTTGTCAGAGGGAGTTAATGATGAGTAAACAAGACAACAGACAAAGTGAAAAGAATCAAAATTATGATGACACTACCATTGCTGGAGATGTACATATCAGCGATGGAGATTTTGTCGGGAGAGACAAAATTATTTATACAACCACAGTAGAGAAACCCGATTTACAACCTATATCACCAAAACACAGAGTACAAATCATTATCGCCCTAATTGCCTTTGTTGGCGTGATCATCACAGCTATCGCTCCTCTTATCTTTGGCGGAACAAAATCTAACAGCACAGCAACACCAACCAGTTTTACCTACCAAGTCAGCGTGCAAACACTAACCAACGACCCAATATCTGGCGCGAATATCATACTGGAGCTTGCTAATGGAAAAGCACCGCTAAATGATTTTTCTGACTCTACAGGGTTGGCACGAATTTTCATTGACACAGCTTACGTTGAGCAACCGGGCAGAGTTATTGTTAAAGCAACTGGATATAAAACTTATATACTAAACATTGATCTAACTGCAAAAGATTTGCCAAAGGTTATTCAGCTTACCCCCGCAGAGTAATTTCAGAGAAAGAGAAACCTGATGAAAAGACTATCTATCCCAAAATATTTAAGATGAAATCGAGTTTTCATCTCCTTCTTGATATTAATGACAAGCATAATGGCTTGTAGCAACACTATGCTAACTACACCAACCCCCAGTTTTGAATATCAAGTGCATATTCAAGCAAAAGATACAAGCCTCGACATTGCAAATGCACAAATTCGAATTGAGGTAGGCATGCAAGCGCCACTCACTGAGGTTACGGATGCAAATGGTACAGCCCGGATTTTTATAGACCCATCCAGAGAAGACCAGCCTGCACGATTAATCGTTGAAGCGCAAGGCTACAAAAAGTACCTGCAAAATATTGATCTGATGAAGGGCGTTTTGCCAACAATTATTCAGCTTGAACCAAGTCAATCTCCAACAACGCCTGCTTCAAATCCTCAAGCGGCCGCGACAATCAAAAGCTCAGTCGCTGAAACGTCAACTCCAGTTGTACTTGTTTCCAATTCATCAGATTTTTCACTTAATAAAACGTTGGAGAGTGACATTCCAAACTTTTCATCAACTTTGACCAAAGTTGAGTTTCGAGATAGTGGCCACATGCGCTGGTATATTGACTTTTGGAATCAAACAGACAAAGATTACAGACTGGCATTTTATCTTGAGCAAAGTTATATTGTTGACGAAAATGGACATCGTTACAAAGTTTTATCACATAACACAGGTGAACCAATCGGCTTTTATCAAGAAACCATACAGGTGGGTGTAAAAGTTTCTCAATGGTTCGAGTTTGAAAGCCCTCAAAATGGTGCCAAAAATTTCAAACTTACGTTTGTCGGTTTGGGGTATGGCGATACTCCCGATTTCCAGCCCATCGAAATTAAATTGGACTACTAAAAAATAATTGTAAAGCCGCTAGATTTTGTTCTCTGATTATAAGAAAGATAAACCACATGAACAGCCAACCCGCAAACCAACATTTGCTTCAAACCCCATGTATCATCTCTGTGCTGGCACTTATACTGTGTATGGTAGCTTGCAGTAGCAATAACACGCCAACCATAACCCCTTCCACCTTTGAATATCAAGTGCATGTGCAGGCAAAAGATAACGAGTTAGATATTCCAAATGCGCAAGTTCTTATTGATGTGGCCGATCAGGCGACTTTAATGAAGTTACCGATACAAATGGTACAACAAGATTTTTATAGATCCAGCAAGGGAAGGGAAACCGGCACGATTGACTGTTGAGGCGCAAGGTTATGAAAAGTACGTTCAAAATATTGATCTCAGAAAAGGCGTGCTCTCAACTATTGTTCAATTGGTACCTGGGCCCATTCTTCTACCTACGCCCACACCAATTATTGTCCCAACGAAGGACAATTCATCCATACAAAATACCGGAAACGAAGTCAATCTTTTTGTCAGCGACTATACAAAAACAACCGCCTGCTTTGTGCCGGGAAACAAGATTCTGGTAACGGCAAAAGGTAGCATGATTCTTGGTCAAAATATTGGTTCCAGCAATGCCGACGGCAAAGACAACTTTGAAGTGTTAGGTCTCAGCATTCCGATTGACAAAAAATATTATATATATCCGGCCTATCCTTTGGGCGCATTATTGTGCAGGCTTGACACACAATCAGACTGGATGGCGTGTGGTACCAGCAAATCATGGGAGATTGATTTAACAGGCTGTGTTGAGTTTCAGGTCAACGACAAGTTAACCAGCGATAACAGCGGTGGTTATAACGTGAGCATTGAAGTGCTCAAGTAATTTCATAACATCAACAAACCGCAAAAGCCCGCTCTGCCGCCGCAATCGTTGCATCAATCACATCCGCGCTGTGCGCCGTTGAGACAAACCCGGCTTCAAACTGCGAAGGTGCCAGGTAAACTCCGTTTTCAAGCATCTTTTGGAAAAATCGCCCAAAGCAGGCAGTATCCGCCAATTTGGCGGTGCCCCAGTCTGTGGGGCGGATTGCACTAAAAAAGGTTGTAAACATCGTCCCCACCCGCGCCTGGGATACCGTTACATTGGCCTTGTACGCCGCCGCAACCAGTCCCGTTTCGAGCGCGGCTGCGGCATCTTCCAGTCCCTGCCAGACGCCCGGCTGCTGGAGCTGATTTAAGGTCACAATCCCTGCCGTCATCGCCAACGGATTGCCCGCCAGCGTACCCGCCTGATAAACCGGCCCGGCAGGCGCAATCATTTCCATGATCTCGCGCCGCCCACCATACGCGCCCACAGGCAGGCCACCGCCAATCACCTTGCCCAGCGTCGTCAGATCTGGACGCACATCATACAATGCCTGCGCCCCACCCAAATGGACGCGGAAACCCGTCATCACTTCGTCAAAAATCAGCAGCGCCCCATTTTGCGTGCAGAGTTGACGCAGAGCTGACAGGAAACCATCCGCAGGTGCTACCACGCCCATATTCCCGGCTACCGGCTCAACGATAATCGCTGCAATTTCGCCGGGATACTGCTCAAAGAGCGCCGCCACCGCAGCCGGGTCGTTATAGCGCGCCACCAACGTATCCGCCACTGTAGCGGCAGGCACCCCCGGCGAATCCGGCAACCCCAGCGTCGCCACCCCTGACCCAGCCTGCACCAGCAAAAGATCAGCATGCCCGTGATAGCAACCTTCAAACTTGATAATCTTGTTGCGCCGGGTAAAAGCCCGCGCCAATCGCAATGCGCTCATCGTTGCCTCGGTGCCCGAATTGACAAAGCGCAGCATCTCGATATTTGGCATCAACGCCACCACCAGACGCGCCAGTTCCACCTCCAGTGGGCTGGGCGCGCCGTAGGAAGTGCCTTTCTCAATTGCTTTTTGCAGTGCCATGACCACTTGCTGATGGGCATGTCCCAAAATCAGCGGCCCCCAGGAAAGCACATAATCAATAAAACGGTTTCCATCGACATCATAAAGATACGGTCCCTGACCGCGCTCAATAAACAACGGCTGCCCGCCCACAGCCCGAAAAGCCCGCACTGGCGAATCGACGCCCCCGGGTAAGAGTGCTTGCGCCTGCTGAAACAGTTCAATCGATTTGGAGATGTTCATAAAGACCTCGCGTTTTGAAAGGATAAACCTGTCTGCATTATATCTTTCTAACGGGATTAAAATGCTGGAGTAACAATGCTGTGAGATAATCAATTTAGTAGAACCGCCATATATAGCCATTCAAGCAAAATTGCCCAATATCCAAGCGCAATTTTTGTAATAAAGCCAATATCCTTTGATATAATCAAATTAATCATGCTCTGGACAAGCTTAAACACCGAAATATCACAATGACCCTTGAACAAGGCACACTTCTAAACGGACGCTATCGAATTGTAGACATCCTGGGCCAGGGCGGCATGGGGTCTGTTTATCGCGCATTGGATGAGAATTTAGGCGTTGAAGTTGCTGTTAAAGAAAATCTTTTCACGACAGATGAATATTCACGGCAATTCCGGCTCGAGGCGGTTATTCTTGCCAGCCTGCGTCACCAAAATATGCCACGTGTTACCGACCATTTTGTCTTTGAAAACCAGGGACAATATCTTGTCATGGATTACATCGAGGGGGAAGACCTGCGCCAGCGGATGGAACGGCTGGGCGTCATTCCAGAAGAAGATGCCATCCTGATCGGCGCAGCCATTTGCGACGCGCTCACCCACCTGCACTCGCGTAAACCCCCGGTGCTCCATCGCGATATTAAACCTGGCAACGTAAAAATCACCCCTGATGGCCGCGTCTTTTTGGTGGACTTTGGTCTCGCCAAACTGGTGCAAGGCAGTCAAGCCACGACCACTGGTGCCCGGGCAATGACTCCCGGCTACTCTCCCCCGGAGCAGTATGGCACCGCCCGTACCGATCCCCGCTCTGACATTTACTCACTTGGCGCAACCCTTTACGCCGCTCTGACAGGAATCATCCCCGAAGATGGTCTGGCGCGCGTCATGGACAATGTTCAATTAACCTCCATCCGCAAGCGAAACCCCAAGGTCTCCCGCCGCCTGGGAGCTTCCATCGAAAAAGCGATGGAAGCATACCCCGATGATCGTTACCAGACAGCCGACGAATTCCGTCGCGCCCTGCTCAACTCAAGCTCCAAGACCCAGCACTTCACCGACCTGGATCTAAATATCAGCGTTCCACCACCGCCTGAGGGGCCACAAGCAGAACTCAAGGCTGCGTCAGACCTTTCGCCTTCTACCCCGGTTCAGGTGATGGTCAATGCAATGACCACCAGTACCATGCGCTTACGCCGCCGTATGCGACGCTATACAGCAGTGATAACCTGGTCCATCATCATTGTCGCAGTCCTTTCGCTCTGGCTGCTTTGGAATAACAATTCTGGATTTCATGCAGGCGTTCTTGGAATGTTACCCCCTGATATCGCATTAACACTGGCCCCAAGCCCTACCCCGACTGGTACCCCTAGTCCATCTCAAACACCAGCACTTTCAGGGACGGTCACCGCAACAAGTGAGCCATCCGTTACGCCAATCATTACCGTGCCGCCCACGCCTCTTGGTGGCGGACGCGGGCAAATCGCATTTGCATCCAATCGAAACGGCGGCATTCCGCAAATCTGGTTGATGGATTTAGCTGGAACCATCATCCGTCAGATCACCAATGAACCCGAAGGTGCATGCCAACCCGATTGGTCTCCAGACGGAGCGCGTCTGGTTTATGTTTCCCCGTGCCTTCAAAAACAGGATACCTATCCTGGTTCCAGTCTTTATATTATTAATGTAGACGGGACCGGCAAGATTGCCTTGCCCACATCGCTTGGCGGAAACTTTGAACCGGCATGGGGGCCAAGCGGTACACGCATCGCTTTTACATCATTGCGCGATGGCTATGGTGAAATTTATATGATCAATTTGGAGAATAACCAGACCATCCGCCTTACAAAATCAGCCGCATCCATTCCAGGCGCAATTTATGCTCGTATGCCAGCATGGAGCCCGTTTGGTTCACAAATTGCTTTTGTGCTCAAGCGACTTGGCACATCACAAATCTGGGTAACAACCGATACTGATGCAAACCTGCCAAAACCTTACGAAAGGCTCGTAAAGAGCGGCAATACCTTATCTGATTTTCTACCTGCATGGACACCCGATGGGCAATATGTTGTCTTCAACGAAACGACCATCAACACAGCCAGTGAACCACCCGCATGGCTGATGAGCATGCGCTATGAAGACCGTGCCAGCAAGGAGCCTGTGCGCCTACCCATTGAGCCGCTTCCGGTAGTTGATGTTTCTTTCTCACAAGACGGTTTTTGGATGGCTTTTGAGTCATGGCCTGATAAATCGGGCAATCAGGACATTTATATCGCCACCATCACAGGGGCAACACGAACCCGTCTGACAACGGATCCTGGTTATGATTTTGATCCTGTTTGGAGGCCGATTAGCACACCAACGGCCCCATAAAGACCTCCTTGAAAAAAGGAGGTCTTTTTTTGATTTAATCGTATATAATGCCCGCGATTGGAAGTTGCGTCTTTCTAAACTATAAAAACGAAACCTGGTGCTGCGCATTTCTAACTGTGCCGGGTATAATCATGATTGGTAAATTATTCTTCACTTGAAACGAACCCATGACACTTGAACAAGGCGATTTTCTTTATAACCGTTATCGTATTCTAGACATTCTTGGCCGCGGGGGGATGGGCTCTGTATACCACGCCATTGACGAAAGTCTGGGCGTGGAAGTTGCCGTTAAAGAAAACCTGTTTGTCACTGAAGAATACGAAAAACAATTTCGGCTTGAGGCTGTGATTCTTGCCAGTCTGAGACATCCCAACCTGCCAAGGGTTACCGATCACTTCACCATCGAGGGACAGGGGCAATATCTCGTCATGGATTACATTGAGGGGCGAGATTTACGTCACATCATGGAAACCGGGCCGCTTCCCGAAGACGAAGCGGTGCGCATTGGCATCGCGGTCTGTGACGCGTTAAATTATCTACATAACCACAAACGTCCCGTGCTACATCGTGATATCAAACCCGGCAATGTGCGCATTGCGCCCGACGGACACGTTTATCTGGTGGATTTTGGTCTGGCAAAAATGTCAAACCTCGATGAGCACACCATGTCTGGCGCGCGGGCGATGACCCCAGGCTACTCCCCTCCTGAACAATATGGCACATCCCGCACCGATGCCCGGACTGACGTCTATTCGCTGGGGGCCACGCTTTACGCTGCTCTGACTGGATTCATCCCCGAAGATGGACTTGCCCGCGTTGTAGATGAAATCAAGCTGACGCCTGTACGCAAACGTAACCCGAAAGTCTCACAACGGGTGGCGGGGGTGATCGAAAAAGCGATGGAGCCTCATTCAAACAATCGCTACCAATCTGCCGAGGAGTTTGAGAATGCTCTCAAAGGAATCGATACCATCAACCCGGCAGAACAAGCACATGCCAAAACACCCAGTCGGCCACTGCAAATACTCCAAAGTATCATTTCTAACGATGCGCCTCCTGATGGTGATTTGGCAGTAGAAGAATTGAAAAAAGACCCCACAAGACCCCCGGTAAAACGAAAACGAAGATCATCCCCGGTTGGATGGATACTTTTCCTTTTGCTCATCGCCGTACTTAGCGCGGCAGCTTACTGGAGCTATACCTACCCACAACAGGCTATGGACTCCTACCAAAATGTGTTGGCGCTGTTCATCAGCCCCACCCCAACATCAAACCCGACACCCACGGCAACAGTCAAGCCCAAAACAACTCCGCTTGCGCCAAAACAAACTGCCAGTGCAACCTCCAAAGCTGGCTCTATAACGGCGACCGCCACTAAAGAAGCGGAAACTTCATCCCCAGCGGCAACATCCACAGAAACGGTCATTGTCGCACCGGTTGCCACCAACATTGGTAGCGGAACAGGCGAAATCGCCTTTGCAGTGGTGAAAGACAATACATCACAGATTTATCTAATCAATACAGATGGTTCAAACCTGCACGCACTGACCCATGAATTAAACGGAGCCTGTCAACCTTCATGGTCTCCTGATGGGAAAAAACTGGTTTTTGTTTCTCCCTGTGCAGGCAAAAGTGATATATACCCCAAGTCATCATTACGCATTCTTGATTTGGATACCAATCAGGTGACAGCACTGGCAACCATTCCAGGCGGCAGTTTTGAGCCAGCCTGGTCGCCTGATGGCGCAGAAATCGCCTTCGCATCCTTTGGCCAAAACTTTCTGTCGATTTATAAGATCCGGCTTGCCGACCAGACCATTATTTCGCTCACCACGCCCAGTAGCACAACACAATCACGCCAGCCAGCCTGGTCACCAGATGGCAAACAAATTGTTTACACCATCAAACGCTTTGGCATTCTGCGCATCTCAACGATGGCATCGGATGGATCAAACCAGGTACAACTGATCCGCAATGGCGGCGGTTCGTCTGACTATCTTCCGGTCTGGTCACCTGATGGAACCAGCATTTTATTTAGCGAGAGCAATTCAGAGCTCAGTTCACCAGCTTCGCTGATGAGTTTCAAATTCAACATCACGCAGGCACCCCAAATCATCCCCGTATCCATTCCAGTGGTGGATGTAGACTTCTCGCCCGATGGTCAGTGGATCGCCTACGAAACCAATAACGCGAAAGGTCAAAGTGTTTTGATCTATAACTTCCTGACGCAAAAACGTCAAACGTTATCCGATGACTCGGCCGTTGAGTTTGACCCGGCCTGGCGGCCTTCCCAAGCCAAATAACAAAACTCCCCGTCAAAACGGGGAGTTTTTATTTCCAAATCTGGTTTACAAAATGCGTTAACTGGCGAATGCCACGCTCAAGCATCTCGGTTTCAATGTATTCGCCTAACGTATGCGCGCCGCCGCCGCGCGTCAGCCCAAGCACCAGCGCCGGGTAACCCAAACTCAGCGGGATGTTGGCATCGGTGGAACCCGACGTCAGGTTTGGCTGAATACTTTCGGCGCGCAGACAGGATTCAGCCAGGCGCACAAATGGATGGCGGACGGACATCTCACCCGCCGGGCGCTGACCGACAAGCTGCGCGTCAAAACGCACATCGGGGCGGTTGGCCGTCTGGATGATTTTCTCCACCTGCTGGCTGAGTTCCGTTAAAACGTCGGCGGCGGATGAACGTAGGTCGAGTTCCATCCACGCTTGGGGGGCAAGAGTATTGATACTGGTGCCGCCGCCAATGCGCCCAACGTTGAGTGTGGTACGCGGATTGGCTGGCAGACGCAAGGCCGTAATCTTTGTAATCAACTCGGCCAGTTCGTGAATGGCCGATGGCTTGCCATAATCGATCCAGGAATGCCCCCCAGCAACGTGCGCTGTGATTTTGTAGCGGCGCACACCGATGGCTTTGTAATAAATTTGCCCAACCGCCATACCTTCAAGGATCAGATACATGCGTGGGTCTGTGCGAAAGCGTTCGGCGACGGCTTTCATACCGCACAGATCGCCCAGGCCTTCTTCACCTGTGTTGGCAACCAACCATAGATCGCCAGGCAGGCTGACCTGCCATTCGCGCAGCGACCAGAGCAGGCCGAACAGGCCCGCCACCCCTAAAGAATTGTCGCCAATGCCGGGGCCATAGATGCGTCCCGTTTCGCGTCGGATGGCGAGATCGGTTTCAGCCGGGAAAACCGTGTCGAGATGGGCAGAAACCACCAAAGGGGCGGCACTTCCACTGCCAGGCAGGCGGGCAAAGACATTCCCAACAGAATCTGTTTGAAGGTCAGACAAACCCTCCTTCGAGAACATCTCCAAAACAAATTTACCGCGCTCAGCCTCGTGAAAAGTGGGCGCGGCGATTTGCTGAATTTGGACGGCAAGATCAAGGATGCGATCAATCATGTTAAACCACCCGAACAATATCAGCGAGGGATTGCATGCGTGCCTGGGCCAAGCCGGGCATACAATCGAGCATATAGAATGGGCCGCTGCCTTCGATGGACAGAGATGCAGAGATGTTGCCCTGCAAAGCAGCGTGCAGCGGATCGAAATCTGCCACAAACCCGGCAAGGAATCCGCCACAAAAGGCGTCATCGGCACCGGTGGGATCCACCATCCGCCCAGGGTAGGCCGGGATTTCCCATTTTCTGCGGCTACCATGTTCGTAAACGAGCTGTCCGCGTGTGCCACGTTTGATGACGATCACATCCGCACCAAAGCTACCAAGGGTTTCTGCCATTTCCCAAAGATCAGTGGTACGCCCCCAAAACAGGGTGCGCATATCGTCTTCAGATGGCATAAAGGCGCTGACACCCTGTAAGAGCGAACGCAGGTCATTTAGAAAGCTGCCATTCATGTACCCTGGGCCGGGGTCGATGGTGACACTTGTCACGCCACCCTGACGAAAAGCCGGAGCAAGCTGGGTGTGGGTCAGATAATCAAGCGGGCAAAGATGCGCGCCTTTTGCGCCATAATAGCGGGATGGGATGTCAATGATTTTTGGGGAATCAGTCTTGCTGGAGACGCGACTGTCCGCATCGGTGGCAGGTGGCAGGTAGCCGAGCAAACCCTTGGGGAAGGCCATGCCCAAGCGGGCAAAGTGTGAGACGGGGTTACTGCGCTGGTAGATGGTGGGGTCTGTGTAGACCATGAAAGAACGTAAATCCATGGGGCCGGGTAAAATTTTGACACCCTGCGGATCAATTTCTTTCTGCTCAAACTGGCGCAGCCAATCGTGCGGATAATCTTCACCCACACGCGCCAGAATGGCGACAAAATCGCTCCAAAGGCGCGCACCAGACGCAGCATACAACAAATTGCCACCCGGCGCATCCAATAACGGACGGCCTTCAAACGGCAGCAAATATTGGCGGCGCAATTGACCGGCAAAGACTAATAAAGGGTCTGCGGGATTCATTAGCGAAAAACGCGCTGAGCGGCCTGTGCTTGGGACGGGTCGAGCGGCAGCAGCATGGTAAACATGCTGCCTTTGCCTTCAACACTCTCTACCCAAATGCGACCACCATGCATTTCAACCATCATTTTGGCGACCGACAATCCCAACCCCATGCCACCATGTTTGCGGGTAAGATGCGACTCAACTTGATAGAAACGCTCAAAAACATGCGGCAAATCTTTGATCGGAATGCCAATGCCATCGTCGATCACGGAAACTTTCACATACCCGGGGACTTTTTCTGAAACGACAAAGACATGCCCCCCTTCATTGGCAAATGCAATCGCATTTTTGATTAAGTTATTTATAGCAATACCGATCTTCTCGGAATCCCCTTCAATCAGCAGGTCAGAGTCGGACAGATCAAGGTTAATGCTCACTCTTCTGGCTTCTGCATCTTGCTGGTAGGATACAATCGTATCGAGCAGCAGGCGACGCACCGAAACGGAGTGCTGCCGAACGACGGACACACCATTTTGGAAGTTATCCATGCTGGACATGTTTTCAATGATTTCTTTCAGACGCATGGCGCTTTTGATGATCGCATCAAGCTGTTCGGCATACTCTTCTTCGGTCACCATCTCACGCATAAAGGTAGAGTGACCGATAATCAGCCCAAGCGGTGTGCGCAATTCATGTGAAGTGATCGCGACAAAATCGCTTTTCATTTTATCGAGGCGACTGGCGTCATTCTGTGTTTTCTCTAGAAGCTTTTGCAAACGCGTATTTTGGACAGCAATTGCTGTTTGTGAGGCAAGAGTCTCTAGAATTGTGACATCTTCCCCGGTATAATCTACCCCATCGTTCTTGTTGACAACTTCTATCACACCCAGCGCTTCGTTGCGAAACATGATCGGCGCAACCAGCAAAGAATGCGTTTGGAAGCCGCTGATATGGTCGGCTGTTTTGTAGTGAAAGGGTGATGCAGCAACATTGTTGACCGCTGCTGTTTTCTTTTGGCTAAAAACCATGCCAGCGATACTCTTATCAAGCGGGACGATCACAGTCTGAAGCGTGTTTTTGTAGGCAGGTGAAAGCGCAAGAAAACGCAGGGTATTGCTTTCTTCATCCAACCCCAATATCGAAGCTGATTCCGAGCTGGTTAGCTCGGTTGCGGCAGATAAAATAGACTGTAACACGCCATCCAAATTGGCCGCCGAACTGAGTTCGCGGCCAATCTGTGTGAGAAGCTCAATGCGGCGGGTTTGGTCTTTCATGCAGCGAACACCCTTTTTATAAAGTCAATAAGTTCCAAAAACAGGCTTAAATTCAGTAGTATGATTATAGCATAAGCAACTTTCCCCGCCTCATGCGCAGGCTGGGGTTGAAACTTAATTGCAATATCTTTTAAGGAGACCTAATCACATGAGCAATAGCAAAAAAGTACGCGTGGCGATTATTGGAGTTGGCAACTGCGCCTCATCCCTCGTCCAGGGCATTGAATTTTACAAAAATGCAGCCGACGACGCCACAGTCCCCGGTTTGATGCATGTCAACCTGGGTGGCTATCATATCCGCGACATCGAATTTACAGTCGGTATTGACATCAATGTCACCAAGGTCGGCAAAGACCTTTCCGAAGCCATCTTCGCCGAGCCAAACAATACCTACAAATTTACCAGTGTCCCAAATCTCAACGCTCCCGTTGTGCGTGGCATGACCCACGACGGCCTGGGCAAGTACCTGTCTGAGATCATCACCAAGGCTCCTGGCCCGACTGCCGACATTGTCAAAATCCTGAAGGATAGCAAGACCGATGTCGTCGTCAGCTATCTGCCGGTTGGCTCTGAAATGGCGACCAAGTGGTATGTGGAACAGATCATCGAAGCGGGCTGCGCCTTCGTCAACGCCATTCCTGTCTTCATTGCATCCAGCGAATACTGGGGCAAGCGCTTCAAAGATGCCAACCTGCCAATCTTGGGCGACGACATCAAGAGCCAGCTTGGCGCGACCATTTTGCACCGCGTGATGGCCAGCTTGTTTGTGGACCGTGGCGTGCGCATTGACCGCACCTACCAGCTCAACTTTGGCGGCAACACCGACTTCTTGAACATGCTTGAACGCGAACGCCTGGAGAGCAAGAAAATCTCCAAGACCAACGCCGTCACCAGCATGATTCCTTACGACGTCGGCGCAAATAACGTCCACGTTGGGCCGTCGGATCACGTCCCCTGGTTGACAGATCGCAAATGGTGCTACATCCGCATGGAAGGCACCACCTTCGGCGAAGTGCCACTGAATGTCGAGACCAAGCTCGAAGTCTGGGACAGCCCCAACTCGGCAGGCGTCATCATCGACGCGGTGCGCTGCGCCAAGCTGGCACTCGACCGCGGCCTTTCAGGCCCAATCATTGGGCCGTCTTCGTACTTCTTCAAGACCCCACCCAAGCAGTTTAAAGACAATATTTGCCTTGAGATGACGGAAGCGTTTATCAAGGGCGATGGCAATCAGTAATCAGTGAATAGGCATTAGTGAGAAGATAGGACGCCTGCGGATGCGGGCGTCCTATCTTTTTGGAGTAGAATCATCCTCATGACTTCGCACACTTCCCCTTCTCTTTTTAGCCGTCTTTCTGGCTGCATGCGCCCCGGCAACGCCCCCCGCCCCCACTGTGGACGCGGGTGCCCTCCAGACTCAGGCCTACGCCAGCGTCTACGCCGGGTTGACTCAGACCGCCCTGGCGATTCCCACGCTGACCGTGACTCCCACCCTGCCACCGACCGCTATCCGCACCCCGCCCGCACTGCCGGGTGGATTTACAACCACAGCGTTGAATCCGCTCGATACGCCGCATACCTACATCCAAGATAGCTGTCAGGCGCTCAAAGCCAAATGGACGCCCGGCAATGCTGCGCCCGGCACAGTGGTGATGGTGATTATGATCCACGGCCTGTCGAAAGGCGCTCCCGCCAAATCCCAGGATATGAACCTGGCCGATTTCAAAAATTTGATGAGTGACCTGCAAGACCAGGACTTTACAGCCATCAACACCCAGCAGGCATTCGACTTTTTGGACCACAACGCCAAAATTCCACAGCGATCGGTACTGCTGATACAAGACGACCGCCACACCGCCGAGAACTTCGAAGTCTTTCGCCCCTACTGGACCAAACTGCACTGGCCCGTCGTCAATGCGTGGATTAACGCCAACGACGACATCGGCAAAAATATTTTGCCAGACATGGTGGCATTATCGAAGGAAGGCTGGGTTGATTTTCAGTCGCATGGTGTGCTGCATTTGCCCATTGACCCTGGCTCCAGCGACGATTTTATCCACAATGAGCTTTATGGTTCGATGCAGGCCATGCAAACCAATTTTGGCAAAGCGCCGATTGCGCACATCTGGGCTGGTGGCGGGTTTACGCCCAAAGCGGTGCAGATGGCGCGTCAGGCCGGCTTCAAGCTGGGATTCACGATCAACCCGCGTGGACCCATCATGTTCAACTGGGTGCCGCTGACCGATGACCCCGACCCGATGCGTCCCAGCTTTATCTCCGAAGGGTCAGCCAACGACCCGCTGATGACGCTCCCGCGCTACTGGGACACCGACGCCCGCGATCACCTCGACGCCGTCCGCAAGATCAGCAAGGACGCGGCGGCCTACGCCGAAGCCAACAAAGCCACAGAATTGGAATACTATGATATTGTTTGTGCGCCGAAGTATGGGAAAATTCAATAATTAGGTATTAGGCTTTCCTTTATCCTTCCGAATTCATTCTTCATCTCTTTGTGAGGCCCCATGGACCCTTCCTGCATCTTCTGTAAAATCGCCGCTGGTGAAATCCCGGCAACCGTTGTCTACAAAGACGAGCAAGTGACCGCATTCCGCGATCTTCACCCCGCCGCGCCGACCCATGTGCTGATTATCCCGAACAGGCATATTGCGTCAATCAACGAAACTGTGCCCGAAGACGAATCCCTGCTGGGACATCTCTTCACCACTGCCCGCAAGATCGCCGAGACAGATGGCATCAGCGAGAGTGGCTACCGCGTCGTCGTCAACACTGGCGAGCATGGCGGGCAGACCGTCCATCACTTGCATATGCATGTGATTGGTGGGCAGGCGATGAAACACGCAATGGGATAGTGTTGATACAATGAGAAGTGGTAACTTGGTAAGCCGATTTTACCAAGTCCCAATTTACCGATATACCACCTTAATAGAACTTACAGGCAAAAATGGATATCAAAGAAAAACAAAACCAGTGGCGCAAAGGCAAAGTGCTCACGCCCGAAAAACTGACGCTCGCCCGCATCATTCTGGATGAAATCCGCCAGGGGCGCGTGGTGCTCGATGCGCTGCGCGCACACCCAATGGCCGAGGGTGGGGTGGTCGAAAAAGCGGCGCTCGTCGCCATCTATAACGAAATGACCGCCTCCGGGGAGATAGCTCCCGACAAGGCGCTGCTGGAGCGAATCCGCATGAAGCCGGTGCGCACGCTCTCAGGCGTGACCACTGTCACCGTTTTGACCAAACCCTATCCGTGCCCCGGCAAGTGTATTTTCTGCCCAACCGATGTGCGCATGCCCAAATCGTACCTGCCCGACGAACCCGGCGCGATGCGCGCCTTGCAACACGAATTTGACCCGTATGTTCAAGTGATTTCGCGCATTGCCGCGCTCGAAAACCTGGGCCACCCCACCGACAAAATTGAACTGCTCATTTTGGGGGGTACCTGGAGCGCCTACCGTCGCGATTATCAAGAGTGGTTCATCAAGCGTTGTTTCGACGCGATGAACGAGTTGACGGCCATTCCACATTTGGGGATTGAGAATGCGCCCAAAGGACAAATTGAACGCTGTGCCCCCGGCGAACTGGCAACGGCGCAAGCGCTCAACGAAACCACCCCGCACCGCAACGTTGGACTGGTGATCGAAACCCGCCCCGACGAAATTACGGTGGACGAGTTGCGCTGGCTGCGCAACCTTGGCGTCACCAAGGTGCAGATGGGCGCACAAAGCCTTGACGACCACGTGCTGACCATGAACAAGCGCGGACACGATGTTGCCACCACCCACCGCGCTGTGGCCCTGCTGCGCGCCGCTGGCTTCAAGATCGTGCTACACTGGATGCCCAACCTGCACGGCGCAACGCCCGAATCAGACCGTGAAGATTTCACCCGCCTGTGGGATGGTTTCTGCCCCGACGAACTCAAAATCTACCCGAATCAGTTGCTCGCCAACGCCGAACTTTACGAAGTCTGGCAGCGCGGCGAGTTCCGCCCGTATACCACGCAGGAACTAATTGACCTGATTGCCGATATCAAGCCGCAGGTGCCCGCCTACTGCCGCATCAACCGCGTCATCCGCGACATCCCATCTACCAATGTGGTCGAGGGCAACCGGCGCACCAGCCTGCGCATGGATATTCAGGAAGAGATGAAGCGGCGCGGGACAAAGTGCAAGTGCATCCGCTGCCGTGAAGTGCGCGGGACTCAAGTGGAAGCTGCCACCCTGCAACTGGATGACCTGACCTATCAGACGGACTCTGCCGAGGAACATTTCATCTCGTTTGTCACCCCCGATGACCAACTCGCCGGTTTCATCCGGCTTTCCCTCCCCTTAGCCACATCCCCGGCTGTTGGCATGGCCGATTTGGAGGACGCTGCCCTGATCCGGGAAGTCCACGTCTACGGCCAATCACTGGCTGTGGGCGCAGAAGTGAGCGGCTCCGCCCAGCACATTGGGCTCGGCACAAAGCTGCTTGAAGTCGCAGCGCAAACCGCCGCCGCGCACGGCTTTCGCCGCATGGCAGTCATTTCTGCCATCGGCACACGCAAATATTATCTCGAACGTGGCTTTGAACGTGGGGAGTTATATCTGGTCAAGGATATCGCATAAAAAGGAACGGCAGAGTGAAAAACTCCGCCGTTCTTTTTTATTTTTATTGATCGTTCCACTCTTTGATCGCTTCGCGAATAAGCGCTTGAATGGCTTCATCTGGCACGCTATCGATCCCGTCATAACGGGTTGCACCCAAAAAGACAACCACTTCGCCAGATGGGCCTTCCTCCAAACGGATTTTTTTTGCAGCAAGGGGGTGACCCACCAGTTTCTGTTGCAGCACTTCGTCAATCATCGCCACGATATTTGGAGACTTTAGCAAAGGCTCTGGTTTCTTTACGTCACTCTCCAATAGCGAGCGAAATCCGCGTATAGGATCCATTCGCCCTGCGGGTGTGGATGGTACAACAGGATGCTTTACAGGCTGCAACGGTGATGAAAGGGTCAACGAAGACGGCATTGGCTCAGGGGCTGGGGGCGGTGCCAGTGGGGCAGGGGCGGGCGCAGGTGCAGGTGCCGCTTTTGAATCAATCCACGGGCGGATTTGAACGACAACATTGACCAAACGAGTGCGCTGTTCAGCCGTTAACCCATCCGGTTCAATGCGCACGCCGTCCAATTCCAGGTGCCATTTTAAAGCGGGGTCGATAGTGACTTTTAAAACCTCATGCTCATGCACGGTTGACTCAATTTTTTCCGGCTTTTCATGGATTGGATCATCAGCATTTACAAACTCACGCGCATCTTCCAGCGCCTTTGACAGGCGTCCTTCAAAGACAGAGAAGATGAAATAACCGATCAACGTGCCAAGAGCAAGCGCGATGATGGCTACAATGACAATGATTAACAAGGGGTTATTTTGCATATCACATCACCTGACAAGTTGGACAAAAATGGGTTCCGCGCTGGGCGACAACCATGCGCTGGATGGGCGTAGCACATACCGGGCAAGGCTCACCTGTCCGGCCATACACTTGAAAATAATTCTGGAAGTTGCCACCGCGATAGACCCAATCAAAACTGGCGCCATTATGATCGATGCCAGCTTGCAAAACCGTCTGAATCGCGTGAAATAACTTTTCAGCTTCCATTGCAGATATTGTATCCGAAAGCCGCATGGGATGCACCCCGGACAAATGTAATGCCTCGTCGGTATAAATATTGCCGAGCCCGGCCAAAAAATGCTGATCGAGCAAAAGCGGCTTGATCTGTCGATGCGTATGGTGCAAATTATTATACAAAACCTGCGCTGTAAAAAGCGGGTCAAACGGCTCAGGGCCGAGCCTGCCAGTTACTTCGTTGACATCCGCCACCAGCCAGACACGTCCAAATTTGCGTGGATCGTTAAATACAAGTTGGTGACCATCCGAAAGACCCAGGCGCAGACGATCATGTTTCTCTGGCAGGGCATCGCCGGGTTTGATGTATAAATCGCCGCTCATGCGCAAGTGGATGAAAAGGTTGAAATTTGAAAGCTGCAGGTGAATATATTTCGCGCGCCGACGAACATCAACAATCGTCTGACCAACAATCCACTGTTCAAACAAGACCTGTGCAGGCGTTGATAGGGTTCGTGCCCATAATAATTGGGCAGAAAGCACATTACGCCCCACCAGTTCAGGGCGTAATGTGCGAACAATCATTTCAACTTCGGGGAGTTCGGGCATGGGTCAGGTATCAGAGAATAGAGATTAGAGAGTAGTCAAAATCTATTCTCTAATCTCTACTTATCTACTCACTATTCATTGAACATTTCGCCAACGCTACGGCCTTCGTGGGCGCGCATGATGACTTCACCCAGCAGGGAAGATGCCGAAATAATCGCGAGACGATCTCCGAGTTGTTCTATCTTTTCATAGGCAATCGGCACGGTGTCGGTTGTAATAAATTTCTTGACTGGTAAAGCCGCCAGCCGGTCAATTGCATTGGCAGAAAACACCGGATGCACGCAGGTTACATATACATCACGTGCGCCGTGCTCTTTGACAAGATTGACCGCCTGCCCAATTGAGCCACCCGTATCAATTTCATCATCCACCAGCACCACATCGCGCCCTTCAACGTCACCGATAATGCTCAGGGCCTGGGCTTTGGCATCATTCGCCACCCGACGCTTTTCAATAAAGGCAATCGGCGCGTCAATGTCGGCAGCGACGTTTCGCCCCTTCTTGGCAAACCCCAGATCAACGGTAACCACCACCGGGTCGACCATGGTCTGGCGCAATTGCTTCAGGTAATCGGTCAGCATGTGAAAAGTCGTCAGCACATCCCCAGGAATGGAGAAAAATCCCTAAATCTGCCCGGCGTGCGGGTCGAGCAGAATATAGCGGTCTGCGCCCGCCGCCTGGATAATATCCGCCATCAAGCGCGCCGTAATCGGCACACGCGGCTGGTCTTTCTTGTCAGAGCGGCCATACGCCAGGTATGGGATTACGACTGTAATGCGCGCGGCTGAATCCAGCTTGAGCGTTTGCACCATAATCAGCAATTCCATGATGTTACGATGCACCGGCGCAGAAGTGGTCTGAATGATATAGACATCCTGCCCACGCACACTGGAGTGCAACTTTACAAACAAGTTTTCATTCGGAAACTGAATAATATCGCGCCCGCACAGAGGCTGCCCAATATAATCGGCCACTTTTTGGGCCAGATCAGGCGACCCGGTACCAGCGTAGAGTTTAATCCCCCCGTAAACCTTCATATCGCGTGTATGATGATTCATTCTTTCACCTGCTTTTCCTGGATTAAGTTCCACTCAGAACGCAAAACGCTCATGAGCAAGACGTTAATATAACATCCATTTCGATAAATCGCATCACGCATTATGCCTTCTTTCACAAAACCTACTTTTTCGTAAGTTTGTATGGCGTTTGGGTTGGTCTCGTAAACATGCAAAAAAATTCGGTGCAAGTTGAGCGTTTCGAAACCGTGTTTTAGCATCAAACGTGTCGTTTCCGTTCCATAACCCTGATGCCAAAGCGATTTTTCACCGACAAAAATACCAAAACAGGCAGCGCGATTTACCCAATCAATTCCATCCAACCCTGTGCCGCCAATATGTTGCCAGCCGTCAGGTGTCTTTACTTCAATCGCCAGTGGGCGCTCTTGCGGTGGCAAGTTTGACAAACTTTCAACCCATCGTGTCTCATCACTAAGCGACATGGGAAAGTGCATATTCAGCCCAGCGGTCACTGCAGGGTCGTTGAACCACGCCACATAACGCGGAATATCATCGCGCTCAATGGCACGCAAACGGATGCGTTCACCATAAATCATTTATCGCTCCATCAACTTCATGGCCGCTTCACGTGGCGATAATGTGCGGCTTTGGATTAAATCGAGCATCTGGCTTATGCCGTTTTCCGGCAGACTGGCGCGAAAACGTTCGACCAGCGTATTTTGGATGAAAAGATCAAACTCAGCCGAAAGCCGGGTGCGCTCGCGGCGGGCCCAGTCACCGCTGTGGCGCAGGTACCCCGCATGATCCTGTATCAACTCAATCAACTCGGGCATCCCGGCCCCTTCGGTCGCCACCGTCCGCCGAATAAGTGGAATCCATAAACTTTGCTCCCCCCCTGTTTTCGCAGAAAACGGGGGGGCTGGGGGGGGGCTGCTGTCATTGCAGTCCCGTGGTGCATAAACACCTTCGCCACCGGGTGCGCCAAATCCAACATCGACCTTAACGCTCGCTCGGCGCTATCCGCGCCGGGGCGGTCAGCCTTATTAATCACAAGAATATCGGCAATTTCGAGAATGCCAGCCTTAATCGCCTGAATATCATCGCCCAAACCGGGCGCTTCAACGACAAGGGTCGTATGCGCCAGCCGCGCAATATCCACTTCAGACTGGCCCGCGCCAACCGTCTCGATCAACACCACGTCAAAACCGGCAGCGTCAAAGACCTGTACCACGCCCGCTGTCGCTTGCGCCAGCCCCCCCAACGATCCGCGCGAAGCCATCGAGCGGATAAAAACGCCCGCATCCCCAGCCAGGTCGCGCATGCGCACGCGATCTCCCAGCACCGCTCCACCCGTAAATGGGCTCGACGGATCAATCGCCACAATTGCCACGCGTTTTTCCTGTCTGCGATAATGCAAAGCAAGCTGATTAACCAGCGACGATTTGCCCGTGCCCGGCGCGCCGGTAATACCGATCAAATGCGCCCTTCCCGTGTGTGGAAAGAGCGCACTTAAAACCGCCTGGCCTTCAGGCGTATCATTTTCAACATGTGTCAGCGCACGCGCCAGCGAAAGCCGGTCACCTGCGAGAACAGATTGAGCAGAGATTCATGGGAATACCTTTTATGTATTACGCATTAAGAATTACTTAAAACATAATTCATAATGCGTAAAGAACAAACTCAGGCTGCCGCCACAATGGCATGAATATCGGCGATGATTTGCTCAGTGGGCGCGCCGGGGCCATAAATGGCCGAAACACCTATTTCCTTCAACTTTGGCGCATCTTCATCGGGAATGATCCCGCCAATGAATAGCTTGACCTGCTCCTGTCCGTTGGCCTTAAGCAGTTCCATCACACGCGGAACCAGCGCCATGTGTGCCCCCGAGAGAATGGAAAGTCCCACCACATCCACATCTTCCTGCAAGGCAGCTTCTGCAATCATTTCCGGCGTCTGGCGCAAACCAGTATAAATCACTTCCATCCCGGCGTCGCGCAGCGCACGCGCCACCACTTTTGCCCCACGATCATGCCCATCCAAACCAGGCTTGGCAACCAGTACACGAATTTTACGTTCAGTCATCCTGCCTCCAGCATATGTTGCGATGATTATACTATTGAAGCTTTTTTATTTCCCGGCTTTGTGCATATAAACACGAACACTTTTGCTAAGATAAAGATACAAAAAACGAAGGGCATGGATGCCCTTCGTCTACTTGCAAAGTATTATTTTTCCAGACCCTGCCGCTGCCGGGTCTGTCGCACAAAATCGCGCACAAGCTTCTGTGGATGCGGCTGCGAGCTGCCCATAATCAGATAGCCCGGCGCCCAAAAATCACCAGAAGGATTGTCTTTTTTGAAGCGTGAAAACTCATTAAACAAGCGTTCCGAGCTTTGCTGGCGGATGATACGCATCACATAGCCAGGCGCTGTGGAAGGCGGCACACGCACGACCCACTGCAAATACTCGGGGCGCACCGCCAAGTGCTCCAGCCGCCAGCCAAAAGCAATACACAACTGCGGCACCCACTCTGTCAGCCGCTCGGCAGCATCCCCCACCAGGTGATGCGTATCAAAGCGCGGAATGAGCAAACAGGCATACGTCAAATTGACAAGCGCGGGCGAAGCTGGTTCAAGCAAAATGCGATGCACTGCTTCCGATCCCGATTCAGAAACGTTCTGAGCGCGGGTTTCAATATAAGCTTGCTCATCATCTGTCACAGATTCCTGCCTGCGGGTTTCTTGCAAGTCCAACTGCATTTCGGAGGCACGCGTAAAACTGCTCAAGCGCGTCTCTGCCATGTCTGAAGTGATCGTATCGTTCTGGGAAATGGGAGATGTCTCATAATGGAAGGATGCTGGGGGCCGCTGGGGCTTTTCGGAGGCCGTGAGCGTGGCAGAAGAAACCACCCCATTATCGGATTGCTGAACCGGGATTTTGGATTGCTCCCAAGGCAATGCAACTTTTTTGGGCAATGCGGGCTGCCGGACGGGGTTCGGCGCAGGAATATCTCCCAGCAACTCCGAGATGGGCGGCAGACCTGGCGGTGTTTCCTCATCAGAAAGGTTTGCTTCAAAAGGAAGCGGCATCTTGCCAGCCAGCGAAGGCGCTGGTGTTGCCACAACTGGCGGCGAGGCCGCATAAAGATCTTCAAAGCGCGGACTTTCTGACAGGGTACGCACCAACTTGCCAGCCTGGGCGCGAATCTTGCTGAAAGGTGTCTCAGCATCAAAGACCAGCGCCAGAATCATGCTGGTCGAAAGTTTGCGCGCATAGAGCATGTGCTGCGCCTCGGTCGATTCAAGACGCACAAAACGCAACAGATCACTCTCGCTCTGTTTATCCCAATAACGCTCAATCGATTGACCAAGTTCCTGCGCGGCTTCACGCGACAACTGACCGGCATACGCCCAAAGCTCGTTTTCACGCGTAATCAGCGCCGCCTGCGCAGAAGATTTAAGTGTAAGTTGCGTAAGATGCTGCGCCGCCCGGCTGACATCTTTCAGCCACATTAAATTGGCTGTTTCAGCCAAATCACGCTCAACAATTTTCGATTCTGCATTCTTTTTGGCTTTGGCGGATGGGTGTTTCCGTTTGGTCAGCGCGGCTTCAATATCGGGGATGGCAACGGGTCGGGTGAGGATTGCCAAAGGGATTAGTTCCCCCAATCTTGGTTCCTGTCGATCAGGGGTGACAACGATAAACTCAATGCCCGGATTAATCTGCTGAAGTCCATATCCAATCTCGGCAATCGGGCTGTCCATTTCATCGAAAGCCGCATCCAAAATGGCAAGGGAGACATTGGCCTTGCGAACAAAATGGATGGCTTCAGAGAAATCAGCCGTCACAAAGATCTCGAAGCGTTTTGCATCAAGACCTTTAAGGAGGAGTGTGCCAAGGCTGGCATCGGGTGTAAAGATCAGAAAAGGTGTAACCATATTAATAAAAGTGTATCACGCCAGTGTACTGCAAGCAAGCAGGGTAACATCTAAATATCATTTCAATTCGCGCCAAGTTGTCTGACAATCTTGATTTTATAAGATGTTTATGCTATTTTATAAGGCATCCTGTTTTGAGAGAGTTTGTATGCATCGTGAGCGTGTTTCAGAAAATGTTTTTTGGTTCCAAAGTGAGTTATATGCGCAGGTAACAGCCGGGGTGATTGCCGGACCACAGTGGGCAGTGGTGATTGATACGCTTGCCGTACCGGAAGAGACCCTTGCCATTCGTGAATTTATTGAGCATGAGCTTAGCTTGCAAGTGCGGTATGTGATTAATACTCATTATCATGCCGACCACACCTGGGGAAATTGTTTTTTTCCCGGAGCGACGGTTGTTTCGCATTCCCTATGCCGCAAATTGATGGTGGAAAAAGGCGGTCCTTCACTGGAAGCCGCCAAAAAGCAAAACCCGGCGTTACGACAGGTAAAAATGGTCCTGCCCCATTTAACCTTTGACGATGGTGAGATGAATTTACGGGTTGGAAAGAAAAATCTCATCCTAATGTCTGCTATGGGGCATAGCGCCGATGGCATCTCAGTGCTGGTGGAAGAAGATCGCATTCTGTTTGCCGGGGATGCCTTTATGCCTTTACCCTATCTGGTGGACGGAAACATTGATGAGATGGTTGCATCTATTAAAAAGATTGGCCGCATGGGTCTGGAAAATGTCGTGCAAGGTCACGGCGATATTATCCTGCGTGGCGAAATTGATGCAGCAGTCAAAGAAAACCTGGCTTATCTTTCAGCCATTCGCAAGGCGGTACGTGCGGCTTTGAAGCGTAAAGCTCCGTTGGAATATCTGGAAGAAGTTGGCATTGAAGAATGCGGCAAGAGTTGGGTTTATCTGGGAGGTCTGGCAGAAACCCTGCATCGCCGCAACCTGCGGGCGCTTTATAAACATATTTTGGAAAATAGCGACAGCCTTGAAGGGGATGAGTAGGCAAAGTGAACCACACATCAATCGGGTAACATGAGTTAACGTCCAAAACTTATGTTACCCGATTTTTTTATCGAAACAAAGTCAGTCGTGTTTGTGAAATTGTAAGCTAAGGGCAGAAAATCAATGGGGTGATTGTGATACACTTTATTTGTATGTAACATTTTTATAATGAAATTCTCTGTAGTATTCAGGAGGAAACATCATGTCTAAAACCGGCATTAAACTCAACGTCCTGTGGCGTATAGCAGTTGTGATTACGATATTGCTTGCTGCGTTCTCGGGTACGCTTTCAGCGCAAGCGCAAACTTCATCACCGAATGCACCATTGGTGTTGCCTCAAGGCGCTCAAATTGTTCAAAATCACTATATTGTGGTTTACAAAAAAGGCTTTTCAACTGCAAGCGACGCAGCTGGCATTCAGTCGTCAGTTAGCGCGCTGGGTGGCGAAGTCAAATTTGTTTATCACGCCGCGCTGAACGGTTATAGCGCATATTTACCTGCCCAGGCACTGGCGGCGATACGAGCGAACCCTGCAGTTGACTATGTGGCAGCAGATGCAACGATCCAATTAGACCCTGAAAATGTTGTTACTGGAACAACATCTCAAACTGGAGCGACATGGGGTCTTGACCGTATTGATCAGCACGGCATACCCTTATCTAATTCTTATAGCTATAACAAAACCGGAACCGGGGTAAATGTCTATATCATTGACACAGGTATCCGCGCAACCCATGTTGAATTTGGTGGGCGCGCTACTTTGGATTACGACAGCGTTGGTGATGGGCAAAATGGCAATGACTGTCTTGGGCATGGCACACATGTGGCTGGCATCGTTGGAAGTGCCACCTATGGTGTCGCGAAAAATGTGCAGCTCCATGCAGTACGTGTATTCAGCTGCACTGGCGGTTCCAGCTATTCCCAAGTGATTGCTGGGGTAGACTGGGTGACAGCCAATCATGTTAGCCCGGCTGTGGCAAACATGAGCCTGGGAGGCCCTGGTTACAATCCTTTGGATGTCGCAGTCAATAATATGATCAACTCGGGTGTGGTACTTACCGTTTCAGCGGGAAATTCTAATAGTGACGCATGCGGCTATTCACCGGCACGCATTCCAAATGCAATTACGGTTGGAGCAATCGATATAGATGATTCCCGCGCAGACTATTCAAACTGGGGTACCTGTCTGGATGTTTTTGCACCAGGAACAGATATTACATCACTCTGGGATAATAGCGATGTAGACACTGCAACCATTAGCGGCACATCCATGGCTTCACCCCATGTGGCCGGGGTGGCTGCGCTATATATGGAAGACCACCCAAATGCAACTGCACTTGAAGTACGTAACGCAATCGTTGATACATCCACAAGAAATTTTGTGAGCACCCCCGGCGCTGGATCCCCCAACCGCCTGCTCTACTCGCTATTTGGAGCGACATATCCCATTCCAGATGCATTTCTTCCAGCAGGTGCGCTTACACAAACAACGCCAACCTTTACATGGAGTCAGATACCAGAAGCAACACAATATCAATTTGAACTAATAAGAAATGGCGTTCTTGTTTACACCAAAACAGTCGCAGCAAATCTTTGCATAACTCGAATTTGCTCAAATACCCCCACAAACATCCTGGTAAGCGGTCAATCAAATATCTATGGGTGGAGAGTTAGAGCTTTCATAGGTGGGGTATGGAAACCCTATAGTCTTTATAAGAATTTCACCATTTACAAGATTGGGTCGGCCTTTAATTCGCAATTTGTGGGAACGAGAGATTGGACACCTGTCACAGGTACATGGAACATTCGCGCCAACACCCAATACCATACCACAGGCATTTATGGCTATGTGGCTAGCAGCGCACATAGCGGAAATTACTCCACCCTTGATTATCAAGTCTCAATGCTACGATATGGATGCGCATACTGTGCCAACATATTGTTTGTGCGCGGAAATCCATCAAAGCTAGACTTAGATAACGACTGGAAAAATGGCTATCGTTTTGAGTATACCAATACGCAATACATATCAATCTGGGCTGAGGTTGATGGCTACAGCTACCCATTACTATTTTGGACACACGCCCCCATGGTTAAGGCCAAGGGTTTTAATACAATGAGAGTACAAGCGATTGGAAATCTATTCGCATTCTACATCAACAGTAAACTCGTCGCGATTGGAATTGATTTAACGCTGTCATATGGACAGGTTGGTGTTGGCGTTTACAAAGATGGATCAGGCGGAACCAACCTGTATGTTGATTGGGCGAAACTAAATCCATTTTTACCTGAGTCTGCTCTCATGCCTTCCGGCCTTGATACGGCCAAAGAAACTGTATCAACAGACCTGGGTCCAGCCATGACAAATTGGACCAATCCGAATATGGCAGCAGCCCCTTAAATTCAGATAACTTTCTTTCATCCATTATTTATAAAACAAGTCCTGGCGATACAGATCGCCAGGACTTGTTTTATAAATAAACCATAGAATGCGCTTCACGAAGAAGAAGATTTTTGTTGCTCACGTTTGGCTTTTGAACGACCATGCAGGCTCATACCAATCACTCTTTCTGTACCATTCATCAATTTTTGGATATTTGGCCGCAACGCCCAAACGAGTAACACCAAAACGACTGCACCATAAAAAGTATTAATCCAGAGATCGTCAATCCCCAACAATTTACGGACAAGAAAAATAGCCAACGCAGAAAGCCCGACAGAAATTGTCGTTAGCGAAGCATACCCGAGCACAAAAAAAGCCAAAGCACCGATTGGAACAATGATGAGTATGGAAGGCCACCACAAACCAATCGCACCGCCCAAAGCCGGGGCAGCCCCCGCCCCTCCACGAAGGCGCAAAAAACGATGGTTGGAGTCATACTCTGGCAAATAGAGCGAGTAGTTATGTCCAAGCACAGCACCAATCGGCGCCAAAATATAGGCCCAGTAATTATTATGGGCAACCGCTTGAGCAATCCACACAACCACTGCACCCTTCAAAACATCTAAAATTGCCGTCAAGATACCAGCACCAAATCCGCCCGCGCGCATCGCATTTGCCCCACCAGTACGTCCACTTTCAACAGAACGAATATCCTTGCCGGTTTTGAGCTTTACAACAATCAAACCAAACGGAATCGATCCCACCAGATACCCAAGTAGCAGCAAACCAATATCAAAAATCAAATCTTGCATCCAATTCCTCCGAACTTAAAATATGCGGGAAAATTTCACATTCTCGACGCTCAATAAACACAAAAAACACTCCAGGTTACAAATCCAGCACATTGAGTGGAACTTCCTCAGACTTGCCATTTTCAATCCAAAAGCCACGCGCTTGCCACCTTCTTCCAACAGGAGACCAGATAATATGAACAACGGGATAAGCTGCTTCACGGATATCCGTTGGCGATGGCGTTGACGAACCTTTGGGATGAGAATGAAAAATTGCGAGAAGTTCCTGCCCCGACGACTCGATTAATTCAAAAGCGCGCAGTTGCGCCCGCGGCTCCATCCGAAAACGAACCGCGCTCCCCGCAGCATTTTTCACGGGTAAAACAATTTCGACAACCCGGTTCTTCCCCGCCAGCAACCCACAACCCTCCAGTGGAGCTTGTGTAATCACATAGCGGCGCATAAAATCCCATTGCGCATATAGCAAGTCCAACGAATGATCTATCATGAGCGTAACAATAGTGCTGGTATCCAGAATAAAATCAACACAACCAATCCTTCAATCATTGCTTGTCGAACAGACATGCCCTCACCAATATTGGTAGCCAGCCCCGTGAGAGCATATAACGGGCCAAGCAACGCCAGACCAAATTGAATTGGCCCCAAAGGCCAATAGTGTAACGCAATCGCAAACTGCGTGCAAATTAATCCGATCCCAACCGCCCATGCAAACTCCCAGCGCTCCCCTAAACGCAGATGTAAAGCACGCAATACAACCATCGTAGATGCAAAGAACACTGCCAAAATAATCAGCACCAACCGCGCCCCAATATAATTCAAACCCGATGACAAGGTTAAAAACAAGGCAAATGATAGCGCCGTCAACCCGGCCGATGCAGTGGGATAGCGCACATCCGAAGGGTCAAGTACGATATATTCTGATAAAAATACGAGCAATAGTAGCACCCCCCCAATTGCAAAACTAAACCACCACGCCGCCCCCAAAGGCAGGCTATATAAAGGGATACCGATTACAAATGTTGTTAATGCCGGCAACAACCAATGTTGAAAAGTATGTCTGCTTTCAAAATGAGGGTGTCCCCGCAAAAGCCAATCCATCCCCGCAGCCGTTAGACTGGTTGAGAGCAGCGTGGATGCAATTGCCAGGTTGATCGGCAGAGAAATGCGAATGCTGAAAAAATCAAAAACCAATGAATAGTGCTGCGTCTCAACAACCTGTGCTAATGCGAATGCCAATAATACAACCGCAACCAACACACTCAAACGATTCGAATCAGGTAAATGGCGATGTTGTTCCATCATAAGTGGATTGTACCTGCCTGCCGCACTTACGGGAAGGGCATAGCTTTTGATATACAACCGAAATTAGAGCATAAATTCTAGCTGTGGTAGAATCAAGTAATGATAGAAACAAAAAATGCAGAGCTTCCGCCAAAACCGCCGGGTGCTATTAATGCACTCGTAAGTGGTTTTAACGCCATTGCAAGCAACATTATTGTTATTTTATTCCCGGTGGCGCTGGATGTTTTTCTTTGGCTAGGCCCGCGGCTCAAAGTCTATGCGCTTTTCTCACCTGCGCTTCAGGACTTGATCGATTTCCAAAAGCAGGCTGTGGTGCCATCTCTAGCAATAACACCCGATGAAATAGCCAAAATATCCACAGCCTGGGCTGATTTCAACCTTTTTTCATTGTTACGAACCTACCCATTGGGTATATTCAGCCTCATGCCCGGAAACAGATCAGGAGCATCTCCTTTTGGAGTGCGCATTGACTGGGAAATCCCCAATCTACTTGTGCTGATTAGTGCTTCCTTTCTTTTAGTATGTGCAGGCCTGTTTATAGGAAGTCTTTACTTTTACTTTGTTTCGCGCGTAGCGCTCAAATCAAAAAACGGTCCAAGTATATTCCGCGCTACCTTCCACAGCCTGATCGTTTGGAGCGCTTTGACAGCAATCTCATATTTTGTGGCTATTCCGGTACTGGCCATAGGCGCATTTTTATTAAGCAACGAGCTTGTCACATTGCTGCTATTTCTTCTCCTGGCATGGCCAGCGACCTGGCTTGGCCTGATGGTGTTTTTCTCAACACATGGCGTTTTTATCCTGTCAAAAAACGCCTTTTCTACTATTACACATAACTTCCGTATATTACGTTATGGAATGCCACCGATGGGCTGGTTTGCCCTGATGGCAATTATCATCAGCCAGGGAATGGACTTAATCTGGCTTACCCCAACAACCGATACATGGATGGCACTCGTGGGCATTTTAGGCCACGCTTTTATTTCTACCGGTTTGCTTGCGGCAAGCTTCATCTTTTACCGAGATATGAACAACTGGGTAGATGAAGCGTTAGCGTGGGTCAAAACGCATCAAATTACATCGGCGCGAGCCTGATGATGATTTTGGAGGAACTTCGTGACACAACCTGCTAATTATGATGTCAGTTCCATTCAAGCCCTTGAGGGCATTGAACATGTTCGCAAACGCCCAGGCATGTACGTGGGTGGTACGGATATCAAGGCTTTGCATCACCTGGTTTACGAAGTCGTTGATAATGCAGTGGACGAGGCCCTGGCGGGGTTTTGCACACACATCAACATCACCATTCACTCTGACAGTAGTGTCTCTGTTCAAGACAACGGACGTGGTATTCCGATTGGACTACATCCATCCAAGAAGGATGCAAACGGCAACCCAATGGAGACTCTGGATGTGGTCATGACCGTCATCGGTGCGGGTGGCAAATTCGGCGGCGGCGGATACAAGGTTTCTGGCGGTTTGCATGGCGTAGGCGTCAGTGCCGTAAATGCGCTCTCCGAGTGGATGACCACAGATGTCAAGCGTGAAGGCAACTGGTGGCGACAAAACTACAAACGTGGCGTACCCCAGGGCGCCATTCAGTTGGTAGGCAAAGCAGCCAAGGATGAAACCGGCACCAAACAGACTTTTAAGTTTGACAAGACGATCTTCACCGAAGATATCGACTTCCGCTTTGACACACTTGTCCAACGCTTCCGTGAAATGGCATTTGTTACTCGCGGAGTCACAATTCGTTTTGTAGATGAACGCAACGACCGAGAGATGACATTCTATTTTCAGGGCGGTCTTACTTCTTTTGTGCGCTATTTAGACCGCAACCGAGAAAATTTGCATCCTGTCGTGCATGTAGAAAAAGAAATTGAAAATATCGGGATTGAAGTCGCAATCCAATATACAGATGCTTATACAGAATCTGTATATTCATTTGCCAACACCATCAATACGATTGATGGCGGTACGCACATGACCGGCCTACGCTCAGCGCTGACGCGTGTCATCAACGATTACGCACGCAAAAACAGCCTGCTGAAAGATTCCGACCCAAACTTTACCGGGGACGATACACGCGAGGGCCTGACAGCAATCGTTTCCATTAAACACCCCGACCCGCAGTTCGAGTCACAGACCAAAGTCAAATTGATGAACCCTGAGGTGCAGACCTATACCACGCAAGTGGTAGGTGAAACGTTCAGCACCTTCCTTGAAGAAAATCCACAGGCAGGCAGAGCAATTGTCCAGAAATGCCTGACATCCTCACGTGCGCGTGACGCAGCCCGCAAAGCCCGCGATCTTGTTATCCGCAAATCGGCGCTTGAGTCGTTGACCCTGCCAGGCAAACTGGCTGACTGCTCTGAACGAGACTCGACGAAAACCGAGCTATACATCGTAGAAGGTGACTCGGCAGGCGGCTCGGCCAAACAGGGCCGTGACCGGCATTTTCAAGCGATTTTGCCGCTGCGCGGTAAGATTTTAAATACAGAACGCGCACGGCTCGACAAGATTTTAGGTAACAATGAAGTAAAAGCGCTTATTTCAGCACTTGGTATGGGCATTGGCGATAACCTGGATGTAACAGGCTTACGCTATGGTCGGATTATCATCATGACCGATGCAGACGTAGATGGTAGTCACATTCGTACCCTGCTGCTGACCTTTTTCTTCCGATATATGGCGCCCCTGATCGATGAAGGGCATTTGTATATCGCGCAACCGCCACTCTATCGTATTGAACACAAAAAACAGGCACGCTATTTATATTCAGATGCCGAAAAAGACAATGCGATGAAAGAATTAGGCAAAGATAGCGAAAAAGCCAGCCTGCAACGGTATAAAGGTCTGGGTGAAATGAATCCACAGCAGTTGTGGGAAACAACCATGAACCCGGCCAATCGCACCCTTTTACTGGTAGGTGTTGAAGACGCGGCTGAAGCAGATCGTACCTTTGATATGCTCATGGGCGACGCAGTAGATCCGCGCAAAAAATTTATCCAGACGCATGCCAAAACTGTGCGAAATCTGGATATCTAATTTATCGGGGTGGAGAACCTGCCTATGAACAAGCCAACAGGTTTTACTCAGGTATTCAATATTGTTATTCAGTACGTTGTATTCGCATACCAGATTATTGTAGGTATTGCGCTGCTAGCCGCCTTATTTTTGGCAATTCGCTATAGTCAGCAACCATTTCTGGGGACTTTTATCTCATCGACCATGCTTGCCACCAGCAATGCTGGAGACCAACTGCCTGAATGGGTGCTATATAATCCTCAGGGTTTGAATGCATCAGACGCAAACAACCGTCTAGAATCCATTTCGTTTCTTGACAAGAATAACAAACCCACGCTGACGATTTCTCCTAAAAGCTATGATGATATCGCTGCTTTCCTAAGGGGCCATCTGCCTGGTGAAATAGTACAAACCGTTTTTGTCAACGCAAATGGCGTAAAACAAACCTTTACCACCCATCTCTCAACTTTTCCACTTTTATCACAAGTTTCATATTTCTACGTTCCCTTCCTTATCGCGTTAATTTTCCTTGCCTTTGGTTTGTGGACGTTTCGGGTACGTCACGATGAAACCACAGCGCGGGCTTTTGGCGTCTTCGCGGCATCATCTGCTTTTGTCATGGGGGGGCTGTTAGACTTATACGCCACACACTATCTTATTCCACTATGGGAATTATGCTTACCATTGGTAGGCGCATCTTTGATTCATTTGTGCTTGGTTTTCCCGCAAGAAACACGGTTTATTGCGCGGTATCCTTTGCTGCGTCTGGTAGGATACGCTCCCGCTTTCGTTTTTGCGTTTCTGAATATTTATGGCTTTTATCTGCGCGATCCAAAGCTATCTGCCGGGTTTCGGCAGTATAGCTACCTGCTGGTTGGTGTTAGTACATTATTTTTCATTGGAATGATTTTGTATCGCTCACGATCATCATCTTCACCAGTGGTGCGTCAACAAGCACGCGCAATGATGTTGGGAACTTTCATTGGTTTTACACCCATTACAGTATGGCTTTTACTCTCAGGATTTGGGTTAAACGTGCCATTTGTAACGTGGATATATTTCCCTACACTGATACTTTTCCCAGCAACAACTGGCTACACCATTATGCGTTATCGGTTGTTGCGGACATCCTATATAATTCAACGCAGTCTCCTCTATATCGGCTTAACGACAATGGCGCTGGTCAGTTATCTTTTGCTGGCCACAGCCTTTAGTTTTTTCTTCGGAGCTCAGATTGGGCCGAGTTACCCATTGCTGATTGCGCTCACAGTTTTGGTCTTTGTCATCGTAATGAACATCGTCCGTAACTGGCTGCAAGAAAAAATAGACGCAGTATTCTTCCGTAGTGAGCGCGCGCATCAGGAACGCTTAAAGATATTTACCCGTGAATTAACAAATACAACTGATTTAAATTCAATTTTGCGTATTTTGCGCGATCAAATTACCGTAAGCCTTTTACCAAGCCAACTGCACATTTATATTTACGACGCATTAAACGATCAGTACGTTGCCACGCCAGATGAAACAAAGCAAATTACCAGTGATATTCGCTTCGCATCCGATAGCTCTGTACCCCTTGTATTACGTGAAGATGCTTTGCCACTCTTTGTCGACATGACACGCCCACCTCAATCGGTTATGAGTGAGCGTGGACGTTTGGCCATTCTTGGCGCTCAACTTTTTGTCCCGCTACCCGGACGAGACCGCTTAATTGGCTGGCTCGCACTGGGAGAACGCCTTTCAGGTGAGCCCTATTCCAGCCATGATATTGCGTTTTTGGAATCGTTGGCAAGCCAATCGGCGGTAGCCTTTGAACGCGCACAAGTGGTCAACAACATGGAGCGGCGCGTTAGCGAAATGAATGCGCTCTCCCGCGTAGCCCAGGGCATTAACATTACCCTAAACTTTGACGATATTCTTGAATTAATTTATGCACAAACCCTTCAAGTCATCGCTGGGGATGATTTTCACTTAACACTCTACGATAAAACAGGTCAATATTTCTACTACGCATTCTGCCTTGAAAACGATGAACGTATCCCTACAAAAGAAGGCCTGCCCTTACCTTCAAAAACCACGTTGGATCAGGAAATTATCTTATCGCGCCGCTCAATTCTGACACAGGATTTTATGGGCCAGAGTCAAATTATGGGTGTCACATCCAATATGCGTGGTTTATATGCCTGGCTTGGCGTTCCACTAAATGCCGGGTTGGAAACAATCGGATCGCTAAGCATTACATCCCGCGACCCAAGCGTTACCTATACAAATAACCACATGGACTTGCTCCAATCCATTGCCGATCAGGCAGCAGGCGCCATCGTCAAATCTCGATTGCTGCAAGAAACGCAGCGTAGAGCACAACAATTAAGTACCCTGAATGTCATTACCCGCCAATTGACATCCACGCTCGATTTGCAATTATTGCTCAAAAATATTCTCGAAAATGCTGTATCCATTCTCAATTCTGAAGCTGGAAGCTTATTCCTGGTGGATGAACAAACCGACGAGTTGATTTTTCAGGTCACGGTTGGCCCGGTTGCATCCAACCTTGTCGGGCAGCGACTCCCAGCCGGGTCGGGTCTGGTTGGCAAAGCCGTTATCAGCCGCCAATCAGTTATCAGCAACGACGCGGCAGGCTATAACCCAACAACAGATAAACAAACCGGGTATGTCACCCGAACAATTCTGGCTGTGCCAATGGAAGTAAAAGATCGCGTCATTGGCGTTATCGAAATCATGAATAAGAAAGATGCCCTGCCATTTGTTCTCGAAGACCAGAACCTGCTTTCTGCTTTTGCAGGCCAGGCAGCGGTTGCCATTGAAAATGCACGGCTTTATACGCTGACCGATCAGGAACTCACCGCACGCGTGGAAGAACTCTCGGTAATGCAACGCATTGACCGCGAACTCAATGCAAGCCTGGAAGTAAACCGAGCCATGCGCCTTACCCTGGAATGGGCCATGCGCCAATCTCACGCTGAAGCTGGCGCAATCGGCTTTGTCGAGAAGCTGGGCGTCCGCCTTTATGCAGAACAGGGTTACGGAACGCAACTCGAAAAATATAAAGAAGACTACCTTTCCCCGGATCATCCAGCCGTTCGTGAAGGAATCATCACTGGGCAGCCGCAACGCACGCTATTCGATCAGCCCGATGCAGCGCGCAGCTTCCTGCCCAACACGCGCAGCCAGCTTATTGTCCCCATTAAACGAGAATCAAACGTCATTGGTTTATTCCTGCTTGAAAGCACCAAAACAGATGGCTTTCAACAAAGCGCATTAAACTTCCTTAGCCGTCTTTCAGATCATGCTGCAATTGCCATTGCAAACGCCCAGCTATATGCCGAAGTGCAGGCAGCCAACGTTGCCAAGAGCGATTTTGTTAATTTTGTGGCGCATGAATTGAAGAACCCAATGACATCCATCAAGGGTTATTCTGAATTGCTTGCATCCAAAGCTGTTGGGCCAATTACCGATATGCAAAGCAATTTCCTTGCGACCATACGGTCCAATGTTGAGCGTATGAACACCATCGTACAAGATTTGAACGACAATGCCAAAATTGAAGCTGGGCGCATGAGCCTGGATTACAAAGCCGTAGATGTCGCTGAAGTAGTGGATGATGCCATTAAATCAACCAAGCGCCAAATTGAAGATAAGAAACAAAGCATCTCGGTTGATATGCTTGATAATTTGCCAAAAGTCTGGGCTGATCGTACCCGCATTATTCAGGTGCTGATTAACTTTATTAGTAATGCGCACAAATATACACAAGAAGGCGGAGATATCATCGTCCATGCAGCGCAAGCGGCGAATGAATGGGACCCAGACGGCGTAGCAGAAGTCGTCCATATTTGGGTGGAAGACAATGGTATTGGTATGAAACCAGAAGATCAAAAGAAAATCTTTCAGCCATTCTTTCGCTCAGAAGATGAACAGGCGCGCAAATCACCCGGCACAGGTCTTGGGTTGAACATTACAAGAAGCCTGGTCGAAATGCAAGGCGGGCGTATTTGGTTTGAAAGTGAATTTCGCAAGGGAACAATTTTTCACTTTACCATTCCGATTTCTGAAAACTAAACCGGCTCATCATTCGATTATTCCGGCATAGAAGGAAAGACCACCATGACGATCATCGCCTCAGTTGGACAGGCACAGGCATTGGATGCACGCGAAGCAGGGTTGCAAGCTGCTCATCAAGCTTTGAGCGGTCTGGGGTCAATTTCACCTACACTTGGAATCATTATCGCACCCCATCGTTTCGATCCAAACCTGGTTGCCAGTGGCGTTGCAAGTTTATTGTCCAATATTCCGCTGGTGGGTTTCAGCTCTTCAGAAGCGCTGACAAAAGATGGGCTGCATTCCCATGCAGTCGTCGTTGCATTTATTGGCGGAGATAGTATTCAGGCAGAATCACACTGGTTCCCTGCTTATAGCCAGGCTGGCGCTGAAACAGCCATGCGCATTATGCAATTGCTTGGGTATGAACAACAACGCCCAGCAGAAGCAATCCTGATCTTTTCAGATGGTCTCAACGGGAATACCGAAGAATTTTGCGGCGCACTGCCAGCCAGCTTGCCAGTGATTGGCGGGCTTTCAAGCGGCGATCCGCAAAGCCAGAACAGTTACCAGATTGCTGGTACACAAGCCGGGCCGGGAGCCATGGCAGCGGCTTTTTTACGGGGTGACATTAAAATGGGCGTTGGCTACGGTCATGGGTGGCACCCCGTCGGCAGTCGATTTCGAATCACACGCTCCCGCGGTTTCTGGGTACGAACGCTGGATGGACGACCCGCATCTGAAAGTTATGCCAGAATGTTCGGGAGACCAGCCCGTGAATGGTCCTTTCCCCCGCTCAATTATCTGACCCGCATCTATCCGCTCGGCTTTGAACAGGCAAACACCGATCAGTTATTAATACGCTCGCCCATCCGCGTTGAAGCAGATGGAAGCTTTCGCATGAATGCCATGTTGATCGATGGCAGTGATGGATATTTGCTGATTGGCAGTCCGGCAGATTGTTATAAAATGGCAAAACAAGCCGCACAAGATGCGCTGACAGCCCTGGGATCGGCCAAACCCGTCCTGGCGATGATTCTGGTCGATGCAGCCTGGCAAACACTTCTTGAAGCCCGTCCAGGCTCTGAAATTGAAGCCATCCGCGAAGTATTAGGGGATAATCTGCCCATGCTGGGTGGCTACACACTCGGGCAAATCGTCCCTGCGTCGCGTGAAGAAGAACATCCAAAATTTCTAAACCAACATATAGTTGTTATGATACTGGCAGAAAGAAAAGAATAGGTTTGAAAGGGAATATAACCATTCGATAAAAGACAACCGCCCATCAAAAGATGGGCGGTTGCGTTGGAGGGGAACATGCGTTGCCAAAGATCTGTCCCGCGATCAGACCTGGCAGGAAAGTGTCAAACGAATTTAAATTAATATAGCACTTCTCAAGTCATTTGACACTGGAATAAATACCAGTCTTTTTAGGGAATATATAAAAAACTTTTAAACTGTTTCAGTTTCATCAACCATTTTTTTGGAACGCAGAAAAAAGTGCAACGCCCCATAAAAAATAAAAGCAACGACAATGGAGCTTACCAACCCATAGCCTGCATCAAGCGTTGTAACGGTAAAAACTGACGGAACGGGCAATACCGAAACAGTCGTATTGACCAACAGCACCAAGACATTGTTCACAATGTGCATTCCGATTGCCAGCTCGAGCTGGTTGTCTTTAATTGTCACCAATGCAAAAAGTAGAGCCAAAGCCAGATAGTTGCCAAGCGCCAGCAAGGTATCTACCTTGGCTTCAGGGTTAGAAATGTGCATCAGCATAAAAATCAGGCTTGAAACCACAACGGGAATCCAGGCGCGCCGCGTGAGCAAACCAATTCCCTGCATTATGTAGCCACGAAAGAGCAATTCTTCTGAAGCAGCCTGAAACGGTATCAATAACAGGATGATCGGCGCAAATTTAAGCGTATCAAGCGGCTTAAATGTAAATTGGTAACGTCCTGGATATAAAAACGACTCGACCATACAGGCCAAAACCAACAGCAGCCCAAAGCCGACAAAACCAATCGCAATACGCTTCCAATCGATCTTTAAACGCGGTGTAATCAGCGAGGTGGCAGGGCGTTTGTGAATAAAACGCACTGAAAGTAACAAACTAACCAGCAATGGCAAAAAACTTAACAGCAGAATTGTCACAGTCCATAAAGGGTCAACGCCTGCAATCTGGTTGGTGTTTGGGTCAATATGGAGAGAACCATTGTTCGAAAGACTTATACCTACCAGCACAAGCTCTAGCAAAACGCTGCTGAACACCCATATAAACAGAATCACGACAGCAGAAAGTAAATAACGCCACCAGTCATTTTTACCCAGTCGGGCCAGATCGAGAAATTTGGTTTGCACGGCTCAGTTACTCACAGGCGTACTGCGGGCAATCGCTAACAGGTCACAGAGAATCGCATAGCCTGTCGCCAGCCTTCCGGCGCCGGGGCCGATCAGGGTCACATCTCCCAACAGGGATGTGGAAAAGGTAATGGCATTCGTCGGGCCGCTGACGGAGGCCAGGGGGTGCGTAATCGGTAAACGGGTCGGACGCACGCTACTCTTCACGCCATCTGGCGTTTTCTCCACTCGCGCAATCAACTTCCAGCGTTCCCCGAGCGCCCAAGCTGACTCAATATCCGCATATGTCAGGCTGGTGATCCCCTGACGGTCCACGTCATTCATGGTGATGGCAGCACCCATCAGAACATTGGCAAGGATGACGGTCTTCCCGGCTGCGTCAAACCCTTCGACGTCTGCAGTAGGGTCGACTTCGGCATAGCCTTTGGCCTGTGCTTCTGCCAGTGCCTCGGCGTAGGATGTGCCGCTCTCCATTTGGGTCAGGATATAGTTGGTGGTACCGTTGAGAATACCCTGCACACAAGTCACACCCGATGCACCAAGCAACTCAGTTGCCAGGCGAATGATTGGCGTACCGCTCATGACGGTGCCTTCAATGCCAATCTGTACGCCCTTACGACAGGCCAGGGCGCTCAATTCAGGGTAATGCAACGCAATCGGCCCCTTATTGGTCGTGATGGCGTGCATTTGGCACTCCAGCGCTTGACGGATGTGGCTGGCAGCGGGCTCGCCAGTCTTCAAATCGGTATAGCTCAGCTCAATAATGGCATCGGCATTACACCCGCGGATAGTATCGAGCGCATTCCAACCGTATGCAGTAGCGGAAAGTGTTTCCAGGCTGCGTTTGGCTTCAACTGCATCCAATAAATCAGCTGGGGCGAACCCTTCGGGGCTATAGATACTTCCCTTGAGCGGGTCGCTGACAGCCACAATCTTCAAATCAATACCAAACTGGCGAGTCAGGTCAGCCCCCTGGTCACGTAAAATCTGAGTAAAACCCTGTCCCACGTTACCAAATCCAATCAATGCCAGACGATAAGTACGCATATTGCAGCCTCCATTTATAAGATGGCCCAAGTATACCCGTCACGTTGAAAAATTGTGATTTTTGTTGACTGAAAGGCGCAATTTTAAAGAAAGCTTACACGCAGAGCAATAACGTGAAAACCATTGACTTCCACAAATCGGCATGATATAGTTGGCTCTTACACGGATACCAGTAGTTCGCTTTGGAAATGCAACCAGGTCGGCTCGTGGGTATAAATCCATGGGCCGTTTTGTTTTAGCTGTTCTGGCGAAAGCACCGGGTCCTCCCAACTTTTTTTCTTGCCATAAGGAGGCAAACAATGTCAGAACGTATCAGCGGTACAGTCAAATGGTTCAACGGCACCAAGGGTTTCGGTTTCATCGCTCGTGATGGTGGTCCCGATGTTTTCGTCCACTTCTCGGCCATTCAAGGCGATGGATTCAAGAACCTCGACGAAGGCCAGAAAGTCGAATTCAATGTCGACGCCGGCCCCAAAGGCCCCCAGGCCAGCAACGTCGTAGTCGTTCGCTAATTCCGACTGTCTGCTAAACAAAAATCCCTGAGATTTCGATCTCAGGGATTTTTGTTTTTGTTACTGGGCTGCCTGCGACAACTTATCGAGCTGTGCCAGTTCATCAGCAGACAGGCTGAATTTCATCGCCCCGGCACTTTCCACCGCCTGGCTGACTTTGGTTGCCCCCGGAATGGTTACAACCGTTTCGCCGTGCATGTTGATGACCCAGTTCAAAGCGACCTGTGCGGCTGTCACGCCGCGCTTTGCGCCAATTTCTTCCAGCGCAGCCACCAGCTTGCGGCTTTTCTCCATGCCGTTTTGCAGCCGGGCGCGCCAAAACCAGGACTTCTTTTGCAGCAATTCTGGATTTTTGTGATATTTGCCTGTCAGCAAACCTGAACCAAGCGGAGTATAAGCGACAATGGTAATACCCAGCTCTTTCGCCGTTTCCAAAATGCCATTCTTCTCAATGGAACGATCCAGCAGGCTATAACGCACCTGATTGACCGCCAGCGGCAAACCACGCTTTTGCAGGGTGCGATGCGCACGACGCATTTGATCGGCACTGAAATTGCTCACCCCCACCGAGCGGATTTTGCCCGCTTCCACGAGATCGGCCATTGCTTCCATCTCCGCTTCGGGGGAAGAAAAACCAAAGGGCTGGTGCACCATATAAAGGCTGATGGAGTATCCGTCCAAAAAGTGGATACGGTCTTGAATGGTTTTTGGAATGTTATTGGCAGTGCGGAAAAGCGGCCACCATTTGGTACATACGATCACGTCTTGGTCTGCTTTTCCGGCGGCTTTCAGCCCAACGGACAATGATGCCTCGGATTGACCCGCCCCATAGAGTTCGGCAGTGTCAAACCAGTTGATGCCACCATCGAGCGCCGCCTTGACAGTGGCGTTTTTTTCTTCCTGTGCAATGGATGGAAAGGCTGCCCCCATCATGCCGCCGCCACCGCCAGAAAATTCCATCACCCCCAAGCCAATGGGGGTGATCTGCATATTTGTTTTTCCCAGCGGACGTTTTACGACTGTAAATTCTGATGACATAAAGTATTCCTTTCAAAGGGTATGCTTAAAAGAAAAGGTTGCAGTGATTATACTGTCTTAGCACTTGCCCTGATAAAGGAAGAAAATCAATATCGCACTTTAGTTGGGACAGCCACCAGCCGGAGCCGGGATAATATCGCGGGGATGCTTTGAATGACCTTTCAAGCCGTTTATACTGATGGTAATCAGCTCATAAGGATTTTTTTTGCTGCCGGTAGCGTGACAAATCGTGATCTTGCCATCTGCATCGCCGACAATGGTGGCGGGTGGAGTTGGCGTTATGGTGGGTGTGGCAGTGATGGTGGGGGTAGCTGTGATTGCGGGCGTCACCGTCACCAGTGGACAGCCGCCTTCAGGAGCGGGGATGAGATCGTCTGGATGTTTGCCATGTCCGTTCAAGCCGTTGAAATCAATTGTGATTTCGTTGTAGGGGTTGGTAGCACTGCCAGTAGCGTGACAAATCGTCAGCTTTCCAGTGTTGGTACCCACTTGGAGCGTTTTTGGGCAACCACCCGCTGGGGCCGGGACAAGATCATCCTGATGACTGGCATGCGCAACCAATCCGGCAAAATCAAGCGTGAGTTGATCATAAGGGTTGGTTGCATCACCATTGGCATGACAAATGGTGATTTTTCCATTGTTGCCTTGTTCAACAGCCGCAGGTTTGCCACAGGCTGTAATTGTCAACATGATTAACAGAAATATTGAAATCACCAAAAATTGTCGGCTAAATTTCATTTTTTCTCCTCCTGAAAGTTGCATTCAACGCAAGCCAAACGCCTACTTTTTCCAATACTGGCGGGCTTCACTCTGAGTTTGGGTCTTCATGGCCTGTTCAACAGAGGCAATCGGTGGCGCGCCGAGCAGTTTGGCCGTTTCTGCCAATAGCACCAGTTCGATGGTCTTCCCGGGCGCAAGCGCTTCTTTGGGGATATTCGTCTGACCCAGTGGAACCATGACAAGACTGCCATTCAGCAGTTTTACCACATAGAAGCCCAGCTTGCCGCTTTCAGGTTCGAGAATGGCATCCTGCACCGTCCCAAGCAAATTGTGATTGCCGTCTTTCAATGCAGCTCCGATTAATTGCGTGGCATAAGCAATTTTGTGCACCGCATTGGCTGAATTACTACCGCCAGCCTTGCACTCGCTTGTCAGGTGGCTGACCCGTGCTACCTGCAACCAGTAGGAGCGCACGGTATCTTCCCAGGGTTGGTATGGCAGCAAAACAAGCGGATCTGCAAAAACCGGAGCAGCCGCCACCTGAGATGGATTTATATAGATCGAGATGGTACGCCCCTCAGCGTCGAGGACGCCACTGTTAATGGTCACCACTTCAAAGGGGATGACGAGGTGGCTGCCAGCTGCCAGTTTGAGACTCGCATCCGGGGCGACGGTAAAGTAGATGATGTAGGTTTCGCAGGTGTTAATAATAAAGTCGGAGACCTGCCCAAGAGCTGTCCCATCCCGACCAATCACCCTGAATTTGAGCAAGTTTGAGAGCAGGGTAAGTTCCTCGCGCCGTGCTGCCGGATGAATTCCGGCAGCATTGGTTTGCGGCGGTTTTTTACTTCCAACCCCAGAAACAGGGGCTGTCTTCCTGGCATCGATCGTCACGCTGTGTGTAGGTGTCGAATCAACAGCCCGAAGACAGCCCACAAGTGCAATGGCCAGCAGGGCCATCAAAATTAGATATCTGCGAAAGGGTAGCATGAATATGCTATTCGGCGCGCAGGACGAGAAGGTTGAAGAAGGCGCGGTAGCGTTGCAGCGACTTGCGTAGCTCTTCGGTGGAGGGCTCATTGCCTTGTTTCCATTGGCTTTCGAGCATATTACGCTCAGTGGTAAATACGTGATTAATTTTTTCAATCACATCCAATACCAGCGCATCGGCTTCTTCAACAGCAACCTGTGGCTCATCAACAAACTTGATTTGAATCTCTGACCAGCGCATACGCAGACGTTCTGCTTCAGCATGCTCAAGCAGCGCCATAGACGCGCTGGCATTGACCTGGTGGGCTACGGTTTCATCCCGGCGGACATCAGCCGATGAGTTAACGTCTGCAGGGGTTGTATCAATCACCCGTGCTTTCTCGCCAGCAGAATCATTGGCAACGAGGTCGTTTACTTCATCGTCGGTTTTTTCAAGAACATGTGAGTTTGTAAAAATGTATTCATTCATATTATGTCTCCTTACGCGAAGGCAGGTTCGATTGTCAGAAGTTCAGAAAACAGAGAACGGTAATAAATCAGCGCCTGTCGTAACGCTTCTGTATCTGCCAGCCCTTGTCCATTTCTCAGAGCAATCGCTCGCGCAGCGCGATAATTTCGTACCAGCCCCGGATAATTGACGGATATATCTGCCGCCCGCTGCTCAAAATCAGAAACAGGATAACCACGCAGTTGCATTACTTCCATAATCAGTCTATCGGCATCGGCAATGGCCTGACTCGGCTCATCGACGAATTTGGATTGGACGGCAGCCCAATCATCCAAATAGCGCGCACGATCTGTGAGCGAGAGCGGGTGAATATCCAATTCTTCAACGTGTTTCTGGCGTTCTACCAGCTCGATCTGAGCAATTTTCTCACTGCCCAGGCTTTCCACCGTGCGGTCATATTCGGGGCCAAACTGACTCCGAAGCTGCTTTGTGCGTGTGCGGCGTGTAAAAGCCACGGCCAACAAGATGCCGACAACTACCAGCACCACGACAACAACGATCATATAGGTTGTGTTCATAAAACATCTCCTTAGAACGTGAAAAACGAAAAGGATTTTGGGCAGATACAAACTTACAGTTGAGCGGCAGCCCAACGCACCGCTTCTGCCATGGTTGGATAGGGCAACATCGCTTCAGCCATCATCTTCGCGGTCAGTCCAAAGCGCATGGCATATACGACAGGGGCAATCAAATCACCTGCGTTTGCACCCAGGATGTGCCCCCCAGGATTTTTCCATCGCAATCTGCAAACAGTTTGACGCTGCCGAAGGTCTGGTTGTTTGCGATGGCACGATCCAGTTTGTTGAAATAGGCCCGTCCGACCCGATACGAAATGCCGGCCTCTTTCAGCTCAGATTCCGCTGCGCCAACGCGGGCAAGCTCAGGGTCGGTATAGGTCACCCACGGGACAACACGCCCGTCGAAGGCCTGTGGCGTCTGGGAAAAAACATTCCGCGCAACCAATTCCCCTTGCGCTGACGCGACATGCGTAAACTGGTACTTGCTGCTAATGTCGCCAGCGGCCCAAATGTTCGGCACATTTGTGCGCAAGGTCGGGTCGGTTGGAATTCCTTTATCGGTATATTGAACGCCAGCAGCCTCCAGATTGAGCCTGTCCAATGCGGGCCGTCGCCCTGCCGCCACCAAGACTTGATCGGTCATCAACTGTTCATCGGCACCTTCCGGCCCGTGAATGGTAATCTGCTTGCCAGCGTGATGGTTTTTGACACGACGTGTCTCCGTCCCAAATTTCATCCGTATTCCTTCGGCTGCAAGCTGAGAACAAAGTGCAGTTGCCAACTCGCGATCTTCGTGCGGCAGCGGTTGCGCAAGACGCTCAAGCACAGATACTTTCACGCCAAAACGGCTGAACATCTGGGCAAACTCCAAGCCGATAGGCCCGCCACCAATCACGACCAGGTGTTTTGGCAACGCAGACAGGGAAACAGCTTCAAGGTTGGTGATGTAACCAAGCTCTGACAACCCGTCAATCTCTGGGATGGCCGTAACAGTGCCGGTGGCGATGACGAAACGCTCCCCTCGTAACCTCTCACCGTTCACGCGAATCTCGTTCGCGGAGGTGAAGGTTGCTTCACCCATAAACAAATCAATGCCTTGCTTTTCAATGTTCGCACGCGCCTGCTCGGGCGTACCGCCGCGAATGATTTCCTGTACATCGCGCATATGGGCCTGTACGGCTGACCAATTTGCTTCAGCTTTTGGAATGTGCAGTCCCAACGTGGATGCATGCTGCGCATGGTAGAGCAGGTGCGCTGTATGCAAAAGTGTCTTGGTGGGGTCGCAGCCATAATTCAGACATGTGCCACCCAGCTTATCGCGCTCAACCAGTGCAACACGCTTCCCCATGCCGGCGGCGGTTGTAGCAGCGGTGCTGCCTGCGCCACCTGCACCAATTACGATCAGGTCATAGTGGTTCCGTTCCATAAATTCTCCGTTTGCAATCTATTCCATTTCTTGGATGCTCATCTATTCTTACTGCTTCGGCGTCGCCAGCGGATTTCGAATCGGCTGACCGGCATTCGCGCCCTGATAGTATGGGAAAGTAACAGGCAGGTCAAAACCAAAGTAGGCAGAAACCCGTGCCACAATCTCGCCTTTGATCTGCGCGCGGCGTGTGTTATAGGCTTTGACGGCATCGTTCCAATCGGTGCCAGCCAGTTGGATGGTATTCATGGCCTCATCAACGGTATCACCCAGGGCCAGGGTGACTTTGGAATCGGGCACGGGTGGGGGTGCCTGAGTAACGGCGCTGACATATAGAGTAAAGCCCTGGCCGATCCCGTTAGGCAGCGCGCCTTTGTCTTGCAGTTGGCTCAGGTTGAGCTTGGTCGGGTCAAGCGGTTGACCGTTGGCATCACGATAGTTTTTCAGCAAATCGGTAAGGGCATCGGCCTGTGAGCGAAAGTGGCCTGTCCAAACTTCGCCGCTGTTACTCACCGCATCGTAATAATCTTTGGTGATCTGCGTTTTGGCCTGAATTTTGGCATACTGTGTATCGGTCACCAACTGAAAGTTGGCCGCAGCAGACTGCACGCCCTGCACCAACGCCACCAGTTCGTTATATTCATCGGTGCCAGACTGAACCACACCGCAGCCACTCACTCCGAGTACGAGCGCAACTACCACAAACATTGAAAGCATCTTCATCAAAAATTTCATTGCAAATCTCCTATGTTGACTAATTTCCGCGCCCGGATCGGCCACTACCGCCGCCACCACGCATGGATGAACCACCACCGCCCCGTCCGCCGCCGAACCCGCCAAAACCACCGCCACCCCTGCCCCCTCCAAATCCGCCCCCGAAGCCGCCGCCGTAGCCACCAAAGGAGATGCCCCTGCGGGCACCCCACAACAGCACCAGCAGCACAACAATCCCAAAACAGAGTTGCAAACAGATGGTAAAGATATCCAACGGGCCAGCCGGTTGCTGCGAATCTGGGGCTGTCGCGGTGGATGTCGCTGAAGCAAGCGGCGTGTATTTGTTGCGGGCAACCCCATCAAAGCCGCGCACCAACGTCAGGAGCGCCGTATCAAGGCTGTGGGTGGACTGGTATGAAGCCTCTGCAGCGCGGTTGAGATCCGTCAGCTCGGGTGCGGTCAGCGCGGGTAACCCCAACCCGACACCATAATGGACATCGATTTGGTCAGGTTCAACAACGATCAAAAAGACAAATCCGTTATCCTTGCGCGGACCAGTTGGCAGACCAAGTTTCATATAACGCAGAAAATGCACAGCGCAGTTGACGCGGTTGCCGACCTGTTCTTGCGGCATGATTAAGAATCATGGTCTGCGCGATGGAATCATTGTTAAGTTGATCGAGCGTACTATCTACTTCGTCGACAGTTTGTTGAGAGACGTAACCCTGCCAGCCAACCGTCCAATGGGCCTGTTGCAGATCAGTGGTGAAACCATAATCTGGAGCCGAGCCGTCGCCACATAGAGGAGCGGCAGCGCTGACCGGGGTGGGATAAAGCGCAAGGCTGAAAAACAGCACCATCAGTACGATAAAGCTGCGATGTATTCCTGTCCGATCGATCATTTTCCACCTGATTGATGCCTGAAAGCGCTTTTGATTTTTTGATGGATTGTGTGCGCGAATTCATAACGCAGGCAAAAAAGGAGATACAACCATGTGGAGTTAAGCCATTTATCCTGATCACGATGTGTGTTTGTATTCATACTTAACTTAACGGCAATACAGAAACTTACGTTATTAGTAGACTTTAGCCAAACGATATTTCGTGGCTCAGAGAAATGAAAAACAGCGCAGTTCACAAGGAACTGCGCTGTTTTTGGGAAATAAATCTACGCTTACGAGGTTACTCTCCCGGAGCGGTAAAAATAGCCGGGGCGCAAGAAAAACCAAGACCCACCGACATTGAATCTTTCACACCATCCTGACGGGGGTTGAACTTGCCAGAAGCATCCAGCAGATCCAGGTCGGGGGAGGTCGCCAGTTTTAAAATCAGGTTGTTCTCAAGCTCGTCTGCCGTGATGCTGCCATCACTGTTGGCATCCAGGGTGGTAAGCAGGGTCGTCCGCAGCTTCGAATCGGCAGGCTCGGCGGCGATGATGCGGTTCAAGCCATCAGCCATGGCCGGGAGCAGCTTGGCACGAAACTCGCTGACGGTGATACCGCCGCCGAGTTTGCCGTTGATGCAGCCCTTATCGCTCACATCCGCTTCGAGGCGCACACCCACCAGACCGACATCGACAGGAGTCCCCAAAATGGACAACTGTGCACGCACTTCGCCGGGGCCACCAGCAAAATGTCCGTTGACCAGCGTACCCGTCAGGACGGTGTTGGTAGGAGCAGCAGGGTTGAGTGTAAATTGATCAGTGCCATCAAAATGGGGCGCAGTTGCCACTGGTTGGCCAAGAAAAACGTGCCACGAAGCGCTGTCGCCTGTCTGCAAGCTATGCAGGGTGACGATCTGACCACTGTTGACAGCATCATCAATCGTAGCCTGCAATTTTAGATCGGGGGAAATGGAAGTGAGCAGCGTGAGTAACCCGCCAAACAGGTTATCAGCCTGGTTTTGCGGGTCGCCGTCAATGTTGAGTGCAAACGCATCGGACTGCTCTTTGGTGGTAGGGACGAGCAGCTGACTGGTGACGTAATGGTAGCGCACGCTGGCAGCGGGCGCCGTCGCTGTGGCCTGGGGAGGCACCGTTGGGATTGGGGTCGATGTCGGCGCAGGGGTGGGCGCACCGCAGGCTACCAGTAAAGCAATCAGGGTCGCCTGGATCAGAAAAGCTTGTTTTGTTTTCATAAAGAAATCTCCTTCTAGCGTGTTGAGTTTGATGGGTTCGTCAGATCAGATAATCTGCAATAATCTGAGTTTGAACCATTTACTGACATATCTCGTTCGTACAATCGCGGAGGAACCGCCCGAACAACTTGTTGGATCATTATTGCATTGTATAGGAAGTCCATTCTCTGGCGCAAGGATCAATAGCGTTTCTGATGCTTGGTAATTAAGATATTTGTGCGGTTTCTTCGTTTTATGCGGTTGTGGTGTATTAGGCGGTTTCTGCGTATTTGGCGGTTGCGGTGTATTGGGTGGTTTCTGCGTATTTGGCGGCTGCGGGGTATTGGGTGGTTTCTGCGTATTTGGCGGCTGCGGTGTATTGGGTGGCTTCTGCGTGTTTGGCGGCTGCGGTGTATTGGGTGGTTTCTGCGTATTCGGCGACTTTGGCGTATTGGACGGTGAAAACGGCGTGCTAGAAGCGTTCGGGGTATTCGTGAGAACAGGGAAAGCAGTGCTTGTTGATCCCTGTGTTGCTGTAGCGGATGGCAACTGTACCAATGTATTTGTCTGGGCAGGGAAAAGTGTATTGGTTGGCACAGGTCCGGATGTACTGGTCTGCACAGGGAACATCGTCTTGGTAGGTGCAGCCGCCGTAGATGTACTCAAAGGCTGTTTTCTAGGGGTAGACCGAATCATTGTAGGGCTGGGCAGATGCTGCAAAGTTGGATAAGACATAGGGGTGCCAAGCTTGGCACGCCTGCTATCTTCTTGCAAGGCTTCCTGCTCCAGGGCAGGATCAAGCGGGTGGAAACGAACAGCATCAACACCTTCAGCGCTGTAATCATCTTGATAGTAGGGCGCGGCAACGAAATAAAGTGGCGCAAGAACAGTCTGGTGAAAAGCAAGAACAATCGCGCCCGATACTACGATTAAACCCAGCATAACAGCTGTTGCAATCATCATGCTCCATAAAATTGCTTCTCGTTTTATGTTCATTTTATTTTTGCCTCCTTTTGCGGGTTTTATATGGCAAGAAACATATCGTTGTTGACATAATCAAGACGCTGCAATTCCATCTCGGTCAAATCAAATTCCTGGCGCAACTCGTGCTTGGAACGTTCCAGTCGCAATGAAACATCATGTATCCAACGATCAACGGTTTCCAGCGGCAAACCTTTGACGGTGGAAATTGTGAAAGGGTCAAACCCGCGACAATATAAAAAGGCTGACTCAAGCGCATCACGACGCGTCACATTGTCTCTTCGGTTGGGACTATCTTCTTGTGTGCTAGATAATCTTCTGGTCGGTTGCCTGCCAATGACATTGTAAACATGTACCGATTCAGTTCTGCCTTTGAAAGCAACTGCGCCATAATCGTCCACCAACAAATTTTTACGCCCAGCAAATGCGACATAAGTCGCTTCTGAAATAAAAATGTTACTGGCTGAAAACTTGGTCGCCAGGTTTTGCATGCGTGCCGCAATATTGACCGTATCTCCGATCACTGTATATTCAAAGCGATCTTCAGCACCAATATTGCCGGTAATAACTTCGCCGGTATTAATCCCTATGCCAATATGAAGCATTTCCAAGCCAGCCTTCACGCGCTGTGCATTGGCCTCCATGATTTTGAGACGAATTGAAAACGCTGCATCAAGTGCCCGATGCGCTGTTTCCTCAGGCATCAAACTAACTGGCGCGCCAAAGATAGCCATCGTGCTGTCGCCGCCAAATTTGTTGATCATGCCGCCCGCCTGACGCACAGCAGTATTAATAATACTAAAGTAGCTGTTTAACATGCCCACTACTTCCTGTGGAGGGTGATTTTCAGAGAATGTGGTGAATTCACGAATATCTGCAAAAAGGACACTCACCACCTTCAATTCCCCCCCCAATTGCACATGGTGGCCTTCCAACAAAGCATCGCTCACTTCTTCTGAAACCATTCGACCAAATAAATCACGCATCGATTCACGCTGATGGAGTTGAGAGACCATGTGATTAAATTGACGGCTTAACAAACCCAATTCATCGTGGGCGTGCTCCATTACCCGGGCTTCAAGATCACCATCTGCAACACGTGTGGAAGCATGTACCAACTCAAAAACCGGTACAGTAATAATTTTTGCGATGACAACGCCAAGCATAATCACCGCCAGAACACTCACGGCAAAAGCAAGCGCCAACTGCTCAGGGCTAAAACGCGCGCTGCTGGTAATCAGCGAACGGGGCAAAGCGACAGCAATCGCCCAGCCGCTAGGCTCACCACGCATCAACAAAGGCCCAATGGCCTCGTTATATTCGTTTGCCTTCAGGCTCCACAAGCGGTTTTGCAGCGGATAAAATCTTGATTTATTGACCTGGGCTAACGTGGTTGGAATTACTTGCGGGATGCTGGACGCATCAGGAAAGGTGCTTAATGCAACCTGACCGTCAGGCCGGTAAATGCTGACATGCGCTGTTGAATCAACCACCATCTGTGGCAGCAGCATCGCCAGCGGATAGCCAACCAGCACTGCGCCCACGCGTTGACCGTCTAACAGCAGCGGCCCTGCCAGGTAGAGTGCGCCTCCACTGTCGTCATCAACAACACCAGAGAATTTATCACCCAATGCGTCACTCTCGCCAGCCAGCACCTGATGTACAAAAGGCCAGTCGGTAAAATCATTGTGACCATTTCGTACATCTTCTGTGGCAGGGGGATGAAAGCCATAGATGAGTTTGCCGGATGCATCAAGAACGTAGATCAGCGGGGTATGTGAATTGACAGCCAACGGACGAATGATGGCATTCAATTGATCTGCATTATGGCTGGCTGCTGCTTCAGCGACCCCAATGGTGCGCGCAATAGCCCGTTCCGTAATCAGCGCTTTGGATTCAGACTGAAAAATTTGTTCGCTGGCGGTTTGGAAACCATCCACCAACTGAACGTTGAAGCGTTCTTGCAAACTGAGCACAAAAGATTGGGTAATCACCCAGGTGGCAAGACCCGCCAACAGAATCGCTACCACAAGATAAGGGACGGTGATTTTAAGACGCAAGGGCAGCGAGAGAAACGCCGTAAAAAAGCCTCCGAGGGGCGAATTACGTAATCCAGCAGTTTTTGTAAGGGAAGATGTCGTGTGAGTCATGTTTTTCAATCCGCGAATGAGTATGTAGGCCCGTTGTATTTGTGTAGCTCTACTATAGTTTAATAACAACACTCCCCGACAACATCCACCTGGCGAGGAGTTTTTTTCTCCGCCAGTCGGGGGAATTAATTAATCAGTTTCTTTGATCGATTATCGGTACGCTGTAGCCAAAGTACGGGTACCGCGAAACAAATACGTCAGTATAAATCCGGCGGCAAACCCACCGATATGAGCCATATAAGCAACGCCACCTGTATCCACTGTGCCAATGGAAGCTACGCCACTGAAGAGCTGAATGACAAACCATAACCCGATGACAATCAGCGCGGGCAAGGGAGTAATGATTCTTCCCATGAGCACATTCACCTTGGCCTGTGGGAAAAGCACCAGATAAGCCGCCAACACCCCTGCAATTGCCCCGGAAGCTCCCAGATTGGGGACATTGGAACCAAGACTAAAAGCCAATTGTGCTGCTGTTGCCGCAATGCCACATAACAGGTAAAAGACCAGAAATTTGATCGCCCCAAAACTGTCTTCCACATTATCGCCAAATATCCACAAATAGAGCATATTGCCACCCAGATGAACCCATCCGGCGTGCATGAACATGGATGTGAAGATGGTCAGAAAATTACCGGCTGGGTTGGCCATGAAGCGACTGGGAACAAAAGCCCATTGATTGATAAAAGCATCACCACCGCTCAATTCCACAAAGAAAAACAGGACATTTAACGCAATCAAAGCGTAGGTTACAACTGGTACACTTCTGCGGGCACTATTATCATCACCAATTGGCAGCATATTTTTCTCCTTGTAGAATATTTAAGAAAACTTTGTGAGTGTGGGGTTATTTTGTGCGAAATACCGAAAAACCGGGTAAAGCCGCACAAAACAGATGAAATAGATTCACAGTAGAAAAGAGCATCATATTTATAACGCTGCGTTTGGAAAAAACGTTACTAGCTCCCATACAAAAAGGATCGTGCAGATGATTTCTCAATCATCTGCACGATCCTTTTTGAGTGATATTGCCAAAAGTTATTTCCAAATTTCCAGAAACGCATCGACAACCTGTGGGTCGAAGTGCGCTCCGACTGAAAAACGGATGTGCTCACGCACTTTTTCATCTGTCCAGCCAGGGCGGTAAGGCCGGTCTGACTTCAAAGCGTCCCACACATCAACCACCGCAAAAATCCGCGCAGCCAGCGGAATCTGTGTGCCTTTCAAACCACGCGGATAGCCGCTGCCATCCCATTTTTCATGATGGCAATAGGGAATATCCAGGGCTTGTTGCAGGTAACGAATAGGAGAAAGCATTTCATAGGCAAAGGTGGGATGTTTTTTCATAATCACCCATTCATCATCCGTCAAAGGACCTGGCTTTAGCAAGATTCCATCTGGAACGCCCATTTTGCCAATGTCGTGCAACAAAGCTCCCCAGCGAATCTGCGCCAACTCATGATCGCGCAAGCCCAGCGCACGCGCAAGTTTGAGGGTCATCGCTGTCACGCGCAAGCTGTGACCCTCGGTTTCTTTATCGCGCAAATCAAGTGCACTCAATCAAGATGGCGAGCCATCATTTTTCCCGAAAGAAACCGCCTGGCAGGGAACGGCAAACGAAGTATAACTCTTAATCGGCGGGTCAAGAGGCCGTACAACGCATTGGAGACGCGCATGGTCGTAGTTCCGAAGTGCACTGTGGTCGCCGGTCAAATTGATTTATCCAATGGTGGCAAGGGGGGAAAGACCCCGATGAGAAAGCTAAAACCTTGATTGACCGGGACCTGCCCATGTCAAGAAAGGAGAAAAAATGAGACAGAAAGGCAAACGTACGAAAGGGATTGAGCAGGCTCGTCCATTTGATGGCATGAGCAAAGTCAATCCGAATGCGGGAGGCGCAGACATCGGCGCGGAAGAAATCGTCGTCTGTGTCGCCGCCAACGAGACTACTCAACTGGTCAAGGGCTTTGGGAACTACACGGTTGATTTGGATGCCATCGCAGATTGGCTGACGGAACATAACGTCAAAACAGTGGCGATGGAAAGCACAGGGGTCTACTGGATTCCGCTTTTTGAAAGGTTGGAAGAGCGTGGATTTGAATGTCTGCTGATCAGTTCCCGTTCCTTGCGGCGCGTGGCGGGTCGGAAAAGCGACGTGACGGATGCTCAGTGGATCCAGACTTTGCACAACTACGGATTGTTGGAGTTTTCATTCCGCCCGCAATCCGACCTGGTGGCGCTGCGGACGCTGTTGCGGCATCGCGCGGAATTGGTGGCGCATCGTTCGCCGCACATTTTACATATGCAGAAGGCGTTGCTTCAGATGAATGTGCAGCTCTCGCAGGCGGTGACGGATGTGACCGGGGTGACGGGGCAGCTGATTATCCGTGCCATCCTGTCAGGGGTGCGGGACCCGAAAACGCTGGCCGCGCTACGCGACCCGGGCTGCAAAAAGAGCGAAGCAGAGATTGGCCAGGCGCTGACTGGCACCTGGCGGGAAGAACATCTCTTCATCTTGAAGCAGGCCGTGGCTCTCTACGATTTCTACACTGAGCAGATGCTTGCATGCGACAAAGAGATCGAGCGCATGTACGCTGAGACCCGTCCAGACTGGGACGCCGGGGAACTGAAGCCACTCTCCTCGCGAAAGCGCAACTCGCGCAGCAAAAATGCAAACTACGATACCGAGATCATTCGCAAGCATCTAAAGCGCGTTAGTGGCGTGGACATCAGCCTGGTGGACGGGTTTGGTGTCACACTGGCCCAGACCGTGATTATGGAGTGCGGCACCGACATGAGCAAGTTTCCGACCGAAAAGCATTTTTGTTCCTGGCTGGGACTGGCACCCAAGCATGAGATTTCCGGGGCCAAGGTCTTGAAGAATACGACCTTGAAGACGAAAAGCCGTGCTGGACAAGCCTTTCGCATGGCAGCCCAATCGGTGAAACAGGCAGATTGCGCCTTTGGCGTGCTTTACCGGAGACTGCGCGCCAGGCTCGGGCCAGCCCAAGCGACGGTGGCGACGGCCCACGCCATCGCGCGGGTGGTCTACCGGATGTTGAAATATAAAGTCGAATACGACCCGCTGAGTGTGAACGAATACCAGAAGCAATACGAAGCGCAGCAAATCAAGTACATGCAAAAGCGGGCGGCCAAACTGGGCTATCAATTGACGCCTGTCGCGGCTTAAGCCGCGATAGCGCAAAAGAAAAGGCGTTCTCGCAGAGAGAACGCCCTGTTTGCGTTTAATATTTTGTTCCATTTGCTAGAGATTTTCACCCCGGAACCACTCTTTTTGGAAAAATCGACTTTTGGAAAGCTGCCGTCTTGCTCCAGTGAGCGCTCCTCATGTCGGGGTTTCTGAGAACGCGACCAGCCTTCAATCGTTGCATCATAAGCCATGACAAGCTCGGCGTTGGAACGTTGCAGGCTTGAAAACAAGGTTGCATTTTCAATGGCGATGGCTGTTTGGCCTGCCAGCGTATCCAGAAAATTGAGCCATTCGTGATTAGGATTAAGCGGTTTACGATGGAAAACTTCCAGCACACCTTTGACTTCTCCCTTGGCAAACAGCGGTACTGCATAGTAGCAGGCAAAATCTTCACCAGCCCAGTGTGCTTCAGATGAAAACGACGCTGTTGGGACATCAAAGTTTTGAATGGAAACCATTTTCCGCTCGATCACGGCGCGGCCCGTGTAACTATCTGACAAACGCATTTGCGCTCTTTTGACCGCTTTGCTGCGAAAGCCGCGCTCCGCGCCAAACTCGAGGGTATAGGCGTTCAAGATAAAGATATCTGCTGCATCTACCTTCAGTTCATTCGTAACATGAGCAAGGATTTCTGAAAGGTTAAGTTTCAGGTCAAAATTGGATGCAATGGCACGATCAATCGCGCTTAAAGCAGTGAGATGCTTAAGCTGCCGTTGTATCTTTTCTTCAGCCTGCTTTCGCTCGGTAATATTTGCATGGGAGACAACCACCCACTTTTGTCCATTGTTCTCGAAACTGGTGATGCGCGCAGTAAACCAACGCGCTTCGTTGGGAGCATCACAGGGATATTCCACCTGCGCCTCGTGTTTTTCGCCGCAAAGCGCACCGCGAATGGCGCCGGCAACCTGTCTGGCTTCTTCTGCAAAATCACCGCTGGCATGATCGCAAATTTCCAGATAGTTCATTCCAACGCAAAAATCAGGGCTTGCCAACCCATTTTGCAGACCGAAATCACGCCAGGCTTCATTCACTTGTACGATGTTGCCTTGTTGGTCGAGAATGGCGATATGCGCTGAAAGCGCGTCTTGAACGCTTTGCAAAAATTCGCGAGCGCTGCGTAATCTTTCATCGGCTTGCTTGCGTTTGGTAATATCACGATAGTTCAGAATAATGGCGTTTACACCTGGTTGGGTAAGCGCATTGGTTGCCACAATTTCAATCCAAACCCAGAAACCATTTTTATGGCGAATGCGGAATGTGCTGTTGAGACGTGCACCTGCTTTTTGAACAAGTTTTTCGAAAAGCGACTGGACTTCGGCGAAATCTTCAGGATGGATCAACTTGAATACGTCTTCCCCGATCCAGTCTTCGGGGGTATAGCCCAACATGCCAGGCGCTGCCGGACTGTCGTAAATGACGGTTCCTCTGGCATCGATCAGCGTAATGGCATCAGCGCTGTTTTCAAGCAATGCGCGCAAGCGATTGTCGTTTTGGTGCAGCAATTCTTCTGACTTTTTGCGGGCGGTGATGTCGCTTACGATACCAATCATCCGAATCGGGCTGCCGTTCGCATCGAATTCTGCTTGACCTATATCCTCCAACCAGAGAATTTCTGCGCGTGGGGTCATCACGCGAAACTCAACAGCAAATTTTTCATGTTGCATCAAAGATCGTTGAATGCCTGCGTTAACATGCTCAAGGTCATCGGGATGGATAAATTTCAGAAAAGCTTCGAGTGTCTTTTCTGTTGAAAAATCCATGCCGATGATTTCGTAACATTCAGGCGACCAAAAGACCTGGTTGGTTTGTGCATTCCATTCCCAGACGCCTGTGCGCGTGGCAGCCAGCGCGAGTTTAAGGCGTTCATCGTTGATGCGCAAGGCTTCTTCTGCCTGCCTGCGCTCAGTGATATCGACAAAATTCGATAGCGCAAACTGCTCCCCGTTGAGGGAAACAAGCCCAACCGATGTCAGCCCTGTTCGATGCTCGCCAGATTTTCGGATAATTTCCACTTCAAAATTCGGCAGTGGCTTATCTTGTTGAAGCGCATTCAACCTTTCTTCACGGACTTTCGGGTCAACGGTAATGCCAGCTTCTACGGAGGTCAGACCGATGACTTCTTCATGCGCATACCCTGTCAATTTCAAGAAATTTTGATTGACTTTTACAAACCGTCCATCTGATACGCGGCTGAGCACAACTGCGGTTGGACTGGCATGAAAAATTCCATAGAAAAGCTGCTGCGAATCTTTTAGGGCTTTTTCAGCTTGTTTGCGCTCGGTAATGTCATGCGCAATGGTCGAAGCGCCAATCACCTGACCCGCGGAATCTTTGATGGGTGAAATGGACAAAGAGACATCCAGATACGTACTATCCTTGCGCAGACGTACCGTTTCAAAGTGTTGTACAATCTCGCCGCGTTTGAGTAGTCCCAGGATTTCGGGCAATTCATCGGGGCGGTCTGGCGGAATCAAGATCGAGATCAATTGCCCAATCATTTCGTCAGCAGAATAGCCATAGAGGTGTTCTGCGCCGTGATTCCAACTGGTAATCACCCCCTCCAGCGTTTTCCCAATAATGGCGTCATCGGACGACTCAACAATCGCCCCCAATTTTGTCCCAACATTCTCGACCTGTTTGCGTGCCGTATTATCCCGAATATGACACTGGATGATTTTTTGTTTACCAACCTGATAGAGATTGCTGACAAATTCCACCTGAATAAGACGCCCGTCTTTTGTTTTGAGCGACAGGCCTTCATAACGAATCGATTCATTCGTTTGCAATGGCAAAAAAGCATCGTAACTGGCTGCAATCTGTTTAAATGCATCCACACCCCAGAGTTTTTTTGAGACCAGCTCAGCATGTGCATAACCCAGCAGCTTGATTAAATATGGGTTGACATCCTCAATCTCCCCCGTGCTGCCATTCAAAATTAATATTCCATCCTGCACTGCTTCAAACAAGCGGCGGTAGCGGATTTCCGAAATCTTTTCTTAATTCTGTCATCGTTAAGCATCACTTTCTTAGCTCTGATACTCTTACGCATCAGAAGGCTGTCTTCGTGAACAGATGCTTAAGAAATACAATTAATATCTGCGCACTTCATCACATGACAACCATTCATGGTCGTATCGCCCCCCTCCAAGGATACGTAAATCGCTGCTATTTTGTAAAATGAAAGGGGATTTAGTTTTTTAAGAAAAATCTGTCCTGTTACTACTTTTAAAAGGGACGCTTCATTAACGCATATATCTACTATAAACTTTTTCATGCTTAAGCGCCATAGACAAATGTAATGAGATTCAGGAAATTTAGTACAAATGCGCTGATGCTATGTCATCAAGACGATTGCAAGCAGCGCCATGAGAATGCCCAATTTTTGCAGGGTGTTCATGCGTTCCTTTACAACCAGCCATGCCAGCAAGACGGTGACACCGGGGTAAAGCGAACTGGTCACAGCAGCAACATCCAGCCGCCCGTGTTGGCCGGCGAGAATGTAGAAGACATTGCCAGCAATATCAAGCACCCCATTTAAGCCGACAAAAGGCCATGCCGGGTGGCGAATGCGCCATGATTCGTGGCGGATGAGCATGAAGACCATCACCGTCAGTGTCCCAACGAAACGGGCAACAATCATCGGCAGTAGGATGGTCTCACGGGTGGACTGATGTACCAGCACAAAGTAAACGCCGAAGAAAAGTCCAGAGACGAGCGGCAGGCGCAAATCGGCCAGACGCATACGCTGAGTCTTGGTGCCGGTTTCCTGGGCAATCATCCAGATGGCAATGAAGGCCACCAGAAAGCCTGCCCGCTTTACCAGCGAGGGGAATCCGTCGATAACGGCGCTAAAAGCCATGGGGAGCAACGCCGTCAACAGCGCGGATACAGGCGCAGCGATGCTCATCTGTCCCTTTCCCATCGCGTTGTACAAAATCAAGAGTCCAAATGCACCGCACAGCCCCGCAGCAAAGCTTGCACCAAGGTTTTCGAGACTGGTGGGCGCTTCATGGATATAAAACAGGCCGCTCAGCAAAAGCAGCAACCCAACCACTTCGCCATAGAAGACGGCACGGTAGGGGCCGGTTTTGCGGCTGGCAAGCCCACCCGAAAAATCGCCCGCGCCCCAGGTCAGCGCGGAGAGCAGGCCAAAAAGCAATGGTGATGCAAATGGAAGCATGATGAATGAACCTTGGTTAGAGTAAACTAGGGCAACAACCCATTCGATATTTCATACAAAGGTGACCCATGCCCGACTCTTTTCTTCTGCGCGACTGGCAAAATTTTTACATGCTGGCAGGTACCGCTTCAGCGACGCTGATCGGGCTAATGTTTGTGGCAATTTCGTTTGGCGCACGTCTGGTGCCGACCCAGACCGAGAGCAGTGTGCGTGCCTTTGTCACCCCTACGGTCATTCACTTTGGGATCGTGCTGATTTTATCCAGTTTCACGCTGAATTCCCGCCTACAGTAATGTTTGGCTTGCGATCATGCTGGGAGCGGCAGGCGGGACGGGGCTCTTTTACTGCCTGGGGATTTTGCGTCAGATGATGCACCTCCATCGGTCTAAGGAGGAGGGACTGCACCCCACCCACTGGACATGGAACCTGATCCTGCCAATGGCAGCCTATCTTTTGCTTCTCGGGGTTGGGCTGGGACTGCTGCTGAATCTTTCCTGGCTGCTGAATGGGCTGGCGCTGGCAGTGATCTGTCTGATCATCGTGGGGCTGCACAATGCCTTTGACCTGATGATGTGGATTGCACGACAGGCGTAAGCTACACGATTCGTTGCATTCCACGCGCCAGCCCGCTCAAACACACTGCCCCATCTTCGGTAATCAGCATGTTATCTTCAATGCGCACGCCACCGCGACCGGGCAGGTAGATGCCCGGCTCGATGGTGAAGGTCATGCCCGGCAACAAAATCTGATGGTTGTCGCTGCGCATGTAAGGCGGCTCGTGGGCTTCGATGCCGATGCCGTGACCGGTGCGGTGCGTGAAATAGTCACCATAACCGGCCTGCTCGATCACATTGCGCACTGCGCGATCCACATCCCCGGCAGGGATGCCAGGTCGGGCGGCGGCGCGCCCGGCGGCGTTGGCCTGCTCGACAATGGCGTGGATTTTTGCCAGTTCCGCACTGACAGTACCAATGGCAAAGGTACGCGTCAGGTCAGAGATGTAACCGTCGAAGGTTGCGCCCCAATCCAGCACCAGCAGGTCGCCAGGTTGCAGCGGACGGTCAGATGGCGCTGCGTGTGGGTTGGCGCTATTAGGACCCGATGAAACAATCGGAAAAAAAGGCAGCTCAGGGGCGGAGCCGTGCCGCAGCAGTTGAACCGTCAGTTCCGCCGCCAGTTCGCGTTCGCTGATGCCGATTTTGATCAGGGGGAGAATAGATTGAAGTGCCGCTTCGGCAATTTCCACGGCGCGACGCATTTTCTCCACTTCGGATGGGTCTTTGCAAAGACGCAGCGACCCGAGCGCCGCGCTGGCATCGGGGAAATCTGCTGCGGGCGCAGCCCCTTGCAAGTAGCGGAATTCGAGCAGTCGCAAGGCACGCGGTTCCACCCCGATGCGTTTATGAGCGGCATCCAGCCCCAGCCTTTGGACGGCCTGCTGGAAGGCCGTATCCCAGTCGGATGGGTCTTCTTGATACGGAAAGGAGGCCGCAAGGTAGGGCAGGTCCAGCAGCTTGGGCATTTCAAGGGTCGGCAGCACCAGTGCCGGTTCCTGACCGGGAGCAAAGAACATTACCACAGGGCGTTCCATCAGATGAAAGGTTACATCCGTCAGGTAGGTGAGCGTTGCCCCAGGGTTGAGTGCAACAGCGTCCAACCGGGCTCGTTCCATTGCGGCATACAGTTTTTCAAGACGGGGGTTCATATGCGTATCCTTATTCCCCTTGATAGAGCCATCATCACTGTCACCTTATGAAGAGTGACATGTGCCAACAAAATAATTCAGAATTGATATCATATCCAGTATTTCTAAAGGTAGGCTAACGCCTAAAAAGTCAGTTCTTTTTTGCGGCGTTCCTCGTTCAAGGATTTGAAGTGCTCAGCCGCGAGCATGGCGATTGAGAATTGATACATTTGATCATAATTATCTGAAAGTAGCGACCAATCCCAAGCTAAAATGGAGGCGCGTATCGCCTGGCCTAATTGGATTCGGTGTGCTTCATTATCCCTAAGCAATGTAAGTATACTGGCGATATCTGCTACATTTGGTTCGACGAAATAACCATTGACACCAGGTTTAATTAATTCAGGCATGTTCCCTACACGGGTTGTCACAATTGGGATACCGCAAGAAGCCGCTTCGAGGCAGGGGTTGGGAGTGCCATCGTTACGGCTGGCACAAAGATATACATCCAGTGAACGATAAAACTCGATCATTTCTTCATGGCTACGCCAGCGTTCTTCACGAATAGCCGTGATAAGTTCACAACCCTGCACCAATTCAACAGCAGGTACGATCAAATTGTTAAAGCCCCTCTGTACAGGTCCCTGATTGTTCAAGCTGCCCGCCCAGCCTATCCGTAAAGTCCCTTTACTCTTCTGACCAGAACCTGGCACAAAGAAACCAGTATCAACTCCGTTTGGCGTATAAAAAAGAGGGACATCAAGTTGAGGCAAAACTTCTTGATAGAGTAATTGGTTTAGCGCAAAGACAGCGCGTGCCTGACGCAACCAGGCCAGCGCAGGTTCTTGCCTTGCGTTTTCAATTTCATAATGACTACATACGCCAATAAGCAGTCTATTCGCATTACGCTTAAAAACTGATTCGAGATGGACCATCCGCGAAAACTGCATCCAATAATAGACCTGGATCAAGTCAGCTTGCTCAAGATCGGTTTCGGTTACTTCATCTTGATATTTTTTAATAATTGTATACTTATCGCCTAATACTTTTTGGATGTTGCGCGTCTTGTGATCTTGCGCCCAATTAGGTTTGTCTACAATGATGAGGATTTGATGTTGAGAAGATGAGATCATAATTTTTAATAATTTATCCTAAAATTGGAAGCGTGCTATATTGGGTAGCGCTGAAGCTGATCAGAGCCAGTCTGTTATCAATACGCGACCCTTCAGCGATGCCATCAGTGCAGAATGGCGCTCCTCGCTCATCGTTGCGATCCGCTCCCAGTGAAATTCTACAATCAGCTCGTCAATGTAATCAATCGTGCCATCGGCCACCATTCGCTCGAGAACGGGATACTCCGCTCCTTCGATGTCCATTTTGACAATTAAGTGATCAGTACGTCGGAACGTCTCCCGTATCCAACGTGAGAAATCGATGGACTGCACAACAATGGGATGCTGGTAATCGATATTATTTGTCTTCTTGCCAAGAAGCGCGGTGGAGCCGCCGCGGGAGGTCGGCCCTGGTTCGGCCAAGTAGAAGTCGATTACGCCGTCGCTAATCCAGACAGCCTTGTTGAAGAAATGGATAGGCACCTGTGGATACTGCGCTCGCAGTTTATCAACGCGGTGTGCCAGCTCAGGCTGAGGCTCGAAAGCGTAAAACTCTGATTCGCTGCCTTGCTTGATTCGAGATGCCATCACTTGAGCGGTATTGCTACCGCAGTCGATGTAGACACGCTGGGGAGGTCGGGGCCACGAGATAAGCCGCGACGCCCAGTTGAGAAAGTGAATATGACGGGCAGCGTGCGCTGTCAGGAATTTGTTTTTCAGTTTCTTCATGATAATTCGGACAGCTTTCCTAGCCGCATAGAGGTGATAATTCAGTGGCAAACTGCCTAATGCCTAATTATATATTAGGCAGAGTGTATATCGAAAATTTAATATTGCAAGCCAAAGTAGTAGATGGTATTTTTGCCAATTACATTTAATTTTTCGCCTGTACCGACATCAGGCTGGGATGAGAATTCGTAAAACGCTTGGAAAAGCTACGTTCGTGTAAATCTTGACCATTCCCAGTAATGCGCCGATACAGGAGCATCTTTTCGAAACTCTTTTGAATTATACGTTTGTAACTCGAATAAATATTTGCTGTCCAAAGGTATGGATAAATTATCCTCAGTAAAGTTAAGTCTATTATGATGCCACCCCCGCATCAAATCCTGCTGACTAAAATGGCGGTTAAGATATTTGTATTTTGCATGTTCGTAACTCAACACCATATAATGTCGCAATATATGGTTGGCAGGAAAAAAGGAAATATTTTCGCCAGATAGTTTATGCCCGCCAGATGACACATTATTAAAAAATTTATCTCGTCGCCATGCTCTATTAAGACGATTTTTTTGCGGCTCAAAGAAATAGTATTGCAAAATCCCTGTGTAATAGTTTTTATTAAAAAAATCTGCATCAGGTTTGGGCAGAAAAACAAATTCATCAAAATTTAACGCATCAAACCCACCTTCATCGGCTTCTTGAATTGCATCTCGCAAGGTGTGGTTTGGTCGAAAATCTTCAAATAACTCGTCTGCATCATGATGGATCACCCAGTCATGTTTAATTTTTTGGTAAACATTTTGTTTCGCTTCCAATTGTCGAATCTGTGAATAAACACCCTCATAATGCAAACTTTCAACCGATATAATCGGATTGCCCAAATATGCTGAGTACAAATCACGGCTTCCATCCGTTAAATCATGATCGATCACTGTAACCTCTATTCCTTGATCGGCAAGGATAGGGAGCAATATCGGCAAATAATGTGCTTCATTTCTCAATCCGATAACAGCGCATATGGAAATCATCTTTTCGTTATTTCGGTTAAGCAAATTTTTCTTTATTAGGTTGTAATTACAGGTGGCAGCCATCTTGATAACTTTTAATTATAGTTGAGAATTGCGCTTCTCCCCTCGAAATACATAGCACCCCAGCGTATAAAAGCGCAATTCGCAAGCGTGAGAGGTATATCTTCAAAACTCAGAATTTGAATATCACCTTTACGATTTTTTCCCGCCAGCTACCAAGAGGAATAAAAAATAGCGAGATCTTTTGGATGATTTGGATTAATCGCCAACTTCGGCTTGCATAGATATTTTGAATAGTGCTTTGAAGCCTCTCGATTTCTCTCGTTCTTTCTTCCCGTAGACTTACAATTTCTTTCTGGAGCCACACTTTTTCTGTATTTGCAATTTCAATTTCTCCCATATGTTTTTGCAGAGACGCCATGACGAATTCTTCAGTTGGCGTAATGTCTTCAAGGAATTTAGCTTCTTCTGGAGAAACGGAATTTTTATACATAGAACCTGCCCGAAGACAAAGTTCCCGATACAAATAGAGCAGTTGAGCAGGCGCATTTGTCATGCGAAGATTAGTAATACTACCGTAATTATGCCTCAGATCCATTGAGATTGTTTGGCAGGCAGTGCCGATTGTCTCATCCGAGACTTCCAGCTCGAGGAAATTGGCCAAACGCCGAAGTTCAGATTGAGGGTTGCGAAAAAAACTGTCGTAATGAGTAATAATGCATTCTTCCGGGTTGGTAGAGAGTAACAATTGCTGGTTGTATGTGAACCAAAGATTATAAGAAAAAACACTGGAAGCGCCTCCAATGCGCAAAAGCGAATGAGAGACTTCAAAAGGGTTGCGGATACAAACAATAATCTTCGGATTCAGAACAAGTTTCTTCCAGAAAGGCAGTGTAAGAGAATTTCGCGGGTCTTTCCACCCCCAAACAGGATGTTGCTGTGAAATCTCTTGAATAACCAGTTTGGCTTTATCGGCAATTGCCATCAGATGCGGAGATGTTTCCCAACCAATTTGCATTACCGGGGGAATATCCCAACCCCCGCCAAAAGAAGCGAGAATCTCGTCATTCACACTCTGGAATTGAGCATTTTCCCAAAAACCTTCAGGGTTATCCTTTGTCGGTGAGAGAAGATATTGTTCATCGCCGAGGGAAAGTCCGCATAAATTGAGCAGTCTGGTAACCATTGATGTACCAGAGCGATGCATTCCAGTAATAACAACTGGCATTAACCTACCTCCAAACATCGTTTATCAGAATTTTATCAAAGGGCAAGGCAGCTTTGAAAGCTGCCCTGCCCTTTCTGTTTATTCTTCTTCGGCTGTTTCTGGCTCTTCTGGTCGTTTGCGCGGACGAGGCGGCTCGATGACGGCTTCAGGGTAGAGCGCCACTTCCAGCACCTGATCCATGTGCTCAACGGGGACAATTTTCAGGTCGGTGCGCACGCGTTTGGGGATGTCGACCAAATCTTTCAGGTTGCGCTCGGGCATGATGATGATTTTCAGCCCGGCGCGGTGGGCAGCGAGCACTTTCTCACGCACGCCGCCAATCGGCAGCACACGCCCGCGCAGGGTGATTTCACCAGTCATGGCGACATGCCGGTAGACGGGACGCCCCGTCAGCGCAGAAAGGATGGCGGTAGCCAGGGTAATGCCCGCGCTGGGGCCGTCTTTGGGGATGGCGCCTTCGGGCATGTGGACGTGGATGTCCATGCGCTCGAAGACATCGGGGTCAATGCCAAAGGCTTCGGTGCGCGATTTGAGATACGTCAGCGCCGCCTGACCCGATTCTTGCATGACATCACCAATCTGGCCGGTCATTTGCAGGCCGCCTTTGCCTTCAAGCACAGCGACTTCGATGGTCATAATCTCGCCGCCATTTTCGGTCCAGGCCAATGATGTGGCAACGCCGACTTCGTCGCGGCGTTCGGCTTCGGTCTGGAAGAACTGCGGCGGGCCGAGCAATTTTTCAATGGTTGTGACCGTCACCAATGATGGATATTGCTTGCCTTCCGCCTTGAGCCGCGCCACCTTGCGGACGACGCGACCAATCTCGCGCTCCAGGTTGCGCACACCGGCTTCATAGGTATATTCGCGGATGACTTTTTGCATGGCGGTATCAGCAAAACGCAGGCCCACTTCGTCCATGCCGTTTTCTTCCAACTGACGCGGCAGCAGATAGCGGTCAGAAATCGCCATCTTTTCTTCTTCAATGTAGCCGGGGAATTCGATCACTTCGAGCCGGTCGAGCAAAGCGGGCGGAATGCTCGCCAGCGAGTTGGCGGTGGTGACGAACATGACCTTCGACAGGTCAAAGGGCAGTTCAAGGTAGTGATCGCTGAACGAGAAGTTCTGTTCGGGGTCGAGCACTTCCAACAGCGCGGACGATGGGTCGCCGCGGAAATCATTGCCGAGTTTGTCAATTTCGTCGAGCATAAACAGCGGATTGCTGCTGCCAGCGCGCTTCATGGTCTAAATCACCCGCCCCGGCAGCGCGCCGATGTAGGTACGGCGGTGACCGCGAATTTCGGCTTCATCGCGCACACCGCCCAGCGAGACGCGCACAAACTTGCGTCCGAGTGCTTCGGCAATCGAGCGTCCAAGGGAGGTTTTGCCGGTGCCGGGCGGGCCAACAAAGCACAAAATCGGCTGGCGCTCTTTTTTGGGTTTCAGCGAACGAACTGCAATAAACTCAAGAATGCGGTCTTTGGCTTTTTGCAGGCCGTAATGGTCATCATCGAGCACTTTGGCAGCGTGGCGCACATCCAGGTTGTCGGCGGTGAAATTGCTCCAGGGCAGTTCCAGAATCCAGTCGATGTAGGTGCGGATAATACCCACTTCGGGCGCCATCGGCGGCATCTGGTTGAGACGTTCCATTTCCTTTAAAGCCGTCATTTTGGCTTCTTCAGGCAGGTTCATTTCATCGAGCTTCTGGCGCAACTCGTTAATATCGCGGGTGAAAACATCGCCTTCGCCCAGCTCCGTTTGGATGGCCTTCATCTGCTCGCGCAGATAAAATTCGCGCTGCGAACGATCCACTTCTGATTGTACACGCGTGTGGATTTCATCTTCCAGCTCAAGCACATCCACTTCGGCGGCCAGCAGTTCGTTGACACGATCAAGACGTGCTTTTGGGTCGAGCATCAGCAGCAGTTTTTCACGCTCGTCAAAGCTGATCGAAAGCGACGTGGCAACCATATCCGCCAGCCAGCCGGGTTCGGCAATGTTGATCGCAAACAGATGTGCTTCTTCGGGGATGGAGCGGCTCAACTGCACGCAACGTTCAAACTGGCTGAGCACCGAGCGCATCAACGCCTGGATTTTCTTGTCCGTGGCGGTGGGTTCTTCAATCACACGCGCGCGCACCTTGATGTAAGGTGCCAGCCGCGTAAACGAGACAATCTCCACGCGGCGGCGGCCCTGCACCAGCGCCGAACTGTTGCCGTCAGGCATCGTTAGCAAGCGCCCAACCGCAATCTCCACGCCAATTGCCAGAAAATCTTCGGCTTTGGGCGTGGAATTCTCAGGGTCTTTCTGCGTTAGACCAATGACGGTTTGATTACGCTCGTGCGCCGTTTGCAGGGTCAGCACCGCAGCTTCGTTGTCCACAAAAATGGGCGAAACCATGTGCGGGAAGACCACCAGATCGCGCATCGGCAACGCCAATGCTTCGATCACGCCATCATCCCCAAGCGTATGGTTGGGAATATGGTACAGCTCTTCGGTGCGTTGCGAAATCGCTACGTTAAAAACATCTTCTTCGTCGTCGTCATCGTTCCAGTCTTCGTTTTGGGTACTCATATTAATCCGTTTCGAAATTCGTTTTTAAAATCCGCTCTAATCTTTGATTCCGTTGGCAGAAATCCGTTCATAAGCAGCTTTGCTTTCAGCAGTTACAAAGATACTGCCCGCTGAGACAACAATGCTACCATCTTTTTGTGATAAATCCAGCGCCCGTTTTAAGGCCGTTTCGACGGGGATTGCCACTTCAAACGGGATGCCGTTTGTTTGCTCTGACCCAGCTTTGAAGGAAACGCCCAACTCTGAAGCAAACACCGCCTCGATAATTTTCTCCGGCTCCAGTGCACGCGGATGGTCGGCGCGGGTGACGATGACCCGCATCAGCAATGGCGCAATTGCGTTCAGCATGGCAAGCAGGTGCTTGTCTTCTGAAACGCCAAAAATAAGAGAAACCTTGCGCCCCGGGAAATACTCCCGCAGCGTGACCGCCAGCTTCTCGAACAAATCCTGATTGTGCGCCGAATCAAAGATCAGAGTTGGGTCTTCACGTTGGACAATCTCAAAGCGCGCCGGCCACTTCACCACAGCAAACCCGGCGCGGATGGTTTCGTCCGAAATCTCCAACCCAGAAGCGTTCAACGCTGCGTATGCCACCGCTGCATTTTCCACCTGATGTTTGCCGAGCAAAGGAATGGTGAAGGATGAGATCGTTGAATGGGTTGAAGGTTGCAGGTTGAAGGTTTGACCGTCCAAAGAATGATTCAATAAATCGTAGGTAATATCCCGCCCGATGAGCGTCAGTTGACAACCGCGCTCGGCTGAGACCTTTTCCAAAACCTTGAGGGCTTCATCCTGCTGGGGCGAAGACACGACTGGAACATTTGGCTTGATGATCCCGGCCTTTTCCCCGGCGATCAGGGTCAGGGTATCGCCCAGCACGGCGGTATGGTCGTAGGAAAGCGATGTAATTATCGAAACACGCGGCGTGATGACGTTGGTCGCATCGAGCCGCCCGCCCAGACCCACTTCGATGACGGCGACATCCACCTTTTGGCGGGCAAAATAGAGAAAGGCCAGCGCGGTGGTGAGCTCAAAGGTCGTCAATTTGGGTACACGCGCCACCGCAGGCTTGATCTCCTCCACCAGCGCGGCCAGCGCTCCATGCGCAATCGGCTGTCCATCTACCTGAATGCGTTCGCAGAAATCCTGCAAATGCGGCGAAGTATACAGGCCAGTCTTATAGCCTGCCGCCCGCAGCGCGGCAGCGCACAACGCCGAAACCGAGCCTTTGCCTTTCGTCCCAGCGACATGAATCGTCGGGCAGGTATTTTGCGCCTGGCCCAGTTCCGCCATCAGCGCGTACATCCGGTCCAGGTTAAAGTCGGCCTTGGCCAGCTCCGAGCTGTGCTTGAGGCTATAGTCTACAAAGCTATAAAGATAATCGAGTGCAGATTGGTAGTTTGTTTCGGGATCCATGCAAAGATTGTAAAGCGTAATGCGTAATTCGTAAATTGGGAATCGTATCAGGGCTTTCGCTTCACTTTGACGTGATTCACACGCTGGATAAACTTGCAAAAACTCCGAGAATTTCTCTCGGAGTTTTCTTATAGGTTTTCATCACTTCTTCACCGGAACCCTCTTCAACGGATGCAGCAAATCATACACAATGTAGCCTGTGCCTTGCATAAGCACCGGGTAGTGTACTGCCAGCCATTTTTTCAAGATTGGCTGCCGGTCAAGTTCGTTAAAGTCAGTGATGAGAAAATACGAACGGTGCAGCGCCAGCATGCCAAACGTCCATCTAAAATCGCTTATATCGGCAGCCAGCGGCCATTCTTCGTTATTTTGCCAGCCGTAATATTTGAGCGGATCGCCATAATCGCCCGTGATGGCGACCACGCCGGGCTGATGGTTGAGCGCGTCACCCACTTTCGTCCAAAAGGCGGCCTGGTCACGGTAGTCATTGGTGCGCAAATCAAGATATTGCGTCATCCCCAGCCCGCCGAGCGTCAGCAGAAAGATGAAAAATGTCCCGGCCACCAGCAGGCGCGAACCCTGTAGTTTTTCCTGCCATCGGGCAGCGACATCCGCTGCAAGCGGAGCAAAACCCAACGCGACAATGGGGATAAGCGGCAAACTGTAGTAATCGTGGCTGGAGATGTGATAGTCAAAAGTCAGGCCAAAAGCAACATACGCCACAAACAGCGAAGCCAAAAAGATACGCGTCGGGCGGCTGGCAAATAATAGGCATCCCAGCAACGCCAGCGCGAACCACAGGGCCCCAACCACCTGATCAATTTTCAAGAACCAGCGCAGGTAAAAATTGGGGCTGATGAGCATTTCGGGATAAAAACGGTCTTCAAATTGCTGCTGCAAAAACCGGGCAACATACAAACCATAATACAAATATAACCCGGCAGGGAGAATCCCAACCAGCATCATTGCCCAGGTTTGTGGAAGCTTGAGCAATTTGCGAAAATCGGTGTAAGCAAAAATCGAACCAAGCGCCCCGCCAATAATAAAAAAGACCGCCGGAAATTTGACAAAGATCGCCAGCCCGCCACTAATACCTGCCAGCAGCGTCCACTTCCACGAGGCCGGGGTGCGCGCCCAGTTTTGCATGGCCCACCAGAAGATGATGATCAACGCCACCATCATCGGGTCTGGTTGAAAGGCGCGACTGGCGCGCAGCGCATACGGGACGAACATATACACCGCCAGCGCCGCCGCTGCGCCGGGCGATGAACCTGTCAGGTCGCAGGCCAGCAAAAAGAGAAAGATGCCGCCAATCGCCCAGAAGATCACCGAAAACGCGCGCGGGATGGCCGTCTGCTCGCCGAAGTAGCGATAGAGAAAGGCGGCGGCATTTTCCATGATGGGCGGCTCGATGTCGGCAGTGTTTTCCAACTGACGATGCGCCAGGTCTTTTTGCCAGGCAGGTGCGTTAGGCAGCGTCTCATAATAGATGCCACGCGCCCGGATGGCGGCGAACAACTGGCGGGTGGGATGGAAATCAAGCAGCGGTGCCGAAAGATCGACGAAACGCACACCCAACCCCACAGCAAAGGTCAATGCCAGCGCCAGGGCAAACAGATATTTAACGGATAACAGCTTACGGGGAGAAAGGTTCATATCAGAATAGAGAATTGTAATCAGCCTTGGGGAAAATTGTCAGCTTGCCACCCACTGTCGCATCCACAATGCTGCGCCCGGCTTGCTGATAAGCCGTCCGCGCCATGCGGTAGCCAATTTCAGATGTTTCGAGATCAGGCAACTGCCAGCGAAAGCCCTTGCCAAAATATTGACCCGAAAAATGGTTGGGATCGTCACCATCCGACGTAATCGTGGTGTTGGCCTTGCCCTGCGTGGTGAAGTTGTGATCGACCCCAATCAGAATCACCTGCTCAAAGCCCATGTGGAAGGCCAGTTGCAGCGCCACGTAAGTGACGGTCGCGCCTTCCCAGAGGCGAGATGTGGCGTCTCGGCAAAAGGTGGGATTGTCGTAGATGGTGTAGATGAAAGTTGGAAGGTTGGAAGGTTGGAAGGTTTGAAAGTAGCGGCTGGAGCGCCACGAGAGAAATTTGGGCATGGACAGGGCGGCGATTTCAGCGGCACATTGCTCGATGACCAGATCGTTGACCGAGACCAGGTAGGTGGTGGTGAAGCCAAGTTCGGGGAACATCAGGTAGATGCGGTTGAGCCCAAAAGTGAACTCGTTTTTGAGCTTGCTCAAATCAGTTTGTTTCAGGCTGGGACCATTGCCAATGATAAAGGCGCGTTTGCCCTTGTGGATGTCTTTCAGCGCCGCCAGCCGCTTGATGCTCTCACGCCGCCACGGATGCAGGGTCGCCACTGGCAGTTCCGGCAGATGCGTCAGGTTGCTATACGCCCGGCGTAGGATGTTCCAGGCCGGGTCTGGGATGATGTTTTTGATGGTTTGTTTCATATTGCGTTATTTTTACCACAAAATAAGATGAGCACTGTCTATGGACAAGGCGCTGGTGAACAGCGAACAGCAACCCTACTCCGCATCATCCCCCATCTCCATCTTGCGCTTGATCGGAATCCACTCGACGAGCTTGTTCTGTACCACATCGCGGATTTGTCTTTCGCGTGTGCTCAGACTACCCGCGTTGGTCTTGACTTCGACAAAGACGATTTTACGCAACGTGCCTTCGCTCAGGCCATCAAAGATGACAAAATCCACCGGGCTGCCCAAGAAGCGCGCATCCTGCGGGTTGTATGAAAAATCGGGCAGGTAGGGGATGAAATGCTCGGTGATCTTGCCCACCAGCGTAGATTGACTCTTGGCCGCCGCGTCTTTGCGAATGCCTTTCTCAAAGTCGACCTTCCATTGCTCAAAAGCGGCCCGCAACTCATTATGGACGCTTTCCCGCATCGCCACGCGCACGTTGTCGATCTCAGCTCTGCGCCAATTCTCAAGCTGCTTAAGCGCCTGCTGCTGCGAAGTCTCCATTAGCTCTTTGCGGATCATCTCCAGCCGGGTTTGTTGCCACACGAGCAATTTCTTTTCAGCGCTGTTGCGCGCCTGCATAAACAGAAAAGCCAGCAGCACAATGACCGCCACCGCCACCACCAGCATAATAAACAGAACCACGATCAAGAGCGTTTGCGTGTCCATCTACTCGGTGCTCAGACGCGCTGTCGCCCCGCCATCGACAATCATGGCCTGGCCGGTCATAAACGACGATTGCTCATTATCAGCCAAAAAGTAAATGGCATGCGCAATTTCGGCGGGCTGGCCCACGCGCCCGTTGACGGTTTTGCGCGCCAAATTATCGAGCCGTGTGTGGATGTCGCCCCCGGAGACATGCCCGCGACCGAGACCGGCGCGCAGCATCGGGGTATCCACTGCCCCAGGCAGAATGGCGTTTACCCGAATGTTGTCCCCGGCAAATTCAATCGCCATCGCCCGTGTCAGCGCCAGCAGCCCGCCCTTGCTGGCAGCGTAAGCCGCGATATTGGCCGAAGTCTGCACGGCATGCACCGAGGAGACATTCACCACCGCCGCGCCACCCGCCGCCTTCATCAGCGGATGCGCCAGCTTGACACCCAAAAACGCCGAACGCAAGTTCGACGCCATGACAGCATCCCACTCTTCGACAGTCGTTTCGAGCAGCGGCTTGGCAATCTGCAACGCGGCATTGTTGACCAGTGCATGCAAAGTCGTCGTCAGAACGCTGACTTGCTCAAAGCTTTTCTCAAAAGCCTGATGGTCGGCAATGTCCGTTTGAATGAAGTGCCCGTTTTCGGGGAATCCATCCCCAAACAGGGCGCGATCTACCCCGATGACACGCCATCCCTTTTCAGCAAACAAGGCAACCGTAGCACGGCCAATTCCGCCTGCTGCACCAGTGATTAAAATAGTTTTATCAAAGTTGCTCATTTTTTCCTTTTGGCAAAACAGCAAATCAAATTATCGAGTGCTGTATTTATTATTCATTGCGTTTGAATATTTTCCAGTTATTTATTAACGCAGTCTGATGGTAATTTTGGTGAATAAATTCTGAGAAAACCGTAAAAACATGACGAGATGCTGGCGGAGAAGCATCTAGTTGGGCATTAAACGCCGCCTGATCCTGATCCAAAAAGGGCAAGGCGTCTGTAATCACTACCAGCCTTGGTTTATGACTTTCAATATCGCCAATAAATTTTTCCCCCATTTCAGGGGTTATCTTCTCATCCAAAAAGAAGGTTTGAAAAGCAAAAGCACTCGGGGCGCTTCTTTCGGCCAAAAAATTGATCGATAATTCCTGCCCCCATACCAGAACATAATCTTTTGCTGATGTGTTTTCTTTGACATAAGCAACAATTTTGGAATTTTCGTCGATTTTTGTGCTTGCAGCATCATTTTTTTTGATAAATTCGCTACTGCACCAAAAAGAAAAAAGCACTATAAAAAAACAAAAGGCCACAACCCCCGTCTTGATCGCATAGGACTGTTCTCCGCGAAGAAACTGGATAAATTTATATCCTAAAAAAGCATTGAGCAAACCGAGATAGGGAAGCAGCATAATTGTGTAATGCACATAAGGTCTGGCAGATAACATATCAAGAATAATTTCAAGAGGAAAACCAATCATTATGAAGATCATCATTGGCCTGGTGAGCACAGTTCTTCTGGCAAGAAAGTCTTTCAACGCGATGAACCAGGCCACAATTGCTCCCCAGAACGGCCACCCTAAAACAATTGTAAAAAGTACTGCAGAGAGTTCCAACAAAATTCCTCCGCCGCTTGAATACTTGTAGTTATAAATAAATGTTGCGTTAATTAATTCGTTAAGCGAGCCATTCAGGAAAAAAAACAAAAGAGCCGGAATGATGACTACGAAAAATCCCAAAGCAACCACGAAAATATTTTTGATGCTTTGCTTTATTTTAACTTGGAAAATTCCGTCAAGCAGCATTACCAGCGTAATCGTCAGTTGCACGCCCATATTATTGGGGCGCAATAGCAGATTTAATCCCATTGTTATGCCGATCAAAAACAGAAAAACTTTTCTTTGATCTTTTAGATATTGCACAAAAAATAAAATGCTTAGAAAGCTCATTGGAAGTGAAAATTCTTCCGTGTAATTGCCACCAGCAATGATAGTGTAAAAAGAAAACAGCCACGCGACAGTTCCAATCAAAGCCTGAGGAAAACCAAACAGGTATTTTAGTACCTGATATCCACTAATGGCCGAAACAAACAAAAAAACGCACTCCAGCGCCCAAACGCCGGTGCGATTACCGAATAAAAGTCCAAGCGCATTTAGATAAAAAATCAACGGACCTTTATGATCCCAGACATCAAGATAGAGCTTTTTCCCTAATAGAAGTTCTCTGCCCCCATAAAAGAATATGCCACTATCGCGGTTGATATAGTGTGGCGGCGCGTAGGGCAGCATGATAAGAATAACAGCCCCAAAGACTAAGAATGGGATAAAGACATGGGGATGAAATTTTGAAAAATTGGTTTTACTGCTCATTTTTCTCTTTCACGCCAATTGTCTTGATAAACTATCCCCAAACCATCAAGCAGGTTGCGGATGGTGCTCCAGTGTACCCGTTCCCAGGCTGCCGGGCTGGAGTTGGTGTTGTGTGGGGCGAGCATGACGTTGTCCATTTTGAGCAGCGGGCTGTCAAGCGGCAGCGGCTCCACTTCGAAGACATCAAGCGCGGCTCCAGCCAGTTTGCCAGCTTGTAGCGCGGCGATCAGGTCAACTTCCTTGACAAGTGGGCCGCGCGCTGTGTTGATAAGGACTGCGCTTGGTTTGAAGTGTGCCAGGGTTGCAGCATTAATCAGATGCTGACTGGTTGGGTTCAGGTCCGTGTTAAGCGAGACGTAATCGGAATGTAACAAAAGGTGTTCGAGACTGGTGATTTGAATGCCAGTTTCGGCAAGGAAGACATGGTCCACATCGACAACATCCGTGCCGAGCACCGTCATACCAAAGGCTTTGGCACGGCGTGCCACGGCCTTGCCAATGTTGCCCAAGCCGACGATACCCAGCGTGCATTCGCTCAACGCCCTGCCGGGGATTTTCTCCCATTTGCCTGCTTTCATCTCGCGATCCATCCAAGGCTGGCGGCGGGCAAAGGCCAAAATATAAGCCATAACCGAATCAGCAACGGGCAGAGTGAAAGCGTTGGGTGTGCGCCCAATTTTGATGCCCAGGCGGGCGCAGGTGGGCTGGTCAATCGAGTCGATGCCGGTGCCCCACTTGGAAATAACCTTCAGGCGCGGCGTGCAAGCTTCAAGCACCCGCGGTGTATAGCGGTCATCGCCGCAGATCGTCCCGTCAAATTGACCGGCATACTTCAACAGATCGGCTTCTTCGAGGCGCTCATGCACTTCGGGAAGGAGCAGGTCGATGCCATAGCTGGCGAAAACGGGACGAAAACGCTCGACAAACGGAATCATATAAGGGGCAGAGAAAAGTACGGTAGGCATAGGAGTCCTTGATTTACGATTTGTGATTTACGATTTGTTGATCTTTTGCCGCATCAAAAAATCGGTCACGGCAAAATCGAGTTCTTCGTCAATATCCCAGGCTTCTTCGGCGGAGACTTCAAACATCAATGGGCGTTCACCCAAACGGTTGCGTCGCGCCAGCAGGTTCTGACGGGTGAAAAGATACAGGCAGGAATTCTCTTCATAAACGGGAGGCAGGTCCTGGGTCTGGAGCAAAATGGCCGGGTTGTGGTTGATGGGACGGGTCAGTTGGTCCCACAAACGGGTCTGCAAACGGGTGACAGAAAACATCGAATCCCAACCAGGATAGCCTTTGAAAAAGGTCTCAATGGCGCGGGAGATCGTCTCTGTTTTCAGCAACGGATTGGTGCTGTGGGTTTGCAGGTAAAAATCCGCTGCGACTTGAGCCGTGTCGTAGCTGAGAATTTCGTTCATGGCGATGGTATTAGCGCGCAAATGTTCAGGGCGCTCAATAATACGCACCTGCGGAAAATCGCGGCGCAGACCGTCCATCACCGGGGCGGAGTTGGTGTCAACGACCACTTCGGCAATGTCGGGGATGTTCAACAAGGTTTCAATAATATGCTGGTAGAGCGGCTTGCCAGCCAACGGGCGATAGTTTTTGCCGGGAACGCGCTGGCTGTTATGGCGCATGGGAACAAGGGCGATGATTTTTGTCATGGTTTAAGATCAGGCATCTCTCTGTGAAAGTAAGTTCACAGGGATTATACCCGTCACAGTCTCGAATGCAGAGCGCGATTTAAAACACAAACCCGCCACTAGGGGCGGGCATTCCGATTGGATACAAGGTGAATTTATTCGTTTGGAGGCAACTGCAACGGGATCAACACCGTAAAAACAGAACCCACTCCCAGGTTTGATACTACTGTAATCTCCCCTCCCATGCGGTGTATCAATTCCTTGGTAATCGAAAGCCCCAAGCCTGCGCCTTGATGCTCACGCTGGGCATAGTTGCTGCTGCGGCGAAATACTTCAAAAATATCAGGGAGTTGCTCTTTGGGGATGCCGGGGCCAGTATCTGCCACTTCGATGGCGAGCATGTCCGGACGGGGCAGGGATACCGTTACCTGAACACCGCCCTTATTGGTGAACTTGATGGCGTTGCCAATCAGGTTGTGCAACACCTGATGCAGCCGCTCTGAATTGCCCATAATTTCTTCGGGGATCTCGGGAGCCATGGTTAAACTGTAAGAGATATTTTTTTCCTTGGTCTGGTTGGCCAAAAGCTGACGGCTTTTTTCAAGCAGCCCAGGCAGGTTGCAACGTTCCTGCTTCAGCTCCAACGCCCCAGCCTGAAGTTGGGCCTGATCGAGAATATTATTGACCAACCCGAGCAGGCGATGGCTGTTTTCATGGGCGCGCATTAGATAGGTGGTGAAGCGCTCGGTATTGACTCTGCCCATTTCAGTCAACATCAGCAACAACTCAATATAGTTCATAATCGAGCCGAGCGGTGTGCGCAATTCATGCGAAGCTGTGGCGAGCAAGGCATCTTTGGCGCGGTCGGTTTCATGGCGGCGTGTCTCGTCACGGAAAACAACGACCGTGCCTTCCCCCGGAATAAGCGAGGCTGTGACAGAAAAGACGGTATGCTTCCATTCAAGCGTTTCTTCGAGGGGCTTATTATTGATTTCCTTAAGCTTGTCTTCGGGAATCATTTTGAGCAAAGCACGGTTGGCAGAGATGTAGTTGCCCTGTAGATCAAGAACAAGCACCCCATCCGTAACGGTATTAAGAATGGCTTCGATATTTGCAGCCTGATGACGCGCATCATGAATGGACTGGTTAAGCAGCTTCATCACCAACCAGCACAACAAAGCCACCGTAAAAAGCGCCAGCATTGAATAATAATTCGGCGGATCACCCGCCGTGCGCGGCGCAAAGAAAAAGATTAAAGCTGAGATAAACCCCGCCAGAAAGAACCCGGCAGAGGGTCGTAAAACCAGCGATCCTATCATAATCGGCAACATCCAGACGAGCAGGCTGCTACCAGCATAAAGCTCGGCTGGCTTATCCAATTGAGTCATTGCCAATACCAGGAAAACCACAAAAATGAGTGAACTCAACCAGCCTGGCATTTTGGACCAGCGGTTGGCGATCAGCAAAATGCTATTCAGCACAATCGTTAATACAGCAACGATCACCGCTGGCCAGGCGTCATCTTGCGACGGACATTGACAGGTTATCTTTAAGAAAAAGGGTTAGCCCAATAATAACAAAGGCCAAACCGATAAAAGCAATCAACAAAAAATTAAGAATGCGCTTGCGCCGGTCGTCGTCAGACTCAAAGCTGCTTGGAATGCGGAATAAGTTTTTCAACATGCCAATGCGCCTGCGCTGCTTCTCGCCAATCGCATGGGTACCGAATAAATGCAGCAATCGCAATGGATGAGTCATGATGCTTTGCTCCTACCGCTAGGTACGTCAGGGATGCGAAGCACGGCCATAACGCGCAAGCCAAAAACTGCTTGCGCGTTGACAGGCCCCAACAATTTCGACAAAATCATCGGGCGGACTGGGACGTTTTTTTGAAGATAAACACATCCATTGCTCATAAAAAAAATGACGCAGGCGCTATTCCTTTACCAATTTTTTTGACTTCATAATCGAATCAATCATGAACAGAACCATCTGCTGCGCTTCAGGGTCAAGACGCGATGAGCGCAAACCAATTTCGTAGGCTAAATCTTTTGGTTGACCAGCAACGGGGGCATCGGGCCGATCATTCTCAAAAAAATAACCAGGGCTTACAGCAAAAAAATCAGCCAGACCAGAAATCACTTGAAAACTAGGGTTCAGGGCAAGTCCTTTACGCAATCGCCACAAATAAACGCGTGTCAGCACACCTTTCAACCCATCCAACACTTCTGTTTGTGAATATGGTTTTCCGTCAGGCTTCCTTTTTTCTTTAAAGAGGCGGTTTAGTCTGAGGGCGAAGTTGTTGATGTCCATATATCGCTCCTTATAAAGTTTGATTATCGTGTAAATCAACCGTTGTTGATTGTTAGAAGCATTTTACATTAAAACCAATCCGCAAAGCTCACATGATATTGACTACTTTTGTCCAAGAAAATTTCGCTTGAGCAGGTTAAAAAATATAGATTAACTTTAAAAAACACACAAGAAAAGTTCGTTAATCGACGATTGACATTCATTTGATGCAATTTTCGATCATCTCATCGAAGAAAATCCTATCGAACCGCTATTCTTATAAGATATTCTTTGTTATGATACCTGGCAAAAGATTTTCAACACCTTCTACTCGCTCAAAGTCAAAAAAAATTATGCATACCCAATTCAGAAAGGGATCAATTATCATGAAAAGTGTTGTTGTTACTGGTGTTTCCAGTGGAATTGGCTGGGGAATAACAAAAATTTTGATCCAACAAGGCTTTCGCGTCTTTGGCAGTGTGCGCAAACAGGCAGACGCAACCCGCCTTGTCGAAGAGTTTGGGAATGCCTTCATTCCATTACTCTTTGATGTCACGGATGAAGCAGGCGTCCACACCGCTGCGCAGCAGGTGCGCGAACAGCTCAAGGGTGAAACACTTTTCGGGCTGGTCAACAACGCCGGAATCGCCGTCCCCGCACCTTTAATGTTGCAATCGGTCAACGATTTTCGCCGACAAATGGAAATTAACCTGATTGGAACACTGATCGTTACCCAGGCATTTCTACCCCTGCTGGGAGCGGACCGTTCCCTCCTCGGGAACCCTGGCCGTATCATCAACATCAGTTCGGTTGGCGGGAAAATCGGCGCTCCATTTCTGGGCGCGTATGTTGCATCAAAACACGCCGTCGAGGGCCTGTCTGAAAGCCTGCGCCGCGAGTTAATGCTCTATGGCATTGATGTCATCATTGTAGGTCCCGGCGCCGTTGCAACCCCCATCTGGGACAAGGCCGAAAAAGAAGATGTGACGCAATACGCCGCAACGGAGTATGCCGAAGCCCTCAGCCGCTTCCAAAAATACATGGTCGAAGACGGCAGAAAAGGCTATCCACCCGAAAAAGTTGGCGAGGTCGTCTTGCAGGCTTTGACAACGGCAAAGCCCAAGGTTCGCTACGCAGTTGTCCCTGGCTCAAAATTCAGGCAATTGATTCAAAGCCTGTTGCCAAAACGCATGATCGATGAAATTTTTGCAAAAAATTTGGGATTTAAATAGACTTACTTCGGCTGCTGCAGCGGAACTTGTAAGAAGAACGTACTCCCTTTGCCCAGTTCGCTCTTTAGCCAGACTTTGCCCCCATGTTTTTCGGCAATCGATTTGACAATTGCCAAGCCCAGACCGCTGCCCTTTTGTTCACGAGCTTCGCGCTGCGTGCCACGATAGAACTTCTCAAACAGACGCGCCTGATCCACTGCTGAAACACCGATACCCGTATCCTGCACTGAGAAGAGCATCGAATCGCCCTGAATTTTCAAGCGCACCGTCACCTGTCCGCCATTGGGCGTGTACTTGAGCGCATTCTCAACCAGGTTATAAATGGCTTGTTGCAAAAGCGCCTGATCGGCCTGAATCAACGGGGATGTATCCTGCGGCAATTCCAGATCAAGTTGAATATCTTTTTGTGTGGCCTGCATTTGCAGGGTCGTCACCACATGCTCGATAATATCCTGCAAAAGCACCGTCTCAAGCCGCAGACCCACGCCCACATCAATACGTCCCAAATCAAGCAGATTGTTCACCAGCCGGGTCATATTCTCTACACCGACGATCATCTTGTTGACATAGCCTTTTTGCTGCTCGTTTAGTTCGCCAACCATCTCCAGCATCGTCGCATACCCGCGCATCAAGGTCAGCGGTGAGCGCAGGTCGTGACTAACCGTGTTGACAAACTCTGTCTTCATAATATCGAGTTCTTTAAAATCGAGTTCACATCGCGCAGAATGCAAACCCGCCCCATCAACTGCCCATCTGCAACAACGGGCGAGGCCGTCGCCAGATAAACGTCGCCGCTCGGTACCAACACTTCGGCGGAAAGTTTATCGGATGATGTGGTTTGCAGGATGTCAAGCAACGATTTTTGGCTGATGAGCGCGGCAATCGGCTGCCCCTGACCTTCCATCATGGCTTCGCCGAGCGTGCGCCAGGCTGCCGGGTTGGAAAGCAGCAATCTGTTGCGTTGATCCGTTACCAGCACCGGGTCCGGCGTCGAAGCGAGGATTGCTGCCAGCCGTTGGCGTCCCACTTCCGCCGAGCGGAAAAGGTGATTGTTCGAAGCTGCCAGCGCCGCCTGCCCGGCCAGCGTGGTCAAAAAGCGCACATCCGATTCAGAAAAAGGCCGCGCCTGATCGTACCCGGCCCATAAAACGCCATAATACTGATTCTCATGCCGCAACGGCACCGCCAGCAAAGAGGGCGGATATGGCCGGTCAGCACGAATATCCAAACCGCGCACGCGCAGAACATTGGTCAAAACCAGCCGTTCCTGCTGTTTAGCAAGCTGGATAATACCATCGTCGAGATAATAATACAGATCGCGCGAAGGGCCCAATGCGTAAACGGTAGGCAATCCCTGCTCATCGGCATCCTGTGAAAGGGACGGAATCACCACCCGCACCGAACTCGCCCCGGTTGCCAAGACCGCTTCCAGCACTGGCTGAACCGCATCGCGCATATCCAGGCTGGAGGCAACACCCTGGCTGACCAGCAACAGGCGGTTCAACTCTTCCAGACGCAATTGCAGGCTGACGCGCATCTGCTCAAAGGAGCGGCGTAGCTGTCCAACTTCATCGACACCTTCAATCGATAGCGCATGATCGAGCTGGCCCTGTGCAATGCGCATGGCCTCGCTGGTCAGGTTTTGCAGGGAATTGGTAACCACCTTCAACGCCAGACGCAGCGAAAACAGAGCAATAAAGGCCAGAATCAAAATCATAACGGAAAGCGGCGCGGCAATCCCAAGCGCCAGTTGCTGCGCCTGCTGCGCTGGAACGGTCAGAACAACTGACCAGGAATGCCCGGTTACCGGCTGAACATACACCAGGTTTTGCGTCCCATCCGCAGCAGTTGCATTGTAAAAGGCAGGCGTATCGGTCTGCTGTTGATCTGGATAGGTCGTCATAATCAGCATTTGATCGGGATGGTAGATAATGCGCCCATTTTCATCCAGCAGAATCCCTTTGCCGCCCAGTTCGGACATGCTTTTCAGGCCGTTAATCAGCGGCAGGGTAAACGGGTTGCTGGTAAGGTTGGTGCGTGCAACCAGCACCCGTTCGGGTTGACCGGTGGCTGGATTAATCACCGCGCTCAAAAACGAGAACTCGCGCTGTGGTTTGACCCGCGGCTGCGGGAATGCTGTATGTTTGACTGAGCACACCGTTAAAAGAAAGCGTTACCCCGCTGCTTTCTTCCGGCAACAAGACGGAATCAGCGGGAGTGCCCGCGGGATAACTCCCGACCACGTTTTTCTGCTGATCGAGCACAATCAACTGATCAAAATAAGGCACAACGCGGATTTGCTCGCCAAGCAGCGATGTCAATTCACTGCCAGAAGCAGTCAACAAACGCGGGCTGGTCGAAAACTGACTGGCAAGATTTTGCCCCGTCTCAAGAAAAAACGGCACACTTTCCGCCGCCACTTCAGCAGCGCCCTTCATGCGATCATGCAACATTCCCTGCGCAGCATTGCCAGCCACCCACCAATCCCCAACCAGCAGCGCCAGCAAAAGAACGATAATAATCGTACCTGTGCCAAAGAGAAAACGGGCTTCAAGGCTGCGTTCACCGGGTGACGGTTGCGTAGGAAGCAACCTGCGCCAGCGTTCGGGAAATGTAACAGCCAGCACCTGGGCAATCAACCCGGCAACCAGCAACTCACCCGCCATTGCCAACACCGGATATTGCACATTAGACAGAGTATAGATGAGGCGGTCTGCCAACGCCATTTTATCGGATACGGCTAAAAAGGTATCGACAATAGACAGCGGCACGTACAGCACAGACAATGCCATCGCCGCCACCAAAGGCTGACGAAGCATCCGAAAGATAAAGGTACGGTAGCGCTGACGAACGGCGACACTTACCAGGATCGCAAGCAGGGCATATTCAAGCGGGGAAAAAATACTTTGAGAATCAAAAACAAAACGCAGGATACCGACCAAAAGACCAAGACCAGCCGCAACAATCGGGCCAAGAATTCCACCCGCCAGGAACCATGATAACGCTGAAAAGAACATCAGCGATGGCCCAAGTGTTTCTTGCGGAATACCCGGCTGGCTTGCCCCGGCTGGCAGGCGAATCCCTAAAAACAACCCCAGCACACTTAAAAGCAGCAAACCAAAAAAAATCGGCCCCGTGCGCGAATCGCGAGGGGCCTGATACGTACGCCAATTCCAACAGAGCCAAATCAATATGCCAAGAAAAACAAACCACCCCAGCCAACTCAACAGAGATGTGGGCAGAAATGGACTGGGGGGGAAATGCAAGAGAGTAGGGATCAGTTCCATATAATGGAGAGTGTGTCGCTTTTGCAATGGATCTGCAACACATCCTCGATTATAGCATGGAGGGCATCAAGGGAGTTACGGATAAAGCCTGTCAGGTTTGTAGGGTCACTCAGACAAAATGGCTTGATCGGCATAAACACCGCGATAGTGTTCCGGCAGAAGCCCGGCAATATGCGCCATCACCAGATCCGCATTGCGCTGGCGGCCTTCACGACGTTCTTCACCGATCCCTGTCAATGGGGGAAGCACAAAAGGTTTGCCAATGTGCATTTCAAGCTTTGGGCGTTTGCCGTGAAGAATCTGGTCGAAAAAATCGTCGGTGGTACCCACAATGCCAACCGGCACAACCGGAACTTTGGCTCGTTCGATGATGAAAGCCAAGCCCGGTTTGGCACGCCGCAAAGCGGTTTTATGCGTCCGGCCGCCCTCGGGTGACATCAACAAAGGCCGCTCTGTGTCAAGCACACTCAGAACCTTGTCAAAAACAGCCCGGTCATATTCCCCGCGATGGACTTGAATGCCATGATACAAACGAGCCAGCAGCCCTTCAAAAGGCTTGTCCCAGACCACACTTGCCCCCATAATTTCGAGCATTTCAGGCCAGCAGGTCACCACAAACGGCGGGTCATACATGGAAATATGGTTGAACGTTGCCACATAAGGCTGCCCAAAAGGGATGTTCTCTTTCCCGGTAATGGTAATGGATGCCAGGAGATGAAACAAACCGCGAAAAACAGGTTTAAACAAAAACCGCGCAACCCGGCTATACATAGGAACACGATAAATTGTCTCGTTCCCCATAACCTTACCTCATGCAAAGATCGTAAGCTTTTTCAAAAGCCTGATCGGCAGTGAGTTTGTCTGAATCAAGGATGATGGCATCGGGAGCGGGTTTTAAGGGGGCGATAGCCCGGGTGGAATCGACCCGGTCACGCTCAATGGCTTTGGCGAGAATTTCCTCGTAGGAAACGGTTCCGCCCCGTTTGCTGGATTCGAGGAAGCGGCGGCGGGCGCGCTGCTCGGGGGAAGCATCCAGATAGATTTTCAGGTCGGCCTCGGGTAAGACAACTGTGCCAACATCGCGGCCCACCATAACCACATGTCCACGCATGCCGATGCGGCGCTGCTGCAGCGTCAACGCGGTGCGCACCCCTGGGTAGGATGCAACCAGCGAGACATTAGAGTCGATTTCTGGTGTGTTGATGTCCCAGGTAATATCATGTCCATCCACGACAACATCACAGGGGCGACCATCTTCCAGCGAGGCGGGAGAAACTTCAATCGGCACGTCTCTGGCGATGTCTGTTACGCCAGTTTCATTTTTCAAGTCAAGGCCGCGCTTGAGCGCCAGCCATGTAACAGCACGGTACATCAACCCAGTATCAAAATAAAGATAATGGAGTGTTTCAGCAAGCCGAAAACCCAGCGTGGATTTACCAGAAGCTGCCGGGCCGTCAATCGCAATCATTAAGGGGATGGGCATATCGAAAAATCAGGCGGCTCGCAGGCCGCCTGTCATTCCTTTCTAGGGTGTTGAGCTTCTTGCGTCAATAAAAATGTCGCTACGGGTCCAAAGGACGATTTTTTCTTCGCCATTTGGCACATTATGAGACATTGCCCAGCGCAACCAATCGCCGGGCGTACTGGTATCCCAACCGGGATAACCACGCAGGGTAAACTCCTGCCCACGATAACCAGATGCCAGTTCAGGGGCAGAAAGCTGGCTGGATGCAATGACAAAAGCGGGCGTTCCGGTCAGGGTTGGCGCAGTAGAGTAGGTTACATTCCAATCGCGCAGTGCCCAATGCAAAGCAGGTGAATCGACCCCACTGACAAAAACGTCCAACCCTTTGTCTACACCAACGTCCCAGCGTGACATATCGCCCATTTGTTTGAGCAAGGCGTCAGCTTGAAGCGTCTGCGGACCCGGCGACCAGAGTTCCTGGCTGAGACGCGTGCGCAAACCACCCGCAGCAATCGTCGCCGAAAAGGTGTAAAAAACAAAAGCAATTAACAAGCCCCAGGTGGCGCCCTGAAAAGCTACATCTCTCGACCAGCCGTATCCAACCAGCGCAACGCTTGCAACCAGCAAAAGCAGCGCGCCGACCACGACAGCGCCATATACTTGTCCGTTGGTCAGCGATAAAGTGCCAATCGTCCGCGCAGTTGCAGACATATCCAATGGAGAAACGGCAATCGTCAGGAAATTGAAAAGGGCAAAGATCAAAATCGCAATCGTGCCAGCCGTCATTGCAAGGGTCGTCCACACGTCGTCTCTCGCCGGAACAAGATAACGGCTAAATTCGAGGGCTGCCAGCAACCACAAGGGGATGAGCGCCCAGCCCAAATCCGCTACCTGCCGCGAAGGATATACGATCGCAATCAGCAGCGCCACGGCCAGCCATATGCCCAGCAGCATCACCTGGCGATCTTTTTGCATGATACCGCGCACAATGGCAATTGCGGCCAGCACAACTGCAAAGAATTCATAAACAACCAGCGCCAAAATTAAATAAGACCATGAAACGCCTGCACCCGCCGCCGGGACCCAACCCGCAAGATAAGCAGGCAACGCCGCCAGCCCGGCGCTCAAACCACCCGGTGTTGCCAGCAGGAACAGGCTGCCAACTGCCAGATAGGTTCCCAGCGCATAAAACCCGGCTGTCATTAACTGCTTTCTGTCAAATAAAGGCTGCTTTTCAACATCAGCAGATTCTTGATCTGATGAGCGCAACAAAAGGTTTGAAAGAAAATATGCCAGAGCGATACCAATCACTCCAGGCCAAAGCAAGGGGCCAGCAAGCAGGGCCAACCCTGCCATGATGCCTGCAAGACGCAAGTTGCCGATTCGCCAAAACCCATATGCAAAAATGACCGTCGCAAAAGCAATAATCGGGCTGCCAGCCTGACGTGAAAGCGCCAGCAAGCCAGGTTCAATGGCCAGCACAAAAGACAAGACCAGCGCTACCTTATTGCCAAGACGGTCACGAAAAAGTAGTGGCGCAAAAACCAGTGACGCTCCCACCAGTGCCGGGAGGAAACGCGCCATGAAATTGCTGGCTTGAAAAGCATAAAAAAGCAGTGCAGTCAGCAAAACATAGGCAGGCTGCGGCCCAATGACAGGATGCAACCCCTTGGCAAAATCAAAGGCTTGCATGGCCCAGCGCGCCTCATCATCTGAAAGCGGAAGGTCGCCCAAATGAAACAGGCGCAGGGCAAAGGCCAGAAAAACAGCCAGGACAAACAAAACGGTTTCGAGATTTGGGCGGCGCGTTGAATCATTCATAGGTGTATTTTAATACCTGTCTTCGAATTTGGATTTCAAATTGAAAATTTATAACGGTGCAATTTACGGAACCAGATAAATGGTGACATCACCTTGATGGAAAACGGACGACAAGTTCTTGGCAAATTTATCGTCATAAACAGCGTATTTCTCCCGCTCACGCGGGCCGACATAAATATAACGGATGTCGTACTTTTTCAAAATTTGTTGCGTCAAAGTCCAATCATGCGTGGCATAAAGGGTTGGTATATCATCTGGACGGCTACCCATTTCGATTTCGCCACCACGCCATTGGATTTCATGACTCTTCCAACCCAAAACTGTTGGTTTCCCAGAATAGGTCGCCGCAAGATTAAATGTATCCCAATAACTATCGCCTACTGCTTCTGCAATATTTCCAACAGGGGCCGTCTTTAGAAATTCAATCGCAGCATATTCATCTGGCGAATAGATGGAGAGATAATTTTCTCCATCCAATGTCAAATGCGACGGGCTGGCAAACGTGGCCTCAAAGTTATTCGTTTTATTGGTGAAAGCGAGCACAGGGTAAAGCAAAGCAATCCCAATCAAGAAAACGACCAGTGCCTTATACGCCCCGGAAACCCAGCCACGCAGTTCAGAAACCATCACTACCACTGCAAAAGCCACTGCAATCGACCACATCGCCCAGGCTTCATAGTAAAACTTAAAGATTGTATTCATGCGGTTGCCAAACTGATCGCGCAAAAAGACAAACTCAGGTGCCAAGACCAACAAGCCACCCAGAAAAATTAAGAGCAGGACAAATGGAATGGGACTGTGTGCTTGCTCTTGAACTTCTCCCTGTGGACGATCCACAAGACTGACCTCATCTGCAAGATTCCCCGGAGCTCTGGTTGCCAGCAAATGAGCCAGCGCGCCCCCGATGAGCAGGATCAGCGTCAGCAACCCGCCGCCATACGCCAAACGACGGAGCGTTGCTTCCCAAAGGACGCCCCAGGTGGACGATCCCTGCGATGCGACAAATTGCTGACCGATGTCTGTATTCGCAGCGGCGATCCCCAAAACCGAAGAGAAAAACCACAGCAAAAGTACAAAACCAACCGTCAAGGAAAAACCCATTTTCCAATTGACTTTTTGTTTGCGGGCCAAATAGATGATGAAAATGAACATCGGCACGAACAAACCGCCAAACATCACCCACAGATGTGCAGCGCGCACCGGGTAGATGACATTTGGCACAATGCCGCCAGCCTGTGATGAAAACCCTATGTAAAAGGGCAAATACAACACCACACTGAGCAGTGCCAGGGGAATTGTAAACTGTAGAAAATCTTCCAGCAGTTTCCACCAGTTCCAGCCATGCTCCCGTACAAGCATCAGTACCAGTGCAAGGGAGATCAGGCCCAGGTACATCGGGAACGTCCAGGTATTGAGAAAAGCTATTCCCCCCAGCGCCACTGCCAGCAGAAGAAAGCCTTCGATGCGCATTGGGAGTTTCAGCTCATAGTCGGACCCTTTAGGCAGTTTTATCGTGAAAAGATGAGTCTGCCCCTTCCAACCACCCATGAAGAGATTGAGCGCCAGTGCGCCGATCAACAAACCAAAGGGCGCGGCAAGGATATGCGGATGCAAGTCACCAAGCACATATGAAAATGCTGGGAATTCATCAATAATTTCTCTGGACGCTCCCTGTAAATCAAAATCGGTCACCACGCGTGATGCGCGCCACCACCACCAGCTACGATCTGGCATGAAGGCTTCGGCAAACCATTTGCCAAGCCCATTGAAACCATCTGAAGCCCACCAGCTTGAAAGACGCTCCATCACCCCACCCATGACTGGCTGTGGTTTGTCTTTCAAATCCACAATGTTCAGCCAGGTCCAGAAGTTGTAGGGAGCGGTAGTTGCGTCGGGGGTTGGGTAGCCCACGCCAAGTTTTGTCCAAAAGTTGACATCACCGGGGTTGCCTGTCCAGCCGATGCCGCGTTTGTGCAAAACATCAAGGATGGCTTCCCAGTTGCCCAGTACAAGCAGAAATAAGGGCGCCAACAAAGGAGCGACGATGGAGCGTAAACGGTTAGCAGTTGGCAGCTTTGGCTGACGATTTGTGGCTGCCCAATAAGCTTGCAGCAGGTTATAGACCAGACCATACGCACCAATGGCGCTCAGGGCAAAGATCAGGGAAAGCATCAGGTTGAAGGCAACAGAGCCAACCGTGCCTGTGATTTCGGCAAGCATGGCAGTCATTACATAGCCAAAATAGTAGTAAGAGATGGCATACCCCGAAAGCCAGGGATCGTGGGGCGGAAAGGTAGGCGAATGGATGATGGCGTTGATGAAGGCCATTTCCATTGGCTTTTCAGTGCCGGTTATATCAGGGTTATTGGCGCGAATAAAAGCCATTACGCCAAACGCCAACAGGAACAAAATTTCGACGCTGAGAATATGACGCACATTTGCCTTCAACCAATCCAAAATCGGTTGAAGGTTGAAGGTTGAAGATTGCTTTTTGGTTCCACCATCTGCCTTCTCCTGTACGCCATCTTTACGCCAGTTGGCCCAGGCCGCGAGACCGACCAGCACAACCAGCGCCAAAAGTAGACCCCCGACTGTGTTCTGGGAGATGCCTAACGAGACGGTCAGCCAGAAGACAAAGGCCCAGATCAACAATCCGAGGGTGCGGCTGACAGCATACCCGCGATCGGAGAGCGCAGGCAGCAGACGATAGGCCAACGGAAAGGTTAGCAAACCAAGGATGGTGATCGTGATATACCAGGAGAGAAATTGAAGCATGTGGGTTCCAGACGTTAGGTATTATTAGCTAGTAGAAAGTAGCGAAACAGGCAAAGAAAATTGACCGTTTGAATCTGGCTCAAAATCATGGATGGCGACAACGGCGTCGAAGTTTAAAGGCCCATACAGGTGCGGGAAGGTTTCAACCTTATCTTTTAAACGTTCGTCAACCGCGAAACCTTCATTTTTTGGTTGGGTCGCCGTCACGGGGTGGACGGGTGCTTCGTATTTGAGCGGCGCTGTCAGCCGGGACGAGTTTACAGCGAGTATCACCAGTCCGTGCTGACCCGCATAAAAGCGGTTGGCCACGCCAAGGAGCTGGTCGCTGCCAGAAAAATGGATAAAGCCCTCGCTGGACAAACTCTCAGCGCGGTACTGGCCGGTTTGACGGGCCAGCAGCGCGGCGTCTCTGGAGATGATGTGAAAAATCAGGGTCACTGCGCAACCTGATAAATTGTGGTATCCGCATCATGATAGACAGGTTCCCACAGTTTCCCAGACTGCTCATCAAATTTCGCCAGGCCTTCGGGGAAGGTAGCGCGTTCCAACTGACCGAGCACAATATAGCGGACGTTGTATTTTTTCAGGAAGGCCTGGGCTTCAGTCAGGTCGGTGGTGCGATAGAACTGCTGCGCTTCCTGCCCGCGCGCAGCAACGGTGCCATCCGGCATCACTGTACGCTGCTGTTCCTGATGCCACTGCCAGCCAACGACGGTGGGCAGACCGGTATAAATGGAATAACGCGAGAACCAGGTGTACTGAACACCGGCAGGTGCGCCTTCCAGGATAACGGGCGAACCCTTGATGTTATCCTGCATCCAACGGATAGCGCGGAAATCCTGGCTCAAGTCCATATCTTTATCGCTTTCGCTGTAGGTGGCATAGTTCATGTAGTTGATACTATCCAGCGTTGGCGGAACTTTGCCGGGGGTCATACGATCCCCCATTTTTTCGGAACCACCCGTGATCAGGAACATGGTGGTGCAGGCAAACATGACCAGCGCAACCGTTGACCACGATGTGCGCACCGTGGGATTCCAACTGCGGATGCTGGAAAGCATCCAACCGACTGCGGCAGCGGAGCTAATCGCAAGCATGACCCAGGCTTGCAGGTAGAACTTGAAGACGGTGTTCATGCGGCCAATATCGCCATCCAGCACAGCCACTTCGACAAAAATGGTGATGGCAAGACTGGTGGCAATCATAAAGAGCACAAGACGTTTGACATCCGGCATGCCAGGACGGAAAAGCAGGCCGAGCGCCAGGAAAATCAGCGGCGCAGCAAGCCAGGCAATGCCGACATTGAAGCCAATATAAAAGGGATTATCATCACTGCCAGTTTTATAGTTAAGCACCAGCAGCAGGAAGATCACCGCCAGCACAGCAAGGCCAGTCCAGATCAGCCAGGTGTAAGGCTTGAGCTTCGCCAGCGATGATAAAGGCGTGTTCGCCAACCATTGAACAACTTCATAAATCATCCATGAGGCGACGATGAAGAGGAAGAAACCCCAGTGAGACCAGTATTGCTCAATCGGCGAGCGCTGGTCCGTCCAGGGTTTGATGCTGTTGTAGCCCTGCACAAACCAGGTGGCAAACGGCTGGAAGAAGAGCAAGCTTGAAACTACCAACAAGCCAACGCCCCCGCTTACAAGAATATGACGACGAAGGACAGGAGCCACCCCAAGCCGTGTCAAAGGACGATCATCGCCATAGCGGAAAATGGAATACCCAAGCACAATACTGCCAAGCGCCAGATAGGTTGGGAAATCCCAGGTGTTGGTTGGGCGCAGCGCACCAATCACCAGACCGCCGAACAAAATCGTACCAATCCATGCCCAACGGTTAAGATTACGCACCATCAGTACAGACAGCGCCCAGGCGATCACCAACACGGTCAACGGCAGCGCCATCATGTGGGCATGCAGGTCGCTATACAGGAAGGTGAAGAGCGGGAATTCCGTGATTTCACTACCAGACGGGGTGGAAATGGCACGGCTCGGAATCCAGTACCAGTCGCCAGGGTAGTAAGGGAAGGTCTGTCCACTAAAGAATTTGGGGATGCCTTCCAAAAACCAACTGAAATGTGTAAAAACAGACTGCGCGGGGTCGTTAAACTGGTCATTAGACACAACCATGCGCTGTAGACCTTCATAAACCATTTTCAATGACGCCAGATTGCCCAACAACACCAACCCGGCACCTGCAGCGAGACCCGAAACCCATTGCCAGATATTTGATGGGAGCGTAAACCGGGGAGCAGCAACAGGCGCAGGAGCGGGCGTTGTTGCAAGGGTTGGGTCTATCTCTGCATCAACTTCCGCCTGAATAACTGCATCGGGCAAAGCTTCGGGTTCTTCAACGGCTGCTTTCTTCGTTTGAATGCCAGAGGCCAGATTCCACGCCACCGAAAAACCACCAATCGCCAGCATGGCAAACAAGGTCGGCAGAACAAAGTTGAAGGCCAGCGAAGGCACAATGCCGAGCAGTTTAATGGGCGTGCCTACCAGCACAAAGCCCCAGTAGTAATAGTTGATGTAACCACCCGAAAACCAGGGGTCATAAGGCGGGAACGACGAGCTTTTAATCACCGCATTAAGATAGGCAAAATCCATCGGGCGCTCGCCGCCTTTGCTGGGGTGCCACAAATCGGGATTGGCAAAGCGAATGTAAAGATCAATCAGGAAGAAGAGAAGGAAAATTCCTTCCACGCTGAGGAAGTACTTTGCTTTGGAACGAAGCTCCCCGATGACTTCATCCCGCTTGAACCAGAAGCACGCCACCCCGGCCAGGAGTATCAACCCATAGCCAATGCCGATGGTCAGGCGGGTATAGGCCCCGCCGAGTGAACCAACCATCCATGCAAAGTAGGCCATCAGCAAAAGTCCGGTAATCCTCCCCAGCGGATATCCGCGATCAGGCAGGCCTGGCAGCAACAGCCGCACAAAGAAGTAGGCCGCCCAACCCAGCAAGGCAATCGTTAGATACCAGATCAGCAAACCAACTACCGGATATTTGTTTTGAAGCGCCTCATACGAGAACAAATCAGACCAGGTTCCCCCCGCCTGATCGGCCTGGAGCTTGGCAGCGGGCAGCATCAAGATATTTTCACGATATGATGCAGCCTTAAGCGGGGTCAGGTGAACAACCTTGCTCAAATCGACGGAGCCCAGCAGGGCAGCGACTTTTTCCGCGTTGTAATCAGGGCGTTTCTTGAAGATCAATACTTTCGGATGGTCGTAAACGGTAAATGCTTCGTCAGCAGGCTGGTCGTTAACCACCCACGAACCAATCGTCGGGTAAGACTCGAAGACCTGCACCAGGTCATAGCCCAGCGCACCAGACGGAAACATACCGGGCTTGGCATAGGTATAACACCAGATGATGTCTTTGTCTGCCGGGCAACCAATCAGGTTGCGGTAGAAAAGACTCGTCAACGGATAACGCTCCGGGACGCGGGTGGTGGTAGCCCACTGCCGATTGGACGAGATAAAGATATAGTCACTGGTATCGAGATTGCTGGTAAAACGGGTCAGCTTATCGGCATTGTCATCCCAGTACATTTCAAAATTATGATCGCCCTGATAGATGCCAGCATAACCATCGTACCCATCCATGCGCAGCGGCAACCCATCGTCCCAGGTGCTTTCGTTGGCAGGGGCAATCTGGGCAAGTTGCAAGGTGCCAGTGGATGTAAAGTGCAGGAAATAATCCTTGTCTTTCTCCAAAGCCACGGGGTGATCAAAGGTCAACGTATACGCCCCACCGCGCAGATCGGTCTTGGGCGCAAAATCTGCTGTCAGACTGGCGGTTGCCATCACTTTTTCCGGCGCATCGCCTGGTTCTGTTGCAAATGTGGCGATCACCGTCTGCGGACCTGCCTGATTGGGGTCTGATGCAAGCGGAAACAGAATGCTTTGCAATTTTCCATTTGCCTGAGCCGTGAACTGTACATCGTATGGAGCATCCGGCGCGATTGGCTGGTTCTGATAGGGCATGGGCTGGTTGTAGACAGTCCCATCCGCCTGGGCGATTTTCAGGTTCAAAGGCCCGGGGACATTCTGATAAATCCAGCGCGTGGCCTGCACGCGACTTTGATCCACCGTATAGATATGGATAAAAGCATACGCCCAGACAGCCGTCGCGACCAAAACCAGCACGCCAACGATCGGCATGACAATCGAGAGAGCTGACGATAATCGGTCGCGTAATGTGCCAACCGCATTTGTGATTTCAGATTTGCGCTCAAACGCCGCTAGCGCCAGCCATGCCGCCATCAACGCCAGCAGCGGATAAACTGGCAACTGGTAACGCATGGTCGGATTGTCTTGCCAGGACTGCCAGAGCAAATAACCCGCTGTCCAGCTCCACAACAGGAAGTGCCTGCCTTCGCCCTTGAGCATCTTCCAGGCCATGTAAGCCAGCCCCAGCAAAGCCAGAATCCCCAACGGCCATCCCATGCCCCAGGCCAGAATATTCTGGACGGAATACAGCTTTGAACGGCGCGCCCACTGCAATGAAGGCGGAGCATCCGGGTCGCCGCTGGCCTGGTCGCTCTGTTCCTTCATATTGTCAAGCCACTTGGGGTTCAGACCCACGCCGAAGAAACTTGGTCCCTTGAAGGCATAGGGTTGAAATGCGCGGAAAGATGTCACCGTGAAAACCGCACCAATCACCAGCATCACCATCGCCATTTTGACGAAGAAAGAGCCGGTTTTTAGTTGCCAGTTTTCAGTGTTTTCAGTTGCGGGTGTTGGTTGACCAGTTGACACTGACCACTTTCTCATCTGAAAGTAACGTGTCAATAACGCGACTGGCAGCAAACCCACCAGCGGCGCAGCATTAATCTTTGAAGCAACCGCAGCACCAGCCGCAATGCCAAAGCCAACCACATTCCAGAAAAAGGCGCTGCGCAGGATAGAAATAAAGAAATCTTCCTTTGGCGCTGCAGGCTGTGCGGCGTCTGGTGTGACCACTGCATCGGTAATTTGACTGTTTACTGCTGTAGGATAAGCATCGGACGAAACCACCGCATCAGTAATTTGACCGTTTACCGTTGTTGGTTCAGCGTCTGAGGATGCCACCGCATCTGTGATCTGGTTGTTCAGCGATGTGTCGAGTGCAAACGAGGCATTGGTCTGTTCAACAGGAGCAGCAGGTTCAACCTTTGCCTGACTGCGAATTTTGGGTTTGGTAAAGGCAATTTCTACCGCAAAATAGATGGCAAGGAACATAAAGAAATTGGCAAAGTTATCGACGGTGAAGAAGTGCGACTGCTGAATTTGCATGACCGCCACCGCAGAAAAAGCGGCCGCCAACAGCGCCACCTTGCGTCCATAAATGCGGTTGGCAATCAAATACAGCAGCAGAATCGTCCCCAGATCCGCAATCCCCGAAAGGGCGCGACCCAGTATTGTCACTTCATCATAACCGGCCCAGTTTGTAACGCCTTTGCCAAGCCATGTCACCGCTTCTGCCACATAACGGACAATCGTCACCGGCAAATCGCCATAGACATAAAAGGTGTAACCGACATTGTGCGGGTTGAGCGTGGACTTGTCTGTGTTGAAATAGTCACCCAGGCTCTTGACCGGCTGCACAGCCGACTCAACCATCGTCATAAAACGTTCGTCGGGGTGCAGGTGCTGACTCTGATCCCAGTTGAGGCCAACAAAACGCAGCGCAGCTGCAGCCAGCAGCACCAAAATTAATAAAAGATCGTAAATCCTTGCGCGGGAAGTTTTCATAATTAGTGAGTTACTGCCTGGTTATCAGGGACGGTATAAATCCAAAAATCTTTGCCATCCAGGGGTGAGTCAAACTTGCCGGTCAGTCCGTTTGGATAAACTTCGTGAAGCGCATCCATCGTTTTTGTATCTTCATCCTTGACAATAAAGAGCTTGGGGCCTGTCACCGAAAGCGTACCAGCCGTCAGCGCTTCTTTGATTTGGTTATGGTCATTATCATCTGGCATCAACTGAAGAGCAAAATCCTTTGTGGGCAGACCCGATTGAATCCCGACCAAGCGTGTATCAACCCAGTAGGGAAAAGGCACAACCCAAACGTTATTCGGCGAGTTACCTTCGAGCAGAAAGGCTTTGATCACCTTGCCCATGTCGGAAGTATTCCAAGCGCCAGCACGGTATTGTGTATCAAACTTATTGAACATTAAATCGAAACTCTGGGTGCCAGACATGCCGAGAATGGTTACCGCCACCAGCAGCGCAAAGGTCTGCCGAAGTTTCCCGGAATTCACACCCCTCAGGGTGGTATACACACCATCGAGCGCCAACCCGGCGATGACGAAGACCGTTATCAGCGCCCCGCCGCTACGGTTCAACGAGGGGTTTTCTCCGGGGAAGGAAATTGAAAGACTGGACGGCATCAACAGCAGCGGAACCGATACCAGCAAGAACAAATCCTGCCAGCGACGTTTGTGAATATAACGTACCAGCAAGAAAACATAACCAATCCCAAAGAACACGGCTGCCGCAATATCCAATGCGGGTCGCCCTGGAACAGAATGTACCCAAATGCTGCCATTGTCCCAGAAGAACATAATCATGGATCGATAATTGTTCTCTGCCAGGATACACCAGGCAGCAGTTTTTTGATCCATACCTTCAGGGCAATGTTCCGTGCCAGGCAGTGGTTGGTCGCTCTCCAAACGAGAGAAGGCCCGTTCTGAGAACATGTCGGGATGATCCATGGCATAACGGCCAAGCGGCGAGAACACCAGCACAGATGTCAGCACCAAAATACCCGACAAAATCAAAGTTTGCTTGCGCCACCCCGCTGCTTTTTTATGAATCAGGTAAATGAGGATCGCCGCGATCACCACAAATGGCATAAAGCGGAAGGGACTATACCCATGCAGCCCCAATCCTAAAAACAGCCCGGCCATAATGAACTGGTTACGTTTTTGCGTTCTTAACCCTTTAAGAAGATAATAGAGCGTGGGTGCAACGAACGCCGGGTAAAGCGGAAAGCGCAGTCCAACCCGACTGATGGTGTTGGGCCAGTAAGCTACCCCTGCGAGAATCAGCGCAAACAATGCCACACGCGTCCCGCCAATTTCTTTGCCGAGCAGATAGACATAAGGCAGTGCAAACAATCCAATCAACGCAGTGCCGATCTTCAAGCTCATATAGCTCAGCCCTGTGCCAAACAAAAAGTTCATCAAAGCTGTCCAATAGAACTGGATGAATTCGCGCCCCGTATTGCGCTCAAAAAAGATGTGCGTTATGCCCTGGGTTACATCAAAGACATCGAGCAATTTTTCAGCGTGATCGCTAAAGGGTTCAGCCAGTACACCATCCAGCCGATAAAAGCGGAAGAAGAAAATGACCCCCGCAACCGCTACCAGCAACAACGTCCAGCGTGTGATATTAATTTGCCAGGAATTATGCGTAAAAAATGTCCGAATATGCTGGGCTGGTGTACGAACAGCATTCGGGTCACGAAGCCAGACAATTGTCAGCGCAATCAGCAATGGAACAAGACCACACAAAAAGATATTTGGCTGAGAGGTTCCCCAAACAGCAATCAGCAGCAAAACAGCAACATCCCACCATTTTTCTATAAAACCAAAAAGGGTGGTTGGCTGCGGTTTGAGTTCATTCGACAGAATGATTTGCTCGCCATCTTCAGATACCACAACCTGGCGGCGCTCATACAGCCACAAACCGCGCAGATACAAGGCGAGCCCTATCAACCAGAGCGTCACATTGGTAATGGTAAAAAGATTGTCAGTAAAAAGGAAAAAAGCCAGAAGCGATAAGGCGCCGCCAATTCCCAGGAAAACAAGACGCATGGTCATCGGGTCTTTTTCAGGCGCATCTTCAGGAAGAGCAGGCATTGAAAGCTCATGGGCAAAGTAGGCCCAGAGCAAAAGCACTGCCGCAATGCCATAAAAAATCAGCGCCATGGTGATGGCGCGCTGCGGATCAGTATCACGCAGCGAAACACCCGGGTCTGAAGGCGTAAATGAAAAACCGGTCGGGTCAAGAAAGGACTGACCAATCAACGCCAATGGAACAGCAAGGAGGGTGCGCCAGGGAAGGGCCCGTGGAAGCTGGATGGAGAAATTGAGCGTGCGTGGTGAGCCATCATCCCCGGCAGGCGGAACCGTTAAATCGGTCCCAGCAGCTGGCGGTGTTTGTCCATCATCTGCAAGCTCAACCTTTTGCGATTGCCGAGGGTTCAACCTGGACTTTAAATAATCAAGGACACTTGGCTCTTGTTGGGGGTCTTCTTGGTTCATCACTGGTTTCTCCTTTGGCAGCACGTATCGCTTACTTCAAACGATTTCATCGTAAAACCCTTGGCACAAAGAAAAAGAGAACTGCTTTTTAAAGGCTGTGTGTTCTGTGGCCAAAGAGTTTTTTAGGAATTTTTACAAATTTCAATATTTCAAACCCGTCGGGCAATGTAAAAGGTATATGCGCCCTTTTCCTGTGGGACAGGTTCGTCGTAATATTTAAGAAGCATCGACTTGGTCAGCGCCATATTCCACTCAGTAGGCGAAAGAATAAAACGGCCCAGCAGCTTTTTGAAGATCAGGGTCGGAACACCCCAATAATGGCCCCATTCGAGGGCCGCCAGCGATGCAGGGGAGAAATAATGCCAGTATTTTTCAACCCTGAAGCCGGCCGCAGCGAGACGTTTCGTCCAGGTTTCGGGGTCATCACAGTGCTGGTGGCGCGAAATGTGGTTAAAGAAAGCGCGATAGGAAGCAGCCAGCCCTTTAAGACCCAGCGTGTCAAAGAAACGCGCAATCGAAAGTTGCGGCAAAAAGTTGTGGTTGGGTACGCAAAAGATAAAAGGCGCGCCCGGCTTGAGCACGCGGGCCGTTTCCACCAGCACCGAGTTAAGCGGTGGGATGTGCTCAAGCACCGAATTGCTGATGGCAGACCCAAAATAGGCATCCGGGTAGGGCATAAACGCCCCATCCACCTGATTGACCATGCCATAGACATTCAATTCCACCGCTTCACGGATCGGCGGCCACCAGGGGTCAATGCCAACTTCCAGCTTACGGTCAAAGGTCAGCTCGGCAAAGTTGCCGTCGCCGCAGCCCACATCCAGGGTTGGGGATGGAATGTCAAGCCCCTGGTAAAACCGCGATTCCACGGCACGCAATAAGCCACGGAAATAAGGCAGGTCGCGAATGTGAAGATATAAAAAGTCTTTGGTCGGTTTGTTAGCCATGGTTATTTTTTCATCAACCTTTCAAATAATTTCTCGTATTCCGCAGCTACGCTATCTGGATTGTAGGTGCGGGCAATTGCAGCCGGGTCACGGCGGTATTTCTGGGGATCATCCAACACACGCAGCACGGCTGCGGCGAGCGCGTCCACATCGCCAATCGGGGTGACTTCACCCATGCCAGTCATCTGCACGGGGCGGCGCACACCGGGGAGCGCGGACGCAATCGAAGGGACGCCGTTCATCATCGCTTCAATCTGCACCAGGCCAAAGGCTTCGGTCGAGTTCAAACTCGAGACGACCAGCACATCAAGGTTGGGGTAATACGCCGCCATCTGGGTTGGATTCTGGTTGCCCAAAAACTTCCAGTGACCGCTCTCTTCAAATTTGCGGATGGTGGGCGCGAGCCGCTCAAAGTAGGCCTGCTCGCCCATCACGTTGACATGCTGACCCGCGAACAGCACCTGGACATTCGGATACTTTTCGATGATTTTGGGAAGCGCCGCCAGCAGGATTTCCACGCCCTTTTCGGATGCGAAGCGAGTGGCCATCCCAATCACCGGACGGCGGGTGGCCGTTTGGTTGGTTTGGGCAAATGCTTCAACAGCACCCGCCGGAGGAGTGGGCAACGTTACCGGCGGCAGGATTGGCGTCAGTTTGTGTTTGTAGTGCGTCAGGAAAGGCGAGTGATCGGCGTAATCCTGTGTGTATGTCACAATATGATCGGCCAGTTGGGCAGCCGTGTGATTTTGAATATTAACCACCGTGTTGACCATGCGGTTGAAAAGACCAGGCGGTAGGAACAGGTCGCAGTGATAGGTCAGAATGGATTTTTTGCCCAGAATGCGCGCGCGTGAAGCAAAACCGGGCGCATCAAACTGCGGCAGATGCATCTGCACGATGTCGTTCTTTGCGACGTGCTGCCAGGCCAGCGCGCCAAAGGTCGGCATAATTACGCCCTTGCTGATGCGCAACGCCACTGGCGCACGCACAATATGCACCCCATTGACAACTTCATCTGGCTTGCTGGAAGGGTCAAAATGCGACGTGAGCACGGTCACTTCGTGACCCCGCGCCGCAAAGGCCTCAGCCAACCGCTCGGCATAAATGGTCAGCCCGGATGTATGAGGACGATAGTAGGTAAGAACGGTCAGAATGCGCATCGGGCAAAATCCTACTGGGCAACGGTATAGTCTAAATACTGGATGGGAACCCAGCCAGTTTGTTGATTAATCTCCACCAGCATCCACGAATTCGTAGATTCCAGGCCAAGCAATTTGCCGGTATCGCCGGTTTTGGCTTTTCCCAGCACCGCCGCTTTGACATTTGGCTGAGCCAGCAAAAAGATGGATACGTTTCCGGGGGTTTTCAGTACGGTAACAGTACCCACCACCGGGGTCGCAAGACTTTGATCCACCACCACGGGCCCAGACAGGGTAGGCGTGGCGAGCGACGGGACAGCCGTGGGCGATCCACACCCGGTCAGCCAAACCGCAACAAAAACAAGCGCTACAACAATGCAGAGTTTTCGCATCAGACGTTAAAACAGGTTTTTATTGGCGACAACCCAGTCGAATAACTGCTTGACGCCAGCTTCTACATTATATTTTGGCTTCCAGCCCAGCACACGTTCAGCCTTGCGGATGTCGGCCACGAAAACCTTCTGGTCACCGGGACGCCAGTCGCCGCGACCAACCGGCAGCGCATGCCCCATCAGTTTTTCGAGCATGGGCCCAAACTCAGACCAAACCGAAAGAACATTCTCCGCGCCGCCACCAACGTTGAAGATATCGCCTTTGACCGTTTCAATGTTCTGGATGGCGGCGTCGTAGGCATCGAGCAAATCGTAGACGTGGAGCAGGTCACGCACCTGTTTGCCATCGCCGTAAATGGACATCGACTTCCCTGTGACAGCGGCGATGATGAACCAGGCAACCCAACCCTGATCTTCCACGCCAAACTGACGCGGCCCGTAGATGCAACTCTGGCGCATGACGACGGAGCGCAACCCGTAAATGCGGTGATAATCGCGGACGTACTGGTCGCCGGTGCCTTTGGAACAGCCATACGGGGAGTGAAAATCGAGCGGCTGGGTTTCGGGTGCGCCAAAGGGCAGGTCTTTGTACCCCCAGCGCGTTTCGCCTTCGACCACTTCGACATCTTCCATGCCACCATACACCTTGTTGGTGGATGCGTAGATGAGAACGGGATCATTGCCTGAAAGGCGCGCCGCTTCGACGACGTTGAACGTACCGAGCGCGTTAATCTCAAAATCGTTGCGCGGATCAATGACTGAAGTCGTCACGGCCACCTGCGCGGCAAGATGCGCGATAATTTCAGCGCCTTTGGCGGTCTCAGCCAGCAAAGCGCCATTGCGCACATCCCCCTCAACCAGGGTAAAAGCCTGCGCTCCATAGGTCTCCGTCAACCACTTAAGGTTGCGCGGCGCGCCAGCGCGGGAGAGATTGTCATAAATGGTTACTTTTTCGCCGCGCTCAATCAGACGGCTGACGTAGTTGGAACCAATAAACCCGGCCCCACCGGTAACGAGATAATGAGACATGGATGCTGCTCCTTAGTGGTCTTTCTGACCAGATTGTCTGAATTTAATCAATTCCTGATAAACACTCGAAAGCGTTTGACCTTCTCGTGAAAGCGCATAAATACCAATTACGCCAGAAATAATATAGCCAAGCAAATGCGTCAGAATTGTTGCGGCCAGCGATCTGGCAGAATCAGATGTTATCAACGTCAGCGCTCCGCCCATAGAACTTTCATATGTTCCAACCCCACCCGGCAACGCAGGCACCGCGCCACCAAAAGCCGCTGCCCCAAGCCCAAACATCGCCCAAACAAGCTGTGCATTTGGGAAGAGCGCCAGCAAAATCACCAGAAACTGAACAATCGCAATCGCCCAGTTAATCGCCATCAGCCCCAAGACGCGCAAAAAGAGCCAGCCATCCGTTAGAATAGCCAGCCCTTCAAATAAAGACTTCACCAAACCACCGAAGCGCTGTAAGAACACCAGGCGCAGACTGATATTATCAAACACGCTCAATGCCCAGACATGGTTGCGTGCCAGCAGATACATGGCAAACATACCTACCACTACCAATCCGCTAGCAATGTAGGCAAGCTGTTTCAACTCATTCGGCGTACCCGGCACAAATGGGACAGCACTCAACAAAATCGCCGCTGAGAAAGCCAGATCGAGCACACGCTCAATAATAATTGTCGGCAGAATTTCCATAAACGTTAGACTGGTTTTGCGGCTTAACAAAAAGGCGCGGCCCAGTTCGCCGAGGCGCAGCGGTAAAAAGTTGTTCAGCAAATAACCTTCATTCAAAGTCAGAAACACTGCCAGATAGGGCGCTTTCTCACGCAGTAATGTGCGCCAGACTACGCCGCGCATCGCCAGCCAGATAACCGCAACAAAAACGCTGACTACCAGCCAAAACAAATTTGCCTGACGAATGGCATCTGATACTTCGCGCAAATCGACAAACTTCACAATCAAAATAATACAGATTGCGCTAATAATTAAACCGGGTAGCCAGCTTTTTACGTTTTTGAGCATGATAATCCAGTAGGTGAAGGTTGTAAGGTTACAGGTTGAAAGTTGAAATCTACTCTCTAATCTCTATTCATCTAACAGCTAACGTCTAACACCTTAATCTTCCAGTTTCAAAACCGCCATAAACGCTTCCTGCGGAATTTCGACGTTGCCGACCATCTTCAGGCGGCGCTTGCCTTTTTTCTGCTTTTCGAGCAGCTTCTTTTTGCGGGTAATATCGCCGCCATAACACTTCGCCAGCACATCCTTGCGCACAGCACGGACATTGGCGCGGCTGATAATGCGTCCGCCAGCCGAGGCCTGAATCGCCACCTCGAACATCTGGCGTGGGATAATATCTTTGAGCTTGGTAATCAACATCTGACCTTTGTGATAAGCGTCTTTCTCATGCACAATCGCCGCCAAAGCATCTACGGTTGCGCCATTGACCAGAATTTCAAGTTTCTGCAGCGTATCGGTGCGGTACTCGGCAAACTGATAATCGAGCGAGGCGTAACCTTTGGTGCGCGACTTTAATTCGTCAAAGAAATCCACAATCAACTCGGCCAGCGGAATTTCGAAATCGAGCTGCACACGATGTGGAGCCGGATATTCCTGCTTTTTAAAAATGCCGCGCCGACGAATGGCTAAATCCATAATCGTGCCAAAATAATCAGTCGGTGTAATCACCTGAATGGTCATCCACGGCTCGCGGATTTCGGCCACGCCGCCTTCATCGGGCAGTTGCGCAGGGGAATCGATCAGCAGGGTTTCGCCGTTCAGCATGACCACTTCATATTCCACCGAAGGAGCGGTGAACAGCACATCCAGGTTGTACTCGCGCTCAAGGCGCTCCTGAATAATTTCCATGTGGAACAGGCCCAAAAAGCCAGCGCGAAACCCGAAGCCGATTGCCTGCGATGTCTCTGGCTGATAGGCCAGCGCCGCATCGTTCAGTTGCAGTTTTTCGAGCGATTCACGCAGATCGGTGTAATCTTCGGCATCCACCGGATAAATCCCGGCGAAGACCATAGGCTGCGGAAGACGGTATCCGGGGAGGGGTTCTGGCGAGGGGTTGGCCATCGTTGTGATGGTGTCACCAACCCGCGCCTCATGGACCGTTTTCAACCCGGTGGCGACGTAGCCAACTTCCCCGGCATTTAAGCGCCCGACGGCTTTCATCGTGGGGGCAAAGATGCCCACTTCGATGGGTTTTACCTCGATTTGGGTGGCGAACATACGGATCGTATCGCCCACCGTCAACGAGCCTGCCACCACGCGCACATGGCAGATCACGCCCTTGTATGAGTTATAATGCGAGTCAAAGATCAGGGCCTGCGTCGCAGCCGAGTTGCTCCCAACCGGCGGCGAGACTTTCTTGACGATGGCTTCGAGCACTTCGGCCACGCCGATGCCCTCCTTCGCCGAGATGCGCAGCACATCCGCAGCATTGCCACCGATCAGGGCCGCAACGTCTTCCGCCACTTCATCGGGACGGGCCGAGGGCAGGTCAATCTTATTAATAACGGGAATAATCTCAAGGTCAGCTTCCAACGCCGAGTAAAGATTTGCCAGCGTTTGCGCTTCGATGCCCTGCGTGGCGTCCACCACCAGGATTGCGCCCTCACAGGCCAACAACGCGCGCGAAACTTCGTAGCCAAAGTCTACGTGTCCGGGGGTATCAATCAGGTTCAGTTCATAGTTTTCACCGTCTAATGCCTTGTATTGCATTCGAACGGCGGAAGCCTTGATTGTGACGCCCTTTTCACGTTCCAAATCCATGCTGTCGAGCACCTGTTCGGTCATTTCACGGTCTGAGATGGTGCCCGTGATTTGCAACAAGCGATCGGCCAGTGTGGATTTGCCGTGGTCTACGTGCGCGATAATGCAGAAGTTACGAATATTGTCTGTCATAGGTTTAAGCCGGGAAAGTATACCCGATTTTGCTGCGGAGAACGTTAACGATATTAACGTATGCGCACGGGGAAACCTTCATTTTTGGGATGGATAATCGCGTATAATTTCATTATCTTCTGTTAACGGGGTTGCGTATGATTGAAGCACCAAAACGACCATTGCAAGTTTTTCTGTGCCACGCTTCTGGTGATAAACCAGCCGTGCGGGCATTGTACCGCCGCTTAAAAGCAGATGGCATCTCTGCCTGGCTAGATGAAGAAGACCTCGACCCAGGCGACGACTGGCAACGTATCATTCCAAATGCTGTCGAACACTCAGATGTTGTGATCGTTTGTCTGTCACGCAAATCTGTTAACAAAGAAGGCTATGTTCAAAAAGAAATTGCCTTTGCGCTCAACACTGCTGATGAAAAACCAGAAGGAACAATTTACATCATCCCTGCCAAACTTGAAGAATGCGATGTACCCCAAAGATTAAGGCGCTGGCAATGGGTTGATCTTGCATTTGATGGGAGTTCATTCGACCAGCACAGTTACGACAAATTGATGCGATCTTTAAGGAGGCGTGCAAATTCGATTGGCGCAACATTGGAGCTACCAAAAGCCCCAGCGATGTTTGAACATTTGAGTGGGACAAATACAAGACCACCTACAATCAAAAAACAAGGTATTGAAAAGAAGATAAAGCAAAGCCATCAACCAATGGCAAAACTGCTTCTACGCCAAAGATGGGGTTTGGCTATTATGGTTGCTGTTCTTGGCATAGCAATAGCTATTTTCGGAATGGCTTTCGGCCTTCCATTGCTAACCAAACCACTGCAAAGTCTACCAACAAAAAAAGAGAGCATAATACCCAAATTAATACAACATACATTGACTGCTACTTTGTTTGCTACCAAAACTGCTGCCGTTACACCTAGTAACACACTTACTTCTACGCCTACTCTTTACTCATTAACATCTACTATCACTCCAACCGGTACGCCATATCCATTAACAATCACTGAAAAAGGCGCAAAAATGGCACTGATTCCGGCAGGAACATTCACTATGGGCATTAGTGCTAAGCAAAAGCTAGCAGAATGTCAGAAATATATTGAGTGCAGCAAATCTGACCAGTTTTCTGATGAAGTACCCGCCCATCAAGTCTCTCTGCCCGCTTTTTATATGGATATATACGAAGTCACCAACGTGCTCTACAAAGCTTGCGAAGATGCTGGTGGATGCCTACAACCAACCGATGTAAGTTCATCGAACTATAAAAATTATTACGGCAATATATTATTCGATAACTATCCTGTGGTTAATATAGATTGGTATAGGGCAAAAGCATATTGCCAATGGCGCGGTCTTTTGACAATCTCAGGGGAAACTCATCTACCGACCGAGGCTGAATGGGAAAAAGCCGCTCGCAGCACAGATGGACGCAGGTACCCTTGGGGTAATAACACTGATCCAACACGCGCTTATTACAATCGAGATTATGAAGATGTGATAAGTGTTGCCAGTTTCGAAAGAGGGAAAAGTCCCTATGGCATTTACAATATGGCTGGGAATGTATTCGAATGGGTAGCAGATTGGTATGATAAAAACTATTATGCAACACTTGGGGAAAATACGTTTAATCCGCAAGGACCGCTTACAGGCCAATATAAGGTGATACGAGGTGGCTCAGTTTGGAGTAGTATTGCTGAAATCCGATCTGCCAATCGCGAGTCTTGGCTCAAGCCAACAGAAAGCTATGTTGGGTTAGGTTTTCGTTGCGCACGCAGCGTGCCATAAATATATTTTTGGATATAAAAAGGTGAGTATCCCTTGAAGTCACGTAATTGGGGATGGGGTAAAATGGGGGCTGGAGGGCTGCCCCTATGGATATTCGAGAAATTTTTCAAAAGCAAAAAGAGGATTTTTTTCTTGCTCGAAAACACTGGTTTCCAATTATCAGAGATTCTTTCTTTTCATCGCTTACGTGGTGGGCCGCTGCTTTGGGATTAGGTTTTGTTGCAACCATCGCTGCTATGATAATTACCCTCAGCAATAAAGGGGGGATTGTGTTGGATAGTTTCTTTCCTCCGAATTTTGGGTGGGGAATATTAATCGTTGCCATAATTATATTTCTGTATCAAGTTTATATTGACACGGGAAAGTATATTGAATCTTATAGAGTGCGAGCCGATAAGTATACATGGAGCGATATTGAAATAAGGATAATGGAAACAGAAACAACGGATGATTATCGCCCATCGATTATATTGGGCATTTTTAACAAAAAGCGTTGCTTTGTACAAAACGTATCCATAAAGATAACAGAAATAACAAAAGATTGGGAAAATGACGCAGAGATAGATCAACGCTTGCCCTTTGATATTCCTTTCACTTCCTATGCTGAAAACCGCCCCCCAGAGCATAATGCAACAACATTGGCAGAAGATTCTACTGGGATGTTCACATTGGCCGAATGGACAAAATCTATGGGTGGTTATCTTGCAGTTTTTCATGCAGAAAAGAACGGTGGAGAATATCAGCCCGATATTGTTTCTATAGATGCGGGATTAGATTACCGGATAAAGATAGAATGGAACGCAGAAGTTGACGGTCACAAACTGGAAAAGCACAATACTCATTATTTTATGAAGCTAGACGGTTTGAATATGTTATTCAAAGAACTGTCTAAAGAGGAATAAATGACAACAAAAAAACAGACATCTAGCAAAAAAACATCCTCCCCCGAAGAGAAGGACGTTTTCACCAAAGAAGACTTTCTAAAGGCCCTTGATAGGGTTATCCAGCCATATCCCCCAAAACTATTGCGTCAAAAATGGAACTTGATGTCAGGGGATACTCACCCATAAAAATCACTAGTTAAGCCGCAGATGATTTGGATGTGTGTTCGTAAGCAACGCGGCCGAATTTGGCGCGGTAGAGTTCTTCCAGCAATGAGCTTTATTGACTCATTTTTCTATAATGCTAAAAGAAAACTTCGCTTTATCATCTCCATCACAAATCACCATCCGGGGAATAGTGAAAATGGATACAATGTGATAAATTTAGCGCCACAAAACACAAGCAAGGAATGCCATGTTTCCCAACAACAACTTAAATCCCTGGTTCATTGGCGGTAGAGCGGGCACTGCCGCGCCCATTCGTCTGTTTGCTTTCCCTTATGCAGGCGGTGGCGCATCAGCCTACCGCGCATGGAACAAAATTTTGCCGCCGCAAATTGATGCTTACGCCGTGCAACTGCCTGGGCGTGAAACGCGCTATGCCGAACCACGCATGACACAGTTTTCTGCCGCCGTTGAAGCGATCACCGAAGCCATGCGCCCGCACCTTGACCGCCCCTTTGTCATCTTCGGTCACAGCCTGGGCGCACGCCTCGCCTTTGAAACAACCAGACGGTTGCGCCGCTTAAACTTGCCCATGCCAAAACATCTATTTGTCTCTGGCTGCACTGCACCCCAAATCAACAAAAAGCGGCAAATTTATCACACACTTGCAAACAAGGATTTTATTGAAGCCGTCACAAAGCTTGGTGGAATGCCAGATGCTTTATTGCAAAATAATGAATTACTCGAAATGGTGCTACCCATTCTACGCGCCGATTTCAGCCTGTATGAAACCTATCAATATACGGTTGAGCCTGTGCTTCACTGTCCAATCACCGCATTTGGCGGCATCGAAGACAGCGAGGCAATGCCAGATGATGTGGAACAATGGCAGCGCCAAACTACCCAAAGCTTCCGTACACGACTATTCCCCGGCAATCATTTCTATTTAAATGCACATACAAATGAGTTGCTGAGCGAAATCGTCCGCGATTTGAAGTATCTTTTCTAAGGAACAAACCGTGGCATTCGAAATTACGTCCACCATGCGCTGGAAAATCCCGTCATCTACTCTCGTATTGCTCGACCAGGAAATCCACATCTGGCAGGCCTCACTCGATCAATTGCCAGCCACACTCGCCCGGTTTTCTGAAACGCTTTCAGAAGATGAACAGACCCGCGCCAGACGCTTCCACTTTGAGCGGGACCGCGAACACTACATGGCCGGACGCGGAATTTTGCGCCACGTTTTGGGGCAATATCTGGGACTGGGGCCGGAAAAAGTCGAATTTGTGTATGGCGATCATGGAAAGCCAACCTTGCCAGGGAATTCTCCCCTGCGCTTTAATCTCGCGCATTCAAACGACCAAATGCTGTTAGCAGTTACGCTCCGCTACGAAATTGGCATTGATCTCGAATACCTGCACCTGATGCCCGAAGCAGATGGCATTGCCAAACAATATTTCACCAAAGCAGAAAACAAAGCCATGCGCAGCCTGCCCGAAAGCCAAAAACTGGAAGGTTTTTTTGTCCACTGGGTTTGCAAAGAAGCTTATCTCAAAGCGCTCGGCGATGGGCTGGCAAAACCGCTCAATACATTTGAAGTCCTGCCCACCATCCGCAGACCGCAGGGGCTGCTCAAGGTGGCAGACCAGCCCGAAGAAAGCAAACGCTGGCATTTTCAAGTCCTTCGCCCGATGGATGGCTACATTGCCGCGCTGGCTGTGGAACAGAAGCGATTTAAAGAACGTCTACTGGCACTGGCTGGATCGTTAACCAGCAGCCATCAGTGTACGGATTTCATCCAGTGTAGGCGGTTGCGCCACGGATGGAAAGCGCGTGCAGACGACAGCCGCTGTCGCTGCGGCGAAACGCACCAGTTCTTCGTCGGGCATCCCTTGCAGCAAACCATATACAACCCCAGCCCGAAAGGAATCCCCCGCAGCCAGCGTATCGACTACCTGCACGGGATACGCCTCCAGCGTTTGACGCCGCGTTTTGGGCGTGCCATACCACAATCCCCCACTCCCCAAGGTAAAAATCAACAGACCGCCGCACATCTGACGGTATTGCTCAAACAACCAAGCCGGGTCGGCCTGGGGATAGTTGTTTTGCACAAACTCCTTCGAGCAAATCAGTACCCGCGCCTCCTGGGCCAGTTCAGAATCCCACTTGCAATCAATCGTGACATAATCTTTTTGATACGTGCGGCAAAGCTCTGCCACACGCGCTGATGCACGCGGGAAAAACGGATCGATCGCCACGCAACGCGCCAACTTGATGGTATCTTCGCTCGGCTCCGTCCACAGCGTTTCGCCACCAGAGAAGGAAGCGCCAAACCAGCCGAAGACCGTCCGGCTGGCCCCATCGCAAAAGACAATATCGCGCCAGCCAGCGAAGTCGTCGCGGCGCGTCATCAGCGAGCAATCCACCCCACGCGCTGAGAGATACGCCGTCAGCGGATCGGCGGTGTCTGTGCCCATCAGGCAACCATCCAAACAGGTGTTGATCCCCCAGTTTTGCAATACCAGCGCAGCATTGGCCGCTTCGCCACCGGGGATGATGTGGGTCTGGGCGATTTCCCCGTAGCCATCCGCCGCCGGGAAGCGCCCCTTGAGCTGGTGGATGGTCGAGAGTACGATCATCCCATAAATGTAGACATCGGCTGTTGGCATGGGTTTTCCTTTGCTGAAAAATATGTCCCCAGTCTATCATCATTAACCAAAAAGGATGAACCAGCGCAAACGCCGATTTATCCTTTTTGGTCGAAATATCAGTTAGGGCAGAGTGTAGGTAATTACCAATATAGGCTTATCCGTTGGGGAATTACCACTTAAGAATTTGATGGTGTCTTCACGATGATTGTTGTTATCGTCGAGGTTGAAATACAACCGCAGTTGTGTCAAACCTAATTTGTTAATGTTGTTGTTGCCATTTATATCCAAGGGTGCAGTATACCAACCCAATACTGGGACAGGGTTGAAGGCGCCTACTTTGGTGGCTGTGGACAGACTATTAAAATCGGTCAACTGCAAAGCCTCTGCGCCAAAGGTACCTTTGCGGATGTCAACCCACAAACTGCCCAACAGGTTAAAAGGATAGCCCGGCGTAGCATCACCGCTGCGCTTGATCTTAACCACAACCGACTGAATCACAGCATTATCAGGAAGCGCACTGGTGTTGAAAGATAGGATGGCACGATACTGGCGGTTGGCGGCGTTATCACCCAACTGGAAGGTAGGAGCGTTGCTGTTGAGTGAACCACCCAGATTGGTGTTCTCTCCCGATTCAAGAATCCAGCCATCCTGAGCAGCTACCGATTGGAAGATGCGCAAAACAGGGACGGATGTTGCCGTACTCGTTCGGGTGGCGGTGGCGGTGGCGGTGGCGGTTATTGTGGGAGTCCTGCTCTGCGTTGGGGTGGATGTTTCCGTTGGCGTAGCAGTCTCGGTTGGGGTAGCGGTGCCCGTCGATGTAGCCGTTTCGGTTGGGGTGGATGTTTCCGTTAAGGTAGGCGTCTCCGTTGGGGTAGACGTTTCCGTAAAGGTAGCTGTCTCGGTTGGGGTGGACGTTTCCGTGAAAGTAGGCGTCTCGGTTGGGGTAGGCGTTTCCGTTGACGTAGCAGTCTCCGTTGGGGTAGACGTTTCCGTGAAGGTAGCGGTCTCAGTCGGAGTGGATGTTTCCGTTGACGTAGGCGTTTCCGTTAAACGTAGCGGTCTCAGTTGGGGTAGGCGTTTCCGTTGACGTAGCAGTCTCAGTTGGGGTGGGTGTTTCCGTGAAGGTAGGTGTTTCGGTCAGGGTAGGCGTTTGAGTAAAGGTAGGAGTGAGAGTCAATGTCATTGTTGACGTTGATGTTAATGTTGATGTGGGGGTGGGGGTGGGCGTATTTTGCAATACTTCAAAAGCGCCCATATCACAAGCGCTTCCCTGCGGGCGGGCAACCCCACGTTGGTCGTCAACTGCACAAGTCACGGTATTGCCAGAGTCAATCGCCGGGCTGCCTACGCCAAGCGCCATCGTCTGGGTAAAACCGCCGTTATTTGCCAAGGCTCCTAGCAGCGGATTGGTGCTTAGATTCCCAGTCCCTGCATAACCGCCTTCCACGATGCTATAACTAACGGTGGGCGTGCTGCTATTATCATATATCTGGCTGGCGGCTGGACTGTTACCCCATACAATACTATTTTTTATGACTGGCGTATTTGCGACATTGCCGAAGTCCGCTATCGCGCCACCAGAGAAATTAACCCCAGCACTATTGCCAGCAAAAGTGACATTATTGAGCGTTGGGTTGCTATTCCAGTTATAGATGCCACCACCCCAGGCCGACGCTGAGTTGCCGCTAAAAGTAATATTCGTAAAAACAGCGTTACTGACATCGTTGTAAACCCCACCGCCCAGGCCGCCACTGGCGTTATTGCGAAAGGTAACATGCGTAAATGTTGGTGTGCTGCCTACTGCATTGTAGACACCGCCGCCTCGATTGGTATTGCTACTGTCTCCATTTGTATCAAATGTTACATCGGTAAAACTTGGATGGCTGCCATTCGCATTGTAAACACCTGCTCCATAAAAGCCCTTATTAAGGGTGAAAAGGATATTGGTTAAACTTGGGCTGCTATTATTATTGTGCATCCCACCCCCATAACCGCTGGAAGCAGTATTTCCGTTAAAAGTCACATTCGCTAACGTTGGGCTGCTGTTCAAGTTATACATTCCGGCGCCATCGGTTGAGAGATTTGTTTTAAAAGTAATGTTGGCCAGGTTTGGATTGCTATTTAAGTTATACATGCCCGCGCCAGCATTCGCAATGTTGCCAGTAAAAACAATGTTTGCCAGTGTTGGGCTGCCCGCACTGTTATACATGCCAGCCCCATTTCCATTGGGTGCCGAACCGTTCGCCGCGCCAGCCGTAATCGTAAACCCGTCCAGAATGGCTGTAGCATTCGTGCCACTGCCGGTGACGACATGGTAACTGTTACTCGGAACGATTTGGTTAAAACTTGTAATCGGACTGGCCGTATCATTTGCGCCAATATCCCCCGAAAGGATTGCAACATTTGCTGTTGGATTACGCTGAATACGCAATGTCTCCGACCCGGTAAATCCACCATACAACGCAACATTGTTGCGCAGTTGAAATGTAGCGAGAAGATTGGCGGCAGTGGTTGGACGATAGATGCCAGCTTTGACCCATAACTCACTATCCGCTGCGGCACTGGTCAAGCCGTATTGCAAATCGCAGGCGTTTGCCCACGAAGCGCACGTGCCACTGGTCAAGCCACCGGGCACAACATACATAATGGTGGTGGCCGCCCTTACGGATCGGGCAGATAAAGCAAGCGTTAAGAGTAAAACACTGACAACCCCGAACCTGATACTTGCCTTGATTTTTTGCATCGTAGTATCTCCCTTTGTTTAGATATGAATAACAGTATATGCTGTTCCGTAGAAACCAACCTATTCTCCATCATAAACCTTAAAGGATGGGGGTGGTATCGCCGCTGCGGTTATCAATCTTGCAAAGCGGACAAGAAAGATCGCAGCGCAAAATAGGGCAATCGCATCTTGTTATCCGGTTTATTCCCCTAAAGAAGAGACGGTTGTACCATATAGCTAGGATACAGCTACCATACAGCTACACTTTAGGGAGTTTATATCCCACGACCAAGCAGCACGAAGTACATCGCCGGGGACGCGTCTGCGGCAATAGTGATAAAGCAACCAAACGTTGATTTCGATGTGATTGCCCTACAGCGCAAAACCATCCCCCGTCCATTACCGACAAACTCGGTTATAATTTGACGCATGCAACCTTCCATTTATAGCATCCGATTTAGCAAAGTTGGTAAACTTTATCATTTTGACGCAGGCAACATCACCGACCTGACCCTCGGTGAGTATGTGGTCGTGGAAACAGCGCGCGGACGCCAGCTCGGCGAAGTCATTCAGAGTGTCAAAGACCCCGCCCCGCCGCCTGAAGGCGCCTGGAAACAAATCGAACGCCGCGCCACCCCCGGCGACCTGGTACTGCGTCAAACATGGGTGCAAAAACAGACCGAAGCCATGATCAACTGCCGCGCACGCGCCTCCGAGCTGCACCTGCCCGGAGTCAAAATCGTCCAGGCAGAATACAGCTTCGACGGCACCCGTCTCACCTTCATGTTCAGCACCGAAACCGAAGACAAAGTTGACCTGAAATCCCTGCGTAAAGACATGCAAAAACTCTATCCGCAGTCACAGGTGGACATGCGTCAGATCGGCCCGCGCGACGTGGCGAAAATTCTCGGTGGTATGGGCGCCTGCGGCCTCGAAACGCGCTGCTGCTCTAAGTTCCTGACCGAATTCAGCCCGATCTCGATCAAGATGGCAAAAGAACAGGGCATTTCGCTCACGCCTACCGAAATCACCGGCATGTGCGGACGTTTGCGCTGCTGCCTGATTTACGAATACGATCAATACGTCGCCGCCCGCAAGGAACTGCCCAAACGCAACAAGCGCGTCGTCACCCCAGACGGCGAAGGCAAAGTGCTGGATGTTTACCCGATGCGCGATGTGATTCTGGTCGAATTTGAAAATGCCGAAACACGCCGCCGCAGCGAGTATCACCGCAGCGTCGTCGAACCCTGGGACGAACTCGAAGCCCTGCGCCGCAAAGCCCAGGCCCCCTGCGACAAGCACGAAGGCGGCGGCTGTGATTGCGGCAAGAATGAAAAACCAAAAGCCGAAAAATAGAATTTCGATAAGTCGATATTGGATACTCGATCTTCGGACCCCGAATTGTCGACTATCCAATATCGAATATCTATTCACCGAGTATCCCCATGACTCAACCCGACAATTGGACTGAAAAACAACAAATCCTGGTCATCCTGGCACATCCGGATGACCCGGAATTTTTTTGCGGCGGAACGTTGCGACGCTGGGCGCTGGCAGGCCACGAAATCACATATGTGCTGCTGACCTGCGGCGACAAAGGCCGTAATGACCACAACCACCACCTGCCCGGCGAAGAACTGTGCGCCATCCGTCATGTGGAACAGCGCAATGCCGCCGATGTGCTGGGTGTCAAAGCCATCCATTTTATGGATTTGCCGGACGGCTACCTGACCCCCAACCTGGAGTTGCGCCGCGACGTGACACGCCTGATTCGGCAACTCAAACCCGATGTGTTAATGACCTGCGACCCGCAAAATTTGTTCGCGACCTACGGAATCAATCATCCCGACCACCGCGCCGCCGGGCAGGTCGTGCTGGATGCCGTCTTCCCTGCCGCTGGCAACGAACTCTTCTTCCCTGAGCTGCTTGCAGATGGCTGGCAGCCCCACACCCCCAAGGAAGTCTGGGTCTCGCTGACCAACCAGCCCAACATTACCATCGATATCACCGAGCATTTTGAAGCCAAATTCCGCGCCATCCGCGAGCACAAAAGCCAGCTTGGCGACCCCGCCAAACTTGAAGAACGCCTGCGCAGCCGCAAAACCGAAGACAGCACTGCAGAAGACCCAAGGTACGAAGAGAAATTCCGTGTGATTAACTGGCGATAAAGGGTTGCAGGTTACAAGTTGAAAGTTTAAACCTGCAACCTTCAACCTAGAACTTCAACTTGTAAAAAACGGTGGGAGATAGAATGGCGCGAAAGATCAAAAGCATTTGGTTGTTCTGTCTTGCCATTTTCTTGATAGCAGGCACTTCGGCAAGCGTGCCTAAGCTCATTCTACTGATTGGAATGCCTGATATTGGCTTCCCGACAGACCAATTTGGCAAAGATTTTTCCATTCATCGTATAAGACCAGATCGACAGGATCTTTATAAAGGAGAGTATCGATTTTTTTTGCCATCGTACCAATCTCTGGAGATGTGATTGAATTTGACCATGTGGATGCAAAAGCATTTTTATACAACCAAGGGAATTGGATTGAACTAAAAAACATTTCTCTCCAAAATTCTTTCGATTCGATTGATCTCCTTCATGCCGGGTTTCCGTTGATAACCATTAATTCGTCCGAAATTCCTAAACCTGCCATACTGCGCATCTTTTTCATCACCAACATTACTGACATAATTACATATAAAGGCGACCTAAAATGAATAAAAAATCTGTAGACTATGCCACGATCCATCTACAACCATAACCCAACCTTCAACCTTCAACCTGTAACCTTCCAACCTTCCAACCGAGGTTTTCCCCATGACCGATTTTTACGAAGAAGCCCAAAAATTATTCAGCTACAGCCAGTCCATTCGGCGTGATTTGCATGCGCACCCTGAGTTGGGCTATCAGGAAGTGCGTACATCGGGCGTGATTGCACGGGAACTGCGCGAACTGGGGCTGGAGATCAGCACCGGGATTGCCAAAACCGGGGTGATTGCGCTGCTGGAAGGTACAAAACCTGGCCCGGTGGTAATGCTCCGTTTTGACATTGATGCGCTGCCGATTAAGGAAGAGACCGGCGCTGAATATGCGTCGCAGAATCCAGGCGTGATGCACGCCTGCGGCCACGATGGTCACGCAGCCATTGGGTTAACCGTGGCGCGCCTGTTAAACGCACACCGTGATGAGATCAACGGCACTGTCAAACTGATCTTTCAACCCGCTGAGGAAGGCATGGGCGGCGCCGAATCCATCATCCGCGAGGGCGGGATGGAGAACCCGCAACCCGCCCACAGCCTGGGCCTGCACATCTGGAATGAGAATCCGATTGGCTGGCTGGGGATCGCCGCCGGGCCGGTGATGGCCGGGGCCTCGACCTTTATCGTCACGGTCAGCGGCAAAGGGGGGCACGCCGCCGCCCCACATCTGACGATTGACCCGGTGCTGGCAGCGGCACAAATTGTCAGCGCGGCACAAAGCATCGTTTCCCGCAATGTCAATCCGCAGCAGGCCGCTGTCATCTCGTTCACCACCATTCACGGGGGCGATGCTTTTAATGTCATCCCGCAGCAGGTCAAAATGACGGGAACGATCCGCTACTTTGAGCAGGCGGTGCATGAACTGGTCTTTCAACGCTTTGAGCAGGTGGCGCATGGTGTGGCTGAAGCACTCGGCTGCCAGGCGGATGTTGAGATTCACCACCTGACTCCGGCAGTGGTCAATGATGCCACTGTGACAAAATCGGTCAAACGCGCCGCCGAAAACACCCTGCCCGGCCACGACATCGATGAGCGCGGTCACGTCACCATGGGCGCAGAAGATTTTGCCTATTACCAACTGAAAGCAGGTGGGACGTACTTCTTTGTCGGCTCAAACAACGCCGAAAAGGGACTGAACTACGGCCATCATCATCCCAAATTTGATTTTGACGAAGGCGTGCTGCCACGCGCCGCCGCACTGATGGCAGCCTCGGCAGTGGAGTTGTTGCAAGAAACATCGCATTAACGTTGCCAGGGTATCAGACAACCTTTTTGCGTATCACAAATAGGACTTTCTCGTTATTGTGATTGCACTCTTTGAATGCTACATTCATACCAAGGAGAAAATCATGAAAACAAAGAATCTGATTGTCGCCATTTGTTTATTGCTTGCTTTATCCAGCAGCCCCGCTGGCAGCGTGGCTGCTGCACCTGCACAGGTAACCATTCCCCCAAACATCAAACTTACGCCCGTCGTCAGCGGGCTGACGCAACCCGTTTTTGCGACCAACGCGGGGGATCACAGCGGACGCATCTTCATCGTACAGCAGACCGGGCAAATCCGGATCTGGAATGGAACCACGCTTAATGCCACGCCCTTTCTGGATGTGAGCGGCATCATCAAAACCGGCAGCGAACAAGGCCTGCTGGGATTGGCATTTGACCCCAATTACGCCAGCAACGGATTTTTTTACATTGTCTATACCAATCAAGCGACCGTTGGCGATGATGTGCTTGCCCGCTATAAGGTTTCCAGCGGCGACCCGAATGTGGCAGACGCTGCAAGCGCTCAAATTGTGCTGACAGTTTCTGAGCCTGAAACCAACCACAACGGCGGGATGATTACCTTTGGCCCGGATGGTTTTCTTTACTTTGGCCTGGGCGATGGTGGCGGTGGCGGAGACCAGCACGGTACCATCGGCAATGGGCAGGATAGAACCACCCTGCTGGGGAAAATTCTGCGACTGAATTTGGCAACTGTCCCCTATACCATTCCACCGTCCAACCCTTATTATGGTGGTTCCGGAACGCTCAAGCAGGAAATCTGGGCGTATGGCGTGCGAAACCCGTGGCGCTTCTCGTTTGACAAGGCAACTGGCGACCTGTATATTGGGGACGTCGGTCAAAATGTCCAAGAAGAAATTGACTTCCAGGCAGCCGGGGCAGCTGGTGGCGCAAACTATGGCTGGCGCATCCGCGAAGGAAATTTGTGCTACAACCCATCCAGCGGTTGTGGGACGCCAGCAGGTTATGTCGCGCCGGTTGCTGTTTACAACCATGGTACAAACGACTCCATTGGTTGCGCAGTCACGGGTGGGTATGTTTACCGTGGGACGGCTTTCCCTGCGCTGGTGGGTGTTTATCTCTATGGTGATTATTGCTCTGGCAGATTGTGGGGACTTTATAAGAATACAAGCAACCAGTGGGTTACCAGCCTGATAAAAACTACAAGTTATAACATCAGCTCCTTTGGTCAGGATGAAAATGGAGAACTCTATATTGTCGATTACGGTGGACAGCTGATCCGGATTGACAGGAGTCCCATCATCACAGCCACATTCACATCCAGCGGTTCAGTGGATGGCAATATTGTCGAAACGAGTGAAACATCCGGGTTGGGTGGAAGCAAAAACGACACCAGCAATTTATTGATGGTGGGCGATACCAGCCAGGATCAGCAAATACGCTCAATCCTGTCGTTTAATACATCGGGCCTGCCAGACACTGCGGTCATTACGTCTGCAAAACTGCAGATAAAGAAATTCAGCCTGACTGGCGCAGACCCATTTGCAAGTCTGGGAAAATTGGTGGCGGATATTGGTACACCGACCTTTGGCAGCAGCGCAATTTTACAAAGTGGTGATTTTCAGGCAGGTGCTGGCGCAAACAGTTGCGCCATCTTCTCGACTACGCCGGTTGCCAACTGGTACAGCGCAGGCATTACGCCGGCAGGGCAGGCAAAAATCAGCCTGACGAAAAACACGCAGTTCCGCTTGCGCTTTACGAAGGATGATAATGACAATCATCTTAACAACCGCGTCAATTTTTTCAGTGGCAATGCGAGTGGCAACCAACCTGAGTTGACAGTTACTTATTACATCCCATAATTGCTACACGCCGTTTTTCGATCAAATGCTCTGAGAAAATTCTCAGAGCATTTTTTTGTTTGTAAATAGAGATAGTTCATTTCTTGACGGACATTATTGGCGGTGATATACTCTGCCGTCCCTGAACCAATCATCTGATTAATCAAATTTATCGAACCCTATGATATTACGCGCGAACGTTGCCCCTGAAAGTCTGTCTGAGTTTTTACGTTATCTGGCCGCCCACCAACAGGACGAGACCGGATTGCCCGCTTTAACGGACCTGAGTTCGCGAGCTTGGCATCAGCGTTGCCAGCTTGCGTGAGCAACTCGAAGTGGCACGCGCCCTTGGGTTGGTTGAAGTCCGCCCACGAACCGGGATCCGCCGCCTGACATATTCCTTTTTACCGGCAGTGCGCCAAAGTTTGGGCTATGCAATGTCGCTTGACCCGGATAACTTTGAGGCGTTTGCCGACTTGCGGAAAAATGTGGAGGCAGCGTACTGGCACGAAGCTGCGAAAAAACTGACAGCCGATGATCGCACCCATCTGCAAGCATTGATGACGCGTGCCTGGGACAAGCTCAATGGGGCTTCAATTCAAATTCCGCACGAAGAACACAAGCAATTACATCTGACCATTTATGGGCGGCTGGGGAATCCGTTTGTAACGGGCATTTTGGAGGCGTACTGGGAGGCTTACGAAGCAATTGGATTGAACGTTTTCACGGACTACAAATACCTTCAGGAAGTTTGGCGCTACCATCAAACGATGGTGGACGCGATTTGCGCACAAGATTACGAAGCCGGTTACCAAGCCATGCTCGGTCATACCGATTTGATCTACCACCGGCCTACAAACTAATTACCACCATAGGAGCGTTATGACTTAACGTATCGTGAACGACTTTTCCATTACTGTTGGCACCGCCAACGGCTCAGGCTCGCAGACAGCGAATGTGACGATTTTGCGATCTCTGTTTAAGATGGGCATCCCGGTATCTGGCAAGAATCTTTTCCCAAGCAATATTCAGGGTCTACCCACCTGGTACACCATCCGCGTCAGCAAGGATGGATTTACGGCGCGCCGCGACGAGCAGGAAGTTGTCGTAGCGATCAACCCGAATTCGTTTGTGCGCGATCAGGCCAGTGTTGTGCCGGGTGGCGCTTTCTACTACGACGACTTTATCAAACTGCCAGTTACCCGCACCGACATCAATGTTTACGCATTGCCTGTGAAAGAGATCGTCAAGAGTGACCCGAACATCCCCAGCAATTTGCGCGATCTGGTTGGCAACATGGTGTATGTTGGCGCGCTGGTGCAGATGCTGGGCATCGATCTTGAGAAGGTAAAGGCGGCACTGACTTTCCACTTTAAGGGGAAGCAAAAACCGATTGACCTGAATCTCAATACCATTAAAGCAGCGGCAGCCTGGGCCAAAGAGAACCTGACCAAGACCGACCCTTACTTTGTGGAGCCAATGGATAAAACGGAAGGCCTGATTATGGCGGACGGCAACACCGCCGCGGCGATTGGCTCGATCTATGGCGGTGTGCAGTTTGTCGCCTGGTACCCGATCACACCAGCCACCAGCCTGGCCGAAGGGCTGACCGAATACCTGCCCAAGCTGCGTCAGACCGAAGATGGCAAGAACACCTTCGCCGTGGTTCAGGCCGAGGATGAGTTAGCCGCCCTCGGCATGGCCGTCGGCGCGGGCTGGAGCGGCTTGCGCGCCATGACATCCACATCTGGCCCGGGCCTGAGCCTGATGACCGAATTTGCCGGGTTGGCCTACTTCGCAGAAATCCCGGTGGTGATCTGGGATGTGGTGCGCATTGGGCCGAGCACTGGCATGCCGACCCGCACTTCGCAGGGTGATTTGAGCTTCGCCGCCAATATTGGTCATGGCGACAGCGACAGCATCATTTTGCTGCCCGGTTCGATCAACGAGTGCTTTGAGTTTGGCTGGCGCTCCTTTGATATTGCCGAACGTGTTCAAGCGCCCGTCTTTGTCTTGAGCGATCTCGACTTTGGCATGAACCAGTGGATGACCGAACCCTTCAAATATCCGGATGCGCCGATGGATCGCGGTAAGGTGCTCTGGGAGGAAGGCCTGAGCAAATTTGACGGACAATGGGGCCGTTATCTCGACAAAGACAACGACGGCATCCCCTACCGCACCCTGCCCGGCAACCGTCACCCGGCCAGTTCCTACTTTACGCGCGGTACCGGCCACGACCCGTTTGCCCGATACACCGAAGAATTGATCCCCTGGGAAAATAACATGGCGCGTTTGAAGAAGAAATATGTCACCGCCAAACAATATGTGCCCAAGCCAGTGATTGATATAGTCGCAGGTGCCACGACAGGCATCATCGCCTTTGGTTCCACCGATGCCGCCGTCAAGGAAGCGCGCATTTTGCTCGAAAAAGAAAAAGGGCTTAAGACCGATTACCTGCGCCTGCGTGCCCTGCCCTTCACCGATGAAGTGCGCGCGTTTGTCGCAGCGCACGACAAAATCTACGTTGTGGAAATGAACCGCGACGGTCAGCTTTATCAGCAACTGATTATTGCCATGCCAGACCTGGCAACCAAACTCGTCTCGGCCTGTTTCGGCGATGGCATGCCCGCCGCTGCCCGCCGCGTCATCAAGGAAATCCTTGCAAAGGATGTGAATTAATATGGTTACTACTGCCCTCCCCCTCGCCGGCGGAAACGTCAACCTGGCGGGTCTTGCCAAAAACGATTATCGTGGTCTGCCCAGCACACTCTGCCAGGGCTGCGGACACAACTCAATCGCCAATCAAATCATCACCGCCGCCTACGAGATGAATGTCGTCCCCGAGAACATCATCAAATTCAGCGGTATCGGCTGCTCGAGCAAATCGCCCACCTACTTTTTGAGCCGTTCCTTTGGCTTTAATACCCTGCACGGACGCATGCCATCGATTGCCACCGGCGCATTGTTTGGCGATGTCAGCCTGCGCGGCGTTTCTGTCTCAGGCGATGGCGACACCGCCAGCATCGGCATGGGCCAGTTCAAGCATGTGATGCGCCGCAATACCAACATGATCTACATCATCGAGAACAACGGCGTCTACGGCCTGACCAAGGGCCAGTTCTCAGCCACCGCCGAAATGGGTTTGAACCTTAAGCACCAGGGCATCAACCAGTACATGCCGGTGGATATTTGTATGGAAGCAATTGCATCCAACGCGACATTCGTCTCGCGCTCGTTCGCGGGCAATGCCAAACAGGTCAAGGAACTGCTCAAAGCAGCTTTCGCGCACAAAGGCATCGCCATTCTCGACATCATCAGCCCGTGCGTGACCTTCAACAACAACGAATCGGCCTACCACTCCTACGCCTGGGGCAAGGATCACGAAGAACCGCTACATGAAATTTCCTTCGTCCCGGCGCGCGATGAGATTATGCTCGACAAAGAAATGGAAGCCGGGGAAGTGCGCGAAGTACTGATGCACGACGGCTCGAGCATTGTGCTGAAGAACACCGACAAAGACTACGACCCCACCAACCGCGCCCAGGCGCTGGAAATGCTCGTCAAGGCACAGGAAAACAACCAGCTTCTGACCGGTCTGATTTACCTGAACGAAAACAAGCCGGTTCTCTCTGACCAATACAACCTGGTGGGCAAGGCGCTCAACCGCCTGAGTCCCGAAGAAATTCGTCCGAAGCCAGAGACGATTAAGATGATTAATGATTTGATGTTCTAGGAAACAGATTTTAGAACCGGGCGTAAAGCGCCCGGTTTTTTTGTGTCTTAATATTGTTCTAGGACGATTGATACAATTTATGCTAAGATTTGGGGATGATTGAAATTACGCCGACCCTGAGCATTGAAGACAGTGAAATCCAACTGGAATACATCCGCGCTTCGGGGCCGGGCGGCCAGAATGTGAATAAAGTGGCGACGGCGGTGCAGTTGCGCTTTGATATTCGCAACTCCCCTTCGCTGGCGGAGGACGTCAAACTGCGTTTAACCCGGCTTGGGGGGCAGCAAGTCACCCTGGAAGGGATGCTTATACTCGAGGCCAAACGCTACCGGACGCAGGAACAAAACCGCAGCGACGCCATCCTCCGTTTAACGGCGTTAATTCAAGGTGCGTTGGAAAAGCCCAAACCACGCCGCGCCACCCGTCCCAGCTTTGCATCTCAAACCCGGCGCATCGAATCCAAAAAGAAGCGCGGGGATATCAAAAAAAACCGGGGCGCTGGCCCCAAAGAATGGGAGTAAACCTTTCAATGAAGAAGTTGATCTTTGTAATCCTGATGATGGCCCTGCTGACGTCTTGCAGCAGTGGTGCAGTGCCGCCAATCGCGCTTACGCCCAACCCGTCTGCGCCGCCCAATGATGCGTTTCTCACCACCAGTTGCGCCACCATTTACCCGACCCTGCCTGATAACATCAAATTTAATGGTGCTGCTGTGCTCGATGATTACAAGTCTACATCGCACCTTTTCTTGAAAAATCTCGAAAACGGCAGCGAAACAGACTTGGCAACGCCAGATGATACCGTTTCAGATATTCGCATCTCGCCTGACCATAAGAGCGCGGCCTACCAACTTGGCAATCCCAAAACCAATGCATGGAGCATTATTGTTGCCGATGCCAACGGCGCGCGCAAATCAGAATATATCTGGCCCGTAGGATTCTATCTTCTGGGCAACTGGGTGAACAATGACGACATTCTAATGATGTCCTTTCCGCCATTTGTGGCATTCAACCCAAGCACCAAACAACAGCAGAAATCTTTCGATTATCCAGACTTCCCGACCTATGCTGTCACCAATGAAAACAATCACACCCTGGCGCTGAACCCAAAGTTGGACCGGGCAGTTTACAAAAATACCAATGACAAAGTCTCGCTCTATGACATCCCCAACAAAAAGATAATTGCTGAGGTAGACAACCACCCCAACCCAAGCATGATCACTGCCTGGGCACCGGATGGCAGTCAGGCAGCCGTGGTTGGGACAATTATGCTGACCTCCAAGGTTGAGGATCGAAGCGAAGACCTGTTTGGGATGACATATGACGGGCAGGTAAAACGCTTAACCCACCTGACCGATCATTATGGCAAACTTGTGCAGTTTTCGAGAGCAGGCTTGAGTTGGTCACCAGACAGCCGATATGTGGCGTTCTGGATGATTAATCTCCAAAATGGCTATAAGTACTGGGAACTGGGGGTTGCGGATGTTGTCACGCAAAAAACCACCGCTTACTGTATCGCCAATCAGTATGAAAACGCACTCAATTCCACCCATTTTCTTCCTGCGCCAGCCTGGTCGCCGGATGGCAAGCAATTGCTGGTGGAAAATCGCTACGACGATACCTCCAGCCGCGTGCTGATTCTCGACCTGGCGACGAGCAATGCCTATCAGATTGAAGAGAACAAGTATCCGGGGGGTTGGATCATCCCGTAACCAGTTAAGGCGTCACACGATAAAACTTTTGCCACAGAGCACACAGAGATTTTGAGAAAAGCTTTTATCGCTTTTCTTTTCTCTGTGCTCTCTGTGGCAGATTTTTATTTCGTCAATTCCACGCTGGCATTCCACAGCCGCGACTGGTTTTGCGCATCGTGTGAATAGGGGTTGGAGTGAATTTGTTTGCCGTTTGTAAAAAAACGACCACTGACGCCTTCCAGTTCGGGCGCAAGCGCCAGGTGCGCCAACGCTTCACCGGCTTTTGCGGGCGGCACGGAGATCAGTTGGGTCAGCAGACGTATCGGCAGCGGAGTTTCCTTCATCAAGTCAGACTTGACCAGTCCCGGATGGACAGCGTTAACGCTGATGCCCGTGCCTTCAAGGCGGCGCGCCAGTTCGTAAGTGAAGAGCAGGTTTGCCATTTTGCTGGCTCCAAACGCATGCAAAAAGCTGAAATGCTGACGCGCCTGCAAGTCGTTGAAGTTGAGCGCCGTGGTGGATGGGGCCGCCACCACCAGCACCCGCGACGGTGCGGCGGCTTTGAGCGCACCGAGCAGTAAATCGGTCAGCAAAAACGGCGCGAGATGGTTGACCGCAAACATCATCTCCAACCCGTCAGCGGTCTCGACGCGCTCACGCTTGACGATGGCCGCCACATGGAGCAACACATCCAGACGCGTATATTTTTCCAGCAAGCCTGCCGCCGCCTGACGGATGGAAGCCTGCTGCGCCAGATCGACGAGCAGTACTTCTACTTAACTCGTTGCCAGTGGCGGCGACAATTTCTGCACGGGCCGCTTCGCCGCGCACGCGATCACGGCAGGCCAGCAGCACCGTCGCGCCACGTTTGGCAAGCGACATCGCCGCTGCCTTGCCAATGCCGCCATTTGCGCCGGTGATGAGACAGATTTTTGGGGTCATGGGACAGGCTCCTTACGATAACCACTTAATCTTTAAAATCAAGTTCATTTAACCAATCCTGAATAGTTTCAGCATTAGGATTTCCAATTGCTTGGAAAACTTCTAGTGCTTTTTGCCAATATACCTTTGCCTTCTTATTCTCCCCAAGAATTTTATATACTCCTCCAAGATTTCCAAGGGCAGTACCTTCATCTTGCTTATTATCAGTCTCACGAGCAATATCAAGTAATTGCTCAGAATATTCAAAAACCTTTCTATTATTATCTAAATCAGTATAGGTATTAAGTAAATTCGCTAAAGCATTCCGTTGCATTCCTTGATCATTAATTTCACGTCCAATTACCAAAGCTTGTTCATTGATTTTGATAGATTTTTCTGTATCGTTTAACTCTACATAAACACTTCCCAGATTGCCCAAAACTGCGCCTTCATACCGCCGATCATCCATTTCACGTACAATTTCTAATGTTTGATTGTAAATCTCTATTGCTTTCTGGAAATCATCCAAAGCAGCATAAACAAGTCCTAACTGGTTCAAAACTGCTGCCTCATTACGACGATTGCCGACCTTATGAATAATTGCAAGGGCTTGTTCATAGGACTTAATCGCCAACTCCATGTCACCCAAGCCAGCGTAAACAGTTCCTAAACTTCCTAGACTAAACCCTTCTCCACTTGGATCACCAATTTCGCGTGCAATTGCAAGTCGTTTCTCAAAAAAGTTAATTGCTGTTGCTGTTTCGCCTAGATCAGCATAAATTTGCCCCAAATTTCCTAAAGCAACACCTTCGCCAGACAAGTTTTTTACATTTTGTGCAATTATTAAAGCTTGTTCAAAAAGTTCTATGGCTTTTCTGCTATTACCGAGAGCCACATAGGCTAGTCCTAGTCTGCTTAGAACGACCCCTTCTCCAGATCGATTATTAATTTGACGAGTAATTGCAAGAGCCTGTTCATGCAATTCAATAGCTTTCATCGTATTTCCTATAGAGTTATAGGCTTCTCCCAACAGGCTCAACTCTTCCCCTTGATTCCGCTTATCCCCAGTTGTACGTGCAATTATTAATGCCTGCTCGTAAAACTCAATCGCTTTCCTGATCTCACCCAAGGTGGTATAACCTGACCCTAAACTAGCAAGAATAGCACCTTCATTGCGTTGATGGCCGACATTACGTACAATTTCTAATGCTTGTTCATAAAACACAATTGCTTTCTTTGTCTCACCTAAATGAGCATAAGCTTGCCCTAAATTTGCTAAATGGGCACCCTCATTCTCTTGGTTCTTAATATGGCGCGCAATTCTTAATGCTTGTTCATAAAATTCTATTGCCTTAAAAATCTCACCTAAACTAGCATAAGCTTTTCCAATGTTGCCTAAAACTGCTCCTTCATCGTATTGATTATCAATCTCACGTACTATCTGCAATGATTGTTCAAAGAATTCTACCGCCTTCTCTACTTCACCTAAGTCAAAATAAGCATTACCTAACATGCCCAAAGCCTGACCTTCTCCATGTCTATCGTTAGTCTCACGAGCAATAACTAATGCTTGCCCATAAAACTCCATTGCTTCAGAAATTTCCCCTAGTGCATGACAAACTTTTCCAAGTCTACCTAAAACAATTCCCTGTTTAAGTTTATTATCCAAGTTTTTTAAAATCTTTGCCGCTTCGACATAAAGGTTTCTAGCATCAGTGAACTTAGATAAGTCGCAATTTATATCTCCGATCTCACAAAGTACCTTTGCGACGTTCTCTTTGTCATCAATTTCACGATAGATTGATAAAGCCTTTTCATAATGCAATGATATTCGCAGTAATTTCGATAAATCTCTCTCTACCAAATCTTTTTGTGACTCAACAATATAATCAGCCAAACGTTTAGAAAGTAATGAATATTCATTCCAGTTACTAACCCGTAAATGTTCTAGCATCAAGCCTCTTGTCAAGGCATGAATATTATGTCCTTGGTTTTCGTATGGTTCAACAAATGGTAAATCCCGTAATTTACGATAAAGTCCCTTGGCTTTTCTTTTTAGCTCAGGCCGTAAAACCATTAATGTTTTAGCGTCAAACCAATCTGAAATGGCAGCAGCCCAAGCGACACTTGCCAAATCACTAGGAAGAGATTCGAGTAAGTTTTGAGTAATCAACCAGTTTCGATCGATATTATTAGGAGCTTCATGTAGCTTTTGTAAGAGATCATCTATATTCATTGTGATGTCACATCATGCATATATAATCGTTCAAAGGCTTGTGCCATTGACAACGAATGCCCATCTAAATAATCATAGAGCGTATCAATAGCAATATTCGAAGGTACAACAGTGCATATCTTCTGAGCATATTCATACCAATACTCTCGTTTGATTGGGCGTAATTCGTGCTCACAACAAATATTTTCCAATTCAAGCGTAACTGTAGGTACTTCTTGACCAGCTATTACAACAATTGCATTTGGTGTGTGGCAAATTCGATATAAAAAATTACTGGATATCCAACCTTTTGTGACGGGGTCTGCACAAAGATCGAATGCGTCAATTACAAATAAGACCTTTCCTAAACTATGCAAATCTGCAAAAAATGCTTCTGTTAAAATAACTTGATGCAAATTGCGAGTTTCATCATCAATAGCATTCAGCGCTACCTCTATCGTAGTACGACCTAGCATAAAATTATTTTGAATGTTAACGGTGTAAGAATTTAGTACTTTTTCAACCGCAGTTGAAAAAGTACTAAAAAGCTTCTTGTCAAAAGGATCGCAAATTTTGGAGAGCAATTCCGCAAGGTTAACTGATCCGCTTTTAAAATCTATAGGAATATACTTAACATCATCAGGACAATGCCTAACAAATTCTCGTAATAGATCTGTCTTTCCGATACCGCTAGGAGCACTAATTAAAAAAATACGTTCATCTACTTCTGCTTTCAACATTTTCTTTAAAAGATCAATTTCATATTCACGATCTACTCGAACACTCCGCCTATTACGTCTCATTTTGTCTTACCTTTTTTTGATTTAGGACCGGGTTTTGCACCAACTTCAATTTCATTTTCACCCACCATATTATTTTCAGAAATATCGCTATTTTCTCGGCGAATAATAATCTTATTTTTCCCCCACATGCTGTTTTTTCTAATGCTAATAGATTTAACGTCTCCAGAAGATTTGGATTTATCTGCGCTCGCTCTTCGTTTAAATTTCACAAAAGGTGGAAATGGTGTAATTTCTTCAATATCATAATTGCGCCATAACAAAACAAATAAGCCTAATAAAGCAACTATGAAAATAAGAATAATAGGGATCCAAATATTTAATGTATTCAATTTCTTCCTCCACTTTTATTTTGCTTGTAAGATATTGTAGTGGCGAATTAACCGTTATGCAAGTGCTTTATAAAGGTATAAAACTCCTCAGCACAAAGTCCCGCCTCAGGGCGTGGAAGTCGGCTAAAGCCAACTCGGTTAGCCCCGCAGGCGTTGCCCTGAGCACGTCGAAGGGGGCTTCCATGAACTGAGCAGGGGTTTCAACCCCGCGAAGCACGCGGAGAAATTGTCAGTTTTTTATGTCACACCACTCTGCACGCCTGTGAGCAAAATAGTAGCATAAGGGGCAAGGTCAAACGCAACGCCCTCGGACAATTGTCCGAGGGCGTTGCGTTTTTGCAGCGTTATTCTGTTTCATCTGATCGTGGATGTTCTGATCGTGTGCCTTTTCGCGCAAAAATGGTGTGAATGTTAATCCATCTCATCCATCAGCAGCGGACCGCCGCTGATCAGGTCGTTGCAGCGTGAACAGTATGCATCGGCGCAGTGCGTGATTTGCAAATCGGTGGTGATGGCAGCCACAACCTGGTCGATGAAGGCTTTGAAGGGGAAGATGCGCCACACGCTTGGGCCAACATGGATACGGGTCTCGATTCCGCTGACAGCGAGATTCAAATTCTCGAAACCGCCGGAGCAACTCCCCACCGACACTTCATCCAACGCGCCATTCGCATTTTTGGCCCAACGACGGAACAATCGCCGACCCGCTTTTTCTTCGGCAAAATGGATGGGTGTGGCACTGGTCAGCAGCGTGCCCGCCATTACCAGGTGAGCCGGTGGATGCGCATACGCGGCCTTGAAAGGTCCGTAGACATTGAACAGGGTTTGCTGTGTAATCAATGCTTCGGCGAGCGGGCCAACCGCTGCAAACGAATTAAGCGGATGCACGCCGCGCACACATCCGATGGTTTGCAACACCCGCGCCGGGATTGCGCCCATCTCACGCGAAATCATGCGGTTGTCTTTGTCGTAAACATCGCTCTGCACCACATCGGGGATTTGGCTGTATTCATAGGCATTCTGCGGGATGTGCCGGTTGGGCGGGGGCAGCGCATTGCACGAATAGGTGAAAGTCGGCACCAGCAGCGTGCAATCCGCCGCCAAAAAGGCTTAAATCAGCGTGTCGGGGCCACCTTCCAGCATTCCAAAGGACTTCAGAGACGAGTGCAAGCAAATGATGCTTTTTTGCAGGCTGGCAGACTGAATGGCTTCGGTCAATTGGGCTTGGGTCGTGGTCTCTGGCATGGCAATTGGCTCCTGAATAGGCTGGATAAATCATTGTACATGCAAAACTGTCAGCCTGCTCACCAAATTGACTTCACCCTCCCCGCCCGTTATAGAATGCCCACGGTCAGAAATTGCGTTTTCTCAAACGATAAAAGACGCAATTTCTGACCGCGCCGGGTATAATCTTCTTAACCTTATGGATGATACACTCAACTGGGAAAGCAGCTACGCCATTGCGCTGGCGCTCCAGGCGGCCCACCCCACAGCCGACCTGGACAATGTTTCGCTCAACACCATCTACGCGTGGACGGTGGCGCTGGAAAACTTTGATGATGATCGAACGCTGGCGAATGATGAAATTCTCTCGGCGATTTATCAGGACTGGTTCGAACACCTGAACCCGATTGAATAGATTATTCACAGGTGACTGGCACCTCGATCTCGACCTTAAATTCTGGATATGGATACAGTTCAAGGAGCGTTCGCATGACCCCTGAAGAACTCAATCTACCCGAATACAATGTTCCCCCTGAATTGCAAAACCTGGTGGCGGTCACGACCCTTGAGCGCTTCTACAACTTTGGACGGCGCTCCTCGCTCTGGCCGCTGATGTTTGGGCTGGCCTGCTGTGCCATCGAGATGATCTGCGTGCAGGCAGCGCGCTATGACATGTCGCGTTTTGGCATGGAAGTCATGCGTCCCAGCCCGCGCCAGAGTGACGTGATGATCGTCGCCGGCACCGTCACCAAGAAGATGATTCCGGCGATTGTGCGCCTGTACAATCAAATGCCGGAACCGAAATATGTCGTTTCGATGGGGGCCTGTGCCTCGGGCGGCGGTCCGTTTAAGGAAGGGTACAACGTCGTCGCCGGGGTGGATAAATTCATCCCGGTGGATGTCTACGTTCCCGGATGCCCCCCCACCCCGCAGGCACTGATTGCCGGGATGATCAAGCTTCAGGAAAAAATTGACCGGGAAACCATCAAAGGGGCGCGCTGGTACCAAAAAGGCGCTGACTCTGTCGAAATCCCGGTACCGATTCTCGGGCCCGATCTGATCGATCCGCGCAAAGCATCCCAGATCAAGACCAAAGCCGCCGCCCTGGCATATCCGTCTGTTGACCATGCTTAAAAATTCTTCACCACAGAGCACACAAAGAACACAGAGTTTTTTAAAGGGTTTTCTCCGTGATCTCTGTGGGATCCGTGGTGAACAGTTTTCTTTCGACTAGGAGCCAACCATGACCACCCCTGAGATTGGCACGCTCGATTTATCCATGCACTTCCCCGGAGCCGTCACGCCCGATCCCCGACCCAATTACGCTGGCTGGCTGGTGGAGGCCGCGACCCTGCTGGAATTTGCCACCTTCGTCCGCGGCGAGCTGGGGTATGACCTGCTCTCCTCGGTCACAGCGGTCGATTACCTGCCCGACGCCAAAATGGAAGTGGTTTATCACGCCTACAAAACCAGCGGCGGCCCGGCGCTGATCTTCAAGGTACAGGTTCCGCGCGTTGACCCAATGGAAGTGCCATCGGTTGTCGCCATCTGGCCCGGTGCCGATTTTCAGGAGCGCGAAGCCTGGGATTTGTACGGGATCAAGTTCACGGGGCATCCTGACCTGCGGCGCATCCTGATGTGGGAAGGCTTCGCCGGGCACCCGATGCGCAAAGACTGGAAGGAAGCCTTCTACGAGGAGGATGTTAAACCTTTCAAGTCGCGCTGGCCCGACGGCAACCACACCTACGCCGAACAGAAAACTCCCTACCGTGACAACGTCAGCTTCGAGCCGGGCTTCGACCCCGAAAAGTGGACAACCGACAGCTCTGAAGAGATGCTTTACGCTTCGCTGAAAAACTATCAGGCCACCAGCCCCGACGGAATCAAAACCGACCATGTGCTGGTCAACCTGGGGCCGCAACATCCCTCGACGCATGGCGTTTTCCGCGTGGTGGTGATGCTCGACGGCGAGACGATTGTGCGGCTCAAACCTGTCATGGGCTACCTGCACCGCAACCACGAAAAAATCGGCGAGCGCAACACCTATTTGCAGATCATGCCCTATACGGATCGGCTCGATTACTTCAACTCGATGACCAGCAACTGGGGCTACGCGATGGCCGTCGAAAAGCTGATGGGCGTCAGCGTGCCGGAGCGTGCTGAATACATCCGCGTGATTATGTCTGAACTGACGCGCATCCAGAACCATTTTGTGCTGATCGGTACGCTGCTAAGCGACCTCGGCGCATTCTTCACCCCGGCGCTGTATGCCTTCGAAGAGCGCGAATTGATTCTGGACGTTTTTTCCATGACGGCTGGCTCGCGCATGATGTGCAACTATTACCGCTTCGGCGGCGTCGTGCGCGACATCCCTGCCGAGGCCATTCAGAAGATTCATGATCTGGCCTTCGAGCGCCTGCCCCGCAAAGTGGACGAGTTTGACCGCTTTCTGACGCAGAACGAAATTCTGGCGGGGCGTTGCAAAGGCGTCAGCGTGCTGAGCAGTGCCGACGCAATCGCCTATTCAATGACCGGCCCAATGCTGCGCGCTTCGGGCGTGCCCTACGACATCCGCCGTGCTGACCCGTATGGGATTTATGACCGCTTCGACTTCAATGTCGCTGTCCGCCACAACGGCGACCTGATGGACCGGTATCTGATTCGGCTCGATGAAATCCGCGAATCGATCCGCATCCTGCAACAGGCCATTCCGCAGATTCCCGAAGGGCCGGTGATGAGCGTCAAGCCGCAGTACCAGGTGCGCGTCCCAGCCGGGGAAGCCTACGGACGCGTGGAAGGGCCAAAGGGTGAGTTGGGTTTTTACGTCATCTCGAACGGCAAACCCAACCCGTGGCGATATCATGTGCGCGCCCCATCCTTCATCAACCTGACGGCGCTCGAAAAGATGTGCCAGGGCATGAAGATCGCAGACTTTGTTGCCATCTTGGGTGCGGTGGATATTGTGCTGGGTGAGACGGATCGGTAAGTCGGAACGCGGTAGATTGGAAATTGGTAAAAGGAGCCACCATGTATGGAATTGGCATTCTAAAGGGATTAGGCGTTACACTTAAGCGCTTTGCAGATACCTACCTTGAAGACTTGCAGTGGCTGGGCAAACGTTACTATACGCCCGAAGGCATTGCACACCGTTCGCATACCGATAACAATGGGATTTTTACGGTACAGTACCCGGAAGAAGACCTGCCCATCCCCGAAGATTTTCGCTACATCCCGTTTTTGGTCTATGACGAGAAGGAAAACGGCGAGAAAAAGCAGCGTTGCACCTCGTGCGGAATCTGCGCCAAGGTCTGCCCGCCGCAGTGCATCTGGATCGTGCGCACCAGCGACCCGGAGACCGGCAAGCCCATCCCTGAGCCGACCGAGTTTTACATCGACGCCGACATCTGCATGAACTGTGGCCTGTGCGCCGAATACTGTCCGTTCGACGCGATTATCATGGATCACGATTACGCGCTGGCGTCGTATGATCGCAATTTGCTCAATATGGAAAAACTGTTGAAACCGGCGAGTTATTATCAATCGATTCGTCCCAAAGATTATGCCGTGCAAGACGAGGCACGCAAGGCAAAGGAAGCAGCGAAAGCGGCAAAAGCTGCAGGTTAGAAGGTTGAAGCTTGGAAAATCACAAATTAAAAAAACAGGTAAAACTTACTTCTGCCTTATCCTTGCTTCTTTGGGGTGTGCTGCTGAGTGGATGCGATTTCACAACGAAACTTACGCCAGTTCAAACGGCTACCATTCCCGTAACTGCCACAACGCTTTTAACAGCTACACAAACAGTACAACCATCATCACCACTCTCCATAGCAACATTCACTTCATCTTTTAATTTATGCCGCGATATAACCACCCCTGTTGCCCCAAAAAACACGATCAAACGGTTGGTATATATTAAGTCATATAATAATACGTATCATGATTTATGGTTGTGGGATATGGGGAAAATGCCTATCCAGTTGGCAAAATTTGGAGATGTTGTAAGTGTTTCTATATCTAATGATGGCAAAAATATTACCTTCATGCGGCACCTGACAGCATCAGGGGAAAATGAATTTTGGAGAGTCAACGCTGATGCTACAGGATTGCACAAGCTTGAATCCGACCCTAAAGCAACAAATCCGAAAGTGGTGGGAGACCAAAGCTTTAAATATTCCCCAGATGGCAAGTGGTTGGTGACTTATGGCACCAATGGCATCAGACTATATGATGCAAATGAACATTCTTACACCATCCCCGGCTTACATCAAGACAATGCAGGCGATCACAAAACCCAGATCGCCCCTGCTTGGAATCAAGATGGAAAATCTTTTTTACTCGTCTCAGCTGAAAACACAGCAACCAATCAATCGGTCACTGCTTTCAAAGTTTTACGAATATGGGTAGAAGATCAACATATAGAGGAAGTAGGTTCTTTTACCGGATTCACACGTTCCATCCAATTTTCACCTGACCAAAAATTTATGTTTTATAGCGCCGATGAATATATTGTCCCCAATGAATTGCATCTTGTTAATCTTGATGAAAAGAAAGATATAATCTTTGGGAAGGAAGACAACCTTTCAATAGACCAGTGGTCGCCAAATTCACGTGATTTTCTGTTCAATGTTGGAAACTCAACTTATGTTGGCAATGTCTGTCAGAATATTCAGCGTAGAAATAAGTTTCCACGTTTCTATGCCCCCCAATCCCTTATTTGGTTAGGCGACACTACACTTCTCAATATTAAACCAAGAGACCAATTAACAGGAAAAGATAGCTATCTATCTTTCATAGATTTGACAGGCAATTACAAAAGCCACGATACAGTTCTGGCCTTAGACAAAGGCTACGACTTTGCAATTGTCTCTCCATAAACATCTGTTATTTCAATACCCATCAATTTTTACAGGAAACAAAAATGACCCAAATTACTCGTGAAACCGTTTTAACCGCCCTCGGCACAGTCCAAGACCCGGACCTGCATCAGGACCTTGTGACCCTGGGCATGATCCATGATCTTGAGATCAAAGGTGAAGCTGTCAGCTTTACCGTAATGCTGACGACCCCTGCCTGCCCGATGCGCGCCAAGATCGAAAGAGATTGCCGTGAAGCCGTAACAGCGATTGGCGCGAAAACTGTCAAAGTCAAGATGGATTCAGATGTGCCCAACGATGGGCGCATGCGTGGACTGATGACGATGCCCATCCGCAATGCAATTGCGGTGGCTTCGGGCAAGGGCGGCGTGGGCAAGAGTACCGTCGCGGTCAACCTGGCGGTGGCGCTCGCCAAAAGCGGCGCGCGCGTCGGCTTGATGGACGCTGACATTTACGGCCCGAACGTCCCAACCATGATGGGTGCGCTGAAAATGCCCAATCCGGTCGGCAATCGCTTGATTCCTGCTGAAACCTACGGCGTCAAGATGATGTCGATGGGCTTTCTCACCAAACCCGGTCAGCCGCTGATCTGGCGCGGCCCGATGCTGAATTCTGCCATTCGACAGTTTCTCAGCGATGTCGAGTGGGGCGAACTGGACTATTTGATTATCGACCTGCCGCCAGGCACCGGCGATGCCCCACTTTCGCTGGCGCAATCGTTGCCACTGACCGGCGTTGTGATTGTGACCTTGCCGCAGGCTGTCTCGCTCGAAGACGCCAGCCGTGGGTTGGAAATGTTCCGCACGCTGAATGTGCCGATCTTTGGCGTCGTCGAAAACATGAGCTACCTGACTCTGCCAGATGGTACCAAGATGGACGTTTTTGGTCAGGGCGGCGGAGAGAAACTCGCCACCGCAGCGGGCGTCCCCTTCCTTGGCAGCATCCCGATGAATCCCAACGTGCGCATTGGCGGCGATAACGGCAAGCCGATTGTCGTCGCGGACCCCGAATCAGACGCCGCCCAGGCCTTGCAGGCGTTGTCCGAGACGATTGCCGCCAAAGTCAGCGTGGCAGCTTTCACCACCACCAAAGCGCCAACCATTAATATCGTTTAGTTTCCTTTTCTGGTATAAAGCAAAAGGACGATCACTTTGTCGCGTGATCGTCCTTTTATATTCGCTATAACAGCGCTTTTAATAAGGTCGTGGAAACATTTTCATGATTTGTGCAACTTGTGAAGCAATAGGTAATTCCGCTAGACAAGCAAATACCAAAAGCGCTATCACTGGCGTAAGCACGGCCAACAGGGCACGCATCCCATTCAGTTGGTGCGCGGCTTGAACAGCCGAAATATATAACCGCAAGATATAAATAAGCCAGAAAATGGAAATACAAAGAAGACCCAGAGGAAATAAGGATCCAAGCCAACCAAGAATGTTTCCAACAATCGTCAATGGCGCTGTAAAAGCAGCGATTAAATAAACCGTTCGATTAAAACTACCAACACCACCATAAAGTTTTGCAAAGAAATTATCCAGGGCAGACCAAACAATCAACCAGCAAACATTGAAGACGCCCGAAAGCGGAATAAAGACAACCGAAAGGATTGCGGCAATTAACATTAACCTGCCAGATGTATCCGCATCGAGGATATTCTGTAGCGCTGGGCTTCCAACGCGCGCATAGAGCCTGGCTATCGACTGCAGTTGGAAAGCAAGGGTTGTGGAATGCATGACCGCATAGAACCCCGTCTCATAAATGAATTGGACGATAAACGACGCCCAAAATACCCACCAATATCCGCGCCCAGGGTTGGCATTCGCATCACGTAAAAGTGCAGTGTACGAAAGCATATTTGGCTGACTCATTGCCATCCACCACACGTCGTACCAGGCAAAGGCACGGCTCACTTCACGATCAGTGATGCCAAACCTGGCAGGCTGTCTGGTGGATGGTTCAGTGTATTGCACCGTTTCAGGAACCACGACGACTGCATACGGGTAGGGTTGCTGCACAGGGCGCACGATCTGTTGTGGCTCCGGCGTAAAATCGAAAATTTGCTCTTCCAGCAATTTTTCACGCAAGACATGAATGGCATGAATAATCTTTGGATTGCCAGGATTAAAGCGCAGGCATAATTCCAGCGCATCCAAGCGTTTTTGTGGGGTGCGACAGCTTTTCACGTACCATGACCAGGCGACCATGTCCTGCTGATTGGCCCGAATCAACGTCTGGAGAATGGGCTGGGCCTGTTCATTCTGTCCTTGCTGAAGCAATTGAATGGCATAATTTAATTGTTCATTTGGCATAAATATCTTCTCTTAAATTATTCAAATCAGGAAATGAGATGAAACACTTAGTCTTTGCAAAAAGCGAATGAGGGTGTTCTTCATAGGATATTTTTGGATATTTTTCATCATCCGATCGTGGAAATGAAATTGGCGACCAGACTGAAAACATAGGCCAGTAAAAAAAGTAATAGAGTTGGAATAAGCACAACCACACTGGAACGCATGCCTGTAAGGCGATGTGCAGCTTGAATGACTGCAACCTGTAATCGAAACACATAAACCCCCAGCGGGATGAATAAAAAAGCGACAGCCGGAACCATGCCCACAATACCAACGATAATGCTGATCGGCGCAACATAAGCAGCGGTTAAAATATACGGTGCTCCCAAAAGTACCCGTCCCACCCAATATCTTTGCAAACAAGTTAGCAAAAAGACTACCCAACAGCATTGCCAAAACACTACCACCCCCTGCAAACGGTAGAGAAGCAATTCCAATGATTGCGCCAAGCCATAAGGAAGTTGCATCAGCTGGCAAATGCTGAATACTGGCATTTGCGACGCCTGCTACAAACATGGAAATCAATTTCACCATCACTGTCGCCGTAAACACCCACCAACAGGCGCGCGTGACAGTGGCAAATGAATCATTTAAAATAACGGTATAAGATTGAAATCCTGGGCGCATTAACGCCATCCACCATATGCTGTACCAGGCAAAGGAATCACTCGTTGATTTTATGGGCTGGGTGGCATGGTTTAAGTCATTATTTGTCATAAGGATTATCTTTTTATAAAATGAACTGATAAATTGATCTTAATATTTTAGCATGCCCCCAACAGGGTACCCATCCTGATGCGGAAAATGAAAATGCATTAACAAAAGACACCCCTGCCAGTTAAACAAAGCCAGGGATGTCATTAAATTTCGGGGTAGATCAGCCTACTTTTTTTGCTCGTCAGTCGCAGCATCAGCACGGTGGGCAAAACGGCTGGCAAGCTGACTCAACTGTGAAAAACCAATCGGCTTTAACAGAACCAATTCAGCCTGAAACTGCAAAGAAGCCACAAATGAAGAGTTTGAAGTTGCCACAATCACTCTGACATCTTTCAAACGTGGATTATTGCGCATTTCCTTCAAGATTACATCACCGCTAAGACCGGGCATGTGCATATCCAGAATCACCATGTCCGGCACAATTTCCGCCATAATCTGCCTGGCTTCGAAACCATTACGGGCCGCTCGTACGACATAACCAGCGCGCTCGAGAGCAGCACTAAAAATCACATTTTGATCCTCGTCATCATCCACCACCAAAGCTATCAACTCGGACGCCATAAATTATCCTTTGCAATAATAGCGAGGCTTACAGACCGCCCACCAACTTCTTCTTCTTTTCACGGGGGAGTGCCTTAATTGCCCGCTCACGCTTCAATGCAGTGATTTTATCAGATTGTTCCTCAATATACACCATTTTAACAGGGCAACGTGTGGATGTGTATCGCGCACCTTTGCCGGCATTATGTTGCTTCTCACGCCGCACCGGGTCGGTCGTCCAGCCAGTATAGAATGTACCATCGGCACACTCGAGAATATAACAAAAAAAGGGCATATGCAGCAACCTGCACTAGAATCGAAAGTGCCGGGGACGCCGACCCCGGCACTCTCTCAAAGGAGGAGAAGAGAAAAACTTTCTGCTCTTAATTTATCATGTCCACGCCTGGTGTACTTGACGCTTTCCCTACGATTGCCCTACGCCCAAGCGGTTCTTGCGTTTTTGCAAAGAAAAACGACCTTGTTGGAGTCATTTTCGCCTGTTGTATAATCGACTCATGAATCCTACCTTTGTAAAACCCAATTATGATGCTCACGGATTTGCCGGTCTGCCACACGGTGTTAAAAGCTTCTTTGGCGGCCCCAGCTTTCCCCTCCCGTTGGACGGTTTTCAAGCGCAATATGAAAACGTCATCCTGTGCTTTATCGATGGCTTTGGCTGGAGACACTTCGAGAAATTTGGGGCGCACCCGTTTCTGGATCGTTTTACCCGCAGCGGGGCTGCCGTTAAGATCACATCCCAATTCCCCTCGACCACGTCCGGGCACGTCACCTGCATCCATACCGGGTTGAATGTTGGGCAAAGCGGCATCTTTGAGTGGAACTACTACGAACCGCTGCTCGACGCCATGATTGTGCCACTGCTTTTTTCCTTTTCAGGCACCGCCAAACGCGACCAGCTTCAGCCAACCGGCATCCAAGCGCGCAAACTCTATCCGACCCGCACCCTATATCAGGAGCTGAAAAAGCTGCGGGTCAATTCAACGGTTTTTCAGCACCGCGAGTATACCCCCTCCACCTATTCCGACATTGTCTTCACCGGCTCCAACGCCCGCGGCTACAAAACACTGCCTGAAACGCTGACCAACCTACGGGACGCGCTCGAATCGGCGCAGGGGAAAAACTATTACTTCCTGTACTACGATAAAGTGGACGCCATCAGCCACGATTACGGCCCCGATTCCGCCCAGGTCGAAGCCGAAGTAGAGATGTTTTTGCACACAATGGAACAGTTCATCACCAAAACAAAAAAGGGCAAAACGCTCTTCCTGCTCACTGCCGACCACGGCCAGTCTGAAGTTGACCCGGCTACGACGATTTATCTCAACAAGGTTTTTCCGCACATTGGCAAAATGATTAAGACCAACAAGCAAGGCAAATTGCTCGTGCCGGGCGGCTCATGCCGCGATCAATTTCTCTACATCAAAGAAGAAATGCTCGACGAAGCCCAGGCCATGCTCACCCGCGGACTGGAAGGCAAAGCCGACGTGGTGCGCACAGCAGATTTGATGGCGCAGGGTTACTTTGGGCCGCAAATTTCAGACACCTTTCGGGCGCATGTCGGCAACCTGGTGATTCTTTCATATCGCTATGAATCAATCTGGTGGTTCGAAAAGGGCAAGTTTGAGCAACGCTATCGCGGCCATCACGGTGGCCTGACGCCGCAAGAGATGGAAATTCCGTTGCTGGCGATGGAGTTATAAGCAAAGAAGGCACGGCGACGCCGTGCCTTCTTTGCTATTCAATCGCATTCTTCAGTTTGCGTGCCAGATTGCCAAAATGGGCCGTGTAGCGCATCTCGTCAGTGCGTGGACGGGGCAGATCCACCGGCAGATCAAGCTTTAAGCTGCCAGGACGCGCCGAGAGCACCAGCACCCGGTCTGCCAGGAAAAGCGCTTCGCCGATGGAGTGTGTGACCATAATGACGGTTTTCTTGTGCGCCTGCCAGATGCGCGAAAGCTCCGTCCACATGCGCTCACGGGTCAAAGCATCCAGCGCACCAAAGGGTTCGTCGAGCAGCAGCAAATCAGGATCATGCACCAGGGCACGGGCCAGCGCCACGCGCTGCGCCATCCCGCCGGAAAGTTCACGGGGCAGCGACCCTTCGAAGCCGACCAACCCGACCAGTTCCACCCACTCCCGGGCTTTTTCGCGGGCAACCTGCGCCGGGACTTGCTCCAGTTCCAGTGGCAGGGTGATGTTTTCGAGGACGCTGCGCCAGGGCATCAGGTTGGCATCCTGAAAGACGAATCCGATCTTGGGACGTTGACCACCTGCAAAGCTGACGCTGCCCCCTGTGGGCGGAATCAACCCCGCCAGAATGCGCAGCAGCGTACTCTTTCCGCTGCCCGAAGGTCCCAGCACGCAGATAAACTCCTGCGGGCAGACGGAAAAAGTGACCGCATCGAGCGCGTACAGCCCGCTCTCGCCATCGGGGAAGATGGCGCTCAGGTCGCGCACAAAAAGCACAGGGGGCGCAGGTTGCCGGGTCATTTTTGCGGCAGGAAATCGTTCGTGAAGGCTTTACTCAAATCCAGTGCAGTCGGGTAGAGCTTCATATCCAGCAACACTTTTTGCATATTGTCCCAGGCCGCCGGGTCAGAAAAACCAACCACGGGCGCCTGCCACAGGCCCACCGATGTGGTCAGCACCTGCATTTGCGTGGTTGGGTCCACCTGATCGAGGTTGGTCACATATTTTTTGCTAATCTCAAACGCTGCGCCGGGGTCGTCAATGGTATCTTGAATGCCATGAATGACAGCGCCAACAAATTTTCGGATCAGGTCGGGGTGATTCTTGACGGTATTTTCATTGGTGATGATGCCGTTGGAAGCCAGTTGAGCATAATCTGAAACGTGAAGCTCATTGATCGGATAGCCTTTGCCGGTGAGCACAACCGGCTCATTGGCAGCATAGCCAACGATGATCGGATCTTTGCCGCTGGTGAAAGCCTCCACCTGATTGAAGCCAATTGATTCGAGGGTCACGTCACTTTCCTGCAAACCTGCGCTGTGCAAAACAGCGCGCAGACCCACGTAACTTGCGCCAAACAACCCCGGCAGACCAATCTTTTTGCCCTTCAAATCCTGCGGCGTATGGATATTTTGGTCAGCAATGGAGATAATGGAAACAGGATATTTCTGGTACCAGGCCGCAACGTAGACGATTGGCAGATTCTTGGAGCGCGCCTGGAGCACCTGATCCCCTGAAGCGATCCCGAACTGGAGCGTGTCCGCCCCGACGAGGGCCACGCCATCCGTCTCGGCTGCGTAGTCAAACTCAACTTCGATGCCAGCGTCTTTGAAGTAACCTTTTTCGACGGCCACATAAAAGGGCGCAAACTGAACGTTAGGAATATAGCCCATGGGCAGTTTGATATGGACAAGCTGCGGTTGGGTGGGTACCGGGGTGGCGGTGGGTTGTGCGGCTGCACAAGCGGTGAGCAGGGCTGCAATCAGTGCTGCGCCAAGGGCGCATAAAACAAGTTTCTTAAACATCAGGTTTCTCCGTTATGAGTGAATATCCTGCCAGCCGAGAAAACGCTTCTCAAGCAGGACGACGATGCCGTACAAAGACAGCGCCAGCGCGATCAGCGTCAACACTGCGACGAAAACGAGCGGCGTATCATACTGCCCGCGGGCGACGTTAATCAAAAATCCTAGGCCACTGTTGGCCCCGACCAACTCCCCGACGACGCCGCCGATGACAGAGAGTGTTGCGCCGATCCGCAAGCCGCCCAGAAAAACCGGCAGCGCCGCCGGAATTTCAAGCTGGCGAAACACCTGCCAACGGCTGGCATGCAGCGAGTCCATTAGTTCGTAAAGCGAGCGCGGCACAGCGCGCAGCCCAACCACAGTATTGACCAGTACGGGGAAGAAAACAATCAATCCGCAGATGAGCATTTTCGAAAAGACGCCCGGCCCAAACCAGATCACCAGCAGCGGCGCAATCGCCACAATCGGCACGGCCTGGCTGGCCACGAGAAATGGCGAAATCATCCGCTCAAACATGCGCGATTTGGCGATGAAATAACCGAACAGCGTCGCAAAGAGCATCCCGGCCAGCAGGCCCAGCATCACTTCAGACAGTGTGACCGAGGTGTGCAACAGCAGGCTGCCATCGACCAGCGCTCGCAGGAAACGATCCCAGACTTGTATGGGGCGCGGCAGGATAAAGTCGGGCAGGCCGCTCAGGGGGACGACCAGCCCCCAGATCAGCACCGTCAGCATCAGGGTAATGATGGGCGCCCAACGGGAGACCTGCTTTTGTTTGCGCGTGGTATTTTCCAGTTTATGCACGAGGCTGATATCCATGGTGACTCTCTTTGGTAGCGGGAAAACAAAATGCCCCGCAAGTTCATCGCGGGGCACAAGATGGCAAAACACAAAACCATCACGGCCTGTTTGTGAATGAATAGCCCCGAAAACCATAACGGTTTTCGGGGCACAAGACGACAAAACAGGCCCTAAATGGGCTGCGTCAACCTTCTTATATCCGGACTGTAACCGTCGGCACCGGAATTACACCGGTTCATGCGCCGCAAGGCGCTCGTGGGCTGTACCACCGATCGGGAATTCACGCGCACCTTGTGCTCGTGTCACCCTGCCCCGAAGGTAAAAGTATTTGATTGTCAGTCATTATAGCAGTCCTAATGCGGATGTCAACAGTCTGCTTGGCAGCTATGACACAAAATATACATTAATCAGGGCAATACTTCATAGGCATGGATGGCGTTTTCACGTCCGCGCAGATTGACTTCCCCGACGCGCTGAAATTTGAATGTATCACTAATCGCCGCCACCGTTGCCGGGCCGATGATGATTTTGTACGGGCGGGCATATTCCTGCAAGCGGAAAGCAACGTTGACGGTATCGCCAATGACGTTGAATTCCGGGCGGCCTTTGATGCCAACATAACCCACCATGGCAGTACCTGTGTTGATCGCAACGCCAATCACAATGCGATGATCGGGGTCGAGTGCGCCGGTATCCCGTAAAGTGGCCAACAAGTCGCGGCCCGCTGATACAGCATCCTTCTCGGCGTTCTTTCCTTCAGCATGCGTAAAAATTGCCAGAATGCCATCACCCAGGTATTTAATCATCCCGCCGTGCTTAAAAATAATATCAGATGCCACATCGTAAAAACCAGTCAGGATTCCGGCAAAACGTCTGGCTTCCAACTGCTCTGCCAGATTGGTGGAGTTAGCAATGTCTGAAAAAAGAACGGTAACTTTTTGCTCTGAAAGCTCGGGCAGGTTGCCACTCGAAACGTAATCTTTCATCAGAAATTCTGCCTCGGTGGGTGAGACAAAACGTAACAGCAGATGCCGGGCATATTCCTCGCGCTGAACCTTTTCCAGCAATTCCATGCGCTGCAAGGTGAGGGCTGCCTGATGGCTAATGGCGATTGCCAATTGCAAATCACGTTTGTCAAAGGGACGCGTATCCGGCTTTGTCTTTTGCAAAATGATTAAGCCCAGGACCTGCTCATTACTGATGACGGGTACAAACATCGTTTTGGGGGTCACTTCGACTGTTTTTTCGCGTACCGCTTTTTTGGCCATTGGGTGGGCAAACTCAGCCGTCCCGATTTTGAGCAATTCATCGGCCAGAATGACTTCGCAATAATCCAGCCCAAGCGCTCGCTTTAAGATGCCTTTGATTTCAATAATGGCGTGCTCAGGGTCAAGCACGGTATTCAGCTTGCGCGCAACATCATACAAAATAATGGAATGCTCGTCGAAAGCCTCCAAAACCAGTTCACGGGTATAGCTATGCGTCCCGGTGGAGTTGGGGCGGCTGGCTTTGTCGCCAACGTAGCGGTTCAACTGCATCACCACCTGACCAATGCGCACCAAATCATCGGGCATTAACTGACAGCTTCCCTTAATGCGCTGGCGGTTGACATACGTGCCGTTGGTGCTGTTGAGGTCAATCAGGGAAACTGCGTTGGTGGCGGCATCAAAAAGCACTTCAGCGTGTTGGCGCGAAGCGGCCGTATCGTCAATCACCAGATGATTGCTTGATGCACGACCCAGTGTAAATTTACCGGGTTTAAGATCAATTACCTTGATTTCTTTTTCAGGTGCACTCACAATGAATTGCCACATAGGTCACACTCCCAAAACAATTTCCCTGCCCGATGGAATGTGCTAATTATAATGTACTTATTTTCATCGCTGAAATGCTTGCAAAATAAAAAGCTACGGCAGCCAGGGTCGCCGTAGCTTTTGAAGAAATCTGTGTATCGATTTAAGTGCCCGTGACTGTAAGGGTCCTGGTGGGGGTAAGGGTAGGCGTGCGTGATCGGGTTGGGGTGGGCGTCAAAGTTGCCGAAGAACCAGTGACTTGAATATAGTTCGGTTTTGTTATGCTGTTTGATCCACCAGCAGCCTTGTTTACCGTCAGCGAAACGCTATAACTACCTGCGGTTGTATAAATATGGGTGGCTGAAGGACAGACTACAAAATTGCCGCTGAATGTCTGGCCCGTTCCATCACCAAATGTCCAGGTGCAACTGCTCAGCGTATTGGCGCTGATAGCATTAAATTGAACCGTCAGTGGTGCAGTGCCCGAAAGCGGCGTAGCATTAAACTCAGCCCCTAATGGGGTTGGCGTCATCGTGACGGTGAGGGTAGCAGTCGGCGTGCTTGTTGAAGGTGTGCCGGTACCATTGGCAGGCATCCCTTCAACCTGTATATCATCGCAATAGACCGGGAAACATTCCCAGCCAAATCACGATATTGGACATTTACATAAGAACTGGTCCAATTGATGGCGTTGATGGTTGTAGGAAAGGTTTTCGATGCGACGAAAGGTTCCCATGCAACTGCAGAAAGATTTGGGATGATCGTTGACGTGCAGGTCTGACGTGCAACGCGCATTTCAGTGACCGTCCCAGAAGTGCTGGCTGCGCTGAAAGCAGCGTTGATATTGACGGTGCTTCCAACAGGGCCACCCACGCAACAGGCCCCGTTTTGAAGGAGCACCGAACCCGTGACGCCCGCTACTGTTGTAGGAGTGCGGGTAAGGGTAGGAACTTTGGTGGCTGTGCGCGTGGCAGTGCGGCGCAAAAGTGTCTGACTAGTGCTTCCAGCCGCGAACACCTGCGACATTACACCCACCAAAAGCATCAACACCAGTGTTAGGGTGGCAAATAACTTGACTTTCATCATCTTCTCCTTGTTACTTCGTGACCGATGTGCATCGCGTTATCGTTCACAATGCTGATCTCAATTATACAGAAAAAGCTACACGTAATTTTGCACTTTTTTAACGTGTTTTAGCCCAGTTGCGATTTGATCTTTTGGGCAGTTTCCTGATAGGCTGCCAGTTTTTCGCGTTCCTTGTCGACCACGGCTCTGGGCGCTTTGTTGGCAAAATCGCTTGAAAGTAGGTTGGTGAGGCGTGTAATGTGCGCTTCAGCCTCGGCCAGGTCTTTGGCGAGGCGGGTACGCTCCTCTTCAAGGTCCACGAGACCGGCCAGGGGCAGGAAGATTTCAACGGAACCCGCCACCAACCCCACGCTGCCCTCGGGTTTTGCATCCAGCGCGGTGACAATCGTCAGCGCGGATTCATCCAGGCTGGCGAGCATGGCCAACATTGCTTTCTGCCCCTGCAAAATAGGCGTTTTCTCCCCGGCCACGAACGTTGCGGCGATGCGTTTGCCAGGCTTGACGTTTTTCTCAGCCCGCAGGTTACGAATGCTACGGATGATCTCTTGCAGCAGAGCAAAGTCGGCGGTTTTGGCGGCTTCCCAGCTTTGGGCGGGGTGCGGTTCGGGCCATTTGGCTGCAATCAACATGCTCGGCCAATCTTCAGCCAAGTGTGAGATGTGCGACGTACGAAGCACGTTGCGTAGATGACCCCACAGTTCTTCGGTGACGAAGGGCGTGAACGGGTGCAACAAGCGCAGCGCGGTATCAAGCACTTGGGCTAAGGTTCCGGCTGTCATATAGGCACGTTCGCCACCAGCATTCAGTTGCAGCTTGGCGACCTCCACATACCAGTCGGCGAAATCGCTCCAGAAGAATTCATAGATCAACTGCCCGGCTTGGCCATATTGGAAGGCCTGGAACAGGTGCTCCACGCTACGAGTTAGTTCATTTAGGCGGGCTAAAATCCATGCGTCAGCCAGCGTCGGACTGGTAAGGTGGGAAATCGGCATATGATGCGTAGGTTGGTTTTTTTCGGATGTGCCAATTTCCAATGTACTAATTCCTGCAATCACAAATCGGGCCACGTTCCAAAGCTTGTTGGCAAAGTTGCGATTGGCTTCCACTTTTTTGAGCGACAGGTTCATGTCTTTGCCGGGCGTGGAACCAACCAGCAGGGTGAAGCGCAGCGCGTCGGTGCCGAGGTCGTCCATGACGATCAGCGGATCGATCACGTTGCCCTTGGTCTTCGACATTTTTTGCCCGTGCTCATCGCGGATCAGACCATGCAGGTAGACGGTCTGGAAGGGCGCTTCCTCGGTAAATTCGAGACCGCCCATAATCATACGCGCCACCCAGAAAAACAGGATGTCGTAGCCCGTCTCCATGTAGGATGTTGGGTAGAAGTATTTCAGGTCGGGGGTCTGGTCGGGCCAGCCTAGGGTCGAAAACGGCCACAAGCCCGAAGAGAACCAGGTATCGAGCGCATCCGGGTCCTGTTCGATGCTGGCAGAGCCACAGTGAATGCACTGCGTCGGGTCTTCGCGGGTGCAGGTTTCCTTGCCGCAAGCAGCGCAATACCAGACCGGGATGCGATGTCCCCACCAGAGTTGGCGGCTGATGCACCAATCGTCGATGTTTTCGAGCCAGTTGTCGTAGACCTTCTCGAAGTAATCGGGCACAATGCGGATGTCACCATTTTTGACGGCCAGCAAGGCTTTTTCGGCCTGCGGTTTGATGCGTACGAACCATTGAGTTGAGATCATCGGTTCGATGATTTCGCCACCGCGTTGAGAGCGCGGCACCTTGAGCGCATACGGCTCTTCTTTGATGACCAGACCCGCATCCTTCATGTCGCCCCAGAGCGTTTTGCGGCAAACGAAGCGATCCAACCCGGCGTAAGGGCCGCCGACTTCGGTCACTTTGGCTTCACGGTCGAGCATGGAGATAACGGCAAGCCCGTGGCGTTGGCCGATTTCGTAGTCGTTGGGGTCGTGACCGGGGGTGATTTTGAGCGCCCCGGTGCCAAATTCGCGGGTCACGTAGGCGTCGCCAATCACAGGGATTTCACGTCCCAGCATCGGTACAATTACCTTGCGCCCGATAAACTTTTGGTAACGCTCGTCCTCCGGGTGCACCGCCACTGCCGTATCGCCGAGAATGGTTTCGGGTCGGGTGGTTGCCACGGGGATGTACTCATCCGAACCTGCCAGCATGTACTTAAAGAAATACAGCGTGCCATTCTCTTCAGAATATTCCACTTCCAAATCCGAAACGGCGGTCTTCAATCCGGGCGACCAGTTGATCAGACGCGGACCGCGATAGATCATGCCCTTTTCGTAGAGGCGCACGAAGGCTTCACGCACGGCTTTTGAGAGACCAGCATCCATGGTGAAACGCTCACGCGTCCAGTCACAGGATGCGCCCAGACGGCGGATTTGCTTCGTAATCATGCCGCCTTTTTCTTCCTTCCAGGCCCAGGTGCGGCGCAGGAATTCTTCGCGGCCCACTTGCTCACGCGTCGTGCCTTCCTTGATGAGCTGGCGTTCCACCATCAGTTGCGTGGCGATCCCGGCGTGGTCTGTGCCGGGAATCCACAGCGCGGAATAGCCCTTCATGCGGTGGTAACGGATCATCAGGTCTTCCATGCTGACGAACATGGCGTGACCCAAATGCAGTTCACCGGTCACGTTGGGCGGGGGGATAGCGATGACAAATGGTTTGACGGTTGGGTCGAAACCGGGTTTGTTGGGATCATTGTGCGGCTGAAAGTAGCCGCCTGCGTCCCATGCGTCGTAGATACGCTGTTCAGTATCTTTAAAATCGTAGGCTTTGGGTAGGGTGTATTCAGACATGGGGACTCCTTGAGCGATATTCGATATTGGATGATTGGATGATTGGATATTGGGTTTCCGAATTAACGAATATCCAATAGCGGGTATTTGAAAACAAAAACGCCTTCCATCCTCAAGAGGACGAAAGACGTGCTTCCGCGGTACCACCTCAATTCATCAGGCTTATCCTAATGCACTTATGATCGGCAATCACCGACCTGCGCGCTAACGGGCGCTCCCGTGCTGGTCTACTGGTTAGTAAGTTGGGAATTGGGATTTGGTAAATTGGCTTTGAACTGCCCAATACCCGATTCCCAATATATCAATTTCCGACTTTCTTCAGCATTCTTCTGGGTGACGTTCGGCAATGATTTGCTGTGGAAGCTTCCAGCCAGGGCTTCCTTCTCTATCAGCATAAGAACTGCCTACTCTTCCCGAATATTTCTTTCGTTCATTATACCGAATTGACGGGTGTGAAGTCAAGTTTACAAACAAACAAATCTATCAGCCGCCACAACTTGGCGCAGAGCTGGTGCCATCTGGGTTACACTGAACCCATTCATCAATGAACGCCCCTTTTTCGGTATCATAGACAAGGGTAAAGTTGGGAATTTCGGCATGCTCAATGGTTACCCCAACCCGAAAGCGTTTGGGCTGCTTTTGGGGCCACATCCATAATAGGTTGCCCCCGTCTGTATATTTTCGATCTAGGGTGATTCTTTTCTCAGTGCCGGTTGGAATATCGAAAAGAACAATCGTGAGCGGAAGAATTGACTGATTCATATAAACCAGTTTGCTTTCGTCGGGGGAAAATGCAAAAGAATAGGTTGTCACCAAAGGAGCAATAGCAGGCTTAAGGGTGGTTGAAATTTTGCCAGTGGATAAATTTAGCCGAAATAACCCATCAAAACCCTTGTAAAGCCCCGAGTTGTCGTTGATAAAATTTAAACTGTCAGGGACAAAATAGACAAACTCGTCATTGGGCACCCAATGAATTGGTCGAAACATTGTATTTTGCAGCAATTCACTCTTCTTCGGGTCAGCTGAACGATAGGGGGTAATAAAAGTATCTTTGACCGAAATACGCATCCACTTTTGTGGGTCATCCCTGGACAAAAATAGCAAAATCCATCCTTCCTCCAAATCCTTACTCTGACAGGCAACCACTTGCCGCTTATCTGATGGTGAAGGAAATACCATTCTCTGGTTTGTCATGGATATATAACATTGTGAGAATTCCACATTTGGAGTGGGCGTGGCCTTTGGAACAACAGTGAGCGTTGCAGTTTGCATAGGCACAAGGGTCGTTTGAGCTGCGGGGGGCAACCATGTTGCAGTCGGTTCAACTGTTTTGGCAGTGGGAGTTGCCACACAGCCGACACATATCAGAAAAACGAGCAGGCTCAAGGGAGAAAAGGTTTTCATCGGATGGCTCCATTTAGGTCAATATGCGCTGCAGGTTTTGTGATACAAAACCTGCAGCGCACGTTGGATAAGGGTAGTTCACGTACCGACAATATTAATTTTTGCTTGCACAGACGCATCAAAAGTGATGAGAATAACGCTGCTCTTTTTCATAGAGACATCCCTGGAATATATATTGGCTACGGCGCAGGAGCGTCGGTGATTTCCTGGGTTGAGACGTTGATGTACACCCAGTCCCCCGGATATTTTTCGGCATAGACAACGACGTTGTTCACCCAGGAGAGTGGTAAATAAGCAACGTCTGATTGCTCAACGACGTATTTGATTTTGGCATTCCCAAGGTTGTACAAAACCACAGCGTTGCCCTTATTGGGCTCATAGACAGCATAGACCAGGTGTTGCTCATCATCTGCCCAGAGCAGGTTGCCGCCCTGCGTAAATTGCGTCCCCAGCTTGATTTCGGTTTCGCTGCCCGTAGCGCTGTCTTCAATCAGAATCTTTAGGGGCAATACGCCCTGCGTGATATAGGCCAGCTTGCCACCGCGCGGCGAAAACTGGAAGGCATAGGTAGTTGTCGCGGGCGCGTTGACAGGCGTCAGGGTAGGCGCGATTTCGTCCGTCAGCAGATTTCAAACGGAACAAGCCATAATAGCCTTTGTAAGGGTTGTCATTATCAGGCGTTGGCGCAGCTAGGTAGACAAAATCTTCATTGACAGTCCAATGCACCGGGACAAATGCCAGTTTCAGCAGCTCACTTTGATCAGGATCCGTGGAACGATAAGGGTCGATGAAGCTGCCTTTGAAAGAAACGCTCAGGTGGCGCTGGTTATCCATCCGCGAAATTTTTTGAATGATGCCATCTTCAGGCGTGTGACCCTGACAGGCAACCATGACCCAGGTTTTGTTTGGGGAATATGAAATGGGATGGTCGCCAACAAAGGTGCAGGGCTGTACCAACGGCAGAATGGCGGCGCGTTCCTGATCTTCAACGCTGGGAGTATTCGTAGGTTGGATGACCTCGGAAGCAGCGGTTTCTGTTGGAAGTGGAGCCGATTCCGTTGCGGTAGGTTGGGTAGTGGCAGTGGGGTCAACGGCTGCGGGAGTGGCGGGTACTGTTGCTTTGGGGGTGGCGGCGCATCCGGCGAGTAAAAAGGCAAGTATGGTTAAGAAACGAAGGGCTTTCATGTTGTTTTCTCCTTGATAATGGTTTTGATATATGTTTTGGGCGAATGCGCCCGCAGGTTGGGCCGAACCTGCGGGCGCCTGGTTAAGAAAGGTTAGTGCATGACCGCTGGGGCCGGGGCATAGGTGCTCTTTTTCGTCGTCAGGTCAATGTAGACCCAGCTTCCAGTATTCGTTGTGGCATAGATGGTGTTCTCGTCCACCCAGCTTACTGGAAGATAAATGGTAGAGGACTGCTGGATAATGTATTCGTTCTTGTTCGTCTCCAGGTCATACATAATCAGTGAGTTGCCGCCGTTGGTGTTCGCATCCATCGCCGAAACAATCAACTTCTTCTCATCTGCCGACCAGATGATGTTGCCACCTTTGACAAAACGCGGATCAAGGGTGATGGTTTGTTGGTCACCGTTGCTGGTATCTTCAATCACAATCATCACCGTCTGCACCGCCTGGTTGATGTAGGCCAGTTTGTTTCCGTTTGGCGAAAAGGTGAACGAATAGGAGACAGACAAAGGCGCGGTAGCGGGTCGAAGCACGGGCTTGATCTCACCGGTGGATAGATTTAGACGAAACAGACCATCGTAGCTGAAGTAAAGCTCATTCTGATAAGGTGTTGGCGCTGCCAGATAGACAAAGTCTTCGTTCATCGTCCAATGCATTGGGATCAGGTATTCTTCCAGCAGCTTGCTCATGTTGGCATCATCCGCCTTATACGGGTTGATGTAGGCATCCACGAAGGAGATGTCCCATTTCTTTGCATCGCGGGTGCTTGCAAAGCGGGTGATCATGCCATCCTGGTTTTCACTCTTGCAGGCGGCAAAAACCCAGTCCTTTTTGGGCGATTCAATAAATTGTGGTCCGGTAGCAACACACGGGGCCACCAGCGCTGCCAGTTTTTCCTGCTCCTGTTGGTCTGCACTGGGTGTGCTGGTAGCGGGAATTGCCGTGGGAGCGGCAGTTTCGGTTGGTAACGGGGCGGCTTCAGTTGCTGTGGGCAAAATCTCAACGGTGGCGGTCGCTTCGGGGGCTACCGTTGCGGTTGGCGCAGGGGGCGTGGTGGCGCACCCAGCCAGCAAAAAGACAAAGACGATCAATAAGCGTAGTGTTTTCATGTTGCATTCTCCTTGAATAGGGTGGTTGAGTAGGTGGTTGAATATTTCTTAGTGTTGTAAAAAGGGCCGAACTGCAATCCAGGTTTTGCCGGTGTCTTCGGTGCGGAAAAGCGCGGCGGTAAAACCGTTCCAGGTGAGTGCCCAACCGATCTTGTCGGTTACAAAATTGAGTTGGGCCTGTTGCCACGTTACTTTAGTCAGTGTTTTCCATGTGTCGCCTCCATCTCTTGTGGATATAAGTTTATTGGCCAGTGGATCATCCGTGCCCACCACCATCCAGCCCTGGTGCATGTTGGCAAAATCAATGCTCAGGAACTTGCCCGGAAGCGCCCATGATTGCCAGGTGTCTCCGGTGTTTTTCGACAGGTAGTAAATATGGTGGTACAGGTACTTGGCATCCTTCGCCTTGGTACAAATCACCTCCACCGCCATCGAGCCGGGCTCCGTGTCAGGGACAGTATTGTCGTTACAGGTGACGCCCCTTTGCTCTGTCGGCAGGTGAAAGCTGTCTGTACCCCAGCTTGATGCGCCGTCGCTCGTTTTTAGCATCAGCCATTCGCCATTTGCCCAGTCACCGCCCAGCCAACCGCGCTCGCCATCCAGAAAAGCCATCCCGGTCGAAGTGATCGGCAGATAAGAACGCGCCTGACCTGCGCTGATGGTGTTGACTTGCTCCCAGGCATTGCCGCCATCATGCGACGCATACAGCAGCAGGCGGCTGCCATCGTTCTCATTCTGCGCCAACAGCAGCATCCATCCATCGTTGACGGTCGGGAATTGCAGGCGGATGGGGGCATACGTACCATCACCAAGCGGGATGGGTTGACTCGGCTTCCAGTTTGCGCCACCGTCGAGCGTGCGCCAGACCTGATGCGTG
>CAVWRY010000006.1:0-89287 GCA_963757465.1 uncultured Chloroflexia bacterium | reverse complement strand
AAGGCAACGCCCCCAATCCGTGGCAATATCGCATTCTGGCAGATTACCTTGTGGAAGGGGTCATTCAGCTCTTGCGCAATCTGGGCGTTTCGCACCCGCTTGCCAGCGCTTTTATCGGATTTCGCTTTGTACAAAACCTGCTGATTTTTGGGTTGGCCTATCTTTATTATCGCAAGCTCAACCTGGCCCCCGCCCACGCGCTGATCGGCATGTCGATCTTGGCCTGGGGCATGACCTACGCCAACTACGACAGCGACCTGCAATTCAACACCTACTTCGACATCATTTTTTACCTGCTGGCCGGGCTGATTGTGCTTGCCAAAAAGCCCATCTGGCTGATTCCGCTGATGGTTTTCGCTGCTTTAAACCGGGAAACCAGCGGGCTGATTCCGTTTCTCGCTTTAGCGCTGGTGCTCCCCTGGGGCGCCACACCCGAAAAACGGAAAGTGCTTGTCCCTGCAGCTATCAGTCTGACGGTTTTTGCCATTATTTTTGTGAGTTTGCGCCTGATCTATCCCCACCAAACCCTGAGCGTGCCGCACGGCCAACACATGGGGCTGGAGTTGTTGCGTTACAACCTGTTCCGCGCCATCACCTGGATTTAGTTATTTGCCACGCTGGGCATTATCCCTGTTTTAGCGTTGCTAGCTTACAAAAAATGGCCCCAGCCTTTGACGGTTTTCTTTTGGGTGGTCGTGCCGCTCTGGATGTTAATTCACCCCATCACCAGCGTCATGGCTGAAAGCCGTGTCTTCCTTGTCCCGCAAGTCTTGATCTTCATCCCTGGCGCGTTGTTTTTGTTGAAGTCTGAAGCATAAGAATATTTCACCACAAAGGCACAAAGCCACCAAGTTTTAAAGGAGAAATCCTTTGAGACTTGGTGGCTCACTTGCACTGCAACGAACGCAGTGAGGTGCATGTGTTGTCGTGAATGGTCTTTCTAATTTCCGCTGACAACCTTGTTGAGTGTTTCCACCATCAGCTTATGCTCCACACGATGGACGCGTTGCTCGAAGTCATGAAGCGTTTCGCCGTCTTGAAAGAAGATTTCCTGCGTGGCAAGCACGGGGCCATTGTCCACGCCTTCATCGGGGACGAGATGGATCATGACACCTGTACGGTCAATTTCGCCTTTTTGCGCAGCTTCGTAGGCGCGCTCAATGGCGTGCGTGCCGGGGAACATGCCTGGTAGCGCCGGGTGCAGGTTGATGACCTTCTCAGGGAAACGGTTAAGAAAGTGGGATGTGAGAATGCGCATCCAACCCGCCAGGATGATGTAATCGGGGGCATATCCTGCAACCGAAGCCGCCAAACGAGAGTCATACTCGTGGCGGGATTCGCTGTCCAGTTTGGGGAAGGCGATGGAAGGGATGCGCGCGTTGTTGGCGCGGGTCAACCCAAAGGCCAGGGGTTTGTTCGAGAAAACGGCGACAACGGATGCGGGTAGCGCACCATCCGCACAGGCGTTGAGAATAGCCTGCAGGTTGGTGCCGCTGCCAGAGACCAGAACGACAAGGCGCGGGAGATTTTCCATATATTGTTTGCCTTTTAACAGGGGTAGGGGCGCAGCATCACCTGCCCAGAACGCAGGTACTGGGTGCTGCACCCCTACGCTCATCAATTAATGATGGAAAAGTCGAATGCCCGAAAAGACCATGCTCATGCCATATTCATCGCAGGCGGCAATCACATCTTCGTCGCGGTTTGAGCCGCCGGGTTCGACAACATAGCGCACACCCGAAAGCACAGCGCGGTCGATGCTGTCGCGGAAGGGGAAGAAGGCGTCGGAGCCGAGGCTGACACCTTTGAGCGTGTCGAGCCAGGCGCGGCGTTCGGCGGGCGTGAACTGGGCCGGGATTTCAGTGAAGACGTTCTTCCAGTTGGCTTTTTCGGCTTCGGTGGTGTCGGGTTGCAGAAACTGGTCAATGGCATTGTCGCGGTCGGGACGTTTTACGCCTTCTTTGAAGGGCAGGTTGAGCACTTTTTCGCTTTGGCGCAGATACCACAGGTCGGTTTTGGTGCCCGCCAGCCGCACGCAATGGACACGCGACTGCTGGCCCGCGCCAACGCCGATGGTCTGTCCGTTGAGCACATAGCAAACCGAGTTGGACTGGGTGTATTTGAGCGTGATCCAGGCGATCATCAGGTCGCGGATAGCGCTTTCGGGCAGGTCTTTGCGGGCGGTGACGATGTTGGTGAAATCCGCATGGGTAACGAGGCGGGCATTGCGTCCCTGCTCGAAGGTCACGCCGAAGACATCGCGCGTTTCAATCGGTTCGGGGACGTAGGCCGGGTCAATCTGGACGACGGCGTATTTACCCTGTTTCTTCTTCTTGAGAATTTCGAGCGCTTCGGGTTCGTAGCCGGGGGCGATAACGCCATCGGAGACTTCGCGGCTGATGATTTTCGCCGTGGGCACATCCACCGTGTCGGACAGGGCGATGAAATCGCCGAAGGACGACATCCGGTCCACGCCGCGTGCGCGGGCGTAGGCTTCGGCCAGCGGGGAGAGTTCAAGGTCATCGACAAAGTAGATTTTGCGCAGCATGTCCGTCAGCGGCACAGCGACCGCCGCGCCCGACGGGCTGACGTGCTTAAATGACGTGGCGGCGGGCAGGCCGGTGGCCTGTTTGAGTTCGGTGACCAACTGCCAGGCGTTGAGTGCATCCAGCAGGTTGATGTAGCCGGGGGAGCCATTCAGGGCGGTGATGGGCAGTTCGCCGCCCTGTTTCATAAAGACACGAGCAGGCGATTGTTGCGGGTTGGCGCCGTAGCGCAGGGGCAGTGAGTTGGGCATGGGGGAGAGTCCTTTCAAAACGTTAAGATGGCGAGTTAATGCGTTATATGGATACCAATTCATAGATCAGCAAGGTTTCTTTCTTAGGAGGCATATCATCAGCGTAAAGAGTTCCACTCAATAATCCAATTCTCTTTTTTAGCATCGCTAGACCACTGTTTGTCATCCCATTCCAATTTATCAAAGAACACCCAATTTATTCTATACCCGCCTATGATGATGTTCTCATTAGGAAAAAGGACCTCCTTTGATTGATAAACCATTATCATATCAAGATTTTCATCTTGGCCTGCCACGTAAGAATAAGAGAAAGGATCATCATTATGGCTGAAGTGCTGTATGTCTGTCACATGAAAATCGTTTTCGCCAGCATATCCAATATTTTTGACACGAAGAATGAGTTTGAAACGATCGATTACCTGCATGCTTTTATTTGTAATCATGATCTTTAGACGACGACAAACATAGGGCGGTGCATCAGTAATTTCGCGTATTAATCCAAACTCAATTTCGGCATCAGGTGTAGATGCCCTGTTCATTACATCCCTAATTTCATAATCTTCCATAGCGACACGTTGAAAATTGTATCGTTTGTAATATCTTTTGTCGTTTGCCTGATGAGCCGTAGTGCTTTTAGGTATTTCAACTACATAAATGCCTTGCGTTTGGCTGTTCTCTACAAGAATTGGATATATAACAATGCCTTTGATTCTGGGTTGAATATTACTATTTATGACTTGTTCCAACCATTCTTTGGAAAACTGAATTTGGTCTACGGGGTCTATTTCTAGCTGTCGGTTATCCTTATCGTAAAACTCATTGAGTCCATAAATAATAATGCCTCCCGCAGAGTTTGCCATTGCTGATATAGCAATGGCTATATCTTTCTTTTTTTCAGAATTGTTCTCAAACGCTCTAGCGCCTTTATATTCTAACTGTAGGTTTTCTTGAATACCATCGGTTATATATTGCTGAACAATAGCGATATCCCACTTAGCATTCATTTTGTCAACCTGGTCTTCCCTTCACCCTTCACCAGCTCGCCAATCACATACGTCTCTTCAGGGATGGCTTTTTGCACCTTCTCCACATCTTCCTTCGCGACTACTGCCACCATGCCGATGCCCATGTTGAAGACGCGGTGCATCTCTTCGGGAGCAATCTCTCCCCGTGACTGGATCAGCCCAAAGAGCGGGGGCACGGGCCAGCTTCCCTGATGGATCACGGCATCCACGCCTTCGGGGAGAATGCGCGGGATGTTTTCGATGAATCCGCCGCCGGTTAAGTGCGCCAGACCTTTTAAGTGCGGGGTGCGGAGTGCGGAGCTTAATACATTAAAGATAAGAACGATGGGGTGCAAGCAAAGCATCCACCAGTGAGCCGCCGAGTTCGGGGAAGATTGTTTCGAGCGAAATGTCTGCAAAAATCTTGCGGATGAGCGAGTAGCCGTTGGTGTGCGGCCCAGACGAGCGGATGCCGATCAGCACGTCACCCATGCCGATGGTCGGGCGTGGCAGCATCGAATCACGCTCCAGCACGCCGATGATCGTCCCGGCAATGTCGAATTCGCCAGCCTGATAGACGCCCGGCATTTCAGCGGTCTCGCCCCCCAGCAACGCGCAACCCGATTCGCGGCAGGCTTCGGCAATGCCAGTCACCACTTCGGCCACGATCTCAGGCGTCAGCTTGGATGTGGCAAAATAATCCATGAAAAACAGCGGGCGGGCGCCCTGTACCAGGATGTCGTCAATACAGTGGTTGACAATGTCGTGCCCGACTGAGCGATAACGTCCCACTTCGGCGGCCAGTTTGACCTTGGTGCCGACCCCGTCGGTGGAGGCCACCAGCACGGGTTTGTCCATATTTTTGAGTTCAGAGACATCAAATAAGCCGCCAAACGAACCGATCCCGGCCAGCACCTGCGGGCCATAGGTCGATTTGACCGCATCTTTCATCAGTTCGACGGCGCGGTTGCCTGCTTCGATATCTACGCCAGCGGATGCGTAATTGGATTTTAGGGCAACGGATTTTTCGTCAACGGACTCTGTCACGGAATCACGGATTTGAACGGCTTCCAGCACGACGGGTTGATCGGCCAGTGGGCTAAGTACGGAAAATCGAATGGGTTGATTGGATTCAGGGGGCAAAGTTGTGCCGGGCAGAACCCAAATAAAACGATAAAGATATTTTTGCCATTCCTGCATATTTGCGGGACGCAGCACCCGTTTAAATTCAAGGCTGGTGTTGCCAAAGTTGTATAGCATTCCAACCGGGCTGGATGTGGCTGCCAAATATACAAGCACCTGGCTGAGTTCGTCATCCGTCATGTTGTGATCAAAAGCCTTACATTCCACGACAAGCGATTGCTCTACCCACAAATCGATGTATAAATACCCTACAAGCGAATCACCAATCCATACTTCAACACGTTTTTCTGTTTCTACTTGTAAGCCAGCTTCGCGGCATAATTCTGTCAAACGACGTTGATAGAATACTTCCTTGTGCCCACGTTTCAACTCGTGCTGCACTTGCATGGCGAGACCATTTACTTTGTACGTTAAATCATCCAGCGATGTTCTTATCAACCCAGGCTTATTTTTCACAGCATCTTCTCCAAAGCCAATCCGTTCTTGTCCGTTCAAATCCGTGATTCCGTGAAAGAGTCCGTTGACAGAAATCCGTGCCCGATGTCGGTCCGATACTGCATCACGTCAAACGAGATGGACGCAATCGCTCCGTAAGCGCCATCCAGCGCTTCGCGGATGCTTTCGCCCCAGCCCGAGACGCACAAAACCCGTCCGCCTGCGGTGACGATTTTGCCGTCGGCAAACTTCGTCCCGGCATGGAAAATGAAAGCATTCGTTTGGGCCTGATCCAGACCTTTGATCTCGATTCCGCTCGCATATTTGCCCGGATAGCCACCCGAAGCCAGTACCACACAGGCTGCCGCACCATCCTTCCAGTAGATGTCCACATCGGCTAGGTTGCCATCCGCGCAGGCGACGAAAATATCGAGAATATCTGAATCAAGCAGCGGCATGATGACCTGCGTCTCAGGGTCGCCAAAGCGACAATTGAACTCAATCACACGCGGTCCGTCCGCGGTCAGCATCAGCCCGGCGTACAGCACCCCGACAAACGGACGCCCCTCGGCACGCAACCCATCCACCGCAGGTTGGAGAATATCACGGGTCAGTTGCGCCACCATCTCTGGCGGGCAGACGGGTACAGGCGCATATGCGCCCATTCCGCCGGTATTCGGCCCGCGATCCCCGTCGAAGACACGTTTATGATCCTGTGCCGGGATCATAGCTTTGGCGATCTTGCCGTCTGCGAAGGCGATCAGCGAAACTTCGGGGCCGCTCATGCACTCTTCGATGACGACTTCGTCGCCCGCTGCGCCAAATTCATGGTCAAGCATCACCTGCCGTAGCGCGGATTCAGCTTCGGCGGTTGTTTCTGGGACGATGACACCTTTCCCCGCCGCCAGCCCTGATGCTTTGATGACCACCGGATAGTCAAGTGAGCGTAGATATGCCAGCGCCGCGTCGAAATTTGTGAAGACTTCATAACGCGCGGTTGGGATGTTGTGCCGCAACATGAAAGCTTTCGAAAAGCTTTTGGATGATTCGATTTCGGCAGCAGCTTTGGATGGCCCAAAGACCTTAAACCCGGCAGCCCGCAAATCGTCCGCGATGCCAGCCGCCAGCGGTACTTCGGGGCCAACCACTACCAGGTCAATCTGTTTGTTTTTGCAAACCTGCACAACAGCGGGATGATCTTCCACCTTCACTGCAATATTCTCACCAAGCGCCGCTGTGCCAGGGTTACCGGGTGCGATATAAAGCTTGGTCAACTTTGACGATTGCGTCACTTTCCACGCAAGCGCATGTTCCCGCCCACCCGAACCGATGATAAGAACGTTCATAGAGAGCTCCTATTCCCAATTTCCCAAATACCAATTCCCTTTTTTTTTTACGCAATTCCCAATTCAAAACCCGTCTTGACATTCAACAAATCCACCGGAATGGGATATTTGCCGGTGAAGCACGCTTGACAGTAGCCTTCGGTGCGTCCAACAGCGCGCATCATGCCATCGAGCGAGAGATAGGTCAGGCTGTCTGCGCCGACGAAGCTGCAAATTTCGTCGATGGTACGTTTGTGGGCGATCAAATCTTCAAAGACGCCCATATCCACACCCATGAAGCACGGATGCGTAATCGGTGGGCAGGTGATGGCGATATGGACTTCCTTTGCCCCAGCATTGCGCAGCAGCTTAATCAGCGGGCCAGTGGTATTGCCACGCACAATTGAATCATCGATCATAATGACGCGCTTGTCGCGCACATTCTCGTTGATCACGTTGAACTTGAGTGCCACGCCGCGCTTGCGCAGCGAATCAGTCGGCTCGATGAAGGTGCGGCCCACGTAGCGGTTTTTGACGAATCCGTCGTTATAGGGAATCCCCGAAATGTGCGAGAAGCCAATGGCGGCGGGCATCGACGAATCGGGGACGGGGATGACCACGTCGGCAGCCACCGCCGTTTCGCGGGCCAGTTCCTCGCCGAGACGTTGGCGGACACCGTGTACGCTGCGTCCGTCCCAGATGTGGTCAGGGCGGGCAAAGTAGATGAATTCAAAAACGCAACGGGCCTGCGGGCTGACGGGTTCCACCGCTTGATGGACGATTAAGGCTTTGTTGGAGAGCGTCACGATTTCGCCAGGTTTAATCTCCCGGATTACGATGCAGCCCAAGGTTTGTAGCGCTCCGGTTTCAGATGCGATGGCGGTGCCGCCCGAAGGCAGAGTCCCCACACTCAGCGGACGGAATCCCCACGGATCGCGCACCGCATATACGCCATCGCGGGTCAAAATTGCCAGCGAGTATGCGCCCTGCCACTTTTTCATACAGTCCTGAATCCGTTCGCCCCAGGTGTTGCCCTGGGCGCGCGCCAGCATCATCGTCATCACTTCCGAGTTTGATGACGATGAAAGCCCGACGCCATCGCGCAGCAACTGGTCGCGCAATTCAACCGAGTTGACAATGTTGCCATTATGCGCCAGTGCCAGCGGACCGTGCATGGTTTCGATCATAAACGGTTGCACATTGCGCATGCTTGACGAACCGGTGGTCGAATAGCGCGTATGTCCAATCGCATAGTGCCCGACCAGTTTGGTCAGGTTTTGCGGCGTGAAGATGTTATTGACCAGCCCCAAATCTTTGTGCATCGACATGGTGTGACCGTTGGCGACGGCGATCCCCGCGGCTTCCTGCCCGCGGTGCTGGAGCGCAAACAACCCGAAAAACGCCATGCGCGCTACGTCTTCATTGGGCGCAAAAATGCCAATCAGGCCGCATTCTTCGTGTGGACGGTCAAAATCATCATCTAAAAAATCGGTATTATTTAGAGACATACTTGTTTCACCTCGATCATGGGGGGAAGGCCGCGTAACGCTACCAATACTGATTCCGGCGCTTCCGAATTTAGATTAATGAACGAAAAAGCCGTGCCGCCGGGCTTTTCACGACCCAGACGATATTCGGCAATATTCAAATTGGATTTCCCCAGCAAGGATGCCACCTGTGCAATCACGCCGGGCATGTCGTGGCTCTTGACTACCAGCATAAAGCCTTCGGGTAACACATCCATCGGAATGCCGTCGAGTTGCACGATGCGCGGCTGCGAGCGAGTCAGCAGCGTGCCTGCCACCATGCGTTTTTCGCTGCCTGCGATCACCTGACAGACCAGCACATTGGCATACTCATCCAACCCGGAAAACATCGATTGGTGCACACGCACACCGTGTTCATGCGCCAGATAGGGCGCGTTGACGTAATTGACCATCTTCCCGAGTGCAGGCGTCAGCAGACCTTTCAGCAGCGCCACCGCCAGGGGCTTGGCGTAATTCTTCAGATCATCGCCACGATAATCGACGTTGACCTGCATTCCCTCCGCCGGGATGCCTTTGCAATCCATCAGTTGGGTGTGCAGCGAGCCGATTTTTTCGGCCAGCAGCATGAAGGGCGCGAGGCTGGCATATTCATCGCGGTTGGCAAACGGCAAATTGACCACATTGTGGTAGCCCACCCCGCGCAAAGCATCCAGTACCTGGCGCACAATGCGGATCGAGACCATATCCTGTGCTTCGTAGGTGGATGCGCCCAAATGGGGCGTTGCCACAACGTTGGAGAGTTGCAGCAGCGCAGCGGACGCCCCGCTGGGGGGTTCCGTTTCGAAAACATCCAGTGCGGCCCCGGCCAGGTGCCCGGTTGTCAGCGCATCCAGCAGGGCTGAGTCATCGACCAACCCGCCGCGTGCCGCGTTAATTAGACGCGCTCCCGGCTTCATGCGCGCAAGCTGTTCTGTGCCGATCAGACCCTGTGTTTCCTCGGTAAGCTGACAGTGCAGACTGACAAAATCGGACTGCATCAGCAAATCATCCAGTTGTTCGACCAGTTCGACATGCAGGTCGCTGGCAACCTCGTCTGGGATGTAGGGGTCAAAGGCAAGCAGGCGCATCCCGAATGCGCCCGCTCGCGCTGCGACGCGCTGCCCAACCCGTCCCAGACCGATGATGCCAAGGGTTTTGCCATCCAGATGAACGCCCATAAATGGGAGACGCTCCCAATTTCCGGCGCGCAACACGGCGTTGGACTGCGGCATGTTGCGACAGAGCGCCAACATCAGTCCCAGCGCCATCTCGGCTGCGGCAACGGCGTTGACTTCGGGGATATTCATGACCATCACCCCTGCCTTGGTCGCCGCCTGTACATCCACATTTTCCAGCCCGACACCGGCGCGCGCCGCCACTTTGAGATGCCCGGCTGCGGCTGCGAAGAAGTCGGCGTTGAGAGGGGTGCCGCTCCGTGTGATGACGGCGTCGTAGTTCACAATCCGCTCACGCAGAGCAGCGGCAGACAGGCCATGTTCGATGTCCACCTGCACCTCACTTTCTGCGCGGAGTAGTTCGGGACCGCTGGTGTAAATATCGTCTGTGATGAGAATCTTAAAGGTCATGGATTAACGGATTCCGTTATTCGCCAAAAGTTTCATGGTGCTTGAGGTTGTTATGTGCCTGTAAGACCTGGCTGCGATAGATTGCATTTTTGAAAAGTACGCGCCCGTTCTCAATTTCACGGCAGCCAGCTTCCAGAATTGGTTCGAAAGGGCTATCTTTGAGTTTTTGTCCGCTGCTGCGTGAGAGCGCCAGTGGTAACACTGCTGCCAGCCCTGGCCCTTCGACAAAAACATCTGCACCGTCGACCACGGCTTGCCGACGGGCAATGCCGCCGAAGCCGACAAACAGGCTGGCGGTGCCACGTGTGGCAAGATCAGTCGAGCCATCCCCAACCATCATGACGCGCCGACCCTCGCTCAAAGCACCGACCACGCTGATCTTCCCGGCAGATTCTGCCAGCGGGGAGGGGGCAAAGGCCAGATAACGCTCGTCGGGGTTCCCGCTGTAGCGATGCCGCGGGTAGTCCCACCATTGCCCCTCGAACGGATCCAATTCCACTTCCACAGCAAAGACGTTTTCATCGGGAATCTTGAGATAACGGGCCAAATCCACGACGGATGCTTTTAAGCCGCCGCTGACAATAAAGACTTCCACGCCTGCCGCGTGCAGTGCAGCGACGACTTCTGCTGCCTGTGGCACCAGTGTGCGGCGGTAGATGCGCCCAACGCGGGCCAGTTCGGCACGCGTTGGCTGGAGCAGTTCAAGGCGGGCGGCATAGACTTCTTCGAGCGGCACCAGTCCATCCATGGCCTGACGGGTTAATTCGGCGATGTGTTCCGTCTGGCCTTTCAGGGTGGCAAGCTCATCAATGCCCTCAATGGTGCTGAGGGTTGAGTTGCAGTCAAAAATGATGCGTTGAAAACCGAGGTGGCGTCCGAGCATGGGTTTTAGCTTTTAGCTGTTCGTTGTTAGCTTTTAGGAATGCAAACAGGTTTTTCTAATCGCTAACAGCTAATCGCTAATTTCTTAAATCCTTATCATCTGCCAAAATCTTCTCGGCCTGTTTCTTTTGGAAGGCGGCGACGGCGGCTTTGATTTCGACATCGAACTGACCAAAGAATTTTGCGGCAAAAAGCGCCACGTTGATGGGTTCCAGAATGACAGCAGGAGCAACACCCGAAGGCATGCGCAAAGACGAGTAAATATCGGCCCCGCCAAAAAACTCGCTGGCGGGTGGGCAGGCGATGACTGGGGAGCTGACAGCGCCATCAGTGAATCCGCTCAGGGCATTGCTGCGCCCGGCGACGGTGACGTAAATCTTCGGGCGTGGATCGGCTTCATATTCATGCAAAATTGCCATGGCGTGTTCGGCAGTCTTGTGTGCGGAACCAATGCGAAGCACGGTTTCGATGCCAAACTGTTTGAATGAATCAGCGATTTTGTTGCAGTGATCGAGATCAGCTTTCGATCCCATCAAGATGATTGCAAGGGGTTTCATTGGGACTTTCTCTCCTGAATGATTTTAGTGAACGTGAGATGTTTATCTTGCGGTGATATTTTTTGTCATATTGTTGAAAATCATTTTCCCGGCATGCCTGCCTGAAAATGCGGCGAGTAAAGTTGCGGTGATTAAAATATAGGCAACAAGTGTAAAAAACTCCCGCGCGTTTAGTTGATAAAGGGGCGTCGATAAAACAAGTGTGACAATTGAAAACGAAAAACCAGCGAAGCCGCCAATCAGTGTGCCTTCTCGTAGCGCGTTTCTTTCAGTCATCCTGTTACGCTGCACTCTATCGTGGATTAAGTCCGAGAGCCAGAAGCCACCAATCAAGGCAGGGACTACAGCACAAATTGTCGTTGTCAGGTAGGTGAATCCGACGAGTATGAAGACCTGATATGCCAGGGACAGATAATTGCCGCTGTGAAAAGCATCACTTAAAGGGTACCAAACTTCAGCAAACGTTGAAAGCGGCCATATCAGACACAAAACCGCAAATATAAAACTTGCTAAAAGGGCACTCAGTACGGTGCTTCCCATTCCATGGATGAGCAGTCGCGTCCGTGAACTTGGTCTGTCAAGTGATGTCTTAGTTTTCATTGGGTTACATCTCTCTTGTCAGTGTTGCGAAAGCTATACTGCAAAGGCTGTTTGAAAAATTGTGCCTTTAGACCAGCCCGGCCTGCTTCAAATTCGCCAGCAAGCGTGGTTCTACCGGATATTCACCCGGCACGAATTTCTCGTCGGTGAGCATTTCGTAAATGGAGGCGTAGCGCTGCGAAACCGCCGCCCAGAGCTGCGGGGCCAGTTCGGGTGGTTCGCCTTCGCCCTGATAGCCGCGTTCGATATAGGCACGGCGCACCAATTCCTTGTCAAAGTTTTCTGATTCAAGACCTTGCGAGAAGCTGACCTTGTACGAGTCAGTTTTCCAGTAGCGCGAAGAATCGGGGGTATGGATTTCGTCGATCAGCACCACCTTGCCGTCTTCGGTGCGGCCAAATTCGTATTTCGTATCCACCAGAATCAAGCCAGCATTGGCGGCCACTTCCTGTCCGCGTTTGAAGATCGCCAGCGCGGCGGCCTGCACCTGTTCCCAGGTATTGGCGTCGAGAATGCCGTTGTCGACGACTTCTTTCAGGGTCAGGCGTTCGTCGTGTCCGGTTTCAGCTTTGGTGGTGGGGGTGATGATGGCTTGGGGCAGTTGTTCGTTTTTGCGCAATCCTTCAGGGAAGGTATAGCCATAAATCTCGCGTTCGCCCAACGAATAGCGATACCACAGCGCCGTGGATGTCACGCCAGTGATATATCCGCGCACGATGACTTCAACCATCAGCGGTTCCACCTTGGTGACAAGCGAAGCATTGGGATCAGGCAGGGAGATGATATGGTTGGGGATGATGTCTTTGGTCTGCTCAAACCACCAGGCTGAAAGCTGGTTCAAAACCTGCCCCTTGAACGGCACCCGGTAAAGGATGCGGTCAAAGGCTGAGAGCCGGTCCGTGGTGACGATCAGTCGCTGACCATCGGGCAGGTCATACCAGTCGCGGACTTTGCCGCGCTTTTTGCCATTCAGCGGCAGGTTGGTTTCGTTGAGTGCCTGTGGAAGTAATTCGATGAGTTGGTCCTGGGTTAGTGTCATGGTAGCCTCGTTAAAGATTAAAGATTGGACGCGTATTTCACGCCATTTTCGAATAAGGTCAGGCCACTTTCGCCGTTTTCGCCACGTGTGTGGCGCGGATGCTGATGGGCGAAGATGTGGTTTTCCGGGTGGGGCATCAGGCCGAGTACATTGCCTTGTGCATTGCAGATTCCAGCAATATCCAGCGCCGATCCATTGGGGTTGACAGGATACTCCCCACGCGCAGGCTCGCCATCCGGGTGGACATAGGTCAACGCAATCTGATCCGCGCTGACCAGGTTGGTCATTTTGTACTGAAAGCTGGCCTGAAAATTCCCTTCGCCATGCGCAACGGGGCAGATGATGTTGTCATCCAGACCCTTTGTCCAGATGCAGGCCTGTGAAATCGGTGCAAGCGTCACCCAGCGACATTCAAAATGTCCCTTGGCGTTGAAGGTCAGGGTGACTGCGCCGCTCGATGCGCTCTTTTCGCCAGGCAGGATACCTGATTTGACCAGTGCCTGAAAGCCATTGCAGATGCCAATCACTGGCTTGCCTGCGGCAACGAAGGCGGTGATTTCGTCAGCGAAGTAGGAGTTCAGATCGATCGCCAGCAGCTTGCCCGCGCCGAGTGCGTCGGCGTAAGAGAAACCGCCGGGGATAATCATCATCTGATAGTCTGACCAGCTCTTTTTGGCGCTGCGCAGGTCGTTAAGGGGCACCCCTTCGGCACTGGCGCCGGCCAGTTCAAGGGCTTGCATGACATCATAATCGCGGTTACTGCCGCGCGCTTGCAGGACTAAGGCTTTAGGTTTCATGGGGCAATATTCCAGACGGTCACAAGGTCTTCAACAGGCGCAAAGCTGATTTCTTTGCCTGCTTTTTTGATGACAAAATTTGGTTCAGCGTCCACAATGGCGATGCGCTGGCTGGGCAGACTGGCGAAAAGCTTCTCGAAAGCGGCAGCGTTGCCGGGTTGGACTTCCACCAGCAGCGATCCGTTTGTTTCACCGAACAGGGCCCGCAGCGTGTCTTCTGCTTCCAGTTCCATGGTCAATCCCAGCCGCCCGCCGATGCACATTTCCGCTGCCGCCACCGCCAATCCGCCTTCGGACAAATCATGACAGGAACGTACCAGCCCTTGCAGAATGGCCTGATGCAGGGTGCGGTAAAGCGCTGGGGCATTTTCAGAAATGGCGGGGATGGGGTCAGCGCTGACAGTTTCTTCCGTCGAAAGTGCATAGTGCGACCCGCCAAACACCGGGGCAAAGTCACCAATCAGATAAAGGATGTTTCCGGCTTCTTTCAAGTCCATTGTCACGGCTGTGCTGACATCATCGATAATGCCCATGGCCGAAATCAGCAGCGTCGGCGGAATGGCGTGGCGCAGGCCGTCAGAGCCAACGTATTCATTGTTGAGCGAATCTTTGCCGGAAATAAAGGGCGTGCCATAGCGCAGCGCTGCATCGTGGCAGCCTTGCGCAGCTTCGACCAGCGAACCAAGCGTCTCGGGGCGCATCGGGTCGCCCCAGCAAAAATTGTCGAGAATGGCGATGCGGCTCGGATCGCAGCCGACCGCCACCGCATTGCGGATGGCCTCGTCAATCACGGCGTGAGCCATCAGGTAGGCGTCCACTTTGCCATATTCGGGGTTGATGCCGTTCGAGAGCACGATGCCGCGTGTGCCCTTTGTGCCAATCGGTTTGAGCACACAGGCATCGGATGGACCATCGTTTTTGATGCCGGTCAGCGGTTTGATGACTGTCCCGCCCTGCACTTCATGGTCGTAAATACGCACAATCGCCGATTTGCTGGCAATGTTCGGGTGCGAGAGCAGGCGCATGGTCAGCGCGCCATAATTGACCGGGGCCGATTTGCGCGACTTGCGCGTCCAGAAGCCGTCTGGTTCTTCGGTTTTTTCGGCGGGTTTTTCGCCTGGGCCTATGAGCGCGTAAAGCTGGCGTTGTGGAATGCCGTCATGCAAAAAGTTGTTGTCGAGTTCCAGGACGGTTTTTTCGTCGTAGCGCACGGTGATGCATTGGGTATCGGTAAACGCGCCAATGTCGGTCAATTCGGTGTCAAAGGTATCGCACAGTTCCTGCAACGCGGGAACGTTCCCGGCGGGACAGCCAGCACCATGCGTTCCTGTGCTTCCGACAGCCAGATTTCCCATGGGGCCAGGCCGGGATATTTGAGCCGCACGCTGGTCAAATCCACATCGCCGCCGATTTTGGACGTCATTTCGCCCACCGCTGAAGAAAGCCCACCTGCGCCGCAGTCCGTGATGGCGGTATACAGACCCGCATCGCGGGCGCGTACGATGACATCGATCAGACCCTTTTCGGTAATCGGGTCCCCGATCTGAACAGACGCCCCTGAAACTTCTCCCGTTTGTGCGTCCATTGTCATCGAAGAGAAGGTCGCTCCGCGCAAGCCGTCGCGCCCAGTGCGTCCGCCCAAAACGATGACACGGTCGCCCGGTTTGGGCGTGCTGACGTGTTTGCCCTTGGGGGCCAGCCCCACGCAGCCGCAGAAAACCAGCGGGTTGGCGGTGTATCCTTCATCATAAAGGATTGCGCCATTGACGGTTGGGATGCCAATCTTGTTGCCATAATCCTGCACGCCCGCCACCACGCCCGATTGAATGCGCCGCGGATGCAGCACACCGTCTGGCAGCGCATCTGGATCCATTTTTTGCGGGCCAAAGCACAGCACATCCGTGGCGGCAATCGGTTTGGCCGAAACGCCAATCACATCGCGGATCACGCCGCCAACGCCGGTATTTGCGCCGCCAAACGGCTCAATCGCCGATGGGTGGTTGTGTGTCTCGACCTTGAAGGAGATTTCGTACTCGTCGTCAAAGTCAATGATCCCGGCATTATCTACAAACGCCGAAATGACCCACGGTGCGTTGATTTTTTCTGTCGCAACTTTCAGGTAGGTGCGGAGGATTGAATCGACACTGGGTCTGGTTGAGCGTGAAGCCGGTCTTTCGCCCTTCGAATAGCGAATATCGATTTTCGCCTTAAATGTCTTGTGAACACAGTGCTCAGACCAGGTCTGGGCGATCATCTCAAACTCGACATCGGTCGGGTCACGCTGGATGGACTTGTAATATTTTTGGATGCTTTGCATTTCAGGCAGATCAAGCGCGGCGCGGCGTTCTTTCGAGAGTGCTTGCAACTGCACATCCGTCAGATCGCGGATGGGGATGATCTCGGTCTGTCCACTGGATTCAGCTTCGAGCGGGAAGGTCGGTTCGATCTCTCCGACGGTATAACGCTGAATAACGGCATTTGCCAGCAGCCGTTGAGCCAGCCGATGACCCGCAACATTGTTTCCGCCTTCGATGATGTAGCGGAACCCGGTGGCAGCACGTTGCACCCCTTTGAAGCCAAGTTCATGCGCTGCGCGGACAATTTCACCCGCCACCGGGTCGGTGACGCCCGGTCGGTAGGCAACTTCGACGATAACGGACCCAGGCAAACGGGAAGTGGGTTGCGGTATTTCGGCAGCTTCCACTGATTGGGTAACCGGGTCTGTTAAAAGTGTGAGAGCCAATCGTTGCAATTCATCCTGCGACAATTGGCCCTCGACGAAGTACAAGTCCTGGCATTCAATGCGCCGCAAGTCGTTGAACCTGAGGGCGCGTGCGTCGGTGAGCAGCCCAGCCGAACGCGGATCGTGTTGATTAAAACGAACAATAAAACGATAGATAGGCATATATCATTCCTAAAGAGAGGGGTTTGTTGATTGTACTGTGGGTCACAGATGAAGTCAACCTGTTTTGGTTGCACCGGGGAAACTTTAAGGAAGCTGCAAAGTTTCCCATAATTTCACCTTTGGCTGCGTGGTGAATGCCCTTGGTTTTTAAGGCTCGAAGTTCAACTTTTCCGAGAAAAATGGCAGCGTAAATTCGCGGATCAGCTGCCCAAAGGCAGGCACCTGGTCTTTGGGAAAGCTCGCCAACTCATTTGGAATCCCAGCTTCAGTCAGTTGCGCTGCGAAGGCTTTGCAGCCAGCCGGAATCCAGGTATAGGGGGCGTTCTCACCGCAAGCGAGCGTAATATCCGTCAGCTTGAGCAGGTTTTCCCTGTATTGTTGAATCCGATCGCGATTGTCGCCAAAGCCGCTTTCCCAGCGCTGCCAGATGGTTTCGTCGCGGAAGATGCGGCCATTTTGTCGATAATACGGGTAATCCATATAGGGCGGTTTGAAGGTGTTCGGGGCAAAGGTGGTGCCATAGGCAATCGAAAACTGAGCGTCCCCTGCATGCTGCATGTCTGTAATGCCGTCGTTGATCGACATGGGCTCTTCGCGCAAGCGCAAATCAAGCACCGAATTAATGGTGGACTGCGATGAAAATAGGGGCGAGAGTGGCAGGCTGTCCTTGTCAAAAAGGGTCGGGCTGACGCTGTAGACCGCGCCAAAAACATCCGGGTGGCGCATGGCTACATTCAGCGCGCCGAACCCGCCGACGGCGAATCCGCTGATGCCGCGTGAGGCAGGGCGGGGGAGGGTGCGATAGTGGGAATTGATATAGCCGACGACATCCTGTGCGATAAAGTCATCCCAGTTGCCGCTGATGGGGGAATTGACGTAAAAGCTGCCACCCAGAGAGTTGGTTCCGCTGATGACAACGACCAGCATCTCTTTGGTCAGGCCAAAATCAACGTCCCGTTGCAGTTCTTCAGAACTGACGGTGAATTCGCTTCCCTCCAGACCAAAATCAAGCAGATCATAGACCACCGGGTAATGTTTGTCAGCTTGCGAATAGGACTTAGGCAAATATACGCGCAGCTCACGCTCGGGCGTTTCGCCGAGCAGATTGTTCGCCAGCGCCGGCGCGTGGATAATGACATCGTCAATGTTGGATGGCTGTGCTGTGGGTGTTGGCGTCTGCGTTTTTTTTGAAGGCCGCGCCGTGACTGGGGTAACAGGCCTAGGTATTCTGGTCGCTGTTGGCGCATTCAGGGTTTTTCTCGCTATGCGCGTAAGCATGGATGTCGTGTTTTTTACTGCATTCGTCAGCACCAGTGAGCGGATATCTGGCGTAGGTGCTGGGGTTGGCATGCTGTTTTTGATGGCAGCACAGGCCAGCAGGGGCAGCGCAAAGAGAAGAAGGCATCGGATGAAGCTTGGAATTTTAGGATTGAGCATGATGCGAAGTATAAACGATCCTGCTTTGAACGATTATAAAAAAATCCCCGGGCTGTGATGCCCGGGGAGAATTGCTGCTTTGCGGTTGCTTGAGGCTTGGCCCTGTTACTGCGTCCCACCATGGATATAGTGCTCCAAATGCGAAATCATCGATTTTTGCTCATTGATCACTTCGCGCAGCACATCACGGATTGAGATCACCCCAATCAGTTTCTTGCCCGTAAAAACGGGTAAGTGACGGATGTTTTTATCGTTCATCAGCATCATGCACTCTTCAATCGATTGTGTGCTTTCAACATAGAGTACATCATCCGTCATGATTTCAAGGATGGGCGTCTCTTGCGGGTTGCGCCCGAGCACTTCGAGCTTGAGAATAAAATCGCGCTCTGAGACGATTCCCTGAATGTTACCATCCGCTCCTTTGACGAGTAACGCACCGACGTTATGTTCGGCCATCAATTTCATTGCGTCGAATGCAGTTGCATCAGAAGGGACCAAAAAGATCGATGAACTTTCTTTGTTCTTGACCAGATCACGCGCAGTAGCCATGGTTACACTCTCCTGAACATCGGCGATTTGTATTAGTGTACATGCAGATCAAGCCAATGTCAAATCTGGGAATTTTTTCACCATGTCACTGGTTATCTTTTGTAATATCTGGCAATCCGTTCTGCCGATTTGAAGTCGTCGGGGGTGTTCAGGTTGATAAACGCCATGCACAGCGGGTCAAACCTGCGGATTTCGACAGTAGGGATTTTGCAGGTTTTGAGTGTTGAGAGCCACGCGAGCACTTTTTGCTCACCCTTTTCGATTGCTTCGCTCAAGGCTGGCAGGCAGGTCTCCACCCGGTAGACGGCGTGAAAAGGCTGAAGCTTTTTCTGGTGGTCGGGGATGACGGCGTCGCAGTCGTTTTCCCGTATCATTCGCCACTCATCCATCAGCAACTCTGAATTGACAAAGGGCATGTCACAGGCTACCACCGCGACAAACGGTGTGACAGCCACTTTCATGGCGGTGTATAAGCCGCCAAGCGCCCCAATGCCTGGTTGTACATCTGTGTAAATGGGAAGGTTGAGAAAGGCGTAGTCGGCAGATTGGCGCGCGATGACAAAGATATCATGCCCCAGAGGTTGGAGACGTTTGACCAGTCGCTGCGTCAGCGGTTCGCCGAGGAACTCTTTCAGCCCCTTGTCCTGTCCCATTCTACGTGACTGACCGCCAGCCTGGATAATTACGGTAAGTTGTTCGTCATTGTTCACGGACTTCCCATCCAATTCTGCGATGCTTCTCGCCAGAGTTTGAGTTGCTCAAATGCTGCGCCACTTTCCAGGCTTTCGCGGGCGGTTTTCAGGCCGTCGCCAAAGCTGGCAGATTTACCAGAAGCGTATAAGATCAGCGCCGCGGTCAGCAGGGTGCTACGTTGGTGCGGGCTGACTCCTTGTGGGTCGAGCAGTTCCACCGTTAAATCCGCGTTGCTTTGCGGGGTGAGGGTTTGGGTTTCCTCGATCCGACCACTCCACCAGTCCAGATCCGCCGGATTTACATTCCATTCAATAAAGGGAGTATCCCCTTGAAATTCCACAACCGGATTGCGGCGGCTGGTCAGCGCTTCGATGGAGCCTTCCGGCCCCTGAACGACCAGTCCACGGGCATACCCTTGCGCCTGCGCTGCCTGCGCAACGCGCTTCATCACCGGCTGATGGAAAACGCCGACCATGCAGGTTTCAGCGTTAAAGGGGTTGACCAGCTTCTCAATCGTATTGAAAAAGCTGCGCATCCCAAAATCCAGACGGATTTGATCAAACTTTGTCAGGCAGGGTGCAAACTGCTCTGAGACGACAAACGAAACGCCAATCTGATTAAGATTTTCTCTGCATCCTGAAGCGAAGCATTGACCGCCACGCCCAGGCATTGCAAGACGTCGCCAATGCCAACGCCAAACTTGGGTGGAAGCACCTGCCCCAGCCTGCCATGCAGGCCGACTTTGGCTCCGGCAGCCGCTGCGATCAACGCAGCGGCTGGAATTAACAAGGGAATTTTTCCGCGCCCATCATAAGGGATGCAAATATCGACAAGGTTGGGCTGCGATTGTGTCAAGCGTTGGCAATAGGGGCGCAGAATGCGGGTAAAAACAGCCAACTCGTCCACGCTTTCTTCTTTGATGCGCATGGCAGCCATTAATACGACCACCTGTGCCAGGCTGGCCTGACCGTTCATGACCATTGTGAAGGCTTCTTCAGCTTCGGCAACAGTAAAATCGCGCGCCGTTTTGCGTCCGTTTCCAACAATTTTGAGAAAGGGTTGCATAATGTTTGTCCTGTGTGTCGTATTTGCTCAAGCGGACGGAGACCATGCCCGGCTTGCACAGTTGCTTTTCAAAATCATAACACAGGAATATTGACCACGATCGGTTCCAGAATTTTGTAATAAGCGCCATCGGCGCAGGCTTTGCACAAGGTTTGACCGTTCATTAGCACTTCAGCATACTCATGAACCAGGTCGCCGCATTGATCGCAGGCAACCTTGTGTTTTCCTGGCAGTTGGGGCAGGGGCGTCAGTAGTTCCACTGGTGCCCAAGTCATCAGGACGTGATCGGGCATGATCTTGTAGGCTTGCACCTGCGCAAGCCACGGAGAAGCAACTTCAGGCATAAAGTTGACGCCAGCCTGACGCGATTTAGGATGTTCAGCGACGCGCAAAGCATGTCCTGTTTCGATATCAACAAAAGTGGCTGCCATTTTTCCGTAGGGTAAAAGCTGCATATACTGATTGGTCGGGGAAGCATACGTTACCGAAATAACGCCATCGGCCACACAGTGTCCATTTTCCATATAGACAAAAATGCGTTTGCGTTCGATGGCCGGGTCAATGCCTAGTTGGATGCAGGCAAAACGTGCCATGCGCACGCCTAATACCTGCCGTGGACATAAGCGCTTATGCGTGGAAGATGCATAAGCAAGCTGTTCTTCGATGGGGACGCTCAGTTCGATGGGCATTAGGCATTATCCGTGACGAGCATGCGTGTGCCAAAAACTTGTTTGGCATGGGGTGTTTCGAAACTGACGACAACTTCGGTTCATTAAACAAAAAAATTCTAGTCAGAAATATTTTATTTTTTGCTCAATCGGGAGCCAAGCTCCCGATTGAGCAACTGTGTTTTGATTAGTCTGCCGCAGATTCGACTGCGGCGGAGCGGGCGACGCCGCCTTCACCGGCCCAAGTCTTTTCCCAATCCTTGCGAACCAGGAAGACCATAATCATACAAAGTACTGCTGCGACGGTGTAGACCATAAAGCCACTGCCGTAGCTGCCGGTGGCATCCTTCAAGCCGCCCAGCAGGGTAGGCAGCAGGAAGCCACCCAGACCACCCACCGCACCGACGATGCCAGTCACGATGCCAATCTCTTTGGGGAAGCGCTGCGGGACAATCTGGAAGACCGATCCGTTGCCGCTGCCGAGGGAGGTCATCAGCAGGAAGAGCAGGACGGTTTCAACCGCAAGCGGAGGCAAGGAACCAATCGCGATTGCCAGAATGGCAATAAACAGGAACAGGCCAATCAGAATGCGGATGCCGCCGAAACGATCTGCGAGATAGCCTCCCACCGGGCGGATGAAACTACCCGCGAAGACGCACAGGGCTGCGAAGCTGCCAGCGGCGACTTTGTCCAACCCGTATTGGTCATGGAAGAAGATTGGCAGGAAGGTGGAAAGCCCCACGAAACCGCCAAAAGTGACGCTGTACATCAGGCTTAACCAGAGTGTATCTGGTTTGCGGAAGACTGCTGTATATTCAGCAAAGTTTTTCAGGGCCACTTTGCCAGGAGCATCTTTGGCGAGTAAAGCAACCACCAGCCAGGCCACCGCCAGCGGAATCATCGTTAGAAGAAAGACCGGGCGCCAGCCACCCATTGCCGCAGCAAGCTGGGGAGCGAACAAAGATGCCAGTACAGTGCCACTATTTCCAGCGCCAGCAATTCCCAGTACCAGGCCCTGCTGTTCAGGGGGGTACCAGCGACTTGCCATCGGCAGCGCCACGGCAAAGCTGGCTCCGGCAATGCCAAGGAACACACCAATTACCAGCAACATTTCAAAACTCTGGGCAGCGAATGCACCCAAAATCAACGGGATAAAGCTCAGGGACATGCCGATCAGCGCGGTCTTGCGTCCGCCGATGCGGTCAGCCAAGGGGCCAAGCACAAGGCGCAGGATCGAGCCGCTCAAGACGGGCATGGCGGTCATCAAGCCTTTTTGGCCCGCACTCAGGTGGAATTCTTCGCCGATGAAGTTGCCGAGCGGGCCAAGCATGACCCAGATCATAAAACTGATGTCGAAGTAAAAGAAGGCGCTGAAAAGTGTGGCCGGGTTGCCGCTACGAAGAAACTGTTTGATATGCATGGTGATTCTCCTCTTGTGCTTGAACCAGAATGTAAATTACGTTATCCAGAACTTGCAATGGATAGGTTGGTAGTTTGACCGTTGGGTCATCAAGACACTCTCCCGTCTGCAGACTGAAAGATTGTTTATAAATAGGCGAAGCGACCTTTACCACCCCGGCGCGATCTCCAATCAGGCCGCGTGAAAGTACATAGGCCTTGCTAAACGGATCGTAATCACTGAGCGCATAAAACTCGTTCTTCACGCGAAAGATTGCAATCTGCCGACCGAAAATCATCGCGGCCACCCCTGAATAGGGCAGAATGTCATCTGTTTTGCATACTTTGACCCAATTAATTGTCATGATGTTTGGTTCCTTACGGCTACGGGCGTACTGGGATGAAATCTACCGGGATGAGAAGCTCGCGTTCGCTTTCGTAAGCAGGGCGCTTTTGTCCGCGCTCGCTGACTTTGATGATGTTTGGGTCGGGCTCGTCGGTGTTGATAAAGTGGCGGAAGCGTTTGAGCTTCTCATCGTCCAGCAGGGTGGTGGACCACTCGCATTGATACGTGCCGACGATATTTTCCATGTCACGCTCGAGTTCTTCGCAAATGCCGAGCTTGTCTTCGAGGATGACCTGTTTCAGATAGGCCATGCCACCTTCGAGATTGTTGAGCCAGTTGGCGGTGCGTTGCAGCCGGTCAGCCGTGCGGATGTAGAACATCAGGAAACGGTCGAGATATTTGACGACGGTGGCTTCATCTAGGTCTTCGGCCAGCAGTTGAGCGTGCTGGGGTTTCATGCCGCCGTTGCCGCAAACGAACAGGTTGTACCCTTTTTCGGTGGCGATCAGGCCAAAGTCTTTGCTCTGGGCTTCGGCGCACTCGCGGGTGCAGCCCGAAACCGCCGATTTGAGTTTGTGCGGCGCGCGCAGGCCCTTGTAGCGATCTTCGAGCTTGATGGCGAGTTCGACCGAATCTTGTTGACCGTAGCGGCACCAGGTTGTGCCAACACAGGATTTGACGGTGCGCAGTGCCTTGCCGTAGGCATGTCCTGATTCAAAACCGGCTTCGACGAGCTGCTTCCAGATTAGCGGAAGTTGATCGACGCGCGCGCCGAACATATCGATGCGCTGTCCGCCGGTGATCTTGACGTAGAGATCGAATTGTTTGGCGACCTGCCCAATCACGATCAGTTTGTCGGGGGTAATCTCGCCACCGGGGATGCGTGGCACAACTGAGTAGGTTCCATCACGTTGGATGTTCGCCAGGAAGTAGTCGTTGGTATCTTGCAGGGTGGCATGCGATTTTTCGAGAATGTAATCGTTCCAGGTCGACGCTAAAATGGAAGCCACCGCCGGTTTGCAGATTTCGCAGCCCAGACCCTGTCCGTGGCGTTCGATCAGGTCTTCAAAGGAGTGGATGTCATTGACTTTAATCAGGTGGAAAAGTTCCTGGCGTGAGTAGGTGAAGTGCTCACAGATGAAGTTCGTAACCGCCACCCCGGAGCGTTTCAACTCTGCTTTCAGGATGTCGCCAACCAGGGCGACACAGCCACCGCAGCCCGTTCCCGCTTTGGTACATTTTTTGATCTCGGCGACGGTCGTCAGCCCGTTATCGGCAATTGCTTTGCAGATGCTGGCCTTGCTGATATTTTCGCACGAGCAGATTTTCGCCGTACCTGGCAGCATATCCACACCGATCCCACCCGCCTGTGACGAATCGCCGCGCGAAGGCAGGATCAAATCGTCGGGGTGGATCGGCAGCGGCAGGCCGTTTTGCATGATCTGGTGCAACATGTTGTAGTTTGCTGCGTCGCCCACTAGAATACCGCCCATCAGTTTTTTGCCATCAGCATCGACGACGATCTTCTTATAAGTACCTTCCAAAGCATCGATAATGCTGATCTCGCGGGTGCCGCTCAAAACACCGAAAGCGTCGCCAAAGCTGGCAACATCCACGCCCATCAGCTTCAACTTGGTCGACATATCCGCACCGGCGAAACCCTTGGGTTCCGACACCCCGGCAAAAACATCCACAACGGCTTCAGCCATCTGGTAGCCGGGGGCCGCCAGACCGTAAATGCGGTTCTTGTACAGGGCGCATTCGCCAATCGCATAAATATTCGGGTCGGAGGTGCGACAGTTTTCATCGATTACAATGCCGCCGCGCTCGCCAACAGTGATGCCCGATTCGCGGGCCAGTTCATCACGCGGACGAATGCCCGCAGAAAAGACGATCAAATCAGTGGCCAGATCGCTGCCATCGGCAAACTGCATCGCGGCAACCTTGCCATCCTGCGCCACAATCTCCGTTGTGGATTTGCCCGTATGCACCTGCACGCCCAAGGCTTCGATCTTTTTGCGCAGCAGCGCGCCGCCCGCATCATCAATTTGGACAGTCATCAAGCGCGGCGCAAATTCAATCACATGCGTCTGCAATCCCAGGCTTTTGAGCGCATTGGCGCATTCCAGGCCCAGCAGGCCGCCGCCAATCACGACGCCGATCTTCGATTTTTCCGCGTAGCTGCGGATTGCGTCCAAATCTTCCAGCGTGCGGTAGACGAATGTTCCGCTGGCTTCCTTTCCTTTAATGGGTGGAACAAACGGGTAGGATCCGGTCGCCAGTACCAGCCTGTCGTAGCGAATCACCACCCCTTTCGATGAAGTTACTTTTTGTTGCTCTCGGTCAATCGAAGCCACGCGATCGCCAACGAAAACCTGCACGCCGTTCCGGCGATAGCCATCCGGGGTGGCCAGCGATAAATCTTCGAATGTCTTGCCAGAGAAATAATCGCTTAGATGGATGCGATCATAGGCAGTATGCGGTTCCTCGCAAAACGTGACGATTTGATAGCGGTCAGCCGCATCACTCGCCAGCATCAGCTCGATGAACTTGTGTCCGACCATCCCGTTTCCAACAACAATAATTGTCTCTTTCATAAGTCACTCTCCTGTTATCTTGAAAAGAATTTTACAGGAGCAATGCGCATCGTAATATTGCCCTTATGGAGAATATTAGGCCATAAAATGGGCCATATTTGTATTTTTTGTCCAATTTTCGAAAAATTCCCCTCACCCAAATGGTGTATAGCGTTCAAAACAGCTTTTTTCTTCAAGTGATCATGCTGTCTTAGGTTATGCTGGTAAAATTCTGGCAACCTTATCCCCCAAAGAAAGATTATCAATGGACTTCAAACTGCATACATCGTTCGACAGCCTCGATGCCAGTATCTGGAACGGGCTGCTTCCCGGGAGCGTCACCGACGCCCCTTTTTTGCGCCACGAATACCTCTCCGACTGGTGGAAAAGCCTCGGCGGTGGTGAATGGAGCAGCGTCACGCTCGCCATCATCAGCGCCAGTCAGGACGGTCAACTGATTGGAATTGCCCCTCTCTTCCTTAAAGACACGCACCTGATGTTGCTCGGCAGCATGGAAATTTCGGATTACCTGGACCTGATCGTACATCCCGAACATCTCGAACCCTTTGTTGTAGGTCTGCTCGACTGGCTGATAAGTTCCTACCCAGAGCAATGGTCGCAGCTCGATTGGTATAATCTGCCTGCCCAATCCGCCACCCTGGCGGCGCTGAAGGCAGAATCCGTTAAACGGGGTTGGAACTGCACCGACGAAATCTACCAGCCTACCCCCACCATCCTGCTCCCTGGCGATTTTGAAGCCTATCTCGAAAGCCTCGACAAAAAACAACGCCACGAAGTGCGCCGCAAAATGCGCCGCGCCGAAGAAAGCGGACGCGGTGTGCGCTGGTACATCGTTAGCGACCCCGCCAGCCTCGATGCTGAAATGGATGCCTTCATTGCCCTGATGGCGCATGATCCAAACAAAGAGAGTTTTCTTACCCCGGCCATGCGCACTCATCTTAAAGCCTTGGCCAAATCTGCATTTGATGGCGGTTACCTGCAACTGGTCTTCCTCGAAGTGGACGGTGAAAAAGCCTGTGCTTATCTCAATTTTGATTATGCCAACCGCATCTGGGTTTACAACTCTGGCCTCGACCGCAAATTTATGGATATTTCCCCCGGCTGGGTCTTGCTGGGTCACATGTTGCAATGGGCCAATGAGCAAAAACGCACTGAATTCGACTTCATGCGTGGCAACGAAGAATATAAATATCGTTTTGGCGCAATTGACCGGCATGTTTTGCGCGTGCAAGTCAAACGTAATTAAAAAGTAATGTGTAATGCGCAAGAAATTATGCATTATGCCTTTTTTTAGCTTATGGAGACTACTTTGTTCCGCAAACTACTCGAAATGGATCGCGATTTATCCTACTCCCTGCGCGTCGCTGAAAAACCTGGTGCATTGCGGCGCTTTGCCATGTTCTTTGCTCACTCTGGTGATCTCGTGGTTCTGGGGCATGGGCATGCTCATCTTATGGTTGATTGGCTACTTTACCGATCCGTTTTGGATGAAATGGGCTGTCTACGAGCTTTTCTGGATTTCGTTTACCGCCGCGTTTGTCATGGCGCTCAAGTTCACCATCCGCCGTCGACGCCCTGAAGGCGAGTGGGGCAGTGTTTACCGTGTAAACGATCCGCACTCTTTTCCATCAGGTCATGCCGCGCGCGCATTTTTGATCGCTGCACTGGCGGGCTTGCTCGGCCCACTCTGGCTGGCAGTCATCCTGTGGATTTGGGCGCCCCTGGTATGCCTGGCGCGGGTTGCGATGGGCGTTCACTACATTTCGGATGTCGTTGCGGGGGCGATTGTCGGTGTGCTGGTGGCCTGGGTGGGATTTCAGTTTTCGCCACAAATCTTTGGGTTTATCCAGGGACTGACGCACATTCCGCTCTTCTAATGAAAAAGCCACCTGCAAAGGTGGCTTTTATTTTGAAAGAGACATACTGCGCCAGTTTTGGAATTAAGCGCTCACACCATATCGCTCAATCATCCGTTGAAAAATGGCCGCATCATCTGGGGCGATGCTGACAATTTGAAAACCGACATTGTATACAAACGGATCCAGTTGGTCGTGACGACACCATTGGTTCCGCGCAACCACTACCATGGATGATTTATCTGCAACGTCATCGGTTAAGTCTAATCGCAAAGAGTAAGTGCGGTTTACAGGTAGTTCCTGCTTGCAATCCAGTCGAAATCCACGCGGGCTAATGTCTGTCAGGTATCCAATGGGTTTTTCAGAGTTGTCATCTACGACGGGCATGTAATACGAGAAAGATTTGCGCGACAGGTTTCGTTTGTCGGCTTTGCTTTTTTCGGTCTTGCGTCTCTCAAACATGGCTTAGTCTCCTATCAAATCCTTTGTGCTGTTATTAACAGTATAGGACGGAATCAATCCAGATTCTAAGTACTTGAAGGGTTTTCGCTAATTTTGTTCGAATTTTTTTAGGAAACTTGACACTTTCAGATGGGTGGTAGGTTGGTTTGTTGTGAAAAATTGTTACAACGCAGATGTAATGGTTCGAAATTTAGGGGGTGATATAGTTATCATAATTAATTCGATTCGATTTACACGCACTACAGTAAGCCATTTAAAAAGCGGAGAACGTTTATGTTACACAATAGGTTAAAACATATGCCGGGCTGATGATTGTGCTGATTCTTTGTGTATTGATTGCGGCTTGTGGGGCATCTTCTAGCACTGTTATCAAAATTGATCCGGCTCCTGCAACTGTGCAAGTTAACGATACCGTCAGGGTGCCGATCAAGGTTGAGAATATTACCAATTTAACGACGGTTGAAGTTCATTTATCTTTTGATGCAAGCATGTTGGAAGTTGTCGAGTTGCAGGATGGTGACTTTATCAAGGCTGATTTTCCTGCACAAAGTATTTTTGACAACAGCGCTGGCACGATTGATTATGTGGTTGCGCAAATCAGTCGTCCGCCTGCGAATGGAAGTGGTACGTTATTTGAAATTGTTTTCCGCGCAAAAGGCAGCGGCAACGCTCAGATCCGCTTTCGCGAAACACAGGCTGTCCCGGCGGGCGCATTGATGGCTGACGCCAATGGCAAGGCCATTCAGGTTCTACTGGCAAGTGGCAATCTGGTTGTAAGCAAGCCTTAGAATAAGGAGCAATCGCTACAGACAAATAACAATAATCGAACATCCGCGTTCTAATACAGAACGCGGATGTTGTCATCTTTGGCCTAAGCTCTTCTTTTGCAACGATTTTGATGGATAGGCATAAAGTGTTTCATGCAAAAGTAAAGAGGAGTATAATTTTATCTACCGACAATAAATCCGGCCAGCGTTTTTGACTGGTACCAACAGAATAAAGAAAGGAAGAGCTGCATGTTTGATTCTGTTCTTGTTCCGCTGGATGGGTCTTTGCTTGCAGAATGTGTTTTGCCACATGCGATCGCATTTGCTCAGGCGTTTCATGCCAAAGTTACTTTGCTGCGGGTGTTGGATAAGCGCCAGGGAGTTGATGCAAAGGTGTTTGATCTGCTGAACTGGCAGATTGCGAAAGCAGACGCGAAGCTTTATTTGGAAAAGGTTGCCGAGCGCTTGAAGGAAGCAGGCGTAGATACAGTTGAGGTCGTTTTGGAGGGGATGGCGGCCGAATTGATCAACGAGTATGCGCAAAGTCATAAGATGCAGCTGATTATTTTGAGCAGCCACGGTCATGCTGGTTTAAGTCAGTGGGGGATCAGCAGTGTCACCCAAAAAATTATTTACAGCGCCCCCACCTCGGTCATGTTGATTCGTGCGCGCCAACCTGTTACCGGGGAGTTGGTTCTAAAGGAACGGCCCTACCAGCAGGTGATGGTTCCGCTCGATGGGTCCTGGCGGGCTGAAAATGTTCTACCGACTACCACCATGCTTTCGCGCTTTCATAACTCGAAGATTCACATTGTACATGTTGTCAAAGCACCTGAAATGGCCCGACATATGCCATTGGTGCGTGAGGACCTCGATTTATCCAACCGCATTGTGGCCCGCAACCGCGAAGAGGCTGTGCGCTATCTTGACCAGATGCGCCTGCATTCGCCGCTGGCCGATATTGAGTTGCAAACCCATTTGCTAACCAGCGATAACGCTGCTGCCGTATTGCACGATCTGGCAGAGAGTGAACATATTGATCTTGTGGCGCTTAGCGCACATGGTTATTCGGGAAATAACCAGTGGCCTTATGGAAGCATGGTTAACAATTTTATTCTTTATAGCAAAGTCCCGCTTCTTATTGTGCAAGACTTTCCTTCAAAGGAAGAACAAACGCAGGCGGATATGGTGGTTAGAGAACACCCCGAACATTAACTCTCCACTGCCGCCCCGGTCAATCGCTCCCAACGACCCATTATAGATGCAGGAGTATGACTGTGGAACGACTAGCTTCCCTGCTTGCAAAGCAGCATAGTATTGATCCAAATCCAAAATTAAAGACGGACCTGTTAAAGCACCTGCAAAATTGGGATGAAACATTGCAGCGGGCTTATCTTTCTTTTCGCGCAATATCTTCCAAAGACCAGGCTTTCTCACAAGCGGCTGAATGGATGCTCGACAATTTTTATATTGTTGAACAGACCCTGCACTTGATCGAAGAAAGTCTCCCCAAACATTACCTTGAGCAATTGCCTAAGCTGGATCAGACGCCCCTCAAAGGGTATCCGCGTATTTTTGCGTTGGCCTGGGAATGGGTAGGGTACAGCCAAAGCCAGCTCGATCTGGTCCAAATTGTGGCGTTTGTGCAGGCGTATCAAGAGGTCATGCCTCTGACGATTGGCGAATTATGGGCCTTGCCCATCATGCTCCGCATCGCAATTTTGGAGCGTCTGACGTATGCCACTGCAGCCCTGACGGCAGTCCCTGCACCTTATAAGCTGAACGTTGAACCTATTTTGCCGTTATCGGCGCGTGCCACATACGAGGCGATTGTTGCCAACTCATTTATCAGCCTGCGCCTGCTTACCACAACCGATTGGAAGTCGTTTTTCGAACAAATCAGCACGGTGGACGAAATCCTGCGCAGTGACCCGGCGCAGATCTATATGGGGATGGATTTTGAAACCCGCAACCGTTATCGCAGCGTGGTTGAAGAATTGGCGCTTCACGCGATCAGCGACGAAGAAGCCGTCGCCCAGACCGCGATTGAACTGGCCCGCGCAACGCAGGAAAAAGAAGCAGCAGCGGGGCAACCCAGCAGCCGGAAAGCCCATGTCGGTTTTTATCTGATTGATGCGGGGCGGGCGATGCTTGAGAAAGCCGTCGGCTATCATCCAAAAGCCCAGGCCCGTCGTCGGGGCTGGTTTTATGCGCATCCCACCTTCACCTATCTGGGACGCATTACTTTTTTCTCCCTGGTTATTCTTTTAGGGTTGCTTACTTATGTCTATTTTTCGCATCCGTCGCTCACGCAGTGGCTGCTGGTTGTCATTCTGGGCTATGGGCTGGCTGTCGAAGCGGGGATCATGGAAGTGCAATGGGATATTACCCATAAAATCGCTCCCAAACGCCTGCCGCGTATGGATTTTTCAACTGGGATTCCAGCGTATTGCAGCACGATGGTGGTCATCCCTACGCTGTTAGCGGGCGCCGATGATATTGCGCCCATGCTTCAGGATGTGGAGCTACAATATTTATGCAACCCCGACCCGAACCTGACATTTGCGTTGCTGACCGATTTCACCGATGCGCCCAACCAATCCATGCCCGATGACGAAAAACTGCTGGCGTTGCTCAAAACAGGCATTGAAAATCTTAATCACAAGTATGACAAACGTCCGCGCCGCACAGGAGCGCCTTTCTATATCTTCCATCGCTTGCGTAAATGGAATCCATCTGAGGAAGTCTGGATGGGTTGGGAGCGCAAGCGTGGCAAGCTAACTGAGTTCAATCGCCTTCTTTTAAAGGGAGAGGATGCTTCTTATCTCTTGAAGGTCGGCGAACTTTCGGTGTTACCGAACATTAAATATGTCATTACCCTCGATGCTGATACATCCTTGCCGCAGGGCAGCGCAGCGCGACTGATTGCCACACTGGCACATCCGCTTAACCAGGCCGAGTTCGCCCCCGATGGTCGCTCAGTGACTGCTGGGTATACCATCCTACAGCCACGGGTCGAGATCAAACCGACGAGTGCCAACCGCTCCAGATTTTCGCAAATCTTTGCCGGGGATGCAGGTTTCGATCTGTATACGCTGGCAGTGTCGGATGTCTATCAGGACCTTTTCCATGAGGGCAGCTTTGTCGGCAAGGGTATTTATGACGTGGCTGCTTTTGAAAAAAGCGTTGCCGGACAAATTCCCGAAAATACGTTGTTAAGCCATGATCTCTTTGAAGGGATTCACGGAAGGGCGGCGCTGGTAACGGATGTTCTTCTTTACGAAGAGTATCCGCCACGTTATCTGGCTTATGCCCGTCGCCTGCGTCGCTGGATTCGTGGCGACTGGCAGTTGCTGCCGTGGCTGTTGGGGATGGTACGTACTGAGGGCGGCGTGCCCCGCAATCGTGTCTCGTTCATCAACCGTTGGAAAGTCTTTGATAATCTACGCCGCAGCCTGATCGCGCCGACGATGATTGTGACGTTGAGTCTGGCCTGGCTGCATGCGCTGCCTGGTTCGCCATTGCTGTGGAGTTTCCTGGTGCTGGTTTTGCCGGGGCTGCCTGTTTTTGCGCAACTCTTACACCAGTTCACACACAACAAGAACAAACTGCCCATCATGGATGTGCTTGAAACTGCCCGGCCCGCAGCTTTGCGTTGGGCGCTGGCGATTACCTTTTTGCCTTATGAAGCCTTTCTTTCGTTGGGCGCAATTTGGATAACATTGGTGCGTGTTTTTATCACGCACAAGCACCTGCTGCAATGGACAACCGCGGCACATACTGCCCGCCTGTTTAAGCTGCACACCCGTTATGAAATTGAAGCCGAGATGACGGTTGCGCTGGCTTATGTCGGTAGTCTTGTTTTTGCCACGTCGGTGGTCAATCCGCTGGCGTTGTTTGCGGCGATTCCCTTGTTGCTGCTCTGGACAGGCTCGCTGCAACTTACCTTTGGCATCAGTGAGCCAATCGTCCATCAACCAGCCCCGTTAACGGCTGAACAAGAGAAACGCGTTCAGCGCCTTTCACGCCGCACCTGGGCTTATTTTGAGCAATATGTCGGCCCCGATGACCACTGGTTGCCGCCCGATCATTTTCAGGAATCGCCGCGTGGCAACGTTGCCCATTACACCACGCCAACCAATATCGGGTTGCTGCTGCTCTCCACGCTCTCGGCCTATGACCTGGGCTATCTTAGCGTGCTTGATATGGCTGTGCGCCTGAACTCAACCTTTGAGAGCATGGAAAAGCTGGAACAATACCGCGGACATTTGCTGAACTGGTATGACAGCCAGAGTATGTTGGCATTGCTTCCCCGTTACATTTCCACGGTGGATAGCGGAAATCTGGCTGCGAGTTTGCTTGCTTTCCGGCAGGGCTGCCTGACGATTAGAAACACATCGATTATGGGTTCGCAACAGTGGCAGGGGCTGCTGGTTATTTTGGATATTCTGGAAAACATCCTGAAAAAGGTCGATGAAAACCTTCCCGATTCGCAGGTGGAAACCTTCGAGCTTGAGTTGGAAAACATTCGGGAGCGTATCATCGCCATTCAGGAAACCCCCGAAGCCTGGACAATTGTCCTGACATGGCTCTCCGGCCAAGGATGGGAAAAAGTCTCGAACCGGTTGATCCAAATTCTCGAGAACCCGCCTGCCAACTTGAATCAGGAAACGCTCAAAGATCTGCAACTCTACCTGGATACCATGCACTACCATTTGCAAGGAATGCAAAAAAATATCGATTTGCTGGCCCCATGGCTGAGTCATTTCAACCAGCAGCCGCCTGCTTTGCTGATAGACCCTCACAGTCCGTTTGCTGAAAACTGGCAAGCCTTCCAGGCTAGCATCCCTACGACGCTGCCCACATTGTCACAGGCTACAGGCGTATATTCGAGCATCAAGAAAGCGCTCGTTCAGATCACAGCACAGTTGATTCAGGGCACGACGGTCAGTGAAGAAAATCAGGAATCCTGATTACTGGTGTCAGAAGCTCGATCGCGAACTTGACTCTGCGAAGTTCCGCGTGGAAGTGTTGTTGATTGGTTATCAAGACCTGGCTTCACGCGCCAACGCCAGATTCAACGCGATGGATTTTAAATTTTTGTTTGATGAACAGCGTCAGGTTTTTCATATTGGCTATAACATGACCACCGAAAGATTGGACGGTAGCTACTATGATTTGCTCGCTTCTGAAGCGCGTCTTGCCAGCCTGATCGCAATTGCCAAAGGTGATGTGCCGCAGAGCCATTGGATGCGCCTGGGTCGCCCCGTCACCAGAATTGGTAATAAGCAGGTCTTGCTCTCATGGAGCGGCACAATGTTTGAGTATCTCATGCCGCTGCTGATTGCCAAAAATTATGAAGAAACCTTTCTCTATGACAGCACACACGCTGCACTTGAAGCGCAAATCCATTACACCAAGTCCAAAAATATGCCCTGGGGTATTTCCGAATCGGGTTATTACGCCTTTGACGTTAATATGAACTATCAATATCGCGCTTTTGGTGTGCCCAGCCTGGGTTATAAGCGCGATTTACCTGATGATCTTGTGATTGCACCTTACGCATCGGTACTGGGACTTGGGCTGCAACCCCATGCCGTTGTCGAAAACATTGAGCATTTTGAGAAGCTCAATGTGATGGGACGCTTTGGCCTGTATGAAGCGCTTGATTACACCAAAAGCCGTCTGACAGCCGGACAGGTTTTTGCGGTGGTGCAGTCTTACATGGCGCATCATCAGGGCATGGTGCTGCTGGCAGCAAGCAATTATTTGCTGAAGAATTTACGGTTGAACGCTTCCATATGGATGAGCGTATTCAAAGTATCGAACTGTTGCTGCAAGAGAAAATTCCGCAGAATTTGCACGTCGAATACCCACATCCGAAAAAAACCGAGCGCGCCGATTCTGCCGAGCGTGCCATCAATCTTGCGCCCTGGCTGGTTCCTTCTGATGGTCCCGTTCCGCAGGTACACTTTTTGGCGCAGGGAAAATATAGCCTGATGATTACCAGCGCTGGTGGTGGATACAGTCAGTGGCAGGATTTTGCCCTGACGCGCTGGCAATCTGATACCACCCTGGATGGTTATGGCAGTTGGATTTACATTCAGGACCGCGAAACCGATGCACTTTGGTCTGTCACACCGCAGCCAACTGGAAACCTTTCGGTGGACAATCACGAGGTGATTTTTTCGCCGCACAAGGTGGAGTTCCGCCGTTGGGATCATGGCATCTCTCTGCATACTGAGATCACCGTCGGCGCAGATGGGATTGAGATCCGCCGTGTTACGATTTTGAATGATGGCAACCGTGCACGCAAGTTGAAACTCGTCAGCTACGGAGAAGTAACGCTTGCGCCACGCGCCACCGATCAGCGTCACCCGGCCTTCAATAAGCTTTTCATCGAGAGTGAATACATCCCAGAAAACAATGCGCTGCTTTTCCACCGCCGTCCGCGCTCGGCCAGTGAGAAGCCACTTTTTATGGTACACGCCCTGCTGGCTAAATCGGGGCGCAAGCTCAACAGCGAATACGAAACCGCCCGCACCAAATTTATCGGCCGTGGACGAACTCCACGCTCCCCGCTGGCGTTGCAGGGGAAGAAGAAACTTTCCGGCACCCTGGGCGGCACACTCGACCCGATCTTTTCGCTCGGGCAGGAAGTGGACCTGAATCCGCATACCAAAACCCATTTGATTTTTCTGACGCTGGCAGCGGGTTCGCGTTCTGAGGCGCTTAACCTGCTGACGGCGTATCAGTCGCGGCAGATGATTTCCCGTGCCTTTGAAGATGTGCGCATTGAAAGCCAGCGCGAATTGTTTGACCTCGGTCTGAACTCCTATGGTGTTGAACATACCCAGCGTGTTCTTTCGCTTTTGCTTTACCCAGCCAATACCTTGCGCGCTCCCCAGCATATTCTTGCGCGTAACGAAAAGGGACAATCAGGTCTGTGGGCTTATGGCATTTCAGGCGATACGCCGATTTTGCTGCTGTCTTTGCATGGTTTTGACAGCCCGCTGTTGGTGGAAGCGTTGCAGGCTTACATTTATTGGCGCAACCGACGGATTAAGACCAATCTGGTGATTTTGAACGAGCAGGATACCGGTTATTCGATGGATTTGCATAACCAGATTCACCGGCAAATTGCCCGGCGTGGGGCAGAAGCCTGGCTGAATCAGCGCGATGGTGTTTTTGTCCTGCGTGCTGACCAAATCCCCAAATCAGACAGGATTTTACTGGAAACCGTTGCCGGGGTGATTTTGGATGACAGACGCGGCAGTCTGGTGGACCATGTGCGGCTTTTCAAGAAGCCAACGCATTTGCCTGTCTTCATGCCTGCCTTGCAGGATGCACAAGACCTTGAGTCAACGCCGCCCCTGGTGCGCCCAACCAATTTATTGATGGACAATGGCCTCGGTGGGTTCAGCCCCGATGGTCAGGAATATATTATTTACCTGGAACCCGGTCAAAACACGCCGCATCCCTGGATCAACGTTATCGCCAACAGCCAGTTTGGTTTTCTTGTGTCTGAAGCCGGGTCTGGTTGCACCTGGGCTGGAAACAGCGGTGAGAATCGCCTGACTCCGTGGCGTAACGATCCATTGACAGATATGCCTGGCGAAGCGCTTTACCTGCGCGATGAAGAGACTGGCGTCGTCTGGTCACCGACGCCCATGCCGGTGGGTGCGCAGGCACCGTATGTGATCCATCACGGGGCGGGATATTCCATTTTTGAGAGTCAGAGTCACGGGTTAAATCAGCAGTTGCGTCTTTTCGCTTCCACTGAGGCCCCGGTAAAAATCGCTCATTTGCGGGTAGAAAATCTCTGGCATCGTCCGCGCCGCGTTACGGTGACGTATTATGCCGAATGGGTGCTCGGCACGACCCGCGAAGCAACCCAGAACCACATCGTCCCCGATTTTGACCCGCTACACCATGCTTTGCTTGCCAGCAATCATTACAGCATGGAGTTTGGCGGGCAGGTGGCTTTTTTGGCGGCCAGCAAAAAACCGCACGGCGTGACAGCAGACCGCACCGAATTTTTAGGGCGCATGGGTACGATGGAAATGCCCGCTGCGCTCGGCCGGATTGGCCTTGCCAGCAAAGTTGCCCCTGGTCTCGACCCGTGTGCTGCGATGCAGCTGCACATTGACCTGGCTCCCGGCCAGACCGAAGAAGTTTTCTTTCTGATTGGCGTGGGCGCCGGACGTGAAGATAGCCTCTCATTGATCCGCGCGCATCAGACGGCAGAGAAGATCGAAGCAACCTGGCAGGCTGTACACAAGCACTGGGATGACATTCTGGGCACAATTACGGTTGATACACCCGATCTTGCCATGAACCTGTTGCTCAATCGCTGGGCGTTGTATCAGACGCTGGCCTGCCGTGTCTGGGGGCGTACCGCGCTCTATCAGTCGAGCGGCGCTTTTGGTTTCCGCGACCAGTTGCAGGATGTGCTAGCCCTGCTGCACGCTCGCCCCGATCTGGCCCGTGAGCAGATCATCAACGCCGCCCGCCACCAGTTCGATGCCGGGGATGTGCTGCACTGGTGGAATCCGCCGTCGGGCAAGGGCGTGCGCACGCGCTTTTCAGATGACCTGCTCTGGTTGCCCTACGTCACCGCCGAATATGTGCAGGTGACCGGCGATACATCTGTATTGCATGAGCAAATTCCGTTTTTGCTTGCGCCGCCGCTTGGCAGAGGCGAGGATGAACGCTACAACCTGTACGAATCTGCACAGGATGTGTACACGCTCTATGAGCACTGCCGCCGTGCGCTTGAAAAGGGTACCACTGCCGGCGTGCATGGCCTGCCGCTGATGGGTTCTGGTGACTGGAACGATGGCATGAACCTGGTCGGGATCGAGGGCAAAGGGGAAAGCATCTGGCTGGGATGGTTCCTGCATACCACCCTGATGCGTTTTGCCACGCTACGCACCTTGATGTCTGAGGACCCTGAACCGTACATCAAACGTGCTGCCGCGCTTGCCAAGGCGCTCGAAACCTATGCCTGGGACGGCAACTGGTATCTGCGTGCCTTCTACGATGATGGCTCGCCGATGGGTTCCAACGTAAACAGCGAGTGCAAGATCGATGCCATCGCCCAATCGTGGGCAGTCCTTTCGGGTGCAGCCAACCCACAGCGTGCAGCCCAGGCAATGGAATCGGTCCATCAGATATTGGTCAAACAAAATGAGCAGATGATTTTGCTCTTCACGCCGCCCTTTGATAAAACGTCGCATGATCCTGGCTACATCAAGGGATATGCCCCCGGCGTCCGTGAAAACGGCGGACAATATACTCACGCATCCACATGGACGGTCTGGGCGTTTGCCAAGCTGGGGCAGGGTGGCCGCGCCGAAGCCTTGTTCAGGCTGCTGAACCCCATCTACCATTCCGATAAGCCTGAGAAGATGGCGCGTTACAAGGTGGAACCCTATGTGATTGCTGCCGATGTCTACGGGGCGCCACCGCATACCGGCACCGGTGGCTGGACGTGGTACACAGGTTCATCGGGTTGGATGTATCGCCTGGGGATTGAAGCCATTCTAGGCATTTCCCGCCAGGGGTATAAGCTGAAGATTGACCCCTGCATCCCCAAAATTTGGCGTGGATTTAAGGCATCCTATCGTTTTGGCACAACCACTTATAACATCGTTATTGAAAATCCTGAAAACGTCAATCGCGGCGTTGATCAGATTGTATTGGATGGAAAGATGATCCTTGAAGATTTCATTCCAATGATTGATGATGGCAAGCCTCATGAAATTCACGTCGTCATGGGTGCGGGCATGGCGGTTGATGCAGTGGATGAAGTAGGGGCGTAGGGGCGGGGTCTTCCTGTTCTTTGCTCAAAATACCGAAATCCCGTTACAAACAAGCAAAAATGGCTGTTATAATATCGCACCGTGCTACCCAATGGAGAGGTGCCAGAGCGGTTGAATGGGATAGTCTCGAAAACTATTTTGGTCGCAAGGCCAACGCGGGTTCGAATCCCGCCCTCTCCCGCTAAAAATCCCCCGCAGTTTTGCGGGGGATTTTTTTGTATAAAGCACAGGTGTTATTGGGTTTGTGTAGGCAATTTGGGCAGTGACTTTAAATAAATCCAAATTGCATTTAACTCGTTATCCGTAAGTTTGCCAATGCCTTTCCAGGGCATGTAGTCATCGTTGAGTGTGTGCCCGGACGGTGTTTTTCCGGTGCGAATGGTGGTGATAAAGTTTTTTCCTGACCAGGCAAACAGTTCACCACCGGGGGTCAGGTTTGGAGCCAGTACTTTCACTGATGGATCGGGGAAGGGCCCACCCGCCAGTTGCTTGCCATGACAAGAACGGCAGTTTCCTACCTCGACCAGATATTGTCCGTAGTTTATGCTGACATCCGCTGCTGGGGCGGTGGGATGCGGGTCATGATCCACTTCTTCGGCGGGTAATTTCCCAAAAGCGCCCGCCCCAATCAGGATTTTGCCAAGCGGCCCAAAGTTGTGCCCGTTGGTAGGGTGGTCTACAGCCGGGACGGTTTTCAGATAGGCGAGCATTGCGCCCAAATCGGCATCGCTCAGATGTGCGAAATGTACAACCGATGGCATATAGGTTGGTTTGCCATCCGGGTCTACGCCATCTCGAATGGCGTGGACATAGTCGCTGATAGACTTGTACTCCTGCCCAACCCCGCCCTCTCCATCAGTCAGGTTGGCTGCGTCGACCGTACCAATTGGCCCGGCGTTCATCCAGCCAGTGCGACCACTTAAATCAGCACCATGACAGCCAGTACACATGGCCGTTACCCAGCGTTTGCCTTTGGCGATGCTGGGCGCGTCGGTGGGGATGGGAATGTTGTTCTCAGGGATGGCATAGGTTTTATTCAGTTGGGCATCGCCCTGTGTAAAAAATATTCCGACCATTCCCAACACAAGCACAACGAGCACGCCAAACACAATGCCAATCCATTTGAAGATTTTTTTCATCTGCATTCTCCTTTGCAAAATGTGATAGATGTTTTTTGGGGCCAGCGTTTGCCATCTTTCTTATTCCAACACCCTCAAATTGATCTCCTGCACATCCGTTTGGTAGCGCAGCAGATCATCGCGCAGGCGTTGCAGGTCGTTGCCATAGCGCAGACGGCGTGCCAGAAAGGCAAACTCCTCGCTGCCATAAGGCGGAATGGTGATGTCTTTGGCGCTGCCACGTACCACACGCATCGAGTTGATCAGCCAGCGCAGGAATGTATGCGCCTTGCGCAGCAGGGTATAGTCCGCTTCGCTGAGAATGTTCGCATCGCGCAAGGCTGCCATGGCTTTGCGAATATTCGTCTGGCGCAGGGCCGGGTTTTTGCCGCCGTGCGTGATCTGCAAGCCTTGCACCAGATATTCAATATCCACCAGCCCGCCGGGGCTGTATTTGGCGCTGAACTTGCCTGCCGTCACCAGATGACGCACCTGACGTTCACGCATGGCGCGCATGGCAGTGATGTCAAACGGCGTGCCATGATAGACAAAGTCATCACGCAGGGCGCAGATCTGTGTGCCGAGCGCCAGATCTCCGGCAATGGGGCGCAGTTTGACCAGGGCCTGCCGTTCGTAAGCCCACGCCGGACCGTCGGGTGCATAATAGCGTTTGAAGGCGTCGAGCGAAACCGCCATGCTGCCTGCCTTGCCATATGGACGCAGTTGCAAATCGACCTGAAAGATGCCCTCGTGCCGCGCATGGATTGCACCCAAAAAGTGGCTGACGACCTTCTCTTGAAAGACCGATGTGGCAATGCGTTCCGGCCCGTCGGTTTGGCCGTTGCCTGCGTAAATAAAGAGCAATTCAATATCCGAAGCAAAACCAAGCTCACGTCCGCCGCACTTGCCCAACGCCAGCACCACCATCTGTGAGACGGTACCATCTTCCAGTCGCGGGGTGCCGTGCAGGGTGCGCAAATCCTCCGCGCTCAGGTGATAAGCGGTGTTGACCACCACCTCGGCCAGGTCGCTCAACTCCTCCGAAAAATCCCAGAACTCCTGGGTATATCCGAGCAGATGGCGCATATCGATGCGGAACATCTCGCGGTCTTTGAACTCGTTCAATTCCTTGCGCCAGGGCGCATCGTCACGCGGCATATCGGGCGTCGGATGAAGTGTTTGCAGCGCTTTCGTCAGCTCGGCCTGCAACTGCGCGCGAGATTTGGCACTGTTGAGCGCGTTGGCATCGCTCACCACCGGGAAGAGATTGGCGTATTGCATACGCATAAAATCATCCCAGAGAAAGTCACTGATGCCGAGAATCTGTGTCAGGTTGCTGAGCACCTCAGGGTGCTCGACCGAAGCTAGTTCGTCGGGCCAGTTGGGTCGTTCAAACAGATGGGCCAAAAATTCGCGGAAGTGGATCAGTGCTTGCGCTGGGTTGGCCGACCCCGGCAAAAGGTGCGTAAAGTGCTTAATCAGCACCGTCGCAGCACGCAACTCGCGCTGCTTTTCGGGGGCGGTAATCTTTTGACCGTTTTCATCTGTGACATAGAAAAGGTCATTGGCGTGCTGGCCGCTTGACTGCGCCACCATGCGCAAAATATTGATCTGCGTCATCGCCAGCGCGTTGGTAAATTCATACAAAAAGCCAACCGTATCCGCTGTCTGGATGTGCAGAACGGTGTGCTGTGGCGAAATGTCATTGTCGATCTTGATCTCAATCGGGTAAAGGCGCAGGTTGGCGCTGCCCATCTCGCGGAAGATTCCGCCGACGCGCTTTGCCAGCTCGCTGCGCGCTTCGCGGCGCTGACCGCTTTGCATCATCTCTGTCAGAGCGCTCAAATCTTCGGCATACTGATCCCAATCGGGGGTGGTGCCGTTGACGGGTTTGACGGTGAACACATCGACGATCTTGCGGCGGGCGGATGGGTTGGGAGGGGGAACTTCGACAGCTTTGGGTAGTATCAGCCGCCCGGTGCGGGTACGGCGCGGACGCAGGTGTGGCGGAATTTCAGGCTCCCCTTTGGCTTCGACCGTTTCGTAGGTGAAGACTTGCCCGTCGAGGATGTCCAACCCATAGGCGAACATCAGTCCGCAGATCAGCGAGAGTTCCCCCAGGTAATCGTAGGCGACGACAGTGACCCGCCATGTACCATCGACCTGTAGCGGGGCGACAAAGACCAGGTTTTTTTCATCCAGCGCTCCGGCCAGTGTAGCGTGGTTGAGGATTTCCTCCTCGCTAAAAGTGGCCGAGTAGGACGCCTCCATGCGTGCTAGATGCTGCTGCAAGGCAAAGATTGGCGCTGGTTCCACCCGTGCAATTTCGGAGGTGGGCAGGTCGACCCCGCCGACATACTTGGAATAAATGCGCCGGATGGCGGTGCTGTGCTGGCCGTAGCGTTCCAGGAACTTCTCGCGGGCTTGTTCACGTTCTTGTCCGCGAAAGCCGAGGCGGCGTGCCAGCAGGTTGATGGCGGCGGGTTCGCTTGGCAGTGTGTAGGTCTGGCGGTAGTGCATCAGTTGCAGGTAATGCTCCACCGTCCGCAAAAAGATATAACCATCCGCCAGGACGCGGCCTTCATGCGCCGTCAACAACCCGGCGCGTGTCAGTCGCGGCAGGGCGTTGAGGGTGGTATGGTCGCGCACCGCCGGGTTATCCCCGCCGTAAGCCAGTTGCAAAAACTGTACAACAAATTCCACATCGCGGATTGAGCCTTCGCCAAGCTTGACTTCGCCCCAGTCGCGGCCCTTGCTGCGCAAAATTTCCTCAGTGCGCTGTTTCATCGCATAGACACTGGCGCGGACTGTCTCCATGTCTGCGCCAAAGATGGCTGCGCCGATTTGCTTGAGCGCTTCTTCGCCGAGTGCCATATCCCCGGCGATGGGACGTGCCTTGAGCAGCGCCTGTTTTTCCCAGAGTTGGGCGTTGCGATGCAGGTAGGCCAGGTAATCGGGCAGGCTGGCGACCAGCGCGCCGTCGCGTCCCCAGGGGCGCAGGCGCATATCGACACGGTACATAAAGCCTTCGGGAGGTCATGCGCGAGAGTGCCTCGATCAGGCGTTGCGCCAGCGGCAGATAATCTGCGGCTTTGTCTTTTGCCAAAAACAACAGGTCGATGTCTGAGCTGTAATTGACTTCTCCGCCGCCCAGTTTGCCCATCGCAATCACGACAAAACCATCTGCGCCAGTGGGCGACTGGCTGGAGCAGGCGATGCAGGAGCATGCCAGCCCGTCGGCCAGGTTCGAAAGCTGGCCGGTCAGCGCGGGCAGGTCGTAGAGATCGAGCAGGTCGCTCGCGCCGATGCGCAGAATTTCGCCACGCTGATAGCGCCGCAATGCGTCGAGTTGAGCAGCGAAGTCAAGGCCTTGAATAACCTGCAAACTTTCGGTGTGATAATCTTCGGCGCTTTTCTGGCGCGCCAGCAACTCGCGCCGGGTCAGCGTTTCGAGCTGGGCTGGGTCGCGCAGCAGAATTTCAGTCAGGAACTGGCTGCCCGCGAAGATCGTCACCAGAATCTCAATCGCACGCGGATTTTCGGCTAGTTGGCGAAAGGTATCGGCGGCATGATCGCCACTGCTGAAACGTTCCATGTTGACGAGCGCCTGGTCGGCGTCGGCGCAGTTTGCCAGCGCCGGGGCGAGGTAAGGCATCAGCGCGGCGACACCTTTGCCCGCCATACGCTGCAAATGCCGCGCCGCTGCTGCGGTGTCGGTGAGTCCCAGCCGGGTCAGGGCCGCCTGAGCGGATGGGGAGCCATTGAGTAGGTTGTCGAGGGATGTTTCCATGTGGAGGATTATACCGAATTTGGTTGAAGGTGACAGGTTGGAAGGTTGAATGGTGAAGGAAACGCCCCCGATTCTTTTATGGAAGTCGAGGGCGTTGTGTTTTGCACTTTCTAATATCTACTCTCTGATATCGAATATCTTTAAATCTTCCTTGCTTTCAACCACTCTGCCCCATATTCGGCAACTTCTTCCCAGCCTTTTTGGCCGAGGATGTAATGCGTGCGTCCGGCGAATTCCTTGATCGCCACAACGGAGGAATGTCCGCCGTAGCGTTTGGCATTGGCGTGGTTGAGTGATGCGGGGATGAGCCGGTCTTCGCTCCCGGCAATCAGCAGCAGGGGAGCGTGTGCTTTTTTGAAATCCACTTTTGCAGCACCACTAAACAATCCCCACCCTACCTGGCGCGATTCGGGGACGACATTTTCGTAGGCTGCTTTTTGTTCTTCAAGCGGCAGTGTATGCGCAAAGCAATATTGAAAATGCTCAAACGGCATGTAATAGGGCTCGGTACGCTTTAAAGGATTAAGGATTGGCATGCTCGATTTTAAAAATGATGGCTTCAAGCTTAATAATCCCAGCGGTGGCGCTGAGCTGATGGCGATTGCTCCCAGCGCCAGATCACGTTGCAGCAGCACTTGCGCTACCAACCCGCCCATGGAGTGACCGATCAGAATCGGTTTTTTGGACAGCTTTTTGATGATCGCTGCATAATGCTCCACCACATCTGTCAGGGTCAGTTGGCCCACCTTCGGGTCGGGATGGTTTTTGATGAGCGTCTTGACGGGTTTATCCCGTCCCGGCCATCCCGGGGTGACGCAGGTATAGCCCTGCGCTTTGTAATACGTGACCCATGCATCCCAGCAAGTGGGGGTGAAGAACATGCCATGAATGAAAACGATCGTTTTTTCTGCCATTAAATTTCCTTCTATAGAATGAATTTGCGAAACGGATGCTCACCTGCCTGCAATGAGGTCTATAATACTTGATTGATTCCCCCGGACGGTGTCAACCCGTCCACAATTTCCCCGGTTTAAGGATGGTTCTTAATGAAGCTTATACTACAAATGATTGCCCTGGCAGGTTTGGGGCTCCTGGCGGCGGCTGGCGTGACGTATACACAAAGCGCTTACTTTGTCAGCCACGCCAGGTTGACAACAGGCACGGTTGTCAGCCTGTTTGCATCTGTTGATACAGATACAAACTCCACCTACTATTGTCCGCAAATTCGTTTTACAACCACCACAGGAAAGACGATAAACTTTGGCGCAGATACCTGCTCAGCGCCATCGCCTTATCACGTGGGCGATTTGGTGAATATTTATTATGACCCGCAAAATCCCCAAACTGCGCAAATGAAAACCTTTGGTGCGCAATATCTTCTGCCATTAAGTTTTCTGGTTTCAGGCCTGCCATTGGCGCTTCTTGGTGGCTTTGGCTTGCTTTTTTACCGCAGACGGGAACGCGCCAAACAGAACGCAGCCGTGCTGGATATGGCCTGAGAAAATAGTGCAGGGACGGTTTTGGCCGTCCCTGCATTGGATTTTTCTACCCTTGGTTTTTAGCTGCTTGGCTTGGGCATGTACTGAGCCAGACGGTGTGCCATCTTGCTCTCGGTCATCGAGTGTAACCAGATGCGCCCCGGCCCCTTAAGAGTGGCCAGAAAAAGTCCTTCGCCGCCAAGGAAAATATTGGCGATTCCCTTAATCATTTCGATGTCAAATGTCACCGTGCTTTCGAACATGGCAACATGTCCTGGTTCAACCTTCATTACCTGGTTGGGTTGCAGGTGATACTCAATTGCATCCCCATCCAACTCGGCAAAGGTGATGCCGGGGCCGGTCAACTTTTGCAGAATAAAGCCTTCCCCGGCAAACAGGCCTGCGCCAAGCTTGCGTGTGAAGAAAATATCCAGGTTGACGCTATGCTCGGCGCACAAAAAGGCGTGCTTGTGCATAATGACTGACTGGTTGGCGTCAAGCTCCACCGGCAAAATCTTGCCGGGGAAGTCAGTGCTGAAAGCCACCTGCCCGGGGCCACCATTGACGGCAAAGTCAATAATGAAGGCCGAAGCGCCCGAAACAGCGCGTTTGAGCATGCCGCCCAAGCCGCCGCTGGCTTTGGTGTTCATCGTTGCAGTAGCTGTCATCCACGACATCGCTCCGGTATCCGAGTAGACCACCTGTCCCGGTTGGAGTTCCACTGCCAGCGTTTGCTGGACCGTGCCAAGGATATGGTATTTGATGCCGCTTTTTGATTGTCCGGTAATTTCTGGAACAGTAGGAAGATCAGGAATGCTCATGCTTTTTCTCTCCTTTGTCAAGATGGGTTGGACGCATACACCTCACGACTATACAGCAAACCGCGCGGCTTGACAAGGAACAAAAAAACCTTCGAAGTTACTTCGAAGGTTTTAGATGGGTTTCCAGCTTTTAGCGCATTCAATTACACGTGGAGCAAGGTTCTAATGATTAATAAGCCTTCGGTCGGCACGGCTGTCGGCAGGTCTGTCCCGCCACCGCTATTGGCAACTGCCATGCCAATGCCCGCATAGTAAAGAATCATGCCGATAATGAAACAGATGGTATAAGCCCACATCATTTTGCCCAAATTTTGTGCCTTGGCGTGCTGCCAGCCCCAAATATAGGCGTAGATGAAACAAAAGAAGGCCAGAATGCCTTTCATGGCACCTTCTTGTTTGAAGATTTTTACAACCAGGATAAGGTCGATTATCCCCGCAATTAGAAGAAGAACCCAGCCAATGCCTGTCATTATCATAGTAAACTCTCCTCTTTTGTTTTGTTGGTGAAACAAGCAAGAAAATAAAAGCGGTTTCAAGCTTTAGAGCTTGATAAACCGGAAACCCCAATAGAGTAGGGTACTGAGCATCAAAAGGGTCGTAATGCCAGTCCGTTTTTCGATCCTGGCAACTCTTTCGACCACTGCCACACGCGCAGTTTCAGGCAACAGGCTTACGCCAACGACAAACACCAACCCGGCAAGAAAAACCGGACCATACGCATGCGTTGCAATAGACCCCTGCCAGTCTCCATGTAAAAGCTGGCTGATGGACGTGCTTATGCCGCAGCCTGGGCAGGGAATCCCAAGAACTGCCTTGAAAACGCAAGGCCAGCCCGGCAAGCCGGCTGTCACCAGCCCGAATTGCAGTGCAGCTACTCCGCCTAGGATGAGACCTTCCTTGCGGTTTTTCATTAAAGATGCTAATGCTGGGGAGAAAATATAGTCGGATATTGGCATTGGTTTCGACAGATTAAAAAGAGTGCATTTGTGTTTAATCTCTGTTTAATATACTGCATATAACAGGCAAAGGCAAGAACTTAAATCATTTGAAAGGTCTTCGTTATGGAAATTCAATGTTCTTGATTTTGTGGCACCAGATACTTACTTATGCCACAATCTCTTTTACCCGCCCAATTTCGCCGTTTTGCAATCGGACTTTGATGCCGTGTGGATGGCTGGGGGAGTTGGTCAAAATGTCTTTGACAATCCCTTTGGTCAGTTTGCCAGTGGCCTGATCTTTTTTCAAGACGATCAACACTTCAAGGCCGGGTTTGATATTGCTGCGCTGGGTTCCATTCATGATTTTCCGTTCATTTATTATGCCAGCAGGCTTTCGGCAAAGGCCAGAAAAGCCTGCACGTCGTTGAAGTTGGTGACCATGCCCACTGAAACGCGTACCGCACCCGTCGATTTGCCGTCAATGCAGGTACGAAAGTCGTCAATGGACAGGCGTTGCTGGTGCAGCGGCTTCGAGAAACACACCGCCAGTTCCAGCCGTGAAATGCCCAGGGCCAGCTCACCTGCCCCAGGGTTGCAAAAACAACCCGTCCGCAGCGAGATGTTGGATCGGTTGGCGGCGTCTTCGATGGCGCGGTGGTCAATCGCCTGTCCGCGGGTGTTGAAGAAGTTCATGCTGAGTGCGCCACCGCGCGCTTGGGTATCGGTGGGGCCGTACAGGCGCACCAATGGTACACCGCTGCCATGCTTCATCGTTAATAAATTTTCGAGCAGCCAGCCTGTCAGACAGCGAATGCGCTCGTGGATGGTCTCGATGCCGGTGGTCTCGATGTGTTTCAGACCAATCTCAATGGCGGGGATATTCAGGTAATCGGATGTGCCGTCTTCGAAAGCGGCGTGACCCTCGGCAAGGTAATATTTCTCACCCTGGACGGATGCAACGGTAATGGTGCCCCCCGCAAACCAGGGCCGGTGTAATTTGCCAAGCGCCTCGCGGCGAGCAATCAGAGCACCCAACCCGGTAGGGTAGCCAAAAATCTTGTAGAACGACAGCGCCACGAAGTCGGGTTTCCACAGGGCGAGATCCAGCCGGTTTGACGGGGCAAAGGCTGCGGCGTCGAGCAAAACATCCCAGCCTTTGGCCTTCGCCCGCGCAATCCACGCTAACGGATGTTGCACCGCCGAAAAATTCGACTGAGCCGGGTAGGCAAACAAATTGTTTTGACCAGGTTGGGCCGCGTCCCAGGCTTCTTCCAGTTGATCTTCGCGCACACGCATATCGGGCAGCGCCACCGGGATGTAGGTGACTTGTGCGTCGTGCGCGCTGGCAAACTCGCGGATGCCGTTGACCGAGTTGTGGTTGTCAAAGGTCAGCAGGTAATGCCCGCCCGCCGCAAATGGATAGGATTCTCCGACCAGTTTGAGTGCGCCGCTGGCGTTGGCGGTGAAGATCACGTCATATTCATCGGGCGGGGCGTTGAAATATTTCAGCACATAAGCGCGGGCGCTTTCGACCATTTCCGTCGCAGCGTGGGAGGTCGGGTTGGTGGAGTGCGGGTTGCCGTAAACGCGTTCGAGCAAAAGCGCCTGGTGCTGCCGAATCTGCAATTCAGCATACAGCCCGCCGCCGGTGTAATCGAGATAAACCTCTTGGCTGCGGTCAAGGCGGGCATAATCCGCGGCGCGCAGTGTGTCGATGGATTGGGTGGTTGGGTAGGTCGGGTAGTGGGCAAGGAATTGGGGATTGATTGTCATACGGGCAATTTAACCATAAGTTGGTATGGCATGAGGGTGGTTATTGTTGGTGATTGCCGTTAGTCCAAGTGAAAATCATTTAGGGATATGACCCTGACTTATTTCAAACTGATGTTACTGAGAAGATTTTGAAATAGAAATCGGCGGTGGGTGTTTAACCGCACGCCGATTAGTAATATTATTTGGTGACTATCCCTTTATAACAAGTATGAAATCAGTCTAATGAAATCTGGCTATCGGCTTTCATTTTAGTGACTTTTTCATCTAATTCTTTTCTCAATTCCACCTGTTCATTTAAATCCAATATATCTTGAATTTTCCATGCAGGTACTACGCACATCATAGCGGTATTTGTTTGAACATATGATTGATCTAAAGTAGAAATTCCTAAACTATCTCGAAGTCTTTCTTTTGTTATTATATGCGCCCAATCTACTCCAAGCAATCTACCGTGCCACGCAAAAACATCTTCTTGATTTTCAAAAATAATAGGGTTTGGACGTTCGTGAAATGGCTCTATAACTAAAACTACAGGAGAGCCACTATACCCACTAATCGAATGAGCCTCAACCAAAAAAGATTCTTGATCTATTTGCAACTCATTGTTTCTTATTGATTCTGTATCAATTGATGCAATAATACCTTTTCTTACTGATGGCAAATTCTTGTTTCTCCCTTCTCTATTTACAAATCTCCCAACCATGTAAACATCATCCCCGCCACCTACATCAAATTTTTCGATAAACTCTTTTGTAATAAGAGCTTCTTGTGGGATTGCGCTATATTTATGATATTTCCCGTTTATTTTTATTTGTTTGATTGCTACATCATCGCCATAGGGATGCTTTTCCCACTGATCTTGTTTTGTTGTTATCAAATCAGTCTTTCCATCATTCGTATTTATTCGTATCACAATCTCAGGCATATTTGCAACTATATGTATATTGGTTACAACATAAATTATGCTTTTTTCTGGATTGTTTTCTAATGGGACAGATAAAAGAAATCCTGTCCCACCAATGGCTTCATGGTTGTTAGCGGCTTGTTCGGATGGATATAAATAAACAACACTATCTATGAAAGTATTATCTAATCTTGCCATTGGTGGAATCCAATCTAAATAGGGATAGCCCCGATATGTAAATTTTTGTTCCCAATAACCAACATCAGTATTTCTATCAAAAATTTTGTGGTCGAGAATCAAAATTATAAACCTCCTTTCAATATCTATTAATAACTCGTCAAAAACTCCTTGAATTTATCCCTTGAAAACAAGTAAATATTACGATATACTTTGATTATCGGTACTGAACAAGCGGTACAAACAAAGGAGATAATCAAATGGCAAACAAAACTTACACCTTCAAAGATTTTCAAAAAGAATTTCCTACTGATGATGTTTGCCTTGAATATATCCGAACCAAGAAATACTCCGAAAGAATTGATTGCCCCGATTGTGGAAAGAATGCTCTCTTTCACAAAGTAACTGGTCGTAAACAATATGCTTGTGATTTCTGTGGTTATCAAATTGCCCCTACTGCCGGAACTATCTTTCACAAATCCCCCACACCTTTGACCATTTGGTTCTATGTCATTTATCAAATGGCTCAATCACTCAACGGTGTCTCAGCTAAACAAATTGAACGTGAGACTGGTGTGACTTATAAAACTGCATGGCGTATGTGTACTTTGGTTCGCCAAACTTTGGATGAAGGTAATGATCCTTTGACTGGTGAAGTTGAAATGGATAAATCTTATTATGGCGGGGAAGAAAAGAACAAACACGCTAACAAGCGCACAACTGGTACTCAAGGCCGCTCTACAAAGACTAAGAAGGCTGTATTTGGAATGGTTGAACGTGGTGGAACCTGAAGTGGTAAACTGATTTTAGACAAAAAAAGGGGATGATTTAAGGTGTAAATTAAGGGCATGAAAAAACATTACACGGCAGAACAAAAGGCAAAAATAGTTCTCGAAATTTTGAAGGAAGAGCGCACGATCGCGCAAATCGCATCGGAGCAGAGCATCCACCCGAACCAGCTCTACAAGTGGAAAGCACTGGCAATCGAAAAATTGACTGACGTTTTTGAAGACGAGCGCAAAAACGAGCGGGTTCAAAAGGCCGAACACGAGCGCGAAGTGAAAGAGCTATACGCCGAGATCGGGAAGTTGAGCACACAACTCAACTGGCTGAAAAAAAAATCTGGCATCGAACCTCCATCGTAGCGAGCGACAGGGAATGCTCGAACGGGAGAAGCCCGAAATCTCGCTGGCAGAGCAAGCCGACCTGCTGGGGATTAGCCGCTCGAGCTTATACTACGAGCCGGTTGGCCCATCTGAGCAGGAAATCGCCATCAAACGGCGCATTGACGAGATTTACACCGAATATCCGATCTATGGTTCGCGCCGGATGACCGCCGTGCTATGCCGGGAAGGGCGAAGTATCTCGCGCCCGACCGTTCAACAGTACATGCGCGAAATGAGAATCGCTGGGATTGCGCCGGGACCTAACACCAGTCGACCTTGCCCGGAGCACAAGGTCTATCCATACCTGCTTCGCGGGCTAAAAATCGAACGCCCGAACCAGGTTTGGGGCATAGATATCACCTACATCCGCCTGCGCGCCGGTTGGATGTATCTAGTAGCGGTTCTGGACTGGTTTAGCCGCTATGTTTTAGCCTGGCAACTGGATCAAACCCTGGAAATGCCCTTCGTCCTGCTGGCGGTGGATCAAGCTCTGAGCTTGGGAAACCCCAAAATCTGTAACAGCGATCAGGGAAGTCACTTTACCAGCCCGCAGTATGTTCAAAAGCTGTTGGATGCTCAGGTACAGGTCAGTATGGATGGCCGGGGTCGGGCGCTCGACAATGTTTTTACCGAGCGCTTGTGGCGCTCCGTTAAGTACGAGGAAGTTTACCTGCACGATTACGACAGCCCACGACAAGCCCGGCTGGGCATCGAACGATACCTGAACTTTTACAACTTCAAACGCTTGCACCAATCTCTGGATTATCGCACCCCGGAAGAAGTTCACTTCCAAATCCGAAATCCCTGACAACGCAATCATGGCGAGATTGAGCATCAGGCCAGAAGGCGACCCGGTATTTTTTATCGCCAGGTGAGACCGTGGAGTGGCGGCTAGCCGCCACTCCACGGTCTCACCCGCAACCCCGACAATTTGTTAAGGTTACTACCATTCAACCCAATGTTAAAGAATCCAGAAAGGAGTCCAGCCACCTTAAAACTACCCTTTTTCCTGTCGAAAAACCTTTACCACCTCATTGTGTTTGCCATTTGGCGACCAGGCCGGCGATTTATTCTCACCAGCATTGGTCGTAAGACACTGCTGTACAATACCGTCTAGGTCAGCGATGCAAATGTTTGCATTATTTTTAACCTTGTTGCTAATATCAACAAAGGCAATCATATCGCTTGCAGGAGACCAAGTTGGATGCTCATCGTTTGGGCAGATCGAATCGCTTCCGCATTGCATGTATCCCTGACCTTTGTTTGGATTAACAATTGTTTCATTGGTGCCAAACAATCCCATACTAATAATGGCGATTTTTGTCGGGTCGTCCAGTCCACGATAGTAAGTGTAAACAATATGTTGTCCATCAGGAGACCAAATAGGATTCGATACAGCCCTATGTGCTGATGATACTTGTTTTATTTCATCCCCATTTTGGTTCATGGTTGAGATATGTGCATTATTTGGCTGTGTTTCATTGACTGCAAATGCAATCTATTGCGCGAAAAAAGCGGGAGTTTCAATATTATTTCCATGCACTAAGTGTGAAATGTGATTGCCATCTTGATCCATTGTGCAAATATCTTTTGAACATACAAAAAAAATCTGCTGATCATTTTTTGACCATGCAGGGTCGTTATCATTTCCAGAGTCGGTGAGACGTTCTTGCCTGCTGCCATCAAGACCAATCGTATAAATATATCCTTGGCTGGCAAATAGAATTTTTGCTGGTTGCCCAGATTTGAGGGCTGTAGGCTGGATAAATGATGTAGTCGGACTACATGCTACTGATAAGGAAATCATCAGCAGGCATATTGCAATGCTTATGAGAATGTGTTTATATAGAAAACTCATATCCTTACTTTATCCTCGTATAATTTTAAGAAGACAGCCAGGCTAATTTTGAAGACCATATTTGATTATGATTTAGTGTAAGTAACAACTAATGTGGGCTTGTTAACTGGCGAGTTGTCACTGATGTTTAAGGTATACCAGCCTACCCTCGGCTGGGGATAACAAGATTAAATTCGGGTAGAACGGGGATTCGAAAGCGTGTCCCCCTGCGGTTTGCATTAATCATAGCAGAGAGCGTCTTACTTTGATGGGCCGATGTTCATAATCATTAGTATGCGATTGGGCGCTAAGTCCAAAAGAAACCACATGGCATTTGGCCTTTTCTGTGAAACATTCGATTTCCACCCCATACTGTAGCCATAGTGATCCCATACTGATCCTATACTGTCGCTATACTGCGTGTTTCACAGCCTGAGCATTACAAAAGGCAGAAATAGTTCACAAATTGGATGATGTTGTAAATGTCCGATGCTTACCATCCTGACTTTAGGATAGATTGCCGGCGTAGGGGCGATGCACTGCATCGCCCCCTACACCGTGAGTCATACTACCAACAGATGTGGAAATCACGCTCCATAACCTGGTTTGCTCAGGCATTCACGTTTTCTAACAGCCTTATCGAGCAAGTTATCAATTCTGCAAAGTCTGGATTAAAAATAGGATAAGTTACAATTGCATTGCAGAATTTTTGGTACTTAAGTCCTAATTTGTTACTTCAAACTTATTATTTTCGGCCACCTGGGGAAAACTGGGTGGAAGTAGCGAGCAAAAACGACCCAACTTGGCCGATTTTGCTTGTTTTTTGCTTTTGTATGGTTCAGCGCCTTTATTTTGTGCCCTGTACTACAAGGAGAGAGAAATGCATCATTTCGCCGCCAGCTTGAGAAAGAATTGACCTTTAACCTGTTACGGGTTTTGACTGTTTTGCTCCTGTTGATGCTCATCATAGGGCAAATGCCTGTTTCAACGGTATTCGCTGCGGGGGGGACAGCCCTCCTAAAAGTTACAGAGACCGTAGAAGGCAATGTCACCACTGCTCAATTGGGGGATGTCATTCTCTATCGTCTTGAGTTCTCATGCAGTAGTGATACAACTGAATGCGGCGCAATGACCCTTACTTATAAACTCGATCCAGGTTTAATTTATCAGGCACCACCCGTTTCATCTTTTCCGGTGGGGTTTACCACAAGTTATGATGCTCCGTCTCGTACGGTTACCATTACCAAAGATACTGATCTGTTGGATGGTTCGCAATATGATGCAATCATTGCTGCCAAAGTGGACTATGATTTGCGCCCACTGCCCACGACAGTACAAAATACGATCACGGCAACGATTGTCCCGCCTCCAGGGGATACGGCAGTCTACAAGGTAATCCCGCTCGTGCCACCTGTGAGCATTGGCACGGCTGCTCCACACTGGGCAGTTGCCAAGACTTTGTTTGCGCCTTCTGTTAATCCAACTGTCAATACGGATGTTACCTATCGCGTTGACCTTTGCCCAACCACACCGCCACCTGCTGATCCAAATCAGGGTAATGTGCCATTAAGCAATATCGTCTTGACCGATACCCTGCCTGTGGGGGCAACCTTTGTTTCTGCCAGCAATGGTGGCACATTTGCAGCGGGTGTCGTGACCTGGCCCTCTGTTCCAGGTGAGCTCTACCCGCCAAACTGTCTGTCACGTTTTGTTACCATTCGTTATAACAGCCCGCCCTTTTCGGTTGGCACAGATAACGACCCGGATCCTGATAATAATGTAACCAATCGCGCTCACTTTGATGCAGAGTACATCCCATCCACGACGAGTCCTACTTGCCCCATTACGTGTTCTATTGGATTTGACGGGCAGATTGACCACCCAATTGCCCCAATTGCCGAGGTCCCTGAGTACTCCAAGGATGATACGGGTGACCCAGTAGGTATTAATGGAACGGCACGTTTTACCCTGAACCTGGATACGAATCAGACGAACTTCCCATCTAACAGCCTGATCTTGATTGACAATATCCCGCCCCAACTGCAAGTGACCAGTGTCACCAGCGGCAAATGGAGTTCGTCTTTTGACTACGTTCAGGCATTTGTTGAATATTCCACCGACAACGGGAATAGTTATACAGCGTTTGGAGCGCCAGTTAGCCCAGCTGATTGGCCGTTGCCGGGTGATCCTGCGATCGCCTATACCGCCCCAGTTGCCAATATTACCAATGTCCGCTGGCGCTTTCAATATGATCCCGACCAGACGGCTCCGTTTGCTTTTACGCAAGATGGTTTGCCTTTCTCCTGGTCGTTCTCTGAAACACCAGAAATTCGTATTACGCCGCGTGCCGTAGATACAAATTCAGATCCTTTCCCTGGTCCGCCACCTGTGCCATCATCGCCTATGCCCAAGGCTGTAGCTGGCACGACCTATGACAACTGTTTGTATGTCACGCGCATTAATAGCCTGGGCAACCCCACCGGGTCAGCGCCAGCGGACTGCGACATCGAGCCGATGACGGTTCAGGGGAATTTGGTCAGTCTGCGTACATCCAAAGCTGAAACCCCTGGTACTGCCTGGGATGATCTGAGCGACCCCTTTATAAATTCCTTTGTCGCTGATAGCACTATTCTGCCAGCGGACACCGTTAAATATACACTTACCGTTGAAGTTACGGAGCGTTCATCTGCGCCCTTAATCAACCCGACCATTCAGGATACGCTTCCTGATACAGCGGGCGTGCCAGATCTTTTCTTTGTGCGTAATGGCACGGCCAAATTAGATGGCGTGCCACTCGCTGCGGCTCAGCAGCCAGCTTTTAATTCGGCTGGTCAGGTATTGACTTGGACCTGGAACAACCCCCGCCCGGCGCTTACCATCAACCCTTTACCGCTCGGTAGTCATTTCTTGACGGTTGAATTTTATGCGCGTGTGCCTCGCGGACAAAGCCCTGGTACTTACACCAATGATATGTATACCACCACTGATTCAGTGGATGCGATCTGCGAAAACGGTACACAGGTGAACGACGCCAGCAATGGCGATGTGGATATCGATGGTGACCCGACTGACCCGGCCTGTCAAATTACAGATGATTATATCGTTCAACGCTCGGCGGCACTGCGCGGCGAAAAATGGATCCGCTCGGTTGACCCAAGCAACAGCCAGGTGGTTGATGCGACAACCTTTCTACCGAGCGCATCCTGCCCGGATGGTGGTACGGTTGGGTTACCGGGTGGCGGGTCTAATCCCTTTACGCGCTTTCCATGCATTTCGCAAGCCTTCCCCGAAGGCGCATTAAGCCCCGGACAACTCGTCCCACCCCCACCGGCGATCAACCCGGCACTGGATGATTTTGAATATAACGAGCGTATTTTCAACGACGGCAACGTGCCGATGCTGAGCTATGTGCTTTATGATATCTTGCCCTACGTGGGCGATAAAGGTTCTGGGGGTGGGCTTGCATCAACACCACGTGCATCTGAGTTTATGCCAACCCTACGCGGTCCGGTTACTTTTATCAGTGGGCCAGGTGGGACAACTGCTGCAGATTTCACAATTGAATACAACCTGACCAATAAGCCCTGCCGTCCCGAAGTTTTTGACCAACCTGTTGGCACACCCGATGTGCCAGCAGGCTGCGATGACACTTGGACTTCGACCTGGTCAACGGCTGTGCGTTCGTACCGCATTCGCTTGAATTCAGGCAGCATCATCCCGCCTGCCACATCCAGTGCTGAATTGCGCTTTGGTGTGCCGATGTACATTCCGCTGGATGCGGCCCCGACTGGTTTTGACCCGAACGATGCGCTCTCGCATGAAATTGCGTGGAACTCGTTTGCGCATGTTGGTTCATATAATAAAGCGAAGCCAGGTGACCCCGTTGATATTCAGGACCTGCTGGCCTCTGAGCCGCGCAAGGTGGGTATTACTGTTCCGGAGCGCATGAGTGTGGGCAACCGCGTTTGGCGTGATGCCGATAACAACGGTACGATCAACTCGCCGGATGACACCAGCCCTGGAATTGCAGGGGTGACCGTCGATTTGTATCGTGATGTGGATAATAATGGGGTTCCTGATGGCGCTGCGATTGCCACGACCACCACTGATTCACTTGGATATTACCTGTTCAGCAATATTCCTTACGATTCGACGGTGATGAACAATAACCGTTACATCATTGGGATCCCGGCCAGCAACTTCTTTACTGGGCAGCCGCTGTATAGCCTGCGTAGCAGCACCGGTGCTGGTAACTTCCCGACACCGAATGATTACACCAATCCACCTTCCAATGGGCCGGATAGCACCGATCATGGCATTGACCCGGCCACCCCAGGGCAGGAAGTGCTCAGCGCCAATTTTATTTTGCAGCCGACTACCGAGCCAACGGGTGAGAGCGATCTTTCAAGCAATGACCGTGATGGCTTGCCAGGTCAACGTCGCGGTGTCAATGGCGAGCGCGACAATAACAGCAATCTTGACATCGACTTTGGCTTCTTTGGTGGCGATGATGTGCCGTTTAGCATCGGTAACTATGTCTGGCTCGATACCGGGCAGACTGCCCCAGGTGTATATAACTATGCCCAGCGCAATGATGGCATTCGTAATGGGACAGAGCCAGCAGCTCCCGACGGGGTGTTGGTGCGTCTCTATCGCGACGGTGATCTCAACGGTATTCCCACCCCTGCTGAACTGATCCGCACTGACACGACGGTCAACGGTTACTATCTGTTTGATAACCTTGACCCTGGTTCGTATTATGTCGAAATTGCGCCGAGCAACTTTGTTACTGGCGGTCCGCTGGCGGGTTGGTACAGTAGCCAGCCAACGGGCACCGAGACGACTGGTGTAAACGGCGGGATTACTACGCCTGACATTGATAACGACGATAATGGCATCAACGCTGCCTTCCCTGAAACGACAGGCGTGTTCAGTAGCGTCGTGGTTTTAACCCGTGGTGTACCTGAGCCTTTGGGTGAACTTCCATCTGATTTAAGTGGACAACCTGACCCTGGCCCAGCCACGGATATGAAGTTCGATCCAACTGGTTGGGATGGCCCCGGTTCAATTGGTCGTTTTGGAGAAACTGACGCCACCAGTAATGCCACCATTGATTTCGGTTTTATCCCGCCGATGAGCCTTGGTAACCGTATCTGGATTGATGAAGGCTCCGGCACGTCTTCGTTGCGCAGCGACTTCAACAACGGTATCCAGGATGCGGGTGAGTTGGGTGTCAGTGGCGTGACTGTCGAATTGTGGCGCGACACCGATGGAACGCCCGGTTTGCAGATCGCAACCGATACCAAAATGGACACCACCACGACCGATGCGACAGGTTACTATTTGTTTGAGCGTTTGCAGCCGGGCACGAATTACTTTGTGCATCTGCCAGCCGCGAACTTCACCGGGGCCGGGCCGCTTGTGAACTACCTGAGTAGCACCGATAGTGCTGCTCCTGCCGATGATTTCATCGACAAGAATGACAATGGCGTGGATAGTCCCACGCCTAACACGACGGGCATTCATAGTCAGCCAATTGCCATGGCTTATAACAGTGAGCCGCTTACCCCAGCCAGCGAAACTGATCTCAGTGCCAGTGTCGCCTATGGCCCGCAGAATGTCGGTACGCTTGGTCAGTTGGATGGCGACAGCAACCTGACGCAGGATTTTGGCTTTGTCCGCCCGCCGCGCAGTATCGGCAACCGCCTGTGGATTGATGCAAACGATGATGGGACTGATAACAATAATACGGAAGCAGCGGTCCCGGCTGGGGTGCGTGTCAGCTTGTATCGTGACAGTAATGGGGATGGTCAACCCGATGATATCGGTATTGTGGGCGATAACACTGATAACGCGCTCGGTTATGATCTGACCGATACGAATGGTTTTTACTTGTTTGATCATCTGCCACCTGGCAAGTATGTCGTTGGCGTGGATGCCAGCAACTTTACGGTTGGGACTGGTTTGCTGGATGGGTACACTAGCAGTCGAGGTGCTACCAGCAACAATGATACTCATGATAACGGCATCGACATGCTGAATATCGCAAGCTCTCTTTATGGTGTTCTTGGGTCTAGTGTTAACATGACTGGCACATCTCCCACAGGCGAACTACATACAAGTGGTGACAATGCTTCGCCCGGGAATATGAGTTTAACCCAACTGGCTGGGATGGCCCTACCACCCCCGCCCCCGGTTCGCGGGGCCGTTTCGGGGAAGTCGATAACCACAGCAACCTGACCGTTGACTTTGGCTTCTTCATCCCGATGAGCATTGGCAACCGTGTCTTCAAGGATGATGGGACGGGCGGCGGAACCTACAACAATGGCATCATGGATGGCGGAGAACTGCCAGTATCTGGGGTACGCGTCGAGCTTTGGCATGATGCTAACACTGATGGTGTCCCCGATGTGGGTGGTCTAGTGGATTTTGATATCACCGATGCAGGTGGCTACTATCTGTTTGACGATCTTGCCCCCGGTTCTTATGTAGTTGTCATTCCTTTTGGCAACTTTACCGCCAGTTTTGACCCAGATGGTGGTGGGCCCCTGCCCACCGCAGCCGGGGCGCTCTTGGGCTACAACACCAGCACACCCACTGGCACGGAAAATACTGGCGTGACGGGTGATCCCTATTCGCCCAGCACGGACCGGGACGATAACGGTCTTAACGTGGGCACAGCACCGACAACCGGTGGCGTGCGTAGTGGCACAATCACGTTGACCTACAATACGGAAGCGAGCAATGAATTAGAACTGAGCGGGGATAACGCCAGCCCGGGCAGCATGACCTTTGACCCCACTGGCTGGGATGGTCCAACGCCCGGTTCGCGTGGACGCTGGGGAGAAGCTGACGATAACAGCAACCTGACGATTGACTTTGGCTTTACCCCGGTCTTCTCGCTGGGCAACCGTGTCTGGTTCGATACCGATAACAGCGGCACGATCAACGGCACCGAAGTAGGCATAAGCGGCGTCAACGTTCATCTGTTTGCATCCGATGGCACTACTGAAATCCCTGTTGGCCCGGATGGCAACCTTAACACTGCGGACGATAACACTACGGGTGTGACGACCGACACCAATGGTTACTATCTCTTCAATAATCTTCAGGCAGGCGATTATCTCGTCAGAATCCCGTCCACTAACTTCGGTGTAGGCCAGCCCCTCAATGGCTACTGGTCTTCGGCCACATCCCGCTTGTCAACCGGCGCGATCACCGAAACGACGGCTCCCGATGCGGACAATGTGCCTCCTGGAACTGACTCCGATGACAACGGCACGCTGGTCAGCGGAAACGTTGATTTATCGGTTGTTACCCTTGGCCCAACTGCATCTGAGCCAGTTGCCCCAGCGAATGAAACTGATATTCCTGCTAGCGGACAGGGCCAGCCCGATGCCCAGGCCAACATGACCGTTGATTTTGGTTTCTATACCATGACGCTCGGCAACCTAATCTGGAATGATAACGGCATAGCCGCTGGTCACAACAACAATGGCATTTTTGATACCGACGAATCTGGTATTGACAACGTCACAGTTGAGCTTTGGTCAGGCGATGGCAGCACGCAGATTGGCAGCACCATCACTGCTGGCGGCGGTATCTACACCTTCACTGGCCTGCCTGCGGGAGATTACATTGTCCGCCTGCCAGCAGGCGATTTCAATCCTACTGGCGTCCTGCGCGATTATCGCTCCAGTACGGGGCCGCTTCCAGCAACAGCCTATGAACCAGCCAAGGATGCAGATACGGATACCACTGATTTAGATGACAATGGCTCCGAAACGAACGGCCTGCTTGGACTTGGCGGTTACATTCAGACCCTTCCCGTAACCTTGACTTCCGGCTGGTGAAGAATCCACCAACGATGCAACCGGCTTGACCCTTGAGTCCCGCGTGGACTTTGGCGTCAACAAAAGCCCGCAGATTGACCTGACCGTCACCAAAACTGACAATGTTAACTTCTATATTGCGGGTGGCACCTTGACTTATAAGATTGTGGTGACCAATAATGGCCCGGCAGACGCTGGCGATCCCAATACTCCTACCCCCGGCACTGGCATGAATGTCAGCGATCCACTCCCAACCCAGATTCTTTCTTGGACGTGGACATGTGATACGCCTGGCGTCTATGGATGCGATGGTGGTACTGCGGCCCCCTTCACCGATGAACTCTTTTTACCCCAGACGGCCAGCGTCAGCTATACCGTTGTTGCACAGGTTAACCCCACTGCCACAGGTGATCTCGTCAACGCTGTTACGGTCTCACCGCCTCCAGGCATGACAGATATGACCCCGCCCGACAACACTGCCACCGATACTGACAAACCGGCCTCGCTCACTGTTGATAAGGATGATGGCGTCCAGATTGTTGCCCCTGGCGCGGCGCTCACCTACACCATCAACGTCACAAACAACGGCGCATCCGACCTGACCGGCATCCTGCTGACCGATACCCTTCCGGCGGGCACCACCTTCACATCCGCAACGGGCGGCGGCACCTTCGCCGCTGGCAAAGTGACCTGGCCGTTGTTCGACCTGATTGCGGGCGCTACCACCCAGCGTCAGGTTGTTGTCACTGTCGCTGATGACGCCACGCTTAAAGCTGGCAATATTACATCGCTGACCAACGATGCCGAAGCCAAAGACGACGGCAAGACCACAGGTGGCACGCCGCTTGATAGCAAAGATAACGATACTGACAAAATCCTGACTTCAGATGTCAAATCGCTGACTGGCACCAACCAGGCAGGTTCTACGGATCCGCACGTCCTGATCGGCGAAATTTTGACCTACACCATCAAACTCGATGTCCCACCGGGAACCATCACGAACCTGCAAGCGGTTGACCTGCTCGATCATGGTCTGGCCTTTGTCGGTTGCGATACCACCAACCCGATTACATCCACCGGGCTGACGTTGCAACACAACCCCTGCACTGAACCCGCTGATCTCAAGGTTCAAGCCATCCCCGTTACCGATACCAACCCGAAGAGTGAGAACGCCGGACGCCGGATTACCTTCACCTTTGGGCAGGTCCAAAATACCACAGCTGCCACGCAGTCCTTGCTCGTTACCTATCAAGTTGTCGTGTTGGATATCAAGTCGAACGTGGATGGGACGAAAGAGCTAAATAACGAAGTCACCTGGTCTTGGGAAGGCGGAAAACTATCTGGCTCTGCCACCAATGTGGATGTGATTGAGCCTAATCTATCCATCACGAAGACAGTCGATCACGAAGTTGCTACAATCGGTTCCGTTCTGACATACAGTATCGAATTGGAGCACACTGCCAAGAGCCATGCGCCTGCCTATGATGTCGTGGTGACTGACAACCTCCCGGCTGGGCTTCTCCTGGATCCGGCGTCAATCAAGGTGAAGAATTCCACCGGGCTCCCAACTGCTGTGATTAAGACTACGACCAATGCGTTCACCGTTTATTGGGCGTCGTTCCCGATTGGCGAGAAGACGGTGATTACATTCAAGGCCAAGTTCATTGGCCCAAGCCCGGTCGTGAATAAGGCCAATGTTATCTGGTCCAGTATTCCTGTTGTGCCCAATCCGCCCGGTCATCACCAGTCAAGCTACAATGATTACTCCACTGAACGGCGCTATGATCCGAAGGATAATACGCTCAACGATTATGTTACCGAGTTCGAGCATCACGGTGAGAACCCCAGGCGGACTTCCGGCTACAGGCTTTGCTCCGGGTGTTCAAACCATCCTGCCAGCCCAACCGTTGAGCAAAGCCTATGATCCGATGACCGATATGTGGCTGGAAATCCCGGCCCTCGGGTTGAACATGCCCATTATCGGTGTGCCTGCAACCGGGGATGGATGGGATTTAACCTGGCTTTCCAATCAGGCTGGTTATCTTGAAGGAACCACGTACCCGACCCAGGTGGGCACAACCGGCCTTACCGGCCATGTCTCCCTGGCAGATGGTACACCGGGCCCATTTGTCCATCTGGCTGATTTGATTTATGGAAATCAGGTTATCCTGCATGCGAATGGCATGCGCTATATCTATGAAGTACGTACCAGCAAAGTAGTGGTGCCAGGCGATGTGTCTGTCTTCAAGAATGATGGATATACCTGGCTGACCCTGTTGACCTGTAAAGATTACATCCCATCCTTGAATCGCTACGATTATCGTTTGGCGGTGCGTGCCGTACTTGTTACGGTAGAGGACGATTCGTCAACGTCGAACCCAACTATTAAATAGGGGTGGGTTGGTTCCAACAAAAAAATCCTGACATACCAGATGGTATGCCAGGATTTTTTAATCCTTATATTTGTAAGCATTTTTGGAATGATTTGGCGCTATTTCGCTTCTTTTACATCATCCTGCGCCTTTTTGACATTCACAAACGGCAGGATGATTAATCCTAAAATGAAAAGCACAATCAATGAGAGAATGGCTGGTCGCAAGTTGCCGAACATCTGGTTGACTACCGCAAAAAGGGCCGGGCCCATCCACGAAGTGCCCCGATCACTGATTTCATAGAAAGAATAATATTCAGCTTCCTTGCCGCTCGGAATCATTTGAGCAAACAAACTGCGGCTGATGGCTTGTGACCCCCCCAGCACAATCGCAATCACAATCCCTAAAAGCAAAAACTCGGTGCCCAACGCGTTGCTTCTCAGGCCAAAGTATGCATAGATCAGCACACCTGCCCAGATAACGAGGCTAATAAGAATGGATTGCTTTGCTCCGACCCATTTTGCCAGTTTCCCCCAAAACAAAGCGCCAAAAAAAGCCACAAATTGGATAATGAGAATAACGGTAGTTAATGTGCCGGTATCAAGCCCCAGGCCACCGCGTACCAGCGGAGCACTTGCGAAAATGGCTGCCATGGCAATGACAGTTTGAATGCCGTCATTGTAGAAAAGGTAAGCCAGAAGGTATTTTAGCGTTTCAGGATAATGCCTTATCTCTTGAATGGTTTTGCCGAGTTGTTTAAAGCTGATACTGAAATAGGTTTCCCCAGCAGGCAATGGCTGGTGCGCTCGGCGCGGACGCAGCCGTGCCCAGGTGATAAAGGACCATCCCAGCCACCACACGCCCGCTGACGCCAGATTGATCCGAACGGCAAGATCGCCAGGAATCCCAAAAGCTGCGCTATTTTTATAGAAAACAAGATTCAGGGCCAATAAAATGCCCCCGCCTAGATATCCAATTGCCCATCCATAGGAGGATACGCGATCGCGATTGTTTTCGCTGGCAATGTCGGGCAGATATGCATTATAGAATATGACAGAGGCGCCAAAGGCGAGATTTGCGATAATGAAGAGCAACCCACCCATCCACCAGTTGCCCCCGTCAAGGAAAAACATCAGGATGGTGGTGACGGCTCCAATGGTAGCAAAGAGCTGCATCATGCTTTTGCGCATGTGTGAGTAATCAGCAATCGCCCCTAAAATAGGCAGCAGGAAGACCTGTAGAAAAACCGAGATTGAAATACAATACCCCATAAAAAATCCGGGGCCACTGGAATACCAAAAAAATTGGCCAGCAGTGGAGAACCTGTCGAAGCATTCCAGATTGTGCCAGTTTTTGCCAGAAAATCAGATTTGGCAGCCTCAGCGGCTAAATTGGCAACATAAGGAGCCAGAAACACGGTTCCAACCGTTGTGCTGAAAGCCGAATTCGCCCAGTCATACATGGCCCAACCAGAGATTTCTTTTTTGTCATCCATCAGTTCGCTGTTTGATATATTCATAAATTCTCCGGTGTTGTTGGATAATCCATTTTACAGTTTTTTTCTTGTTTCAATCGGATTTGCTTTCCTAATCCTTTCGACACTTTTGTTATGATGCACATGTTTCGAATATATCTTCGATAGCGAAGGGTAAACATTCGGAATTTATGATAAGATTTAAGGATGTTGGCTTTGTTTGAGAGTATCTATCGGGACAAACGCTCAGGCTCTTTTAGCGAAATTCAATTCCTGCTGCGACTTTTTCAGCAAGATTTGAAGACTGTTTTGCTCGATATTTCCTATGCTGATGAAGAGAAGATTTTATTATTAATCAATGGCGGAAAAGTTAATCGTATCTGATTTAAACAATGGGGATCAAACGACACGTTATCCAGCCTCAAGTTTATTGGATTTGCTTCAAGAACGTGGTCGGGCTACCATCCGTGTTTGTGATTTGACCCCATCTTTTTTTGTGCAGTGCGCACAATCATTGAGCAAAAACTCATTTCAAACACACAGACGTTGGTAACTTCTAATCTGTCTGAATATATTCATAAGTGGGAAACTTCGCCGGTTCCATCTTTTGTCCACATCCGCTGGCCGAATGCCGAAGGGTTTGTCTTTATCCCCGGCAATAATTTTTCGGCGCGACAGTATGCGTTTTTATCGGAAGATAAATTAAGTGATGCGGCTGCGGCTGTTTCGATGTTTTCGCATTGGTCTGAGCCTGAATGTGTTGTTTCCCAATATATGCCGGATGAAGATTTGGCGATTTGGAGAGAGAACAGTTTGCAATTGGGGGTTTCTCTTTTGCTAGAGTATAGTTTGCGTCGTTATGATGACCTGGCGGGGCATTCGCTTTCTGTGAAAATGGATGATTCCATCAACCGTTTATGTCGCTCAAATTCATGGAATATTATTGTTGGTAATATGACGGTTGATGATGTACATATTTTTGCTACGCTGAACGATGCGGCCTCTGCATATCGCGCAATTTTTGACCTTACTGCGCGTCAAATCACGCAAGTAATCGGCTCCAGGTTATTTAACGAGACCATTGAGATGGGATCCGCCGGGTTGAGCATGCCATTAAGAAAGGCGATAAACGATCATCGCCTTGTAGCTGCTTTATCTGCTGATCTGATGAGAGGCTGACCCATGCGACGGATCATTGTTTCCATCTCGATTGCCTTCATGGTTGCCATTCTGGCAGGCTACGTTTTTGTCTACCAGAATAGCCCATTTTCGGATGATTTGAATAAATTTTTGCTCGATTTGGCTGATCCATTTGCGGCTTTGTTGGCAGCGATTTCGGTGACGGCCGTTTTGTTTTACTACCGTAAAGAAGATAAACCCTATCCAGTCTGGTTGTACTTTATCTTGGGTATGTGGGCATGGGTACTTGCAGAGTCGATATGGTCATGGATCGATTTTACATCCGGGCAATCTCCCAATATAGGCCTGCCGGATGTTTTTTGGCTGATTGGATATGGCTTCCTTACCATTGCATTACGCAGTCAATATCAACTTGTCTACCGTACAAAAATTGCCTGGTGGAAGGTGATCGCGGTTTGGGCTGGAATTGTTTTAGCGGTTCTCGCTGTTTTTCTTGCTCGCGTTGAATTTACGCTAGAAAATTTCGTAAACTATTTGTATCCTGCGATTGATTTCGCACTTTGTATTGTCTCTTTTCGACTGTTCATGGCCTTTGGCGGCGGAAAGCTTTCGCGTCCATGGCTGGGTTTGTTTGTCATGGGGGTTTCGGATTTCATTTGGGCCTGGCTGCAGGCAACGGGTCAGTATAAAGCATCGTCTGATGCAGGTACCTGGCTAAGTGTGTTTACGGATACTACGTATGTGGCTGCTTATCTTATCCTTGCCATTGGATTTTTAATGCAATATTTATTGCTACGTTTTGGCCCTGAATAATTCAACGGATCGTCATCAATAGGGATGATCGAATTTGGGGATTTTCTTGACCAATCCATAGTTTATCCGTTATAATCTTTTCTCCCCGTCATGCTGTGTGGCATGATGGCTTTTTTGTTCCTGTAATTCCCCCAAATTCAAGGCAGGAGAACACTTAATGACGTCCACCCTTCCACGGAAAAATTACGCGCGCATCCCGGTTGAACTGAACCTACCCAACCTCATTGAGGTGCAACTCGATTCTTTTGAACGGCTCAAGCGCGAAGGCCTCGGCGATTTGTTTCACGAGGTTTCTCCGATTGAATTGTACAACAAAGGCATGAAGTTATACTTCCCCAGCCGTGGCCCAGAGTTCGCAGGAATGGGGTTTGAAGTATTGGTTTGGTGAGCCGAAGCATGGCATTGAAGAATGCGTTGAGCGTGATCTGACGTATTCCAGCCCGTTATATGTCTCTGTTTTACTGGCTGGCCCGGATGTCCCTGAGCCGATCAAGCAGGATATTTTCCTGGGCGATTTCCCCGAGATGACCGACAAGGGCACCTTCATCATTAATGGCACTGAGCGTGTGGTGGTTTCACAGCTCATTCGTTCTCCAGGTGTTTATTTTGAAGCCCCCACCGATCGCGCTACCGGCCGCTCCCTGGCGATGGCGAAACTCATCCCAGACCGTGGCGCATGGATGGAATTTGAAACTCGTAAAAATGACTACATCATCCTGAAGTTCAACCGCAAACGCACCGTGCCGATTACCGTTTTCCTGCGCGCACTCTCTGCTGTGGGTGATGGTCTCGATGATAGTATTTTGACTACCGGCTCCGATCAGGAAATTCTTGATCTCTTTCAGGATATTGATAACAACCCTGAGCGCCTGTTTATGACATCCACGCTGCGCCAGGAGCCTGAATGGGATATCAGCCACCACACGGTTGCCGAAGCAGCCCTGATTGAATTCTTCAAACGCATGCGCCCAGGCGACCCCGCCACGCTTGACAACGCCCGCGCCTTCCTTGAAGAACAGCTTTTCGATCAACGTCATTATGACCTTGAGCGCGTCGGTCGTTACAAGCTCAACCAGAAGCTCGATTTGAACGTCCCTGTGCCGCACCGCACCATTACCAAGAGCGACATTATTCGCCTGGTGCGCCGCATGATTTTGATCAACAACGGCATTGAACACGCCGATGATATTGACCACCTTGGCAACCGCCGCGTCAAAACCGTCGGCGAGTTGATTCAGAACAAGTTGCGCATTGGCCTGCGCCGTATGGAACGCGTCATCAAAGAGCGCATGTCCATCCGCGACCAGGAACAGCTTTCACCGGTAACCCTCGTCAACATTCGCCCGGTGGTTGCGGCGTTGCGCGAATTCTTCGGCTCGAGCCAACTCTCCCAGTTCATGGATCAAACTAATCCGCTGGCTGAGTTGCGCCACAAGCGCACCCTCTCCGCGCTTGGCCCTGGTGGTCTGCGCCGTGAGCGCGCCGGTTTCGACGTGCGCGATGTTCACCACTCGCATTATGGTCGCATCTGCCCGATTGAAACACCGGAAGGCCCAAACATCGGTCTCATCGGTCGTCTGGCTTCGTTTGCCCGTGTCAACGAATATGGTTTTATCGAAACACCTTATCGTCGCGTGATTAAGAGCGTGCGGCCCAATGACCCGATTCTTGCGGGGCGCACCCTGCGCGAGGATGTCGTGGACGCTTCCGGGAAGACCATTGCTACTTCCGGGGAGAAAATCACCGAAGCGTTGGCGCAGAAAATGTCCAAGCTTGAGCGTGAAATCCTGATTGTCCCCTACGTTTCTGACAAGAAGGAATACCTTTCTGCCGATGCCGAAGACAAATTCGTTATCGCGCAGGCCAATGCGCCGCTCACCACGGACCGCGAGTTCGTCAGCGGACGTATTTCCTGCCGTTATCATTCTGGGTTCATCTTTACAACGCCGGAAAATCTCGATTATATGGACGTTGCGCCGCATCAGGTCGTGGGTATCAGCGCTGCGTTGATCCCGTTCCTGGAGCACGACGACGCCAACCGCGCGTTGATGGGTTCGAACATGATGGCGCAGGCTGTGCCGTTGGTGCGTCCTGAAATCCCGACGGTTTCCACCGGTATGGAATATTACGCCGCCCTTGACTCGGGTCAGGTCGTGGTTGCCGAAGCTGATGGCGAAGTGACCTCGGTGACGGGCAAGGATATTACCCTGCGCGAAACCGTCAGCGGCAACTTGCGCGTCTATCAGTTGCGTAAGTATCAGCGCTCGAACCAATCGACCTGTATCGATCAGCGTCCGGCGGTGGTCAAAGGCCAGATTGTCAAGCGCGGTGACATTATCGCTGACTCATCTTCAACGGATGGCGGCGAACTGGCGCTCGGTCAGAACGTCGTTGTCACCTTCCTTTCATGGGAGGGGGGTAACTTCGAAGATGCCATCCTGATTTCTGAGCGTCTGGTGCAGGATGACCGTTTTACTTCGGTTCACATTGAGAAATACGAAGTCGAAGCCCGCGATACCAAGCTTGGCCCTGAAGAAATTACCCGCGACATCCCGAACGTTGGTGAAGACGCGATCAAAGACCTCGACGAAAACGGTATTATTCGTATCGGCGCGGAAGTTGGCCCGAATGATATTCTCGTTGGCAAGATTACGCCCAAGGGCGAAAAAGAACTGACCCCTGAAGAGCGCCTGTTGCGCGCCATCTTCGGTGAAAAATCACGCGATGTGAAAGACACCTCCCTGCGTATGCCACACGGCGAGCGCGGCAAGGTTGTAGATGTCAAAGTCTTTACCCGCGAAGACAATGCCGATCTTTCCGCTGGCGTGGATATGATGGTGCGCGTTTCGGTTGCGCAGCGCCGCAAGATTACGGCTGGCGATAAAATGGCCGGTCGCCACGGCAACAAGGGTGTCGTTTCCCGCGTTGTCCCCGTGGAAGATATGCCGTACCTGGAAGATGGTACACCCGTCGATTTGATCCTGAACCCGCTTGGTGTTCCGGGTCGTATGAACATCGGTCAGGTGCTGGAAGTGCATCTTGGCTGGGCTGCCAAACGTCTTGGCTATCGCGCCCTGACGCCTGTCTTTGACGGTGCCAAAGAAGAAGAAATCGAAGCCGAACTCGCTCGCGCCTGGCTGGTGGACCGTGCCTGGTCTGAAACCGCCGCGCTGGGTTGGGATTGGCTCTACGAGCAGGAATATGACCCGGAAAGCATCCGTGACGACGATGAAGTGCGCAGCCTGTACCTGGAACATTGGCTGGGTGGACGTGGTTATGATGTTTACCGTATTGCCAGCGATCTCGATTATGTCCGTCGCTGGACGGCCTATGAATGGCTCAAGGACAAAGGCTATGACCCAGAAGGTATTCTGGCCTTTGAAATCCCTAGCAATGCTGATCGCGCTCGCATGGATGACAACGCCCTGAAAGCCTGTCTGCGTCTGTGGTTCAAGACGATGGGTGTCGAAGAAAAAGATTATGCCGACGCCGATCTGAACAAGAAGGGGCATGAGATCATGCTCGAAACCGGCATTCCGATTCCGACGCTTGGGAAGCAGTTCCTGCGTGATGGTAAGAGCGGTTTGCCCTACGACCAGCCGGTTACTGTTGGCGTGATGACCATTCTCAAGCTGCATCACCTTGTTGAAGATAAGGTCCATGCACGCTCCACAGGCCCATACAGCCTGGTGACCCAGCAACCACTGGGTGGTAAGGCCCAGTTCGGGGGGCAGCGCTTTGGTGAAATGGAAGTGTGGGCGCTCGAAGCCTACGGCGCAGCCCATACCCTTCAAGAAATGCTCACCGTCAAGTCTGATGATGTTCAGGGTCGCGTGAACGCCTATGAAGCCATCGTCAAGGGCGAGCCGATTGAAGAACCAAGCATCCCGGCCTCCTTCCGTGTGTTGGTCAAGGAATTGCAGAGCCTCGGCCTTGCAGTCGAAGCCATCAACGAAGGTGGAGATGTTATCCGCTTTGGGAAAGATGAAGAAAAAGTGCATCCGCCCAAACTGGCGACGGGTCTGCTCAGCCTCGGCGAAGACCTGTAAAGCGAAATACTTCAGCGGCAAAATTTGCTGTTTGGTAATGTAGAGATGCCCGCACGCTGGGCATCTCTACTCTTTTCTGCCCGATTGTAAGAAAGGTGACAGTCACCTGACAAGCTGTCAATGGAGTGCGATGAGAAAAAACCTGCTGCTTATCCTGTTTTCCTTGCTCGTGGTTGGATGCGCCCTTCCTTCGGTCGCCACCCTGACGCCGCTACCTTCTCCCACCACCATCCTGACGGATACGCCAACCGTCGTCCCGCCACCCACCGCCGTGCCGACGTTTACCCCGCCGCCGTATCTGATGTACCCGTATACAATTGCCGGTTTGCGCGAGCGCAGCTACCCTGGCGGCAACGTCAATTTGCGCAGTCAGTTGGCCCTGACCGAGTCTTACACGCGTTGGCTGATCGACTATCCATCGGATGGCCTGACGATTACCGGCATTCTACAAATTCCACGCGGCAAGCAGGGGCCATTCCCGGTGATTGTGCTCAACCACGGGTACGTCAACCGCTGGGAATACAACTCCGGGGACGGCACAGATCTCTTGGCTGAAACACTCAATGAGGCGGGCTATATCACCATCTCGTCTGATTATCGCAGTTGGGGTGGTTCCAGCATGGCCCCCAGTTTCTTTTATACGGGATTGGCTGTCGATGTACTCAACTTGCTCGCCAGCATCCCCTCCATCGAGCAGGCCGATCCCCACCGGGTAGGGATGCTCGGACATAGCATGGGTGGCGGCGTCACTGCCAAGGTGCTGGCGATCGACGGTAATGTGCATATCCACGCAGCGGTGTTTTACGCACCAGTCTCTGCGGATGATGCGGATGTGATTGCACGTTGGGGGGCGGGTTGCATTGGCGATCAGGCGATCACCACCTGTACTGGGGCCGACGTCGTCCCCGATACAGTTCCTGCTGAAGTGAAGAATGCCTACCTGCAGGCGGCGTCCGACCCGCAGATGCTGCACGAAATCTCCCCAATCCATCATCTGGAGGGGGTGAATGTCCCCGTGCAGATTCACATCGGTACCGATGACGGACAGTACATCAGTACCGTGCCGCCGGAATGGTCGCAAAAGTTTTTTGATGCTCTGACCAAAGCCGGCAAACCTGCCGAGATTTTCTGGTACGACGGGCAGGGCCACTCCTTTGTTGGTGATGGCCGGGCGCTTTTCTTGCAACGCATCGTCATGTTTTTTGATAAATGGGTTAAGACGGCAGAATGATGATCTGTATTGGTAGGGGCGGGGTTCTCCCGCCCCTACTCATTTGTATGGTGCCCTTCCGAACAGGACTTTGGGTTGCTTTTCTTTCTGGCGGGCAGTGCTATACTTTTTACAGGGTTTTCTATATTCTTGGTCTGTTTTGTCGCCATAAGGAAAAAAACATGAAAAAATATTTGCTGGTGTTTTGCATGACCTTTGCCCTGACGATTTTTGGCCTTGTCTCTGCCACGTCTGATGTTGCGGCGAAACCATCGGCGGCTACGACCTGCGCCAGAATTGCGATTGATTCGGGTATGGCAAATGGCGGCAAAAGCGTCAATGGTTTTTTGACTGATCAATACAAGTGGTTTGACAGCGCCTGCCGCCAGCGGACGGTAGCGCTGGCGCGTAATGATACGCAAAAAGGTGGCAACGCCAAACAGTTCACCTACTTTTTGCCGAACGGTGCGCTGCGAACGGTCAACCCTGGAGCCGATGATGGCGCTGGCGGTTTCGGATACGTCGTGGCGCATTTGAGTAACCCATCCTTTGCCTACTCCTACAATGCAGACGATTCGCCGCTGGGGTCGGGGAACGGCGCAACCTATCAGAAGATTTTCTCAGGCACGCATCATGCCATTTACCAGTACACGCTCAATTATGTGCGTTATGGTTTGACGCAACACGCGCTTGACATTGGTTTTGAACCCTGGACCTGGATTAACGATGCCAATGATCCCAACCGCCAGTATGTAGTCAAATACAACATGCCGGTGCGCATCCAATGGATGTTTGCGACCGGCCGCGATTACCCGGTCTGGTCGGTGACGTTTGATCTTTCGGGCGCACCAAACCATGCTGTTGATTCCGATTTTCGCGCCCCGTATGGCGACATGAAAATCGATGGCAACAATGGTGCGGATGTGGTTGGCGGGGTGGCATGGGGCGACCGATACAAATTCACCACGCTGGGCAGCCCCTTTACCATGAATAACGAGTGGAATTACGCGCAGCTCAACCCCGGTGCACCCTACGATGCTTTGTGGACTGCCAACGTGGATGCTGAAATGGGTCTGGCTGGTACGCAACTCACGGTTCGGCAAAATGCAGGCGGCTATAACAACTATCAAGCTCCCATCTGGCGGGGGAAAACCAGTACCACCATGGGACAGCTTTGCGCCAACGACGAAGGTGCTGGCCCTGGTTACGACCATAAGCTACCCTGCACCAGCGACTGGGCCTATCAGTTGATTCAGTATTCCGTTGCCAGTGCGGGCGAAACCACCAGCAACAAGCGACTGGCTTGGGGTGCAGATTGGGGTTCGCTCGGTAACAGTTCCTTTACCAGCAGCAACGGGTACGCTGTCAGCGGTTGGCCCAAAGTCAGCTACAGCGTTTTTGTCGTGTTGGATGCACATTCGAAGAATCCGACGATCAAAATGTCGACCCAGGCCAAAACCATCAGCCTGACCAAACTGACCGCTAGTGTAGGAACTGTCCGCGTGAGTGGCAGCGCAGGGGTAGGCCGGGCCGATCTTAAGGCCTATAGCCCGGCGGGTTACAGCCCGATTTTTGGCACCTGGGAAGTCAATGCCGCCAACAGCAATGTGACTTTGAAGTTTGCCGTGCCTGCCACCGCGCCATCCACGCTGGATACGCCGATTTTGGTAATTCACAACTATGCAGTGGCAACCTTGCCCAGGAAAATTTTGCTGGATGGTGTGCTTCTGAAGGCCAATATCGATTATTTTGCCAGCCTGCGCACCGCCACCACGGAACTATGGTTGACGCTTAACAAAAAACTGACGGGTACCCATACCCTGAGCGTTATCCATTAATCGGCCTTGACACATCATCCATTCCAGATTAAAAACTCTTTGTAGAATGCGACAAAGATAGATAAGCATCCAAAATTTCACGAATTTCTTCGATAGTTATTCGTGAAATTTTATTGATTGCCTAAAATAGCATAGGACAAACAAACGTACATGCCGATCCCTAAAAAACCGACTTTGTACGCTATGTCTATCCTTGCGATTGTTTTTCGCTCATCATCTTTATCACCGATATCACGAACCGCCGCGTGAAAATCTTTATGTTAAGGAAAAGGCTCAATGGATAGTCCACGCTCAATGACAGCAACCCGCCCCGAGTGGCTGGAATATCTCAGGCACCCCGAACTCGATTTAGGGGAGCTTGAATCCGCTTTTCGTCAGAGTACCATTCGCGCCGATGCTGGCTTGATCCGCATCGTCTTATCCGTTTATATTGTGGCGATGGTACTTTATATCATCAATGATTATCAGCTTTTTGGTCTTTCACCAGCCCTCCCGGTGATGCTCTTGATACGTGCTGTTTTGATTGCCAATGCTGTTTTCATCATGCGCAGCTTTTCACACCTTTCTTCGTTTGATGCGATTGATCGCATGGTGTTGATTGGTTGGCTGGTAGGCATCTTTTTTCATTTATATATTATTTACAGCCGCCCGGCCTCGCTCACCTATCTCGATTTAATGTTCATTCTGGCGATTTATTTGGCGATCCCCAACCGTTTTTATTACCGGCTCATTCCCGCGCTGGCGTTTTCGCTTGGCGATTTTGTGCTTTTTATGATCTTTCGCTCAGATCAAGGTGCAGTTGGGCTGCTTGCGCTCGGTCTTGCGCTCATCATCGGCAATTTTATCGGGGTGGCAACTTCGATTCGTTTATATCGCTATCGCCGCGAGCAGTTTCTGGCACATAAGCAGGTTGAAGAACTTGCCGGTCAACTGCGCGAAGCCAACGAAGTGCTCGACCAAAAGGTGCGCGAACGGACTGCCCAGTTGGCGCAGGCCAATACCGCGCTGACAAAGGCCAATCGCCAGTTGCAAGAGTTGGATCAACTTAAATCGGGTTTTTTGGGGGTGATTACGCACGAATTGCGTTCGCCGTTTGTCAACATCAACATGTCACTGCAACTGATCGAGCGTTACGGCGTTGAGCACCTGCTGCCCGAACAGCGCGAGCAGTTGCGCGAGTTGACCAGCGGCGTACAGTCGGCCAAAGCCATGATCGATAATCTTGTCAAATATGCGACGTTCTTTAGCAAACAGGGCGAACTGCACCTGACATCGGTGACGCCGGGGCAGGTGATCGAAAATGCGCTGGTGCCACTGCATTTTCAGGCGCAGCGCAAAGGGGTCACGCTCGACATTCTCGCCCCCAGTGATTTGCCCACGCTGCAGGTGGATGAGGCCCTTTTGGCAGAAGCCATCTACCACCTGACCCATAATGCCGTTAAATTTACCGCCACCGGCGGAAAGGTGACGCTGCGTGCCCGCGCCGAAGCTGGCTTGCTGCATCTCGAAGTCAATGACACCGGCATCGGCATCCCTGCCGAAAGGTTGCCCACCCTCTGGGACAGCTTCAGCCAGATGGCGGACCCGCTGCTGCGCGGTGTGGAAGGGCTGGGTCTGGGACTGGCACTGGTCAAATACGTCGTCAATGCACACGGTGGCGAAGTCTGGGCCGAAAGCCAGGAAAGTATCGGAAGCACCTTTGGGTTCCATTTACCCGTTGCGCGATAATTATCGTTTTATTTTGGTGGATTATGCCTTTGACTTCAGATCAGATTTACCAGGCCGCAGACGAACTGAGAGCCATTGCCAGCGCAGGTTTATACTACACAGCAAATGAATATGATCGGGCGAGATACCAGCATACCCTTGATGTGGCCTTACGGTTTGTTGCTGCGCTGGATGAACGGCCTATTGAAGAAGTCAGGCGTGAATTTCAAGAAGATAACTGGCTGCATATAAGTCCTGCCGCCGGGGCAGAAGCAGTCATCGTCCAGGATGGAAAAATCCTTCTTATTAGAAGAAGCGATAATGGGTTATGGGCTGTCCCCGGTGGACTGGTTGAAGTGGGTGAAACACTCGCCGAGGCGGCGCAACGTGAATTATGGGAAGAAACAGCCGTTCGCGGACGAATTGTCAAACTACTGGGTATTTTTGACTCGCGGATATGGCAGAGTAAAACAAAAACGCAACTTTACCATGCAGTTTTTCTGGCCGAAGCTGAGCATATTTCGCCTGGTATAAGCCCGGAAGCAACAGAAGTCGCTTTTTGGGGAGAAGATAACCTGCCCGAACTTGCGCCGGGTCATCACCTGCGTGTGCCTCTGCTTTTCAAAATATTACGAGGCGATATTGCTGCGCCTTATTTTGATGGTCAGTAGTCTTGATCGTTCATTACCCCAGCGTAATGCGAAAACCGTACAAGCTGTTGCTGTCAGACGGACGCGCCAGGTGGCGCTCGGTCGCATTGAACGGCTCTTTGCCGTCAAAGGCCGCGCCGCGCAACACACGCAGCAGGCCACTTTTATCGGTCAGGTCTTCGCGTCCATCGGACGGATTGTAGGGGTAATCCAGCCCGGCGGAACTGCACCACTCCCAGATGTTACGGCACATGTCTGCGCAGCCGTAAGGACTATCCGTTTGTGGGGAAGTGGCACCGACTGCGGCGGTGCGCACCGGCATCCAGGTATCGTCGCCGATGTAGATGCGCGGCGCTGCCGGGGTCTCTCCGGTATCGATCCAGTCGTTGCCCCACGGGTAGAGACATCCGTCATCAGCGCGGGCTGCTTTCTCCCACTGCGCCTCGCTCGGCAGGTGGATGTTCTTCCCGCTCAGGTCACTTAACCATTCCACAAATGCCAGTGCGTCACGCCATTCTAGGCCGACGACCGGGTGCTTGAGAATACTTTGCGGCGGCGTCATTCTGCCGACCCAGTATTCGGGTGGGGTGCCGCCTGCGTCCTGCAAAAACTCGGAATATTGCTCGTTGGTCAGCGGATATTTGCCGATGTAGAACGCATCGAGCGTGAGCACCTGTGCATTTGCGCCGCTGCCAAGTGTAAACGGCCCAGCCGGGATCTGGACAAGTTCCACGGAGACATCGTCGCTGATTTGGATGATAAGGTTTTCGGTTTGCATGGGGGTTCCTTCTGGTGCGGAATTTTGCAATAGTATATAACAAAATGCTGAGACAAGCGTTTTGCTTAAAATAACTGCTGAAATCTCTCATGGATGCAATGGAAAGACAGGTGAAGAAAATGACTGTCCATTTTTATGTTGGCTGCCCGATCTGGTCTTTTAAAGGCTGGGTGGGCAACTTTTACCCGAAAGGAACAAAAGCAGCTGATTTTCTGCATGAGTATGCGCGACGGCTGACGACGATTGAGGGCAACACAACCTTTTACGCTGTCCCCTCGCCGCAGACGCTGGAACAGTGGGCCGCTGAAATGCCTGAAACGTTCCGTTTTTGCCCCAAAGTGCCTCGCGCCATCAGCCACGACGGCAAACTGACAGGGCATATCGCGCAGGCGCAGCAGTTTGTCGAGACCATGTCGCAGTTGGGCACGCGGTTGGGCCCGATGTTCCTGCAACTGCCGCCGCACTATTCGCCGAGCCTGTTTCAAGATTTAAAGACCTTCCTCGAAGCCTGGCCGCGTGATGTGCGCCTGGGCGTGGAGGTGCGTCATCTCGACTGGTTCGAAGAGCCGCACAACCAGACCCTGAATGAATTGCTTTCGGGCTTTAACATGGCGCGCGTGGTGATCGATACCCGGCCCATCCGCAGCCTGGACGGCGACAAACTGATTGCAGGGGGCGTCTATCAGAGCCTGCTCGAAGCCCGCGCCCGCAAGCCGGATGTGCCGATCTTGCCGGAACGCACCGCGGATTTTGCCTTTATCCGCTACATCGGCCACCCGCAAATGGAGATCAATCTGCCATTCATCGAGGAGTGGACCCGTTTTTTGATCGAGCAACTGAAAGCCGGGTCGGATGTCTATCTTTTCTGTCACTCCCCTGAAAACCTGATTGCGCCGACCCTGTGTCACGAGTTCCAAAAACGCATTGCGGCAGATGTGCCCATCGCGCCACTGCCCTGGGACAATGAAGAAAATCAAAAATTTACGCAGGGAAACCTGTTGTGACAAGGATTTTCTCTGTGATCTCTGTGTGCTTTGTGGTGAATGGTTTTTGACTAGGCTAGTGACTCGCGAATGATCTCTTTCAAAACATCCAGATTGACATCGCTCAATCGGTTGACGTAGAGACAGCCGCCGCCCATTTTGTGCTTGCCAAGCGCGTTGAGCCGCTCGCTTGCGGATGCGCCCGTGATATACAGCGCCAGGTTTTGCTTGCGTGGCGAAAACCCAACCAGGAACCAGTCGCCTTCCCGTCCGCTTGCGTATTTGTAGTGCCTGTCGCCGAAGCCGATGATGGCGGGACCCCACATGACGGCGGGCGCGCCGCTGATTTGTTGCATCAACTCCACCAGCGTGAAACTATCCTGCCGTTTTTTTTCATCGGGCAGGCTGTTGAGAAAATTGGTGACGCTGGCAGTGGTTTTCTGGGTTTTGTTCTCAGCCATTTTGTCCTCGCACAAGTGGGATGGATAGGGGCAGTATATCAGGCTTTGTGCCGGGGGAGTTGGAGTTTATGCTATACTTTTTTAAAGGGTATGCTGTCTATAAGAAGCTATACCGTTTTGGCATAAGCCGTAGTTGGGCAGCTAGGTTTTTCCAAAATCTGTGACTTATTCAAATAAGTGAGGAGCATTTTATTTTATGGCTGAGAAGAAAGTTTGGTTTATCACGGGTGCAGGTAGAGGCATGGGTGTTGACATTGCAAAGGCCGTACTTGCCAACGGGGATTATGTTGTTGCAACCGGGCGTGACGCTGTCAAAGTGGAGGCCGCGATTGGAAAGAATGACAAGATGTTGACAGTCAAGCTCGACGTCACAGAGTCCCAGGATTCCGTTGTTGCGGTTGATGCGGCCATTCAAAGATTTGGGCGAATCGACGTATTGGTCAACAACGCAGGCAATTTTTTCGCCGGTTTCTTTGAAGAGCTAACCCCTGAGCAGATCCGCAATCAAATCGAAACGTTACTTTTCGGTCCAATGAATGTTACTCGCGCTATGTTGCCAATCATGCGCGAACAACGTTCTGGGCTGATCATTAGTATCTCCTCAACCGCTGGCATTTCCGGGCAATTGTTTTGCACGGCTTATGCCGCTGCAAAGTTCGGTTTAGAAGGGTGGATGGAATCCCTAACTCCGGAAATTGCACCATTTGGAATTCGCACAATGTTAGTTGAGCCTGGGTTCTTTCGTACTGAGCTACTCACCAATGAATCCACAATTTACGCCCAGCCATCCATCGACGACTACGCTCAGAAAACAAAGGAAATTGTCACGTCTTGGAGTGGTATGAATGGAAAACAAAGTGGAGATCCCGCTAAGCTTGCTGCTGCCATTGTGAAACTGGTCGGACTTGAAAACCCACCAACTCGTTTTGCGGCAGGCACGGGTGCTGTGCAGACTTTTGAAGCCAAAGCAGAGATATTGCTGAATCAAGCTAACGCGCATCGTGATCTATCTGTCTCTCTTGACCATGACGACGTATGAGCACGGATTATTAGCGTCAGTACTAAGTTCAAAATCAAAACCGTCCTACAAAACCTGCCTAACATTAGGCCGCTGAATAGCGTGTGTCTTTTTTTTTCAATTTATGTTAAGTCAAATTGAAGGAGAATCAATGAATAGAGTTGATGCCAGTTTTTATATTCCAGAACATATTGCGCAAGGATTATCAAATGGAACTTATGAACGTGTAGGCGGGGTAGTGCGTGAGATAGGGTCTAAACAGGTTGTTGCTTGGTTACGTGAAATATATGAGAAAAGCGATCCGGTCTTATCAAATATTTTGGCACTTTCCTCAGTGAATGCCGTATCCAGTACCCTGAATTTGGCAATTTCAACAATGGGCTTTATTATCGTTCGAAAACGTTTAGATATCATTGAGCAACAACTTGAACAAGCTCAGGAAGTTCTCCGAACCATTGATTATAAAATTGATTTGTCTTTTTATGCTAACTTTCGCGCTGCTCTTGATTTAGCCTTTAACGCTTTCACGATGGCTAACTCTGAAACCCGCAAAATGAGTGCCATGCAAGCCATTAACCGTTTTTTGGAGGCAGAACATCACTATACCAAACTTACGGATATAGAAATTGGCAATGGTAGTCAGGTAGCGGATGAATACCTTTCGACATTGTGCTTGGCTTATGTTACCGAAGTCCGTTGTTACTTGGAATTAGAAGAACTTGATACCGCACGTCGTCGTCTGCAAGAAGGCGCGACTGCACTTCGGCCGCGTTTTGAAAAGCACATCAATACATTATTGACATCAAATCCAGCCGCCTATTTGCACCCAAGTTTAAAGGAACAAATTGGGTTGAAACGTTTGACTAAAGTTTATCAATGGCTAAAACCAGGTTTAGATGAGAGTGCTGTCTTTGAAATGCACCGGGAAAATTTATTCAATTTGGCTCAGAAACCGAAAGAGTGGATTAACTCACTTCCACAAGCCATTCGTATTTCGAAAGGCAGTTCTGTCACCCAAACGAATGTGTTTAATGGGTTAGCCAAACAATCTAAAAAATTTATAGGAACATTGCCTTTAACATCAAAAACTTCAGGAGCGAAAACTGGTTCTCAAGAAGCGGTAATGCAATCCCCTGAAATAGAGATTTATGGTCGTTTACAAGCAACGATGAGGTTAATGGAGTTGATAGTTGAAGATGATAATCGCTTGGCGATGTATGAATTAGAGGTGGAGATGATACATCGGTTAGGGATGAGTTTTCAGCAGTGGCAGCAATTAGTGCCATTGTCTACTACTCAAGGAGATGGGACAAATTTAGTTTACATTACCGTGCTGTAAAAGTAAAAGGCGACCCAACAACGCGTGCAGCAACTATCTTGATTGCCAAGTTCAAATTCAAAATCGTCTTACAAAACCTGCCTAACAAATCATGCAATTGGACGGTTTGCCACGCTCCGGGTGGTATAACGAAAATTGTGTAAATTAAAGGGAGTTTTGGTATCCTTGCAGGCACCACACCAAAACAAGGAAAAAACCATGACTCCCAAAACAAATCATAAACAAATTAATGAAGAAGGTCAAGCCACAATCCAAGAGTTACTACATGAAAAGCTAAGACTGGCGATTAAGTTTACCGTGATCCAGGTGTTGAACGAAGAAGTTGAAGCATTTGTAAAAGCAGAACCTTACCAAAGGACGACAAAGCGGCAGGATTATCGGAACGGTGTTTACCAGCGAGACCTGGGAACCTCGATGGGGGTTGTAGAAGATTTACCCGTGCCGCGCACACGCAAGGGATTTCGGACGGAAATATTTGAACGTTATCAACGGCGACAAGCAGAACTGGACAAAAGTATCTGTGAGATGTTCGTTCAGGGTGTAAGTACCCAGCAAGTTGGTGGTATTGTGGAAACCCTGAGCGGCAGCCATCCAAGTGCCTCGACAGTTTCGCGGGTCTTCCATACGCTGGAAGAAGAGTTTTCAGACTGGAAAAAGCGACGACTGCAAGCACACTATCTGTATGTCATCGCCGACGGAACCTATTTCAGTGTCATTTACGATGGCAATGGCGAGAAAATGCCGATTTTGGCAGTCATCGGAATCGATTTGGAAGGAAAACGAGAAGTTCTGGGCTTTACCACAGGTGATCGAGAGAACCAGCAAGCTTGGGAAGACCTGCTCAACGACTTGAAAGAACGTGGTTTGACCACCATTGATTTATGGATCACCGATGGCGGCAAAGCCATGATCAACGCGATTGAGAACAAGTTCCCGGCAGCCAAACGCCAACGCTGTGTCAGACACAAAATGGAGAATGTGCTGGCCTACATTCCCCAAAAGCAGCAAGACCAAGTTTATCCTGAACTCAGAGCCATCTTTTATCAGGAAAACCTGGAAAAAGCCAAACAAACAGCCGCTGCATTTCTTGCCAAGTATGAAAGCAGCTATCCTACGGCAACCGCTTGCCTACAACGCGATTTGGACACTTGCCTGACTTTCTACCAATTTCCAAAAAATCACTGGAAGTCTATTCGAACTTCGAACGCGATTGAACGGCTCTTTCTTGAAGTCAAAAAACGTAGCCACAAAATGTCCGCCGCTTTTCGCAATGAAGACAGTTGTTCCTTATTGTTCTTTGCTGTCATTCGAAGCATCAAATTCAAAAAAATCTCCATCCCTGCAACCCCTACCGCTCAACCTCAGATTTTACACAACTCTTGACATACTACCACGCTCCGTTTCGTAGGTTGGTAACCCGTCTGCTAAAGCAAAACCGTTAGTCCGCTCCTTCTTATGACAAAGGCCAGGCCGATAATTATGCAAAAAGAAATATTTAAGCCAAGATATTCTATAAAAGGAAGCTGGGATGTTTTAAGCCTAAGTCTCCTCATGATAATCGCTTTACTTCTATCCTTTTTGAAATTTGGTGTTAGTTTCTCAAATGTTTTCGAAACTGCGTTCTTGATTTTATTCATCCTTTACTTTTCACGAAATTATATTCGTCGCATCGAATTTAAATCTTCATGTTTCGTAGTAGAGAAATATGTTTGGCCTTCAAAGAAAATTGATTATTCTGATGTAACAGATTTAGGAATGTTCAAGGTCAAGACTCGAAAAGGCGATGTTAGTTTTGGTAGTATGAGTAATGCAAAGCAATTGCACTTATTATTTTCAGAATTGATCAAGCAAGGCAAAATCAACAAGAGTCAAATTGAGAATAAAGTCGTTATTCAAGAAATAAATTTCCGAAAATCAATCATTCCAACTATCGTTATTTCTTCTATATTATGGGGCGTGGTGTTGTATTTCTGGCCTTACGGCACTTCTCGTTTCAGTGGTATTGGTATTTGGTTTTCTCTCTTCATCATCTTTGTATTGGTAATGTTAGTTATTAATTTGGTAATTAAAAAAAGGGGCTAACAACGCTTGCAGCGGACGGTTTGCCACGCTCCGTTTAAGGGCTTTTTTCGCTCGAAAACATTGTTCCGTTTCGTGGGTTGGTCCGTGTGGCACAAGCGTCTGTTAATGCAAGGTAACATATCATGACATCAAATAAGTGGTTCGAAACCAAATGGATATTCATTACAAGTTTTGGCTGGCTTATTGCACAGTACGTTGGCATTGCCGTTACTGGTACTGCTTATCCTCAGTTTCCTTCAAGTATGCTGGTAAGTTCCCCGTTATATTGGACTATCTTTGGAGCGATTATTGGGCTATCTCAATGGATTATCGTTCGAAATCGGATTCCCAGTGCATTCAGATGGGTTTTGGCTACAACGATTGGTTACTGCGCTTCTGCGCTTTTGCTCAAGTGGTTTAATCTGTTCGATGTCATCAATTCGTTTCTCAAGAGTTATCCCGTGCTAGGTTACTTTTTCAGCGGAATAATTATTGGCTTTGCACAATATCTTGTTATCAAAAGAACGTTTATGCATGCAAACCGATGGATAATTGTAGTGGCAATAAGCTGGCCGCTTACGAGTGTAATTTTGGGAATTCATGAATTACTGATCCAGCTCTTAGGCATCTTTCTATTCGCATTATCTACGGGCATCGCCTTTGCGCAATTATCAAAACAACCATCCACAGAATTACAGACCGCCTAACATCGGGTGCAGGCTGACGGCTTGCCACGTTCCGTTTCGTGGGCGGCCCGCGTGGCAAACCGTTGGGCGTTTCCTTGAAAGTGAATAAAGTAAAGTAACCAAATGAAAGAATTACATAAGGTATGCCGAATTATTTTCTTCATTGCAATATATAACTTTCTAGCTTTTGTCGTTATTAGTCTTATTATTGGTGGAGATGCAGTTAATGGTCATGAAACAGTAGGCCATTATTATCTTGCGAATCATGGAAAGTTTAACGGAAGTGAGCTATTTCGTTTTTTTGTATAGCAAAATTCATGTTGTCAGCATCTTCATTACGCATCCACTCGCTGCGATTGCAGCAATTGTGTATTATGTTACTGGTGGAAAAAAGGAAAACTTCTAGTAACGCTCGCTGTTGGGCGCTTGTACCGAATAGAAGCCACTATGTTATACATTCTGATGGGGATGTTCCATCAAACAAAAGGCAGAAAAGGGAATAGAACATCTTGAAGACTATCTACAGAAGCGCTTATTGTTTGGCATTGTGCATCTTGCTCATTGCATGCACACCAAGGGCAACCGTCTCTACGCCAACATTGGTGCCAGCACCGACGTTAAGGCTGGAGCCAAGCCCAACGACGACAGTCACCCTCGCACCGACAGCCACCCGCTATCAATATCCGACACTGATCCCAACCATTGAGCCAACCAAGATTCTTGGCCTGTTGAAAAGTTCATTTTCGCTTCAAACTCTAAATGGTTTGAATGGACATAGCATAAAGCGTATTACTGGCTGGAGTAATGGATTTAACGGCGGCTCGTGGAGTGATTATCACGGCTATTTATGGATGGATACCAGTCATTTATTGTTATTTCCTGCAACAGGAGAAGTCCAAGAGCCAAATTGGACAACAATTAATGCAAGTTCAGTCGTCATAAATATCAACACGGGAATAAGCTGGCTACCCCCGAACGATCTTCCCCTGGAGAATGATCGTGCGCTCAGAATTTTACTGCCACGCTGGTCATCTAAACTGGGAGTGCTTATTACAGCCGAAACGCTTCGACAGAAGAACGGCGTTAGCACCTATAACGCCGATGGAAAACTCCTGGCACATTATGATGGTAAATTGATAGATGTTTCGCCCAGCGCAGAACGAATCTTTATCGCAGGAGATACCTGGGTGGATTTAAAGAGTGGCAGAAAAGTCAATTTCGGCTGGGGGCCAGGGCTTGGAGATGATGTTCAACGCTGGTTGCCCATTTGGTCACGCGACGAAAACCAGATTTTTTTCTGTTGTTATTATTACGGAAATGCTAAAACTGGCAAGAACTACACCATCACCAACGAGAAAACCATTTTCGATGGAGGCCCATTGGTTAATATGCATAGCCTGCGCCATGCTTACGGTGTATGGTTAAACGATCATATCGTCATGCCCCAATATGATGCTTGGTGGTATGAAGGTCCCGATTTTTCCACCATCTTTAATGTTTCTGAAAGAACTTACCATAATCTAGGAGTTATTGCTAACCTGCCGGATGCTTTTTTAATAACCGCTCGCCTTCCTATAAATCGATTTCGCCAAATGGCGATTACATGTATATCTCCCCGGGTGCCCAATCACAAAAGGATCCTCAAATATATCTGATTGATCTCAAAACGCTTAAATCCCAACTGCTTCATGTTGGCAGTCTTGAATGGTCGGCAAACGGCAAATATGCACTCGTAGGCTCACAGGTGCTGACCCTTTCAAATAAAACCTTGCGATCCTTGCCAGTAAAACCAAACTCAGAAAAATTATTTTATGGGGTTGCGGATGTCTGGCACCCAACCGCAGGAGTCAAGGTGTCAATTGATGCCGATAAACAGAACCATCAGTTTCTATATTTACTCAACGTTGAGACTTTTAACCTATAAACATTTGGCATTGCCCTCCAATTTTAATACTGGTGCTTATGGTGCTACGGGAATCATTTGGAGCCCAAATGGGGATCGCTTTGCGCTGGCGGCAGCCGATGGCAGTGTTTGGCAAATGGATTACCCGAAATTGGAATTTCTAGAACAGTTATCGCCACCTATGGCAAATGTGAAAGACATTTTCTGGTCCCCGGATGACAGATATTTGGCTTATGTTGGTGGAACAGATATTTACATCGTAGATACAACAAGCACGCCCTAAAAACCAAACTGCTGATGCTCTGACAAGTCAACGTGTCTATAAACCAGCATTGTCCAAGAATGAAGCTTTAGACTTTATCAGTGAATATGCAGGAATACGTTATGATCCTAAAATAGTCGATATGTTTTTGAGTATGATGAAAGATGAACCTGGCTAGCGCTACCTCTCGCAAAATTGTCGCGCCTGCCATTGACTGGCAAACTGAATTCGAATAGCGAAATCAAAATTATGGAGTCGCCATGAATATTATCACGGTCTTAATCTCACTCGGGAGCTTTATCTTATTTGGGGGATTATTCGCAGTACTCTGTCTGGTTATGTTTTGGTTTTATGGATTACCAACCATTATTCATTCGTATATAAAGTCAAATGGGGAACAAGCCAAAGCAGTTGTTTTGGAAGTGCGGGATGCAGGGTGGGGATGGTATTCAGGGAGCCGCTATTCCCGAACATTGATATTTCAGCCGGTCAGCGTGAAACTTGAAGTTCACCCTCATCAGGGTGCACCTTATATCGCGGCAGATAGATTTAATGCAAAACACGGCATTTATCGTGAGAAACTCAAACCAGGCGTTGAGATACAAGTGATGATTGCCAGATTTAACCCGCAATGGGTCGCATCTTTACCGGAAACCATTGTCGAAGCATCTGCCAATATAAATGAACATTCGCAAAGATTGAGAACAGCAGCTGATAAGTCAGATAATGCAAGAGTAAGGCTTGAAAAGCTAAATCAACAATTGTCTTCAGGGCTGATCACCGAACAGGAATACAAGCAGAAGAAAATGGAAATTTTAGAAAAGATGTAGTCAAGGAGCGATCAATGACCACCGAAAAAGTCGAGTTCACAAAAGAAAAAGAAACGATGCTCATGACCCTGAGCGGTCGAGCCATACAGAGCCAGTGGAAGAATCCCATTTTGCGTGATCCCTGGGCTGAAGAAGCAATGCGCCATATCGATTACGACCTCAGCAAGCAATTAACAGGCATGGCTTCATGGAGCATGTGGAGAGACATTGGCCCTACCGTTATCGCCACCCGCGCCGCGACCTTTGACCAACTCACGCACGGCTTTCTGGCCGATCATCCAGACGCGCTCGTCCTCCAGGTGGGCTGCGGAATGGACAGTCGCGCTTTCCGGGTCGATCCGCCTGCCAGCGTCGAGTGGTTCGACGTGGATTACCCGGATGTGATCGATCTGCGCCGTCAACTGTTTCCCGAACGGGACGCCTATCATCTGATCGGTGCGCCGCTGGATGATTTGCGCTGGTTGGACGAACTTCCACGCGACCGGCCCGGGTTGCTGATTGCTGAGGGGGTGCTCCATTACCTGAGCGAAGCGGAAGTAAAAGCGCTGCTCAATGCGGTGGTCGCTCACTTCCCCAGCGGCCAGATGATCTTCGATATCTGCAACTCGATGATTGTGAAAAGGGCGGGTTCGAACGTTGGGGGCACAGGGGCCACCTACAAATGGGGGTTGGATGATCCCCAGGACATCCAGCAGCTTGAGCCCAGGCTGGCGTTGGTCAAGGAATATAAGCCCAGCGAGTTGGTGGGATTTGACCGATTCCCGCTTTGGTTGCGGCTTCTATTCCGCGCAATGCAGGTCAGCCCCACGCTGTGGCGGGCAGAACGTATGATGATCTACCGCTATTGAAAAGATTATCAAACCGAGATATGATCCATGTATAAACACGCTCCTCCAAATTATATTTGCCCGTTTTGCTTTCTCATTCAAGGTATTGAACACAAGGATGTTTATTCGGTTCAAAGCGATATTATCTATCATGATGATGAAGTCACAGCCTTGGTCAGTTTTCATCAATGGCCAAACAATCCCGGAAATGTCCTCATCGTTCCGAATCAGCACTTCGAGAATATTTTCGATTTACCGATTCGCTATGCAATCGTGATCCATTCAGTTGCTCAGAAGATTGCGCTGGCAATGAAAGTAGCTTATGGCTGTGATGGAATTTCCACCCGCCAACATAATGAGCCAGCAGGGAATCAAGATGTCTGGCATTATCACTTACATGTGACGCCGCGCTACAAAGATGATCAGATTTATACAACCCGGCGAGAAATAATGACTGTGGATGAACGAGCAAAGCATGCAGAGAAGCTCAAAGAATCCATGACAAAACAGTTGAAAGATATCACGATCGAGTAAAATCAAAAATAGTCTTCAAGATCAAGCTGCAAGTAACGAATGGAGTTTTCTCTCGATGAAAAGTGCTTATCTGACAATTGATGATTCCCCTAGCAAGGATTTTACAGCCAAAATGGAGTATCTTCATCAACAGGGCATCCCAGCTCTGTTCTTTTGCATCGGTAACTTGATGCAAAAGAATGAACTGGTCATGCGCGCTGCCATTGAACGCGGGTTCATGATTGGCAATCATTCTTTCAGTCATCCGTTTTTTTCTACTTTATCGCTTGAAGATTGTCGCAGGGAAATCTTGCAAACCGATCAAATCATCGAGCAACTCTATCAGGATGCAGGTGTGCAACGGCCAGCCAAATATTTCCGTTTTCCCTATTTTGATATCGGCGGTGACAAACAAACAGAACTTCAGCAATATTTGCATGAGCTGGGTTATCGTCAGCCTCCATTTGATGGGATCAATCCCAAGTACTTTTCAGACCCATCCCTTTTGCAGGGAATGGATGTGCGTTGCACCTTTGATCAGGCGGAATATTGGTATCAGCAACCGGACGCCCCTTCGGGTTTATCCACGGCTGAGGCCATTCTGGCGCGGATTGATGAAGATTTGCCTTACGAAGGCCGCGCTTTGAATCGCGAAGATACGGTCGATATCATCCTGGTGCACGATCACGATAACACCACTGAATTGTTCTACCGAATTATGGCTCGCTATATCCATAAGGGCATCCAGTTTGTCTCTATTCCCTCAATAAGGCTGATATGAATCGAAACGCACTTTATTTCGTCACAGGCGCATCTGGCGCAGGAAAAACCACCTTGCTGAAAGGCATTGTTGAACGCGCATATCCAAATTTGGGAGTCCATCACTTTGATGAAGAGCAGCGAATTCCCAGCATCGAAGAAATGAATGCCCAGGTGGATGACCCGGCAGAATGGCAGGCTCATAAAACTCGGCTGTGGATGGAGAAAATCACGCAATCAGACCCTGCCAGTCTGATTGTGCTGGATGCGCAGGCGCGCCCCGCTGTCATTCTTGATATGGCAAGTGCAATCGGATTTTCTGCCATCCGTATTGTCTTGGTGGATTGTTCTCATGCTGAAAGGCGGCGACGTTTGGTCGAAGACCGGGCGCAACCCGAACTGGATACCCCGGATATGTATATTTGGGCTGGTTATTTGCGTGGACAGGCTGATGCCCTCAAGCTCGAAGTCATCGATACAACGGCAAAAAATCGGACGGAGACAATCCAGGCGTTAGCCAGCAGTATCGAACATTTCGCTGAAGAAAATGGAATATCGCTTGAGCGTTGAAATGCCGTAGGCCTATTTCGAAAGGAAACCCATGAAACTACGCACTGGCGAACCCTGGATGTCTGGTAAGGAATATGGGCAGTCATTGCAGGGTCTTACGTTGAATATATTGGTCAGGGATATTCAAGCTGCCCTGGCTTTTCAGCGGGATGTCCTGGGGGTTCATGTCATCTACGCTGATCCCGATTTTGCTGTTTTCTCAGGGTATGGGTCTGAATGGATGTTGCATGCAGACCATACTTTTGAGACCCACCCGATGGGCATTAATACTTTTGCGCACCCGCGCGGGGGTGGGGTTGAATTTCGGCTGCATGGCTGCGATCCCGATCAAGCTGAAGCAGCCGCCCGTCAGCTTGGCTTCGAAGTTCTTTCATCCGCCACCGACAAGGGACACGGGTTGCGGGAGGTTTACATCCGCGATGTGGATGGATACATCTGGGTTCCAGATGTGCCTATTCGGGAATAAACCATGACTCACTTTGGCCTGATTTGTCCGGCAGCCAGCGGACACCTGAACCCGATGACAGCGCTGGGCCATGAACTCAAACAGCGTGGACATCGGGTCACACTACTGAATGTGCTTGATGTGCAACCCAGAGCCCTTGCTGCCGGATTGGAATTTCAGGCGATCGGTGAAGCGGCCTTCCCAGTCGGCGCTATGGCGAAGACCCACGCGAAACTGGGGCAACTCAGCGGCATTGCCGCGTCGCTTTACACCATCAAAATCTTTGAACAGGCTGCTGCCATGTTTTTGCAGGAGGCTCCGACTATCATCAAAAGCGCCGGGATCGATGCGCTGTTGATTGATCAGACTTCGTTTGGTGCCTCAACCGTCGCTGATTTTTTGGGGATTCCGTTTATCAGCATTTGCTGCGCCCTGATGCTTAATCATGAACCTGCTGTTCCACCCGTTTACCAGTCGTGGAGCTACCAATCGGGCGGGTGGGCGCGT
>CAVWRY010000005.1:0-403158 GCA_963757465.1 uncultured Chloroflexia bacterium | reverse complement strand
TTTCGCAATCAGGCCGGCCACCAGTTCATGGCGGCTGGCACCAGCCCGGTGACCAGGTTGATTGCCAAATATCGCCAGCGCTGGAATTTGCCATCCTTCAAAAATTCGAATGATGCTTATTCTCAACTGGCTCAACTCGGTCAGCAACCGGCTGAATTCGAATTTCCCCGGCAGTCTTTGCCTGATTGTTTTCACTTTACCGGGCCTTACACAAGCTCGGTCAGTCGCGAGCCTGTTTTTTTCCCATTTGATCGATTAACTGGGCAACCCATCATTTATGCGTCTTTGGGCACGGTGCAAAATCGCCAGTTTGAAACATTCCAGACGATTGCAGAAGCCTGTCAGGGTTTGGATGCGCAGTTGGTGATTACACTGGGCGGCGGCAATGTCCCAGAAGCGTTGCCTGCTTTGCCGGGTTCCCCTTTGGTGGTGGCATATGCCCCCCAGTTGGAATTATTACAGCGAGTCACGCTCGCCATTACACACGCGGGCATGAACACCACCCTCGAATGTTTAAGCAATGGTGTGCCCATGGTGGCGATCCCGATTGCCAACGACCAACCCGGGGTGGCCGCCCGCATCGCATGGACGGGCGTCGGGGAGCTGGTTCCCTTGCAGCGTTTGACAGTTCCCCGGTTGCGGCATGCCATCCGGCAAGTATTCGTACAAAATGCATATAAACAGAATGCGCTCAGGTTACAGGCTGCAATTCAAACATCAGGAGGAGTTCAGAAGGCGGCTGATATTATTGGACAGGTGGTCGCAACAGGAAAGTCGGTTTACAATAACCAGCGTTGATGATTTGAAAATTTGTTTATGGAGGCACCAATGCGTCGAATTTTTTTGGTTGTTGTTATTTTCTTGATGCTTGTCGGTTGCGCAAGCAAACCATCTGTATTTTTGGAACCCAGCACTCTGGTAGAAGGTCGCTCCACTGGCGCACTATCGGCTGACTGGTGGAAGTGGGCTTTGGCTGACTCGACAGCGAACAATCCGCTGAAAGATATGTCTGGCGCTCATTGCAGCAACGGACAACAAGGTAGTGTGTGGTTTCTTGCGGGTGGGGTTGGCTCATCGAAGATATCGCGAAGATGCGTGATCCCTGCTGGGAAGTACGTCTTTTTTCCAATGATCAATGCGTCTTATTTGCCGGATGGCAAGAATCCCGACTACGACTGTGATGCAGCCAGGGCGACCGCATCCATCGCTGACTCGGATGTACATGGCTTATTTGCTGAGTTGGATGGTGTTGCCGTCACAGATCCCCTACACTACAAAGTCCCGCCAAAAGACTGTTTCGATGCTCCCCATTACGGCTATCCTGCCGCATCAGACGGATATTGGATTCTGCTTGCGCCCTTGCAAAAGGGGATACACACCATCAAATTCGGTGGGCAATATGGAGAGACGACACAGGATATTGAATACGAAATTTTTGTGCAATGAAATGCTTGTCAACCCTTATTCCGGAATCCGTTTGAGATCGTAGTTTGCACCGATTCGTGTCAGGATGCTGCAGGCCTGTTCGAGGGCTACGCGCCGTTCTTCCCCTTGAGCGTGGCGGCCCAACTCGAAAAGCGCCATCCCTTCAGCATAGGATAACCGATGCAGGCGCGATAATTCCAGGCTTTTTTGCCAGGCTTTGCGAGCGGCGTTGGGGTTGCCTGTCAGCCAATGATACAGACCCTCGCTACGATACATGCTGGGGTAGTGGATTGGGAACGAGCGCGAAAAGCGGTGTGATGCAGGGATGAGTTTTTTTGATTTTTGGATCAGGGATAAATCAAGAGGTTTTCCTGCATTTGCCTGTTCTTCAAGCATGGCGAGCATCGTATCAAAGATACTTTCGAACCCAATCTGCACCGAAAAAGTTGTCAGTGAAGCGTTTAAGATGATTTGCAAGCCAGATTTTATGGCTTCCCGGGCTTTGATATGCTCTCCCACTTGCCAATAGGCGCGGGCCAACAGCCCTGTAACCGTCGTTTCGGATGCCTGATCAATGTTATGAGCGAGATAAGTCTTGGCTTCAAGAAGAATGTCGACTGCTTCTTGTGAACGGCCAATAATGACGTAGCTACGGGCCAATGCTTGCAAGGCCCACACTTTTTGCTGCATCTCATTGGTCCTTTGCAAGCGGACATAAAAATCATTTCCCAGTTCAATATTGCGCTCATATTGTGCATCATAAAAATAGGAAAGGCAATGCAAACTGCGCGCATTGCCCCAGCGGCGGCGGTCGCCGAGTTGGTCATACGATTCTTCCACCTGCTTAATCGAGGCCTGAACTTCTTTGCTTGTCCCTTCATTGCCAAGCAAATAAAGGACGATTACCAGATTAACCCAGTCTCTTACTTTTAGATCGTCATAGGTCTTGGATATTTCCAATGCCTGGGCCTGATATCGAACAGTGATTTGCTTAAGCCCTACAACGCTCATAATCACGCTCATTTCGATTAATGCCTGAGCGCGTCCTGCAAATGGTGCAGCTTTTTCAGAAATATTGAGGGCATTCAGACCTGTGGCAATTAAGTTAACGCGCTCACTGGCAAAATAGAAAAGCTCAAATAACATTTCGTAGGCTTTGTAGGCGTCCATCAGGCGTGTGTTTTCAGTGGGCGCAGGCATGCGGGCACCCATGGGGTTGACAATAAAAATGCGTGGAAAGAAAATATGTAAGAACTGAACCAAAAATTGTTGAAGCGTGAGCAGGATCACCCCAAAAGGCGTGGCAGGCATGGGGCGGCCAAGCAGTTCAAGAGAAAGATATAGGTGTTGTTTGGTGGATGGCAAATCGCCCATGCCCAAATAGGCCTGCCCAAGCAAGCGCTCCCAGCGGGCGCGCTCCATTCTGGCTTCAAGGGAGTGCGGTTGGTCTTTGCTCACCAGTTGAAGTGCTTCACTTAAGAAGCGCACCGCCTCCTGATTGGCGAATTGCAATAGCGCGCGTTCTCCGGCTTTTACAAGGTATTCGATTGCTTTGATCCGATCTTCAGCTTGCGTGTAGTGGTGAGCCAGCAAAGGGTAGTAAAGGGAAAGGTCTTCAGCGTATGTTTGTTCATACCATTCAGCGACAGTACGGTGCAATTGTTTGCGCTGGGTAAAAAGCATCAGGTTGTAGGCAACTTCTTGCGTAATGATATGCTTGAAGATGTAGGTAATATCCGGGCTGGGGGTATCAAGCGGTGTTAAATCGAGTTGTTCAAGGCGTGATAAATGTTCTTCCAGCAGCGGGCGGTCTGTATTAATCGGGTGGATATCGCGCAAAACCCGCAGGGCAAAGACCCGACCAATGACGCTGGCAACCTTCAGGGTAAGCTGTTGCTGCGGGGTGAGTTGATCAATACGACTGGTGATGACTCCTTCAATGGTGTTCGGAATAAAAGAGTTCATTTCTTCGGCGGATGATGCCATGGTGCATTCGCCGTTTTCAATGTTTATCAAGTGCGCATCGCGCAAGGCATAAGCCAGCTCTTCGCTAAAGAAGGGATGGCCCTCTGCTTTTTGTGTAATGATGTCACTCATGATAATAGGCAGAATTTTTACGCCAAGGCGCATGCAGACCAGGTCGAGCGCATCAGCTGCGGGCAGCGGTTGAAGCTTGACAAATTTCGTTGTAGGGGCCTGCGCCAGTCGTTGATAATCAATCGGTGGAAAATCGCCGAGCGGTCGGGTTACGATGACCAAAAGAATATCAGGAAGTTCCTCTGCAATCGCCCTTGCCAAGGCCCACGACGCAGAATCAAGCCAATGGGCATCTTCGAGGATCAGCATGGTTGGCGTCCCCTGTGCATAATGTTTAAGCAAGGCGACCAGCAATTTTTGCGTATCATGGGCGCGCGCCTGACCACGCATATGACGGGTTAAATCGTTATCTGGTAAATCAATCGGCAGAACAACATCCAGCAGAGGGGCCAGCTCAATCATTTCGGGAAGTCTTTGCGTAAAGGAAGCCAAAATACCGGCGATCTGTTCGCTGCTGAGCGTTGCCATGCCCTGACGGCCTGCCTCCATGCCATCGAACGCATCTTCCAGGCCAAATAGTTGGCGGAAAATGGGACGCCAGGGGTGATAGGGCGCTGATTTTTCGATGGCGTCTCCCGCTCCCACCAGGATGTGGACATCGGTACGGTCTGCGCTTTGGATTAAATCTTCCACCAGGCGCGATTTGCCGATGCCAGCCTCTCCTTCGAGAATCACCAACTGACCTTGCCCATCTTTTAGGGCACTGAGATATTGATTAAGGTTTCTTTTTCGGCAATGCGCCCAATTAAATGGCCTGAAGAACGGCTTGAGCCACGCAACCGCTCAATGGGCGAATAGACGGCTACCGGATGGTCAATTCCTTTGAATGAAACAGGGGGCAAACTTTCAAAGATAACCCGTTTTGACGATGCATCCCGTGTGGCGGCGTCGCAAAAGATGTTCAGGTTGGTTGTATCGAGGGTGGCGGCAACTTTGAGACGGGCTGCCAAGTTCACCACCTGCCCAATCATGGTATATTCGCGGCGTTTGGAACTGCCAATCGAACCGCAGAATACCCGTCCGGTGGCAATCCCCACCCGGCAAACGAATCCGAGATGATCCATTTTTGTGACAATGTCGAGGGCTGCCAACACCGCCCGCAACGGATCATCTGAATGAGAGAAGGGGGGCAACCCCATGGCGGCCAGCAGTGTAACCCCTTTTTCATCCACTGAAATTTTGTTGGCAGTGCCTTCGTAGCCATAAAGAATCTGCTGGAGCGTATATAAAACCGTTTGGGCTTCAGCCAGTTTTTGGAGTTGTGTGGCGCGGTCGGGTACTTCGCGTTCGGTTTGACCAAAGCCCGGAAGTTCGATAAAGAGCACGGTCACACGTCGCAATTCGGCCATCCAGGCGGCCTGCCCGGCGCTCAGACGACTCGAAATGGCCCGCGGGATGTATGCATTCAAAACGGAAGCATGCTCAGGCGAAACAAGGGGCATGGTATTGCTGGGGCCGTCTGTTTTGCTGGCAGAAGCCAGATCAAGCAGAACATTGTTCTCCCCCAGGATGGCATTTCCACCCAGTTTTTGACGCAGTTCGGGTGAGATGACTACCTGGCCGGGTTTGGCGTGGATTTGCGCGAAGCTGGCCTGTGCAACCGGGTCGCCTGTGATGACGAATTCCCAGTGCTGCATCAGGCCACCGATAAAGGCGATCACCGCTTCCCCTGTTCCCAGCCCAATGCGGATGCGCAGGAAGACGTTTTCAACGGGAGAGTATTCATGCAGGTGTTTTTGCAGCGCCAACGCACAGGCTGCAGCCTGCAAGTTGGAATCCTGATTCTGATTTTCGCGCCAGACTGCCAGCAGGGCATCGCCAGCAAATTTCACCACATCCCCACCATGTTTGTGGATGGCATCGACCATCTTTGTAAAGTAATCATTCAAAATTTGGGTGATGGTTTCCATCCCCTGCGGCCCCTGATTGGCAAGCCGTTCAGTCAGTGCAGTAAAACCCGAGATATCTGCGAATAAAACCGTCGCTTTGAAGCGTTCCATCGACGGTTTGGTGAGAATATCTGGTTGATTGACCAGTTTTTGCTTAACAATGTTTGGAATAAAGCTGGAAATGTCGAGCAGGTAATCACTGTCAGTCATATTTACTCACAGAGAAATTGGGGTGGATGAAATTGAGTATACAACAAAAAAACAGGTTGCGACATTGTCGAAAGGCGCGAAAGGTATTGTTGTTAATGGTTTGCAGGTTTACCGGTTTGTTTTTAGCAGAATATCTGCAACGGTTGAGGCTGGTTCGAGCGTATGAATGATGCTTGCAATCGATCTGTCGGGACAGGGTACGCCAAAACGATTGAGCCAGATGGGCTTGATCCCGGCATGGTGCGCGCCTAAAATGTCGGTGTTCCAGGCGTCTCCCACCATAATGGCCTGGCTGGCGCTGCATTCCAGATGTTTGAGCGCGATGGCAAAAATGGCCGGATCTGGTTTAATGACGCCGACTTCTTCAGAGATCACCACTACATCGATTAATGACGTCAGCTTGCAAAAGTCCAGTTTTTCACGCTGTTCCATGCTGGCATTATTGGTGATGATGGCGGTTTTGACATTGCGGGTTCGTAGATGCTCCAGCAGCGCAATTGCCCCCGGTACGGGCTGCCTGGCAGCTTGATATGCTCCCCGATATTGGTGGGTGTAGCTTTGGGCTTCATCCACCGACAGGGTGCGACCATATTTCAGGAAAAAGGATTGCATCCGTTGGATGCGGGCCTGATCCAATGTCAGTTGCTTCTGTAGAACCTGGATATGCAATGATTCAACCAGATCAACATAGGTACTGGTCAAATCATCAAGCGTTTGTTGTTGCAGGTGGGGAGTTGTTTTTTGCAGCGCGGTCAGACCGGCTTGCAGACTGTGGTAATGGTCGAAAAGCGTGTCATCCAGATCAAAGATGACAGCCTGTATGGTTTGGTTCATTGCTTAAGCCAGCAGAAGATCGGCAATTTGTCTGTAAAGTTTGGAAGTGGGGTGGTCTGGATAGCGCACTGTGAAGACCCCCATGCTTCCCAGCGTCATCATTTCATCGGAGTGTGGGATGATGGCAGCGACGGGATGACCGTAGGCGTCTTCCACTTTTTGCTTTAATTGGGCCACATCCATACTTTGTGGCGCTTTATTCACCAATAAGAGCAAATTTTCGACCTGCAAGCGGCGTGCCAACTCGACAGTCACACCTGTGCCGAGATAATCCTGCTGGTCGGGGCGCAAAATGATGAGCACAGCGTCTGAAATGGCAATCGAGAGCAATGTCTCTTCGTTAACGCCGGGATGTGTATCAATCAGCAGCACATCCAGTTTAAGCCGTTGCCCGAGCGCGGTGAAACCTTCGTTTAAAAGCGAAGGGTCGTAGCCCTCGCGCAGGATACGGGTGATCTCGCCGGGTTTCAGGCTGGATGGAATCAAAAATACCTGGCCCGAAACATTTGCGCCAACATTGGCAGTAACGTCATGGGCCGTTTCTTCAATTTTGCATTTTTCCCACAGATAGTCATTCAGCGAGTGCTTCATGCTGGCTTCATCCAGCCCCAGAATGACGTGAATGCCAGGGGATTGGATGTCTGTATCTACCACGCCGACCCGTTTGCCGGAGGCAGCCATCATGGCTGCCAGGTTGGCGGTGGTGTTCGATTTGCCTGTACCGCCGCGAAATGAATGGATTGAAACGACTTTGGTCATAAATGTTCTCGCTTGATCACTCAAATGAAAAACCTTGCCACAGAGAACACGGAGTTTAAAGATTTTCTCTGTGTTCTCTGTGGCAAGCTGCGTTAAAAAGCTTGTTATTGGCCGCGCAAAATACTTAGCAGGCTGTTCAACACCCCGGAGCGGTAATCGCTGGCAGCTTTGACGTTTTGCTGATGCACTTCGTAGATGCCTGAGTCCACGGTCAGCGAGCCATCCAACCCGGCTTTGGTGGGGATGGTGGTGGTGCTGTCACCATCGAGTTTGATGGTGGTACGCGCCGCCAGTTTGGCATCTTCGGGTTTGCCATCAATTTCGACATAGCTGGTTTCAACGGTCATGGTCGCTGCATCGGCAACGTATTTGGCAATCTGATCTGCCACATTCTTGAGCGCTTCTTTGATTTCAGTTGTAGCCATTGTATTTTCTCCTTAGGATGATTGAATGGATTGAAGTTGTTTGACCTGTGCGATAATTTGCATGACGTATTGGTAAACGGCTGGCAGCGCAAGCACCGCCCCGGTAGGGGTCGTCAGCAAAGCAGATACTTTGGCTGCGCCCGTGGCGATCGTGATGAAAAGGCGCAGGCGGATGTTGCGGGTCTGGGTGACGATGCGCAGGTTACGGTTATGTAACACGACCTGGGAATCGTTCACCCCCTGGGCGAATGCCGTTTGTGCATCGCCCGTCCACCCGATGGTGGTACGCGCCAAAAGGGCATCCGCGATGGTGGTTTCGACCCAGGCGAAGTGCAGCACCTCGCGGCTGATCTGCTCGGTGAGTGTCTCGAACCCGGCTTTGGCCTGTTCGAGCGCTGCACTGGCGGTTTCTTGCAAGCCGAAGCTGACTTCGCCGCTTTGGGCTTTTTCTTCGGCTTCGGCGTCATCCAGCAGTGAGAGCAGGTCGCTTTCTGGGCCGCTTTCAGTCTCCTCGGCGGATGAGACATCGAACGAGACGCCACCCTGCGCAGCTTTTTGCTGTCGTTCCTGCGTGCGGGCAACCAGTCCATCAAGCCGGGCTGGGACGTTGTTCAGCGCAGCGTCCAGGTTGCGAATATACTGCTCGCGCGCGTCCATCGCCTGCGATGCGGCTGCATTGTCCGCCGGGAGGTTGACGCGGAATACCGGCTCGGCAGGCTGCGGGTCAGGTTCGTCTCCGCCCACTGAAAAGGAAACAGTACCCGCCGCTGGGACGGTGGAAGTCCACAGTCCGAGTGGGTCATCCATCCCGCTGGTTTCGAAAACGGCTGCCATACGCTTATTTGACGATGTTGACGATGCCGGTGGCGGCGCTGACGAGTGTTTTCATCAGTTCGGCGCGGCTGGCCTGGGCCTGTTTGACCATTTCCAGGTGGATTTCCCAGACGGTGCTATCGACTTCGCCATCTTTTTCAGGGATGCAGACCAGCGTATCACCGTCAATGCTGACGCGGGTCATGGCGCGCAGTTGTGCGCCGCCGCCAAATTTGCCGCTGTCGTAGGTGACATCTTTCATGTCTTCGGCGACGTAGGTGAGAATTTCCAGGCTCGTGATATCGTCAATGGTTTTGGACAGATACTCGCTCAGTTTTTCGGTGAATTTTTTGAAAGAGTCGCTGTTTCCGCTGGTGACAACCGCTGTTCCATCAGTGGGGGCGTCAGTTTTTTTGAAGATGTCGGTGATTCCAGTACGATTCAGTCGTTGTTGTTTTGACGACTGCGACTGTCGTTTCTGCGCTGAAGTTGCTTGCCGGGGCAGCAGCCCCGGCGGCTACCGCCACTACAGCACGTTCCACAATATCAGGCTGGAAACCGACGCTGGAGGGTGCAGCTTTGGTGATAATTTCGCCCAGGCTATCACGTTGGGCTTGGGCGGTGGTTTTGCCACTCACACAGAGCCGTACCGCCGGGTCACCGATGAAGGCGTAGTTGCGCGCGTCGTTGTTGGAAGTCCACATGCCAGCCAGTTTGACGTCATCCTGGTTTTCGGGGCTGGTGTTGTCGATTTCTTCGGTCAGCATGGTCGAGATTTCAGCATAGCGTTCGTTGAAATATTCGGTGGCGGCCCCGGCAGGTTTGCCGTTGATCAGACCTTTAACCGTGCTGTCAAAGGTAGCGACATCGTTGACGGCGCCATCCCAGGAAATGGAGGAACCCCAGGCGCGTTCGACATGCGCGAAAACACCCAGTGCGCCACCTTTGGGGTGGGAGAGCAGTTTGAGCGGTAGTTGCGCCATAAAGGCGTAAGGGGCGATTTCTTTTTGTGTGCCGAAGGCCTGGCGGTAGAAGTTATCGAGTTTGGGCGTGCCGCCACCATAGCAGGCGAAGACGAAGGCGAACATGCCAAAGACATCGGCATCCGCAGCGATGTCATCTGCAGAGAAGTAAAAACTGTCGGTAATGGGCAGGCGGGCTTTGGGGCCTGGCCAGTCCTGACAGAGGATTGCACCCTGATGTGGTAGCAGACGGTTGTCGGTGGGTTTGAAACCCATGCCATGCGATGCTGTAAATAAAAGGGATGGGGTATCTTTGCCGCCCATGTAGTTGGTCAGATTGGCTTTGGTGGCATTGGCGGGGGCAACCAGATTGACGTTCCAGTCTTTGTACGCATCTGTAAATTGTCCAGCAAGCGGTTTGATGAGGGATTCAGCGCTCATGCTGGTGGCGCGGTCATCCGGGTTGGAAACGCCAAAGAAGGTAGCGCTCTTGGAGCGCGCAAAGTTGGTGGTTTCGGCTTGAACGACGCTGTTTGCGTAGCGGGCGTAGTCTTCGAGCTTTTCAAAATAAATGCGTCCAACGCCGTACTGTACATCAAGCTGATATTGAAAAGTGTAGGGGATGGTTTCGGGCGAGCCGACGATCATCAGGTAGTAGGGAACGCCCTTGCCCGCAGCAGGATCCGCGGGACCGGGACCGCGCCCGAAGCGTTTGAGAAAGTCGTTTTTCGATTCGCCGTTTTGATAGCCCAGGTCAGGACCGATGAATTCCCGGTAGAAATTTGGGTCGTTGGCAGAAGCCTGTTTCTTGCGCAGGTCAAGCAACGGTTTGAGCGCATCCTTGATGGCGTCCACCGATTTTTGCGGCAAACTGGCTGGGAAAATCACGCCCCAGCCGGTTTGGGCCAGGTCGGTGTTGTCGATGCCTTCGCCAACGCCGAAATGCGCGGTTTCGGTCTGGGCTTTGCGGATCTTTGCATCTCTTAAGTCTTCAGGCGTAATTTTTTGTCCGCGTGCTACTTTGGCGATGATCTCAGTATCGATGGGGAGTTCGTCGAGTGGGCCGCCGGTGTCTGCGTCAATTCCGTTTAGGTATAACTGTTGTGGCATGGGCTTCTCCTTTTAGATGTTAGACGTTAGGGTTTAGACGAAGAATATTCGATATTCGATACTGAAAAAATTTGGTTTTTCTACCAGCGAAAAAGTCTGTTGAAGAAATCGGTAATGGGTTTGAGTGGGTCAGATTGCCGAAAGGCTTCACAGTTTGCGTTCAGGTATTCCCTGCATTCCACATCGGTTAGTTGGCGGGTAACGCGCTGACGCGCTGTTTCAATTAATTCGTTTGTATCCAGTGTGAAAACACGCACACTATTATCGCTGCCACCGCTGACGATCCGTTTGCCATTTGGGCTGAATGCAACAGCGTGAACACGGCCCGTATTGCCGTACAAATCCATCAGATAACTGTCAGTTTCCAGATTCCAGACTTTGATCAGTCCATCTGCGCTGGCAGAGACAAGCGTTTTTCCATCCGGGCTGAAGGCTGCGTCGTACACAACAGCACGATGTCCTTCCAATCTAGCTCTGAAATGCGGATCTGTGATTTTGTTTTTTGGATCCACTGGGCCGCGTCCGCCATCGCCTGGATTTAGCGTCCATACAATGATGGTGCTATCATCACTCGCGGATGCCAGTAAAGTGCCATCCGGACTAAAGGTGACTTTTTCAACAATATCATCATGACCAGTCAGGGTGGTAAAAATCTTGCCTGCTTTCCAATCCCAGATGACAACTTTATAGGTTGCATAACTGACTGCTATATATTTATCATCCGGGCTGAATACTGCGGCGCTGATCCACATGTCGCTGCTGCTGAAATCTCCGCTGGATGTCCAGCCCAGTTCCTTGTCTGCATTCAGGCTGGTGATTTCCTTGCCCGATTTTGTGTCGTAAACATGGACGATACCGTTGGTGTCGCCTGTGGTAATCAGCGAATTGTCGCTGTTTAAGGACAGCCCCAGCACTGCCGCACCGTTGCCAGCAATTGTGAGAACCGGCTTGTCGGTCATTGTATCCCAGACAACGGTTTGCCCGCTTTGGTAACCAGCAGCCAGATAGCGCGTATCCTGGCTGCCTGAATGTCCCCAAAACATCACTTCGGCAGAGCGAAAGGCTGTGTCGAACAAACTTTTCACCTTTGCGCCTGTGGCAGCATCCCAGATATTGATGACGCCATTGGTTCCAGCCGATGCCATTTGCTGTCCATCGGGGCTAAATAGTACATCGTGGACTTTATCTTGATGGTCCAAAGTCATTAATTCATGACTGCCTTGAAGTGAAATGTCCCATAAGCGCACCAGCGTATCTGCACTGGCGCTGGCCAGATAACGACCATTGGGGTTGACGGAGACACCAAAGACCTGGTCTGCCGGCCCATCGAGAACCATTTGAATGCGCCCATACTTGACATCCCAGATGCGGATGGTGCGATCTGCGCTGGCAGAGATCAGGCTCTGCCCATCCAGGCTATAGGTTAAACCATACACCCAATCGACGTGACCGGGGATTTCCATCGTTATGTTTTGTGTGTGAATATCCCACAAACGGATTAATCGGTCTGAGCCTGAGCTGGCAAGTTGTTGGCCATCGGGGCTGACGGCCAGCCCGTAAATCGTGTTCCTATCACCGGGGGCGTTAAATTTATAGAGAGATTTGCCTGTTTTAACATCCCAGGCATAGATCGCCTTGTCGTTATCGCCACCTGTGAACAGCACGGAACTATCCCTGCCAAAGACCAATGCTTCGATGCCCGTCTGGTTGCCGGTCTCGCCCCCCAGGTTATATATTTTTTCTCCTGTGTTGGCATCCCAAATTCTTGCAACGCTATCTGTACCGCCTGTAGCAATATATTTTCCGTCTGGGCTGTAGGCTAGTGCGTTGAGTTTGCCTTTGTCTGCCTGCACCTGGTATTTTATGTTCCAGGTCGATGTATCCAGCACGCTCAACTTGCCATCTGCGCCGACTGCGGCGAGTGATTTTCCGTCTGGACTATAGGTTGCGGCCAAAAGGCCATAGCCGCCATATTTGCTAATGTCTGGCACAAGCACCTTGGTCTGAAGCACTTTGAGTGTGCTTAAGTCCCATATCTTGATTGTGCCATCCTTGCTGGCGCTTGCCAGATATTTGCCATCGGGGCTGTAAGCGATGGTGTAGACATTTAATGAATGTCCATTCTCTTTGCTGGATGAGCGCACAATACGCATTTCTGGCAGCGATTGGTGTAGCGCTTGGATAATTTCAGGGTGTGGATCGGTGGTAACGCTTAACCCTTCCAGGTCCAGCAAAACGCTTCGTTCAGGGTCAATTTGCAGGTTGCCAAGTGAAGCTGCAGCCAGTTCACGCGCCTGCGCTTCCTCTTCTGCAACATGGGATCGGATGAAAAAGCCCACCGCAACAATGGTTGAAATCACTGATGCGATAAACAACCAGCGAATCAAGATATTTGCAGCGCGTTCGCGTCTGAAGCTCTCGGTGGCTTTTAAACTGTCGCGATAAAAATCTTTTTCAACCAGGGTAATGGTTTGCGGGTTGGCTTTGATCCATGATTTCATGGCTGGGAATTCAGTCCCGACAATCAACATGCTATCCGGGCGGCCTTGTATATTCCATAAGTCGGCTCTGCGCTGCACAACGTTAAGGTGTTTTTCAACCCAGGCATTGTTATTTTCGATAATTGGGCTAACAAGGCGGTCATGTGCCAATTCAAACCAGGTTGCGCCGCCTCGTTTTTCAGCGCGAATCAGGTACGCGCGTTCCAACATCCAGATGGCATCGTTGTTAAGTCCGTCACTTCTCTCTGGGGTTAATAGCACTTGACCGCGAATACCGCTGGCGGTAATTAACTTGCGCTGAAACCATTCGCGAATTTCGCGCTCTGGCACTTTTGACATGTTAGCAACCGAAGCGGTTTGCAGGGCGTAGTAATCTGCCAGGGCGCGGTTGACATCGCCCAACGATTTGACATGTTCAAGGGTGACGACTTTCTCATCGTTAGGGAGGTTGGTCCACAGGCGACGGCAAACCACCTGCAACTGTACCGGCTCGACGGTTGGTCCCAGCTCTGGGGTTGTTGTGCCATCTGGTTGCTGAACGAGCATAGCCCGCAGATCATCGACAACCTGTTGGGCGCATTCGTCTGGGAATTCAATGCCGGCGCTTTGGGCCGGGAGTTGTACCGCTTTGATGGCAGATTTCGGCGTCGAGCAGGGTTAAACGGTAACGGTTTGCCAAACGAGTCGGTATGGGGCGCAGATAAGGGTCGAATGATGCAAGATAGTCTTCGCGCATGGCAATTAGCGTCCAAATGTTGCGGTCGCGCAAGACCTCGCCCAACTGAATAAAAAAGTCCATCTTCTTTGGGCGGTCTGTTAATAAGATGCGAATGACCTCTTCGGCCTGATCGAAAACCAGCAAAATGGGGGCGTCATGGGGCTTGTCGGGGTTGAGTGTGGCGTCGCGCTCGGCATATTTTGCCAAATACGTTTTGAATTTGAGATTGACAAGTTCTTCGTTGGGAAAACGCTTTTCTTCTGGCAGACCTTCTTCAATCGATTGAATGCAACTGTAAACATAACGGTTGAAATTCTCGTTCAGTGAGAGATTCTTTGGCGGTTCCATGTTCAGGCGTATGGTTGGATACACCTGAAAATTTTGTTCAGCCATTTTCGGCAAAATGGCGGCATTCAATAAGGAGCTTTTTCCTGCCCCGGATGGGGAATAGAGCAATACAATGCGTTCAGCAATGAGAATGTCGAGCAGTTCCGATGTTTCGCGCTCGCGTCCATAAATGGTTTCGCCCTCGCGGTAAGGTCTGGGACCAACGTATGGGTTGGGACGGGAAATAACAGTGGTTGTTGTGGTGGTCATGGGTGGATTCCTTATGCCGCCGGCTTGATAAGGTTGTTCAGTTCTGTTAAAAAGTCACTTGAACTTCCCCAAAAGATGGTGACTTCGGATGTGTCAAAATATTTTTCTAGATATTTTCTGGCACGCTTGGCGCTGATATTACGTGTTTCATCCAGCTCCACCTGCACACCGATGTGTGAATAGCGTGCGCGCATTTTCAAGGTTTCCGGATTCATCATCGAATGGAAGAAGATGCGGAAGGGCCAATCATCCAATTGAAAACCGAGGAACATGGTGGATGCGTTGGTGAGCGCTGAGCGCACACGTGGGGGGATTAAATCTTTGTTGTGGTGACGCCGCGCAGAAAGTCAAAGTAATCATCTTCTGTCAGCACCATTGAATCGGGTACACTGAGATGTCCAAACAGGTGGTACACCAGCGGCTTTTGTGGTGTGGGGTTGTAATTTCCACCATCAAAGATCGATTGTGTATAAAACCGATCACTCCAGGGGCAAATTTCCATTTGCGGTTCGACGCCCGCTGCAGTCAGGGCATCTTCCATTAAGTTATCGGCATTGGTGGTGATGTAAATGGGCAGTTTCAGGTTTGCCAGCACCTGGTGTTGTTCATTGGGGTCGCTTGCGCGTAATTTCGCTCCGGCATAAGTCATTACTGCCTGCAAATCAGCATCAGGGGCGAGCAATTCCTTGCTCATGCCATCTGAAAAGCGTGCCTGAGCGGTCTTGCGAAAATAGTCCAGCGTGACCGAAAACAGTGTATTCAAATCCTGGCTAATCAGCAGGTATTGCGCGACCTGTGGGATCGATTCGCGATAAAAAGCCGAAAGCGGGAAATTATACATATCTGCCATGTAGATGGCCCAGTCACGCCACGCGCCAAGGATCGGCTCATACATCCCTGCGCCCAAAATCGGGGTAAGCTGTTTGGTTTGGATGCTGGTTGTGATTGCTTTCCACTTTTCAAACTCTTCGCCTTCATCCCCAACGCCTGGCACATACCAGATTTTGCCGCTTTTCAGACGCATGAACAGCACAGGCATCCAGTAATCCTGCGCATCCCGAATGGTTCCACGTGCCACTGCCATGGATCGGTCAATTTGTCCGTCTTTTTGGATTTCTGTGAAAAAAGTCGGCATGAATTTCTTGACGCTATCCATGCTGATATTGCCCTGCATGGCGATTACTGCCGGGACACCCGCCTGTGCCAGTCTTGGACCGAGCGCTTGGAGCGCGTTCCCTGCGCCTTTTCCGGCGCTCTGGCACGAAGCCAGCACGATCAAACGGGGTTGTTGTTCCAGCTCGCGGATGCGATTGACGATATCATCAGCGGATGTGATGGCGGCTTTTCCATCATCATCTTCCAGCCAGATGCGCGGTTCGCCGTTGACGACGGTGCCATGCGCTGCCAGATATAAAATGTCAACACCGCTGCGCAGCGCTGCCATCAGATTATTCAATGTGCATTTTGTTGTGACGCCCAACTCTGTTGTGGGAATTGTCCCCAACGATTCTTTTGCGCGCGCCAATTCTCCGGCAACATCCACTGTTGCCAGTTTGTACTCTTCCAAATTGGATGGGTTGGCTGCTGCTGAGACGGCTCTTAGATTCCCCTTGGGCCGTAACTTGACCGGACGCCAGTCGCTGCTGCTGAGATAGCGCGAAATCAGAATATTTTCCCCGGTAAACATGGGGGTTTTATTCTGCAAGTCATTCAGGGCTTCCCAGTAGATTGTATTTAATTCAGGCGCGCTTGGACCGATCAGCAGCCGTACCCGCAGCGTGGCTTGCAAAGTCTGGGCACTGGTGCGTGCCTGCGTAAACCCTGAAAGGATGTTTGGGTCTGAAAACAGGCTTTCGGCCAGCGCTTCGCCATATTCACTCGGGTCAACAATCATCGCCTGCAAGGTGGGCAAGTCAAAGGTAACGTTGATCGGGTCGCCTGTTCCCAGGCGAACATCCGCATCACTATTGGGCTGGGTAAAGCGCATTTCAGCGCTGTAATTGATGCCATCGCGCCGATGCAGACTGAGTTCCAGGTCAGCAAATTCAGTCAAGAGACACTTCCTAAGGAAAAGATAACCTTCCGCCTATTCCAATAGGAACAGGCGGAAGGAGAAAATCGGAGGTAATTTAGCAATCTGCAGGGCCGGATTTACTGCTGGGTCTTCGGGGCGTTCTTTGACCAGCCAGGCTGCCACGTAGCCTTCTGTGCCTTTGACGTCATGGACATGAATCCACTCGCCGGCTTTGCCAATCTTGGATGCGGCGAGGTCTGGCGCTTCGATGGCGATTAATTCTGCACCCTTGGGTACGCGACAGATCAAGGTATCCTTCGAAATAAAGGGGATATTGCGCAACGCCAGACCTTCTTCGGTGGCACGCAGGATGACGGGTGGGATTTCGTCCACGCTGAAGTGGGCTGCGCCGGGTACCGGGATGGCCTGCGGCCCATAGGAGCCAATGCTGACAATGGAAACATACCAAGCTGCAACGACACCCTGCTTGCCCTCAACATCGGCAACGCTGAGCCATTCGTACATGGTGCCAACCTTGCGCTTGACATCTGCATCCGGTTCGAGACATTTCAATTCTGTCCCAATTGGATAGATTTTCAGGATGGTCGCATCGGTGCTATCGGGTTTGGAACGCAATTTGAGCGCATCCACATTGGTTTTAACAACCGCGGCGTTCGCCGGAACTGCGACAGTCGCCGGGGGCGTTCCAGCAGCCGGTGCCGCTGTGTTCACAGTCTTGGAAATCAGCCAGGCTGCCACATACCCTTGCGTGCCGTCTGCTGCTTTGACGGGCAACCAGACGTTGTTCTGCCCGACTTTGGCTGCAGCAGTGGCATCGGCCTCAAGCACGGTGAACTGTGTGTTGGCCGGGAAGCGCTTGATCAGGGTCGCATCTGAAATCATCGGCTGTGAACGGATGGCAAGATCATCTGCCGAAGCATAGACTGAGAAGGAAGCTTTGATGCCCTTATCGAGCACAGGCGGGGTTGGCGGGGTGACCGGCCCGGCATTGCCGGTGACAAAGAAAACGCCAGTAATAATTCTGGCGGGGTCTTTTGAGTTGGCGATTTGCGCATACTTCGATGTGGTTAACTTAATCTGCCCACTGGTCGTTGGGAATGGATAGGGATCATAGATTGCATAATCGCTGCCATCTTTGGCGTAAACGACCATATAGTGTGTCTGCAAACCCGATGAAGGCGACCAGTCTACCTCAATGATGACGGGCTGTCCCATCGCCAGCCGGGTGTCAATTTCATCGATTGGTGCGGCGGCACCGCTGGCGCTGCGATAATCCACCTGCATGCCGGGGACCGCACTGCCGATGACACGGGCAATCATAAAGGCGGTGCCTTCCTGAAACCCACCAACAGATTTCATTTTGTCATTGAGGGTCACTGGCGTAAGATCAGGTGCGCCGTATATGGTGGCGCACATGGTCAGGCTGGTCAACAAACAGCCATAGTTGCCAATGGTTGATGATTTATCATACCCCAGTGGGAGCGCTTTCCACTGGGGGTCGGTTTGCGAGAATTGCTTGATGGGCATCTTTTCCTCCGGTTTAACAGGTTTGACAATCGTTGATAGGGAAGTAGATGGAACGTGTGCTTGGATTATACATGAAGAATTACAGAAGCATGACGAAACTATCCTCAAAAAACCCTGCAAAATAGATATTTTCCATGGCTGTTTTGCTTTTGTGAATCAGGTATACTCCCGTCTATGCCTGAAACGATTGCTCTTTATGGGGGCGCATTCGACCCTCCGCACATTGCTCATACCATCCTGGCTGCCGAAGCTCAGTCGCAGCTTGCGTTGCCACGTTTGCTCTGGCTGCCAACGCCTCAGCCGCCGCACAAAGCTGAGCGCATTATCACTCCACTGCAGCATCGACTGGCCATGTTGCGCTGTGCCCTTGCCGGGTTGCCTGGTTTTGAAATCTCAAACATTGAAATGAGTTGCCCCGGCCCACACTACACCATCGAAACGCTGAAAATCCTGCGGGAGCAAAATCCGGTTGTTGATTTTGCTTTGCTCATCGGCGGTGACTCGTTGCGGGATTTCCTGCTCTGGCGGCAACCCCTCGACATTCTAGCGGCCTGCCGTATCATCGGCGTGATGCGCCGCTCTGGCGATGCCATTCATCTCGATGAGCTTGAAGAAAAATTGCCCAGCCTCAGCCAAAAGGTGCGTTTTGTGAACGCTCCGCAGCTCGATATTTCATCCAGCGACATCCGCCGTCGCATTGCGGCAGGTGAACACTACCGCCATTATCTCCATCCTGATGTTTATCAGTACATCGAAGAACATCAGCTTTATCGTTGATGTATTACTTCCAAATAAAAATTTGTAACCAGGCCACGCCCAGCACCAGCGAAATCAAGGTAATGACAAAGCCCGGTTTGGTATATTCCCAAAAGGTCAGCTTTACCCCGCGTTTGGAGGCGACTTCGGTCACGATCAGGTTTGCGACTGAACCAAGCAGGGTCAGGTTGCCGCCCAAGGTGGATGCGGCTGCCAGAGTCAGCCAGCCCGGCGTGCGGGTTGGCAAGGGTCGCCATCAACGGTTTGAGCAGAAGCACCGCCGGGACATTTGAGATCAGGTTGGAGAGCGCCACGGCCACTGCCGAAAGCGTAACGGCGCCGCCATCCACCCAACTGCGTGCCGCCGCAAATAAGGGATTTATAATGCCACTCGATTCCAGTGCCCCGCTGACGATAAACAAAGCGGCAAAAAACAGTAGCAGCTCTGTATCCACAGCAATCAGCACCTTGCTTGGTTTGACGCGGCGTGTGATGAGCAAAATGCATGCGGCAATAAAAGTCGCCTCTGCAATGGGAACGCCCAACAGAAAAGCGATCAAAAGTCCGCCAACCACCAGCAGGCTTTTATAGAGCAGGGGCCGAAAAACGCGTACTTCAGGCAGGTGGGGTATTTCCAGCTTGCCGGGTTTGAACTCATCGGGGTAAAACAGTACCAGCACCAGCCAGATTCCGCCCAGGCCGAGTATGGCGATTGGGGTCAGGGCCAGCGTAAAGTCGAGATAGGAAATGTGGGAGGCCATCCCGATAATCATGTTTTGCGGATTCCCCGTCAGCGTTGCCACCGACCCGATATTGGATGCCGTTGCCAGCGCAATCAGATATGGGATCGGGTTGCGTTTGGCTGAAAGGGTAATATCTAAAATCAGGGGTGTGAGCATCAGGCAAATGGTGTCGTTTAAGAACAAGGCGCTCAGTACACCCACCAGTACAATTTCCAGCGCCAGCAGTGCGCGTGGACCGTTTGTCCAGCGTAAAATGCTGAGGCCTGCCAGTTGAAAGAAACCAGCCAGTTGCAGGTTGGCATTGAGTATCATCATGCCCAAAAGCAGGATCAGTGTATCCAGGTTGAGAAAGCCGCCAATTTGCTCAAACGTAATCTGGCGAAAAATGAGCAGTGCGCCTACGCCGATTAACGCGATGGTTGTTCGGTTGGCGCGCAAGGGTTGAAATTCTCCCAGTGCAATGCCAATATAAGTCAAAGTGACAATGATTAAAGTGATCCAGAGATTCATGCCCAAAAGTATACCCGGAATGGACATTGATAAGAAAAAACTCCCGCTCAGAAGAGCGGGAGTTTTTGACTTATTGCTGGTTGCTTGAAGCTGCTGCGCGTTTTCGACTGCGCATTTCAAGGAAGCGCACAAACCTGTGGGAAGAAGAAAACCACAGGAAGCCTGTTCCGAGCAGGGCGGTTAAAGACAGCGCCCATACATAGGGTGGGACGAATATTGCCACATCGGTGACGGCATCACGCGTTTGCATCATACTGCGCAAAGCCAGGCCAAAATATACCAGCCTGGTGCTCCACGTAACTGCCAGTTGTGTGGGTGATGAAGAAATATCGGTCAAATAGGTTGGTGCAATCCACAGGATGATGCCAATGCCTACTACCAGAATGAGCGCCAACCCGAGAATATTACGAATACGTTTGGCTTTTCGTTCGGCAGCCAGCTTTTCTTGAAATCGCAGGGTAAACCCTGTTGGCGGTGTAGACATGGGCGCTGCGCGCAAGATGCGGTTGGCACGTGCCAGCTTGGCGCATTGTGTGCAACTGCGTACATGCAGGTTAAGCTCCCACTCCTCCCCGGCGGTCAGGCGCTGATCGTTGAGCAACCAATCTTCAAAGGGCTGGTGATCCATGAGGTATCCTTCCTGACGCGAGTTTCAACCGGGGTGGCTTCAATGCGGCGGGCAATTTCTTTGCGTGCCCGGTGCAAGCGGCTTTTGACTGCGCTAACAGTAAGTGTAAGACTTTGAGCAATTTCTATTTCTGAAAAATCATACCAGTAACGTAAAATCACCGCCGCCCGGTCGGTGGCATCCATTTGTTGCAAAACGTGCTGAAGCCTGGCTTGTTCTTCGTGTCGGACGGTTTCCTGCTCCGGGTTGATTGCGCTGGCGTCAGGAAGTTCCATCGGGCGGTCATCGTCTTCGGTTTCTGCGTCGATTGAGATCATAAGGAACTTGCGTCGCCGCAGGCAGTCGATGCAGTAGTGCGCGGTAATTGAAAGCAGCCAGGTGGCAAATGGACGTTGACGGTCGTAGCGCGTCAGGTTGCGGTAGGCGCGCAGGAAACTCTCCTGTGCGGCATCTTCGGCGGCTTCATCTTCGCCAAGCATGCGGTAGCACAAATTAAAGACCGGGGTCTGGTAATGTTCCACCAGTTCGGTAAAAGCCTGTTCGTTGCCTTGTTGGGCCTGGAGAACCAGTGCCGATTCTTCGTTCACAATCGCTCCTATCTGTGTATTGATAGTATACGCAGACAATGCAATATCGTTGCGTTGAATTTTACTCTCATATATAATCTCTGCCACACCATTTTTTGGATTATTCAGGAGCAGGACATGTCTCAGCAAACAAAGCGTCCCACTGGCATGGTTGGCTTTTCGGTTGTGTGGATCGGTCAGATCGTTTCGGTTCTGGCTTCCAGTATGACAGGTTTTGGTCTGACGATATGGATGTATGAAAAGACAGGAAGCGCCACTGCAATGGGGTTGGTACAAGTCTTTTTTATTACGCCGTTTCTGTTACTCTCCCCCTTTGCCGGGGTGATGGTAGACCGATACAACCGCAAGCTGATGATGATGGTCAGCGATCTGGCAGCGGGAGTGGGTACGCTGTTTGTGCTTGTACTCTTTGCGCTTGGAAAACTGGAGTTTTGGCATCTCTATATTTCGGCCGTTCTCAATGGCCTTGGTAATACCTTTCAGTGGCCGGCCTATTCGGCGGCGATCAGCACGATGGTGTCCAAGGAGCAATACGGGCGCGCCAATGGCATGATGTCGCTGGTGGAAGCGGGGCCAGGTGTAATTGCGCCACTCTTTGCAGGCGCATTGATGCCTTTCATCGGTCTGCCCGGGATTATGCTGATTGATGTGGCGACTTTTGTCTTTGCAATTGGTACGCTGCTTCTGGTTTACATCCCCCAGCCGGTGCGCACGCAGGAGGGAACTGAAGCGCAGGGGAACATCTGGCAGGAAGCTGCTTATGGTTTCAAATATATTTTTACCCGGCCCAGCTTGCTTGGTTTACAGTTGATTTTCTTTGTAGGCAATTTATTTGCCACAATTTCTTTTACGCTGCTTGCCCCAATGATTTTGGCGCGCACGGCGCAGAGCAGCCTGTCGCTAGGGACAGTCGAATCAGTAGGCGCGATTGGCGGGGTTCTTGGCGGAATTATTATTAGCATGTGGGGCGGATTTAAACGCAAGGTTCATGGGGTATTTCTCGGCTGGATCTTGACCAGCCTGAGCAGCATTTTTCTCGGCCTTGGCCAGGCGCTTCCAGTCTGGATTGCTGCGACAGGGATCATGAATTTTTTATCCCCGTGCTCAATACGTCTAATCAGGCCATCTGGCAGAGCAAGGTAGCACCTGATTTACAAGGACGCGTTTTTTCTGCTCGCCGTCTGATTGCATGGTTTACACAACCGATTGCGCCCATCATCGCTGGAACATTGGCCGATTTTGTGCTTGAACCAGCAATGCGGACGCAAAATGCCTTTTCGAATTTATTCGGGGGATGGGTGGGAATTGGACCGGGTGCGGGAATGGCTTTGCTGATTGTTTTCTGCGGTGTTGGTGGAGCACTGACGGGTTTGAGCGGTTACTTTATCCCAGTCATCCGCAACGCTGAGGCGCTTTTGCCCGACTACGATGCGCTCCCTGCTGCAGAGCCTCGGGTATCAGAGCCGTAATTTGGATTTCGCATCCTATCTTCTTATCATTTTCAAACAAACCTTGAAAGGCTGCTGTGACTATTCAACCTGAAAATACGATACCAAATCTATCAATAATCCCATCGAAAAGGATTGGTTGGGTGGATGCTGCCAAAGGGGTTGGCATTGTTCTTGTTGTGTTTGGACATAACCAAATTAATGGGTCTGCGCAGGATCTTCATAATTTAATTTATTCTTTTCACATGCCTCTTTTCTTTATTCTTGCAGGGATGTTTCTGAAGCCCGAACAAAGTTTTTGGACATTGGCAAAGCGGCGCTTTTTTTCGATACTACGCCCTTATTTACTTGTGCTAGGAATCATTTATGGGCTTACTTTTTTGTTTACAAAAGTAGAAACAATGGTGCTTTTATTGCGGCTCTTCAAAGCACTTTTTTATGCACTACCCAACTATTACGACACCTGGATGCCACTCTGGTTCCTGCCGCATCTTTTTTTGGTAAGTTTGTTTACGTGGATGGTGGTGCGCGTGGTTTACAGGCGCTTGAGCAACGTCTGGTTGCGTATTCTCTTCCTCGTAGGGATGTTGCTTTGTGGGGTGCTCATGTTGCCTTTGTTCTCCAAAGTGCACTTCACACTCTTTGGCAAGCTCGAGGTTATAAGAGAGTGGCCCTGGAGTGTAGACTTTTTAATAATTACAAGCACATTTTTCTTGATGGGTTATGAACTGCGGCGTTCTCTGCCAGATGCAGTCTTGGCCTCAAAATGGACAATCTTCATTTCCGCAGTCATTTGGCTGGGACTGCGCTTTGTTTTTCCCCAGTACAATCTCGATTTCACGAGTTGTGAGTATGACTTTTTTATCATCGTAACGTTGGAAGCCCTCTCTGCTTGTTTGCTGCTATTTTCGCTTTGCTGGCATTGGGAGAAAAAATGGAATGGAAAGCTGTTTGATTTTGCTTGCATGATGGGCAAATACTCAATCATTATCCTGATATTCCACGGTTCCCTGCAATTTGCCATCTATTACAAGGTTTCAGCATGGTTCCAAAATATTTGGTTGGCCGATGCGATTTCTTTTCTGGCAGGGGTTGGTCTTCCTCTTTTGTTTTGCTGGCTGGTTTTGCGGGGAAATCCGCGGCTTGCTGCATGGTTTGGTCTTGCCCCCCTTTAAATTAATATTTTTATTCCAACCACATTGCCTGACTTTATTTCGTTTTCAGGATCACTGCCGCGCCATAGCCGACGACGCGGCGAGTATCGCCCGTAACATCGGCTGAAGTGGCGTGGCGCAGCACCTTAACGGTATCTGCCCCTAGTGCTTGCGCCGCCCACAGCACCGCTGCCAGCGCCCCGATTCCGCAGGCTTCGCCCTGACCGTTTTGCTCGACTTCAAAAACGCCTTCCGGCGAAAAGTCCGCGACTTGTTTGAGCATGGCCGCATCCATTTGTTTGGCAACTGTCTGGGGATAAAAATGCGACAGGTCAGTGGACGCCACCAGCAGGGTGTTCGTTCCACGCACCGTCTCCGCCAGCGCCGCGCCCATCTCGCGGGCGATTTCCTGAGTCTGGGAGCGCATCATTACTGGCAGCAGGGTAAACGTTGATTTAACGGCACGCTGCAAAAAGGGGATTTCGATCTCAATCGCATGTTCCTGGTCATTGGCAACTGGTGTTAATCCAAACCCCAGCTTTTCATCCAATCGCGCAGATAAATCCTTAATCATCTTATCATCCACCGCAATTTCGCCCAGTGGGGTCTGATAGGCGCTGTGGGCGCTGGTCAGTAGTGGCTGGGCGTAGAGATGATGCATCGGCGAAAGGATGGCGATGCGCTGCGGCGTTAGTTCACGGATCGCAGCAAAGGCATAGCCCGCCACTGCGCCCGAGTAGATGTGCCCGGCATGGGGCGCAATCAGCGCAATGACTTCTCCCTGCAGGTCGGGCAGTTTCGCAGCGGCGAGATAGCCGTCCACCGCATGAGACAACGCCTGTGAGTCGGCGGGGTACCAGGTTCCGGCGAGCGGCGAAGGGCGTATGGATGGAGAAGTGGTGGACATATATTAATTGTACTGCGCAAGCAGCCTTTTTGTGGATTGAAATGCCAGCTCAGGCAATGCGCCGCGCTCAAACCACTCGGCGGCGTCCGCATCATCTGCCGCCTGGAGCGTTCCACCCGTCAGCCTTCCGCTGTAGAAGATGACAAAGTCTGACCCGCGCGGGTGTTCGCGCCCTGAGATGATCGCCAGAATGCCGGTGGTTTCAGCGCTGAGACCGGTTTCCTCCACGCATTCGCGGATGGCTGCTTCGGATGGGTCTTCGCCGCTGTTGATAAAGCCGCCCGGCAATGTCCACAATCCGCGAAAGGGATCGTGTGCGCGGCGGACGAGTAAAACCTTGCCGTCATGTTCCAGCAGGATGCTGACAGCCACCTTGGGGTCGGCGAAATAGATAAATCCGCAGGCGGCGCAGACCGGGCGGTCAAGCCCAAAGAGAGGTTGCATGGTTGTAGGCTGACCGCATTTGGCGCAAAACTTGACTTCTTCAGATCGCATAGTAGGTGACTCCTCCAATAAAAACTTGCCGCCGTTCCTGCAGGCAGGGCGGCGGCAAAGGTTGTTGAAAGGAAAGGTGGGTTAACGGAAAGACATCCAGTAAATGCCCATTGCAAGCGCGATGACGGTGGCAAGCGTTAGCGTAATCAGCACGAAGTCTTTTGCGCTGAGCTGGCGTGGCTGGGCACGCAGGCGTACGAAGAAAGCGGTCACGCCACTGAAGACGGCCATCCCAAGCAGGCCAAACAACCAACCTGGATTAATCGGCAGTGGCGGGGCGGGCGGAACGACCACTGTTCTATTCTGATTCGATGCAGCTGCCATGCTTCTGTTTTCGGGTGTCGTCGTATTTGGCTGGCTGAACGCTGTTATTTCGGGTGTAGCGGTTGGAACAAGTTTGGGCGCTGCCCCCTGGGGAAGCTCAGCCGTAGCAGTTGCTTCTTCCGTGAAGGCCGGCAGCGTTTCTGCAGGCGCGGTGGCAGCAGGGGCCATGTAAGTATCGTAGGGCATGGATGTAGCAGCCGCCATGGGGTTGGCGGAGGCTGCCAGGTTTACCGCATATCCGAGAAACAGCAAAATCGTCGCCAGCACAGAAGCCAGCCGAAAAATCGGAAAGCTGCGCGGCAGGGCAGGTTTGCCCACCATCTGGGGCGTTAATCTGAAATTGCGTGGGGCGCGACGGGACGGCAGTTGACGGAGCAAGGCGCGGGTCTGGCGCAAGCCATTGTAGACGGAACGCAGTTCAGGGTTGCTTTTGATGCGTGATTCAAGACGGGCAATATCCGTTTTGGATAGCTGTCCATCCAGATAAGCGGATAGTAGCTCAAGGTCGTGTGAAGAAGGCTGAAGTCATCAGGGGGTTTCCTCGATTGGGTTGGAGCGAGGCTCTTCTTCAAGACGGAAAGCAGCAGGTAAAAGTTCCCTGAACCCTTGCAGACATTCGCGCAACCGACCACGCGCACGCGCCAGGCGGCTTTTGATGGTGCCGAGCGGCACGCTGGCGGCGTTGGCAACTTCGGTATAGTCCATGCCCTGAATATCCGCCAACACGACTGCGGCGCGAAAGTCGGCGGGCAGCGCATTAAGGCAGTGTTGAATGGCGTGTTCCAGTTCGTCGGCTTCAAATTTTTGTTCGGGCGTCATCGAAGAATCCATCAGCCAGCGTGGACTTTCCATTTCTTCGTCTTCGTTGTTGGTGGGTTCGAGCGGGGTGGTGGGACGGCGTTTTTGGCGGCGCAGTTCGTCGTAACAGGCGTTGGTAATGGTGCGCATCAGCCAGCCTTTGAACGAGCCGCCGCGATAAGCGCTGATATTGCGATACGCCGAGATAAAAGCATCCTGTGTGGCGTCAGCTGCCAGTGCGTCATCCCCCATGATGCGCAGGGCGGTATTGTAGAGCATGTCTTGATAAGCCAAAACCAGACGATTGAAGGCTTCGAGATCGCCGTGCTGTGCATCTAAAATAAGCGCTGCTTCATTCATAGGCGTATTTTATCATCAAGCATAGCAGGCTTTATAATATGCGTGAAATCTTTACCGTGGAGAGAAGATAAATGAAAAATTTGTATGGCGGCATTGAAGCTGGTGGGACGAAGTTTGTCTGCATTGTCGGGTCGGACCCGGATCATATCGTTGCTGAAACGCGCTTTCCGACAACCACCCCCGATGAGACGATTCAGCAGGCGATTGATTTTTTCCGACCCTATGTGGAACGTGGCGAACTGGCTGCGCTGGGGATTGCCGCCTTTGGTCCGGTGGATTTGAACCGCGATTCGCCGACCTATGGGTACATCACGACCACGCCCAAGCCAGGCTGGCAGCAAGTCGATCTACGTGGGCGGATCCAAAAGGCTTTGAACATCCCCGTGGCTTTTGACACGGACGTCAACGCTGCGGCTTTTGGGGAGCATTACTGGACTGCTGCCAACCGCAACCTGGACCCGTTAATTTACATGACCATCGGGACGGGCATCGGGGCGGGGGTTTTCGCCAACGGTGCGGCGATTTACGGGTTGGTGCATCCCGAAATGGGACACGTCTATCTGCGCCACAACTGGGACGAAGACTTATTCCCCGGTGTGTGCCCCTATCACGGCGATTGTTTCGAAGGGTTGGCATCTGGCACAGCGATGTACGAGCGCTGGGGCCAGCCCGCTGAAACCTTGCCGCGCGATCATCCCGCCTGGGACCTGGAAGCCGGATACATTGCTTTTGCGCTGGTCAACCTGGTTGCCATCTACTCGCCACAACGTATTATTCTGGGCGGTGGTGTGTCACAAAACCCCGGCATCTATGAAGCGGTGCGTCGCAAAGTAATTGAATACAATTGCGGCTACATTCAATCGTCCATGCTGACTGATCACATGGACGAGTACATCGTGCCGCCCACACTCGGCAACCGCTCGGGCGGCCTGGGTGCAATTGCGCTGGCAATTGATTTGATAGTAGGGGCGTAGCATTGCTACGCCCCTACCTGTAGAAACCAAAATTTTGCTTCTTGACTTTGCCTCGCAGATTTGATATAAATGTCTTAACTTAACAAGTGAAAAACATTGACAAGGAAAAGTACGTTTCAAGGCGATGGTCAGAGAGTCAGGTGAGTGGTGTGAGCCTGATCCATGCGCGGGAGCTGAATGGGCCTTCGAGTTTCAAAAGCGAAAGCGCTCACGCGCAAGTAGCTTGCGACGGGAACTGCGTCCGTTATCATAGCAGAGTCACTCAGAAACTAGCCAACGAACAGCTAGCCTACTGGCTGACTAAACAAGTGAAGCTGGCCTTTGACCCCTGTTGCATCACAACAGGGATTTTTGTTAACAAGCAGCTTAAACTGGGTGGCACCACGGGAGATCCCTCTCGTCCCAACGGACGGAGGGGACTTTTTAATCGAGTTCAGTACTTAAGAAAGCGAGGTGCAACCATGAGTATCGAAAAAACCAACATTAAGACCATTTATCGTGAACTGCATGCCGACCTGGAGACGCCGATCAGCCTGTATCTTAAGCTGCGTGGCAAGGGGCCATCATTTTTGCTTGAGTTGGTGGAGGGTGGCGAGCGCATTGCCCGCTACTCGTTTATTGGGGTTTCGCCGCGTGCGAAGTACATCATGCGCAACAACCAGGTCAGCATCAACGAGGGCGGGACCGTCCGCACCATGACGCTTAAACCTGGCAGCGACCCGACGAATTTTCTGCAAACTGAAATGGATCGTTACCATGCCGAAACCGTCCCGGGTCTGCCGCGTTTTGTCGGTGGGATGGTGGGGTATATGGGTTATGAGACCGTCCGCCATTTTGAGCCGACACTTGCCCCGCTCATGCCCAGTTCGCCGTTGCCTGATGCCATCTACCTGATGAGCGACATCATCATCGCCTTTGACCATGCCAAACGCAACCTGTTCCTGATTGCGCATGTCATGGACGGCGATGAAGCCGCTGTCCAGCGCAAAATGGATGAAATTGAAGCCTGCTTGAACACACCCATCCCTGAATCCGCGCCGCGCCAGGCCAGCCATTCTGAAACGCGCTCCAATATGAGCCAGGCTGATTTCGAGAAGATGGTGCGCACTGCCAAGGAACATATTGCCGCTGGCGATATCTTTCAGGTCGTCTTGTCGCAGCGTTTCACCCGCGAGACAGCCGCCGAACCCTTTGATATTTACCGCGCTGTGCGCCGCCTGAACCCTTCGCCGTATATGTTCTTCTTTGACTTTGGCGGGGTGGATGGCGAGCCGCTCTATCTGGTCGGGGCCTCCCCTGAGCTTTTGGTGCGACTCGAAGAAGGCAAGGCTAGCATCCGTCCGATTGCCGGGACGCGCCCCCGGGGCCTTACCCCCAAAGCGGACGAGGCCCTCGCCGCTGATCTGCTGGCCGATCCCAAAGAACGTGCCGAACATGTGATGCTGGTCGATTTGGGCCGCAATGATATTGGGCGCGTCTCGGAATATGGCAGTGTCAAAATCCCCGAATTTTTTATCGTCGAGCGTTATTCGCACGTCATGCACATCGTCTCGCACGTTGAGGGGACGATGCGCGCTGGCTTGACTGCTTTTGATCTCGTCCGCGCCGGGTTCCCAGCTGGGACGGTTAGCGGCGCGCCCAAAGTGCGTGCCATGGAAATTATCGCCGCCCTTGAACCGGATGGGCGCGGGCCGTATGCGGGCATGGTCGGCTACTTTGGTTTTGACGGAACGATGGATACCTGCATTGCCATCCGTACGCTGGTTGCGCACGGCAAAACGGTCAGCGTGCAGGCCGGTGCCGGGGTGGTTGCGGATTCTGACCCGGCGATGGAATATCAGGAAACCATCAACAAAGCCAAGGCGATGCTCAAGGCGGTTGATGCGGCTGAAAGCCTCGATAGCGGGCGCTAACGCGCTGGTTTACAAGAAAGGATAATAAAATGACTCTCGCACTGATTGACAACTATGACTTTTTCACGTATAACCTCGTCCAGTATTTGGGTGAACTGGGCGCGGACATTAAAGTCTTTCGCAACGACAAGATTACGCTCAACGAGCTGATCGCGCTCGCGCCGACCCATCTGGTGATTTCTCCTGGCCCTGGCGACCCGGTGAATGATTTGGGTATTTCGAACGAGGCCATTTTGTACTTTACCGGCAAAATTCCCGTGCTGGGGGTTTGTCTAGGGCACCAGTGCCTTGGCTCGGTCTACGGCGGCAAGGTGGATCGTGCCCCGCGCCAGATGCACGGCAAAACATCTGCCATTACGCATACCGGGAAGGACATCTTCAAGGGTGTACCCAGCCCGTTCAACGTGATGCGCTACCACTCGCTGGTGGTTTACGAACCAGTCGCCGATGTGCTCGAAGTCATGGCGACCACCGCTGAAGGGGAGATCATGGCCCTGCGCCACAAGCAATTCCCCACCTTCGGTGTCCAATTCCACCCCGAATTGATCCTGACTGAATACGGCAAGACCATCCTGAAAAATTTCCTCGATCTGCGGCCCCTGACGCCTGCAAAAGGAGACGCCATGCTCAAACCATTTATCGCCAAAGTCATCAACGGTGAACACCTGACTGCTGACGAAGCCGAGCAGGCCATGAACATCATCATGAGTGGACAGGCCACCCCGGCTCAGATTGCCGCTTATGTTGTGGCGCTGCGCATGAACACCGAAACCGTCGAAGAAATCACGGGTTCGGTGCGCGCGATGCGTGCCAATGCGCTCAAGGTAACGCTGACCGACACCAACCGCGTGATTTACGATATCGTTGGCACGGGCGGAGACGGAGCGCACACCTTCAACATCTCGACGGCGGCGGCCTTTGTCGTGGCTGGCACGGGCCGTACCGTTGCCAAGCATGGCAACCGCGCTGCATCGTCGCAGTGTGGCAGTGCAGATGTCTTGGGTGTGCTCGGCGTCAATCTCAATCTGACGCCTGAGCAGGTTGGCAAGGTGATTGATGAAGTTGGCATTGGTTTCATGTTCGCGCAAAAATTCCACCCGGCGATGAAGCACGCCGGCCCGGTGCGTGCCGAACTGGCCCAGCGGACGATCTTCAATATCCTTGGGCCGCTCAGCAACCCTGCCGGGGCGCACATCCAGATGACGGGCGTCTTCAACCCGGCGCTGACCGAGCCGCTCGCCAATGTGCTGAAAGAACTGGGCACAACGGCTGCGCTGGTTATCCACGGCAACGGCGGCACCGATGAATTGACCCCTTGCGGCCCGAACCGCGTCAGCCATTTGAAGGATGGGAAGATTACCACCTTTGACCTCGACCCGGCTGATTACGGCATCCCGACATGCACCATCGAAGACCTGCGCGGTGGCACACCCGAAGAATTGGCTGTGATGATGCGTGATCTGCTTTCTGGCAAGCTTAAAGGTGCACGCCGCGACGCGATTTTGCTCAACGCCGCGGCTGCCCTTGCGGCTGAAACCGGCGATTTCAAGGCTGGTTTGGTCGAGGCGACACAGGCGCTCGATTCAGGTGCGGCGCTCAAGAAGCTTGATGCGCTGGTGGCGTTTTCTAATTCATTTTCCTAACAGGGTAGGAGCGATGCATTGCATCGCCCCTACGGACAAACCATGCCCAATATCCTCGAAACCATCCTTGAACGCAAAAAGACCGAAGTGGCGGCGCTTGGCCCTGTGGCATTGCGCCACGCTGCCGAGCAGAGCCCAACGCCCAGAGATTTCCTCGCCGCCATCCGCCGCCGTGACGGACGTCCTGCTAGCCTGATCGCTGAACTGAAACGCGCCAGCCCCTCCAAAGGAATGCTCGCCCCGCACCTTGACCTGTTCCAGGTGGCGGACATCTACATGGACAATGGTGCATCTGCCATGAGCGTTCTCACCGACGAAAAGTTCTTCCTCGGCAAATTGGAGACGTTGCACGCACTCCGCACTACGCACCCTGCACGCGTTCCTTTGCTGCGTAAAGATTTCACCATCGCCGACGTGCAGTTATATGAAGCACGCGCCAACGGTGCAGATGCCATTCTCTTAATCGCCGCCGCCTTGACCGATGACACGCTCTTCGCCGACCTGCACGCCACTGCGTTGGCGCTGGGGCTGACAGCGTTGGTCGAAGTCCATAACGAAGAAGAACTGGAGCGAGCGCTTAAAATCCCCAACATCCAACTGGTTGGCATCAACAACCGCGACCTTGGCACCTTCATCCTTTCGCTCGAAACCACCGAACGCCTGCGTCCGCTTATCCCGGCGGGGATTGCTGTCGTCGCCGAAAGCGGTATCTTTACAGCTGCCGATGTGACCCGCCTTGAAAAGGTCGGTATTGACGCCATTCTTGTCGGCGAAGCGCTGATTACAGCCCCCGATATTGCAGCGAAAGTGCGTGAAATATCGGGTTTTAAGGTTGAAAGGTTGGAAAGTTGAAAGGTCAACTTTCCAACCGCCGCTTTTACCTTCACCCATTTAACTTCTTAACCTTCAAACCATCATGACTTACATCAAAGTTTGCGGCATCACATCCCTAGAAGACGCGCGCGCAGCGATTGACGCTGGCGCAGATTATTTGGGATTCAATTTTTATCCGCCCTCACCGCGTTCGATTGCGCCCGAAGTTTGTACGGAAATTACATTGGTGCTGCGGCAGGAATTGCCACAGGTGAAGCTGGTTGGCGTGTTTGTCGATATGCCGGTTGCCCAGGTCAGAACCGTTCTGCGCGATTGCTTTCTGCATATGGCTCAATTCCACGGGGATGAAGCGCCGGGGATGCTGGCGGCGCTCGGTGGGCGGGCTTTTAAGGCGTTTCGCGGCATTCCGGTGAATGTGGATGGTTATGCCCGCGCTGTGGCCCCAGCCTTGTTGATTGATGCATCCGTCAAAGGTGTCTACGGCGGCTCCGGTGTCACGGCCGATTGGGATGCCGCAGCAGGATTGGCCCGCCAGTTTCCGCTCTTTCTGGCGGGTGGGTTGACCCCCGAAAATGTCGCCGATGCTGTGCGTCGCGTCCAACCCTGGGGCGTGGACACGGCCTCCGGCGTGGAATCCGCACCGGGGAAGAAGGATGCGGAGAAGATGAAGAAATTCGTAGAGGAAGTGCAGAGAATAGAGAGTAGAGAGTAGAAAAATTGTTCATCTCTCTTCACTATTCTCTATTCACTACTCTCTCACTACTTATGGAGACCTTATGACCTTACTACCCTCTAAATTTGGCCCCTACGGCGGGCAGTTTGTGCCGGAGACATTAATGCCGGCGTTGATTGAGTTGGAAGCGACCTTTGTGCAAGCCTGGAACGATCCGGCATTTCACGCGGAGTTCGATGGCCTGATGGCCTCGTATGTGGGGCGTCCCACGCCGCTGACCTACGCCAAACGACTTTCGGAGCAGTTGGGCGGCGCACAAATTTACCTAAAACGAGAAGACCTGAATCATACTGGCGCGCATAAGATCAACAACGCGCTCGGACAGGCTTTGCTGGTCAAGCGCATGGGCAAAAAGCGCGTTGTTGCTGAGACGGGCGCGGGCCAGCATGGCGTAGCGACCGCCACCGTCTCGGCACTGCTGGGACTGGAGTGCATCGTCTACATGGGTTCGGTGGACATGGCGCGCCAGGAGATGAACGTTTTTCGTATGCGCATGCTGGGCACTGAAGTACGCCCGGTCGAATTGGGCACGAAGACGCTCAAGGATGCTGTGAACGAAGCCATCCGTGACTGGGTGACAAATGTGCGTGACACGCACTACCTGCTTGGTTCGGCGCTGGGGCCGCATCCCTACCCGACGATTGTCCGTGAGTTCCAGTCGGTGATCGGGCACGAGGCGCGGGCGCAGATGCTGGCCGAGGTGGGTCGTCTGCCCGATACGTGCATCGCCTGTGTCGGCGGCGGATCGAATTCCATCGGGCTTTTCCATGCTTTTATCGATGACGAGTTGGTTGAGCTGATCGGTGTCGAGGCCGGGGGCTCGGGCCTTGAGAGCGGCAAACATGCCATCCGTTTTGGCGACAGCAAAAAAGGACGCATCGGCGTCATGCACGGCATGCGCACTTTCGTCCTGCAAGATGAAGACGGGCAGATCGCCGATACGCACTCGGTTTCGGCCGGTCTCGACTACGCTGCCATCGGCCCGGAACACGCCATGCTGCGTGACGAAGAACGCGCCTTTTACACGTCTGCCACCGACGCCGAAGCCCTCGACGCTTTTTCGCTATTGTGCCGCACCGAGGGTATCATCCCGGCGCTTGAGTCGTCTCACGCTGTGGCCGAGGCCGTCAAACGCGCGCCGACCATGAAGAAAGATCAGATCATTCTGGTCAATCTCTCAGGGCGCGGCGATAAGGATTTGAATACGGTGATACAGGAGATGGGGAATCGGTAACTTGGTAGATTGGTAAATGGTCAAACCTAATTTACCAATTCCCAATTTACTTGCTACCCACTGTGAGGACTCTATGAGCAAACTTGACGATGCTTTCAAAAACAAACCTATTTTTATGCCCTATTTTCCGCTGGGCTACCCGACGCTGGATGTGTCGGTGGATGTGATCGAGGCGCTGGCGCAGAACGGTGCGGATGTGATTGAGGTGGCCTGTCATTTTCTGACCCGTTGGCAGATGGCCCCGTCGTTCAACGGGCCACGCAGGTGGCGCTGGATAACGGGATCACCATCCCCAAGGCGTTGGCCGCTTTAACGGAACTACGGAAACGGGGCGTAACCATCCCGTTGATTTTGATGGGTTACTATAACCCGTTGCTGGCCTACGGACTGGAGCGTTTCGTCACCGATGCATCCGCAGCCGGGGCCGATGGTTTTATCATTCCCGATTTGCCGCTCGAAGAAGCCCAGGAGTTCGAGAAGGTCTTGCGCGGACGATTGCCCTTGATCCCGATGCTGGCCCCCACTTCACCCCACGAACGCATGGAAATGATCGCCCGCAACGCCAAGGGATTCATTTATCTGGTCAGCGTGACTGGTATCACCGGCGAGCGCCGCGAACTGTCTGCCGGGCTGGCGGATCTGGTGGCGATGGTGCGGGCGCACACGTCTGCGCCAGTGTGTGTCGGCTTCGGTATTGGCACACCGGAGCAGGCCAAAGCCGTCGGCGCCATTGCGGACGGTGCGATTGTCGGATCGGCGTGTGTGCGGACGATTGGTGAAAGTGCCACGCCGGTGGAGACGGCAAAGACATTTGCGCGAAGTTTTGCAGATGCGTTGAAGGTTAGGGAACAGTAATTTGTAAGGCTGTATCTTTTGCTATATACTTGTATTGCTGGAGCATGTCTTTTAGAGGCCTAGGAAGCATCCAACGTCTAGCGCGTGGGGTGGAACGATGGTTCGAATCCATCCGTGCTCCAGTTCTACAATATTCATCGTATCAAATTATAAGATCGTCCAAACAATAGAAGGCATGTCTGCAAAGATGTGGCTTCTTTTTATTAGGCAGGCAAAAATGACCTTTACCTATGAAACCATCGTCCCATGGGGACGCACGTTTGACGAGTATCGGCGCATGTTCGCTCTCTCAGCGGACGATCTCAAGGGGTGCATCCTTGGCTGTGGGGATGGCCCCGCTGCCTTTAACGCGACCCTTTCACGGGATGGCGGGCGGGTTGTCTCGTGTGATCCGCTGTATGAGTTTACGAGGGAGCAAATCCGGGCGCGCATTGACGTGACCTATCAGAATGTCATCGAGCAAACCCGCCGCGACCAGGATAAATTTGTCTGGGCTTCCATCCCGTCGGTGGATGCGCTGGGCGAAATCCGTATGGCGGCGATGACGGATTTCCTCGTCGATTATGAGCGGGGCAAAGGCGAAGGTCGCTATGTCTGTGGGGCGGCTCCGGCCCTGCCGTTTGCGCCGGATTCGTTTGATTTGGCGCTCTCGTCGCATTTTCTGTTTTTGTATACGGACAACCTTTCGCTGGATTTTCACCTGGAGACGATTACGGCCCTGCTGCGGGTTGCCCGCGAAGTGCGCATTTTCCCGCTGCTGACGTATAACGCCGAGACATCCCCGTATCTCGACCCCGTTGGCGCAGGGTTGGATGCGGCTGGGGCGCAGGTTGCCATTGAGTTGGTGCCGTATGAATTTCAAAAGGGTGGGAATAATATGTTGCGGGTTAACCGGGCATGAACCCCAAACCGCACATCATGTTTGTCTGTGGACGCAACCAGTGGCGCAGCCCAACCGCTGAGCGCATCTATCGTAACGACTCGCGCATTGCAGTCCGCTCAGCGGGTGTGAGCGAGAAAAGTCCGCACCGCATTTCCAGCGCAGATATTGCCTGGGCCGATTTAATCCTGGTGATGGAAGAAGACTACGCTCAGGCCATTCGCACGCAGTTTCGCTGTGCCACGCTGCCGCTGATCAAATCACTGGATATTCCAGATGAATATGGGTTGATGGATGCTGAACTGATTGAGCTAATTCGCAGCGGCGTGGAGCCTTACATTGCAAGCTGACCCTCTTACATCCCAAAGCCTCGCCGAAGGGCTGGCGGATCTCTGTGCCATCGATCCGGACCTGGCGCAAATCCATGCGCGCTTGGGTGCGCCGCCGATGTGGGCGCGAGAGCCGGGCTTTGCCACGCTGGTTCACATCATCCTTGAGCAACAGGTTTCGCTGGCTTCGGCCAGGGCGGCGTTTGTGAAGTTGGAGCAGGCTTCAGGGAGGATCACCCCGCAGACTTTTCTGCAATTTGACGATGCGGCGCTGAAACAGATTGGCTTTAGCCGTCAGAAAACCGGATATTGTCGCGGGTTGGCACAGTCCATTTTGCAGGGGGAACTTAATCTGGATGCGCTGGCTGGAATGGATCCAGCCGAAGCCCGGCGTGTGCTGCTCCATTGCAAAGGCATCGGCCCCTGGACGGTGGACATCTACCTGCTGATGGTCTTGCTGCATCCTGACGTTTGGCCTGCTGGAGACCTGGCGCTGGCGGTGGCTTATCAAAAACTCAAGCAGTTGCCCACCCGTCCAACCTCGCCGCAACTGGAAGTCATCTCAGAATCATGGCGTCCGTGGCGGGCGGTGGCGGCGAGGTTGTTGTGGCATTTCTACCTTAACCCACAGAAAGTTTAGGCGAAGAAGATGAAAACGAGTACAAAATTCTTGATGTTTTTTTTGACCCGGCAAAGAAAGCCTAATACAACCTGAGTGCGTTGGCAGGGCTTCCTTATCTCTCTGAAGTGGTGTCGAATCCTGACCCACCCTATCCCTGTGAGAATGGTCAACCGCTTGCAATGCCGGGTGGTAGATACATCTGGGTAAACTGTAAAACAGAACAGTTTTATCTACCTGTCGAATAACAGACAGGCGCTCTCTATCGTTGATGCTTATACAATCTAGAGCAATTGACCAAACCGATTAAAGGATTGAACTCATTTGTCGCCTCGCTCGATGATGCATCGATTGCTTTTGTTGCTCGCCTAGATGTTTATCTTGTCGATACAATACATAAACCCTAAACCGCTACGCAATCTTTATAATTGTGGCATGATTTTTAATCAACCACTAAGGCTCTGTCTTTACACTCAAACAAAACTAAAAATCAAAGGAGTCTTTCATGGATGCACCAAAACGTTATCACCCTGCTCTTGTAACCCTGCATTGGTTAATGGTCGTGTTGGTCTTTATCAACTTATATCTGGGCATCTTCGCCTTTGAGGATCGCGGCGGACAGCAAAATTTCCAGATGATGAACATGCTCGTTACCCTTCACATGGTGGTTGGGCTTACCATTATTGTCCTGCTGATTGTGCGTTTTATTTTGCGCATTCGCACTCGCAGGCCCGTTGATGCAACTGCCGGGAACAAGTTTCTGGATGTGCTTGCCAAGGCAGTCCATTATGGTTTGTATGTAGCCGTTCTAGCGGTTACTGTTCTGGGACTGATATTTTCCCTGCAATCGGGCCGCTTTCAATCGGCATTTTTGGGCGCAAGACAGCAGTTTGGTGGGCCTACTGGCGGCTTTTCTCCGGGGGCCAGACAAACCCAGATCGCCAGTGGTACGCAAATGGCTCCAGGCAATAATGGCGGATCTGTGCAGGGTGGTCCTGGCAACGCTGGCGGCCCCAATGGTCAGGGGCGTCGTGGCTTCCCAGGCGGCGGTCCGGGGGGACCGGGTGGCTTTGGCCTGTTGATTATTCATGAGTGGACTGCTTATCTGTTGCTGTTTCTGGTTGTCTTGCATATTGGGGCGGCGCTGTACCATCAGTTTATCCGCAAGGATAATTTGATTGCGCGCATGTGGTACGGGCCAAGATAATTCTCAAGATAGGACAACTTGTTTGAGTCAACGACCCCTGATGACCCCGTCAGGGGTCGTTTTGTTGTATGGTAGACTTATTGCTTCCCTCTGTTTGGCAGCCCTATTCATTCGACCAACCCATAAGGAGAAAAAATGAAACGGGTCCATCTCTATCAACCAGTTGTTAGTTTAATATCGCTTTCCCTGCTTCTAAGCGCTTGTGGAACGGCACGCATGGAGCCAACCCTAACCAACCAGCCAGCCGTCCCATCCGCCGACGCGCCAGCGGCAGCGCCTACAGCCAGTCAAACGCCCATCCCCCCCGCAACGGCTCAACCCAGCCCTAGTCCTGTCCCCACCATGAGCGACGATGAGTTTACGGCGCTGCAAAACCCGGTCGGGCTACTGATTTGGTCTGCCGATGGCAAGTCGCTCATTGTTGAGGCATTTCCCAATGTTTATCAGGTGGATGTGCAAGGGACATCAAAAGCGCGTTTTCTTGAAAAAATAAAGGATTTTTATTATTTCCTGGCGTATGACAGTGCTGAAAATCTGCTGCTGATTGGCGGTCACGCACTGGACCTGACCACAGGCAAGGTGCGCTATCAGATCAATAAGGAAAATTTAGGCCGTGCTGTTTTTAGCCCGGATGGCAAAACGCTTGCTGTTGGTACGGGTAACAGCATTACACTATGGGATGCCACCACCGGCAAATTCCAGAAAGAGATCGCTGAGGGGGTGGGCGCTCCTGGTGGCGGAGTGTATTTTTCTGCTGACGGCAGCCAGTTGGATGCTGTTTATGTAGATGGTCAGGGTCAGGGGCAGGTCAGGCAGGTGGATCTGGTCAGCGGCAAGGTCAGCGAAGTCTTTCACCTGCCTGAAGGGCCTGAAGGCGGGTGTTGTGGCGACTTCAGCCCAGACCTTGCCACCGTATTGATTAATCTCCCCAATTATGGGAGCGGGCATAAAGAACTCTGGGATGTGAAAAGTCAGAAAAAGCTCATTACAATGGATCACTATTGCGATAGTGATGGCACCTTCACGGCTTTCAGTCCGGATAGTAAGTATGTTGTAACAGGGCCATGCGGCACGGATGCACAGCTTTGGGATATTCAGGGGCAGAAACTCATCCACAGTTTTCCGCCCTATACGCCGGATGGTTTTCCGATGGAGTGGCGCAGCGTTGTTTTTAGCCCGGATGGCAGCAAACTGGCGCTTGGCAATGATATTGGTGAAGTTGAAATTTGGGATTTAACCAGCTACCAGTTACTTGGAACCCTGAGCATCCCCAAAGCCAACCCGTAGCCTGCATCCCGTCTCGAAACGGATGCTGCCAGAAGGGAACGCCCCCGATTCTTGTTGAGGAGCCGGGGGCGATTGATTTTATATGTGACTGAAAGTTAAAAGAGAATAAGGGTCAAACGGGAAGCGTTTTTTCGAGCCATTCTAAAACAACTGTATTTTTTATTCCCGCAAAGGGACGGGTTAAGTTAATGATGAAAAATCTAGAATTCTCAGATAAATAAGGGGTAAATTTTGTGTATAGTTCTTGGGGCGTGTCTTCGGTTTTGACAGCATATGAATATTCAGACAGTTTAGCCCATGCACTGGAAGATTTAATCAGTTCTAAAATCTTCTCACAATTCTGACCCAGATTGTTTGAATCATAAGTAATCAGTAAGACGGCCATAAATCGTTCTCTTGATAAAATTTACATTCTTTGAGTATATCATACCCCCCATTAGTCCTACCCTGGATATTTATCTAGTTTTTCACATTTTCTCTATTGCTTGACTCACTGAAGAATGGCGACATCTGCCTACACCACAGATGTAGGCAGATGTGACACCATACCTTGAGCATTATGCGCTAGCCAATGTCGCAATGCGCTGATTGACATCTCCATGGTATAGACCGCCGTGATAACAGATCACGGTTTCAATGTCATAATTTGTCAGTGTTTTCATGGATTGTTTGCATAAACCCATGTCGTGATTGCTCGTGGCGGTGGCAATGTCTAGCATGCCGTTTTCATCCACCCGTAGCGCATCCCCAGCAATCAGGGTTTTGCTTTCTTTGACATAGAGAGAAATATGTCCCAAAGTGTGGCCGGGCGTAAAAATAACTGTGATGCCGCCACAGTAGGGCAATTCATCGCCATCCTGTAGCACTTCATCAACAGGCGCGGCTGTGCCCTCGAATGCCTTTTTCATCACTGGGTAGAATGTTTTCATCCCTTCCGGCAGGCTGTCAAAGTTTTCTTCCATTTTCGCCAGCTTCAGCGGACGTTTCGTCCCATCAATATAATCCTTTTCGTCTACGTGGGCCAGGACACGCACGCGCCCCGGTAGTTCATTGAGCAGTTCGCGCAACCCACCAACATGGTCAATATCATGATGGGTGAGAATCACCTGATTGATTTTTTCGAAATCAACACCCGCCTGTTGTTGCATCGCTTCGCGAATGGACGCCAACTGCCCTGGCAGCCCTGTATCGACCAGAATGACATTTTCGCCATCGCAAATCAGCGTCAGGTTAAGAACGCTTGGTCTGCCCATCATATTGACGGATACTTCTAACATTTTGACACCGTGTGTTATTGCTTGATCCATTTTCACTCCTTTGGAATCTGAAACCGATGAGACGATTTTCTTCTCTATTTTTAATACCACAAATGGAATGGGTTTGTCAAAATTTGGGCGAATGTGTTGCTGCCTGCCTTCAATTATGCTGCATCTGACGGTTTTTTGATACAATCCGGCAGAAGGAATCAACCATGAGCCTGCGCGGACGCACGATGTTTTTAATTTCACTTTTGCTGACGGGTGCTGTGCTTGTCACAGCATCCGTTTTAACATCGAATGCGCGTCAGAGCCTGCTCGATGAGCAGCGCGGCAGCGGTGAAGTGTTGGCGCGCATGCTGGCGCGCGCCGCTTACATTGTCCAAAACCTGCCGGATGAGATGGAAAATGGGATTGGTGAGCAAATGGTAGTGGAAGCCACCATCACCAGCCATTTTGTCGCTGCTGCTGAAGCTGCCGGGTGGTCACCCGAAATAATCAATCAGCACCTGAAAGATATCGTTGCTCATACCAGTGTAAGTGAGTTTTGGATTACGGACGAAAAAGGCCATGCTTACCTGCATACGCAGGATGCGATCGATTTTACTTTTAGCCCCAGCCCAATCACCAATCCGCAGGCTTATGTCTTTTATCCATTGTTAACCGGGGAAAAAACATTTGTCATCCAGCAGGCAGAGCAGCGTGATGTGGATAAGAAAGTATTCAAATATGTCGGCGTCGGCGGGGTTGATAAGCCCCGTATTGTGCAGGTCGGTTTTGAAGCCAATGCACTCAATGCCGTGCGCCAGCGCGTCAGCCTTGACCGTTTGGGGTTGGAATTGGTCAACAGTGGCGATATTCGCGCGCTGCGCATTTTCAACGCAGCAGCAGATTCCCAGGTTTTTCAGGCCGCTGCCGGTGTGCCGGAGACGCTCCCCGCCGCCGATGCTGTCGCGCTTCGCCGGGTGATTGCTACGGGTACACATGAATCTTATATCGATGGGCAAACTTTGAAAGTGATCGAACCCATTCACAACATCGATGCGAATGGCAGTTTAAATAGTGAAATTCACGGGGCGGTCATGCTCTATTTGCCGACGACTCATCTTCAAGAAGCGGTTGAGCACCAGTTGGCGAATGCGCTTCTATCGGCTTTTGTAATCCTGATTTTGGGAATCATCATGTCAATTGTCATGACAAATGCTTTTACCCGTCCGCTTGATTACTTTCGGGATGCAGCAGCTTCTATTCAGGCCGGGAATTATCAGCCAGCCATGATCGAAAGTGTGGTGCGGCGCAAGGATGAACTGGGGCGCTTGGCGCTGGTATTTGACCAGATGGCCCGGGAAGTTAGCGCGCGCGACCGGCGTTTGAACCTGCTGCGGGTCATTATCCCGTTGGGGGTGGCGCTCTCTGTTGAAAAGGATTTCAGCCGCCTGCTCGAGACGATTGTGGTGGAAGCCCAGCATATTGCCCACGCGGATGCCGGGTCATTGTATTTGTTGGAAGATGCCAGCTTGTTGCGTTTTGTGATTGTGCGGAATGATACGCTCAAGATTGCTCTTGGCGGGACCACCGGGAACCCGGTTACGCTCAACCCGATTGCACTTTACGATGAACAGGGCCAGCCCAATCATCATCATATTGCGTCTTACTGTGCTCTGACCGGCAAGGTCATTTCGGTGAAAGACGCCTATGAAACCACCGAATTCGATCTTTCAGGCACACGCGCCTTTGACGAGCAAACCGGTTATCACACCAAGTCGCTGCTGACATTGCCGTTAAAGGACACAACCAATCATATCATTGGTGTTTTACAGCTCCTGAATGCCAGAGATCACATCACCGGCGAAATGACTCACTTTCATGAAGACGAAGTGGTCGAATTGCTGGCGTTGATTACCTCAGCGGCGCTTTCAGCCTACATCCGCGAGGAGACATTGCGGGAAGAGATTAACAAACTGCGCATTGAAATTGACCATTCACGGCAAGACAAACAGGTGGAAGAAATTGCCGAGAGTGATTATTTCAAGCAGTTGCAGGCGCAGGCTGCCGAAATGCGCAAGAAGCGCAACGGATAAATTTTGTATCCCTAAAAATCCCCAAGATTATCGAGCACACTGGAAGAGCGCGCCCGGCGGGCAATGCGCCATGAGAGCATACTTTTTTCGTAAGTCTGGCGCACCATGATGGCCGTCCCCAGGCTCAACAGCGCTGCGATGAGTGCGACGCTCATGTAGAGGATGGTATTGATATTTCCGCTCAGGCTGGCTGAAAGGATCAGCCCCAGCACCAGGCTGCCAAATATTTTGCCAAAGGCGTACGAATAGTTGTTCAGCAGCGCCCCGACCCTTGCGCGGCGCTCTTCAGGGACGAGATATTGCAGCGTGTTGGTCATCGGGCTGTCCCAACTGGAATAAATCGTGAAGCTGACCAGCACGATCAGCGCAGCTACATAAACCCCCGAAGTCAGATTAAGCACCAGGGAGCCGATCACCATCGCGACGGGCAAAATGATAAACGCGCTGCGCAACTCCACGCGCTTGGTCAGCGCGGGCACAATACGCCATTGCAGAATCAACGGCAGCAGCGTCAGACCAATGCTATAAAGGCTGTAAAAACTTTCGAAGCTGCCAGATTGCTGCCCGGATACTGGTTCAATCGTTTTGTAAAAATGATACTCCAGGATCGGCAGCGTGACCCACGTCAGGGCAACGGTGATTGCCAGGTAACGGAACAAAGGCACGGCACGGATGGTTTGCAGTCCATCTTTCAAGTTTTCAATAAAAGATGCCTCTTCATCATCACCGCCATCATCATCTGTCGTGGTTTTAATGCGCAGGTGAATGACCAGCAAAATGAAAAGATAAAGGCCGCCACAGAGCAGCAGCAGTTCGAGCGCATTGTCTTTGGTGAAAATGGCGGCGTGTCCAAACAATTCGGTAAAGAGAGTATAGCCAATCAACCCACCAATCATTTCGCCCGAAGCAATCAGCGGGAAAACTTTACGGGCGTCCGCCATGGAGTACAGGCTGTTTGCCAGATTCCAAAAGACAATGGGAAAGATAACAATTTGCTGGGAGCGCAACAGATAGAGCAGCGGGTAAAGCAGCGTGGTGCTTTCCTTCAAGTTGAAGATCGCCGCCAGTCCGGCCAGCCAGCTTGTCGATTTTGCCGCAAAGAACAGACCTGCTGTTACAACATAGACCGTTGCGAGAAGGAGAAGGAAAAGCTTCATCAAGCGCAGACTTGGCATCCGGTCAGCGAGTTTTATATAAAGGCCCGAAGCCAGCAGCCCGAACCCCATTTCTGCAATCGAAATCCAGGGCAGGTTTTTGGTACCCAGGGTTTCTACAAAGCCTGAAACGCCGGTCACGTCAATACTGGCGACGGCGAAAAAGTTGATGGCTGAGAGCACCAGCAGGATGATCAGAATTTGGCGTGTTCTGGAAAGCCATCCTGTTGCATTTTGGGCGGCGAGCGTCGTGCGTGGGATGGTGGGGGTCGAACCTGTGGCTTTTTCCTGTTTGATTTCAATCGTTTGTTTTGCTTCGAGCATCTGCCAGGTGGATGTGAAGATGGCTCCCGGTTTGTGCTGGGACATGCCCATGTGCAGGCGCAGGCGGCTAAAGCGACGTTTCAACCGTCCGCTATAAATGGCGGATTCCCCTTCGCCTGTTTTCCAAAGCCATTTGTTCTCAACCAACTCTGCGAGTATTTGATCGAACGTCTCACGGTCCATGCGTTTGTGCGCTGAGCTTGAGATCTCTTTCCACAACTCACGCTCAGTGATGTTGATTTTCTTTAGAACGATTTCAACAATAAAAATATATTTTGGGGGCGTATCCGCGAGATCGAGGAGATATTTAACCCTGTCGTGGGGGTTGTGCGTTTATGCTGGGATTTTTCGCTCATAGAGTGGGCTTCTTCTTGCTGTTAGATTTTTTCTCAGCTTTTTGCTGGCTCTCAACAACGCGAAATTCAACAATCCTGCGGATCAATTCCAGCGGCATGGGCCGGTCCAATGGAAACTGGATGGAGCCTTTGGCCGCCTTGTAAGCCGCGATTTCGTTCTGAAATGCCTCGGTTGCGCCTGGCGTTGGGTACAGCCCAATATGATTTTTGAAAGCGGCAAAATGCACCAGATTGCCATTCAGCGTGAAGGTGGGCATCTGATAGCTGATTTTTTCCTGCGCATCCGGCGCGGCGGTGTGAATTGTCGCCCGGATGTCCTGCAATATTTTTTGAATGTCTGCGGGGAAAGTCGCAATGTACTCATCGATGGAAGAAAAAGCGGGTTTGTTGTTTTCCATGCGTTCTCCTTTTGCTCATCCTTGTTTTTAAAGATAGCCGATTTTATCGTACATGCGCATGTTCAGGTGAATCAATGCATTGAAGACACAAAAGCCAACACCGTCTGTCCCTGATGATGGGATGGACGGTGTTGTAAGAATTGAGAATAAAAATACAGCTAGGTTTGTTTCTCCACCGCCCGGCCTAGATAAGCCTCAATCACCTGCGGATTCCGCTGAATCTCTGCCGGGGTGCCTTCGGCGATTTTGCTGCCGTGGTCGAGCACTAGAATGCGCTCGCTGACGCCCATTACCATGCGCATGTCGTGCTCGATCAGCAAAATGGTGATGCCGAGCTGGTCACGCAGACTGCGGACAAAATCCATCATTTCGCCGGTTTCGTTGGGGTTCATCCCGGCGGTGGGTTCGTCGAGCAGCAGCAGCCGGGGTTTTGCTGCCAGCGCCCGCGCAATTTCCAGTCGGCGCTGCGCCCCGTAGGGTAGATTGCGCGCCAAATGGTCGCCCAACCCCGTTAAACCGACGAACTGTAACAGCCGCCGCGCCTCCGCCAACGCGGACTTTTCCTCCCTTTGCTGGCGTGGTGTGTGTAAAATTGCTTCGATGAAGTTCGATTTCAGGCTGCTATGCTGGCCTACCAGAATATTTTCGAGTGCGCTCATGTTGGCAAACAGACGGATATTCTGATAGGTGCGAGCGATGCCACGATGGGCAACCTGATCGGGCGACAACCCGACCAGCGACTTGCCTTGAAAGAGCACTTCGCCGCCTTCGGGAGTGTAGAACCCGGTGATGCAGTTGTAGAAGGTAGTTTTCCCCGCGCCGTTGGGACCGATGACGCTGAAAATGGAACCTTCCGCGACGACCATATCGACCGAATTAATCGCCACCAGCCCGCCAAATTGTTTGACCAGTGCACGTGTTTCAAGGGCAATTGTCATGTTTGTTCTCCGAAAAACTAAAATCTTTCAACTGTCAGATGTCTGACAACTTTCTAGCCATCACTAAAACTAAAAAGTTCAACTTGAAGTTCACGAAGCCTGCTTTCATATTTATCCACCATACATACACCATAGTTCATAGGAGCCATGGAACCACCTTTATAGACACCATCAATTATTTCTGATCCAGAAGTAAACTTGCACTCTCTTTGCGAAAAATCTTCCCATTCTTTCTGGAAATTCAGGAACCTTTGCCACTCTGCCGGTGGGCGGCGTTTGCTGTATTGTTCTTCAAGCTTTTTAATGATTTCTGCCATTTGATCTTCCATCTCAGCCAACTGCGTGGCCGCACAGCCGTTCAGCCCCGATTGCGTTAAGCTATCATCTTGGAAACATTCGTCGTTTGCCACAATCGGTGTGCCAATCCTGCGGGAAATGTCTGTGGCTTCTGCATAGACCCGTTCAAGCGTCGGTATGGCAGTAGGAGTATGTTGGGGAAGCGGTGTTGTCGTAATTTGAACAAGCTTTGTCACTTCCGCCGTAATGACAACGGGAGTGGCTTGATGACTTGGTGAAGGAGCGCACGACGCCAAAAGTAACGCGAGGAGAAAAATTAAGAACCACCGTGATTTCATCAGTCAGGCATCCTTATAACTGCTCGCCAACCACTTCATCCACCTGCTCGGCATCTTTCTGATGCGATTTAAGCTTGCGCCGCGAGGACGGGAACAGTCCTTCGGGTCGCAGCAGCATCATCACCACCAGCAATGCGCCGAACAAAATGACGCGGTAGTTTTCCATCTCGCGCAAGATTTCAGGAATGCCTTTCAGCACGAACGCGCCCGCGATCACACCAGGGATGCTGCCCATGCCACCGACGATCACAACCGCCAGCACGTTGATCGAAACCATCAGGTTGAAATCTTCAGGCCCGGTGAACTGGTTGCGCGCCGCAAACAGCGCGCCGCCCAGCCCGGCAAAAGCCGCACCAATGCCAAAAGCCATCAATTTATGTTGCAACGTATTGATGCCCATCGCGCCCGCCACCGTTTCATCTTCGCGCATGGCTTCCCAGGCGCGCCCGATGCGCGAGTGCTGCAAACGGAGCGTCATAAAAATCGCCAGAAAGATCAACAAAATAATGATGTAAAGCAAACTGACGTCACTGTTCAAAAACGGCAGCAGCGGCGCAGGTCCGCCCACGTTGAGCACGCCTTTTGGCCCGCCGGTAAAGTCGGTCAGCAGGTCGCTTTTGCTCAAAATGCGGATAATCTCGCCGAAACCGAGCGTCACAATGGCTAGATAATCGCCGCGCATTCTCAGCACTGGCACGCCAAGCAGAATCCCGGCCAGCCCGGCCAGTCCGACGCCAATCGGCATGGCCACCCAAAAATTCCATAAGAGATGGTGTGGGGCGGGGGCAGTGAGCAGGGCCACGCTGTAAGCGCCGACGGCAAAAAAGGCCACATAGCCCAGATCGAGCAGCCCGGCCATGCCGACGACGATGTTCAACCCGAGGCCTAGCAAAACATAAATACCAACGGTGCCGAGCGTGTAATTCCAATATTGGCTGACCTGTAACGGGACGATCAACAGCGCCAGCAACAGAAAAACATTCAGCGTAGGCCGCACGGCGCGATGGCGCAAGAGCGGCAGGCCTGTCGCCCTGTCCCAGCCAGCGCGGGCGGATTTACGCCAGCCCGGTTGCGCCAGACCGAAGCCGATCAGCCCGCCGAGCAGGCCGCAAATGGTAAACAGCAGGAAATACCAGAGCAATGTCTCGGCTGGAGCTTTACCCAGCAAAAAGAGTTGGAGCGTGTCTGGCAGCAATTGCGCCAGGTAGGTGCTCATCTTTACCCTGGCTGCATCCAGGGCGCCGATGAAGGCTGCCAACCCGCCAACCATCAAGCCAGTGACGGCCCCGGCAACCAGTCCGTTAGCGAGAGCCTGTCGGAGCGTGGAGCGTTCGTCTGCCACGGGGGAATGATTGCCCCGGATTCCGGCCCAAACGCCCAGCAGGGCAAAAAATATCAGCAGGTTGACCATTTTCGCGCTGAGCCCAAGTGCCGGGTGAATATTGCCATTGTGCAGGGCATTTCCCAGCATCGCTGCCGCCGTATTCGTGAATCCGATTAAAACAAAAAGAGTATGACAATGCCAAATACCAGCCCGGTTTGCAACGCATGTCGAATTTTCATGGCTAGACCTTCTCCTCGCTCAACACTTCACCCAAAATGCCCGTCGGGCGGAAGGTGAGGATCAATACCAGGATGCTGAACGCCAGCACATCCTTAAGCTGAAAATCAATCCCCAAAATGCCGGGGCCAGTTGTCTCCAACATGCCCAAAAAGACGCCGCCAAGCATCGCGCCGGGAATGTTGCCAATTCCGCCCAGTACAGCGGATGTGAAGGCCTTAATGCCCGGCAAAAATCCCACGAAGAAATAGACCAGTCCCAGGTGAATGCCCCACATTACGCCTGCCGCGCCTGCCAGTCCGCCACTGATGATGAAAGTCTGGCTGATAATTTTGTCCACGTCGATGCCCATCAGTGCGGCAGCGTTTTTGTTCTCGGCCACGGCGCGCATGGCGCGTCCGAGACGGGTGCGCTTGACCAGCAGGAACAGGCCGATCATCATCAGCACCGAGACAGCAATTGTTAACGCGCCTGTGTAAGGGAAAATCACGTCGCTGCCCGCAATCGGGATGTGCCAACCTTCGCCACGCGTCAGTTGGATGGGGTTGGTATAGTCGCGGCGCTGTGCGCCAAAGAGCAGTTGTGCGGCGTTCTCAATAAAAATCGATGCGCCAATCGCTGAGATCAACGGCACCAGTCGCGGTGCGTTGCGCAGCGGACGGTAGGCGATACGCTCAAGGAGATATCCGCTCAGGGCGGCCACGCTCATCCCAACAATGAAGGCCAGCACCACCGAAATGATCGGATGCGCGTTGAGAAAAACTTCCTTTGCATTCGCGGCGGTGGGCGAGGGGATGAGTTGCAAGGCTTCAAAGACAAAATAACCGCCAAACGCGCCGATCATCATAATATCGCCATGGGCGAAGTTAATCATAAACAGAATACCATAAACTAGCGTATAACCAATGGCGACGAGTGCATAAACGCTGCCCAGCACCAACCCGGCAATCAGAAAACGTGCCCAGGTATCCGCGCCATAGCTTGGATTGCCGATGAAAATGGTATATAGTCGCCACAGCAAATATGCTGAAAAGAGTATGCCAAGAATCGTCTGGACGATCTGGTAGGTAGTGATTGGTTTTTTGGAGGGGGTGAAGGTAGGTTTTTTCATGTAAGTTGTGTTAAATAGTCTTTGCGTAATAAGGCAAACATCCAGTAATCGTAAGGTTGTCCGTGACAGATTTTAAATTCGCGCATTGCGCCTTCGAGCAGAAAGCCGTTTTTTTCGAGTACCCGTGCAGAGCCGACGTTGTTGACCATGACAGTGGCCTGAATCCGATTGACTTCGAGTGTTTCGAAGCCCCACTTTACGCAGGCCTGAACGGCACGTGTCATCAGACCTTGGCCCCAATAATCGCGGGACAACTCATAGCCAATCTCAGTGATGGAATAGTGGTGTACCACCATATAAAGCCGCACGTTCCAATCAGAACATCAGTATCCTTGCGGGCAATTGCCCAACGATACGAAGTTTTTGGGGTATAACCGGCAATTTCTGCATCAACCATTTTTGCAACTTGGCTCTCAGACTCAATCTCGTAGCTGGTCAGGCACGTGACTTTGGGGTCTGAAAGACAGGCATAGCGGGCAGAAACATCTGCCCGCTGCTGGGGGCGCAGAACGTATTCGCCAAGGTCGAGAATGATGGAGGGGAAGTCAGGTTATCGAGGTTCAAGGTCGTTTCTATCTGTTGGGGTATATTGTATTGTAGAAATTGATTTAAAAGCGGGGCAAGCATTATGCTTGCCCCGCCGTTCATTCAAAAGCTTATTTTGGTGCTTCGACCCAATCGCCGTTCTTGACGATGTAGAAGACTGGGCCAGAAGAACCGCATTCGCCATTAGCGTCGCAGGAAATCACGCCCGAAAGGCCCTGATAATCTTTGGTACCACGCACGGCGGTGATTAATGCGCTGCGCGGGATATACAGATTGCCATCTGTACCGAGAATGGCGACGCTTTCGATGGCTTTAATCAGCACAGCGGCGGCGTCGTAAGCGGTCCAGCTATAGGGGGAGAGCTTGCCGGGTTTCTGTCCGTAAGCCTTCTCGTAAGCGGCGTTGTATGCAGTAACCGCCGGGGAACCTGGGGGAACCAGCGATGTGGCGTAAGTGCCTTCGCCATTGGCCTTGGTGCGGTCAATGAAGTCGGTGCCGTAGGTGCCATCATCGCCAAAGAAAATGGTCTTGTCGAGGCCCGATTGCTTCATTTCATTAACGATCACGGCTGATTTGGCAGCATATCCGCCGTAGAAGATGATCTCAGGGTTCTTGGATGCAATATCAGCCAGTACGGATGTGTAATCCGATTCGCCGGGGGTAATGGCCTGGAAGGCGATGGGTGCAGTGCCCAGTTTGGTCAGTTCATCTCTGACCACTTCCGCCAGACCCTGACCGTAGGTGGTGCCGTCGTGCATCACAACGATTTTGGTGAATTTCAGCGTATCGTGGATATAGGCTGCGGCATATTTACCCTGAACAGCATCCGTGAAAATGCCGCGGTTGAAGACTTTGGAGCCTTTTTGAGTCAGCCCCGGGTTGGTGGCGGAGCCAGAGAGCATGACATAGCCAGCTTTTTCATAAATCGGCATGGCTGCGCCCGTTGCACCAGAGAAGACATGACCTTCAATGGCGGCAATCTGTGGGTCTGAGACGAACTTGTTCGCAACGGCAGCGCCGCCTTCGGGAGTGCCCTGATCGTCCTCAGCATCCAGCGCGAAGCCGAAACCGTTAAACATCCCGGCATCACTGACAGCAATCTTGGCAGCCTGTGCGGAATTCGAGGCCGTAAGCGGCATTGTCGCCAGTCATTGGGCCGCCCATGCCAATCTTAATGGGATCGCCAGGCTTGACTGTCACACAACCGAATGTATCAGCCTTACAAGTAGCTGTTGCATCCGTTGGCACGAGCGCAACAGTGGTGGATGTTGCATCGGCTGCTGGTTCGGCTGTTTCAGTGACATCCCCAGTAGCGGGTTCAGCCGTGTCGGTGGGTTCATCCATGGTTGTTGGTTCAGCTGTGTCAGTCGGCTCACTTATCACAGTTTCGGTAGTGGCGGTGGCTGTAGGCTGACCGGCAGCAGCACCGCAGGCAGACAGAACCATGCTCAAAACTAGCAGCATGACGGCGAAAATATACAGGCGTTTAGACATTTTCTTTCTCCTCATGAATAAAATGGTTGGATATGTGCCATATTAAAAAGCGCAACGCCAGTTTAAAGGCATTGCGCCCTGGCTACCAAGTTTAGCAGCATCCTGCGGTTGTGCAGAAAGGGTAAAAAAATAATAAAGAGTGGATTATGCTTTGGGCTGACCGTACAACATTTTTTCGCGGATGCGTAAATCGGCATTGCGAATCTTCATTGCAAGGTCTGCCGCCAGATTGTACATCAGGCGATAGCCCAACTGCGGATATGTTTCACACAGCATAATCAGCTTGTCGCGTGGGATCACCATCAGACGGGTATCCTTGTTTTTGGCCTGCGCGCTGGCTGAACGTAATCCCTCATCCACCAGTGCGATCTCGCCGAATGACTGTCCGCGCCGCAGGGTGGCAATCACTGTTTTGTCAGACTTCCCTTCCGGGCTGATGACGCCGGGGTTGACGCTGATATTTACTTCACCTTGCACAATAATATACAACTCTTTACCGCTGTTATTTTCCGCAACAATCGTTTCGCCAGCCTGAAAGGTTTTTTCAGTGCAAAGATTTGCCACCAACTCAAGCTGTGTTTGTGTAAATTGATAGAAAATGTCGCTTTGTTTCAAAAATGTCAGCATTTCAGTCATAAAGTCTCCATAAGCCTGTGTTGTATATTAAGTGTAGCATAAAACCCACACCTTGCTGTGGCGCTTATGGGTACTTATTTTCCAGCCAGTCCATTGGCTGAACTTCGATGCCATTCACCCAAATCTCAAAATGAAGGTGCGCGCCAGTCACACGTCCTGTAGCGCCTACGTTTCCAATTTTGTCGCCTGCTTTGACGTGTTGCCCCACTTGGACGTCAATTTCAGATTGGTGACAATACTCGCTGTAAACACCCCAGCCGTTGTCAATAATGGTGGTATTTCCGTGAACAGTCAACAACCCGGTAAAGATGACTACGCCATCCGCCGCAGCGGAAATTGCCAGGCCGCTGCCGCCACAAAAATCCAACCCGCTGTGGTAGGAATAAAATGTTTCATTTGTTCCCGTACCAATATACGTACGGCGGTCTCCGAATTGTGACGTGAAGCAATCGGGGAAGACAGATGGGTTTTTAAATGCGCCTTGCCAATATTTCTGGGGCGTGGCTGGGGCGGTCAGGGCCAAAAGCTTTGCATTTTCAGGGTCGTTCACCGCCGGGTCAATGGTGGCAGGTTCAACAGAAAGCACGGGGTCTTCCGGGTAGTATCCCGATTGGACAACGATCATCTGCTCGAAGCTTTGTTTGCTGCCATCGGGTAGGGTCGCTTCCAGCCTTAGCGGATACGGCCCAGGGTCGAGCATTGCATTAATCCCTTGCAGGGCTACTTGCTCGCCATCATCCATCGGGAAAAAATGTAGTGGTTGATCCACCAATTTCCCGCCAAGCGTTACCCCGGCTGCGGTTTGCACGGTAATCACGGCGGTGCCGCCCTGCTTGATCGGTACCGGCGCAACACTGACTTTGATCAGCGCCGACGGCATGCCGTTTGGTCCGGCTCCATCGGCGGCCTTGCCCGGCGCGTATAAAATATCACCGGGAAGTGCTGCCCAACTGCCCGGCAAGCTATTGATTTCAGTCAGCGTGGCAGCATCGCTGCCTGCCAGCACAGAAGCTTCAAGCAGGGTTTCGCCCGTCGCAACATCGAGTTTGTTGGTCAGCGGCGTAAAATTATCTTTCTGCGAATATACCAGACTGACACCTGCATACATTTCTGCCGGGCTGGTGATGTGGTTGAGCTGGCGCAGAAAATCTTCTGAAATCTGGTTGCTGCGGCTGATGCTGTGCAGGGTATCCCCATAGCCAACAATCGCCGTCGAAAGAATCCCTGTTACCCCGTCCAGCCCTGGAATGATGACTTTATCGCCAATGGAGATGTTGTTCACATCCGGAATATTATTGGCCGCAATTAAATCATTCAGGCTGACGCCAAAACGACTGGCGATGCTTGAAAGACCATCCCCGGCCTGCACAATGTAAACCGGGCCAGATGTTGTCGGCGGGGAATTCCCTTGCAGGGGGGTGGCTGTTTCAGTTGGGGATGCCGTGGGGGTGGGGTCTTGCGCGATGACCGGGGTTGTCCAGGTCAGGCAGGCAATCGTCAAAATCAAAATAATAGTGGAAATGCGCTTAAGGGTGGTCAAAGGTAACAATATCTCCCGGTTTAAAATCGCCCATGCGGTCTGGATGAATTTCGAGAATATAGCGCGCAGGCCGTGCAGAAGCATAAAACGGTCGCCAGGCTTTTGCCAGCACCGTATCCACAACTTCATTTTTGGAATTGATCCAGATCACGGTCAGGTCTGTCCAGACAAACATCATGTGGATGGATGTGTCAATGCGGCTGTCACGCCCCTCGACCAGTAACTTGCCTTCATCCGGCTCCAGGCTGGAGCGAAAAGTATACCCGCGCAGTTTGCTCAAAAACGACCCGCACCATTTTGCATGGACGGGTCTGATCGACGGGTTGCTCATATTTCGTAAAACAAAGGAATGGTCTTTCATAAGATACTCAGAAAAAGGGGCGACTTTCGTCGCCCTTACGGTGTCGTTTGGACTACTGTTCTGCTGCCTTTTTTGCCAGAACTCGCTCCACACTATTGAGCAACTCTTTCGGGCCAAAAGGTTTGGCGATGTAATCATCCACCTTGGCGATGTGCAGGCCCAGCACCTTGTCGATACTCTGGGCTTTGGCCGTCACAACAATCACTGGAATATCCTTTGTCGTTTCATCAGATTTCATTTGCTGATATACTTCCCAACCGTCAACAAAAGGCATCATTAAATCCAGCAAAACCAAGTCTGGTTTGTCACGCCGCACTTTGTAAATTCCTTCTTCACCCCCCGATGCGCCAGAAACTTCAAAGCCTTTGCGCTCCAAAATCAAGCGGATCAGATCAATCATTTCTGGTTCGTCTTCGATACATAAAACGTGCCGAACGTTTTCAGTCATATCAAAAAATTCCTTAAACAATACATACACATGGAAAGAAGCGTACTTATAGTGTACCACAAAGCCTAACCCGGTGAGATTATGAAAATTTTGACATGGAACGTCAATGGTATCCGTGCTATTCTGGGAAAAGGCTTGAAAGACTGGGTTGCCAGTCAAGCCCCAGATGTGCTCTGTCTGCAAGAGATTAAAGCGCGCCCCGAACAATTGAGTGAGGCGCAGCTAGATTTCCCCGGATATTGGGCAGTTTGGAACCCGGCAGCGCGTCCCGGTTACAGTGGCGTCGCAACCTTCAGCAAGGACCCGACACCCGCAGCAGTTATCGGGTTCGGGGAGTCGCGCTTTGACATCGAGGGGCGCGTCATCTGCACGCAGCATGCCGATTTCCTTTTGTACAATATTTACTTTCCTAACAGCCAGCGCAGCCAGGAAAGACTGGATTACAAACTCGATTTTTATGCCAGCCTGCTTAAAATTTGTGATGCGCTCCTGGCAACAGGTCAAAACATCATCCTGACTGGCGATTTCAACATTGCTCACCAACCGATTGACTTGCATAACCCTGCCGCTAACGCAAAAACACCCGGCTTTCTGCCCGCCGAGCGCGAATGGATTGACCGTTATCTGGCACGCGGTTTTGTGGATGTCTACCGCAGCCTATATCCAGCGCGTGTGCAATATACCTGGTGGAATTATCGCATGACAGCCCGTCAACGGAATCTGGGTTGGCGCATCGATTATTTCCTTGTTTCTGAGCAGCTTGCCCGACGGGTAGGCGACGTCATTGTTCACGAGGACGTTCTCGGGTCAGATCACTGTCCGGTTTCGCTCATTCTTGCTTGATTTGTTAGAAAAGCATATAAACTATTTGTTCGGACTATGTGTATGAAAAGGACATTGGTATAATGTCGGTTCTAGTTTTGTTCAGGAGGCCTTAGTGAATAATTCACGAAATCAGTCGCTTATTATTTATGCAATACTGCTGATCGCGATAGCAGCGATTGTCATCCCTAATTTACGTCCACCATCTGGTGGGCAAGAACCTTTGACCATCAACCAGCTTGCGGTGGATGTTCAGGCAGGAAAGGTTTCACGTATTAAAGTTGAATCAGATACCAATACACTTCATGTTATCTATGCCAACGCCAAAACCGAAGAACGAACGCTGCAAAAAGAAGACAATGCGCCGCTTATTGCGCAGTTGATTGCGTTGGGCGTTTCCCCGGCCCAGCTTTCGCCAGACAAAATCAAGATTGATATTCAATCGCCTTCCTGGTGGAGCGGCTTCCTGAATGTTCTCTTTGTTATTTTGCCTTTCCTTGGGCTTGGTTTCCTCTTCTGGTGGGTTTTCCGGCAGGCGCAGGGTTCGAACAATCAGGCCATGTCTTTCGGCAAGTCTCGTGCGCGTATGTTCAGCGGCGATCACCCGACGGTTACGTTTGAGGATGTTGCGGGCGCTGAAGAATCAAAGGAAGAGTTGAAAGAAATTGTCGAATTTTTGCGCGAACCGCAAAAGTTTATTCAACTGGGCGCGCGCATCCCCAAAGGCGTTTTGCTGGTTGGCCCTCCCGGAACAGGTAAGACGCTGCTTGCAAAAGCTGTTTCTGGTGAAGCCGGCGTCCCGTTCTTTTCCATTTCAGGCTCGGAATTTGTTGAAATGTTCGTTGGTGTTGGCGCAAGTCGTGTGCGTGACCTGTTTGAGCAGGCCAAGCGACATTCGCCCTGTATCATTTTTGTTGATGAAATTGATGCAGTAGGTCGTCAGCGCGGCGCAGGGCTGGGTGGTTCGCACGATGAACGTGAGCAAACCCTCAACCAGATGCTTGTAGAAATGGATGGTTTTGACACGGACACCAATGTCATCATCATCGCTGCTACCAACCGTCCCGATATCCTCGATCCAGCTTTGCTGCGCCCTGGTCGTTTCGACCGCCGTGTAACGCTTGATCGTCCCGATATGCGTGGTCGCGAAGCCATTTTGCGCGTCCATATCAAAGGCAAGCCGGTCGAGCCTGAAGTCAATCTTGGCTCGATTGCGCGTGGCACGCCTGGTTTTGTCGGTGCCGATTTGGAGAATCTGGTCAATGAAGGCGCGATTTTGGCTGCGCGCCGTAATAAGAAAAGCATTGGTCAAAGCGAACTGGAAGAAGCAATTGAGCGTGTCGTGATGGGGCCGGAACGCAAGAGCCGCTTAATCAGCGTGGAAGAGAAACGCATCATTGCTTACCATGAAGCTGGTCACGCTGTTGTGATGAATGCCATCCCTGAAGCGGATCCTGTGCAGAAAATTACCATTGTGGGTCGTGGACAGGCCGGTGGTTTGACCTGGTTCCGCCCTGAAGAAGATCGCACCCTGACATCCCGCAAGAAACTGGTTGCCCAACTGGCCGGTTCGCTTGGCGGACGTGCTGCTGAGCAAATTGTCTTTGACGATGTCACATCCGGCGCTTCAAGCGATCTGGAACAGGTAACACGCACTGCCCGCATGATGGTCACGCGTCTCGGCATGAGTGGTGAATTGGGTCAGATGACTTACGGGCAGAAGGAAGAGTTGATCTTCCTGGGCCGTGAGATTTCTGAACAGCGTGACTACTCCGAAGCCGTTGCACAGCAAATCGACCGCGAAGTTCGCAAGTTGGTGGATGACTCTTACAAGCAGGCGCTCGATATTTTAAACAAATATCGCGTCGAACTGGATGCAGTTGCCAACCGGTTGCTCGAAGTCGAATTACTTACACGTGATGAGTTCGAAAAAATCTTCCCGCCGCCGCTCAGCAAAACCAGCGGTACACCGCAAATTGCATAACTTCAAATAGCAACAAAAAACGGACTTCGTTACAACGAAGTCCGTTTTTTGTTGCTATCGTCTGCTTTTTTATCTATTATTCATGTTTTGGAAAATAAAACTGATGAGCCATGATCCCGCACTACAAACACAGCAAAGCACTATAAGCGAAACGCACCCAATAATCAGGTTGCGTGTGGTGTTCGATTTCTTCGGCGCTGCTCCAGCGTCAATCACATCTGATGCTGGGACAGCGTAGGCGGGTGCCGGGTTGGAGTAGACCGGAGTAGGAGTTGGCGTCAGGACGGGTTCAGGCTCCGGGGCTGGGGGTGGAGTGGTGGGTTTGCCGGCGTATTTCATGTCAATTTCGATTTGATCCACCGACGTCTGGGCATCTGACAGCGGAACGCCAAATTCCTTGCTGTATATTCTCACCGCGCCATCTTTATCATCTTCACGCAGGGAGCGTTTGACTTCATCTATAATTTCAGCGCTGTTATTAAATGTACTGTGCTGCACGATTGTTTTGGCGCTCTCTGCCGGGGCTGCAGGCGGTGGCACATCTACTTTGGACATAATCACCGTTGCTGCGGATGATGCAGCTCCCGGCGTCGTGATGGTTGTCCCGCAAAACGGACATGTCATTTCTTGATTATTGCTGGTGTATTCGATAATTCCGCCACAGGCGGGGCACTGAAAGGTGGTAGCCATATTTTTCTCCGTTATTTTGAAATATCGAACTTGATGACATTATTTAAGTTGGTTGAGATATACAGTTTGCCAGCATCGTCAAAGGTCATGCCAAAAGAGACTCCTTGTATATCAATGACGTCAATGTACTGGCCTTCCTTATCAAAGGCCTGAATTCCTTTAAAATCGCTCACGTAAATCCTGCCTTGCCCATCCACTGCAATGGCATCCGCCGCCCGGAATTGGCCGGGTTTGTCACCCATGCTGCCAAACTTATTAACGTATTTTCCGGTTGGACCAAATTTGAAGACCACGCCATTGCTGAAGTTGCCCAATAAATAGACGTTTCCTTCACCATCCACGGCAATTCTGGCATCAGATTCAATATCATCTGTCACTGTGGAAATGGCCTTGGGGATTGTGGAGAGCACCTTTCCGTTGATATCCATGTGAACAACAGTTTCACCACCGCCGACAGCGTAGAGCGTACCATCCGCTGCGGCGACAATGTCATCATAGTGATAGGTAACACTGTCGTCGGCTTTGATTTGGCCCACTTCTTTGCCACTTTCGGCATTGTAACGATAAATGACCGTGGTGGCGATCACGAAGACATTTCCTTTGCGATCCGCTGCCATGCCACGGATAACCGTCTTTTTATCACCCACTTGCCACTGGGTGATGAATTTTCCCTTGTTGTCAAAGGCTTGTACACGCCCACCTTGATAGTCTGCCACATAAATGTGCCCGGATGCCGGATCAACGGCGATCGCACGCGGGTCAGTAAAGAATCCAGGCCCGGTCCCTTCGCCGCCAAAATTCAATTCTTCCTGCCCAAAGTGATGGACGGTGGGAACCGCAGGAACCACGGCGGGCATTTCCGTAATCATTGCTGGAATAGCGGTTTTCAGCGCTGCTGGCATATCCTGGGACGAGAGCATGAGTGGGAGCATAGTGCCGAGAATTGGGATGAAGACAGACGCCAGAATGAAAAGCGTCAGCCCGGTTACAAAACAGCCAACCACGCAACCAATACGTTTGGAAGTGTTGTCAGGGGTTCGCTGGATTTGAATTGGGGGCAGGGATTGGATGGGGGGAAGGGATTGGGGTGGGGGTGGTACATATTGCTGCCGTTGGGCTGCAATGTCTGCTGCAGAAAAATTTGACAGGGTGATGGCTCTCCCCTGTCCGAGAGCTTGTACCGCGGCTTCGGCATCCTGGCGGTTGGAATCGGTGATCTCACGATAGAGCCTGACCGCATCCTCCATGTTGCCAGATTGCGCCAGGTCTTTGACATCCTTAATGCGCCGCGCTTTTTGAATCAGCGCTCCCATATCGCCCACGCCGTTCAAGGTGAAATTGCTCGGCTGTGATGAAAATGATGGTTTTGCGCGCAAATTTTCAGGTACAACAACGGATGTACTGCAATAGGGGCAGCGAATAATCGGGTCACTGCCCTTATAATCAAGCGGCGCACCACAATTGGGACAGTTGAAAGTCTCTGGCATGTTTTCTCCTGAACAAAGTTACAACGACTATTTTACTGCGTATAAGGTTATAGATGGGTGAGATTGTTCTTTTTTTGTCAAATAGGAAACATAGCAAATGACAACAGGCCTATGCTATCATTAAACCTGTTCTTTGCAAGTCAAAACCACTGGTATATTTGGTTCATTGGTTTGTAAGCAGGGGCGCCCCGTCTTTTTCTAAACCCTATTCTTTTACGTCAAACTTTCGAATAAACGTACGCCCAAATAAGTTTGGGAAGGTCACCCTTGCCCAGAAATTACATCAAAACAGCAGAGCCGTTTTTTAATAACAGTTTTCTTAAAGGAGAATTATGGAATCAATGTGGAAACCGAGAAAAGTAGTGATTGTAGGTGCGGGTGCAGTTGGCTCAACCTTTGCTTTTGCGCTGGCACAAAAAGGGCTAGCGGAAGAAATCAGCCTGATTGATATGAATCCAGACTACGTGGAGGGACAGGTGCTCGATCTGGCGCATGGTTTGCCCTTTTACCCATCTGTGCAGATTCGGGTAGGGAATGTTGATGATTATGCCGATGCACAGGTAATTGTCGTCACTGCCGGGGCCAAGCAAGCACCCGGTGAAACTCGGCTCAACTTGCTTCAACGTAATTCTAATATTATTAAAGGCATTGTCGACCAGATTGTCGCGCAAAACTCACAGGCCATCCTACTGGTTGCCACCAACCCGGTGGATGTCCTGACTCATGTGGCGCTTAAACACTCTGGCTGGCCCAAGAGCCGCGTGATTGGCTCTGGCACAGTGTTGGATAGCTCGCGCTTCCGTTATTTGCTCAGCCAGCATTGTGGCGTGGATGTCAGCAATGTCCATGCCTATATTTTGGGCGAGCACGGTGATAGCGAGTTTGCCGCCTGGTCGATGACACATGTCGCCGGTGTGCCCGTGGACGAATATTGCGCCAAATATGGCCCGGTGGCGAACTGGTCACATCTGCGCGAAGCGATCGTGCAGGAAGTCAAAGATTTGGCCTATCACATCATCAACTACAAGGGTGCGACCTGCTATGCCATCGGCATGGCGCTGACGCGCATTGTCGGCACGCTTTTGCAGGATCAAAACAGCATCCTGACGGTTTCGACTTTTCTGGATGGCGAATATGGCATCAAGGATGTCTGCCTGAGTGTGCCGTGCCTTGTCGGTCAGGAAGGTATCAAACAGATTGTTGAAGCGAAAATGACGATCAGCGAGAAGGAAGCCTTGCAAAAGTCTGCTTCGATTTTGCGGGAGGCACTGGATCATTTGGCGGCTTTGTAGCAATATTTTATGTAAACGATGTTTAGGATTTGCTCGAAATGAAAAATGGAATAATCGGTATATTTTGCAGTGCTCATAAAGTTGTTGATCTAAAATCACCAACTCTTTGCCGATGATTGCATTAGATGCAAAATCTCATCTTTTCGTTCAAAATGAGGAACAAGACATAAGTGGTTTTCAACATTTTTCAATTCCTTCTGACATCAGCATTCATATTACAAAACGGCGGGGTGGAACCGAGCCTACTGAACACATGTTTTTCGATTCGCCGCACTTAGATTTAATTTTGACCAGTTCTACCTTTCAATATCAGACTTTTTTACTTATGTTAGTCCACCAATTGATTTAACTGCACCAACTCAAGGGACATGGTATCAGGCTGTAATTATTTCGCCTTTGCCCGATGAGCAATATGATGTTACAAAAACTAGAGTGTTCATTGATTTTTTTGTCCACAAAGAAAATCGTTTTATCGATTTTTCTAATATCCCCTTTGCTACAGATGGAATGCGTTTAGCCTATGATAGACAGGGATGTAGTTTTGGGCCGTTTCTTTTTGATCAAATTCAAAGAAAGCCGCGTATTACATCCAATTTGTTTTTTTCAATACGCTATGGATATGTAGAAATGCCAGTTGAGCGGGATTGTTTTATCTATGTTCAATATCCTCTTCGTAAAAAGTACGACGTTAAGTAGAGCTATTGTATTTTGTGTAAAAAAAGAGACAGCCTGGGAAAATCCCAGGCTGTCTCTTTTTTTTATTCTTCACTTCGCAAGTGCGGGAAAAGCAGAATTTCTCGAATTGAGTGTTTATCCGTCAGCAGCATGGTCAGGCGATCGATGCCCATGCCGAAGCCGCCATTGGGGGGCATGCCGTAGCGCATGGCGCGCAGGTAATCTTCGTCGAGCGGATTTTTCTCTTCGTCATCATCCGTATAGTCGCGGCCCATTTCGAGGAAGCGCTCTTCCTGATCGAGTGGGTCGTTCAGTTCGGTGAAGGCGTTGCACAGTTCAAAACCGGCCACATAACCTTCAAAGCGTTCCACTGTCAACGCGTCGCCGGGCATCGATTTGGCGAGCGGCGAAATATCGCGCGGATAGTTGTACAAAAAGGTCGGCTGGATCATGTTGGGTTCGAGGAACTCACTTACCATGTAGTCGATCAATTTACCGCGACCCGCATTCGGGTTGGGTTTCTTCCCGGCAGCGATCAGCGCCTCGTAAAGGGATTCCGCTGTCGGGTGGGCGGCGATGTCAACGCTGGTCGTTTCGATCAGTCCCTGACGCATCTCCACCCGCTTCCAGGGGGGCGCAAAGTCAATTTCCTGACCCTGATAGTTAACCTTCGTGCTCCCGTTGACCTGTTCCGCTACGAAGGCGATCATCTGCTCGGTCATTTCCATCACCTGCAAATAATCGGCATAGGCACAGTAGAACTCAAGCTGGGTGAACTCAGGGTTGTGCTTGAACGAAACTCCCTCATTGCGGAAGTCACGCCCAATTTCATAGACGCGCTCAAGGCCGCCAACCAGCAGGCGTTTGAGATACAACTCAAACGAAATACGCAAATACAGGTCCTGCTTGAGCTGGTTATGATGCGTCACAAACGGACGTGCGGCTGCGCCGCCATAAATCGGTTGCAAGATGGGGGTTTCGACTTCGAGAAAGTCGTGGTCGTCCAAAAAGCGACGGATGGCTTTGACAATGCCGGCGCGTTTGCGGAAGAGATTGCGCGTTTCGGGGTTGACGGCCAGGTCAGCGTAGCGCTGACGGGCGCGCAGTTCGGGGTCTTCGAGCGCGGCGTAGCGTTTGACGGTGCCATCCTCCTGCTCTACGTCTTTGTCGGCGGGCAGGGGGGAAACAGCCTTGGCAAGCATGGTGAACTTATAGACGTGCAGACTGATTTCACCGGCTTTGGTGCGCATCATCACGCCCGAAGCCTGAATAAAATCGCCGAGGTCAAACATTTTGCTGAAAAACTCAAGCCCTACAGCAGTAATTTCATTGATGCGCAAAAAGAGTTGAATTTTGCCGCTTCCATCTTCGATGTGAGCGAACGCTACCTTGCCCATCACCCGCATGGCGCGGATACGCCCCGTCAGTGTGGCGCTGACTTCGGCAACCTGGTTGCCTTCCCCGGCTTCGCGCCCGGCAGCTTCGCGTTCGGCCTGCTCAAAGGCGGCTATTGCCTGCGCGTTGGTATGCGTGCGCTCGGCGCGGGTCGGGTAGGGTTCGATGCCTTCGGCGCGCAACTCTTTGATTTTTTCAATGCGGATTTTTTCAAGGGTTGAATATTCGGCCATGAGATAAGTTCCTTCTATGAAAAAGGCCCCGCGCAAAGCGCTCTGCTTTCGCAGAGCGCGCGCGGGGCCTGAAATGACTGCCCCAGTCTATCAGGTTGTCTTGATGACTTTGACTTTAAATGAGCCGCCGGGCGCATCCACGGTGACAATGTCGCCCGTGTGGTGGTTCAGCAGTGCCTTGCCCAGGGGGGATTCGTTCGAAATTTTGCCTGCGCGTGGGTCGGCTTCTGCGGCGCCAACGATAATATATTCTTCAGGTTTGCCATCGTCTTCTTGAATGAGGACAGTATCCCCAACCTGCACCAGTGTTGGGTCACTGTGGGCTGCGTGCTCATCGATCAGATGCGCCGCTGCCAGAATCATTTCCACTTCCTGAATACGACCTTCCACAAAAGCTTGCTCATTTTTAGCGGCTTCATACTCAGCATTTTCAATCAGCTCGCCGCCTTCCATGGCCTCGTGCAAACGCTCTGCCACTTCCTGGCGCTTTGCGGTACGCAAGAACTCCAACTCGTCCTGGAGCTTTTGAAATCCCTCTTTGGTCAAATATGTTACAGGCATGTGTGTTCCCTGTCTATAAGATATGTTGCATCTCGAATTCGAGATGCAACTTGAAAATGGGGCCAATCGGCCACATACGGGTACTTTTTTTAGTGCGCCCTACTATATCACGATTTCATACTGAAATCAAGCTGACCTAATCACATTCCCAAAGTGGCAGACCGCCATTGTTTTGTGAATATTCTTTGATTTTCTGACGCATATCATGTTCGTCTTCAAATAACGAACTGATTTGTGAAGCGTGCGCCGCAATGCTGCCTTGCCAGGCGCTCAATCCTTTGGCCGAAATGAAGAAATTCTTGTTGTCCATCCCTTCCACTGCTGGGGCCAGGCTTTCAGGGTAGCGTAGCAGATACGGAATATCGGCATAATACCAGAGCGGGCGCTTGAGTTTTTCGGCTGCCATACGGGTGATGCGATGGTCAACATGCCCACCCAGCGCCAGCGGACAGACGAGGGTATCGTACTGCGTTAATCGCTCAAGCAATTGTTCTGAAATATTATCTGCCAGCTTCATATCGCGCGGGTTTGGCTCGCTGAAAACGTTATCAGGGTAAAACAGCGTTCCAGTGTCAGAGCGACGATAAATGCCATCAGGAATGGACAGGTGTTGCACCAGCGCCCCTACCCGGCGGCCCGCATTACGGTCTTCGATTCGGCGCAGCTCAACGGTTTCCAGTGCTGTACCAGTTTTCCAGATTTTGTGCATGTTTTCTGCGTAGTCCGAAGTGGGGCCAGGTGGCGGATTGCCCGCGCAAACTGTCCAGATTTCGACCGCAATGCCTGAGTGGGTTTGTTCCCAGATCAGGCCGCCGCAAGAGAGCACGGCATCATCAAAGTGAGGGGAGAGGTATATCCAGCGCATAGTGTCCTAAAGATACGACAAATTAAAGTTTACAGCATAGCATTTCCGTGACATCGCCTGGAAAATCCCTGACAGGTTTGATAGGCTTTGTTTATTGATAAAAATACCCTTAAAAGCCTGCCAGGTTCAGCGGTCAGAACGGATGATCTAAGTATAGCAGCATTGAGAAGGCAAAGATATTGTGATTTGATTACGAATCAAGCATCTGCATCAAACTCCCCGTATGCGCCTTGACCGTTTTACAGGCTTATTCTGCCGGTTGGTTTTCCTCGTTAAGCACCTGCGCTGCCAGTTTCTCAAGCGCTTCGAGGTCCCTGGCCCCGGTAGTGCGGTCATTTTGCCAGAAGATATTCAGCAACTCGAGTGGAGTCAGGCTGGTGATGCTCTGGTTATCTGATAACCGAATGCGCGCCTCAGCATTTTGCGGGCGTTTGACCAGATGAAACTCAAACGTTTCAGCCGCATAAGCACGGATTTCGTTTTCATTAATCAGCTTCTCAAACTCGCGCGGATATTCTACGGAGAGTTTGACAATCGCATCGCGCAGTTTTTCGGGTTTGGGCAGGGCGGCTTTGAGTTGCCCGGTGACATCTTCTGGGGATTTTAGCTGCGTATAGCATTCGATAAATTTACGTAAATCGAGTTTGTGCCATTTTAATTTTGGTGGGTTGGCCGACCTGCAAATCAGCGATGATGTAGAACTTATCGTCGCGGGCTTCGCCAAAGTCGAGGCGCTCAATGGAACCGGGATAGATCACCGGCGGGTGCCCGTATGCCGTTTTGTCTTTGGCATCTGGCCCAGGGCCGTTCAGGTTTTGCGGTTTGTGGATGTGGCCCATTGCTACATAATCGATCTTCGGATTTTTGACGAGCGAACCGGGTAGCACCAAATCTGCACCGAGCATCACCATCCGTTCTGCGCCGAAGGTGGCTCCCTGAACCGAAGCATGGGCTGTCATAACAGTGGGCAGCGCCGGGTCGGATTTTTCCAGCCAGCCAGCTACCAGCTCGCTTAAACGGTCCTCGATCTGGGCGAAGATTTCTGCGGGAGCAGTATCTTCCGTCTCAAGCCTTGCCATCAGGCCAGAGCGCGAAACCCACGGCAGACCAATAATCTGCAGCGGAATGCCAAGCTCATCTGGCCCCAGGAAGGTCGGCTTGCCGATGACGTGTACGAGGGGCACACCGAGCGTTTCAAACTCGTGCAGGGCGTGTGCGCGGCCTGTGGCGGGTGAAATATCGTGGTTGCCCACCAGCAAAATGGTTGGGATGCCTGCCTGTGAAAGGCGCATGATGCGTTTGCCCCACTCGCGCTGAAAGGTGGGGGCGGGGGAGCGATCTTTGTAGGCGTCGCCCGCGAAAATAACGATGTCCACTTTTTCGTTGATGGCCGCGTCGATGATCGCATCGAGCGATTTGAGAAAGTCAAGTACGCGCAATGGCAGGCCGCTTTGCGGGTCGTGGCGACCGTAGTTGGCCATGTCGATGTGGGCGTCAGCAAAATGGAGAAGGCGCATGGGATTATTTAACGGGTGTTTCTGGCGTCAGGCCAAGCGATTCGAGCTTCTGAATGACGACGGTCATCATTGGGTTGAGATGGTTTGCCCGTTGAAAATCTGCAACGGCTGATGGGCTGTCGCCGCTGGCTTCCTCGGCCATGCCGCGCCAGTATAGGCTTTCTTCGAGCGTGGGGCCATCCTGCACTGTGCTGAGTGTAACGTTTGCCAGGTTGATGACATCCTGATAGCGGCCTGAGTAGAAATAGGCCCGGTAAGGGCCGGTCTGATACCACATCATGCGGTACGGCAGTTGGTTTTTTTCCAACGGTAGGTTGGGGTAGAGAACAAACGTCTCATCGAAGGCGCTGGATGCATCTTGATATTGCAGCAACTGGTTGAGACTGGTGCCTTTATTAAACCAGGCGAAATACAAATCCAGACCGCTGAGGGTTTTGATTTCGGCATTGGCAATGTCGAGCGCGTTCTGGTTGGCCCATTTTTCGTCCTGCCAGTTTCCCAGCAGCTGATTAACTTGTTCTTCGTGATCAACGGGGTAGACCACCATAAAGATATAGTTGAATGCCCGCCATTCCGTGCCCAGCTTTTCGTATGATACTTTGAAATTTGGGCCGTCGATGTAGGTATCCTGCACGAGAAAGGTTTGTGTCGTATCGTTATAACCGGTGATGAACTGGTAGTGTCCCATCCAGCTTACGATGCCATTGACATCGCGTTGAAATTCGCCTTTTTCAATCAGCATGGGGTATCCAGCGGCAATGAAACGCTTGAGCAAATCCAGATTGCCGCCATAGCGTGAGATGGCATGTAGCTTCGTCTGATCATTGACGAAATCGACCATTTCGTAGGGCATGACGTTTTTATCGCTTTTGCCGCGTTTATAGAATTCCACCCCTGCATCGTTGCTTCCGGGTTTGATGGCCCACAAAATATCATCGCGCGTCCCCGGCCACTTCCAAAATTTGAGTGCCATGGCCAGGTTGGATGGTCCGCATAAGTTGTAGCCACCCGTCTGGTCAATATATTTCACCCCAGGCAGAGTGACGGATGCAGGCAACGGGGTGGGGGTGATGGTTGGGGTGGATGTTGGCCCGAGGGGCGTTGCTGTGACTTCTGGTGTGTGTGTGATGGATGTGACCTGCACTTGGGGTGGGGGCAATGTCCCGGTGCGCATCCCGGCTTGGGGCGTTTTCAGCCCACCTGGTACAAAAACGGCTGCGCTGGGGGGGCGAAAGATCGCGATCATCTGTCCGCGAAATTCATCCACGCGCCAGGCGAGTTTGTCGTTGACAAAGGGAATGTTGTAGACGATACCGGCCAAAACAATCAGGCCGACAATAATCAATACAATACGGATCGAGCGAGGAATTTTGTTTAGCATGGAGTGATTATAAAGGATGAAATGAGCGTTTTAGGGGCATATCAACTGATGATCTATTCGCACAGGGAAGCCGGAGACCTTTGTTGTTAGATCAGTTTCTCGCAAAAAGTATAATCCATTGATATCATCTATGTTGTTTCGTGGCTCCAAACCATTTCTCAAATCATCACAAAAAAATGAAACTACATTACTAAACACACCATCATCATTATTGTCGTTAGTCATAAACAAATATCTTCGTTCTCCCCAATAGATTGGGACTAAAGCCTCCGGAAAACATCGATAATCGGTAAGGATATTGGCATCTGCTTCTGTCTGCGTTAACAATAACTGTACTCCTGAATAAGAGACAACGCCATTAGCGTTTAGGGTAATACCATTCAGCGTATTTTGGAAGTTTAATTTGAAAGTTGAGTTTCGAACTCATTTCAAGACTGCACTTATAAGAATATTCTGCTTTATGATATATTCCTGCGAAATCTTTGATTAGATCGGGATTGGGTGTTATTGTGGGTGTAGGTATTTTGGTTGGTAAAATAGTTTTTGTTGAAGTAAGACTAAGTGTAGGTTGAAGAGTATTGGTTATTAGGGATGCGGATGTTGCCGTTGAAGTAGTAAATGTCCCAGCGCCGCACGCAGAAATAGAAAATAAAAATAGTGGGAATAGAAACAATATCGTTATTTTTCCTTTTGGCCGCATGGATTTCAAGCCTCCCACAAAGTTATTTCCTGAAAATGTAGCCCAACTAGGGTTTCAGCGGCGCGCCAAGTTGTTTCAATTGGTTGATGGCGACAGTGAAATTTCTGTTGTAATAGACCGCATCTTGCAGGTCTTTGATGGCGCTGCCGGTTTCGCCGGTGACCAGTTCGGCCAGGGCACGCCAGTACAGGCTTTCTTCGAGCGTGGGGCCGCCCAGGACGGTGCTGAGGGTGGTATCGGCAAGGTTGATAACATCCTGATAGCGCCCGGCGTAGTAGTAGGCCCAGTAGGGGCCGGTCTGGTACCACATCATGCGGTAAGGGCGCTTGGTGTCATCCTTGCCCAGTGTGGCATAAATGGTGAAGGCCTGATCGTACGCGGCGGCAGCGTCAAAATACTCCTGCAACTGGACGTGGCTGGTGCCTTTGTTGAACCAGGCAAAGAAGGCGTTCATGCCGGTCTGCGTTTTGATTTCGGCGTTGGCGATTTCGAGTGCGTGTTGGTTGGCCCATTTGTTATCGGCCCAATTGCCGAGGATGTTATGGACGGGGGCTTCACGATCAGATGGATAGACAACGATGAAGATGTAGTTAAAGTCGCGCCAGCCGTCTTCGAATTTGCTGTAATCGACCTTGAAGTTGGGGCCGTCAAGGTAGGTATCTTGCACAGTGAAGACCTTGGCGGTGTTGTCGTAGGCAGTGATGAACTGATAATGACCCATCCACGAGACTTTGCCGTTGGCGTCTTTTTCGTAGTAGCCTTTTTCGGTGAGCACGGGGTAGCCGGCAGCGATGAAGGTTTTGAGCAATTCGATATTGCCGCCATACCGTGAAAGCGCGTGGTATTCGGTGTTGTCGTTGACGAAGTCGACCATTTCATACGGCATGACGTTTTTATCCGTCAGGCCTTGTTGGATGAAGTCTTTTTTGGGATTGTTTTCGCCGGGTTTGATGGCCCTGGCAACGTCATCGCGGTTGCCTTTCCAGCCCCAAAAGTTGAGCGCCATGGTCAGGTTGGCGGGGCCGCAATAGTTCCAGCGGTTGTTTTGATCGACATACTTCACGCCTGGCACCGAAGCGGAAACAGGCAACGGGGTGGGTGTAATCGTCGCGGTTTGGATTGGGCCGCTCTCGGTGGCGGTGACTGAAGGTTGGGCGGTGACCATCACCTGGGGTGCGGGCAACGTCCCGGTGCGGATTGCGGCTACAGGGGTTTTCTGCTCCCCTGGCACGAAGACCGCATCTTCGGGTGGATGAATGATCGCGGCAATTTGTTCGCGAAAATCATCGACACGCCAGGCGAGTTTGTCGTTGACGAAGGGAATGTTGTAGACAATACCGGCCACAATCAGCAGGCCGATGATGACCAAAACAATACGAATGGGACGAGGGATTTGGTTTCGCATGAAGAAAATTATAAAGCGTAATTTGTAATGCGTAAGATGTATGCATCCTGCGTTAATAAAAACGTAACGGATGCCCATCTTGTGATAGACATCCGTTACGTTTTACGAAATTCGCATTAATGTTTAAGCGTCTTTTACTTCGCCGTCAATCACATCGCCATCGTTGTCGTCGGATGGGGGCGGGGTGGATGGGCCACCTGCGGGCTGTGGTTCAGGCTGACCTTGCGAGTAAAGCTGCTGGCTCAGCGCATAGAAGGCATTTTGCAGGTCTTCGGTGACTTTCTTGATGCGTTCAACATCTTCCGTCTGGGCGGCGGCGCGCACGTCGCTGACCTTGCTTTCGATCTTGGCGCGCTCATCGGGTGAGACTTTGTCGCCTAGGTCTTTGAGAAGTCTTTTCAGTCTGGTAGGCCAGGTTGTCAGCGCTGTTCTTGGCTTCGATAATCTCTTTGCGTTTCTTATCTTCGCTCTCGTGCTGACGGGCTTCCTGCACCATCTTTTCGATGTCAGACTTGTTCAGGTTGGTGGAGGCGGTGACGGTAATCTTTTGTTCCTTGCCGCTGGCCTTGTCTTTGGCGGTGACGTGCAGAATGCCATTGGCGTCAATGTCGAAGGTCACTTCGATTTGGGGCATGCCGCGCGGGGCGACGGGGATTCCATCGAGACGGAAGCGGCCCAGGGACATGTTGTCACCTGCCAGCGGGCGCTCACCTTGCAGGATGTGGATGTCCACAGCGGTCTGATTATCAGCAGCGGTGGAATAAGTTTCAGTCTTCTTGACCGGGATGGTGGTGTTACGTTCGATCATGACGGTCATCACACTGCCCATGGTTTCCACGCCCAATGAGAGCGGGGTCACGTCCAGCAGCAGAATGTCGCGCACTTCGCCGCCGAGTACGCCGCCTTGAATGGCTGCGCCGACTGCCACGACTTCATCAGGATTAACCGATTTGTTTGGTTCCTTGCCGGTCAGCTTGCGGACAAGTTCCTGCACCATCGGCATGCGGGTCGAACCACCGACGAGTACAACTTCGTTCAGTTCAGAAGCTTTCAGGCCTGCATCTTTGAGCGCATTTTCAAAAGGAGCGACACAGCGCTTGAGCATTTTTTCGGTCATCTGCTCAAATTTGGCACGGCTGAGCTTGAGTACCATATGCTTGGGACCGTTAGCGTCTGCGGTGATATAGGGCAGGTTCAACTCGGTTTCGACCATCGAAGAAAGCTCAATTTTGGCTTTTTCGGCGGCTTCACGCAAGCGTTGCAGTGCCTGACGATCATTGCGCAGGTCAATGCCTTCCTGTGCTTTGAACTCGTCTGCAGCCCAGGTGACGATGGCCTGATCCCAGTCGTCGCCGCCCAGGTGGGTGTCGCCGTTGGTGGATTTGACTTCGATCACCCCTTCGCCGACTTCCAGCACGGAGACATCGAAGGTACCGCCACCCAGGTCGAAGACCAGGATGGTCTCATTCTTCTTTTTATCCAAACCGTAAGCGAGCGCCGAGGCTGTAGGTTCATTGATGATGCGGAGCACTTCCAACCCGGCAATTTTGCCCGCGTCTTTGGTGGCCTGACGCTGGCTGTCATTGAAATACGCTGGAACAGTGATGACCGCCTGGGTAACATTCTCACCAAGGTAGGCTTCAGCATCCGATTTGAGCTTACTCAAAATCATCGCCGAAATTTCCTGGGGGCTATATTCGCGCCCGGTGCTGGCAATTTTGACACGCGCTTCTTCGGTGGGGCCAGGAATGACCTGATAGGGCACCATCTTGCGCTCGCCTTCAACTTCGTCGTAGCGACGACCCATAAAACGTTTGATCGAGTAAACTGTATTTTCCGAGTTAATGACAGACTGACGTTTGGCGGTTTGCCCGACCATGCGTTCGCCATTTTTGTTGAATGCTACAACCGATGGACATAGACGTCCACCCTCGGCAGTAGTAATGACGGTTGGCTGACCGCCTTCCATCACAGCAACCACACTGTTGGTGGTTCCCAAGTCAATTCCGATAATTTTTCCCATGTTCAATCTCCTAAAGATATGGATGCATCAATAACTTTTTTGTTTATTGATATCCGTAGGATAATCGATCAATCATAGAAATACGTTAACATGTTATAGAAATTAAATAAAAGGTCGCCCTTCATCATGATGCAAGGCGACCGTGAAAGTGCAGGATGCGAATGGTTTAGGGTTCGCTAATAGTGAAAGAATTGACGTTAACCAAAATCGGAACGGTGGTGAAAGATGACACACCAAAGCCTACTTTGCCCTCGCGGAATTGATATTTTCTATCAGTAACAGTTGTAACATCAGCACCATTAATAGTTAAGCTAAGTTTGTCGTCAACACAACTGACGCCATAGGTATTAACATCCCGACCTTGTTTAATAGCTTTTGATGCGCCATCGGCGATTTTGTTATACCCTTTATTTATAACACCAGTCGCATCGTAGGCAAAAATGTCATAAAGACCATTATTGTAGATGTTGAACTCGTACCAACCTTCATCCGGGTTATAACGGCAGACCAGGCTGACGTTGTTATTATTTTTGCCACGGTTGTCAGCTGTTACTTCAAGCGCAACGTCTTTATAAGTAAACGGATTGTAGGTGACATAGATCCACAAGTTTTCGCCTTTGAGATCAAAGACTAGGAAACCATCCTTGGTTGTGAGTGAAAACTTCTTTTTATCTTTGTCGTCACCTTTGCCTGTGTTGAACCACGTATAGTTATCGAGATTGCCATCAAAGGTTTCAGTGTAATATTCCTGAGCATCGCCACCTGAGCTAGAATCTGCGGTTGCGGTGGGTCCGTCCGCCTCAGTAGGTTCATCAGTGGGATTGTCGGAAGCCACAGTAGGTTCATCAGTGGGGCTATCAACCGCAGTGGCTTGAGTCTCTTTGGTTGGTTGGGCGGTTGGATTGCTTGAATTGCCAAAAGAACAGGCAAGGCCAACAATCAGAATCAGACCAACAATTAAAAACAATGGGCGCAATGCTTTCATATCATTCTCCTCTTGAATGGTAAATAGGGTTTCGATATGTTATTTTAACATAAGCCGCCCATGAGAAAACAAAAACAGCCGTTTTAATCTCTCATTCATCCTTATGGGGGATAGGGATTAAAAAAATCAAGATCGAGAATTTCTCGATCTTGATTTGGGACGAAAAGTAGCTGCCTGGTACTTTAGCAGACAATATTAATCGGTAACGAGATGATAAATGTGGAGCCGGTCCCCAGGATCGAAGCGACAGTAATTTTGCCGCCCATAGATGTGATCAGTTGTCTGGCAATCGATAGTCCCAACCCGGCTCCCTGATGTTCGCGATCTGTATAGTTACTGGCACGTCGAAAAGCTTCAAAAATATCAGGCAATTGTTCTTCTGGGATGCCAATGCCGGTATCCGCCACTTCAATGGCGAGTTTGTTGCTCGATTCCATGTAGACTCTTACTTTGATGGTACCCTGTTCAGTGAATTTAATGGCATTGTCTAGTACAAGTGACACGGACTGTTGCAAGCGTTTTGCATCCCCTTTTATTTCCAGCGGCACATTTGGAGCAATATTCAATTCATACATCACATTGTTTTGTTTAAGCGAAGCACCTGGTAACTGACTGCTTTTTTGAAGCAATTCAGGCAGGTTGAAACGCTCCGACTTGATTTTGACTGCCCCGGCCTGGAGTTGTGCCTGCTCAATAATATTATCGACCAGATGTTGCAAACGATGGCTGTTTTCAAGAGCGCGTGTCAGATGCGTAATGAATGCATCGCCATCTATCTTTTTCATTTTCGTCAACACCAACAGCATTTCGAGATAATTCATTGTGGCTGTCAGTGGCGTGCGGAATTCGTGCGAAACGGTGGCGAGCAATGCGTCTCTGGCTTGTTCTGTTTCGCGGCAACGAGTTTGGTCACGGAAGATGACCACGCTCCCAATTTCGGGCATTTCAACGGTCGTTGTCATGAAGAATTTGCGTTTCCAGCGTAATGTTTTCTCGAAATTGCTGGCACTGATTTGCTTAAGTTCTGCTTCAGGGATCATTTTTAGCAAAGCCGGATTTGCCGAGACAAACTTTCTCTGCTGATTCCGCACCAACACACCGTCTGTAATATTATTCAGGATGATTTCAAGGTTTGTCGCTTGCGCCTGAGATTGAGCTGCAATCACCCGGTTTGTAAAATTCATTCCTAGATAGCAGATAAAAGCCACCAGGAACAACATCAGGATTTGAACGTTTTCTGTGCTGGATATACCCGGTAGCGAATAGGTAATCAGGATGAGTAATCCAATTCCTAGCACAGAAATTGCAAGAAATGTTAGAAAAACCGTTAAAGCCTGTCTGTGTTTTTTTCTGTTGGAATTGAGAATGCTAGTGGTGGGTAGACGATTAAGATACATGTTGCTTCTCCGATATTGCCATGCTGAAAAATAGTATTTGGGCCTTTTTGTATGCAATGATGTACCTATAGTAAAATGAAATGCATAAATTGGATGTGTCCCAGAACACATTTTTTCAGGATGTGTCAAACTTGTTACAATGATTAATCCTACTCACGCTACAGGGCAGGCCATGAAAACACCCATTCAGCATGACACACGAAAAGACAACATCGCTTTTCTGAAAACCGTCCCATTGTTTGCTCTGTTGAACGATTCAGAACTGGCAATTTTGGTGGCTGATTTCTTGTCGTATGATTACATCAAAGACGATATCCTGTTCTGGCAGGGTGACATCAGTTCCGATTTGTATTTATTGCGCCAGGGCAAAGTGCGCATTTATAAAATGAGCCCGGGTGGGCGCGAAACATCCATCAATATTTTTTCGACGGGGGATATCTTTGGCGAGTTTGCAGCGATTGACCGTCAACCACGCTCGGCAACAGCGCTTGCCATTTCGCGCTGTGTGGTTTGGCGCATGAATGGGGATGTGTTTGTAAAGAATTTGCGTAATATGCCTGATCTGGCGCTTGCGCTAAATCGCTTGTTGATTGGAAAACTGCGCTGGACAGCCGAATTTGCTGAAACGGTTGCGCAATATGATGCCGCCGGCCGCTTGCTGCATATTTTGTTGTTATACAACGAGCAGTATGGCGAGGCGCTTGAAGAAGGCAAAAACTATCGACTGGAACTGGGCTTAAACCAGGATGATCTGGCTTCGTTGGTGGGTGCGCGCCGTGAGTGGGTCAATCGTCTTTTACAGAACTGGCAGCGACAGGGTTGGATGGAATACAAAGCCGGGAAAATCATCATTCATGATCTTGCCAGAATGAAGCAGGAACGTGATCGTCGCCTCGATGGCGATTTGGGTGATTTGCTGGATCAGCAGTTGGATGACTAAATGGTTTCACCAGAAGTGCTCTGGTCCTATATTGCGCAAGATCGTCGCGCCGCAATTGCCACCGGACGTGATTTGCCATCACAGACGCGTGGCACCGCGCTTTGGGCTGATCTCTCAGGGTTTACCCCCCTTACCGAAGCACTGATCCGAAAATTTGGCCCACGCCAAGGGGCGGATGAACTCGGTCAATATTTAAACCATTTCTATAATGCGATGATTGCTCCCGTAGATGATTACGGAGGCAGTGTGATTGATTTCAGCGGAGATGCCATCACCTGTTGGTTCGATCAGGATAATGGGGCGCGTGCCATTGCCGCTGCACAGTCTATGCAGGTGGCGGTCCAGCCCTTTGCAAACCTGCAATTCGCCAAAGGGGAGAAGCGCATTTCCCTCGGCGTCAAAGTTGCCATTGCCAGCGGCACAGTCCATCGTTTTCAGCTTGGTGACCCGGCCATCCAGTATATTGATACGCTGGCCGGCGCGATGATCGACCGGCTGGCTGTCGTTGGACACATGGCGCATCCCGGGGAAATCTTGCTGGATGAATCAACCGCCAGCCCATTGCATCAGGTGCTAAGCATTCGTGAGTGGCGCACGTTTCCAAAAACCGGCCAACGCGCTGCCTTGCTCAATACCCTAAATGTTTCGGTTGCATCCTCTGGCACGTATGTTTCACATCCCCCCCTTACCAAAGAGCAAATCCGCCCCTGGTTGCTGCCCGTCATCTTTGATCAAATCCAAAGCGGGCAGGGTGAGTTTCTGACCGAACTTTGCCCGGCTGTGGCGCTTTTCATGCGTTTTGACGGGTTCAATTATGAAAGCGATGATCAGGTTGGGGACAAGCTGGATGTTTTTATCCGTCGTGTTCAGCATATCCTTGCGCTATACGAAGGCACGCTTTTGCAATTGACAATAGGTGATAAGGGAAGCTATCTTTACGTTGCTTTTGGTGCGCCATTGACTCATGAAGACGATGCCAACCGCGCTGTAGCTGCCGCGCTAGATCTACGTCTTTTGCCAGGCAAAGTGGATGGTATCCACACGGTCAGTCTTGGCATTAGCCAAGGATTGATGCGCATGGGCGGCTATGGCAGCAAAACGCGCCGTACATACGGCTCGTTGGGGGATGATGCCAACCTGGCGGCGCGCTTAATGGAATTGGCCGCCCCGGGGCAGATTCTGGTCAGCGAATCGATTCGGGAGGCCGCTTATGGGTTCGACTGGGAAATATTGCCTGGTCTGCATATAAAAGGGAAACAGGAAATCATCACCCCGTCGCTTTTGCTTGGACGCCTCGAGCAGGAAATTACCGACCTGACCCAGATGACCACTGGGTCGCCGATGATTGGTCGCAAGGCTGAACTGGCGCTGCTCGAAGACAAATTGCGCCTGGCGTGCAAGGCACAGGGGCAGATCGTTCGCATCATCGGTGAAGCTGGCATTGGCAAGTCCCGTTTGCTGGCGGAACTACTCCAAAGCATCACTGATTTCCCCTTTTACGGCGGCGAATGCCATTCCTACGCGATCCATACATCCTATCAGGCCTGGCAACCCATCTGGCGGGCGCTTTTTGACGTTAATGTCACAGCTTCGCTGGCCGAACAAATCCGCGTCATTGAAGATACCTTGCGCAAAATCAACCCCGATTTTCCACTACGCTTGCCGCTGCTGGGCCCTATATTGAATTTGCCTATTCCCGATAACAGTCTGACCACTGCCATGGATGCAAAAACGCGCAAGAGCTCGAGAGAATCCCTGCTGATGGATTGTCTGCGCTTTTGGGGGAGCCAGCGCCCCCTGATCTTGATCCTCGAAGATGCACATTGGATCGATCCCTTATCGGCAGATCTGCTCACGCTGGTTGCACGCTCTATTAAAGAGATGCCCGTACTGATTTTGCTGGCCCATCGTCCATTTTCTGGTGCAGAGGGCGAATCTTTTCTGTCTTCTTTTGCCACCCTGGATTATCTTGCAACGCTCAATCTGGTTGAGCTGGCTGAAGAAGAAATTCGCCACCTTGTGGCAACCCGCCTGACCTATTTGGGACACGGAGGCCCTACCTCACCTCGATTGGTGCAACGTATCTCCAACCGGGCGCAGGGCAATCCTTTTTATATCGAAGAATTACTCAACTACCTGCATGATCTTGGTCTCGACCCGCGCCGCGACGAAGTCTGGGATCAACTCGATTTGCCGGAGAGCCTGCAGAGCTTGATCTTGAGCCGCATCGACCAGTTGAGCCAACAGCAACAAATCACCCTCAAAGCCGCCAGCATTCTGGGGCGTTTGTTTCAAGCCAAATGGTTGTATGAATACTACCCGCCATTGGGTGGGCCGCAGCAAGTTTTTGCTGATCTGGAAGCGCTCAGTCGCTTTGATCTGCTCTCGCAAGAAAACTCCGATTCTCAAATTGCCTACCTATTCAAGCATGTCATCACGCAGGAAGTGACCTACGAAAGCCTATCCTACGCCACCCGCGCCAGCCTGCACGAGCAGTTTGCCCGTTACCTGGAAGCATTTTCGAGTGATGAAACACATCCATATCTGGATCTGCTCGCCTATCACTATGAACGCAGCAACAACCTGCCCAAGAAACGCGACTACCTGCGCAAAGCTGGTGAAGCTGCTCAAAAGGCTTATGCCAATGATGCCGCAATTGCTTATTTAAGCAAGGCACTGGCGCTCACCCCTGAAGAAAATTATGCTGAACGTTTTGACATTTTGCTGTTAAGGGAGCAAGTTTATGGCATCTTGCGCAAGTTGGAATTCCAGCAGCAAGATTTGACAGCGCTTTCTCAACTGGCACAGGCGCTGGATGATAATTCTTGCCGTGCGCAGGTGGCAATTAGGCAATCGCACTATTTTTTTTTCACCGGGCATTATCCCAAAGCGGCTATTGCTTCTCAACAGGCGGCAGAATTGGCTCATCTGGCGGGGGCATTTGAAGACGAAGTGCTTGCTTACACAAGATGGGGGGATGTATTGAGCATTCACGGCGATTATGCGGAAGGATATTTGCAATTTGAAAAGGCGCTCGCTTTAGCCAGGACAATTAATCGTCCAGATTTGATTGGGACCAGCCTCATGAGTCTGGGTAACTATCAGACAGATATTGGCAATTTTGACCTCGCGAAGGTTTATTATGAAGACGCTTTACGCCTTTATCGGGATGTAGCGCACAAACGCAATGAGCCTCTGGCTCTTTATAACCTGGCAGAACTTTTCTTTTATAGCGATTTAGCCAAAGCGCAAGATTATTATGAACAAGCTTTGGATTGCTGGCGTATCATGGGAGACCGACGCTATGAAAGCCTTGTGTTTAGCCGCCTCGCGCATTTGATTGTTGAACAACGGGGCGATTATTCCAAAGCATATTTTTATTGTGAACAAGCTTTGCCTTTTTCCATCGAGACGTACGATCGACTGGGTGAGATGTCGACGATGTTTAGTTTTAGCTATCTAGAACTTGTCCAAAATAATTACCTGGCTGCGCAGATTTATACTAAACATGCGTTAACAATTTGTCGCGAAATTAATTTCGGTCGTTATGAAGGCCTGTCCTTGGCAAAGCTGGGGGCTATTTCATGGCAGCTTGGGGAGTATATCAAGGGGATCGATTATTACAATCAGGGAATACCCATGGTGCGTTTTAGCCTGAATGAAATTCCCCAACTATTAACAGAATTTGGAATGACATATTATCATGCAGGAAATTACCAAAATTCCATAACGTATATTCGAGAAGCCCTAACCGTTGCTTCTGAAATAAAAAGCACGCTGGAACAAACCCGCGCACTGACTGCCCTTGGTCATTGCCAGATGGCAATGAATGATTTAGATACCGCGATTGATACCTACGGTCAAGCCTACGATCTGGCGTTGGCATTGCACCTGCACCATTTCGCCAAACAGGCCCAAACCGGGTTGGCAGCGATTGCGCTGATGCGCGGCGACCTGCCCGGCGCCATTGCCCCGCTCGATGAGATTTTGCATTACCTTGAAACACATCCCCTCGGCACGATCGACGAAATCTTCTGGATGTACCTGACCTGTTACCGCATCCTGCAGGAAGCAGATGACCGTCGGGCGCGCCCCACGCTGGCAGCGGCGCACCGTTCCCTGCAAACGATTGCTGCCAGGATAGATGACGAGCGTCTGCGAGCCTCCTTCCTGCAAAATGTACGCGTCCACCGAGAGATTAGCGAAGCATGGCAAAGCTTAAAAACAGAAAAGGGTTGAACCAATTGGTTCAACCCTTTTCTGTAAGGTGGAGATGGCGGGAATCGAACCCGCGTCCGAAAGATTTGTCCCGCGGAAATCTACGAGCGTAGCCAGTTGATGGTGTCGTCACGGGCAGCTCAAGCGGCAAAACCGCTCCGTGACCATTCACTCAGGCCCGAAAGCCTTCTTTTGTACTGTTAGTGAAGTGGCAGTACAGCATTCCGCCTTTGTGACGTCCGCTCGCTCACCCGGCGGATTACGGGAGCGGCAGACGCGATCTCCTCAGAAATCGAACGCTTTTATGCTTCGCTGATTAAGCAGCGAGGGGCATAGCGGCGTATTTAGGGGTGCTGTTAGCACTTGATTTTTTGCACTGATTTGACGAGGTCGGTGCCTCTCGGCTCGCATTCCGGGGCCAGCCTCTCCCGTCGAAGCCGGTCATCCCCAAAGGGGATTAACCCGTGTTGCTTTTAAATTATAGCACAGAGGCGATATTCGATCCTGGATATTCGATGGTGAGTTCCCTGATTATCGAAGTCTATCCTTTAAAAATAAACTTCGTTCTCTCTACCCGCGTCCCTTCATATTCAATCCCAAGCGCGTCGAGCACTTCTTCAGGGCGGCCAGTGGCAGAGGGCAGGGAGGTGACACGCATAAACAGTCGCGGGCGACCCTCGCCATCGGGTTCGATGCGCCGCAGGTCTTCGATTAACGTTTTCAGGTCATAAGGTTTGCCGCGCCGCTCTCGCGGGATGGATTCAGCTTCGTTAATGGCGGCAAGACTTGCGGTGAGTTGGGCTTCGTCCAGTTCATCGTAAAAGGTGACAACATATTCCGCCGCAATCACCTGGGTTTGCAAGGGTGGACTACTCTCTTCTATTTCTTCCACTTTGAGAATTTTCAGTCCGGGGGGGACCGCTGCTTGCAGGCGTTCGGGCAGGCTTTCAAGCGCCACGGGCTTGTCAATGCGGATGTCGATCAGTTCGCAGGTGCTGGCGAAGCCCAGCGGCAGAGCGGCGGCCAGTTGCATTTTGGGCTGCGGGTGAAAACCCTGGCTGTATGAAAGGGCCAGGTCGGCGCGGCGGGCAGTGCGTTCCCACATTTTGTGAAGGTCCAGGTTGCCAGTGTAGCGCAACGCGCCCAGCTTGGCAAAAGTGATTCGGATTCTCATTCTTCGGTGCTCTTTCCGGTGTTGGCGGCAAGCCAGCGTTCAATATCGAGGCTGTGCTCGCGATAGTGTAGATAGGTATTGTTGGTGACCTGCTCAAAGAGATGATAACGGTCAAGCTGTTCTTCACTCAAGTTTTCGATGGCGTTGATGATGCCATTGAAAGCTTGAATTTCATGCGCGACAACATCTTCAAGCGCGATATTTCTGTATTTTTCAATGATCCAGTCGGTTGAACTGCTGGCTCCCAGCAGGGGCGAGCCAAAATCGGGGTAGCCGAATTTTTCGAGAAAGATTTCCAGCGCTGGTTCGGTGCTGGCTGGCTGATAAATTTCCCCGTGCAATATTTCTGCCATGCGGTCAGCGGTATATTGCTCGTAAGACATGATGTGGGCAATGATGTCTTTGACCGACCACTGGCCGGTGACGCCGGGTGTGGTGATAAGACGTGAAAAGCCAAGTTCGTTGAGCAGACGTTCAAATTTATCGCGTTCGGCAAGCAGGTGGTGGAGATAACGTCGTTTTTTCATGATTAAAGAAATCTTCCCAGCGTTTTCGCCGGGAAGGTTGGTTTCAGGCTCCTACCACAGGGACTTCAAGGCCCGTTTTGCGGGCCGGAGATTTGACTTCGGGACACTTCCAGTGTTCGCCGGGGTTCTCGCGGCGGATGCCGGTGAAGGTTGGCAAAATACCGCAGGCGAAGCATTGCAGGCGGCAATCCACGCGGATCTGACCTTCGAGCGACTGGCGAAAATCCTGGAATAGAAAGTTTTTGCGCACAGCCCCGCTAATATGATCCCAGGGGAAGATTTCGTCGGTGCGGCGCTGACGGTGGGTGTAAAAAGCCGGGTTGAGCTCGTGTTCGGCAAAGGCACTCATCCAGACATCGTACTTGCGTTCTTCGCCCCAGGCGTCAAAGGTTGCGCCGTTTTTCCAGGCGGTGTAGAGCACTTCGCCTACGCGACGGTCGCCGCGTGAGAGCCAGGCTTCGAGTTGGCTGTCTTCAGGATGTGTCAGCGAAAGTTTGATGTTTTTATCGCGCAGGTTGTCGCGCAGCAGGTTTTGTTTGGCGCGGATTTGTTCGCTGCTATCGCAGGATACCCATTGGAAAGGCGTGTGCGGCTTGGGGATGAAAGTGCTAACCCCGGCGTTGAGTTTGGCGCGGTAGCCGATCACCTTGCGCCCCTCCGCCAGCACCCGTTTACACAGATCGGCGATAGCCTGAACATCTTCGAGCGTCTCGCTGGGGTGGCCGATCATAAAATAGAGTTTGACGGTCGTCCAGCCACGCCGGTAGATTTCGCGGGTGGTGTTGATGATCTCTTCATCGGGGATGAATTTGTTGATGATGCGACGCATGCGTTCGGTGGCGGCCTCGGGCGCGAGCGTAAACCCGCCGCTGCGCCGGTTGCGCAGTTTGTCCATCAAATCGACGGAGACGCTTTCAATACGCAGCGAAGGCAGGCCAATCGAGAGGTGTTTGTCGGCAAAGTGATCGCCAACGGCAGTGACCAGTTTGAGCACATGGGTATAGTCTGACGAAGAGAGCGAAAGCAGCGCCAGTTCTTCAAAGCCGGTCGAGCGAATGGCTTCATCAGCAGCCTGGACGACTTCTTCCACGGTGCGTTCGCGCACGGGACGGGTAATCATGCCAGCCTGACAAAAGCGGCAGCCGCGTGTACAGCCGCGCATGATTTCGATGGAGACGCGGTTGTGCACAATGTCAATATTGGGGACGATGAACTTTGTGGGTGGCGGAGGCAGTTGCGCGACAATGCGCTTGATGACGGGGTTGGCGAGGCCGTCTTCGAGCGTTTCCATGTGGGACAGGGTGTCGTCGTCCTGATAGCGGGCTTCGTAAAAGCGCGGGACGTAAACGCCAGGGATTTTGGCAAGCTTCAAAAGCATGCTTTCGCGTGAGCTTCCATCGCGTTTGCCGGCCTGAACGACGTTGATAATGTCGTGGATTACTTCTTCACCTTCACCAATGGCAAAGGCGTCGATGAAGGCGGCAACCGGTTCCGGGTTCATGGTGGCGTGTCCACCAGCGATAATGATCGGGTGGGTTTCGTCACGATCCAGGGCGCGGACAGGTATCCCGGCAAGGTCGAGACAGTTCAGGGTGTTGGTGTAGAGCGTTTCGTAGGGCAGGGAAAACCCGATAATGTCGAAGGTTGCCAACGGGTGGTAGGTTTCCAGTGAATATAATGGGATTCCACTTTGGCGCATTTGCGCTTCCATATCGCGCCAGGGAGCGTAGGAACGTTCGGCCAGCGCGTCTTCACGCATGTTAATTTGATCGTAAAGGATTTTTAACCCAACGTTGGAGACACCGATGTCGTAAATATCAGGAAAGACCAGCGCGACTTTTGTTTCAACGCTGGCCCAGTCTTTGACGGTGATGTTCATTTCGCCGCCGACATAACGCCCGGGTTTGATGACTTTTAAAAGGATGCGATCGAGTTTGTGTTCGATATCGAAGGGATTTAACATGCGTCGAATTATACCTGATAAAACTAGTCTGATTGTGTAGTCCAAATGGGCTACTGCGGATAACCGAGTAAGTTGATATAATTGTTTGTTGAACGCCATTCAAATCAAAGAACGTCATTCAAATTTCGGAGGAAAAGATGAAGAAAATTGCTGTTTTGTTTTTGGCTTTGGCGCTTTTGTTGACCGCCTGCGGAGCCCCCACGCCGATTGTGATTACGGCGACGCCTGAGCCAGTTCAGGCGACAGATGTGCCCGCTGCGACTGACATCCCTGCCACGGATGTACCTGCCGCTGCGCCGACGGATACCCTTGCACCTGCTGCTGCCACTGACACCCCGGCTCCTGCTGCTGTGGCAACGGATACGCCTGCTCCGGCTGCGGCAACCAACACGACTGCGCCCGGTGTGGTGGCTACCAATACCAAGCCGCCAGCGATGGGTGGTGATGTGTTTACTGACCTTACCCGTGATATTGATGCCTTCTCATTCAAATGCTCTCCTTCACAAATTCACCTTTCGCTTAAGAGCATTAATAGTGCGATCACCGGCGTGACCGTTTACTATCGTGTCGTTTCAAAAGATTCGGCAGCGCTGCCTGGCCCGATGATTGCTGGTCCTGAAATGGTCAGCGACAAGAAAGGTAATTTCACGCTCGAGTTCTCTGCCCTGCAGATCAACCCTGATTTGCGTCTTGCCAATGGCTGGTTTGAGTATCAGTTTGTTGGTTTGAACAAGTCTGGCAACGTTGTGGGTCGTAGTGATAAAATTACCCAGCAGGTTACATTTACGCTTGAGTGCCCGTAAATCGGTTTGATGTGATGCAAAAGAAGTCAGGGATGTTTTTCCCTGGCTTCTTTTTTGTTAATACGTAATCTTTTTATACGATGGCGGCTGGTCGCTTGGTAAAGATTCCCTGCCCAAAGTACCAGACTGCGCCAAGACCGAGTAGAACAACGGCGATGCCGATCAGCGTTCCTACGCCGGGGATGGCCGACAGGATGGCATAAATGAGCACGCCGATGATGAGCGGCAAGTATTTATGCTGGGCAAGTTGTGGGTTGACCTTTGACAGGATTAATTGTCCGCCAAGGATGCTGACAATGATTTGCGCTACAAACCCGACGCTGATGCAAAAGCCGAGGATGATGGCAAAGATGAGCAGCAGTCCGACAAAGATAATGGTGCCGCTCAGCCCGCCGAGGCTTAAGATGCCAAATGCGATACCGCCCAAGGTCATTGCGATCACAATAATTAACAAAGAGAAGAAGAAGGCTGCAATGTAGATAATGCCCCAGCCAAGCGACGGTAAGGGAGCGGTTTTAACCCGTTCGGTTGTCGTTTTGATGAAGGATGGGAAGAGCCAGAGCAGCAGCAGTCCAACCAAAATAAGCGATGCAATGGTACGGATGACATCCAGCGTTCCATTGAGCAGAATCTCAACCATTGTTGGCGCGGCTTTTGGTGCAACCTTCTTGCTTATTTGTGATTCTAAATGGGTGACTTTGCCGGTGACTGTTCCAGCCGGAATGGTCATTTCCTTTGCGCTGGTATAGTCCAGTTTGCCGTTGATTTTTGCGGATGGCGCAATTGTCATGCCAGCGCCGAGATGGGGAGTGATGATGCTGCTTTCGGGGATGTTAATGTTGGTTTCATTGCTGCCGACATCGACGGCAGCGTCACCGCCGATGTTCCCGCGTATTTCCAGGCTACCGGTGGCGCTTTTCAGGTTGCGCCCAATATCTCCGGCGAGCAGGGCCTGGCCACCGGCGAAAATCAGGTCTTCGCCGATGCTGCTGCCTTTGCGCATTTCCAGGCTGGCACCTGCTGCAACCACATCACTGCCAATGGATGCTTTTTCGCCAATCAGCAGGGCTGCGCCTGCCATGCGAACGTCATCTTTGACGGTGCCGTTGATGGTGATGTCCTGCGCGGCGGCGATCACGTCGCCTTCAACGGTGCCGTTGATAGTAACGGTTTTTGATGCGACGATCAGATCGCCTTTAATGGTGCCATCGATAATGACTGCATTTTCAGCGCCAATATACAAGTCGTCGTTGACGACTTCGCTGGCAGGGATGGTGACGGTCTTTCCACCACGCCCATCAAATGCCAGGGCGGGGGTGGCAACTCTCAGGGTCAGAATAACAACCAGCAAAGCAACAATCAGAACGCGGGTAATGGATTTTTTGAGCATGGAAACTCTCCTTTTTGGGGTTTTTCTCTACAGGGTATACGCGATGCTTCAAAGAAAGTTGTGGATATCCTCCCAGGCTTTAAACGGAAAAAATACCGGGATCGGCATATCTTCCCGGTATTTTTTCCGTTTTCAGAGAGGTTTACTCTCCGATAATTTTTATCAGCACCCGTTTGGCGCGATGACCGTCAAACTCGCCATAAAAGATTTGTTCCCAGGGGCCAAAATCGAGTTTGCCTTTGGTGACGGCAACGACGACTTCGCGGCCCATCACCTGGCGTTTTAGATGGGCATCGGCATTGTCTTCGCCGGTGCGGTTGTGTTGGTATTGTCCAACCGGCTCATGCGGGGCGAGTTGTTCGAGCCAGACTTCATAATCGTGATGCAGGCCGCTTTCGTCGTCATTGATGAAGACAGAAGCGGTGATGTGCATCGCACATACCAGCATTAAGCCTTCCTGCACGCCGCTTTCGCGCAGAGCGGCTTCAACCTGGGGGGTGATATTCAAGAAGCCGCGCCTGGCAGGGATGTTCATCCATAGTTCTTTGCGGTGAGATTTCATGGGACACCTGTAAGGGTAGAGGCGGGGTCATCCCGCCCCGGTGTGGATGATTGTCTATCAGGGCGCGGGAACCGCGCCCCTACATTATATTATTAGGGGGTTGTATCCTGCACTTCGCTGCGTCCGTTAAGGGGCTGCACGGGTCGGTTGCTGCCTTCGAAGAGTTTGGTAAAGGTTGCCAATTGTTCATCAGAGAAGGTAATCGGTTGGGTCATGACGATCCATTGGACACCTTCGGTGCAGGGGGGCGTTGTCAATGAGCCTTCATAACGGTAAGTGGTCTGGATGGTTGGCAGGAAGTCGTTGGCGTTGACCTGTGCGTCTGTTTTTTGCAGTGGCCCGGCTTGTGCTGGCAGATTGCTCCAGAACGATTGGATGGCGCTGCTGGCGGCGCCTTTGTTGATGAGAATGCCGATCACAGCCAGTTTCCCGTTTGCATCCTTGTGTACCAGGTGGATTTCAGCGTCGGCCAGTTTGCCGTTGATGCTGTGTTCGCTCGGTGCGTGAAAGTGGAATTGCAGCAAAGTATAGCTGTGACCATCCACTTCGATGGAGCTGCCTTTGTCGTAATTGACTTGAATGGTGTGTCCATTGTTGATGATGTTTACTTTGGACGGGTTGTAGTGAAAGACGACATTGGCAATGTCTTTTTGATCGGCTGCGGTCAGGTCGATTGGAGATTGTTCCTTGCCAGTGGAGCAGGCTTCGTAGCTCGGGTCAATCTCGCCCCAATGGGACGGGCCATCGTTTCCTTCGTATGCCCAGTGTGGCTGGGTGGCTGTGGCGGTTGGCGCTGGCTTTGGGGTTTTCGATGCGCAGGCGCTGAGCATTAAGAGTGCGATGGGCAGAATCAAAAAGAATATTTTTTTACTGAAAATCATTTGGAGCCTCCGAAACTTGATGGGTTGGACGATTTGGCTGATTATATTGGATTGTTAAGCGATTCACCCTACTGACTTCAAATACTCCCGTATCGCCAGCGCGGCGGTGGCCCCTTCACCTGCTGCGGATGCGGCTTGTTTGGTGGACCCGGCACGCAGATCACCAGCCACGAAGACGCCAGGCAAACTGGTCATCATTTGGGCTGCTTTGACAAAGCCCCACTGGTCAAGCTCGGCTTTGTCTTTCAACAGGTCACTGTTGGGGCTCAGGCCAATGAAGACAAAAATCCCATCATATTGCCAGTCTTTGCTTTCGCCAGTGGCGCGATCTGTCACCACAACGCTTTCGAGCTTGTCTTTGCCACGCAGTTCTTTGATGTCGTGGTTGAAAGTGACCTTCATGTTGTCTTTTTCGGCCACCTTGTCCTGCAAAATCTGGCTGGCTTTGGCGGTGGGGTTGTGCTCGACAATATCCACACGGCTGGCGAACTTTGTCAGGAACAAGCCCTCTTCAAAGCCGCTGTTTCCACCGCCGATCACAAGTACCTTTTTGCCTTTATAGAATGCCCCGTCGCAGGTGGCGCAAAAATGGACGCTGGTGCCGATCAGTTCATCTTCGCCGGGGACGCCCAGTCGGCGGTAGCGTGCGCCGGTGGTGACGAGCACTGCTTTGGCTCCATATTCGTCGCCATCGGCGGTGACAACAGACCAATATTGCCCGTCTTTGCGGATGTCGGCGACAGCCTGAGCCTGTAGGATTTCGACGCCAAATTTGCGCGCCTGACGCCCCAGCCGCTCGGCGAACTCGGCCCCTGGAATGCCCTCGTCGAAGCCGGGAAAGTTATCAAGCGTTTGGGTGATTCCGGCCTGCCCACCGAGACCGGCTTTCTCGATCACCAGCGTTTCCAACCCTTCACGGGCCATGTAAAGCGAAGCCGTCAACCCGGCAGGTCCGCCACCAATGATGATGACATCGTAAAAGGGACGTTCGGCCCGGGTTTGCAGCTTCAATTTCTTCGCCAGCACCGCATTATCGGGTTCGATGAAGAATCTCGCCATCGGGGAAAATAATCGTCGGGATGATGCGTTTCCCCTGATTAATTTTCTCGATAGAGGCCACTGCCTTCGGGTCATGCTCCAGATCCACGCTGACATATTGGACGCGCTGTTCGCCGAAGAACTGCTTGGCGCGTTTACAGTCCGGGCACCAGACGGTGCTGTAAACCATGATGGCTTTTGGGGTAAGGGAATACAGGTTCGGGTCGCTCATTTTTCTCCTAAGGAATTGATGAAAAGGTGAGGAAGTGACTATCTTATCATCCTCCCTGGCAAAACCTATTAACAATCCCTTAACTCCACTTTTTGTCCTTGTTAATAATATTTTGTTATCTTTAGACCTGTTACTCTATTCACCCATGCAATTTTGTGAGGAAGGCCATGCTGCGTAAAGGATTTAATCAGGAAATTCAGAATACGAGGGATGAGATTCTTTTGTTGGGCAGTATGGTGGAGCAGGCCATTCACGCTTCAGTGGATGCGCTTATGGCACATAGCATGCGCCGGTCGCAGCAGGTGATCGAAAACGACGCCAAAATCAACGCCAAACGTTTTGAGATTGAAATGCACGTCATCAATATCATCGCCACACAGCAGCCGATGGCGCACGATTTGCGTGTGCTGGCTTCGATCCTCGAAATTACCGGTGAACTCGAACGGATTGGCGATTATGCCAAAGGCATCGCCATGATCTGCATCCGCATCGGTAGTCAGCCCGCCATCAAGTCTCTGGGCGACCTGACGTTGATGGCGCAGCTTTCGATGGGCATGTTACATCGCAGCCTGACCGCTTTTGCCGAGGAAGATGCCGAGATTGCGCGAAAAATCCCCGATGAAGACGATGCTGTCGATAACCTGTACTTGCAGTTTTATCGCGTCATGATTACCTACGTGATGGAAAATGCATCCAACATTGACGAAGTTAACTATCTGATGTGGGCTGCGCACAACCTGGAACGCGCCGCTGACCGCGTCGCAAATATTTGTGAGCGCACCATTTTCATCGCCACTGGCGAAATTACCGAGCTCACCGGCCACAATTCGCAGGAAAATTCTGTACAATAAGTACATGCAAACTATAGCTTCGATTGATGTTGGTTCCAATGCCATCCGCATTGCTGTCGGTAGAATTGACGAGCATGGCGAAGTGGATGTTGTGGAGAGTATTCGCCTGCCTGTGCGCCTGGGGCGGGACGCTTTCGAACTCTGGCCGCCTGGGCGAGGAGACGATTGCGCGTGCGGTGGAGGCTTTTGGACAGTTTCAACGCATCATCCGCGATACAGGGGTTTCGCGGGTGCGGGCGGTTGCCACCAGCGCCATGCGCGAAGCCACCAACCGCGATGTGCTGATTGATCGCATTGCTCAGCGCACGCGCATTGACGTGGAAATCATCAGCGGTGAAGAAGAAGCCCGCCTGATTCATCTGGCTGTTGCCAATGCTGTTGATCTGAAAGGCAAGCTGGCAATGCTGATCGACATCGGCGGCGGCAGCGTAGAAGTGACCCTGGCCGATCACGAAAAAATTCTGACCACCGACAGCTACAGCCTGGGCACTGTGCGCATGCTCGAAAGATTGGGCCATGACACGCTCTCCTTCGAACGGCTTGCGCTTGAATATGCTGAATCTGCCCGCGGACGGATCGAACGCGAAATTGGCAACGCGCGCATTGATCTGTGCGTTGGCACAGGCGGCAATGTCGAAGAACTTGGCAACCTGCGTCAGAAGCTTTTCAAGCGCGATACCGACAAGCTGATTACGCTCGAAGAGTTGGATGTCATCATCGACCAACTTAAATTTCTCACGCACGAAGAACGGATGCGCGAATTCAAGCTGCGCCCTGACCGCGCCGACGTGATTTTGCCAGCCGCCATTGCCCTACGCATGATTGCCCGTCAGGGGGGTGCCAGGGAAATTCGCATCCCCAATGTTGGGCTGAAAGATGGCGTGCTGCTCGACATGGCCCAGCAAATTGGTCCTGGCGATCAGCCCCTGCACCGCGACCAGGTTTGGGCTTCGGCGCTGCAAATGGGACGAAAATATCAGTTTGATGAGCAGCACGGTAAGCTGATTTCGCGCTTGAGCCTGCGTCTGTTTGACGAGACGCGCCACATTCACTATCTCGATGATGAGTGCCGCCTGCTGCTTGAAGTGGCCGCCCTGCTGCACGACATCGGGCACTTCATCCACACCGTCGATCACGACAGGCATGGTTACTACCTGCTCACCGCCAACTATCTGATTGGTCTCAATGACCGCCAGCAAAATATTGTCGCCAACATCGTGCGCTACCACCGCAAGTCATCTCCTGAAATCGATGATCCGTCTACGCGCCTGCTGCATTACAAAGACCGGTTACTTGTTGTCCGCCTGATTGCCCTGCTGCGCTTAGCCGACGCCATGGATGCCAGCCATACAGAACGTGTGCATGACATCCAAATGGCGCAGCAAAAGAATGGCTTGAAACTCAAGCTGATTGGCGACGGCGATTTAATGCTGGAAAAATGGGCTTTGACCAAGCGCAAGGGATTTTTCGCTGAGTCGTTTGGTGTGAAACTGGAAATCGAGGATTAATGCAACACCCCTGAAGCTGTGCGTGAAAAACAATTATGCAAAATCAACCCGAAACGCTCTCCCCGCAACCCATCCTGACCATCGTCAAACAACTCGACGATTGTTGGGCTCGCTACCGCGCTGAACTCAAGCGCGTACGCAGCGAGTTTGCCGAGGAGTATGTCCACGACTTGCGGGTTGCCATCCGCCGATTAATCGCGGCAATCGATATGGGGCGGGTCGTTACCGGGCAGAAAAAAATCAAAAAATCACAGTCGCTGCTCAAATCGCATCTCGATGCCTTTGACAATCTGCGCGATACCCAGGTGCAACTGGTCATCGCCGAGGAAATCCAGAGCGAACTACCCGAAATTGCGGTTTACATTTCGCGGCTGCGCGAGCGCGAAAAGAAACAATCCCAGCATCTCGAAAAACGGATCAAGGATTTTCACTCCGCCGGGCTCTCGCACCAGGTTGCGCGCCTGACCGATGCTTTACTTGCTCAAAATACGCCTGAAGCGCAGACCGCCATCTGGGCTGCGGTAGATGCGGCCTATGCGCGTGTTGCGCAACGTCAGCACGCTATTCTGCCCGAAGACACCATCACCATTCATCACATGCGCCTGGCTTTTAAGAAATTTCGTTACCGGGTGGAACTGGTCTACACGTTGCTGCCCAATGCGCCCGAAGATTTGCTGCGACGACTGCACGATTATCAGTCTGCGATGGGTGAAATACAGGATGCCGAAGTGGGCCTGCAAATGCTCAACGAATTTATGATCCGCAGCCACGCAGCGATTCCCACCGTCCATGCCCGTTTTATTGAAATGCATCAGGCGCGCATCGCCGCCTTTTTGGAGCAGGCCAACGAGCTGCAAAGCTTCTGGCGTGAGACGCCAGAGCAGCCATTCCCCTGGAAAATTTAAAAGAGAGAGAACAATTCCATGAACCTTTTTTTGCTGCGACACGGTATTGCCGTTGACCGGGGCACGCCCGGTTTCGAAGATGACAGCCTGCGTCCGTTGACTCCCAAAGGCGCGGCGCGCATCCACCGTATTGCGCAGGCCACCAAACGCCTGCGTCTCAAGTTTGACCTGATTCTTTCCAGCCCCTATCTGCGCGCCCAGCAGACGGCGCATATGGTGGCTTCTTTTTATGGGATTGAAGACAAACTGCGCCTGACCGAAAATCTCACTCCGGCTGTTTCACCGGCCCAACTGGTGGGCGAAATCAACGAAACCTATGGCGATGCTCTGAGTATTTTGTTGGTGGGCCACGAGCCTTATCTCAGCACCATGACTGGTATGCTGCTGGCCGGGGATGAGCAGGTGGCGATGACTTTCAAGAAGGGCGGCCTGTGCAAATTAACGGTGGAAGAGTTGCATTACGGACGTTGCGCCACGCTCGAATGGCTGATGACCCCCCGACAAATGTTAAATCTGGATTGATTTAAACGTTCAGCCACCGAGAGCACAGAGAAAAGAAGAATTTAGCGGTCAGGGATTTCCCTGGCCGCTTTGCTTAATATCTCGAAACTGCGTGCAATCAACATCTCAAGCTGCGCCGCGTCGGGCGGTGAACCCTCGTCCGCGGCGGCGAGGGCTTTGACCAGTGAACCGCGCAGTCCGTTGGCGCGCCGTGCCCAGATCGAATCGACCGAGAGTCGCTCGAGGCGTTTGGTCAACATGCGCAACAGTTCAATGTCGGCGTCAGCGTTGGTTGTCGACATCGTAGAGCACCACGCTCTCCTGCTCGTTGGGGTCATTGCGTGCCACAACCGCGACAACTTCCTCGGTATCGCTCAGGTTGACGGGTTGATGGGGAACATCAGCAGGGATGAAGATGAAATCACCCGCCTCGTTGATCTCGGACTGGAGCAGCCCCTCGCCGTAGCGGGTTTCGGCGCGCCCCCGGATGATATAGATGGCGGTTTCATAGCCTTTGTGCAGGTGCGGTACAGCCTTCCCGCCAGGAGGGATGATAACGATATGCATGCACAACCCCGTCGCCCCAGCGGTGGCGGCAGAGATCCCTTCAAAGTTGGGCAATTGCTGGCGGGTGTTGACGACTTCATACGGACGGACGGTGATGATTTTGTCGTTTTCGCTCATGTCATCTCCTTTTGGTTACGGAGCAGTCACTTTGATGGACGCAATCAAAGCATCCAGCGACGTCAGGGTTGGGGTGAAACTTTCAGGGGCGGCGTTATTCAAATTCTGGCTGACAGCGTCAAAGTAAGCGGCTGGATCGCTTTCGTTAAAGGGAATCCCGCCGCTTGGAACAGATGAGTCGATGCTACTGTCCGCTTGCAGTGTGGGAGAACTGATCGGCAAAAGCGCAATCACATAATATTTGCCATCGCTGGTCAGCCCTTCGAATTGATAGACTGCATCATGGTTGTTGACCGGCATGGGAGCCTGTTCGTATTGTGTGAGAATACGAATGCCTGCGCCGTTCTGAAATTTTATCCGCAGGGATTGGGTTTCGAAGAGTGGGGTGGCATTGAAAAAAGGGATGAAAGGGGCGGTCTGTTTGTTGATCTCCATCTTTGTGCTCGCCAGCAGGGCGCGCAGACGTTTCAGGCTTTCGGCGGCGCCGCTGTTGACGGTCTCATATTCCGTTGCCGGATAAACATATATTTTGGGTTCGAGCGCGCTGTTGCTCAACGGGTAATCTTTGAGCGTGAATTTTGTATATGCCGGGGCCGTGTCCCACCCTGGCCCGCCCTCGTTGTCCATGGCTGCAATCGATTCTGATGCACCGATACTCCCCAGGTTGGCTGGGATGGTGAAACTGACGCCAGAGAATAAGACGCTGCTGGATGATTCTGTGGGTGTGGCGGGGATGTCGGTGTTCGTGGGGGATTCCAGCGGATAGGTGGTTTCGATGGCTGTAGGGGTGACGCTGCTGCCGGGGATGTTGCAAGCCAGCGAAGCTGCCAGCAAGGTCAAAATGCTCAGGATGGGGAAAAGATGTTTGGGGTTCATGCTTGCTCCTTTTGCAAAAGAAAAGCGTAATGACAGCAAAGAAGCCATCACTACGCTTTGGGTCTATGGTGTAAAGCCTACTCCTTCATGCGGACGTAAAAGAGGCTGGAGCCATCGGTTTCCTGGATACGCATTTCGAAATCTTCCTTCAAGTTGCCAACCAGCCGTGAGAGCTGACGATGTCCGTAGGTGCGCGGGTCAAAGCCGGGGTCCATCTGGTAGAGGGCGCTGCCCATCAAGTCCAGGCGCGCCCAGCCATCTTCCTGTACGGCGATCTCGAAGGCTTTTTGCATCATCTGCATCAGGTCCGGGTCGGTGGCGACAACGGGAGCGGGTTCTTCCTTCTCCTTCTTTTTGCCGTCAGGTTTCGGGGCAGGGCGTTGTTTTTGGATCGGCTTGGGTACGTGTGTCACCAGGTTTTCAGTGTAGACGAAAACATCACAGGCGTTGACGAAGGGTTTGGGGGTTTTCTTTTCACCGATGCCCATCACAAAGATGCCGGTCTCGCGGATGCGGGTCGCCAGCCGGGTGTAATCGCTGTCGCTGGAGACCAGGCAAAAGCCTTCGACCACTCTGGCGTGCATGATATCCATTGCGTCGATAATCATGGCGCTATCGGTGGCGTTCTTGCCGATGGTATAGCGAAATTGTTGAATGGGTTGAATGGCATGGAAGTTGAGGACGTCCTTCCACGAATTCATGTTGGCAGTCGTCCAGTCGCCGTAAATACGGCGCACCGTGACCATGCCATACTTGCCAGTCTCGACCAGCATTTGCGGTAGCAGACTGGACTGGGCATTGTCGCCATCAATCAGCATGGCGATTTTTTGTCTTGTCAGGGATGAGATTTGTTCTTCAGGCATGTGGACATTATACTTTCTATCTTGCGGGAACTGTCGGGAAAATCGAGATCAAAAAAGACTACCCGCTTGCGGGCCGGTCAAGCGGGTAGCGGGGATCAGGTTCGGGATGTTGCGCTCAGTTTATGGAAGAGTCCATAAAACTGTGTTTGTAAAGTTGCAGCGGGTGCCGAACGATTTGTTTGTGCCAGAAAGCACTGTGTAAGCGAGTTGTCCGTGTAAAAGTTTGCCGGTAGAGCCTTGATACGTTTTGACGAGTTTGTCATTGATTAAGACACGATAGACAGAGTCTTGAACAATCAACGTCAATTTTGCGTTTCCTTTTTGTTTGGCGCTGCCATAGGTGCCTGTTCCCAACTCTGTCCAGGAATCGTTATTCAGTGCTTGCATCTCAACGATCCCTTTTAGCGATACATAGAAAGTATAGAAATTATCGTTGTCTTTAATATGGAAGAACACCCCGCAGCCCGAGTCATTGGCTGCTGCGCTGGCACTATCCCAGGCAATGTCTGTGTCCAAAACAAAGTTGGTCGGGGATTCGCCTGTTTCATACCACTGCAGGTAGTTGATTTTTGCAAACTCTTTCGTGAAATCAGGCAGATGTTTGAAGGTGCCATCTTCTGATGTGATGTATTTGGCTTCGTAAAAGGTATGCAGTTTGCTTACGAAATCTGTATACATCTGGGTTGCGGTCATGTTTGGGGTGGGAGGCGTGGTCAGGGTGACAGTTGGTTTGGGCGTGTTTGTGGCAGTCGGTGCAATGGTTGGGGTCGATGTAATCGCTGGCGTGGCTGTAGCGGCGGCTGTGGCGGTTGCTTCTGGTGTTGCGCCTGGCATGGCGCACGCTGCTAAAAACAGGCTCAATGATACAAACACGGTGATGATACGGGCAAGTTTACTAGTTTTCATGGTTCTCCTCCTTGATATAGGTGAATAATGATAAAGAAATGTTCCCCTCCCCGAAAGTTTGGCCCGGGATGAGAGAAAGATCCCCTATTTTAAGATTTGGAATAGATTGCTGAAATCATCCGTCCAGAGTGGGATGCGGGTGCTATAGTTTTTCAACGACGTTGCATGGTTGGCAATGGCGGGAATGTTGAGCAGGGCCGGGTCACGGGCCAGCAAGACCCAGTTGGATGGCGATGCGCCTTTGTCGTCGCCTTCTGTTTCGATCAGTGTGATGTTGAGCTTGTAATATTGGGCCTGTTGCCAGAAAACCGGTAGCAGGTCGAGATGGCGGTTGGAGATGTGCGCCGCCAGGATTCCATCTGGCGCAAGGTCGTTGAGATAGAGGGCAAAGGCTTCTTTGGTGACCAGATGGGCCGGAATGGCATCGCTGCTAAAAACATCCAGCACCAGCACGTCGAAAGACTGATTTTGGCCCGCCGCCAGTTCGCGTTCGAGTGAAATGCGCGCATCGCCCAGGATGACGGTGCTCTCAGCGGCGTGATCTTTCAGAAAAGAGAAATAGCCCCCGGCACCGTTGGCGAGATCGACCACCAGCGGATTGATTTCATAAAAACGGTACCTATCTCCGGGTTGGATGTAGGCTGCAAGAGTACCAATCCCCAGCCCCAGCACACCCACGCGCATTCCATGTCCGCGTTTGGGATGATTGAGCAGCGCCAGCCCGATGCCACTTTGTGGGACGTAATACGTGGTCGGCCACAGGCGCTTGTCGGGTGCAGTAAATTGCAAGCCGTGAATGGTGACGCCGTGCGCCAGATTGTATCCGCGCCAGAGCGGGTCGGTTGGGTTGACTTCTTTGACGCGAATGACGCCATAGAAGTTGCGTTCTTCAAAAACGGCTCCGTTTTCTTTGCCGCCCGCCAGCGCATATAGCCCAAATGCGCCCACCAGCAAGACGGTTGCGCCGACCAATACATTGTGAATGAAGCGAATGCGCAGGGCGCGGTTGATACTGTTGCGGGTCATGAAAATTGCCAGCAGCAGTGCCCACGTCAGACCGACGCTGATGGGCAACTCCCAGTAGCCTTTGAAGATAAAGGGCGCAATCAAATTGACCGCCACCCCGCCCGATGCGCCGCCAATCGAAGTCATCAGGTAAAAGCGGGTCAGATAGGCAGGTTCGGGCCGCAGGCGGTAGGTCTCGCCGTTGCAGATCATCACACTGACAAAGAGCATGAAAGAGTAGACAGCGATCAGCGCAATAAACTGCGCGTGCGTATCCGCCAGTGCCCAGGCGAAGCTAATGGAGGCAAGCACCATCAACGCGCCAAACAATTTGCGGTTGTACCAGCGTTCATCAGAATAGGTCAGAATAAATGAAAGCAGGTAAATGGAAAGCGGCAGCACCCACAGGAATGGGATAGCGGCCACTTCCTGTGTAATCTGGCTGGTGGTTGCCAGAAAGATGGTCGAAGCGATGGCGCTCAACAAAATCCAGAGTACATGCAGTTGAAGCGAAGGTTTGGTGCCGGCTGGGGCTTTTTCGGCGGCTTTGGGCGTTTCTGGCGTTTTGATTTGATCTCGTGTGGATCGGATCGCTCCGTAGGCGGCCAGCAGCACGAAGAGCACATATCCACCCGTCCAGGCCCAACCCTGGGCTTTGAGCGTGAGATTAGGCTCAATCAAAAATGGATAAGCCAGCAACCCGAGCAACGATCCGATATTCGAGAGGGCATACAACCAGTAGGGTGAACGCCCCGGCAGCGCGCGGCTGAACCAGGCTTGCGTCAGCGGACTGTTGGTGGAGAGCAAAAAGTACGGGACGCCAACACACGCCATCAGCAACTTGAAAATGTCCCAGATGGGCGTATCCACGCTCAGGGGCTTCCAGCTTGCATCGGGCGTGACTGGTGAAGGCCAGGCAGCACCCAGCAGCGCCACCAACACGATCGAAATTGCCAGCAGCCCCAGGTGAATCCAACCCTGTTTTTTTGCCGGGACACGCCCAATCAGCCACGTGGTATAGGCATATCCGCCTGTCAGAAAGACCTGAAAGAACAACTGCACCGTTGACCAGACCGCTGGCGTCCCGCCAAACCAGGGCAGGATGTAGCGCGCAATCATCGGCTGCACTTGAAAGAGTAGGAAGGCTGAAAGAAAGATGCTGAGAACGTAATAGATCATAAGGTTCCAGTGTTCACTGGTTTTCGGTGTAAATCCCCGTGCCCGTGGCGGCCTGTTCGAAGATGGCTAAAATTCGTTTTTGCAGTGACGGTGTCATTTCTTCAGGCAGATGTTGTCTGGTGAAAAAACCAAATTCGCTGAGTTCGTCCTGCGGCAGTTTTATTAATGCGATTTCCTGCCCATATAAAATGCCGCCATCAAAGATGAACATAAGTGATTCAGTCTTTTCTTCAGTTTCGTGATTGTAATCCACGATCAATAAGGCGCCCACTTTACGTTCCAGCCCCAGTTCTTCGCGAAGTTCACGCTGACAGCATTGTTTGGGCGATTCGTTTTCTTCGACCACCCCGCCCGGAATTTCCCAGCCAGGTTTGTAGGTCGGCTTGACGAGTAAAATTTTTCCCTGTTCGTTAAACAGCAAACATCCCGCGCCCATTCGCTTTTTGGGCAATGATTCTGTGTAGGCTTTCTCGGCTGTTGTCATTTCACAAGTGTCTCCAGATCGGTTGCGATGACATCCATGTGCGGATTCCAGGCCTGGGCTTGCACCAGGGTGGATACGCCGCTGAGAACGAATGCGCTCGGGCAGCCAACAGCCTGCCCGGCGGCGATGTCCGTTTCGAGACGGTCGCCGACGACCAGGGCCTGCTCCTTCGGCAGGCCGAGTTGTTCCAGCGCCAGTTCGATGATGTATGGGTAGGGCTTCCCGGCGTAGATTGGCTCGATCTCAGACGCGGTGACGATCACCGAAATCCACGCACCTGCGCCGGGGATTTCGCCGCGCGGGGTGGGGAAGGTTTTGTCTGGATTGGTGGCGTAAAAAGGTTTTCCGGCGCGCACCAGCAGAGTTGCTTCGCGCATCTTGTCAAAGTTGATCTGACGGTCGATGCCCATGACGACGGCCTGGGCACGCGGTGCGTCTTCGGGGCTGAGCAGCTCAAAGTTTTTTTCGCGCAAGGCTTCCATCAGGCCCTGTTCGCCAATGGCGAACAGGGCCCCTCCCTGCGGAAATTTCTGCGCCAGCAGGTGCGCGACGCACAGCGAGGAAGTGACAACCTGTTCGGGTTGAATCTTTACGCCATAGCCGGCCATGCGTTCGACATATTGCTGCGGGGAGCGCGTGCCGTTGTTGGTGGCGAAAGCCACCTTGAGGCCCAGGTCGGCGATGCGCCCAAAGATGGCAGGCAAATCGCCGATGGGCGCGTCGCCTTTCCACAGGACGCCGTCCATGTCGAGGATCAGAGCTTTGATGTTGGGGGGGAGCAAGGTCATGGCTGAGTCTCAGTTTTCTTTCAAGATTTTAATTGCGAAGGCAAGGTCGAAAAGAATGCTTTTCCTTTCAAACTTTGCGGCTTCGTGCTTGTGGGATGAACAAGGGTTAGACTTTTTCCCAGGTTGACAGTGGTTGCGGTGTGTCTACTTTCCACGCCCCTTCGATATGCGTAAAAAAGATTTTTGCTTTGCTTGCGGCAGCGCGCTGCATGAATACCAATTTGCTGTCTTGCATGGTTTGCGCGTCGGCCCAGACGGGGTTGCGGCCTGCTTCGGCAAACTCCAGCGGGTGGTGGAACAAGTCGCCGACAATGTAGGTTTCGCCTTCGTCGTGTTTGATCCAGACAATCTGGTGGCCGGGGGTTTCGCCGGGAGCGGGCAAAAGCATCAGGCCATCACCCAAATCGAGCGAGCCGTCTACCAGCGTCAGCAGCCCGGCCTTTTCAACCACTTCGAGCGGGTGGCGATGAAGATCGTCCATCGTGGACAGGTTGTGCCAATCTTTTGAGCTCAGATAATGCTGCGCATTCGGGAAGGATGGCTCATCCGCGCTGGTGACCAATCCCAGGGTATGATCGATGTGCGGATGGGTGATGAGCACATGGGTAATTGATTCGGGAAGCACCCCGCTTTCGGTCAGCAACCCGGCGGCGGTGCGCCCCTTGAATTCCGGCATGAGGTTTCCATCATCTTCGGGGAAAGTGTATGAGGGCGCATCCACTAAAATTTTGCGTTGCGCCAGAAGAATCAGATAAAACTGGATCGGCATATTTTCGACTCGTCCATACGGATGGCCGGCGGGCAGACCAAACCAGTTCGACAGGTCGGCAGGTAGCAGGCCGAGATTGAAAGGGATGATGGTGGAATGGGACATTGGAAGTTCTCCTTAGGAATGCCGCTTCTTATTCGGTCTGCGCATTAAAGCCTTGAAGTAGCCCCAAAATGTGACAGCTTCTTGACAATGTTCATAGCCTTCTTTGCCAACCAGCGCCTGCGCAATGGGTCGCGCGGGCAAGGGTGCAAGTTTGCCCCCGTCTTCTCTAAACAATACAATGGCAGATGCGCCATATAAATGATAGCCAGTTTGAGCGAAGTAAATTCCTGCCCTTCTTAAAAGTTCGTTCAACTCCGCCAGATTTGGTTTTTCAGGAAAGTGTTGTGATGAGATTGCCGTTCCAAACATCGTGATCTTTTGCAGGCTTTCGATCACTTTGCCCATTTTTGCCGGGCCGCCCGTCAGCAGTGCATGGATGACCTGTGCTCTGCCCAAGGGTAAAAGGATTTCCCGCAATGTCATACCGGGTGGCAGACGCAACGTGCTTGAAACCGCAATGACACTTTGTTGTTCTGCCAAGTCGATCAAAAGCTTGACAATCTCTTCTCTTATTCTGGGCGGATCATATTCGATGTTCCAGTTACTCATGACCAGATCGCCCTTGTTTAAACCAGTGATGGCGATGAAACCGGGCTCCAGCGTGTTGCCATACAGGACTTTAAAAAATACATCAGGATACATTTTTTTAAAACCATCCAGGCGTTCCTGCGCTATTTTTTGCATGGCTTCCACGCTGTCGGTTAAGGTGTAACTGACTCCTTTGAGATGGCCCCGTTTTGCAGTGAGGGCATCCAGCAGTGGGACGATCATGGTTCCAGCGCCACCATCAATATCCAATATACGAACTGTGTTGCGAAAGGCAACATTGCCCAGGGCATCAATGGCAGATTCAGCAAAATCGATTTGCGCATCGCGGTAAGGCTCAATTTGTTCTGAAAATTTTTGATAATCGCTCGCCCAACTATTCCAAAATTGTTGGTGGGCTTTGATTTTCATCATGCTGGCCTCCCGCAATGGATATACCCGACCCGGTCATAAATTGCGCTTTTTATCAAGGTGGAGAAGCGCAATTTATGACCGCGGGCATTATATGCTATCTGGGTCATGCATCTGCTGTTTATTATACGGCATCATGCTGCCCTGTCTTTCTCTATTTTCGTAAAAGAAAGTATTTTTATCAATTGGTTAAGGTGATCTTTGACATCAGGGAATGATAGAAGCTTCGTTATAATCCTTTTATGATCTAAAAAGGATAATCCTTTTTGATCTGAAAAAGGAGAAATCTCATGAACATACCGATGTGGAAGAAGGCTTTGCAAATCATTCCCTCTGTCACCAAGAGCGAATGGGATCAGCTTGATCTTGTCTCGAAATGGCTGATCTCCACCCGCGCGGCGGTGCTGGTGATGACCTTTATTTCAGCGGCGCTGGCGGGGCTGTTTGCGCTGCGTGACAACAAGTTTGACCTGCTGGCCTGGCTGGCGCTCTGTTTAGGATTGATTTTGGCGCACGCCACCAACAACCTATTCAATGATTACACCGATTTTGTGCGCGGTGTAGATAAAGACAACTACTTCCGTACCATGTATGGGCCGCAGCCGGTGGCGCACGGGCTGATGACCACCCGTCAGCTTTTAATTTACACTGCGGCAACAGGACTGGCTGCAACCCTGTTTGGCCTGACGCTGATTGCCGTCAACCGCTGGGACCCGGTCATCTGGCTGTTGCTGGGGCTTGGGATATTCTTTGTCCTGTGCTACACCTGGCCGTTGAAATACATCGCCCTGGGTGAGATCGCCGTTTTGCTGGTGTGGGGGCCGCTGATGATCGGTGGCGGCTACTACGTTCTGGCGCACGCCTGGGATTGGAACGTGGTCTGGGCCAGCCTGCCATACGTGCTCGGTGTGACGACGGTCATTTTTGGCAAGCATATCGACAAAATCAAGGTCGACCGCGAAAAGAAAATTTTCACCTTGCCCGTCTTGCTTGGCGAGAAACTTTCGCGCTATGCTGTGACTGGCATGATGGTTGTGCCCTATTTGCTGGTGCTGGCGCTGATCGCCACACGCTATTTCACCCCGCTCATGCTGCTCGTTTTTCTGGCGGTGCCGACCCTGTTGAAGACCATCCCACACTTTTTGCAGCCCAAGCCTGTAACCCGCCCCGAATGGTTCCCCGAAGCCCAGGGCGGTTGGCCCCTGTTCTTTGCCCCGCTCGCTTTTGGCAACAACCGCGCCTTCGGCGGCCTATTTATGCTTGCCCTGCTGGCAGATGTGCTGCTGCGCATCTTTCTCCCGGCTTTCTGGCGATAACGGTTCAAGCCGGGTAAATCAACAGCGCCGACATCAAAACGATGTCGGCGCTGTTGATTTACCTTGGTCAAAAATGCCCCATCATCTTTCCCTATAACGATCTGCCGGATTGTATAATCAATCATCAATCCTGTGAAAATTATTCGCCCATCCATCAAAGGAGCATCACATGAAAATCGGATTGCAAGTCCCCAACTTTACCTGGCCGGGTGGTCAGGCACAGCTTGGCAGCACCCTCGCTGAGATTGCCCGCGCCGCCGATGAAGGCGGTTTTGCCAGCTTGTGGGTCATGGATCATCTCTTTCAGCTCCAATTTCTTGGTCCGCCCGAAAACGAAATGCTCGAAAGCTACAGCGCGCTTTCGTACATTGCAGGTCTCACCAAAAAGATCACGCTCGGCACGCTGGTGACGGGCATCATTTATCGCTACCCCGGCGTGCTGGTCAAAGCTGTCACCACGCTGGATGTGCTGTCTGGTGGGCGGGCTTATCTGGGGATTGGCGCGGCCTGGTACGAGCAGGAAGCGCTCGGCCTGGGGATTCCCTTCCCACCGCTTGGGGAGCGTTTCGAGATGCTGGAGGAGACCCTGCAAATTGCCCATCAAATGTGGTCGGATGACAACGGCCCTTATCACGGCAAACACTTTCAGTTGGCTCAGACCATCAATAGCCCCCAGGCCCTGTCCAAACCCCACCCGCCCATTCTGATTGGCGGCGGCGGAGAGAAGAAGACCCTGCGGTTGGTGGCGCAGTACGCTGACGCCTGCAACCTGTTTGCCCGGGTTGGGGTTGAACCCGTCAAGGCCAAACTCGATATTCTCAAACAGCATTGTGACGAAGTTGGTCGCGACTATGCCACAATCGAAAAGACCATCCTTGGCACAGCCTATCTTGCGCCCGGTCAAATGAGCGTTGCTGATGTGATCGCGCACTGCCGCGAACTGGCGGACATTGGCATTCAGCATGCCATTTTCAACATGCCCAACGTCCATGAGATTACCCCGCTCGAAACATTTGCGCGTGAGATCATCCCTGCCGTGTCAGGTTTTTAGCAAAATTTTTACGGGATGGGGGCGTATCCAAATTAAAATGCAAACGGCGGCCTGAGGGGGGCAGGTCGCCGCTTGCAAAAACAATTATAGACCCAGTTCGTTAGAAATACAAGGGCGGGTTTCGCGAAAATGGTCTTAACAGGTATTTTAATGTATTGATTTGAAGACAATGGCAATTGCTTCAGTTGAAGCTCAATTTACAGATGATTAAAACACAAACATCATCAGAGAAAATCTGATGATGTTTGTGTTCTCCTATCCTTCACAACCCAAACCGTCAAAATCTCTGTCGTACTGGAGTGGGTCGGGTTGCAGTACGGTGAAGTTGTAATAGCCCAACGCGTTCCAATCTTTGCAGTTTTTTTTGTTGTTGTAGGGAATGCAGAAATCGGGGTATTCTGGACGGCAAAGCGGCTTGGGTGTGCGCGTAATCGATGGCTCTGCACTTTGGGTCGCGGGTAACGGTGTAAGGGATGGCTCCGTGGGAAATGTCATGGGGGTGAAGGTTTGGGTGATCATTTCGATACGTGCCTGGGTAGGGGGTGCGGGCGCATCCTGTGTCATGTTGGCAACCAGTGGGGTAAGGGTGGCCTCACTTGCTTCTGTGATGGTTGGGAGCGCCGGAGGCGATCCGCTGGTGGCTGTGATGAAGGTTATCTTTGGAACCGGCTGTAGCTGGTTAGTGATCGTACAGGCGAAAAGCAAAAGACATACAAGACAAATTACAACGAGTATTTTCGACATTGGTTTTTTATCTATTATGAATGAACGTTTTTCCTTACATCTGATAATCCAGTATATCACGGTGAATAGATGGCTTGTAAAAAAATGAGTGGGAGCGGCATTGCCGCTCCCACTCATTTTTTGTCGATCTGTCAAAAGCGGTTATTTCGCTTCGAAGTGGCTAAAGGTGGTATTACCAATGTAGGTGATATACCAGAAACCGTTGATTTTGGTCGGTAAGGTTGAGACGGAAGCAAACATATTGGTGTAATTAATCCCGTTCACATTCAGGCTCGCCGTGTTAAACGAGTTGATCGAACTGGTGATGCTGCTTACTTGCCAGCAGAAATTCCCGATTCCATCCTGGACGAAAGGTGAAGCAATTGTAGCGTCAACCGGGCTGCAGGGGCCAATGACTGGGGTGGGGGTGCGTGTGGGGGTCATGGTGCGCGTGGGGGTCGGACCGCTAACAACAGTGATATTCGTTGAATCTTTCGTGACGCTGCCTTGTGCGCAAACAGGAGTACACACTTGACCGGTAACCGTGGCTCTGAGGAACACCGTGCCGGGGCGCGCACCATTTAGGGTAAAGTTGGCCAGGTTCCCTAAAGCCTGATTTGCTTGTTGTGAATCTGGGTGCGCTGGTGTCAAAATAGGATTGGTCTGACTCTGCTCCAGGCCGGTGGTTGTATCGATGACGACGATGCTAAACGTGGCATTTTGAATATTGGTAGAAACTGTTGCCATAACATCGTTGCCGCCAATATAGACAACCGGGAAATTACTGGCAAGGGCAACGTTGACATAATACTGATCGATCCCGGTGGATGTAGCACTAGGGCTCAGTGTTATTGTACGTGTGGGGGTGAGCGTGCGGGTGCGGGTCGGCGTCAGGCTTGGCCCTTTGGTGGCGGTGCGTGTGCGGGTAGCGGTCAGCGCCGGGGTAGTAGAGACTGCGATCATCTGGGTGGGGGTGCGGCTGAGCGTGGCGGTGGGGGTGGAGGTCGGGCTGCTGCCGGTGCATGGTCCGTCGATCTCAAAGTGCGCAAATTGGATTGCGGTGCTGTTGTAGCTGATAGTGTAGCCACCGTTCAGTGGAGGGATCGAGCTGCTATAGGCGAATATGTTCGAGTAATTTGTGCCGTTGATCGAGATGCCAGGGCTGACTTGCCACGAATTGATGTGGTCGCACAGCGTGGTGGTTTGCCAGCAGAATGAGCCGAGCCCATCTTTAGAGAACGGAACCGAGATGGTCGTGGCCGGGCTGCAGACCGTTTGCGCACTTGCACGGCTGACACCGATCGTCACCATGACGACGACCAGGATGATTGCCAAATTTAGGAAACGCCAATACTTTTTCATGATTCTTCTCCTTGGGAATGGTCGAATTCGACAGCTTGCCTGGATAGAACCGGCAAGGGATGCTGGAACTTTGAAATGTGCTTCTACACGCGCAGTGAATGCTGGCATATCTGTTTCTTGCGTGTTAAGTCTCCCAAAAATTCAAAGCAAATTCATGCGCAACAAAGCTGGTACAGTATCCGTTAATACAAAAGATTGGGAGCGCTACCAACTTGCTTAAGCTTACACAGTTCAAATAATTCAGTCTCACACGATATTAATCGGCGTATGAAGGATATTGACAGGCTGGAAAAATTGTCCAAAAACAAAGCGGTCAAAGGTCTTTCTGTTCGAAGGGGCGTCGAATCAGGTCTATGATATGATTACTCAACTTGACCATGATCTTCACGGTTCATTTACGCTCAGGAGCAAATCATGACAAAGCTGGTTAGCGTCACAAACAATAGCAATCTAAATTTTTATGTGTTCAACCTGGCAGGGTCACCAGAACCAACCCAGGTCGGGACCCTGGATGCGGGTACAACGCACCCCTTTGAGCTGGATGATCCGGGCGAATATTTTTTCGGCTACGAATTCAGGGGCAGCAGTCCCGTAGAAAATCGCTGCGTGCAGATATCGCTGGATGCGGATGGCAACCTTTTTACGAGTATTGGTTCTGCCTGCACATCCAGTGTGAATATAATCATTAGCGGCCCTTCGAACGTCATCATTATGCCGATCCAGCGAACCATTGTGGTCGGGATTGCCAATGGCACCGAGATGTCTTTTTCGGTGAATCGGATGGTTCTACCCGATCAATACGAGTTCGTCACCCTTTTGGCCTCGATGCAAACGCTGGGAGAATTTCCCCTGTTGGTGCCCAGTGATTACTTCCTGGTGGAAGCGACGGAACCGGTCTATGGAGTTCCGGACGCTGGGGCCCGGTGTGTCAATGTGAGCGTGGATGGCGAGGGGAAAATTCAGGTGGGTGTGGGCGAACGCTACAAAAACGCCGTGGCTGTCATGCTCAATGAAAACCCCGGCGTTGTCACGATCTTTCCCCATAAAAGTTGACGATCTTGACAGATGGATAAATCAAAAAGACCAGCACTAGGCTGGCCTTTTTGATTTATCCGAAAACCCTATGATATTTCTTGACAGCCTGGAATGTATGACCATCTCGGAACATCAAATGATTAGACTGTGTGTCGGTGTCCGCGTCGACCACGGAAAAGGTTGACCACCGCAAGCAGGATAATCGATCCAAGCAGAGTCACCAGCACCGTTGGAACGGTAATCGCATCATTGATGGTGCCGACTTTGAAGATAGGGCTGAGCAAATACCCGGCCAGGAATGCACCCAAAACAGCGACGACGATATTAATGAGTAGATTGGTGCGGTCATGCATCAGTTCGGTTGCCAGCCAACCAATGATGGCGGCGACGATCAAGTAAATAATGATATTCATTTTGTTCTCCTTTTGAATGTTTAATGCCGAATTTACAAACCTGGATCATTACCTGCTCATTTGCAGGTTTACTGCACATACAAACTTTCTGTTTGCAGTGCAGGACATTTCGCCAACCCTTGAAGGCCACGCATTTGTAAAGCGCGTATGGCACCTTCCTGTTTGTTAAGTAGCTTTGCAATTTCTGATGTACTCATTCCATCCACAAATTTCAAAAGCAACACTTCCTGTTGTTCTTTTGTCAGACTGCTCAAAGCCATGCGCAGTTTTTGTGATTGAATCTGCATATCAAGTTTTTCTTCCACGCCATCAAAATGGCTAAGTTCTGCGGGCGGTGCATTGTCGATTGAAATGGTAGCTTTCTTGATGCGGTAATAGTCGACGATACTGTTGTGCGCAATCCGATAGATCCACGCGATGAAGGGAGATTGGCCGGGCTCATAGCTATTCAGTTTTTCCCATGCTTTTAGAAAAACCTGGGATGTAATATCCTCGGCCAACTGCTCGTCTACCACTCGAAATAAGACATAACGATAAATGCGATCCAGGTAAGCCTGATATAAGCGCGCAAACATTTCTGTATCTCCCTTTTGCGAGAGGCGCACCATAGTTGTCTCATCCAAAGCTGCTGGTTCAAACGTTTTGTTCAGTTGAAGAGCATAAGTTGTGTTCATGAAATTTCTCCTTTGGATAATTTGGCAATCTATTTTGTCGTCAAACTTGATCCAAATTTAACGCCAAGATGCCAAAAATATACCCAAAGGATTACTAAAAAAACTATAAATTTTATTGAGCCGACATATTTTGTTTTCTAAATCAATCACGCAACCATTTGACATTTCCAGAAAGTTCGTGCTAGCGTAGCCTTACCGAATCGAGGGAAATGGGTGTGCTTAAGCTGGGGTTCCTTCACAGCAACTCCAGAATTAAAACGAACAGGCAGAATGTGACACGACATCGGTTTTACCGACCGTCACATTCTGCCTGTTTGTTCAGCAAGAAGCTTGATTTTTTGTGCTGCACCGATCTGACCACAAATAGGTCAGGTCGATGTGTTTTGTCGGGGCGAGAGGATTTGAACCTCCGACCTCGCACGCAGTGACACACATCGTATTTATGCTAGATTTTTGTTCTATGAATGAGCTGATAGCCCAAGGTTTGCGTGACCGGTGGTTCGCCGAGAACCAGCCTTCGCAATGTACTACTCATAATATCAAAGTCATATCTTACGCAATAGTACTGGAAGTATGTAGGGCAATATTCCGACACCAACCATCACAATTATATCTACCAGTAGAAACGGGTACCGCCAATTGTAAGTTGCTTTACGATTGTTGAAACATCCATAGTAGTTAATATCTATGAATGCGAGCGGAAATCCATAGGAACCTCCAGAGGTAAGTCCATTATAGGTATATGAGTCTATAGCCGCATAACTTTCTATTTTGGAGTCATCGGGGCTTGGCATGACACATGCCCATTCTACCCAATGATTCACAGGGGTTGTGTATTGACTAACCACAAAGAGAAGCAAGAGAGCTGATATAACGAACCTTGCATCAAGTACACTTTTCATCATCTTCTCCTACTCTTTGCGCTAGCGCCACCTATGTATTGATAATTAGAAATATTAACTATTGCTACATATAGAGTGTTTTGCCACAATTCCTGCAAACCAAATCCATTGTTGAGGGGATAGTAAACCCACAATTTGCGCACTTGGCTGTCTTTTTTTCTGAGCCTGGTAATACGTATACGACAAACAAATACACAGCAAAACCCGTAAAACTTATCACGGCTGCCTTAAAGCCGTAAATTACCGCTGTCATCATTCCTATTTCCTCAGCTTTTACATCGCCGCCTGGTGGGCTGCTATAGTATGCTTGTGTACCAGAATTATAGCCAATTAGAAAGCTTATTGTTATTGCCAATATAACCAAAGCGAAAAGTAGTATTGTAAGTCGTGATAGTTTTGGAGACATGTGTTGTCCTTCGTTAATTTTTCTTGCCTGCCAGTTTTCGACAAATCAACTGTAACGGCATTTACCTGACCTTTGTATACTTCACGTCGAAGTCGTGTTCCCAAGTCGATCCGTTGATGGATTTCTCCCAGTGAGCTGTGATGATATTGCGATCACCACTGAATTTCCCTTCAAATCGCTGCGAAAAGTCTGGCGAATTTCTCCACATTTTCCATTCATCATCCGAGAAACTCATCTCATACACTCTTGAAACTTTTCGAGTGTCATAATAGAGCACCGTGTAGTTTTGGGTTGATTCATCTCGACTGATTAGCCAAACGGCATCAGGCGTACCCGGTGGTTTGTTGCCCATAAACATAACAAGAAAGGCTCCACTCTGCAACCACTCAAATGAAATATGGCTGGTTAAAGTATCTGATGAATTAGGGAGAAAGGATGCGTTTGACAATTCCACTTCCCAGTCACCACTAATATTTCAAGGTGCTTGAGTGCAGGGTTATGATTTTGTGAAACAGTCTTTTTCATTTTGGATTATCCAGAATCTGTTTAGTCAATAGTCGTGCTGCAAACAAGGACAATTTTGGTGTCAGGCGAAGCCGCCCAACTATGTATTCCGCGGTTTTCGTGTTGCTGTGCTCGTCGCCTTCAACCCAAGCTGACGCGGAATGCGGACGGTGAACGTGGTGCCTTGCTGCGCTGTCGAGACGACCGTGATCGTCCCCCCATTGACGTTGACAATCTCGCGCACAATATACAAGCCCAGCCCGATGCTGCCTGGAGCTCGCTGTAATGCCGTTTCGACCGTAGCATGACGCACCAGCGGATCGAAAAGCGTCGGCAGCGCCTCTGGGGGGATCGGTGCGCCTTTATTATGCACACTCAACACCAAGGTTGATCCTTCTGAAGCAGCCAACAGTTCAACCGGCTCATCTGGCGACCCGTGCTGAAGCGCGTTGCCCACCAGGTTGGAGATAATCTGTCGGATTCGGGCCGCATCCCAATTGCCTGTGATGTCGCCGTGCGGGTTAAAGTGCAATGTGCGCTGCGGGTGTGACGCGCTGAATGCATCAACCACTTCATGACAGAGTATACGCAGATCGACCGGTTCGCAATTCAGCGGCATGGCGCTGCCCAGTAACGTTGATGCGAAGTCGATCATATCGTTGATCAACTTTGCCATCGCCTTCAATTCCGTGTCGATCATCGACAGCGCTTCAATAGACTGCAGGTCTCCATTTGTCGGCGAGACAAGCTGCGCGCTCATGCGAATGGCGGTTAGCGGATTGCGCAGATCGTGGCCGAGGATCGCCAGGAACAATTGGCGGGACCGATCGACGCGCTCGGTATAACTTTCGACGGCCTCTGCGAGTGACTGATCGATCAACTGGTTAAAGCGTGTGATGTCATCGATGTCGTCGATGTTGGATTGCGGATGGCTCTTGCGCCAGAGACGCATGACGCTGGCGCGCAAAGCCCGATATTCGGAGACGAGCTCGATGATGTCGAATCCCGAGCTGACACGCTCCTCGGCGTGCTGCGACGAGGCGATGTCGAGCTGGTCGCTCTCCGTGGTGCCCGCGCCGCGGTCGCCTTTAGACTTGTCTGCTTGCTGCGCGAGGCTTTGGTCGACCTGCATGTCTCTCGCGGATGCCAGCAGGATCGCCTTGGCGTCGTCACGCAGGGCGAGCTTGGTCATCTTCGCGCCTGGTGCGAGGGTGATCGCAAATGCTTCCCATTCTGCGAGGATGGGCTCGACGTTCGCGAGAATAAATTTTGCTAATCGCATCAACTGCTCCTTGGTTGTATCAGCCTCCTGCGGCCGAACTATCTATTGAGCAGAATGTACATCAATTCTCTCATGATTGCGCGCGGACAATTGCTTGCCCTTGCGCTATGCCTTCTCAAAAGTATTCTTCTCAGGGTCATAAATCCCCCAGGTCTGACCTGTGCCGGGTCGATTAGGGTCATGCTGGTATTGTAGACAGTTGAACCCATGTAACACTTGGCATCTTCAAAAGCCAGACTAGATGATGGTTCTCGCTTTCATGTGCTTATTTATTGTATAGCATTTCTGTCTTGCCCAACAGTATTTTTGCGCTTGTTATATCTGAGAAAGTTTCTAAAACAAAATCGCCACCTATTTAGGTGGCGATTTTATCATTTTGTCGGGGCGAGAGGATTTGAACCTCCGACCTCGCAGTCCCGAACCGCGCGCTCTACCGGTCTGAGCCACGCCCCGAATGTCCCGCGCAGTGATGGCACCTGCGCGCGCAAGATTTTATCATAGATAACCATAGCGGACAAGCAAGAAAATTGTTTGGTGACGATCTACACCTTCGAACGTACCTTTCGATAGATGCAGGCAATCTGTCTATTCCCTTATACTTTTTGTTAGCGCAATCGCAGCTCAATCAACGTTTGGTTGCCTTGATCAGTATGTTGTACTTCGTCCGCTCGGTCGCGTGGGATAAGCTGCTTGAAGTGTACCTGTATTCTAGCTGTATTTTGTTTATAGGCTTGATTGTACTTACTCTGTTGAAAGAGGGCATAATGACGGGATCCTGAGAGAATCAACCATAAAATAAGATGCGATTATCTTATACTTTCTGTAGGTATCTTTTGCATTTAACTGGCGATGTTATAATGATCGAAAGGCGGGCGTGATGATTAAGGTGGGTAGCAAAACCTGACACAAAATGGCATCATAAGGGAAAGGATGAAGTCATGCTTCCAGGTATTGAAAAGATATTAGCCTATATTGGCGTCTTCATTCTCAGCATTTCTCCCCTGATGGTATGCGGAGTGGCACTGTTGATATTGCTCAAGCTGGGGATAAAATTCGCAACAAGGCCGCGCAGCCCTTTTCTTTGGCTTCTTTTTCAAATTATCCCCGCATCAGCAGATTTTTTCTTTTGGGCAGGGCTGGTTTCTTCTGCTGGATTATGTATTGGTGAAACCTTTAAGGTATTTCTTTCTATTTCCTTTGCGCCGCCAATCTGCGCGGTACTGTGCTTTATGTTGGGCGGGCTGTGGTCGTTGGATGGAATTGTAACGAAGTGGGGACATTGCTATATGGATGAGCATAACTATGCCCCGGTTTTAGATCTGGACGGCGGCAATTATCCGTATGACGCATGTACACGCTGCCGTAAACACGCTCCAGATTAGCATGTGCGGGTGTGGCGATTTAGGGTGGCTTCGTCAATACAATACATGCTTTTCCAGCCCTTTCTGCATGATCGTGAGAATACGCTATTGTTACTATATACAATGCTTGCGTGCGTACGGTGAAAATGCTATTATCACCCACGCATATTCCTTTATTGATGGAGAAAGTTCATGAAAAATTTCTTGAAATCCATCCTGCTATTAATCCATTACTGGTTTCCCGTCTTAGTAGGCTGGTCGATCATACTGGTCATTCACAAAGCCACAGGTTTCCCCATTTCTCCTGAAGGGGAATTACTTTACATGCTGGCGATTTTGGCCGCTTACAGCCTGGACCGTTTGTTAGACCATCCCGGAGTCATGCGCCCTCATTGGTTGACTGCCGCATTATGGGTTGGGCTTTTCAGTGCAGCGAGTCTCGGGGTTGTGATCGTCTTCTGGCAGTCGCCGCAGACGATATCGGTCATGATACTTTTTGCGTTAATTACCTTCGCTTATCGTAAGGCCAAAAAGTTTCCGTTGCTCAAGACGCTGCTTGTGGCGATACTGTGGACATGGGCAGGCATGGCTTTACCCTTTCAGAATGCCTGGCAGTTTTGGACAGTGCAAATATCTCTGCCATTGGTGATTTTGTTGTCTGCGAATGCCATCCTGTGCGATTTCAAAGACCTGAAATCGGATGAGCGGGCTGGGGTGCGCAGTCTGCCTGCCATGCTTGGTTTGCGCAATACAACACGCATCGCTTCGTTTTTGCTGGTGGTTGCGGCGATTATTTCTTACGAACAGGGGCGCACAGGGTTGGTCATCAGCAGTACCGTCTTGATCGGATTGGCTCAATTCCCTTTGCTGCTCTCGCTCGATGCGGTTGGTCCGCTACTGGCAGATGCTGCTCTGACCTTGCCCGGACTTTTGATTCTGTTGCATTGGGTTTAAACCAGCCTTGCGCGTATCCTCTTCATCCTTGATATAATAGCGCGATTAAACCACGCCGAAAAATCGTAAGGAACCCCATCCCATGTCCATTGATAAAACAAGCAAACCCAGCGACTTTATCCGTGAAGCAGTTGTTGAAGACTTAAAATCAGGCCGTTTCCAGTCTGTTCACACACGCTTTCCGCCGGAGCCAAACGGTTATTTGCACATCGGCCATTCGAAGGCGATCTGCATTGTCTTTGGCATTGCCCAGGAATTTGGCGGCAAGTGCAACCTGCGCTTCGACGATACCAACCCGGTCAAGGAAGAAGTGGAATATGTGGATGCCATCCGCGAAGATATTCGCTGGCTGGGCTTCGACTGGGATGATCGTGAATTTTACGCATCCGATTACTTTGGCGCGCTCTATGATTTTGCCGTCAAGCTGATTAAAAAGGGCGTCGCCTATGTGGACGATCAAACCCCCGAAGAATTGAGCAAAAACCGGGGTACATTAACTGAACCCGGTCGGGAAAGTCCTTATCGCGAACGTACCCTCGCCGAAAATCTCGATCTTTTTGAGCGCATGAAAAATGGAGAATTCCCCGACGGTTCGCGTGTGCTGCGCGCCAAAATTGACATGGCCTCGGGCAACCTGAACATGCGCGACCCGGTGCTCTACCGTATTCTGCATGAGCCGCCCCATCACCGCACCGGCGACGCCTGGAAGATTTACCCGATGTACGACTTTGCCCACGGACAGAGCGACTCCATTGAAGGCATCACGCATTCGCTCTGCTCGCTTGAATACGAAGCCCACCGTCCGCTGTACGAATGGTTTTTGCAGGAGCTTGAAATTTACGCGCCGCGCCAGATCGAGTTTGCCAGGCTCAACATCAACTACACAGTAATGAGCAAGCGCAAGCTGCTCAGGCTGGTCAAGGAAGGTTATGTTCGGGGCTGGGACGATCCGCGTATGCCGACCCTTTCAGGGTTGCGACGGCGCGGCTACACCCCCGAATCAATCCGCGAGTTTACTTCGCGCATCGGCGTTGCCAAAAACGACAGCGTGATTGATGTAGGTCTGCTCGAACACTGTCTGCGCGAAGACCTGAACAAACGCGCCCTGCGTCGCATGGGTGTGCTGCATCCGCTCAAACTGGTGATCGACAACTATCCCGACGACCTGACCGAAGAATTCGAAGCGCAGAACAACCCAGAAGACCCCGAAGCAGGTACGCGCAAAGTGCCCTTTTCGAAGGTGCTCTACATCGAGCAGGACGACTTTCAGGAAGTGCCCCAGCCCAAATACTTCCGGCTGTTTCCGGGGAATGAAGTCCGTTTGCGCGCTGCCTATTTTGTCAAATGTGTCAGTGTCGTCAAGGATGAGCAGGGCAATGTTAGCGAAATCCACTGCACTTATGACCCGGCCACACGCGGTGGCAATTCGCTCGAACGCAAGGTCAAATCCACCATTCACTGGGTTTCTGCAGCGCACGCTGTCAAAGCCGAAGTGCGCCTGTATGACCGCCTGTTCAACCATCCCGACCCCGATGAAAACGACGACTTCATCTCACATATCAATCCTGATTCCCTGACCATTTTGGGGGAATGTTTCGTTGAACCTAGTCTGGTAAACGCTGTCAGTGGCGACCGTTTCCAGTTTGAACGCCAGGGTTACTTCAGTACCGACCCGGATACAACTCCCGCCAAACCGGTGTTTAACCTGGCTGTGGCCTTGAAAGAACGCTCTGACAAGAAAGTCTAAAGAGAGTCGACAAGATCGAACAATATGCAAAAGCTGGCGACCTAATGGTCGCCAGCTTTTTTTATTTCACGACAAATCTGTCTGATACAGAGCGGCGTTGGGATGCGCCGCCCTGCATCAGAAGAAGAAATGGACTACTTGCTTTCGAAGTGACCCCAGCTAACGGCACTGTTATAGCTGATATACCAGAAGCCGCCGATCTTGGCCGGGTAGGAGGCAGCGGCCATGTAAAGATTAGTCACGCTGACGCCGTTGATCGAGACGCTGGTGGTGTTCCAGGAGTTGAGATACGTCCCCAGGCTGCTCGATTGCCAGCATAACGTCCCAGACCCGTCAAAGGTGAATGGCGCGGTAATGGTGGATGTGACCGGGCTGCAAGCGCCAACCCCGGCTGTGGGCGAGACAGTGGGCGACAACGTCCGCGTGGGAGTGAGCGTGATGGCAGGGGGCGTAAACGTCCGGGTGGGTGTGTTGGTAATGCCAGGGGTTAATGTGCGGGTGGGCGTTTTGGTCGGGGTGTTGGAAATCGCCGGGGTGTTGGTGATGGTTGGGGTGCGGGTCGGCGAAGCGGTCGAGGTTCGGCTGGGTGTATTCGTGATAACCACTGCTGTCAGAGTCGGTGTTGCTGTGCGAGTGGGAGAAGCTCCCAGTGTGGGGGTCAGGCTGACAGTGGGGGTACGTGTTGGGGTATTGGTGATGCCGGGCGTGCTGGTTGGCCCCATGCCGGGTTCGACACCCCAGACGAGATCGTTGTTGTGGTATAGGGCGACGTGATCCCAATCTGCGTAGGCAGTCTTGGTCGCATCAAAGGAATAATCGTCAGTCTGGGTGTAGTTGGAGAAATCTGATTTGTTGAGGCGGGCTTGAATGCCGCCACTGTTGCCGCCCGCAGCGAGGCTGCCTGCTGCGCTGGTGAAACCGATTTCAAGGTAGTTGTCTGCACCTGTTTGCGGGGATGACATCTTTACAAAGCTGCCGATGGTATTGGCGCAACCAACCACGGCATAGTCGCATGAATAGGTCTGCGCCTTATTGCCTTCGTTGGTGTACCAGTAGCGGAGCTTGAATTCGCTCAACGGTACGGCAGCGGAACTGTTATTAAAGATGGTGAAATGCGGTGTGATCTGATTGGGGTTGGCGGTCGTGTCGCCAGCCTGATATTGCACCTTGAATCCGCAGCCGTAGCAGGGGGTCATGCTGGCGGTGGCAGTGGCGGTGGCGGTAGCAGTGGCGGTGGCCGGGCGCGGCGTGTTGGTTGGGCCGGAGCTTGTTCCAGCCGTCAAAACGATGTGATAGGCTGTCTTGGCAGGGATGGTGTAGGTGAAGGTGTTGCCAGTGATGCTGGTGATGGCGGCGCGCTGCGTAATCGTCGAGCTGGTGCCATCGAAGCCCCAGACCTGACCGGATGTGTAGTTGACCGGGCTGTAGATGGTGAACGAGCCGGTAATGTCACTGTCGAAGTTCTTGTTAGTGACGATGATATCCACCTTGGATGTGTCGGTACCCGTAATCGAAGCGTACATTGCGCTGTCAGCGATGTCTGAATTCGATGTGTCAATCTTGGTATCACCGAACTTGCCGTTGCTGCCGTTATAGTTGCGGTACAGGTTGTAGGCGGCGGCAACGTAGGGGCTGCTGGTTTCAAGCTGCCAGAAGGTGGCAGCATAGACGCCCTGCTTGCCAAAGACGCCGAGCGCGTCGGCTGTTGCCAGACCGCCTGAAATATCGGCTTCGCCGCCGTAGCTGAATTCGGTAATCGCCATCTTGGTGCCAGGATAGTAGGTGTTGATCGATTGCTGCACGCGCGGCAGGATCGGCAGGAAGCTCGAGAACGAATCCGCGATCCAACTGGTTTCAAGGTAGGTTGGGTCCCACAGCGAGCGCGGGGCCTGGACGCGGGCTTTTTGCGTATCGACGGTGCCAGCGCCATTGAAGACGATGCGCTGTCCGCCGCCCTGTGCTTCGGGATACCAGTGAAAGTCATAGGCGTCCAACAGACGCTTGCCAGCGGCATCGGATGCGGCCTTCATCTGGGCCAAGTAGTAATCGACATACCAGGCGTAATTGCCTTTCAGGCTGGGCCAATCGGGGGCATCCTGGAAGCTATACATGCCATAGAAGCCATATTCCACCGGGCCAAAGATCATGGCTGCCGGGTCAACGGCTTTGACAGCCTTCGACAAGGCGATTGATTTGGTAATCAGTTCAGCGGCACCGGGTTGGGTGGGATGAATGCGCGGGTGAGTGGATGACCAGAGCGCAGGCTCGTTGTCCAAGTCATAGATCTTGACGCCGTTGGCAGTGGAGGCGCTGCCGTATTTTTGCACCAGGTAGTTGACTTCCTCGTCCATGTAAACGGCGTTATCGGTCAGGCTGGGTGGGTTGGCAAAGGCGCTGCCCTTGGCAGCAATCACCGGGTCCCAGCGGGCGGAGGGAGCAACTTCACTCGCCGCGACGGTACCGTTCTTATCCTTGGCAGCATAACCAGCCATTTGCAGGGTAATGATGTCGGCTGCGCCAGTCTGCACCGATTTATCGTGGTAGGCCGAAAGGGCGCTGCCAGGCGTGGTGCAATCGGTTACGGCAACCCAGGTGCAGACAAAGGCGTCGCTGGAATTGATATAGTCGGTACCAGCGTTGGAAGCGTTATTCTCCCAGTTGAAGCCGGTCGTGCGGTTGCCGCCAAAGCGGCGTAGCGTCCAACTGTTTACGCCGGCAATATCCTGATTGGAGCCGTAGATGTATGGGCTGATCGCGGCGCGGGCGTGTTCCGTATCCACGACAAAGCTGACCGGGATGGTAGCCGTTAGCGGCGCAGCCTGGACACCCAAAGAGCCGCTCAGGTTCGATAGCACCAAAGCAATTAGGATGATGAACGAAAATATTCTGGATTTTTTCATTGTAAGAAATCTCCTGATGATAGAAATGGGTGAACAATCATTCTGAAGTGCTCCCTTAACTTTGCCCCTGTTACAGCATACATTTTCAGACGATCGGCGTCTTGCACGATATTAGCAAATCCATGCAACATATTAATTAACTGAAGAAAAATTCCGTAAAGATAAAGAGATTGAATTCAGGGCGATGCAGGTGTGGACATTTTGTGTTCACGCCTTGCACCGCCCTGACTGATTATTTACTGCTACAAAATCGCCTTACTTGGCTTCGAAGTGACCAAACGTTACAGCGCTGCTATAGCTGACATACCAGAAGCCGCCGATCTTGGCCGGATAGGAAGCTGCCGCAACATAGACGTTGGAAATACTGACGCCATTGATCGAGACGCTGGTGGTATTCCAGTTGTTGGTGTACGTTCCCAGGTTGGACGATTGCCAGCAGAAGGTGCCTGCGCCGTCGAAGGTGAAGGGTGCGGTAATGGTGGATGTGACTGGGGAGCAAGTTCCCGTCCCTGTGGTCGGTGTCGCCGTTGGGGAGAGTGTCCGCGTAGGGGTGAGGGTGATGGCGGGTGGCGTAAAGGTGCGGGTAGGCGTATTCGTAACGGCTGGCAGGGTGGATGTACGGGTGGGCGTATTGGTGACCCCTGCGGTGTTGGTGCGGGTGGGGGTGATGGCGGGTGCGGTGTTCGTACGGGTGGGTGTGTTTGTCACCGTCGTTGAAGTCGGCGTGGGGGTATTGGTCACAGAACCGCCGCAATTCGGCTCGTTGCCTGTGATCCGGCTGCCATTGACGTACACGGGGAAATAAGCATCCGCCGTGTAGGCTGCGGGCAGAGAACCCACCGCGTAGCCGCTATGCCACCAGTCGTTGGATGCGTCGTAGGTGCTGGCATAACTGCTCAGGTGCAGGCCGGTGTTATAAGCCCAGGTGGTTCCGGTTGTCAGGGCAGTTGTGCCGTAGCTGACGGTGTAGTAATAGGTCGAGCCGCAAGCCAGAGTCGGCCCACTGAGGGTCGCTACGCCAGACTGATCGTAATATTTTTCCAGGGTATAGCTCGAAGCGGCATTGCTGTTTTCAGTATTGAAATACAAACGCCATGAGAGATTGGACAGGCTCGTGCCGGTGTTGATGAATTGCAGGTTGAAGCTCGAAAGCGAATTGCTCTCCGTCCCGGCGTTTTGCAGTTTGACTTGCATGCCAATCACGGGTGTATTGGTGATAGTCGGCGTCATGGTAATGGTCGGGGTATTGGTGATGGTGGGTGTGCGGGTGGGGGTCAGGGTTGGGCCACCAGGGGTGATGGATGGTGTGGGGGTGGGCCCGTTCAGCAAGGGGGCCAGCGCCGGGTACCATCTGTCTGCCATCTTTTGGATGCCCAGATCGTTCGGGTGGATGCCGTCGCCAGTATCGGTCGTCGTGTCGAAACCAGTCCACTGGTCAACGACGATGATCGGCGACTGTGCGGTGGTCAGACCTGCGGCCCAGCCTGGGATGGCGGCATCCAGGTTGACAACATCCTGATAGCACACCGGGCATTGACCAGTGGCAGTGTAGAGCGGGATGATTTGCGCAACGAGAATCTTCATGTTCGGGTTGCTGGCGCGCATCTGGCCGATCAATGTGGTGTAAGCGGCAAGGATCATATCGACCGTGTTGGATGCGCTAAAGCTATCGTTCGTGCCCAGATGCATCAGCACAATATCCGGGGTGGAAGCGGCAAGCCATCCGGGCAGTTGGTTCTGATTGGCGATGCCAGTTGCCAGAAAGCCGCCGTGGCCTTCGTGGTTATCATTGGGAATATCGTTTGCACAACCTGCTGGCGGCAAGGTGCCGACGGGTACGAAGTTGGCATAGCCGTTGGCAATCAGCTTGTTCCACAGGATTGCGCGCCAGCAACCCGGCGAGCCAGTAATCGAATCGCCCAGCGCCATGATCCTAAGCGGGGCTGCTGCATGGGTTGGCTTGGCCGGGGATACGCCAAGTAGCGTGACCAGCAAGACAAACGCTGCGAAGATGATGAATGGTTTGAAAATATATTTTTTTGACATAAGTGATCTCCTGATGTGGGGTAGAGAATAGTAGCGATTGAATCATGAGTAGTACGCTCATACTATAGATGGTTTTTTTCCCATTTTATACTCTCAATCGACTCTCACGCTTCTCTATTCATCTTCTTTGCGTTACCAGCCCAGGTCGGCCTTGATTTGGGTGACCAACTGATTGGACATCGCCGCATCTTCTGCAACAGTGGGGTGATAATCTTCGCCGTAACCGAGCGAACCATCCTGCATCGGGAACTCAATAAAGTGGACTTTGCTATCTCCAGCCGCATTGAACTGATTGACTACCGTCGTAATGTAATCGCGGGCGCTGGTCAAATTGGCGTAGCTCAACAACGGTCCCAAAGCCAGGTAGATATGAGCGCTGGGGTATTGACTGCGGAGTTGCGTCACAAAATTGGCATACCCGGTGGTGAAGGTGGTTTTATTGGGCACATCCACAGCGAAGTCATTCGTGCCGAGGTTGATGACGACAACCTGCGGTGTCCATTGGGCGGGATTCCATAAGTTGGTGGTGTCGTAAGGGAGAATGCGCGGGTAAAGGTTGGGGATCAGCTCGGTGGTGCTTCCGTCGTAATTGCGCACAATCCCTTTGCCCGACCAGGCGATGGTGAACTGATCGGCGCCGAGGGCGCGGGCCGTGACCGAACCATAAGACAGGTAGGCATTTTCATTCTGCGTGGTGAAATGCTGGCTCGGGCTGGTGCCTTCATTGCCATACCCGGCAGTGATCGAATCGCCGATGAATTCAATCCGTTTTGCGGATGGAGTTGGCGCGGCGAGCATTTGCCCACCCGTTGCCGTAAAGCCCCTAAACTGGACATCCCCCACCCAGGCTTCAGTGCGTCTGACCAGTTCAATCGTGTGGTTCCCGGCAGCCAGCCCGGATGCCAGCGTAACGAACTCCGCCCACATCCGCGCCGACATGCAGCGGTGCCTGGACGACGCCGTCAATCACCACGGTGTACCAGTTGTCGCCAGATGAAAATAAGTTGGCGCTAATACCCGTCCCCGAGAAGTTGGCTTTGATGGTCGTCGCGCTCCAGGCAGAGCGGGGACCGGCAGGGTCGCTGGTATTAAAACGTCCGACGTAAAGCACGTTCGGGTTTGGCGTGCCGAGCGGCGCGACAGCAGGTTCCGTGCCAAAGGCCAGCGCGCCGTTTACGTAACCAGTAACTTTGATGTTTTGTCCGTAAGCGATCATGGTTGAGTCAAATGAATAATCATTGGTCTGGGTATAGCTGCTAAAGTCGGTCTTGTAAAAGCGCAGTTGAATATCGCCGGTGCTTGCACCAGGAGCAACGCTGCCTGCCGCACTGGCAAAGCCGATTTCGAAATAATGGTTGGCAGTGGTGGCGCTGTTCGACATTCGGGTAAACGTCCCGGTAATATTGGCGCAACCAATTTGTGAATAATCGCAGGCAAAGGTTTGCGACTGCAATCCGTCAATCGTATACCAGTAACGCACCTTGACGCTGGAAAGTGCCAGCGCAGTCGTGCCGCTATTTTGTACCTGCACGCTCAAGCTGATCGAACCGGTGGTTGCGCTGGTGTCATTGGCTTTATAGCGCACAATGACTGCGCCGGGGTTGCCGCCGGTTGGGGTAACGCTTGGCGTGGCCGTTTTGGTGGGCGTGAGTGTGGGGGTTGAAGCCACGCCCAAAGTGGCGGTACTTGTCAGGCTGGCAGTGGATGTGCGTGTGGGGGAAATGCCCGGCGTGGCGGTTTTTGTCAAAACAGCGGTGGATGTACGGGTGGGGGAGATTCCTGCAGTCGGTGAAGCCCCAACGGTTTGGGTTGGGGTGCGGGTCGCTGTTCCGGTCATCGTCCGCGTGGGGGAAGGGGAATTTGTCGACCCGGTGGTCGGTGTGCGGGTGGCTGTGAATGGCGCTCCGGTTGTAGGCGTGCTGGAAGCCCCGATGGTGTTGGTCGGGGTTGCGCTGCTGGTGGAGCATGTCCCGCCGCTTTCAAAGTGTCCCCATGATGCGGTGCTGACGTAGTGGATGACGTACATGCCGTTCAGCGGTGCGATGGTATTGCTGGCAGTATAGACGTTGGTGTAGGCTGTGCCGTTGACTTCCAGCGTGGTCACGTTCCACGAGTTGATATAGGTGCAGATCGAAGCCGTTTGGAAGCATACATCCCCTGCGCCATCTTTGGCATAGGGCGAGCCAACCGTGCTAGTGGGGGTACAGACTGTTGCGGCATGCGCACTGTTGGCAGAAATGCCCACAGCCGTTGCCAGCAAAACAAACAGGATAATCAGTGCGAGTGAAAAACGTCTCAATTTCATTTTGTCTCCTCGTATTTGGCGTAGGGGCGCAGCATGCTGCGCCCCTACCATGCAAATTACTTCGCTTCAAAATGGCCCCAGGCGACGCTGCTGTTGTAGGCAACGTACCAGAAGCCGCCGATCTTGGCGGGCAGTGAACCGGCTGCAACATAGAGATTGCTTTCGTTGACGCCATTGATGGTGACGCTGGTGGTATTCCATGAGTTGACATAGCTGCCGAGATTGCTTGATTGCCAGCAGAACGTCCCAGCCCCGTCAAACGCGAAGGGCGCGGTGATGGTGGATGTAACTGGGCTGCAAGCGCCAGCGCCCGAAGTTGGCGTCGCCGTTACCGGAAGCGGGGTGTTTGTGCGGGTAGGGGTGGATGTGACTGTGCCAACAATGGGGGTGCGTGTACGGGTGGCGGTTAGCCCATTGGTTGGAGTTCGGCTGGGGGTGTTGGTTTTGGTGGCCGTGGTAGTGATGCCGGGCGTGACTGTGCGGGTCTGCGTAGCGGTACTGGTGTTTGCGAGCACGGTCGTCGCAGTTGGCGTTCGGGTGATTGTGCTCGTCGGAAGCTGGGTTCCGCTGAGCACAGCAGCCAGCGCCGGGTACCACTTATCCGACATTTTTTGGTTGCCCGCATCGTTTGGGTGGATGCCTTCCGCCGTGTCGGTGGTGGTGTCGAAACCGGTCCACTGGTCAACGATGGTAATCGGCGACTGTGCAGTCGTCTTGCCTGCCGCCCAGGACGGGATGGCCGCGTTGAGATCAATCACATGCTGATAGCAGACAGTGCATTGGGTTGTAGACGTGTACATTGGGATGATTTGCGCCACGATGATCTTGATGTTGGGATTATTGGCGCGCATCTGATCGACCATGGTGCTGTAGGCCGCAAGGATCATGGCGGTCGTTTTGGTGCCGTTAAGAATATCGTTCGTGCCCAAGTGCATCAGCACAATATCGGGGTTGGTGGCGGCAAGCCAGGGTGGCAACTGGTTCAGGTTGGCAATATCGGTTGCCTGAATGCCGCCGTGGCCTTCGCCATCGCTGTCGAAGGGCAGGTTACAGGTGGCTCCCGTCTGCGTGCCGACAAAGTCGATGTTGGTATACCCGGCGCTTTGCAACCGGTTCCACAGGATGGAACGCCAGCAGCCCGGCGTGCCGGTGATCGAATTCGCCCAGCGGCATGATCTTGATCGCCGCCGCATGTGCAGGGGTGACTGGATGCAGGCCAAGGAGTGCAATGACTAAAATAAGGGCCGAAATAATGACAAATGGTTGAAAAACAGGTTTCTTTGACATGGTTGATGAACTCCTTGTAGTGGGCTTTTAGCTGTTAGCGATTAGATTGTAGAGAAATCTAATCGCTAACAGCTAATTTCTAAAGTCTAATCCCTACCAGCCCAAATCAGCCTTGATCTGGGTAATCAGTTGTTGGGCCATGGCTGCATGTTCTGCAACCGATGGGTGCCAGTCTTCCCCATAGCCGAGCGATCCATCCTGCTGCGGGAATTCGATGAAATGGATCTTGGTATCCCCGGCAGTAATCAGTTGGTTGGACACGGTTGTGATGTAATCGCGGGCAGTTGTCAAATTTGGGTCATACAGTAATGGCCCCAAAGCCAGGTAGATATGAGCACTCGGATACTGGCTGCGGATTTGTTTTACGAAGTTGGAGTAGGCGGTGGTGAATGTTGTTTTATCCGGTACGCCGCTGCCAAAGTCATTGGTGCCGAGATTAATCACGACCACTTGCGGAACCCATTGGCTGGGATTCCATAGCGTGGTCGTGTCGTAAGGGAGAATGCGCGGGTAAAGTGAGGGCAGCAGGTCAGTCGTATCGCCGCCATAGTTGCGACTGACACCTTTGCCCGACCAGGCGATTACGAATTGGTCCGCGCCCAATGCACGGGCAGTTACCGGGCCGTAGGCCAGGTAGGCGTTTTCATTCTGAGGGGTAAAACTATGATATTGATCGATGCCTTCATTGCCATACCCGGCAGTGATGGAATCGCCGATGAATTCGATCCGTCTCGCGGAGGGGGTGGGTGGTGCGAGCAATTGCCCGCCCGTCACGGTGAAACCTTTAAATTGGACATCGCCAATGTAGGCTTCCGTACGTCTGACAAATTCAATCGTGTGGTTGCCAGCAGCCAATCCCGAAGCCAGGGCCACAACCCCATTCGTGCCAGCCGGGAGATGGACGGGCGTCTTGACAACACCGTCAATCACAACGTTGTACCAGTTGTCGCCAACCGAAACCACGTTGGCGCTGATGGCGGTTCCGCTAAAGTTGGCCTTGATTGTTGTCGCGCTCCATGCCGATTTGGGGCCAGCCGGGTCGCTGGTGTTAAAGCGGCCAATATACAAAACAGCGCTGGCTGTGCCACCCGTCGGTGTAATGCTTGGCGTGAAGGTTTTGGTCGGTGTCAGCGTAATCGTTGCTGTCATCGTGCGTGTCAGGGTGCGGGTGATGGTATTGGTTGGCCCGGCAGTCGATGTGCGGGATGGTGTATTCGTGATCCCGGCGGTGGGGGTGCGGGTGAGCGTATTCACCACCCCGGTAGTGGTGGTGCGAGTCGGTGTGTTGGAAGCCCCGACGATTGGGGTCGGGGTCGGCCCCGTTGCGCCACACGTCCCGCCGCTTTCAAAGTGTCCCCAGGCGACGGTGCTGACGTAGTGGATGACATACATACCGTTCAGCGGCGCGATGGTATTACTGGCAGTATAGACGTTGGTGTAGGCTGTGCCGTTGACTTCCAGCGTCGTCACGTTCCACGAGTTAATATAGGTACAGATCGAAGCCGTTTGGAAGCATACATCTCCTGCGCCATCTTTGGCATAGGGTGAGCCAACCGTGCTGGTGGGCGTGCAGACCGTTGCGGCATGCACATTATGAGCGGCTGTTCCGCCAAACCAGATTGCTACAAGTGCGAGCAGGGCAACCAGTGAGTATGAAAAGCGTTTTGAGTTCATTTTTTCTCCTCGTATTTGCATGGTAGGGGCGCAGCAGCATGCTGCGCCCCTACCATGCAAATTACTTCGTTTCGAAATGGCCCCAGGCGACGCTGCTGTTGTAGGCAACGTACCAGAAGCCGTTGATCTTGGCGGGCAGTGAACCGGCTGCAACATAGAGATTACTTTCGTTGACGCCGTTGATACTGATGCTGGTGGTATTCCACGAGTTGACGTAGGTTCCCAGATTGCTCGATTGCCAGCAGAACGTCCCTGCGCCGTCAAATGTGAAGGGCGCGGTAATCGTGGATGTAACTGGGCTGCAAGCGCCAGCGCCCGAAGTAGCCGTCGCCGTTACCGGGAGCGCTGTATTGGTGCGGGTGGGTGTAAATGTAGCGACCGGGGTCAAGGTGCGGGTTGATGTCGGGCCGGTCGTGGGAGTGCGCGTGGGGGTTAAGCTTGGCCCGCTGGTGGGAGTACGCGTGCGAGTAGCGGTCGGCCCGGTTGTAGGACTGTTGGTACGGGTCAGGGTAACGGTCGGCGGTGCGGGTGTGAATGTCTTGGTGGAGGTTGCTGTCGGGGCCGCAGTACCGCCTGACCAGACACGGAATTCCCAGATCGAGTATCCCCAGGCGGAGTTGGTGCGCTGTGTGCCATTCATGCGCACGTAGCGGGCCGTCTGATTGACAGCGATGGTCTTCGTGCCGCCAGTGCCGCTCCACTCTGTGTAAGCATCGGTCCAGGTGGTGTTGTCAGTGGAAATTTGCACTTTGTACTGCGTGGCAAAGGCCCCTTCCCAAACGATGTCTACATTGGTAATCGGGGTTGCGCTGCCCAGGTCGATGGTAATCATCTGCGGGTCTGCGATTGCAGATTCCCAGCGGGTGCCGCCGTTGCCATCGACTGCCTTGTCGCCGGTATTTGTGCCGGTAACCGATGAAACGGTGACAGGTTTATTGAAAGAAACCAGGTTGGATGGAACTGTCGTTGGAACAGCTGTTGGCGGAGCGGTGTTTAACCAGGATGGGCGCACAGCGATGTTCTTGATGCTGTATTGGTTGGTAACGGCTACTTCCAGACCCCAGTCGTGCAGGGTGGCATAGGTCTGGTCGGTGGTCATATCCAAAAAGGTTTGCGGGTTGTTACCGGGTCCCCACGACCAGGGCAAATAACCGATCTGGTCCTGGAAGGCATACTGCATGATGATCTTGTAGGGGATGGCACCCTGGGCGGTTGTATCCCATTCGTTGCCAAACTCACCCACCATCACTGGCAGGTTATTGGTGACTGCCAGGGCCAACTTGTCGATAACTTCCTGGTCGGTGTGGCCCCACTCATACGGCCACCACATGTGGATGCTGAACATCAGGTTATGTTCCGGGTCATTCTGGGTCAGGGTTGGGCCATTGCGTTCCAGGCCGTCCATATCCTGCCCATAGCTGGCGGCGTCGATCACCAGCGGCACATGGATACCGGCTGCCCGCATGCGGGTGACGGCAGTGGTATAGCCGGAAATGTAATCAGCATCGGCAACCGTTTGGCCGACTTCATTGCCAATATTGATCAGGATATATTCCTGGTGCTTTTGCAGGACTGCCACGATATCAGGGCGCACCCAGTAATCGACCAGCGATGAAAGTTTGCTCCAGTCACCGGTGGCATCATGTAATTCGGGCATGACAACCATTTTGGCGGCGCGACAGTTGGTAATGGCTGTGTCGAGTTGATCGGCGGTGCCGGTCGTGAGCCACTGGAGTCGGATGATGTTGGCTCCGGTTTTGGCGATTTCAGGGCAGGAAAGCGCACCGTTTAGATCCGTCCAATAAGTCATGTGGTTGATGCCATACGGAATAAACTTGGTGCCGAATTTATCATAGAGGAATCGGCCGCTGACATACATGGTGTTTGGCGCTGCCGCCCGAGCGGATAGGCTGTTGAGTGCCACAAACTGGGCGAGCAACAGGATGATTAGCGCAAATGCGCCCCATCGAAAAATCATTTTTCTTTGCATGGTAGGTTCTCCTTGGTGATGGATGGTAGGTATTCGATATTGGATGTTAGAGAATAGATATTGGTTTTTCTAATATCCAATATCTATTCTCTAATATCTATTACTTCGTTTCAAAATGACCAAACGAAACGCTACTGCTGTAGCTGACATACCAGAAGCCGCCGATCTTGGCCGGGTAGGAAGCCGCTGCCACATAGAGATTGCTCTCGTTGACGCCATTGACGCTGACGCTGGTGGTGTTCCAGGAGTTGATGTATGTGCCCAGGCTGCTCGATTGCCAGCAGAACGTCCCGGCTCCATCAAAGGTGAAGGGCGCGGTAATGGTGGATGTGACCGGGCTGCAAGCGCCAGCGCCCGAAGTAGCCGTCGCCGTTACCGGGAGCGGGGTGTTTGTGCGGGTAGCGGTTGGCCCGGTGGTGGGTGTGCGGGTAAGGGTGTTGGTCACTGCTGGCGTATTTGTCCGCGTGGATGTGGGGCCGGTGGTCGGGGTGCGGGTGGGTGTGTTGCTCACCGCCGGAGTCAACGTCCGAGTGGCGCTGGCGGTCGGGGTCAGGCTGCGGGTGGCTGTCTGCGTAGCGGTTGCAGTGAAAGTTGCGCCGGGGATTGCGGTTCCGCCGCTGCAAACCGGCTCGCCGCCTGTCAGCAGGCTGCCATTGGTATACGCCGGGACGAAGGTGGTGGCCGTAAACGCTGCCGGGAGTGAACCAACCGCGTAGCCGCCATGCCACCAGTCGTTGGCGAAATCAATCATGCTGGCGTAGTTGCTCAGGTGCAGGGCGCTGTTATAAGTCCAAGTGGCTCCTGCCGCCAGGGGTACACCATAGGTTACGGTGTAGTAATACGTCGAGCCACAGGCCAGCGTCGGGCCGCTTAGGGTGGCCGCAGCAGACTGGTCGTAATATTTTTCCAGCACATACGACGAAGCAGCATTCCCGTTTTCGGTGATGAAGTACAAACGCCACGAGAGATTGCTCAGGGGTGCCGCGCCGGTATTGCTGAGTTGCAGGTTGAAGTTAGAAAGCGAGGTGCTTTCGCTGCCGCCGCTCTGAATTTTCATTTGCAGGCCCAGAACCGGGGTATTGGTGACGGTGGGCGTGCGGGTGGGCGTCAGGGTTGGGCCACCGGGGGTGATGCTTGGGATAGCTGTCGGCGCCACGCTGCCATCCAGACCAAAGAAGCGCAGCACTTCGGCTTCCTGGTAGGCGATGCTGTGAGTTACTCCCTCTTCACTGATGGCTTCCACCACGATGACACCGGCGTTATTGGTGTAGCGCGTGCGTGTCCAGCCTGTTTGGGGGGAGTCGGTGCTGTTGGGGGTCTGGCTGACGCCGTTGACGTTGGTCCATTGCTTGATCTCTTCCCCGAAGTTGGGATACGAGAGCGTCGTATCGGCTGTGCCGTGCCACAATTGCATCCGCGGATAGGGGCCGCTATAGCCGGGGTCGGCTCCGCGCACCAGATCGCCCCACTGCTGCGCGGTCTGGATCATTTGACCGCTGGAGCAAGTACTGTTCCAACCTGCCTGATTGGCAGGGTTCGTTGGATCACCGCCACTGGTGGTGGCAAAACAACCAAAAGGCACGCCTGCAAAAGCCGCGCCCGCCTTGAAGACATCGGGATAATCACCCAACAGCACGTTGGTCATCATCGCGCCGGAAGAAAGGCCGGTGACATAGACCTGGCTCGGATCGCCGTTGTAATGCTGTTCGGCATACGTCACCATCGACATGATGCCGACCGGGTCGCTGCCGCCGCCGCGTGTCAGCGCCTGCGGGGAGGAAACGTCGAAACAGTTGCCGCTGCGTACTGCGGACGGGTAAACGACAACAAATCCATACTGGTCAGCCAGGCTGGCAAATTGCGTGCCAGAAAAAATAGCCTGGGCGCTGCCAGTACACCAGTGCACCACGACCAGGATGGGCGGTTTTGCCTTAACACTGGTTGGGACATAGACATACATGCCCAGACCGCTGGGGTTGGTGCCAAAACTGGTGATTTGTACCAGCGAGGAGGTGAGCGCTTTGCCCACCGAAAAATTCGCAACCACAAAGGATGCAACGATCAGGATGACGAGAAGATAACGCAGTGTTTTCATAGGTTCTCCTTTGATGAATAATGATAGTCTACTCCTAAAGAGAGCGCTACCAGACGCTTTAACTTTCAGCTTGACTCTCACTTTTAACTCTCATGGATGGATGTCCAGGCTACCATAACAAAACAGACGCCCGGTTTGGGCGTCTGTTTTGTATGAAATTTCTTGAATTTTCAGGCAATCAGGCTTACTTGGCTTCGAAATGACCAAACGAAACGTTACTGCTGTAGCTGACATACCAGAAGCCGCCGATCTTGGCTGGGTAGGAAGCCGCCGCAACATAGACGTTGGAAATATTGACACCGTTAATGCTGACGCTGGTAGTATTCCACGAGTTGATGTAAGTGCCCAGGTTGCTTGATTGCCAGCAGAATGTCCCGGCTCCGTCAAAGGTGAAGGGTGCGGTAATGGTGGACGTCACCGGGGAGCAAGTACCCGTCCCAGCGGTGGGGGATGCGGTGACGGAGATGGTGGGTGTACGGGTAGGGGTGTTCGTCATCGTCCCCGTAGGGGAGATTGCGGGCGGGGTAAAGGTGCGGGTCGGTGTGCTGGTGATTCCGACGGTGGCGGTGCGTGTTGGAGTGTTGGTGATGGCAGGCAGTGTGAATGTGCGGGTAGGGGTAAGCGTGATCGGGAGCGGAGTCAACGTGCGGGTGGGCGTAAAGACTCACAATCGGCGTCAGGGTGGGTGTCTTGCTCGGCCCGACGGTCGGAGTCGGCCCCATGCCAGGTTCAATGCCAGCGGCAAGCGATCCGTTCACATAGACCGGGATGTAGCTGGTCAGGGTGTAGGCTGCGGGTAGGGTACCCAGAGCGTAGCCCGTGTGGTACCAGTCGTCCACAGGGTTGAATGTGGTAGCCCAGTCGTTCAAGTGGAACGACATCTGGAATTCCCAGGTCGCGCTAGCAGCCAGCGAAGCTGTGCCGAAATTCACCGGGAAGGAATAGATTTTGCTGGTAAGTTGCACCGGCGCACCGACGACGCCTGAGCCTGATCCATCGTAATACATGGCCATCGAGTAGTTGGATGGTGGGTTGGCACCGTCCAGCGTGAAGTAGATGCGTGCCGACAAACCAGTCACGGTGCTCGTGCCTGTGTTCTTGATGGAAAAGTTGAAAGGCGACACACCAGTGGTTTCAGTGCCAGCGCTCTTAATCGAGACGGCGAAACTGCCGCAGGAGGGGGCGCAGGCGGTTGGAGTGATCGTTGGGGTGCGGGTGGGCGTGCGGCTTGGCGTGGCGGTGCAGGTTGTGCAGGGGCTGGAGCCTTGAATGACGGCGTTCAGCGCACCCTGATCGACAATCGCACCGGTAGTGCGATCGAACAGCGCAAACCCATTCTGGCTGGGTAAAACGCCGTTATCCCAATAATAAGTCTTGATGCCGTTGGCGAGCGCGGACTGGTTCATATATTTCAGGTAATACTGTCGGGAAGCCAAGTCAAGGCCCGGGCGTGTGGAGACGCCGTACTCGCCGATGATGACGGGGATGCCAGCGTCGACCCATTGTGCCTTGACCAGGGCAAACTGGTTATCCATATAGGATTCCTGCGCCCAGGCGCAGTTGCTCTGGGCCGGGTAAGGTGCGCCCCAGTACAGGCAGCTTCCGCTGGGGTTCAAGGTATAGTCATAAGGATCATAATAATGCACTTCGACGATCATGCGGTTGGCGGCGCTGTCGGTCGGCATGGTGAAGAAGCTCAGGCCAAACGCGATGTTTGTATTATAGGTCTGGACGACGAGGGTGCGTGTGGCGTTATTGCCACCCGTCGCGCGCACAGCATCGACAAAAGTTTGCAGATACGATTGCTGGACGGCGATATATTCAGCAGTCGGCGTGCCATAATCCTGGTGGGTTTCGTTGGTACCAGCAAAGAGCAGGTGTTCGTTGTAGCTTTTAAAAGTATTGGCGATCTGCGTCCAGTAGTTTTTTTGTTTTGCGTTTACTGCCGTCTGGTCTGCATAGGTAACGTGATTTTCCAACCAGCCGCCATCCCAATGGATGTTGAGAACGACATACATGCCGTCGTTGATGGCGTAATCTACTACCTGCTTGACGCGTGCCATCCAGGTCGGGTCGATCGTGCCGTTGGTGGCGTGACAATCCCAGGCCGCCGGGATGCGGATCGAGTTGAACCCGGCAGCCTTGACACTGTCAATGAATGCCTGGGTGACGGCCGGGTTGCCCCAGGCAGTTTCGCCGCATTGCGCTTCCAGGGTGTTTCCAAGGTTCCAGCCGGTTTTGATCTGGGCTGCCACCTGGGCGGCTGTCGGCAGGCTGGTTTGTGCCTGGGCCATGCTGGCGATTGGAGCTGCCATGGCGAACACAAGCGCCATGACAACGAGCAGGTAAAAAAATCGTTTGCTTTTCATATCACTTCTCCTTATTGAAGTTAATAATACAAGTGAAACATTCCTTTCAAATGTACCCTGTTCAATCCATAGAAGTCTTATACGATTTTGATGGGCATGCACAGAATATTAACAGGCAAGCAAATTCGCCTAAAATAGTGCGTTTTCTTCGAAGCCAGCGTCGAATTTGATTGGGCAACGAAAACAGCGTGGATCGGCATGATTGCCGATCCACGCTTGTCATTTCCTGTGACAGCTCTGGACTGTCCGATGGCTGTTGAATTATTTGCTTTCGAAATGTCCGTATGATACGGCACTGCTGTAACTGACATACCAGAAGCCGCCGATCTTGGCCGGGTAGGAAGCTGCCGCAAAATAGACATTGGAAATATTGACGCCATTGATCGAGACGCTGGTGGTGTTCCAGTTGTTGATGTATGTTCCCAGATTGGCGGATTGCCAGCAGAACGTCCCGGCCCCGTCGAAGGTGAAGGGTGCGGTAATGGTGGATGTGATCGGGGAGCAAGTTCCCGTCCCTGTGGTGGGTGTCGCCGTTGGGGAGAGTGTCCGCGTGGGGGAAGCCCCCAGTGTTCGCGTGGGGGTCAGGGTGATGGCGGGTGGCGTAAAGGTGCGGGTCGGTGTATTGGTGATGGCTGGCAGGGTGGATGTACGGGTGGGCGTCATTGTTGTGATCCCTGGGGTGTTTGTGCGGGTCTGCGTAGCGGTCAGGGTGATTGCAGGTGCGGTGTTCGTACGGGTTGGCGTGCTTGTTACCGTCGTTGAAGTCGGAGATGGTGTGCGGGTCGGTGTATTGGTAACAGACCCACTACAAGTTGGCTCACTGCCCCATAGCAAATTGCCATTAACGTATGCGGGCAGGTAAGGGTGGTGGTGAAGATCGGGGGCAGGGTGCCGGTCATATAGCCGGTGTGCCACCAGTCGTTGGACGCATCATATGTGGATGCAAAACTGCTTAAGTGGAAGGCCGTGTTATAGGCCCAAACGCCGCCCTGCGCGAGGGCTGTCGTCCCATAGCTGACGGTGTAGTAGTAGATCGAGCCGCAGGCCAGGGTTGGGCCGCTAATGGTGGCCACGCTCGACTGGTCGTAGTATTTTTCAAGGGCATAGCTCGAAGCGGCATTGCCATTCTCTGTCGTGAAGTAGAGACGCCAGGTAATGTTGCTCAAACTGGTGCTGCCCGTATTGCTGATTTGCAGGTTCATGCTGGTTTGCGCGTTGGTGTCGGTACCAGCACCCTGAATTTTGATTTGCAGGCCGGGGGCGGGCGTATTGGTGATGGTCGGGGTCAGCGTAATCGTCGGGGTGCGGCTGGGGGTCAGGGTGGGGCCACCGGGGGTGATGCTTGGGGTGGGTGTAACGCTGCCATCCAGACCGAAAAAGTGGATCGCAGCAACCTCGTCCACCTGGAGACTGTGCGTAGCACCCTGCTCGCTGATGGCTTCCACCACGACAGCCCCGCTGCTGTCTGCATAACGGGTACGCGTCCAGGTGGCCTGTGGCATATCCGTGGAAACGGGCGTTTGGCTGGCGCCATGCAGGTTGGTCCATTGCTTGATCTCCTCGCCAAAATTTGGGTAGGAGAGCGCAGTATCAGCAGTGCCATGCCACAACTGCATGCGAGGATATGGGCCGTTGTAACCGGGATAGGCCGCGCGGACGATGTCACCCCACTCTTGGGGCGTCTTGATCATGGTGCCAGGAGGACAGGTCGCGTTCCAGACGGTGCCATCGGTGGTCGCCATGCAGCCAAAAGGCACGCCCGCAAACGCCGCGCCTGCTTTAAAGACATCGGGGTAATCACCAAGCATCACGTTGGTCATCATCGCGCCCGATGAAATCCCGGTGGCATAGACCTGGTTCAGGTTGCCGTTGTAGTGCTGTGCGGCATATGTCACCATGGACATGATGGCGACAGGATCACTGCCGCCGTTGTGGGTCAACGCCTGCGGCGACGAGACATCGAAACAACTGCCAAAATTTGTCGTGGACGGGTAGACAATCATGTATCCATATTGGTCGGCAAGGGCGGCATATTGTGTGCCAGCGTAGATCGCATCGGCGCTGCCACCGCACCAATGCATTACCACCAGGATGGGCGGATTTGGCTTAACAGTCGTAGGAATATAGACAAACATGCGCAGGTTGGTGGGATTGGTACCAAAGTTGGTCACCTCTACCAGTGCGGATGTGAGGGCCTTGCCGGTAGAGAAGTTCACAACCACAAAGGATGCGACGATCAGGATGACGAGTAGGTAACGCAGGGTTTTCATAGGCTCTCCTTGGATGAATAGTGATAGTCTACCCTTAAAGAGAGCGCTGCCAGACGCTTTCACTTTCACCTTCACTCTCACCTTTGACTCTCACATTATGTCACCCTGAATGAGCGTTTTTCAGCGACTGAAGGGTCTCCACGTTGAGTAGGAGATGCTCACCTGCCCAGTACCGCAGGTGCGGGTCGTCGCTAAAGAACGCTCCTCAGCATGACAGATAAGGGCTTTAAGCAAATACCGGGGCGGGATGACCCCGCCCCTACAATTTGATCTTCATTTGGGAATTGTGGGGAAATATGCGGTAGGGGCGCGGCGGTGTCCTGACTGGTGTAACCGTGTCGAAGGGTCTCCGCGCCCGTGTGCGGAACGAAAAATCAGTCTGGGATGCCCAACCCGTGGGCCACGATCTGTTCGAGGGGCGTTTGCTGCCCTTCGCGCCACGCGACGTCAAACGCCGCAGGGTTGAGCGCGTCCCGGCTGCGGGTGAGACTGAGTTCAAATTGCCGACTTCGCAACGGGATCGGCGGGTACGTTTCGTAGATCATTTTCACAGCACTTAACAGCATGACGGCACGTTCAGCTTGTCCTTCCGCCAGTGCCACATTTGCCAGTCCGTGCAGGCTGTAGGCAACCAGCGTATACGCCTTGCCTTCCGAATGGATTTTCAGGCTCTGACGGAAAACGTCGGCGGCGTGGGATAGGTCGCCCAGGCCCAAAATCGCTTGCCCAAGATATTCCAACATCCAGGCATAATACCAATCCGGGTTCATCGGGCGCAAATAGGCCAGACTGCGCTCAAACAGTTGGACGGCGTCTGTGTAGCGTTCTTCTTCAAGAGCGATCAGGCCAAGTTTGGCGCGTGCGTGGGCCACCCCGGCGGGCAGAGGGATCGCTTCGAAAACCGAGAGACTTTCGCTGTAAAACGTCAGTGCTTCTTCGATCAAGCCCTGATCTAAAGCCGTATTCCCCAACCGATCAAGCACCCAGGCAGCCCCCTGAAAGTTTTCGGTTTCACGGCACAGGGCCATGGCTGCCAGATAGAGTTCGCGCGCACGGGAATAATCGCCGGTAAAGTGGGCAATATCGCCTAACCCTTGCCAGGCGATTCCCAAATCATTACGCTGGTTAAGCTCCTGCGACAAAGCTGCCATTTCATCATAATAAGCATACGCCTGTTGAAAATTGTTCTGGTAAATGGTGGCCTGCCCCATCACAATCAACGCCTGGATGCGTTTGACGCTGTGGATGGCTGGTTTGATGTCGAGCACTTGTGCCAGCCAGTATTGTCCCTCGTTAGGGGAGTCAATTGTCGTCCAGTAATGCCATAAGGCCAGCGAAAGGTCGAGGGCGAGCTCGGGCTGGCTTTGCTCAATGGCCCATTGCAGCGCAATGCGCAGGTTGTGATACTCATTTTCCAACGATGTGATGGGCAGAGGCGTCTGAATATAGGCTTGGGACCATGCTTCGACCAGTGAGAGATAATAGGCAGCATGGCACTGGCGCACAAGCTTTTCTTCGCCGCTGGCAGCCAGTTTTTCCTGGGCATATTCGCGGATGGTCTCGAGCATGCCAAAACGCGGTATATCCTTGCCGGGCTGCTGAAAAATGATGCTTTGGTCAATCAGCACCGCGAGAATATCGAGCAGGTTGAAAGATGGTTGAAGGTTGAAGGGTTGGATACCGGCCTTTTTACAAACCGCTTCCATCGCTTCGAGTGTCCAGCCATTGGCAAAGACCGCCAGACGTTGAAAAACCATCTGCTCATGGATGTCGAGCAATTGATAGCTCCAATCGATCAGGCTGCGAAAGCTTTGATGACGTGGGGCGACATCTCGCGAGCCTCCCGTGAGCAGTTGCAACCGTTGCCCGATCATGGTCAGCATCTGTTGCGGGGAAAGGTGGCTGAGACGTTTTGCCGCAATCTCCAGCGCCAGGGGCAGGCCGTCGAGCGCGGCGCAAAGCCGGGCAACGGCAGGCGCATTATCGGGCGTGAGTTCAAAGGTTTCGTCAATGGCCCGTGCACGCTGGACGAAGAGTTGGATGGCGCTATATTCATTTAAATGCTCAAAGGCTGGCAGCGGACCTGAACCCGGCAGCCCGAGCGGCGAGATGGACAGGCGGTGCTCCCCTGAGATGTTGAGCGCGGCGCGGCTTGTGACCAGGATTTTGAGCTGCCTGGTTCCCTGCAAAAGAGACGCCACCAGCGGGGCTGCGGCAAGGATGTGCTCAAAATTGTCGAGCAAAAGCAACAGCCTACGTTCGCGCAGGGCGTGTTGCAACAATTCAAGGGTCGGATATCCGCTGCGTTCGGTCAGGCCAAGCACCCGGGCAATCTCCACCAGAATCAGGTCGGGCGCACGCAGGGGCGCAAGATCCACCCAAAAAACGCCATCCCCAAAGGTCGGGCGGTAGTCGTCATTTTCAAGGATCGAACGGGCCGCCTGAATCGAAAGGCGCGTCTTGCCGATGCCGCCAGGCCCAATCAACGTTAGCAGGCGAACCTGTGGCTGCATTAACGTACTCAGAATGTTTTGCAAGGCACTCTCAGCGCCAATAAAAGCCGTCAGCGGAACAGGGATATTACCAGCAGCGTGGGTTGCAGGCAGCGCGGCTTCTTCGGGCCCGTTGAGATGTGCCAAAAGCGAGGCGACCAGATCATCCAGATAGCGAAAATAGGTACTCTGGCTGATATGCAGCATGGCAGCACGTCGCGCAGGTGGGATGGATGGGTCGCTCAGAATCAGCTCAAGCAGTTCGCGCTCGTGCTGTTCAAGCACAGCCTGGCGAAGCGAGGTGCGCACGGCGCTGATGCCATTTCGCTCAGCCAGCCAGCCCACCCACGGCTGCTCGTCAAGGAGCTGCCTGGGGTAGCGGCGCAAATTTAAAAGCGCTTTAAGATGTTGCTCATCCCAGATCATTTGCAAACCTTTGTTGTTTTGGTTCTACCGTTTTGATGTCGCTCCTACTGTACCACGCCAACAAATACAAAACAAGACAGGCGCTTGTTAAATTCAAGCGCCTGTCGGTCTTGCAGGATCGTTTTGCGAAAGTTACTTGGCTTCGAAGTGGCCGAAGCTGACACTGCTCGAGTAACTGATGTACCAGAAACCGTTAATCTTGGCCGGGAAGGAAGCAACAGTCACATACACATTGCTGTAGTTTGTGCCATTTACAGTCACGCTGGTTGTGTTCCAAGAGTTGATGTACGTGCCAAGTGTGCTGGCCTGCCAGCAGAATGTCCCTGCGCCATCGAACGTGAACGGCGATGTGATGGTGGATGTAACCGGGCTGCAAGCGCCTGTGACAGCAGTGGGTGTGATGGCTGGAGTCACTGTGCGGGTGGGCGTGTTACCGGGGAGCGATGTATTGGTGATGGTGGGTGTGCGCGTTCGAGTGCTGGTGATGATCGGGGTCATGGAGATGGTGGGGGTTGGGGTGCGTGTGCCCGTCCGCGTTGGGGTGGGGCTGATCGCCAGGGTATTGGTAATGGTCGGTGTGCGAGTTGGGGTATTTGTCTGCCGGGGAGCGGTCGGCGAAAGCGTGGGGGTCTGCGTAGCGGTCACGGCGGGAGTACGAGTTGGGGTATTGGTAGCAGCCACCGTTCCGCCAGGCTCCACGCCCCAGATTAGCGTGCCGTTGTAGTACATGGTTACATTGTTCCAGTCTGCATAAGCCGTTTTGGTCGCGTCGAACGAATAGTCGTTGGTCTGAGTGTAGGCTGCCCAGGTGCTCTTGTTGATGCGCGTCTGGATTTCGTTACTGCTTCCACCCGCTGGGATGGTGCCGCTCCCTGTAAAGCCGATCTGCAGGTAGCTGTCGGCTGTGGTAGTGCCCCCAGAGAGCGAGCCAAACGTCCCAACAATATTGGAACAGCCCATCACAGCGTAGTCGCAGTTGAAGGTTTGTGTCGCTGCCCCGTCAATGGTGTACCAGTAGCGGACAGTCAACGCGCTGAGGGGGATGGCGGCGCTGCTGGTATTGAGGATCTGGAACTGGGGCTTGGGCTGGGTGCTGCTAGCGGCGGTATCGCCCGCTTTGTATTGGACGCGCAAGGTGCAGCTCAGGCAGATGGTTGGGGTGGGGGTGACGGTGCGGGTTGGGGTGCGGCTGGGGGTCGGGCTGCACAAAGCGCAGGGGGTGGGCGTCGGGCCGCCATCCAGAATATAGTAGGTGACCAATGAGCGGGCTGGGATGGTTGCGGTGAAGGCGCCGCCAGCTGAAGAAATGGTGGGTTGCTGCGCCAGATCGTTGGCGGTGTTGGTCAGGTAGGGTGTCACAGTGGTGGCATAGTTGCCACCCGTCAGATCAAAGGATGTGGTGACATCGGTTGTGCCGGTATTCAAAACAACAATTGCATAAGAGCCATTGGTGTTCTTGGCGGCGGTGATGTGCAGGCTGGCGTTGTCGCTGCTGGCGGCAATGCGTGTCGCGCCAGGGCGGATGAAGCGGCTGTAATTGGCGAAGGCCCACAAACGCTTGGTCACGGTGTATGTTGTGTCATACATGTGGATCAGGTCTTCATTGGTTGAGCTGCCAGAGTTGCGCTGGGCGAACCACCAGTACAGATAGCCATTGGCCTGCGCATTGACCAGCGCATTGTATAAGTTATCTGCCCAGATATAACCGGAGCCGTTGCTGCCATCATCCCAGGCGGCGGTGAAGGCATCGAAGTTGCTGGATTCTGATTCCCAGACGTGTTTGCTGCCTGCGTTAATGGGTGGTGATCAGGCCGTTCGGGCTGCCCCAATAGCCATGCCCAGTAATCACGCCGACATAATTGGCTGCAGTCGAATTCGGCCAGAATGCCGCTCGTGTAGGTGGCGACATGGTCCCAACTGGTGGCTTCGCAGCATGAAACCTTGGTGGTCAGGCCAGCCGCAGCCAGTGTCGGGCCGAGGTAGTTTTTGATAAAGTCAACATCCTGTGTCATGGCAGTCGTTAGGGTGCCACGACCACCAGCAACAGTGGTGGAGTCCCAGTTCATGCCGGTGTAGGTGGTCGGGCTGAATTCTGGCTCGTTGCCAAAACCGATGTATTTAAGCGTGATCCCGGCATCCTTGTAAAACTTCGCATATTGGGTCAGGTAATTGGCGTAATGCTGTCTCCAGTCGCCACTGGCGCAGGCGGTTGCGCCAACTGCGCCGCACAGCACACCGCCCGGGTAGAGGGCGTTATTGGTCTTCATATACGCCGGAGCGCTCCAGGCATCGGCATATACGATTGGGTCGACATATTGCATTGCTTGCTGCGTAAACCAGATTTGACCCTTATCCGGGTCTGCCGTATCCCAGACGTAGGTTGGCGTTCCACTGGGTCCGCTAGCCGGGCCGGTTGGCTCAATCGATGCCAGGTTGTCGCCATCGCCAGTGGATGGAACGCCCGTCACCATCGCTGTTGATGAACCAATTTCATGTCGAATAATATTCAGACCAGCGCCGGTTGTGGGGCTGAAGAGTAGCTCAATAATTTTTGCGGATTGGTCGGCGGTCAGACTGCTGCCATATCCGCTGGCATATTTGCCGGTGTGAAAGGCGTCCGAAGCGCCAAAGCCATCAATCACCTGAAAGGTGCTGGCGGCATTGATCGATACATTGGATGCAGCGCTGGCCTTGGTGACGGGCCGTACGAATATGCTGGTAAGGATTGCCCCCAAAACGAGCGCAGTGACAGTGGTTCTCAAAAATACTTTTGACATGGTGTTCTCCTCGTAAATTTATGATCGTATTAAAAACGAAAAATAACGCACCCTATGGGAGCGCTACCAAACTGAATATGAGGGTACTCCTTTGAAATCAATCCAGTCTTACACGATATTAATCCTCGAATGAAGAATATTGACGGATGCCCAAATAGACTGCAAAAGGGCCGTTTTTTTTGTCTTTTTTTCGAACTGCACGTCGAATCGAATATTTGACGTTGTGTACCGAACTTATGCAAGACATAATTCAAATTCAAAATCCAGGCACGAATTTTTCGTGAAAATTCGTGCCCAAAGCTCTTGACTTTGATAGAAAGCGTGTAAGCCCTATTTATCTTACGTAAGTTCGATATAAATCAAAAGCCAGCCTTGTTGGGCTGGCTTTTTGAAAAGTGACAAATATTTATAGCATAACCTGCACTAAGCGTTCTCGATAGTAATGACTTCGGCAAGTGTCACGGGGATTTTATCCATCAGGGGGCGGCTTATGACTGTTGTGCGGGCAGCCAGCCTGTCATCCAGTTGTATTTCAGCCAAAAGTGGAGATAAAAGCGGGCTTTGCCCTTTCAGCAGAACCTGACTGCCAGATTCAAAGCCAAAACGGGCTGCGTCATTGGGTGTAATCAGAATAACCGATTTCTTTTCGTCAGCGCGAGTGTCGGCAACCATGAGATGACAGGGCAGCGCTGCGGGTTTGGGTGCAAAAGACGGATGACCACGTAAGCCAAGCCCCACCTTTTGGCGTGGCATTAAATTGATTTGACGGCGTACCCGCGACGGCAAAGCTGCCTGTCCACGTTGAATGATTGGGGAAGACAGGGCCTCTACATGCAGGCTTTCCCCTTCGTTGTAGAGCGATAACTGGTCACCTTCCAGCGCACCAACCGCTTCAAGATCATCGGGATGCAGCAGCGCCACGGCCTGTTCAGCGTACTTTTCCAGGGCTGGTGCCACTTCAAAAAAGCGACGGGCTGCCGGGTCGCTGAAATCGGTGTCCGCTTTGAGTGGGATGGTGGCCCCTGAAACGGGAAAAGGTTCAAAGCTGGTGCAAATCGCCGATTCCAACGCATCTGTCAGAAGATCAATATACGCTGCAGTCTGGGCCTGTTTGCCGATGCGCATGACAGCGGGCAATTCAATATGCAGGCCATACCATTCCAACCCGACCAGGTTGCGCGCCCGCCGAATTTTTTGGAAGGCAAAGGTATTGGTGGCCGTCTTTTTGACATTCCGTTCCAGCGGGAAAACGCCAATCGGGTAAGACTGGCCCAAACGTGATGAAAACGCTGCATCCAGTGCGCTCTTGAAGCGCCGCAGACGCTCCAGAAAAACCGCATCCCCCGGGGAATCTGGACTGAGATCAAAGCCGGTGGCCACCTCCACCGGATAGTTGCCGGTGGCGTTCCCGTGAATTTCAATAATCAAGGAGGGGAAGTCTTTGAAAAGCTCATTCTGATAGCGCACCGCGTGGAGACGCGCCGACCCTGCAAACCCAGCCGGGTTTTTGTTGACATCCACCATGTGGCGCAAGTCGCTGACGATGACAGCACGCGCCTTGAGTTTTTCTGCCAGCGCCAGCGCAATCGGCCCCGTACCCTGATCTGCAGTGACATCAGGACGTGTTCCATGATGTGGAGCGCCGACAACAATTGGCGCTTCACCGGGGATAACCTGGAAATGGTCCTTATGTTGAAAAAATTTCATGGAAATGACCAGCGATTTACGAAAACACTCTGTCTAACATCCAATGATTTTAATACACAGAACGGAGAAGTCCGTCGATTCTTATTCACCCATTTGGGGGATTCATCTACAGAGAGTAAAATTGAAATGGCTGATGTTGGCGTAAAATCAACTGGCAAAGGAATCACAAAATGATGTTTGTCTGGCAACCTGTTATGCGGTTCTTTCGATTGATCTACCATGTGGGATAAAAAACACATCAAGGCACTGCTTGGCCTTCGTCACAACGCGATCTCCATGATTCGGGTTGACCCCTGGAAGAGCTGGCTGGATGAACGTGGTGGGTTAAACCAAGTGCGTGCCATTTTGCGGGCCAAAGTGTTTGTGCCAGAACAAGCCAGTCTGTTAAATCTCATTCTCGATCAGCCTAATTCCCCCAGTATTTTTTATGCAGGCAAACTCAATATTGGGCACAGCAGCTACTTTGTTTATTTAAAATAGCCTGCTGCAGAATGCTGGCTGAGATCTTAAATCATTGGCAGGTGGAGCAGCCTGCGCAACGTTTGCGCGGATTGACTTTGTTGACCAATCTGCCAGCGTCCTTAACGCCATTGATCGGCGCAGAGAAAAGCGTGGCAACAGCGATTGCCATTTTTCAAAATCGCAACGTGCGCCTATTGACGCTGACGGGGCCGGGAGGTGTGGGAAAGACCCGGTTGGCCCTGTCCGTTTCTGCAGGGCTGCAAGCAGATTTCAGGGATGGGGTGTTTTTTGTCTCGCTGGAAACCATCCACGACCCGGCGTTGCTGCCTGCACAGGTTTCCCGCTGCCTGAATATTGAGACGGTTGGGGCACAGTCGTTGCTAGATGTGCTCAGCGTTTACTTGCGTGAACGGCAGATTTTGCTGGTGCTCGATAATTTTGAACAGTTGATGGCCGGCGCATCGTTTGTAACGGATTTGCTGCGGGCCGCCGACCAGCTCAAGATATTGGTGACCAGCCGTGAGGCGCTGAATGTCTACGGGGAGAATCGCTTCAGCGTCCCGGAGCTGCTGCGACCGGCTCCGGGAAATCTTCCGCCCCTTGCGCAATTGATCCAATGGCCCGCTGTGTCTCTGTTCGTCCAGCGGGTGCAGGCCCGTCATGCATCCTTTATTTTGACCGAAGGCAATAAGGAAGCTGTGGTGGCGATTTGCGACCGTCTGGATGGTTTGCCTTTGTCGATTGAGCTGGCGGCGGCGCAAGTGAAAATGCTTTCTCCCGACCAGGGCCTGCCACAACTGGAGCATGGTCTGAAATCGCTGCGCGATCCATCTCGCGACCGACCTTTGCGTCAGAAAAGTCTGTGGAGTGTGATCGATTGGAGCTACCAGTTGCTTTCTGAAACCGAAAAAGCACTCTTCAGGCGGCTCTCTGTCTTTGGGCGCGAGTGGAGTTTGGATGCGGCCCAAATTGTCTGTCAGACCGAAGATGTGCTGGGCAATCTGGAAAATCTGATCGAGAAAAGCCTGATTCGCTATGCGCCACCGGGGGCAAATGGCGATTTGCGTTTTCAGATGTTGCAGGCCGTGCGCGAATATGCCCTTGACCGCCTGACCAGCAATGCAGAAACAGAACAAACGCAACGCCAGCATGCCCGCTATTTTCTTCAAATGATCGAACGCGCTGAACCGGCGATTGGCATGCCCGAACAGTTGCATTGGATGCGTCGCATTGAGCAGGAATGGGAAAACATCCAAATCGCGCTTCAATGGATGCTCGATAGCGCAGAAACCGAGATGGCTTTTCGCCTGTTGGGGTCCATGTGGCGTTACTACAATATCCCAATCGGTGAAACCAAGGCATGGATGGATCGTGCGCTGGCGCAGGACGCACAATCAACATCTGTCCTGGCGGGCGGTGCCAGGGAAAGCGCGGCGCGCATCAAGACACTCTGGGGAGCTGCCTGGTTGTCCACCCATTACAACGATTCAGACGGGGCGATGCGCTTGGCTGAACAGGGTCTGGCTTTGGCCCGTGAAATTGGCGATCAAACGTTGATTGGATTGTTGCTTCAAAACGTCGCCGATGGGTTGCGCAACCGCAAAGAATATGATCAGGCGCTTTTGTTGCTTGAAGAAAGCCTGCGCCTGTTCCGTGAAATGGATAACCAGGAAGAGATCGCCTGGATCCTTGGGCATACCGGTGCTGTCGTTTTACAGCGTGGGGAAACTACCCGCGCCATGGAAATTCTGCAAGAAAGCCTGGCGATTTTCCGCGCCATTGGTCACCAGATGGGGATCGTCGCCATCCTGAAACGAGTTGGCGTGTTGGCAATGCAAGGCGGGGATGCTGCGCTGGCAATCAAAGTCGCCAGGGAGCGCCTGGAGATATTAAAAGAAATTGGCGACCGACAACATATTAGCGAGTTTTTTTACGAACTGGCTTCGTTGCTCTGGCAGACCGGCGATTTTGAACCGGTGCAGGCTCTGGCGGATGAAAGTCTGGCGCTTTCCCGTGAGCTTGGTGATTGGCCTGGCACGGCCAGGGCACTTAATTTTCAGGGGCGGCTGGCCCTGCGGCGTTTGGATGTTGCCGCCGCCAAAGATTTTTTTGAGCAGGCCCGGGTTATTTTTCAGCAAATTGGGGATGCGGCGGGGCTGGTCGATAATCTTGCAGATATGGAACGGCTGAGAGCGGCTGAAAAATGATCATAGGGGCGCAGCAATCTTGCTGCGCCCCTATGATTTTAATTTCTCTTTTCAGGGCAGCGTTGGGATGCGCCGTCCTGAAAAGAGAAGGGAGTTTGATTATTTGGTTTCGAAGTGACCCCACGCAACCGCGCTGTTGTAGGTCACATACCAGAAGCCATTGATCTTGGCCGGGTAGGAACCTACTCCAAGATAGCCATTGGAGATATTGACGCCATTGATGGTTACACTGGTGGTATTCCAGGAGTTGATATAGCTTCCCAGGTTTGCAGACTGCCAGCAGAATGTGCCAGCCCCGTCAAAGGTGAAGGGTGCCGTGATGGTGGACGAAACCGGGCTGCATGTGCCTGCTCCACTGGTGGGGGTGATCGCGGGGGTGTTGGTTTTGGTCGCTGTCGATGTGATGGCGGGTGTCAGAGTACGCGTGGACGTTGGTCCGCTGGTGGGTGTGCGGGTCGGCGTGTTGGAAACCGCTGGTGTATTCGTGCGGGTTACGGTCAGCGCAGGAGTTAAAGTGCGTGTGGGCGTCACTGCGGATGTGTTGGTCGCTGTAAGGGAAGCCCCAACGGTTTGGGTTGGGGTGCGGGTCAGCGTACTCGTAGCGCCGACCAGTGTCAGGGTTGGCGTCAGGCTGGCAGTCGGTGTGCGCGTTACAGTGTTGGATGGGCCGGGGGTAGATGTCGCTCCCATGCCCGGTTCCACCCCCCAGACAAGGTCGCCGTTACGGTAGAGGGTGACATGATCCCAATCCGCATAAGCTGTCTTGGTGGCGTCGAAGGAGTAGTCGTTGGTCTGGGTGTAGGCTGACCAATCGGCCTTGTTAAGGCGCGCCTGAATGGCAGACTGTCCGCCAGCGGCAAGGCTGCCTGCCGCCGTGCTAAAACCGATTTCAAGATAGTTGTCTGCACCGGTCTTTGGATAAACCAGCTTGACAAAGCTGGCGGTGCTGTTGCCGCAACCAGCCGCAGCATAATCGCAGGCATAGGTCTGTGCCTGATTGCCTTCGTTGGTATACCAGTAGCGGATCGTGAATTCGCTCAATGGCACAGCGGCGGCGCTGTTGTTGACGATATTGAACTGCGGCGTGAGTTGATTGGGGTTCGCGCTGACATCCCCGGTTTTGTATTGCAGTTTGAAACCGCAACTATAGCAGGGGGTCATGGTGATTGTTGCGGTTTTGGTGGGGGTCTTGGTTGGGGTGGATGTGCAGGTCGTACAGGGGACAGCGCCTTGCAGAATAGCATTCAGCGCGTTCTGATCGGTAATCGCCCCGGTGTTGCGGTTGAACACACCAGAAGCATCGCCAGTATCCCAGAAGAATGTTTTGATGCCATTGGCAATGGCTGCTGCATTAATATACTTGAGCCAGTATAAGCGGGAAGCAAGGTCAAGGTTCGGGCGTACGGATACCGTGTATTCGCCGATGAAGACCGGAATACCAGCATCAACCCACTTTGCCTTGACCTGGTGGAACAGATCATCTACGTAGGGTTCCTGGGCCCATGAACAGTCTGCATATTGTGTGAATGGCGCTCCCCATGCCAGACAGGGGCCGCTTCCGTTCAAGGTATAGTCGTAAGGATCGTAGTAATGTACTTCAACCATCAGGCGGTTGGCAATCGTATCGTTGGGCATGGTGAAGTAGTTCAAACCATGCTGAATGTTCGTATTGTAAGTCTGTACAGCCAGCGTGCGTGATGCATTGTTGCCGCCCGTTGCGCGCACGGCGTCCACAAAAGTCTGCAGGTATGATTGTTGGACGGCGATGTATTCGGCAGTTGGCGTGCCATAGTCTTGATGCACTTCGTTGGTGCCGGCGAAAATCAAATGTTCGTCGTAGGTCTTTAAAGTAGTTGGCGATCTGGGTCCAGTAGGTTTTCTGCTTTGCATTCACTGCCACCTGGTCTGCATAGGTAACATGGTTTTCCAACCAGCCGTCATCCCAGTGGATATTCATAATCACATACATATTGTCATTGATGGCATAATCAACAACTTGTTTGACCCTTGCCATCCAGGCCGGATCAATCACAAACGTTGTCTGATCGGCATGGCAGTCCCAGGCAGTGGGGATGCGCACTGCATTGAACCCTGCAGCTTTGACACTGTCAATCAGTTGCTGAGTTACGTTTGGGTTGCCCCATGCATTTTCGCCGCATTGGGCTTCCAGCGTATTCCCAATGTTCCAGCCGACTTTGATCTGGCTGGCAACCTGAACCGCTGTGGGAAGGGTTGTTTGCGCCTGGGCTACCCTGGCGAATGGCAACAGGGCAACCACGAGAGCTACGATGACGGATAAATAAATCAAGCGTTTTTGTTTCATAACATGTTTCTCCTTTTTGTTTTTTTCGAGATGCAAATCAGTTCCATAAAGCTGAAATTCTTTTGGAAATGATCTACTTATTAGATAATGAAAAGTGCTTCGTAAATTCCACAAAGACTCTAGAGTTTTTCTGGTCTAAAAACCAACAGAAGCAAATTGATTGTGGACGTAGGCGCACAATCTTGCGGCTAAAGGTAAAATGGGAATCACGATTTTTTAGCAACCTGGAGAATTCCGGTGAAACCATCTTCTCCCCCCGTCATTTGGGACGAAAAACACATCAAGGCGCTTTTGCGTCTGCATCTTTACCCGGCGCGCATTATCAAGGTCGATCCCTGGCACACGTGGATTGAACAACGTGGTGGGTTAAATCGTGTGCTCGATCGTCTGCGCAACAGTGCGCTTTCTCCCAATCAGGAGCAGTTGCTTAAACTGATCCTGGCGCATCCTGATACATCTTCACAGTTCTATTACACATCGCTCCATGTCAGTTCAAGCACCTACTTTATCCGGCTGAGTGATTTGATTCAGACCCTGCTTTTGGAACTGAATGCCTGGAATTTTGTGCCAGATACATTTGCCGAGTCTGGAAAGCTTTCCGCCCCGACCAATTTGCCGTCAGCGCTGACATCCCTGATCGGTGCCGATGAAACTGTCGCTGCGGTGGTTGCCATGCTGGGACGTCCAGGTGTGCGCCTGCTGACCCTGATGGGTCCTGGCGGCGTGGGCAAGACTCGTCTGGCGATGGCTACCGGTGTCAGGCTTTTGGAAGATTTTCAGGATGGGGTATTTTTTGTCGCGCTGGAGACCATCTACGATTTTACGCTTCTGCCAACCCAAATTGCGCGATTATTAAACGTTGAAACAGCCGGGACGCAATCCCTGTTTGACGCACTTAAAATGCATCTGCGTGAACGGCGTATTTTGCTGGTGCTGGATAATTTTGAGCAACTGGCTGGCGGTGGGCAGTTCGTTGCCAACCTGCTTCAAGCTGCGGACAAGCTCAAGGTATTGGTCACCAGCCGCGAGGCGCTTAATATATACGGCGAAAACCGCTTTACCGTGCCAGAACTTCCCCATCCCATAGCAAAAAATCTTCCTCCCGTTGCGCAATTAAATCAGTGGCCTGCTGTGCAATTGTTCGTTCAGCGTGTACAGGCCCGCCATCCTGCTTTTGGGCTGACCGAAAGCAACAAAGATGCAGTAGTGGCGATTTGTAACCAATTGGATGGATTGCCATTGGCGATTGAACTGGCAGCGGCGCAGATCAAATTTCTTTCTGCTGATCAGGCGCTGCCTCAGTTGGAATACAGGCTAAAGTCTCTGAAAGATTATTCAAACGACCGGCCGCTGCGTCAGAAAACCCTGTGGGATGCAATTGACTGGAGTTATCAACTGCTGCCAGATGCAGAAAAGGCCCTTTTCAGGCGACTCTCGGTTTTTGGACGTGAGTGGAGCTTGGAAGCTGCCAGCATAGTCTGTCAGATCGCTGATGCGGCAGATAATCTGGATGGATTGGTAGATAAAAGCCTGCTGCGCTATGCCGGGCAGACGGAAGATGGTGGGTTGCGTTTTCAGATGCTACAGGCTGTGCGTGAATATGCGCTTGAACAATTGGTAAACAGCGGAGAAATCAAGCAAATGCAGCGCCAACATGCCAGTTATTATCTGGCGCTGGTGCAGCGTGCTGAACCTTTTATTGCCACGCCTGACCAATTGCATTGGGTAAAGCGCATCGAAAAGGAACTTGAAAATTTTCAGATTGCCCTGCAGTGGATGTTGGAAGCAGAAGAAACCGAGATGGCCTTTGACTTCCTAGGAGCTTCCTGGCGGTTTTATCAAATGCTGAATATATGGAGCGAGATTCGCTTATGGTCTGAACGGGCGCTGAAACAGGGGGCACACCTGAAAAGTGTCGGGCATGTAAAAACGCTCTGGGGAGCTGGTTTGCTGGCGACAGCCCAGGGGGATCATGCAAGGGCGATGGCGCTGGCTGAGGAAGGGGTAAACCTTGCCAGGGAAATTGGCGACCAGCGGCTGGTTGGGTTGCTGCTCCAGACCCTGGCGGATGGGCTTAATCATCGCAGCGACTACGCTGGGGTCGCGCGCGTCTTGGACGAAAGTTTGCTTATCTTTCGCGCATTGAATGATCAGGAAGAGATCGCCTGGGTCTTGGGACATATTGCCGAATTGCTTGAAGAGCGCGGAGAATTGGAAAAAAGCAGGGAGATGCTCCAGGAAGGCCTGGATATTTTCCGTGCCATTGGGCACCGCTGGGCAAGTGCCCATATTTCACGCAACCTGGCCAGACTTTTATTGCAATTGGGTAATTTGGATCAGGCAAAAGCTACACTGGAAGAAAGCCTGGCAATCTCGCAGCAATTCGGAGATTGGATGGGGGTGGGGTGGACGTTTAACCTGCAAGGCCAACTGGCAATGCAACGTGCTGATCTGATATTGGCCAGGCGTTTGTTTGAAGATGCGGCGGTTATCTTTCAGGAGTTTGGCAGTGAAAACTCGCTGGCCTATAACCGGATATGTCTTGAAAAATTGGCACAAATAAAAAAGTAGGGGCGACGCAACGCGTCGCCCCTACCAGATATATCCCCTGTCAAATCAATATTATTTTGCTTCGAAGTGGCCCCAGGCGACGCTGCTGTTATAGCTGACGTAGTAGAAGCCGCCAACTTTAGCTGGGTAGGAAGCCGCTGCAACGTAGACATTGGTTGCATTGACGCCGTTGATCGTGACGCTGGTTGTGTTCCAGGAGTTGACGTAGGTGGCCAGGCTGCTTGCTTGCCAGCAGAAGGTCCCTGCGCCGTCAAAGCTGAACGGGGTGGTAATGGTGGATGTTGGGGTGCATGTTCCGCCACCGCCGGAAGTGGCTGTTGCACCTGGCGTGCTGGTACGAGTAGGAGTCGCTGTGATCGGCCCGGGAGTGCTGGTGCGGGTGCGAGTTGATGTCGGCCCAGGGGTAAGGGTGCGGGTTGGGGTGAGGGTGATACCGGCAGTCATGGTGCGGGTGGGCGTGTTCGTAATGGCTGGGGCAGTCGCTGTCCGGGTAGGTGTATTGGTGGGCCCAGTTGCGCCGCCAGGGAAGACCAGGCTGGGGTGGTTGGTGAGGAAGGGGCCTGTGGCTGCAATTAGCTGGGTGAAACCACCGTTGCCATCCACGCCATTGGATGTCCAAGGCATCACGCCTTGCCAGCCGTTGAGATAACCATTTTCATAATCCTGGGCAAGGGTGTGACCGGTGGAACCGTTGGCGGGTTCTTCACCAATCAAAGCTGGTTTGCCAGGGTCTGCGCCAAAATAAGAAGCGGGGGTTTGATAGAATGGAATCCCAGCGAAATAGGGATCTTCCCAGGGGTAGTAATGGGATGAATAGAAATCGATATAAACATTCGGGTCGTTCACAACAGCTTTTAGAGCACTGTCGGCAATCACGTTCCCCTGGCAACCATTCGGGCATGAGCTCATGTATTTGGGCATCCCCATGCCTACTGTCACCAGGATGGGACTGTTGGCGTGAATGGCTTTCGCAGCACGAGCAAAGTATGACTGTGGCTGGGTCCAGGTGTACGCGCCATCCTCGGCGAGCTCATGTACCCAGTCTGGCTCGTTCATCAGGTCAATTGACCACAAATATGGATTGTTCTTATAACGCGTGACGAACGGAATTAGGTAGTTGTTTATATAAGAGTCGATATTCGCGTCGCTGTTGAGCCAGGCACGCCATTGGGGATAAGTGGTGTAAGTATTCTTGAAACTGTCGAACGACATCAGCGTTGCCATGATGTAGACTTGCCGTTGCTGGGCAATCGCAAAGAGGCTATCGAGGTTTGCCCAGTACGCGTCGGTGGCGCCTGAAACATGACCAGTGGAGTCAATGTTAATGCCAACTTCGCCGCTGTCAATCATCCACACACGGGTGGCATTGACGCCATTGGCGTGCAACTGCTGGAAATGCGTATCCCACCAACTGGCATTGTAGTTGCCACCAAAATCATTCCAGTTGTTCCAGGGGGTGTTCGCGCCGTTGATCCAGATGCGCTGACCACCGGCCATAAACTGTGTTCCGCTGACGGTGATACGATCACCAAAAGCAGCTTTGGCTGAATGTGTTTGCATGGCGCCCACGAGTGATGACACCAGGACGAGTGCCAGGAAGATCATGAAAAGCTTGGCTGTATGTTTTTTGATCATTATTTATCTCCTTATGACAAATTTAACAACGTGTAATACTTTTAGGTTACATCTTTCGCTGGCAAGAATTTTGCACGATTTTAATCAGCCTGTGCAAGATATTGACTGGGTAGCTACAAAAGAACAATTGCTGCCAATGTTTTCGAACTTTTCATCGAATATATGAGGGGCGATGCTTTGCATCGCCCCTCATACTAAATCAAATGATTATTTGGTTTCCAAGTGAGCGAAGGATACTGAACTGGAGTAGCTAATGTACCAGAAGCCTCCGATCTTGGCGGGGTAAGAGGCTGCCGCAACGTAGACATTGCTGATGCTCACGCCATTAATCGAGACGCTGGTTGTATTCCAGGAGTTGATGTAGGTTCCCAGGCTGCTCGATTGCCAGCAGAACGTCCCAGCGCCGTCAAAGGTGAATGGAGCCGTAATGGTGGATGTGACCGGGGAGCAGGCGCCACCAACAGTGGGAGTAACCGTTGGGGTCAGCGTACGCGTCGGTGTTACGGCAGGAGTCAATGTGCGGGTGGGTGTTTTGGTCGGTGTGTTGGTAATCGCCGGGGTATTGGTGATGGTGGGTGTACGGGTCGGCGTGTTGGTGATGGCTGGGGTGTTGGTGATGGTGGGCGTGCGGGTAGGTGTATTGGTAATGCCCGGCGTGTTGGTACGGCTGGGGGTGCTGGTCACCGTGCTGGAAATGACCGCAGTCGGAGTTACAGTGCGGGTGGGCGTGCTGGTAACGCCGCTACAGGTTGGTTCGCTGCCAAAGGCCAGGGCACCATTCAAGTAACCGGGTACAAAGGTGTCGGTGGTGAAAGCTGCGGGCAGCGCACCAACCGCATAACCGCTGTGCCACCAGTCGTTCGAGCCATCGTAAGTGGAGCCAAAGCTGCTCAGGTGGAAGGCAGTGTTATAAGCCCAGATGGACCCCGCTGGCAGTGCAGTTGTGCCATAGCTGACGGTATAGTAATAGATTGAACCACATGCCAGTGTCGGGCCGCTAACAGTCGCTACGCCAGACTGGTCATAGTATTTTTCCAACGCATAGCCCGAAGCGGCGTTGCCGTTCTCGGGGGTGAAGTACAAGCGCCACGAGAGATTGCTCAGGCTGCCAGAGCCAGTGTTGGAGAGCTGGACGTTGAATCCGCTCTGTTGATTGTTGTCGCCACCTGCAGCCTCAATCTTGATCGACAGACCTGGCAAGGGGGTGCTGGTCTTGGTCGGAGTCTGGGTGATGGTGGGTGTATTGGTAATGGTCGGAGTGCGCGTGATGGTAGGCGTGTTGGTGCGGGTTGGGGTCGGCCCAGTGGATGTAGGCGTGGGGGTACCATAAACGGTGGTGGATTCACCAACTTCCAACGCAGCACTAAAGACCAGCGCCGAGTTCCAATAGATGGCATTTTCGTTGGCAGTCCAGTTGCCATTGCTATCGTTATAGCTCTTGCCAGCGAAATTGGAATACCAGGTTTGATTTTGGTTATTGGGGCCACCCGGCATATACCCTGGGGGCATACCCGCTTTGCCATCATGGCTGTATTGGTTCGAGTAAATCCGATGTGTGCTTCGGGCGCCATAGCCTGAAACCATGCTATACGCCATTGGGTTTTCACCCAGGATGTAGTTCAGCGCAGCACGAGCAGATTTGGCTTCAGCGCTGCCGTTTTCGCCAAGAATACGCGCGCCAGCCATCAGCAATTTGGCGCCATTGAGAACAGGCATATTACTGCCCCAGGAAAATTGGGCATCCGTCAGGTTGTTGCGCCATGTGCCGTTCTGGGAGCGGGTAAGCACGGTGTTACGCCAGGTGTTAAAGTGGGTGGTCCACCAAGATTTAACTGTGGCATCGGGGCTGGCCGATTGTACGTAATCGAGGAAACCAATCGGCGACATGTTATCCCAGAAGTAGCCATTGGCATTCGGGTCATTATAGAAGGTGGCATACTCGGCATCGGTATAGTGAGCTACCACGTAATCATTGTATTTCGACAAGCCAGTGGCGCGATAGAGCGCCGCTGCAGCATAGAAACGATCATTCGCATCGTCGGTATCTCCGTAGGGGCCCGGCGGAACTTCCACGTAACCGGGAGTAGCTACCAGATAATCCCAGCCCCTTTGGGCCGCGGCCAGGAGCGTATCGGCATAGGCGCTGTTGAAGGGGCGGAAGACGATCGATGCTTCGGCCAGGGCACCGGCAGCAATGCCTGCCACCGGGGTGGGGCGCACATTGGTAGCCGAACCATCCTTGTCTTTGATCCAGCGCACGCCGGTGTAGACATCCGAGGTGCCTTGCTGGTCGTCGGTGGAGCTTTGGACTCTGGCCCAGAAACCGCCGGAGGTCGAGTCTTGCATCGTCAGCATCCAGTCGGTCTCCCATTTGACTTCATCCAGGATGTCGGGGACGCCATTGCCGCTTTCGGGGATATTGAACTGGCTGTCGGTGAAAGCGCTTGGATATAACTCGTAGGACCACAACAGGTCAGAAACCGCCACACCACCAGCGTTGACATATTTGCCATAGTCGCCAGCGTCGAACCAGCCTTTCATAATATTGCGCGGGGTGCAGCAGCCCGATTCGAACTGGGCATTTGCATCGCCTGTCATACCAACACCGCGAGTGTAGGTCGTCTCATACGGACTTTGGATGGCGATCCCTTGGCGTTGCAGATAGAAATAACGCATCGCATCGCGCAAAAGCGGACTGTAAATTCCGGTGCCAATCTGGAAGCTGGGGGAATCTGTCAGCCCAGCCACAGATACAACATAGGTTCCTGCGGTGGCAAAGTTGCTGAAATCGGCTTTGAAGACGCGTTCACCGGATTGTGTATCGTAATCACTGACGAGGGCCAATGTGCCGCTGTAGACCACAGCGCCGCTACTGGCATTCTTCACCTGGAAGGCTGTACCAGCCGCAATCGTGCTGAAAGTGGTGTCTTCCTGGAAGCCGCTCACCAGTGCATATTTTTCTGCATTGGGGGTGAAGCCCAGCACGTTGACCTTGATGGCGGGGAAGCCTGCCTCATTGTCTGGAGATGTGATTTTGACATCGTTGAGCCACAGTTTGATAAGAGGGTTGCCAGTGCTATTAAGCTTGAGCGTAAAGGTCTGGTCAATATCATTGGTGGGTTTGACGAGTGCGCTCAACGGAATGGTGACATGCTGCCAGGCGGTGGTTGTTGTAAAGTAGCCAGCGCTGGATACTTGTAAGGAGTCGTTTTCGGGGGTGCGCTCATAAACGCGATCATCGAAACCGATCAACATTTGTTCGCCGCCTGCTGCGCCCTTGATATTGAATTCAAGTTTGCCATTGGCCATGTAATTCCTGAGCGTGAAGGTTTCCCAGTCTTTACCACCCAAGACAGCGGCCCACCAGCCAGAAGTGGAGCCAGTGCTGGCGTCGACAAGCAGCGATGGCAAGCCGTTAAACATACCGGCGCTAGTGCTATCGATCGGCAGAAGCGGGTTTGTGCTGCCTGCTGGGGTTTCGGTGACAAGGGTCACTCCGCTGCCAGACCCAGCCCACATCCCAAGACGGGTGTCGCTAAAAAGATTCAGGTCTTTCAGTTTGCGATAGCCCGTGGGTGGTGTCGTTGTATTCAACGAAGCATGTGCCATCTGGGCTGAAAACAGCGGCGCAAGCGCTACGATGAAGATGCTTAGAACAGTCAGGACAGGCAGGATACTCTTTCGTAATGTAAATTTTCTTCCAGCTTTCATAATTAATCTCCTTGTTTCTGCTGCAAAGTATGTTTAAGTGCTTGTCAAAAAATGAAAAACAGATTTTGTGGTCGAAAGCGGGTGCTCTGATTAGGTATCACGCATAAGCGCAACTCCTTCTAAGAATGCTTGAGAGATCAGGATGATCTATATTCTGGCGGTACCAGAACAGAGTTATCGTTCTTGTTAATTAGAGACGAAAAACGCCCTTGAGTACTCCAGTCGTACTATCGTAGCTCTCCAGGCCTACTACGACAGCTTTCAGGCTTTTACGTGTTTCTGTATTAATCAAAGGTTGAATAGAAACCTGCTGCCACAAAGAACGCAGAGTTTACAGGAGTTTTCTCTGTGGCAGCACTGTGGTGAAAAACGATGTAGTGAGAGTAGAATTGAAATATCGATTTTTTATCCTGGAGAATTCCGGTGAAACCATCTTCTCCCCCTGTGCTGTGGGACGAAAAACATATCAAGGCTTTGCTTGGCCTGCGCCGCCACCCGGCATCCATCATTCAGGCAGATCCCTGGAAAAGCTGGATCGACGAACGAGGCGGGATAAATCAGGTGCGCGAGATGCTGCGCACGAAAACGCTCCAGCCGGAACATCGCAAACTTTTGAATTTGCTGCTTGACCAGCCGCATTCCCCCACCGTCTTTTATGCGGGCAAACTTCATATTGCCCACAGCAGCTACTTTCTCCATTTGGATAAACTGCTGCGTGCGCTGATTTCGATTTTGAATGACTGGCAGCTTGAGCCTGCACAATGTTTGCAGCCATCCGCGCCATTGACCAACCTGCCAGCGTCACTGACTCCTTTGGTTGGCGCGGAGGAGAGTATCGCAAGTGTGGTGGCCATGCTAAAATCCCCGGACGTGCGCTTGCTAACGCTGACGGGGCCGGGGGGCGTGGGCAAAACCCGTCTGGCGATTGCGGCGGGTGGACAGTTGTTTGAATATTTTGCCGATGGCGTCTTTTTTATCCCGCTTGAAACCATCACCGATCCACAATTTTTACACACCCAAATCGTTCATTTGCTGAATATCGAAACCGTCGGAGCGCAATCGATGATGGATGCGCTCAAAAATCACCTGCGCAAGCGTGAAATGTTACTGGTGTTGGATAATTTTGAGCAGTTGATCGAAAGCGGGATATTTATAAATGAATTGCTCGCGGCAGCGGCGGGACTCAAAGTGTTGGTCACCAGCCGCGAAGCGCTGAATATCTACGGGGAGCACCGATTCAACGTCCCTGAGCTGTTGTTACCGGCTCCAGGGCCGCTGCCTCCCCTTGAGCAGTTGAACAAAATCCCCGCCATTTCCCTGTTCGTGAAGCGGGTGCAGGCCCGGCACCCGGCCTTTAATCTGACGGATGCCAACAAGGAAGCCGTCGTTGGGGTTTGCAACCGCTTCGATGGCCTGCCACTGGCGATTGAGTTGGCGGCGACACAGGTCAAAGTGCTGGCTGCCAATCAGGCCCTGCCCCAGCTCGAAATCAGCATGAAAGCTTTTCGGGATATTTCACGTGACAGACCGGCGCGGCAAAAAACGCTCTGGGGCGCAATTGACTGGAGCTATCAGTTGTTATCCGAGACGGAACAGGCGCTTTTCAGACGGCTCTCTGTCTTTGGGCGTGAGTGGGATGTGGAAGCGGCGCAGGCTGTCTGCCAGATTGAGGATGCGCAAGCCATCCTTGAAAAGCTGGCCGAGAAAAGTCTGGTGCGCTATGCAAACAGCCCGTCGCGTTTTCAAATGTTGCAGGCCGTGCGCGAATATGCGCTTGACCAGTTGACCAACAAAGCTGAAACAGAGCAAACCCAGCGTCAACACGCCAGCTACTTTTTGGAGATGGTGGAACGCGCCGAACCGGCGATTGGCACCCGGCAACAGTTGCCCTGGATGCTTCACATCCGGCAGGAACGGGAAAACCTGCAAATCGCGCTGCAATGGATGCTCGATCAGCATGAAACTGAAATGGCCTTGCGCCTATTGGGGGCGACCTGGCGTTACTACAATATGCTGAATATGTGGGATGAAACCAAAACCTGGATGGATCGCGCGCTGGCGCAGGGCAGCCACCTGAGAACTGTGGGCAGAGTCAAGGCGCTTTGGGGAGCATCCTGGCTGACGACGCACTATCGCGATTTTGATCAGACGCTGGCGTTGGGCGAAGAAGGCCTGAAGCTCGCCAGGGAAATTGGCGATCCGTTTTTGATTGGTCTGTTGCTGCAAAATGTGGCCGATGGCCTGCGTTGCCACGGCCAAGCTGAAAAGTCCATGCCGCTGCTCGAAGAAAGCCTGCGCTTGTTCCGTGAGATGAATAATCAGGAAGAGATCGCCTGGGTGCTCTATCACATTGCCGATACGTTCATAGAACGCGGCGAACATGCGCACGGGATGGAAATCTTTCAGGAAAGCGTAGCAATTTTCAGGGCGATTGGCGATCAATGGGGCGAAGCATCCACCCTGTGGCGGGTCGGTGTGCTGGCGCTGGAAAATGGGGACGGAGCGCTGGTCATGAAAGCCATGTTTGAATGCCTGAACATTTATAGATTGTTTGGGGCAAGGCAGCTCATCAGTGCATGTCTGTACGAACTGGCTTCATTTTTTTTGCGGCAAGACAATTTCGAGCCGATCTCTGCCCTGATCGAAGAAAGTTTGGCGCTGGCCCGCGAGGTCGGGGATCAGGCCGGAATTGCCCGGGCGCTCCATTTTCAGGGAAAGCTGGCGCTACGGCATGCGGATTTTGCTGCGGCAGGTGCGTTTTTTGCAGAGGCCCAGGCTATTTTCAAAGAAATCGGCGACCCTGCCGGGTTGGCCGATACCCTTTCAGATATGCAGCGACTGGCAACCGCGAAAGAAGCATGTTAAATCATGTAGGGACACGGCATTGCCGTGTCCCTGCACTTAAATTTTTTCCAGCAAGGCGGCTTTGGGATGGACCGCCTTGCTGGAAAAACAGGATTAGTGTAGGAGTGTGAGCACAGCGGGTCGCCACGGGATCAGGTTGTAACTGCTTGTGCTGCTGCCAATCTGGAAGCCTTGGTAAAGCATTTGCAGATTGCACGGGTCAACCGTCATGGTCTGGTCGGGATTATTGCGCACCAGATCGCCGTGGCTGATATCGTTGGTCCAGGCACCGCTGGTGAAGCTGACGTTGTTCTTGCCAGCAAAGGGAGTGCTTTCAGATGCGGCCAGTGGTGTCCATGAACCACCCAGGCTGGTCGCAGTGTATGAGCGGAAATATCGGCCATTGGCACCGATAGATTCGACGATCATCAGGTACTTGTTCTGTCCCTGGACGGTATAGACTTCCACCGCCTCGAATAGGTTGTTGGTGCTGTCAGACATGACGACTGTTGCAGTACTGCCAAAACTGCCGGGGAAGTTTCCGATTGGCATACTGGCTCGGTAGATGCTTCCATTATCCCCGGCAAAGAACAGGTACATATTTGTGCCGTCACCGATTAACGTCTGGTCAATTGGCCCGGTGCTTGAGCCAGAAATGGTCCCAGAGAAGAGTGTATTTGCGCCGGACCAGCCATTTGCGTTGGTGGGGTCAGAGGATGTCTTATAGCTGAAGGCGGTGGGACCCCACTGGTAGGCAAGGATCCAGATGTTTTTCGGGGCAAAGTAGAAGAGTGTGGGTGCAACAGTGCCAGATGTCATTGTGTTCTGGGTTGCGCTTGCCATGTCAGTCCAGTTGGTGAAAGGGGTGAAGGCGGCTGAACCGTAGGACCCTGATGTGTTGACGGTAGACATGTAAACAATGTGTTTCCCATTGGAGACGACATCGGTGAAATCCTTGAGCGAGACATATCCCGACTTTGGACTGGCGAGTGGGCCTGTTGATGACCACTTGAAGGTCGATGGCAGGGAGCACGACCCTGATGATGTAGCTGTTGGAGCGGGTGTTTGGGAAGCCCCAATGGTTTGGGTTGGGGTGCGGGTTGGGGTAAAAACCGGAAGTGGCGTATTGGTGCGGGTTGCGGTTGGGCCCCCTGGCGTGTTTGTGCGGGTGGGGGTGAATGCCGGCGCCGTGGTACTGGTTGGGCCACCCGAGCAGGTGCCGCCAATTTCAAAATGACCCCACGCCACGGAGCTGGCATAGGTGATCGTGTAGGTCCCGTTTAGTGGGGCAACCGAGGAGCCAGCGACATAAATGTTTGTGTAGTTCGCCCCATTGATCGAGAGCGTTGTAAGGTTCCATGAGTTGGCATAGCCGCAGAGCGAGGCCGCCTGGTAGCAGAACGTCCCGGCGCCATCTTTGGCGAACGGCACCGAGATGGCTGTGGCCGGGCTGCAAACTGTTTGGGCGCTCACACGACCGGCGACGCCAATCAACAGCGCTACAACGACGGTCAGAATGATGCTGATACTTGGGATGAAACGTTTCCTGTTCATTTTTGATACTCCTTATTTTTAACAAGCGGATGGATGGATTTTGATTCTTTCTGACAATATAAATGTGAACGATAACGGAAATAGGCTAAAAAAATTCCCTGCCACACGAACCCAAACCCGTTAATCTTGATCCATGTTGAAGGGATTGGGAGTATATCTAAATAGAGAGAGAAAATGCTCTCTAAATTCATTCCTGACTTTAATATTTTGTGCTTGACTTTAAAAAATCCTGGTAAATTGAAGTTGGAAACTGCATTTTTTCTTCCCAAAGCATTTGCTCTTGCCTGCTGGATGTTTTTATCGATATTCTACGGCTGAATGACTTTTTCCAGCACACTGCGCCCGATCAGGCTGGCTTGCTCCTTGTCGTTTTCTTCGAGCAACACCACAACCGTCAGCGGCGCGCCCTGCCAGTTGGGCAGGGTTCCGGCAAGGTACCATGAGATCGGGGCGCGTTTGTCTGCGCTTGTGCTGCTATATTCCCAGAAGGGTTGACCGCTCATGGCCAGTGCGGAGGTGACCTGCTGTGCGACATCTGCGTTCAGGGCGGCGAAGGGCTTGTCGGCTGTGGGGAAGATGATCCAACCCTGGGCCTGGGTGTTGACTGCCAGCGTCAGTCGCGGCGAGGGGCGGATTCCCTTGTGGGTCAGGGCAGCGGCGGCCAAAGCCATTTGCAGTGGGCTGACCCGCAGATTTTTGACTGTTCCTGACGGGGCAGCACTGGCTGTGGGGATGTTGGCTGCCGGGGTGGTGTAGAAGCCGAGCTTTTCAAAGAGCTGGGTGAGCGACTCGTCTTTTGGGTGCGCATTGACAAAGGGCAATAGCGCTGTTTCAGCCGGGTACTGGCCCTGGGTGGCGCGATTCAACAACGGGGCGTTTTTGTCCACGCTGAGGGTTGGCCCGATGCTGTCGAGCTGGTTCGGGTCGTAGCTGGGATGCGATGCCATCACCAGGATTTCCCCGGTTTCGGCATTGAGCAGAACGACTGCGCCGATGTGCGCTCCAAGCAGTTTGTCGGCCTTGGTCTGGGCGCTTAAGTCGAGGCTGGTACGCACATCCAGGCCGGGCGGCGGCTGACCGTAAAGCAGATGATCCCACCAGATCAGCAGGTCGGGGTTGCCTTGCAGGCCGCGCAGATAGGGGTCGAGGCTTTCTTCCAGCCCGGTCTGGCCGTAGACAGGGTGAGTGTAGCCGGTGACGCTTGCCAGGTCTGGCGCGTCGTAAACGCGCAGATAGCTGCCAGCTTGGCCTGTGGTGATGTTGATCGGGTTGTTGTTGCGGTCAAGGATCGCGCCGCGCTTGACATAACGGTCTGAGATGGCGCGGCGAGTATTGTCGGTGCGCGTCAGCAGACTGTCGCGCCGAATTTCTCCCCACCAGCCGGTGAGCAGGGCACAGGCAAACAGCCCGACCCAGATGATGCCCGCCATCAGCCTGTAGGGACGCGGCTGGCGCAGCGCGGCGGGTTCCTGGTCGGTATCGTTGCTGATCTGCAGCAGGATGAGCAGGGCAATGAAACTGGTCAACAGGGACGAGCCGCCATAGGCAACAAATGGCAGTGTGACGCCGGTCAGCGGCAGCAGGCGCAGGTTGCCGCCAATAATCAGCACGCTTTGTGCGCCCAGATACGTTGTCAGCCCGGCAGCCAACAGGCGTCGAAAGTTGCTGCTGGCCTTGATGGCGATCAAAAATCCGCAGGTGGTCATGATGCCAAGCGTGGCGAAAAGCCCGATACTGCCCAGCAGGCCGTTTTCTTCGCTGATGGTCGTGAAGATAAAGTCGGATTGGGCGACGGGGACAAGGCCGGGCGAACCCATGCCGGGGCCGCGCCCAAATAGTCCGCCGTTGGCGACGGCCATCAGCGATTGGATGATCTGGTACGAATGCCCAGATGGATCGTCCCAGGGGTTGACCCAGGCTTCAATGCGGATGTGAATGATATCGACGAGAAAGTAGCCCGCAAGCGCGGCGATGCTCAGCAACGCCAACGTGATCAGCAGCAGGCGTCTTCGGCCGCTGGCAAAGTAGACCATGCTGGTGTAAAGAAAGATGAAAATGGATGCCGTGCCGAGGTCGCGCTGCACCAGCAGGATGGCAAGGGCGATTCCGGTCAGGATCAGGGTGGGGAAGATGAGCGGGAACAGGCGGCTGCGGATGGGCAGCCGGTCGGCAAAGTAGGCCGCCAGGTAGACGATCAGCAACAGCTTGAGCGGTTCAGATGGTTGCAGGTATAAGCCGCAGCACCCCAGCCACAGGCGCGGTCCGCTGCCGCCCGGGTTGGCTCCCAGCACCAGCGTCAGGGCTGTCAGCAGCAGGCCAGAGAACAGGAAGATGTACTTGTAACGGCGCAAAAACTCCAGGTTGCGTGTTGATCGCATCCCGAGGATTAAAACCCCCACGCTGACGACCATCCACACAGCCTGGCGCAGCCCAAACTCAGGCGAGAGTCGCCAGATCGAGAGCACGCCCCAACCCGTCAGCAATGCCGCCGCTGAAAGCAGGTACGGGTTTGCGTCGGGCGTATGCCGTGTGAATTGGTGGTGCGCTGCCGCGAAGGCGGCGAGCCACATGGCAAAGCCCAACCAGTGTGACCAGTGATATTCCACCGCCCAGGTGCCATCGCGCGCTGCTGGGGCGAGCGTCAGCGCCAGACATTGGATGAATAGAAACAGGGCCACCAGGGTTAGCAGGCGGCTCTGAATTTGTGCTGGAGGCAGGTAGGTTGAGGGCAAGGGGAGTAGGATTGTTTTACATATTACGCATTACGAGTTATTTCCGTAATGCGTAATATGTAATGCGTAAAAGAGCACTTACTTTAAGTATTTCTTCACCAGCAAATCCAGCTTTTGGCGTGTTTCTGCGGGAATGACGGATGGATGGGTGATAAGCGCGGTGGCGAGGGCACTTTCGCATTCACATTCGCGTTCCTGGCCCAGGTTGCGTGCCAAAATTTGCAGGGCTTGCTGCGCAGTTTCGGTATTCTGGTTCAAGGTGCGGATAACCATTTCGAGTGTCACAGGGGCTTCGCTGACGTGCCAGACGTCGTAATCGGTGACGTGCGCCATGGTGGCATAGCAGATTTCGGCTTCACGTGCTAGAAAGGCTTCGGGAGCTGTCGTCATGCCGATCAGCGACATGCCCCAGGCGCGGTAGGTATGTGATTCGGCCTTGGTGGAAAAACGCGGCCCTTCGATGGTGATAAATGCGCCGCCCCAATGGACAGTTGCGCCAGTGGCTTTGACAGCATCATAGACGCTGGTTGAGAGATCGCCGCAGAATGGGTCGGCGGAGCCGAGATGCGCCACCAGTCCGCTGCCAAAAAAGCTTCGTTCGCGTTGCTTGGTATTGTCATAAATCTGGTCGGGGATGACGATATGGCCGGGGGCATAGTCTTCGCGCAGCGAGCCGCAGGCGTTGATGGCGACGATGCGCGTGACACCCAGGCTTTTGAGCGCATAGATGTTGGCGCGATAGTTGACTTCAGTGGGCGTGATGAAGTGTCCGACCCCGTGACGTGCCAGAAAGGCAACGCGCTGCCCTTCCAGATTGCCGACGATGATCGATGAGCTGGGTTTGCCGAAGGGCGTGTCGATGTTGTGTTCACTGGTGTCGGTCAGGCCTTTCATTTTATAAAGCCCGGAACCGCCAATTACTGCAAACGCGATTTGTTCGGTCATAGCATATTCTCCGTGTCTGATAGATTGTCGTCTGTTGAAGTGGTTTGGCTCTGAAAAAGTATCAGCAATGTGGTGTTGCCACATTTGACAGTATCGCCGTGGATCAAAATGGTGGGGGTGAGTAACATTGCGTCGTTCAGAAGCGTGCCATTGCGCGATCCCAGGTCTTCGGCCCACCATTGGTTGTGGTGATACGTCAGCCGTAGATGCCGCGCCGAGACGGTTTCATCTGTCAGCGCGCACTCGCAGTCCAGGTCGCGGCCAATCACCACATCCCCGTGGCTGAAGTGCAGGGTCTGGATATTGATTTCAGGAGAAGTTACACTTAAAATTAATGGAGAAACTTTGCGGGTCGATAAAAAAAGCGTTTCCCGTTTCAGCGTTTGCCACATCAACCAAAAGACCCATCCGAGCAGGATATAAAGCGTCAAGGTCATGGCGACGCGCAGGATCAGTAAAATAATGCCGCTCATTTGGGCTTTTGGTTAAAATCCCGTAAAATGGCTGTGTTGCGTTCGTTACCGGTGGGGTTTAGCGGGGCGGTGGCACTTGACCCTGATGCTGTGGGGGGCTGATCCTGTCCGAAGACAATCGGCAAGCCCGCCAGTGAAATCACGTCGCCGGGATAGAGCACACTCTGACTGGTGCGCTGACCATTCACGTAGGTTCCCCCGGTTGAGTTTAAGTCAAAAATAATGAAACGCCCGCGCGAGCAGCGAATTTGTGCATGGTAGCGTGAAACACGCGGGTCATTTACCACAAGGTGATTATCGAGGCGGCGGCCAATGTTGGTGACGGATGTTTGAATGGTGAAGACCTTTGTCCCGCCCACGATCAGAAAAGCCGGTTTGGATGGTGGCGCATTATCCGCCTGATCGCCGCCGTCTTTTGCGTCTTGGGTTTCAGTCATGTTGACGGCGTTCAGGATCTTAATCTGTAAATCATCAATCTCCACGGTTGGGTCCGTCACAATCGACAGTTTTAATGGCACTTCAGAGACAATCCCCACTTCATCCGCCATCAGACGAAAAATTCTCGTCAGCCCATCCATCAGCATGGGTTCTTTATTCCACTGGCTCAACGTGGATGGATGGATGACCAACGCAAACTCATTCAGGTTTTTTGCGCTCTCGCCCTTTTTTTGCGCTGTCAGGCTGCTTTCCAACGCTTCCATAAGTTGTTGAATAATCCGATCCTGGTACGATGGCCCAGGCAGATATTTTCGCAATTGGACTTCAATTAAGCTTTGTAGCCTTTTTTCAACATCGCCAAGTTGGAGCGCCATGAGAAACTTTTCCTATTTGTGAAAAACTTATTATATGGGTGTGTGAGAAATATTGCAATCCTGCTGTGTAATTTCCTAACGGCATGTTAAGATTGGTCATGCCTTCCATCCTTTCAACCCTGCCGCAAAAAAAATCCATCCAGCGCATTTTGCAGACTGCGCTGGATGCCGCCGATCCGGCTCTTGCTGTGCAACACGCGCTACATTTAGGTGAACATCGCTTGCATGTTTCCGGCGAGACCTACGATCTTTCCAAATTTTCGAAAATTCATTTGCTCTGCATTGGAAAAGCTGGCGGGAGGCTGGCTGCGGCGCTTGAGTCCCTTTTGGGTGGAACCCTGTTCCGGGGGCTGGTCATCGTCAAAGCTGTTGAACAGCCGCCCCTCAGCCTGTCGACTGTTTTCGTTGGGGGGCATCCTGTTCCTGATGAACGCAGCCTCGCCGCCGGGAAGGCTGTACTCGATTTTCTGATAGGCGTCGGCCCCGGTGATTTGCTGATCTGCGCTATCTCCGGCGGAGCCTCGGCGCTGATCGCTGCGCCACATGCGCCCATCACCCTGACAGCGTTGCAAGACCTGACTTCGCGCTTGCTGGCCTGTGGCGCATCCATCCATGAAATCAATACCCTGCGCCGCCACCTGGATCTTTTAAAAGGGGGCGGCTTTCTACGACAGACAGGCGCAACCGTTCTCAGCCTGATCTTGTCTGATGTGATCGGGAATGAACTACACGCCATTGCATCCGGCCCCACGGCAGCAGACCCTTCCACCCGCGCGGATGCGTTGCAAATCTTGCAAAAATATGACCTAAGCGGACAGGTCGCGCAGGATATTTTGACCGTTCTGCAAGACGCGCCCGAAACTTTGAAACCCGATCACCCCCGCCTGAACAATGTGCAAAATATATTGATTGGCAGCAATCTGATGGCCATCCACGCCGCGCTCCGTCAGGCTGCGGACGAGGGCTTTCACCCATATCTTTTGCGTGCCAACTTGGGCGGGGAGGCGCGCGATGCAGCCATCGAACTGTGTGGCGCGTTGCGTTGGGCTTGCCAGCGTGGGGAGCCTGTCGCCCGTCCATTTTGCATGGTGGCTGGCGGCGAAACCACCGTCACCCTGCACGGAAATGGTCGCGGCGGACGCAACACCGAGTTGGCGCTGGCAGCCGTCACCGAACTGGCTGATTTCCCCAATGTGCTGCTGCTCAGCCTCGCCACCGACGGCGAAGATGGCTCCACAGATGCGGCGGGCGCCATCGTCAACGGCGAAACCTGGCGGCGTGCAAAAACGCTGGGGCTGGGTTCCATTGACTATCTCCGGCGTAATGATTCTTATTCTTTTTTTGCAGCGCTTGATGATTTGGTGAAAACAGGCCCCACTGGCACCAATGTCAATGATCTGGTGTTTTTATTTGGCTTTTGAGAACAAAAAAATAACCACCAAGTCACTAGGTCACGAAGATTTGGAAGAAGCAACCAAATATCTTTGTGACTTTATGTCTCACCTGCAATCCAACGAACGCAGTGAGGTGCATGTGTGGTGGTTAATGTCTTTTTCTTGTTTTTACACAATCAGCTTTGAACAACTTGGACAGTTCTTTTCACCCCGTAACAGAACAAAGCCACAGTTGACGCAGGTGCGCGGTTGTTGGCTTCCGAGCGGCGCGCCACAGGCCACACAACTCCCAGCGCCGACTGCATTGCCGGTGCCGCAAAAGTCACAAGTTAGCTGGCGCAATCGCTCCGAAATTTGTGTGCTGGCCCCGGCAGCCTGTGCCGCTGTTGTGATAACTTTCCAGATGTTTTCGGTAATCTGCATATTCTCGACATCCTGGGCAATATCATCCAGGCGTCCGAGCAGGTTCCAAGGGTTTTGCAGGGCAGACATGATCGTTTGGCCCATATCCGCAGCCACGCCTAGCCAGGCCTGTTCGCCAATACTGACCATAATCCCGTCGCTGACTTTTTGAATATTGACGGTCAGGGCTGTTTGGCCGCCACTGGCTGCGCCGGGACGGGTGGCAATCTGCACATGCAGGGCATTGCTTTCGCCAAATACCTGCGCATGCAAATTGCCGCGATTAAACTGCGCCATTAAGGCCTGCGCAATCGTATTCGGGCTAAGAGTTCCGTGGAAAATTCGCTGTTCCATAGTTTAGATTATAATCACCTTCGGCGAAATTGCCAGTAAAGACATGATTGAAAACGGTTCTATCCAACTCAATTGCGATTGAGATTGAAAACGGTGGCGAATAATGCGCTCGAAAAAACAAATAACACTTCTTTCCCTGATTTTTATTCTGTTTCTGACGTTGTTACTTAACGTACCCGCGCCGCTTAAAGTTGCAGCGCAACAGTCAACCGGCTCTGTTCCAACTGTTACAGGGACGCCATACGGACCTTACATTGAAGTGACATACACAGATCAGATCAATGTGCGGGCTGGTCCGAGCCAATATAGTTATAGCGTCGTTGGTTTCCTTTCTCCCGGGCAAATTGCCCCGGCAATTGGACGCTCTGAAGGCGGCTCTTGGGTCCAAATCAAATATGATGGCGTCGAAAATGGGGTTGGCTGGGTGTTTGCTTCTTATGTCAGGCTTGTCGCCAGCGAAGATTTACCTATTATTGAACCCCCGCCTACGGCGATTCCGCTGACTACCGCCACGATTAACCCCACTGTAGCGGCATCTTTCATCACACAGATTCCGCCCACTCGCATCCCAACATACACTCCACCGGGCCCCCTGCAAATACCGACCTACACCCTTGTAAGTAATCAGCCCGCTGGGCCTGTTCCAATGGGACTGGTGATTGTACTGCTGGTGTTGATCGGCGGATTTGGCGCATTAATCTCCTTCCTGCGGGGCCGCTAAGTGCGACGTTTTCTACCCTTTGGGTTGATACTCGTTTTTGTAGCAGCCTGTTCGCTGAGGCCGGGTGGCCCCTCCCCGGTGCCAGCGACGGCGTCGATTGCGACGCTTACCCAATTATCATCCGCCACGACAACCCCCGTTGTAGCCAGCGCCACTCCCACGGAGATTCCTACCCTCGCCCCATCCGCCACTGTCAAGCCGCTCATTCCCAATTTTGCGCACATCGTCATCCTGATCTTTGAAAACAAGGAATATGGCACGATTATCGGTGACAAATCGCTGCCGAATTTCAATCATTATGCCGAAAGCTACACCCTGCTCAACGCGCACTATGCGCCGACTTACCCCAGCCTGCCAAACTATCTGGCACTGATCGGTGGGGATACCTTTGGCATTACAACCGATTGCAACCATTGTTATGTGGATGCCAAAAGCTTGCCTGACCTGATTGAAGCAAGCGGCCGCACCTGGCGAACCTATCAGGAACATATGCCATCCGCTTGTTTTTTAGGGGACGCTTTTAAGTATGCGCAGAAACATAATCCATTCATCTACTTTACCCCTATCCGCGAAAATGCGGCGCGTTGCCAGAGCTCGGTGGTTCCGCTGGAGCAGCTTGATGTTGATTTGACTGCCAAAGCGCTGCCTAATTTTGTCTTCATCACGCCAGACCTTTGCAACTCATCCCACGGTCTAAGTAGCGGCACCGATTGTCCTCCCCAAATCGCAGACGCCTGGATGGGAACCATGGTCGAAAAGTTGCAAAATTACCTTGATACTGACGGTCAGCCCTACCTGATCATACTCACCTGGGACGAGGGGCAGGGCAATCATGGCTGCTGTGGCTTGCCCGCAGATGGTGCCGGTGGGCGTGTGCCCACCATTTTGATCTCGCCGCAAGTCAAATCTGGGTTTCAAGACGAAACCCCTTATACCCACTACTCGATTTTAAAGACCATTTCGGCAGCCTGGCATTTGCCTTACCTTGGGCACGCCGCCGATGCTGAGAATGTATTGATGCTGGCGCCCTGGAAGTAAAGCCAAACCTTTCGTAAATGCAAAGTGGACGATGTTGACCCCTATTATTTCTGTTGGTTCGGAATTGGGAAATGCTTGATAGAATGTTGCTATAATTACATTCGATTGAATGTAACCCCCCATTTATTCAACAGGAGATTAAACATCATGAAACTCGCTCTCAAAGAAAAAGGCCAAGGTATGGTTGAGTACGCTTTGATCCTCGTACTCGTCGCTGTTGTCGTTATCGCCGCTGTCAGCATCATGGGTCCGTTGGTTGGTAAAGTCTTCTCAACCGTCAACGCCAGCCTGTAATCTTTATTCACTATACTTTAGAAAAGAGACCCGGTCATACTGACCGGGTCTCTTTTCTGTTTGGTTAGCCAGGCGATTTCTTCTGGTAAAAAATGAGCAAGGTTGTTCCATACTTGCGCTGATCGAACGATTCGAAATTTTTGAGCGTGACTTCCTGGAATTCACGCGGGTCAATTTGCACGATTACCCAGGCGTCTTCGCCCAACCAGTCAGGGTTTTCGTCAACGAGCGCCAGGGCTTTTGACCACATTTCTTTGTATTGCGGCGGGGCAATGTACATATAGTCGAAGCTGCGGTCGGGTGGGGCGGCGAGCATGGCAAAGGCATCTCCGCGGCGCACTTCGGCTTTGGCGCTGAAACCGCAGGTTTGCAGGTTGGCTTTGATGACATCCACTGGCAGGCGGTTTAAGTCGCTGAAACGCACAAAACTTGCGCCACGACTGAGCGCTTCAATGCCGATTGCGCCTGTGCCGCCGAAGAGATCCCACCAGCTTGATTCGTCTGTATCGCGATACAGGATGCTGAAAAGCGCTTCTTTGACCCGGTCGGTGACCGGGCGGGTGGTATCGCCGGGCACGTCCTTGAGCCGACGGCCTTTGGCGCTGCCAGCAATGACGCGCAGGGTCATTGCCGCTCCACGCTTTTGCGGGCTGCCAGCAGGTTGCCGTGCGGCGCAATGATCGGGACAACGCACCCGGTGCCGAGCAGTAGCCGCTGTCCCTGAGTTTGGGCGATGGCGTCAGCGGCCTCGGAACTCACGGCAGCGGCATCTCCATAAACAATGGTCTCGCGGCTGAGACCGCCACACAACACGCCTGAAAATTGTTCCAGCCCGTCGCTGAGATTCGGGGTCGTGTCGCGGTCATGCCAGTTAATGGCATGCACCGGATAGCTGCTGACGGCATTAAAGTAGACATTTTCTCCGTGCAAGTGAACCATATTGAACCAAAGCGAACTGGCGGTTTCGAGCACGTTCAAATCCATGACACTACCAAAGCTGACGAATTCGGCTTCGGTCAGCAGTGCGGCCTGGGCGTGTTGGACGGCGTAGAAAATGCCGTCAATCCCACGGCGGACGGCTGCATCAATGAAGCGGCGCGTAGTTTCAGCGATGGTTTCCAGCCCTTTTTGCACCGCCTGCGGATTTTCGCGCAGGTGGACAATCAGCGCTTCGCCACCGACCAGGTTTTTGGCCTGTGAGAGCGGGCTGAAAATGGTCTGGATGAGCGGTGTGTCAGACGAGATTTGCCCGCGCAGCAGCGAAAGGCACTTTAATTGGGCGGCGAGATGAGGGGAGTTTGGGTCGAGCGCGGTCAGGCGCGCCCAATCTTCGGGGCGGGCGATGACGCGGCGGGTGTAAGCGCGTGTTCCTTCGCCATCGCCACGCCATTCATCTTCAGAACTCCAGCCTTTGAGACAAAAGGATGAGGCGGGTGTAACTTTGACCAGGTCCCAGTCGTATTGCTGCTGCCAGTGCAAGGTGGCGGCGGCAAGCGTTTCGGGGGATTGGTCATCTACGGGGAAGTGCCGCCACAGGGCTACGGGCGGGCGGTCGGGAGTGTTGCCGGAAAGACAGGTTTCAAGGCGCTGGCGGTGTGTAATCATGGATGATCCTTTTGGGGTATATGATGGGACAATCATATCGTGTTCCGGGAAAAGTTCCAAGGGAGAAAGCTTTTTACTTTCATCCTGTATCCATCTTGTATTCATCCTCTATTCATCTTGTATCCTTTGCGGACTTGATAGCCACGGTTGCAGTGTGCTTGCAGATTTGTGTGCGAAAAACGTCGCAAGGAGTACCTTTGTCGTTTTGAAGAAAATGCGCAGCCTCCTATAATCAAGTTACTTACTCGTATCCTTTTATTGGTAACTTTGGGAGAATACTATGCAGCTTTTTCGTTCGCAAATGCCCCGTTTTTTGACAGTCATTTTGCTGGGGATGTTGATTTTTTCGTTTTCCTGTACGCCTGCGCTGGCCGCAAGCAGCACTGTGCCTTTTTTGGCGGACTATAATACCGGCAACCCGACTTTGAACGAGCTGTGGGTGGATCCCGTCAACGGGAATGATACCCACGCGGGTAGCGAAGCAGCGCCCCTGAAAACGGTGGACGCTGCCTGGGGGCGCATCCCGCAGGGGGTGACGCTGGCGACAGGTTTTCGTATCAACCTGAAGCCGGGCAACTACCCGGTGTCGAATCTGCCCAACTATTGGGAATCACGCTACGGGACGTTTGCTGCGCCGATCTTCATCCAGGGCAAAGGAACCGGGCCGGGGCAGGTGGTCTTTCAGGGCAACGTCAACATGTATGATGTGCGTTATATTTATTTTGATAATTTAAGCATCATTCATAATGGAGATGCTTTTCACTGTGAGTTGTGCAACCATCTTTTGTTGCGTAAGACGGTTCTCAACGGAGGACAGGTCCCGATCAGGCGCAGGAGGGGCTTAAAGGTCAACCAGTCGCAATATGTGTATGTTGAGAATAGTGATATTTCGTATGCTTGGGACAATGCGGTTGACTTTGTCGCGGTGCAGTATGGGCATATCATCAAGAACAAAATCCACGACTGGGGGATTGGTGCGAGTACGCCAAAGGTGGTTCAGCCTACCTGCGCGTGGAGGGCAACGAGTTTTACAACTGCGGCACAGGCGGGTTCACCGCCGGACAGGGGACAGGCTTTCAGTTTATGACCGCCCCCTGGATTTAATATGAAGCCTACGACATTAAATTCGTCAACAACATCATCCACGATACGGATGGGGCCGGGATTGGCGTCAATGGTGGCTACAATATTTTGATGGCCTATAACACGATGTATCGCGTTGGTCATCGTGACCATGTTATCGAGGTTGTCTTTGGGTTGCGCTCCTGTGATGGCGATCCTGCCAACCCTGAGCCTGTCCGCGCAAACTGCCAGGCGTATCTTGATGCGGGTGGCTGGGGCACCACTGTTCTGGACGACGGCTCGAACGAGATCAACATTCCCAACAAGAATGTCTACATTTATAACAACGTGGTTTACAACCCGGCGGGCTATCAGAGTGCGTGGCAGCACTTTGCCATTTACGAACCGCGTAGCAATCCGGCGGCCAGTCATGCGCCCAACCCGGCGTTGACAGATGACAACCTGCAAATTCGCGGCAACGTCATCTGGAATGGCACATCGACGATGCCGCTTGGCATTGAAGATACTGCAGCTTGCGTCGCCAGCAACCCGACCTGCAACGAAAGTCAACTGCGCGCCGAGAACGCCATCAACACACGCCAGCCACAGTTTGCAAACCTGGCAGGCGGCGATTTTCATCCGATCGGTAGATGGGGCACAAGCATGACGACCTTCACAGCGCCCGATTTCGGCTGGGATTTGGCGGGTGTCCCGGCAGGTACCAGCAGCAATGCCGTCCCGGTTGATTTTGCCGGAGCGAGCCGAACAGTCAGCAGTCCGCCCGGCGCGTATTTCAAAAGCATCAGCATTGTGAATGCCCCAGTAATGCAATCGCTTGCCGTACAGGATGGCTGGTTGCTTGAATCAGGGGAGAATAGCAACATTGGCGGCACGCTGAACAGCACAAGCGCTACGCTTGTGCTGGGCGACAACGCCGCAAACCGGCAATATCGCGCCATGCTGCATTTTGACACATCCGGCCTGCCAGACAACGCTGTTATTACCAGCGCCGTGCTCAAGCTGATGAAACAGTCACAGGTGGGTACCAATCCCTTTAGTACGCACGGCGTGCTGCGGGTGGATTTGCACCGATCCTTCTTCGGCTCTGGTGCGGGCCTGGCGGTCAGTGATTTTCAGGCTGCGGTTGAGTGCGCAAGCTGTGCCATTTTCAATGCAACGCCGGCGGGGAATTGGTACAGCGCTGCCTTTACCAGCGCCGGACGCTCGCTTATCAACCGTACCGGTGCAACCCAGCTTCGCCTGCGTTTTACGCTCGACGATAATAACGACAAAGGTGCGGACGATGTGGCGTTTTACAGCGGCAACGCCGCCGCGAACCGGCCGCAGTTGATTGTTCAATACTATATTCCATAAGAGTTCGAATTTTCTCCCATCCTTACATCTCCCTTACGAAAGCCTCTGCAAAATTTTGCGGAGGCTTTCATCTTTGTAGAGCGCAAAAACGCCAAAGAGGACTTTTGGTACTTTGAAATAAGGAATGTTGCCAGTCTATAATGGAACTATTCATCTGCGATCTTTTCGTGCTTACCTACTGACAGAGAGGGTTTCTTCATGCCAAAACAAAAGTGGTCGTTTGTCGTTCGTTTTTTCGCTGCGCTGGTTCTATTGTTCAATCTACCTGGCCTGATTTTCCCCCAGGTGGCCTATGCCAAACCGTTGGCGGTGGTAACCACGCCCAACCCAATCCTGTTTGTCACCCAGATACCAGTGCGCTCGGATTTCACGACGATTGGTTCGGTCTTTGGCAATCACCAGCCTGATGTACAGTCGGCCACCCGTGGCGGCGACCTGTGGATCCGCTACCCGGACGGGACGCTGAAAAACCTGACACAGGCGGCTGGCTTTGGCAGCACCGGGGCAGTGGATGGCACGGGTTCTCAATTCCAGGACGACAACGCGATTGCCGTGCGCGACCCATCCGTGTATTGGGATGGCACCAAGGCGCTTTTCAGCATGGTGATCGGCTCGTCGGAGCAGCAATATGTCTGGGGTACGTATCGCTGGCAGATTTACGAAATCACCGGGCTCGATCAACCAACGCAAACCATCACCAAAGTTCCCAACCAGCCTGCCAACTTCAACAACGTCAGTCCGATTTACGGCACCGACGACCACATCATCTTTACATCTGACCGTCCGCGCAATGGGGCGGCCAACTTGTATCCGCAACTGGATGAATACGAAGAAGCGCCCACCGTCACCGGCCTGTGGAATCTTGACCCGGTCAGCGGTGCGTTGTTTATGATGAATCAGGCACCCTCCGGCGATTTCACGCCCATCCTCGATAGCTTTGGGCGCGTCATCTTTACGCAATGGGATCACATGCAGCGCGACCAGCAGGCCGACGCCGACAAATACGAGGGTGGCACCTACGGCACCTTCAACTGGTCAGACGAAACCGCCACGTCGATCAGGCTCAAGAGCCGGGCTGAAATTTACCCTGAGCCGCGTGTCACACAGGAAGCGCCTGCCAACACCAACACGTTTAGTTTCAACCAGTTCTTCCCCTGGCAGATTCACGAAGATGGCAGCGCGCCTGAGACGCTTAACCACATTGGCCGTCACGAACTGAGCGGCTATATTGCACAGACCTTTACCAATGATCCCAACCTGCAGGATTATTACGGTCAGCGGGCGCGTTTCAATACCAACTCCATCAACAATCTGTTGCAAATCAAAGAAGACCCGTTGAACCCCGGTAAATACTACGGCATCGACGCGCCCGAATTCAGCACCCACGCTGCCGGGCAGGTGGTCAGCCTGACAGCGCCGCCCACACTCGACGCTGATCACATCGCTGTCAGCTACATCACCTCCCGCGAAACGGCCAGCTTCACCGATACACCTACTGCCAATACATCAGGTCACTACCGCGACCCGCTGCCACTTTCAGACGGTACGCTGATCGCTGCACACACATCTCAGATCGATCAGGAAGCCAAGTCTGGTCCGTCCACCTACGACTTTCGGCTCAAGACGCTGGCAGTACCTTCTGGCAAGACTTTCTATGAAGCCGATCAGTTGCTCACGTCTGGCATCTCCAAATCGATCAACTACTGGGACCCGGATACCAAGGTGACGTTCTCTGGCAATCTTTGGGAGCTGCAGCCAGTAGAAGTAGTTGCCCGTACCCGCCCAACCAAACTGACTACCCCGCTGGGCACGCCCGAACAGCAGGCCTTTACCCAGGCCGGTGTGGATGTAACGCAGCTCCAGAATTACATGAAGCAAAACAACCTGGCGCTAATTGTCAGCCACAATGTCACCACCCGCGACGACTTCGACTTTCAGCAGCCCTTTAACCTGCACATTCCCAACGGTACGCAAACCCTGGGCGCTGGCGGGAAAATCTACGACATCCGCTTTTTGCAACTCTTTCAGGCCGATCAACTGCGCGGGCTGGGTGCGAAAGCCGGGCGACGCGTTCTGGCGCAGTTGATGCACGATCCCACTGCACAGATACTCAATCCATCCGTGGGTGCCCCGGCATCCAGCGTAACCCTTGGCGCGGATGGTTCAATGGCGGCTTTTGTCCCGGCGCGGCGCGCGATGACCTGGCAATTGACCAGCCCTACCGGCGCACCTGTGGTGCGTGAGCGCTTTTGGCTGACCTTTCAGCCGGGAGAAATTCGTGTTTGCGCCTCGTGTCATGGGGTCAATGACAAGGATCAGGCTGGCAATCCACCGCCAGTGAATAAGCCGCTGGCGCTTGTCGGTCTGTTGCAGCGCTGGAAGAAGATCATCAATGCGCCGCCAGCCTTGACCGTCCTGTCTGGCGCCACTGCCGATGGTTTTATTCTCGAATCTGGCGAGAACACTTCGGTTGGCGGCACCATGAACAGCACCGCTGGCACCTTTTTTGTCGGTGATAACGCGGCTAACCGGCAATATCGAGGCATCCTGCACTTCAACACGGCTGCCCTGCCCGATACGGCAGTGATTACTTCGGCCACGATCAAGCTGAAATTGAAGGGTGTCGCTGGCACCAATCCATTTACAACACATGGCGCTCTTGTCGCTGATATTCGCCAGAATTTCTTCGGCACGTCTGCTGCATTGGCATTGAATGATTTTCAGGCCGTCGCCAACAACGTGGCATCGGCCACCTTTGGTGCTGCGCCAGTGAACGGCTGGTATACGGCGACCCTGGGTAACGCTGGCATCCCCTACATCAACCGCATCGGGAAAACCCAGTTCCGCCTGCGTTTTACGCTGGACGATAACAACGACAGGGGAGCAGATTATCTTGCCTTCTTTAGCGGTGAAGCAGTCGCCGCCAATCGTCCGCAACTGGTGATTCAATATTATGTACCGTAGTCGTTTTTGCCTGGAAGGGAGACACGAATGAAATTTGTCTATCGCTTAATGAGTATTATCTTTGCCGCAGGGCTGATTTTTTCCGGCTGGCAGCCAGCGCTGGCCCAGTCCGCACAGCCGCAGACCATCAGCGGTTGGTTTACTATCGTCTGGGGAGACGTGCGATCCAATGGTGGTGGCACGTCAAGGTACTGGTTGACCGATGATGCTGGTCAAACCGTTACGCTTGCGCTGAATGAGACGCTGGTAGCGCCCCTTGGCGGCGTGCTGGCGCTCGACCGCCACCGCATCCGGGTGGCTGGCATTCGTCAGGCGGCGGCTGCGGCGTTAGGGAGTGTGCCAACCTTTCGGGTTGATTCCATTGCACTGGCGGATTCTGCTGCCGGGGCGACTGCACAGGATGTCAGCACGCAGGCAGTCACAGGTTCACAGCCGTTCATCACGATTATGTGCAAATTCTCTGATGTTACCGATCAGCCCAACACGCTTTCCTATTTTCAGAATATGTACAGCAACGTCTACCCCGGGCTCGACAATTACTGGCAGGAAGTCTCATATCTGACTGCCAACATCGCCGGGAGCGGTGCTGTCGGCTGGTATACCTTGCCGCATAATCATGCCTATTATGCGCCGGGTGGTGTATGGGATTTCGCGAAATCCGCTGCGGATTGCACTGCCGCCGCGAATGCGGCTGTCGATTTTACGCTTTACAGGGGAATCAATCTTATGTTTAATGCTGTCCTTGACAGCGGTGATTATGCCTGGGGCGGTAGTCAATGTATAACACTTGACGGCATCAATAAATGTTGGCCGATGACATGGGAACCGCCCTGGGGCTATCACGACATCACCGTGATTGCTCACGAGATGGGCCATGCCTTTGGTCTGCCGCACTCCTCCGGTCAATATGGGCAGACTTATGACAACCATTGGGATGTGATGAGTGACGACTGGAGCGACTGCGCCAACGCTACCGATGCAACGTATGGTTGCCTGGGCCAGCAGACGATTTCATACCACAAAGACAAACTGGGCTGGATTCCGGCCAACAAGAAATTTACCGTTACCAGCAGCGCCACTATCACGCTTGAACAGTTGGCGCTGCCCCAGACGGGCAACTACCTGATGGCGCAAATCCCCATTGGCGGGTCGACAACACACTTCTACACCGTCGAGGTGCGCCGAAAGGTTGGGTACGATGTCAAACTTCCGGGTCAGGGCGTCATCATCCATGATGTCAACTTGACGCGCTTGTGCCCGGCCAACGTGATTGATGCCGATGGTAACAAGAATACCGGCGATGCCGGGGCAATTTGGACGGTGGGCGAGCGCTTCTCTGACGCCGCCAACGGGATTTATGTCAAAGTGGTTTCTGCCAGTGCGACAGGTTTTACTGTATCCATACAAACCCCAGCCGTTTTTACATCGGTGGCGGGCAAGGATGGCTGGACGCTTGAATTGTCTGAAAATAGCAACGTGGGTGGCACGTTCAATGGCACGACCACCCTGGCGCTGGGTGATAATGCTGCCAACCGGCAATATCGCAGCGTTTTGCATTTCGACACATCCAGCCTACCAGATAATGCCGTCGTCACTGGCGCAACATTGCGAATCATGAAACAGGGGCTGATTGGCACCAATCCATTTACAACGCATGGCAAATTGCTTGGTGACATTGCCAAACCATTTTTGGGCGTCAGCGATGTTTTGCAGGCCAGCGATTTTCAAGCGGCTGTCAGTGCGAAAGCTGTCTTCTCTTTTGGCGCATCCCCGGTTGGAGGCTGGTATGTGGCGACCATGAGCAGCATCGGCAATCCATACATCAATCGGACTGCATCGACTCAACTGCGGCTACGTTTTACACTGGACGATAACAACGATCTCGGCGCAGATTATATGTCGTTCTATAGCGGCGAAGCGCTCGCTGGGAACAGGCCGCGGCTGGTTGTCAAATATTATGTGCCATAGCGATTTCGACTGGCTTGGATTTTAAGCCAGCCGAAATCGCTTATCTCCCCCGACTGGCGGAGAAGAATACTCCCTAACCGGTGGATGCGGTTGGGGAGTATTTGTTGTACGCTGAGAATAGGTGAAGTTTTGGCTTCACCCCTTACTCATCTTGCGAGTTTATCGCAGATGATCGAATTCTCAAGGAGAATATGAAATGAATAAATTAACGTATCAGCCGATTTGCAGCGCGGCACAGATCTTTTTAATGGCGATTTTTGTCGCATCCCTTACCTTCGGCAGGGTGCAAATGGCGTACGCAGCATCAAATGGACCAGCCTCTGTCAATTTGGGTGCCGCAGCTCCTTATGCTATTTTGACGAAAACGGGGATTACCAATGTTCCCCCCTCTAACGTTACTGGAAATCTTGGTGCGAGTCCGATTGCTTCAACCGCCATCACCGGGTTTTCGCTGGTAGCAGATAGTACCAATACTTTTTCAACATCCGCCCAGGTGACGGGGCAGGTCTATGCAGCAAACTATGCAAGTCCTACCCCTGCCAGGTTAACGACGGCAATTGGGGATATGCAAACTGCCTATGTTGATGCGGCGGGAAGATCGCTGCCAGACTTTACCGAACTGTATGCAGGAAACTTAAGCGGGAGAACACTCGTCCCTGGCCTGTATAAATGGAGTTCGGGTGTTTTGATTACGAGCGATGTTACCCTTGCGGGTCCTGCGGATGCTGTCTGGATATTTCAGATTGCGGGCAACCTCACAATGGGCTCAGGTGCAAAGATGTTATTAAGTGGCGGCGCACAGTCGCGTAATATCTTTTGGCAGGTTGGTGGTGGCACAGGCGTTGAAATTGGCACGACTGCGCATGTTGAAGGTACCATCCTTGCTGCAAAAGCAATCCACCTGCGCACTGGCGCATCGTTAAATGGTCGAGCATTGGCACAAACTGCCGTTACGCTGGAGAAAAACAAAATTGTTATCCCAGCTGCCAATGAGATCATTACCAAGGTTTTTCTTTCTGAACCTGTTCAAGATGGCTGGGTACTTGAATCTGCTGAGAATAGTAATATCGGTGGCACCCTGGGTAGCACTGGTGGCGCTTTTCGGCTTGGTGACGATATGCTGAATAGGCAATATCGTAGCATCCTACATTTTGACACCTCCACGCTGCCAGATAAAGCAGTGATTACCAAGGTATTCCTCAAAATCATGCAACAAGGGTCGGTAGGAACCAATCCTTTTGCAACGCACGGTACTTTACGTGCTGATATTGCCAGCCCTTTCTTTGGTACATCCAACATCTTGCAGGTTGCTGATTTTCAGGCAAATCCCAAGAGTAGCTCGGTGGCGTTATTTGTCACTAAACCTGCTGGCAGTTGGTATACGGCTGGTGTAAGTAATGCAGGTATTTCTTTTATCAATAAAACCGGGACAACCCAGTTTCGCCTGCGATTTACGCTGGATGATAATAATAACCATATCGCAGATTACGTGACATTTTTCAGCGGCAATGAGCCAACGGCTGCAAACCATCCACAGTTGCTTGTGCAGTATTATTTGCCCTAGTTACAGCATTAGAAATTTCAGTCTATTCGATATAAAGATGCCCCAGGTCAAAATTGACCTGGGGCATCTGTGTGGAATCTCATCCAGCGAAAGCGAAATAATTTTGCAAACTTCCTTGCTCACTAATAATACACTTCTTTGACAATCTTCAAGTGCAGGTACGACTCGCTCTGGTGTACCCCTTCAATTTGATAAAGTCGCTCTGTCAGAAACTGCAACAAATGCGTCTGGTTGCGGCAGACTACTTCAATCATAATGTCATAAGCTCCGCTGGTCACTACGAGATAAATGACCTCTTCCAGCGCGGCAATCTGGCTGGCGACTTCCAGTAGTTTGCTGCCCTCGATGCGCAGGCCAATCATCGCCATCGTATTCATCCCCATCCGCAGCGGATTGGTGACAGCCACCACCTTCAAAATCCCCTGTTCCACCAGCCGGTTATAACGGATGCGGATCATCCCCGGTGAAACCTGCAACTGCTGCGCCAGTTGCGCAAAAGCCACGCGTCCATCCTCACGCAGGGCATCAACAATGAATTGATCAATTTTATCAAGAGGTTCAATACGCAAATTCTCACTGTGGTTATCTAGCACGGTATAGGGCATTTTTCATCCAAATTAGTGGTTTTCAGTGTCTTGTGAAATAATGTGATCCGGAATGCGCCACTGAAACACATCCTTAATCACCAGGGGAACAATCGAAGTACTTGTTTTGCGTACGCCTGATACTTTGCCGATCACCTCCGTCACAAAGCGATAGACCTCCGTAGGGTCGCGCCCCAGCACCTGCATGCTGATATCTTCCTCCCCAATGGCGCAAGCCACATAACTGACATTCTCAAACGCTGCCATCTTGTGCGCCACTTCCAAAATGGAGCCAGACTCCACCTCCAGCCAGACATCCGCCACCACATCCATGCCGAGCGTTTTCGGGTTGACAATGGCGCTCACCCGCATGACATTCTTTTCGAGCAATTGCTCAATGCGATAGCGTACGACCCGCTCTGAAACATCGCCAATGCGGCGGGCAATCTCAGCCGCCTGCATCCGTCCATCCTCCATGAGTAAGTGAACAATTTTTTGGTCAATGCTGTCAATTTTATACATGGCATACGGCTTCCTTTTTCCGCTTACAATAAGATCATACTTTTTGTCTCAGGTTATGTCAACATTTTAATCCCCACAACGGAGGTCAAATCATCATGGAAACCAAGCCCGACACAATCAAAATCAACGCCTCGCAGCGTGAAGAAGTGCAAGCCACCTACGCTGATTTAATGGTATCCGTCAAAGGCTCCTCGCTCATCAGCGGCGATAGCGCATTGAAGAAAGCGAAAGAAGTCAGCCAACTGGTGGATGAACTGACCCGCTACGGCCTCCCCGTAGACGCCATCCACTTGCAATCGGTGTATGCCGAAGCTTCGAGCGGGGCGCTGCTGCGCTCGTCCAGCGCCACCTACAGGCTGAGAATCCGTTGCGAGAAACTGGAGCAGTTCGCCGACTTGCTCGGCATCATCGCCGGCCAGAAGAACGCCACCTTCGAACGCGTCGATTGGAAATACCCCGACGAAACCATCCGCGAGGCGGCGCTCGAAAAAGCTTTGGGCAAAGCCGATGTCAAAGCCCGAAAAATCGCCGCAGCATTGGGCGTAAAACTGCTGGGAATCTATAACTGGAACGAAAGAATCTCTGACCAAGAAGCGCCCCAGCCAGAGTTGATGCATTTTGGTATGCAGGAGCAGCCCAAAACTCGTGGTGGCGCAGCACCCCAGGCCGACCTGGGCATGGATATTCAGCATAGAAAAAGTGTCGTAGTCCAGGTCGATATCGAATACCGTGTTTCGGCGTTTGAATAATGACGAAGTACACCTGGCTCCTTTTTGACGCGGACGATACCCTTTTTGACTTTCCCAAAGCCCAGGCGAGCGCCCTGCAAATTACGCTGGAACAATGTGGACTGCCTTTCCGCGCCGAATTTCTTGATTTGTTTGTAGAAGCGAATAATCACGTTTGGCGCGAGTTTGAGCGCGGCGAAATTACTCATTTTGATTTGCGGACAAAACGCTTCCGCTTGTTCTTTGATGAGAACTCGCTTAAACGGCGACCCACAAACGATCAGCCCATTTTATTTGCGCAATCTCTCTCAGGGTAGCCACCTGTTTAATGGCGCGGAAGAAGTGATCCGTACGCTGAAAAAATCCCATCGCCTGGCACTGGTCACCAACGGCGTCAAAGAAGTCCAGCGCCCGCGTCTGGCAGGTTCGGCGATTGCTGACTGCTTTGAGCAGATTTTCGTCTCTGATGAAATGGGCGCAGCCAAGCCGTCGCGTGCCTATTTTGATGCTGTTTTTGCTGGCATTGGTCAGCCGCCCAAAGATTTTGCTATCATCATTGGCGACAATCTCAACACCGATATGCGGGGTGGTCTGGATTATGGCATTCACACCTGCTGGTATAACCCCGGTGGGCTGGTGTCTGATATGCTGGTGACCTATACCATTGCTGATTTAAAGGAACTGCTGGATCTAGTGGCATAACTGCCGTTATAGGTGATTATCCCCCACTCATAACAAATAAGGGATAACTAGAGTAAAGGGGTAAAATGAATGTATCGATTTGTCTAAATTTTTTACTTATCAAAAAGGTGGAGTTATGCCGAATACACTTGATGTAAGAATTCAAAGAATATACTCTGCACTTGATGCAGTTGTGAGCGATCATTTAACTACAGCAAATGTTAAGCCAGAAATTACTGAAATAAGAGATAAAGTTTTTCGTATCGGAATGGATTTTAATCAAGGTGCTAGTGAAATTGAATTAATGAATGATGCCATGCACCTTGTTGCAAATATTGCTTCAATTAAGGATCACTTCAAAGTTTGGTGCAAGAGTAATAATGTTTCTTTTATAAAAAAAGGTGACGAATTAATAGACAATAATCAAGCTGTAGGGATCATTCATGATCTTTGGAATATTGATAAACATGCAGAGTTAAAATAAACCACCTCGTTGTGGATTTACTCCAACATTACAAGGATTAAATCGCGGTATGGTACTTTCAGCCCAGAGTACAACAAATATTCCCGTAAACTTAACTGGGGAAAATTCACAAATTACAACTGATGGTAGCTTTCAATTTATTATTACTGGTCGAATTGTTGATGAAACTGGAAAAGTTCGTGGTGATTTTGCGGAAACTTGCACAAAAGCAATAGATTCCTGGTTAGATTTGCTGAAATCTGCTGGAGTACCAATCTCATAAGATATTATTCCCTCACAAATGGAAACGCCACGCACCTTTAAGGTGCGTGGCGCTTTTTTATTAATCGCGCTTTTTGCTAATGCGTGTACGTCGATGTTCCCGTATCATACGCCAGCCCGGCTTTTTCATAGGTGAACCAGTACGTCAACACGGTGCCGGTCGTCAGGTTGCTGACCGTTTGCGTCCAGGTGTTGCCGTTGCGGGTCATGCGGAAGTTCTGCTGGCCCAGTCCCGGTGCGCCGGTGTAATGGACATCCACCCAGGCAGAGTTGACATTGGATGTGAACCAGATTTGCGCCTGTGTGCTGTTGAGCTTGGTGGCACCCTTGGTGTAATCACCCGTTGCAACTGGCGTATTGGTCGCGGTCGGCCCGGCGGTTGGGGTACGTGTGCGGGTAGGGGTCGGGCCGCCCGGCGTGTTGGTGCGGGTTGCCGTGGCAGCACCTGCAGCGTTGGCGTAGTAGACGCGTACGTAATCAACATTCATCGGCGCGCCCGAAGCGGTGGAAGCAGTCGGGTTGCCCGGCCAGCCGCCGCCGATGGCGACGTTCAGGATGACGAAGAAACCATGATTGGTGGCATTTGCCCAGGTTGTCGCATCCACCTGATTGGCGTTGACGGTGAAATACAGGCTGCCATCCAGATACCAGCGCAATTGCTGGGGCGAAACGCTCTTGTCAAACTCGATGCGGTAGGTGTGGTAGCCGGTCTGACAGCCAGCGCAGCCGTGCGCGCCACTGCCGATGCCCGTCGTCTCATTGCATGGGCCGCCGGGGCTGACGCCGCAGTGTAGTGTGCCATAGACATTGCTCTGACCGTTGATATCTTCCAGCACATCCAACTCGCCGACGCCCGGCCAGTTGGTATAGACTCCACGGAAAGGTGCGCCCAGAGCCCAGAAGGCCGGCCAATAACCCTGCGCCGCAGCGCCCGAGACATTTGGCTGTTGAATGGATGCTTCAATCGCCATCGCGCCGCCCGCTGGAGGTTGAAAATCTGTCCGCTGGGTTTCGATGCGCCCCGAAGACCAGTTGCCCGAAGCATCCCGGATTGGCGTGATCGACAGGTGGCCGCCCGTCTGGTTGACATTGGCGGTGCTGTTGGTCATGTTCTCGATCTCGCCCGTGCCCCAGTTGCCGCAACTGCTACAACCATAGCCATGCCCCAGATCGTACAGCCAGTTGCTGCCGCTGACGGCCCCAGAGCCGTTGAATTCATCAGCCCACTGCTGCGTCCATGCGCCGAGGGCGGCGGCTGGTTTGGCGCTAACCGATTGCACCGATTGCAGACCAAGGCCCATCACTCCGGCGAGTAATGTTAAAACAACGAACACTTGCATTAAAATTCTGGTCGGTTTCATTTTCTTTCTCCTTTGGAATGTGTTTATTAGAGCTTGTAATCATTAAAGCAAAATCCCGCAGTCAAGCATACAGCCTGTGGGATACAATAGGGATACAGGAAAACGAATTTGGATACCATCCCCTTTGGACAATGGGTCAAACAGCGTCGTATCGCCCTCAGTCTGACACAGGCCGATCTGGGGCGTCTGGTCTCGTGTTCAGCCGTGATGATTAAAGAAAATAGAGGGGAATCAACGCCGTCCATCGGTGCAGGTCGCCAAATTGTTGGCGCGCTATCTGAAAATTGCCCCCAAGAATTATGCCGCTTTTTTAAGCCTAGCCCGCCCCGATCTCTCTGCCGAGCAGATTGATGAGATTGTCACAACCTACGAACACGCGCCTGCCCCTGCCAGTATCTCGCGGATTAACAACCTCCCAGCCCCGATCACCCCGTTGATTGGTCGCGCGCGGGAAGTGGATGCAGTCTGTGATCTGCTGCTCGACCCGGAAATTCACCTGGTCACGCTGACAGGGGCCGGGGGGATGGGCAAAACCCGGCTCAGCCTTCAGATTACGAGCGAGATCAACAAACAATTTGTCGATGGCTGCTGGTTCATTTCGCTGGCCGCGCTTGAAGAGCAGGATCTGCTCATCCCTACCATTGCCCGCGGACTAGGCATCAAAGAATCGCGCCATCAGGCTTTTGATGAAGCGCTCTTTGCCTACCTGGCCGACAAGGATATGCTGCTGGTGCTCGACAATTTCGAGCAAATTCTCCCGGCAGCCCGTCAGGTGGCCGAGATGCTGGTGGTTGCGCCGCGCCTTAAAGTCTTGGCTACCAGCCGCACCATTTTGCATCTGCCCGGCGAACGTGAATTCATCGTCCCACCGTTGCGCTTTGTCGATCCGCGCAATGCGCCATCCGGCACTGAGCTGGTCGATTCACCAGCGGTGGCACTTTTCTTCCAAAAAGCGCGTGCTGTGAACGCTGATTTTGCCCTGACCCCCGAAAATTCTGCAACCGTCGCCAAAATCTGCGCTCGGCTGGATGGCATGCCGCTGGCAATTGAACTGGCGGCTTCGCGCAGTAAATTTCTCAGCCCATCCAGTTTGCTGGCGCGGCTCGATGGTTCCACGCCAAGCGATGGACGCTTTTCCGTGCTTTCAGGCGGCATGCAGGATTTGCCCGCCCGTCAGCAAACCATGCGTCAGGCGATTGAATGGAGTTACAACCTGCTCAGCAAAAGCGAGCAGGATTTGTTCCGTTATCTTGCGGTCTTCGTCGGCGGTTGCACGCTCGATGCAGCCGCCTCGGTCTGCGGCGACATCACCACCGATACGCTGCTGTTGACCACGCCTGACCACGTCATCAAGGCCATGGCTGATCAACTGGCTTCGCTCGTAGCGCAGAGTATGTTGCGTCAAATCCAAACCCCCGACGAATTGCCGCGCTTTGTCATGCTCGAATTGCTGCGCGAATATGCGTTGGAGCGTCTTTCTGCCCAGCAAAAAGAATGGACGATTTTGCGCCGCCATCACGGACGTTATTTTATGGCACTGGCGCAAACCGCCGAGCCCAAATTTGAAGGGCTTGAGCAGGAAATCTGGCTCGACCGGCTGGAAGTGGAGCACGATAATTTGCAGGCTGCACTCGCCTGGAGTTCAGACCTCCACCGACGGGGCCGAGATCGGGTTGCTGCTGGCGGGAGCGGTCTGGCAGTTCTGGCTGATTCGCGGTTACGTCAACGAAGGCCGTGCCTGGCTGGCGCGTGTCCTCGAGCAGGCCAGCTTTGCGCCCGCGCTGGCGCGTGCGCGCGCCCTCAACGGCGTCGGTTTTTTGAACTGGGCCTGGGGTGACTTTCCGCAGGCGCAGCGTTTGCTGCATGAAGGCCTGTCCATTTTTCGTGCGTTGAATGACAAGCACGGCATCGCCTGGGTGCTCAATCATCTTGGGCACGTCGCGCTTGCCCAAAATGAGCTTTCTCTGGCGCATGACTTGGTGCAGGAAAGCCTTGTCCTGTTCCGTCAGCTTGGCTCCGAATGGAACATCGCCTGGGATTTGCTCAACCTGGGCGACATCGTCCGTGCGCAGGCCAATGAATCGCAGGCGGTTGCTTACTACCGCGAAGCGTTGGAAGTTTTCCGCCGGGTGGGCGATTACCGCGGCACCGCCTGGACGCTCGATCATTTGGGTCGTTTAGCGTATAACCACCAGGACTATCAGGAGACCATCCTGCTGATGACCGAAAGCCTGAGCCTTTTCCGCAAGGTGGGTGATAAGCGCAGCACGGCGTGGGTGCTCAATCATCTTGGAGCGGTGGCGCTGGCACAGAATGATTTTCAACAGGCTCGTTTTTATGTGGAGGAGAGTCTGGTGCTTTTCCGTGAGATGAGTTCATCGTCCAACTCGTCAGGAGCGGCGCTGGACCTGGGCCGCTCCGCGTTAAATCTGGGGGATACCGCCCTGGAGTTTGGGGAAAAAGACCGGGCACGGGCGCTTTTCATCGATAGTTTGAAACTCTCACAGGAAGCCGGTGACCAGCAGGGGGTGATTGATGCGCTGGGTCGCATTCATCATCTCGACTCGCAGAATCCATAAAAGAGCCGATGTTTTGCATCGGCTCTTTTCGTACTATTTTTTGCTCTTTACGTATACTTCCACAGCATCTTTCATAAAAGCTGCCAGGTTGGGGTCGAAGTTGTCAAAATTGGCCTTGAAGCGTTCATCGGTGCTGTACATCTCTGCCAGCCCAAGCAACTGATCGAGATTGGGCGTCCAGAAATAGGCCATGTGTTTGCGCCAGCGTTCCACGCAGGCCTGTGCTTCGGGCGAAGCCGGTCCTTTGGCGATCATCCCTGCCATGTCGGCGTAGACTGCGTTGCCTTCATCGAGAATGCGTTGCTTGTCGGCGGCAGTATAAGACTTCCACTTGCGCTGCGATTCTTTGACTGTTTCCGGGTCGTACATCTGTTCGGCCTCGGCGGCGTATTTCTCTTGTTCTTCTTCGCTAAAAGCCGCGAAAAGCTGTTTTTTGCTCATGGTATTTTCTCCTTTAATGTGCGAAATGGTTTTGTCCACTGTCTCGATCAGGCGCTCAAGGCGCTCGACTCGTTTTGCCAGCGCAGTTTTGTGATGCTCCAGCGCAGGCACCAGCTCAAAATCACGGCGTCCCATGATCGTGCGGATTTCTTCCAGGGGCAGGTCCAACTCCCGGTAAAACAGGATTTGTTGTAAGTGCAGCAGGGACTCATCCCCGTAGTAGCGATAGCCGTTTTCGCCAATCCGGGACGGCTTGAGAAGTCCGATGGCATCGTAGTGATGCAATGTGCGCGGGGTGACGCCCGCCAACCTGGAAAGTTGTTTGACTGTGAACATGCTCTTAATATAAACCCTTACGTAGCGTGAATGTCAAGGGGCAAATGATATGATTTTGGGGCAATTTGAATTTTAGCCTGTGGGCGCGGGAACCGCGCCCCTACAAAGCAGGCAAATGCGATCTATGATCAGCCTTCAAACCAAAGTAAAATGATGAAGACACTGGTTTGGACTTACCCTGAAAAAGGAGTTTTATGCTTGGGATTATTGCGATTTTGTCGGGCATCTTTGTGATTGGTGCTGCAGTATTGAATTGGAATCGTTTTATGGATAACAATAAGGCAGCCGTTTTTGTCAGGTTGTTTGGGCGGAATGGGGCCCGTGTATTTTATATTTTTCTAGGGGTTGGGTTGCTGGCTTTGGGTTATATGATCTTGTCTTAAGGCAAAAACGTCATCCACTGTCATTAAGCTTCCGCTGGCTGTCATCAAAATGATAGCCAGCGGTTTTTTGCTCTTTGGTTCATTTCATGTTAAACTCAACCGTTACCCACAAGACGTTTGCTTTGGGCAGGTTGAAATGTTTGGAAAACGCTTTCTGGCTGGTCTGATCTCATTTATGTTCGCTTTGGGCTTTCTTTTGAATGCCGCCCCTTCATCCGCCGCCGCGCAGGATGAAACGTCCACGCCTGAGGTGGTCCTTCCCGCGGGGACTCCGGACAGCGTCCCGGAACTGCCTACGGTGGGGCCCATCAACTTTACCTACCCGATTCATGGTCAGCCACTGAAAGGGAGCGTAAACATCACGGGCAGCATCGCCCTCGAGGGCTGGACCAGCTACGAGCTGGCTTTTGCCGATACGGCCAACACAGACCCCAATTGGTTCACCTTTGCCACGGGTGTTAATCCAATTGCGGACGATGGTTTGCTGGCTGCCTGGGATACCACCACCATCAGCGATGGTGAATACAACCTGCGCCTGCGTGTCTTCAGCCCCAATGGCGATCAGGACGTTTTTGTCTACGGGTTGCGCATCCATAATTACACGGTAGACACGCCCGAGCCGACCTCCACGCCCCTGGCCAGTGCCACGCCAAGCGCTTCGCCAACTGCTACAGCAACGGTGACATCCACGCCGCAGCCAACATCCACACCTTATGTGCGGCCCTCGCCGATGCCGCCCAACCCGGCCTCCCTGCGCACCGATGAGATTGCCTTCAACCTGGGGCGTGGGGCAGCCTTTGTTGCACTATTGTTTGGCATTTTTGGGCTGTTTTTAAAGATGCGTTCACGATAAGCTGATCGATATTCGTTATTGGATATTCGGCTTTCAAAAAACTATTCTCCATTCTCTATTCTCTACTATCGAATGTCTACCTTATGACCTTCCCAACCTCTCTCTTCCACTCACACACCATGACAGATAATCTTCCCATCCTGATCGTTGGCCTGGGCAACCCTGGCCGTGAATACAAAGACACCCGCCACAACGTCGGTTTTATGCTTGTCGACCGTCTGACCATTCGCCTGAATGCGCGCGGCATGAAGGTGCAATCAAAATCGATTGTGATCACTGCCCAGCATGAAGGTCAGAAGATCATCATGGCCAAGCCGCAGACCTTTATGAATCTTTCGGGCCAGTCGGTGCAGGGACTTTTGAGCTTTTATAAAATCCCGCTCGAAAATCTGCTGGTGGTTTACGATGAACTTGACCTGCCCTTTTGCACCCTGCGCATTCGTCCGGGTGGGGGGCCGGGCGGGCATAATGGGATTCGCTCGATCATTCAGCAGTTGGGCACGCAAGACTTTCCGCGCCTGCGTTTTGGCATTGACCGTCCGCCAGGGCACATGGATGCGTCGGCATACGTCTTGCAGGAGTTCACCCATAAAGAGCTGATGTCGGTCTCTGAAACGCTCGACCGCGCTGCCGACGCCGCGCTGACTTTTGTCACGCAGGGTTTGAATGCGGCGATGAATAAGTTTAATGGGACAGGGGTGTAGGAATTAGACAATAAGGTAATTTGGTAACAGGAAAGGAGTTTGGGATGCGGACAAAAATAGTCATTGTTGTTCTGATAGGGATCATCTGCTTAATGTTGCTTGCTGCCTGTGGAACTGGGGCGCAGGATGCAAATACCAACGGTACGCAGATCGTCGCCACCTTTGTGGCGCGAATCACCCAGACGGCTAACGCCGCTGAAATCGACTCGTGGCTGCAAGAAGCCGATGCGACAGAAACGCCCGCCGCCGGTTTGACGGAAGAACCCACCGAAACGGATGTGCCCTTTTTGACGGCGACTCCTGACCCGAACCTGTCGCTTCTGTCGCAATTCCGCACGGTCACGGTCGGCCAGGGCAATTTGTATGTGCGTGACGGTTTAGGTGTACCTGTCCAGATCACCAAAAGCGGCACAGACCACGATCCGATCATTTCATCGGACGGGAAGAAGATTGTTTTTTATCGCGGCGAGAAATTTGACAATGTCTTCGTTATCAATGAAGACGGCAGCAGTGAGAAGGAACTTGTCAACCAGAAGATGCTGTCTGGAACAGCACCAGCAAGTATTGTCCGATATCTGACGTTCATCCCACAAACACATCGTGTTCTTTTTAGTCGTTCTTTTTGCCAAAATTCAGTTTGTGGTGGGGACGTTTTCCTCGCGGACACAGAATCTGCCAAGCTAACGGAACTTCTAAAAGACGCGGATTTCTCCCCCGCGAATCCCAATTTTTCTGTTTCGCCCAATGGTCAGTATATTGCTGTCATCAAGGCGCAGCACGTTGATTTATATGATGTGATGGGCAAGTTGGTGCAATCCAATATTCTCGAAGCCCCACACAAGGATACTTTACCGCTGCTGCGTTGGTTCCCCGATTCAAGTACTTTGATACTGGTCATAGAACGAATGGATGGAGATGCGCTCTGGCGCTATGCTGTGAAGGAAAACCATGCCGAACAACTGACCCTTGATCCGATTCCGGCGAATGGGCCGCAGACCCCGTGTCTTTTTTCCGTTTCCCCTGATTTGCACTGGGCGCTTTATTCAGATACCCAACCGAAAATTTATCTTGGTAATCTGACAACCGTTCAATCGCAGCCCTATGATTGGGATGGCGATTGCGATGTTAGATGGAGCCCCGACAGCCAGCATTTCGCCTCGCAAACGGCCATCGGCTCTGTGGACGGCACGCCGCCCATCAAGATTGACGGACATTTCATCGCCTGGCTGGATGCGACGCATTATCTCTTCTCAAGGGGCAAGACCATCCTTGATTTGCAGAGCTACATTGCCGAAGTCGGCAAGGAATTTGCTGCCGCGCCGACGAATTTTATCTGGTCGCCGGTCTATGCGGTATTGCCGTACGCGGACGGTATAGGAGATGGGCATGCACATCAAATTAATCATTCGGCAATACGGCTGGCTGCTGCTGATTCCGTTGCTGGTGGGTTGCGGCGCGGCGACGGCTAGCGTCAGCCCGATTGCCACGCCCACGCCTGTCAACCTGGATGCTTTCGCCACCCAAATTGCCGCGACGGTGGTCGCAGGAATCACGCAAACCGCTTATATCACGCCAACTGCAACATTTCCACCTACGGGCACGCCAAACCCAACTTATACGCCAGCCCCAGTTTATGCGCCGGATGGGAAGCGTAAAGCTTTAATCATTGACGGCAATTTATATATTCAAACTGGTGATGGCAAAAATGTCCAATTGACCAATAGCAAGACTGATATGAATCCACTTTTTTCGGATGACGGCAAAAAGATTGTTTTTTATCGTTGGGGTGATCTTTCTTTCTACGTGATTGACGCGGCTGGTGGCAAAGAGAAGCAAATCATTGATGTGCAATCGCTTGCTGTGCAAGACGGCGGAAAAGTAAAGGCGCTGACGTTTCTCAAAAACATGCATATTCTGGTATTCAATCTTTATCTGTGTGGCGAACGGCCTGGCTTATACGACGCAGCAGATTGTTTTGTGAATACCTACAGCGTCAATATCGATTCAGGAGAACTGAAAGAAGTTGGGCAAAGGGTCAGCGGTACCGAATTTGATAATGGCAATTTCGAAATTTCTCCCAACCAAAAGAATCTCTCTATTGCCGGGTCAGGTCATATTAATATTTTTTCTTTTTCTGACGGGTATTTCAAGTTGGCTTATTTGGGCGTTTTTGACTACAAAATGACACGGCCTGATGAATTTTTACCATATCAATACTGGCTGCCTGATTCGAGCGGATTGATCATTGTTGCTGCTGCAGGCGGATCAAACGCCCCCCCCAGATCCGCCCAGTGGTTATGATGTTTTTCGTTATTCGTTAGGGAACAAGGCTGTCCAAATTGATGGCATTCACCCCGAGCTTGGGTATGTATGGAGAATGGGATGTACCGTCTCCCTTTCTCCGGATCGAAATTGGATGTTTCTTATGAGCGATTCAGCCCACCTTGTAAACCTGAAGGATGGCCGATCTCAGGCGTATGACTTGGATGAATTGCCTTGCTCTGCCATCCAGTGGAGTCCTGATAGCAAGCATTTTGGCGTGGGCAATCTTCGTTATGGACGGGTGGGGTCGGTTGATGGAAGCCCCATGATTACACTTGCTGGCTCCTTTGACGGCTGGATTGATGCTACTCATTATTCCTACACCGTAGGAGATGATACGAGGAATCTTAAGGAATACATTGCCGAAATTGGTGGTGCTTCCATTCTTCTTTCAACCCCTACACCCACGTCCACACCATAACAGACAAACTTTCTCAACTCATTATGGATTTCATCCTTCAACATCTCCGTTCCACCCCCGAATATCAGTCCTTGCTCAAGCAGGTACAGGATGATAACCGCCTGCCTGCGCTCGGTTTGCCGCGAGCGGCGCGTTTGCCGTTGATGGCGGCGTTGCATGCTGATCTAAACCGGCCCATTTTGCTGCTGACGGACCGCGCCGACCATGCGCTGGCGCGTTTTGATGAGCTTTCCTTCTGGATGCCTTCATCGCCACGTTTTCTCTTTTCGGAGCCGAACCCGCTGTTTTACGAGGAGGCCGCCTGGGGCAATGTCACCCGTCGCGAGCGCCTGCAAACGCTGACGGCGCTAGCGCATTACCATTTACCGTTTGCCGAAAAACCGTCCACGCCGCTGCTGATCGTGGCCTCGGCCCGCGCTGTGATGACGCGCACGCTGCCGCGCCGCGACTTTCTCAAGGCCAGCAAGCGCCTGTCGGTCGGGCAGACGGTTTCGCCCGATGCGCTGATCCGCCACTGGATCAGTATCGGCTACCAGTCGGCAGATACCGTGCTCGAAGCGGGACAATTCTCCCGCCGTGGCGGCATCCTGGATCTGTGGCCGCCCTCGGCCCCGGCGCCGTTGCGCTTTGACTTCTTCGGCGATGAACTCGATACCCTGCGCAGCTTTGACCCGGCCTCCCAGCGCACCCTGGAGAAGCTGCAATCGGTGTTGGTCACGCCAGCGCGGGAGTTTATTGTGACAAAACCCGATAATTCGATATTCGATAATTCGGACTCGCAGGATGGCGAGTCTCGAATATCAAATATCGAATATCGAATATCCACTTCCGACCCCACAGAATTCCACATCCCCGTCCTGCACGCTGCCGTCTCAAGTCTGCTTGATTATTTGCCACAGCGCGCCTTGATTCTGGTGGACGATCTTTCGCTGATTGAGACGATGGTTGGCGAAGTGGAGGAACAGGCTGTCAAGTTTCGCCATGAGAGCATTGAAGAAGGCGTACTGGCAAACGATTTCCCCGTTCCGTATCTTTCGCTGGCGGAGCTGACCGATAGCATCCAGTCGCACCCCTGGCTGGAGCTGGGACATGCAACTGATGAAGTCAGGGCAGACGACCATCCGTTGCGCGAGATTTTCGGTCACGGTCAACGTTTTGGCGGGCGGTTGAAACCCTTCGTCGAGTATCTGACTTCTTTAACGGCACAGGGTGATCGGGTGATCGTCGTCAGCCGTCAGGCCGAGCGATTGACCGAGTTATGGGAAGAGAATCAGAGAGGAGAGAGTAGAGAGCAAAGCCTGGTTTCTGACGCTGATTTAACTATTATTAATCCTGAATTTACCGAGGCATCTCTCTCCGAGGGTTTCACCCTGGAAGTTAAATCTCATTCTCTGCTTCATCTTATCACTGACTCCGAAATCTTCGGTTGGGAGCGGCCTACGCCGCGCGCGCGCCAGCAATCGGTTGCCGAGACGCCCGAAGCGGCCTTTGCCGACCTGCGCGCAGGCGATTACGTCGTCCACGTTGATTTTGGCATTGGACGGTTTGCCGGGCTGGTCAAGCGATTGCTTGAAGGGCATGAACGCGAGTTCCTGCTGGTCGAGTATGACAACGGCGGACAAATTTACATCCCTGTCCATCAGGCCGACCGGCTGACGCGTTACATCGGCGCGCAGGGTGTCGCGCCGACGCTCAGTCGCCTGGGCGGCATGGACTGGGCCAACACCAAAGACCACGTCCGCGAGGCGGTGCAGCAGATCGCTGAAGATTTGCTGCAACTGTATGCGCAGCGCCAGACGGCGCAGGGCTACGCCTTCCATCCCGATACGCCCTGGCAGTCTGAGCTTGAAGACAGCTTTCCCTATGCCGATACGCCCGATCAGCGTCTGGCGCTCATCGCCATCAAAAAGGACATGGAAACACCACGCCCAATGGATCGCCTGTTGTGCGGCGACGTCGGCTACGGCAAGACCGAAGTGGCCCTGCGCGCTGCCTTCAAAGCCGTCATGGACGGTCGGCAGGTGGCCGTGCTCGTACCAACCACCGTGCTGGCGCAGCAGCATTACGACACCTTTACCCAGCGTCTCGCGGCCTTCCCGGTCAAAGTTGAGATGCTTTCGCGCTTCCGCACGCCGCGTGAGCAGAATGAAATCATTCGCCAACTCTTGCTTGGTAATGTAGACATACTCATCGGCACGCACCGCTTGATCTCGCAGGATGTCGAATTCAAGGATTTGGGGCTGGTCATCATTGACGAGGAACAGCGTTTTGGCGTGACCCACAAGGAGCACTTCAAAAAATTGCGCACGGAAGTGGATGTGCTGACCTTGACGGCGACTCCCATCCCCCGGACATTGTACATGGCTTTGACCGGGGTGCGCGACATCTCCACCCTGAACACGCCGCCTGAAGAACGACTGCCGATCATCACCCATGTCGGTCCCTACTCGCCGCGGCTGGTGCGTCAGGCCGTATTGCGCGAACTGGAGCGTGGCGGACAGATTTTCTTCGTCCACAATCGCGTGCAGACCATCCATGCCATGCAGATGCACCTGAAGAACCTCGTCCCGCAGGCGCGGGTCGGCGTCGGGCACGGACAACTGCCCGAGGGGGAGCTGGCCGAGATCATGCACAAATTCACCAGTGGCCAGATCGACATCCTGCTGGCGACGACCATCATCGAATTGGGCCTCGATATCCCGAACGCCAACACCCTGATCGTGGACCGTGCCGATACTTTTGGCCTGGCCCAGCTCTACCAACTGCGCGGACGAGTTGGCCGTGCTTCGCAGCGTGCTTATGCCTATTTCTTCCGGCACCGCAAAAAATCGCCGACGCTTGAAGGCCAGGAGCGCCTTGAAGTGATCGCCGAAAACACCCAACTGGGCGCGGGTTATTCCATCGCTATGCGTGATCTCGAAATTCGCGGCGCGGGTGAACTGCTTGGCGCAAAACAATCCGGGCATATTACGTCGGTGGGTTTTCATCTCTACACGCGGATGCTGGCGCAGGCTGTCAGACAGTTGAAAGCTGTAGGTGCAACGTTGAAGGTTTTGCCCGAAATGCAACCTTCAACTTTCAACCTACAACTCTCCCAATACGAACAGGAACTTAAAGAGCCCGTTACCGTCGATTTACCGCTGGCGATTGGCATTCCTGCCGCATATGTCCACAATCAGGATTTGCGTTTGCGGCTTTACCGGCGCATTGCCTCAATGCGCGAGGAGCGCGAGATCGAGCCGCTGGCCGAGGAATTCGCCGACCGTTTTGGGCCGCTGCCGTTGATGGTGCAAAATCTCTTCTACCAGATGCGCATCAAACTGCGCGCCGACGCGGTCGGAATCCAATCTGTCAGCCTCGAAAGTGGACAGATCGTGTTGCGCTACCCAATCTTGAATCCGAACATGGCACAGCGCATGATGCCAGATATGGGCCCCGGCGTCCGTGGCGGTAAAAATGCTTACTGGTGCAACTTTGTCAAGGATGAAAACTGGCAGGAGCGGCTGCTGGACGTGTTGGAGCGGTTGCAAAGCAGAGTGATTGTGATAGAAGGGTAGCGGGGTCGAAGGTTGCAGTATGAAAGTAATTATCATGGCGAACAGAATTACAATTACAAGCCAATAAATATTTGTCTATTTCGGCAAAAGGAATCAAGAATCAATATGCGTCGTTTGTTTACCCTTACCTCTCAACTGATGCCCTGGCTATTTCTGGCCCTCGGCCTTGTCCCGCTGTTGATCTGGGCTTACCTGGGTTTTTTCACCCGTTACCTGGCAGACGATTACAGCACCGCTGCTGCCGTACTACACAGGGGATTTTGGCCGGCGCAATTCTTCTGGTACCGCGCCTGGTCTGGGCGCTATTCGTTCACCTTTTTGGCTTCACTGATAGAACTGGCTGGCGTCAAAATGCTGCCTTTGCTGCCAATGGTTGCCTTGACCGCCTGGTTTCTGTCTTTATATTGGGCGCTCAAACAGATTTTTGCTGCCCTGGCCCTCCCTGTTGAGAAGAAATGGCTTGGCATCTTGACCGCTGCGATTCTGTTTGGCGTAGTCAAAAGCCTGCCTGGCTACACCGAAGTGCTCTTCTGGCAGGCTGGTATCCTGACGTATCAAATCTCAAATATTCTTTTCGCAATCTGCCTGGCGTTGTTTCTCAAGCGCTTCTTTTCCTCATCAGCATCGCCCAAAGTAGCAGCTTGGGAGTACTTCGCCGCTTTTGGTATTGGATTGATAACAGGCGGATTTTCAGAAACCTGGGTTGTCATGCAAGTTGCGCTGATTACGTTTAGTCTGCTTTACTTTGTTTTTTTGTACAAGAAACAAAATCGCAGCGATATTTTGCGCATCTTGCTGGCAGCCTACCTTGCTTCGTGGTGTGCCTTCATTATCATCGACAAATCTCCCGGAAATTTGGCACGCACTACTCGCGTGGCAGGCATTTCTTTGCAGTCTGTTGCGGGCGCAATGATTGATTCGATTAAAGATGTGCCCTTATTTTTAACCCAGTGGGTGACAGGTTATACAGCCCTGGTGCTGGGATTGTTATTAACCGGTGTGGTGGCAGGCTTTTTTGCGCTGCGTGCTGATAATGACAAACCCGCTTCTCGCAAACATTTTCTACTGAGTGTTTCTTGGCTGGCACTGGGATGTGTCATGTTGAGCGCCGGTTTTTTCCCGGCATTCGTCGTGTGGGATATACGTCCTGTGGATAGAGCCGTTTTTCTGCCAATGTTTCTCTTTGTTTTGACTTTTGTTTTATTTGGTTTCTTTGGTGGTCGTTTTTTGAGCGCGCTTGTCAAAACTGAAAAGCTGCGCCTCTATTCCCAGGCTTTTTTACTATTATCGTTGACACTCATCATGTTATGGATGCAGATGCGGGTTGCCCTGGTATCTGTGCAGCTTATTCCCACTTTGCAAACCTACGCACGCTTGTGGGATGAGCGCGATGCTTTTCTACATGAGGCAAGTACACAAGCCAGGGGCAATATTGTTTTGCCAAGCTTGCGCCACCATCCCGCCATGCACGACATTCGTGATACTATCTGGATTGCAGGCGAATTATCAGAAAATAAGTTTGACTGGGTCAACAGAACCGCCGCACAGTATTATGGAGTGAAATCTATTTCTGGCAAGTAACACCAGGTGACTGTCACCTGATTGAATCAAGGGAAAATGACAATCCATAAGTGGCGGCGTGCGCTGCCAGCGATTGGCGTAGTTCAGGGCGGACGGTGCTGGTGGCAATATGTTGCAGCGATTGAACAGCGCGGGCCCGCGCCGCATCTGCCTCGTTTTGCTGACCAAGTCCCTCGTGGACAGCCGCCAGCCGTGCCAGCGCCGGCCATAGCCAGGTCTGGGCATTCAGGGCGGTAGAAAGTTCGACAGCTTTTTGCAAACAAGTCAGTGCCAGATCGGGTTTGCCTTCGGCGAGTTCGATCTCCGCTTTTAACTGCAACGCCACGGGGAGTCCATATTGCACCCGGTAGTCATCCATCTGGTTCAGCAACCTATCCGCCTGTTGACGGGCCTCGGCCCATTCACGGCAGGTGACATGATATTCCAACACAGTTAGTTCAAACATTTGGTCGAACAGCAGCAGGGTTTCAAACAGGCCGCGGTTGCGAATGTCGTCGATGAATTGTTTTGCGGCTGCCAGGTTGCCCGTTGTCAGCGCGGAGCGGGCCAGCCCGGCCTGAGACGCAATCAAAAACGGCGGGAAGGTTTGCGCCCACTCGTCTGCGCGTTGCATGTGGGCGATTGCCTGTTCCTGGGCCCCAACGGAGAGATAAATCCAGCCCATTTGCACCTCACACAAGATCGAGCCGGGATGTCCAATCGCGTGCGCCATGGGTGAAATTTCTTCAAGCAATTCAAAGGTCTGGTCTACATTGCCGCAGGCCAGGTGCAGCAGGCCAATAAAGATGCTGGCATTTGCCCGCCCCCATTCATTGGTAATGCGCATCGCCAGTTGACTGGCGCGGTCTGCCATTTCAAGTGCTTCTTTAAATCGTCCTAACATGATATAGAGATAGGTATGATTGGCGTAATTTTCTGTCAGGCCTTGCATGTTTCCCAACTGCCCCCAGAGCGTTCGCGTCATCTCCAGCGTCTCTCCCGATAAATCCAACCGGCCAATCACCATGTACCCCAGCGCAACGTCCTGCCCTGCATAGGCCAGCAAATCAATGTCATTGACTTGCTGGGCCAAGCCAATCGCCTGCTCCCCGAAAAGGACAGATTGGCGCATGCGCCCGGTATACATATACAGTAATTGCTTGACCCATAAGACACGTGCCTCGGCTCCCAGGTCGCCCAATTCGCGGGCCAGCGCGGTGGCCCTGTCAATCAGCAGCGCTGCCTGCTCCGGGTCGCGCACCGGGCAGGGCAGCGCGTGAATTTTTGCCAGCGCAATCCAGGCAGCCAATGCCAGGGATGGCTGGTTTTTTTCTTCCCCAAGGGTAGCCAGCGCCTGATAGGCTTGAACCGCTGCCGGGTACTGGTTGGTCAACTCCAGCGTTCGCCCATAGTGCAAATAGGCCGCACGGATTTCGTCAAATGTAGTGTCGGCGGCGGCTGTCAGTGCGACGGCGCGCCGGTAATAGTCCCCGGCTTCGGGGATGGCGTGCATCTGAAAGGCAACATTCCCGGCAAGGCAAAGGTAGAAAAACGAGCGGACGGGCATTTCTGCCGCCGAAAAGTGATAAGCGAGCGTGGCGGCGTATTCATCCCGCTGGTCTGCAAACAGGTTTTCGAGCGTCTCGGCCACCTGACGATGGAATTCGCGGCGTTGCTGGTGCAAAATCGACTGGTAGGCGGCCTCCTGCATCAAGACATGCCGGAAGATGTAAGCTAGCTCAGGGTTGCGGGCGGCTTCTTCGATCAGCTCCACCCTTTGCAGGGTTTCAAGGTGGTCGGGCAGCTCCTTTTCAAGGGTCAAAATGGATGCCAGCACCCGCGCATAGAATTGTCTTCCGATGACGGATGCCATTTGCAGGGTGCTGCGCGGCGCGGCGTCCAGCCGGTCAATGCGGGCGCTGAGCAGCGCCTGGAGCGTGGTCGGCAGTTCGATCTGGTCGGGGTCTTGTTGGGTGAGCCAGTGGCCGGTTTTTTCTTCAAAAACGATCACGTGCTTTTCGATCAGGGTGCGCACCAGTTCTTCGATGAAGAGTGGGTTGCCTTCGGCGCGTGCCTGAATGCGTTCCTGCAGGCGTGGCGAAAGATCCATGATGCTGAGCAGGTTGTGGACGAGATGATCACACTCGGATGCGTTGAGCGGTTGCAGGAAGATTTCGCAGACTTCGGGGAAGTCCTGTCCCGCAGCTTTCAGCCGCCAGCCAGGGGTTTCGGCATCGGGGCGGGAGCCAAACAACAGCAGCAGCGGCACTTCCCCACAGAGTGGCAGCAAATGTTGCAACAGTTCCACCGAAGCCGGGTCGGCCCAATGCAAATCGTCAAAGACCAGGGTCACGGGGTTTTGCGCGCACTGCATCCGCCAGAAATCCCCCATAAACTTGAACAAACGCGCGCGAAAGGTTTCACCAGATTGTGTTGCCGCGCCGCCCAGCGCAAACAGCCCCCCCAGCGCCTGCAAAGCATCTTCGCGGGCTTCGGCGCTAAAATCTTTCAACATCGGCCGGATGCGTTCGAGCACCAGCGCGGCATTTTCGGTCTGATACAGTCCGCAAACCTGCCGGAAGAGCCGCTGAAACAGCGTGTAAGGCTGATAGATTTCATAGGACAGCGCGGCGCTCTCAAACCAGGTTACCCCGGTGCCGCCAAATTGGCGCGCTTCTTTAAGCAGGCGGCTCTTGCCCAACCCGGCCTCGCCAAAGATAAAGCCCAGCCCGCCCCGTTCGTTGCGCAGATTTTGCAGCAGCCCGAGCAGGCGCGCCAGCTCAGCCTGACGGCCCACCAGCGGTGCATCTAGGTCGGTCAGGCCGCGTAGCCGTCCACGCATTTCTTTCAGCCGCAAAAGGCGATAAATCGCCAGCGGCGCAGACTTGCCCTTGAGCGTCATGGGCGGCAGGGTTTCAAACTCGAACAAAGGCGCACACTGAAGGTAGGTCTGCGGCCCGACAAAAATGTCGCCGCTCGTGGAAGCATCTTCCAGCCGGGCGGCGACGTTGACCGTATCTCCGAGCACAGAATAGGTCTGGCGGCCTACCGAACCCAGCCCGCCTGCCACCACCATGCCGCTGTTGATGCCAATGTGCATCCCCAGTTGTGTGCTGTGTTGTTGATTAAAGACGCGCAAGTTCGACATCATTTCGAGCGCAGCGTTCAGTGCACGTTCGGCATGGTCTTCCTGCGTGTGGGGTGCGCCAAAGAGCGCCATGATTTCATCCCCGATAAATTTATCAATCGTTCCGCCATATTTTTCGATGACCGGTACCAGACAGTCAAAACAGCCGTTCATCAGGTCGCGCACCACTTCGGCGTCCAGCTTTTCTGAAAGGGCGGTGAAGCCTGAAAGATCGGCAAATATCACCGTCGCCAGTTTGCGTTCGCCGCGCATTTCAGGTGTGAGTCCATGCGCCCGCCGGGATGCTTCATCGGTCGTGCGCAACGCCATCCGAATTGCTTGCGCAGCATTCGGCCCCAGCGCAGATTCGAGCGCTGTGACGCGGGCGAGCGTTTCTTCCAGGTTTTGTAGTTCGTCATCCATAAAACCGCCGGGTATATGAAAGTGAATGGGGATGATCTTATTATAGCGTATTGAACAACGCAATCTTACGGTATCATTCATTCAACGAAGATACATCGGCGCTTTCTTGTAAAATCAGTAGGAGGGTAGTTTTATGAAAAAAACCTTTTCTCTTCTATTTTTTGTCTTGTTTCTCTCTGCCTGCTCTGCCGGGACTGCATCCCCACAGCAGACAGAGACTTCAACTGCTCGTGCTACCCCCTCCGCCACGATGATGCTTGCCCGATCCATCACACCAACACCAACGGCTTCGCAAACCCCCGCTCCGCCGACGATTACGCCGCTGCCAACCATCCCCACCTTTACACCCACTTTCGATGTGCGGCGTATTGTCACGGTCACGCCCGCGCCAAAAACGGACTGCCGATTGATGACAGCTTCTAAAAGTGTGCTTGATTTTGGAAGTTGTGATGCAAAGGGAAATTGCGGGCTCCCACCCTCACATGATGATGTTTTGAATTATCTCAATGCGGGGGGAAGTCTCAATACACTCGCCCAGCAACTGCATGGAGAGCGCACCGATTACGGGAAAGTCATCGATTTAACCGGCGATGGTATGCCGGAAGTCGTTTATATAGATTTCGAGATTGGAAAGCTTTTCATCTACCAGTGCGCTGATAAACAATATGTCAATGTTTTTGAATTCAAAGGCACACAGGGAAATCTTCGTCTAGATGCTGTTGATGATTTAAACAAAAACGGTATGCCTGAACTGATTCTTTCCAATTACGAACGTCGTGGTTTTCATTCCATCCAAATTTTTGAATGGGATGGAAGTCAATTTCGCTCACTGATGGAAAACAAAATAACAACGTATACGGGAGAAACCGTAATTTATGATTGGGTTGGAGGAACCGATTTTCAGTACACCATCATGGATACGAATGGAGATGGGCTTAAGGAAATTAATGCTGTTGATGAGCCACTTCACGGTGATCCGGGTATGTTTGCGAGTGAGCTGCCTTTGCGCTCTGAAACCGTTACAATCGGTTGGAATGGCGAACATTTCGTTGTCATAAAGCAGGGGCAGTACACTTCGCCACAGTACCGCTTTCAGGATGTTCAAGACGCCGATCAATTGGTTCTGGCAAAAGATTATCGTAAGGCATTGGCGCTATACCAAGAGGCAATCTTCAATCGCGACCTGGATTGGTGGTCAAAAGATCGAAAACGGTATGAGACTGAGAAAGCAATCTACGATTATTCCAACCGCGTTGTCAAGTATGAAACGCCGTTGCCTACAATTGCGCCTGCCTTTCCAGATACCAGCGAATACCCTCGTCTTGCGGCCTACGCTTATTACCGCATGATCGTCTTACACATCCGCCTCGGCGAGATGGATGCTGCGCAAACGCCGTATGCTACCCTGCAAGCCAAATTTCCGGCGGACAGCCCCGGCCATCCATATGCAGAGATGGCGTCCCAGTTTTGGGATGCTTACCAATCAACGGGAAAGTTGTACAATGCCTGTGCCGCCGCCATCGCCTTTGCGGATGCCCACCCTGAGATTTTGACTCCGCTTGGCAGTGATTATCATGGTTCTCAGAGTCACATCTACGTCCCGGCAGATGTCTGTCCGTTTCGATGAAGATAAGGTCAAAAGGATGAAGAAAACCAACCTTCAACTTTCAACCTGCAACCTGTCACTTTCCAACCTCGCTACAAGGAGAAAAAATGCGTAAAATCGCTCTGCTCTTGATTGTTTTTGCCCTGCTTCTCACCGCTTGCAACCTGCCCGAACTCAATCAAGCTGCCACCGAAGACCCATCCAAGGATGTGATGGGGACGATGGTCGCTGCGACCTTGCAGGCGATGACCCCGCAAAGCTCTCCACAAGTGGAGACGGCTACGCCAGCAGCCCCCGCGGCCACCCCGACTGCTTCGACCGTTAACGTCAGTGGCAAGGTTTGTTATCACGACAAAGATATGCTGCAACTAACCATCTACTTCCAGGCGGATGGCAGCGACAAAGTGCTGACGCAAATTGTCAGCCGCCCGACAGAAATCTACAGCCTTGAACTGCCCCCAGGCACATATAAAATCTACGCCTGGCCACCCGATTACACCATTGGCGTACTCGTCGAAAACAAGTCCACCGTGCAGGTGACCAGCGGTCAGCCAGTCACCCACCTCGATTTTTGCGATTACACCAAAGGGCCGTTCGCCGTTCCCTATCCGCCGGGAATCTCCCCGTCAAAGGCGGCGGGGTCGATTGCCGGGCACATCTCCGGCTATGCAGGTAATGGTTCGCTGACAGTCGTCGCCTTTAATCAGGGGACTGGCTACTGGTACTACTTTGTCCTGCTGATTGGTCAGACCGATTATACGATTCCCGACCTGCCTGCTGGACGCTATCAGGTCGTGGCCTACGACGACACTGGCATCACGGGTGGCACCGAACCAAATGTTTACGTGATTGCCGGTCAAAAAACGACCGCCGATATCAGTAATTGGGGTGGTGGCTTCCCGGCCAAGCCTGCTATTAAATAATTTTGGAGACTGTAATGAAAAAATGGATTTTCATCAGTGCGCTGGCGCTCTCGGCCATTTTTTGCAACCTGCCTGTGGCTGCGCCAAAAGTCACCGATACTGCCCCAGTCACGGATGTTCCCTCAGCCCTAAGTGATGCTGCCACGGCGACTGCCGCAGCATTACACATCCAAACGTCCCCACCAACGGGAACCATTGTTGGCAAGCTCAGCTATCCGGCAGATTCCCTGCCGCCGATGCGGATTGCCGCCTTTGACGTTGCCACCGGCAAAGTCATCTCTGTCGATACCGTTGCCGGTCAGTCCACCTACAGCCTGGCATTGCCGGTGGGCAAGTATCATATTGTTGTCTACTCGATTGCCAGCGGTTCCTTTCCCGGTGGAGTTGCGGGCGGCTATACCAATGCCGTTCCCTGCGGCCTGGCCGCCGAATGTTCTGACCATACCCTGATCGTTGTTACCGTGACTGCGGGCCTGACCCTGCCCGACATCAACCCCGGTGACTTCTACGGCGTCGATGGTGCGTTCCCGCCCATGCCGGAGCCGTGAGCGCAGTAAATTGGTAAATTGGGAAGTGGTTTTCACCAATTTACTAATTTACCAATCTTTGAAGTACAATACAGAACATCCGTTCCCATTCTTCGTTTCCCGATTCCCAACCCCTAAAACATGGACTTCAAACTTCAAGCACCCTTTATCCCCACCGGCGACCAGCCGGAAGCCATCCGTCAGCTTGTGGACGGTGTTCGGCGCGGCCTGAAACAGCAGGTTTTGCTCGGCGCAACCGGCACGGGTAAGACCTATACGATTGCGTCCATCATCCAGGAGTTGCAAAAACCGGCCCTGATTATGGCCCACAACAAAACCCTGGCCGCTCAACTCTATGCCGAGTTCAAGGAATTCTTCCCTGAAAACGCCGTCGAGTATTTTGTCTCGTATTACGATTACTACCAGCCCGAAGCCTACGTTGCCCGGCAGGATTTGTACATCGAAAAAGAGACCGAGATCAACGAAGAAATCAACCGCTTGCGGCTGGCGGCCACCATGTCGCTCATGTCGCGCAAGGATGTCATCATCGTCGCCTCGGTTTCGTGCATCTACGGCCTCGGCAACCCCGAAGAGTTTGGGCGCGGTGTCGTAACGCTCAAAACGGGCGAAATCTACCGGCGCAATGCGCTGATCCGCCAGTTGATCAAATCGCAGTACCAGCGCAACGACATGGAGTTGCGCCCCGGCCTGTTCCGCGTGCGCGGCGATACGCTGGAAATTATCCCGGCGTATCAGGACAAGCGCGGTTACAAGATTGCCTTCTTTGGTGACGAAGTCGAACGCATCATGGAATTCAGTCCGCTGACCGGTGAAATCTTCTCTGAGCCGACCACAGTCGATATTTATCCCGCCAAGCATTACCTCGCCAAGGCTGACGAACTGAAAGAATCGATTGCGGATATTGAAACCGAACTCAACGAACGCATCAAATTCTTCCGTGATCAGGGGAAAATTTTGGAAGCGCAGCGCATCGAGCAGCGTGCCCGTTATGATTTGGAGATGCTGCGTGAAGTGGGATACTGTTCGGGTATCGAGAATTATTCCCGTCATTTTGACCGGCGCGCCGCCGGAACCCCGCCCTGGACCCTGATCGATTTTCTGCCTTCGGATTATTTGATGATCCTCGATGAAAGCCATATGACCGTACCGCAGGTGCGTGGTATGTACAACGGTGACCGCGCCCGCAAGGAAACGCTGATCGAGTATGGTTTCCGACTGCCATCGGCGCTGGACAACCGTCCGCTCAAGTTTAGCGAGTTTGAAGAGCACATGGGCTACACCATTTACACGTCTGCCACGCCGGGACCGTATGAAATGCAACACGCTGACCAGGTCGCCGAGCAGATTATCCGCCCGACGGGGCTGGTTGACCCCGAGGTGGAAGTGCGTCCCACCAAGGGTCAGGTCGATGATCTGGTAGGGGAAATCCGGCTGCGGGTGGCCAAGGGTGAACGGGTACTCGTCACCACCTTGACCAAGCGCATGTCCGAAGATTTGTCCACCTATATTGGGGAACTCGGCATCAAGGTGCAGTATCTGCATTCGGAAGTCGAAACCCTGGAACGCATCAGCATTTTGCGTGATTTGCGCCTGGGTGTTTACGATGTGTTGGTGGGTATCAACCTGCTGCGGGAAGGTCTCGACCTGCCCGAAGTTTCGCTGGTGGCAATTTTGGACGCCGATAAGGAAGGTTTCCTGCGCTCGGATACAGCGCTGATCCAGACGATTGGCCGCGCCGCGCGCCACATCAACGGACGTGTGCTGATGTATGCCGACCGCATTACCAATTCGATGAAGCGCGCCATCGATGAGACCACCCGTCGCCGCGCCAAGCAGGTCAAGTTCAACAAAGAGCACGGCATCACCCCGATTAGCATTCACAAAGCCATCCGCGATATTACCGACGAGTTGAAGTCCAGCCGTGTGGCCGAGCCGCAGGGCGAATACAAAACCAAACGCGATGTGGAAAGTGCATCGCGCAGCGAACTGCAAAAACTGATGGCTGAGATGGAAGTCCAGATGAAGGAAGCCGCCAAAAACCTTGAGTTCGAGCGTGCCGCCGCCCTGCGCGACGAGATGTACGAACTTAAGGCGCTGCTCGGTGACGATCCCAGCCTGAAACCCTGGGAGAAGATCAAGTTTGTGGCTGGGAATGAGGAGTAATCAGTCTTTTCATCGAAGGATGTGGATATGAATTTTGAACGCAAAATCTACAGCGGTAGTACTGAAAAATTGATAGATTTTTTTATCGGCCTCGGACTTGGGGGTGTATTGATAGTGGGTATAGGGTTGGTAGGAGGAATTGCCCTCGCCATTATCCTGCTGGAGGTCATTTATTTTGCGTTGACGCGATATTGGATTGCCTTGGGGACAATTGCATTTGTAGTCTCTGTAATCCTTTTGGTGAGCATTGCTGGTCCTTATCTCATCCGCTTGCTTCTTAATATTCCGCTTGATTATAATGGCCCTTGGTAGTCTGGTATTAAAATAATTCAATATTTTTAATGGGCCTCCCGAAGGACATCTGGACGATGTGAGCGAAGCGATCTTCACTCCAGCAAATTTGAAGCTCCAAGTTACACAAAGACACATTCTGCCTTTCTAGACTGAAGATTCAAAAAACTTCCGCATTATTGCGGAAGTTTTTTTATTGGTCGTTCTCTAAACCATTCATCGTAACAATGCTGGTTTGTCGAACGTATTATTTTTATAAGCAAATCATAAAAACAAAAAATTTGCTGAGAACAAATTCTGAAAGGAGACTCAAAATGTCAAACCAAAACGATAATAGAATTACGCAAGTAACATCTTCGCAACGTGAGGCAGGGCAAACAGGTCGTGTCTTTACGTTCAAAGCCACCGAATTGATCTGGTTGTTGTTCGGTATTCTTGAAGCCGTGATTGCGATTCGGATCGGATTAAAACTGATCGGGGCCAGCCCGGATGCTCCAATCGTTGCCATGATTTACGGGTTTACCCAAATATTTCTCTTCCCCTTCGCAGGCATGGTCACATCTCCATCCGCTGGAAATATGGTGCTTGAGGTTTCTTCCATGTTTGCCATGTTGATTTATGCGCTGATCGCCTGGGCGTTGGAAAGAATAGTTTGGCTCATTTTTTATCGTCCGCGTGGTCCGGTGGTCGATGTTACCGAAACGAGAACCAGCGAACACCATGCCATCCGATAATCTTTTCCGATCTATAAAAATGCCTGCCCAAAAAGGAAAATCGTCATGCTCGAACTAATCATCGTTGTCTTGATCGTACTCTGGCTGGTCGGATATTTGGGCCCTGCACGTTTTCCAGTTATTCCGAATACCGGCGGCTTTGTCCATTTGCTACTGGTGATTGTGGTTATCATCGTGATCTTGAGACTGCTTCAAGCTGTGTAAGCTGGTCTCTGCTAAAAATCCAATTTCACAAATTAAACTACTCAAACCAATAGGAGAAAATACAATGAAAAACACTAAGCATGAACAGGAAGTTGAACATAAAGATAATGGCGCCAATGCAGGTTCTGCCGCGGTCGCGGGTTTGGTAATTGGTGGTCTGGCCGGTGCTGGTGCAGCGCTGTTGTTCGCACCGCAATCTGGGAAAGAAACACGCGACCAAATTCAGCAGAAAACTGTTGAACTGCGTGATCAAGCTGCCGAAAAGGTAGAAGGTGCAGTATCGCAAGTCAAAGACACTGCCCAGAAGATTACGACCAATCTGCACGGAAAAACGGAAGAATTAAAGCACCAGGGCGGGCAACTCGTAGACAGCGCAGTCTCGCAAGCTAAAGATACAGCCCATAAAGTTACGACCAATCTGCAAGGAAAAGCTGAAGACTTGCGAAAGCAGGGCGAGGGAATTATTGTTGATCAGTTGGATCATGTTTCCGCCGCCGCCGAAGCTGGGAAAGCAGCGTTTGTACACGAGCCTGAGAAAAAGAACGGCAAACATTCCTAAGAGCGCTAAACAGATCATAAAATGTTCTGCATAAGATTGCCAGAGAGAAGACTATTATTCGAATGGGCCGATAACGAAGTAACACACCCACCCGGCTAATCAGGTCGGGTGGGTTATTTTAAGCAGGAGTCAAAATGCCACACTACAAATACCTTATCCTTGGAGCAGGAATGACTGCGGATGCCGCTGCAAGCGCCATCCGCAAGGCAGACTCACAAGGTTCGATCGGCTTGATCAGCAAGGAGCTCGTTATGCCCTATGATCGTCCTCCTCTCACCAAAGATCTCTGGAAGGGGAAAGATATTGAAAGCATTTGGCGTAAAACAGAAAAGCTGGATGTAACATTTCATTTGGGGCGCGTTATACAATCTCTTGACGCTGAAAAAAAGTGTGTCGCTGATGATGCAGGGGATGTTTATACCTTTGAGAAGCTGTTGCTCGCTACGGGCGGCACTCCCCGACAACTTCCCTTTGGCATGGATCAGATTATTTATTTTCGCACACTCCAGGATTATCAACGACTGCGTGCGATGACTGAAAAGGGAAATCGCTTTGCTGTCATCGGCGGCGGTTTTATTGGCTCGGAGTTGGCAGCCGCTCTGGCGATGAATGGGAAGCAGGTGGTTATGATCTTTCCAGAAAAGGTGATTGGTGCACGTATGTTTCCAATTGACCTTGGCCTGTTCTTGAATGAATACTTCCGTGAAAAAGGTGTGGAAGTACGCGCGCAAGAGTCGGTTACCGGGTTGAAAGCCGATGGTCAGTCGTTCATCCTCGAGATGGAAAATCAGCCCCCAATCACAGTGGATGGCGTTGTCGCTGGCGTTGGCCTCCAGCCCAATCTCGAACTGGCTGAGATGGCGGGGTTAAAGGTGGCAGATGGCATTATTGTGGATGAGTTTCTTCTCACCAGCCACCCTGATATTTATGCAGCCGGTGATGTAGCTTCTTTTTATAGCCCCGTTTTAGAAAAACGCCTGCGTGTAGAGCATGAAGACAACGCTAAAACCATGGGAAAGTTTGCCGGACATAATATGGCTGGTGTAGCAACTGCTTATGAGCACCTGCCATTTTTCTATTCTGATCTTTTTGATTTAGGATATGAAGCAGTCGGCGAGGTGGACTCCTCGCTTGACATTGTTTCGGATTGGAAGGAGCCCTATCGCAAAGGGGTTGTGTATTATTTGAAGGATCAACGGGTACGCGGCGTCTTGCTCTGGAATATTTCGAAAAAAGTTGATGCGGCGCGCGAACTGATTGCCGAACCTGGGCCTTTCCGCCCTGAAGATCTCAAAGACAGGCTGGCGTAAGCGGGGATGTCTGAAAAAATTAGTCCACCATAAAAAACTTCTTCGGAAAGGTTTTGGAAAACCAGCACCGAAGAAGTTTTTTTTGCGAAAAATGCGCATATCCACTAAACGCTGACTTACTGGGCATCGTCCAGCAGCCATTTAACAGGCCCGGTTTTTTCGAGCAGGTGTTTGAACTGCCACAAAAAAAAGCCAGTGCCAATAACATAGATCAATTCGGTTGTTTCCTCCCAAAACTCGAACCAGACCAGATTTTCCCGAAAGATGGATGTCAGTGCCAGTCGAAAGATCGAAAAGCACAGCGCCCCCAGACCAGCGCTAAAAAAGACCTTGCTCCAAAACGGGACGGGCAACTCGCCTTTGCGCAAAAGCGGCGGTAGTGCCAGCGCAAAACAAGTTAGCGCCAGCAGGGGCAGAGCGCGGTTCTCGTACCATTCGTACAATGCAAAGCGCGTGTAGGAATACGGAAATCCGTAGATGCTGGTGGTGTAGGCGTGGGGGACAAGTGGGGCGGTGAGTGGGGTGAAAGCTATGATTGCGGCAACGACGAGCGCTGCCCAGATAAGACGGCGTGTGACACAGCCCCTGGCTGTGTTGCGGATGCAGGGGCCACACAGCCCCTTGAAAGCGCAACGCGCCTCGGGTTGATTGCGTTTCAGCAGGCGCACATCCAACCCTTCGAGCGCGGCGAAGATCGTCAGCCCGAAGGCCAATACCATGCCGTAACTGTGCAGATATTCTGACAGCAGTGATTCGTGTTGAAAAACCCAAAAATTGATCGCGCAGAAAGTTTCCCCCGTCAGAAAAGCAATCAGCCCCCAGCGCAGTGCCGAAACATCCCGCGCACGCTGACCCCACAGAAACAGAATCAGCCCCAGACACAGCAGCGAGTAGAGCGGCTTGATGCCCAGCCCGGCGACCACCTGTGCAAATTGCTCCAGCGCAGACATGCTGCGGGTTTCGACAATTTCGGTTGCCGTGAGTCCGCCAGCGAGCCAGCCAAAGAGCAGAATTGGCCCCAGGCCAGCGAGGATCACGATCAGGGTAGGAAACTGTTTGCGCATTTTTCAATTATAGGTTTGTTTTGCTTTTAATTTGTTATACAATGGATGTACTGAGGAGATTGAAATATGTTACCCATTAACGAAATGTTCCGTGTTTTTGGCGTGCCAATTTATGCGCATGGTTTCTTTCTGACTCTCGGGATTGTGGTGGGGGTCTTTTGGCTTGTGGTTGAATCGCGCCGTCGGCATTGGCCCAAAGAAGAAGTAGTGCCGATTGCGCTGGCGGCTTTTGTCGGCGGGATGATTGGGGCGCGCCTGTCGATTTTGTTTTTTAACGGCTGGGAAACTGCCCCAGTGGTGTTGAATTATTTTGCCTTGTTTGATCCGCGTATTGGCCCCGGCTCGATTGTGGGCGGCGTGGCGGGCGGTTATATGGCTGGGTATATCGCCAGTCGCATCATCGGCAAGGCAGGCTGTGCCTGTGACGCATTTGCCCCGGCGATGGCGCTGGCGACAGCGGTTGGGCGCATTGGCTGCTTCCTAAGTTTGGAAGATGGCCTGGGCAAGCCGACGACACTCCCGTGGGGTGTCTATGTGCCGGTGGCAGGTGGCGGCGGATATATGGCGCACCCGGCCCCGTTGTATGATATTGCCTTTAACCTGATCTGGTTCTGCGTATTGCTCTTGATGCGCGATCATAAATGGATGCAAAATGGCAACCTGCTCAAGGTTGGCATTGCAGGGTATGCATTTTTTCGCTTCTTTGAAGAATTTGTGCGCAATAATCAGATTTTCCTGCTCGGGTTGACCGGTCAGCAGTTTGCCTGCATTGCGCTGTTTGCGACAGTGGTGGTCTATTTTGTGCGCAAGATGCGTAAGCAAACGGTTGTCGTGGCGCAGATGGCGTGATTATCGTAATGCGTAAGTTCCATACACTTTGAAATTTTCTCCAGGAGTTCTCATAACATGCCACAAACCGATCCATCCAACTTTCAAGATTTATTCCGCCGCTGGGCTTTTGATGGGATTGATTCACTGTCCATTGTGGTCGGATATGCCAAGCTTTTGCTTGAAAACGAAGACAAACTTGGCAATCTCACCGAACGCCAGCGCAGCATGATTACCACCATCTATCATGCCAGCGCCGGTGCGCTGGATAAATGGCGCGACCCGCTCGATTATTTCAATTTCTTCGACCGCAGAATCATCCATCAAAAGTGGACACCCTATCCATTTTCGGAGTTGATAGATTCGGCGTTGTTGCTATTGGGCGATTACGAGATTGGCAAAATAAAAAGCGACTTCCCCGATTCGTTGCCCGTCTTGCGTGCCAACCGTTGGCTAGTGCATACCATGGCCTACCTGATTTTCCCAAAAACCAACAGTCGTCTGTCTGACCGTCACACATCCATCAAAGCTCATGTAATAACAAGCGGTGAAGTTCAGATCAATATATCCACCGAAGTGGAACTGGATCCCTATGAAAAGGCCCAATCTGAAAACCTTTTTTACCCGGGCAGCCGTCTGCTCACAGCTCGCAAGGTCATTGAAGACCTGTATCAGAGCGAGTTTAAAGCAATCATTACAGGCAATCGCATTGAGTTTGAATTCGCCCTGCCCACCTGGCAACTCGACCCTGAAACCCCGCTTGAAGTCAACCTGACATCGGTTAACAACCATCAAACCGTCAATTTGCGTCTGGGGCAAGACCTGCTGGTGACTTTCCCAAATCATCGTCCCGTTGAAACGCCCGATAAGATCGAATGCGATGGCGAAATTCTCAACTGCACCGGCTCACAATGGACGCCTGAAATTTTGCAGGATCGCTTCACGCCCGTCAAAGTGGGGCAAACAGCTTTGAAAATAAAATATTATCCCAATCCGTCGCTTGAAGTCGAAGTGTTTTCGGTGCATGTCAATGTCAGCGTTTAGTGTTTAAAGGGCGGTCATTGATGAATTTATCCATTTCACGCCGTTTGCTGTGGGTCATCCCCGTCTACGGCGTAATTTTTATTGGAATCTATGTTGTGCCGAATGCCTGGGTTGCGCTGCTCGGCTTTCACCTTGCCATCAGCATCCCACTCCTACCCCAACTGCAGACGTTGCCTGCCCGTATCTTCCATCCCGTTTCGCCAGCTTTGCTGCTGCTAATGGCGTGCGCCGGGCTGCTGGGTGGACTTTTGCTGTGGTTTCTCTGGCCTTATACAGGCATCACTACAATTTATCAAGCCCGCCTCGTCTCCCTGGGCATGACGCGCGATTTCCCTTGGGGCGTTTTTATCGCCTATTTCAGCCTCGTCAACCCCTGGCTTGAAGAAGCTTTTTGGCGCGATCTTCTCACCAATGATTCACGCTTCCCCACGCTGGTTGATTTTCTCTACGCAGGTTTTCACCTGATTATTCTGTCGATATTCGTCAGCCCTTTCTGGATGCTGGTAGCGCTCATCATCCTCGCCGCCACCGGCTGGTTCTGGCGTCTCATCACGCGTCGCACGGGCAGCCTGCTCCCGGCGATTATCTTCCATATCGCTGCTGATTTCTCGATTGTCTGGGTTATTTACCAAAGGTCGTTGTAGTCCAATCTGCGTCAGCGCCAAGGAAGCAAAATAAATGTCGGAAGAAAACCCTACTCCATATAAAGAAAGAAAGAAAAACAAAATTTTGTGGAGCAGTATTGGCGCAGTGGCACTGATAATCGTATGTGCGGGGATTTTCATGCTCTACCATTACGCTACCTACGATAGCATTTGTTTTGACTCAACGACCAGGCCTGTTCCATATTATTTCTTGCGAGCGGTTTACCCTGATCTGGAAACGACCGAAGTGTTGCTTAAAGACAAACTGATGGATGCGTTTTCTCAAGAATTGCTTGCGCCGGGTTATCCCACTGCTGAGGTGAGCACGGAGGCCTGGCGATCTCCCATCATCGACGATCTCCCTCCGGCTTTGAATTCTGAACTGGAAGGCCGAGGAATTTTCCTGAAAGAATATCGCACCAAGTTTTTCATTCACTTATCAGACAATGTAGAACTATCCATTTCCTACCATCGTCCCAAAACGGATCAGGATTCTCGTGTAATTTTGGGTGAGCAAATATTTATTTTCTCATTTCTGGATACAATTCCATCCCTATCGTCTCAGCAACTCTCTTCATTAGCCGTCATTAATATTCGTTTCGGAAAGACAATTCCATTATCAGACGAAGAAATATCGCACATTTATGATGTTGTTGAGAAAACGATCATTCGTTTAAAGAAATGTCATTAGCAAAAGGGAAACGATCGATACTGACCAGGTGTAGATGTTTGGTCTGAAATAAATTTTGTTTCATAAGGAGCCACCTATGCACTTCGAACGCAAAGTTTACGAGACCCGCTCGCAAAAGGTCGGCGATTTCTTTCTTGGCATTGGGCTGTTTATTGCAGTCAATATTGCTTCTGGCGTGATCTCCGGTTTGGGGGCGAGCATCATCGGTACGATGGGGAGCAGCGTGTCGGATGGTTCGGTGGCTCAAACTTTCTGGAGTCTGGTGATTTTTCTGCTCTATGCGCTGCCATTTGCCGTTCAGATTGGGCTGCTGATTTACTTTGGCCTGACCCGTTACTGGGTTGCGCTGGGCATGCTTGGTGCATTTGCAGCTTCCCTGCTGCTGGTGCTTCTTTTTGTCGCAGTCTGCTTTGCGATGATTTATGGCTACAATCGATGAGCAAATGACCTGTAAACCACAATTTGCTGGAGACTGCAACCGTGAAGCTTGAATGCAAAATCTATGAAACCCACTCACAAAAGATTGGCGATTTCTTTCTTGGCATTGTACTGTTTGTGGCAGTTACTTTTGCATTCATTTTTGGGCTGCATATTTTATTTTTAACGTCTGATGTGAAATCGAAGAAATATTGACAGGAATTGGGAATGCCTTCAAGATAAAGTCGCCAAACGAAATCTTGAAAGGACATTCCCATGACAAGTATAACCATTTCTGATGTTTTAACGATCATCTATGTGCTGGTAGATGATTGGTACGAAATAGAAGGCGTGAAACTACTGAAAGGAAAAGCTGGTAAGAAGCCTGAATTCAAAGATAGCGAGTTGATGACATTGATGCTGGCGCAAGATTACATTCCCTATCCGAGCGAAACGCAGTATGTCGAGTTTATTCGGGCCAACTATCTGGCACTATTTCCAAGATTAGTGGATCAAAGCCAGTTCAATCGTCGAGCACGGGCATTACGTCTGCTGGTGGAACAATTGAGACGCTACTGGATTGTTCAAAAGCACTGTCATTTGCATAACAAATATCTGCTAGATACCAAACCTGTGCCAGTTCTTGGCTACAAAAGACGCAAAAACAGAAGCGATTTTGCTGGGAGTGCCGATTATGGACATTGTGCCAGCCGCAAAATGGATTACTTCGGCTACAAATTGGTCACAATTTCCACTTTACAAGGAATTCCTGTTATTTATGATCTGGTTCCAGCTAATTTAGATGAACGTTTTGCCGCAGAAGCGGTCATTGATCATCTGACATATTGTGATATTTTTGCTGATAAGGGTTTTATCGGTTTTGAGTGGCAGACCAATATTTTTGAGCAAACCAATAATTTGATATGGACACCAAAACGTTCTAATCAGCACCTTCAAAATTCGAAAGAACTTGACCGCTGGCTTTCCAAAACTAGGGAACGTATCGAAGGTGTTTTCCATGAAATCCAAAATACTGGGCGTAATATTGAACGTTTGCTTTGCAAAACTGTGCTCGGTTTATCAACTCGTGTAATTCTCAAAATGACTAGCCATTTATTACGCCGTATTCTTTTCTCAGATTTCAATATCGATATTCAAACTTTTCAAACCACTTTTTGATTTCACATCAGACGTTTTTAATAAACGGATTGGCAACCCAAATTTTCGAGAGCCTGGTTTTTCTCCTAATCTATGTGATGCCATTTGTCGTCCAGATTGGGTTGTTAATTTACTTTGTCCGAACCCGTTATTGGGTTGCGCTAGGCATGCTTGCCGCATTTGCAGTTTCCTTTCTGCTGTTAGCGGGTGTTTTTGTCGTGCGCTTCTTGCAGGCGTTTGACGAACTTTGTCGGGTACCATGTTGAATGCTGGCAATGAAAATCGCTCACAAAAGATTCAATTTCAATCTACAACCATTCTCCCCGAGGTCCCATGACGCTTGCCAGCCGTAACGAAATCTTTTGGGAATTTACCCGCAGCCTGTGCCCTGTTTGCAAAAAAATTGTCGATGCACAGGTGCTTTTGCGCGACAACAAAGTCTTTTTACGCAAACGCTGCCCTGAGCATGGTGCGTCTGAAGCGCTGATTTTTAGCGATGCGAAAATGTATGTCGATATTGCCCGCTATAACAAGCCCGGCTCCATCCCGGCGGCGTTTGCAACCGACATCCGCGATGGCTGCCCGACGGACTGCGGCCTGTGCCCCGACCATCAGCAGCATAGCTGCCTCGGCATTATCGAGATCAACAACACCTGCAACCTCGATTGTCCGGTCTGCTTTGCCAACGCCGGGACACACCATCCCAAAGAAGGCACCGCCTACGACCTGACCTATGAACAGTTCGAAAGGATGCTCGACAACTATGTGCGCTTCGAGGGCAACCCCGAAGTGCTGCAAATTTCTGGGGGTGAGCCGACCCTGCACCCACAACTGCTCGATTTCGTTGCTTTGGCGAAGGCAAAGGGCATTCGCCATGTGATGGTCAACACCAACGGCATCAAGATTGCCCACGACGACAAGCTGCTCGAAGGCCTGACGCGCCTGCAACCGACCGTCTACATGCAGTTTGACGGGTTCGAAACTGAGACCAACCGCATTATTCGCGGCAAGGGGGATTTGCTCGAGCACAAATTGTTGGCGCTTGACCGGCTGGCCCGCGCCGATGTGCGCGCCGTGCTTGTCCCGGCCATTGAATATGGTGTCAACGACCACGAGATTGGCCGGATTCTCGAATTCGGGTTGGGTCACCCGGCCGTTTTTGGCATCAATTTCCAGTGCGTTTTCCACGCCCAGCGCCACATCCCCAGCGACCCAATGCAGCGCATGACCATCCCCGATATTGTGAGCGGCATCGAGACCCAGACCAACGGCCTCTTCACCGCGCAGGATTTCGTCCCCGTGCCGTGCTGCATGCCATCCTGCTCGTTCGTCACCTACGCCATGCTCCAGGGTGATAATGTCATTCCCATCCCGCGCGTTGTGCCGGTCGATATGTACCTAGATTATGTCAAAAACCGCACTGTCCCAGACTTGAGCGAAGACCTGCTCGCGGCATTGGAGCGGCTGTGGAGTTCATCCGCCCAGATCGGGTCCGACACGGCGACCCGTGACATTGCCGCCGCCATCGGGGCGCTGCCAGGCATCCCTGAGAGCCGCTCGGGTGACCGTTGTCCGTCCTGCCACGTCAGCCTGCCCTTGAGCAGCCACACCACCACCGACCTGGCACGTCACATCTTCATGCTCAGCATCCGCGACTTTATGGATGTCAATACCTTTAGCGTCAAAAATGCCATGAAATGCTGCATCGGCTTTCTAACATCTGATGACCGCATGATTCCCTTTTGCACCTACAACACCATCGGCTACCGCGAGCAGGAAATGAAGCGACTGTTGCAGGCGCAGGCCGTAACGAACCGCGAAAAATGAAATCCATTCGTGCAGCAATATTTCTTCTGTTTGTGGTTGTCCTGTTGTTGGTCGCTGGTTATCGTGCTGGTACGAGCATGCCTGCGCCAAAAAGCACGCCCACCAATGCGGCAGCGGATGACTTCCAGACGCCCATCCCTGTCCCAAGCGTCACACCCATTCAATCGACAGCGCCGCCCGGTGTCTCAACGCGTTTGAATACGTCCGGGCCTTTTCTGCTCTTCAAAGGGGAGAAGGGCATCTGGGTTTCCAATCCCGATGGCAGCTTTCTGACAAAGGTCACAGATCTTGCAGGCGCGGATTCTCTGCGCCGTGCCCTTTCTCCCAAAGGAAATCATCTGGCGCTGGTGGTTGAGAACGACCATGGAATGGATCTGGTGCTGGTGAGCATCCCTGGTGGTGAGACCGAAACGGTCACGCACCTGAGCAGCACCACCCGCAAGCAGGAAATCGCAAACCCAACCGGTTCCAAAGCTTTTGCCGACTATGCCATCCGCGATTTTGGCAATGTTGCCTGGCAGCCGGGGGATGGGAAGTTGCTGGCTTTTGTTGGCGCAACCAAAGGCCCCACTGCGGATCTATATGTATATGATACCGAAACAAAGAAAATTACCCAACTGAGCCATGAACCGGCCCAAACCATCCTGCCGTCCTGGTCGCCAGATGGACAATATATCCTGAGTTTTGGGGTGAGTTGGACGCCGCCATTTGGCGGCGCAATTGGGTCTTACAACCGGCTGGATGGGGTTTGGGCGGTGCGCGTATCAGATGGTCAGACAATTGCATTACCCAAATCTACTGGCGACCACGTCAACCTGGTTGGCTGGCAGGATGATTCACACTACATCACCTATGACGGTGATGAGGAGTGCCAATCCAACCTGCGCAGTGTGGATGTGGGGACTGGCAAGAGTACAAAGCTGATGAGTGCCAGTTTCTACTCGTTTATTGACCGTTCCCCACAAAATGGCGCCATGCTCTTTTCAGGTGGGGTAGATTGTCCCAACGCTTTGGCTGAGGGGACATTCCTGCTTTCGTCCGGTGAAACGATCCCGAAAAAGATTCTCGACAAAGGTGCATTGGAAATTCGCTGGCTGCCTGAAAGCCAGGTTTTCTTTGCCTATCCCGAAGCGCTGCTTTCAGCGGATGGAAAAACTCGCTACAATCCGCCCGTCTCTAATGCGTCGTTTAAACCGGCTGTCTCAAAGGCTGGTTATCAAGCCTGGCAGGTCATCCAGAATCAAAAGGGGCGTGTGATGGTTAAAACTCAGGCAAATGCCGACTGGCAGAAGATTATGGATGGATTGGTTACGCAACTGATCTGGGATCCGCTGGATGGCAATACCTTGCTGATTATTCTGGAAGATGGTTCCATTGATGCTGCATCCTTTCCAGACTTCAAGCCGCGCCAGTTCGGAAAATTGCCAGGCGTTCACGAGGTAGTTTGGCTGCCTTGAAGACAGAATGCAGGCATAAACACAAAAGGCCGAAACATATCGAATGTTTCGGCCTTTTGTATTCAGCATAATTTATTTTATGGGTTAATCTGTTCCTTCGCGTGGCATGGGGACGATCATCACGCTCGCCTGAACATGGTGCCGCAGCCCATTAATGACCGTCCCGTAGATCAAGTCCGAGACGCCCGTGTGGCCATGACTGCCTAAAATCACCATCTCCACGCCCAGTTCTTTAATCATCGCGGCCAGTTGCGCCACCGGCTCACCAGCACCCAGTCGCCATTCAGTGTTGATGCCCAGTTCTTTCATCTTCCCCGCCAGTTGCTCAAGACGCTCGCGATCAGTTTGTGCTTCGATGTCTTCCCCAACGGTGCCAAAGGTGCGCGCTACCGGGCTTTCAACGACATGGAGCAAAACAAGCTGCGTTTGGGCTTTGTCGATAAAACGCAGGCTCTCCGCCAGCAATTTTTCATCGCTGCCAGAAAAATCCAGCGCAATCGCCACACGTTTGTAGGGGACGGGCTGAAGGAGCGTGGCAGTCTGTTGAATCGGTTCACGATGAACACCCGCTACTGCAAGCCGCGGCCAGCCGATTTTGCCGGTAACACGTCCGCGCAACCAGGGCTCGAAGGCAACGTATAAGAGCAGCCCACCCACAGCCAGCACCACCGGAATGACGGTAATCTGTATCAGCCAGGCATTGCTGCCCGCATCCGTCACCCAAGTTCCAATCTGGTCGATCACCAGTTTGACATTCAACACAAGGATAATTGTTGCAACAATCCAGGCAATCATTTGCAGCCACGGCTTGATGCTGAACTCGCCCATGCGCTGCTTGTCGGCAACCGCATGAATCAACGGGATAATGGCAAAGGGGAGTTGCAGCGAGAGCACCACCTGAACTCAGCACCAACATCGCCCCCGTCGAATTTTCCCCAAAATAACTGATGACCAGCACCGCCGGGATGACGGCCATGCCACGGGTAATCAAACGACGCAGCCACGGCCGAATGCGCAAGTTCAGGAAACCTTCCATGATGATCTGCCCGGCCAAGGTGCCCGTAATCGTGGAGCTTTGTCCCGAAGCCAGCAGCGCGATTGCAAAGGCAACAGGGGCAACGGAACCCAGCAATGGTTCGAGCAAGCGATAGGCGTCTTGAATTTCGGCTACATTGTGATAGCCATTTTTATAGAACACTGAAGCCGCCATAATCAAAATCGCCGCGTTAATCAACAGTGCAATGCTCAGCGCTACGATGATGTCGAGATTGTTCCAGCGAATGGTCTTGCGAATTTCATCGGGTTCGCGTCCAATTTTGCGTGTTTGCACAAGCGAAGAGTGCAGGTACATATTATGCGGCATCACCGTCGCACCCAAAATGCCGATGGAAATATACAACGCCGTCGGATCGGGGATGGATGGAACAAAGCCCTGGACAATCCCGTGCCATTCAGGCTGGCCCAAAAAGATTTCGATGAAGAGCGCCGCGCCAATCGTGCCAATCAGCGCGATGACCACACTCTCCAACTTGCGGATGCCGACGTGCGAGAGTAATAGTAACAGGAAGGTATCCATTGCTGTCAGAATGACACCATACACCAGCGGCAGACCAAATAACAATTGCAGCGCAATCGCCGAGCCAATCACCTCGGCCAGGTCACAGGCCGTAATGGCAATTTCGGCCAGAATATACAGCGGAATATTGATAACCGTCGGATAATTTTCCTTGCAGACCTGCGCCAGATCGCGTCGGCTGACAATGCCCAATCGCGCCGCCAGTGTCTGCAGAATGATTGCCATCACGTTTGAGATGAGCAATACCCAGATCAGGGTGTAGTTATAGCGGCTGCCACCGGCAATATCGGTTGCCCAGTTTCCCGGATCCATATAGCCGACCGCCACCATCAGGGCCGGGCCGCTGATCGCCATCCAGCGCCGCCAGTTTGGCCCCTTGGACGGCACGTTGACGCTTTCGTGTACTTCAGAAAGTGAATTGTGATGGGATTGATTATGATCTATATTCATTGTATGCTCGTTTCTTTGTTTTCTTTTGAAATTGTTTCTCTATGGCTCGTTTTATGCAACAATAATTGGTTACCAGACAAACGGGATAAGACGATACTTTACTTGTTCCATATAGGCTATATAGCCGCGCAGTTCGTGCTGCAACATACTTTCCTCGAGCACGGCTCGTCTTGCAAGAACGAGCATAAAAACCAGTCCAACAAGGATTCCGTAGCCGGAGCCAAGTAGGAGAGATGTCCCGATCATAAAGAGCAGGATGGCACTATACATGGGGTGTCGGACGAAATGATAGGGGCCTGTGGAGACGACAGTGTGTCCGCGTTCTTCCTGAATGCGCACCACGGTGGACAGGTAGGAGTTTTCTCGAAACGTCAGGAACAGCATATAGAATGACCCCAACAAAATCACGATTCCCGTTCCTTGAAGCCATTGCGGCAGAGCAGACCAGTGAAAGCGAACCGCGTCAAATGACATGAAAACCAGCCATCCAAGAGTGAAGACGAGCAGCAGCGGAAAAAGAATCTTGTCCCAGCCCTTCTGGTTGGGTCTGCTCAGACGCAGGCGCTCTTCCAGCAACCCGGGGTTGTGCTTAAGCAACCATAAATTGACAGCAACAAAAAAGCCGAAGAACAGCCCCAGAAAAACCCATCCAGCAAGCCAGATCGTCGTACCGGCGGGGATGAACAAACTCAATCCAAACAGCACAAAGAAACTGACCGTTTGCATGACAAGTGATTTGATAATTTGCATAGTTGCTCTCCTTTTCTAGCGATAACCTTCAACTGGTAAGTTCTTGATGAATGGCTTCAATAAAAATATGCTGGGTGATCGCGATCCCAACTGTGATCGGGTTTGGCTTCCCACCTACCCGCAGACTGCTGTTTTGATCGAATGGTGAATACCCGATTGCTTCGACCACCGCACCGGGGACAAGCCCCAGGCTTTCGAGGTGGCGCAACAGCCCCGGGTCATCGGCCCGTACCCGCAGGATATGCGCTTTCAGGGGTGGACGCAGCGCTGAAAGCGGCATATCCGCTTCGGTGGGCATGGTCAGCTCTGCGGTCGGGATCAACTCACCATGCGGGTCACGCACCGGGTGGCCGAGCGCCGCCGCAATCCGCGCTTCGAAATCTTCCGAAATGACGTGTTCCAGCCGGTCGGCCTCGTCATGGACGGTATCCCACGAATAGCCGAGCATGGTGACCAGATAGGTTTCAATCAGCCTGTGATGGCGAATCACCTCCAACGCAGCACGCTCGCCTTCGGGGGTTAGTGTGACACCCTGATGTTTGCGATAGACCACAAGCGCTGGCGTCGAAGTCGCCAGCTTCTGGATCATGCCGGTGACTGATGCAGGCGCAATCCCCAGCCGGGTCGAAAGGGCGGTGGTGCTGGCCGTGCCATCGCTTTCCACCAGGTCATAGATGGTTTTGAGGTAATCTTGAATGGATGTAGTGAGAGTCTGTTCCATGCTGCGATCCGTTCTGCGCCTAAAATATGAAATAGATTTTGAAAATAAATTATTTAGTCTTGCCTAAATAATAATAGCAAAAAAAAAGAGCAGAGTCAATAGGCAATTGCCTACATTCTGCTCTTTCTTTTTTGACGGGTTTAATTAAGCATGAGGCATTGGTTGCAATGCGTCGCGTCCCTGAGCATAGGCCTGTGCGAAGAAAGTAGAACTCATCAGTGCCACATAGGCCACGTATGGTGCGAGAAGAAACGGAAACAAACAGGACAGGATAATGGTATAGGCAAGCATTTGCAAAACTAAACTGGCCGCCACCGAAGTGGCTGAAATAATCAAGTAACCGATGGTAAACCCGCCCATGTTTTTACGAAAAATGGGCCACCATTCCTGGATGCAAAATGCGGCTGCAACCGAGCGCTGGCTGACCATGTGTCCCTCTGCTGCGCCTGCCATTATCGAAAGCGGAATGATGATGAGCATGAGGAAGATCGCCAACGCAATCCATATCAGGTTTATCACGATGGCAATCACGCCAAACATGCCATTGGCATCTTGATCACTCTGTAGCATGAGTACGATTGGTATGATCGTCACCACAATGCCAAACGTTAGAATTAATAAGAGTGGAAGGACAATGACCATGCGGAGCAACAGAAGACGCAGGCCATCGCTTAGCAGTTCGTTCCAATTGGTCCATTCGGGCATGGTGGGCTCTTGCTTTTCATCAATAATCTGGCGCATAATGCGCACGGCATAGCCATACAAAGCCAGCCAGGGCAGGATGGGAATAACAAGGCCCATCAGCGCTACAAGGCTGGCGATCAAAAAGTTTTTCTGTGCCGCCTTATCGCGGAAAGGGAATAACAGTGTTTTTTGAATTTGATCGGTGTTCAGCATGTTTTCTCCATCCCATTTTGCGCGATTGCTCAGGTTTCGATGTTGGTGGCTTTCTCAAAAAAAATGACCAACCCAGCGCCAATCACAATCACCAATAGAAAAAGCGAAGTTGCCACCTGTGGCGTCAGCGACATAGCGATAAAGGCTGCGTTGCACAACAAAAAAGCACTGATCTGAATGGTCAAAACCGCCTGATGCGGGGTGAGCCCCAGCTTCACCAACCGATGATAGGTGTGGGCCAGGTCAGCCTGAAAGATCGGCTTGCGGCGGCGGATGCGCGAGATCACGACCAGGGTCGTATCAAAAATCGGCACACCCAATACAAGAATGGGCAGGAACCAGGTTGAACCCTGCGCCATCTGCGGCGGTGTATACAAAATGCCGATGGTTGCCAACACAAACCCGAGCGTCTGCGTCCCCAAATCGCCTAAAAAGAAACGCGCTGGGGAGTTGTTGTAAAAATACAGGCCGAGGCTCAGCCCAAAAACCATCCCTGAGAGTGCAGCAAGTTGAGTTTGCCCGAATACAAAGCAGGTGATCGTAAAAAATCCAGCCGAAATGGTTGAAACACCAGCCACAAGGCCGTCCATACTGTCGATCAAATTGAAGGCATTGCTAATGCCCACCAGCCAGAAAATTGTAATTGTCCAATCGAGTATATGTACTAGCCAGAGTTCAAGTGGCACATGCAGGCTTTCAAGCACACGCACATATGTGCCAGACGCAATCACGATGATGGCGGCAAGAAACTGTCCGCTAAATTTTTGTGGCGCGGAAAGACCGCGCGTATCGTCGATCAGCCCAAAAACAAAGATGACAGCGGCTGCCACCATCAGCCATAATACGCTGGCGCTATGCCACAGGTTGAAAATAGTGATTAAGATCGGCAATGTAATCAACAAGACAAGACCACCCGCCAGCGGGGTGGGGGCCGCATGTTTTTTGTGGGCCGCGCTGCCGGGGATGTCAATGGCTCCTACTTTTTGGGCAAGAAAAATAGCGACCGGACCTGCCGCAAACGATAAAAGTATGGCAACGGTAATTTGTGTGGCAAGCTTAATCAGCGTCTCCATTGAAAGGTTAACCATGCGTCCCCCAAAGATGGTTAACGCAGTTTAACAGATCGAGCGCGTGTCTGTGGCTTGCCTCGGAGATGGTTTGTTTCATGGTTGGCTGTATGCGTTTCTGCAAGGGGTCTGTGAAGATTTTTGTATGTTTTAGGCGCTGCGGCTTTTCTTGAGATGATCCCGATTTGGCCCGGCGTGTTTTTCGCGTCGAAACAGGTTAATCAACAGGGTAAAACAAAGTTTGGCAAGCATCACCACGTAATAAAACCAGTTAAACAGAAAAAAATAGTCCTTTGCCAGATGCTTGTTATAGTAAATATAATAGGAATGATGCCATTTGTAAATGGCTTTATAAGGCTGCGCCCGCGAGCCGCCTTTGCCGCCCAGGTGGGTGATTTGCGCAACCGGCGTGTAGTACACCTTCCAGCCAGCTTTTCGGGCGCGTACACAATATTCTGTGTCTTCCTGATAGGCGAACAAATCTTCGTCGAGGCCGCCAATTTTGTTTAACGTTTCGTGCCGGATCAGCATGCAGCAGCCTGAGATGGCTGGCACTTCGTGGGTCTGGTTTTCATCGAGGTGCGATTGCAAATACCCTGAAAAGAACGCCGATTTCGGGAAGATTTTCGACAACCCGAGAAAGTAACAAAACGTTTCCCACGGACGGCCTTCGCCGCGTTTGCAGTGTTTTTGAAACGTCCCATCATCGTTGAGCACCTTCGGGCCAAAGACGCCTCCCTGTGGATGCGTATCAGCAAAAGCCAGCAGGTTTTGCAGGCTGCCTTCGTAGACAATCGTATCGGGGTTGAGCAGCAGGATATATTTTTCTGACTTTGCGATTTGAATGGCCTGATTGTTGGGTTTGGTAAAGCCGAAATTTTCGTGGTTGGCAATCACGACAATTTCGGGGTAGTTTTCTTTGAGCATGGCCAGCGTCCCGTCGTTGGAGCCGTTGTCAACGACGATGATTTCATGCGGCAAATCGCTGGCATGTTTTTGGATCGACTCAAGGCAGTTGCGCAAATATTGTTGCGCGTTAAGAGTCACAATACAAATCGATAGATCGGGGAGCTGGCTCATGCGGCTTGATTCCTTTTGCGGATATTTTCGATGGGGGCAAAGGGTGCACGTTCCATGACCCGCAGAATGTCTTCGGTTCTGGCAATGTTGCTTTGCTGAATGGTTTTGCGCTTTTTCAGCAACACGCCCAGCGACTTCCAGGCATCCAGCCGGGCCTGCCAGAAGACACGACCCTGTCCGATTTTGGCGAAATAGACCAGGTGCATCAGCGTATAGGCCAGATGCAGCGGCAGAAAGAGCCAGAAAAGCAGTCCCGGCATGTTCTTGACGTAGGTCCAGACCAGGTTGCGATGTCCGAGATAGGTGGCGCGCTCGCCGCGTTTGCCAAAGCTGGTGGAGCCAACGTGGTGAGCGGTTGCGCCGGGGATGTAAAAGCATTTCATCCCGGCATGACGCAACCGAAAGCTCAGATCAACGTCTTCGTGGTAGGCAAAATAATCTTCGTCGAAGCCGCCAATTGCCAGGAAGGCCTGCCTCGGGTAGAAAGCGGCCGCAGCGCAGGCGCTGAAGACTTCGCCCTCGGGGGGATTGATGCTGCTCGGCATGCAATAATTGCGCCGCCAGGCCAGTCCGCTGATATGATAGACGTCCCCTTGCCCATCCAGCAAATCGGGTGCGTTGGCCTGCACCAGTCGTGCCGAGAAGAACGCATTGGGGTGGCGCTTTGTGGCGGCCAACATTTGCGCCAGCCAGTCTGGTTCGAGGAAGGCGTCAGCGTTGAGCAGTGCCAGCCATTGCCCACGCGCCAGCCGCGCGCCGATGTTGTTGCCAACGGCAAAGCCAAGGTTTGACTCAAGCCGCTCGACCCGCAGATTCAGTTGCGGAGTTTTTTCTTCCAGCCCAAGGGTCGTATCGTCTGTTGAGTGGTTGTCGATGATGAGCACTTCAAAATCCTGAAAGGTTTGCTGTACAAGACAGTCAAGACAGCGTGGCAGGTTGGCCGCGCTGTTCCAGGTCAGAATAATGACCGAAACCGAGATGGAGGGGGCTGCTTGCTTGGTCATCAATTCAGTCTTTTAGAATGCGTAACCGCATTTCATCATTTCATCCCCGCAAATGTCTTTAAAGGTTTTTTGCTGTTCCGGCAACCATTCCTCCCATTTGGACATTTGGAAGGCTTTGGTCGTGTTGCGTGGGGAGGCGATCATGCTTTCCCAGGTGGCTTTGTCGATGTGGATGCCGCAGGGTTCGAGCACCTGGCTGGTGAAGTAGTCGTAACTGGCGAGAATCTTTTCGAACTGCACCGTTTGTCCGATGCAGGTACGCAGGCGGGCGTTTTCCTCCTGCCAGAACCAGCAGATGCGTGCAAAGCGGTCCATCTGCGGCCAGTGGGTTTTCCACGGGTCAGAGTCCATCGGGTGCATGCCCATGGAAAAGGGGTTTTTGGCGGTCATCGTCCGGCGTGACATCGCCGAGCGCACCACATCGCGCCCGTCTCGCACCAGATGCAGCAGGGTGGCGTGCGGAAAGGTTTTTTGGATGGCGGCGGCGTGGCAGCGCAACAATCCGTTGGTTTCGCCGTATACGCCGGGGGGCAGGTGACGGGTGCGCTGATAAATCTCCCGTTTGCGGAATCCCTGCATATAGCGTTCGGCGGCTTCGGGGTTGTAATGCGCCCGCAAATGCGCAAAGAAATCTTCCAAAACGGGTTCGTGGAAGACCTGTGCTCCCTGCGCCTGATTGAGAAAGTGCGCCATAAAGGCCGTGCCGGAACGTCCGAAACCCAGGATGAAGAAAAATTTCCAGTCAGCAGCCCAGTTGTCCAATTCTTTTTGCGCTACGCCCAGGGTGGAGAGCCGTTGCTTAAGCGGGGTGACGAAGTATTTGTTCAAGGGGATTGCCTTCCAATGGCAGCGCTGGATTCATCGGACAGTTTATTCTGCTCATCGGGTTTGGTGCGGGCTTCTGACATTTGTTTGCCGATCACAACCGTGCTGAACCAGCCCGTAATCAACACCATCAGTGTGGATGCCAGCCGATCCAGGCCGACGGCAACGGCGCTGACAGCCGGGTCAAAACCGAGTGTGGATGCGACTGTGCCAACCAGCGCTTCCCGAACGCCCAATCCGCCCGGGGCAATGCTGACCAGTTGGGTTAAGATCGAAGCACTTGCGAATAAAAGAGTTTGTGCCATCGTCACATTTTGCGAGAGCATGTGAAACGCCAGCCAGTAGCGCGCCGCCAGTAACAGCATCAGCAAAAATTGTAAACCAATCAGCCTGAACAGCAACACCGGATTTTTGCTGATAAGCATCCAGCCTTCGATTGCCTGCGCGCTCCAGTTTTGAATTTTTCCCGGTACTTTGATGCGATCCAGGGGCAGCCAAAAGATCAGCATGAAAGCCGCCATGCCGATATACGTCAGCAACAAAACAGGATTAACCGCCATTTTTTCGAAGAACATCCAGTAAAGCAGAATGGCCAGGCCGACCAGCGCATTGGCAGCAATAAAACAAATAAATAGCGCAACGGTGGAACTGATGAAAGTGGTATACGACAGGTTGTATCGCTGTTTCAGATAAAATCCTTTCGATACCACACCGCCAGAAATGGGGAGTTGATTTGCCAGTGTGGAGGCCGCTGTAATCAGGTACCCGTCCCAATACGAAATCGGGATTCCCAGGCTGCGGTACAAAAGGATGTTTTGCAGCCCATTGAGCACGGGGAAGGCCAGCGTCAAGCCAAAAAGGGCGATGGCTCCCGGCACAGAAATATTCAGGAGGCGCTGGTATTGATCTGCATTGATGTACAGGTAATAGACGAAAGCAGCGATGATGCCAACGCTGATGATTGTCAGTGCGATTGATCGAAAATGCCTGGATTTCACAATTCCTCCAAGATGGTGATTATCGTTATTCGAGCTTATATCCAAGCTTTTGCATGAGCGGACCGCATACTTGTTTGAAGTGTTGTTGCTGCGCCGTTGTCCACTGCGCCCAGGCCGGGAAGCCATCCAAACTCTGATGGCTCTTGCGCTCCAACCAGCCATCGACTGGGCGAATATTTTTGGGATCAATCCCCGGCAGCGCTGTGGCGAATTTGACGAGTTCATCAAGGTGGGCGTATCTGTCTTCCTCTGAGAAAATTTCTTCGAAACGGAACAGGCGCGCATTTGGGTTCTTTGTCATGGTTTCGAGCGCGTATTCATTCAACTTGGCCCAGGCCCAGCACAATTTTTCGAACTGCGAAAACTCATCCCATTTTTCTGCATAAGGATCGCCTGAAATATCGCGTGCCGTGGGCCATCGATGCCCAAAAACCTTTCGGGTGCCGCGATTGCCATAGAGTTCGCCCCAATTTAAATGGGATCGAACCCAGTCACGCCCATCCCGGATCACATATATTTCCTTATGCATATTTAAACACGTTAGGGATGACATCGAGCAACCCGTAATAGCCCAGGTTGGCTTCTGCATAAATGCTGCCCGGCATTTTTGCAATAAAACCCATGCGCTGTTGATACAGATCATGAACCGCCTGATCGTGGCTTAAACTGCCGGAAAACCTGGAATTGGAGATCTTCGCCAGGTTCCACTTCCCAATCGTTTTGAGAACGACCATTCTCCAGATGCCTGCCCGCTGAATTTGCTGCGCATATTCTTCGAATTTATTTTTTGTGCGGGTTTGCAGCGCAAATGTATTGGGTTCATGCAGGGATGTGCAATCTGGAAGAATATTCCCGAAAAAATTAGCGAAAAATTCTGTTCCGGTTCTTCCTAGCGACGTGACGAAAATGACAGGTTTTTCAATCATTTGCATTGGTCTCTCAACGATAATTCTCGAATGCTTTGCGATACTTTTCGATAATATGTTTCCAATCAAAATGCGCTGCGACAGTATCCGCCAGGGTTAAACGGTCCAACGCAGGGTGGAGAATGGCATCCGTAAACGCTTGTACATTCTTTTCGGCAATCAACCAACCGGTTTTTTGATTAATCACGGCGTCTCTAATTCCTTCAATATCAGAGGCAATGATTGGCAACCCATATCGCCCCGCCTCCAGCAGTACAATCCCAAAACCTTCCTGATCGTTCTTCACGACAATATTGGGCATGATAAAAGCATTTGATATTTGATACAGGCAATTTTTCTCATCGTCGGTGACGCGCCCCAACAGGTAGACCCGGTTGGATAAATTCAATTCACGCACCAGGGCTTCGATGGTTTCCTGCTCGGGGCCAGCCCCGGCAATCACATAAATATAATCTTCTGGCAGTTTGTTGAGCACATTGGCGATAAACCAGGCATGGCCTTTTCGTTTTACCAGCCGACCCACCGTCAGTAAAATTTTTACACCCTGCACAGGCAGATTGAATTTGGCGAATGTTTCAGCTTTTTTTGATTCCGTAGCGGTTGGGAAGTTGTCAAAATTAATCCCCACCGGAATGACGCTTAATTTCTCTCGGGGTATTCCGCGTAAGAGGCATTGTTCCATTGTATATTCGCTGATCGCGAAGATACAATCCGCTTTTTTAAGGAAGAATGGCATCATTTTTTGATAGCCAAAACGCGGGTAGACAATATCCAGACCGTTGACTGTAAACGAAACCCTGGTGTTCGAAAAAGCTTTAATCAGCAACGCCAAAGGAGATAATACTGCATCGTAGATGTGAATTACATCGTACTCTCTTGAACGAAACATCAAAAAGAAAATCACCCTGACCAGAAACAAGGGGATATTCTTTTTGCCGCCTGTATTGGCAAGTAACTCAATTTCTCCCTGCTTGCGATAATTATCATGGAAATCGCTGGCGAATTTTTCCATCCCCCCCACCAATGGCGGATAAGCGCGGGTAATAAATAATAGTTTCAAACAAAAACTCCTGCGGCTGGTCTATTTGTTTTGACGGGAAGCCTGACCCTCGTACCGGCTTTCTCTTTAATTCATATAAAAGTTTGTCTTGATTTCATCCGCAGCCGATTGAGCATATCGGCAATCAAAGCAATCAACAGCACCAACATCCCAAAAATAACGAAGCCCAATCCAATGAAGCCCAGTGATTTATAGGGTGTAAACGTTTGTGTTAATGCGTAATGTCCCATAAGATAAAAGATAAACAGCATGCCAATGCCAATGAGAATAGCGCCAATCGAGCCAAAGACCCGCATCGGACGGTAATCCAGTAAAACGCGCAGGATGATTTTGCTGGTTTGTGTTGCGTAGCGAAGCAAAGAACCGGCCACTCGTGATTTTCGCTCAGGATCATATTTGACTTTAATCGGTTGGTCAATCACCCGCAGCCCCTGAAAAACCAGCGAAAGGATGGTTTCGTGGGTATAGGTAAAATCTGCAAACAGGTTGAGCCGTAATAAGGCTTCGCGGCTGTAGGCGCGAAAGCCGCATGAAACATCCTGAAATTTTTGCCCGCAGATGTAACTGACCAGTCCGGCAATTTGATTGTTGCCCCAGAACTTGATGCCAGCCATATCCTTTGGGATGCCCACGGTAAAGCGATTGCCAATCACCATATCGGCCTTGTTGTCAATGATCGGTTGGATCAAGGCCGGGATTTCTGCCGGGTCAAATTGCCCATCCGCATCAATGCCGACCAAAATAGTGGCATCGTTTTCCAGGGCAAATTGCGCCGCGCTCTGAAACGCCCGCCCGACCCCGTGATTGGTTCGATGCGAGACGACTTTTGCGCCGGTCGCTATGGCAAGCTCGGCAGTACGGTCGGTGCTGCCATCATTAATCACCAGATACTCAATCACATCAACCTGCTCCAATGTTTTGGGAAGGCTTGCAAGCACTTGTTGGATATTGCCTTCTTCATTCAATGCAGGCATGAAGATGATGAGTTTCATAAGCGATACCTACTCGATTTCCTTTAAAAACTTCTCGCGGTTGGCTGAGCGGGCGGTTTTGCCACTGGATGTTTTGATGATCCATTGTCGCCCGACGATGTGTGCGTGGCGCAGGGCCACCGCTGAATTTTTGGTGATGTGCTGCCGCAGGGCATCTGCGATGCTTTGACGTTCTTCTGCGCCGTCGACATCCACTTCGGCGATGATGACAACTTCTTCCGTCCCGGCTCTTTCGTCGTAGATGCCGAAAGCGACGGCCCTCCCCGCATGGATGCCGGGTACTTCGTACGCCAGTGTCTCTAAATCCTGCGGATAGACATTCTTGCCGCCAACGATAATCATATCTTTCTTGCGCCCGGCGACGAAGATTTCGCCGTTCAGGGTGTAGCCATAGTCGCCCGTCAAGTACCATCCGTCGATAAAGGCCTTTTCAGTGGCGTCGGGGCGGTTGTAGTAGCCGGTTAACATGCAGTCGCTTTGCAGGGCAATCTCGCCGATCACGCGGTCAGGCAGATCATGTCCATCCGCATCGAGGATGCGCAGACGGGTGTTCGGCAAAACCTTCCCCGAAGATAACATCGTCAGGCTGGGGCGACCCGCCACCGGAGCGTGGGCCACTCTTTCGTTCATGTAGGTTTCCCGGTCCAGCTCATCGGTTACCGGGGCGGAATCGAGATCGGTCTGGGTGACGGCGAAAACATTTTCGGCCATCGCATAGCTGCATTGCAGGGTCGTTTCCCGCAATCCATATTTTTGAAAGCGTTCGTAAAAGGCTTGCAGGCTTTCGGCCTTGACCGGCTCGGAGCAGTCGGTGATGACGCGCCAGCTTGAAAGGTTCACGCCTTCCATGTCGCGTTCGCGCACCTTTTGGGCGCAGAAGTTGTAGGCGAAGTTGGGCAGCCACGAAAGCGTCCCCTTGTAGCGGCTGACGGATTGAAACAGCCGGTAGGGTGCGCGCACCCAGTCGAAAGGTGACATCAGCACGAGTGGGATGCCCATCAGCACCGGCATCAGAAAGCAGGCGATCAGGCCCATGTCGTGATAGAGCGGTAACCATGAGACGATAATGTCATCGGGCGCGAGCCGCAGCATTTTGGTGTAGGCGTCAAGCTGGTTGAGCACGGCCTGGTGCGAGAGCGCCACACCTTTTTGCAGCCCGGTCGTGCCGGATGAATGCTGCAAAATGGCAATGTCTTCTGGGGCGCGGCATCTGCCGGGAAACCAATCGAAATCGACTTCGGCGGCAGTTTCAGCCTGACTGGTGAGCATGACCTTGCGCACAGAGCTTTCAGGGCTTAGTGCGCCTTGGATGTCAGCTTCAAACTCAGGGTAGGTGACGATGACAGCGGGTTTGGTGATGCCGACCAGCATCGTCAGGTCAGCGTGGTAACGCTCCGGGGCGAGTTTTTCGGTCAGAAATGGCATGATCGCCGGGATGGCCCCGTAGAGAATCGCGCCCCAGTACGAGTAGATCAGGTCTTCACCATGTTGCAGAATCAAAATGACCACTTCGCCCGGCTGAATGCCTTCGCGTGCATAACTGCGCGCATAACGGGCCGAGCCGCGCACCAGATCGGCGTAGGAGATGGTGAAATCGTCCTGCCCGGCTTGTTGCAAAATGAAGGCTGTTTTCTGGGGGGCGTTTTGGTAATTCTGCTGGATCAGGTCAGTCAGGGTAGGCATGGACTACTGGCGGGATTGGATCAGTTTGGCGAGTTGTTCGAGCGTGTCGAAGGTGTTGGCGTTCAGCTCGGTGTCGTCAATGCGCACGCCGAAGTTGTCTTCAATGAAGAGACCCAGGTCTACCAGGCTGAAAGAGTTGATCAGGCCGCTGGCGATGAGCGATTCGGTCGGGTTGATGACGCGTTTGGGCTGCTTGAGAATATCCTTGGCAATGAAGGCAGCGATCTTGCTAATGATTTCGTCCATTTTTTACCTCGTTTGTTGGTTGTTTGGTTGGCGGCATGATTATACTTGGAATTGGGGGTTAGGCATTGAGAATAGACTTGACTTTATAGTGATGTGGGTATCCTATTTCTTCTCAACTATTAGATGTAGCTTGTCATCTGTTGGTTCTGCCAGATTTCCAACGAGAACTTTATAATCAATTTCGAAAGATTTTGCATCATCATAATTTGCAAAATGAATATAAATTTTACTGACCGCTTCTTTCATATTATGCTTCAAACGACGAACGTGAAAATGTACATCGTAACTATGACCTGCCTCAATTTTTATACCCAAGTAAAATGAGAGTTTGTGCAGGTTGGGTGGCGGCAAAAGCCGCCGGGGTTAGGTAAGCCAGCGAACTGTGCGGGCGCTGGGTATTATAGTGTACTCGCCAGGCTTCAATAATAACCTTGGCTTCCAAGAGTGCTTGAAACCATTCTCTCTCCAAGCATTCGTCACGGAGCTTGTCGTGGAAACTTTCGATAAAGCCATTTTTCCAAGGCTGACCTGGTGGAATGAAAACAGGACCAACTTTGTTTTCTTCCAGCCAAGCTTGCACTGCATGAGATGTAAATTCACTGCCATTATCAGATCGCAGGAAAACTGGCGCAGAGCGAATTTTGAGAATTGCTGTCAGAAACGCAGTCACATCTTGAGCAACGATGGAGGTTGAGATCAGAATGCCCACACATTCACGCGTAAATTCATCCAAGACGCTTAAGGTTTTGAACAGTGTTCCATTCGCAAGCCGGTCAAACAAGAGATCATACGTCCAGACATGGTTTGGATACTCCGCTTGATGGGGTCTGGCAACTTGTTCTGTTCGTTTTCGGCTTTTTCGGGCGCGTTGGGCGGCTAATTGAAAGTCATGTTGCTGCCACAACCGCCAGCAAAGCCCAAAACCAAGCTTGCTGACCACTGCGATACGCCGATACCCATAGCGTGGGTTGGTTTTCACCGATTGGCGCATTCTATCCAGAGACTTTTCATCTTGAGATGGTATTTGTAGCTGGTAGCGGCCTACGGCTCTGGAATAACCTGCCCAACGACAGGCTGCTCGTCTAGACAAACCTTTTTGCTCCATCTCATCAAGCAAAGTGTGTCGCTCCACAGCCGTTAGACTTTTTTTGCCAAAAATTCTTTCAAGGCATCATTCGCCAGTATCGATTCTGCCAACAACCGCTTCAACTTGGCGTTCTCGTTTTCAAGTGCTTTCAGCCGCTTGGCTTCTTCAACATTCACACCATCGTACTTCTTCTTCCAACGATGGTAGGTTGCTGGACTGATCTGTTTCTCCCGGCACACATCTTCAATCACTTTGCCTTTACCTTGCTCTTCATCAACATCATGCAATAGCTTTACTATTTCTTCTGGGCTTCGTCGTTTCATGAGAATCTTGCTCCTTTTTCGGGCGCTCAACTCTCATTTTACTTGGGTATATTTTCCGAGGCAGGTCAACTATTTGTTCGCTTAATATCAAGTTTTGAAACGTTAGGGAGAATTCTTGTTTCATCTGGATTTGGCATATCAAGTGAAAAAAGGCGGGTACTCGCTCCGAGATTCTCCATCGCTTTTTCCAATGCCGTTTTTGGCCCCACTGGCGTTTTGGGGGCCAGTGGGGGGCGTGGTAAATTATTTTCTAAAAAAAGAGTAAACCCATCAGGAAAATGCATATAAATATCTATATCTTCTGCTGGTGCAGTACCTAGATTTAAGATCAAAATATTTAGCTTCAAGGTACGAGCTAAGAAATTTTCGTAATTAGTCTGGTTTTTTATAAAAGTAATATAACGATCATAATATTCTTCGAGCTCTTGGTTATATGTTACGTCTGATGTGAAATCAAAAAGTGGTTTGAAAAGTTTGAATATCGATATTGAAATCTGAGAAAAGAATACGGCGTAATAAATGGCTAGTCATTTTGAGAATTACACGAGTTGATAAACCGAGCACAGTTTTGCAAAGCAAACGTTCAATATTACGCCCAGTATTTTGGATTTCATGGAAAACACCTTCGATACGTTCCCTAGTTTTGGAAAGCCAGCGGTCAAGTTCTTTCGAATTTTGAAGGTGCTGATTAGAACGTTTTGGTGTCCATATCAAATTATTGGTTTGCTCAAAAATATTGGTCTGCCACTCAAAACCGATAAAACCCTTATCAGCAAAAATATCACAATATGTCAGATGATCAATGACCGCTTCTGCGGCAAAACGTTCATCTAAATTAGCTGGAACCAGATCATAAATAACAGGAATTCCTTGTAAAGTGGAAATTGTGACCAATTTGTAGCCGAAGTAATCCATTTTGCGGCTGGCACAATGTCCATAATCGGCACTCCCAGCAAAATCGCTTCTGTTTTTGCGTCTTTTGTAGCCAAGAACTGGCACAGGTTTGGTATCTAGCAGATATTTGTTATGCAAATGACAGTGCTTTTGAACAATCCAGTAGCGTCTCAATTGTTCCACCAGCAGACGTAATGCCCGTGCTCGACGATTGAACTGGCTTTGATCCACTAATCTTGGAAATAGTGCCAGATAGTTGGCCCGAATAAACTCGACATACTGCGTTTCGCTCGGATAGGGAATGTAATCTTGCGCCAGCATCAATGTCATCAACTCGCTATCTTTGAATTCAGGCTTCTTACCAGCTTTTCCTTTCAGTAGTTTCACGCCTTCTATTTCGTACCAATCATCTACCAGCACATAGATGATCGTTAAAACATCAGAAATGGTTATACTTGTCATGGGAATGTCCTTTCAAGATTTCGTTTGGCGACTTTATCTTGAAGGCATTCCCAATTCCTGTCAATATTTCTTCGATTTCACATCAGACGTATGTTTCAATATCTGCTTTGGTAATTTGGCTCACTGTGTTCATATAGTTTTGCAAAGCAAGGTCTGACCCCATTGGCTTATTATCATTTTTCACCTTTGGATGTTCACGTTTTATTTCCGACAATAATTTTTCGATATCATTATCGGTAATAGCTGGTTTCTGTTGTTCTAAAGGATATTTAACATGGTTTTCACCATTTTCAAATATTAGAGATACTTTAGGCAGATTATCCGTAATCTTCCGAAGTTCTGTTTGTAAGTCTGCTATTTTCTTCTCATTTGGATCAGGCTCTTCAGTAAGTTTATATGAATTTGGCAATTTGAAGACTTCCAGCCCTTGTCGTTTCGCTTTTCCTAATAAAATCAATCCAAAATCTGAAGTCACCAAAACAACTCTCATGTCTGGCGCTTCAGTTTTGAAATATAAAATACTTGCTACGTCTGATGTGAAATCGAAGAAATATTGACAGGAATTGGGAATGCCTTCAAGATAAAGTCGCCAAACGAAATCTTGAAAGGACATTCCCATGACAAGTATAACCATTTCTGATGTTTTAACGATCATCTATGTGCTGGTAGATGATTGGTACGAAATAGAAGGCGTGAAACTACTGAAAGGAAAAGCTGGTAAGAAGCCTGAATTCAAAGATAGCGAGTTGATGACATTGATGCTGGCGCAAGATTACATTCCCTATCCGAGCGAAACGCAGTATGTCGAGTTTATTCGGGCCAACTATCTGGCACTATTTCCAAGATTAGTGGATCAAAGCCAGTTCAATCGTCGAGCACGGGCATTACGTCTGCTGGTGGAACAATTGAGACGCTACTGGATTGTTCAAAAGCACTGTCATTTGCATAACAAATATCTGCTAGATACCAAACCTGTGCCAGTTCTTGGCTACAAAAGACGCAAAAACAGAAGCGATTTTGCTGGGAGTGCCGATTATGGACATTGTGCCAGCCGCAAAATGGATTACTTCGGCTACAAATTGGTCACAATTTCCACTTTACAAGGAATTCCTGTTATTTATGATCTGGTTCCAGCTAATTTAGATGAACGTTTTGCCGCAGAAGCGGTCATTGATCATCTGACATATTGTGATATTTTTGCTGATAAGGGTTTTATCGGTTTTGAGTGGCAGACCAATATTTTTGAGCAAACCAATAATTTGATATGGACACCAAAACGTTCTAATCAGCACCTTCAAAATTCGAAAGAACTTGACCGCTGGCTTTCCAAAACTAGGGAACGTATCGAAGGTGTTTTCCATGAAATCCAAAATACTGGGCGTAATATTGAACGTTTGCTTTGCAAAACTGTGCTCGGTTTATCGACTCGTGTAATTCTCAAAATGACTAGCCATTTATTACGCCGTATTCTTTTCTCAGATTTCAATATCGATATTCAAACTTTTCAAACCACTTTTTGATTTCACATCAGACGTTTGCTATTAACTCATCATCTTGTACTTCCGGTGAGAGTTGATGTTGTAAAAAATTGATTTGTGGTGTTCGATCTTCAAGGAGAATAGTCAAACCATCTTTTATAACGACACGAAGAGAATCATCAAATAAGCCCAAGAGTTTTTTTATAATATCAGATGCGCGAGATCGAATTCGAGGTCTTGGATAAATCTTTGTGTTTGTTTAGCTCATGTACTGTAATGGGTGGAATAATAATTCCAACATTTTGTGCGCCAACAAGAACTGACCAATTAATTTGATCAAAAGATTGGTAATGCAAAAATATGTTGGTATCTAAAAATAAAACGATATTTTCATCCATTTGTGTTCACCCTATCTATAATTATCAGCATAGATATTCTTATCGTTTATATGGAATTTGTTCTCAAAAAAGAATATCTTCAATATTTGAGTTTGAAATATACAGTAGATGTAAATCAAAAGCAAGAAAATTATGTTATTTGGTATTGGATGAAAATTGATTTATAAAAAGCTTGCGAAACGTTTTAATCACCTTCGCAAATGATATACTTATTATCAACGAGGTGACCTATGTTAGCAGAAACCAAATATCAGCATATCCTTTTAAACGATGACAACATCCCCGTCATTGCTGGGACGACGATGAAAGTTGTCGAACTGGTCTCTGCGCATTTGGCGTATGGCTGGAGCGCAGAAGAACTACACTTCCAGTTCCCGACCCTGACGCTCGGTCAAATTTATTCGGCGCTGGCGTATTACTGTGAGGTGGTCAAGGTTTTTCGACAGGAAAAAGGGTAGTTTTAAGGTGGCTGGACTCCTTTCTGGATTTTTTAACATTGGGTTGAATGGTAGTAACCTTAACAAATTGTCGGGGTTGCGGGTGAGACCGTGGAGTGGCGGCTAGCCGCCACTCCACGGTCTCACCTGGCGATAAAAAATACCGGGTCGCCTTCTGGCCTGATGCTCAATCTCGCCATGATTGCGTTGTCAGGGATTTCGGATTTGGAAGTGAACTTCTTCCGGGGTGCGATAATCCAGAGATTGGTGCAAGCGTTTGAAGTTGTAAAAGTTCAGGTATCGTTCGATGCCCAGCCGGGCTTGTCGTGGGCTGTCGTAATCGTGCAGGTAAACTTCCTCGTACTTAACGGAGCGCCACAAGCGCTCGGTAAAAACATTGTCGAGCGCCCGACCCCGGCCATCCATACTGACCTGTACCTGAGCATCCAACAGCTTTTGAACATACTGCGGGCTGGTAAAGTGACTTCCCTGATCGCTGTTACAGATTTTGGGGTTTCCCAAGCTCAGAGCTTGATCCACCGCCAGCAGGACGAAGGGCATTTCCAGGGTTTGATCCAGTTGCCAGGCTAAAACATAGCGGCTAAACCAGTCCAGAACCGCTACTAGATACATCCAACCGGCGCGCAGGCGGATGTAGGTGATATCTATGCCCCAAACCTGGTTCGGGCGTTCGATTTTTAGCCCGCGAAGCAGGTATGGATAGACCTTGTGCTCCGGGCAAGGTCGACTGGTGTTAGGTCCCGGCGCAATCCCAGCGATTCTCATTTCGCGCATGTACTGTTGAACGGTCGGGCGCGAGATACTTCGCCCTTCCCGGCATAGCACGGCGGTCATCCGGCGCGAACCATAGATCGGATATTCGGTGTAAATCTCGTCAATGCGCCGTTTGATGGCGATTTCCTGCTCAGATGGGCCAACCGGCTCGTAGTATAAGCTCGAGCGGCTAATCCCCAGCAGGTCGGCTTGCTCTGCCAGCGAGATTTCGGGCTTCTCCCGTTCGAGCATTCCCTGTCGCTCGCTACGATGGAGGTTCGATGCCAGATTTTTTTTTCAGCCAGTTGAGTTGTGTGCTCAACTTCCCGATCTCGGCGTATAGCTCTTTCACTTCGCGCTCGTGTTCGGCCTTTTGAACCCGCTCGTTTTTGCGCTCGTCTTCAAAAACGTCAGTCAATTTTTCGATTGCCAGTGCTTTCCACTTGTAGAGCTGGTTCGGGTGGATGCTCTGCTCCGATGCGATTTGCGCGATCGTGCGCTCTTCCTTCAAAATTTCGAGAACTATTTTTGCCTTTTGTTCTGCCGTGTAATGTTTTTTCATGCCCTTAATTTACACCTTAAATCATCCCCTTTTTTTGTCTAAAATCAGTTTACCACTTCACTGGGACAATCAGTCTGCACTGGGGACAGATATTGAGAAGCGCCTTGAATTCACGGAGAAGATACACCAGACTGTTGGAGAAACACCGCTGGTGCAAAGGCTCAAGTCCAAAGGGCTGATCTGATTATTCCATTCAAAAGGCTCTCCCATGAAACCCAAACCATCTCCCATTGATGAAATGATGGACGCTTTTGTTTAAGCAGGCCAAAGCGCAATTTGGCGCGGCAGTCAAATCGACCTGGGTCTACAGTGGCGATCTATGCCCTGGCTGCCAGCAAAATCCGGTCGGCGCGATTAAGTTCAAAGGCAAGGATGCAGTGGCGATCAATGCTTTCATCTATCGCGCGCGCGGCGTGCTGATTGGCTACTTTTTGTGCGGAACCTGCGCCAACTATATCCACAGCGAAGCCGCAAAAAATCCCTACAAACAGACCCCGCTCCACGCCGACATTGAGCGTACACTCAGCATGGCCTACGACGAACACCGCGTAACGCTCAACTAACCAAACACGCTCAAACTCACAAACAAAAAAGGTCTTTGCAACCATCCCGGCTGCAGAGACCTTTGCTTTTCTTCATCCTTCATCCTTCATCCTTCTCAAGCGCGTCCCAACATCTCGTCGCTAACTTCATCCAAGCGTAGCGAGATCACCTGACTGGCTGAATTCGCGTCCCATTGTGATGCCGTAGATCGCGTCGGCTACCTGGACGGTGTTGCGGTTGTGGGTGACGACGATGAACTGGGTGGTCTGACCCAGCTCAGAAAGCAGGTCACGGAAGCGTCCGACGTTGGCTTCGTCGAGCATAGCGTCGACTTCGTCCATCACGCACAGCGGCGTGGGGGAAATTTTGAGCAGCGCAAAGACCAGCGAGATGGCGGTCAGCGAGCGTTCGCCGCCCGAAAGCAGCGACAGCCCCTGTTCGCGGCGTCCGGGCAAACGGGCTTCGATGTCGATACCGGTATCGGTCAAATTGTCCGGGTCGGTCAGCACCAGACGCGCCGATCCGCCGCCGAAGAGTTGGGTAAAGATGGCTTTGAATTCGGTCGCCACGGCTTCGAAGGTTTTGTTGAAATCACGGCGGGTTAGTTCGTCCAGTTCGGAGATGACGACGCGCAGGTCGGCTTCGGCTTTTTTGAGATCGTCCACCTGGGCGGTCATGAAGGTAAAGCGCTCATGCACCGATTCGTATTCCTGCTGGGCTTCCATGTTGACGGCACCCATGCGACGCAGTTGGGCGCGTTTCTGGGTCAGGTTTTCTTCGAGATCGGGCGCAAGTGCCGTGACCATTGGCAACTGCTCGACCATGCCGTCAAGCGGCAGCGGTACCGGGCCAGAGACATCGGTGGCGTACTCGAATTGCACCAGACCAAAATCTTCTTCCACGCGGCGACGCAGGTTTTCGAGTGCTTCCTGCTTGCGCGAAAGGTCAAGCTGGGCTTGCGAGCTGTAGCGCTCGACGACTGAAAGGGCGCGCTGCGCGGCGGCTTCCTGCTCTTGCAAGCTGGCTTCCTGCTGTTCGGCTTCGACGAGTTGCTGCTCGGCGGGTTCGATTTGCACGCGCATGGCTTCGATTTGAGTTTGCAGTTCATCTTCGCGCACGCGCAGCCCGGCTTTTGACGCATCCAACTGCCCGAACGATGTATCAATCTCGCCGACCCGTCGGCCTGCGGCTTCGATCTGCATGCGGGCGCGGGTGAGGGCCGTTCACGTTCGTTGGTGCGGTTGCGCGCATCGTTGACGGTGCGCTCCGAGACCGAGACGCGCGCGCCCCAGTAGGTCACCTGCGAAACCAGTTCGTCTAGTGCCAGCCCGGCCATTTCGCCATTCAGTTTGCGCATGTTTTCCTGGGCTGTGCCCAGGCGTTCTTCGACATCTTCCAGGGTCAGTTCGGTTTCGGTGCGGTCGCGCTCTGAAGCGGCGACTTCCTTGACAAGCGTATCTTTTTGCCCGGCCTGCCAGTCACGCTGACGGCGCGCCGATTTAAGCGCCAATGCCGCCTGCTGATCGGTGCTGCTGGCAGCGTTCATTTTGTTGCGCAGTTCGCGCAGGGATGTTTCGCGCAGCGCGATTTCTTTTTGCAAGCCGGTCGTTTCGGCGGTCAAGCCGTTGAGCGTTTCGGTCAGAGTGTTGAAGGCCGAGACGACTTCTTCGAGGCGCTCGCCCAACTCACGTCGCTGGCGCGGCCGGCTGAGCGCCGCAGCGCGCACCTCGCGCCCGGCATGGATCAGGCCATCGGGGCGAAAGACTTCCCCTTTGAGTGTCACCAGCCGCAGGGTTGGGTTCTCGTCCCGCAACCGCCGTGCCGCCGCCCGATCTTTCACGACCAGTGTTCCACCCAGCAACAAATCCACTACATCTGCCCATTCATCTTTGGTTTTCACCAGTTTGGATGCTTTGCCAATGACTCCATCTTGGGCGGAATCTCCCCTTTCATCCTTCCGCCTTCCGACTTCTGCCTTCCCTAAGATGACCGCTCGCCCCGCAGCCTGCTCCAGTAGTTCGAGCGCCTGCTCCACCCCTTGGGCCGAGTTGATGACGACCACATCGAAGGCATCGCCCAGCGCCGCGGCGATGGCGGTCTCATACTCGGCCGGCACATCCAGCGCAGCAGAAAGGGCGGCAGCGCCGCTCAACTTGGCGTTGAGCAGGGCGCGCGCGCCATCAGCGTAACCGCTCATGGATTTTTCGGCCTGTTCGAGCACATCGAGTTGGGCCTGCAAACGGGTTTGTTCGCCCTGTTTGGTGTTGCGCTCGTCCTGACGTTGACGTCGTGCTGTTTCGGCTTCGCTCAGCTTTTGGCGCAGGGCGGTTAAGTCAGTTTCAGCCTGCTGCAGCGCGGATTTCAGCTTCGCTTTTGGCTTTTTGCGTGGTTTGAGCCTTTTTCTCGGCGGATTTGAAACTGTCATCGGCGGTGGCAATCGCAAGATCAGCGCTCTGGAGCTTCTGACGCTGGGCATCGATGCGGTTTTTGAGTTCGTTCAAGTGCGCCTGATGTTGGGCGCGACGGGAGTTCAGGTTGTTTAACGTCTGGCGCGCCGCGTTGACCTTTTGCTCGACCTGGGCGCGTTCCATCTGGCGGGCCGTAAGCGCAGCCTTGGCGTCGGCTTCCTGCGTTTTGGCATCGGCAGCTTCCTTTTGGATGCGCTCAAACTCGGCTTTGGCCTCGTCGACGCGCTCGCGGGCGGCGCGTTCTTCGTCGGCGAGGCGTTCCTGCTCGGTCAGGCTGCCCTGGCGCGACTCGGTCAGGGCGCGGCGGCGTTCTTCGAGCACGGCCAACTCACGACTGATCGTTTCGCGCTGCTGGTGCAGGGTCGATGACTGGCGGTGCCACTCATTCAACTGCGTGCGCAGCTCGAACAGACGGGCGCGTGTGGCGCTGAATCCGTCGGTCAGACCGTGATAGTTGGTACGGGCTTCGTTCAGTTTGATTTCATGCTGACGCACCAGATCGTGCGCTTCGCGCAGTTCCTTTTGTGTGCGGTGCCAGTGATAGCCATACCACTCGCGCAGCACCAGATGTAGATCGGCTTTGACCTGACCGTATTCCATGGCGCGTTTGGCCTGCTTTTCGAGCAGACGCAGGCGCGGCTCCAGCTCGGCGAGAATGTCGAGCACACGTTCCAGGTTACGCTGGGTATTTTCGAGCCGCTTGAGACTCTTCTTCGCGGCGCGAACGGTACAGACCAATGCCTGCCGCTTCTTCAAACAGACGTCGGCGTTCGTCGGCTTTAAGCGCCAGCGAAGCATCGACCATGCCCTGACCGAGAATGGTATACGTCCGCTCGGCCAGCCCGGATTGTGCCAGCAGCTCGTTGACATCCTTCAGGCGGACGGATTGTCCGTTGAGCAGGTATTCATTGTGCCCGTCACGGTAGGCGCGGCGTGTAACAGCCACTTCTGAAAAATCCACCGGCAGCCAGCCGGTGGTGTTGTCGAAAGTGATTGTGACAGCCGCCATGCCCGCCCGCGGACGTTGCTCGGAACCGGAGAAGATCATGTCTTCGGTCTTTTTGGCGCGCAGCAGGTTGTGCGATTGTTCGCCAAGCACCCAGCGCAGTGAATCGGCAAAGTTCGACTTGCCGGAGCCGTTGGGCCCGACAATGGCGGTGATGCCGTCGGCAAATTCAAAGGTTGTGCGCGAGGCAAAGGTTTTGTAGCCGTGAAGTTCGAGGGATTTGAGTTTTAAGGGCATTAGGAATTGGGGATTGGTAGATTGGGGATTGGTGGATTGGGATACTTTACCAATTTACCAATCTACTCATTGACTAAATCGAGCGTATCCAACGCATTTTGCGCAGCGGCTTCTTGTGCAGCGTGTTTGGATGCGCCCTGGCCCTTGCCGATGGTTTTGCTGCCGAGTTGTACTTCGACAACAAAGACTTTGGCGTGGTCGGGGCCTTCGGTTTGGGTGGTGGCGTAGCGCGGGATGCCCAGTGCCTGGGCTTGTGTCCACTCTTGCAGGCGCGATTTGGGATCGAGCGTGGTCATTTGCAGAACGATTTCATCGGCGGCGTTTTCGAGCAGGGGCATCGCAAACGCTTTGACCGCATCCAGGCCGACGCATTGGTACAGCGCACCGATGATGGCTTCAAAGGTGGCGCACAGCAGGGCGTCGCGGTCACGTCCGCCTGCTTGCAGTTCACCGCGTCCGAGGCGCATGGCCGGACCAATGTTCAAATAGCGGGAAAACCCCGCCAGTGTTTCGGTGCGTACCAATGCAGAGCGCATCCGTGTCAGGTCGCCCTCGGCCATTTCAGGGTAGTGGTTGTATACCCAGGCCCCTACGACAAAGTCCAAAACCGCGTCCCCCAAAAATTCGAGGCGCTCATTGTCAGATGGGACATCCGGATGTTCATTAACATAAGAACGGTGGGTGAGTGCGCGGGTCAACAAACGCAGGTCATCGCCAAAAGGCAGGTTAAGGCGCTGTGCCAGTTGCCCTGGCGTTTCTGAGCCAGAGCGCTCGGTATGTGGTTCAATCAATTGGGCCTCCCGGAACTCTGGGAGCGCCAGCCGCTGACTGAGCGAGTCAGTTGCTGGCGGTCACCTAGTTCCATGTAAAAGAATGTGGTGGGTTCATTTTACACGCTTTCGATGGATTCTGCCTTAAAAAATGAAGCGAATCAGAGTATGATAGCCTTGCTACCAAGGAGAGTATCCATGACTGTTGAAATACCTGAGTCAGTTCAGTTCCTGCACAAAGCGGAGGCCGGTTTGGGGGCCTGGGCCTGGGGAGATCGAATTGTCTGGAATTATGGGCGGGGTTATAGCGATGATGATATTGAAGCTGGTTTTAAAATCTCGCTGGAGGGTGGAGTCAACCTGGTGGATACAGCAGAAGTCTACGGCAATGGTCGCTCAGAGCGGCTGCTTGGACAGTTTATCAAGAATACAACGCACCCCGTTTTTGTAGCGACCAAATTTTTCCCGATGCCTTGGCGTTGGACGAGTGGATCAGTGGTTGGCGCACTGCGCGCCAGCCTGGAGCGGCTCGGTCTTGCCAGTGTGGATTTGTACCAAATTCACTGGCCCAGCCCAATTGTCCCGGTAGAGACCTATGTCGAGGGGTTGGTGATGGCCCATCAGTTGGGGTTGACGCGCGCGGTGGGTGTTTCCAATTATGATAAAGCGCAAATGCAGCGGGCCTATAAAACGTTGGCGAAATATAATATTCCGCTGGCTTCGAATCAGGTAGAATACCATTTGCTGGATCGTTCAGCCGAAAAAAGCGGATTGTTGGCCCTTTGCCGGGAACTTGGCATTCGGCTGATCGCTTACTCCCCGCTGGCGATGGGCCTTTTTAACGGGCAAATACACCCCTGAAACGCCCCCCTCCGGTGTGCGAGCGCGCAAGTATGCTGGCCTGCTAAAAACGATGCAGCCTTTGCTGCGCCTGATGAACGAGATCGGCCAGGATCATGAAAGCAAGTCTGCGGCACAGGTGGCGCTCAATTGGTGCATTTGCAAAGGGGCATTGCCCATCCCTGGGGCGAAAAATCAACAGCAAGCTGCCATGAATACAGGGGCCACCGGTTGGCGCATGACGGTTGAGCAAGTCAAGGCGCTGGATGATGCCAGTGATAAGATTGTGAAATAGTGGCTTCTCCATTTTTACTTGGACGTTTGGGTAGGGGCAGGCCGCCGCTACGAATTTTCTAAAAACCTGCTATCAGGGAGGTTATCGATCAATGAAGAACAATGGCATGAATAGCACGCTGGGCTGGCTTTCTGTGGGTCTTCTCTCGATGTGTTCATTGTGTATTGGCGGGGTGTTTTTGTTTTCGTATGTCCAGGCATTGATCCTGGCAGATCCATATCCGATGGCAAAAGATGTACCTGGGACACCTCGGGCAATTATTACCCCAACTTTGGTGGCGCTGACGCCTACACCTCCTGCCGTGCTGATTGCTGCCGGTACGCCGCCTGCTGGTTGGGTTGAATTTCGCACGGATGCTGCATCACTCTGGTTACCCGCTAATTTTGTTGGCGGAGACCTGGTTCATAGTAAACAGCGAACCATTAGTAAAATAAACGCGCTGGGGAGTTTTTACCGAAATACTGTCGCTGCAATTCAACAAACAAATGAAGAGTCTGTTTTGTGGATGGTGGATAAAACGCCAAAGCAAACTGATATTGTCACAACGGTGAATGTGCGGCATATTATCAGCACGGAAGATGTAACTCTTGATCAGTACATTCATGATTTTTTGGCGGGGAATGTGCAGGGAACGCCCGTATCCATGCTTCTCGCAGTCAATGGGACGAAAAAAGTGACCCTGCTTGGGACGGATGCGAGGCTTTTGTCTTACAGTACATTTTATGCCGGTCACAGTACATCTGGGCTGCTTTATTACATCAAAGACGGGGCTGATATTTGGGCGATTAATTATGGTCTTGGTCCCAAAGAATATTATGATCTGTTACCCATGGTTGAGCAAAGTATTCAGACCTTTAATTTGATTAAGTGAGTATTCTGTAAATACCTGATGTTAATTGAGAAGATTTTAAATATTACTTATGTGAAATTTCGATATTTAGAGGAGACGATTAATGTTCAAGAAAAGCAAACTTTACTTTGGAATGACTGGGTCACAAATTGGCATTTTGATTGGGGCAGGTGTCCTGGCTCTGCTGGTGGCTTGCGGAGCGTTTGTATTTATCTTGATGTCTCAATCAGGGGCACCGGCTGCGCCAATTGTTACGAATATACCGCCATCGCCAACGCCTTTCCCAACGACGGATTTTCCCACGGCGCCTGTGGTTGCTGATGCTACGCCAACGGATTTTGCTAATCTGCCTACCAGCGTTCCACCGCCTGCTGGCTGGGTGGAATTTCAGACGCAGGGAGCGTCCGTCTGGTTGCCAGACAACTTTGTGGGTGGTGATATGGCCGAGGACCGGGCTGTTTCGATTAATAAAGTAAGTCGGTTGGGCTTGCATTTTCGGACGGCGCGTGAAGCAATGCGAGCGGCACCCAGCCAGGTCGTGATGTGGATGACGGATAAAACCGTCAGATCTTCGCCAGTCATTACGGTGATGATCGTTTCGCATGAATTGAAAGACCCGGGAACGACGATTGACCAGGTTGTTCAAGATACCGTCAAAGGCGCAGTCCCGGCTCAATCTACAACTATTTTTGAGACAAACAGAATGTCGTTGCTCGGACGTGAGACTCGTCGTGTCGTCTATCAGCAACAGATTAAAGCCAGCTATCAGGTCACGGGCATCATTTACTACATCCAAGATGGCAATGATTTCTGGATGCTCGATTTCAATATGGACCCGAATGAATACGTCAATATGCAGCCAGTTATTGATCAATGCGCAAAGACCTTTAACCTGATTCAATAGCCAAAAGTTTTGTGCCATTCTGCGGTGTTGGGTAAATTTTCCTGACGCCGCAGAATGATTTTTTTTAAACCTTTTCAGTTATCTATTTATGATAAGATCGTATTGATAGATCGGTAAATACTCATCACCCATTCAAGCATCATCAAATCTCTATACTCAATGATAAATACCTTTTGGAAACCGAATCGACCTGTAGCAGGTTATTTTTTTTGTGTCAGCGCAGCGGGGTTGTTGCTTGTTATCATTTTAAGTTTTGTGTTAAACGGTTCAAGTGAATCCAAATTTTTATTTGGCATTTCTGCCGAGCGGCTGAGTTTGCTGGGCGCAATGTCGATTATTTCGCTTGCCTTGCTTTTCGTTGGGCTACAAATTTTGCGCGGCAAATCCTTTGGTTTTGCATCCGACAAGCGAAAAAGTTTGGTTTTGGGCGGAGCGTTGCTGGCCTTTTTATCAACATGGCTCATTCTCTCAACGCCAACCGAACGTTTTGGCCCATTTTTTTATTATGTCTCGCATCTTACCTTTTTTCTGGCGTGGCTTGCACTTTTTAGTGGTGTTGGTGTTGTTCTGCTTTTGGCACATCGTTTTGGCGTAAGCATTGATCGATTCAAGACATTTGTCCTTGAGCACCGCGATCTTTTTGGTATTGCCGGGGTTGCCCTGGTTATTTTTGGCTTCATTTCCATCGCGGTGCTTTTTAGGGTGGTGAATATGCCCTGGCAGGAGGAAGACTTCTGGTACGGGGCTGGAGTCCCTTTGCTGTCGTTGCAGGTTTTTATTGCGATCGTTGCAAGTGTTGTCCTGGCCATTTTCGCCAAAAAGATCGAAAAAAAGCGCTGGTTTGACCTGGTTTTGTTTTTGTGCATCTGGGTTGTTGCGGGTTGGGCGTGGGCTTCTGCGCCAGTCAACCCCGATTTTTTTATTACAAAACCCGTCGCGCCAAATTATGAGATGTATCCTGATTATGACGCGAGGTTTTTCGATCTGGTCAGTCAATATGCTTTAATCGGGCAGGGGTTGAAGAGTAATGGCATGGTTGATGACCATCCGCTCTATTCAGCGTTTTTGGTGTATTTGCACACCTTGGTCGGGCAGGATTACGTTCAGGTGGTTGCCTGGCAGGCTGCTTTGTATGCCATTTTTCCCGCGCTTGGCTATTTGCTTGCAAAGCGCCTGCATAGCCGCGCCGCAGGGTTAGGGCTGGCAGTTTTGCTGATGTTGCGTGGGATGAATTCGCTCGAGATTGGACAGTTCATTAATACGGCGCATCAGAAACAAATGATGACCGATTTCCCCACTGCAATTTTTGTCTTGCTGATTTCGATTCTGCTGATTCGCTGGTGGCAGGAGCCGGGGAGAAACTGGCTCAGCCTGGGGGCCGCCGCCGGGGTCGTGGGGGTGGCTACCTTGCTGCGCCTCCATCCGATAATTTATTTGCCCATTCTGATTGGATTAATGGTCTGGGTATATCGACCCAAAAAGCGCTTGTGGCTGTTTTTCACCGCAATGATTCTCATGCTTGCCCTGGCAGGTGTGCTCCCCTGGACTGTCGGAAACGGTCAGGGGAATATGTATCTCGACCGCATCAAAACAGTCATTGAAACCCGCTATCCAGCGCTGCGCCCACCCGGAGGTTCAAGACTCCCAGCACCACTCAAAGTTGCAGACATCAGCAACAGCATCCCATCCCCTTTGCCTGCAGAGAAATCAGTCCTTGCCTTTGGTATCGACCACTTTCTGAACAATCTCACGACGACTGTGCAGGTATTGCCTTATACGCTTGCTTATCAAGACCCGCGTGATACAGTCAAAAAAGGCGAAAATTTTTGGAGACCCTATTGGGATGGTTCTCTTAGCCCCTGGGCGCGGATCCTGCTACCCATCAACCTGATTCTGATTGCATTGGGTCTGGGTGCTGCCTGGAAACGCGCCCGCTTCAGTGGGTTGATTCCGTTAATCGTGATGCTGGCTTATGATGCGATGAACGCCCTGGCGCGCACATCTGGTGGCCGTTACATTGTGCCAGTTGATTGGGTGGTCATTGTTTATTATTTTTTTGGTATTCTGACGTTGATTGAACTTGTCGCTTCTCTATTTCGCCGCGATATTTTTCCGCAGGCGCATTTAATCGTACAACCCCGCGAGGAGATTTTCATCAATCGCGCTTTTTGGATGCGCATGTTGGGTCTGTTGCTTTTGTTTGTCGCCATCGGTGCGGCCATTCCACTTTTGGGCAGCCTTTTCCCGCGGCGTTATCCAACCCTTACCCGCAAAGAACTTTCACAGCAGTTCATTACGCGCCTCGGCAAAAATTCGGATATTTCTTCGCAGCAGCTCGACAGATTGCTCTCACAGACAGAATCGGTTATTTTGCAGGGCCGCACGCTGTATGCCCGACCATTTGAAAAAGATGCAGGGTTTGATATTAGTGTCTATGAGTTTTATCGCCCCAAGCCCTACCCAAGAATGATTTTCACGCTGCTGGGTCCCAGGGGCGAAGCGCGTGCGATTTTCCCATCAACACAGATGGTTTCGATCCCCAATTTGAGCGACGCAATTATTTTGGGATGCCGTGAAGGTGATTCAGTTCAGGTCTGGGGAATTCTGCTCAACGACAGCCAAACCCTCCTCAAACGGACACCGTCTCTGGATAGCGACTCCCTTGTTTGTCCGCTGAAAGAGCCAGTATGTGATGATAATCATCATTGCAAGTAAAGCGCTCCATCCATTCAAAAAAACAGCAAAGGGTTTCATAGTATAATTTTCCCTTTGCTCCAAAATGTTCGAGTAGATCAATAATTATGCAATAAAGGCGACACATAAAGATGAATTTTATTCCCGCTGAAATCCCCGATGTTATTTCGATTGAACCGCGTGTATTTGAAGACGACCGTGGTTTTTTTCTTGAAACGTACCAGGCTGAAAAATTCAGCAAAGCGGGCATTGTATCCAATTTTGTGCAGGACAATCACTCACGTTCTGGCAAAGGGATTTTGCGTGGGCTGCATTACCAAATTCAGCATCCGCAGGCGAAGTTGGTGCGGGTGGTGGTGGGTGAAATTTTTGATGTTGCGGTGGATATTCGCCGTTCGTCGCCCACGTACGGTAAATGGGTGAGCGCGATCTTGTCGGCTCAAAATAAAAATCTCTTATGGGTTCCGGTTGGTTTTGCACACGGATTTTATGTTTTGTCTGAGTGGGCCGAGGTCTTGTATAAAGCCACAGATTTTTATGACCCGGCCGGCGAACGTTGTATTGCCTGGAATGACCCAACGCTTAATGTTCAATGGCCCATTTTGCCAGGCGACGCGCCAACGCTCTCGCCCAAAGATTTGGATGGCAAATTATTTGATCAAGCGGAGGTCTTTGCGTGATGTTTCAGCGTATTCTTGTCACCGGTGGCGCTGGTTTTATCGGCTCCAATTTTGTTCGTTATCTGACAGAAACCCAGCCTGATGTTTTTGTTTTTAACCTTGACCTGCTCACCTACGCAGGCAGTCTTGAAAACCTTAAGGGGTTGCCCGAGGCCAATCGTCACGAATTCATCAAAGGGGATATTTGTGACCAGGGTTTTGTCGAAGATGTGCTGCGACGTCACGAGATTGATGCAATTGTTCACTTCGCTGCCGAATCCCATGTGGATCGATCCATTTCCGGGCCGGGTGCATTTGTCCAGACCAATATCTTTGGCACATTTTCGTTGCTCGAAGCGGCACGCAAGGTCTGGTTGACAGAGCGCCAGGCGGATGACAAATCGGTGCGTTTCCACCACATTTCAACCGATGAAGTTTTCGGGACGTTGGCTGCCAATGATCCAGCCTTTGAAGAAACCACGCAATATTCCCCTAATTCCCCTTATGCCGCATCGAAGGCCAGTAGCGATCATCTGGTGCGGGCTTATTTGCACACCTATGGTTTGCCGGTTACGCTGACAAATTGCTCCAATAACTACGGCCCCTATCATTTTCCTGAAAAACTAATCCCGCTCATGATTTTGAATGCGCTTGAAGGTAAGTCTTTGCCGATCTATGGCGACGGTAGGCAAATCCGCGACTGGCTGTATGTCGAAGATCATTGCAGCGCAATCTGGTCAGTCCTGCAAAATGGACGGACGGGTGAAAGTTATAACGTGGGTGGCAACAACCAGCCGACCAACATCGAAATTGTCGACGCCATTTGCACCATTCTCGATCAATTGCGTCCCAACTCGGCGTTTACCCCGCATGCCTCGCTCAAAACATTTGTTGCAGACCGCCCTGGTCATGACCGTCGCTATGCCATGAACATCAGCAAGATCAGCGGCGAGTTGGGCTGGCAGCCCAAATACAGTTTGCAGGATGGACTACTCAAAACCGTCCGCTGGTATCTGGCAAATGACGAGTGGATCAAAGCCATCCGCAAGCAGAAAGAGTACCAGGCGTGGCTTGACCAGAACTACACCCAACGCCAGGAGGAAGCCAAATGAAAGGGATCATTCTCGCGGGCGGAAGGGGAACCCGTCTGCACCCGTTGACGCTATCCGTTAGCAAGCAGTTGCTCCCCGTGTATGACAAGCCGATGATTTATTACCCGCTTTCCATGCTCATGCTGGCAGGGATTCGTGAAATTCTGGTCATCAGCACTCCTGAAGATTTGCCGTTATTTCGTCGTTTGCTCGGCAATGGCGAAAAGTGGGGCATGCAGTTTGTGTATGCCGAGCAGGCCGAACCGCGTGGTTTGGCCGATGCCTTTATTGTCGGACAGGATTTTATCGGTGACAACCCGGCCTGTCTCATTTTGGGTGACAACATTTTCTTCGGACATGGACTGTCTGAGCAGGTTCGTCGCGCTGCCGAAATTAAAGATGGCGGGGTGATTTTTGCCTACCCGGTGCGTGATCCGCAGCGTTATGGGGTGATCGAGTTTGATGAGCAGGGCCGCGCCCTCAGCTTGGAAGAGAAGCCGGTCAATCCACGTTCCAATTTTGCCGTACCCGGGCTGTATTTTTACGACCAACGCATTGTTTCATTTGCCAAAGCGCTCAAGCCTTCGGTGCGCGGTGAGATCGAGATCACCGATTTAAATAAAATTTATCTTGAAATGGGCCAGTTGCACGTTGAGTCGCTTGGGCGTGGCACCGCCTGGCTGGATGCGGGGACGCACGAGTCATTGCTTCAGGCCTCCAACTTTATTCAGGCTGTGCAAGACCGTCAGGGGATTATGATTGCCTGCCTCGAAGAAATCGCCTATCGCATGGGTTACATTTCACTGAATGACCTTACGAAACTTGCCGAAGCTTATACAGGCAACAGCTATGGCGATTACCTGGTGCATTTGGCAAAAAGTGAGCGTAAGTAAATGAAGGTGCTCTTGTTGGGCAAGACCGGTCAACTAGGCTGGGAATTACACCGCACCTTGCAACCGCTTGGGGATGTCGTTGCGCTTGGTTACCCTGAAATTGACATGAGCAATGTGGAGAGCATCCGCAATGTGGTTCGTTTTCATGCACCCAACCTGATTGTCAACGCCACCGCTTACACAGCAGTGGATAAAGCTGAAAGCGAAACCGAGCTCGCTTATGCGGTAAACGCCAATGGACCGCATGTCCTGGCGCAGGAAGCCCGCCAGTTGAATGCTCTGCTGATACATTTTTCAACCGATTATGTCTTCGATGGCGCAAAAAATGCGCCTTATCTTGAAACCGACACACCCAACCCGCTCAACGTTTATGGCAAAAGCAAGCTGGCCGGGGAGCAGGCTGTTCAATCGGTGGGGGGCGTATCCCTTATTTTGCGTACTGCCTGGGTCTACAGCAAAAGCAAGGATAGTTTTGCCGGAAAAGTATTGCAGTGGGCACGGCAAAACGAAAGTATGAAAATTGTTTCGGATCAGGTGAGCAACCCCACCTGGGCACGCACCCTGGCAGAAACTGCGACCCTTGCCATTGCAAAACCTGGCGCTGGTTTCATCGAATATTTTCGTCAAAAATCTGGCGTGTATCATTTGGCTGGCAGTGGATATGCATCACGCTTCGAATGGGCACAGCATATCCTTGCAAATGATGTCCAGGCAGATGAGCAAATTGTCCGCACCCTTGAAGAAGCGCGGACCCAGGATTTCCCCACCCCTGCACAACGCCCGCTCTTTTCTGCCCTGGATTGTTCTTTGTTCGAAAAAACTTTTGGTTTGCGCCTGCCCGATTGGAAGATCGCCTTACAGTTGGCGTTACAGTAAGTCGATTTGCATCGCAAAACCTATCATTCATAAGTGGCATCATTATTTTGATATATACCATAATCACTTTTCGCGCTTTCGCAATCAGCCTGTGAGCATTCTTGAAATTGGTGTCTATAAAGGCGGCTCACTGCAAATGTGGAAAAATTATTTTGGCAGCCAGGCAAAGATATACGGCTTAGATATTGATCCGCAATGCAAAAAATTGGAAGAAGACCAAATCAAGATTTTCATTGGCGATCAGGCCAATCGAGACTTTCTTAGAGAATTAAGGGATGAGATTGGGACAATTGATATTTTGATTGACGATGGCGGTCACACAATGGTGCAACAAATTAATACCTTTAACGAGTTATATTCTGCTGTCAGTGAAACAGGTATTTATCTGGTTGAAGATTTACACACAAGCTACTGGGAAGATTTTGGGGGTGGATATGAGAGACCAGGAAGTTTTATTGAATATGCCAAAGGGTTTATTGACAGTATCAATGCATGGCACTCCCATGACTTCTGAATTAACGCCCGGCAATCTAACAAAAAGCGCAACCGGGCTTCATTTTTATGATAGCGTATTGGTGATTGAAAAATACCCCAATACCATGAAACCTAAAGATTCAATGACCGGCTCTCGGGTAGAAACCCAATAGAACTTGATAACTCTTATTATTTGAAAGGGTAGGTATGCCGAAATGAATATTTCGATGAAAGATAACACCGAATTGCATAACGGTCACCAAGAATACGCTATCTCTCTCTATCTTGACTTAATGAAAAAATGCCTGACGGATTTAATTTACGCTCAGCAACATGAGCAATTTAATCTGCAAGGGCAGCCTTACAATGAAGATAGAAAATCAATGGCATGGAATGGCCGCTTTGCGCCCATACCATGATTGGCATGAAACGCCTTGATAACATACAATTTTGTGTGAATGACGTCATTCAAAAAAAAATCCCGGGCGATTTGATTGAGACGGGCGTATGGCGAGGCGGCGCTACCATTTTTATGCGCGCTATTTTAAAAGCACATAATATTTCAGATCGTAGCGTATGGGTAGCTGATTCTTTCGAGGGACTTCCCATGCCTAATGCGGATGAATACCCTTTAGATGCGGGGGATAAACACCATAAATTTAGTGAGCTTGCCATTTCTGTTGAACAAGTTCAGCTTAATTTTGAAAAATATGGCCTTCTTGATCAGCAGGTAAAATTTTTAAAAGGTTGGTTTCGCGATACCTTACCCAAGGCACCAATAGAAAAACTTGCAGTACTCCGTTTAGATGGCGATATGTATGAATCCACAATGGATGCGCTTAATGCTCTTTACCCTAAATTATCAATTGGCGGCTATCTGATTATTGACGATTATGGAGCAGTTCCAGGTTGTAAAAAAGCTATTCATGATTATAGAGAAAAACATCAAATCTTGGATGGAATAATTACGATAGATTGGACTGGCGCTTTTTGGAAAAAGACCAGCCAATAAAATGGTATCTGGCCCGTTATCAAGATGCTGCTAAAGCAAAGTCCGATCCACTGCTTTACTATTTACTCCATGCGGTTTCGAAGGCGTGACCTACAAGCCCTTTGTTTAATAGTGGCTATTATCTCAGCAGTGATCCAGGTGTCAAAAAAATCAGGTTAATCCGCTGCTGTGTTATTTAAAACATGGGAAGCCTGCGGGATATAAAGCGCAGCCAGAGATCAACGCGTAAGTTAGGCGTATCTCAATTCTTGTCTATCAAACGGGTAAAGTTATTTATGTCTATCGTAACCATTTATTTGCACATTGGAGCGACAAAAACTGGAAGCACTGCATTGCAGCGCTTTTTAGAACAAAATTATTCGAAACTCCTTGAATTTGGTGTTTTTTACCCCAATTTTCATGATAAAGATATATTTACCCCTATGCGCCCCGCCTACAACTACTGGCAGGGACGCTATTTCGAAAATTCAGATGGCTCGCATGATCTTGAACTCTTCAATCAGTGTATTCAATATTGCAAAGACAACGGGCTGCATTCCATTATTATTAGTCACGAAGGGTTTCTTGTTGGGCCTGATCGATTAGGCCAATTGGCTGGCAAGTTGGATGCCAATGTGAAAATTATTTGTTATGTTCGGCGGCAAGACCATTTCTTAGAAGCTGCATGGAAGCAGTGGGGGCACAAATTTTTTTCTTCAAATGAACTTTTTGGTTCGCTCGGTCGAAATGAGTGGGGCGGATGGGGCATGATGGATTGGCATAAGGCAATTGAGCCATGGGCCAAGAATTTCGGAAAAGAAAATATCATTATCTACCCTTATGAAAAAGAACAAATGCCCGATGGCATTTTGCCTGACTTCCTTGACAAAATTGGTCTTGCCTGGCCCGAAAAACCAGTCATACAGGATGGCACAAGTGTGAATGCCAGTTTTTCGCGGGATGTTTTGGAATTCTTGTATCTAAATAGAGATTTTTACGGCACGCGTGAAGACTATAGGATTCACAATATGCTGGATGATGTTTTAGACGATAATTTTAGAAAAAAAATGTTCGATTTGTATGGAATTTTGCCCCCTCGTGATCGAATAGAATTGCTGAAAAAATATGAAACATCCAATCAGTTACTAGCGCGTGATTATTTAAACCGTGCTGATGGACGTTTGTTTTATGAGCCATGGCCTGATCCCGACGAAAGCTGGGAGCCCTACGAAGGTCTAAGCGTGGAAAAGCTGACGCCAATTTTGACGAAGCTAATTTACAATGTATACGAACGGCAAATTGCTTTGGATAAGCAATACAAGCACCTAAATCATTTGATTCAACAGCAACAGGCATTTCAAGCAACATATTTGGCATCAAGCTCGCCAAAACTTACGACATTTTTATCAAAATTTTTGCGTTTTCTACATCTTAGAAAATAATGGTTCAATTTAGCCACTGCATGATCTCTGAACTAGGTACTCTTAAGAGCAAAACCGAGCGATGCACAGGTCTTGTAACAGGAAATTACTATTAATTTCGACAAAAATGCTTCGCATAAATGGGAAAAGCCAGGTATTTGGAAGTTTTAAAGTATGAATTCAAACGGTATTAAAACAATGAACCCTCTTGATTATCCTATTTGCTTATTCCAACCAATTCTATTGGATACGACATCCGCATGGATTGAACATATCCCCTTTGGCATGTTTATAATTGACACTTTGCGTCCAAAAACACTTGTAGAATTGGGGACACATACAGGCGTATCGTACAGTGCATTTTGCCAGGCTGTCAAACAACTCGGTCTTGATACGCGCTGCTATGCCATTGATACCTGGGCGGGTGATTCCCAGGCAGGTTTTTATGGTGCCGATATTCTTGCAGGCTTACGTGCTCACCATGATCCGCTTTATGGCGATTTTTCGCAACTTTTGCAGAGTACATTTGATGATGCTGCTCAATATTTTTCAAATGGTTCCATCGATCTCCTGCATATCGATGGATTGCACACCTATGACGCAGTTGCGCATGACTTTGCGACCTGGTTGCCTAAACTTAGTCCGCGCGCAGTCATTCTTTTTCATGACACAAATGTTCGGGAGAGAGATTTTGGTGTCTGGAAATTTTGGGAAGAAATCTGTCCAAAATACCCGAATTTTGAGTTTCTGCATGAACACGGCTTGGGTGTACTTTGTGTCGGCAGCGAATCCACCCTTGCATTGGAACCGTTTTTTAGCGCATCTCCTGACGAATGCAAAATTATCAGAGAGTTTTTCTTTACTCTGGGTCTTCGGTTTTCAGCCTCATTAGACAGCCAACGTTTAACATCTGAGAAAGAACGATTGACACAGGCATTCACTGCAAGAGAAAAAGAAGTTAAGGAGTTAATGGCGCAGGTTGCAACTCAGAAAATTGAAGTTAATAGGTTGGTGGTAGAAGTAAAAGCACAGGAAACGGAGAAAAAAAGGGTACAACAGCAACTGAACAATGTCCTGAATAACAGAGCAGTGAGAACACTGTATCAGCTTTCTACTTCTGTGGGTCTTTTAATCCAAACTTATCGGCTTGAAAATTCTGATTTGTTTGATAAAAAGTGGTATCTAGCCAATAATTCGGATGTCCGTGCTGCAAAGATGGATCCCGCGCGTCATTATTTGTTGTTCGGTGGTTTTGAGGGGCGTGATCCAGGTCCACATTTTTCCAGCGCCTGGTATCTTAATACATACACCGATGTTAAAGATGCAGGCATGAATCCCTTGATTCATTATATACAATCGGGTAAAAAAGAGGGTCGCAAGGCGCAATCTCCTCCCCCAAAAAGTACAATTAATTGAGTAGCATTGTGAGAGATAGAGAAGCGGTTGAGAATGAACATGACCAAATATAAACAAATTCTTAAAGAGTATATTGATAAGTGTGTGCGATTGTTTTATCGCATTCGAATCTTGCTCGTTCCACCCTATAGTCCCCAGGCGCGGATTTTGCGGCGCTTGGTCAATGTTATTTTGGCTTTCTTTCGAGCAGGGCGTCAACGCTTTTCTCGCAGTAAAAATGATGACCAGTTCGATGAAGCATTTTATTTGCGTGCCTATCCCGATATTTTAACGGCGGGCATTGATCCATATTATCATTATCAAAAATTTGGAAAATATGAAGGCAGAATTGGCATTCGCCCAAAGCTTAAAATTGAAAAGGGTTTTGTAGAATTCGATCCTTCCCGTGATACGATCCTTATCGTCAGCCATGAAGCTTCGCGAACTGGTGCGCCAATCTTAAGTTACAATCTGACAGAAAACTTGAAGAAAAAATATAATATTGTCTCATTGCTTTTGGATAACGGCTCCATACGCGAATATTTTTTTGATCTATCTGTGCTTGTTGTAGGGCCGCTTTCATCAAGAGCAAATCGAATTTTGGCTGATGACGCAATTCAGCAAATCGTGGAATTATTTAATCTAAAATTTGCGATTGTCAATAGCGTTGAATCTCATGCAGTAGTACCAGCTTTGGCAAAGAGATTTATCCCTACCGTGACCTTGATTCATGAATTTGCTGTTTATACCAGGCCCAAAAGCGTTTTCCTTGATACCATTTTATGGTCTAATACAGTGATTTTCTCGACATCTGTCACGTATGAGAATGCGATTTCCGAGTATGCTGAGTTAAAAGGGCACTCTTTTCCGATTATTCCACAGGGGTTATGCATTGCGCCTTCCAGAGAAAATGACGTAACGTATGATCTGAAGGAAGAGGCCAAAGTTCTTGATGTAATGCGACCAAAAGGTTTGCCGAAAGATGTTTTTGTCGTTGTGGGTCTTGGTAGCGTGCATATCAGAAAAGGTGTTGATCTGTTTCTTGAGTGCGCAAATCGAGTAGTTCACTCAGGGTATCGCGAACGATGTAGATTTATCTGGATTGGCAAAGGTTTTAATCCTGAAAATGATATGGATTATTCAATATATCTGCTTGAGCAGATTCGCCGTTCGGGACTTGAGAAACATGTCTTTTTTATGGACGAGACATCGAATCTTGAGGCTGTCTATCAAGCAGCAAATGTTTTGCTGATCCCTTCGCGTCTCGATCCACTACCAAATGTCGCAATTGATGCAATGATGCGTAAATTGCCGCTTATTTGTTTTGATAAAACGACGGGTATTGCAGATGTTCTGGCTGCCAATGGTCTTGCTCAAGCATGTGTGGCTCCTTACATCGATACGATGAAAATGTCTGAACAGATCATTGCTTTTGCGCAGTCAGAAGAGTTGAGACATAACGTTGGGGAGCAGCTGCGTCAGGTTGCGCTCAAAGAATTTGATATGCCAAACTATGTTTCGCATATTGAAAATATCGCACTGGCTTCGGTTGATTTTGTGGCGCAAGAACAAAAGGATGTTTTAACTATTCGAGAAGCAGGGCTTGTGCAATTGGATTTCTTTTTGCATCCGCATTCACACATGCTGATCGATGAAATACCCCATTATTATGTCAGGATGTGGATTAGCAATATTCGAAGAAGAAAACTGTTTCCAGGCTTCCACCCGGGAATTTTTGCGGAGCAATATTCATTGTTTGAATCTGGATGTGATCCGCTGGCATCCTATTTGCGTGCTAGTCGGCCTGCCGGCCCCTGGCAATTTGATTTGATTACCCCAAAAAACAATGAGAAATTAATTGCGCCTCATTTGCGGGTTGCGCTCCATTTTCATATTTATTACGTTGATTTATTCCCAGATATGCTTGAAAGGTTAAATAAAAATCAAATTAGGCCAGATTTGTTTATTAGTGTGCCTACCCAGCTTGTCTATGATGAAGTTCAGCTTTTATTGTCACAAAATTATTCTGGCAAAGTAGTCGAAATTCAACTTGTTCCTAACCGTGGTCGTGATATAGGACCGTTTTTGACTGCTTTTGGTACAATCTTTGCTGCAAATTATGATGTTGTTGGTCATTTGCATACCAAGAAAACAGCAGATATTAAATCTGGTGAGATGGCGAAAGAATGGCACACTTTTTTGCTCGAAAATTTACTAGGTGGAAGGAATAAAATGGCAGATATTATTATCAAGCGTTTTGCATCCGACCCATCTGTTGGAATAATTTTCCCTGACGATCCAAATGTCGTGGGATGGGATGGGAACAAGCCTTACGCCGAAGCCATCGGGCAGCAACTTGGGCTGGATCATTTCCCAGAGAATATTATGTTCCCCGTTGGGACAATGTTTTGGGTAAAGGTTGATGCATTATCATCCCTGTTTGACCTTTCCCTTGACTGGCAGGATTATCCAAGTGAGCCAATTCCTTACGATGGGTCAATCTTGCATGCTTTGGAAAGATTATTGCCATTCATCATATCAAAGCGCGGTTTTCGTTCAGTCTTGACGCATGTTATGGGTGTGAATAGATGAATAGTAAAATGAAAACCTGTTTTGCATATCAGATTTTCATACCCGATGCTGGGGACACATTATGAAATGTGTCGTGATTGGTGGCGGTGGTTTTATTGGGTCACACTTGTGCGAAGCGCTATTGGAAAATGGTTATCAGGTCAGGGTTTTTGATAAACAAGGAGCACGTTTTTTGCCTATGCTTGAACGTGCTGGCGCGGATATATTTGCTGGTGACTTTTTGAGTCAGGTAGATATACAAAAAGCCTTAAAAAACGCAGATGTGGTTTATCATCTGATTTCTGCAACAGTTCCACAGATTTCCAATGAAAACCCAATATTTGACGTGGAAGCCAATGTCTTGGGCACATTGCGTTTGCTGGATGCTGCCAGAGAAGCCAATATTAAGAAAATTGTATTTGCTTCATCGGGTGGAACAGTTTATGGGATTCCGAAAGAAATCCCCATCCATGAAGCTCATCCAACAAATCCGACGAGTTCTTACGGAATTACCAAGCTTACAATCGAGAAGTATTTACAACTTTATTCAACACTTTATGGGTTGAATTACTGTATTTTACGGATTGCAAATGCTTATGGGGAAAGACAGCCTGTAACCGGAACGCAGGGAGTTATTGGTGCATTTTTATTGAAAGCTATTCGTAACGACGCGATCACAGTTTGGGGTGATGGTTCGGTTGTACGCGATTATATCTATGTCAACGATATTATTGATGCTTTTATGAAGACGGCAGTTTATGATGGCGAACCTAAAATTTTCAATGTAGGTGGCGGCCAGGGCCATAGTGTGAATGATATAATCACCATCCTTCAGGAAGTAATTCAGCGTCCGTTGATCATAGATTATTTACCGGGGCGCATCTTTGACCTCCCCACCAATGTCCTGGATATATCCAATGCCAAAACACACTTGCATTGGCAGCCAACCGTTGAATTGCTGGAAGGTATTTGGCGAACTTATCAATGGATGCTAAAGAATGCTGTTTTGTAAATGGCATTATGCCGTCTAATTTCTGATTCTGTAGTTGTTGGAGTGTAAACGAAATGGAATATGATTTAAGTAAACAAATAAACCCATTAATTGGGGAGGTCCTGGAAGCCATAAAGTACAAAGACCTGATTGCGCAACTGATACGGCGTGATATCACAACAAAATATAAACGGTCAGTGTTGGGGATCGTATGGACTATGTTGAACCCGTTGGGCTTGATGATTATTATGACACTGGTGTTTCAAGACTTTTTTCATCGGCAAGAGTTCTACTCGGTTTATGTGCTCAGTGGTATGCTAACTTTTACCTTTTTTAGTCAGGCGTCAACCTCCATTATTCACAACCTGATCTGGGGAGAAGACTTGTTTCAGCGTATTTACATTCCGCGTTCAACTTTTGCCATTGCAGCAGTGGGGACGGCAATTGTGAACTTGCTACTGGCGCTGATACCATTGGTGTTGGTAGCATTGGTACTTGGTTCGCCGCTTTCCTGGAAAATTATTTTTTTTCCGATCTATGTTGTCTACCTGGCATGCTTTTCACTGGGCATTGGGCTGATTGTTGCCAGTCTGGCACTTCACTTCCATGACATCGCGGATATTTATCAGGTGCTCTTGACGGCATGGTTCTATGCAACACCAATTATTTATCCGTACGACACATTGGAACCTTCGGTAAAGCATGTACTGTTTTTCAATCCGATGTCCCATATTGTGCAACTGATGCGCAACTCGTTTTATTACAACTATGCGCCGACCATTCAGGAATTGCTGATAACCGGTGGGTTTGCTTTGGCAGCTTTGTTGATTGGATGGTTTATGTTCTCACGTCAGACAGAAGAATTTGTGTTGAGATAAAAAATGGAAACAATGCCAGAAGAAATCATTAACAGAGAAAACACCAGTCTACGTTATTTTGTGCGGCGCGAACGGGTCAACTCTTTCAAAGAATATGCCATTCGCAAAGTGCAGGGAAAAATTGTCACTGAAGAATTTTGGGCTTTGCGCGACGTATCATTCACTGTAAACAAAGGAGAAGTTTTTGGAATCATTGGAGAAAACGGAGCCGGAAAAAGCACAATGTTGAAGATGGTGGCGCGCGTGCTGAAACCCAATACGGGACGTGTGTGGGTAAAGGGAAATGTTGCGCCACTGCTATCAGTCGGAGCTGGCTTTCATCAGGAGTTGACCGGGCGCGAGAACGTCTACCTTAACGGGACATTGTTGGGGTTCAAGCGCAAAGAAATGGATGTAAAGCTCGAAAGCATTGTAGAGTTTTCAGAACTGGCGAATTTCATCGACGCGCCAATCCGCACTTACTCATCGGGTATGGTAGCGCGCCTCGGTTTTGCAGTGGCGACCGACAGCCGACCAGATATTTTGATTGTGGATGAAGTGCTGGCAGTAGGAGACGAAGCGTTTCAGGCAAAATGCTACGCGCGGATAGAAAGCTACCAGGCGATGGGAATGACGACGCTGCTCGTGACTTACAGTTCGGAACGTATCCGTGCAATGTGTAATCGGGTGGTTTGGCTCGAAGGTGGCAAAGTGAAAATGCTCGGTACAACCAAGGAAGTGGTTGATGATTATGTTTCCATGCTACAAACGCAACCTGGCATGACGAAGAATTGGCAAGACAAGCCTTTCCTGCGTAAACGCAATTTCTGAGTTTCAGCAATAACCTGTTTTTTATCTTCCCTGAAACACTTCGGAGATTTTTTTTGTCCCCATTTTTTGGATCAATTCGTAGAGCAGTTTTACAGCCATTGCGAAAGGTTTACCTTTTACTGGTTAGAAGTCGTGATGTGATTCGCACTGAGGGCTTGGGAAGTTTTTTTAGCAAGACTCTGCAGCAAACTAAATATCGAAAGAATATTTACAAGTTCCAGACTTAAAGAACTGGAATTGCGATTAAACTTTAATATCTATGCAAAAACCTACCAGCAGTACATCGATGCTGCCGACGCAAAAAAGGCAGAACACTATGTATCTCTGGCAGACGACCCAGCATTGCCTGACAATTTACTGGTTAAACTGATCGCTTTTTATTTGCCACAGTTCCATCCCATCCCTGAAAATGATGCCTGGTGGGGGCGTGGCTTTACCGAGTGGACCAATGTATCAAAGGCAGTTCCGCAATTTATGGGTCACGAGCAGCCCCATTTGCCGGGTGAGCTTGGATTTTACGATTTGCGTTTGCCTGAAGTCGAAGAACGCCAGGTGGAATTGGCGCGTAAGTATGGCATTCATGGTTTTGCCTTCTATTATTATTGGTTTAATGGCAAACGCTTGCTCGAAACGCCTCTTGAAAACTATCTTCACAATCCAAAGATTGACTTCCCCTTTTGCGTTTGCTGGGCCAATGAAAATTGGACGCGCCGTTGGGATGGCCTCGAAGATGATGTGCTAATTGCCCAGGAACATACACCCGAAAGCGACATCCAATTTATCAGCGATCTCGCCCCCCTTTTACGTGATCCGCGTTATATTCATATCGGCGGACGTCCGCTGATTATTATTTACCGTCCCAAACTTTTCCCAAAGCCCGCTGAGATGGTGAAACGCTGGCGTGATTATTGCCGGGGTGAAGGGTTGGGAGATCCATATCTGGTTGCGGTTCAAGCCTTCGGGTTTGACAACCCGCAAGAGATCGGGTTTGATGCTGCCATTGAGTTTCCTCCCCTCAACAGCAGCGGTGGCGGTTTCCGCGACATCAATGAATCAATGGCAATTTTGAATCCGAGATATCAGGGGAAAATTTATAGCTATTATCACGCCATTCGCAACTTTGGATATGGCAAGTTGCCAGACTTTAAACTTTTCCGTGGGGTTTTTCCTGGCTGGGATAATGAAGCGCGCAAACCTGGGCGCGGCTTCAGCTTCGCTTTTTCTGCCCCCCATGCTTATAAAAGCTGGCTTCAGCACGTTTGCCAGCAAACCATCGAAACGGAGCCAGACCCCGAAAAGCGGCTGGTTTTTATCAACGCCTGGAATGAATGGGCCGAAGGTGCGCACCTTGAGCCTGATCGTAAATACGGCTATGCCTACCTTCAAGCGACTGCGGATGCTTTACAAGCCCTGACTCTGGAAAACCCCCAGTTGAAAGAAGAAAAAAACCTTTTTGGCAGGGCGATTTAAAAATCGCACAACACTGCCGTCTTTCTGCATCTGTTTTATCCTGATATGTGGGATGAATTGGCTTTCTATCTCAAAAATTTGCGCGGCAATTTTGACCTGTTTATTTCCATACCGGCTTCGGTCTCGGTCAATATCGATCAACTGACATCTTATCATCGCGATACGTATATTTATCGCTGCGAAAACCGTGGTCGTGACGTAGCCCCCTTTTTGCAGATGTATACTTTGGCCTTGCCTCACCAATACGATCAGGCGCTTAAATTGCATACCAAAAAATCAAAACACCGCCGTGATGGTGATAGATGGCGCATCGACCTTTATCAAAAGTTGATGGGTACGCCTCAACTGGTGGATGCAATTGTCAAGACCTTTAGTAAGGATTTGGCGCATCAATTGGGCATCATCGCCCCCGATGGCCATATTGTTTCATCTGAGTTTTACCTTGCTTCGAACAAAGAAACCATCGAAAGATTGTCTCGTTTTGCCAATCTTAGTTACTTTGGCGATGAGTTTCGATTCGTTGCCGGGTCAATGTTCTGGTTTCGGATGGAAAGCTTTCTCCCCGTTAGCTTGTTCGGGTTGAAAGTGGATGATTTTGACCCTGAGCAAGGCCAGGTTGACGGCACTTTGGCTCATGCATTGGAACGAATTTTTGGTATGGTAATCTATAAAACTGGCTATCGGATAGATGTTAGTGACGGTTACACTATATTTTCATACGACACAAGCATTCCTCCGAAAGTCTACCAGTTTGCCAGGCCTCATCAAAATATATAAGTGAATGCGAAAAGATACAATGAACTGAATGTATCGACTTAAAAAGGAATTCTAGTATGTTTGTAAAAATGATCAAAGCCCTTAAAGACGCTGTTGCCATACAAGACAAATCATCACTGGAACCAGGCCACCAGAAGTTTGCATTTGTCCACATCCCCAAAACTGCTGGCATGACCATGTCTGCCATATTGGAAAGAAAATTTCTTAAAAATGAAATATGCCCTATCAGGTTATATCCGCAGTTAGTCGCTGTGCCAAAAGAGGAGCTCAATAAATATCGCCTGTTTCGTGGACATTTCCCTTATGAGATTTTGAGTTGTTTGTTGGACGAACCATTTCGTTGTATCACCATATTGCGGGAACCAGTTGCACGATACTATTCCTATTACAAATTCATGAAAAATCGTCAAGACTTTGAACAGTTTGCTTTTTTGGCCCGAGAAGTCCCGCTGATCCAAAAGATGGATTTTAAAGATTTCGCCAATGCAACCAATCTGTCCGTCGTGAAAGATGGCATGAACCAGCAATGTCGCTATTTAGGGAAAGAGACTCCGACAAGTATTGCGTTACCTTATCTTGCCGGAAAACAAGACCCAACCCCAGAGGAGATTGAACGCGCTAAAACGAGATTATCCAATATGGATGCATTCGGATTGGCAGAACGTTTTCAAGATTTTTGTTTTAATGAGTTTTGCTTTTGGTTGGGAACCAATCATGGACAATCTCGTTCTTAATGCATCTGGCAAATCAGAGCGTTCAGAAATTACGGAAGATATCAGGGCCTTTGTCGAAGAAAAAAACAAAGCCGATGTGGAACTCTTTCAATTTGCAAAAGATTTGTTCGAAACAAAATACCAAGCGATGATCTCAGTCTTAGTGGCCGAGCATGGGAAAAAGGTTGGCGTTGGTCTGGGTCAGAATATTTCGCATGAAAATATTTTCAAGTTGCTCCAGCACAATGCAATCGCCAGGAAAAAAACAGTCGCCTGACGCTGCCACCTCTATTTTTGATGGACCAGGTGAAATTTACAAATAGATATTTTGAATATGGAAAGTAAGCACTGTGTTCTTTCAGTGACAAATATTTCCATATTCAAGGAGCCAGCGCAATGCTAAAAAAAGTTTTTGCGAAAGCCAAACGTGTTTTTAACCCAATCAACCCGATTATTATTTATCAAATGGGCAAGGTAGGGTCAAAGACGGTGGAGGCACTTCTTAAATGCTTATTTTGACAAGAAAAATATAAAAGCAGATTTGTACCACACGCACAATCTGGTTAATCTTGATAAGATGCAGCAAAATATACTTCAGGATAAAGATCGGCCCAGCCCCAAGGGTACGCTCGCTCAATATAAAAAAGATGCAAAGCTCAGGGAATTGATCGATAAAAATCCCAATCAAAAGTGGAATCTCATTTCGCTTGTGCGAGACCCGGTTTCGCAAAATGTGGCATCTTTTTTTCACGTCATGAAAGAATATATCCCTGATTGGAAGCAGCAATACGAAGCAAAAAGCCTGGATTTAAATAGTTTGCAAAAACTGTTTATTGACTCGTATGCTCATGTTGTGACGAAAAGATGGTTTGAAGGGCAAATGGAGCCGATGTGGGGGATTGATGTCTATTCGGTGCCTTTTGATCGCGAGGCTGGTTTTGTGATTTATCGATCGCAAAAAGCAGATTTGTTGCTCATCAGACTTGAAAATTTAAACGAATGTGCTCCGCGTGCTTTTGAAGCATTTTTGAATTTCAAAAATTTCAAACTTGTCAATACAAATATAGGCGAAGAGAAAGAATATAAAGAAGTTTATACTGCGTTTAAGGCACTCCCCCTGCCGGGCGATTTTATCGAAACGATGTATGACTCTCGCTTTATGCGGCATTTTTATGCAGACGATGAAATCGTAAAGCTCAAAAAAAAGTGGTTGTCGTCATAGTGTGCGACCTGACAGTATACGATTAACAAGTTGTCAATCAATGCCTTCAAGGAGCGTCTTTTAAAAGATGCTCCACTTTTTTTAAACTTTAATTTTTGATTGTCTCAATCATCTTTTTATAAAATGTTATGATTGCATATGTATCTTACTCGTGTGTAATGAATTGATTTTGGCAGCCCAGGAGATGTAGAATGTTGAAAAAATTATTAAGTATCCCAAATACCTTTGATCCCGATGACCGACGCCGACGGCAAGTATTGAATGTTTTTCTCATTGCGATTATTGCGATGGGCTTACCGGTATTGTTGCTATCCATCGTGATTTGATTGTTCCCAGGTAATTTTGATGTTAGTTTGACTAAATATTCCATTGTGATACAAGTGCTCGCGCCTGTTGCTTATAGCTTTCTTTTATGGATGAATTGTTCTCCCCGTATACCGGCATGGTTCACTGGAACAATTTTTATCACAATCATCCTTCTCTTCATTACAAGATTAGATGACCCGGCTGAAATTTACAATGGAAGAAGTACACTTATCTTTGCTATTCCGATTTTGCTGGGCGCAATGATATTTCCCACAGGTTATCAATTTCTTATCACTTTATCAGTTTGCCTGATGATAAAGTTCTTAACTCCTTTGAATAGTCACTCAACCATCGGAAATTCATTCAACTATTTTGTGGGGTTTGAACTGATTGTGATCACGTTCATCTCCTGGTTTGGGCAAAGAATCTCTGACAGAGCCATTCGTGATGCTCGCAAACAGGCTGAGAGTGCCAGCCGTCATGCTGCCAACCTGGAAGCCATCTTGAACAGTATTAGCGATGGTGTGCTGGTCTTAGACTTGGATGGCAAATTCATTTCAGCCAACCCGGCTTTGCGAGAATTATCCCGCAAGATCAACTGATGGAAATAATTTCCAAACCGCTTGAAAAGAAAATACATTTGCATCACAAGCTTTTTGCGATAACAACATCCCCGGTGCCGCAAATAGGCAGTGTTGCCATCTTTCGTGATGAAACCCGTCGCTATGAAACTGAACGGGCAAAAGATGCGCTGCTGGCGACTGCATCTCACGAATTGCGCACGCCACTGACAGCGGTGATGAACTATCTTGAAATGATACAGGTGTTCATTCGGATGGGGAAAATTAGCGCCAAAGAATTTGATGAATACATTAACCGCGCCATTGAAAACATGCATCGCTTGCGTGAGTTGGTGAATAATATTCTTGATCGTGCACAGATTCAGGCGGGCGTGTTGGAGTTAAAAGAAAGGGCCTTTAATCTGTCTGCATTGCTCGAGAAAAATCGTCGGCTTTTGGATGTGCTCATAAAGCAGAAAAATTTATCCTATTCGTTGAGTTTTGCCCCCGATGTGCCAGCCGAAATCACTGCTGACCTTGATCGCTTGAATCAGGTGCTGGTGAATCTGATCGGGAATGCAATCAAGTTCACCCAGCAGGGCGGCATTCAAGTAAAGGTGTATATGCTGAATAAAAACAATATTGCCATTGATGTAAGCGATAGCGGTTCTGGCATTGCATACGAACAACTGCCCGACATCTTTGAGGCCTTTAGGCGTGGCAGTGATTATGCTCAGCGTGAGCAGCAGGGAGCCGGACTCGGGTTGTCGATTACAAAGGAAATTGTGAACCGCATGGGGGGTGATATTTCAGTTACATCTGCATTGGGAAAGGGTTCAACCTTTACGGTTTCCATTCCAATTAAGCCCGTTTGATTTCCCATTATCTTTGACCCCGTTTCACCAGAAACACTACCATGAAGATGGCTGTCGCCGTTAAAACAATTGCTGAGCCTGAAACGATGTTCAAATAGTAACTGACATACAACCCGGCAATCGACGAAAAGGCTCCCAACCCGGCAGATACCAGCATCATGGATGGGAGACGCTTGGTGAGCAAATATGCCGTAGCGGCAGGTGTTACCAGCATGGCTGCGCCTAACCCCACTCCGACCGTTTGCAGTGAAATGACAATCGTCACCGCCAGCAGGATCAGCATCACATTGCGTAACAAGTTGGTGGGCAGGCGCAGGGTGGCGGCCAGCACCGGGTCAAAGGAAATCACCATAAAGGGACGGTAAAGCAGGAAAACTGTCAGCAGCACGACGAGCCCAAGGCCAGCAGTCAGCCAAAGGTCCGTGACAGAAACCCCCAATACATTCCCAAACATAATATGACTCAAATCCACCGCATAGGTGCGTATGGAGCTAATGATAGCGACGCCTAGCGAAAGCGCCGCCGCAAACAAAATGCCAATGGCTGTATCTTCTTTGATTGTGCCCTGGCGTGAGAAGAAACCAATCCCCATGGCAACCACCACTGCTGCCACCAACGCCCCGAGCAGCAGGTTGCCGCCAAAAAGGTAGGCTACCGCCACCCCCGGCAGGATGGCGTGCGCCAGCGCGTCGCCGAGAAAGGCCATGCCGCGCAGAACAACGTAGACACCCATCACAGCACAAAGAATCCCAACCATTGTTCCGGCAAGGAGGCCGCGTTGCATGAAGGCGTACGTGAGGGGTTCGAGGAGAAAATTCATTCGGATTTTTGATTTTGGATTTTTGATTTTGGATTTACGATTTTGGATTTTTGATTTTGGATTTACGATTTTGGATTTTTGATTTTGGATTTACGATTTTGGATTTACGATTTTGGATTTACGATTTTGGATTTACGATTTTGGATTATTTTTTAACCGCAGGGTTTTGATGGATGCAACGGTCATTGCGATAAGTTCATTGACTTCTTTTGTGAGATTTGGGATTTGTGTTTGTTGCGAGATTTCTTGTAGAATTTCAAGCCAATATTGTGTTTCATCTGCTTCTTCCTCGACAATCTTGAGTTTATTAAGCATATCAGGCAGAGATTTGGCTCTGCATGCTGCACGATAGTTTGCGCCAATCGATGTTGCCGAACGAATAATCTGACGGGCTAAAATATCATTCGCCCTACTGGCTGGCAGTTTTTCTGTCATTTGGATGATGTTTATACCGAATTGCTTTGTGCGTTCTTTGAACGTTTTCTCATCCATCACATCTAATCTCCAAATCGTAAATCGTAAATCGTAAATTCTTACTTCTCTTCCGGCGGACAGCATTCATCGACCATCACGATGCCGTTTTCCATTACCAGCAGGGCATTGCCAAAAGCGCGCGCCAGGTTTTGTGGGTTTAAGACTTCGCGGGGTGGGCCATAAGCTACCAGTTCTTTGTTCAGCAAGATGACTGCGTCGAACCGACTGGCGGCAAGGTTGAGATCGTGGGTGGAAATAATGGCGGTGACTTCTTGCATGCGCAAGTGCTCAAGCAGGCCCAGTGTGGCTTCCTGTGTGGTCACATCCACGCCGGTGAAAGGTTCGTCCATTAACAAAATGTGCGGATTTTGCGCCAGCGCTCTTGCTAGAAAAACGCGCTGCTGCTGCCCGCCCGAAAGATTGCTGATCGGAGTCTTTGCCAGATTGCTGATGCCCATTTCGTTCAGACCGCGCTCGGCAGCTTCATGATCGGCGCGGTTGGGACGGGCAAGCCAGCCACGCATGCCAAAACGTCCCATCATCACGACATCATAGACGGTCGCGGGGAAGCGCCAGTCCACTTCTTCACGCTGCGGGACGTAGGCGACGCAGTCTTTATGATCGCCCAAGGGCAGACCATGAATGCGGATTTGTCCGCTTTGCAGCGGCAGAAGCCCCACGAGCGCCTTGAACAGCGTTGATTTTCCCGCGCCGTTTGGCCCGACGACGGCCACCCGTGCGCCGTGTGGCACCTGAAAACTGACGTTTTTCAGGGCTTGTTTCTCGCCATAGCCAACGCTGATATTTTCGACTTCAAGATGGTGTGGGGTGTGGGTCATATTTTATCTCAGGCTTTATTGAAAATCATTTTCATTATAGGGGAGAATAAGAACGTGGTCAAGCCAAAAATTTAAAGAAAAAGACGGTGTTTCCACCGTCTTAAAGGTCTGAAGTACATGTTGCTTAGATGAGTGTCTTAAATTGGGTGTGATACACCACCGATCCGACCGCTAGCAGCACAATCACGCCGGCCGCAATCGCTTTGATTGGTTTTGGCTGGGGTGCCGCGCCATTCTCTTCGGCTTCGCGGATGTTTTTTTGCTGGTCGGCATTCAATTTACCGGCGATTGCCAGTGTGGCTGGGATGGCTGCACAGAACATGCACATAGTGATCTCCTTCTTGGTAGGGGCGAGCTTGCCCCTACGACGACGATTGACAATCTTTACACAAACCAAATAATTGTAACCAGTGTTCACGAATTTTATAGCCGGTCTGGTTCGAAATGCCAGCCATCAGGGTTTCAAGATTATCGCCTTCGAAATAATTGACCTGACCGCATTGCTGACAAAGCAGCAAGTGTTGGTGCCCCTGGCTGGCCGAAATAAACGCCTGACACCCCTGTGGCTGATGCACACGCTGAATCAGGTGCAGTTCTTCGAGCTTTTCCAGCGTTCGGTAGACGCTGACCAACCCCAGGGCGGGGTACGCGGCGCGGGCCTTGTCGAACACTTCGAGGGGCGTCAGCGCCTTCAGGCTTTCGGCAACGATCTCAACGACAGCTTTGCGCGCTTCGGTAAGACGGTATCCATTTTCGTGCAGGGTGTTTAACCAGGTTTCGACAGGCATAACTTCTCTTTATTGAAAGATATTTTCATTTTAGGACGAAACCGGGGCCGGGTCAAGGCTGGGGGCACTTCCGTTTAACGGGATTCCCGCTGCGGGTGGCCGGATGCCGTCTCCCCATCGCTTTTACAGCTCGTCCAGTTCGGCGCTGTCGTTTGGGGTGATTTCCTTTTTAATCAGGAAGTGCCCACCCGTCAGTTTGCCGCTCAGGCTGATGGGGGATGTGTTGCGTCCCGCAGCAGGCGATATGGGGAAGAAGGCCGCCACTTCCCAGCCTTCAAAGCCAAATTCATTGAGTGCCTCGACGTAATCGCCACCGTCCGATGGGTCGCTGCTGATGAAGTAATTGCTGGGCAGATAAATGGTTTTGTAAATGAAGGCTTTTTTGCCGGCTGCGATGCGCTGTTTGACGGCTTCAATCGCGGCGGCATTGTCCACTTTTTCGGGTTCGACTTCAAGCTCTTTCATCTTTTTGACAATTTCATTCGAATCGAGAATTTCCTGGGCCACGTCACGAATGTCTTCGTCTTCGCTCTCCACCGCCGAGATGAGAAAATCGGCGCCACGCGCATCGCCGAGCCGCACCAATGCCTCGGCAGCATCGAGACAGTAGATAAAGTCATCGTGCTCGGTCATCACTTCGTACAGGCTTTCCACATCGCCCATCTTGAGCAGGTCTTGCACAGCTTGTTCCATAATGAATACCTCCGTTGGTTGAATGCAGGTTGTGATAATAGGATACACGATTTTGGGGTTTAAAGGTTGGAGATATTATGAACTTATGGGACTGATCTGGGTGGGGTGGGTAGCCAGTCGTCCAACATGATATACTCGGCTAAACAGAAAGGAGCAAGAAAATGGATCAATTAACCGTATTACCTTCGATCCAAACTTAATGGGCGGACGTGCCTGCATTCGCGGAATGCGTGTGACCGTTGCACTGGTCTTAAACCTGGTGGCAAATGGTATGAGCGCGCGCCAGATCATCAAGGAATATCCTTATCTTGAAAAAGAAGACATTCATCAGGCGCTGCAATATGCCGCCTGGCTCGCGGACGAGAGCATCCAAATTTTTGAGCCATCTGCACTATGAAATTCTTGGCTGATATGGGCATCTCACCACGCGTCGTGACCGCGCTGCGCAAGCAGGGTCACGACGCTATTCATTTGCAAGAGCAAGGATTAAGTCGTCTGCCAGACCATGAAATTCTTGCCAAAGCGCGTGATGAAGGCCGTGTTGTGCTGACCCACGATCTTGATTTTGGCGAGTTGCTAGCAGCCAGCGGTGGTGTACTTCCCAGTGTGATTATTTTTCGCTTGAAAGATATGCGTGGTGAAAATGTGAGCCTTCATTTGCTTGCGGTGATAAAGCAGCAGAGCGAAGTCCTTGCAACCGGGGCGATATGCAGCGTAAGTGAACGCAGGATTTCGAGTTCGGACGCTGCCAGTGTAATAAATCCAAACAGTAGAGAGACAGTCACTTATAAAGCGACTGTCTCTTTTATATTATCTGTTGGTTTCGGTACGGCTCGCGGAACAGCACCGCTCGCCTTGAGGTGGTCAAGGTTTTTCGACAGGAAAAAGGGTAGCTTTAAGGTGGCTGGACTCCTTTCTGGATTTTTTAACATTGGGTTGAATGGTAGTAACCTTAACAAATTGTCGGGGTTGCGGGTGAGACCGTGGAGTGGCGGCTAGCCGCCACTCCACGGTCTCACCTGGCGATAAAAAATACCGGGTCGCCTTCTGGCCTGATGCTCAATCTCGCCATGATTGCGTTGTCAGGGATTTCGGATTTGGAAGTGAACTTCTTCCGGGGTGCGATAATCCAGAGATTGGTGCAAGCGTTTGAAGTTGTAAAAGTTCAGGTATCGTTCGATGCCCAGCCGGGCTTGTCGTGGGCTGTCGTAATCGTGCAGGTAAACTTCCTCGTACTTAACGGAGCGCCACAAGCGCTCGGTAAAAACATTGTCGAGCGCCCGACCCCGGCCATCCATACTGACCTGTACCTGAGCATCCAACAGCTTTTGAACATACTGCGGGCTGGTAAAGTGACTTCCCTGATCGCTGTTACAGATTTTGGGGTTTCCCAAGCTCAGAGCTTGATCCACCGCCAGCAGGACGAAGGGCATTTCCAGGGTTTGATCCAGTTGCCAGGCTAAAACATAGCGGCTAAACCAGTCCAGAACCGCTACTAGATACATCCAACCGGCGCGCAGGCGGATGTAGGTGATATCTATGCCCCAAACCTGGTTCGGGCGTTCGATTTTTAGCCCGCGAAGCAGGTATGGATAGACCTTGTGCTCCGGGCAAGGTCGACTGGTGTTAGGTCCCGGCGCAATCCCAGCGATTCTCATTTCGCGCATGTACTGTTGAACGGTCGGGCGCGAGATACTTCGCCCTTCCCGGCATAGCACGGCGGTCATCCGGCGCGAACCATAGATCGGATATTCGGTGTAAATCTCGTCAATGCGCCGTTTGATGGCGATTTCCTGCTCAGATGGGCCAACCGGCTCGTAGTATAAGCTCGAGCGGCTAATCCCCAGCAGGTCGGCTTGCTCTGCCAGCGAGATTTCGGGCTTCTCCCGTTCGAGCATTCCCTGTCGCTCGCTACGATGGAGGTTCGATGCCAGATTTTTTTTTCAGCCAGTTGAGTTGTGTGCTCAACTTCCCGATCTCGGCGTATAGCTCTTTCACTTCGCGCTCGTGTTCGGCCTTTTGAACCCGCTCGTTTTTGCGCTCGTCTTCAAAAACGTCAGTCAATTTTTCGATTGCCAGTGCTTTCCACTTGTAGAGCTGGTTCGGGTGGATGCTCTGCTCCGATGCGATTTGCGCGATCGTGCGCTCTTCCTTCAAAATTTCGAGAACTATTTTTGCCTTTTGTTCTGCCGTGTAATGTTTTTTCATGCCCTTAATTTACACCTTAAATCATCCCCTTTTTTTGTCTAAAATCAGTTTACCACTTCACCTACTCAACCAACGTCAGGGTGGTAATAAACCGTCCGATGTTTCGCAAACCCCACCCACCCCGTGGACAAATGCGTCCGCAGTCGTGCCAAACTTTAAACCTACTTTTTTTGCCACATTTTAAATTCTTCAACACACTCAACATTTATTAGCTTTACTTCTAGTTCATCATTATCATTTGCATGTGTGAGCCAAAGTCTTACTTTTTCAAACGACATTTCCCAATAGCCATTAAATCTTCTGTGTTACAGGACCGAGTTCTACTTTTTGAGAAAATACTTCCACAAAACTTTCGTCATTAGGAAGTTCGCAATGCATTAATGCACCTTCTTTGTCACGATGATCTTCTAGCAAAATTTCTATTCCTGCTTTTAGAAACATCATCGAAAAGGTCATATTATTTTGGCGGTATTGATAGTAGCCATTTTGAATAATTGATATTAATTTATTAACTGCAAAAACATCTTCATAAGAAGCAAAAGGGCCGCTTTCTGGAAAGAGAATTTTTTTACCCAAATAATTTTGGATAAAAGAAACCTTTTCGACAAAGTCTACGATTTTCTGATCTGGTGCAGGAAAATTGCTAGAAGGCATAGGTACATCAATTACATCTCCAGTGTCAAGGAAAGTTAATTTCATAATACCCTGTGCAGATAATACCTGGCCTATTTTTAACATTTGAAATACAGAGACGCTATCTAAATTGGATGCATCAGCATTGATATTCATTCGGTTTTCAGCAATCTTGCTGAAAACAAAAAGAAATTTAATTGGAATATTTTGGCGATCGTTTGTAAAGGTAACTTCTTCTGTCCCTTGCTTAACATTCCATAACTCAACGTAAGGAATTTTTGCTTGTCCAGCGTCTGTGATAAATTCAATTTGTGCTGGGCGATGGACTTTAGACCTTGCGGGGCCAATTTTTACCCATCTAGTATTTGGGTCTGTTTCTCCAAACAATCTTTTCCACCATTCAGGGAAATCAAATGTTTCGATGTATTTTGCATCAAGTTCGACCTCGTCTCCCGTAGCAAAATGTCTTTGCCATTCAGCAAGTTTTTCTTTTCCATTTGGAGTATTTGGAAACGAAAACTTAGCATTAATAGTTAAATCCCTTCCTTTGGAAATAATAGGATAATAAAGATTTGCCAGAAGATGGCGCAGTTTCGTCAAGCCAGCTTCGTTAAATTCATTTTCGATTGGAATGTGAATGTTTACTTTGCTTTTCTTTCTCCATGCAGTGTTAGCTTCGGCGAGAAAGTTAATCGCTTGGTTAATCCATATCCACCACCCACGTTTTTGATGAATATCCCATACAACAAGAATTATAGTAAGAGCTTGAGCATCCCAATGTTCCAAATCTTTTACTTCAAATGGATAGCTAATTTCCCCTGATTTAATCAAATGCTTGTTAATATCACCAGTACTCTTCAATTGTATGTAGAAGCTGAGACCAGTGGAGATACCGTGGTCGTAAATACGAATAAGAATGTCTTCTCCTAAATCTGGAGAAACATCACCTGTAATCCATTCATGTTGTTCAAGAAACTCTTCAAGCTGTTTTCTACTAATTCGTTCTTGTTGTTGCTCAGAAGAATCACGCCGTTTTTGAGTTAATAATTAATACCTCCATAAATAAGTGCTTCTAACCTTTCACTGCTAATAATATCAGGTTGTAAAGCGATATTATCTTGTAGTTTTTGCATCGAACATCCATCCAGCCCCATGAACGGGGAAGACTGGGAAGGAATATCTTTAAATCAAAACGCTCCGAACTTTTGGTTCGGAGCGTTTTTGGTTCGATTGAATGAATTAAACCGTCTGAATTGCCGCTTCCAGTTTTTGACCGAATTCGGCCATTTGCGCTTCGTTCATCCCGGTCATCAAATCCGCATGAGCGGTGCCGCCGTGCGCCATGACTTGCGCCATCACTTCTTCTTTGGTGGCTGCTGTTGCAACAAAATCACATTCCAGGCCGAGAGTTTTGCAGGCAAATTGTTCCATGATTGCTCCTTGGGTGGGAAAACGCGAATAGGCACTTTCACAATCATTGTAGCATTCATTCTGTAAACAGCTTGTTAACCTTTCAACCTTATACCTGCTAACCTTCCCCCATCTATGGAACACCTGTTTCATGGTACACTTTCACCCTAATCCAAAATCCAAAATCGCAAATCCAAAACCCCCTATGACCTCCATTGTTTCCCTCGATATTGAAACCACCGGGCTTGACCCGCAAAAAGACGCCATCATTGAGATTGGCGCCGTCCGTTTTAATGGGCAGCGCATCGAAGATGAATGGTCCACGCTGATTAACCCGGGGCGGCACATCCCTGAGAATATCACCCAACTGACCGGCATCGACGATGCGATGGTGCGTCACGCGCCGCGCATTGCGGGTGTGCTGCAAGAGCTGGCGGATTTCGTCGGGGCGGCGCCGGTGCTGGGACAAAACGTGCGCTTTGATCTGGGATTCCTGCAAAGGCAGCGCGTGCTGATGCTCAACCCGGTGGTGGATACCTACGAACTGGCATCCGTGCTGCTGCCGACGGCCAGCCGCTACAATCTGGGAGCGCTCGGTCAACTGTTGGGGATTCCGTTGCCGGCGACGCACCGCGCTTTGGACGATGCGCGTGTCACCCACGCTGTCTACGAGCGGCTGCTGGCACAAGCGGTTGAACTGCCGCTCGAACTGCTGGCCGAAATTGTCCGCCTGGGCGAGCCGCTCGATTGGGACGGCAATTACGCCTTCCTCGATGCGCTGCGGCTGCGGGCGCGCGAACAGGCCAAAGGCAAGCGCATCAAACAAAGCGAAGATGACGGCCCCTTGTTCGAGGAACAGGAAAAGGGGAGAAAAGGTCCGCCCCCGGGTGCGATTAAAAACCTCGTCGAGCTGGACCCGGAAGAGGTGGCGTCCGTGCTTGAATATGGCGGGCCATTTTCGCGCTATTTCGACGCATACGAGCAGCGCCCCGAGCAGGTCGAAATGCTCAAGGCGGTTACCAAGGCGCTTTCGTATGGCAATCATCTGCTGGTCGAAGCCGGAACCGGCGTAGGAAAGAGCTTCGCTTACCTCGTCCCCGCTGCGTTGTTTGCGACCGCCAACAATACGCGTGTGGTCGTCTCGACCAACACCATCAACCTGCAAGATCAACTGATCCGCAAGGATATTCCTGACCTGCGCGCCGCGCTCGGGCTGGATTTTCGCGCCGCTGTCTTGAAGGGTCGCAGCAACTACCTGTGCCCGCGCCGTCTTGAGACGATGCGTCAGCACGGCCCGAGCACGCCCGACGAAATCCGTGTGCTGGCGAAGGTGCTGGTTTGGCGGCTGCAAAACACAGGCGGCGACCGCAACGAACTGAATCTCAACCGTCCGCAGGAAAAGGATGTGTGGATGAAGGTCTCGGCGGAGGACGAAGGCTGCTCTGGCGAGAATTGCGCCACGCGCATGGGCGGCACCTGTCCGTTTTATCGCGCCAAACAGGCCGCGCAAAACTCGCATATTTTGATCGTCAATCATGCCTTGCTGCTTTCGGATGTGGCGACCGGCAGCAAAGTGCTGCCCGAATATCAACATCTGATTATTGACGAGGCCCACCATCTTGAGTTGGCCACGACTGGGGCGCTTTCGTTCCGCATGTCGCAGAACGACTTTGAGCGCCTGCTGCGTGAAGTTGGCGGCTCGGGTTCGGGCGTGATGGGACGCTTGCTCACCGAAACCCGCAACGTGCTGCGTCCGTCGGACTACGCCAGCTTTGCGCAGTTGATCCATCGCGCATCTGAGCTGACTTTTCGGCTCGACAGCCAGTCGAAGGATTTCTTCCACGGCCTGGGCGAGTTTATCGCGCTGCAGCGCGAAGGCCGTCCGCAGAGTTTGTACGCCTATCAGGAACGCATCCAGTCGCACACGCGTACCGCGCGCGGCTGGGACAACGTCGAAATGAGCTGGAACAACGCGGGCGAGACGATGCGCCTGCTGGTTGGTCTGACCGGTGAAATTTACAAGCTGATGGCTGAGCTCTACGCCGACGGCAACGAAGAACTCGAAGATCCGCTTGGCAGCCTCAGCAATGTCTATCGCCGCCTGAGCGAAGCCGAAGTTTCGATCAGCACCATGATCCACGAGCCGACCAATGACCTGGTCTACTGGATCGAAGTCCAGCCGCAGAACAAGCGGCTGACACTCAACCACGCGCCGCTGCGCGTTGGCCCGCTTATCCAAAAGTATCTCTGGCACGACAAAGATTGCGTCATTCTCACGTCTGCCACGTTGACCGCCGCCGGGGATTTTACCTACCTGAAAAATGTGCTGATGGCGGACGAAGCCGACGAACTGACCCTTGGCTCGCCCTACGATTACGAGAGTTCCACCCTGCTGTATATTGCCACCGACGTCCCTGAGCCGAATGCGCCGGGCTATGAGAATGCCATCAACCGTGGGCTGATCCAGCTCTGCAAAGCCACCGGCGGACGCACGCTGGTGCTGTTTACCTCGTACGCGCAACTCAAGCGCACCTCCGGCGCGATCAGCGGTGCGCTGGCTGCGGACGATATTCAGGTTTATGAGCAGGGCGAGGGCGCTTCGCCGCAGGCGCTGCTCGACGCCTTCAAGAACACCGAACGCGCCGTATTGCTCGGCACGCGCTCCTTCTGGGAAGGCGTGGATGTGCCTGGCGATATGCTCTCAGTCGTGGTAATCACAAAACTCCCCTTTGAAGTGCCATCCGACCCGTTGATTGCGGCGCGCTCTGAGACCTTTGAAGACCCCTTTGGTCAGTACCAGATCCCCGAAGCCATCCTGAAATTCCGTCAGGGCTTCGGACGCCTGATCCGCACCTCGTCTGATCGTGGCGTCGTCGCCATTTTCGACCGCCGCGTGATGACCAAAATGTATGGCAGGCTCTTTATCGAATCGCTGCCCCAATGTACGCTGCGTCAGGGCACGTTGAACGATCTGCCCAAGCTGGCGGCAAGGTGGCTCGGATAGATCGATTTTGGATTGACAATTTGCGATTGAAAACTTAACCAATGTGAAACAAAAAGGCATGTCTGTATCATTGCAGACATGCCTTTATCATTAACTTTCAACAGGTCTTGATTGTCTACGGCGCAGGAACACCGCGGATAACAATGTCGTAAATACGCGCAGTATTTAACTGACCTGGCTGTGCGCCTTTCGTGACATTAAGTCTTATATAACGGGCGATCGGCTTGGATGGCGAAGAAAAATTTTGTCCCCAAGTGCTATTCGTCCACCCTGTTATGCTCTGAATGGTTGTATAGGTTATCGCATCCACACTTCCTGCAAAGGCGAAGTCGCTTGTGTTGTAATAAGCTGGTTCGTTGTTCATGAAGCCAGCACTGTAGAGAACGATTTGATCAATGGAATAGTTCTGCCCTAGATCTATTCTTATCGATTTGACTTTAGAACCGGTGCACCAATCATCTCCTAAGCTGAGATTGAAATCAACAGCTTTGTCAGCAGTCTGGCTTGCATTACACGGTACGCCTGCGGATGTGACCGGCTTGTTAAGAGCAATGTTAGGATTGGGCGCAGTGGGGGTTGGATTTGGACCTGAAAGAGTAGGGGTAGCGGTCCCCGCAGCCAGCAGCATCGAATGAGCAGAATCCGCTTTTGCGATGGATACCACTGTAGACATGATGAAGACAAGAAAGATCAGACCAAATGTAATCACCACACTGGCTGTGATTTTATTGAATTGCGATTTTTTCATGTTTGTTTCCTTGTAAATTATTGAAGATAGGATGAATAGGATAATATAGTATGGGCTACCATTTAGTATTGTCACAATTTTCATGATCCTTGTCAAGGATTTTTTTAACCATTTCCAGCGATGACGCTGCAATGGATAGAAAAACGCTTCCGGTTTCCTGATTTTGCAAGGAAACCGGAAGCGTTTGTTGTGTCTTGGTTGAATAAGGCAGTTTATCTCCTGCGCCGTGAACCGATTACTGCGCCCGTAAGTGCCATCAAAATCAGCACGCCCAGGAAGAAACCGAAGTTATAGGCGCTGCCATTGTTATGCACTTCGTACATCTGTACATCCTTGTTCATAAAGGACAGGATGATCGTCACCGGGGAGATGAATCCGTGCCAGATGCCGATCAGCGCGCCCGCCGTTTGACCATGCGTGTCAGGCTTATTCTCCAACGGGTTGGGCCCGGGTGCATCGACTTGAATATTGGTAGAGGGGATATTAATTTCTCCCGGTGCGGGCGTACTATTTGATCCCGTTACAGGGATCACATTTTTCGCCGGGGAGCCAGGGGCGCAACCTACTACGATCATCATTAATACCTGGGCCAACAATGTGAACACGAATATTTTTTTCATGGCTTATCTCCTCTGATTTATCATTGGCACAATGCAATGTTATTTGTATTGATTAACGCACTTCATCGGCCAATCAATACATCGCCATTGCAATTGATAGATAAATTTTAGCAGTCTCCAGATCATAAGCATTGATCGAACTGACCAGGACAATACGAATAAATCAACTTTTGGTTGCTTTATCAGTATCGCCAGGGACGCGTCCCCGCGATGTGCTTCGTGCCGCTCGGTCGTTTGATATAAGTTGCCTGAAGTGTAGCTGTATCCTAGCTGTATCCTACCTATAAATAACGATAAGGGACGACCATCTCTTCTTTCTGGCAACTGCTCCTATGCTTGATTGCGTTTATCCTGCTGAACGAAGGGCATAATGACGGTATCATGAGAGGGAAGAAGCCGGAAAAATAAGATGCGATTGCCCTGTCGAACTGACATCTTCACCAGCCACAACCGGCAAAATAGGGTATATTTGCAGCCTGCAATAATTCAAATATTCATTTACTGAGGTGATTTCATGAGCGAAAAACGCAATGTATATCTTGGCACTGACAGCGGCGCAACCACATCCAAGACCGGCGGCGTCTGGGACGATGGCACTGTCATCTCGACCAAACTGATGCAAAGCCGCACCAATTCGCATGACGGGCCACAGGCTGTCATCAACGGCTGGGTGGAAGGGGTCACCAATTATCTGTCTGCGAACGGGCTGGAATGGGCTCAGGTGCAAGGGGTTGGTCTGGCGCTGCCTGGCGTATTCAGCCGCTTTGGCGTGCTCAGCCGTGCCGCCAACATGCCCAAGGAATTTGAAGATTGGGAAGTCTACAGCGCCTACAGCGCAGCCCTGGCCGAAAAAGCTGGACGTATCATCCATGTGTCGGTGGGCAATGATGGCAATTACGGTGGCGTTGGCGAAGCGCAGCGCGTCCGTGGGGCGGGGCGGGGCAGCGTCTTGATGCTGGCTCCCGGCTCAGGGTTAGGTTGTGCCTACATTGATGGGAACGGTCTGCCCCTTGACGGCGACACCCTCTCGGGCATGGAAGCCAGCCACATGCCTGCGCCCTTGCATTTGCTCGGCGTCCCCGCTTATCCCTGCGGCTGTGGGCGCGACTGGGGCTGTATCGAAGTCTACACCACCCTTTCGGGCATCCCGCACTTGCTGACCGAAAAGTTGAAGGAATATCCTGACCACGAACTGGCGAAATCGAGCATTGCGCCCAAAGAAAAAGCCTTCGCCCTGCGCGGACTTGCCCAAAAGGGCGATAAACTGGCTGTGGAATTGTTCGACTTTCAGGCAAAGGCCCTGGGGCTGCACGTTGCCAATCTGGCAATGGCCCTCGACCCGGAGCATGTTGTTATTGGCGGTGGCTTGATGGACCCGGAATCCACCAGCGACGAATTCCGCGCTCGTTACCTGGGTATTATCAAAGAGACGGCGCTTCCCTACCTGTGGCCGGCGCAGCAAAAAACGATCAACATCGTCCCCGCGACCTTGGGTGAACTTTCACAGGCGATTGGCGCGGCGCTGGTGGCGCTCTATCAAAACGAAGGCTAAATCGCTGGTCAATTCGGACAAATATTGTCGAAAAATCCTTTTCCTTTCAGAAGGAAAGGGATTTTTTTATTTGCCGTGCTATACTATTAATGCTGTTGAAAATACGTATAGATGACGATTGGGTAAAAAAATGGACAGTTCATCGATTGAAATACCAAACAATATTCTTCAAGCGGCGCAATTATCTTCGCTGGACGTTAAAGCCGAGCTTGCCATTCAACTTTATTGCCAGGGTCGTCTTACGCTGGAACAGGCCCATGCGCTCGCAGGTAAATCAACGGTCTTAAAGGCCTGGCTCGATAAAAAAGGCTGGAGCGGTCACATTGAAATGGACAAATTCATCTCTGAAACTGCCCATGACTTGAAGTCACCGATGAATGCCATTACCGGTTTTACCAAGGTTGTGCTCAAAGGTATTGACGGCCCCGTCAACGAAACACAGATCAGCGATTTGAACACGGCTTTTAGCGCGGGGCAACGCATGTTGACCTTGCTTAACAATTTGATTGATATGGCGCGTCTGAACATTGGCGAAGTTACCATTGAAAAAGGCGTTGGCGATCTCTCGGTTGCCATTACCGATGCCTGCAGCCGTTGGAAAAATCAAAACCCTACCAAAGAACTCCGCGTTGAAATTGAAATTAGCACATCTGGCATGCTGCTTGATAGTGCCCGCATGCGCCAGGTAATTAGTGGGCTGCTGACCTATGCTGGAAACCATGTAGCAGATTCAGGGAAATTGACTCTGGCTGCCCGTGATGATGAAAAAAATTTCTATATTCAAATTAAAAGCGTCGGTGAAAAGCCGCGAGACAAATACCAAATGGATTTGGATATGATTTCATTTATTTGTCGCGGGCTGGTAGCATGGCATGATGGGCAGCTTGAGTTTGGTGAAGATACCGGCTCGGGTGTTACCCTGAACGTGAGCCTGCCAAAACCATGACCACGCGCCTTTATCTGGTTCGTCATGGTGCAACACAACTCACCGCAGAAGATCGTTTTTCTGGCTCGGTGGGGGTTGACTTGTCTGATGAAGGCCGTGCCCAGGCGCAATGCCTGGCGACACGCTTAGCTGAGCACGAGATCGGCGCTGTGTTTTGCAGCCCGCTCAGCCGCACGCAGGAAACCGCCCAGATTATTGCCAAACCACACAATCTTATCCCGATTGCCCGCGATGGGCTGCGCGAAATCAGCCACGGACATTGGGAGGGTATGGTTCGCAAAGTCGTCGAAGAACAATTTGCCAAAGAATATGCCCAATGGGACGCCGACCCTTTCACTTTCGCCCCCGAAGGTGGTGAATCGGGCATTAGTGTTTTGGCACGCGCCTTGCCTGTCATCCGTGAAATTGTTGTTAACTATGATGGACAAAATGTGCTGGTGGTTTCACACAAAGCCACCCTGCGGTTGATCCTCAGCAGTTTGCTTGGTTTTGATGCGCGTGGCTATCGTGACCGGCTCGACCAGGCGCCTGCCTGTCTCAATATTGTTGATTTTAAAGACCCTGTGCGCGCACGCTTGATGCTTTTCAACGATGTCTCTCATTATGCCGATCAGCATCTTCGTCCGCAGGCGCATCTTTCAAAATGGTGGGATTCTGGCGCTTCGACTGACAAATAAGATAAGTATTGACGATCTTAAACCCGCTAGCCTGCTTTCCTGTATAATTTCCATATCCCAATTATTTCTGTTTCGCCGGATTTTTGAAGATGGTATTTCAATATACTCCCATCGTTTTGCCGCTTATCTTTTCAATTATTGTTTTAATTGTTGTCATTTTGACTGCCTTTCCACGCCGTCATATTCCCGGCGTACGATCTTTTATATGGTTGCTCCTATGCGTGATTGAGTGGACGGCTTTTTATGTGCTGGAGTTATCCACGCAAAATGTGCGGCTTCAGGTAGGTTGGGCAAAATTCTATTTTATTGGCATTGTATTTGCGCCTTTGGCCTGGTTTACATTCTCGCTTGAATACAGCCGCATGTCAAAATTTCTGACGAGACGTAATTTCCTTCTCCTTTTAATCATTCCGCTCTTCATTATTTTGTTGATCTGGACAAATGACTTTCACCACATCATCTGGAAAGCAAATGTCATTCGCCAGACCAGTAGTGGGTTGATTCTCGACTATCCGAGCGCAAACAACTGGGGGTTCTGGTTTATTCATACCCCCTATGCTTATATCTTTATGCTTCTGGGTTCATTTTTTCTGATTCGCCAATCGTTAAAAGGGCCAGTTGCTTTTAGCGGTCAGGCTACCGTGATGATTATCGGAGCCGCTTTTCCCTTTGCTGCCAACCTTCTTTATAACTTTTGGCTGTCAAGATATTTCAAAATTGACCCCACGCCTTTTGCCATGGCTGTATCGGGTGTCTTGTACGCTTGGGGGCTTTTTCGCATGGGGCTGTTTGATCTCCTGCCCATCGCCGGAGAAGTTGTGCTGGAAGGCCTTGAAGAAGGGATCATGGTGCTTGATCAGACCGGCCAGGTGGTTTATGTTAATCCGGCTTTTGTTCATTTCACCGGCATTCCCACGCAGGAAGCGATTGGCGCTACCGCCGGGAAAATGCTGGAGCGCTGGCCTGAACTGGTTGAAGAATTCCGGAATGTCACAAGCGCTACTGCACAAATTTCCGTCAAGTTTGAACAGGATACGACCAAGCATTTTGAAATGCGCATTTCCCCGCTGCTTGATTTTAGACGTCGCAACATTGGTCGCGTTTTTATCATGCGCCTGATCGATAATCCTGTCGGAACGCGCACACTCAATCTGACATCCGCCACTGCCCGGCGCAAACTGCTCTTAATGACCATGATGGCAAACGGAGAAGTTGTTTCCATCAACGAGCATTTTACCGGCGTGCTTGGTTATGAGCGTGCTGATATCATCGAAAAATCTGCCGTTAAAATCTGGCAATCAGGCGAACAGCGATCCACCCTTCTGCGTCAAATTCGTCGTGAAGGGATTGAAAACATGGAGCTTGCATTGGTTGCAAAGGATGGGACATTGGTGAACCTGATTGTTTCAGCCAAGAGTTTTCCCGTGCAGGAAGAAGCCTATTTGTTTTTTGCCATGCGTGAGAAACGCTGATTTTAATGATGCAGTGGGAAATCAAGCTTGCCTGTGCTGTAGCTGATCGTTGGCATCCGGTTGTACCATCCCCTGAACGGAATCATTTTCACCGCACCGCAGCCGCTTCCCGTTTCAGGTTTCAGTGAATTTTCCTTTGTGGTAAGCTGAGAATTCTTTTGAAGCGAATCCTGATCCTCTTCTTTTTCTTTGCGCTGGCAGCCTGTACCCTTCCTGCAGTAAGTGATTTCCCGGCGCAGCAATTTCCGATCACACCTACTGCATCCTATGCGCCATGTGCCTATGTTGAAGGACGCAAAGATTCGTCCAAACTATCAGCGCTTTTGACCGAAAAGCTAAAAGCCGCCGGTTTGTCCCTCGAAACAGCCCGCGCCGAAGCGTATGGCGAAAACTGCGTCGCTGCTGATTTTACGGTCGTCAGCTTCTCTCAAAGGGAAATTGATTTTTATGTTACCCTGCATGTCGAAGATTTGAATGATAAAACCAATCTGGGCAACCTGCTCGAAAAAATATTAATCAGCATTGACCAATTGCCGCCCGATCAAATGGGCCCCAGCCCGGGTTATGTGGGTGTAAAGTTTCAATCTGGCGCGCAAGTGGATGATTTATGGTTCATGTTGGCTGATGCAGATGCCTTGCTAAGCAAGGCACAAAGGGCGCAGCATTGTATACACCGCTTGCAAGAAGACCCTAAACCCGCAGGAAATTGCAATTTTTATTTCCTGCCCAAAGACTAGAATAAATCATTGGTTGTTCAATCATGGAGCATCTTGTGGAACCTTTATTTCTCGCTTTTCTTGGTCATCTTGTTGGCGATTACATTTTTCAAACGGATTGGATGGCTGCGAACAAAAAGCAACAAACGTTGCCCTGCCTAATCCATTGCCTGATCTGGGCAGCTTGCGTGGCGATCTTTGCAGGGTGGGGTTGGCTTCCGTTTTTGCTGCTTTTTGCCTTCCACTTTGTTCAAGATCGCACCTATATTGTCCGTGGCTGGATGAAACTGATGGGTCAGGAAGGTTTTGCCACCGGGCCATATGCGCCCTGGTCAACGGTGATTGTTGACAATACATTTCATCTGTTACAAATCTGGCTGATCTGGCGGTTTTTTACCCCGGCGATTTAAATTAGGCCTTGACATCCCCTTCCCGCGAGAGTAAAATCCTGCCACTTCTTATGAAAAAATTCTCTGCTCACTTTTGGTTTGCTTATTACTTTTACTTTACGGCCTCCATTCGGTTGCCGTTGGTAACGCTTAAGCTGGCAGAGTAGAGAAATCATCTGTACTCCCAAAAGAGCGAGACCAAACGGTCTCGCTCTTTTTTATTCTCTATCTTTGGAGGTGATCATGCCAATGCGCGGTGTACGTGGTGCTACCACGGTCAATGAAGATCAAGCGGACCAATTATTGTCTGCCACACAGGAATTGCTGGATGCCATTTTTGCAGCCAACCCAGGCATGAAAACGGATGACATTGCCAGTGTGGTCTTTACAGTCACCAAAGATTTATCGTCAGTTTTCCCGGCATTGGCAGCCCGCCGCATTGGTTGGGACTCAGTGCCGATGATGTGCGCCAGTGAAATTCCCGTACCCGGCAGTTTGCCCCGTTGCATTCGGGTGTTGATGCACTGGAACACAGACTTGCCCCAGAGCAGCATCCGTCACATTTATTTGCGCGAAGCTGTTCGGTTGCGTCCCGATCTTGCTTCCCATGCGCAATAGTTGGAAAGTTGAAGGTTACAGGTTGAAGGTTTATTTAACATCTAATATCTAAAGTCTCACAAGGAGTCTTCGTTATGATGATTATTATGAAAGCAGGTTACACCCAGGCTGAACTCGATCATGTTGTCGAGAGCATTCGCCAGCATAATTTGTCTTCGCACCTTTCAGTTGGCACAGACCGGACAGTGATCGGCGCGGTGGGGGACACCCACGACATGCCTACCGACATCTTCGAAGTGCTTGACGGAGTTCGACAGCGTGGTGCGCATCACCCAACCCTATAAGCTCGCTTCGCGCCAGTTTAAGCCGCAGAACTCGGTATTCACTCTCGGGGATCGCGGAGTTACTGTCGGCGGCGATGACATTATTATCATCGGCGGCCCGTGTTCGGTGGAGTCCCGCTCACAGCTACTGGACTCTGCTGATGCGGTATACGCTGCGGGTGGAAATGCCCTGCGCGGTGGTGTCTTCAAGCCTCGCACCTCCCCTTACGTTTTCCAGGGATTAGGCGAAGAAGGACTGGAATACATGGTTGAAGCGCGTAAGAAAACCGGCATGCCGATTGTGGCTGAGATTATGTCGCAGACCCAGTTGGATATGATGGTCAAGTATGTGGATGTTTTTCAGGTAGGCGCACGCAATATGCAGAACTACAACCTGCTGCGTTCTCTGGGCGAAACGCGTACACCGGTGCTGCTCAAACGCGGACTGAGCGCCACGATCGAAGAGTTGTTGATGGCATCCGAGTACATCCTTTCGGGCGGAAACGAGCGCGTCATGCTGTGTGAGCGCGGCATTCGCACCTACGAGACCGCCACACGCAACACGACCGACATCAACGCGGTGCCGGTGCTCAAGGCAATGACGCATTTGCCGGTCATCCTTGATCCCAGCCATAGTACTGGTCATGCCAATTACGTCACCGCCATTGCGCGCGCTGCGATTGCCGCCGGGGCCGATGGCCTGATTATTGAAGTCCATATTGATCCCGAACATGCCCTGTCAGATGGTCGTCAGTCGCTGCGACCTGAGAAATTCGTTGACATGGTCAAGCAGGTTGGCTTAATTGCCAATGCCATGGGACGAAAGATCGCGCCCGTGCCTACGCCCGCTCCATAAATCACAAGACCTGACAGGTCTTTTTACCCACATCCAATAAATGATCCCAAGGAGATAAGACATGATGATTATTATGCACCCCGGTGCCAGCAAGCAGGAAATTGAAGATGTAGTCAGCGCGATTGCTGATAACGGCCTGAACTCACACGTCATTGAAGGCGTCGAACGCACCGTGATTGGCGCAGTCGGCGACAGCCACACCGTCAGCCCGGATGCTTTCTCAGTTTTCCCTGGTGTTGAGTTGGTCATGCGTATTTCGAAGCCGTATAAATTGGCTTCGCGTCAGTTCAAAGCCGAGAACACGGTCATCCCTTTCAACGGGTTTTCCATCGGCGCAGAAGAGATTGGTATTATCGCCGGGCCTTGCTCGGTGGAGAGCCGCTCGCAATTGATCGAAGTGGCGCACGCTGTGCGCGAAGCTGGCGCGAATGCGCTGCGTGGCGGCGTCTACAAACCGCGCACTTCGCCGTATGCCTTCCAGGGGTTGGGCGAAGAAGGGTTGGAATACCTGGCCGAAGCACGTGAAATCACCGGCCTGCCGATTGTGGCCGAAGTGATGGCGATTTCACAGCTCGAAGTCATGACCAAATATGTGGATGTGCTGCAAGTGGGTGCGCGCAACATGCAAAATTATAACCTGCTGCGTGCCATCGGCGAAACGCGCACGGCGGTTTTGCTCAAACGCGGTCTGAGCGCCACCATCGAAGAACTATTGATGGCATCGGAGTATATTCTTGCAGGCGGCAACCGCAATGTGATGCTGTGCGAACGCGGCATTCGCACCTACGAGACCGCCACGCGCAACACGACCGACATCAACGCCATCCCAGTGCTCAAGTCGCTGACGCACCTGCCGGTCATTCTTGACCCCAGCCACAGCACAGGCTACTACGAATTCGTCACCGCTGTTGCCAAAGCGGGTGTCGCCGCGGGTGCAGACGGTCTGATTATCGAAGTCCATAGTGACCCGGCCCATGCGCTCTCCGATGGACGCCAGTCGCTCAAGCCCGAAGTCTTCGCCACGCTGGTCAAACAAGTCAAGGCCGTTGCCGAAGCTGTCGATCGCAAGGTTGCCCCGGCACCCGCGCTGGTCAAATAAGGCTGCGCCATGAATGACGAGGATGGTTTTTTGGAGCTATCCGAAGCGCGTGTGTCCATCGTCGGCCTGGGGCTGATGGGCGCTTCACTGGCGATGGATTTACGCGGTCATTGCGCTGAGATTATTGGTGTGGGTCGCGGTCTCGAAACAATCAATTATGCGCTGGAGCATCAGATCATTGACCGCGTTGCTGATTTTGATGACGCGCTCGATTGTGATCTTTTGGTGCTTGCCGCCCCGATCAGAACCATCATTCAGCAGCTTCAGCGGATGGGTCAGGTTCTTCCTGCAGCGCAAACTTCAAAATCAACCGTCGTCATTGACATGGGCTCCACCAAAACGGAAATTGTCCAGACGATGCAAAACCTTCCGCCGCGTTTTGACCCGATTGGCGGACATCCGATGTGTGGGAAGGAAGTTGCCGGTATTCAACATGCCGAGACCGGGCTATATCGCAAGCAGACTTTTGTGCTGAGCCCGCTGCCACGAACCTCCCCAAGAGCGCTGGCGTTGGTGCATGAGATGATTGCGATGATTGGTGCACGTCCGCTGGTGCTGACGGCTGAAAAGCAGGATGAACTGGTGGCTGTCATTAGCCATTTGCCGTACCTTGTGGCCGCTGCCCTGGTGCGGACTGCGATTGCGAAGAATGATCCCCAGCTTTGGGATGTAGCGGCCTCCGGGTTTCGCGATACTTCACGGCTGGCGGCCAGCGATCTGACCATGATGCTGAATATCCTGCTGACCAACCGCAAATCAGTGCTGGATGCGCTCAAAAACTACCGGGTAGAGTTAGATGCACTCACAGCGCTGGTCGAACTCGGTGACGAGGAAAAATTAAAAGCGGCGCTCGTCCCCGGTCAGCAAAAACGATCACAGCTTTTCAAGTAAAGTCACAGGCACCAAAGGATATTTAAATGACAAAACGCCTAAAAATCCTCGTCGTACATGGCCCCAACCTAAACCTGCTCGGCAAACGTGATCCAAGTAAATATGGCACGGTCACGATGCAACAAATCAACGATCACATTCAAGAATTGGCTGAACAAATGGATGTGGATGTGGTTTTCTTCCAATCGAACCATGAAGGTAGTTTTATTGACTTCTTCCAGCAGGATAACTCACGTGCATCGGACGGCGTGCTGATTAACCCCGGCGCGCTGATCCGTTATGCCTACTCCTTCCGGCAGGCGCTGGTGGATTTGAGCAAACCCGTCATGGAAATCCACATGTCTGATATCCACAAGACTGGCGTGAACCAGGGTGTCAATGTGCTTGACACCGTCCGCATGGGGCAGGTGACCGGGTTGAAGGAAGAAAGCTATTATCAGGGTTTCAGAAAATTGGTTGAATACATTCATCTCATCATAGAGCGCACAGAGAGCGCGGAGAACGTGGAGAAAAGCTAGAAATTTCTCTATGTCCTGTGGTGAAAACGTTTTGTTTTGTGTACGACCCATTTCGTGGAGAACAACATGCAATATCTCTCAGTCCATAAAAGTCCATCCCTGCGCGGCGAGGTCGCCATGCCGCGTTCGAAAACCCATTCCTTCCGAGCCCTGATTTTGGCGGCGCTGGCCGAAGGCGAATCAGTCATTCGCAGCCCCAAGCTGAGCAGCGACTGGCACGAAGCTGTCAAAGCCATGCGCATGTACGGCGCAACCATTGAAGAAAATGGCCCTGTTGTGCGCGTCAAAGGTGTTTCGGGCAAACTGCAAACGCCAGATGACATTGTCAATGTCAACAACTCTGGCACAATGCTGGTCTTTCTTGCCGGGGTCGCCGCCGCCTGCCCAGGCTGGACGGTGCTTACTGGTGACGAATCGCTGCGGAAACTGCGTAAAATCACCCGTAACTTCATCCAGCCATTCGAAGAGCTGGGCATCACCGTCACATCCACCAAGGAAGATGGGATGGCTCCCTTCGTCTTTAAGGGCAAAGTCAACGGCGGCACCGCCCATATGGATGGTATCGGTTGCCAGCCGGTGATGAGCGTGCTCGTTTCGGCGGCGCTTTCTGAAAAGCCACTCGATCTGTATGTCACCAACCCCGGTGAAACCGCCTATATTGATTTGCTGCTCTATTGGTTCGACAAAGTCGGAATCCGCTATGAGAACATTGGTGGAACGTATGAGCACTATCGCTTCCCGGGGAATCCGCCGCCGCGCCCTTTTAATGCGGAAATTCCCTTCGAGTGGTCGGCTCCGTCGTATCCGCTGCTCGCTGCCATCATCACCCCTAATTCCGAGATTTCGGTCAAGGGGATGGATTTGTCCGATCCCTACGGCGACAAACAGGTCATCTATATTTTGAAACAAATGGGCGCAGACCTGACCATCAGCGACGACATCATCACCGCCCGCTCAAGCACCATGCATGGCATGGAAATCGACATGAACCAACTGCCCGACCAGGTGCCGACAATTGCTGTCGCAGCCTGTTTCGCGCAGGGTGAGACCACCATCAAAAACGCGCTGACAGCCCGCTGGAAAGAATGCGACCGCATCTCCGCCGTCTGCACCGAGCTGAAAAAGATGGGCGCGCAGATCACCGAGCACGAGGATGGCATGACCATCCACCAGGACGGAAGCTGGAAACTGCACGGGGCCCATGTGGGCGGTTACTACGATCATCGCATGGTGCTCTCGTTCTCGGTTGCCGGCCTAAATGCTGACGGTGAAACACGCATTTCAGATGCGCAAATGCTTGCAAAATCCTTCGAAGCCTACATCCCTAACATGCAACAAGCTGGCGCAGATTTCAAATTGATCGAAGAAAACTAATGTCTTCAGCACGGCACGTTATTTTGATTGGAATGAAATCTTGCGGTAAGACCACCGCAGGCCGGGTGGTTGCCAACCGTTTGCAACTTCCTTTTGTCGATCTGGATGCGGATATTGAACGCATCCACACGCAGCGCACGGGCCAGCAACTGCGTTTTCGGGATATTTTCCGTATTCATGGGCGTGAGTATTTCAATGCGCTGGAAACTGCTGCGCTCTGTGAACTGCCCGACCGCCCCGAAGGTTTTCTGCTGGCGGCGGGCGGTAGCACCCCGCTTAATCATCCGACACTTTTGCCGACTCTGGGGACGGTGATTTTTCTCGACATTGACGAGAAAATCCTGCTGCCGCGCATCATTGCTGGTGGCATCCCGCCTTTCTTTCCGTACCCCGACGACCCGGAGCGATCACTGCATACGCTGTTGACCGCCCGCCGCCCGGTCTACAAAAGCGTTGCAAATGCCATCATCCCCATCCAAATGGAAACGCCAGATGTTATTGCAGATCGGGTGATTGAAGTGCTCGAGTTTAAACGAACGTGATTAAACGAGAAACACGGAATTTGAGTCTTTTGGCATCAAATTCCGTGTTTTTTTGTATCCAAAACGCTTATCGATGATTCCTGTTCAATTAAATCGAATCCAAAGCAGCGCGCAGCGTGCCTGAAAACTCCTGACAGCGCGTTGCATCCCAATTGATCGACCAGATCATCATGCCCCTGAAACTGGGGTATCCATCAAATTCCTGTAACTGGTATTCGCCATCGAATGACTGCCCCGTTGTCAGATAGCGGATCGCTTTTTCGATTTCTGCCGGGGCGGTGTATCCGCTGCTGAGGGGGTTCGTGAACGCTGGCAGCCCAATCACGACCTGCTCCGGTTTGAGTCCGGCAAAGGTGGCACTCACATATTGTTTAACAGAGAAGCCTTGCAGTAGTATTTCCGCCATCGCCACGTGAAAATCCGCAGTGCCTTGTTCGTAGTACTTCCCGTCCAGCGCCAGCATTGGCCCGGAGTGGTAATGCTGCACATGGACATAACTGATGATTTCGCGCAAGCCATGAATAATCGGCAAATAGGCTCCGCTCAGGCCACTGTAGGTAGCGTAGCCTCCCTGCACGCCGACGGTTTCAGGGGCCATGCTTAGCATAAAGTTTGGCCCAAACCACGTGCGGATTTCCTGCACCGCTGCAATCAAATGCGTGATGGCTGGCGATGTCGGATTGCGAAAATCCCGATCGCCTTTGTCGAGCGCTATTTTCCCCTCCAGATTGATATCAATCCCATCGAAATCATATTCTTCGATAATCGATGTCATCGACTCAACAAAATGCGCTTGTGCCGTCCTATCGGTCAAAGCCAGCGATCCGTTTGCGCCCCCTACTGAAATCAGTACTTTTTTGCCCAGACTGTGAAGTAGCGCAACATCTGCCTTGAATTGCTCAGGTGTGGTGCCCTTATAGAGATGAAAACGCATTTGCCCGACTATTTTTTCATCTGGCAGGGCAAATGCAATGTTAATCACGTTAAATTTGGGTGAGATGTGCGCCAGCCGAATAAACGGCACTGAAAGGTCTTGCCAGTTGTGCCAGTAGCCCACCAAAATGTGTTTGGGCAGGCTGTCTGTGTTGTACGCTATTTTCTTATCGTTTTGTGTGTAAGCTTAAATCACCATGATGGGTACCTATAAACTTGCGTGATGTCGATTGAATGGATTTTACGCAATGGGGAATACGTAATGCGTGAAAGTACGCAATACGTATTCCCCATTGAATATCGCACTCCTGCCTATGGAAGAAAAACCTTGAATTTGTTCGTAAAGTCGTAATTTCCCTGTGTAATGCCACTGCAACTGGCTGAAGCAGTCGTATTCCCGGCACAGCCGCCGTTATCGCGGCCCAGCGACCAGAATGACAGCCAGCCAACATAGGTGTTGGCCTGCGCAAAGGCGACCACGCTATCCGCGTTGGCAAGCGTGAAGATTTCGCCCGCGGTATTGTTTTGACCGTTCATTGGCGTGATGCCGATCAGTGTTGAAATGCCCAGGCTCACAAGCTGGTTGTGTGTATTGGTTGCCGCTGAGATGGCCGCCTGACCCATATCAAGGCCCGCAGGGCCATAGTTCATCGTCATAATGTTGACATAGTCAATGCGCACGCCGTTCGCCTTTGCATTGCTCAACAAATCGAGCGCCGTCTGCAAGAGGCCAGTCTGCATCACTGGCAGGGTGTAAGAGACTTTCAGCGTGGGATTGGCTGCCTGCAATGCGGCGATAGCCTTGTTACGGCGATCTACAGATGTTGTATCCGCGACCAAGTCACCCTCGATATTGAGATCAATCCATTTGAGATGATACTGGCTGACAACGGACTGCAATGCTGCCTGCAAACCGCTGACCGTTGTACAGGTCGTTGCCAGATCGCTGCCGCTTGCGCCGCCAAAAACCGCCATTACATCGCCACCCCCGGTGCGGACAGTGTTGATCTGGCTGGCGTAATAGTTCTCAGACATTGGGTGTGTGCCATCCCAGGCAGGCACACAGGCACCTGCATTTGCCAGGACGAAGGCAATGGCATAGTATTTGGCCCCCGTCGTCTGATAAGCCGTCTGGATGGATGTGAAGCTAATATCTGCATAAACAGCCGCGACCCGGCTTGGCAAACCGCCGCCCGGTTGCAGTGTTGGTCCCGGTGTGGGCGCGACGCAGCTTCCTTGATCGGTCCACACCCCTGACGTGCTGGTGGATGGACGGTCATTCAGATTCCACCAGCCTGCCTTATAGTTGCGACCATTGTCGCTGGCAGTATTGCCGTTGACGTAGGTTGCGGTGGCGCTCCAGGGCGTAACACAGCCCGACGTGCCACTGGCGGTGGGCGTGCTGCTGGGGTTGACTGTTGTCGCTGCGGCAGTCTTCGTCGCGCTCGGGGACAGGGTACTGGTTGGCGCAACAGTAGTATTTGTCCGGGTTGCGGATGCTCCCGGTGTGCTTGTCCGGGAAGCAACCGGTGTATTCGTAGGAGAGCTGATGGCTGTGGCAACGGTGGTACTTGTTCGGGTAGGGCTGCTCGTTGCCGGGGCGGATGTTCCGCAGCTTACCAGTGAAAAGAGCGCCGGGACGTTCGGCGGTTCCCATCCAATTTGCGATGTGTGCGACTGAAGTACCTTGTAGGTGCAGCCATTATAAGTAACCATATCATTGATAGTGTATGCCACATTTGGTGCCCATGCGCCGCTTGCTGCTTTTGCTGGGCTGCTAAGAAGCACCAGTGCTGCTGCAATTAGGATAAAAACCATGCCCAGCGAACAAATTTTTTTATACATATTTCACTCCTGCTATTTAATAAAGGTCGCGCAAGAACTTGAAGGGCAAGGTGTTATTCTTCTCAATGACAGGTATAATTTTGACACTGCCTAATATGATTGTATATCACTCGCCTGCTCAATAGTTGCTCAATTTTTGCTCAAAATGTATTTTCCCTTGATTTCTGATCCTATTCCCTGATAATCTATCGTGTAGCAAGTATAATTTTATCCGTATGCAATTGTAAGGGTACGACGGATGCTAGTAGCAAAATTTATACCTGAATCCGCCACTGTGCTCTTACATGCTCCCATCACAAAAACGACATCAATCCTGTCGCATTGGAGACACCATGAGCGAGGCCGCATCCCCCAAACGCATTCTGATTTATTGGGATGAACAGCATATTCTTTCGTTGCTCTGCGAACCAGAATACCTTCTCAGCGAAGAGCCCTGGGGTTCCTGGATCAAGCAGCAGGGTGGTTTGAGCGCTGTCTATACATCCTTGCGCAAGCTGCCTCTCTCTGAAAAGCAGCGTAAAACCCTGCATGCGCTACTTGGTGAGCCGGGCGCAAGCCTGCAAAAATATTCGCTTATGCTGCATGTCAGTGTGGCAACATACGTGCGCTACCGTTCCTCACTCGCCAAAACGCTGGTTACCGTACTCAATGCCCATTTGTTGGACAAACAGCCAGTCGTTGACCAAACCCATGTCAAGCTCATTCATCCCAATAACCTGCCCTATCAACCCATGCCGTTAATTGGGCGCGAACGGGAATTGGAGACGATTCAGCGGGTCATTTTGCGGGATGGTGTTAATCTATTTACCATTACCGGGCCGGGGGGCATTGGCAAAACGCGCCTGGCTTTACAGGCCGCCACTGAGTTGCTCGACGATTTTGAAGATGGTGTTTTCTTCGTCTCGCTAGCATCTATTACCGATGCTGATCTGGTTCCTGCAACGATCCTGCAAACGCTTGGCTTTGCCACCGGCGAAAATCAGCCTGCGGTGGACCTGCTTAAAAATCAGCTACAGAACAAACAGATTTTGCTGGTCATTGATAACTTTGAGCAGGTCATGCCTGCCTCACCGTTGCTCAACGAGCTGCTAAAAGCCGCATCTCGCCTGAAAATCCTGGTCACCAGTCAGGCCGTTTTGCACGTTTACGGGGAATACGAATTTAATGTGCCTCCGCTGGCTGTTCCCGACATCAACAATTTGCCTGAATTGGAAATCCTGGCGCAGTCCCCGGCGGTGGCGTTATTCGTCAGCCGGGCCGAAGCTGTTAAAGTGAATTTTTCACTCACTCCTGAGAATGCTTCCGTGATCGCAGAAATTTGCGCCCAACTGGATGGCATTCCGCTGGCGCTGGAGCTGGCCGCCGCACGAATCAAGTTGTTCTCCCCTCAGGCGTTGCTTCGTGAACTCAGCCATCGTCTGAACCTGCTGACCCACAAAAGTCCTGACCGTCCGCAACGCCATCAGACATTGCGTAATGCTGTCGCCTGGAGCTTTCAGCTTTTGGCCCCTGACGAACGCGCGCTCTTTTCGCAACTTGGCGTCTTCGTCGGCGGATGCACGCTCGGTGCAGTCGAGTCGATTTGTATGACCGGCGAAAACCAATCCGGTTCATCTTTGCTCGAAGGGCTTGCATCACTGGTTGATAAAAGCATGTTGCAGCACGAACTTCGATCAAACGGCGAGCCGCGCTTTATGCTGCTTGAAACATTGCGGGAATATGCGCTCGAGCAGTTGGAGATCACCGCCCAGTTGGCACAGGTACGCCGCCGCCACGCATCCTTCTTTTTGGAATTCGTCGAAAGCATTGAACCTGGCCCACAAAAACCCAATCTTTCAGCCTGGATGAAAGAACTGGAAGAAGAACATGATAATTTACGCACAGCCCTACAATGGGCGCTCGAAAATAATGAAATTGAACATGCCCTGAGAATCGCTGGGGCTGTTTGGCGCTTCTGGCAAATCCATGGGCACGTTGAAGAAGGCTCAAAATGGATGAGCGCTATTCTCGAACACGCCGAAAAGCAACCATCTACCGTCCGTGCCAAAGCACTGTGGGGGGCTGGCTGGCTGGGTATGGTGCTTGGTAACTTAACAAAATCACGCGCCTATTTTGAAGAAGGTGCTGCCATTGCACGTACCTTGAACGATGAGCATTACCTCGGTCTTTCCCTACACGGACAGGGGGCCGTTGCGCGCGCGCAGGGTGATTTTGATCGTTCTCGTGCCGCTTTTGAAGAAAGCCTGCCCCTTTTCAAGCGTCTCGAAGATACAGAAAACGTTGCCTGGACTTTTGAGCATCTCGGCGTCACCGCCATCGAGCAGGGCGATTTTGCCCAGGCGGGCGCTTATCTTTCGCAAGGCCTGTCGCTCTTCCGTGCTTTGGACCAGCGCTGGCCCTGCGCCGAAGCGTTGACCTTTTTGGGCCACGCCGCCTTGCAACAGGCCGATTATGTTTTGGCGCAAAAGCAATATGAAGATGCGCTCTCGATTTATGAAGAGATGGAAGACAAACTCAATATCGCCACAATCAACTCCTATATTGGTGCGACTCTGTTTGGGCGCGGTGATTACGTCAAATCAGTTTCTTTGTATAAAGAGAATTTGCTTTTATCGCATGAGCTGAAAGACCACTGGGGGCTTGCCTGGGGTATGGAGCGGCTCGCCGAAGCCGCCGAAAAACTTGGGAAGCCCGAGCAGGCTGTCCGTTTGTGGGCCGCTGCCGATTTGTTGCGCCGTGTCAGTGGCGTCTTGTGGCACCCCGGATTTCATAGCTATTACACCGGTCAGCGCTTTGCCTCGCTCAAAGCGCTGTTGGGGCAAGAGCGCTGGGACCAGCTTTGGCTGGAAGGACAGGCAATGTCATCCGAGCGTGTTGTATCCATCGCGCGGGAAATATGACAAATAAGAAAAGAAGCCGGAGAATTTTCTCCGGCTTCTTTTCTTATCGCTCCGTCAATTTTTTCGGAGTCAGTTCCTGTAACGTCCCTGCCCCTGTGGCGAACATTGCCACCTGCAACTGTCTGCGCGTCAATTTGAGCACTTCTGTAACCTGTTCTGTTGAAACAGCACCGGCTTTCAGGATTTGCCCGGCCATGCCGCCCAGGCTGGCGCCCAAGGCAACACATTTGGCAATATCAATGCCATCCTTGATGCCGCCCGAAGCGAAAATTGTCATCTCTGGGGCGGCCTTCCTGACGATTTGAATCGATTCGGCGGTGGGAATGCCCCAGCCAACAAAGCTTGCCGCCAGCTTGCGGATGAATTCGTCGGGAGCGCGATACATCTCCACCTGTGACCAGGATGTGCCGCCAGCCCCGGCTACGTCAATGGCTGAGACGCCGCATTCCAGCAATAGCCTGGTCGTCTTTTTTGAAATGCCCCAGCCAACTTCCTTGGCGATTACCGGGACACCAATTTTTTTACAGATCGCTTCAATTTTTTTTGCCAGCCCCTTCCAGTTCAGGTCTCCGCCTTCCTGCACGGCTTCCTGCAACGGATTCAGGTGCAGGATCAGCGCATCGGCCTCGATCATATCTACGGCGCGCTGACACTGCTCCAGGCCGTAGCCATAATTGAGCTGAATCGCGCCCAGGTTGGCAAGCAGCAAAATATCTGGTGCCACTTTGCGTACCTGGAATGTGGATGCACGCTCAGGGTGTTCGATGGCGGCGCGTTGACTGCCCAGACCCATCGCGATCCCCTCCGCCTGGGCTGCTTCCGCTAGACGCAGGTTGATCGTCTCGGCCTCATCCGTCCCGCCGGTCATGGATGAGATCAGGATCGGTGCCCGCAGTTTTTTGCCGAACAGGCTCAGGGTGGTGTCCACCTCGTCCAGGTTCAGCTCCGGCAGTGCCTCGTGTACAAATTGGAATTTCTCCAACCCAGTGGTAATTCCCGAGCGGACATCCTGCTCTAAATTAATCTTGATATGGTCTGCTTTTCGTTGATTAATGGGCGCAACTTTTGTCATAAGTTTGTGTTCCTGTGTAAAGAATTAAGCATGTGGTAGAATTGCCCCTGCGAAATCTAATTCAACTCTATAGGAGAAAGTTATGGCTGACACAGATACATTTACTGAAATTAAGGCAATTGTCGTTGATTTGCTCGGGGCCGATGAAAGCAAGATCACGATGGACGCCCGATTCCGCGAAGAGCTCGAAGCTGATTCTCTCGACCTGGTCGAGTTGATTATGGCCTTCGAAGATAAGTTCGGCGCGGAAATCTCCGACGAAGACGCCCAGAAGATTTTGACCGTGGGCGAAGCTGTTCGTTACATCGACAGCCACAAATAATATTTTCGTCTGTAATCTGCTTTTTTGATTATACAGTAAAGCCGCCTGCAAAGGCGGCTTTGTCTGTTTTTATGCCAGGATGTAGGGGCGAGCAACGCTGCGCCCCTACATCAATTTATCGTAATAAAGATGGAATCTCTTCGGGGTGTTTCGCCATTTTGACGCCTGCCGCTTCGAGGGCTTGAATCTTGCCTTCGGCGGTGCCTTCGCTACCTTCAACGATGGCGCCAGCGTGTCCCATGCGTTTGCCGGGAGGGGCGGTCTGCCCGGCGATGAAGCCAGCGACAGGTTTGGTCATTTTGGTGGCGATGAATTCAGCCGCTTTTTCTTCATCAGACCCGCCAATTTCGCCGATCATGACGATTTTATCGGTATGTGGGTCGTCTTCAAACATTTGCAACACGTCAATGAAGTTGGTACCGTTGACGGGGTCGCCGCCAATCCCAACACAGGTGCTGGAGCCCATACCAACTTGCTTGAGCGCGTAAAGCACTTCGTAAGTCAGCGTTCCTGAGCGGGAGACGACGCCAATGTTGCCGGGGATGGCGATATTGCCGGGGATGATGCCTACTTTGGATTCGCCGGGGGTCAACAAGCCTGGGCAGTTGGGGCCGAGCAAACGCACGCCTTTTTGGTCAATGTACGTGCGCACACGCATCATGTCGCTGACCGGGATGCCTTCGGTGATGCAAATGATGAAAGGGATACCAGCATCTGCGGCTTCGAAGATGGCGTCGGCAGCAAAGCGGGCCGGGACGAAGATGCAGCTTGTGTTAGCTTCGGTCGCTTCAGCCGCCAGTTTGACAGAGTCAAATACAGGAATTTTCCCATCGACCCATTCGCCACCTTTACCAGGGGTCACGCCAGCGACGACGTTGGTGCCGTAGGCAATCATCTGGCGGGTGTGGAACATGCCTTCGTTGCCGGTGATACCTTGAACGATCAGGCGTGTATTTTTGTTGATTAAGATACTCATATTATTCTCCCTTCGCGGCGGCGACGGCTTTTTGAGCAGCATCGGCCAGGGTTTCGGCGGTGATGAGATTGGCGCTTGCCAGGATCTGGCGGCCTTCTTCTGCGTTGGTGCCCACCAGTCGAACGACCATTGGCACTTTGGGCTGTACTTCGGCGATGGCTGTGATAATCCCGCGCGCGACTTCATCGCAGCGGGTAATGCCACCGAAGATGTTGAGCAGAATGGCTTTTACATTGGGGTCGGAAAGAATAATGCGCAGCGCTGCAACAACTTTGTCCGCACCCGCGCCGCCACCGATATCGAGGAAGTTGGCGGGATCGCCCCCAAAGTATTTCAAAATGTCCATGGATGCCATTGCCAACCCTGCGCCGTTGACCATGCACCCGATGTTTCCATCGAGCTTGATGAAGGTCAGTCCGTATTTGCGCGCTTCAATTTCGGATGGGGCATCTTCGTCGGTGTCGCGCATTTCAGCCAGATCGTGATGGCGGAAGAGAGCATTGTCGTCGATCAGCATTTTGCCATCCAGCGCAATCAACAGCTTGTTTTTGCTGATGATGAGTGGGTTGATTTCTGCCAGGGTGGCATCGTTATTTTCGTATGCACGCCATAGCCCCTGGAGAATGTCGCCGAAAGATTTCCAGTATTGACGGGGCAGGTCAATGCCCCCGGCGATGTCGCGGGTCTGGTAGTCTTTGATGCCAATCAGCGGGTTGATGTGAACCTTGATGATTTTCTCAGGGTTGGTGCGGGCGACTTCTTCGATGTCGATGCCCCCAGCGGCAGAAGCCATAATGACAGGCTTCTTGGCGGCGCGATCATTGGTGATGCCGAGGTAAATTTCCTGATCGATGGAAGCAGCTTCGTCAATCAGCACTTTGTGGACACGCAGACCTTTGATTTCCATGCTCAGGATTTGCGTGGCGAGCTGCTCCGCTTCGTCGGCATTTTGGGCGACGCGAATGCCGCCTGCTTTGCCGCGGCCACCGACTAGTACCTGTGCTTTGATGACAACCGGTCCACCACCCAGTTCATTGGTGATCACCCTGGCATCACCTGCAGTGGATGCCACCCGCCCTTTGGGGATAAGGATTCCGTTCTGTGAAAAAATTAGTTTGGATTGATATTCGTGGAGTTTCATGCGTGTTATGTCTCCGTTTATGGTGTAGGGGTATTTACTCCCTGATTTTGACAAGGGCTGATTATACCACCCGGGCACAAAATAAATCCCCGGTTCACAAAACCGGGGATTTATTTTGGAGTGAAAAAGTTATTTTGCTGGGACGGTGAAGCGCATTACCCGTCCATTGGCCGAGTCTGTGACCCAGACCAGGCCGTTAGCATCTACCGCAATGCCAGATGCCAACCCGAAGGATGAATTATCGGTGCCATAGGTGCCCCAGGTTTGGAGTAGTTTTCCGGTGGATGTATATTCAATGACTCGGTAGCCTTCAGGGTCGGTGATGAAAACATTGCCGTTTGGTGCAATCGCGATGTAGGGCTTGTTATCGAGCGTTTGGCTCTTCCAGCCATCCACTACTGGCCATTGCAGCGATGGCGTAAAGGTTGTGCCATCAGCGGACGGGCTGAAGACTTGTACCCGTTGATTCCAGGTATCGGTGACGTAGACATTGCCTTTTGAATCCAGTTTGACATCCACTGGTTCGCTAAACTTTCCTACTTCAAAGCCTTCAGAGCCGATTTGTGTGATGTAGTTGCCATCTTTGTCGAAAACAACGATGCGTTTGTTGCCAGTATCGGCCAGATATACATGACCATTGGAGTCAACACTGATGCCGCGTGGGCCATAGAGCAGGCTTGTGTGGGTGGCGTCGGACTGGCCGAATGAACCCCACATTTTGATGAATTTACCGCTTGCATCAAATTTTTGAACACGATGGTTCCATGTGTCTGACACGTAAACAGAGCCATCCGGGCCAACTGCTACGCCCCAAGGTTCGTTGAATGTGCCGCCAACTGCTTTGTTCGGGTCGGCGCTGGCATCGGCAAAGGTTCCCCAGGTATTGAGCGCTTTCCCGTCTGCTGCAAAGTGCTGGATGCGATGGTTGCGCGAGTCAGCGACATAGAAGCTGCCGTCGGGGGCAAAGGCCAGACCGCGCGGGGCGTTGAATTGTACTGCGTTGCCAGCGCCACCAACGACCAGGTCCGCTGTCAGGTTGATTGTGACTGGGCCATAAATATCAGGTTCAGGGGCAACCGGTGCTGCGCCATACTTCCAAACGGTCTGGGCTACATCCTTTTTGATGTAAAGACGCATTTTATCGGATGGGTCCCAGTTCTCTGCGGTCAGGCCAGTTTCGCCAGTTACCTGGGCATATTTTGTGTAGTCGCGGTTTAGCCAGATGTCGAAGATTGCTTCACGCATAGCAGGGTCGGTGACAGCTTTGCAAAGTTTGCTGTAATCGTATTTTTTGATGAGTTGCAGCGGGCTCATGATACCTGTGCATGGATAATCTGCCGGGAGCGGCTCATCGGGATTGGGACGGTCGCTCACCAGGTTGAAATAATCCTGATTGGGCCAGACCATACGAATGTATTCGTATTTATAGAATTTATCGCCAAGCAGTGGCTCAATCTTGCTGTAGTTGGCAGCGCCAACGAGGATGGCGGGGACTTCGCGCAAATCCACACCGGGGGCGTCACCATAATATTTGGAGTTTTTGAAATCTCGCATATACCAAGAGAGCGGCCAGGAGACTTGATTGTCATACGCCACAACAATAGCGTATGGGTCGCCTGTCGTTTTGTCTGACAGATCACTGATCTCGCGCAGAGCATCTTTAATGCCTGTATAGCCGTGTGCGTAGACCATTTGCTCCATGCCACTATCGTACAGAACATAATTGGCACGAATGGAAGTGCGAATTGTCAAGATAGCCAGAATGCCAAAGAAGAAGAGCAGGGCCGTCGCTGCCATATTGCGGAAAGACCAGCCCTTAAGCAGGACATACAGCCCCCAGCCACTGGCGAGCGCTCCACCTAAGGAAACGAGGAAGGTGGCAGTCGCCTGAAGTTGTCCCAAGTCCTTACCACTAAAGGGGGCAGGGTTTCCGAGCGCAGAGACAATCGCAACGCAAATCCCAACCACGAAGACCAGGAACAATGAACAAACGAGCAATGGCTTGCGCTGACCGAGCTCCGTCCAATTAATGCTTTCAACGACCTGCCCAATGGCCCAGCCGCCCCATAAGACCATGGGAAGCGCCATGTGGAATGTCAGCCAGGGCATTTTTTCACCAGCGATTGTGAAAGCCAAAATACTGCCGAACGTCCACCAACCAAGCAGGCTGACGAAATTGACTTTGCTCTGATACTGCTCAATCATCTCTTCTGATGCATTTTCTGGCAACTTCAGGCTGCGGATACTCAGGTAGAGCGCGAGCAGGCTGGCGATGGCTGGGAAAAATTCATAAATCGGGATGGTGATGAGCACATAGTAATACCAGGGCTGTGAACCGCGTGCCACCCCTTGTTGTTCGAGCCAGTAACCAAGTGAACCAATCGTACCAGTCAGGAAGCCCGCGCCATTGGTGAAGAAGGATGTGTAGAAGACGGTGTAAATGGCAAAGAACAATATTGCCGCTTTCCACCAGATGTTTTTGTTCCACCACATGCCAATTGCAATCGCTGCGCCAATGAAAAGGAGCAAAATGACAATCATCAGGATGATGCTGGGGATGGGAAGCGTACTGATGTCATTCTCCCCCGTAGGGATGGCAATCGATATTCCCCATAATTTTTCTGTATATGGGGTGAGGATTTTCATCAGAAATGCTGAAAGCATCGGCAAAACCAGCGTCACAAACACGACCAGCAAATCAAATGAGCGCTCCTCGCGGATTTTCGCCAGCCCGTAGCCTTTGAACAGGAAGTAAGCTGTTCCAGCCAATCCCAATGCGCCCAGCCCGCCCAGGACATACACTAATGGAGGAGTGGTTGACGTAGGTTGTGGCAATTGCGCATCACTCGGTAAGGAAGCAGCATCGGGTGTTGGGGTGGCAGCCGATCCGCCGCCAAATTTGTACACACCAAGCGCACCGCCCATGAATACAACTGTGACGAGCAAGCTAATGATGAAGCCGCGATAGTCAACATCGCTTTGCCACTGTTTGCGCAAAATGCGGATAATGAAATAGACTGTCAGATAAATCCACATCATCGCTGCATAAATTAATGAAGTTTCCTTCGTCAAGAAGTGCAGCAGGAGCGACCCGGTAACGAGATAGATGTATTTGGCTCTTCCCGTTTCCAGATAGCGCAAGATGCTATAGAGCATGACGAATAGTGAAACGCCAATATAGGGGTCTTCACGGGTGTAACGTCCGTAGTAGAGCAGGAATGGCGAAATCAATGCCATACCTGCCGCAATCAGCATTCCGGTGCGGCCCAGGTAACGGCGCCACTGCCAGATCGAGAGCACTGTCAGAATACTGAAAATGGCTGCAGGGATGCGCGCTGTAAAATCGCTTGCACCAAAGATGAAATAGGTCAGCGCAATGAGATGAAATTGCAGCGGCCCGTGCATCATCGGATTGTGCTGGTAGCCTTGCCCCTGTGAAAATTGGTAAGAATAGTAGGTGTGCAGGCTTTCATCATGCGACATGACGCGCACACCCAAATTATAAAAGCGGCTGAGCAACGCCAGCGCCATAACGCCTGCGAAGATCAGCACTTCTACTGTGAGCCATGGGATGGCTGCGATGGGGGCTTTTTCAAGCCAGTTGGAGGGGGTTGCCCCGCCAGTTTTTATTTGTTCATTGCTCATAGATTTTCTCTCTCCGACCAAAAAGATGCGTGACTTATACTTCAATCTGGATGTTCTGACAAGTTTTATCGATTGAACGATCTTGACCCTTATCCGCGCGGGGCGGGATAGTCTGAAGGGATGGTGACTGTGTTTGACGCAGTGGGGGTGGTTGTATTTTCAAGGGGCGTGCGCTCGCAGATGGGAATGATCAGCACCCGGGGAGCATCCAGCCGGTCGCCGCTGATTCCGTTGTAATTGGCGATGGATTCTCTGGAGACATTGAACTTGATCGCAATCCCGCTTATGGTTTCATTTTCCTGCGCCGAATAGCTGGTCTGCCTGCAAGTTTGCGTATGTGATTTGGCTACGGTCAGGCTGGGGGGCCGGGGAACCAGCATTGCCATGCTGGGTGTGCCAGACACGGTCAGGGATGCTTTTTGTGGGTTGCCCATTTTGGCAGTCAGTACCATAAAGATGGTCAACGCCAGCATTGGGATAAAGGCGAATTTACCAAACATGCTTGCGGCGTGGGTTTGCGCAATCGTTCTGCGTGAGCGCGCCTTAATCGCTACGGCAGAGAGTGGCTTGTTGCGAACATCCCATTGCTGCTGCATGACGCGACGCAGGCCATCTTGTAGTTCATCAAGACTCTGTGCGCGGCTGCGACAATCATTGCATTCTGCCAGGTGGCTTTCGAGCGCTATTTGCTCTTCGGGTCGCAATGGCTCATCGGCGGCTATCTGCAGCAGGGTAAGAAATTTTTGGTGGGCGATGGTGGTCATCTGTTATGCTCCAGAAAATCCAGATTGTTTTTCGAGTTCAACGCGCAGGCGTTCGCGGCCAATATGCAGTCTGGAATGGATGGTTCCTTCATTTACGTTCAAAACTTCTGCAATTTCGGCGGTGGACAAATTGTGGAAGTAGCGCAATACCAGCGGGATGCGCTGTTTTTCGCCCAACTGGTTCAGGGCCTTCCACACAGCGGCATCTTTTTCATTTTGGATAATGGCATCTTCGGGGGAAGCCGTTTTCTGAATCTGGACGCGGAAAATGGCCTGCAGGGTGTTGTTCAACCTTTCGAGCGTTTTTCGTTTGCGCAAGCGGTTGCGGCTGATGTTCAACCCGATGGTGTATAGCCAGGCTTTGAGGGATGATTTTTCCCGATAGGTGTTCAAGGCTCCTAGCGCAGCGATGAAAGTATCCTGGGTTGCTTCATGTGCCTCGATCGGATCATTCAATACAGAAAGTGTCAGCTTGAAGATGCTGCTTTGATACTCCATAATCAACTGCTCAATGGCAGAATCATCCCCTGCAATACAACCAGAGATAACGTGGGATGAGGTCAGGGTATCCATAGATGCGCTTCTATAATATTAAACACTTGCCGCATGGAAAATCTTCATTAATTGCCACCCCTAAAAGAAATTAGAGAATAGGGAGAAGAGGAGAAAATGCCATTTTCTCCATTGTTTTCTCTATTCTCTACGCTCTTTTCTCTATTCTTCATATTCTTACTCAGCGCGTGAAGCCAACTGCCCGCAGCCGGCCTGGATATCAATACCCCGGCGAATGCGGATGGTGCAGGGGATGCCATGTTTTTCGAGTGTTTGCTGGAAGATGTTGGCGTGTTCGCGGGTGGTGGCCTGACCGGCATAGCCAGTGGTAGGGTTGAGTGGAATAGCGTTGACGTGGCATAGCAGCCCCTTGAGCAATTTCGCCAGTTTTTCGGCCTGCTGCTGGGTGTCGTTGACGCCATTGATGAGCGCCCACTCAAAGGTGATGCGCCGTCCCGTCGCTTCGACATAATCCCGGCAGGCTGCAATCAGCTCTTCGATGGGGTAGCGTTTGTTGACTGGCAGCATGCTGACGCGCAGGGTATCATCAGCAGCGTGCAGTGAGACCGCCAGGTTGACCTGGCGCTTCTCTGCAGCGAAGCGTTTAATCATCGGCACCAGTCCAACCGTCGAAACGGTGAAACGCCGCGCCCCAAAGTTGTAGCCTTCTGAGTTGTTCAGGCGGTCTATGGCTGCCATGGTGTTGTTGTAATTATGGAAAGGTTCGCCCATGCCCATGACGACCACGTTGGTAACGTGGTCGTCATCCTGATGCAGCAGGCGCGCATAGTACATCACCTGCGCCACAATCTCGCCGCTGCTCAGGTGGCGGCCAAAGCCCATTTGCCCGGTGGCGCAAAAGGTGCAGCCCATGGCACAGCCAGCCTGGGTCGAGATGCACAGCGTGCGGCGGTTGTCATACTTCATCAGCACAGCTTCAATCTGTTTTCCATCGTGTAGTTGAAAGAGCGTCTTGCGTGTTTGCCCATCGCTTGAGTTCGAGCTTGAGGGTAGGGTTGAGCAGATCAAATTGCACAGATTCTTTGAGTTTTTCGCGCAGCTTGACGGGCAGATTGGTGAACTCGTCTGGCGTGTTCCAGAATTGTTGATACAACCCCGTCCAGATTTGCTTGGCGCGGAAGGTTGGCTCGCCCCAGCTTTTGAGCAGCAGGGCCAGATCGGGCAGGGTTAAATCATAAATGAAAGGGATGTCCATAGGGTTTCCAGTCGCTAATTTTATCATGCTAACGATAGGGACGTGGGATTGCTATTGCTACGCTTTATTGGCTTAAAGCGCCATTTTGACATACAATCGAAACAACCTGCCACGCTGACACTGGTTAATCTGTGTGCTTTCCCGGTTCGCGATTATGATGGAAACCAAAAAACATCTTACGCCAATCTCGTTGTAAAATAGATGACATCCAAGCTAGGTGACAGTCACCTGTAAAGAGAATGGATGCAATATTTAATCTACAAGGTGACTGTCACCTTTTATTATTAGAAGACTAGAAAAGAGGCACGCATGGCTGAACAGGAACTACGAAAATTACTCGATCAACTGCATGGCGAACTTGACCAGGTGGATCAACTCGACGAATCAGGACGCGAGATGTTGCGCACGCTGGCAAGCGACATCGAAAAACGCCTCGATTTATCTGTTGATGAAATGCCTGCACTGCAGAGCGGCATTCAAGATGCAATTGGGCGCTTTGAGGTCAGCCACCCGGCCCTGGCGACATTGCTCTCAGACGCACTGACGGCGCTAAGCAACGCGGGAATTTAACCCCGGCGGGAAAATCAAAAATACGTGGGAGTGGATCAAATCCACATCTGCGTATTTTTGATCTATATTTTGGGGATACTGTCTCACAGTACCTATCCCGATTAGTAATCTTCAGTAGTATAGCTGCAGTCGTTAAGATTATTCTCGACCAAATGTCAATTCTCTGTAGCTGCTTGCAAAAGGACACGCGATCACCTTATAGATGATCGCGTGTTTTTTTAAACGAGCAACTTGTGCCCTGCAATCATTCCCCCTGAATTTCACGGGGAAAACCGCAAAAGTTGCGGGCATTTTAAAAATGTTGTATAGTTATCAAAATTCACGGAGGACCACATGCAAGACGACAAACCATCATCCGTTTTCCAAAAAATCTTTGAGGAATTGAAATTAGGAAACCCTATCTTCATTCTCGCTGTGTTGACTGTTCTGCTCTTGTTGGGCATGGTATGGGTCTGGCAAAGCATCAGCACTCCTGTGTTTTTAACGCCCGAAGTGATTGGTCATCATCCGACGAGTGCAGCGCGCATTGAGACCTTAACCGCGCTCGCATCGCAGTCTGCCCCAACCGCGACGCAGGCCGCATTCGTGCCCGAGCGGGCGGCTGTCGCAACGCCCAGGGCGGAATCTTTTGCAAGGCATGGCGTGCAACGTCAAAATCCGATTCGCTCCCTTGCTTTTTTGGCAGGTGTTTTTTATGAAACGCGTATATTCTCACGATAAAATAACATTCTATAGCTTGTTCCCTTTAACCCATTAAAAGGATTCCAACCCAATGTTCAATCAAAGCCTTAGTGGTAGCTGGACTTTTCGTCAGCGCGATGCGCAAGAGTGGCTTCCTGCCAGTGTCCCCGGCGGTGTGCATACCGATTTGCTGGCCCTTGGCAAAATTCCCGATCCATTTGTGGGCGATAATGAAAAAAAGGTGCAGTGGATCACTGACTGCGCCTGGGAATATCGTCGTACTTTCACTGCCGCCCCTGAAGCGCTTAGCGAACCTGAACAGTATCTTGTCTGTGATGGATTAGACACGTTGGCAGAAGTTACACTTAACGGACATTTGTTACCCGGCAAAGCGGATAATATGTACCGCCAATGGCGTTGGGATGTAACTGAAATCCTTAAAGCTGGTGAAAATGAGATCAGCATCCTGTTTAGTGCACCCGTTCTATTTATTCAGAAGCTGGAAGTGGGGAATCCGCTGGGGGGTGTTTCGGCTGCCATTCAGGGCGGGCCGCATTTGCGCAAAGCGCCCTACCAGTGGGGCTGGGACTGGGGGCCGCAAGTGCCAGCTATTGGTATCTGGAAGGATATTCGGATTGAAGCCTATGCCGAGGCGCGCTTGGACGATGTCCATGTGCGCCAGATCCACGCGGATGGTGTTGTCGTTGTCAGCGCTGCTGTGACCGTTGAGCAGTTTCGATCTGGCGACCTGCGCGCTACCCTGAGCGTTACTGCCCCCAATGGTCAGACCCAAACTGTCGAAACGGTGCTGGTTGCCGGTCATGTGCTCCACCTTACCGTTGAGAATCCGCAGCTATGGTGGCCCAATGGCTACGGGGAGCAGAATCTCTACCAGGTGCAAGTTACGCTCTTAAACGGCGATAGCTTGCTCGACACCCGCAGCTTCCAAATTGGCCTGCGCACCCTTGAACTGCGTCGCGAACCTGACCAGTGGGGCGAATCCTTTACCTTTGTCGTCAACGGCGTGCCGGTCTTCGCCAAAGGTGCCAACTGGATTCCTGCCGACTCGTTCATTACGCGTACGACGGATGCGCAGCTCGAATATCTCATTAAAAGTGCCGTTGATGCGAATATGAACATGCTGCGTGTTTGGGGTGGCGGCATTTATGAAGAAGAGCGTTTTTATGACCTGTGTGACCGTTACGGCGTGCTGATCTGGCAGGATTTCACCTTTGCCTGTAGCATCTACCCTGCCGACAATGCCTTTGCCGAAAATGTGCGCATCGAAGCCGTCGAAAATGTGCGCCGACTGCGTCATCGCGCCAGCCTGGCGCTGTGGTGTGGCAACAACGAAATGGAGCAAGGCTGGGTGAGCTGGGGTTGGAACAACCCCGGCGATGCGCGCAACCAGAGCCTGAAAGCGGGTTATGACCGCATTTATCATCACCTGCTGCCTGCCGTGATTGCCGCCGAAGATCCTGACCGTCCCTACTGGCCGTCATCGGCTTCTTCGGGGATTCCGTTTGCCGAGCCGAACGGCGATCAGCGCGGCGACATGCACTACTGGGAAGTCTGGCATGCGCGCAAGCCGTTTACGGCCTATCGCGATCAGTTTCCGCGTTTTATGAGCGAGTTTGGTTTTCAAGCTTTGCCCACTTATAAAACGATTTAGAGCTACGCTGCGCCTGAAGACCAGAACATGAATTCCTACATCATGGAACATCATCAGCGCAGCGGCGCAGGCAATGGCCTGATGCTTGGGCAAATGACCGAAACCTTTCGCGCTGCCAAAGATTTTCAGTCGCTGGTTTATCTTTCAATGGTCTTGCAGGCCGAGGGCATTCGCTACGGCGTGGAGCACTGGCGGCGGCATCGCAACCGCGTCAGCGGCACGCTGATCTGGCAGTTGAACGACTGCTGGCCAGTGGCCTCGTGGTCTTCGATTGACTATTTTGGACGCTGGAAGGCGCTGCATTATGCGGCCAAGCGTTTCTATACCCCGATTCTGCTTTCCACGGAGGACCAGGCTACCCGGATGTCTGTTCACGTTACCAGTGATAGCACCCAGCCCTGGGCCGGGTTCGTGCTCTGGCGGCTCGAGAGCGTTTCGGGGCTGCTCTTGGCCTCGGGGCAGCAACCCGTCAGTGCCGCGCCGCTTGCCGATACCGCCGTGCTTGATCTCGATTTCGCCGACAAAATTAATGATGACAACTGCCGCGCCACTATTTTTGTCGCCGAATTATGGCAAAATGGTCAGCGGTTGGCAATCGATGTTTCCACCTTTGCGCCCAGCAAATACCTTGAACTGGTTAACCCCGGTCTGACGGTGGATACCCACCTTGCAGATCAAACGCTAACCTTCAGCGTTTCCACCAGCTCATTGGCGCGTTTTGTCGAACTTGAACTTGACGGCGAAGATGTCATCTTTAGCGAAAACTTCTTTGACCTGCCCGCCGCTCAAACCGTCCAGATTACTGCCCCGCTGCCGCAAGGTTGGTCGCTCGAAGACGTGCAAAAAGCCTTGAAGGTGCGGTCGCTCTACAATTCCTTTGCCTAACCTTCAACCTGTAACCTGCCAACCCCAAAATGCAACTCTCCGCCGCCCTCCTCGCCGCTCACCGCGCCCGTACCTTCCACCTTCCGCCGTTGCCGCGCATCCAAAATCCGCAGCAAGCGCTGACCTGGGTCAACGAGCGCGGCTTCGTCTATTTCTGGCCGATCAAGGGCATCGATCTGCCCAGTCTGTGGGTGACGGTGGCGGGCGAGCGGCCTGTCGGCTCCAACCACGACGATCCCGGTCACATCACCTGGGGTTGGAAGGACGACGCGCTCGATAAGCGCATCTGGTATTACGGCAAGATTTTGCGACGCAAGGCCACCATCATCTCGTTGGATATTGCGCCATATTTTTATGCGCTCTCTGAAAACTACGGCGCACCTGAAGAAGATTATATGCTGGCCTACGAGCAGGGACATTTGACGCTGGCTGCCAAACAAGTCTATGAAGCCATCTTAAAGAAGGTCCGCTGCATACGATTGACTTGCGCAAAGCGGCGCGCCTGACCAGCAAACAAAGCGATACTGAATTTAACCGTGCCCTTGAAGTCTTGCAGGCCGATTTTAAGCTTCTCCCCGTGGGTGTGGCAAAAGCAGGCGCATGGAAGTATGCTTTCGTCTATGATATTGTTGCGCACCATTACCCGGAGCTGCCCGAAAAAGCCCGCAGCATCGGCGAAGCCGCAGCCCGCGAAACACTCTGCAGGTTGTATTTCCGTGCGCTTGGGGCGGCCCAGCTCAAAGACCTGGTCAAGCTCTTCGGCTGGGGGTCTGCGATCACGCAACGGGCAGTGAAAAGCCTGATTGACAACGGTCAACTGATCGGGAGCCTGACGCTCCCCACGCAAGCCGGAGAATGGCTTGCGCTGCCTGAATTGCTTACTGCGTAATCCGCAATTCCCTGAAACAAAATCCCCTGTCAGACGTATGCTTAAGCGAGACTTATGTCTCGCTTTTTTCATGCCATTTTGAAAATCAAAGGAGTGTGTAATGAAAAATCGTGGTCAGCTTGCTGTTGGAATTGTCCTGATCTTGCTGGGGGTGCTTTTTTTTGTCCAAAAACAAATCCCTGCGTTTGCCCCCTGGGCTGAAATGTATACGGCCTGGCCGTTGAACATCGTCTCGGTTGGCGCACTAATTTTGTTAATTGGCCTGCTGCTTGGCGCGCCCAGTCTTGCCATCCCGGCGGCAATTGTGGCCTGTGTGGGTGGCATCTTGTATTACCAGAAAGTCACCGAAGACTATTCATCCTGGTCCTACATGTGGACGCTTATCATCGCCGCGATTGGTGTTGGCACAACCCTGAACGGATTGTTGAGTGGCAACATGCATCAGGCACGCGCAGGACTGGGTCAGATGGCGGCGGGTGGGGTGCTCTTCCTGGTTTTTGGTGCGTTTTTTGGCAAGATCAATCTGCTGGGTGGGTATCTGCCAGCAGTTGCATTGGTGCTATTGGGTGCGTGGCTGCTGCTGCGCGGTTTTTTGAGCCGAAACAAAGGAGCATAAAATGAGACGCGGAAGTATTTTTTGGGGTGTTGTGCTGGTTGTGCTGGGCGTTCTGTTCCTTTTGCGCAACAGCGGTGTAGTTTTGGATGTTTTTGGTTGGTTCTGGCCGATTTTTCTGATTTTGCTCGGCGTCTGGGTTTTGACGGGGCGCGCATCGGTGCAAACGTGGAGCGCCAGCAGCCAGGATAACTTCTCAACCGGCCTAGATGGGGCGACCCAGCTTGCACTTGACTTGGATCATGGCATGGGCGCCATTCAACTGAGTGGCGGCGCGCCCACTGGTGTTGCCGTCACAGGCACGCAGGCGCAGGGGATGGATATCAAGAATAAGCGGGTAGGGGATCGGCTGGATGTGGAGATTGATGCAGGCCCCAGTTTTCTGCCGTTCATTGGGCCGGATGGTGGGGTCTGGCGTTTTCTGATCAGTGAGCAAGTGCCGCTTACCCTGGATGTTGACGCTGGTGTGAGCAGCCTGGACTTTGATTTGAGTGCGCTCAAAGTGACCAGCATGAAAGTGGATATGGGGGCGAGCAGCCTGAAGGTCAAGCTGCCTACAAACGCCGGGTATACACAGGTATCGATTGATTGTGGCGCGGCCAGCCTCGACTTAAGTATTCCGTTGGGTGTCGCTGGGCGGCTGCGGTTCAAAGATGGCGCATCTAGCTTTGATGTTGACCTGGCGCGCTTCCCGATGCAGAGTAGCGGCTTGTATCAATCTGCCGATTACGAGACTGCTGGCAACAAAGTCGAAATTACGCTGGATGGTGGCGCGAATGCGGTCAAGGTCTGGTAAGGCTTCATTCAAAAGGAGAATATGATGAAACGATTTGGGCCAGCTACGATTTTAGGTGGCGTGCTGATACTTTTCGGCGTGTTACTTTTGCTTGAACAAATAGGTATTTTGCGCGGCGCGGCCAGCTTGTTTTGGGGTGGGTTGTTTCTGGCTGGCGCATTCTATTTTCTTCGCCTATATACCATGGAGTATCGCTCCCGTTTCTGGGCAATATTCCCTGGCATGGCGATGTTGGGAATCGGCTTGAGCGCATTCCTGCCGTCTGCGCTGGGTGGTGCGTTGTTTTTGGGGTGCATCAGTGTGGGATTCTGGGTAATTTACAGTAACGACCGTTCCCATTGGTGGGCGATCATTCCGGGTGGGGTGCTGTTGACACTCGCAGTTATCAGCGTGCTCGATCATGTCGACGGGCTGGCAACGGGTGGACTCTTTTTCCTGGGGTTGGGGCTGACTTTTGTGTTGGTGGCGTTGTTGCCAGGGCCGGTCAACAAAAATCAGTGGGCCTTCATCCCCGGTGGCATTTTGCTGGCGTTTGGCGTTTTTCTGGGGCTGGGGGTGCAGGTTGGCTTGATGGCATATTTCTGGCCCGCGCTTTTGATTGTGCTGGGTTGTGTGTTGATTTTCTTTTACTTTTTTAGGCGGGGGTAATGTCTGTCTACTGTTTGCGTAGCGCTGTCAAAAGCATAACTAGGAATTTATCAAATAGCTCTGCATTGAAGTAGCGTTCAACAAATTCGATGACAATAATATCTGGTTTGATTTGATCAATTTGCTTTAGAGACGGTCTTGAGAGATTTTGAAGGAAAGACACTTTTTCAAAACTATATGAGATAAATTTTTTAGTTCCATTCCCGAATGAGTTCTTGATAGAGCAAGAGTTTAAGCGGTTTGCCTGATGGTGTTTGGGTAGCACCTATTGTGTTCGTAGCTTTCTTTTTCGTGAAGATGATCTGAGGTTCTACTAAACTTGTTACGCCCGTTACGCCTGCCGTATCGAACCTGATGGGATGGCTTATTGTAATGGTGAAATCATTGATGCTGAGGGGCGAGAGTTGAGGGTAGGTTTGTGCCAAATGATTGATCAGCTCGGTATAAGCAACGAAAGCGCCATAGGGATTCCAATGTGAATCGGTTTTGTAATAGACGTCGTGTTGCTTGCGTTCGTTAAGTAAGGGCGAAGTTAGATCGACCCAGACCGGGGGGCCATGTTGTTTTAGATAAGCGCCAACCGCATCCAATCTGGATGGTGTCGTGCTTAGTTGAATCTCATCGGGTAACTTATCGGGGTAAATTGTGGCTTTGTCTGGAGCAATCATCACCGCCAGAACAATATTTCTTTTTTGCAATTCATCATATAACTCTTTGACGATTTGTTGTGTCTGCTTTAATTTTTTTTCAGAAATTGGAGCTGTGATTTGGTGATAAATCAGGGAGTCTTTGGTATAGTCAAGCCAGCCATCTTTACCAACCAGACTATGCGGAAAGACACGATCTCCCAGATTTAGTCTGAGTTGCCTAAAGCTGTTAAAGAGGAATTTGTGCTGCCAAAAATTATTGGTGAATGCTGAAAGCCGGCCAACGCTGCCAGGTAGGCTTTGGGACATGGCGTATAAAGAAACGCCCAGTAGGCAGATAATAAAGAATTGTGTATAGCGCAGACGAAGGGTTGCTATATTCATAACCATCATTCTGGAATTTTGCATATTTGGCGCGCAACTGATTCCAAAGCGGCCACAAAGGCAGGCAGAAAATGATACCAATTACCGGTGAAATAATTCATCTGGTGGATGATGGCGTTTAAGGTTGCACGGCTGTAAGGTTATTTAAGAGCGTGTCCAGTTCGGTGATTTTCTCGTCATTATCGAAGAAGCGCTCAACAAATTCGATGATGACAATGTTGGGTTTGAATGCTCGTATGGCATTGATGGATGCTAAATCAGGATATTTTGTGCGGTTTAGGATGTATGTTGCTTCGCTAAAGTGTGGAGCGATAAAATCCCTGATTCTGCCTCCAAAAAATCCATATAAGCCACCAGACGAGGTGCGCCTTCGTTTGGTGTTGTGGAAATTTGCAGAGGAATGGCAGGTTCATCATCATTGAGCGTGGACCATGTTACATTTGTTTTTTCTTTTGGTGTGAGGTCAGGATCCTGCTCCAGAATGTCGGTTGCGCCAATCATGCCGGCAATATCGTGCAGATATGGTTGGCTGGTAGATACCTTGAAGTCATCGATACTTTTGGGTTTCAGTGCCGGGTAGGTTTTGGAGAGCGCTTTCATGATTTCTGTATATGCGATGAAAGCGCCATATGTGTTCCAGTGCGTATCGGTTTTTTCGTATATTTCTTGTTGCTTCCGTCCGGCAAGGAGTGCAGGGCGTAAATCAAGAAATACTGGAGGGCCGTTTTTGTCTATGTAATCTCTAAACTCATCCAATTTGGATCGTTTGTTGAAAATTTGAATCTCATCGGGTAATTTGTCTTGATAAATGGTGGTTTTGTTTGGAGCAATGACAAATAATAATGTGATATTTTCCTTGTGTAGTTCATCGTAAAGTTTTTGCAGTTTTTGTTGTGTTTCTATAATTGCTGTTTGTGAAGTGGGGGCAGTTTTTTGATAGCTGTTCAATTGTGCAGGGATATGCAGAAAACCATTTTTGCTGAGAACAACTTGATTGATCACACGATTTCCCATGGCAATCTTAAGGTTGGTGAAGGCCGTAATGAGCGGTTTTCGGTTCCACAGATTATCCTGGAACTGCGAAATGCCGCCAGGCAGGCTTTGGGACATGGCGTATAAAGAAACGCCCAGCAGGCAGATAATAAAGAATTGTGTATAGCGCAGACGAAGGGTTGCTATATTCATAACCATCATTCTAAAATTTTGCATACAGGTTGGGCAGGAATGTGCTGCTGATGACTGCTGCCAGCCCCAGAATGAACAGTCCAATTAGCAGAATATCTTCGGTTACTTGAAAACCGAAGTAAGCAACTGGTTTTGCGCTTTCCACTTTGGCGCGGAGCTTATTCCAAAGCGGCCACAAAGGTAGGCAGAAAATGATACCAATTACCATTACCAGGATAAAAGAAGGTTCAATAAATGGTAAGGGTGTCGTCTGGCTAAAAGGGAGCGGCGTCAGCCCCGCTGTACTCCCCGCCAGCCGCCGAAAAAATCCCAGAGCAAAAGTCAGGTTGGTTGAACGGAAAAATATCCAGCCGACGATCACAATCAGCATCGTGTAAATGTGGCGCAATGGGCGCCAGATATTTTTTAGCCAACGACCGAACCCCAGGCTTTCGATGGCAATCGCGATGCCATACAACAGTCCCCAGATGATAAAAGTTGGCTTGAAGCCATGCCATAAACCCGTCAATAGGAAGACGATGATGATGTTGATTTGTTGCCCGGCCCATTTGAAGCGGCGACGTTCCAGCGGGTAGAAAACATATTCGCGGAACCATGTGCTCAGGGTGATATGCCAGCGGCGCCAAAACTCGCTGATGCTCTGGGCAATATACGGGTAGTTGAAATTTTCAGGCAGACGAATACCAATAATCATCCCCAGGCCAATCGCCATATCGGTATAACCGGCAAAGTCGAAGAAGATTTGCAGGGTAAAGGCCGCCAGACCCAGCCAGGCAAATAATGGTTTGATATGGTCGGTGGTCGTATTGAAGACGGAGTTTGCCACCAGTGCCAGTTGATTGGCGATCAAAACGCGCTTAATGAACCCCATCAATAAGCGGCGAAAGCCTGTTGCAATGTCATCGGTGGAGGGGGTTAGCGTGTTGAGTTGCTCTGAAAAAGGTTTGTAGCGTACCAGCGGCCCGGAAATCAATTTTGGGAAAAACAACAAATATGTGCTCAGACTGAAAAAGTTTTTTTCTGCGGGGGTATTGCCCTTCCAAACATCTACAAGATAGGCAATGGCTTGAAATGTGACGTAGGATAAGCCAATTGGCACAACCAGGTCTGTAATCGGTTTTGCGAGACTGGCAGGGATGTGGAATCTGGCAAGGTCCGTTGCGGAATAGGCGCTAATCAACTTGAAAAAAGAAAGAATAATGATATTCATGGCAATGCCGAGCCATAGCCAGATTTTTCCGTTTTGGCCATTTGCTTTGGCCGATGAAATGGCGAGGCCAAGACCATAGCTGGCGATGATAATGCTGCCCAGCCACCAAATTGCAGTGATTTGTCCGGCGGTTAGAAAGATGATGCTGGCGATCAGCACCAGCGGCATGCGTATCTTTGGACTGCTGATGAGATAAATGGAAGCAAAGATTGGTAGAAAAAGAAAAAGGAATAGGGGAGATGTAAGATCCATAATATCCTAGTGTATTAATGTGATATGGGCGCGCTATTGTAACACATTCATTTATTGGGCGGGGTTGGGATGCTGCTGACAGATGGGGGCGGAGGCGGTGTGTTACTAAACCCCTTGACGTTTTGATACGAGAAAAAAGTCACGTGCCCCGGAATGATGGTCACTTTTAGCTTATGGGCGACGGCGTAGGTGATGACGGTAACGATGTAATCTCCGGCAGGCAGGTCGCTGATGACCATATTTTCGTCGTAATAGCTGTCGTGGATGGCCGCGCCGGGGCCGTAGGTGTTGACAATCCATTGTTGTGTTCTGCCAACGGCGTCGATAACGATAGGCTGGCTGTTGCTTAACTTGGCGTTATCGCCCATGATGCGCCCTGCCAGAACACCCCATCCTTGGGCTGGTGCCAGCCATAATTCGGGGTTGCGGGTGTTGTAGTAGCTGTTTTTCCCCAGACGCACTTCAAAATGCAGGTGTGGGCCGGTGGTGTTGCCAGTATCGCCAACTTTGCCAAGCATCGTGCTGGTGGCGACCCATTGTCCAACGGTGACGTCGACTGCGCTCATGTGTGCGTAGATCGTGTAGAGCTGCTGTCCCTCGTAGCCAAAATCGTGGCGGATGGCGACGGCCATGCCATACGGGTCGCTCAGATTCCCAGGAGAGCTGCTGAAAAGCCCCCAGCCAGCCCAGATGACCGTACCTGGACCCGCCGCCAGCACGGGAGTCCCAGTTTTGGCGTCGAAGTCTACGCCAGTGTGGGTGATGTCTTTGCTAATGAAGGTGCCGCCATAGCGATAGTCGGCTAGGGGCCAGTTGATTTCATCGGCGGCGATGGGGCGCGCAAAGTAGAAGTGGTCAAACTGTCCAAGCGCCAACGGCACGGCGTATTGCGCCGGTCGCCAGGCAGAGACCAGTTCGTCGCCGGGGGTGGGAAGATCAAACTGCAGCGCCTCGGGCCTTCTATAAGCCGGGGTAACGAAGACGCAGTCAGGATTCGGGCACAGGGGTGTTGGAATTTTTGCATCGGTGGCAGTGGCGGCGACGGGTAGCCCGGCGACCACTGGCGTCGCGGTGGCCACTGGGGTTGGAAGCGTCCCGCAGCCGCTTAATATCCAAATGCTTATAAATAGAAGGGATGCGCTTCTTTTCATGGGGCAGGGGTGAAAGTCGGGTGCGGTGAGGGGGTGGCGGTCTGTGTTGGCGTTGCCGAATTAAACGGATAAGGGATGGGTGTTTTGGTGTAGGTGGCGGTGGGCGGTACGACAACGGTTGGCGTGATGAAAATATCGGGCGGATAGAGTTGCAGCATGGCGCTGCGCCAATCCAGTCCGCCGCTCAACACAAACTCGTTGAACTGTGTGCCATTAAAATAGGTGCGCCAGTTGTTTTGGGCTGGGATGCGCTGCCAGCCGTACTGGCTGGCAAGGTTGGTGAAGTCGACCCAATAGCCGGGTGGGACAGATGCCATGAGCGCGCCGCCACCATCATAGGCTTGCGGGTCGAGATTGTAGCGAGCGTTCAAGTCCCAGGGCTGGCTGGTAAGCGGCTCGCCTTGGGAACCGTCCTGTGCCAGGGCACGCAGATAAACGCGCCAGTAGGTCTGGCTGTCGATGTCTTCGCGTACCACCGTCATCCAGCCGACATTCAGGGTGAGTGTGTTTAACGCAAAGGCGCGCCCAGTGTAGAGCCAGTCTTCGCCTTTGCCGGGATCGAGGGTGGTGGTGAGCGGCACATACGCTTGGGCAAGACTGGCAAGCGGATCCCAGCCGGTTTCAGCGATGACGCGCTGCCGGAGGGAGACAAAGCTGTCTTTTACATCCCCGTGCAGAGAAGGGTGTGGCGCTTCTACATCATCAAGCTCGACGACGCCAACCCGTTTGTTGGGCAGTGGCGTATCAAACTTGGGCTGTGTTTTGATGACAGATGTGGGGGTAAGCAGGGCGGCTTTTTGAAAGGTGACAGGCAGTTTGGCGATGCGGACGGTGCGCCAGTCCATGCCATGCAGGGTGGGAATGGCAATGATGGGCAGCGTAACGGTGCCATCCAAATTGTAGGCGGTCAGATAATCTTGATTTGCCTGGTGAAAGCGTGTGGCGATTTGTCCGTTGCGGTCATTCCAGACCGGCCAGTTGCCCGTGCCGATGCGGCGCGCAGGGACGTCGGGGTTTTTCGTGTCCCAGACGTAGATGCTGTCGGGCTGGTTGGGGCGGGCCGAGGCCCAGGCCAGTTGTGTGCCATCTGGCGACCAGGCCGGGTGGGTTTCAATTCCGTCTTCGGTCTGGCTGACGTTGACGAAGAGTTGTGGGTCGGGCTTGTCGAGGCTGGCAACCAGAATTTCGTTTTTGCCGCTGCGGTTCGAGACGAAGGCGATCTTGCGTCCTTCGGGCGACCAGGCCGGGTCGCTGTCGGTGGCGTTGGGGTCGTTGCTAAGCGGAATGATCTGCCCGGTTTTTACGGTGGAGATGATCTTGATCTCCATGTTGTCGTTGGTATATGTCTCGTAAACCACCCACTGGCTATCCGGCGACCAGGATGGGTTGCCGTCGTATTCGGGTGTATCGGTCAGGCGCGCGGTTTGGCCCGTTGTCAGATCGAGCAGGTATAAGTCCCAGTAATCGTTGCGGTCTGAGGCAAAGACCAGCTTTTGTCCGTCTGGGCTGAGAGAAGGGGATGTATCATCCCATGCGCCGTTGGTGATGCGTGTTGGCTGAAGCCTGCCCGGCGCAAAGACAAAGAGATGAGAATAGCCATTGTCGTTGATCGAGACAAAGAAGGTCGAGATGGCATCAGCGGGCAGCGGAGTCGTAGTCTGGGTGGGCAGACTGGTGGCGGTGGCGGATGGCGCAGGGGTTAGTGATGCGGTCACTGTCAGCGTGGGTGCGCCAAACGGAAGCCCCGGAAGCGGCGTTCCGCAGGCTGCAAGGAAGATCATGAAAAGAAGAATGGGGAAAAGGGAGATGGGATGTTTCACTGTGCCTATTTTACTCTAAAGCTGTTCGTGATTAACTGTTAGCTTTTCGGTTTTAGCTAATGGCTAACCGCTAATAGCTCCATTGGATCAAACAAATGAAAGACCGCACTCATGCGCCAGGTGGAGTAGTTTTTCATTTCTTCGGCTGTGGCGTCGGCGCGGTAGTAGGCCATGGAAGCAAATGTCTGGTTGGATGGACCCCAGCGCGTTTCGAAGTGCAGGTGCGGGCCACCGGTGAAACCGGTCAGCCCGGTTTGGGCCAGTGGTTGGCCGCAAGTCACCTGCTCGCCGAGTGTCAGCATTTGCAGAGCTTGCAAGTGGGCGTAAAGTGTGTAGAGCGAACTGCCTTCTGTAATATGTTCCTTCTCAATCAGCGCGGGTGGAATGTTGGAGAAGGATGTTTCGACAATGAGCATATTCCCGTATGGAGGACGGTCATGGACGATGGCGGCGATCTGACCATTGAGCGCGGCGAGCACCGGCGTACCCGTGAACAGTTTGCCGTTGATCTGGTAGTAGCCAATATCCACGCCGTGATGTCCGTCGTCTTTTTGCACCCATTCGGGGTGTTCGGCGTTGTGGACGAGGGCCGGGGCGATGAAGGGCTGGGTGATGTACTTTGGGATTTGTGCCAGGCTGAGAACGGTGAGCGGAGAGCAGGTCGTTGGTATATTTGGAGTTGGGGAAGGAGGCAGCGAGGTGATGGTAGGCGTGGGCGGGATGGGCGAGCTTGTTGGGGTTGCAGGATGCGGTGAAGGGGTGGGGCTTGCAGACGGGGCGGTGGTTGTTGGGGAGCAGGCTGCGGCAAAGGTCAGACAAAGGCCGATAAAAACGAAATACGCATTACGTCTTCGCGTAATGCGTAAGGCGGAATGCGTAACGGTTGAAGACTTAGATTTCAAATGTGATCTGGCGGGTGTCTGAATTGGGGTGTTCAGGGTAAAACAGCCGCGCCGCAAGGTGAAACTGGCCGGTCTGCTGCGGCCCACGCACGTGCATGGTGAAGACGTTTTTGTGACTCATCGGCTCAATAATGTTAACGGATGCGATTTCACGCCCTTTGGCGTCGCTCAGTGACACGTCAATATACGGGCGCTGCTGAAAGGCGGTGACATCAATGTAAACGCGCAAACGCAGCGGACCGCCATCCTGCACAGGTTCGGCCCGCAGTTCCAGAATGCGCATTTGCGCCGGGGGCTGCGGGATGATGCCTTCTTCGGCTGGATTTAGTTCGGGGAAGAAAAATTCCATGTCGTTGGTCATGGGATGATTATACCTATAAACCAGTCTGGCTCTGCCGATGCTTTTTTTCTTATTTCAAATCGTTTTTTCATCCCTGCTCAAACATACTTAATGCGCTGTGCATCCACGCCGAGCCCCATCATGGCATAGTAATCTGACGCCTCGTCCACGCTGGTTTCGCTTTCGGATGTTTGCAGGGGGATGTGTGCCAGCAGCGAGACGGTCAACTCGCTGACGTAGAGTCCGCCAAAAGCCGGCAGCACGCGGTGGATTTTGCTGCCCTGCGTCGGCATCATAAACGTCTGCTGGGTATTGATGCTGCTGTAGCTGTTATCCAGCGTGATGGCGAAAATGGCGTTTGGTGCTGTCAGGTTGACAATGGATGAACTGAGCAGGAAAAGACGCGGCAGTGGGCCGGGCGGGGTCGGGTCAAAGTTGAGATGCAGCAGCGCAGCGGTTTTCCCCAGGGCACTCGTCAGGTGGAACCAGGTGTAGTTCCCCTTGCCATCGATCCGGCCAAAGGTACCCGGCGCATTCAACAGTGTGAACCAGATGTTGCCATCCGGGCCAGCGATCAACCCAACCGGTGTCGCACCCTCGGTTGCCGGGATGGGCGTATTGGACTTCAAATTGCCGTGCGCGTCCATGCAGAGAATCTCACTTGACTGGTCTTGGCTGGCATAAAAAAGCCCGGATGTCGGGTGTTTTGCGACGAAGATCGGTTTTCTTGCTGCCGGGCAGAGCGTATAGTCTGACGGATTAATATGGTTGATGCGTAGCACATGCGCGCTGTCTTTGAGCGTCGTCCAGAGATTGTTGCCATCCTCGATGATGCCATGCGGTCCACGACCAGGCGCGGGAATCAGAATTTCCTGTTTGATCACGGGGGCTGTATCCAAATCCGTGCCAGGATCAATGCGCACAAGCTTGTTGTCAAACTGGAATGTACACCAGATTTGACCCGGATGGATCTTCGATGCGACGATGCCGTGCAACCCGCCCATCATCGACCCGACGGAGTGTGCCGCGACTTCGAGCGGTTTCCCGCTTTGGGGGTCAATCGCGACTTTCAGCAGCGTGCTGCCATCCATTTGCGAAATGACGATCATATTCTGTCCGATGACCTGTACCAGTTCATGAGTTATCCCCGCCGCTGGCAGCGGATACTCATTGACGGACTTCGGGTAGCAGTTTTTGACATTGGCGTGCATGCCGTGCATATTGTCCATTGTTTGCATGTCCATTTTGATGTCCTTTCAGGATTAATGAGAAGAAATGGTTTTGTTGCCAATCTGTTTCTGTGAGATCGTTTTACCTTTTCCCGATGGTCTTGTCCCAGGTATTGTCGTACCACGCTTTGAATTCGGAAAAATTCGCCAATCCATGTTGTTCAAGCCAGTGTATCCCAATAAAATTAGTATTCCCTGAAAGCATATCATCCATCACGCTATCTTGTCCGCATTGTATTCCAACCCAGCCCAGCCATGCCGGGGAAATCGGTAAGTATCTTTTGAAATATTCAATCATTTCTTCCCGACTTATCGGCTCTGCCCACTTGTTCCAGGCAGTTATATAGAATGCTCCATCTCCCGTTCGCCAGCCCATTGTACGGGGCGGAATGTCAGGATATTTTTGCCAGGGAGGCAATAAATCACCTTGCAAGGTCAATTCTTTTGCGATTTTTTTGCTTACTGGGTCTTCAGATTGATTGCTTTGCTTTTCAGTCATAAAACGTCTCCACGACGATATTGTTATAAAAAGAGCGACCTGTGTAGGTCGCTCTTTTGTTGGGCGAAAGCTTACCCGTTCTTGCGTTGGAATTCCTTCATAAAGGCCGATAAATCCTGCGCGCCTTCGATGCTGACGGCGTTGTAGGTTGAAGCACGCATCCCGCCGACTGAGCGATGGCCTTTCAGGCCGACCAGTCCGCTCTTTTTGGCCTCGGAAGCAAACTGATCTTCGAGCGCTTCGGCGGGCAGGCGGAAGGTGATGTTCATCAGCGAGCGATCTGCTGGTTGGGCGTGGCCGCGATAGAAGCCGCCGCTCTGATCGATGGTATCGTAGACGATCTTGGCCTTGGCCTGGTTGCGCTCGGCAATGGCAGATGCGCCGCCCAGGTTCTTGATCCACTTCAGCACCAGACCCACCATATAAATGGAGAAACATGGCGGGGTATTGTACAGGGAGCCATCCGCAGCCAGCAATTTGTAATCGAGCATGGCGGGCAGGTTGGCGGGGACGCGCTCCAGCAGGTCTTCGCGCACGATGACGACGACCACACCGGCGGGGCCGATATTCTTCTGTGCGCCCGCGTAGATCAGGCCATATTTGGAAATGTCGATTGGTTTGCTCAAAAAGTTGGATGAGCTGTCGCAGAACAACGGCACATTGGCCGGGGCGACGGGTTCGCTGTGATATTCCACCCCGTGGATGGTCTCGTTGGATGTGAAATGCAGGTAGGCTGCGTTCGGGTCCAAATTCAACTCACTTTGAGCGGGCAGGTGGTTGAAGTTGCTTTCCTTGGTGCTGGCAGCGACGCGCGTGGTGCCAAGTTTTTTGGCTTCTTCGAGTGCCTTCTTGCTCCAGGCACCGGTGACGATGTAGTCCGCTGAAGCGCCTGCGGGGCGCAGGTTCATCGCAGCCATGGTAAATTGCAGGGTCGCTCCGCCTTGCAGGAACATCACCTTGTAATTGGCAGGGATGCTGAGCAGGTCGCGCAGATCAGCTTCGGCCTCGTGGATGACCGCTTCAAATTCCTTGGAGCGGTGACTGATTTCCATGACTGACATGCCTGTGCCGCGGAAATCGAGCAGTTCTGCCTGGGCCTGTTGCAGCACTTCCAGTGGAAGGCCCGCCGGGCCGGCATTAAAATTATGGACGCGATGGGGTTGTGTGGTCATTGTTGAACTCCTGATTGATAAGGTTGGAATACCGATTATATCTATATTCTCTGCAACGTCTACAGCGTAATTGTCACTGCTTTGGATGTGATAAATGTCTAATGGAAAGTCTGCCCGCCCTTACGGGAAATCATTTTTTACCCGGCCATTTTATAAGCATTGAAGACGGCGATTCCATAAAACAATAAATCAATCGGGCTGAATACCGCGCCATAAGCCTCCAGTAGAAGTCCTGGCTTTGTCAGCAATGCGATAAAGGCGGCGCCTACAAGCAGGATGTCTCCCTTGCATACAATCATGACGATTCCCAGAATGCTTCCAAGAATACATCCTGTCACAGACAGGCCGCCGCTAATCATGCCCATCAGTGCGTTTTTTCTGCCAGTCAGTGTTTTTGCTATAAACCCGATCAAAAAGCCCATGCCAACCGCCGCCAGGCTGAATTCGAACCGTGTGATAAAGGCAATGAGCGCCCAAATCAATACGCCAAAAAGCATTGCCCCAAAACCGCCCGCAGTGCCAAGCAATATGTTGCCGCCAATTTGTGGTTTGTTTAGCTTTTGTTCCAGCTCCATCTCGCGTTGACTGCGCTGTTCAGCCGGGCGGGGTGCTGCCTGTGGACGAGGTGTTGCCTGAAAATTGATTGTTTCTGCGGCTGCGTATAGTGGGGTTGGTTCGATGACGATTGTTTTGGGGATGTATCCGGGCGGCATGGCAACGTATGTTTCGGGGGCAGCTGCATTGTGGCTGACACCGGTTGTTCCTGCGCTGAAGTTGGGGAGTTTCCAGAGTGGGATATCGCGGGTGGGTATGTTCCGTGTTTTGATCTGACGCGCAAAAATCTTGCGGATGACTTTTTCATTGGCAAACCAGAACATCGGGCCGGCAATCATCATCATTTTGGGCGTGCCTAAGGATGATTTTCCACGCAACACGATCCCCGCTCTTTGGGCCACTTCCATAATTTCGACTTCATCCCAGCCCATTTGTTTGCGCGTGAGCGGTGTGATGGTCACAACCAGATGGTCGTTGACGCCCAAAATGCCTGCATGAAGCAAAAAGGGGATCGAAAGCATCGAGCAAGCCAGCAGGCCAACCGCCGCTCCATATTGTCTTAGAGACTGTTTAATAAGTAGTTTGACTGTCGGGCAAAAAGCTGGCAAGATTGTTGGTTATGGAGACCAAACAAAAATACCGAACAGATTTGACCGACAGTCAATGGAATCTTATCAAAGAAATGGTTCCATTGTCAAAACCTGGAGGCCGACCGCGCACATTGGAGATGCGAGAAGTTGTCAATGCCATTTTGTATTTGGTAGTTAGCGGTGCGCAGTGGAGGCTGCTGCCGAAAGAATACCCAAAATGGCAGAGCGTGTACCATTATTTTCGCCAATGGCGAAAAAGCGGTCTTTGGGAACGAATTCATGACACATTGCGAGCGCGTGTGCGTGAAAAAGCTGGGCGACACAAGCATCCAAGTGCTGGCTGTATGGATAGCCAAAGTGTTGAAACGACGCTGGTTGCAGGGCTGCGTGGTTACGATGCTGGTAAACATGTTATGGGCAGAAAACGTCATATCTTGGTGGATACCCTTGGTTTGATGCTGGGTGTGCTGGTCACGGCTGCTAGCGTCTCCGATCCAGCCGGAGCGAGACAACTTTTGCGTCATTTAGGCGGCTTTTGCAAGAACCTGCACAAGATTTGGGCAGATGGTACTTATCGTGGTGAGCTTTTGAACTGGGTTGCTGCTCGTTTCAAATTCCGAATTGAACCGGTTGTACCGCCGAAAGGTCAAAAGGGCTTTCAGGTTTTACCCAGACGGTGGGTTGTTGAGCGCACTTTTGCCTGGTTGGATGCCAATCGCCGTTTAAGCAAAGATTACGAAGTCTTGACCGATACCAGCAAAACCATGATTTATATTGCCATGACGCGTCTGCTCATCCGCCGCCTTGCTCCTTCATAACTTATTAAACAGTCTCTTAGAAGTGTTACGATAATGGTGCAAAGGACACAAAAGATCAGCACAGCCGCGCCAATGCCCCATTCCACCACTGGATAAACTTTTATCAGGGTTGTTTGCTGATTTGTTTCCATTGTCTAATTCTCCCTTTTTGGTTGGCTATTTCAGTTTTTTTAGTGCGTCTGCAAAATCTTCAGGGTAAGGTGCTTCAAAGCTTATCGGCAGACCGTTGACGGGATGGGTGACCGTCAGCGAGAATGCGTGCAGCGCGGGCCGGGCGATCAGATCGGTGGCCGGGGCGCTATAGAGCGTATCGCCGAGCAGGGAATGTCCAAGCGCGTAAGCGTGGACGCGGATCTGGTGTGTGCGGCCGGTGGCCGGGCGGGCCTCGATCAACCCGTAGCTTTGGTACCGTTTAAGCACGGTGAAGTGCGTTTCGGCGGTTATCCCATGGCTGTTATCGATTGCTGTGCGATGGCTGTGTCCAACGTTGATGCGCAGTTTGTGCCGCGCGGTGTGCTCGTCCCACTTGAGTGCGCCCACGCAGATGGCGTGATACACCTTTTGGGCCTCGTGCCGCTCAAATTGCAGGTTCAGGTTTCGGTGCGCATCCGCTGTGCGGGCAAGGATCATCACGCCGCTGGTCACTTTGTCCAGACGGTGAACAACCCACAGCCGCCCACAACTTTCCTCGAGCAGTTTGACAAGATACGGGGAATTCTTCTCCCAGCCATCTGGTAAAACGGGCAAGCCTGCGGGTTTGTCCACCACAAGGATGGCGTCATCCTGATAGATGATCTTCATTTCTTCTCTTTAATCAGGCAATAATCCGCTCCGTCGCGCCCAATTGTATGGATGACGGGCACATTCCGGTAAATCGAGCGGATGTCGAGATCGGCGCGGGTCGAAAACAGCAAAATGTCGCCGGGCAGCACGTCGCTTTGCTGTTCCAGCCCCAGGTCTTTCATGTTAAGCCCCGCGCCATAATATTGCGCCAGCGGAAACTCGCGCTGGATGTGGACGGTTTTGCCTGCTTCGTTGGTGCGAATCCACGTCAGTGATTCTTTGTAGCAGGTCAGCCAGTAATCGGTCTCGTAGCTGCGGTAGGCCCCGCCCGTCCCGCCAACGAAGCTATTGTAATAAGTGTACTCGTAGGGATAAAGCCGCACAATCCCCAACACGCCCGGAAACAGCATCAGAGTTGCGACGATGCCAAAGAGCCAGCGCGTTTTGATGCGCTCAACCAAAAACTGAAAGACCATGCCCGCCATCGCGAACACCGGCGGAATGCTAAACAGAAAATGGCGAAAGCCGTCGTACATTGGCGGCTTTTTAAGCAGCACATAGCCCGCCATCAGCCCAAACCAGCTTAACATCATCACCAGCAGCGAGAGAAAATTCCATTCCTTGCGCCAAATTTTGTAAACTGCCAGCGCTGTGCCCAGTATGAACAAAATCCAGGTCGGTTCGGTGAGCGTGACCAAGAGCATTTGCGGAAAGTAGCGGTGCGGCAGGGTGGCGGCGCGATATAGTTGTCCCATGAAGAGCACGGCCAGTTGGGTTGGGTTGTCCGACATGTGCCCAATCACTTCTATCACGCGGCTGATTGGGTTGGCCCACAAAAACGGCCAAAGCACAAACATGATTGCAACACCAATCAGCGCATAGAGTACAAAAACAGGGAAGGCCCGCCATTGTTTTTTGAGCAGAAAATAAAAGAAGACGACCAGCCCCGCCAGCGGTCCAATCACGCGGACGGCGACCGCTGCCCCCAAGGCAATGCCTGCCAGCGCAACCAGACTCACCCTTAGCTTTTTGTCCGTTTTGGAGAAGCTGTCCACCATCCAGAAGCCGGTCGTGACCGCCACGATGAACGACGTCATAAACGGAATATCTTTGGGGTTGATGAAGGCGTGGCCCCACAGGATGGGTTGCCAGGCAAAGAAAGCGACGGTCAGCGCGGCGGGCCACGGATCAAACCAGCGCCGCAACAACAAAAAGAAAAAGACCAACCCGATCTGGAAAGCCAAAAAATTGATCAGGTGCCACGCCGCAGCACGGTCCGCGCCGAGGGCATTTACCAGTTGTTCAAAAGGACGCGCTGCGAGCAGATAAGCTGGACCGTAATACTTATGGTCGGTGGCGCTCGGCCCATAAACCTGTTCAAAATCAAAGGATGGGGAAAACGCTGCCGGGGTATACGCCAGCTTGATCAAATCGGCGTAATCGTAAAACAACGGCTCATCCCACGACAGGCCATATCCGCGAAAGGTCAGCAGGCCGATGGTGATATTGATGATGAGCAGAAGGATGATAGGGAAACTAGGTCGTTTCATTGTCAGTTGGCCGTCAACCGGCGGTAGTAGATTTTAGGGTCAAATTTTGCAGACATTCGGTTAGCCGGGTTTTAACCCATCCAGCAGAACGGTCAACTCATCTTCTTCCCCTTTTTGCCCGTCAAAATAGGCATTCATAAAGGCTGAGCGGCGCAGGCGCAGGGACATTGGCGCGACGATATGCAAGTCTTCAGCGCTGACTTCGTCGCGGCCATCGGCGGCGGCGTAGGCGCGCGCGGCCTCAAACCAGGTAATTTCGGCGCGCAGTGAGTCAATCCCCATTTTTTGGATCAGCGCAATTGCCTCCGCAGCCAATGCGTCGTGCAGGGTGACATGAGGTAGGCGTTTGCGCGCTTCCTGAATTTCGCTGATGGCGGCGTTGATTTCTGCGCCGTACAAGCCAATCATCATGCGCGGATTGGTGAGATAAGCCTGGACGCGGCGATAGGCTTCGAGGCGCTCCTGGGCATCTTCCAGCCCCCGGACAATGACCCGCAGCCCGAAGCGATCCAAAATCTGAGGGCGCAGGCGGCCTTCTTCGGGGTTCATCGAGCCGATCAGCACAAAGCGTGCCCGGTAGGTCGCCGAAAGCGAACCGCGCCGTACTGTGTACAAACCTTGCGCGGCGGCGTCGAGGATGGCGTCAATGATTCCGTCGCTGAGCAGGTTGATTTCGTCAATATAGAGCAGGTTGCGGTCAGCCTGTGCCAGAATACCACGCCGGATGCGCATCCGTTCGTGGACGGCGGCACTTTCGTCAAGGCCGCCGACAACATCTTCCAGCTTGGCGTTGAGCGGCAGTTCCACCAGGCGTACGCGGTCAGGCGCGGTCAGGGGTTGGCCCTGCCCATATTTTTCGGCGCACTCAGGGCAGACGCTGTCGATGCCGCCGGTTTCAATGTCTTCGGGTTGACAGCCATAATAGCATGTCGAGCGTTCGATGACGGGTAACAGGTCAAGCAGGGAGCGTACGGCGGTGGTTTTCCCCGTTCCACGTGGACCCACCAGCAAAATGCCGCCCACATTCGGGTTGATCAGTCCCAGCATCAGGGACAGTTTCATCTCATTTTGCCCGACAATCGCCAGAAAGGGGAAGGGCAGCATTTCGGCGATGCCCGCATCTCCCATTTTCTCGAAGCCTTTGAGCAGTTCCTTGCCCGAAGCAAAATCAATCAGTTCCTTCAAGGAGCGGAAGGAATGCATGGGCTCCCCCGTGTCAGGGGATATTTCGGGGGTTGGGATGGGTGTTTCGTCGGGAGTGGTCATTTTTAGCCGTTAGTGGTTAGCTTTTAGCCTTTTCTAATATCTAATGTCTAATATCTAAAAGCTCTATCAATCCATATCCTGCCGCATTTCACCAGAATCGATGGTGTGCAACAGTTCGGGGCGGTCTTCGAGCACGTCAATGACTTCGTGCGAAAGGTCGCCCATCATTTTGGGGAGTGGCGAACCGGCTGGCGGACGGATACGTGCGGGTCGGGCTGGCGGACGCTGACTTGGGAGTGGGTCCTGCGTGCGTTTGCGCACGATGCGCGGATCGTTTGTCAGTATGCCGACATAACTTCCGAGCACTGAGTAGACTTCGCGTTTTGCTGTTACAAAGCCAATCCACTCGCCCTGGGGGTTGAAAAGATAGGGATAGAGCAAAAACGCATCGACATCACCGCGGCTGGTAAAAATGGGGATAATGTTGGGAGGAGTTGAGCTCATAGGGTAAATTCCTTCGAAATGTTGTTACTTTTCCTTGTCAATGTCGTTATACGTCCAGTAACGATTCACGAAAAAATTCCACAGCATGACTGCGACCACGGCAATTGCCAGCGCCACGTTATGCCCGAGAAAATTCGGATTAATGCCAACTGTAGGAGGGACAAATACCTGAAACTCTTTGCCCAGAAAAGGTTCGAGAACTGCAAAAATAGGGGAACGAATCAGTAGTCCGATCAGGTTGACCAAGACAAATTGCGTTCCCTGGCGGCGGACTGATTTCGAGCGCGATTCGGGGTAAATCCAGTAGCGGTTCCAGAGAAAATTGCTGCATACCGCCACGCTGAAGGAAATCACCTGCGCAATGTTTGGGTTGAGATGTAATAACGTACTTAAAAGATTAAACGTGCCGAAGTCCACTACAGCGCCAAGCAAGCCAACGGCAACAAATTTCAAGAAGCGGGTACGTTCAACCGGATTTTTCAGAATTGCTGTCATGCCAGTCCCAATTTTTCCTTAAAGTAGGGAATGGTGCGTTTGAGACCTTCTTCAAGATTGACTTTTGGTTCCCAGTGTAAAATTTCGGTGGCGCGGGTAATATCGGGGCGGCGGCGCTGCGGGTCGCGGGAACTGCGCGCATCTTGATAGATGATTTCTGCTTTGTTGGCGGTAGCGGTATTGATCTTTTTGGCAAATTCCAGAATGGACATTTCAACCGGGTTGCCGATATTGACGGGCATGTGTTCATCAGAGTAGAGCAGTTTGACAATCCCATCCACCAAATCATCCACATAGCAGAAGGAGCGGGTTTGCGCGCCATCGCCGTAAACCGTCAGCGATTGACCAAGCAGGGCCTGCTTGAGCAGGTTGGGCAGGGCGCGACCATCTTCCAAATCCATGCGTGGACCGTAGGTGTTGAAGATGCGCACAATGCGCGTATCCACATTGTGCTGGCGATGGTAGGCAAGCGTTAGCGATTCGGCAAAGCGCTTGGCTTCGTCGTAGACAGCGCGTGGGCCGGTTACATCCACATTGCCCGAGTAGGTTTCTTTTTGCGGGTGTTCGGTGGGGTCGCCGTAGATTTCGCTGGTGGATGCCAGTAGAAAGCGAGCGCTGTTGGCTTTGGCAAGGCCAAGCGTGTTATGCGTGCCGAGCGCACCTGCCTTCATGGTCTGGATCGGCAGGTTGAAGTAAGCATAAGGCGAAGCCGGGTTGGGGCTGGCCGGGGAGGCAAAATGCATTACTGCATCCAGCTTGCCGGGGACGAAAATATAATTGGAAACATCGTGGCGGTAAAAGGTGAAATGCTCATTCCCGGCCAAGTGGGCAATGTTTTGGGGCGAGCCCGTGACGAAGTTATCCATGCCAACCACGTCGTGACCTTCTGAGAGCAGTCGGTCACACAAGTGTGAGCCGAGAAATCCGGCTGCGCCGGTGATAAGAATTCGCATTATTCCTCCGAGTAATTTAGGCAATTAGGTACTTAGGGATTAGGGATTAGGGGATGACCTTAATCCCTAATTCCCAAGTAACCAATCCCTGGGGTTCATTTCCAGTCTATTTTCTGCATCAACTTATCCCCGGTAACTTGATGAGCGGTTCCTGTAGCAGTGTCTATAAGATAGAGATTGCCCTGATATATCACCGCAATATAGTTGCCTGCGGTGGCTGTCAGCGCTGTCGGCCCCCAAAGCGGAGTCTGGGCGTCGAGGCCAGGGGAGCCATCATCGGGGAAGAGCGTGCGATGGTTGGAGCCGTCGCGGTCCATCATGACGAGTTGATAGCCGCTGGTTTCTGACTGTACAGGGCTTTTGGCTTGCAAATAAGCTACAGTATATGCTTTTTCGTTCCCAATTGTTTGGGCGGGCGAAGCTGCTGCATAGGCAAACATACCCGTCTGGGTCGCGATGTGGACGTTTGCGCCGGTTTCCAGCGAAAATGCGGTCAGGTCAAAGTTGGGCGATTCTTCGGGGTTGACCAGTCCCGGCGGCGCAGCGTGGGTGACAACGTAAAGGGTCTGACTATCCGCGCCCCAGGCCAGGCCGGGGATGAGTGCCCAATCGCCATGGGTTTGGAGCGGGGTAATGTCGAGCAACGGAACCAGCGTGTTTCCTTTTATGCTGACGTAGCCAATTTGGTCCGGGCGGCTGTAGGCTAGTAATTTTTTATCTGGCGACCAGCTGAAGCTGGTTCCCCACCAGCCATAGACTCCGCCGGTGTTGCTGTCGATGATGTTTTGCACCACGCCCACGACGCCATTCCGTCCATATTTTCTGCGCAACAGGTTGTTGTTGGCCTGCCAGCCGGGTGCGGCAGTGCGTGGTTCAACTGTGGAGTAGTCGACTGTCAAGTTTTCGGCATCCTGTGGGTCAAAATCGGCAAAGTGGATGACGTTTGAGACTTCGAGATCAATCGGTTTGGCTTTTGGGTTGCCAATTTCGAGCACCCAGAGTGTGTTGATTTCTTCGCTGGCGTCTTTGAGTGATTTGCGCGTGTAAAGCAGCCAGTTGCCATCGCTTGAGAAGCTTAAGCACACGTCCGTCCAGATCGCCAGTGGTGACGAGCGGGAGGCGGTTGGCTGTTGAATTTTCCATGCTCCAGGCGTTGCCACTGGCGATGTAAACCAGTTTCCCCGGAATAGTCAGCGGGGCGAAGGGCGCCTGCACCCCGACCATGACGATTTCGGGCAGGGCCGGTTGCAAAATAACGGTTTTAAAGACGTCATTTTTGATCTCTTTGCCGTCAGCATAAACGTGGCGATAGGTCAGTTCCTGCTGTCCATTGATCCCAGGCTGGATTAACTGTGTTGCGCCCTGCGCCATCGATTCATTGTGGACGGTTTGCCGCTCAAATGGGATGGCGTTTTGCTGGGTTTCAAACTTTTCGGTGATGCGCGTAATTTTGACAATATCGCCGTTTTTCAGGATGGTGTATAGCGGTGGCTCAATTTTATCGAGCGCCCCAGCGCTGAGAGCGGCATTTTTAAGGGCAACTTCTGCACTGCTGCCTTCAGGGATTTGTACCTGCTTCGATGCGCCATCTGCAAGGATGGTCACCGAGATAACGGGTGTGTTTTGCGACAAAGGCAGGCTACATCCGCCTAGTGCGAAAGCCAGTAGTGTGACAAAGACGATAAGACGAAGGAATGACTTGCGCAAAAGCATACGTTTGGGGGTGGCTTGCTCGGATCCGGCTACTTTACCCGGCCTGTAATGGTCATGATGCCGTCAGCGATGCTGATCGTTTCAAGGCGAAAGCCGATGGCTGCCGGGCCGATTGCGCCAGTAAAGGCTTCATCGACCATTTTGCTGATGGTTTGATTGATACTTTCAGGGGCGGGCAGAGGGCCAAAGTCGGCAGAGACAACGCTGATGACAGGTTTGCCGCTGGCGTCGAGTGTGGCGGTTAAGATAATGCGGACATTGGCTTGCAGGCTGCCATTGACAGCTTTGCCGTAAATCTGAATTTGTCCGTCGCGCAGATAGACCTGCGGATCGGTGATGAGTGGTTTTTCCTGTTCGCTTAGTTTTTGCGCCACGAGTGAAGTGACCTGGCTTTCGGTGATGCTCAGGGTCAGAGTCCCGGTCTGAGCGGCAGTGGTGGCCGCGGCATGGAATTGCTCTTGCAAGGCGTTGCTATCCACTGTCGAAATCGGGATGGGCGTTTCAGGGTAGGCTGGTCCGCCGACAAACACTGAGCAGGCCATTGCTGCCAGCGCCAGCGGCAAAATCAAGGGTAAAATAGCCATTCGCGTTTTCTTCATTTGGGTTCTCCAATAAAACTGTCGAAGCGGAGCAATTATAGCATGAGCGACTCTGAAATTTCTTCTGAATTGAGTTTGACGGCGCGGCTCGAAGGGCTGCTGTTTGTCGCGGCAGAGCCAGTGGCCCCGGTGCAGTTGGCGACGGCGCTGGATTTGACGGTGACGGTGGTCGAAAAGGGATTGGATGAGCTGGAGCGTGAACTGCGTAACCGTGGCCTGCGCCTGCAACGAAGTGCGGGGCGCGTGCAGATGACGACTGCCCCCGAGCTGGCCGAGTTGATTGAGCAGTTTCTCGGGCTGGAGGCGACCAGCCGTTTGAGCCGCGCTGCGCTGGAAGCATTGGCGATTGTGGCTTATCAACAACCCGTCACCCGTCCTGGTGTGGACGCGGTGCGCGGGGTGAACAGTGACGGTGTGATTAAGAGTTTGTTGAGCAAGGGATTGTTGCAGGAAGCCGGTCGCGCCGAAGGGCCGGGCCGTCCGATTTTGTATGGCACCACCCCGCAGTTTTTGCAGCACTTTGGGCTGAATTCGCTGTTAGAATTGCCGTTGCTCAATTTGCCCGATTTGAGCGACAGGGATATGAGTTTGTTGAAGGGATAGGGGCGTCAACGTATTCTTTTTTAACAACACAGGGACACGGCGAGGCCGTGTCCCTGTGTTGTTAATGTCGTTTTTCGAGCTTTAGCATGATTGGATGCTGCGGACGCATATTGTAGGCCGGATAGGCTTCTTCGACACCGGCCTGGGCTGAGAAGCGATATTTTTGTACCAGCATCGGTAGCGCCAGTTGGGCTTCGATCAGAGCGAAGTTTTTGCCGAGGCATTGGCGTTGTCCGCCGCCAAAGGGGAAGTAGGCAAAGCGTGGGCGTTCCATGACCTGTTCGGCCGAGAAATGTTCCGGGTTGAAGCCGAGCGGTTTTTCCCAAAACTCGGGGCGGCGGTGGGTGACATAAGGGCTGAGGAAGACCAGTGCGCCCTGTGGGATGTGCCAGCCCTCGACTTCGTCATCTTCGAGCACGTCGCGGGCCATGATCCAGGCAGGCGGGTAGAGGCGCAGTCCTTCATTAAAGACCATGGCGGTATAGGGCAGGTTCGGCAGGTCTTCATAGGTGGCAGGACGTCCGCCGAGCACGGATGCGGCCTCGGCAGCGAGGCGCTCTTGATATTCGGGGTGAGTTGCCAACAGGTAAAGCGTCCAGGTCAGGGCGTTGGCGCAGGTTTCGTGCCCGGCCAGCAGGATGGTCATGACTTCGTCGCGTAGTTCCTGATCGTCAAAGTGGGTGGCGAGCTTTTGGTCGCGGGCGGCAATCAACATGCCCAGCAGGTTGCCACTGTCTGACCCGGCGCGGTGGTCGGAGATCAGGGTGTAGACAGCATCGTTGAGCGCGCCCAGTGATTTTTTGAACTGGCGGTTGCCGGGGCTGGGAATTTGGTCTGGGACGCGGATGGGGTTGAGCATGCGCGCTACAAGATGGTCGAGCACCACCGGCCAACTGTCGCGCACCTGGATGGCGCGTTCGCCCATTTTGGTGCCAAAGAGCGATTCGCTGACCACGCCGAGGGTCATCAGGCCCATTTCGTCGCCAATGTTCAGAGTGGTCTGTTTGTCGATGCGCGCATCCCATTTATCGATAAAGTTTTGGATGGTCAGTGTCATCAGCTTGGACAACGTCTGCAATTGGGCTTTGTGGAAGGCTTGCTGGGCAAGACGGCGATGTTTTAGCCAGATTTCGCCCTCGCTGGTCAACAATCCGTTGCCGAGCAGCGGACGCAATTGGACGTGGCTGTAGTTGAATCCCTGGTAGGCGTGCTGGTTGCTTTGCAGGATGTTTTCCACTCCCTTGGGGCCAGTGACGAAAAACGTCGGGCGCGGACCGTAGTTGAGATGGACAACTTCGCCATATTCCCGCGCTACCTTGAATAAAACATGCGGGAAATCGCGGCGAGCCTGCAGTAAATAACTGATTAAAGATGGTATTTGTGGTCCCACGTACTTTTTAACGGCAACTGTTGAATTGGTAGCCATGCGTACTCCCTTGCAAACAATTTTTCTGATTTCGTTTTTCATCAACCATCCACCCTGATGGTGTTGTGCGAACAAATCGGCGCAATTATACCGCGGGCATTCTATAACAGTCTTATTGATAATTCAAAATGGCCTGCACAATGCGTGATGCGGCGCGCCCATCGCCATAGGGATTGACGGCCTGTGCCATTTTTTGATGCTCTTCAGGGTTGTCAAGTAGCCGTTTGGTTTCGGCGATGATTTTCATCGGATTTGTGCCGACCAACCGCACGGTTCCGGCTGCGAGGCCTTCGGGACGTTCGGTCACGTCGCGCATCACCAGCACAGGGACGCCAAGGCCGGGGGCTTCTTCCTGCAGGCCGCCTGAATCGGTTAATACAAGGGTGGCGTGCTTCATTAAATGGACCATCGGCAGATAATCAAGGGGCGGGATAAGCGTAATGTTCGGGATTTTATCGAGCAGCGGGTAGACGATGTTTTGCACGTTGGGGTTCAGGTGAACAGGGTAGACAATTTCCACGTCATCATATACATCTGCCAGTGATTTGAGCGCCAGGCAGATGTTTTTGAGCGGCTGGCCGAAGTTTTCGCGTCGGTGCGCGGTGACCAGCAGCAGGCGGCTGTTGACCACAGGGTTGATGCCCAGACTATCGAGTAATTGTTTGATTTCATCGGGGGTGTCGCGCACGGCGACTTGTTTGAGTGCGTCAATGACCGGGTTGCCTGTGACGATGATCTGCTCGTCGGGGATATTCTCTTTGAGCAGGTTTAGCCTGGATGTTTGAGTTGGCGCGAAATGTAGATCAGCGGCGATGCTGGCGATGCGGCGGTTGATTTCTTCGGGGAAGGGTTGAAACTTGTCGCCAGTGCGCAGGCCAGCTTCGACGTGTCCAAACTTGATGTGATGATAATGCGCCAGCAGCGCGGTCGCCATGACGGTGGTGGTATCGCCCTGGGCCAGAATCCAATCGGGTTTGAGCCTGCTCAGCACCGGATCAAGCTCTGTGAAGATCGATGCGGTGATCTGCGCCAGCGATTGGTTGGGTTTCATCAGATTTAGATCAACATCGGGTTTGATCTCGAAGAGCGCAAGCACCTGATCGAGCATTTCACGGTGCTGCGCAGTAGCGCAGACCAGCGACTTAACGCCGTTGGTTTGGGCGAGCACCTGAATGACGGGAGCCATTTTGACAGCTTCGGGCCGCGTGCCGATGATGGAAAGAATGCGAAGGGACATAAGATTTGCTCTTTTACAAATTATGCACTACGAAAGGCTAGAGATTGCAAATTCATTTTACTTTTCGCCCCGGCTGTTAAACTCAAATTCCATGAGTAGATGAAGGCCATAAGAAATGCCCTTCATCATAAAGAAAGCTAAAACGCCCTCCAAGATTTTGCTGAAAAAACTGATAATTCCACTTATCATTGTTGCTGGCTGTTCCAGGTAAATATATAAGTTTGAAAAGAAATACCAGGCGCCAATCAGAATGGAAACTATCAATATCACCCAGGCTGTTTTTGCAGTAGCATCTGCAAAAAAAAGTAATTCCTGCGGTTTGTAGAATATGGGTTGGTTATTGGATGACAACTGTTTTTCAGTATTGATTTCTTCTTCATCACTCTCTGTTTTAAAGTGTGCGTCGTTTTGTGGCGGAATTGCTATGCCACGTTCCTGGAGAATTTGCTGAATGATCTCGAATGTTAAATCAGAGAATGTGTGGCGATCATTTTCCTGCCAGATTTCAATCAATTCATCTGTTTCTTTAAGGTTGAAATTGGCGTAAATGGATTTCTGCAAAGGGTTTTCACTCATTCTCGATTTCCTCCTCGTCGGGTGTCATGTTAAAGCCCAATTCCAGTAATACATTTAACCCGATGGATATACTCTTAAACATGAAAAAATTACCGATTGCAGAAACGGCTAAATAACTGTTTGAAAAGATCACGCTCAACACAGGCTCAGATGTGAGATTTTTCCATTCCCACCAGTGTCCAGTTAAGAAGAATCCAGATTGACTTTGCATAATCTGGCTGTCTAAGGTAAAGATTTGGATTACAAGATATAAAATTGCGATAACAAGATTAAACCAGGCGAATATATTGGTTAAAAGTGCTCAACATGCTAAGCGTTTTTGGCTTATAAAAAATAGGCTGCCGTTCATTTTTGCTTTGTTGTGCGAGTTGCATAATCTATACCTCTGGAAACCTACAATCTGCAATAAATAATTAGACCTCTTGCATAAGTCAGTTTCTGAGACTGAGTTCAAGATTATGAATGGCAGCGATTAGGTTGAAGCGAAGCGAGAAACGCTTGCGACGATTGCGGTAACGTTCACTGAGAATGCGAAATATCTTCAAACGGCGAATAACATTCTCAACCAGGATGCGTTCACGAGATAGCTTGCGATTGCTGGCTTTCTGTTCTTTGGTTAACGGGTGCAGCTTGGATTTCTTGGCAGGTGTACGGCTGTTTTGATGTAAATCAGTCAAACCTTGGTAGCCTGCATCTGCCAAACTGCAAACATGGGCAGATAAAACGCTGCGACTGATTTTGAAAAGTTGAAAATCGTGTTGGCTGCCATTTCCAAAAGCAGTTGCGATGATTTCTTGGGTTTTTTGGTTGACGATCAACTGCGCTTTTTGGGTGTGACGCTTCTTTTTGCCGCTGTAATGTCGTCTCTGCTTTTTTTCGGACGCTCAATCGGTTGTTCGGTGACATCGATGAGCACAACTTCGATTAATGTCTCGCTCGGTTGTAATTTCTTCTTGCCAGGCAAGTGAAATTCGTTCGAGGTCATCAAAGCTTTTTCCACTTTCTGAATAGTTCGGCATACCGTCGATTCGCTGACACCGTAGGTAATCCCAATATGAAATTGGGTGCGGTATTCTCGCCAATACATCAACGTCATCAGCAATTGATCTGCTCAACTCAAGTTCGGCGTTCGGCCAAAATCGCGCAGTTCTTTTTCAACTACTGCCAGCATTTTTGCAAACACTGCCCGGCTGACGCCCGTTGATCGCTTGAATTCTTCGTCTTTTAGTTTTTCTACCGTTTCGTATCTCATGCGCCTATTATGGCACATTTGCTACTTTTGCAAGATGTCTGATTTAACTTGTCACACAAATTTCAGTCGAAACGCCGCCACTGCTACCATTTGCAGCAGCAGCAGGCCATGCCGCCAGCGGTCAATGTTGGTTGCGCCGTAGGTGCGGTCTTGATAACGGATGGGTATATCGACAATTTTACGGTTTTGTTTGGCCGCACCAAAGATCAGGTCGTAATCGCCAAAAGGGTCAAAGTCGCCAAAGTAGGAGCGATTGGCGACGATGCGCTCGTAATCGCGCTTCCAGAGTACTTTTGTGCCGCAGAGCGTATCTTTAATCGATTGCCCGAGCAGCCACGAAAAGGCCATGCTGAAAGCTTTGTTGCCGAGCAAATTCAAGAAGCGCATCGCTTGTTCCTGCATTGGATAGACAAGGCGCACGCCGTTGATGAATTCACCCTTTCCGCTGGCGAGCGCTTCGTAGAAACGTGGCAAATCCTCAGGTCGGACGGTCAAATCCGCGTCCAGGATCATCAACACATCCCCGGTAGCTTTCTCGAAGCCAAGTCGCACCGCGTCCGCTTTCCCTTTGCCGGTTTGCTGATAGAAAACAGCAGGGCGTTCAGGGTGGGCTTTGATCGCCTGGTGGATGGCCTCCACCGTATTATCGCGGGAATGGCCTTCGACGAAGATAATTTCTGTCTCGCATCCCATTTCAGGAAGACGTTGGAAGGCGGCTTCGATGTTTCCTGCTTCGTTTCGTGCCGGGATGATGACGCTCACTTTGGGCTTTTTTGCCGCTTGGCTGGGTTTCTCTGGCTCCGGGCGGGCCACGAAGACGTTTGTCCAGGCCAGTTCGTTGAATGGCCACAGCTTGACCAGAATCTTGTTGAAAAACGAACGCACGCCAGGGATCGGCAGTGGTAGCAAAATCTCGCGCTGGTAGCGGATGGTTTCAAACCCAGCCAACTGCAGCAGGTTTTGCACGTCAGCCGGGGTAAGCCAGTTTTGCGGCAGCAGCCGGTTTGCCATGTTGAGGGCGCTGCCCAGCGAAAGGATTGGCTGCTGAACGCGGCTATATACATTTAAGATGATGCGCGTATCAGGTGTGCAGTGCGCACGGACACGCGCGAGCACATCCTGCACATCCCAAATGTCGTTGACCAGATCAGACAGGATAATGGCGTCGAAAGTCTGGTCAAGCGCCAGTTCATGCGCGTCGGCTTGAATAAACGTCAGGTCGGGATGGCGCTGACGGGCCTGCGCGATCATCTCGCTCGAAAAATCGATGCCAACGCCAACGGCTGGCTTAAGCGCCGCCAGTAAATCACCGCGCCCGCAGCCAATTTCGAGCACACGCTGCCCCGGAGAGATGATCCAGCCGTAGACCTGTCGCAGTCGGTGATGATACTCAGAACTGAAAAAAGTCTGCGCCGGTTGAGCGCGGGCAATTCCGTCCCAGTGCGCCTGGCGGACGTGGTTGTATTCTTGAAGTGTGCTGATACGAGGGAGAGTCATTTTGTGGGTTTCCAATAAGAGAGGGGCGAGAGAACCTCGCCCCTGGTATTTACGTTGTGTCAACCGATGGTGTGCTTCCGCGCCCTACACGCCCCATAACTTTTTCAGGAAGGGCAATTTTTCGAGTACCTGAAAGGTTTGTCCGCCCTCGTGCTGGTTAAACGGCCAGACGATGATTTCCTTGGGGCCGGTGTAGTGGTTGTAAGCGGCATAAACCGTCGATGGCGGGCAGGTGCCGTCCATCAGGCCAACGGAGAAGAGAGCCGGGGCATTGGCGCGGGTGGCAAAATTCATGCCGTCAAAGTAATCGAGCGTGTTGAAAACCATCTCAACATGGTTGCGGTGCTGGCTGAGATAGCGCACAACTTCGTGATATGGATCCGTATCCACCAGCGTGATGGCGCGACGGAAGTGGCACATAAAAGGAACATCGGTAATGACAGCGGATAAATCGGGAATGAGTCCGGCGGCGGCGATTGCCATGGCGCCGCCCTGACTGCCACCATTGACCGCGATGCACTGCGTGTCTACTGCGGGGTGCGTGCGGGCGGCTTCGACGGCGCGCACAACATCAGTAAAGACACGACGGTAGTAGTAGACATCCGGGTTTTGAATGCCACGGGTCATAAAGCCGGGATAGTTTGGCCCACTGCCAGCGGGCTCATAATCTGATGTGTCACCAACGCGCCACGATGAGCCTTGTCCGCGGGTATCCATGACAAAGCAGGCGTACCCGGCACAAGGGAAGAACTGCCAGTCGTGTGGGTGTCCGCGTCCGCCGCCGTAGCCAATATACTCCACAATGCAGGGAATTTTTCCGCTGGCGTTGTGTGGCAGTAGCAGCCAGCCTTTGATGGGCTGTCCGCCGTAGCCATTGAAGGTGACATCGTAGGTGGTAATCAGCGTCATGCCGGTTTCGACGGGTATAAAACGCGCATTCAGCGGAAATTGCCGCGCTTCGTTTAAGGTACGCTGCCAGAAGGCGTCAAAATCCCTGGGTTCGCTGCGCGCTGGCAGATACTTTTGTAGTTCTTCAAGTGGCATGTCGAAAAACATGGCGATTTTCCTTTTTTCGTGATGTTTGGTAGGGGCTAGCCACACCTGCCCAGAGCTGCAGGCGCGGGTTGGCTCGCCCCTACATCGTAATAATCCGTTCAAGCGCCCAGGCCACACCCTCTTCCTGGTTGGAGGGCGCAATCCATTTTGCGGCGGCTTTCAGCGCGTCCACCGCGTTTGACATGGCGATAGGTAGGCCGCAATATTGTAACATCTCCAGGTCAATGGCCTGATCGCCAATCGCGGCGATTTCTTCGGGCTGTAAACCCCAGTGTTCTGCAATCGATTTGAGCGCTGTGCCTTTGTTGACACCCAAGCCCGTGAGATCGATATACTTTTCGCCCGAAAAGGTCTGGTGAATGGATGGACAATGCTTGCTGATCAGTTTTTCAACTTTCAGTAAAATTTCCAGTTCGGCGGCAATCGTCAGCTTGAGCAGGGGCTGGTCGAAGTCTTTTTCGGGTTCATGGGTGCGGACGCTTCTTCTCGCGTCGGCAGCGCTCATCGGGTCCATCACTGCTTCCAGTGCATCTGGCCCAAACCATAGCGAAACCCCATCCGGGGTTTCAGCAATCAGCCCGACGTTTTCGCGTCGCGCAAACGCAATCACATGCTGCGTTTCGGTGGGGTGATGAAAAGAGTGGGCATACAGCATGGGACCGCCGCTGCGCTCCCGGGCCAGCGATCCCGCCGAACAGATATAGGGAAGTTCCATCTCCAGCATCCGCAGCGCCCGCTCGACTCCGCTTTGTCCGCGCCCTGTGACGATCAGTATTTTGATGTTGTTTTCAATGGCTTTTTGAATGGCTTGCCTGCTGGCAGTCGTAACTTCTTGATCGGGCGTAAAAAGTGTGCCGTCAAGATCAATCGCGATCAGTTTTATCACGGGTCATCTTTCCTTCCTGGGATATTCTGGTATCTTACCACAAGAGCAATCAACCGTATGTAACCGAAGCGCGGCTATAATGTCATCTATGAATTCACAACGCGATATTTCCCTGCTTTTTATCACACGTATTTTGCGCTTATTTGCCTATGGGTTTCTGTCGGTGGTGCTGGCGCTCTATCTGGCACAGGTCGGCCTGAGCGAAGGGCAGATTGGATTATTGCTAACTCTGACTCTGGCTGGGGATGCCAGCGTCACCCTGTGGATTACCACCACCGCAGACCGCATCGGACGCCGCCGAATGCTGATTCTCGGTGCGTTGTTGATGATCCTGGCTGGGGGCGTGTTTCTGCTGACGCATGATCCGTTGTTGCTGACGGTGGCCGCCATCGTTGGGGTCATCAGCCCAAGCGGTAATGAGATTGGCCCATTCTTGTCGATTGAGCAGGCCGGGCTGACGCAGATCGTCACCAACGAACGCCGCACGCATGTTTTTGCCTGGTACAACCTGGTTGGCTCGTTTGCAACCGCCACGGGTGCGCTGGCGGGCGGCTGGCTGGCAACCGCTCTGCAAAACAGTGGCTTGACGGTACTCCTTTCTTATCAAATCATCCTTGGCGGATACGCTTTCGTCGGGCTGCTGCTGATTGGCTGTTTTCTGGGGCTTTCATCCCAAATCGAGGTAGGGGCGGGGTCTTCCCGTCCATCAGCTGCTGACCTATCCAGGAAGACGACGCTTGGTTTGCACAAATCGCGGGGCGTGGTTCTCAAGCTTTCCTCCCTGTTCGCGCTGGATGCTTTTGCGGGCGCGCTGATTGTACAGTCCATGCTGGCCTACTGGTTTCACATCCGTTATGGGGTGGATGTAGGCGTCATCGGCAGTATCTTCTTTGGTGCAAATATTCTGGCAGGCATTTCGGCTTTGCTGGCTGTACCCATGTCAAAGAAGTTTGGATTAATCAATACGATGGTCTTCACCCACATTCCTTCGAATTTTTTGTTAATTCTTGTTCCGTTAATGCCCAACCTGCCACTGGCAATTGTGGTTTTGCTGGCGCGTTTCAGCATCTCCCAAATGGATGTGCCGACGCGCCAATCCTACGTCATGGCCGTCGTCGCCCCGGATGAACGTTCCGCAGCTTCAGGGGTGACCGCCATCGCCCGCTCCATCGGCGCATCTGCCGCGCCCGTGCTGACAGGGATTTTTCTGGGGATTCCGGCCTTATTTAGCCTGCCTTTTTATCTGTGTGGCGGGCTGAAAATTGTCTACGATCTGCTGCTTTTTCGGGAGTTCCGCGCCGTCAAACCGCCGGAAGAGAGCAAGGAGTAGGTCGATGTATCGTTTCAAGAACAGAGCCAAGGATGTTTGAAGACTTCAATGATCTAGAGCGCACGATATTGAACTGGTTCCGAACTCATTACAACAATGAGCGTTTGTCTGCGCAGATTGCTTCTGTTAAAGTTCTTGACCGCAGATGGACCAAAGTGGGTTTTTATATTGACCTGAAAGTCTCAAAAAAACTGCCTGTTATCCATCTAAGTGATTTTGAAGGTAGTTGGCCAATCCACGGTCCAGCAATTTTTTCTCCTGACATTGAGAACGGCGCACCGAACCCTTGAAATAATCCCCCTGCGTGATATAATCGCGCCACGATGTATTACAGACTGTCTGCTTATGTGGATGATAATAATCTGTCGGGCGACTGGCGTCGGGCCGACAGGATTTGCCTGTCTGCATAACACACACTGTTAACCGAGCCAGTCGCCCATGCACAAGTGCAACGGGCGATTTTTTTTGCCCATTTTGACAAAGCAATCATAAAAAGTAAAAAAACATCTTAAGGAGACTTCCATGTATAAAACACACACTTGCGGAGAATTACGCGCCACCCATGCCGGACAAACGGTGACGCTGGCTGGCTGGGTACACCGTCAGCGCGATCACGGTGGCGTTACGTTTATCGATTTGCGTGACCGCTATGGGTTGGTGCAGGTGGTTGCCGACCCCGGCAACGATGCTACAAAACTGATTCAGGATGCCCGCGCTGAATGGGTGCTGCAAGTGACCGGCACGGTTCGCGAGCGCCCGGCGGGAGCGCAGAACCCGAACCTTGCCACCGGTGCAATTGAGATTGTCGCCACGAAGGTGGAAGTGCTCAACCCGGCCAAGCCGATTCCGTTCGTCATCAACAAAGATGAAGATACTGACGAATTGATCCGTTTGAAGTATCGTTACCTTGACCTGCGCCGCGAGCGCATGCAGAACAACATGATTTTGCGCCATAAGGTCATTCGCTTCATCCGCGAATACCTGAGCGACCGCGAATTCCTTGAAATTGAAACCCCCATGATGTTCAAGACCACTCCTGAAGGGGCACGTGACTTCCTTGTCCCCTCCCGTTTGCAGCCGGGGACGTTTTACGCGCTGCCCCAGTCGCCGCAGCAGCTCAAGCAACTGCTGATGGTCGCGGGCATGGATCGTTACTTCCAGATTGCGCGCTGTTTCCGCGACGAAGACCTGCGTGGTGACCGTCAGCTTGAGTTTACCCAGCTTGATATGGAAATGTCCTTTGTCCACCGCGACGATATTTTGGCGGTGATCGAGGGGCTGTTTACCGAACTGGTCAAGGAAGTCGTGCCGACCAAGCGCCTGATGGCTTCGCCCTGGCCGCGCCTGACCTATATCGAATCGGTGGAACGCTACGGGTCTGATAAGCCTGATTTGCGCTTTGGCATGGAGCTTTACGGCCTCGATGAAATTCTGGCGCAGAGTGAGTTTATGGTTTTCCAGAATGTTTTGAAGGCGGGCGGTACGATTAAGTGCATCGTCGTCCCCGGTTGCGCTGAATATACGCGCAAGGAAGTCGATGACCTGACGACTTTCTGCCGCGAGCAGGGCGCTAAGGGCTTGGCGACTCTGGCGCTGACAGCGGAAGGCGTCAAAGGCACGGCGCAGAAATTTATCAAGCCCGAAGAAGTGGCGGCCATTCAGGCTAAAACCGGCGCGGCGGTGGGCGATCTGGTGCTCTTCATCGCCGACCAGAAGGCGATTGCCAACAAGACGCTCAGCGCCTTGCGCCTGCTCTTCCGTGACCGACTCAAACTGGCCGATAAAGACCTGCTGGCGTTTGCCTGGGTGCTCGACTTCCCGATGTTCGAATGGAAGGAAGAAGAGAAGAAATGGGACGCTGCCCATCATCCGTTCACCATGCCAAAGATGGAAGACCTGCCCAAGTTTGAGACCGATCCGGGTTCGATTCTCTCAGATGCCTACGACATGGTGCTCAACGGCTACGAGACGGCTTCGGGTTCGATCCGTATCCATCGCAGTGATATCCAGGAGAAGGTTTTCCAGTTGCTTGGGCTGAGCCAGGAAGAAATTCATCAGAAGTTTGCCCACCTGATCGAAGCCTTCGAATACGGCGCGCCGCCGCATGGTGGCATCGCTCCGGGCATTGACCGCCTGGCGATGATCTTCGCCGACGAGCCAAATATCCGCGAGGTGATTGCCTTCCCGAAGAACCAGGCGGGCCGCGATGTGATGGCGGATGCTCCCTCACCAGCCAGCGATCAGCAGCTCAAAGAGTTGCATATCAAGCTTGATTTACCAGTGGAAGAGAAAAAGTAGCCCAGGCGGCGGGACAATCTCCCGCCGCTTTTTATTAATCTTTCTCTATCATCTCCCCTGGCTTTTGTGGTATAACGAAAAAGCCCTGCTGTGTTCGTGATGTTGCGCCCTCGGTTTTGAGCCAATACTGATTAAAAGGATCCTCATCTCAGGGACACGACGCGATAGGCTTCGGCCAAGGCGAAGTTGCCCGGTCAGGAACCACCTGCGAAAGCAGGTTCAAAACTTTGCAACACACGGCATCTGCGGGGTATTTTTATAAAGCCAAAAGAGACGCGAACAGCGTCTCTTTTTGTTATACTAAGCAACGATCACAAGGATAAAGGTGCAGCCATGTTACTCTTTCAAGAACCCGGACATACCCGTTTTGACCTGCGTTTCAGCGTTGCAGGCATTCCCGTGCGCGTTCATCCGCTGTTCTGGTTGATGGCCCTGTTTTTTGGCGGATTTTCCGGCGACTTTCTCGCGCTTTTGATCTGGGTGGTAGTGGTGTTTGTTTCGATTGTTGTCCACGAGCTGGGACACGCGCTGACCATGCGTTTCTTCGGACAACCAGCCCGTGTCGTCCTCTATCTCGGCGGTGGGCTAGCCATCCCGGATTTATGGGGCAGTGCTTTGGGGTTGACCACCAACGAACATATTTTGACGTTGCTGGCCGGGCCTGGCGCTGGCTTCTTATTCGGCGGATTGGTGCTGGCTGCGGTACTGTTGGCGGGTGGCTCGGTTGGAGTAGGGCTGCTCTATGGTTTTGTACCGTTCCCGGTGGCGTCGTTGCCGTTCGGCGGTGGGTTCATTGACGATATTGTTGGAACGATTGTCTGGGTTAACGTCTTTTGGGGTTTCATTAACCTGGTTCCGGCCTTTCCCCTGGATGGCGGACAGGTGGCGCGTCATCTCTGGCTGAAAGTAGATCGCTGGGACGGGGTGCGCAAGTCGCTGTGGCTTTCGGTGGTGACCGGGGCCGTCATGGTGCTGGTCGGATTCATCATTATGCACAGCGGCTATGTTGCCATCCTTTTCGGGTTGCTGGCTTTCCAAAGCTATCAGACGCTACAGGGGCGGGCGATGTTCTAAGGGTGGGTAAAATAATGTTCCAGAATCAAGAATAAGCAAAGGGAAGGTGATAATCAATGGGCAAAAAATAACTTGCATGCTCGACCTATTCATAACGTATGATCAGTAATGTTTACAAAATCTATACCCATCAAAACAGTAAGATGGATCAGGTGGGCATTCGGTTTTCCACTAATATTATTTCTCTAACGAATTACGAAAAGGAGTTTCTATGAACCGCACAAGACTTTCTGTATCCAGATTAATAATCCATGCCTTTTTGTTTGTCAGTTTGCTGGGGGCATTTTTTGTCATCCAGCCAACTGCACCAGCGCAAGCGACTGGGTCTTTTATGTATGTTTTGAATGCGACGAATATTATTCGGGCCAGTTTGGACGGTACAAATGTACTCAATTTGGGTGGACTAAATCCTGGATTGCTTAATAACCCGAGGGATATTGAACTGGATGTACCAAATAATCAAATGTATATTGTGAATGAGCAATCTGTTGTTCGGGCAAATTTGGACGGGTCGCACAGTGTTAGTTTGGGGAACCTGGGCGGCTCATATGAAATGCAAGGGTTCGCGCTGGATTTAGTTCACAAAAAAATGTATGTTATTACCCAAATGAACAGTGGCACTGTTGAAGTAGCAAATCTGGATGGTACTGGTCACGTCAGCCTGGGTACGCTAGGCAGTAAGGTGCTTTATCCGTATAGCATTGCATTGGATGTGCCAAATAACAAAATGTATATCTTAAATTCCGATGGAACAGTTATACGGGCCAACTTGAATGGCACAAACGCTGTCAGACTGAACGGCGATTTTAGATTCTGGCCGCCATTAGATAGTGCCAGCAGTTTTGCGTTGGACCTGATACACCAAAAAATGTATGTTGGCGACTCTATTTCTAACTATGTCATCCAGGCAAATCTTGATACAACAGGCGTTGTCAGCTTTGGCAATCTGGGTAGCAGACTGCACGGTGTATCAGACATTGCGTTGGATGTGGCAAATAACAAGATGTATATTACAAACTATTCATCCTATACCGTAGTCCGGGCAAATCTGGATGGTACGGGTGCTGTCACTCTTGGAAATCTGGGCGGCACCTTAAAAGACACCTCGCAGCATTGCATTGGCACTTATTCCTCCCACAACGACAACCATATCCATCGGTGCGCAAGATGGCGGTGTTCAGGAAACTTCTGAAAACAGCAATGCTGGTGGTGTGATATTCCCTGCGGCCACAACCTTTAATGTTGGGGATGACAAAACAAAGAAACAGTATCTTGGTGTTTTGTCTTTTAATACTGCTGGTATTCCTGATTTAGCTGCCATTACCAGTATCATCCTCAAAGTGAAGCAAAAAGCGATTGTTGGGGGTGGAAATCCAGTCAGAACTTTGCAAGGTTTCATGGTGGATATTAAGAATGGCTTCTTTGGAACGATGCCTGCACTGGAAAGTGTAGATTTCCATGCACCTGCCAGCCAAACATTTAGTCCATTCATTTCCGGTCCGGCAAATGGTTGGTACAGTCTCGATCTGACGAGTGGTAACTTATACGTAAACAAGCTAACTGTGAATGGCGGGCTGACACAAATTCGTTTGCGTTTCAAGCTGGATGATAATAATGATAGAGTTGCCAATTATTTGAATCTTTTTAGTGGGAACGCAGCAGCAGCCAATCGCCCATCGTTAGTAATTCAATATTATGTGCCGTTGCCAACGTCAACTCTCACCCCTACAATAACGCCATCTGCCACAGAAACAGTCACGCCTACTATCACACTGACGGCTACTGAAACAACCACCCCGACCCTAACCAATACGCAAACAGTCACCCCTACCAGTACAATGACGGAAACAGAAACAGAAACACCAACCCCAACCAATACGGAAACAGTCACATCCACCAGTACAGAGACAGAAACTGAAACAGTAACGCCAACCTCCGCCCCCTGATATCAGCGAAAATCTTTTTCTTGCAGTGAGTGAAAATAATATAGGCGGGAAGTGTCTAACAGACACCTCCCGCCTATTGCCGTATGGAGTGAATCACTCCAGCGAATAAATGTTGCCAGACCCACTGATCTGTTGCGTGACGTTGGGCTTGCCCAGATAGCCAACTTTGCCACTTCCCACAATGGTGATGTTGACTTTTTCCACTGCCCAGATCTGACCTTCACCAGAGCCGCTGATCGAGATGTCTGTCTGTGTACTTTGCAGGCTGTGGGCATTATATTTCCCTGAGCCAACAATGCTGATATGTTGGCGGGTGGCCTTACCCTCGAGCAAATACTCCCCTGAGCCGCTGACTGTTGCTTGCACATCGTCGGCGCTGAGATTGGTGACGTTGACATTGCCTGAGCCGTTCATGCCAAGACTCAGGTTTGTAGCTTGCAGGCTGCCAAAGGTAATTTCGCCTGAGCCGTTGACGTTGACAGCAAACTGTTCGCTCTTGAAGCTGGCGGCCATGATTTTGCCGGAGCCGTTCAGCGTAACCTGCTCCAGATTTTTGACGCTCAAGTGGTAGCGGATTGTTTTGCTGGGTTCAATCATGCCATCTTCCGGCGCAAGGTAGATGTGTAACTCGCCGCCATCCACTTCACTTTTGATGTGTTCCAGCAGGTTGTCATCCCCTTCAATGCTCAGGGATTCTTTGTCACCCTGGGTCAGTATCAAATCTCCGGGGACATCCAGCACCAGGCGGGTGAATCCGCTGACGGGGCGGTTGCTGCTGACGATTTTGCCCGAGCCTGATAAAACAGTCAGGTTGCAGGCGCTCAGCGCAATAGCGAGCAGAACGATCAGGGGAAAAAATATTTTTTTCATGATGGTTAGTTTGCGCTTTCTACTTCGGGTTGAGCAGCCGCCTTCTCGTGGCGGATGAAGCTCATGGCGGCGACGATCAGGCCGGTGAGAATCAGCATGGCGGGGACGGTGAAGCGCAGGATTGAGAAGTTGAACATGCTCAGGAAGGATGTCATAAAAAATCCGACGCCCGCGATGACGCACAGGGTGATACCGGCGATGTTGATGCCTGTTGAGCGCTTTGCCAGTCCCAGCACCAGCAAGCCCAGGCCAATGGCCAGCGGCTCCACCGGCCAGAGCAAAGCCCAGGCTTGCCAGAGACCTGTCAGGTTGCAGAAGGCCAGCACCAACCCGTTGACGCCAACGATGCTGGCGGGGATGGCCAGAGCCGGAACGCGCATGAAGATGGCGGCCAACCCGAAGCCGAGCGCCACCCCGAGCACTTCGAGCGGCCAGGCCATCGCCCAGACGCCCCACTGATGGGTCAGGCTGGCGAAAAGCAGAATGCCACCCGTCACCAATACTGGCGTGCCAGGGATGAAAAGTGCGCCCAGTCCGCGTTTGGCAATGCCGAAGAAGCCGGATAGCGTCAGCAGCAAGCCGACGATGACGACGGTGATCGGCCACAGTCGCCACGATTTGGTCTGGAGAAACAGGTTGCCGAACATGCTCAAAATGCCGATTCCGATCAGGGCCGTGCCGAAAATCAGGGAAAAGATACGAGATGCTTTCATGGTTTCCTCCAAAAGGGATGAATTTTTCGGGCAGCGGGCGCATTGAATACGCCTTCAGGCTGCTGCCTGTGGGTGGATGGGACAATATTTGAAATTGGAGAATTACAGGGTGAAAAGGTTTTTCAGCAGTTGAATAAGCACGCTGGTGCTGATGGTTGCGCCTGCCAGGAGCACCATCAGCCCGGTGAAGGACATGGTTGCCAGACCAGCGCGTACAGCATTGCCGCTTTTGCGTATCTGGCGTGGGATGACGATGGCTGCTGCAAAAATAAACGGCTCAAGCATCCACAAAAACATCCAGTCGCCCCAGCGGCTGGTCAGGGCACAGTAAGCCAGCAGGATGGCGTTTCCGGCAAACAGGGCGGCGGGTGTCAACAGCTCCGCTTTGCGCAGGCTCCAGCCAATGCTGCTTAGGAACCCGGCGAACAGGAAGATTTCAAAGGGCCAGCCGTAGACAAAACCATTGATATGGGTATAAACCAGCAGCATGGCGACAAAGAAATTCGCCAGTAATATCGTTCCCAGACTTAGCAACGCTGCCGCAGCCGTGCTCGGCGCGAGGCGCTCGGAGAGTGCATCCAGTTGAGACAAAGCTCCCGGCGCAGCGGCCCCGGCTGCGGGTGGATGGGTTGCGTCCGCCGAAGGGAGGGTCGTGGCGATGTTGAAGTCGGTATCGGCTTCCGCGAAGCTTTTGTCCACAAGCTGCTGGCGGGATGTCCCCGAAAAGACAGCCTGGCTGACAGCATTGCCGATGGGTGGGAGGATAGGCCGTACGCTGGTAGGCAGGTCGCTTTTGCCAGCCTGTTGCAGCGCATTCACCATTTCCTCGGCGGATTGGTAGCGGTCTTCGGGGTCTTTGGCGAGTGCCTTGAGCACAATCGGTTCGAGCACGGCGGGTAGCGCCGGGTCGACTTTGCTTGGTAGGGGCAGGGGGTCGTTTAGATGCTTTAGCAAAATGGCGAGCGGTGTGTCAGCGTCAAAGGGCGTGTAGCCCGTCAGCATTTCGTAGAGCACAATGCCAAGCGAGTAGATGTCGCTACGCGCGTCGCAATGGCCTTTGAGACCCTGCTCAGGGGCCATGTAGCTGAGCGTGCCCATCAGCGCGCCTGAAACCGTGTACTGTGTGCCGCCAACGATTTGCGCAATGCCAAAATCGGTGACAATGGCCTGTTCACGTTTGGTGAGCATGATATTGGCGGGCTTGATGTCGCGGTGGATGACGCCTTCGCTGTGGGCATAACTCAGACCGTTGAGCACATCCACCAGAATGCGCAGCACTTCGTTGAGCGGCATCCGCTGACCTTGTGTGCGGTATTGATTCAGTTTGGCGCGTAGGGTATTGCCTTCGAGCAACTCCATGACCATGTAATATTGTTCATCCTGCACATCAAAATCGAAGACCTGCACAATGTTGGGGTGACGCAGGCCTGAAACGGCATGCGCTTCACGCCGAAAACGCATCAGAAATTCTTCATGCTCCACCAGGTCTGAGCGCAAGACTTTGATTGCCACATACCGGTCAAGCTGCGGATGATAGGCGCGAAAGACCTGTGCCATGCCGCCGCGCCCAAGCGCTTCAAGCACACGATATTTTCCAATGGTTTGACCTTCGAGTGTGGGGGACATGATTTTTCTCCGCGTGCCTTTCTGATATGCTTATGATACCCCGATCGATGTTTTCGTACCTATCCGTTTGCTAACAAGACCCCAGTAATCGGCGAACAGTTCAGCAAAATATTTCTGTCTGAAATATGGACATTCTGTATAACACCCGCATGGATCCTATCGTTATAGAATATGAATACCACTCTTTCATTCTACAGGAGATACCAACATGAAAATCGAAACCTTGGCTGATTTGTTCGTTGAGGAAATGCAGGATCTTTACAGCGCCGAGACTTAACTGGTGCAGGCCCTCCCCAAGATGGCACAGGCGGCTTCTTCACCCGAACTGCAAAATGCTTTCCAGAACCACCTGGAGCAGACAAAGGAACATGTCAAGCGGATTGAAGAAATCTTTACCTACATTGAGGGCTCACCCAAAGGTAGAAAATGTGCCGCGATGGAAGGCTTGATCAAGGAAGGCAAAGAATTAATCGGCGAGAATATGCGCGAGGAAGTTCTGGATGCTGCCTTGATTGGTGCAGCCCAACGCGTGGAGCACTACGAGATTGCCGGCTACGGCGCTGCCCGTTCGCATGCCGCGCATTTGGGCTACACCATGGTGATTGGCTTGATCCAGCAAACGCTTGACGAAGAAAAAACTGCCAACGAGAAGTTGACCTGGATTGCCGAAACTGGGCATGTCAACGAATACGCAAAATAACCGATCAACGTTTCGGTACTTTATAAAATATCCCCTGACCACGGTCAGGGGATATTTTGTGTCAGTTTGACAAGCGTAAACAAACTTTTATTGTCCCACCAGCTTATAACCCAACCCACGCACCGTCAGCAGCAGTTGTGGTGCGTTCGGGTCGGTCTCGATCTTACTGCGCAGACGTCGTACCAGATTTTCGATCTGATAGTCAAACACGCCCTCCTGATACTCCGTCCAAACGGCGCGACCAATCTCGTCCTTTGAACAGACACGCCCCAGATTTTGCTGCAAAAACCCCAGCAGTGCAAATTCCTTGGGGAGAGCTGCACCAACCGGCGGTTTAAGCGGACTTCGCCAGCCGCAAGGTTGATGTCCAGTTCGGGGAAGGGGGTTTCGCGGCTGGTCATTTCGGGGTCGTGGAAGGTGAACTTCAAGCCGCCGATGAGCAATTGGTCGCCGTCTCGCAGCGGAATGCTGCCCTGAACCCGTTCGCCGTTAAGGAATGTCCCGTTGGTGCTGCCCAAATCTTCGATGTTGCTGCGCCGCCCCTCGCGGTGGATGACGGCGTGCTCACGTGAAGACAGCTTGCTGACGATGACAATCTCATTCTCGATGCCGCGCCCAATGCGGGTCGGATTGGCTTCCAGCGTATGCTCCTGCCCGGATTTGTCGGTCAGATAAGGGTTGGACTGATTTGACATGGCGGGACGCTCCTGCAAGAAATGAAATCCTTATAAGTATAGCCCATAAGCTAGGCGAAATTTCCAAAAAACAGGTTATGTGATGTACATCACATAACCTGTTTTGATGGATGGCGCGCTCAAACTACTTCCAGACGCCCTTTTCAGTATAAAAACGAATTGCGCCGGGGTGAAACGGGATCGATGATCCAACGGGTGCGCTATCCAGCGTCAGACTGGCGGCCTGTGGGTGAAGACTGTGTATTTCATCCAGATGGTCAAAGATGGTTTTCAAAATCTGATAAGCCTGGTCGTCGGGCATTTTCTCGCTGACAAAGAGAATATTCCCAATGCCAATGCCGGGAATATCGGCATCGGTTCCATAAACATCTTTGGGCAGGGTCGCATTCTGATAGACCGAGCCATATTTATTAGAGAGCGGCTTGACATACTGGCTGGCATCGATAAAGCGAGTTGCTACGCCACTTTTCTGCATGTCGCTGATTGCCTGGGTTGGCAGTCCACCCACCCAAAAAAAGGCATCAATCTGGCCCGTTACCAAGGCTTTTGTCGCATCTGCAATGCTCAAATTCTGACGGGTGATGTCGCTTTTGGGTCAAGCTCCCGCTGCTGTCAGGATGCGATCAGCCGCACCCTCAGTGCTGCTGCCCGAATCGCCCACAGAAATTGTCCTGCCTTTCATGTCTTCAATCGTCTTGATGTTTGATGCGTCACTGGCAACGATATGCACAAAACTGGTATACACCACAGCCAGCGCGCGTGCAGGCACTTTTCCGCTGCTGCTATATGCCCCTGTGCCCTGGATGGCGTCATAGGCCGAGTCAACAGTGGAAAAACCGATTTGCGCCTTGCCGCTTTGAATCGCTTTCATGTTTTCCACCGAGCCAGCCGTTTCGATAAAGCTTGCTGTGACACCCGGCATATCATTCGTCAGGATTTTTGCCAGTCCTTCCCCATAAGGATAAAATACGCCGCCCTTGCCGCCCGAGCCAATCACAAGCGTCACAGCAGGCGCAGGGGAGGTGCATGCGCTCAGGATCAGGGCAAATGCTGTTAGCAAGAACAATGCGATTTTCAAGTTTTTCATACCGATCAAATCTCCTTTTGGTAGTGGAAACGGATAATTTTAAGTATAGCATGACATAAACGCCAGCTCTTTCCCGAACAGTTTCGCTGTTTTGTTCATTTCTGAACATTTTGCAAAAGCTGGTTGTTGACTCTTTTTTTGCTTCGCAATAAACTGATTTTCGAACAACATGTTCGGTAACTTACCGCTCGTTTGATGGATTTTCAATTAACGGAGAAAAAATGAATTCCAAACACACCATCCATAACGCAATTGTTCATCACATTGTTCTTGTTGTGATCGCCATCCTTGTTCTAGGTGGCGTCTACCTCGCTTTTCAAACCATGACATCTGTCAGTATTGGCGCAGTGCTGTTGATTTTGGCGCATCTGGCAGTGGTGGGTGGCTTGATCTATCTTTTGCGCGGATTATTTGGTCGGGCGATGCGCAGGCTGCATGAAGCTCCAGCCGAGACGCATTCACATGAAAAGCTGGAGACAAAGGGTGTGCTGATCCGCTGGGCAACCCTTTACGATCTCCTGGTGCGAACGCTTCTGCTTGGCGGTGGGGAAGACCCGCTGCGGGAAGCCATCGTCCAACTGGCGCACATTCAACCCGGCGAGTCCGTTCTGGACGTGGGCTGTGGCACTGGCACCCTGGCGATCACCGCCAAACGCCAATCGGATTCCAGCGTCAAGGTTTATGGTAGCGACGCTTCGTCCGAAATGATTGAAAAAGCCCGCGAAAAAGCTGTCGCTGCCGGGGCGCAGGTCGATTTTCAAGTGGGTCTGGTCGAAGCGATCCCTTTCCCCGAAAACACGCTGGATGTCGTTTTGAGCAGCTTTATGGTGCATCATCTGCCGGGGGATCTCAAACAAAAGGCCTTTGCTGAAATCCATCGCGTGCTCAAACCGGGCGGACGCCTGCTGGTCGTTGACTTTGAGCCTCCCCAAAGTCGCCTCACGCGGTTTGTATTGCGCGTTTTTCTGGGTCAGGGCATGATGCAGATCAATAACAGCAAAATTTTACCCATGCTTACCGCCGCCGGTTTTACCGCGCTCAAAACCGGCAACGCTGGTCACAAGCTTGCTACCTACATGAGCGGGCAAAAAGCGTAGTCGTAGGGGCGATGCCTTGCTGCTACGGTTGACCAATCCGCAAAACAGGCAGTATAATCTGTCGCTACCGTTCGGGAAGCCGGGCGATGGTCATGCGGGTGTAGTTCAGTGGTAGAACGCTTGCTTCCCAAGCAAGATATCGAGAGTTCGAATCTCTTCACCCGCTCTCTACTTTTATTCTTTTGTTAAGGTGCTTGTAAACAAATCCGCTGTTCCAACAGCGGATTTGTTTGTTTAAATAGCATTTCCTTGGCAAAGTGTGGGGCGCAGACTTTTGATTCTATCTAATTTTAGCGTCAGTCCGGGTGTAAGGTCTTTTAATTTGGTACCCAAGAAAGTCTTGGGAAATCGTACCTTTCAAGTTCTTTTGAATAAGGTCTATGGGGTTGGAGCAGTTAATATTTTTCACGAATCCGGACTGACGTAAATTATGGAATTGGTGTTGACGTTTCTGTTTCAGTCTCTGTCGGGGTCAAAGTAGGTGTTAAGCTAGCAACAGGTGTATCCGTCTCTGTCGTGGTTGGTGTAGGGGTAATTGTTTCTGTGGATGTCAGCGTATACGATGGTGTTGGGGTGGGCGTATCGGTTTCTGCCAAGGTTGGAGTATCGGTATTAGTTGGCGCGACAGAGAGTGTGTTTGTAGCCGTTGGCGTTGGGGTAAGCGTGGGTGAAAGTAATGAATAATATTGAATCACTAACTGCGGACGGTCTGCCGCTGTTGCAGCATTGCCGCTGTATAGACTGAGATAATTTGCCAACGCATTACTGTTATCATCCAATCTGAAACGCAGGCGAATTTGTGTCAGACCATTGTCGGTCGCTAGTTTGTTAATATTGTTTTTGTCGCTGATTAGGTTAAGGTTGTAGGTGTTGGCGACAAGGATGGGACTGACTGGCCCCAACGTTTTGCCGCCAGGGTTTTGAAAATCAGATGCCTGCAAAAGCGCTGACGAACCAAAGAAACCGTTCTTGAGATCAATCATAAGGCCTTTAAAGGTTGCCACCGGATCGCCGCCGCCGATGACAGCCTGTCTCTTAACTTTAAGGGTTACTCCGGTAAGGATCGCATCATCTGGGAGGCTGCCTGTATTGAAAGAGAGAAGCCCCAGATATTGCTGTTTTGTTGCGCTATCGCCGATCTGGAAAGTTGCAAGACTGACGTTGATTGCGCCACCTTTATTGCTGGTTTCAGATGATTCGGTAATTTGACCATCTTGTGCGGCGATGGAATTAAATGTGAGCGTATGGATCACAGGCAGTATGTATTCAAAAGCGCCAATATCGCAGTGTGCACCTTGCGGACGGGTTAATCCGCGTTGATCGGTAGTGGTGCATGTAACGTCGTTCCCCTGATCAATTGCGGACGAACCCACCTGAAGCGGGACGGTTTGCGTAAAGCCGCCATTGTCGCTGAGTACGCCGAGCAAGGGATTGGTGGTAATGATGTTTGTGCAGGTGCTTTTTGTTGGACACCCGCCCTGTATGACACTGTCGTTTACCTGAAGAGTATCCTTGCTATTATAAAGTTGGGGCCCGGTTGGGCTTGTGTTATCCCAAAAAATTGTGTCTTCAATGAAAAAGGCACTGCCGTCAGCGTAATTGATTAGTCCGCCGCCGTAGTTTATGGCTGAATTGCTGCGAAAGGTGACGTTCCTCAAGACCACAGCAAACCCTGTGCTATTGTTTATCCCACCGCCATTGTTGCTCGCCCTGTTGTTGTTAAAAGTCGCGTTCGTTAACCGCAATTCATTCGCATAGTTGCTGTTATAGATCCCGCCGCCTTCGCTTGCTGAGTTGCTGTTAAAGGTCGCGTTCGTTATTGTCATCTCCGAGCTGTAATTGTATATTCCGCCACCCTGGCTTGCCGAGTTGCCGAAGAAGGTTGCATCTGTCAACGTTGTGGTATTGTACAAGTTATACATTCCACCGCCTTCTTGATACGCTTCATTGCTATTAAACATGACCTTTGTCATTGTAGCGGTCCAGGCGTACATTCCGCCGCCTTTGTTCAGCGCCAGGTTGCCACTGAAGGTGACGTTTGTCAGTATGACGGGGCCAGTGCTGGCCAGCCCGCCCCCGAACATCGCTAAATTGCCGCTAAAAGTGACATTCGTCAGTGTTACAGTACCGCCTTCGCTGTTCATCCCCCCGCCATCAAATTGATCTGCTCGATTGCCGATGAAGGTAACATTTGTCAGTGTTGGGTTGCCAAAGTAGTTTTCCATCCCGCCGCCATCGGAGGATGCTCTATTGCTGCGAAAGATGATATTAACCAAAACCGGGTTCCCTGTGCTGTACATTCCACCACCACTTGAGGTCGCACTCCCTCCTGTGATGGTGAAGCCGTCCAGCGTTGCGCCGGTTGTGCCAGTGACCACATGATTACTGTTGGTGCCATTGCCGATGTTGCCGCTCAAGATGGTGACGTGCGTTGTAGGATTACGTTGGTTCAACGCTGTCTCGGTTCCGGCAAAACCACCGTAGATCGCCACGCCGTTCTTGAGTCGGAAGGTCGCTGTTCTCGTCGTGCCGGGTTTATACGTTCCGGCTGCGACCCATATTGCTGTACCGCTGGTTGCCCTGGTTAGCGCGGTTTGTAAATCACAGGCCTTTGCCCAACTAGCGCAATTCCCCGTATGACCTGCCTTGACGTAGAGAATCCCTGCCGCAGATGCGGATGTGACTCCCAAAATGCCAAAGGTAAGCGCCAGAAGCGTGAGTATGCTTAGGGATAATAATCGTTGAAATGATGTTTTCATTTTTTCACCTCAATACTTTATTGAATGTAAGATATTTTTTAAAAGTCTTTTTTAACCACAGACCCTTGCACGCCCACAAGGGCAGGTGTAAACGCGGATGAACACAGATTTTTGATAAACCAGCAGTAAAAAAGCTTTGTATCCGCGTTTATCTGTGTTCATCTGCGGTGAACTGCACTTATTAAACAGTCTCTGAGAGAAAGATGTTTGTCATTTTGCCCGTTCCAAATTCAGGGCCAGCAGTCTTTCCAAAATTTGCTCTTCGGACAGGTTATGGGGCCAGCCGTAGGCATCGAGCACGGCGTGATCGAGACTGGCGTGGATGTGGTCGAGCGTTTCGGTCTCTTCGAGCGTAATAAATTGGACGAATGCGCTTTCTCCCCATCTCAAGTTCGAGCGCTTTTTGCCTTTAAAGTCAGATCGATAGAAGTTAAGCGCATTGTAGAGATCGGTCAGGGTGCGTTTTTGCAGGATTTTCTCAGCAGCCGGCCCGCTGAACATGGAACCGGTAGGATGGAGCCAGCCATTGCGGAAGTCATCAAGCTGTTTGGCGGCGGTGGCAATCGCTTGCACATGGGGATCATTCAAGGGTTTTTTGCCCGGTGCCCAGGGGAAAGGGAAGGTTTCGAAGGTAGTAGTAGGTGTATAACGGAACCCACTTTCAGCTTCGCGCAGTTGTGCGCTTGTGCTTCAAAGGTGAAAAACTGTCCGTTGGGGTCGATCTCCAATGGAGTCTTGTGCCCTACCAGTGCGCAAATATCATTGAAGTGACTCTGCGCGGTGCTCCGCTCTTTGAGTTGGATCTGGCTCCATTTTTTGACAAATTGTTGTGGGCTAAGGGTGGGCATGGGCAGGTTTTCCCCTGGATGAAAATTCGGAAGGATAGAAATATTATAGCCTGAACTTGATTGTTTTGTTTCTAATCACGCACGGTAGGGGCGCAGCATTGCTGCGCCCCTACAACCTGTTACATGCCTTTCGATAGGAGGATGTCCGTCCATCCGCCAAGCCGAAGGATGGCCTTATCAACAATATAGCCAGGATACAGATACCATACAGCTAGGATACAGCTACCATACAGATACCTATTCCATTCACACATTCAACAGAAGAAAAGAGACTGGCAACAGCAGGCAACACCATCATCAAGCAGGGTTTGTGCCTGGCAGATTGGTTCTGCTGCGTGCCTGAGATTTTGGAAATCGACATGGGCGCATATACCAGCCCATGCTACAATAACGCAATTCGCGCCAGATCGCTTTTCGAGCGCAGAGGGATCGAATCTTTTTTCTTGCAAGGGATGATGAGGGTACATCTATGAGTTTGATCGAAGCGAAACACCTGACCCGCCATTACAAAGTTTTGAACCATCGCGAAGGCTTGCTGGGGGCAATGAAAGACCTGTTTTCAACGGATTTCAGGATGGTCAAGGCCGTGGACGACATTTCCTTTGACATCCAGGCGGGTGAAATTGTCGGGTATATCGGCCCAAACGGAGCCGGTAAATCCACGACGATCAAGATGATGACCGGCATTTTGAAACCCAGCAGCGGTGAGTTGGTCATTAACGGCATCGTCCCGTATGAAAACCGCAAGGAAAACGTCCGCAATATGGGCGTCATCTTCGGTCAGCGCACGCAATTATGGTGGGACATCCCGGTGATTGAATCGTTCAAAATCCTGAAGGATATTTACGAGATTGACGGCTCGACCTACCGCCAGCAGCTTGACTTGTTCAATCAGCTGGTGGATTTGCAGGCTTTGTATGCGGTGCCCGTGCGCAAGCTTTCGCTGGGCCAGCGCATGCTTTGCGATCTGGCGGCGGCCTTCCTGCATAACCCCAAGATCATCCTGCTCGACGAGCCAACCATCGGCCTGGACATCTCTGTCAAGAGTAAGATTCGCGCGGTGATCCGCAAGCTGAACGAAACCCAGAACACCACCATCCTGCTGACCACTCACGACCTGGGGGACGTGGAGGCCTTGTGCCAGCGCCTGATGATTGTTGACAAAGGCCAGATCATCTATGGCGGCGAGGTCAACCGCGTTACCGAGTTGTTCGGCGCTTACCGCACCTTGAAAGTGCAAATCTTTGGCTTTAGCGACGAGACGCCAGCCTTGCTGCGCACCAGGCTCGGAAATCATTTTGGGAAAGAAGATGATGCGATTGTGGTGGAAAATACCGAGCCAGGTTGGACGGATATTACCGTCAACCAGAAGGAAGTGCCGTTGCTCGATGCGCTCAGCTTCCTGATGGCGGCGTTCCAGGTGCAGGATGTGCGCATCGTGGAAGTCTCGATGCAAAGTGTCGTGCAGAAGATTTACGATGGGGCGTTGCAATGAAACCTTATGTGGGCATCATCAAGGGCACACTGATCGCCTGGATCATTTACCGGTTCAGCTTTTTCTTCACGCTGCTCAGCAACCTGCTGTATATGGGGCTGATTTTTTCTCTGTGGAAGAGTATTTATGGCGTGACGACAACCATCCACGACATGACTTTCAACCAGACCTTCATTTACCTGGCGCTGGCAAGCTCGCTCTTCATCGTGTTTTCGCCGGGCACCGATTGGAATATCTCGAACAAGATCGTGGAAGGCTCCCTGATCGTAGACCTGCTCAAGCCGCTCGATTTCCAGTATATGACCCTGGCACGCACGGCGGGTTACGGTCTCTTTAACAGCCTGGTGATTACCCTGCCATCGCTGTTGGTCTTATTCCTGGCCTTCAGAGCAGAAATGAAAGTGGGCATTGGTCTGATCTTTTTTCCAATTGGTTTTGTCATGGCGTTTCTGATCAGTTTTGCGATTGACTTCGCCATCGGCTTAAGCTCCTTTTACACCGATGCGATCTGGGGTATCAGCCTGAGCAAGAACGTAATCATTTCCCTGTTATCAGGCGCTTTGATTCCGGTGCAGTTTTTCCCGGATGCGGTTCAAAACGTCCTGAAGCTGCTGCCCTTCCAGGCCATTTACAACATTCCATTGATGATGATCACCTCGCCAGATTTGGACGTGACCGCTTATTTGCAGGCCCTGGCGGTGCAGGTCTTTTGGGTGCTGCTGTTGTTTGCGTTCAGCCGCTGGTTCTATACTCAGTCCTTCAAAAAGCTGACGGTGAGCGGAGGCTAACATGCGCATGCTTTTGTATTATTCAAAAATCTACGTGCGCTGCACGTCGCAGTACCTCAAGGGCCGCATGCAATACCGTGCCGATTTCATCATCAGCATCATTGCGATGTTGTTTACCAACCTGGCAAACATTTTTGTCTTCCGGGTTTTGTTCACTTCCATCCCAACCCTGGCAGGTTGGAATTTCAATCAAATCATGTTTATCTATGCCATTTACTTGTTGTCTATTGCCCCGTTCCAGCTTGTCTTCGATAATATTTGGTTTTTGCGTTACAGCATTGCCAATGGCTCGTTCATCAAATACTACCTCAAGCCCCTGAATATCATGTTTTATTTCATGTCCGAAAGGATGGACGACAAGGGTTTCAGCCAGTTGGGGCTTGGCCTGGTGGTTTTGCTCTACGCTTCATCACAGCTTGGCCTGGCCTGGACCCCCGCACGTATTCTTTTGCTGGCAGTGGTGCTGTTAGGCTCTTCATTCGTCGCCAGTTCGATCATGATCATCGCCGGCTGCACCGGGTTCTGGATGATGTCTGGGTCGCCAGCGGTGCTGAATTTGGCGCTGCGCATCCGCGATTTTGCGCCTTATCCAACTTCGGTGTTCGACGGTTTCTTCCGTCTGTTGTTTACGTTCCTGATCCCGATCGGGTTTGTGGCTTTTTACCCGGCCCAGTTGTTTTTAAAACCCGGAGACACCCCCTTCCTGGCTTACCTTTCGCCCTTGATCGGGATCGGGTTCTTCATGCTGGCCTGCCTGGTGTGGAACAAGGGCGTCGATACCTACGCTGGGACGGGTTCGTAGCAGCCGCATTTTCCAAATGCTGGCGCGTCATCGTCAGCGCAGCCATAAACACTATAACCAAACCAGCATAGAATTTTGAAGAAGCGTGGCAATCACTTGTAAAGTGATTGCCACGCTTCTTTATACAAGAATGATACAAGAATGCAAAAATTATCTCAGCCACATCGTGACGTTTGGACACTGCTCATAAATCGTCCATAGTTGATGCGTTTGGTCACCTGGGGTTTACCAATGTAATTTACATGGCCCGCACCAGAGATTTTAGCATCAAGCGTATCATCCACCCAAAGTGTGGCCCCACCATCGCCTCGAATATAAACGCAGGCGGTCTTCCCATGTAATGTTGCGCCTTCGAAGCTGCCAGCACCGTCAACACTTACATAAAGATCATCTGCCTGACCAGAAACTGTTGCATTCCCTGTACCGCTCATGCTTACGCCAAAATTTTTGGCACGAATTTCCTTGACATTCAAGGTTCCGTTGCCTTTGAGCGCAATGGAGATGTTGCCGATCTTCAACCTGTCAAGAGTTAGCTCTCCCGTCCGAGAGAAATTTACTTCATCAATATCCTTGACGGTAATGGTAATGATGACCGGTTTTGTAGGATTAATCTGACTGGAGCCTGTTCTTTTGTAGAAGATTTCCAGCGTTGTATCATGTACGTCTGTTCTGATGTCCGGCAGCAGGTTGTCTTCTGCTTCGATCTTGAGTGCTTCGACATCCCCCTGCTGGATCAAAACCTGGGCTGGATATTCTATGTCAATCCCTTTAAAGCCATCCACAGGGCGCACCTCAGTCATGACATTGCCAGAGCCAGGCATACTCGGACCAATAAATACTTCGTCGTGAGCGGTAAGATAAAATGAAAAAAAAGCGGTTGGAGAGCTCCACCCTAATTGTGATGCGAAAATGGTTGCTGATATGGCCTCCAAAACTGCAAGCGTGTTTAACAACCTGGGTGCATAACGCCAGCGTGAATGCAGAAGTACACCCAGGCTGATAACGATCAGCAAAAAAGGCCAAATGTGTGCTAGCGCCCATAAGCTGGACCATGATACCATCAACCCGGTCATTGTTATCACAATAAAACCGATTCCAATTGGCAGCAAGTAATCGTAGATAAAATTTTTCTGTTTCATGATTTCCTGGCCTTCCCTAAAGAGGTACCTTGTTGCAAAAGACGATATTTCAGACCAAAATATTCTAGCTTTATTCCTTTCATTCCACCAGTGACATCCTGTCATCAATCGGCGATGAAATACATAATATGACATCAACCGTGTTTACAGCATCAACCTGACAGGTGGCAAAGCCTTCATTAATAAGCTCACCACAAAATAATGGCCTGACGCAGATCCGCTTGCGCTTCAAGCGGGATGACAACAACAACGCCATTGCCAACTACATCAGTCTGTATAGTGGCGATACTACGCTGGCAGCAGACCGTCCGCAGTTGGTGATTACATATCTGACATAAAGACAGGACAGGCGATCATACTTTCCATGGTTGAATGTCAGCCGATAAAATCCTTTTTGTATGAGAATGATCTCTTTTCACTTCTGCAAGAACAGCTTTTTGGGGCAGGATTTAGCCGCACCAACAGGGATACCCCCGCAAAAAGAAGATATGATTATTGTAGACAGTAAGCCGATTCTCCAGCAACAGAGAAACCTGAATAGTTACATCCAAAGCAGGGTGATAGACGATGATTACAAGGAGTTTATTATGATAAAGCGGTTGATTAGAAGCAGCGTATATTTTGCATGGCTTATCATTTTTGTGACGAGCGGCTTTGCTACAGCCAGGTTGCCCCTGTCAACCCATTCCATAGCACCGGCAAAACAATCAGCGCCGTTTAAGGTGCGTTATTCCCTGGCGCAAAACATCAATCTGCCGTGGAACACATTTCTCGGCGGCCCCAAAAACGAAGAAGGCTATTCAGTTGCCGTAGATGCAAGCGGAAATATTTATCTGGCAGGAGAAAGTGATGGCACCTGGGGGAACCCGGTGCGAGCGTCCTCTGGCTATGATGCTTTTGTTGCCAAGCTTGACCCATCGGGCAACCTGATTTGGAACACCTTTTTGGGTGGCAGTTATTTGGACACTGCCACTGCGCTTGTTGTCGATGGCAACGGAAACGTCTACGTCGCAGGATCAGCATTCACAACATGGGGTAACCCCATCCGCCCATTTACATCTGGATCAGAAGCCTTTATCGCGAAACTTGACGCTGCTTCTGGTAGCTTAATTTGGAACACGTTCCTGGGCGGGATTGGCAATAATGATACAGCTTATGCCCTCGCGGTGGATACAAATGGAGATGTTTATACGTCAGGCGTAAGCCTTTCAACCTGGGGCAACCCACAGCGGGCATACACTGGCAGTGCAGACGCCTTTGCGGCCAGGCTGGATCCTTCCGGCAATCTCGTCTGGAATACCTTTTTAGGCGAAGGGGGGCTTGATTATGCTTATTCGATTGCGGTGGATGCCAGCGAAAACGTCTACCTTGCTGGAAACAGTAACGGCACATGGGGCAACCCTGTACGCGCCTATTCGGGCGGGCAGGATGCCTACGCTGCCAAACTGGATGCTGCGGGTAACCTTGTCTGGAATACTTTCCTGGGGGCAAAAGGCGCAGAAACAAACAAAGCCGTTGCAGTGGATGCCAGTGGGAATGTATTCGTCGCGGGCTATAGCAGCGACTGGGGCACTAATCCGATTCGTGCGTATACCCCAGGCGACTGGGATGCTTTTGTCGCCAAGTTAAATAATGCAGGTGTTTTGCAATGGCATACATTTCTGGGGGGCGGCGCTGGCGATAATGCCAATGCTTTAGCGCTCGATAGCTGCGGGAATCCTTACGTCACCGGATCCAGTTTCTCAAGCTGGGGCAACCCGACACAACCTTTCACCGCAGTTTGGGATACGTTTGCTGCCAGACTAGACACTTCTGGCAACCTGACCTGGAACACTTTTATGGGTGGAAATTGGATCGATTATGGCAATTCGATTGCGCTTGATGGCAACAGAAATGTAATTGTGGCCGGGTCAAGTTCAGATACTTGGGGTAACCCGGTCCTGCCTTATGCAGGGATTCATGACACGATGAATACGTATAAAAATGCCTTCGTTGCGAATGTGATCGTTCCCCATGCGCCAGCAGCGATCAATGTCAAGGGGAATGGCATTTCCATTCCCGCCAGTGATCCAACCCCATCCATAGAGGATGATACAGATTTTGGCAGCGCAATCCTGAAAGGCGAAACGGTTGATCATACTTTTCGCATTGAGAATACAGGCGATACAAATCTGACGTTAACCGGCGCACCTGAAGTGAGCATCGATGGAGAAAATGCATCTGACTTTCGTGTTGTTGCACAACCTGTGAGTCCGGTGGCTGGCGGCTGCTCGACTACTTTCACCGTTCGCTTCAGTCCATCCGCCCCTGGGGTGCGTACCGCATCGATCAACATCGCCAACGATGCCGACGATGAACATCCCTATCAGTTTAACGTTCAAGGCATGGGGATGGGCGATACAGCACAGCCAGATGTCGTCTCTTTCGCGGCCCCGTCCATTTCGTCCAGTCTCGACATTCCCATTAACGCATTCACTTCTTCAGACAACGTGGCAGTAACCGGGTATATCATCACCACATCCCCCGACCAACCGGCTGTTGACGCAGCTGACTGGTCTGAAACGGTGCCAGCCACCTACACTGTTCCTGAAGATGGTACTTACACTTTATATCCCTGGGTCAAAGATGCAAGCGGCAATCTCTCGTCCCTATTTGCCGGGCCAGTGACTGTGCTTGTCGATACGACAGCTCCCACAGTCACCGTCGAGCAGGCCCCAGAGCAAACAGATCCAACCAGCCTGGCCCCAATCAATTTCAGCGTACTATTGAGCGAACCTGTCACCGGCTTTACTGCCGATGACGTGGAGATTAGCGGGACGGCTGGCACAACCACTGCCACCCTGACTGGCAGCGATACGGCCTACACGATTGCCATCGGTGGCATGAATGCTGATGGAACGGTAATCGTCTCAATTCCGGCGGGAAAAGTGCAGGATATTGCCGGAAATACCAATACTGCATCCACCAGTACAGACAACAATGTCAGCTATATTTCTTCGGCTCCGCCTGTCATCACAGAAGGCGAAGATACAACTGTTAAAATGGGCGAGGACGATGATGAATCAGAACGCTTTGCGCTCACATTGCACGCTACCGACGCTGATGCTGACCCGCTGACCTGGAGTATCCTTTCACAGGCAAAGTTTGGCAAGAGCAGTGTAAATGCTAACACGGGTGTGGTTTCTTACAAGCCATTCCACAACTATAACGGCACAGATGCGTTTGTAGTTCAGGTCTCCGATGGGAATGGAGGAACCGATGAAATCACAGTCCATGTCATCATCAAAGCAGAAAAAGAAAAGGATTCATTCATCCCCAATCAAAATTATCAGATCCAATACAATACCTGGCAGGGGGTAACCGATATGGGCGCACTCGGTGGCGGGTACCGCAAAGCAATTTCTGGTGATTTTGTTTTCACGCCGCCAATCGCCTTTACGCAGGTAAGCTGGATTGCATACCGTGGGCCGGGTCAGGGTAAAGCCAGCGTATTGGTGGATGGCGTGTTGAAAACTACAATTGATTTATATAGCGCCACACCCCATTGGCAATATCCGGTAGAGATTAAGGGATTATCCAATAAAAAGCATACCGTCATCATCAGAGCGTTGAACCTAAAAAACCCGGCTTCCAGTGCCAGTTGGGTGGTTGTAGATGGCTTTAAGATCAACCAAAATATTTATGACGAGAATAAAACCTATGCAAGTGGAACATTTGTTTATGGCGCCTGGGCTGGAGTCCCTGCAAACTTTGACCCCCGTTTTGGCGGGTATCAAATTACAGGGCAGGCAAATGCGATCACAGAATTTTCGTTTGATGGTGTGCAGTTTACCTGGTTAACTGCCCGTGGGCCTGCCTATGGAAAAGCTGCCATTTATATTGATAATGTCTTGATAAAAACAATTGATCTTTATGCAGCCAGTCAACAATGGCTCTATAAAGTGCCCATACGGAACCTGGGATATGGACATCACACCGTGATTATTAAAGTGCTCGGAACGAAAAATCCATCTTCAGTTGGTACCCAGGTTATCGAAAACGGCTTTGACGAAATTGACTGAAAGATAAATATCCACCGAAACGAGCAAGCTGAACAGTGCGTGATGGACATCTTTATAATCAAGCAGGGCAGATCATCATCTGCCCTGCTTGATTATTGTTTTGCGCGGTCTTAAGAAACAGTCTCTGTTACCTGCCTCATTCCTTAAACGGATGAAACCAGACCGGCTGGGGGTCGTTGTCAGGTTTGATTGGTTTTACCAGCCGCATTGGCCGGGCAGAAGTTCATTCGTAATCTTTGTCTTTGCCTTTGCAGTCTACAATTTCGACCGTGCCAATCAGTGCGCGCAGGGGGAAGTCATCCGGTTCGGCCTTCATTTTTTGAAACAGGCTGATATTCCCCGGCGTTGAGCTGGCATAGATGTATATCCGCCCACGGATGTGTGTGGGGACGCTGCGATACTCAATCACCTTGGTGCCACGCATAATTTGCTCGGCATAAGGCTGGCGGACGCTTAATGCCAGATTTTGTATTTCAACCGCAGGGCTTTTTAGCGTTTGCGCGGGTTGGGCTGCGGCGGACTGTGTCTTTTGCAATGACGCTATCATGCGTTTGGCAAAATTCTTAAAATAAGGTGATTTTGGTTTCATAATTTTCCTTTGAACATTAAGGCTTGCGGAACCAGGCAAATTTCTCTACAGTTTGGATGATGCCCTCAGAACCATCCTGATAATCAAGATAATAGATCGCGTAATCTTCACCTTCCTTGATGCGCCCGACCAGTTCATCATCCAACACGAAGGTGACGCCGCCAATTTCCATTTGATGTTCTCCTTATAAGCCTGGCCTTTGGAGCTTGTCACGTTCACAGATGTTAGATGAACCAGGCCGCGTGTTTCCACCACCAGGCCTTCATGCGCACGTAGATAGATGGCTGAGAAAAAATCTAACAAAAGCCATCACGAAAAAACAAACACCAGTTAAAAAATATATAACAAGCCATCAAGCAACAAATTACCATGACAACCAGAAGAGACTCTTGCAATCTTGCTCATATATACTCTTTCGTCATCTAAACTAAGTGACGCTAGAGTTGCGAAGGTTGCGAGAATAATGAAGGCGATAATAAGCAAGATCATATGCGTTCCTTTTATACCACTTCCACCACCAGACCTTCATGCGCCCGTAGATGGATGGCGGAGAACTGGATTTCGTCGGATCGATCAAGGTGTGTCGAAAGCTGAATCTTTCCTTGCCCCTCGAGCGCAATCCGCACCGTAACGGGGTCGCCGCCAAAATTGAGCACCACCAGTCGCAGCTCGCTGCTGCTTTCGCGCAGATAGGCGAAGACATTGTCCGCATTCGTCTCAAGCGGACGGTAGATGCCGCCTTGCAGGGCCGGGCTGGCACGGCGCAGCCAGATCAAACGGCGATACAGGCTCAGGGTGGAATGCTTGTCCGTAGTCTGGCGGGCAACATTGCGGCTGGCATAATCTTTGGGCAACGGCAGCCAGGGTTGCGCTGTGGAAAATCCCGCAAAATCCCCGGCATTCCATTGCATTGGTGTGCGCGCCACATCGCGAGTGCGCTCCACACCCAGATTAATCCCCTGCGGGTCCACCATCTGTTCGGGCAAGATAGGCGTATTGGGCATGCCCAGTTCGTCGCCATAATAGAGCGTGGGTGTGCCGCGTAGCGTCAGCAGCAGCATGGCCCCCAGCCGGGCTTGCGCTTCGCCGCCGGCACGCGTGGCAAGGCGCGGCATGTCGTGGTTGCCGAGTACATAATTGGGCCAGGCAAACGATGGCAGCGCTGCTTCCATTTCATCGACCGAGGCGCGCATGGCGTGCGCCTGCCAGGGCTGATAGGTCAGGCGAAAGTTGAAGGGCAGGTGCAGGCCTTCGCCATGTTCCCCGTAATATTTCACCCAGCGATCCATGTCAGCCCACAACTCGCCAATCCCCACGCGTTCATCAAACGCGTCGAGCACGCCACGGATGCGCCGAATGTAGGGCTGGACTTCGTCCTGATCCATGCTGTATTTTTGAATCAGGCGGTTGAACAGGTCGTTGGCAGGCAGGTTGGGGTCGGCAGCGGGGTTGACCGGGTTGTCACGCAGGGCTTCATCTTTAATAATCAGGCCAATCACATCCATGCGGAACCCGTCCACGCCGCGCTTGAGCCAGAAGCGCAAGGTTTCGTACAGCGCCTGCTCGACTTGCGGGTTGCGCCAGTTCAGCTCGGGCTGCTCGCGGACAAATTGATGCAGGTAGTATTGCCCGGTTTTTTCGTCAAAGGTCCAGGCCGGGCCACCGAAAAAGCTGCCCCAGTTGTTGGGTGGCAAGCCACCCGGTTTGGCATCGCGCCAGATATACCAGTCCCGTTTGGGGTTGTCGCGGCTGGCGCGGGATTCGACAAACCAGGCGTGCTGGTCGGACGTATGGTTGGGCACCCAGTCAATGATGACCTTGATCTTGCGTTTGTGTGCTTCGGTCACCAGGCGGTCAAAGGTGGCGAGATTGCCAAAGAGCGGGTCTACGTCACAGTAATCGGCCACGTCATAACCAAAATCTGCCATCGGGGAGCGATAAAAGGGGCTGAGCCAGATCGCATCCACACCCAACGAGTTGGGCGTGCCGTCGTTGAGATAATCGAGCCGGTCAATCACACCCTGCAGATCGCCAACCCCATCGCCGTTGCTGTCCATAAAGCTGCGTGGATAAATTTGGTAGATCACGGCAGTTTGCCACCAGTGTAAATCGGTCATTTTTGCTCCAGTTTTTTTTATCTCATCCGTCTGAAATAAGCGCATTTTGCAGTTTAGCATAAAACGGTATTGCCGAGATCAAATTCGCAGGCAGCCTGACGAATAAACGCTCCCTTTTGCGAAACTGTGCGTAGATATTGGTAGAGCGTACAGATGAAAAAACGAAGGCCAACAGGCCCTACCGCAGCAGCAAGACCACCCCCGGGGGAATGAAAGTATGATTTTCACCAACGAAGCATATACAAAAGTTTGTGCTACTGAAATTGATTCGGGCAAGGAGCAAGCATGTTTCAAACGGTTTTTGGGTTTTTGATCGCCTGGTATAACCTGCCCTATACTGTTTTTCTGGGTCTGGGATTGCTCATCGCCAGTTTACAGTTGTTTGGTTTGAGTCACGATGGCGATGCGGATCTGGACCATGATCTGGACCTGGATCATGACTTGGATATGGACCACGACCTGGATGCAGACGCTGACGCCGATGCCGATATGGACGCGGATCATGATCTCGATCACGATGCATCCCCGGGAGCGGGTTCCGGCTTCTCGTGGCTGGCCTTTATCGGATTCGGAAAAGCGCCGATTATGGTGGTGCTGCTGATCTTGTTTTTCAGCTTTGGGCTGCTGGGGTGGCTGCTGAATGGCATCATCCTGGGCATCTTTGGCATCTTCCCGGCTTTGGCGATCTTCGCCAGTGTCCTGGTCAGCCTGACCGCCGCCGGGTTTGTCACATCCCGTGCCACCCGCTTCATCGGACGGGCGCTACCGCCGATCAGCACCACAGCCACCAGAGCGCTGGCGATGGTCGGCATGAACGGCAAGGTCATCAGCCCGGTAGTGAACGCGACCTATGGCATGGTTCATTTGCGCGATGCAGGCGGCACATTGATCAGTTTATTTGCAGTCACCGAAGATGATACGCCCATCCCGCGTGGGGAAAGTGTCATTCTCTTATCGTACAACGCCGAAAAACGGCGCTATCTCGTCACCCGCCGGTAACTTGTCGGCCTGTATGCCCATCAAAAATTGGGCCCATTTTTAGGAGAATTGCGATATGGATCCACTGTCTTTTGTTCTGGCTTTTATTGTTCCGATTGTTCTGATCATCGTGGTTGGCTTTGTAATGTTTGCATCGATTATGAAAGCCTATGTCAAAACGCCTGCCAACCGTGCCTTTGTGCGCACTGGTGGGCTGGGCGCAAAAGCAAATCAGCCGCCCAAAGTCGTTATGAACGGCGGCGCATGGATATTCAAAAGCATTCATGAAATTAGCTGGGTTGACCTGGGCACGATGGCGATCGAGATTGAGCGCACCGAAGACAATGCCCTGCTCACCAAAGACCCACAGTATGCAGATATTAAGGTGATCTTTTACATCAAAGTCAACCCGACGGTTGAAGGCATTGTCGATGCGGCCCGCACAATTGGCGGAAAACAAGTCGATTTCGAACGCAGTCAAGCAACTGGTTGATGCCAAGCTGGATGGTGCCCTGCGTGATGTGGCTGCATCCTTTACGCTGATGAGCCTGCATCAGGAACGCGAGACTTTTATTCAGGAAGTACAGAACCGGCTTAAGACCGATTTGGAAGAGAATGGTCTGGTGCTGGAATCAGTTTCCATTTTGACATTGCGCGCCGCCCGTCAGGGTTCGTTCGGCACGGACGATGTATTCGGCGCCCAGGTGGCACGCGCCAATGCCCAGGTCATCTCGCAGGCCCTGCGCGAACGCAATGACATCGAGCGCAAAGCCGAAGTGGAAATCAAGCAGCGCGATACCGAAGCCGCCACATCCCGCCTTGACCTGGATCGGCAGCTTGCGCTGGTGACTGCCACGCAAGACCGCGAAGTTCGCACCATTCGCGCTACCGAAAAAGCGATGGCTGAACAACGCGAATTTGAAGAGGATCAAAAATCCGAGATGGCGCGTGTTTCGAAGGAACGTGCCGTGGCTTTGGCCGAAATCGAGCGCGATCAGGAACTCGCCATTCAGGGCGAACGCAAACAACAGGAAGTCATGTCTGCCGAAGTGGCCCGCCATCAGGCGATTGAACTCTCTGAGCAGCAACGCCAGATTGTGGTAACCAATGAACAGAAACGTCGCGAAGGCGCAGAAAAAGACCGTCTGGTTGTATCGGCCCAACGCGAAGAAGCTGCCCAGGCTGTCACGACCGTTCAGGCCACCCAGACAGCGCAACGTGAAGCCAAGATCAAAGTGATCGAAGCCGAACGCGAGGCGCAAAAGGCCATGATCGAGCAGCGGAATAAGATTGAAATGGAAGCGCTGCGCAAACAACGTGAAGCCCAGGCGCAAGCCGGAGCGCTCAAGGAAACAGCCAGCGCCGAAGCAGAAGCCGCTCTCAAGCAGGCCGATACCCTGCGCATCCAGGCCCAGGCTGAAGTAGAAGCTGCCAAGCTGCGCGCTGAAGGTGCTAAGGCAACCGCGTCTGCCGCTGGGCTGGCCGAAGCGGATGTTTATCGCGCCAAAGCCGATGCTGGCATGCGCGAAGCGGAAGTGATTCGGGCCAAGGGTTTGGCCGAAGCCGAAGCGGAAAAGGCCAAGGCTGAGGCGTTGGCCGCCTTTGACGGCGTCGCCCAACGGGTGGAAGTCATCAAATTGCAGCTCGATGCCCAGGTGCGCATTGAAATCGCCAAAGCGGAAGCACTCGGCACAGCCATGGCGTCCATGAACATCAAGATGATCGGCGACCCGATCGCGGCGGCTTCCCTGTTGCGCATGATTACCATGGCGGATGGGATGGGCGAAGTGATGAACGCCGCTCCTGAATCGGTTCGCCAGATTGGGCAGCAATTGGTCAACAAACTGACCGATACGCCGAATAAACCGACTACCTCATCCGAACCGCAGGCCAGCTCAACCTCGGCTGACCTTGCCAAACTGGTGCCCGAAATTGTCCAGATGATTGAGAAGAAGCTGGATCTTGAAGCGATCAAAAGCATGAGTGTTAAGAATGTACTGGTGCAACTGTCAGAGACAGCCACCAAAAAAGAAAAAGCAACCATTGAAAAGGCCCAACAAGCCCTTGCCGTGATGCCCGTGTTGAACGATTTGCCCTTTGAAGAACTCTATTTGCGCGTGGCAACCACCCGGTAAAGCGTGTCATGAAACTGACCGAGCGCATCCTTTTTCTATTCAAAACAGTCTGGAATGACCTGTTTGGCGAAGAAAGCGAAGTCCGCCAGGCGATCACCGGCGACCTGACCGCCGACCGTCTGACTGGCGTGCTCGACGAAGCGCAGCAGCATCTGGATGCACTTCGCCTGGAACTTGCCAGTGCAGTGGCAAGTCAACACCGCATTACGCACACCTGGCAGGAAACGCTGATGAAAATCCAGTCGCTTCGGGCAAAAGTGGATAGCGCGCTGGAAGCGGGTCAGGATGAAGAGGCGCGTACCTGGCTGGAGCAGTCCAACCCGCTTGAGAAGAGTGCCGATGAGATGGCTGCCCTGGTTCAGACCTGCGAACAACACACATCCGAAATTCGCGCTGCCATCAACCAGCAGCAGGAGCAGTTGGATGCGTTGCGACGGCGTGCTTTGTTGCTCGCCGACCGGGAAAGCAGCCTGTCGACATTGACCGAACTGTTTGGCACGCAGCAAAGCCTGACCCGTCAGACCGACAAAATGCAAACCGAACTGGCTGAATGGGAAGAACAAATTGCCCGGCGTGAAGATCAACTGGCTGCGCGCCGTGAGTGGAGCAAATAAGATGGCTGTCACCGAAGAACAAGAAAAAGCGCTCGATGAAGTACTGGGACATCTGCACAAGCCAGCCGAACCGGATATGTTCCAGACCTGGCTGGGATCTCACGGGATGAACTGCGCGGCAAGGTCATGTCCCTTTTGGAGCAAAAGACTGAATATCAACAGATTGCGTTGGATTGGATTGAGCGCAATCCGCTGGATGCCAGTCTGGAGATTCTCGGTGTCGCATCCTGGGCCTTTTACCAGGCGGAGAAAGATGTCAACCCGAGAGTGACAAGCTACGTGGATGCGTTTTACTATATTTCAACCTGCGCATCCGTCGGTTATGCGGATATTTTTGCTGTGACCCAGGCAGGCCGGGCGATTGCGGCGCTGGTCATGATTGTGGGTCCTGCATTGACAGCCAACTCGCTCAATCGCCCAAAATCAAAATAACCCCATTGGAAAGGTGATAATCACCTGTACCCTCGACTAAGGAGAAAATACAATGACTACATTGCTCGACAAAGTTTCTGTGCTCGTTTCTGCAAACCTGCATGCCCTGGTGGATCAGGCTTTGAAAGCCAACAGCCTGGCAGTAATCGACCAATTCATCCGTCAGGCTGAAGATAACCTTGAAAACCTCGCCGACGCCGCCGCCACTGTGGGTGGCGAGATCAAATCGCTGCGCCGCAAGGTCAACGATTACGAAAAGAAAGCCAAAGACCTTGACCGCACCATCGATGTCTTCCTCGCAAGCAATAATGAAAATGCTGCAGCCGCAGCCCAAAGCCAGCTTAACGGCATCAGCCAACTGGTCGAGAACTATAGTCTGCAAATCTCCACGCAGGAAGCAGAATACCAGAAACTGCTCGATGCCAAAGTCAGGCTTGAAGCACGACTCGCGACCATGAAGCAGCAGCGCACCGAGTTGCATTCTCTACTTGAGCTGGCCAAGAGTAAAGAAGTGGTCGTCAAGAGTGTCAAAAACCTCGATGCTTTGATGGGTTCAGGCGACAGCGACGTCAGCCGCATTGCCCAGAGCATCTTTGCCCGCCTCGACAAAGCCTCTGCGGCAACGGAGATGCGCACCGCCAGTCTTGATGAGCAGATCGATCAGGTATTGGGCCGTGAGCTGATCAATCAGCAACTGGCCGAACGCCGGAAAAGACTTAATCCACCGCAATAGACAGGGGGAATGCCCTGAGCACCATTGGACGCTGGCGAAATAACCAGCGTCCAATGAGTTTAAGCGTTAAAATCACCAAAACTGTCATTTTGATGCTTTCTCATTCGTCAACTCTATAGATCGGCAAAACAGCCGGTACTCTATCTAATCAGGAGAATAAATTTATGAAATACATGTTGTTAATGTACGCAAAGGAATTTGAAGCGCCACAAACCCCCGAAGAGCATATCAGGTTGCTGCACAAGCCTGGGCAGCTTTGGGGCAGGAAATCGCTGCTGCCGGGGTGCTTCTCTCCAACACCGGGCTTAGCTCGATTGCCAATGCGACCACCGTGCGTGTTCGAGACGGCAAGACATTGACCAGCGATGGCCCTTTCGCCGAAACACACGAGCAATTAGGCGGATATTATCTGCTGGAATGCAAAGATCTGGATGAAGCAATTGGCTGGGCTCAAAAGATACCCTGCCGCCTGGCTCGTGACCGTCGCAAAACGACGCGCCATTGATCAACTGCGCCGCGCGGCGGTGCTGAAGCAAAAGGTATTGCTGCTCGACCCGCCCACGAACCAGGAGCAGGACGATATTGATCAAACCATTCCCGATGATCGTCTGAAATTAATGTTTCCCTGCTGTCACCCGTCGCTGTCTCTTGAAGCGCAGGTCGCGCTGACTCTGCACACCCTCGGCGGCCTGTCCACGCCCGAAGTTGCGCGCGCATTCATTGTCCCTGTGCCAACCATGGCGCAACGCCTGGCGTGGGCGCGCAGCAAAATTCGCAATGCGGGCGTTCCTTATCGCGTCCCACCTGCTGAACTGCTCCCCGAACGGCTTGAAGTACTGCTCTTGGTCATTTACCTGATTTTTAATGAAGGTTATTGCGCCACCAGCGGCGATGCGCTCACTCGCAAGGAATTATGCGGCGAAGCCATCCGCCTGTGCCGGATGCTGGTGACGTTGCTGCCCGAGAACGCCGAAGCGCGTGGTTTACTGGCACTGATGCTGCTCCACGATTCGCGCCGCGAAACGCGGCAGAATGCTGATAGGGAACTTGTGCTGCTCGAAAAGCAGGATCGCGCCCGTTGGGATCAAACAAAAATCAGGGAAGGGGTTGCTGCGCTCGACGAAGCCCTAACTTTTCGCACACCAGGCCCTTATCAGATTCAGGCCGCCATCAGTGCGTTACATGCCGAAGCCTCCACTGCTGATATGACTGACTGGCGTCAGATCGCTGCCCTTTACGACTCGCTGGCAGCAATGGCTCCATCCATGGCAGTGGAAGTAAACCGTGCTGTAGCCATTGCGATGGCATGGGGCGCGCAAACCGGGCTAATCATGCTGTTGCGGCTCGAGCATTTGGCAGATGCCTACTACACCTTATCATGTTGCCCGTGCCGACCTGCTGCGCCGAGCCCGTCAACGCGAAGCTGCCGCCGATGCCTACCAGCGTGCGTGCGATCTTATGCATCAACCATGCTGAGCGGATCTATCTTCAACAGCAGCTTGATGAACTAAAGAGAAATCCCTGAAATACGCAAAGGTCAACATTGACACTAGTTTCCTTTGGAGTATAATATCCGCTCGCTATGGTCGACTAGCTCAACGGCAGAGCAACTGACTCTTAATCAGCAGGTTCTGGGTTCGAATCCCAGGTCGATCACTATATAGAGCAGTTTTCCCTTCTATAACCCCCATATCTGGGGGTTATTGCTTCCAAAGATGTCCAAGTAGAACATAGGTTCTATTTACATTTGCAGTAAAATTGCAGTAGTTAAATGGGGAATCCCAGTCCTTGGGAATGAGTATCGCTTGTGCTTTGGACGGCAGCAACCTAAAGGTTGCTGCCGTCCTTTTCTATTTCTCATTTCAAAAAGGACAAAACATGAAGACAATCACCATTGCCAATCAAAAAGGCGGCGTGGGCAAAACCACGACTGCCGTCACCCTGGCACACGGTCTGGCTATGGCAGGGCAGCGTACTTTGCTCGTGGACCTCGACCCACAGGGCCACGTGGCTTTTGCTCTGGGTGCTGAAAAGGCCCCAGGCCTGTATCGACTTATCGTGGATGAAGAACCCATCGAAAAGGTTGCCATCCCAGCCAGAGAAAACCTGGAGATCATCCCTGGCGACAAGCGCACCGAGAAAGCCAAGCGCACGATCGTCATTTCCAACTTCCCCACCGAGATTCTCAGCCGCATCTTCAAACATGCCGAATATGACATCGTCATTTTCGATATGGCCCCATCTCTGGACGTCTTACACGTCTCGGCGCTGATGGCTTCGGATTGGGTCATCATCCCCACCAAGCTGGACGCGATGGCTGTGGATGGAGTCAACGAAGTGCTGCGCTCGATGGCCGAAGTCGTCGAACGAGGGCATAGGCTCGGGTACAGTATCCTTCCCACTTTCTTTGACCGCACCACGCGCGAAACGATTGTCCAACTACAGGCATTGGCAGATACGTTCAAAGAACACGTCTGGCCTCCCATCCCACAAGATACCCATGCGCGTGAGGCTCCTGCATACGGCAAGAGCCTGTGGGAATACTGCGCCAAATCCCCGGCCGTTGTGGGGTATGGCACCGGCCTGGCTGCGGGATATTCCAGCACGCTGCGGCGCACGGTGGAGGTGATCTGTGAATAGCGCCCTTACCAGACGGAACGCCATTGACCCGGCAGTTGCCGATATTCTCGCAGGCGCGGAAAAAAAGAAGCGCATTGCCAGCATGCCGAAAGCGGAACGCGCCAAAGCACGCAAGGATGCGGCCCGGCACAAGGTCGGCTTGGACCTGCCCCCGGAACTGCATGAGCTGCTGCGATTCGTCGCCGCAGAGGAGCAGGTCTCGATCTCCAGCCTGGTTGCCTTCCTGACCCAACGCGGGATCAAGGAATACCAGGCCGGGAACATCGACCTGTTCCCACACAAGCGTATCTCACGCAGCGCCCGTTTTGAGTACGTCCTGACTCTTGAGTCAGATGGCAATTAACTCAAAGTGACGCTACCGTTCTACGGAAGCCTATAGGCTGGCATCATTGGTAGCCTATAGGGTAGCGTAAAAGGGAAGCCTATACGGTAGCGTCACCCTTCACAGGAAGGCCTGCAAGCCCCGCAGCCTTCAGGAATAGTATTTATGCCTTTATCACCACAATCAGCCTGGGAATCGGTAATTCGCCAACTTCAAATGGATATGCCCAGAGCCTCGTTCGAGACCTGGGTACGCGATACGTCTGTTGTCTCCTACCAGGAGGGCGTGCTCGAAATCGGAGTCCGCAACGCTTATGCGCGCGACTGGCTGGTGAGTCGTCTGGCCAGTACGGTTTCTCGCCTGCTGGCAGGTATGCTGGATTGCGTTGATGTTGAAGTCAGGTTTGTCATCTCCGGGAACGAGGAAGTTGGCGAACCGGCAGAAGCGGAACCTTCGGCAGAAAATCACGAAGCGGCAGATGTGCAAGTCGTCCACCGCCTGCGCTATGACGAGGTGGTTTTCCCTTCGCGAGTGGTTGCCATCCCCGGTTATTTCAGCCGTCTGATTCCTGAGATCGGCGCGCGCAATGCCTGGCTGTATGTCGGCTGGCGGCAGGCGGTCTGGCATGGAGCACGGAACGGCGATGGAGCACCTCGCTCCCAGCGTATTCCCGTCAGCCAGGTAATTCGTTACAGCGGGTTGAGCCGGCGCACGTTTTTCCGGGCCGCTGAAGATGAGTCCAACTGGCAGGCCCTGGAAGGTTTGGTCGAACGCCGGGACACCAGCCCACACTGGGAACGAGGCCATGACCGGCGCACCCACCGCCTGCCCAACAAGTACACCGTCCACATGACTTTGCGTCTGACCAGCGCCGACAGCCAGTCGGTGCTGGAATGGCTGCGCGAACGCATCCAAGCTGGCACTACTCTCCTCGAATTGTTACGACAGGCTGTGGGTGTGAAAGACCTGGTTGGGGACCTGCTGCCTTTCGGGGATTCCGATCCCAGCAACGAGCAAATCCACGCCCAGACCGTGATGGACATTGCCGTCCTTCTGAACGGCGGTGAACTTTCCGTTCAGGAACGGGAAGCGGCGGAAGCCCTGCACCGACGGATCATCGGCGGCTTTGGGACGATCCTGATGACTCACTACTTTCTGGAAAAGGTCATTCCACAGGCTGGCCTGACCCCGCCGCAAGCGTGGCTGGTAACGCTGCTTCGGGATCGCTGCTATGCCAACGCCCAAACAGGCGAAGTCCGCGATGAAGTGTTGGTGCGTGGCGGATATGTCGAACTGGCAGGCTGGCTCAATCTGTCCCGGCCCAAAACAGTTTGGGAGTGGCTGCGCGATCCTGAGGGAGCAATGACTGCCTTCGTGGCAGTTCTCCCTGTCCAAGCTGGAGACGATGTGGACCTGCTCCGACTGAAAGTCCGCATGGACGAGCCTCTTTTTGATGGCGCGAATGGCACTATTGACATGGCGCAGGTGACACCATTGGACGGCGGAGATGGCACGATTAACGGTGGCGCAGTTGGCACTCATAGCGTGGCGGAAGTGGCACCATTGGATGGCGCGGATGGCACTAAAGAATGGCGCAAGTGGCACAGTTTAAAGCTCTTAAACACCTCAACCAACACACTTGAATCACATTCAACCACCCAGGCAAACCCGGCGGAGGTGCTGCCGTCATCTTGGTCTTTACGGAAATTGCTGGTCCAGAATCGCGCTCATCCGCGTGTCACCAAAGATTTGCTGGCTGCTAACACCTCGGCCCGCGCCTTTGTATCCTGGCTGTTGTTCGCCTGCAGTCCGGCAGGCGAAGGAATCAAAAACCCGTTTGCATATGCGATTGCCTCCCTGCAGGATGACACGGAAACGGGTGCTGGTCGGGCATACGATTTGTTGGCCGCGCTACCGCCGTCCGAACTGGTTGGCCTGATTCGCTGGTCGTTGCACAAAGCATCCAGCATCTACGACTTTGCCAACCAGACATCCGGTAACCCTATCTGGGATGAAACCATGGGATCGTCCGCTCGTCACGCGATACTTTTGGCAGTTCTTCTTGGAGATCAGGACGCCCTGCCAACCTGGGAGCGCAAGGACACCCAAATCATGATCGACGGAGAGGAGGTGCTAAAGACAAGAGAAATCACCCATACTCGCCGCCGCTCGTAAAAAAAAAACATCCAACCCGATCTTTCGGGAAACGACCACTAATTTCTAGTAGAGAGGATCAAAAAAATGGCAAGGAACAATCGCGTCGCTATCCAGGGCGACATCACCGGTGACATTTACTACGATGTTTTGCAGCTCGCCAACAAACCGCTCCCGTTTTTGCGTTTGTATATGATGATTAACGGCTCGCGCGGATCGAAGGAGGTCAAGGGGCTACGCGTGGTTTTCTACGGCATCCTGGCAGAGCTGGCCGAGGCCCACCTGCAGAAAGGCAGCCGTATCGAAGTCGAAGGGCATATTCAGATCCGTCAGGTCAAAGGCGAAGGCATTGTGGTTGAGGTCGTCGCTGAGGATGTGGACTTCATCCGCAATATCGATTGGGACAAGGGCCGCAAGCGCTACCAGGAAATGGTCGCTGCCGGGAAAATCCAGCCGGCCCAGGATGAAGATGCTGTTCCTGCCGGCGTTGTACCAGTCGAGAGTTGGGCATGAACAGTGAAATTACCATTCCAAAATGGGCCTGGATCGCTGGAGTAATCGTCATTCTGCTTGGGCTGGGAGTGATCGTCTCTCCGCGTGATAAACACGACCAGCCGCTTTTGCTTCTGCCGGACGTCAAGGCAGTGGAAGATTACCGCCGCTCGCTTGTGTCGTGGCATAGCCGCTTGCTGGAATTGAACGGCAGGACCGCCGGCGTTCTGTCGAACAATTACGGCGGCGATCTTTTCAGCCAGTCCAGCGAGGGACAAAAAATCCTAAACGAAACGGTGCAACTGTTGCAGGAAATCGACCAGACGCAAACACCATCTGCTGCGTTACCGGCGCGGAACATGGCAGCCCGCGCCGGTAACGCGACGCTGGATGCGGCCAGGTCGATGCTGGCCTGGGTTTCGGCTCCGACCCCTGCCAACTTGAACGCGGCCCATCAGGCGCTGGATGGCGCTCGAACGACATTATCCGACCTGGAGGCCAGCCAATGGATGGCAACCAACCCGTGAGCCCGGTGACACTGCAAATGCTGAACAGCCTGATCGACACCCAGACCAGGCTGCGGGATGCTGCTGAAGCGCGCTGGTCGTTTGCCCGAGAGGCGCTCTTCAACCTAGCTCGGCTGGTTGCGGCTGAATGGCTTGAAACCAGACAGCAGAATAAGGGTGGACTGGAATCCATCCGTCTCGAAGAACTTTCGCAGGTGGTCTACCAGCGTGTGTCAACCTTGCAGTCTGTTTCCGCTCTGCCGGATGCTGAGCAGTTGAGAAAGACAACCGAGCGCAATGATGAACTCAGCCGGCATGTCGGTGATCTTGAAGAGCAGTTGAGGCAGGCCCGGAAACTGGGGCAGGAACTCGAAGTAGCCCAAAAGCAAATAGAGAATGTGCTGGCCGAGAACGAAAGATTAAAAACGCAAATTGAGAAATACAAGAATATCCCCTCTCAGCAAAGCGGCGAGGCCCTATTTCCAATGCCAAGCTGGTTCACAGAATGGGTAGCCAGCAAAGGATTTGAAAAACAATCCTTTGCATTGAAATTTATCGGCAGTACCGGAACCTTTCTCCGACAGGATCTTCTGGAAGCTATTGCCAATCACTATCATATCGATTTTGATTCGAACCCACCCAAAGAAGCTCTGGAGGGAATTGAAGAACGAGGTTTCATCGAGTTTTCAAAGAAGGAAACAGGAAATAGGGGCCGTCCACCATTTGCGGCCAGTATGACTACTCTTGGTGAGATTGCCTATCTCTTTCTGACCCGGGAACTTCCACGTGAAAGCAATTTTGATGCCATCCGGCCCTTCCACAGCACCGATGCACATACTTTTCTGGTGCTCAAAACTGTGAAAATTTTGGAGGCAGAAGGGTATGAAATCATCTCGAAGGGCGAAATCAACATTCCCTTACATGACAACCATCTTTCTTCTCCGGATATTCTTGCGCAAAAGAATGGGCAGGAAATAAAGGTCGAAGTCGAGCGAGATGTGAACAAAGGGAATAGCCCGTCGCGGGAACAAAAATGGCAGAACGCTTACGAAGCTGGGCGTGGGAAAATATACGTTTTCTGCGAGACGCCAGAGATACAGAAGAAACTTATACAGGAAATCAACCATGCCCTGGCCGCCAAGTCGAGGTTACAACGAGCCAGTATTTTTATCGCCAATATTGAGGATGTCGAAGCAGGTCGAAGGCACAAGGATGGAAGTATTTGGATTTCTCAAAAGATGCCAGCCAAAAAACCTGCATTTTGATTTTAGGCCACTTGCGTATTTTAGGCCACATCAATGAATTTAGGCCACTAAAAAGGCCTCTTGCGTTTAAGGGTTAAAGGCCAGTTTGGCCTTTCAAAGACAGCTTCTCCGAATTTCAAGCATCGACTACCATTTGACTTGGCCATTAAACCCCTTGACATTCGTTTACGTATAGGTTTATTATGCCGAGGAAGTATGAAAGCTGGAAAGAATGGCAACAGGGAGCCAGCGTCACATAGAGTGACGAGTTTAAAGAGAATAGGAGAATTCCAATGTTTTCAAAATTGATCGGTTTATTTGGGAAAATACTTTTCTGGGGTTTTATAGCTTTGGTCGTTAGCGTCGTCGCTTTGGGTGGGTACTTTTATTACAAGTCCGGCCAGCCAATGCAGGTGGCTGCCGCCCAACGCCTTGCACCTGGGATTACTTATCGCGAATTTTGGCAAGATAGAATACAACGGTGGACAGAAATCGATGACCAGAAAGTAGCACAAGGGAAAGGTAGATCGTGTGTGATTGCGCCTCTGTTGCTTCAGCCCTGGCTTTATATTAGTGGAATTATGGAAGTAAATTATGTCCGGGCTCATAAAGGCTCAGAAGAAGCTAAAAAACTTATCCAGGAAATAAATGGAATTATTCCTCCAGACGATTTGATATACGGACCTTGGTGGAAACTGCCTGATGCATGGTGGTGGCAAATCGAGAATGGGACATGGTTTCACTACTATCGCCCCCTCGCTCGCGCAGCTTACTGTGAGGCAGGTGCTCCTCATCGACCAGCTTCATCACAAATTGACAATCAATAATAAGGTATAAAACCGGTCGTTCACTCTGACTTTCATGGCGCTAAGATAATCATGATTATGATAATCACGATTATCTAACGAAGGAATAGTATGGAAAGAACCATATTTACATTTCGGGCTGGAAATGATAATATAAATTATCTGTATTGACACTTTCGCGTTGAATTGGTGATATGAATCCAAAAGATTTTCACAACCCCGAAACCGGAAAGGCTATCCTAACCCAGACAGGTTATTGGGCATTTATTCCTGCGTCATTGCCGCCGAATTTGAATTGGCCGCTCGCAGTGGTTTCGGCGCTTTCGGAAGCAGAACGTGACCTGAGCAGGCTTACCACTTTGGCGGGGGCTGTTCCGTTTCCTCGTCTGCTTATCCAACCTTTTGTGCGTCGCGAGGCTGTGCTTTCTTCCCGCATAGAAGGGACACATGCATCATTGATTGATCTGTATACCTACGAGTCGGCGCAGCTACCACTCCTTGAGCCATCTGACGATGTGCGCGAAGTTTATAACTATGTGAGCGCTCTTGACTACGGCATGGACAGAGTTAAAACCTTACCGGTTAGCTTACGGCTCATTCGGGAAATTCACGGTAAGTTGATGGAAAACGTTCGGGGAGGTCATCTCACTCCTGGGGAATTTCGTCGCACACAAAACTGGATCGGGCCGGCTGGGAGTACACTTGCGACGGCTACTTATGTACCGCCGCCAATGGATGAAATGAATATTGGCCTGGACCAGTTGGAGAAGTTCATTCACGCAGGCAGTGAGATTCCCACACTGGTGCGCGCGGCCATGATCCATTACCAGTTTGAAGCCATTCACCCATTCCTGGATGGTAATGGGAGGGTGGGACGGCTCCTTACGATCCTCCTTTTCTGCGAATGGGGAATTCTGCCGCAACCTTTACTGAACCTGAGCGTCTACTTCGAACGATACCGCCAGGAATACTACGACCGTCTGCTCGCTGTTTCGCAGCGTGGAGAATGGGATGAATGGATACGCTTTTTCTTGAGGGGTGTCAGCATCCAAGCAAGAGACGGTGTTGTGCGCCTGGCTCAATTACAGAGCTTGCGCACGAAATACCAGGCCATTGTAGAATCTGAGCGAAATACCCAAAGGATGGAGCAAGTGCTCGACTTTTTATTCATGCGTCCAATTTTGTCAGTCCGCCAACTCGAAGATGGTTTGGCAATCAATTTTACGACCGCAAAGCGATATATTGAAAAACTGGTACGTGCTGACATTTTGCATGAAGTTACTGGTTATGCACGGAACCGCATCTTCCGGGCAGATGAGATTCTAAAAGCTGTCGAAGGAACAGAGGGAGAGTGAAGGGTATGACAGGTTGCTTGATTTGCCATTCAACCTGAAACGTGAGGCGGAATAAGAACCAATGGCCGTTATAATTCACGCAATGCCATGGCGTAAGGCGAATGAATAAGCCGCTTTGTTGTTCAGGCTCTGGACGGCAAAGACAAGGAACGTCCCGCTCATAAACGGGAGATGTGGGTGCATAATCCCACTGGCAGCAAAGTGGCTGGTTTATCCAGTAGCACGCCGCCGCATGGATTGTAAGACCCATGCGGCGGTGCGCCGTTCAAAATAATAGCGGCTCTAGTTATCTCAACTTCCGATAAAATAATTCAGAAATATTGCGGGGAAATGAAAGTTAATGAGAATTTCCAGGTTCGGCACAGTGCTTAATTTACGATATTGAGCAATACGCCAATCACCTGATCAAACTCGATACCTTTTGCATAATAATTGTCTTTACAGTAACGCTCCCATCGTTGCCTCATAGTTGCGTCCGACTGGATGGTCAGTAATATTTTTTCTTTGTCCTGTAAAGCTGCCAGAGAATTCCTTTTTTCGGAAGTCGCGTGTAACGCGGTTGTGAATACGCCCTTTTTGATCGCCAGCTTTCGAGTCTTCATGATGATATAGACGTCATAAAAATCTCTGGGACGTGTATTGAGCACGCTCCTGCGTAAAATCGTTTCCACTTTTTCCGCCAGGATTGTTTCAACGTTGTAGGCCCAGACCTGGATCAGCCTGTTTTCGAAATTTGATGGAAAGGCATATCGGACAGCGCCTGGGGTGATAATGTCACCGCTAGTGATATCGACCTTCAAAGGGGTATTAATAAATTCAAACCTCGCCATAACTGCCACCCGATAGCCGCCATACTCGTCATCGTCCCGGATGGGGACAATGCGCTCCAGGGCCAGGACTACTTCATCGTCCAATGGAATGGCGCAAATCTCCAGCAACGCTTCACGCAGCAATTCTTCAGAAAGGGGATAACCCCGCAGGGTCGCATCCATATCCATGGTCGTCCGGCTGCTGATGCCAACCAATGAAGCAATTAACATGCCACCTTTTAGGATGATCTTGTCTTTGTATTTTGAGATGGATATTCTTTCCAATAATCGTTCCAACATGAAATTCTGCAGCACGGCTTGAGCGGGCACATGATTTTCTAAAGCCATATTTTTAATTTTGGCTTTGAACTGCATCGCTTTACTCATAGGAGAACCTCAATGTATTGCCTGACGATTTTTTGGATTCTGAATTGTCTGGCGTAGATATAAAGCAAATCAATGTTTCTCTCCCTTTTACTCACATAACGTTTCAACGCCTCATTCAAGAATTGGACATCAACCTGATTCCGGCTCCGCAACATGTCGCAGATTGTCCTTTCGAGATTAAAGGTTTTGATGTCATTCCCGTGGGGTGATTTCATTGTGATCAAACCCAAAGGATATACGCTGCGATTTACAAAATAAACTTTCGCGCCACTTGTTTTCAATGAGGTTGCGTTATATCCAGTCGGAACTGTTACAGAGTAAAACAAGGGGGTACGATCTGTCAGTTCCAAAAGATAAAGAGCCGTCTCGTGAGAGAAAATCGCCCCTTTATACCTGGCTTGGATACTTACCATCTCATCGATCAAATCATCGGCGGCTGAATATACTCCTCTGGAAACCCGCTGGATTTCACCATTCTTTTCCAAGATTGAAAGATAGGTTCTCGGAATCCCATATTTCAACAGATCAGATGTGAGTAAGATACCACTCTGGTTTTTAAAGATGTCTCGAATCCTTTGAATGAGAACCGCTTTTCTTTTTACAACCATGCTTATATTATATTCAATATAAGCACGGTTGTAAAGACAGATATTGTGTGATGCAACTTTGTGAGTAACGCCTTATCTGAGATTATTCAACTTCCATTCTTAATCATAGAAAATATGAGCTAAAAACCTTGCGCTCTTTTTGAAAGTTTGGTAATATTTCTCCAACAACCGAATAACCTTGGCCAATTGGTCGCCAAATAGTACGTCTGTCATTCAACCGTAGAAGCGACCACCAGCGCAATATCTTTGGGATTCAAAGATCACTTGCATTGGTGGTCGCTTTTTGCGTTAACCCTGCGGAGTGTGCAGGATAACTTACTTTGGAGGTGTTTATGAAAAGGAAGAAAGAGATCGTCATCAGCCCCACGCGTCTAGTCACCGGCCTAATTGTATTCCTGGTTCTGGTGACCGCAGGATTTATTTTTGTTCCCCGTCTCCCAACGGTCTTTGTGCAGAAATCCGCCGGTCTTACAGCTGAAGCTGCAGCCCGCGCCGGCGCTGAGGCTTTTCTCTCCGTGGACGGCAAAGCGAGTAAGGATGCCTGGATCAGCAAAATTTGCCAGGCGTCCACCCCCACGGGCTGCAAGCTCGCCGAGAAGGTATACGCCCCAATGGTCTGGCCGTCTATTCAAGCAAAGGGACTGCGTTTTTCCTGCAAGACTGTTTCTGCATCCCAGTTAAAGCAGATCACGGCTGATATTGCAGGTGAACTCTGGGAACTAAAAGCTGTTTGTACAAACCTGGACACAGGTGAAACAAGCAACAGTGTTACCCACGCGATTGTAGCAGGCGACACCAATGCCGGCTGGAAGTTCGAGCGCATTCTTTTCGATGAGGAGGTTCACCAATGATCCGCTCAACCAAACTCTTTTCCCTACTTGCCGCTGCTTGGTGGCTTTTTCCCTAATTGTTCCTGCGCAGGCCAAAACCGCCGGGGATGATCCTCCGCCGAATACCACCGGCTGGGGGGAATTCTTCCAAAGCGATGGCACGCTCAAACCCGGCGTTATCGACGGTGGCGAAGTCAGCCAGCCCGCAGACTGGATGCCCAATCTTGGCCCTTGGGGCATCAATATGAATGCAACATACCATGTTTTCACTGCGCCGGATGGGTCCAGCATGATGACCCCAACCGCATCGACTTTGTTGTTCATGGCGATGAACCCAAAGGAATTTGGGCTGATCAACAGTAATGGCCAAGTAGGTTCAGGTCTTGGGTTTGCACTAGAGGGCTTGGGAAATCTTGGCGGCGGCAATACAACACCCCAGGAGTTGCTGAGCGGTATCATGCAGGCGCTTGCTGGAAACGGTATTACCCAGGTGGATGCAGACAAATTTGCCGACGCGATCATCAACAATCAGGGACCCACATGGGCATTTTTAGGAGGCCTGGGTTCGGACACTTTCAATATCTTCCAACAACTTTTAAACACATCGATCGGTGATCAGCATCTTTACCTGCTTGCCTTACTGTACAACTCCTGCAGCGACTCGCCGACTGGCTGCCCACCGGAATTATGTCAGGCGAACCCGGCAGCTTGCGGGCTTCCAGTGTCCACGCCGGCTGTGACGCAGACACCGCCGCCTTCCTGCCCCGGACCTTCGATTTCGCAGGCACAGCCATCGCTCTCGATTGTCCCGGTTGATCCGGGCTATCCACTTGTGGTCGGTCAGGACAAGGATAAGCGCGGCGCAGACGTGCAGGCTTCGGTCAGCATCCCACCTGTGATCTACACCTGGTACGAACCAATCTTCGAAACAAATAATGTTTGCCACGATGGCACAGACGGAACGCCTGTCTGCAAGAAAGAAAAGACCTTCAAAGGTTGCCAGGCACACCGTGAAGAACTGCCTGAACAGATCACCAACGCGCGCGCAACGGCAACTATTTCAGATGCCAGCCGGAGCTGGATTACCGGCGACTTGGGTTCACAGTGGTATGGTGCTTACGTTCACAGTGCCTCGTTCGACCTGAAACGCTATGGCGCGCCGTCAATGGGCTGCGGTGGCAGCACTTGTTCGTTCAGCCTGTTCGCGTCGCATGTTCCCTTTGCTGATCCCGGCATCTTCAACCTGCTGGTTTCGGTCAACACGGCCGGCACTTTTTACAACGGAAAAATGATCACCAACCCGCGTATGTTGAGCAAGACCGGGCAGGTGAAAATTTGGGTCGTCCTGCCCACCCTGATCGACGCAAGCAGCAGCGGGAAGACCGAACCCTAAAAGGCAGCCATGACCTTTGACCAAATCAACGCATTCATCCTGGATATGCCCATTTACGCAATTAATGGGCTGTTATGGCTGGTCTACACCCTGGCCGGATCGCTCCCTGCCCTGGTAAGCGCTGGTGCCGCAAGTGTGATGGCGTTGGTCGTGGACCGCGCCGTACAGCAGCTCTCCGGCGCGCGTCCGCTGCGCCAAGGCCGGGGAGAGATCAGTCCATCCCGCGTACGGCGCAAATCCTGACTGGCAGCGTGTTCGTGCTGTGGGCCGTAGCGCAGTGGGGTATGGGTGCTCCCGTTCCGTGGATCGGCGCGGCCATGTGGCTTTGCGGCCTGGGCGCGATACTGGTTTCTCCGGCGCAGCGCTTCAACCTGCTGTGGTTTGTGAAGTCCGGGGTGGCCGTGTATGCGCTGGCCGTAATCGGCAGCCGGCTGTATCTAAACATGACCAGCGACGTCTCGCCGGAAACCTGGGCAGGGATGGTCGGCACAGCCCAAACCGCTGTAAACGTCGTGGCGAATACGCGCGGCAACGTCACCACGGTGATCGTCTGGGCGCTGTGGCTGGTCGTCCCCCTGGGATATTTTTCGATGCTGGTCCAGAAGTTGTTCCTGAACCCGGTTTCGCTGCTCAACCCGCTCGCATCTTACGAAGAGATGCTCACAACGCTTCGTGACCGCGGCGGGCGGTAGGCAGATAAATCCGTCCCGCTATCCATTCAATAGATGGCGGGATCAATTTATCAACCTGCTCTGAATGCATGTTGGTACTGCATCTCAACCTGGGTCGGTTTTACGAACGTCGGTTGTATTCCTAACGTCTGTTCATCCTTTCGATGAACATCCCCTCACTCAACGTTGGCTTGCTTTTTGACAACGTCGGATTTTTCGCACCTTATCAACCAAACACAACACCAACCTTATCCGTGTGCCGGCTGTCTGCAGGCACAATTCACCCACAAGGAGAATCTCATGGCTGTAACTGACACACTGTTCGTCACGGAACTGGACGAAGCGACTGGCGAGTTTTTCTTTGACCAGCCTCCGGCTCTCGCTCTAACTGTCCTGGATGTATGTTGCCCCGAATGCGGAGAATTCCTGCGCCAGGGACAGTTGGATACCGAGCCGCCCGTCCCCTTTATCTTCTGCGGCAACAACTGCGACCTGCGCGGCTATGCCTTCTGAGGCGATATGCACATCTTCGATGTTCTCCTCAGGTGGCTGATCCAATCCGTCGTCATGGCGGTTTGGGGAACGTTTGCTCTGGCGCTCGTTGCCGGCCTGATCGGGCGAGTCATCCGTTTTCTGTGGATGAAATTTCATCCGGTCAGGACGATTGTCCACATCGAGAACCACGACGTGATCGACGCGGAATGGGTAGAAGTTTGAACCCGCTCCGGAATGCAAACAGGGAGAATTGAAAGCCTCCCTGTTTGCGTTTTCTCCACAGAGATTGCTTTACATGCTCATAAGTTTGCTTGTGGGCGGGTGAAGCAAAACCTGTACCCAAAAATAGGGAGATCGCCATGATCGAAAGCATCAAAAATCTCATTCCCAAATGGCTGCGCTTCGAGCAGGTAGTCAACCTTGCGCCGGATGACTTGCTCATCCACGACAGCAACATCGTCTTTGACGGCGACCGGATGGACTACATCTGGTTCCATGTCACCGAGCGTGAGGCCGGGAAGGAATGGACCGGCTACCGGGTGGTGCGCCTGATGCACGTCAAGTTCATCCCGGTCGAGGTGCGTTCGGATGCTGGCCTGCTGCAGAAGATGCGTTCGGTGCTGCGCGGCGCGAATGGCGCCAATGTCAACCTGGTCTACGTGGCTGCTGGCATCTTCGACGAACCTGCCATCGGCATCGTGCAGTGCTACGGCGTCTCATCGTTTGCCGAGACAAAGGAGGCCGCCGTCCGGCAATCGTTGCGCGACGTGGCCGTCCTGGAAGCTGGGCTGAAAGGCGCGTACCGGCAGATGCGGCTGGAACCGCTGGGCATCCGCGTGGCGCAGTGGTTGTACAACGCGCTGGAGCAGTTCCCACACGCAATCGTGGCCGTCGGGCATCCCGACCCGCGCGAGAATGCGCGGGAGAACAACCGCAGCAACCGCAACCCCTTGATCGACGCCGACTCCACGGCCCAGAACATCTCGCTGCAGCAGAACGAAATCCTATACCGGGGCATGTCATCTCTGGGTGAAGAATTCCTGTTGATGGTGTTGGCTTATAGCGTCCCAGTGCGAACCATCGCGTCCATGCTGGCCGGGTTTGCCGAGGAAGTTTCGATCTGGGCCAGCCAGCAAACCGGGGCGCATTCGGCCTCGTTCGGCGTCTCGCTGCCGGCGCTGCTCTCCGGGGCGCTGGCAGAATCCGCCTCGCAAAATTACGGCTACGGCACCGGCGAATCGCACGCCATCGGCCAAGCACATACCGACGGCCAGGCGCAGTCCGAGGGGCAGGCCCACACTGTAGGCCAGGCCGAATTGCAGGGCTGGTCTCACTCCGTCTCACACGGAACAACCACCAGCCAGGGGAAAAATGTCACCGATAGCACCGGGCACGTGGACAGCGAATCACACACCGACGGCCAGAGCAGTGGCAGTTCGCACACATCTTCTGTTGGCGGCGGGCACGTGGAAGGAACATCCGAAGGCTGGAACGCCGGGGTCAGCGCCAACGGCAAGGACATTCCCATCGTGGGCGGCATCATGGATGCGCTCGGGCTGGGGAACGTCAAACTGAGCGGTGGCTATAACCAGGGTACTTCTGAATCAAACATGAGCAGTTGGGGAGAATCGGATACGTCTTCATCCGCGTCGATGAGTTCGGACACCAGCGGCCACGCGGACTCTACGGGGCATTCGGTGGGGAAAAGCAGTTCTGTTTCACAGTCGGAAACTGAGACAGATGGCGTGTCCGGCTCGGTAACCCATTCGGTGGCCGATACCACCAGCAAAAGCAATACGCTTTCGCAGGCAGACACGAAATCAACGGCGGACACAAAATCAACTGGCGAGTTCGCAGGGATTAGGGATCGGGCGTTCGGCCAGCAGCGGCCTGTCTGTTGGCATCGCGCCGTCCTTTTCCATTAGCGAATCAGCCCAGTGGCAGAACGACCCGGCCATGTTGGTGACGCAGATCATGCGCACCCAGGAAAAGCTTTTGAATATCGCCAGCATCGAGGGTGCTTTCCACACGGACGTGTACGCCCTGGCGCGCAGCGAGCGCGGCGTGCAGGCGCTGATGGGCCTGATCCCCGAATCATTTCAAGGAACGGAAGACGTCGTGACCGGCGTACAGTGCCGCGATCTGGCCGGCGAGGAGCAGGCCTATATCCGCAAACATGCCGCAGTATTCACCCCATCCACGCGTATGGAGCGCATCCCGGGTGTACTGTCCGGCTACATGGACTTAACCCTGCTGACCATGCTCCAAACCGCAGCGTACGTTGCGCCGGGCGTCTTCGAACAAGGTGCGGCCCTGACCACCCAGGAGGAGACTCCGGCTTTTGCCTTCTATCCAGATATGCCTGGCGACCTGATCCTGGGCCGGCAGTATTCGGTAGAGACCGGGAAGGTGACGGATGCGCAGTTGAAACTCTCCGCCGAGCGGCATTTCCACACGGCCTTCATCGGAGATTCCGGCTTCGGGAAGTCGGTAGCTGCCGAACGCCTGGCCTATGAAGTCCTGACCAAGCTGCACCATCGCGTGATCGTCTTGGATTTCGGACAGGGCTGGCGGCGGGCCTTGCGGTGGCCAGGCACCAAAGGACGCGTGGATATCCGCCAACTGCATCCCGGAGCCCAACGCCCCTTGCGGTGGAACTTCCTGCAGGTCCCCAAACGTGTCGAGGCGGCGCGCTACCGCACAATGGTCTGCGAGTTGTTCGCCAACGCAGGCCGGATGGGGCCGCGCCAGTTGGGCTTCATACGTCGGGCGCTGACCGAGGCCTATACCCAAGCTGGTGTGCTGTTCAACAACCTGGACTCACTCACAGACTCATTACTCCGCGCAAGTCTGGAGACCGTTCAGGATAACGAAGCGGCCATTCTTGGCGTGGCAGCCGGGAAAAGTGTTCTTTCGCTCACCCCTTCTCAACAGCAGGCCCTATCCGTGCTGCGCAGCCAGAAGGTCAGCGTAAGCGACTGGTTGAAGACCCTGCGCGGATATTATTTTGCGGCAGTGAAGAAAAACGACCAGGCCGGGCGCACCTCGCTTGAAGGCGTGCTGTTGCGCCTGGAGCAGTTCGACGACGGTCAAATGCTACGACAGTATGGGCCGGGATCGGACAGTCTCGCCATCGAAGAACTCGGTCTGCTTGGGCCGGATCACGATCCCTGGGGTGTGGCAGTAATCGAGGGCGGCGCAGAGATGGACGAGTTCTCAAAAGCCGCGCTGTTCAGCCTGCTTGCAAACGTACTTTATGCGGATGCGGTGGTGCGCCGGCGTGAGAGCCTGGCCGGGAAGAAATTCCCCATTATGGATATTTTCTTCGAGGAAGCCAATAAAGTCTTGTCAGGCGTGGCCAGTGGGGCAGCATCAGACAATGACGCCAGTAGCGCTGCTGCCGGCTCGGTGGCGGCCGTTTGGGAAAGCATGTGGCGCGACGGACGCAAGTACGGCGTCTTTCTACACCTGATGGCCCAGACCGTTTCGGCACTGCCCAAAGGGATTTTCTCGTCCTGCGCGAACTTATTTCTCTTCCAGACCAAGGATGCCACCGACCGCGATATGGTCCTGCCGCATCTGGGAAAGTCCGAAAAGGGCATGGTAAATACGGAATACAAGCGCTACTTGGCGCGCATTCCAAAGACGTATGCCATTACTAAACTGGGGTATAGCACAGACGTGTTCGATCTGGAGCCGGTGTTGATTCAGCCGGCTTACATCCAATGCGCAGAACCTTCGGATGATGAGATTGTAAAAGTTTTGAGAAGTGTGGGAAACGACTGATAAAAATTATATCTATGCCATTCCGGGGCGCAGCATAGTTTAGACAAATTGGTGATGAAATCAACTGAATGGCCTCGACTATCTATTAGTGCGAAAGCTTCCCTTGATACCCAGCAATGATCTCGTCCGTTGTCTCACCTGGTATGAGACAGTTGAGTATGCTGGTGATCTTGATCCACGCATGCTTACCCAATGGTTTCGGTTTCTTCAAAGGTTTTCAATTTCAGATGAAAATTTGGCACGCAACGATTGAGCAAATTCGATAAATGTATCAAGTTGTTGAATTTTTACGCCTAAGTTCTTTTGTTCGATATGCTTATCCAAACCAGCAAATTCGGTGCCTTCCAATTGATCAGAGGCAATAAAACGGACAACTAATGATATATCACCATTTTTTGAAAGATCATCAACTGCATTTGCAATCCATTCAAGAGTTTTGTCATCTTGAGCACTTATCGCTGCTTGTTGAAAAGCATAATTAAGACAAACGCGTGCGCTTTGATCAATTGATTTGACAACCCCTAACCATTGTTGAACGTCGTCAATAATCTCTTTTTGTGCAGGTTCGTCTGAATCAAATTGGTCAAAGCCTGAATTAAAACGAAAATAAGGCTCAGAATTCCTTGGATCTAATCTTTCCAAAGCGCGAAAAATAGGTTCGAAGTTTTTGAAGGGGCGAAGACCGTCGGGCCAAGATGATCGATGCTGCCAAAGTTTTAATATTGCATCGAAGCAACGTTCTTCCGCCTCGATTTTGTCACTCCCCTTTGCATTTTTTGCGATTGTCATCTGTTCAGCAATATAGTGAGACATCCAACGAGCGAATGTATCAAGGCGCTGTCCTTTAAGCTCTTTGACCAGTTTTTCACCTAATTTGATAGTGCGTTTCTGTATCTCTGAGTCTTCCATCGGCTGAGAAGATATAAATTTTGATATGTGGGGGTTTGTATCCGCTGTCATCTTCTTCATTCCTTCCTGTGTAGGGTGTTTCCTTAAACCGGCGATCAATTTCTACCTTGAAAACAAGATCACATTTTAAAATCGAGCAAAGGTACTTTAAAAAGCTGAGTGATGCATTTAATCGCTTGCCCCGCCGAAATGGATCTTTGTCATGTTCGTATTGATTTCCGCGCCAAATCTCACATAATAGAGATGGCTTTTCCGTATTAGGCAAGAACCATCCGCGTTGTTCTGAATCCGCCGACAAATTGAGTTTTTCAGCAATCGATTGACCAACCTTATAAGGTGGATAAGCTATTCGACTCGCGAGGGGATCATATTCATCAAGACCGCTCTCTGAATAGCCATCCCAAATCCATCCTTGAAGCTCAAATGGGTATAATCTAAACTCCATGCCATCCTCTCCATAATCGGGCAATTTGAAATCATATGGATTAGGGCAAGTTGTTAGTGCGTTCAACAGTGCTTGGGAAGCTGCTGGTGATACAAGCGCTGTGTAAATTAAAAAGCTTTCTTCATGTGTGGTATCGCCATCTTCCCAAGAACCAAATACATTCAGCCAGGTTTCCCCATTGCGTTCAAATAAGATACCATCCAGAAAGTCAACGGGAGAAATTTCTGAACGCCAAGTTTTGGCTTTATTCTCATGGAGCCACTCTCGCCGTAATAACGGTGCTGGGTCACGACGATCAGATAGCCAGCAACCGTCTTTGCGAGCCAGTTCATGGCGACGTAGCCATTCTGTCCATTCATTATCTTCAGAATCTGACCTTTGCAGAATCGGCATTTTTTGTAGCAATTTGGCTGCAACAACCAACATAGAATGATAAGAAAGATAAAAATTATAATTGTCAGTTCGTGGATAACTTCCATGGTCATGCCACGTTTCCCTTTCATTTCGTGAAGAATTCCATAACCCCACCCGAGGATCACTCTGATAGCTTCCATCTGTACTGACATTCCAGTCGTGGGCTATAACTTGATTTGCAAGTTCTTCCACTTGTTTCTCTGAAATTCCAAATACCTTTCCTAGCGGTTCAAACCAATAACTATCAAAATCCCATCCATGATAAAACTTCAAGGTTTGATCAACCTCTTTGTTTTTATGCCAATAGCTTTCAAACTGTCCATAGTTATATCCTTCGATCTTCTTGATAGGTAATTGACTGACACCTACTTGATGAAGTTGTTCAGTTACATTTGGACTATAAGTTCCTGGAAAAGCCTTTTCAACATTGATTGCAATTTCTGCTGAAAATTTTTGAATCAGAATTTGCGGAGTATAAAGTGCGTAATTCAAAAAAATATCGGAATAGTTTTTTAATATTTGTGGATTATTGATTGAGAGGCGAGCAAGAGCAATCAGCAAGTACTGGCGTGCGTGAAGATTGTAAAACGGGAATATATGGCTTCCAAAAGCGCCGACTTTATCTGTTTCCATCCATTGCATTAATGCATCAATTTCAGGTTCACAACCCATTTCTCCCAGTCTTCGTACACAGTGCGCAGCTTGCCAACGTGTTTTAGCGCGGGGGGCTCCTAGTGCTGACCAAACAAAACCGGCCAAAGCCATACTTATATTTTCAGAAGGGTTTAACCAGTTTGCCCAAGGGCCATCAGCATACTCAGGTTCGATGTGCAACTCAAATCGAGATAATGCAAAATCAAGCAATGTCGTTGCTTCTTCAGGAGAAATATAGGGAGACACCGTTTCCGCAAAACCGAAAAGTGTGCTTGCATCTACAAGATCGCTGTTGGCAGCTAATCCTTCAAGAATACCTTTGCGGAAGAAGGGTATAACATCATTTTCTTGAAAAGCCTTTTGATAGTGTTCCCAAATAAAGCGATTCGTGAATTCAGTAGCAAAACGCCGTGCAATAGCTTCAAGAAGCTTTTCCCAAATTTTCTTAACGCTTGCCTTTTGACGCCAATCATCTGGTAAGGTTGAAAGAGCACTCTGAATATCGAATTTGTCGGCATGCTCTGCAATGACAAGTGCTTCCAAGAATTTAATAACATCACTCTCGCTGATTTGCTTAAACATTTCTCGCCAAAATACTTCGCGATTACGATTTTTGGCTGATTCGGCATTGAATTGTTGTATTGCTTGGCTTATACCCGTATCTGTAGTTAAATCTAAATTATCGAAAAGCGTTCCCCAATCAATCTGCTCCGCTTGATCTTGCAGTGAATGCAAAAGTGGTTTATCGATTTCCTTTATGTTTTTTTCAGGATGTTCAGCGTAAAATGCAAGAATTTCATCCAGCTGATTATCTTTGATAGCATATTCTTGTGTTATGTTCTTTAATTTTCTCCACGTTTTTTCTGCTGCTTCGTCGATTCTCAAGTCTCGAATAGCTGTCTCTAAAATATATGGCCGAGTATTATCAGATGGTGCTTTACGAATACATAATGATACAAAATCAGCATCAAAAAATTCAGTTCCATAAAAGAAAGCTGATAAAGACCACCCAACTGAAGAAGAAAGATAATCAGAATGCACCATTTCAAGTACTAATTCTGAAAACTGACGATCAAACCAACCAATATTGCGATCGCGCCATCGGCTCAAAGCAGCCAAAGCGGATATAGGAGATAGCTTTGCGCAGGTTCGTACTGCATTGTCTCGATCAAAGTGTTTTTCACGGGCGACATTATCACCGATCAGCTCAGCACAGCGAATAAAGCGGTACGCCAATTCAGGAGAAGTATGCCCAGCCTCTGCGCTGCGGTTTGCCAGGGCGACAATTGCTTCCCAGCGCTGCACAAGTTCATCACCAAATTTTGAGACGGCTTTAACTCCATCTTCAAAATAAACCATTGCGTCGTTACGATCTATGGAAAGAACGGCACGAGCTAGGTCAATATACCAATCTGCCCTTGTTGTGGAATCTTCTCCAGTCAAGGATGAAATCACTTGATAAGTCGATTGCTCCAACGGTCTTCTAATTCTTAAGAGATGGTCCGAACGAAATGCCCCTCGTACCGCTCTCAAACGGTCTTGGATCCATAATTGGGTATTTTCCTTGATGTATTCTTTGAAGAAGTTCTCTACTTGATCGGAAGTTGCATCTCGATATAGAATTAGTATATCCACATGAATTTTGGATATTTCGTTTGGTATAGTATCTGAATCTTGCCATCGCTGTGTTCGTGCCTTTTGTGATTGTTGATCTGCATCTTTGAAAATTTTGGCTGTATTGGCAATATCATTTACTAAAATGCGGGATCGAGCAATGTACCACGGCAACAATGCCCCAATAACTTCTTTGAATTCACGAATATCTTGATCACTACGATGTTTTTTTCGCCCCTTCTTGACGAATTCCGTTGGGAGTAATTCATCCAGGTTTGGTTCGAGTTTGTTCTCAAGCACATATCTAAGCGCGGCTGCACGCAGGAAATTATCCCTCTCATCTGATTGAAAACGACTAGCAATCCATCTTGGTGCCTTTTTAGGAACATAATAATTGAGCACCCGCAATATTTTTGCTTTAGACAATTTCTTAACAGCACATCCCTCTAAAAAGGATAAAGTTGCTTGCAACCTTGTGTCGTGGGATAAGGAGTTAGCTGGTTTTGAAATACGAGTATTGCTGTCTGATAGTAAATTCAAGCATAATCGCATTAATTTTTCTGAGGGTAAAAATCTTCCGACTTCCAATAATTCATCCGATATTGCAATCGTCAAGTGTTGAATATATTCTTCTTGCTGATCGACAAAGTTAAATTGTGAAATTCTTTCAATCGCATCAAAGTTACCAATATCAATAAGTCGTTTAATAAACTTCTGCGAGATACGATATGTAACCTCTGAAGGTTTCCAACCCAAGAGAAATTTCACTAACTCATTTGTGCCTTCTAAATTGAAACGAGCAAATGCCATTTCTACAATATCATCATCGCTCAATCGATCCTGGAAATGATTTTCCTTCTCTCGTTCTCTTGCTTCGAAATATAGCTTTAACCAGTTGCGAGCGGCCCTTAAATAACCTCTTGCCTCTCCTTTAAAATCACCCACAGAAGATAGTAATGCAGCAGAATAGACATTTTCTGAGCCATCCCATCCGCCATGTAGCAAACGACGAAACGCCAGTTCTTGTACTTTCTGTTGATTTTGGAGAGGAGCGATCAAATCAACATTTTTCTTGAGAAGTTCTATTTGTCGTTTATCACCCGCTACTTCTTCCCCGGCGCGCAGAGCTAATTTTGTAGCGTCGGCATATCGTTTTAGTCTCAGGGCGGCCTTAAAGGCAAATTGAAGGCGATATACGCGAACATTTCTTTCATCTATTGGATTATTTTCTGGCAGGAATTTATCAGAAAGTGCCAAATCAATCAATTCACCATGCTTTTCAGCCTGTAAGAGCAAGGATGGCAAAGTCTCAGCAACATAAGTGTATTGGGATGCCAACGGTTCAAGGCATGTGATGTAAGAAGCTATCTGCTCTGATGTTGCAGAAAACTTTTTCCGAAACCAGGTTTCTGTTGGCTCGTCTCTAAACTGAACTGAGTTATCCGAAAGCCAGAGAGGACGGCCCAAGTCTGCGACAAAGCTTTTGACTGCTGCTTCATCCACCTCAGCGGCTTTAGCCAGCACATTTAGCGGCACTAATGGAGGTAAGTTGGCAAGCCCAAGACAAATTGCATCAATGTGTTTTTGATAATCAGTTGGAAGTTTGTCTTTTACGTTTGCAATCGCGGAACTTAATTGCGCTTCGATTTGCGCTTCGACTGTCGTACCTGAAGGGCCAAAGCTGGCTAAGGTTTCTGCAACAGTGTCAAATCCTTGGTGCAATGCATTTGCCTGGATACGCGGATTACCATTGTTAGTCAGGCGGTGTAATTCCAATCCATCTGCTTCTATTGCTTGCGAAAAATGTGTTTGAAGGTGAACAAGAGTTTCTTCTGTTGAAAACGGTTTTAGGTCTATCGGAGCAATATTATCAGGTACCTGAAGAAGGTGAATCCTTTCGGGCCTGCATAACAGAACGAGCTTACATCCATCTGGCAATGACTCACGCAATAATTCATGGACAAAACAAGGTTGGCCAAGCTCTTCGGCTGCCATTTCCGCATTATCTGCCGCATCTATTATGACAACCAAGATTGCATTTGCCTCAGCTTTTCTTAATGCCTGAACGGCCATGTTCAATCGTTTAAGGAATGCTCTCAAAATGCCGTCTTCCAAATCGGTAGATCGAACTGATTAATGGGTCACATAGTCCTTCTGATGCTAATTCGTTTGCAATCTGCACCAGGGCATCACGATGGCGATGCCGTGGCTCGCTTCGATTTCGATAGCGACCCCCGCCAAAACAGTCATAAACAACTCCAAATGAGGCTATTGGTAGAAATTGCGTTATTTGACAAGCAAAAACTGATTTCCCCACGCCTGAGACAGCTTGAATTATTGTGGGGGTTGTTGAGTTGATGATATGGTCCACTAATACCCGATGCTGTTTTCTTGGAATGGATTTATCTAGTTTTTCAAACTCTGGTGGTGCAGGATATAAATCTCTTTCAGAAGTAGCTCCCAAGCGCCGAAAGATTTCCTCTCGGACAATTCGTCCATCTGAATTGGGCAAAACTTTTTCTGCAATAAGCTGAACGATAGTATCAACTTGTGGAGTATCAACAACACCAGCAAGTAGTTGCGCAATCTCAGCATGGAGTTGGTATTTCTGCGCAATGTAATCTCCTTCCCCATCCACGAAGTTCAACGTAGAGCAGAATTTAGCTAAATTTTCTCCCTTTAAGTTCGTATACTTTTCAATAGTTTTTAGAAAACGCGCATTTACTGTATTAGCTTTGACAACGGCATCAACATCTCGCTTAAATTCTTCATTGATTGGTCTGTTCGTTATTATTGAGAATGACACTATCAAAGAGTCACGATTCTCATCTTTTTGATTTAAATATTCGGAATACCGTCTTGCAAATCCGGTAATCGTATCTTTCAAATCGCTCAATTGAAAAGGCTGTTCTTTTCTAACAGTAGTATGCTTAAGTTGGAAATGAGTAATTTCTTGTAAATCGTTTTCTGTTGGCCCGACATATTCTGTAAGGTCAATGACATATTCGCCACCCAATTGCGGCTTGTCAGACCCCTCAACCACGATATGGTGAATTGGCGATTTAGGATATATCATTCTTAGGCAGCGACGCGCAGCCCACAAGTAATGGAAAGTATCGCCAGCCCGTGAATACCCTACAAGTTTGTTTTCTGTGATTTCCATACGTCTTGTCCGCAACAGTGCCATACCCATTTCAAGTAAATTCTGCTTTAGATCGCTTAATTTTTGTGCTGTCCCACTTTTTTGTGTTTCATCATCACAACCAATAAGGAGATTTATTTTAGTCCAACGCGCTTCGTTTTGACTAAAAAAGTTTTGGCTGCTGGTTGTTTGGAGGTGGACTCGCGTGAAATAATCCGTAGATATTATTCCTAAAAAATAAAACTTCACAGGGTACTTGCCAATCCTTTCCAGACCGAAATGGGATGCGATCTTTCCCAGTTATGACAGTTTGTTCGAGCAAAGGTTTGGCCAATATATGTTCCTTTGATATTCGCGTAAAACGAGCGATTGGATATTGAGCCGAGGGAGACCAGATCGCATACAAAATGTAGAGACTGGTCGTTGTGACTGGGCTAACAAAAGTTACTTGACCTACATCTTCAAGTGTTGAAATATTTCCATATTCGCAAACAACACCATAGGAGCGGTTTGGTGCACATTGTACTAACTGGATCAAGGCTGCTGGTCCGGATACCGCACCTAATTGACATAAGTCAAGAAGCAGCTTTAACGAAAAGCCGTTTTGTTCAATTAAGAGACGTACCCCATCTCTCGGAAGGAGGATTTCGGCAGCCCCAATATTGCAAACCAGTTCAATTGTTCTATCGAAATCTTTGGTTGCTACATATGCGTCGTTTAAGTATGAATATAGATCATCATCTTCCCGAATAAAATAGTGAACAAGTTCGTGGTATAGGGTAAACTGGCGTCTTTCTTGAGAAGTTACTAATTTGTTCAACACGATCTTGTTTTCACTCTCAATATAAGCACCGTCTTTATCCATAGGCAAATCCCCTTCGCAAACTTGCAAACCAAAGCAATTTTCTATGTCAGAAATTGATGGATTATCAGGTAATTGTTTACTTACCGTCTGAACAAGTTGAATCACTCGTTCTCGGAGTTGGTTATCTGACAAAAGAGGCTGGGTGGGCAAGATTATCCTCCAGAAGTTTCCAGTATTCTTTTGAGACTAAGGTACAGTTCTAGCCATTCACGTTTGGTTTGTGGGCGCTTTCCTCTAAGATCTATTTTGAGAAGAAGTTCTATCCAGGCTTCATCTAGTTCTTTGCCAAGTTCAACGTCATTTTTTAAGTCAATCAATCCTGGGGGAAGGGCATTTTCGGTCTGTACTCCAGCAAATTCAACGCCCACAAGCAAATCTGCTACTGATATATCGAAATACTGCGCCAGAACTTCCAGGGTTTGCAATGAAGGGCTGGTGCGCCCACGTTCAATATCTGACAAATAAGAAACGGATAGATCGGTATTCGTACCAATTTGCTTTAGTGTTACCTGTTTCAAATGTCTGAGTTCACGGATTCTTTGTCCGAGTAGCATCGGATTCTCCTATGCACAATTTTAAATTTTGTAAATGCATCTTTTTTACGTTTATTACGTAATTTTAACACAAATTCCTTGACAGTGTATTAATGTTTATGATAGAGTCAGGAAATTATGTTATTTACGTAATTGTATGCAAAAATCCTAGTTTAGCCGATTTTCTAACGCTTCTCTTATGCAAAGCGTTTGATGAATGGGTATACTCGAAACAGAACATTTGGTCGAATTCATATCAGAAACTAATGGAGAAAAAATGACAAAAGAACTATCTATCACTCACTTTCCGGTTGGAAACGGCGACACAAGTTTGATCCGTCTGAAGGATGGAACAACAATCATTATTGATTGCCATATATGTGAGGACGGACCATACGATGTGACCAGCCATTTGCTTGAATCATTGAACTATGAAGACGAGAATTCCTCACACAGCTGTCTTCGTTTTAACTCATCCGCACAATGATCATATCCAAGGGTTTCCGAACACCTTCTATGTTGGTAATCCCGCGAACTATTCAAAAAAAGATCGAGAGAATAGTCTCATCATTATTGATGAGCTCTGGTTTGCACCAAAGATATTTAATCACAAGGCCGACGAAATTACCGATGCCGCTTTAATTTTCAAAGAGGAAGCTGAACGACGCATTGATCTTTACAAAAGCGGGGAGGATGCACGTGAGTTGCCAGGAAATCGTCTGCGTTTAATAGGTGCGACGGGTAATATGGATTGCAGCGGTCTAGAGGATATTCGTACCCTTCCTGGTGAGACTTTGAACTTGATTAATGGAGATGTGAAGGATGACTTCCGTTTCTTTGTATTTGCTCCAGTAAAAAGGGATTCTGACGGAGACGGCATTGAACCGAATAATACATCCATTGTAATGCAGGCGCGTTTTGATGTTGACGGTCAAGAAGAGGCAGTAAGAGCACTCTTCGGAGGAGATGCAGAAAGCCCCGTCTGGCAACGTATCGTCGATCGGAATGAAGATGAAAATCTATCTTGGGATTTGCTGCTTACTCCCCATCATTGTTCATGGTCGGTGTTCAATGATAATGGTGACGAACCAGTTGATGAAGTCCTACATCTGCTTGAACAAAAAAGAGAGGGCGCTTATATTGTCGCCTCGTCCAAACCTATTAAGGATAATGACGACAACCCACCAAGTTACAAGGCCAAAAAACGATATGTGGAAGCCGTTGGGGAAGATCATTTCCGCTGTACAGGGGAAAAGCCCAGCGAAGAGAAGCCTGAACCGGTTTATTTCGTTATGTCGAAAAATGGCGTGACGCCCAGCGATTTCTCGGAATCAAAAAAGCTGGCCACAGTTGCAGTTCTCAAGAATGCTGTTTCGACCCCGCGCACTTATGGATAATCCAAACCTGTTTTCCAGCAAGTTCAGCGTGATAAACCCCACAGCCTGCCCACCAGTGATTAAGGACTCGATCACTGAACTGCAGGCTGCTTTTCATATACCTGCTCCCGTAGTTTATGAATACAAAGATTTTATTGTCACTAAAATCACCATTGCGGTCAATCTTCCATCACGAGGAACAGTAGATTCAATTGACATTCGACAGCAAGAACCATTGCTCATTTTCTTTCATAAAAAAGATTTTCCCGGTAGAGCGCCACAAATTCGAATAGACCGAATGGATTTCCCGGCTAATAGTTTGCCACACCTCAATCCCGTTCCAATGGGAGAACCCTTTTCTCTTTGTTTACACCGTGGAAATATTGATGACTGGTATGTCGAACACGGTCTTATTCAGCTAATTAAAAGAACAAAAAAATGGCTAGAAGATGCGGCAATGGGGCATCTCATCAAAGAACAGGACCGTTTTGAAAATACACGCGTTAATGCAGGATACTGGATAGGCGGTGTATCTATTTTTAAGTATGAGTATTTTTGCAAATATATCGAAGATGCCTGGCAGCAAAACCCACAGAGCGGCTCAGCCTATGTAGCAAGCTACGGTTCAGCATCTCCCAATATATTTGAGAATATCAAAATATTGTCAGATGTTATCGCGAAGTCGTTGGACGATATAAGTAACCAACCACAAAATACGGGAGCGGTTTGGAAAGGGGTTCCTCTCCCAGGTATCTTGTTATGGCCCAGTAAAGAAAATGTATGCAAACAATACTTTTCTC
>CAVWRY010000004.1:0-11625 GCA_963757465.1 uncultured Chloroflexia bacterium | reverse complement strand
CTGGCAGATAGCGGAAATATGAATGTCATCAATGTGATAGCGATAACAAAACACAAAACACTAGTAGCGAGAATTCTTTTTCGTTTCATTTTTTCTCCTTTGTAGCGAATAAGGTTGATTAAAAATAGGCTCTTTTTTGAAGAGGGTATTATGGGTTGTTGATGCTTGGTTAACAGTTCTTTAGGCATTTTTGTCATATATCATAGTTACGTGCTCGAATTTGTTAGCGTTCCCGTTATCGATAACAAATTCAAACAAAAAAAATTGGTGAAATGCAAAAGCACATTATGGCAGCATATACCTTACATAAATGTTAAGAAAAGAATACACCAAAAATATCCCATGCACACTCTCTCTATACTCTCTCTATACTTCACAGACCTTTAGCTAGACTTGGATATCTAAATCAACTCAATTTAACGACAGAAAACAGTTGTATCATCGGCTAAAAAATAAATTCAAAGAGCGCTGAAAGCTTGTAATTTACAAGTTTCCAGCGCTCTTGATAATTGTGTACCATTTTGATGGTACACCTCACTTTGATTGCCTACGTAAAGATTTGAATACCCTTCAACTCACCCTGAAATCAACAATTTTGGACGGTATTGCAGCGCCTCAGCCAGGTGCGGCGGCTGGATGGTTTCACTCCCGGCCAGGTCTGCGATGGTTCTGGCGAGTTTCAACAGACGGTGATAGGCCCGCGCCGAAAGGTTCATCTGGCTCATGGCGGAGCGCATCAGGCTCTCACTAGTTTCATCGAGTTTGCAAAACTTGCGGATTTCGGCGATGCGCATGTCGGCGTTGCAGGCGATATTGGATGATTCGATTGTTGCAAAACGAGCAGTTTGCACATCTCTTGCTGTTTGCACTCGTTTTTTGATCGCCGCCGACAATTCCCCTAATCGATCGCTGGAAAGCTTCTGATAATCGACCCGTGGCACCTCGATGTGGATGTCAATCCGGTCCAGCAGCGGGCCAGACAGCCGCTTTTGATACTTGGTCACAGTCGATTGGGCACAGGTACACGGTTTTTGGTTGTCGCCATAAAAGCCGCAGGGGCACGGGTTGGTGGCGCTAATCAGTTGGAAGTTGGCGCTAAAGGTCAGCGTCCCCTGGGCGCGGCTGATTGTCACCACTTTGTCTTCCATCGGCTGGCGCATGACTTCGAGCACGCGCGTACCGAACTCCAAAAATTCGTCGAGAAAGAGAATGCCACGGTGCGCCAGTGAGATTTCACCGGGGTGGGGGATGTTGCCGCCGCCGACCAGACCCGCGTGGCTGATGGTGTGATGCGGCGACCGAAAGGGTCGCTGGCGGATGAGCGGCGTGCCAGGGGGCAGTTGGTCGGCAATCGAGTAGATTTTGGTGACTTCGAGCGCTTCTTCGATGCTCATTTCCGGCAGAATGCCGGGCAGGGCACGTGCCAGTAGGGTTTTGCCCGAACCGGGTGCGCCGACCATCAAGCAGTTATGGCTGCCGGCGGCGGCGACTTCGAGCGCGCGTTTGACGTGTTCCTGGCCTTTGATTTCGGCAAAGTCGGTGGGGATGAACTGGGGGACAACATCGGCTGCGGTGGGGGTATACGCTTCGATGAGATTTCGCCCGGATAAATGGTTGAACAGCGCGGCCAGGCTCTTTACCGGGATCACTTCCAGGTCGGGGATCAGGGCTGCTTCAGCGGCATCTGCCTCAGGGACGACGATGCGTTGGTAGCCCAGGGTTCGCGCGGTTGCGGCAATGGAGAGCACGCCACGGGTATGACGCACCAATCCATCCAGCGAAAGTTCTCCAACGACCAGTGTGTTTTCAAGGGCCTGATGTGGCAAATACCCCGAAAGGACGATGACTCCCAGCGCAATCGGCAGATCGTAAGCCGGGCCTTCCTTGCGGACGGAGGCTGGCGCGAGATTGACAACAACACGCTTGCGCGGAAAATCCAGCCCGGCGTTGCGGATAGCGGTCTGCACGCGCTCGCGGCTTTCCTGCACAGCGGCATCAGGGAGTCCGACTATTGTCATGCCGGGCAGGCCGTTGGTGAAATCGACTTCGACCTCGACGATGACACCGTCGAGGCCAACCACTGCGCAGGAGAAGATTCGGGCAAGCATGGGGGCTATTTTAGCATAGTCCCTTATGCTATTGGAGTGGTTGTTGTAGATGGAAAAGCACCCTGAAAGTTCCTTGATAGGCAGAACTTTCAGGGTGCTTTTTATGATTGGGAGGCCCAGTGTTTACTGGGCGTTATGGTTTTCTTGCTACAGCAATTAACGCAATTAGGATGATTCCGCCGATTAATACGGCGATCACGATCAATAACAGGATGGTGAGTGGGCCAAATTGGAAGGCTCCGCCGCCACCAGGGGCTGGTGTCGGGTTAATCACAATCGTTGGGATTTGAATGGGCGGTACGGCGGTGGCCTGAAGCGAAAACGAGACTTCGCGCGCATGATTGCTTTGATCTGCGCTGGTCATGAGTTTGGAAGGAGTGGTTGTTGTCGTGATCGTAAAAAGCATATCAAGGATGATCACAATACTGAGAAAAATCAGTTTTTTGTTCATTGTTTACCTCCTGGCAGCATGAGTTTTTTGCTCAAATGCCTCTGGTTGAATGGGTTGTTATTTTAATAAACGAGGCTGGTGGTTAATTGTTCTTCTAACGGCCTATAAATTTACCTAATAAAAAAAGACTGGCAAAACTGCCAGTCTTTTTGTCAGTCAAGATATCTGTAACGACTACGCCCGGATGTGATAATCGCCTTCGGCGACCCACTTGTAGATGGTCAACTCGCGCAAGCCCATCGGGCCGCGGGCATGCAAGCGCTGGGTGGAGACGGCCACTTCTGCGCCGAGGCCGAACTGGCCTCCGTCGGTGAAACGCGTGCTGGCGTTGACATACACGGCGGATGAATCGACTTCGTTCATAAAGCGCGCCGCATGTTCGGCATTTTCGGTCAGGATGCCGTCGGAATGGTCCAGGCTGTGGGCGGCGATGTGGGCGATGGCCTCGTCGAGGCCGCTGACGATTTTCAGCCCGAGGGTCAGCGCCATCCATTCGGTGTCGAAATCTTCGGGGCCAGCGGGCGAAACACTCGGCTTGAGTTCGGCTGGCAGATTTTCAAGACATGACATCGCGGCGGGATCGGCCCGAAAGCTGACTCCGGCCGGGGCCAAATGGGCGACAATGCGGGGAAGCATCTCCGCCGCCACTGCCGGATGCAGCAGCACCGTATCGAGCGAGTTGCAGACGCTGGGGCGCTGCACTTTGGCATTGAAAATGACCAGCAACGATTGATCCAGGTTAGCGCTTTCATCCACATACAAATGACAGATGCCCATGCCGCCGGTGATGACGGGAATCTGGCTGTTTTCGCGGCAGAACTTATGCAGTTGTGCGCCCCCGCGCGGAATAATCAGGCTGACGTATTCGTGCAGTTTGAGCAGTTCCAAAATCAGGGCGCGGTCGGGGCTGTCAATAAACTGGATTGCGTCCGTGGGCAGGCCGCAGGCTGCGAGTGCCTTGTGCGTCAGTTCGACCAGCACTCGATTGCTGTGGATGGTTTCCTTGCCGCCGCGCAAAATCACGCCATTGCCGGTCTTGATCGCCAGCCCGGCCACATCCATGGTGACATTGGGACGTGATTCGTAAATGACGCCCAACACGCCAAGCGGCACCCGCTGTTTGCGCAGGCGCAAGCCGTTGGGCAGCACGGTTTCGTCGAAGCGTTCGCCCACCGGGTCGGGCAATTTCGTCAACTGGCGCAGGTCTTCGGCGATGCCATCGAGACGTTTGTCGTTGAGTGTCAGGCGGTCGATCAGCGATTCGGACAGGCCGTTGGCCTGGGCGGCGGCGATGTCTTTAGCATTGGCGGCCTTGACTTCTGCACGCGAGGCATCGAGCATATCGGCCAGCGCCAGCAGAGCGCGATCTTTGGCGGTGGTTGAGGCCAGTGCCAGAATTTTCGACGCAGCATGGGCGCGTTGGCCCATTTCACTTAAAGATGACATATTGGTCTCCTTGTTATAGCACCACTAAATTATTACGATGGATGATTTCATCGCCAAAATTATAGCCCAGAATGGATTCAATTTCATCGGAGCGGCGGCCAAGCAATTGGGACAAATCGCGGCTGGGATAGTTGACAATGCCACGGGCGATCTCCTTTTCGGCGGGGTCCATCACCCGGACGGTGTCGCCGCGCTCAAACGCCCCGGAAACGGTCACCAGGCCCACGGGGAGCAGGCTGCTCCCCTGATGGAGCGCCCTGGCGGCGCCTTCATCCACGCCTAAAAATCCCGGGGCGCGCCGTGCTGAAAGGATGTAGCGCTTGCGACTTTCGACAGCGCTCGCCACGGGTAGGAAGCGCGTCCCCAGCTTTTCACCGTTGACCAAACGTATCAGAATATTGGCTTCGCTGCCGCTTGCAATCAGACAGGTCGTACCGCAACGACGCGCCAGGTCGGCGGCCTGCAGTTTGGTGACCATGCCGCCCGTGCCGAGCTTCGTCCCTTTGCCGCCTGCCGCCTTCCATAATCTTTCGGGGATTTCGGCGATGGCAACTTCCTCGACCAGTTTGGCATCGGGGTCGTTGCGCGGATCGGCGGTGTACAGGCCGTGCTGGTCGGTCAGCAAAATCAGCCAGTCGGCATCAACCAGGTTGGCGACCAGTGCCGAAAGATTGTCGTTATCGCCCACGCGGATTTCCTCGGTGGCGACGGTGTCGTTTTCGTTAATGATCGGGATGACGCTGTGGTCGAGCAGCGCTAGCAGGGTGTTGCGGGCGTTCAGGTACGAACGGCGGCTGCTCAGGTCGGTGCGGGTCAGCAGCACCTGGGCAATGGGCAGCTCGTAAAAGTCAAAAATCTGCTCATAGAGCGCCATCAGGCGCGGCTGCCCAATGGCAGAGAGCATCTGTTTGGCGGGAATGTCTTTGGGCAATTGTGGAAAGCCCAGTTTGGCGCGTCCCGCCGCCATTGCGCCTGAGGAGACAATAATGATTTGATGCCCGGCTTTTTGCAAAGCCTGTACCTGCCGGGCGATGTCGATCAGTGCAGGTGTGGAGATGTGGTTTGTGCCAGCCGTGAGCGTGGATGTGCCGAGTTTGATGACGATGCGCATGGAGGAAAGTCCGAAGGGAAGATGAGCGGGTTATACCATATCTTTGGATCATCGTCGGGAGGTTGTATTGTATAATCAAGAAACTGTTCCTGATGAGAGTCAGAATGGTGATAGTGGGGAGTGGAATGACGATAGTTTCCCCGATAAATATTCCTAACGCGATCTTCTCAGGATTTTATTCCAGCGATAAGTTCGTTCGCCGGAAAGAATGTAGGTGATGCTGTAGTTTAGCTGGCTCTCCGAAATAATATATCTTTCTCATCCAAAGTATTGGAGGAAACATGAACTTTGAGTCTTTGATATCGATTGTATTGCCAGTCATTGCTGCAAGTGTGGCTGCGCTTTTTCGGGCATTATTTGAAAGACAAGCCAATGAAAAAGTTGAAAAAAGAATATCTGAAGCCGAAACTAAAGCCGAGAAAGAACCAGAAAAGTCAAAACCAGCTTGGGATTTAGCTCGCGTAACTCTTAAATCATATTTCAACAAAAACTTAAGCCAAGTTTCAGCCATTTTTTGGTTAAGTGTAGTGGTAATGTTTATCGGCTTTGCAATTATAGTATGGGGGATAACACAGGCAATAACGATGCGCGACAACACATTACCAACCATAGTTACAGGGTTAGCAGGTGTAATCACAGAATTAATTGGTGCTACCTTCCTTTTTCTATATCGTTCAACAATGGAACAAGCAGCAAATTATACAAAAACACTCGAACGAATCAATTCTGTCGGAATGGCTATGCAAATTTTAGATACAATTCCTAATAACGCCAAAGATTGAGGTGGTCAAGGTTTTTCGACAGGAAAAAGGGTAGTTTTAAGGTGGCTGGACTCCTTTCTGGATTTTTTAACATTGGGTTGAATGGTAGTAACCTTAACAAATTGTCGGGGTTGCGGGTGAGACCGTGGAGTGGCGGCTAGCCGCCACTCCACGGTCTCACCTGGCGATAAAAAATACCGGGTCGCCTTCTGGCCTGATGCTCAATCTCGCCATGATTGCGTTGTCAGGGATTTCGGATTTGGAAGTGAACTTCTTCCGGGGTGCGATAATCCAGAGATTGGTGCAAGCGTTTGAAGTTGTAAAAGTTCAGGTATCGTTCGATGCCCAGCCGGGCTTGTCGTGGGCTGTCGTAATCGTGCAGGTAAACTTCCTCGTACTTAACGGAGCGCCACAAGCGCTCGGTAAAAACATTGTCGAGCGCCCGACCCCGGCCATCCATACTGACCTGTACCTGAGCATCCAACAGCTTTTGAACATACTGCGGGCTGGTAAAGTGACTTCCCTGATCGCTGTTACAGATTTTGGGGTTTCCCAAGCTCAGAGCTTGATCCACCGCCAGCAGGACGAAGGGCATTTCCAGGGTTTGATCCAGTTGCCAGGCTAAAACATAGCGGCTAAACCAGTCCAGAACCGCTACTAGATACATCCAACCGGCGCGCAGGCGGATGTAGGTGATATCTATGCCCCAAACCTGGTTCGGGCGTTCGATTTTTAGCCCGCGAAGCAGGTATGGATAGACCTTGTGCTCCGGGCAAGGTCGACTGGTGTTAGGTCCCGGCGCAATCCCAGCGATTCTCATTTCGCGCATGTACTGTTGAACGGTCGGGCGCGAGATACTTCGCCCTTCCCGGCATAGCACGGCGGTCATCCGGCGCGAACCATAGATCGGATATTCGGTGTAAATCTCGTCAATGCGCCGTTTGATGGCGATTTCCTGCTCAGATGGGCCAACCGGCTCGTAGTATAAGCTCGAGCGGCTAATCCCCAGCAGGTCGGCTTGCTCTGCCAGCGAGATTTCGGGCTTCTCCCGTTCGAGCATTCCCTGTCGCTCGCTACGATGGAGGTTCGATGCCAGATTTTTTTTTCAGCCAGTTGAGTTGTGTGCTCAACTTCCCGATCTCGGCGTATAGCTCTTTCACTTCGCGCTCGTGTTCGGCCTTTTGAACCCGCTCGTTTTTGCGCTCGTCTTCAAAAACGTCAGTCAATTTTTCGATTGCCAGTGCTTTCCACTTGTAGAGCTGGTTCGGGTGGATGCTCTGCTCCGATGCGATTTGCGCGATCGTGCGCTCTTCCTTCAAAATTTCGAGAACTATTTTTGCCTTTTGTTCTGCCGTGTAATGTTTTTTCATGCCCTTAATTTACACCTTAAATCATCCCCTTTTTTTGTCTAAAATCAGTTTACCACTTCAGATGATAGCCTGAAAAATTCTACAAAAGCGATTGTTGTAAAAATGTTAATGCAACAGGCATATACAAATAGCAATATAGATAATGGTAATGAAAAAATTTCAGAATTTATTAAAGATAAAACTGCCACCTAAGGGGTGCGTAATCGGACGGTTTGCCGCATTCCGTTTAAGGGCTTTTTTCGCTCGAAAAGTATTGTCCGTTTTGGTGGCTGGTCTGCGTGGTTAACGCTAGCAGTTGAGCGGCTGTCTGGGATAATCAGTGGTTTAGTGAGGGCAAAATGGGTAATGCCATAGAAAATGGTATCGCCAGCGCAAGAGCTGGAAACAAAAGCGCTGCACTTCAATTTCTTAAGCAGGCTGTTGATGAAAATCCACGAGACATCAGCGCTTGGCTTTGGATTTACCATGTTTCTGATGACTTAGAGCAAAAGAAACATTGTCTTCAAAGAATATTAGCGATTGATCCGCGAAATCAATATGCTTTGCAGCAATCATCTATACTTAATGCACAAAAACCTGTAATAACATCTGTGTTTGCTGAAAGACAAGTAAATAATCCATCAACTTTTGTTTCTCCATCAAACGTGTATTATCCGAATCAAGTGCAGCAACAAGTAAATCCTGAAAAATCCGGCCAAAAAACAGGCATGAAAATTTGGTTAATAATATTAGGATTGATATTTTTATGTTTGTTTGCCATGTTTATTGTGCAAGTCATTTACTTTAGTGCTGTAGGAGTACCGCCAGAGTTTCTGCAAAATCAGCCAGCAATGATTACTGACCCATTAGTTTCAGCAATATTGATGGCCGTTTCAGTTACACTAGTAATTGCTTCTTATGGATTGATAGGGTTATGGGTGATCTCAGGTTACATAGGTGCGTTTCATATAATTAGAAAAGGATACGCTTTAGAATTAATAGGTTGCTCAATACTTGCGGGAGGATTGCCGCTTTTTTTACCTGCAATACTTGGGCCAGTTTTGTATTTCTGGGGAGCTTCAGTTCAGAAAAAGTAATAAATTTTGATTTTGCGCACAAAACGCCGCCGAATACTATGTAGAGGCGAATGGCTTGCCACGTTCCATTTAGCGGCATTTTCTCGCTCGAAAAGCATTGTCCGTTTTAGCGGTTGGTCTGCGTTGGCAAGCTGTCCGCTCATGTAAACCGTTAGGCGCTGGATATACATAGGGCTATGAATAAAGAACTGAAAAAACTTTACGACGACGATTTGCATGAGCATGCCCATGCTCCCAGACACGGCACAGCTGAATACCGTGCTATGCGGGAGCTTGATCATCAGCGACGAATGCAAGTAAATAATTTGATGACTGCCGGGACATTGAAGTCCGCCGAAGATTATTTCCATGCTGCACGCATATTTCAACATGGAGATACACCCGACGATGCCTGGATGGCCCACCAATTGTCTTTCCAATCTGCACAACTTGGTTATCGGCCTGCGCGCTGGATGGCCGCTGCAGCTTATGACCGTTGGCTCATGTATCAGGGCAAGCCGCAGAAATACGGTACCCAATACGTATCCGATGGAAAGCGCCAGCGCTTATGGGATGTTGAACCTGACACGACGGATCTGCAACGAGCCGAATGGGATGTCCCCTCACTGGCGGATCAAATACGCAAAGCAGAGGAAGCTACTCGCATTGACCCCCCAGGTCCGATTGTAGAAGATGCCCCTCAGTGGCTAAAAGACGCGATTCAAAGGTGGTTGAGCGAAGAATCAGATCAATAAGCTAAAAAGTATGACTGATACGGCATTTAAAACAAGGCGAAACCGCGCCTAACAAGCATCCTGAGAAACAGTTCTATTTCTGGCGTGAAAAATGATGGCTTGCTATTGCAGTCGGATGGTTTGCCCCGTTCCGGTTAAGGGCATTTTTTTTCGCTCGAAAAGCATTGTCCGTTTTGGCGGCTGGTGCGCGTGGCAAACTGTCTCTAACGTAAACCGTTGGGCATTTCCCTTCACCAGGAGTTTCCAATGAAACATACAGAAGTAAATGAGCAAGACATGGAATTGCGAAGAAATGCTGTTGAAGTATGGTGTGGAAAATAAGACAAAATGAAGATAAGAATTTTGCTTGTACTTTTGGTTTTCCCTTTTCTTATCAGTTGTGGCGAAAAGGCTTCAAATCCCGCCTTGTCGTCATCCGTAGTCGTTAAAAGTGAGCGTAACGCCGACGTTGATTTCTACGCAAACGCTGCTGCCAACACCATCGGTTACAGTAACTGTGTCACGAACCCCGTTTTCCTTTCCAACAACACCAGCCGAGGCTACTGAACACGCGGTTGCCATCCGCTATTGCAATAGCCGAGATTTTTTCTCCTAACGGCTTTCTTCCATCGAATTCCGGGAAATTGATGGCGTTTGTTTGTTGGCCTTCGGAAGGAAAAGATATATCAGTAACAAGGGTTATTGCGCTGGATGGGTCGCGTGTTCCTGTGCAAGCATCCTATCGAAAAGATTATGTGGGAGTTGATTACGCCACGCCGATCCCAGAAGATACGCAAGAGCCTTTTCCATTTTGGCTCGCGTACGACGCTCTTTACCCCGTGCGCTGGACGGCGGATGATAAATTTTTGTATTTGGTGAGGGAAAGCCCGGCAGATGGTGTCACCTATTTTCCGAATATATTTGGGCTGGTGAGACTAAATGTCGAAACTGGAAAAGTGACGACTATTTTGCCTCGAGGCAACTATTATTGTGATTTTTCCGAGGATGGCACAAAGCTATTATCTGTGGATGGCACAAAAAAAATACTGATCGTAAAAATACAAAATCTTGTAACAGGAGATGAGATAAATATCCGTCTCGATAAAAAGTTCGATGATGCTGGCTTTTTGCGGCTTTCACCGAACGGCAGCAAGCTGTTGATCAGCGCCCTTGATCGTGATGATGGAGGGGGCTTTTCAATCATTCTTGCCGATCTTCGCTCGGGGTCACAGACATATTTAGATCAGCATTACGATTATGATTTCATGTCGTGGGTTGATGACCACACAATTTATGGTTCGGGTTGGAAAGATGGAAATGCTTTTTTCTTCTATCTTGATACGACAACAATGCAGACAAGGCCTGCTCCCAGCCTAACACCTGTCCCAACTTCAACGCCAGGGCAATAATGGCTAAAGGCGGACGGTTTGCCACATTCCGTTTCGCGGTCTTTTTTCGCTCGAAAAGCATTGTCCGTTTTGGCGGCTGGTCCGCGTGGCAAATCGTTACCCTGTTTTTGGGGATATTCTAAAAGTCTGAAAGGAAAATTACGGAATGCTAAAACCATCGTCATTTTTAATCATTCTTCTCACCTTATCCATGTTTATCACCTCCTGTGGGGGAAATACGAAAGTGTTGCCAGCCACGGCAACGAACTTGCCTGCAACCACTGCTTTACCTATCGTTCTCACATTGCCCGAATCTTCTCCAACCGGTACGCCCAAATCAACGGGCGCAAAGCTAGAAGGAATTGGCGTAAGTCGGCAGAAAGTACAATCTGCGTATGAGAAGTTGAGTTTCACTTTTGATAAGCCGATCATGGAAGATGGTATGCCAAATGTGATTGGGCATATTGTTCTTGCAGACGCCACTGGGGTAGGTGTCTTCTTAGTAGGGGACGATGAAAATTTACACGAGGCATCGGTTACGATCCTACTTCCGAAAATGTTATTAATCACGCCAACATCAAGCGCCAAACAACATGGAAAGGTCTTGTTCGTCATGCAAGTGTTATTGGATGCAGTTTTTCCAGCATGGAAAGAAAGCGGTTCATGGTTGGACGAAAGTCTTCGCAGTTTCGATGGAAATAACGGTAAAAAGGCGAGTGTCGAAACAACGCAAGGGCAGAATATTATTACATTTGAAACTGAATTACCTACAAAAAAGGAATTGTCAGATTACATCACCATTTCACTCACGGTGAGAGCAAAATAAATTTCAAAATGCATGGCGCAGGTAGCCGGGTTGCCACGTTCCGTTTCATGGCTTTTTTCGCTCGAAAGCCTTATCCGTTTTGATGGCTGGTCCGCGTGGCAAGCTTGTCTGCTTACGCAAACCGTTGGAGGTGAAAATATGAAGAATCTATTTGAGCGAGCAGAAGAGTTCGTTTGGCAGAACGCCCGGCTGCTGGAGCGTCGTTTGTTCGATTTTCATTTTCGCTCCGGTTCAGCGCAAGCTGTGCTCTCTGCGTTACGCGCCTATCAAAACGAAGATGGCGGTTTTGGCAATGCCCTGGAACCGGACATCCGCTGCCCTGAAAGTCAACCTGTGGCGACCCAACACGCGCTAGAGATTTTGGACGTGATCGGT
>CAVWRY010000003.1:0-1448272 GCA_963757465.1 uncultured Chloroflexia bacterium | reverse complement strand
TACTCAGGCGCACAACTCAGCGGCTGCTCTGGCGGCACGACACCTATTGCCTACTTTGCAACGCACGGCTTGAGCGACGCCACCCTCAACATCTCCAGCGGACGAAGCCTGCGCGATCACTTCGTTTCGGTGAATGGGGTCACGCCCCAGAACCCGGCTGAACCTGCGGTGGGCAGTGGGACGCATATTTGCACAAAATATGCGGGTGGTTCCCCCTCCTACCCTGTAACCTGGTGCGCCTTCGACGGCGACCACAACCCAAATCCGCATGACAACGGTCAGAGCACGAGCTGGGTTCCGCAACAGGTCTGGAACTTCATCAGCCAATTCTGATCTGAATGAAATACGCCAATAGTGCAGGTGTGGGCTTCTCTACACTGCCCCTATCTCACAAAACCGGAGAAACAATGAAGCTAAAAATAATTCTAAGAACTGGTATTTCATGCCTGATTATGGCTTTGGCGGTCGTCTCGCTCTCGCCATTGGTAGTCCGCGCCGCTTCTGCTGCCCAAGTCATCACGCAGGAAAATCCGATCATTCAGACCAATTACACCGCTGACCCGGCCCCAATGGTCTACAACGGCACGCTTTACCTTTATGCCGACCATGACGAAGATGTGACTGTAAACAACTTCTTCACCATGAAAGATTGGCGGGTCTATTCCACGACAGACATGGTGAACTGGACCGACCACGGCTCCCCGATGAGCCTGAGCACATTCAGTTGGGCGGCAAGCAATGCCTGGGCCGGGCAGGTGGCTGCCAGAAATGGCAAGTTTTACTGGTATGTCCCCGTCACCAAGAAAACGGGCGGCAACGCCATCGGCGTCGGGGTATCGAACAGTCCCACGGGTCCGTTTACGGACGCACTCGGGGTTCCGTTAATTGCCAACAGCGAAATTGATCCAACTGTCTTTATTGATGATAACGGTCAGGCCTATCTCTATTATGGAAACCCCGACCTTTATTACGTAAAGTTGAATCAAGACATGATTTCTTACACAGGCGGCACGGTTCAGGTGCCATTGACGACAGCTGGTTTTGGAACACGCACTGGTAATGCTTCCAGACCGACGCTTTTCGAGGAGGCCCCGTGGCTTTCCAAACACAATGGCATCTACTACATGTCATTTGCTGCCGCCTGCTGCAGCGAATACATCGCCTACTCCACCGGCCCCAGCGCCACCGGCCCGTGGACGTATCGTGGGATGATTATGCCGACGCAGGGCACCAGTTTCACAAACCACCAGGGCATCATTGACTTTGGCGGGAATTCCTACTTCTTCTATCACAATGGGGCTTTGCCGGGCGGTGGCGGTTACAAACGCTCGATTGCTGTGGAGAAGTTCAATTACAACGCTGATGGCACGATCCCGACGATTAACATGACAACGAATGGGGTCGCTGGCGTCGGTAATCTCAACCCATACGTCACGACCGAGGCCGAAACCATTTCCTGGGAATTCTGACATCGAAACGGAAGGTTCGAGTGAGGGCGGGCTGGATGTGGCAAATATTGAGAACGGCGATTTCATCAAAGTGAAGGGCGTCAATTTCGGCTCTGGGGCAACCTCGTTTGATGCCAGAGTAGCCTCGGCCACGAGTGGCGGAAACATTGAACTACGTCTTGACGATAGTTCATCTGGCACACTGATCGGAACCTGCGCTGTTGCCGGGACAGGCGGCTGGCAAACCTGGGTGACCAAAACCTGTACCGTCAGCGGCGCAACTGGCATCCACGACTTGTACCTGCGTTTCACCGGTGGAAGCGGCTTTTTGTTCAATGTGAACTGGTGGAAGTTCAACAGTACATCTGTTATTCCAACCCCGACGAATACCGCTGCGGCTTCCCCCACCCGCACAAACACGCCAAGCGGGCCGACACTTACCCCCACACTAGGAGCTTCTCCCACCCGCACGAATACTCCAGGGGCGATAACTGCAACACCTACCCCCAGCAGCGGTTCCACTTGCAGCCCGGTCACATCCACCATTACTGCGCCATTCACCTTTGATGGGGCGGGAACCTTCTGCTGGCAATCCAGCAACCTGGGTAGTTACGTGAACTCGTGGAATGCCGCTAGCATCACCATGAACGGCGTCAATGTGACGAACATCTACGTTGCTGCGGGTTCCTACCCGGCCAAAATTGGCGGCTACTGGTATGTGAGCTACAACAGCAGCGTCGCCTGGGCCCATTTTGAAGCCAAGTAATACTCATCCATCTTTCAACCAAGGAGCATAAAAATAAATTTGAAACGTTTGTTCATCGGCATCATAGCGACATGGATTGGCATCAACTAGGCCCGTACAGCCACGATCTGTAGCCCCGCCACCGCGGTTTCCGTACCGTTTTCGAAGGACGGCGCGGGTGACTTCTGCTCATTCACTGCAACCAACCTCGGTGGTTCGTGAACACCTTTGGCAGCCACCGAAGCCAATCCGTTTGCTGGCAAGAACAACGTCACCTTCCCGGCTGGCGCCTGGACCAACGACATAAGCCGCGGGGACTTGGTTCGTACCAACCCTGACCAGACCAAGACCGTTGACCCATGCAATCTCCAGATACTTTATCAGGGCTTCCAGATTGGCAGCAACACGAGCAACTACAACCATATTCCGTGGAGACCGGGCTTGCTTACGCTACAGCCTTAAATAGTACCATCCGCTAACGTCTCAAATTGAACAGCACAGCCTGTCAATTCTTATCCGCCAACGGGCTGGCAATGAATGGAAATTCACGCCAGCCCACCTACCCTAAAAGTGAGGAAGAATATGTTCGGAAATTTCAAGAAAAACGCTTTACTGAAACTCTTTTCGCTGACTGTTTTGGTTGCCATGGTTGCGAGCGTGCTCGCCATGCCTGTGGCAGCAGCCAGCACGCTCGGTGCCGCCGCCGCCCAATCTGGGCGTTACTTTGGCACCGCCATCGCCAATGGCAGGCTCGGCGACTTAACCTATACCACCATCGCGGCGCGTGAGTTCAACATGGTGACACCCGAGAACGAAATGAAGCCGGACGCCACTGAGCCTACTCAGGGCAACTTTACTTTCAGCGCCGGTGACAGTGTCTACAACTGGGCCACGAGCCACGGCATGAGGGTCCGCGGCCACACCTTGGTCTGGCACGCCCAGATCCCGACTTGGATGCAAAACCTGTCGGGTTCGTCAGCCACACTTGCAGCGATGAAGGGACACATCAACGGCGTAGTGGGCCACTACAAGGGCAAACTTGCCTACTGGGACGTGGTCAATGAGGCGCTCAACGAGGACGGCACCCATCGTGCCGATGTCTGGCAGAACAATATTGGTAGCAGCTATATCGAGCAGGCTTTCCAGACCGCCCGCGCCGCCGATCCGGCAGCCAAGCTTTGCTACAACGATTACAACATCGAGAACTGGACCTATGCCAAGACTCAGGGCGCCTACAACATGGTCAAAGACTTCAAAGCTCGCGGCATCCCGATCGACTGCGTCGGCTTCCAGAGCCACTTCGGTTCCGGCGGCATGCCGTCCAACTTCCAGACCACGCTTGCCAACTTCGCCGCCCTCGGCGTGGACGTAGCGCTCACCGAACTGGATATTGCCAGCGCTCCCACCACCGCTTACGCCAACGTGACCAACGCATGTCTGGCGGTTTCCCGCTGCGTCGGCATCACCGTCTGGGGTGTTCGCGACAGCGACTCATGGCGCAGCAGCGAAACTCCGCTGCTCTTCGATGGCAGTGGTAACAAGAAGGCTGCCTACACTTCCGTGCTCAATGCGCTCAACGCCGTCGGCCCGGTTGCGACCAGCACTCCCGTTCGCACAGCGACCCCGGGCTCGGGTCCAACAAGCACGCCTGTCCGCACCCCAACCCCCAGCGGCACAGGATCCACTTGCAGCCCGGTGACATCCACGATTACCGCGCCATTCAGCTTTGACGGGGCAGGGACGTTCTGTTGGCAATCGACCAGCCTGGGCAGCTATATCAACTCTTGGAATACCACCAGCGTGACGATTAATGGCGTGAATGCGACCAATTTGTATGTTGCATCAGGCTCGTATCCTGCCAAGATCAACGGTTTCTGGTACGTGAGCTACAACAGTAGCGTTGCCTGGGGCCATTTCGAAGCCAAATAGTCAGAACGGCTGGAACTTTTTCAACCAGCAATGACTTTAATTGCTGGTTGAAACACACACATCTTTAAAAGATAAAAGGAGAAAATCAAAATGTCCAAGACAAGACAAGGTTTATTTGTGCTCGCAAGCATTGTCATGATTATGGCCATGCTCTTACTGCCGGCCAGTGTCCTGGCTGAAGCCGATAGGACCATCACATCCAATCAAACTGGCACCCACAACGGCTACTTCTTCACGTTCTGGGAACAGGCCAGCGGTGGCAACATGACCCTGGGCGCTGGCGGTAACTACAGCGTCACGTGGAACACTGCAGCCCAGAACATCGTCGTTGGCAAAGGCTGGAACCCCGGCTCGAACCACACCGTGTCCTACTCGGGCACCTGGAACTGCAACGGCAACTGCTACCTGTCGCTTTACGGCTGGACGACCAGCCCGCTGATCGAGTATTACATCGTCGAGAACTACGGCAGCTACAACCCGAGCACGGGTGCGACCCACCTGGGTACGGTTACTACCGACGGCAGCACCTACGACATCTACCGCACCCAGCGGGTTAACCAGCCCTCCATCATCGGCACGGCAACCTTCTATCAGTACTGGAGCGTCCGGCAGTCCAAGCGCACTGGCGGCACCATTACCACCGCCAACCACTTCAACGCATGGGCAAGCCTGGGTCTGAACCTGGGCACCCATAACTACCAGGTCCTGGCCACCGAGGGCTACCAGAGCAGCGGGAGCTCCAATATAACGGTGAATACTGGCACAGTTGCCACCAATACATCTGTCCCGGCCAGTACCAATACTCCCGTTCGCACGGCAACCCAGGGGAGTGGCCCAACCAATACTCCTGTCCGCACCCCAACCCAAATCGTTGGGGCTTCGGCAACCCCTGGCAGCACGGGCTCCGCTTGCAGCCCGGTCACATCCACCATCACCGCACCATTCAGCTTTGATGGGGCGGGGACGTTCTGCTGGCAATCGAGCAACCTGGGCAGCTACATCAACTCTTGGAATGCGAATAGTGTGAACGTCAACGGTGTCAACGTGACAAATATCTACGTTGCATCGGGTTCGTACCCGGCCAAGGTCAACGGCTTCTGGTATGTAAGCTACAACAGTAGCGTTGCCTGGGGCCATTTCGAAGCCAAGTAAACATTTTCTTTTTTGATGCAAGGCGGCGAATCCCAACGCTGCCTTGCATCAGGGATTTTGCTTTCACCTTTTATGCTACTCGTGATGTCCAAGTTGAAATCATATTCATTCATAAAAAGGATTTACCTATGCATAAGTTTCGGTGTTTGATAACGATTGTTTTTATGCTTGGCTTGTTGATCACGCCCGCGTCGCTGGCAAGCGCCGCAGGGATGAAGGGTCAACCTGCCATGCTTCTGGCGGCAACTGGGGATGGGTCGCCAGCTGATTCAAATATTAAATACATCGGGCGCTGGGATAACAGTGACTTGACCAATATCAAGAGCTATTGGTCAGGCGCGTATTTCAGGGTCAATTTCACTGGTACAACGTTGAGCATCAAGCTGGGTGCAACAGTAAACATGTTTGCAGTGATTGACGGCGTGACCAAATACTACGCCAGCGCCAACGGCACAGTGAATCTGACGCCTACTTCGCTGGCATCGGGCACGCACACGTTGCGGATTATCGCCCGCTCTGAATATGACACAATCCAGTTCAAGGGCTTGGTTTTAAGCAGTGGCGCTTCCACGCAACCCCCGGCTGCGAAAAGCAAACTGATCGAATTTATCGGCAACTCGATCACTGCCAGGATGCTGTACATTGACGAATTATGCCCTCAATGATTATGCATGGTTGACTGGCGATGCGCTGAATGCCGATCATACCCAGGTGGCATACTCAGGCATTTGTTTGCAGAATGCTTCTTCACCTTCCTGTGGCGAAAACAACATTGGCATGAGCGTTCAGTTCTTCAAGCTGCAAACTATCCATTACCCCAATTCTCCTGCATGGGATTTCAGTCGTTATCAACCCAACCAGGTTGTGATTAATCTCGGAACCAATGATTGGAATACGCCCAATTCAACCTTCCAGAGCCTCTATATTACGTTTTTGCAGAATGTTAGGGCCAAATATCCCAATGCAGAGATTTTTGTCTTGCGGACATTTGGTGGTTATAAAGCCGCTTTGACTTCAGGCCGCCGTAAACGCAGAAAATCAGCACCGGGGATTCAAAGGTTCGCTATGTGGATACAACCGGCTGGGTCACAACTGGCGACTTTAGATTCTGATAACCTGCACCCAACCATGAACGGACACATCAAAATTGCCAATCGGCTGCAAAGCATCCTGGGAACAACACCCGTTCCCACCGCCACGCGCACATCTACACCGAATGTCCCAACCATTACTCCCACCCGCACAAACACGCCCAACGGGCCGACGCTTACACCCACTCGCACATCGACCCCAGGGACAGTAACCGCGACCCCAACTGTTGGGGCAACTCCCACCTCCGGCAGCACAGGTTCCACTTGCAGTCCGGTGACATCTACCATCATCGCACCATTCAGCTTTGACGGCGCGGGGACGTTCTGCTGGCAATCGACCAACCTGGGCAGCTACATCAACTCTTGGAATACGACCAGCGTCACCCTGAACGGAGTCAACGTGACAAACATCTACGTTGCATCAGGTTCGTACCCAGCCAAGGTCAACGGCTTCTGGTATGTGAGCTACTCCAGCAGCGTGGCTTGGGGCCATTTCGAAGCCAAGTAAATTCATATTCAATCATTCAAACAAAAGGATCAATAAAAATGAATACAGGCAGAGTGTTTTTTCAACCCAAGTTTGTTCTCGCACTATTGATGGTAGTTGCTGTGATTGCCAGTCTGTTCACTGTCAATTGCAACGCGTCGGCTGCAGGCTCAGTCACCGTCAATCTGGGTACAACCTACCAGACCATTCGCGGCTTTGGCGGGATAAATCATCCCGTTTGGATTGCTGACCTGACCGACAGCCAGCGTACTGCGGCCTTTGGCAATGGCGCCGGGCAAATTGGCATGTCCATTTTACGCATTCACGTCGATGAAAACAGCAGCAACTGGAGCAAAGAACTTGCCACCGCGCAAAAAGCCGTTTCGCTGGGCGCGATTGTTTTTGCCACACCCTGGAATCCACCCGCCAGCATGACTGAAGTGGTCAACGGGCAAAAGCGCCTCGCCTATAGCCAGTACGCTGCCTATGCCAGCTATCTAAATTCGTTTGTGACCTATATGAAACAAAACGGCGTGGATATTTACGCCATTTCGGTGCAAAACGAGCCAGATTATGCGACCGATTGGACAGCCTGGACACCCACCGAAATGCTCAACTTTATGAAAAACAATGCAGGCAGCATTCAAACCCGTGTGATTGCGCCTGAATCGTTCCAGTACATCAAATCCATGTCCGACCCCATTTTGAACAATTCACAGGCGTTGGCAAATCTCGATATTTTGGGTACGCATTTGTATGGAACATCGTTGTCAAACTTCTCTTACCCGCTCTTTCAACAAAAGGGAGCAGGGAAGGATCTCTGGATGACGGAGCACTACACAGACAGCACCACCGATGCCAATTCCTGGCCCAATGCGCTTGATGTTGCCTACGAAATTCACAACTCGATGGTTGAAGCGCAATTCAACGCTTATGTCTGGTGGTATATCCGCCGCTCCTACGGCATGCTCACCGAAGATGGTGCCGTCAGCAAGCGCGGATATGCCATGTCGCAATATGCAAAATTCGTCCGGCCTGGCGCGGTGCGTGTGGACGCCACCAAAAACCCGACGACAAATGTCTATGTCTCGGCCTATCAGAGCGGTCAGAATATGGTGGTTGTGGTGGTCAACCGCAACACATCGGCACAAAGCGTCAGCCTTACAGTCAGTGGCGGGAATGTTTCGTCCCTGACAAAATACACAACATCGGGTAGCAAGAGCGTTGCAAACGATGGTACGGTCAGCAATTCGGGTGGGACTTTCACGTTGAATTTGGATGCTTCGAGCGTGACGACCTTTGTCGGCGCCATTGGCGGAACCGTCATCACCCCCACCCCAACCCGCAGCCAAACTCCCGTTAGTGGGCCAACCCCTACTCGTACCATTACACCCACCTCCGGTGGAGTCACTGCAACCCCCAGCCGCACCCCAACCCCAATCGTTGGGGCTTCCCCAACCCCCGGCAGCACCGGTTCCACTTGCAGCCCGGTGACATCCACGATTACTGCTCCATTCAGTTTTGACGGCGCTGGGACGTTCTGCTGGCAATCGACCAACCTGGGCAGCTATATCAACTCGTGGAATACGACAAGCGTGGCGATTAATGGCGTGAATGCGACCAATTTGTATGTTGCATCAGGCTCGTACCCGGCCAAGATTGGCGGTTTCTGGTACGTGAGCTACAACAGCAGCGTGGCCTGGGGCCACTTCGAAGCGAAATAAGGCTCTTTCATCTTTGCCAGGCGGCGAATATTCTACCGCCTGGCAAAGATTACAACCACCAGCGAGGAAGATAGAAAATGTTGCTCAAACATTTACGGACACTGATCGTTTTCGCAATCGCAATCACGCTTGTCTTATTCTCTGTTGTGCCCGCTCTGGCGGCCAAACCAGCATTGAATAACGGGCTGGCGCTGACACCCCCAATGGGTTGGAACAGTTGGAACATCTTTTCCCAAAATATCAATGAAACCCAAATCAAAGGCATCGCCGACACGATGGTCTCTTCAGGCATGAAAGATGCCGGGTATATCTATCTGAACTTGGATGACAACTGGATGGCAACATCCCGCGATTTAAGTGGCAACTTGCGGGCTGACCCTACCCGCTTTCCAAGCGGCATGAAGGCGCTGGGAGATTACATCCACAGCAAAGGGTTGAAGTTTGGCATTTATGGCGACCACGGGTTGTTGACTTGCTACCATTTTTATAATGGGCCTTCCAGCGCTCAAAGTGGCAGCTACGGAAACGAGACACGCGATGCAAATACCTACGCTTTATGGGGGGTGGATTATTTGAAATATGATAATTGCGATCAGGCTCCAGGCTCAAACATGCAGACCGACTATACCAATATGAAGAACGCGCTGGCATCTTCTGGGCGTTCGATTGTCTTCAGTATCTGCGCCTGGGCTTTCCAGAGTTGGATGCCCCCTACTGGCAACCTGTGGCGGACGACAGGAGACATCGCGAATAATTGGAACAGCATGCTCAGCAACTACGACATCAACGTGGGCCTATACGCCAGCGCCGCACCAGGGGCTTGGAACGATCCCGATATGCTGGAAGTTGGCAACGGCGGAATGACCGATACCGAGTATCGCACACACATGAGTTTATGGGCTATTATGGCTGCCCCGTTGATTGCAGGCAACGACATCCGCACCATGTCTCAGGCCACCAAAGACATTTTGATGGCACCTGAAATCATCGCAGTAGATCAAGATGCGCTGGGCAAACAAGGTCAAAAAGTTTCAGACAGTGGCGATCTGGAAATCATCTCCAAGCAGCTTAGTGGCACCAACGTGCGAGCAGTAGCTCTGTTTAACCGCGGCGCTTCGGCATCCAACATCACAGTCGCCTGGAGCCAGATTGGTCTACCATCCGGCAGTGCAACCGTGCGTGATTTGTGGGCACGTGCAGATCGGGGGTCATTCAATAACAGTTACACCGTCAGTGTCCCATCACATGGTACGGCGATGCTCAAAATTGCAAGCGGTAGCAGCGGGCCCACACCAACCACTGGCCCAAGCAGCTCTGTTGAAGCCGAAACAGGCACGCTGAGCGGTGCGGCAGTAATTGCCAGTTGCGCATCCTGCTCTGGCGGTAGCTCGGTTGGCTATATCGGCAACGGGACGGCCAACTACGTCACCATCAACGTCATCGCCAGTGCAGCGGGCAATCGTACGCTGACGATCTACGGCCTTGTGAGTGGTACGCGCAGTTTTTCGGTGAGTGTCAATGGTGGTGCGGCGCAAACTGTCTCCATCACAAGCACCAGTTGGACCACCCCAGTTGCTTCCTCGCCTATCACGGTAGCACTGAATGCTGGCAACAATACGGTCAAATTCTATAACGATACTGCATATGCGCCAGATTTGGATCGTATCGTAGTAGGCAACGTAAGTGGGCCAACACCAACCACTGGTCCAATGGCGACACCCACCCGTACCCCGACTCCAATCGTCGGGGCATCCCCGACCCCAACCATTGGAGCGTCTCCAACTCCCACAACACCTGTCAGTGGTACTGCTTGTAGCCCGGTGACATCCACCATTGCCGCTCCGTTCACCTACGATGGAGCTGGAACGTTCTGCTGGCAATCCACCAATCTTGGTGGTTATATCAATTCCTGGAATGCTGCCAGCATCACACTCAATGGTGTCAATGTGACCAACATCTACGTTGCATCAGGTTCTTACCCCGCGAAGGTCAATGGCTACTGGTACGTCAGCTACAACAGCAGCGTTGCCTGGGCCCATTTCGAAGCAAAATAAATTAAGTCCAAAGGAGTATTCAAAATGAACATGATTAAGAAATTCTTTCACCCCAAGTTTTTCATCGCAGTATTGGTTATGGCGCTGGTTTTGAGCGCAGTGGGACTCGGCCTGCGACAGGCATCCGCCGCCGGGACGGGGCCATGCGACATCTATGCAGCAGCCGGCAACACCTGCGTTGCTGCGCACAGTACAGTACGTGCGCTTTACGGCGCATACAACGGCAAGCTGTATCAGGTCAGACGTGCATCAAACAGCGGCACACTTGACATTAGTACCCTGAGCGCGGGCGGCTTTGCCAACGCCGCCGCGCAGGATTCGTTCTGCTCAGGCACGACCTGTGTGATTACAGCCATCTATGACCAATCCGGGCATGGCAATGACTTGTGGTATCAAGGCTCAGGCAGCCCGGTCGGCGGTCATGATAACCCATCCAGCGCCACCAGCGAATCGCTTACCGTAAGCGGCAATAAGGTCTACTCGCTGTATATCAATCCGGCTAACAGCTATTGGCGTAACGGCTCATCATCAGGCATCCCAACCGGCAGTGCGCCGGAAGGGCTGTACATGGTGACGAGCGGTACACACGTCAACAGTGGTTGCTGCTTCGACTACGGCAACAGTGAAACCAGTCGAACCGCGGTTGGCGCAGGTCACATGGACGCAATCTACTTTGGTACAAGTTGCTGGTTCGGTGGCTGTTCTGGCACAGGCCCGTGGGTGCAGGCTGATCTTGAATTTGGGCTTTTCCCAGGCGGCAGCAGCTCGTGGAACCCGAACCAAAAAGCGTTTACAAACAAATATGTCACCGCCATGCTCAAGAACAACGGGACAACGCTTATGGCGCTCAAGGGTGCCAACGCGCAATCGGGCAGTCTGACCACCCTTTACAATGGATCGCTGCCCGGCGGCTACAACCCGATGAAGAAGGAAGGCGCAATTGTTCTAGGCAGCGGCGGCGACTGCTGCGCTACCAACACCAATCAGAGCCTGGGGACCTTCTACGAAGGGGCCATTGTCACTGGCTACCCGTCAGACGCCACCGATAATTCCATCCAGGCCAACATTGTCGCGGCGGGGTATGGCAGCGGGACCATCAGCCCGACCAACACCCCCGTCCGCACCCCCACTTTGGGGGCTTCAGCGACCCCGAACAGTGCAACAAGTACCCCTGTCCGCACTTCTACACCCGGCACTGGCCCAACCAACACGCCGACCCCCGGTAGCACAGGTTCCACTTGCAGTCCGGTAACATCCACGATTACCGCACCATTCAGCTTCGATGGCGCTGGGACATTCTGCTGGCAATCGAGCAATTTGGGCAGCTACATCAACTCGTGGAATACAAACAGCGTCACGATCAACGGTGTCAACGCGACCAATCTTTATATTGCATCGGGTTCCTACCCGGCCAAGATCAACGGTTTCTGGTACGTGGGCTACAACAGTAGTGTGGCCTGGGGCCACTTCGAAGCCAAGTAATCTCTTATCCATCCAAGTTTTATTCAATCCTATTTCACACCAAGGAGTATCAAAAATGAGTATGAAACGTTTGTTCATCGGTATCACCATTCTGGTCGTCATCATGGCGACGTGGATTGGCGTCCATTCTGCCCGGGCGGCTACAATTTGTAGCCCGGCCACCTCGATTGCCAGCCCGTTTGCCAAGGATGGCGCTGGTGACTTCTGCTATGCAGCAACATCCCTGTGTACCTACATCAATTCCTGGAACCTGACCACACTGGAAGTGAACGGCACTTCATACCTAAACGTTTATACTGCTGCTTCGTCCATCGCCCCTGTCAATGGTCTTTATACCATTCACTACGGCAGCACGGTTGCCTGGGGTCACTTCGAGATCGGTGGAACCTGCTCTGGGGGTGGCGCGACCAATACGCCGCCAGCGATCACCAGTACACCTGTTCGTACCAATACCCCTGGTGGTCCAACAAATACTCCGGCTCCCAGCCGCACCCCAACCAAGGCACCCTCTGCTACCCCCACGACTGGCGGATCATGCTCCCTGCCATCTACATTCCGCTGGAGTTCTACCGGTTCGCTCGCAAATCCGAAATCGGGTTGGGCTTCGCTCAAAGACTTCACCAACGTCGTCTATAACGGCCAGCACCTGGTCTATGCCACAACCCACGATACCGGCTCATCCTGGGGTTCGATGAATTTTAGTCCGTTCACCAACTGGTCTGATATGGCATCCGCTACCCAGAACGGCATGTCGTCTGGCACAGTTGCACCGACCCTCTTCTACTTCGCTCCGAAGAGCATCTGGGTGCTTGCTTACCAGTGGGGGCCGACTGCTTTCAGCTATAAGACCTCCACCAACCCCACGAATGCGAACGGATGGTCTGGTGCGAACACGCTCTTCTCTGGCAGCATTTCCAATTCGGGCACCGGGCCGATTGACCAGACCGAGATCGGCGACAGCCAAAACATGTACCTGTTCTTTGCCGGGGATAATGGCAGCATCTACCGTGCCAGCATGCCGATTGGAAACTTCCCCGGTAGCTTTGGCTCGGCTTCGACGGTGGTCATGTCTGACAGCACCAACAACCTGTTCGAAGCGGTTGAAGTTTACACCGTGCAAGGCCAGAACAAATATCTGATGATCGTCGAGGCGATTGGCGCCAACGGGCGATATTTCCGCTCGTTCACAGCCACCAGCCTGAGCGGTTCGTGGACACCGTTGGCCGCATCCGAAAGCAATCCATTCGCGGGCAAAGCCAACAGTGGCGCCACCTGGACCAATGACATCAGTCACGGCGACATTGTTCGCACCAATCCCGATCAGACCAAGACGATCAATCCATGCGCGGGCATGCAGTTCCTTTATCAGGGACGCAGTCCCAGCTCCGGTGGTGACTATGGTTTGTTGCCATACCGACCGGGTGTGCTTACGCTACAGCCCTAGCTGGTTTTGTCATCTGAAATAAAACGTAAAAAAAAACCGGGGCGGCAATCATGCCGCCCCGGTTCCTGTTTAAGCTGTTTTCTCAAGCAATGCCAGATGCTCCATTGCCTCCAGATTCTCTGCCAGCGCCGAAGCATCGCCAATCTGGCTAAAAATGGCGTGGGCTTGTTCCAAAAACCCTTTGGCTGCGACTAACTCTAAGCGCTGAAGTGCCAGGCGTCCTTTCAGTTGAAGCGCATTGGCAATTTCTGCGCGATCTCCAATTTCACGGGCAAGCGTCAGGTTTTCATCAAGAATGGGTTGTATCTTCTCAAAATCTCGCTGCTGCCATAAAAGTTTCGCCAGGTAAGATAGCATGGTCCTGACAAGGTATCTTGCGCCAACCATTCGGTAGATCGCCAGCCTTTCCATCCCGACTTCTATTACCAATTCATAATCATCCCCTTGCTCGCCGATCAGACCAATTTGCCAAAGAGCGGCAGCTACAGACCATTGGTCACCAATGACGCGAAAGATGGCAAGGCTTTCATAGCGGAGTGCCAAACTGTGGGTGATTTCCCCACGATCAAGCATGGTGTCAGCCATATGGTAGAGCACCCAGGCAATTTCTCCTTTATTATCTATTTCCCGAAACAAAGACAGGCTTTCTTCAAGCAACTGCAGTGACTGATCGTATTCCCCATCCTGGCGACGCACATCTGCCATATTTTGCATCAGCAAACCAATCAGCAGTTTATCGCCCATTTGAGTTGCAAGGGTCAGGCCTTCTTCGGCCAACATTTTCTGGCGAGCCAGATCTTTATAATGCGTTGCCAGCCAGGCGGCCCCCCAGATGGTTTTTACGCGCGCTACACTTTTAGAATCCGCCCCCTGCGCCAGAGCGCGTTCCATCCATAAGTTGGTCTCGTCCCAAATGTTGAGCATGTTGTAATAACGCCAACCCGCTCCCAACAGCGTGAAAGCCATTTCAGTCTCTTGCCGATCGAGCATCCATTGCAGTGCAAGTTGCAGGTTTTCGCGTTCTTGCTTGATGCAGCGCACCCAACGCAATTGTTCCAGTGTCCCAATGGCTGGTTCAGCATGTTGTATCATTTCCATGAAATAACGGGCATGGCGGCGTTGTGTCTGCTCGGCTTCTGCGTGGATGTCTAACTGATCAAAGGCGTATTCGCGCACCGGTTGCAGCATCTGAAAACGCGCATCACCCATCTCGCCCTGCCCAACGTAACGGAGCAAGTTCTTATCCGCCAATTCTTGCAGGCTGACAAGCAGGTGGTTCATTTGACAAACCGCCTCAGCCGCATCCAGGCTCCATTCCCGCCCGAAGACAGCCAGCCTCCGCAGGATAGCCCTTTCAGATTCAGGTAAGAGTTGGTAACTCCAATCGATAACATTCCACAAAGTTTTTTGGCGTGAGGGCCTGTCGTGCGAAATATCCCTCAAAGTTTTTAAACCATATTCCAGGTGCGGCAATGCCTGGTCGGGTGATAGCAGCCTGACCTGTGCGGCAGCCAGCTCGATAGCGAGCGGCAGCCCATCCAGACGCTGGCATACCTGTACGATCGTTTCCAGGCTTGCCTCGTTCACAAGAAATTCCGGGTGGCGGGCCTGCACACGTTGCACAAACAAATTCAGCGCGGGCCATTGATTTAACTGATCGATAGGTGGCAGGTTTCCCGGTTCTGGCCGGGTTAGTTCAGGGACGGTAAAACGTATTTCGCCGTATAGATTGAGCGCTTCACGGCTCGTTACCAAGACCTTGAGTTGGGCTGCTGCCTGCAGCAAATCTGTCACGATCTGCCCAGCTTGGATCAATTGTTCGAAATTATCGAGGATGAGCAAGATCTGTCGTTCACGTAAATATGCCTTGAGCGTTTCGAGCAGCGACTGTGCACTGGTGATTTCCAGATTTAACGAACGTGCGATCTGAGTGACCAAGAGAGCAGGATCGTTGGTGGTTTCCAGCGAGACGAAAAAAACACCATTGGAAAAGTCTTCAAGCATGGCAGTGCCCATGGCAATTGCCAGGCAAGTCTTGCCAACGCCGCCTGGGCCAGTCAAAGTCAGTAAGCGTGTGCCTGGACGTCGCAGGATAGCCATTGCTGTGGTCAGACTTTTCTCTGCACCGATCAGCGATGTCAAGGCAGATGGTATGTTTGTTGGGATTGTTGATTTGGGGAGTTTTTGGAGCGGTTCCGATTCCCAGGTGTTGAGCTGCAAAAGCACGCTGCGGATCAGTTCCTTGAGACGGAGAAAGTAGGCGTTGGGGCTGAGATTAAGCTTACTGTAATAGAGCTTGGCTGATGCATCAGGATGAGCCAGAACAATATTGAGTATTTGCTCTTGGTTCGGGGGCAGGCGGCTGTTACGCAGGTGATTAAGTACATTCTCAAGCCCGCCGTGCAGTTCGATCCATGTTTGCCAGGGTTCCATCTGGATTAAACGCACAGGATACTTGTGCAGGCCTAGGAGCGCTTTGATGTGTTTTTCATCCCACACGAGAGTAAGATGTGATGAATGAGCCAACAGGTGTTCTCCATTTACAGAAGTGTCATCGAAAGTATTCGTTTAATAATGTTCTTATTGTAGTCCACTTTTGTTTTGCTTCGTTTCATCAAAAGCTGGATATCTGATTGCACTTTTATACCCTAAGAATACAATATCGAGCGGAGAAGCACGATTCTCGACCAAGGCGGATATAACAACGGCGATTTTGTAGCCAAGGTTTGTCAGCATTCGATCTTTCTTCCAATCGCCTTATAAGCAAGCTTCAAATTCTCCCGGCTGTAGCGACTGAGAATCTCATATCGAGTGTTCGCAACCAGTTCACTGCCAAAATCAAAGTGAAACTTAACGGTCTGTTGGGCCCGGCATGACAATGTCGGGGCTATCAATATAAAAGAGCGGAGCAAGCTGAGAAGCCTGCCCCGCTCTGGGTCTTATGCGATCTGCTCTGCGCTGTTCATCTGGGAGAAAAGCGCATCTGCTAATGGTGTTTTATCTGTTGCAAGGTCGATAGAAAAGTATATGTTTTTTTGTCTATAACATGCTGATAGTCGGCGCGCCTGGTTCGGGCAAAATCCTGCTGGCGCGTGCCCTGCCTGGCATTCTGCCGGAGATGAGCATCGAAGAAGCGCTCGAAGTCACCAAGATTTATTCGATTGCCGACCAACTCCCACCCGGTACGCACCTGGTCGAGGTGCTACAATACCGTCCAAAATTGTTGATTTCGGGCTGAGTTGAAAGAAGTTCAAGCACTGAACCTTCCAGTGTGTTTTGAATTCATTTCTGTATTACTCAAGCCCATTATTGCGGGCAACTTCTGCGTACCAATGTGCACTATCTTTGAGCGTACGCTTTTGGGTGGCATAGTCAACGTATACGAGCCCAAAACGTGCTGCATAGCCGCGTGTCCACTCGAAATTATCCATTAACGACCATGCGTAATACCCCCCTAGTGGCACGCCAGCCTGGATAGCGTGGTAGGCCGCGCGGATGTGCCCATCCAGAAAATCCACCCGGCACTGGTCGTGGATTTGCCCGTCCACTTCTGGAATATCAGGAAACACCGCGCCATTTTCGCAGATGTAGATTTTCTTTGGAAGATAGTTGGTGTGAATGCGCATGAGCGTTTCAAACAGGCCGTCCGGGTAGACTTCCCAGTCTATTTCAGTCAGTGTTTCTTGCGGCGCTTTCCAAAAGTCCATCACGCCCGGCTCCATCTCTCTGCCTGGGATGGCTGAAACGACGGAACGTTTATAGTAGTTGATGCCCAAAAAATCAAGCGGGGCAGCAATAATTTCCATATCACCGGGTCGAATATAGTCCGGTTCGGCGCATGGGAGCCAACCCATTTTGACATAATCTCTAACCATATCGGCTGGGTACGAACGCCCAAAGAGCGGGTCAAGGAACCAACGGTTGAAATGCCCATCGTAATGACGGTAGGCTTCGTAATCTGCCTGGGAGGATGTTTTGGGTTGTACCGGTTCCTGATTCAGCACCGTACCCGCCTCGCACCCCGGCGAGTTGGCGCGGATGATGGGCATCGCCAACCCGTGGGCGAGCAACTGATGGTGCGCCGTTTTCAACCCAAGGGATGGGTCTTGAATGCCCGGCGCATGAATACCAAGCTGATAGCTGAGCAGGCTGGTACACCACGGTTCGTTGAGGGTGGCCCAGATCTTGACGCGGTCGCCCAGGCAACGGGTGACCACATCCACATAATCAGCAAACGCTTCAGGGGTGCTGCGCAATTCCCAGCCACCGAGCACCGTCGGCAGGTCCCAGTGGAACAGTGTGGCGTTCGGGATGATCTGATTCTCCAGCAGTGTATCCACCAGACGGCTATAAAAATCCAGCCCGGGTTCATTGATTGCGCCGCGTCCTTCGGGGAAAATCCGGGGCCAGGCAATCGAGAAGCGATAACTGCCAAAACCCAGTTCTTTCATCAGGCGTATATCATCATCGTAACGATGATAATGGTCGCAAGCAATGTCGCCGTTTTCATTGTTATGAATAATGCCCGGCGTATGTGCAAAACGATCCCAGATCAATTCGCCGCGCCCATCTTCGTTAAAAGCACCTTCAATTTGATAGGCAGATGTGGCTGTGCCCCACATGAAATTTTCAGGAAAAGTCAGCATAGGAAATCAGTCCTTTGGTTTTGCAGTACAAAAATCTTTTGACACAGAGCACACAGAGATTCTGAGAAAATCTGTGTGCTCTGTTTTCTCTGCGTACTCTGTGACTAAGTTTTTATCTATTTCAGGCCGTTGAACAGCGCAGTGATCAATTCGCCGTCGGTGGTGTCGTTGCTGAGTTCCCAGAGCATTGCGCCACCCAGGCTGCGATTTTTGACGTAGGTCATCTTGGTTTGGAGCGTCACCGGGTCATCAAAGGTCCAGAAAATGGAACCGTTGAAAATCCAGTTGGCCTGTGCCTGCGCATCGCGAAAGATGGGCCAGCCCAGAGATTTCAAATACTTGTATGACTGCATCCCTTCGCCCAGATTCGGATCACCCGGGGCTGCGCCATTGGCAGGTTGATTGAAACCATTGTTGGCGTTGGTGACATTCGCCCAACCGCGTCCATAGAATGGAACGCCCAACGTCAGGTGGCTTGGCTGTACCCCGCCATTGATCCAGGCGTTGACAGCGGCATCGGAATAGTAGCTGTTCGCCGGAGATGTGCTTGGCATACCTGTCCAGGCATACAAGGCTGATTGGTGAGCGGTGGGGCCCTGTGCATCCCAACTACCGAAGAAATCGTAGGTCATCAGGTTAATGTAATCGAGCGAGGCGTTTACACCGGGGATGTCAATCTTGGCAATTTTATCAATGCCAGCCGGCATGGCCGCCGTTAAGAGATAATGTTTTCCGTCAATCGCACCCTGCGCATCCAACTGACTGCGGAATTCGGCCAGCAGCGCGGTAAAGTTCGCCGTATCGGCAGCGGTGGCGCCGCAGCCCGCGTTAAGCCCACAGAGGGCTGGATATTCCCAGTCAATATCGATGCCGTCAAAGACACCCGCAGCGGCGCCCGGACCACCAGCCCCGTCATAGAGGGGCAGGTTGCCCCGGATCAGGCCATCCACGCAGGAGGCGACAAAGGCAGCGCGGTTTGCAGGGCTGGCTGCACTGTAGAAACCATCCGACCAGGTCCAGCCACCCAGCGAGGCGATCACTTTCAGTCCGGGGTATTTGACTTTAAGTTTCTTGAGTTGGTTGAAGTTGCCGCGCAGAGGCTGGTTGGCAACATCGGCGACACCGTCAATACTCAGGCTGGCATCATTTGTCTGGGAGTAATCGGCAAAGGCATCGCCAACACCGGCAGCGGTGACACCCAATGAACACTTGTTATTCAGCACATTGATAAAGGCGTAATTGATATGGGTCAGCTTGGCTGCCGAACCGCTGGTGTCAATATTTTTAACATGATAGTTCTCGCCATAAATGCCCCAGGCCGGGTAGTAACCGACAATGCGTTTGTTGCCAAGCGGGGGAATAGCGGTTTGCGTAGGTGTGGAAGTTTTGGTAGGAGTCATGGTTGGGCCACCACCGCTCAGGTTGAACCAATTGAAGTAGGCATAGTTATTCCCCGTAAAAACCAGCACCAGCGTCTGGTTGGTGCTGCCAGCGCCATTGAGCGAACAGGCTACAGTGACATACGTGGTCCAGGCACCAGCTCAGCGGGAGATTACACGTTCCCAGCAATGTACCCGTGGATGTACCCGCCCGGACTTCCAGCGTGGCTGCGGCGTAAGCGTTGGAATAGCGCAGATTGATGCCGGTACTGGTCAAATTCAAGTTGTTGTAGCTGGTCCATTCATTGGGGCGGGCTGCCAGGATGGTTGCCGCAGTCCCATCGGTGCTGCCAACCGCGCCGACGGCGGTGCTGCTACGGGCTGAATAATTCTCTGCTTCGATGTTGGCACCGGGCGCACCTTGGGTAGCCGTGATCGTTGGAGTCTGGGTACGAGTTGGGGTTAAGGTTGGGCCAACGGATGTATTCGTACGGGTCGCGGTGGCGGTAGAAGTTGCTGTCGGGCCAATGGGAGTATTCGTCCGGGTCGGAGTAACGGTGAAGGTCGCCGTCGGACCGGTGGCAGTATTGGTGCGGGTCGCGGAAGCCCCACTCGTCGGGATCAGGGTCGGCGTAGCAGTGGCTGCCGGGGTACCACCTAGGTTAAACCAGTTGATGTAAACATAATTAAGGTCTTTGAAAACCAGCACAAGGGTTTGACTACTGCTTCCTGCGCCACTTAAGGCGCAGGTTGAGGTGGTATAGGTCGTCCAACTGCTGGTCAAGGGTAGATTACAGATCCCCAGTAAAGTGCCTGTAGAAGTGTCAGCATGGACTTCCAATGTGGTGGCGGCGTAGGCATTGGCATAGCGCAGGTTGATGCTGGTGCTGGTTAGGTCCAGGCTGTTATAGCTGGTCCATTCGTTGGGACGGGCACCCAGGCTGACGACTGCAACCCCATCCGTGCCACCGACTGCCCCGACTGCGGTGCTGCTGCGAGCGGAGTAGTTCTCTGCTTCAACGTTCGCGCCAGCAAAGACAGTCATGACGGGAAGAGAAGCGATCACGAGAATAAATATCGCTACGATGGAAAAAATTCGAAAATGCTTCATGGGGTATTTTCTCCTGAATTTTTTGTAATATGAGATTTCTATAAATCATTATAGAGGCAGGACGCTGGCATCTGTTCGGACAAAAAAACGCAGGACTCGGACAAAAAAGCACCGATAAATCAGGGAGAAATTTGCAAAATGCAGAAATCCCTAAAAAGCAGGATTACTCTGCTTTTTAGGGATTCAATTGCAGGAGCGGGGAGACCCCGCCCCCTACTTAATTGCACACGCCGGTCATGACGCAGGGGTAGAGACTTTCAATCCAGTTGTAGTTGTTGCTTTTATCAATGTTGACATCCCAAGTCATTAGGCCGCGCAGCGTGGGGTACGTCCGCCGGGGTTGATAACCACCGCCACACGCGCCAGTCGTCAAACACTTCCAGCCAGCTTGGATCGAAGCCGAAGTATAAGTGCTTGGGAGCTGCACCCAGGCGGGCAGGCCAATGACGATCTGCGATGGATCGAGGCCGGTGTATTGAATACCGCTACGACCAATCGGGAAACCTTCGATCATCGCTTCCGTCCAGGCGGTGATGAAGTCTTGTGTTCCAAGATCGTGAATGTTGCAGTCGAGGCCGTACATGCCCGATGTGTTGTAATACTGCATGTGGACGAAGGTGATGCGGCTCTTGAGCGCATTGAAGATCGGCAGATAGTTGCCCCAGATGCCGCCGTACGCACCGCAGGGTCCAATGGCGCCAACGGTGTTCGCGGTCTCGGGTGCAAAGGTCAGCATGAAGTTGGGGCCATAGTGATCCTTGAGCCGGTTGAGCGCGCTGATGATGTGTGCCACCGAACCGTCGGGGTTATCGGGCGGGCCGGGCGCATCCAGGTTGCGCTCGATATCAATGTCAACGCCGTCGTAGTGGAATGTATCGACGATGCCAATGATCGAGGCTACGAAGTTGTCCTCCTGTGACTGTGCCGTCATGCTGAAACTCGTCGAACCCAGCGCGCCGCCGATCGAGATCAGTACCTTCTTGCCGCGGCTGTGGGCGGTCGCCACATCGGCGACGGACGGATTTAAGCTCCCCTCGAGACCGGTCATCGTGACGGTGCCATCTGAGAGCACGGTGGGGAATGCGACAATCAGGACGTTGTATTTGTCATTGACGCTGTTAAGCGGAATCCAGGTGTCGCCGGACTCACCCTGCCAGTTTTCCCAGTAGCCGACAAAGACCTTGCCACTGGGCGGCAGGAACGTGGCTGTCGGGGCGCCAGTCGTGGCAGTCGCTGTTGGGCTGCCAGCGCCTAGGCTGAACCAGTTGATATAGACGTAATTGTTGTCTTTGAAAACCAGCACCAGGTTTGACCCGCAGCGCCAGCACCGCTCAGGGCGCAGGCCGCGGTGACGAAGGTCGTCCAGGCTCCGGTCAGGGGCAGGTTGCAAGTGCCCAACAAGGTGCCGGTGGATGTGCCAGAGCGAACTTCCAAGGTGGTGGCAGCATACGCATTCGAATAGCGCAGATTGATGTTTGTATTGGCGAGATTCAGGTTGGTATAACTTGTCCATTCGTTGGGGCGTGCCGCCAGCACACTCACTGCGCCACCATCCGTTCCAGAAACGGCACCGACTGCGGTGCTGCTGCGAGCGGCATAGTTCTCCGCTTCAATATTAGGGCTGGATCCACCCTGAGTGGGTGTGATCGTTATGGTTGGCGTATTCGTTCGGGTTGGCGTAGCAGTCAACCCAAGTGTTGACGTGCGGGTCACCGTTGCTGAAGCTCCAACGGTATTGGTTGGGGTTGCACCGACAGGTGTGAAGGTGCGGGTTGTGGTCAGTGTCTGTGTAACAGTCATCATCGGGTTGCTACCGCTACCCAGGCTAAACCAGTTGATGTAAACGTAATTAAGATCTTTGAAAACCAGCACCAGGTTTGACCGCTACCACCCGCGCCACTCAAAGTACAGGTTGAGGTGGTGTACGTCGTCCAACTACCAGTCATGGGTAGATTGCAGGTTCCCAGTAACGTGCCAGTGGAAGTGCCCACCCGAACTTCCAATGTGGTTGCTGCATAAGCGTTGGCATAACGCAGGTTGATCGCCGTGCTGGTCAGATCGAGGCTGTTGTAGCTCGTCCATTCGTTGGGACGAGCCGCCAAACTGAGGACTGCAACCCCATCGGTACCGCTGACCGCCCCGACTGCAGTACTACTGCGGGCGGAATAGTTCTCTGCTTCGATATTCGGGCCAAATGCCACGGCTCTGGCTGCAAGTGTGGTGTTGACCGGGAGCAAAGCGATCATCAAAATCAGTATGCTTACAATAGACAAAAATCGAAAACGTTGCATGTTTTTTCTCCTTATATAGTTTTCTCTACACATCATTATAGAGATGTGACGCTGGCATCTGTTCGGACAAAAGAACGACACACTCGGACAGAAGAACAACGCTGGTGGCAAGTCTGGTTTTGGGGATGATTGAAAAAGCCGGGTAAAAGCAGCTTATGCGCTGCTTTTACCCGGCTTTCAGACGAATGCTGCGATCAGAATCCCGCAGATTTTTCGCGATATTCACGCGGAGACAGACCGGTTATTTTGTGAAAAACCCGGCCAAAGTAAGAAGGATCTTCAAAACCGACATCCATCGCAATCGAAGAGATGCTCTCATCAGTATGAGCCAACAGCTCTCTGGCCTGTTTGATACGATAACGGTTCAGATATTCCCACGGCGAGATGCCCAACTCTTGCCGAAAAATTTGGCTGAGATAATTTTCACTCAGGCCAATTACCTGGGCGACTTCTTTGCGTGAAAGCGGCCTGCGATAATCTTGCTGAAAATAAGCCACCGTGCGTTTGACCAGCGCGCTGGTGTAGGCCGGCAGGGTCGCGCTATCAGATAAGATCTGGTTCAACAAAATTCCAGTTTCATCGTCATTGAGAATGCCTTTGTTCTGAACATTAACGCGGGCGTGATGTTCAAGCCGCTCCACATCATTTAGCGTGAGTGAGCGGTTGGTCAGAATGACAACAGGCACCTGGCGCAGGCGCTGGTTGGCGCGCATCCAATCGAGCACTTCAAAACCATCTATTTTGGGCATGTTCAGATCGAGAATGACCAGGGTCGGCGTTTCGGTCAGCATCACTTCCAGCGCCACCGCGCCGTCTTCAGCGCTGCGGATGGGGTAGCCGCTCAATTCTTTTTCGACAAAGCGCCGATGCTGTTCGCGTATCAGCAGATCGTCTTCGACGATCAAGATCGGGCCACTGCCAGATGCGGGACGCAGGTTGCTGACGATATCGGAAAGTGTTTTCCCAACCACCACGCTGACAATGCCGGTGGAGATGGTCGAAATCGGGGATGGCTTCGTGCCCATACAGGATGAACGGCAGCCGCGCCAGCCGTGGAAGTTTGCGTACTCTCTGAACCAGCGCCAGGCTATCAGAATCAGGATCCACCTCAGCCAGATTCCAGGCCAGCGCGGCAGGTTGGATGTCGTTTAAAAGCACTTCCAGATTGTCAGCATCGGTCACCTGACGAATTTCAAGCCCCTGCTGTCGGCTGAAAGCAATGATTTCGGCGGTAGGTTGGACCGAAGCTGAGATGAGCAGCAAGACTTGCCGTGTCGAAACGGAATCCGCGGAAGGGGCGTCTGCTGCAACGGGGATGTAGAGATGGAACGTGCTGCCCTGTCCGGGACGACTTTCCAGGCGCATCGTCCCTTGATGTAGCGCCACCAATCTGCGGGTGATGGATAAACCCAGACCGATCCCAGGCTGGCGTTTGGGCTGCGCAATCGTGTTGAAGGGTTCGAAGATGTGCTCCTGCTGGTCAAGCGGAATGCCAATGCCGCTATCGCGCACCCAAATATGGAGTTGAGTTGGGGTGGCATCTGCGCCCAAAACAATTTCACCCAATTCGGTATATTTGCTGGCATTGCTTAATAGGTTCAAGACCACCTGCCGCATGCGCAGCGGGTCGGCATCAATGAAGGGCAAGTGCGCTGGCAAATCCAGCCGCCAGAATACGCCATCACGATGCGCGCTCTCCGCCATGCTCTGGAAGGTCTCTTCCAGCAACAGGCGAGGCTCAATTCGTTCAAATTCCATATCCAGCTCGTCAATCTCAGCCCGCGAAAGATCGAGCAGGTCGTTGATAAGACGCAACTGATGTTCGGCGCTTTGTTGAACGCCACTCAGATATTTATTGAGTTCGGGGGGCAGGTTGTTATTTTCTAACGTCAATAAATCGCGGGCGATCTGGGCGTAGTTGATAATGATGTTCAGCGGCGTGCGCAATTCGTGGCTGACGTTCGCCAGCAGGCGCGTTTTGAGCTGATCCGCTTTTTCGGCCGTGGCGCGGGCTTTGAGCGCACCTTCATAGAGCTGCGAGCCCTTCAACATATTGCCAAGCTGCCCGCCCAACAACTCATAGACAAAGCCCAGTTTGGGGCCAAGCTCAAAAACCGCAAAACCAAACTGCTCTTCGCCAAAGTGCATAGGCACCAGCACCAGGCTGTAACGGCTCTCTCTATCCAGCAACCCAGCTGGGACAAGCTGCCGAGAGCGAAAACGCCTGTTTTCTTCACTCAGCGCAGGAAGTTTGCGCTGATCATACGCCGCAATCAACTGCGCCCATTCTGCCGGGGCATTGGGATCTTCATAGCGCGAAATATAACAGCGCTGGATGTTTAAAAGCGGCAGCCAGCGTGCAAGAATACCCGAAAGGTCTTCTATTTTCAGGCTGGCAATCAATGCCTGGCTGATGGAACCCAAAATGCGCAGTTGGTGCTGTTCACGCAGTTTTTGCTGAACGTGTTCCTGCTCGATGGTTTCACCGATCATCACGCGGCTGCGGTCAAACAAACCTTCGGCAACGGACCTTTCTTTTTCGTTGAGAAAAGGCACGATACGCTGGTGCAGCATCGAAATGACATCCTGCCAGACCCGGATGTGGTTTTCCGATTCGATCGTGGCGTTCAGCGCTTCGTCCAGGGTGGGTAAAAAGACACCACGCTGCTGACCATCCAATTCACGAAAAAAAGTGTCGAGCAGGACGGTGATTTGTTCAAAGCGAATGGGATGGTTTGGCGTGGTTTGAATCTGCTGCATCAATTCGGTCTGGATCGCTGCGCGTGCTTCGGCCCAATCTGCCAAGGGGAGGACGACCACATTCCCCGTTACATTTCCCGTTCCCCGAACTTCACTTGCCGTGGAAGATTGACATCCACAGGAGCGCCGAACCACCAACCGGGTTGGCAACGTCACATGCTCCGGGATGCTCTGCCCCGCCAGCTTGTCAAAAAGCATTTCGGTTGCCAACCTTACTTTTTCGGCAATCGGCAAATGAACCGTGGTCAATGGCGGGGTCAGAAAGCGATAGGCTTCAATATCATCGTACCCAACCACGGCAATATCGCGTGGGACACGAATGCCGCGTTCTTGCAGCGCCTCCATCGTCCAGCGGGCCAGCAGATCATTAAAAGCAATCAGAGCATCGGGCTTCACCTGGCGCTCATCCAGCAGCACGCGGATATTTTCACGGGCGGCGGAAAGCTCCCAGCTGCTGCTGCGCACCACCAGATCGGGGTTATATGGAATCTGATGGCTTTTCAGCACTTCGAGATAGCCTTCAAAACGGGCCTGCTCATCGCGTTCGGCCACATCATCCAAAGGGGCGTGGACAAAAGCGATCTGGCGGTAGCCATGCACTTCCACCAGATGGTTGACCAACTCACGGATGCCCTGACGATTTTCCCCGACCACGCTAGGGATGCCTGGAATTTCAAGCGTGGCGCAGGTCATGGTAAGCGGCTCGAACATTTCGCAAACCGCTTTGCTGTAATCGGCCCAGGCATTTTCGATCACCAACCCGTCTACGTTCTCCGTTCCGAGCAACTCCAGAATGGCATTGCGCGTTTGGGCCTGCCCGTGTTTTACCCAGGCGCCCGCCGTCAGGACGGTGATTAGATTGGCATCCTGTTCACGGGCTACATCAATGGCAGCCCGCAGCATGACGTTTTGATACTGGTCGTAGAGATTGCCTGTCAGGTAGCCGATGGTTAATCGCTTACGGGTCATGGATACTTCTCCCAACGAAAAAACGCCTCCAGGTGGAGGCGTTCATGTACAATTGCAAGTTGGAAGGGCATTGGGCTATCCAAAGTTAGGACATCAATTCAAATTGATCAAGCATATCCTGGATACGCAAGGTATCTGTATCAGGTTGAAATACTGAAAAGATAATTTCTTCCATTGTCTGTACAACTCCTGCGAGCGGGTGACATACGATGAACCATAGCATAACTATGGTTTAATTTTGACAATTATACCTCGGCAAGAGAGAAGAAAATACCTTACGGGGGTGTTGGAGCAACAGGGATTGCGCCAATCGATTTAACGTTTTGAATCGCTGATCATATCTTGGATTGATGGTCGAGCAAGGTTGAAATCATTTGATGCCGAAAGAAATCCTGGGGGGTAAAGTGCAAACCCACTTGATGGCTTTTGGCGATAACACGCATGACCAACAGAGAATCTCCTCCCAACTCGAAGAAATTATCGTGAATGCCAATCTGATCAACCTTGAGAACTTCCTGCCAAATCTTTACGAGGCACAGTTCTTCCGGAGTGCGTGGCGCAATATACTCGTAGTTCGGGCCTGGCTGCGTCTGAATCGCAGGCAAGGCCTTACGATCCAGCTTGCCATTAGGGGTCAAGGGCATGTGATCCAAAAAGCTAAAAGTAGTGGGCAGCATATAATCTGGCAAGCGCATTCGCAGGAAATCGAGCAATTCATTTTGGGTTACCGTAGCCTCCTGATGAAGCACCAGATACGCTGTCAGTTGTTTATGGTTTGGTGCATCTTCACGCACAATCACGACTGCATTGTAAACAGCCGCATGCTCACTCAACGTATTTTCAATTTCGCCCAATTCAATCCGCAAACCGCGTAGCTTTACCTGATGGTCAATCCGACCAAAATATTCGATGTTGCCATCTGGCAGCCAACGCGCCAGATCACCGGTGCGGTACAGGCATGCGCCAGGTTCGCTGCTGAATGGGTTTGGAATAAATTTTTCGGCAGTCAGCCCAGGTTGGTGCAAATAGCCGCGCGCCAACCCGGCACCGCCAAGATAAAGCTCCCCGGTAACACCAGTTGCTACAAGGGAAATATCTTGATCAAGCACGTAAGCCTGAGCATTGGCAATTGGGCGACCAATCGGGATCGTGTGCTGTGTCGATTTTCTAACACACATATAACTGGTGACATCGATAGTAGCTTCGGTGGGCCCGTAGAGATTGATGAGTTCCGCAGACTGGCTGGCAAAAAAGTTTTCGACCAGGTCAGCAGGTAGGGCTTCACCCCCACAAAAGACACGCCGCAAGGATAGGCAATCCTTGAATTTTGGCTCACTGAGAAGCACCCGTAGAAGAGATGGGACCAGTTGCAGGGTTGTAATATTCTGCTGGATAATTTCTTCACACATATAGGCGCTATCCTGATGCCCGGTAGGATGAGCCATAATCAGGCGCGCACCAACCAACAGAGGCGCATAAAACTCCCAGACCGAAGCATCAAAGCTAAATGGGGTTTTCTGTAAAACGCTGTCGATTTTGGTAATGGGAAAGGCTGTTTGCATCCAGCACATGTGATTGACAATGGCACCGTGAGAGATCATAGCGCCTTTGGGCTTTCCGGTGGAACCGGATGTGTAAATGACATAGGCAAGGTTATCTGGTTGCACGGCAATGTTCACAGGCACAGTGCTTTCACGAGCGATTATTTCCCAATCCCGGTCGAGGCAGAGAACATAGGCTTTGTGTTGCGGCAACACTGACAGCAAATGTTGTTGTGAGAGCAGTACGACTGCGCCAGAATCTGACAGCATATGGGCCAGGCGTTCTGGCGGATAGTTTGGGTCAAGCGGGACGTAGGCTCCCCCTGCTTTGAGAATCCCCAACAATCCGATGACCATTTCCAATGAGCGCTCAATACAGATCGCAACCAGCGTATCAGGACCAACGCCTTGTTTGCGTAAAGCATGTCCCAACTGGTTGGCACGCTGGTTAAGTTCGCCATAGGTGAGCAACTGCTCGCCTGCCCCAGGGATGTTGGGGGTGAAAACCACTGCTATGGCATCAGGTGTACGTTGCACTTGCGCTTCAAACAATTCGTGGATTCCCCTACCCTTAAGCGGATATGCTATCTCGGTGGCATTCCACTCGCGCAGCAAAGTTTGCCGCTCATCATCTGCCAGCATGGGCAAATCGGACAGAGACTGTTGTGGGTTAGCAACAATACCTTCCAGTAGGGTTTGAAAATGCCTGGACATGCGTGCAATCGTTTCGGGTTCGAATAAATCCGTATTGTAGATCAAGACCCCCTGCATCCCATTTTGTATCTCCATAATGGAAAGCGTAAGATCAAATTGGGCATTTTCATTGGTACGTTCGAATGTTTGAAGAGTCAGTTCTTTTATGTTGACCACTGACCGGGGCGTATTTTGAAAAATAAACATCACTTGAAAGAGTGGGTTGCGGCTCAGGTCACGCTCAATTTTCAACTCATCCACCAACCGCTCAAAAGGTAAATCCTGATGCCCATGCGCACCGGAGACAACATTTTTCGCCCGTTGCAGTGCCTCGCGGATCGACGGATTGCCAGCCAGGTCTGTACGCAGCACCAGCGTGTTGACAAAGTACCCGATCAATCCTTCGATTTCTACCCGGTTACGGTTGGCGTGAGGTGACCCGACAACGATATCCGTCTGCCCGGTGTAACGCGAAAGCAGAATTTGAAAGGCAGTCAGCAAAGTCGTGAACAGGGTTACACCTTCCCTGCGGCTGAGTGCCTGCAATGCCTGCGTCAATGCAGGCGAACAGGTGAAAATATGCTCTGCGCCGTGGTTGGTTTGTATGAGGGGACGTGGCCGGTCTGTGCGCAATTCAAGGAGGGGCGAAGCGGCAAGCTGCTTTTTCCAATAGTTTAGTTGTGTTTCAAGGACTTTGCCTTGCAGCCAATCGCGCTGCCAGATGGAAAAGTCAGCATATTGGAGTGGCAAAGCCGGTAGGGAAAGAGCTTCGCCGGTCTTGTATCCCTGACTGAGCAGGATAATTTCGCGAAAGAGAATGCCCATCGACCAGCCATCTGAAATAATATGGTGCATGGCAAAGAGCAGGATATATTGATTCTCGTCCAGGCGTAATAAAGTACAGCGCACGAGCGGACCCCTGGAAAGATTAAAGGGGCGCTGCGCTTCTTGCTGCGCCAGGCGTCGTGCTTCAGTCTCTTGCTCTGGCTGAGAAAGTGACGAGATGTCGATCAGCGGGATCGTGACTTGTAAGGTTGGGGTAATCACCTGACAGGGTTGTTCGTTAACAAGCTGGAAGGTGGTACGCAGACTTTCATGGCGCTGCGTGATCTGATTAAAAGCATATTCCAAAGCGGTAACGTTCAGCTCGCCACGCAAACGCACCGCGCTGAACATGTTGTAGGCTGTGTTACCAGGTGTGAGCTGATCGAGAAACCACAAGCGCTGCTGTGCAAACGATAAAGGGAAGGTATTAACCCCTGAAGTTCGTGGTTTGAACAGGCTGGCTTTTTGACTTTGATTGAGTTCGTGCTTTTCTCGCAGCCGTTGTGCCAGCAACGCCTGCTTTTCAGGGGAAAGATTGCGCATTAATTGCGCTGCTGATGTCTGGGATGAAATCTGCGCTGGATTTGTCGGCTGAATGGGGTTTGGGACATCTTTAGATATTTGTTTTTCTTGTCCGGTTAACCTTTTCAGAATATCAGCAAAATTTTGTGATAACTGCTCAATCACCGACTGTGGATAAACGGTTTCGCCAGAGTTCCATATCCAATGAAGCTGGTTATCACTGATCATGGTGCGCAACTCGATGAAATAAGGCCATGAAATTTCCGAATTCATCTCATCTTTTACAACCTTGGGCACAGGCCGGATTGGTAATGGCACATCCGTATTTGTGCTTGAAATAAATGCCTCATGGCTGAAAGCAACAACAGGACGAGGCCGGAGCGTTTTGCGCATTTCATTATCTGGGTTGATGTAACGCAATAAATCGTAGCCAACGCCGCCATCCGCCTGGCGACGATATTCTTCCCTGACCCGTAGCAGGGCTTCTTCAAAGCTGGATGCATTTTCAAGCTTAAGCAGCAAAGGCTGATGGATTACCGTCCAGCCAACCGTGCGTGATAAATCAACATTTGGCAAGGCAATATCGCGTCCGTGGCGCAAGATATCGACATATAACGAGCGATCTCCCCCCTTTGCCAGCCCAATTGCTTCCGCCATTACTGCCAGCATCATTTCAATCAGTTGCATATCGTATTTTTTTAGTACATTTTGCAGCAAGATGCGGGTAAGTTCAACATCCAGTTTTCCTGAAATGCGATAAGCCGATTCGAATATATAAACCGGGTTGGGGTCTTTTGTCATCGGAATGCCTGGCAATAATTCTCCTGGCTGCATTTGCCAGTGTGACAGGTCTTGCAGAATGGCTGGTGAGTGAGAATATTTAATCAGCTGCTCACTCCAGTCTTTTAACGAAGTTGTTTTTGCCGGTAGTTGAACAGGTTTTCCCTGGCTAAGCTGTTGATAGGCTGTTACAAAATCTTCCATAATGATGCTGGTTGAAAAACCATCCGTTACCAGATGATGGATCATCAGAAAAAAATAATTGGGCCGATCCGGACCAAGATCAAACAGAATGGTGCGCAGCAACGGGCTATCCGACAAACTGATCGATGATTCAGCTTTTTTACAAGTGCGCTTCATTGCAGGCATTTGCTCCTGCACAGGAATGCTCGAAAGGTCCATGACCGAAAAGGGGATCGTGTCATCTGGAGCAGGGATAAATTGTGTCCATTCATCCTCATGCTGAACGAAACGGGCGCGAAGTGCATCATGGTGAACAAGCAGGTGCGCTAAGGTTTTCTGGATCACATCCCCATCAAGTTTGATTTGTTCACTTACTTCAAAAAGCGTGCCAGTCGTGAAATAGTAATCTGGGAAATTTTGTTCAAAGAACCAGTGTTGGTTGGGCGTCAAGGGCATAACCCCGGTTACCAAGCCTTGTTCAGCCTGAAACTGTTTAGGGGTTTGTTGGTGTGGTTGTGCCAGTAAGACTTGCTCTTCCGGCGAGCGCCTTTGCGTAGGCTCGACCGCTTTGGTTTTAGAATCCATCAGGACCTCCTGAAATATCATCATTGTCTATTTTGCTTTTTTTCCGTCATCCTATCTGCTTTCCCCTATGCACAGGCTTGCTAAAATATCAGTTTTCTTTGGCCGGCTTCACAGGGCTGGATTCGCTATGACGGCAGGATGAGAAGCGGTCATCTCGATATAATTACAGGCTTCGGCGGCAGCATCGACTGTGCGCATTTGAAGCGCAAACGCCTGGCAATTTTCTCGAACAGAGACTAAATCCAGCAGTCGGCGTAGGGCAGATGCAATGATTTCCGGCTCCCAGCGGGATGGTAGCAGATATTCGCCCACCATCAAATTTTGAATGCGCAGACCGTTATCGGGGCGATCACCCCCCGAAGCCAGGATGAGCTGCGGGATCCCTGCCCCAAGCGCAAGGGCGAGAGTCCCCAATCCCCCATGATGAATAATCCCTTCAAAATGGCAAATCGTGCTTGCAAAGGACAGATAACTAAAATGTCGGACCTGTTTCGGCAAATCAACTGGTACCAAGTGCGAATGTTGTGTAACCAAGACTGCATCATGATTCAGCAAACTGCAAGCCTGCGCACTGGCAGCGTAAAATTTTGCTTCAGTAAACAAGCCGGTTCCGGCAGAAATCAGAAGGGGATGATGATCGTTTTCGAAAAGCTCCTTTACTGCATCGGGCATCTTTTCATCATGGTGAATACCTTCTTCAATAAAGCCGACCGGGATTGCTTTTACAGGCCAATCATTTTCGGGGGGAGCAAACCATTCTGCCCACAATCCTAAGTTTTGCTTGGGCAGCCGAAACCAAGTGTGCCAATCGGTAATAGGCGGCAACCCCAGCTTTTTACGAATTTCACCAATTTCGTGAGCAAGGATACTGCGGTACATTTCCTCCATCAACGACATGGTGATCAGTTCAGATACGACAGCAAACAAACGAATGACGGGAATGTTGTGTTTCTCGCTTACCATAATGGGAATCAGGCTGGCGCGGTGGCTGGAAACGATGATGGTATCGTTTGACGAGCAGCAGTTTTCGATGGCTTCGAACTCGGCAACTGCATTGGGCAAGATATGGCGGCGGAAGAAAGTGGGAAAGCCCCGTGGGCTGTTGACCAAAGGACCGTCTTCCATATAACGCTGACGTTCTTCGGGCGTATCCAGCGCGACAAAATTCCACCCTTTGCGTTGCGCCAATGCGGCATAAGAGCAATGGCTTAAAAGGGTTACTTGATGACCGCGCTGCTTGAGGGTGTCGCCAATTTTCGGGAAGGGCGCCAAATCTCCGCCCGTTCCTTTGACGACAAATAGAATATTTGCCATGAAAACTCCTGCTTGATCCCTACTCAGATCGACAAGCGTGGAACCAGGGTGGCGACAACATTTGTAATGACTGTTGCTGGGTCATCGACACGAATTTGCGCTGCCATTTCGTGACAGCGCGTGTGTATCGCAGAAGAATGGATCAGCCTGTTTAAAGATTCTGAAATTGGCTCAGGCTTCCACTGCGCAAGTGGCAGGTATTCACCAATTCCGAGCCGCTGAATGCGCTGGGCATTGTCGGGCCGATCTGAACCGGCAGCCAGCACCAGTTGCGGAATCCCGGAACGCGTTGCGCGGGCGAGCGTCCCCAACCCGCCGTGATGGATGACCGCTGCCGTACGCGGCATCAGGCTGGCAAAGGGCAGGCTTGAAAACCACTTGATCTGTTCAGGCAAAGGGTCGGGGACTAGCTCAGGGAAGCGCGTGACCAAAACGGCGCGGCGACCCGCCAAACGGCAGCCATCCACACAAGCGGCATAAAATCCTTTGTTGAGGTAAGTCCCGGTGCTGCCTGCGATCAACACTGGGGGTTCGCCCTCCTGCAAGAAGGTTTCGAGCGCTGCGGGGATGGTCCCTTCTTCGAGTTCATCCATCGTTAAAAAGCCGGTCAGAGTCGGGTTAATTCCTGCGGCCATTCCGATTTAGGGGGTGCAAACCAGGCGGGCCATGCACCCAGGTTTCGTTGCGGCGCACGGGCAAAGGCGGCCCAATCTGCGATATTGGGCAGGCCGACCCGGCCCCGTAACGCGTTGATTTCCCCGGCGAGTACATCGCGATACATCATCTCGAACATAAAAAAACGTGCTACGTTCACCGCTCCTGGAAATAATCTCACCAGGGGCAGTCCCATTTTCTCGGCAAACAGTTGCGGCCCAAGCATCAGCATATGCGTGCCAATTAGAATGGTGTTTGGTTCCGTGCAGCGTTCGGTTAATAGCGCAACTTCTTTTTCAGCCAACGGCAGTATGTGACGTTTCTGAAATTCAACGTTTCCTCGGGGCGTCTCACACAAGGAGATGTCTTGAATGTAGCGTTCGAAATCTTCCTGCGTGCCAGATGCGATAAATTCAACGCCAGCCTGCCGCACCATCTTTTCATAAGCAGAATGGGTAATCAGCGTGACCGTATTACCGCCCGCCTTTAAGATACTGGCGATGCGCAATATTAAAATCAGATCTCCAACTGTGCCCTGAACAGATAAGATGATATGGGTCACAAGCTTTTCTCCATGATCCGATCAGCCAGGCGCGTGATGCTAATTTGCGTCACCATTTAATTGGGCTTTGGCGTCTTCATCTGAGAGTTCGTCCAATTCGCTCATTAACGCAGCCAGTTCATCTTCATTAACGGCTTCCAATTGATATTGGTCGATCAGAGTTGCGATTTCAATAACCGTAAACTGGACAGAAAAAAGGATGCTTTGCGGCAACTCCACCTGGAATTTCATCGCGAACCCGCGACAGAATACGCAGCGCCTTGATCGAATCGCCGCCCAACTCGAAGAAATCTGCGTCAATGCTGACCTGATCAAGCTCCAACCATTCGGTAATCGTATCTGCCAGCCATTTTTCAGTGGGTGTGCGCGGAGCAAGATATGAACCATCTACTGGGGTGGTTTCCTGCGCTGCCTGCGCCTGCTTTTGAGCCTTTATTTTTTCTTGAATTGCATCAGCGTCGTAATCTTCGGAAGCGATACGGTTAAATTGGTCGGATTGAGATGTCATGATATGGTCTCCTGTTTAAAGAATGGAATGATTTATGCAGCGTGTCAATGGATCGTTGCATATACAGGGAATACAAATAGCCAGTCATACTGCTGCGAAGGCTGCCGATAATCACTGCCGATTTTGTTCAAAAAATCGAGCGCAGGTTGATTCTTCGATGTTGCACGAAATGGAACCGTCACTGTAGGAAGCTGCCTTTCCCCTGCCATGCCTGTGAGTGTTTTCAGTATTTGATGTTCAACGCCGCGTCCCAAGACACGGCAGCTTAATAAAAAGGTATCCAGCAGGAGCGTGTCTGCCTGGGTCTCGAAAACAAAGACACCCACCAGGCCATAATCGCCAAAACGGTCGCGCACTTCAACGGTAAAAATATCCAGCTTTTTTGCCTGAATGAGCTGCTCAATCTCACGTTCGGTTCGACGAATGGTTGTGATATTAAACTGGTTTGTACGTTGGGTCAGTTCGGCAACCCGCTCCAGTTGATTGAGACGCATTTCGGCAACCTGGATTTTGAGCTCAAGCGTTGCCAAAAAATCTTCGAATGTTGAAGCCTTCTCACGGGCTTGTTCACGCTGCAGATTTTCACGGTAGAGTTCTGTGCGCTGACGATCTGTTGCCGTGATTTTGAGATAGTCAAAAGGCCAGGCGTGTTGAAGGAAGCGTGGAATGCGCTCTGTTTTCTCCGGCAGTTGCAGCGTCAACACGTCGGGGCAGTTTGCCTGTACTTCCGCACATTCCAGCGGGTTGTCGTCTACAAAGATAAAGCTATCCAACCCCAGGTGCAGTTCGCTTGCCAGCGAAATCAGGTTTTCTGATTTAGACTGCCAATTGATGCGCCGCGCAATGATGTGCTCACGCTTGAGCGGCATTTCAGGGCGGTGTGTGAAAACATTCTCCACATCTGCTTCACTGTTTTTGCTACACAGGCACAAGAGTTGCCCGGCAGCGTGTTGAGCCAGCATAAACTGCTGAAGCGCCAGATGTGGCGCATCCAGCTCGATGCCAAACGGTCCGCTTTCCCCGCAGACGCCTTTCCACAAGGTATTGTCACAATCAAGCACAATCACTTTGCGAGCCGGAGTTTGCAGCACAAAAATTTTACGTGCCAGCATGGTTGCTAGCGCTGTGAAGAAGGCAGTTGTATAAGGAATATGACCTACCTTATCAGAATAAGCATCATAATATTCCTTGACTGGGTAATACCTTGTTAAATTCAGCAGATGTCACCAGATAGACGTCATGCAAAGACTCCAGACCGGTTTTCAGGTGCATTTCCATGTCTTGAAAAAACGCTGCGTTTTGTTCATCCGCCAGAAGCACAGGCGAAGCCGGGCAAGTACACACCAAAAACGGCGACGATAAGTGCATTGCGGCGCTTTGCAGCGCCTGAATTAATCCGGTTGTATTTTGCCTGATCTTTTCTTGCAGGTTGATCTCTGCCTTTTCAAAACGCTGCCAGTCTTCCAGGCGCACAAGCACAATGTTGATGCCATTCTGGTTTTGGGAGATCAGGCTGGCCGGGTCAAGCAATTGTTGAAAAACCTGGTTGTAAGGCGCAAAATCAATTCGGAATGGAAAATTCAGCTCCTGCATCCAAGAATTTAAAGCATCTTTAATCGGCTCAATGGTAAATGTGGCCGCAATACAAATCGCCTGTTTTGGATCGCTTATCTGCATCATTTCGCACTCTCCCGATTATCCCCTACGGCTTCGGCAAGGAACATTTGCAGCCAGCGAATGAAAGCGTCAGCCAGGTTTTTGATCGTGGATTGTTGGTACAAGTTTTTGCTATAACGCCAACGGGTAATCAATCGACCTTCCACAATCTGCATGGAACAATCTAAAAGATAAGGGCGCTGGTCTCTCACATCCCAAAGTGAGCCGGGGTATTCATAAGCATCAGTGAATGCTGTATTCGTTTGCTTTGGAGCGCTGTGCTGATAGCCTTCGTAATTCAATGCAATTTCAGCCCGGCGGAGTTGCTGTATGTCTTTGTCCTGACTCCCATATAGCAAGAGTTGATAGCCCAACCCGCGATTGGGGATGCGCTGAAGCTGGGATTGTGTTGCCTTGAGCACATCGATCGGTTGGGGCTGATCTTCCTGCTGTAGAACCAGATGACGATCCATGCTGAACCAGCCAACCGTGCGAGAGAGATCAAGATCAGCAACGTTGGGGAGCGCATTTCGCCCGAAATCTACAACGTCCAGGATGACCCAACGGCTGTTGTTCCATTTTGCCAGCGTGGCAGCCAGCGCAGTAATTAATACGTCAATGACCGCGACATCGTAAGCTCGCGGGATTTTTCGCAGCAGGCTTTCAGTTTCTTCCGGACTCAGGCGCGCTTGAATTGTGTGTGCGGAACCCCAGGTATTTTTGTCGCGGTTTTCTGGATAATCTACGGGCAGCGCATAGATCTCTTCCGATGGCAACCCAAGCCAGTAGCCACGCTCATCCAGTAGTGCCGCTGAGTGGGTATACGAATCAAGCCGATCAATCCACTGCCAGATCGGGGACGTTTTCACGGGTAGTTTGGCGGCCTGGCCCTGGCTGATCTGCTGAAAGAGCGTCTCAAAATCGTCAAAGAAAACAGACGAAGCGCCATCATAAATCAAGTGGTGCAAAACAATCAACAAACGTCCGCGCCGGTTTTTGCCCAGGTTGAAAAAGACGACGCGCATCAGCGGCCCTTCGGTAAGGCGAAGGCTCTCCTGCGTTTCATTCGCGGCGTGTTCAATGGCATCCGTGTGTTGACCAATTGCCAGGGTAGAAAAATCGTAATACGAGAAAGGCACAGGCATTTCTACAGACGCGATCTTTTGCCGCCAGCCGGTTTCCGTCCGCACGAAACGCGTTCGTAGCGCATCGTGATGATTTCACAGATGGCACGCGATTTTCTCAAAGACATGCGCTTCACTGCTAGCGGGCACTTCAAAAAGTTTTGCCATGTTCCAGCGCTGCAGATACTGGAATCCCTGGCTGAAGAACCAACGCTGCGCAACTGTCAGGGAGAGCAAACCCGTTGGCGGTTCCTGTTCCAGTTGGGAGGGCGCAGCGAATACGGTCTGCGCTGCCAGGCTGGCAATAGTTGGGTAGCGGGATAAATCCTGGGGGGTAAATGGCAGACCAGCCTGGTGCGTTTTGGTAACGAGCCGCATCACCAGCAGCGAATCCCCGCCCAATTCGAAGAAATTGTCATGAATACCAACCTGCTTAAGCCCAAGCACTTCAGCCCACATCCCAGCCAGTGTTTTTTCGATCGGTGTAGAGGGGGCCACGAAGAACGATGTTTGTTTGGACTGCCGCCGTGGTTGCTGCAAGATTGCGCTCAGGATGTGCTCTGCATTAGACAATTCACGCGCAATGTGGATGAGCGTTTCCGCTTTCACTTGGTTCCGTTCGCCTGTCAATGGGGCTGCAACCACTTTGTTTTCGTCCGTGTGCGGGGTGGTCTCTACGCTGTTGAAACGATCGGTTGCAGCAGCTGCCCAAACTGCCGGGAATCGAAATAGAAAACCAGAATCCATTGGTTCGCTGAATTGTTCTCCGGTTTGCAGGAAAACGAGCGCCGGTCGGTTCTTGGCCGTTGGAATGTAACAGGCTTCCACGTATTCCAGGCCGCGCGCGCTGGCAATTTCGCCCAGTTGGGCAAGCATGCGCTGTTCAATCCCCCGCCCCAGCACCCGGCAGCTCATCAGAAACGTATCCACGACAATGGCACCGGAGCTTTGCCCAAAGATGATGACGCCTACCAGACCATAGTCGCCAAAACGGTCGCTCGCTTGCACGACCAGGCAGGTTTGATCTCCAGAAAGGCACAAACTTTGCAGTTCACTTTCGCTGCGCCGCCGCGTCGTAAAGTTGAACTGGTTGGTGCGCTCGGTTAACTGCGCCACCCGCGCCAGTTGTGCAACGGTCAGTGCCGTAATCTCGACCTTTAGTTCCAGCCCGGCCAGAAATTCGTGGAAGGTCAGCGCCGCAGTGCGCAGATGTTCACGCGCAGTGTTTTGCCTATACAAATCGGTGCGCTGCCTGTCTTCTTCAGTCCGACGCCATTTGTCAAACGCCCAGATATGCTGCAGAAAAAGATGGAATCAGGTCCGACAGTTCTGGCAAAGACAGCGTCAGCACATTGGGACAGTTGGCCTGCACTTCGGCGCATTCCAGCGGGTTATCGTCAATAAAGATGAAGCTGTCAATGCCAAGCCCCAGCTCAGCGGCCATGGAGTGAATGTTTTCCGATTTGGGTAGCCAATTAATCCGCCAGGTCACCAACTGCTCACGCTTGAGTTCCATTTCTGCACGGCGCTCGAAGACGGCCCAGACATCCGCTTCTTCGTTTTTGCTGCATAAACAGAGCAGCATCCCCGCATTCAACTGCGCAATCATGAATTTTTGCAGCGCCTGATAGGGCGGACTGATCTGCACGCCTGCGGCGCCATCTTCGGCGCAAACACCCTGCCAGAGGGTATTGTCACAATCGAGTACGATGACCTTGTAGGGTATGCTGCGCCATACGGTGATCTTGCGGGAAATCAAACTGGCGATGGCAGCATACATGGCAGGTGTGTAAGGGATGTGCCCGAGCTTGTCGGTGTGCGCGTCGTAATATTCTTCCACCGGGTAGGTATTCATCAACTCAGCGGACGGCACCAAATGAATGAGGCCGTTCCCGACCACGGCTGCGCTCAAATGCTGTTCCATGGCGAGATACATCTCGGTGCGGCCTGTTACGGCCAGGTCAACAGGCGAGGGCGGGCAAAGGACGATCAGGCAAGCCGTTTTCGTGCGCCCGGCCATGTTCAACAGCGCGTTCTCCAGGTCGGCCAGGTTGCGGCTAAACAGTTCAGCAGGATCAGCCGATTGAAGATCGCGCAGCCAGTCTTCAAAGCGGATGAGGACAACGTTGATGCCGCTTTCATTTTGCGAGATCAGGCTGGCCGGGTCAAGTAGTTGCTGAAAGACCTGGTTATAAGGCGCAAAGTCAATGACAAAGGGGGCCTCTAACGTTTTGATCCAGTAATTCAACGCATCTGCAAGCGGCTCCACAGTAAATGTAGCCGTGATGCAAATTGCTTGCTTTGCCTCGGCTTTCTTCTGCCCAACCTCGCGCATCTCAAGCATTCCCAGGTTCTCCCTGTTGAACCGCTGCATATTGCGCCAGCAATGCTTGCAACCATTGGGTGTAATTTTCAGCCAGCGCTTTAACGGTGGACTGTTTGTGTAGATTCTTATTGTAGCCCCAGCGGATTATCAGCCGGCCATCCACAATTTGTACGGAGCAATCAAGCAGGTAGGAGCGCTGATTTTCCAGGTTGGAAGCTGGCCCAGGGTATTCATAGGCCATCGTCAGATTGGTGTTACCGTATTGAAAGCCGTCATAACTCAAGGCAACCTCGCTTCGAGGAAGTTTTCGCAGCCGGTCGACCACGTTCGCGTCTTTGCTCCCATATAACAATATCTCATAGCCAAGCCCGCGATTTGGTATATTTTGAATCTGTGCCCGGATTAATTTTAGCAATATGTCTGGCTGGGCATTCAACTCTCCTTGCAACAAAAGATGACGGTGGACGCTAAACCATCCAACCGTTCGGGAGAGATCAAGGTCGTCTGTATTTGGGATCGCGTTTCGGCCAAAATCGATTGCATCAAAAAGCGACCAGGCATGGTTGCTCCATGTTGTTAATGTATTGGACAGTGCGGCAATCAACACATCGATGACCTGAACCCCATAGGTTTGCGGAATTTTCCGCATCAGCACTTCGGTCTCTTCGGGACTCAGGCGGGTCTGAACGCTGCGGACGGATCCCCAAGTGTTTTTTTCGTGGTTCTCCGGGTAATCCAATGGTAATGGATAGGTTTCCTGCCACGGGAGGGAAAACCAATATTCACCCTCCTGCTGCAGTTCCGTTGATTGGGCATAATCATTCAGCCGTTCCAACCATGTCCAAAGCGGAGTTGTTTTCGCGGGCAGTTGTGCAGCTTTGCCCTGGCTGATTTGTTGAAAAAGCGTATAGAAATCGTCGAAAAAGATGGTGGACGCCCCATCATAAATCAGGTGATGCAGGATAATCAATAAACGTCCGCGCCGCTTTTCTCCCAGATTGAAAAACCCAACCCGTAGCAATGGCCCATCCACAATGTGCAGACTCTCCTGCATTTTCTGCGCTTCGCGCTCAATTGCATCGGTGTGTTCGCCGACAGGCAAAGCAGAAAAATCGAAGCAGGTGAAAGGCACTTCCGTATTTTGATCGGCAGGCATAATCTTCTGCTGCCAGCCTGCTTCGGTTTGCACAAAACGTGCCCGCAATCCATCATGATAGGTCCACAAGTACTGCACAGCTTGTTCGAATAGTTCTGGGCCGATGCCGGCGGGTATTTCGACCAACCTTGTGATGTTCCAATGGTTGGGGGCATGAAACCCCTGGCTGAAGAACCACCTTTGGGCAACTGTAAGCGGCAACAAACCTGTTTTTGGCTGCTGTTCTGCTGAGGCTGTGGTGCTGTAGTAGTTTTTGCCAGCGTTGCCAGCGCAGCGATTGTCTGGTGGCGAGAGAGATCGCGTGGAGTAAATGACAGACCGGCCTCGCGACTTTTGGCGATGAGGCGCATGATCAGAAGCGAATCTCCCCCCAGATCAAAGAAATTATCATTAATCCCAACCTGCTCAACCCTGAGAATATCCTGCCATATCTTTACCCAGGCGGCCTCCACTGGTGTTCGAGGAGCGATATAGTTGCTGCGCTTGGCAGGGCGCATCCGATCAAGTGATGGCAAAGCGCGACGGTCAATCTTGCCGGTTGGAGTCAGGGGCATGGCTTTCAAGAACACAAACTCGGATGGCAGCATATAGGATGGCAATATCGCCAATAAAGATGTACGGAGCGTTTCAATTGTGGGAGGCGCATCCGTATTGCTGGCAACCAGGTACGCTACGAGAATTTTTTCGCCTACCGGATCGTCCTGAGCGATCACAGCCGCTTCTTTAACGCCATCCTGTTCCAGCAATCTTCCTTCGATTTCAGCAGGCTCGATGCGCACCCCGTGAATCTTTGACCTGCAAATCTTTACGACCATAATGTTCCAGGCAGCCATCCGGGCGCAAACGGCCCAGGTCGCCGGTGAAATAGCGACGTAGACCGTCTGTTGTGGTTTTGAAGACGGCGGCAGTCTGTTCCAACTGTCGCCAATAACCGGGTGAAAGATACTGACTCTCGATAACGATTTCGCCAGGTTGGTTGTACCCCAGTGCTTGCCCGTTTTCATCCAGCAGGAGAATCCGGGTCTCCGGCACGGCATAACCGACCGGCACGCGATCTCCCAAAAATTCGGTTTGATGGTCCATCACCAATTGGCGGATGACATTCAACTCGGTGGCACCCAGCCCATTCACCAACAAACAGTCTGGCGAGAAGTGCTTGCGATACAGTTCCACATCGCGGCGTGAAACAGGTTCCCCGCCAAAGTCGATCAGGCGCAAGTATGGGAAGAGAATGCCATCTGTCAGCGTTGCGACAAAATGGCGGAAGATGGTGGGTACTGAGTGATAGACCGTAATTTCATTTTCGATCAGCCATGTGCCTAGTTGATCGAGGCCGTTGGCAGCAACGTCGAAGGGATACAGGCTCGCACCGTTGAGCAGCGCGCCGAAAGTATCCATCATGGCGGCGCTGAAGCTAAAAGATGGGATCAGTGAAAGCCGGTCCTGTGCAGACAGGTGCAGGCTGTTGGTATAGTTGCGAATGAAATGCAGCACGTTGCGATGGTTCTGCATCACACCCTTGGGCCGTCCCGTCGAACCGGACGTGTAGACGATGTAGGCGATCTGATCCGGGCCGATGGGCAGGGACAGGTTGTTGTCATCCGCCAGCGCAGGGTCAAGCTGGTCGATGTTGATGAGTTTGATTTCGCGTTTCACCCGGCTTCGCAGGCTTTCGGCGAGCGGCAGGTGTTGGTTATTGGTAACGATCAGCCCGGCTTCGGAATCGTCGAGCATATCAATCAGGCGCTCCAACGGATAGCCGGGGTCGCTGGCAACAAAAATCTTGCCCGCTTTCAAGCTTGCCAACATGCCCACAACCATCTGCTCATTATGACCAAGCAACAAAGACAGGCTCTGCTCTTTGTTCTCTGCTGAATACTCCTGTTGGATCCAGCGCGCCAGGCGGTTTGCGGCGCGATTGAGCTGGTTGTACGAGAGCGTTTTGCCATTTATGGCGATGGCGATTTGGCTTGAATATTGTTCCACCTGCTTCTCGAACCGCGCCGGCAGCGATTGCTCGGTCTCCTCAAGCGGGAAAACGGCAAAGGGAGTGGGCGGCTCCACCCGGTCCTTCTTCAGGGTGGGCAAATTCGGAATGGCCGAAAGCGATAGACCAGGGTCGGCGACAACGTTTTCCAAGATGGTCTGCAGGTGCGCAAGCAGCCAATCCATCGTCTCAGGTTCGAACAAGTCAACATTGTAAGAAATATCCACTTGCAGGCCACGCGGATGCTCCACCGCAACAAAGGTCAGATCAAACTTGGCACCAATATCTGGTGCGCCGATGATGAAATCGGAGAAGGGCTTAATCTTCAACCCCGGAATTTCAACCTGCTGCGAGGCGGCATTCAGCATATTGAAGAAAACCTGGAAAGGCGCACCCTGATTTTGATCCCGTTGAAAACGCAGACTCTCAACAACCTGCTCAAAAGGCACATCCTGATGAGCATACGCGGAGGTTGTGACTTCTCGTACGCGAACCAGCAGTTCGCGAAAAGAAGGATCGTCCGCAAGGTCGGTGCGTAGGACAACCGTGTTGACAAAGAAACCAATCAGTTCCTCAATCTCGCGTTTGTTACGCCCGGCCACAGGCGACCCGACGACAATTTGATTGCCGCCCCTATATTGACGCAGCAAGATATTGATCCCAGCCAGCAGTACCATGAAAAGGGTGCTTTCCTCCTGTTGGCTCAAGGCCTTTAACTGAACGGCTAGAGTCTCAGGGAACATACGGAAGCGTCGTTCACCATGATAGGTCTGGGTTGGCTGGCGCGGACGGTCTGTGGGAATGGGCGGCTGCCCGGCCAGAGGGGCCAGACGTTCCTGCCAGAAGGCCAACTGCGATTGCAAGACCTGGCTGTGCGCTTCGCTACGCTGCCAGACCGCATAATCAGCATATTGAATCGGCAATTCCATCAATGGCGAAGGCTGTCCATTCGCAAAAGCCGGGTAGAGCGCTGCCAGCTCGCCGACAAAAACGCCCATTGACCAGTCGTCGCTGATAACGTGATAAATCGTGAACAGCAGGACGTGTTCGTCATCGCTCAGACGCAGGAAAGACACGCGCAACAATGGTCCACCAGCCAGATCAAACGGACGTTGTGCTTCTTCGTGAACGGCCTGCCGGGCAGTGGATTCGCGCTCCGAAACAGGCACAGACCGCAAATCGACGATCGGCATGGGCAGTAGAAGCGAGGGCGCGATTCGCTGGAAAGGTTGGCCATCCATACTGCCAAAACTGGTGCGCAAGACTTCATGCCGTTGGACAATTTCATGAATGCTGGCCTGCACCGCTGATAGATTCAGCGGGCCGATCAGCCGAACAGAAGCTGGGATGTTATAAGCGGGGTTTTGCGGCTGCAGTTGGTCAAAGAACCAGATACGCTGCTGCGAAAAGGATAAGGGGATCAAACCTTCTCGGGTTATTTTGGGGATGTCTCGGGTATTTTGCGAGGCCTGATTTGCGTGATGCAGAAAAGCCAGGATTTCCGCCTTACGCGCCGAGAGTTGGGCACGCAGTTCCGGGGTCAGCACACCATCCGGGGCGCTGGCGCGCAGTTGTTTATCATCTGCCCAAACGCGCACATCCAGGTTGCGTAAGTGGGATAAAAATTCAATAATATTTTGTTCTGCCATGTTCATTCTCCGGGCTGATCGTTGGTTTATAGCTCTATTTCTTGCCGGCCTTCGGTTTGTGGCGCAGCCTGGTCTTGCAAAGCCCAACGGACAGTGGCAACGTAATCGCTTAGAAAGGCAATGGTGGGTTGTTCGAATAAATTGATTAGTGGTAAATCAACACCAAAAGCCGCGCGCATGCGCGAAATAATTTGAACCGCCAGCAGGGAATGCCCCCCCAGCTCGAAAAAGTTATCATGAATCCCGATGGTTTCAATGCCAAGCAGCGTCTGCCAGATGTTCGCAATTTGCTGCTCAATCTCATTCCTTGGTGCGACATAAGATGTGAGGAGATTGGGACGGGCGTGTAACGTGATTGCTTTTTCTGCCAGCGATGCTCCATCTTGTTCGTGAGCAACCCATTGTTTCAGGCGTCCTTGGAGATCGGTTGTCGAGACAATGATTTGTGCGGCATCACCACAGGCGGCCAGCACACGCTCAAAAATGTCCACGCCTTCTTCGGGGGTGATTGACAAAGCATCCAACCGTTCACGCAAGGATGACTTTGGCGCGTCTGCAAATTTCCAATTGTCCCAATTAATGCTCAACCAGCGTTGCCGGTTTGTGCGGTTATGTTGCTGTACAAAAGCGTCCAGATAACGATAGGTGGCTGCATACGTGGCCGCTCCCAGGCCGCCCAGAATGGTCGAAAGCGAGGAGGTGATCAAACAGAAATCCAATTCTTTGTCTGCCAAAACCTGTGCCAGTGTTTGCAACTCATGCTGCATGGCAGAGAATTTGGTCTGATAGTCCGCCGGGTTGATCTCGTTGATCGAACAAAATGAGGCCTTGCCAAAGCCATCGCTGGCATAAATGATACCGTCCAGACGTCCAAAATGGACACAAGCCTGCTGAATAACCGCTTCGAGTTGGTCTTTGTCGGTGCAGTCTGCACTGAGAAGCAAGACATCCACCCCCAGTGCGGTCAATACCCCGGAAGCCGGGGCGACATGCCCCGGTTGGCGCACAATCGTCAGTTTCGCTGCGTAATTCTCAGCCAGGTGTTTCGCCAGTGTCAGCCCAATCCCATCGAGACCACCCAGAATCAGGTAGGATCCATCTTTTCGCAACGGGATATTGCCCTCGTCCGGTTTTTCCAGAGAGATTGGTTCGTAGGTTTGGAGCCAACGGTGCGCGCCGCGATAGGCTACCACTGCATCCCTGCTATGTGCTGCCAAATCGGCGGACAAATGCACCAGTAATTTTTGTTCATCCTGCTCTGCCAGCGGCCAGACTATGTCAATATTGTGGCAGACGAGCGCGTCATTTTCCTGCGAAATGACGGTTGCAAGGCCCAACAACGTCGCTTTTTCTGCACATAGCACATCTGCATCTGAGACTTCGTGCAAGCCGTTCGAAACAATCGTCAGCGGGATTTTCCCTACCGAAGGATGCTGTTCAAGACTTTGCGCCAGCGCAAGCAGGCCTGAGAAACCGCCATCCTGCGCTGGCTGGCCTGCTGTTACGCCCCATAAATAAACAATCTTCTGCGGAGACTGGTCCCGGCTGATGAGATCCGCCAGCAGCGCATCGTAGCTGGACTTTTGCCCGGGGGCCACTTGATACATTTCATCGTTTTCCCTGGCGAAGACCGTGCCTGCACGAACCGTTAAGACTTTTCCGCCTGCCTGTTTCAGGTGCTTCGCCAACTGCTCCCCAAGACCACATTCGTCGATAAAGAGCAGCCAGGTTGCTTTTGCGGCGAGCGCATTCTGACGTGGGAAGAGCGAACGCTTCCACGATGGGATGTAGAACCAGTCTGCAATATTGGGGGTTTTGGTGTTGAACGCCGGTTTTGGCATGACCGGGCTGCCATCGCCCGGTTCGATCCAATAGCGTTTGCGTTCGAATGGATAAGTGGGCAATGGCAGCCGATGACGTTTCTCGTGAATATGGAAACCGTACCAATCCACGCTTACGCCAGCCAGCCAAAGTTCCGCCAAGGTGGAAAATGGCGTTGCCGGTTCAAGTGAACTGAGTACAATTTGCTGTTCCGTCTTTTCCGGGTGCTGGTTCAACAAGGTGTGCAATGTTTGCGCAGGGCCGATTTCAAGCAGCACTTGTTCAGACTCTTTCAGCAATCCCTTCACCTGTTCTGAAAACGAGCCTGGCCGTGCGAGAAGTCCGTTCCAGTAGGCCGGGTTCGCGGCTTCTTTTTCGGTGATGCGCTTTTTGGTTGTTCCCGATACCCAGGTAGTTTCAGGCGCGTGCAGGTCATCTTGCACGACAGGTTTTTGCGCAGCGATCAGCGCAAGCGCAGCTTCGAGCGAAACCGCGCCTGCCAGACAGCCTGCCACCAACTCGCCAACGCCATCCCCAATCATATTCTCAGGTTGAATGCCCCATTCCTGCCAGAGTTTTGCCAGGGCGTATTCCCAGGCAAACAAGGCGGTTTGCACCACAACCGGTTGTTCCAACGCCTGCCGTGCCTGTTCGGTTTCGAGCGGTCTTGGATAAAGGATTTTGCGCAGGTCAAGTTTGAGCAGGGGTTGGACAATTTTGGCGCAGGCCTCAATCTGTTCGCGGAAAGCCGGTTCGCTGGTATAAAGTGCCAGGCCAGCGTTGACGAAATTCTCACCCGCAGCGGGGAACAGAAAAGCAACGGGCCGGTTCTTGCTCTGTTGAAAATAGCTTAAGACCCGCGCCGGGTTCTTGCCGGAAAGTGCTTCAACTGCATCCTGAACATCACTGCACAATAAAACCCGGCGATGGGCAAAACCGTGGCGTCCAATCTGGAGCGTAAAAGCAACATCGGCCAGATTCACATTTGGGTGATCTTTCAGATAGGCAAGCAAGTTTTCTGCCTGTTTTTCGAGCGCTGTGGCGGTCTTGGCCGATAAAATCAGCAACTGCTGCGACCTGGATTCCCCTGATGGCGCAAGCTGGGGCGCTTCTTCCACAATCATGTGGACGTTGGTTCCACCGATCCCGAAAGAACTGACACCTGCCCGGCGCGGAAACCCTTCGGGCTGCCAATCGGTCAGTTTCGTCGCCACGAAGAAGGGGCTGTTGGCAAAGTCAATCTCAGGGTTGGGTTCGTCAAAGTACAGGCTGGGCGGAATTTGACCGTGTTGCATCGCGAGGACGGTCTTGATCAGGCTGGCAACGCCACCGGCGTTGACCAAATGCCCAATATTGGTTTTTACCGAGCCAATGGCGCAGTACTGATTGGCTTCCGCACCGTTGCCACGGAAGGCGCGGGTCAGGGCAGTGACTTCGATCGGATCGCCCAGGCGCGTCCCAGTGCCGTGCGTTTCGACGTAGGTGATCGTTTCCGGGTCCACTTCGGCCAGGGCGATGGCTTCGGCGATGACCTCGGCCTGACCATCCACGCTGGGGGCAGTGAAACTGTATTTGATGGCCCCGTCGTTGTTGACGGCAGTAGCGCGCAGCACCGCCAAAATATTGTCACCATCGGTGATGGCATCTTCCAGCCGTTTGAGCGCCACCAGGCTGACGCCGCTGCCGCTAACGGTGCCGCTGGCTTTGGCGTCAAAGGCACGGCAATGTCCATCCGGGTCGCCAATACCGCCTTCCTGATAGAAATAAGCTTCATTGCGTGAGACCTGGAGCGAAACGGCCCCGGTCAGCGCCAAGTCGCTTTGATAGTTGAGCAGCGCCTGACATCCCATGTGGACCGCCAGTGCCCCGGATGAACATAGCGTGGCAACACTCAAACTCGGACCCTTGAGATTCATCTTGTACGAAACGCGGGTTGCCACGAAATCCTTGTCGTTGGCAAGCATGGTCTGGAAGCTGCTAGCCGTTTCGCGCAGGTCTGGGTTCGTCATGATGTTGCGGATCAGGTAGGTACTCAGGTTGGCGCTACCGTAGACGGCCACCCGTCCCGTATAACTCTCGGAATCGTAGCCAGCCTGTTCCATCAATTCCCAGGCGCATTCCAAAAAGAGACGGTGTTGCGGATCCATCAACTCAGCTTCACGGGGAGGAATGTTGAAGAATTCGGCATCGAACATGTCCATGTCATCAATCACGCCGTCTGCGCCAACGTAGCGGGGATTTTTTTGCAAGGTCTGGTCCAGACCCGCTTCGGCCAGTTCATCTGACGTAAAAAAGGTGATGGATTCAACGCCGTCGCGCAGGTTTTGCCAAAACATATCAGTATTTTTCGCACCGGGAAAGCGCCCGGTCATACCAATAATGGCAATGTGTTCCCCAGGGTTTCCGTCGTAGTTGATTCCATCAGCCATGGCTGTGCTCCTGTTTTGCATATGTTTACGTAAGTACCCATCTACCCTGCAAGAAAAGCCGGATGGATGGGTACTTACTATTACGATCAGTTTATTTTGTCGGACTTAATATAAGGATATTTGCCGCATTTTTTTCTGCAGCTGCTCTGCTAAAGGACACGGTGTAATACTTGCCGGCCACCCACATTGGTGTCTGGTCTTCTCGCTGGGGATGGAAAAGATTTCCGTTTTGCCCGGTAGAGTCAACAGCCAGCATCGCGTCCCAGTTGTTCAAATCAATGATCTGGCGTTGCTGCGCTGCTACCCATATATTATAGGCCGTGTCAGTCCCGCCAGAATATGCAAAGTTTGCAGAGTAGGCCAAATTCACAGTGAATTCGTCGCCGGGGAAGGCATAAGTGCTGCTGCCAAAGATTTGTCCAAGCACGGGCACGCTATCCAGCATAAAATGAGGAATTCTTACTGTGTGCATCTTTCCCCATTGCCATTGGCTTGGATCAGCGCCATAGTTTTTATTCAACCAAGTCATGGCATCGGTGAAACTTCGGCGCACCATATCATCACGAGTTCTCACGATTCGGCGTGGTTACGTCATCGAACCAGATGTTGTTCTGGTCAGGCAGTATCTGTGCAAGCGCCATAACAGCTTTCTGGGGAGTTTGATAACCCCACACTTTGTTTTTGATCATTTCATCTGAAAATGTATTCTTAATCATAAACTGATACCAAGTTTCATAAATGGATGCGCCAACCCGATCGGTTTCGACTCGCAAATCCCAGTTTTTCAACGCAGCGAGCGCCTTGGTCTCTTCATCATTTTGAGGCTTGACAGCCGCCAGGACATACGGTTCCATTTGTGATGCCGGGAGGGAATAGGTATCCATTTGGAAAGTGTGCATATCTTCCGTTGTAAGGAGCTTTCCAGCATTCAGTTTGTCGTTAATCATATTGGTGATGCGTTCAATACGATAACCTTCGTGATACCAGTCATAGGTAAGTGAAAAAGGATACTCATTCGAGATTACTTTGTTATTCGCTATCGCGATAAAGCCGGACTTTGGATTAAGGTAGCCAGGCAACATATCACCGGGAATATAACCGAGATGTTCATATTCTCCCGTCCAACCGGGTACAGGTACAACGCCGGTATGCTTTGCAGCACGGATCGGTATTTTGCCCGCCGCCTGGTAGCCGATATTTCCATCCACGTCTGCATATACAAAGTCAAGCGAAAGGGTTTCCCATACTTTGATCGCGTCACGGAATTCATCCCAATTGCTGGCCAAATTAAGTTTAAGGACAGACTGTACAACTGTATCTCCATCAAACATTGGCCAGGATAAGGCAATCGGCTGCGAATTTTCCCAGACTGTATTCCCACGCGATGCCGGCCATTTTTGCTCTGCATCAGGTGTGAGCTTGGCCAAACTATTGATAAGAGGACCGTGCCGGGTAAAATTGATGTCCAAATTGACCGGGTCACTGCCCTTAACTTTGATGACCTCATGTACAACCTTCATGTCATACCATTGGTTTTTAAATTCATACTTGGTGGGTTTATCGTTATTATCCACTTTCTCGATATATAAATCAACCACGTCAGGGTTCATCAGGGTATAGCCCCAGGCAATACGGTTGTTGTGCCCAAGCGCGATCAAAGGCACACCCGCAAAGCTGAAACCGCTCACATCGAATTGCCCGCCATGCAAACCAATTTCATACCAGAAGGAGGGAATCAGCAAATTAAGATGGGCATCGCTTGCCAGAATAGGTTTGCCACTCGCTGTGTGTTTTCCATCAATCACCCAGGCACCGCTGCCCCAACCAAAACTTTGATCGGTCATTGGATCATACGGACCAACCAGGCCTTCGGGGATCATATCGTGCAACCAGGCATAGTCATTCATTTCAGCGGGTACTGAAGAGACGGTTTCCTGTGTGCGCGGCAGCCCAAGTTTCTGTGCATAATCCTGCGCCGAAGTTAACCAATCATAGTTTCCATCAGGAACGATGACTGGGGCTTCTTTCAATACCGGAGGAAGCAAGTCCACAGCGGCCTGCTCTCCTAGTTTCGCTACGACCTGTGCCCGGTACAGTTCGTAACCCCAATTAAGCGCCTGGTGGACGGCCATAAAATTTCCCCATAACAGGCAGTCTACTGGTGTATAAGGCTCAATTTGAAGGCCTGTAATGGCAAATTCCAGCGGCAGACTGTCACGGTGCGTATCAACATAGGCATTGACACCATCTGCGTAGTCTTGCAAAATTGTCTTGGTATCTGCATCTAACTTGGGGTAAGACTCTTGTGCGATACGCTCCAACCCCCAGGTGCGAAAGAATTTGTCGGTATCCAGTGTTTTGCTGCCAACAAATTCGCTCAAGCGGCCACTAATGAACATTTTATGGAAATAGATTTGCCACAGACGATCCTGCGCAGTAACATACCCTTGAGCGAGGAACAGATCGTGTTCATTCTGGGCATAAATCTGAGGAACATCCCGCGCATCCCGAATGACCGTGACAGGGGCGATCAAACCAGGAATGGAGATATTGCCACTGAGTTGGGGCCAGGGACGCCTGATATACCACGGGGCCACTCCCGCAACAACAATTGCGATGATTAAAACAATCAGCAGCGTTCGAATGTACCATTTCTTCAGCATCGTTTTCAATTTTAGGTTTTCCTTTTCATGGTATCAAGTTATGTAATGATCGTCGCTATGCACCCGGGAGCATATTCGACGAAAACTTTACGACTCAGTTACTGACGCCTGCCACAAGCGCTGCATCTCAGGGCTGGTTTGCAACAATGCATCCAACCTGCCCTGGGCTACAATGTGACCTTCTGCAAGAATAAGAATGCAATCGGCCTGCTGCAAAGCTGCGCGGCGATGGGAAACGACCAGGCAAGCCGGAGCCTGACCCTGCCCGGCTTTTCGAAAAGCCAGCAGGCGTTCCCAAAGCATTTGCTCGGTTCCGACATCCAGCGCGCTAGAGAGATCATCAAACACCAGCAAATCGGGTTGACGCACAAACATACGGGCGGCGGCAGTACGCTGGATTTGCCCACCAGAGAGTTTAATGCCGCGCGAACCGATCAGGGTGTCCAATCCATGTTCAAGGGTGGCAATGTCCGTTTCGAAGACAGCGGAGTGAACTGCATCAGCCACAGCGCGCTCGGACTCTGTCATGCCGAGCAGAATATTTTCCCGCAAGGTACCACTAAATAGATGCGGAATTTGGGATGTGTAGGCGCTGCGCGGTGGGACGAAAAAGGAGCCAGGGTCATCCACCCGCTCACCATTCCAGCAAATTTCGCCAGAATCTTTGGGGAGCAGTCCCAACAACACCCGCAGCAATGTCGTTTTGCCGGAAGCGATCTGGCCCGTAACAACGGTGAACGAACCGGGGAAAAGCTCCAGATGGATATTTTCGATCCCGTGTTCACTTCCAGGAAAATGATAGCTCAACCCGGTAACTTTCAACGCTCGCAGCGGCTGCACATTTGCCCGGAAATGTTGTGAATTTTGCGGAACCTTTTCCGGGTCGAGTGTTTTAGGCTCAATCAGGGTCGCTTCTTGCGCACCGGGGATGAGATGTTCCATGCGCGCTACCGAAACCCCAGCCTGCTTATACTGCGCCCAGTATGAACCCAACGCACTGACAGAACGATTGACAATATCGAGATAATAAACAAACAACGTCAAATCACCAATTGTCAGCCTGCCAGATTGCAGCGCCTGAGCCGCCATTAGCAGCACTACCCCCACGCCCAGGTTGACGGAATGTCTAAAAAGCGAGTTGAGCACTTCGGTAAAGGCCCGGTCTTTCAAAGCAGATTTACGGCGGCGTTCGTTATAGGCTGCAAAGCGCGAGACAATTCGCTGTTCGGCGTTGTTGACCTGAATGGCCTGCACAACGTCGAAGGCTTCGGCAATAAAACCGGTCACTTCACCGCTGGCCTGACGCGCCAGCACACGATATTGCTCAACACGATGTGTGGCAAGCCGCGCAATCACGACAATTAATGCCATCGGCAGAATGGCTGCCAGCAAAATCAGCGGGGAAACCGTCAGCAAAATTGTCAGTGCAATGATCGAAAAGAGTCCACTGGAAACCAGATCACTGATGAACAAGGCCAGAGAGGGCACCCCTTCGGTGTCATCGCGAAAACGGCTGATGGCATCTCCAGCTGATTCAGAAAGCGCATTGGCACCAGGACGTTTCAGAATATTCTCCAACATATTACTTTGTAACAAGGTTTGGGTTTTGCGGGTAAAGGACGCACCCAGATAAAAACGCCCAAACATACCGAGCGATTGAGCAATTCCGCTGGCAACCAATACAGCCGCCAATCCCCAGAGATCAAAATGTGCCGGTCCACTCTGGGTAACCAGGTTGAAAAATTCACGCATGACGAGTCCCGGAACCAACCAGGCCAACATTATGACGCTGCGTGATGCGGTTAAACCAAAATAACCAAAAGGCTGCGACCGGATGATGCCCCAAAGGTATTTTGACGTTGGTGTTACAGGATGCTTTGGGGTTGTCATGCGAGCACCTCTTGCAGCCCGGTTTGCAATAGCTGGTAAAAACTGCTGGACGTGTTGTTGACCAGCATATTGCGTTCGCCAAATTCGACAACGTTGCCATCGTTGATAATCATGATGTGATCCACCTGCTCCACCGTATGCAGACGATGCGCAATGATAATGCCAGTACGGTTTTCAAACAGCTTTTGAATAGCATGTTGAATACGCCGTTCGGTCAGTGGATCAAGCCGGGAGGATGCTTCATCAAGAATAACAATGCCGGGGTCCAGCAGAAAGACACGCGCAAAAGCGATCAATTGCGATTCGCCAGCTGAAAGTTGCACGCCGCTTCCATTCAACCGGGTATCCAACCCTTCGGGTAGCGCTGCCAGCCAATCGGCAAGACCCAGATCGTCCAGAGCCTGCACAATTTTCCCGTCAGGAATGCTGGGGTCAAAAAAAGTCAGGTTGTCACGCACAGAAGCATCAAATAGCTGAACGGTTTGTGTCACCATGCCAATGCGTTGGCGCAGATTTTGCAATTTGACCTGTCTCAACCCGATAGAATCCAGTTGAATGCTCCCACTGGTTGGATCATACAAACGAAACAACAAACGCGCAATGGTGGTCTTGCCGCTACCTGTACGTCCTAATAACCCCAAGGTCTTGCCAGGGAGCAGTTGAAAAGATAGGTTTTTCAAAACGGGTGTTTCGTCACTGTAACCAAAGGTGACCTGATCGAAGGTCACGCCCAATGCGCCGGTTGGCAAATCAACCGCAGCTAGGTCACTTTCAATTTTGCTTTTTACCGACATGAGCGTTTCAATACGTTCAAGACTTGCTATGGCTTGCTGAATATTTTGAAGTTCATTGCTTAGGTCTTGAAAACGCTGAAAAACAAAGAAGGTGAAATAAATGATCAGATACACTGTGCCAATCGTAATCAGACCAGCTTGAAGCAGAGTATAGCTGATTGAAAAAGCAACAATCTGTCCGATAATGTAGAGCACAATCCATAGAATAAAAATAAATGAAGTGGCAACCGTACTTTTGATATCTGCATGTAACCGCAACTTGTTCAACGAAAGCAAACTACGTATGGCATGTGCCACACTGCCAGTGGCACGAATATCTTCTGTGCCTGAAAGCTGCTCTTCAAGCAACCCAAACAGGTTTGCACTGGTCTGGCGGCTGACAGCCCAATAAGGAACAGCAATACGCCGCAGCCCGACCATTGCGCCAACGCCCCCGCCGAGATAGATGAGAATGGCAATCGAAACACGAATATCAATAAATGCCAAAATGATCAGAACGCCGATCAAGAGCAAGCCGTTTCCCAAAACATTGATAATAAATCGGGAAAAGAAGTTTGACAGAGTCAACAAATCACCATCAATACGTTCAATCATTTCACCTGGGGTGTGCGCGGTGTGAAAAGACATATCCAGCTTCAGGCAGTGCAGGGTCAAATCGCTGCGCAGTTGGTTGGTAGCACGCCATCCGACATCTTCCCCAACATAAACAGATGCAATACCAGTAATTTGAGTCAGCACAGACACGCTCAAAAAAGTCAGGGCGGCAAAGAACATGGGCTGCATATCGCCATGTGACATGAGCGTATCAATGAAATATCGAATAATGAGCGGGTTAAGCAGTTGCAGACCAATGCCGGCAAAGACCAGCAAAGCCAGCAAAGCAACTTTCAATTTCATTGGTCTAAGATATTGGCGAAAGAGTGTCAGGTAACGTTTCATTGGTTTAGGGTTTCTGCCTGCTGAGCAATTTTTGCTTGCGCTGCTGCATTGCTTCTTTTTGCTTGTTGCTACGTTCACGTATATCTTCAAACGTGGGCGCTTCAGTTTTCTTGTTGGCCTGGACCATTTGCTGGGCCAGATCAGCAATCGTGGGATATTGCATCAGGTTGGCGACGGACATTTCACGCTCGAAGGCCTCAACAAACTGGGCGTGGACTCTTGTAATCAATAATGAGTTGCCACCTAGATCGAAGAAGTTGTCGTGGACACCGATCTGCTCAATGCCGAGCACCGACTGCCAGATTTCGGCTAGTTTTTGCTCTGTCTCGTTGCGCGGAGCGGCGTAGAGCGTCATTAACTGGGGGCGCGGGTGATGCGGGCGAGAACTCGGCCTGCCTTGCTGCGTTGCTGGCTAGCGTCGTGCTTTGCGCCCCATTGAATGCGATGCGCACGGCAAGATCGCGGGTAGAGACAACTACGCGCGTCAATCCGCTGGCAAGAATGCGCTCAAAGACTTGCGCGCCCTCGGCAGAACTCAGTCCTTCGGCAAGGTCTTTATTCAGACCGCTAATTTGCAGACTGGCTTCGCGCTGGGCGCGCAGCATTTGCCCTGAGCCTGTCGAAGGATCGTTGAAGAACTGGTCAGGCGTGGTACTGTGGCGGGTGGTGCTCAGTTTGGAAGCATCATTGATTTTCACGACGGAAAATTCTTCCACTGTCACCAGTTCACGACCGTTTTCGTCAAGCAGTACCAAGTCGAAGCGCAGGGTTGGGCTGTCGGGGTCACGTCCCCCTACGAAGCGAGCGTAGCTGTAAAAAATGCGCGGCAGGGGGGCGTGCATTTTCAGTCTTTTATAGGAAAGCGGCAGATAGCTGCCTTCACTCTTGAAAAGCCGCAAAAAGCTGGCGGCAAAATCGAGCAGAGCCGGATGCAGCTTGTAAACATCCAGATCGGCGCTGAAATCTTCGGAGAGTTCGAAGAAGCCCAGGCCCTCGTCCGCGCCCAGTTTGACAGAGCGAAGCGTTATCCAGCGTCGTCCAAATTCCATTGAGCGTGGCTGGCTGTCGGTTTCGTCGGTGATGAGAATGGACGGTCCTGCCAGCAGGCTGCCGCTTTCCAAACGGAAGTGGCCCAGATGAGATTGCTCCAGTGGCGCGGGCACATCCTGCTCATTACACCGAGACCCAATCTCAGCCAGATCGTGCTCTACCAACGGTGCATTTTTTTCCAGGGGGAAGATGCTGCCATTGGCGTGTTCGTCCCATTCGTCTGCTGCAATCTGACTGATCACCGAGAAGGCAAAACCAAGGCCTTGTTTTTTGAACAGAAGTCGTACTTCTTTTTCTTCGCCGCCTTCGAGCACGAGCGGTTTCAGAAAAACGATGTTGTGGAAGTCCATCACGCTTTGGCCAGTGTGGGCTTCGTAGGCAGCACACGCCATTTCAATGTAGGCGGTGCCGGGCAGAGTCGGTTTGTTAAGAATCCAGTGTTCGTTCATTTCCCAACATGTAGCGGCGCGCAGATGGCTGATGAACATTTCGGCATCGGCGCTAATGGGCTGACGCTTACTAAAGAGCGGATGATTGATCGCGCCGCCCTGGCTCAACCACTGCTGCATGGCTGCCGCGGCCATGCCCGTATCGCGCCAGGTTTCCCAGTTGATGCTGATGAACGGAAGCTCGGGATGCGCGTGGACGAAAGCATCCATAAAGGCGTTGGCGGCGACGTACTCGACCTGCCCCAGACGGCCCACAATGGCGTTGATCGACGAACAGAGCGCAATAAAATCGAGCGTTTGGTCTTTCAGTGCGGCAGCTAGTGCGAGCGTACCGCACACTTTGGCAGCCATCACGTTTTCGACGGCTTCGCGGGTTTTTAGCTGGATGACACCACCACCGGGGATACCGGCAGCGTGGATGACTCCGTTTAATGGGCCAAACTGACTTTGGGCCATGGCCACAACACTTTGGAGTTGTTCTGTTTCCGTAACGTCGGCGGCAGCAATGAGCACCTGCCCGCCCGCTTGCTCGATTTCACGAACGCCAGCGATCTTGCGTGCCGTGGCATTGTCACCTTGCCATGTATCCCAGACTTCGCGTGGCGGCAATTCGCTCTTGCCGACAAGTACCAGCCGGGCGCTAACCGTTTGCGCCAACTGTTTGGCAAGCGTCAGCCCGATGCCGCCCAGCCCGCCGGTGATGAGATAGACGCCTTTTTGTCGCAGGGGCGGCGCAGCGGTTTTGGATTCTTCGAGCCGCAACGGCTCGAATGCTTGCACCCAACGGTGCTGCTCGCGCCACGCGACGACTGATTCCGCGTTAGTGACACTGATTTCGGCGAAAAGTGTCTCAACCAGCCTGGGAGTGACGCCCGATTCGGGCAGCACAATGTCAATCGCACGGCAGCGAATCTGCGGGTATTCGAGCGGAATAATCTGGATTGGCCCCAGCAGCGCAGCCTTTTCGGGCACGATCAATTCGTTACCGCTAACGTCGTGCAGGCCATTGCTCAGGGCCAGCATGCGAATTTCTTCGGTCAGGTTGCGTTTGCCGAGCGACTGCGCCAAAAAAAGCAGGCTGTAAAAGCTGGCGTCCATCGCAACATCAAGCGTTGCGTGTGGCACTGAAGTGAGATTCCACAAATGAACGATCGTTTGCGGCAGCTTTCCAAGCCCACGCAAGGCATCCAACAGTGTGTCGAAATCAGCCGCGTTGTGAGGGTTCACGGTGTATGCGCGTTCTTCGATCTTGGCAAAGGATAGACCCACCTGTACGGTAAAGACTTCGTGCCCGGCCTGTTCGAGACGGGCGGTGAGTGCCATACTCAAAGCGCCCCCCCCAGCCCCCCCGTGAACGGGGGGAGAAGGATGAGCCATCGGGATGACGTAATTTCGGATGTTTGACGGGCCAATGCCGAGCGCTTCCAGGATGGCACATAGAACCAATCCGCCATATCCGGCTTTTTGCGGTCGCTGTAAAGCGCAGGTTCGGCGGAGGTGTTGACTTCGACCCAATAACGCTGGCGTTCGAAGGGATAGGTCGGTAGCGGGATGCGCTGGCGTTGCTCGTCGGCGTAGAAACCATCCCAGTTAATTTTTGCACCAGCAAGCCAGAGCTTGCCGAGCGTATTTAATAGGAAGGCCGAGTCCGATTGCTGATCTTGTGGGTGACGCAGCGAGGAGAGAATGACGGTGTCGGTTTGCTTGGCGGGATGACGCGTGGCAAGCGTGGTCAGCGTACGTCCCGGCCCGACTTCAAGCAAAATTTGCGCGGGGTCGCCGAGCAGTTTTTCAACTCCCTGCGCAAAACGCACGGCCTGACGCATATGGCTGGCCCAGTAAGTTGGGTCGGCAGCTTGTTCAGCGGTTAGCCAGTCGCCCGTCAGGTTCGAAATGCACGGGATTTGTGGCGCACTGCGTTCGGTTTTGGCAACCTGTGCTTTGAATTCATCGAGAATGGGGTCCATCATGGAAGAGTGGAAAGCATGCGACGTATGCAAGCGAGACACTGCAACGTTCTTCGCCGCCAGCCGCCACTCCAACGCTTCGATGTCGGTCTGCGGCCCAGAGACAACGCACATGTTCGGCGCATTGACCGCTGCCAGCGATAAATTCAGCCCCAGGTACGGCAGCACTTCCTTTTCGGTCAGTGGTACAGCCAGCATCGTTCCGACGGGCAGAGACTGCATCAGCCTTCCGCGTGCCGCCACCAGTGCCAGCGTATCTTCGAGCGAAAAAACGCCTGCCAAACAGGCCGCAACATATTCGCCAATGCTGTGCCCGATCATGGCGTTTGGGCGCAAGCCCCAGGCCATCCATAAACGCGCCATCGCGTATTCGATGACGAAGAGCGCAGGTTGGGTATATTGCGTCTGGTTGAGAAGTTCGAGGTTTGCGCCCGCAGCCGGGTAAATGATTTCGCGTAAATCCAGGTTCAGGTGCGGCTGCAGGATGTCGGCGCAGCGGTCGATTTCAGCCCTGAAAACGGATTCCGTTTGATAGAGTTCCGCGCCCATTTGGATGTACTGCGCACCCTGCCCCGTGAACATGAACGCTACCGGACGCTCTTTCAGCTCCTGCGCACCGCTCAAAACCTTGCGCGGATCGAGTGTTTCGAGCGCTTCAATGGCTTCGATATTGTCACGGCAAACCAGCATGCGTCGGTAGTTAAAGGTATGTCGCCCAATCTGCAAGGTGTAGGCCGCATCTGCCAGGCTGGGGTTGGTCTTTAAATAGGAAGCGAGATTGTTGGTGGCTGTTGACAGAGCGGTTTCGGTTTTGGCTGAAACCAGCAATAACTGCCAGGCGCGTGAAGCGGAAACAGGCGCAGGGGCAGGCGCGGCTTCGAGTACGACATGCGCATTCGTCCCGCCCACGCCAAACGAACTGACACCCGCCCGTAGTGGCGTACGTCCCCCCTTCCATTCTTTCAGCACAGTGTTGACGAAGAAGGGGCTTTGCGCAAAATTGATGCGGGGATTGGGTATTTCAAAATGCAGGCTGGGTGGAATTTGTCCGTGTTGCAAGGCAAGTACTGTTTTGATGAAACCTGCCGCCCCGGCAGCCGTATCGAGATGACCAATGTTGGTCTTGACTGAACCAATCGCACAGAAGTTGTTCTTATCCGTCAGCGCACCAAAAGCCTGGGTCAGCGCCGAAATTTCAATTGGATCGCCAATTTCGGTACCAGTGCCGTGTGCTTCGATGTAACTGATCGTCTCCGGGTCGACACCGGAGATTTCCAGCGCTTCGGCAATTGCTTCGGCCTGCCCCTGGATGCTGGGCGCTGTATAACCCACCTTGAGCGAGCCGTCGTTATTGATAGCCGAGCCACGAATAACGGCGCAGATGGTATCGCGTGCAGCGATCGCGTCTGAAAGACGTTTGAGCACTACAATACCGATGCCGTCGCCACGCACGGTGCCACCCGCTTTGGCGTCGAAAGCGCGGCAGTGCCCATCACGAGATGCGATGCCGCCTTCCTGATAAAGATAACCAGATTTCTGTGGCAGGTTGATCGAGACCCCCCCCGCCAGGGCCATATCGCATTCACCCGTCAGCAAACTCTGACCGGCCAAGTGAATCGCCACCAGCGCGCTTGAGCAGGCTGTCTGCACGTTGACGCTTGGCCCGCGCAGATTGAGCTTGTACGAAACACGCGTCGGCGTGAAATCTTTATCATTGGCGATGAAAATCTGGTAGCCGTCTGCAGTTTGTTGATGATTACGGCTGGATTTGAGATTATTAAGTAAATAGCCATTCAACCCGGCGCTGGCATAAACACCGATGCGCCCGTCATAACGGTCTGAATCGTATCCGGCGCGTTCGAGCGCTTCCCAGGCGCATTCGAGGAAAACGCGCTGCTGTGGGTCGAGAATCTCAGCCTCATTGGGACTATAGCCAAAAAAAGCTGCGTCGAAGGTTTCGATCCCCTCCAGCGCAGCCCCCGCACGGATGTAATTTGGATTTGTCAGCAGCCCCGGGTCCACCCCGGCGGTGATAAGCTCATCTTCTGAAAGCGGACGAATGGACTCAGTGCCGCTGCTGAGATTTTGCCAGAACGCTTCGAGCGTATCCGCCCCGGGAAAGCGCCCCGCCATTGCGACGACGGCGATCCCGGCTTCGGGGTGGGACATGCGCTCGCGGCGCTGTTTGGCGCGGCTGTTATCCTGCTTCGGCTGCTTGTCGCCACTCAGGTATTTGACGAGTGAATCAATCGTTGGGTACTGGAACAACTCTATAATGCTGATCTCACGCCCCAGTACCTCGCGCAAACGACGATGGACACGTGCCATCATCAGCGAGTGCCCGCCGAGATCGAAGAAGTTATCGTGCGTGCCAACCTTCTTGATTTGCAGCACATCCTTCCAAATTTGCGCAATCGTTTGTTCCATTTTGCCGCGCGGCGCGCTGAACACAGCGGCAGTCTTATCCTGATTCTGCGGCAGCGGCAATGCCTTGCGGTCGACCTTGCCATTGGGCGTCAGTGGTAGCGCTTCGAGCATCACAAAAGCGGATGGCAACATGTAATCGGGCAGTTTTTCTTTCAAGAAACTACGCAACTCTCCTGAACCAAGTACTTTACCGTTGATTGGGACAAGATACGCCACCAGTCGTTTCTCGCCGCTCCACTCCTGCGCCACCACGACGCTTGTTTTCAACGCTGGATGTTTGCTCAGGTGCATCTCGATTTCGGACAACTCAATGCGGAATCCGCGTATTTTGACCTGATGATCAAGCCGACCCAGGAATTCGATGAACAATTCGCCGCACTCATCGATGCGGAAGCGGGCCAGGTCGCCAGTACGATAGAGGCGGTGAGCTGTCAACGGTCCACCGTCTACAGTCGTGGTAAATGGATCGGGAATAAATCTTTCCGCCGTCAAACCAGGCAGCCCAAAGTAGCCACGCGCCAGCCCCTCGCCACCGATCACCAGTTCGCCGGGCACGCTAATCGGCGCAAGGTTGTTGGATTCATCGAGCACGTAAAGCTGGGTGTTGGCAATCGGATGGCCAATGGAGATCAGGCCATCGCCGTGTTCAACGCGGCAGGTGCTCGACCAGATGGTCGTCTCGGTCGGGCCGTACATGTTCCAGAGTTCACCACAACGTTCCAGCAACGGCTCGGCCAGATCACGCGGCAAGGCTTCGCCACCGCATAAAATTTTCAGTCTTGGATCACCCATCCAACCGGCTTCAATTAAAAGTCGCCAGGTGGCGGGCGTAGCCTGCATACAAGTTGCGCCCGCTTCGCGCATCAGTGCTGAAAGCAGCATGCCGTCCAATGTCTGAGCGCGGCTGGCAATCACCAGACGGGCTCCCACGGTGATAGGCAGGAACAGTTCCAACCCGGCAATATCAAAGGAAAGAGTCGTCACCGAAACGAGGACATCCTGCTCGGTCAGGCCGGGTTCGTGGCGCATCGAATGCAAAAAGTTGACAACCGAGTGGTGCTGCAACTGCACACCCTTGGGCGTGCCCGTCGAGCCGGATGTATAAATCAGATAAGCCAGGTTGGTGTTCGAGAAGTGTCCACCCAAATTGCTTGTTGGCGCAGCGGCAATCGTCGACCAGTCGGTATCCAGACAAATCTTTTGTGCAGATGTTTCGGGCAAGCTCGCAACCAAATGCGCCTGGGTGAGCAAAATGGCGGCACCACTGTTTTCGAGCATGTAGGCCACGCGGTCTTTCGGATACATCGGGTCAATCGGAATGTATGCGCCGCCTGCTTTGAGAATCCCCAGCAAACCCACCAGCATATCGAGCGAGCGCTCGACGCATAAACCCACCAGCGCGCCGGGCGTCACACCCAGCCCACGCAGATGATGGGCAAGCTGATTGGCACGAGCGTTTAGGTCGGTATAAGTCAGCGTTTGTTTTTCGAAGACAAGCACGAATGAATTTGGCGTGCGTTTGACTTGCGCTTCAAAGAGTTCGTGAATACAGGCGCCCCCCTCAATCCCCCCATTTTCCGCTGAAATTTGCGAAAAATGGGGGGAAGTAAGATCAATACGGTCGTTCCACGCAGCGATGATATCGCGTTCAGCCGCAGGCAGCATTGGCAGGGATGCTACTTGCAGATCGGGCTGCGCCACAATGCCATTTAGTAGCACTTCCAACTGGTTCAACATACGCTGGATAGTGGCAGCATCAAACAGATCACGGTTGTACTGGATCGAGAAGCTCAGTCCATCAGCAGCTTCAGCAGCTGCGAGAGTCAAGTCAAACTGCGCCGAAAGTTGTTCCAGCGCGAGTGACTCAAGCGGCAGGCCGTGCAGCTCGAATTTTGCGCCGGCTTTGCCCAGCGCAAACGATGCCAGTTCGACGCTGTCGAGCAGCGGAGTCTTTTGCAGCACGAACATCACCTGAAAGATCGGCGAGCGGCTGGGGTCGCGCTTCGGTTGCAAATGTTCCACCAGCAAACTGAATGGGTAATCTTGATGCGCAAACGCTTCGAGCGCAGTCTGACGCACTTGCGCCAGAAAATCGCTGAAAGACGGGTTTCCTGAAAGATCGCCATGCAGTACCAGTGGATTGACAAAATATCCCATCAAACCCGCCAACTCGGTGCGGCTGCGCCCGGCGGTCGGCGAACCAACCAGAATATCCGTTTGGCCGGTGTAACGGTGCAGCAAAACCTGAAAAGCCGCCAGCAGCGTCATGTAAAGTGTCGCGCCGTTTTGCTGGCTGAGCGCTTTCAGACTGCGTGTCAGGTCTGCGTTTAATTTGATTCCCTGTGAGCCACCGCGCCAGGTCTGCACCGTGGGGCGCGGACGGTCGGTTGGCAGGTCAAGCGCGGGCAGGTCGCCCGATAGCTTGTTTTTCCAGTAAGACAGTAGGCGCGCGCCTTCGCTCCCCGCCAGCGTTTCGGACTGCCAGCGCACATAGTCACTGTAGCGCAAGGTCAACGGGCCCAGTTCAAGGGCAGCCCCGGCTTTTTCGGCAGCGTAGAGCCGCCCCAATTCATCGGCAAACACTGCCAGCGACCAGAAATCCCCAATAATGTGATGAATTTCCAGCAGCAAAACATATTCGTCAATGCTGTGGCTGAGCAGCGTCAGGCGCAACAGCGGACCGTTTTCCAGATCAAAGGGGCGCTGAGTGGCATCACGTAAAAAATCGTTTAATTGAAAATCGCTCCACCGTGCGGCGGATACCGTTTCGATGCTGATCGTTTGTTGGTGCGCAACCCGCTGGACGGGTTCATCTCCCTGTGCTGGGAAGCTGCTGCGAAGGGCAGGGTGCCGCCCTGTGAGTGTGTTGAGCGCGCGTTGCAGCGCCGGAATATCCAGTGCTTGCCGAATGCGCGCCACGCTCTGGATATTGTAGGCGGTGCTGGCGGGTGCAAGCTGATGGAGAAACCACAAAGCGCGCTGGCCGTGAGAAAGCGGCGTTTCGTCAGGTGTTTCTGACGCTACAACTACACTGACTTGCTGATCCGGTTTCATTTCGAGCATACGCAACCCAATTTTGCTGATGCTGACACCCTGCAAAAAATCTTCCATCGGCAGCGAGACCTGCAAGGCGCTTTCAATCGCGTATTTCAATTCCACCGCCATCATCGAATCGAGCCCAAAGCTGTTGAGCGGTTGCTGCGGGTCAATCTGTGCCGCTGAGACGTGCAAAATGCGTGCGATCTGTGCTTGCAGGTAGGCTATCAGCAGGGTCTGCTTGTCAGCCGGGTCGCTGGTGGCGTTCAGCGTCTCGCGGATTAATGCAGGCTGGCTTTCGGGCTGATCTGGTATCGACTCTATTTCGAGCGTGCTTTCGGCAAGCACCGTCAGACTACCATCCAGATATTGGGCGCGGCAGGCGCGGCGCTGAATCTTGAAGCTGGATGTGCGTGGAATGCTGCCGACACGGATAAGTACCACCGCATGGACCTGAATTTCGTGTTGTTCCACCACTGCCTGGCGGATGGCAGCAATCATGGCGGAGTATTCTTCGGCTTTGGCGTGGCGGTCGACTTCCTGCACGATGACGAGCTTTTCATCGCCATCCACTTCCATCGAAAAGGCCGCGCCGCTGGCGGGTGCAATGAGCGGATGGCAATCTTCGATGGTTAACTCAATATCTTGTGGATAGTGGTTGCGCCCCCGAATGATGATCAAATCCTTGGCGCGCCCAGCAATGTAGACTTCACCGTCATGGATGAAGCCCAGGTCGCCGGTACGCATGAAAGGACCAGCGCCGCTGTCTTTGACAAAAGCCTGAAAGGTCTCAGCACTGGCTTCGGGGCGGTTCCAGTAACCTTGCGCAACGCTGGGGCCAGCCAGCCAGATTTCGCCCACCTGGTTAGCCGGGCAGGCTTCAAGGGTTTGCGGAGCTACAATCAAAAGCTGCTGATCTGGGGCAGATTTTCCACTGGAGACGAGTTCACGCGGGTTGGGATCATCCGCCCCGACAGCGACGGCGCGGTTCTGAGCCAGTTCGTCCCCGGCAAAGGTGTGGATTGTAGGCCAGCTGCTCTGCCTGCCGCCGGTGGCGATCAACGTCGCTTCGGCGAGACCGTAACAGGCATAGAAGGCTTCACGATTAAAGCCATATGGCTCAAAGGTTTTTGCAAAACGTTCCAGGGTGCTTTTTTGAATCGGTTCAGCCCCGGTAAAAGCCACCTTCCAGGTGCTTAATCCAGCCCCTGCTTTTGCTCCTCCGTCATCTTCTGGACGCAGAATTCATAAGCAAAATTGGGGCCGCCGCTAACCGTTCCGCCATAACGGGAAACCGCATTCAACCAGCGCGCCGGTTTTTGCAGGAAGGCTGTCGGCGGCATGGTAATGGTCGTAATACCCGCATAAAGCGATTCGAGCAATCCGCCGATCAACCCCATGTCGTGATAAGGCGGCAGCCAGATAATGCCGCGCGATTGTGGGTTCATCCCGAAAAAAGTATGGATTTTTGCAAGATTGTGAACGAGATTCCCGTGACTGACCATCACCCCCTTGGGTTGTGCAGTCGAACCAGATGTATATTGCAGGAATGCCAGAGAATCGCTGGTAGATTTGGGTGCCTTCCAATGCGCAGCATCTGCAATATTGGAATCTTGAGAGGTTAACCGCTTAATCGAAGCCAGCTCTGGTGTGTTTGCCAGGCGTTGCTCAATACCTGCCAAAATCTGAGGTGTTGTCAGCGCAACCACTGCTTGAGAATCTCGCGCAATTGTTTGCAAACGCGGGTCGGGACGGTTAAGGCGCGGTGGGTAGGATGGTACAGCTACCATGCCCGCATATAAACAGCCCCAAAAAGCACTAATATATTCCAACCCTGGTGGGTAGAGCAGCAAAACGCGCTCGCCGGGCCGGTTTATCGTTTTCAGAAGAAGGACAGCAATTGCGCGTGCCTGCCGATCTAACTCCTGATAAGTCAGGCTGGAATCTTCTGTCTCGCCATCTGCAAGAAATGTATAGAGAACCTGCTCCGGCTGTTGGGCGGCTCTCTCCTGAAGGATTTCGATCAATGTCCTATATTCGCGCAACGGAAATGCAGGCTGTTTATCCATGCAACAAGAGCCTCACCAATAAATTTTATAGTGCTGGTTGTTACCAACACTATGGCAAAAATGGAGCGAGATGCATAAATTGCTGTGTTGCTATTGGGAAAATACCAGTTAATGTTAAAAGGCATGTTTAAATGCGCTGGTTTTTGCTTGCAAACACACTATAGAATGCAATAAATCAAACTTGCTGTACTGAAAGATGCTTTTTGCCTTAATTAAGCTTATATTTTTGAAAGCATAATCAATTCGTAAATCAAGTTCATTAAATTACAACATAACATCTGGCGATTTTACTCTATGCTTTGCAAAATCGTTAGGCTTGCTGCTCTGCAAAAGTCGCATCGTTCAATAAAACAGGAATAAAGAGGCACACAACCTGCTACGTTAAAATCATAAAGGAATTTTAGCCCAAAATATGTGGCACTTTTGCTCATTTTGTGGTCAATTACCCTGATGGTTACTCAAACATCCATCAAAGCGGCGGGCATGATGGGTAGTCTGCCAAAACGCTGAAATGCTCTTCTAAAGCAGTCATCACGCACAAGACAACATCCTCGCGCCAGTGTCGTCCGACGACTTGGACGCCGACTGGAAGACCAGCGCTCCCCATTTCAACCGTATGTGCTGCATTCTCAACCAAATCGCGGCTGAGAACTCGATCACTTTCCTCACCTGCGCGCACGCGGGTAGCTGCTACCACACCTGCGGGCATTCCCAACAGGTTATAAAGTCTAGCATAGCTATCGAAATCTGGAAGATTGGCTGTACTGCCATGTAATACCGCAGGCAGGCTGGTAGGCGGGCAAAGAATAACATCATACTGACCTGCATCCATTGCTTGCAAAAATTTTTGACGATAGTTTGTACGCGCTTCTACCAACTCCCAATACTCCAGTGCTGAACGGCTACCAATGCTGCGTAAAACTGCAGGCAGGCGCGATTGTCCGCCAAGTTGCATCAGGCTGGCAATGGTGTTTCGCAAAGCGCGGGGTAAACCGCCGATCCGAATCAGATCGGCAATCTGAGATGCGACTTTATCCTGACGAAGAGCGCGTTTGTATAAAACGCCCCCATCCGCAGTGGCAAGGCCAAAAAATAGCTGTACTGCTTCTGCTACGTTTGGGGGAGACCATTCTTCAATCAGCGCGCCGCCGCTGCGTAGCACTTCAGCTGATTCTCGCACTGCCCGGCGCAAAGCTGGTGCTGCCGGAAAATAACCGTCATCGGTATAGACTGCCACTCGCAGACCCTTTACTGTTACATTAGCGGGATCACGCCAGATTACAGGTGGAATAGCTGCATCGATTCCAGTCAAACCGGGTGCGGCCAGAATATTCATTGCCAGTATAAGATCTGCAACCGTACGGGCCATTGGGCCACACTGCGCTAGAATTCCCTCTTGGCCGACTGCAAAAAGATCATAGCGTGTATCTTGCATGGTTAATCGCCCTGAAGTGGGCTTGAGACCATGAATGCCACAAAAATGAGCCGGCTCACGGATACTTCCACCGAAGTCAGCACCCAGACCAAGCGCTGAGCCACCCGCAGCAATGATCGCTGCTTCTCCGCCACTGCTCCCCCCCGGTGATCGGTCCAAATTCCACGGGTTATTGGTCCGACCATAGAGTGGGTTATCCGATTCGATGTAGATCGTCAGTTCGGAAACATTGGTCTTGCCCAGAATAATTGCACCAGCCTGACGCAATCGCGCAACCAACGGACCATCTTTTTCTGCGCGATGGTTGCGCTGATTGGGCAACCCAAATGTCGTTGGTGTTCCTTTGACAAGCAGCGCTTCCTTAATTGTAATGGGCACGCCGTGCAACGGCCCAAGCTTTTCACCTCGATGTTGAGCCGCATCGGCGTCCTTGGCTTCTTGCCTGGCTTGATCAAACATGGGAAAAACGACTGCATTTAAACTTGGATTTACCTGCTCAATCCGTTTGATATGCGCTTCAACCACATCAGATGCTGAGAGTGTGCCGCTTTTAATTTTTCCAGCTATTTCGGTTGCGCTTAAGAATAGTGGCTCTACAGTGTTCATGCTTCTCTCTTCTGATGTAGGTTGCAGTTGGTAGCAAAGGTATTGTCTATCTCAAAGATCAGAAATATCTAGATGGCACCTTGAATTTCATCCAACGCTTGAAAGAAAACAAGGATGTCTTGTTTTGTATTATATAAATATCCCGACGCCCTTAGAATTTCGCCATTTGCAAGATAATCGACAAGGGGTTGTGCACACATGTGGCCGGTTCTGCACATAATGCCATACGAGTTCACTCAACATTCTGGCGATATCACCCAAATTGGCATGCTGCTTCATTTTGATGCTAACAATTGCGCAACGTTCTGCCGATGCATTGCCCGGCGCAATCACTTCAAGGTAGTCCCGTTTCAGCGCTTCATTCAGTAATAATTTACCCAAGGCCAGATCGTGCGCTTCCACACGCTCAAAACCAGTTTTTTCAAGGTATTTAATCGCTGCCACCAGCCCGTATACGCCCGCAATATGAGGTGTGCCTGCCTCAAACTTGTGCGGTATTTTTCTTGCGCGGTAGCTGGTCGTATCCACCCAATCTACCATGCCTCCACCAACATAAGTGGGCGTTAATTTTTCGAGGTATTGCTGTCTTCCATACAAAACACCGATGCCTGTAGGCCCGAGCATTTTATGGCTTGAAAATGCCAGAAAGTCAATATTCAGACGATTAACATTCAACCTACGATGTGGGATGGATTGCGCAGCATCTACTACCACGATGGCCCCAACACTTTTTGCCATTTGAGCCATTTTTTCAATGGGCGCGTATAAACCACTCACATTGGAACAATGTGTCAAAGAAACGACTTTTGGCGTCAGTTTTAGTAATTCTTCATAATGCTCAAGGTCCACCCCCCCCTGTGTCGAAATGCGAACAAAAACCACGTTTGCTTTTTCCAGCCAGGGTAAATAGCCCGAATGATGCGAATCGGTGCAGACGATGACGGTATCATCCTTGCCAATCTCCAACCCTTTGGCGACCATATTCAATGCCTCGGTTGTATTGCGCACAAAGACAACTTCGTTCCCGGCAGCGCCGATAAACTGGGCAACTTTATATCGTCCTTCCTCATAAAAAACCGAAGCTTCTTCAGAAAGATAATGTTTGCCGCGATGAATATTGGCGCTGACTTCCAGATAGTATCGTGATATTTCTGAGACAACCTGGACAGGTTTGAGGGATGTTGCTGCGCTGTCAAGGTAAACCAAACGATTATCGTCAATGACCCGTGAAAGGATCGGAAAATCTTTAAACATGTTTCATAATCAATAAGTTCTGTGTTTTCAACAATGCTGCTCATAGTTGCAATCCTTTTTCAGCCAATTTTTCGCCTATCGCAGATACACATGAAAGGAATTTTCCAGAGCGTTCTGTTGAGATATAGTCAACTTTTTCTGCGCGAAGGTTTATATTTTTCCCCAGCTTTTCAAACAGACCATCCGCAATATATTTTTCGATATTTTCTTTATACTTTTCATTGGCAATAAAGCTAAAGAGAAAATCATTCTCGTCGGTCTGTACCAATTTATATAAATCCAGCCATTCAGCGGTACCAATCAGATCATCCAGCGCTTTTGGCGTGACAACAGATTGACTATTTTGGAACAAGTGATTGCGAAGCCTCCCCTCAACCTGCACAACCGGGGAATCACTTCCACATTGGCACCTGGAATTTGCCAATCGGAAGACATCTCCTGTCCTGTAGCGAATATGAGGGGTACAACCATTATCGAGAGTTGTAACATACAGTTCGGCTAATTCACCCGGTTCAGCATTCCTGCCATTGCATAAAAGTTCAATATAAAAAGATTGTGTGTTGAGGTGGATGTTTCCCAAGGGGCATTCTGCTGCCATCCATCCAAGTTCAGACATTGCAAAAGTTTCAATGACTGGCGCATCTTTGCCAAAAACATCAATGATTTGTCTTTTGCTGATTTTTGTACAGAGTGAATAAGATGTAAGGACTGGTGCTTTATGTGGGCTGTATCCACGCTTCTGGATGTTTCTCAATAAAAATGCCAAATGGGTTGGATCAATATAATACATTTGAGGCTGGTATTCTTCAAGCTCAGCAATATTCATAGAAATAATTCGTTCTGGTGTTGTCAGCAGGTCGTGATATACCGACAATACGAGTGTTCCATCACTCAAAATACGATCTTTCATAGTGCTATTTGGGCTGGCGCATTCCACATCTGAACAATTTGGGGCCGCATATCGAATATGCTTCCGCGGATATTCCGACATTACTGAATTCAAGACCTGGATAGACAGAAAGGCAATCTATGGCTCTTTGCATATAGATCCAACCTTCTTCGACAGTTTGGAGTTGTTCGCCAGTCGTCCCGGAGCTTTGGCTGCGATATAACATTCTATTATTAAGAGAATAACCTTCTGCCAATACTCCTATCGGAAAATTTTTTCGGTAGTGTTTCTTCTCAGTCGGCAAAATCTGGCTGAAATCTGCTATGGTTTTTATATTGCTGGGAGAAAGCTGCACTTCATCCATGTGTTTACGGAAAAATGCTGTTTTTGTATAAGCATAATCAATTTCTCGTTTGGCAGATTTAAAAGCTTCTTCAGTATTTAAATTTACCATTACGATCTCCTTCAAAAAAATACAGTTTATTAACTCAATGGCATGATGAAAATATACTTGCAACTACTCTTGCAAAGCTTTTTAGATTAAACAGTCTGTTTATACAAATAGGCATGAACGGGGAATAAACGAAGGCACAATTACTTTGCAAATAGGCTAAAAATTCAGTATCGATACCGTAAATTCGAATAAACTACGATTTTCAGCTTGATGACAATTATACAGGGCATTCATATTTTAGATTTTTCTTTAAGCAGGCTTCTTTTGGAATTACCTCATTGATCAATGGCTGAACAAAATTGTCATAGCAAGCAAGATTGTCTGGATTTATACTGAGTTGCATACCCTCATACCGACTTTAGCTATTCGCCAACATCCAAGCATTTGCAAGATTACGCCAAAAATCGAATCATCGTCCATTGCCTGCAATGCCCACATGCGCATGTTTTGCAAGCGCGATGAAACTGGTGATAGCCAAATGTGCTCCGCTATGGCGCAGATGAACCTTGCGGCACGCGCCTACCATCGCCTGCTGAAACTCCCGTGAGGGATTTGAGACGATGTCGTCAGAACTATTGCAGACCTGGCGGGGAGTGAAACCATCCAGACGCCGCACCTGGCTGAGGCGCTGTAATACCGTCCAAAATTGTTGATTTCAGGCTGAGGTTATAGATGTTTAGGGCTTCCTTCATGAAGCTGAATACAAGCGAATTTAAACTTGTCTCCAATTTTCAAAAGCGCTGGAAGCCTGTAGCGAATTACAGACTTCCAGCGCTAACGTTAAGTAACTTGAATAATTGCTCTGTTGCAAAGTTCAAAAAGATGAGAAATTAAAAGAGATGGATGTTGTATTGGTCAATTGTCAGATCAAGTCCTACCTATTACATTTTATCCACCCCGCTTGTGGCTCGCCCTAATATTTAGGGGAAGATATGATCCATTTTGTCAGAACATTTATATTATTTTCTTGGTAGATTTATACTAATATTAAAAGTTTTTCAAAACCACTTTACAATTTTGTAAAGTGTGGTTACAATCTTTTGAGCTTCTGGTAGGCGAATTTCAACGAAAACTTCATCCAGAAGCTGGTTCAAAACATTTGTATATTGAAAATTATTGGCTTTGAACGAATAACGCCTCTCAATAATCATTCCCTTGATAGGCTTATACTGAGTGTGCCCTTCCTTTCATCGACTATCAAACCAGTGTGCTCACCAGTAACCCCATTTATTAAACAATAGATTGTCATGCATGTTGAAGACATGCGGTTTTGCGTGAACCCCGGCTTTAATGGCAGGATGGTATCTCGCAACGCCGGCGTTGCCGTATGAGTGGGCAACGTCGGCATTGTGGATACCGAAGTCATTATAAGTAAAGCTGCATCTGTATTGTTTTTTATCGACGAGGTTTTGCTTTATGGATAAACAGTCTGTCTTCCCTTTGTATACATATAAAACATTGATCGATGTGCTGAGAGAGAGAACTCTCTACCAGCCTAATCAGGTTGTATATACTTTTCTGTTAGATGGCGAGTTTGATGTCAGCACGCTTACTTACCTTGAATTGGACCAGCGTGCACGTGCGATTGCTACTTTACTCCAAAAAAATATTGGGCAACCTGGGGAGCGTGTGCTTCTGCTCTATCCACCAGGTCTGGAGTACATTTGTGCTTTTTTAGGCTGTCTCTATGCCGGCATGATCGCCGTTCCATCCTACCCGCCTCGACTAAATCGCCCCGACGCGCGCCTGCAGACCATCGCTCAAGATGCTCAAGCGCGCGTTGCGCTAACTACGCCGCAAATCATCTCAAGCATTGGTCAACGCTTGACGAATACCCCAGACCTGGCGTCTATATGTTGGTTGACTACGCAGGATTTGGATATTGGGCAGGCGGAAGAGTGGAAAATCCCTGCGTTAACCGGCAATGCGCTGGCATTCATTCAATATACATCCGGGTCAACCGCTCAACCCAAGGGGGTCATGGTCAGCCACAGAAACCTGGTTCACAATCTTAAGCAAATTTCTCAATTCTTCGGAGTCAACCATCATAGCCGAGGTGTCATCTGGCTGCCGCCCTATCATGATATGGGGCTGATTGGCGGCATCCTCGAGCCGCTGTATGCCAATATCCCGACTGTGCTGATGCCTCCGACTGCTTTTTTGCAGAAACCGATTTGCTGGCTGCAGGCCATCTCCCAATATCGCGGCACAATTAGTGGAGCACCCAATTTTGCCTACGATTTCTGTGCCCAGAAAATTACAGATGAACAGAAAAAGGGTCTTGACCTGAGTAGTTGGGAAGTGGCATTCACCGGTGCCGAGCCGGTCCAGAAAGATACCTTGGAGCGCTTCGCCACAACTTTCGAACCTTACGGTCTACGGCGCGAGGCGCTCTATCCTTGTTATGGGCTAGCCGAAGCTACGTTGATTGCTTCTGGCGGCGCACAAGGCAAGTGGCCGGCCATTCGCACATTTGCGGGGGATGAACTGACAAAAAACCGGGCCGTGCTTGCCGCTCTAGACGAAAAGAATCCCCGCGAACTGGTTTCGTGTGGGAGTGCCTCGCCTGAGCAGAAACTCTTGATCGTTGATCCGCAATCGTTTCAACCTTGTCCGCAAAACCAGGTGGGTGAAATCTGGTTGGCGGGATCAAGCGTTGCCCAAGGCTATTGGAACCGGCCAGATGAAAGCGCTGCTACTTTCCAGGCGCACCTGGCGGGTAGCAGTGAAGGCCCTTTCATGCGTACCGGGGATTTGGGCTTTCTGCATGATGGTGAAATCTATATTGCTGGACGCGCCAAAGACTTGATTATCATCCGCGGGCGCAACCATTACCCGCAGGATATCGAAATCACCGTCGAAAGTAGTCACGCGGCTTTGGCGCCCAGCAGCGCCGCAGCTTTTTCGGTTGAAGTTGAAGGGGAAGAAAAGCTCGTGATTGTCCAGGAGTTGGATCGCCACGCCAGGCCGGAAGAGGCTCCCGCAATCATCGCAGCCATCCGCCAGGCAGTCGTGGAGCAGCATGAACTCCAGGTTTACACAGTCGTCCTGATCCGGGTTGGTACCATCCCGCGCACATCCAGTTTCAAAATTCAGCGTCGCGCCTGCCGCAACCAGTTTTTGGATGGCAGCTTGACGGTGATCGCGAGCGACACACTGGAAACCCAGCCTGCTCCTGAAACACCGCAACGCCAGGAGAATTTGATCGGCGCAGCACTGGACGCAATCCAAGACCCGGCTGCCCGGCAAACTTTGCTGACAATCTATCTGCAAGAACAGGCCGCCGCTATTTTGCATATCTCTGCAGCTCAGGTTGATTTGCAGCAGCCGCTCAACGCTTTCGGTCTCGATTCGATGATGGCCATCGAGTTGAAATTTGCCATCGAAACAGCTCTCCGGGTTTCGCTACCGATGGAAGATTTTCTGCAGGGCAACAGTGTGAGTGAACTTGCCACGCGGATTTTAGATCGCAAACGGGACATTGTCGCCGTCACGTCAATTTCGCTGGCATCTGCTTCGGAATCTTCATCAGATGCTGCTCTTTCTCATGGGCAGCAAGCGCTTTGGTTTTTATACCAATTGGCACCGAAAAGTGCGGCTTACAATGTGCCCGCTGCGGTGCGAATCCGCTCTGCGTTGGATGGCACGGCCCTGCGGCGCGCTTTCGAGAAGCTGGTCATTCGTCATGCAGCGCTGCGCACAACATTTGTAGTTGCGCCTTTATCGTCAACACCTGCACAGCGCATTCACGCGCAAATGGCGCTTGATTTCGAGCAGGTGAATGCACTCGCGTGGGATGATGCCACCCTCAAGCAGCGCCTGGATGACGATGCGCATTCTCCATTCGACCTGGAGCAGGGCCCATTGTTGCGGGTGCGCATCTTCAAACGCTCAGAAAACGATTACATCCTCCTGATCGTAATGCACCATATCATCACTGATTTCTGGTCGTTGGCCGTCTTGGTGGATGAATTGAGTCGGCTCTACCCGGCAGAGTGTGCGAGCAGGCCGATCCAATTGCCACCCCCTGGCAGCCAATATGTAGACTATGCCAATCAACAGGCAAAGATGTTGGCTGGTCTGGAAGGCGCACAGTTATGGGCCTATTGGCAGGAACAACTCTCAGGCGAACTGCCCGTGTTGAATCTACCCAGCGACCATTTACGTCCTCCTGTCCAAACCTACAATGGCAATCTGCATACGGTTCATCTTAATCCTGAACTCACCACGCAGATCAAAGCCCTAAGCCAGGCCCAGGGAACGACTTTAAACATGACGCTCCTGGCGGCGTTCGATGTGCTTTTATACCGCTATACAGGCCAGCAGGATTTTCTGGTGGGGTCACTGGCTGTCGGTCGTGATCGCGCCAACCTGGCGGATGTTGTCGGTTACTTTGTCAACCCGATTGTCTTGAGGGCAAAACCTGCTCCCGACCAGACATTTGCGGAATTTCTGGCCCAAACGCGCCAGACCGTTCTGGGCGCTTTCGACCACCAGGAATATCCATTTAACCTGCTGGTAAACCAGTTACAACCGGTGCGTGATTACAGCCGCTCGCCCTTGTTCCAGGTCATGTTTACGTTTCAACGCGCTTACAAGTTCAACGACCAGGGACTGACTGCTTTCTCACTCGACATTGGCGAAGCACACATGGACCTGGCTGGCCTGCAGGTTGGAATCCATGCTCTTGGAGCACCGCGCGGCCCAGTTCGATCTGACCCTGACAATGGGGGAGGCGGGCGATGAACTGGTCGCTTCATTTGAATACAACACCGATTTACATGAAGCCGCGACCATCGCGCGCATGGCCGCCCACCTGGAGACTTTGCTAAAAGGCATTGTCGCCGACCCTCAGCGTCGTTTGTCTGAACTGCCGCTGTTGCCTGAAAATGAATTGCAGCAACTACTGGTTGCCTGGAACGGCGTCAGCATCGATCAGGCCGCCGATATGACCGTGCGGGCATTATTCGAAGCCCAGGTTGCCCGAACGCCCGATGCGCCCGCCGTGATCTTCGAAGACCAGCAGTTAACCTACGCTGAACTTGACCGAAAGGCAAACCAACTCGCCAAGGGCTTGCAGAGACGGGGAGTTGGGCCAGAAGTATTCGTCAGCATTTACATGGACCGTTCCCCGGAAATGTTGGTGGGCATTTTAGGGGTGCTCAAGACGGGGGCCGGTTATGTGCCACTTGACCCGGCGTATCCGCGCGAACGCGTTGCCTTCATTTTAACGGAGACGAGTTCGCCCGTTATCCTAACGCAGTCTCATCTTTTGGACAGCCTGCCGCAATCAGCCGCCGAGGTCATTTGCCTGGATAAAGACTGGGAGCAGATATCCGCCGACAGCCAGGGCAATATCGTCGACACCATCCACAGCAATAACGGAAGCCTGGCGGCCTGCATCATCTACACTTCCGGGTCCACCGGTCAGCCCAAAGGCGTTTTGCTCGAAAACCGGGGCATCGTCAACCTGATCGACTCCTTTATCCGTTCCTACGCGCCCACGACCAGCGACCGAATTTTGCCCCTCACCTCGGTCGGCTCTGCCAGTTTTGTCGGCGAAATCTTTCCGCTGCTGTGCGTAGGCGGAACATTGGTACTGGCGCGCGCCGAACACTTTCTCGATCTCGAGCGCTTGTTCGCGTTGATTATCGGTCAACGCGTTTCGATTATCAGCGCCGTCCCAACCGTCATTGCCGGTCTAAACGAAAAAAGGGCAGACCTGACGTCGTTGCGCTGGTTATTGAGTGGCGGCGAGTCCCTGGATATCAAGGATGTCGACGAATTGCTAAAATCCGTCTCGATTGTGAACAGCTATGGTCTGACCGAAACTTCGGTCTGTTCCATGTTCTACCAATTGGATAACAAACCCAGCGGCGCAAAAATTGGCGTGCCCATCGGGACACCCATTATTAATACCCAAGTCTACGTGCTTGACCCGCAGCTCAACTGCCTGCCAATCGGCTGTGCCGGGGAACTGTATATCGCGGGTGCCGGGCTGGCTCGAGGGTATCTGGGGAATTCCAGGTTGACTGCCGAGCTTTTTATTCCCAACCCTTTCAAGGCAGGCGAGCGCATGTACCGCACTGGCGACCTGGCGCGCTGGCTACCTGAGGGTGTGCTGGAATATTTACAGCGCGCCGATGACCAGGTCAAGATTTGCGGATTCCGGATTGAGCTGGGCGAAATTGAAGCCGCCCTCAAGCAGCAACCGGGCGTGCGCGATGCGCTGGTGATTGTCCGTGAAGATAGCCCAGGTGACCCCCTAACGAGGGCAGGTAAGCGCCTGATTGCCTACCTGCTTACGAATGAAGTATCTGTGACCAGGGAGAACCTGCATGCGGCCCTGGCGGAGCGATTGCCTCCTTACATGGTGCCAGCGGTCTTCGAAATGCTCGATGCCTGGCCCTTGACTCCCAACGGAAAGATTGACGTCAAGGCCCTGCCAACGCCCACAGGCACGCGAGCGCTGGCAACGACCTATCAGGCCCCTCAAAATGATTTGGAACACAAGTTGGCGTTGATCTGGCAAGCCGTATTAAAAGTGGAAAAAGTAGGCATACAAGATAACTTTTTCGATCTTGGCGGCAATTCACTATTGATTGCCCAGGCTCACCAGCGTGTACAGACAGAACTCGGCATGAATTTTTCTCTGGTTGACTTGTTCAAGTATCCAAGTATCGGCTTGCTGGCCCAATGGTTAAGCCAGAAGGATAACGACAGCCCGGTGCTGCGAGACCAGGTTGAAGAGGATGCCCAGAAACGCAGAGGTGCTTTAAACCGACGCAAGCAGTTGGCCCAAAAAGGGCTGTATCGTGAAAACCCTGAACAAGTCGTCTCGGGTGAAATTTCCTTCAACGATGTGGAATGATTTGGATGGCGAAAAATGGATGATATTGAAAATATTGCAATCGTAGGTTTGGCAGGGCGCTTCCCCGGGGCCAGGAATATTGCCGAGTTCTGGCGCAACCTGTGCAATGGCGTCGAAGGCATCTCTTTCCTTTCGGATGAAGAAATGATCACGGATGGCGTCGACCCTGAGCTTGTGCGGCAGTCGAACTATATCAAAGCCAGAGGTGTACTCGGCGACACCGACTTGATGGATGCCGCATTTTTCGGCCTGCACCCGAGGGAAGCTGCGCTGATGGACCCGCAACATCGTCTCTTTTTGGAGTGCGCCTGGGAAGCACTCGAAAACGCTGGTTACAATCCCGAAGATTATAAGGGGCGCATCGGTGTCTTCGGCGGGCAAAGCATGAACACCTATTTACTGAACAACGTAATTGCGCACGTCGAAAACGTGCAATCGGTGGAAAGCTTGCAGGCTTCGCTCGGCAATGACAAGGATAGCCTGACGACCGAAGTAGCCTACCGCATGAACCTGACTGGGCCAGCAATCACAATCCAATCTTCATCATCCACCTCCCTGGTAGCTGTTCACTGTGGCTGCCAGAGTTTACTTACCTATGAGAGTGACATGGTCCTGGCTGGGGGAGTTCTCGATCCATTTCCCCGAAAAGGCTGGATACCTGTACTATCCTGGCGGCACATCTTCATCGGATGGTCACTGCCGGGCCTTCGACGCCAAAGCTGACGGTTTTGTCGCCGGGCACGGAGCAGGCATCGTGGTCTTAAAACGCCTGAGCGAGGCCCTTGCAGATGGCGATACGATTTATGCCGTCATCAAAGGCTCGGCGGTCAATAACGACGGTTCGGTCAAGGTCAGTTATATGGCACCCAGCGTGGATGGCCAAGCGCGCGTGATTGCCATGGCACAAGCCGTGGCCGGGGTCAAGCCCGAAGAAGTCGGCTACATTGAAGCGCACGGCACCGGCACCCTGGTTGGGGATCCGATTGAGGTCGCGGCGCTGAGTCAGGCTTTTCGCTCCGGCACAGACCGTAAGGGTTATTGCGCCCTTAGTTCGGTCAAACCCAACATCGGTCACCTGGATTCTGCTGCGGGTGTAGCCGGGCTGATCAAAGCCGCGATGGTGCTCAAAGATAAATTGCTCCCGCCCACCCTGCATTTCGAGCAGCCCAACCCCAACCTGGATTTTGCCAACAGCCCCTTTTTCGTCAATGCCAAACTAACGAAATGGGAGGCAAATGGAAGCCCACGCATCGCCGGGGTCAGTTCCTTTGGAATGGGTGGAACCAATGCCCACGTTATTCTACAAGAGCCACCCGTGGTTGAACCTTCAGGATCATCGCGAACGGCGCAATTATTGGTCTTTTCCGCCAAAACGGAATCGGCCCTCGAAACGATGACCGCCAACCTGGCGGAGACCCTGCACGAGCAGCCCAATCTCAGCCTGGCGGACATGGCCTTCACCCTACAAGTCGGACGCAAACGTTTGAACCATCGCCGCATCTTGGTTTGCCGTGACGCGAGCGATGCCCAAACCGCGCTGGAAACGTGCGACCCGGAACGGGTCTTTAGCGGATTCCAGGAACCGGGCAGCCGAACCGTCAAGTTTATGTTCTCCGGGCAAGGCTCGCAGTATGTGAACATGGGGCTGGAACTCTACAAGCAGGAAGCTATCTTCCGTGAGCATGTCAACGCCTGTGCCGAAGCGCTCAAGCCACATCTTGGGCTGGATTTGCGCGAGGTGCTTTACCCAACGCCGGACCGAGCGCAAGAAGCTGAAGGACAACTGAAGCAAACCGCTCTGACGCAATCCGTGCTGTTTACAATTGAATATGCCCTGGCTCGCTTGTGGATGGCCTGGGGAATTCAGCCCCAGGCGATGATCGGCCACAGCATCGGCGAATATGTCGCCGCCTGCCTGGCAGGTGTTTTCTCGCTCAAAGACGCCCTGAAGCTGGTCGCCACGCGCGGACAGTTAATGCAACAACTGCCCGGCGGATCGATGCTGGCTGTCTCGCTTTCGGAAAAGGAAATACAGCCTTTTATCAGCGAACAACTCTCGTTGGCAGCTGTCAACGGCCCGTCCACCTGCGTCGTTTCCGGCACGGATGAGGTTATTGATGCCCTGCAACGCCGCCTGGAGCAGGACGGCAAACAGTGCCGCCGCCTGCACACATCGCACGCCTTCCACTCCGCCATGATGGAGCCTGCCCTGGCCAGTTTCCGGCAGGAGGTGCAGCGCATCCGCCTGAACCCGCCAACCCTGCCCTACTTATCGAATGTTACCGGCACATGGATTACCGCCGCCGAAGCCACCAACCCCGATTACTGGGTGACGCATCTGCGCCAGACCGTCCGTTTTTCAGACGGTGTTCAGGTGTTGCTGCAAGACCCGGATGCCATCTTGCTGGAAGTGGGGCCTGGGCAAACCTTGAGCACATTATCCAGGTTACAAATCGACACAAGCAGCCGGCAGGTTGCGCTCTCATCTCTGCGCCACCCCAACGACTCGCACCCGGATCTTGATTTTCTGCTCAATACAATTGGCCGTTTATGGCTGGCTGGTGTCAGCATCGACTGGGCTGCTTTTTACGCCAAAGAGCGACGCCAACGCATCCCGCTGCCCACCTATCCGTTCGAACGTCTGCGCCACTGGGTTGAGCCCAAAGAACGCAGCAAAACCGCAGAAGTCGCGGTAAAAACCGGCAAACAAGATTTGGCCGATTGGTTCTACCGCCCTACCTGGAAGCAGACCTTGTCCCTCCCAACTCTGGAGAAAGGCAACCTGACCAATAAGAAAACCTGTTGGGTGCTCTTCCTGCAAAAGGATGCAGACAAACTGGGCGCCGGGCTTGCCCAGCGCTTGGAAGACGAATCCCAGGATGTCGTCATCGTCTATCCAGGTTCGGGCTTTGCCCAGCTCGGCAGCCAGCATTTCACCATTCGGCCGCAGCAGTCGGAAGACTACGAAGCGCTGATCAGAATCCTGGGCGAGACGGACCGCATTCCGGCAAAGATTGTCCATTTTTGGAATGCAACCGAGTTGAAAATTGCATCATTTGAGCAGGTCCAGGATGTGGGTTTTTACAGTTTGTTATATCTGGTTCAAGCCTGTAACCAGCAGAAAGTTACTGTGCCCATGCAGGTGACGGTGATCACCAGCAACGCGCAACAAGTCGTCGATACCGAAATCGTCCAACCGGAGAAAGCAACCATTTTGGGCGTTTGCAAAGTCATCCCGCAGGAATATGCGAACATTGCCTGCAAAAGTATCGACGTGGCGCTGCCTGTTCCCGGCAGTTGGCAGGAATCCAGGCTGGTGGAGCAATTGCTGGCTGAATGCGCCGCAGACAACCAGACCGATCACGTGATTGCGTATCGCGGCCAACAGCGCTGGACGCAAACCTTCGAAGCGTTGCGGCTCAACCTGGCTACGCAACCGGTCTTGCGCGAACAGGGCGTCTATTTCATCACCGGCGGGTTGGGCAACATTGGCTTTGCGCTGGCCGAAAGCCTTGCGAAAAATGCGCGCGCGCGGCTGGTATTGGTCGGGCGCTCCCCGCTCCCCGAAACGGATGCGTGGGCCGACTGGCTGGCATCCCACGATGAGCAGGATGCGACCAGCATACGGATCAAGATGGTCCAGTCGTTGGAGCAGCTTGGGGCGCAGGTCATGGTCGCCAGCGCGGATGTCGCCAATTGCGAGCAAATGCAGCGTGTCGTTGACCAGGCTCGGACACGCTTCGGCGAAATCCACGGCGTGATCCACGCGGCGGGGACAGTGGGCCGCGCCCTATTCCGCGCAATAAAAGATATTGAGCCAGCGGACGCCCAGGCGCACTTCGCGGCAAAAGTACAAGGCGTCCAGGTGCTGGAAGAAATTTTCCACGGCCAGGAACTGGATTTCTGCCTGTTGACTTCATCCCTGGCCTCGATTTTAGGCGGCCTGGGGCTGGCGGCCTATGCCGCGGCCAATAGCTTCATGGATGCGTTCGCCTACCGTCACAACCAGATCGAAGCCGTGCCCTGGATGAGTGTCAACTGGGACGCCTGGCAACTCACCGCGCAGCAGTATTCGGCCTCCGGCAACCCGTTTGGCGAGGTGGCCATCACCGTTGATGAAGGTACGGATACCTTCCAGCGTATTCTGTCTTTGCCGAGGGGTACCGTCACACAGATAGCGGTTTCCACTACCAGCCTGCAAACCAAACTCGATCAATGGATCACACACGAAACAGCGCCAGTGGCAGCGGAAGTGTCTGAAGATAATACATCCCGTTCTCCACGGCCTAATCTACAAACGGCCTACGTTGCGCCGCGCAACGAGATCGAGCGCCAAATTGCCCAGATCTGGCAGGAAACCCTGGGCCTGCAACGGGTAGGCGTCTATGACAGTTTCTTTGAGTTGGGTGGCAACTCGCTGGTTGGGGTTCAATTGATCTCGAGCCTTAAACAGAAATGGGAAGTGCAAATCCCGGTGGTCAGCCTGTACGAAGGGCCGACGGTGAATGCGCTCGGCAAGATCATCAGCCAGCTTGTCTCGCCCGAGACCGAAGAGCAAACGACCGATAAATCCAGCCGTCTACGTGGTGAGCGACGAAGAGAGAAAAAATTACGCAGACACGCACCAGGCCCAGAAATGCAGCGATCACACGAGCAAGATGCCCAGACCAACGCAGAGGGCGTTTTACCCCTCATACCGAAGGAATAATCACCTGGAGTAGATTTTCATCGCTAAAGCAGCGGAGATAGAACCTCGGCTAATTTCTCGCCAACTTGACTGTTGGAAAAGGATAAATACATGGACATCTCACAAAAAATTGGTGTGATTGGCGCTGGCGTAATCGGCAACGGTGTAGCCCAAGATTTTGCCCAGGCGGGCTATTCTGTTGTCTTAATTGATCTCGCTGAAGATATTTTGCAGAAAACCCGTACCACCATCCAACAAAATGTACGCCTTTACCGCTTCTACGACAAACGTCCTGCAAGCCAGGGACGCGACCACAACCCCGAAAGCGTTTTGGAGCGCATCTCGTTCTCTACTGATTATCAACAGCTTAAGGATGTCTCTTATGTAGTTGAAAATGTTACCGAGCAATGGGCGATCAAGGAAAAAGTCTATCAGCAACTGGATGCCATCTGCCCATCAGAAACAATATTTGCTGTCAACACATCCTGCATCCCAATCACCAAGGTGGCATCTCTCACGCACCGCCCGACCCAAATCATTGGTGCGCATTTCATGAATCCAGTGCCAGTCAAAGACACCGTCGAAGTAATCCGCGGTTATCATACTTCTGACGAAACCATTGCCCATACTCAAACACTGCTGGCGAGCCTGGGCAAGAAGATGATCTTAACCAACGATTTACCGGGTTTTGTCTCAAACCGGGTGCTGATGCTGACTGTGAACGAAGCCATCTTTCTGGTCCAAGAAGGGGTAGCGTCAGCAAGCGATGTGGATCAGATCTTCAAAAACTGTTTTGGGCATAAGATGGGGCCTCTTGAAACAGCCGATTTAATTGGGCTGGATACCATCCTTTATTCCATAGAAGTACTATACGAGTCCTTCAGCGACAGTAAATACAGGCCTTGCCCCTTATTGAAAAAGATGGTCGATGCAGGGTTGTATGGGCGAAAAAGTGGTCAAGGCTTTTATGCCTACAGTGAATAGACCTAAACGTAATCATGGAGATTTATATTATGGATACTGAAATCAAAACGAAAATCCGTCAATTCTTGTCAAACCATGTTCAGAACTATAACCTGCGTGATGACGAAGATATTTTTGCACTGGGATTTGTAAATTCACTCTTCGCCATGCAATTGGTGTTATTCGTAGAGAAGGAGTTTCAGCTAGTGGTGGAGAACGAAGATCTTCAGCTGGATAACTTCCGCACGATTGATGCTTTGACGAAGCTGGTTGAGCGCAAAAAGCAGGCGGCCGTTTAAAATGCCCCAGAAGTGAAGCAAGGCCCAGTGTATCCGTCAGGAGAACGAAAATGAAAGTCGAATTTACAGACCAGCAAAAGGAAATGCAGGCAACCTTCCGCACTTTTGTTGATCGAGAAATCTTTCCATATGCCGATCAGTTCGATCAGGAAGAAAAACTGCCCACTACTTTGATTGCCAACATGGCCAAGGAAGGGTACTTGGGTGCTGTGATTCCCCCAGAACGCGGTGGCGCGGGCATGGACATGGTCACGTTTGGGCTGTTGAATGAAGAGATCGGGCGAGGATGTTCTTCAGTACGCAGTTTGATAACGGTACACAGCATGGTGTCCGCAGCGATTCTGCGCTGGGGACGTCCGCAGCAAAAAGACCAGTGGCTGCCTCGCTTGGCAACCGGCGAAACGCTGGGGGCTTTTGCGCTAACTGAACCACAAGCCGGCAGCGATGCCAAAAGCATTCAAACGGAAGCCATCGAATGCGATACTGGCTATCGGCTGACAGGGAAAAAGAAATGGATCACCTTTGGGCAAATCGCCGATCTTTTTCTTGTGTTCGCCCGATGCGAGAACAGCCATAAAGCTTTTTTGATTGAGAAGAACACGCCAGGCTTGGAGATTCTCCCCATTCATGGCATGCTGGGTACGCGCGCATCCATGCTGGCGGAAGTGCATCTAAACGATTGCCTGGTGCCAAAAGAGAATGTGGTAGGGGGCTCAGGATTTGGACTCGCAGCAGTGGCTTTGTCAGCCTTGGATATGGGCAGATATAGTGTAGCAACCGGCTGCGTAGGGATTGGCCAGGCTTGCCTGGAAGCCTGTATTGAATATACCAGTGAGCGGAAACAATTTGATGTGCCGTTAAAAGACCATCAGCTCATTTGCGAATTGATTGCCAATATGATAACGAATGTAAAGGCGGCACGGTGGTTGTGTTATCGCGCCGGTTATCTGAAAGATATTAAAGATGGTTCGGCGACGGATGAAACACTGGTCGCGAAATATTTTGCTTCGACAATGGCATTCAAGGTAGCCAGCGACGCAGTGCAAATCCATGGAGCCAATGGCTGCAGCGGCGAATATCCTGTACAGCGTTATCTACGAGATGCCAAAATCATGGAAATTATTGAAGGCAGTTCACAAATGCAACAATTGCTCATCAGTAAGAGCGCCTATGTAGGAAGGCAAGTGGCCCATGCTTAAAGAACAGGAAATCGCCAAAGCCAAGGCTGAAAAGCAATCGATTAAATGTGTTGTCTGGGATTTAGACAATACCTTATGGCAAGGCGTTTTATTAGAAGATGAACAGGTAACCTTACAGCCTGGCGTTCGAGAAGTGTTGGATGAATTAGATCGACGAGGCATCCTGCAATCGATTGCCAGCCGCAATGATTACGCCACAGCCATGGCGAAGCTCGAGGCGTTTGGCCTGAGTGAATATTTCCTTTATCCAGAGATCAATTGGAATCCAAAATCCGCTTCGATTCAGGCGATTGCCAAAGCGCTTAATTTGGGTTTGGATACTTTTGCGTTTGTGGATGATCAGCCCTTTGAGCGCGATGAAGTGGCGTTCGCCCTGCCCGATGTGGATTGCATTGATGCCTGTGACTTGCTTCAAATAACTGCTTTGCCGCGTATGATGCCGCGCTTTGTCACATCCGAATCGCGCTTGCGCCGACAGATGTATTTGAGCGATATGAAGCGCAACCAAGATGAAAGCGCTTTCGTCGGGGCAAGCGATGAATTTTTAGCCAGATTGGGCATGATGTTCAAACTTAAGGCCGCCGATGAAAGTGATCTACAACGCGCTGAAGAATTAACGCTCCGTACGCATCAACTTAACACCACAGGGTACACCTATTCCTATGACGAGCTCGATCAATTTCGCCAATCCCCCAATCACCTGTTGTTGGTAGCCAGCCTGGATGATAAATATGGTACTTACGGTACGATTGGTTTGACACTGGTCGAATTAAACAAAGAATTCTGGACGGTTAAGTTGTTACTCATGTCGTGCCGGGTTATGTCACGAGGAGTTGGCACGATTATGATGAATTACATCATGACGCGTGCAAAACAAGCTGGTGCGCGCTTACGGGCCGAATTTGTCCCCAATGGCCGCAATCGGATGATGTATGTAACCTACAAATTTGGCGGTTTCACCGAGGTGGAAAAGAAAGACGATCTCGAAATCTTGGAAAATGATCTGGCGCAAATCCAGCCCTTTCCATCCTATGTAGACGTTCAGATCATTCATCGCAATGAGCAAGATAACAAGTAAATTGAGGCGACAAATATGGATCGTATGAATGACTTCACAACCAATGAATCAACTGGCCCCGACATCGCCGTAGTAGGAATGGCAGGTCGTTTCCCGGGCGCTCGCAATGTAGCCGATTTTTGGGAGAATCTGCGCGCAGGGGTGGAGTTGATCCGCTTCCTAAACGACCAGGAATTGGAAGCATTGGGAGTCGCGCCTGCCATTCTGCGCGAGCCCAATTATGTAAAGGCCGCAGCTGTGATGGATGGTATTGAGCTCTTTGATGCGGCTTTCTTTGGGTATACACCTCGCGAAGCAGAGTTGATGGATCCCCAGCATCGCATTTTTCTTGAGTGTGCCTGGGAGGCGCTTGAGCACGCGGGATACGATCCAGAGAGGTATCGGGGCGCAATCGGTGTGTTTGGCGGCGGAACAACAAACACCTATATGCTCTTTAACCTGATGTCTAATCGTCAGGCGTTGGGTGCGTTTGATCCAATGCAGATTGACGTTAGTAATGCGACTGATTTCATCGCCACCCGTGTTTCCTACAAACTCAATTTACGCGGTCCCAGTTTTACGATCCAAACAGCTTGCTCAACAGCACTGGTTTCCATTCACACTGCCTGTCAGAGTTTATTGAATGAAGAATGTGATATGGCGCTGGCTGGTGGCGTATCCGTTCATGTCAATCACCCCGAGGGCTACTGGTATCTGGATGGCGGCAATGTCTCCCCCGATGGTCATTGTCGCGCCTTTGACGCCAGGGGCGCCGGCACGATCTTCGGCAGTGGCGTGGGCTTGGTGGTGCTGAAACGCCTGGAAGATGCCTTAATCGATCGCGATCACATTTATGCCGTTATTAAAGGTTCGGCAATTAACAATGACGGCGCGGTGAAAGTGGGATTTACCGCCCCAAGTGTAGATGGACAGGTTGGGGTGATTACAGAGGCGCTCGCCATCGCCGGTATCAGCGCAGATACAATCCGTTATGTTGAAACGCATGGCACCGCCACCGCCATGGGTGATCCGATTGAAATTCGTGCCTTGACCAAGGCTTTCCGTACCCAGACCAACGCCAGAAATTTTTGCGCCATCGGTTCGGTCAAGACCAACGTGGGGCATCTGGCGAGTGCCGCCGGGGCTGCTGGTGTGATCAAAACCATGCTCATGCTCGAACACCATCTGATTGCGCCAAGTTTACACTTCGAACAGCCAAACCCCGAAATTGACTTTGAAAACAGTCCGTTCTACGTTAATACAAAACTGGTCGAGTGGGAACGTAAAAACGGCCCACGTCGTGCCGGGGTAAGTGCCTTTGGTGTTGGCGGTACGAATGCGCATCTTGTTCTGGAAGAAGCGCCACAACCTGAGCCATCGAGCCCATCCAGGCCTGCTCAATTACTGTTGCTCTCAGGCAAAACCGATAATGCTCTTGGAAACGCTACCACCAACCTCGTTACACACCTGAAAGAGCATGCAGATCTTAACCTGGCAGATGTCGCTTACACTTTGCAAGTTGGACGACAGGCTTTTCGTCATCGCCGGATCGTTGTCTGCCGCAACCAGGCTGAGGCGATTGACAGCTTGTCCATCGCTGGCTCTGCAGGGGTATTTAGTAGTATTGCCGAAATCCAGGAGCGCCCCGTTGTATTTATGTTTCCTGGCGCAGGCGATCAATACATCGATATGGCTTTGGAACTTTACCAGGCCGAACCGACCTTTCGCAAGACCGTTGACCGTTGCGCAGCATTGATCAAGCCCCTAATCGGGCTCGATCTGCGCGATGTGTTGTATCCGAATGGGACGCAACCCCGACAATCGTCCGGAGAAACACCGACAGTGACGGGTATGCAGATCGACTTGCGCAAGATGTTGCGGCGCGGGGATGAACCGTCCAACAACACTGTGCAGCAAATCAGCCAAACCTATATCGTCCATCCGCTCTTATTCACGATTGAGTATTCCCTCGCCAAGCTGTGGATGGAATGGGGTGTTCGCCCACAGGCAATGATCGGTCACAGCCTTGGCGAATATGTCGCCGCTTGCCTGGCCGGCGTGTTTTCATTGGAAGATGCGTTGAAGTTGGTGGTCAAGCGGGCACAAATGATTCAGGCACTGCCCGGCGGCTCAATGCTGGCGGTGCTCCTGCCATCGGAACAGGTCCAATCCCGGATGAATGAGCATCTCTCGATGGCGGCCATCAACACACCGACGGCGTGTGTCGTATCCGGGTCGACAGAGGCCATTGTTGAGCTGGAGCGGCAGTTGCTCGCAGATGGGGTTGCCTGTCAGCGTGTGCAAACCCAGCACGCTTTTCATTCGACAATGATGACCCCAATCGTAGCGCCATTTCGCGAATTGCTCAGTCAAATTACCCTTCATCCACCGACGATCCCCGTTTCATCGAATGTAACAGGAGAGTGGATTACCGCCGCCGAAGCGACGGACCCGGATTACTGGGCAAAACACATGTGTCAGACGGTGCGCTTCGCCGATGGGCTGCAGACACTGCTGCGCCAGCCGAACCAGGTTCTCCTGGAAATGGGTCCAGGGCAAACATTAACTGCACTGGTTAAGCAGCATCCCGAACACACCCTTGAGCATGTAGTGCTCGCATCCCTTCGCCAGCCACATCAATCCCAGTCAGACGTGGCATTCATCCTGAATGCGCTCGGCAGATTGTGGCTCGCTGGCGTGGAGATTCAATGGTCCGGGTTTTACACACATGAACAGCGAGACCGGCTACCTCTACCCACTTATCCTTTTGAACATCAACGCTACTGGATCGATTCGAAAGCGGCTCCTGTCGAGCTTCCGGCGCCGATCCATCTGGGACGAAAAACGCAAATAGCCGACTGGTTTTATACCCCAACCTGGAAGCGCTCTTTGCTGCCAGCTTTGGCGCATCAAGCCGATGAGGCTGCATCAAAAACCTGGTTGGTGTTTGAGGATCAAGGCACTCTGGCCGCCGGGTTGGCAACGCAATTTGCGCAGACAGGGCATTCAGTTATTCAAATCCGTTCCGCTGAACAGTTTGCCCGTCTAAGCGACACCCTATATACAATCAATCCACGACAACGTGATGACTATCTCGCCTTATTCAAAGAACTTGCCGCCCACGACCAACAGCCGGGGTTGATCGTGCATTGCGCCAGCCTGACCTACAATCTTCCTACGTCTTTTAACGACTTCCAGGATACCGGTTTCAATAGTTTGTCTTTTCTGGCGCAGGCTCTTGAAGAACAAAACCTGCAGGAATCGTTGCCACTATGGGTGGTATCAAACCATGTTTGTCAGGTGGAAAGTGTTGATGTCGCTTATCCCGAGAAGGCATCCATCCTGAGTCCGTGTAAAGTCATTCCTCAGGAATATCCAAATATTACCTGTCACTATGTGGACGTTTCATTGGATGGTTCAGAGACGCGCCTGGTGAACCAACTTTCTGCAGAAATCCAGACCCACTCAGATGAGGCCGTCATCGCTTATCGCGGTCAACAGCGTTGGATACAGAGCTTTGAACCCTTACGCCTGGAAGAAAACACGCAGCCGGTCCATCCTTTGCGTGAGAACGGTGTCTATGTTATTACCGAGGGCCTGGTCGGTGTAGGTTGGGCGCTGGCGCAATATTTGATCCAAACCGTAAAAGCCAGGTTGATCTTGATTGAACCTGTAACTTTTCCTGAGCAGTCTCAATGGCCGCAATGGCTTGAAGCGCATGATGATCAGGATGACACCCGACGAAAAATACTGCGGGTACAGCAGCTTGAGAAGGATGGAGTTCAAGTCCTGGTGCTCAGCGTCAACATGGCTGAGCCGACACAGATGCAGCAGGCGCTCTCGCAAGCTGCCGAGCATTTCAGTGATCTTCACGGTGTAATTCATGCGCTGGACAGTGCGGGAGGTGGAGGCTTCAGACCCATTCAAGATTTGAGCGAACTGCCTTTCGCGCCCACTGTACAAAGCCTGTTTGCCCTTGCACAAGCCGTCTCAGAACACGAATTCGATTTCTGTATCTTAACATCTTCCTTATCCTCGGTGCTGGGAGGGTTGGGACAGGCAACCCACGCGGCGACCAGTCTGATCATGGATGCCGTGGCATGGCAGCAGAGTCAACTCACGAGCACGCCATGGGTTAGTGTTGATTGGGATGTTTGGCTATCTGACGGAGAAATGTCCGGCATGACCTTGAACGCATCCTTGGCCCAATTCGCCCTTTCTCCAGCCGAAGGCGTTGAAGTGGCGCGACGCATCCTCACGCGCTTGCCAGGCAGTCAGATCGTCATTTCGACAGGCGATCTTTCTGCGCGGATGAAGCAACTGCCCCATACACTCGCGCCAAAAGCCGCCACAAGTGAAGCACTGCATTCCATACACCCGCGACCACAACTTTCCGTTCCTTATGTCGCGCCTCAGACCGAGCTTGAGCACACCATCGCGGGTCTCTGGCAAGAGGTATTTGGCCTCGAGCAGATCGGCATCGATGACAATTTTTTTGAACTGGGCGGCAACTCGCTCATCGCAATTCATTCAATGAGTCGCTTGAAAAAAGTTTTGCATGTTGAAGTGCTTACTTCATCGCTTTATCAACGACCCACAGTTCGCTTTCTGGCGGAATTACTGGCGCAAGACGAGGAACAAGCCGCCCAACAAATGGCTGAGAAACTCACCAAGCGCAAAGCGGACTTGGGACGCCGCAACCAGATTGTGCAGCGACGGCGATAGTAGCAGATTTTATAAAGCAAATAACGCTTAAGCGAAAGGAATAATCAACTCACTATGAACGAACAACCTGATAACAATAATGCTTCAAATACTTTAGACATCGCCATCGTTGGCATGTCTGGGCGCTTTCCCGGAGCAAACAACCTGGATGAGTTCTGGCAGAACTTGTGTAACGGCGTCGAGTCCATCTCGGTTTTCAGCGAGGAGGAACTAAAAGCGTCGGGGGTTACCCAGGCCGAATTCGAACATCCCAACTATGTGCGAGCGGGGCCGGTGTTGAACGATATCGATTTGTTTGACGCAAACTTTTTTGGCTACTCGCCGTTGGAAGCAAAAGCGATGGATCCGCAGCAGCGCTTTCTCTTGGAAGGGGTATGGGATGCACTGGAACAAGCTGGCTACGCACCCGCCAAGTATCCGGAACCGATTGGCGTATTTGTTGGGACGCGTATGAGTTCCTATATGGTCGGGCTTTACGCCAACCGCGAGTTTTCGCAGCCCCAGAACCAATTGCTGATGTTATTGGGAAATGACATCAGTTCACTCAGCACGCGCGTCTCATACAAACTGAACCTACAGGGGCCAAGCTATGCGCTGCATACCGGTTGCTCGACCTCATTGGTGGCGGTCCATGTGGCTTGCCAGAGCTTGCTGATGGGAGAATGCCGGATGGCGGTGGCAGGTGGTGTGACAATCAATGTGCCACACAAGATTGGTTATCAATATGAGGCTGGCAGTATGATGTCACCAGATGGTCACTGCCGCTCGTTCGATGCCCAGGCTGGAGGCACGGTTTTCGGCAGCGGCATGGGTGTGGTCGTGCTGAAGCGCCTGGAAGATGCCTTGGCCGAGGGCGATACGATTTATGCCGTCATCAAAGGTTCAGCCACCAACAACGATGGTTCCTTCAAAGCTTCGTTCACAGCGCCCAGCGTTGAAGGGCAAAGCGCCGTGATCATTGACGCCCTCGCCACATCCGGCATCGATCCCGAAACGATCAGCTATCTGGAAGCACATGCAACCGCCACGCCGCTGGGCGATCCGATTGAGGTGCGCGCAACGACAAATGCCTATCGCGCCAGCACCCGCAAAAAAGGTTTTTGTCGCATCGGAACGGTCAAGAGCAACCTTGGACATCTGGATGTGGCAGCCGGCATGGCTGGTTTGCTAAAGACAACCCTGGCGTTAAAACACAGGCTGATCCCACCCACCTTGAACTTTGAACACCCCAATCCTGAGATTGATTTTGAGAATAGTCCGTTCATCGTCAACACCGAACTGACAAAATGGGAAACGACGACGGGCCAGCCACGACGTGCTGGAGTGAATTCGTTCGGCTTTGGGGGCACCAATGCACATGTCATCCTGGAAGAAGCCCCAGTTGTGGAGCCATCGGGCCCTGCACGTCCCTGGCAGTTGCTCTTGCTATCTGCGCGGACACCGACAGCGCTCGACAAAGCCACACAAAATCTGGCAGGCTGGTTCGAGCAAGCTCAGGATGTCTCGCTCGCTGATGCAGCCTACACCTTGCAAGTAGGCCGCCAGGATTTCGGACGGCGGCGGATGCTGGTTTGCCAGACAGCAGCAGAGGCTGCCAGCGCCTTGGAAACAATGGACCCGCAGCGGGTACTGACCAATGATCGCGAGAGCGGCGAACGACCGGTCGTGTGGATGTTTACCGGGCAAGGGGCGCAATATGTCAACATGGGCCTGGAACTCTACCAGACCGAACCAGCATTCCGGGCCGAAGTCGATCGCTGCAGCAAGTTGCTGCAGCCGCTGCTGGGGCTGGACCTGCGACAAGTGCTCTACCCGGCGGTTGGTGGCGAATCAGCCGCCAGTCTGCAACTGGAACAAACCGGGCTGACACAACCGGCCCTGTTTGTGATCGAATACGCGCTGGCGCAGTTATGGCTGAGTTGGGGCGTCAAACCACAAGCAATGATTGGGCACAGCATCGGCGAATATGTGGCCGCCTGCCTGGCTGGCGTATTTACGCTCGAAGATGGCTTGAAGTTGGTCGTGACACGTGGGCGACTGATGCAGGCGCTACCGGGTGGGGCGATGCTGAGCGTGCCGTTGGCAGAAGGAGAGATCAGGCCACTGTTAACCGATCAATTAGCTTTAGCGGCGATCAATGGGCCAAAATTATCCGTGATTTCCGGGCCAGCCGAGGCGATTGAGCAACTGGAAGCGCGCCTGCTGGCCCAAGGCATCACCTGCCAGCGGCTACATACATCGCACGCCTTTCACTCGACCATGATGGACCCGATCATTGCACCCTTTACAGCAGCAATCAAACAGATTCGATTACAGGCTCCCAAGCTGCCATTTATCTCCAATGTAAGCGGCACTTGGATAACAGACGAGCAAGCCACCAGTCCAGACTACTGGGCACAGCACCTACGCCAACCCGTGCGCTTTGCTGATGGTGTGCGCGAAGTAACAGCGGAATCAGGCAAGATTTCTATTGGAGGTAGGGCCAGGCCGCACACTCACCACGCTCGCGCGCCAGGCGCTGCCACAAGAGACGACGACACTCCTCCTGAACTCCATGCGGCATCCGCAGGATCAGCAATCCGACCTGGCCTTTTTACTCACCAGTCTGGGCAAGCTGTGGCTGGCTGGGCTAAAGATCGACTGGGCTGGCTTCTCCGCCCATGAGCGCCGCTATCGCGTGGCCCTCCCTACCTACCCCTTCGAGCGACAAAGTTACTGGGCGCAAGCCGATGCCAGCGCACCGGGCAAAACGCATCAAGACCCGGCTGCAAAAAAACCGAATATCGGTGATTGGTTCTACGTCCCCGTCTGGAAGCAGTCGGTATTGGCTGCCCCGCCAATTTCCATTGAGCCTGCCGAACAAAAGTCTTGCTGGCTTGTCTTCAAGGACGAGTGTGGCCTGGGTTCCCAATTGGAAACACGCTTGAAACAAGAGGGGCGTCAGGTCATCACGGTAAGCGTTGGGCCGCAGTTCGCCAAACTGGACGAATATGCCTATTCCATCGACCCGCAACAAGGGAAAGATTACAACGCCTTACTGGATGCCTTGCATCAATCCAACCAGGATCCGCAGGCGATCATTCACTTATGGCAAGTTATGCCACCTGAGCAGATCACATCCAGGCTCGACTTTGCCGAAAAGTGCCTGTCGTCAGGGTTTTACAGCCTGCTCTTTCTGGCGCAGGCGCTGGCCGTGCAGGAGAACAACAACACTGTCCGCATTCAGGCCATCTCGAACAACATGCACAAGGTGCTTGAAGAAAGCTTGTCTTACCCCGAGAAAGCCACCATCTTAGGCCCATGTCGGGTCATTTCTCAGGAATATCCCCAGCTTACCTGTCGCAGCATCGACATCGATTGGCCCGCCTCCGGCGCATCACAGCAGGAAAGATTATTTAATCAGCTTGTGACAGAATTGTCGAGCCAGTCGTCCGACCCGGTTGTAGCCTATCGCGGCGCGCATCGCTGGGTGCAGGCGCTCGACGAAATACGGCTGGACGAAACTGCGAACATCGCTCCCGTACGTAAAGACGGCGTTTACCTGATCACTGGTGGTTTGGGTGGGCTGGGCCTGGTGTTGGCTGAATATTTAGCCAAAACGGCGCAGGCAAAACTGGTCTTGACGAATCGTTCTGCCTTCCCGAAGAAGGATGATTGGGAAAGTTGGCTGGCAACGCACAATTCCGATGACCAAACCAGCGTGAAGATCAAGGCGTTGCAGGCTTTGGAAGACCTGGGCGCGGAGGTAATGGTCGTTCAGGCAGACGTGACCAACATGGAACAAATGCGAGCGGCAGTGGATGATGCTTCCAGGCGGTTTGGCGGCATCCACGGTGTGATCCATACAGCTGGCGTCGCTGGTGGCGGTATGATCCAGCTTAAAACTCCCGAAATGGCGGCGGCTGTCATGGCCCCCAAGGTAATCGGAACCCTGATCCTCGATGAGTTGTTCAAAGACGTCGATTTGGAATTCTTTGTCCTTTTTTCATCGCTCAGCGCTATCGTTGGGGAATTCGGCCAGGTGGATTACTGCGCAGCCAACGCTTTCCTCGACACTTTTGCCCAACAAAGTGCGCTCAACCATCACCGGCCAACCGTATCCATCAACTGGCCGACATGGCGCGAGGCAGGCATGGCTGTCAATACCGAAGTGCCAGCAGCGCTAAGGGAGTGGCATGATGAACAGCTTAAATCGGGCATCTCGTCAAGAGAAGGCACCGAGTCGTTCCACCGGATATTGACCAGTGGCATATTCTCCCAAATTGCTGTCTCCTCCTCAGACCTGCACAGCGTGATCGAACAAGTTGGCGCAATGATCCAGGCGCAGTTCCAGAATACCATGGCACAGATGCAGTTGCCTACGACCGCCCATCCCCGACCGGAACTGCAAACGACGTACGTGGCGCCTCGAAACGAGATCGAACAAACGGTCGCCGAAATGTGGCAGCGCATCCTGGGTGTCGAGTCGATTGGCATTTATGACAGCTTCTTCGATCTGGGTGGGCACTCCCTGCTGATTACTCAGGTCGTTAACGATATCCGCCGCACTTTCAAAGTCGAGTTGCCCCTGCGTAGTATGTTCGAGCAGGCCACGGTGGCTGCTATCGCCCAATTAATCGAGAACAGCAGCGATCAGTTGACTGAAGCCGACGAGAAGCCGATTGCCGAGCGTATCCAGGTTGCCTTCCCGACTGAGCGAATCGGCCTGCTGGAAACCTACTTACGGCAGAAGATTAGCCTGGCGCTCAACGCTGGCAAGAACCAGTTGCCCGCAGATGGCAGCCTGGCAGGCGTCAATCTGGAAAGCATCTCGGTGGATTTGATGTTGAGCCTGAAACAAGATTTTCAAATCCAGGTATTCCCCCAGGAGATACCGCGCATCCCCTCGCTCAATGCCTTCGCGCGATTTGTTCAGGTGGAGCTTGAGCGCCGCGCAGACTTGACGCAGTTGGCTACCGATCACCCATTATCTTTTTATACACTGCAACCTTACCGGAGACGCGCCGACCAAGAAGCATCTTCCGTGCGTTCGGCTCAAAAGAATGGGCCAATGGCTTTTATCCATTCCAGTCCGCGCTCAGGTTCCACCTTGTTGCGAGTCATGCTGGCCGGGCATCCCAATCTATTTTGTCCGCCAGAGCTGCATCTATTATATTTTGACGCCATGAAAGAGTGGCAGGAAAACCTTGGTTTTGGCGACGAGTTGGCATGGACCGGCAAAGGCCTGGAATGGGCCTTTGTCGAGTTGATGGGCATCGATGCAGATAAAAGCCAGGAGTACATCCAAAAACTGGTCGGGCAAGACGAACCTGTTTTCAACGTCTACAAACAGCTCCAGGATGGGGCCCAGGGCCGTTTGTTGATCGACAAAACCCCCACCTATTCCCTTGACCCTGAAACCCTCGAGCGCGCCGAAAAACTGTTTGAGTCGCCCAAATATGTCCACCTGGTGCGTCACCCTTATGCCGTGATCGATTCCTTCCTGCGCATTCGCCTCGACAAGCTCTTTGGCCCTAACATCTTCAAGGAAATCGACGTCGATCCTTACGTGATCGCTGAAACAGTCTGGGCCACCGCCAACCGGAACCTGCTCGAATTTCTGGAAACGGTTGACCCGGCGCGACATTATCTGGTGCGCTATGAAGACATGGTCAGCGACCCAACTCAAGTCATGACCGGGCTGTGCCAGTTTCTGGGAGTCCCGTTTGACGAGGCAGTCTTAAATCCTTATGACGGACGGCACGAGCGCATGACGGGTGGACTCGGCGACCCGAATATCTTTCAACATAAGCAAATTGATCCTGCACTGGGCGAAGCCTGGAAAAAGATCCGTCTACCGCGGCGTCTTGATGCTTCCACACAACAATTGGCAGCGAGATTTGGGTATGAACTGCCTACGGAAGCAGAAAGTCTGTTGAGCGGAATGGGAATCAGCGAGATGGATATATTGGCGAATCAGGACAAGCTCTCAGCCGAAGAGGTGGCCGCCATGCTCGGCGCATTGCTGGCTGAGGATGGTAACTCCGATGAGTGATTCAGCCCTGTTGGATGGGGCACAGGCAGCAAAACCAATTCCTCCCGCGCGAGGAATGCTGACTTTTTACTTGATTTGTTTTGGGCAAATCATTTCCATTATCGGCTCCGGGCTGACGGGTTTTGCTGTGCGCATCTGGGCCTATGATCGTACCGGCCTGGCCACTGAATTTGCGCTAATTGCACTCTGCTATACCCTGCCTGGTCTTCTTGTCTTGCCCATCACCGGTGTATTGGTGGATCGTTACGATAAGCGTTTGATGATGCTCTTGAGTGACATCGGCGCTGGCTGCGGTACAGTGGCCATTTGGTTTCTACTGAGTATCGGACAACTCGAAATTTGGCATATCTATTTGGCTGTCTCAGTCATGTCAGCCTGTGGGGCGCTGCGCGGCCCCGCCTATGCGGCCACTACACCATTACTGGTGCCCAAAGAACAGTTGGGCCGCGCCAACGGACTGATCCAGTTTGGCGGCGGCGCCAGTCAAACTCTGGCCCCCTTCATGGCTGGCGCGTTGATGGCAGGCATCGGGCTTCAAGGTATTACGCTGATTGATATGAGCACGTTTGTATTTGCCCTGCTGACGTTGCTGGTCGTTCGCTTGCCCAAACCTGACGTGGTTGCTCAAATCCCCCATAAGCGCGGTTCATTTCTCAAGGATGCCCTCTACGGTTGGCAATATATTCGCGAGCGACCTGGCTTATTGGGTTTGTTGCTAATTACCGTGTTTATTACCGGCAGCGAGAGAATGGTCGTGGTGCTGATCGCTCCATTGGTGCTGGGTTTCTCCAATGCCCAGCAGTTGGGTGTGGTTTCCTCGATTGCGGGTATTGGCATCATCCTTGGTGCAGTGACGATGAGCATTTGGGGCGGCCCAAAGCGACGCATCCAAAGCGTACTCGGTTTCACGTTGCTACGCGCGCTCTTGCTGTTTTTGGGAGGATTACAACCCAACATTGTGCTTGTTGCCGTTGCTTCATCCCTGTTTTTGTTCTTTGCACAGATTGGCGGCGGCAGCGCCCAGGCGCTTTGGCAAACCAAAGTCGCGGCGGACGTGCAAGGTCGTGTTTTTGCCATGCTAAATTTGGTGACCGGGGCAATTACCCCACTGGTGCTGGTGCTTGCCGGAACCCTGGCAGACAATGTTTTCCAGCCGTTGCTGAACCCCGGTGGCCCGCTGGCAGGAAGTGTCGGCCAAATCATTGGCACCGGGCCGGGACGCGGAATTGGGTTGATATTTATTGTCTTGGGCCTGCTTAATACCATCCTGGTGGTTGGTGCTTATCTTTTCCCGCGTATCAGGCGCGTAGAGATCGAATTGCCCGATGCCATGGGCGATCATCTTCCTGTGCAAGACAACAGCCAACAGATCGTAGAAAACCGTACTTCAAAAAATGACATCGGAGAAACAAAAATGAAACGTCTTGGTCAGTGGTTAAAAAGAATATTGCTCGGTTTGCTGGCTCTTGTTATTATTTTGTCGTTGATTGGAACCTGGTTTGTGGTGCGCTCCTTGCCCGAGGAGGCTGGAACCGTCAATGCGCCCCAACTTAGCGCGCCGGTGAAAATTATCCGTGATAAATCGGGCATCCCGCATATCTATGCCGAAAATAATCACGACCTGCTCTTTGCGCAGGGCTACGTCCATGCCCAGGATCGTCTCTGGCAGATGGAACTTAACCGTCGCGCCGGCAGCGGAACACTCAGCGAAATCTTTGGCAAAGCCACGCTGGATTCCGATCGTTCGTTGCGACTGATGGGCCTCCGTCGAGCTGCTGAAAAAATGTGGGCACAAACAGGCCCTGAAAATCGCGCCTTCCTGCAAGCCTACGCTGATGGGGTAAATCATTTTATTGATACCCACCGCGATCGTTTGCCTGTGGAATTCACCATTCTGGGAGTAAACCCCGCCCCCTGGACCCCGGTCGATACACTTTCCTGGGGCAATGTATTGGCAATGAATTTGAGCGGCAACTACACCCTCGAACTTTTACGCGCTCAGATGATTGCCAAACTGGGCGAGAAAACTACCCAGGAGTTGTTCCCGCCTCCATTGGTGGGCACGCCAATCATCATCCCCGATGGCGTTAATGGTTATAGTGGATTGAGTAATGCCCGTTTTGATGAACTCACGAATTTGAGCGAGTGGGTGGGTTTGCCCGACCCTGGCCTGGGCAGCAATGATTGGGTGGTCTCCGGCAGCCGTACCGTTACCGGGAAGCCCTTCCTTGCTAACGATACCCACCTGGCGGTAGGAATGCCGTCCATTTGGTACGAAGCCGATTTGCACGGCGGCGATTTCAACACGGAAGGCTTTACATTACCGGGTGTGCCGTTGATTATCCTGGGGCACAACGACCACATTGCCTGGGGCACATCGAACCTGGGGAACGATGTCCAGGACTCGTACCTGGAAAAGTTGAACGACACACAAAAACCGACCCAATATCAATTCGAAGGGAAATGGTATGACCTGCAAGTCATCCCAGAGACGATTCTCGTCAAAGGCTCCGCTCCGGTCACAATGAATATTCTCATGACCCGACATGGCCCAATCATGAATGCAGACAGGCTGGCTACTGAACAGCCACTTGCGCTACGCTGGACTCTCCAGGATGGAAATCACCTGTTCGATGCAGTTGTAAAGATCAACCTGTCGAAAAACTGGAGTGATTTCAACGAGGCCCTGCGGCTGTGGGATGTGCCGGGCCAAAACTTTGTTTATGCAGATACCGCAGGCAACATTGGCTACCACTCTTCGGGCAAGACACCCATCCGCGCCCCCGGCCACCTGGGAACAGTGCCAGTACCGGGTTGGACGGGACAATACGAATGGCAAGGATATATTCCCTATGACGCCATGCCAAAAACGCTCAACCCAAAGGCAGGGTTCGTGGCGACTGCCAACAACAAGATTACCCCCGACGACTATCCCTATGTATTGGTCCGCGATTGGTACCCCGGCGAAAGAGCTCAACGGATCACTGAATTGTTGAACGTCAACACCAAATTGAGCATCGAAGATATGGAAAAGATCCAGGCGGACACAAAGCTAATCGCCGCCGAAACGTTACGTCCCTATATGCTTGCCATCCAGCCTGCAAATGATTTGCAGACCCAGGCAATCGCTAAACTCAAGGATTGGGACCTGCGTCTCGAAGCGAACAGCGTCGGCGGCGCCATCTATGAGACCTGGTTTCAGTCCATCATTACGAACACGATTGGCGATGAATTGGGCAGCGACTTGTTGAATACATATCTGGCAGGCGGCTACCAGCGCCACAGCAGCCAGGTGGAACCCTTGATTATTAAACTTGATGGCTGACCCGGGGAACCCATTATTCGACGATAGCAAAACGCCTGAGGTGGAAAAGCGCGACGACATTATTCGGCGCAGCCTTAGCGACGCGATTGCCTTGCTCGGCAAACAATGCGGAAGCAATATCGAAAACTGGCAATGGGGTTGTCTCCACACTGTTTCGTTCAACCACCAACCCTTCAGCACTGTGCCCGTCTTGAAGATGATCTTCAATGGGCCAACCTTACCGGCGCGCGGCGATCGTTTCACAGTGGATGCAGCCGCATATAACGCAAGCCAACCCTACGTCATGATCCATGGTTCGTCCCAGCGTTTGATCGTTGATCTGAGTAACCTGAACAATTCCCTGGGTATCCTGACCACCGGGGAAACCCAACAGATCTTCTCTGCACACCGCTTCGATATGGTTCAAAAATGGGAGAACGTCGAGTATGACCCACTGTTCTTCACCCAAGAATTGGCTCAAGCCAATTCGGAAGGCACACTGATGCTTGTCCCGTCAGACAAAAAATAAGTGCAAATCATATGCAATCGCTTTTGCAGACCATTTATTTTGCGAAATATTCCAACAGACATTACGAAAACTTTGGAGTTTATTTCAATGATTAAACGGCTGATGCAAAACGGTTGCATCGCGAGCAAGGCCAATAAAACACTAATTTTCTCGGATGAATTTTTTTCATTCTGGAGAGGAATAAACCATGAACGAAGATATCGCCAGGCGACTGGCTGGGCTTTCAGAAGAACAACAACGTGCGTTGCTGGCAGAATTACTGCGTAAAAAGACTGCAAAACCCAAAACAGCGCATTTGTCTTTTGCCCAAGAACGTTTGTGGTTTATCGACCAGTTGGAACCGGGCAACGCTGCATACAACATGTCCAACGCAGTGCGTTTGCGCGGCGCTCTGGATGTTATGGCGCTGGAACAGGGCTTCCAGCAGGTGGTGCAGCGCCACGAATTGCTGCGTACCACTTTCCAAATGGTGGACGGCGAACCTCGACAGGTAATTGCCCCTGCCTTGGAAGTAACGCTGGATGTGGTCGACCTGTCCGCCACCCCTGCAGCGGAACAGGAAAACGAGGTACAGCGTCTGGCCCGCAAAGAAGCCCAGCGCCCCTTTGATCTCTCCCGCGGCCCGTTGGTACGCTGCTCCCTGTGGCGCCTTGCACAGGACGAACATATCCTCTTACTGATCATGCATCACATCATCTCTGACGGCTGGTCGCTGGGCGTGCTTGTCAAGGAGATTATCACGTTGGGCCAGGCCTATGCGGCCGACCAACCAAATCCATTGCCTGCCCTGACGCTGCAATATGCAGACTATGCAGTTTGGCAGCGTGAATGGCTGCAAGGAGACGTACTCAAAGGTCAATTAGCCTACTGGAAGCAGCGTCTGGCAGGTGCACCAGCATCACTCGAATTGCCCACAGACTATCCACGACCCAGCGTACAAACTCATCGTGGGGCGCGGCTGCACTTTGGATTGTCGCAGGAATTAAGCAACGGATTACAGGCGCTCGGCCGGAGTGAGGGAACCACGCTGTTCATGACGCTGCTGGCGAGCTTCCAGGTCTTGCTATCACGCTATAGTGGGCAGACCGACATTGTCGTGGGATCACCAGTGGCGAACCGTAACCGCATCGAGCTGGAAGGATTGATTGGATTCTTTGCGAATACGTTGGTGCTGCGCAGCAAGCTCTCCGGAGATTTGAGCTTCTGCGAGACATTGCAAAGAGTAGCCGAAACTTGCCTGGGCGCCTATGACCATCAGGATGTGCCCTTCGAAAAGCTGGTAGAAGAATTGCAGGTACCCCGTGACCTGAGCCTCAATCCACTCTTCCAGGTTAGCTTTGTTTTGCAGAATCCCGCACGTAGCACTCCTGGCCTCTGGGGCATCAATATGGAGCCACTCACCTTCGAGACAGGGGCTGCCAAGTTTGATTTAAGCATGTATATGCAGGAGACCCCCACAGGATTAAGCGGTTTCCTCGAGTACAACAGTGATCTGTTTGAGCCTGAGACGATCGCACGTATGGCTGAACACTTCCAGGTCATGTTGGACGGGATCGTGGCGGATCCGCACCAGCCTCTATCCGAGTTGCCACTCCTGACGACCAGGGAACGGGAACAGATACTGGTAACGTGGAACGCCACCCGTGCCGAATATCCGCAGGACAAATGCATCCACGAACTGTTCGAAGCCCAGGTTGAGAGAACGCCCAATGCCGTGGCGTTGGTCTTCGAAAATCAGCAGCTTACCTACTACCAACTCAACCAGCGCGCCAACCAACTGGCTTACTACCTGCAGCAACACGCCGTCGGGCCAGATGTGCTCGTTGGCATCTGCCTCGAACGCTCGCTCGAGATGGTCATCAGCCTGCTCGCCATCCTCAAAGCGGGCGGCGCCTACGTGCCCATCGACCCAGCCTACCCAATTGAACGCATCTACTTCATGCTTGAGGATGCCAGACCAGCAGTCTTGCTTACCCAACAACATCTGCAACCCATCTTACCCGCCAACGGCATCACCACCTTCTGCATCGACAGCCAGCCCGAGACGTTGAACCACTTCCCCAGCCATAACCTGCATAATATCACCCTGCCAGACAATCTTGCCTACATGATCTACACATCCGGCTCCACTGGCAAGCCCAAAGGCGCATTGAATGCCCATGCGGGCGTCTGCAATCGCCTGCTATGGATGCAGGCTGCCTACAACCTGACCGACACCGACCACGTCCTGCAAAAGACCCCCTTTAGTTTTGATGTCTCAGTCTGGGAGTTTTTCTGGCCTTTGATCACCGGCGCGCGTCTGGTGATGGCTCGCCCGGAAGGGCACAAGGACAGCGCCTACCTGGTTGATCTGATCGTTCAAGAGCAGATCACCACCTTGCACTTTGTACCCTCTATGCTGCGCGTCTTTCTGGACGAACCCAAACTGGAAGACTGCTTGAGCCTCAAACGTGTCATTTGCAGTGGTGAAGCCCTGCCTTATGAGTTACAACAGCTGTTCTTCTCCAGGCTCGGCGCGGAACTCCACAACTTGTACGGCCCGACCGAAGCCGCTGTGGATGTGACCTACTGGGCTTGCCGCCGGGACAACAAGCGTCCTATCGTACCCATTGGTCACCCGATTGCCAACATCCAGATGTATATTCTGGATACTTACCTGCGCCCGATGCCAGTGGGGGTTTCAGGCGATCTGTATATTGCCGGGATCGGGGTGGGACGCGGCTATTCTAACCGTCCCGATCTCACCGCCGAGCGGTTCATCCCTAACCCCTTCGGTGCGGTTGCTGGTGCACGCCTCTATAAAACCGGTGACCTGGCACGCTGGCTGCCAGACGGCAACATTGAGTACCTTGGCCGCATCGACCAGCAAGTCAAGATCCGCGGCTTCCGCATCGAACTCGGCGAAATTGAAACAGCTCTGGCTGCCTTGCCCGAAGTACGTGATGTCGTCGTGCTGGCCAGGGAAGATATCTCCCTGCCGGGGACAGACAAACGTCTGGTTGCCTACCTGGTCGCACAACAAGGACAAAACCTGCCGGAGACAAGCGAGTTAAGGAGTAGGCTCCTAAAAAGTCTGCCAGATTACATGCTCCCAGCGTATTTTATCCAACTGGAGCAACTGCCCCTCAGCCCCAACGGTAAACTGGATCGCAAGGCATTGCCTGCGCCCGATATGGCGCGCAGCGAAGTTGGCTATGTCGCGCCCCGCACGCCCGCCGAAGAAACACTGGTACAGATATGGGCCGATGTGCTCAAACTTGATAAGGTTGGCATCCGCGATAATTTCTTCGATCTGGGAGGACATTCGCTTTTGGCGACCCAGGTCGTCTCACGCATGCGTCAGGCTTTCAATACTGAACTGTCGTTGCGGGTCTTATTCCAGGCTCCCACAATTGCTGAGTTGGCGCAAGCCATCCAAACGGATCAGGGTGTGGAGGCTGCTCCGGCGTTTGTACTCCTGCCACGGCCCGCCGAAATCCCGCTCTCGTTTGCGCAGCAGCGTCTGTGGTTTATCGACCAGTTGGAACCGGGCAACGTTGCCTACAACATATTCAACGCGGCGCGCTTGTATGGTGTGTTGGACGTCGGCGCGCTGGAGCAAGGCTTTAAGCAGACCGTGCAACGACACGAGAGTCTGCGCACCACCTTCCAGGCCGCGGACGGGCAACCGCACCAGGTGATCACCGTGGATATGCCCATCAGTTTGCCGCTCACCGATCTTTCTACACTCCCTCAGGCGGAGCGGGAAAACGAAGCCCTACGCCTAGCGCGTGAAGAAGCCCAGCGTCCCTTTGATCTGGCTCAAGGCCCGCTAGTGCGCTGTAGTTTGCTGCGGCTGGCGGATCAAGATCATATCCTGCTCTTGACGATGCACCATATCGTTTCAGACGGCTGGTCGATGGGGGTACTCTTCAATGAAATCATCTTGCTCACCCAGGCCTATACCGCCAGACGAGAAAATCCATTGCCCGCGCTGCCGTTGCAATATGCCGACTTTGCCGTCTGGCAACGCAACTGGCTGCAAGGCGAGGTGCTGGATGCCCAGATAGCTTACTGGAAAAAGCAGCTTTCTGGTGCGCCCACTGCGCTCGAACTTCCCACCGACCGACCGCGACCTGCGGTGCAAACCAATCATGGCACACGGCTGCGTGTGGCGCTGCCGCAGGAATTAATTGACCCACTGCAAACGCTTAGCCGCCAGGAAGATTCCACACTGTTCATGACGCTGCTGGCAGCCTTCCAAATGTTGCTGGCGCGTTACAGTGGGCAGACCGACATCCTGGTTGGGTCGCCGGTGGCCAACCGCAGCCGTAGCGAACTCGAAGGGTTAATCGGCTTCTTTGCCAACAACCTAGTGCTGCGCACGGATCTGGCTGGCAACCCCAGTTTCCGCGAGGCACTGGAGCGTGTGCGTGAGGCCTGTCTGGGTGCTTACGACCATCAGGATATCCCTTTCGAAAAAGTGGTGGACGAAGTGCAGGTCAGGCGCGACCTGAGCCGTAACCCGCTTTTCCAGGTCATGTTTAATCTTCAGAACACCCCGTTAAATCGATCCTACCCTTCGGACCTGAGCATCCAGCCCTTGGAGATCGAGCAAAACACAGCTTATTTCGACTTGCGCCTGACTTTGCAAGAGGCTCCCACCGGCCTGACTGGTTTCCTGGAATACAACACCGATCTATTTGAGCCTGAAACGGTTGAACTCCTGTTTGATTCATACCGCCACATCCTGGAAAGCTGGGCGCGCAACCCCAAACAGCGCCTGACAGACATTATTCTGCCCAAAGCGTTGATTGCCAGGTCTGAAGCCGCCGCTGCGCGTGATTTCAAAAGAACCATCACCATTGCGTCGAGTTTCACCGCCGAACCGGTCGAGGAAACGCTGGGATTCTGGATGGAAGAACTCGATCTGAAATCGAACATAGAATTTGCGCCTTATAACCAAATCTTCCAACAACTGCTTGACCCAGCCAGCCTGTTCTCACTCAATAAATCAGGCGTCAACGTCGTTCTCCTGCGCTTTTCAGACTGGCTGCGCGATGCACAATCTGCCAACCCCGCCGAACTGCTCGAACGCAACCTGACCGACCTGCAAAATGCCCTGTCGAGCACATCGCAGCGTTGCATCGTTCTCACCTGCCCAGCCTCCCCTGCTGAGCTGGCAATCACAAACCGGGCTGAAACCTACCTGGCGATGGAACAACGCCTGCGCCAAGCTTTGTCCACAAACAGCAATATCACACTTGTATCTTCCTCTGACCTGGCAAAATATTATCCCGTGCCCCAATACTACGACCCCGATACCGATGAGCTTGGGCACATGCCCTACACTCCCCCCATGTATACCGCCATCGGCACCATGATTGCACGCAAAATTCACACCCTGCGCAGCGCACCCTATAAAGTCATCGTCCTCGATTGCGACAACACCCTCTGGCAGGGCGTTTGCGGCGAGGTCGGCCCCCATGGCGTCTCGCCATCCACAGCCCTGCAAGATTTCATGCTCGAACAACTCCACGCCGGCATGTTGCTCTGCCTGTGCAGCAAGAACGAAGAAGCCGATGTCTGGGCTGTTTTCGACACCCACCCAGACATGCTGCTCAAACGCGAACACCTGATCTCCTGGCGCATCAACTGGCAATCCAAGTCTGAGAACATCCGCTCCCTCGCCAATGAACTCAAGTTGGGTCTCGATAGCTTCATCTTCGTCGACGACAACCCCGTTGAATGCGCCGAGGTTCAGGCCAATTGCCCCGCCGTATTCACCGTGCAAATCCCTGACGATACCCCTAGTATCCCGCACTTCCTCGAACACACCTGGGTTTTTGATCACCTGCGATTGACCAAAGAAGACCTCCAGCGCACCGAATCGTACAAACAAAATGCGGCGCGTGAGCGCCTGAAAGCGGAGACCTTAACCTTCCAGGATTTCCTGGCGGGGCTGGCGCTAAAGGTGGAGATTTCAGCGTTGACACCTTCTACCCTGGGGCGCGTGGCGCAGTTGACGGAGCGCACCAACCAGTTCAACTTCACCACCCTGCGCCGCACAGAAAGTGAACTCCAAACCCTCTATCTGGAGGGAGACAAAACTTGCCTGATCGTGGAAGTCAGCGACCGTTTTGGCGAATACGGGCTGGTGGGCGTGCTCATTTTTGGGCAAAGCCCTGCGGCCATCGTCGTGGATACGTTCCTGATGAGTTGCCGGGTGTTGGGACGCGGCGTGGAGCATCACATGCTCTCCAGGTTGGGCGAGATTGCCCTCCAGAAAAAGCTTGAACACGTCGAAGCAACCTATCTTCCCACGGCAAAAAACCGTCCCGCGCTTGACTTTCTCCAAATGGGAGAACAATTCAAGCAACCACTCGCAACGGGCTTCCGTTTTGAATTTCCAGCCGGGTGGGCAGCGGCAGCAGTGGAACGTTTCTACAACACCGAGCCAGCGCAACCAGCCGATGATTCCAAACTTTCAATTCCCGCCGCGTCGACTGCAGCACAACCAGCAAACGCAGAACGCTTTTCGCGCATTGCGCGCGAACTGTCTGACGTTGAACACATCGTGCTGGCAACCAAAAAACAAAAACGACATCTGCCATCAAAGCAAAAAACAGCCTATGTTGCTCCGCGCACAACCACAGAAGAGACCCTGGCAAATATCTGGCAAGACCTGCTTCAAGTTGAGCAGGTGGGCATCCACGACAACTTCTTCACCCTCGGCGGCGACTCTCTCCTAAGCATGCGGATGGTAGCTTTGGCAAAGCAAAAAGCAATCCAGGTGACACCCAAGTTGGTATTCCAACACCAAACGTTGGTCGCGCTGGCCAGCGCAGTGAATACAATCCTACAGGAAGTCCAGGCCGAACAGGGCCTGGTTACCGGGCCAGTGCACTTCACCTGCGACCAGTATTGGTATCTCTACCGTGCCGCACCGTACCGCATTCAGCCTGAACGCTGGAATATGGGTGTCTTTTTGCAAGTGCCAGCGGTCTTATGTGGCGCTGAAAATGTGGACATATTGGAACAAGCCGTCCAGACGATCTGGAGACATCATGATGGGTTGCGGGCGCGCTTTACCCATAACGGATCCACCTGGCAGCAATATCTGATGGCGCCGGAAGAAATCAATCCATTCTCACGCATCGATCTGTCTGCGATAAGCGATGCAGAAATGTCCGCGGTCATACAAACGCAGGCCGACCAATTACAAGGCAGCCTGGATATTGTCAACGGGCCGCTTTTTCGCGTGGCCATATTTGACCTGGGATCACACCGGCCAGGTCGTCTGCTTATCATTGCCCACCACCTGGTGATCGACGGTTTTTCTCTTGGGATATTGTTGAAGGATTTTCAGGACTGTTACCTGCAACTTCGCCAGGGACTACCCATTCAGTTGCCGCCCAAGACCATATCCATTCGACAATGGACCGAACTATTACATCAATATGCACAGTCTGCCACTGTCTATCAGGAGTTGGATTATTGGCTGAACTTGCCCTGGGAAGATGTCTTGCCTTTGCCGGTCGATCATCCCGATGGCTATCGGTATGATAGCGTGCCAGCCCAGCACTCAATCAGTATCAATTTCACTTCTGAAGAGACAGATTTGATATTGCGCGATATATCCACCTTTTACCAAACGTCGCCCCTGCACATATTGCTCATGGCGTTAGCGCAAACCATTGCGCACTGGACCGGCGGGGAAGCCGTGGAGGTTACATGTCCTATTCTCGGGCGAGACATCATCCCTCAAGGAAACAATATCGATTTGTCACGTACCATCGGATTTCTGGTATTGAGTAAAGTGTTGGTGCTTCGGAAGACAGAGCCTGACGATCTGGTAGAAGCTTTACGCGTAGTGGATGAGCAACTGCGGCAGGCACCGAATCAAAGCTGTGGTTATCACTTCCTATCCGACCTGCGCGGTGACGCAGAAATCACTCGCCAGCTGAAGCCTTTGCGCAAAGACGAATTGCTATTCAATTATCTTGGGCAGATGCAGGCAGCAAACGCAGAGCCAACCTGGTTATCCCCAGCCCCAGAATATCAGGGCGATATGCAAGACCCTCGGCAAAGACCATATCATCTGTTGGCCATCACAGGCCTCATACTCGAAAACAAGCTCACGCTCAGATGGACTTATAGTCCCCATTTATATCGCTCAGACACCATCACCGGATTGGCCGAATTTTTCAGAGAGACAGTACTTGCTTTTATCGAGCGCTATCAGAAGGATACCGAAAAAAACGCGTTGAAACACGCATGAGATCTGACGGCGCATCCTGGCGCTTTTATCGCCAGAAAGGAAACAAACGATGAGCAAACAACTAGCCGAACTATCAGAAAACCAACAACGCGTGCTCCTGGCAGAATTACTGCGCAAAAAAACGACCAAAGCGAAGAAAAAGCCGCTCTCGTTTGCCCAGGAACGTTTGTGGTTTCTCTACCAACTCGACCCCGATAACACTGCAAACAATCCCTTCAATGCTTTCCGCTTGAGCGGAAGATTGGACGCCAAAACGCTTGAGGAATGCTTCAACCGGGTCGCTGCACGCCATGAAATCCTGCGCACCACCTTCACAACCGTGGATGGAAAAGCTATGCAAGTCATCGTGCCATCTCTGGAACTAAGCCTGCCGCTGATTGAACTGACAGGCATTCATGCCAGTGAGCGTCAGGCTGTGATCGAACGCATGGCAGCCAAGGAGGCCCAACGCCCCTTCGACCTCTCCTGTGGCCCATTGGTGCGCACGACCCTGCTGCACCTGGACGACACTGAACACATCCTCTTTCTGACAATTCATCACATTGTTTCTGATGGATGGTCAGCGGGCGTCTTGCTCCATGAAATGTTGACCCTTTACAAAGCCCGGCTGGCAGGCATTTCAGCATCTTCTCCCTTGCCCGCCTTGCCTCTGCAGTATGCCGACTTCGCCATCTGGCAACGCGACTGGCTCCAGGGAGAACTCCTCGAAAATCAGCGCACCTACTGGCGAAAACAGTTACAAAACCTGAGCGCGCTTGAATTGCCCACCGACCACCAGCGCCCCGATCTAATCAGCGTTCGTGGTGCAGCCTATACGCGCATGCTCAATTCCACATTGACAAACCAATTAAAGTCTCTCAGCCAGCAGACAGGAGGCAGTCTATTTATGGTGTTGCTGGCCGGTTTTGCGGCGTTGTTGTATCGCTACACCGGCCAGACAGATATCGCCATACGCACTCCCATCGCCAACCGTATGCGTAAAGAGCTGGAAACCTTGATCGGCTATTTTTCCAATACGCTGGTCTTACGCACCGATCTCTCGGGCGAGCCGACCTTTCGTGAGTTGCTCATGCGGGTCGCAGAAGTCTGTCGCGGAGCTTACGAGTGCCAGGACATCCCCTTTGAGAAAATTCTGGAAGACTTGCATCCTACCCAACATGCAAGCGGCAAGCGTGGACCGCTTTTCCCGGTCATGTTCATCCTGCAAAATGCGCCATTTCCTTTGCCGGATATTCCCGGCTTACAGTTTGAGAGTCTCGAACTGGATGGTGGGCTGGCGCCGTTCGAGTTGACCCTGGCTTTGAGAGAAGTGAAAGGTGGAATGCGCTGCAGGTTAAACTACAGCGCCGATCTGTTCGAGCAAGCGAGTATGGAACGAATGGTGGGACATTTCGAACAACTCTTGCAGAGCCTGGTGGCCAGCCCTGACCAGGGGCTTGCCTCCTTGGTTGAACGCATCCCAGCCGCAGAAATTCCCGTGATGCACTTAAAAGCTGAATGCATCACAGAATATGCGCCGCCGCGCACCCCACTTGAAAAAACACTCGCCGAAATCTGGAAAGAAACCCTCAAGGTCGAGAAAATCGGCATTCACGACAATTTCTTCGAACTGGGGGGCAATTCGCTGTTGAGTATGCTTGTTATCAGCCAGGCTCGTCAGTCTGGCTTTGAGATTAGCCCTAAACAGCTTTTCCAGCATCGGACGATTGCAGAATTGGCCAAAGTAATGGATACAACCCTAAAGTTCCCAACCGAACAGGAGATCATTACTGGCGAACTTGGCCCCCTGGCACCGAACCAACACTGGTTCTTCGATCAAAAATTTCTTGGTCAACACCGTTTTAATGTGGCAACACTTTTTGAAGCCATTCCCCCGTTGAAATTGGAGCCTGCTCTCGTCAAAGAGGTTGTGCGAAACCTGATCGTGCATCACGATGCGCTCCGTATGCGTTTCGTTCAAGACGGGGCAGAATGGCACCAGTTTATCGTCCCACCGGATGATGAGATTTCCCATTTCTGCTCTCGATCTCTCGGGGTTGTCAGAGCCGGAGCAAACGCAGGTCATCGAAAAAACAATTGATGATGTACAAGGTAGTTTAAATCTATCTGAGGGCCCATTATTACGGATTGTTCTTTTTAATCTTGGATCTGGAAAGCCAGACCAAATCTTGATGACCATTCACCATCTGGTAACTGACAGTTTTTCTAGCACCATCCTGATGCAGGATTTTATGACGATATATCGGCAACTTGCCCAGGGGCAGCCTGTTCGACTTCCCCCCAAAACAACCTCGTTCCGTCAATGGAATCAGCGCCTTGTCGAATACGCATACTCACCCGCTATCCAACAGGAATTTGAGTTGTGGCAAGCCAAACCCGGTGAAGCGTTGCCTGGCATCCCTCTTCCTGATCTTCCCAACCCAAGCTTTATCTTTAAATCGGCCTACCTGATCTCAGGAACACTCGATGTAAAAGAGACCCGTATCTTGTTGCAGAATGTCTTGAAGGCGCATAACATACAACTTATTGAATTGATGCTGGCGGTCATGGCCGAGAGTATCGGGCAAATGAAGGGTGAACGTTCACTCTACGTAGATATTTTGCGCCATGGACGAGATATTCCCTTGGATCGTGTGGACTTGTCACGCACAGTAGGCTGGTTTGTTATCCATCATCCCTTACTGCTAAAGCTCGACCATGCGAAAAGCCTGGAAGAAGCGCTGCCATTGGTTAAGGAACAATATCGCCGGCCTTTGAATGGCGGTGCCAGTTATGATCTGTTGCGCTATATGAGCGGAAACGATGAAATGAAAAAGACACTCATGCCTCGTCCCCTGCTTGTTTTTAGTCATGACTCAGTCCAATCGGCCCCAGCTGAAACATTTCTCCACACAGTTCCGAAACCAATCAGAAACAATACGACCTTGCAACTTTCGTGGCCTTATTTGCTCGAACTGAGAACAATGCTTGTGGAGGGGAAGCAACTCCGCTGGGTATGGACTTCAGGCGAAACTGTTTACCACCGTTCCACGGTTGAGAAACTGTCTGAGCGTTTCGGAGAAATCATCAAGAAACTTTGCGGTTCATAAATTACAGAATGCCCTGCGCACCATCACAACGCTGATGGATTGTGCATTCGAGACCTGACCATCAGGCGAGGCGCATCCCGGCACTTTTATTGTCAGAAAGGAAATAAACAATGAGTACACAACAACCAGCCGAACTATTGGAAGAACAACAACGCGCTTTATTGGCAGAATTACTACGCAAAAAGGCGGCCAAATTGAAGAAAAAGCCGCTCTCGTTTGCGCAGCAGCGGCTGTGGTTTATCGATCAGTTGGAACCAGGCAACGCTGCCTATAATATATCCAGATGCATTCGTCTGCGCGGCACTTTGAATATTGGGGCATTGGAGCGCGCCTTTCAGCAGATCATACGACGGCATGAAGCATTGCGTACCACCTTTCGGGCGATAGATGGCGAACCACGGCAAGTCATTGCCCCTGAACTATCTGTTCGTTTGATGCACATTGATTTATCAACGTACTCACCAGAAAAGCAGGAAACCGAAGTCGAGCGGTTGGCGCGTGCAGACACCCGTCAACCGTTTGATCTGGCCCAAGGCCCGCTGGTGCGCTGTAGTTTGCTGCGGCTGGCAGATCACGATCATATCCTGCTTTTGACGATGCACCACATTGTTTCAGATGGCTGGTCGATGGGGGTACTCTTCAATGAAATCATCTTGCTCACCCAGGCCTATACCGCCGGACGAGAAAATCCGTTGCCAATGTTGCCGCTGCAATATCCTGACTTCGCCGTCTGGCAGCGCAACTGGCTGCAAGGCGACATACTCGAAACGCAATTACGTTATTGGAAAAAGCAACTTGCAGGCATACCCGCTGCCCTCGAGTTACCAACAGACCATGCCCGACCCGCTGTACAGACCTACAACGGAGCACGTCTTCACATCGCATTATCCCAAGAACTGGTCGGTGCCCTGCAAGCCTTTTGCCGCCAGGAAGATGTTACCCTGTTCATGATCTTACTGGCAGCCTTCCAAATGTTGCTGGCGCGTTACAGCGGGCAGACCGATATTGTTGTTGGTTCTCCGGTGGCAAATCGCAGCCGCAAAGAGCTGGAAGGGTTAATCGGCTTCTTTGCCAACAACTTGGTGCTGCGCACAAAACTATTGACCAGTGCCACGTTCCGCGAAACCGTGCGCCAGGTGCGCGAAGTTTGTCTGGGTGCTTACGACCATCAGGATGTACCCTTCGAAAAATTAGTAGACGAACTGCAAATCCCGCGCGATATGAGCCGTAACCCGCTCTTTCAGGTCATGTTCATTTTGCAGAATACCCCACTGTCGATTGCTGGCATATCCGATTTGAGCATAGAAGCGCTCAATATCGAGGCAGATACAGCTCAATTCGACCTGCGCATGTCCCTGCGCGAAACCCCAACGGGAATAATTGGCACCTTGACATACAATACTGACTTGTTTGAACGTGAGACGGTTGAACTACTTTTTGGTTTGTATCGACAGATATTGGAAGATTGGACCCAAAATCCTGACCAACGACTTGCGGAAATCCATCTCCCTGAAGCGCTCACCGCTCGAATAAATGCTGCTCCGACTTTTAGCCATCGCCAGACCATCACCATTGCGTCGAGTTTCACCGCCGAACCGGTCGAGGAAACGCTGGGATTCTGGATGGAAGAACTCGATCTGAAATCGAACATAGAATTTGCGCCTTATAACCAAATCTTCCAACAACTGCTTGACCCAGCCAGCCTGTTCTCACTCAATAAATCAGGCGTCAACGTCGTTCTCCTGCGCTTTTCAGACTGGCTGCGCGATGCACAATCTGCCAACCCCGCCGAACTGCTCGAACGCAACCTGACCGACCTGCAAAATGCCCTGTCGAGCACATCGCAGCGTTGCATCGTTCTCACCTGCCCAGCCTCCCCTGCTGAGCTGGCAATCACAAACCGGGCTGAAACCTACCTGGCGATGGAACAACGCCTGCGCCAAGCTTTGTCCACAAACAGCAATATCACACTTGTATCTTCCTCTGACCTGGCAAAATATTATCCCGTGCCCCAATACTACGACCCCGATACCGATGAGCTTGGGCACATGCCCTACACTCCCCCCATGTATACCGCCATCGGCACCATGATTGCACGCAAAATTCACACCCTGCGCAGCGCACCCTATAAAGTCATCGTCCTCGATTGCGACAACACCCTCTGGCAGGGCGTTTGCGGCGAGGTCGGCCCCCATGGCGTCTCGCCATCCACAGCCCTGCAAGATTTCATGCTCGAACAACTCCACGCCGGCATGTTGCTCTGCCTGTGCAGCAAGAACGAAGAAGCCGATGTCTGGGCTGTTTTCGACACCCACCCAGACATGCTGCTCAAACGCGAACACCTGATCTCCTGGCGCATCAACTGGCAATCCAAGTCTGAGAACATCCGCTCCCTCGCCAATGAACTCAAGTTGGGTCTCGATAGCTTCATCTTCGTCGACGACAACCCCGTTGAATGCGCCGAGGTTCAGGCCAATTGCCCCGCCGTATTCACCGTGCAAATCCCTGACGATACCCCTAGTATCCCGCACTTCCTCGAACACACCTGGGTTTTTGATCACCTGCGATTGACCAAAGAAGACCTCCAGCGCACCGAATCGTACAAACAAAATGCGGCGCGTGAGCGCCTGAAAGCGGAGACCTTAACCTTCCAGGATTTCCTGGCGGGGCTGGCGCTAAAGGTGGAGATTTCAGCGTTGACACCTTCTACCCTGGGGCGCGTGGCGCAGTTGACGGAGCGCACCAACCAGTTCAACTTCACCACCCTGCGCCGCACAGAAAGTGAACTCCAAACCCTCTATCTGGAGGGAGACAAAACTTGCCTGATCGTGGAAGTCAGCGACCGTTTTGGCGAATACGGGCTGGTGGGCGTGCTCATTTTTGGGCAAAGCCCTGCGGCCATCGTCGTGGATACGTTCCTGATGAGTTGCCGGGTGTTGGGACGCGGCGTGGAGCATCACATGCTCTCCAGGTTGGGCGAGATTGCCCTCCAGAAAAAGCTTGAACACGTCGAAGCAACCTATCTTCCCACGGCAAAAAACCGTCCCGCGCTTGACTTTCTCCAAATGGGAGAACAATTCAAGCAACCACTCGCAACGGGCTTCCGTTTTGAATTTCCAGCCGGGTGGGCAGCGGCAGCAGTGGAACGTTTCTACAACACCGAGCCAGCGCAACCAGCCGATGATTCCAAACTTTCAATTCCCGCCGCGTCGACTGCAGCACAACCAGCAAACGCAGAACGCTTTTCGCGCATTGCGCGCGAACTGTCTGACGTTGAACACATCGTGCTGGCAACCAAAAAACAAAAACGACATCTGCCATCAAAGCAAAAAACAGCCTATGTTGCTCCGCGCACAACCACAGAAGAGACCCTGGCAAATATCTGGCAAGACCTGCTTCAAGTCGAGCAGGTGGGCATCCACGACAACTTCTTCACCCTCGGCGGCGACTCTCTCCTAAGCATACAACTACTCGCTCGGATGCAGAAGCAGGCCGGGTTGCACTCCACCCTGCAACAATTCATGCAACACCCCACGATTGCTGAACTGGTGGCGATCGATCCGGCCCCGAAGATGCAGGCCGAACAGGGCCTGGTTACGGGACCAGTGCCGCTTATTCCGGTCATTGCCTATAGCTACGATGCCAATTTTCCCCAACCATGGTGGAGAGCGCTGGTATCAGTCGTTGAACTACCCCGCGCTATCGGCCCGCTGCAGTTACGGGAGATTGTACAATATTTAATTGCGCATCACGACAATTTACGCTTGCGGTTGGTCAAAGAAAACGATGAACAGCGTCTGTTCATTGTCGATTCTGATGAGCAGGCCTTTTTGGAACGCGACCTGTCTGATCTATCCATATCCGCACAAGATGCAGCAATTGAAGCAGCGATTGACGAGCAATGGGATACCCTGAATTTCTCGACGGGACCGTTGTTCCGAATTGTATTTTTCGACCTGGGCTCCGAACGTTTGCCTCGCATACTCATCCTTGTGCATCATTTCGCCGCGGATGGCTATTCAACAGGAATACTCGTAAATGACTTCCAGACCGCTTGTCAGCAAATTCTAATGAGAGAACCCATTCGGTTGCCTGCCAAAACCACTTCCACCAAGGAGTGGGCAGAACGCATGTATCGCTACGTACACTCCAATGCGGCCAGTGCAGAAATTAATTATTGGAAGTCATTACCCTGGGCTGATGTATACCCAACGTCCGTAGATCACCCCGAAGTCACTCACTCGCCATCTGCCCTCTTTACAGAATCATTGAGTGCAGATGAAACACAAGTTTTATTGAAGAAGGTTCCTGCCGCCTGCAATGCCCAGCTACTGGATGTGTTATTGACTGCTTGTATCCTCACATATGCGCAATATACATCTTTAAAAGTGTTTGCACTTGGAATTCTCTATCATGGTCGCAATCTGACACTTGACGGCATTGATTTACATCGTAGTGTCGGTAATTTTTACGCTCCCTACCCGCTGTTTTTTGATATAGCGCAGGTTCTGGATCTGAAGGCCCCTGAGAAAGTCTTGGAATTGGTAGCAGAAAAAAGAGCACAGGTCCCGCATGGTGGTTCGACCTGGCTATGGATATCTTACTACTCCACCGATAAGGTTGCACCGTGGGGGAAAAAAGTATCGAATGCAGTCTTCAATTACCTTGGGCAGAATACCCTGGAGATACAAAATAAATCTGGGATGTTCCGCAACCTGTATAAACCTGCTGAGACAACAATCGAACGTTTGTATGCTGTAACAGGGGCGACGCCGCATACCTGCACACCCAGTGTTGATGGAGATCAATTTAAAGTCAACTGGGAATATTACTCGGCGCTCGATGACCGGGCAACCATTGACCGCTTAACCCAGAAATACCTGGCAGTCTTGCGCTCACTGATTGAGATGGCAAGATAGAGGATCGTTCCCTGAAATAACATGAATAATGGATAAGTCAAAAACATCAATTTTGTCACCCTGAAGGCGCGTTTTCCAGCACCTGAAGGGTCTCCAAGCTGATCTGGTGATGATATATTCCACGATCTAAAAGAGCAGATAATGATGTTTCGGGGCGGATGTATCAACACACCCGCCCTTTTTTGTGACATAAAACGAACCGACAAACCATCTCATCGGTTCGTTTTATTATTTTACAAAATGATAAAATAAAGCAATTGGATATATTTTGGATGAAATTAAACACTCGGCATCCAATCGGCAGGTATTTGTGGGATTTTTAAGTGGAGGTTTCATGTTTACAAACAAAACAATTTCTCATCTTTTTTTATCTGTTTCCATACTTGTATTTCTACTGGGAGTGACGCCGGTTCAGGCGCTGAATGCGTCTGTAAATAGTGCATCTGTCCCTGCCGGGTTGCGTGCAGACGATTGGAAACAGATCAAGGCAATGCTGCCGGTTGATTCAGCATTCTACATTCAACAGGCATATCTTAAAGCATCGAATAATACGGGGCCTTCAGGGTCCAACTTTGGCAGTTCCATTGCAGCATCGGGAAATACGGTGGTGGTGGGGGCTCCAAACGAAAATAGCGGTGGTACTCTATCTGGCGCAGCGTACATCTTCGTCCGTAACGGCAATATTTGGAGCCAACAAGCCTATCTCAAAGCATCCAGCATACAATCAGAAGTGCGATTTGGCATTGATGTTGCCATCTCGGGTGACACCGTGCTGATTGGAGCACCCGGAGAAGCATCCATTAGCGGCAGCGCTTACGTCTTTACGCGCACTGGCAACACCTGGAGCCAACAGGCACGCATCACGAACCCCAGTGGCAGGGCCAATGAGTTTTTTGGCGCATCTCTCGCCATCTCAGGAGACACGATCCTGGTGGGGGCGTCAGGCGATGCCAGCAATGCTACGGGTGTAAATGGAACGACGACAAACTACTTTGCTACTGATTCTGGCGCGGCTTACGTTTTTACCCGCACTGGCAGCGTCTGGAGTCAGCAGGCCTATCTTAAACCTTCGAATGCAAATCTGTCTTCCAACTTTGGTTCGAACTTTGGTTCGGCGGTCACCATCTCCGGGGATACGCTAGCGGTTGGGGCCTATGCAGAAAACGGCAGTTCCACCGGCGTGAACGGGAATCAGTCACAGTCATCAACCATCGATGACTTAGGCGCGGTATATGTTTTCACCCGCAGCGGCAGTGTCTGGAACCAGCAGGCCTATATCAAAGCATCGAATCCCGACGCTAATGACTACTTCGGGGTGGATGTTGCCCTCTCTGGGGACACACTGGCAGTTGGGGCGTCTGGCGAAGACAGCAATGCCACGGGCATCAACGGAAATCAGGCCAATAATTCGGCATTGTATGCTGGCGCGGTTTACGTCTTTACCCGCACCGGCACCGACTGGAGCCAGCAGGCCTACGTTAAAGCATCCAACACACAGGGGGGTGTTCAACAGGATGGGTATGATGGCGATTCATTTGGGGGGAGTGTGGCCATCGATGGTGACACGTTGGTGGTTGGAGCAGATGGTGAAGACAGCAATGCCACCGGGTTAAACGGGAATCAGGGCGATAATTCGGCTGGTGGTGAAGGCGCAGCTTACCTTTTCACCCGTAATGGCAACAGCTGGAGCCAGCAATCCTATATGAAATCATCCTATACAGGCGTGGCAGATTCGGCAGGTCAGCAGTTTGGTCGCTCTGTTGCAATTTCTGATGATGTTATCGCGGTAGGGAAACCTTACGAAGAGAGCAATGCCACTGGTGTCAATGGCGACCAAACCAATAGTTCGATTTCGCAATCTGGCGCGGCATATGTATTTTCCAATTGTTGTCCTTTTATCGCTTCCAGCACGCGGGCAGACGGCAACCCAACCGCCGTAGACAATGTGAATTTCACCGTCAATTTTTCAAAACCGGTGACGGGTGTGGACGCAGCCGACTTTGCCTTGACCACGACTGGCGTTACAGATGCATCAATCACAGACGTCAGCGGCTCAGGGGCAAGCTACACCATCGGCGTGAATACCGGCTCAGGGGATGGAACCATCCGCCTGGATGTGGCTGCCAATGCCAACATCACAGACCTGCTGGGAAGCCCACTGATTGACAGCCTACCGTATACATCCGGTGCATTCTATACGATCAATAAATCGAACCCCTGGACTCCCACCGTTACTCGTACTCCAACCGCGACGATAACGCCCACCCCTTTCGGGTCAACCACGGTGCAGTTTCAACTTGGGCAGGGCAGCGACGATGCGGGGATGGATGCCGATTGCAACGCAACGATCACCAGAACCGAAATCTACCTGGGCAAATGCGCAACTGGAGCCAGCATCACGAGCGGATTTGCCTTTCCAAATGTTACCATCCCACAAGGGGCGCAAATTCTCAGCGCCAACATCCAGTGGACGGTGGACGGCACCTATAATGACGACATCAGTGCCATTTTTTATGGCGAGGCATCAGGCAATGCGCAAACGTTCAGTACTGGCAGCATGCCTGCCAGCCGAGCACTGACCAGCGCATCGAGCAGTTGGGTACTCACACCCAGCGACGTATGGTTATCTGGTCAGACCGGCTTCAGCCCCGATGTAAGCGGCATTGTTGAAGAAATTGTCAACCGCCCCGATTGGAGCAGCGGAAACCGGCTGGCAATCATCGTCAAAGATAACGCTGGTGGCGATTTACCAAGCAATCACCGCCGGGTGTTTGGCGATGAACGTGCAGGGGTAACGGCTGCGGCTCATCTGATTGTGACCTATACAAATCCAGTTGGCCAGTTAATGACCAGGACATCTACCATCACCCAGACGCCGACCAACACAAGCACGGCTAGCATTACACCGACACCCACCCGAACTTTTTTGCCGGGAGTAACGCCTACAACCGTGCAGGTCCAAATCAGTCAGGCCAGCAGTGATGCCGGGATGGATGCCAATTGCAGCGATACAACCACCCAGACCGAAATTTATTTCGGCAAATGCTCCACCGGGTTGGGCATCACCAGCGGGTTTGTTTTTCCAAACATCAACATCCCACACGGTGCGCAAATTGTCAGCGCACAAATCCAATGGGTGGTGGATGGCACTTACAGCGATAATATCGATATTACCTTCTATGGTGAGGCATCAGGAAACGCCCAAATATTTAGCGCTGGCAGTATGCCGACCACCCGTGCCCTGACCAGTACGGCCATCGATTGGTCAATTACATCCAGCGATACATGGCAATCTGGCAACATCCGTCTCAGCCCTGATCTGCGAACCATTATCGAGGAAATTGTCAACCGCCCTGATTGGAGCAGCGGGAACAGATTGGCAGTGATTGCCAAAGGCGGCTTCGTACCAAACACGCCGAACAACCATCGCCGGGTATTTGCCTATGAACGCGCCGGGACCACATCTGCCGCCAAGCTGATTGTGAGTTATGTAACCGGGCCTTTACCTCCTTCATCTACGCCGACTGCAACCTTGACCAATACAGCCACGAGCACATCCACTCAAACGCGAACAATCACCCCTACACCAACGATCACCTTTACACAGACTGTTACGATGACACCAACCGAGACTCAAACTGAAGCGCCAACACCCACCACAACTTTTACGAATACTGCCACCACAACACCAACCGAGACTCAAACTGAAGCGCCAACACCCACCGCAACTTTTACGAATACTGCCACCACAACACCAACCGAGACTCAAACTGAAACGCCAACACCCACCGCAACTTTTACGAATACTGCCACCACAACACCAACCGAGACTTAAACTGAAACGCCAACACCCACCGCAACATGGACAAATACTGCTACCACAACACCAACCGAAACTCAAACTGAAACGCCAACACCCATCGCAACATGGACAAATACCCAGACACCAACCCCCACGAATACCGCCAGCTTTACACCGACACCTACCCACACACCTACTATGAAGCCAACCGCAACAATCACAAAAACCCGGACGCCGGCATCCATCACACTTACATTGAACTCAGTCGATCTTCAGGATGGTTGGATACTCGAATCCAACGAGATCGGCAATCAGGGTGGGGTTCTTAACAACAACTCCACCTTCTTGAAGATTGGTGATAACCCCGGAAGAGAACAATATCGCAGTGTTCTATCCTTCATCACTGGAGCCAGCCTGCCAGATAGCGCGATAATTACCAGCGTGACACTCAAAGTCAAAAAGTGGGGCATCGTCGGCGGTGGCGATCCGGTGAAAACTTTCCAGGGATTTATGACGGATATCAAGAATGGCACTTTTGGCGCTGCCGCACTGCAAGCTGGCGACTTTCAGACACAGGCGAGTAAAATGTATGGCCCCTTTAAACCTGCGCTGGTAGGCGGCTGGTACAACATTGATTTAACCAGCGCTAAAGATTACATCAACAAGCTGGGGACAGCTGGTGGCCTGACGCAAATTCGTCTGCGCTTCAGGCTGGATGACGATAACAATGCAGTTGCCAATTATCTCAGTCTATACAGCGGCAATGCCCCAACAGCCAGCCGCCCGCAATTGGTGATCACATACATCCCGTAGGAGCATTCTATTAGAGAGATGCTATGCCATAAAAACACCATAACAACCTGGAGCACTTGCTTACTAGCGCTCCAGGTTGTTATTTAACTTTTCGCCCAATCGCTTCACCTGACCGTATTAAGGGTAACCGTAAACGTAGTGCCTTTATTGATTTCTGTTTTTACCTTAATCTCTCCACCCAGTTCATCGATAATGGACTTGACAATATATAATCCGACGCCGCTGCCTGGAATTTCGGCCAACGTAACATTTCGTGCCCGAAAAAACTGCTCAAACAAGTTTGGTATGGCTTCCTGCGGGATACCAAGACCTTGATCGGATATTGAAATATGAACTTTATCGATTTCTTTCGAAGTATGAATAACAACAAAGCTACCTTCCGGTGAAAACTTGGTGGCATTATTAATCAAATTGATAAAGACCTGCTGCAAGCCACTTTTATCTCCCCAAACGATTAATGGCGAAGAAAATACCGACATTTTGATTGTAATATTTTTTTTCTTTGCAACCAATTTGACTGCCAGGACAAATTCTTCCAGGATGGGGATTAAATCCATCATTTCAGGCTCAAGGGTTAGATTGCCACTTTCCAAACGACCCGCCATCAGCAATCTATCTATCAAACTTTTTTGGCGGTTTAGTTCATTCCCTAATATTTGCCAGTATTCAACTTTCTCGGCAGGATCACCTTCGCCCTGCAGGAGATTGCACATCAGTATGGCAGTCGTGAGCGGTGTTCGCAGTTCATGAGATGCACGATTGATGAAATCTGATTTCATTTGGTTAAGACGAGCTTGATCGCTAATATCCCGAATGACAACCATGATTTCAGTTGCGCTAATTGGGTGAAGATTGGCTTCGTAAATATTGTTACTATCAGGCATACTGAATTCTTTACGGATATGGGCAGGAACTAAAAATGTATCATTTATCCCATCCGCAATTTGCCGGGAAATTTCACCATTCCAAATTTCCGAGATTTTTTTCCCATTGGCTCTTTCACGCTGTAAATATAAAGGGTGGTCTTTTCGAGCAGAATAATCAAGAATATTTCCAAATTGATCCAAACAAATAATTAAATCTGGCAGGGCACCCAGAATAGTGTGGCTATGTTCATCGCGTACACGTATTTTTTCTTCTGTGTATTGACGGTGTAATGCAGCCCCAATGATGTTTGCAGCAGTGCGTATTGCGTCACGCTGTAAGGGAGACCACTCCTGCTGTATTTCTGGTGCAAGAATACCAAGAAAACCCCAGACGCGATCTTCTTCAAAAATAGGGATAAAAGCAATCGACAAGGGATATAAATTCGTCGTTTCCTTTGCAAAATCGCCCGCATTGACAAATACCTCACTGAATCTATTTCTTCCAATGGATGGCAGGCCATCGATCATGACTTGCAAATCAATATTTGGAGCAGTCGGGTTTTGCCACTCAAAGCAAATATCCACCCCATCTGCAAAATGATCCCAATCTTTGGCTTGAACAATGGCGCAAGTCGCAAGATTGATTGTACTTCCCAGAAGTTGTAACATTTCCGGGATTTCTCTTTGAATGTCAGATGAACGCAATAATCTTTCAGCAATATCATTGATCACTGCCAGGACGCGGTTGCGGTATTTCAACGAATGTTCAGATGCTTTCCGTTCCGTAATATCACGTGCAATCGTTTGTACATAAGCGGGCAAACCATATTCGTTATATACAACCGATGTGTGAATTTCAACAGGCAAAGTCGAACCATCTTTGCAACGCATAAGACGCTCAAATAAATTCGATGTGGTGCCAAGGATATTTTCAGCATCAGTAGATGCATCCTGATACAAAATTTCGCCGACGGGCTTCCCAATTAATTCCTGTTTGCTGTAGCCCAACAGGCGGATGGCTTGTGGGTTTACGGCAATATAGTGAAAATCCAGGCTAATGATAAAAACACAATCTTCTGTTTGCTCAAATAACGCTCGATAGTTGAAGTTCTGGTCCGCAGTAGGTTCGACCCGCTTTAAAGTGTCTTTGAGTGGGGATTTATCGCGGTTAGGGAGTGGAATGGTATTCTGGTTCATTAAACCCACCTTTGGGTTTCGCCCGGAATTGTCATGCGGATATGACAACCCAAATCCGTATCCAAAAAACCGACCGTGCCACCCAGCCTTTCAGCAATTGATTTGACAATCGTCAACCCGACACCCAACCCATCGTAATTACGTGAATCTCCCTGGCTGATTTGATAAAAACGCTCAAAAACTTTGTCGTGCAATTCGGCAGGAATACCAATCCCCGCATCGATGACATCGACAACGACGCCACCATCACCCGTAGAGCAAATCTCTATTTCCACCTTTCCATCTTCCCGACTGAACTTAAAAGCATTATCTGCAAGGTGAAGAATGGATTGGGTAAATTCTTTACGGGGCATACGAATGTCTGAATCGATTTGCACATTTAGAGTAAGCTGGATATTCTTCCGCTTATACCTTTCCATGCGCTTTTTGATTGGCTTAATAATATGAACATCTCGATCAATCAGTTGTCTGGTCGTATTTAGATTATGTTCATCCAGGCTGGTTATAATGACCATATCGGTTACCAGGGAATCCAAATACTCAAGATTGGCAAGCGCCATTTTAACAAAATGGAGCTGTTCTTCAGGATTCTTGAACTTATCGGCCACAGCCAGCTCTAATGGCATCATCACGTTAACCAACGGCGTGCGAAACTCATGATGGAAATTTTGCGTAATCTCGCGTCGCAACTTTTCCATCTCTTGCTCGGCCAATTTCTTCATTTCATCTTGCCCACGGGTTTGTTCAGCTTTTACACGCCGAAAAACTGTTTCGATGCGTGCGACCAATTCTTCTGGATTAAAAGGTTTGGTAATGTAGTCATCCGCACCATCGCGAATCCCACTGATGCGATCTTCAACACCGGTTTTTGCAGTAAGGAAAATAAAAGGGATGGTTGAAAGTTCAGGATCAAGCCCCAGTAATCTCCTGACTTCAAAACCATTCGGTGGTGGCATCATAATGTCCGATAAAATTAAATCGGGTTTGGAACTTCGAGCAATATCCAGCCCTTCGTTTCCATTGCTGGCAACGAGTACGATATATCCATCCCGTTTTAGCAGCGCAGCAACCCCAATCAACAAGTTTGGTTCGTCATCAATCACCAGAATAGTATGTTGTTTCTTTTCGTTTTGGTTTTGTTGAACATGCTCTGTTAATGTTTGTGTAACCCCACTTGTTCGGCTTACATATCTGAGATTGTTATTTACAAACATAATGTTTAAACTGGCCAGCGAAATCACATCTCCAGAGTTCAAGACACAACGTTTAATACGCTGGTTGTTAACGAACGTTCCAGATGTAAATTCTTGATCATATAGAGTGTATCCATTATTTTCATAGTGGATTTCTGCATGAAATCTTGAAACAAATTCTTCATGTAGCACAATGTCATTATCCAGGTGGCGACCAAGTCGGACGATCTCATGCTTGAGCGCCACAATTTGTTTGTTGATAATTAAAAACACATTTTGTTCTGAAGCAGATTCATCCCGATTTTCACCTGTCATAATCCCTCGCTTTGAATTTTAAATTTTCACAATCTTAATCCAATTTGCTGCCTTGAGATGAAAGGCATGAATACCCAAATTATAGTAGCATTTTGCCCGTGCGCCGGATATGCTTGCAACACTTATTTCTGTGCTTAAAACTTAAAAAACTCAATGAGAACTCAACGAGTTCAAGAAATTTGTCATGACTTACATCTCTCCATCCGATTCGACGCTGGGTTCGAACAAAACGCTACTTAATCACGTCGTTTTGGCCTCCTGTCAATATCCTATGCGTGCCTATTAAAATCGTGTAAGACCCAGACTCTGCGGAAAGAGTACATTTACTTTGAGCAACTGCTCTTTGGCGCTGGGCCTGTTTGGTGTCCCTGCTTCCCCAATAAAAAGGTGATAGTTATTTGGCTTATTTACGGAATAACCCTCATATTTGTCTGCCAATCAACTATTAACGCAAAAAAGGAGAAAACATATCATGAAGAAATATACACGGTTTTTTTATCTGACAGTCATCGGTGCCCTTATCTTGGTCGCTCTGGCCCCTCTTGCATTCACCGGGACGGCCCAAGCGCAAACTTCCCTTCCAACAGCACCCCAAGTGGCCGCCCAGATCAAGGTCGGCTGGAACCTGGGGAATACGCTCGAGGCCATGTGCGGTGAAACTGCCTGGGGCGAGCCGATGGTCACCCAGCAATTCATCGACAGCGTCAAAGCTGCCGGGTTCAACTCCATCCGCATTCCAGCGTCATGGGACTGCCATGCCAACCAGACAACGCTGGTGATTGACTCTACATGGATGGCACGCGTCAAACAGGTCGTGGATTACGCCATCAACGACGGCATGTATGTGGTGCTCAACAGCCATTGGGACGGCGGCTGGCGCGATGAGAATCCTACCTATGCGGCCCAGGCAGCAGTGAACGCAAAGCAGAAAGCCTACTGGACTCAGATCGCCACCACCTTCAAGAACTATGACCAGCATCTTCTGTTTGCTGGTCTGAACGAGGTATGGCCCGCAGGTTACTCTGGCGCCACGCCAACTGCAGAACATTTTGCCGTTTTCCAATCGTACCTGCAGACCTTTGTGGATGCAGTGCGCGCGACGGGTGGCAACAATGCCACACGTACACTCGTCGTCCAGACCTTTGCCACGAATATCGCGCTTGGATTGAGCAACTTTGTCATGCCTACAGATAGCGCCAGCAACCGCCTGATCGTCGAAGTACATTACTATGATCCTTGGGCTTTTACCGGCGGCGCCACCTGCCAGGTTTGGGGTGCTCCCTATTCACCTCAGGGCGATTGCAACGTGCAGCAGGAATCCTACGTGGATGACCTGTTCCATCAGGTCAAGACCAAATGGATTGACGCTGGCGTCCCCGTCATCATTGGCGAGTATGGCATGGGCGTGCGCTCAGGCATCAACATCGATTCCCGGCTGTACTATCACAAGTACATCAACCAGGCCGCAACCACCAACGGTATCAAGACCTACTACTGGGATACCGGCTCCCTGTTCGACCGCAACACCGGGGCGGTCATCGATCAGGGCGGCGTGAATGCCATCATGCAAGGCGCCGGAGTCGTCACAGGCCCGACAGCGACGCCGAGCCGCACCTCGACTTCGGTCGCCGTCACTGCAACCAGCACAAAAACGTTGACCCCTGCAATCACGAACACCCCAACTCGCACATCCACCGCTGGCCCAACTGCCACACGCACCCGCACTCCCACCGTTGGACCGTCCTTGACCCCCACCCGCACCTCGACCACTGGGGGCCCAACTGCTACCCGCACGTTGAATGTGACTGCGACCACCACTCCGCCCGCTGGCGGCGCGTGCAGCCCAGTGACATCCACCATTACCGCGCCCTTCACCTTTGATGGCGCAGGGACGTTCTGTTGGCAATCCAGCAATCTGGGTAGCTACATCAACTCTTGGAATACCACCAGCATCACGATCAACGGTGTCAACGCCACGAATATCTATATTGCTTCGGGTTCTTACCCCGCTAAGATCGGCGGATTCTGGTACATCAGCTACAACAGTGCCGTTGCCTGGGGTCACTTCGAAGCGAAATAAATTTTCACCTGAGTAAAATACAAAAAGCTGGCGGTTAATAACCGCCAGCTTTTTGTATTTTGATGAATTGAGCAATTACTCATCATCATCTTTTCAAAACGATTGACAACTTGGTTAACGATATGGCTCTGTTAGGCGGGTACGCTCCGCAAGGTTCCAACAGTGACATGGGGCCAGCTCAGGGTGTTGAAATTGAGCATCACAACCTGTGTGTATTGCAACTGCAAAAAGTCGGCTTGCCCATTTTCTCCCTGGACGGTTTCAATCCACAAGGTGAAGCTGACATTGGCTACATCTGCATTTGGCCCGTCTTTGGTACCTAGAAGAAAAGCAATGTTGGCTGCGCCCCCACCAACGATCGGTGAAGTCGCTATCGTTGACACGTTGAATATAACTGTGCTTTTGATAACCTGACCATATAAAGCTTGTTGAAGTACTAAATTGGGATTATCCACCATCTCTTGGGTGATGCCATTAAGCTGTTCGCCAGATGACCTCCTGTCTGGCGCCGGTATACTGAGATTTGATGTTGGGAATGTAATGAGTTTATCGGGCTGCCCGATCAAAAATGGGGTAATGTTATTGTTGGGGATCGTTGGCGCTCCATCAATTGTCTCGGATGTGCCTTGCGCCAGAATGGTTGTCCCATGTGGAATGGAACCCATCCGAACGACTGTAGCAGGCTCTTGCGGATTGGATGTGGATGGTACCGCAAGCCATATTCCTGGCTCAACATGGAGGCCAGCAGGCTTCCCATCTGGACCCTTCACATTTGCATCACTGATTTGTTGAAGATATGTAATTCCAGGAAACTGTATATCTGGCTGTAAAAGCCCCCGGTTAGGCACACCACCAACGTTATCAAAAAATTGAAGCGTTTCTAGGGTAATGTCTAGCTCAAGAAAGTGATCGTCGCCGCTGTTGCTGGGGTTATGGAAAGGCCTCCAGATATTATTAAAGCCGGTTCCTACCCACCTGATTGGGTGATCTGGATCATTTCCCACCAGGTCTGAAAAAATCATTTCAAGCGTATCGCTAACAGCAAAATCCAAATTCTGCTGGGGTTCAATGGGTGGCAACGCTGTTAAAGAGAATTTTTTGTTCTCGCTCATGAGTTACTCCTTGATAATGATTGGGATTGGTTTGTTATGGTGATTATTCGTTGAGCCTAAAGAAAGGGATCAATTGTGTATCTCCACAAATTGTCGTTACACTGAACCGCTGAGGGCCGAATTTATAAACCTGTCGCTTCTCGCAGGTAGTTACGCGCCATGCGGGCATAGTAGAGGGGATTTGCTTTCGCGGGGTCTTGCTCAGCTTCCACCACCAGCCAGCCCTCAAAATCATTATCGGCGAAGGTTTGCAAAATAGCATCAAAGTCAATAAAACCTTCCACATCGCCTGGAACAGTAAAGATACCTGCTTCAATGGAGTCCTTAAAGGAATAGTTGCCCTGGATGGCTTCTTCCATGACTGGTCGACGCACATTCTTAAGATGCACATGTTTAATCCGGGAAGCGTAATCTCGTGCCATGCTTAAGGGATCATCTCCTGCAAAGGCGAGATGCCCCGTATCCAGCAGGAAGTGAACGAGCGCATCATCCGTTACCTGGGCCAGCCGATCAACTTCGGCCCGGGTTTGCACCCCCGTTCCCATATGATGATGGTAACACAGCCGCATCCCTTGCTGATTGGCGATCTGCCCTAACTCGTTGAGACCCTTCCCCAGCATCTCCCACTGTTGATCAGTGAAAATGGGTCGATTAGCAAAAAGGGCAACCGGCTGCTGATGGACGGAGCGTCCCAATTCAGCCACCACAATATCGGTTCCCCCCATCGTCTTGATGATTTCCAGCGATTTTTTAAAATCCGCCACGGTTTTGTCGTACATGGCTTCGATGGTGAAGTAAGTGCTTGTCCACGGTTCTGAAATACGAAGATGGCGCAGGTCGAGTTCGCGCTTAAGCACTTCAAGATCAGTTGGATATTTGTGACCAATACTGCACCCGGCAAACCCGGCCAGCGCCATTTCGCTGACACATTGCCCAAAAGTGATGCCAATATCAATATCCAGAAAATCGTCATTCCACCACAATGTGGGGGTTACACCAAAAAAAACTTTATCCCATTTCAAACTGTTTTTCATTATTAAGAATTTCCTTTTTTGGGCGAACGATTTAGTAGCTCAGCCACCAATCCCGTCCAGCCTGTTTGATGTGATGCGCCAATCCCGGCGCCATTGTCTCCGTGGAAATATTCATAGAACAAAAACAGATTCTGCCAGGTCGGATCTTTTTGGAAGGTTTGGTTGCCACCATAGACCGGCCTGTTGCCTTGAGTGTCCTTTTTAAATATTTGGATGAGCCGCTGGCTCAAATCATCACTAATTTCACGGAGTGTGTTTTTTTGACCTGAACCGGTAGGATACTCTATCGTGAAATCATCGCCCAAGAAATCGTAGTAGTAGGTTAACTTTTCAATCAGCAGAAAGTTGATCGGAAACCACACCGGCCCTCGCCAATTAGAATTGCCTCCAAACAAGCCTTCAGATGATTCAGCCGGCTCATATTGTTCAGTCAGAGTCGCCGGCCCGTTCACCCCGTTCACGGTTAGGCTATAAGGCGAATTCTGATAAACTTTGGAGATGCCACGAATTCCATGGGGGCTTAAAAACTCTACTTGGTCGAACACCCGTTTTAAGATAATCCTCAGCCGATCCTCATTCACAAACGAAAGTAAAAATTGGTTTGTATTATCTTTCTGCGTTAAGGCATATTCAGTCACTTCTGGATGTTCACTGAGAAACCATTGCATTGGCTCACTCATGATTTGTTCAACCAGCGTGGTATTGGTTAGATCCAGATTCAAGGTTGGGAACAAAGCCATCAAACCGACTAAAGATCGGAGTTTGATGGGGTAGTATTCATCCGGGCTGTGGACTTTTAATACGTCATAATAAAAACCATCCGTATCATCCCAGAGATTGACCAACCCATTTGCCCCATGATGCTGGATATTGTTAAATGCATCAGCAATAAAAACGGCGTTTTGAAAGAATTTGGTAGCCAAAGGTGTGTATTCAGTCAAACCGCCCTCAACAAGCTTTATCGCGATTTCGAGCATGTTCAGACTAAACATGCCCATCCAAATGGTGCCATCAGACTGAAATAACTCGACCGAACGCCCGATTTGCGCTTCAAAACTGCTAAGATGGCTGCGATCAATGATGGAAATATTATCCAGCCCCAAGAAGCCACCCTGAAACAAGTTCTTATGCTCGGAATCCTCCTGGTTGGCCCACCAGGTAAAATATAGCAGACAGTGTTGGAAAATATCTTCCAGAAATTGGATATCCCCTACGCCTCGCATCTCTTTTTCGATATCGAAGATATGCAAGGCGGCCCAAGGATGCAGCGGGGGGTTGACATCCCCGAAGTTCCATTCATAAGCGGGGATAGCGCCCTTAGGCGACATATACCATTCATGAGCCAGCAGGCGGAGTTGATTTTTAGCAAACTCAACATCCAGACGGGCAAACACTACCGATTGAAAACACAGATCCCATGACGCAAACCAGGGATATTCCCAGGCATCGGGCATGGAAATTACATCCTTGGCGTAAAAATGAGTCCAATCTGCGTTGCGAGTGCGGTTTGGCGGGGGCGGTGGGGTTGCCGGATCGCCTTTCAACCAGTCGGTAATGATATAGTAGTAAAACTGCTTGCTCCATAGCATCCCAGCATAAGCTTGACGCTGAATCAGGCGTTCTTCAGTCGTCAGGCTGGGCAAAGCAAGCGCCTGGTAGAACTCGTCAGCCTCGGCAATTCGGGTTTGGAAGATAGTGTCAAAATCTGCGCCAAATGGATCAGGATTTTTAAGGTTGGCGGATAACCTTAAGCGGATTTCACAGGTCGCTTGCGAAGCCACCTCAAGCTGGTAGCTGGCGCTGGCTTTGGTTCCAGTCAGTGCTGGATTAATCGTATTCTGTTGGTTGACCACGTGATCGTTGATGCCATCTTTGGGGTAGGGTGTTGGATTGCTGCTCGAATTCCACAGCCGCATGTTGTTTGTTTCATTGTCAACAAAAAACAAGTCGTCTGGCTTCTGGCAATACAAGATCATTGAGCCGACATCGCCAATCTTCGTGGTTGAACTTGCCTAAATCGTCGCAAAGCCCTGAGACTTTTTGGCTTTTTGGCCAACCAACGACTGCTGGGCTCGACGAAGGGCTGCATCATTGAACCAAGTCCAGGTATTCCGAAACCACAAGGTCGGCAAAACATGCAGGCTTGCTGTATCAGGTCCCTGATTTGTCACCCGGATTTTGATCAGAATATCTTCGGTCGCAACCTTGGCGTACTCAACCTGAACATCAAAGTAGCGGTTATCATTAAATATCCCCGTATCAAAGAGTTCATACTCAAAAGCATGGGGGTCGTTTTGTTTGCGCTTCTGGTTTTCATTAACCAGATCGCTATATGGAAAAGCCCGCTGGGGATATTTGTATAACCACTTCATATAACTATGGGTGGGGGTATTGTCAAGATAGTAATAATATTCTTAACATCCTCCCCATGATTACCTTCGCCGTTGGTCAGACCAAACAATCGTTCCTTCAAGATCGGATCCTGACCATTCCACAAGGCCAGCGCAAAGCACAGCCGTTGTTCATGGTCAGAGATACCGGCCAGGCCATCCTCGCCCCAGCGGTAGGTCCGTGACCGGGCCTGATCGTGGGAAAAGTAATCCCAGGCATTTCCTCCTTCGCTGTAGTCTTCGCGAACCGTTCCCCATTGGCGTTCGGAAAGATAAGGCCCCCACTGCAGCCACTTAGTGTAGTCATTACTTAGCCGTTGCGCTTCATTCCCTGAAATCATAGTTTTTTTCCTTTGTAAGGAGTCCCTGTTGGGAAATCCCGTAGCAGGTCGAGAAAGCCCATCCACCTTTCTCGACAAGAACGAACAGAGATACGATATAGCGTGTCTCTACTTCCCCAACTGCCGATCAATTTGATCGTAGACCTGGAGAACTTGCCCGACACTCCAGGCTTGAGCGATGCAGCCTTTGGGTTCAAACGGCGCATCGCCATCAAAAATTTCGCTGATAGTGCCCAAACCAGCAGCGGTCAGATGATCTGCCATAGGCTCCAGAAAACGGAGCGCCGCGGCTGTATCCTGGTAGGCCCGCAAATGAGCAGCAACAAAAGGCCCGATCAACCAAGCCCAGACCGTGCCTTGATGATAGGCGCTGTCACGGTGAAATTGATCCCCACCGTAAAAGCCTTGATAGGCCGGGTCGGTTGGCGCCAGAGATCGCAGCCCGTATGATGTTAAAAGCGCATGGGCGCAAATGTCCACCACCTGACGTTGCTGATCGGACGTGAGCGGACTTTCGGGCAGTGAAACAGCAAAAAGTTGATTAGGCCGCAGCGCTGTCTCATTACCATTCGGCCCATCCAGAACATCATAACAATAGCCCGTTGCGGTGTTCCAGAAGCGGCCAAACCCTTTCAGGGTTGCATCTGCCAGCGTTTCGTAGGGAGCTTTGGATTCCCCCAGCGCTTCCGCAAAAATCACCATGGCCCGAAGCGCGTTATACCAGAGCGCGTTAACTTCCACCGGTTTGCCGATGCGCGGCGTAATCACGAGATCACCGACTTTTGCATCCATCCAGGTCAGTTGAACCCCCGCTTGCCCGCCATAAAGCAAATTATCAGTTGGGTCTACCTTAATGTTGTAGCGTGTACCTTCCATGTGGCAAGTAATGATCTTTTGGAGCGTGGGGTACAAATTGCGCAGACACACCTGATCTTGGGTTTTTTCGTAGTAAGCACGTATTGCCTGGAAATACCAGAGGGTAGCATCGATGGTATTGTATTCTGGCGCCTCAGCGCCATCGGGGAAGCGGTTCGGCAGCATCCCTTGGTCTACAAATTTTGCAAAGGTTTCGAGAATTGGCCCCGCTGCTGTCGCTTGCCCTGTGACCAAGGTTAAACCGGGCAAACTGATCATGGTATCGCGCCCCCAGTCTTCAAACCAATGGTAACCTGCAATGACACTTTTACCGTTAGGCTGGCGATGCACCAAAAATTGATCGGCGGCCAAGACAAGTTGCTCCATCCAGGCGGGCGCGGGCACAACGGCTTTCGGTGCGCGGGCTGCTGTCCAACGGGACAGCAATTGCTGATCTCGCGCTTTGGCGTTCTGCAACGCCTGCGCATCAAATTCCGGATCCGTCTCGGCGCTGGCGAGAAACATCAGCGTCGCGCCAGGTGCCAGCGACGCTGTGAAAGTTGCAGCATGGACATGGTCGTCAGAATCGCGCAATCCCCGCGCCGTTTCCGCTGGTAGATAGAAATTCTGATACAGTTGACTGGCCGGGGAGACAGTGCTGGACTGCATGCGCAGCGTCAGCGGGAGCGCATCTGCCCCACCAGATGTTATCTTGACGCCATCTGCCAACGATTGAACGTTAACAGGCCAGGCCACCTGACCCGTATTATGAAAGATCCGATTATCAACAATTGCGCTGGCTGAAAGTTGAACAGGTTCGGTGGCCGAGATCAGGGTATACGCCACATAGGTGGTGTTCGCACCGGGCACCATCCAAATTCTTTTTTCCAGGAGCGCATCCGCGCACGCAAAGCGCCAGCATGGGATAGACCCTTCCAACGCAAAGCTCTGAATATTTTTATGGCCCTGGGGGCTGATTGCGCCCCCAGCCCAGCGATTGGTCGTCAAGTCGTAGGATGTGCCCCGGTAGGTTAACGTCTCGTCCAATTTGACCAGCATCAAGCGCCGATCCACGGGGGGCCGAATGGCAGCCACCAGCAGACCATGATAGCCGCGCGTGATTGAGCCGGCAATCGTGCCGGAGCCATAGCCCCCAATCCCGTTGGTGACGAGCCATTCTTTTGTTTCAGCAATTTGTAGATTGCCGGTTGTCTCCCGCCCGAATCGGATGCTCATTTTGCTGCACGCTCCTTCCCAAATCGGTTGTAGAAGACATTCACCTGTGAGTTATCACAGAGATAGTAACCAGGGGTGTAATAACCCGTGGTGGCAAAATCCAGTCGCCCATCCCCGTCAAAATCGCCTACAGCAATGCGTGCCGTTGAAGCTGTAGAGACGCGCCAACGTTCAAACAACCCTTTTTCAACATCGATTGCTTTGTAGTAGTACACACCTTGATACGGTAGCGGCCCGCGCAGGGCGACCAAAAATTCATCATCCCCATCCCCATCGAAATCTCCGGTGACAACATGGTGCCCGGGGCCCTAAGTTTTCGCATCAAAGGGCCCAAATGTATCCAGAATGGTCCGCTGCCAGGGATGATCCGTAAGTGCCTGACCCGGTTTGCGCGTGTAAACAGTCACCAGATTCCCATGAAAAGGATCAACCGTGGCAATGTAGGCGTAGGGATCATCCCCCACCCGTCCATAAGCGACATTGCCGCACCCTTTAAATCCTGGTGCCTGGCCGGTCTGATCGCCAGACCCGAGGGGCACAGTCTTCCAGTCGCGGCTATTATTATCGTAGTAAAACCAACTGATTCCTTCTTCGCTGGCGAGCAGCACCGACTCAAGTTGGCTGCCAGAGTGTCCCCCGAACTTATTCCGAACGACTCCGTGAATAATCCGGAAGTCCTGATTGTTGATGAGTTGACCATTCCAACTTGGAACGTTCAAAACATTTTCGGGCCGTTCAAAAAGCGTCACCGAAATGGGTTTATGCACCCCTTCGCCAAAAGGCTGACAGCCCACCACTGGCAGCGCCAGCAGTTCCAAGCGTTCAGTCTGGGTGAAATGCCCGACCTGCAGGCGATGTGCCGCCATCAGATCGGTAATAAAATGCACATTCCAGGGCTGGTTGTCAGCATCAAAGCTGCCGGGATTCTCCAGCCACGAAATCTTACCGTCTTCAGGGCGGCACCAGAACATACAATTCCCGTAGTTATGCGAGATGACCAGATCATTCCGCCCCTTACCGGCAATATCCCCAGAGTCTAATGGCGACTGGCAGCGGGAAATTGGCAATCAGACGTTTCTTCCAGGTGGGGTTTTCATACCAGACAACTTCACCCACTGCCAGCCCGGATGTGACCAGATCGAGTTTGCCATCGCCGTTAATATCAACAGCTTGAATCCAGTAGCCATCGGGCTGCTGATCCGCCAGCGTCATTTTTTCAAAAAATGGCAGCGGGGTTGAACCATCGTTGAGGTAATTAAGCGAACGGGTAGATTCAGGTGAAGCGACATTGAGCATGATGTTTTCCTCTCTTTCGAATGATTAAACTTCTGGAATACGGGGCGGGAAACTCCAGGAACCGTAACCGGGGCCTTTCGCGCCGGATGGATTTGCCCCGATGGCTGGCCAGAGCAGACCCTCGGTGTAGGCCACCGGAGAAACCACGAACGTTTTATCCTCATCGCGGGCACCATACGTTTCCCGCCATTCATAGGGGAGTTGATACCAGGTGCCTACAAACCAAAGTTTGATAATGCTGCGGGTAATGGGGCCAAGCTTATCGTTGCTGATAATTTCGGTTCGCAGCGCCCCGGTCAAGGCAGCTTCATCTTGGGCTTCGCTTTGGAGCTTGCGAAAGCACTGGCAGAGTTCGAGCATAAACGGCTTTCCAACAATCGCGGTCACCGTGGAAAAGTAAAAATCGGCCTGGCCCGTTCCCAGGAGTTCAAATTCCGTGAACCCGGTGACCAGCACAGAGAGTGTCAGAAAATCTTGGAAAATTTCAGAATAACTTGGCATGTGGTTAGTCTCCGCTTTATACAGGCATCTCAAATGTGGGGGATGCATTGACCATCGGCTGGCCCGGAATCGGATTCCGCATCAGTTGGGTGGCTTTTTCTCTGATCTGGAACATATCCTGCACGGCCTCGATGAGCATTTGGGGCTGCCCGGTGAAGGCCTGCGTGAGGCGGCTCAGGAACTGGCTGTAGTAGGTGTTAAAGTCAAGAGCGGCAGCATAGACCGGCGTGTTCGCTGGATAATCAGCCAGTTTCGCGTCTGTTTTGATGGGATAGACCGCATCCCAATCAATTTTTAATGCGTCCCCGCTGGGTTTCCCCAGCTGATCGCCTTTTAAGTAATACTGTCCTCGTTCCAACTGTTGGAAGCGATAGTAGTGCGAAATCTCGCCCTCATGATCAAAAATGGCACCGCCATCCCCTTCTCCCTGTTCTGAGATAAGACGAATTGCTTCTTGGGCTGTGGCCAGGTCCGTTACGGTCATGAGTTCTCCCCCGCCCGAATAGTAGTATTCAGGCGTGACCTGGTTTTTAAAATCACCACGAAAGAGTTGCTTGCCCTCTTTCTGCATTTTTTCGTCCAGCTCGGCCAACCCTCTGCTGATCTCTTTGTAAAACTCTCCAATACTATAGAAATGCAGTTCGGTATCGTCATCCAGGTTGCCAAAGGATAGATTGTTACCGGCTGGCTTGTAAGCACCCAACAAGGAATTTGTGTGGGCATGACGGGCGATCAGATGAGGACCCGTACCCGTGGTCAGGCCAAAGGCTAGCGGTTGGTCAGGCGGTGGGGCTGCTGGTCGTTCAATTTTCAAAAATGTCTCGACGGATTCCCGGCAAAAATTCTGCCGGCTCACTTTGAAGTCTGTTTCACCGCTGGGGAGGTAAGTGGGGTACTCAGGCACAAAACCGGGTTGGGTCAGATCAGGCGACATGCCTACGGCATTCATGATATTGGCAACCAGCGTCGTATGAAGCATTTCTTCGACAGCAACCGTCCGCAGAATGTGGAAGGCATCGCTGTTCGTGCCTGGGTGGAGAGAATAGAGCGCTGTCAGGTAGGGTGGAATCGTAGCGTGTTCAAGTTGGAGCGCGGTAGATAGGTAGTTATGGAGTTCATCAAGGTTATCGAGCGGTCCGAGGGCCATAGGGGTTCCTTTGGGATAATGAATAAATCGAGGAATTTATAAACTTTATCGGTTGGTTCAAGACTTGAGTCTTACTGACTTTCACGCAGATCAGCCAGGATGGTTTCAGCGCTCATAAAGCACAAGGCAGCCAATGTGAGGGTTGTATTGGACGTGCCAATGCTGGGCATACTGCCAGCCCCAACCAGGAAAAGGTTTTTGTGATCCCAGGAACGCTGCCTGGAGTCCACTACCGAATCAGATTTCGTTGCGCCCATGATATGGGTTCCAGAGAGATGATTGCCCCCGCGAACGGTATAACCCTGACCGGCGTAGGTAATGTATCCACAATCCAAGGGATTATAGGTTGTGTGATCTTCAGCACCGATCCGCTGGAAGATGCGGCGGGAAATTTGCCGTGCATAGGCAATGCCAGCTAGAGTGTAGTCTGGCAGGTTGAAGGAAATCACCGGGCGCGGATTACCCAATTGATCGGTATACGTTGGATCAACCGTCACGCGATTGCCCGGCTCTGGGGGCATTTCCACCATGAAAGCAAGAAGCAGTTGCCGGGAGATCTGATCGACCAGTTCCCGCCGCAACGCAGCCCCGAACTTGTTTTGATTGTCAACGATATTCAACAGATTGGTATAGGGCGAGCCGGTGGCCCATCCCCAACCATCGTTATGAATATCCACGCTAAAGGCCGCTTGTTGCCTGCGGAATGAACCGTTCCGCAAATCGGCAATACCCGAGGTACAGATCGTTCCTCGCATGGTGCCAGCAATTTCTGGCATGAGACCCCACGCCAGCAAAAAGGGGTGATCCATCAAATTCCGCCCGATCAAACCGCTGCTGCTGGATAAGCCAGATGCAAGCATAAGACGGGCATTCTCAATTGCGTTTGCCGCCAGCACAAAGATGCGTCCCCGCACTGTGCCGGTCGTATACCCGGGCGCAGCCAGATCGTCATACGTTTTATAGTCAATCTGAGTAACCCGCCCTGTTTCAGGATCAACATGGACTTTGGAAGCCACCGTTTGCGGCAAAAGGTCAACTTTGCCTGATTGGATTGCTTTGAACAGTGTTTTTCGAGCATCGTATTTGGCCTGAACCGGGCAAATCGGCGTACAGTTATTATTGCCCTGGCAACGTTCGCCCTGCTCTACTTGATGGGTACTCACAGCGCCCACTGGTACATAGCCCTTGCCATTGGCATCCTTGGGGTACTTGGGATTGGGGACGCCGTTTCGTCCCTGCGGATAACTCCGCACTTTCAATGTATACGTTTCACCGTCCAGGTCAACTTTTGCTCCATCCAATCCCTTGGCGACTTGCTTGTCCAGATAAGTGATCGGGATTTTTTGCATCGGGTACACATAACCCGGCTCAAATTTAGTACCCGCTTCTGCTTGCTCATCAGCGTCACCAGAGACCCCGATTTCAAATTCGGCTTTCTGATAGTAAGGCATCAGCGTTTCGTAGCTCACAGGCCAATCCCGCCCCCGACCAAAGCGCGTCTGCATTTCAAAATCATCGGGCAACATGCGGGGGGTTTTGGCTTCCCAGTGCATGGTCGTTCCCCCTACAACTTTTGCATAGGTGAAATCGCTGACAAAGGGCCCGTTCTGCACGAAGTAACCAGATGATGTATCGGCTTCGCTATTTTGTAGCCGACGCATTTCAGGCCCGCGGGGCATGGGGGCATTGCGGTTGGGGGGGTAGGGAGCGTTATTATCTTTAGAAACTGCTGAATAAAAAGTCGAAAGATACGCCTCGTACCCTGGCGTGGTGAAATCGTTGCCTGTGCCAGCTTCAAGAATCAGAATTCGATAACCCTGTTGACTCAACTCATTGGCGATAATCGAGCCGCTAACGCCCGAACCAATGATGACTGCATCGTAGACCCGGTTAGAGATTGTTTGATGATCTAACGCTTGCGTTTGGCTGTCGTGAACGATATGTTTCAATTGGCCTTGCCTCATAGTTTTATGCCTCCTGAATGAAAAAAGTTGTCGCTGTGGTGAGAAAAGCGTATGCTCCGTTGATAACTGCTGGCGATATAGAATCTTTCAACCAAGTTCACGCCGAACTGGCAGTTAGAATTAACAGATGCTCCATCCTTACGATGATCTTAAAGCCGCAGGATAAGAGCTAAAGCTTCGATGGTGTAGCACTAAAATAGCGTCTGGCTACAAGGCAAGTGGGATAGGATTTTTTAGCCGAAGAATATCAAGGATGAGGTTGTTGATACAAACGATAGCTTGTCCAGCAGTATCTTTGGACAAGCTATGGTAATTTCACGCAAGGTAACGAAACGGCAATCATGTAAGCCACTTTCGATGCCTTAATAAGAGCGTATATTTTAAAGTAATTGACGAGGGGAAATTTCTTGGTGTGTAAGGCTGGTAAAACCAGTCTTGGTTTGTTCGTAAACTTCACCAATCTTGAAGGAGGCAGAACGACGTTTCAGTTCAAAACCTGCTTCAGATCGGCTAATGGATGAAATCTTTGAGTTGGTTGCTGGTGGTGATGGTTCTTGTTTCAAACCGTCCACGACCTTTATCGGTTTACTCGGCTATCTCAAAATCTTTTGGCAGGTTCGCCGTACCTGGAATGGTTCTGCCTCAAACTCAAATCTCAAACGGATCAGGGTTGATTGTCTTTTGCAAACCAGATAGTACTCGTCGCCCGCCTTGACAATTTGGAATGCTCGTTATGGTTATGTTCGCAAAACTTCTTCTTTTTCAAAAAAAGATTTTTATCACAACTCGGTAGCTCGCCTTTTCATCACCCGCTACAAATTCAAAAAAACGATCACATCGTATTTAAGCATTACTGTGCCATATTTTATATTTCTGTCAACTCGTAAACAATGATTAGAATCAATCATTTTTTTTGAATTTTACGCCTTGACCCATACTTTTCAGGGGTAAGCCTATTGGAAAACATCACGGAATTTACCTGAGCGACATCAGAAGGATCGATCTGGCAAAGTGGAGAACCATCAGCAGACAACCGATGCAGTAACCGGGAAAAACGGGTTTTATTCGATTTTCTTGAAGACGTATATATAAATGAAAGCTAACGATGGAAACACAAAAATCCTCATGGTAATTCAGGTTCCAAGTCGCCGGAAGAAAAGGTCTTATCGATTGTCAGGGCTTCCTGGGCAGGAGGAGTGGCTATCCATAGGAGAAGAATCATCAGTACTGCGGATGCAATGCACCACATACAGGTTGCGCCAATCACAAATGGTTCGAGGAAAGTCAAATAGGCCGAGAAGAACACGCCAAAGATGCACAGACCCCAAATAGTGAGTGCGCTCCACTTTTTGACCGCACCATTTGCCCGCCGCCCAACCAGCCAGGCCAGCAAGATGACCGCATAGCCGCTGAAGCCAAGCAACCCGACCGGGAGAAATCCAAACAGGACAGCATACGGGCTGTGTTGAACAGTACCGCAGTTCCCCATCGGGCCGCAAGATGTTTCAACATGAGTGGATTCGACAAAAGCAAGATAGCCAGCCACAGCAAGCCCCCCCATCACCAAAACCGGAATGGCCCATTGATGCAAATCTTCAACGATCTTCTGTGACGATTTTTTCGATAGCGACAATAAAGTCATAATAATGCTAAGCACTAATGCAATAAAAAAAATACTCGCCATCATGGACGCCAACCCACCGCTTTGGAGCAAATCTAATGCTGATGGCAGGCCGAGCATGGGGAAAAAGAGAAGTAACCCTGCGTACCAACCTTTGCCTTGAGAAATAGGGCTTTCCCTGAGCATAAGAAGTAATGAGCCAATAAAACTGATAACCAAGGCGATCAAAACAATCACCGCCAAGCTGTTGGCTGTTGGGTCTTTCATAAAGTTCGCAATCATGGGATACCTCCTGCGTTTGGGATGGTAAAAAAACAAGGCGTGCTACCGTAAAGTCCACTCTCAGAAAACTACCATCACGCTGATAACGACCAGACGATATAGGACCGAAACCATCTTGTTCCTTTTTTCACAAATATTATAATACAATCCAGCCAACTCTTCCAATACAGTATGGAAAGGATTCGAGAAAATGACAGAGTTTGATTTCATATGACTCCGTAGTTGCGCTGCGATCTCTTGGATGGATAAAATTCGCTAAAATTGAGATGGAACTTCCCGCTTCGAGAAAGTTTGTCTTGGGCCTTTCTCAACTGCAAGAAACAACCTTGTCAATTCGCCTGGGAATTTTTTTCTGAATTTGCAGACATGGATGCATCTGAAGCAGGCGCTGGCAACCTGGCAAACATGGCAAGTGCCCATACTGCAAGCAAAGACGCGATGGCAAAAAGTATGCTGTGAGAATAAACGTAGATCGCGGCGGCGATGAGCGGTACAACTATCCGATATGCGGATTGCAGACTCTGGCTCGCGCCTTGTAACTGTCCCTGTTTATCTTCACTCACCGATTGTGAAAGCCGTGAGTTATAAGATGGGTCGAAGAGACCTTCTCCAAGTGTGATGAAAATGACAGCCAAGATCAGCAAAACAACTGAAGCTTGAAAAGCGCTAACAAATAAAAGACTGAGTCCAATGGCAAGCCCGCCAAGCCCCACCATGCCAACATTTCGCTCGCTGAATACTTTGAGAAGTTGTGGCAATACAATTACACGCGATAAAATATCGCATACGCCGACGAGTGTGAGTATCCCGCCGATGAACGCTGGTCCCCAGGCAAAGATGTCTTTTACGAATATGCTGAAATTGAACTGATAGATACCCAGGCCAATGGCGAAAAAGGCACCCATGACAAGCAGGGAACTCGCTTCTTTCACCGCAAAGACATCTTTGAAGTGTGCAAACGCATTGAGATTCTTTGCAGAAAAACGCTGCGTGCGTTTTTCAGGCGCGAGCGACTCGGGTAAAAATAGCTGAATACAAATGATTGAGAGAAGGGTAATCCCTGCAGTCACGTAGAAGGGGAGCGTAATGGAACTGGCACCCAAGAGTCCGCCGATGGCTGGTCCGATCATAAAACCGAAGCCGATTGCTCCGCCGATATATCCGAACCATTTCGTTCGTTCTTCAGGTTCCGTGCTATCGGCGATGTATGCGAACAAAGTACTAATATTGCCAGCGGTTAAACCATCGATAATTCTCGCAAGGAACAGTACCCAGAGCGCGCCACCCACACCAAGCATAAAATAGCCAACCGCCGAGCCTAGCAGACTCACGATCAGGATGGGCTTGCGTCCAAAGCGATCACTCAATGCGCCAAAGACCGGAGCGAAAAAGAACTCGCAGATGGCATATACAGAAACAAGGCCATTCAGACCAATAACGATTTGCGATTCGGGCAAATACTTCCCAACCAAAAATGGGAAAAGTGGGAAAACAATGGTCATACCAATGGCATTAAGAACAATCACGCCAATAATAATCCACAGGCTTGCTGTTTTATTCTTAGCCAACATAGGAACATCCCTGCCCTTTTTCTAAACGATAAATTAGTGACTTTACAATTAAAGTTTTCATGCGAATTATCTCCTGTTGTGTCTAGAATAGGGTGCGACGGGGTACTCGATTTTCATATTTGTAGTATCATACATTTGGTTATCTAACAGCGTTAGTCTAACAGTGTTAGTCTACGCCCGTTTCGTCGCTCTGTCAAGCGATGTAGTGAACCCCTTGCAAAAGCGTTCAGCCCAGGCTTTTCTAACGAAAATGCGATAGAAATTCATGGAAAGATTGGAAATACGCATCCAACTACAATATACAGAGGTCTAAATCATTCTTATGTCCGTAGAAAAAAAACAAATTGTACAAAAAGCGCTGGATATTCTTAACCGGGATGGTTTGGACGGAGTTACGTTGCGCCATCTGGCAACTGAATTACAAATCAAAGCTGCGTCAATCTACTGGCACATTCCGAGTAAATCGGAACTACTCGATGAGATGGCAAACGCCATTTTGGAAAAACATTTCAGCACATATGATTTTCAGAATGACCAGCAGGAATGGGCGGAATGGCTGAATACGCTGGCGCATGAACTTCGCACGGCCTTGCTGGCTTATCAGGATGGAGCGCGTGTGGTAGCTGGGTCGCACCCTGACATTAATCAAGTGTTGATGAAACTGTGGGATCTGACGATTCGTGTGCTTCACAACGCAGGTTGTAGTTATGGGATGGCCGCAACGATCATGGTAACAGTGATTAATTTCACCTTTGGTTCAGTGATCGAAGAACAATCATCTGCACCTTCAAAGGCTGGCTCCAAGCAACAACGAGCTCAACGACCGTTTCTCAGCCAGGCGTTGACACTTGCCCTGGAAGATTGGCAGGATGAGAACGATGATACGCGCTTTGACACTGGTGTGCGCATTATCATTAATGGCGTGCAGAATGAGTTGAATACGCTACGCTCAAATTCTTGAGAAAGTACGATGGCAATTGCATTCATCTTCACTGTTACGGATGTTTCTTTGTCCCAAGAAAATTTCTGTTGGAAAATAGTGCATGTTCATATTCGGTTTACACGATAAGACTATGATGGTCTGTAAATAACGATACAAGGAGATCATCATGTTAAGGAACAGCCCGATCAAACCTATTTCCCTGGACAGCCCAGCATTTAAAGCCAACCCTTACCCATTTTATGCACAATTGCGCGCCGAAGCCCCTGTATCAAAGCAAACCACGAAAAACAACATCTGGCTGATCACACGCTATCGGGATGTGTCGGCGACCCTGAAAGATGAACGTTTTGTCAAAGACATAAATAACGCCACAGATCAAGCTGCTAAAACATCCCGGTTGCCAGGTGTCTTTAGCATTCTCGACAATCACATGTTGGATCGGGATGTGCCGGATCACACACGAATGCGTGGGCTTGTCTATAAGGCTTTTACGCCGAGTCGCGTGGAGCAAATGCGCACGCGCATTCAGCAGTTATCGGATGAACTGCTGGACAAGACTGCCAAAAGCAAAAGCTTTGATCTGATTGAGCATTATGCCCTGCCCATCCCTGTCACCATTATCACCGAGGTTCTTGGCGTACCGGTGCAGGATCGTCCTCAATTTCATCGCTGGATGAAGAGTTTGTCATCCCTATCATCTGTGTCACAGCCGCTTAAAATCTTGTGGAATGTTCCGCAATTTATCGGGTTGTTGACCTATATTCGCAAGCTGTGCAAAATACGGCGGGACGACCCGCAGGACGATCTAATCAGCGCGTTGGCGCATTCTGATGAAAATAGCGATGCCTTGAGCAATGACGAGTTGGAAGGGATGATTGTGCTTTTCCTGATTGCCGGGCATGAAACGACAGTCAATCTCATCAGCAATGGCACGCTGGCCCTGCTCGAACATCCCGATCAGTTTGATCTGCTGCGCCAGAATCCGGCGCTGATTAAAACTGCGACGGAGGAGCTGTTACGGTATTATCCCCCTCTCGAGATGGCGACGGACCGTTATACCCGTGAGGATGTCACGATTGAAGGGGTCACCATCCCCAAAGGGGAGAAGGTCCTGGCTGTGATTGCATCCGCCAATCGGGACGCATCCCAGTTTGAGAATCCTGACATGCTTGATTTAACGCGTGAGAATAACAAACACATCTCCTTTGGGCAGGGGATTCATTACTGTGTGGGTGCGCCGCTGGCACGCCTGGAGGGACAAATTGCCCTGAACACACTGCTTGCCTATATGCCAAACCTGCGTTTGGCGGTGTCCACCGAATCTTTGCGCTGGCGTTCCAGTTTAACGTTTCGCGGGTTGCAGACGCTGCCAGTAACGTTTTGACCTGGCCCCAAGCAACGTAAAACGACCCAGGTTCAGAACAACGCCGAAAACGCGCAGAGTCCCAGCCAGCTTAACCATCCAAGGTGCCGTATTGGGATGATGCTTATTTTTGATGATAGACCAGCGCAAATTCCCTGGCAAAATCTTTCACCTTCACGTTTCCCAGAATGGGCGGGTTGCGGTTGTAATCTTCATACAATTTGCCGCTGCGTGTCTTGCCACTTGCTTGCATTTCCACCAGACCGGCTGCAACTCTTGGACTCATTCCCGAGGCAATCATCCCCTTGAGCAGTTGCTCATCCGGAATCACGATCCATTTCAAGTCAGGCTTGCCGATGGCTGCGCCTAAAATGCTGGCAAGCTCGTTACAGCTAATTTCCTCACTTGCCACATAACGCACTTTTCTGCCTTCAAAGGGAGTTGCCATTTCTTCCGCAATGGCAGCCGCAATATCAATGGGAGAAACCCAGGGTTTTTTATCATCACCGCCATAGTTTGAAACAATCATGCCTTGCGTTTTGATCGTAGGGATAAAGCTTAACAAATTGTCGTAAAAACCGACGGGGCGCATAAATGTAATGCTGACATCCGACGGCAATTGGCCGAGAATTTTTTCAACATGATAGTGAAAAGCAAGCAGACCATTACCCTGATCGGTATGCGCGCCAATGCTGCTGAGATGAACCACGCGCCTTACACCCGATTGTTGGATGGCCTGCCGGTAATTATTGCCAAGCTTGTTAATTTCAGCCAGGATGTCCAGATTGTGGTTAAAGTAACTGCCAGTACCAAGCGCCTCCATGGCATAAACGACATCCGCACCCTTGAAAGTCGCTGCCAGAAAATCAACATCTTCCATGGTGCCGATGGCAGCTTTTGCGCCCAGTGCTTCGATCTCTTTTTGCCTTTCAGCTTTGCTGCTGATGACGGTAACTGAATGACCTTGCCGCACCAACATTTGCGTCAGTGGCCTGCCGATATGCCCTAAAGAACCTGTCAGTGTAATTTTCATGTTATTTCCTTTTCTTGATCTATCTTATCCAGAGAAGGCGAAACTGACTTCATCGAATTGATTGCGGTTGTAGTCAAAGTTAAGGTTTATGCTTGGACTTTAAATAGCTTATTCCAACAAAAAGTTACATGGTTCACTTTAGCAGCCATCGGGTGCGCCCGTGATAGCCGCAGGCAAAACAATGAAAATAGCAATCCTTGGCACAGGGGCGATTGGCAGCACGTTCGCGTTTCAACTTGCACGCCATGCCCATGATGTTACCGTCATCGCGCGCGGCAAACGGCTCGAACAGCTACAGGCTGAGCAGGCAATCGTTACCGTTACTGGCGAACGTGCGGCAGTAACAGTCAGCGCCGCACTTGACCCGGCAATCAACTTCGATCTCGTACTGGTCGTCGTGCTCGCGTCCCAAGTGGACGCCGTGCTTCCCACATTGGAGGCGAGTGCAGCAAAGACAGTGATGTTCATGTTCAATACGCTTGCGCCGTTGAGCCGTCTACGCGATGTGGTTGGGCAGGAGCGATTCGCTTTTGGTTTTCCTGCGATCCTTGCTTCACTTACGGATGGGAAGTTGAAGTCTAAAGCGTTTGCGCATCCTGCCAGCAGCATTACCACAGATGCAGTCTGGGCAAAGGTATTCAGCGATGCCGGCATTCCTACAATTGTGTATAACGATATCGAGGCTTGGGTGCATACCCATGCTGTAGTCATGGTGCCGATGATGGCGATCAGTTGGGTGGCGCACACCCGCCAAACTGGCGTCTCATGGACTGAAGCAAGAACTTACGCGCTTGCGCTGCGTGAAGGATTTGCGCTGGTACAACGACTCGGGGATTCCATCACGCCGTCCGGGCTGGTGATCTTAAGATGTGCGCCGAAATTAATGGTGACAGCGATGTTCTGGGGGCTGAGTTGGCTCAAGGCAATCCGTGATCTCGGGGCACTGGGGCCTTCAGAACCTCGCGCTTTGATCGATGCGATGATCGCTGCTGCACCTGACCATAGTTCGGCGTTGCAAGCCATCAAACCGTGAAAAAATTGTGGATAGATCACCACGGGATATTTTTGTTTTCCCAGCGTGTGAACGTACCTGTCGGGTCATCCGGGCCGAGCAACGCAACACGCACCACCTCACGGGAACCGTCCTCGACCGATTCTGTGCCCGCATAGTTGTTGAGATTCGTGCTGGTAAAGGCCGGGGAAACAAGATGGATCTTGATCGTGGTTGACTCCAGCTCGATCATCATGGCGAGCGTGATTGCGTTGAGCGCCGCCTTGGACGCAGGATAGACGGGGCCGAACATCTTGTGGTAGGGATAGGCCGGGTCCGCGTTCGCTGTGAGCGAGCCAACACCGCTCGACACGTTGACAATGTTGGCTGCCGATGACTCCCGTAGAAGCGGCAGCATCGCCTGGTAAACGGCGAGGACGCCGAAGACATTGGTCTCCCACACCGCGCGCACTTCATCGAGGGGCACGTTGCTCGGGCGAGTAAACTTAGCGTACTCCTCGATAGACTGGCCGGGCAGCTTACCAGTATTCGAGATGGCCGCATTATTGACGAGCACGTCAAGACGGCCAAACTCCTTGCGGATGCGCGCTGCCGCGGCGGCGATGGAGGCTTGATCGGTCACGTCAAGCTGCACGGCATGGGCGTCCGGCCCAATCTGCCTGGCTGCGGCTTCTCCCTTCTCAAAATTGCGCGACCCGACCAGGACGATGTAGCCGTGTGCTACAAGTTCCTTGGCAACCTGCAAACCGACTCCTTGATTTGCACCTGTGATAAGGGCGATACGTTTGTCTTCCATGTTAATCTCCTGTTTTCATTGATGATCGAATTAGACAACTGCGCGCTCGCTGGCTGGACGACGGCGCAGATTCGTTTGGCTGAGCGCTGGTGGAACGTAGTTGGCTGCGTCAGGCACGCCGATGTCGGCTCCGGGTGGGACAATCTGGTCGATCTGATCCAGGACTTCGTCCGAAAGAACGACCTCAGCGCCCGCGAGTAAATCATCAAGCTGTTCCATCGTGCGCGGGCCGAGAATCGCCGACGTCACACCCGGATGGGTCACTGTGAAAGCCATCGCCATATGAGTCAGTGAAAGTCCGGCCTTTTCCGCCACGAGAATCAGTTGCTCAATCGCATCCAGACGGGTTTCATCGCTCATCTGTTTGCCGAAGACCTTGACGCGCAGGCTATCGGGCAATGGCTGACCCTTGCGATACCGGCCGGTGAGCATACCCTTTGCCAGCGGACTCCAGACCATCACCCCCATCCCGTAGCGCTGGCAAACTGGCAGCACCTCGCGTTCGATGCCGCGGCTCAGAATCGAATAGGGCGGTTGCTCGACGCGAAAGCGTGCCAGACCACGCCGCTCGGCAACCCACTGTGCTTCCACAATCTCCGACGCGGGGAACGTCGATGAGCCGATGGCGCGCACTTTGCCTGCCCGCATCAGATCAGTCAGGGCCGAGAGCGTTTCCTCGATATCGGTATCCGGCGAAGGCCGGTGAATCTGATAGAGATCGATGTGGTCAGTCTGCAGACGGCGCAGCGATGCTTCCACTTCGCGGATCAGCCAGCGTCGCGAATTACCCTGCTGATTTGGGTCATCGCCCATTGGACCATTCACTTTGGTGGCAAGGACGATGTTATCACGCCGATCCTTGAGCGCCTTGCCGACGATTTCCTCCGACACCCCCTGACTGTATCGATCCGCGGTATCGATGAAGTTGATGCCTGCATCCAAAGCCTTATGGATGATCCGAATCGAGTTCGTCGTGGTCGGGGTTGCCCATTCCACCAAACATCATCGCCCCCAGACAATAAGGGCTGACCTTGATGCCTGTTTTCCCAAGCGTACGGTATTTCATGTTAATCTCCTTTTGTCCATCGAATGATCGTCAACCCCGTTATAATGTGCTAAAATAGCAAAAAGTGGAACGATGTTCCGTATTATACGGAGCGGCGTTCCACTTGTCAAGCGGAGATCGTATGAACGACAAATCGGAAGAAAAAGATGATAGCTTGACCCCTCACGCCAGCACAGATCGACGGGTGCGGGCTGACGCACAACGCAACATTAACGCGTTGCTCCAGTCGGCGCTCACGGTGTTCGTAACATCTGGCGTGGATGCGCCGGTGCGAGAGATCGCAGAGAAGGCTGGTGTTGGCGTCGGTACCGTTTATCGCCACTTTCCACAACGCGCCGATCTGGTCGCGGCTGTCTTCCGTCACGAAATTGATGCCTGTGCAGACGCCGCACTGACCCTGGCTGCCGAGCACGATCCTGGCGAGGCACTCGCGAGATGGATGCAGCGATACGCGGCCTTTATTGCGACCAAACGTGGGCTGGCTACGGTCCTGCACTCAGGAAACCCAGCCTTCGACACCCTGCCCGCCTACTTCCAAAAACAACTCCTGCCAGCGTTTCAAGCGTTGCTAGCCGCAGCAGTTGCCGCAGGCGAGGTGCGCACCGATGTCGATGCGGACGACCTGCTGAGTGCGGTCGCGAACCTCTGCAGGCAGGCCCCCAACGATGATCCCGATCGTGCCCGGCGCATGGTCGCCATCCTTATCGACGGATTACGTTACGGCGCGAAGTCCTCAGTGAATAACGCTTCCTAGCGCGAGGGTTTTCTCATCATTCATCGGGGCGGAATCCAATCGAAGTGTATGCCCCAGCTCGTCCCCACCGATTTTGCCCAAAACCAAGAAATATTATGTCTCCGCCCCTCCCCCAGGTAGCTGAGAGCAATACTCCCCAATGAGATGATGGAATTGGGGAGTATTGCTTGTATGATTAAGCTTACCATCTACGTATTAACTTATAAAATAGCCACCGGTTTCTATTCAGTTTAAGGAAAATATGACCCTTCATCCACCTGCACAACCTTATGAATGGACTTTTAGACGTGTTGTCTGGGCGACACTTGTTCTCGCTTTGGTTGCCGTGGGCTTCTGGTTGCTCTATCGGTTTAACCAGGTTATTTTCATTTTATTTGTTGCCATTGTTTTAGGGACAGTGATCCGCCCGGCCGTAACCTGGCTGTATGGCAAAGGGCTGCCGCGGATAGCGGGGACTATTTTTGTCTACATCAGCCTGTTGGCGTTGGCGATTGGCTTTCTATTCTTGTTATTTCCGCTGATTATCGAACAAAGCGCAAGGATTGCAGCAGTAGTACCAGACTATTATCAGAGCTTGCGTAATGGGATGATGAGCATACCCAATCAAATTGTTTCGCGGCTAAGCGAATTTATCCCGGCAACATTGCCAAGCCTGATGCCGCCTGCATTACAGCAAACCGGGTCGCAGGTGATGGCGACAGCGGCGCAAGCGCTGGATTATGTCACCATGGCATCTCAGGGTGGTTTTGTTGCCCTTATCAGCCTGATATTGGCTTTTTATTGGACGATGGATGGGCCCCGAACGATCAAGTCATTTTTATTGCTCATTCCATCCGATCAGCGTGAAGGCGTTGCCGAGCTAATTTTGGCAATGGAAGCCAAGGTAAGTTCTTATGTTGCCGGGCAGGCAGTGCTTTGTCTGGTGATTGGGGTCATGGCCCTGATCGCCTATTTGCTGATTGGGCTGCCGAATGCGTTTGTTCTGGCGTTGATTGCAGGCGTGCTGGAAGCCGTGCCAATGGTCGGACCGCTGCTCGGTGCCGTTCCCGCGGCGCTGGTGGGGCTGTCGCTTGGGCCGGATCGGATGATTTGGGTGATTGTTGCGACAGTAGTGATTCAACAGTTGGAAAACAGCTTTCTCGTGCCGCGTGTGATGAACAAAGCAGTGGGGGTTAATCCTTTTGTCTCTTTGCTGGCATTTTTTGCTTTTAGCTCTTTGCTTGGCATGGCAGGCGCGCTGATGGCGATTCCGCTGGCAGCCATCTTGCAACTCTTACTCGATCGTTTTGTTTTTCATCCCAGCACAACCGAGGCGGAAGCTTCAACCGGCCGTGATTACACCAGTCGACTGCGCTATGAAACACAGGAGCTTGCGCAAGACTTGCGCAAACAGGCACGACTTCAAAAAGAGCGTGCATCAGACCTTCTAATCCCGCAGATTGACCCGGTATTGGATGAAATTGAGACCATTGCAAATGATCTGGATGCACTCCTGGCCCAAGCCGGAAATACAGCGGGGATATCATGACAAAACAAGTTGTAAAATTTGGCATGGCAGTCATGGTAACGCTGCTGGCGCTGGTAATGTTTTGGCAGTTTCGCATTGTTGTCATTTATGTGCTGATTTCACTCGCGCTCGCAGCCGCGCTGCGTCCGTTGGCAAATCGCATCACCAGCCAGGGTTGGGCAATCCGCGTGCTGTGGGTTTTGCTTTACCTGCTCGGGTTGGTAAGTTTTTGTTTTCTACTTTTCCTGACAGGCGAGGCTGTGATTTATGAAATTCAACAATTGGCGCATATTGTTTCGGCACAGGATAAATGGATGCTGCCTGCTTGGCTGGAAGGCAGCCCCCTCCAACTTGCGCTGGTTGCGCAATTGCCCCCTCCCAGCAAGCTTTTTGATGCACTGACGGGCGATCAGGGGCAGTTGGTGCTGCCCGCTATTTTCGGCTTGACCCAGGGAATTGGCGAAATTTTCAGCGAAGCATTTGTCATTTTATTCCTGAGTCTTTATTGGAGCAGTGATCAAGTTCATTTTGAGCGCCTCTGGCTTTCGTTGTTGCCATCGGCGCAACGCAAACAGGCGCGTGATGTTTGGCGAACCATTGAGACGGATCTTGGTGCTTACATTCGCAGCGAAGTCATCCAGAGTATCCTGGCCGCTGCATTATTGGGCGCAGGCTATTGGCTGCTTGGATCGCCGACCCCGTGGCTGCTGGCGCTGATCGGAGCATTACTGTGGCTGATACCAGTGGTTGGAGCACCGCTGGCGATTGCGCTGCCCCTGATCATGGGGCTGTTGAGCAGCGCGCAGCTTGGTCTGACAACGGCGCTTTATACCAGCCTGGTATTATTTGCACTGCAATTTTGGGTCGAGCCGCGGCTTTTTAGACGCAACTGGGATAACCCAATTCTGACATTGGTGATTTTGCTGGCCATGGCAGATGCTTTTGGCCTGGTTGGTATTCTTGTTGCGCCACCCATCTCAGCAGTATGTCAAATTATCTGGAGGTTGTTGGTCAGCAACCGATCAGATTCAGGAGCCGCTGTCCAGATTTCAGACCTGAAGGAACGTCAGGCACGCGCCTGGGAAGCCATCAACGCCATGGATGAACCTCCCATTGCCCTGGTCACAAACAGCATGCAACGTCTGGCGCTTCTGATTGAAAAAGCTGAGCCAATTTTGCAAGCAGAGATGCCCACGCAAACCGCTGATTCGATGCGTTTGCCAGGAACCGTCATGGTTGGAGATCGCCCAAATGATTGAAACCATCACACAGTTTTGGCAGCAATCTGTGGATAGAGCACATCTGCTTAATCAGCGTGCCAATGGCTGGCCGGGGATTTTTGCCAGAGCAATCAAAGAAATACTGAAACCTGACGCCGCACTGACAGCCGCGGCAATTTCCTATTTCGCGCTGCTTTCTCTCTTCCCAATTACGATTTTGAGCATTTCGATTGCAAGTTTTACGTTTGGGTCTTTGATCGGCGAGCAACTGATCGTACAAAAGTTGGAATTTATTGCCCCGTATTTGAGCCATTTATTGGGCCAAAATATTGACGAAATTATTCAGACGCGTGGCCCCGTAAGCGTCATTGCATTAGCTGGCTTAGTTTGGTCTGCCTCGACTTTTTTCACGACGCTCACACAAACCCTTCATAAAATCTGGAGCCATAAACGCAGCCGCCCCGTTTGGAAACAGCGCGGTCTGGCGATTTTATTTGTACTGATATTTGCGGGTCCGGCGCTTTTGTTGGCTTCGTTTGCCAGCAGCATTGTTGCCAGTGTAAGCACCTGGCTCCCCAACCAGACTCTGCCAATTTTGCACGTGATCAGTTTTCTTGTGGCGATTTTGATCGATATTGCCTTATTCATGCTACTCTACATCATGCTCCCGCATGGAAAAGCTACCTGGCGTGAGATTTTGCCCGGCGCGCTTGCGGCTGGATTGCTTTGGGAAGTGGCGAAACGCCTATTTTTGGTTTTCGTTTCCACCTATATTTCCATGTCAAACCTGGTGTATGGGTCTATCTCTGCGATCATTGCTTTTCTGCTCTGGGCTTATCTGAGCGGTCTTATTTTTCTCTTCGGCGCTTTTTTGAGCGTCTCGTATTATGAACATAAACAGTCGCCCCAAAAAGCCGAGACACCCATTTTGCAGGTGGATGCAGGCACTCAAGCATCTTCACAGACAAGGAATACCCTATGACACTCTTTGATGATATTTTGGAACAATTTCCGCCGGATGTTCAAGCCCCCGTGCACAAGGTTTGGGATGCGTTAGGCCCCGACGAACAGGCCAGCTTTCTCTCGCTGTTGGTCGGTTTCCCGGCAGACGTGAACCTGGTGAAAATCCTGGTAAAACTGTCCACCGCGCAGGTTCGACAGGCTTTTGGCACCAAGCACAGGGTCGTCATCGTCGGCCCGACCAATGTTGGCAAGTCCACGCTATACAATCAGTTCACGCAAAATAAAAGCGATCAGGCAGTTGTCAGTCCCTTACCGGGGACGACGAAAGAAAATCAACAGGCGGATGCTGCTCTCTTTACCGTGGTGGATACGCCTGGAGTGGATGCAGTTGGCAGCGCCGGGGAGCATGAAAAAGACCTGGCCTTATCCGCATCGATGGATGCTGATTTCCTGATCCTGGTGTACGATGCCGTTCAGGGGATCAAAAAGACCGAGCAGGAATTGTTTGAAGAAATCGCTGCGCTGAAAAAGCCGTTTGTGGTGGTGTTGAATAAGATTGACCTGATCCCACATAAAGATTTGCAAGCCGTCATCGCCAATGCTGCGCAGAATCTGCGGTTGGAGCCAGACCAAATTGTGCCAATGGCCGCAAAAGATGGCAGGAATTTGGGAAAAGTACTTTTGGCCATCGCCGCCACCGAACCAGGGATCGTCGCTGCATTGGGGCAGGCGCTACCCGAATATCGCTGGCAGCTCGCCTGGCAGGCCATCGTCCGGGCAGCATCCATCTCGGCGGCAATTGCATTGGTTCCGTTACCGGTGGTTGATTTTGTTCCGCTGGTGGTGACGCAGTCGATCATGGTGGTCAGCATTGCGCGCATTTATAACTACAAAATTACCCCGCAGCGTGCTTCGGAACTGGTGGCTACGTTCGGTCTTGGCTTTCTGGGGCGCACGCTCTTTCAGGAGTTTAGCAAACTGGGCGGCCTGCCGGGCTGGTTGTTAAGCGCAGCCATTGCTTCATCCACAACCGTTGTGATGGGCTATGCTGCTGTGCGCTGGTTCGAAAAGGGCGAGAAACTTTCCAGCGAAGCGCTCAAAAAGCTGACACAGACCATCACGACAACTTTGCTGGAAACCCTTAAAAATCTTGGGAAGCGTAAGCCAAGTCGAAAAGGTCTCGAAACACAGATCACCCAGGCCCTGGAAGATTCGCCGCTGGCCGAAAGCCGCTCAACGCTTGATCGTGAAGCAGACGAATAACATATCCATTGATACCAGAAGGATGTTTTGAAAACCTAAACTTCCAAATGATTTCCCTTTCGGCGTAAGAGTTCCGTACCAATCACCAAAATCAGCGAAAACAGGCCCAGCACAATCGCGGCGCTGTATGCACTGACATATTGACGATGATCCATTGCATTAAAGATGAAGATAGTGGCTGTCTCGGTGCGACCCTGAATGCCGCCACCCACCACCAGCACTGCGCCAAACTCACCGAGGGCGCGCGCAAAGGTTAAGAGAATGCCATACATCAACCCTGAGCGCAGGGCAGGAAAGGTAATGCGCCAGAAGGTCTGCCAGCCATTGGCACCCAGGCTGGCTGCGGCCAGTTCCTGTTCGGGGCTGAATGCTTCAAGCATGGGGATGATTTCACGCACCATAAACGGCATCGTAACGAAGAGAGTCGCGAGCACCATGCCGGGCAGCGCAAAGGCAACTTTCAAGTTCAGCGCATCCACGACGGGGGCCAGCAAACCATTGCGACCAAACAAAAGCAAAAGCATATACCCCACCACCACCGGCGAGAGCGCAAAGGGCAAGTCGATCAAGGCGTTGAGTAGCCTGCGCCCAATAATCTGATGCCGCACCATCACCCAGGCAAGCATCGTACCAAAGATGGTATGAACTAGCACGCAGATCAACGCAATGCCAAGTGTCAGCCCAAATGCTGACCACAACGCCGGGTCGCCCAGTGCTGTGACCACTGCGCCCATCCCCTCTGAAAATGCGCCCGGAAACAGCGCCATAATTGGCACCAGAATCAAAACCGTGATATAGGTCACGACCATGCCAATCAACAAACGCCGTCGCCAGAGATCGCCTGGCAGAGCAATGCGCCCGCGATGTTGGGGCACAGTCACATTTTGCTCTTGCGGAAGTTCAGCCAGAACGGTCATTTTTTAGGCTCCTTTCGACGGCGTAGCCAGTCCACCAACAAGACCAGAACAAAAGCCAGTAACAGCATCACAATCGACATGGCGCTGGCGGCCTGCCGGTTGGCTGATTCGACCTGGCCGTAGACATAGACGGCTGCTGTTTGTGAGCGCAGCGGAATATTCCCCGCGACGATCACAATCGCGCCAAACTCGCCAATCGCCCGTGCAAAACTGAGCAAGGTGCCGCTCAGAATAGGCATCCACAACGCGGGAAGGGTCACTCGCCAGAAGATTTTGCCCGGCATGGCCCCCAATGTCGCGGCAGCATCTTCCATTTCATGATCCAGACTTTCCAACACGGGTTGGACGGTGCGCACCACAAACGGGAAACTGATAAAAAGCAGCGCCATGATGATACCAGGCGGCGCAAAAATGATACGCCCATCCCATTGATTTTTCAACCAGCCCCCCACCACGCTTTGCGGTCCATACAGCATCACCAGTGTTACACCCGTAATCAAGGTCGGGATCGCCAAAGGGAGATCAACGATCACGTTCAACAGCGACTTTCCGGGGAAGTTATAGCGCACCAGCACATAAGCAGTCATTGTCCCCATCAGCGCATTGATCAATGCCATCAGCAGCGCCGTCCAAATCGTCAGCCCCAACGCACTTAAAGGCACGGGCTGGGTGATTGACCGCCACAATTCCACCAGCCCGCTTTGCAGACCATCTTGAAAAATAACCAGCAGCGGAATCAGCAGCAGCGCCGTCAGATAACTGAAGGCTCCCAGTTGGATGCCCCACCGCTCCCAGGGGATACGCCACGGAGCTTTTTGAACAGTAAGCCTTGCACGTGAAAGTGTCATGCGCTTACCTTTACGAAAACAACTTCTCTACAATGTTGATGCGCCATCGCTTGTCGTGGGATAGGCATGGCCCGTTGCATAGTGTGAGCGGACGATCAAAATCGGATAGGGGGTTGATTCTCTGACAATCTGGCCCACCACCCCATCCAGAGAAATTTCGCCGCCGCGCGGGCGAAGCGGTGCACCCAAAACCAGCAGATCATGCGCACCCTTTTGCATTTGTTCGGTAATCTCTTTATGCACGTTGCCTGAAAGGATCATCGTCTGTGCCGGAACACCCAGCCGCGCTAGTGAGCGTACCCCTTCGCTCAGAAAACGCTCAACGCGGTTGAGCGGCTCGCCCTTGTTATCGTCCGATGGCAAAATCGACAGCAATGCCACCTTTACCCCCAAATGACGCAAGAAGCGCCCGGCAAAGAGCACATCTTCCTTGCCCGGCTCGCCGCCACGCACGCAGACCAGGGCATGTTGCGGCTCAGAGTGGGCGGTCGGCGCCAGCAGCAGGTGATGACTGCCTGATTTAAGAATATTTTCTGCCAGCGTAATACGATGGGCAGCCGTCAGTCCGCCCGGCCCCAAAATCACCAGATCGTACGCCTGATGCCCGGCTTCGCGGGCCACCGCCACTTCGGGTAGGTTGTTGGTGATACGCACTTCAAGGTGGGCCAACCCGCTGCCCAACTGATCTCGCGCATTTTGCAAATTGCGCTGATGATCATCTTCCGTTTTCAACCCGTAGCTGAGCACCGTTACCCGTGCATGAGTTCACGCGGGCAATCTGTCCACCAAACGAAACGGCCGCCTTGCCCGCTTCAGAACCGTCGGTCAGAATCAAAAAATTCAGACCTGGATGCGCCAGCACGTGAATATTACGCACCCCCACCTTCACCTGTCGACCACATTCCAGCGGGAAGCGGCGCGCCACATCCTGTGTGCGGGTGGCTTCGACAAAGATGGCATCATCCCCATACGGCACGGGCGGCGCAATCGGACGCACCCCGGCAATCGATGGCAGCCGCAACCGCAGCCGCTCCACCGAACCGGAGAAGCTGCTCTCCTCCACTTCACCAACGCCCAACTGCGGCGCGTTGAGAGTCTCATGCGGAAGCGCCAGCGTCACATCTTCGGGACGGAAAAGCACCTGCACCCGCTGCGGGCCGGGACCCGCCGCCGCCTGACTGACATCCACCCGCGGGGGGAACGAGAGCGGCCCAACACGGATTCCGTCATCAGTCAGTTCCCCCACCAGCAAGTTGGCCGTCCCCAAAAAGGTGGCAACAAATTCGGTCTGGGGCTGCTGATACAGTACCGTCGCAGGACCCACTTCAAGCAACCTGCCAAAGTTCATCACCCCCAGCCGATCCGCCAGTTGAAAGACTTCTTCCTGATCGTGCGTGACGAAAATTGTCGTTATACGCAATTCTTTTTGAATATTGCGCAGTGCATGGCGCAGTTCAACACGAATCTTGGCATCCAGCGCGCCAAAGGGTTCGTCGAGCAGCAGGACATTGGGTTTGTGCGCCAAAGCCCGGGCCAGCGCCACGCGCTGCTGCTGCCCGCCCGAAAGATGCGATGGCAGACGTCCACCCAACCCGGCCAGACCGACCAGTTCGAGCAGTTCATCACGACGCTTACGGCGAAAATTGCCAGGAATTTTGCGAACTTCCATCGCAAACTCAATGTTTTCGGCGACTGACATGTGCTGAAATAACGCGTAGTGTTGAAAGACAACCCCCACACCACGCTGCTGCGGCGGCGCAAAAGTGACATCGCTGCCATGTAAAATCACCTGACCTTCATCCACAGTGTTCAGCCCGGCAATCATGCGCAGCACAGTGCTTTTGCCACTGCCGCTGGGACCGGTCAATACGAAGAATTCTCCGTTGGCGATTTCGAGCGAAAGCCGGTTGACCACCGGGTAACCTTCGTAACGTTTGGTGAGTTGGTTGAGGATGATGGACATAATGTTTTTTCCTTGAAAACCTTTGCCACACAGAAGAGCGGAGAGAAGAGACTTTAAGGTTTTCTCTGTGGCCAGGTCTTATTTCTCTCTGCGACGAAACAGTTCAGTGCCAACGACCAGAATGAGTGAGAAAAGTCCCAGCAGCAGCGCGGCGCTATAGGCGCCAACATACTGACGCTGATCGAGTGCGCGGAAGATGTAAAGGGTGGCGCTTTCGGTGTGACCCTGAATGCCGCCGCCCACCACCAGCACCGCACCAAATTCTCCGAGGGCACGCGCAAAGGTCAGAATAACCCCGTAAATAAATCCCCAGCGCAGGGCCGGGAAGGTCACCCACCAGAAAGTCTGCCAGCCGTTCGCGCCGAGCGTTGCAGCAGCCTGTTCCTGCTCGATGCCGAAGGCTTCCAAAATGGGGATGATTTCACGCGCCATAAAAGGCATGGTGACAAATAATGTCGCCAGAATCATGCCGGGGACGGCAAAAACAATCTTGATCTGCAACGCATCCAGCACTGGAGAAAGGATGCCGTTGCGTCCAAAGAGCAGCAGCAGCACGTAACCCACCACCACCGGCGACACCGCAAAGGGCAGATCAATAAAAGCATTCAGCAGCCGTCGCCCCGGAAACCGGTAGCGCACCATCACCCAGGCCAGGGTCGTACCGAAGAGCGCATGGACAGCAATGGTAATTAAGCCGATATAAATGGTTAATTTGAAAGCGTCAAAAACATCAGGCTGGTTCAAGGCGACAAAAATTGCGCCAATACCCTGTGAAAAAGCACCAAAAATAAGTCCCGTCAGCGGCGCGAAAACCAAAATTGCCGTATAGGCAATCACGATGCCGATCAACAACCACCGCCCCCAGACGTCTAATGAAATGGCGCGGCGTTTTGGCTGAACAGGCGCAGATTTTAATCTGTTGGGCGTTTGTGACGATGCTCATGTGGCCTGCTCCTTTTGGCCGCGTCGCCGCAGCCAGTCTACCAACAAAACCAGCCCAAACGCGATGGTGAGCATCACAATCGACATGGCGCTGGCACCCTGACGGTTGGATGATTCGACTTCGCCGAAGACATAAATGGCGGCTGTCAACGAACGGTAGGGGATGTTGCCGGCTACGACGACAATCGCGCCAAATTCTCCAACAGCGCGGGCAAAGCTGAGCAGCGCCCCGCTGAGAATCGGCAGCCGGATGGCAGGCAAAGTCACATCCCAAAAGATGGTGGCCGCGCTCGCGCCCAGCGTGGCAGCGGCTTCTTCCGAGCCACGGTCGAGGCTTTCGAGCACGGGTTGGACGGCACGCACGACAAACGGATAATTGATAAAAAGTAAAGCAAGGATGATGCCGGATGGGGCAAAGATGATGCGCCAATCGAACGTGGCTTTGAGCCAGCCGCCGAGTACACTTTGTGGCCCGTAGAGCACCACCAGCATCACACCCGTCACAAGGGTCGGGATCGCCAGCGGTAAATCAATGATGGCGTTGAGCAGCGATTTGCCAGGGAAGTTGTAGCGCACCAGCACGTAAGCGGTCAGCGTTCCCATCACCGCGTTGATCAGCGCCATCAGCGCGGATGTCCAAAGGGTCAGACCGAGCGCGGCCCAGGCAATCGGCTGGGTGATGGACTGCCATAAGCCATCCAACCCACCGCGCAAGCCGTCTTGAAAAATGACGACCAGTGGAATAAACAGCAGCACAATCAGGTAGGTGAATGCTGCGGACTTCACTCCCCACCGGGCCCAGGGGGCCCGGCGGGAAGTCTTGATCGTCGTGGTGAGTGGAGGAGTGAGAGTGGTCATTTCTTTTGAGCTTCGGTGATGGCGGTATTGTAGACGCCAGTATCGCTAAAATATTTGGCCTTGGCAGCAGACCAGCCGCCGAAAACATCATCAATGGTGAATAAATCTGCTACTTTGGGGAACTGGCTGGCAGTTGCAGTGGTCACATCGGGGTCAGTTGGGCGGAAACCATATTGAGCGAATATCTGTTGAGCATCTTTTGTGAAAAGGAATTTGACAAATGCATCAGCCACTTCGGTCGTACCATGTTTGTCAGAATTGACATCCACAACTGCTACCGGGGTTTCAATCTGAATGCTGGATGACGGGATCACCAATTCATAATCCTGGCCTCTCTGCTGCCCAAGCACAACTTCATTCTCGTACGTGATGGCAACATCACCAATCCCGGTTTCGAAGTTTGTGATGCTGCTGCGTCCATCCTTGTCGAAAGCAGTTACATTCTTGAGTACGGATGTCAGGAATTTCGTGGCAGCGGCTTCATCGCCGGCAGGCACGTCTTTCACTTTTCCGCGCAGGGCTGCGCCATATAACGCCAGGATGTTCCACTGTGCGCCGCCGCTGGTTTTTGCATCCGGGGTTAGAATTTCAAGACCCGGCTGTGCCAGGTCAGCCCAATCATGGATATTTTTGGGGTTGCCCTTGCGTACGGCAAAAGACACAACGGAAGTACTGACGATGCCCTTGTTGGGCAAAATTGTCTGCCAATCACGCGTAATCAAATTGGCTTTGACAATGCTGCTGACATCCGCCCCTGTCGAAAGCGCCACGACATCGGCATCCAGGCCGCCGATCACTGCGCGAGCCTGCGCACCAGAACCGGCGTAAGACTGTTCGAAGGTGACATCCTGGTTGTTCTGTGCTTTCCAATACGCCACAAAGAGCGGAATGATTTTGGCATACGCTTCAGCCGGGGTGGAATAGGCAGCCAGCGTCAGTTTGACAGCCGGTTTGGCCGGGGCGACGGTGTCTGTTGGGGCTGCTGATGCAACGGTATCCGTGGGCTGAACTTCTTCGACAGTCGTGACGGCTGTGGCAGTGGGAGCAGCCGTCGGCGCGGCGCAGGCGGCGAGTAAAATGCTGGTAAGCAGAAGGACGGACAGGGTTTTGAGCAATTTTGTATTCATTTTCTTTTCTCCTATAGGGTGAATAAATTAGGCGATCTCCTCCACGATATTAATGCGGCCATCGTTTGTGCGTGGTGATACGAGAGCCGCAGCATAGCGTGAACGAACGATCAACAGCGGATGGTTTTTGTTTTTTTCGATAACATGTGCAATGACCCCGTCAAGAGTCACTGCGCCATTTTTCTGAGCAAGCGGTGCCCCCAAAATGAGCAGATCATGCCCACCGACGTGCAGCTGCCGGTCAATTTCCGTTTCTACCTGCCCGGCACGGATGGCGGACTGTGCTGGAACACCCAGCAGTTCCAGCGTGCGCACGCCGCCCCACAGAAAACGCTGAACACGGTCATTCCACGTATCATCAATGGTTTGCATGACCGAGAGCAGGGTGGCCTTTGCGCCCAAATGACGCAGGAAGCGACCAGCAAAAAGTACATCTTCCTTGCCTGGTTCGCCGCCGGTGACGCAGACCAGTGCATTGGTGGGTTCGAGATGCGCTGCGGGCACCAGCAGCAGGTGATGGTCGCCCGCCCGCAGAATGTTCTGCGCCAACGTCACCCGATTCGCCGGGGAGAGACCGCCCGAGCCGAAAATGATCAGGTCGTAGGGTTGGCGCTCCACTTCCCGCGCCACCGCCGTTTCGACGGGATCCATTGTAGACCGCACATCGAGATAGGCTAATCCGCTGCCCAGTTTTTCCTTGACAGTCTGCAAATTGCGCTGATATGTATCCGCCTGCTGACCGTAGCTCAAAATCGTGACGCGCGCATGGGCCAGTCGGGCAATCTGCCCACCAAGATCGAGCGCCGCCTGGGCTGCCTCAGAGCCATCCGTCAGAATCAGGAAACTTAACCCGGGGTGAACAAGCGTATGGATGCGGCGAACGCCCACTTTGACGGTGTTCCCCTTTTGCAGGGGAAAGCGCTGGGCGACATCCTGGGTGCGGGTCACTTCGACGGTGATGGCATCGTCCCCGTAAGCGGGCGGCGGTGCGATGGGCCGCACGCCAGGAATGGCGGGCAGGCTGATACGCAGACGCTCCACCGAACCGGAGAAGATAATCTGCTTGATTTCACCTTTGCCCAGTTCAGAAGCGTCCAGGGTTTCATTGGGCAGGGCCAGCGAAACATCTTCGGGCCTAAAGAGCGCCTGTACACGCTGTGTGCTCAACTCTTTTTCAACGCGGCGCGACTCTGCCTTTAATGGAAAGGACAGCGGGCCAAGCTGCACACCACCGGGAATAAATTCACCCACCAGCAGGTTGGCTGTCCCCAAAAAGGAGGCGACAAATTCCGTCTGCGGGTGCTGGTATAGTTCGGTAGGGGTACCCACTTCCAGCAGCCGTCCAAAATTCATCACACCCAACCGGTCGCCCAATTCAAAGGCTTCTTCCTGGTCGTGCGTGACAAAGATGGTCGTAATACCCAGTTCGACTTGAATGCGGCGCAACGCATGGCGCAACTCCACCCGAATTTTGGCATCCAGTGCGCCAAAGGGTTCGTCGAGCAGCAACACTTCGGGTTGGTGTGCCAAGGCTCGCGCCAGTGCTACACGCTGCTGCTGCCCACCCGAAAGTTGTTTTGGCAGGCGTTCGCCCAATCCTGCCAACCCGACAATTTCAAGCAGTTCGTCGCGGCGTTTTTGCCGCTGGCTGAGGGGTGCCTTGCGCACGCGCAGGGCAAACTCAATGTTCTTTGCCACTGACATGTGCTGAAACAGCGCATAGTGTTGAAAGACAAATCCCACGCCGCGCTGTTGCGGGGTTGCACCGGTAACATCGCGGCCATGTAAAACCACGCGCCCTTCGTCCACTGAGTTGAGTCCGGCGATCATACGCAAAACTGTGCTTTTGCCACTACCGCTTGGGCCAATCAGCGCAAAAAGTTCCCCGTTGGCAATCTCCAGCGAAAGTCGGTTGACCACCGGGTGGCCTTCATAGCGTTTGGTAAGTTGATCCAGAAGAATTGACATGGTTTCCCTTTTCTCGTTGCAAATCTAAAACGTAGCTGTGGCAAAAGCCTTTTAAGCTATTTCGTGTTGCTCTATAACTTCCATCAAACGACGAACTGCATCCTGGCGTTTGGCGACATCGGCCAGGGATGTGTGATCGAGAATGCCGATAATGGCGTTGCGCACATCATTCATCACCAGCCGCAGCCCGCAGCTTTTTTCATCGGGACAAATGCACGGCTCATACGCCATCTCTGAAACACAATGAATGGGAGCCAGCGGCCCATCCAGTACCCGAAAGATCTGGCCCAGCGTAATTTCACTGGCAGGCTTCACCAGATAATATCCACCACCGTTGCCCATCTTGCTGTGCAGCAAACCTGCATTCTTCAAGGCGAACAGGATTTGTTCCAGAAACTTGGCCGGGATTTTCTCGTGTTCGGATATTTCCTTCAACTGTACAATGCGCGGGTGAACGCTTTCGTTACCCAGAAAAATCATTGCCCGTAAGCCGTATTCACCGCGTTTTGAGAGTCGCATTGTGTGCCTTTTGCATTTCAATGACTACTAAATTGATCGGAGTAATTTCAAAAGTATATTATATATTCTAAGTGTGTCAAGTTTTTTTATTGCCAAAATATTGGAAATTCGTAAGCCTTTATGCTTATTGCGCGCTCAAAGTCATTCATGTTGTCAGACCAACCAAAACTTGACAGCATAGCGGTTTATATAATGCCCATGGTCACACGCGTACCTGCGTTCGGTGCAGGTAAATTGCGCTTCTCCACTCGACATCGTGCCCCTCGGGTATAAAAAGCACAATTTATGACCGGGTCGGGTATACTACAATCACTATCTGCTATATCCGAAAGGTCACAATTAACTTATGAAACTAACTTCCCGCAGTGAATACGCACTTTTGGCGCTTATATACCTTGCCCGTAATGAAACCGATGACTATCAATCGGTTGATTCCATTGCCCAGGCGCAGGGCATTCCGCCCAAATTTTTGGAACAAATTCTGCTTGCGCTCAAACGCGCCCATTTTTTGCGCAGCACCAAGGGCCAACATGGCGGCTATCAAATGGCGAAGTCCCCCAAAGAAATCAGCCTGGCTGAAATCATCCGCCTTTTTGATGGCGCACTCGCCCCCACCAAATCGGTTAGCGAAAACTTTTACGAATCGACGCCGATTGAAAAAGAGAAAAATGTGGTGGCTGTCTTTAAAGACATTCGCGATTATGTCTCTGAAAAACTGGAGACCACCATGCTTTCGGATGTGCTGTAACAGATGCGCTGCGTCCTACCAAATATTTCAAAAACAAAACCGCCCTTTTGAAGGGCGGTTTTGTTTAACCCTCCACTTCAAAGAATACTAAACTTATAAGACATATATACTTTTACATAGTTATCTACTTGACATAGTCATATAAAGAAACTAAAATCGCGCCCATCAATTTCCCCCCTTCTCTTTGCCCTCGTCAACATGACGGGAAAAGGCAAAACACAAACAAAAGGAGTACACACAATGGCCGAAGTTTCTGAAGCACGTCGCACGGTGAGCAAGTCGGCAGCCCGTCAGCTTGCAAACGCCACCAAAACCCACTCGCAATGGAAAGGAATTACCCCACGCTGGCTGCCCACCTTTCTACCCTGGACGCCCGTCGAAGCAGGTATTTATCGTCTCAACAAGGTGAAAGAAGCCGCCGATGGCGGCCCGGATGACGTTGAGTGCAGCCCACAAAACGATGTCGATCTGCCGGAGACTTTTATTGATTATAAGTCGGCTCCGCGCGAATATTCGATGAATACCGTCACGACTGTGCTCGACATCCAAACCCGCGTGTCAGACCTGTACAGCAAACCAATTGACCAGATTCAAGAGCAGGTGCGCCTGCTGATTGAAAAGGTCAAGGAACAGCAGGAATCCCAGCTCATCAACAACCCGGAGTATGGTCTGCTGCACAATGTTGTCGATTTCACAGAAGCTGACCCCGCGCAAAGATGGCCGCCCCACGCCGGATGACTTGGATGAATTAATCACCAAAGTCTGGAAAGAACCTGCCTTCTTTTTGGCGCATCCGCGTGCCATCGCCGCTTTTGGACGCGAATGCACCCGCCGCGGAGTCCCGCCGCCCACCGCCACCATTTTTGGCGCACAGTTTCTCACCTGGCGCGGACTGCCGCTCATCCCAAGCGACAAGCTGCGCATTACCGACAACAAAACCAACATTTTGCTGCTGCGCACCGGCGAGAAGAAGCAGGGCGTAGTGGGCTTGTTCCAGCCGGGCGTGCCGGGTGAAGTGGCCCCCAGCCTTTCCGTCCGCTTTATGGGCATCAACCGCAAGGCGATTGCGTCGTACCTGATCTCACTCTACTGCTCGGCTGCGGTACTGACCGAAGATGCAATTGCCGTTTTGGAAGATGTCCAGGTAGATAAATACTATGACTACGCCTGATCCTCGCTCGTTTGGCAGAGCATTGGAGGGGCTGGCAGCGCAAGATGTGGGCGCACCCGACCCCAATTGGGTGGCACAGATTGCCAACGCGTTTTTCGCGGCGCTACCCGGCGAAACCCCGCAGCCAGGTGAAGTCGCATCGCACACGCAGACGCCCATTGCACCGAATGTCCCCAAGACATCGGAGCTGGCGCTACCCCCAGCAACCGGGAAACCATCTGTTTCTGGACAGCCACCCGACCCCAGCATCCCGCTCGAGATTGCCGCCTATTTCCCCGCAGATATTTCTGTGCAATCCATCCCGGCAGATTTCTCGTCCCCGTTGATGGCAAAGCCTGACCTGGGGTCGCTACCGCTCACTTTGGGCGGAATCCTGTCGATTGTGCGCCCGGTCGCTGACAGCGCACCCACCCAGCCCTTCGGCGCAGCATCCCTGCCGACGGGTGGACATTATTTCATCGACGACGCACTCTCCGCTGTCGGGAGCAAAACGCTCCCCTTCCAATTCCCGGCCCTGACGCTTGGTCCAGAATCCACTGAATACAGCCCGGCGCGTGTGCCGGACGTTGGTTTTGGTCCGCACCCATTTGACCCGCATCTCGTCCGACGCGATTTTCCGATTTTGCAGGAGCAGGTACACGGCAGGCCGCTGGTCTGGCTCGATAACGCCGCCACGACGCAAAAACCGCAAGTTGTCATCGACCGACTGCGCTATTATTACGAACACGAAAACTCCAACATCCATCGTGCCGCGCATACGTTGGCTGCCCGCGCCACAGATGCCTTCGAAGGTGCACGTGAAAAAGTGCGGCGCTTTCTCAACGCTGGCAGCATCCAAGAAATCATCTTCGTGCGCGGCGCAACCGAAGCCATCAACCTGGTGGCGCAGAGTTGGGGCAGGCAGAACATTGGCAAGGATGATGAAATTGTCATCACCTGGCTCGAACATCACGCCAACATCGTCCCGTGGCAGCAACTGGCTGCTGAAAAAGGCGCAAAGCTGCGGGTCGCCCCGGTAGACGACGATGGTCAGGTCATTCTGTCAGAATACGAGAAACTGCTTGGGCCGCGTACCAAACTGGTTGCGATCACCCAGGTCTCGAACGCGCTCGGTACCGTGACGCCGGTGCAGACGATGGTGGCTTCGGCACACCGCGTTGGCGCGCGGGTGCTGGTGGATGGCGCGCAGGCGGTTTCGCACATCCGCGTGGATGTGCAGGCGCTCAACCCCGATTTTTACGTGTTCTCGGGCCACAAGATTTTTGGGCCAACGGGCATTGGTGTGGTCTACGGCAAAAAAGAAGTGCTTGACGCGATGCCGCCCTGGCAAGGCGGCGGCAACATGATTGCCGATGTCACCTTTGACCGCACCATCTTTCAGGAAGCCCCGGCCAAATTCGAAGCCGGAACTGGCAACATCGCTGACGCCATCGGTCTGGGGGCTGCGCTGGATTATGTCTCCTCGATTGGATTGGAAAATATTAATCTCTACGAGCACAACCTGCTCGAATATGCCGCCGCCGGACTGCGGACCGTGCCAGGACTGAAAATCATCGGCACCGCCCAAGAAAAAGCGGGCGTGATCTCGTTTGTGCTCAATAACATCCGCACGCAGGATGTGGGCGCGGCGCTCGACAAGGAAGGTATCGCCGTTCGCTCAGGGCACCACTGCGCCCAGCCTATTCTGCGCCGCTTTGGCGTGGAAGCCACGGTCCGCGCCTCGTTTGCGCCCTACAACATCTGCGAAGATGTGGATGCGCTGGTAGCAGCGCTGCAACGCATCCGCGCGAGCCAGTAAAGTAGCACAAAAAACAGGCTGTAAGTCGGGATTAATCCCAACTTACAGCCTGTTTTGCGAATACAATTCTGATTAAGCCTGCTTAAGCGCTTGGGTCAGATCCCACAAAATATCATCGATATCTTCAATGCCAACGCTCAAGCGCACAAAATCGGGGGTGACACCGGCGCTGACTTGTTCGGTGGCGGTCAACTGGCTGTGGGTGGTACTGGCCGGGTGGATCGCCAGACTCTTGGCGTCGCCGACATTGGCCAGGTGGCTGAAGAGCTGCAAACTGTCGATAAATTTGCGGCCCGCTTCGAGCCCGCCCTTGATGCCAAAGCCAAGGATCGAACCGGGGCCTTTGGGTAGATACTTTTTGGCGCGTTCGTAATCTGGATGACTTTGCAGACCCGGATATTTGACCCAACTCACTTTTGGATGTCCTTCCAGATATTCGGCCACGGCCTGGGCATTTTCGACATGGCGCTCGATACGCAGGCTAAGCGTCTCAATCCCCTGGAGCGTTTGCCAGCTATTGAAGGGAGTCTGGCTGGCACCGATGTCGCGCAGCACCTGCACACGCGCTTTAATTGCAAAGGGTGGCAGACCTGCTCCTAGCAAGTCGGCATAGATCAAGCCATGATAAGAAGGATCAGGCGTGGTGAAATTGTCGAAACGGCCACTGCGCCAGTCGAAGTTGCCACCATCCACCACCACGCCACCAATCGAGGTGCCGTGGCCGCCCAAAAATTTGGTCGTGCTGTGTGTGATGATATTGGCGCCCCACTCAAATGGCCGAAATAGAAATGGGGTGGCAAGCGTGTTGTCAATCACAATCGGAATATCATGCTTTTTGGCAATAACAGCCACTTCTTCAAAGGGGAAGACCGAAATATCGGGGTTGCCGAGCGTTTCACCGTAGATGATTTTGGTATTCGGGCGGATGGCCTTCTCGAAATTTTGCGGGTCGGTTGGGTCCACCAGAGTCACGTCAATACCCAGGCGCGGAAAGGTATATTGGAACTGGTTGTACGTACCCCCATAAAGCCGGCTGCTGCTAACGATGTGGTCGCCATAGCCAGCCAGCGTCAAAATGGCAAGCACCTGCGCGGCGTGGCCAGAACTGGCAGCCAATCCGGCCACGCCGCCTTCCAGATCGGCGATGCGTTGTTCGAGCACATCGGTGGTCGGGTTCATGATGCGGGTGTAAATGTTACCAAGTTCTTTGAGCGCAAACAAGTTGGCGGCATGTTCTGTGTCTTTAAACTGGTAGCTGGTGGTCTGATAAATCGGCACGGCGCGGCTGCCCGTGGTGGGGTCTGGGGTATACCCGGCATGGAGCTGACGGGTGTTGAAACCAAGCTTGCGATCTTTAATGGGGGTGGCCATGAAAAAATACTCCTCTATAAAATGATCAAGGGGGAAATGAAGCCCTGAACGGGTAAATGCAACGATTTTGATAAGGCTATTGGCAGCAACACATGGGATATGCTCCTCAAACAAATTCTTGCAGAAGACGATGGCGGGAATCGAACCCGCGAATAGGAATTTTGCAGACTCCAGCCTTCCCACTTGGCGACACCGTCAAAAAAATTACCCAACCACCTCGAAACTGACCTGATGGCGCGTCAAATCTACATCAGCCGGGTTTTTATCGGGCACATTATCTGCAGCGCGTACGATCAAGGTGTATGGACCGGGTGTCAGGGTGAAATGTTTTCGCCACAACCGCCACTCTCCCGGCTGCGGATACGGCGACAGATCGGCCACCACCCAGGTCTTGCCGTCATCCAGCGAAAGTTCCACGCGCTCAATTTCGCGCCAGATATCGGTAAAAGCGTAACCTTTTACAATAACATCGCCCGCAGAGACATGATAACCTTCAGATGGAGAAAAAATAAACACCGTTGGCGGCGTATTTCTGCTAGGCACATCTACAGACTGCCCCAACCTGTTGGGGCGCAGGTAAGATGGGGGTAATCGGTGTGAAAGGTCTTGAAACCTATTTCTGGAACCAAAAGGCTGATTAAAGTTTTCTGGAAGTTGGGTAGCCATTTTATAACCTCGTTAATAAGCAGAAATGGGTGCGTTGACGCTACTTGCAATCAGCAATTTGACAAGCGCCGCCGCCTGTATGCGAATTTCAGGGATGGCAATCGATTCCCATAAAGCTGGGATACGTAACGGGCCCAGGGCAAAGAGACCGGGAACGGGGCTACCGTCAGGGTCGAGTAATTGTCCATCGTTGTTCGTTTCAATGCCCAGCCGCAACGCATCAGGGGTCAGCCAGCCAGAACGGCGTAGTGAAACGATCAGGGGCTGATTGGTTTGGGCATAATCTCTATCGGGGCCGGTACAGTTGATCACCCGCGCTACTTGCAAGGTTTTTAATTCCCTGCCACCCGTTGGCTGCCAGTTGACAGCAATACCCTGCGCAATGGCATACATTGAATCGATTTTTCCGCAATGAATGGAAAGAACATTCTGTGCAATGAGTTCTTGAATTTGTCTGTAAATGACCGGGGCAACGCGATGGCGGTGAATATCCCATAGATTACGGGCATGACGCAAGAACGAGGCGCGCTGTGGGACACTCCAACTGCGCCAGATGGCGGCAGTGTGGGGACGAATCCCGTCCAGGACGGCGCGCCAGTCGTAGCCCTCGCGCCGGGCAATTTCGATCTCTTTGCGCAACCAGCGTAATGCCGCTACTGGAGAATTTAGCCCAGCCGGAAGTTTTACGGTGGGCCGTCTGGAAAAATCGACGTGCTCCTGTGACAGCCGCCCATGCCGCGAGATGGCATAAATCGGGCCACGATGCCCTCCTTCGCGCAGCGACATGACAACATCCACGGCAGTTTGACCGGTTCCAATTAGCAACACTGGCGCATGGGCAGGCAGACCGAGCGCAACATCCGGCGCCCAGGGATTGCGCCAGTAGGATGGCATATGCTTACTTTGTAATTGCAATGGGTCAGCAGGCAGCTGATTTCCAAGCGCCAGCACCACCGTTCGCGCAAGGATGGAACTTCCGTCATCCAGATATACCGACCAAAGCCCGTTGCTTTTGCTTAGTTCCACTGCGGTGCCAGTAAAACGAATGATGCCTGCAAATCCCTTCGCTGGCACCTTCAGCAGATCGGCAAGGTAATCACCATATACCGAGCGCGGCGCAAACGTTTTAGAGTGCGCGTCCGGATCGCGGTATTGCAACCAACGCAGGAAATGATCCATGTCATCGGGAAAGGCGCTCATATTGGCAGCGCGGACATTGAGCAGGTGGGAACGATAGTGTGTCTCGTAGGCAATTCCACGCCCCGCATGTTGGTCTGGGCCGATGAGGGCCAGCCGCGCCTGAACAGGCGCATTACGTCGAAACTGAGCGGCCATCAACGCCCCACTTGCGCCCGCGCCAATGACAGCGACATCAAAAGGAGGTTCGTCATGCACGATAAATTCATTTCTTCGGATATATTTCTTTTCGTGGGTTGCCAGCATATCTATTTTCTCCATGAACAATTTTTAACCAGTATGAAACCTGGAAAAAAGCATCTTTGAAGCCCAAACAAGTTTAAATTATTTTCACGATCTTATAAAACTTACCCCATATATTTAGTTCTATATAAAGTGAATAAAAAAGCCGCTTGTTATGCGACTTATACAATCGGGTTTATATCATAAACAGGCAGTGAATGTCAATAACTGGATCTATATGCAAAATGGCGTATACGAGACACAGCCATCCTAACGCTGGCCTTCTCCGGCTTGCAGCCAGCCTTTTTGCTGCCATGCGTCCAAATATCTGGGCTCAGGCCAAACTTTCAGTAGAGAGAAATCTGAACACTCCACCGGGAAGATGCCGCCGCCACGGCGATGCTCGGCCCAGCCAAATTCGATCTCACGATCACAGCTCGCGCAATTGACATAGAATCTGTCTGCACCCGAGTCACTCTGTGGGTTCATGATTGCGTAGGCGGAAAGTTCCGAAGAAGAGTCATTTTCTGCGAACTCGCCTAAATCTCCAGGTTGGGTTTGATCGTCAAGTTTTTCATCCATCTTTTCTTTAAATTCAAAATGCCAGGAATGATCAGCTTCAAGTGATCCCCATTCCTGCCAGGTTTCGCTCACCGACCCGACCATAATATTCCAGACGTGATAAACATTTAAATAGTGACTGCCACAAGCTTTACAAGTAAATTCCCAGGTTGGCTGTTTGTTCATAGTTGTACTCCTTCTATCGTCATCAAGAATGTTAGGCCCAATGCCTGTGGACTGGGAAGGTTGGCAGAGATCCAACCTGACGCTTATCCAGTTTCAGGAAAACAGTGTCGTTGCGGGTCTCACCCAGCGCTGAAAGCGGAACGATTACATCTTTTTTGCCCCATAGATGTCCTTCACGCATCACTATATGAGTTATATAGCCATTTTCTGGGCCGATGACGAGTTCGTCCACCTTGCCAACATAGCCGTCTGTTGCTTCTACGCGAGTACCACGGCGCACCACGAGTTCTCCGAGCGGAATTTGTTGATGCTCCACGGGCACTTGTAGGGTTGTTTTGGCAGTAATATAAGGTAAATAAAAATATGTTCCCATGCCACCACCCATATAGCCAAAATTCATCGTAGGCACCTTCTCTTGGATGAAGGTCGTTTTGATAAACGGCTCCATCTTTTCCAGTTCTGCCTTGGTACAGTTCAGGCGAATGGTATCGGCTGTCGTTTCAGTGACCACGTCAATCGGCACAATATATTCCATATTGGGAGACGCATCTTCTTTCACAACCAGATCAGTGACTTGATCGATGACCGGGTTAATCAGAATAGACACAGAACTGCCGACGGCATGCCAGCAGACACCATCTGTACATTCAACTTGTGCGTTTAAAGGGATATTCATCTTGTACCTCCAGCGTCAATCATTTAATTTTCAACATTCTGGCATACGCAGAATGTCAGCGACATCTCAATCATATAACAAACACCCCACAGCCACATCCAACAACCAGGGGATGCCTACCTCCCCAGTTGGGGGGAGGCTGCTGTAGTTTGCAAATGAGCAAGTAAGCAGTTCTCAGGGATATTCAAGGTATCCTTACTCAAGAAATTCCGATAAAGGCAAACCCAGCAAAAGCCGGGGACGCAAAGCTAACGGGTCTAACGTCACGAAACTTGTGACCAAGATGGCCGGGCCACCGAAGAACAATCTTGAATCTTATGCTCCTTCGATGGTCCTGGCAAAATGCCAGGCCCTTTGTTTTCACAGGCGTTTTTGTTGCACGGCTTGAAAACACCGAAGGAGTTTTATTATGAAATCCATACTCTTGATCCTATCTTCGATTATTCTTCCGATAATTGTGCTCAATAATGGCGTATTGCTTCACATGGGAAATGATCGTTCGGTAATTGCCGCGTCGGTTAGCAAAATAACCACCCGGCCTGTCTTACCGGCATCCACAGCGCAAATTCAGGTGACCTCCTACACAAGCCGCAACCCGACTACTTTGCCTACCGCTGCTTTTTCGGCTTTGAATAATTTTGCTGCCACACTTAAAAATGGACAAGCTGGAAAAGTAGTAGGGGTTTATGTTTCTAGCGTTCTGGCTCTTAATGTAGCCCAACAACCTATCAATAATCCGTCCTATGTGAACCCAAGTCTTGGTTATGCCACACAGTTTAGCCTTGCAACAAAATATGGTTCCACCGGTTTGCTCGCTCACAACTATCTTTCTGGTGCGCTTTTCTTCAACCTGTTGCTCGGACAAGAAGTTGATGTTATTTATGGGGATCGTTTAATACGGCGCTATACGATCTCCATCATTCGTCACTTGCAAGCCATCAGCCCACTAAGCTCTACCTCGAATTTTGTAAATATTGATGATCCAAACAGCCCACAAATTTCAAATGCCGATCTCTTTTATCAGACGTATGGCAAAGGCGATCGTGTTGTTTTCCAAACATGTATTAATGCCAATGGCAATACGTCCTGGGGTAGGTTGTTCGTGATTGCGGTACCCATTCCATAAAGCGTGATACCGGTTCAAGGTATATTCGGAGTTAGCCTCATGATAGGCAGATAATTCCTTAAGTTATCCACAAGAATCGGGACTGCTACAATAATCAGCCGATGGGTATTGCTTGCATAGGGCCAACATGTCAGTAGTGTTAGCCGTTCATCTGTGGATGGTAAAATCCAACTGGCGTTCTGTAACCTGACATTCACTGGTTGATCGCGTTCGGGCAGGATCATTTTTAAGGACACAACGTAAGTGAATTCTCTGCTGCCAGCATACACCACGATCAGATCGTTCACTTGTAAATCAACAAGATGAGCAAAGACCTCCCCTTCAGTGTTGTGATGCCCAAAAAGCACAGTGTTATCGCTGCTACCAAGCGATGCAGATGTAAATGCCCAACCCGCCGCGAAGAAATTCGGCACTTTCCATTGTGGGTAATTTTTTCCCTGATAGGCAACTGTTCGAAGTGTGGCAGAAACGATCGGGGCATCCAGCTGAATTGCCGGAATAACAATCCGGCTGGGTATCCAGATCGGTGCTGGAGTTTCGGTCAGCGAGGATATCGTAGTGGCTGGCATACGACCCGTTTCCATGCCTTGGGAATTAAGGTTATCAGTATGGAGGATTGGAACGATGGTGGGAGCAACTCCCCGCTCTGGGACAATCATATCGTCAGTTTGATCGAAGGGGGAGATGGTAGGTTGTATATCCGCAGCACCACTCACAATCGTAATCAGGCTGATCATTACACCCAACACCATCAATAAACCACCCACAAATGCGAGAAAAATCCGTAATTTAGACATGTGTTTTGTTCCACTTTCGCAAGGCCAGTGATGGTCGTTGCTGCCACTTTGCAAATGACTGGTCCATATCAGGCAAGACAGGGGCACCCTTTCCATCATGGGCCCCCTGTCTTATTCTTAATCTGGCAGGCTAGTTTGAATAATCTTCTTTTTTGCCACGCATCAGAGTCAGCCCCACCACGATCATGCCCAGGCCAAGCAAGTTCATGCCTGATTGCAACTGATGAACACGAGAGACGAAAATCTCTCTTTGACTTTGCTTTTCACTCAGGTCGCTACCAGTGACGGGAATAAGCACCTGCGGTTGACCGGATGGCGTGCCAATCGTAGATGTTGGGCCAACAATGTTCGGTGCTAATAAAACAAAGGTTGGAGTCCTGGATGGTGTAAGTTGGCTGGTGAGTGTCAATGTCAGTGCATTTTGGACTCTCGTAGCCGTTCTGGTGGATCCGGGGTTATTGGTCGGTCCGTTCGTAAACCTGGGTGCGTTGGTCGGCCCGTTGGTGGATCCGGGTATGTTGGTCGGCCCGTTTGGGAATCTGGGTGTATGGGTTGGTGTTCGTGTCAACCTATCCGTTGGTGTCGGTGTCGAGGTAAGTGTTGGCGTACCGGTTGGCAGCAGAGTGAGCGTTGGTGTAACCGTTGGGATGGCTGTATTTGTCGGTTCCAAGGCGCAGTGACCTGTTGCGCTCAAGAAGACAGCACTTAGAATGCTGGTTGAATAACGAACATTCACAGTGGCGTCTCCAACCGCATCAAAAGAGACCTGGCTGGGCATGGGCCCTAGTTGCAGGGTGTGATGAGTGATCCCAATGCCTGGCTCATCGACAGAATAGGATCCCTGGGCTTGCATACTACCGCCCAAATTAATAATAGTGAAACGCGCTCTTCCGTCGTCAAGACAAGAAACCATCAAACCCAGGAAAGGATCGGTGATGACCGCCAGTGTTGAGGTTGCTAGTGACGTGGGTGTCACTGTCACACCAGGAAGTTTTGTAACCGTTACGCTGGGGATTGGTGTATTGACAGCAGTGTTGACCGATTCTTGTGTTGCGGTATCAACAGGTGCAACTGTATCGACTGGGGAAACTGTATCGACAGGTGCGACCGTATCGACGGGTGCGACCGTATCGACGGGTGCGACCGTATCGACGGGTGCGACCGTATCGACGGGTGCGACCGTATCCACGGGTGCGACTGTATCAGCTGCCTGAACCGCTGGCAGGGCATAAGTGACACCAGTCGTCAGGTTTAATGCCATAGAAAGTACCAGAAAAAGAACCCCCATCATGCACAATAACCGACTGAGCTTTCGATTTCTATAATATTTTTTCATGTCTGCCACCTTTTTGTGGGTTAGGATTGCTTAAGATTAAATTGATACAATGAAACTTGGAGATGGATAGAAAATGGCCCTGTAGCAGCGTGGTTTATTGACAAGATTCCACGCATGCAACGAAGTCAAACAGCAAGTAACAGGCAAATGTTTCTCCGGTTTTACCTGGCTATTGTTTAAAAATGGTTGAGTATAAATTTATTCTTGGCGTACGCATGTCCCTTATTTTTTTGCGTAGTTCTCTACCCCCTAAATCATAAACAATAGCTGCGATATTGAAATTCAAGTTATTGTTTATTTATTCTCTTTTTGGGTGGCGGGATGCTTGTAACCCCCACAGTCCTTATGCATCCAAACAGTAACTAACCTTACTGTTGATTAAACCGCCAGACGAATTAAAATTTGTCTTGCCTCTCTGATAATCACCAATTATACGAATGTCGACCCATCGGACATAAAATCAAGTGATTGAAATGTGGTCGGATCATATAATCATTCTACAATCAATACTCCCCAGCCACATCCTGCAACTGGGGAGTATTGTCGTCCACCATTTGGGGGACAATAACAACTTCTTAAAGAGGTGACTTTGCCTCGTAGATAACAATACGATTACGCCCGCTCTGTTTGGCCGTGTATAAAGCTTCGTCTGCTGCTCGCAGCAACTGATTGGCTATTGTGCCGTGTTCAGGGGTTTGGGCGATGCCCGCTGATAGTGTAATCATGCCCAGGTTTTGGTCGCTATAATGAATTTCGAGGCCTTTAAGGAATATGCTGATTTGTTCCACCCGCTCTTGTGTATCGGCAGGCGATGAATTGGGCATCACCAGCACAAACTCATCCCCACCATAACAGCAAGAAATATCACTTTTGCGCAGATGCTCACGCAGAACGCGCCCGAACTCACGTAACAGCAAATCACCAGCAGCGTGCCCAAAAAAATTGTTGAAGTGTTTGAAACCATCAATATCAAGCATGACAACACAGAGCGTAACACCCCGTCGGTTTGCCAAATGTAGTTCGCGTGGCAAGCTCTCATCCAAATAACGCCGGTTGAAGAGGCCGGTCAGCGGATCGTGGATGGTCTGATGGCGTAGTTCATCCCGTAGTTTCAAGTTGGAAAGAGAAAGTTTGACCGTTTCGCCGAACGTCACAGACAATTGTTGCAGGCCAAGTTGATATTTGCTTTTCTGGACAGTGTGATCAAACATGCACAATAAACCCAACGTTTCACCTTGCACCGTCAAAGGCAAACATAGGTAGCCAACTTCGGGTGGATGAACAAAATGCTGACAAACCAAACCCATCTGCGGATCAATCACTTCATGCAGTTGCCCGCGACGCAGTGCCCAGCAATTCTTCAATGAAAAGGCAGATGCAACAATTATATCGGGCCCCCAACGTGCCACAACTTCAAGGCGCTGATCACCACCATTCATAATCGCAAGACAACCGTTATGGCCGGGGAATAATTCAGTTGCACTCAAAGCAATAACTTGATAGGCTTCATCCTGTGTCATACAAGACTGCAGCAGGTCGTTCATGTGAGTGAGCAACTGCATTTCTCTATCACGCCATTGCAGTTCATCCACCAACATCAATAGTTCTTCATTCGACGTTTTTACGAGCGCTTCGGCATACTTGCGTGCTGTAATATCGCGAATGTTGCACTGAATCACCCGCCAACCATTGACGAGGTAAACGTTGCTGACAAATTCCACCTGTTTGTGCTCACCCGATTTAGTTTGCAATGGAATATTGTCGTAACGGATATAGTCATTGTCTTGTAAGTGCCGCATGGCTTCCTGGCTGGCCGGGATATCCTTCACCGGGCCGATCTCCCAAAGTGCTTTGCCTATCAATTCGGCTTTGGAGTAGCCTAGCATATCCTGCAAGAACGGGTTGGCGTCTATGATTCGTCCGGTATCCCCTTCCAGAATTAAGATGGCATCTTTTGCCGTTTCAAAGAGGCGACGATAACGAACCTCCGATTCTTTTAATGAGATGTCGTTTTGCCCCGAGTTCGAAAAAATCATTCTTGGGTAATTTTACTTTGGCAGAAGACAGATGCTTGACTTTTTCTTCTGCGTCGAGCAGAACTGCCGCCAGGCCAGCGTTTTCTGTAATAAGTTTAGACTTTTTGGAGGTTGGCATCGTTAACCTATCAATCTTTAAGAACGCCAGCATGAATGCCAGCTTATAGACTCATTGTATGGCAAGACCTCCCCTGGCTACATCAACCAATAGGGGAGTGTTACGCTACGCTACTTGGGGGAGACCGAGAGATTAATCCAGGATTTGCAGGAATATCTCTACCAGAGCAGGGTCAAAGTGAGTTCCTGCTAATGAGTGGATATGCTCGCGCACTTTTTCTTTGGGCCAGGCATCACGGTAAGGGCGATCTGAGCTTAATGCGTCGTACACATCCACCACAGCAAAAATGCGCGCAGACAAGGGGATCAGTTTGCCTTTTAGCGCACGCGGGTACCCGCTGCCGTCCCATTTTTCATGATGACAGTAGGGAATATCCAGCGCGCCTCGCAGATATTGGATGGGGAAGAGCATTTCATAGGCAAAGGCAGGATGCTTCTTCATTGTCACCCATTCTTCGTCTGTTAACGAGCCGGGTTTAAGCAGAATTCCATCTGGCACGCCCATTTTGCCAATATCGTGCAGCAGTGATCCCCAGCGCAGTTGCGCTAACTCGTCACCGCTCAACCCACAGGCGCGCGCCAATTTCAGTGTCATCTCTGTTACCCGCTGGCTGTGGCCTTCGGTCTCTTTGTCACGTAAATCGAGGGCGCGCGACCAGCCTTCGATGGTGGCGTCGTAAGCAGATATCAGGTCACTATTGGAACGTTTCAAGCTATTAAACAAGTCTGCATTCTCCAGTGCGATGGCCGCCTGAGCGGCGAGTGTACTGATTAAGCGTTCATCCGATTCGCTAAAATGATCAACGAACTCACTTTCGATGCTAATGATGCCAAGCACCCGCTCAGCAATTTTAATCGGCACGTATAGGCCAGACTGCAAGCCGGGAAAATTCTCAAAATAGCGCACATCATTTTTCAAATCGTTACAACGCACCGGTCGCCTGTGCCGTATTGCCCATCCGCTTAAACCCTGATCTGGCCGCTGCATGATTTTTAATCGTTCTTTCGCTGCACTGTGCTCAGCGCGCGTGTTCACATTGGGCACATTAAATGCCAATAATTCAAGCGTTTCATTTTCAGGATGATAGAGACGGATGGCAGTATGATGCCAATCCATTTTTAGATTGAGTAGATCAATGATTTTTTCAGCGATGGTTTTGGGGTCAGGATCAATCAGTTGACTGAACGCCAGGCCACCCTGGTAGAGCACTTCCAATTCGTTCAGGCGCTGACGCATTTCTGTTTCGATTTGTTTGCGCCGGGTAATATCCGTCAACATGGCGAGCGCGCCAATATACTGTTGGTTGTGATCTAATAAAGTGCTGGTTTCTATCAGCGTCCAGACAGTACTGCCATTTTTGTGTTTATACTTGAAATCGAGCTGCTCATTAATTCCCTGCCGCCGGTTTTCAAGACTTGTCGCCGCAATAATTTTGCCTTCTTCATCCATAAAATCGTAAACGGATTTACCGATCATTTCTTCGATGGTGTATCCAAGCATATCTGCCAGGTGCTGATTTACCAGCGTCGTTTGGTTGGCGTCATCAATCGTCCAGATGCCTTCCCCAGCAGTCTCAATGATTTGGCGATAATGCTGTTCACTTTCGCGCAGCGCCTGTTCTGCACGCAAGCGTGCACGGATATCATTAAAGACAGTTAGCATGGCCGGTTTACCAGCATAAAAAAATGGAATGGCCGATACTTCAACATCAATTGAGATTCCATCCTGCCGCAAAAATTTCTCTTCCATCAAAGCGAGCGGAAGCCCGTCACTTAGCGATTGCTGGATGCGGTTTAAAACCATTTCCCGGTAGTCGGGATGTATAAAATCCATCACCGCCTTTCCAATTAACTCATCTGTGCTGGCCGCACCGATGAGTTTGGCGCTGGCCGGGTTGGCGAAGATAACGCGCCCCTGACTGTGAACAACCACACCATCAGGCAGAGTCTCCATCAGCAGTCGGTAACGTTCCTCGCTTTCACGCAACGCGTCCTCCGCCTGCTTGCGCACAGTAATATCGCGGATGATCATACTGGTTCTCATCTGACCCAGCGCGTCGGTGAAGGCTGTCGAAGTAACATCGGCGGGGAATTTTGAGCCGTTGGCGCGCATCATCGTGAGTTCAGAAGTGGCTTTGCCGGTGCGGGCGCGTTCCTCCAAAGCAGCAGCCAATCGCGGGTCGGTGACATCCACCAGGGCATTGCGTCCAAGGCGTTTAATCTCTTCTACGCTTCGGCCAAACATTTGACATGTCGCAGGGTTGACGTCCAGGATCGAACCATTTGGATCCGTTAGCAGGACTGCATCTTGAGAACTTTCGAAGATTGCGCGATAACGTATTTCGCTTTCGCGCAGGGCATCCTCTATATGCTTGCGTTGAGTAATGTCACGGATATTACATTGGATCACTTTTTCATCATCCACCAGATAGACATTGCTGACAAATTCCACTTGCACAAGCTGCCCATTTTTCATTTTCAACGGCAGATTTTCATAACGAATATATTCATTCTGCTGCAATGCTTCAAAGGCCTTCTGGCTGGCTTCCACATCTTTAAATGCGCCCACTTCCCAAAGCTTTTTTTCGATAAACTCTTCACGCGAATATCCAAGCATCTTGATCAGGAAAGGATTAACATCTTTAATGGCTCCCGTCATGGCATCCAGAAGCAGAATCCCATCTTGAGCTGCTTCAAACAGGCGACGGTAACGAAGCTCTGACTGCCTGAGTGTAAAAATCTGCTCGCCGTCTGCACCCGAAACGACGAGTGCATCCCAATCACCGCTACGGATCGCACGCAAAGTCTCTTCGGCTTCGTTGAGCCGCCCGCGCAGCTCTTTGTTTTCAATCAAAAGTTGTTTCTGTGTTTTATCAATAGATTTCATGAATACTTCAATTCCCGCCAGACCTTCGGTTGAAAAAATCGTTCGGGGCTGGCAATCACAACCGAGCGCTTTCTTTTGGAAATGGAATTGATCTATTTCTGTGGAAGTAAATCCAACCCGATCAATACTCGCTCGGTGTTGGAGAGATCGCCGATGATTTTGCGCACCGGCGCTGGCAGTTTGCGTACCAGCGTGGGGATGGCAAGGATCTGGTCGCCACGCGCCAGTTTTGGGTTTTCAAGCAAATTAATGACTTGAATTTTGTAGTGACCCGCCAGATGTTCCTCGCAGATTTTATGCAAATTGGCAATGGCAGCGACAGACTTTGGGGTTTGCCCGGCAACATACAGGCGTAGAAGCATAATTTCTGGTTTTGCTTCATCAACAGGTGTAGGGTTGGTGATGGCTTTTCTCATTTTGAGTCTCCAATTTGTCGGTTCGGCATCATATCAGCTTTGCGACTCCGACCCATATCGACACGTTCCAGGGCCAATTGCGCGTCCTCAGCTTGTTCCTGACCGATAATTTTCATCGACGCGATTTCCTGCTCGGCAAATTCCGCTCGCAAAGCCACGATCTGTGCTTCCAGGGTTGTGCGCTTACGTTCCAGTTCGATCTGCCTGCGTTCCACTTCCTGATTACGGATCATGAGCACCGCTTGCTCTTGCGCTTCCTGTGCCAATCGCGCTGAACCCGTCAACACACCGCTCGGACCAACGTAGACATCACGCAAATCCACGCCATGGTCTGTCAGCAGAAACTCGCGAATTTGATTAGAGTGCGCCATCCCGCGTGATTTCAAAATATACAAGCCACGGTTGCGCTCGCCGCCAATTTCGATATCGCGCAGTAACAGCCAGGTGTCGATCAGAGAGCCAATTGCCACCTGCGATTGCTCCAGTCCACCGCCGCTGGCCGTTAAACTGGTAAACAGGCCAGTCGTTTGATTCATCTTCAATAGATCCACCAGTCTTGTCAACATTGCTTTGACTTCAGTCTCGTTGGTGCCGATGACAAAACTGGTTAACGGATCGACAATCACAACCTGTGGTTTGAAGGCCTTGATTGCCTTGTGAATAGTGGTCAGGTGCATTTCGAGACCTGCCACTGTTGGGCGATTGGCCTGAAACTGCAGCAAACCTTTCTCCACCCAGGGTCGCAGATCAATCCCAATCGAAAGCATGTTGCGCATGATCTGGCTGGGGGATTCCTCGAAAGCAAGAAAAAGCGTACGCTCTCCGCGGCGGCAAGCGGCATCCGCAAAGTGCGCAGCGAGACTGGTTTTGCCAGTGCCTGCCGTGCCGGAGACCAGCACGCTGCTGCCACGGAAATACCCCGCGCCACCCAGCATCGCGTCGAGACGCGCCACGCCGGTGGGGATGCGCGCTTTGGATGCAATTTGTTGCAGGCCGAGCGATGTGACTGGCAAGACCGATATACCATCCTGGTCAATCAGGAATGGATATTCATTCGTCCCGTGCGTGGAACCGCGATATTTAACCACCCGCAGCCGCCGCGAGGAAACCTGGTCACTAACGCGATGGTCAAGCACGATCACACAGTCAGAGACATATTCTTCCAGGCCGTGACGCGTCAGCGCCCCTTCGCCACGTTCACCCGTAATAATGGCCGTGACGCCTTTTTCTTTCAGCCAGCGGAATAAACGGTGCAGTTCTGCACGCAAGATCAGGGGATTAGGCAGGGTTATAAAGAGTGTTTCGATCGTATCCAACACAACGCGTTTGGCACCAATCGAGTCAATTGCTTCGCCAAGACGAATAAATAATCCTTCCAGATCGTAGTCACCTGCCTCTTCGATTCCACCATCCTCGGTTGAAACATAGTCCAGCACGATCTTTTTGCGCGCAATCAGGTCTTTCAAGTCAAAACCGAGTGAAGCGACATTTTGAGCCAGGTCTTTTGCGGCTTCTTCAAAAGCCATAAAGACGCCCGGCTCGTTGTATTCTGTTGCGCCGCGCACAAGAAATTCCATCGATAAGAGAGTCTTGCCACAACCTGCGCCACCGCAAATCAGTGTCGGACGACCCTTCGGTAATCCACCACCCGTAATTTCGTCCAAACCCTGAATGCCTGTAGGCGATTTCGGGAGTTGTTTTCTTGTCTTTAACATAATGTGTTTTTCCTTATATATTTTCTTTCCGCCCTTTGGTAGCACAGCGGCTAACCGATAAACATCTCAACATTTAATACTACAATGAATCCCATCTGCTTTCATCCCCCACCTGGGGGACGTCAACATATTCGAGTGGAGATGACGCTATCAATCCAGCCACAAGTCTATAGATGATAAATAAAAAAACGCGTCGTTTGACGCGTTTTTTGTACAAGCTTCGTGCCGTGCTACCATTTCACAGAATGAATGGAAAACAGGTTATTGTTCCAGAAACTTCTTCAGGCCGGTGAGCATCATTCCCCAATTCTTTGCAGAATCATCACGCTCTTTTTCTGTCAGGTTATTATCCTGACTTCAGCGAAACATGGGTTTGATCTCCCGCCTCAGATAAATCAATGGTCACAGTGTGATAGTTCTCCGGTTTATCAGGGAGGCCGGCGAGCGGGCTGAAATGACTATATTGAAGGGTTCGCTCGGGCTTGAATTGAAAAATCACCCCTTTATCCTCATAGGCTTTGCCTTGCCACTCTCCTTTCCAAACAATCGGGCTCCCTTCATGCCAATCGGAGACAGCCGTCGTACCGAACATGTATTGCTGAATGGCTTTCGGGTCTACAAGCGCATTCCAAACTTTAGCTTTGGGTGCCTTCATCGCGATAGACGTTTTGGCAATTAGATTTTTTTCCATAGGATTATCCTTTCAACAAACCTGCCAGTTGGAGTCAAGCCGTGAGCAAAAGGCCCAGACTTGCAAGGGACTTCTGTGTTGTCTCGTAATCAGTATGCAGAATGCCATTAATTCCCAGTCCTTGCGCTACCTCGACAAACATGGCCCGATCGTCGATATAGACAACCTGCTCGGGAAGAACCTGAGCAATGTCCAGAGCAATGTGGTAGAGGTCTGCATCTGGTTTGCGATAATGAACAAAGCACGACGAAATGAAGAAGTCGATGAAAGTGCCCAACTTGAATTGCTCAACGCGATAAACCGTCAGCTCACGACCTTCATTGCTGACGGCGGCCACCTGGAGGCCGTATCGCATTTTGAGTCCACGAACCAGCTCAATCATCTCAGGAAAAGGCTTCGACTGGGCGTACATGAACGCCTTGAATTCTTCCCTTGAAAACGAACGTTCCTGATAAAAAACAACCCGGGTTAAATATTCATCCAGGCTGAGCTTGCCTTCTTCGTAGGTATCAAAGGTCAGATGATGACGCTCATCCATTTCTGCATAATCCAAACCAAACTTCTTGGAAGCAGTCGTTCGGATGCCGCGATCCCAACCATTTGTAAGCAAGACACCGCCTATATCCAGGAATAAGGTTGTGATGGGAAAAGATGGAAGTCATAAATTCACCGCTTCTCGCTATAAAAACGAAATTTATCCATCCGTTTATCTGCCATTACAGCGTTTCCCCCTGGTAAATGCAAATCATCTGGTCCAGAAGGCCCAATGCCGCTGCCCGGTCGCGTTGAAATGAGTTGCGCCCAATAATTGAGCCAAACCCACCGCCAGCGCGGATCGCGCGAACTTCATCAAAGATCGCCGTATCGTCCGCCTTTGCGCCACCTGAAAAAATGACAATCCGTCTCCCGTTGAAAGTGCTTTGGATGACGTGCTGCACCCGTTCCGTCAGGGTGTCACGCGGGATGGAATTCTCCTCGTATGTCTTTCGTGCTTCCTCTTGTTCGAGATAGGCCGTGGGGAGCTTGACCTTGATGATATGCGCTCCGAGTTGCGCTGCGATGTGAGCTGCGTAAGCGGTCACATCCAGCGCCGTTTCTCCATCCTTGCTCAAGCCGCCACCGCGCGGATAAGACCAAACCACCACAACCAGCCCGGCCGCTCGCGCTTCTGCGATTAATTCTCGCAATTGTTCATATTGCAGCCGCCGCTCCACTGTACCGGGATAGATGGTGTAGCCGATCCCTACGCAGCCCAGCCGCAGCGCATCGCGAACGGTAGCCGTTTGTGCGCCGAGCGGGTCTGCCTCCGGATGTAATATATCGTGGCTGTTTAACTTAAGGATAAGCGGCACCTGCCCTGCAAACTCTGCCGCCCCAGCTTCCAAAAAGCCCAGCACACTGGCATAAGCGTTTAGCCCTGCATCAATGGCAAGCTGGAAGTGATATAGCGGGTCATACGCTGGCGGGTTCGATGCGAAACTTCGCCCCGGCCCGTGTTCAAAACCCTGGTCCACGGGCAAGATGATCATATGCCCCGTCCCACCAAGCCGCCCATGATTGAGCAGCCGGGATAGATTGGTCAATACACCGGGGTTTTCGCTTCGGTACCAACTGAGAATCTCATGAATACGATCGCTCATTAACTTACTCCTTGAATATCAGATCGGAAATCACCATCCAGCAATCGGCACCCCCACATCCCAAGCGGCGGATGCAATCACTCCCAGTTGCTGGATATGACCAGGGAGTAGTTGTTGTACGATTAATTTACGTTCTACATCTGCCTGGCGTTACGCTTGGAAAACTGTCTCCACTGTGCAGCAGGCGCGAGGCGTATAATGGGATCGGGCAAAGCCTGTTCGAACATGATTGGCATCACCTGACGATTTTCCATTTTTGGAGGAAACCTGATGAGAAAAAACACGCCCTATCAACTTTGGGATCTCTGGTATCCACAGGCTGGGTCGACCGGCTTACCGTTTGCGCGGGGACGGTTGGCGGTGACTGACATTCTGATCGTCCATGCTCCACCGCCTGTCCTAACCGTCGAAGTTCGCAGTGCCACGGGTCGTCGCCTGGCTCACAGCCGGGATTTGGCCCAGACCGCAGACCTCCCCATGGCAATCTTAACCCGCCATAAGGATGTCGTGACCCGTCAGGATTGCTGGCCGACCCAGGAAAACATCGGTCAGGCAGTATTGCTGCCAGGGGGTGAAGTCGGTATCCTGATGCAATGGTGGAACGCGGAAGATGGCAGCGAATGGCGCTGGCAGGTCGAGTTCTACAATCATCGCTAATTATCGCCGTTTGGATGGCCGTCTGACGCGCTTAACTGCGCTTGTAGTTTGTAGATAAATCCAACTTCAGAAACGCCTTCACCACACGTGGGTCAAAGTGTGTGCCAGCCAATGATTTAATGTGTTCACTGACCTTTTCTACAGACCAGGCAGCCCGGTAAGGGCGGTCGGAACGGAGCGCATCCCACACATCCACAATGGCGAAGATGCGCGCTGTAAGCGGAATCTGCTCGCCTTGCAGGCCGCGCGGATAGCCTGTGCCATCCCACTTCTCATGATGACAGTAGGGGATGTCCAACGCATCATGTAAATAATCAATTGGCGAAAGCAGTTCGTAGGCAAAGGTGGGATGTTTCTTCATAATTACCCACTCCTCATCAGTGAGCTTACCGGGTTTGAGCAGGATTCCATCCGGGACACCCATCTTGCCAATATCGTGCAAAAGCGCCCCACGGCGTATCTGCACCTGTTCTTCCTTGCTTATGCCCATGGCTTGCGCCAGACGCAGGGTCATCTCCGTCACGCGCTGGCTGTGGCCTTCGGTTTCTTTGTCGCGCAGATCGAGGGCGCCTGACCAGCCTGCGATGGTGGCATCGTAAGCCAGGGAAAGTTCGATGTTAGAGCGTTGTAAGCCACTGAACAGGGTGGCGTTATCAATTGCAATGGCGCACTGCCCGGCCAATGTATTCAGAAAATCCAGCCACTCTTCATCAGGCTGCAGATGGCTGCGATGAAAAATTCCCAACACACCGTTAAGCTGCCCTTTTGCAAACAATGGGACAGCATAATAACTTATGAAACCTTCATCTTCAAAAAGCACCGAGCGTGGAGAATCGTCAGGTTGTTTCGTTAGATCCGGAATATAAACTGTGCGCCGGTTTAGCACTGCGCGAGATGCATGTCCTCTGCTAATGAAATGGATGCTTTTTCAATCGCCCGGCTGCGGAAACCCTGCCCGGCAGCATATTCCAGCATTTGGGCAGCAGAGTCGTACAATAAAACGTCGGCGGCATCCGCACCCAACTGGGCAATGACATGCACAAGCACCGCATCCAAGCTAAACTGCAGGTCGAAACTGGAAGAAATCGCCCGATCGATCTCACTGAGAGCCGTCAGGCGAGCAAGCTGACGGCGAATCTTTTCTTCGGTTTGCTTGCGCTCGGTAATGTCTGAAACAATCCCATCGAAACGAAGCGGTTTTCCGTCTTCGCTGAGGGTCGGTTTGATCATAGCTTCCAGCCAGCGCATTTGCCTATCGGGCCGCACAATGCGGAATTGATGTTGCACAATCTGCCCTGCAAATAAAGAAGAATAGTTCGCATCGACGATTGGCTTATCCTCGGGTACGATGATCTCGTGCCATAACTGTGGGTTCTCAAAAAATGCATCAGGTGGGTAGCCAAAGACTGCTTGATGGGCTGGGGAGGCTTGAAGCATTTTGTTCTGAACAACATCGATGGAAAAGACGGCCTGCGGTAGATTATTGTATAGATTCGCCAATTGACTGTAAGCAAGTTCCAGCGCCTCACCTGCCTGTTTTTTCTCGGTGATATCGCTGATGGTCAAGAGCAAACAATCTTCAACCCCTGCTTGGAAGACCACAAACTGCGCTGTAAACCATATTCGTTTACCAAACGACGTAAAGTTATAGATATCGGCTTTCTGCTCCACGCGCGTGGCCATGGCTTTTTCAGCTAGATCATAAAGGCCAGAGTGTTTCCACGAATCAAGCGCACGGAAGTTCTGGGAATGCAACTGGTCGATGGTTGCCCCTACAATAGAAGCCGCATATTCATTCGCTGAGAGACATTCGCCAGTGAATTTATAGGTCAGGATGCCAACCGGCGAATGGGTCATGATGTTTTCAAGAAACTTGTGAGCTTCGACTAATTGCGCTTCGGTCTGCTTGCGTTGCGTGATGTCGGTCAGCATGGCAAGCGCGCCGGCATATTGGCCGTTCTGGTCATAAAGGGGGCTTGTCTCCAGGATCGCCCAGACGATAGCGCCATCTTTGCGGATGAATTTGAAATCGAACTGCTCATTAATCCCAAGCCGTCGGTTCTCAAGGCTTTTTACGCCGATGGCTATTCCTTCTTCATCGGTAAAATCGTAAATCGTTTTACCGATGATTTCTTCGATGGTATATCCCAACATATCTGCCAGACGCTGATTTACCAGCGTCGTGTGGTTATCGGCGTCAATCGCCCAAACACCTTCCTGAGCAGTTTCAATGATTCGGCGATAGCGTTCCTGGCTTTCGTGCAGTCTCTCTACATTTTGCTTACGCTCGATGGCATAGCGTAGAACGCGTCCCAACATTGGGCCGCTGATCTCGCCTTTGACGAGAAAATCCTGCGCGCCATGGCGTACCGCTTCAATGGTGATGTAATCATCCGCCAGACCACTGAGCACAACGACAGGGATGTTGGGCACCTGACGTTGCAAATTATTCAACGTATCCAGCCCGAAACTATCGGGCAGGTTCAGGTCCAGCAGAATTACATCAAAGACCTGTTCAGCAATCCGTTTCATTCCCTCTGAAAGACGGTCGGCATGTGTCAGTTTGATCCGGATGGCGGTGGCTTCTGCCAGAGACTCTTTTAGCAGGAGAACATCCCCAAGATCGTCTTCGATCAACAAAATTTGAATAAGATCAGCGTTCATGTATCTTTTCCATTAAACTGTTACATATGGTCTTTTAGGCTTTTTTGGCGGGCAACCTGACGATCTGCACCCAGTACTCAGTTAGACCCTTGGTGATTTCAATCAACGCCTCGAACGTCACCGGTTTGGTAATGTAGCCCGCCGCGCCCATGTCATAACTGTGCAGGATATCATCCTCCCCCTTGGAAGTGGTCAAGACAACCACTGGGATATGCCTTAGCTTTGGATCCGCCTTGATTTCACGCAGTGCTTCACGCCCATCTTTGCGCGGCATGTTCAAATCGAGCAGGATCAAGTCAGGTAAATCATGCTCGTCTTGATACTTTCCCTGCTTGCGCAGGTAATCAAGCAGTTCAACACCATTTTCGACGAAGTGCAAGTCGTTAGCGACGTGGCTTTCTTCAAAGGCGTCTCTGACCAGCAAACGATCATCGGCGTCATCTTCGGCCATCAGAATGCTGATCGCTTGCAGGTTAGGCTTTGGCATTGTGTTTCTCCTCAGGTTGCTGCATGGGCAAAGTCAAGATGAAAGTTGCCCCTTCACCCAGCGTACTGGTTGCTGTAATCATACCCCCGTGACGTTCGACAATGCGCCGGCAAATCGCCAGCCCCATGCCGCTGCCTTCATACTCTTCGCGGCTGTGCAGGCGCTGAAAAGGTTTGAAGATACGGTCAAGATATTGCGTATCGAACCCGATCCCATTATCTTCGATCGAAATTTGGCAGTTCACCCCTTCCACTTTGGCCGATACTGTGATCAACGGATGACGTTCCGGGGGGTGGAATTTCAACGCGTTTCCGATCAGGTTTTGCATCAACTGGCGTATCTGGATCGGGTCGGCCTCGATCCTGGGCAATTCGCCGACTTCCACCCGGCCCTCAGCGCGCTCAATCTGATTCTCCAAATTGGAGAGTACTTCCTGTGCCAACACGTTCAGATCAACAGCGCTAAAAGGTTGCGCACTGGTGGCGACACGCGAGAGAGTCAGCAGATCGTTGATGAGAACCTGCATACGCTGGCTGGCATCGCGCATGCGGTTCAAATAATCGTGACCTGTCTCATCAAATTTGTCTGCGTATTTGGTTGCCAGGCGGTCGCTGAAGGCCTGCACCTTACGCAAAGGTTCCTGCAAATCATGAGAAGCAATATAGGCGAATTCCTGCAGGTCGCGGTTACTCTGTTCAAGCTTGGCGGTATAGATTTGCAAAGCTTGTTCTGATCGTTTGCGCTCGGTGACATCGATCACGGAAGTCAAAAAATAGAGCGAGCGGCCTTCATTATCCCGACGCACCGTTGAACGGATCTCCGCCCAGACAACGTTACCGTTTTTGTGGATATAGCGCTTGCTGAAATGTGCAGAAACATTTTCGCCCGATGCAACCGAATCAAGAGCCTGCTGGCTGGATTGCACATCGTCTGGATGGGTAATCTGCTGCCAGGCTTCGCCTTGAAGCTCCTTTTGAGAGTAGCCCAACATCTCACAGAACGCCTGGTTTACTTCAATTTGGCCGGACAGGCGCGTAATTGATTTTGCCACCGGCGAGTAGTCGAATATATATCTGAATTTATCCTCGTTCTCGCGCAAGGCTTGTTCAGACTGGCGGCGGATCAAGTCGCTGCGATCCAACGCGCGAGCATTTTGCCAGATCACTATCACCAGGGCAGCAATTGTAGTGATGGTGTTGATGGTCATACCAAAGTCGTTTGGATACAACCCGACACGTTCGCCTATCAGATATAGCAGGCTAATGAATATAGGCAGGCTAATCACCATCGGCAGCAGGCGGCGCGCCATCTTACCGCCAGGGGTTTCACGCACGAAGATGGCGATAAGCCCTTGGTCTTTCCGCAGGCACAACAAGCCAATACTGAAGAGAACGGCCCCGGCCACCGTTTGCAAAGCAATCCCCCTATAGAGCGTGATGAGATATAAATCCGATGGGTTGCCAGCGTCATATAAAAGACCGATGAAGGCGGCCAGCGCAATCACGCTGGCACCGGTTGTGGCCCATTCCCCAAACTTGTACAACCGATGATGATGAGCAGTCAATAGCGCCAGGCCAAACAAAATAAAGATTAAAGTGCTGGCAGGTACCATGCGCCCCGGGAAAAGCGTGATACTACTGGGAGTTGTATCCCGAAACAGCAATTGGTCAATATGCAGATCCCAGCCAAAAATGTATTGGCTCAGGGTTGCCAGGCCAATGATGGTCACCAGTCCGGCGCAGGCCAGAGCGGCATACCTTGTCAAAGCGTTGGGAGTGGGCCGAGGCTGCAGCAGCCAGAGCGCCAGACCGCACAGCACAAAACAGAGAGCCGTATTGGCTTTCATGGAATTCAGTCCGGGCCACACGCTCTTGACGACAGGAACGTTGAAAAACCAACCGACCAGTACAATGCAGCCGAATGCAATGGTCGCGGCACTGGCCCAACGTGAAATGGATTGGAGCCTATCTGCGAAACCCGACCGAGTTGACGTTATCATAAGATTTGCTCCTGCAATTGAGGCACGAAAATGTGGAAGAGAATCTCTGTGGAAGCCAGGAATAAAAAAACTATTTTGGATTTATTTTGTGAGAGGGATTTTTTTGCCACTTTCTTAATTTGCATCGAAGTAGCCTAACGTTGAGTAACCAAACAACCTGATCTGCCTGTACCCCACCATTGATTTTCTCATTTCAATTTTGACAAAAAATGAACGTACTTAAATACTATAACATCTTTCCCCCAAAGCATAAAGGAATAATGTCACGAAGCAGCGATAGCATATGTCATAATGTTCAGCATCAAACAGTTGGGGAAATCTCACCCAATCAGACGCTGTGTACAGTACCATCAGTCATCCCGCCAATTTGCACGAAAATTGGTGAGATAGGACGATTGGTCCAGGGCAATCGCCCGGATTATCGTTCTGTGTCTTCCCTGACTGGTAATGTCACAGAGATGGCTTCACGCCGGACAGGGTAATCTTGCACAATCAGTAGCGATGTTTTGCCATACATAATAAGGTTATTGGTGATATTGCCATAGGGCCACTGATTCCTGCCTGAATAACCATGGGCGCTGAGCGCGACCAGGTCAATTTGCTCCTGCTCGACGATGTGGTGCAGTTCCGTGGCGACACTTTCGCTGGTCAGCATGTGCGTTTGAACATCAATTCCATCCAGATACGAGCGCGTGCTCACCTGTTCGAGATAACGTGACGCTTCTGCGCAGTTGCGCGCCACAACTCGGTTCGACAAAAGCATCTCATCTTGCGTAAGCGGCATTCGGCGCGCGATTTCGGGCGGTTGCACCACTTGAACCAGATGAAGCTGCGATTGGTGCCCACGGGCCAGTTGGGTAATGATCGGCAGAACATTTTCCGCCCGCTGAGAACCATCCAGGGGAACCAAAATACGCCGGTAGAGCGGGGTTCTCTCTTGCTCTTGCACCTGTTGCCTGGCCCGCACAATCAGGAGCGATGTTGGTGCGCTCAGGATAATTTTGTGGGCAACACTACTCATCTCCCATTGTGTCAGACCATCCTGTCCATGACTGCTCAAAATAATCAATTTCATGCCCTGTCTTTGGGCATATTCTGTAATCCCTTGGGCCACCATCCCATCCAGCACTGCGACGCGTGCCCGCAGATGGGATTGCTGATATTGTTCTTTTATTTTTTGCAGGTAGAGGTCTGCGTCGGCTTTTGCAATTTTCCAGTTGAGTTGGTCAACCATGGGGGCAGACGTATTTGCCCGGTCATTTTCCAAAATGTGCAGGAGAGTCATTTCTGCATCAAAGGAACGAGCAATTGCCTCTGCATGAGGCAGCACGCATTCGGCCAATTGCGAGCCGTCAAGAGGGATAAGGATGGGATCAAACATGGGTTACTCTCTCTAATAGGAAAATCAAAAACGCAATGCCAGCCAATAAGGGCTTGCCAGGGCAGCCAGAATTCCCCAGACCGACCCAAGCACCAGCCCTGCAACCACATCCCTGGGATAGTGCGCACCCACATAAATACGGGTGAAACCTACCAACGCGGAGACGGTATAGAGGGCCACCGTTCCAAGCACGCCGGGCTGAAAGTGATGGATGAGCAAGGTCACCAGAAAAAATATCTGAGTGGTATGCCCGCTCGGAAAGGAATTGCCTCGTTCCTGTACGCCAACAACCCGGGCATTTTCAATCACAAGAAAGGGACGTTGACGATCTGCAAACGCTTTAATGCTCTCTACAAACAGCCAAAGCGTGAGCGTACCGAAAATAATCTCGAGAGCAAGATCGCCGTAGCCCAGCAGGAAAAACACGAAAGCTGCGATAAAAGCGGTCAGCATATTGCCCAGTTGTGTTGCCAGCCACATGAGCCGATCCAGCCATTTGGGGTAGCGTTGGATGTTGAAAAACGTAAAAATTTTGGCGTCAATACGCTGACCGAAAGACCAGATCAGCGATAACATCAACAGGGCAAACAAAGAAAGCAGGACAACCAATCCGCGTTGGGCGATGAAAGCGTTCCACAAGGAGGCACGCGTCCCAGCCGGCAGCCAGATCAGGAACAGAGTCAAGCCGGTGACAAGCAGCAAAAGAAAAGCAGGACGGCGGCGGTGGGCAGCCCAAAAGGAGATACGCCGTGTTACTGCTGAAGGTGCAGGGACCAATTCCGGTACGGGATTATCCATTGGGGGCGTCGGGTGTCGGGTTTGTTGAATTAATCACAACAGGCTGTCCGGTAAGGGAGGATCCGGCCATGACCCGCAGGGCATGGGGATGGACATGGACGGATAGCGAACCCTGGCCCAGTAGAACCCCGTCCGCGAGCACGGGCATTTGCGGTTCTGATGCAATGCGGATATGTTTAGCGCGGTAATGCTTGATGCCTTCCCCCGCAACCATGCCGCCACGTGAGAGCACGGCGTACGTGAGCATGTCAAGCTTGCTCATATCCGAAAAGGTGAACACGTCCAGCTCTCCATCCTTAAAAGATACGTCGGGAGAAATCTGGAAATGCGGCCCTAGAAAAGCCATGTTGCTAATCACCAGCATGTGCGCCGTGGTCTCGATATGCTGTTGCCCGTCCAAATTGATACGCAGACTGGATGGGGTGGCAGAGACAAAGGTTGAGAGAAGCCCACCAAGCTGTGCCAGATTGCCATGCTGAAAGTCGTCGGCCATGGGATATAAATCCGAGAGCAGGCCCAGCGCCGCAGCTTCGAGAAACCAGCAGCGCGCATGACCCGTGTGGACACGGCCCACATCAATCTTCAAATGGCGGGCATGGCGCAATAATGCAACCGAGCCGGGGATATCGCTGGGAATTCCCAGGTTAAAAGCGATGTTGTTGCGTGTGCCGGTGGGGATGATGCCAAGGGTCGCGTCGCTCCCGGCCATGGCCCCCACGATGCTGTCAATCGTCCCGTCGCCACCCGCCACAACAATCAGTTTAATGCCAGACCGAATGGCTTGCTTGACGACACGCTCAAGCGCATCATCAGGACGCGTAGTATAGACCTCGGGCAAAATCTGATGATTTTGCATTTCTGAAAGAATCGCGGCAAGCTGCTGCGGCGATTTGCCCGGCTTGCCCGAGCCCGGATTAAAAATCAGCTTGGCCCGAATGGGACGGTGAAGCATGGTTTTAAGTTTGCCAGATAAGGGGATTTGCATCTGATTCCTGAACTGCCTGACGATCAGGCATTGCTGATAATGACTTTGATCGCTTGCTCGTCGATTGCATTGCCAAATGTCTCATAGGCCTGCATGGTCTGGTCGAGCGTGAAGTGGTGGGTAATCAAGTTTGTCGGCTGGATTTTCCCGGATGCCACAACTTTTAACAGCATGGGGGTCGTCACCGTATCCACCAGCCGGGTTGTCAACGTGATATTTTGCGCCCAAAGTTTGTCGAGATTCAACTGCACAGGTTTGCCATGCACCCCAACATTGGCGATATGCCCACCCGCAGCCACGATCTCCTGACAAATATTGAAAGTCTCCGGGATGCCCACCGCTTCGATGGCAACATCCACACCCCGATTATCCGTCAGCGCCATGATCTTTTCGGTGGCGTTCCCCAGGCTGTTACTGATGACCTGGGTGGCCCCGAGTTGCTTTGCGACTTTTAGGCGGTTATCATCGTTATCCACCATGATGAGATCTGCTGGGGAATAAAACTGCGCCGTGAGCAGTGCCGCCAACCCAACCGGGCCTGCGCCGACAATTGCCACCGTGTCACCGGGCTTGATCTGCCCGTTAATGACACCGCATTCAAAGCCGGTTGGCAGAATGTCACTCAACATGACAAGCGCTTCTTCATCTGCTCCATCGGGGATTGGGTAAAGGCTGTTGTCTGCAAAAGGGATGCGAACGTATTCGGCCTGGGTGCCGTCAATTTTGACACCCAAAATCCAACCGCCGCCGTTTTCGCAGTGGGAGTACATGCCCTTTTTGCAGTTGACGCAGCGTCCGCACGAACTGATGCAAGAGATCAGGACGTGATCGCCCACCTTGAAACTGGCGACACTGGCCCCAACCTGTTCGACAATGCCCACGCCCTCGTGCCCCAGAATGCGGCCATCCGTGACAGTGGGGATATCCCCTTTGAGAATATGCAAGTCTGTGCCACAAATGGTCGTTTTCGTGATCCTGACGATGGCATCGGTAGAGTCTTTGATATCGGGCTTGGGCATGTTCTCCAATGCGTGGTTGCCAGGGCCGTGATAAACGAGTGCTTTCATGGTTTTTCTCCGTTCAATTAATAAATGGATAAGTTCAATATTGATCTTCCCCCTACACCCAAACTTGTTAAAAAAGGCCGTCCATCTTGAAGACTGGACAGCCTTTTGCCTAGCGGTTCAACAAAATGAAGACGCCCGCCGCGATGGCAAGAATTGCCAGGATTGGTCCGAGACCAGCGATTGCAGGAATGAATGAGCTGAGACCCATCAGAATGAGCCAGATGCTCAACAACAGAAAACCGATATTCTTTGTAATTTTCATGATATTCTCTTTTCTTTGGAATGAAATGGATGATGGCTTTTGTTCGTTCATTGCTCCATCGTTGGAATCTTGATGGAGCAATGAACGTTTTCCCTTAAGATTAGGCGCTTTGGATGGCTCTTTTCCCAGCCTGGGCAGCGTCAGAGACGTGGTCTAATTGCTCAACCACCATGGCCTGGCCCTGCTCCAACAATTCTTTGGCTTTCTGACGTCCGGTGAGAAGTCATTTGCTTGCGATCCTCACGCATTTGCGTCATAGCATCTCCTACCATTCCGGTAGTTCGGTCACGCAGTTCGATGCTTTTTTCCTGGATTTGTGACCGGGTATCTTTTCCAGATTGAGGGGCCATGAGCAGCATCGTGACTGCACCAGCCAGAGCCCCCACCAATAATCCGACGATGATGCCTAAAATATTATTGTTGCGGTATTCAAGCTCTTGATTATTTTTATTCATGATATTTTCTCCATATGAATTGAGTACGAGGGGTGAACCGATAAACCATTTATGGCGTGTCGTGGCGTTCGCTGGTGGTCGTTTCAGTCACAGCGACAAGCGGGCCGTTCGGACGGTAAAAGATCAGCCAGACTATTCTTTCCAACGCCCAGGCGATCAGGGCATAAACCAGCATTGCAAACATGGCAGGGACGTCGAGTACGTAATTGCCTGCCGTGGGTGAACCGACCAAGCCCGCAAACGGGAAGAGGAACAGGTGGGTAAATCCATAGATCAGGGCAACAATTGGGCTATCGGGGTTGGCCCCAATCAGCATGAGTCCGATGCGCAACGCAATCAAAACTTCAAGGATGCCGAATAACAGCCAGATCAATTGTGTCGCCTTGAAAGTGAAGAGGCGTTGTTCGCGTTCCGGTTCCTGCTGCGATGACGTTACCGCTGTCGTTTTGCTCTCGTTTGTCATGGGACTCACCTTCTTTTAGAATCTGCGCCGTGAAAAGCGTAGCAGACGTGTGAATGATTGATTTGAAAGGACAATCAGGCTGCGCTACGACGCCCTCTGCCACGCAGCAGGTTGACGATTGCCAGCAGAATAACCGATCCAAGCAGCGTCACAAGCACGGTGGGAACAGTGATGGCGTCGTTGATGGTACCAACCTTAAAAATCGGGCTGAGGAAGTATCCGGCCAGAAATGCGCCAATAACAGCCACCACAATATTGATCAGCAAGTTCGAGCGGTCGTGCATCAGTTCAGTCGCGACCCAGCCGATGATGGCAGCAACAATCAAATAAATTAGCAGGTTCATTTTCAACTCCAATGTGAATGTTTGTGTTGCGCGGAATACCGCGCGTTTTTTACGTTGTTCAACCGCTTTGATTATTCCGGCGTAACAGGATTGGTTTTGTCTTTCAGATTGGCTTCGTAGGCAGTCACACGCTTGTCGATTTCATCGGCTGCGTATTGACGGGTATAGCCATATTTCTCCTGAAGCAGACCCGTCAGCACATCGAACTTGCCAGCGGCGCGATCCAGGTCGTCGTCGGTGAGTTTTCCCCACCAGGCTTTGGCCTCACCCCGAATTTGTTTCCACTTGCCTTCAACAATATCTTTGTTCATGGTTTAATCCTTTTTCTAAATAGGCTGCCCTGAATTTTGTGCCAGACGTTTAAGGCAGCAATAAAACGCCGATTTTTCAATCCTTCCCGTCAGTTGATGGTTATGTTAATGCTGAAATGCTGGCTGCTGCTCGTTGCAGGCGTTCAGCCACCCGCTCGGGCATCTCACCTTTGCTGATAAATGCATCGGCACCTACACCTGCTGCGGCTTGCTGACGTGCATCAAGGCGGCTGAACAGAACAATGACGATTGCCTTCGGGCAAAGCACCCGTAGTTCCGCCAAAGCCTGTGCACCCAAATCACGGGGCAGCAATTCCCAATCCACCACAAGCATGTCCAGGCGGGTTCCTGGCGCATTGGCCAAGGTAGTGGGCCAATCGTCGGCTTCGCCAACGCATTCCATCTTCAGATCAAGAAGCATTAAGCAAAGCGCAGCACGCTCTTTGGGTAGGGCATCGGTTATATATACGCGGGTAATGTACGTCATGTACTCATCTTATAACAAATCCTCCCCGATCACATCCATCGGCTGGGGAGGGTTCTTCTCCCCCACTTGGGGGAGGCTCGAAGGAGCAAATCAACGAACAACCCTGCGAAAGCAAAATCTCCCCGTGACATCCACCAGCCGGGGAGATTTTTTCTCCCATTGAGAGAGACGCAAATCTTTGTACGAAAAAAAAGATTACAGCGCGTAGGCCGATTCTCTTTGGAGCACCGGGCACTTTGCCAACTTTCGCAGCCCGCGCATCTGCAAAGCGCGCACCGTTCCCTGCGGTTGGTCAAGCTGCTGTGCGATTTCCATCGTAGTATAGCCGCCTACAAATTTCAAAAGTAACACCTGCTGTTGTTTCTCCGTCAAGCCCTGCAGCGCTTCGCGCAGTTGCCATGACTGCAGTTGCGAGTCAAGTTTTTCATCAACTTCATCCCTATGGCTGAGTTCTGTCGGATTGATCTCCTCGAACGAGACGATAAATTTCTTTGCACGGTAATGGTCCATGACGCTATTATGCGCAATGCGGTAAATCCACGCCATAAAGGGAGACTTGCCTATCTGGTAAGTACCCAGTTTCTCCCATACTTTTAGAAAGACTTTTGAAGTAATGTCATCGGCCAGAATATCGTCTTCTACACGGCGATAGATGTAACAATAAATACGTGACACATAAGCATCATACAATTGCGCAAACATTTCCAGATCGCCTTGTTGTGAAAGACGAACTAACGTCATTTCATCTGTCAGCGGTTGCAGAGTCCTGTTGGACGAAAAGTTGTAAGCTGTATTCATTGAATCTCTCCTCTTGCTATTTGCTCGGACATCTGAATAACCGATCTATACTTCGATCTTATAACAAACACTCCCCAACCGCATCAACCGGTTGGGGAGTGTTACTCTAGCCTACTTGGGGGAGAACATCAGGCCTGTCGAGTCTCCATCGTTAAAGGTAAATCTTTTTAACCGCAGATCAACCCAAATAAAGGCAGATTTTTTGGCATAGAATGTATTTGCGGCGTGCAAATCCCATTCATCTGTGTTGATCTGTGGTGAATTGAATTGATTAAACAGCTTCTAAGGGACAATGCTGTTGCGCAGTGCAAGGGTTACGGCTTCGGTGCGACTGGCAACGCCCAGCTTGGAAAGGATGTTGCTGACATGGGATTTGATAGTGGATGGACTGACTGTCAGTCTTGCAGCAATTTGCGTATTGTTCAGCCCTTCAATCATTAAGCCGAGCACTTCACGTTCGCGCTGCGTCAAGTCGAGGCCGGGGGCTGGCGGCTGGTTGGCTGTCTCTACGAGCGATTGGGCAACTTCGGGGGAAAGTGTGGCGCGCCCGGCGTACGCAGCACGGATGGCACGCACCAGCTCATCAGCAGAAACATCCTTGAGCAAATAGCCAATCGCTCCCGCTTCCAGGGCGTTTTTGATCATTTCGCCTTCTTTAAAGCTGGTCAACGCAATCACCTGGATATACGGAAATTGCTGGCGAATGACGCGTGTGGTGCTAGCCCCATCCATTTCTGGCATGACCATATCCATCAAGATCACATCTGGCAAAACTTCGGCGCAGAGCTGGATGGCTGCTTTGCCATTTTCGGCCTCGCCTGCCAGTTGCAAATCATCAAAAACAGTCAGGAGCATGGCAAGGCCCCGACGCACCATCATATGGTCGTCTACAAGCATCACGCGGATCGGGTTCGTCATTGAGCCTCTTTATCTTTATTAAATAGATGAAGTCTTCGTCCAGTGAATAGTGAGTTCTGTACCGTGACCAGGCTGGCTCGAAATCACCAGCAGCACGCCAGCGGCCTCTGCGCGTTCGCGCATCATGCCCAGACCATAATGACCTGAAAAAATCTGTTGTGTGTCGAACCCTAATCCATCGTCACGGATGCACAGTTCGGTTGCATCCCCAGTTTGCCTCAGGGTCATCTCAACCTGACTGGCTTTGGCATGTTTGGCTACGTTATAGAGAGCTTCCTGACAAATGCGATAAAAAGCAATTTGGACTTCAGCGGGGAGGGTGAACTCTCCGGTTGCAGTGACCGTAACGGGGACATTGATGCGACCCGAGAGTGCGTTCCCCAAAAGCCGCAGCAAATCGCCCAGGCTTGAATCGGTCAAGGTGGATGGTCGTAGTTCCGCCAGGAGCGTGCGCATTTCAGCCTGTGCACCGCGCGTCAGGCGGCGCAAATCTTCAAGGGATTGCCGCGCCAGGTCCTGATCCCGTTCCCACAGGCGGGGCAGCACTTCGGCAATCAGCCCGGCAGAAAAAAGCGATTGATTGACAGCGTCATGCAGGTTGCGCGCCAGGCGCTGTCGCTCTTCGAGCACGGCCAGCGCCTGTGCCTGTCCATTTAGCTCAGCGTTGATCATCGTGATGGCAGCCTGATTGGCAACGCTGAGCGCCAGGTCGGCATGGTGGGGGGTGAAATGATCCTTTTCGATTGCGGCAAGACCAATCTTGCCAATCACACGGTCTCGTACTGCCAGTGGGATCCACATCCACGATTGTATTTCTTTAAGCAAGAGAGCCGCTTCACCATTAAAAAGCAAATGCAAAAATTGCGCCTGCGGGTCGTCGCTCCAAACGTCAGCGATGCGAATAGGCAGGTAGCGTTTCAACAACGCGGCCAGGGTTTCAGGGGTTTGCAAAGGAATGATGAAAGGCACAGATTGTTCCAATTCTGGCGTGCCGCGCATTGCCAGCGTGCGCAGCGTAAATTCTTCCAACATGAAGATGCAACCGTGCGTGAATGGGATCATCTCCCGCAACTGGTCAAGGATCAGAGCTGGTTGAAGTTCCAGGGTGGAAGCCAGGGTATGTGAAATCTCCAGCAGCATGGCCTGTTCATGGGTGCGTGTCGCTACGCTTTGGCGCAACGACTGTTCTGCCTCAATGCGCTTGCTGACATCCCGGACGACCCCCAGCAAACAGGAATGGCCCTGATAGAGAAAAGCTGTGCCGCGCCATTCGGCGTAAAATGTTGTGCCGTCGCGGCGCTGATGCAAAGGACGAATATCGCCGCCCCCTTCGGGTGAAAAATCCCGCATATATTCATTAAAGATATACTGGCTATCAATGTGGATAAAGGTTACCCATGGCAAAACAATGAATTCTTCGCAGGTATAGCCGTGCATGGTACATGCCGCAGGGTTGGCATCCACCACCAGACCAGTTTCCAAATTAAGGATAATCAAACCGTCACTGGCAGCATCCAAGATGCTTTGATACAAAGCTTCTTTTTCCGACAAGGGTGTCAGGTCTTTTTTCATGAGGAAGGCTCTTTCCCAAGTTCAATTTCGTGAAGACGCTGGATTTCGGCCAATACGTCTTCTGGCTTGGTTTCCATTTCCAGGTCGGCCAGGTCGCTGTTGGCATGATCGACGATGCCGAGCTTGTCCTGGATGGCGTCGAGCATTTGCAAGACGCGCGTCAACTCGTGTTCGGTGAGCAGGCCAATGTGTAAATCGAGGTCAGCGCGGCGCTCCGCCTCGGCAGCCTGGCGGTTCTGGCTGATAAGGACAAAGGTCGAAAGGAAAATTGCTTCGAGAGAGACCACCATGGTGAGGAGCCCGTAAGGAAACGGATCAAAAACAGGTAGACCGAACCATCCAGTGTTGAGCAAAATCCATAACCCAAACCAGACAATATGAATATAAGCAAAAATCATGCGCCCTGAAAAGGATGTGATGGTATCTGCGACGCGGCTTTGCAGGCTGCGTTCATGCACAGCTTTTGCGCGCAGGTGCATGATGGTATGAATATTGCGCTCGATGACTCTGCTCAACGCTGGATTGTCGTCTTCAGGATTTGCCTGTTTTTCTGGGTCAGGTTGCATGATTTATTGCCTTTCTCGCCCCTGTTTTACACACATGTAAAATCATAACCAGAGAAGACTATCACATTCACTCCACCAAAGCAAGGGCTATCTACCTGAAACACAGGCTTTCACAAATCCCAAAATATCGCTATAAGTCACTGCCCGACCACGCGGGAAGTCATATTTGGAATTGCTGCTTTCAGATACGCAATTTGACTTTACTTCCCAACACTACTATAATCACAGAAATTTAACCTACGGAGAAACAAATGGCCCCTCAGATTATTTCTGTTCATTCTTTTCGAGGTGGTACCGGGAAATCAAATACTACAGCAAACCTGTCTACACTTTTAGCAATGGAAGGTAAACGAGTTGGGATTGTAGATACCGATATTCAATCGCCGGGCATTCATGTCCTATTTAGCCTGGATGAAAAAGAAATGGTTCACTCATTGAACGATTATCTATGGGGGAAGTGTAGAATAGAGGAAGCGGCAAAAGATGTGACCAATAAAGTAGGCGTGGATATTAAAGGGAAAATATTCCTGATCCCTGGTAGTATGAATCCAGGTGAAATTGCGCGTATTTTACGTGAAGGTTATGATGTCGGATTATTAAATGATGGCTTCCGCGATGTGATTGATGCACTTAAACTCGATTTTTTAATGATCGATACTCACCCAGGGTTGAACGAAGAAACATTACTTTCGATTGCCGTTTCAAATGCCCTGGTAATTATTATGCGTCCTGACAATCAAGACTATCAAGGAACGGCTGTTACGGTGGATGTTGCCAAAAAGCTTGAAGTGCCACGCATATTACTGGTTGTCAATAAAGTACCACAAGTTTTTGACCTTGAGGACGTGCGTAAGAAAGTGGAAAATCTGTACGATTGCAAGGTAGCAGCCCTTTTGCCTCACTCAGATGACATGATGGCGCTGGCCAGTAAAGGAATATTCTCCGTTGAATATCCAAATCATCCAGTGGCGCTGGGCTACAAATCCATCGTAGCGCAAATCCTGCGCTAGAAGAGAAATTCTGTTGTTACAACATAATGATGAGATGGGATGTATTCTATTCCCGTCTCATCATATTTATATATATGGTTTCAGCTATATTGGTAGTGACAATCCTGAGAAAAATAAATTTGCGTGACTTTACCGAGCAAACGGGCATATTTCCGTTTCATCAGAAGTAGGGGTTGGGTCAGTTTTTACGGTGATGATTCCATTGATTTCGACTTGAGTGCTTACCCTTTACAGACTTTTTTGCCACGCTCTTGATGAGAGGTGATGTGATGAAAGATAAATTGTTAACAAGATTTCGATTCAAACCGGGTGAATTTAGTTTGGTTTTTACTTTAGGTGCCATTCTTCTTGGGAATTATGCCGCGATGGGGATCACCAAAGTTGTTGCAGTGAGTGGCTTTCTTAGCGCGGTTAAGGATCAATATCTTCTACTCCTATGGGCTGGAGATATGGCCTTGCTCATTTTTGCTACCGGGCTTCAATCTTTGGTCGTCGATCGTTTCGACCGGATCAAATTGATGATGATCGTATTGTTGGCCTTTACAGGCCTTTATGTCATACTTGCGCTGTCTTTTTTCTTTAATTGGTTTCCCCAATCCATTTCTTATACATTGATCTACCTGTTGAACGATCAGCAGTGGCGGTTCTTCCCCGTGGTTTTTTGGATACTGGCCAATGACATTTTCGACCCTGCCACTGGCCGCCGTTTACTACCCGTGATTGCCAACTTTGCTTTTGTTGGGACGATTCTAGGTCTGGGGATCGCTGGCTTGGACACGAACATGCACTTTGGCACTGTCAACTTGCTGTACCTCAACGCAATCATTTTCTTCGTGAGCTTTGCAATCGCTTACTTTGGATTGCGTCAGGTTCACATTACCAAACCTAGCCAGACGGCTGTTTCAATCCAAGAGAGTTTTTCAGCAGGCTGGAATTTCATTAAGACAGTTCCTGCCTTTGCATATCAAGCCTTGGGAATGCTGGCTGCCGGTGCGGCGATGACGATCTTGTTGTATGATGCGCTCACCGATGCACACATTGATCTTGGGCATGGCTTTCAGTCTTTTTATGCCAACTATAACCTGTTAATAGCAGTGGGCTCCATTATTATTCAATCTTTGACCCGGCGCATCATTGAAAAGCTGAGTATCAAGAAGAGTTTTCTCATTCACCCCATTGTGATGATGATTTCTACAATAGCCAATTTCTTCATCCCTGGCTTCTTGATCAGCACTACTGCACAGGGAGTTTCCCGTGTATCATATGACACAATTGATCTATCGAATCGAAAAGCGGTCCAGGCATTGGTTCCGAACGAAAAGCGCGGGCGCGTCAGTATGTTCATTGATGGTCACTTGCCTTCGTTGGGAACGATTGTGGGTAGTTTGATCACCTTTGGAATTATCACCGCAGGCTTAAATTTAAGTATGGGGCAAGGGGCTTTTAGCATGATCTATCTTGGTCTAGGCATAGCACTGTCGCTATTGGCATTTTGGGCGGCACTTCGCGTCCAGCAAACCTACGATAAGAGTATGCTCAATTGGCAACTGAAACGGCGGACGCGCGGTTCGTCAGGCGTGCTCGATAAACTTGAAAAACTTGAAAAACCGGATTTGGGCGAGAAATGACCGCTCGTTTAATCCGAATGGATGGTTCAGTAAAAGTTTGGGAGTTGAATGGTTCAGGTGACGAAGCACGCATTGAAGCGATGCTGGAGCTCTATGCCCGATTATTTCCACAGTATGCTCATTATGTTCCGCGCATGAGGCAGCGTGCAAGGTTTGGAGAGGAGCATCGCCTGGGACATATTGTTCATTATTGGCTGATTGAAGTGAACGGTCAGCCTGCGGGTCTTCGTACGTTTCGATATATACGCGCTCGAAATTGTGAAATCGCTATTGCCCTTGCGGTTGACCCAATTTTCCGTGAAGTATTGGTAAATGGATACAAACTCTCAATGTTCCTTATACATACCTGTCTAGATCAGATTATCACAGATGCGGAACAAATCGGTGCTCCCCCTGTATTGGGCATGGTGAGCGAGGTAGAATTTCCTCGTTTGATGGAACATTATAAACACAACGGGATGCAAGAGCTTCCTATCAAGTATCTTGAACCGATTTTTCCGCCTAATTTGAAGGTAAATGAGGCTGCCCCAATCCAATTCATGCCAACCATACTTGGCTTTTTACCAAACCCCAAATTGGTTGGGCGTGCATATGACGCTAAAAATGTTGCCGATTTTGCTCTGGCTTTTTTGGTTGATCATTATGGTTTGCCTGTTGACCATCCACAGGTTCAAACCGTGCTTAACTCAATCCATATTATGTCTTAGGAGGTCGTTATGGGAACCGCAATAAAGAACTTCCCGCTGCGTTATGTCAGTTTGCGCGTAAAAATCTGGATCGGATTCATCCTGATTTTTACGCCGGTGTTCATTGGCAGTTACTTGTGGTTTTATCAGTATACAAAAGACAGCGTATTCCATACCATATCCGATAAACTGTTGAATACAATCAATGGTGCAACACAGGGTATGGATGTAAATGGTTTTGTGCAACTTTATCAGCAAGAGAGTACTTCGAATCCAAATTGCTCACCACCACCGGTACGGCTGTGGGTTATTATCCGGATAACCCTCTTTATACCCAACATGAGAATTGGCTTCGCACGGTTCAACAGATCGCTTCTTCTGCTCGCCCCGATGATCCTGCCAACATTCGCCTATATACATATGTTAAAGGGCCGAAACCCGGGGATGTTGTCGCGATTGGCAGTACAGGCTATTTTCGCAATCCACGTGGCGGATTTAAGTTTTGCGAGCTGTATCACTCAACAACCACTCGGATTGCAGATGGATTGGATCAGCGTGTTGATAGCTGGGATATTTATGACGATAAATACGGGAGTTGGATTACCACTTACCAACCGATTACGGATCAGAAAGGGAAAACCGTTGGGGCGATTGGCGTAGATATGCCCGCCACGTATGTCAATGAAGTGACTCGGGGCATCCTGATCGGTGGACTGATCGCATTCATTATCAGCTATCTGTTGATCTTTCTCCTGGTTTATTGGCTTGCCGGCTTGTTGACTCGTCCTATTGCAGCCTTAGCCAACGTAGCGGATGATATTGGAGATGGTAATTACGAACAGGACTGGACGGTACTTAATCATGATTCGTTCCGGGATGAAGTTGACACCCTGGGTACTGTCTTCCGTTCGATGGTTGAAAAAGTTGCCGAGCGCGAAAAATCCCTGCGGGCGCGTGTTGCACAGTTGGAAGTCATGATCGATCACTCCAAATTGGAGTCTCAGGTAAAGGAAATCGTAGACTCTGACTTCTTCCAGGATCTGCGCTCGAAGGTGAAAGACATGCGCACCCGATTCCAGGAAGCTCCTGAAGAGAAGAAACCAAAATCGGATGAAGAATAAAGCATCCATCTGTCTTATGATTGGGTTTTGTCTTGGACACTTGGAATCAGTAAGGAGAATATCATGACCAAAATCATCGCCTTTCACTCTTTCCGGCGAGGTGCCGGAACATCCAATCTTTTGGCAAGCTGTGCAATGTTGCTTGCAATGGATGGAAAGCGTGTCGGTGTAATTGATACAGATTTTCAGTCACCCAGCGACCATATTCTCTTCGGTTTGGGTTTGCCCGAATATAAACTCGAAAAGACAATCAATGATTACCTGTGGGGAAATATTGATTGCCACGAAGCAGTTTATGACGTAACCCCAACAGACATCTCAGGCAAAATTTATTTGGCGCCCGCCAGCCCTGATCTGCAGGATATCATGCGGGTTTCACACGAAAGTTATGAAGCAGATAAACTAGCCAAGGCCTTCTCTGAAATATCGAAAGCATTCGACCTCGATTTTTTAATGGTAGATACCACTCCTGGCTTGGATGAACAGACGTTGGTTTCTCTGGCCGGTTCAGACACACTGATCCTTATGTTAAAGCTGGATAACCAAGATTATCAAGGAACAGCCATCGTGGTCAGTTTGGCGCAAACGCTGGAAATTCCCCATCTCAAAATGGTTGTCAGCCAAGTGCCACATGCTTTTAATATTGGGGATGTTGAACGGGAGTTACAGGAAAAATATCAACTCCCTGTGACTGCAATACTGCCGCACACGGAAGAAATGCTTACCCTGGGAGGCAAAGGTATTTTCGCAAAGGAATACCCAACCCATCCGCTCACAATGATTATTAAACAAATGACACAGGATTTTATAGAGTAGGCGTCAAAATATCACGGAAATTCTCAAAGAGTCAAAAAATAATCAAGAAATTTGTGTGTCATGCTATACTAATACCGTAACTACATAAAAATGTAGAGTAAAAGCGGCTGAAATTCGCCGTTTTTACTCTACGACCTAAGGTAGTTACGGCACTAATGAGAATATATCAAAAAGACATGAGGTAAAGTTTGCGTATGGAAGACCTGACCGGAAGACTATTTGGAGTCTATGAAATTGCTGCTCCGCTGGGAGAGGGCGGCATGGCAGCGGTCTATAAGGCTTACCAACCTGCTATGAAGCGCTTTGTTGCAGTGAAGGTGCTCTCTCGCAAATTGGCCGAGTCGGAAGAATTTACCAACCGATTTCAGCGTGAAGCCATCATGCTCGCCCAACTTCAGCATCCCCATATTTTGCCGGTTTTCGACTACGGCCAGGTGGATGGATACAGCTACATCGTTATGCCTTTCCTGCAGAGCGGGACGCTGGACGAGTTGTTGCGGATGCGCCGTAGAACCCTGCCCGAGATCCGCCAGATTATGACTCAACTCGGCAGCGCACTGGGATATGCTCACGCCCGAGGCATGATTCATCGCGATGTGAAGCCCAGTAACGTATTGATTGACGAGCAAGGCAATTGTCTGTTAACCGACTTTGGTCTGGCACGCATGGTTGAAATATCATCCGAGAGTTTGACGTCCGCAGGAGCAATTATGGGCACCCCTGCCTATATGTCGCCCGAACAAGGCAAAGGCGATACATTGGATGGGCGCAGCGATCTTTATTCGCTGGGGATTATCTTTTACGAAATGCTTACGGGTCAGGTCCCTTATCGGGATAAACTTCCCATGATGGTGGTGATTAAGCACATTCATGACCCATTGCCTTCGGCTCGTGAACTTGCGCCGGATATGACCGACGCCATCGAACGTGTCTTGATCAAATCGCTGGCGAAAAATCCGGAAGACCGATACCAAACTGCTGAAGATTTCGTCCAGGCTGTCCAAAAAGCGATCCCGATCACTCCATCGGGCAAAGCCGTTTCAAAAGCGCTGGATTCCGTCTATGATCGCCTGTTGAAAAACAAGTCTAATCAAAACGATGCGGGAACATCCAATCCCTTCTTGGGTGGCGAGAAAACGGTTGTCAGCCACCCACCTTCAACGCCGCCGGACGATCAGATAGACTCTGATGCACCGTCATCAGAGAAACCCGCCCCTCCGCCGAACACCCCAAATTGAAGGGGACGATGCAGCAAATGAAACCATCAAGGGGCTGTCTATTCTCTTTTTAGACAGCCCCTCTTCAAAAGGGGAAAATTTCAAAATAAATAAACCAGATTCAAAACCCAGGGTGGATTATTAAAACTTTCGTGTTAAAGCAGACCCATTTGTCGGATCGTTTCAAGCAAGACGCTCATTGCAAAAACATCTTTGGGAATGTAATCAATTGCGCCCGATGTCAGCCCGGTCATGGCTGCTTCAGGTGTACTGCTCGATGTAAGCATAACAATCGGTATATCGCGCGTTAGCGGGTTATTTTTTAATGCCTGAAGCACCTGAAAACCATCCATCCCCGGCATATTCACATCCATTACAACCAGATCAGGACAGATTGCTTGCGCCACTTTCAAACCGCTTAAGCCATTGGTGGCGCAAATAACGCTCAAACCATTCTCTTCAAGAACGATCCGAATAGCATCTGCCTGGGTGGCGCTATCTTCTACAACCAGTATGGTCTTTTTGAGCTGAGTAGTTGTCATCAGATAAATCCTTTACGCTTTCTTTGCAGAAAAGCGCCTAAATTAAACCCATTTGCCGAATGGTTTCGACCAAAACACGCATCGCAAAAACGTCTTTTGGAATGTAATCAATCACGCCAGAATCGAGCCCTGTCATGACAAATTCGGGGGCATCATGGGTGGTCAACATCACGACAGGGATTGCTGCACATTGCGGATCGCGCTTAAGTGCCTGAACAACCTGAAAGCCGTTCATCCCCGGCATATTCACATCCATAACAACCAAATCGGGATGAATTCCCTGTACTTTTTGCAAGCCATCTAGTCCATCCACAGCTAAAACGACCTGCAAGCCCATCTCTACCAAAACAGCACGAATATTTTCAGCCTCGGTGAGGCTATCTTCTACAACAAGAACAGTTTTTGAGGCAATCGAAGTTGATGCGTTAGTGGCCATATACAATTATCCTATATAGGAAGAATTCCATTTTGTCACAGTAACCTCGATCCCATTTTGGGATACCGGTTTCGTTTGAATATCATCAACCAGCGAGTATGAATTTTTCAGGCGACCAACGGCTGCCCAATCGTTCGGTTCGGCGCGTTGCTTCGTGCAAACAACGTGCATCCCTTTCTTTTGGCCGCTTTCAAAATATTCGATCAGGATTTCTAAACCGACGAAGGCAAATTCCTTGCCCAAGCCCAGAGAGCTTGCCAGCGACGAGGATGCCAACGAAATACAGGCTTGATCTCTCGAGTTAAACCCATAACGCCTGGCAAATTCTCGAACAGCCATACGCGTGCTGATAATATCTATCTCATTGCGGATTATAAATCTTTGCGAAATACTCATCGCGCACCGTTCCTTGTTTCGAGGCGTCCATTTTGATCTCACCGACATATCTAAGAAATGAAGCAATTTCTGTAGGGCTCATTTGAGCATCTATCGCATTTCGAACGACTGCTTCATTCGGCATTCCGTACACCACACAGCTTTCCTTGTCCTGGGCAATGGTCAAACCGCCTGCGTGGTGGAGCAACTCAAGGCCATCTGCGCCATCATCACCCATCCCGGTTAAGACAATTCCCAGGGCTTTTTTGCCATAATAATGTGCCAGCGATTCAAAAAGCGGGTTGGCTGAAGGTCGCAAGCCTTTATAAGTCGGGCTGTGGGAAAGTTCGATTTCGCCGCCTCGGGTTGCTTTTACATGGTAATTATCGGGGGCAAAAAAAATCGTGCCGGGTTTCAGCCTGTCTCCATAGGCAGCCACATCAACCTGCATTTTTGTCACCGAGCCAAGCCACTCCACCAACCCGGTGGTAAAGCCGGGAGAAACATGTTGCACTATCAGAATCGGGATCGGATAATCGGCAGGCAAATCTCTCAAAACGGCGGCCAACGCCGAGGGGCCACCCGTTGACGAAGCGATCCCTATCACCTTAAGTTCCGGGTAACGAGAACGATCCATCAGCGGAGAATTTACGCCGCCCAGAGTCGCCAGCCTTGGTTTCGGAGGCGTGATTTGGCGTGTGCCCCAATGGTGAATGACATGCACGCCCGACATGGTTTGCACGGTCTGGATCACTTTTTCACAAGTTTGGGAGTCGGCCAAACCAGGCTTATTAACCACCGCCAGCGCGCCTGCCTGCAAGGCACGAAAGGTCAGATCCACATCCTCATATTTCATACTCCCGGTGACGATCACAATCGGTGTAGGCTGCTCACGCATAATGCGCCGGGTAGCGTCAAAACCATCCATGTTCGGCATTCTGATATCCAGGGTAACCACATCCGGTTTCAGTTCTTTCACCAAACGCAAAGCATCTCGACCATCACAACCGGTTGCGATCACGTTCATTCCAGCTCCGGTCAAAATGGAAGCCAAAAAATTTCGCATGGTGGGCAAGTCATCAACGACGATAACGCGAATTTTTTCTTTTGGGGTTTGCAGCATGGCTCATTCTCTCTGATGATGGTCAATTACTTTGATAATTCATTCGGCCAAAATTATTTTTGATGATTCCCATTTGTTTTAGCGTTTCAAGCAAAACGCTTGTGTAGAATGCGTCTTTCGGGATAAAGTCAATCGTCCCACTGGCAAAACCTTTTCGGAACATTTCCTGATCATCGTATACAGTAAACAGGATAATCGGAATATTGATCATGCTCACATCATCGCGCAGCAAACGACAAAATTGGAAACCATCGATACCCGGCAACTGAATATCCAGCAGAATCAGGTCTGGCTTGGTTTCACGGGCCAAACTCAGGCCTTGCTCTCCGCTGGTAGCGCGTACTACATTTACCCCACACTGCTCGAGCAGCATTTGCACTGCCAGGGCTTGTACGATGCTATCTTCAACAATCAGAATGGTTTTCTTTATATCGTTCATGATGCACACTCTCTCTTATATAAACTGGGCGATGGTTTCTAATAAATTATTTTGATCGAAGCTACGTTTCACAATATAAGCATCTGCCCCGGCATCCACACCCCTGGCCTTGTCTTCAGGCAACTCCAAGGATGTGACCAGGATGACTGGCAAAGCAGAAGTGCGTGCTTCTTTTTTGATGCGTGCGGCCAGTGCGAACCCATCCATGCGCGGCATTTGAACATCGGAAATGACCAGATCGGGCAACTCACCGATCATCAGCGTGTTGAAGGCTTCCTGTCCATCCAGGGCCAGACGGACGGTATAACCTGCTGCCTCCAGAATATTCTTCTCGAGGGTGCGCGTGGTAATCGAATCGTCCACCACCAAAATTGTGTTTTTTGCACGTAACTGCGTTGCCACATCCTCCGGCTCAACTTTGGTCAAAACTGCGCGGTGGTCATCACGCCAGGCAATTTTGATGATATCGGCCACATTCAATACCAGCAAAACATCACCACTGCCCATCAGGCTCGCGCCTGCGATGCCGCCGATGCGGGCAATTTGTTTGCCGAGACTCTTGATAACCACTTCCTGCTCATCAATCAATGTATCGACAACAAAGGCCATTTGTTTTTCAGAGGTAGAAAGAATAACCACTGGGATATGCTCACGGGAATTGCTATTGGCAGCACGGGGCATGCCCAGCACATCGGCCAGATGAACGAGATTGATCGGGTGATCTGCATAACGAATGGTTTGCTTGCCACTCACCATTTGAATTTCAGATGGTCGCACATGCGCGATTCTTTCGATGGCATTGACCGGAATGGCAAAGGTCTGCCCCGAGACACGCACCAACAATCCACGCGAACTGGTCAGTGCTACCGGCAAAAAGAGCGTAAAACACGTCCCCTGCCCAGGCTTTGAATCCAGTTGGATACGCCCGTGTAAATTTTCCACATTGCGCCGTACCACATCCAGTCCAACCCCGCGCCCTGAAACATCGGTAATCATCACGCTGGTTGAAAAGCCTGGGGTATAGATCAGCTCGATCAACTCGGCATCGCTCAGGGTCGCCGCATCCTTCACCTTGCGGCGCAGCGCCGCATCACGGATGGTCTTACCATCCAGCCCGGCGCCGTCGTCTTGAATGTGGATGGCGACATCCTTGCCCGTTTGCTCAATCGTCAGAGAAATTTTCCCCTGTTCGGGCTTTCCGCTGGCTGCGCGCTGGACAGGGCTTTCAATACCGTGATCCACCGCGTTGCGCAGCAAGTGAATGACAGGGTCCTTGACCAGTTCGAGCACGCGTTTATCCAGTTCCACTTCGCCACCCACCAATTCAAGCGTCGCGGCTTTTCCAGAAGCTTGCGCCAGATCGCGCACCATGCGCCCCCAGGGAGCAGCGATACTTTTAAACGGCAGCATGCGCACCCGTTTGATTTCTTCTTCCAGCCGGTCAATCACCAACGACATTTGCATCGTGTCGCTGTGATATTCACGGGTCAGGGCGTTCAATAAAACATTCAGTTCTTTCAGACGTTCCTGGCTGACCTGCACATAATTCAACAGGCGATCAAACTCCTTACGCTGACCAATCTGGATCACATCCGAAGCATCATCCAGCACATGACGGCGGCTCAAACGGCCATAACTGCCGCGCACCTTCAGCCAGTCTTTTTGCCAACGCGCCACATACCCTTGCGCCTGGCGAACCTGAGTCAGGCGTTGCCCGGCGCGGATCTTGGTGACCAAAAGTTCGTTTAACTGCTCCATCAACGAATCGAGCTTGCCCACACCCACGCGAATGGTTTCTTCAAAGGCGGGTGAAGCGGCTGGTTGCAAAACAAGCGCATCAAAATCTTCCTTTTCCGATGCGGGAACACCAACCACGGCCTCCTTGCTATCAGCCAGAGCGTTTTGCAAACTTTCCAGCCTGCTTTTGGATGTCTTCGCCCGGGCGGATTCCGTTTTCGCTGCTTTTTCCCGCGCCGGGGCGTTTTGCGCTTCGGTTGGGACAGCCTGCTCCGCCCCAGCCTTGAGTGCGCGCCGAAACGGCTCCAACCCTGAAAGCGCCATCAGACTCTCCATTGGCGGAGTCGTCTCCCCGGCTTCATAAGCGGCTTCGACCACTTGAATTGCATCCACCGCCTTGTAACAAGCTGTAAACAACGCGGGCGAAGCCGTCAAACTATTTTTATGCAAGCCACCGAGAATATCTTCGAGTGCGTGGGCCAATTGCTCAACAGCGCTCACACCCACAGCCCGCGCCGCGCCCTTCAGGCTGTGCGCAGCCCGAAAGATGGTCGCCATTCTCTCTTCACGCTCAGCAACCAGAATGCGGTTCTGCTCGATTGCCAGCAAACCTTCATTCAATGTCTGAACGTGTTCACTCAGTTCAGCCCGGAAGCTGCTAATGATTTGTGCGCGGATTTTTTCACTGATCGACATGGGTGCTCCTGGTGGTGACTTGGTAGACAGTAGATCGGTAGACTGGTAAATTGGTAATTGGTGTTCATCATCCCAATTTACCAAGCTCCAATTCCAAGCTTTTAGAACCGATACTGCGCCAAAATTTCATTCATCTTGCGGGCCAATTCGTTCAGGTTTTGGGCCGATTTCTCAGTTTGGCGCGTACTGGCCAAACTCTGCATCGTTACCTGATTAATGTTCTGCATTGCCAGCGAAATCTGGTCGATGCCGGTCTGCTGCTGTTGACCGCTGGCCACCACCTGCGCCGCCACCTGCGCCAATTCGTTGATTACGGACGCCAACTGTTCAATCAATTCGCGTGATTGTGAGGAAAGCTGCACGCCACGATCCACGCCCTTGACACCTTCTTCAGTTGCCATGACGGTGCTATTGGTGGCCTTCTGAATTTCGGAAAGAATGGCCTTGATCTGGTCGGTGGCTTGCCGCGATTGCTCTGCCAGACTGCGCACTTCGGTGGCAACCACAGCAAAACCCTTGCCATGCTCCCCGGCGCGCGCCGCTTCAACGGAGGCGTTCAGCGCCAGCATATTCGACTGCGAGGCAATCTCATTGACGGTGGAGATAATCTCGCCAATTTGTTGGGTCTGGTCTGAAAGCGCCAACAGATTTTCAGAAATCCCCTCGACACGCTCCTTGATCATCGCCATGCTTTCAATGGTGGCTTGGACAGAACCTTGGCCGCTGCGGGCCACTTCCACCGTGCGCTGCGAAGCAGTCGCCACATCCTGCGCCCGCATGGCAGCTTGTTCGGCGCTGGCTTTGACTTCTTCAACCGTTGTCGTGGTCTGTGCAATGGCCGCCGACTGTTCGCTGGCACCAGAAGCTTGCTGGGTGGTGGCCGCCAAAATTTCAGCCGTCGCTGAACCTAGATTGTTGGCTGCATCACCAATGCTGGACAACATCTCGCGCAGACGGTCACTCATGCGGTTCAGGTTATTTTTCAATGTGTTGAAATCACCGTTGTAGATATCCGTTATCGGGGCGGGTACCACGCCGCCAGCGATCTTATCCATATAATTGGCGGCGACGTTCAAGGGGCCGATCACTGCATCCAGCGTATTATTGACACCCTGAACAATCTCGTGATAACCACCCTTAAATTTGGAAGCATCACCGCGTGTGGAAAGTTTGCCTTCCACCCCGGCACGGGTCAAAATGCTCGTTTCAGCCACCAGTCCGCGCAACGATGTGGTGATTTGGATAAGCGCCGGGCCAATTTCATCGCGTTCATCTTTCTTTGTTACATTCGTGCTGAGGTCGCCATCGGCAATTTTTCGCACTGTCCCCACAACCATGTTTTGCAAATCAGCAGAAAATAAATCCATTGAGCGCGCCAATATGCCGATTTCGTCTTTGCGTTGCATGTTCAAGCGATTGCTGAGATGCCCAAGTGTCATTTCCTGCATGATGTAGACCCCCTTTTGCAGCGGCCCCGTGATGCTGTTGGAAAGCAGCAGCCCCAGCCCAATCGCCAGCAACACTGCAATAATGGAAGCGCCCAACAATTGAATTTGGGCAGAAGCAAAAGTGGCATTGCCATTGTCGTTGGCTTTTTTGGCGAGGTTGACTTCGAGCGTAATCAGGTCTTGCATGGCAGTATCCAGCGTTGTGCGAACATCATGGGTCTTTCCACCCTGCGCCGAGTCTGCAATAGCAGCCTGAATATCCCCTTTATCGACCAACGCTACATCCCCCGATATTTGTTGTTTATAATCGTTCCAGGCATTCGTAATTTGGGACAAGCCTGCAGCCTCTTCACCGTCAGGGTTTGTAGCGGTATAGTCAACAATGGCCTGATCGAACTCTTTTTCATCTGTGAGAATATCATTTTTAACAGTGGCACGCTCCGCCTCGATCAGCATATATTTATAGTTATCACCGCGAAGCTGATAAAGCGCTTTATATGCGGTGCCCAACGGTGTTATCCCTGAGACATTATTACTGTACATATCACTCAGGTTTGTGTTAATCGTTCTCATATTGAAATAGCTAAGAATGGATACCGCCACAATCACCAATGCCACCAACAAAAAGCTGCCAATCAGTTTCGTGCCCATCCGAATATTATTGATTGCATTCATTGTCTATCTCCAAGGGTTTTGCGAGTATGAACTTCAACGAAAAGATGATTACAAAATTTCTTCGCGGATCACCAGGCCGTGATCCGAGAGCAAAGCGGGCAGGTTAAGCAATAAGACAATTCCCAACTGGTTTTTCGCTTCCAATCCGGAACGGATAAAAAGTCCATTGACAAATTCTGGCTTGATGGCGCGTACCACACCATAGCTTGTATCAATTTTGCTGACGGGGATCAACTCGATCAAAAAAACTTCGTCAGCCTGAATGCCCACTTCCATCTCGCCGACTTGCAGCACGACCAAATGCTGAGTGGTTTGAGCCCTGGTCTCGGCATCCTTTTTCGATGGCAATCCCAGAAAGCGGCGCAAATTAATCACTGAGAGAATACGTCCGCGCCAGTTGACGACGCCCAACACCCATGCGGGCGCACGTGGAACAAAGGTGATACTCTCCAAAGCGCGGATATCGAAAATATATTGCACGTCCAACCCATACAGCTCATTGTCGAGACTGATAATGGCAGCTTTGACAACTTCGCCCTGCTCTTCTTCCTGGATTTTCTTTGCAACTTGGGCCGAACGCCGCGCCCAAGCTTTTTCCAAGTCTGCAGGGCTGATCTCTTCACTGCTGCTCCGTTTCTGATTGGTCGCCTCAATCCGACTACGGATGGCACCTACAACAATTTCATCACGGGTTGTGTTTTTCGCTTTGTCTGTTTGCATTTGATCCTCTTTGCTTTTTAAGGGTAGCGGGCTGCCAAACCTAATTCCCTACTTACTGGACTTTATTCAATGTCTGCTGCTGGTGTAGGATGGCATCTCGCAGACGGCTCACGGTGACGCCGCCCGAACCGGGTATCATTTGTTCTCCAGATAAATTGTGTAACAGGTTGAGCGCATTCTCTAAAGATTTCAGCGCATTCGATAACAAACCCTGTTCACGATATAGCCCGGCCAGGTGATAGTGACCAAGAATATAGTTGCGGTCAAGGTAGACCACTTTCTTCATCGTATCGGTTGCTTCGGTCAATCGATCTTGATGTTGCAGCACCAGCCCGAGGGTGTAATACGCATCCAGTGTTAATTTGTTGATTTGCATTGCCCGCCTGCAATTCTTTTCGGCGTCGAGCCATGCGCCACGGTTGGCGTAGACCTTTCCGAGCAGCACATAGACCTGCGGGTTGTTTTGTTCCGTCTCAGCCAGTTTGACTAAAATGTTCAGCGCAGCTTGATCGTGACCAAACTCCAGCAATTCACTGGCGTGGGCCAGCATTTGTGCCGCAAATTCTTCCTGAGTCGAAGATATCAAAGGCTGGGGGTTGACGCGCGGGATCAGGATGGGCCGTGTGGGGGTCGCATCGGTAGCAGATCTGGCGGGTGGAACCGACGCTTGAAGGGGAGCAAAAACAAAGGGGGCCGTTTTCGGTTTGGCGTTGTCATCGCGTTGATACACCACCGTATCGGGAAAATTTCGCGGCTGAAACTCCTTGTAAATCTCCAGCGAAGGTTCAGAATGCCCCACCACCAGCCAGCCACCGTTCACCAGCGAGTTATGGAAACGTCCTACGACTTGCTGCGTGACTTGCTGGGGAAAATAAATCGTCACGTTACGACAAATAATCAAATCCATCATCATCGTATTGGTCTCAAAAGAGGGATAGCGATCCTCCATCAGGTTCAACTGTGAAAATGTGACCATGCGCTTAATTTGCGGGGATAATTCAAAACGGTTGCCCACCGGGCGAAAATGGCGCGGGCGCAACGCAAAGGCACGCTCTTCGCGAAAGGCCCACTGTCCATAGCTGGCAACACGCGCACGCTCCAACACAGTCGTGTTGATGTCTGTCGCTAAAATCGTAATGGACCAACTGTCAATATCGGGTAGAACATCCCGCAGCAGCATGGCAATCGAATACGGTTCCTCGCCGCTGGCGCAGCCTGCGCTCCAAATGCGCAACGTTCGCAAGCTGGTTTTATGTTTGATAATTTCGGGCAAAATGGAGGTCGCCAATGCATTGAACTGCGCAGCGTCTCTGAAAAAATGCGTCTCGCTGACGGTGACCGCATTGACAAGTAAATCCATTTCCACTGAGCCGCTTTCAGCGTTGACCAGTAATTTGTAAAACTCGTCCAGGCTGGCACATGCTGAAGATGCAAAAGCATGTCTGATGCCATACTCTAACTCCGTGCGGCGGTTGCTTGAGAAGTGCAACCCATACCGATCCAGCAAAAGCTTGCTGAAACGGAGCATATCGCCCAATTCCAATGGAGCAATATCTTTTGCGCTACGAGCGCTCGTCTGCGAAAGAAGCTTTAAATCGCTCACGATTTTTTCCCTTGCTCTTTGCTGGTCTTTCCGGCCTTGTCCTTCGAAGCAGTACCGCGCTTGGGAGTGGCTACTTTTTGAGAACGGACTTTCTCGCCAACACGCTGCGCAGACTGTTTATCAAGCACACCAGTTGTGACAGTTAAGGCGCGCACCTGCACCTGATCAAAAAGATGCGTCAAGTCGAGCATTAAAGTAATGTTTTGTCCGGTTTGAATAACGCCTTTCAGCAACAACGTCTGGGGTGCGCCGGGTGGAAGGATGGCGCGCGCATCAACAATCTGCTGCGCCGAGACTGACAGGACATCCAGCACATCGTCCACAATTAAGCCCACCCAATGGCCAAAGATATTCACCAAAATGATCGGAGTATGCAAATGATAAGGGGCAACTTCCATCCCAAAGTGGCGTCGCAAATTGACAACCGGAATGGAAACCCCGTGGTAATTAATCACCCCTTCCATCCATTCCTTGGTGCTCAGAACGGGAATGATGACCACCATCTCGATAATCTGCTGGATCGACTCAACCGCAATGGCATACTGAATACGATTGAGTCTGAAAATTACCAAGCTTGTTTTATTCTGCAAAACAGTGGAGGTACTTTCTTGGGTCAGTATCATGAGATTCTCTCGGGATTGCGATCAGTTTTGGATGAGAAGTAAAAGATAACGATTGCGGTCTTATTGATCTTATTTTCCCCTTTGTTGCGGATCTGGTCTGTAAGGAAATCTCCACGCTACCGGGCAAATTTCGTAACAGTACGAAGATGCATCCCTGCGGCTGCCTTACATAAGCAAACCAGCCTGCCCCTTAGACTGGCCGACATCCAGCCTGTAGCTGCGCCAGCACCGCAGATAAAGGTAGACAACAGTCCAGGGAGCAGGCTGGCGGATTGTTCACCAACCACAGGTGCGCGTCAGCCTGAAGTTCTATTCCAATTCAATGATTTTGTATTGAATAGCAAACTTGATCACGCCCGCCACGTTTTTGACGTTGATCTTGCGCATCAAACGACTGCGGTAGGTATCAACGGTTTTGGGAGAAATCGCGAGCTTTTCGCCGATCTCCCGGCTGGACTTGCCTTCTGCCACGAATTTCAATATTTCACGCTCACGACGGCTAAGCGCTTCCAATAAGCGCACTTCCGTCTCATCTAAGTCTCGTCTGACATTATTCATCATCAATTTAGCAATACTCCATGTTCAATTTTCGTATTTGCAACCAGTAAAATGCGATAAGCGGCAAGCGCCTTTTGTATTTGAATTTTCATTTGCTATCTTGGATTTGTCTGTAGGGGAAACTCAATAGATTGGATGCAGAAACCTGAAAGATATTAAGAACCTTCATCCTCATCCAGTAAAGCGAGGAAAGCCTCGGCCACGTGGGGGTCAAAATGGTGCCCGGCCTGTTCTTGAAGATAGGTGCGGACCTTTTCCTTGGGCCAGCTCTTTTTGTATGGGCGTTCCGAGAGCAAGGCATCCCAAACATCCACAATTGCAAAGATGCGCGCCGCCAACGGAATCTGTTCCCCTTTCAGCCCGCGCGGATACCCGCTGCCGTCCCATTTCTCGTGATGGCAGTAGGGAATATCCAGTGCCGGGCGCAGATAAGAGATGGGAGCAAGCATCTCAAAGGCAAGCATTGGATGCTTCTGAATGATGTTTCTTTCTTCTTCATTCAGCGAGCCGGGTTTCAATAAAACATTGTCGGGGATACCCAATTTGCCGATATCGTGCAGCAGCGCCCCGCGGCGTATTTGAACCAGATCTGCCTCATCCACTGACATTGCCCGCGCCAAACGCAATGTGGTCTGCGTCACCCGCCGGGTGTGATTTTCAGTTTCCCGGTCATGCAAGTCGAGGGCACGCGACCATCCCTCGAGGGTTAAGTCATAAGCCAGGTTCAGCTCAATATTCGAACGCTGCAAATCGCTAAACAACGATGCGTTTTCAATCGCAATGGCAGCCTGACTGGCCAGCGCTTCCAGAAAATCAAGCCATTCATGGTCGCGCTCAAACGGCGAGCGATGAAAGACTTCCAGCACCCCTTTGACCTGGCTTCTGATCACCAAAGGAGTTGCATAGTAGCTCACAAAACCTTCGGCAGCAAAAGATGGGGAACGCAGAAAATCGGTATGATGTGTATTCAAATTTGGGATATGGATCGTTCGCTGTTCCAAAGCGGCCTGACCCGCATAGCCCTCGCCAAATCGCAGGCGTGTATGACGCAAAGCGTCGGTCGTAAAGCCGCAACTCGTGGCAAATTCAAAAGTTTGCTCGGTCGGATTGAGAACCAGCGCACAGGCTGCATCCACACCAAGCTGCGTGACAACCTGATCAAGTAAAACCTGAAGCGTATTTCCAAGATTCAAGCTGCTGGTGATGGCTAAATCAATTTGGTGTAAAGCGCTTAACTTTTGGAGTTGGCTTTTGGTCTGGTCATGCAACTTCGCGCGGTGGATGGCATTGCCAGCCATCTCTGTGATGATAGTAAGCAGGCGGATTTGATCCTTTGACAATTCCTGCGGGGTATGAAACCCAACCATCAACACGCCCACAATCGCCTGCGATGTGCAGATCGGGATGCAAGCGCTACTCAACCCAGTCAAGATTTTTGAGCGTACGGAAGGGTGCGTTAAACGATCATTTCGAATATCGGGGGTGAAATAGAACTGCCCGCTGGAAAAAACTGTACCGATAATTCCCTCGCCAGGTCTTAGATGAATGGCAAAATCAGGGATCCCGTTGGAAACGGCCTGGTGCAGGGTATTGTCTGCCGATTCGTAAAGCCAGATGCTGCCCATCGTCGCATCGACCACTGTCATCGTTTTTTCCAACAGCAGCGGCAGCATCTCGTCAACCCCTTGCGCGACGCGTAACGCCGTACAGATATGGTTGATTGTCTCGAATTCCTGAATACGCTGTTGCGTTTCTTCAAACAAGTACGCGCTTTTCACGCTCGTCGTCTGTTCTTCTAGAGAACCAGCCACAAGTAGATTGACCCTTCGTAAGATCAGGACATCTCCACCCAACCAGGCCAGAATGAGAGAAAAAATCCCGATCAGCAGAACTCCCCAAATTTCATTGTGCTGCTGTGTGATGACCGAGTAGAACGCCAGCACGATCCCAGGGAAAATCGCGAGGGAAAGGAGCACAAAGAAACGAATTCGGAAACTACGTTTAAGGGAAGACATGGTTTTTGACCAACTATCGTTTAGGATGTTCCTGCAAGTGAGGACGAAAATTAAAAGTGAAAATACTGGTGCGGTAATCATTGCACCAGTATTTTCACTTGTTACATCAGGATCGTCTGTAGGGAATTCTTATTGTTTTGATGGTGGAATCTTCAATGCCCTTGCCCCCAGGCATTCAAGACGAAATCTATTCCAGCGAAATCAACCCTTGTTGTATGGCAAACTTGACCAGGCCCGCCATATCTTCTATCCCAATCTTATGCATTAAGCGACTTCGATATGTATCAACGCTTTTGGGAGAGATAAAAAGTCTTTCCCCAATCTGCTGACTGGTCTTGCCCTCGGCCACCAGTTGCAATATCTCGCGCTCGCGCGGGCTCAGTGTATCTAACAGGCTGAAATCCATCGAGGTTTCCAAATGTAAGAATGCTGCATCCAGCAGCAGATCAGCAATACGCTTGCTGAGATAACGCTCGCCGCGAAAGATGGTACGCACAGCCTCCACAACCTCGAGACCAGCGGTTTCCTTGAGCAGATAGCCCCTGGCTCCTGCTTTCAGGGCGCGATAGACATAAGCTTTTGTCTCATGGATCGAAAGCACGATCACTTTCAAATTGGGGTGAGCAGGCAACATCTGCTGAATAGCGTCAATCCCGTTCAACTCAGGCATCGAAATATCAATCACGATCACATCCGGCGCGTGTTTCTCCACAAGCTGTACAGCTTCACGGCCATTTACCGCGCTTCCCACAACCTCTATATCCGGCTGGTTTCCCAGCATCATGCATAATCCCTCGCGGATAATGGCATGGTCATCTGCTACAAAAACACGAATGCTCATTGCGTTCTCCCGACTTCAAACGTTACCCGGGTGCCCTCGCCCGGCTTCGAATTCGATCTGGACATCCCCGCCAATGGATTCAATCCGTTCGCGCATGATATTCAACCCCCAGGTTTGCGCCGTTTTTTGAGACGTCGTACCCGGGTCGAACCCCTGACCATTATCCCCAACCATCAAGCGAACCCTGCCCTCTCGTTGCTCCAGGCGGACTTCCAGTTGCGTGGCCTTCGCATGCTTAAGCACATTGCTGATCGCCTCTTGTGCAGCGCGGAAGAGGGCGATGCGGACATTCGAAGGCAGCCGGGGGTTTGGCAAATCTGGCAAGTCGGCGATCAATTCCAGATGGGCGCGTGAGGCCGCTCGTTCAGCATAGGTTTCCAGCGCAACTGCCAGACCGTAATCTTCCAATTCGGGCAGGTGCAGTTCGGCCATAATGTCACGGATCTGACGTGTCGTATCCTGCACCAATGCCTGCGCATCGTCGAACCTCGCTGCGAGGACCTTGACCGTTTCATTGGGGAGCAGCGCCCTCATGTTTTGCAGATTGATGCTCAGCCCGGTCAGGTTTTGCCCGACGCGGTCGTGTAGCTCACTGGTGAGCGCTCGTCGCTCGGCCTCCTGCACTTCCAGCAACCGGTGCGAGAGTGCCTCCAACCGTTCGCGCGCGCCTTCCACCTGCTCGAACAGGCGAGAATTTTGAATGGTCAACCCTGCCCGGTCAGCGAGTTCCTGCAAAAGCACCTGATCGTTGCCAGTGTAGGCGGGGCCATCTGGGTCGACGCGCGTCAGGGCAATCGTGCCAATCACCTTTCCATCTGCGCGCAACGGGACAACCAACGCGCTGTGCACGCGGAACCGCCCAGCAACCAACTGATCTCCTGCTGGGAGCAGTTTAAACTGCTCCTCGGTGATGACAGGGAGTAGGATCGATTTTTCGGTCTCCAGAACCTGGCGAAACCATTCCTGATCAACTGGCATGGGAATGAGATAAGCTGGCTTTAAGAGCGTTGCCGTCTCCGGGACGGGATGATGAAATGCCACCAGATTTAACCATTGTTTGTCGCCTGACAAAAGGCGAATGGCGCAACTATCTCCGATATGCTCGGCAGTATAACGGGCGATGGTATCAAAGACTGCCTGGGTATCCAGGCCGACGTTTGCCAATGCATCCGAAATCTCTGCCAGGGTTTCCCTGCGGGCGGCATGTTGACGCTCCTCTTGCTCAATGCGTTTGCGTTCGCTAATATCCCGTCCAACCGACTGAAGTTCCGTCAAATTGCCCTGCTCATCAAAAAAGCCGTGGTCCGCCCATTCCTGCCACTGGGTACTCCCATCTGGTAAAAGGCTGACGTGTACCGAAGTCGAATAGGGCGCATCAGGCCGTAGACCGCAAATCCACTGCAGCCTGCGTTGCCGAAACGGCTCTGCCACGACCGGCCAAAAACTCGTCCCGACAATTTCTTCGTATGACTTGCCGAACGTGCGGCAATATGCCTCGTTGACAAACGTGCGGATGCCGTCCGGTTTCCACCGAACAATCATCTCGGTCTGATCTTCCACAACAGCACGGAAGAGTTCCTCAGCGCGCCTCAGCTCTTCCTCCGTGCGCTTGCGCTCCATCACCAATCCCAGTTGGGCGGCGACTGCCCCGATGACGTTCACGCGCCACTCATCTTCCGGGCGCTGCGCCGGCAGGAAGAATTCAATCACGCCAACAACCTCCCCATTCGCCAGGATAGGGAGACCCAGTGCAGCCTTTAATCCAAGCGCTGCGGCGACCTGCGCTCGCGGAAAGTTTGGATCGAGGGTTGCGTTTTCCAGCCAGGCAGGTTGCTTTGATAACCAGACACGACCCGGAAGTCCTTGACCGGGCGAGAAAACAGTTTGTATGCTGATCTCTCTGAACTTTTCCAGGCCAGCATCCGAGAACCAGGATGCAGCGTAATCGAGAACGGATCGATCCCGCCGGGGCAGCCATGCCTGCCCGATCACCCAGCCAGTCCTTTCACACACGCGGCGCAGCACCACCTCCAGAGTAGATGTAATATCATCGACTGTGGAGACGCCAATCAAGATCGATTGCAGCAAGTGAACCTGTTCCTCTGCGCGTTTGCGTTCGGTGATATTGACCACGCTGGCACGGATCAAAACGCCATCCGAGGATGGCAACCGGGTCAGGTTTATCTCACATGGAACGTCCTCGCCCAGCCCATTTCGGTGCATCCATTCAAAGCGTGGAGATTCTCCGGCAACGGCCTGTTGAAGTTTTTCGAGCGCACTTTCGGCGGAAGACCGTCCGTCTGGTTGAAAGGGCGGACTGACTTCCAGGGGACCTTTGGTAAACATTTCATCCCGGCTGAATTGATACAGATGGCAGGCGTTCTCGTTGCAATCCGTAAAAACGCCCTTTTCAGAGTCAAAAACAACAATTGCTTCAGGCGCATTTTCGAACAACGCCCGGAACCTGGCTTCGCTATCGCGCAGGGCCTCTTCCACCCGCTTGCGCTCACTGACATTCCTGCTGGCCGCGTGGATTTCCAGCGGATTGCCGGTTTTCTTATCAAAGATTGTGTGGCCGATTGTCTCCAGCCAGATATAATCTCCATTTTTACGGCGGATGCGAAATAGCGTGGTGGAATCAATCGGTTGTTTGATGATGTTTGAACGAACCCTGTCAATAAAAGGGACATCATCTGGGTGAATAAACTCAAAAGAAGAGTGTCCCACTAATTCTTCGGGTTCATATCCCAACAAGATACGAGATGCGGGTGAGGCGTAAAGATAATTGCCCAATGGGTCATGCCGTGAGATCATATCGGTTGAGTTTTCTGCCAGCAAGCGGAAGCGGGATTCGCTTTCTGCCAGCGTTGCCATATTGCCGCGTAATTCTCCCAATGCACGGGCCACGCTGATCCCGGCTACAAATAAACAGATCAGCGAGAGATAAGCATCGCTTAAATTTTCTGTGGGCAATAAATGCCAATGATAAAGACCGGGCAAAAAAGCTGGCAAAAATAAGACACAACAAACAGTGCAAAGATTGACGGCGCAAACCAAAGCCAACCCCGACTCGAACGCCACTGCCAAAATAATGACACCGTAAACAAACCAGTAATCCTGCGGCGGCAGCCACATGCTGACGGTCCATATTAAACCAAAGAGCAATGCTATTTTGACCCAAGCGAGCCAGTCAAGCCTGGCCCCAAGGTTAGCGCGCTGGCCGCTGTTTGTGAGCGAGAGCCCGGCTTTTTCCACTATGGGCGTCACAAAACATAAGAGAGGCAAGGCCACCACCAGATTGCCAAGCAGGTCCGCCACCCAAGTGGTGACAAAGGTCGCAGCAATGCCTGTCGGACTAATGTCGCCCAACAACAGGAATTGTAGCTGCAGCCACAGGTTGCCGATCAAAGATGGCACGAAAATGCCCCAGATCAAAAAACGCTGCTGGTTTTTAAAATCAGGCAACCAGGGCAGACCTTGATAAAGATGTTTGAACAACCACCAGGATAAGAACACCTGACCCGTCTCAGGCAACGCATAAATCGGCCAAAATTGCCAGTGTGGCAAGCCCCACAAACCCGCGCTCACAGCGGCATTCAGATAAAGCGGCAATAAGACTTTCGGCCCCCACCACTGGATCAGGATCAACCCCAAAGGAATAGGCCAGTACCATAGTGCGGCACCTGGCGCAGCAACCTTGAAGTAAAGGGAGGCTTGTGTGCCAAGATGAAAAATAACAAAGGCAAGTGGCAGGGTGATATACCAGGGCCACCGCATGAGGGGCAAGCTGGTTTTCAAATGATCTTGCGTTGATTTCATCAAAACCTCCTGAAATCAGGTTGTTTGCGAAAGCCTTACACCTGGCAACCCGACCAGATAATACTTATCTAGCAATGCCGTCGAACACCAGACCCACTGGCAGGTTCGCCTGCACATATACATTCTACATTGTATTAGGAACTGGCTGCAATACAGAATAATCGGTCACAATGGAGGAGTATTCTTCATTAAAATTGCCGGGGGCGCAAATTCGCTGCCGATCTGGATGTATTCGATGGTGTGTTCGAAGTTGGGCATCAGAACCGCACAATTCCCCAATGCGTTCTGTCGGGTAACTTCCATAAACAATCCCGCTTGAAAGAAAAGAAATAATAGTATACTCCTCGATCTTCCGCCAATAAGGAGCACGCTCGCCCATGAACTTCGATTTCCCGAACGCCACCGCCAGCCTCGATGATGAAGCCTTGATCGTCCAGAGCGATGCGCCGCTGCTGGCAATCTCGTCGAGCGTGATGGGCGGTGGCGTGCTAATGACGCGCACCATTCTCAACATGCATGTCAATAAAAGCTACAACTGCGATAACCCTGCAGAGGATCTGCGCGCACTTGCCCAAAAGCGCGGCATTGCTGAACCCGTTCAGGGTTTTATGACCGCCGTCTATTTGAATAAAACACAATCGGTCACGCTGCGCGAAGGCGCGCTGAACGTGACCGCGCTGGTGACCGCCGGCGTCAGCAACGCCACCTCGGCAGGGCAATCCCGGCCCGCGGCGCTGACGCCGGGTACGATCAACATCATCCTGCTCGTGGATGCCAACCTGACGCCCGCCGCACTGGTCAACGCCGTCATCCTTGCCACCGAAGCCAAAACCGCCAGCCTGTATCAACACAACGTCCGCACGCCCGACGGACTACCCGCCACCGGCACGTCCACCGACGCAGTCTGCATTGCCTGCACCGGGCGCGGCGAAGCCACCAATTACGCCGGTCCCTCAACCGTGATTGGCTGGCTGATGGCGCGCGCCGTGCGCCAGTGCATCGAAGCGGCGCTCACAGTATGACGCTTTTCCCCGTCATCCTGCTCGCTTTAATCGTGGACGCTCTGCTGGGCGACCCGCCCAACCGCTTCCATCCCACTGCCTGGATGGGCAGCCTGATTACAGGGTTGATGCGTTTTCGTCTGCGTGGCAATCGGGCAGCAGAACTGTTTTATGGCATTTTCATTCTGGTTGTTGGACTCACGCTGACGGTCTCCGCCAACTGGGTATTCTTGTGGCTGGCGGCGAAGCTGCCCCTTTGGGCGAATATTCTGCTGCAAGCGCTTGCCCTCAAGCTGACAATTTCGCTGCGCGGACTCGACAGCGCCGCTGGACAGGTGCAGTCGGCACTGCAGGCTGGTGATCTGCCCGAGGCGCGCCGCCTGCTGGCCTGGCACCTCGTCAGCCGCGACACCCGCCAGCTCGACGCACCCAAGCTGACCGCCGCCGCCATCGAATCGGTCGCGGAGAACGCTTCAGATGGCATCATCGCTCCCTTGTTTTTCTACGCCGTCGGCGGGTTGCCGCTGGCCTTCGCCTATCGCTTCGCCAACACCGCCAATTCCCTGCTCGGCTACCGCGACGCCGAACGCGAATGGCTCGGCAAAATCCCCGCCCGCCTGGATGACCTGCTCAATCTCATCCCGGCCAGGCTGACAGGGCTGTTCGTGCTGCTGGCCGCGCCAAGCTGTGGCGGGAACATTCGGCAAGGCTGGCGCATTCTGTGGCGCGATGCGCGTCTCACCGCCAGCCCCAACGCGGGCATCCCGATGAGCGCTGCCGCTGGTGCGCTTGGCGTGGAGCTTGAAAAGGTCGGCCATTACACACTCGGCAAGGGACTACGCAGCGCGACGGTTTCCGACCTGGCCCGCGCCCGTCTGCTTTTGCGCTGGACGGTGGCGCTCGCCGCCCTGACCTTTACACTATGGAGTTTGCTGCTTGTCCATTGATCCCGTCGAACACGGCGCGCTCGATTTCGCCGAACTGGAACGCCTCGGCCTGAACCCCGATGACGTGCTCGATTTCAGCGTCAATAGCAATCCGTTTGGCCCGTCGCCGCTGGTGCGGGAAGCCATCGCACGCACGCCCCTGCAGCGCTACCCAGATCGGGAGTCGCTCGCCCTGCGGCGGGCGCTTGGCGAAAAACTGGACGTTGCGATAGAGCAAATTCTGGTCGGCAATGGCAGCGCGGAGCTGATCCAACTCGCCGCCTCGGCCTTTCTCCGCCCCGCAAATTCCGCCCTGGTGCTGGGACCAACCTTCGGCGAATACGCCCGCGCCGCCCGTTTAGCCGGGGCGCAGGTCGTTACAGAAAAACATTTCATCACAGAGATCACAAAGAGCACCGAGAAAATAGAGAAAAAAGCTTTAGAAATCTCAGCGCTCTCCGTGGGCTCTGTGGTAGATAGTTATTTTCAAGTTGTCTTCCTTTGCAACCCAAACAACCCGACAGGTCAATGCCTGCCTGATGGTGTGCTCGCCACCTGGGCCAGCGCCCACCCTGAAACTATCTTCATTGTGGACGAAGCCTACCTGCCCTTTGTGCCGGATATGCCCTCGGCGTTGGCGCTCAATGCCGCCAACATTCTCGTCCTGCGTTCGATGACCAAAGATCACGCTCTGGCCGGTCTTCGCCTCGGATACGCTGTCGGCCCTGCCCATTTGATTGCCAGGCTGACCAGTCTGCGCCCACCCTGGAATGTCAACGCGCTGGCGCAGGCCGCCGGGCTAGCCGCCCTGCAAGATGAAGCCCACCTTGCCCAAACGCTGGCACAACTACGCCACGAAAAAGACCTGCTCGTCTGCGGATTGCGTGCCCTTGGCTATTCCCCCCTGCCCTCGCAGACGCATTTCTTCCTGCTGTCCGTCGGCGATGGCGCAGCATTCCGCCGCGCCCTGCTTACGCGCGGAATGCTCGTTCGCGATTGTGCCCTCCTTTGGCCTGCCCGGATACGTCCGTATCGCGCCGCAACGCCCGGCGGAGAATTTGCGCTTGTTGGAAGTGATCCACACAATGTGATGTCAAAACAGGGGCACGGAGACCGTGCCCCTACCCAGGTGAATATGATGCCATCCATGTAGGGGCGCGATCCCCGCGCCCTTTCCTGATAGAAAAGAGAGAAGCCATGACAGCCAAAGTCTTGATGGTACAAGGCAGCAGTTCATCGGCGGGCAAAAGCCTGCTGGTCGGCGCGCTGTGCCGCATTTATGCGCGCCGCGGACTGAGCGTTGCACCCTTCAAAGCCCAGAATATGTCCAACAACGCCGCCGTCTGCCCCGATGGCAGCGAAATCGGACGCGCCCAGGCCTTGCAAGCTCGCGCCGCAGGTATCGAACCCTCCGCGCAGATCAACCCGGTGCTGATCAAGCCCGAAGCCGACGCCCGCTCGCAGATCATCGTGCTGGGCCGCGTCTGGCGCACGCTCGCCGCCGGGGAGTATTACCAGCACAAACCCTATCTGTGGACGCAAGTCACCGCCGCGCTTGACGCACTGCGCGAACAATACGACCTCGTCATCATCGAGGGCGCGGGCAGCGCCGCCGAACTCAACCTGCGCCACGGCGACATTGTCAACATGGCCGTTGCCCGCTACGCCAATGCGCCCGTTCTGCTGATCGGCGACATTGACCGGGGCGGCATCTTTGCCCAACTGCTCGGCACGCTCTGGCTGCTCGAGCCTGAAGATCGGGCCCTCGTACGCGGACTGGTCGTCAACAAATTTCGCGGCGACCTGGCGCTCTTCGCCGATGGTGTGCAGATCATCGAAGAAAAGGGCAATGTCCCGGTCTTGGGCGTGATCCCGTACCTGCGCGATTTATACCTGCCAGACGAGGATGCCGTTTCGATAGAAAAACCCACCGCCCCTCAAGCACTCCCGCCCGACGGAATTGATATTGCCGTGCTGCGTTTTCCGCGCATCGCCAACTTTGACGATTTCGACCCGCTGCGCGCCGAGCCGGGCGTGCGCCTGCGCTATGTTGCCTCGGCACAGGAACTCGGACAACCCCACGCCGTCATTCTGCCCGGCACCAAAAGCACCCTGGCTGACCTGAGCTGGCTGCGCGCCAACGGGCTGGCGCAGGCTATCTGCGACTTTGCCACGCGCGGCGGTCATGTCGTCGGCATCTGCGGCGGGTTCCAGATGTTGGGCGAAAGCCTGCATGACCCGCAGCACATCGAATCCGCTGTGGAGCAGGCCACTGGTCTGGGACTGCTGCCGTTGCGGACGCAGTTCCTCGCGCAAAAAACGACGACGCGCACGCGCGCACGCCTCCATTCACGGGTTGGCTGGCTGAATCCGCTGCGGGGTGGGTCGCTCGACGGCTACGAAATCCATCTCGGCGACACCCAGGGCGGCGATCCCCTGCTTGAAATCCCCGCCCGTAGTGCGCTGGATGGCGCTGTCAGCGCGGATGGCAACATCTGGGGCTGCTACCTGCATGGATTATTTGCCAACGACGACTTTCGCCATGCCTGGTTGAAACACCTTGGTTGGACGGGTGCGGGCGCAACGCGCAGCGAAGCATCCCTGCTTGATGCCTCGCTCAATGCCCTGGCTGACGCAGTCGAAGCCGCACTCAATATGGATTTGCTGGAGAAAATAATATGGGAAAGCTGACCTTCATTCTCGGCGGGGCGCGCAGTGGCAAGAGTGCCTACGCCCAGCGTCTGGCGGAAAGACACAGCGGACGTGTCACTTTCCTTGCCACCGCCACCGCCAGCGATGATGAGATGCAGACACGTATCACGCGCCATCGTGCCGAACGCCCTGCCGCCTGGGACACGCGTGAAATTCCGCACAGCATTGCTGCCGCCTTGAGTCTTGCCCCACTACAAGCAGATGTTGTCCTGCTGGATTGTATTACTTTACTGGTCACCAACCTGCTTTTCCTGGACGGGTTCGATGATCCCGACGAAAACACCGTCACCCTGCGGGTAGATACCGAAATCGAAGCGCTGCTGACCCTGATCGAACGCGACTCTGCCGAATGGATTATCGTTTCCAACGAAGTTGGCCTTGGACTGGTGCCCGAATACCCGCTCGGACGCATCTATCGTGACCTGTTGGGCCGCGCCAACGTTGCGCTGGCCGCCAGCGCCGACAAGGTCATCTGGCTGGTGGCCGGAATCCCCGTACCCATTGAGCAATATCGCGAAACCTGAAACAGCAATCAGGGCTGGATAGGAATGGAAACTGTAAAAGTTGAACCCGCCCCCAGCTTTGATACAACCGAAATGTCGCCGCCCATGCGAGTGACGATTTCCCGCGTGATGGACAGCCCCAACCCGGCACCTTGCTGCTCGCGTTGAGCATAGTCGCTACCGCGCCGAAATGCTTCAAAAATATCGGGTAGTTGTTCTTCTGAAATACCGGGGCCAGTATCCGCCACTTCAATGGCGAGATTTTCAGGGTTGAGCATCGATACCTTTACTTTAATCCCCCCCTGCTGCGTAAATTTAATCGCATTCCCAACCAGATTGATCAGCACCTGATGCAATCGCTCAGGGTCAGATGTAATTTCAGTCGGCACGTTCGGGGCAATGCTCAACGAATACGACAAATCCTTCTGCTTGATCAAAACATCCAAAAGCTGACGGTTTTTCTCGAGCAAGGCAGGCAGGTTAAAGACGGTTTGTTTCAATTCCAGCACGCCTGCCTGAATCTGGGCCTGATCGAGAATGTTGCTGACCAGTCCACCCAGACGCTTCAGGTTTTCGAGGGCACGCTCGACATAAATGTCAAACTCTTTCGTGTCGACCTTGCCCATGCGGATGAACATCTGAATCATCTCAAGGTAATTCGTCACCGCAGTCAGCGGTGTGCGCAATTCGTGTGAGGCCGTTGCCAGCATCAAATCTTTGGCCCGTTCGGTTTCATGGCGGCGCGTCTCATCACGAAAGATGGCAACACTGCCCACTTCTGGCACAGGGGATGTAGCGACAGAAAACAGTCTGCGCTGCCAGCGTATTTTCTTTTCAAGTGGATTGGCAAGCATTTCCACAAGCTGATCTTCGGGGATCATTTTTTGCAGCGCCGGGTTGGCAGAAATCAGCTTTCCGTTGAGATCAAGCACCAGCACGCCATCGCTGATGCTGTTTAAAATTGTTTCAAGGTTGGCAGCGTGGCGGTTGGCATTCTCAGCCTGTTGGCGCGCATCGCGGATGGCGCGGTTGGCGATACTCATCCCAAGCCAGCAGATAAAAGTAATAAAGGTCAGATCGAGCATCGAATAATAATTAACAGAGTTTCCGGGATAGCGACTATCGGGCGGGGTAAGAAACTGCATTAACGCGCATATAACGAGCAGAATTAAGAAACTCCAATTGGGAGGAAAAATAACAGCGCTGAGCATAATCGGAATAACCAGGGTAATTGTGCCTCGCCCGTTATAAATTTCGGCGGGTGTATCTATTTGGGTAACCAGAAGAATAAAAAATACAATAAAAATAACGCCACTGATCCAGGATGGGATACGGGGTGAACGATTCGCTAGAAAGAGGGAGCCGACAAAAATAACCGCAAATATCAAAACGCCAAGTATCTGATTCCAATGTTCGATAAGAGAATTTGAACAACAAATGATGATTGTGCAAGTAAGGAAAATCCCCAACGAAGTCAAAGCACAACAAGTTAATAATAATGCGTTTAATACCTGCCGACGTCGGCGATCATCAGGATCAAATGTATCAGGAATACTTAATAGTTTTTTTAACATTTTGCTCTCCCAGGCAAATAAAATCGCACAAACATTATCTTGGATGAAGAGATTATCATAACATTGACACATAAAATCTTCCTGAAAATCCTCCCTGAAATCAAAAACGGCTCACCCTTTGAGATGTGCCGTTTTGAAAGTTAATCTTCGTAGGAGCGAGGGTCCCCACTCCGGTTTGGATAATACGTTTATTGCGGCGGTGAGACGACGTCTCTACTTCAGCATATTGGTCACACGTTCTGCCAGCCCATCCAGGTGAGCGTGAAACATCGCTACGGAATCTGCCGAAACATCTTCCACCGCATCGTGGATGACGGAGCCCATTTCTTCACTCAACTGTTGCTCAATGCGCCGCCAAATCGAAATATTGTAATAGCCTCGTCCTTTGGTTGCCGCACGCATAACGGCTTCACGCGCCGGGTTCCCCTGCGGATAAATTTCATGCAACGCATCCATCCGTGAAGGCATACTTGCGGTAGCGTGCTGATAGCGGATATTAATCTCTTTGCTGGCAAGGAATTGCACCAGGTCCACCGCCGCCTTTTCCTGGGATGGGTTGCCGCGTGCATGATCCCAGATGACGAAACTGCCGCCGCCTGTCCACGGCATATCCGTTATTGAGGAAACAGCCAGATGGTTGCGAACAGACGGGTTATCTTCCATGCCAATAAACCCATTTGCCGTACGAATATCTGTCAGAACTGCTGCGGCGCGTCCCTGGCGAAACATGCCAAAGGTCTCTTGCTGTGTCAGTTTTTTATATTGAGCTGGGACAGCGCGATAAATTTCGAGCCAGTCTTTTAAACCGTTAATCGCCTGCGGGCTGTTGAACAAAGCTTTTGTCCCGTTTTTATCAAAAAAGTCGCCGCCAGCCGCCCAAATCCAGGATGCAGCAATATGCAACAAATCACGATAGGAGACAGGCAATTGTGCATTCAGCCAGGGAACTTCCAATGAAGAAGCCGCCAGATGGTTGATGGTGGCTTTGTTGGCCGCAATTGTGCCAAATGCGTCAGATGGATCGATTCCAACCTTTTCGAGTAAATCAGTACGAGAGCAGATCACGTAAATCCAGGCCGTCCACGGGATGGCCCAGAGGCGCTTATCGCCGGGCAAAAACCCCGTTTCCCAATTGGGTGTAATAAAATCCCAAGCCCCACCCATCGCAGAGATTTCATTGACCGTAAAAGGTCGCAGCACATTCATCCGCGCGAGGCTGCTAACCCAGGTATTGCCAACATGCGAAACCTGTGGGCCTTTGTCATTTGAGCCGAAAGAAAACAACTCCAGCCAGGCGCTGTCCCAAGTCATCTCGCGCAAATAGACCTGAACACCCCGCTGCGCACGAAACTCATCCATAATGGCAGGCCACACATCCGCATCGCCAGCGTAATCACGAATATAAGAAAACTCTATTTCAAGCATTCAATGCTCCAAAAGGTCGCATCAATGGTACAGCACAAAATACTTTCTATTAACATTGTAGCGCTATTGTCCGATAAAACAAGTCAGAGCCGTCCGCATTACAAGATTGACAAGCATTAAAATGTCTTAACAATCATCGCAAAGCAAACGATATTTCTTAACTTGACTGCGCTCCTTCCCACACATCAAACCGGGAAGGAAGGGCGATCCCTTGAGGGTCGTATCGCTTGACAAACGTGAATGCTTCAGGGGTTGGACCTTTCTCTCTCAAAATGGTCAAACGACGGTGTGCTTCCATTTCATCCGGGCGAGCACCTGCTGGTAGCCACCAAAACGCCAGATGCGGCTGATCGAGTTTTGTAAACCAGTTGCGTCGCTTCTTCAGAGGATCCACATGGTTGGAACGATATGTGTAGTTGTACAAAGATTCAACCAATTCCCAGATTGACATGTTTAAGATCGATTAACGGGTTTTTGAAGGCATTTATCACGGCTGCATCATCATCGGTTTGAAGTCGCCAGACAAAACCGGGAGATGCATCCGCCAAGGCATTGATGTGGGCAAGCTGCGCCACAAAATCAGCCATCAATGGGTCCGTCAACGGTGCGCGGCTGAGGGCAATATTGGCCTGCACCAGATGGAATAAAGTTTTTGTCATCCCATTTCCTTCTTTTAAACGTTATTAAACATTATTTTCTCACCAATTGGATAACCCGTTGGCTTTTGAAAAAAGGAAATATTCCAAACAAACTTCGCGTTCGTAGAATTTCGGATACTGACATGCTCATCAATGCTCTTTTACAGAAACGGGGGGACTTATCGTCTGCGGTTTGTCATTATTGGCTATTAGGAAGTTTCCTGGAGGTATTCGTAATAACTCCTCGTATCCAGGTTGTTGTGGCTGAGGCACTTCGGATGAATGGCAACTCCAAATGCTCATAAGTATACAATGTCGATGAAACCAGGAATGGAACAATCAAGATCACCACTCCCCAAAATTCAAGCGGAGTCAGCGTAGCAGCCACCGACACGCCAATCAGAATTTTAAAGACAACATAGAGGAAAATTCCATGAAGCAGGTATATGCCATAAGATGCCTCGCCAAGCCGTACAAGCAAACGACCCGTTAAAATATTCCAGAGCGTGTTACCACAGGCAATGGGGATGAAGATAATCGACAGAAGTAAAAGTTCGGGCACTTCCCAGGTCTCATGGTAGAGAAAAATCAACAAGATCGCAGCGGCCACCACAAGCAACGATACCCAGCCCCTCGACAACAGTTTTTTGATAAATTCAGATCGGGCACAGATGGCAGCAAGTATGCCTCCAAAAAAAGCACAAAATCTCATCTCGTTGATTCCGCAAAAAAGTATAAAAAATATCACCAGGAAAGTGCTTAACACAATCCATTTTATTGCAACTTTTGTCCGACAGGTTAATGCCCATATTGGTAGACTTACGTAAAATAGCCACTCATAACGAAGCGACCATGTTACCCCTGCCACGATAAGATAGGTTTGCTTGAGAGCGTTAATATCAGGGTCGATCAGGATCGTAAATGAAGCCCACTCAGCGATTTGTACCATAAGCGATGACACCGATACCAGCAGCATGCCCCGGCTAAGCACTGCAACTATCAAAAGTATAATCAATAAAGCCAGCAAATAGAGCGGCGTTAGTCTTAAAAACCTGGAGACAAACAGGCGGACCCAATCAACCGAGGTGTGCCTTCCATCAAGAATTTTTGAATAAAACAGAAAAGCCGTTATCATAAAAAAGATGGCAACGGAACTGAGCCCCAAATGATGATATAGATTGGAAGGAGGATCCTGCCATTCCCCCGTCTGTAGATAGAAATACCAATAGCAGGAATGGTGTAGGAAGACAGAGAATGCCAACAGACCGCGAAGGCCGTCAATCGAGGCAAAGCGGTTCGTCCCCACAGACGAAAATTGCCATTTGTTAAAAAAACCGACAGTAATGAGTGCTACCGCCATACCAATAATGATAGGAATCGGGCTTGTCGGGCTCATAATACGCTATCGGTAACTCCAACCTGGTAATTTCCCGCCATTTCTTCATTGAACATCTTTTGAGTTGTCATTTGCTCCCTTTATAAACCACAAGGTGCGAAAAAGATTATCATAAAATTATAGCATCATTTCAACCGCATCCCTTGCAACGAGAGTAAAATCAAGCCGCCATCATCCTTCCCATACGGAGCCAAAACAATGACACAAACTCTTTTTCTCGGTATTGACGTATCCACCACTGCCACCAAAGCCCTGCTGATCAACACCGCCGGGGATATACTGGCGGTGGCTTCGACGGAATATCCTTTTGAGACGCCGCGTCCGCTCTGGAGCGAGCAACACCCTGATCTTTGGTGGGACGGCACGCAGAAGTCGATCCGCGCGGTGATTGCCAAAGCAGGCATCGACCCGGCGCAGATCGGCGGGCTGGGGCTGACTGGTCAAATGCACGGCCTTGTGCTGCTCGACGCAGCCGGTCAGGTCTTGCGCCCGGCCATTTTGTGGAACGACCAGCGCACCCAGGCGCAGTGCGACGAAATCCACGCAACAATTGGGCGTGAGCGCTTCATTCAAATCACTGGCAATGTGGCGCTGACGGGTTTCACCGCCCCCAAGATTCTCTGGGTGCGCCAAAACGAACCGGAAGTATACGCCAAAGTGCGCCACATTTTGTTGCCCAAAGATTACGTCCGTTACAAACTGACGGGTGAGTTCGCCATGGATGCATCTGACGGCGCGGGGACGGTGCTCTTTGATCTGAAAAAACGCACCTGGTCAACAGAAATCTTATCCGCTCTTGGCATTGACCCAGCCTGGATGCCGCCGATCTTTGAAGGCCCCGCTTTCACGGGTCAGGTTAGTCCCGCAGCGGCAAGCGCAACCGGACTCAAAGCCGGGACTCCCGTTGCAGCAGGCGGCGGCGATCAGGCGGCGCAGGCGGTTGGCGTTGGCGCGGTGGAGCCTGGCGTGGTAGCACTGACGGTGGGCACCAGCGGCGTCGTTTTTGCAACCACCCCATCGGCTTTGATCGAGCCCGAAGGACGGCTGCACGCCTTCTGCCATGCCGTCCCCGGCCTGTGGCATTTCATGGGCGTGATGCTTTCGGCGGCTGGAAGTTTGCAGTGGTACCGCGATACACTCGCCCCCGGCATGAGCTTTGATGATCTGGTCAAAGAAGCCGCCTCTGCCCCGGCAGGCAGCGATGGACTACAATTTTTGCCATACCTGAGCGGCGAACGCACCCCGTATCCTGACCCGCTCGCGAGGGGCGCATTCGTGGGCCTGAGCATCCGCCACGGGCGCGGACATTTGACCCGCGCTGTGCTCGAAGGCGTCTCGTTTGGCTTGAAAGACAGCTTCACGCTGATTCAACAGGCCGGGCTGGGCGAAATCACCCAGGTCCGTGCTTCGGGCGGCGGCACCAAGAGCACGCTCTGGCGGCAAATCCTGGCATCGGCGCTCGGCGCGGAACTGGTAACCGTCAACACCACCGAAGGAGCGGCCTACGGCGCAGCCTTGCTGGCAGGCGTTGGCGCAGGCGCATGGCCGGATGTGGCATCCGCCTGTCGCACAACGGTCAAGATCACGGGGAGCACGCTCCCCGACCCAGCGCAGGTGGAAGCCTACGCCAAAGCCTATCCGCTTTATCGGGAGCTGTATCCGGCGCTGAAACCTGCTTTTGGGAAGATGGTTTAAGGTTGAAAGTTGAAGATTGGCAGGTTCCTAATTCCCGCGCCATGAAAATTGCCATCGTTCACGACTGGTTTACGACCTTTGCAGGGGCTGAGAAAGTCATTCAACAGCTTTTGCAGCTCTTTCCGCAGGCGACGCTTTTCAGCCTGATCGATTTTTTGCCATCCAAAGACCGTGCTTTGCTCAACGACGTGCCCATCCGCACGTCGTTTTTGCAACACATGCCGCTGGTGCAGAAATATTACCGCCTGTATCTAGCGCTGATGCCGCTGGCCACTGAGCGGCTGGACGTTTCGGGCTACGACCTGGTGATTTCGAACTGTCACGCAGTCTCAAAGGGCGTGCGCACCCAAGCGCAGCAACTCCACATCAGCTATATCCACACGCCCATCCGCTATGCCTGGGACATGCAGGACGAATATTTGAGTATCAGCGGTTTACATGGCCTGAAAGGGCTGGCGGCGCGGGCGCTGCTGGCGTACATCCGCGGCTGGGATGTGAAGGCGGCGCAACGCCCAGATGTGCTCGTCGCAAACTCGGCGTTTGTCGCGGGGCGTATCGCGCAGCATTACCGGCGTAGCGCCAGCGTCATCCACCCGCCAGTGGATACCGATTATTTCACCCCTGGCGGCGCACGCGAAGATTTTTACCTGGCAGGCGGGCGACTGGTGCCGTATAAACGCATGGATTTGATCGCACAGGCCTTTCGCAGCATGCCCGACAAAAAACTCGTCCTCATTGGCGATGGACCAGATGCAGCGAAGATCAAGGGGCTGTGCGGCGGCAATGTCACCTGGCTGGGCTACCAACCCGATGATGTCTTGCGTGCGCATTTGCAACGCTGCAAGGCCTTCGTTTTTGCGGCAAAGGAAGATTTTGGCATTCTGCCGTTGGAAGCGCAGGCCTGCGGAACCCCGGTGCTCGCCTATGGGGAGGGCGGCGCACGCGAGACGCTGATTCCCCTGGGGCCTGGGGAGGCGCATCCGACGGCGATCCACTACCCGCAGCAAACTCCCGCCGACATCCGCACCGCGGTGCTGGAATTTGAGCGCGACCCGGGGCGTTTCAGCCCCGCGGCCTGTCGCAAAAACGCGGAGCGATTTGCCAGCGAACGGTTCCGCACCCAGTTTGGCGGGTTTGTGCAGTCAGCGTGGGATAATTTCAAGGGATAATTTCAAGTAGGGGCGGGGTTCCCCCGCCCCGATTGGATGATATGTCTATCAGGGCGCGATCCCCGCGCCCCTACGTCGCACACTTATGGTTAACTCAAATGAAAACCATCTTCATCAACGGACGCTTTTTGACCAGGCCAGTAACAGGCGTGCAGCGCTATGCGCGTGAATTACTGTCCGCGCTCGATAAACAACTCCTGCCAGAAGTTCAAATGATCTGCCTTGCGCCGCCGCAGCCATTTGACATCCCACGCTGGCACAAGATCGAAGTCCGGCGCGTTGGTCACAGCCACGGAAATTTGTGGGAACAACTCGAACTGCCGCTGTATGCGCAGAACGAACTGCTCTTTTCCCCGGCCAATAGCGGACCGTTTCATTATGCAAATCAAGTTGTGACAATGCACGATGCGTCCACCTTTGCTGTGCCAGATGCCTATACCCCTGCTTTTCGGACGAAATATGCTTTTCTCTTTAAACAACTTGCAAAAAGTGCAAAACACTTGCCGACAGTTTCTCGTTTTTCGCAAAGAGAACTGGCCCGTTATCTCAAAACTGACCCGCGACGTTTCACCGTCATCCATAATGGGGCCGACCATTTGGATAATATCGTTGCCGACGACAGCATTTTAGCCCGGCACAATCTGGACAAAAATGAATACCTGCTGACGGTTGCCAGCCAGAGCAAACACAAAAATATCCAGAGCCTGTCCGCGCTGCCAAATGGGCTGAAACTCGTCGTCGCGGGCGGCAGTGCCGGGGATGTTTTTTCGGCACAGGATCGGCGAAAACTGTCAGATCCCATCCAGATAATCGGGTATGTGAACGACCCGGCGCTGAAATCCCTTTATCAAAATGCACTCGGCTTTATTTTCCCATCGCGCTATGAAGGCTTTGGCCTGCCCGTGCTCGAAGCCATGCGCTGCGGCTGCCCCGTGCTGTGCGCAAACAGCGCCGCCCTGCCCGAGGTAGCCGGGAAGGCGGCGCTGTATTTTGATCCAGACAACATAGGGCAGGTGGTTGAAACCTTTCTGGCATCCGCCAGCCTGCGCGACGAACTACGCCAAAAAGGGATGGAGCGCTCGGCACAGTTTACCTGGACTGAGACGGCTGCAAAAACGCTGGAAATTTTACGCGGTTTTTGACAACCCAACCCGCTGCGTGATGAAAAAAACCAGCACAGCAAGAAAAGCAAAGATATCCACCAGCACGATGATCGGCATGGCCTGTGGGCCCACCTGTACAAAGACCTGTCCGATAAAGTAGGGCAACAGGGCGCTGCCCAGCGCCGAGCCGACCAGGAACAGGCCGGTAATCGCCCCGGTAACATAAATCCGTTCACTGGCCAGCATCAGAATGGTGGCGAAAATGGAAGCCATGAAAAGTCCCAGGCCAATCGTGCCGACCCACAGCGCCAGCGTCGAATTGCGCCAGAGCAAAACTACGGCGATGCTGACAATACAACCCGCCAGGTCCATAAACAGAATCGTCTGCGATCGCATGCGTGCCGCCGTTAGAATACCGAGCAAGCGTCCGATGGTAAAGGCTCCCCAAAAAGCAGAGTTAAGTTGGGCGGCGCTGCTCTCATTCGCTAAGTGAAGCGTCAGGGCATAGGTATAAACCCAGTTGCCAAAACCCAACTCCAGCCCGACGTAGAGCACAAACAATGTAACCAGAATAATCACCGGAAGAACGGGGAAGGCGGCATTCTCGTCAACATTAGCTTTGTGCGCCGCGGACGACGGGCTGGGCAAAAACCACAGCCAGATCGCCAGCGGGAGGCAGATCAGGGCGCTGATCCAAAACAGCCAATGAATATCACCTGTAGCAACCCGCACCCGGTCAAGGATCAGTGGCGAGATAAACGCGCCAACGCCAAAGAAGGCGTGTAAACCGTTCATAAACGGGCCAACTTTTGCACCATGCAACCAGGGAAGCAAGGTGTTACAACCTACATCAATGGTGCTTTTTGCCGCTCCAAGGATGAAAAAGCAGACGAGCAGCAACCACAAATTCGTAATTAACGGAAGAAAAAACGCAGCGGCGGCAGCCACCACCAGCGAAAGCGCCATCAACCGATGACCGGGAAAACGATCGTAGGCGCGGCCGCTGAAAAAGGAACCCACCAGGTAGCCGAGCGAGACAAAAATAAAAATCGCGCTGATCTGATCGAGCGTGCTGGAGGTGTGCTGCCCAAAATTGAGCAGGCTCGGCCCTTCAGCAGCGCTGACCAGGCCCAGCATGATGAAGGAGAGATAGTAGACAATGGTAGCAGGAATAGGGTTTACGGGTTTCAAGGGAAGTTTTCTTTCTATTAATAATCAAGTAATTTATCAGGTGACTATCACCTAAAACAGAAACCATCCCGCCAACGCGGCAGTGAAGGTCAGCGTCAGGTTGTCGATGTCTTTAAACGGCAGCGACTCGACCAGCATGCCCAAGAGCGAGATGAGCGCCAAAGGCAACAGGTAACGCCCAAAAGGCGCGGGGAATGCACCAACCGCGACGTAGATGGCCAGCACCAGTGCTGACAGCCCAAAGCCGCCGAGCAGAACGCCCAGAGACCCAGCCACCGATTTTTCGCGGCTCCAGGGTAGTTTCGGGGAAGAAATTCTCCGCCCAACGATGTTGGCAATGCCATCGCCGCCGCACATCAACATCAACGCGACAATCCCAACGGGGGACGTTTTCCAAAAGATGAGGGTGGCCGCCACAAAAGCAATGCCATAATAGAGCGGACCGCGCAAAATTTCGCGGGGATCGCCGCTGCGCGACATCGCCCTGACGGATGCTTCATCTTTGAGAATGCCCAGCCCGATCAGCGCAAACTGCGCTGTAATTGCCAACGGGACGAGCGCCGCCAGCCAGCGCGCCTCGGGCGCATTGTCAAACATCAGCCAGCACAGCACAAACAACGGCCCCGTGCCAATGTGGATGATTTTTCGGCTCAGGCGGCTTTCGATCAGGCCACGATGCGCCAGAAAATCCATCACCCGCAGCCAGCCCAGCGCAAGGACAAAAGTCACGATCAGCGCCACAATATTGTTCATATCGGCTCCATCAGAAAGGATGGTCTATTTTACATGGCACGCCCCAAATTCGCCTATACCCGACCGCGGGTATTATATAATGCGGGCATGGACAAATCTTTTAACGAACTCTGGCAGGGCATCAAGGCCGAGCTGCCCATTCTGGTGGGCGTCATCCCGTTTGGCATGATTTATGGCATTTCAGCACTTAGTGCCGGAATCACGCCGTTCAACGCGCAGGCCATGTCGTCGGTCGTTTTTGGCGGAGCGTCGCAGTTTGTGCTTGTGCAACTGGTTCAGGCCAACGCGCCACTGGCAGTGATGATCGCCACCGGCTTCGTCGTCAATTTGCGACATGCGCTCTACAGCGCATCACTCTCGCCGTATACGCGCCATTTAAACCTGTGGTGGAAGGTGATTTTGTCGTACCTGCTGACCGATGAAGCCTACGCCGTCACCATCACCCATTACAACCAGCCGGATGAAAATCCGCACAGGCACTGGTATTTCCTCGGGGCCGGGCTGACGCTATGGGTTGGATGGCAACTCAGCACCGCTGTGGGGATTTTCCTGGGGGCGCAGGTTCCCGCCGCCTGGGGATTGGATTTTACCTTGCCGCTGACTTTTATTGCGATTGTCGTTCCAACCCTGAAGGATCGCGCCAGCGTCCTGGCTGCACTGACCGCCGGGGTGATGGCGGTGCTCGCCAAAGACATGCCCTACAAACTGGGCATCCTGACAGCGGCACTGGCCGGAATTGTCGTGGGCTTGCTGGGAGAACGCAAATGAACAACATCTGGCCGGCCATGATTGGCCTTGGGATTTTGACCTTCTTGATTCGCTTCTCATTCATCGCGCTGCTTGACCGCTGGCAAGCCCCACCGCTGGTTCAGCGGGCGCTACGCTTTGTACCCGTAGCGGTGCTGACAGCCATCATCGTTCCCGCGTTGACGCTGCTGCCCAATGGAGCGTTCAACACCAACATGCTCAACCCGCGTCTACTGGCCGGGATTGTGGCAGTCATCGTCGCCTGGGAAACAAAAAACGTCATTCTCACGATTGTGATTGGAATGATCGTTTTTTGGGTGCTGCTGGTTTTTCATTTGACACCGTAAAAAGGCTTTTTCACCACTGAGATCACGAAGATCACTGAGAAAACCTAAAAAGCTCTGTGAACTCTGTGTTCTCCGTGGTTAAATTCTTTTTCTTGCCTACATCCTCCGAATTTCATTACAGCGTGGACAGGCAAGTTCCCCACACAGCAAATCTTTCGGGTTTTTTTTCAGCCGCTCCAGAACTACCTCGATCAGCGGCTTCATCGGCATGGCCTGCACCAGCGCATTGCCCACCTGAACCTTGCGGGTATGCGGTTCCATATCCTTCTCAAGCACCCGAAACCCCGAAGAATCACCGGGGAAGTTCGGGCAGGCGACAATCCCATTTTCGGTCAGCGCCCAGCGTACAAACTGTTTGCGCCCGGCCAACCGTTCAGCATAATGGACAGTCGTGTTGGACGTATGATCCACGCCCAAAAGCGCCACCCAACCACCTGCATCCGCGAACATGCGGATCGGCGCAAAAGGTTCTTCCATCGTCTGCGAAGCAATCGCCTTGTTGGCGCGAATCCCAGTAAACGACAAAATCGGATGGATGGAACGCTTCGCATCGGGGCGCTGGCGCAACAGCTCGGGCACTTTGCCCATCAAGCGGTCCGCAGGCATGGACGGAGAATAGAACTCGGCCATGCGGTTTAAGTCCTGCCCGGTGCCATACATGATGCCATTGTTCGACGGACCGGTGGTGGGGGTAATCATGGTTGTATAGGTGTGTGTTGGCATAATCAGCGCTGCGACGCTCTGCAGCAAGGTTTGCAAAAGCGTCTCTGCCCCACCTTCGACAAAACCAAAGGCATGCAACGATGCATGGGCAATTACCGGAACATTGTACAAATCAAGGCTGCCAAAGGCACTGCTTAATCCCATATAGTTTAGTTCATACATTTTACTTTCCCTTCCAGTTCGGCTTGCGTTTTTCAAGAAAGGCCTGCATGCCTTCTTTTTGGTCTTCGGTGGCGAAAAGCATATAAAACAGCCTTCGCTCATTCGCCAGCCCATCCGAAAGCGACCCCTCAAAAGCCTGGTTCACCGCTTCCTTGGCAAGACGAATGCCAAGGGGCGCCCGTGTCGCAATCTCCGCCGCCAGTGCCAGCGCCACATCCAAATAGCGCTCCGCTGGCGCAATGCGATTGACCAATCCAAAATGATAAGCTTCAGAAGCAGCCAGCGTACGATTGTTCAAAACCATTTCCATCGTCAGCGCCTTGCCCAGCGCCCATGCCAACCGCTGGGTTGCCCCCGCACCAGGGATGACACCCAGGTTGATTTCAGGCTGACCAAATTTGGCAATCTCGGACGCAACAATCATGTCGCATGAAAGTGCCAGTTCACAACCGCCACCCAGCGCCAATCCGCTGACTGCCGCAATCACCGGCTTTTTAATGCGGCGAACCACGTCGAAAAGCTCAATGTAGCCGCTCGTGAGCATATGCGCCACTGAAGCATTTGCCATTTCCGTAATGTCGGCCCCGGCTGCGAAAACACGCTCGCCCCCGGCAATGACCAGCGCGCCGACGGATTCATCGGCGTCGAAAGCGGTCAGCGCGTCGGCCAGCTCGGTCAACATGACAAAATTAAGCGCATTCAACGCCTGCGGACGGTTGAGCGTAATCAGGCCAACCCGGTCACGTATCTCGGTCAAAATGGATGTGTAGGACATGCTTCCTCCAACATTGTTGCTGCTGTTGATTATACGTGAGAAAAGCTGATTGACAAAAGCAGCAACAATAGTATGATCGAACAATTGTCAACATAAGGAGCCCCCATGAATATCTTGCTTACAATCCATTCCATTGTGCGTTATCTCGTCACCATCGCAGCCCTTGCGCTGATCGTGCGGCTTGTGATTGGGCTGGTTAAAAAGAAGCCCTACGATAAATCTGCGCGCATTTTGCAGGCTTCGTTCAGCGGTCTGATGGATGCCCAAGCGCTGCTGGGAATTTTGCTGCTCATTCAAGGATACAGCAGCCTAGGCCTTCCCCGTTACCGGTTGGAACATGCCACCATCATGGTGCTGGCCGTTATCGTAGCGCACCTGCCCGCAGCCTGGAAAAAATCCCCAGACCATATCCGCACCCGCAACACGCTGATCGCCGTCATCGTTTCGCTGATCCTGGTCGTTATTGGCGTCGGCGTCGCCCTCGGCTGGCCGCGCTGGTGGCATATTACAGGAATTTGATGGTAGGTATTTGATTGCCAGCCACCAATATCGAATATCCTCCACGGAACCCCAATGACCCTTCCCTCTGAAAACGACGAAAAACTCGACTTTAAAAAAGTAGCTCCCGTACTGGTCATCATTCTGATTGATCTGGTTGGCCTCTCGATCATTGTACCGCTCATGCCGCTCTATGCCGCACGCTTTGGGGCAAACCCCTTAATCATCGGCGTTCTCGGCTCCACTTACCCGGCTATGCAATTCATCGGTGCGCCTATTCTGGGGGCGCTTTCCGACCGCTTTGGGCGGCGCCCGGTGCTCATCGTCAGTCAGATCGGTACGCTGATCGGCTTTCTGGTGCTGGGCTTTGCCAATTCACTCTGGCTGCTATTTTTATCGCGCATCATCGACGGCATCTCCGGCGCGAATATTTCCACAGCCCAGGCCGTCATCACCGACGTCACGAACGACAAGACCCGCACACAGGGCCTCGGACTGGTGGGCGCAGCCTTTGGGGTCGGCTTTGTTCTTGGACCCATGATCGCCACGCTGGTGCTGATCGTCAGCAACGTCAGTTATCAGGCAGTTGCCTTTACGGCCGCATTTTTCTCGCTTATTTCGATTCTATTGACTGTTTTCTGGCTACCGGAAACACGCCAACCTGCCCAAAAAGGAACCAAGCACCGCTCGCCATTCTCCTTCCAGGCGATGACCGACGGTTTGCACCAGCCGGTCGTTGGCATTTTGCTGATTGTCATGTTTGCTCAGCAACTCGCTTTTGGCGGTTACGAACAGCTCTTTTCGCTTTTTACGCTCAACCGGCTGGGCATGGGGGCGTTGGATACAGCCAAACTATTTGCGCTGGCAGGTTTGTTCATCGTTGTGGTGCAGGGCGGCCTGATTGGCCGCTGGAGCAAAAAGTATGGCGAACGCTGGCTGCTGATGCTAGGACTTTCGATGCTGGCGCTCGGCTTGATCTTTACCGCCCTTACGCCGCAAATTCCCGTTCCCTGGTATGACCAGGCCAAACTCCGGGCAGAAGTACAGGGAAACGCATCCACTCAGTTAATTAACGTTGACTTGCCCCCTGAAAACAACAAAGCCTGGACTGGTGTCATCTGGGTATTGCTGGCGAGTTTTCCGGCGGCGCTGGGCGGCGGTGTGCTGCACCCGGCCATCAACAGCATGTTGACCAAAGCCTCGAGCAAAGACCAGGCTGGCAGCATTCTTGGGGTTTCGGCAGGGTTTTACAGTGCTGCCAACGCCATCACTCCCCTCTTCTTTGGCGGACTCTTTCAGTGGTTCGGCCCACCTGTCCCGTTTCTGGCAGGCGGCGTGCTGCTAGCAGTATTATGGGTGGTGGCGATGAAGCAGGTGAAGTAAAAAGACTGGCGGATATAATCCGCCAATCTTTTTATGAAAGTAGTATCTTCGGCAAATCTGCCGTGCTTTCCAGAATCACATCTGCCCCGGCTTTGCGCAGTTCGTACTCTTCACCGAAACCGCACAGCACGCCGACAGTCTGGGCACAGGCGGCTCTGCCAGCGCGAATGTCAACGGTGGTGTCGCCAATCATCAGGCAGGCTTCAGGGGCGACACCCATTTTCTGCGCAGCGTACAGGATCGGGTCAGGGTAAGGCTTGGTATGTGAAACGGTCAAGGCTGTCACGATCACGTCAAAGTAGGGACGCAGTTCAAACTCATCCAAAAACATCAGCAGGCTGGCTTCATCACGAGCGCTGACAATCGCCAGCGGGTAACGTCCCTTCAGTTGTTCTAACATTTCTTTGACACCCAGCACAAGTAGAAAGTGTCGCTTTGGGCGTGGACGCATACGATTGAACCACTCATCTACCGCTGCCAGGTGAGCATCCAGACCAAGGGTATCAGGAATGCCAATCAGGATGTTGCCAGGTTCTTCAGCCCACATGACAAAACGACGCGCAAAGCCCTGAATACTCTCATCAGGCAGAATTAGGCGCAGGGGCCGCAAGTATCCCATAATGCGGTTGACAAATAGATCGTCGGTATCACACAATGTTCCATCTACATCAAAACAAAGGGCTTGAATACGGGGTATATCAACGGACATATCCACTCCAAAAGGAACTGCAATAAGCACAGGGTAATCGTCTTCCTTCCCTGTATTGTAACAGGAGAAATCCCATCTCCGAAGTTATACTATACGCAAAGCAATGGGTAAAGCAATATTTTCGCTGCCTGTGCTATACTAGCCGAACTACACATCCAATTTGATTCAAATGTCACCATTGAGGTTTTCGTATGCTTCAAGACCAGCGCGCCATACTGGAATTGCTGTACAAAGTCAGCCGTGAATTTGCATCAGCGCTTGACCTGAGAACCGTCTTAACGCGTGTGTTGTTTGCCAGTTTGAACAACATTGGCGGAGAACGAGCGACCATCGTCGTTTTGGATGACAATGGTCGCGTCATTGAATCTGCAATTGTTTATGGCAGCCAATTGCGCGAGACGACCACCCTGCAACTCAAAGATACTGTGGACCGTGGCCTGGCGGGCTGGGTGATGCGCCACAGGCAACCGGCACTGGTTCCAGATACCAGCAAAAACTCGCGCTGGCTACGCCGCGAAGATGATGCAATGGAACGCTCTGGGGCAAAATCTGCAATGGTGGTGCCGCTACTGGCGCGCGAAAAAATGGTCGGCGTGCTGACGCTGGTTCATCCTGTGCCCAAAGCTTATGGGGATGAACATCTCGAATTAATGCAGGCCATCGCAGAGCAGGCTGGCATGGCGATTGTCAACGCGCGGCTCTTTTCTGAAAGCCAGCGTCAGGCGCATGTCATGACTTCGCTGGCGGAGGGCGCAGTCAGCATGAATGTCTCCCTGCGCATGGATCAGGTCTTTGAGAGCATTTTGCAAAAGACCAAAGAAGCGCTGGAAGTGGAAACCGCTGCCCTGGGCATGGTCGAGCAGCCGAGCGGCGACATTGTCTTTCGGGCTGCCACTGGCGCGCACAAAGAGCGCCTGATTGGAAAACGCATCAAAAACAACGGGGGGATCGCCGGAATGGTGGTTCGAGATGGGCGCGGCGTGATCGTCCCCGTCGTCACCGAGGAAATGCACCTGGCAGACCCTGAAAAGCTCAAAGGCCTGACGCGTGCCCTTTCATCGGCGCCCATCCATGTACGCGGGAAAGTGATCGGCGTACTCGAAGTATTCAACCCACTCGAGAAAATTTTTGACCGGGATGCCCTGCTGGTGCTGACGGGGCTTGGCGGTCTGGCCGGGTCAACCATCCAAAATGCACAGTTGTTCGAAAGTCTCGATGCTGCCCGGCAGCGTTACCGTGATCTTTTTGAAGACAGCATTGACCCAATTGTTATTTCAGACTTGCATGGGCAAATTATCGAGGCCAACCTGCAGGCCACCATCCTTTCTGGTCATAGCGACACCGAATTGCATGCATTCACCATCGACCAAATGCACGATGTGAATTTCATCAAGACGGGAAAAAAGTTCGAAAAAATCGGCAACTCAGCGGTTGTGTATGAATCAACCCTCTACGACAGTCACGGCGGTACACATCCCATTCAAGTGTACGCACGCAAGGTTAATTTCGACGAATCTGAATCGATACAGTGGATTTTGCGTGACATCAGAGAGCGCAAAGACCTGGATGCATTGCGTGAAGACCTGGCAGCCATGATCTACCACGACCTGCGCTCACCGCTGGCAAACGTGATCTCCAGCCTGGACATGATCTCCGCCATCATCCCAGATTCGATGAATGAATCGGTTAAGCCGATCCTGACGATTGCCAGCAACTCGGTGGATCGGATTCAACGCCTGGTGAGTTCTCTGCTCGACCTGACCAGGCTTGAGCAAAACCAGCCAATTGGTCAACGCAAACGCATCAGCGTTGAGACACTCGTCAATGATGTCATGGTCGCCGTCAAACCTTCGGCAAACAGTCGCAAACAAATTATTGAAATCATTATCACAGAAAACATGCCCAATGTTTACGTGGATGTGGATATGATGCGCCGGGTATTAATCAATCTGGTCGAAAACGCGATTAAATATACGCCCTATGAAGGACATATGATGGTCCATGCAGAGCCAGATGGGGATTTCATCAAGATGTACGTTCAGGATAACGGCCCCGGCATCCCGGAAGTGGACCGGGAGCGGATCTTTGATAAATTTACCCGCCTGAAAAACAGCAAAAACGATGGGCCGAGCGGTCTTGGTGTGGGGCTGGCATTTTGCAAGCTGGCCGTTCAGGGACATGGTGGAAAAATCTGGGTGGAAGACGCGCCCGAAAGAGGCTCAAAGTTCGTCTTTACCCTGCCCATGGTACAAGTACAAGACACACAACCTATAGAAAGAGAGTTGTAATGCAGGAAATAGCCAATCAGGTTTACATTGAAGAACAATATCCCGGCGTCATTCTGGGTGTCATTTCGCTGCCACATGGTCTGGTTCAAATTGACGCGCCCCCCTCCCCGGAGGATGGCCGGTCATGGCGGGCGGCGCTTTTGAATCTCAACACCGCACCCGAGCGTGTGCTGGTCAACCTAGATGCCCACCCTGACCGTACCCTGGGCGTGCGTGGCATGGAATGTACCGTCATCGCCCATGAGAAAACAGTCCAGGCGTTCCGCAACCGCCCCAATACCTTCAAAGCGCAGGGAGATGAAACCGGCGCAGACTGGGAATCGGTCGCCGGAATTGGTAGCGTGCGCTGGTCGCTGCCAGAGATTTCATTCACCAATCGCATGGTCGTTGAATGGAACGATCAGCGCGTCATTCTCGAACACCATCCCGGCCCAACCCCTGGCGCAAGCTGGGTCATCGTCCCCGGTGCAAAAGTGATCTTCGTCGGTGATCTGGTGCTCAAAAACCAGCCCCCCTTCATCGCCTTTTGCAATCTGGCCGAATGGATTGAATCGCTCAACATCCTGATCGACAAATATCCTGACTACACCGTCGTCAGTGGGCGCAGTGGCGTGGTCTCTGCAGATGTCATCAAGGCGCAGCGTGAACTGCTCTTAACCATCGACGAAAAACTGGAGGCGCTCGGCCAAAAACGCGCCGGGCCCGAAGTGTTGGATCCGCTGGCGCAGGAATTGCTGGCTACAATCAAAGCTCCCGCTGATCGGCAAAAGCAATTCGCCCGCAGACTGATTTACGGCCTGCGCCATTATTACATGCGCCGCTATCACCCAAATACCCATCTGGATAACACAGAAGAATAAAACAAAAAGCACCTCCTGCAAAAATTTGCAGGAGGTGCTTTTTTATCGAAACAACTGGCGTGATTACTTAACCAGTTTCCACGCGGCTGGCAGAGCAACCCCGGCCAGAATGAGTTTGATGGCATCACCGATCAGGAAAGGAAAAAAGCCTGCCGTCAAAGCAGCCATCAAATCCATTTTGTATGAAAACATGAGCCACGCAACACCAAACGCATAAATGATGATTGTGCCAATGACAAAAGGAATGATGGATGTGCGGAAAGAACGATCCATACCACGTTCTGCCAGCAAACCGATGACATATGCAGCAATAATGAAGCCAATCAAATAGCCTAGTGATCCTATTAGTGCGCCTTTATCAGTATAAAGACCACTTGAACCACCCGCGAAGAAATGCAGCCCTGCGGCACCTTCAACGAAATACAGGCCCAGGCTGGCTGCGCCACGCTTGGAGCCAAGGGCTGCCCCAACCAGCAAAACAGCGAAGGTTTGTCCAGTGATCGGGACAGGGGTAAAGGGTAAGGGGATTGAAATCTGCGCAAACAGAGCAACAAACAGGCTGCCGATCACGATCAGCAGGATGTCACGCACAACCGGATGAACGGCGGGAAAGTGACGGGTGGACAGGGTTGGGGCAATCGCATTCATGGATAACAATTTCTCCTTTGGGGTATCAGTGTCGGGAACGGATTGCCCGTTCCCGACCTATACAACACATCTTTTTTCAATAAGTTTTGCGTAAAGCCATCAACTTTCCAAGCGTAAACACCTTCCCACTGAATCACATCACTTCAGGGGCGGTGATGCCCAGCAGCCCGAGCGCATTGGCAAGGGTCTGGCGGGCTGCCGCCACCAGTCGCAGGCGTCCATCACGGGCGGCGGCATCCGCTTGGATGACGGGACAAACAGCGTAAAAGTCGTTGAAGGCATGCGCCAGTTCGTAAGCCAGGCTGGTAATTACCAGCGGTTTATATTCCAGCGCGGCACGCTGAACTTCGGCGGGGAAGCGCGAAATCAGGTCAATCAATTGCACTTCGGCAGGCTCCAGTGCATATTCAAAGCTTGAATCGGGCAAACTGGCCTGATCGACACCTGCCTTGCGCAAAATGGAGTTACAGCGCACCTGAGCATACTGGATGTAGGGCGCAGCCTGTCCGTTGAAATCAAGGGCTGACTGCCAGTCGAAGGTAACAATGCGGGCGTTGTCACGCGCCAGAATGGGATATTTGAGCGCACCCAACCCAACCGCCTGCGCCACCGCCTGCATCTGCTCTTCGCTCAGGTTGACATTCTTTTCTTTGACAACGGCATAAGCACGGGATGTGGCCTCACGGATCAAATCTTCGAGCAAGACAACCGTCCCTTCGCGGGAGGACATGACCACATTCCCTGGTAGCGTCACCAGCTCATAAGGGACATGCACACACTTTTTGGCCTGCTCATACCCGGCAATCTCAAAAATCTTGAAAATTTGGGTAAAGTGCAGGCTCTGACGCACATCCACAATGTAGATTGAGCGCGCCAGATCGGGATAGTCGCGGAATTTGTGCAACACCAGCGACAAGTCTTCAGTGGCATAGAGCGCAGTGCTATCTGAACGCAGAATAACGGTGGTGCGGTATTGTTCCTTGGTCAGGCCGAGCAGTTCGTCAATCTTCACCAACACGGCGCCGCCGGTGGGACGTTCATCCTGGGCAATGCCGCGCTTAATAAGATCATCCACAACTACCTTGCCGGGGCCTTCCTCTTCGCTGTTGAAATAATATTTATCAAAGCGAATGTCAAGTGCGTCGTACATCTGGTTGAAACCTTCCAGCGACCACTGGCGGGTCTTCTCCCACAACGCTACCACTTCCGGGTCGTGTTTGTCCCACAGTTGATAAACGGCGCGCACTTCGGCTTCCAGCTCAGGGTTTTCTTCCAGGCGGCGCGATGCGTCCGCATAGACTTTGCCCATCCATTGGGTAATATCTGCTTCGGGTTCCTGACCACTATGATTTTTTAAATAATTCCATAACCACTTGATGACGTGCAATCCCATATCGCCGGGATAATTGGCGCGGACGACATCATACCCCGCAAAGGCTTCGATGCGCGAGATCGCATCGCCCAGAATGGCCGAACGCAGATGCCCAACATGGAAAGCTTTATGAGTATTCGGCTGGGAAAATTCGACCATGACGCGCTCACCCTTGGGCGCGCCCGCTCCAAAGCGGTCGCCATCCGCGATAACCCCGTTGACCACCCGGGATGCGTATTCAGCCGTGGAAAAGTACAGATTCAGATAGCCTTTCACTGCATCGATGCGACTAATTCCGGCACTGGAGCCGATATACTCCCTGGCCTGTTCCGCCATTTCGATGGCGCGCTGTGGGACGGGGATTCCCTTGCCTTTGCCAGCACGTGTCTCGTTAGCAGCAAGCTGAAAAAACGAAGTGGAAATGCCCCATTCCCCATTGAATGGGATGGCGCCCCACTTCATCTCAACAAAGGGAATGTCGTTTTCGGCACAAAATGCCTGGATTTTGGCTTCGATGGTTTGCTGTTCCTGTTGAAACATATTTCACCTGTGCTAGGAATTTAGTGACGGGATTATACACCCTGAAAACAATCCGCTTAAAAGCAAAAAGCGGGAGCAAGCTCCCGCTTTGCTTTGCGAAAGACTTTGCGGAACTACTTCGCAGAAACTGCGGCAAGGGCCTTCATCAAACGGCTCTTGCGGCGCGCAGCGTTGTTCTTATGGATCACGCCTTTTTCAGCAGCTTTATCCAGACGGCTGATGGCGGTTGCCACAGCTTCCTTGGTGGTATCAGCGTTGCCAGCCTGAATGGCTTCCTTCGCCTTGATGACAGCTGCACGGGCAGAACCACGAAAAGCGCGGTTGTGCAAACGACGTTTGTCGTTTTGAAGATTTCTTTTGATTTGAGACTTAATGTTAGCCAAGGTCGTTCCTCCAGAATTAGTTAAGCGGCCCGTTATTTTACACGAGAGCCCATGTTTTGTCCAGCATCAGGCCATATGATTTTTGATCTAATTATGGCGTAAGGGTTAATGTCGGCGTGACGGTCACATCATTGTTATTGGGAGCCGCTTGCGTAAAAGGAGATGGTGGTGTGGGTGAAGCACCTGGCGTAATCGTTGGTGCGCGTGCCGGCGTAGGGGTGACAAGATTGGCATGCACTTTGATCACCTGACCAGCCTGAATGGAATTATCCGTTACGATATCATTGGTCTTTTTAATATCGTCAACCGTGCTATTGAAGAGAGACGCAATTCCTTGAAGTGTGTCTCCAGGGCGGATGGTGTAGCTTACTTCCGTACCCCGCGCAAGGTTGGTGGGAATGGCCGTGGCAGTGGGCAACTCATAACCCGGATTTGGAATGTGAATCACCTGCCCAACAAAAATCGTCTGGGTGACAGGGTCAATGCCGCTATCGGTAGCGGTCGGCACATTCAGCGCTAAAATTTTCTCGACACCATCAATACCCAGGCCAAATTTCTCGGCAATTGTGGAAAGGTAATCACCTTCCTCTACAGTGTAATCAAAAGGCTTGGACGCAGTGGGCGTAACCGTAACAGTCGATGTAACCGTCTCGGTGGGAGTCAACGTCAGCGTACTGGTGCTGGTCGCAGTTGCCGTGGATGTGGAAGTGGGGGTTGCGCTAGCAAATAGGGCCATCATAGGTGAATTGGGCCTTGCCAACCAGACGATCAGAAAGATTAGTCCAGCAAGTACCAGAACAACTACCAGGCCCCATAAAATAAATGGGCCCATTTGTTGACGGCGTTTATACGAAGTGATTACTGATGATGGCGCTTTTTTCATTCTTCTTCCTTCCGAATACCCTTACAGGCAGGTGATTGTACGATCTAGAGTTTAAGTTTGTCGGGAAAACCCCGTTCGCGCTTTATTCTACCTGAAAAATAGGCAAAAACACAACACGAGGGCAAAATAATCGGGCTTGTGACAAAACCGTAACACCATCTAGCTTAACCCTTCGTGAGAATTCCCCTTCAAAAGACAACTGGAAGCGGAGCAACAAAAATTTGAAGTAGAATAAGCCAATCTCTTTCCCAAACAACAAAATATTTGCCTTCCAGGGGCGGCGCAGGTTGGCCGCTCTTATCGTCCAACCTATCAGCAATTTATAAGGATAAAAAATATGAATGAAGAGCTTTTCAACGCTCGCGAAGCCTTGACCTTCGATGATGTGCTGGTTGTTCCCGGATACAGTGAAGTGCTGCCATCCGAAGTGGATGTGCATGCCCGCCTGACACGCGACATTCTGCTCAACGTCCCTGTCCTTTCAGCGGCGATGGACACCGTCAGCGAAGCACGCCTGGCCATTGCCCTGGCGCGTGAGGGTGGGCTGGGAATCATCCACCGAAACATGGCCCCTGACCAACAGGCCAACGAAGTGGACAAGGTCAAGCGTTCACAAGCAGGCATGATTAGTGACCCGGTTACGCTGCCATTCACCGCCACACTGCAAGAAGCCGAAAACATTATGGCAAACTACAAAATTTCAGGCGTGCCGATTGTCGATGGTGAGGGATTATTAACGGGAATTTTGACCAACCGCGACATTCGCTTTGTCGAACAAAAGGATTTCATCCTGCCCATCAGCCAGTTCATGACTCCCCGTGAACGTTTGGTGACGGCTCCGGTGGGCATTTCCAACATTGACGCGAAAGCCCTGCTGCAAAAACATCGCATCGAAAAACTGTTGCTGGTCGACCCCACAGGCAAACTCAAGGGCCTGCTCACCGTCAAGGATATTTTGACCGACATCGAACATCCCAACTCAGCCCGCGACCAACGCGGACGTCTGCGCGTCGGCGCTGCGGTGGGCGTTGGCCCCGATCTGGAAGGACGTGTCGGGAAACTGAGCGACGCCGGCGTAGACATCATTGTCATCGACACGGCACACGGGCATTCCAAAGGCGTCGTCACCGCCATCCAGCGCATTCGCGCACTGCATCCCAAACTATCCATCGCCGCCGGGAATGTCGTCACCGCTGCCGGGACGCGAGCACTGATCGAAGCCGGGGCAGACGCTGTCAAAGTGGGCGTTGGCGCGGGTTCCATCTGCACCACCCGCATCGTTGCCGGTGCGGGGATGCCCAGCTCACTGCCATCAAAGTCTGCGCAGAAGAAGCACGCAAAACCAACACCCCCATCATCGCCGATGGCGGCATCAAATATTCTGGCGACATCGTCAAAGCGATCGTTGCCGGGGCTGATACCGTTATGTTGGGCTCGCTGCTCGCCGGGTTGGAAGAATCCCCCGGGGACGAAGTGCTCTTCGAAGGCCGCCGCTTCAAGGAATATCGCGGTATGGGCAGTCTGGGCGCGCTGCAAGGCTTCGGGCGCGACCGCTACGCCAGTGGTCAGGGCGGCAAAGGCAAACTCGTCCCCGAAGGTATTGAAGGACGCGTCCCTTATAAAGGAACACTGCACGATTTTATCTACCAACTGGTCGGCGGACTGCGCTCAGGTATGGGCTACGCTGGCGCGGCAAACCTTGACGACCTGCGCACCAAGACCGAACTGGTCAAAATCACCAATGCCGGTTTGATCGAAAGCCATCCACATGACATCATTATCACCAAGGAAGCACCCAACTATCAGATTACACAATAGATAGTATTGTGAATAGACGAAAAGGACAGTTTGCCGTATAATTTTGTGGTAAACTCTCTCAGATATTTCTGCCCGGAGGAAATGAATGAGCAAAAACCGTAGTCAACAAATGGTAGAACGCTTGCGCTCGATGCAAGCAGCATCGCCTGATATTGAAGCCTCCGCAATCGTTTCAGTGGACGGTTTAATCATGGCATCGGCATTACAAGCAGATGTAGAAGAAGACCGTGTCTCGGCCATGTCGGCAGCCATGCTTTCACTGGGTGAGCGCATCGCAACTGAATTGGGTCGCGGTGTTTTGGACCAGGTCTACATCAAAGGCAGCAATGGGTTCATCATCCTGACATCCGTTGGGACCGAAGCGGTGCTCACTGCTCTTGCGCGACAAGAAGCCAAGCTGGGCCTGATCTTCCTCGAAATGCGTCGCGCTGCTGAAGATCTGACCAAATTGGTCGGATGAAACGCAACTGCCTCCATCCGATATACATAAGAAGTACGAACGTCTACCCAAGTGGGGAGGACGCCGGTCAACGGCCCTCCCCACTTCCTTTGTATGGACATGGTTGCAAGTTACAGGTTGAAGGTTGCAAGTTGAAAGATCAAAAAATGATCAACCTTCAACCTGCGACCTTCAACTTTCAACTTTAATGAGGTGTTATGACAACCAAATATATTTTCTTCACCGGGGGCGTGGTAAGTTCGGTGGGCAAAGGCGTCACCGCAGCAGCATTGGGTCGCACCCTGAAAGAACGCGGCTTTAGCATCGCAGTCCAAAAGCTTGATCCCTACATTAATGTAGACCCCGGAACAATGTCCCCCTATCAGCATGGGGAAGTTTTTGTTTTGGATGATGGCGCAGAGACCGACCTAGATCTCGGCCATTATGAACGTTTTACCAATATTCGTTTAAGCCGCGTCTGCAATTTCACTACCGGGCAGGTGTATGCCGAGGTCATCCAGAAAGAGCGACGGGGTGATTACCTGGGTGGCACGATTCAGGTCATTCCGCACATCACCAACGAAATCAAGCGTCGCATCAGCCTGGTTGAAAAAGAAATGAAGGCTGACATCATCATGCTTGAAGTCGGCGGCACCGTAGGCGATATCGAATCACTGCCCTTCATGGAAGCGCTGCGCCAACTGCGCATTGAAGTAGGCCGCGAAAACACCTTTTTTATTCATACCACCTGGCTTCCCTACATTGGCGCAACCGAAGAACTGAAGACCAAACCGACACAACACTCCGTTTCGGAACTGCGCTCGATTGGCATTTCGCCCAATATGATTATCGCCCGCTCAGATGTGCCGATTGAGCCTGACCTGTGCGAAAAAATTGCGCTGTTCTGCGATGTGGACAAACGCGCCGTCGTTCCCATGCAAACTACCGACGTGCTTTACGAAGTGCCGCTGCTGCTCGAAAAAATGGGCGTCGCCGAATATGTGCTTGACAAACTCGGCCTGAAGTCGCGCAAGGAACCCAACTGGGAACTTTGGGAAAAACTGGTAGCGGAAGTGCGCCGCCCCGATAAACCCATCATCAAAATTGCGCTGGTCGGTAAATACGTGGAACTGCACGACGCCTACATGTCGGTGCGCGAGGCGCTCAAACACGCTGCCATGCGTCAGGGTGTGGAACTGCACATCGACTGGATCCACTCCACAGACCTGGAAAAAGGCAAAAGCTGGGACCTGGTCAAAAACGCAGACGCCATTCTTGTCCCAGGCGGGTTTGGCTCACGCGGTATTGAAGGCAAAGTACTCGCAGCCAAATATGCGCGCGAAAACAATATCCCCTATCTGGGCCTGTGTTTGGGATTGCAGGTGATGTGCATTGAATATGCACGCAACGCCCTTGGACATGAAGACGCCAACTCGTCGGAATTTGACCGCTCCACTACCTACCCGGTGATTGATCTGATGATCGAGCAGCGCGCCATTAGCGATATGGGCGGAACCATGCGCCTTGGGTTATATCCGTGTGTGCTCAAACCGGGTTCAAAAGCTGCTGAGGCTTATAACAAGGAAGAGATTGGCGAACGCCACCGCCATCGCTTCGAGTTCAACAACGCCTATCGCGAAGAATTTGAAGCAGGTGGAATGCTCTTTTCGGGCATTTCCCCAGACGGCAAGCTGGTCGAAATTGCAGAAGTCAAAGACCATCCGTATATGATTGCCTGCCAGTTCCACCCTGAGTTCTTATCGCGGCCCAACCATCCGCACGCGCTCTTTGTCGGACTGCTTAAGGCTGCTATTGAGCAAAAAACCAAACAGGTCGAACTACAAGATTAAACGGCGAAACCTGCAAGGGTAGGTCTGATCCCGCCAAAGTTTTGGATTATACTAGGCCGATTCAAAAAATTCACGCGGCAAAAACAGATGAGATTTCATCATCATCAACAATTTTTAAGGAGATTTGACAATGGATAGCACAATCGAAAGTATCAGCGCGCAGGAAGTTCTCGATTCACGCGGCAACCCCACGGTGGAAGTGGAAGTTATTCTGGCTGACGGCTCATGGGGCCGCGCAGCTGTCCCATCAGGCGCATCGACTGGCGTGCATGAAGCACTGGAACTGCGCGATGGCGACAAGCAGCGCTATGGCGGCAAGGGCGTTTTGAAGGCCGTTGCCAATGTCAACGATGTGATTGCCGATGCCCTCTTTGGCTGGGACGCCACTGAACAGAAGGCGATTGACGCCGAACTGTTGACGCTGGACGGCACCCCGAACAAATCGAAGCTGGGCGCGAACGCCATTTTGGGCGTCAGCCTGGCGATGGCGAAGGCCGCGGCCAATTCGCTCGGACAGCCGCTTTACCGCTATGTGGGCGGCGTCTTCGCCCACGTTTTGCCTGTGCCGATGATGAACATTCTGAACGGTGGTGCACACACCGCCTGGCAATCGACCGACATGCAGGAATTCATGGTCATGCCGTTTGGCGCACCAACCTTTGCCGAAGGCCTGCGCTGGGGCGCGGAAATTTACCACGCCCTGAAATCCGTGCTCAAAGAAAAAGGCTACGCCACCCTGGTCGGTGACGAAGGCGGATACGCCCCTGCCCTGAAATCGAATGCCGAAGCAATTGAAGTGATTCTGGCAGCGGTAGCGAAAGCTGGCTTCAAAGCGGGTCGCGGTGCCGACGTAGCGATTGCGCTCGACCCGGCGGCTTCGGAACTGTACGACGAAGAGACCAAGACCTACAACTTGCGCAAAGAAGGCAAAAAACTGAGCGGCGCAGAGATGGTTGAATTCTGGGCCGGCTGGGTGCGCGATTACCCGATTGTTTCCATCGAAGATGGTCTGGCCCAGGACGACTGGGAATCCTGGAAACTGCTGGTCAAGACAATTGGCGACAAATGCCAGCTCGTTGGCGACGATCTGCTCGTCACCAACCCAGCCCGCGTGCGCCGCGCCATTCAAGAAAATGCCGCCAACGCCCTGCTCGTCAAAGTCAATCAAATTGGTTCATTGAGCGAAACCATCGAAGCTGTGGAAATCTGTCAGCGCAATGGCTGGCGCGCCATCAGCTCGCACCGCTCTGGCGAAACCGAAGACGCCACCATCGCCGACCTGGCCGTGGCGCTCAACATGGGCCAGATCAAGACCGGCGCCCCCGCCCGCTCTGACCGGGTTGCCAAGTACAACCAACTGCTGCGCATCGAAGCCGAACTGGGCGACAGCGCCAGCTATGCTGGCTGGGCCGCCCTGCGCGGGTAAGAGATTTTTGTAAGAATAGAAAAGAGCAGTTGCTAACTTTAGCGACTGCTCTTTTGATTCATCTCTCCCCAAGAAAACTTTGTCCGATTTATATTCGCTTTCGCTCACTTATTTCTGCTTTGACTGAATGGAAAACCAACTCTGCCAAATGAAATATTTGACAAGCCCCCCATTCAACAACATCAGGACTATCACTAGGATAACGAGACTCAACAGACCAAATTGTTAACTGAGAATATTATTCTTGCTTAGTAGAAGACATATCATTTGATTTTCTTCCTAACGATTTATATTTATCAATAGACCTCTTGCATAAGTCAGTTTCTGAGACTGAGTTCAAGATTATGAATGGCAGCGATTAGGTTGAAGCGAAGCGAGAAACGCTTGCGACGATTGCGGTAACGTTCACTGAGAATGCGAAATATCTTCAAACGGCGAATAACATTCTCAACCAGGATGCGTTCACGAGATAGCTTGCGATTGCTGGCTTTCTGTTCTTTGGTTAACGGGTGCAGCTTGGATTTCTTGGCAGGTGTACGGCTGTTTTGATGTAAATCAGTCAAACCTTGGTAGCCTGCATCTGCCAAACTGCAAACATGGGCAGATAAAACGCTGCGACTGATTTTGAAAAGTTGAAAATCGTGTTGGCTGCCATTTCCAAAAGCAGTTGCGATGATTTCTTGGGTTTTTTGGTTGACGATCAACTGCGCTTTTTGGGTGTGACGCTTCTTTTTGCCGCTGTAATGTCGTCTCTGCTTTTTTTCGGACGCTCAATCGGTTGTTCGGTGACATCGATGAGCACAACTTCGATTAATGTCTCGCTCGGTTGTAATTTCTTCTTGCCAGGCAAGTGAAATTCGTTCGAGGTCATCAAAGCTTTTTCCACTTTCTGAATAGTTCGGCATACCGTCGATTCGCTGACACCGTAGGTAATCCCAATATGAAATTGGGTGCGGTATTCTCGCCAATACATCAACGTCATCAGCAATTGATCTGCTCGACTCAAGTTCGGCGTTCGGCCAAAATCGCGCAGTTCTTTTTCAACTACTGCCAGCATTTTTGCAAACACTGCCCGGCTGACGCCCGTTGATCGCTTGAATTCTTCGTCTTTTAGTTTTTCTACCGTTTCGTATCTCATGCGCCTATTATGGCACATTTGCTACTTTTGCAAGATGTCTAATAACCAACTTGAATTTTTCGTATTCGTGAAGTTGTGCAAACACAGGGTCCTTTTGAGCTTTTTGTACATAACTTCTATCCCAACTAAAAGCTAAATCCAAGTAGTCTATCACTCTACTAAGTTTTTTTATACTAGAGTCACTTGAAAACATCGTTTCCTGAGCCAATGTATAGTGATGACGTGCAGGATTAAATCCAAAACGATTTTTTCGCCATCCCATGACTTTTCTAGAATTCCAAATGAGAATTGTAGCTATTAAGAGAAAAATCCTCCGAACATTAAATAAATTACATTCGCTGGAATCGCGTTTTTAGTTTGGGTATTACCTTCAAGGACCGAGGTGATTTCTATATTGCTAATCCCAGCTATACGTGCTTCAACATTAAGTGTCCCATCATTATTAACTGTAAGAACTTTTAGCACTGCTTGGTCACCGGGATTAAGCAGAACTTTTGCAAGATCTATTTGATTGCTTGCACTTATCGTTGGGCCAAAATCGATACCTTTTGGTTTTGTTTCTTGTACTGTGACTTCGCCAATCTCACCCTTGGGGGATATCGAAATGCGAATTGGTTCACTGTAATCACTTTCCCTAATAGGCTGATTACCTGTATTTTCAAATCTTAACAAGATTAGTGACAAAGTTTGTACTGGCTTGTCTTTATATAAGATTTTTATTTCACGAGATATGTCAGCGTTAACAGACATCACTGGACTGTTTGAAAGAATTTCTACTTGAAGCCTCTTAATCGGTTGGCTCATTTGGTAAAGAACTAAAGACACAATTATTGCGATAATTCCAATAATTGTACCTATAAATTGCCAAACAGGATCTTTTAGGATTCTCATTGTTTCTCCAATGTTAATGAGCAACTCATCATCTGTTTTACCCACATATAAAAATATCAAACCCAATCAGCCAGAGTTGGGTTTGATTGACACAGAATAAAAGTCAGCTAAGAGGGCTGAACTGTTTAATTACTTTCTCTACCCGCCAACCACTTCTTAAAGACTTCTCATTCTCCCCTGATGGCCTGCCGAGCAACAGGTTTTCGACACTGACATCTTCGTCGAGGTCTTCCCAGTGGATGCCTGCGCCCTGACCGATCAGCCGCCAGTTTTTGCGTTCGTCAGCGCTGCCGTGTACCAGTCGCGGATACCATGCCAAAGGCACAGAAATGGTGCGTCCGTCGTTCAAATCGACGATGAGCGCATCTTTAGTCACCGTCACCTTTTGTGCTTTTGGAATGGATGGCATGTTATTACTATACAACAAGTCTATTACTGGCGCAAGCAAAAAATATAGAAGCCATACGATGATCTTAAAGTCGAAAACCAAAAGATATATTCATATAAAACTTTCAAAACCTTAAACACGAATGTCACGAATTGGGCGAATTTTCGAAGGTTTTATTCGTGCTATTCGCTCATTGGCGTAATTCGCGTTTAAGGTTTGTGAGAATTGATCAGGAAAGGCAATTTTATTTTCGGCTTTAAGGACAGTACAACAGAAGCTATATTAAGCAGCCTTTTTTGCTGTAAAATTCATCGTAATTCTCCCCAATGTTCAACCACAAAGGATGTCTCCCCATGAAAATCAGCGAACACGTCTACGTTCTCCCCAAGGTGGTCTGCAACATTTATATCATCGAAGACCCCGACGGGTTAACCATCATCGATACCGGCATCCCCGGCAGCGCACAAAAGATTTTAAAATCTGTCGCCGGGCTGGGCAAGTCGGCGCAGGATGTCAAACGGATTCTGATCACACACTCCGATATTGACCATGTTGGCAGTCTAAAAGCCCTGCAACAGGCCACCGGCGCGCGCACCTACGCCAGCCAGATCGAGGCGCAGGCCATCGCAGTGGGCAAAGTTTCCCGCGAGATCAAGCCCACAGGTTTTTCGGCCAGACGCATCATGTTTGCCCTGATGCGCCCTTTCTTCAAAGTAGCTCCCTTCCAAGTGGATGAAATTGTCACAGAAGGACAAACACTACCCATTCTAGGTGGATTACAGGTGCTCGATAGCCCCGGTCATACCCCCGGACATATCTCCTTCTTCTCCCCGACCACCGGGGTGCTGTTCTGTGGCGATTCGATGATTGTAGACGAAAACAGGCTGCAAGGATCGCGACCTGGAGTCACCTGGGACGCGGAAAGCGCCACCCGCTCCGTGCAGAAGCAATCCACGCTGGGAGCAAAAACCGTCTGCTCTGGGCATGGCCCCGCTGTTTATGACCCGCAGTTCCCCAAGGGATAATTTGCCCTTTTGGGTTTGCCCAAAAATCTGGCAATTTTGTAACCGCTCCCAGATTCCTACGGTTTTGCTGTAAAATTCAGCGCATTCGATGCGCAACAAACCTAAACCGAGGAAGAAACCCATGACAACACCTTATTGGCTTCAAGACGCAATCTTTTATCAAATCTTTCCAGATCGTTTTGCAAACGGCAACCCTGGCAACGACCCGGCCAACGTGCAGAAATGGGGCGCGCCACCTACCAACTGGCATTTTCAGGGCGGCGACCTGCGCGGCATCATCCAGCGTTTTGACTATTTGCTGGAACTTGGCATCAATGCCATTTACCTGAATCCGATCTTTCAATCCCCCTCCAACCACCGCTATAACGCCAGCGACTATTACAAAATCGACCCCAAACTGGGCGATATGCTCGACTTCAACGCGCTGATTGAGCTGGCGCACCGCAACAACGTGCGCGTGGTGCTGGATGGCGTCTTCAACCACTGTGGGCGCGGATTTTTCGCCTTCAACGACCTGGCCGAGAACGAAGAGAACTCCGCCTATCGGGATTGGTTCCATGTCCATCGTTTTCCGCTCAACGCATACGGGTCGGGCGATGCCGAAAACTTCGAAGGCTGGTGGAAGTTCAAATCGCTGCCCAAGTTCAACACCAAAAATCCGGAGGTGCGCCAATACATTTTTGATGTGGCGCGCTATTGGATCGAACGTGGCGCGGATGGCTGGCGGCTGGATGTGCCCAACGAAATTGATGACGACGTTTTTTGGGCAGAGTTCAGGCACGTCGTCAAAACCACCAACCGCGACGCCTGCATCATCGGCGAAATTTGGCTGGCTGACCCGCGCTGGGTGGGCGACAGCCATTGCGACGGGCTGATGCACTATCCGCTGCGCGCTGCCATTCTCGACTGCCTGACTGGTAGACAAAACGTCACCTGGTTTGCCAATGCCGTTGAGAATCTCTACAAACTTTACCCACGCGAAAACACATTTTCGATGTTCCTGACCATGGGTACGCACGATACCGAACGCGCCCTGACCATGCTCGGTGGCAGTCTCGACAAGCTCAAACTGGCCTTCCTGTTCCAGTTTGCCTGGCCGGGCGCGCCATCCATTTATTATGGGGATGAAGTGGGCCTGGAAGGCGGCAAAGACCCGCAATGTCGCGGTGCTTTCCCCTGGGAACCATCCGAATGGAAAGGAGATTTACATCTCTGGATGCAAAACCTGATTGCCGTGCGCGCCTCGCAGCCATCCTTGCGACGGGGCGATTACGCCCGCGTAACCGTGGATGAAGTTACGGGTCTGTACGCCTTCACCCGCACCCTTGGGGAAGAGAAAACGCTCATTATCATGAATACAAGCCACAGGCAGCGAGAGTTTACCCTGTCCGTTCAAGAATTTTGGCCAGATGGTCACCCCGTGCGCAGCCTCATCGATCACCGCCCGATCAGCGTTCACCGTGGAAAAGTTACCATCAAGCTGCCCGCCTGGAGCGGTCAGTGGCTGGGGTAATTGACTAAAACGTGTGCAAGGCCCGGACAATTGTCCGGGCCTTGCACATTTGATGGCAAACATAGTACTTATCTCCCAGATCAATCAGGCCTTAATCCACGTAAGATTTAACCATCTGTTCAACCACCATTGTTACCAGGAGAATCGCATGAAATCCATTTTTAAATTATTAATGATTGGCTTCCTACTCTTAATCCCATTCAACACGCTAAGTACGGTTCGGGCTGCGCCTGATCAAACCAACGCATCCCCCACCGCAGGCGGATGTCCCGTATTCCCGGCAAACAATATCTGGAACAGGCGCATTGACACGCTGCCAGTCAACACACACTCTACCGCCTGGATCAACAGCATTGGCCGGAACACGGGCCTGCACATGGACTTTGGCTCCGGCGTTTGGGATGGCGGCCCGATTGGCATCCCGTTTAATACTGCCCCTTCCACGCTGACAGGTGTGCTGTTGAACAAAAAGAATTTTTCCTACTGGGATCAGTCCAACTTTGCCTATTACCCCATCGCCGCCAAACCGGCAATTGAATTTGGCAGCGATCACCACATTTTGATGGTCAAGCAAGGAACCTGCTACCTTTATGAGCTTTATGCAGCCAAAAAGGTCAATGGTGTCTGGCATGCCGGGTCTGGCGCAATCTGGAATTTGAATTCAAACGCCCTGCGCCCTGCTGGTTGGACTTCAGCAGACGCGGCGGGTTTGCCAATTTTACCGGGGCTAGTACGCTACAACGAAATTTTGACAGGCCATATTAACCACGCCATCCGCTTTACGATCAACGATACTGCTGGTTACATCTGGCCTGCGCGCCACCTGACAGCCCCAGCCAACGCCAATATCCCACCCATGGGTGCACGGTTCAGGCTCAAAGCCTCCTTCAATATCAGCGGCTACTCTCCGAGAATGCAAGTCATTTTGCTGGCCATGAAGCAGTACGGTATTATCGTCGCCGACAATGGTTCAGACTGGTATATCAGCGGAGCACCCGATTCGCGCTGGAACAACACCGAATTGCATACGCTCGATAACATTACAGGCAACGCCTTCGAAGCGGTCGACGAATCGGGATTAATGATTAGCGCCAATTCTGGTCAGGCCAAACCGTAGTAGAAATACATTCGTAAACCAAAAATAATAAGAGAGACTGTCCCTTTTTGGACAGTCTCTCTTATTATCAGAACCCATTCACTTCAAGCGTAAGGTGGTTCAGGATCCTCCAAGAATGCTATAGTAGCAGCGCTTGCTTTGGCCTGGAGCCGGATCAACGCCAAAAGTAGCCGTATTACAAACCACACTACCAGTAGCATCCTTGTAATAATAAGAACCGTTTGCCCCATAAGCGACAGTCTTTGTACCCAGGAAAGTGCAGGTGCCACTGTCATTTGCACAACGCACCCAAAAATTGCTATCCCAATCTCCGGGCGATTTGTAACATGAACTCGTTCCATAGGGGTAAGGATTGCCGGAAAAACCTGCGTTTGAACAAGACACACTTTGACCCGAAGCAAGATTCTTGTAAAAAAATGCGTCATTTGCCATGGAGCCATACGCAATGGTTGCTAACGAACCACCCGATGTAGTACAGCTGCCTCCCACGTTGGCGCACAGCGTCCATGCAGTGCTATTCCAGGGTAATTCAAAGAATAGACATTGTTTGGGCAAGCCTGGGGCCGGGTCGGTGCCAAAAGCTTGGGTGGTACATGGAATGCTATTATTCTGCAGGTAGTTCGTTCGCTGATAAACGAAGGAATTGCCTGCCCCATAACGTACCAATTTGACAGTGGGATCTCCGCCATAACCCGTGCAGATACCGTTTTCGGTAGCGCAGGCAATCCAACCCACGAAACTGGTAACGGGTATCCCAACATATCCACACGTTTTGGCCTGACCAGGAGCCGGATCACCACCAAAAGCAGCCGCGGTGCAAACAATGCTAGTGGTGGCTACCTTGAAAATATAAGAATTGTTTGCGCCATAACGCACCGCTTTCGGCCCATAAAAAGTACAGGTCACACCTTCAACGGCACAGAAGAGAAATGCGTCATGAGGCTGCGGCGTGGAAGTGGACACTTGCAACGAAACCAGCTGGCTGCCAGATGCGCGAACGTTGGACGCGCTGAATGTCATCAGCGCAATGACAACAACCAGAAACACTGTAATGCTCGTAAGTTTTACTCAATTCATGTTGTTTTCTCCTAAAATCAATGAATTCAAATACGATCCGATTATGTTCAGATAGATTCGGTTGACAAACGCGATTTAAAATAACATATTTGCAGTAACATTAACAAGTATTTTATTGACAAAACCTTCAAAGACATTTTCAAATGAAAGATTAATAGTTTGAGTTCAAAATATTTGATATGATAGGCATTATTCGTTATCCAACTTACAGGAGTGAATGACATGAACCAGCAGCGAAAAATTCAGCGAATTATCCAGCCCGATTTTGTGGTCGAAGGCGCAGGCGTCTTGCTGCGCCGATCCATTTCACCGCATGCTTCGAATAAGTTCGACCCTTTTCTTTTGTTCGACCATTTTGCCTTTAATGACCCGGTCGAAGGGCCAATCAAGGGCTTTCCGATGCACCCGCATCGCGGAATTGAGACAGTGACATACATGCTCGAAGGCTCTACCCATCACCGCGACAGCCTGGGCAATGCCGGACTGATCGGCCCCGGCGATGTGCAGTGGATGACATCCGGGCGCGGGATTCTGCATGAGGAGATGCCACGGCGTGGCCCCAGCGGCGTGATTTATGGCTTTCAACTGTGGGTTAACCTACCCGCAAGATTAAAGATGACGCAGCCACGCTATCAGGAAGTCAACGCAGCCACCATCCCCACCGTCGAAAAAGACGGCGCAACTGTGCGCATTGTCACGGGCGAGGTCTTTGGGGTTCATGGCCCAGTCACAGAAATTGCTGCCAGTCCGCTGTATATCGACGTGACGCTCGCTCCCGGAGCTGAGTTCTCTCAGGAAACGCCACTCGGTCACACGGTCGTCGCGTATGTTTTCGAGGGGGAAGGCACCTTCGGCAGCATGGTGGACGGCAACGGGGAAGCGGAAACGGTATCCGCTGTCAAGATGGTCGTCTTTGAAGACGGCGATCATATTCGGGTCAGAGCCAAGCAAAATTCCCCGGTGCGCTTTATGCTAATGACAGGCGCACCCTTCAAAGAGCCGATTGTGCCTTACGGCCCGTTTGTGATGAATACCATTGATGAAATTAAACAGACGCTGGCAGACTTGCGCGGCGGCGCATTTGGACAATAACCATAGTCGGGGCGGATTTAAAACCCGCCCCGATTTTTTTGTCGTATAATTTGGGGATGACATACGTTATCACAGGTGATCGGGTGGGTCGTGAAGGCAAATTGCGCATTGGAACGTCTGCGACCATTCTTAATGATGAAAAAAAAGTACTGCTGACGCGCCGCACCGACAACGGTCAATGGTGCCTGCCGGGCGGCGCGATGGAACCCGGCGAAAGTGTGACCGAGGCCTGCATTCGCGAAGTGTGGGAGGAGACCGGGCTGCACGTAGAAGTAATGCGGCTGGTTGGTGTCTACAGCGACCCGCATCGCATCATCGTTTATCCAGATGGCAACAAAGTGCATATTGTGGCGCTCAGTTTTGAAGCAAAAATCACAGGCGGAGCGCTAGGCCTGAGCAACGAAACCACCGAGTTCGGCTATTTTTCGCAGGAAGAAGCTGGCAAGCTGGAGATGCTCGGCAATCATTTTCAGCGTGTATGTGATGCACTGAGTGGAAATTCACTTCCATTTATTGTTTAGTTAGTCCATCAAATAAAAATACTTGGATAATGATGCAACGAAGTCTGATTCCTATTATTTTAGCAAGTTTAGGATTCACCCTTTTCGTTGCATCTAACGCAATGCCGCTATTCGATTGGAAAATAGACGTAATCGTTAGCGATTTTCCACATACCTACAGCGTTCAAATCAATCTACCACCTTGGATAACCACTAGGCTAGGAGAATCCTTAGAAAAAAGTTCGCATATTTTTCGCGAAATAAAGGTATCAGATGGAGAAAATGTCTGTACCAACATAGAAAGTTTTGGATTAAATATTGCGCGTTCATCCCAAGAAAAATTTCTTGAGTCTATTTCGTTATTGATCACTCCGTGGTTTTCTTTAGGTGGTTTTATAGAGATCGTACTTTCTGGGGTTTATATATGGTGGGTCATGCTATCGGTAGAGCACGGTTCAATATCCAACGCTATTGTTCCAACCATGATAGGAGTTGGTCTTTTGGTTGTAGTGTGTTTACTGGTTACCATGATGGCGCCATTTGATCCTATTGGTGTCATGCCATTTACGCCAGAACACACTTGCACAGGTAAACTAGCCTTTCATGCGAGCTTATCAAAAATACATTATGAAACTCTGACTATCATGCTTGCGGGCATTATTTCGGAGTTAGGATCACTTGGCATAATGCTTCACAAAGCTATAATACCTTCTAAATCACCGCGCTAAGATCAGCATCCACAGACCATAACCCTATAGCATTGAACAAAAACGGTCACTTGCGTGACCGTTTTTGTTTTTAAGCCTATTGCCCCGGCGGTGACCAACTGACCTGCCATGTACCGCGAAAGACCATGCTCATATCAGAAACACCCACACGAACTGGCCCAGCTGATGGCATCAACCCGTCATCGTAAACCATCGACACAACAAACGGCCCAGGGTCTGGCAGCGTGCCCCCACCCGAACCACCCCCTGAGTGATAGGGATGATCGACATCAATCAGGCTAAAGTTGACAGCACCATCTGGCAATTCCATGGCGAAGGAATAATAATAGGCTTTGGTGTCGCTGTCTTGCAACAACTGTGCCGCGGAAACATGTGTGGCATACCCGGCAATGTTGAAAGACTGGTCAACTGGCCAGGTTTGACCCACCTGCAGATTTTTGACCGGATCAAACACAAAGCTGGGTAACGGTGGTGCATCCAGCGAAAATGGAATGTTGATATTTCCCCACAAAGCGTGCACTTTGATGGTCAGCGGCCAGGCAATCTTTTTGCCTTTTACCTGATACCCCCACAGCTTGCGCCCGGGAATGTCCGTCTGTTCGCGGATCACGTAGTCGTACCACTGAACATCCTCTCCATTTGCATCGGTCATGATAGGATCGGTTGGGTCCAAACCATAGCCCATCGTGCCGGGCACGGAGACTGGCAAATTCCACTGGACGTAGCCAAGGAAGATGTAGCCATCAGCGGTAGGGACAACCTTGTCGAGCACAAAGGATACTTCGGGATGTTGCGTGGGCAAAGCTGTCGGGCTGGATGAGTCTGGGGACGCGATGGGTTGGCTTTGTTCCGTTTCGGTGGAGATAACTTCGATGACCGGCAACGCCGACCCGGTGGATTTTTCCAAAACGAGGGGAATTTCCCAGAATTCTGGGCCAGCCCCGGGGGCGATGGGAATCAGCCGGGGCAGCAGCAGTACGACTGTATCTACGCCCTGTGGCAACGGGCCAAACTCCATGCGATAACCCACCGCCAATTCCCCGGCAGCTCGCTCTGCATCAGATGTGTCGCCACCCTGATGAATGCCAACCTTGATCTTCAATTGACTGCCATCCGGCAGGCGCAGGCTGGGATCGCTGGTAAAAGAGGGCAGCGCCTCGGCGTTGGGCGCAGGTGTGCGATCCAATAGGCTTGAAGCGGCAACATAGCGATAGACAACAATCGTTTTATCGGGCTGGGCCAACACTTGCTGAATGGTCAGGGCAACCCCGTCGCAGAGTCTGGGTGATCGGCGTGGGCAAAACCCGCGTCGACGTGCTGGGTTCCACCACGCCCACGCCGGGGATGTAACCCAGCAGACGGCGCAAAGCGTTGACCGCCGTCGGCGAAGTGAAAAAAGCAAGGGCCAGCAAAAACAGCACCAGCAGGGCAAAGCCCCAGGCAAGGCGCGGAAACTTCGCTTTCATTTTGATTTCCTTTTGGGGGAGACCCGCGCCAGAAACAAACTGATTCCGTAGCGAATCCATGAATAACGGGGACGGCTCAGGCACGTCTAATGCAACCCGCACCTGGTTCTCAAATTCGGATGGATTGTTCATCGGCTCACCTCCATCTCCATCTGGCCCTGCAAACGGGCCAAAATGCGCTGGACGGCTTTGCGCACAGCATCTTCATTGCGTCCGAGCAGGGCAGCCATTTGGACAAAAGAGAGATCGCCGACAAAACGCAGGCGCAGCAGCTCGCGCTCCTCTTCATCCAGCGCGCGGAACAGGCTTTTGAGCTTTTCCGCTGCCTGCCCATCGATGACATTTTCGAGCAGCCGGCCAGCCTGCGGATCCATCAGTGTTTCGTCTACAATGCCAGTCGGGTGCTGACGTCGAAAGTGATCGATTGCCTTGTTTCGCGCAATCTGAAACAGCCACGCGGCAAACTGTCCGCGGTGACGGTAGCGTGGCAGCCCCTCGAGCACACCCAGAAAGGTCTGTGCGCACAGATCTTCAGCATCGGCCACATTGCCGAGGCGACTGTAAAAATAGCGGTACAGCCGTCGGGCGTAGGCGTCATAAATCGCCGCCAGCGCCGTCCGGTCGCCGCGTGCCGCAGCAGCAAGCACCTTTTCTTCAATCTCTTTTGGCTCATCCATCCAATTGATTTCCAATTCCGTAATTCGAAACCCTTTGCAAAGGTAACTATACCCGACCGCGGGCATTACATAATAACAAATCGCCCACTTTGTCAAAAGCGGACAAAATGGGCTTAAGTCGGTATACTAAGCTCTGACATAAGGAGAAAAGCCTTTTGCAAGAAGTCTATTATGGATAAAATTGAGACGATTTCCAGCACAATTGATTTTTATCAAACAAGTTCACCCGGAGGAAACCATGATCGACAAACTTTCAAATTGGCTTGGGAAAATCGCCAATCGCTGGCTGGTGCTGTTATTTTTAGGCCTCGACATCCTTTTTAACGCCGTTGTCATGCCAGGCGCACAGGCCAAACTGGAGGCCTTTTCGCATGGCGTGGGGCCGCTTGACCTGACCTTTTTTCCACCTGTTGAGAAAATCCTATCAGCAATCGTCGCCTATGGCCCCGAAGGACGCGCATCCTATACCACCATTGAGCTAACCGCCGATATTCTCTACCCGATTGTCTATACCCTCTGTTTCAGCCTGCTGATTACGGTGGTACTACGCGCTGCCCTGAGCAAAGACAGCAAACTGCAACGTCTCAACGTGCTGCCCTTTGGCGCGTGGGCCTTTGACATGCTCGAAAACGTCTGCATACTTACGCTTCTGCTCAGTTTCCCCGCGCAATCGACGCTTGTGGCGGGCGCGCTGATGCTAGTCAACGGCATCAAGTGGCTGTTTGCCGCGGCCAGCATTCTCGCGCTGCTGTTCGGACTTGGCGTCTGGGTCCTCAAAAAAACCAGGAGATAACTGCCATGTCCCTCAGCCCATCCGCTCAAAAAGTTTATGATGCCTTGCTGGCACTTGATCTGCACTGTGAGATTCTCGAGTTTCAGGAAAGCACACGCACCGCGCAGGATGCAGCCGACCGCGTCGGCTGTGCGCTCGGACAGATTGTAAAATCATTGATCTTCAAGGGGGCCGAAAGCGGCAAGCCGATTCTGGTGCTGACCAGCGGCGCAAACCGTGTGGATGAAAAGCGCATCAGCACGTATGCCGGTGAAGCCATCGTCCGCGCCAACCCGGAATTTGTCCGCACGGTGACGGGCTTTGCGATTGGCGGCGTACCCCCGCTGGGCCATGCGCAGAAGCTTGAAACCTATCTCGACGAAGACCTGCTGCAATACGAAACGATCTGGGCAGCGGCTGGCACGCCCAATGCTATTTTTGAACTTCCCGCCACAGCGTTGCAACGCATTACTGACGGAATAGTTGCGTTGGTTAAGTAATAATAACCTTCCCTTCATACCTATAACTAACAAGGATAGGAGCATTACTAGACTTATGAAAGATATTACTCATGAATACTCACCATCCAATTTACCGAATCCATCCCAACATTCTTTGGATGCGGTGCTTAACGAAGTTACTCAAATGCGGTTGATAGATGGCGGAATGTACAATGGCAAAGTATTAGGAACTCAAGTACTCTTGAATATCGCCGACCCATCATCAATTGAAGCTCTCTGTCACTCTCTGAATATCATTGAAGATCAAAAAACGTTCGGTCATTGTATGTGTTTGGGTGATTATGTAATAGAACTTTATAAAGAACAAGATATCATAGCAGCAATTGGATTACATCATGGTCGTTCTATTCGCTGGGATTCCTGGAAGTACGATGCATTACTTCAAGATGGAATGCAATTACTTAATTGGTTGGCAAATAGAGGAGTGAAAGCACCTTTAGAAAGATATAAAGAAGATATGCGACAAGCGGAAGTGTTGCAGCAAGACATGAACCGTTGGAAACAAGCAATGCCTGATTGCCTGAAACCTTATTGGGCAGAAATGCAAGGATTGCAAGGTTTAAAGATTTAATCTAGCGCCTTTACAAAAAGCGCTTGAAGTTGCTTATCCTAATTCCCAACTCCGTGTTTTAGAACTGTTCAAATGGTTTGGGTCTGGCACAGGCAAGTGGAGCGGCAGTCCCGTCTACGAAATTGTTCCCCAGAGATTGTTGCTCGAACTCCCAACTGATTTGCTTTTGTCCGCCCTAACTACTCCAATGCTTACAGTGCAACATATTGAGGGGGCAGCAAGATATTTTGGAGGATGGGACTTCGCACAAAAAAAGAAAGCCGATTTACAGAAGCTTCCAACAAAACTAAAAGAACAACTGTTAGAACACAGTCTGAAGTCATCAGATGATGATAAAGTTCACCGCGCACAAAAAGCCTTTTCGGTTTAGCAGGATATAGCTAATTTCACCATCGCCTAACATCACAGCACCGGACGGTTTGCCAAATTCCGTTTCGATGCTTTTTCTCGCTCTTCAAGTTTTCCCGTTAGTCCACCTATGAAAGAAGGAAGCTTTGCGCATCAACAATCAACTATTTGAAATTGAAATCATTGACGAGGCAGGCTACAACCTTAAATCAACGGACAATATCCGAAAGTATTCTAAAGAATATATTTTGGAAGAAAACTACAGCAACTCACCCCGTTTTGGCATTGTTGTCAAAAATATAGACGGATCGGAAAACGCTTGCTTTGTTTTAGGGGACTCTGTGGGCGTTCTACCTCACGACAATACAGCGGTTCTCGTTAGCACAAATCTTTTTGTTGCAATTGGCAAGTCGGTGCTTTGTTTTGAAATTCCCTCATTGGCACTGCAATGGCAAAAACAAGTTGACCCAGTCACATCGGGTGGTATAACGAAAATTGTGTAAATTAAAGGGAGTCTTGGTATCCTTGCAGGCACCACACCAAAACAAGGAAAAAACCATGACTCCCAAAACAAATCATAAACAAATTAATGAAGAAGGTCAAGCCACAATCCAAGAGTTACTACATGAAAAGCTAAGACTGGCGATTAAGTTTACCGTGATCCAGGTGTTGAACGAAGAAGTTGAAGCATTTGTAAAAGCAGAACCTTACCAAAGGACGACAAAGCGGCAGGATTATCGGAACGGTGTTTACCAGCGAGACCTGGGAACCTCGATGGGGGTTGTAGAAGATTTACCCGTGCCGCGCACACGCAAGGGATTTCGGACGGAAATATTTGAACGTTATCAACGGCGACAAGCAGAACTGGACAAAAGTATCTGTGAGATGTTCGTTCAGGGTGTAAGTACCCAGCAAGTTGGTGGTATTGTGGAAACCCTGAGCGGCAGCCATCCAAGTGCCTCGACAGTTTCGCGGGTCTTCCATACGCTGGAAGAAGAGTTTTCAGACTGGAAAAAGCGACGACTGCAAGCACACTATCTGTATGTCATCGCCGACGGAACCTATTTCAGTGTCATTTACGATGGCAATGGCGAGAAAATGCCGATTTTGGCAGTCATCGGAATCGATTTGGAAGGAAAACGAGAAGTTCTGGGCTTTACCACAGGTGATCGAGAGAACCAGCAAGCTTGGGAAGACCTGCTCAACGACTTGAAAGAACGTGGTTTGACCACCATTGATTTATGGATCACCGATGGCGGCAAAGCCATGATCAACGCGATTGAGAACAAGTTCCCGGCAGCCAAACGCCAACGCTGTGTCAGACACAAAATGGAGAATGTGCTGGCCTACATTCCCCAAAAGCAGCAAGACCAAGTTTATCCTGAACTCAGAGCCATCTTTTATCAGGAAAACCTGGAAAAAGCCAAACAAACAGCCGCTGCATTTCTTGCCAAGTATGAAAGCAGCTATCCTACGGCAACCGCTTGCCTACAACGCGATTTGGACACTTGCCTGACTTTCTACCAATTTCCAAAAAATCACTGGAAGTCTATTCGAACTTCGAACGCGATTGAACGGCTCTTTCTTGAAGTCAAAAAACGTAGCCACAAAATGTCCGCCGCTTTTCGCAATGAAGACAGTTGTTCCTTATTGTTCTTTGCTGTCATTCGAAGCATCAAATTCAAAAAAATCTCCATCCCTGCAACCCCTACCGCTCAACCTCAGATTTTACACAACTCTTGACATACTACCGTCACATCGTTTAGCGTCTATGTTTCGCCAGATAAAAAAGGCATCATTTCTCATGGTGAGCTTGAAATCACAAAAATCAGTTTTGATGGCGAAATATTGTGGAGCGTCAGCGGAAAAGATATTTTCTCAGAAGGTTTTGCACTTTTTCCAGATCATATAGAAGTATATGATTTCAATCACGAAAAATACAATATCACTCTTTTGGATGGGCATATCTCTCAAGAGAGCTAATCAGCTTTTCAAGCAAGACCTTTTCCTGCTGCGCCGACGCCACCTCGCCATCCAGCCAGGCGGCGCGCAGGCGCAGCAGGATTTTTTTATAGGCTGGGCCAGGCGGCAGACCAAGCGCCTTAAGCGCGTCACCATCCGTTTTGGGGTGGATGTGCTGCCAGTGGGATGCATAGGTTTCGAGGGCTTTTTGACCGCTGACGAGGAATACCGCGTAAATCGCTGGAAGTGGGACGCCCCCAAGGCGTTCGACCCATTTCGAGGGCGCGGACCCGCTGAGGGCTGGTAAATCCGTCCGCAGGGTTGCCGCCGCCCGAATGCTGTTAAGAACCGCCAGCGGAAAGGTCAGCCGGCTTTGCGCCGCATCAATGGCAGATAAACTCAGATCGAGCAGCCACAGGCTGTAGCCCACAATCGATCGAAACGGGATTCCGGCATAACGCAGGGTTTGATGCCACTCTGGGCCAGCATCAACCAAAAGGCCAGAAGAGAGCCGCTCGTGCAAATCCATGCCCCAGGGCAGGGCATTTTCCAACGCTTTGAGCACGCCCAATTCATCGAGCCGCGCCAACATGGACGCAGCATTGGACTCAGCGAAGATCAAATCCAGCTCATGGCGGGCGCGCTCGGCAGAAAGCGTTGCCAGCAGCGGCAAGGCCGCCGGGATGAGCGCCAGCGTTTCGGGCGCGATCTTGAAAGCATAGCGCTGCTCATAGCGGACAGCGCGAAAGATGCGCGTGGGGTCGTCTAAAAACGAAGCAGGGTGCAGCACCCGGATAATGCCGCCGGCAATGTCAGATGCGCCGTTAAAGAGATCGCACAACTGCCCAAAGTGCACTCCATCGAGCCGTACGGCCAGCGTATTGATCGTAAAATCGCGCCGATGGATGTCATCTTCAAACGTTGAAGGCGTCACATCGGGCAGCGCGGCAGGCCAGGCATACGTTTCGCGGCGGGCGGTGATTAAATCGAGTGCGAAGTGCGGAGTGCGATGTGCGATACTCTCCAACCTGGCCGTCCCAAACTTCACATGCGCCGTCACTTTACCGCCATGTTTGCGTGCCAGCGAGCGCGCCAGGGCAACGGCATCGCCGACCACGACAATGTCAAAATCGAGGCTGGGGTGGCCCAGCAGCAGATCGCGCACCACCCCACCCACCAGATACGCCGCCACGCCACGCGCAGACGCCTCGTCCGCGACGAGGCGCAGCAAGGTCAGTTGTTCGGGGGGTAAGGCGAGGAAGGCGGGAAGCATGGCGTTATTCATGTTTGGTCAGTTTGGTCTGCTCGTAAAGTAAAAGCATTTTTATCTGGGTATCTACACTTAAAAGATTAAGAAAATTCATCATCAAAACAATAACAGCAAGAATCAAAAGAAAATTCAAGCAAGAATCAAAAGAAAATTCAAGCCAGAATCACCAAAACCTCCTATTAAAAAAGTCTTAACAACTCAATGACAAAAACGCCAATGAACATAACACTACTTATAAATATTGTAGCGAGAAAACTCAGGCGCGTGCGCTTTAGTTTCTGAATTTTCTTCTGACAGTTTGTATCAATAGAAGTATCCTTCAAAAAATCATCATCTGTTAGATCAAGCCATTTACTTGTTCTTAAAATCATCATCTTCCTCCTGAAAAGTTTAAAACAATTGTACACGATGCCGCCATTTTCTTTGCGGCAGGGATAAATCATGTATAATGACCGCGCTGAAAATAACCCAATCGTCAAATCACCCAATGGACATTTCCGAACTCACCGCCCGCATGAACGCCTTTGTCACGTCAAAAGGCTGGTACAATCCCGGCAGCAAACGTCCGCAAACGCCGCGCAATCTGGCAATTTCGCTCAACCTCGAAGCTGCCGAACTGCTCGAACACTTCCAGTGGAGCGAATCGGCCACAGACAAAGACGAACTCGCCTCCGAGCTAGCGGATGTAGCGCTCTATCTGCTGCAACTGGCCTCCGTCACAGAGATTGACCTGGAACAGGCCATTCTCAAAAAGCTGGAAGTCAATGCGGGGCGGGAGTGGAAATAAAGCACTTAGCATTTAGACTTTAGCTTTTAGCGAACTGCTAATGGCTAACATCTAACCCCTTTCTAAAGGACTTTCCCATGAAAATTACCATCTTTGGCGGGGCAGAGATTACCCCAAAATCAGCACCCTATCAAGAAGCTTACGAACTCGGCAAAGGACTGGCGACAGCCGGTCACATTGTGCTGACTGGCGGCTATATGGGCGCGATGGAAGGCGTCTCACGCGGCGCCAACGAAGCTGGTGGACATGTGATTGGCGTCACCTGTGCAGATATTGAAGCCTGGCGCGACATCAAACCCAACCCGTGGGTCAAGGAAGAAATGCGCTGCATCACGCTGCGCGAGCGGCTCAATACGTTAATCGACAATTGCGACGCCGCGATTGCCCTGCCCGGTGGCCCAGGCACCCTTGCCGAAGTCTCGCTGCTGTGGAACTTGATGCTGATCGATGCCACCCAAATCAAACCATTAATCCTGGTCGGACCCGGTTGGCGCACCGTCTTTGACGAATTCTTTCATGTATTCGACCCATACATGCCCGGCGACCAGCGCAATTTGCTGCTTTTTGTACCGAGTGTGGAAGCGGCAGTCGAATTGTTAAGCAAACCAGAAAACGATATTCGATAATTCAAAAAAATCGATAATTCGATATTGGACATGAGCTCTTTACGAATATCCAATACCCAATCCCCGAGGTTCTTATGACAGAAGAAAAACTCACCACCCAGGCAGAAAATTTCTCAGAATGGTATAACCAGCTCGTGCTACGGGCTGAACTGGCCGATTATTCCCCCGTCGCGGGCTGCATGGTGATCCGCCCGTACGGCTGGACGCTCTGGGAAAACATCCACGATGCGCTGGACAAACGCTTTAAAGAGACCGGCCACGTCAACGCGGCCTTTCCGCTGCTGATCCCGAAATCGTTCCTGGAAAAAGAGAAGGAACATGTCGAAGGCTTTGCGCCCGAGCTGGCAATCGTCACGATTGGCGGCGGCAAAGAACTCGAAGAGCCTTTGGTCGTTCGCCCCACATCCGAAACGATCATTGGCTATATGTATTCCAAGTGGATCAAATCGTACCGCGACCTACCTGTGCTGATCAATCAGTGGGGCAACGTCGTGCGCTGGGAAATGCGTACCAAGCTCTTTCTGCGCACTGCTGAATTCCACTGGCAGGAAGGCCACACTGCCCATTCCACCGAGCAGGAAGCCCGCGAAGAAACCCTGCGCATGCTCGATGTTTACGAGGATTTTGCCGTCAACGAAGCGGCAGTGCCGGTCATCAAGGGCGTTAAATCCGAAACGGAGAAATTCGCCGGGGCAATCATGTCCACCACCATCGAAGCCATGATGGGCGATACCAAGGCATTGCAATCGGGCACGTCCCACTTCCTCGGGCAGAATTTTGCCAAAGCCTTTGACATTCAGTTTTTGGATCAGAACAATACCATTCAACACGCCTGGACAACCTCCTGGGGACTTTCCACCCGTTTTATTGGCGCCATTATCATGACTCATGGCGACGACCAGGGGCTGATCATGCCTCCACGCCTCGCGCCGATTCAAGCGGTCATCATTCCCATTTTCCGTAGCGATGCCGATAAAGCAGCCGTAATGCCCGTCGTCGACCGGGTTTTCAAAGAACTGAAAGCTGCCGGCATCCGCGTGAAAGTGGATGACCGCGACGGGGTAACCCCCGGCTTCAAATACAACGACTGGGAAATGCGCGGCGTTCCCCTGCGCATCGAAATCGGCCCCAAGGATGTTGAGAAAAACAGCGTGGCGCTCGCCCGCCGCGACATCCCTGGCCGCGACGGCAAAACCTTTGTCTCGCAGGATAACCTGGCCGCAACCGTCAGCGAAATGCTGACAACGATCCAAGCCGCGTTGCTGGCACGCGCCACCGCCTTCCGCGATGCGAATATTCACGACCCTAAAAACTATGACGAGCTAAAACAAGTCGTCCAAAAGGGCTGGGCCTTTTCGTGGTGGTGCGAAGACACGGCCTGTGAAGCCAAAGTCAAGGAAGATACCAAAGCCGGGACGCGCTGCATCCCGCTCAAAGGTCAACCCGACGGCACAGGCAACTGTATCGTCTGCGGTAAGCCAGCCAAACGCAAAGTTTATTTCGCCAAATCCTACTAAATACCGTGCGATGTGCGGAGTGCGACGTGCGTATTTTTCGCACCCCGCACATCGCACTCCGCACATTGGTTATCCATGCCCGCCATTGATATCTCCCGCTTAAAAATGCAAGCCACCGTGCTGGTCGAGAAATTTGATCAGCCGGTTGTTTTTCTTAAGGGACTCCACGAAATTCTCGATCTGTATGCTGATCGTACCTTGCGCGCTGGCGCTGTCGCTTCGCCAGTTTCGGTGCTGCCCGCCTATCGCACCCCACCCGCGGTCTTGCGCCAAATCGAAATGGAACTGGCCCCGCTGGCAAGCACCTTTCCAGACCAGGCCATGTCGCTGACAGATGCCCTGTGGAAGGATGGCTATCTCGAAACCCGTCTGCTGGGCGCCATCCTGCTAGGCCGCATCCACCCGGAGACGCCCCTGCTCGTTGAGCGCATCAGCGCCTGGGTGGCCCGCACCAGGGACAAGCACGTTCGCGATGCACTGTTAACCGTCAGCCTGGGGCGTCTTCGCCGCGAATCACCCGTCGCTTTTTTGAAACTCATCTCCGGGTGGTTTGATCCGGGCTCCAGCAAAATGTGGTCCAACGCGATTTACGCACTGCTCCCCCTGCTCGAAGACCCCAGCTATGAAAATCTTCCACCGGTATACAATGCCGTTTACTGGGTCATTTCAACGGCCCCGTCCATCCTGCAAAACGACCTGATCGATCTGATTAAAGCACTCTACGCGGCCTCGCCCGTCGAAACAACCTATTTTTTACGGCAAACCATTTCAGGCGCTACTACATCTGAAGCACTGATGACATTTCGACGCATGGTTCCATCCCTGCCAGTGGCGCTGCAACCAATGATTTAAGAGTTGGTTCGGCGAAAAAGGCCATGAGCAAGAAAAACCTATACTTTCAAAATTTATCTCAGGAGGTTCATGCCAATGATCACCAGCATGACCAAACATAAAAGCCTGCTCTTTTTTGTCTTCGCCAGCCTACTCTGCCTCGCCGTTTGGATTTATCTTTTCAATGGTCTGATCTACGATGACGCGTACATTGCCTTTCGCTTTTCAAGCAACTGGGCGATGGGACATGGACCGATATGGAATGTTGGTGAAAATCCGGTGGAGGGTTTTAGTAGCTTCGCCTGGGTGCTGATTGGCACGATCTTTCAACTGGTGGGAATCCTGCCCCATGTCATTATGCCCTGGGTAGGCGTAGCATCCTGGTTTGCAGCAGCGCTCCTGCTGCCCAAAATGATCGATGCAGTCAACCCTGAGAAATCCGGTGGAAATGTTCGTCTTGATAAGGCCATCAAAATATTGACCTTTCTTGCGCTGATCGCAAATGCAGCGATTGGGTTTCAGGCGTTTCACGGTCTGGAGACAAGCCTGTTTCTACTGGTCATTTTGCTGTTTGTTTATCAGGCTTTGATGAGCCACACCACACGAGATTATATAAAACTGGCGGTGTTTTCTCTGTTTCTGATCACGGTTCGCCCCGATGGCGCAGCGGTGATTCTGCCGGTATGGGCACTGGCTTTTCTGCTTAGCCCCGGGGAGCGCAAAAACGTTTTGATCGGTGCGTTTGTATCGATTGGGTTAATCGGTCTTTATTCGGGGGCAAAATGGCTTTACTTTGGCTATCCTGTTCCCAACACTTTCTACATCAAAGAAGCAACAGACGGCCTGGCAGGAGAAAGCTACGTAAAAGATTATTTGACCCTGCTCTCACCATTACTACTTTTTCTGGTATACGCATGCGGACGGCTTGGCCTCGTGCGCGTCCTCACCGACAAGATGTTTATGTTCCTGATAACGCCTTCTATTTTGTTCTGTGTGGCTTACCTTGGCATTAATCCGATTTTGGGAAATGTCTACCGCTTCTTGATCCCAACCCTGCCGCTTTTTGTGCTGGCTGGGCTGCGCGTTTATTTTTTGGCAAAAAACCAGCCAGAAGAGATGCCTCGTCAAAAACTGCGCTTATCGCTGGGCACCGAAACATTGTTGTTCTTTGCACTGGCCTTGATTACGATCAATATTTTTTTAACTTCAAATTATCTCGAGATTATGCCTTCCTGCAATATTACTCGAGTGCCACCAATCAGAACCTTAAACCCCACGGGCTCGAACTCAAGGCGGCCAGTGCGCTCTCCCCGGTGCCACTGCTTGCCACAGGTGATATTGGCGCCATCCCTTATTTTTCAAACTTGCCCACCATGGATGTCATTGGCCTGGCGGATGAAACGATTGCCCATCAAGGTCTGACACATGCATACATTCAAGCCCGCAAACCAGATTTATTGATTTTGCAGGATGTGAGTGTCACCAAAAACGCTCTGCTGCTGGAGTGCGGCCCCCAAGGCTATGACAACCCCCTTGTGGATGTGGATGGCAAAAGAGTGTCGCTCAACATGAATTATTACAGCAAGGTGCTGGACGACCCGGCCTCTGCGCACAACGGCAAAGGCTCAACGTATCAAATTTTTACAACGCCAAACTTTACAGCTGACTATGAGTTTATTTTGGCCTGGAAGTATGGCGATGGCCGCTACTACGTTTTTGTGCGCCGCGCCTATCCAAAATTCGATGAACTGGTAAACATCCTAAAAACAACAAAATAAACGCCGTCCTATGGTTCGCAAAGGATTTGATGAAGTTTAGTGTAGTTATATTTAAACGCTGGCGGATAAGCCGGGTCTTTGCCAAGCGCCTGGCATATTCCATAGCTTAAATTTGTATCGTCTTTAATCTCTTTTGCAAACAATGCGCTTGCCTCATCGTCACGCCCTGAATTAACAAGCCCTTCAATGAACGGAAAGAGTTCGGATTTGTCTGTCGCTTTAAATCCTTTTGCAACTGCTTCATCATAGAGACGACCCACCTCGTCCCAATTGCCCTGTTGACGCGCCAGGGATGCTTTCTGGTAGTAATAGCACCAGGTATGAGCTGGTTCAGCGCCGAAAATGGATGCGGGTGGAACGGGCGTTTTCCCTTCAGGAAGAATACGTTTGATGAGAGAGTGAGCGCCAACCTGCTCAACTTGTAGTGATTCGTAATCTGAATAAACTGGCATGCTGCCATCAATCACATGGACACAAGAATCTGTGGATGGCAGGCTGAGTAAGAGCAACTTGGAATAATCACGATGCAGCCAAATATCGCGCATGTATTTATCAATCACATCCCCACGTAAAATATTTGTTGCGGTATCCTGGTCTAAAATTTCCGCTTGAATCTGGGGGTATTTTGTTGGGCCAGGCCGATAGATCAAATCAATCGGTGCCCAGGTTTCATAATCCTGTCGTAATGCAAAATCAACCGAGAAATAGGCCATGACCATTGTATTGTCCCGTATATCGGGCGCGCGCCAGGTGAGCTGCCACCAGGTTCCACGCTGATACTCCCAGTAATTGGCCCAGGTATCGGCATTGAGCATTTGTGCTGAAACCGAGAGACCAATCAGAGAAAGCAAAGCCAAATTTCGGAATCTTGGCTTTAGCATCAAAATCAAACCGACAATGACAAGGACAATCCCCGCAATGGGATGCAACCCATAGCTTTTATACGTATCCAAAGGGTTGAATTCTCGATCCGAGACAATGACAGGGGTAATGGCACAAAAGACAATAAAAGCACCCATCCAGACAAAACTCCACGTCAGATTGGGCATCTCATTGTCATGATATTCCGCCCCCCAAGATTTCTTGAAACGAAAGTGATAAAGTAAGACAATCCCAATGACAACGCCACCCATCAGAAAAGCAAGAGTAATATCAGCATAACTTGCGGCGGCCAACATATGGAAAGGTTGAACAAACCAGGCAAAAAAGATGGTATCCAGAAAATCTTTAACCGTTTCAAACAGCAAACGCAAAAACATGTTGATCAGATCGCTACGATAATTCAACGCCAACTGACCCGCGTTGGTTGAATTTCGACTGCTCTCAAAAATAAACAGACGCCAGTATACAAAACCGCCTATCAACAATGGATAAGGCCACCATGTTTTGATGATTTGATTGACAAAATTCCGTATTTGCCGAAAACCATCCCTGTAGACGGTGAAACCCAGCAACACCAGCCGCATTCCCTCTAAACCGATCATGTACTCGTAGATAAACAGATAGTTCACAGTCAAGATCATAGAAATTACACTACAGATAATCTTCCAGAGCTTGCTTTTTACCTGGATTCCTTGAAGCATAAATGCAATCGAAAGTAAGGCAGTCGCAAACCCGAAGAGATGATTTTGCTTGGTATTTGCATCTGGCTGCGATAAAAATCCAGGATAGAGGACAAACAGCACAACCATCAACGTACTGACATATTTTTGTCTGGGCCAGATCAGTCTAACGATCCAAAGAAAAGCCAATCCACCGATAAAGCGCCACAAAAGAGCATACCAATGCCACAGCAGGGGTTGATCTGTAAAGATGCGGTAGAGATACGAATAAATAAATCCCATATAGGGGCGTTCGGTGCTAAACAGCCCAAAGACACTGCTGCTCCCCCTGGCAGCCCCCGACCAAAGTACATACCAGTCGTCATAATAATAACCAAGTCTGGGGATATTGATCCCATAAGTAAACAGCGTTGTCAGAAGAATCAGCGCCACAGACCAAAATAATTCGTTTTTAAGAATTCTTGAAAAGAGTTGTTTCATAACCAAATTTTCCCTGAAAACAGTAGTGAAAAAGCCAGGATATCGCCCGGCAAATATATCATATTTTGTATATCGGAAATAATGCAGGAGAAAAATCAAGGCCAGAAAGAAAATTTCTGGTATAATCTTTCCCCTGTGACTGGTCCTATTTGTGGTTTCGGCTGCGAATATGGAGACCTGCTCGAAATCATAACCCAAGGAGATGCAACGTCATGCCATACGATAAGGAAATTAAGACCCAACTGATTAGCGATTTTCATATTCATGATAACGATACTGGTTCCGCAGATGTCCAGATTGCTATTTTGACCAAGAGAATCGCCCATCTGACAGAGCACTTGCGCACGAACAAGCACGATGAATCGTGCCGCCGTGGTCTGCTCAAAATGGTCGGCAGCCGCCGCCGTTTGCTGGCTTACCTGCGCAGAAGCGATTATGCCCGGTACCTGTCCATTACAGAACGGCTCAACCTGCGCCACAAGTAATAAATTGTAGGGGCGACCTCAATGGGTCGCCCCTACTTTTAATCATTCATCCGCTGCTGGATCAGGAATTGAAACATGCCCACAACGCGCAATCATCCGTTCCAATCCGTGAATCCGCGAAAGAAGTCCGTTGACGAAATCCGTTCTCATTCGTGAATCCGTGAAAAAGTTCGTTGAAGAAAAAGCCCGTTGACAGCATCTTTCAGTCCCTGACCAGGCGGAAATTTCAGGAGAAAACATGAAACCAGAAGGTAAGCGTTACAGCGCGACTGTGGGAACACGCACAGTCTTTATCGAAACCGGAAAACTGGCCCAACAGGCTGGCGGCGCGGTTACCCTCGGCATTGACGACTCGATCGTTTTTGCAGCCGCCACCATGGGCGGAGTCCGCGACGGGATTGATTTCTTCCCGCTCAGCGTTGAGTACGAAGAAAAACTCTACGCACGCGGCAAAATCCCTGGTTCCTTCTTCCGCCGCGAGGGACGCCCCAGCACCGACGCGATTCTCACCGCCCGCCTGACCGACCGCCCCCTGCGCCCGCTTTTCGCGCATGGTATGCGCAACGAAGTGCAGGTAATGATGTTCTCGATCTCTGCGGATAATTTCAACCCCCTGGATATTCTGGCGATCAATGCCGCCTCGGCTGCAATCATGATCTCAGACATCCCCTGGAACGGTCCTGTCGGCGCTGTCCGCGTGGGCCGCGTTGGCGGCGAATTTATCATCAACCCGACCTTTGACGAAATGGCAAAATCGGATCTGGACTTGCGCCTGGCCGGAACGCGCGAAGCAGTTTTGATGGTCGAGTGCGGTGCCGACGAAATCACAGAAGAAGTGATGGTCGCCGCACTGGAGCTGGGCCATAAATCCATTCAACCGCTGATCGATCTCCAGCTTCAAATGCAAGCCGAAGTTGGCAAGCCCAAGCGCGCAGCAACCTTCTCGAACGCCGCCGAAGAGATCAACAAGAAAGTGCTTGACCACGTCAGCGCGGGCATGAACGAACTGCTCGACAAACCGCTTTCCAAGACCGAGTTCAACGGCGGCATGGACACACTGCTTCAGGGCGTGCTCGACGCTTTGACCATTGTGCCAGAAGGCGCCAACGAAGACGATTATCCGTCTGTCAAAGATGTCAAATCAGCCTTTGACGAAGCCGAAGGTGCTGTTGTGCGCGAACGCATTTTGAGCATGGGCAAACGCCCGGATGGTCGCGGCCCGGCAGACATCCGCCCGATCTGGTGCGAAGTCAACGCTTCACCGCGCGCTCACGGCTCTGGCATCTTTACCCGTGGCGAAACCCAGGTTCTGACGCTGGCAACCCTCGGCACCATCGGCGAAGCGCAGGAACTCGACAACCTTTCCCCGATTGATACCAAGCGTTACATGCACCATTACAACTTCCCGCCCTTTTCGACGGGCGAAGTCAAACCCCTGCGCGGACAATCCCGCCGCGAAATCGGACACGGCGCTCTGGCCGAACGTGCCCTCGAGCCGGTTATCCCGACCGAAGAGAGCTTCCCCTATGCCTTGCGTCTGGTCTCCGAAGTGCTGGCATCGAACGGTTCATCGTCGATGGCATCCGTCTGTGGCTCCACTTTGGCGCTGATGGATGCTGGCGTGCCGATCAAAGCCCCTGTAGCTGGTGTGGCCATGGGTCTGGTGACCGATGATACGGGTCGTTACAAAATTCTGACCGACATCCAGGGCGCGGAAGATCATCTCGGCGATATGGACTTCAAAGTCGCCGGAACCAAAGCTGGTATCACCGCCCTGCAAATGGACATCAAAATCAGCGGTTTGAGCACCCAAATGATGAAGGAAGCGCTGGCCCAGGCACTCGACGCGCGCCTTTCGATTTTGGGCATCATGCTCGCAACCATCCCCGAACCACGCGCTGAGATGAAGTCACACGCCCCGCGTATCATCACTGTGCATATTCCGATTGACAAGATCGGCGCACTGATTGGCCCTGGCGGCAAGAACATCCGCGCCCTGCAGGAAGAAACCAAAACCAAGATCGATGTGCAGGATGACGGCACCATCTACATCGCATCCACCGATGGCGTCGGCGCAGAACTGGCCCGCCAGCGCGTTGAATCTCTGGGTGAAACGGCTGAACTCGGCCGCATTTATACTGGCAAAGTTGTCCGGGTCGCCGATTTTGGCGCATTTGTCGAAATCCTACCCGGCATGGATGGCCTCGTCCACATTTCACAGCTCGACAGCGAGCGCGTCAACAAGGTTGAAGACATCGTCAACATGGGTGATGAAATCACCGTCATGGTGACTGGTATCGACCCGACCGGCAAGATTCGCCTGTCACGTCAGGCCGTACTCGAAGGCTGGACGCTCCAGGAAGCACAGGAGCGTGACAGCAAGAAGAGCGGCGGTGGGGATCGCGGTGGACGTCCCGGTGGGGATCGTGGGGGTCGCCCCGGTGGCGGTGACCGTGGTGGTCGCGGCGGCGGAGATCGCGGCGGACGTCGATAATCGTTAAAAATAAACAACAAAAAACAGCCTGGCAAAAAAGCCAGGCTGTTTTTTGTTGTTTGAAGGCTTAAGGAGTGGGTGTTGAAGTTAGGGTAGCTGTCCTTGTAGGGATTGGCGTTGGGGTTATTATTGCAAACCGAGGAGCCAGGTCATTGTAATAAACCAGTAGAAGATGGCTGCTGGCAACCATAAGATCAGGCCAGGTATCGTTGTTAAGATCGCCAACACTCAACGCATCAGGGAAGGAAGAATTACTTGTAAGCGGAGAAGTCCATGCAGCCGCAAATGTGCCGTCGCTATTCCCTAAATAAACAACCACAGAACTAATGGAATTATTATCGCTCAAAGCAATGACATCCAGTAAACCATCTTTATTGACATCTGACAACTTGATGGATCGGATGAAGGCCTGATTGGTTGGATATAGCACAGCGGGCTGAAAATTGCCATTACTCGCCTGAAGATAAACTGCAAATGCTGTATCGTAGGCGGCAACGATGTCCTGACGCCCGTCATTATTTACATCCCCAACAGCCACATCAAAACCACCATTGAAAGAACCACCCGTGCAATAGCTACATGTGAGCATATAAGGCGACGCTAATGTGCCATCATTATTTTGCAGGTAGATACTTGGGTTCGTGAACGTGACTGAAATGTTGGTTGCGATTACATCGTTGCGGCCATCACCATTTATATCTGCAATGGCAACACTAAAACCATTTTCAGGAGCGGGATAGGAAACCTTGGCGTTCAAAGCGCCATTGGCATCTTGCGTAAATACATCAATGAAACTGGCAGCCGTTGTGTAGTTCGCAACGGCAACATCGTCCCGACCATCGCCATTTAGATCGCCGACACTAACACCGACAACGCCACCACTGGTTGAATACGATACCATATTGGCGAGCGTACCATCTGACTTCTGCAGGAAGACACCAATAGTAGCCGTATCATGAAGCGAAACAACAATATCCGTCAGGCCATCGTGATTCAAATCTCCTGTTGCCATAAAAAATGCTTTGCTTCCAATAGCGTAGGTGACAGGGATAACAGGCAATGTGCCATCTGCATTTTGCAGATAAACCAGCAAATTGCCAGATGTGGTTGCCATGGCAGTATCTTGCAATCCATCGTTATTGAAATCACCCACCTGCACAGCCTGACCGCCACTGGCCGGTAAGGCTGTCGGCGTGCGAAAGAGAGCAGGGCTTAGCGTTGGAGTAGTGGTGGGGGATGGCGTAATCGTACGTGTCAGTGTAATCGTGGGCGTAGCAGTCAAGGTACCGACCAAAGTAGGAGTAATGGTACGGGTAGATGTGATGGTTGGCGTAGGCGTGACAGTACGGGTAGATGTAATAGTGGGTGTAAAAGTAAGTGTAGCGGTGGAAGTAGCAATTGGTAAGACTGTGGTGGTAGTATCCGAAGTATCTGAGACCGATCCAACCCCTGTTTGGTAACCAAGAATATAAATCGCAAATTGTCCGTTTGACCAAGTAGACGGTAGAGTCCAATCATAATATCCGACATTTGCAACATTATTGACAATCCAAGACAAACAGCCTGTGCATGATTTGTAACCGAGGGTAACCTGGTCAATATTAGGAGAGGATGTCCAACTGATCCGATACGCATCGCCCGCATGCAACACATCACCACCATTCGGTGCAGTGATTTGAATCCAAAGAGCAGGAGTGGGAGTCTGGCTGGGGGTTACACTTGGCGTTTTTGTGATGGTAGGTGTCGATGAGACAACAGGAGTCAGACTCATGGTCGGCGTGATCGTAGGCGTTAAAGGTGTTCCAGATTGACGAAGAACGACCAGTCCATGGCTGCTATCTGCAAGGACGATATCTGGCAACCCATCGTGGTTAATATCTCCGATTGCCATTCCTTCTGGAATGTAATTACCGGAAAGAACAGTATAAAGAGAATACGCCTTCAAGGTTTGATTGCTTTGTTGCAGGAAAATTCCTACGCTGTTCCATGCACTATGAGCAGTTACAACATCCAAGCGGCCATCCAAATTCATATCAGCAACTTTCACAGATCCAGGGATATCATAGGAAGCATACGAAATAGCCGGCATCAATGAGCCATTACTTGCCTGGGCAAAAACAGCTACATTGGAAGATGGCCTATTTCCGCCGTAGATCACCAGAATATCAGCACGCCCATCGCCTGTAACATCCCCAACCGCTACATCTTTCGCTAAACAGGATGAGCTACATCCTATGGAGTAGGATACTGCAATAGCCAGAGTCCCGTCACCGTTTTGCAAATAAACCGATAGATTCGGATTACCACTTCCCCCCCCATTGGATTTGACCACGTCATTGCGCCCATCCCCATTAACATCGCCAATCACAATATCATTGCCGCCAGATAGTGGGGATGCATAAGTCACCATACTATTCAATGTGCCATATGCAGTTTGCGTAAAAACACCGATATTCGATGCCGCCTGCGAAACTGCTATATCGTTTAAACCATCCCCGGTAATGTCTCCAATTGCAACAGCATCAGGGCCTGAGCCGGTCGCATAGATCGCCCGACCCGAAAACATACCGCCTTCTTGCTGAAGAAATACACTAATCGTATTGTCGCTAACATTCGTTGTTACGATGTCAGTCAATCCATCATTATTTACATCTCCAACCGTCAGCGCCTCAGCTCTCGATCCATCAGGATAAGCAATCGGGCTGGCCAATGATCCATCCGCTTTTTGCAAATAGATCAATAACTGGCTTTCTGTCGTCAGGGCAATATCCGATAAATTATCATGGTTGAAATCCCCAATCCCGACTGCTTCCACATAATCTGTAATCACACTATAAGCAGCATATGGCTGGAAACTAACAGCTGACATTGTAATCGGTGTGAGGGTGGGTGTCTGAGTAGGTGTTTTTGTCGGTGTGGCTGTTGTAGTGCTCGTTGGAGTAAAGGTAACCGTAGGCGTTGGCGTAATGGTCGGTGTCAAAGAAATCAACGGTATGATTGTGGGAGTGGATGTAAGTGTAGGCGTAAACGTAATCGTAGGGGTGAATGTAACAGTAGGTGTAGACGTAATCGTTGGCGTGCGGGTAACAAATGGCCCAACTGTGAAGGAAAGATCTGAAACATCAGATACTGATCCAACACCTGTTTGATAGCCGATAATATAAATGGCATATTGCGTCTTTGAAGGGTCAGAAACCGATACATTCCAGTCATAGTAACCAACATTTGGAATGTTATTTGCAATCCATGCCAAACAGGATGGACACGATTGATAACCAAGGGTAACCTTATCGATATTGGGCGATGACGACCAGGTAATCCGATAGGTATCTCCAATATGCAACACCTCGCCGCCATTGGGGGCGGTAATGGAAATCCAACGCGCCGGAGTTGGAGTCTGGCTGGGTGTTGCAGTGGGTGTCTTCGTGATGGTGGGTGTCAGCGAGATGAGCGGCGTTGGGCTCATCGTCGGTGTGACGGTGGGGGTCGGGGGGGTGCCACTCTGACGCAACACCACCAAACCACTGTTGCTATCTGCAACAACGATATCCAACAGACCATCATGGTTGATATCACCTACAGCCAGTCCATCTCGCTGATAACTTCCAAGATCACTGGGTAAGGCAGAGAGAGAATATGCCTTCAATATCTGATTGCTTTGCTGGAGGAAAATACCTGCCTTTGCCCCCCCATCGTGGACAGCGACAACATCCAACAGACCATCTCCATTCATATCGGCAATCACGGGAGAGGTGGGAATATCATAAGCCGGGTAGGAGACAGCCGATGTCAACGTTCCATTGCTGTCCTGAGCAAAAACTGCAATGTTCGAAGCTGGCATGTTTCCGCCATAGGTCAAGACAACATCAGCACGGCCATCGCCGGTCACATCCCCCACTGCGACAGCGCTTGCCAGACAATCAATACTACATCCAGTCGAATAAGATGCGGCAGATGCCAATGTGCCACCAGCATCCTGCAAATAAACCGATAGCTGGGGATTACTTCCCTGACCATTTGATTTAACCACATCAGCGCGACCATCACCGTTTACATCGCCAATCGCAATATCATCATAGCCTGCCTGTGGTGATGCATACGTCACCATGGCATTCAATGTGCCATAGGCAGTTTGCGTAAAAATACCGATATTCGACGCGTTCCAGTGTGAAACAGCGATGTCAGTCAAACCATCCCCATTCAGATCGCCAACTGCAACCGCATCCGGGCCGCTGTTGGTAGCATATGTACCTCGGCTGGCGAACAAACCGCCGGATTGCTGCAGGAAAACACTGATGGTGTTGCGATCAAAATTCGTCGTTACAATGTCATCCAAACCATCGTTGTTTATATCCCCAACTGCTAACGATTCGGGACGACCAGGGTCAGGATAACCAACCGGGTTAGCCAATGATCCATTCGGATTCTGCAAATAAATTAATAGCTCGTCATCTGTCGTTAGGGCAATATCTTGCAAATGATCGTTATTGAAGTCACCAATTCCCACCGCAACCGGAGAATTCATCACAACGCTGTATGTAGCATACGGCAGAAATGAGACCGTTGGCATTGGGGCTGGTGTAGTCGTTGGAGTCTGCGTACTTGTAGAAGTAGGCGTAGGTGTTTGCGTTATGGTGGGTGTGAATGTAATTGTGGCTGTCGCAGTGTTGGTTGGGGTAAGTGTTGGGGTGGATGTTTGGGTATCGGTACTCGTCGCAGTGGATGTGAGGGTATAAGTCTCAGTGGGCGTAAAGGTCAGGGTAACCGTATTCGTTACAGTGGGCGTAACCGTGGATGTATCAGTGTTTGTCAATGTAGCTGTGGCAGTCTCAGTCACTGTGGGCGTGAGGGTATAAGTCTCAGTAGGCGTGAGGGTCTGGGTAACGGTATTTGTTACAGTAGACGTAACTGTAGGTGTTTCAGTCTTGGTCAATGTAGGTGTAGCAGTCTCTGTCGCAGTAGGGGTAGCAGTAAGCGTGATCGTTAAGGTAGACGTCAGGGTTGGCGTAGCCGTTCCGGTGGGGGTAACCGTATTGGTTCGCGTGATGGTGCGCGTGGGCGTACGCGTCACAGTAGGTGTGCGGGTTTTGGTCTTTGTTATGGTACGAGTCGCCGTCCGTGTAGCTGTTCGAAGCTTGGTGGGTGTGCGCGTGACCGTTTTGATACGGGTGCGCGTCCGCGTGACAGTTGCAGCCGCCAGGACAATTTTCGCCGATGCGGTTTGCGGAGAAAAAGCGCTTAAAGAACAGGGAAAGAAATACGACACTGAATAAAGCCAACGAAATTTTATACGATGGGGTAAGCGATTTTTTGGGCATTTTTCCTCGATGCGCACTGAACATAAACAACAAAAAGTTAATTGGGCCGAAACAAACTAACTAACTGTAACAGAATTCTCAAAGGGGTACCCCGCACAGTGCGGAGAGATGCGCACCACGCCGTTTTGAAAATGTATAATCATATTGTTTATCAAGCGGGTGAAAAGGATAAATTATCCCCGCTGGTCATAATCAATAAACCAAAAGGATCATACCACCAACCTTATGCAAACTGAATTCCGCGCAGTTTACACAAATGAAATTCCTGCCGCCTACCAGATCATCCTTGAAAGAACCGACTGGCTGAACGCAAAAGGCATCATCCAATGGCTGCGGCCCATTCCCGAGCCGATCATCCAACAAAGACAGGCCGATGGACAGCTTTTTGGCTACTGGGTCGATCAGCAACTTGTCGCCGTGGTGAGCCTGCTCAAGGCCAGCGTAGCCCAATGGGACAGCGCCCTGTTTACAGACACCTATCTGTTTGTGGCGACCCTTGCCAGCGACGTAACCCGCATCGGAAGCAGTGATGGCGCCAAATGCCTGCAAGCTGCTGAAACGTACGCGCAGCAAAATAACTACGAAAAGCTCTATCTGGACTGCATCGACAACGCTGGTGTGTTGCCCGCTTTCTATACAGCACATGGATTTCAAAAAACCGCCGAAAAACAACTGGAGTATAAGGGGAAAGCAATTTCTCTTTTTCTAATGACAAAAAAGCTGAGGGTGCATGATGACCCTGCTACTTAATCTGGTCGTCATCCGCGCTGTGAACTTGCAACAGTCATTGCAATTTTACGGATGGCTGGGGTTGGAATTTGCGCCACACCGACATGGGACTGGCCCCGAACATTACGCCTGCCAACTGGGAACGCTGACCTTTGAGCTTTATCCGCGCAACGATGCGGCGCAAAGCACCAGCGCCACCCGCATCGGATTCCTCAGTCAACGGGCTGGATGCGCTGCTGGAAACCCTGCAAAGACACAGCGTCCCGGTCATCTCATCACCCAAAAACTCACCCTGGGGACGCCGTGCCGTGGTTGCCGACCCCGATGGGCATCGCGTGGAATTGGTCGAAGCCGTACCAATGGAGTAAAAAACGACCCGTAACCTTTTGACTGTTTAAACGACAGGTATGGTGACGGTAGACATGAAGTCCAAAGCCCCAGCCTCCCCAGCCCAATCATCGTCCTTGCCAGCGCACACATATGGCAAAAATGGTATACTTAGACCAAGTATTGTGAAATATTTCCCAAACAATGGGTATACCATGAAACTCCCCACCCCACAAAATGAACTGGACGGCCTGCGAAGCCTCGACCCACAGGTAATTGGTGCCGTTTATGACCATTACTATCCGGATGTTTATCGTTTTGTACGCTACCGCCTGAACGATGAAAGCACCGCTGAAGATATTGCCAGCGAAGTTTTCATCCGCCTGTTGGATGCGATCAAAAACGGACACGCGCCCCAAACCAACCTGAAAGCCTGGCTGCTTGGCACCGCGTCACACATCGTCACCGATTACTTCCGGCAGGTATACCGCCGTCCCACCGAGGAATTGCCTGAAACGCTGCCCGATGAACGCCCCGATCCGCTTGTGGATGTGGAACAGCGTGAGCGCGAAGACAATCTAAGATCAGCCATGGCAAAATTGACGGAAGAGCAGCAAAACGTGCTGACGCTACGCTTTGGGCAAGGTTACTCGCTGGAAGAAACGGCAAGTTTCTTAAAAAAGAACATCAATGCCGTAAAACAATTACAATTCCGCGCATTGGCGGCGTTGAACCGCAGCGCAGGTGAAATAAAATGACTGAGAATTTATACGACGCCCTTGAAATTTGTTTGCAAGCCCTGGAGAAAGGCGCAGATATTGAAATCTGCCTGCAGCTTTTCCCTACGCTGACAGATGAGCTGCGCCCTATTCTCGAAACCGCCACCCAGGCGCGGACTCAGGCCATTCAGGATGTTCCAGTGGACGGGATGCGCCGTGGACGCGCCCAGGTGTTGCAACACGCCGCAGAACTGCGCGAGCAGAAACGGCTAGCTGTCGTCCCATTCTGGCGCAAACCCTTCGAAACGGGACGCGCCCTGCGGGTAGCAACAACCTCCCTGACAACAGTCGTCTTCCTATTTTCGAGCGGTACCGGATTGGTATTTGCGTCATCTGGTTCTCTGCCGGGTGATAATTTATACCCGGTCAAACGCAGTTGGGAAAACGTCCAGCTTGCCCTAATTTTGGATCCCAAAGCCAAATTGGAACGCGAAAATGAATTAGAACATGAACGCGTCAATGAAATCCACGAGCTTTTCTCCGAAAGCCGCAAAATACAAGTCGATTTTCAGGGTTTGGTTGAGTTGAAGCAAGCAAATGTCTGGCAGATTGCCGGTTTACGGATTGCGATTGACAACGAAGCTGTATTAAACAGCAAAATCGTACCTGGTGCGCTGGTGCGGGTGATTGGCGAGACAGAAAATGGCACCATCCAGGCAGAGCAAATCATCTTGATCCAAACACCATCTGCCAGCCAGACACCAACGCCGCAAAAAACGCCAACGCGGTTTCCAACAGAAGAATCATCTGAAACAAAAACGCCAGAAAAAAACAGCGAACCGGGTGAAACTGAAAAACCGGAAGTGGAAACACTGGCGCCAGAAAAAACCGATACGCACGAGCAGGAAGCCACCAAGGAACCGACAAAAGATAAAGGTAGCGGAAAAGGTGACGGGGGAGGCGGTGGTGGAAGTGATGATGGTGGAGGCGGGTAAGCAAAACTAGAAAACAATATAAAAGCCCGAAGGATGAATTCATCCTTCGGGCTTTTATATTCGTCCAGAAAAACTGTTATCGGGCTGCGGCCTGTCGCCCGGCAGATACGCGGGCCAGCTTCGCCATCACGCTGACAATAATACGATAAACCAGCAGAAATAACAGGCTCGCACCAGAAATCCAGTAATAATTGCTGGCCCAGGGCAGGGATGTATCCGTGCCGCTGGTGATGCCGTGATAAAGCGCCATGCAGTAGGTCAAAAAGCTGACGTAATGCAGTACCCGCCAGGTCTTCTGCCCGATGTGTGAGCGCACATAAAAACTGAGCGCCACCATCAGCCAGACGTAAAAACCAAGCTGACCGAAGCCCACCAGCAAAGGCTTGTAGCTGCTGGCAGCAAATGGCACGAGCACCTGCGCCAGATCAAACTTAATGTAATGATCGCCAAGCAAAATCAGCGCATGGAAGATGCTGAAAGCCAGCCCTAACAGGCTGACATATTCATGGATGGCAAACGCTGCCGGAACCCCCGGCCAGGTGCGCGCCATCTTGTTGGTCATCGTCAACCCTAGCGCCATCGAAACCCACAGCAAACTCAATGCCACGAAAGCGCTTCCCCGCGAGAGATACCAGAAGGCTTTCGGGTCCGGCCCCAGCAGTGAATTGGTCAAACCAGGCATCCAATTGGGTAGTAGCACTGCAGCCAGCAGCGTACCCAACACGATTGCCAGCAAAACCATCAAAAAAGTCTGCGCGCCAATCGCCGATTCGTATTCGGTATTTTCAGATAATTTTCCGTTCATGATTGCCTCCAAAGAAACTGTTCCATGCGATGTGTACACAATTTTTGACCGTTTTCAAGCACCAACAGGCCTGCCAACTCTGGCTGGGCGTCGAGCCATGCAATTGCGTGCTCACTACCTAGTAGCAACGCCACCTTGGCCGCCATTTCGGCAGTCATGGCGTCTGGGGCAACGACGGTGGCGGCAAAAACGTCGGTTTGGGCGGGCAAGCCGGTGCGCGGATCGATAAGGTGATGGTTCCAGCGCCCACCCTGCATCCAGCGCCGGTAATCTGTGCCAGATGTGGCAACGCCACCACGCCCCAGCATTAAGACTTCCAGATATTCACCAGGATGAAAGGGATCATCCACACCGACAGGCCAGAGATCTCCCGAAGCAGGTTCCGCGCTGATGGCGATGTCACCACCCGCGCTGACAAGCGCCGCCCCTGCGCCTTCCAGCCGTTTCGCAGCCTGATGTGCCGCCCAGCCTTTGGCAACACCACCAAAATCGAGTTGCACGTCCAAAGGCAGGCAAATGCTGCGGTTCGCCACGTCCCAGCTCACTTCGGCGAGGGCACCGGCAGTCGGCCAGCCGCCCCCCGGCGCGGACTCAAGCTGTCGGGGCAGCAATTCGAAGCTGCGATCATATCCCGCAGCGGTCAGCGCCTGCAAAACGGTGGGCGTCACCAACCCGCCGCTGATCTTTTCTGCTTCGAGCGCGGTCTGAAAAACCTGCCAGAGCGTTTTGCTAACCCGCACCGGCCAACCCGCCGACTGATTCAAGCGGTTTAGCTCACTGGTCGGACGAAAACGGCTCAGGCATTGCTCCCATTCTTCAAACCAGAGCGGAACAAGTTGCAAAAGTTCCGGCTCGTTTTGGCTCTCAACCAGCGCGACCATGCGGCAGCCCATTGCTTTGAATTCAAGTTTGTGATTCATGGCTTGGAAGAACCTGTCGTCACAGGCGGCTTGGGACGTTTGCTCTTCACTTGCGGAGCGCTGGCCTGCACAACCACATTTTGATTTTGCAGCGGTGCAGTCCCGCCAAAAATAATTTTTACGGGCAAAAACCCTTGTGTTGGCGTCGGTACAGAAACCTGAGCCATCTCTTCGGTAGGCGGCACTGGCACATCTGTGGCGGTTGCCGTGACTTGCTGCTTTTGCCCTGCCGAAAACAAATTCCAAAACCCGAGCGTGACCGTAAGCGCCACCGCCGCAATTGCCAACTGGATTTCACCCCAGCTTTTCTTGTTATTCATCGGACATCTCCTGGGCTACAAAATTAGTCGCCATCATGTTCATGTTCGTGCCCACCACCGCCGTTGCTACTACCCTGATGCTTCTGTAGCGCAGTGGTCGGCTGCACAGAAACGGTTGTCGGCTGCAACGTTGGGGTAGAGATGACAATGCCATCCAGCCCGACATACACCACATCGCCAGAACTAAAGACCACCTTGAAAGCGTTGACGCCGTTTAACGATGTGCTTTCCACACTGTAAACGTCTGTCTTTTTCATGTATTGTGCCGCAATCGAAGCCGCCTGCTCCGGCGTGACGGGTGATGCCGCCATGGCAGTTGGATCAACCTGCGTCGGAATATCTGTGGCGAGTATTTCCTGTGTGGGAGCCGCAGCCTGATTGGTTTTGGTCGTATTCGCCGTATTCAATGAAGAAACAACGCTGCCCAAAATGACCAGTACAAAGGCCGTCAGGACTGCTGAAATAAATAATGCGCTTTTGGGTTTCATGGTATTTACCTCCAGATGATTGTTATTTCCGGCACGCGCCGGTGATATTTATTGGTCGCTGAAGGGTCAAAAAAGTTATGGTCTTTTTGGATAAAAATAAAAGCTGGTCACAATCAAACCACAAAGTTTCATAAAAAATACTTAAAATCTTTCCATGTAGCGCTTGTGATATAATGGACAAATATTGTGAAATATATCTCAATCAATCGATAGATGAGGTGGAACCATGAACCAACCCGAAATCCTGCTCGTGTACGATAAGGAATGTCAGCTGTGTAACGCCTACTGCCGTATGGCACGCATCCGCCAATCTGCGGGTGAACTGCGGCTGATCGATGCGCGTGAACCCAGCAATGTCATGGATGAAATCACGCTCAAAGGGCTCGACATCGATCAGGGTATGGTGCTCAAAGTCGCAGATAATCTCTACTACGGCTCGGATGCAATCCATGTGCTGTCGTTGATGAGCAGTCAATCGGGGCTATTCAATCGCCTTACCTACTGGACGTTTCGATCACGCACGCTTTCCCACTTTTTCTATCCTATTTTACGCGCCGGACGCAATTTGTTTCTCAAGAATTCTTGGCAAGACCAAGATCAATAACTTGAAAACGGAAGGAAACGACTGGTTTTGACCCAGCCTGCAAAGACCAAATGAACCCAAAAACCTTCGCCAGATTAATGCTATTCTTCCCTCATGCCCTCTTGGGGATTTTATGGCTTAGAGACGTATATTGGGCGTGGTTTATCAGCATTTTCGCGTTTATCCCCTATACAATTCTATCTGTAGGTCTACTACTTTGGAGCAGGAACAAAACAGTAGCGCGTATAAAAAACACTTACATTTACCATTCCCCGATTTGGCTGGCATTCACAGTAGGTGTCGTGTATTTGATCGTAATCATGATCGGATGTCTTCTTATTGCGGCCAATATAGAAAAAAGTATGATTACTGCCTGTATAATTTTTCTCATTGCGGCCGGAATCGTATCCGTCCCGGCAAGTCTCTTCATCGGCTGTTTTGCGCCGGTATTTTTCTTCTGCTTTATGAAGTACTACAACGACTAGGGCTTATTCAAGATGAAATGAACTACCACATCAGTGAAACTGAATCCTGAAAATATCGGGTAAGCTTAAGGGAAATAGGCAAACGAATATTCAGAAAGGTTTCTCATGGGAATAAGCGTTGAAACAGTCGAAATTCTACTGCTGATTGCTGCCCTCGTCTCGATGCTGGCACGCCGGTTGAAAATCCCCTACACCGTTGGACTGGTACTGGCGGGCATTGGGCTGGCTTTCTTCCCCTTTACGCCCGATGTCAGCATCACCAAGGAACTGATCTTCACCATCTTTCTGCCCCCGCTCATTTACGAAGCCGCGCTCTACATCCGCTGGAAGGAACTCTGGCGCGATATCCTTGTCATTACAGTCTATGCCACCCTGGGAGTCATCCTATCGGCTGCTGTCACCACCCTGGGGATGCGCTATATAGCGGGCTGGCAGTGGCAAAGCGCCATTCTCTTCGGCGTGCTGATCGCCGCCACCGACCCGGTCTCGGTGATTGCCAGTTTCAAAGAGTCCGGGGTGCATGGACGGCTGCGCCTGCTGGTCGAAGCCGAAAGCCTGTTCAATGACAGCACTGCCGCCGTGGCCTTCGTCGTTGCGCTGGCTTTCTCTACCGGCGAGCCAATCACGGCAATTGGTGTAACACAAACCATCATCACCACGGTCGCGGGTGGAATTTTATGCGGCGGATTGGTGGCCGGGGCCGTCCTACTGCTTGCAGGACGCACCATGGACCACCTGGTAGAAATTACGCTGACGATTGTCGCCGCTTACGGGTCGTTCCTGCTCGCGGAGCACTTCCACCTTTCGGGTGTGCTCGCTTCGTTGACCGCCGGGCTGCTGACGGGGAATCTCGGTCCACTTGGCTCCATTTCCGCCAGGGGACGCGACGCTGTTGAAACCTTCTGGGAATATGTGGCCTTTGCCGTCAATTCACTGATCTTTATTCTGATCGGAATCCGCGAAGCCCACCAGGATTTCATAACCTTATGGCTGCCAATTGTAATTGCCATCACCTTCGTCATTGGCGGACGGGCAGTCGCCATTTACCCACTCAGCGCCCTGTTTGCGCGCTCTGACTTGCGCGTCAAGACCAGCCATCAGCACATTCTGTTCTGGGGTGGCCTGCGCGGCGCGCTGGCGCTGGCCCTTTCATTGGGACTTCCCCCTGAAATTCCACAGCGTGAAGAGATCATCACCGTTGCTTTTGGCGTGGTGGCCTTTTCGCTATTCGTCCAGGGGCTGACGATGACTCCGCTGCTGCGCAGACTCAGGGAAATCCCATCTGATGACGAAACGCCTTTCACCAAATAACAGGAAAACTACCTCGCCAACGCGCCAAGCAAGAGCAAGAAACCAATCGCAGCAAACCATAATAGATAAAACGAAACAAAAATCGCCACCATCCCAAGCGAAATTGAAACCAGCCTGACAATATCGCCCCAGGAAAACCACTTCTCCAGGGGCGGCAACTGCACCAGTTGGTTGGTATCTTCCGGCGCATCTGTCACCAGCAACGCCAGGTCAAACGCTTCGCTACGTACTCGCACATCATAATACGTCAACGTCCACGCGCCGATCTCGATGGGTAAAAACAACATATTAAAAAGCGTCCCAGCAACGCTCCAAATCAGCGGATACCAGGTTTCGGCGCTCCCGGCAACCGTCTTATCAAGCAGCGCTGTCGCCAGCCCAGATGCCACCAGCGAAGGACCAGCCACGAGAATCCAACTGAAAACTGCCAGCATGATGTTGAAAAAAATCAGCCAGAAAAAACGCCGTCGCGCCAAATCCCAGGCGCGCAAAATCGACTGTAAACTATTCTGGCGTTCAATCACAAGAACAAGTGGGACAAACGGCAACACCGCCATATTCAAAAAAATATAAATCCCCATACTGCTTACCCAACCCAGGCAAGGCACCAACCCCCAGATTGTCACCACCAGCAACAGCCCCGGCACCACAAAGAAAACCCCCAGCAGCCCCGGCAACGAACCGCCTACGCGCCGATAAACATCCAATAGCGCAGTGGGCTGGCGCAAGTAACGCTGCGAAATCGCATACCCCAGCGCAAGCGTGCCAATCCCATCCACAAAAATCCAACGCAACAAAAAATTTACGCCATTAATAACCCACCAGTGTAGCGAAAAGAAATCTTCGCCAGCGCCCTTGGTATAGAGAAACGGCAAAAGCACCTGCACCAGCAGTAACGGAATCTCTGCCAGCGTGATGACACCCACAAACAGCCAAAAATTACGCCGGTACAGGCGAATGGCTGTATCCAGAATTTCCCCAAGGCTGAGCGGATGCAAATTCACTTCGGCAAAATTTTCCATTAGAGATCATCCCTGAATAAACTCACCCCGCGACAGTCCACCGTTTCGACAAGTTGTGCCACACTGCGGCCCAGCCCCGGATGAACCAGCCCGGGAGCGATGTCCATTAACGGGATCAGCACAAAAGCGCGCTCATGCAGGCGCAGGTGCGGAATTACCAGCGTGGGCGTCTCAAGGATCAAGTCATCGTAAAAGAGAATATCCATATCGATCAAGCGTGGCCCGTTGCGAAAGCTGGGTACGCGGCCCAGGGTTTGTTCCAAAAACTTCAAGTGAGTTAACAACTCCAGCGGAGAAAAATCCGTCTCAGCATGAAGCGCCATATTTAAAAAGGCTGGCTGTGCCGTATAGCCCCAGGGTTCGGTCTCATAAATCGACGATTGAGTGCGCACAAGCACCTGCGGCGGCAAACTGCCGATTGCCGCCCGTAAATTCGCCAGCCTGTCACCCGTGTTGGTTCCCAGCGCCAGATAAATGTTGTGTGACACTTACTCCTGCTCGCTTTTTGTTTTACGGACGAGCTTCTTAATCGCCCGCGCCGGAGCGCCCACCGCCAATGTATCGGCGGGAATATCTTTCGTCACCACTGCCCCAGCCCCGGTGCGCGCACCATCGCCGATTTTGATGGGTGCCACCAGCATTGTATCTGATCCGATAAAAACATGCTCGCCAATCTCGGTCGGATGCTTCGTTTCGCCGTCATAGTTGCAGGTAATCGTACCCGCACCAATATTCGTCTCTGCGCCGATGGTGGCATTGCCGATATACGAAAAATGTCCCATCTTGACGCCGGGACCAAGTGTCGAATCTTTCACCTCGCCAAAATTGCCCATGTGGACACCTTCGCACAGGTGCGCGCCCTTGCGCAGCCGCGCAAACGGCCCTACATCCACGCCATCTTCGAGCATCGCGCCTTCGAGCATCGATGAGAGCACGGTGCAGTCGTTGGCAATTTTCGAATTGCGGATGATACTGTTTGGCCCAATGGCACATCCCCGCCCAATCGATGTTTTTCCGTGCAGGTAAGTATTCGGCCAGATCGTCGTTTCGGGGCCAATTTGCACGCCCGGCTCAATGTAAGTCGAAGCCGGGTCAATCATCGTTACACCTGCCAACATGTAAGCGCGGTTGATGCGCTGACGCATGGCCGCTTCGGCTTCTGCCAGATGGACGCGGGTATTGATGCCAATCGTTTCGATCATGTCATCCATGACGATGGCCTGCACGGGAAGTCCACTTTTGACGGCGGCTTCCACCGTATCGGTCAGATAATATTCACCCTTGGCCGAAATCGGGATGCGGTGGAGCGCGTCCCACAGCCAGTCTGCGGAGAAACAATACGCCCCGACGTTTAATTCCTTTACCAAAAGCTGTTCCGGGCTGGCAGCGGCTTCCTCCACGATGGCGGCAACGCTGCCATTCGGCTGGCGAATGATGCGGCCAAATCCGCGTGGGTCTGGAGCAATCACCGTTACCATGCTGATCGGCCCCGGGTTGGCTTGTTGGGTCTCCACCAGTTTTTTGAGCGTCTCCGCCCGCAGCAGGGGCATATCCGCATATGTCACAATCACATAATCGGTCTGGCCTTTCAGCAGCGCTTCGGCCTGCATGACGGCGTGGCCGGTACCGAGTTGCTGTTCCTGCAAAACATACTGCGCCGCAGCACCAACGACCTGTTTGACGGCATCTGCCTTGTAACCGACCACCAACACAGGCGTTTCAGTACTGACCTGACGGGCGGCATCCAGACCATAAAAAAGCATTGGTTTTCCGAGAACAGGGTGAAGCACCTTGGGCAAATCTGATTTCATGCGTGTGCCAAAACCAGCTGCGAGAAGAACAGCAGTAATTTTCATTAAATCAATTTCCTTCCTGAGTATTCTTTTTGGGGATAAATAACGAAAAAGCCTCATGCTGCCAATCGGCGGCACAAGGCTTGTCGTTTTTTCAAAATGGCTGGGGCGCCTGGATTTCGAACCAAGATACACAGCTTCAAAGGCTATTGTGCTGCCATTGCACCACGCCCCAGTAACGGGCCGTATTGTATCACAGGCGTGCAAGTGAAGCAACTACTTCTTTTTAGTTGCGTCTTCAGTACCGGGAGCAAGGCCAAGGCGCGATGCCTGTTCAAAAGTAAGTTTGTCTGGTTCAGAGTAGGTTGTGCCCTTTTCAACCACATCATCCCAGAAAGAGTTGGCGTCGGTTGACTTTTTGCCAACCTGATCAAAAATCTGCATAAATTCCATCGGCAGGTTTTCTGGTCGGGTGAATGGTTCCTGATAGGCAGGAATCCCACCCGGCGTTTCGGATTCAACTTCAACAACGACGCCCATTTTTTCAAGCTGATCCAAAAGATCCATTTCGAACCCAGCGAGCATCACCAGCGCATTGAGTAAATTGCCAGCTTCGGCAATTCCCGGTCCAACAGCCATAATTGCATGTGTTGAACCAATTGCCAGGAAAATTGCGTCGGTCATTTCACCATGAAACAGGTGCAAAGGATCAACGTTTTTGTCTAACAGGCTTGCTGCCTTTTGCCCGGCATTGTGCATACCGCTCAGGGCAGACATCAAGGCAATCGCAGTATTGGGGTCAGGCAAAGTGCCAGCCTGCGCCTGAACTTCACCTGCAGATGTCATGAGAATGACAGCCAGCGCCCTCATCTCCTTACGCATCTTGACAAGAATATCCCCGAGTTTATCTTCTTCAGGTTCTGGCGGTGGGGTGGGTTCTGGATGCTTTACCACAATCGTTGAAGCTAAACCAAGGATGTTCTCCACTGCCGCCAAAAAATCGCCGATCGGCACTGGCTTGGAAAAGTAAGCGCTGGGTTTTGCATCTTCAATATCTTTAAGAGAGCGAGTATCAGAGACGCCTGTAATCACGATGCATTTAATATCCGGGGTGCGAACGCGAAATTTTCTGAGCAATTCCACGCCCGTCATGCCCGGCAAACGGAAGTCAGTAACTAAGAGGTCCACTTTTTTGCGCACAGATTTAAGGATAGCCTCTTCGCCAGAGGGCGCTTCGACAACTTCCAACCCTTGTTCAATTGTTTCCAGCGCTGAACGCAATAAACGGCTAACATCTCTTTGATCATCAACAATGAGAATACGATATGTCATAGTTTTTTTACCTGCATCAACATATTGAAGAATAAGTATCGTTTAAACTGTTTGTAAATTACTTTAATGCTTCTGGTTACACACCCAATTTTATTAAATACGTCTGATGTGAAATCGAAGAAATATTGACAGGAATTGGGAATGCCTTCAAGATAAAGTCGCCAAACGAAATCTTGAAAGGACATTCCCATGACAAGTATAACCATTTCTGATGTTTTAACGATCATCTATGTGCTGGTAGATGATTGGTACGAAATAGAAGGCGTGAAACTACTGAAAGGAAAAGCTGGTAAGAAGCCTGAATTCAAAGATAGCGAGTTGATGACATTGATGCTGGCGCAAGATTACATTCCCTATCCGAGCGAAACGCAGTATGTCGAGTTTATTCGGGCCAACTATCTGGCACTATTTCCAAGATTAGTGGATCAAAGCCAGTTCAATCGTCGAGCACGGGCATTACGTCTGCTGGTGGAACAATTGAGACGCTACTGGATTGTTCAAAAGCACTGTCATTTGCATAACAAATATCTGCTAGATACCAAACCTGTGCCAGTTCTTGGCTACAAAAGACGCAAAAACAGAAGCGATTTTGCTGGGAGTGCCGATTATGGACATTGTGCCAGCCGCAAAATGGATTACTTCGGCTACAAATTGGTCACAATTTCCACTTTACAAGGAATTCCTGTTATTTATGATCTGGTTCCAGCTAATTTAGATGAACGTTTTGCCGCAGAAGCGGTCATTGATCATCTGACATATTGTGATATTTTTGCTGATAAGGGTTTTATCGGTTTTGAGTGGCAGACCAATATTTTTGAGCAAACCAATAATTTGATATGGACACCAAAACGTTCTAATCAGCACCTTCAAAATTCGAAAGAACTTGACCGCTGGCTTTCCAAAACTAGGGAACGTATCGAAGGTGTTTTCCATGAAATCCAAAATACTGGGCGTAATATTGAACGTTTGCTTTGCAAAACTGTGCTCGGTTTATCGACTCGTGTAATTCTCAAAATGACTAGCCATTTATTACGCCGTATTCTTTTCTCAGATTTCAATATCGATATTCAAACTTTTCAAACCACTTTTTGATTTCACATCAGACGTTAAATATAACACAATAAGAACAGGATATATTCCAAAACAAGTCATTCTTTCAAACAGATTTATTTTTCTTTTCTTTTGGTCTGTACATACTGCGTCACGCCAATAATTCCAAGGTAAAAACCGCTGATTGAAACCGCATAACTGGCAAAAATCATAAAGAAGGTTGGCTCAAGAAACTGAATCACCATCAAATATGGCACGATGACCCCGCCCACAGTCATCATCAAAACACCAACGACCATCATGGTTTTCGGGCTAAGACGTAACATTATTCCTTGTAAAGCCAACAGGCAACTTGATGACCCGGTTCGGGTTCAAATTCGGGCGGATATTCCACTTCACACAAACCCTTAATCATCTTTGGACAACGCGGGTGAAAGCGACAACCCGAAGGAGGATTTACCAGGCTGGGCGGCTCACCGGGTGGTATCTCTTTAAAAGTATCTGCATTTTTCGCGTCTGGCTCAGAAGTTCCGGTAAGCAACGCAGCCGTATAAGGGTGCAGCGGATTATCCAGAAGTCTGCGCACTTTGGCTTTTTCAACAAGATTGCCAGCGTACATGACAAAAATGCGCTCGGAAAAATAACTGACGGTCGACAGGTCATGCGTAATATAAATAACCGAAAGGTTATGCGTTTCTTGCAATCCGCGCAACAGGCGAAGGATCTCAACACGCACCGATGCATCCAACATCGAAACAGGCTCATCAGCCACCAAAAATTTGGGACCCATAATCATGGCGCGGGCAATTACCACGCGCTGTTGTTGACCGCCGCTCAACATGTGAGGAAATTTTGGCAGGAAATCTTCAACAGGGCTGAGTTTCACCTCTTCCATTGCTTTAAAAATGCGCCGCTTACGTTCTTCTTTATCTTTTATGCCGCCAATAATCAGAGGTTCTTCAAGGATTTTTTGAATACTCATAAAGGGAGCCAGCGCACCATATGGGTCCTGCTGGACATAACCAACATGAGAATGATACCAGTGCATTCCTTTGCGATCTAAAAGACTCAAGTCTTTTGTGTCAAAGGTAATTTTCCCTTTGGTCGGCTTGTACAAGCCTAAAATCGTTTTCATTAAACTGGATTTGCCACAGCCACTTTCACCAACCACTGCAATGGCCTCCCCAGCGTGAACGTCAAAAGTTACACCGTCAACCGCCTTGACATATCCAGCGCGCCCAAACCCGAAGCGCCTTAACTCAAACCAGACATGCAAGTCATCCACGGCCAGCAAGACTTCTCTCGTATTTTCTGTTTTATCGATGTCCTGTGCTTTAATACCATGACCGCGCTCCAACATTAAACATATAACCAGCACTTAACTTTACGACCATCTTGTTCCACTTCTGGCGGCTCTTCAACACATTTTTCAAAGCGTGCCGGACAACGATCTGCAAATCGGCAACCTTTCGGAGGGTCAATCAGGCTGGGCGGTCTGCCAACAATAAAATCGGGCTCTTTATCACTGTGCAAACGCGGCACACTATCCATTAGTTTTTGAGAATAGGGATGCAAAGGTTTTTCAAAAAAACGATGAGCATCGCTCACTTCAACAATTTGCCCGGCATACATAACGGCCACATCATCCGCCAATTCGCTGGATGTAGCAATATCGTGCGTGATTAACAGAAAGCTGATTCCCAACTCTTTTTTGAGGCGCTTTAAGACGTTGAAAATATTTGCCTGGGTCAATACATCCAGCGCAGATGTCGGTTCATCAAGAATAATCAGGCTGGGAGATGTCACCAGTGCCATGGCAATCGCCACCCGTTGGCGCATCCCGCCGCTCAACTCAAAAGGGTAGCGATTGATAAAATCAGCGGGGACACCAACGTGTTGAAACATCTTTTGCACCAACGCAAGAGCCTCAGTTTTGTTAACCCCCAAATGAATAATGGCAGGCTCGGCCACCTGTTCGCCCACCCGCATTACTGGATTTAAAGCATTCATGGCAGCCTGAGGCACCATCGACATGGCTGCCCAACGAATATTAAGGCGAAACTCTTCTTCGCCTAATTCCATAATATCTTTGCCATCCAGATAAATATGACCAGAATAAGTTCCAACATTACGCGGCAGCAGCCTTAAAATCGCCTTTGCCAGCGAGCTTTTTCCACAGCCGGATTCGCCCAAAACAACGACAGCCCGGTTGGAATCCAAACTAAAATTAACGCCATCCACAGCCTGCACAGAACCATGCAAAGTGTTAAAGTACAAAACCAGTTTTTCAATACGAAGAAGCTTATTTTGTGCCATTCGGTTACATATCCCTCAGTCTGGGGTTGAAGACACGATCCAGTGCAAATCCAAGCATGGCAAAACCCAGGCCAGTCAACATTAACAATACAGCAGGTTCCATAATCCAGTAGTAATAGCCTTTATAAAGCGCGCCACTCGTTTCAGCATCATTAATAATCTTGCCCCAGGTCGGCAACACGGGATCACCCAGTCCAAGCAAAGCCAGAGATGCTTCGAGAAATACAAAGGTTGGCACCGATGAAACCAAAATCGGTATCAACAACGGGATCATTCGAGGAATGAGATATTGAAAAATGATCCGAAAATCTGTGGCACCATAAGCACGCGCTGCTTCAACATACATCGACTTTTTCAGTTGCAACAACTGGGCGCGATATTGTTTAATTGAACCGGTAAAAATACTGAGAAGAATAGTAGCCCCCAGAATTACCCAAATGCTGCTGGAAAAAAAGGCGGCAATCATAATCAAGATCGAAAGGAAGGGCAAAATCAAATTAATATCAGTAATGCGTTGAATGAGCTCGTCCACCCATCCCCCATACCAGGCCCCAATCGTGGAGATGACCAGGGTTAAGATTGATGTAGCCAGCGAAGCGAACAGACCAAAAGCCAGCGCAATCGGGGTTCCCCAAAGCAAAGGCAACATCAAATCCCGACGCGATTGATCGGTACCTGCCAAACCATAAACCTGCCCATGAAAAACGAATTCAGCATCAATATCTGAGTCTTTTTCAAAGGTGGTTCCAGTAATCACCAATTGATATTTCCCTTTTAGCGGTTGATTGGTCTGGAAATCTGTAAACAGTCCAGTCATTGCACCACCATCAACACCATCAAATTGGGCCTGTAGTTTCTGGTCTTGAGAAAAACGATATGTAAGTTTCTGCTCGAGGCCAAACTTGCCAATGGTAATCTTTCTTCCATCGGGAGTAATCCACATGATCGAGGCAAAAGGCTGTTTCGTAATGGCTTTTGTTGTGAAATAAATCAGCATTTCTTGAGGAAAACCATCAGATGAAAAATCAAAACTATCACTGATTGTTATTGTAGATGTACCGTCACTATTAGGCGTTACAACTTTTGTCATCGTATTGGTACGGGTGTTTACATCAAAAGAAACAGGTTGCTTCTTGCTTGAAAACCAATTCGTCCACTCGGGTGGCGCAAATTGTGGATTCTGATACCAAACATCTTCCCCACCACGCCAGCGTCGGATCGCTTCGTTGTAAGGGATGGTCACTACAGCATACACAGCGACAACCACCAGAAAAAAAATAACCGCCAGTCCCGCGATCGCTGACGGGTAGCGTTGCATATCACGCCAAAAATGCTTCAATGCTTCCATAATTAATTTCCCCCGCCGACTTTAACTCTTGGGTCAACTAAAACATAAATAAAGTCGAGCAGGAACACCGTGAGGGCCAGCAGGTAAGCATAAACAATGGTAGAACCAACAATCACAGGCGTATCAAATAAACCGATTGCCTGATATAAAGTGCGACCAAGCCCAGGCCATAGAAAAACCGTTTCAGTAATAATTGCGCCGCTCCAAAGGCCAATCAGGGTAAGCGCGAAATTCGTAATGATGGAAGGTAATGTTGGACGCAAAATATAGCGGCTTTCAATATCGCGAGGGGAAAGACCTTTCGCCCTTGCCATTTCGACATAATCTTCGCTGGAATAGATCAAAAAGAATGTTCGCCAGCTATAAATGCTCAAAAAAAATGCACTAATTACCAGCGATGTGGCCGGTAAGATCAAATGCTTTAAGACATTAAGACTAAAACTCAAAGGATCATCTGGCGGTGGTGAATCAACCATGCCACCAAATGGTAGTATTTTAAAAACAGATGCAAAAATAAGGATTAAGAAAATCCCATAAAACCATGGGGGTGGCGCAGATGTAGGAGAAAGCGCAATGACAAGCTTGTCCCAAAAGCCACCATAGTGTCGTGAAAGAATGAGTGCCAGAAAAACACTTGAGAAAAAGAGGAATAATTGTGACGTGCCCATCAATAAAAGCGTAGCAGGCACTCTTTCAAGCAAAATGAGGCGAACGGTTTTTGAACCATTGTCACTGGTCATGTTCAAAGCACGGCCTAAATTCAACGTTAGTCCATCCACAAGATAATTAAAACTACGAACTGCAATAGGCAGATCAAGTCCAAGACGTTTCTCTTGCAAGACAATTGTTTCAGCAATTAATTTCTTGCGAACATCAGGAGCTAGGTTTCTGGAATTAAAGGAGCTTGTAACATTCTCACGAATTTGAGTTCGCATAATTTCGTCTACACGGCCACCCTGGTTTGCAAGAACAATGGTCAGGTATATGGCGATCACAACCGTAATAAACAAGGATAAAAGCCGCAATACTGTATATCTTGCCACGCGCACGATAGCACCATTGGAAAAAATGGTTTCGCGCTTCTTAATTTCTTCGGTTGGTGGTTGAGTTGTTACGGCCATTTTCTTACCCATTGATTGAGCTAGAGAATAGGGGCAAGGTCTCCCTTGCCCCTATTGCGGTGGATTTAATGAAAACTTACTGGCTTACGATAAAGTCAAGTGAAGTAAATGCAGGGATCGCGACGGGGATCGGAACAACTGCTACTTCAATCTTGTCAGAACCAGCAACCAGCTTCGATGTCACATCTGTATCCAGAACGACTTCGTAGAGACCGTCACCCGTAGTCGTAGCTTCACCAACTTTGAGAACAGCGCCTGTTGAATCATATAGCAGGTATTTAACCTGAGAGATGTCAGACGTGGCGTAGGGGCTACCCTTCGATGTAACAGTAACCTTGAAGGTCGCCTTGTCACCAATTTTAACCTTGTCAGGGCCTTCAATAGTTACACTTGCAAGCTTGGGAGATGCAAACTTGGCCCAACGGTCCGATGGATCAGTAAACCAACCATTGTTCTTCAAGGTAACGGTTTTTTCAGTGAGGAAGGCTTTGTCAATATAGTAAGGACCTGTGCCAAGGAAGAAGTGCTTGTGGACACCATACCAAGCTTTGAGACTGTTATAACGCGCTTTGGCCTGGTCAGCAGTCAAATACGGGCCTAAAACATTCGGGTAGGGAATAGTTCCCGCAGCAATTGCTTCGTCAAGATGCTTGGACAGAATATCGAGGCTGGGACCGCCAATCCAGCTCATCTGCTCAATCTTCTTCGCATCGGCCTTATCAGCAGTGTAGGCCAATTCACCAGCAGCTTCTGCCATATTCGAAATCGCGAGCACGTCCCAGCTATTTTCGCCACTTAAACCAATTGGCGAGGTGGGCCAATCGCTAACGACATCCAACTCAGCGTCGGTATAAACCAGATCGCTATAGCTTTCAATCGTCAGGGGATTGGTTGATGTAATACGGAAACCCTTGAAATAGGTCTTGACTGAATCCAAATATGGACCAGCAGATTCGTCATAAATCGGACTGTTTTTGTCAGCGCGATCAAATAAGACAATCGTTGGCATAATGAAGTCAGCAACAGAGATCGGGCTGCCATCATGCCATTTGACCGTATCAAACAGGTTGGAAGGATACGTAACCACACTCTTAACTTTGGCAGTTACTTTTTTGCCTGTATCTGCCACCGTAATGAATTTCTGAGCTTTGCCATCCCAGTCAATCCAGGCATCGCCAGGAACGTCAATTGTTTCAGTATCGGCTTGTTTCAACGTAACCCAGCCTAAATTATTTACCACGGGCTGATCCTTGCCAACTGTAACTTCAGCCTTGTCAATACGCTGCGGCCAGGCCAAACCGGTGTAAGGATCAGGCATGACACCGCCAGCAGCAACAACATCACTACCTTGCGAGGTCATACGCTGAACAGCAGTATCCCAGACCCAGTTGCTGCCACCAATCGTATTCCACGGCTCAGTAAAGAGGTCGCTTGTACCTACTTTAACTACACCGCCAGTTTTATCAGCATTGCGCAGGTTGTAAGGATACATGGCGGCGGCTTCAACACCGGAGCCCAAATCGTATGTTACATTAATCCCTTGCTTATAAGGCGCATAGCTCTTCTGTTCAATTACCCAGACTTGAAGAGAATCTTCCATGGAAAGCTTAAGTGCCTGGGACATCAAATCATGACGTTCAGCCAGAGTCTTAAAGGTACCATTGGCAAGCGCATCACCCACTTTTTGGAAATCTGGATCAACATCCGTATTTGCCAGGAAAACCGACAAGCCTTGCTGGCTGGATGGGAGATACATTTGCTGGAACTGATTCTTTTCATCACGGGTCAGGCCAGGATTAATCCAACCCGCGGTATAGATGTTCCACTTACCATCAACCGGATCAGAGCCAATCCAAATAGGCGACGCCTCGGATGACTTCTTATAATCGCGGACAACCGTAAAGCCCACTTTTTCAAGTTGACCAGCCACATAATCGCCCAACGGCTTGCGGGTGCCATCACCATCGCTGCGAATGACGAATTCAAGACTGACAGGCTTATCTTTATATGCAAACTTGCCATCTGCGCCTACCGTTGCGCCGAGGGTCTTCATTTCATCTGTAATGATCTGCTTGCCTTTATCGAGATTAAAAGCATATTTCGCTTCCAGTTCACGGGCTACATCCACCAAGCCGGTATAGTCAACCAACTGGGTCGTAAGCGGGAAGAATTTGGTCAATGAACCACCAGCGTAAATTTCCTGGTTAACATAATTACGATCAATCAACCAGTTAACCGCCTCACGAATTTTGCGGTCAGAGAAAGGATTGAGCACGCTTTCATCTTTAAATTTTGCGGGATTAAACATGACGGAGTAATTGCCGCCATAAGATGATGTATAGCTCAAACCCGATTTTTTGATCGCTGGGAATTGTGACGAAGCAAGATTAAAGGAATACAGGTCAATCGCACCGGCTTGAATTTGCGAAATGGCGGAATCTTGGGCGACAACCGAAACATCAATTTCATCAAGATAGCCACCCTTACCGTCCTGACGAGGTGGCACCTGCCCAGGAGGGGCGGTGGGACCACAGGCACTGAGAGCCATGACGACAATAATCATCAGACTCAAAATCGTTAGCAAGCGCTTTTGTATCATAGAATTCTCCTCCGTAAAGTTTGACAAATTATAGGACAGGACAACATATACCTTGCAAGTGTTTCAATCAGAAATCACCTCCAATCTATTTCTCGCCATTTGCTGCAATTAAGAAAAACAGACTGTATCTAATAAAATACTATAGCATAAGCAATTTTCTCAGTCAATACAACCTGCTACAAGTATTGTTAGCATAATTGTTAGGAATGCTGGCAATTCTCTTCCTGAGCGGCCCAGCGCCAGTTAGTTTCCACAGGCAGGGCCAAAATCGATTTCTTCAAGATCCCAAAGATCATTCGACGAAAATGCATCCAATGTGAAATTGCACAAATCCTTGCGCGATACAGCGACTTTAATACGCTGATACAGCGGGATCGATGGTAAATCATTGGCGAACAAAACTTGTACATCCGCAAAGGATGCTTTTTGTTCAGGCTTGTCTGGCAAAATGCGCATGGCGTTCGCACAGGCAATATCATAATCAGGACGGGAATAGGCGCTCACGTTGACGCCAACCCAGTTATTTTCTTTGGTCGGAATTTGGGATGTCATAAACCAGGCACAGGGCGGCTGGGAACCATTCACCCCAATGGCATATTCAGCCAGATCAAATTGACGCCCAAATAAGGGGCCAACCGACCCCTGCGCGTAAAAATCGTTCTGGTCATAATATTTTATATTCACGCCAACCCCGCATTGCGCAAGCGACTCAGACAATATCTCACTCACCTGACGACGCTGGAGCGCGGATGTTGTCCAGTAATTCATCACTAGGGGGGTTCTATCAGGGACACCAGTCACGCCAAGAGCTGTTCGCGGTGTGGCTGGATCTTTATCTGCATCGACCCAGCCAACCTGAGTCAAAAGCGCCATTCCCTTGTTTGGATCAAAGGGATATTTTGCAATCGCATCATCATAAAGAGGATGCTTGGCCGAAACAAAAGAATCAGGAACAACGCTCAAACCACCAAGAACGGTCTGCACCACTTTCTCGCGATCAAGACAGTAAGCAATCGCCTGTCGCGTGCGCACATCGCCAAACAGGTTGGGGCGGTTTCCCGAAGCTTGTTGAATGCCAAAGTCCAGACGCTCCATTAACGGGGTGGTGGAAACCACGGTGCGGACTTCGTTATTTTGTTCCAGCTGCTTCAATAAATCCATCTGCCCATCCAGACGCAGGCTGGTATCAAGCAAATCGCATTGATTGGCAATCAGTGCGCTGATGCCCGCTTCGGCATCTTTCATAAAACGGAAAACAAGCGTATCAAATTTTGGAAATCCGTCTGCTGCGCGGAAGTAGTTTGGATTTTTCTCGAGGCGGATATATTGTCCCGCTGACCATTCTTTGATGACGTAGGGCCCCCAGCCGATGGCAGAGCGTTTGATACTATCATCCTTGGCAAGATCGGCAGCCTTGAGCTGGCCCCAAATATGTTTTGGCAACGGCGACCAGAAATTATCCACATAGGTGGGGTCTACAAAACCGGGCATGCCCCACCATTGGGTGGTTTTATCATCTGTCGCCTCGTAACTCTGGGTGCGGTCAATTAAATATTTCGAGCCGGGCGTATCTGGGTCGGCTGCCAGCTTGAACGCGTAGGCAGAATCATCAGCCGTCAACGGTTGCCCATCTGACCAGAGCAACCCTGGCAGCATGCGAAATGTAACCACCATTTGATCCATTTTCAGGGGCGTAGTGCCGTCATATTTAACGGCACAGGTCTCTTCAGTGCAACCATTCGGGAAGACAGTCACCCCGGCACTCAATGTGACAATATCACCGGTGACATCAATGACCCGGTCACCACGCTTGACGTTGATGGCATTTACCTGGGCGTCCCCGTTTTTCAACGATGGGATGGTGGACAAAATGACAGGCTGATAGCCATTGGCAAAATCATCAATCGGGCCGTCGTAAACACCGGAAAGCACACTCCGCGCAGCCGAGTTTAAAGTGTCAAAAGGATAGAAAGAATTAGGCTCCTGGCCTAGACAAATGGTCAGGCTGCGCAACTGCGCCGGTGTGGAAGTGACTTTCGGCTCCGGGGAAGGAGTTGCAGCACCGGGAACAGTACCCGTCGATGTTGCCGTACCAGATGCCGAGGTACCCTGATTGGGCAACTGACAAGCAGAGAGAAAAAAGGAAAAAATCAAAAATCCGGCGAGAATTTTTTGGGCAATGAATTTCATCAAATCTACTTTCTGATCTTAAATAGTGACCGTTTGGATAGGCATAGAACTGTCTTCAAGCCCCCAGGCATTGTTAAGCAACGTGTGTCCATCCACAAATCCTTTGTTTTTAGATTAAGAAAAATGTGTCTGCTGTGCTTTACTTTCAATCGGTATAAAGATTATACCCGAATCCATTTGAACGTCAATTACACGATAGGGTAGGCTGTGACTTTTAATACTTTTTATAGGCGGCTATCCACTGTTTTAATGATTGACCCACCTTCCATTTGCTTTTACAATAGATTTACGTACCTTATATGTACACTTGTACCGTAAATACCTTGAGTTGTAGTTACGGTACTTGCTGCAATTGAAAATATTCATACCCGGAGCATCCATGCCTGAACCTTTTATATCCAAGCGCGCACCGCTTTATGCGAATGTTCCAGATGAAAAATGGAACGACTGGCGCTGGCAGTTGAGCAATCGCCTTAATAGTGTTGATGACATTGAAAAAATTCTACCCTTAACCGAGAGTGAACGCACGGCGTTGCAAGCCACAGGCTTGTTCCGTGTGGATATTACACCTTACTTCATCTCATTGCTTGACCCAACCGACCCTGAAGACCCCATCCGCAAGCAGATTATTCCGCGTTCGGAGGAGATGCAGGCGTTCACTTCAATGATGGAAGATTCGCTGGCGGAAGATCGTCACTCCCCCGTGCCGGGGCTGGTACACCGTTACCCAGACCGGGTGCTGATGCTGGTGACGACTCAGTGCGCTTCCTATTGCCGCTACTGCACCCGTTCCCGCATCGTCGGCGACCCCGGACAGACGTTTTCACGTCAGGAGTTTGAGATGCAGCTTGATTATCTCAGGCGAACGCCACAAGTGCGCGACGTGCTGCTTTCAGGGGGCGACCCGCTGGTGTTGGCTCCCAAAATTCTGGAGGAGATTCTTTCTCGCCTGCGCGAAATTCCGCATATTGAGATCGTGCGTATTGGTACACGTGTGCCGGTTTTTATGCCCATGCGCATCACACAGGAACTTTGTGATATGCTAGGGAAGTATCATCCATTGTGGCTGAACATTCATGTCAACCACCCCAGCGAAATCTCAGCCGAGTTGGAAGCAGCCACCGACCGCATGAGCCGCGCCGGCATTCAACTTGGCAACCAATCGGTGCTGCTGGCGGGCATTAATGATTGCGTCCACATTCAACGAGATCTGGCGCAAAAGTTGGTACGCATCCGCGTACGGCCTTACTATCTCTACCAGTGTGATCTCGTCGAAGGCGCAGGTCACTTTCGGACGCCGGTCGGCAAAGGGGTGGAGATTATGGAGGGCTTACGCGGACACACTTCCGGGTATGCAATTCCGCAGTTCGTGGTGGATGCACCCGGCGGCGGCGGAAAAATTCCGGTCATGCCCAATTATCAGATCAGCATGTCTGACCACAAGGTCATTTTGCGAAATTACGAAGGCTACATCGCAACCTACGAAGAACCCATCGAGTACACGCCGCATGACCCAAAGACCTGTAAAGCCTGCCAGAACAAACGCACTGAACCCGGGCAAAGCGGCATCACCGGTCTGCTGGAAGGCGAAGAACTAGCGATCAAACCAGACGGGTTTGATACGTTGCATGACCGGGGCGGGATGCAACACCGCCTGAAAGATGAAAACAAGTGGAAACCGCTCGGCATTGGATCGGGCGATTTAAGTACTGGAACGCATTAAAAGGTGGTTCCAGCATATATCACGATGTTCCTGGCAATCTGTTGCCAGGAAAAGGAGCTAAGATCATGAAAAAAATTACTTTTGCAACAATTTTGGTGATTGTCTCGCTGGTGCTTGGCAGCTTTGCGTTCGCGCCCATTGCAAAACAATCAACCGCGCTAAAACAATCTGCGGAAACAGCATCGGTGCCCGATTTTTCACCGTTTCTCTTTGCAGCCAGTGCCCCGATGGTTTCAGTATCAGTTCAAGGCCCAGTTGGACCCAATAGCAGCGCCCCGGCTGGTTACTCATGCCAGTTTATTAGTCAGACCCCGGCTGATTGGACAAGCATGAAGAGCCGCCAGATTTTTGACACCACCTGGATATTGAAAAACACAGGCTCAAAGGTTTGGGGCAAGCATAGCGTGGATGTCAAGTATCGCGGCGACACACGCATGCATTACAACGTCCCCGATCTCTTTGATATTCCAAACGGTGTTGGTGTGGGCCAGAAATTCAAATTAACACTTGATATGATCGCGCCCAAAAAGGCCGGCTATTATGTCTCCAACTGGGGTCTTTATCTGGACAGCCAGGTCTTCTGTAAATTTTACGTGATCGTTGTTGTCAACAAATAATCTCTGGTGATCGTGAAGCACAAAATCGGATTGTTCTTTTCCGGAATGATGGTGTTTGCGCTGGCGGTGATGGCATGCAGCCTGTCACTGCCAGCGCAAACTGCGTCCAATCAGGCGACAACGGTATCAAACAGTGCGAATACACCCACCCTGACGCAAAAACCACTGCCACCCAGTCGGACGCCAACGCAAACAAAAACCCCCTACCCAACGATTACACCCTACCCGACGATCACCACCATCCCAACGGAAACACTCACGCCAACGATTACGCCACTCGGGGCGGGTCCGACTCCAACGCCAAAATTTGCCTGTCAGTTGATCGACAACTACCCAGATCATTGGGCCGTCTACAAGCCGCATGTTCCCTTTGAAGCCCGCTGGAAACTCAAAAACAACGGCACAAAACCCTGGATTGCCAATCAGACGATTCTGCAATACATCAGCGGGGTGAGGATGTATGCGCTGAAACCTTATCAGGATTTGACATCTGACACGCAGCCAGACAGTCTGGCATTGATCATTGTGGATATGTACTCTCCAAAAGTGGAGGGGGATTACACATCTGTGTGGGGCATGATCGATAGTAGCACGGGTGAGATTTTCTGCACGTTTACCACCAAAATTATCGTAAAAAAGTAAAGGCGTATGGATGACAAACAAAACGCTTGGCTACATGGAACTGGAATGGACCTGCCCGAATTGCAATACGAACAATCCAGGTATGCAGAAAACATGCAAGAGTTGCGGCTCGCCACAACCTGAAAATGTTCAGTTCCACGCCCCAGCGCAGCAAACCACGCTGACAGACGAGAAAAAAATTGTCCAGGCACAGAAAGGGGCCGATTTTCACTGCCCCTACTGCAACACGCGCAACCCAGCTGATGCCAAAATCTGCTCACAGTGCGGCGGCGACCTGATAGGGGCGGTGCAACGCATCAGCGGGACGGTGATTGGCGCAACGGCGACTCCGGCGACGGGGGCCAGCAACACTCCGAAGCCCGAAAAAGCGCCATCCAAATTCCGCATCTGGATGCTCGTCCCAGTCGCAGCAATTTTGATGGTATGCTGTGTGATTGTGGGTTATCTGTTTCTCCATACCGATGCAGTGACCGGAAATGTCCAAAGCGTAAGCTGGCAGCGTGTGGTACCCATCGAGGCGCTCCGCGATGTACAGCTTGAAGATTGGAAAGATCAACTGCCGCAGGACGCCAAGTCCGTCTCTTGCGGCCTAAAATATCGCGGCCAGCAGGATAGCCCCGCCGCCTATTCCACCGAAGTGTGCAGCACCGAACTGGTGGATCAGGGCAACGGCGCGGCCAAAGTGGTTGAGAATTGTTCTTATCAAGTTTATGATGATTATTGCACATACACTGCACAGCGCTGGCAGGAAGTTCGCCAGGCCGTGGCAAAGGGCAGCGACATGAACCCGACGTGGCCCACGGTGAATTTGGCGACAGGCGAGCGCGAAGGCCAACGTCAGGAAAGCTATAAAGTCTTCTTTGACACAAAAAATGGCGTCAAGGCATATACAACCAGCGATATTAATTTATTTCATCAGTTTCAACCCGGTTCAACATGGACGTTGGAAATCAATCCACTGGGCGTGGTCGTGAGCGTCCGACCTTAACAAGGAGGCGATATGCATTACCGACGGTTGGGCCGCTCTGGCCTGAAAATTAGTGAAATCTCGCTTGGCGCGTGGGTCACGTTTGGCGATCAAATCGAGGAAAATCTCGCCACGGACTTAATCCACGCAGCGTATGATGCTGGCGTCAATTTCTTTGACAATGCAGACATCTACGCCAACGGGCAGGCCGAAGCCGTCATGGGGCAGGCCATCCGCGATATTCCGCGTGAGGCGCTGGTGCTTTCGAGCAAAGTTTTCTGGCCCACCATGCCAGGCCCCAACGGGCGCGGACTTTCGCGCAAGCACATTATTGAATCAGTCAACGCCTCGCTTAAGCGTCTGGGGACTGACTACATTGACATTTACTTTTGCCATCGTTTCGACCCCGACACCCCACTGGATGAGATCGTATACACGATGGATATTCTCGTGCGACAGGGCAAAATTCTCTACTGGGGCACGTCTGAATGGCAGGCCTGGCAGATTGCCAGCGCATTTGCACTGGCGAACGATCATCACTTAATCGCGCCCTGTGTGGAGCAGGCCCAGTACAACATGTTCCATCGCCGCCGCGTTGAAATGGAACTCGCGCCGATCTGCAAGGAATATGGTCTGGGGCTGACCACCTGGAGCCCGCTCTATTATGGGATTTTGACCGGCAAATACAATGACGGCATCCCGACCATTAGTCGCGCGGCATTGGCGAGCATGGGCTGGGTGCGGGACCGGATTACCCCTGAGCGCATCGCCATTGTTCGGGAACTGACTCAGGCTGCAAAGGACCTACACGTCAGCACTGCCCAGCTTGCGATTGGCTGGCTCTTGCGACGCAAGGAAGTCAGCAGCGTCATCACTGGCGCCACCAGCCTGAAACAACTCCAAGAAAACCTGGACTCGGCTGATGTAGTTGAGCATTTAGATGACGACCTGCTCGAAAAACTGGAACAAATCCTCGGCAACTATCCGGATGAAGACGAAGAAGAAGGATAAAAAATCTGGCGGCCAAAAGGCCGCCAGATTTTTATATCTTGAAAATCAACTTTGAAATGTGCCTGATTGCATCGTCACAACCAGCCGATCACGCAATGGCATTAAGTATCGCTTCAAAATATCGTGGGGAGCATGTTCTGGCGACTTTAATAAATCTGCCCACACCAGCCCAAAAGCGTAATGCAAGTTATCTTCCACCATGGCACTGAAACGATGATTCGACAGCGAGCGCCCCGTCTCGATGGCGCGATTGAAAATCGGGCCAAAAGACCGGCCAAGCCCTTCAGGCGAATTGAGAATGTTAAGGCTGGCTGGAGCCAGACCCGTCACGCCAGACATCGTCAGCACCGACTCAGGCTCAGAGAGAAAACGCACAAGTTCCCAGGCTGGCTCCTGATCGGCTTTGTTGGCCCAAACCACAAGGTTCGACCCACCCACAAAGGCGGGACCGGGTGGCAGCGCCACCCCAAGGTTATCCAGCACGTTCAGGTTTGCGCTAAACTTTTGATCTTCATACATCCAGGTGCCATCCATCGTAATAGCGGCATCCCCACGCCAGAAGAGATCAATGGCATTGGCGTAAGTATAGGGCGTTTTCGATCCCATAAAACGCCCCATGTGAAAGAAATCCGTCATGCTATCCAATGCACCCGGCTCAGTAAACAACAGGCGCCATCCATCTTCTGAGAGAAAGTCGCCGCCGCCCGCCCAAACCCAGGTGGAAATAAGGTGCAGCGTGTTTAATGACTTCACATTGGATGTAATCCAGGGCAAGTCAACTCCCATCCCCTGCAACTGGTCAACCGCATCAAGCATAAACCGTGGATTGGCAAAAGCAATATCCAGATCGATCTTTGCCTTTTCCAGTAAATCCTTGCGATAATACAGGACGCGCGAGCCACTGATCCACGGCATGGCCCACATTTCAGGCTTGCCAAACAAAAAGCAACTGCGCCACGATTGCGGAACGAAATTCTTTCCTCCCCCCAACTGCTTCATCATGTCATCTGGAACCTGCTTCAACAGTCTCATGCCCGCCAGATCAGGCACCCATGATGTCCCTACTTCAGAAACCGATGGCATCGTCCCAGTCTTGGCTGTGGATGTTATTCTCCCCCAGGCAGAATCCCAGCCATAAAAGACGAGTTTAACCCTATGCAAAGTGCGCTGCTCAAATTTTTTGAGTAACTTTTCAATGTCGCTGCGCTTTGAAGATGTGCCAATCAGTGATAATTCAATTTCCATGAATACCCAGCGTCCTGTAATGATCCTGTAATGTGATAAGAATAATCTTACAATGATTGTAAGCCCTCTCCGATAAAAATATTCTATCAGTTTTCAACTGAAAGGGCGACCATGAAGTCGCCCTTTCAGATTCTAAGCTTGGCTCTCTATAGATTACACAACCACACTCACCAGCTTGCCCGGCACCACAATCACCTTCTTTGGCTCCTTGCCTTCAAGCGCCTTGATGACGCCGTCAGTGGCCAGCGCCGCCGCCTTGACGGTGGCCTCATCTGCATCAGCGGAAACGGTGATGCGGTCACGCAACTTGCCGTTGACCTGTACCACGATGGTCATTTCGTCTTCCTTCGTGGCGGCCTCGTCCACGGCGGGCCAGGCTTGCGTGTGAATGCTGTAGGGTTTGCCCAGCAGCGACCACAACTCTTCGGCAACATGCGGGGTGACGGGAGCCATCATCTTGACGTAAATTTCCAAGGCTTCGGCCCATTCAGCAGAACCGGCTGCGCCCGCTTCGCGCAACTTATACAAATCGTTCAGCAATTCCATCAGCGAAGAGACAATCGTGTTGAACTCAAACTGCTCAAAGTCGCGGGTGACGCGCTTCAAGGTTTGGTGCACCTTACGGCGCAGCGTCTTCAATGTTTCAGGGGAGGGCGCGCCACCTTTGGCTTCGTCCGTAAACAAACTCCAGACACGCCGCATCCAACGCACCGAGCCTTCGATGCCGTTGCTATCCCAGGGACCGCCCATATCCCAGCGCGAGAAGAACATCAGGTAGGCGCGCACTGTATCCGCGCCATATTTATTCACCAGCACATCCGGCGCAATCACATTGCCGCGAACTCTTGGACATTTTCTCATGGTCTTCGCCCAGCACCATGCCCTGATTACGCAACTGCATCATCGGCTCTGCGCCGTCAGTGATCTCTGCGTCGCGCAGCGCCTTGTGGAAGAAGCGCGTGTACAGCAGGTGCATGGTGGCGTGCTCAATACCGCCCGTATAGGTATCTACAGGCATCCAGTAATCATACTCGGCCTGGTCAAACGGACCGTCCTTGTACCAGGGGCTTAAGTAGCGCAGGTGATACCACGACGAACACATAAACGTGTCCATTGTGTCAGTCTCACGCACCGAGGCTGCGCCACAGATCGGGCAGGGCGCATCCTTCCAGGTCGGGTGCAGTTTCAGCGGGCTTTCGCCGGTCGGCTTCCACTCCACATCATCGGGCAGCATCACCGGCAGTTGATTGTCCGGCACCGGGTTCCAGCCATGCTCCTTACAATTAATCATCGGAATCGGCGCGCCCCAGTAACGCTGGCGCGAAATCAACCAATCGCGCAATTTGTACGTCACAGCTTCCTTACCAACGCCCTTCTCAGCCAACCAGTCAATCACTGCCGAAATGCCGGGGTTTTTGCGGCCTTTTTCTTCCGTAACGGAGGTTCCGTTAAAGGGGCCGGAGTTGATCATTGAGCCACCGCCGATATAGGCAGTTTTCATCGTGGCCCCGTCCAGCAAAGCATCCCCCTCAGGCTGGATGACTGGTACGATGGACAGCCCAAACTTTCGGGCGAAGGCAAAATCACGTTCGTCATGCGCCGGGACGGCCATAATCGCGCCCGTGCCATAGCTCATCAACACATAGTCCGCAATCCAGATCGGGATTTTTGCCCCATTAACCGGGTTGACCGCATACGCACCCGTGAAAACACCGGTCTTCTCTTTATCTGTCGCTTCCCGTTCAATGTCTGATTGGCGTGAAGCCTGCAACTGATAGGCACGGATGGCCTTTTCCTGCGCGGGCGTAATCAACTTATCCACCAGTGAATGCTCCGGCGACAGCACCATAAACGTCGCGCCCCACAGCGTATCGGGGCGGGTTGTGAAGACCGTAATACGAGTATCCGCTTCCTGATCCAGCGCGAACTGCACTTCCGCCCCTTCGCTGCGCCCAATCCAGTTGGTCTGCAAGGTCTTGACGCGCTCCGGCCAATCGATGCCAGGGTAGGTCAACAATTCGTCGGCATACTGCGTAATCTTGAAGAACCACTGGTCCAAATCTTTTTTGATAACAGGCGTGCCGCAACGATCACAGACACGATCATCGCCCTTCACCTGTTCGCGCGCCAGCGTCGTATTGCAGTTCGGGCAAAAATCCACCGGCGACATTTTGCGATAGGCCAACCCATGCTTGTATAACTGGATGAAGAACCACTCCGTCCACTTGTAATATTCCGGGTCAGCAGAAATCGCTTCACGCCGCCAGTCGAACATCGCGCCCATGCTGCGCAGTTGACCGCGCATGCGCTCAATGTTGGCGTATGTCCATTTTTTAGGATGCGTCTTGTTTTTGATGGCAGCATTTTCAGCGGGCAGGCCAAACGCATCAAACCCCATCGGGAAGAGTACGTTATAGCCCTTCATGCGCATAAAACGCGCACGCGCATCCGAGGGCGTCATGGCATACCAGTGACCAATATGCAGGTCACCAGACGGATAAGGCAGCATCGTCAGTGCATAATGCTTGGGCTTGCTACGGTCAATATTGGAATGATACAGTCCATCTACTTCCCATTTTTGCTGCCATTTGGATTCGATTTCAGCATGGTTATAAGGTTTTGGTGTAGACATTCATACCTCTCTTCCTAGGATCAATTTTTATCATAGACATCTTGCAAAAGTAGCAAATGTGCCATAATAGGCGCATGAGATACGAAACGGTAGAAAAACTAAAAGACGAAGAATTCAAGCGATCAACGGGCGTCAGCCGGGCAGTGTTTGCAAAAATGCTGGCAGTAGTTGAAAAAGAACTGCGCGATTTTGGCCGAACGCCGAACTTGAGTCGAGCAGATCAATTGCTGATGACGTTGATGTATTGGCGAGAATACCGCACCCAATTTCATATTGGGATTACCTACGGTGTCAGCGAATCGACGGTATGCCGAACTATTCAGAAAGTGGAAAAAGCTTTGATGACCTCGAACGAATTTCACTTGCCTGGCAAGAAGAAATTACAACCGAGCGAGACATTAATCGAAGTTGTGCTCATCGATGTCACCGAACAACCGATTGAGCGTCCGAAAAAAAGCAGAGACGACATTACAGCGGCAAAAAGAAGCGTCACACCCAAAAAGCGCAGTTGATCGTCAACCAAAAAACCCAAGAAATCATCGCAACTGCTTTTGGAAATGGCAGCCAACACGATTTTCAACTTTTCAAAATCAGTCGCAGCGTTTTATCTGCCCATGTTTGCAGTTTGGCAGATGCAGGCTACCAAGGTTTGACTGATTTACATCAAAACAGCCGTACACCTGCCAAGAAATCCAAGCTGCACCCGTTAACCAAAGAACAGAAAGCCAGCAATCGCAAGCTATCTCGTGAACGCATCCTGGTTGAGAATGTTATTCGCCGTTTGAAGATATTTCGCATTCTCAGTGAACGTTACCGCAATCGTCGCAAGCGTTTCTCGCTTCGCTTCAACCTAATCGCTGCCATTCATAATCTTGAACTCAGTCTCAGAAACTGACTTATGCAAGAGGTCTCATAAAATAATTCAAGCTTGAGCACTTTGCTTCCTGCGGAAAACCGTTTCAAGTAACGTCAGGCTGATGCCTGTTAGAACGCCATAAAAACATCCAAAAAACAACCAAACCACAAAATAGGTTCCTTCGGCAAGATGTAAAAAGTTTTGACTGATAACTGCCGCAGGGATTCCAATCAACCCGATACAAAATGTAATCAATATCCAAGAACGTGCATGCGGTATGTAAAAATCAAGCACACGGAATTGCAAAAAACCGGCCAAGCCAAAAATCGCAAAGGTGGATGGATAAAAGACCCATTTATTGAAATCCATCAAGTAGTTCAACTCATAAAACATAAAATGGATCATCATATAAGGAACCACGCTTGCCCAAATCCAGGTTAAATCTACATCAATATATTTGCTTAAAACAATCCATTGCAAAAAACTTAAAATCAATCCAGATGCAACCAAGACCCATCCACCAATATAAGGTAAAACAAACCATACATTATAGGAAAGCCAACCCAGAACATTGACCAAAATCCATAAAGGGAAAAACGTTAGCCAAAGACTTTTTTTCATCATACGCTCACAAAACAAAAATCCCTTCATCCACAAAAGGGACGAAGGGTTATCTCCGTGGTACCACCCACATTCGCTTGAAAGGTTGCGGTTTACTTTTCAACCTAAAACTTTCAAACGCACTTTGTTTTGCAATAACGGGCAAACCCGGCACTAGCTACTTGTTTCGCCAGCGCAGTCCCCTTTGCAGGGCAACAGGCGAGTTCAGTCTTGGTTCATCCTTGCGGATGGCGCTCCCACGGGCGCTGCGCTGGGCTTCCACCTCTCTCTACCCCTATCGGGGCACAAGTCCCAACTCGCTGACGGGATAACTTACTACTCCTGCCATAACTTTTCGATATTTTCATGATTATAGCATAAGAGCGATTAGTTTGACTAATCGCTCTTTCAGTGGACCCAGAGGGATTCGAACCCTCGACCTTCTCAATGCCATTGAGACGCGCTCCCAACTGCGCTATGGGCCCATGCGGATGTTCGATTGTTTGATTTCAGATTTACGATTTAGACTGTGTTCCGATAATCGTCAATCGAAAATCGTGTTTCGTAAATCTGTGGACCTGAGGGGATTCGAACCCCTGGCCTCCTCAGTGCGATTGAGGCGCGCTCCCAACTGCGCTACAGGCCCGTATTGCACCCCGATGGGGTCGTTTGTTAAGCGGCTTGTATTCTACTGTAGGGGTTATGGAATGTCAAGCAACCCGACACACTACTTTGTTATTAATCTCTTTCTTCTAGCTTTTCCATGTCTGATATTGCAACATCTTGCAAATTTTCCTCCATACTTACATTACTATTTAATACCGAACGAGTTAAATATTTTGTTTCAAATACAGAGAAAAAATTTGTTATCGCTTTGCCAAACCGGATAGATGGCTGCTCAATATATTTTTCAGTAATGTGCGACAAAATAATCGCTGGTACTACACATACCGCAAATGTCAAAAGACCAAATTCAAGCGGATGTGCCTTGGGATGAAAATTCGTAAGAAAGATAGGGTAGACAATAAAGAGAAACATAACATTATTCAAATAGAAACTATAACTAATCTTTCCAAAATAAAGGGATGGACGACTTTCAAGGATTTTCAGCAAGGGAGTAAACTGACGATAATATATGCCTCCCAAAAAAATTGATATACAAAACAACTGTATTAATATACTGGAAAGAGATAAAGGTGAGACAGTAAGACGAACAATGAAAAAACTACAAAATGTAATCATACAAAAACGCAAATCTTTTGCAATCGTCATAAAAAACTGTTCAGCCTGCTCTGACGCAATAAGAAAACCACAAACAAAAGACGGAAAGCTCTGATACAAAAAAGTGGGAATGATTGGAATTTGCAAGCCCGAATTATCATTCGCCAAAATTAAATAGAACAATAAGATCACCAAAACTTTCAAACCAAAGCGCTTTTGCAAAAAGAAACAAAGCAAAATAAAAGGAATCGCCAAGATTTCGACCTGTAAAGTCCAGGTTGCTCCATTGATAATAGGGTTTAGCAAAAGAGCATTGTCAAACAAATTTTTCAAACTATATACAGAAAAAACATTCGGGACAAGTCGATTAAGCAAAACTCGTGAAGCCCAAAAAATCACGAGGGAGACGATCAAGGCTGGGTAAATTCTCACAATTCGCTTCAAAGCGAACTCAAGACTTAATCGAGCAAAATTGCGTAAGAGCGACTTACGCAAGGCAATCGAAAGCACTAATCCACTTAAAGTAAAAAACGTCAAAACTGCAGCGTTGCCATCAAAAATGACTAACGGAATCTTAACCAGTTTTTCATAAGCAATAGGAATGGACTGAATCGGAAGATTTAATACCCGTCTTATGAGACCCGGATCATAAATTAAGATCGCATGGTATATCAGCACTGAAAATGCCGCATATCCTCGAATACCATCTAATGCAAAGAAGCGTTTATTCAAACCGTTTCGTGTCCTTTTGGGAAAATTACGTAGTTCTGGTATTTACTCACAGCCAAACAAAAGAGATGTGAGTTTTGGTAAGATATAGTCATGACACGAGAAGATTTGACGGAACTGAGCCATGACAAACTGGTCAATCTGGTGCTTGAACAACAAGCAGAGATTGAAGCATTGCAATTGAAGTTGGAAAAAGGCAAGAAGCCGCCAACAAATTCTGGCAACTCATCTCAGCCGCCGTCGCAAGATCAAAAAGGGAACCAGCCTTCAAAACAAAAAAGACACAGACATGGGCCACCCAAAGGGCATGTGAAATTCGAGCGCAAGTTTGTTAGCCAACCAGATCATGTGGTCGAACTGAAGCCAACCATTTGCCAGGCATGCCAGACGGATTTGGGACAAGTTGCGCTGGTTCTTTCAGACATCAACCAGATCACGGAGTTGCCAGCAGCAAAGGCAGAAGTGATCGAAGTTCGGCAATATGCAGCGGAATGCCCATGTTGTGGTGTCGGTCAAGTCAAGAAACCAGCGGCTGGGCTTGAAATGGAGCGTACTTTTGGCGCACGGCTGGAAGCAACGGTGGTGTACTATCGCCAAGAACAACATATGAGCTATGTTCGCACCCAAGCTGCTCTGCAAAATCTGCATGGACTTGAAATCAGCCAGGGTGGGATCGATAAGATTATGCAGCGTGCTGGGCGCAAGGCGATGGAAGCAGTGAAACCGATTCAGCAAGCCATTCAACAGAGCGTAGTTATTCATTCTGATGAAACCAGCAGTCGTGTGGATGGCAATACTTGGTGGCAGTGGGTGTTTTGTTCCGCAAATGCAGTTTTGCATGTCATGCGCTTCAATCGCAGCGTAGATGTTATCAAAGATGTCATGGGCGACCATCAAGCCGAAGTTTGGGTCAGCGATTGTTATGGCCCACAAATGAAAGCTCCTTCTGAAAAACATCAACTTTGTTTGGCCCATCAGTTACGCAATTTACAAACCGTTGTTGAGTTGGATCGCAAGCATTTCTGGGCGAGACATGTACAATTTCTCTTCCAATATGCCATTCATTTGCACAACCAGCGCCAACACTTATCCGAGCAGCTTTTTCTGAACCGCATTCAACGTATTGAAAAACGTTTTGATAAATTACTCAACCAAAACCTTGACCCACCAGACGCACGCCGTTTACAGCGTCGTTACCTGAAATATCGCTCTGCCATTTTGTGTTTTTGTCTCGCACTGATGTCAGCCCAACCAATAATGTCAGCGAGCGTCATTTACGTCCTTCGGTGATCCACCGCAAAGTTTCTGGCGGTTTTCGTTCCGATTGGGGCGCTAAAAGCTATGCTGCCCTTAAATCTTTGGTGGATACCGCCTTTTATTTGATATTGCGCCTTTTCACGTTATCCAAAATCTCGTTGGCTTTCCTTCACTCCCGTTAAGGGTGTGAGTAAATACTAGTTCTGCTTTGTCAAATACTGATTAAACGATTGCTACTTTACTGTACATAATATGAAATGTCAATAAACACAAAAATTCTATCATTGATCCTTTTGGGGAACCTATCTACTCATCCAGCATACGCCGCAGACGGCCGCAACCGGTCAATTTAACGGGGAGCGTCCCGCCATCGGCGACGGAAAATCCCAGGGCACATCACCCCAAAGCTTCAGGGGAGAGATGGATGAAGGAGGGGGCAGCTTTCTCACCAGCCTGATGGGTATCTTGAAGAACCTCATCCTGTTTGCCGTCGGCACATTGATCATTGGTGTGCTCAGCAAATTAATCCCCAAAAAAGCGGCACAGGTCGAGGGGCCATAACAAAAACCTAACTCATACAATTCAACGGCCTTTCGCGGTGAGCAAGCGAAAGGCCGTTATAATTTGCGGCAAATCCTTTGCTTAGGAGTTGCCAATGCAAAACCGATGGAACGATTCAGATGCGGCACAGTTCAGCGATATGTTGGCGCAGCGTGTCTACAGCTCGCGCCTGTTGGGCGCAGACCCAACGCTGGTGCTGCATGGCGGCGGGAATACGTCAGTCAAGGGCACACAGAAAAACATTTTTGGCGAAGACGAAGAAATTTTATTCGTCAAGGGCAGCGGCTGGGACCTGGCCACCATTGAAGCGCCCGGCTTTTCGCCATGCCGCATGCCGCACCTGCTGAAACTGGCCAAGCTGGAGAGGCTTTCAGACACCGATATGGCCCGCGAACTTTTGCTGAGCATGACCAACCCAGCTGCGCCCGCGCCTTCGGTGGAGGCAATTTTGCACGCGATTTTGCCGCACACCTTCGTCGATCACACCCACGCGGACGCGATCATCACCGTCACCAACTCTGTAGATGGCGAGGCGCGTGTCCGTGAGATTTTTGGCGGGCTGGTGATTGTCGTCCCGTATGTGATGCCCGGATTCAAGCTGGTGCGTGCTGTGGCCGAGCTTTACCCGGCACAGATTGCACCCGATACACTTGGAATGGTTTTGCTCAATCACGGCATTTTCACCTGGGGCAACAACGCAAAAGAGAGCTACGAGCGCATGATCGAACTGGTCGGCATGGCCGAAGCCTACCTGCAACGCAAAAACGCCTGGACGATTGCGCCAACTCCCGCCGCCAGCCCCGCGCCGATTGGCATTCAGCTTGCCGCGCTGCGCAAGGATGTTTCAACACTGGCACGCTTTCCGTTGATTGTTTCTTCACGCACCGATCAGGTCAGCCTGAACTTTGCGCGCCGCCCGGATGTGGACATCGTCAGCCAGCAGGGACCAGCCACACCCGACCATGTCATCCGCACCAAGCGGCTTCCGCTGGTCGGGCAGGATGTGGCCAAATATGGGCAAGATTACAAAGCCTACTTTGATGAGCACCTGACGCGCAGCCCGCAAAAACTGACGATGCTGGATGCCGCGCCGCGCATCATCCTCGACCCGGAGCTTGGTCTGCTGGCCCTGGGCCGCAGCGCCGCTGACGCCGCGATTGCCGACGACATCTACAGCCACACCATCGAAATCATCACCCGCGCCGAAATGCTCGGCGGCTACCGCGCCCTGCCCGTCACCGACCTGTTTGACATGGAATACTGGGAACTGGAACAGGCCAAGCTCAAACGTCAGGGCGCGCCCAAGGCCTTCGCAGGCGAGATTGCGCTGGTCACGGGAGCCGCATCCGGGATCGGCAAAGCCTGCGTCGAATTCGCTGATGGCACGCGGGGCAGCGGTGGTCGGGCTGGATATCAACCCGGCAATTACAAGCATGCACAAACGCAAGGATTTTCTCGGCATTGCCTGTGATGTGAGCAATAAATCCGCGCTGGCTGACGCGCTGGAACAAACCGCCCGCCGCTTCGGTGGGCTGGACATGCTCGTGTTAAACGCCGGGATTTTCCCCGCCAGCCGCTCAATTTCGTCCATCTCCACCGGGGAATGGACACGGGTCATGCACATCAACCTGGACGCAAATCTGGCCCTGTTGCGCATGGCCCACCCATTGCTTAAACTCGCCCCGCGCGGCGGACGCGTGCTCGTGATCGGCTCAAAGAATGTCCACGCCCCAGGGTCGGGCGTCAGCGCCTATTCGGCGTCCAAGGCAGCGCTGACCCAACTGGCGCGCGTAGCGGCGCTGGAATGGGGTACCGATGGCGTACGCGTCAATGTGCTGCATCCCAACGCTGTCTTCGACACGGGCCTTTGGACAGAGGAAGTCTTGCAGCAACGCGCCAACAGCTATGGATTGACTGTAGAACAGTACAAAACCAACAACGTCCTGCACGTTGAAGTCACCACCATGACGTGGCCGAACTGGCCGCCGAGATGTGCGGGCCGCTCTTCGCCAAAACCACTGGTGCACAGGTGCCCGTAGATGGTGGCAATGATCGGGTGATTTGAGAAGGGTGGAGATTAGAGAATAGAAAGTAGAAAAAGAAAAGGGCCAATGTGAAAATCACATTGGCCCTTTTCTTTGTGTCATGCCGTTTTACTTCTCTTTGGCTTGATTAATGCTTCCCAGACCGCTGATCTGCGGATGTACGCTTGGGTTACCGTAATACAGCACCGACCCCGCCCCGCTGACCTGTGCCGTCAAATCATCTTTGACGCGCACTTTCGCGTTGCCTAAACCACTCAACTGCACGTCCGCAGTCAAGGCTGTCAGATCGACACCGTTGAAGCTGCCTACGCCACTCATATCCAGGCTCAGCGCATCTGCCGAACCGCTGGCCGAAAAGCTGCCCACGCCACTCAATTGGCAATTCAGCTTTTTCACCTTCAAGTCCGTAATCTGCAACTCGCCTGCGCCGCTCAAATCAACGCTCAATGCTTCTGTTTCCAACTTTTCGATTTTCACCGTGCCCGCACTGGAAAAATCAAAGGCACGCAAATCTTTGACAATAATCGTTATACGCAACGGCTTGGTTGGCCGCACCCGCTCGCCCCAGCCCGAAACCTTGTTGTCAATGTAAAGCGTGCCATCACGCACATCCGAGCGGAGTTGCGGGATGAGATTGTCTTCCGCTTCAAATTTGACCAATTCGGCCTTGCCTTGCTGGATGAGCACCTCTGCGGGATAGGCAATCGAGATGGCGCTAAAGCTGGGAGTTTCTCGTGTGGAAGTGATGACCTTCCCGGAGCCTGCCACACCGCCATCGAAGCCAAATCCACCCGGCAGCCCCCACTGCGGCGTGTTCCACCCGAGTTGCGGTGCAAAAACGATGGCAGCCACCGCCCCGCCAACGATCAGCACATCCACCAGCAACCGCGACCCAGCCCAAAAGGAGCGCAGAATCAGCCCCAGGCCCGCCGCAATTAACAGAAAAGGCCAAAGGTAAGTCAGCGCCCAGATATTCTGGAATGGGATTTTGCCCATACTGACCAAAATCCAGATGACACCCGTGGCAATCAATGCCAGCGGAAAGAAAAGGGAACGGCGGCGATTCTTTTGTTCTTGCATGCTTCACTCTCCTTGCTCGTTATTCTCGTCACAAAGTTTCGATGTATATACGAGAGTAGAGCACAGATCGTTTCATCGATTTTAACGATCGGTACGCCAATATTGGCTGCCGTCGCTTTCACGCGCCATCAGTTTGTAGCCGATCAACTCGCGTCGCAGCGAAGCCGTGTCATCGTGAAAGCGCAACAGAATTTCGTTGACCTGCTTTTCGGTATAACGGACATCGGGCGCAAAAGCTTCGACGATATAACGCAAAACTGCTTCAAGCTTTTTGCGCTGCGCTGGAATGGTTTTCAAGCGTCCATTGGGAAGAGAATAATCGCTGACCACTTTGCGCTCAAAGGCATTCACGTCCACATCGGCGGCGATAGATGCAATGTGCTCGCTGGAGAAAATACGCTGCATATTGGCTGACAGGGCATCCTTTTCAAGCTGATAGACGCTGTAATAGCCATCAGCCTTGGCTGAGACGAGGCCCACTTCCGCAAGTTTGGACAGGTGGTGCGAGACGGTCGAGGGTTTGAGCCCCAACATCGCGGCGAGTTGCTCCACGGTGTAGGGTTGCTGCGCCAGCAGTCCAACCAACTTCAGGCGACTGGAATCCGCCAACGCTTTGAAGACATGCACCAATTCCACATTTTGCGCTGTCATAAGGGCCGCCAATACTGCGAGCCGTCGCTCTTGCGCTGCAACATGCCCCGGTCAATCATGTCACGACGCAAACCGGCTGTATCGAGATGGAAGCGACGAAGGATCATGTTAATTTCCTTTTCGGTGTAGACTGCGCCGGGCGTGAAAGCTTCAAGCAGATAATTGAGAATGACCTGCAATTTGGCCGGTTGCCCTGGGATTTGTTTGATGCTGCCATCCGTGTTGAGATAAGCAGCCAGCACCTTGCACGATTTTTCGCTAAGATCTGGTGCAGGGGTGTAGGATTCGCGCTTTTGACCCTTGAAAAGTCGTCGCGACAGATCGTCCATGTTTTGCGCATCAATTCGCCAGACGCCTGATTCTTCGATGACCACCCCACCCTGCCCAAGCAGAGTCAGGTAGTCCAACACATCCTGCGGATGCATGCCGAGCGCGTCGGCAATTTGTGGGGCTGAGGCCGGCTTCTGCGCGAGGACGCCCAGCAGTCGCAAACGGTCGGCGTTGGCAAGGGCCTTGATAAGTTCGAGCATTTCTTTTTGTTCCATATTCATCGTCCATTTTTAATTAGATAACTATCGAATTGATTTTACGACTTAAGAAGGCTTTGTCAAGATGACAAAACGCCGAAATTGAATGCAGGTATAATACGGCGCAATATCCCTTTACCCATTTTGCGAGGAACCCCATGATTGAAGCGCGACATGCTTTTTTTGAAGGAAAAATCGTCCCATTTGGGGACGCGAATATCAATATTGCCACGCACGCACTGAACTATGGGACTGCCGTTTTTGGCGGACTGCGCGGCTACTGGAATGATGAAAAGAAAAAACTATTCATCTTCCGCCCGCTGGAGCACTACCGGCGCTTTTTGCTTTCAGCGCACATGATGGTGATCGACCTGCCGCATACACCTGAAAGCCTGACGCAGTTGACCATCGACCTGCTCAAGACGGATGGCTGGGAGCAGGATATTTACTTCCGTCCATTGGCGTATAAGGCCGAGCTTGGGATTGGCGTGCGCCTGCATGATCTGCGCAATGAACTGGCGATGTTTGCCCTGCCTTTTGGAGCCTACGGTAAAAACGAAGATGGTGCGCACGTCACGGTGTCATCGTGGCGGCGTGTGGATGACAACGTCATCCCGGCGCGCGGCAAGATCAGCGGGGCATATGCCAATTCCGCGCTGATGAAGACGGATGCGGTGCGCGCCGGGTTTGACGAGGCGCTGGCGCTGGACCATAACGGTCACATCTCTGAGGGGACGGCGATGAACGTATTCATGGTGCGTGACGGTGTGCTGATTACCCCACCCGTGACCGACAACATTCTCGAAGGGATTACCCGCCGCTCCATCATCGAACTGGCCCGCGAAGAACTGGGGCTGACAGTGCTGGAACGTTCGATTGACCGCAGCGAGGCCTTTATTTGTGACGAGTTCTTCATGACCGGCACCGCAGCCCAGGTAACGGTGGTAACCAAAGTCGATCACCGCGCCATCGGCAGCGGAAAAATGGGGCCCATCACCGCAAAGCTAAGGGAATTGTTTAATGATGTCACCCACGGAAAATATCCAAAGTATCAGCACTGGAATGTCCCAGTAGAGTAGAAATCCCCATCAGAAAACAAGAATCAAAAGACCTGCGTTTCCGCAGGTCTTTTTTGGACTATTTTTTCTGGAAGGTAATCAGCGCCAGATTTTTCTTGCAATCGTTGTACGTCGTAATCGAAATGGGGGTGGAGAGGGCGTTGTCGGCCTGATCGAAAAGCTGAACCCAGAGTGTATCCGTACTGGCGACTGGCGCCAGGCCGGTATCAAATTCAAAACCACTTGGGCCATAAGCCGTTGCCAGACCCGTCAGCTTGACAACTGGCGGAGTGAAAGATTTGCCCGGCAGGCCGCCGCCCATTTTGACGATTAAACCAATAACAGGCTTTTTATCTGCATCGGTTACACGTCCGGCGATCCATAATTTTGTGCAATCCGTATCCGGGCGGAAGGTGGTGCTGTCATGATAGCTGATGGTCGCGGCATAAGGCGCGCCGGTCGGCTTGGGGGTAATCGTTGCAGAAAGAACAGAAGTGGGCGTCAACATGACATATGGCGTTTCAGTTGGGTATGTCGTAAAAGTGGGACGCCGCGTAAGAGATGGCAGGGGTGGGATGGTCGGCGTTGGCGTCCAGGTTAACTCAAGCGCCAGAGGCGTCCACGAGGGCGGCGGCAAGGTGATTGTGGGCGTATCGGGTGGGAAAAAGTTTGCTTCAGAATAAGGGTTGGTCAATAAGGTGAAGGAATACAGGACGACGCAGATTGTGCCTATCAGCAGGACGAGCGTCAGGATATTCCAGATCAAATCAGGGTCAGATTTTTGACCACGTGAGCCAGCGTTTTTATTCATTGGGCTTTCTCTCCTAACAATTTACTTTGGCATCAGAACAATGCTGCTCTTTTGCCGACGATCTGAAACCCAGTTGCTCAAGGCGCGAGATTGCAAAGTCAATTTTTGATCGGGTGAAAGAGGGCGGTCAGCCTGGCGTTCAATCAATTCAAGTATGTGAAAACCGACTTTATCTTGAATAATGGCGCTATATTTGTTTGGCTCCAACGCAAAAGCCGCATCTTCAATCGCTTTTTCGGCAAGATAGCCACGCGGAAGCCAGCCAATATCGCCAACGGTTACCGGGTCAATCTGCAGCGCAATCGTATCAAATTTCGACCCGGCTTCAAGCAAGTTCCAATATTTTTGCGCATTATTCTGATTATAGAGCAAAATTTGGCGGATGTGTACCTGCTCTGCACTACTGGGCACGGCTGCGATGATTTTGTCACGCATCCAGGCGGAGGCGGACTGGCGCATCAGCGCAACCCGAAAGCTTTCAGCGCTGTAGCCGTGGGCCTGTTGCCAGGCTGTAAGTTTATCGGCCCCACCCAGTTTGGTAGCGAGCGCATCGATACGTGCCTGCAAGGCAGCATCATCGAGGGTAAAACCAGCTTCTTTCGCGCCCTGTGCCAGCAAAAGTTGGGAAACAAAATCATCGCTGACGGCAGCAGTGACCTGCTCACTGGTCAATTGTTTGCCAAGCGCAACCTGCGCAGCCTGGTAACGCGCCACTTCAGCGTTGAACTCTTCAAGGCTGATGCCATCTCCGTTGACGGTGAGCGCCATCGGGGGCAGTGTTGCCGTCGGGGCGGATGCCGTGTCAGTGAGCGCAGGCAAACTCGGGGAGGTTGTTCCAGCATGCGACGAATTGGGTGTGCTGGCAGAACAGGCCACAAGGGCCAAAAGCAATACAGTAATGGTAAGTTGTTTTAAGATGGACATTTAACGATTATACCTGTAAAGCACCCGTCATCTCTACGGAACAGGCGTAGCAGCCGGGGTTAAAATAAGCAGAAAAGGTCGCCATGTCGATGCCATAATCCACCGGGCGACGCCACAGATAATAAATATCACGCGGGCGCTGTTCCAAAAATACGCCGAGGCCCATCGCAGCGCTATAAATGCCGCTGACCCGTTCAATGATATCCGCCGAGTAAGTACCAAACGGATAGGCAAAGGTATCCACTTTGACACCCAGCTTGCTTTCGAGGTTGGCCTTCGACTGGGTTAATTCCCAGTCCAGCTCAGCCGATTGCGTCAGGTCAACATGCGTCATCGAATGGCTGCCAACTTCCCAACCAGCTGCGATCGTCTCTTTGATCTGGTCAATGCTCATAAAACCTTCAGAACCCAGGCGGTTACCCACCAGATAATTGGTGCCGACAAACCCAAACTCCTTCATAATGGGAAAGGCTGCGGTGTACACCGTAATGTCATTATCGTCAAACGAGATGATCACTGGTTTCTCAGGCAAGGGCGCACCAACATTAATCGCCTTAACCAGCAAGTTGACTGAAATGGTAGTGTAGCCGTTGTCGTGAAGAAACTGCATCTGCTTGCGAAAATCATTGGGGGTGACAAAAAGCGCGTTGGCAACGTCAGGCACTTGAATGTGATGATAAAGCAGAATCGGACAGATGATGCTGCCCGGCCCTTTCATCACAAAAACCGGGGTGCTGGTCGGCGTAGGGGAAAAGGTCGGGGTGATGGTCGGCGTCAGCGTGGGAGTGGATGTGGCGGTGAAGGTGGGCGTAACTGTCAGTGTGATGGTGGGAGTAGGGGTTTGTGTGGCGAAAAGAGACATGACACTGGGGGCAGAGCAACCCGTCAGAAAAAGAAGAATGACCATGACAGTCAGCAGAATGCGTTTCATAGATTCCTTTGATTGGAGCTACTTTGTTTACAGTGTATTTACTGGTTCATTTCCCAGATAATGCGCAGACCATCCAGCGTCAGCCAGGGAGCAATGTGCTGAATGATGGGTGTCTCTTTGGCGATAACTTCGGCCAGCCCGCCGGTGGCAATGACCTGCATTTCGTCCCCCAGCTCTTTGCGGAAGCGCCCGACCATGCCTTCCACCATGCTGACGTACCCAAACAGCAGGCCCGACTGCATGGCGTGCGTGGTGTTACGTCCAATCACAGACGGCGGACGCTGCAGATCAATGCGTGGAAGTTTGGCAGCGTGGGTATAAAGCGCCTCGGCCGCCAGATTGACACCGGCAGTGATGGCTCCGCCAAGATAGTCGCCGTCTTTGGTGATGGCGTTGAAAGTGGTGGCAGTACCAAAATCGATGACACAGGCCGGGCCGCCATACAGCCGCATGACCGCAGCAGCGTCACAAACCCGGTCCGCGCCAACGGATTTGGGATCTTCGTAGCGAATACGGACTCCCGTTTTGACCCCGGCATCCACGATGAGTGGTTCCTGTTTCAGGTATTCACGGCAAGCCTGAACAACACGCCCCGTCAGCGGGGGGACGACCGAGGCAACGGCGACCCCTTTCAGATCCATCAGGTTGCGCCCAACGTGAGCGAGCAGCCCCAAAAGCTGCAATCCGTATTCGTCGGGCATACGCTGATTGTCCGTCGCCAGCCGCCAGTGATGCGCAAGCTGATCCGTTTCATACAGGCCAATCGTCAGGTTGGTGTTGCCAATGTCAATGGTCAGTAGCATGGGATATCCAATGGCGGGGAGATGGCAGCAAGATCAAGGCGAAACAAAGCATGAGCGGGAAGAGATGAAAGAAAAGCCGCTCGATGGAACTGTTGATGTGAACAAGAATATCGGCTGGTGTAAACAGATAGATGAAAAAATAACTAGCAAACTGCGCCAGGCACAACACCGGCAAAATCCAGAGTTTGCCTGCAGATTGCGGCTTGGCAATATTCAACAGACAATAAGCCACAAAGATGACGAAAAAACTGACGGGCCAATTGCCAAACGAGAAAAGCGTCTGGGTGGAACGCGTGAGTATCGTCAGGTAACGGGATAGGTCAAAAAGCTGGAGGAAGCTGGCAGCCTTGTCCACAAAAAGGTCGTCTGGCGGCGTGATCGATTTGAACAACAGGATCACAAGCAACGGCAGCGCTAGCCCAGACAGAAAATACTTAAGCAAATTCTTTTTCTCGCGCAGGCTTAGGAATGCGCACAGCGCCGTGGCAATAACAATGAAGGCCAGCCCTTCATTTTTGGTCCAACCGGCCAGGCCCACGAAAAGCCCGGCCAAAATTAGCAGGCGTAGCTGATGGGTGAAAGTATAACTGTAAAACAGCATCCCCGAAGCGAGAAAAAAATAAGAAAGCTGAACATCGGCATACTGATTGGCGGCCAGCGACGCCACCAGCGGAACGGATGCAAAAATGATGGCTCCCAGCGCCCCCTGCTGGTTATCCTTTGCAAAAGCCAATGACGAACCGAGCAAGCCAATCAGGCCAAGCAGATAGACCAAGCCAAAAATGATCGGGACACGGGTAGTACTGCTCGCCACAAGCGACCAGGTGTCGGCGATGTTCAGGCTGACCAGCAGCGGATAATCGGAATGAAACCAGACGCTTTGCGGAATAATCGAAAGCCAGCGTCCGCCAGCGCCGTAAATAAATCGTGCGCTGACATTCCAGATGCCCCAGGCGTCCTGCATACCATGGGGTATCTCTTCAGAACGGATAAGGAACTGGGTAACGCACAATGCCCCAGCCAGAAAAATCAGTCCGCCCCAGGCAAGGCCCGCACGGGAGAACTGCACATTGATTTTTGCAATTGGCTTTGGGGAACGCCAGACAAGCAAAACAGATAGAAGGACAAAGACAGCCAGTTCGACATAGGGATAAACCACAGGGGCAAACTTGCACCAGAACCACAAAAAATACAACAGGGAGGAAAGGCCCGTCCCCAGCCCAACCCCGAGAAAAAACTTCAAGAGCAGGGCCTTCGCTTCATTTACTTCAGTGGAATCCCAAATCCAATGCGCGATGGCAAAGCCGGCCAGCACTTTGACAAGGAAAATCAGGATGGCAAAAACAACAATCATGGTTTCACCCGGTGCATCAAATATAGGCCACTACTCGTGACGACAATTTCGTAGTTGCCGAGCGAAGCGCGCAGCCAGGGATCGATTTTTTTGATGAGCACATTGCCAAAATTGCCTAAAACCCAGTCAGACGCAGCGCCGCGACGCACAATAAAAGGAGCCATGCTATACACCGTCAGATTGAATTCATGATACTGGTCTGTTTGACCATAAGTTGCGCCGGGAATATCCCACTCGGCGAGATAGCCTATCTCGGTGACATCGGGCGGCAGCTTCTCGCGGATAGGCTGCATGCGGTTCTCCCATATCGATACTTCGTTCTGCTCCCCTGCGTTTGGACGAAAGTGACGAATTGACAGATAAGTTGTGTAAGCGCTAAACGACAGGCTCACAATGATCAGCAAAACAAATGAAAGGCGGCGTATTTTCGTCACGAGCGTTTTATTCCTGTTTGTTTCTTCGCAAAAATTTCACGCGGAGACGGCAAAACCATGAAAACCACCAACAACGTCAAAGGAAAAAGATGGAAGAGCAACCGGTCAAGCGAGGTGCTGAGATGCACGACCAGGTCATGTGGCGTCATCAGGTAAATCACAAAGTATCCAGAAAACTGTGCGGCAACCAGCAGAATGGGCGCCCACAGCTTCCCGACGGGCTTTTGTCGAACAAAAACAAACAAAATATAGCACAATAAAACGACCAGAAAACTGACAGACCAGCCGCCAAAAGCTAGCGAAAACGAGATGACTTTCGAGAGGATGATCTGATAGCGGGTTGGGTCGAGCAACTGCGCCATGCTTTTGGCTTGATCGACAAACAGATCGTTGCCAGGCGTCAGAGTTTTGTAAAAAGCAATCAGCAGGGCGGGCGCAAATGCGCCCAAAATAAAATATTTCATGTCACGCAGGCGCAAGAGCGCACAAACGATCAAAGCGATCAGCGCAAAGGTCACGCCTTCATTTTTCGTCCAGGCGGCGAGGGCGGCGAACAGGCCCGCCAGAACAAGCAGTTTTTTCTCGCTGGTGACGGTGTAAAGATAAATCAGCGCACCTGTGGCCAGGAAAAAATACGAAAGCGGCGCATCAGCATATTGCCATGACGCCAAAAACGGCAACTGCGGCACGCTGGCAATCAACAGCGCCGCCAGCGCCCCCTGCTCAAATCCGCGCACAAGGGTCGTCGCCGAAAACAGCAGGCCGATAAGGCTCAGGAAAAAGATAAAAGCCACCAGCATCGGGATACGGGTCGAGTCACTGCCCAGCACGGCCCAGCCATCCGCCACGTTCAACGCCAACAGCAGCGGATAATCTGCGTGGTGCCACGCGTCTTTCAGGATGAAAGACATCCAGCCGTCGCCACCCAGATAAATAAAACGCGCCGCCGCATTCCAAATGGCCCAGGCGTCGTTATAACCATGCGGATTTTTGGCGGAAGAAAGCCAGAAGGTCCATGATGAGATGACGAGCGCTACCAGCGCCAACCCGCCCCATATCCATTGGCCGATTGTGGGCATTTTCCAGGCTCGCGGTTTCAGGTCGGTTTTATGCCGATATTCCCTGGCAAGACAAATAATGAGAAGGGCAACAAAAAAGAAAAACTCAAACAGCGGATAACGGGCTGCAGGAAGTTTGACCACAAACCAGCAAAAATACATCAGCGACGAAAGACCCAAGCCGGCCCCGGTGCCAAGAAAAAGCTTGAAGGTCAGGTGCTCCATCCGCCGCGAGTCCCAGATCAGGTGGATGAGGGCCCATCCGCCGATGATTTTTAACAGGTAGCTCAATGCTGCAATCAGAATCATGGCTTTGCCTGGTTCCGGTGGATGAGATAAATGCCCGAGCCCAGGTCTTGAATCTCGTATGCGCCAATGAGGCTTTTGAGCCAGCCATCAAAATTCCGGGCTGAGAAGTTGCCGATGATCCAGGGATATTTGACGCCGCGATGGACGATGACCGGACTTAACGCATATTTGGTCAGGTCAAATTCAACAAGCTCGCCATTGGTAGGCGCCTGACCGCGCAGCGTCTCATCTGCAATATAGCCGACGTACTGCGTGCCAGCCGGTAATTTTTGCTTGACCGCTTGCAGACGGTTCTCCCAATTTGACGGATCATCCTGAACCCTGCGAACTCTGCAGCCCATTAAAAGAGTTGTTGCGCTCAGCCACAAACTGAGCGCAACGAACACAATCACGGCAATACGGCGAATCACAATCGGGAACATTGAAATAGGCTCTGTGAGAAAAATTCCCGGAATTATGCGCTTTTTCGCGAAAGCTTTTCGGCAAAAATAATGCGCGGGGATGGAAGGATGGTAAACAGCCAGAAAATTAAGATCGGGAAAATCTGAAACATTAATCGGTCGAGGGATGTCGTCAGATGCCAGTATAAATCATGGGGCGTAATCAGATAAATCACAAGATAACCGGCAAACTGCAAAAGGAACATCCCCAGCGGAATCCAAAGCTGCCCTTTGACGGCTCTTGGTTTCCATAGCGCCAGAGCATAGACAATCAAAACGATGAGAAAACTAATTTTCCACGAACCAAAGGTTGTAAATTTTTCCCATAACTGTGAAAGGATCAGTTGATAGCGGGAGATGTCGAACAATTGTTGAAAGCTTTTTGCCTTATCGAAAAACAAGTCGTTTGGCGGCGCGATTGATTTAAAGAGAAGTATGGTGATTAAAGGGAAAATCAGCCCGGGGATGAAAAACTTCATCAGATTTTTCTTTTCCTTGAAGCTTAAAAACAAGCAAACCAGCAGGCTAATGACCATAAACACATCGCCCTCGTTTTTGGTCCATGCTGCAAACCCGGCAAATAAACCAGCCAGAAAAAGAAACCTTGGATTGGTTTCCACCGTGTACAAATAAAGAAACGTCACTGTTGCCAAAAAAAAGTAAGCCAGTTGAATATCAGCATACTGAAAGAAACCAATGTCTGCCAACTCAAACAGCGACAAAACAACGATTGCCACCAGCGTGCCCTGCTCCAAATCATTGGAAATCAACAGAGATGAAAAGAGCAGGCCAACCAGACCAAGCATGAAAAATAATGAAAACGCAACGGGGACTTGTGGCGAGTCACTTCCCAGCATGGACCAGGTATCCGCAACATTGAGCGTGACCAGTAACGGATAATCGGCATGATCCCAAGCATTTTGGGGAATAGCGCCAATCCAAGGATTATGCGAGAGATACACAAAACGCGCGCCGATATTCCAAATATCCCAGGCGTCATAAAAGCCCTGTGGCGCTGCGCGCGCCAGAAATGAAAAGTTCGCAAGACAAATCACAACCGCGATGAAAAGAAGCCCAAGCAAGAAAAATGTTCTCTTTGACGGCATGGAAAATTGGGCCAGGATGGTTTGTAGATTTTCTTTTGTCTCTTTTCGCCAGGTGATGATGATTAAAACGAGAAGCACAACCAGTTCCAAGAAAGGGTAGATCGCCCCCGGAAGAGTCAGCCAGGACCACAAAAAATAGAGCGCGGAAGAGATGCCCGCCCCCATCCCTGCGCCCAGAAAAAACTTCAAGAGAAGTGCTTTTAATTCCTCGAATCCCAAATCAGATGGATGAGCAGGAATCCGCCCGCCAGTTTGGCGAGATAAATCAAGAATGCAATGAAAATCATTTCTGAATCCTGTGGATCAAGTAAATTCCCCAGCCGATTTCTTTAATTTCATAACTTCCGATGGTGTCGTGCAACCATGGCTTAAATTTTTGCTGCGAAAAATTCCCGATAATCCAGTTGTAATTACTGCCCCTATCCACAATGATCGGCGCAAGGACATATTTTGTCAGCCGAAATTCATTCAACGCATCGATATCACGATAGGCTACCGGCAAATCCCATTCGGTTGTATAGCCTGTACGCTCCAGCCCGGGTGGCAATTGATGATCGGGGAAATCCCATTCGGCCAGATAACCGACATGATCCACACCGACCGGCAATTCCTGCTTGACGGAATGCAGATGGTTTTCCCATATGGAGACTTCATTTGTCTCGGCTGCTTGCGGATTCCACCCTTTCATAAGCATAAATAGTCTGGATGCGCCAAACCACAGGCTTGCCGCAAGCAACGCAATGACGAAAATTCGACGCAGGATGATCAAAAACATTTACTCAGTTCCAGGTCCATGCCCGCCTAAACGCGTTTCACGGATGTGGTTTTGCGCATCCACCAGCACAATTTTGGGCAACCACGAGGCAGGCAGCGGTTCGGCAACCTGCACAAAGGACATAATGATGACGTGATCACCCGGTTGCACCAGCCGCGCTGCTGCGCCATTGGCCTGGATGATGCCAGAATCAGCTGCACCCGCGATGATGTAAGTCTCAAAGCGTGAGCCGCTTTCCACATCCACTACCTGGACAAGCTCAAACTCACGGATTCCGGCAGCTTCGAGCAGGGTTGTATCCACCGTCAGACTGCCTTCATAGTTCAGGTCAGCGCTGGTCATGACAGCACGATGGATTTTTGCGTTTAATAATGTTCGGTACATAATGAATATCCAAAAATCTTTTGCCAGAGAGAACAGACAACACTCTGTTCTCTCTGGCGATATTTTTATTAAGCCTTCATCAACTGATCGACACGGCTTTCGCCAACACTGTAGTATTTGGCTTTGGCGTGGTGGACAATGATGGCAGCGGTGGATTGCTCAGGGATCAACTGCCCGGCGGGTGAAAGCTGCATGCCCAATTCCTTTTCAGCAGGCAGCAATTTGAAGACTTTCTGATGATCGTCCAAATCGGGGATGGCGGGATAGCCCCACGAGTAGCGTTTGCCCTGCTTTTCGGCGAGTCCCAGCTCGCGGCGGATGTGGCGGTGCAGGTACTCGGCGGTGGCTTCTGCCGTTTGGACAGCCAGTCCGTGCGTGAAGTAGGCTTCACTGTAATCGTTGGCGGCTTGCAGCTTGTCAAATTTGTCGCTGGCAGCCTGTCCAACCGTCACAACCTGCAGGGCAACGACATCCAGTTGCCCGGATTCGACTGAAGCAAAATAATCTGACAAGGCCAGATGATCGTCATAGGGTTGGCGCGGACAGGTGAAACGGGCAATTTCCTGCGGTGAAGTGGAGCCAATCGTCTCGGAATCATAGACAATCAGTTCTTCGCCACTGGCCTGGCAGGGGAAGAAACCATAAACGGCCTGGGGTTGCAGCCACTTGAAGCGCAGCGCATCCTTCTTCATTTTCTCAAGGCGCTCATCAAATTCCTTCTTGAGCTTCTCCCATTCCGGGCCATGTGCGCTCTTCGCGCCCCACGACAAGCGGTAGAGTTCGTTGATATTGAGATGCTGCTTCATAATCATCTCAAGCGGCATATTCTTGACGACCCGCACGCCCCAACGTTCGGGGTGCTTGATCGGAGCCGGGACAATGTCGGAGCGGGTGATTTCGCTGACGGGGCGGGCAGCCTGCTCGGCAGCGCGGCCCATTTCCATATCGGCTTCATCACGGATTTGTTTGATCAACCCGGGGCCGCGCTGTGGATCGATCAATTGATCCATCGTATCGAGGCCTTCGAAGGCGTCTTTGCAATAGAAAACACCGGGGTCATAGGATGTGCCATCTTCGGTGAAATGGATACGGCGACCAAAACGCCGGTTGATGGCTGCGCCGCCAATCAGCACCGGGATTTTCAACCCACGGCGTTGCAGGTCGTTGATGATGAGCGGCATCTGCTTGGATGTGCTCACGAGCAGCGCCGAAAGGCCAATGGCAGTGGCTTTGTTTTCAACCGCTTTCGTAATAATCGTATCGGCGGGGACCTGTTTTCCGAGATCAACGACGGTGTAGCCATTATTGGCAAGGATGGTCTTGACCAGATTCTTGCCAATGTCATGCACGTCGCCATAGACGGTAGCGATAATGACGGTGCCTTTGGTGACACCTTCGACCTTTTCGAGATAGCCTTCAAGGTGCCCAACGGATTTCTTCATAACTTCGGCGGATTGCAGCACGAAGGGCAAAATCAACTCACCCGCGCCGAACTTGTCGCCGACTTCTTTCATGGCGGGCAGCAGCACAGTGTTGAGTGTCTTGACGGCCACTTCGTGGCGCGTCGGCGAACCGGATGGCGCCGTGTCACGCTGGATAATTTTGTCGATCGCATCTTCGACGCCTTCTTTATGACGGTGCAGAATACTCCAGTGCAGGAATTCTTCGGGGCTCATGCCTTCGGTCGGGTCGACGAGATTGCTGCCCTCGGCTTCTGGGACAATATTCTCGAAATGCTCGATGAAACGCTGCAACGCGTCGGGGCGGCGGTTGAAGATGATGTCGTCGGTTAGTTCGCGTTCGAGCGGGTCGATTTCGGCGTAGGGTTTGATGTGTGCGGGGTTGACAATTGCCATGTCGAGACCAGCCTGCACGCAGTGATAGAGCATGATCGAGTTCAGCACCGGGCGTGCCGAGGCCGAAAAGCCAAACGAGACATTGGAGACGCCCAGCGATGTCATCACGCCTGGCAGAGTTTGTTTAATGGCGCGAATGCCTTCAATGGTATCCATCGCCGAGTTGATAAATTCCACATCGCCGGTGGCGAGTGTAAAGGTCAGTGCGTCGTAGACCAGTGCTTCGGGGCGCAGACCATGATCGTTGACACCCATGTCGTAAAGACGCTTTGCCACTTCCACTTTGCGCTCAACGGATTTGGCCATGCCGTTTTCATCAATTGTCATAAGTACGACAGCGGCGTTGTGGGTCTTGGCAAGGCCGAAAATCGTGTTGGCTTTGGCAGGGCCGCTTTCCAGGTGGGTCGAGTTAATCAGACAGCGCCCCGGCGCGGTTTTGAGCGCAATTTCGAGCACGTCCACTTCGGTGCTGTCGATCACCAGCGGCACTTCGACGCCCATTTCGAGCTTCTTGACCACTTTTTGCATGAGTGCGGCTTCGTCGCCGCGTTCGGTAACAGCGCAGGAGATGTCGAGCGCGTGCGCGCCACCGTTAACCTGGTCGCGAGCCAGCTCCAGGATACCGTCGAAATCTTCTTCGAGCAGCATGCGTTTGAATTTGCGCGAACCCTGGGCGTTGCAGCGCTCACCAAGCAAGGTCGGCGGCGGATTTTGCTGCATGAGCGAGGATGTGATGGATGAAGAAAGCCGCGGGATGGGATTCTTTGGCCGCGGCGGATGGGGCAAACTTCCCACCTTTTCGACCAACAGTTTCAGGTGGGCTGGAGTCGTCCCGCAGCATCCGCCGACGACGGAGATATTGTTCTTTTCGACGAATTCGGTCAGCGCTGCGGCGAAGGGCGCCGGTTCGAGCGGATAGACAGCCTGTCCATCCACATTCAACGGCAGACCAGCGTTCGGGATGCACGAGATCGGCAGCACCGATTCTTCGCCCAAAACGCGGATCGGTTCGCGCATGTGTTCCGGCCCGGTGGAGCAGTTCAGGCCCAGCACGTCAATCGGCAAATCTTCAAGGATGGCAATCGCCGCGCCGATGTCGGTGCCAAGCAACATGCGCCCGGTCACATCCAGCGTAATCTGTGCCTGAAATCGGCAACCAGACGCCGGTCTCTTCAAAGGCAGCCTGCAAACCAGTGATGGCGGTCTTGACTTCAAGAATATCCTGCGATGTCTCGATCAGTAGCACATCCACGCCACCTTTAATCAGACCCACACCCTGCTCGCGGAAAACATCCGCAAGCTGGTCGAAGGTCACGTTCGAAAGCTCCGGGTCATCAGCGGAGGGCAGCTTGCCGGTGGGGCCAATCGAACCGGCGACGAAGCGCGGCTGTCCGTTTTTGGCGGCGTACTCGTCGCACAGGCGGCGCGCCAGCGAGGCGGCGGCGACGTTGATTTCGATGATGCGATCTTGCAGCCCGTACTCGACCATCGTCATGCGGTTCGAGCGGAAGGTGCAGGTTTCAATCGTATCCACACCCACTTCAAGAAACGAGCGATGGACTTTCTCGACCGATTCCGGGAAGGAAATGACGAGGTAGTCGTTGCAGCCGTTGAGTTTCTCGCCGCCAAAGTGTTCGGCGGTCAGGTTCTGGTTCTGCAAACTGGTGCCCATCGCGCCATCATAGACAAGGACTTTTTTCTCGAGGGCGTCAAGGTACGAGCGATTGGTATATTTGCGTTGGGTCATGGAGATGCTCCTAAAATAGATTACCGAAGGTGTAAATTTGTAAAGACTAATTTGCTGTATTGTATTCAACAATATCTTTTATTTTTTTGCATAAATCTTGAACAATAGGATCTAAAAGTTTTAATTTATTGCTGTATTTGCCGTTTGATGTTTCAACCACTGGTATGTAATGCCAACCTTTATCCTTGGCAGCGTTTTTCTTTTTTTCGTCTCTTTCGGATGCATGAAAATAATCACCGTTATATTCAATGGCGAAACGGTATACCCGTTTTTCTTCCACTTCATAAACTATTACTGGAATATCTATCTCTAATGAACCTAGAACGCCAGTGTTACTGATACCAATAATTACTTCATATTTTTTGCTGTCAAAATGGTCATATAAATAATTTGCTAATTGTGCTCTAACATAATCTTCATTTTTACTACTTGTCGAAAAAGTTTTGAGTTGTTGTTTTGTTCTTGTCTTTTTACCTGAATGATTTGTTACAACATAATTCTGGCTTTTTCGTTCTTTTTTATTTTGTATTCCCTCTTGAAGACTAGAATTTAGCCCTAAAATTCTTAATCGTTGTTCTATAGCGCTATGCGATAGATTGAATAAAGGGATAAGTTTTCTAGGTGCAAGAGCTGGTTGTTTCTCGTAAAACAAATAATATATCGTCCGAATATATTCTTGTTTAGTTTGAAATCCTAGGTTTTGATAAGTTTTTATATGCAAGTTATTTGCGTTATTTAAGGCTTCTCTGAGTTTTTGATGTTTTTCAAGGTTTACATCTAATAATTGAGAATTGATCTTGGCCTCTGCAAAAGCTTTTTTTGTCTCTTTCAGGTCTTCTTGAAAAAGCGTTGTGTTCTCAATATAGTTAGTGGAGTAATACCAAGAAAGATTATATAGTTGTATGTCAATATTTATTGGAGAAACGTTTAATTCATGAGCAATCTGGTTTGTTTCCCATTTTTCTATAAATCTTAAATGATACAAAGTAGCAAGAAAATTTTCTGCTGAACCGTAGCTTTTTTCAAAGCGTGATTTGCTGCTTTGTGACAAAAAACTGAGCTTTTCTTTTACTTCTACTGGTATTTCTTTTGGGTTTATACCAAAATCGCTAAGAACAATTTTTATTGGCATGATACTCTCAATCGTTCTATTTTGTTGCAGCTGCAGCCGACCCGGCGTTGGTTGAGTAGGCGGCGCTCTTCAGCCGCCGTATCAAAACCAACAAACGAAAACATCTGCCATGATGAGTGGTTTCGATACGCCCGAAGATCACGGGCTACTCAACCATCGCTTATTTCAAAGTATCGTGGACATCTCCGCATCACCCAGCACGGACATGGCCCACGCTTCCACATCTGCGCAATAGATTTCTGCACCTATGTCCATACGCACATCCACAATCGTTTTGCTCCACGCGGTTTTGCTGATCTTTGGCAGGCCGTTTTTTTCTGCAATTTTAAAGGTGCGTTTGCCGCTGTCCACGACATCCCGGTTTTGCTTGCGGATGAAGGCTGGCGGTTTCTTGTCGATCAGAAATTCGCGCAGCAACCCACGCTCGAAGCGCCAGCCTTCTTTGGTCAGCTTGCTGGAATGCTGCACCATATATGCCGCAACTGTCAGGTGATGGACGATGCCATAAGCAGGATCGCTGAATTCCTTGACGAGACACTCGTTGTAATGCGCTTCGCAGGCCCTATCCGTTGCGCCGCATTCGGGACAGTTCATTTCTTCGTATTCCACAACCACAGGATGAAATCCCGCCCGAAGCTGGGTGCGCCGAATGCGTTGAGCTTTTGCAACACTGTGGCGCGATGATCGGTGCCGTGGTTGACCATGTGCATCAGCACAACCATGCGCGGACTGGGCAGGTTGGCTGGGTTTGCCAGCAGTTCTTCCTCGCTCAAAGTTGCTATGTAATCTGTCAGGTCTTTGGCAACCGACTCGAAGACGGCGCGGGCGCTACTGCGGGTTGGATAATCTTCTGCTTTGAGATGACCAACATCGGGCAGGTTTTTGAGTCCCGCCAGCCAGCGCCGATCCACGCTGACGAGGTGTACCATCAAATGATGGATCGACCCTTGTGAGTAGGCGTCATCCTGCAGGAATTGCGCATCGGTGAGTTGGTCAATGCTTTCCCAGACCTGGCGCGAGAGCGCGATGTGATATTCAATGTAAAGGCGAATATTTTCGAGGGCAGTCATATTCACTCCAAAAAATCATGCGGCAGCGCGGCTCTGCCCGCGTCGCTCATTTTGCCTTCGGCGATCAACCGACGCGCCTTGGTACGGTTGACCTCGGTCCAATTTCCGCCTTTGCGGCGCGGCGAAAAGCGCTGCGCAGATTTTTCTGCATCGATTGACTTCATGATGCTGTCAATCCAGCCAAAACACAGGGCTTCTTCCACCGCATCGTCATAACGGATGCCCGTTTTACCAGATGCTTTTTTGTAAATCACCAGCCAGATTTCTTTCTTTGTCGCGTGGTTGGCCGCGAGCCACTGGCGGAAGTCGGCAGTGATATTTGCTTCGAAAATCTCACCAATTTCCATAGGACATTCCTGTCAAACAAAAAGCGCCTCTCTGTGAAGAGAGGCGACATGGTTAAATTGTCATCCTCATCTACCAGACACCTGTCTGCCGGAGTTGGCACCTTGCTTCACAAGGTTGCCGAGGCTTCGCAGGGCCGGTCCCTCTGCCTCTCTGGATGAGTGGGCACGTGGCCCTATAAAGTTATTTAACGGTTTATATCATAGGCAGAAATGCTTGTCAACCAAAGAATTTGTCGGTATTTAAGGAGGGAGAAAGCCTGATGATGAAAGCCACCAGGCTTTCTCCATAAAGGATTTTTCGTTAAGAACCGCTTATTAAAGTTCTGCACAGACTGACAGCCTGACCCTCGCTGCTGATTAATCCATCCCCGTCATACGGGACATTGCCATAGCGCTGGATGATACCGTCTTTCGCCAGGATCCAATACCCCCCGCCCAGTTCGCCTCGCACAATGCTAACGGCATCCCCGTGACCGCCGGTGCCGTGCCCGTAATATTTGGCGCTGCCATAATTGTGAACGCCGCCATTTTTGGAGAGGATCCAGTACCCTGTCCCATCCTTTGTGATTTCCATCGCCACGGCGTCGTCATCCCCTCCCTTGCCATCTTTATAGTGGACAGCATCGCCGCAGGCATGCACGCCGCCGTCCTTGGAGAGAATCCAGTAACCTTTGCCAGTGGGAGTGGACACAATGTCAACGGCTTCCTTGCCGTCACTCGTACCATGACCATAATCCTCGGCGATACCGCCAAATCCATTTACATTGCCATCTTTGAAGAGTAGCCAGTAACGTGTGCCATCAGGTCTGGCAGCGATGGCGACAGTATCATTATTCGGACGTGTGCTGCGCCCATATCGGGTATTGGCATCTCCGTACGCATGGACGTCACCATTCTTGAAAGCGATCCAATAGCCTTTCCCCGTGGAAGTTGCAGCCATATCGATCGCATCGGTTTTGTGTTCGTCCGCCTCGCGACGATGGGAGATAGCATTCCCAAAGGGTTTGGCCCTTGCCTTATTGGTCAGGATCCAATAGCCATCGATATAGGGCGCATTTGTGTGCGCAATGAGGATATTGCGGTGCGTATCTTCGAAATCCATGGGAATGATGCCAAAATGTCCCTGTGTATTCTTTCGGAAATATTCCAGTAGCCTCGGATTGACGTAATTTGCTGTGGTATAGGGGTAGCTACCCGCGCTACTCCCACTGGAAAAATTGACGTAGAGCGTTTTCCCGTCACTCTTGCGTGCTTCCTCCAACACCTTCTCAACCCTCTCCCACTTATCGCTACGGTTGAATACGGTGCGAACCACCCAGTTATCCTGGATGTGCATGGGTGTCGGCTTGTCGAGAGGAAACGTGGCATTGTCCAGAAATGGCAGTGCCTTGAGTCCTTTGACCGTCTTTGAATCATCCGTGACAAAGCGCCGGAAGAGCACGATCTTGCCGCGCACATCGTCCAGTTTCGGAATCGTCTCGCCAAAATACCACTTTCCTTTGCCGCCATGCTCTGAAACATACTTATCAAATACCTGTTCAAAGGTAAGTTTATTTTTGTCAGGATCATATTCCTCCTTGACCGACATGATGATGGTCTCCGTCGGATAATCTCTCAGAAACTTGAAGCAAATATTGAGGACAGTGCCGAAATTGATATTTTCATACTTCAGATCGTGATGGACGGCAAAAATATCCTTATAGTGTCGGCAACGAATATCCAGAAAGCGAATGCCGCTGGTAAGTTGTTGAAGGAGAGTACGCGTCTGGGTTATCAACAGATCGCCGCCATAACGCCCGGCAGTATCGTGTGTGCCTGGAATGGTCAACTCGGAAAGCAACTTGCTGCCGTCAACCTTACTCATCCAGTTAAAGCCTCTGAAAGGGGTATATGCCATCGGTTCTCCTTTGTTTGTGTGGGAAGTGAGAATTGAGTGATTGAGTTTATATCATAGCGATATAAGCCTGTCAATTAAGCGGTTTCTACAATGCCCGCTTTGTCCAAAAGGAATGAGTGGGCAATAAAAAGAGACCAGGCCGTTTGGCGCTGGTCTCTTTGCTGTAAATATTTGACTTGACTACTTTTTTTCCAGCCGAAAAATGCTACCTTTCGACGCGGCAAAGTAGATTTCGCCGCTCTCATCCACGCCAAACGATGTGATGGATGCACCCGTTTGAAACAACAAATCCGACTGCCAGGCATTATCAACCCGGTACATTCCCCAGATTTTGCCGCTGCAATAGTCACCGTACAAGTAGATACCCGTCCAGGCGGAGAGAGCCGCGCCACGATAGACATAACCGCCCGTAACGGAACAGCCACCTTCCACATGTGAATACTCTGCAACTGGGGCAACAAAAGCTTCTGAATCGCTGCCGCTGAAAGAATGCAATCCTTCCATCGCGTTCCAACCAAAGTTGGCCCCGCCGGGTGAACCGGCTGGCAGAAAATCAACTTCCTCCCAGGTGTCTTGACCCACATCGGCAATATACAAATCGCCCGTGACCGAATCGAATGAAAAACGCCAGGGATTGCGCAATCCGTACGCCCAAATTTCGGGCTGGCCCCCACCACTGGCAAACGGATTATCCTGTGGGATCGCGTAGGGATCGCCATGATCCACATCAATGCGCAAGATTTTCCCCAGCAGCGTATTTTTGGATTGTCCATTACCATACGGGTCACCCGCCGAACCGCCATCGCCAAAACCAAGATAAAGATACCCGTCCGGGCCAAAGACGACGGAGCCGCCATTATGATTTGCGAAGGGCTGGGTGACGTTCAATAATTTTTTCTCGCTGGATGGGTCGGCAGTATTGCCACTTGCATGAAAGCGCGCAACAACACTATTGCCATCTGGCTTGGTGTAGTTGACGTAAAAATAACCGTTTTCTTTGTAGTTTGGGTGAAAAGCAAGGCCCAGCAAACCGCGCTCTGAAGAGTTTGCGCCGACACGGTCAGTAATATCGAGAAAGGGCTGGGCAGAAAGTTTGCCATTTTCAACAAATCGAATAATCCCGGGCTGTTCAATGATAAACAGCCGTCCCGAGCCATCGCCAGCATTGGCAATGCCAATCGGCGACTGGAGACCGGAGAAAACTTCGCGCCATTGATATTGTTTAGGGTCAGGAAGTGTTACAGGGGCAAGGGCCGTTTCGGCAACTTTGGAGGTTGCCGCCGGCTCCAGTGGAGTATTCTCAGCCGTGGGCACAGCCCCCAGCGTTGGAGATGTCTCTGCTGCGGTTGGGGTCACGGGGCTTTGGGGGCGGCAGGCACTCACAGCCAATGCCAAAGCCAGAAGCACGGAATACAGGCGGCGGGTGGTGAATGGAGACAAGGGAACCTCCTATTTCAGGTCGCTAACGTCTTTCACTTCCCCATCAATCACATCAGGCGTATTCGCGGCTGCTTTATTCTGCTCTTCCTCGATAATATCGGTATTGCTTACGAGCGCCTTGACATGCTCACGCACAATCTCTGGCGGACAAAGCTCGATAAAGAAATGATTGGTCAGCCAGAGAATGGCAAGATCATCCAGCTCGCCAATGATTGGAAATGCAATGTCTGGAATAATATCCAGCGGCGAGAGCAAATACAAGATACCACCAATCGGCAGAATCTTGAGCCAGGGGCTCACACGTCGGTCTGCAACCAGACGGACGATGAGTTTAACGCGAAGAATAGCGTCTTTAAACATATTGGTCTGAAGAGGCACAATACTTTGAGAAGGTCGTTTTTGCATGGGTTCCTCCGGTTTATATCATTATAACGTGCCAACGGGGTAAAATGTTGTATGCCCTATCTGATTGACGGTCACAACCTGATTCCCAAGCTCGGTTTGCACCTTGATTCGTTTGACGATGAAGTCGAACTGGTCAACAAACTGAACGAATATTGCCGTCTGGCGCGCAAGACACAGGTGGAAGTCTATTTTGACAACGCCCAACCAGCCCAACCCGAAGCGCGTCGCATGGGGCTGGTGACAGCGCACTTTGTACGCCGTCCGCTGATTGCGGATGAAGCCATTCGGCGGCGGCTGCAAAAACTGGGCAAGGCCGCCAAAAACTGGATGGTTATTTCATCTGACCATAGCGTGCAAAATAACGCCCGTGCGCTTGGTGCCAAAGTACTTCCTTCCGACGAATTTGCCGTAAGCGTCATGGATGTCTTGCGCGCCGGTCCGCCGCCCTCTGCACCCAAGAACGAAATGAGTGAGCCAGAGCTGGAAGAATGGATAAAACTCTTTCGTGAAGGACGTAACAACCTTTCAAAATTATAAGATATTCTGCACATAAATAGAATAAAAGCAGTGTATAGTTGGGACAATAACACGTCAAAAATTTTATTGGTACCCGCGTGTTGCCACCCATCTGCGCTTGTGTGCCGCTCATGCAGGCTCGATCGGTGGCGAGACTACCCGATATGTCGAAAGATATATCGGGTAGTCCCTTAAAGGGTAAAATTACACCATCATGACCACCCAATACACCTTCGTCCAATCCCCCAATCATCAGTTCCCCGAGCACCCCGAACGACCGGGGCGGCTGGAATTGCTGGATTTAAACAGCACTGCTGGGATTGAAAAAATGGAAGCCAGCGAAGCGACGCTGGACGAAATCAGGCGTGTACATAGCCGCCACATGGTTGCGCACCTGATTCAATCCTGCGCACTGGGGCCGGGTGTGATTGATCCCGCCCCGACCTATGTGACACACACTTCGTTTGACGATGCGCGGCTGGCGGCGGGCGCGACCCTGGCTGTGACTCGTGCCGTGCTGATGGGGGCTGCCACCAACGCATTCGCAATTGTCCGTCCGCCGGGCCATCATGCTGAGCCAGAGCGGGCGATGGGTTTTTGCCTGCTCAACAACGTCGCCATTGCGGCCTACGAAGCGCTCTCCAACGGACTAAAACGTGTTGCGGTGATTGACTTTGACGTCCATCATGGCAACGGCACGCAGGCCGCCGCCTGGGACGATGATCGTTTTGGCTTTCTTTCAAGTCAGCAGGAAGGTATCTACCCCGGCGGTACGGGCAAACTCGAAGATGCGCCACACGCCAAGGGACGCATCATCAACGTCCCACTACCCGCCAACACGGGGGAACAGGGTTTTACCCTGATCGCAGAGAAAATCTACCAGCCCTTTATCGCCACCTTTCAGCCAGAGATGATTTTCGTCTCTGCCGGGTTCGACGCCCACTGGGCGGATCCGCTGGCCGGGTTGGGCATGACCAATCAGGGCTATTATGTACTGGCAAAGGCGCTGGTTGCGCTGGCCGAACAACATTGCAGCGGGAAAATCGTCTTCGTACTCGAAGGCGGTTATCGTCAGAAAACCGTCGCCAGCGGAATCCAGGCTGTTTTTGCGGCCTTAACCAACAGCGAAGCGCCAACCTATAACGACGCAGCCCCCCACCCCGAGCCGGACATCCGCAATCGGGTGGATGCGGTGTTGAAACGGCATCGTTTTTAACCATAAGGAGCAAGACCATGTCCAAGGCAAAGAAAAAAGAATACATCCCCAAGCGCGCCATGACCATTCAGGCCCACCCTGACGACCAGGAGTTTGGGATTGCAGGTACGCTGGCGCGTTGGGCCAAAGCCGGATGCGAAATTACCTGCGTCGTCATCACCAGCGGCGACTCAGGCTCGAACAACCCGGAACATGGCGCGGACTATAAAGCCACGCTCGCCAGCATCCGCGAGGCCGAGCAGACCGCCGCCAATGACGTGATTGGCATCCGCAATACCGTCTTTATGCACTACCCTGACGGCGAACTCGAACCGACCATTGCGTTGCGCCGCGAACTGACTAAGTTGATTCGGCGCGAAAAACCGGACGTGGTCGTTGCGGGCAACCCTGAAGCCTTTTTCTACGGCTCCGAATACATCAACCACCCCGATCATCGTGCCGCTGCGCGCGCCGCATGTGAAGCGGTGTTCCCATCGGCGGGGTCGCGGCTGATGTTTGCTGACCTGCTGGCGGAAGGGTTTGAAGCCGCACAACGTCAAGCAACTCTACATCCACGGCACCGAAAAGGACGACACCTGGGTGGACATCACTGACACCATCGACGTCAAAGTTGCTGCCTTGCGCAAACACGTCAGCCAGATTGGCGAGTGGGACGTGGACAAAGCCATGCGCGAGTGGGCCAGCGGAACCGCAAAAAACGCAAAGAAAAAGAAGGTGGAATATGCCGAAGCATATAAAGTGATGATTTTGGCGCAGGATGAACAAGAACAGGAAGAGAAGTAATCTGTAATGCTTGAAAGAAAAACCACAAAGTCACCAAAACACAAAGATTTCAGGAAATGAAACTTCGTGACTTGGTGACTTTATGGTTTAAAGGTTTAGATGAAGATCAGGGCGTAGCTTGCGGCCAGGTGATTTCGGTTGGGCCAGTGTAACCGTGTTTCTCGACGAAATAAACCCGTCCGTGGGATGGTTCAGCGCAACCGGCTTCGTCAGTGACAGAGACCTGCTTCACCGACGTGCCAATCGGCGTGAAGATAAGCTGCCCTTTTTGACAGACCCAGACTTCGACCATATACAGAACACTGGTGGCGCTTTCCTCATCGCCGGGACGGCGCTCGTCGCTGTCCCAACCAATCGTTACCTTGTCGCCACTGCGCGTTGCGACCACATTAAACGGAAAGCGATACTTCTGGCTGGAAGGCAACAGTTTGAATTTATCGGGGTAGACCATTTCGAGACTCATCACGTCGCCATTCAGCTTCATAAACTCGGCTTTGACCCAGCAGGATTTGGTGTCACCGTGTGCGCGGGTCAAAATCCATGTACCAGTATCTGTACGGCCAATCACATCCTGATTGGCTCCCTGAACCATGCCATACATATAGAGATAATCGGGGCCTGGGCCGTAACGACAACTGACTTTTTCAACAATCACCTGACCGCGCAAAATGGCCGGGGTGGATGTGATGGCAGGAGTCTCGGTGACTGTCGGAGACGGGGATTTGGTAACAGTGGGGGTCAAAGCAGGGGTAACGGTGGCAGCCAGGGTGGGCGTTTCAGATTCAGGCAAAGGGGTGGTGGTGAGCAAAAGCGGCGTTGCGCTGGGCGAAGAAGTCAGGGTTGGCGAGAGGCTGATGCTAACATTTGAAAACAGGTTGCAGCCAGACAGCAGCAGGCTCAAGACAAGCAGAAAAGGGATGATTTTTTTTGTAGACATGGAATCAACTCCTTGGTTGGGTTTATGCGGCTCTTTTGGATGTCTCCCCTATTGTACTCTGTGCGTTAAATAGTTTCGCTCGGCCTGAGGGGGGCAGGTCGAGCGAAACTATAATTATTTTAGCACCACTATGGCTGCATGACAAGGCCCAATTTAATCGGATGCGCTTTGACTCTGCCGAATCAGGATGACGACCAAAAAAATGGCACTGATAGCGTAAAGGATATTCGCATTTCGTTCCAGAACCAGGCTGAGCCAGGGGATGAAATAAACCATACCAAGAATGAAGCGGCTACCAATGCTTTTGGCATGTCGCGCCAGCAAGGTCAGAGGCAGCAGGATCAAAACGTAATCATAATTGAACATATAGGGATCGCCGAGCAGAGTCAGTAAGACACAACCAGCGATGAGTATCTCAAGATGGGCAAAAATTTTGAAACGCCAGAAAAGTACCAGCATGATCGCGATCAACACGACACTCAAGCAGGTGGCCCAAAATGCGCTGCCATATCCGAGCAGCATTTTGACCAGCAGCGCTGAAAAACTGGCCGAAAGGTCACGATTTGCAACACCAGGGATGGTTGTGTAGGAGATCAAAGAGCGAACGTAGGTAACTGGCCAGGCAAATCAGCAAGAAAGCCGAGGAAGGCGAGCAACAAACCGCCAGCAGAAACTCATCCAGATGGCGCGGCGGGCAAAGGGTGTTTTTTGAAAAACCAGCCAGAAAAAACTGACAGGCAGCAGAAACAATCCCAGGTGTGGTTTGAAGGTCATCAAGAGTAGACCGAGCGCTGTCAACGGAGCATCTTCCCTTTGAGCAGCATAAAGAAAAAGGCTCGCGCCCAAAAGCACCAGCGCGGAGTATTGCCCAACCACGATCAAGCCTATCGATGGAATAAATACCAACGCCGCCATAATTGCCAGGATACGCAGAATGGGTTTCCACTTTGTAGTCAGTAGAAAGACACTGGTGACCAGTATGGCAATGTTAATCAACATCCATGCATTGGCTGCTTTTTGGGGAGGCAAAAAAGCGAGGAAGAAGGTACTGAGGGCAAACCAGGGTGGATACGGATAGGGAAAGACGGTGAAATCAGGGGACAAATTGAGCTTTTCGATCATCAGGTGAATAATCGCCGGGGTATCGTAAAGCGGCACATGATGAAGGATGGCAAAATCGGCAGCGTAGAGTGTCACAAAGTCATGCACATCTTTCTGCGCTGGCAGGATGAATGCCAACCCCATGGCCAACGCGATGACGAAGAACAAGCTGGCTGCAATCCAGAAATAATGTTTCGTGAATTTATGCGAAATATCCATATTTTCTTGCTCCCGGCTGACAAGATATGCTATAGTTGTTGTACTGCAAATTTATCATATTTTCCAAAGGAGCAATGAATGGACGCAAAACAAGTCACGTTGGTGCAGGAAAGCTTCGAGCAAGTTGTTCCAATTGCGGGAACCGCCGCAACCTTGTTTTATGATCGGTTGTTTGAGACTACACCCGAAGTGAAGTCTTTATTCAAAGGCGATATGGAACAGCAAAAACTTGCGCTCATGCAAACTTTGGGAATTGTCGTAAAAGGGTTGAGCCAGCCTGAAACGATTTTACCGGCTGTAAAAAGCCTTGCAGAACGCCACAAAGACTATGGTGTGCGTCCTGAACACTTCCAGAGCGTGGGTGCATCCCTGCTTTGGACACTCGAAAAAGGGCTGGGCGATGCCTATACCCCGGAAGTAAACGATGCCTGGGTGTCGGCGTATACGCTGCTTTCAGGTGTGATGATTGAGACGATGGCCTCTGCTTGAGTTTGGTATTATCGAAAACTTGAAATAAACCGCCAATTCCTGCATGGAATTGGCGGTTTATTTTTTCATCATTTCGTCAGTCTCGTTGAAAATATCGGCAAATCACCCGTAAACAGAACCTTTTGGTGGATTGCAAAGCGGGATATAAAGGGTAAGATCAATTTGTAAAACATTTTATTCTTTCATTCCCCCGGAGGAGATGCTCATGAAGAAGAAACGCCTGTACCTGATCCTTACCTTGCTTGTCAGTCTTATGTTGGCCTGTAATGTTTCGGTTGGCGATAACGCCCCGCCACCAACTGCCGTTGTCGTCGTCGTTACGCAAATTGTCCCGGCAGATACCGACACCCCGCAGGCGGCGGATGCTACAGAAACCCCAGAACCTACCGCTGGACCCACCGATGAGCCTACCGTCGCCCTGACATCCACCGCATCCGTCCCATTGGTGACGCCGCTCAAAGACCCGGTCAACTGCCGCTATGGTCCCAGCGTCTTCTTCGAGCAGGTGTATGCGCTGAATGTGGGCGCATTCATGCCCGTGGTCGGCAAAAGCGCGGATGGTGGCTGGTGGCTGGCGGGCATCCCCAACACCGATAAGAAAGCCTGCTGGGTGGGCAAATCGGTTACCACCCTGACTGGCAACGATAGCGCTATCCCGGTTGTCGCCGCGCCAGTGGCCCTCATTACTGGAGCAGATTTGAAGGTGAGTCCTGATCTCACCAATGTCGGGCCGGGCTGTTCTGTTGGTCCATTCCCCACGTTCGCAGTTCGAGGCACAATCACCACCAATGGCCCGCTCCAAATTGTCTGGCACATGGAAACACAGCAGGATGGCCGTGGCCCGGATCACAGTATCGTCTTCACACAATTTGGCACGCAGAAGGTTTCCTTCGATTATGTTCCAACAACCTGGAAAAAAGGGAATTTCTGGGTACGCCTGGTTATCACCAGCCCAATAAGCATGGCAACGGATGTAACCTATCAGGTTAAATGCCAATAGGATAGGATGCGAAACCTGAATAAAGCAACCAACATTCCCAAATGCTGACGGCCGGGGCGGACAAATTGTCCGCCCCGGTTTTTTGATCGCGGGTATAATTTTCATCCATCATCCGTCATCCATCTGTTCGCGTTGGAAATATGCTCCCAGACCTTCAGGTAAACGATACTGTACGCTTGCGCAAGCCGCACCCCTGTGGCGGGTATGAATGGAATGTCACTCGCCTGGGCGCAGACATTGGCCTGGAATGCCGCACCTGCGGACATCGGGTCATGTTGTCACGTCGGGAGTTATCGCGTCGAATCAAGATCATTCTTCCCAGGAACCCCAATGAACAGCCAAAATAAAAAACCGCACATCCTGTTCTTGTTCTCAGATACCGGCGGCGGTCATCGTTCAGCCACCGAAGCGATCATCGAGGCGCTCGAGGTCAAATATGGCGATAGCTTTACCCAGGAAATGGTGGACGTTTTCAAAGATCATGCCCCGCGTCCACTCAACCGCCTGCCAGACTGGTACCCCTATATGGTCAAAGCACCACAGATATGGGGCGCAAGCTTCTTCGCCACCAACGGACGCCCGCAGGCGCGCGCCATTACCGCCACCATGTGGCCGGTGGCAGCACGGACGGCGCGGGCCATCATCCGCAACCATCCCAGCGACCTGGTCGTGACGGTCCACCCGTTTGCGACTTCCTTTATCTTGAAAGCACTCGGCAACTACCGGCGGCCTCCGTTTCTGACGGTTGTCACCGATATGGTCAGCGCGCATGCCCTGTGGTATGACAGCCGCTCTGACCTGATCTTTGTCCCAACCGATTTGGCCCGCGACAAAGCCCTTCACTTCGGCATCAAGCCCGAAAAACTGGTCATCGTTGGGCAACCTGTCGCACAAAAATACTGCGTCCCTGCCGGGGATAAGGGTGCGTTGCGCGAAAAGCTGGGCTGGCCCAAAGATCGGACGATGGTGCTGCTGGTTGGCGGTGGCGAAGGCATGGGACCGCTTGCAAAGAACGCTCGCGCCATCGCCGATTTAGGCCTGAATTTGGGGTTGGCCATCGTCGCCGGGCGCAATGAGCGCCTGAAAGAAAGCCTGGAAAAACATCACTGGCCAGTTCCGACCATCGTTTATGGCTTCACCAAAGAAATGCCCGACTTTATGCGCGCCGCCGACATCCTTGTCACCAAGGCTGGCCCCGGCACCATCGCCGAGGCTTTCAACGCGCACCTGCCGATCATTCTCTACGCCCGCCTGCCCGGTCAGGAGGATGGCAACGTCTCTTACGTTCGTGAGAGTGGCGCGGGTATTTGGGCGCCGACCACACAACGGGTGGTTGCCACTATCCGCGCATGGGTTGAAGATCCTTTGGAACGCGAAAAGGTCGTTGAAGCCTGCCGCCGCGCCGCCCGCCCCGAAGCCGCCAACGATATCGCCAGCGAAATCGGAAAACGCCTCAAACTTAAGGATGGAAGCCCAGATGTGCTGGATGAAAAACTCTTTAAACTTTCATCCTTCTGAATTCAGCCTTCCTACTTTTATAAGACACACAAAAATAATGAAAACGACTCAACTCATCACCCACAGTCCCGAAGAGACCCGCAGCGTGGGCATGCGCCTGGGAGCATTGCTGCTCCCCGGGGATGTAGTCTGCTTGCAGGGGGAACTTGGCGCTGGCAAAACCACCTTCACCCAGGGGCTGGCGCAGGGGTGGGGCTCGCTCGATGCCGTCTCCAGCCCGACATTTATCATCGTCAACGTCTACCGCCGCGCCAACAGCGAGCAACTTTACCATCTTGATACCTACCGGCTCGAATCCGCGCCTGAAGCAGAGGAGCTGGATATTGACACCATGCTGATGCGTGGTCCGCTGATCGTTGAGTGGCCCGAACGCATGCAAAGCGTCCTGCCCGCCGAACGCCTGTGGATTACGCTCGAACATTTTGACGATGACGAGCGCCAATTGCGTTTTGAAGCACGGGGCAAACGCGCCGCCGAACTTCTTGAAAGAATGAACATTCATTAACGCGTTACACATTAGGATTTCCCATGTTACTTGCCGTCGACACATCTTCATCCCAGCTTGGCCTGGCGCTTTATAACGGCGCACAGGTCATCGCCGAATTGGTCTGGACCAGCCGCGCCCGCCACACTGTCGAGTTGGCCCCGGCGCTGGCCGAACTGTTTCAGCGCACCGGCGTCAGCATCAACGACATTCAGGCGCTTGGGGTGGCGCTCGGCCCTGGCTCCTTCACCAGCCTGCGCGTCGGATTAGCTTTTGTCAAAGGACTGGCTTTGGCGCGCACCCTGCCCCTGATCGGAATCCAGACGTTAGACTGGGTCGCCGCCTCGCAGCCAGAAACCCAGCTCCCCGTAGCCGCCGTCATCCCGGCAGGCAGGGTTCGACTGGCTGTCGGCTGGTACCATCCCTTTGAGAACGGCAAAAAAGCTGAGGGGACTCCTGTGGCGATGACCGCCGAAGAACTGTCCGCCGCCATCGTCACGCCAACCCTCGTTTGCGGCGAAATGTCTGCAGTCGAACGTCAGGTTTTCGAGAAAAATAACCTTGTCACCCTACCGTCCCCGGCGCGCTGCCTGCGTCAGCCCGGCTTACTGGCCGAAATGGCCCACATCCGTTGGCAAACCGGGGGCGTGGACAACAACGCCACGCTCGCACCAGTCTACCTTCACACTGCCGCATGAGCATCCTCATCCGCGCCATGAACGCCGACGACCTGGCAGCCGTCAACGAATTGGACACGATCAGCTTCAGCCTGCCCTGGCCACCAAACGCCTTCACTGTGGAGCTGGTAAATCCCGGCGCACAATGCTGGGTGGCCGAAGCCGATGGACAAATTGCTGGCGCGCTGGTCTTCTGGCGTGTGCTCGACGAAGCCGAACTGGCAACACTCTCGGTTCACCCGGGCTTCCGTCGACGTGGGATTGCCCGCAAACTACTGCAAATCGCCATCGAAGCAGCCCATGCCGACGGTGCGCGCATCTACCATCTCGAAGTGCGCGCCGGGAACCTGAACGCGCAAGCGCTTTACAAGTCATTTGGCTTTGAAGCCGTTGGCCGCAGGCCCAAATACTACAGGGATAACGGAGAAGATGCGGTTTTAATGTCGAAGCTCGTCAGCTGACGAGAAGACAAGTCCCTAAAAAGGAGTTAACCATGAGCACAGAAGACACCTTAAAACAAATCGCCAGCGAAGTATCCATCTGTACGCGCTGCGCATTATCCACCACACGCAACAAGGCAGTGCCGGGCGAAGGCCCCGCCAATGCCGAGATTTTGCTGATCGGTGAAGGCCCCGGCCAAAACGAAGACATGCAGGGACGTCCATTTATTGGTGCGGCAGGCAAATTTTTGAGTGAGCTGCTGGCCCAGGCTGGGTTGAAACGCGAAGATGTCTGGATCACCAATGTCGTCAAGTGTCGTCCCCCCGGCAACCGCGACCCGCTCCCAGATGAACTCTCAGCTTGCAATGAGTATCTCGAACGACAAATTGCGGCGCTCAACCCCAAGATCATCATCACACTTGGACGGTTCTCCATGGGCAAGTATATGCCCGGCGCCAAGATCACCCAAATCCACGGACAAATGAAACGCTACGGGGATCGCTTCGTCATCCCGATGTTCCACCCGGCAGCGGCGCTGCATCAGGCGGCGCTCAAACCCGCCATCCTGGCTGACTTTGCCAAGCTGCCACAAATGCTGGATTTTGCGCGAAAAGAACTGGCAAAATCCGCGCCGCCTGTGGTGGAGAAAAAGCAGGAACCAAATGATGACGCGGCGCAATTGAAGTTGTTTTAGCGCCGAACAAGCAGGCGCTCTCGACCTGATCCAAAACAAGGAAAATAATGAACACCAAAGAAACGCTCATCCAAAAATTACAGGATAAAACCGCCACGATTGGCATTCTCGGGCTTGGATACGTCGGCCTGCCGCTGGCGGTGGTCTTCGCCGAAGCCGGATTTAACGTCACCGGCATCGACCCCGACATCCGCAAGATCGATGCCATCTGCAAAGGCATTTCCTACATCCCCGATGTGCCGACCGAAAAGGTGGCAAAACTCGTCGAAGCTGGCAAACTAACCGCCACAACAGATTTCGCCATGCTGCAAACGCTAGATGCCGTCAGCATCTGTGTCCCGACTCCGCTGCGCAAAACTGGCGACCCGGATATGTCCTTCATCCTTTCGGCGAGCGAACAACTGGCAAAGTATGTCCACCCTGGGATGGTGATTGTGCTCGAATCAACCACTTACCCCGGAACCACCCGCGAATTGATGCTGCCCATGCTGACCGAGAAATCGGGGCTGGTGGCGGGTCAGGAACTTTTCATCTGCTTCTCCCCTGAGCGGGTCGATCCCGGTCGGGTGGACTGGACGACCTATAACACCCCCAAGGTGATGGGTGGTGTGACCCTGGCCTGCGCCGAAGTGGCATCCGCATGGTACGGCGGCGCGATCAAAACCGTCGTGCCAGTATCATCCGCCGAAGCCGCCGAGATGACCAAACTGCTCGAAAACACCTTCCGCATGATTAATATCGGTCTGGTCAACGAACTGGCGATCATGTGCGAACGACTTAATGTGGATGTCTGGGAAGTGATCGACGCCGCAGCCACCAAACCCTTTGGATTCATGAAATTTACGCCCGGCCCAGGGTTGGGCGGGCACTGTATCCCGATTGACCCGCTTTATCTTTCGTGGAAGATGAAAGAAATGAACTACAACGCCAAATTCATCGAGCTGGCTTCTGAGATCAACACCAATATGCCGCGCTATGTCGTCAGCCGCATTCTCGATGCAATGAATGACCGTGGCAAGGTGCTTAAAGGCAGTAAGGTACTGGTGCTGGGCGTGGCTTACAAACCCGATATTGATGACGTACGCGAATCCCCGGCGCTGGACGTGATTGCCCTGCTCAAGAAAAAAGGTGCAGATGTCTCGTACCACGACCCGTACATTGCGCACTTCCACCACGAACACGAAGGCTGGAAGATGGACAGCGTCCCTGACATGCTGGCATCCGTCCGCGCTGCTGATGCGGTGGTGATTGTCACTAACCATAAGGCGTATGATTACGATGCCATTCTCGATGCGGCTGTGTTTGTCTTCGATTCGCGCAATGCGCTGGGCAAGGTTGGCAAGGAAAGCGAGAAAGTGGTACGGCTGTAAGGTCGGAAGGAAAACAAATGGCACGTCATCAAGTGGGCGCATCGGCGCTAATTGAAGTACCAGCGGCAAAGGTTTATGGCATCATCGCAGACTACCGCAACGGACATCCGCATATTTTGCCGAAGTCGTATTTCATCTCGCTGACGGTGGAACAGGGTGGCGTTGGCGCGGGGACGGTCATCAACTTTCAGATGAAGCTGATGGGCGAAGTGCAAACCTTCCACGCTACGATCAGCGAACCGGAACCGGGTCGCCTGCTGACAGAGACCACCGACCGAGGCGCTGTCACCAGCTTTCGGGTGGAACCACGCGAAGAAGGGCAACACGCCTTCGTAACGATCAGTACCGAAACGGATATTCCTGACGGATTGCCGGGCAAATTTCAGGGTTGGCTCACCACCCGGTTGCTACGCCCGATCTACGCTCAGGAGTTGGAACAACTTGCTGCCTTCGCCAAAGAGAGCGAATAAGAGGGTGGATGATGAAAAATAAACCTGGCTGGTTCTTGATCAGCACGATTTTGTTTTTTCTGGCTGCCTGTAGTGGGGCGGCGACCCCAAAACCTACAGGCACAGCCATTGACACCCCATCCCCTGCGCCATCCTCTACGGTGTATCCGACAGATACGCCTACTCTTGCGCCAACGGCGACCAGTCCATCGCTTACGCCAACTTCCACATCCCCAGGCCCACAAACGATAAGAACTTCATGCGCCATAGATCAACCAGGTTTGTTCCCAACCTTTGCCATTCCTCCTACTGATCCACTGTTTGCATTTGTAGATTTTGCGCCACAACCCATTTTGGATTTTCTCAATGCGGGAGGAAGCCGACAAGCAGTTATTGACTACATCAAACAGTCAGAGAGAGTGCCCGACGAATTTCTGCTGCAAGAAGATTTGAACAACGATCACATTCCAGAATTAATTGTGGTTGGTCCGCATTTACGAATCTACACCTGCCAAAGCCAGCGCTATTACGCAGCAGCCGATATCGAATCAAACTTTACCCGAGACACGCCAAATCCAATCCTGTTTCAAGACATGAATGCAGATGGTCTGCCAGAAATCTTGCTTGAGATGCGCTATAGGGATGCAGTAGATATTGTTTATGGCTATCAAATCCTTGAGTGGAATGGACAAACATTTCAAAACCTCATTTTTCCAGAAGACCATAGCGACTATACAACTCACACCTACATGATGAAAAATATCGAGAACGGATGGGTTGAACTCGGTGGACGCAACTGGCAATTGGGTGAATTTAGTGAAACACTCCCTGCGCCTTGGTCTGTTATAGATACTGATCATAACGGCACGCTGGAGCTCGTTCTCACGGGCGGTATTTTCCTTGACCAGCATATTGATCTTGCTGAGTATGGACACCAGCGTAAAACAAAAACAACTGTAATGTGGGATGGCAAACATTTTGTCATTCAAGATACAGAATATAGCCCGGCCGAGTTCCGCTTTCAGGCAGTACAGGATGCAGACTATGCAACGCTAAAAGGACAATATAATAAGGCACTCAACCTCTATCAAAACGTAATCTCGAGCAATACATTGGAATGGTGGTCTTATGCACGCGGAAGGTATAACTTCGCGCAGGCAGAAGCATCCTGGGATAACAACATTCCAACCCCTACACCGCCTGCACCTGACCTGACCGAGCGCCCGTATTTGAGCGCCTATGCTTATTACCGCATCATGGTGCTCAAAGTGTTACAAGGTGAAGTTGATCAGGCAAAAAACACCTACCAGACCTTGCGCACAAAATTCCCAGCGGGCAAACCTGGCGCTGCCTACACCGAATTAGCCAGCGCTTTCTGGGATGAATATAAAGCAACCCAAAGCATTGGGAATGCTTGCCACGAAGCAATCAAATATGCTACCGCAAACAAAAGCGCAATTTTGCATTTCATTGGAGAATTGAACTATCACCCGTTGCCCAGCCTTTCCTACGAACCAGAAGACATTTGTCCTTTTAAGTAGCATTCTAAAACCAGCTTTATGAACTCCTTCTCCCTACTTGAAGAACTGCAAACCATCGCCCGCAACGGATTGCAATATGCCGAAAATCCGTATGACCGCCAGCGCTACGAACACCTGATGACGCTGGCAGCACAAAGCTACAGCGAATTGCTCAGCGTGCCCGCCGAATGCATCCGTGCGCAGTTTGCGCGCGAGTTGGGCGTCATCACCCCAAAAGTCGGCACGGATGCAGCTATCTTCAACGAGCGCGGCGAAATTTTGCTGATGGAACGCTCCGATGGTAGCGGCTGGTGCCTGCCCTGCGGCTTTGTCGATCCCGGCGAAAGCCCCGCCGAGGGCGTCATCCGCGAGACCCGCGAGGAAACCGGGCTGGAGATTCGCATCACGCGGCTGGTGGGCATTTTCACGCGCAAACCAGGCGAAAAATATGGCCCATACACCGTCCTATCAGTGGTACATTTGTGTGAAGTCATTTCAGGCGAACTGACACTTTCCCACGAAGGATCAGCGCTGCGCTATTGGCCCATCGACGACGTGACCGACTGGCACGGCACGCATGAAACCAACGCCCGCGCCGCTTATGAAGTCTGGAAAAATCCTTCCATCCCTGCCCAATCTGCCTAGAACTGCTCTACCTGATACCCAATTACCTGATCCCTTTTCTCTGGAGTTCCATGTCAAACTATCTCATCACCGGCGCGGCTGGCTTCATCGGTGCGCGCACTGCCGAAATGCTCATCAGTGCAGGTCATACCGTCACTGGTCTCGACAATCTCAACGACGCATACGACCCGCGCATTAAAGAATACCGGCTCAAACGTCTGATGGCCCTGCCGGGTTTTACGTTTCATAAACTCGACATCTCTGACTGGAGCCAGGTTGAAAAGTTGAAAGTTGCAGGTTCCAACCTGCAACCTTCAACCTACGACGGAATCATCAATCTCGCCGCCCGCGCCGGTGTACGCTTCAGCGTCGAAAACCCCTGGGCCTTTTTAGAATCCAACACGACGGGGACGTTGAATATGCTGGAGTTGTGTCGCCATACCGGTAACGGGAAATTTATCCTCGCTTCGACATCATCCATTTATGGGGCCAATCCCCCCTACCCGACGCCTGAATCCGCTTCGAGCAGCGAACCGCTGCAACCTTACGCTGCCAGCAAAAAAGGCGCAGAAGCTATGACCCACGCCTACCATCACCTGTACGGAATTGACGCCACCATTCTGCGCTTCTTCACCGTCTATGGCCCCGCCGGGCGACCCGACCTGGCGATCTTCCGTTTCGTGCAGTGGGTTCTGGAAGGCCGCCCGGTGCGCATCAATGGCGATGGCACCCAATCACGCGGCTTCACTTATATTGACGACATTGTGCGTGGCATCATCGCCGCCTTAAAACCCGTCGGCTACGAAGTCATCAACCTCGGCGGACATGAAGTTATCACGATCAACGATCTGGTAACCCTCGTTGAAGACCTGACCGGCAAAAAAGCCGAAGTCATCCACGGCCCCGCCAACCCGGCGGATATGTTCACCAACTGGGCTGATGTCTCCAAAGCACGTGACCTGCTCGGCTGGGAACCGCAGTTTGACATGCGCGCGGGCATTCAGGAATTAATTAACTGGTACCTTGCCGAACGCACCTGGGCCAAAGATATCGTAACCCAGTAAAGGATGAAAGAAAAGCTCTTTTTCATACTTCATTCTTCTGATTTCATCCTTTCCATGCTCTCCGACCCCACTTTAAAACGCATCATCCAAAACAGCGGACGGCTGCTGACCGGCAATGCCGTCTCGGCTGGTTTGGGATTCGTGCAGGGCATTCTGGCTGTACGGCTGATTGGCGTAACGCAATGGGGGCTGGCGGCAACCATCATGCTCTTCGCCACCGACATCAACCGCCTGCTATCCTTCCGCATGAACGAGGTGGTCGTGCAAAGGCTGGGCGCGGCCCTGGTCAACGGCAAAAAAGCGGAGGGTGCGTCTGCTGTCAAGGCGGCGATGCTCACCGAAGCAGCGACCTCTATTTTGGCATTTCTGGTGCTGATGGTGCTGACTCCGTGGGCTGCATCCACCTTTGGCAAAGACGCACAGACCACGCCGCTCTTTCTGCTCTACGGCCTGATCTTGCTCGGTAATATCACCACCGAAAGCTCCACGGGTGTGCTGCAGGCGTTGCGACGTTTTGACATCATCACTCACATCAACATCATTCAGAGCCTGTTTACAGCGGGAATTGTGCTGTATGCCTTTCTGGCGCATCGCGGTCTGCTTGAAATCATGCTGGCTTTTACACTCGGCAAAGTTATCAACGGATTGAGCTTAACCGTTTTTTCGCTGCGCGAGATGGAGAAAGCGCTTGGCACAGACTGGCTGAGAACATCCCTGCGCAGCCTGCCCAACCCGCGCGGGATGTTCTCATTCATGCTTAACACCAACTTGAATGGCACCGTCTACCTGTTCACCCGCGATATTATCCTGCTGATTCTGGCGGCGCTTTTGAGCACCACCGAAGTCGGCTACTTCAAACTGGCGCAGGGGCTGATTAATCTCATCATGTTGCCGCTCGACCCGCTGATCGGCCCAACCTATGCCGAAATCACCCACACTGTTGCCGCAAAAGACTGGAAGGCGACCCGTCAGTTGCTGCGCCGCGTGACGCTGCTCACCGCCAGCCTTGTTTTTGCCATCGGCGGCGCGCTGGCGCTGACGGGTTGGTTCGTGCTCCCTTTGCTCTACGGTGCCGAGGGTGCACCCGCCTACCCGGTGCTGCTCATCCTGCTGGTGGGTTATGGCTTCGCCAGCATCTTCCAGTGGAACCGTCCGCTCTTTCTGGCGCTCGGCAAACCAGGTTACCCCATGCTCATCGCCTTGCTGGTTGGTCTGGTTGAACTGCTCCTGATTTTTATGCTCGTACCGCATTTCGGCTATCTTGCACTCGCTGCGATTCTCAGTGCCAATTTTGTCGTATCCATCGGTATAATAGGGCTGCGCGGCTTGCGCGAAATTCGCCAACAAGAAGATCAGAAGACTAACCTATGAAAATCGTTTGTATTTCCGCATCCCAGGTTCCGTCCAATACCGCCAACAGCATCCAAACCATGAAAGCCGCACATGCCCTGGCAAAATTGGGGCACGACATCACACTCATCGTCCCCATTATGGACGAGGTCGCCACAGTCAACCGCGAGTGGGATTCGCTATCACGCTACTATGGTATTTCCACGCGCTTTGACATTGAATGGTTGCCAGGTATCTCGCGCAAGCTCTTCGCACTCTCTGCCGTGCGTCGCGCAAAAAAACTGAAACCAGCGCTGATCTACGTCTGGCCTCTCCAAGCTGCCACGTTAGGCATGCTGCACGGCCTGCCCACCATCATGGAATTGCACGACCTGCCATCCGGGCGCTTTGGGCCGCTCTACTACAGCTACTTCCGTGATCTGGCCGGGCAAAAACGGATCACTGTCGTGACACAGGCGCTCAAAAAATCTCTGGATGAAGGCTATGGCAACGTCTTCCCTGCCAAGGATGTCATCCTGGCCCCCAATGGCGTCGAACTGGAACGCTTTGCCGACCTGCCCAACCCGACAACTGCTCGCCGTCATCTGGGGCTGGTCGAGGCCCCAACGGTTGCCTGCGCTGGTCATTTGTACGCAGGCCGCGGCATGGAACTGTTCATCAAGCTCGCCAAACGCATGAAAGATGTCCGTTTTGTGTGGGCCGGGGGCCGCCCCGAAGACGTGGAACATTGGAAGACTCAGGCCACGACGCAGGGAGCCACCAATGTACTCTTCACCGGCTTTGTGCTGAACGAGCAACTTCCGCTCTATCAGGCCGCCGCCGACATTTTACTCATGCCTTACGGCAAAGAAATTGGCATCTCAAGCGGCAAAGGCAACTCCGCCACCATCTCCAGCCCGATGAAAATGTTTGAATACCTTGCCACGGGCCGCGCCATCGTCGCCAGCGACCTGCCAGTCTTCCATGAAGTGCTCAATGACAAAAACGCCGTCTTCTGCGCCCCCGACAAAGTGCTTGACTGGGAAGGCGCATTGCGCGGCCTGCTCGACAACCCCAAACGTGCCGAACAACTCGGCGTCCAAGCCCGCAAAGACGCCCAAAACTATTCCTGGACTGAACGCGCCCGCCGCATTCTGGATGGATTTATACCCGCATGAGCAAACCATTACCCAGGCTGTTTTGGCCGGGGATGGTCTTTGCGATTGCCGTGCTGGAACGTCTCGCGCTCTGGTTTTTCTATTCCCCCGTTATTTTTGATGACAGCAACAGTTACCGCCGCCTTGCGGGGCAGATCCTTGGGTCTGCCCCTTTTGATGGCACGCGCTCGCCCGGCTACCCAATCTTTCTGGCATGGCTTGGCCCGGACCGCACTGTGTACGCTGTCCAGCTTGCGTTAGGGCTTGCCACTACCCTGCTCTTTTTCTATCTCGGCTGGCGCATCACAGGCAGCCTGAAAGCGGGCGCAGCTGCAGCGCTGATCCACACCCTCAACCTGGGACAACTGCTCTTCGAAGCCGACTTGCTCGCCGAAACCCTGACCACCTTTCTGGCAATGGTCGCCATTTGCGGGGGCGTGTACTTGCTCAAACAAGATGATGCCCAAAAACAGTCATTCAAACCACTTGCTATCGCCCTGTTGATCGGAATCAGTGGCAGCCTCGCCACCCAGGTGCGTCCGCAGTTTATCTTTTTGCCCTTTCTGATTGCCCTGGTACTTATGCTGAAAAGCTTTCACCACAAAGGCACACAAACGGACACAAAGAAAACCTTTCAACCTTCAACCTTCAACCTTCAACTTATCTTCGCCATCCTCATTCCCGCAATTTTAATCAACGCCCTGTGGGTCAACTACATCCACAGTCAATTCGGCACCTGGAGCATGAGTTCGGTGGATGGGTATCACATCATCCAGCACACTGGCAAATTCTTCGAGTACGTACCAGATGAAGACGCAGCCATCCGCGACACGTTTCTGAAATACCGCGCCATCCAGATCGCCAAAACCGGTTCGGCATCCAACACCATCTGGGCCGCTATCCCAGAGCTGCAAAAAGTATCGGGGCTGGGATTCTACAAGCTCTCCCGTAAACTACAGGATATTTCCCGTCAACTTATTCTGGCCCACCCGCAGCTTTATCTCGCCAGCGTCTTCGAAGCCTGGTACAACTTTTGGAGCGCGCCTTTCTACTGGCGTCCGGGAGCTTTTGGCGCAATCGGGAATTGGCTGACTCAACTCCAGCGCTATCTGTTGTGGGCAGCCAATGCCATTTTTGTGGCGGGCACGTTTACGCTTGTTTTTCAGCGTGTGCGCAAAACCTTCAACATGCCCGTCGCGCTGTGGCTGATGATCGCCGTTGTCTGGGTCAACTCGATTTTGCAGGCCATCGTCGAAGCCAGCGAAAATCCGCGCTACTCGGTTTCAACGCAAACGCTGGTGGTGATGATCGTGGTCTGGTGGGCATATCATCTTATTCAGAAATGGCGTCAACCGAAACCAAATGAAACGAACTGATTTTTACTGGATTTTGCCAGCCGCGCTTATCCTCGGCGCGGTACTTGCCCTGGTTAGTCCCGGAGCATTTTTCCCCGGCTGGCTGGCTTTTTCAGCGCTGTCGCTCTTGAGTCTGGTCGCGCTGAAAGCATGCCACCGGCTGATGGGGAGCGCAAAAAGCCTCGGCTGGATTCTGGCGCTGGCGTTTGCATTGCGCCTCGGGTTGGGCCTGGGCGCTTCGCTGCTCGAACCACGCATTGGCTATGACAACGAAGTCAACAAAGCGGGCTATCTCTTTACCGATGCCTTCATCCGCGACGGACAGGCCTGGGATCTGGCAGCTTCGTCCAACTCGCTGCTGAGCGCCTTCGACGCAAAGCTCGTCTCAGACCAATATGGCGGCATGCTTGGGCTGAGCGCCCTGACCTACCGCACACTTTCACCCGACGCGCACCGTCCGCTGTTGGTGACGCTGCTGGCGGCCTTGTTTGGCGCACTCGGGGCGGCCTTCGTCTGGGGCGCGGGCAAACGCATCCGGGACGAGTCTTTCGCCCAAAATGCAGCGCTTATTTTCGCCTTCTTCCCCGAAGCCATTCTGCTCGGCGCAGCGCAAATGCGCGAACCCTTCCTGATGAGCTTGATTGCCATCGCCTTCTATTGGCTGGTCGAGTGGCAGGCAACCCGCGCCCGCCTGCCCTGGCTCTGGATTGGCCTTGCCCTGCTCGGCCTGCTGCTCATCTCCCCCGGATTCATCCTTGTCACGCTGGTTCTTGCCGCAGGCTGGCTCTATTTCAGCAATCGCCGCATTCCCTGGCAGGCGATTGTTGGAGCGCTGGCGGTTTTTGTAGTTGCTTTTGTTGTGCTCAGTTTAAGTTGGGGCAGTCTGGTCACCACCACTGGCGGACCGCTCGGTGTGGTTGGCGATTGGACGCGTGAAACCGCCAAATGGAATCAGGATCTGCTCAAGAAAAGCTCTGGTATTGTGCAGTTGCTCTTTCAAAATTTCCCGAAAGGTTTGCAACTGCCATTCATCGCAATTTATGGCCTGTTGCAACCCGTGTTACCCGCTGCGATCTTCGAACCTTCGACTCCTTTCTGGCGCATTTTGGGCATCATCCGCGCGGTGGGATGGTATACCGTGCTGCCATTTTTGGCCTATGCACCATTCGCGGCTGCCAAAATGGATGGCGAGCAAAAACGGCGCTGGCTCTGGCTCTCGCTTGGAATCTGGCTGTGGGCGTTGATCGCATCGCTGCGGGGCGGCGCAGACCAATGGGACAATCCCCGTTACCGGGTGATTTTGCTCGGCTGGCAGGCGCTGGTCGTGGCGCAAACCTTCCTGACGCTGAAAAAGGCGCAGGGGCGCTGGCTGCTGCGCATTCTGGCGGTGGAAGCCATTCTCCTGCTGTTTTTTACACACTGGTACCTGTATCGTTACCTGAGCATCGGCTTCAACATCGGCATTCGCAACACGATTGGGCTGGCGATTGGCATCAGCATCCTGTTCGTGTTGGCCGACTGGTTGATTGAAAAATGGAAAGCAAGAACTGTCAAAATCAATCATTAAACAATTTTGTCCAAAACAAATTTGAATTTAATCAATATGGTATTTCCGAACTCAAATTTCATTTTCCGTTATAATTCAACGACTGAATTTTAAAGAGGAGAATTTATATGGCAACTGCACTTATCACCGGGATTACCGGCCAGGATGGCTCTTACCTGGCCGAACTGCTTCTTAAAAAGGGATATGAAGTAGTTGGCATGGTGCGCCAGTCAAGCACCGTGACCTTTGAACGTATTGAACACATTCAAGACGACATCCACATTGTTCAAGGCGACTTGCATGACCAATCGTCGATGGTAGCCGTGCTGGAAGAATATCAGCCCACCGAAGTCTACAATCTGGCGGCGCAATCATTCGTGCCAACTTCTTGGAGTCAGCCATTACTGACAGCCGAAGTCACCGGCCTGGGCGTGGCACGCATTCTTGAAGCGATTCGGCTGGTCAATCCCAAAATTCGCTTTTATCAGGCATCCTCCAGCGAAATGTTCGGCAAAGTGCTCGAAGTGCCGCAGAAAGAAAGCACTCCCTTCTACCCGCGCAGCCCTTACGGCGTCGCCAAAGTCTACGGACACTGGATTACGATCAACTACCGCGAATCCTTCGACATGTATGCCACATCGGGGATTCTTTTTAACCACGAAAGCCCACGCCGAGGCCTTGAATTCGTTACGCGCAAGATTTCATCAACGGTGGCAAAGATCAAGCTCGGTCAGGCCAAAGAACTACGCCTGGGCAACCTGGACGCTCAACGCGACTGGGGCTTTGCGGGGGATTATGTTGAAGCGATGTGGCTGATGCTGCAACAGGACGGCCCCGATAATTACGTCATCGGCACGGGCGAAACCCACCCCGTCCGCGAGTTTTGTGAACTGGCCTTTGGCTACGCTGGCCTGAACTATCAAGATTACGTCGTTCAAGATGCCCGCTTCTACCGCCCAGCAGAAGTAGATCTGCTGATTTCTGACCCAAGCCACGCGCACGACAAACTGGGCTGGCAACGCAAAGTGAGCTTTAAAGACCTGGTCGAAATGATGGTTGAGGCTGACCTGCAACGCTACACCAAGAAGTAAGCATGAACCTGTTGTCACGGGCAAGACAAATTGTCTTAAAGTTTTTGGCTTTTCCCTGGCTACCGGAATGTTTAGCAGGGATTGCTTTGCTATTGTATTTTGTACAAAGCATCAGCTTTGCGCACTCGCAATGGTCGGTGCTCGACGAAGGCAATTACATCTATAAAGGCTGGCTGTTTGCCAGCGGACAATATATTGAATATCAGGCATATGGTCCGTTAACGAACCATATGCCTTTGTCTTATCTGATCTTCGGCTGGGTGCAACTGATTTTTGGCCCCGGCCTGCGCACGGTGCGCTACTTTATGGTGGCGATCGGCTGCATCTTTATGCTGGGGATGTGGCTGACATCCCGGCGGCTGGCCGGACGCTGGGCGGCCGCAGCCAGCCTGTGGTTTGTTGCGCTTAACCCCTTCCCGATCAGCGACTATAGCATCGCCATCTCGGAGGGGATCGTCGCCTGCCTGTTGACCTGGATTTTATTCTTCATCCTTGGGGAAAATCGTTCACCACGACAGCTTCTGATCGGCTCACTCTTGACCGGAATTGTTATTCTCATCCGCGAGAACATGATTTTGGTGCTGCCAGTCATCGTTCTATACATGCTTTGGCAACACGGCAAAAAGGCCAGCCTGATCTTTACCGTCACGGTGGCAGCCTTCTTCGTTAGCGCGCACGTTATCTTCTGGCCCGGCATCATGGAAGTCTGGGATCGCTGGATTCCGAATAGCATCCGGCCGCTGTTTAACGGGCTGGTCTTTCAAGACTACGCCACACCGCTCAACGCGCCCATTGAGCAAAAAATCTTCATTCTGTTCAGCAGCGTCAAAACCAACTTCATGGCGATCTTTTCTGCCTTGGCTGTGTGGTTAAGCTGGCCCAAAAAGGGATTCAAAAATCCGGCACAGTTTAAAATGATCGTTTTTCTCTCTGCCATTTTTGTGGGGTTGTATGTCGCTCACGCTGTTGCCTCACTCGGGAAGAACTACTGTGCATTTTGCCTGGTCAATTACGTGACGTTCTTCTCCCCGGCAGCCATTCTGATGTTTTTTGCATTTCTGCCTGGCGTCAAAGAACGCCAGCCGCTTTTCCCGGCATGGCTGGCAGGCGCGCTGATCTTGCTGCTGCTGGCGGGCGTGGGCTACAGCAACTATGAAACCTTGGGGCAATCGCTGGCGTCCATCAGCGTGCCAAGGGTCGGCGGCAATGTTGAACTCTGGAAGCTGCTAACCAACAAGCTTGGTCTCGATTTTCAAACCCAGCGACGCCTGCTGCCCATCGCAGCAGGTGCGCTAATCGGAGCGGGAAGCATCACTGTTGGTTACTTTATCAGCAGGGCAAACAAAGTCAGAGCCGTCCACGCGCTGCTTGGTACCACGTTGATTCTTGGGCTTATTCTTTCGCCCACCAGCCTGCTCGGAAGCGTCGGTGGCGTTTGCAACAAGGACATTATCCGTGGCTACGAAACCGTCGGCGCGGAACTGGCGCAACGCATCAACAAGCCAGGTTCGCAAATTTACTGGCGCGGAGACGCTTCCCCGACACCTCTGCTTTATCTAAAAAACATCAAAATCTACCCGCCGCAACTCAACGCCTTTTTCTCGCTCAAACCCAAGAGCGATTTAGACCGCGCCCTGCGCTACGGCTTCTGGAACAACACACTTGACTTGCAATGGCGCGCCAACGCCGATGTGATCCTGATCCGTCAGAGCGAATATCCTGCCATGCAAAAGCAACTTTCCTCGCCACGCTACACCGAGCTTCAACCCACATCGCCGACCTACGCCTGCACTGACGATTCCGGCATTCGCATCTTCGAACGGAAATGAACGATACGCTCTCTTCCCCTGCCCTGCAAAAAATCAAGACCTGGTTGAGCAACCACCCTGCGCTGGCAGAGATCACATCCATCGCAGGTTTCTTTTTTTATTGCAGCCAGCTCTGGACCTTCAGCCGCGTCCAGTTTTCGGTGCTCGATGAAGGCCTGTACCTTTTCAAAGGCTGGCTCTACACCGGCGGGGATTATCGTCCATTTCAGGATTACGGCCCCTGGACCAACCAGATGCCACTCTCCTTTTTGATCCCCGGATGGGTGGAGCGCATCTTTGGCCCCGGATTGCAAACCGGGCGTGCCTTTGCCTTTGCTCTCGCGCTGCTGGCGCTGATTGCCCTGTGGCTGACCGCTCGCCGTTTGGGCAATCGCTGGATTGCGGCGTTGCTGATGCTGGCAGTAGCGCTCGATCCGGCTGCAACGCGCATGGTCAGCATGGCGGCATCGCAAGGGTTGGTGGCCTGCCTGCTGGCATGGACAATGTTCTTCAGCCTGGGCGAAGGCCGCAAGGAATGGCACTTCGCGCTGGCGGGTCTGCTGGCTGCGACAACAGTCATGGTACGCATTAATTTGTTACCGATTTTGCCACTGCTGCTCGTTTACATTCTCTGGGCGCATGGATGGAAATCCGCATTGTGGGCACTGGCCGGGGAAGCGCTGATCTTTGGCGCAGTCCACATTGCTTACTGGCCAAATATTCTACGGTTATGGGCCAAGTGGCTGCCGCTGCCCTTTCTGAAAGCCTTTGCGCCACCGCCCAACATCCCGGTCTGGAATCCTGACAACCCCCTCGAGTTCCGGGTTGCCAGCTTCTTTCTCGTCTTTCGTTTTCATTTTGCGGCCATGGTCGGCATGTTGGCAAGCTGGGTCTTCTGGCCCAAAGACTGGAAGTCACAGTTGCAGTTAAAGGCGGCTGTTTTCCTTTCAGTTCTGCTGATAATACTCTTCATTCTACATGGATGGGCGGCGCTCGGCAACGAATATTGCGTCTTTTGCTTCCCGACCTACACCGCCTTTTACAGCGGATTGGGTCTGCTGTTGGTCGCCGTGACCCTGCCCTCGTGGCGGATGACGCTGCCAGCCTGGCGCAAGTGGGTCGGAGCACTGACCATGCTGGCGCTGCTCGTGGGCATGGCCTACAGCGCCGAACGCACTGCTGCCGACTTGCTTGGTGAAAACTTCTACAAAAATCTGCTAGCACTGCCCGTACCAGGATTTTCAGGGGCGGCGCTCTGGCAGATTTTGACGAACAAGCTGCGAGTTGAATATAAGACCATCTACGACACGGTGCATCTCTGGTTCCCGATGATCGTTGCCGCGGCCTTCGGGCTGCTGTTACTTTCAGCCTGGAGACTACCCAATGGCAGGAAAAACAGCGTGGCGAACGGGGTACTCATTTTCATCCTGCTCGGAACCTTGTTTTCCCCGTCCCAATTGCTGGCGGGCGAGTACAATTCGTACGATTGTCCAAAGGATGTTGTCCCGCGCTATGCAGCAGTCGGCGCGAGACTGGCAAAGATCATCCCGCCAGGGTCATCCGTGTACTGGGTTGGATACTCGCCGGTGACGTTACTCTATCTGCCGGGCGTCAAGATTTACCCGGCGCAGTTGCACGGTGTATACTCGTTCCGCATTTCGGACGATGACGACGCGTTGATGAAATACGGCTGGTGGAACCAGCACCTTGCCGAAAAGTGGCTGAACGAAGCCGATTTTGTGCTGGTCGAAGCGCGTAACATGTCGCACGACGACTGGCTGACGCAAAAGCTGGAAAGTGGCGCATTTCTTAAAGTGGGCACAACCGCCCCGCAGGCGGCCTGCCAGAGCGATTCTTTTTTTCAGGTATTTCGGAGGAAGTAAATACATGGATCTCTCCATTGTGATCCCGGTCTATAACGAAGTGGAAAGTCTGCCATTGCTGCACAAGGCGGTGCATGAAGCGCTCAAGGATATGCAGCGCTCGTGGGAAGTGATTTACGTCAACGATGGCAGCAAAGATGGCAGCGACAAAGTGCTCGACGGGCTGGCGGTCGAAGACCCGGCGCACGTCTGCGTGGTGCAGTTCCGCCGCAACTTTGGGCAGACAACCGCCATCGCCGCCGGGATTGATCACGCGATTGGCGATGTCATCACCTTCCTTGATGCGGACCTGCAAAACGATCCGGCAGACATCCCGATGATGCTTGATCGGCTCGACGAAGGCTACGATGTGGTTTCGGGCTGGCGCAAAAACCGCGAAGACAATGCGCTGACGCGCAATTTGCCGTCGCACATGGCAAACTGGCTGATTTCCAACGTAACCGGTGTCCATTTGCATGATTATGGTTGCACGCTGAAAGCCTACCGGCGCGAAGCGATTACAGGCTTTCGCCTGTATGGCGAGATGCACCGTTTTATTCCGGTCTATGCCAACTCGGTTGGCGCAAAGATTTTGGAAGTGCCGGTGCGCCATCATGCACGCCAGTTTGGGCAGAGCAAATATGGACTCGAACGCACCGTCAAGGTCGTGCTCGACCTGATGGCAGTGCAATTTTTAACCAAAGTTGCCTACAAACCGATTTACCTGTTCGGCGGCGGCGGGATTGCGCTGATTGCGGCAGGTGTCCTTGGCGTGCTGCTGCTGGTATTGCGTAAATTTATTGCAGGCACTGATGTTGCCACCTCGCCGTTTTTCATTCTGTCTGTGATGACAGGCTTAATGGGCGGACAATCCATTTTGATGGGGCTGATCGCTGAACTGCTTGTGCGCACCTACCATGAATCACAGGCCAAACCGACCTACACCGTCCGCAGGGTGTGGCGCGATGGTAAAGAAGTCAAATGACAGCCTGGTTCAAGAAAAACCGTCGGCTGGCGCTACGCTGGACCGGGACGATTTTCTCACTGCTGCTGCTGGCCTGGGTCTTCTACTCCAGTCGCGCCGACATTGCTGTCGCGATTAAGAACGCCGCCAGCCCGGCAACCCTCGTCAACGTGCTGATCGCTGCCGGGCTGATTTTGCTTTCGCGCCTGTCAACGGTTGCGCGCTGGCATACGCTGCTACGCGCCGCGGGCATTCCCATCCCTTTTGCAGATACCCTGCGCCTGACCTTTGCCGGACTCTTCGGCTCCAATTTTTTGCCCACCAGCGTCGGTGGGGATGTGGTGCGGCTGGCCGGTGCCATGCAAATGGGCTACGACCGCGCGATCTGTCTCGCCTCTATCGCGGTGGACCGGCTGGTCAACATGACCGGCATGAGTTTGGCTGCGCCGCTGGGCATCTATCAGCTTTTTCAGGCCGCCCCCGCAGCCGCGCAATCGATCACGCTGGTGACGCTGTGGGACAAAAGCTGGGGCTTCGTCCGCAAGACGCTTTCGTCGCTGACCATTTGGCTCAAAAAGCCACTGTCGCTGCTGATCGCCTTTGCCTTCACTGCAGGCAATTTGCTATGTACAGCAGGCGCATACTTCTTTCTCATTCAAGGCATGGGCGGCAACCTGCCCTACTGGCAGGCCATCGGCCTCGTCAGCGTCGGCTACTTTCTCGGCTTGATGCCCTTCACCATTAACGGCTATGGCTGGCATGAAACCATCATGATTACGCTCTTCACGCAGGTGGCGGGCGTCAACAGCGGCACCACCGCCGTCGTCGTCGTGCTGCAACGCCTTTTAATGATGCTCGCCAGCCTGCCCGGCGCGCTAACTTTACCGGGAATCATGGCAAAGATGGATGGAAAAAGCGAATAGCGATACTCGAAATTGGATTAGAAAGCTACTCTCGAAGATCCAATTTCCCTTCTTATGAAACTTACAACCTCCCCCAAAACCTTCTGGCAAACGACCTTTGCCTTGACTTTCCTCGTCAACCTGACCATTTTGATCTGGTCGATTTCGCGTTGGATCGAACTCAAGGTGGTGATGTGGCGTTCGATCTGGGCGGTGCCGCTGATACTCTATCTGGCGGTGCTAGGCGGATGTATCTTTTTGTTTTTTAAAATGCAAAAAGGGGGCGCCGAAAAGCTGGTCGCTGCGCTGGAGCTGAATCCGTTAAAGGGGGTTGGGGCACGCATTGCCGGAGCGGTGCTTTTTGTCGTTTTCCTGTGGGCTATTCCCTGGCTGAAATTTACACTCCATGCTGGCGAAGTCGTCAAAAAATCGACGCAGGACCCGGTGCTGACAACGATTGTCTTCTATTGGGCGGTCTGGTGGCTGGTGCTGTTGGCAACTGCCGCGCTGAAGGTGGCGCTCAAAAGATCGTGGCCCGGCGGGTTTGCGGCAGCACTGGTCATTTTGGGCATTGCATATCAGCTTTTCATCCTGGCGCAGGGAATTTCAGCCTATCCGTTTTCGCTGGGCTGGTCAGAAACCAGCCGTTTTTACTACGGCTCTCTCTACTTCGCTCCGTCCCTCTACGGGACGCCGCTTGCACTCTCGGCGCTGCACCCCAGCCGCTATTTTTTGCAATCGTTAGCATTCCTGCTCCCCGGCTCCGGGTTGGAATTCAGCCGCTTGTGGCAGGTGATTCTCTGGATCGGGCTGACAGTTGCAGCAGCAATTGCCATCACCCGGCGTACCATTTCAACCGCCCAACAACGTGGGTTGCACTGGCTCGTGGCTGGCTGGCTGTTTTTGTTTCTTTTGCGGGTGGGCGTCTATTATCATCTTGAAGTGATGGTGATCTTGCCAGTGTTATTTGTCTCGGTAAAACGCCCGGGGCGTTCCCTTGCAGCAGTGATTGTTGCATCCGTTTGGGCAGGAATCAGCCGCGTCAACTGGTTCCCCATGCCGGGATTGCTGGCTGCAGCGATTTATTTGGTCGAAGCGCCTGTTTTGCCAAAGAACAGTTTCAGCACAATCGCAAACTATTTAAAACTACCAATCCTTTGGGTTTCGGTTGGCTTGCTGACGGCGCTTGCCGCGCAGGCGGTCTACATTCCGCTTTCGGGCAATGCGAACAATGCCGCAGCTTTCACGTCGAGCTTTTTTTCCAGTTTGCTGTGGGAGCGGCTGTGGCCGAATGATTTGTTCCCGCTGGGGGTGCTGCCCGCGATCCTGATTGTCAGTGGGCCGCTGTTGGTGGTTTTGCTGCGCAGTCCGCTTGCCCACCTGCACCCCGCCCGCTGGCTGGGATTGCTGTCGATACTGGTAATCCTCTTCGCGGGCGGATTGGTGGTCAGCGTCAAGATCGGCGGTGGCGGTGACCTGCACAACATGGACGCATATGCCGTCTTCGTCAGTCTGTTGGCAGCTTATTGCGTTGGCAGCAAAGTTCATCTCCCCTTGCATCCATCTGCTATCGCTCAGACAAACATTGAAACAGACGAAAATGAATTGGGGCGAAAATGGGGGCTGTGGCCGATAACCGCCATCGCATTGCTGATCCCGCTCATTTTTCTTATCCCGGCGCTCTCGCCCTTTCCGCAGTTTAATGACAAAAGCAATCAAGCTACGCTGACCCAGCTTAAGACACTCGCCGAACAGGCTGGGAAAAAAGGTCCCGTGCTGTTTATCAACGAACGCCATCTGGTAACGTTCAAGCAAATCCGCGTGGCGCTGGTGCCAGATTATGAAGCCGTGACCCTGATGGAAATGGCAATGTCGAACAACCAGCCTTATTTACAACAGTTTTACGCCGACCTGAAAAACCATCGGTTCGCGGCGATTGTCTCTGGCAAGCAAAATGTGGGCATGAAGGATGAAGGCTCATTTTCAGACGAGAGCAACATTTGGAACACGCGGGTTTCGCCTTATATTCTGTGCTATTACGAACCCACCACTGAGTTGGAAGCCGATGAGAGCAAAATTGAGTTTTATGTGCCAAGAACCACGCCCGGCATTTGTCCGTAATGGAAACCGCTATGGATGAACATCGCTTAAAAGAACTGGATGGCGTGCGCGGCGTGGCGGTATTGATGGTGATGACGGCCCATATTTTTTCACAGGCCGAGACTTTCTGGAAAAATGGATTTACGGAATTTCTCTCCTTGGTGACTGCGATGGGTTTAACCGGGGTTGACTTCTTTTTTGTTTTGTCAGGCTTTTTGATTACGTCGATTTTATTGAAGAATAAAGGCCAGCAACATTATTTCCGCAATTTTTATGCCCGGCGCAGCCTGAGGATCTTCCCTGTTTATTATTTTTGCATCACCATCATCTTTATCGGATATTTCGTATTTGGCAACGCCAGCATTCAAACCATTTTGAGCACCGGGTTTTGGTTCTATTCTTATCTGCATAACTGGATTTATGCCATCAATGCTGCGCCCGGTTTGTATTTTTCACACTTATGGTCGCTGGCGATTGAAGAACAGTTCTACCTTACCTGGCCGCTTGTCATTTTCTTTGTAGACAGAAAATACCTGTTTCGGATTGGCACAGGTGTGATCCTGCTGGCATTGGCAATTCGCGTTTTTGTGGTTTTTGGACTGGGCAACCTTGATATTGTGAATACCTTTCCCTACTATTCAACCATCACAAGAATTGACAGCCTGATGATTGGCGCATTGATTGCGGTGGCTTTTCAAACAGACACGCTGAAAGAGCAACTTGCCAAAGATGCCCCCAAACTGTTATGGATGTTTTTGGCGGTGGTTGGAGTTTGTGTTGCCGTTCAACCGGCTTCCCCCATCTGGAACAATCGCTCGATGCTGACGATTGGTTTGACGGTGATCGCTTTGCTGGCGGGCGCCTTGATTATTGTGCTACAAACCCAGCAGGAAAACCACCCTACCCGAAGATTTTTCCGACTGCCAGGCCTGCTGTTCTTTGGCAAATATAGCTATGCCCTCTACCTTTTCCATTGGCCGATTGCGTCACTGCTCATCACCCTCTATGGGAACAACGGCGCTACCGGCTGGCCGGTCTGGCTAAGCTTCCTGCTGATTTTTTATGGTAGCACAATCCTTGCCGCATTACTTTCTTGGAATTTGCTTGAAAAACACGCGCTTAAACTAAAACGCCATTTTGAAAACAAAGCATAAAGAAAGCTCAACTTTCAACCTGCAACCTTCAACTTTCGGGAGTGCCGAAAATCTGGGTAAAATAGGTTTATGAAATGTCCAAAATGCGGAAGCGAAGTGAAGCAACACAAAGTAGGAAAGACAGAAGCTGGGAGCCAGCGGTATCAGTGTTATTTGTGCAAGTGCAAATACACGCCGGAGAAAAAGCCCCACAGCTATAGCGCGGATTTTCGTAGAAAAGCAGTCCAAATGTACGTGGATGGAATGAATCTTCGAAAAATAGGTCGTCATTTAGGCGTTGACCCTCAAAGTGTCGCCAATTGGGTCAAGGCGCATGCTGAACAATTGCCAGCAAGTCCACAACCACAACAGGTTGAAAATGCAGAAATGGACGAATTGTTCACCTTTATCGGGCGTAAAAAAAGAGGATCTACATAATCACCATTGTTGATCGCAAAACCCGTTGTATTTTAGGCTGGGCTGTCGTGTGGGAACGCACGAAAGAAGCCATCCAACTGATTTTGGATGGTGCACCAAAAGCAAAATGGTATTTCAGTGACGGCTTTGATGCCTATTCTCGTCTTTGGTATCACTATGGCAGGTACGAAGTCTCAAAGTGGAAGAACGATACCTTCTCGGTGGAAGCAGATAACGCTGAATTGCGTCATTATCTCGCTCGCCTTGCTCGCAGATCCCGATGTTTTTCGCGCTGCGAATATGCTTTGACCTGCGCTCTCAAATTGTTTGTTTATGCTTTCAACCGTAGGCAACTCCATAAGCAAGCTGCTCCTGCTTACCAGGCCTTTGTCAAAGATTTCGTTTACCCTTGATTTCGGCACTCCCCAACTTTCAACTTTCAACCTTAAACTTTCCAACCTTCTAACCATCATGAAACATCCTAACTTCTTCATTTCGGGTGCGCCGCGTTGTGGGACGACAGCCCTTTATACCTACCTTTCAGAGCATCCGCAGATTTTCATGTCGGAGGTGAAGGAACTGAACTATTTTGCGACGGATTTTCCGCATGTGCAAAAAATCTCCTTCAAGACTGCCGATGATTATCACAAGGTTTTTGCCAAAGCCGACGAGCGCCATCTGGGTGTGGGAGAAGCCTCGCCATTTTATTTATTTTCGCAGGTGGCTTTCAAGAACATGGCAGCCTACGACCCCGCCGCAAAGGTGATTCTGATTTTGCGCAACCCGGTCGATTTTGTCGAGTTGTACCATCAACTCAACCTGAGTTTGCTGCGCGAAGATGAACCCGATCTGGCAAAAGCTTGGGATTTGCAGTCGCTGCGCAAACAGGGCCAGCACATCCCGTCTGGGGCGCGCGGGACGGAGTTGCTCATGTATGGGGAAGTCGGTCAGTTTGGCAAGTACGTTGAGCGGCTGCTGGCGATTTTTCCGCGTGAGCAGGTCAAAATTTTCCTGTATGACGACCTGCGTGCCGATACCCGCGCCGTTTACGAGGCGCTCCTCGCCTTCATCAATGTCCCGTCTGACGGACGGACGAAATTCCCGCCGGTGAACGCCAACTTCGAGAATAAATCCAAACTGCTGGCGCGGCTTTTTCATCCGCCGCAGCCGGTTTATCAGCTTTTCATCAAGATCATCTCGTTCTTTGGCGTCGGTTTTATGAAGCAGGTTTCGGTCATTTACAACCGCATCGAGCGCCTGAACACCACCCGCGCCACCCGCAAGCAAATGGATCCGGCCCTGCGCCAGCGTTTGCAGGCGCACTTCCAACCGGATATTCTCAAACTTTCCGCGCTAATCGAGCGCGACCTTTCGGCATGGCTGGCGGAATAATGACTGAAAAAAGCAAAAAATCACCTAAACTGGCTGCCGCGATCCGTTGGGGCGGGACGATCATCACCACCGCACTCTTCATCTGGCTGATCTCCGGTCAAAAGTGGGATGTGGTGCTGCAAAAAGCGGCGGGCATTGCCCCGTGGGCGATTGTCCTGGCAGTTTTATGCTTTGTCGCCACCTGGGGCTTCAATACGCTGCGCTGGTGCAGCCTGCTCTGGACTTAGGGTGTCAAAATCACGTATTGGCAGGCTTTTCGGATGGCCTGGGCCGGGGTTTTTGCCTCCAATTTTTTGCTTTCCACCATTGGCGGCGACAGCTTGCGCATGGTCGGCATTCTCAACTACACCGAGCGGAAAAGCATTGGCATCGGTTCAGTGGTGCTAGACCGGATCATCAATATGGCGGCGATGGTCTGCCTGATCCCGGTTCCGTTTCTGGTCTTTGGCGGCTCGCTGTTGGGGATGATGCACCCCGCAGCCCTGATCCTACCAGATGGGTTGCGCAAACTCTTCGAGCGCTTCTTCCCCAAGGTTGCCAAAATCTTCAAAAGCTGGTCCAGCCGTCCATCGGCTTTCGTCTACGCTTTTTTGGCGGCGTGGCCATCCAACCTATTCCCCATGCTTTCGACCTACATCATCGCGCACCAGCTCGGCATGAACGTTACCTTCTGGCAGGTGATGGCCGTGCAAACGGTGACCTACTTCGTCAGCCAGTTGCCGTCGATCAACGGCTACGGATTCCGCGAGGGAGCTTACACCACGCTCTACACTGCGCTCGGCGCAACGCTCGAACAGGCATCCACGCTGGCGCTGGTGACGCGCTTTATCAGCGTCATCGCCACCGTGCCGGGCGCGCTATGGCTCTCCAAATCCGTCACGGATGTGGCACTCAACGATGAAACTGCATGAAAATCCTGATCCTGACCCATGAATTCCCGCCCGTCGGCGGCGGTGGCGGACGTGTGGCGCAGGATGTTGCCTGCGGGCTGGCGGCACGCGGATTTGAAATCCACGTGCTGACGGCATACCTGACGGGCCTGCCACGTGAAGAAACCCGCGACGGCATCCGTATTCAGCGCGTCGGCACGATGCGGCGCGAAGCCTTCCGCGCCAGCTTTGGCGAGATGGCCGAGTACAACCGCGCTGCTGTGTTAGCTGGGTTGAAACTCATCCGACAGTGGAAACCAGACGTGATCCACGCCCACTTTGCCGTGCCAGCGGGTGCAGCGGCGCTGGTTTTGTCAAAGATGACGGGTGTTCCGTATATGCTGACAACCCATCTCGGCGATGTCCCGGGCGCGGTGCCCGAAAAAACCGACGACTGGTTCAAATGGATATACCTGCTGACACCGCCGATCTGGCGTAACGCACGCAAAGTGGTTGCTTCGAGCAGTTTTACGCGCCAACTGGCTTTGCAGCATTACCCCGTCGAGATCAGCGTCATCCCCAGCGCGGTGGATTTGAACGCCCTGCCTGCACATCAGCCGACAGACGATGCACCACGCATCATTTTTGCCGCCCGTTTTGTCGAGCAGAAAAACCCCGAACAGCTGGTGCAGGCACTCGCCGCGCTACAAACCCTTCCGTGGTGTTGCACCATGATCGGCGACGGCCCACTGCTAGAACCTGTCCGCAAAACGGTATCCGCTTGCGGGTTGGAGGGACGTTTCTCCTTTCCAGGCTGGGTAAGGCCCGAAGAATTGCTCAACACCTTCGCCCACAGCGATATTCTGGTCATGCCATCCCGCGCTGAAGGACTATCCGTCGTCGGAGTCCAGTCATTGGGGATGGGGTTGGCGCTCGTCTTGAGTGACGTGGGCGGCAACAGCGACCTGGTGCAAAACGAGCAGAACGGCTTTCTTTTCCCCAGCGGCGACCTGGACGCACTGATCAGTGCACTCAAAACCCTGCTCTCCAGCCGCGCCATGCTACAATCAGCGCAAGCCAAAAGCCGCGAACGCGCCCAGACCTTCGACCTGCCAATTGTGATTGGGCAGTATGAGAAATTATTTAGGAACATTCAATAATTCGATAGTCGGCAACACAACCCAACCTGTAACCTTCAACTTTCAACCTTCCAACTCCCATGTACTTATTCAGCGAATTCAACTTTCTTCCTCTGGTCATTTTGCTGGCGCTTTGGGCGCTGGGCGGCTGGTTAATCACAGTTCCCGTCAGCCTGCCTGCGCGCGAGCGCGGACTAATTTCCCTGGGCATCGGCCTGGTGCTTGGGACGTGGTTTGCCAATTGGCTGGCGCGTTTTATGCCAACAACGCTGGCTTTTTGGGGCGCGGCGCTGCTGACGGTGCTGCTCGGCGTTGCGCTGGCCTGGCCTTTAAAACGCGACCTGTTCCCCAAGGAAGCCTTCCAACCCAGCCAGTGGATCATCTTCCTCATCGCTGTCTTTGTCTTCACGCTCATCGGGCGCGGATTTGGCTTCTTCGACGACCACCAGAACCTGCCACCCGTCTCGATCATGGCAACCGGCGACGTGCCGCCGCACTTTGCCTACAACCCCAGCCTGAGCTTTGGCTATCATTATTTTCTGCTGCTGGTCGCATCCGAATTTGTCCGCCTGACCGCCGCCGGTCCGTGGACGGCGCTCGACCTGGCGCGCGGCCTGACTCTGGCGCTAACGCTCGCCTATGGCGGCTTTCTGGCGTACCGCCTGACCAAAAGCAAAATCGCCGAGTCGTTTTCGATGATGTTTATGGCCTTTGCCGGGGGCGCGCGCTGGCTCTTTTTGCTCTTGCCCATCAGTCTCCAGCGCCAACTCTCCTCCAGCATCACACTGATCGGCTCCGGGGCAGATACCGGCGTCAACCTGATTACCGCCATCTACAAAAACTGGCAAATTGAAGGGTTAGGCCCGCTGCCCTTCCCCTTTCTCTTTGGCTCCGGGCTGGATGCGTCCCTGAGCATGGCCCACAACGGCTGGGGCACCAGCGCCATCACGATGATCCTGCTGATTATTCTTATGGCTCCAGCCATTGTTTCCCCCTATTTTCCACGCACTTCAGTGGAAAATGGGGGGACTGAGGGGGGCCAAGGCTGGCGTACATTCATTCCGATTGTCATCCTGCTGGCTTCGATTGCGCTTGCCAACGAAGTCACCTTTGCCTTTCTCTACGCCGGATTGGGCTTTGCCGCACTGACATGGGTCATCCAGAAGCGTAGCCTGCGCCTGCCGCGTTCCTTCTGGCTGTGGACAACGCTGATGGTGATTGGCGGCCTGCTGGCGCTGGTACAGGGTGGCATGTTCACCGAAATCGCGCGCGGCTGGCTCGAAAAACAGGCATCGGGTGGCGGCGCAAAAAGCACCTACTTCCAGGTCGGTTTTGCATTGAGCGCGCCGGGCGTGCTCTCGGCGCACCTGGGCTGGCTATCACTGCTCAACCCGTTGCAGTGGGTGGCGATTTTGGGCGAAACCGGGCTGGCAATTTTCGCCGTGCCGATTGTGCTCAAACAACTTGGCCCCTTTAGCCGCGACGAAAACTGGTTCGAAGCCGCCTGGGTTGGTTCGATCATCGTCAGCCTGCTGATGGTCTTCGTCCAATATACCGGCAACGCCGGGCCAACTGCCGCTTCACGCATGATCGCTCACTTTCTGACCGTTGTGGTTATGTATGCCGTGCCGCTCATCTGGCTGGCGCTTGAAAAACGCGGCGAAAATCTCAAGGTTGCGGCGCTGGTCTGGGGACTGGCAACCATTTTCAGCGGTATTTCGCTCTTTGGCTCTCAGCTCGCCGCCATGCCCAACCCAGTCTACGCCATTTACCTGAACCAGCTCGATGGACAGATGTTTACCCGCCACTGGAACGAGCTTGCCCCCAACACAATGGTCTTCGATCCGGTTTACCCCCGCGCCGCGACGATTTTTGGCCGCCCAATCCGCTCATCCATCACCATGGGCGAAAACCTGCCCGAGTGGTTATCGCTCGAGGCCAACCCTGACCCGGTTCGGCTCAAAGCCGCCGGGTACGATTATCTCTACGTGGATCTGAAATACTTGACCAAATATGCCAGCGTCATCCAAAAATCCTGCGTCAAAAAACTTGACCAGATTGACGACAAAAACAAAGATCAGGTCGTCGATTCGCGCACGCTCTTTCAGTTAACCGACTGCAAGTAAAAATATGTTTAGCCAACCTTCGCGACTCACTTTCTGGCGCATCCTGCTGGGGATCATTCCTCCCGTAACGTTGATGTCGCTCATTCAGCTTTGGGCGCTCGCTGCCAAACTCAAGATCGCCGCGCTGACAAGTAAATCGTGGCTGATGGGTCTTGCCGCGTTGACACTGCTCGGCCTGCTCAGCCTGGTTGCCTTTGCCCTGACCTGGACGAAGCAGCGCGAATCTGTGTTAAATGTGCTGGAAGCAAGCGCAAAAATCAATGGTCCGCTACGTTGGCTAGGCTGGCCCATCTTGCTGGTGGCGCTGACCGGTTCGACCTTCGTCGTCTTCCATAGCGATTATGCCGACCTGCTACGCGGACAGGATTGGGTGCGCTGGCTGATCTTCATCCTGCTGGCGCTACTCGGCATGAACGCACTGAAAGGCATCTGGCCCACGCTTTCGTGGCCTGCTGCGCTGATTGTCACCGTGCTGCTCCAAACTGCCGTCTATTGCATGGCGCTTTATCTGCCCCAGATCAGCGACTATCCGTTTGCGATGGGCTGGTCCGAGACCAGCCGCTTTTACTGGCCGTCGCTCTTTCTTTCCGAAAGCATCTATGGGCAGCGCGTGCCCTGGCCGATTCTGCATCCGTCGTTGCATATGCTTTTGATTCCCCCTTATCTTTTCAACGCGCCATTATGGTTTCACCGTTTCTGGCAGGTGGCAATACGCTTCGTGCTTTTGGCACTGATTGCGCCCGCGCTTTTATCGCGGCTGAAAATCGAAAATCGTCCGCTGCGCTGGTTCATCGGCCTGTGGATTGTTGTCTACGTCTTTACGCTACCGCTTTATTTGCATCTGGCTGTGCCAGTCTTCATTATGCTCTGGGGATTCAGCACATCGGCGGCCCACAGCCGCCGCACCTGGATTGCCATCATCGCCGCATCCATCTGGGCCGGGCTGAGCCGCCTGAACTGGTATCCGATGCCGGGGATGCTGGCAGTGGTTTTGTTCCTGCTCGAAAGACCGATGGGGAAACTATGGATGGTAAACAGTAGACGTTCGATTATCACCATCTTCAAATGGTTCTTCATCAGCACCCTGATTGCCTTCGTAACACAGCGTGTCTACATTGCGCTTTCGGGCATTCAGAATACCGGGGATTTCTATACCAGTCTTTCTTCTACCCTGCTTTGGAACCGACTATGGCCAAATGCTTCGTACTGGCTGGGGCTGATTCCGGCTGCGATCATTTTCTCTGCGCCCTTATGGTTGGTTCTCACCATCAGCCTGTGGCAACACCGCAGAGACTGGCATCCGTTGCGGGTTGGGTTGATTGGCCTGGGACTGCTTGGACTTTTTGTTGGCGGCCTGATCGTCAGTCTAAAAATTGGTGGCGGAGCCGATTTGCATAACACCGACGCCTACGCCATCCTTTTGCTGGTGGTTGGCCTGCACCTGCTCTTTGGTCGCTACACGACAGAAAATGACCAGGAACCTGCACCAATCCGCTTTCACTGGGCGGTGCTGGCGCTGCTGGTGCTTGTGCCGACCTGGTTTATTCTTTCGCCAAAAGTCAGCTTGCCACAGCCCTACGACCCAAAGCAGACACAGGCCACTTTAGCGGCACTCCAACAACGAGTGGATTCGGTCAACGCCCAGGGTGGCGAAATTCTCTTCATCACCCAGCGCCATCTGATCGCCATGAAGATGCTCCACAATGTCAAATTAATCCCCGAATATGAACGCGAAGAACTGATGGAAATGGCAATGGCAAAGAACGAAACCTACCTGAATAGCTTTCGCAGCCAGCTCGAAAACCATCGCTTTGCCGCGATTGTCGTGGACCCGCTTACGATCAACTTTATGGGCGAAGGCGACGCGATGGGTGCCGAAAACGATGCCTGGACGCGCTACGTCGGCAAGCGCATTTTGTGCACCTACAAACAGGCCGAAATCTTCCCCGCTGACCGCATTGTCATCTATGTGCCGCAGGATGGGCCAAACCAGTGCCCGGCGCAACCTTGAGCCTAAATTCAGTCGTTGAATTTTGATGTTATAATTCAGCCGTTGAATTTAGCTTATGGAAACACCCATCGAAACAACCCGTGACCTTTCTCTGCTTGAAACCATCGAGCGCGACCCCGATGTTACACAGGCGACTCTCGCCACCCAGTTGGGCGTGGCGGTGGGAACGGTCAACTGGCATCTCAAACGGCTGATCGCAAAGGGGTATATCAAGGTCAAACACGCCGAACGGCGCAAATTACATTACATCATTACACCCGAAGGGCTGGCCCTGAGCGCCCGTCTGACGGTGGATTACGTTGAACAGCAGTTCAACCTGTATCGGCGCGTGCGTCAAAAGGTCAAAGAGTATGTGGAAAAGGTCAAAAACGACGGTTTCGACCGTGTGCGGCTGGTCGGCGAAGGGGATGTAGCCGATATTTGTCGCCTGACCTGCCTGGAACAAGGGATTGCCATTGTGGACCAGGCAAACGTCCCAACGCTGGTGGTGAGTGGGCTGAAAGTCACTTTGAACATGGAGACAATATGAGCGAAGCAAAACACATCGTGGTGACTGGTGGAGCAGGCTATATTGGGTCGCTGTTGACGGCGCAACTTTTACAGGCTGGCCACAAAGTAACTGCCATCGACAGCCTGCTCTTTGGCGGGGAATCGCTGATTACCTTTCTCTCGAACCCCAATTTTCACTTCGCCAAGGCAGATGTAACCGAACCGCGCAGCCTGCGCGACGCGCTCCCCCGTGGCTGGTCCAAACCCGAGACCGTCATCCACCTGGCGGGGATTGCCGGGTTCCCGGCCTGTCAGTCGGTGGGAAAAGCTGCGGCGTGGAAGTTTAATGTCGACGCCAGCAGAAATATCTTCGACCAGGCCGAAAGTCTGCGGGTTGGGCGCTTTATCTTTGCATCCACCTACAGTAACTACGGTACCGCCGCAGATGGGCATCCGCATAACGAAGCGTCGCCGTTAAATCCGCAATCCCTTTACGCTGAAACAAAAATCGCTGCCGAGGAATATCTGCTGCCCCAAGGCGCGCTGGTCTTCCGCATGGCGACACTCTACGGTATTTCACCGCGCACACGTTTTGACCTGACCATCAATCAGTTTGTGCTTGACGCCTTTGCCCACCGCGAGTTGCTGATTTACCAGCGCGGCTACTCGCGCTCATTTGTCCATGTGCAAGACGTGGTGCGCGGCCTGATGCTCGGCCTCGATGCGCCCGACGAAAAGGTGCGCGGCCAAATCTACAACCTTGGTACAGATGACGGCAATTACACCAAAGACCAAATTGTGGCGCTGATTATTAAACGCCTGCCTGAAACCATCGTCCAGTACAAAAACCTGACCTTCGGCGGCGACGCCCGCGACCTTTCAGCCTCGTTCGAAAAAATCAAACGCGAACTGGGCTTCACCGCCAACCTGACCGTTGAAGATGGCGTGCGCGAAGTGGTCAACGCCCTGCGCCTGGGCCTGATCCGCGAGCCACAGCATGAACGCTATCGGAATGCGCGGTTTCTTGTTCAATGACGGTAGATGGTTACAGGTTGAAAGTTGAAGGTTTAAGATATGGCGAGTGTAAACAGATTTGAAGATTTGGATGTTTGGAAACGGGCCAGAACATTGGCAAATATGATTTATGATTTTTCGACATCTGGCGAGTTTGTGCGTGATTTTGGTCTGCGCGATCAAATGCGCCGGGCGGCCGTTTCAATCATGTCCAATATGTCAGAAGGATTTGAGAGCCAGACACAGGCAACCTTTATTCGCTATTTGAGTCATGCCAAAGCATCATCAGGCGAGCTACGCGCCCAGCTATATCTTGCGCTCGACCGAAATTACATTTCATCAGAACAATTTGAGCAAGCCGCCGAAATGGCAGCAATCTGCAGCCGACAAATCACCAAATTATCCCCGTATCTTGCATCTCGTCCTAATTCCCGCCGCATCAGCGAAGAGGAAGTACCCTATGATGTCTAACCAGCCTTCAACCTTCAACCTTCAACCTTCAACTTTCTTCACCAGCAAGCGCATTATCGTCACTGGCGGCGGCGGATTTCTCGGCTCGTTCGTCGTTGAAAAACTGATCGAACGCGGCGCAAAAGAAATCCTGATTCCGCGCAAGAAAGACTACGACCTGACAGATCGCGACGACATTGCCAAACTGCTCGCCGATGCCTTGCTGCCTGCAAATACAGTTCCCGCCCATCTGCAACTTGCAACTTTCAACCTGCAACCTTCATCCTTCAGCCTTCATCCTTCCGACTTAATCATCATCCATCTCGCCGCCCACGTCGGTGGCATCGGCGCAAACCGCGAACACCCGGCGGAATTCTTCTATGAAAACCTGATGATGGGCGTCGAACTGATGCACCAGGCCTGGAAAATTGGCGTCGGGAAATTTACCGCGCTGGGAACGGTCTGCGCCTATCCCAAATTCACCCCTGTGCCCTTCCGCGAAGACGATTTGTGGATTGGCTACCCTGAAGAAACCAACGCCCCCTATGGCCTCGCAAAAAAGATGATGCTGGTTCAATCCCAGGCCTATCGCGAACAGTACGGCTTCAACTCCATTTTTCTGCTGCCGGTCAATTTGTACGGTCCGCGTGACAACTTCGACCCGGCTTCCTCGCACGTCATCCCCGCCCTCATCCGCAAATCGCTCAAAGCCCAGGAACGCGGCGACAAAGAAATGATCGCCTGGGGCGACGGCTCACCCACCCGCGAGTTTCTCTACGTCGAAGACGCCGCCGACGCCATCGTCACCGCCACAGAACGCTACAACGATTCAGCCCCGGTCAATCTCGGTTCCGGCTACGAAATCTCGATCAAAGACCTGAACGAAACCATCAGCCGCCTGACCGGATTCGAAGGCAAGATCATCTGGGACACATCCAAACCCAACGGCCAGCCGCGCCGCGGCCTCGACACATCCCGCGCCGAGCAGCGCTTCGGCTGGAAAGCCCAGATGGACTTTGAAGAAGGCCTGAAACGCACCATTGCATGGTACCGTGAAGAACGGTTGAAGGTGGAAAAGTTGGAAAGTTGAAAGGTAAACCCTTCCAAGCTGATCGCTCTTTCACCTTCCAACCTTTAAACTTTCCAACCTTCAAACCCTAACCCATGCCTGAACCCACCACCGTCTATATCAAACCCGCCAACGGACTCGCCGCTCTCAACCTGCGCGACCTGTGGATATACCGCGAGCTGATCTATTTTATGATCTGGCGCGATCTGAAAGTGCGCTACAAGCAGACCCTGCTCGGCGCATTCTGGGCCATTTTGCAACCTGTGCTGACCGTACTGATTTTCAACTTCCTGTTCAGTTCTGTTGCCAAAATGCCGTCGGATGGGCTGCCCTATCCAATTTTCTCGTACACCGCCCTGCTGCCCTGGGGACTGTTTGCCACCGCGCTCAACAGCGCCAGCCGCTCACTCACCAGCAATTCGAATATGATCGGCAAGGTCTACTTTCCGCGCCTGATCCTACCGATGGCCTCGGTGCTCGGCGGTCTGGTGGATTTTGCCATCGCCTTCGTCATCTTGATTGGGCTGATGATTTATTACCACGTCACGCCCGGCTGGAACGCACTCTGGGCGCTGCCCGTCTTTACGCTGCTTTCCATTATCACCGCATTGGGCGTGGCACTGTGGCTTTCTGCCATCAACGTCCAGTATCGTGATGTGGGCTACGCCCTGCCCTTCATTTCGCAGTTCTGGATGTTCATCACCCCGATTGCCTACTCATCCAAAGTCATCTCCGAAAAATGGCAGATCGCTTATGCGCTCAACCCGATGGCCGGCGTCGTCAACGGATTCCGCTGGGCGCTGCTCAACTCCGGCAATCCGCCCGACGTGCTGGTGCTGATTTCGACCGTGATTGCGCTGCTCATCCTCATCACCGGCCTGATCTACTTCCGCAACATGGAAAGAACCTTCGCCGACACAATATAAGTTGAAGGTAACAGGTTGAAAGTTGAAGGTAAAACCTGCAACGTCAATCTGCAACCTTCAACCTTCAACTTTAAACCCCATGACTTTCGCCATCCGCGTTGAAAATATTAGCAAGCAATACAAAATTGGAACTGCCCCCGGCAAATTCCAATATGGCATGTTGCGTGAGCAGATCGTTGATGCCGCCAAAGCGCCACTGCGACTGGCTGCTGCCATGCTGCGTCCGAACGCCGAAACCCGCGCCCTCGACACCAAAAAATACTTCTGGGCGCTCAAGGATGTCTCCTTCGATCTCGAAGAAGGCAAAGTGCTCGGCATTGTCGGACGCAACGGCGCGGGGAAAAGCACCCTGCTGAAAGTGTTATCGCGCGTCACCGAACCAACCCGTGGCACCGTCACCGTGCGCGGACGGGTTGGCTCGCTGCTGGAAGTCGGCACCGGCTTCCACCCCGAGCTGACGGGACGCGAAAACATCTACCTTAACGGAGCGATCCTCGGCATGAAGCGCGCTGAAATCGCCGCCAAATTCGACGAAATCGTGGAATTCTCTGAGGTAGGACAGTTTATCGATACGCCGGTCAAACGCTACTCATCTGGCATGTATCTGCGGCTGGCGTTCGCCGTCGCCGCGCACCTTGAACCCGAAATTCTGGTCGTAGACGAAGTGCTGGCGGTCGGCGACGCCGAATTCCAGCGCAAATGTCTCGGCAAAATGAACGATGTGGCGGCACAGGGGCGCACTGTGCTCTTCGTCAGCCACAATATGAGCGCCATTTTGCGCCTGACGCAGGAAGCCATCGTCATGCAAAAGGGACACCTGCTCAAACGCGCCCCCACCCCCGAAGCTGTGGACTTCTATCTGGCGTCTGGTCAGGCCCAGGCGGGTGAACGGCGCTGGGACGCCGACGATGTCCCTGCCAGTGCCGCCCCCTTTGTGCCGATTGCGCTGCGGGTGCGTGATCCGCGCGGCGCTGTGGTCGATAGCTTTCGTTCGGTCGAGCCGCTGACGCTTGAGATGGAATACAGGCTGACAGCGCCGATCACCGGCCTGCGCGTGGGCATTTACCTGAGCACCGTCCGCGGCGAATACATCTTCACATCCTTTGACGTAGACGATACCGACCTGTACGAAAAACACAGTACGCGCCAGGCAGGGCATTACGTCTCGCGCTGTCAAATTCCAGGCGATCTGTTGAACGAAGGCCGCTACATTTTGGGTGTCAACGCCAGCTCGTTTGGCATCAAACGCTACTTCATGGACGAAAACGCGCTGGCCTTCACCATCGACCCGATGGGCGCACCCGGCATGCAATGGGTCGAACCGCGCCAGGGGCCGATCCGCCCAAGGTTGGGGTGGGTGATTGATGAAGTGGGGTAGTTGGATTTTGGTGCGTTTTTTTCTGGCTGGCTGCACGGTTGCCGTGCCAGTCTCCATGTCCACTCCAGTTCTCCCAACGATAACAGGAATATTGTTGCCATCCTCAAGGCCAACTGTAACACCACAGCCAACAAGGATAAGAAAACCTATCCTAATCACTACAGCAAAAAATACATTCACGCCATCTGCAACCCCACAGCCAACTTTCACGCCATTGCCCCCGTTGCCTACATACCTTTATCCCGATTCTAGACAGAAGATATGGCAATTGCTGATCAATAATGGTGGCTGCCGTTTACCTTGCTTTTGGGGTATCACGCCGGGGAAGACCACCGAGGCCGAATTTCTTCAATTCATGAGTCAATTTCCCGATGAATCACGATGGATGGACAAAAAGATTAATGGAGTCTACACTGTTCATTACGATCCGCCAGTTACAACTGATGTTGCGTTTATGGTCTCCTTTTTCATACCAGATTCAATCGTTGAGGAGATCACAACAGATAGTGATACTGTTCCGCTGAGCTTCCCACTGACGAAACTGCTGCAAGACTATGGCATGCCAGATAAAGTGTTGATTGGACTGGTTGATTACAATGAACAGATGTTTGTTTTGTATGAAAAACAGAAAATTCTAAGCCGATACTATCTTTCAACTCAAAATAATTATTTGTGCTATGACCCACGTTCAGCGCTTAGTATGTCGACATGGGGAGGGGATGAATACCAACCTTTCAAAGATACGATTTCCGGGTCAACGTTGAAACCTTTGGATCAAGTAACAGACTATGATATGGACGCATTCTATGAACAGTTTTCCACCAGAAATCGCGCCATTTGCATGAAAGCGTTACCAGCAAAACCATGAAAACAACCTATAAAAACGCTCTCTCCTTCAACATCGACCCGATGGGCACGCCATGGGTCGATGTTGAAGGTTGGGATGGTGATTGATGAAGTGGGCTCGTTGGATTTTGCTTGGCTGCTTGCTGGCAGGCTGTAATGCGGACCTATCCGTACCGACAGCGACCCCTGTCGCAGGCAAAACGTTTGTGCCATTGGTACGATTAACCGACACACCATTCCCAAGCGAAACACCGACTGTAACGAATACCGCTACCTTCGCCCCATCCGCTACGCCAAAACCAAGCTTAACGCCCCTGCCTACATCAGAAAATCCAAGAATAGCAATTTGGCGATTACTAAACAATAATGGCGGTTGTCGCTTACCCTGTTTTTGGGGAATAACGCCAGGTGAAACAACCGTGGATGAATTCCATCAGTTCGTCAATCAATTCCCCAAAGAGGCAGAAGGGCTGTCTCACGAACAGGGTTTTTACACCTTTTACTATGTTGCGCCACTGAATACGGATGCTGCTTCACCCGTTATTTTTTTTGACGATGGAAGTATGATTCACGGGATTGGCATAAAACTTGAGACCGCCTATTTAAGTTTCCCGCTCACACGCCTGCTCAGTGAATATGGTATGCCCGACCAGGTGCTGATCGGCGATAGCGATCTGTTCGTCCTTTATGAAAAACAAAAAATCGTCGGTCAGTATGGTCTGTCATCCGATCAACCCGGTTATCTTTGCCTTGACCCAAAATACGTCGTTGGCATTATCACCTGGGCAGACGGAAAAGATTGGTTGAGCTATGTCAACAATCTTTTTGGCAAATTCACCGATGTGATTTCCAGACCATCGCTCAGACCGATCAATCAGGTCGTAACCTACGATATGAACGCCTTCTTCAAACAGTTCTCGACCAAAAATCGCACTACTTGTATGAAAACAGTGGGAGCAAAACCATGAAAACACGCTCGCCTTCAACATCGACCCGATGGGACGATTTGTCCAAGGTTGGGGTGTGTAATTGGGTATGTGGGATAAAAAAATAACAAGGAGATGAAATTATGGGTGATTTAAATCCAACACAAACAATCATTGGCGTAATTGATGATATTGAACGCGAACGGTATCAGTTACCCAGCATTCAACGCCAGTTCGTTTGGGAAGAATATCAGATATTACGTTTGCTTGATTCAATTCTTTGTGGTTACCCAATAGGCGCTGTAATTGTATGGAAACCCAATCAAGATATTCGTTGGAGGCGCTTCATCAAAGATTTTGATGAAAACGCTCCCTTGGTCCTTTCAAAAGAACCTTTTCCTGGTCTTAAAAAATCTTATATGGTTTTAGATGGGCAACAACGATTACAGTCTTTATTTTTATCTTTTCGTGGTTCATATAATGGCAAAAGAGTATATTTAAAAATTGATGAAATGGCTGATGAAAGCGAATTTGGTTTTCATTATCGCTTTAATTTTCTAACAACCTTAGAAGCATCAGAAAACTTAGCTTTTGTTCATATAAACGAATTGGCAAAGCTAAAAAGACTGGCTGATATTCGCGATTTTGTCGCGAAAAGACTACCAACATCAGATACAACGACCCGCCAATTAAGTGAAGACATTGTTTCTGCTTTTGTTGATCAGTTTGTGATGAGTGATGATTTACTTATCCAAGAACTAGAAGATAGCTTAGACTATGGACAAGTACTCGAAGTTTTTGAACGCGTTAATTCTGGGGGAACAAAACTTTCTAAGTCAGACCTAATTTTTTCAACTGTAATGTTGAAAACACCTGACTTAGAAGATCGTATTAGGCAAATGGTTGAACGTCTAAATGATGGTGGTCGCCACGATTTTGATACAGATTTTGTCATTAAAGCAGCGTTTGTGCTTTTTGATATGCGTGCTAAATACGACTATAAAAAAATAGTGGATAGTAAATTCTTGGATAAATTAGAAGACAATTTCGATAATTTCGAAAAAACTGTAATAAGTCTACAAGTTTGGCTGCATGACAAGGCTCTCATAAAAGCAAGTAAATTTAAGAAGTAAGTTAGCACTAATCCCTTTATTGGATTATTTAATGCTAAACAAGAAATATATTGGTCCATCTGATGGAGATGATAATATATTTATGCGGCAATATTTATATATGTCATTTTTCACTCGACTTTTTTCCCGTGCTCCTGATGGCGTTTTAGATCCATTGCACGATATTTTAGTGAAAACATATCAAGAAAACCCTGGAATATTCCCTATTCAAAAAATTAGTCAATTTATTGCTAAACGTCGTGCTGAAAACTATGAATTTCGAGAGTCTTATCTTCGAGATTTAGATTTGAACTCTTAATATTATTGATGGAGGAGTTTTAGTAATCCCATCACAACGTAGTTGGAGTCTAGAAAGAGATCATATTTTTCCACGCCATCAGCTAGATGAACTTAGCATCAAAGAAAACATCGATAATATTGGCAATTTACGTTTGTTGGGTAAAGCACGAAATATTTCTAAAAGCGACAAAATGCCTGATTCCAGTACCGAATTTTTTGGCCGAAAAGATAAAAAATTAGAAAAGCTTTTCCAAAATACATATACCAATTTAAATCAAGAAACGTTTACAACCTTTGTGGAATATCGAAGAAACTTAATTTACAACAAAATTGCTGAGTTTTTGGGCTTCGATCAGAATTAATGAGATTTTATTGCTGCTACAAAGTCCTTTTGGCTCAATCAACGTAAACCACAAAACTCATGACAAACATCTCCCCCTCCGCCAAAAAGCGCGCACTTGGACTGATCTTCTTCATCATGCTGATGGACGTGATTGGCATCAGCATCCTGTTCCCGGTCTCGGCCTACATCGTGCAGCGTTACAGCCAGGATGCACTGATGGTCAGCATGGTGAGCGTGCTTTACGCAGCAGCACAGTTCATCGGCGCGCCGATTTTGGGTCAGCTTGGGGATCGCGTCGGGCGGCGTCCGGTGCTGTTGGCGAGTGTTTTCGGGTCGGCGATTGGCTATCTGATCTTTGGTCTGGGCGGCGCATTGTGGATACTCTTCCTTGCACGCCTGATTGACGGATTCACGGGTGGCAACATGTCCACGGCTTCGGCCTACATTGCGGATGTATCCGCACCCGAAGAGCGCGCCAAAAACTTCTCGCTAATTGGTCTGGCCTGGGGCGTTGGGCTGGTACTTGGCCCAGCGCTCGGTGCCGTTTTTGGGCAGATCAACCTGGTGGCCCCGACCTTTGTCGCCGCAGCGTTCTCGTTGCTCAGTCTTATCCTTGGCTTTTTCTGGCTGCCTGAGTCGCTGCCGGTTGAGCAGCGCGAGCACAAGCCGATCAGGCTCAACGATCTCAATCCGCTGGTCGCCATTGGCAGCATGGCGCGCAAACCCGGCATGGGGATTTTGATGATTGTCCTGTGCATCTTCAATTTCGCTTTTAGCGGCATTGGCAGCGTCGAGACACTTTTTATGATCCAGCGCTTCGCGGCCGAACCCTGGCAGGTGGGCCTGCGCCTGACCTTGATTGGCATCATTCTCATTCTGGTACAGGCCACGCTCATCCCATGGCTTGTCTCACAATTTGACGAGCGTAAGGTGGCAGCGGCGGCTTTCTTTTTGCAAGCGCTGGGTGTTTTGCTAGCCTTTCTCAACCCGATTTTTCTGCTGTTTTATGTCATTACAATCTTTACCAGCATCTCCAGCGGATTTATCTTCCCGACTCTGACGACGCTGACATCCAACATGGTTTCGTCCAACGAACAGGGACAGTTGATGGGCGTGACGACAGCGCTTGCCAGCCTGGCCAACATCTTTGGGCCGCTGTGGGCCGGGCTGGTTTATGACCATATCATGGCTGGCTCCCCCTACTGGATGGGCGCAATCTTTTACGCCGTCGCAGCCCTTTTCTTAATGATCCCGGCAAAAAATGATAAAAAACTTTCTCAGTAAAATTCCTTATACAGCCGATCTTTATGACAGGCTGCGCCCGGTGCGCCCGAAAACACGCTATAACCTGTCGCAGTTGGAAAAGGCGTTTGACAACGGACTTCTCGATGGATTCGTGGCTGCAAACGGGTTGAAGCGCAAAAAGATTGTCATCTTTGCCACACTGCATTATTGGATCGAGCAGGCGGTGGTGATTGGGCTGGCGCTGCGCGGCATGGGACACGATGTCACGATTGCTTATTTGCCTTATGGCGATTGGGATAAGCCGATCAATGGCTTTGACCTGCGCCGTCAGGATTTATACACACGCCGGGTGCTGAAACCGTTACAGGGATTGATTTGCCCCGTGTCTTTGCTCGATATTCCAGCCACCGCACCCCTGCCCGAAGCGCTGAAAAGCACCGTCGAAACGGCATCCGCTTTCGATGTGATGTACACGCTTCAGGTCGAGGACTTTGACCGGGAATCCGCGCTGTACAAGCTGCGGGTAGAGCGCAACGAGCATGCTGCTTTGACGGCGATCCGTCTGCTGCAAGATGAACGCCCCGAAACGGTGCTTGTCCCCAACGGCCTTGTCACCGAACTGGGCATTTTCTATCAGGTGGCGCGTCACCTTGACCTGATGACCGTCACCTACGAGTTCAACGACCAGCGCGAGCAGATCTGGCTCTCGCAAAACAACGTTGTCATGCGTCAGAACACCGATGCCTTGTGGGCTACCAAGGGCGGCACGCCGCTGACCGAGCCGGAGCGCGAAAAAATCGCCGCGCTTGAAGATGCGCGCACCAGCGCCAAGAAATATGGCAAAGGCACGCGCTTCTGGCAGGACGTGGCCTCCGTAGGTAGCGAGCAACTCCGTGCGGACCTGGGTCTCGACGAGCGTCCCGTCGTGCTGCTGGCAACCAACGTGCTCGGCGACAGCCTGACGCTGGGCCGCAATGTCTTCACCGCATCCATGGCTGAGTGGATTGCCAAAACTGTGCAATATTTCGCAGCGCGCAGCGATGTGCAGTTGGTGGTGCGCGTCCACCCCGGCGAGCGACTGATGAAAGGACCGTCCAGCCTGGGCGTCATCCACGCTGCCGTGCCGCAAATGCCCGCACACATCAAGCTGATCGGCCCCGACGAGAAGATCAATACCTATGATCTGATGACACTGGCAGGGCTGGGGCTGGCCTATACGACCACCGTAGGCATGGAGATGGCAATGCGCGGCGCGCCTGTCATTCTGGCCGGGCAGACGCATTATCGCGGGCGTGGCTTCACCTACGAGCCTGTCACCTATGACGAATATTTTGCTTTGCTTGACAAACTCCTGAGCAATTTAGCGGATTACCGACTCTCCCCTGAACAAGTCGAGCTGGCCTGGAATTATGCCTACCGTTTCTTTTTTGACTTCCCCTTAGCCTTTCCCTGGCGGCTGATGAAGTTCTGGCAGGATTTGGAAGAATGGCCCCTGCGCCGCGTCCTATCTGCGGAGGGCCGTGCCGAGTTTGGCAAAACGTTTGACGATCTGGCCGGGGAACCAGTCATTTGGTGATTTTAAGATTTAGTGACTGAAAACCTTTAAACCTTCCAACCTGCAACCTTCAACCTGGAACTACAACACATGACCAACACAAAACAAAAAGTACGCGAGTTTTACGACGAAATCGGCTGGCAGCAGGAGGCAGACGGCAATTATCAAAACGCCCGCTACGAAGACCTACGCCCCGTTTCAGCAGAGTACATCCACAGAACGCGGCTGCGCGTCAACGGGGCGCTGATCCCTACGGGGAAGCTGCTGCTCGATGCCGGGTCCGGCCCCGTGCAGTATGACGACTATCTGACGTATTCCAAGGGCTACCAGAAGCGCGTCTGTCTTGATATTTCGATCCAGGCGCTGCGCGAAGCCCGCGAGCGCATTGGCGAACACGGCCTATTTGTCGTTGGCGACCTGGCAAATTTGCCCTTTGCCACCGACAGTTTCGACGGCGAAGTTTCGATGCACGCCATTCACCACTTGGCTGTGGAGGAGCATCCACGCGCCTACGCGGAGCTCTACCGCGTGCTCAAACCGGGGCGGACGGCGGCCATCGTCAATGGCTGGCACGACCCGCTCCTGAGCCGTCTGGCTGAACCGTTGATCGGGTTGATGCGGCGTCTGTCGGGAAAATCCGCCAAAAAGAAGAAAAACTGGTCCGCCGAAGAGGATCCCGCCGGGACGTTTGTCGCCAAAATGACGCCTTCGTGGCTTAAACGCGAAATCGGCACCAAAATGCCGATTGAAATCCACCCGTGGCGCAGCATGTCCACGCGCTTGTTGCGCTGGTTTATCCATCCAAAACTGGGCGGCAAATTCTTTTTGAAATTTGTCTTCTGGCTCGAAGGTGTCTTCCCAACCTTTTTTGCCGAAAATGGCCAGTATCCGTTGATTGTGATTAAAAAGTAAGAGCGCAGCACCCATGATGCTGCGCCCCTACCAATTACAACGTGAAATAAAAGGTTGCTCCTTGGTTGGGCGCAGATTGCACCCAGATTTGTCCGCCGTGCTTGTTAATCACACGTTGCACAATTGCCAGCCCAATCCCCGTCCCCGGGAACTCATCCGCAGAATGCAGGCGTTGAAAAGCACCGAAGAGTTTATCGGCGTAGGCCATATCAAAGCCAACGCCATTGTCTCGGATATAGAAAACTTCTCGATCATCCACTTCTGTCTGACCAATTTCAATGTGAGCATCGCTCACTTTGCTGGTAAATTTCCAGGCATTGTTGAGCAAATTTTCGAGTGCCACACGCAGCAAACGTTCATCTCCTGTCACCGATAATCCGCTCTCAATGGTCACCTTTATTTTGCGATCTGGTTCACGGTTTTGCAAATCATTGATAATGTGAGCCACCAACCCGCTTAAATCGACTTGATAAAGACGTAACTCCACGCGGGTAATGCGCGAAAGCCGCAGCATATCGTCAATCAACTGTCCCATATGCGCCGACGCATCAGAAATATGCTTGAAGTAGGGGTTGGCTTCCGGCGGAATGGCATCCTTGAAGTCTTCGGCAATGATGCGGGTAAAACCGTCAATGGCGCGCAGCGGCGCGCGCAAATCATGCGAAATCGAGTAGGAGAAGGCTTCAAGCTCTTTGTTGGTCGCCTGCAATTCGAGCGAACGCTGGCGCAGTTCTTCTTCCATTTGCTTTCTTTCGGTAATGTTCATGGTCGAGGCAATCACAGAAAGCACCTTCCCATCTGGGCCATATTCAGGGGCCAGCCACCAGACGGCATACTCAGCCCTCAATTCGTATTCCGTGCGTAAAGGCTGGCCGGTTTCAAACACCTGATGAATGCTTTTCTCGGCAAAATCAACAAACGGATCGTCGCCCATCACATCCCGAATGGTCTTGCCGATCAAGTCATCAGGACGCAGCGTTTGGTCAAAGTCAGCGCGATTCACATAAAGGTAGCGAGCGCTGCGATCATAACGGGTAATCTGCAGGGGATTGTTCTCGGTCAAAGCGCGGAATTTTTCCTCGCTTGCGCGCAAGTCCGTCGTGCGGCGCTGGACGCGGTCTTCCAATTCCACATTGAGCTTGCGAATCTCCTCTTCAATCAATTTGCGGTCTTCAAGTTCGCGCTGCAACTGGGCATACAAACGCGCATTTAAAATGGCATTGGCAAGTTGACCGGCCATCGTCTGGAAAATGGAAATTTCTTCCTTGCCAAACGCCGCTTTTTTATTGGTCTGGATGTTCAGCGCCCCGATGGTTTGGCCCCGCGTAATCAGCGGCAGCGCCAGCTCAGAGCGGGTTTCGGTCAGCAGGGGATTAATGATCTGCACCGAATCTTCGCCCACATCCAGAGCAATGCGCGGCTGACGGTTGTGAATGCACCATCCGACCATTGAAGTGTTGCCAATCTTGAGCTTGTGACCGTTTTCGAGCATCTTCTTTCCGGCCTCCCCATACGCGCCAGTCAAAATCGCCCATTCAAACGCATCATCGATCAAAAACAGACCCGCATAATAAATGTGAAAACGTTCACAGACCAGGTCAACAACCTGCTGACCAAGCTGCGTCGGGTCAAGGATTTCACTGGCTGCGCGCGAAACTTCGGCTGCCACTTTTAACTGTCCGCTGCGCTGCTCCAGCACAGCCGTATAACGTTCCAGATTTCTATTGGCACCGGTCAGCTTGTCTTCCGCCATTTTTCGCTCGGTAATGTCCGTCACTGTGCCAGACATGTAACTCGGGTTGCCACGTATATCAGAATAAACACGCCCTTTTTCTTCAAGCCAGCTAATCGCCTGGTCCGGCAAATTAACCCGAAACTCAACATTAAATGTCTTCTCAGGGTCATTCAGGCTGGCATTCACCTGCTGGATGACTTTTTTTCGGTCGGCATGATGGATCAAGCCAATAAAGCTCTCGTACGATCCGCTGAAAGATTTTGCCGCATCGCCAAAGATGCTGTATACCTGTTCAGACCAAAGAATCCGCCCTGATGGAATATCCCAATCCCATGTGCCCATATGCGCAGCGTCCAGCGCCAGCCGCAAGCGCTCCTTGCTTTCGAGCAGAGCATCTTCAGTCAAGCGACGCTCTGCCAGCTCTTTTTGCACATCCTGATAAAGGTGGATATTGTCCAACGCCACACCGATCAATTCGGCAAAATGCTCCAACAACTCAATCTGATCGGGGGCAAACTTTTTGCTCTCATCCGTATACGCCAGGCTGATAACGCCAATCACATCCCCGCGCAAAATCATCGGGATGCAGGCAATCGCCTGAAAACCAGCCAGCAGATAGCTGGAACTTGCAAATGCAAAGGTCTGATAGTTTTCCACCACCATGGTTTTGCCGGTCATCAGCGCGGCCCCGGTCACACCCTGCCCGGCTGAAAGGACCTGGTCGCGAAAAGCGGCAAAAGCACCATGACCCACTTCCTGCTTAATACTGCTCTTATCAGGCACAGCAAGATCAATGGCAGCATGGGGCGTCTCCAACACTTCTTCCGCCTTGACCAGGATCGAGTCGAGCAACGCCAATGGGTCGAGTCGATTGGTGATCGACAAAGCTGTTTCGTGAAGCGCCGTCAGATATTTTGCCTGACGGCGCAAGGCATCTTCCACCCGGCGCCGTTCATCCATTTCCAGGTTTGCTTCATACAATGAATTGCGAATTTGCCTATTCACAATCCCCAACAAGACCGCTACGAGCGTAAACAAGATCATGTACAACGCCCAACTGGCAACAGGCGTAAAAAACGACTGGTCAGCAACGTAGCCATAGTTTAATTCTGCCGTCAACAAAACCAGCCCAGTCAGTGTGCTGGCAAATGCAAAAATAATCGCCGCCCGCCCGCGCAGAAAAATGGCGGCTGTAATAATGGGAACAACAAATAACGCAAAAGCCGGGCTGCGAATGCCCCCAAAACGATAAACTGTCAGAAAAAGCCCAGCCAACGCTCCGACACAAATAAACAGGCTTGCCAGCCGCACCTGGTTGTGAAGGACAAAGAGAATTGCAATCAGCGTAACCGCTAAAAATATACCGATGAAAATATAAACATCTGTATGCAAATGCAAAAAAAACGAAAACCCAACCGAAACCAACAGAAGCCCAAGTTCTGCAAGGATGCTGGTCCATAACCAGCGTTTTACCATTTGTTGATCATGAACCGAGCCTACACCAACGAAAAAATCCAGAATTTTCTCAACCATGATTTCGTTCCTTGCTATCGTTATCTTCTAATCATACAATGAAAGAAATAAAACAACATACGAAATTCACAATAAACTGGCAACGATAAAAAAAGAAGGCTCTCCTTGAATTTGGAAACAAAATCCTCCCAAAATCCAATAAGAGCCAAAAGAAATCCCTGTCAGGCATATTATGCCGCAGGGATTTTAAAACTCATTTTCCAAAAAGGTACTCCATCCATACATCCCAGTTACTTCGATCACCAAAAGCCGGGGCAGGCGTAGCAGATGGCTCTGGCGTTGCGCCCGGCGCTGCGATTGGGACAACAACATTATCCCCTGGCTGAATCAGGTGCGCCTGATTACGGGCGTATTCCTGCGCAGCAGCATCAGACGTGGAATACGCCACCTGGGTTTGCAGCGCGTACTGCGTCACCACCACCCCTGTCCCCAGCGCCTGCTGCGTTGCCAGTCCGTTTTGCAGGCGTGAAAAGACTCTCAACACGGGTGTTGAAATCAATAATCAAAAACAACAGGATGGCAATGCCAAAGAAGATTGCAATACGCTGCGGTTAAATCGTTAGACGGCCAAGTTTCATGTCCTTATTTTATCTCACTCTATAAAAAAATCTTTGCCTTCACAGGAATCAAAAACCCGCATTACTGCGGGTTTTCTCTTGTGCCGAAGAAGGGAGTTGAACCCTTACGAGCGTAAGCTCACTACGCCCTGAACGTAGCGCGTCTGCCATTCCGCCACTTCGGCTTAAGCGAGTTGTATTGTATCCAATTTCAGGTTTTTGTCAACCTGCAACGAACATCTGTTAGGATAAACGCCAAAACAAGAACGCAAATACTCCGGTGCGGTAACGGATGTTAGCTGTTTGTAAGGCCCATGCGTATTGATGAATAAGCGAAAGTGCTCTATATTAACCAGGCATGTTTATCGTCAAACTTTGGGAGTACAAATAATGAATGAATTATCGCAATTCCTATTACCAACCCTGCAACATGGGGACATGATTACCCTCATGTTAAAAAGTGGGGCCATTACCGGCAAAGTTGAAGAATATCGAGAAGATGTACAAGCCATCAAAATTTCGGATGCTCAGTTTGCAGGCGTGTATTTGCCTTTTATTATTACAATCTCAACCTATCTTATTCTTGAACTGGCAAAAATGTAACTACAAAGCTGCTCTCCCCACAGAAAAAGAAAAACCACCTTTTCAGGTGGTTTTTTTTGTGCCCCTTCGCGGATGTGTTCCGAACCACCTTCCCCTTTTTTGCAGGGGGTGGATAGATTCTCAACAAGAGAGCGGAGATACACAAATGGTGAGTTTAGTTCGTGGTCTACGATCTCACCAGTCGAGTCAACTATAATTTGCTTTACCAAAATCTGCAAGAGCGTAGAGCGTTGTTTTTCCTCAAGTCGGGGATATAAGTCAGCTACTTTTGTCAACAGCAAAAGAGCAGCATCAAGATCATCGAGATGAACCGTAGCATCACGCTCCAATTCCGCAAGTGCTAGTTCGATATGGCGAAGTTTCTCTTGCCATTCCTTACGTAACTGGTTGTACACTTCATCACTGATTTTCTCGGTGATAAATAAACGCCCTAAACGGGCCTCTTCTTCTTTCAACTGGGAGAGTTGCCGGTGCAGCCCGGAGACCTTTGCGTCACGGTCACTGGTTGTAACCTGCCTTACATCTTTTTCATAGAGGCTGCGCACGGCTGGAATAAGCGCAGGCTCAACTGCGATCCCTTGCAGCCAAGCCGGGATTTGGTCATCCACAATCCTGCACGAGATATAAGCTGCTTTGCCTTCGAACTTGGCCTGAGTGCTGTAGTAGGGATAACTTCGTGAGCGACCGCTCGGCGTTGAGCCATACAACTTGAAACATTTGTCATCGACTTTCATCCACAGCAATCCGCTCAATAAATACAGATGCTTTTTGAAGTAGGACTTTTGATTGCCATGTTTATACAGTATGTCGATACCACGCTGGAATTGTTCCATGGAGACAATAGGTTCCCAACTTCCCCTCACCTCCCCTACCTTGATGCTAAAGCGCTCCGAAACAACCCACCCAGCATAGAACGGGTTGTGAAAGATCGCATGGAGCCGGTTCGCAGCCCACTGTCGCTGCCCCGTTTTTGGGTCATTCCACGCCCATGGACGACCCTCTGCCCTATCATATCCCTTGCGGGCCAGCTCATCACAAATCTGATCGAGGGTGTATCGTCCTGTCAAAAGCAACTCCCAGGCTTCCGTAAGAATCGGCTTGAATTCCAAATCAAGCTCCACCCATCGCTCGTACTTGTTGCTGCTAACTTGTCGTTCTTTGTTGACATAGCCTTCGGGTGCTTTGTGCGGCCAACCACCTTCCCTCATTTTGGCATCCATTCCGTCTCTGGTGCGCTCTCGCAATACGTCCACTTCACGTTGAGCAAGACCCATTTGTAGTAGGAACATGAAAAAACCGTCGGGGCTTTCTGGCATGAGTGAAGGCATATTCGCTACCCTTACTTTTATCCCCAAGCTGATTAATTTTGTGGCAGCCTGTAACCCTTCAACCGCGTTACGCCCAAAACGATCTGCTCGATACAACCCAAGATGTGAGAACTTACCCGCTTCCGCATCCGCCAAAAGTTGTTGGTAGTCTTTGCGATTGGGACTGGTACCTGTTAGCATATCAACGTATTCTCTTTTGAGCTTTACGTCCGAAGGTGTCAATAAATAATCCTTGATATGCTGACGTTGAAAGGCAAACGACCGTTCAGGCGTTTGTTTATCTTCATCACTTACTCGTAAATACGTAACCCAGCCAGGGGAAAGAGGGATCGTCGCCAATTGTCAACTCCTTGAAAATGTCCACAAATCTTAAAGGCAAGCGGACTTCAGCGTCAAGTAACGCCAGCGTTACCTATTTTGGGCTTGGGAAAAAAGCACCTGAAGCTCTTTCTTCTCTTCTTCAGTGAGCACAGACATCAATATCCGCCCTACTGCCAGAATACGATCCAGGTCTTCTTTTGAAGCCTGGTGATCGTTTGGTGTTGTGTGAATGGTGTTCTGAGATTTGTCCATGTTCCTTCCAAAAGGTCATCAGTAACATTCGTGTTACCTACTGACATTCTAGGGAAGGACGTTCTCTTTGTCTCTGGCTGAGTTAGCCTCGAATTTGCTTTAGTTCCACCTGCCTGCCCTTTCTTTTCCAGCAGCTTCAAATCCTTGCTTGAATGCATCCAAAAGAGGGACAGTAAAGCTAGCACTTTCTTCTTTCCCAAGCGCTACTTCTGTCAAACCAATCAAATTCTCTTCTTTGTCTCGTAACATCTCAAATAGTTTGAGATATTTGATTTGTTTCTGAATTTCCAGACCAGAAATAATCAACACTTCCTTGCGGCTTGGGTCTTCCGATGGAAGTGTTTTGGGGAGTTCACCATCTTTGGGTAAACTCATCCAGCCTTCACTAATGAAGAAGACCTGCCTTACCTTGCCTGCTTGTTTACTCATTGCAGTGAACTGGCCCGCTGCATACATGAATTGCATTCTTTTATCATGGGTATCTGGGATATTTGGCACGCCGCCATAAATCAGTCTCTTACTGCCATCAATAATCATGAAAGGGATATGGCTTCCTTCTCTCAAGGTTGATTCGATGGCCAGCCGGGTGATGTCTTCAAAATTGATCCAGTCAGTTTCCCCTTCCATTCCTCTATCATTTCTTTCTGGCGTCATATGGTTCTATTTTCTAATAACCAAGTATATTTTTCAAGTTGTTATTTTTTCCCAGGAAGTTTGCGACGGCACCGATGCTGGCTGTACCATCGTCTCAAAAACTTCCTGAAACGGTTTCCCTATCCTTTTCAGAATTTGGACAATCACCTGTCCAAGCTGCTCATCTGAAACGGTATTGCCTTCCACCTTCTCTGACCAGATCACTGCTAGCCGATCATCCATCTGCATTATCTGGGGCTTATAATTGATACAAAGCTAATCAATAGAAATGTTAATTGGACGATCAAATCATCAACCCCAAATAAACATAACAAGTCTCATCTCAATAAAAACAATCACTTTCATAAGAAAATGACAAAGAAACTTAAAAAAGATACCGAAGACTTTTATGACGAGGCTTTTGAAGGCCCTGGTTTCCTTATGGCGCGCAAAGGTCGGCATATTATTATGAAGAGTACTTATGCACCAGAAGAGCATAGTGCATTTTTGAAGGTCATGAAAGATTCTCTAGGACAAACTGAGGAATCCATTCAAGCAAAAGTAAAAGAGATTCAAACTTTAATTCAAGACCATAATCCTCTAGATATAATTGCCAGGGTTTCTTTACGAAATTCTAGCTTTGATGCAGAGAAATTCAAGGAATACGAGTTAAAAATTAATCCTGCTTATACGGAGTACATAGCTCTGCTATGCTTATCTCAACCATACGAGTTTTTTCATTATCAAAATCCTGAACCAATCTCAGACGAATTCATTGAGACTTTGCAAGAAAAAGTAAAAAATCTATTCCAAGCTGAAATAATGTATTTACTTTTCAAGGATGTTGATCCAGACAAACCCATCAATAGAACTACAATAGATAGGCTTCGCTTTGAGTCGTTGTCAAATTCTTTAATGGTCCGTTATTCAGCTTACCAACATCACCAGATTGAAGTTCTAATTGGCGTATTCTCACCTCTTGAGAAAGAAATGGAGAGAACGCTTGGTTTTAACATTTCCGATGCAATTAGTATTCTGGATGGTATTGAAAGTTTACACACCTTAAAGTTAGTGCATAGATGGAGCGAAGCAAATCACTCTGAGCAAAAGCTTCGAAAAGCAGTGAAAGATTATCGGCATCGTAAAGAAAACACGAAGTTTGAGTCTGAATTTCCCGAAGCCTTGCTTGATAAGCTTGCAAAAGAAAAATCAAAAGTATCGGTAAAAATGATTCGTGACATGGTTGCAGGTTGGACATTTTATGCTCTGGAAGATACTATTTCTTTTACTGAGGATGAACTGGCTAAATTGACTGGCTTGGAACCAGAAAAAATCACTAATTTTCTTGGTAAATTTTCAATTAGGTTTGGAGAAGTAGACGCGCGTTATCAGCGACCTGCGCCAACACATCCTCTAATGCAAAGACCTTTTATTAAACATGAGGCAAAATATTGGTGTCCTGTACTTCAATCCACTTATTGGGCATTTAGACCGCTAGTTGAGGAGTTGTGGAATCCGCAGTCAAAAATAAACATTGTTAGTAATGACACCGCAATTTGGCAAATTTATCAAAAAACCAGGGCCACTTATGTTGAGGAAACAGCCCTTAAATATCTGTCAAACACTTTGAAGTTTTCTAAAGCTTATCATGGCCTGAAGTACGACCTTTTCAACGACAAAGAAGAGAAAATTGAAGCGGAATTAGATGGCCTGCTGATCCTAGATAATGCGATTTTTCTCATGGAAGTGAAATCTGGAAATCTCTCCGAGCAAGCGCGTCGCGGGGCGAAAAAAGGTATGAAAGACGATGTGGAAAGATTAGTTGAGGAAGCCTATGCCCAGGCATTAAGGGCAAAGAGTTTTATCCAAAATTCGGAGAAGCCAACTTTTCGCCTGTCTAATAATAAGAAAATTACGATTGACAAAAGCAAAATCAATGAAATTTACCTAATCACAGTCTCTCTGGATGATCTAAGTGTATTTGTCACAAACACCCATTTACTTCACGATTTAGGTTTTTTACAAAGCCATGAATATCCTTGGGCTATTTCTTTGACGGATTTAAAGATCATAAGCGAAATCGTTGAATTCTCAAGCCAATTGGTTCACTATATCAAACGGAGAATTCATTTGATTGACCTAGAATGGGTCAATGCGCATGATGAATTGGATTGGTTTGGACATTACATATTGGAAGGTCTATATTTTGACAATTTGAAAAAGGACAAAAACGATAAGTTTGTCTATAATTTACTTTCTTATAGCTGGATTTTTGATGATTATTATTTTTATGTGACAGGCCAACGGCAAAACCCAGTTGAAAAACCAAAACAAGATATGCCTAAAGCTATGCGTGAAATTCTTTCCGAGCTTGATTATTTTCATGATCCAGGATATTTGAAAGTAGCTTGCACCCTCATGGATATGTCTGGCGAGACCAGACAAGAATTATTCAAAGTTTGTCAGAAATTAAAAATGAAAAGTCTCAGAGATAGAGAAATTCATAGTTACACAATCCCTTTTGTTGATGGAGATTTCGGATTTGCTTTTTTCTTTTTACCTTATGAGCAAAGGCATCGGTTTCCTAATTACATTGCAAATTACAGTTTGCTGAAAAAATATCAAACAAAACTTTATAACTGGGTTACTGTTGCTTGCATAGTAGATACATCAAGGTGGGTCGATTATTTTGTTGTCATGGAAGGTCCGTGGGAGTTTGATGAGATATTGGATAAAGAAGCAAAGGAATATTTACAACCTTGGGATGAAAGTGGTAAATAACATTAATTTCTATCCAACCTTCTCCCACGAAGTCTGAACTTGTACAGATTTTTGCCTAACTGTCGTATCAAATACTTCTTGGAACGGCTTCCCAATCCTTTGTAGAATTTTGACAATCACCTGTTCAAGTTGCTCATCTGAAACGGTATTGCCTGCAACCTTCTCTGACCAAATTACCGCCAGTCGGTCATCGGCAGTTTTAACAGTTGCTTGCCTGACTTCTTGACGGGTGAGAAACTGTACCCAACGCTCCCACTGCTCGAACAGGGGTGAGAAAACGGGATGCTGTGTCTCAGTCTGGCTCTCACGTTTGATTGCCTGAATATCCACTCTACCTAGGACACGCGCCAGAGCCTCTGCATCCGCCCGCGAGATACGGAATGCGATAATGGTTTGCGCATTTCCTAACGCGGTTTGAAGACCGGCAGAGAGTTGTGCAATACTTTGGTTCGCCAGGATCATATGCAACCCGAACTTTCGCACTTGGGAGAGCATTTGGCTAAATGTTTCAGCGGCTCCAGGGTGGCAAACAAAATCTTGAAATTCATCGACATAGAGGTAATAGGGTTTACGGGTTTCAAAGGCAGTTCTAGAACGAGAGAGAGCTGCGTGTTCAAAGCCGGTCACCACCAGCGACCCGAACAGGCGTTTGGTTTCGTCGTCGCAATCCCCCAAATCTACAAAGAGCACTTTCCCCTCATCCATGATCTTGCGAATATCAATCTGATTTTCTTTTTGGCCGAGCATATAAAAGATACTGGGGTTATCGGTCAAGGCGCTAACCTTGTTGGTTGTGCTCCCCATCATAGATGCTTGATCTCTCCCCCACCGGTCAAACTCATTCTCGAAAAAAAGCTTGCAATCTTGTGCAACTTTGGGATCGGTAATCCCTTGTAATAATTCATTGCGGAAATCATCCTCAGTCAGCAGACGGTACAGACTGCAAAGTGTTTCCCCGCTCTCGATCAAGGTTGCCAGAGACGCACGCATGATCTGTTGGAAGCGCGGCGGTTCCGAGAGCGTTCTTGCCCAGGTACGCATAAAAGCAGAAATAACCCTTTGAGCGACTTCGTAGGTTTCAGTATCTTCGGCAGGCCGTTTCAACACGTTGAACGGGACGACGTAGTCACGTCTACGGGGCGCAATGTAGACGATCCGATCATAACTACTACTATCTGAGAAAAACCCTTTGGAGATCAAATGGCGTAGCACGTCTTTGGCTAAGTCGCCGTGTGGATCAATAACCGCACAGCCTTTCCCCGCCAGAATATCTTGTGCAACGCAGTTTTGCAGAAATTTACTTTTCCCTCGACCAGTGAGACCGACTACATAAGTATGGAAGTTTCGTACTTTTGCCGAGATGTGAAACTTGGGGAAGAAAGAAAGCGGGCCAGTGCGACCTAAAGTCAGATGATCCTTTTTAAGTCCAAAAAATTCTCCCCAGGGCAGCATATATCAACCAATTTAGCAAATACTCAAGCAAACATCAAAGATTAAAAATTTATGAACTATTCCCTTCTCAAAACAATCATGTGAGAAAAACTTAAAAGCACTGGCTATATAGTCCTTGGTAAGGATGATTGCCTTGTTGAAGCAATCATCCTTACCTCTTTAAATTAATCTTTTTAAACAGCTGCTTTTCTTTGGGCCAATAACAAATAAGTAATCAAATATTTATGTTGGCGTGGCCGTCGGCGTCTTTGTACGTGTCGGGGTGATCGTTGGCGTTCGTGTGATCGTGCTGGTTGGTTGGGTAGCGGTGACGGTAGGTGTGGCAGTCTTAGTCGGCGTTTTGGTAATCGTTGGGGTGAGTGTAATTGTCCTTGTAATGGTAGGCGTAGCTGTTTTAGTCGGTGTCTGTGTAATTGTCGGAGTTTTTGTAATCGTAGGTGTGATTGTAGGTGTGGCCGTCTTGGTGGGGGTCTGCGTAATGGTTGGTGTTTTTGTAATCGTAGGTGTAACAGTTTTGGTGGCTGTTATGGTAGCAGTAATCGTGGGTGTAAGCGTTTTGGTGGGTGTCAGTGTAATCGTTGGCGTTGATGTAATAGTGCTTGTAGAAGTTCTAGTGAGTGTGATCGTGGCCGTCTTGGTGGGTGTTGGCGTAATTGTTGGCGTTTGAGTCACCGTCGCTGTGCTAGTCAAAGTATTCGTTGGCGTAGCGGTGATGGTTGGTGTTGCGGTGAGTGTAGCCGTTGATGTAGGTGTAGGGGTTTGTGTGGACGGCATGCTTGGATGGCGCACCAATTGGAAGGAAGACCAATCCATATCGATTGGTTGACCACCAGCAAAGACACGCCCAATCAGGCCAACATAAGTTGGTGTGCCTTCGTATTGCTTCGGCGACATAACCGTCCAAGCTTCGTTGGCGTTGTGGCGGTATTTAAAGGTGTAAGTGATGCCACTTTTTTCGACGCGCAAGAAAATAGGCAATGTTTGAGAAACTGAATCTGGCGTGTCTACACCAATGCGGGTGGAAAGAAGCTGGCTGGTTTGATCCATGCCAAACCAAATTTGATCGTACTGGTCAAAACCAATTTCTAAACCAGCCAGATAACCAGCGCCTGCGCCACCATTGATAGCAGCCAACTGGGTTTCGATGCTCCAATCGTTATCTCCCAAATCGTAGCGTCTGAGTTGTGGAGCGTCATCGGTGCCAATCCAATGTTCAAACTGGTCACTTGGCAGGCTAATGCGCAAGTTACCCCCTACCAACCCAATCGTCGGCCCGACTTTAGGGATATAAGCCTGCCAGGCAGGCGAGAGACTTGCCTCGGCAAAGTTTTCACTATCGGTTTCGGTATAAAGATAAGGGGAGGCTGTAGCTGGCCCATAGCGTTCCAGCCGGAAGTAATCTGCATCAAAAACAGCATTTCCACCATTCCCTGTAACATTGCGTTCGAGCAAGCCCACATAGGCTGGCGATGCAGCAATGCTGAACGGCCCAGCATCTGACCACGCATCTGTTAAAGTTTGGCGGAACCTGAACAAGTAATCTGTCCCGGTTTTTTCAATGCGCAGGTAGAGTGGCAGGCTTGTATTTACATTTGTAACGATTGCCAGGTCTTCAACACCAGGACGTGTGACCCTGACAGTATTGTCACTACCTACTCGCAGCCAGACTTGGTTTTCATTGGGGCCGAAATCAACCATTAGCACAGCATCGTAAGCATCTGAAGTATGTCCACTGCCAAGCGCGATATGTGTCTCGATGGCCCAATTGCCGTTGCCCATGTCGCTGCGGCGCAGTTCCGGGGCGCGATCTGAGTTCCAGTGCTCGGCTCCTGACGGGGCGATCATCTCAAATTGGCCCGGGTTGGCCGTCAGTGAGTAGCTTGGCCCCTCAATCGGCAGATACCATTCCCAATCCGTACTGAGTGTCGTTTGATCAAAGGTATCAACGATCACTGTGGGCATTGCTGTGGGGGTCATGGTTGGAATCGGTGTGGGCGTAATCGTGGGAGTCGGTGTGGCTGTTGCAACGGTGTAAGAATAATTTTCACCCGTCCAATTCTGTATGACATTTGTATATGTCTTAAGCGCGGGGGTGAAGATGTAACTGGTTAGTGAAGGCGCAATTGTCCCAGACCAATTGTAGGGGATGGTGATCGCATAACTGCCATCAGCCGCACTGGTAACAATCTTGGGGGAACCATCAAGATAGGTTAAAGTTACTCCACCAATGCCAGTATTCCCAGTGATGGTGAAAGCAGTAATGGGAGTAACGATGACAGTGCTCGGGAAGGAAACCAACAGAGAGACATTATCAGACGCATCTTTAACCCAAGGATAGAGCGTGTAGGTTCCATTTCCAGCAACCGTGTAGGTTGTTGGCACTGTTGCCGACCAGCCTGCATCGGTCACATAAGGCGATGTGGCTGATGTTGTTATCATATAGCCTGTCACCCCAACATCATCCACTGCTGTGAAAGAAGTAACAGGGATGTTAAAGCTTGAGAGGAGTGTGCTGGTCGTAAAGGTGGTAATGCTTGGTATGGCAGGGTTAACTACATATTCATACGCGCCAATATCGCAACTCGCATTTTGCCGGCGAGCAATACCGCGTTGATCGATGCCGTTGACAGGGGCGGCAGCGCAAGTAGCGCTATCTCCCATGTTGAAGGCGCGCGCCCCCATTGGTAAAGCCATCGTTTGGGTCAGGCCACCGTTATTGGACAAAGGTCCTAGACCAGGGTCACCGCTTAACGCTGGTGAGCAGGAGCCATCTTCGACCAGGTTTCTGATGTTGGTAGCGATTGTGCCGCCATTGAAGCAGTCTCCACCTGATGTGCTGTTGGCCAGAATGGTATTGGCATACTTTAGGAGATAGGTGCTGTAGATACCGGCACCAGATGTGGATGCTGCATTGCCAGAAAAGGTGGAGTTTGTGACTGAGATTGTGTTTCCGTTATAGACACCACCGCCAAAGTTGGTAGCGATATTGCCAGAGAAGGTGGAGTTTGTGATCAGCAATGTGCCATTTGCCTGATCGTAAATACCACCACCATTTAGAGCAGTATTGCCAGAGAAAGTAGTGCTTGCTACTGTGAGCCCATTGTAACCTGATGAGTTATAAATAGCGCCACCCGATGTAATAGCCGTATTACCTGAGAAAGTGGATGTGGTAAGGGTCAATACTTCACCGCTGACAGGCTTGTTATCAATGGCACCACCCGTTTGAGCGGTATTGTTGGAAAAGGTGGTGCTCATTATCGTACCAGCGCTATTGTTTGAGATAGCCCCACCAGTTGTATTAGCTGTGTTGTGATCAAAAGTAGAACCAACTAATGTAAATGTACTCTTGTAGTGAAAACTACTGCTATCTCCCGTATTATAAATAGCGCCGCCAGATGATGTTGCATTATTGTGGTCAAAAGTAGAATTGAGCACCGTTAGATTGCCATACCCGTTATAGATACCAGCGCCATTCACTGCTGTGTCGCCAGAGAAGGTGGTATTTTTGACGGTCAACTGACCAGCATAGTTGTAGATACCCACTAGACCTTTTGTAATGATTAAGTGGTTTAGTGTGGCGGTCACACTCGAATTAATAACTGTGAACACAGGCGCATCGGCTGTGCCATTGCTGTCAGTATCCCCGTTGATCGTGATGGGCTGAGGCAGCGCAGACGCATCAATTGTGATGTTCTTTGTCAGAAACAGCGTAGCAGTGGGTGCTTGATTACCAGGTAGCGTCTGCATGACAAGTCGGATGGTGCCGCCAGACAACCCGGGAGCAAAGAGAATGGTAGCGTTGGGAGCTGCGCTGACAATGGCTTCGCGCAGAGAACAATCCGAGTCGCAAACACCATCGTTTGTATCTTCCAGTTTTGTGACAGTGCTGACAGGAGCAGGAGCAAGCGTATAATCTGGCGCACTCGTCACTTGATCGAAATACATGCCTGTAGAAGATATGCTAGGTGGCGTAAAGACATACCCAGGCAAGGATGGTGTAATTGTGCCCGACCAGCCAAAGGGAAGAGTGATCTGATAATTACCAGCGCTATTCGCAACTACTGTTTTGGCTGTACTATCTATATAGTTTAGTACAACACCCGGTGCCCCTGCATTGCCAGCAATGGTGATTGTGGTAGGAGGGGATGTTGAAACAGGAATTACAGCTGGCGCTGGATTTAAGTCGGAACTCCACTCCAGCGTGAGCGAACTGCCGCTGGGCGGTCCTTGAGCATAGTCAAAGCGGAAATTATGCAGGCCAGCGGTCAGGCTGATGGGGTCGCTGGTAAAACTACGAGGACTATGTACTTCCCAGCCATCGGTCAGAATCGGCTTATCATAGTCGCTAAGGTTATCGATATACAGCCTACCACCATCATCCAGATTATTCAGGTAAAACTTATAAACAGAAGTTTGCGGCACATTCAACTGACCAACCCACCTTGCGCTCCAGAAAGTGCTATCTATACCTGGTGCAGGAGGAGTAGTACCAAAGTTAAACTGAAGATTAGGGATAATGCGAATGGGCGGTACAAAATGGGTGAGGCTAAATGTACCCCACATGATTGGTCCATCCAAAGAGTATAGAGGTGGTTGTGATGTGCCTTCATTATAATAACAACCTGATAATCCATTGGGATAAAAACCAGGATTCGCGCTAGTAGCAGGGGCAGGAGCTGTCAATGAGTTAACCCGAATAGGGATTTCTGCCGCAGGCCAGCCTCCATTAGGCTGCAATTGAAATAACTGACCATTGCGCTCCATATCGAGGTAGAGTGTATAGTATCCGTTATTTTGAGGGGAAACAAAATTGATGGTAATTGGAGCAGATGTTTGACCTGAACCAAGCGTGAGTGGTTTATCACCCTGCCAATCGATGCCAATAACACCTAGCCCCGTAGCGGGAATGCAACTGGGAGCTAACTTCCACACCAGTTTCACATCCCCTGTCCACCCTGTTGTGGATGTATTTTGCACGGTGACAGTAGCAGTTTGCGATGTATTCATTGGCATTGTCGGGAGAACAGTATGATTTAGCAAATTCCAGCGATAATCAGGGGCAAACTTGCTATTACTGCTATCCAGAAAATCAATCCCAGTGTAATAGTGCGCGAGAATCTGGCGATAGTCGCTCCAATGCACTGGCCAGGCTGTATCGGATCCACCACCAGTAGCACATCGATTACCTTTCGACCAGCGAAGAGCACCTTTCTGGCTCATGCCCACACCAGCATAACTTCTGCCGTTGCCGCACTCTAGGGTGCCATTTGTTATACTAATAGAATCATCTACCCCTCGCAGATAATCTTTTGGTATTCCCTCATTAGGATTTTCCTGTGAGGTGCTACTTCCAGCATCACCACCAAACTGCGCGTCAATGTTGTGTCCACCATAAGAAAGATATTGTCCAGTCGTAGATGAGATCGCATCAGAGATCATTTGTCTAACGCCATCACCATTATTACGGTTTGAGTACGTATTGTACGAACCGGGAATATATACCTGATATTCTGTAGAGTTATTAAAAGGGTGTGCCACTGGATTAACACTTTTAAAAGTTGCAAAAGAACGTGCCGCGATCGCCTGTGCTTTCAAGGCATTAAGTGTAGGATCGTTTTGTGCCACATCCATTTCACGCGGGAGAAGATCTTTTAAATAGTAGCGTTCAACATCAAGTCCATAAATTGGGTTTCGAGGGTTATCTGGTTGTTCAGGGTCTCCAGTTCCACATCCGTATGCATGATCACCTGAGCCAAGAGTCCAGCATTGTACAGGGGGGTTATCCGCTATCTCACCTCCAGGGTCAATCAAATGATACATATAGATTACGGGCAAATTGGCGAAAGAGGCATCTGCTGAAGTTGAATTTGGTTGAGATGGGTCTTCCACTGACGGCATGATTGTGCCTGCTTGTGCGCTTTGAAAAACAAACAGGGTAAGTAAAAAAACGATTAGAAATATTTTCTTGTGTTTCATAAGATACTCTATTACTTCGCTTTTTGCACGGAAATAAGACATACACGGTCCACTAGATTAGTTGGACAGCGTATCAGCAGGTTTGAACCATCTGACGACCACGCAAAGTTATTTTTCGGTGCGCCATCTGCAAAAAATGATTTGTATTCAGGAAATAGATGAATACTTTCACCAAAGATGAAATCGACAAGATATAGTTCATGATGAGCGTTTTCACCTGAAGCAGTGATTTGAGACGGAAGACTTTCAAGCGCAAGCAAATGTCGATTGTCTGGGGCCCATACAAAATCAGTTATATAGTGTTTGCCCTTTGTTTCCTGAGGAACTACCATTGTTGTAGATAGTTTTCCCGTTGTGGTATCCAAAATGGTCATATCTGTTGAATCAACCAGCGCTGAAGATATATCTGCTCTAACCACTGCCAGATAGCGTCCATCCAAACTCCAATGCGCCCTTACCGCCCACCCACCCAGGTTCACTTCGCAAAGTTGACCAGTATCCGCATTCAACATAAATGTATAGCCTCCCCCTAATTGCGTGCCACCATTACTATGCAGAAAAATTAGCGATGTACCGGGCTGCCACGTCATCTCATAAGATACAGCATTCTGGTCTCTTTGTTCTGTCCTATAATCCCATTGAGTAAGATCAAAAGATGGGGATGAAACTACCTGCAATGAGCTATCCAGTTTCGATATTTTCTTGCCCGAAAGGTACATGACCGCACTACCCCCAGGTTTGGTCGCCAAGGAAAACTGTGGCAGGTTGTCAGCCAGCATTTGCGTTGCTTTTGGATTTCCACTACTCATCCATACTTGTCGAGTAAATTTAGGTTGACGAGTATTTTTATCAATACCCAAGAAATTCATATCCGAATATACAACTGATCCCAATTCAGGCTGCCATGATGGAGGCTCACCAACGTCATTACGAATGGCATACACCTTTTTTGGCGTATTCATTATCAGGTTATGTAACTCTATAGATTGCCTGAGGACTTTGCGACCTTCGCTTTTACTGACATCATATAAGTCTTCCGTCATCAAAACCTGCTGATTATCAGGCAACCATTCGACAATATCGTAGTAATTGCCTTCAACCGCAGTTAACACGACCTTCGGCTCTGAAAAACTGTAATTTTCTGGCTTCGACTTTGGCGCTGTAATCTTTGCCAGCGGAAAAGTGCAAGCAGGCGGTTGTTTCCCTCTAGCAACTGCGGTTGGCAGGATCACCGTTGGGGAAGCGGCAACGTTTAGGCTAGCCATCCCCTGTGGTGTTGATGCAGGCCATGCGACGGTTGCAGTAGCGTTAGTTGTTGATGAGGCTGCCAGCGATCTGGCGGCAAATAACATCGGAATCAGCAGAATGACTGCGATGACAAGCAAAATTTCGAACGAACCTTTTAATGTATGTGACTTTTTCATGATTTCTCTCCTCTACGATTGATATGAGAAAGTGAGCCGCTTTTGTACCCCACCTTCTGCTTCCTATTTTAGGAAAATTATTCCACATCCAAAAACATTGAAATCCCAGGTCCATTGATGGAGAATAGAGAAGTCTAATATCAATCTATTCTGCTGTGATTGATAGACATCAACATAAACGACAGGGAAAGTGTGGTCATATTCGTTAGAGCCAATTAATTGCTGTAGATTTTCCTTATCGGCTGTCAGACCATTCTACCCTATTGCTACCAGGGGTCCCCACAGTGCTGCGGTGAACATGGTTAAAACGCCAAATACCGGGTCAACCTCAATACGACTCCAAGCACCCACTGCGATGGCATTGTCGCTTCTTGTATCCCCTCTTCTTCCGCTACTTTTACGAAGAAATCACGGGTATCTTCGTTGTACGCCAGTGGGTGCCAGTTCAGCCATTGTTCTAACTTTTCATTCGTCAAATTCTCAGGGATTGGATACTCCTGACGCATAGTGAAAGAGTGGGTCTCTTTGTCAAATGTTTTGCTATGCACGCGAATCAGAAACAAACGTTTACCAAATGGAGCCAAACAGATGTCACCAGGTTGTGGTTTCTTACTATAATCACAAATCAACAAATCTTGGGGGAGAATACTTACCTCAGGAATCTCTTCCTTAACGACCAGCGCAAAAATCGTTCCGGGATCTGGCGAAATGTGTACGGTTGCAAAATGACCCTGCTCTTCAGGAAAATCGTAGACCTCCCCAGTTTATTCACCTTCCCTACCATCGGCACTTCGATGACAGTTTCAGCAGAACCGGCTCGCTCTATGAGACGGATGAAGAAACCCGAAAACTTATCCCGCGCAAAATAAAGAAACCCTTTATTGTGCAAGGCTTCCAGCATTTTATGCGCTGTGGGAGCCTTGACGCCGAAATGTGTGGCAATCTCATCCAATCGGGGAGACGACTCGTTCGTTTCTATATATTGGCGGATAAATTCAAGATATTCGCGTTGCAGGTCAGATAAAGCGTGTGGCATATGAGTGACTTTTCCCTTCGTTGACAGCCCAGATTAAATTCCCTATCATGAACTCAGCCTATGGAACGCATCGGGGATATTTCTGCATTCAAAGATCGGAACCTCCGCTTACACGGAGCAGACCCTGCCACGCGGCGCGGCTGGACTGGCGTTCCTAATTTCATTCTTGAAAGCGATAAGCTTTCTGTGGGCGCAAAACTCACCTATGCCATGCTCTTGAAATACGCCCGCGAAGAGGATGAGTGTTTCCCTGGTCAGGAGCGTTTGGCAAAGGATATGGGCAGCGGCCTGCGCAGCGTAGGACGTTACATCGCAGAGTTGGAAGAATTCGAGCTTATCTCCATCACTCAGCGCGGCCAGGGCCTCCCTAATCTCTACACAATCCATCTCAAAGCTTCTTTCTGGAAAAAGAATAAAGGTTAATTCATGAATATACCAGATTAGATACGCCAAAATGGCGTGTCTAGACATGCCAAGCTGGCGCGTCTAGAAGTGTCATTTTGGCACATCTATATATTAATAATATGCAGAGAATAATAATCAGAGAACTAAGATAGAGCTTAATTTTATCTTAAATTTGGGGAGCAGGCACAGCTTTTATTGTTATAGCAAATAAAATCGCATCAATTGTACAACTTTTTTGATGTGGATAACTTCGTGAGAGAACACGAATTTTACTCAAAGGAAAAAAACACAATACCCCCCCAAGCGATTCCCAAGGCATCCCCCCGGTTGAGCTGACCGGGGGAGATCGATCCTGCGGGCATCGAGCCCTTGGATCGATCCGGGAGATTTGCCCCTCCTCATGAAGGCCATGTCCGCTCGTACCGCCTTTTCTCCCCCTGAAAATCGGGGGATCGGCGGATCGAGACGTCCAGGCCCCCGTCGTCGGGGCAACGTGTCGGGTGTCGTCGCTTGCGCGAATTCGACCCCGACTGCCAACGCTGCGCCCTGGCTCCTCCCTGGTGGTCGGGCCAGGGTACCCTTCGTTGCGTGATCTCGCTCCGCTCGTCAGCAACTCCGGCGCAGCGCTCGGCTAGAACTCACCTGCGTGAGACTTTAGCGCTCGCGCCCGCGTTGGCAGTCGGCGTCTCGACGCCGACACGTGCGGCCGCCGGTTTCTCCCCGGCCCTCTCCGGCGGCCTCGAAAGCGGTAGCGCCTGCGGCGCTGATTTTTCAAAGCCCGTCCGCCCGGATGTTTATCCTGCTTACTTGAGGCTAACTCAACCCGCGACATCGCACACCTTCCCATGCTAATGTGAAATTCGGAGGTGTGAGATGAACAAAGAAGTTGAGCAACATCCGAAAACCGAAGTCTTCACGAATATGCTGGCCCGCGCGTTTGTACAGCGCACAGACCTGTACTCGCGCCAACTGGAGGATGGGAGTTACGTCTGCATCCACAAACCACTCCAGGATCAGCACCTGCTGCGCCATCTAAAAGGCGAGATTACGCTCGGCACCTATTGCCTCGATCAAGAGAGCAAGACTCTGCTTTGTGGTTGTGGATGCAGACAACGACCTCCAGTTGGCGCGCCTGGCGGACATCGCCCGTGGTTTGGCAGAAATCGCCGTTCCTGCGTACCTTGAAGGCAGCCGTCGAGGTGGTCATCTCTGGCTGTTCTTCGAACAGTTAGTCCCCGGCCAGGAAGCCCGCGCCTTTGGGGGTGGTCTTCTCAAATCGTATGGTTTGGCAGGCATAGAGTTGTACCCCAAACAAGACCGGCTGAGCGACGGGCCGGGGTCGTTGATCCGGCTGCCCTTCGGCGTCCACCGCAAGAACGGCTTACGCTACGGTTTTATCTCGGTAGCTGGTCAGCCTTTGGCCGTAACGCTCGCCGATCAGATTCGGTTGCTCTCGGCCCCTCAAACGGTGCCACGAGCAACCGTAGAACATTTTGCAAGCCTCGGCCAAATGAACCAAACGAATACGCCAAAGCCGCCCCTTGTGGCCGGGGCAGGCTTTGGCGAAAAGCTCTCTGACCAAGTCAAAAGCAGCGTGAGTGTCCTGACTTTCGTCAGTCACTATGTGGAACTATCGCCAAGCGGACGCGGGCGCTGCCCCTTCCACGACGACCAACACGCCAGTTTTTCGGTGAACATTGAGAAAAACTACTGGCATTGTTTTGCCGGTTGTGGGGGTGGCAGCATTATTGATTTTTGGATGAAGTGGAAAGACGCGGATTTTACTCAGTCTGTGCGCGAGTTAGCAGGAATGTTATTGAGCGACTACAACCGCTAATCCCCTATCGGTTCAGTAAAAGCTAATGTCTGGTCAGATGCTAACATCTTTCCAAACATTTCATTTGCCATCATAATTTTCACAAATAGCCAATAAGCAGAAACCCTATACCGAATCCCCGCGCCGATTTGTCTTGAAATCTCGCTTCAATCGAAGCTTGGCGCTTTCGATCCCAACGATATCCAAAGCCCGCAAAATCGAATTGTGAACGGTAAAGACTCATGGCTGTAATATCATCTGAGTTAAAATATGTTGGTTCAACAAAAAAATAAGCCAGAGAATATTTCTTTATTTGCATACCTAAAAATGCAATAATCGTAATTGGGATAATTACACATGCTATAAAAGTCAAAAATCCGGTTAATAATGCTTCTGCGAACGGATTACCAGAATAGCTATAACGATCAGTAAGTGTGCTTAGAAACCTGGTAGAAGAAACTAAAAAACTTATACTCACTGCGATACAAAATATGAATAGCAACAAAGTCGAATTTACTACTGGCTTGATAAAAGTTCGCCACGAAACGAAGAGATCTTTGCCGTGCGCCCCTATATAGATGGCTGTACTTACCCCAGGCGCAGTTGATGTGACGATGTATTTTCTCTGTTCCACGGAACTGAAGGAGCTAGGTTTCGCGATTTTTTTTGTAACTTCTACATCTGGCATGTTTCGCTCTGTCAGAATTGAAAAAACTTGGTTCTGGACTTGATCTTGTTTATCCCCTTTGCCCTCGATCAAATCGGCCCAACCATCGAGTTGATAGCTAAATAAACCAAGTGTAAATGTGTTATTCGGCCATTCTTGAGTTGATCTACTTTGGGTCATATTCCTCTCCTTGTGTGCCCAATTTGACAGTGCTGCTACAATCATCTTGCGATAGAGCGGGTTCCCGAATTTGCTCTATCGCACCAGTTTTGGGGGCAGAGAGTTTATCTCTGTCCCCGTTGCTTTTGTGCAAGTTGGAACTTCTTTTCCAACTCGTCTTGTTGAAGACCTGATTTGATTTCTGCATCTCGAAGCTGGTATTGCGCTGCGAGTGCTTGGTTTTGCCAGTATTGTGTCAGGTTGGGCGCTGGTCGCACTTTCCAATTTTTGTTGGAAAAAAGTTCCCAGGCGATAACTTCACTCACTCTACACACAACAATCACTGGCCAGAAAATCGTATACAAAACGATTGCAATCATACGAATCACCCCCTTCCAGTCTTGGCAAGACTTTGTTGTAAACGTGCAATAGAGGGTCGGGAGCCCGCTTGCCATAATTTTACTGCTATTTCCTTGATTCTGCGCATCATTAATCCCGATATATCGATATAATTTAGAGTATGGATAACAACATACTGCGTTTGGGATATACGGCGGAAGACAACCAACTGGTGGGATTGTCGCTCGATGAGCGTCGCCAGGGAACATACATTATCGGCACAACAGGAACCGGTAAGTCTACCCTACTCAAAAACATCATTTATCAAGATATGCATCAGGATAAAGAACATGGGCTGATGGTCTTGGATCCGCATGGGGATTTAATTGATGAAGTGCTTGGGCTTGTACCCAAAGACCGGTTGCAGGATGTCATTCTGTTTGACCCGATGGACCTTGAGCGTCCATTCGGTCTCAATTTGCTGGAATGTGACCGAAACGATCCACACCAAGTACGTTGGGTAGTTTCGTCCGTGATGGGCACTCTTCAACGGTTATTTTGGTACTCCTGGGGGCCACTCCTTGAGCACGTCCTGAGAAATACCCTGCTGACTGCGATGCTCTTGCCCAACTCCACCTTTATCGAGTTATTACTGCTGCTTACCAACACTAATTTCCGCGATCAGGTCGTTCGGGAAATTAGTGACCCGATCATCAAAGAGTTTTGGAATTCCTTTCCTCATAGCGAGCGTCTTGCTTATGAACTCACCAGTTCGACGCTCAACAAGCTCAGTCCCTTCATCACCGACCGTAGTATGCGCAATATCATTGGGCAGCCAAAGAATACATTCAATCTGCGCCAGATTATGGATGAAGGCAAAATCCTGCTCGTCAACTTATCCAAGGGCGATCTGGGCGAAGCCAATTCGTCGCTCTTGGGCGCAATCCAGGTCAACATGGTACTGATTGCGGCCCTCCAGCGCCGTTCCATCCCAATTAAAGAGCGTAGGCCATTTCACTTGATCGTGGACGAGTTCCAGAATTTCGCGACCGAAAGTTTCGACATCTTGCAAAGCGAGGCGCGCAAGTATGCGGTGGATGTGGTGGTGGCTCACCAATACCGGGATCAACTCAGCGAATCAAGCAAAGGCTCGACCTTAAATGTTGGGAACCTGGTTGTTTTTCGTACAACCGGGCTCGATAGTTATTCCATTGCCAGTCAGTTCGACAATACCCCTCCCCCACCTGAGACTTGCGTTGAGCCAATTTATCAACAATATCCTTATCAAGGTATCAGTGCCCTGATCGAAGCACGGCTCTCCACAGGGGAAGGCAAACTATACCAGGAAGTTGAAATCCCGCGCCGTGCTTATAATGATGTGGAAGCAGAGAGGGCGAACCGCCTCTCGATCCTTCCCAATTTTGAAGCTCAGTGTCGCCTAATTCAAATTCCAGGAAAAACTGGTGGCAGGCCCAAATTAGCAGAGCACCATATTGTGACGGAAAATCTGACAGAGGGAAAAAGTGATCCTCACATTGCAGCCCAGATCAGGGAAAATTCGCACAAGCTTGCCAGATCGAAAGAAGATGTTGAGAAGGATATTGCCCGGCGGTCGTTTGGAGAGATCGAAAACAATGGGGTTTTCTCGAATGCAGAGAAGCTAAAGTAAATTTAGCCCCCCTTGATTTTGGTATTGGTAGCATGTTACCCTGACTAGGGTATGACAGGCTCGGCTTTTTGTAAAAGGAGGTCATCATGGTTCAGATGACTTTCGAAGGCATCCTTTCCCTTTACAGTCCTCAATCAGAGACCACTCGGACGCTAAAAGCCCCTGTTGCCGCATCCATCGAAACAGGATCGATTGATGATAACCGAACCGACTTGGTAGATGTGAGTGACACTGCGCACGACGCTGGTATCAAACATAAAATGGCTGTCACGATTGAACTCTATGAACGCTTGCAGCGCTGCTACCCAAATGATCCTTACGAAAACGAGGTCGTTTTATGGGAAGTTCTCTGGCTGGCAGGTTTCGAGCACATACTTAATGCTCCTATCCCTGTCTTCGCTTTTATCGCGGCAATTCCTTGCGCAGGTAGCGAGGATGAAAATGCTCGCTTGCGCTATACGGCTGGCGACCCGGCCATACTCGAAATCATAGGCTGAATAATCTTTACCTTGATTTTCCATCTTAGCGTGCTATGCTAGCGGGGTATGATAAGAAAACTTTCGAAGCAGCAGCGCAGTATTCTTGCTGAGAAGCTTATGGATTGGGGAAACTTGGTATTTGCTGGCCTTGTCATCGGCCAGTTCGTCCCTTCCAAGGCTTCTGTGCAATGAGGCTTTATTTTTGCTGGTTGCTGGGAATTGTTCTTGCCTATTTTATGGGCATGATGCTTCTCTTGATAAAGAAAGGGGGTGCATAAATATGTTAGGTATATTAATCATGATCGCCGGTACGCTTATCTTCTTTGCGCTCATCACGTTCTTTATTTGGCGGCATAGTTGACTGCAATCTTGAAACGGGTTTTTCAAGTCCTGAATAAAACCCCTTGAAGGTTTTCTACAGAGCGTCTCATTGATAACTAAACTTTTTGAGCCGAAAACATGGTTAAAACCACCATAAAAGTTTAGCGAATTATGAGACGCTTAGTAATTGCTCTCCTGCATCTCTACCGTCATTATGACCGTTTTTGTGTCTAAATTTCCGCATCCACTATAACTAATGCCAATGAGAACTTGTTAAATTGACATCTCAGCGACAGGAATCCAACCTGATATTTGGGTGCCACTTCCAGGCTGCGAATTATAAATAAATTCCCCACCTAAACTTTCAACCCGTGTATGCATGGTTTTTAAGCCCAAGTGCCCTCTTGAAAGAGCAAGATTTCTTTGCTCTGGCGTTGATCCTTTGCCATCATCATCAATGTAAAAGACCATTCTATTGTTTTCTATCTCCAGGCGCACATTAAAATTTTTGGCATCTGCATGGGTTAGCGTATTGTCTAAGGCCTGTTTTATCATTCGATAGATAGCCCGGCGAGCCAAAGGAGACAAGTTTTCATCAATGCCCGATGAGACGGCCAGGCTAGTATCCAATCCGCGGATGCGCTTGGTACGTTCAATAGCAAGTTGCAATGGCTCAACAAGGCCATGAGCAAGCTCATTCGGGTCTAGGCTACGCCGAATTTCATAAAGATTACGAATGGCATCTTTGATGTCATTTTGACACTCAAAAGCAAAAAGCTCAGTGCGTTCTATATCATGATATGCCATTTTTTGAATCATGTGCAAATGTATAGCCACAGCGTTAAGGGATTGTTGTATAGTATCGTGCAAATCCTGAGCAATGCGAAAACGCTCATCTTCCTGTGCTTTATCCAGCCAGTATGTAACTTGGGCAGAGAATAGAAAAAGTGTTGCTTGCCTGGCAATAATGGCTAATGTCTCCAAATCCCGATCTTCAAAAATCTCATCATCCAAGCGTTGCCCAAGTAGAATAAGACCGACTGGGCGATCTACACCAAGAGGCAAAGCAATCTCCCAATTTTGAACATCAATGAACGTTTTTAGCCATGATGAAACAGGATTTTGTTCGCTTCCAAGTCGGAAAGGTTGGCTATAAGCCAAGGTTAAATCATCAGGAAGAGTAAAGTTGTGATGAAGCAAGAGTGTGGGTGGTGAAACAGATGCCAACTCGAATTGTGAACTCTCATCATTCCAAAGCCATATCACTACTCGGTCTAAATTCAGCGTATTCGTAAGAATCTGTACCATCGCATGAGGAAGTGAAACCAAATTTGTATTGCCTACCAAACTTTGACTAAACCGTTGCACCAAAGCATTACTGATTGCATCCCAGTTAAACATACGAGCCAGAAAGCCGCGTAAAGATGAGAGGGAATACCATAATAGGATTGAGATTAAACAAATAAGTAGAACCTGTCCAAAAGGAGGGCGAGCAATTAGTGTTGACGGGGAAGCACTCCACCAGAACCATGCGATGAAGCTGGCTACTGAAGCACTAATCGAAAGAATCAAGGGAATTGATAGCCAAAAAGGCGGCTGAGAGCTTCGGAAAGATTTATATCGTAAGCTGATAATTGCAAATCCCAGCGGTACACTTACTAAAAAATAGCGAGTATCGAGGCCCTGCAAAAATAAAGCGCGGTTGTTTAGATTGAAAGCTTCCAAAAAAATTGGAGCGATATAGAATGCACAAATCGATATAGATATAAATCCAATTGTTATCTGAGGTGATATCCTGCCGGATTTTTTCTTAGCTATCGCCCCGCTTACAGTACATATTAAATATTAATGTCACCCAACCAGCAAATAACAATATCATACTGGTTTGGTAGCCCCACAAATCCAAAAAGGCCGAAAAATTTGAAAATCCATCTTTAGCAAAAAAAACACGCGCAGAAGCGAAAGCTACGCCAACAATACCTGCTACTCCATAAAGTAGTTTTAGAAACCATTTTGGTGTAGATCGTTCTACTGGAAATACTGTCGAAAAATGAAATATAGTAGCTCCTACAAAGGGAGATATCAAGGCCCATAAGAAATTGGCAGTCCAAGAATAGTAGTTTGAAAAAACTAATGTGGATGGTTGGGTCAGAGACTGAGATGCTGCGATTACACAACAAGTCAAGGCAAAAACACGATTTAAGTAATCTTTCGGACGTAAGAGATAGATACCAAACGCCACAATCCAATAACAAAAACTATTGATGAAATTTGGCACAGCCAGATCCAAAAAATCGTCGAGTTTTACATATTCGATGGGGATTTGTTTTTTCAAGAGAATAGAACCGCGTTCAATCTCTAGTGTAACAGAAGTATCACCTCGTTCTTTAGCTTCCTGAAGAATTTTGTTGGTGTTTACACCATATTCTTGTCCATTTATTTTCAATAAGAAATCTAGTGGAAGAAGTTTATCTGACGATACACCATCCCACCATGGCGGAGTAGCAGTTTCTACCTTCCAATGGCGATCTGAGATGCTGAGTTCAGAGATAACACCTATAAAAGGTGTTCCCACTTCGCGCCGTAAATTTATCGGAGTCGATACTATAGCCAAGCCAACAATAAAAAACATCCAGATGATTGGATCGCGCAGATATTTAGTCATGAGGATTTTCTTGTTGTAATTCGAATATCAAACTGGTTTTGAGTAATAAAGTACGGGGACTTAGGGTATTGGGGGCTTGATTAGTCCTAGTTTTTCGTAAATGTTCGTGATGTGGTTACTAACCGCATTTTCTTCGATGCGTAATTTTGCAGAGATACCTTTAATGTCACGTGACTCTAGCAAGAGCGCAACAACTTCTTGTTGACGATGCGTAAGTGTGGAAAATATTTTTACAGCATAAGAAATTACAGACTGCTCATCAGGAGATAACCGTTTCAAAACTTCATTTGCAGATTCGCGGGTCTGGGTTACTTGTTCATCACAAACAATATGATGAGCTTGGGTCTGGCGAACTACATCCAGCAAACGTACTGGGTCACCATCTTTCAACAAATAAGCCAGACCGCGATAACCCTGGCTAACCAAGTCCCAGAAATCTCGACCACGATCAGGATGGGATGACAACAATACAATGCCAATATTGGGAAGTTTTCCTTTGATATGTTTTGCTAAACGTAAACCAGCGTTATTCCCATATTGAACAGTTCCTTCTCGTTTTTCAGGCATTTCAATATCTAAGACAGCCACATCGAATAGATTTTTGTCAATTATTTGTTGAGCAGCTTGAGCATTAGCAGCTTCAAGAACTTCAAAGCCTTCGGATTCTAAAAATCGTCGCAAACCGAGGCGGGTGAATGGATGATCTTCGGCGACAAGCACTTTTGGGTTGGATGTTTGTTGAACCATGCCTTTTCCTTAAAACCTGCGCAAAAATCTGCCTATTACCCATATTTTGAGATGCTGTTGATCAGCATTCCACTCTAACCGCACTTACCAAGAAATTTATGCGAAATTCATGGAAGGATAAATCCAGATGGATAAGGCGTTGAAATTTTCAATTCCAATTTCCCTGCATTATCCAAACAGTATATTCCATGTTTGTCTTTATTTTCATAGTAATTGGAATGCGTTATACAAGGAGCGCCATTCCAGATTGTCAAACTATCTGCATCAAATTTGTCAGGTAAGGGAAAAGAAACACTTTCACCAGTCACTAAATTTGTCTTTGTTATACTTCTTTGGACTTCGTCATTAAGCGAATTCCAACTTGCATTGTGATATGCAAACAATGTGTCCTTATCAATTTGTCCCCATACAGGAGAGCTTGCTGCCAATTGCAAGTACTTAATATCGGTGGGGTGGTCTGGGTCGAAAATTAACACATCGCGACGCGGCGTATCCTTAGAATAAAAGCTTTTTGAATTTAATAAAATGAACTTATTCTTATAGGGAATAACTGCCCATACATCTGTATCTGGGCCGAGTTCCTGAATTTGGCTTTTTAAAGTATTTGTATCAATCATTGCTAATAAAGAATAGCCTTTATTGAGGTCGCTACCACTTGTCATTGCAGAGAAAACAATCTTTGATGGGTTTGCGCCACTACTTGTCAATAAGAGTGGTTGTCCTTCTGATTTCAGTTCAATTTCTTTTACAACTTTTTGGTTTGTTAAATCGATTACTTGAACCAACCCTAAAAAACCATCTGTGGCGCATCCAACAAAAGCTTTGTTATTAGCAAATTTAATGCCCGCTCTGGGATTCATGCAGGTTTCAACAGTTTTGACTGAATTATTTGTAGGAGAATAAATTTGAATACGCTTATCATTGCTTTGAGCATCTGCACCAGAATAGCCAATCCAAATTGAACCATCTGGCGCAAGATCAAAGTTATAAGCCCATGATTTGAGCAAATCAATCTTAACAGTCTTTCCTTTAAGATTTTGAGTGTCAAAAACCGTGAGGGCATTATAGTCAAAGCCTTCACTGACGTTGTTTCCAGCCAATATGTAGCCTGGGTTAGATATTTGTAGTTTTTGTGTTGGGTTTGGTGTGCATGCAGTAACAATCCCCAAAATCATAAGAATAACTAACAACCTAGTCACAAATTTTTGTTGAGATGACATATATCCTCCATTGCAAGCATACTTTAATGAGTAAGTGATCGAAAGTGTTTAGAATTCATTTGGCTTAGCCCAAACTAAAAAGGGCAAGGCTCTATACATTGTTTCGATCAACCACTTATAAAATGGCGGCTTTAGCAAATTTGTAACTAAAGCCGCCCATAACCTCTTTTTACTGAACCCAACCCTGAGCATAAAAATACAAGTTGCCAGAGTAGTAGAGTTCATCAGGTGAGACAGCTGGAACTGCAATGCTATTAATCGCCCAATTGCCATACTTAGCAGCCAACCAACTATAATATTGCCAAGCATTGCTATCTACGTCTGTACCCATCGCCCCATTAATCTTCCAGACTAATTGAGAACAATACAATTGCCAGTCAGTCCATTTATTAGTAAACCAGTAATTGTATCCAGTTCTTCCATTTGTCCCATACTTATTTTCTGCCCAATTTAGTGCATTTGCAGCTTGTGGCCATTTGCTTCTATTATACGCAAATGCCAAGTAATTCCCACTTTGTTTCCATCCTTGAATATTATTGAGTTTTACACCATCTTGATTTGAGTCATAGACAAAATTGGATCCATGATAAGTCCCGGCATGGCTATACCACATCGCATAATAATAAGCAGTCCAGTTGGGCCTTGCAGGTCTTATTAACATAATATCGCCAGGATAAATGTTGACTGTAATATTATTAGTGGGGCCGTTGGTGCTTTCTGTATTTCGAGATTTGGAAATAGCATCGTTTGGCATTTCGTTGAAGGATACGAACTTTTTGCTGTCCGACGAACCTCCTGAAAAAGCAGCAGGCATATAACCTTTGCGAACATATATTTTCTCGAGCGCTGATATGGTTCGTGCATAAGCAGGATCAGTCATCATTTGTTTTTGCAAGGCGCTTATTTTTTTTAGTAATGACTGCGCAGTTTTTTGATCTTTGGTTTTGTTGATCTGCATTTGCAAAAGCTGGGCTTGATGTTGAAGGCTTCGCGTTTGGGTAGTATGTCAAGAGTTGTGTAAAATCTGAGGTTGAGCGGTAGGGGTTGCAGGGATGGAGATTTTTTTGAATTTGATGCTTCGAATGACAGCAAAGAACAATAAGGAACAACTGTCTTCATTGCGAAAAGCGGCGGACATTTTGTGGCTACGTTTTTTGACTTCAAGAAAGAGCCGTTCAATCGCGTTCGAAGTTCGAATAGACTTCCAGTGATTTTTTGGAAATTGGTAGAAAGTCAGGCAAGTGTCCAAATCGCGTTGTAGGCAAGCGGTTGCCGTAGGATAGCTGCTTTCATACTTGGCAAGAAATGCAGCGGCTGTTTATTTGGCTTTTTCCAGGTTTTCCTGATAAAAGATGGCTCTGAGTTCAGGATAAACTTGGTCTTGCTGCTTTTGGGGAATGTAGGCCAGCACATTCTCCATTTTGTGTCTGACACAGCGTTGGCGTTTGGCTGCCGGGAACTTGTTCTCAATCGCGTTGATCATGGCTTTGCCGCCATCGGTGATCCATAAATCAATGGTGGTCAAACCACGTTCTTTCAAGTCGTTGAGCAGGTCTTCCCAAGCTTGCTGGTTCTCTCGATCACCTGTGGTAAAGCCCAGAACTTCTCGTTTTCCTTCCAAATCGATTCCGATGACTGCCAAAATCGGCATTTTCTCGCCATTGCCATCGTAAATGACACTGAAATAGGTTCCGTCGGCGATGACATACAGATAGTGTGCTTGCAGTCGTCGCTTTTTCCAGTCTGAAAACTCTTCTTCCAGCGTATGGAAGACCCGCGAAACTGTCGAGGCACTTGGATGGCTGCCGCTCAGGGTTTCCACAATACCACCAACTTGCTGGGTACTTACACCCTGAACGAACATCTCACAGATACTTTTGTCCAGTTCTGCTTGTCGCCGTTGATAACGTTCAAATATTTCCGTCCGAAATCCCTTGCGTGTGCGCGGCACGGGTAAATCTTCTACAACCCCCATCGAGGTTCCCAGGTCTCGCTGGTAAACACCGTTCCGATAATCCTGCCGCTTTGTCGTCCTTTGGTAAGGTTCTGCTTTTACAAATGCTTCAACTTCTTCGTTCAACACCTGGATCACGGTAAACTTAATCGCCAGTCTTAGCTTTTCATGTAGTAACTCTTGGATTGTGGCTTGACCTTCTTCATTAATTTGTTTATGATTTGTTTTGGGAGTCATGGTTTTTTCCTTGTTTTGGTGTGGTGCCTGCAAGGATACCAAGACTCCCTTTAATTTACACAATTTTCGTTATACCACCTCGTGGAATGGCATATCCCTCTTCATCCAGGAAACTGCAAAACTGGCAAAAATGGATCAAGTCCCAGTTAATCGTGTTTGGCAAAAGGCCTCGCCGCAACCCATCATCGATAAAATCTTCCAGCCAGTGAGTGGATAGACTTGCCCAATCTTGCCAACTGTGCTCACGAATGAAGAATTCGCCTACGTGTTTCATCCGAGCATAAAGCTGTCTTGTTGAACGCTGCACAGTTTTGGCAGGCCAATTACGCTGTTTTGAACGCAAAAACTCTCCCAGTGGCTTTCCAAACCACTCTGGCAGGTTTTTGAGTTCATCCGGAAGTGCAAGACGGGCAGCCAAGCCCTCTGTACTTCCAACTTTTAGTGAAAGTTCTTGAACTTGGGTTTCCATCAAGATACCTCCGCTGAAAGACTATGCTCAATCAGATGCTGAATGCTTTTTTGATAATCTTTTTCGACCTGCAGGTCTGATACTTGAATATACCGTTGTGTCGTTCGGATGCTGGTGTGTCCCAAGAGCTTTTGAACCGATGTCACAGCCATACCCCCTTCTACCATCCGAGATGCAAAAGTATGGCGGAGTTGGTGGCATGTAATCCAGATTTCAGCCTTATGGCAATATTTTGCCAGTTGAAGTTGAATACCGGTTATTGTGATCGGGCGTCCCCTCCTGTTCAAGAAAATTAAGGGAGATTGGCTCACTGGCCGGACCAATAGATATTCTTTCAACAGTACAGCTCCACTTGGGGATAGAAATACGATCCGTTCTTTCTGCCCTTTCCCTTGTATCCGTAGGCGTGCCAACTCAGTTCCACGCATCAACAAATCATCCAGCTCCAACCGCGTAATCTCACCCACCCGAAGGCCGCAGTGCAGCATCAAGGTGAAAATCACTCTATCTCGTTGATGTCCACCAATGGCTTCAAATAGTTTGTCCAAAACAGGGTCTGCAACACTTCGAGGTAGGGGCTGTGCACGATCTACATAGTGGTGACGGGGAATGACAGGGTTGGCCAAATCTTTGTCATGACTGTATGCGTAATAGTCGAAGAACATCCGCAATGAAATTACTCGTCTGCGCACTGTGTTTGCAGTTCGCCCAAGACTTTGTTGCCATTCAATAAACCAATCGACGATATGCTTAGTGATGTCTTCTGGCCCATAGTCATTTGCCCACTTAAAGAAAATCCGCACATCACTGGCGTAATGCACAGAGGTACTCTTGCCAGGTTTTCTCCTGCGCCAGTATTTCTCAAACCCGTCGATTTCATCTTCAGGAAACATAAAATCACCTCCACGAATAGAACTATCAGGATCTCCATTATTTCAGAGAATCGCTTGTCTCGCTTTGGTGATTTTTCGTTTTCTTGCATCGTCTACTTAATGTAAGCAATATTGTGCGACTAAAACTTGCTGGCTAACCATTTTGGAATTTGTTAAAACTCAAGCAATAGAAGGATCAAGCATCTCTTTGTTAGGTAATACCAAATAAAAGTCACTTCACTAAAATCTATTTGGGTTGAATGATGCAGGGAAATTATTCATATCGTTGATACAGTAATCAGCAATGGCTTCTGCTATCGCAGGTGCCATAGTTATACCTAGTCCTATGCAACCGGTTGCCATGATAATATTCGCGTAAGCCATAAGTGGGCCGATGATTGGCATTTCGTCTTTCGGTGTAGGCCGCCATCCACGCCAAACCTTCTCAATTTCACAATTGCCCAGGCCAGGTAAAATCTTTTTATTAGTTTCAATTAAAAGGTTTAACTGACTAAGCGCTATGCGATTGCGATTTTTGCGGGCATGTTCGTTTGGTATTCCGTTCTCTTCATCATAAGTGGCACCCAAGAGCATATAACCGTTGAGACGGGGCGTTATAAACCCGTTTTTCATGTATAAATGGCGGTGTATCAGGGGTTTATCATCCAAGGTATATACTCCAACCGCATCTCCACGAATTCCACCGTAAAGCTAGATTGGGTATATTTTCAATTCCTGCGGGACTTAATCCAGTACATATAATAACCCACCTGCTGTTTAGTACTTCCCCCGTACTTGTAGTAATCTCAACTGTTGAAAGTTTATTTGTAGTCCGAACAACTTGGGTAGCTGTACGCAAAGTAATTTTCTTGTTTCTAGCTATACAAACTTCTAAGGCACTTAAATACTGTTGTGCATCTAACCAAGGTTCATCAAGCCAAAGAGCTCCTGCAAATTCGCCAGAGAGGTTAGGTTCTCTTTTACGTGTTTCATCAATTGTCAATACTTCGACAGCATTTGTATAGTTTGCCTTTTGCAAATTCTCAGCGTGTTTGCGAGCTTTGGCAAAATCTGCATCTGTCTCACAGAGTTCAATCAGTCCTAAATCTATAAATGGAATCTGGACATCGGCTTCCGCATTGATAGTTTGTATCCATTTGCTTCTATATAATTGCACACTTTTGGCAGCAAAGTCACGCGCTTCATCTACAAAAAATGGGTCAGAAAACGGTGTCAAACTTCCAAAGCCTGCTTGAGAAGCCCCTTGAAAAAGACCAGACTTTTCCTCAATAATAAGCACACTTGCCCCTCTGCGACCTAATTCTAAAGCTGCTGTACAGCCAATGATACCTGCTCCGATAATAATAATCTCGTAAGAATTATTTGCCATAAGACCCTTAAATTTAAGGTGTTCAGAATAAGATTAGAAAGAGAAGATGTTTGTTTGCTAAGTTGGACTTTATCCATTTCAAGAACTGAATTTGTGCAAATTTAGAGTAAAAAACGGCTTTTGGATATTGAAAATTATGAAAGCCAGAGGTGAGTTGAGCGCTTTTGTATTGCTTGGTAAATATCAATATCTGTCCAAAGAGTATGAAACTTGGCACGAGACTACTGAGGCTGTGATTTACACCGTTTGGCTCTTTATCTTTCAAAACCTTTACAAACGCGTTCTTAGATTTTTTTACTACGATACTTTTTATAATCTGGGTTTACCAAGTCATCATCATCACCCGTAGATAATAGATTAATCAAGGACTTGGTTGCTCTATCACTTGTTCTTTGATTCGCTTCCTGCGTGTTAAACCCTACCTGAGCATTGGACGCCAAAAAATAACCGAGCGGTATATCAGAAAAGTCTCCATCTGGTGGAGCATCATATGCAGCTCTCAACTGCTTCGAGACTAATTTTTCGTGTAATGCATCAAAATCTACTGCATGTGGGAATGCTGCATTAATAAGAATAGCCCCTTTTTTCATGATTTCAAGATGAGAACGTCCTATCACCTTAGTACCATGCTCTTTGCTAACATGAAGGCTTACAATATCTGAATTTTCAAGCAAATTTTCTAGTGAAACTAATTCTACGTTTGAGACATTTGTGGAGCCTGACCGGTTCGTTGCGAGAACTTTCATCCCAAGAGAGTTAGCCACCATTGCAACTCTAGTTCCTACATGCCCTAAACCCACAATTCCAAGCGTTAGATTACCCAATTCACGTGCAACGTAAAACCCAGAGTGCTTTTCAATATGCGTGGGCAAAGATCGAGTTATTAACAAAGGCAAATTTCTCACCATTGCTAGAATAAGAGTTAAAGTGTATTCAGCAACAGCTTGCGCGTTTGCTCCAACGGTTGCTGATATTGCGATTCCTTTTTTAGTAGCAGTTTTATGTGCTGGAATAAATTCTGCATAACCGGAACCAGTAAAAGCAATGGCTTCTAATTTATCTGCTGCATTTAAAACTTTTGAAGTAACTTGTTCGACGCCACCAAGAATATACCCATGTTTTCCCTGGATAGCATGACACAATTCATCTTCTGTAGCGTTTGGTTTGTCTAAACGTTCAATAATATATCCCCGTTGTTTCAGTTGTTTTTCATGCTCTGGGAAGATAAATAGAGAAGTCCGTAATCAAAATGTGTTTATCCATAAAGAATCTCCTTTAGAAATGGTGTATAAGAGGTAATATCTCCCTTATCATTGAAATAAATCCGCCCGATTTTATCAGGTAATCCTGGTTCAGGTAATCCTGGTATTATAACATGCCGAAGGATATCCTTTTGGGAACGTTCTTCTTCTTCAACGAGTTCATCAGATAAGATTGAGACTGCAATTTTGCTCTTAAATGGAGGCCATGAACTTTCTTCCCAAAATCTGTCGAATGGAATAATTACATCTAAATCTAGATCATTAATATAACCTAAGCGCATTAAATGCCAGATCGAAATATCGTGGGAACATGCGATTCTTCCCCTTATTCTTAGATAGTGTTCGACATCATCGCTTACCTTTTTTCTTGGCTTCGCGGGTAACAAATGGATTACCCTATCCATGTATCTTGATAGCGAAGTTTCATAACACACATAATTTACTTTTAACTGGCTACAGGTTATTCTAAAAAATCGTGAAATACAATCAACGTTCAAAGAATTTGGTACATGTTTATTATCTATGAGTACGCTTGTAGAATATGAGCTACCACGCTCGGCAAGCTTTCCAATCAACATTTTTGCAATAGTTGAAGAATGATAAGTAGTCTGTTCATTAAAAGTACAGCCTCGCGTAAATTCGACATGAGCAAATTCAATATTATAATCTGCGTCCAAACCGTTATCCCTCCGAGAAGTGAATAAATTTTTGCTTTCTACACTTCTTGATGATCGTATATATCATAGAACTTTTCTGCTTGTACACTCTTGACTTCTCAAATATTTAAATCTTGATAAATACTGTCTTACTTCCTCGGCTTGAAGAGATAACGTGGCAGCCTTCAGAGTACCAGTATTTTCTATTGGTTTTGCAAAACGCACATAGGCTTCATCATAGATAACAAAGTCTTCACGCTCTTGAACGCTCACATGCTCCGAGCGCAAAACATAAGCTTTAATCCCCATCTTTATTTGAATGAAAATCATTTTACGCTGAGAATTTATATCATCTTTATCCAAGATAAAAATCCTAGCTACAGAAATTCCTTTGCTTAAGAGTATTTGATGTTGTTCAAGATAAGCTTGTCCTTCAGGCAGGTCCCAGTAATCTTCGTCTCTAAAACTCACTGCCCAAACGTTTTTTTGGGCAGTGGCAAGGATATCGGATGTAAATGTAAGTTCTGTAATCGGTTCATCTATTATCACTCTTCCGGTACCTAATTCAGCCCAATCAGAATCTAATCTTGCTCGGGTGATCATGACTCTATCGTCAAAAAATTTTTGGATGAAAGGATAATCCCTTTTCACATCTTCAATTTTCCGATGAGAATAAATAATTTGTTCAAAAAACTCAAACAGATGTTTATTAGTAAGGGCATCATCAAGTATCTCAAGTTTATCGGATAATTCATATTTACGGTATAACTCACCAATTTGCAAGGTGAAGATACTTGAACATAAACCGACAATTACTTGAATTAATAAGTCCTAATTCGCAAAACCAGTCAATAATCCAATTACGAATCCTATAAGAACAGATGATACAGTTAGGGTAACAGGGTTATCAAAGAATTGGCGAGAAAATTTTGTTTTAGCTTGACTGGTCACTTTAGCCCCCAAGAAGAGCCTGATTTGTATGAGGAAACTGTACAGTAGATTTTACAGTTTATGAGTGTGTTGGACGCAATAACATAGCAGCAGGTTTTGATCTTGGCAGAGCACTAGATTAAAGAAAATTAACCCTTGTTATTCTAATACTACTTTTCATCATGTCAATGATTATGAATAACTCAAATAATAGACATCTTGCAGAACAGTTTTCTACTTATGCAAGTGCAAGAACTCAAATAAAAGAAGAGCTAGCCCATGAAAACTATTTATTTAATTGGGTATTTCTCGGCTTTTGCTATTACTCGTATAAGTCGGCCTCATTCCAAAGCGCCGATCCTGTGTTTCATTAACCATCTTAATATAACCATCTAAACATTTTTTATTGATCAACCATACCTGACCAATCTTGATGTTTTCCAGCCGATTATTACGCAATAATCGGCGTAGGTATTGCTGGCTATATCCACTATACAAAGATGCATCTTTAACCGATATATAGTTATCTATTACAAAAACGGAAACATCCGAATTAAAAGCGACCATCCCGACCTCACTTCCTATCGTGAGGCAATTCCGCCAATTTTCCTCGCTGTTCAAAGCGAAGCATAGAAAGGAACTGCTCCACGACCATAGGTTGTGGTTCGGGATGGATCTTTGAAGGTGCCCCCATGGAGATTCGAACTCCAGCTTTGGCCTTGAAAGGGCCGCGTCCTGGTCCACTAGACGATGGGGGCTAATGGTTAAGCGGCCAACATTGTAACACCGGCATCTACACAGGTCAAGCGAATTACAAGATGAGATTTCATGGGAAAACTATTCGCTCAAATCTGATTTGGTTTGGGGTAATTCGTCTCGCGGATAAATAATCGTCACATTGTTATTTGTGCCAGCGACAAGGATGGAGCTGGAAACATCCCCCCCTACGCCTATCGCTGACTCTGGTTTATTGGCTGGCATAGACGCAGCACTTGTTTTGACAGGCAAAGCTTTGGCAGTTGTATTAATGCCCAGACCAGCAGCGCGGCTGCGTAGACTGCGCAGGATATTCGGATAAACTTTCTCACGACTTTCCCCAAAATAACTGGCAAATTGCTTGTGGCGTAATTGAAAGAGCGGTTCACATTCTTCCAGCTTGAGCGGAACCACAAAAATCGTTCCTGCTGGCACATTTTGTTCCGCATCCAAAATAAGCCGCAATTCCTTTTGAAAAAGGCCCGACTGTGTTGTCGCATCTTTGGAAATACAAACAATCGCCAAATCAGTGGTGCTGATGGCTCGCTCAATTTCGAGATTCGTATCCACCCCTGGACCTAATCGCTCCTCCCCAAACCAGACATCCAGCCACCCTTCAGCTGCCAACTGACCATACAGTTCACGCGCAGCGGATAGATCACCCGGCGCATGGGACAAAAAAACTTTGAGCTTTCGCTTTATCATAGCCACTCCCTCCGGTAAATTTCGCCAAATTATACCCGGCAAAAACAAAAAAGCCCCGCAGCGTTTCCGCCACGGGGCCAATTGTCAATCGTAAATCCTAGGTGCCTTCTTCCCAGGAACCGAGGTACTTCACCTGCTCGGCTGTCAGGTCGTCGATCTTGATACCCATGGCCGCCAGTTTCAGGCGGGCAATTTCCTTGTCAATATCTTCCGGTACAGAGTAAACCTTCTTGCCCAGATTAGCGGCGTTCTTGACCATGTATTCAGCCGAAAGTGCCTGATTGGCGAAGGACATATCCATCACCGAAGCGGGGTGACCTTCAGCAGAAGCCAGGTTAATCAAACGGCCTTCGCCAAGAATATTGATTTTGCGGCCATCTTTGGTTGTGTATTGATCGACAAACGGGCGAACCAGATTGGGCTTGCCATTCGACTGGCTTTCGAGCGCCGGAATATTGATTTCGACATTGAAGTGACCGGAGTTGGCAACAATCGCGCCGTCTTTCATCACTTCGAAGTGATGACCATCGAGCACGTTGATGTCACCCGTCACGGTGCAGAAAATGTCGCCAATCTTGGCGGCTTCGATCATCGGCATCACCTGATAACCATCCATGACGGCTTCAAGCGCCTTCATCGGATCGACTTCGGTGACGATGACGAGCGAGCCCATGCCACGCGCACGGGAGGCCAGACCACGTCCGCACCAACCGTAGCCGGCGACAACGAAGTTTTTCCCAGCCAGCAGCACATTGGTGGCACGGATAATGCCATCCAGGGTAGATTGGCCGGTGCCGTAGCGGTTGTCGAACAGATGCTTGGTCAACGCATCGTTAACCGCCACAATCGGGAATTTCAGAATGTTATCGGCTTCCATTGCCTTCAAGCGGATGACGCCGGTGGTGGTCTCTTCTGTGCCGCCAACAACACCATCGAGCAGCGCCTGACGTTCTTCAGCGCTCAAGGCTTTGGCCCAGGCTGCCAGGGATGGCTCAAGATTGTCGAAGCGACCCATCTGGATGAAGAAAAGCGAGGAAACCAGGTCCGCGCCATCATCCATGGTCATTTCGGGCTTGTGCTCAAGCGCCGCGCGAATGTGCTTGTAATAGGTTGCGTTGTCTTCGCCCTTGATGGCATAGGTTGGGATTTCATAGAGATTGACCAGCGCCGCCGCCACATCGTCCTGTGTGGAAAGCGGGTTCGAAGCAGTCAGCACGATGTCTGCGCCGCCAGCTTGCAGGGCAAGCATCAGGTTGGCAGTTTCAGTGGTGACGTGCAGGCAGGCTGAAACGCGCAGTCCTTCGAGCGGACGTTCTTTTGCAAAACGCTCTTTAATCTGGCGCAAAACAGGCATTTCACGTTCGGCCCACTCAATCCGACGGCGTCCGCCTTCGGCTAAGCTCGCATCTTTGATATCAGAATTGCTCATCATTCACTCCGTTTTAGAAAATAGAATAGTAGAGAATAAAAAAGAGAGTAGAGAGCAGGAGAATAGTGGGTTTCACTGCTCTCTACTCTCTATTCTCTAATGACTAAATTAACTGATCAAGCTTCCCACCATCATCAAAATGCTTGCGGAAGCGCTGAACGAACTCTTCGCGGGTGTAGTGATGGTTTTGCGGACCGTTCTTTTCGATACAATACGTCGCCGCAACAGCGCCGATCTGACCGCATAACTGCCAGTCCCAACCGCGAGAATAACCCGTTAGGAAACCACCACGAAAGGCATCGCCAACACCCGTTGGGTCGATCACCTGATCGGCAGGCACAATCGGGATGATGATCTCTTTGCCATCCGCATAGATGCTTGCACCATTTTCGCCGCGTGTGACAATGATAATATCAACATGCTTAAGCATTCCATCCAGATCGAGGCCGGTCTTTTTCGAGATCATACCAAACTCATAATCGTTGACGAACAAAAAGTGCGCGCCTTCCATATCACGCGCCAGGTCTTCACCGCTCAGCCACACCACCTGCTGCGAAGGATCGTACAAGTATGGAATACCAAGTTCGCGGCATTCGGCAGCGTGCAGCTTCATGGCAGACGGGTCCGTGGGCGAGATCACCACCAGATCAGGGCGCTGCTCGAGGCTTTTAACGGACAACGATGCAGCATGGGCCATCCCCCCAGGGTAGAAGGATGCAATTTGTGCGTTGGATTGATCCGTCGTGGCAAAAAACGAAGCGGTATTCTTCCCCGGGACGACTACGGCCAACGCAGTATCCACCCCATATTTTTCAAGCCAGAGGCGATATTCTTCAAAATCTTCACCAACGGTAGCAAATAAACGCGGGCGTTCGCCGAGCAAAGCCAGAGTATAGGCAATATTGGGGGCAGTGCCACCGCGCTGGCGGGACATGCTCTCCACCAGAAAAGACAGGCTGATTGACGAGAGTTTTTCAGGCAAAATGTGTTCGTGAAACAACCCCGGAAAGGTCATCAAGTAATCGTATGCAACTGAACCAGAGAGCAAAATATCCATCGATCATTCCATTCTGAATGCAGGGTGACTGATACAACAAAGACGCCCACAGGGGGCGTCGTGGTAAGCGGGCGAAGTTTAACATGGGAAAGGGCATTTGTCAAAGCATTGACATTGCCCCCCAAAGACAGTATAAGCACAGAATGAAATGGATATTGCTCGCGCTTTTGGCGGGACTGCTGACCCTGACAGCCTGTACCCTGCCCACCCCCACTCCCCCACCCCCAACAAACACCCCGGCACCGACCCCCACGATAACGGCGACGCCTACCCTGACGCCGATCCCGTTACCCACCTCCACGCCGACGCCGATTCCTGCGCTATTGATTGCAGCGGGCAACAAGGCGCTGGATAACGGCGACTATGTGACCGCAAAAGACAATTATCAGGCAGCGCTTGCTTCCAGCAACGATGAAAAGGTTCAAGCAGAGGCACTCTGGGGGGTGGGAAAAAGCAACTTTCTCTATGAGAACTATCCCGGGGCGCTTGAAGCCCTGCGGACGCTTACGCTTACTCAGGCATATTCAGGTACCGAACAGGCTACACATGCTTATTTCCTGCTTGGCGAAACCTATTATGACCTTCAACGCTATCAAGAATCCGCTGACGCTTATGACAAATACCTGCAACTGCGCCCCACTTTGCTCGACGCCTATGTGCAGGAAAAACGTGGCGACGCTCTCTATGCGTTCAGTCACTATGACGACGCAGTGACAGCCTATCAGGCAGCCTTGTCGGCAATCGGGCAAAACAACTCGACGGGGGTCAAAGTCAAAATTGCCAATTCATATTTAAACGGTAACAAACTCACTGAAGCACTCGCCATTTATGACGAAATTTACACCACCAGCACCAATGACTATCTCAAGGCGCAAATGGAGCTGCTTGCAGGCCGCGCCCTGCTGCAACTCAACCGCCCTGATGAAGCCTACCAGCGCTGGCAGGTGGACATCGCCAATTATCCGCTCTCGTACAATTCATACTCGGCGCTGGTGGGTCTGCTCGATGCGAACCAAACTGTTGATGATTTTGATCGCGGCCTGGTGGATTACTACGCCGGGAAATACGATGTAGCCAAGATCGCGCTTGAACGCTATATCGCCAACCATCCCGACCACGATGGTAGTCCCTTGTACTATCTCGGTCTGACATCGCGCGAGCTGGGCAATTATAAAGACGCGGTCAAAAGTTGGGACAGCTTTATCAGCAAGTATCCCGACAACCAGCACTGGGCCTCGGCATGGGATGACAGAGCAACCGTACAGTGGGCCGACCTTGACCAGTACAGCATTGCCGCGCAAAGTCTGCTCGATTATGCCAAACTCGCCCCCAACTCACCCGAAACAGCAGACTATTTGATGGATGCGGCACGTATTGATGAACGCGCCGACAAGCTCGAAGAATCCGCCACCATCTGGGAATCGCTACCCGCGCGCTTCCCGGCGGACGATAGCGCTGGAAACGCCATGTTTCAAGCAGGCATCATCCGCTACCGGCAAGAGAAATACCCCAAAGCGCTTGAAGACTTTCAGGTGGCGTTTAAACTCGCCATCAATGCAGCGGACGGAGCACGCGCACAGCTATGGGTGGGAAAAACCTATCAGATCACGGGCGATCACGAACACGCGCAATCCGCATGGCAGCAGGCCCAGTTGATAGACCCGAGTGGATATTACAGCCTGCGCAGCCGTGATTTGGCTGACAATCGTCAACCCTTTGCGCTTGCGCCGGGCTATAACTTTAACTACGACCTTGGCAGCGAACGCGACGCAGCCATCGCCTGGATGCGCATCAAGTTCAAGCTGGATCAGGATGTTGATCTCAACGGGCCAGGCACGCTCGCCTCTGATGCGCAATTCCAGCGCGGTGTGGAATTCTGGCAATTGTGCCTGTATGATGATGCGCGCGTTGAGTTTGAAGCGCTGCGCGAACTCGGTGCAAAATGATCCCGTGGATTCTTTCAGGCTGGGAAATTACATGCTCGATATGGGCCTCTACCGCTCGGCCATTTTCGCGCTCCGTCAGGTTTTGACGCTGGCCGGGATGGACGATCAATCAGCCAGCCTGAATGCACCAATTTACTTCAAACATGCGCGCTATGGCTTGTATTACTCCGATTTGATCTGGCCCGCCTCACGCGAAAACGAGATCGATCCGCTCTTTACCACCAGCCTGATTCGGCAGGAGAGTCTGTTTGAAGGGTTCGTACGTTCCAATGCGGGCGCACGCGGATTGATGCAAATCATCCCAGACACAGGTGCGAGCATTGCCACCAATATGAACTGGCCGCCCAATTACACCGAAGACGATTTATACAGCCCATACGTCAGCATTCGCATGGGAACTTACTACCTCAACGCCAACCGCAAAATTCTGGATGGGGACATTTACGCAACTCTGGCAGCCTACAACGGCGGCCCCGGCAATGCCAGCGCCTGGAAGGACCTCGCCAAAGGCGACCCTGATCTGCTGCTGGAAATCATTCGCTTCGCTGAAACGCGCAACTACATTCGCGGCATTTACGAGACGTATACAGTATATCGAGAGTTGTATACCCCTGTTGGCAATTAGCTTTTAGCAGTGAACCGTTAGCTGTTAGAAAAAGCAAAACCCTCCGCACAAATACGGAGGGTTTTGCTTTTTCTAACAGCTAATCGCTAAAAGCTATTCAAGATACGCCACCAGGCGGCGGTGGACTTCATCTTTGTCCATATCGAGCACGGCAATCAGCTTGTCTTTTCCGCTCATGCCTGCAACGATATCCAGTTTCGAGGGAGCGACACCCAAAACTTCTGCCAGGAAAGTGACCAGCGCTTCATTGGCCTCGCCTTCCACTGGGACAGCCGTCAGGCGGACTTTCACCGTTCCATCGCTCTGGATTTCGGTAATTTCGTTCCGGCTGGCGCGTGGGGTCACACGGACAGCCAGAGCTGATCCACGTTGACCATCATGTAAGTGAAATTTACGGGATGCCATGCTTCACCTCAGTAACGTGATAATTAAGCCATTCAGGAGCCACGCTATTAATTGTACCAGAATAATCAGGATCATAGGACTTATGTCTATCATCCCGATCAGTGGGACCACCCGCCGGATGGGGTTGAGCAATGGTAAGACCATTCGATCAATTGCCACACGGATTGGATGGGACGGGCTCATAAAATAGGACAGAACAACATGCGCGATGATAACGTAGATGATCACCTGTCCTACATAATAGACAATCTGACTTAAAATATATCCCATTCGTGCTCCTTTTGGGTTTACAGCATAATAACAAAAATGAAAATTGGGCTATGCTTTGGCTTTTCTCGCGCCCAAAATGGCGGTGCCAACCCGCACAAGGGTTGCTCCCTCATCCACAGCGACGGGGAAATCGATGCTGGTACCCATCGACAGTTCGCGCCAGGCGACATGGGGCAGTGTTTTAACGAGGAAGGCTTGCAGCGAACGCATCTGCTGAAAAAACGGGCGTGAGGCTTCGGGGGCATCGGCAAAGGGGGGCATCGTCATCAACCCGCAAATTTCCAGATTCGGCAAAGCAGCAATTTGCTCAAATTCAGGGCGCAGGGCATCCCAGTTGGCGGAATCCCAGGCAGGGTAGCCGAACTTGCTTTCTTCCCCGCTGACGTTGACTTCAAGCAAAACGGGCAAGCGCCTGCCCGACTGCGCCGCAAAATGATCGAGGCGGGCCGCGAGTTTCAAGCTATCAACAGTCTGCGCCATGTTGAAATGATTGGCGATGAGATTGGCTTTGCGACTCTGGATGTGACCAATCATATGCCAGCGCAACCCACTAACAGGGCCGATCGCAATCACTTTGGCAACGGCCTCCTCAGCATAATTTTCCCCCAAATCACGCGCACCCGCTTCAAGCACCGCTTGCACACTTTCGGGCGGATGGGTTTTGGTGACAACAATCAGGCGTGCCGCGCCAGCGGGGCGGGCGGCAGCCTGCGTGGCTTGCTCAATCCGTTCGAGCACCTGAAAGTAGCGTTCACGGATGTCTTGATTCATGGACCCCTCTTAAGCGAGCGCAATCAGCGCACCGAAACGTCCGGTTTTGCCTTTTTCGGCGCGGTGCGAATACCAGTCATTTGTCTGGCAAGCGGTGCAGTGTTGGGATACTTCCACCTGACCGACACCGGCCTGTTCAAGCGTCAGTCGGTTGGCAGCCCAGAGATCGAGGTGGGTATGCCCGTCCTGATCGTGAAGCAGTGAACCAGCACAGTCTTTGAAACTGGCGTGTACACGCTCAATCACATCCGGGCCGATTTCGTAGTGGTCAGGGCCGATGGATGGACCAATCACTGCGAGAATATCCGCCGGGTTGGAATTGTAGGCGGCCTGCATGGTTTTGACCGTCTCGCGCAGGATTTTTTTTACCGTTCCCTGCCAACCCGCATGGACAACGCCAACCACACCCTTGCGCGGGTCGTGGAGCAGAATCGGGACGCAATCGGCGAAACGCATGAAGAGTGTGATGCCGGGTTGATCTGTCACAATGGCGTCTGCTTTGATTTCAGGGTGGCCGGAAAGGCCGGGGGAAACAGCCGTCACCACGTCTGCGCTGTGGATTTGCCAGACATCAAACATTGAACGCGGATCACGTCCAAGGGCGCGAAAGGCCCGGTGACAATTCTCCAAGACCCGCTCACGCTCATCGCCAACGGTTCCCCCAAAGTTGAGAGAGTTCCAGGGTGCAGGACTAAGTCCGCCGTGACGTGTAAAAATGGCGTGAACAATATTTTTCGAAAAACACTCAAAAGTGAGGTAACGGATACCGTCGATGACCTGGAAAGGCATGAGATTTACAGGTGAAGCTTTTTTTCGACAACGACGAATTTTTTAACAAGCAGCGCATGGGTTTCGCGCATGGATTGTTCCATATAGGGAAGACCAAACCAGGCGGTGGAAAAGCCAAAAAGAGAGCCGGTCAAAACACGAAGGAAGGGTGTGCTTTCACGATAAGGAAAGATCGCGCTCAGAAACGGCAGGTTTAACTGGCTGAATAACTGAGAGAATCCATCAAATCCGATTGGGGCAATGCCAATCAGCATCCAGAGAATCCAATGCATGGGTTGCAGACGACGGCCTGTAGCAGCGTAGAGCAGGCCAAATGCGAGGATGGCAAGATAAATTGCCACGTCACGTTCACAAACAGCGACCTTGTAACCAAGCTGGTCATTGCCAATAAAAGCGCGGGCTGCCAACAGGTCGTTTTCATCAATGCCGGTCGCCAGGCCAAAGTTTTAACATCTGGAACTCCCGCAGCGAGGCGGGGATAGTAGGGCTGCTCGCCAAACAGAAAAAAGGAACGGAATCCGAGCTGGTGGCAAAGCGGACTGTAGGCGGTATAAATGACCTGAGCCGGGAAAGTTGCACCAGATTTCATCAAAACGGGGGCAAGGAATGGCAGTCCAACGTAAAGACAAATGATCAAATTAACAGCAGCCAGCCAGTGGTTGGAAAGCCACATCGAGAGTTTATCCGGGCTGCTGATGACTTTTCCGCGCTCAACACGGCGTTGATGGGCCGGGTCGCCAATTTGATCGAGGTGGGAGATACGGTCACGCGCTGCACCAAGCGACATGAGTAAGTCCGCTTTGGTAATGACGGTCTTGAGCTTGTACGGCCCAACTTCAACCACAGGCACTTCGGCAGCGTATTTTTCACGCACCGCAACGTCTGTGTCCACATCAATCTCCACCAGCGTGTGTGGAATTTCAGATTGAATCGCTTCCAGGTCAGCTTTGACTTGCTGGCAGGGGGCACAATCCTTACGGGTATACAAGGTGACAGTAATGGTCATAGGTTATAGGGGTGGCGTCCAGCCATTAAGCAGATTGTTAAAGAAGGTTGCAAACAAATTAGATTGGCCCAACATCATCAACGCGCCGACAACAATCAACAAACCGCCAGTGATCATTTCCGTCCAGTGCATGATTTGGCCATGTTTTCGCAGGAGGGTGGTAACCCAGGTAATGCCAAGCGCCGCCACCAGAAAAGGAATGCCCATCCCAATGGAATAGGCAATGCCCAGACCTACTGCGTTGGGCAGTGAATTGCCGGTAGCGGCCAGGGTCATAATCGTCCCAAGTACCGGACCGACACACGGGGACCATCCCGCTACAAAGAAAACCCCCATCAACGCCGAAGCGAGAAATCCCATTTTACGGTCGGGCATTTGCTGGATGCGCGTATCATATTCCAGAAACGGAATCCGAAAGATGCCGATCATGTGCAGACCAAAAATGATGATGACAAATCCACCAATGCGGGCGAGCCAGACTTGAACATCGTAAAACACACGTCCAATGCCAAAACCAATGATGTTGAATAAAATAAAAACAACGCTGAAACCAAGCACAAAAAAGACGCCATGCAAAAAGGTCGTCAGACGTTGTGTGCCATTAACTTCGCCCCCAGCTGCGCGCCCACTGAGGTAGCCGACATAGGCAGGCACAAGTGAAAGGACGCACGGGGAAAGGAAGGAAAGAATCCCCGCGAGCAGCGCCAGCCAGATGGTTGTTGTAGGCATTATAACGACCTCTCCATAACAACAACGTGCGTTCCACCTTCGCCGGATATTGTAATATCGGCATTATCCAGGCTGAGCGAAGGCGATGCCCAACGGCAAATCCATTTTGCGTCTTCGGCAGCAACATTGACGCATCCATGGGAGCGCTGCATGCCAAATTGATTGTGCCAGAAAGCGGCGTGAATGGCGATACCTGAGCCTGCGAAAAAATTTGTCCAGCTAATGCCAGGAGTGTCATAGCCTGCGCCGCTGGTACCAGCGCTCATGTGAATGGAAAGCGTTTTGCGCCAGGTCTGGTAGTCACCGGTTGGCGTTGATTTATCTGCTTCTGTATCATTTGGAATGACATAGCCAGTGGAGCATCTGCAGTAATAAACTTCGACCTGCCCTTCAAAGCACGATAGATATTGTTCTTTGTCGCCAGCGTGGACGACCACTTTTTTGGTGGCGGGATCCACATTGGGATTGATGGGGGTCACATCGTCGGCAGTCAGAAGGCGGAAGGCGCGTCCGTCGCCCCACAAAAGGTCACCATAACTACCGCCGGTTGCGCCTCCGGGGCGTCCACCATCTTCATTGAAGCGATACATGGGATTTCCGCCATCCCCCAGCTTGATCTGGTCAATCCAAACAACTTGCAGATAATAGAGACGCGGATTTTCTTGAATGTCGAGAAGGTTCTTGACCCAGGGAGAACGCGCCGGGGGGTTATCCATAAAAAGGTCAACATACGGCACGGTTACTTCGGCCCAAAATCCGTTTTTGCCTGCGGGGATGGCTTTCAAAGGCTCATTTGGAAGATTGCGCACGGGTTGAATGAAATCGGCCTGTAAGTAACCATTGGGAGTTTCAAACCAACGCTGATTAATCAGATTTGAAATCCTTCGAACTCGCCACCACTTCACGCAAAATTTGTACAACTTGATCGGGATATACTTTGGTCTGCGGCGGATAATCAATGCGCGGGGATGTACGATAATCGAGCGTTGCCAACGCACGGCCCAAACGATCACCCTTTGGAAAATCGTCGAACGGGAATGTGGGCAGAATGCCGTTAAAGGAGCGAAAAGCCATTGCGCCGGCGCCAAGGCCAGCCAGTTTGATAAAATCGCGTCGGGAAAGAGTCATAGGAAAGTCCAGGGAATAGAGAGGAGAGAATAAAAAGTAGAAGTCTGGCGAAGGATACTTGTAAAAGCGGGTTTCGTCAAATTGGAGATTAGGAAATGCTTAAACCAGAAAAGATTCCAGCATGCGCAGCGAATCGACGCCGAGTTTGTGGGCAATATTGCTTTCAGAATAGGTCACCTGTGCCCCGGCCTGTTCCAAAAGCTGGACGCTGCGCTGGGCCTGCACAAGTGGAATGCGCTCATCTTTGGTGCCATGCGCGACAAAGGCTTGCATGTTATTCAACATACCCGGCTTTAGCACCTGCTCAGTACCATCGGGGGCGAACCCGGCCAGAACACCCAGCTTGCGGACACGCGCCGGATAGAGCATGGCAAGGGTGAAAGACATGGCCGCTCCTTGGCTGAAACCAATCACATCCACCCGGGAACCATCCAGGCCATTGGCACGGGGCCAGGCGTCGAGCAGGTCAATCAATGCTGCGGCAGCCGGGCGCAACAGATCAACACTGGGCCAGCCTGCGCCGGGCATTGACCACGAATAGCCGCCCTGGGGAGCCAGGTGCGGGGCGCGGGGCGCGACGATCCAGTAGTCGGCGGGGAATTTGTGGGCGAAGACCCACATGGAGTTCTCATCGCCCTGCCAGCCATGCAACATGAGCAAAATGCGTTTGCCCTGCACTGCCAAAGGCGGGCGAACACGCAATATCCAGTTTTCGAAGTAGGTTAATTGGGTTTCGATATTCATTCTTCGTTGAGTTTTTTCACCAGCAAATCGAGGCCAATCATCACCAGCCAGATCATCCCAATGGGAACAAGCGCCCCCAGCAAACAAAGGATGCCCATCAGCATGGGGCCGATGCCATACAACCACCAGATCAGCCCGCCGCCGGCGACAAACAATAAAGTCAGCGCCCCGATGATTAAACGGACAGTGGTTTGAGATGTATACCTTCGCAAATCGGTGGACATGGCAGCCTCGTCAATGCTTATTTAACGGCAGACAGGCGCAGGGGCGTCTGTGGTTTTATTTTGCATGGACAAGGTATTATACTCCCCTACCAAAGCGCACTTCAATAAGTTGCCATCCCTGTTGGAATAAACCACCTTTGAAGACTAAAAAAAACGCCCTTTGTTGGCGTTTTCGTTTAAAATTCAATCTGTAAGATCATTCACATCAGGGAGAAATATTGTATGAAGAAATCGCTGTTTTTGATGCTTTGTCTTGTCATCACTGGGTGTAGCGGCGTTGAGACTCCACCTAAGCCAATCTCACCGACTGCTCAAGCAATAGCGACAATCACTGCGCCAACCACGAATATACCCGTCAATCCATGTTGGAATAAATTGCCAAATATACCAAACAGTACAACTTTGCCTGGAAAACTTGTGCTTTCTTCCTATAATCGTCTGTCCATTTTGGATTTCGAACAAAACACCCGGCGCGAACTCAGCGGAAAATTACTGGATTATGCAGCAGTTTCTCCAAATGGAGAATGGTTAGCTTACAACTACAAACCTGATGGAGAGAAGGAAAAACTGGTCATTGAATCCGCCGATGGACAGGCAAAGGCACAAGTTCCTGTTGGGCAAGGCTGGTTGATGTACACTGGAATGCCCTGGCTCGATAATGAAAGGCTCTGGTTTTCGGTCTTCCCTGACATTGATAAAGTTTCAGTTGCCCCAGTTATCATCATCAACCTATTGACAGGCAACCAGCAGGAAATAGCATCTAATTATCCCGGTTTGGAAAGATCTGTATTGAGTCCTGTAAATGATCCAGGACTGCATTTTGGCTATAGCAGCGTTATATACAGCCCGTCGCTTCAAATGGTTGTCTATCAGGATGGATCGTATATGACTTTGTGGGATCGTCAATCTAAAAAAACGCTTGCGGAGATTCGAGATATTGGGCGGTTTGGCGAGCTTCCGCCGCTCTGGCTGCCAGATGGAATGAGTGTTGTTGCACCAACTCGACCAGATTTAGATAGCCCAAGAGAGTGGTGGCTGATAAACAGCAACGGAACAACACGTCAGCTAACCCATTTTCAAGATTTATACGGAAATAAGTTTGAAATTGGAAATTACTACAGTCTTTCCCCGGATGGCAATTATCTTGCATTTGGATTATCGCAAAACGCCGAAAGCGATGGTTCAGAATCAAAACAATTATTACTTCTGAACCTGACAACGTTGGATGTAGTAAATACCTGCGCTTTATTCAACTACCCCAAACCTGTCTGGTCGCCGGATGGTCAATACCTGGCGGTAACAACCTTGATTGGCCGTAAACCCTCGGCGAATGTCGTTATCAATGTTAAAGACCAATGGATCGCCGATTTACAAGAAGGCGTGGAATCCAAGCCAGTTGGCTGGTTAAAATCTCCATAGATGCATGAGACGACCTGTCATGCTTCCATGGAGACCAGAAAAGCATACGGACGGTCACCAAATTTGGTGACCGTCCGTATTTTCAATCGACCTGTTAAACAGTCGTGCTTTATTATGCCAGCACTTGCGCAATCGACTTGCACAGGCTGGGCAGGTTGGCTTCCGTCATGCCCGCCACATTAATACGTCCGCCCGTCTCGACGACGTAAACGGAATGCTGGTCACGTAGTGCCTGCACCTGCTCCTTGGTCAGCCCGGTGAAGGAGAACATGCCGTTCTGACGCTCGATGAAGGAAAAATCCTTCTTAACACCTTGCGCACGCAGTTCCTGCACAAAGCGCGTACGCACCGCGCGAATGCGCTCGCGGATGGCGGCGACTTCAGTTTCCCACTCGGCGCGCAGTTCGGGCGAGTTGAGAATGGCAGCAACCACCTTTGCGCCGTGCGCAGGCGGGTTGGAATAATTGACACGAATGACAATTTTGATATGGCTGAAAGCGGTCGCCGCTGATTCAGCGCTGGCTGAAACAAGCGTCAACGCACCGACACGTTCGTTGTACAGGCCAAAATTCTTCGAGAACGAGCTGGCGATTAACATCTCCAGCCCGGCGTCGCACAGGGCCATCACACCCTGCGCATCTTCGCGGATGCCTGCGCCGAGACCTTGATAAGCAAAATCGACCAGCGGGACGAGTTTGCGGGCTTTGAGCACTTCGGCAATCTTGAGCCACTGCTCCAGCGTTGGATCGGCGCCAGTCGGGTTGTGGCAGCTTCCGTGCAGCAGGACGACGTCACCTTCGGGGATTTGCTGGAGAGCGGCAATCATGGCGTCGAAAGCGATGCCGTTGGCGGCGGCGTCAAAGTAGGGATAAGTGTCCACAGCCAGACCTGCGGCTTTGAAGATGTTCGGGTGGTTGGGCCAGGTCGGCTGGCTGATCCAGACTTTGGCGTTGGGGCTGATCTTCTTGATGAAGTCGGCCGCCACACGCAGGCCGCCGGTGCCACCGGGGGTTTGGGCAGTGACAGCACGCTTGGACTGGATGATCTCATGTCCCGCGCCAAAGATCAGTTCCTGCACGGCAGCGCCATATTCGGGCAGGCCGACGATGCTCAGGTACGATTTGGTGGTTTCTTCTTCAATCAGGCGAATTTCGGCAACTTTCACAGTGCGAAAAATGGGCGTTGCGCCATCTTCATCCTTGTAAACGCCAACGCCAAGGTTAATTTTTTCTGGATTGCCATCTTTTTTGAAGGCTTCTTCGAGACCGAGAATGGGGTCAGCCGGGGCCATGTCAAGTTTTTCGAACATTGTGAGAGTCCTTTTTGAATGATTGTGAATGGTGTAATTCGGCGTAGTATATCGCAAATATGTGCTGTTAACAGTTCGCTGTTCGCTAAAACCTAAAAGCTAACTGCTAAAGCTCCATCCGATAGACATTTGTCTCCCATTTCTTGAAGCCGACGCGCTGATAGAGGCGGTTGGCGGCTTCGCGGCGCGGGTTGGAGGTAAGAGCAATGTAGTTTGCGCCGGCTTCTTTTGCCAAGCGGATGGCTTCACGCGTTAGCGCTTCGCCAATCCCTTGACCGCGTGCCGCTTCGTCAACGATCACGTCCTCGAGGCGGGCATGCAGGCCCGAGGGCGCACGCACAAAGACAAGGGTCGCCGCCCCGACAATGGGCGCGGATTCATGCGTCCGCGCCAGCAAAAGCGTCGAAGCGGGAAAAGTCACCAACGTTTGCAATTCATCCCATGAGGGCGGCGACATGCTGGCGCTCAACTGCGGCGTCAGGCGCTGAAAGGCTTCGACCAATTCTTCGGTCACTTCGTGGGTCTGTTGAATGAACATTTTACTCGCTCAAAAGAAAGATGGATTTGCAAATATTTGTTTTTTTTCTGTAAGCAGCTTTACGGCTGTAACCAATAAGAATTTAACGGCTTCATGGGGCAATAGGATTTCAATCATCACAATGTATTCTTTGCCGTTTTGACTGAACAGAAAATATTTATCCGATCTTACACTGTCCAAATAGGCACTAATTTGAGTAGCCATGCTTCCCTGAATGTATGTCATCAAATAATTGTATGATGTTATTTCCAACGGAGGAAATTGCTCAGGCCACGGAATGGCATTTGCCGGGAGATAAGTTTTATCAAAACTAAAACTTCCAGTAGTATCTTTAGCAAATCGCTCATCAATAATATTCTGTCTGGGATGTAGGGTTGCATACCATCCGGATGATACGCGTCCAAAAATTTCAGGCTATTCTTCATGCCAAGTACTAAAAATTTTGCATAAGGTTCGTACGCGCAAATGTCTCGCGGTTTGTCTTGATTTGTGGTCAAGATGCAATCAGAAGAAGCATCATAAATCCTTTCAAATGGATTGTCGGGTGTATAGAGATTGTCTGTTGCGTGACCGTCTTCGTCTGTTTCGAGCCCATAAAAACCCAGCGATTTCAATCTGGCGAAGAACTGATTGATTTCATTTGTTGATAATTGCTTCTGTAAATAGCCGCTTTCCCCGCTGATGATGATCTGTCCATCTTTATAGACTGTCAGGTTGGAAAAAGTATAATCCCGCACGCCATCGAAAAATGTGTGGAAACCCATTCTGTAATAATCCAACAATACTTCTTTTGTCGGGAAGGGCGTTTCGCTGGGCATCACCGTTGCTGTAACAGTGAAGGTTGGTTTGGGCCTTCGGGGAAGTGCTGGCGTGCTGGTAGGCGCGACAGTTGCTGTGAACGTAACGGAAGAAATGGGGCTGTTGGTTGGGGTGAAAACCAATCCGCGCTGCGTGCCGCAGGCGCAGAGCAGAACACAAAACACAAAAGCTTCGAAAAAGACGATTAGTTTTTTCATATTTTATTTTAAGGCGAGGTTTTGATTAAAGAGATTGGTTAAAAAACGCGATCACATGTTTTTCATAAGCATCGGGAGCAGATTGATAAATGGCGACATGCGCAGCAGATGGTTCATGCCAGTATTGTTTCGGCTCTCCTGCAGCAGCAAACAAGCGCCTGCCACTTTCACGATGAATACGCTGATCGTTGCCACCTTGCATAATCAAGATAGGGCGGGGACTGATTCCACCAATTTTTTCGACGGGCGCAATATCGCTGAGTCTGTAACCTGTCTCAAGCTCTGCGATATATATAAATATCGCATCAAAAGGAAAAGCCGGTAAAGGCGTTTGAACTTCGATGCCAATACCCACTTCATCTTTCAACGCCGAAAATACGCCTTCAACTGCAATGGCTTGAATTTTTTCATTCCGTGATGCCGCCAAAATCCCCGTTGCGCCACCCATCGAGTTACCAATCAGACCAATTTTTTTTACTTCCGAGCGTTCCAATAGAAAAGCGACAACTGCGTCTGTATCCTGCGTTTCATACAATCCCAGCGTAACGGTGTTGCCTTCACTTTTTCCGTGACCACGAAAATCAAAAAGGAGAACACCATACCCATTCCGCGCCAGCATCAGCCCAATGGGCAACATTTGAGCACTGTTTGCATGATAGCCATGCTGCAAAATAATCACCGCCCCATTTTTTGGTGGAATATACCACCCGGTCAAAAGCAGATGATCGACTGTCTCAAAATGGATCTGTTCGATTGGCTCACCAGCTTCAGCTTTCATTTCATATTGATCAATATGCTTCGGATGTGTAATCTCATTTATTTTGTATGCAACCACTCTTTCAACAATAAAGATGCCACAAAATATTGAAAAAAGACAACCAATCATGACGCGAAAACGATTTTTCTTGAGCAAATGCATGAATGACAATCCTTGCTTACACTGAATAGGAAGGGAGCGGCAAATGTTTTCTAGCGAACACCCCACTCCCACATTCCGTACGCTGCTTCTTTGGGCAGCGCATACCCGGCCTGGTTCAGGGCAATGCCAATTTCGCCGTGATGATAGGCCTCGTGTGAAATCAGGTAGGCAAGAAAAGCAGGTGCATGTGACTTAAAGCCTTTAATTTTGCCGCCAGATGCAAAAGCTTTTTGCAACAAAGTCTCAATCGCTGCGCCAGATACCGTCAGCGATTCTTGCAGCAGGGCACGCTCGAGAGGAGCATCCTTCTCAATCTTTTTGAGATCCGGCAGCAGCTCTGGGGCGCCGGGTTGAATCCACGCCAGACGGTTGTTGTGGATGTGCGCGAACATCTGAAAAAAGCTGCGCCCCTTGGCTGGTTCAGCCCCGTCGAACGCTTCGGGCGCGATAGCGTTCAGGATGTATAGATTAATGCGGCTGTGAATGCGCCAGGTATCGAGCAATTGTTCTTCCATAGTGGTTTCCTTATCATTCCCATGGCTCTTGCTGGGTCAACCAGGAGAATATTAATTCATTCATAAATCGCGAAGCTGGCACTTGTAATTTTCTTGCCTTCGACAAAAAAGTCAACCCGGTAGTCGCCAGGCATCCAGCGCTCCCCATCCGGGTGTTTCTTGCTGCAATTCCACCAACGGGACCAGCTCCAGGCGGCTTCAAGTTTAATTTTCGAGCTGAGACTACTCGTTGTGCCATCCGGATAGGTCCAGACGTTAAAGAGAACAAATTCGAGGATTTCCCCCAGCGACTTATGATCAAATGTAATTTCCCAGTATACATAGTCCACGTCTGAGCTGAATTGACCTGGATATTCCCGCAAAGCTGTTTCTGGCACACTATCATAACCGCCTGCAAAAAATTTCAGAGAAGTGATATATGCCTGAACAACCGGAATGTAAGCAACTTCGCTTGGCGCAGAAGGGGCAGACATTTGTTTCATTCCAGCCACAACCAGCCCCCGACCATTCTGGTCTACAAGATATTCATTGTGACAACTTAAGCAACGATAGCGGTTTCGCTCAACTGTTTGTTGCAACCTGTCACCGCAGCCTTGACATACCATTGAAACGAAATTATCCATGCGGGCGTCCCTTTATAAAATGGCAGCTTAAATATTTTTACCCATTTTACCCCACGCGCTGGCAGGCACTCCCCAGGGAATAATGACCCACTTAACACAACAGCACATCTTCTTCCCCGTTATATAATAATGAGATGATCAAAGCATTTAAATCCCAACATTCCCCATCATGAGGAGACTGAGCAAAATGGCAGAACAAAAAGGTCTGGAGTTGCGCGAAAAAATCAATGCTTTGCTGAAAAAAGAATTGGATCATCTACAATTCACCGGCACGCTCCCCGAAGTGCTTGTGGATGACGGCTCAAGCGCATACCACAGAGCGCGGCAGGTCTTCAATCGCAAGTTCCAGTTCAGACCGGCGGCGATTGTCTTTTGCGCCTACATTGAACATGTGCAGGCAATGGTCATCATCAGTGCTATTTTGAGCATCGAAATACGAGTTCGCTCAGGCGGACATGACCACGAAGGAGAATGTTCAGGGACGGATGTAATTGTCATCGATTTATCGCGCTTCAATAAATTGTCAGGCAGCGTTGACCAGGAACATGGGGTTGTCCGGATTCCACCCGGAGCCATCTTTAAAATGCTGATTCCGATCCTTAACGAGCACAACGTCAGCATTCCGCACGGCACCTGCGGCACGGTCGGGCTGCCAGGGTTCACTTTTGGCGGTGGCTGGGGGCCGTGGACGCGGCAAAAGGGCATGTGCTGCGAAAGCCTGGTGGGCGCGACGATTGTCCTGGGCGATGGCAGCGTCCGCAAGCTGGATGCCAGACAAAGGGATGACCACGAATTACTCTGGGCGCTTAGGGGTGGCGGCGGGATGAGCTACGGCATCGTCACCGAACTGGTCATCAAGACCTTTCCGCTGCCGTCCCAAACGATCAAATTCAATGTGGAGTGGGAGAATGTTCCCGCAATCGATGTACTCGAACACTGGGAAAATATGATCGTTAACGATCAGGGACCAGCGCTGTTGGGAACCAATCTCAAGATTATGGCGAAGCCAGCTTCGGAATCCGATTCTGCCTCGATCAAAAAATCGGTTCATCAGTGTGTGTTTTATGGTTACTTTGCCGGTGAAGAAGCTGAACTGCGCGAATACGTCGAAAAATGGTTCGGAGACATCAAATCGGGGACGCTTTTCATTGACCCCAACTCTTTTCCCGACCCCAAAACCGGCAAGGTGGCAAATCTCAGCTTCTCAGGCTGGGATCGCAGCGAATGGGTTCCCCCCGATGAAGCCGACGGCGACGATATTGCCTTTCTCATTCCACCTGATGCCGATGAGCCCGCGCCACACAAGATCACATCCCGCCTCGCAAAAAAAGGCTTACCCGGCGGCGGCCTCGGCCCGGAAGGACGCGAAAATCTCATCCGCAGCCTTGAATCGAACCTGCTCCATGCAGAAGGCGAAAAAGCCGGGGTGCGCTGTTACGTCACGCTCGGCGCGATTACAGGCCCCTACTACAAAAATTATCGGCCCGATGAAGTCGGCAGCGCCTTTGCCTATAAAGAACGCCCCTATACCATCCAATATCAGGCGTGGTGGAACGAATCAGAAAAAGACATCGCCGCCGGGAAAAAATACTTTGTTGAGCGCTACACCAATCAGGCCGAGGATTGGATCGAAGAATGCAGAGAGCGTGAATTTCCGCAAACGCTGGGTTCCTTTATCAGCTTCAAAGACAACAACGTGCCCACCTGGAAATATTTTGTCGAAAGCGATGACCCCGGCAGAGAACAAGAAATTTACAACCATCTCAAAACCATCAAAGAAAAGTATAGCAAAGATCCCCAAAACAGGTTTAGAACACGCAAGACCATCCTATAAAAATATCCGGCGGTGATTTTTTATCACCGCCGGATATTTTCTTGTTTGGCGCTACTATTGTGTCTCCGGTATTGCCTTCAAATCTTTGCGAACAAATAACCTAAAAAATTCAGGCGACGAGACCAAAGTGTAATTTTTCTGCAAATAAGTTTCGAGTTCAGGGATGATAAAACGCGCCATCAAGACTTGCTCGGGGTGGTAGTCGCGCATGGCTGTCAGAATGTCATCGTCTGACAGGCTACCGGTGACCAGGCGTTTGCGTGAAAAGGTCGCCAGAATGGGCGGCACCGGTTTTTTGACGATAAAGGCATACATCGGCATATCGGTCACAATCCAGTTGGTTTCTTTGGAATATTTTTGCATGTCGTTGATGACTTTGATTTTCCCGGCAGTGGCGGTTAAGGAAAATCCGCTGAACTGGGGGCTGGGCAGCAACTGCCCTTGAACAATGGGCGCATACTGGAACAGCACCCACCCGAAACCGAGGATGCTGACGATGCCGAGCAACGCCTGTGGGCGAAACAAAGCCGTAGGCTGATGAATGCGGGTCAACGCCTGCAACATTTCAGCCACAAATGCGGCGGCCAACATGGCAGCGGGGACGGTCACCAACAGTTGGTGGTGATAAGAAACGGGTTTATAAAAGCTGAGAAAAATATAGGCTACCACCGCCCAGGCCAGCGGGTAGAACATCATCCAGTGACGCTTGTAAACGGCAAAGATTCCACCCACAATCCCCAAAATCACGAGTGGCATGGCAGCCTGCAACTGGAAATTGATGGTGTAATTATCGCCTTGAAACGTCCCTTTCTCAGGCGCGGCCAAGTGCGGATAAATGATCTGCCACAGGTTTTGCGGACCTATCAGCAAAGCACCGAGCACAATCGTAAGACCTGCAAAACACAGCCCCCAGATCAGTGCGGGGCGCAGCAAAGTTTTCCAATGGATGCCTTTTTCTCTGGTTTCAAAATAAATCGCCAGGGTTACACCGATCATAAAAATGGGCGCGAGAAAGCCGGTGAAGAGTTTAATCAACACCGATAAGGCCAGCAAAAATCCCGAAGCTACCAGCCAAAGGTTGTTGCGTTTTTGATGCCAGACCAGCACACACAGCATCGATACTATTGCCAGTGCAATGGACGGCAAGCCAATCATCACCGAAACGCTCAAGACCAAAAAACGCGGGGCCATCACCATCAGTGGCAGGAACAGCAGTGCAGCCAGCTTTCCGCGTGTGACTTGCAAAAATTGCGCACACGCCCAGACCAGCAAACTGGCAAACAACAAAACCACCAACCGCGCAGGAGTCACTTCAAAACCAACGACACGGAAAAGAAGCGCAAGAAGCTGGGTAAACAACGGCGGCTGATCACTGGATACTTCGATGTAGAGCGGGTGCCCAGAGAAGACCAGCATCGAGCGCATTAAATTCAATCCTTCGTCACCGTCAAATTGAATCTTCTGGCGAAATGGGTAGTAAGCAAATACAAAAATGAAAAAAAGCAGAGCCATACAAACAGAGAAAAACAGCCTGCTCGCTCTGCGCCACCAGGCATTTTGTGTTGATTGCGTATTCATATAGATCAGGCTCCGCGAATGGAAAGCGTTCCTACATTAACGAAATGGCACGAAGAATCGCTACAGCATGATTAGATACAACTCATTATTTAGTTTTGAATAAATGACCCGGCAAAATACAAATCTTCTTTTGGCTCATTGAGCATGATTATTTCGGCCCCCACTCACTTGATTGGTTGCTAACCAACCCTTTGTAATGAAAACGAACCCGATATTTCCTTCACCGATGCAACTTCTATTCGTCTATCGAATTATCGAATGAAATATATCAGTCAATTATGGAGAATTTGTGAAGATTTTGTGGGGAACAGATTAAGAACTGATTGAAATTTTCGAGGTCTTATCGAATATATTCAGCAAAATATCTTCAAAATAGGAGATTGTTTCACTCAAAAAGCAATTGAGCGATATTAACAACTACATCGCCGATCATAATGAGTAACGTGGCAAAACCGGCTCCGCTAGTAAAAACGAGAGAAAAGCCGAAAATAAACGCAACCAGGAGAATTTGAATTGCTTCGCCTGGCAAACTTTCCATCTGTCCAGTTATCCCAACAAGCCTCAAAACCAAATAGATTATTAACGCGATGGCTGACAATGCTCCCGTTCCAAGGATAGCAACCGTGATAGACGTTTGTCGCTTTACGAGAATAATATAAACCGATGCCAGGGTCGTAAAAACTATTGCTTGAGCGCCGAAGAAAAGAACCCCCAAGGGCACCACCATGAACCAAGCAAACCCCAAGCCTGGACCATTCGGCGGGAAAAAGGTATTTATAAAAAAAATGATTTCCCAAGCAAGGACAGCTAATAAGATGCCATAGATTACAAGAGATAGGACACTCGAAATAGCCTTTCTATGCTGATGAAGCTTTTGATCTTGAACAGTTTGCGCTGCTTGAGAATAGTTTCGAAGAGACAAAAGTTTGCTCAGTGCTTGTGCTGCTTCCTTGCTATCAGGATTATATTTCAAACAATTTCGCAATAGACTGATCCGTTCATCATCTGTAGAGCACGTTTTTCCATAGCAGACCCAGGCGGGTAGGTTGTGATGGTTTGCCAACAGTAAGCGCTTCAACAAGTCTTGCGCTTCAGCTTGTTTGCCTTGTTTAATGAGTTCCGTGGCATCGTCAATCGAATTAATTTCCATTGTTCATTCCGGTTTTCGCAACATTTGAACTGTTATTATGTTTTGAAATTTCCAAATAGGCAGTACTGAATATGTATATAATTTTCCAAATACAAAAGGTGTAAGTACCGTGGGGTTGATTTTTCGTCCGCTCAGCATACATCCATTGTAAAGGATATGAACTTTACATAAAACAAGGTTCTCCCCTGAATTTATATAGGGACATCCCCTAGTAAAGTAGTACCAAACGAGCAAATAATTTTGGCGTTCATTAATAAACAGGTAACTATATTTATAATAATGGCATAATTCGCCATCTGAAAAGTATCCTATCATAACCTGCGTTTGAGAGAGCACAATTTTCTTGCTCCCCCGCTCCAAGCCGTGTATAATATCGGCACCAAAGGCTATGATGGAAACGAGTAAGTCACTCGCCACTGACAGCGAACCCGGAACAGGTGCAAGCCGGGGCAGGGCAAAAGACTGAAAATCCTTCCGGAGCCGCGCGTTGAAAAGGGAAGAACAGATATTAGTAAAGCGAATTGCTGTCCTTCCAAAGTAAACAAGCCGGGAACCCACCGTTATAAGGGAACGGGATATGCCCATCAGGGGCCGTTCCTGCAAAGTGCCTTCATCTTCAATTTGAAGGAAACCGGGTGGTACCGCGTGAGCATCCTCGCTCTCGTCCCAGTAGTGGACGGGAGTTTTGTGTTTAAAGCCAGAGAACAGAGAATAGAAAAAAGTCGCTCTCTCTGCTCTCTACTCTCTATTCTCTAATGGAGGTTCTTATGTTCAAATCTGTCTCATCCAAGCTCGAAGCGCCAGCGATGGAAGAAGCTGTGCTTAAAGTATGGAAGAAAGAAAAAATCTTCGAAAAGACTCTCTCGAGCCGTGAAGGTGGGCCGGAGTATGTCTTTTATGAAGGGCCGCCGACTGCCAACGGCAAGCCGGGTGTCCACCATGTGCTGGCGCGCGCCTTCAAAGATCTGTTTCCGCGCTACAAGATCATGCGTGGTTACCACATCTCACGCCGTGGCGGGTGGGATACGCACGGGCTGCCGGTGGAAATTGAAGTCGAGAAAAAACACGGCTTTAACAACAAGCAGCAGATCGAAGAATATGGCATCGCCAAATTCAACGCCGAATGCAAAAAATCCGCCTTCGACTATATTCAAGACTGGGAACGCCTGACCGACCGCATCGCCTTCTGGGTTGATCTCAAAACCGCCTACGTCACCTTCACAAACGAATACATCGAGTCGCTGTGGTGGATTTTGCGCAACCTGTGGGACAAAGAACTGCTCTATCAGGGCTTCAAAGTCGTGCCTTACTGTCCGCGCTGCGGCACGCCACTTTCAGATCATGAAGTGGCCCAGGGATATGCCGACGCTACCGACCCGTCGGTTTTTGTGCGCATGCCGCTGGTGGACGAACCCGGCACCTCGCTGCTGGTCTGGACCACCACCCCCTGGACGTTGCCCGCCAACGTAGCGGTCGCCGTCGGGGAGAATGTCGACTACGTCAAGGTGGAACGCGCCCTTGGCGACGAAGGCGGCACCGAAAAGCTGATCCTGGCCCATTCGCTGATGGACAAAGTCTTCCGCGGCGAGGAAGTCAAGCTGCTCGAAATGTTCAAGGGCCGCCGTTTGAAAGGCGTCAAATATAAGCCCCTGTTCACCTACCTGCCGCCCGAAAAACCGGCGCATTACGTCATCTTTGGCGATTTCGTCACCACCGAAGACGGCACCGGCCTCGTCCACATTGCCCCAGCCTTCGGCGCGGACGATATGCGCGTGGCGATGGAGCATGACCTGCCCGTTCTGATGACCGTCGCCCCCGACGGCACGATCATCCCTGAAGTAACCCCATGGCGCGGCGTCTTCTTCAAAGACGCCGACCCCGGCATCACGGTTGACCTGCACAACCGCGGCCTGCTCTACCGCGCCGAGACCTATACCCACACCTATCCATTCTGCTGGCGCTGCAAGACACCGCTGCTTTATTATGCACGTGAAGCCTGGTACATTCGCACCAGCCAGTTTAAAGAACGACTCGTGCAACTTAACCAGACCATCAACTGGGTTCCCGACCACATCAAGGATGGTCGCTTTGGCAACTGGCTCTCCAATAACATCGACTGGGCGCTTTCACGCGAACGCTACTGGGGCACGCCACTGCCCGTTTGGGAATGCGCCGATTGCAAATATCAACATTGCATCGGCTCAGTCGCCGAACTGAGTGAGCTGGCCGGGCGCGACCTGACCGACCTTGACATGCACCGCCCGCATGTGGACGAAGTCCACTTCCCGTGCCAGAAATGCAAAGGCCGCATGACGCGCGTCCCCGAGTTGATTGATGTTTGGTTCGATTCGGGCGCGATGCCTTATGCCCAGTGGCATTATCCATTCGAGAACCAGGAACTCTTCAAGAAGTCAGTTCCCCGCTGATTACATCTGCGAAGCGGTGGATCAGACGCGTGGCTGGTTCTATTCGCTGCACGCCATCAGCACCATGCTCTTCGACAGTGTAGCCTACAAGAACGTCATCTGCCTGGGTCACATTCAGGATGGCGAAGGCCGCAAAATGTCCAAATCGCTCGGCAACATCGTCCAGCCCTGGGATGTGCTCAACGCCCACGGCGCAGACGCGCTGCGCTGGTATCTCTACACCGCCACCCCGCCCGGCAACACGCGCCGCTTCTCCATTGACCTGGTCGGCGAAGTCACACGCAGCTTTACGCTGATGCTTTGGAACGTCTATTCGTTCTTTGTGACGTACGCCAACCTTGATAACTGGCAGCCCACCAGCAACGATCAGATTGCCTTCTCTGACCTCGATAAATGGCTGCTCTCAGAACTCAACACACTTGTGCGTGACGTGACGACGGCTTACGAAACCTATGATGTGACGGGTGCAACCCGTCCGATCGAAAAATTTGTGGAAAATCTCTCCACCTGGTATTTGCGCCGTTCCCGACGACGCTTCTGGAAGTCCGAGGCCGATTCCGATAAGCAGGCGGCGTACTCCACCCTTTACACGGCGCTCGTTACCCTGAGCAAACTGCTCGCCCCGGCCATGCCCTTCCTTGCCGATGAAATGTATCAAAATCTGGTACGCACGGTGAACCCGGATGCGCCCGAATCGGTCCACCTGGCGCAGTGGCCCGAAGTGGATGAAAAATTTGTCGATGAATCACTTAACCGCAACATGCAGCTTGTCATGCGACTGGCTTCACTTGGTCATGCGGCACGCTCAAAGGCCAATCGCAAGGTGCGTCAGCCACTAGCTGAAGCCGCCTTCTCGGTGGTCAACGTCAACGAGCGCCCGGCCCTCAGCCAGTATAGCGACCTGTTGATGGATGAATTAAACGTCAAGAAAATCCGACTGCTCGATGCCAGCACCGAAGCGCTCCAGCATACCGTCAAACCCCTGCCTAAGCAGCTCGGCCAAAAGTACGGCAATCGCTTTCCGGTCATCCAGAAAGCCATCCTTGCGCTCAACTCCGAAGCTGTCGCCCAGGCCCTTTTAACGGACGGCAAGCTAAAGGTGGATGTGGATGGCGAATCCTACGAGATTCTGCCCGAGGAAGTCGAAGTCAAATCCCTCGCCCGCGAAGGTTTCGCCGTTGCCGAAGATGGCGGCTACGTGGCAGCACTCGTCACCGAACTGACGCCCGATCTGGTGGCCGAAGGCATGGCGCGCGAGTTCGTGCGCCGCGTGCAGGATTTCCGCAAGGAATCCGGGCTGGATGTGGCGGACCGCATTTACTTGTACGTGAGCGCGTCTGAAGAATTACGTCGCGCCATTCAGCGCCATAGCGACTATATCTCCACCGAAACACTGGCGCGTGAACTGCTCTTCAGCGCCGCGCCCGATGGCACAGCTTCCATCGAAGACAGCTTTGATGGAGAAACGGTGACGATTGCACTGGTCAAGGCAAAGTAATCACATTCCCTATTGAACAAAAAAGTGGAGCCGAAATATTTCGGCTCCACTTTTTATTTGCTTTTTTCGATAAAACTTTGTGGCTTCGTGGTGAATATTGCTGATTTTCGCTTATTACTTGCTACTGTTGCGGGTGGCAACATCGAAGATCACCGCCGCCGCCAGCACCGCAGCGCGGACGATGTACTGGTAGGAAATATCAATGCCCATCAGGTTCATGCCGTTGGTCAGCGACATCATGACAATCGCGCCGACGATGGAGCCAACCACCTTGCCCACGCCGCCTGCCGCCGAAACACCGCCAACATAAGTCGCCGCGATGGCGTCCAGCTCAAAGAGATTGCCCGCTGTCGTAGTGGCTGCTTTCAAACGCGCCGCATAGAGAATGCCCGAAAGCGCCGTCAACATGCCCATGGAACCAAAGACGATATAGGTCAGGCGCTTAACGTTGATGCCGCTCAACTCTGCCGCTTCGGGATTGCCGCCAACCGCATAAATGTGTCGACCGAGCACTGTCTGCGTGGTGACGAAGTGATAAATCATCGTCACCAGTAACACAATCACCGCCGTCCACGAAAGGCCCTTATACCCGGCCAGAACCCAACTGATCGCCGCCACAATGGCGGAAACAAAAACCAGTTGCAGAATGAACATGGCTGGCGAGAGCACTTCAAAGTTATAAGACTGCTTCTTGCGCCGTTCATTGATGGCACTGATAATAAACGCAACAATCGCAAGCGCGCCGATAATCAGAGTCAGTTTGTGCACTCCAGGCAGAATCCCAATATTTGGGATATCAGGGATAAAACCGATGCCAATCGCATTGAAAGTCGGATCAGAGATATTAATGGTTCCGGTGCTATGAGTTGCCAGCAGCAACGCACCGCGATACCCCAGCCACCCGGCCAGCGTCGCCACAAACGAGGGGATTTTCATTTGCGCAACCAGAAAGGCCGTAAAGAGTCCCGCCAAAACGCCGAATGCCAACACCATTGGGATGACCGCAAAAACGGGCAGGTTCCAGGCGATCAGCGCAGTTGCCGCCACAGCACCCAGAAAGCCCGCCAGGAAGCCGACCGACAGATCAATGTGGCGAATGACGATGACAAGGGTCATCCCAACCGCCAGCACCGCGATATATCCTGCCTGATTAATCAGATTGCCAATGTTTTGCGGACTAATAAAAATCCAATTGGTTTTAATTGCAAAGATGACGATAATAACGAACAGGGCAATATACATGCCATATTCACGGATATTTTGACGCAAAACCTTTTTTAACTCGTTAATAAAATCCATCGCCAGCCTCCTTAATGGGTGGTTGCCATCTGCATAATCTTTTCCTGCGATGCTTCCGCAATCGGCAGTTCGCCAGTGATCCGACCAGAAGCGACCACATAGACACGATCACTCATCCCCAGCACTTCGGGCAATTCAGACGAGATCATAATGATGCTCATGCCCTCCTTCACCAGTCGATTCATGATCGTATAAATTTCAAATTTTGCGCCTACGTCAATGCCGCGCGTCGGCTCGTCCAAAATCAAAATTTTGGGCCCGACAAACAGCCACTTACCTAGCGAAACCTTTTGCTGATTACCCCCACTCAGGTTGCCCACGAGCTGTTCCAAGGTGGGAGTTTTGATGTTGAGCGAAGTCTTGTATTCGTTGGCAATTTTTACTTCGGCATTATTATTGACGATTTCATTGGTTGAAATGCCACGCAGATTTGCCAGCGTGATGTTCTGCTTGACATCTTGAATCAGGATCAGCCCATCCCCTTTGCGGTCTTCCGTGACATAGGCCATGCCCGCGCGGATGGCATCCTGCGGATGGTTGAAGTGGCACTGTTTCTGACCCAGCCACAACTCCCCAGCCACGCGATACTCGTCAGGGTTACCAAAGATGCTCAGGGCCAGTTCCGTGCGCCCGGAGCCCATCAACCCGGCAAAGCCAATAATCTCGCCCTTTTTGAGATTGAAGTTCACATCGCGCAAAATCTTGCGGCCCACCCTTGGGTCGTAGGCGTTCCAGTTTTTCACTTCCATCACGACTTCATTCGAAACGATATGATCATCGCGCTTTGGATAAATATTCTCAATATCGCGCCCCACCATATACTTGATCAACGCCGCTTCAGTCACTTCGCCTTGATGTGCATCCAGCGTACAGATGGTTTGTCCGTCGCGTAAAACCGTGACTTGGTCGGCAATGGCAATGACTTCCTTTAACTTATGCGAAATCAACACCGAAGTAACGCCATGCTCTCTCAGTTCATTAAGCAGCCTGAGCAAATTTTCGCTGTCATCCTGGTTAATGCCGAGGTAGGTTCATCTAAAATCAGGAGTTTTACATCGCGGCTGAGGGCCTTCGCAATCTCGACCAGTTGCTGCTTGCCAACGCTCAAGTCTTTCACTTTCGCTTCCGGGTTGACATTGAGCCGCACCTTCTTCAACATCTCCCCCGCTTGCTTGACCGTTTCGTTCCAGTTCACCAAAAAACCATTCCGAATTTCGTGGCCCAGAAAAATATTTTCGTAGACCGTCATTTCAGGGATGAGCGCCAGTTCCTGATAAATGATGGCAATGCCGACTTTTTCGCTGTCACGAATACCGCCAAATTTTTGCAACTCGCCGCCAAACAGGATTTCCCCGCTGTAGGAACCATGCGGATAGACGCCGCTCAGCACCTTCATCAACGTGGATTTCCCTGCGCCGTTTTCGCCAACCAGGCAGTGAATTTCCCCTTGGGCAATTTGAAAACTGACGTTATTCAACGCTTTAACACCAGGGAATTCCTTGGTAATGTTCTTCATCTCTAAGATGGGATTGTTCATGACAACTCCGCATTCTCAAAGGTGACAGTCACTGGATACGATAAAGTAAGTGACTGTCACCTTATTTTACAAGGGACTGAGAGAAGCACAGGAATAGTGACAGTTCACACCATCACTATTCCTGTATGGAAGCTCAAAGCTGAAACTTACTTAAGACCAGTGAAATCGCTGGCCTTGTAGTAGCCCGAGTCTAATCAAAGCAGCCTTGACATTGCTTGCATCGACGGTGACGACAACCGATGGATTGGCGGGAACGTCAATCTTGCCGTTGTTATAAGTATGGGTAGAGGCAGGAGTATTGCCACTCAGGAAGGTAACAGCAGCGGCAATGGCATCCTTGACCAGGGTGCGGACATCCTTGAAAACGGTCATGGACTGCTTGCCATCGATGATGTACTGGACGGAAGCAGTGGCAGCATCCTGACCAGTAACGACCAGGCTCTTGACATCCTTATCCGCAGAGAAGGTGTCGGCAATGGCGCGGGCGGTGTCATCGTTCGGGGCCAGAATGAAGACGTTGCCCTTGTCGGCAGCGGTCGCAACCGTCAGGTTGGATTCGGCCAAATTCTTGGCGGTATCCGGCTTCCAATCGGTGGTGATCTGACCAATGACCTTGCTCATTTCATCACGGGTCAGTGTGGCCTTGCCTTGTACAGCAACGGCTTCACTGGAGTTCTTGATGACGAACGTACCGTCAGCAATCTTGGGTTGCAGAACATCCCAGGAGCCTTCGAAGAACAGGAAGGCATTGTTGTCAGAGGCTGCGCCAGCATACAGGTAGAGCGGATTGCCCTTGCCGGTAGCCTTGTCAACCAAATACTGCGCCTGAGCCTTGCCGACCGAGATGCTGTCGAAGGTGACATAGAAATCGACAGCGTCGGTGCCAGTAATCAGGCGGTCATACGAAATGACTTTGATACCCGCAGCGCGAGCTTCTTCTGCAGCAGCGCCAGCGGCTGTAGCATCCACCGGGCAGATGATAAGTACTTTGACGCCCTGGCTGATCAATGCTTCAACGTTGGCTTTTTCCTTGGCGGAATCACCCTGGCTGAAAAGGATCTGGGCTTTGTACCCGGCAGCGGTCAGCGCGTCATTGAAACGGGTCTCGTCCTGGGTCCAGCGCTGCTCATCTTTGGTCGGCAGCACAATCCCAACGGAGAAATCGCCCACTGCAGGAGTGGTGCTGCCACCAAGACCGGTGAAATCGCTGGCCTTGTAGTAGCCCGAGTCAATCAAAGCAGACTGAACGTTATCTTTGGTAACGGTGATCACAACAGACGGGGCGGCAGGAACTTTTAATCTTGCCGTTGTCATAGGTGTTGGTAGAGGCAGGAGTATTGCCACCCAGAAAGGTAACAGCAGCGGCAATGGCATCCTTGACCAGGGTGCGGACATCCTTGAAGACGGTCATGGACTGCTTGCCATCGATGATGTACTGGACGGAAGCGGTGGCAGCATCCTGACCAGTGACGACCAGGCTCTTGACATCCTTATCCGCAGAGAAGGTGTCAGCAATGGCGCGGGCGGTGTCATCGTTCGGGGCCAGAATGAAGACGTTGCCCTTGTCGGCAGCGGTCGCAACCGTCAGGTTGGATTCGGCCAAATTCTTGGCGGTGTCCGGCTTCCAATCAGTGGTGATCTGACCAATGACCTTGCTCATTTCATCACGGGTCAGTGTGGCCTTGCCTTGTACAGCAACGGCTTCACTGGAGTTCTTGATGACGAACGTACCGTCAGCAATCTTGGGTTGCAGAACATCCCAGGAGCCTTCGAAGAACAGGAAGGCATTGTTGTCAGAGGCTGCGCCAGCATACAGGTAGAGCGGATTGCCCTTGCCGGTAGCCTTGTCAACCAAATACTGCGCCTGAGCCTTGCCGACCGAGATGCTGTCGAAGGTGACATAGAAATCGACAGCGTCGGTGCCAGTAATCAGGCGGTCATACGAAATGACTTTGATACCCGCAGCGCGAGCTTCTTCTGCAGCAGCGCCAGCGGCTGTAGCATCCACCGGGCAGATGATAAGTACTTTGACGCCCTGGCTGATCAATGCTTCAACGTTGGCTTTTTCCTTGGCGGAATCACCCTGGCTGAAAAGGATCTGGGCTTTGTACCCGGCAGCGGTCAGCGCGTCATTGAAACGGGTCTCGTCCTGGGTCCAGCGCTGCTCATCTTTGGTCGGCAGCACAATCCCAACGGAGAAATCGCCCACTGCAGGAGTGGTCTGACCGACATCCGTAGTGGGCTGATCCACGACAGCGGTTGGGGTGGGAGTGGCACTTGGCGCGCAGGCCGACAGAATTGTCGCGGCGATGACCATGAGCGCAAGCACAACATACATCACGTTTTTCTTCAACATTTTATACTTTCTCCTTATAACAGTTAGCGGACGGAAATGATCTTCTAGCGAACAGACTGACAAATCACGTTGACGACCAGAGTTGTGATAGCCTCCTCTCCAGAGATAAAACGACTGCGATGGCACAAATTTGGGCAATCGCATTAATACGATTCTACTCAATGATCGAAATAAAAATACATGTTGCTCCCCCATTTAATAGGGGGATTTCCCCTCGCTTGTCACAGGAGATCTTTTTACCAAATTCTTTTTCTGGCAAGTTTCGACCTTTCATCATCGCAATCCAACCGCTTATAATGAGCATAGAATTGATCATCCTTATTAGACAAGTGATTAAGAAGGAAAAGCCCATATGAGCAAAAATAGTGAGAACCCGGCGCAGTCTGACGCGCTGGTCGTCTTCGGTGTAACCGGCGACCTGGCCTACAAGATGATTTTCCCCGCATTGTATGCGCTGGTAAAACGAGACACGTTGGCGATCCCGATCATCGGCGTCGCCTTCCCACAATGGACTGTGGAGCAATTGCGCACACGCATAAAAGAAAGCATCCAACATGCAGGGGACGTGGATAACCCTGCTGCGTTGGAGCGCCTTTTATCACTTGTCGATTACGTCAGTGGCGACTATAACGCACCTGAGACCTTTGCAGCCATCAAAAAAGCAATTGGAGAAGCCAAACGTCCGGCGCACTACCTGGCAATCCCTCCGTCCCTTTTTGCGACAGTCATTGAGGGGCTTGGAAACGCAGGTCTGGCAGACCAGGCACGGGTCATCGTCGAAAAACCCTTTGGGCGTGATCTGGCCTCGGCGAAAGAACTGAATCGCATTGCCCACACGGTCTTCCCCGAAGATTCGATCTTCCGCATTGACCATTATCTCGGAAAGGAGGCGATTATGAACATCCTCTATTTCCGTTTTGCAAACTCATTTTTGGAGCCCATCTGGAACCGCAACTATATCGCCAAGGTACAGATTACCCTGGCCGAAGACTTTGGCGTGGGAAACCGGGGGGCTTTTTACGAAACGGCTGGTTGCCTGCGGGATGTCATCCAAAACCACCTTTTTCAGATTGTTGCGTTGCTCGCCATGGAACCGCCAGCCTATCGGGGCTTTGGTGCAGTCCATAACGAGAAAGCCAAGGTATTCCAGGCGATGCGTACACTGCAACCCAACGATCTGGTACGCGGTCAATATATCGGCTACCGGGATGAAGCCGACGTCGCCAAAGACTCGGATGTGGAAACATTTTGCGCCATGCGTCTTTTCATCAACTCGTGGCGCTGGGAAGGGGTTCCCTGGTACCTGCGTGCCGGCAAAAACCTGCCCGAAAAAGCTGCCGAAGTATTGGTGGAGTTGAAGCCGCCTCCGCAAAGTCTGTTTGCCGATTCAGTGCCAGTCAATGGCTGGGCCAATTATCTGCGCTTTCGTCTCTCCCCCAGTTCTGCTGTGGCGCTGGCGGCGCGTGTTAAAACCAAGGGCAAGGAATTCATTGGTGAACAGCAGGAACTTTATTTGCTGGAAGAGGAGCCAGGCGAGGAAACGCCCTATGAACGTCTTTTGGGGGATGCAATGGCGGGCGATGGAGCACTCTTCACCCGTGAAGACGCCATCGAGGCTGCCTGGGAGGTGGTGGACCCGGTACTGAAAACACATCCCAAAGCATTGCCCTATGAAAAGGGTACCTGGGGCCCCCCTGAAGCGGACGCACTCATCGCACCACATGGTCACTGGCACGACCATTTATCGGGTTGAGAATGATACGCCATGCGAAACATAAAAAAACTTCCGAAAGTACTTTCGGAAGTTTTTGTTTATGCTGTGATCTATCAGCCATTTATGCATACATGATGCCGTTTAAACGGCGGGCAAGTTTATCGAGATGTTCGTGCAACAGCGCTTCGGAATCGATGGTTGGGGTGCGCATGGCTTCATCGACGATTGCGCCAAGCGCCTCACTGAGCTGCAGTTCAATCCGTCGCCAGACGGGAGTATTGTGATAATGACGACCTTTAGTAACACTTTGCATCACTGCTTCGCGCGCCGGGTTTCCATCAGAATAGACTTCTTTCAGCGCGTCAATACGGGAGGGCATACCGGCGCTCACACGCTGATAACGGATATTAATATCCTTACTCGCCAGGAATTTGATCAACTGTACCGCTGCCTGCTCCTGCTGCGGATTGCGACGGGCATGCTCCCAGATGACAAAACTCCCGCCACCGGTCCAGGGAGTATCGGTAACGGAGGCCACCCCCAGATTTTCGCGCACAATAAGTGGGCTATCCGCCCCATTGAAGAGATTGGCCCCGTGAATGTTCGCCAGCATTGCAGCGACGCGGCCCTCACGAAACAGATTAAAGGTTTCGGGTTCGGAAAGCGCCTTATAAGCTTCCGGCACGGCACGATAAATATCCAGCCAATGTTTTAACCCTTGAATTGCGCGTGGATGGTTGAACATAATCGTTCTGCCTTCTTTGTCTGTGAAATCCCCCTCTGCAGCCCAAATCCAAGAAGCAGCAACATGCAAAAAATTTCGATGGGAAACCAATATTTGTGAGTTTAACCAGGGGATTTCGAGCGAAGAATCGGTCAGCTTCTGAACCGCTTCGGATGTGGCCTGGATGCTGCGAAAAGCACTGGATGGATCAATCCCAACCTGTTCCAATAAGTCTTTACGGTAGCAAATCGCATAAATCCAGGTCGTCCACGGAATCGCCCAAACATTTCTGTCATCGGCGAGGATGCCAGAGTCCCAGTTCGGGATGGCAAAATCCCAGACGCCACCAATGGCTGCAATTTCATCGGCTTTAAAGGGACGCAAAACTTTTAATCGCGCCAGACTGTTGATCCACGAACTGCCCACGTGTGAAACATGCGGTGCCTTGCTGAGGGATGTATAAGAAAACAACTCAGCCCAGGCGCTATCCCAGGTCATTTCGTCTCGGATGTGGACTTTAACACCATATTTGGTGCAAAATTCATCCATAAACGCATTCCAAATGCGCCTGTCATCTATATGATCCGATATATAAGAAAATTCGATCTCAACCACGGTGCTCCACAGGGCCTAAAAACTAAATTTGTGTAACACTTATATTCTACTTGTATTGAGCGTGTTTGCAAGCTTGTAATTTGATTTCAGTATTGAAAAGTATTTACCCAAGTTTTTATTTTACGAAATGTCGCTTTACAGCTCTGTAACGGTAAGCTATCGTTTTGCATAGTCCCTGTAAGGTGCTCTGTACTATACTTGCATTAGAAACCTTTATAGGTAGTGTGTGCGCTTAGAAAGCGCAAATAGCTGGGAAGCGAAGATAACCTTAGAAATAAAGATAGCTGATCCAAATGAGTAAGTTCCCCTGTGCCTTTATCGGTGGCATATCACAGGGGAACTTATTCGTTTAAGGGGGAGTCCCCACCCTGATATTTACATCGCATCAAATAGGCGCAAGTACCTTCGACACGGCTACGCCTGTCAGAATACCACCGCCCCCTACTCAAACTTAATAGGACAAAGTTGAGTATATAAGTCTTGACAAATATTAAATATGGTATATAGTTAAGGAAACTTAAATAATCAATCGGATTAACTATGACAGATTCTCTCCAAATTAAAACAGCGTTGCGTGGCTGGATGGAAGCGGTAATGAACCGCTCGATGCACGACTGGATGCACTACGTGAAAGCCAGCAACATTTCCATGCCGCAACTTCAAGTGTTGATGCGTTTGTTTTATCGCGGTGCGTGCGGTGTTTCAGATGTCAGCGAAGATATGTCCATTACCAATGCTGCGGCCAGCCAAATGGTCGATAAGATGTTCCAGCAGGGGCTGCTTGACCGGGTCGAAGACCCAATTGACAGACGCGCCAAGCAATTAACCATCACCAAAAAAGGCCGCGAGTTCGTTGCCGATGGGATTGAGCAGCGCTATCTCTGGATCAATGAATTCTCTGAGATGTTTACCGACGATGAGCGGGAATTAATTGCCAAGACGTTGAACATTCTCACAGAAAAAGCTCTTGCTATGCAGCAGGTTGCTCAACGCAGCAAAGCATAACACCTGTTTCCATATCCAAATTCACCCTGTTTTGCCTACATTATTTTTATTTAAGGAAATCGTCCAATCTGCTGATACAGTCGGCGCATTGGATTTGTCTCCACGTGATTTGTTCACACTCAATTCACATTTTGATCCTATACTGCTGTAAAATCACGCCGCTTTCAGTTCAAGAAAGGAATTAAACCGTGCAAGCAACCCAATCCCGGCCCGGCCGTGGCGGCCCGCAACGCGGCCCTGCCATCCCAAAGAACACCATGGGGCGCGCAGTGCGCTACCTGTGGAATTACCGCAAGGAAGCTCCGCTTCCCTACCTCTTCCTGCTGGTTGCCACCATCGCGCAACTGGCCGTCCCGCATCTCGTCAGCAACATTCTGGACGCCGTCATCAGTGGCGTGCGCGCACCTGCCATTTTGGATGCGCTGGGGAAGATTCCAGCCAACTTCATGCCCCAAGTGCTGCCCAAAATGTTGGAAAGCTTAAAGCTGCCACTTGAATGGACGCAAACCCAACTCGCTACACAAATGACCGCAGACAAGACCAACGCCCCCACCCTGCTGATTTCAGGCTGGTGTCACAATTGTCGCTTTTGCCGTCGTGCGCGGACTGTTTTCCTTTTTGCAGGCTTACTGGGCCGAACGCAATTCACAGGCCGTCGCCTTTGACATGCGCAATGACCTGTATGCCAAAATTCAACGCCTGTCGTTTTCGTACCACGACCAGAACCAGACCGGCCAGTTGATGATCCGCGCCACGGACGATGTCGAAAAAGTACGTCTCTTTATTGGTCAGGGTCTGCTGCAACTGGTTGGTGCGATCATTTTGCTGGTCGCCACGCTCATTATCATGTTCGCCACCAATGCCGGGCTGGCACTTGCCACCATCTGGATTTTGCCGGTGGCGCTGATTTTTTCATGGGCTTCGGTGGCGTCAGCCAGCCGCTCTTCGCCAAGGTACAGCAAAAACTTTCCATACTGAACACCATCTTGCAGGAAAACCTGGCAGGCATCAAAGTCGTCAAGGCCTTCACGCGTGAAGCCAGCGAACAAGTCAAGTTTAAAAAAGCTGCGGATAATTTGATGGCGCAGTCGCTGGTCATTGCACGCGTCTTTACCTTTCTCTTCCCCCTGATCTTTCTCATCGCCAATCTGGGACAGGCGACAACCCTGTATGTTGGCGGCCGGCAGATTATCCTCAACACCATGACCATTGGTGAGTGGCAGGAATTCAGCCTGTACCTGATCTATCTGTTCTTCCCGATTGCCCAGCTTGGTTTTATCATCACCCAGTTCGGACAGGCCGCCGCCTCCGCAGCGCGCATCTTCGAAATTCTGGATGCCAAATCCGACGTGACCGACAAGCCAACCGCCATTGCCCTGCCCCCCGTGGAAGGCGACATCCGCTTTGAGAATGTCAGCTTCCGCTACTTTGGCGGCGGCGACCCGGTGCTGGACAAGGTCTCGTTTGAAGCCAAACCCGGTCAGACGATTGCCTTGCTCGGCGCAACCGGTTCGGGAAAAACAACCATTATCAACCTGCTGCCGCGTTTTTACGATCCGACCGAAGGCCGTATCACCGTGGATGGGCATGATCTGCGCGACCTGAAACTTGAGTCGCTGCGCGCCCAGATTGGCGTCGTCTTGCAGGAGACCAATCTCTTCTCCGGCAATATCCGCGACAACATCGCCTTCGGCAAACCCGACGCAACCATGGAAGAAATCACAGCAGCGGCCAAAGCTGCAGCAGCCCACGACTTCATTATGTCGTTCCCTGAAGGGTATGAGACTCCTGTCGGTGAGCGCGGCACCACGCTTTCGGGTGGACAAAAGCAGCGCATCGCGATTGCCCGCGCCCTTTTGCTGAACCCACGCATCCTGATTTTGGACGATTCCACTTCCAGCGTTGACTTGCAAACCGAAGCGCAAATCCAGTCTGCGCTCGATACGCTGATGAAGGGCCGCACATCATTTGTGATTGCCCAGCGTATCAGCACCGTCATGAACGCCGACCAGATTCTGGTGCTCGACAAGGGCCGCGTTGTGGCGCAAGGCAAACACGCCGAGCTAATGGAAGAAAACGAAATCTACGCCGAAATTTATACATCGCAGTTGGTTGGCGAGACGCATTAGCGATATTCGATAAGCCGGTGTTAGATATTCGGAAAACCAATATTGAATATCCAATATCGTTTTCATCGCCTTTACAAGGAGACATAACCTATGATGGGTGGACCGGGTGGACCCCGTGGTCTTTTAGACCGAGAAATATCAAAACCCCAGAGTGCAGGCAAAACGCTTGGCCGATTGGCCCAGCATTTCAAGCCCTTCTGGTTTTCATTGCTCGTTGCGGCGGTTTTCGTCGTCATTTCGACCTGGACACAGGTCACCAACCCTGAGCTAACCGGCGAAGTGGTCGATTGTTATCTCACCCCGGCAGCAGCCAGCGCCTTCAGCCTCCCCGGCCTGTCAGATAACACTGCCAAAGCACAGTCAAATTGTTGGCTGAGCGAGGGACACGACGCTGAGAATCCGACTCAGGCGATCATTAAGAGCGCCTTCCAGATTGGCGGTTTCCCGCTACCGCTGGCAAATTCATCGAAGATGAGTTCAGATGAGCGCATTGCCGGATTGGGTCGTTTGATTACGCTGATGATTTCATTGTTTGTGATTGGCGCGCTGGTGACCGGCATGACCTTCTTCTCCATGACGTGGGCCGGGCAGCACGTGCTGCGCTCGCTGCGGGTGGAAGTCTTTGAACAACTGCATCGCCTGCCCATTGGCTATTATGCCGAACACGAAGCCGGCGATTTGATGAGTCGCATCACCAACGACACCAGCACCATTGAACAGGCCATCAGCTTTGCACTGGTCAACGTGGTCAGTGGCGTGCTATTGCTGGGTTGGATCGCCTACAACATGGCAACCAAAAACCTGCCGTTTGCACTGTTGAGCGTTTCAGTCGCACCGCTGATGTTGATCGCGACCATTTACTTCTCTGATCAGGCGCGCAAAGCCTTCCGCAAGACGCGCGTAGAGATGGGTTCGGTCAATGCCAATTTGCAGGAAAGTATTTCGGCGGTGCGCGAGGCCCAGGCCTTTAACCGCGCCGAGGAGAATATCGAAAACTTCCGCACAGCAAACGCTGCCAACCGCGATGCAAATGTCAAAGCTGTGGCGTTTACCTCCGCGCTGGCGCCGGTTCTTGAAGCGTTGGGATATGTGGCGCTGGCAGTGGTCACCTGCGTTGGCGGTTTGGCGCTGCTCAATGGCGCGGAGCTGTGGGGGACGGCCGTTTCGCTGGGTTTGGTGATTACCTTCCTCGGCTACGTCCAACGCTTCAACCAACCCATCCAGCAGATTGCTGTGCTGTGGGGCAACATCCAGAGCGCCATCGCTGGCGCAGAACGCATCTTCAACCTGCTCGATGAGCAACCTGCCATCGTCGATGCGCCGAACGCCAAACAGATGACCAACATCAAGGGTCAGGTCGTCTTCAAGGACGTGACCGCCGAATACAAAGTCGGTGAACCCGTCCTGAAAGGCGTCAACTTCACCGCCGAGCCCGGCCAGACAATTGCTTTGGTTGGCCCGACGGGCGCTGGCAAAACGACCATCATTAATCTTATTCCACGCTTCTATGATGTGACGGGTGGCGCGATCCTGATTGATGGCACGGATGTGCGCGATGTAACTGCTGAAAGCCTGCGCAAGCAGATCAGCGTCGTCTTGCAGGATACCTTCCTGTTCAGCACCACCGTCATGGAAAATATCCGCTTTGGCAGACCGGGCGCAACCGATGAACAAGTACTGGCCGCTGCCGAACTGGCGCACGCCAATACCTTCGTTGACCGCCTGCCTCAGAAATACGAGACAGTGCTCGGTGAACGTGGCTCTGGTCTCAGCCAGGGACAACGCCAGTTGCTGGCAATTGCCCGGGCAGCACTCGCAGACCCGCGCATTCTCATTCTCGATGAGGCCACTTCCAGCGTTGATACCCGCACCGAGCGGCTGATCCAAAAAGCGTTGGAAAAATTGCTCAAGGGTCGCACCAGCTTTGTCGTTGCCCATCGTCTCAGCACGATCCGCAATGCCGATGTGATCCTGGTCATCAGCGGCGGCGAAATCATCGAACGCGGCAAGCACGACGAACTGCTGGAAAAGAAAGGCTTCTATTACAACCTGTATATGAGCCAGTTCAAGAAGCAGGAAGAGATCGAAGCCGCAATTGAGAGCAAGGAATAAATAACATACAGTAGAAAGTAAAAAGTAGCCGGGAAAATTTCCCGGCTACTTTTTCAAAAACATCTTTTACGAATATAATGGCCCCCGTGAATAAAACATCCCTGCAGAAATTTCCCGAATTAGATGGGCTACGTGGTTTAGCAATTTTGATGGTGATGGCCTATCATATTTTTAATGCGGCGACCGGGCGTTTGATCGACAGCCAGATTTTTATTACATCGCTTAATAAAATTGCGAGGCTTGGCTGGGCAGGCGTCGATATTTTTTTTGTGTTATCAGGCTTTCTAATTACAAGCATTTTGTTAAATACGCAAAACACTCCCCACTACTTCAAAAATTTTTATGCTCGCCGCATTTTGAGGATTCCCCCCTTGTATTTCCTGGTGATTGGGGTAATTTTAATCTTTTTACCTTTAATAACCCCCAGTGACAACGTACACGAGGCGCAGGCATCCTGGCCTTATTTTCTATTCTCTCTCCAAAACTGGCTGGTAATCCCCTCGTTAAAGTTGGGAGTTTATCCGACGGCCGCAAATCCGTTATGGTCATTAGCCATTGAAGAGCAATTTTATTTGATATGGCCGATGCTCATATTTTTTATCTCACGGCGCAAATTGGTTTTTTTGACCATCGCAATTTTGGTTGGGTCGCTTGCATTTCGTTTGCTTTTTGTGCAATTTGCCGGTATGTCGCGGGACACATCCTATTTTCTGTATTTTAGTTCGATCACACGTTTGGATGGTTTTGCTGTTGGGGCATTGATTGCAACTGCGTACCAATCGGAGCAATGGAAGCAGATTTTCGCCCGTTATTCATGGTTATTATTGATCGTTGTATTGCCTGTAATCGCTGCAATCATGATTTATAGTCGCAATACGAATCCGCTTAAGATCGATTATTATCTCAATACTTGGGGCTATGGCCTGATCGCGCTAGCGGCTGGCGCAATGCTCATTATTCTTACGACTGGCTCAAATGAGACAATTCCACGACGTTTTTTTCGAAACGAAGTATTGTCTTTCTTTGGCAAGTATAGTTATGCAATGTATCTGCTTCACTTCCCCATTCTGTTAAATAGTACTTAATATGGATTTTGTTCGTCACAGGGGTGAGCAAAGCTGGTTTATTTTTGTCTTCCTGACCTTTGGGTTGACAATTTTGGGATCTCTCCTGACCTGGCATCTGCTTGAAAAGCAAATGCTTAAGCTAAAGAAGTATTTTGAATATTAAGCGCTTGATATTCCTGATTCTTTTACTGACTTCTGCTATACATATTTTAGCTGGCGTGCTTTTTGCACCTGTACATATCGATAAAAAACACAATTTGTGACTGGGTCAAGTATAAAAACAGCCCTGCGACTTTTATCGCCGGGCTGTTTGCTTTTAGTTTAGCCACCCAGGGCTTCGTTCAACCAATCCAGGAAACCCTTTTGCTGGGGTTTGGGGGTTGTGCCAAGCGTCTTGGCGAGCTTCTCAAACAGATCGCGCTGTTCACCCGTCAGCTTGCTGGGGATGGCAACATTGATAATGACACGCTGATCACCGCGCCCGCCCTGCCGAATACGCGGCACGCCTTTGCCACGCAGTTTGAACATCTGCCCTGGCTGTGTGCCAGAAGGGATGCTCAGTTTTTCCTGTCCATCCATGGTTGGGACTTCAATCTCAGACCCGAGCACGGCCTGGGCAATGTTGATGTCAAGATCGAGCAGAATGTCATCTTCGCGGCGTTTGAAATATTCGTGTGGCTTCACATCCACAACCAGAAACAGGTTGCCATTCGGGCCACCGTTGGTGCCTGGACCACCCTCGCCCGGCAAACGGATTTGCATGCCATTATCGACACCGGCAGGGATGGCGACCTTTTTGTTGACCTTTTTGCGCTCCAACCCGCGCCCGGCGCAGGTGTGGCATAGTTTTTCGATAATTTGTCCGCGACCCTGGCATTTGGGGCAGGTGACGGTTTCCACCATCTGTACGATGAAGGTCTGCCGTACCTGACGGACTTCGCCACGCCCACCGCAGGTATCACAGGAGCGCGGCGTACTTCCAGGTTCAGCGCCAGAGCCACGGCACGTGCCACAACTTTCCTCACGCTCAAACTGAATTTCGCGTTCCACGCCAAAGACAGCTTCCGCAAAAGTCAGTTCCACACCCAGTTGCAGGTCACGGCCCCGGTGCGGCATGTTCCGGCGTGAGCCGCGTCCGCTCCCACTGCTACCGCCAAATCCAAATAATTCTTCAAAAATGTCATTGATGTTGGCGCTGTAATCCTGTGCGCCACCCGCCGAAGATGTGACCCGCCCATAGCGGTCATACTGTGCGCGCTTTTGTTCGTCGGAAAGCACGCTATAGGCTTCATTCACTTCCTTGAAGCGCTCCTCAGCGTTGTGTTCTTTGCTCACATCTGGGTGGTACTGACGCGCCAGCTTGCGGAAGGCCTGCTTGATTTCTTCCGGCGATGCGCCACGTTGAACACCCAAAACTTCGTAATAATCATGATTGCTTGTCATTAGAATTCTCTGGCCTCGCCATCAATAAAATCTTCATTCAGCGGCCGGGTTTGAGCATTGGGGTCAGAGTAGCGAACAGAGTTGCTGAGACGGGCAGCAGCTTCATTCAGCGTTGAAATTTTGGCGCGGATGGCTTCAAGATTTTCGCCCTGCAGTGCTTCTTTCAACCCTGAAACCGCCTGCTGCACTTCGGCTTTGAGCACGTCTGAAAGGTTCTCCCCGGCTGTAGCTTTTTCGGCAGCGTAGATGGCGTGGTCTGCCTGATTGCGGAGGTCGATGCCATCGCGGCGTTTGCGGTCTTCCTCGGCGTGGGCCTGGGCGTCACTGCGCATTTGCTCAACTTCAGCGGGCGTCAACCCAGAGGAAGCCGTCAACGTAATATGCTGTGAACGCCCCGTGGCCTTGTCTGACGCCGTGACTTTCAAAATACCGTTGGCGTCAATATCAAATGTCACTTCCACCTGCGGAATGCCGCGTGGGGCGGGCGGAATACCGTCAAGCATAAAGTTACCAAGGGATTTGTTGTCTGCGACCATGGAGCGCTCGCCCTGCACAACATGGATTTCAACTTGCGTCTGATTGTCGCTGGCAGTCGAAAATTGCTGGCTCTTGCGGGTCGGGATGGTCGTGTTGCGTTCGATCAACGGGGTGGCAACGCCCCCCAAAGTTTCAATGGAAAGAGTTCAGGGGCGTGACATCCAACAGCAAAATGTCGGTCACATCCCCGGCCAGCACACCACCCTGAATGGCCGCGCCGATGGCGACAACTTCATCCGGGTTGACGCCTTTGTGCGGCTCCTTGCCAAACATGCGCCGCACTGCTTCCTGAATGGCCGGGACGCGCGTCATGCCGCCAACCAGCACGACTTCATCAATTTGATTCGCATTGAGGCGCGCATCCAACAGGGCCTGCCGGACGGGGCTGAGCGTGCGTTCGACAAGGTCCGCAGTGATTTGCTCAAATTTGGCGCGGCTCAAACCAATCGCAAGATGCTTGGGGCCAGCGCCATCGGCAGTGATGTAAGGCAGGTTGATATCGCTTTGCAGCACCGTTGAAAGTTCAATCTTGGCTTTTTCGGCAGCTTCCTTCAGACGCTGCAGTGGCTGACTATCTTTGCGCAGATCAATGCCATGTTCGTTGTGAAATTCCTGCGCCAGAAAGTCCATGATGCGCTGGTCAAAATCGTCACCACCAAGAAAAGTATCGCCGCTGGTGGCTTTCACCTCGATGACACCATCGCCCACTTCGAGCACAGAAACGTCAAAGGTACCGCCGCCCAAATCATAGACAACGATCATCTCATTGGTTTTCTTATCCAGCCCATAGGCCAGTGAGGATGCTGTCGGTTCGTTGATGATGCGCAGCACATCCAACCCGGCAATTTTTCCCGCATCTTTGGTGGCATTGCGCTGGGCGTCATTGAAATAAGCCGGGACGGTGATGACAGCCTGCGTCACAGGCTGACCGAGATAGGCTTCGGCGTCAGCTTTGAGCTTGGCGAGAATCATCGCCGAAACTTCAGGAGGGGAATAGTCCTTGCCAGCCATGACGACGCGCACATCGGTATTTTCGGCGGCGCTCACCTTATAGGGTACGCGTGCAATGGTGCGTTGTACCATCTGGTCATCAAACTTGCGTCCCATGAAGCGTTTGACGGAAAAGATTGTGTTCTGACCATTGACAATTGCCTGGTTGCGCGCCACTCTGCCGACAAGTCTTTCATTATTTTTGTTCACAGCCACCACCGAAGGAACCAGCCGCTCCCCTTCTGCGGAAGGGATAACGACAGCTTCAGCCCCCATCATCACTGCGACGACGGAGTTGGTGGTACCCAGGTCAATGCCAATAATTTTGCCCATGTTTCCCTTTTTGATATTCGATATTAGAGAGTAGATAATTAGGAAAACCCTGGTTTTTACTCTCTAATATCGAATCATCTGCTCTTATTGCGCTACCTTCACCAGCGCTGGTCGCAAAACACGTTCACCGTGCATGTAACCCTGCTGCAAAACGGCAATCACAGTGCCGGATTCATACTGATCACTGGCTTCCTGCATAATCGCTTCGTGCAGATTGGGGTCAAATGGTTTGCCTTCAGCATCAATGCGGGTCACGCCTTCGGCATCCAAAATAGTCTGGTATTTACGATAAACCAGTTCAATCCCATCGGCCCATGTATCGCCAGCGGGTCGGTGCGCCAGGGCGCGTTCCAAATCATCCATAACGGCCAGGAATTTTTTGATGGTGGTCCCGGCAGCATAGCGGTAGCTCTGCTGCGCTTCGGCCTCGCTACGACGGCGAAAATTGGTGAAATCGGCGCGCTCACGCAGCAAAGCATCCATGAATTCCTGAGTTTTGGCCTGTGCTTCGGCAAGCTGGGTTTTCATCGCGTCGAAGTCTTCCATCGAAATGGCAATGGAGACTTCGGGGGTGGGTTCTTCTTTACGCTTGGACATCGGTCTGTTCTCCTGCAAAAGTATCGTTAACGAGCTCACTCAATAAACCGGCAATATAACGCACAGCCGGAATTGTCCGTGTATAAGACATGCGCATCGGGCCAAGCACACCCAACGTCCCCGTCACCTGACCGGGGATGCCGTAGCGGGCCAGCACGATCGAACATTGTCGCAATTCCTGCCACAACTCTTCGCCACCGATCAGCACCTGTACACCACCAACATTGCTATGCTGCGTGGTGCGCGAAAGCAAATCCTGCAAAGTCGAGCGTTCTTCAAACAGTCGCAGCGTGCGTCGGGCTTCCAGTGTTTCTTTAAACTCTGGCTCACCCAATACATTGGTCAGGCCATCATAGTAAAAATCGCCACCCGTGCGCTGACTGGCGCGACGCATATCTTGAAGGATCAGTGCTGAAATATCAGCTTCAAGCGCATCTGAACGAGCCGGTAGCGAACCAATTTCTTCCATGGAGCGGCCCTGATAAATCTGATTAATGCGGCGGGCGACATCACTGAGACGCTCTTGCGTTACCGGTTCGGCCAGCGTCAGGATACGTTGGCTGACTTCACCCCCGAGCATCACCAGCACAATCAAAATTTGCCGCCCCTGGGTGGAGATCAACTCAATGTGCTTAAAACGCGCCGTTTCGGTGTGAGGCGCCGTAATCATCGAGACTGCCTGCGACTGATGGGCCAGTACCGATGCTGCCAGCGTCATCCATTGTTCCACTTCAGGCCGCGCCTGATAAAACTGGTGGCTGATCGTATGTTGCACCGCTTCTGGCAGTTCAGTCTGGTGCATCAAATGGCTGACAAAATAGCGATAACCTTCTTCGGATGGAATACGCCCGGCTGAGGGGTGTGGCTGACGCAGGTAACCCATCTCGGTCAGCGCAACCATCTCATTGCGCACGGTGGCCGAACTCATCTCCAAATGGTAATGTTCCACAAGATGCTGCGACCCAATCGGCTGAGCCGATTCGGTGTAGTCGCGTAGCACAAGCATCAGTACCATTTTTTGGCGTTCGCTGAGTTCTGGCATGGCATCCTTATAAAAATTAGCACTCGAAGCTCCTGAGTGCTAAAAGGCTTGCATTAATCATAACATGCTGAAATGCGAGCGTCAATAAGAGGGACATTAACATTTCAGGGTTTGGATAACACGAAGTGTTGGCAAATGGATCAACGTAGAGACAAAAAAGCATTCTGGAATGACATGTCATTCCAGAATGCTTTGTAATCATCAAACAACGTAATTTACTTGGCTTCGAAATGGCCCCAGGCAACGCTACTGTTGTAGCTTACATACCAGAAGCCGTTGACCTTGGCCGGGTACGAACCCGATGCAACGTAGATATTTGTCACGTTGACACCGTTGACGTTCACACTATTCGCATTCCAAGAGTTGATGTAGCTGCCCAGGTTGCTCGATTGCCAGCAGAACGTCCCTGCCCCATCAAAGCTGAATGGTGCGGTGATGGTGGAGGTGACCGGGCTGCAAGTGGAGCCCGTGCTGCCAGGGGTTGCCGAAGCCCCAACGATTTGGGTTGGGGTGCGGACAGGAGTATTGGTTGGGCCACCCCCCTGGGTCGCTGTGCGAACGGGAGTATTGGTGCTGGCCAATACAGGAGTATTAGTGGCAACCGTGCCGCCAGTACTCACCGTTATATTGGAGCTCCCGCTGCTCTGGTAGCCCTCGGTGGCCAGGACCTGGTAGTTATGGGTGCCCAGGTTCAGACCCAGGCTTGCCCAGGCGTTGAAGTGGTTGGCGGTGGTGATGGTGCCGCCAGTGCGCTTGGACTGCCGGACGCTCCAGTACTGATAGAAGGTTGCCGTGCCGATGATGGAGGGCTGGTTAACCCGCTGGGTGCGGTAGATGTCGTAGGTGCTGCCGTCGGTGGTAACCGTACCCAGGTGGGTCGCACCCGTGCTCGGGTTGTAGCTGCCGTAGTTCTCGACGATGTAATACTCGATCAGCGGGCTGGTCGTCCAGCCGTAAAGCGACAGGTAGCAGTTGCCGTTGCAGTTCCAGGTGCCCGAGTAGGACACGGTGTGGTTCGAGCCGGGGTTCCAGCCTTTGCCAACGACGATGTTCTGGGCTGCGGTGTTCCACGTGACGCTGTAGTTACCGCCAGAGCCCAGGGTCATGTTGCCACCGCTGGCCTGTTCCCAGAACGTGAAGAAGTAGCCGTTGTGGGTGCCAGTTTGATTGGATGTGATGGTCCTATCGGCTTCAGCCAGGACGCTGGCCGGCAGTAAGAGCATGGCCATAATCATGACAATGCTTGCGAGCACAAATAAACCTTGTCTTGTCTTGGACATTTTGATTTTCTCCTTTTATTGTATCCTGGCACGGCATCCCCAATTCCGTGCCAGGATATGACCAGCTTGCTGGGAATGCACTTTTGCTAGATCGGGCTATTTCAAGCTGTAATACCCGGTCAATATGGTATCAGGACGTGATCGACGCCTATTTGGCTTCGAAATGGCCCCAGGCGACACTGCTGCTGTAGCTCACATACCAGAAGCCGTTGATCTTGGCCGGGTATGCGCTTGACGCAACATAAATATTGGTCTCGTTGACGCCGTTAATCGTCAGGCTGGTTGTATTCCAGTTGTTGGTATAGCTGCCCATGCTGCTCGATTGCCAGCAGAAAGTTCCTGCACCATCAAAAGTAAACGGAGCTGTAATCGTGGATGTGACCGGACTACAAGTGGAACCGGTGCTCCCTGGAGTGGGCGTGCGAGTCGGGGTGCTGGTCGCGCCGGGAAGCGGGGTGTTGGTGCGGGTGGCGGTTGCACCGGGAAGCGGGGTGTTGGTGCGGGTAGCGGTTGGGCCGGTTGGCTGGGTAGCTGTGCGGGTTGCAGTCGGCTGAACAACACTTCCATCAAGGCCAAAGAATTGAATTGCCATGGCAGCCTGACCCGTCAACGGGAGGACGTGTCCCGCCCCTGAAACACTGATCGCTTCGACGGGGCCACCGACGCCGGTGCTGCCGTAACGAGTGCGCGTCCAGCCAGACTGGGGAGTGTCGGTGAACGATGGAGTTTGGCTTACGCCCAGAACATTCGTCCACTGCTTGATTTCTTCACCAAAGTTGGCGTAATTCAGCGTGGGATCCGCGGTGCCATGCCAAAGCTGCATGCGTGGACGAGCACCGCTGTAGCCAGGGAAAGCACCACGTGCCAGGTCGCCCCATTGTTGTGCGGTCTTGATCGACTGTCCGTTGGCGCAAGTGCTGTTCCAACCCGCCTGATTTGCAGGGTTCGTCGGGTCGCCAGCGCTGGCGGTGAAGCAGGTGTCTGGCACACCCATGAAGGCGGCGCCAGCTTTGAAGACATCCGGGTAATCGGCCAACATAACGTTGGTCATCATCGCCCCGGAGGAGGCCCCGGTCACATAAACCCGATTCGGGTCGCCATTGTTATGTTGCTCGACGTAGGTAACCATGGACATGAGTCCCACCGGATCGCTGCCGCCGTTGCGGGTCAACGCTTGAGACGAGGACACATCCCAACATTGCCCATTGCGTGGGGCCGACGGGTAAATAACAATGAATCCGTACTGATCGGCCAAGGAGGCGAACTGGGTACCAGAGAAGAACGCCGGGCCGCTACCGGTGCAGTAGTGTATCGCAAGCAGAATAGCTGGTTTGGTGCCAGCGCTGGCGGGCACATACAAATTCATGATCAAACCAGTAGGATTGGTACCGAAGCCAGTAATCTGCACCAGCGATGCCGCCCGCGCAATACGCCCGGGAAGAACCACCGCACCTAAAACAGCAAGTACCAGGCTTGCCAAGACGACGAGGTTTAAAAATGGTTTGATCTTCTTTGTTGCGTTTATTTTGAACATAGTTTCCTCACTTTCTGAATGGTGGTTTTTGAATGAATAAACTTGCTTTTGTATGGAAGCGTTTCCACGACTTTCAAAAAACAAACCCTTTCAATATTCACATAGCCTGGCCCTACATGAATAAGATTACAAGCGAAACCATCGTGTTTTTCTAGCTGTTGGAAACGTTTCCACCATCTTATCAAAAATGCAAAGCTTATTCATGCACTTTTTTGTCGAAGACCAGCACTTTTTTGTCGAAACAAATGGAATTTCGCCCAAAAAGGGCGATATACTCGCATATTGTCAAAATAAGATAAGATTTATCAGCGAGCCGTTGATTGTTGACATGCCTCAATTATTATGCCCAACTGGAATGAGAGTCTGAAGCAGGTTGAGATGCGAGCTTTTGAGCAAAAGCCGCTGGGGTTTGGTAGGCCAGCGAACTGTGAGGTCGCTGGGTATTATAGTGCAATCGCCAAGCTTCAATCACAACTTTGGCTTCCTGGAGCGATTGAAACCATTCTCGCTCCAGGCATTCATCACGGAACTTGTCGTGAAAGCTTTCGATGAAGCCATTTTTCCAAGGCTGACCTGGCGGAATGAAAACAGGACCGACCTTGTTTTCTTCCAGCCAAGCTTGTACCGCATGGGAAGTAAACTCACTGCCGTTATCGGAGCGTAGAAAAACAGGCGCAGAGCGATTCTTGAGAATGGCTGCCAGAAATGCGGTCACATCTTGAGCAAGGATGGAAGTCGAAACCAGAATGCCTAGGCATTCACGAGTGAACTCATCAAGGACGCTTAAGGTTTTGAACTGTGCTCCATTTGCCAGCCGGTCGAACAAGATGTCATATGTCCAAACATGGTTTTGATACTCAGCTTGGTGTGGCTGAACAGTTTGATCGCTTCGTTTTCGGCCCTTTCGGGCACGTTGAGCTGCCAACTGAAAGTCATGTTGCTTCCACAGCCGCCAGCAAAGTCCAAAACCGAGCCCACTTACAACCGCAATACGCCGATACCCATAACGCGGATTGGTTTTGATCGCCTTGCGCATCGCATCCAGAGATTTTTGGTCTTGGACTGGCTGACGAAGTTGATACCGACCTACCGCTCTGGAATAACCTGCCCAACGACATGCGGCGCGCTTGGACAAGCCTCTTCGTTCCATGTCATCCATCAAAGTGTGCCGCTCGACAGCCGTCAGACTTTTTTTGATAGTAACTCTTTCAAGGCATCATTGGCCAAGATCGATTCTGCCAGCAAACGCTTCAGCTTGATGTTCTCGTTTTCGAGCGCTTTGATCCGCTTCGCTTCTTGAACATTCATGCCGCCATATTTCTGTTTCCAACGGTGGTAGGTTGCTGGGCTGATCTGTTTCTCCCGGCAGACATCTTCAATGGTTTTGCCTTTGCCTAGCTCTTCATCGGCATCATGCAATAGCTGTACAATTTGTTCTGGCGTTCGTCGCTTCATGAGAATCTTGCTCCTTTTTCGGGCGCTTGACTCTCATTTTACTTGGGTATAAATTCCGAGGCAGGTCATTGTCGAAACTGCTGATGAGCAAGGAATTAAAATCATGAATTGGAAACTTCTCTGGGATATTTTCATCCTTTTCAGCCGCGTTGCGCTCTTTTCGTGGGGCGGCGGACCGGCTTCGATGGGCTTGATGCAACGCGAAACGGTCAGCGCCGGATGGGTCACCCCGGAACAGTTTGCAGATGCCCTCGCCATCGGCAACGCCCTCCCCGGACCCATTTCCCCGCAGGTATCGGCATACGTTGGCTATAAGCTGGCAGATATTCCTGGGGCGATTGCAGCGACGATGGGCACCGTCCTGCCAACGACAATCTTGATGCTGTTCATGATTGTCTTTTTCTTCAGCATCAAAGACAACCCAGCAGTGACCGCCATGCTGAAAGCTGTCCGCCCGGTGGTGATTGGTCTGCTGATCTGGACGGCTTATAGCATGATCGTCTCGGTCTTCAGCGTCCAAAAATCGGGCTGGGTGCTTGGCCTCGCCCAACACTGGGACGGCATCATTATTGCCGCCATCGCCTTTTTCCTACTGGTCTTCACCGAGATCAACCCGGTTTTTCTGGTGATTGGCGCAGCAGTGTTTGGATATTTAGTTTATCGATAGACATTCGATGTTAAACTTTAGCGGGTAGAAAAACCAATTTTGTCTACTCGCTATTCTCTAATCTCTATTCCTATTCTGGTAAAATAGAGCACTTCGCACACAGGAGAAATCTCTTGACAGCAGACACCTTGAAAATCGTCATCCCAATGGCAGGTTGGGGAACACGCATGCGCCCTCAGACCTGGAGCAAACCCAAGCCACTCGTCAGCGTGGCTGGGAAAACTTCGCTTGACCATTTAATGGATATGTTTGGCTCACTGCCTGACCCCAAGAACACCGAGTACGTCTTCATCATCGGGCAGTTTTTGGGGGAGCAAATCCCGGTCTATATTAAGAAAAATTATCCGCAGATCAAGGCTCGTTACGTTGTGCAGGAAGATATGAAAGGCCAGTCGCACGCCTTATGGTTGGCGCGCCATGAACTGCACGGCCCGATGATTATGGTCTTCTCAGATACGCTACTCGACACCGACTTCTCGTTCATTAAAGATGAAGCCACTGACGGTGTTGCCTGGGTCAAAGCCATCGAAGACCCGCGCCGCTTCGGCGTTGCCGAAGTCAACAGCGAAGGGCAAATTGTCCGCCTGATCGAAAAACCCAAATCCAAGGAAAATAATCTGGCGCTGGTAGGCTGCTATTATTTCAAGAGCAGCGAGAAACTCATCAAAGCCATTAACGAACAGATCAAGCGCGGCATTCAGCTTAAGGGCGAATATTTCCTGGTGGACGCCATTAACATCATGCTTGAAGGCGGCACACAAATGCGCACTCAGCAGGTCGAAACCTGGCTCGATACCGGCACCATTGAAGCCACGCTCGAAACCAATACGTATATGCTCGATCACGGGCGTGACAACTCGGAAGAAGTCGCCAAACGGGGCGGCATCACTGTCATTGCACCTGTTTTCGTTCACCCATCCGCCAAGGTGGAGGCATCTGTCATCGGGCCGCATGTTTCCATTGGGCCAGAGTGTGAAGTTTCGGGTTGTGTCATCCGCAATACCATCCTTGACGACGGGGCAGCAGTCACCGATTTGGTATTGGATAGCTCCTTTATTGGCAGGCAAGCCAAGGTCGAAGGAAGCGCATCCGCAGTCAACATTGGAGATAACTCCAGCGTCAGACTCTAACCCCCGCCCATTTGCAACCTAATTTTTGCTTATCATGGCGGTTCGCCAAGCCAATGGCGTGACTGCCTTTTTTTCATCTTATAGGAGGAGCCATGCAGACCATGGACAAAAAACAATTTCTCTCAAAACGGGTGACCGGGCTAAAACCATCTGGGATTTGTAAATTCTTTGACATCGCAGCAACCATGAAAGATGTCATTTCGCTCGGCATTGGTGAGCCTGATTTCACCACCCCCAAACCCATTCTCGACGCAGGCATTCAATCTTTGGCAAACGGTGAGACGCATTACACATCCAATGCGGGCCGCTTGGAGTTGCGTGAGGCGATTGCGGAGAATATTTTCAGGCTGTATGGCGTCAAGTACAACCCGGTGGATGAAATCCTGATTACGGTTGGCGTCTCTGAAGCCTTGTATCTGACCATGAATGCTGTGCTCGACCCCGGGGACGAAGTCATCATCCCAACCCCGTGCTTTGGCGCATACCAGGCAGAAGTGATCCTGGCGGGGGGCGTTGCCGTTGAAATCCCAAGCCGCTTCGAAAACAACTTTCAGCTCGACCCCGATGAAATTCGTGCTGCGATTACGCCACGCACAAAAATGATTTTCATCGGCTATCCCTGCAACCCCACCGGGGCTGTGGCCGAGCGCGAAATTCTGATGGAAGTTGCCAAGATTGCCGAAGAACACGACCTGCTCGTGCTGACCGATGAAATTTATGACCGGCTGGTCTACAACTTCCAGCACGTTTGCTTCCCAGCGCTGGGACAGGACGTGCAAAAGCGCACCCTCCTGCTCGGCGGATTTTCCAAGAGCCATGCCATGACCGGCTGGCGCATCGGCTACGCTGCCGGGCCGGCCGAGCTGATTAAGGGCCTGCTGCGCGTGCATCAATACACAATCATGTCCGCGCCGACGACAGCGCAAGACGCCGCGATTGCGGCCATTTTGCAAGGCGAGCCATACGTCGAATTGATGGTTGCGGAATATGACCGACGCCGCAAGCTGATCGTCAACGGCATGAATAAGCTGGGCCTGACCACCTTCGAACCACGCGGCGCGTTTTATGCCTTCCCCAAAATCGGCGCATCGGGCATGGACGAGAACACCTTTGCCGAGCGGCTGCTGGAAGAAGAACAGGTGGCGGTCGTCCCCGGCAACGCCTTCGGCCCCGGCGGCGAGGGATTTGTCCGCTGCTGCTACGCAACAGCCTACGAAAAGATCGAAGAAGCGCTCTTCCGCATGGAACGTTTCATGCAGCGACACGGATAATGATCGAAAACGGCGAACCTGTGCAGGGTTCGCCGTTTGTTTTGTTATGGGAGGTAAAACCCGATGAAGAAGCTATACTTAATTTTAGCGGTAATCTCTATCATCCTTACGGCCTGCGGCGCACCCAAAAACACTCCTACAGCGCAGTCATCTCACAGCCCAGCAAGTACTACAAGAACTCTTACAAGAACAGCTACAGAAACATCCACTGTAACAGCAACCATTACAGCAACGATAACCATCACATCTACTCCAACAATTACACTCACTCCCACACGAACAAGAATCCTGCCCACGCAACCACCTCCCACCCCAACCTATACACCATATCCGACTTATGCAGCAAAAAAGATCGTTTTTGCTTATTCAACGACAGGCAATTTTTCGTATTTCATGGATTTCTATGCGGATGGATATTGTTGCACCAACCCCAAGATTATTTTGTACGAGGACGGACAATTGATTGTTGGCAATCGTCAAAAAATGCTATCGCCAAGTGAAATGAAACAGTTTTTGTCAAAACTGGACGAGTTGGGCTTTTTCACCCTTGAATCAAATGGACGCCATGACCAGGAAGACAAACTCTACAATTTTGGAGATCAATACGAGGAAAGTTTTGATGGCCTTTATTATTGCATTTCAGTAAATGCTGAGAAATCAGGATCGCTTTGTGCCTATGAGCCTTCTATGCAATTTTTGATCCCGCAGATGAAAAACATTCTCAAATACTATGATGAATATAAACCAACAGGTTTGACTCCTTATTACCCCGACCGCATTTTGATCTCCATCGAACCTGTCAACGAAGATCATCCTGATTTTTCGAAAAATGCCACTCCGTGGGATAAACGTTTTCCATCGTTAACGTTTTCGCCTACAAGGAAATATACTAACGATATTCCTGCCGTCATCATGTATGTTCAAGGAGATATGGCGAAAAAAATTGCTCTCTTCATGGACAATTCTCAAACGGGTGATTTATTTATAGAAAATGGCAAAAAATATATTGTGCAAGTTGATGTTATCTACCCCGATGAACAGGTAAAAAATGATTATCAGTAGAGATAAAAGCAACACCAGGCTAGCTATCAAAAAACTTGCCATACTTTGGTCGATTTGCCTGCTCGCTGCCTGCGCACCTGCGCCCGTCAACCCAACACGTACTATACTTCCTCACCCCACCGCCACTGTCAAAACCTGCACCGAAAAAGGCACCATCGGCAGCGACCATGTGCCCCATCCCACGCAGGGATTCGACAATATCCATTTTGATTATTATCTGCCGCCGTGCTATGACAGCGCAAAACAAACAGCGTACCCGGTTTTCTACCTGATTACCCTTTCAAGCGAACAAAGTCTCAGCCCAACCGATAACACGCCCATGTCGTTGGCGGAACGCCTGATCCACGCCGGGAAGATGCCGTCCACGATCATTATCGTCCCGGCGCAGTTGATCGGCTATGGGTCAGATGCGGCACTGACGAAGGACCTCGTCCCGTATGTGGATAGCAAATTCCGCACCATCCGCGACCGAAAGCAACGCGCCACAGGCGGAATCTCCAACGGCGCAGCGGTGGCGGTGCGTATGGCCTTTCAGTTTCCCGAAACGTTCAGCAGCGTGGGCTTGCTCAGTGGCGGACTGGCTGACGGGGAGATTGAACGCTTCGAGGGTTGGATCAACCAAACGCCCCCCGACCATTGGCCCAGGGTCAGGATTGATGTCGGCGATCACGATGGGATTATGCCCCTGACAAAAAATCTACTGACAGCGCTCGATAAACATCATGTCCCGTATACCTTAAACATTGGCAAGGGCGACCACAATTGGACGTTTTGGTCCGCGCAGATGGAAAGTTATTTGTTGTGGCTGGCTAATGGCTTGAAAAAAGATGCTTGACTTCAATTTTTCTTAATGCTATACTAGGCATGGAAGCGTTTCCATGAATATATAGAGAATATCCAAAAGGCATACAAAACTGTGGACAAAAGATTAAACCCCAAAATTACAATTATCGATGTTGCCAACGAGGCTGGTGTATCGGTTGGCACAGCCTCGCGCGTGATTAATAATGACGTGCATGTTGCACCCGAAACCCGCGAACGTGTTTCGGATGTCATGCTGCGGCTCGGATTTGTGCCCAACCGTCAGGCACGCAGCCTGGCTGGCGGGAAAACCGACACGATTGGCGTACTCGTCCCCGATCTGGGAACATCGTACATTGGGGAAATTATGCACGGCATCGACGCCGAACTGGCGCTAAACCAGCTCGACTTAATGCTCTTCACTACCCATCGTACTGCCACCAAAGAAGCCAACTACGTTGCCAACATGGTCAAAGGCATGGTGGATGGGTTGCTGGTGGTGTTGCCGCGCAACCCGGCAGACTATACCGGCTCGCTGACGCGCCGCAACTTTCCCTTTGTGCTGATCGATCATCAAGGCAATGGCGAACCCTGCCCCGCCGTAGGCGCGACCAACTGGCAGGGTGCTTACGATGCCACAGAATATCTGATCAAGCTTGGGCATAGTCGCATTGGATTCATCACGGGTTCGATGGACCTGGGCGCAGCAACGGAACGGCTCGCGGGATACAAATCAGCACTGCGCGATCAACGCATTCCCCAGGACGCCGCCCTTATTTATGAAGGAACCTTCTTTCAACCGGATGGCTACGCCGGCACCTGCACCCTGCTTGACCTGGAAAACCCACCCACTGCCATTTTTGCATCAAACGACGCGATGGCGATGGGGGCAATTGACGCCGTCCGCGGCCGCGACCTGCACATCCCCAAAAACATTTCCATTATTGGGTTCGACGATGTCCCCCAATCCGCGCTGGTACGTCCTACGCTGACCACCGTCCGTCAGCCGCTTGAAGAGATGGGCCGCATCGCCACACAAATGCTGCTGGAGCGGCTTAAAAACCCCGAGCAGGAAATCCACCGCATCGAACTCCCCACCCAGTTGATTATCCGTGAATCGACATCATCCCGCATTGGCAAAGCTGGTTAGTGCACATTGCCAATTTACCGATCTATCCCCCACATAAGGTTAAAGGGCAGTGCAGGATCAATGATCCTGCACTGCAAAACGGCAGGGCTGACTAACCGCCAGGTAGCATTTGCCCTGTCTACCTTATGTGGTCTCCAAGTGAGAGGAGCACCAACACACGCAAATTATACGCTAACCTAAAACTTCCACCAACCTATCCAAAGCTTAAGATTTAAAGGAGAAAAGAAATGATTCGAAAGATTAGTTCGCTATTGAGTTTGATTATGGTTCTGGCTTTTGTACTGGCAGCCTGCGCCCCTACCCCTACACCTACTGCGGCTCCGCAACCAACTGATGTTCCCGCTGGAGCAACCGATACTGGGGCAACCGATACCGTAGCAGCCCCCACCGATACAGCCGCAGCTCCCAGTGACAAAAAAGTCACCATCGAATGGTGGCATATTTCCACCCTGGACCCCGGCAAAGCCCTCTGGCAGACCATGGCCAATGAATATATGGCTGCACACCCGAATGTCACCATCAATATCACCGTTCTGGAAAACGAAGCCTACAAAACCAAGTTGACCACCGTCCTGCAAGGCGGTACTCCCCCCGATATTTTCCATAGCTGGGGCGGCGGCGTGATGAATGATCAGATCAACGCTGGGATGCTGCAAGACATTACCCCCGCCCTGGATGCAGATGGCGGCGCCTGGCGCAATAGCTTCGCACCTGGTGCGTTGGCTGTCTATGCCCTGGATGGCAAGAATTACGGCGTCCCCTGGGACATGGGCGAAGTCGCCTGGTGGTATAACAAGGATTTGTTTGACAAGGCGAAGATTACCACCCCCCCCACTACCTGGACTGACCTCCTGGCAGATGTCAAGGCCCTCAAAGCCGCTGGCATCACTCCCATCTCCCTGGGTGAAAAAGATAGTTGGACCGGCATGCACATCTGGTCCTATCTCGCCACCCGCATCTGCGGACAGGCCAAATTTCTGGCTGCCGCAAACCGCACAGGCGGCTCCTTCTCCGATCCCTGCTTCGTCGAAGCTGGTACACATCTCAAGGAATTGATTGACTTGCAGCCATTCCAGGATGGTTTCTTGGGTCAAACGCATGATGAAATGCAGGGTACCTTCGGCAATGGCAAGGCTGCCATGGAACTCTCCGGTCAGTGGGCTCCTGGTTCTGAATCTGGTCAGGCTGCTGATAAGAAGGGTGTTGCCAAGCTGGGCATGTTCAACTTCCCGGCAGTTGAGGGCGGCGTTGGCGATGTGACAGATGTTATGGGCGGCGGCGGTGGCTTTGCCATCGGCAAGAATGCTCCCCCCGAAGCCATTGATTTCGTCAAATACCTGACTGCTCCTGCACAACAGGCGCGTGTTGCCGCCAGTGGCGGTGGCATCCCGGTTGTCAAGGGTGGTGAAGTTGGCTTGACCGCACCTGACAGCAAGGCCGACCCGAATATGGTCCTGGTGCAGAAGAGCTTCGCAGCTGCGAAATACTTCCAGCTTTACTACGACCAATATATGCCTTCAGCGATGGGCGGCATCCTCAATGATGCGGTTGCCAAACTGTATGCTGGCACCGAGACACCTGATCAGGTTGCCGCAGAGATTGAAGCCGGCGCCAAGCAAGTCTTCGGCAAGTAAGCTAATAAGCTAAGCTTTTTCGGATATGCAGGGATCAGGTTCGATAGCCTGATCCCTGCATTACTGGCAAGCCGGGTAAGGAGATTCTTCATGGAAATATCAGATTCTAGACGTAACCTTCGTCTATCACGTAAGATCCAGGACAATTTGGTTGTTGCTCTGTTCTTGGCACCCGCTTTTATTCTTTTTATTATTTTTCTCATCTATCCCATTTTTCGGTCCTTGTATTTTAGCTTTTTCGACTGGAATGGTTTGGGGCCTGCCACCAAATTTGTCTTATTGAATAATTACGTGAGAATCCTGACCGATCCGGTTTTCCTGAAAGGGATTGGAAACTGTATCGTGATTGTGGTACTCTCTTTAATCATCCAAATCCCCCTCGCCCTGCTGTTGTCCATCATGGTGGGACGCGATCTACCGGGGCGGGCATTTTTTCGGTCCATCTTTTTCATGCCGTACGTGATTTCTGAAGTCATCACCGGCATTATCTGGATCAGCATGTTCAGCCCGGACCCACAGCGGGGCTTCATCAATGCGCTTTTGATCCTATTTCCGGGTGTTCATGCCCAGAACTTTTTGGGCGATATCAACCAGGTGATGGCCTGTGTTTTCGTCGTTCTCACCTGGAAATATTTCGGGCTGCATATGCTCTTGTTCATGGCCGGACTGCAAAATATTCCCAGGGAGGTCGAAGAAGCTGCCATGATCGATGGCGCAAACCGCTGGCAGTTAATTCGCTATATTACTGTTCCCCTGCTGAGCACTACTATTCGTACCGCTACTTATCTGTCCGTTTTGGGCTCATTGACGCAGTTTAACCTGGTCTGGATCATGACCAGAGGTGGGCCAGTTAACGCCAGTGAAATGATGGCGACCTATATGTATAACCACGCTTTCCTCCGTTTCCAACTGGGATACGGCTCAGCGGTGGCACTCGTCATGCTGGTATTCTGTCTAATCTTTTCCGTGGTATACCAGCGACTTAACCGCCGACCCGATCCCCTGAGTGGCATCTAGAAAAGGAATATCCATGCTGACCTCTGATGCTTTCAAAAAGAAGCTGCCCAGGTTCTTTCAGTACGTCGTACTGATTCTCGTGACGCTTGTGATCGTTGTGCCCATTGTGATTATGGTCTTTGGCGCGCTCAAGACACGCGGCGAGATGTTCCTCAATCCTTATACCCTGCCCATTCCCGCCCATTGGGAAAACTTTGCGCTGATCTTGAATACCCCTTCGTTCTGGACCATGCTGGGCAATAGCCTGATCGTCATGGTCGCGTCAACAGCGGGCGTGTTGATTACTTCCAGCCTGGCCGCCTTTGTCTTTGCCCGGTTGCAATTCAAGGGCAAGGAAGTGGCTTTCAATTTTCTCACCCTGGGGCTCATGTTCCCTATTACCGTGGCCATCATGCCGGTCTACCTGGTCATCCGCCAGATGCAGTTGATTGATTCGCTCTGGGCGGTTATCCTGGTGCAAACCGCCTTTGGGATCGCAGGAAATACCCTGATCCTGCGTGGGTTCTTTCTCTCAATCCCGATGGAACTGCAGGATGCAGCAGCCATTGATGGCTGCTCTGCGTTTGGCTTCTTTTGGCGCATCCTGCTGCCATTGGCACGACCAGCTTTGGCCGCAGTTGGCGCTTTGACAATGATCGTCAGTTGGAATGATCTGCTCACCCCACTGGTGCTGCTCAACAGTGACAAACTCTGGACACTGCCGCTCGGCACCATGCAGTTTCAGGGACAGTACAGTTCCGATTTGGCACTTACGGCGGCTTTTGTAACCCTTTCCGCATTACCCGCGATCCTCTTTTATATGGTTGCTGAGCGACAAATCGTAGCCGGTTTGACGGCTGGGGCGATTAAAGGCTAATCTCTCAATTGCAAAATCACTGACAATGACAAAAACTTTTCAAAACCCCATCCTGCCCGGCTGTTATCCAGACCCGTCCATTTGCCGGGTTGACGACGATTACTATCTCGTCAACTCCACCTTCGCCTATTTTCCCGGCTTGCCGATCTTTCACAGCCGCGACCTTGTCCACTGGCAGCAGATCGGGCATGCAATTGACCGCCCCTCGCAGCTCGATCTGCGCGAGATTCATCCCGCGTGCTGGCCTGTACGCGCCGACCATTCGCTATTCAAATGGCGTTTTCTACATCATCAATACCCTGGTGGCAGGCAAGGGACGCTCCGGCAACTTCATCGTCACCGCTACAAACCCCGCCGGGCCCTGGTCTGAACCGTACTGGCTTGAAGCCGAAGGCATCGACCCGTCGCTCTTCTTTGACGATGACGGGCGCGTCTGGTATGTTGGTAACCGCACGGCGACCAATCCACAGTACGAAGGCCATACCGAAATCTGGCTGCAAGAGCTTGATCTACCGTCCATGCAACTGATCGGCGAATCTTATGCGCTTTGGGATGGCGCCGTCAAAGGGGCAGTGTGGGCCGAAGGGCCGCATATCTACAAGATAGATGGTTTGTATTACCTGCTCGCATCCGAAGCCGGGACCGAACACCACCACGCACTCTCCGTCGCCCGCAGCGAGTTGATTCAGGGGCCATACAAAGGCAACCGCGGCAACCCAATCTTGACACACCGCCACCTGGGGATCGATTACCCAATCGTCGGCACCGGGCACGCCGATTTGGTGCAAACCGCTGCCGGGGAGTGGTGGATGGTGCTGCTCGCCATGCGTCCCTATAATGGCTATTTCTACAACCTGGGACGCGAAACCTTTCTCGTCCCGCTACGCTGGGAAGACGGCTGGCCGATCATCAGCCCCGGAACAGGCCGCGTGGAATTCAACTACCCTGTGCCGAACCTGCCCGAAGTAAGCTGGCCCCAACCCGCCGCCCGCGACGACTTTGACGCTCCCACCCTTGGCCTGACCTGGACCTTTTTGCGCACGACCCCCATTGACCCTTTCCACAGCCTGAGCGAAGCACCCGGCTCTTTGCGGCTTTTTCTGCGCCCGCAACATCTCGCAGAGCAGAGCAACCCCAGCTTCGTAGGACGCAGGCAACAGCACATCCATTTTGTTGCCCAAAGCAAAATGGATTTCACCCCCCAGAACGCCGACGAATGCGCCGGGTTGGTGCTAACCCAAAATCATGACTTCCATTTGCGCTTCGTCGTGACCAAATCCGTGGGCGCGCTTGTCCGCCTGATTCAGCGCGCCCACGGAAAAGAACAAATTCTTGCCGAGCAGCCGCTGACGGGCGGTTCCATTCATCTCAAAGTGGAAGCCCACGGACAATCCTATAATTTCTACACCGGCCAGCCTGGCGCATGGCAATCCCTCGCCGAAAATGTCGACGGGCGCATCTTGAGCACCCCCGTCGCAGGTGGCTTCGTCGGCGCGTGGATTGCCATGTACGCCAGTAGCAACGGACAACCATCGACTACGCATGCCGATTTTGACTGGTTTGAATATCTGGCGCTCGATTCTGAACATTCCCTATAATGAGTTCCATTTTCTTCACTTGATCAGGAGCCAGACCAATGGAATTTCTCACCGTTAACACCCCGGAGCTTGCCACCGAGCGTATGCAGGCCGAGTTGATACGCTTTGGCAAAGAAAAAGGCAATCCCGTAAACCTGGTGCAAGTTGACTGGGACAGTATCTGGCGCGAATTGCTCAATGTTGCCATTTACCGTCGCGGTGCCGATATTGCCGAAATTGGCTCTACCTGGTTGGAAAGCCTGGTGGCGATGGATGTCTTAAACCCGTTTTCGGCACGAGATATTTATCAGATCGGCAGCAAGGAAGTGTTTTTTCCGGCGGCATGGCAAAATGTGGTCGCAAGCAGCCAGAAAGATATTTTTGCCATCCCCTTTCGCGCCGATGCACGGGTAATCTTTTACTGGAAAGACATGCTTGAACAAGCCGGTGTGGACGCAACGCAGGCATTTGTAAGTAATGAGAACATGGTGGCTGCTTTTTCCAAGTTGCAGCAGGCAGGCATTGCCGGGTGGATTGTCCCCACCAACGATACGCACATCACAGTTTACGACATCTCCACCTGGATTTGGGGAGCAGGCGGCGACTTTCTCTCGGCAGATGGTCAACAGGCGATCATCAATTCACCCGAGGCGCAGCGCGGCGCGCACGCTTATTTTGATTTGTTGCGCTTCATGCCAGAACATACTGCTCCGCTTACAGAGGCTGCTGTGTTGGAAAACTTCTTTGCGCGCAAGGCCGCCTGCACCATTGCCGGACCCTGGCTGCTGAATTCGCTGCAAATGAAAAAAGACCCGGAAATGGAAAATTTGCTTCCGCTCTTGGGGACAACCCTGTTGCCTGGTCCTTCATTTGTAGGCGGCACCCTGCTGGTGAGTTGGAAACATAGCCTGCACCCGGCTGAAGCGGTTGAATTGATCGGCTACCTCACTGGCGCCGAGTTTCAGGCAGACTACTGCCAAATTTCGGGTCTTTTGCCTGTGCGTCAGAGCCTTTGGAGTCCTGAATTTGTTGACAGAAATGAGCATCTCGCCACGTTTTATCAAGCACTGCAAAAAGGACGCGGCCTACCGCCCAAAGCATTGTGGGGCATGATCGAAGACCGTCTTGCCAAGACGATCTACGCCATATGGCAAGAATTGTATGCTGTACGGACTCCCGGAAAAGCAGTCGATACTTTGGATGAGATCATTGCCAAACACCTCAATATTTTCGCAACACGGCTTAATATCACGCTTTCTTCATCCAATAATTTATAGTGTGAGGAAATATTCCAAAATCTGCGATTTCCTGATGATTTCTGCGGTTATTCTCAGTATACTTATACAATAATTGAAATCATCGTAAAAAGGACAAACCCGCATGGAATTCATCACCGTTGAAACGACCGAGAACGCAGCCGCGCGCCTACAGTCAGAAATGGAACGCTTTAGTAAAGATAAAGGACAGACCATAACAACAGCCCAATTTAATTGGGACAACATCTGGCGCGAACTGGTCAATATCGGCATTTACCGGCGCGGGCCAGACATCGCCGAAATCGGTTCCACCTGGCTGGATGGTCTGGTGGCAATGGAATCACTCCATCCATTTTCGGCGCGCGACATCTACCAAATCGGCGGGCCGGAAGTTTTTCTGCCATCCACATGGCAAACCGTTGCGCTGGACAATCGAGAAGAAGTCTGGGGCATCCCCTTCCGCACCGATACAAGAGTCATTTTTTACTGGAAGGATCAGCTTCAAAAAGGCTTGGTTGACCCGGCTGAAGCATTTTCATCCTTCGAAAATATGACCGCCGCCTTTACCCGACTGCAAGCGGCTGGCATTCCCGCATGGATTGGCCCAACAAACAACGGGCACAACAACGTCTACAATATCTCCAGTTGGATATGGGCTGCGGGCGGTGATTTCCTCTCAAGCAATGGCAAGCAAACGGCCTTCAATTCGCCCGCTGCGCAACATGGCATTCAAGCATATTTCGATTTGTTGCGCTTTATGCCTAAACAGACATCGCCTTTTAGCGACAACGACGCGCTGCAATTATTTTTCTCGCGCAAAGCCGCTGTCATGGTGGCCGGTCCCTGGCTGTTTAACTCGCTATCCCAGCGCAAGGATGCCGCAGAACTCTTGCCCAACCTTGGCGTAAAACTGATGCCCGGCCCGGCCTTCATCGGCGGCACACTGCTGGTGATTTGGAAACACAGCAAATATCTCTTCGAGCCGATTGATTTAATCAAACGTCTGACTGGCCCAAGCTTTCAGCGCGAATACTGCGAAATCTCCGGCTTGCTGCCGGTGCGGCAGGATCTTTGGACAGATCAATTTATCCATAGCAATGAATATATGCCAGTCTTCCATCAGGCCATTCAGACAGGGCATGTCCTACGTCCCACCCCCCTGTGGGGCATCGTCGAAGACCACCTGGCCAATACGATTGGCGCTGTCTGGCGCGATTTATATGCACTCAACCTGCCAGGGCAAAAGATCAATAACCTGAGCGAGATCGTCGCCAATCGCTTTGATGCATTGGGCGTCAATCTCACCCTGATGCTCTCAACATCCAATGAACCGCGCATCAACGATGATGATGACGACCTAAGCCCTGGGTTTGGAATTTGATTTCACCCAGGCTTTTCATCAACCACATTAATTTTGTTCAACCTAAGGAGCTTTTTCATGTCTGACTATTCACCCACCCCCGCGCAAAAATTCACCTTCGGCCTGTGGACCGTTGGAAACATTGGGCGCGATCCGTTCGGCGGCCCCGTCCGCGAACCAAAAACCCCCGCAGAACTTGTCCGTTTACTGGGCGAAGTCGGTGCGTATGGCGTCAACTTCCACGATAATGACCTGATCCCCGTCGATGCCACCCCGGCTGAAGAAACCGCCATCAAGAAGGATTTCCGTCAGGCTCTCGCCGACACCGGGCTGAAGGTGCCCATGGCAACCACCAACCTGTTCAGCGAAGCCATTTTCAAAGATGGCGCTTTCACCAGCAACGTTGCCGAAGTGCGTGCCTATGCCCTGCAAAAAACCATGAAAGCCATGGATCTGGGCGTCGAGTTTGGCGCAACCACCTACGTCTTCTGGGGCGGGCGCGAAGGCACTGAGACCGACGCCGGGAAAAACCCGGTAGATGCCATCAAACGCTTCCGCGAATCACTCAACTACCTGTGCGAATACGCCATGGACCAGAAATACAATCTCAAGTTCGCGCTTGAAGCCAAGCCCAACGAACCACGCGGCGACATTTACAACGCCACCACCGGACACATGCTGGCCTTCATCAACACCCTCGACCACCCCGAAATGGTCGGCGTCAACCCCGAAGTGGCCCACGAACAAATGGCCGGGCTGAACTTCATGCACAACGTCGCCCAGGCCTGGGAAGCAGGCAAGCTCTTCCACATTGACCTGAACGACCAGAACCCCGGGCGCTACGACCAGGACTTCCGCTTTGGCTCACGCGATATCAAATCGGCCTTCTTCCTCGTCAAATTCCTTGAAGATGTCAAATACGATGGCTCGCGCCACTTTGACGCACACGCCTATCGCAGCGAAGATTACGAAGGCGTCAAAGACTTTGCGCGCGGCTGCATCCGTACGTATATGATGCTCAAAGAAAAAGCCGCCCAGTTCAATGCCGACCCGGAAATTCAAGCCATTCTGGCCGAAATCAATGCCGATGATGGCTCCACCGCCGCCTTTACTGGCAAATACAGCTCCGAAAAAGCGGCTGTGCTGAAAAACCAGTCCTTCAACCATACCGCCCTTGCCACACGTGGCCTGAAATACGAACGACTCGACCAGCTCACCATTGACCTGTTGCTCGGAACACGCTAAACCGGGAATCAGTAGATTGGGAATTGGTAAATTGGGAACAACCTTTACCAATTCCTAATCTATTACTCTACCAAATACCAATTTACCAACTACTAAATCTTCTGCCTTGCGGGAATTTCTTATGACTATAACCACAACTCTTAATCAACGCGTCTTAGACCTGCTAGCGCAGATGAATCTCGACGAGAAATTATCGCAAATACGTTCTTACTGGATGTTTGAACTGCAAACACGCGACGAGCTGGATTTGCAAAAAGTGGCGAGTCACTTCAAAAACGGCATCGGCCAAATTACCCGCCTTACGGGCGCTTCCACCCTCGACCCGCTCACCGCGGCCCGTACCGCCAACACCCTGCAACGCTTCCTCGTCCAGAAAACCCGCCTCGGCATCCCCGCCATTATCCACGAGGAATGCTGCTCAGGGTTGGTCGGGCTGGGCGGCACGACCTATCCGCAGATGATTGGCATGGCAAGTACGTTTCAACCAGAATTGGCCGAAGCCATGACAACCGTTATTCGCAAGCAGGTGCGCGCGGTCGGCGCACATCACGGCCTTGCCCCGGTATTGGATGTTTCGCGTGACCTGCGCTGGGGGCGCGTGGAGGAAACCTTTGGCGAAGACCCAACCCTTGTCAGTCACTTTGGTGTGGCTTACATTCGCGGTCTGCAAGGCGATGACCTGCGTGAAGGCGTTCTGGCAACCGGCAAGCACTTCGTGGGTCACAGCCTTTCACACGGCGGCCTGAACTGCGGTCCTGTGACACTTGGCCCGCGCGAAATGTGGGACGTTTTCCTCGCACCATTTCAAGCTGCGATCCGCGATGCCAATCTGGCAACGATTATGAATGCTTATCCGCAACTGGATGGCGAAGTCGTGGCCACTTCGCGTCGCATTCTTACCGACCTGCTGCGCGGGAAGCTCGGTTTTGATGGGCTGGTCGTCTCAGATTATGAAGCCATCCCCATGATTTACAACTATCACAACGCCGCACCAACCAAAGCGATTGCGGGTGGCATGGCGCTCAACGCCGGCATTGACGTGGAACTACCCACCATTGACTGCTACGGCGACCCGCTCAAGGCTGCACTTGAAGCCGGTGAGATCAGCATGGAACTGCTTGATACCGCCGTCAGCCGCCACCTGCAAAAGAAGTTTGAACTCGGCCTGTTTGAAAATCCCTATGTGGATGAAGGCCGCGTGCCTGAAATCTTCGAAACATCCGAACAGCGCAACCTGGCCCGTGAACTGGCGCAAAAAACGATGGTACTGCTCAAAAATGACGGCGTGCTGCCGCTTGCCAAAACGATTGGCAGCATTGCCGTGATTGGACCAAACGCCGACAGCACTCGCAACATGCTCAACGACTACACTTACGCATCCATGCTTGAATTCATGTCGTCCAAACCGCCGGAAGGCTCCTCGTTTGAGCATATCGATCCAAGCCATATGGCAGAACATGAAATTAAAGTTGTCACAACACTCAATGGCATTCGTATGGCAGTTTCTGCTGACACCAAAATCATCTATGCCAAAGGCTGCGACAACCTTGGCCCCAGCGCAGCCGGTTTTGCTGAGGCCATGCAAGCCGCCGAACAGGCCGATATTGTCATCCTTGCCCTGGGCGATCATTCGGGCATGATTGCGAGCTGTACCACCGGCGAAACGCGCGACAGCGTTGACCTGCGCCTGCCCGGCATTCAAGAGGAACTGGCTCGTGCAGTGATTTCGACCGGCAAACCCGTTGTGGTCGTGCTGATCAACGGACGGCCCTACGCCATGCCCTGGCTGGCCGAGCGCGCCAACGCCATCCTCGAAGGATGGATTCCGGGCGAGGAAGGTGGCAACGCTATTGCAGATGTACTCTTTGGCGACGTTAATCCCGGTGGCAAACTCCCCATCTCCATCCCACGGCATGTGGGGCAACTGCCCCTGTTCTACAACTACAAACCTTCAGGCCGCTACTCCAACTGGTATGGGGATTACGTGTCTGAGAAGGTCACGCCTCTTTACGCTTTCGGACACGGCCTGAGCTATACCAGTTTCGAGTACAGCAACCTGTCCGTTTCGCGGGAACAGGCCACGGAGGGTGAAACCGTTGATGTATCGCTCGACCTGCGCAACAGTGGGCCCGTCAGCGGGGATGAAGTTGTCCAGCTTTACATCCGCGATGTTTTTGCCAGCACCCCCCGCCCCGTGCAGGAACTGAAAGGCTATCAGCGCCTGACCCTGCAACCTGGCGAAACGCGCAAGCTGACCTTTCACCTACCCGTTAACCAGCTTGCCTTTTATGACAACGACCTGAACCTGATTTTGAACCCGGTCAGATTGAATTGATGCTCGGCAGCGCCTCAGATGACATCCGCTTGCGTGGTGAGTTTGCCATCACTGGCGCGGCCAAAATCCCTGTCAAAGACCGCGTCTTTGTCTGCTCGGTGAATGTGGAATAAAGACAACACCAATTTGTGAATTCGCTGATTGTAGAAATCGGTTGTGTATTTCCGTTAGCAATCCAAAATTGAGAACTGCTTTGCCCAGGCATAGTTACGTTTAAAGTAATACTATCAGGGTAGCCAATATGACTTTTCCAAGGACTTAAGTTTCCTGAAAATTCATAATGGCCATTAAGAAAAGAGCTATTCCCCTTCACAATTACTTGACTGATGAGGCCTGATTGATTCAGCGTAGCCTGAAGTTGTTGCTGACTCAAATTAGAAATTACAATACTTATTTTCACTTGTGACCCAACATCTTTAGAGCTGATCTGGTAATCCGACAGGTTTAATCCATTGGCAATTCGGGTTGCCAGCGCTTGAGCTGAATTGCTGGAAGAATACATTGAAGGAGCATAAGCTAAGACATTTTTGGGAGCAGTTGTTATTATTATCAAATTGCTAGTGCCATTTGTATTTATAGAAACGTTTAGACTCAATTTGAAGTCGACCAAGCCAACAGTATACAGATACATAGGAACTGCCACTCCATCTTTTGTCCACGTCCAAGCAACTCCATTTTCTTCAACAAGAGCCCCGTTGGTATAAGCAACAGAACCAGGCAATAACATCGTAAGTTTTCCATTATCGCCACCGCCTGGAAATATTGTGTCCTGATAAAAATAAACATCAGTGAAGGGTGTGGAAGATTTTTCTAAAGTACATCTGTACAAGTTCTCTTTTCCAACAGCCTCGGCACTTTGCTCCATGGTTGCATCATCAGCCGCCGGAAAAAACGAACAAAAAGTATCTGCATCCGTAAATTTAACCCACATTCTTTCAAACCAACACATCCAGTTAACAGTGCAAAAAATAAGCCAAAAATCAGCGTTTTGCAATTTTCTTGAATTTCATTGTGTATCTCCTGATTTTTGTCAAAAGAATTGTCGTTATTATTTTGAAACCCCGTTCATCACCCGCCAAATATTGCATTTAATAAATCTGACTTTATTTATTTGACAAAGTGAATTTACAACAAAAATCGGTTATTTGTTGGCTGAGAAAGTTGGTGCTTGCCGGAGCTATTTTTGGATTCTTAATGTAATTGCTATTTTGTACAAAAAGCATTATTTTGATAAAAGGAGATAGCAGTGATGTAAACACTACCTTCTATTGTCTCAATTGATATTGTCTGAGGTACAAGTCTTAAATCACTTTTTTTGACAAAATTTCCATACAAATCATAATAATAGTCCTGCCAATACTCACATTCGTCTACTGAAAAAACATCATTATTTAAGCTCATATTCACATAATAACTTTTATTTAAATCTATACGTTGAACTATGGTGTATCCAGATTGTCTTATACTTTCAATATCAGACTGTAATCTTCGAAGCGCGTCGCCAGCATAGTATGGTGTAAGATAAGAATCATCTTCATGATAAACAGCTAAGATCTCTGCTATATCTGCGTTAACAATTAATTTTGCTGCCGCGCTTTGCACATTCTGGGGTATTTGTGAAGATTTCTGGCAACTGAATTTTTTCAGTGGTTATATATCTTGTATCTGGCACATAATCTTTGGCAATTTCTGTAGGAGGGGTAGGAGGGTTAAATTGGCGCATGGATGCCCACAATGAAATAACACCTACACAGGCTCCGCACATCATAAGCATTATCCCTAAACCAGAAGTAAGAATACGGGGTGTTTTTCCAATTCTGGGTATTTTAAGCTCTTTTACTTCCAGCCCTCCTCCAATAATCGCTGCAAATACCAAAAAAACCCCTAAAATGACCATTAATGTAGCAGGCCCAAAAGAAAGAATTGTGTCCACTTGATATTCTCCTTGAAAATGAATGCAAACTATACTGATTTAAGCCTGTAGGATATTAGTAATCATCACTTTAGCTTTACATTTAGTTTTCCTCCTATCCTTACTCCAATAACTTAATCTACACCTATTACTATAAGATTTCTTGAACTTTGCATCAATAGACATTTAGCTTACTCCTATAGATATTTGTACTGAATCAAGGCACAATCGATCACAACAAAAAAAGAATATTTGTTCTATTTATGACTTATAATGTATCATCACATCCTGACATGCGCAATCGTTAATGAAGACATAACATTTGAAAGCGCGCCGGGTGTGATAAACTAATTTCAGCGCCTAGTTGCAAAAAGTTGCAAAAACAATGACCTGTACTCCCCAGATTACCCAAGATTTGCGCCTTCGCGGCCTGCGGTTGACTTCGCAACGGCTGGCTATTTTGTCGGCGCTACGCCATGCCGGGCGGCATCTCACCCCAAGGGAAGTCTACGAACAGGCACGTGAACACGCTCCAGGGTTGATGGAAACGACTGTCTACCGCACGCTGGATTTCCTCGTCAAGCACAAACTCGCTTTCGCGGCGCAAATCCCTGGGGGGAAGCTCGTCTACGAAGCTGCGAGTCACGATCATCATCACGCCGTTTGCCGCAAGTGTCATCAAGAAATTGAAATCCCCCACCAACAGCTAGAATCCTTATATCGTGAGATCGAAGAAACAACGGGATACCGTCTGACCACCGGGCATCTGACCTTTTTTGGCCTGTGTCCGGCCTGTCAATAAGCTTTGCTGTGTATTCAAAAGGAGGCTATTTATGTTCACCTGGGAATCTCGATTCAACCTTAAGTGGCTTGGCGTTTACTACGCCGCCCTGTTCGTCTGGCTGGGAACCACCGCCATGCACATCCCTGAAGGCTACCTGAGCCCAATCACATCGCTGATTATGTTCCTGCTGGTGCTGCCCTTCTGGGCCATCGGCGCGCGAAAAATCCGCCAAACGATGAACGCCCGCAGCGTACCGCTGATTGCCCTGCTGGCGGCTTTTTCGTTTGTGATTATGATGTTCAATATTCCGCTACCCGGCGGCACCACTGGGCATGCCATTGGCGCGGCCCTGGCGGCGGTGATCCTCGGCCCAGAAATTGCCACCATTGCGGTTTCGATTGCGCTCATTATTCAGGCGCTCTTCTTTGGTGATGGCGGCGTACTTGCAATTGGCGCAAACTGTTTTAATATGGCTGTTGTTATCCCTTATGTCAGCTTCTATATCTATCGCGCCTTCTCCAAAAATGTGCCGTTGACTTCTTCGCGCCGGTTGATTGGCGCAGCGCTTGGCGGTTGGGTCGGTGTAACCGTCGCAGCCTTTCTGGCAGGCGTCGAGTTTGGTATTCAACCACTGCTCTTCACCGCTGCAGACGGATCGCCGCTTTATGCACCCTACCCACTGGCGGTCGCCATTCCGGCGATGGTTATTCCGCATATGCTGATACCGTCCGTTGTCGAAGGATTGCTGACCGCGCTGGTGGTCGCTTACCTGCAACGTTCAAATATCCATGTGTTGGAAACGGCCGAAAAGCCAGCGCTGGCAACCGACGCGGGCAGTTTCCAAAAATTACGCGGACTGTGGGTTGTGCTAATCGTGCTGATTGTCGCATCCCCACTCGGCTTGCTCGCCCCGGGGACAGCCTGGGGAGAATGGAGCACCACACAACTGACCGAGATGGGGCTGAAGGCGGTTCCGTCCGGGTTGGAAAAACTCTCCACCCTGTGGGGCGCACCACTTTCAGGATATGACCTGCCCCTGCTGGGCAACACCAACCTCGGCTACGTTCTCTCTGCCGCGCTCGGTATTTCGATTGTCGCGCTGGTCGTCTGGCTCTTTTTGATGCTGCTCACGGCTGGTTCCAACCCACAAAAACAAAATACCTGATGGTCGAAAAACACCAACACGCCAATGTGCTCGAACACAGCCTGCGCGACATCGCCGCGACGCTTGAACGCACGCTCTTCGCTGAAGAGATCAGCACAAAACCCGGCCTGCTGCAATCCCTTGACCCACGCGTCAAGGTCGTGACAGTGCTGGCCTTCCTGATCGCAGTCAGCCTGTCACGCAGCCTGGCGGTGATCGCGGGCATTTATGGGCTGGCGCTGGTTTTGGCACTGGCTTCGTCCATCCCGGCCGGTTTTTTCATCAAGCGCGTCTGGCTGGCACTGCCGTTTTTCACCGGCATGATTATCCTTCCCGCTTTTTTCATCACCCCCGGCCCCACGCTGGTCCAACTGCCGCTCGGACTGGTGATCACCAGCACAGGCGTGACCACGGCGCTCTTTCTGCTGCTGCGCGTCAGCACATCCGTTTCGCTGACCTTGCTCCTGATTCTGACCACCCCCTGGAATACTACCCTGAGCGCCCTGACTGTGCTGCGCGTCCCCGACGTCTTTATCCTGATTTTGGGGATGACCTACCGCTACATTTACCTGCTTCTGCACATTGCCAACGATATGTTCCTGTCGCGCAAGAGCCGCGTCGTCGGTCATCTCAACGATGCAGATAATCGTCGGCTGCTGGCGGCTGTCAGCGGTGCGCTGCTTGGCAAATCACTCGACATGAGCAGCGAAGTCTATCTTGCCATGCAGTCACGCGGCTTTCGCGGCAAAATGGTCACGCTCAAACCCTTCGCCATGCACCCACGCGACTGGGGCTGGTTGACTGGATTCCTTTCGATCTGTGCGCTTGCCATTTTTCTGGGTCGTTAAAAAACAAGGATAATCCCTTTGGACACTGAAATCGTCTTTGAACTCAATTACACATCCTTCGCCTACGAAGGCCGCCAGCTTGCGCTGGACAACATCAACCTGACCGTCCACGCCGGGGAATGTCTGGTCATTTTGGGTGCCAACGGCTGCGGCAAGAGCACCCTACTCAAACTGCTCGATGGTTTGTATTTCGCCACATCTGGCGAAATACGCGCTTTTGGACAGCCTCTCACCGAAGAAACTCTGCGCGACGACCATGCCAACTTCGCCTTCCGTCGCCGCGTTGGACTGGTCTTTCAAGATACCGACGTGCAACTCTTCTCGCCCTCTGTGCTCGATGAGCTGGCCTTTGCGCCCCTGCAACTTGGACTGTCGCGAGATGAAGTCAATCGCCGCGTCGAAGCTGTGCTCGAAACGCTGCGCATCGCCAAACTGCGCGACCGCGCCCCACATCGTCTCTCCGGTGGCGAAAAGCGTCGTGTGGCCCTTGGCTCAGTCTTGACCCTCGACCCCGATGTCTGGCTGCTCGATGAGCCAACCACCGGCCTAGACCCGCGCAGCCAGGCCTGGCTGGTGGACTTTATTCTCAATCAACGTAAAGTCGGTAAAACCGTCGTCACCGCCACCCATGATCTCAGCATCGCCAGCGAAATTGCCAGCACCATCTGCGTCTTCGATGAAGAGCATCACATCGCTGCCCTTGGCGCTCCGCAAGATATTCTGGCAGACCATGATTTGCTACACCGTTGTAACCTGTCACACTACCATGTTGAACAAAGTGAAGTGCATACAACATCTTGACACAAAAAAACTGGCAACCAAATGGTTGCCAGTTTTTTTGTGTCAAGATCAAAACTTAGTCGCGGGCGTCATACCCAGGACCGGTCTTGAAATAATCATAGTTCGGTTTGGTATCTTCGGTCAGGTTAACCACTTCACCAGCGGCGAGCTTGCGAGCGGTCTCAAGCACAATAGCCTTACCATGATGATTCTTACCTTCCCAATGACCAACAATACCAACCTTGCTGATGAATTCACTGCCCTTAGCGGTGTACGCAGCAGGCACTTCATCTTCTGGGTAGATCGCAGCAAACGGACATTCAGGGACACAAGCGCCGCAATCGATGCAGGTATCTGGATCAATGTAAAACCAGGGCCACTCTTCCTGCGGTTTACCGGGGATAATGCACTCCACCGGGCAGACGTCTACACAGCCGCTATCACGCAAACACAGGCTTGTAATAATATGAGTCATAAAGATCCTCCAGATTTTGAATGTTTTAGATGCGCTATTATATCTGTCTTCTATGGTGGATGCAATTATTTAAAGTCACTAAAAAGGGTGACAGTTGCCCTGTTAATTAAGCGCCATAACGGGCGGCGACTGCGTCCCAGTTCACAACACCCCACCAGGCGGCGGTGTACTCAACGCGGCGGTTCTGATACTTCAGGTAATAAGCGTGCTCCCAAACATCAATCCCGGCAATCGGCTTCAGACCATCGGTCAGCGGGTTGTCCTGATTGGCAGTGGAAACCACCACCAGCTTGTCGCCCTTAACGGCCAGCCAGGCCCAGCCAGAGCCGAAGCGCGTATTGGCAGCCTTCTCAAACTCAGTCTTGAAAGCGGCAAAACCGCCAAAATCAGCTTCAATCGCCTTGGCAAGCGCGCCGACTGGTTCGCCACCAGCGCCTGGCGCCATAATGTTCCAGAACATATCGTGGTTCCAGTGACCGCCACCGTGATTGCGCACAGCCGGGCGAATATCTTCGGGCACATCGCTCAGTTTCTTGAGCAAATCTTCGAGTGACCAGCCAGCCAGTTCGGGGTGCTTTTCGAGCGCGGCGTTCAGGTTGGTGACATAAGCAGCATGGTGCTTGTCATGGTGAATGGTCATGGTCTGCGCATCAATAATTGGTTCGAGCGCATCGTAAGCATAGGGAAGTGCAGCAAGTTGAAATGCCATGGTAAGTTCTCCTTTAAAATGTGTACTTTTGGGAATGGGGGTTGACCCCTGATGAAGCGAATTTCTACTGTAATTCTAGCCCCGCGCCACCTTCAAGTCAAGTCAATCAAGAGGGGAATTTTTCCCCAGATCGAAGGATCAAGTCTACCCACAACCTGACTTTTGTGTCGGTACAATTCTATCCCGCGAAATGGTAAGATCAATCATCGGTTTAACCAAGGAGCGCCCCATGAAACATTCCCGTATCTTTCGTTTGGTTTTAACAATTTCCATCCTGCTGATGGCTTTCACCGTTGGACAGAGTCCGCTACGGGTGCGGGCTGCGCCCCTCAGCGTTGTCACCAGCCAGAGGATCGCCATCCCCTCCTACTTCTACCCCGGCGCAGCGTGGACCAGGCTTGAAGCCAGTGCTCCCACCGTCAGCATCGCCATCATCAACCCCAACAGCGGCCCCGGTCCCAGCAAAGACCTCGCCTATGCCGCCGAAATCGCCCGCGCCCACGCCAAGGGGATTAAAATTCTTGGCTACGTCCATACCTCTTACGGAGCGCGGGCTGGCACATCCGTCAAAGCGGAAGTAAATCAATATTACAGTTGGTACAATGTCGACGGCATCTTCTTTGACGAGGCCAGCACCAGTTGCATCAAAAAGACCTACTATCAGGCTTTGTACAATTTCGTCAAAGCCAAAAGCAGCGTTGCAAAGGTGATTATCAACCCCGGCACCAACACCCCCGAATGCTACATCACCACCGCCGATATCATCGTCAACTTTGAAGATAATTACAATGCCTACCTGGTCTGGAAGTTGAGCGGCTGGGAAACCAAATATCCCGCCAGCCGCTTCTGGCACCTGATCATCGCCACCCCGCAGAGCAAACTCGCCAACGCTATTGCACTCTCCAAAAAGCGCAATGCTGGTTGGGTATACGCCACGCCCGACGTGCTCAACAACCCCTGGGACACCCTGCCCCCCGTCACATACTGGACATCTGAACTCAATCTCGTAAAACAGTAAAACAGGCTATCCGCAGACGCAAACAGATGATATAATACCGCCCGCTCAGGTTGTCGGTATGGAGAGGTCGCGTAGTCTGGCTTAGCGCGCACGCTTGGAAAGCGTGTAACCTGAAAGGGTTCGCGGGTTCGAATCCCGCCCTCTCCGCTGCCATAAATCCCAGTCTTTTTGGACTGGGATTTATTATTTGCCATGAATTGTCAATTGACTTTGGCACATTTTGCGAAAACTGCCAGTATAATAAATACAGGAAATGGAGGCAGCTTATGCAGGAACGACGAAAAATCTCACGAAAATACTTGGCAATCTACTCACGTGTATTTGAACGTTCGACCGGACGTGTGGTTGGCTACTTGTCGGATTTAACCGACAAGGGAGCCATGGTCATCAGCGACACTTCCATGGCCGAAAACCAGGATGTAAGTTTACGCTTCGATCTGCCAGACCCATCGTTATTTTCAACAGATCACTTAAATATTGATACACAAATCATGTGGTGCCGACCCGATATCGACCCGGCATTTTATAATATTGGCTTTCAATTTAAAACTATTTCGCCAGAACAAGCCAAGATCATCGAAGAAATGATTGTTGCTTATGAGTTTCGGCGAGATGCGCCTTCCTATCCACCTATAATATAAAACTTCAACTGCTACAACAAAAAACTGGCGACCCGATTAATGGGTCGCCAGTTTTTTGTTGTAGCAGTTGCAATATAAGTTGCACAAAAAAGGGACAAACGAACATACATTTTGGTTATTTCTTCATTCGACAATCCTACCCCAAATGGGTCATCTCCTTGCATCTTTGAGAATAAAAAAGCTCAACTGAAAAGTCGCTGTAAGCCATTGAACCTTATACTAAAACATATAAGTGCTCCCCGCAAGCACAAGGTCGGTTTCGCAAATTTCACAAAGGAGTATGACATGCTCACACCTAGAAAGATTTATAGTTTTCTCACAGTTTTAGTCATCGTAGGGTTACTCACCTTCAACTTCTCCGTAACGACCGTTGTAAAAGCATCTGGTCCTTACAACTACGGCGAAGCATTACAAAAAGCGCTCTTCTTCTTTGAAGAACAACGTTCCGGACAATTGCCCAGTAATAATCGTGTTAGTTGGATGGGCAATTCAGGTCTAACCGATGGTGCAGATAATGGTGTAAACCTTGTTGGCGGCTGGTACGATGCAGGCGACCACGTCAAGTTTGGCTTCCCAATGGCCAGCGCAACAACGATGTTGGCTTGGGGTCTTGTGGACTACCGCTCCGCCTACACCAGCTCCGGGTTGCTGAGTACAGGCTTGGACGAGCTCAAATGGGCAACCGATTACTTCATCAAAGCACATACCGCTCCCAATGAATTATATATCCAGGTTGGAGACGGTAATGCAGACCACAATTGGTGGGGACCTGCCGAAGTAATGCAAATGGCGCGACCCTCTTACAAGATTACAACCACCTGCCCTGGCTCGGATGTGGCTGGCGAGACCGCAGCTGCGATGGCTGCATCGTCAATCGCCTTCCGACCAACAGATCCGACGTACGCAAACACACTACTAACTCACGCAGAACAGCTCTACAGCTTTGCTGACACTTATCGTGGCAAATACTCCGACTGCGCTGCTCTTTCCACCGTTGTCAACCCTTATTACACTTCTTACAGCGGTTACAACGACGAGTTGGTCTGGGGTGCTGCCTGGCTGTACAAAGCCGAAGAAGCCAAGAGTGCTGGCACTGGGGCTGCCTACTTAACCAAGGCTCAGTCCTACTACGCCAATCTCTCCAATCAAACTGGACAAACCGTCAAGCAGTATAAATGGACACAAGCATGGGACGATAAATCCTACGGCAGCTACCTACTGTTAGCCAAGATCACTGGTACACAGGTCTATAAAGATGATACCCAACGCTGGCTCAATTTCTGGACAGTGGGCGGTACCGCTCTGGGCGCCGACGGCAGCAAAGTTCCTTATACCCCCGGCGGCCTTGCTTACCTGGATAGTTGGGGACCGACACGCTACGCAGCGAATACGGCTTTCATGGCAATGGACTACGCCGATTACCTGGGCTCGACCGATCCCAACTATGCGACCTTACATACCTTTGCAGTTAACCAAATCAACTATATTCTTGGCTCGAACCCACTCAATATGAGCTATGAAGTTGGCTTTGGCACAAACTATCCTCAAAACATTCACCACCGCACTTCGCATGGCTCATGGGCAGATAGCATGAGTGTGCCTACTTACCAGCGCCACATCCTTTACGGTGCATTGGTCGGTCCATCCGTCAATGATGCATTCTCCGATGACCGCACAGTCTACGCAAATACTGAACCGGCCACTGATTACAATGCCGCTTTCTCAGGCTTGCTGGCACGCATGTACCAGGAATATGGTGGCACACCGCTGGCCTCCTTCCCGCCCGCCGACAAAGCCAAGGATAACGATGAAATCTATGCCCAGGCTTCCTTGAATGCAACTGGCAGCAACTTTACTGAAATTCGAGGCCTGCTGGTGAATCAGTCTGGTTGGCCCGCTCGCATGGGCGACAAATTGTCCTACAAGTACTTCTTCACGCTGGATGGCACCACCACTCCTGCTCAGATTACCATCACCACGAACTACAATCAATGCGGCGCTGGTTCCGTGACCGGGCCAACCCAGTTTTCTGGTAGCGTATACTATGTGAAAGTGGACTGTACCGGCACCAAGATTTATCCTGGCGGCTTATCAGCATACCACGCAGAAACGCAATTCCGCATTACCAGTGCCGGCACCTGGGACACCAGCAATGACTGGTCATACACCGGCGTAGCCACACCATCCGGATCCACACCGGTGGAAGTTGTCAACATCCCGGTTTACGACAATGGCGTCAAAGTCTTCGGTAACGAACCTGGTGCTGGTGGCCCAACTGCAACACCCACCAAGACCCTGACACCGACCATCACTCTGACCCCAACCAGAACCAATACGACAGCAGCCGGTTTTACATCGACACCAACTAAGACGGCCACCGTTACCCAGACACCGACCAAAACCAATACGCCTGGTGGTGCATTTACGGCCACACCTACACCGACAAAGACCAATACCCCAGGCGTTGGCACATGCAGCCCGGTCACTTCCACCATCACTGCCCCCTTCGCGCAAAATGGCGCAGGCACGTTCTGTTGGAAGTCAAGCAGCATGGGCAGCTATATCAACTCTTGGGGCCTGGATACCGGTGGTCTGACGATCAACGGCGTCAATTTCACCAATACATATGCTGCATCCGGCTCCTACCCGGCGCAGATTGGTGGCTTCTGGTACATTAGCTACATCAACACGGGCGTCAACGGTCATTGGGAAGCCAACCCATAAACTTTACCCATTAGATGCTCCCCATTTTGGGTGGGGACAAGAAAAAAGCTGGCGGTCAACTGACCGCCAGCTTTTATTTGTTCGATGAGCATCATCTTACACCCGAGTCGCATCAATGGCAGCGTCCCAGAGCGGATTCTGGCCCGATAGTTGGCTCACTTCTACAAAACCCATCCCCCGCGATATGGCGGCGAAAATCGTAGAATAAATTCACAAACTATAAAAAAGGGAAGGCTATTCAATCGAATAGCCTTCCCTTTTTGAAATCATCCTACAGTTCGAAAAAATTCAAAATAATAGGGAACACTGAAGAGTGCTCGTCGTTATCATACTGATTTAACGGATTGGCGCTGATAAACCATAACAGGCACTCCTCCACATTCTATTTTCCCTTGGCATTGCAAAGTGATGGCTTTTAGAAACCTTCAGCAATTTATTCATTTAGTTTTTGAAGTTCTACAAAAGGCGAATCGGGAGAACGATAACGGTTGGTGGTAGCGTGCCAGTAGACATTACCAGACATCATTTCTGCCAGACCGTCAACGTATTGTTTGGCTATGCAATCTTCCTGTTGACCCCAAACGGGCAACTGAACACGCTGTTCAACAAAAAGAGCAGCGTAATTATTGACGATTTTTACCAATTCATGCACAAATTCATCGAACGAAAGTTTCTGTGTATCCATTAAGATTTTGATCAAATTGAAATCACTCTTCTCAAGCACAACATCTTTGTGATAAGAAAATATATCGTTTACCAATGATGCCATTGCGATGGCTAACCACGTCAGATATTTAATTTGCTCATGATTGCGGAGCTCAGCAGGCAAAAAGGCATTCTTGGTCAACTCAATCAACTGGCAGGTGTGCAATCCACCTGTATCGCGCAGTCGGATATCCAGAAACGAGTTCATATCCGTCAGAATAAGTTTATCACCTCGTTGCAAACCAATTTCACGCTGAATAACGGCTGTAATGTACCCTTGAATACCATCCGTAAATATCTCAAACCACTCAGCTGTTGATTGTTGTAATACTTCTTTCCTCATTTCAACAAAGGCTTGCTGAATCAAACTGGGGTGATCGGGCAACTCGCCGGTTCTAAAAATGTGCATCAGATCGGCAAGAAAATGACCGATGGATTTAAAATCATTCCTAAATTCCACTTCGATGGCAAAATCGCGCGCGTCAAAGTGATCGGTGTCAAAAAAAAGATCGTCAATGAAAAAGAACATGCTGTGAATAGTGCAGGCAACTTGCAGCCGTTTGGCACTCGTAGCGCCTGCGTAAAGAAAGCTGCTCATGGTATTATAGTCATCAAAGTGATGGGGCTTGATCTGCCAGCGAGTTACAAATTCCATAACTGCTGCTTCAGCTTGTTGGCTGTATATGCTTTCTTTTGCAGGCAATAAACGTTCTATATCATTCAGCGATAACATTTTCATCATCTCCAATTCTTTATTTTGTGGATGAATGAGCAATAGTAATCATGCAAAATTCTATCATACGGCCACCAGCCCAAAATTGTATGACAAGGCGCACCATACTGTCACCACTTGAAAACTGTGCATTTTATCGCGTGGAGAAGCGCAATTCTCAAGCTGGAAGGGTATAAAACCATCATTTTCAAAGAAATAGCATCCAAAATGACCGAAAACGCTTTACGATAAGCAAAACGTAAAAATAAACTATCCAAATTGCATAGTCTATTTCTGTTCAGTTAACACCTTTGATAAACTTAACAATTATGTGGGTATCTAAACAAAAAACCGTTACACTTGTAAAAAGGTTACAAATAATCTGGCAACATCGCATAAATGGACAGCTCCTGACCATTCAACGCACCAGAGAGGATATTCCGCATGAGCATTCCTACACCAACCCATCCCCCGTCATCAAACCCCAAAACTGGTTTTATGGAACGCATCTCAGGCCTATGGAATTTTGAAAGCCCAAACCCAAAAGCACGTGATGCATCTCGCGTAGCGATGGTTATGGCATTCGCTGGCTTGGCATCGGTGCCGGTATATATCTTTTTAGGCTTACAAACTGGTGCATGGCAAATTGCGGTTTTGATCGCTTTAAATTTTGTAATAGCGATAGGCGGTGCGATTGGCGCAATTTATTGTCGGCGTGGGCAGGTAGAACGCGGCATGAGCATCCTGCTGGGCACCCTGTTAGTGGTTTGTATCAGCGCAGCTGCGCTGATACAAATTGGGATGATTTTAGCGCTGGCCTACTTTCTGCTCTCCATCAGCGCCATCACACAATCACTCACATCACGAGCCGCTTACCGTGCTATTGCAGTCAACCTGGCAGGTTGTATGGTGGTGGGACTGCTCGAAATATATCCGCCAGCCTTCCAGTACCCTATCCCAGCAGTCCGCTCGATTATTCTCGGCCTGGTTGGGGTGATTCTGATCTTGTTCTTTATTCTCTCTGCCCGAAAGATCCGCTCCTACCCGTTACACATTAAACTGGTGATTACCTTTATGCTAGTGGCGCTGTTCCCCGCCGCGGTAACCGCCTTTTTACAATTTCAGACCAACTCATTTACAACCAACGCAACCCAAACCGAACTAACATTGCTCATTACTGCGGGGCTTTCTGGCGTAATTGCACTCGGCGTGGCCCAACTCATCGCGGGCCCCATCGAACGCCTGACAACTGTTGCCGAAAATATTATTGCTGGTGATCTAAACACACAAGCCAAAGTGGAATCAGATGATGAGGTGGGCCGATTGGCTCGCACCTTCAACAACATGACCCATCAACTTCAGCAAACGCTCACAGAGCTTGAAGTCGTTGCCGAGGTGAGCGGGCAGTTAAATGCCATTCTTAACATCGACCAGTTGATCACAGAATTGGTGACACAGGTAAAAGAACGTTTTGACTTTTACCATGTCCAAATCTACCTGGTGGATGTTGAACACAAAAAACTGTATCTAGCTGCCGGATACGGTGAACCCGGAAAACAGATGAAAGCTGCTGGCTATCACTTCGCACTCGATGCTGCCAACGGCCTCGTGCCACGTACAGCACGAGAAAGAGTGAGCCTATTAATTCAAAACGTCAGAAACGAGCCAAGCTGGCATGCTAACTCATTTCTGCCCGAGACACAGGCTGAGCTAGCTGTGCCAATCATCGTCGAAGGGCAGGTCGCCGGCGTGATGGATGTACAGTCTAACCAGATCAACGGACTGGACGAAGGCGACATCAGTCTGCTACGCTCCCTGACCAATCAGGTGGCGGTAGCAATGACAAACGCACGCCTGTTTGAACAAACCAAACAACGCGCCTGGCAGACCGATGGACAGGCACAATTAAATGACCGAATGCGCGGCGAACAAGACCTGCAAACCCTGGGAAACAACATTGTTGAACACTTATGTCAATACCTGGAAGCGCAAGTGGGAACTCTTTATACGCTTGAAAATAAGCGGCTCACACTTACCGGAAGTTACGCCTATACCCGGCGTGACAATATTCCTGACCAGTTTCAAATTGGCGAGGGCCTGGTCGGACAGGCTGCGCGTGAAAAGAAAGTTTGCACCGTTCACCTACCCCCCGACTACATCCGCATCACATCTGCCAGCTTGGGCGAACTGATACCGCGTAGTGTCCTGGCTACACCATTGCTCTATAACGGACAGGTGATTGGGGTAATTGAACTTGGCACGCTGAGTGAATTCAACCCGGCGCAAATCGAATTTCTCAACAGCACACTTGAAAGCATCGCCATCGCCTTCTCCACAGCGCAGGCGCGCACACAGGTCAACGAACTGCTTGCCCAAACACGTCAGCAGGCAGAAGAGCTACAAACGCAGGAAGAAGAACTGCGTGCCACCAACGAAGAACTTGAAGCCCAAACCGAAAGTCTGCTTCTCTCTGAAAGCAATCTCAGAAAAAACCAGGGGGTGCTCAACCAGCAAAACCAGGAACTGCGCACCGCCCAGTTGGAACTCGAACGCAAAGCCGAAGAACTGGCCATCACTAGCAAATATAAATCAGAATTTCTCGCCAACATGAGCCATGAGCTGCGCACACCGCTCAACAGTCTGCTGATCCTTTCAGGCATGCTGGCAAAAAACGAGGGTGGCAACCTGACCCCCAACCAGATGGAATCGGCAAAAATCATTTATGCCAGCGGTTCTGACCTGCTGCAACTGATTAACGACATTCTCGATCTTTCCAAGGTCGAAGCCGGACAGATGACTTTCCATTTTGCGCCGATGACACTTGGCAACCTTGCGCAAAACATGCGCACACAATTTGCGCATGTTGCCGAGCAAAAAAATCTGGAATTTAAAATCACTGTGGCAGCCAACCTGCCCGAAAATATCATCACCGACCAGCAGCGCGTGGAACAGGTCATCAAAAACCTGCTCTCCAACGCCTTCAAATTCACCGAACACGGCGCAATACAGCTCAGCATCGAACCCACCGCCGACGAAATGGTTGCCATCCACGTGAAAGACAGCGGCATCGGCATGACGCCCGAACAGCAGCAGCGCGTCTTTGAAGCCTTTCAGCAGGCCGATGGCTCTACCAGCCGCAAATATGGCGGCACCGGCCTGGGGCTGACCATTTCGCGCGAGATGACGGCAAAATTAGGTGGAAGAATTGGGGTGGAGAGTGAACCCGGCAATGGGAGCGTGTTCACCCTTTATCTGCCGCTCCGTTATGGGGAAGGAGAGGCGGAATCCGCCCCGAAACTCGCTCCCTCTTCAGCGACGGAGACAATGGCTGAGGGTTTGCCCGCGAACAAAGGTAAAACCCCAACAAGCGCAATCGCCCCCTCCCCATCCTTGCCACCCATTGAAGATGACCGGGACAACATCAAATCTGGCGACAAAGTTTTGCTGGTGATCGAAGATGACCCGACCTTTGCCAAAGTGCTGCTGGGCTACGCCCGTAAAAAAGATTTCAAATGTTTGCTGGCAGGCGATGGCGAAAGCGGGCTAAAACTGGTCAACGCCCATCGCCCTGATGCCATTCTGCTCGACCTGAACCTGCCCGGCATAAGCGGTTGGGACGTGCTCGATACACTCAAAGAAGATGGGCGTTTGCGTCACATCCCCGTCCATATTCTCTCTGCATCGGGCCAGACGATGGACGCCTACAAACGCGGCGCGCTGGGCTTTTTGAGCAAACCGATCGCTCCAGAGCAACTAGACAGCGTCTTCGCCACGCTTGGCAAATTCCTTTTGCGTGGCATCAAATCGCTGCTGATTGTGGAAGATGACAATATACTGCGCTACAGCGTGGGCCAACTCTTAGGCGGCAGCGATGTAAAAATCAGCGAGGCCGCGCGCGGCGAAGAAGCATTAGCGCTGCTGCGCGAAACCCATTTTGATTGCATGATTCTCGATCTCACGCTACCCGATATGAGCGGTTTTGAACTGCTCAGCAAAATGAATGAGGACCAGACGCTCTCCAAATGCCCGGTGATCGTTTATACTGGGAAAGCCATCACCGAAGAAGAGAACGATGAATTGCTCAAATATACCAACAGTGTCATCATCAAAGGTGTCAAATCGCCAGAACGCCTGCTGGATGAAACCGCGCTGTTCCTGCATCGCGTCGTGGCCGATATGCCCGCCGAAAAACAAAACACCATCCGCCTGCTGCATGACCGGGACGCCGTTTTTAGTGGCAAGCACATCCTGGTGGTGGACGATAACACCCGCAATGCTTTTGCGCTTTCAAGCCTGCTTCACGACAAAAATCTGCGCTCAACGATTGCCCGCAACGGCATGAAAGCGCTCGAAATCCTGGAAACCATCCCGGATATTGACCTGGTGCTGATGGATATCATGATGCCGGAAATGGATGGATACGAGGTCATGCAGCGCATCCGTGTTCAACCCCAATTTAAAAATCTGCCTATTCTGGCATTGACGGCCAAAGCAATGAAGGGTGATAGAGAAAAGTGCATTGCCGCTGGCGCAAATGATTATCTTTCAAAACCAATTGATCCTGACCGATTGTTTTCGCTGTTGAGAGTTTGGCTCTATCGCTAAAAAGGGTGAAACATTACTCTCTTCAACAAGCGTTTCTAAAGGACGGATGCTATGCCCAATAAATCAAAAATTTTGATCGTGGATGATCGGACAGAGAATTTATTTACCCTTGAGCAGATTCTACAAAAACTGGATGTGGAAATCTATAAAGTTTCCTCAGGCAGCGTGGCGCTGGATTTGGTGCTCGATCATGAGTTTGCCCTGGCAATTCTGGATGTGCAAATGCCCGAAATGGACGGCTACGAATTAGCCAGCCTACTGCGCAACCATCAAGGCACCGCCGCCTTGCCGATTATTTTTGTCAGCGCGATTTATTCCGATGAGTATCATCACCGCAAAGGCTACGATTTGGGCGCGGTGGACTTTATCAGCAAACCCTTTATCCCAGAAATTTTGTTAAGCAAGGTGCGGGTTTTTATTGAACTGTACGAACAACGTCGCGCACTGCAACAAACGGTGGATGAACTAAAACGCACCAATACCACCCTTGCACACCGCACCACTTTACTTGAAACCAGCACAATACTCGGACAACAAATTACCAGCATTCTTGATTCAGAGAAATTATTTTCACAGATCGTCAGCATGATCCAAAAACAGTTAAACTTTTCATCGGTAAGCATCTGGCTGTTAAGTGATGATGAGAAAGGGATTGTGCTTGAAGCGCGCACCAAAACCAGCATGCAAACCGGAATCGCCATCCCAATCGATCACAAAGGATTGGTGGGCCGGGCCTGCTGCACCGGGCATGTGATCCTGGAAAACAATGCTGCACAAAACCGGGACTTCACCCCCACCCCGGGCCTGCCGCTAATCTCCTCTGAGATTGCCGTCCCGCTCAAGTTTGGTCAGCAAATATTGGGCGTACTGGATATTCAAAGCGAGCGCATTCAGACTTTCTCCCCAGATGACCATGCTGCCCTGCTATTTCTTGCGACACAAATTGTGATCGCAGTCCGCGATGCCAAGTTGTATTCCGAAGTCACGCGCCTGGGTGCGATAGCCAAACCAGCGGGTCAGTAATACCACGCAACTTCATTCAAACTTTTGGAACCAAACGTGCCACGCACCTTAAAGGTGCGTGGCACGTTTATTATTCTATTATTTCTTCGCAGGTGGTTTCTTGGCCTTTGTCTCGATATCCAGCTTCATCTGACCCTGCACGGCTTTTGTCGCTTTGGGAGCCACGGCTGGGGGCGCTTTCGTTGTGGTTGGCTTCTTTTGCGCTGTGGGCGCGGCTTTCTCTGCACGCGGCGGTTTTTCGGCTTTCAACTCAACGACAACAAACTGCTCCACCATCCACACATCTGTCACGCCAAGCACGGCATCACCCGGCTTGACTTCGACGACCACATCACCGCGGACGGTGGCGCGTTTCTTCACGCCAGCTTCATCCAGACGGGTCATCTTGGGCGCGGCTTTAAGCAGATGCAACGTAATAACATGCGTCCCCTTGCCCAGCGCCAGACCCACCAGCTTGACACCAGTCGCCATATCCCACAGGATCACACCGCGTCCATAACGTCCCTGCGAGGGGATTTCGCTCTGCTCCAGGCGTTTGGCCTTGCCATCAGATGCAATCACCATGACTTCACCCTCGCCCGGCAGCAGCACCGCGCCGACGACTTCGTCGCCAACCCCCAGCTTGACTCCGTTCACACCCGCCGCCACCAGCCCCATCGGACGGATGTCATCCTCCTTGAAGCGAATGCCCATGCCACCAGACATTGCCAGCAGAATTTCTTTCTTGCCGTCGGTCAAAGCAACCCAGCCAAGTGCATCACCATCGTTGATTTTGCACAACGCAAAGGTCTGCGAGGACGGGCCTGGCAACTCACTGATCTGACTCTTTTTCAACATCCCGCCACGCGTAATTGTCAGCACACAAATCTCTTCGGGCAGCGACGACTTCTTCGCAGGCAGCGTGAACATTGCAACCGGCAACTCGTCCGACGCGAGCGGAGATGCCTTATTGAAGATAACACCATCCGATGGCCGCTCGGCTTCGGGGATGGTGTGGACCGCCACAGCGGCGCACTTTCCCGTCCGCGCAGCGAGATAAAGCGTATCGTGAGTCAGGGCGCGCACCAAAAGCGTCGGAGCCTCCGACCCGCTCAGGCGCGGGGCTTTGTCGTCACGAGTGCGACACAGCTTGCCGCTTTTGTCCATCGAAATCCAGACCGATTGTTCCGGCATCATTTGCGTGGTGGTCAGCACCGACTTGCGATCCTTGCCCGCCGTCAGGCTGACAATTTGCGTGCGGCGACGGTCGGCGTAAGCTGCTTTGACGCGCAAAATTTCGTCCACCACCGCATCACGCATGCGCTGCGGCGACTTGAGCAAACCTTCAAGGTCTTTTATCAGCGCGGTGACTTCCTTGTATTCGGTTTCGAGCTTTTTACGCTCCAGCGCGGCCAGGCGACGCAATTGCATTTCCAAAATTGCGTTGGCCTGCAACTCGGTCAGTTTGTAGCGCGTCATCAAACGTGTGCGCGCCGTCTCCACATCCGAAGATTTGCGGATGATGTCAATGATCTCATCGAGATTTTTCAGGGCAACGAGATAGCCTTCGAGGATGTGGGCGCGGGCGCGGGCCTTTTCGAGATCAAACTCTGCCCGGCGGCGGATGACCGTTAAACGGTGCTCAACATAGACCCGCAGCGCCTGCTTGAGCGTCAGCATGCGCGGCTCGCTACGCCCTTGCTCATCCGCCACCAGCGCCAGCAGGATGATGCTAAACGTGGATTGCATGGGTGTGCGCTTGTAGAGAGCTGCCAGCACCGTCTCAGGGTCGATATTCTTGCTCAGCTCGATGACGATGCGCATGCCCTGACGGTCCAATTCGTCGCGCAGGTCAGAAAGACCTTCGATCACCCCATCCCGCGCCAGTTCGGCGATGCGCTCGATCAGGCTGGATTTGTTGACCTGATAGGGCAGCTCAGTAACGATAATGCGGCTCTTGCCACGTTCCATCTCTTCGACGTGGGCGCGGGCCTGCACCGTGACCTTGCCGCGACCCGAACCGTACGCCGCTTCGATAGCGTTTTCCCCCGCTTCCTGGATGATGATGCCACCCGTCGGGAAATCCGGCCCCTGAACGAATTCCATCAGCTTGTCAATCGAAATATCGTCGAGCTTTTCCCAGTTGTGCAACATGTACACCAATGCGTCGCTGATCTCGCCCAAATTATGCGGCGGGATGGAGGTCGCCATACCGACGGCAATGCCCGTCGCGCCGTTGACCAACAGGTTTGGGATCGCGGCTGGCAGCACGGATGGCTCGGTCAGCGTGTCATCAAAGTTGGTATTAAAGTCAACCGTATTTTTGTTGATGTCAAGCAGGATGTCCAAGGCTGAGGGCGAGAGCCGTGCTTCGGTATAACGCATTGCCGCAGGCGGGTCGCCGTCCACCGAGCCGAAGTTTCCCTGACCATCGATCAACATACAGCGCAGTGAGAAATCCTGCGCCATACGCGCCATCGCTTCATACACCGCCGAATCACCATGTGGATGATACTTGCCCAACACCTCACCCACAATACGCGCAGACTTCTTGTAAGCGCTATCCGCACGGATGCCCATGTCGTACATGGCATACAAAATACGCCGCTGAACAGGCTTCAAGCCATCGCGCGCATCGGGCAGCGCACGCGCCACAATCACCGACATGGCGTAGTCGAGGTACGCATCCTGCATTTCGCGGTCAATATCAATTTTTCGAATGTTGCCTAGTTCCATAAGAAACTCCCAAATTTTGCGTGTTTTTGTTTTCTAGCGTAAGTTTTGCGCAATCAGCGCCAAAAGCGTAAAAAGCGAGCCAAAAAGTTTTGACGTATTGGCGTATTGCGATCAGGAAAAAAGAGTTGTTTGCCAGCAAAAGCGCTGGCAGGACTGAACCTTAACAACATGCCATCTGAATTTAGGATCACTTTTGCCGAAGTGTTGGCGGCAACCTGGACTTGCTTCTTGATGCCCATTTTTCTGATAGGAAGAGTGTATTCATTTTGGTCAGTATTTTGATCAATCCAGACAGTTGCCCAACGGATAAAGTTGGCGGCAAAGATAGTCAGGGCTTCTTGCAGGAAAATGGCGGGTTCGGAGCGGACTTTGAGCCGGTGGAGATAAAAAACTTGCTTGGTTTCCTTGATACCGGCTTCAATGGTTTGGCGAGCGTTGTATTTGCCAAACCAGGCGGCAAGATTTGTCGTAACGGGTGTATCACCGAAGTGAGCCAGGGTACTGTGCTTTTGGGTTTCGCCGGTATAAAAGCGTTCGAGCGCAACATCCAACGGGTAAGGGAAGTTTTCTGGTTGGAAATCTTTCCAGACAACCATCTCAGCATTCTTGCCAACCTGAACCCACGACATTTTCTCGTCCACTTTGCTTTTCAGCATTTTCGTAATTTTGTGGTTATGCAGTTTGACATAGATCTCATAACCCATTTCAATCAGCAAGGCGATGTTTTCGTAGGTGCCAAACCCGGCATCCAGCCGAAAACAGCCTGTGATCGGGCTCAAATTCTCAAGATTTTCCTGCACAAACCGTTCCAAGCGATCGCGCAACACTTTTTCGGCATCAAAATGGGCTTGCAGCAATACTTGTGTTTTGCCAAGCTTTTCCTGGACTGCTTTCACCGCCTTTTCGCGGCGCACCCTACGACGCTCCAGCATTTCGACGTGTTTTTGCTTGGGTTCCGCGGCTTCACTGGCTGTTTTGACCTGCTCCAGTACAGCTTTGCGATCAAGAATTGCGCTCGCCAGTCTGACTTTTTGTATTTCAAGCCGTTTCTCTGTTGCTTCACGACTTTTAACAAAGGCCTCGATACGCTTTTCCAGCAATTCCGTGCGTCGCAAAGGTCGCTGACCCGTCCGTTTTTCCGCCGCCAAAACAAGGTTCCTTGCCTGACCACTTGAAACGGTATCGCCCGCATGATGCGCTACCGATACCCACAACCGACCGTATGTCGGGCTTTCCAAACTGACTACGCCTGCCTGATATCCCAGGCGAATCTCATCCGACATGTGTCCGAACGCTGCGTTCGGGTAGGTTTTGCTCGTATTGGAGACTGGCAGCCCAGTCAGATCACCATCGTATTGCAGACACTTCATCAACGACAGTTCTTGTGCTAAAAATGGCTGCCCAACTTCTTCCAATGCCGCCACCAGTGCGTGAACTTCATCCCAACTCAGGCTTTTCAGCGTTCGGCTCACTCCCGTATACTCTGCCCAAGCCAGCTGGCCCCAGGCTTTTGCTACCGCTTCATCTTTCTCCAACGGATGCGCTGACAGGCTAATCTCTTGCAATTGTTTCAGCCCTGACAATATTGCCACGAAAAATTCAAGCACTTTTGCCTGTGGCGTATGTTCATAAACCTTTTGCTTGAGTCTCACCGCTTCAATTGCCGTTATCAGACCAATTTCTTGGGCAAATCGTCCCCACACGATCAGCAGGGCATGTTGGGTTTCTTCTTCTTGAGCCATTTTCGTTCCTGTTTGATGGGTTGGCTCAAGATTATGACATCCTTATTCATTTGGTAATGTTCAACTTTTTTTGCGCTTTTTACGATTCTTGATCTGATTGCGCAACCGTTACGCTAGCGCTAAAATAGTGAATGAATGTTCTAATTCTGAGCCTATCTTACGGGGAAAGCAGAAAAGCGTCAAGGAGATAAGAGAGTCGGCAAGGTGAATTTACGGCTGCCGAGCCTCGTCAATAATCGCGCTAATATCAAACAACTGGATAGTCCCATCTTGATAACTTGTCGCTACAAAGTTTGATGCTTGGAGCAAGTCTATATCATAAAAGGAACCATCGACATTTGTGCTTTCAGAGCTGTAGACAAGTTTTCCGGTATTGACCTGCCAAATATAAAATTTTCCTCTCAACGTGTTTACATCATCGTTTGTAAACAATAAATCTTTGCTTTTACTAAAGATAGCCGACCGATAAGACCCGGTGTCTATTTTTCCCAACATCTCAGTTTCTGAATTCTGAACATCAATCCAAGATTTCTCACTCTCATCATCTATCTGCAAGGTTTTGATCTGCTGTGCCGTTTCAACATCCCAAATCTCAATAAAGCTATTAGCAGGCTTAAATGCGATACGCTTCCCATCTGGAGAAAATACTAACAAATCTTCATGAAAATCTCTACTGGCAGACCCCAACACTTTTGGCAGGTTGGGCTGAGTGGTCGTGGTCAAGTTCCATACCACCGTTTTATAGGGAAGATTGCCAGCAAGGATATGACCAGTTGGATCGAATTTAATTTCCATTAAAGAATCGGAACGCTTATCGGGGAGTTCCAGCACATCCAATAATTTTTGCGTCTGAATATCCCACAACAACACTGTTTCGCTCCCCACCGCCAATGTTTTGCCATCAGGCGAAATACTCAAAACAGGAGTACCAAAGCCTCTACTGAATTGAGAATATCCCTGATGATGCAACAGCATCGCAAATGGATCGATGACCGGCGCAGGGGCGGGCACAGCCAATACCTGATTGGTTTGTAAATCGATGACCTGCCCGTCGCCACCCCAAAACGTTACTACTACTTGCTGGTTATTATCCAAAAATGACAATTTGGAAATTAATGTTTCAGCGTTAAAAGAAAATCTACCCAAATTTTTCCCCGTCTGACTATCCCACAGATATAAGACATGCTGTGTATCTATCGACGCAAATCGTGAGCCATCTTTGCTAAAAGTAACATCGGCAATATTGCTATCATGGCCTTGTATCGATCGTACGATCTTTCCCGTCTTAATATCTCGTATCTGAAGGAGCTTGCCATAACCCGCGGCGATCCAGTTTTTATTGGGAGATATCACCGGGTCAGTAAGTGATTCGCCAATTTCATCCGGGTTCCAATACCAATAGGAATCCAGTTGCTGCTGGTGTTGAATATCCCAGGCATCAATACTCTCATTACCACCAGTACCATAAAGACTTATCCGATGAAAGAAAAGCAACCTTGCATCTGGAGAAAACTGTACACCCTCAAAAGACGTGTCGAAACCATCCAAATCTTGATCGAAACGTACGGGAGTAACCGTTTTTTGATGTAAGTTAATCACAAGTAAAGGATAGCCAACTACCGCCACCAAATTTGGGTCTGGCCCGAAGATGACTTCATTTGCCCCAAATTGATTCTCCAAAACGATAAGACCCTCTTGTTGAAGCGTTTTGGCATCATACCAGCGCAGTTCTTTGCCATTCATCAACACAAAAATACGCTTACCGTCGGGGGAGCGAAAAACACCAAGAAATACCCTGCGCCAAACGTCCCAACGAAGTGCTCCAACCCTGTCGGGATAAGCGTCGCTTCGGCTGTTTGCGATGGCCTTTGGATCGGGTTCACTGACAGGGTAGCACTCGGCTGCATGGTGGGCGTAAAAGTAACGGGGGGTTTGGGCGAGGCCGTTACGGGTTGGCAACTTATCAGCCAGAGACAGATGATTCCCAGTTGCAAAATAAAAAAAGTGCTTTTACGCATGACAATCCCTCCAAAAATTTCGGGAACGAGCCTGTAAGCTCGTTCCCGAATTGAAATACCGAAAACCATCCACCCCTATTTGGCAATAAATAGAAGCACTTGTGTAACACAGGCCCCTTTCAAAAATTGCTCAGTGCAAACTTTAAAAACGGCCCGCATTTTCTGTTGGTTGGGTTTGCCCTCGGTAAAGACGGTGCTTTGCATATAACCCGTTTGACCGGGAGCAAGGATGGCAATATCTTTGATAAAATTGCACCCCCCCGTGAGCGCAAAACCATTTTCAAGTTCAGGGTCAAGGGGTTCGCCAGTGACTTCCTGGGTCTTGAGATTGGTCACAAGAACAAAACCCGAACGGAAATTGACGCCACCCGTATTGCGAATGGTAAAGCGTATGTAGGACGAATGACAGGTATCAATGCTTTTATACAGAGCGATGAAACTGGGAGCAATCGTCGGCGAAGGCGCGGGCGTAAACGCCGGCAGCGGCGTCACATCACCATCAACATCCAGACTGGTGAGCAAAACCCAGCAGCCTTCTGTGCCTTCGGGTAAATTGACAGGTTTCACAAATACAAACCCTGCGCCCAGATCACGCCCAAGCACATTAACCTTATCACCCTTTTTCAGGATAACAACCAAATCATACCCCCCACCGGGCCCAACACGACAATTCGAGTCTTTAATCAGGCTGGCCAGCGGAGGCTCAGGGGTGGATGTCTCGGATGGTTCAAGGGTAGGTGTCTCTGTCAGTGTCAGGGCTGGCTCGAGGGTGGCTGTATCACTAGCAAGCGGGGTATCCGTGGCGGTGGGGACATCCTTGCCGATCTCTGTCGTTGGGCCGGGTGTTGAGGTGGCGGCCCCACTCGGAACGTTAAATATTACAGGCCATTATTGCCAGCAAAACAGTGGTCATTGCACACATCAAACGAAAATATTTTGGATACATTCTTGATCCTCCTTCCAGGATATGGTTAAGAATACTCAAAAACGAGTGAAAATTCAACCCTTGAGCGTGAAATAAGAAAAACGGGCAGCCCATTCAAGGCTGCCCGTTTGGCTTTTGTATTTCCTAGTCCGCTGCTGTCGCAATGTCAGGAGTTTCTTTCCATCGCGCTGAAGATTCACGGCTGGCTCTCTCTTCTTCGCTAAAGCGCCCATGGACGAAACCGGTGCCCGCCGGGATGAGCTTGCCAATAATCACGTTCTCTTTCAAACCATACAACGGATCGGTGGTGGAGGCAATCGCCGCGCCCGCCAATACTTTGATGGTGTGCTGGAAGGACGAAGCCGAGAGGAACGAGTCCGTGCTCAGCGAGGCCTTGGTGACGCCCAGCAAAATCTCAGAGAAACGCGCAGGTTGTTTGCTTTCATGCACCAGCGCTTCATTGACGCGTTTCATCTCAAGGCGATCTACAGGATCGCCGGGCAGGTATTTAGTATCACCGGGGCGAGTAATTTGAACCTTGCTCAACATCTTGCGGATGATGACTTCAAAGTGCTTGTCGTGAATATTCTGACCCTGTGAGCGGTACACTTTTTGCACTTCGCCCATCAGATACATCTGGCAGGCGTCGCGGCCTTGCAGACGCAAAACGCGGTGCGGGTTGAGCGAACCTTCGGTGAGAGGCTGTCCGGCAGTCACATGATCGCCATCTTTCACCAACAGACGCAGGGTGCTTGGGATCTCATGTTCCACTTCTTCACGCTGTTCATGCGAAACAATCACCTGACGTCCCTCAATGCGGACGCGACCTGAATGCTGGGATGTAATCGTCGCTTCTTCGAGGCTTGCCAGTGTTTCACCGGCTTTGACCTCGCTCGCATCTCTGGCTTCGATCTTCCAGTCTTCTGGAATTTCGTAGGTATCGCTGACCATTTCGGCGTGCTCAATGCGCACCAGGCGCAACTCGGAGAATTTCTCAGACATGACAACGCGTGCCACGCCTTCAATTTCAGAAACAGCCGCCTCGCCTTTAGGCGTCTTGCGGGCTTCGAACAGTTCTTCCACGCGGGGAAGACCCGTTGTAATATCGCCACCCGAGGCAACACCACCCGTGTGGAAGGTGCGCAGCGTAAGCTGTGTGCCCGGCTCACCAATCGACTGGGCGGCAACAATACCGACAGCCGATCCCATTTCAACGGTGACACCGCGTCCGAGGTCGATGCCATAACACTTGGCGCAGATGCCGTGATTGAGTTCGCAGGTCATCGCCGAGCGCACTTTCACGTCGGTGACACCAGCGGCGGCAATCTTGCGCGCATATTCGTGGTCAATCAGCTCGTCAGAGTCGAGGATCACTTCACCGGTATTGGGGTCAATCACCGGAGCGGCAACATAGCGGCTATACAAACGGTTCGAAAGCGACTGACCGGCAACATCATCGGCCTTGTGGATCCAGATGCCTTCGCGGGTGCCGCAGTCAATTTCGTTGATAATCACGTCCTGGGCAATATCGACCAGACGACGTGTCAGATAACCAGCGTCTGCAGTACGCAGCGCGGTATCGGCAAGACCCTTGCGTGCACCGTGCGTTGAGATGAAGTATTCCAACGCTGTCAGGCCTTCACGGAAGTTCGAGCGAATCGGCAACGGAATAATACGACCCGACGGGTCAGCCATCAGACCGCGCATACCAGCCAACTGCGAAATTGGGCCGAAACCACCTTTGGTCGCACCAGAATTCGCCATCGTGGAGAGATTACCTGACGGATCCATATTGGCTTTAACAGCCTTGGCAACTTCGCCAGTCGTGCGCTGCCAGATTTGAATGACGCGTTCGTTCTGTTCCTGCTCGGTCAACAAACCACGGCGGAAGTCGCGTGAAACCACTTCAACTTCTTTGAGCGCCACGCCAATGATTTCTTCCTTGGCGGCAGGCACTGAAATATCAGAAACAGCCAGGGTAATGCCGGAGCGCATGGCATATTCGAAACCAATGCGCTTGACTTCATCGGCAGTGTTGGTGGTGATGTCAGGACCGCACAGTTCATACACTTCAGCAATCAGGTCTTTAACACCACCCTTTTCGAGTACGCCGTTGACAAACTGCACATCGGGAGGCAGGATGCGGTTGAACAAAACACGTCCAACCGTTGTCTCGATCATGCGCACTTGCGGCTCAGCCATGCGGCTGCCACCTTCGTCGTACCAGGTGCTTGCACGCAGTTTGACTCGGCTGTGCACATGGACTTGGGCCAGCTCATAGGCCAGCACAACTTCATCCATATCGGCAAAGGTACGACCTTCGCCGATGTGCTTGTACTGGTCGGTCATGGTCAGGTAATACACGCCCAAAACCATATCCTTCGACGGCGAAATAATCGGCTCACCATCGGCTGGTTTGAGCAGGTTGCGCGAAGCCAGCATCAGTTTACGGGCTTCGTTGACAGCCTTCTGTGAAAGCGGAACGTGCACAGCCATCTGATCGCCGTCGAAGTCCGCGTTAAAAGCGGTGGTGACGAGCGGGTGAAGCTGAATGGCAGAGCCTTCAATCAGCAGCGGCTCAAACGCCTGGATACCGAGACGGTGCAGGGTTGGCGCGCGGTTTAACATGACGGGGCGATCTTTGATTACTTCTTCCAACGCTTCCCAGACTTCGGGGCGGTGGCGTTCGATCAGGCGGCGCGCACCCTTGACGTTGGCGGCATAATTATGCAGCACCAGTCGGGCAATCACAAACGGACGATACAGTTCCAGCGCCATTGCTTTGGGCAAACCGCACTGGTACAGCTTCAACTGCGGACCCACGACGATGACGGAACGACCCGAATAGTCCACGCGCTTCCCGAGCAGGTTGCGGCGAAAACGGCCCTTCTTCCCCTTGAGCATGTCGCTCAAAGACTTGAGTTCACGGCGGCCCCGACGGCTGAGTGCCTTACCGCGCTGGGAATTGTCGATCAGGCTGTCAACCGCTTCCTGGAGCATACGTTTTTCATTGCGTACGATCACATCCGGCGCACCGAGTTCGAGCAGGCGCTTAAGACGGTTATTGCGGTTAATGACGCGGCGGTACAGATCATTTAAGTCAGATGTGGCAAAGCGGCCACCATCCAACTGCACCATTGGGCGCAAGTCGGGTGGGATAACCGGCAAAATCGTCAAAATCATCCATTCAGGGCGGTTGCCTGAGCGTTTGAAGGCTTCGACGACCTTGAGACGGGTTGTGGCCTTCTTGCGCTTCTGCTTGGACTTGGAGGTGCGCACTTCGCGCCACAAATCTTCGGCCATGCGGTCGAGGTCGAGGCGTTTGAGTACATCATAGAAAGCCTCGGCACCCATATCGGCGCGGAAGACCTGGCCCCAGCGTTGTTTCAGCTCACGGTAACGGGTTTCGCTCAGGAAGGTGAACGGACGCAGCTCGAGCAATTCCTCACGGGCGCGGGAGTTTTGTCCCTGGCTGGCGGTGGACTGGTCTTCGAGCTGGTTGCGTAGGGCTTCCATCTGCTCGCCGGCTTCAGCTTTGAGCGTGTCAATATCGAGTTTGATATGCTCAAGCTCGCGGGCTTTCTGGTCTTTCAGCTCATTTTCAATCGCGTCAAGTTTTTCCTTGACGCTTTTCTGCACTTTGGCAATGTGCTGGGTGGCAACAATCGTTTTCTCAGGGACAATAATCTCGCCCGTTGATTCAAACTTAATCACCTTCGGAGCGGTAACGCCATTGTATTCCTGTAAAGTGGCTTCGAGGCGCTGACCTTCCTGAATGATCGGCTCAATCTTGCTGGCAACCTGTTCATCATAGCTGCGCTCAATCTCGGTCTTGCGCTGATTAAGCTCAGCAACCTTCTGATCACGCTGAATCTTTGACTTCGGCAATCTTGGAGTTGATCTGTGTCGCCTGCTCACGCTCGGAAAAGGAAATCTCATCTTCCAAACGCTTGAGCGCCTTCTGGCGGGCATCTTCGTCCACATAAGTGACGATATACTGGGCAAAATAGAGCACACGGTCGAGGTTGCGGCGGGAAATATCCAGCAGCAAACCAAGATACGATGGGATGCGACGCGTATACCAAATATGCGCCACAGGAGTTGCCAGGCCAATGTGGCCCATACGCTCGCGACGCACCGCAGCGCGGGTTACTTCAACACCGCATTTATCACAGATGATACCCTTGTAACGAGGGTTCTTGTATTTGCCGCAGTAACATTGCCAGTCGCGCGTCGGCCCAAAGATGGCTTCGCAGAACAAACCATCTTTCTCTGGCCGCAAGCGGCGATAGTTAATTGTTTCGGGCTTGAGAACTTCACCATAGGACCAACTACGAATGGTCTCGGGTGAAGCCAGGCTAATTCGAAGAGCAGTTAAGCCTTTGGTTTCCACTGGGCACGTCCTCCTGGGGGAATAAAAAACGCGGATCGCCTGTGTTACTTTTAGAGACGAACAAAGCAAGCGCATGGATTTTCTCCCAAGCGCTTGCTAAACAGGCTCAATTCAATCGTTTTCTGGATTTCTTTCCAATCTTGTAATTATACCGAGAATGGTGTATGCAAGTCAAGGGCCAATCTTAAAATTTCATGTGTGTTTTCACTAAAAAATGCAGTAAATACACATTCCTAGAATGCGCATGATATAATTTGAACGGTAACAATTTTATTCGCCAATTTTATCGGGCTTCTTCAATCTGTTTCATTAGAAGAAACAGATTTTTCTTTTCGGTTTAGCTCCAGTAAATTGTCGACAAAATCTATAACGTCAACCACAGAGGCATGATGACAATCTATGAAGAGCTTGTATTGCAACGCCCCACCGCCCCCGCAGGACTGTTAAGCAAAGAAGAAAAAGACCGCTTGATTGAGCGTGGTATGCTGGGCATTTATCGCTGGTATTTTGACCAATCACAGACCAAGCGCAACTGGAATCCTTACCGCTCTTTTGATTGGGCGAGCATGAACAAAAACCATTCCCCAGAGCTGTTGACCATTTTGGAGCGTTTTTTTGCTGTAGAGCAGTATGTCCCAGATTATACAAGCAAATTAACACAGTTAACGCGTAAAAGCATGGGGCGTTCACATTTTCAGGTACTCTGGGGCGCAGAAGAAGCCAAGCATTCAGAACTCTGGTACAACTCACTGCTTTTTTCCACCCAACGCTCCACCAAATGGATGGGAGAATACCTGCGCAATTTACGCCAACAGGAATGGAAACTTCCCTGGGACGATGCACTACACATGTCCTGTTATGTGGTCATTCAAGAACGCGCCACACAACTTAACTACATCAACTTAATGAAGATTGCGCTGGGCCAAAGCGATAAGCCAGCCCTGGCCAACGACTCTGACCCGGTACTGGCCGCTGCATCCAAAGTGATCGCCAACGATGAAGCTGCGCATTATGGCTTTTTCCTTTCAATTGCATCGCTCTACCTTTATTATTACCCTGCCCAACTGCTCACCGCACTGGACGAGGTTATCAAACACTTCGCCATGCCCGCGCTGGATATGTTTGAAGACCCCAACTGGGGTGAAATACTTTACAAAACTGGCATTTACGGCGCGCGCGAATATACCAAAGATGTCTTACAAGTTGCGATTAAACAACTGAGCGTCAAAAGCCGCAAAGCGCTCGAACTGGGCATCAAAAACTCACGGCTTGTCCCGGACCCGGATGGGAACATCTGCGATGCTGCCATCTTTGAATCTTTCGACTACAGAGAAGTGGGCGCGACAGTCAAAAATACGATCGACCGCATTACCCGCTACGCCAAAGAAGTGGGCATTCACGATCTTGACCCGGTCACCTTTACCCCCAGCGGAATTATCCCGACGGCGTAAACAACCGTACACTATGAAACAAAAAAATCCCTGCCGAACGGCAGGGATTTTTTATTTGGAATCTTGTTTAGGCTTTTGTCCTTCTCGTTACCACACCCTACTCGTTCATAAACCATCTGCACTTTGATGAAGTATTTCAATGGCTTCACATATTCCATCACTAAATTTTTAGAGGTACTAGTATATAGAACAGCGTGAAAACTCTGTGCTCATTACTTCTGCTTCTTGCTTTTTTTCGTTCTGGTTTACTCTTATTCATGAATAGACATCCAGGTTAATTTGTGCTCTTACAGGAAACTTTGCCAGAAGGTCTATTCTTTTACAACTCATCCTTAATTTCGGGATGATGCAGGCTTGATTGTCTACGGGGCAGGAACACCGCGAACAACAACGTCATAAATGCGCGCAATATTTGCCTGACCAGGCTGCGCACCTTGTGTGACGTTAAGTAATATATAACGGGCGATCGGCATGGATGGAGAAGAAAAATTTTGTACCCAAGTGTTATCAGTCCACCCTGTTACGCTCTTAATAATTGTAGAGTGTACCCCGTCCACACTCCCTGCAAAGAAGAAATCGCGTGTATTGTAATAAGCTGGTTCGTTGCCCAAGACGCCAGCATTGAAGAGAACGATTTGATTAATGGAATAGTTCTGACCCAGGTCTATTCTGATCCATTTCGTGGGAGACTTCGTGCACCAATTATCGGCATAGCTGATATTTTCATTAACAGCTTTGTCTGGGGTTTCGTTTGCATTGCACGATACAGAAGGTGAAACGACTGTCTTGTTAAGAGCCACATTAGGACTGACATCTGTGGGGGTTGGATTAAAACGCACAGGAGTTGTGGTCGCCACAGCCAACAACATCGGATGAGCAAATCCGCTTTTGCAATAGATACCACTGTAGACATCAGGAAGAGAAGAAAGATTACACCAAACGTAACCACCGTGCTGACTGCAATTTTATTGAACTTCGATTTATTCATACTTGTTTCTCCTTTTGGCTTTAGGTCAAAAAATTGGATTGGAACCAGTGTGCTCAATTTTCTTGATAGGTTTTATACAAATTATTGGTGACTGTATTCTCAGCGTTTGCACAAGGAATGTCAAGCATTTTGTTGATGAGTACCTGTTGTACGGCAAAGTATTTTCGCGTGAGAGGATCTTAAGGAGATTGCTGATAGAAATTGGGCTGGTTATTGAATTTCGGTGCGATTGCCCTGCTGCCAGATCAGGACTTTCACAAAGTAGCTTGCCGGTTGAAAACAAACATGACATGTCATTGCGAACCCGACGCTTTTCAGCTGGGTGAAGCAATCTCCTATCATACAATATCATTGCCAAGCCGCGAAAAAGCTACGGCTCGCAATGACATTTCCTACTCATCCACACACGCACCTGGGAAAGCTCAGGCAACTTACTTGCCTGTTTTCAAGTCAGTCACAAAAAATCATAAATCGCGTTATTATTAAAAAATTCCAGCCGCAAAAAATACCCCAACAGGAGATTTCTCATGGATGAACTGACAGAAAAAGGCGCAGAAGTGAGTTCGTGGGCAAAGAATATCTTTGCCATTACCCTGTTCGTCGAAGACCTGGAGACTGCCAAGCAGTTCTACCAGGAAGTTTTCAACCTGCCAGTGATATTTGAAGACAATAACTCGTGTGTCTTTCAGATCGGGCAAACGCTTATCAACCTGCTCAAGACCACAGAAGCCGGGGCGCTGATCGAACCGGCAAAAGTCGCCAGCAGCGAATCTGGCTCACGGATGGTATTCACCGTCCATGTCGATGATGTCGACGCAATGTGCAAGCAACTGACCGCCCGCAGCGTGAAACTGATCAACGGCCCAGTCGACCGGCCCTGGGGCGTCCGCACCGCCAGTTTCAGTGATCCTGGCGGGCACATCTGGGAGATTGCAAAATAACTTGGTCATAAAAATACAGACGCCATTGGGCGTCTGTATTTTTATGACAGCGGCGCAACAAATCTGCTCTATACTTCTTTATCTTTCAGTTTCTCACACAGGAGAAAACCCATGGACGTATTACAGGCTTTTCTACAACGCTACGATCCACTCTATACTTTTTACATCGGCACCGTTTGGAATAGCATTCCCGAAAACCTGATGTGCCAGCGGCCCTACCCGCAAGTCAACTCGATTGCCTGGAATGTCTGGCATCTGACCCGTGTCGAGGACGGCGGGCTAAACCGTTTCGTCAGCGACCGCCCGCAGGTACTCGACGAAGGCTGGATGCAGCGCCTGAACATTCCGTGGCAGCATCAGGGTAGCGGCATGACCTTCCCCGAAGTGGACGAACTCAACCAGCGCATTAATCTGCAAGCGCTGCATGAATATTCAGACGCAGTGCAAGCACGCACACGCGAAATTATCGCGCAGCTTGACCCCGCCAGTCTCGATGACACCCTAACAGATGAACATCTGCGGCGGGTTATCATTGACGAAGGGCTGGCACACTCGAACCCAGAACTCGCTGATTGGAACATACCGCGGCTGGTCGAAAGGCAAATGCCTGATGAACTTTGGCCTAACCCATCCGTTCACCCACATCGGCGAAATTGACGTGATTGCCAGCCTGCTGGGCATTACATTCTAATAATCAACCAGGGCAATTGCATCTAAATCAACTTTTGGTTGCTTTATTCGTATCACTAGGGACCTGTCCCCGGCGATGTGCTTCGTGCCGCTCGGTCGCGTGATATAAGTTTCCCGAAGTGTAGCTGTATTGTATCTGTATCCTAGCTGTATCCTATCTATAAGGGATGACCATCTCTTCTTTCTGGCAACTGCTCATATGCTTGATTGTGCTTATCTTGCTGAAAGAGGGCATAATGACGGTATCATGAGAGAGAAGAAACCGGAAAATAAGATGCGATTGCCCTGAACAATCAACCTATCCCTGCAACTTGTTCACCTTCCCCGTGATAAAATAGACCACTATGCAATCCTCCATTGAAAAACTCCGTAAATTTTTCCGTCTGGAAGCAGAGAACAAGTATGCCAACACCGCCGTCATCGGCGGGCTGGCAAAAATCCTCGACTTCTGGGAATTTGACGCCCGCAACGAAGGCGTGCCAGAAGAACTTATCCAACTGGTGGGGTCGCGCCTGCGCGATTATGCACGCCTGACGCCGGTTTCACGTGGCGATACGCTCAAAGGCGTCTGGAAGCGCATTCAGGGCCAGATCGGCGAGACGGATATTCCGTCACCGATCTATACCGAGCAAGACAAGCCCGAATTCGTCGTCCGCGCCCGTGGCACGGCCCGCTGAAGAACGCGGGCATAGACCTGCAGCCAATCACGGCCCGCGCCCCGCGGGAGAACGCGGGACAGGCAACGGAGAAAAATCCGCTCCCCGTATGCCGCTCCCCGCTGCGGACGAAGCCCCCGCCCCCAAACCTGCTCCCACCCCGCAGCCGGAAGCGATTCGACAGATGGCAGCTCCCCAAACCCAGCCGGAACCCCAACAGCGCCGCAACCCGCCATCGCGAGCATCCACCTACCCCGGCGCGCAAAACAGCCAGACGCCGATTGCACTCAACGCCAGCCTGACCGTATTGCAGGGAGTTGGCCCGCGCAACGCGTCATCGCTCGAAAAACTCGGCCTGCATACACTCGGCGATATGCTCTACAACTTTCCGCGCCGTTATGATGATTACTCACAGCTCAAGCCGATCCGCAGCCTGACCTACAACGAGCAGGTGACAGTCATCGGCACGATTGAAAGTATCAGCAACCGCCCCATCCGCGGCGGCAAGATGCAAATGCTCGAAGTCATCATCAGCGACGGCACCGGTGGACTGCGCCTGACCTGGTTCAACCAGCCCTGGCTCGCCAACCGTCTCAGCGAGGGACTGGCAATCTCCGTCGCAGGCAAGACCGAGCAATATCTCGGGCGCCTGGTGATGACAAACCCGGACTGGGAACTGGTCGAGACCGAAAACCTGCACACCAACCGCATTGCGCCCGTTTACGCACTAACCACCAACATCACACAAAAATGGCTGCGCCAGTTGATGTCACAAGTCATCAATTACTGGGCCCCCAAAGTGTCGGACCCGCTCCCCGCAATCACAAGAGAAGCCGCCGGGTTGTACGGTCTCGGCGAGGCCCTGCATCAGGCGCACTTCCCCGATTCACAAGAAACGCTCAAAAAAGCGCGCGAACGCCTGGCTTTCGACGAAATTTTCTATCTGCAAATGGGCGTACTGCGTCAGAAGCGCGACTGGCAGGCCGTCGTTGGGCGCATTTTCGACGTCCCCGAAGAATGGCTCAAAGAGCACATTGCGGCGCTGCCTTATACGCTAACCAGCGTGCAACAACGCGCCATTGACGATATTTGCGTCGATATTGGCTCGGGCCGCCCCATGAACCGCCTGTTACAAGGCGATGTCGGCTCGGGCAAAACGATTGTGGCAGCGATGGGAATTGCCATGATTGCCCGCGCCGGAGCACAGACAGCCTTTATGGCGCCGACGTCGATTTTGGCGGAACAGCATTATCGCAGCCTGAGCAAAGTTCTTACCGACCCCCTAACGGAGGCAGGCGACGGCGCGCTGGCTGCGGAACAAATCCGTTTGCTGGTGGGCGATACACCCGGCGCGGAGAAAAAAGAAATTTACGAGAAGCTCGCCGCCGGGGATGTCAAGGTCGTCATTGGCACGCATGCTTTGCTCGAAGAACCTGTCACATTTAAAGACCTGCAACTGGTTGTGATCGACGAACAACACCGCTTTGGCGTCGATCAACGCGCCACGCTGCGCAACAAGGGCACCAATCCGCACCTGCTGGTGATGACCGCCACGCCCATTCCGCGCTCGTTGGCATTGACGCTCTATGGCGATCTGGATTTGTCGATTATGGACGAAATGCCCGCCGGGCGTCTGCCCGTTTCAACCTACGTGCTTACTCCCAACGAGCGCGAACGCGCCTACAGCCTGGTCCGCACGCAGATCAAGGCAGGGCATCAGGCGTTTATTGTCTATCCATTAATCGACGAGAGCGAAAAGCTCGAGTTGCTCAAAGCGGCTGTGGACGACCACGAACGCCTGTCGAAAGAGATTTTCCCCGACCTGAAGCTCGGCCTGCTGCACGGCAAAATGCGTCCCGACGAAAAAGACCAGATCATGGCCGATTTCCGCGATAAGAAGTACGAGATTCTCGTCTCAACCACAGTCATCGAAGTCGGCGTGGATGTACCCAACGCCACGTTGATGCTGATCGAAGGCGCGAACCGCTTCGGGTTGGCGCAGTTGCACCAACTGCGTGGGCGCGTTGGGCGCGGTGGCGGCGAATTGTTCTGTCTGCTCATCCCCGTCCAGGCGGATGCGATGGAGAATGAACGCCTGCAAGCAATGGCCCAGACCAACGACGGATTTAAGCTGGCGGAACTCGACCTGCAACAACGCGGCCCCGGAGAATTCCTTGGCACGCGACAGGCCGGATACGCCACCGGATTGCGCATGGCCAGCCTGACCGATGTGACGCTGATCGAAAAAGCGCGCACCCACGCTGCGGCCATCTTCGAAAAAGACCCCGAATTATCTACCCCTGAACACGCCCTGCTGGCTGAGACAATGAATTGGTTCTGGGGAAACACTGGAGACGTCAGCTAGTCTACTCGTCTTCTCGTCAGTTAGTCAAAATAAGTCTCCAGACTAGCCGACTATCGACCAGCAGACTACAAGACCAGGAGACTAGGAGACTAATTTGGTAAGAGCCATGTTCCCCGGCACGTTTGACCCAATCCACTATGGACACATCGACATTGCCACGCGCGCCACAAAATTGTTCGATGAACTGGTGCTTGCGGTCTACGACAAGCCGCTTAAATCTTTGCTATTTACACCTGAAGAACGCATCGAACTAGTGAATGAAGCGTTCAAGGACAACCCCAAAATTCGCATCGTAGGTTACAGCGGATTAACCGTCAACATGGCACATGAACTGGACGCACAGGTCATCGTGCGCGGGCTGCGCGTCTTTTCCGATTTTGAGCTTGAGTTTCGTATGGCGCTGGCAAACCATCGGCTCGCTACGGATGTTGAAAGTGTCGCCTTCATTACGAATGAAGAACACACTTTTCTCTCATCCAGCACCGTGCGTGAAATTGCCATGCTCGACGGCGATATTTCGAGCATGGTGCCGCAATTTGTCGAAGATGCCTTCAAGCGCAAGCTCAAAGGCATGAACGACAGCCAGCGCCCAGCCAATGCATTGCGTGACTAGGAAGAATGGCCTTTACATCTATTGTGTAGCATGTTCTTTCTTGATATATAATTGATACACTATTTTGAACGTTGCACAATAAACTTAACCAAACCGCTTAAGCCTGAGCGGAGGACAAACATGGACATCCTTCATCTCGTAGATCGTCTCGAAGAACTCTTCAACGAAAGCCGCACCCTGCCCTTCACCCGCAACGCCGTTGTGGATGAAGACAAGATGCTGGATATTATTGACCAGATGCGTGTGACGATTCCAAACGAGGTCAAACAGGCCCAGCAGGTGCTTTCACAAAAAGACCGCATCATGGCACAGGCACAGGAAGAAGCCAACCGCATCACATCGTTAGCCCGCGAAAAAGCCGAGCAGCTGGTGGCGCATGAAGCCATCGTCAAAAGCGCCACCGCCCGCGCCGAGCAAATTCTGACACAGGCGCGCGCCGAAGCCCAGTCCACCCGCCGTGATGCGGACGATTATGTAATTGAAGGCCTGAAACACCTGGACTCTGAAATGACCCGCTTGCAATCCCAGGTGCGCAACGGTGTCCGCAAACTGGAAGAGGAACGCCTGCGGAATGCTCCGCCACCCGCCCCAGTTGCGCCGCCCCCAGCACCAGCGCCAGTCGTCGCCGCCAAAGAAGAGCCAAAAGCACAAGAAGAAACCGGAAGCTAATCCAAATCCCCGCCAAATGGCGGGGATTTTCTTTTGTCCAGCTTGCCGCAGCAACAAAGATACCTGTCCCTGAAATGGTCTAGAATGAATACGAAGGAATTACAAAATGGAAAGAAGAAGTTACTACCGCTCAGATTCACAGCCAATAGGCTGTTTCATATTGGCTTTACCTTTTCTTATCATTCCAGTCTTCTTATTTATGTATTCAGGCATTAACGCCTTCAATGAGTTCAAAAACTTGCCTGACAAACCACAACATACTACATTGGCAAAATCACCATCTTTGCTGGCTGATAAAGGGGAAGCATGGGTTATCATCGATGACCTGGTGTGGGATTGTAACCATATCTTTCAGGAAACGCAGGTAATCAGAAGCTATAGGGGACGAGACACAATCATCACCATAATGCATATTCCTTTCACAAACAAACAACACAATATTTTTGGAGAAACACGTTTAACAGAAAACTTAACATACGTCTGATGTGAAATCAAAAAGTGGTTTGAAAAGTTTGAATATCGATATTGAAATCTGAGAAAAGAATACGGCGTAATAAATGGCTAGTCATTTTGAGAATTACACGAGTTGATAAACCGAGCACAGTTTTGCAAAGCAAACGTTCAATATTACGCCCAGTATTTTGGATTTCATGGAAAACACCTTCGATACGTTCCCTAGTTTTGGAAAGCCAGCGGTCAAGTTCTTTCGAATTTTGAAGGTGCTGATTAGAACGTTTTGGTGTCCATATCAAATTATTGGTTTGCTCAAAAATATTGGTCTGCCACTCAAAACCGATAAAACCCTTATCAGCAAAAATATCACAATATGTCAGATGATCAATGACCGCTTCTGCGGCAAAACGTTCATCTAAATTAGCTGGAACCAGATCATAAATAACAGGAATTCCTTGTAAAGTGGAAATTGTGACCAATTTGTAGCCGAAGTAATCCATTTTGCGGCTGGCACAATGTCCATAATCGGCACTCCCAGCAAAATCGCTTCTGTTTTTGCGTCTTTTGTAGCCAAGAACTGGCACAGGTTTGGTATCTAGCAGATATTTGTTATGCAAATGACAGTGCTTTTGAACAATCCAGTAGCGTCTCAATTGTTCCACCAGCAGACGTAATGCCCGTGCTCGACGATTGAACTGGCTTTGATCCACTAATCTTGGAAATAGTGCCAGATAGTTGGCCCGAATAAACTCGACATACTGCGTTTCGCTCGGATAGGGAATGTAATCTTGCGCCAGCATCAATGTCATCAACTCGCTATCTTTGAATTCAGGCTTCTTACCAGCTTTTCCTTTCAGTAGTTTCACGCCTTCTATTTCGTACCAATCATCTACCAGCACATAGATGATCGTTAAAACATCAGAAATGGTTATACTTGTCATGGGAATGTCCTTTCAAGATTTCGTTTGGCGACTTTATCTTGAAGGCATTCCCAATTCCTGTCAATATTTCTTCGATTTCACATCAGACGTAACATTGAATTGCGATGAGATCACATCACAAGAAGTTATTGGTGTGCTTGTACCGAAAAGCGACCTTGTGATGTCTCACCGGCTATTCTACGAAGGTTTTAATGATTCAAAATATACGGTAAATGGGAGAGCGCTATCGTTATGCCATACCTGTGGTGGAAAAGACACTGCAGCCAGAGATTTAATCGTTTCGGTCGTTATGATTTTGATTTTCCTCCTGCCAATCATTTTTGTGCTTTTTTCGTGGTTTAAAACATTTCTTCCAACGCAGTGGTTTGAATAGAATAAGAAAGCTTTCCTGCAAACCTTCGTCAACCGAGCCCAAACCACCCAGAAAGCCACTTATTTGGACGAATGATCCAGGCAAAGAGCAGTACGGGCACAAGCACCCCGGCACAATACGAAATCAGGCTGGCAAGCAAAACGCCCAGGTGCAAATCGATCAGCTTGCCATACAAAAATTCCTGGGGGACGTAGTGAAAAATCAGCAAAACGATGGATGCGGCCCCGAGATATTTCAGCGGATTGGAAACGAATGCGGGAGCGTTTTCCAGCCACTTTGCGGCGGCAAGGATCAAGAGACTCCCCGAAAGCGCCTCAAGCGTGCTGACGATGAATGGCCCGTAGCTGCGGATGTAAAAGTCGATGGTGGTGTCAAAGAAAATGTGCAACCCGACAAACAAAATCGCAGCGACCAGCCCGGCCCAACCCAGATAGCGCATCCGCGCCGGATTGTCTAAAACCGTGCGGCGCAATTCGTAACCAATCATAAAGAAGGCAGTCGTCACCAGCAACAAATCCGCGCTCCAGGGGAGGCCGTAGAATGCAAAGGGGTGATTAAAAATCGAAAACTTGAAATCCAAAAATGTTGCGAGCGTTGTCGCTCCGAGCCAAAGCATCCCCACCAGCAAGACAAGACGCAGCCATAAGAACGGAATGCGATCATAGACAAACCTGACCAGCACAAACGCCAGCAGATTTAACCAGAAACAAATGCGGCAAAAACCAGAGCGGAACCCATTCGAGCGTACTTGGCCCGGCGTAAAGTGCCTTGACGATGCGCAAAAAGATGGTCGGCAAGTCGATTTTGGTGAAGAAAATCGACGCCGCGTAGACGATCACCATGTAGGCGATAAATGGCTTCAGCAGGCTGTGAAAACGCCGTCGGACCAGTTCAGCAAAACCGTATTCGGGCTTGAAAAACAGGCCTGATAGCAAAAAGAAAAACGGCATGTGGAAGGAATAGACAACCTGATAGACAATTGGATATTCGTCCTTGATGTGGTTATGCCCCAGCACCACGAAGAGAATGCCAATTCCTTTGGCGATGTCGAGATATTCAATGCGTTTGTTCATCTGATTTTTTCCGTTCCATGCCAAACCAGGCAGCTACGATCAGGTTCGGACGAATCATCCACTCGTCGATTAAGATCGGGGACAGCCTGATACGTCTCATAGCCAAGCAAGAAGAACGCGGCAAGCACCAGCACCAGGTCAAGGTTGAAGGGCAGACCCAGCAGGGTAATAGAATAGTCTAGAAAAAATTTCAGGGTCGTCGCCCCCAGCCACAGCATCTCCGTCAACATCGACATACTCAGCACTGCTGGATATGGATTAATCGGCAAATTCGAAGGCGGGCATGCCTTCGACATCCGTCTCGATGCGGAACAGGCCACCCGTCTGCGGATAGGCCGCCAGTGTAGCCTCGTCCAACCCTTTGCGGGCCGAGCTGATGTAGAGTTGGTTGCGCCCCGGGCCACCAAACGTGCAGGCGGAGACATTCTTCGCGGGGATGGGAAGACGCTCGATCAACTGGCCGGTGGCCGGGTCCCAAACACTGATTGCAGCTCCGCCCCACAGCGCCACCCACAGACGGCCTTGCGTATCGGATGTCATGCCATCCGGCCAGCCAAACTCGGCGGGGACGGTGACAACAACACGTGGGTTGGCGATGTCGCCGGTGGTCAGATCATAATCGTAGGCAAAAACGTTATGTGTCGGGGTATCGATGTAATAAAGCGTTTTGTGGTCGGGACTCCACGTCAGGCCGTTGGAGATGCCGACATGTGTAAGCAGGGTTTTCAATGTCCCATCGGGGTGAAGGGAGTAAAACGAGCCCGTGGTCAACTTTTCGGGTTGGTGCATCGACCCGGCCAGAAAACACCCATCAGGACTGCATTTGCCGTCGTTGAAGCGATTCTCGGGCAGGTTCAGTTCAGGTTGGGCAAGAAATTTCAGGGTTGGCGCTGCCAGAAAATCCGCGCTGTCTCGTGCGGTGAACAGGTCAAGGGTCGCCAGGCCTTCGCGCAGAGCCAGCATCAGCCGTCCGCTGCGGGCCGGGGCCACACAACCAATCGATTGTCCCAGCGTGTGGATACGATCATCCCCTGTAACGGGGTCATAGACATGCAAATTGCCAGCATAGATGTCTATCCAATACAAACGTTGACGGGTCGCATCCCAGCAGGGACCTTCCCCCAGGGCAGTTTTCGCATCGAGCAAGAGGGTGGGAGTTGAAAGTCGCATGGGCGCAAGTATACGCGGAAGGTTGGTTGTAGACAACCTTCTTTTTGGAAATCTGCCCTATAATATGTGAATATAGTTTTATTGTTGGGGTGATTTATTAAGGAGGATTGATGGTTGAGCCAGGTTCCTTTCAAGTGAGTGGAAATGTTGATGGAAATGTTGCTTGGGGTGATAATAATATAATTAATAGTTACAAGCTTAGTATTCATGACATTCACGGCGCATTTATCGTTCAACAGGCGCTTCCCCCCGTCATTAAAATTCCACTGGTGTCCCCACCGCCCAAAAAGGTACCCGGATTTGTCAACCGCACCGCTGAATTGGCAAAACTGGAAAGCTGGATCGCTGGCAATCGAAGCGTCTTATTGCATGGGCCAGATGGCATGGGAAAATCATCCTTGCTGAGACAGGCGGCTAATTCAGCAACGGCCAAAACAATGTCAGATGGTGTATTGTGGCTTAAAGGGGTGGATGTGGAGAGGCTGGCGCTTGGCCCTGATGATCTCGTCCAATCTTTGTTTGATTTGCTCTTTCAATCCAATCCCCATCTAAAAGTGAATATGATTACAGCACGCACTTATCTCTCCAGCACCCGCCCGCTGGTTGTGATGGATGAAGTGGCCCTTTCGCCAGCCTTGCAGGAAGCCCTACCCGATCTCTTCCCTAAAGGAGCCATTTTGCTCTCGGCAAGTGCACCATTTGGTGCAGAATTTGAGCGTTTGCGGGTGGGGGCCTTACCCAGGGCCGAAGCCCTGACACTGCTGGCAACACGTGCTGAATTGTCTCTAAATGATGCCAACCGCCCAGCACTGGAGCAGATTTGCGCTCTATTGGGGGATATTTCTTTAGGACTGGTGGTGACTGGCAACGTTTTGCGTGAGACCAATACTTCCCCTTCTGCGGCATCACAGGCCATTGAAGCGGTTTCCGCCCCAGAGCGTGACCCGGCGCTGGCAGCGTTGCATCGGGCTTTTGGTTTTGCTTTTAGCCTGCTCACGCTCGAAGAGCGGCAGGTGCTGTCGGCGGCAGCGCTCACTCCTGGTGCTTCCATGTCGCCAGAATGGCTTTCAGCAGCGCTAGGTGTTGCTTCGATAGATACATTGCTTGAGCGGCTCAAAGCTTTTGGCCTGCTCTTTACCAATAGTCCCCGCTTGCGCCTGCCACTAGGCTTTGCAACCCCAGCCCGCAGTGCAGCAGCTTTGTTACCGCACACATCCACGCTCAATGTGCTGGACGAAAACATTTTCATGCCGAGTTTGGTCAAGTTTTTGCTCACGCCGCTGCAGAATAATCCACATGACTGGGAATATATCCACGACGAACTTGGCAACTTCTTTGGTGCGCTCACTTGGGCTGTTCGGGTTGGTCGTCTGGATATGGTCATCAGACTAGGCCGCGCACTTGACCCATATTTGACCTTACATGGTCTATGGGATGCGTGGGGCGTTTGTCTCGGTCACATTCTCAATGCGGCTCGCCAGAGCGGACAGAAAGCCGTTGAAGCCTGGGCGCTACACCAAAGCGGCACACGCGAATTTGGCGTTGGCACGCGCCGGGAAGCCTTGCACTTGCTCCGTCAGGCGCTAGAACTGCGCCGAACGCTGGGTGATACCGTTGGTATGGCCTACACTCAACACAACATTGATCTGTTGATGGGGCCACCACCGCCGCCAGACAAACCCCAAACGCCGAAACCGCCGAAACCTGCCAGCAAAGGACCGAACTGGTTTGGCCTAATTATAGGTATGGTGGGAATCATTGGTTTTATAACCCTGACAGGGCTCGGCATTTTGTGGCTGGTGATTGGTAATTTGTTTCCACAAACTCATCCGATAAATTCCCAAAGTACTCCTTTGCCCATCGCCAAAGAGACGAACGTCGCGGTTTTTACACCGTTGCCTGGGCCTACCTACACTCCGTACCCAACATATACAGACTATCCAACCCTTACGCCTATTTCTACACCAACAATGTTGCCGATATTAACTATTTTAATAAAAGATGCGCAGACTTTGGATGCGCCCATTTTATATCAGGGCAATAATGTCCAGGACGATCAGGACGAGTATTTTGAAGTGCCAGTCACGATTAGTATTGATAACCCAAACAACGTTAATCTTGAACAAGCCAGTCTTTCGATTAGCAATGATGGAGCTGATGTTGAGTTCCGGCGCTATGGTGAAAGTTCATACCAGAAAACAACATCTGTGGGTGGTTCATCCTCATTTGACCTGAACTTAAAAATCCCATCAAAGAATGATCGAAGCCAGTCGCTCAAAATAACCGCTAAATTGGATATTTGTACACAAAATATTCAATGCCAACCCCATCCCATAAAAATCAAATTGCCACAAGTTGTTTATGATTTTATTGGTCGGTATCAAAATGTGCAATGGGCTGGACATGACCCTGCAACGCGAAAATATTATTCAGGCCACCCCTATGATCCAAATATGGGGGGAATTGTGTATATACAACTGTTGGATCAACAGCTTGCAGATGGCGCAAGACCCTTTGTTCTACATACGCACCCAGACTGGGCGGAGAATGAAAGCCCGGGGGTAATAGGGAACTACGAAAACGGCCAACTCCCTACATTCAAGCCAGGCGATCGTCTGATGACAAGTGTAATGTTTTTCAAAGTAAATGGAGCGATAGATGGTGTCACTTTTAATATTGGGTATTCTGGAGACGGAGGACCTTCAAACATATTTCATCTAAACGATAATAGAGCCGACGGTAAAATGAAGGGTGAAACGGATGACCTTCCTATCAACGTTATTGATGGAAAATTTTCTTACTTATACCTGCAAGCACTTCCAGGAAAGACAACTGATTCCGGGGCCACCCTGGCCGCATCAGGAGACCCAACCACTGATTGGGCCGCCTGGATATGTGCTTACATTGCACGTTGGTAATTTTCAAAACAACCTGACAACAAACAGCGATGGCGTAGAGCAAAATGTCTACCCTGAGTGGTCATCAGACGGCAAAACCCTTGTCTCCCAAAAACTTGGCACAGACGATTGAGAAATTGTTGTAAGTACACTGGAAATCGACTCGTCTGGACAACCCACGCTAGAGAATATGCCGTTTCGCGGCGGCAAGCCAATCTACGGCATACAGCCTGCATGGTCGCCAGATGGAAAACAGATTGTCTTCGTCTATACCAACCGACAAGACGGCCCCTGGCTGCTGCGTGTGATGAATCGTGAAGGCAGCAACCAGCATACCGTCCTGAAACAGGCCAGCAGCCTGTTTGCCCCCGATTGGTCGCCCGACGGACTTTTGCTGGCCTTTGCCTTTAGCGACGACAGCGTCACGCAAATTTACGACATGGCGCTCGACAGTTCCAACCCGCAGCGGCTGACAGCGGAGGGAACATCCGCAACCGAGCCAGACTGGCGACCGTAGTCATCCCGCAGACGAATTGTTGGTTTTGTTAGGAGAAAGCCCACCCCGAAAAGACTATAATACTAGAAAGCTTTCTCACCTATTCTTGGAGTTTCCCATGCGTACAAAAATCGAAAAACATCGCAGCCTGATTTCAATCACCGCCCTGCTGGCCGTCTCATCCGCCATCTCGCTGCTGCTGATGTCCATTCGCATCTCACGCAGCGACTCGGCGCGCTATAGCTTTCTGATCGTCAACCTGGCGCTGGCCTGGATTCCGTTTGTATTTGCGGCGCTGGCGTATGCACTTGCCAACATCCGCAAACGAATTCTCTACCTGCTGGTGTTTGCCTCGGCGCTGGCATGGCTGATCTTTTTCCCCAATGCACCTTATATTCTGACCGATTTTCAGCATCTTAGCTATGTCACCGACGGTATTCCGGTCTGGTACGATGTGATTTTGCTGGTCTGGTCTGCCTGGACGGGCCTGCTGCTGGGCGTGGTCTCACTCTATTTAATGCAGGAAATCATCCGGCGTATGTTGGGCAATCGCGCCAGTTGGATTTTTGTGCTCGGTGTCAGCCTGCTCAGCAGCTTTGGCGTCTACCTCGGGCGCTTCATGCGCTGGAACAGTTGGGATCTATGGCACAATCCAACCTCGATCATGCTCGATATTTTCAATCAAGTGCGCCATCCGCTGGCAAATCGAGATACCTACATTTTCACCGCCATCTTTACGATGCTCTTTCTGTTCATTTATGTCACCGTCATGCTCTTTGGCAATATGGTCGTGGATCGTCAAAAACAATAAAAAAAGCCACCGAGAGCAAGGATTTTCTCCCTGACCCAGTACGCCAGGACGGGCTGTGCTCTCGGTGGCAAAAGATTTTTTAATTTTCCAAAATCCCCTTCAACGCCTTCGCCGTTTCGACGGGGGCCTCCAGCATTGGGCAATGTCCCACATCTGGCAGTTCTGTTAGTGTTGCCTGCGGGATGGCTGCTTTCATCTCGCGCGCACGCTCCACTGGAATGAGCGCATCCGACAGACCATGAAGTATCGCAACGGGGAATTTCAAGGTCGGCAGCAAATCCGTCGCAGCAGGGCGCTCGGCCATCGCAGCCAGCGCACCCATAATCCCAGCGGCAGGCTGACGCAGAATCATCTCCCACAAAACCGTTCCATGCTGTGCCGCATCCGCCGAAAGATCGGGAGCCATCTCATTCGCGATAAAAACCGATCCCTGCACCCCAACCTTTTCGGCAGTCTCATAACGTTTGACTTTGCGTTCGGGCGTATCGGCCAGGGCCTGGGTCGAAACCAATCCCAACCCGGCAATCCGCGCCGGGGATTTGCGCGCCGCAGCCAGGGCAACGTATCCACCCATGGAATGACCCACTAGCGCAGCCCGCTCAATTTTCAACGCATCCAGCAACGCCAGCACATCATCCGCCATGTCCGCAATACGATACGCACCATCCACAATTGCCGACTCGCCAAAACCGCGCAGGTCAGGTGTGATGACATCCAGCCCGTCCATATGTTCCATCATCTTATTCCACACCCCATGGCTGAGCGGAAAACCATGCAACAGCACCAGCGGCACACTATCCCCAGCGCCGCCCCATCGTTCAAAAGCCATTTGAATGCCGTTTACAGTTAGTTTTTGCATATTGTCCTCTTTATATAATTCTTGACCACAAAGCCCCAAAGCCACTAAGTTTTCTTTGGGACTTCGTGACTTTGGGGTGAAAATAGGTTATGCCTTCCCCTTTGCCAGCCACGCCCGCGCAAAGTCGAGCGCTTCTTCGCGAGTGGAAATTGTCCCGGCGGCCTGCTCTTCACGCACCAGTTCGAGCAGTTCACCCACGGCGCGACCCGCTGGCATTTTTAGTTCGCGCATCAGGTCGTTGCCGTTGAGCAGTTGCGGCGGTGCGACAATTTCCTCGGCTTTTTCGTAGCGGGCTTCGAGCAGAGTCGCAGAAACTTGCAGGCAGGCTGTCCAGTGCTCGGGGGTAAGATTGGTTTCAAGCGTAGCGCGGGTATCTGCCAGGGATAGCAGAATCAGATCCATGCCTGCGGCCTGAACATCCCGAAAAAAACGATAAATTGCCTTGCGGCTGGGGGCTTGTCCGTCACGCAAACGATCGGTGTGCCCGTGAATACGCATATGATGGAAGACAATCACCCGTAAGCGATCCAGCTCATCGTTACTCAGGCGTAGCGCGATGCCACGCTTGACGGCAAGCAGCGCACCCTTTTCGTCGTGCCCCAAAAAGCGGATGCGTCCGCCCAGCTCGATGGTTTTGCTCTGTGGTTTGGCGATGTCGTGATAAAGCGCTGCGAAAAACAATAGGGAACGCACTGAACGATCGGTGTTGAGCGCAGCTTTAAGATGCTCGCTGATCTGTGGGGAAAAACGCCCCAAATGTTGGGCCAGCAACCCGTCAAGCGGATCGGTATAGTAGGCAGATTCTTGCTGAGCGTTTGCCAGCGTCGCCAGAATGTTTTCAAGGTGATGCATCACCGCCAGCGTATGCGTCCAAACGTCATGGACGTGCGGCGGTGATTGTCGCACGCCTTTCAACGCCAGCGTTTCGGGCAGCAGCACCGCCAGCACGCCCAACACCCCCAAAGCGCGGATGGATGCTTCGGGGCGCGGCCCTTCCAGCATTTTGAACAACTCATCACGCTGGCGTTCTGCCGAGACATTTTTCAGCAGCGGAGCCGCTTCCTTCATCAAGCGACGCGTCTCAAGCGCAATCGAAAATCCCAACGCTGCTGCCTGACGCACTGCCCGTAAAATGCGCACGGGATCGTCGACAAAACTGGTCTCGCTACAGGCGCAGATGCGCTTTTCGCGCAGATCATGCTGCCCGCCCAGCGGATCAATCATCTCGCCCGTGTGAACATCCAGCGCAATGGCGTTGATGGTGAAATCGCGCCCGCGCAGATCGGCTTCCAGATCAGGCCCGCGAAAACCGGAAAAATCGAGCACATCCCGCGTGCCGTCTGCGCCGATCAGAACGATGCGGGCGGTATCCGTCGCCTCGTCAAGCGGGAAAAAGGCCCCGGTGAGTTGGTTTGCAATCTTGCGGGCCAGCTTTAACGCGCCAGATGGCACGGCAAAATCCAAATCATGATTCTCTCTGCCGATTAACGAATCACGCAGCGCGCCACCGACGAGATACAAGGGCTGGTCGGCGGGCAAAACCGCCTTGACCGCCTGCATCAGCGGATGATCGAAAATCGGCGACATGAGCAAGAGTTCGATTTTCTCTTTGGGGCGTGAAGCGCGCGCGGCGTTATAAGCCGCCTCGCGGCTCTCGCCCTGCGCGACGACTTTGCCGCGCACGCGTGCCACCCAACGCCCGGCATAGGTGTGTCCTTCGTTCTCGCGGATCTCGTCTGGTCATACAGGTTTACAGTATTTGCTTAAGTCGGCGCTGGCAATGAAGGGCAAATGGCGAAAATGCTCGTCGATGTCGATGCCGTAGCCAAAAATATATTTGTCGGGCACATCAAAGCCGATATAGTCGCACGTGATCGGCACTTCGCGGCGCTCTTTTTTGTCGAGCAAAATACAAACTTTCAGGCTTTTTGGCCCACGCGTCCGCAGCATGGCAAGCACATGCGCCAGCGTGCGTCCACTATCGACCATGTCTTCCACCAGCAGCACGTTGCGGCCTTCGATGTTGACTTTCAGGTCAAGGTTGACGCGCACATTGCCGCTCGAAGCATAATTGCCCGTGCCATACGACGAAAGCGACATGCAGTCCAACTCGTGCGGTAGGCTGATCTGACGCGTCAGGTCAGCGGCAAAGGTGATACCGCCGCGCAACACACACACCACCAGCAGCGTTTCCCCAGCATAATCGCGGCTGATCTGTTTCCCAAGCTCGCGCACACGCTGCTGGATGGATAACTCGGAGACGAGGACTTCGTCGATAAATTCAGTGTAATCCTGCATTGGGTTTATTCCGGTTCGCCAGCAGACAAAAACCTGCCCGGAGCTTTATAGCGCTTCGAATCGACAACACCAACGAAGGGTAGGTTCCGATAAAGTTCGTCGAGATCGAGGCCATAACCAAAGACAAACTTGTCCGCAATGTCGAAGCCGCGATAATCAATCGGCACTTCCACTTCACGACGCGCTGCCTTGTCGAGCAAGGCGCAGACTTTGAGCGATCTGGGGTGACGTGTGCCAAGCATTTGCAGCACCTGTGAAATGGTGCGTCCGCTGTCAACAATATCTTCAACGAGCAGCACATTCTTGCCTTCGATGTTGGTCTGCAAATCGAGTGTCACGCGCATGTTGCCCGTCGAAGTACGCGCGCCCACGCCATAGGATGCAATCGCCATAAAATCCACCCCATGCGGCACGCTAATATGGCGCATCAAATCGACCAGAAAGACCACACCGCCACGCAGAATACAAATCAGCAGCAACTCCTCCCCAATATAATCGCGGCTAATCTGTTGTCCCAGATCGCGCACGCGGTTTTTCAGAGTCTTCTCATCAATCAATACTTCGGCCAGAATATCTTTGTAATTTTGCATCTTAAGTTTACCTGCCTGCTATCTTAGCGCACCCTTATTTTTCTTCATCCAGCTTTGCGAGCATATCCGTTAAGATCGATTTCAAAATCTCGTGCGACAAGCGCTGTTTTTCAGGGCGGGAAAGCACAATACTCTCTGAACTCAATGCCTTCTCAAAAGCCTTTTGCGCAGCATCAGAAATCTGGTCATTCACCTGCGCCGATTGCATTTTTTGCATGATACGTTTCTTAAGGTCAAAGAAAGAACCTGATTGGATAGCATTAAACCAATCCATAAACACCTTCCCTTTTGTTATTACAAATGACCCAACAGGGTTTGAACAAAAAAACAGGCAGATGCTTATGGCATCTGCCTGTCAAGTTTACCTGATATTGCAAAAATTAAGCGGCTTCTTCAACAAAGCCCGGCACATCATAACCCAGCGCACGGATTTTCTTCTTGCTGTCGATCAAAGCCTTACGGCCAAAACCGTCCACAGCGAGAATGGCGTCTTCGCCTTCAGCCAGCTTGGATAGGAACTGTCCAACAGTGGTGATGCCAGCCTTAGCCAGCGCGGCAGTTGGGCGGGTGCCCAGGTCAGCATCTGCCAGCGGACGGTTGGGGGAAGTCTTGGAGCTTTCCTTGGCGACCTGCTGCTCAACATATTCCTGGCGAGCCTGGAGTTTCTTGTAGAAGCGATCCACCTGACCTTCAGTGTCAAGCATGCGCGACTGTTCGCCGGTGAAGAAGGGGTGACAGTTCGAGCAAACTTCGACGTGCAGGGTCTTGCGGGTGGAGCCGGTCTTCCATTTGGTGCCGCAGGAGGCGCAAACAGCTTCGGCCTCTGCGTAATAAGTGGGGTGAATTTTTTCTTTCATTGATGAAATCCTTTAGGCTTCTGCAGCAGCAGCGGCCAAAATGGCGGCTCCAGGTAGTACGTTGACACGCTTGCGGCCAAGTTTGATGTCGAAGAACACGACACCATCAACGGTTGCAAACAACGTATCATCCTTGCCTTTGCCAACATTCGCGCCGGGGTGAATACGTGTTCCACGCTGGCGCACGAGAATGTTGCCCGAGAGAACAGCTTCACCGGCATATTTCTTCGTCCCCAGACGTTGGGCATTACTATCACGTCCATTGCTGGTTGAACCACGACCTTTTTTATGTGCCATGATTAATTCTCCTTGCTCTTTACCGTCTCAAATGTCTTGATCTCGAGGCGGGTATACTGTTGACGATGTCCGGTCTTCTGGCGAATGCGCTTCTTGGGCTTGTAGTGGAAGTTGTAGGTCTTCTCGCCCTTGAAGTGTTCCACTACTTTGGCGGTCACGGTGAGCCCTTTGATCACGGGTGTGCCGACTGTAATGGCATCGCCATCTACCAGCAAGAGCACTTCGTCAAGGTTGATGCTCTCACCGGCTGCCAAATGCAGGCGGTCAACATCAATCACACCGCCTTCGACGGCTTTATATTGCTTGCCGCCACTTTCAACAATCACGTATTTCATATTTTCTCCTGGTCTTCGCTTCACCAGTTATCTCGCGGACTGTGCCGCCAGCATACGGGGAAGCCGGGATAATTCATACAACTGCCCCCGTTAGCCGGGGCAGAAGCGAGATCGAATTATACACACCTGTCGAAAAGATGTCAACAAGGAGTTTTGATAATAAAAACATCTTTGACATTCGCCTCTGCGTGTGATATTATCGCCGCAATTAAATAGCAGATAAGCATTTCTTATCATCAAGAGAGGTGGAGGGACCGGCCCTACGAAACCTCGGCAACCAGTTAGTTGTTAGCCATTAGCAGTTAGATTTTAGCTCAAAGCTAAAGTCTAATCGCTAAACGCTAAAAGCTAAAACGGTGCCAACTCCGGCAGGCCCATGTGGTGGGTCTGGAAGATGAGTGTTGTTGGCAACGCACCTACCCCTCTTCAACCGTACTCCACGTTGAAGGGGTTTTTGTTTAACTATCTTTTTACAAAAGGAGCATCATCATGACTCAACGTCCATCCACGCGATCTGTGCATGCCGGGGAAGAGAAGCACAAACCTTATCACACCATCACTACGTCTGTGGCACGTACGTCCACTTATACCTTCCGCAACAGCGCCGAAATTACGGCTTTCATGGAAGAAAAAGCCACGGGCAACGCCCCTTTCAGTCGCAGCGAATATGGACGCTATGGCAACCCGACACAATCTGCGGCGGAACGAAAGCTGGCCGACCTGGAAGGCGGCGAACGCGCCCTGCTCTTTGGCACCGGCATGGCGGCCGTCAGCACTACGCTGCTGACGCTGCTTTCGAGCGGTGATCATATGATTCTCAGCAAAGATAGCTTTTATCAGACCCGCGAATTTTCTCAGGCCATTATGAGCCGCTGGGGCATTGAGACAACCCTTGTTGAAAATGACAAACCCGAAGCCTACGCCGCCGCCATCACGCCGAAAACGCGCCTGATTTTTGTTGAAACGCCCAGCAATCCCTTTCTGCGCGTGACAGACTTGCACAAAATCATCGAGATCGCCCGCGCCCACAAATTGCTGACGATTGTGGACAGCACCTTTGCCACGCCGCTCAACCTGCGTCCGCTTGAAATGGGTGCGGACCTGGTGATTCAAAGTGCCACCAAATACCTGGCTGGTCACAACGATGTCCTGGCCGGGGCAGTGATCGGTTCAAAGCTGGCCCTTAACGATATTGCCGGTGTGCGCGGACTAATGGGCACCACCCTTGGCGCGGACGATGCCGCGCTGCTGATTTGCGGGTTGAAAACACTCGACTTACGCATCCGCCGCCAGAACGAGAACGGGCAGCGGGTAGCCGAATTTCTGGAGGGGAAACCAGGCGTCGAGCGGGTTTGGTATCCGGGTCTCAAATCGCATCCCGATCACGACATCGCCTGCCAACAAATGAGCGGATTTGGCAGCGTGGTCAGCTTTGAGTTGAAAGGCGATTTTGAGAAAACCGGCAAGTTTGTCGATGCGCTGCAACTTCCTTTTATTGGCCCGACCCTTGGCGGCGTGGAAAGTATCATTTTGCAACCGGCGGCGCTTTACTCGCTCGATCCGTTTGAGCGCAAGTTGGGCGGCATGAAAGACAATTTGCTGCGCTACGCCATCGGCATTGAAGACGCCGAAGACATCATCGCCGATCTGGAGCAAGCGTTGGCGAAGTTTTAAGGTTGGAAAGTTGAGAGGTTGGAAGATGAGAACTTTCCAACCTTTTTTGTTGAATTACGCAGGATGGAAAGCAGTTCGCTATCTTTGATGAGGATGGAACCATCACACGCCAGATTCTTCTGGCCGTTCCATCAGAAATCCCCTAACCTTCCAACTTTTTAAACTGACAGGATACCTGCAACCCGCCCTCCGGCAAATTGCTGGCACTGATCTGCCCACCCTGGGCTTCCACCAGTTGACGTGCAATCGCCAGCCCCAGGCCCGCGCCGCCAGATGCGCGCGAGCGGGATTTTTCGGCACGCCAGAAGCGATTGAAGATATGTGGCAAATCTTCAGATGCGATGCCGGGGCCGTTGTCATTCACGCTCAACACCATATTCCCCTGCGCCTTTTCGACCGTTATCCAAACTTTGCCACCCTCGGGCGTGTACCGAATGGCATTCGCCACCAGGTTGCCGATGACTTGTTCGGTGCGCTGGTGGTCGGCGCTGATTAGCGCATCGGTTTCTGGCAATTGGGCGGTGAGAGTGATGTGTTTTTCTTCGGCCTCCGCCTGGAACATGTCGATCACATGCCGGGAAAGATCATTCAGGCTGACCTGGCTGTACTCAAAATGCAACTGGCGCGATTCGGCCAGCGTTAGCAGGCGCAGATCTTCAACCAGTCGTTCGAGCAGATAAGTCTCTTCAAGCGCGGGAGTAATGTGATCTGCGTTGGCCGGATAGATACCATCAACGATACCTTCCAACCGTCCGCGCATGATGGTGAGCGGGGTGCGCAGTTCGTGGGCAATATCAGCAAGCATGTCGCGACGTTCGTTGTTGTTGCGTTCAAGCGCAGCGGCCATGTGGTTGAAACTATCAGACAGAGCCCGCAAATCATCAGGACCAGAGACAGAAACACGGGTCGAAAGGTCCCCACCCGCGACGGCCCGCGCAGCCGCCACGACTTGCGCCAGGGGGTTGACCATGCGCCGCACCAGCAAAATCCCGATCAAGATGGTCAAAACAGCCAGAAAGATCGAAATTAAGGCGACGGGAAAAAGTAGATCGAGCGTAGAATTAACCTGGCGGGGGACAAAGGTATCATTCAGCACAAGCGTGCCAATCAGCTGATGGTTGACGGTCAGCGGCACAATCCGACTGCCTTGAATCGGTTCGTATGGCGCGCCAACCTGCGATGATTCTGGTTCGCCCTGATCAATTAGAACATTTCCATCGGTGGTAACAAGCGTGGCGTTTTCCCACTCATGACTGTCACCCAGGGAGAGAATCGCTTTCACGCCGTCCCAACTACCCCGCGCAAGATAAAAAGTCTCAAGACGGCTGACAATCGGGATGCGATCTGGACGGTTGAAACGTGTAGGAGTAGAAAAAACATATGTAGTGACGCCAAAAACGATGGCAAGCGTCAACAAAACAATGGCAATGAAAGCGCGTAGCAATAGAAGAAACAGGCGTGTCTGAATGGAGCGGACAGATACGTCATGCATGGTTAACCTTCAAATTTGTAGCCAACACCGTGAACGGTAACAATATAACGGGGCTGACCATCATCAGTTTCGAGCTTGCGGCGCAGGTTGCGGATGTGACTGTCGATGGCACGTTCGTAGCTTTCGAAGGCGATGCCATGGGCGGCAGTGAGTAATTGGGCGCGAGAGAAGATGCGTCCCGGTTGACTCATCAGGGTAGCAAAAATCTCAAACTCTGTGGGGGTCAGACTGATGGTTTTTTCGGGGAGTTGGGCTTCGTAACGCGCCCGGTCGAGGGTCACATCCCCGGCACGGATGACTTCGCTGGTGGCATCTCCACCGGCGCGGCGCAAAACGACACGCACACGCGCTGCCAGTTCACGCGGACTGAAAGGCTTGGTAATGTAATCATCTGCACCCAACTCAAGGCCAACAAGCTTGTCGCTTTCTTCTACGCGGGCCGTCAGCATAATGATCGGTATATCGCCCTCGCGACGCAACGTACGACAAACATCCAGCCCATCCATGCCGGGCATCATCAGGTCAAGCACGATCAGGTCCGGTTTTTCGCGGCGGGCAGCAGCCAGCCCGGTTAATCCATTATTGGCCGTGACCACCTCAAACCCGGCAGCTTTGAGATAGTCCTGACAGATTTCGACAATTTTTGGTTCGTCATCAATTACGAGTATTTTTTTCATGGGCGCGAGAGTAGTGAGCATAAAATAGAGGGAGGGGAGAAATTATCTCACCAAAGAATAGCATTTGCATGTGCAGAATTTATGCAGAAAGATTGTGCAGGTGTGAAAGATTGATTCATGAAAAAATTCTTCACTATTTTGTTTTTTTCTAATCTCTACGCTCCAATATCGAATTCCTTTACAAAACACATTGCGCGAATTGTGATTTGCGGTATAATCTCAGCCTGCTTCGGGGCGTGGCGCAGCCCGGCTAGCGCGCTTGCATGGGGTGCAAGAGGTCGGAGGTTCGAATCCTCTCGCCCCGACAGGATTAACATGAAACATGACCGACTTTTCAAGTCGGTCATGTTTTTTTATGCTTGCGAAATAAAAAAGCGTCCGTCTCTGTCAGAGCAGAAACGGACGCATTCCTTCCAACAAACGTCATCCAGCATATCCCTATTTACGCAGTTCTTCGGTACTTCATCCTCGTTTACAACCCAACCGTCGTTCAATTATTGTCAGGTATAATTTCGCGCAGTTTGCCACGACATCCTGCACGTTTTATCTGCGCAAAAAAAACTTCCGCCAAGGCGTTTAAGGAAAAGATAAATGCTAGAACAAGTTCGTCTTTTTTTTGATAAAAATAAATTCGCATTGTTTCTATTGCTGTGGATCTTCCTCTATTTTGCCCCCTTGGGGTTGTTGGCGCGATTACCCTGGGTGCAAGTGGCGATTGGGATCGCCATCTTCGCATTACCAGGCATTGCCGCCAGCATCTATCTGGCAGGGAACAGGTTGACGTTCATCAGTCATTGCACAAGTGGCATTGCCATCTCGATATTTTTTGTTGGCGCGCTGGGATTTCTTGGGCGTATATTGCATTTGCCATTCGCATTTATTAAACCAGTATTTTTTGTAAGCGGAATACTCCTTTTTTTTGCTATAAAAAAACAGGTCACATCCAATATTCAATGGTATAAGCCACAACGTTTTTCGACCATTACATTGATTTTATTAATATTGGCATTGACCATTCCCATCGGCTTTACTTTTCTTTACAGAGTTCAGGGGGATGATTTTAGTTATCTAGCTTACTTAACCAACTGGCAACACGCGCAAGCGCTTAATTTCCGTGAAGTGATTTTTAATACCGGGCAAGTCGATTTAATCCGTTTTTGGCTTGCCATGCTCCCGATGAATTTTGCCTTTTTGTCAGAACTTAGCAGTGTGCATGGCGTATCGTTAATGGGCTTATACCTTGAACCTTTTCTGGTCGGCATTGCAGTGCTGGCAACGTACAACTTATATGAAGACTTGTTTCAATCAAACGATCTTGCAATTTCAGCTGTACTTTTACAATTAATGTTTCTCATTGTGCGAAATGGCGCCAGTTATACTGGCATTATCTTTTTCAACCGATTATCCCAAGACAAATCCTTTGCAGCATTTATTCTTGTGCCCATATTCTTTTTAGCCATTCGCTATTTGCTAGACTCATTTAGTGTGCGCAGTAGTTTGTTTGTGCTTCTGATTGGATTAAGCTTAACTCTGACTCATCCCGTCATCCTGGCATTTGGCCTTTTTATTGCAGGGGTATACATTGTTATTGAAACCCTCATCCACAAGGATTACAAAAAGCTGGCGGTGAGCCTGTTTCTGTTGGCCATTATTGTATTGCCTGCTGCTTCCATGCGCATTATTCAATTACCCATCGTCACAAGATATATTCCCGCCCTGGCCGAAGTAAAAACAAAAGGCGTGTTTGACCTGGAGTTTGCGCTCAATACCAATCAAATCAATGCAAGAATTACCTATATTGCTGGAACACCTTTTTACGGTTTCAACGTAAACTTAGAAAGAATGGGCAATGGTGATCCATCCAAGAATAATTGGATACAGTCATTTTTCGCCTGGTCTTATTTATGGGTGTTAGGGCTTGGCTTTTTATGGGCCATATTTAAGCTAAAGAAACACCCGATTGCACCCTTCATGGCAGCTACCTGTCTTTTGATCTCGATGGCAATCATTCCCTATACAGGATGGCTGCTTGGTTACTTTGTTTCTGCCAGATTATTATCAAGGGCTGGGTGGATGATGCAATTTGGCCTGATTGGCACCGTCTTAATCATCGAATGCTTCAAATATATTCCCAGCAAAATAAGATCCAATGTTCATCCCAAATTGCAAGTTTCCAAAGAAAAATTGGTGTTAGGAATAATTTCCCTGATCACAATCGCATGCATTGGCATCACCTTCTCTGCCGTCAACATATCGGCGATTATCACCAGATCATACAGTACATTTAACGAGTATCAAAGCAGCCTGCGTAGCCTAGCCGCATTCGGCGATTACCTTGAACAGAATCTCCCAAACACGTCCATCATTGTTGCCCAACCCATGATTTGAGATTACCTGCCCGGGCTTTCTTCAAAATCAAAACTTATTTTTTTCCGAACGAGGCAATTCTCACTGTATATGATCGACAAGCCAAAAACAGACCTACTTTTAGCACTTCCACAATCATCCGATTCAATCAATGACCGTATCAACACACTTCTCATGTATCACATTGGCTATATCGTGACAAAAGACATCTCGGTAAAAGATTACTATATAAAAAACGCCCCTGATTCATTTCGCGCAAAAAAAGTAAATGGTTTATGGCTCATAGAATTTCAAAAAACATCGTCGAAATAAGCTGTTTCATCGAAAACAACTTCTACTTGTTAAATTTCGCACATACTAACTATTTTGGAGTAAAATTTACCCATGAATAAAATACTTGTTACTGACGGATTAGATCAAGGCGGTCTCGATATTCTGAGCGCTTCTGCCCAGATGGATGATCGCAACGGTATTTCCCCCGAAGATTTGCTCAAAGCCATCCCCGAATATGACGCGCTCATCGTACGCGGTCGGACGAAAGTCACCGCTGCCGTCTTTGAAGCCGCCAAATCTCTCAAGGTGGTTGGCCGGGCTGGTGTCGGTGTGGACAATATCGATTTAGTGGCAGCCAAGGCGCACGGGGTGACGGTTGTCAACTCCCCCATCGCCACCACCGTTGCCGTCGCCGAGTTAACCTTCGCCCTGATGTTGGCGCTCGCCCGTGAAGTTCCACGCGGTGATGCCACCATGAAAGCTGGCAAATGGATCAAGAAGGAACTCGAAGGGGCCGAATTATATGGGAAGACCCTTGGCGTTATCGGCTTCGGACGCATTGGTGCCGAAGTGGGCAAACGCGCCGTCGCTTTTGGCATGAACGTCATCGGCTACGACCCGCTCATCCCGGCAGATGAAATCCAACGCCGCGGTGGCGAACCCGTTTCGTTGGCTGACATCTACGCCCGCGCCGACGTGATTACCCTCCACGTTCCGCTCACACCCGATTCAAAGAACCTGATCAACACCGCAGCGATTGCCGCCATGAAAACCGGCGTGCGCATCGTCTGCGCCGCGCGTGGTGGCATCATTGATGAGGCTGCCCTGCTCGAAGGACTGACTTCCGGCAAAGTGGCCGGTGCCGGTCTCGATGTCTTCAGTGCTGAACCCCCTGGCCAAACGGAACTGGTGCTGCACCCGCGCACGGTTTGCGTCCCGCACATTGGTGCGCAGACGGTTGAAGCCCAGGCCCGCGCTGCCGATGACATCGCCAGCGAGATCCTCGCTGCGTTAGCTGGCAAGGATCTGCGCTGGAAAGTCGCCTAAAAAGAGATAAAATAGCGCAAGCGCTTTCAAGCGCTTGCGCTATTTCTTTTTAACCAATCAGGAGAACCACCTTGGAAGAAAAACTTCAACGACTAAAAACCCTGCTGGGCGAAGTTTCTGATTTAAACCAGATCACTGGTCTGTTGGACTGGGATCAACAGGTTTATATGCCCCCTGCTGCTGCCGAACAACGCGGTTCTCAAATTGGCACCATCAGAACGATTGCCCATGACAAGTTCACATCCCCTGAGGTTGGCAACTTGCTCGACAACCTAAAAAAATGGGCCGAAGGCCTCGACAAAGACAGTGACGACTATCGCCTGATCAAAGTCAGCGCCCATGATTACGAAAAAGAAACACGTATTCCATCCGAGTTTATCGCCGAGTTTTCCCAGATCACAGCCGTTGCCCAGCAAGCCTGGATAGAAGCCCGAGCCAACGCCGATTTTTCGCTCTTCCGCCCGCATCTCGAAAAAATCGTCGACCTGAATCACCGTTACATCGCGTTCTTTCCTGCCGCAGAGCACCCTTATGACACCCTGCTCGACAACTTTGAACCGGGTATGAAAACGTCTGAAGTCAAGGCCATCTTTGAAGCCCTGCGCCCGCAACAGGTGGAACTGATCCAGGCCATTGCTGGGCGCCCGCAGGTGGATGACTCTTTCTTGTCGCTCAATTACGACGAGCAAAAACAATGGGACTTTGGCGTCGAAATCGCCACAGCGTTTGGCTTTGACTGGCAGCGCGGCCGCCAGGACAAATCCACCCATCCTTTCAGCCAATCAATGGGCGCCAATGACGTGCGCATCACCACACGCTTCGAAAAAGGCTTAGGGGCCTCTGCCTTCTTTAGCACCACCCACGAAACGGGACATGCGCTCTACGAACAGGGCGTCGGCTCGGTCTGGGCGCGCACCCCACTCGAAAGCGGCGCATCGCTCGCCCTCCACGAATTGCAAAGCCGCATGTGGGAAAACCTGGTGGGCCGATCGCTGCCCTTCTGGGAACACTTTTATCCACGCTTCCAACAACTCTTCCCCGCCGAATTGGGCAAGATCAGCCTGGAAACCTTCTACAAAGGTATCAACAAAGTACAGCGCTCACTCATCCGGGTTGAAGCCGACGAAGCCACCTACAACCTGCACATCATGTTGCGCCTGGAGCTCGAGATCGGCATGATCGAAGGCAAAATTGCCGTCAAAGACCTGCCCGAAGCCTGGAACGCCCGCATGAAAGACTATCTTGGCATCGTCCCGCCCAACGACGCACTGGGTGTTTTACAAGACATTCACTGGTCAGGCGGCTCGTTTGGTTACTTCTCGACGTACGCGCTTGGCAACCTGATTTCTGCCCAATTGCTTGAAACCTTCAAAGCGGGCCACCCCAACTTTGACGACGAGATGCGTCGCGGCGATTTTTCAGGCCTGCTCACCTGGCTGCGCGTCAACATCCACCAGCATGGGCGCAAATACGAACCGCAGGAACTCGTTCAGCGCGTAACAGGCACGACGATTGACCCTGCGCCGTATGTTCGTTATCTCAAATCCAAATACAGCCAAATTTACGGTCTCTAATTGCCGCGCATTTTACGCAACCTTGCCCCACTGTTGGCGCTTGTCTTGCTAACGGGCTGTCGTTTGGGGGAACCAAGCGCCAAACCGACGGTGTCTCCCCTTGAAGGGACACCGTCTTCTATCGTTTCGACAACCCCGGCACCGGGCGCAACGGAGCTCCCCGAAAGCGGCACCCCGGCATCCAAAACGGAACCCACCCGAACTATCGTCCGCACCGCCAGAGCCAGCCGTACCCCAACCGTTACGCTGACTCCAACGGTCACCCAAACCCTGCGCATCACCCGCACCCCCACGCTGACGCCGACCATCACATTGACCCCCACGCTCAACCCCAAGGCCATTCTGCTGCGCATCGCCGAGCCGGGGCCTATGTCGAAAGTCACGTCGCCGATCAAATTCATCTTCTACATCTCGCCCGATTTTGTGGGCGATACGCATATTGACCTGCTCGGCGAAGACGGACGTTCGCTTTACAGCAAAGGCTTTCGCACTTTCTCTGGCGAGGGTGCCACCAAGGTTTCACAGGACATTGACTTTAATATCCCAGGCACGGGTGAAATTGGCCGCCTGCAAGTCAGCACCTACGACAAAATGGGCCGGATGTTGGCTTTAAGCTCGGTGCGCGTGCTGCTACTCTCGATTGGGGAAACCCAGCTCAACCCGCCCTTCCCGTCACGCGAGCACATCCTGCTGCGTACGCCGCTCTGGGACGACGAAATCAGCGGCGGCCAACTGAAAATCGCCGGAGAGATTCAACCGATCAACAACCAGGCCATCACCGTCGAACTGATCGACAATGATGGATATATTCTGGCAACCCAGCAGTTACCCCCCATAACAGCCGACGGCACCTATCGACCCTTTAACATCAGCCTGCCTTACCGCGTTGAGATCGACAAAGTACCCGCGCACCTGATCTTTCGTCAGGACGATGATCGCATTGCCGGGCTGGCCTACTTCTTTAGCCGTGAAGTCTTTTTAAGTCCTTGACTTTGCCTCCCGTTAGTAGTAATATTAGATTTCAGTGTCGCGTCGCGGGGTAGAGCAGTGGCAGCTCGTCGGGCTCATAACCCGGAGGCCGCAGGTTCGAGTCCTGCCCCCGCAACTCGCTAAAAAAACCGCAGCCGAACAGGCTGCGGTTTTTCGTTTTGGTTTGACGGCGGTAGATTGGCGAGATTTCCCACATTTCCTTTGACGTGTGCAGGGCGATCCACGCAGTTTCCGGAGCGAGGAGGAGTGGGGCTGCATGGGTCGCCCTACTTTGCCAGATAACGTCCCGCAGGGACACGGCCTGCGGGACGTTATCTGGCATCTGCGCTGTCCTATTTAGCCAGGCAAAATTCAAATTTACATTTTCTGGTGGTACCTGACGCGATAATAAGAATTGGTAACGAGGGAAAATAAATAGGCTGCCGCAAGCGTAAGGAGTACGTACAGATCGACACGCATGAGCGAAAAGGCAAGCAATATAGCAAAATACAGAATTATCATCAAATCATAAGTTTGAGCCTTTGCTTTATTACTGATAGACTGGTTGCGTTCATCTTTTTCATCAATTTCCATCTTCTTTGCATCTTGCGGATTTTTCCTGATCATTATGTTCATTATCACTGTGCCAAGATTGCTGCTTAAGATACTTAGGCCGATGCCCACGCATAGATAAAGCAGTGTTTTAAGGCTGGTATCTACATCAGGCAATATCTTTATGAGTGCCAATCCTACAGCGAAAAACGCAAACCCGACTACAGACAAAAGAACATATCGATCAACCTTATACTGTTTCATTTCCTTGTTCCTCCTCGTAAATAAAGATTTCTTCAATGCTCATGCCAAAATGTCTGGCAATCTTAAAGGCCAATTGAATTGACGGGTTGTATCGTCCGTTTTCTAAAGAGCCTATTGTTTGCCTAGAAACCTCTAGAGCGGCGGCAAGCTCTTCTTGCCGTATTCCACGTTGTTTACGGATTTCTTCCAGTCGGTTCTTCATGGCCACACTTTCTTATATTACGGAAAGTTTACTTTCCGTTTTTAGTATACCCGCTGGTCGTACAAATGTAAAGTCCGCTTTCCATTTTGCATCAAGAGAAAAATGGATTTGCTGCTCATAACCCGGAGGCCGCAGGTTCGAGGCCTGCCCCCGCAACTGAAAAAGCGGATGGCTGTATCATCCTTCTCTTGTTACTTTTCGAAATTCGAACGTGAATTATCCACTTCATGCTTTAAAATGCTTATCTATTTCAACTTGTTTGACCCATGCGAGGTGGACGATGAGTGACGCTCCCACTACAAACCCGGACGATAGCCTGAACCGTTTCTGGTGGCGGCACCACTTACAATCCATTCAGGCAGTTGCGCAGACGTTTGGGATTGGTCTGGAGCTGGCGCGGGTGCTGATACTCCATACACTGTGGCGTGAATTGACGATGCTTTCAATGCAGCTTGATCGGCTCTTTTTCCCGGCATGGCGTCGTCAACGTGTTGAGCGCCCGGTCTTCATCATCGGACATCCGCGCTCCGGGACAACCATGCTGCACCGTTCGCTAACAGCCGCCGATGATTTCGTCGTCTTCAAGTTCTGGCATCTGCTCTTTCCATCGCTGACCTCGCGCAAATTCGTAGGCCCGCTGATCGATAGCCTGATTCGCCAGGGAAAAGATGTGATCGTGCCCAAAAACGTCGGGCATCTCTTCTCACTAGGCGCGGTGGATGAAGAAGACTTCCTTTTTCTGTTCCACGCCCTGACTCAGTTCTATCCGCCCTTGAGCGGTTTGGCTTTTTCAGAACAGGACTTCGATGAGATTGTCTTCTGCGATGCGCTTCCGGCAAAGCTACGACGCGAGAGCATGGCCTGGTTTGATGGATGTCTGCGCAGGCAAATCCTGTTCACAGGGCGTCAGCGCATTGTGACCAAAATGAACTACTCGGCGTTGCGTGTGCGAACCCTGTTGGAAGCCTACCCGGATGCGCGCATCGTTTACCTGGTGCGCTCCCCGCTGGATACCATCCCCTCGCATCTCTCGCTCCATCAAAATGCGTGCTATCACCAATGGGGCAAAGATCGCATCCCAGCGGCTGTGCTGAACCGCTACATCCAACGCCGTTATGAGCACAACGTCAGTCTTTACCGCTATGTTGAAGATTTACTGGCAGCGGGCGACCTGCCTGAGTTGCAGGTCATTACTGTGCGCTATGAAGATATGATGCAAGACCTGGAAGGAGAAGTCGGGCGCGTCGCGAAATTCTGCGACCTCGACCTTTCGGATGCGCTGCGCAACTCCATTGCAGAACAGGCCAAGGTGCAGCGCGGTTACAAGCGTGAGCACAGTATTCATAAAATGGAAGATTTTGGACTGACCCGCGCGGACGTGCTGCGCGATCTGGGCTTTATCTTTGATCGTTATGGTTTTGACCGCGAAGGCTAGCCGCCTGCGCCGTCAGCGAAAGAAAAAACTGGAGGAACCTTGTTACCCGTAGCCAACCCCAATCCCACCCCTACCCTTTACAAACTGATCGGCAGCGAAGCAGGTGTTCGCAGCCTGGTGACGCGCTTTTACGATCTGATGGATAGCGCACCCGAAGCAGTGCATGTGCGCGCTGTTCACAAAGCCGATCTGGCAGATGCGCGGGAAAAACTGTTTATGTTCCTGAGCGGCTGGTCTGGCGGACCGCCCCTCTTCACCGATAAGTTTGGGCATCCGCGCCTGCGACAACGCCATGCGCCCTTTTCAATTGGAGTGATTGAGCGCGATGAGTGGTTATGGTGTATGAATAAAGCGCTGGATGAAAGCGCGATTAACCCTGAATTCAGTGGCTTTTTTGAAGACGCGTTTTGCTGAAATTGCCGATTTTATGCGCAACCGGCAGGAACCAGCGTAAAAGAAAATTTAACCACCAAGGCACAAATCCACAAAGTTTTTCTTTGTGAGTTTGTGCCTTGGTGGTTAATCCATTTGATTTGATTTCGTTTTTACGCCCAGCGATCTTTTTTCTTGCGCCCGGCCAGCAACAAGTAACTGTAAAGCACAATCCCGCTGGTGATGCCGATGATCCACTTGACAGGCCAGGGAACGGTTTCGGATGGAGAGATCAGTCCCTCAATCGTTCCGGCGACGACCAGCATGGGTGCGGCGCCCAACAGCAGCCGGACAGCTTTTGTCGCAGCCTGAGTCAGCGCATCGCGACGACGTTGCAGCCCAGGGTGGATGATGGCCCAGCCCAGCATCAGCCCCGATCCGCCAGCCATGCAAATGACGCTCAATTCAATCACGCCATGTCCGATGACGAACGTCGCCAGATCTAATCCGATGCCATAGTAAGAAGTCAACCCGAGCAGACCGCCCAGATCAAGACCATTGGTAATCAAAATCCAAATTGTTAGCAAACCGCCGCTGATACCGCTGCCAAAGGCAAGAAACGATACTTGAATGTTGTTCTGCATAATAAACGAAGATGCATAAGGCCGCTCGTTAACGGGGACATTAATCCACAGCTCTCTGTTTTGAACCGTTGGAATCAATTGCTGCGCCGAAGGGGAAAGCAGCCAGGTGGCCGTTTCAGGATGATTTGCAACGCTAAACCCGGCAATCACGGCCGGAACAAACAAAAACAGCGCTGCCATCACAGTGAAGATCATTGTTTCACGAAAAAGCTGCGGAAAACCGCGCAAGGCAAAATCGATCAGGCGGTTAAAGGCCAGCGCCTCACCGCGATAGACAACAGCATGAGCCCGCCCAACAATCCGATTAAGATATTGGGTGATCTTGTGACGTGGAAAATCGCGCTGCGCCAGCGCCAGGTCAGATGTGGCAGCACGGTAGAGACTGCCCAATGTTTCCACATCCTGCGGTGAAAGGGCTTTAATGTTTTTCTCGCTCGCAACCAGCACGCGGTTGAGATGTTCCCAATCCGCTTTACGGGATTGATAAAATTCTTCGGGGTGCATTTTACCTGCCCATCGTGTACAATAATAACGAAAATTTGGTTACTTCAATTCATTCTACCAGAAATCCTTATGACACTTCCTGACGAAATGCTTAATATTGACACACCCGAAAACGTAGCCTTTGGCTATAACGTTGCCGGGATTGGTTCGCGCTTTCTGGCAGCATTGGTGGATACAACCATCATCGTGATCCTGCAATTAATCGTGCTGGGAACATCTGCCTATGTTTTGAAAGCAGCAAAATTGATGAGCGACACGGACGCCTGGACGGCTGCCATCTTTGGGCTGATCTCGTTTCTGCTGTTTTGGGGATATTACATCTTCTTTGAGATGGTCTGGAACGGGCAATCCCCCGGAAAGCGGTGGGCGGGGTTGCGAGTTATTCGCGCGGATGGAACACCCGTCACGCTGGCTGAATCGGTCATCCGCAACCTGGTGCGGATCATCGACTTTATGCCGATTGGATATGGCATCGGGATTGTCGCCATGTTCATCAACAGTCAGGCGCGCCGCCTGGGCGACATGGCCGCCGGATCACTGGTCATTCATGATGGTGGCGAGATTTCGATCAAATCGATTGCTGCGCATGGGCACATCGCCATTCCGTTGGATTTGCCAGGACTGAATCCCAACCTGGCCCTGGAGCGGATCAGCCTGATGACATTCAAATCATGGAAGATTTCCTTGCCCGGCGCCAAAATCTGATAAACGCCGCCCCACTGGCACTCCAAATTTTGAAGCGATTGTACAACCACATGGACGCCGAACTCCCTGATGATGTATCGCGGCCTGAAGCAGAGTTGCTCGCCATTCTGGTAGGCATTCGCAATCGTTCGCACCAGAATGAAAATAACCATGAAGGAGTTTACCGATGAGCAGGAACACAAAAAATATATTAACCATTTTGATCGTAGCATTAGTCTTTTGTATCATTGGTGTCGTTGCCGCCGTTGGCGGCGTTGGCCTGTTGGCCGATAAACTAAAAGCCAACGTGGCATCAGACCCGGCAAAAGTCAAAGAAATGGCGAATGAATTCGTCAGTTATGAACTTCCAGCAGGCTATGCGGAAACGATGGGGTTCAATTTTCTTGTTTACAAGATGGTCCTGATTAGCGCAGACGGGAGCGCCGCTTCGACCAAACCGATCATTTTTCTGGCAAACTTCGATTCATCACAAAGCATGACGCCAGAAGAAATGACAGCCCAGATGCAGAAATCCCTCGAACAGCAAAGTGGGCAAAAAGCAGCAAATTTCAAAGTCACCGAAACGCGCACTGTGACCATTGACGGAAAAGATGCAACCCTGATCGTCAGCGAAGGCGATGACTTAAACGGGAGAACCATACGCCAATGGGTGACAACCTTCCCCGGGAAAACCGGGGTGGTGATTGTGATGATTTAAGGCTCAACCTCTGCGTGGGACGATGCGCTCTACAACGAATTTTTATCTTCACTGAGCACGAAATAACCCGTAAGGGCTGCACGGTGCTAAAAATTGGTCCACGCGAGTTTGAATGGGGTGCCCACACAATTGTGATGGGCATCCTGAATATTACACCCGATAGCTTTTCGGGGGATGGCTTGTTTCCTGCGCAAACGAGTGTGGCTGTAGAGCAGGCGCGTCAGTTTTTGGCGGCAGGCGCAGAGATATTGGATATCGGCGGTGAATTGACCCGCCCCGGTGCGAAAACTGTCAGTGCCGAAGATGAACTTGAAAGGGTGATCCCGGTTATCCGCGCGATTGCGGCGGAATTCCCAGACGCGGTCATCTCGATTGACACGTATAAGGCCACAGTGGCGCAGGCAGCGCTCGAAGCCGGGGCACACCTTGTCAACGATGTATGGGGACTACGGGCAGACCCGGCGCTAGCAACGGTGGTAGCGCAGCATAACGTTTCGGTGGTGCTAATGCACAACCGCAGCAAACCGTCCAATGCACAGGTGCAGGCCCAACTGGGCGGACGCTACGTTGGCGTGGAGTACACCAATCTCATCGCCAATGTCAAAGCCGAATTAATAGAATCAGTTGCAGGGGCGCGTGCTGCCGGGATTTGGGATGAGAAGATCATTCTCGACCCTGGAATTGGCTTCGGGAAAACCGTCGAGCAAAATCTGGAGCTGCTCAACCGCCTGGACGAAATCCGCGCTTTGGGGTTTCCGGTATTGCTGGGGCCTTCGCGCAAATCCTTTATCGGCTATACCCTCAACCTTCCGCCCGATCAGCGCGTTGAAGGGACAGCGGCAGCGGTGGCAGTTGGCATTGTGCGCGGCGCAGACATTGTGCGTGTGCATGACGTGGAGATGATGACACGCGTGGCACGGATGACCGATGCAATTGTGAGACGAAAAGTCTAAAAATACGTAAAACGTAATACGCAAAAGAGAAAAATATGCCCAGTGACTTTGACAACCATTTGTTACGTGAAGCTGTCAGCTATCTGAAAGCCAAAGAATACGAACCAGCGCGCCGCTACCTGTTGCGCGCCCTCGAACTGGCCGATGATTTTGATACGCGTGAGCATGCCAACTTCTATATGAGCCAGCTCACAAATGACCCTGCCGAGAAGCGCAAATATCTCGACGAGACGCTTGCGATTAATCCGCACCATGGCGAAGCCCGCAAAATGCTCGCCATTCTGGATGGCAAGCTCAAGGCCGATGAAATCGTCGATGCCAACCATCTCCCGGCACAATCGACCGAGACGCAAAATGCCAAAGCAGATCGATTTACCTGCCCCAAGTGTGGCTCGCGTATGGTCTTTGACGGCGACGGAAGCTCGCTGGTCTGCGAATCATGCGCCCGACAGGAAGCCCTGACTTGCAAATCCCAGGGCCTGGAGCAAGATTTCGTTGTCGCCATGGCCACCGGGCAGGGTCAGCGCGCCCCGGTCGCCATGAAAACCTTCAAGTGCCAGGGTTGCGGTGCACAGTTCATGTTGCCGCCCGAAGTCATCGCTGAAACGTGCTCTTACTGCGGCTCGGTCTATGTCCTGGCAGGTACCCGTGAACTGGTCGAGCCTGATTTAATCGTCCCGATGGCGTTCAACCAGCATACTGCCGCCGCCCATCTGGTAGAGTGGGCTGAAAAACACAAAATCAAGCCACAAGGAAAAGTCCATGCGCCACGCGGGTTGTATTTGCCCGTCTGGACGTTTGACATGCTCGGCAGCATGCCCTGGCGCGGGGTGATCTACGAAAATAAGCGCAGCATCCCGGTCTCAAGCGAAAAAATGGTGACGACGGATGACATGATCATCGTCAGCACGCCCAAGCTGGCTGACCTGTTGCCCAAAATTATCGCGAGCTATCACATGAAAGAGGGCGTGCCTTACGATCCACGGTACATGGCAGGCTGGCCCGCCGAAATTTACCAAAAAAACCTGGCCGATGCTTCGCTGGATGCCCGCAAAAACACGGTCGACCAACTACGCCACGACATCCGTTCTGAAAACAGCCATGTCAGTGAATTAACCTACAGCGCCGGGAATATCTCGGTTTTGTCTTTCAAGCTGGTGCTCATCCCGGTCTGGTTCACCGAATATACGCTCGAAGATCATCCCCACCGCGTCATTATCAACGGACAAAGTGGCGCCGTCTACGGCGAGCGCCCCTCCCGCGGCATCATCGGCTGGCTGGAAGATACCCTGGGCGGCGAATGATCGTAACGCTATTGATCTGGCTTTACACGCTCAGCCTTTGCTACGTCTACGGCCAACTTTTTCTGAAACGCCTGCCCATCCAGGCAGATTTGCCCGCCACACCACTGATTGTGGTCGTCGGGCTGATTGTTCTCACAACGCTGGCCTCGTTCTTTTCCCTATTTTTTCAAATTGGATTATGGTTCAACCTGCTGATTTTGGCCGGGGCCACTGCGGCAATCTTCACCCGGCAAATCAGCGCGCCCCGCAGCCAGCGCCCTGCAGCCTGGATTCCGCTGATCGTGCTGGGGGTGGCGCTGCTGCTTTTGCTCGAAAACGCCACCCACCCCCCCGTCAACCCCGATACCAACATCTACCACGCCCAGGCCATTCACTGGATCGAGAGCTTCCCCGCCGTGCCAGGGCTGGGCAACCTGCACGGACGACTGGCCTTCAACTCCGCCTGGTTCATCAGCAATGCCATTTTCAGCCTGTCATTTTTAGGGCTGGGGTCCTTCCACCTTACCGCCAGTGTGCTCTTTCTCGCGGTCATGCTCTACTTCTGGGGCGGGTTTGGTCAGGTGGCGCGCCGCGAATACACCCCCGCCGCGCTGCTGAAAGTCTTGTTCTTCCCAATTGCCTTCTCCCTGCTGGGGGCGGAACTTTCGTCCCCGGGCACCGATTTACCCGTCAGCCTGCTGCTCTGGCTGATCGCGGTGCTGTGGGCTGAATCCGATCAGCCCTTTCAGCCCATCTTGATCGTGCTACTGGCAGCCTTCGTCGTCACAATCAAACTCTCGGCTGCGCCCGTACTCCTACTCGCTCTAGTAGCGCTGAGTACAAAACAATTCGCCACAGCGCACACAAAGAACACAGCGTTTTCCAGAGTTTTCTCCGTGTACTCTGTGATCTCTGTGGTGAATTTCACATCGATTATCTGCGCTGCGTTGGTCATTTTCCCCTTTCTGGCACGCAATGTCATTCTCTCTGGCTACCTGCTTTATCCGGTTCCCGCCACCGGCCTGTTCTCCTTTGACTGGAGAGTGCCGCTCGAACGTGCCATTGGCGAGCAAATGTCCGTGCTGGCCTGGGGGCGCTTCCCACGTCTCGACGCCGGGCGTGTGCTGGCGATGCCACTCAGCGAATGGCTGCCCAAATGGTTCAAGGCGCAAACGCCCAACCGGCGGCTGATTGTAGAAGCAGCCCTGCTTTCACCGCTGCTGGCGCTGCCCGGCCTGCGGCTGACAAAACGCTTCTGGCTCGGATGGTTAACCTTTTTCATCGGCACGCTCTTCTGGCTCTTCAGCGCACCCGACTTTCGCTTTGGGCAGGGATTTTTGGTCGGGACGATTCTGCTGGCGCTGACTCCCTGGCTGGCAGCGCTTTTACAACGCACCCGCTTTTCGTCCGTCAAAGTTTCGGCCACCGCTTCCTTGCTGATTGCAGCTTATCTTGCGCTGGCGCTGACCACTTCGTTCGAGTCCCGCACCTTCCTTAACCGGTTGCTGCTGCCCGCTCCCTATGACCACGTTGCAACCCAATCCTGCGACCTTGCCAACGGCAAAATCTTCTGTGCCAAAGGTTTTGACGAATGCTCCTACGACGCCTTTCCCTGCATCCCTTCACCACGCCCCTGGGTAGCATTGCGCGATCCGAATGATTTCCGCGCTGGATTTAAGACAGTTTCTCCTCATCCCTAATCCCCGATTCCTGATTCCTGATTCCTTACTCTGATAAAATCATTTCATGTCATCCCTTCCCATTCTACGCCGCCGACGTGAACGCCGCCTGAACGAGCGCCAGCAAGCTGAAAACCGGCTGTCGCGCGCATTTCTGATTGGCGGCTCACTGCTGGCAATTGTGCTGGCGCTGACCATTATCGGCTTTGCCTTTGGCTACGCTGCGCTAACCGCCAACCTGCCATCCGCGGACCTGCTGCCGACTCTGCTGAATGGCGATAACGGCTCCCTGCTCCAGCCGACGCGCATTTATGACCGCAGCGGGCAACACTTGCTGGCGGTGCTGGCCCCCGAAGATGCGCCACGCACGTATATTCCCATCGACCCAAATGCGCCTGAACACATGCCCAATATGCTCGCGCTTGCCACGCTGGCACTCGCGGAACCGCGTTTTGAGAGCAGTCCCGGCTACAGCCTGAGCGGACTCGCGAACCCCGATGCACACCCAACGCTGGCGCAAACCCTGACCGCCAACTTCCTGCTCTGGGACGAATCGCCCAGTCTGCGGCGGGCGCTGCGTGAACGGATTCTAGCGGCGCAGATCACATCACGCTTCGGGCGCGAGCGCATCATGGAGTGGTATCTCAACAGCGCCAACTACGGACATTTTGCCTATGGCGCGCAAGCTGCCGCCCGGCTCTATTTCAACAAACCCGCCGCACAGCTCAATCTGGCTGAGTCGGCGCTGCTGGCGGGGGTCAGCCAGGCCCCGGCGATCAATCCGTTGGATGCGCCGCAAGCGGCACTGCAGCATCAGCGCGAAACGCTCGATACTATGCTTTCACTCGGCCTGATCTCAGCGGATGAATATACATCCGCAAAAACAACTGCGATCACCTTTGCGCCTGCACCAACCTCTGCGCAAGTGGCTCCGGCCTTTGTGGCGATGGCGCTGGAACAGCTTGCCAGCCGAGTGGATCGCGCCCGCATCGAGAGTGGCGGGATGAGCGTCATCACCACGCTCGACTATGATTTACAAATGCGCGCCACCTGCGCCGTCCAGACCCAACTGGCGCGGCTGGCCGGGACGAGTGCCAATCCGTGTGACGGGGCCGAGTCGCTGCCAGCCTTGCCTCCCGGCCCCGATACGGGGGATGCTTCGGCAAGTGCCGTCGTGCTCGACCCACATTCGGGACAAATCCTGGCCGCAGTCGGGGAAACCCGCGCCGGGGAGGAATCGGCCTTTTTTGCGGTACACCGCCCCGGGACGCTGTTGACGCCTTTCCTGTACCTGGCCGGATTCACCCGCAGCCTGGGTCCCGCTTCGCTGGTCTGGGACATCCCCTCAACCGAATCCTCACTCCAAAACCCCGACGGCAAATTTCACGGCCCCATCCGCCTGCGGACGGCACTGACAAACGACTACCTTGCCCCCGCCGCGCAGGTCTTCACACGCTTGGGCGCACCGCTCGTCGCGCAGACGATGCGCCCCTTTGGCTTCGACATTCCGCTCGCCAGCCCCAACGATTTGCTGGATGGGCAGCGGCGCTTTTCGCTCTTCGACGTGGCTGAAGCTTATGGCATCTTCGCCGCACAAGGAGCACGCATCCACAATGACCTTTCGACCGTGCTGCGCGTCGAAGGCAGCGACTACCGCGCCTTTCTCGATTTCAGCGAACCACAGGCGGCGCAGGTGGTCAGCCCACAGTTGGCCTATCTGATTACCGATATTCTGGGGCGTCCCAGCCCGCTCGAAATCGGCATCCCAGCGGCGGCCAAAGTGGGGCAAACGCTGGATGGCAGCGAAACCTGGACAGTGGGCTACACTCCGCATCGGGTGGCGGTGACCTGGGTCGGCGGCGGGCGGACGGGCGCCGCTCCTGGGCTCTGGTCGGCGTTGATACAGTCAGCCAGCCTCGGACAAACGCCGGACGGCTGGAAACTGCCAGATGGTGTGCTACGCATGCAAGTCTGCGACCCTTCGGGCATGCTGCCAACCCCGGCCTGCCCCAACCTGGCAGATGAAGTCTTTCTCGATGGATTCGCCCCCACCCAGGCGGACAATCTCTACGAGTCCTACAGCGTCAACCGTGAAACCGGCCTGCTGGCGACGGTTTTCACCGCGCCACAATTGCTTGAGCAGCGCACTTACATGCGCGTGCCACCCGAAGCGCAATCCTGGGCAAATTCGTCGCAGGTGGGCAAACCACCCACAGCCTACGATACCATCCAGTCGCCACCGATCATTGCCAATGCGCACATCACCATCCCGGCCATGTTCGCCGAGTTGAAGGGTAAGGTCAACATCCAGGGCAGCGCCGCTGAGGACGATATGTCTTACTATCGTCTGCAATATGGACAGGGACTCAACCCGCAAAGCTGGTCGCAAATCGGCGCGGACAGTCAGGCCCCTGTCAGCGAAGGCACGCTAGCGGAATGGGACACCAGCGGTCTGAACGGCCTGTACGCGCTGCAATTGCTGGTCGTGCATAAAGACAACAGCATCACGACGGCAACGGTGCTGGTAACGATCAAGCACTAAAACATCCCACAGATCTGTGGGATGTTTTGTATCAAACGTTCTTTCAAGAAGAACTCTATTAATGCGAAAGCGCGCAGCGAAAACCAATGTAATTGACAGCAGTATCTGGCGTATTGCCGCCGCGAAAGGTTGCACGCAGCAAGCTGGGATCATCACTCCATCCGCCGCCGCGCAGCACCCGGTAGGTTTGCTTGCCAAAAGCTTCATTGACACTCGCATCGCCACCGGGGTAAACATCGTACCAGTCCGCCACCCATTCCCAGACATTCCCGGCCATGTCCTCAATGCCATAGGGACTTACCCCTCCCGGATAACTGCCAACCGCCACCGTCTTGCCAAAAACACCGGCGTATTTGTCAGGCGCATTCCCGCCATAATTCGCCAAAGCCGAATCAATCCCCTCGCCCCACGGGTATATTCGTCCGTCCGTACTGCGCGCGGCTTTTTCCCATTCGGCTTCGGTGGGCAGGCGCGCACCGCGCCATTGGCAATAGGCGTTTGCCCGATTCCAATCCACCCAAATAACAGGGTTGTTGTCAAATTGTCGATTGTTGTACGTTCCGTACGCGCCACTATGGACTCCATCGCTTGTATTCGCGGGGATTTGACACATCCCCGCATCGACACAGACTTTATAAAGGGCATTGGTTACTTCGTAGCGATCCATATAAAAAGCGGGCAGGCTCACAGTGTGCGGTGGCTTTTCATCAGGCATGCCATCGTTGCTGCCCATGATGAACGACCCGGCAGGAACCAAACGCATGACAACCCCTTTGGCATCGGTGATTTCGGCTGTCAGCGCAGCCGGGGTGGGCGTCAGGGTATTCCTTGGCAGAGGAGATGGCGCAACAACCGTAGCGGTATCCGTAAGGAATGGCGCAGGGGTTTTGCTGGGAACAACTGCAGCAGTTGGAAGCAAAGGCTGCCGCGGCGTGCAGCCAACCAGGGCAAAAGCCAGCAGAATAAACAAGCCAGCGACCCCATCCATTTTTCGATCAAAGTTTCTGTTTTTCATTGGATATCTCCTGTGTTGGTTGCTAAAAATTGACTGGCTTGGCCACACGATTTTGTTCATGCATTCGATCTACTGAACACGAACTTGGCTATTTATCATCGCGCCCGCTCTAGAAGATCACTTTATTTTTCTCACAAGCGCTTCATATTCATTGTGACGGAAATCTTTTTCCTTTTTCCTTATCATAAGCACGATGATTACCGGCAGAAACATCAAGAATGCCATAAGCAAAAAAACAAGCGCAGTTTGTAACGAGCTTGTATTCTGTGATTGTAAAAACACTTGCTGAGTTGGGTCTCCTGAATAATAAAATTCAACGAAAGCCGGTTTGTTTGTCCAATCCCCTGGCACAAGCGTGGTCACAGTAGTATTGGTATTTACAATTTCTATTGTTAAAAATGATTCATGACCAGGAGAGTTATCATCACCAGTAGTTTCTTTTACTTCTACTTTAACAATACGACCTTCCACCAATCGATCTCCTGGCTTGGGCAGGTGGCTCATATATTCAACAGCCATCCCACCTGCACCAAGCAGGGAAGCAATGGTCAAAAGCATAAACATACTTAATATTCGACTGCCTAATGTTCGACGCATATAACTCTCCTAATTATTTTTATCGTAGACCTATTGAATAAGTAAATCAAATATGTCCTGCCTGCGCCTATACCTGCAATACTCGGGCAGGCAGGTACTATATGGCACTTATGCAAGAGGTCTATTATTTCTCTGTGCCAATAACGGCCAGATCCTGCATAAAGAAGCGCTGGAAAGCCAGCAAAACGAGGATCGGCACGATCGTCAGAATCAGGGCCTCGGCTTGCAGCGTATTGCAGTCGGGTCGAGAGCAACCAAAAGTTGATATTGGCGCTCGTATACAAGCTGGCGTGACGAAACTCATTCCGAGTGTAAAAGAAATGGAGCATGATCACCGTCGCAAGCACCGGAATACTTTTTAAGCCGACGGGAATACCACTTTTTATTGTAGCGCACTACGGCAATGGGTATAGCGGCGGTTGCCGGTAAAACCTGAGAGAGATCAAAATGCGCCTTCTCTCATGTGAGAGAAGGCGCATTTCCTGACTGTGCAGGCTATAGACATCGGGTGGTGGAATATTACTTGCTGCAAACCGAGACGCTGACGCTGAGAACATGCGGCGCATCAGCATAATCATTAAAAGTCTGGAGAACGTAACTGTAGGTCACTGGACGCTGCGGCTTGGGAACGTTCAAATCATAGTATGAGCCGCCCGACTGCGTGGAGATCAACTCCCCGTTGCGGTAAAGCCGGTACTGTGAGTCAGCCGCCACCGGGAACCACTGCACAACCAACGAGCGGCTGGCAACACCGCAGACGCTGGCGGGGGCGCTGATACTCGTCGGAACGACGGGCAGCGCAGGGTAATCGGCCACTTGCAGCGCATTCAGTCCATCCACCGAGGCCAGCGCCAGAGCCGGAATCCAGCAGAGCGGGTCATCTACATACTCATCCTTGACCAGAACCCAGTCGCTGCTTTCATTGCGCCCCTGCAAAAAGACGGTGCTCTTTTCAAAATAAGGAACCACTTCATAATAGCTCTCCCCCGGCCCTTTGCGGCAAACTGCGTCGTGAACCAGCGTCACCAGCGCACCAGTGTCAGGTGTGACGGTCGGCTCCAGCGTGGGCAGGTCGGTTGGCACGGGCGTATCAGATGCAGCGGGCTGAGGGGTGTCTGTCAGGGTCAGCGGCGTTGCAGAAGCCCGAACTCGTTCTGGTGGCATTCCCAGTCCGTGTGCGCGTGGCACAGGCGGTCAATAAAAGCATAATGCAGCAAATCAGCAAAACGTTTTTTTTCATCAGTTTTTCTCCGGGCAAAAGAAGGACGGGTACAACCTAATGATGATAACGCACAAAGCTGGTTGCATAGTCAACGCCACCACACTCTCGACACTTCCTCGACATTTTCTCAACATTTCGGCAAAGCATTTATTTTCGAACAACAACCTGTAATCTTATGAGAAACACCCTCGAAATACTACGGTGATCTTAAAGTCGTAAAAGTGGGATGAACAAAAAGACCTTTCTCGGATAAGCTTTGGTTTACGAGACACAAAAGCAACCAAGGAAGGTCGAGATGGAGTTTAACACAGAAGCCGGGCTTGTATTTGATGTAGGAAGTCTGTATGCAAGATTTGCAGGAATGACGGATGTGCGTAAAGCGAGGGGAGTAAGATACTCATTAGCAACGCTATTGGTGCTAATCATTATGGCAAAGATTTGCGGAGAGAGCCATCCAACCGGCATAGCAGAATGGGCAAAACATCGGAGCGAGATGTTAGCTGAACTACTGAAGTTGAAGCGAAAAAAGATGCCGGATCACAGCACATATGGACGGATTCTGGCAGAAGTAGTGAAAGTAGAAGAGCTGGAGCAAGTCAGCAGTGAATACCTGAGTGGGAAGAAATTCTTTGGCAAACAGGTTCTGCTGGCAATCGATGGGAAAGTGTTACGCGGAACACTAAATAAGGATCAAAAAGGGACGTATCTTTTGGCGGCTTACCTGCCAAGTGAAGGGATCGTGCTGATGGAGATTGCCGTTGATGGGAAAGGTTTTGAGATTCCAGGTGCTCCAAAATTGCTAAAAAGCATTGATTTGCGTGAAAAAGTAGTCGCGGGTGATGCTTTACACACACAAAGGCCAGTGTCCATCAAAATTGTGGAGGCGGGTGGTGAATATATTTGGTTTGCAAAAGGCAATCAACCCCAAATGGAAGAAAACATCCGCCTGTGGTTTGAGCCTGATGTAGAACCCATTCCGGGTATGGCGAACCTGCCGAAAGATTTCGAAACAGCCGAGCAAACCAATAAAGGTCACGGACGGCTCGAAACAAGAACCATCACCACGAGCAGCCAACTCAAAGATTTCCTCGATTGGCCTTATTTGGAGCAAGTCTTTGAACTGAAACGTCGTTCTGTTTCCTTCAAGACCGGTGAAGTCTACGAACAAACCGAATATGGTTTCACCAGTCTCACACGCGAAGAAATTACCCCTGTTCAATTGCTTAAAAAGATACGATCCTATTGGGGCATCGAAAGTGGACTGCATTATCGCCGTGATGTCACTTTGCGCGAAGATTACACTCGCTTAACCAAAGGTACTGCTGGGCAAGCTATGGCTTGTATTAATAACCTTATCATCGGTATTTTGCTTTACAAAAAATCCTATCGTACTATCCCTGTCGCCAGACGTTATTTCAATGCGCATCCATCCCAAGCTTTAAATCTCATTATCAGACTTTAAGATCACCGTACGAAATACCATTCCCTCTTGCCTTTTCATGCGGAATATGCTATTTTTAGTTTGCAGACTTGGAGAATTTGGAAATATGGCAGAACCATCAAAAACAGTTGTAATTATCGAAGATGAACCAGACGCAGCAGAAATGCTCGGCGAAATGATGCGTGTGAGTGGGTTTCGGGTCGTCAAAAGCTACTCAAGCGGGCCAGCCATCAGCATGATTAAACAAGAAATGCCTGATGTCGTCATCCTCGACATCATGATGCCAGATATTTCAGGGTTGGATATTTTGCGCCTGATGCACGAAGAACCAAAGCTGGCAGGCATTCCGGTTGTTGTTGTCTCGGCAAAGAGCATGCCCGCCGACATCAAGACCGGCCTCGATGCTGGCGCGGCTGTCTATCTGACCAAACCCGTTGGCTTTTTGGACTTAAAAAACGCAATCCATCGAGTAACAGCAACCGCCAAGTAAACCGGGCATGACTTTGTTGCGCGCCTTTATTGCCATTGAAATTCCCACCGAAATCAACCAACAAATTATCGCCCAAACCGCAGACCTGCGCCAAAAACTTGGCCGTAGCGTCCGCTGGGTAACCCCTGAAAACATCCATCTTACGCTCAAATTTTTGGGCGACATCCCCCCAATAGCGATTAATTCGCTGACCTGCATGTTAAAAGAAAAAGCTGAACAAACTCCGCCCTTTGAAATTGCGGTGGTTGGACTGGGGGCTTTCCCAAACCTGCGCCAGCCGCGTGTCATCAGGGTTGGGTTAAACGCTCCCGCAACCCTGACAAAGCTGCAAAAAACATTGGATGCAGCCACAACCGACCCTGAGAATCATGATCCAGAAAGACAAGCGTTTTCTCCCCATCTGACAATTGGTCGCGTGCGCCAGCCGCTCTCAGATACTGAAAAACGCTCCATCCCCAACACGCTGCAAAATATACAAATCGGCTGGCTGGGAAATTTCACAGTACAATCAATCAGCTTGTTTCAAAGCGAATTAAAACCCGCTGGTCCAATTTATACGTGTCTATCCACCGTCCACCTGGGCGGTTAAATTTTTTTACGAGGTGAAACCTGAACCCGCTCGAACTTGCACATACGGTTGTAAACGCGCTCGAAGAATCAAAGGGCGAAAATATTATTTTGATGGATTTGCAAAAGGTCGCAAACTTCACCGATTACTTTGTCATCTGCAACGGAACCAGTGATCGCATGTTAAGCGCGCTGGCAAATCATGTCGAAGATAAGGTGCGCGACGTGCATAAGTTAAAAAGGCCGCAGCGAAGGCCAGTCCGCCGGGGGCTGGGTGATTGTAGATTTTGGCTCCGTCACCGTCCATTTATTTGCGCCCGAAATGCGCGATTTTTACAAACTCGAAGAACTTTGGAAAGAAGGCAAGGTCTTGCTGCGCTTACAGTAAATCTTAAGGGCTTTTCACCACGGAGAGCACAGAGATCGCAGAGTTTTTATGGTTTTCTCTGTGTGCTTTGTGCTCTCCGTGGTTAATGCTCTTTTTTTTGACGCGAACAAAGGAACAAACAATGCGCATCGCAATGATTTCTTATCACACTTGCCCCCTGGCCACCCTGGGCGGCAAGGATACCGGGGGAATGAACGTCTACGTCCGCGATTTGACGCGCGAGTTGGGACGGCTGGGCATTCATGTGGATGTGTTTACGCGCTCACAGGACGAACACGTCCCGCATGTTTTGCATGATCTTGGCTACGGCAACCGCGTTGTCCACATTCCCGCCGGGCCTGAGCAGCCTTCGCCCAAGCAGGAACTGCCCGATTATATTCCCGAATTTGTGCAGGGCATCGAACGCTTTGCCGCAGAAAAGGGCCTGCACTATGACCTGATCCACAGCCACTACTGGATGTCTGGACTGGCGGCGGAAATGTTGAGCGACATCTGGGGTGAAATCCCGATGATTTAGATGTTCCATACCCTTGGCGAAATGAAAAACCGCATTGCCCAGAGCGATGAGGAGCGCGAGACTCCGTCGCGGCTGGAGGGGGAACGACGCGTGCTGGCCCGCGCCAACCGCATTATCGCCGCCACCCTGGCCGAACAAGCCCAGTTGGAGTGGCTCTACAAAGCTAACAGCCGCAAAATCACCATCATTCCACCAGGGGTGGATACGGGGCGGTTTTATCCCATCCCCAAAGACGAGGCAAAACAGTTTATCGGCATCCCCAACGCAGACCGCATGGTGCTCTTTGTCGGGCGCATTGAACCGCTCAAAGGGTTGGATACGCTCATCCGCGCCATGGCCTGCATGGATCTCGAAAATAGCGAGTGCCCGGCCTACCTGGCAATCATCGGCGGCGACCCTTCGGCCAGCCCTGACGAAATGACCAGTGAAATGGCGAATTTGCAGCAGCTCTGCCGTGAGCTGAAAATGGATCGTACGGTTGTTTTTCTTGGCAAACGCGGGCAGGATACGCTGCCCTATTATTATTCCGCCGCTGAAGTGCTGGTCATGCCTTCGCATTACGAGTCGTTCGGCATGGTGGCGCTGGAGGCGATGGCCTGCGGCACGCCGGTGGTCGCATCCCAAGTCGGCGGGCTGGCCTTTCTCATTCAGGATGGCGTCACCGGCTACCACGTCCCAGGCGGCGACAGCGATGCGCTGTGCGAAAAGTTGACTCTGCTGCTGGGGAATGCCGAAAACCGCGAACGGATGGGCCAACGCGCCGCCGAAGAAGCCAAAGCCTACTCATGGGACAAGATCGCCGAGCAGATGATTGCAGTGTATGAAAGCCTGCTGGAACCAAACCTGGAAGGTTGCCCCAAATAGGGATGTTGGCAGGATGTCAATTACGTGCCTGCTAGAGCCTTACCCGCCCATGCTGTCATTGACAACACCATCAGCAATCGGTTGCTGCTCCACCAGGTTGTCAATATCATCCATTGGTTTTTCTTCATTTGGAGATGCAAGCGATATGCTTTGGGTTGCTTCGTTTTCGGTTTGAACCGTATCAGCGGCGATATTTGATTGTGGAACCATCTTTGCCTGACTCTGTTCAGCCGAATAATAGACTTTCTCGTAGCCGTTGATAAGGCCTGAGCGCATCTGAGCTACAGCGTTTTCAACCCTGCTCAGGGCATTGTCAAGCAATTCAATGCTCCTTTCCTGAATTTGCGCGCGTGTGTTTTCACCCGATTGGGGGGCGAGCAATAGCATCGTCACACCACCCGCCAGGCCGCCGAGAAAAGCTCCGGTCACCCCCAGCATGTTATATTGCTTCTTGTAAGTCATGATGTTTCTCCTTCGATGTTGATTGTGTGAAAAAACTAAGACGGTTGAAAGACGGGGTGCGTTTCTGTTGACATTTTCTGTTACTGAGACGACCTATACTGCTGCAAAATAAACATGGGATGGCACAGTAACCTACTTTGGTTAACGCATGGTTCTTGTTTTTGTTATCGCAGTCAGTTTCGTAAGATATGAAAAGCTTCATTCACAGTATTGATAGAATGTGAAAACAGATTGATCTTCCAGCAAACATTCCCCGCCTGTACTTAACAGGTGGGGAATGTTGATTTCAACCACCCGGGACAACATGCCAAAGACGAAGCAGCGCGCTAAAGGGTAGTGTTATTCCATTGAATAGAGAACTGCCTAAAACAGGTGCTCAACCATCCACAAGGCATGGAAAATCTCTCATTTCGATAGCTTTTTGCCGGCCTCGACCGCTTGCAGACGCTCAATTTCGGCGAGCACATCTTCGGGGCGGGTTTCCATTTCGAGGTCTGCCAGATCGCTGTTGGCATGATCCGCCATGTTAAGCTTTTTTTGCATGGCATCGAGCATTTGCAAGACACGGGTCAGTTCGTGCTCAGTGAGCAGACTAATGTGCAGGTCCAGGTCAGCACTACGCTCCGCTTCTTTGCCCATACGATTCTGGCTGATAAGCACAAAGGTGGAGAGAAAGATCGAATTCAGTGAGACGATCATGGTCAACAAACCATACGGAAATGGATCAAAAGTGGGCAAGCCAAACCAACCGGTATTGAGCAAAATCCAAGCTGCAAACCAGGCAATGTGAACATAAACAAAGACCATGCGCCCAGAAAAGGATGTAATGACATCAGCAATGCGACCTTGCAAGTCACGTTCGCTGGCTGCCTTGCTACGCAAATGAATGATGGTACGAATGTTGCGCTCAATGACTTTGCTTAACCCACGGTTCTCTTTTTCAGTTTCTTTCAACGCTTGCTGCTTGGGTGGCATGATTTGCTCCGTTTCTCGCACCTGGCTTAAGAACATGGTTTATGGAACAGAAAGAGCCTTCCGCGATAATAGCAGGAGGCTCTTTCTTCTCGCGTTTTATTTAATGGTTCAGCTCAAGCTGCTCGTTCTCGTTCTAACGTCGGTAGATCACTCGTGAGCCGTTGGCTTTTCGCAGCGAGTTACTCAACTCGCGCGCTTCCAACAATCCCCAGCGCGATGCGCCGAGGTATAAGATTTCAAGAATCAACTCCTGATACGAAATCCCATCGTTATTGGCGATGACGCACAGGTCGCTGAAATCGGGCGTCAGACCCGGCAGCGTATTGATCTCGATCAAGCAAGGTTGCCCCTTGGCATCCAGGCGAATGTCGACGCGAGAAATATCCTGCGCGCCGAGCACGTTGTGTCCGCGCCAGGCATAATATTGCAGCTTCTTGGCCAGTTCATCGTCCAGTTGGGCGGGACAGTAAAACTCCGGCGCGCCTTCTTCGCCGATGTCCTTGTTTTTGGCGGCGTTGCTGTAAATCCCAGGGGTGATGGATGCGCTGCTGTCCAGTTCCATGATCGGGAAACGGTGAAAACCGTCCACATCGTACCACTCAGGGTGGCGGCTATAGAGCTTGGAGTCGGCGCGCCCCATGACAGCGACGGTAAATTCGCGTCCCGGCAAAAAGTGCTCAACCAGCGCGGGTTGATGATAAGTACAAATCACCCACTTGGCGCGGTCGCGCAGTTCGGTCTCGGTGTAGACAATTGCTTTCGTGTCCACACCCATGCCTGTCCCTTCGCGGGCGGGCTTCACAAACAACGGAAAACGCAAATCGGGGCGCAACGGTTCATTCCCCGTGCAAAATTCCTGAAACGGAGCCACTGGCAGACGCCGATCCCGCCAGATGCGTTTGGTCAATGTTTTGTCTAATGAAACAGCGTTGGTGACTACTCTGGAGCCGGTGTATGGAATGCGTAGCATTTCCAGTAATCCGGGTACCTGGGCCTCGCGTCCGTCACCCCCAAGGCCCTCAGCAATGTTGAAGCAAATATCGGGGCGTATATTTTTCAGTGCGGAAGGCAGGTTGGAATCTGCCTGAATAAAAACCGTGCGGTGTCCTGCACTCTCAATGGCAGCCTGTATCGCCCGAATGGTCTCAATATGGTCGAAGTCGGCCAGGGCATCAGCGGGGACATCGGATGGGAGGTCGGCATCATCATCCTTGATGTTCGCCAGGACGGCTACGAGCCACGAATTTTCGGTTGGGGCAAAACTGGGAGGCTTTTCGTCTTCTGCTTCAAGCATTTCTAACATGGTTTTTTCTCCTTTAGGTGGGTGAGTATGTACGGTTTGGGAGTATATAACAATCCGTAAAAATAACAAGAGGCCAATCGGGGTGGTAGGCCCGTTGCATATTTATTGAAGCAGCAAGCGAAAGTTAACTCAAAATAGTAACGGGAATGACAAAAAAATGTTACTAAAAAAGAAAGATTAATTCAAATATGCAATGCTTTACCAGTCATCCATAACAACAAACCTGGCAGAGCGTATTTATTAGTAAATCGATGTTTTGCTCTCAGAAAGGAAAATCTTATGGAAAGCAAAAACAAGTTTTTTGGGCATCCGATCCATCCCATGCTGATCGTCATCCCACTGGGGTTGTTCATTGGCGCGATCGTTTTTGACACCATCTTCCTGTTCACGAAAAATCCGCTGCTGCCTGGTGTTTCATTTTTCAATATCGGGGCAGGGGTTTTTGGTGGTTTGCTGGCAGCCATTTTTGGCTTCCTCGACTGGATGATGATCCCGGCAAATACCCGCGCAAAAAAGATAGGCGCCATGCATGGCATCGGAAATGTGATTGTCGTGCTGATGTTTGCAGTCAGTTGGTGGATCCGCAGCCAGACGCCTGCATTTATCCCCTCCACGGCGTCGCTGACCTTCTCGTATCTGGCAATTGGCGTGGGTGTTATCACCGCCTGGCTGGGTGGTGAACTGGTCTTCCGCCTGAGAATTGGTGTTGACCGCGATGCCTATCCGGATGCATCCAGCTCGCTCACCAGCGGACATACGCCTCCATCCGGGAAGGCCAAGACCGTCCCCGTGACTATCCATCGCATTCGATAGTTTTTAACCAAGAATAATAGCAAGAAGCACCCTGAAAAGCCCGAGCAATGAACTCGGGCTTTTCATTTATAATTTGGCCCATGACTGAACCCAAAGACCGCCCTTTAGACCCAGAAGCCAAACCCGGCGACCGCGTGGATCATGCGCTGCGTCCGCACATGCTCACCGACCTGATCGGCCAGGAACAAGTCAAAGAAAACCTGTCCATTCTGATTGCCGCCGCCCGCAAGCGCGGCGAGGCCCTCGACCATGTCCTTTTTTATGGGCCGCCCGGCCTGGGCAAAACGACGCTGGCAAACGTGCTGGCGAACGAGATGGGCGTCAACATCAAGACCACTTCCGGTCCGGCGATTGAACGCGCTGGGGATTTGGCCGCCATTTTGACCAATCTGCGCGCCGGGGATGTATTATTTATTGACGAAATCCATCGCCTTGGGCGAGTGGTGGAAGAAGTACTCTACCCAGCAATGGAAGATTTTGCCCTCGACATTGTCATTGGCAAGGGGCCATCGGCGCGCTCGATAAGGCTCAAGCTGCCACGTTTTACCGTTGTCGGCGCCACCACACGGCTGGCACTGGTCACCGCTCCGTTGCGCGCCCGTTTCGGGGCCGTCTACCGGCTGGATTATTACAGCCACGCCGCGATGAAGTCCATCGTCCAACGTGCAGCCGACATGCTCAAAGTTCCAGCCGAAACCGCCGGGGTGGACGAAATCGCCCATCGTGCGCGTGGTACCCCGCGCATCGCGCTGCGCCTGCTGCGCCGCGTGCGTGACTTTGCCCAGGTCCGTGCTGACGGGACTGTCACGCGCGAAATCGCATCGCTGGCGCTTGATCTGCTTCAGGTTGACCCGCTCGGCCTGGACGATGTCGACCGCCGCGTGCTCAAGGCCATCATCGAAAAATACAACGGCGGCCCGGTCGGTTTGAACACCATCGCCGCGGGTATCAGTGAAGAACCCGACACCATCATGGATGTGGTTGAACCCTACCTGCTGCAACTCGGCTTCATTGACCGCACATCCCAGGGGCGCATCGCCACAAAAGCAGCCTACGATCACTTGAAGATACCGTATCAGGAAACCGGGCAGCAAAGATTGTTATAACGGTTGAAAGTTGAAGGTTACAGGTTGAAAGTTAAGTTTGTTTAACCTGTAACCTTCAACCTGTAACCTTCGACCCCTCACAGGAGCCTCCCATGTTCAATGCACTCTTCCCCACCCCGCCGCATCCCAAAACCAAACTTTATGCCGCTTATCTCAAGACCCTGCCCAAGATGATCGGCCAAACCGTCGCCATCACTGGCTGCACAAGCGGCACGGGATTCGTCCTCGCACAGACATGCGGTGACCTGGGCGCACGTGTCATCATGCTCAACCGTCCATCCGAACGGGCAGATGCTGCGCTGCTGACGCTGATCAAACGCGGTGCGGATACTGCGTTCGTGCCCTGTGATCTGCAAAGCTTCGCCAGCGTCCGCGCTGCGGCAGCCAAACTCAAGGAAATCTGCATCGATGGAGTGGACGTGCTGTGCAACAACGCCGGTGTGATGGGCATGCCTGATGTCGCCACTGGCGACGGTTTTGATGTGCAAATGCAGTCGAACCACCTTTCCCATTTTCTGCTGACCTCGCAACTTTGGCCGCTCTTCGAAATCGCCGCAACGAAACAAGGAGAAGCACGCATCGTCAACCACTCAAGCGGAGCACGCAAAGCGCCCCCTGCCCCACTCTCGGCCAAATATCTCGGCAAAAACGGCGGCAAACTTGGCGGGGACGGTTTCCCTGGTTTCGACAAGTGGCGGCGCTATCAACAGTCCAAGCTCGCCAATCTGCTCTTTACCTATGCGCTACATGACAAAATTGCGCAGGAACGTCCAGCGTTTGTGGGCAAAATTAAGAACCTGTGCGCCCATCCCGGCCCGACCGATACCGGCTTGCAATCCAAGACCACCAAAGCAGGCGGAACGCGCCTTTTCGATCAGTTTATTATTTGGCGGGCAATGAAAGTGGCCCAATCGGCGGAAGACGGTGCGTTGGGGATTATCCGCGCAAGCTGTGAGCCGGGTGTGGAAAGCCTCAGCTTTTTTGGCCCCGCCGGTTTCAGCAAAGGCGGTCCCGCCGAACTACTGCCACAGGAGCGCAACGCCGAAGGGGAAAATCTGCTGTGGGCAGAGAGCTTGAAGGCGACGGGTTTAAGTACGTTTTTCTCCTAAGCAACGTTAAACAAGTTGGAAGGTCGAAAACCTTCCAGCTTTTCAACCTTCTAACCACCTATGGAAATCATTTCTCGTAATATCATGCTTGCCGGAATTGTGCTGTTTGTGATTGGCGCAATTCTGTTCGTACTGGCAAAGCTCAACATTCCGTTGGGCCGTTTGCCGGGGGATATTCGCATCGATGGGCCAAACGGCTCGTTTTATTTCCCGATTGTGACGTGTATTGTGGTTTCGATTGTGCTTTCAGTAATTTTGAGTTTGATCGGGCGGTTTTGGAACAAGTGAATAGCGACAATGGAAAAGTAATCCAGTGCTCGATCACCCCAGCCTCCTCGACCTCGCCAGCCAAACCGGACAGCGTTGCGCCATACTGCCACTGGACTTTGCGCAGAAGATGCAGCGCAGGCTCCGGCGCAAGTTCAAGGTGAAGCTGGAGCTTGATACAATTGTCCGCATCGCTGAAAACCATGTCACCATCTATCGCTTTGCCGCGTCCGTGTTGCGCGAATGCCTGATCCCCAACAATGACCGATATGCCAGCCTGAACCATTTGGACGAAGAAAAATTCATGACAAAACTGGCCGTGCAATTCCCTGCCGAGCCGCCTGAGATTTTGGACGAAATGGCCCACTGGGTTATTCAATACGAATATTTGCGATAAGGAAAATATCTCTTGACAACCATCATTAGCCTTTTTGTGCTTTTTGCTTTTTTTCTGATCGAAAGTCGTTTGCGTCAGGGAAATGCAGCCAAAAGCATGGAAGCAGGCCAATTTGATCGACAAAGCACGCGCCTGCTTGGAATTGCCTACGCAGTCTGCATGCTGGTTTTATTGCTCTCGTTTGCGCTCAACGCGCTGAGCTTTGCCGTTCTTCCGCCTTGGCTTGGCTGGGTTGGTGTTGCGCTCGCAATCGCAGGCGTGCTGCTACGCACCTGGGCAAACCGTATACTTGGTGCTTTTTATACGCGCACGCTTAAAGTGGCAGAAGGTCAATCGATCATTCGTGAGGGACCCTATAAAATCATCCGCCACCCTGGTTATCTGGGGATGATTTTAACCTGGTGGGGCGTCTCGCTCTCAACCGCCAACTGGATTGTTGTCTTAATCGTGGCGATAACGATTTTTGCCGTTTATTCTTACCGCATCGAAAACGAAGAGAAAATGCTGGTAAAAGAACTGAATGGATATGCCGAATATCGTTCGCATACCTGGCGGCTGATCCCTTTCCTCTATTGATCACTCTAATGAAAACTTCTGACTTCGACTATCCCCTGCCTCCCGAATCCATCGCCCAAACACCCGCCGAGCCGCGTGATTCTTCTCGGCTGTTGGTGCTCGACCGTCAAACCGGGATGCTCGCGCACCGCATCTTTCGTCAGATCACCGAATTTTTAAGCCCTGGTGATTTGCTCGTGCTGAACCAGACACGGGTCATCCCCGCCCGGATTTTTGCCCACAAAGCGACGGGTGGACGCGTGGAATTGCTGCTGCTGCGCCGCGAAGACGCGCTGACCTGGGAAGCCCTCGTCGGGGGCAAACGACTGACAAGCGGCAAAACGCTGACGGTGGAAAACGGCCCACAAGTGGAGATCGTCGAGGTACTGGATGGTTCACGCCGCCGCATCCGTTTTCAGACGCCGATTGAAGCTTATTTACCCAAAATTGGACACATGCCGCTGCCGCCCTACATTCACACTGAGTTGAAAGACCCTGAACGTTATCAGACCGTCTACTCGCACGAACCCGGCTCTGCCGCAGCGCCAACAGCGGGCCTGCACTTTACACCACAACTGCTGAACACGCTGCAAACGATGGGCGTACGGCTGGCCTATGTCACCCTGCACGTTGGGCTAGATACATTCGCCCCAGTGACCGAAGACGACCCCGCCGAGCATAAAATCCACACCGAATGGTGCGAATTGCCCCAATCCACCGCCGACGCCATCAACGAGACCCGCGCTGCGGGCGGGCGCGTGGTGGCGGTTGGGACGACGAGTGTGCGGACGCTGGAATCTGCCAGTGACCAATCGCCAATCGTAAATCGTAAATCCAAAATCGCCGCTTTTTCCGGCAACACATCCATCTTCATCATTCCCGGCTACACCTTCAAAGTGGTCGATGCCATGATTACCAATTTTCACCTGCCCAAATCGACGCTGCTGATGCTGGTCAGCGCCTTTGCCGGGCGTGAGACCATGCTGCACGCCTACCAGACCGCCATCGAAGAAGGCTATCGGTTCTTCTCGTTTGGCGATGCGATGTTGATTTCGTAACACGTAATTCGTAAATCCAAAATCATAAATCGTAAATAAAATGACCCAATCGCTGAACGAATTAAATAATCAAGTAATTTCCTGTCGCAAATGTGCGCGCCTGGTGGCGTGGCGTGAAGAAGTGGCGCGCACCAAGCGCAAAGCCTATCGCGATCACGATTACTGGGGCAAACCCGTCCCAGGCTTTGGCGACCCAAAGGCACGGGTCTTCGTCGTCGGGTTGGCGCCGGGGGCGCACGGATCGAACCGTACTGGCCGCCAGTTTACCGGGGATGCTTCGGGGAGTTTTCTCTACCCGGCATTGTACCGTGCCGGGTTCGCCAACCAGCCCGAAATCCACCTCCCGTAACGATGGATTGGTTCTCAACGATATGTATATTGCAGCGGTTTGCCGCTGTGCTCCGCCCGACAACAAGCCCCTGCCCGAAGAAATCAGCAACTGCCAGCCTTATCTTGAACGCGAGCTGGAACTGATCCAGCCGCGTATCATCGTGGCGTTGGGTCGCATTGCCTTTGAAAGCGTCCTGCGTATTTATTCGCTGCGCTCATCGAGCATGATTTTTGGACACGGCATCAGCGCCCAACTGCCCAACGGCATCTGGCTCATCTGTTCCTACCATCCCAGCCAGCAAAACACCCAGACCGGCAAGCTGACGGTCGCCATGTTCGACGCCATCTGGCAGCAGGCCAAAGCCCTGCTGGAACCCGGCTAAATTTCCATCAACGCCAGGGGGAAATACGAGCATTCCAATGCTAAAATCAATTATGCAGTAACTCTTCCTTCAATCAAGAAACATTCCGGGAGGTACTCATGTCGCTTGGCAACATTGCATTCCTTGGCTCTGGTGAAACATCCCTGGCGGGCGGGCGCGTCTTTGAGCAGATCGCCAAACAGATCGACGCGCCGCTGCGCATTGCCCTGCTCGAAACGCCTGCCGGTTTCGAGCTTAACTCCCCGCAGGTGGTAGGGAGAGTCGCCGACTTTATCAAAAACCGTCTGCAAAATTTCAACCCGCAGATCGACATCATCCCCGCGCGCAAAAAGGGCAGCGCCTTCAGCCCTGATGATCTTGAAATCTGTGCGCCGCTGCTGCAGGCCAATTTCATCTTTTTGGGGCCGGGCAGCCCCACCTACGCCATCCGCCAACTGATGGGCAGCCTGGCCTGGGAAATCATCCGCGCCCGTCAGCGCCTGGGCGCAGCCGTCATCTTTGCCAGCGCTGCAACCATCGCTGCGAGCAGCCATGCCCTGCCCATTTATGAAATCTTCAAGGTCGGGCAGGATGTCCACACCGTCCCCGGCCTGGGCATTTTCGAAGATTTTTCAACCCCCATCTCCTTTGTCCCACACTGGAACAACACCGACGGCGGCAGCGATGTCGATACCAGCCACTGCTTCATCGGCACAGAGCGCTTCTCGCAATGGCGCAACCTGCTGCCCGCCGCGCACCCAATCTTCGGGCTGGACGAGCATACGGGGGCTGTTTTCAATTTCCAGACAAACGAAATCCAGGTGATCGGCGCAGGCTCCGTTTCCATCCTAAGCACCGAAACAGCCAAAATCCATGCTGCGGGGAATAAAATCCCGTTCAGTGAGCTTGGCCCGTTATCGTTGGCGGATGGCCCGGCGACTGGCATTTCTCCGGCAGTCTGGGAACTTGTCCAAAACGCATCGACAACGGAACCCGTTATGGAAGAGCTTCCCCCGGCCGAGGCCGTCACGCTGGCAGCAGAGCGGCAGTCTGCCCGGGAGCGCAAAGATTGGAGCGCCGCCGACCGATACCGCCAGCAAATTAGCAGCCTGGGCTGGGCTGTGCAAGACACGCCCGATGGTCCCAAACTAATAAAATCCTAATCGCGTTTCTCGGCTAGTTAAGATAAAATAGAATACTCTTTCTGAACTTCATGCCTATTTTAGGATAATTCGAGTGTTTTTGTGCTATCTTTGTTCTATAATTAGAAATATCTGATTTACTTTGGAGTGTCTCCATGAGCAAAGTTGCCCTGCGCGTTTATAACCGTGAGATCGAAACCCTGATTGATCAGGGCCATCTGGAAGAAGCCATTGCGCACTGCCAGCACATTCTCAAGATCTACCCCAAACATCTTGAGAGTTATCGGCTGCTTGGCAAAGCCTACCTGGAATCTCGTCGGCATAACGATGCGGCAGATATTTTTCAACGCGTCATCGCCAGCGTACCAGATGATTTTGTCTCTCAGCTTGGAATGAGCATCGTCCGCGACGAGCAAAAAGACCTGGATGGCGCAATCTGGCATATGGAACGCGCCTATGAAGTCAACCCGTCCAATGGAGCGGTGCAGGGTGAACTTCGACGTTTATACGGGCGTCGTGATGGCATGGAACCGCCCAAAATTCGCCTGACACGCGGCGCGCTGGCTCAAATGTACGCCAAGGGTGGACAGTATCAGCAGGCAATCGCAGAAATCAAATCAGTACTGAGTGAAGACCCAACGCGCCTTGATATGAGAATTCTCATGGCGCGTGCTTTGTATCGTGGCGGGCAAAAGGTTGAAGCAACCGATATTTGCATGGATTTGCTCAAACAGTCGCCCTTCTTTTTGGATGCCAACCGCATTCTGCTGGATGTTTTGCCAGGCAATCAGGATGTTTACAGAAAACGGATTGAAGCACTCGAACCCTATGCCACACAGGCCAAGGGTTCCACCTTTGAACTGGATACCATCCCAGACAATGCCATCACCATTGACCGGCTGGACTGGGACCCGGATGCATCAGCAAATACATCTTCCGGTTCAACGAGCAAGGCCAATGATGCATTGCCAGACTTTTTAAGCGGCACCGGCTGGGGCCCATCCACCGGAGAATTTCAGGATGGCCCCGTTGATTTTGGGGATGATGAACCGTCATCTTCTGGAGCCAATGCTGCGGGTTTGGCGGCTGCGGACATCCCAGATTGGCTCAAAGCGATGGCCCCTCCAGGTGCCTCGGCTGTACAGGAAGAACCCGACACTGCAAGCAATCAGAATGTTGATGATGCAGATTTGGACTGGCTTTCAGGGCTGGGTGGCCCAATTGCCAGCGCCGCATCCCAGCCCGCTGCGCCCAAGAACGATCAGCCCGATTGGCTGGCAGATCTTGGCGGGTCCGACTCGACAGCTTCATTCGAACCGCAAACCACACCCCAGAACACTTCATCCAATAACCAGCCCGATTGGCTGAACGACCTTGGCGCGCCAACTGGCGGGGATACAACAACCACAGCCGCTACTGATGATAGCCTGGACTGGCTGCAAACTCTTCACGAAACTCCATCTGCGCCAACCGCTGCTCAACCCAATGTAACATCCGCTACAGGGCAAGACGACGATGCTAACATGGACTGGCTGCAAAATCTGGGGCTGCCGCAAGAAACAGCACCATCTGCCAGTGCTCCAAGCGCCCCACAATCCCCCGCAGCTGAAGATAACGAAGACATGGATTGGCTCCAGGGCCTTGGCTTGCCCCAAACAGAAAGCCCATCTGCCAGCATGCCTGCATCACAACAACCTGTTGAACAACCTGCCGTCGATGACAGCGCGGACATGGACTGGCTCCAAAACCTTGGCCTGCCCCAAGAAACAGCTCCATCTACCAGTCTCCCTGCATCACAACCCGTTGCACAGTCCGCCCCATCCGAAGATATTGCCGATGCAGATATGGACTGGCTAAAAATCTTGGCGCGCCTCAAGCTGCTGCACCCGCTGCGCCTGTATCCCAGACCCCGCCAGCAGCCCCCTCCCCCCAACCGACAATGGTAGAGAAAAAGAAATTTGCCCAGGATGACCCGAATTTTGTCCCGCCGCCGCTCTCTGAGCTGGTTTCAGGCCCCGGTACGAGCGAATCCGAGCAGGATGACGCTATGAAGTGGCTTGAAGCGCTGGCTGCCAAACAGGGTGCCAAAGCCGAAGAACTGATCACCAAACCCGAAGACCGCACACACGACGCGCCAACCTGGGTTGCGCCTACCACCGAACAACCTGCCGCACCTGCCGCGCCCGTTGCTCAAACTCCGCCACCCGCACCCCAGCCACCCGTCGAGAAAAAGAAATTTGCACAGGATGACCCGAACTTTGTCCCGCCGCCGCTCTCTGAGCTGGTTTCAGGCCCCGGCACAAGCGAATCCGAGCAGGATGATGCGATGAAGTGGCTCGAAGCGCTCGCTGCCAAACAAGGTGCCAAAGCCGAAGAACTCATCACCAAGCCCGAAGACCGCACACACGACGCGCCAACCTGGGTTGCGCCTACCACCGAACAACCTGCCGCACCTGCTGCGCCCGTTGCTCAAACTCCGCCAGCCGCACCCCAGCCACCCGTCGAGAAAAAGAAATTCGCCCAGGATGACCCGAATTTTGTCCCGCCGCCGCTCTCTGAGCTGGTTTCCGGCCCCGGTACGAGCGAATCCGAGCAGGATGACGCGATGAAGTGGCTTGAAGCGCTGGCCGTCAAACAGGGTGCCAAAGCCGAAGAACTCATCACCAAACCCGAAGATCGCACACACGACGCGCCGACCTGGGTTGCGCCTACCACCGAACAACCTGCCGCACCTGCTGCACCCGTTGCTCAAACTCCGCCAGCCGCACCCCAGCCACCCGTCGAGAAAAAGAAATTCGCCCAGGATGACCCGAATTTTGTCCCGCCGCCGCTCTCTGAACTGGTTTCCGGCCCCGGTACGAGCAAATCCGAGCAGGACGATGCAATGAAGTGGCTCGAAGCACTCGCTGCCAAACAGGGTGCTAAAGCCGAAGAACTCATCACCAAGCCCGAAGACCGCACACACGACGCGCCAACCTGGGTTGCTCCGACCACCGAACAACCTGCCGCGCCAACTGCGCTGCCTGCTTCCTTCGATCAACCGACCATTGTTCAGAAGAGATCAGCCCCAGAACCGATCCCTGCTCCATCCCCAGCCTCCGAGGTGACTCCCGGTCCTGGTATCAGCAATCAGGAACAGGAAGACGCGATGAAGTGGCTTGAAGCGCTCGCCGCCAATCAACCTGGCCAGGCTGAACAGTCCGAAGTACCTGTCGCGGCAACCACGCCAACTGACTCTGCCATCAGCGCATCCGAACAGGATGATGCCATGAAATGGCTGGAAAGCTTGGGAGGAACGGGCACCACCCCAGCAGAAACCCCTGCCAGTGACGATGCTGTTCCCGATTGGGCGGCTGAGACATTGCCCATGGATTTGACACCTACCCCGTCACAGCCTGAGCCTGTCGCTGCGGAGGACGATACGATGTCCTGGCTGCAAAATCTGGCGAACGAACCTGTCGCCGAGCAGGCACCGGTTGAAGAAGTACCTTCCAGTGCGGTGGATTTCTCGGCTCCTGTTGAGCCAATGCCGTGGGAACAGGAAGAAACTACTGAACAACCCGTTGCAAAAGCGGAAGAACCGGCTGACGTTTCAGCCTGGTTACAGGGTCTGGATGCAGAAGACGAGCCCCCCACAACCCCGGCGCCTGTCACTCCGTCCGCTGCTCCTATTGCAGCGGCTCCCGTCGTAGCCGCTCCTGACGCAATGCCCGATTGGATGAATTCCAAGCAACCAAGCGCCGGGTCGGATGATGACCTGCCAGATTGGCTCAAAAATTCGTCTGGAGATGAGCAACCGGGTAGCCCCATGTCCACCCCGGGATGGGTCACGGATGCTGACGAAACCGCCCATTTGATCTTCTCGCCGCCCCTTGAAAAAGCGCCACCACCACTGGCCCCTGCGCCCATCCCGGCAGCGACCCGTGTGCCGACCACGCCAATTTCCCCGCCACCACCGCCCCAAGCCCCGGTTCGCCCGGCTGTCCGCCAGACGGGCATGCTTGGTGACAAGGATGGCCCAGCCCTGCAAAATGCGCGCCATGAAATGGCACACGGCAGCATGGATGTGGCGATTAATGGCTATGTCAAACTGATTAAGCGTTCCAAGTTCCTTGAAGAAGTCATTTACGACTTGAAAGAAGCCACCTACAGCCACCCGGTGGACGCGATCATCTGGCAAACCCTGGGTGACGCGCACATGCGCGCCAACCAGTTGCAAGATGCACTCGACGCCTACTCCAGGGCTGAAGAGTTGATCCGTTAATTGATTCGCAAGCATCCAAAAGGGCGTGCCTTATACGGCGCGCCCTTTTATTATGGTAAAATGTCGCCTGCATTTTTGCGTAACTTATTCTGTTTGGAGGAAAAACAATGGAACGTTCCCTGGTTCTGATAAAGCCTGATGGTGTGCAACGTGGATTAATTGGCGAGGTGATTGGTCGCCTTGAGCGCCGTGGCCTGCGATTGGCTGGCGCGAAATTCATGCAAGTCAACCGCGCGCTGGCCGAAGAGCATTACGCCGTACACAAAGGCCGCCCCTTTTATGATGGTCTGATCGATTACATTACCTGCTCGCCCGTCATGGCCATGGTCTGGGAAGGCCCCAACGCGATTGCATCCATCCGGCAAATGATGGGCGCCACCCGTCCCTGGGAAGCCGCCCCCGGCACGATCCGCCACGACTTTGCGCTGGAAGTTAACTACAACATCACCCACGCCTCCGACAGCGTCGAAAACGGACAGTTGGAAGCCAATCTCTGGTTCAAGGCTGACGAACTGGTGAGCTGGGGCCGCGACATCGACAAGTGGATTTTTGCGTAAGCTTCGAAGACTGAAACAAACAACGTCCTGTAGAGAAATCTACGGGACGTTTGTTTTTGCGGGGGTACAATAGACCCATGCCTGATCTCTTTGACCACGCCATGAACGAACGCATGAAATCCGAAGCCCCGCTGGCGGCGCGCATGAGGCCGCGCACGCTGGATGAGTACATTGGGCAGGAGCATATCGTCGGGGCAGGCAAACTGCTGCGCCGCGCCATCGAAGCGGATCGATTGTTCTCGTCGATACTTCTGTGGGGGCCGCCCGGTACCGGCAAAACGACGCTGGCAATGTGCATCGCCAACCAGACCAAAAGCCACTTTGAGACACTTTCGGCGGTGCTGGCAGGCAAAGCCGAACTGCGCGACGTAATTAACGCAGCGCTCGAACGCAAAAAGCGCTATGGCACCGCCACCATCCTGTTTGTGGACGAAATCCATCGCTGGAACAAGGCCCAGCAAGACGCGCTGCTGCCTTACGTCGAAAATGGCACGTTCATGCTGATCGGTGCGACCACCGAAAATCCCTATTTTGAAGTCATCAAGGCGCTGGTTTCCCGCTCACGGGTCTTCCAGCTCCGCAATCTGAACCCGGCTGAGGTGGGGATGTTGCTCGACCGGGCGCTGACCGACCCGCAGCGTGGATACGGCCTGCGGCAGATCGAACTCACAGACGCGGCCCGTTCCCATTTGATTGAAATGTGCAACGGCGACGCCCGCAATGCGCTGAACGCGCTCGAACTCGCTGTTGAATCCACGCCAAAGGATGAAAATGGCGTCATTCACGTCACGCTGGATGTGGCGCAGGAGTTGATTCAGCGGCGGGCTGTGCTTTACGACAAGGATGGCGACGCTCACTACGACACGATTTCGGCCTTCATCAAGTCAGTGCGCGGCTCTGACCCCGATGCGGCGCTGTACTGGCTGGCAAAAATGGTCTACGCGGGCGAAGATCCGCGCTTTATTGTGCGCCGTCTGATTATTCTGGCCGGGGAGGATATTGGGCTGGCCGACCCGATGGGTTTGGTGGTGGCGACAGCAGCGGCTTCGGCCTTTGATTATATTGGTCTGCCCGAGGGCATTTATCCGCTGGTGGAGGCGACACTTTATCTGGCGACGGCTCCCAAATCGAACAGTGCGGGCGCCTATTTCAAGGCAATGGAAAAGATCGAGCAGGAGGGCGCAGGGTCGGTCCCCAAACACTTACAGGATGCCAACCGCGACGCCGTCACCGGACAGGGTCAAGGGTATGTCTATCCCCACGAACTGCCGGGACACTTCACGCCCCAGCAGTACCTGCCCAAACGTCTGCTCGGCACCTATTTCTATACCCCATCCGATGAAGGCTACGAATCACAGGTGACGGCGCGGCTCGAAGCGTGGCGCGAGGCGCAGAAGAAAGCGCTCGGCATTGAAAAAGAAACCTTCCTGCCCGATCTGGCGCAGGAAAGGATTGACCATTTGAAACGGAATATCAAATAGATGAACGAAATTCGCCCCTGGCTTTACATCGGAAAATACAGAGACACCATTGATGGTGCAACCCTACGCGCCATGTCGATTAATGCGATGCTTGAACTGGCGGATGACGTAAAACAGCCTGGCATCATCTCGCTTTACTTGCCGGTGGAAGATGTAGCACCGATTCCATTTGCCTTGATTCAAAGCGGCGTTTCGTTTGTGCGTGAACACAAGCAATTGGGGCAGCGCATTCTGGTGGCTTGTGGCGCAGGGATAAATCGCTCCAGTGCATTTTGTGCAGCCGCGCTGAAAGAAGAAGAAAAGCTTGGCCTGTTTGAAGCATTCAAGGAAGTCAAACGTCTGCATAATGACTCTGCGCCGCACAAACCCGTCTGGGAATCACTCTGCGAATACTACGGAGAAAATATTCCCTATACAGATATTATCTTGCTTTAAGGAACGAGCATGAGCCTTGTCACCCAATCAACCTGTGATGCAATTGCTTCCTATTTTGTTGAAATTAACTGTCAAACGTCTGCCCGACCTGGCCGAAAAACGGATTAAAGAACTCAAACGCAACATTAAATAAAAGTGGACGGCGGAAATTTTCGCCGTCCACTTTTATTATGACTGCACTGCTGGCTGTAATGCCGCCGGGAATTTCCACTTTTGCAAGAAGATAAAAATCAACACCAAAGGCAGACCAAATAGCAAGCCAATAGTGGCAGATCTCGCCCCTTCGAGCATGGCAAATTGGTCATTCGTTATATTTTCGAAGGTGGCAAAGTTAATCATGGGGAAAATCATAGGCATCAACCAATCGTAAATTTTCTGATAAAAGACATAATCAACAAGCACATAAAGCAACCCGCCGACAAACATAAGCAGCAACATTTTACGCGGGTTTTGCAGCAAGATTCCAAAAGCACCTGCCAGACAGGCTCCTACCACCAGGTTGGACAATAGTCTTTGAAACTGCATTGGCATGGAACTCAACCCCAAAATTGACAGAATATGAACATCTTCACTGCTGAGTATGGGCAGGAGCCATACCACCATTATCGCCAGCGTAAACCAGCGCAAACGAGGCTGCTCCCGCAACAACATGACCAGCAAAATACCAAAAATCAAAACCAAAAGCAACACAGACGCAGTGATAATCCAAATTAAAATCTGGCCCAAGTTCTGGGCTACTACGATTAGAACTTATTTGCGACCTTAAAATAGATACAACAAATGGGACAAACCATGGCAGAAATGTGACTATTGCCAGTGTTGCCAGCCAATGGATGCGTGGTCGTTGACCTAAAACGGCTGAAAAACTTGTCCCGGCAATGGCCGATGCAATAATCGATGTCGAAAGCGTGGCCAAGGGCGCTAACGAGGAGGCCCGTACCTGATCGTAATCAAGAAAAAAGGATGCTGGAAGAAAAAAGATGCCATGGTTATTCATCAGTACAAAAAAGGCAACGCTGTAGGTGGTTAATAAAACCACAAATGCAAGCACGCCGCGCAGCATAAAACGGCCAGAATCAGCATTAAATATTTGGGACATGGGATTTTTCTCCAGGTGAGCACGAACCAGGTTAATCGGAAAATCGCGAAGTTCACGCAGATAAAACATTATCAGCGCCGGTGATCCTTCAGCAGCGGCATCCTGCGCCAACGCCATAAAAACACTGTGCAGTTCATTGGCAAATTCACGCTTGAACTCACGTGGATAAAACCAGATTAAAGTATCGTAAAGCGCGGCCATCCATCGCAGTGAATTGTTCATGTCAAATCCTCCACCCCGCGCAGCCGGGCAACTGCCACCAGCGAATTAAGTCGTGCCGTTTCTGACGAGAGCAAGCGCCGCCCCAGATCGGTGAGCATATAGGTTTTCCGCGGACGGCCTGTCTCATCCAATTCGGCATCGTCTCCCGAACGTTCGATCAGGCCGTCATCAAGCAGGCGTTTGAGGGTGGTGTAAAGTGTGCTGGCGCTCAAAATCACACGCGCTTGGCTCAGTTCTTGTATGTCCTTGGCGATGGCATATCCATGCTTTGGGCGCGGCGCCAGACTGAGCAAAATCAAAAAAGTCGATTCGGTAAGGGGGGAATAGCTTTGCAAATGATCCGTTGTCATCATACTCCTTTATATATCGCCTAGTGATATATCATCAGGCGATATGTTACGCCTCTTCTACAGCAATGTCAAGGTTCAGGTTGACAAAACAAAGATTATCGAGAACAATCAAATAATCTGATTCACATCCACTAGGAATCCAAAACAATGGACCAAATTCGCCCCTGGCTGTATATCGGAAGCTACGACGACACGCTGGATGTCACAGCCCTGCGTGCAAATTCGATTGGCGCAATGTTGCAACTGGCAGAAAACATAAAACATGCTGACATCCAATCGCTTTACCTGCCCATTATCGATTTTTCGCCCATCCCGCACGATTTAATTCGCGGGGGCGTTGCCTTTGTACGTGGACAAAAACAACAGGGACAGACCGTTCTGGTGGCTTGCCGCATGGGGATCAACCGATCAAGCGCATTTTGCACAGCAGCTTTGAAAGAAGAGGAAGGGCTGGGGCTTTTGGCTGCCTTTAAGGAAGTCAAACGCCATCATATTGAAGCGGATCCTTACCGCCCTGTCTGGGAATCACTCTGTCAATATTATGGGGAAGACGTGTCTTTTCGGGAACTCGGTTCACGCTGGTAAACGAGGAAAAATGCCCATTATTCTACTGATTCGCCACGGCGAAAACGACTTTGTCAAAACCGGACGCATGGCCGGGCGCACCCCTGGCGTGCATCTCAACGAACGCGGACAGCAGCAGGCGCAGGAACTGGCCGAGGCGCTGATGAAAGCACCGATTAAAGCGATTTATTCCAGCCCGATGGAACGCGCCATCGAAACCGCCGAGCCGCTGGCGGCAAAACTGGGGCAGGAAATCATCATTCGTCCCAGCCTGATTGAGGGCAAACATTGGCGACTGGACCGGTCTGGAAATCAAGGTAACACGCAAGCTACCCGAGTGGAAAATCGTCCAAAATGCGCCGTCGCGTTTTCGCTTCCCAGGCGGCGAGTTGTTTATTGAAATCCAAACCCGGCTGGTCAGCGACATGGAGTTGATTGTACAGGAACACAAAGACGATCAGATGGTGGCCTGCTTTTTGCATGCCGACCCGATCAAACTGATTGTGGCCTATTACATGGGCATGCCACTCGATCATTTTCAGCGCCTGGGCTGTGACACCGCTTCGGCGGCAGTGCTGATGCTGGGTGGCAGCGGCGCGGGGCTGTTGAAGCTCAATCAACGTCCGCCGTTCAATTTTCCGGTGCCGGAAGAGAAGAAGAAGGGAAAAACAAAAAAAGGCTGAAAAGCCTTTTTTGTTTAATGCTTTTGATAAGGATATGATAGCAGGTCACTTATCCTTTCAACATCCAATCGTCAATCCATTTTCATGCATTTATTTATGGTTCAATAAATCCTACTCCCCCACAAAACGCATAAAGACCTGATTGCCCAGCAGCCGGCCGCGCTCGCTCAGGCGCAGAGATTGATCGGCCCATTCGAGCAGACCGAAACCGAGTAGTTCGTCGATCTCTTTGCCAAAGGCATCGGGCAAGGCCACGCCAAAACGCTCCTGAAAAACGGACGCAGAAACGCCTTCCCCCGTCAGGCGCAGGCCAGTCATCATCGTTTCCTGCATGTCATCGCGTGGGGTGTTTTTGTGCTGATTGACGGTGGCGGGGGTCAAAGGAAATTGGGACTTGGAACTTGGGACTTGGGAAAGGCGATCAATATAGCTTTTGATGCGCAAAATATTGGAATAGCGCACACTGCCCGCATAGCCATGCGCGCCTGCGCCGATGCCAAGATATTCAAGGTTGCGCCAGTATTGCAAGTTGTGCTGGCATTCACGCCCGGGCAGTGCCCAGTTTGAAATCTCATATTGCACATAACCCTGCTGCGCCAGAAAGTCCGCCGACCATTCGTACATATCAGCAGCCAGATCGGGGTCAGGCAACGGCAGCAGGCCACGGCTGGCCCAGCGTCCAAAGGGCGTGCCGTGTTCCAGAGTCAATGCATAAAGTGAGAGATGTTCAGGATGCAGCGCCAGGGCGCGTTGCAGAGTCACCTGCCAGGTTTGCAGCGTCTGCTCGGGCAGTGCGTAGATCAGGTCAAGGTTTAGGTTGTCAAAACCGGCTTGGCGCGCCCATTTGACGGCATTAATCACATCGCTGAACGAGTGGGTGCGTTCAAGCATGCGCAGTTCTTCGGCATTGGCAGACTGCACACCAAAGCTGATGCGGTTCATACCCGCCCTGCGCAACTGCGCCAGCCCGTCTGCTGAGACAGTGCCGGGGTTGGCTTCAAAAGTCAGCTCGGCGGAGGGAGAAAGCGCAAAGTGAGTTGAAATCGCCTGAAGAATGGATTCGAACTGGGATGGGGTCATCAGCGACGGGGTGCCGCCACCAAAGAAAACGGTCCCCACGCTGCGGGGGGATGACGATCCACTCCCCGCAGCCTGTAGCTCGTTTTGAAGAGCCTCTACATAGGCCGGAATCGAACCTTCCTGTCCGGCATAGGTATTGAAATCGCAATAGGCGCAGCGATGCGTGCAAAATGGGATGTGTAAATAGATGGAAAGCATGCAGGGATTATAGCCCAAGGAGTTTGAATCGGATACAATACGAGGGTTCTTCTGCCGCCACCCACCCAAAGGAGAGTAACAATGACCGATTCGGCCTTCACCCCAACCCTGCGTCAGCAAGTTAGCGTCAGTTTTGCCTATCTGGCTTACATCGGTGAAGAGTTAGCGGGTAACGACCCAACCAGGATCGCCGGACAAATCTTAAATCAGAATGAAAACCACGATGCGCGACCTGAAACCGCTGCACAAAGATGGTCAGCTCGATTGGGAAATCGTCTGGGGACCAGCATTTTACACGTTTGATCTACCAGACGCTAAATTTCAAGACAATATGATGTATGTTGCCCAGCAAAAATCAGAGCCATCCAATTATGTGGTAGGCATACGCGGAACCAATTCCAAGGCAATCTGGGATTTTATCGTTGAAGACCTGCTGGTGCTCGAAAGAATACCCTGGACACTCCCAGAAGGCGTATCGGTAGAAGGCCAACCGGCCATCTCACAATCCACACAAGATGGCTTAAACGTACTCTTAAACGATCTAATACCCACACAGGGTATCCCCGGCTTTGCACATAGCATTACCGCATTCTTATATGACCGCGCCGCTGCAGAAAAAATCAACATTCTCTTCACCGGGCACAGCCTGGGCGGCGCACTTGCACCCACCCTGGCGCTATGGTTTAGGCAGACACAAAACATACCAGGTAACTGGGACCCAAATGGCAACGCAACCATTTCCACCGTGCCCTTTGCCGGGCCAACCGTCGGGAATGCAGATTTTGCAAAATTCTTCGATCAACAACTTGGCAACGCCTGTGAACGCATCCACAATACACTCGATATCGTGCCGCATGCATGGGAAATAAACCAGCTAAAAAAACTGCCTGAGCTCTATCATCCCACCATCAACATGCCGCTCGATTTACGACTGCTAGTGGATGGGCTTGAGCTAATTGCGAACGGCTATACCCAAACCAACACCAGTCAACCGATCAGCTGGACAATTCAGACAACCGAGGCGGGTGGATTTCTTCCCGAGTACTTTAAGCAAGTCATCGTTCAGCATAACAGCTCTTATCCAACCCTGATGCAAGTTACAGAGCTTATGACCACGCCAGAGCACTTACACATTCGCAAACCAAAGAAGTCTTTGTAAACCCTATGAACGCTCGTGCCCAAACCCTAATCGCCGAACTGCACCTGGAGCCGCACCCCGAAGGCGGCTATTATCGTGAAATCTTCCGCTCAGAGCGCCTGGTGCTTGTGGACGGCAAACATACTGTCCGCACCGCGCTGACCAGCATCTACTTTTTGCTGGAGGCCGGGCAGCAAAGTCGCTGGCACCGGGTTGAAGCTGACGAAGTCTGGAGCCACCTTGAAGGGGATGTTTTGGAACTCTACAGCTTCGACGCAGATGCAGCGCAGGGGACAATTTCACGGCTGGGACCGTATGCCGCGGGGACAGAATCCACCCGCGTCATTCCTGCTGGAATCTGGCAGGCGGCACGTCCTTTGGGAGCGTATACGCTGGTAACTTGCAGCGTAGGCCCAGGGTTTGATTTTATCGATTTCAGCATGCTCGACGCCCACCCCGATGTAGCCGAAGCCATTCGGGCGCAAGGCAAGTTATTTGCAAGGTTAATTTAATACTTTATCTCAATGATGAAAAGATAACTATCATGTACAATACCAGAGAAGACTTCTAAGCGGTCTATTCCATAAACCATAGGACGCATGTCAACAAAATTATTGCCTAATTTGCTTGAACGCGCCATTCATGCGCGCGAAACACTGTTTGATGAAAACCATCAGACCGGATTCCGCTTGTTTAATGGATTCACCGAAGGGTATCCGCATCTCTCCGTTGATTTATATGCCCGGACAGTAGTCATCCACAATTATGCTGATACACCGATCAGCGGCGATCCGGCAGTATGGGTGGCGCAAAATTTTCTGCAAATGCGGCTGACCTGGCTGCAATGTATTATCGTCAAAACGCGCAACGGACTGACAGTGCAGGACAGACAAGGCATGATGGTCTATGGCGATACGCCCAACACCCGCGTACGCGAACACAACGTCTGGTATGCACTCGACCTGTTGATGAACCGTGACACCAGCTTATACCTGGATACGCGCGGCCTGCGCGGCTGGGCGATTGAAAACCTGCGTGGGAAAAGTGTGCTCAACACCTTTGCCTACACCGGGAGTTTGGGGGTGGCGGCCCTCGGCGGGGGCGCGACCCGTATCGTCCATGTGGACCTGAACGCGACGTTTCTCAACGTTGCCAAGACATCCTATCGTCTGAATGGTTTCCCAATCAACAAGAAAGACTTCCAAATCGCCGATTTTTGGCCGCAGATCAACCAACTTAAACGCAACGGGGAGAATTTTGATTGCGTTTTCCTTGATCCGCCATTTTTTTCGACCACGCCCAAGGGTGCCGTCGATTTACAGACCAACAGTGCCCGGCTCATTAACAAAGTCCGCCCATTAATCAACGACGGCGGTGTGCTGGTCGCAATTAACAACGCCCTCTTTCTTAGCGGACGAGAATATATGCAAACGCTCGAAACCCTGTGCGCCGATGGATACCTAGAAATTGAAAGACTTATCCCCGTACCTGAAGATTGCACCGGCTACCCACAAACCCGCGTTGACCACCCTTTGGTGGACCCGGCTCCCTTTAACCATCCCACCAAAATTGCCATCCTACGCGTCAGGCGAAAAGCATCTCCCTGAAAGTCAAATACGCCCATGACAAATGGTTCTATAGATTTTGGCGTAACTCATATATAATTAGGTAGCCATCCAAAGGCACCTTCCGTTTACGCAAAAAGGAGAATTATGGGAACTGGAATTTTTGCAGGCAGTATGATCTTTACCATCCTCATTGTTTGTATCAGTTCGCTCTGCGGCCTGGTCATCACAGCCGCCGCCATTGCCATCCCCATTTATCTGATGAAGCAGAATCAGAAAAAAGTGCAGAATTTGATGGCAACTGGCATTCAGGGCGAAGCGACCATTTTGCAGCTTGAAGATACAGGCATGCGCATTAATGATGATCCACGTATCGCCGTCACAATGGAAGTACGCTTGCCAGGCTATCCACCCTATCAGGTGCGCAAAACCATGAATGTGCCCATGATTCGCATGTCACAGGTGCAGGTTGGCCTGGTTGTTGCAGTCATGGCCGACCCAACACAACCCGGCAACCCCGACAAAGTTGGCCTCCTTTTGCGATAAGCTTGAAAAGCGCTGGTTCATCACTGGCGCTTTTTTAATCCGTCTTGAACAAAACAGAACCTTGCAGTTATCTATTTAGTATGTCGTTGCATCGGTCAAATACGATATAATTTCAACCATCGTCAACCCGTCTAAGAAGGGTAAAGCATGTCTCCAACTTCCAAAAAATCAGAAGAACGAAAAACGATTGGAGTTTTCATTTCCCGCGTCGGGCGAGCATGGGGCCTGGAATTCATGGCGGGCGTCAGCGACACTGCTGAAGCACATGATCTCAACCTGATTATTTTTGTCGGTGGCAAGCCGACACCCATTATCACGCCAGGACACATCCAGGCATCGTATGGCCTGTATGACCTGGCACGCACCGAACAAATTTCCGGCATTATTCTTTCTGGCGATCTCGGTTATGGATTAAGCAGCTGCAATCTTAAAGAATTTTGTGATTACTATGCGCGTGTTCCGCTGGTTGCGCATGCCCTGCAAGTCAATGGCATCCCAAGCCTGTTGGCGGATAATGTTCAAGGGATGCGTTCGCTGGTGCGTCACCTCATTAAAGAACATAATTATAAAAAGATCGCTTTTGTACGGGGGCCACTGCACCAGATTGAATCAGAACAACGCTTTTTAGGTTACAAACAGGAACTGGCAGATCACGGGATTGATCTGGATGAAAGCCTGATCGCCAACGGCGATTTCACCCCCGAAAGCGGACGCACCGCTATTGAAACACTGCTCGATGAGCGAAAACTCACCCCCGATGCGATTGTCTGCGCCAATGACCGCATGGCAATTGGCGCGCTTGAAGCCTTACAGTTGCGCGACATCCCCGTCCCCGGCAAAATTGCCCTGACCGGCTTTGAAGATGTGCGCGAAGCACGTTCGTTAAGCGTACCACTGACGACTGTGCGCCAGTCATCTTATGAGCTTGGCAAACAATCGGTGGAATTGCTGCTCCGACGCATCAATGGCGAAAAAGATACCCCAGAATCAATCGTTACCCCCACCCGTTTGGTGGTACGCTGGTCCTGCGGCTGCCTGCCCGACAGCACCAGCAAGGCAATTGTCGAAAAACAGGATGTTGCCAAAACCAGCCATCTTGAAACCAAGCAACATGCAGCCGTTTTCAGCATGTTGGGTGCCGCCGAAATTGATGGAACGACCCCTTATGCAGAAGAATTCCAGGCCGCTGCCGCCAACGCCTGGGATACCTTGCTGGGCGCCTTACAAGAAGATGAACAACGACAGAACTTCCTAAGCGCCATCGAAACGCTCATCTTGGGGCTGAGTTCACAGACCGAAGACCCATCCATCTGGCACAATGTAATTTCTGCGCTGCGCAAACACGCCCTGGCCGGACTGCGGGATTCTGAAAGCACCCTGCGCGCCGAAAACCTTTTCCAGCAGGCACGCATGTTGATCGGCGAAATTGCCCAACGACTTCAATCGCTCCGACGCCTGCGCGCCGAAAAGCAGGAAGAACTGTTGCAGGCCTTTAGCTTCTCGATTGCCCCTGCCATGAGCTTGGACGAAATTGGCATCTCCGTTAAAAAGAATTTGCCCCTGCTCGAAATTGAGCGGCTCTACATCATGTTCTATGCCGACATGGTGATGCCCGAGTCCACGCTCGTGCCCCCCTCTGATAATTACCGCCTGCTGATGCAATTCGATGAAGGCGGATTTAACATGCCTGCTGACCAACCCAAATGGGCCACCGGCTTCCTCATCCCGCGCGGCAAAACACCCGAAGATCGCCGCTACACGGCGATTGTCATGCCCCTCAGCCTGGCCCAAAACCGCTTTGGTTTCATGTGGACGGAACGCGGCCCACACGACTGGGAAGTCTACTCACGCCTGCGCAACCTGCTATCAAGCGCCCTGCTGCGCACTATGCTCGTTGAGCAGCGCACCGTTGCCCAAAAACAAGTGGAACGCTTGTTGGTCGAATCCAAACAACGTGAGACCGAGCTTGCCAACGCCAAAGAATTGGCCGACTCTATTGCCCACGAAAACGCCATCCTCTACACCAGCGAGCAGCAACGTCGTCGCGGGGCAGAAGCGCTCGCCAACGCCGCCCGCAGCATCTCCACCCTCAACAAACTGGATGAAGTTCCAGGGCAGATTCTCTCCCAACTGCAGGAAATCATTCCCTACGAACGCGGCTCCTTTATGATGGAAGAACGCGGAACCATGAACATCCTAGCACAGCATGGCTTCCCCGATGATCCGCGCGTGCGCGAACTACGCATTCCAATTACCCCTGGCGACATCTACGATCAGATCACATCCAGCGGACAACCGCTGATTATTGACGATGTCAACACTTTTAACGGATGGCGCCAGGTGGAATGGCTGCCGCTCCACCACTCGTGGGCAGGCATCCCGCTTTTCTCAAAGAATAAAGTCATTGGCATGATGTCGCTCACACGCCAAGACAAAGCTGCATTCTCGCGCGATGATGTGCTGCTGATTTCCACGTTTGCCATGCAGGCCGCCGTCGCCATCGAAAATGCGCGCCTTTACGATGAAGTCACCCGCTTCAACGAAATGATGGAACGTATGGTGGCCCAGCGCGTCGAAGAACTTAACAACGCCTACATCACACTCGAAAAGCTCGACAAAAACAAAACGTCCTTCATTCAAGTCGCTGCCCACGAATTGCGCACTCCCATCACGGTCATCAAGGGCAACCTGGGCATTCTTAAAAGCCTTGAAGCCATCCAAAAAGACAGCGGCTACGTCCAAATTGCGGAAGGCGCCCTCAAAGGCACAGACCGCCTGCTGCAAATCGTCAACTCGATGCTCGACGTGGCAAAACTCGAAAGCCAGTCGATTGTGCCCAGCGTTGAAACCGTGCTACTGGGCCTGATCCTGCAACTCATCCACAAGGAATACAAAAAAGACCTGAGTGACCGCAACATCACCCTCGAAGTGGAAAAGAGCATCAGCAGCATCCCAACCTTCAAAGCCGACCCGCAACTGATCCAAAAAGCGCTTGACGCCATTATTGTCAACGCGATCAAATTCAGCCCGGATGGCAGCACCATCACGATTGGCGGCGGCACCGTCCATGATGAACGCATGGGCGATTGCGTTGAAATCTTCGTGCACGATCGCGGCATTGGCATTGACCCGGCCAACCATAAAGTCATCTTTGACAAGTTGCATCAGGTTGGCAAGGTTGAATTACATTCATCGGGCCGCACCAACTTCAAGGGCGGCGGCCCAGGCCTCGGCCTGGCGATTGCGATGGGCATCATCCGCGCACACCACGGGCGGCTGTGGGTCGAAAGCACCGGCAACGATGAAGCCAACATGCCCGGCAGTACCTTCATCATCCGCATTCCGCTTGTCCAGTAAGCGCCTGAGCCCTTTCCCGCCCACTTATGAAACTGTCGCGGGCGCTGCGCCTGAACACCCCTTCCATTTTGACCACAACAACTTATTTTGACAAAACACTGGCGGCGTCAGCCGACTGTCATGTTGTCTGGGAAGCGCATCAGACCATCCCTAACCTGACATCCCAACTGCGGGGGATGTTGACCCTTGTCAGCGGCAGTCTCGACGGGGAGCGTTACCGGGGCATCTCTGCCGCCCAAATAGACACGCTACGCGCGCTGACGACAACCGGATCAAACATCCCATTGCTGGTTGCCACCGAAACAGACTCCCCGACAGCTTTCGAGATCAGCCGCAATGGACGACGCATGGCGCTGCTACAATATCCCTATACAGGGATTGCCACAGAACTTACCCAACCCTTCGATACCGTCATCATTCCCGGCCTGCCCAACCACTACACCGTCCGCGAACCGATTGCCGGGGTGATCCTTGCCGCCGGGCCAGGGACGCGCTTTGGCACGCCCAAACAACTGCTTGATTATCACGGTCAACCCTTCGTACGCAGCCTGGCACAGACGGCGTTGAACGCAAAGCTCTCGCCGGTTGTCGTTGTCACTGGTGCTTACGCCAGCGAGGTTGAAACTGCTCTTCAAGGCCTGCCTGTCACCATCGTGCGTAATGAAACCTGGCGTGACGGGCAAAGCACATCTATCCGCGCCGGGGTGGCATCTATCACAGCATCCAAGCCGGGTGGGGCCATTCTGCTGGCGGCAGACCAACCCCAGGTAACGGTACACGTCATCGGCGCGCTGGTGGAGCGGCACGCAGCCGAGGGTGCAGCCATCGTCGCGCCACTGGCCGCTGACCGGCGTGCCCATCCCATTCTTTTTGACTGTGATACCTTTTCCGACTTGCTGACCCTCACCGGGGATATCAGCGGGCGGGCAATTTTTTCGAATTACAAGGTAGATTACATCCCCTGGCACGATGAAAGCCTGCTATTTGATGTGGATACGCAGGCCGATTACGAAAAACTGCTGGCCTGGGGCGTGAAAGATTAAACCAACTGGAGATAACGAACGCATGAATCTGATGAAATGGATTGTCACATATGGTTGCAAGCTGGGGCTGTATGTGATCTGCCGCATTGATGCGGATGAAATCAAAAAAGTTCAAGCAAAGGGGCCGCTGATTATTGTTTCAAACCATACTGGTGAGATCGAAGCACCCATTTTTTATACACACCTGTCTCCACGTCCACTCAGGGCGCTTGCCAAAGTGGAATCGTGGGATAACTGGCTGATTGGCTGGGTCTTTACAGTATGGGGCATCATCCCCATTCGACGTGGCGAAAGCGATATGGAAGCGATGCGCACGGCGCTGGGGGCGCTGGAGCAAAACAACCTGCTGGGCATTTCACCGGAAGGAACACGCAGTAAAACCGGTGCGTTACTGCGCGCCAAACCAGGAACTGTCATCCTGGCAATGCACAGCAACGCGCCCCTGCAAGCAGCGGTACACTGGGGTGGCGAAAATTTCAAGGCAAATATTAAGCGCCTGAAACGTACCGATTTCCACATCCGTGTTGGGCCGGTCTTCCATCTGGATGCTCATGGAAAGCGTATGACAAAAGAAATCCGCCAGCAAATGGCAGACGAGATTATGTATCAACTGGCAAAACTGTTGCCCGCCGAATATCGCGGAGAATATGCCGACTTGGAGAATGCAACCGAAGAGTATTTGCGCTTCGTGTCTGCATAAGGTTGATCTTCCTTGCAAACAAAAACGGAGAACGCTTTTGGCGTTCTCCGTTTTTGTTTGCAAGATGAAATTATTTATTTTTTACTTGCAGCCAACTGCGCTTCAATCACCTGCTGGTAGACTGAGAAATCCTGGGCGCCAGGTACAAGCATGTTATTAATCATAAATGATGGGGTGGAAAGACCGGTGGTAGTGTAACCTTGCTTTTGAACCACCTCTTGAAAATTGACTGCCGTATGAATATTGGTAACGGCTGCCTGAAGGCCCTGATCCACACGATTTGTATAGGTTCCACCACTAAAACAACTATTAAGTTCGCTCATATCAAGGCCAACGGCATCGGCAAGTTTTCCGAGGCGCGCATCACTGAATGCGCCAGAGTTTTCAGCACCCTGATTGGTAAACAAAATATCATGCATCTCCCAGAACTTGTTCTGGTCGCCAGCACAAAGTGCCGCCTGGGCCGCGCGGGATGATTCAGCACTAATCAACACCACAGGGGAATACTCAAAATAGACCTTGCCAGTCTTTACATAAGCATCAACGATTTTTGCCTCAGTATCCGTAAAGAATTGCTTGCAATAGGGACATTGAAAATCAGCATATTCAACAATCTTGACTGGCGCATTCGGATCACCCATTGTGTTCGCCTTTGCCTGTGGGCGGGGCATGGGGGTCGGTTTAATAATGTTGCCAGCCGCCAAATCAAAGTTTGGTAAAACCATCAAGACCACCACAGCAATCGCTATCAAGGAAATCAAACTAATCCATATAATGCGACCCGTTCTTTCCTGGCGGCGTTGCTTCTCTCGTACTTCCTGTCGCTTGCTCATATATATTCTTCCTTTCAGATCATAGGGTTGTAAAAGAATTTTGCCATGTACACAACAATTTGTCCAGTGATTATAGTAGGGATTTGTATGCTGACAATCACAATATTAGCGAAATGATGGAGGGTGGAAACAAAAAACGCCAGGCTTTCTGGCATCTTTGAGATAAATCCAGCAGAAAGCAGTCTCCCCTTAAACGTGTGTGCCAACCCAATCGGTGATGACCCGTATCACGTCTGCCCGATCTGGCTCATTGTGCAGTTCGTGGTAAAAACCATCCCAAATGCGCAGCGTGACAAGGTTGCCTGCTTTTGCTGCAAATTGTTGCGAGGCCTGTGCAGATGTCAATCTGTCAGCACTGCCGTGCATCAATAGCATGGGGATTTTCAACATCGCAGCATGTTCCAAGGCCCAAATGCCCTGTGCATAAACGGTCGCAAAAAAACGCGCAGAAATCCGATCATGAACAAGCGGGTCAGATGTATATTTTTTAACTTCCTGTGGGTCACGCGAAATTGCCGCGCTCTCAAGACCGCTGGGCTGGGACAGGGAGGGGAAAACAGTATTTAAGGCTTTGATAATGGTCAATTGGGCCGGGTTCATCTCGAAGGCCAGGTGCAGCCAAGGGCTGGTCAGAATAACACCATGAAGCACATTGGGATAACGCAATGCATAATTTGCGGCCAGGTTTCCGCCTGTGCTGTGGCCGTAAAGAAAAAGCGGCAAGTTTGGATGGCGCGTTTGGGCATCGCGCAAAAAATCGGCGATGTCATTCATCAAGTTGTCGTAAGAAGGGGTATGTCCACGTGGGCCGCCTGATTGGCCGTGACCGCGCAGGTCAAAGGTTTGCAGGGCATATCCGGCGGTTGCAAATGCCTGGCCGACATGGTTGTAACGGTTGATGTGTTCGCCATGTCCATGCAATAGGCAGATGACTGCTTTTGGCGGTTCTTCAGGTGTCCAACTGCGGGCGTAGATTTGCAGCCCATCGCGTGTTGCCCACTTCCACTCGACAATTGGCATCTTATTTGCCTGCTACGATGACCTTAAACTCACAACTATCTCCACCAACAGCGCGGCAGGTGACTTCTTCAACATCATACTCACGACCAGATACCCAGATCAAGGCTTCCTGCACGAGGCCAAGCGTGACAATGCAGATGGGCGCATTTTCTTTTTGCCCAATGGTGTTGGCGCCTATATGATCTGCAAGGAGCAGGTCAATATCCAGTGTGTGGACGGTGACATCGGCATTCTTTTCACGTAGAAAACGCGCCAACACTTCGAGGATGGCCTTCAAGCGTAAGCCACTGGGCAAGGATCGGGCCAGTTGCGCCTGGGCTTTTTCGGAAAGTGATGCGTTTTCGAGCAGGCGTCCCCACAGGATGCGACCAATGCGCAACAGGGTGCCGCGTGCACCGCGCCCATAATAAAGTCGCAAACCATGCTGTATGCGAGCATAGGTTTCAGCGGCGGCAGCGGCGGTTAAATGGGATACCACTTCCGGGTCAATAAGTCTGGGGTCGAGTTCCACTTTCTCCAGCACAATTGCCAGTGTTTTTACTCCCAATTCAGCGTTGACTGTCTCAAGAAACAGGCGAAAAAAGCGAACGGGCAGCAAAGGGGCGGAATCGCTCACTCTTTTGCTGCTCCTATTTCAAAACGGCAAACTTCATCCCCTTTGGCCTGACAGTGGGTTTCGACCACGTCATGCTCCACCCCGGTGGCATAGAGCACGGCTTCACCGACAGAGCCAACATACATAAAGCAGACGGCATGGTCAGCTTCACGACCCCAGCATACACCGCAGGTTTTTGCGACGTATGCAAGCGTGTCTCCGTTTTCTTCGACCCACATTTCAGCTTCGGGATTGATCTTTTTCAAAGCGTTAATCATCCCGTTCAAAACCAGTTTAATGCGCTGCTTTTCGGGCAAGAGCTTAAGGACAAGGCCGGTAACTCCCATCAATGCAGGCTGTTCACGAATGCCATATTGAAAAGATGCCTTGCCAATGCGGCGCAACATGCCTTTGCTGGCACGACCATAAAATTCTTCGATGGCGTGCAGAAAGCGGCTGTATTCTGACGTTTTGACAGCAGGCTCGAGATTATTTGGCGGATAATTGTTAATAAAATGGTCAAGACCACTGGAACGTAAAACGGCAGTAATGCCGTTTGAGCCCATCACTTCTTCGGCAGCAACCAACGCCTGGAGCATAATACTGTTGATGACAACATAATCGGGGCGTGATGTCATAAGCTTTTGGGGATCTCCTGATTAGTGGATTTGATACGTATATACCGGGTAAGCTTCACCGGTCAATGAAAAACCGATTTTGTGGTAAAGCGCCAACGAAATGCCATTATCGCTCTGGGTGTTGACGGTCAATCTGAAAATTCCCATGCGGTAAATTTGGCGGAGCAAATCCTGTACGATAGCATAACCCAGACCATGCCCCTGAAAGGTGGGACTGACCGCCAGACGTGCCAAATGGACACCAAACGAATTTTTGGTGCTAATTTGATAACCAATGACCTGTTCATTGAATAGGGCAACCGTGGCCGGGCAGGCTTGCGAAAAAGCACGCTCAAGCGCAAACAAAGAGTTGTGCCAGATTGGATCAAAAGATTGTGCATCCAGGAGCGCCACAGCAGGCAAATCACTGCGCTGCATTTGGCGGATGGTGACACCAGGCGGAATAGAGCGTTCAGAGAAAGAAGCGTGGGTGTGTTCAAGCAGGACAATTTTTTGACGTTCTACAAATCCGCTCTCCTGCAAAAGTTGCTGAAACCATTCATGCAAAACAATCGCGGCAATCGTAACGCCATAACGACCAGAAAACGCTTCTTTTGCGGTTTCCCATAAAACATGCCAGGCCTGACTACCAGAAACAAGGTTGGAACGGACAAACAGGCGAATCCAGGCGACGTTTTCAGGGTCAGGGGGGCAGGCAAGGGCAGCATTGACCAACCCTCCCTGTTCAGCCACCCAGTATTCAGATGCGCCGAGCCAGTCAAGCGGGGTGCGCCAATCGAGATGGCGATGAACATAAGATTCGAAATAGAGCAGGTTGGAAATGCGAAATTCGTCGGATGGCCGGGCTTCCCGAACGGCAAAATCAAGATTCACCATATACGTAGCCGCAAGAGCAATTGCATCAGCCTTTGCCGGAAGGTTGGGGTTTTTAAACCGGTCACACCAGATGAAATGTAGTTTAACCCTTCAAAGAGTTTGCCACGCCGCAGATAAATCCAGGCGACCGCCTGCATGACAGTCGCGCGAAGCTGGTCTTCATCCGCCTTTTTGAAAGCATCAGCAGATAGAAGATATTTTTCAACCGCCTGGTCTTGCCGGTTTAACGCTTGCAGCGCTGTAGCTTCATTTGCGAACGCAATCCCCTCACGGCGCGCATCGCCAGCGGATGCGAATATTTCGGCGGTCCCAGCGGCAGCTTCATAAGCCAGTTGGGCCTTTTTGACCTGTAGGAACGCCACACTCTGGTTGTTTTTCATTTCAGCGGCAACAACGACATCACCCTGGGCCTGAAAAGCAGACGCGGCTTCGCCATACAGACGCGCCGCGTTTTCAAAATCGCCTTCCTGATATACATCGTCCGCGTTTTGAGAAAGTGATTTTGGATCAGATAACTCAGACATGAAACCTCGCGTAGTGATGCAAATAATTAGAGTGTAATATCGAGCAGACCTTCTGCAACTGCACGCAATTTTTCAGTGGAGAGTTGGCTCAAGTTACGCGCCAGGTCCAGATAAGGACGGTTAACAGGCATACAAACAAAAGCACGTAATTCGGGGGGAAGTTGCAAAAACTCAGAAATAGACTGTTGCTCAATCATCCATTGACCAATGGTGCCATTTTGATCAAAAAAGCTTTCCACCCGCCCGCCAATAATGGTGAGAATCGCTTCCAGTTCAGCCAGTGGGATGGGTTTTTCTGCCAGCTCATAGTCTTTCAAACGGCTTTGCGGAATGCCCGTCTCGGCGGCAAGGGCCTTTAACGAGACACTCGTCTGCTGGCGTTTTTGGCGTAATAGCGCGCCAATAATGCGATGGCGAAGCCCGGCAATTCTGGCAAGATTAAGCGGCTCCACACGAATGGCATCATCCGAAAGCGTTTGGCTGCTCCAGAAATGTTGAATGGGGATACCCAAATAGTAGGCCAACACTTCCAACTCGGGCAAAGCCGGGGAACGGCTGCCATCTTCGTAAGCGCGCAAGAGCACGGGTGAAATACCAATCGCTTTGGCGGTTTCAGGGACGCTCTTGCGGGAAATTTCACGCGCATCACGAATCAGCACCCCTAATTTACGGGTTCGTATTGCAATCTGGGCTTGCAGGCTCATAGTACTTCCTTAGGGCGATATGCCAATTAAAGACGAATTCTGTCGATTATACCCGAAAGGTTAGCGCCGTTTAAGAATATCACCAATACTTGCGCCGAACAGATCAGCCGGGAGCTTAAATCCGCTTGCTTCAAGGCGGGGGGTAAACATGGGGCGAATCCCGCTGGGCTTGGCCTGGCCAATAATTTTCCCTTCGGGTGTCAGGCCGGTTTGTTCAAATTTGAAAATATCAGTCAGCACAACCGTATCGCCTTCCATACCGGCAACTTCGGTAACGGCAGTAACCTTACGCTGACCATCTCTTCAGCAGTTCTGCTGCACAATCACATCAATCGCCGCCGAAACTTGCTGACGGATGACTTTGAGGGGCATATCCATCCCAGCCATCAAAACCATTGTCTCCATGCGAGAGAGTGCATCACGCGGCGTATTGGCATGCAAGGTTGTTAACGAGCCATCGTGACCCGTATTCATCGCCTGCAACATGTCTAGCGTCTCGCCGCCACGACATTCACCGACCACGATTCGGTCAGGGCGCATACGCAAAGAGTTCTTAACCAGATCGCGAATGGTTACCATGCCCTTCCCTTCCAGACTGGCGGGCCGGGTTTCGAGACGCAGAACATGATCCTGCTGGAGTTGAAGCTCAGCAGCGTCTTCAATGGTAACAATGCGCTCGTCTTCGGGGATCATACTCGAAAGTACATTGAGCAAGGTGGTTTTTCCCGAACCTGTTCCACCAGAAATAACAATGTTCAAGCGGCTGACCACGCAGGCCTTCAAAAATTCAGCCATGCCTGGGGTAAGCGAACCAAAATCGACGAGCTGTTGCATACTCAACTTGTCTTTACGAAATTTACGAATGGTAATGTTTGCCCCGTCAATTGCAACCGGTGGAATAACCGCATTCACACGAGAACCATCTGGCAGACGGGCATCCACTGTTGGAGAGTTCTGCGTCAATACGGCGGCCAAGTGGCAGGATGATTCGATCAATCACGCGCATTACTTGTTCATTATTTTCAAAAGTGACGCCTGTTTTGATAAGATGGCCTTTTTTCTCAACGTAAACGCTTTTGGGGCCATTGACCATCACTTCACTGACATCTGGATCATCCAATAACGGCTGGATTGGGCCGTAACCGAGCACATCGTTGCTGATGTCTCTGGTCAACTGCTCTTTAATCGATTCGGGAAGTTTGGCGGGTAATCGCGCAAAAATATCAGTCAGCTTTTGCTTGATAAAGTTTTGGCGCTGGTCATAAGCCGGGTTTTCATTTTCCAGTTCACGCGTCAGGCTATCGGTAATAAACTGTTTCAGCTTGGCTAAATCATTGGCAGAAATGCTGGTTGGCGCAGCAGAAGATGATAGGAGGGTCATCGTGGTTCTCCATCTGACGTGGTCTCGCTTGGCACAACCCAGACGATCTGAGAGCGGGCAACGCTCATGAAAACGGTCTGATAAATGAGTGAACCATCCGGTGCAAAGATTTTGGCGTCGGTTACAGCAAGAAATGGCTCGCTGCGATCCAGTTCATTTTTGACGCGCTCATCCACGCGAACATGGATAAAGCCCTCAATGCGGTGGGTAACCGTTTGGATAACGGCCGGAACAGCCGCTTTCGAAACAACATCGGTAAAATATTTACCCTTATCGTTAAATTCGATACTCATAAACCCATCCTTCCTTTGGAGCTACTTATGCGTCTTGCGGGCGGTTTCAAGGATTTGACGCGCAATTTGATCCAGCTTCATTGCGCCTGTATCGTTCGGCATTTTTTCGAGCACGGGCAGGTGCTGGTTGTTCGCAAGGCTAAAATTGGCACCCATATAAGGGACAGTTTCACGAATTGGGATGCCCATGATTCGCTCAGCATCGCCCTTGCCAAGACCTTCGAGGCTGACGGCGCGGTTCATCAACATGTAAACACGCTGCGAATCGATCCCCTTGCTTTGCAGATAATCCCACAAAACCTGCGTGACGGAGAGTGTGCTGAAATCTGCGCCCGTGACGATGACAACCACATCGGCTTCAAGGATGATCGGGATGCTGATGCGGGAAAGCGAACGCCCCAGATCAACGAAGGTGACATCAAAGGTCTGCCGAAAGGCGCGGATCAGAACTGGGACGCGGGATGCGTCAACGGAGTTGGCCGCTTCAGGGTCGGGTGCTCCGGCCAGCAGGCGGAATTTCCAGGTGTCGAGCGGTTCAATGCTCTGCCGCAGATATTCCCCGTTCAAATCATCCAGCGGATGAGAGGCTGCAGCAACCAGATTAAAATCCCCGTCAAAGCCGACAATAGCGCTGATGGAACCAATCGGCATCACCATATCCATCACCGCCACATCCATACTCTCCTGCGCCTTGGCAACGTTATGGGCAATATTCGCGCACAAAGACGAAGCCCCCGTCCCCCCTTTGGCGCTCAAAAAGACAATCAACAGCCCATCCTGTTGCATTTTTTTCTTTACGCTAGAGGTGGGTTGTGTTTCTTGCACCTGTGGGTGTGCTTTTGAAATGAAAGCGACCAGTTTCTGGCTGGTTTCAGCGCCTTTGACAAAATATTCAGCACAACCAGCCGCTTTGAACTCAGCCATCTGGGCCGGGTTTGAAACATCTGCCAGCGCCACACAAGTTGCTTTGGCTGTGCGCCGGTCTGCGTGGAGCTTGCGAACAAATTCGGCGGGGGGAATATCGCTCATCGCCGCTTCGAAAATCACAAAGTCAGGATGATCGCGCAAAGCGGAAATATATCCTTCCTTGCCGACTGAAGCAACTTGAACAGCATATCCTTCTCGCAAAAGCAAAGCGCTTAAGAAGTTACGGGTGCGCAAATCTTTATCGACGACAAGAATCGAAAGTTGTTCCGTTTCCATGAGTGTCCTCCATCAAAATTGGCAGGCAGCGATGACTAACCTTCGTTGGGGGGCATCAAATAGCCCAACCCGGAGCGTGTGACGATGTGTTTGGGATTATGCGGATCGTCTTCGAGTTTTTGGCGCAGACGGGCAATGCTCACCCACAAAATTTCTTTGTCATTGCGATATTCGGCACCCCAAACACTGCTAAGCAATTCTTCGGCACTCATGACGTTGCCCATATTATGAGCAAACTGAAGCAGCAGACGATATTCGGTTGCAGAAAGGAAAACCGGCTGGCTGGCGCGCCAGACTTCGGCGCGGGCAAAGTCGATGCGCAGGTTGCCATGCTCAAAGAAACGGCTCTCACTCACGTCTTTGGATACCAGCGATCGGCGCAACACCGCGCGGACACGCGCCAGCAACTCGGTGGCAGAGAAGGGTTTGACGAGATAATCATCCGCACCCATATCGAGGCCGCGCACCCGGTCATGTTCCTCGCCTTTGGCGGTCAGAATGATGATCGGGACGTTGGAGAATTGACGGATGCGCTGACATGCGGCAAAACCATCCAGCTTGGGCATCATAACATCGAGCAGGATCAGATCGACGGGGTTGGCTGAAAACGTCTCAATTGCCTGAAGACCGTCCATCGCAGTGATTACGTCATATCCCTCGGTACGCAGGTTTGCTTCGAGCAAACGCAAATAGCGGGGTTCATCGTCAACGACCAGAATTTTGTGGGGCATGTTCAGGCTCCTTTGGAATTATTTTTCACTTCAGCAGGCAGATCGATGATGAAGGTGGTGCCTTCACCAGGCTTTGATTCAATCGACATTGAGCCACCGTGGGCTTCGACGATTTTTTTGCAAATGAACAACCCGAGGCCCGAACCGGTGCTGGTCTGACCCGGAACACGATAGAAACGCTGGAAAAGATGCTCAAGGTGCTCGGGAGCAATGCCCGGACCTTTGTCTGAAAAACGAATGCGGTAGAAATCGCTTTCATTGGAAAGTGTAATGGAGATTGACGAACCTGGGGCATATTTGGCAGCATTATTAAACAAATTGGTCAATACCTGCGCCAGACGAACGCCATCTGCCTGAGCCGTGGGGGTGACGGCAAAGGTCAGGCCAATATCCATATCTTTGTAACGCGCCTGCGAGCGCAAAGCCGTATCACGGATGATCGAATCGAGGCGGACGTTCTGAAAATTCATTGGTAGCGTGTTGCTTTGCAGCCGGGCCAATTCGAGCACGTTTTCAATCAACATCGACAAATGATCGGCTTCTTCGTCAATAATGGTCAGGAACTCGCGACGGGTGGCTTCGTCCCATTCCGTATCCTGCCGCAGAAGCGTGGTGGAATAGCCTTTGATAAAACCAAGCGGAGTACGTAACTCATGTGAAATGGTAGCGATAAAATCTTCCTGCAAGGCAATCACCAGACGGGCTTCCTGCAAGGCGCGGATTTCCTCGCGCAGGATTTTTCGCTCGAGCAGGCTGCTGAACTGGGTGGCAATGAACTGGGCACGCTGGAGCTGCGTTTCAGTATAAACTGGACCGCCAAAACGCACAAAAACAACCGCCCCAATCGCCTGTCCGGCTGTTCGCAAAGGCAGTGCCAGCAGATAGGGGGAAGCAAGCCGATCCACTTTGTCTTCACCGCTGACTGGCTGTTGCACGATCATTTCGCCAGAAGACATGGCCTGTGTGGCAATATCTACCCCCCAGGTTGCCTCGGCCCCTGCCGATTGCCCACGCCCCACTGCCCGCGCATAAACGATCTCGGTTAAATTGCTGCTGTTTCCTTCAGCCAGGTATAAGGCCAGGTTGTCAAAAAGGAACACTGAGCGCACAACTGCCATCACCGAATCAAGTGCTTCCTTCCAATCACTTGTCTGGGTAACCGCCACCGAAATTGCCAGGTAGTCAGGTACACCTTCGTCAAACGTGGTCATAATAAATCACCCTCGCTCCTGGCAACCAACAACAAGAAAGTAATTGTTGTTCCTTTACCCAATTCCGAATTGACATTAATAATGGATCCATGGGCCTCAATAATCTGGCGGACGAGCGCCAGCCCCAGCCCCGTGCCCCCGTAACGACGGGTGGCAGAACCATCCAACTGATGGAAAGGTTCAAAAATTTCCTTGACGCGTTCCGGCGCAATGCCAATGCCTTCATCAACCACTGTAATATTGACCATCTTATCATTTTCAAGCCTGGCGATCAGCTGATCTGACCCTCGGGCTTGGTGAACTTGATGGCGTTATCGAGCAACTGGGAAAGCACCCAGCTTAGTTTTTCCTCATCTGCCTGAACAAAGGGCAACGCCGGATCAATTTGTACTTTCAATTCAAGTTTCTGCTCATGAGCTTTTGGCACAGCGCGCTTCAACACTTTGCCAATGGCCTGATTTAAATCCACCGGCTTGAGCGCCAGTGTCATCTCACCACGCGCCGCAAGGGAAAACAGGATCAGATCATCGATCAAATTTTGCAGGCGCACCGATGAGCGCATCGAAACATCCACCGCTTTTTTCTGGCTTTCATTCAAATCACCAAGCGCCTCGCTGCCCAACAACTCCAGATAGCCATGAATATGCGTCAGGGGTGTGCGCAACTCATGCGAGACGTTGGCAACAAAATTGGCCTTAAGTTGATTGACTTCAGACAATTTGCGTAACGCTTCTTCAAGCTCGGCAGTACGCTGCTGAACACGATATTCAAGATTGCGATTGGCATCTTCGAGCGCATTGCGCAGGCGGATGATGTGTTCGGTAATGGCACTATCGAGCGTAGCACGGTCAAGGAAACCCAGTTCAACAATCAATTCACCCAGTAATGACGCTTCACCTTGTGCGGCACGTAAACGCTGATACTCAAGCGCGCGCTTCAACTGCTCATTGGTCAGCAATTTCATTCTAACCAATTGCTCGCCCAGGCGTGGCACAAGCACTTCGGGACTAATGCGTATGGTGGTTTTCTTTGTTGGCATTTGCGTTATCCTTCTACAAGCCATTCCCCTGCCAGCATGGTCGCAGATGAAGACAGCGAGCATAGATCATCTGGCGGGCAAGCAAACGGATCCTTTTCGAGCACAATCAAATCAGCATACATGCCGGGGGCAAGCCGCCCGGTGGAATTTTCAGTGCCAGCAGCATACGCTGCGCCCGTTGTATAACCCTGCAAAGCAGCATGCATCGAAAGACGCTCCTGCGGGAACCAGCCATCCGGCCCTGGCGCGCCATCGAAACGGCGACGGGTCACAGCAGCGTGCAAACCCCAGAACGGGTTGGGCGATTCCACTGGGGCATCGGAACCAAAGGCAAGGGTCGCGCCGTTCTCGTGTTGCGTACGCCAGCCATATGCCAGACGGGCACGTTGGCCCCAATACAAGTCCGCGATTGCCATATCCGAAGAGGCGTGGATGGGCTGCATCGAGGCGATGATTCCCATTTGCCCGAGGCGCGGCGCATCATTTGGATGGATGAGTTGCACATGCTCAATGCGGTGGCGCAGGGCCGGGAGTTGGCGTTCGCACTCATAGGTGCGCACCTGCTCGAAGGCGTTGAGCGCTTCATGCACGGCACGGTCACCAATGGCGTGAACCGCAACGCTCAGGCCAACATCTGCCGCCTGACGAGCGTGTTCGGCCAGAGCTTCCCCATCGATATGGAGCATGCCACGATTTTCAGGTTCGCCCGTATAAGGTTGTAACATGGCCGCTGTGCGCTGACCGAGTGTGCCATCCATAAAAACCTTTACCGAACCAATCCGCAGGCGATCATTCCCAAAACCGCTGCGCAAACCGAGGGCGTGCGCTTCAGGCAAAAGTGCGAGTGGAATGCTTTTCAATACACGCAACTTAAGTCTACCACGCAAGTCAAGTGATTGTAACGCCATAAACGAGGCGCGCCCGTCAAAGTCGTGAACCCCCGTTAGTCCCATCTTCCACAGCAGCGGCTGGGCGGCTTCCATCGCAGCACAGATCGCATCCGGTGTGGGCTGCGGGATGATTTTTTCAAGGAGAGGGATTGCGCCCTCGAGCAAAATCCCATTGGGGAGGCCGCTCTCGTCCCGTAAAATTTTGCCGTCCAGCGGATCAGGCGTCCTGGAACCGATGCCTGCCATGCGGAGAGCAGTGGCATTGGCCCAGGCAGCGTGTAAAGACTGTGATGTTAAGTATACAGGATTCTCGCCCCCCAAACCTAAAAAAAGGGCTTTCCTCCCCGACCAACCCTGACCGAGAAGCCATTCTGATGGATGGGAGACGTGCTCTGAAATTAGGCGGGCGCATTCTTCGTCGGTTTTGCCGGTCAGATCAAGCTTTTGCAGGCTGAGAGCATATTTTTCAAGATGCAGGTGAGCGTCGGTCAGACCAGGCAAAATGATGCGCCCACCAACATCCTTGCGTACCGCCAGCGGAAAAGCTTCCAGTAGCTCGGCGCCGCCCACCGCCAGGATGCGCTCTCCATCTATGACAATGACCGAGGCCAGTGGGCAGTTTGCGTCGAGTGTGTGGATGCGGGCGTTGTAAAGGATTTTCATTTTCTTTCGAATAATAGCGTGAAGAAGGGTGAAATGAAATACCAGAACGATTGCAAAATTTGTCTTCTAGTCTACTCGTCGTCGGCCAGACGGTTTGACTAGGAGACTAGCCCACTAGAAGACGAGCAGACTGTTCTACTAATCTACTAAACGATCCAACAAAGCATTGAGCTCTTCTTCTGAATAAAAATAGACCGTCAGACTACCATCCCCTTTTTTACCGGCTTTCAGGCTCACTTTGGTGCCAAGACTTTCGCGAAGGCGTTCTTCGAGCGCCAGAACATCTGGCGAAGGGCCACGCTTTACAGCGGGTGTGGGTTTTTCGCCGCTCAACTTGCGGACAAGTTCTTCGGTCTGACGGACAGTCAGTTCCTGGGCAAGCACCGTGCTGAGGGCGGCCTGCATCGCCTGATGGGTGGGAAGCGCCAGCAAGGCGCGAGCGTGGCCTTCACTGATACTGCCATCCACCAACGTTTGCTGAATGGCAGCGGGCAGTTTAAGAAGACGCAGGGTATTGGTGACAGCAACGCGGCTTTTGCCGACGCGCTCGGCAATTTGCTCATGCGACAGGCGAAATTCGTCGGAAAGTTGTTTGTAGGCGTGGGCTTCTTCGAGCGCGTTCAGGTCGGCGCGCTGGATATTTTCGATCAGGGCCAGTTCCAGTTTTTGTTGGTCGCTGGTCTGACGCACGATGACGGGCACTTCGTTCAACCCGGCTAGTTGTGAGGCCTGCCAGCGCCGTTCCCCGGCAATCAGGATGTAGCCGTCTCCCGTCTCATTATTGCTGACTAGCAACGGCTGGATGACGCCATGCTCTTTGATCGAAGCGGCCAATTCCGCCAGCGCCGTCGGGTTGAAGTGTGAGCGCGGCTGGCGCGGGTTGGGGATGATCTGCTTAACTGGAACGGTCAGCACTCCACTGTCGTTACGCGATTGCAGCGCACCCGACGGGGAGCTGCTTCCGGGGATGAGTGCTTCCAGTCCTTTGCCGAGGCCGGTATGTTTGGGCATGTGGTACTCCTAAGGGCGGGTTGAAAGTTACAAGTTACAAGTTAAAGGTTACAGGTTGAAAGTTGCAATATTCTAAAAACTACTTCGACTCAGCGTGCTGCGCTTCACGTTTGGCGACGATGATAGAGGCGACAACGGCGACAGTCAAAATCAGGGCGATCACGCTGAGCGAAATGACAATCGGGATTTCGATGTGGATTGCGGCAATCAGCATTTTGACGCCGACAAAACCCAGCACTAGCGACAAACCCACTTTCAAGTAGCGGAACTCCCCCATCGCACCCGCCAACAGAAAATAAAGCGCCCGCAGCCCAAGGATGGCAAAAACATTGGACGTGTAGATAATGAACGAGTCAAGCGTCACCGCAAAAATGGCCGGGATTGAGTTCGAGCGCAAAAACCAGGTCGGTGGTTTCAATCACGATTAGAACGATAATCAGGGGTGTGGCGCGCAAAACTCCGCCAGCACGGTCAAAGAAGCGCCCCCCTTCGTAGTCAGGCGTGACTGGCATCAGCTTGCGGAAAAGATTGACAACGGGATTCTTCGACGGGTCAACGTTGGTATCTTCCTGCGTGGCAAGTTTGATGGCCGTGTAGATCAGAAATCCGCCGAAGATATAAACAATCCATTCAAACTGATGAATCAGCGCCGAGCCGACGAAAATCAGCAAGCCGCGCAAGACTAGCGCACCGAGAATGCCCCAAAAGAGTACTTTGTGCTGTAATACAGCCGGGGTTTTGAAGTAAGAAAAGACAACTACAAAAACAAAAATATTATCAACGCTGAGCGATTTTTCGATCAAATACCCGGCCAGGAATTCAAAGCCTTTGTCGTGGCCCTGAAAAACAAAGACCATCGCATTAAAGGTCAGGGAGATGCCAATCCACATAATGCTGGTGAAGAGCGCTTCACGGGGTTTGATGACGTGCGCTTTACGGTTGAAAACTCCCAAATCCAGCGCCAGCATGCCAACGACAACGACGGCAAATCCGATCCAGTAATATGGATGCAAATCCATGATGATCTCCTGTAAAGCTGTGGTTACCAGATAACAGTGTTCAGCAATCAGTCAGGGAAAGATTATTACCGCTCCGCTGCAAGAACACCATCCCCGATCAGCAATTCCTTTGCCAGCGCGGAATAAGCCTGCGCACCGGTGGATGTAGGCGCATACGCTGAGATCGGCAGCCCGTAGGAGGGCGCTTCGGCAAGGCGCACACTGCGCGGGACGATGGCGTTGAAAACCTGGTTGGGGAAGTATTTGCGGATTTCGTTGACCACATCCATAGACAGGTTGGCGCGGCTTTCATACATGGTCATGACAACGCCGCGCACCTGCAAAGCCGGGAAGAGCGCCTGACGAATGCGCTGTAAGGTCTGCAAAAGCTGTCCGACACCTTCGAGCGCAAGGTACTCACACTGCACCGGGATGATGACGCCATCTTTGGCAGCCACCAAACCGTTGATGGTCAGCAGGCTCAGCGAAGGAGGACAGTCAATCAGGATGTAGTCGTAGCGCTCCAGCAACGGGTCGAGCGCCTTCTTTAAACACAGCTCACGCGCCAACTGGCTGACCAGTTCCACCTCTGCGCCGGCCAAGGATTGAGTGGAAGGCAGCAGCGAGATTTTCAGGGTGGGGTTGTTCAAGATCGAAGAAAGCGCCGGAGCCAGCCCAAGCATGGCTTCGTAGGTGCCGCCCTTGACGTTGGCCTTATCGACACCCAGGCAGGAGGTGGCGTTGGCCTGCGGATCAAGATCGACGAGCAAAACGCGCTGGCCGTGCGCAGCGAGGTAGGCGCTGAGATTGATAGCGGTGGTGGTTTTGCCAACGCCGCCTTTTTGATTGACAAGGGTATAGATGCGAGCGGTCAAGGGTTGCTCCAGAGAGTAGATAATGAGAGATTAGATGATGATTTCAGCAAGTGCTTGTTGCACTTCAGCAGGCGTAGGCACACCTTGCAGGCCGGGACGGGTGACGGAGATGGCCGCGATACGGGTGGCGAAGCGGGCGGCTTCCCATGGATCGCGGGTTTGTGTCAGGCGGATGAAGAAGGCCGTGGCGTAGATGTCGCCTGCGCCGGTGGCGTCCACTTCGGTGACGGGTGGCGGACGAAAGCGGCGACTGTCGCCGCGCCAGAACAGGCGGGAGCCGGCGGCCCCTTCGGTGACAACCAGCAAAGGAGCATGCTGCGCCATCTGCTCGATCAACTCTTCGTCTCCGCCGACATCTTCCAGCCCGAGGACGGTGGCTGTGGCGTGGGATAATGCTTCAGCGGACTGCGACCACAGACACGTGCGGACAAGTCCATCCGCCCCCCAGGCGCGGAACCAACCCTGAGGCGTGATTCCGGTAAATGCGGGGCGGAACGCTGCGGGCAAGAGCGGCTCCATTTCCTGTGCCACGGGAGCCAGATGAACGATCCCGGCATGCCGCCAATGCTCCGGGATCAGGGTGAAATTAATCTTGGGGGCCACATAGCGGACGTATTGGGTACGCCCTATGGGTGTGTAAATGTTCTCGAAGGTCGTGCTGTGCTCAGCGTTGGCAGCAATGACGGGGATGTCACCCAAGGCTGTCAGCGGAATCTCGTTCCCCCAGGCGGTGACGATGCCAACACGCAGGCCAAGGGCACGAGCGGTGAGCGCTGCATAAGCAACCGAACCGCCAAGGGTTGGGCCGGCGGACGTGCGATCTACCGTGAGATGGCCGATCACCAAATAGTCAACGGGGGCTGGTGGAACAATGTGAAACATTAAGTAAATTATAACCGCAAGTGTAGGCGAAAGTTGGAAGGTTACAGGTTGAAGGTTTAAAATAAAAAACCACAGAGCGAACTGAGATTTAAAGGTTGGCTTCTCAAAATCTTAGTGTTCTCTGTGGCAACGATTCGAGGCAAGTCGTTACAAGTTGCCAGCCAGTCCAAGTTCGGGGGCGATTTTGCGCAGGGCGGTGATGATGTTGCCGACATGTTCCCACAGGTCGATGCCAAGTTCGGCGGCACCCTGTTCCATCTCTTCACGGTTGGCTCCGGCGGCAAAGAGTTTGTCTTTCCATTTCTTTTTGACGGAAGACACCTCAAGATCATAAAGCGAGTGTGACGGACGCACAAGCGTAACAGCAGTCACCAGTCCGCTGACTTCGTCACAGGCGAAGAGTGCTTTTTCCATCAGGCTTTCGCGTGAGACACCGGTATGGTCGGCGTGGCTGAGAATGGCGCGGATGATGGTCTCATCGACGCCGAGCTGGCGCAGGATAGGCGCGCCGTCTTGTGGGTGCTGGTCGAGGGTTCGGATGAATCTCCCAGTCGAAGTCATGCAACAACCCGGCGAGGCCCCACAGATCGGGATCTTCACCAAATTTTTCGGCGTAGAAACGCATCCCGGCTTCGACGCATAGCATATGGCGGATGAGGCCTTCATTTTTGACGTATTCACGAACGAGGGAAAGAGCTTGGGTGTGATTTATAGTGGGAAGGTTACAGGTTGAAGGTTGAGACTGAAGACTGTTCTCTGGCTACTTCTCGGGGAAAATCGGTTCGGGTTTGCCGAGGACGGGCAGGGGACGCCAAAGTAGGTCGCTGAAGGCGCTGATGGTGGCGAACAACTCACGACCATTATTCACCACGAAGAACAACGGGCTATTCCGATATCTGCCCAAGTCAGCTTCAACCCCGATCGCATCCAGACCAAGCATGTTGCACAGAAAGATGGCGCGCGCCAGATGAAATTGCTGGGTAACAAGAATGGCGTCTTTGAGACCAAAAATGGCTTTGGCGCGGTAGCAAGTTTCATAGGTGCTGCGCCCGGCATAATCGAGCACAATGTCTTTATCGGGGACGCCGAGTGATAGCGCGTATTGATGCATGGATTCGGGCTCATTGTAATCGACAAAGCGATTGTCGCCGCTCATCAGCAACTTTTCGACCTTTTTGGCAAAATACAGGTTGGCCGCCTGTTGGACGCGGTCACGCAGGATGCTGGTGGGGCTGCCATCCTGCAGCAGGCCTGCGCCAAAAACAACGGCCACCCGCCGCAGGGGAGTCGATTCCACGGTGTAGATGCGAGGCGCAGCATAAAGACCGGTAACCAGTCGGGGAATACCCAACACAAGCAAGGGAACGAATATAAAAAAAATCATCACGTTGATAAAGGCTTTCAGCAATCTCTTTGGCATTCTCAGGATTCTACCAGCAAAAGGGAATACAATTGAGTCAGCGCGTAAAGAATAGAGCGCAAGCACAAGAATTTCAAGAAAGAGGCAATGATGGACAAGGAATTTGAAACACTTTTGATCGCGTATGCGAATGCCTTAACCGCAGAAGAGCGTACAAGCATTGACCAGACTCTGTGGCAAAAATTTGGACACAAAAAAGCGGTTCTTGTGATGGATATGTCGGGGTTTTCGCTATTGACACAAAAGTTCGGGATTGTCCATTACCTTTCGATGGTCAAACGCATGCAGATTACTACCAAGCCGATCATTGAGTCATTTGGCGGACAGGTGGTCAAGTTTGAAGCGGACAATTGTTATGCGGCGTTTGACCGTGTTGAAGACAGCATTCAGGCGGCGGTTGCGTTGAACAAGGCCTTTGATGCAATCAACCTGCATACTGACGAGACATTTGACATCCGTATTTCGATTGGGATTGATTATGGCGATGTGCTGCTGATTGGCGGCCCCGATTATTTTGGCGATGTCGTGAACCGCGCCTGCAAAATGGGCGAAGACATTGCCGGGCCGGGCGAAATCTACATCCAGCGGGCGGCGTTTGAGCAGGTGTCTGCCGAAGCGGGCTTTCATGGTCAGGCACTGGAACTGTCGATTTCGGGGATTCATTTGCAGGCGATTAAGCTCAATAGCGTTTAAACAAATTAATTTCCCAACGCCAGTTTGGCGCGGGCCATCAAGGCATAGGGACTTTCGGGGTAATCGTGCCAGAGCTGCCAGTAGATTTGTGCGGCCTTCTGGTCATCACCTGCCATTTGGTAGGCCAGTCCGGCCAGGTAATAATCCTGCTGAAGATCAAATGTGTCACGCTGTTGCTTTGCCCAATCATCCCAAAGGGGAAGTGCGGCGGCCGCAATTTTAGCGGCGCCTTTGGGGTTATGCTCAACAAAGAGTTTGTATTCCAACAAGTCATTGTTAAAAGTTTGGCTTGCGGCATCCCAACGGTAGCCAGCCCAAGGTGAAAATGGATAATAATAATTGGGGAGTGGGTTTTCATAAGCAAGCTGAATCTCAGGAGCAGCTTGAGATTCGGAAAAACTGAATGATTTTAGTTGCCACTCATCCAGCACGTTGTTCATCTCAAAATCTTTGTTGACCGTAAAGACATCCAGCGAATCTTTGCCCCGCAGAATCAGCACCGGGTTGGGGACATCGTTCCAATGGACAACTTGTACCGTTTCGGGGATTTTCTCAGAGCCGCTACCCGCTTCATGCGCCTGGAAAACGCCATCCTGCAGCGCAATCAAACTCCAGAGTTCATCCTTATCGACCACCAGCCATTCTTTTTGACCGTCATTGTTCACATCAAAACCCGCCGAGTAGACAATCTCGACACCATTTTGTTGCAACAGCTTCGGGATATCGACGGAATTGGCAGGAATGGTTTTGAGCAAAAGATTGAAAGCCGCGTTCATATCACAGGGAAATGTCATCGCCAACCCGTAAGCAGAGATCACATCTTCGGAGAGTCCATAGCCATCTGCCAGTGCTGAATTGTCGTCGGGGTTGTACTGCTTACGGGTAGTCTGATCCAACTGACCGGTTTTTACACAGGCGCGATAAAGATCGGCATCCCCTTTGTAGGTCCCAAGAAATGTCTTCGCCAGCGCTGAAAAAACCTTGACAGAGGGGTCACGCGGCGAAGAGATCAATTTTTGCATTTCAGCAGTGGCTTGCGCAGGCTTTGAGAGCAGAGCATACGCCACCCCCAACCGAAAGCGCAGGTAATCGGGATAAGCCGGGCCGCTCTTAAGCGCTTCGGGCGAATCGAGAAAAGCTGGTAACTGAGCTGCATCATTCGCAGGGGAGCTTTTGCCTGCATCGGCAGCATAATTCCAAGCCTGCAAGGGGGTGGCATTTTCATAATTAGCAAATTCATAAAATTTGCCATTCCAATCATACTGATCGTGGCTACGTCGAAATAGAGAATTATTATCAATAATGATGCTTGGAACACCTTTATCCAAGCCAACCCTAAACTCTGTCGCACAATCATTTAAATCAAAAGCGTCTTTCGAAAGATCATAGAATTGGGCACCATTCCATTCATAAATGTGTACTCCACCTATACAGGAGGTTCCGCTATGCCTGCTAATAATTAAAGTAATATCAGGAAGGTTGTTTTTATTTTTGTCCTCAATCTGGTCAATTCGAGATTCACTATAATTAAATAACCATTGGCTGGTCAGTTTAAATATCTCATACCCAGATGGCGCACGTTGTCGGACCACCAAGAACAGACCGTCTGAAATCGAATCATCATTAACTTTGACATTAAAGACCCACCCTTGCTTGCCATCGCCAAAAAGGTTCCGAACCACGTGCATGTCATTGGCATTGAAGCCATTCGGATTCAATAAATTGTTGAGAGTGTCAAGCGAATAGCCATCCGCGTTGAGCGCCCGATCAATATGCTGCATCAGCCATTCATCAACGCCCGGCTTGCCCTGTATGGCATGAGAATATACCAGATGCCAAAGATATTGATCCGTATAAGATGAATTCGGAAAATGAAGCTGGGCTTCTTCCACAGCAAAGCGGACAGGGCTTTGATTCTCGATAAATGGGTAGCGGCTTCCAGCAGGGCCATATGCATCCGCATCGTGCGCGTACTGATCAAGCGTGTGGATCAAGGCAATGAAATCTTTTTCAGCCAAAGGTTTTAAATGATAAGAGACTTGTTGCTTCTCTGGCGTAAAAATCGGCGTAAGCTGTGGATAACACACGCCATCACAACTACCCGGTGTGGCAAACAGCAATGTACCTTGCAATGGGGGCGTAGCCGTGGCGGATGGTGACACGGAAGCGGTCAGTATTCTGGTTGGGGTGGATTCCGTTTGGGGTGTAGCGGATGGTGAGACAGTCGCGGTGGGCGTTGCCGGGACAAATGCTGTTACAGGTACCTGGGTCGGCGGCTGAGGGATGGATGCACTACAAGATGCAGCAAAAAGCCCAAAGCCCAAGATAAACATCATCAACGGGGATTTTCTTAGTACAGATTTCATCTTCAACTCCCTGAATTAAAATCAAAACGATGGACAGGCAACTTTATCATCCGAAGATGATTCCGTCCATTGTCCATCGTTTGAAAATGACAATCTTTGCTGAAATCCATCAGCAAGACGCCGCCTTTCACACAAATCAGATTACGGCGCGCTATACGTAATCACCAGCACCGGCTTGCCAGTGGGGTAATTCCCACTGATAAATCGCATATAGTTGGCCGAGGCGTTGTTGTTGTCGTCGAGGTTGAAACGCAAACGGAACTGCGTCAGACCCACTTTGTTGACCAGGTTGCGCCCGGTGATAGTGAGCGGACTGGTATACCAGCCGCCAACCGGCGTGATGCCAAAAGCACCCACCTTAAGCGCAGAGGCAGCGGCGCTAAAATCGCCCAACTGCAAGGCCGGATTCCCGGCAAAGGAACCGTGGATGATATCCGCCCAGAGCGTGCCCAGCACACTAAACGGATTCTTCCCGACCGCTGCACCGCTTTGCAAAATCTTGATCTGCGCCGATTGGATCGTGGCGTTATCGGGCAGGCTAGATGTGTCGAAAGAAAGGATGGCGCGGTACTGCCGTTTGGCAGCATCATCGCCCAACAGGAAGGTCGTTGCCGTGGAATTAAGTGCCCCGCCAACGCCGCTCAACTCACTCGACTCGCGCACCCAGCCATCCTGCGCTGCAACCGAGGTGAAAGTTGTCGTGCCTACCACAGGCGTGCGGGTACGCGTGGGCGTGGGCGTCAGCGTCGGCGCGCTGCTGGCCGCTTTCACCGACAAACACCAGCCACCACCAAGACTGCCAGAGTCGCCATCGACATCGTCAACGATATACAGCTTCCAGACGCCGTTCGGGTCGGTGTTATTAAAGGTCGATAAGGTGGTTGCCCCACTCACAGCAGGCGCCGGAGATGGGAAATAATCGGCATCATCATCCGCAAAATTATAGTTTGTCGGGCGGTAGGTGCCAGAAGAAAGGCTCGCAGTGCTTGGCAAATTCTGCGTGGCACTGTCATCGAGCGTGATGACACGATTGCTCACATCAGCATCATCGCCCACATCCGAGAAAATCACCAGCCTTTGGCCTTGCGGGCCCACCAACATCATATCCACATCCGACAGCCAGCTATGCGTCAGCCCGACAAGTTGGACATTGACATCCGTTGTCCACGCGCCCAGCCCAGAAAGGGTAATGGTCGATGGATAGAGACTGGCAGTACTGAAATCGTTGATAGTGATGAGGCTGGAGTTGCAACTGGTAACGGATGCCTGCGTCGGGAAGGGGGTCAGCGTCTCAGTGGGCGTTAGCGTCTCTGTAGGCGTATCCGTTTCGGTAGGGGTATCGGTTTCTGTGGGTGTATCGCTTGGGGTCAATGTTTCGGTGGGAGTCAATGTCTCGGTTGGGGTGAGCGTCTCGGTGGGCGTTAACGTTTCAGTAGGTGTATCCGTTTCAGTGGGCGTGAGAGTCTCGGTTGATGTCAATAATGGTGTAGGGGTGACCGAACTCGTCCAAGTGGATGTGATGGTGGGGGTGCTGGTCTGCGTTACCGTTGGGGTGGATGTCGCAGTGACAGTAGGGGTCTTCGTCAAGGTCACGGTACGGGTCGGGGTGGGAGTAACCACCATCGAAGCAGCAGAAGCCACCGCCGCGCCTGCATTCAAAATACCACTGCCGCAACCCTTTGTGTTACAGTCGGAACTCGCCGGGAAGGCTTTGGCGGTTTTCTGCAAAATTTGCAGCACCTGGGCAGGCGTCAGCGACGGGTTAACCGAAAACATCAGCGCCACCACCCCGCTGACATGCGGCGTCGCCATGCTGGTGCCTTCATAGTAGGCGTATATATCCCCAGCCGGACTTGCAACCGGGCCTTGTGTGCCAGAATTAATCGTGGAAAGAATCCCATTGTCGTTATCACCACCACCCGGCGCAGCAATCTCGACCATTGCGCCGTAGTTGCTGTACGATGCACGTTCACCGCTTGCCCCAGTCGCAGCCACCGTAATGACGCCAGGACAATTGCCTGGGGTAGATGTGCTGGCATTGGCATTTTCATTGCCTGCCGCCACGACCACAACTGCGCCCGCCGCATTGATAGCGCTGATGGCGCTCTGATAGGTGGTATCACACGCACCCGAACCGCCCAGGCTCAGGCTGAGCACTCTGGCAGGATGGGCATTGGTCGGGACGCCGGAAACTGCCAGTCCAGCCGACCATCTCATCGCATCGACAATATCTAAATCATAGCCGCCGCATTTGCCAAGCACACGCGCCGCCATAATTTTGGTCTGCCAGCCAATCCCGGCAATTCCCTTGCCGTTATTGCCTGTTGCGCCAATTGTCCCGGCAACGTGTGTACCGTGCCATGAGCTATTTTCCCCGCCACACCAATCTCCCGGATCAGCGGGGTTGGTATCGCGTCCGTTACCATCGTTTGAAACTGTCGTGTCACTGATGAAATCATAACCCTGTACGGTGCGCCCGGTATTAAACTCGGGGTTGGTAGTGCTGTTAACGAGACCTGTATCAATATCCGCAACGACAACGGATGTTGACCCGGTGGTGATATTCCACGCTGCGGGCGCGTTGATGCCCCAGGTGCCGAACATATCCCATTGATTGACATATTGCGGATCGTTGGGCGTCAACAAGGCCGGACGGGAAGCCGCAGCTGGCAAATCAACCCGTTTGTCCTTAATCGCGTGGCGGATCTGATCCGGCTCGGCATATTCCACATCTGGCGATGCCATCAGGCGGGCCGCCATCGCCTGCACCTGCGCAAGCGGCAGCTTTTGGGCGAGCCGCAAAACATGTGCTCCGCCAGACATGACACGCGCATATTGCAAAGGCGCGCCAGCCCTCCCGCTCAACGCCTGAAGCACATCCGGCTGATCGGGTCTCTGGCTGGCAATAGCGGTATCTTTATATTTGATAATCAACTGATCGGTACTCTCAGACGATGCTGCGGCAGCCATCCCATCCCCTGCCGCCAGCGCAACTCCGGGAACCTGAGCCGAGAGTAAAACGCTCACAACCAGCAAAGTGGGCATAAAGGACAATTTCTTGAGCAACAAACGCAAATGTTTATTCATGGCACCCTTTTTGTAATTTGCTTTATACGTCTGATGTGAAATCAAAAAGTGGTTTGAAAAGTTTGAATATCGATATTGAAATCTGAGAAAAGAATACGGCGTAATAAATGGCTAGTCATTTTGAGAATTACACGAGTTGATAAACCGAGCACAGTTTTGCAAAGCAAACGTTCAATATTACGCCCAGTATTTTGGATTTCATGGAAAACACCTTCGATACGTTCCCTAGTTTTGGAAAGCCAGCGGTCAAGTTCTTTCGAATTTTGAAGGTGCTGATTAGAACGTTTTGGTGTCCATATCAAATTATTGGTTTGCTCAAAAATATTGGTCTGCCACTCAAAACCGATAAAACCCTTATCAGCAAAAATATCACAATATGTCAGATGATCAATGACCGCTTCTGCGGCAAAACGTTCATCTAAATTAGCTGGAACCAGATCATAAATAACAGGAATTCCTTGTAAAGTGGAAATTGTGACCAATTTGTAGCCGAAGTAATCCATTTTGCGGCTGGCACAATGTCCATAATCGGCACTCCCAGCAAAATCGCTTCTGTTTTTGCGTCTTTTGTAGCCAAGAACTGGCACAGGTTTGGTATCTAGCAGATATTTGTTATGCAAATGACAGTGCTTTTGAACAATCCAGTAGCGTCTCAATTGTTCCACCAGCAGACGTAATGCCCGTGCTCGACGATTGAACTGGCTTTGATCCACTAATCTTGGAAATAGTGCCAGATAGTTGGCCCGAATAAACTCGACATACTGCGTTTCGCTCGGATAGGGAATGTAATCTTGCGCCAGCATCAATGTCATCAACTCGCTATCTTTGAATTCAGGCTTCTTACCAGCTTTTCCTTTCAGTAGTTTCACGCCTTCTATTTCGTACCAATCATCTACCAGCACATAGATGATCGTTAAAACATCAGAAATGGTTATACTTGTCATGGGAATGTCCTTTCAAGATTTCGTTTGGCGACTTTATCTTGAAGGCATTCCCAATTCCTGTCAATATTTCTTCGATTTCACATCAGACGTTTTATAGAAAAAAAGCAGGAAGTTGTTGACAATAAAATTGTATCGCGCAATTCATCACAACCAGCTTGCGGAAGTGATAGCAGTACCTTTAGACTACGTACAAAAGTGCCGCCCGTTTGGGCGGCACTTTTGTATGGCCTTTCGTCTACTATCGGTTACCGTCCGATTTACAGCTTGGGCAGAACAATCGACTCTTGGTTCTGATATTTGCCCTTCTTATCGGCATACGAGGTCTCGCACTCTTCATCGGCTTCAAAGAACAAGACCTGCGCCAGGCCTTCGTTGGCATAGATTTTGGCTGGCAGCGGCGTGGTGTTCGAAATTTCGAGCGTCACGTATCCTTCCCATTCCGGCTCGAAGGGAGTCACATTGACAATGATTCCGCAGCGTGCATAGGTTGACTTACCCAGACAGATTGTCAACACCTTGCGCGGAATGCGGAAATGCTCAATCGTCCGTGCCAGCGCAAACGAATTGGGCGGCACAATGCAAACATCGCCGACGAAATCAACCATCGAGCGCACGTCAAAGTTTTTCGGGTCCACTGTGGCCGAGAAGACATTGGTGAAAATCTTAAACTCATTTGCCACGCGCACATCATATCCATAAGAAGAAACCCCGTAAGAAATTACGCCCTGGCGCACCTGCTTGTCTTCAAACGGTTCGATCATTTTGTGTTCCAACGCCATCTTGCGAATCCAGTGATCAGGTTTTAAGCCCATTGTGAAACTCCTTAATTTTAGACTTTAGATATTAGATATTAGATGTTTGAGTGGATTGAATGGCCTTGTTAAAGCCAACGAGCATTTTCTTGATTTCATTCACAGAAGAGTCAAGTTCTATAAAAACCGACGCTTCGATAAAACCCAAATCACGAGCCAGTAAAAGATGATATTCCAATTCACTGGCTGAGCCTGATGCAATATGGACAAAACGGGCCAGTTCGGTTTGCGTATTCCGACCACAGCCTTCAGCAATATTGGCAGGAATAGAAGAGGCAGCACGCCGAATTTGACTGGTCAAACCATAAAGCTCATCTTTCGGAAACAGCATCGTCACCTGATAAATTCTCAACACTAACTCGTGTGCTTTCTGCCACACCTGTATCTTTTTAAATCCTGCATTACCAATCTCCCTAGATATTAGCTAAAATCTAATAGACCTCTTGCATAAGTCAGTTTCTGAGACTGAGTTCAAGATTATGAATGGCAGCGATTAGGTTGAAGCGAAGCGAGAAACGCTTGCGACGATTGCGGTAACGTTCACTGAGAATGCGAAATATCTTCAAACGGCGAATAACATTCTCAACCAGGATGCGTTCACGAGATAGCTTGCGATTGCTGGCTTTCTGTTCTTTGGTTAACGGGTGCAGCTTGGATTTCTTGGCAGGTGTACGGCTGTTTTGATGTAAATCAGTCAAACCTTGGTAGCCTGCATCTGCCAAACTGCAAACATGGGCAGATAAAACGCTGCGACTGATTTTGAAAAGTTGAAAATCGTGTTGGCTGCCATTTCCAAAAGCAGTTGCGATGATTTCTTGGGTTTTTTGGTTGACGATCAACTGCGCTTTTTGGGTGTGACGCTTCTTTTTGCCGCTGTAATGTCGTCTCTGCTTTTTTTCGGACGCTCAATCGGTTGTTCGGTGACATCGATGAGCACAACTTCGATTAATGTCTCGCTCGGTTGTAATTTCTTCTTGCCAGGCAAGTGAAATTCGTTCGAGGTCATCAAAGCTTTTTCCACTTTCTGAATAGTTCGGCATACCGTCAATTCGCTGACACCGTAGGTAATCCCAATATGAAATTGGGTGCGGTATTCTCGCCAATACATCAACGTCATCAGCAATTGATCTGCTCGACTCAAGTTCGGCGTTCGGCCAAAATCGCGCAGTTCTTTTTCAACTACTGCCAGCATTTTTGCAAACACTGCCCGGCTGACGCCCGTTGATCGCTTGAATTCTTCGTCTTTTAGTTTTTCTACCGTTTCGTATCTCATGCGCCTATTATGGCACATTTGCTACTTTTGCAAGATGTCTAATGTCTAAAATCTAATGTCTAAAATCTAATGTCTAACCGCTAAAAACTACCACCGTTAGCATCCCGACGACTATTTGTACCCGTTCTTCATGGAATTTACCGTTGTAGATTACTGTCAAACGATACCATCCAGCTGCCAACGCCCCAACGGCAAAACTTTCATGCAATACATCATCACCGTTAAGCGACTCGTGCGCATATGTCACAGCCTGGTAAATGCTGTCAGGCAAAATGACATCCCCTTGCAAACGCTGAATGGTGATGGCGCATGTGACAGGTTTTCCCTGCGCATCCAGCACGCGCCCGGCCAGCACACCTGTGCCCGGCGGGGGCTGCACCCACAACTCAGGGTTGCGCGTGGATTTGTAGTCGTCATTGCCGATGCGCACTTCAAGATGCAGATGGCTGCCAATCGCAATCCCGGTGCTGCCCACTTCGCCAATCAGGTCACCTGTGTGCACCTGCTGGCCGACTTTTGCCAGAACCTTGAAGAGATGTCCGTAGAGCGTAAAAACCGGCTGGTCGATGCCCGGCACCTGATGCTGAATGACCACCAGATTGCCATAAAAATTGCCAATCCAGCCATATTTTTTGAACTTGTCATCGCCCGCCACCACCACCAGCCCGTCGCCAGCCGCCAGCACATGGGTGCCCTGCGCGTTCGGGAAGTCGATCCCATGATGGGGTTCGCGCGTATCGTCCTGGGTGGTGCCGTAACGATAGGTCTGATCTATCGCGTTGTTGGCGGATGGATCAAGGGGACGCTGAAAGATGAAATGACCGGGGACAATACAGGTGAATTCCGTGATGGGGCAGCGCATCTCCCCCAAAGCCGGGGTCGCCGTTACAGATGGCGTGGATGTCGCTGCAGGCACCGTCGCTGTCAGGACGGGGGCAATCGTTTCAGTGGGGGCCACTGTTGCCGATACCGTTGGGCTGCTACGGGGAGGGGGGGACAAAGCTGGGGCAGCGCATCCGCTCAGGGTCAAGATCAGCCCACAGAGCGCAAAAAACTTTCTCATTCCAACTTAAGTCCGGCACGTTCGCGCAACACGTGGCGTGCCTGACGGTTAATGCGCGCCGCGCGGGCTTCGAGTGCATCTACTTCAAACAGGCAACCTTCGCCGTGGACCTTCTTTTGCAGCGCATCCACATTAATGCGGATGTTGTAACCAGTGGCGATCAACGCGCCACGCGCCAGCGAAACAGCAGCAGCGGCATCAGCAATTGCACTCAGGTTGCCCACCAGCGCACAACGCTCTGCCAGGGCCATCACGTCCACAGCCTTGCGCGCCACACTCAACGGAACCTGCAAAGCTTCCACGGCGGCATGTTCGATTTTCTCATTGCGCGTCTTCTCACTGCCATATAGTTTGAAAGCAGCTGTAATTTTTTCGGTTGCCTGAACGTCTTCAACAATTGCCGCGATCAACTCGGCGCGCAGTTTTTCGGCACGCTCACGGATGCTTTTCATCTCCACTTCAACTTCAGCATATTTAGGCTTGCCAAGCGTCTGTCCAACCACGCCAGCCACCAATTCTGCCGCCATCGCCGCAGAGGAGGCTGCCCCAAAAAGGGGACTGGTTGGCAGGTTGGCAGGTTGAAGACTGAAGGTTGGAAGGTTTGTTTCCAAAATCATCTTAGGGGCAAAGCCGTCAAGGTGCAGGTAATCCACAGCGGCGGCGGTCAAGGCTTCCTGCGGAATCAGGCCGATCAACTCGCTGTGATGAATATCGAAACCTGCCTGCTGCGCCTCGGCGCGGATGGCTTCCATGACCAAATGCAGCGGCGTTTCGCGGAAATTCGTCAGGTTGAGCGAAACCTGGGCATGGCCCGCTACCAGCAAGCCAAGCGCCTTGACATGCGGCAATCCGCCCGAAGACTGGCGAACGGTTTTGGCAATTTTTTTGGCGATTTCAACCTGGTTGGTCGTCAAGTAAACGTTGAAAGCAATCAGCGGCTGGCGCGCACCAATCGCCACCGCGCCCGCCGGGCCAAGCCGCGCCGGGCCAAAATCGGGGAAGCGGTCAGGGTCTGTTTCGATCTCGTTTTTTAGTCCCTCATACTGCCCCTTGCGGACATTTTCCAACCGGGCGCGTTCAGGACGGGTTGCGGCATTTTCATACAGGTAGACAGGCAGGTTTAGTTCTTTGCCAACGCGCTCACCTAGCCTGCGTGCCATGGTCACACATTCTTCCATGGTGACACTCGTCAGCGGCACAAATGGCACCACATCAGTTGCGCCAATCCGCGGATGCTCTCCGCTATGCCGGCCTAGATCAATCAGTAGCGCCGCTTTGCGAATCACCTGAAAAGCAGCTTCCTCCACAGCCTGCGGCGGCCCGACAAAGGTCAGCACGCTACGGTTGTGGTCGGCATCGGATGTACGGTCAAGCAATTGAATCTCAGGAACGGCCAGCAGCGCCGCAACGATTTGATCGACGACTTTGGGACGGGCTGTTGAAAGATTGGGAATGCATTCGACAAGTTGGGGCATTTTTTAGGGGTTAGATTTTAGATGTTAGATTTTAGAAAAACAGGCGGCAAAACTAGCTGATTATACCCGTCACGATCCATATAAAAGGGTTGAGGTTGATTTACAGCGTAAATTGCGATATTTCAATCCATCAGGTATGATTCGATGAAAGCGCAGGGATGCACACCTTTATTCCACAACAAAGGAGCCTTTTGTATGACAAAACCTGTTCCGCCGAAGCGAAACAAATGGTGGCTGGCGCAGTTGGCCCTGATACTCCTTGTCATTGTGATTATCCTGCTGTTCCAACGCTGGAATATTAATCAGCTTGTATCGCATCCAAACCCGGTAAAAAGCTACGAGGAAGCCGTTCAGCGCATTCAGGCTGCCAAAGCTGGCGAGGGAAATCTCAATCCGGTCTGCCAGGCAAAATTCCTGACCCATGGAAAACAAACAGCCCGTACCATCGTTTTTGTGCATGGATACACTACCTGTCCACAACAATTTGCGGAGCTGGGGAAACGTTTTTACGAACTGGGCTATAACGTGCTCATCATGCCTGCTCCCCATCACGGGCTGATGGATCGTTATTCACACGACCAGGGGAATCTTACCGCCGAAGAAATGATTGTCTATGCTGATAACATTGTGGATATTGCGCAGGGGCTGGGGCAGCACGTCACGATTGCCGGGTTTTCGATGGGGGGCGTTATAGCTGCCTGGGTCGGGCAAAATCGTAGCGACGTTGATCTGGCCGTAGCAATATCCCCAGAATTCAGCTTTAAGGAAGTCCCAGGCTGGGCAATCACGCCGGTCGACAATATTTTCCTGATGCTGCCGGTCAGCTACGAGTGGTGGAATCCGGCTTTGAAGGAAAAAACCGAGCCATCGTATGCCTACCCAATCTACTCGAAGCGTGTTCTGGGCGAACAGCTACGCATCAGTTTTGCCGTACAGGCGCAGGCTGAACAATCTGCGCCGCGCGCCAAAGCCTTGCTGGTGATTACCAACGGCAATGAACTAGCCGTTGACAACAACATGACAGCGCAAGTGGTCAAACTTTGGCAGGCAAACCATGCCCATGTTTCAACCTATGAGTTTCCCCAAAAACTGGAGATTGTCCACGATATGATTGATGCGACGGGAAATCCCGGTGCGCATATGGATGTTGTTTACCCAAAATTGATTGAGTTGATTAATCAATAACTCCTGTTATGCAACTTTAAATCTTTTCCAGATCTCTGTGGCAAATGCCTTTCTTCAACTACTGCCAAGTATAATCAAAAAATGACAACCATCCCTGACAAAGAAATTACGATTATGGAACTGCGCCGCAGCACTGGCGAGCGCGGCTATCCGATGTATGTGGCTTGCCACGGCATTGTTTATGATGTCACCAGTTGCCCCAAGTGGCGCACCGGTCTGCATGAGCATCAGCACTTCGCCGGGCAGGACCTGACCGCCGAGTTTGCTGATGCCCCGCATTTTGAAGAAGTCTTTCTGCATCCGTGTGTGCAGGTCGTAGGCAGGCTGAAGGCGTGATAAAACGAATGACATCAGCCATGATAACGTGTACAAATCTCTATGGCGAAAAGAAACTGTTGCCCAAAGAAAGATTGGCGTTCCGCCCATCGGCTTATGCGCTGATCGTCCATGATGACAGGATGCTACTACTGAATACACGCCGCACCGGAAAATATTTCTTCCCCGGCGGCGCAGTGGAAATCGGCGAACGATTGGATGATGCGCTCAGGCGCGAAGTAAGAGAAGAAACCGGCCTTGAAATTGAAGTGGGCGCATTATTCGACTTCAAAGAGAACTTCTTCTATAACGACCCGGTAGATGAGGCTTATCACACCTTTGCTTTCATTTTTACCTGCCGGCCAAAAGCCCTGGAGCTCATTAGCGATGATTTGGTAGATGATGGAGAAGCTGAGAAACCCCGCTGGGTGGATATTAAGGGTTTGAAAGCGGAAGATTTCCAAAGTTTTGCCAGAGATGTGTTCGAACGGTATTGCCAAATACAAGGCGTTACGCCATCATCGTCGCTGAATAGACTGGATTAAAAGTTTGAAAAAGACACCTATCAGTTATTCTACAAATTATCGTGATGAATTCGGAGAAGAAACAACCACCATTTTTAACGATGGTGAAACATTGTCTGTAATTTTGCGTGAAGTTAAATTTACAGGCACTGACTTCCATGATCTTCATATTTTGGAAAGCACTCCTCTATCAAAGCAAAATCTGTTCAACTTATCGTCTAATGCTCTTTGCGGCTATTCATTTGATTGTGATATCCCAGTTTGGTGCGTTTCAAAAGAACAAACTTTTGAAATCATTCTTCATGCTCATATCGAATGTGGAAAACCTGGAAAAGACAATCATATTCTGAATGAAGTTCTACTACTGACAATTGAATATGAAGGCAAAGTATATCAATCAGATGGAAAAAACCTGTACAGTACATTCGATGAGCAGTTAACCATACTCAAAAGTAATTTGCCTGATGAAATCTATCTAAAAATATGCTGGAATTGTGCATTTGCGGATTATTTTCCAGGGGGAAGTGGTATGTTTGGCAACCTTGCATGTTTTCGTGATATTAAAGATGATTATCGTAAAGTAAAAGACAAGAAAACACTTACGGACTTGTGGGACAAATACACTGATGATGTTCAGGAAATCGATCTTTGCAATGAATTCGAGAAACGCCAGCCAGGCATTGGCGGCTTGAATGTAGGTTAGTGTCATACCACAACGCCCCGCAGGCAAATTCCTGCGGGGCGTTATTCTTTCTCCCGATAAATGGATCAGTCTTTGGCCGGGTGGGCGTAGGCCACCATCAGCAAATAGAGCAGACGCTCTTTCACTTCTTTCCACTCGGCGGTGTGCAAAATGGCACGTTTGTCACCCGGGCGCGGGATGTTGACATCGATGATCTCGCCGAGCAATAACTTTTTCAATATCGTGCGTGACCATGATGACGGTGTTGGTCTGATTCTCACTGGCCCACATCTGCAACAGTTCTTCTTGGAGCGAGTTGCGGGTCAGCGCGTCGAGAGCGCCAAACGGCTTACTAAGATTTGGCAGAAATCGTCCGAAAGGTATAGCGCTTGTCCGTATTGGCGAGGATTGTGATATGGAGAAACTGTCCAATTACCTTTACAGGGTAGGTCGCCAGTTTGATGGCAGGGTCCGTTAGACATTCCCCGGTCAATAGATTGAACGATTGGTGATAAACTGGCGAAGCAACCCTGGGCGTCCCCCCTTTCTCATCCACAAAACCACGCGACAGCACATAAGAGCCACTGAACGGGTCATAATCGCTGATGGCGTAATACCCTGTCTCCAACCGAAAAATCGCCACCTGGCGACCAAATACCATTGCAGAAACGCCTGAGAAAGGCGCAATATCTTCCGCCTTGCAGACTTTGATCCAATTTACGCTCATAATGAATACTCCTTACCATATTAATAACCAGACAAACAAATTTTTCCCACCTGCAAGAATTCTACAAGAGGAAGAGATTTTCATCTACGACCCTTATGGAGAGTATTTTGGATTAAAAACAAGGCAAAAACAACCCAAAAATTGTTTGTGAAAATTCTCTCTTACCCAAATGGAGTATAAAATTGAGTTTAACCAACGCATTCCCTACGCAATTCTTAAAATATTTCTAATTTTATTCAAATTCCCCGGGTTGGACTTGTATTAAGATTGTTTCCCCCTATAATGAGCAAGATTTTGTTTTAAATCCGCAAATAAAATTTAGTTTTTGCGTTGAACCATCAAGCGTTCGCTTTCCCGTAGTAGGCCTTAAAAACCTGAAAAATTGACTGGAACGAGCGCATTTCTTTTAAGAACCAATCATAAACGCAAAGAAAAGAGAGCAGATCCCATGAAAGAACAACTCGAAAATCGCATTACAGAACTCAAATCAGAATTTGAAGCCGGACAAAAAATGCTGGCAGAAATGGATACAAAACGCAAAGATCTTGAAGCGACCATGTTGCGCATCAGCGGTGCAATTCAAGTACTTGAAGAACTGCTTCAGGCCGATCAAAACAAAGGGCAGGAATAATCCAACTCTGATTGCGACCATCACTGCGCGCTTGTATGTTAATTTCAAATTCAAAAGCAGGTGAGCGTCGTCCGAAAAAGACGCTCACCTGCTTTTGAATTTAAGGTTGTTGCATTTAATCTTCCAAACGTTGATTCTTAATGCCAGAATATCCACCTGCTTACGGTTGAACAATACTGCCGGGCTTTCCACACGCAGTGCCGGTAAAAGGATTGCTGTAATAATCGTGTTGTACATTGGGATAAAATCGCGCGTCCCCTCCATCATAATGGCAGTGAAATCAAAACGGCCAGCCCATTCCAATGTACCATCCAGTTCATAAACGGGCGTAGTGATGCGTAGCGGAAATTCCGTGATGCGCACATATCCCCCACGCGTCAGCGCCTGCGGACCCAGATCCTCGCGCCGTACCATGCTGATTGCAAAAATTTGCGATTTTAACAATGCGAATTACTTCATAATGATCGACGAGCTTGCTCGGCATATGCGCGCGCGCCATCCGCGCATCGAGCACTTCCATAAATGAAGTACTCTGATCATTTACCAACCCGATAATGCCTGTGTTAGGAACCATCAACTTGCCAACAATACGGTAGCTCGGCGTAAAAAAATCTGCCGAAACAACGCGATGTGTCATGGAAGGAGGGTTATCAAAGGCCATGAGAGTTACTCGCTCGAACTGGGACGCGGCTGATGGCGTTTTCCGCGTGGCAAACGCCGCTTGGGGCTTGCGTGGATGGTGGTCTGGCCCGCATTTGGACTCAGCAAAGTTGCCAGCCAGGTCACAGCGCGATCATCGTACTCGCGCTTGGCGCAAATATCGCAAATCCACGCCGGAAAGCCGGGGACCATTACCAGTTCATCATCCAACCAGGTGAAATAAGTAATATAGTTCAGGCGCATCATGCCTGCCGGGCATTGATTGCATTGAAACGCTGTTAACTCATACTTGTCAGATGCTTCGTTCATACGGCTACTCCCTGTAAAATGGATACGCCAGCGCTGGTACCAATGCGGTTGGCTCCTGCAGCGATCATCGCCTGAACATTTTCCAGCGTGCGGATGCCACCCGAAGCTTTCACGCCCATCCCTGCGCCCACCACCCCGCGCATCAGCCGAACATCATCCACAGTCGCCCCACCTGCTGCAAAGCCGGTGGATGTCTTCACAAAATCGGCACCGGCAAATTTAGCCAGCAGACAACCGATTATTTTTTCGCGCCGTGTCAGTAGCGCCGTTTCGAGAATGACCTTGACGAGGGCTTTGCCTGTTGCTGCGCTGACCACTGCCTGAACATCTTCCAACGCCAAAGACCAATCTGCCCCTTTGAGTGCGCCGATATTGATAACCATATCAATCTCTGTTGCACCCTGCTCGATCAGGCAAGATGTCTCCTGCGCTTTCAGCGCTGGCAAACTGGCGCCAAAAGGAAAAGCCGCTACAGCGCATACACGGGTTTGAGAACCTGCCATGCATTTGACAGCCAGCGGCACATAAGACGGATTTACACAAACAGTTGCAAACGGATATTGCCGCGCATCCTGGCAAAACGACTGCACTTCGGCGCGGGTTGCTTCAGGCCGCAATAGCGATTGGTCAAGCCAGCCGGCCAAAGCCGCGCCCATCGGAGCAGTCAAAGACTCAGGAGCAGGCAGCAACCCACGTTCGTATTGATCTGCCTGGAACAAAATGTCGTCTAACACAAGATTCATTGACTATTCTTTATCAAATCGGGATGCTCAATTGGTTTCATTTCTTTCAATGGCCAATAAATCACAACCGCCTTGCCAACAATATCATCATATTGCACGAAACCCCACTGATGCGAATCGGATGAATTATTACGGTTATCGCCCAGCACGAATAACTGACCATCCGGCACATCCCATTCGCCTGTATAGGCAGGAGCGGCTTCAATATAATTTTCTTTCAGCTTGGTGCCATTGACAGAAATCGTACCACCTTCTGCTTTGATGTGATCTCCTGGCAAGCCAATGATTCGTTTAATCAAATCTTCCTGCTTTTGCCCCGAAGGATGATGAAAAACAATAATGTCGCCACGCTGATGCGCGCCAAATTGATATGCCAGTCGGTTAACCAGCACAAATTCACCATCTTGCAGGGTGGGAACCATGCTAAAGCCTTCCACGCGTACGCGCGCTGAGAGCGCATTAATGGTCAGAAACAAGATCGCAGCCAGCAGGATCGTTTCAAGCACGTCCAAAACAAAACGTATCCAGGCAATCGATAGTTGTTGTGGTTCAATTCCAATATTATCAGTCGTCAATTCTTCCAAAATAGCCTCCGTTGGTGGCAAGATTATAAATCTCCTTGCATCCCCCTGCAAGGAGATAACAACTTACAAGCATGTATGAAAGTCAGCGCGTATTTAGCCAGAGATATTCCACATCCGGCTCATTTTCTGGCGGCGGGCTGATACCCAGTTTCAAGATGGTAAAACCATTCTTCTCGTAAAACGCGCGCGCATTGATATTGATTTGCAGGGTAAAAAGCCGCAAGCGCTGCGGAGAAAGCCTACGGGCATGGGTCAGAAGCGCTCCACCAATGCCCATCCGCCAAAAGTTGGGGACAACGTACAGGTGGTCGATAAAATCATCTTTAATAGCCATAAAAGCCACAGGGTAGCCCCCATCCACCGCCACCCAGACCTGGTTATTTGGCAAAAGATGATCCCGAAAATAGGCGCAATCCATTTCAAAGGAATATCCCTTGGTGCGCTGAAACTCTGGCAAAGCAACTTCACGAGCGCGCCGCCAGAGCTGGGTCACCGCATCAAAATCATCGGGCTGATATTCGCGAATTTGGAAATCCATTGCGGCTCCTTGAGACTCTTATTGTATCTCCACATGCTTATAGGAATGTGAATTTCGCGGTTCATCAAGAGTAAAATAGGGTATCTACATAAATTCTTTACAATTCACTGATAGGATTTATGTATCATATTCCTGGAGTTAAACCATGAGAAAAACGTTAAGTCTAATCCTGCTCATCTCTCTCGCTTTAAGTGGATGCAATTTTGCCAGGGCTACGAATGCGCCCACCTTGTCGAATCCGCCAACTCTTGAGCCTGTTGCTGCCACCCTGGCCCCCACCGAAGAACCGTCGCCGACAACGACGCCCGCAGAAACCGCAACCGCTGCCGCGACCGAGGCCACCCCATCCCCTTTGGCAAGCGCCACCTCGATGATTTTTCCGGTGGTAACAATTGCTGTAAACAGCATTTGCCGTATGGGACCGGATAAACTCTATAACCCGGTACTCAGCGTGATAAAAGGCAGCACCTTTGAGGTCAGCGATCGCAGCGCCGATAGCGCCTGGGTTTCGATCAATGCATCCAAAATTGGCGATGACTGCTGGGTGCCGGTTGCGAGCCTTGAAAGCCCCGGCGATCTGAGTGACGTGACCGTAGGTTACACCCAACCCCTGCCCGATGCGCCCGTTGGCGTGATAGCATCCAGTAACGCCTGCGGCGTCATACATTTGTGGCTCCATTGGAAAACCGTCAACGCGGTTGGTTATCGCATTTATCGTAACGGCAAAGAAATTGCAACCGTTTTCGGCGACCAATACCGTGATCTAAACACCCCACGCACCAAATTACCGACTGCATTTCTGTACGAAGTCGCATCTTTCAACGCATCAGGGTTCTCCCCACGCGTGAGTGTTTCAGTCACAATCTGCGGGTAATTGATTAACTCACCTTACACACACGTAAAGCTTTGCCACAGAGCAAAACCAAGATTTTAACCCTGTGCTCTGTATGGCAAATGGCCTTTGTCTGCGTAAGGTGAGTTTTTAATTTAAAACATTGGCAAAATTGCATAATCTTGACTTGTTTAAATCACTTTTTAAACTGGCTATTGACTCTGTTTAACCCTTATGCTATTCTATACGTACGCTTCGACTAAGCGCTTCGATGATTTCAGCGAAAGCACTTTGCGTCGCCGAATGTCCGTAAAAACCCCAGGAGTGTCCCATTTGACTACAATGCTTGAAGTGGCACGTCGCGCAAATGTCTCGCTAAGCACTGTTTCCTATGCGTTAAACGGCACGCGGCCCATTTCTGAAAAAACACGCCAGCATATCTTTGAAGTAATGGATGAGTTGGGATATCGGCCTAATATTTTGGCGCGCGGGTTGGCAAGTAAACGCAGCAAAATTATTGCGCTGCTTTTCCCCACCCCTGAGCGCGGCCTGGGCATCACTGAACTCGAATTTGTCACCAGCGCGGCAGAGATTGCCAGCGAACTTGGCTACAATCTTATTTTGTGGCCGTCCGAACTGCGGGATATTGGTGAATTGCGCAAATTCACGCAACAAGGCCTTGTAGATGGCGTCATTCTGATGGAAGTGCGCCTGAATGATGAGCGAGTTAACTTATTGCGCCGCATTAATTTCCCCTTTAGCATGATCGGACGCTGTGAAGACCTGACAGATATATCGTACACAGATGTTGATTTTGAACAAACTGCCTATGATATTGTCAACTATCTGACCAAATTGGGGCATACCCATATTGGTTTTTTAAATCAATCGAAATCTACCTACGACCAGGGCTATGGGCCAGCCGTTCGCACCCAAACAGGCTTTGAAAAAGCCATGCGAATTGGCGGTTTAGAAGCCGTCGTCAGATTTTGCAAAACAGCGCCACAATCTGGCTATGAAGCCTTCAACGAACTTATGGACGAACATCCTGATTTAACGTCGCTTGTTGTGATGAACGAACGCGCCATGCCAGGAATTATTCAGGCCATTTTGGATCGTGGCTGGACCATCCCAGATGATTTTTCGCTGGTGGGCGTTGTTTCTTCTGCTCATGTGGCTGAAATGATGAGGCCACCTTTAACCACCATGGATGTCCAAACCAGAGAGTTGGGACATCTTGGCGTAGAGTTATTAATTAATCAATTGGATGGACAGGTAGCTCAAAACCATCAAGTACTGGTACCCTGCAAGTTAACGATTAGAGGCAGTTCTGGTATTTGCCGTCGTAACTCCCCCGCCTAGAAACAAGCCGGTTTTAAGCTTCTCAAACTCTTCTTTGTGAGAAGTGATAAACAATGGATATTTTCTACGCGCCCCTAAAACTTTTCATCATTTAAGCGAAGAGATACCGGCTTATTTGGGATAGGCGGTATCTCTTAGGAGAGCAACCTGCTGGTAATTTGTCCTGCTGTTTTGCTGGACGCTATTTGTTTTGCTCTGCTATATTTCGATTATAGCATATTTCGACGAGATAGTCGAATGGATTTTGTTGAATTTCAATATTTGACAAACTTGAGCGAAATAAATACCGGCTCGATAAATTGTTAAAAGGAGAACAAAAAAAACATACAGTGAAGTAAAGCTTTATATTCGTTATTCAACCTACAGAAAGAAAAACAAAGGAGAAATAAGATGAATAAATTTGTTCGCCAAATATTGTTCGTAGTTGTGGTCTTGAGCATGGTGCTTTCTGCCTGCGCACCATCAGCCACTCCCACGGCTGCAGTTGTTCCAACGGATGAATTTGCTACTACCGCACCTGACGCAACGGCTGGCCCAACTGATACTGCCAAACCTGCAGATGGTCCCTTCACCGGCTACGACACCCCCACCACCATCACAGTGGTTCGAAAATTTGAATCAACCGAAAAATTACCCCAGGGCGATACTGATTCCGACAACCAGTACACCCGCTACCTGCTCAAGAATTTCAACATTGATACCAAGTTCCTTTGGGTTTCCTCCGTTGCTGATTACGATCAGAAAGTCAACCTGGCCATCGCCAGCAATGACCTGCCTGATGCAATGGTAGTCAACCTGGCCCAGTTCAGCCAAATGGTCAAGAACGACCAGCTTGCCGACCTGACCGATGTATACAATAACTACGCTTCCGATACGATCAAGCGCGTTTCTGATAGTACCAAGGGTTTGGGCCTGAAGGCTGTCACCTTTGACGGAAAAATCATGGCCATCCCAGCCCTAACCGTGCCCGATGATGGCTACCAACTGCTGTGGATCCGCAAAGACTGGCTCGATAAACTGGGCCTGCCCGTCCCAACCACCATGGACGATATCGAAAAGACTGCCCAGGCATTCATTGACAAAGACCCAGGTGGCAATGGCCCTGGCAAAACCATCGGTATCGGTGGCCCAAACGCCGATGCTGGTCCACTCGGCGGTCTCTATGCAGACTTCTTAAACCCAACCAGTGGTCAGTTTGGCTTCGATCCGGTCTTCTTCTCGTACAATGCCTACCCTGGTTTCTGGATCAAAGGCTCGGATGGAAAAGCCATGTATGGTTCCATCGCGCCCGAAACCAAGACTGCACTCGCCCGCCTGGCTGATCTCTACAAAAAAGGCCTGATCGACCCGCAAATGGCTGTCCGCAAAGCTAGCAATGAACCTGTTGCCGCTGGTCTGACCGGTATGTACTTCGGTGAATGGTGGAATGGCTACTGGCCGCTGCCGGATGCCATTAAGAACAACCCCAAAGCCAACTGGCAAGCTTATGCTGTGCCGCTGGATGCCAAGGGCATGTGGAACCCGCATCAGGGTACTCCCGCCACTTCCTTCGTGGTTGTCCGCAAGGGGTATGAACACCCTGAAATCGCCATGAAGATTGAAAATATCATGACCCGCGATCAATCTAAGTTTAACCTCGATTTCGCCACCTACGGAGGCGGCAGCTACGATGTTCCATTGCCACTGCCACAGGCCATGTACGATGAAGGTGAATTCACCTACAAAGCCATGTTGGACGTGCTGAACGATAGAGTGAAGCCTGAAGAATTCGCCGACCCCAAATACGATGTCTATAAACTGTTGAAAGATGACGCTGCCAAGGTCAAATCTGTCAAGATTGCGCCGTTTGAAAACACAGACATTCAGTATTGGACCCCCAATTATGACACAGATACCACCAAGAATAATATCGGCGCATTTACGCGTATGTATTCCATTCTGGTTGGCGATGGTGCTATTTACAACCCGATTGGCGGCAAAGACAAGGTAAATGTCGTTTACAGCCTGACCTACGCTGCAACCCCCTTGGTCACCACCAAATGGACCAATCTGCAGACGCTTAAATCCACCACCTTCCTGAATATCATTCTCGGCAAAGCTTCGATTGATACCTTCGATCAGTTCGTTAAAGATTGGAAGGCTCAAGGCGGCGACGATGTAACCGCAGAAATCCAGGCTTCAATCAAGTAGTTGCAGCCAGATCAACATTCTGAAAAATTGTCTCAGGATGGTATGAAAAGATAAACACAATGAGGGAGTTTTACGGTCCTGAAAAAACCGTAAAACTCCCCATCTTCTCTTATTTCCAATAGCATATATATGAGTAGCAATAAGAATAAGAGAGTGGAGGAACGCTTGCATGAGAATTAAGAAATTTGAAAAACACTATTATTTAATGCTGCTTCCCGGCTTTATCTGGATATTTATTTTTAAAATCATCCCTATGTTTGGGTTGGCAATTGCATTTCAAGATTTCAACCCCAGCAAAGGTGTGCTAGGTTCGCACTGGGTTGGGTTCGATAACTTTATCTACCTTTTCCAGCTAAACGATAGTAAAACCATTTTCTTCAACACAATCTTTATTGCCGTATTAAAAATTATTGGCAACATTTTCTTCCCGCTTTTAGTTGCCCTGCTGCTCAATGAGTTGCGTATGAAATTCCTTAAGCGTTGGGTTCAGACAGTTGTTTACCTTCCGCACTTTCTATCCTGGGTTATTCTGGCTGGCATTATGCTGGATGTATTTTCATTGTATGGCCCAGCCAATGGCATTCGATCATTACTTGGTCAAAAACCAATTTTATTCTTTGCTCAGGCAGAACTATTCCCTGCCCTGCTTGTAAGCAGCGATGTCTGGAAGGAATTCGGCTTCAACGCCGTTATTTATCTGGCTGCGCTGACGGGTGTCAACCCCGAAATTTACGAAGCCGCAGCGGTGGATGGTGCTAACCGCTTTCAGCGCATTCTCTATATCACCATCCCAAGTATCAGCACTACTATTATTCTTCTCATGGTATTGAGCCTCGGGAATGTATTAAATGCCGGTTTTGACCAGGTCTTCAACCTGTACAACCCACTGGTCTATTCCACCGGCGATATTGTCGATACCTGGGTCTATCGCATCGGTCTGCTCAATGCACAGTACGGTCTGGCAACTGCGGTCGGGTTGATTAAATCCGTCGTTGGCTTTGCACTCATCGGAATATCTTATTTTCTGGCCAGACGTTTCGCCAATTACAATATTTTCTAGGACTTAAGGTTTAAGGAGCGTTCAAATGGTTAGAGATAGATCATTTGGTTCCACCATGTTTGATATATTGTTGATCGTCGTCTGTGTTGGCCTGGCGTTGTTATGCATTTTCCCGCTCTGGTATACATTATGTATTTCGCTGAGCGAAAAATCGAAGGTGGCGGCAGGTCTGGTCACTTTCTGGCCGGTTGGTTTCAACTTTTAATTCGTACACATCCATGCTCGGAGATCCCAACTTCCTGCACGCATTCTGGATTTCCATCGAACGCGTGGTCTTGGGCACTATTTCTGAACTAACCGTCACCATTTTGATGGCCTATCCGCTCTCAAAAACCAGCAAACAATTTCGCGGTAGAGACATCATCATGTGGTTCCTGATCTTTTCGATGCTCTTTTCGGGCGGTTTGATCCCGTGGTATCAAACCATGAAGGCGCTCAACTTGTTTAACAATATCTGGGGATTAGTACTTGGCAATTCAGTACCAATTTTCAACGTCATCTTGATGATGAACTTTTTCCGCAATATTCCAAAAGAAATCGAAGAAGCCGCCATGCTGGATGGCGCTGGCCCATGGACGATGCTGTTTAGAATTTATCTGCCCATTTCAAAACCGGTCATCGCAACCGTCTCGCTGTTTAGCATTGTCTACCACTGGAATGAATTTTTCAATGGTCTGGTCTTGACCACCCGCGAGGCAAATTATCCACTGCAAACTTATATTCAGCAGTTGATCGTCGTGGTCAATACCACATCCATGACATCAGATCAAATCGCACGCCTGACTGAACTTTCAGACCAGACCCTAGGCGCGGCAAAAATCTTCATTGCCATCATTCCGATCCTTTTGATCTATCCTTTCCTGCAGCGATATTTCATCACTGGTATCACGCTCGGGTCGGTCAAAGAGTAGATCGAAACCTGTCATAAGCCAATCCACCCGCTACCATTCATCATAGCAAAGTGAATTAACGAATATGCTGCTTCCCAAACCTACTACTGGTGATACAGACTGGTTCGTCCATGACCGTTTTGGCATGTTCATCCACTGGGGATTGTATTCCCAGCCTTCGCAACACGAGTGGATTATCTCAGCGGACAAGATCGACCCGGCGCTTTACGAAAAAAAATACTTTGCGCGCTTCAACCCGACGCATTATGATCCGCGCCTGTGGGCCAAAGCGGCCCGCGCCGCCGGGATGAAATATGTTGTCATCACCGCCAAACATCACGAAGGCTTTTGCCTGTGGGATTCGGCTTACACCGACTTTAAAGCCACCAATACCGCCTGTGGCAAAGATTTGCTGGCACCGTTTGTCGCAGCCTTCCGCGCCGAAGGGTTGCGGGTTGGTTTATATTATTCCCTGCTCGACTGGCACCACCCCGATTTCACAATTGATATCTATCATCCCCAGCGCGACCACGCCGACGTGGCATCGCTCAACGTTGGGCGACAAATGCCACGCTACGCTGAGTATATGCGCAACCAGGTGACTGAACTGCTGACACGCTTTCAGCCGGATATTCTATGGTGCGACTTCTCGTACCCGCAGGCCGGGTATAATGGCCTGCCGGGCAAAAGCCACACCGACTGGGAAAGCGAAAAGCTGGTGAAGCTGATCCGCGAGATTAGCCCGCGCATTATGCTAAACAACCGCATGGACCTGCCCTCTGTGCAAGCAGATGTTTACACCCCGGAGCAAATCCAACCTGTCGAATGGGTACACGTCAACGGGGAGCCGGTCGTCTGGGAGGCGTGTCAAACGCTCAATGGCAGGTGGGGCTATAACCGTGACGAAGGCAATTGGAAGAGTCCTGAACAATTGATTATGATGTTGATTAACAATGTCTGCTGTGGCGGCAATTTGCTGATGAATGTTGGCCCAACCTCGCTAGGCACGTTTGACCCCAGAGCGCTCAAAGCGCTGGGCATTTACGGTGAGTGGCTGGCTCTGCACGGCGAGTCCATCTACGGCTGCACGCAGAGCGAATTCAGTGCGCCGCGTGACTGCCGCCTGACGCAAAATGGAAAACTGCTTTACTTGCACGTCTTCGCCTGGCCGTTCCGCCACATCCGAATGCAGAACATGGCAGACAAGGTGACGTATGCGCGTTTTCTGCATGATGGCAGCGAAGTCCCCATCGAAGGCACACCCTGGGAAACCGACCAGATGGATTTGAAACCGGGCGAACTGGTGCTGTTTCTGCCAATTGACAAACCATCCGTTGTAGTACCTGTGATTGAACTGACCCTGGCATAAGCATTTCGTTTCGCAATTCAATGAAGGAGACAATGTATGAAATTTAACAAGGGGTTCTGGAAACTCCAGGAGGACGTGGCCCCCTTTTATGCCACCCGTATCCATGAATTGGAAGCCACCGACGATGCGTTGGTGGCGTATCTTTCAAATGTTCCACAAAGCGAACGGGGCAATTTGCTGGCTGGCTCATTGATTACATTGCGGCTTACTTCCCCAATCCCAGGTGTGATCCGTGTCCAGGCGCAACATTTTAAAGGCCGCAAACCACGCACACAAGGTTTTGATATTGACAGCACCCTTAAATCGGAATGTATCAGCGTCAAACACGACGAAAAAAGCGCAACTTTTACATCCGGGCCGCTGACGGCGCGGTTGAATATTGGCGTACCCCATCACTTTGATTTTATTGGTCTGGCGGGCGAAGTGCTCACCTCCAGCAAGCCAAGATCCCTGGCGCTGATGAAGCGCGGCGCAAAAAACTACTTCCGCGAACAACTCTCGTTGGGCGTGGGTGAAACCATCTACGGACTGGGCGAACGCTTTGGGGCACTTGCCAAAAACGGACAGGTGATCGAAAGCTGGAACGAAGATGGCGGCACCTGCTACGATATCGCCTACAAGAGCATCCCCTTTTACTTGAGCAGCAAAGGCTACGGCGTGCTGGTCAACCACCCTGAGAAGGTCTCGTTCGAAGTGGCGTCCGAAAACGTTAACGCTGTCCAGTTTAGTGTGGAAAGCCAAAATATCGATTACTACGTCATCTACGGCCCAACCCCCGCCGAAGTGCTCGAACGCTACACCGCCCTCACCGGGCGCCCCGCCCTGCCACCCGCCTGGTCGTTTGGCTTGTGGCTGACCACCTCCTTCGTCACCGACTACGACGAAAAAACTGTCACCGGGCACATTCAGGGCATGGCTGACCGCGACCTGCCTCTGCACGTCTTCCATTTTGACTGTTTCTGGATGCGCAGCTACCACTGGTGTGACTTTATCTGGGATCCGGCCTGCTTTCCTGACCCGGCGGCGATGCTCAAACGCTTGAAGGAACGCGGGCTAAAAATCTGCGTCTGGCTCAACCCATATATTGGCGAACGTTCGATCATGTTTGAAGAAGGCATGGCAAATGGCTATCTGCTCAAAACTCCCGAAGGCGACGTTTACCAGATTGACGAATGGCAACCCGGCATGGCCCTGGTCGATTTCACCAATCCATCCGCCGCCGAATGGTTCGCCAGCAAGCTGCACGCGCTGGTCGATATGGGTGTGGACTGCTTCAAGACTGACTTTGCTGAACGCATCCCAACGGATGTCGTCTACTTTAACGGTGCTGACCCTGAAGGGATGCACAACTACTATACCTATCTTTACAACCAGACCGTCTTCAAAGTGCTCGAAGAACGCCTTGGCAAGAACGAAGCCACGCTCTTTGCCCGCTCTGCCACCGCTGGCGGACAGAAATTCCCTGTTCACTGGGGCGGCGACAGCAGCGCGACCTTTGAATCGATGGCGGAAAGCCTGCGCGGCGGACTTTCGCTCGGCATGAGCGGGTTCGGCTTCTGGAGCCATGACATTGGCGGATTTGAAAACACTGCCACCCCGGCACTCTACAAGCGCTGGGTGGCATTTGGCCTACTCTCTTCACACAGCCGCCTTCATGGAAACGCTTCATGCCGTGTCCCCTGGCTCTTCGATGAAGAATCGGTCGATGTGTTGCGTTTCTTCACCAACCAAAAATGCCAGTTGATGCCCTATCTCTACCGCGCCGCGGTCGAAGCATCCACAAAGGGCACACCCGTCATGCGCTCCATGTTGCTGGGCTTCCCGCACGACCCCACCAGCCGCTACCTTGACCGTCAATACATGCTTGGCCCGTCCCTGCTGGTTGCGCCGGTCTTCAACAATGAAGGCACTGCCGAATATTACCTTCCCGCCGGAACCTGGACCAACTACCTGACCGATGAAGTCGCGCAGGGCGGCGTCTGGCGCAAAGACACGCTGGACTTTATGTCGATCCCGTTATGGGTCAAAGAAAACAGCATCGTGCCGGTCGGTGCCAACACACAGCGCCCCGATTACGACTATGCCGATGGCGTGACCCTGAACGTCTTCCACATTCAGGACGGCGCAACCATTCAGGTGGAAATCCCTGACATTCACGGCAAAATCGTCAGCACCTTTACCTGCGTCCGCAACGACAAGACTCTCAGCATCACCCGCGAAGGCCAGGGCAGTGCATGGAATGTCCAACTGCGTGGCACAGGCAGCCAAGAAGTCATCAAAGTTACATCCAACCAGGTCGAGATCGATCTGGCCTAAAGATTAAGAAAGAAACATAAACCACGAAGGCACAAAAACACAAAGTTTTCTTTAAGTCTTTGTGCCTTTGTGGTTAAAAGCCCTTCACCTTCAACCTGCAAGCTTGTCTCTCTGGTAGTTTCGGTACGGCTCGCGGAAAAACACCGCTCACCTACTCAACCACCGCAAAGTAGAAAAACCTTCAACTTTCAACCTGTAACCTTCCAACCGAGAAAAAAACATGACCCTAAAACACCATCTACATATTGGAGCCGCCTACTACCCTGAACACTGGCCCGAAAGTCGCTGGCCCGAAGACATTCGCCTGATGAAAGAAGCTGGTCTTACCGTTACGCGCATGGCCGAATTTGCCTGGTCTTCGATGGAACCAGCTCCCGGCGATTTTAAGCTCGATTGGCTCGAACGCGCTATCAACCTGTGCGCCGAAGCGGGCATTCAGGTTGTGCTCGGCACGCCCACCGCCGCCCCGCCCGCCTGGCTGATGCAGGAAGCTCCCGACAGCATGGCGCTCGAAGAAAGCGGCCTGCGCGCCCAGTTTGGCAATCGCTGTCATTACTGCGTGACCTCGCCCGACTTTCACCTTGCCACTCAGCGCATTGCTACAGCAATGGCGCAGCGCTTTGGGGCACACCCCAACGTCATCGGCTGGCAGATTGACAATGAGTTCTGCCGCCCGTGTTTTTGCGAACGCTGCCGCAGCCGCTTTCATGACCTGCTGCGCGAACGTTACCATACGCTTGACAATCTCAATGCGCGCTGGTCCACCGCCTACTGGAGCCAGACCTACAACAACTGGAGCCAGATTCCCTTCCCGATTACGGGCGGGCACAACCCTGGGCTGCGCATCGAATTCAGGCACTTCATCACCCGCGCCTACCGCACCTATCAGAAGCTGCAAATCGATTGCATCCGCCCGCATATCCCCGAGCATACCTGGATTACGCACAACTACATGAGCTGGTTCGATGGCTTCGATCACTACGACCTTTCTGCCGATCTGGATGTGGTTTCGTGGGACTGGTACGTGGGCAAGGGCCACAACGTCCATACTGAAACCGACACGATCCATAACCTGACGCGCGGCATGAAGCGCAAAAGCTTCTGGCTGATGGAAACCCAGCCCGGCAACGTCAACTGGAACGACACGAACAACACGCTCAACAAAGGCGAAGCGCGCACGATGGTCTGGCAGGCCGTGGCGCATGGGGCCGAAGCGGTGCTCTACTGGCAGTGGCGCTCGGCCCTCGGCGGGCAGGAACAACTCCATGGAACGCTGATTGACCAGTCGGGGCGTCCGCGTCCCTTCTATGACGAGGTCAAGACCATCGCCGCCGAATTCGCCAAAACAACGGAGTTGCTTTCAGGGGCCACCATCCCCGCCAAAATTGCCCTGCTCAACGATTACGACAGTCGCTGGTCAATTCAGTGGCAGCCGCATCAGGCCAAATTTGATTATGTCGGCACGATGATCCATTATGGACGTCCGCTCTCGCGCTTTAACCTGCCCTTTGACGTACTCTCGCCCGACGGCCCAATCAACGGCTATAAGCTGATCTTCGCCCCGACACTTTTGATGCTGGACGATGAACGGGTGGCGCGGCTGGAGGCGTTCGTCGCCGCAGGCGGACACCTGGTGCTGACGCCGCGCACCGGCATGAAAGATCGCTACAACGCCCTGCTGCCGATGCGTCAACCGGGGCCGCTGACCGCCATGGCTGGCGTGGAAGTGGAAGAATATTACGCGCTCGATGTGCCGATGCCGGTGCAGGGCGAAGGCATCAGCGGCGAAAGCCGCATTTGGGCCGAGCGTCTGAAGGTGCTGGCTGACGATGTGACGGTTTTGGCGCGTTATGGCGAAGCCAACGGCTGGCTCGACGGACAGGCCGCGATTACGTCGCACCCTTACGGCAAAGGTCGCGTCTACTACGTCGGCGCGGCGCTCGACGAAGCCGCGCACGAAGCGCTCACCCGCCAAATGCTGGCGGCGGTCGGCGAAACGCCCATCGAAAGCCCCGCAGGCGTCCAAATCTGCGCCCTGCGCAGCGCGGAAAATGTCCCGGTCCAGATCATCATCAACCACACCCGCGCCGAGCAAACCGTCCAAGTGCAGGCCGGGCTGAAAGACCAGCTCAGCGGTGCCACCGTCGATAGGTCGCTCACACTCCCCGCTTATGGGGTGGCAGTTCTGGTATAAAATAAACCGGCGCTGGTCACGAGACCAGCGCCGGTTTTTAAGGGTTGTAATAGCCGGTTGGCAGGTTGTATAATGGTGAAAGCAGTCCTGATAAACATCAGGATCACAGCAGGATGGGATATTATGCTGATTTTTTTCCTAATAAATCACCAAATAAGAGGCTTAGCTGGATTGTATTCCAGCTATAGGTTCATTTAATGGAATTTTTGCGGCTTATACGGTAGTGCGGCGCTAGGCTTTTTATCTTTTTTACAGTGAAGTTGTCTCTGAAATTAGCGCTCGGTCTTTACAATCTTAGGCGGTTGCCAGAAATTAATTTTGGTTATTTTTCAATATTGATTGGAACAAAAATGCAAAAACCTATTTTGTTAATACTATTTCTGGCGGCTATACAACTAACAGCCTGTTCATTTAATAATGCAACACCTGTTCCTACAAAATATTTGCCTGCAACACCTACCATAACAATGACTATTCTCCCCACTTCAATGGCGATTTCTACCGCATCGCCCACTGCTAAAATTAATCAGTGCTGGAAGAAATTGCCTAATATACCCAGCGAAGTAACTTTGCCCGGAAAACTTGTCCTTCTCCTTTCATCGAATACCCAACTATCTATTCTCGACTTCCAGCAAAACACACAACGCCAGATCAATGAAGTTGGCAGCAATGCATCCGTATCGCCAGATGGGAAATGGTTATCGTATTTTCATATTTCTCAAACTGAAGAATTGTTGACCATCGAATCTGCTGATGGGCAGGTAAAAACACTCATTCCAACTGGCGCAGGCTGGTTGACTTTGTTGGCAGGCGGCACGCCGTGGCTTGATAAAGAAAGACTATGGATTTCTACCTTGCCACCTGAAAAAGGCAAATCTGCGTCTATGGTAATTATCAATCCATTCACGGGTAAACAGCAAAAAATATTGTCCAATTATCCCGGTCTGGAACGATATTTGGTTGGCATGGCGAGTGGCCCTGGACTGCATTTTGGATATAGCAGTGTATCCTATAGCCCATCGCTTCAACTGGTTGCCTACCCGGAGGTAACAAAAGATGGATATGCTTACATCACCTTGTGGGATCGCCAATCCAAGAAAGCGTTGGCAAGAATTCTTGACGGTGGGTTGTATGGTTATTTTCCGCTTTGGTTACCAGATGGAAATCGGTTTGTCGTGGTAGCCAGCCCTGAACAGGATATTTCAAAGGATTGGACGAAGTGGCTGCCAAGGGAATGGCAGATGGTCAACAAAGATGGAACCGTGCGCCAATTAACTCATTTTCATGACATATATGGGGATAAATTTGAAATTGGACCTCATTACAGTGTCTCTCCAGATGGTAATTATCTTGCTTTCGGATTATCACAAAATGAAGATACTGCTAGCACTGAACCCAAGCAATTAATGATATTGAACCTAAAAACGCTAGACGTGATCAACACTTGCATTTCATATTTCTACCCCAGACCTGTATGGTCACCAGATAGCCAATACTTGGCGGTGAGAACTCTCGTTGGTCGAAAACCATCTACTACTGCCATAATAAATCTTAAAAACAAGTGGGTTGCTGATTTACCAAAAGATGTAGATGCTGATCCCGTTGGTTGGCTGAAATTTCCATAAGTTTAGCACAATCAGCTTTTCTGTTAAAAAGTCGTAAAATTTGGTAAATGCATTTTGTTGGTTGTTTCAACTGGTGTAGACTTTAGTTAATTTTGTTGGCTATGAAATTAGCTTTCAAACTGAAAAGCATGTTTGCTCGTCGCAATTGCGCCGAACAATGCTTGCAGACTGGCGGTTTGCCATGTTCCATTTCGCGGCATTTTTTCGTTCGAAAACATTGTTCCGTTGCGTGGGCTGGTCCGCGTGGCGAGCTGTCCGCGGATGTGGGGTGTTAGCCGCTGTCTATAATGACATACCTTAGTGCTATCCCAGTGGGTTACACTGAAAACGAAAATGCCTTGCAGAAATTTTGACAATCTACGTAATCAAAACTATGTGTTGGAGTATTACATGGAAAAAATTGATATGAATTTGGTTATTACCAATCCATACACAAGCTGGTCAGAGCATGATGAATTAGACAGAAATCAATTATTGGCTCACTTTCCTCATAGTATCCCAGTAGCAACATCATATAATGAGATGGATTATGTTAATGAGTGGCTGGTTAAGGCCGTTGGTTCTAAAGGAAATAATTGGGAATCCATTTTTTATTACAAACAAGATTATGATTTTGGGTATGCAGAATATTTCTTCCTTAAAAAAGACTTGTTAATAACTTTTGAAAATGAAATTCCAAAAGTCTATGGTGTGTTTTTTAATGGAAAAAAACTAAAAACTAATTGCGAAGGCAAATATTTTGATGTTGATTAACTAAAAGGAACCTCCAATAATAGTTTTCAACCAATATTTCTTTGTTCGGCTTTTAGCTATTCGGAATGAATAAGCCTTGCATATCATTAACCAACAATTTAAAATTGAAGTCATTGACGAATTGCCATAGCAAAATATCATTACATGCAAATAACGGCCAACATCGCTCGCAAGCTGACGTACTGCCACGTTCCATTTCGCGGCCTTTTTTCGCTCGAAAACATTGTTCCGTTTCGTGGGCTGGTCCGCGTGGCAACCTGTCCGCGAAGGTGGGGCATTGGGCGTTTGTTGAAAAAATTTATCAGGTGTGTCATCTATGAAAAAATTTCAAGCAGCTATATCGTCAGGTTCATCCATTATCATCATCTTTTTTGCTCTCTTTGGTGCATTTTTCGGAGTCTTCTTTTTACCTGCCAATATTATTCATCATCTATTGTTTGATGCGTGTACGATTGGCTACGGAAAAGAACCCGACATGAAAATTTCTCTTTTTGTAAATGTGTTAATCATTATTCTTGGTTTAGCAATTTCATGGTTTTGGGCGACCAAGTTCGAAAATATAGGGACGCTAAACGGAATAGGAACAAAACTGGTTGGAAGTGAAAAGTCTCTTAAAGGGTACGTCGCAACGAAATGGCTTGTATTACTATTTTTGCCCATAATACCCATTAAGTCTTATGAAGTTTTTGATGAACAACCAGGAATATCAGCAGGGTTAAATCAAAGAACTTATTATTCTTTACACCCACTTCCTGAATTAGCCAAAAATCAAATTAAGGAAACTTATCGAAAATCAATTATTTGGTATTTATTAATTGTTCTAGCAATCATAAGTATTACATTCATTGGAACACAAAAATGCTTCTAACGAATGCCCACGTCCAACAAAGCTTGCAATCGGACGCTTCGCCACATTCCGTTTAGGGGCATTTTTTCGCTCGAAAAGATTGTTCCGTTTCGGGGGCTGGTCCCCGTGGCAACCCGCCGGTAATGCACGCCGTGGGCCGCTCCCTTTCTCGCTTGCTCATAAAAGGTACATATGAAAATACAAAATTGGTTGCTGTCAAACATCGGCATCGTTGGAATCGCAACAGCCATCACAATGATCGTCCTGGTCGAGAGTATATTCCCACCCTGGGCTCCCTACTTCATCATTTATGCTATCTTGGCTATCCTTATCCCTTTGCTCCTTCGTACCTATCGCTTTGGACCCTTCTGGACAGTATTGAGAAACAACTGGCAAATTATTCTGGTCATATTCACTATCGCTGTCATTTTAGATGAAGGAGTTTTCTCTTGGTTGTATGAACACGTCTTGGATAGTTTTGGGCTTGGCGGTAATCCATATTATTCTGTCCATGCAGCGTTTGGTATTCTTGCCAGTACCGCTGCAAAAAAATTCAACATCACATCCGCTCAAGCCATGCTGCTCTACTCATTGTTCATCCTGCTCTGGGCCCCAATCGGAGAAGAATTGTTCTATCGCGGCTATATTCAGGGAACATTACGCCAACATGGAAGTTTCAAAATGTCGGCTCTCGTATCCGCAGCTTTCTTCGGCATTCGTCATGCAACTCACTTCTTTTTCCTGTGGCCCAACGTACCGTTTATAGCAGCAATCAGTTGGGCAGTAAGCGCATTCGTGCTTGGCTTGCTGATAAGCTATTTATACGAGAAGACTCATTCATTGTATCCACCCATATTGGTACATCTTGGTGTAAACCTTATTGAGATCATCCTAAGCTTCTAATCCAACGGGCGGGGCTGCGTCCGCCCGAAGGGATGCGGCATGCAATCGCGCTTGAAAAGTTCCGCAGAGATAAAGAATAAAGATCGAATGAACTGAAATATTTTGCGGCAGCATCTGATTTCAGCAAGCGAGTCGTGCACAACAAAAGCGCCCAACATCGCGCACAATCGGACGGTTTGCCATGTTCCGTTTCGCGGCACTTTTTCGCTCGAAAACATTGTTCCGTTTTGTGGGCTGGTCCGCGTGGCGAGCTGTCCGCGAAGGCAAAGCGTTGCATGTTTAGGGTAAATTATATATTTTGCCAAATTACACTACTTAAACAAGCCTAAGGAAAATAAACTATGTGGGATTTTCTATCAAAAATCGTCGAACAAAAACTCGCCAAGTCTCTAGTTTTTATTGGTATCGGATTAATAGTTCTTGGAGCTATTGGTAAAATACCCATTCCACAATCACTAATAATAATTGGACCAACAAGTCGTGTAATCTTAGCTTTGATAGGTGGTTTAATTTTCTTGATTGGAATTTTGATTCACATTGTTCAGGATGGCATCGTTATTCCTGGTCTCAGTATTCCCGGAATAAGAGATTTTACAAAAAAAATATTAAGGCCAGGTCGAGGAAGCAAATCGGATGTCACTGAATTATCTGAGAAACGCAAAGAAATCATCGAAAAATTACGACACATCAAAACCATCCCCGATTTCCCAGTTGTATTATTAGGAAGTACCTATGTAGATTTAATAGTTGACCCAGTTAGTACTAAAAATCTTGAAAAAAAAGAGTGGGGTGATATTAGTAATTTAAAATTCCATTTGGGAGGCTCAGCTTATTGGGTGGGACACTATTTATGGAAGTTTTTTCGTAAAAAGAGTGCTATTTTTAGCGCCATGGGCAAAAGCGACGATCCTTTGACAAGATATTTTGCTGAATTAATTGAAAAGGAGTCCAAAGAATGGCTCATTGATAACTTTGAGAAAAGCGATATTCAACCATCAGGTGTAACTGTTCATTTGATACAGGAAAGAAACATTTTCACAACAATGTTTACGGCCCCAGGTGCTCTAAAAAATTTCTGTTTCGTCCCAAGAATTACATCATCAATAAATAACATTCTTAAAGACGGAGGCGTGCTTTATATATCAGGATATTTCAAGACATCCTTAAGCGCAGGCTTAAAAGATTTTTTACAAAATTTGCCAAGGGAAAAAGTGCTGGTCTGCGTAGATCATGGATTATTAAATACAGGTTTAGATTCTGGTACTGCTGCTGCTCGGCTCAAAGAGGTTTTTAATTTGGGGTTAGTAGATATTTATATATGCACATTTGATGAAATTACTGATCTATACGGTTTACGAAAGGCCAACCATACATCTATAAATGTAAAATCCGAAAGAGACTTTAGCAAATATCTGAGTCCCATAATTGGCGAGTTGCCCTTAATTACAATTATCCGAGACTTGAAATTTGACAGTGCGCAAGTGAGAGTAATGGTAAACGAAAATAGAGATTGGGAATCATATAAGTTGCCAGGTGGTTTTGACCTGCCTCGGAATTTATACCCAAGTAAAATGAGAGTCAAGCGCCCGAAAAAGGAGCAAGATTCTCATGAAGCGACGAACGCCAGAACAAATTGTACAGCTATTGCATGATGCCGATGAAGAGCTAGGCAAAGGCAAAACCATTGAAGATGTCTGCCGGGAGAAACAGATCAGCCCAGCAACCTACCACCGTTGGAAACAGAAATATGGCGGCATGAATGTTCAAGAAGCGAAGCGGATCAAAGCGCTCGAAAACGAGAACATCAAGCTGAAGCGTTTGCTGGCAGAATCGATCTTGGCCAATGATGCCTTGAAAGAGTTACTATCAAAAAAAGTCTGACGGCTGTCGAGCGGCACACTTTGATGGATGACATGGAACGAAGAGGCTTGTCCAAGCGCGCCGCATGTCGTTGGGCAGGTTATTCCAGAGCGGTAGGTCGGTATCAACTTCGTCAGCCAGTCCAAGACCAAAAATCTCTGGATGCGATGCGCAAGGCGATCAAAACCAATCCGCGTTATGGGTATCGGCGTATTGCGGTTGTAAGTGGGCTCGGTTTTGGACTTTGCTGGCGGCTGTGGAAGCAACATGACTTTCAGTTGGCAGCTCAACGTGCCCGAAAGGGCCGAAAACGAAGCGATCAAACTGTTCAGCCACACCAAGCTGAGTATCAAAACCATGTTTGGACATATGACATCTTGTTCGACCGGCTGGCAAATGGAGCACAGTTCAAAACCTTAAGCGTCCTTGATGAGTTCACTCGTGAATGCCTAGGCATTCTGGTTTCGACTTCCATCCTTGCTCAAGATGTGACCGCATTTCTGGCAGCCATTCTCAAGAATCGCTCTGCGCCTGTTTTTCTACGCTCCGATAACGGCAGTGAGTTTACTTCCCATGCGGTACAAGCTTGGCTGGAAGAAAACAAGGTCGGTCCTGTTTTCATTCCGCCAGGTCAGCCTTGGAAAAATGGCTTCATCGAAAGCTTTCACGACAAGTTCCGTGATGAATGCCTGGAGCGAGAATGGTTTCAATCGCTCCAGGAAGCCAAAGTTGTGATTGAAGCTTGGCGATTGCACTATAATACCCAGCGACCTCACAGTTCGCTGGCCTACCAAACCCCAGCGGCTTTTGCTCAAAAGCTCGCATCTCAACCTGCTTCGACTCTCATTCCAGTTGGGCATAATAATTGAGGCATGTCAGTTTACCCAGAACAATAAAGGTTATAGGAGGAGCAAGTGCCTTCATAGCCGAGTTTATTCTACAATTGATAAACACGACAGATGACCGTAATAACTTAGATAGATTAATGAAAGCCAGCATTAAAACGCTTTAAATAAAATGGCGTCAAGAATTAGGTTCGCAGAATGACTGATGATATCTTGTCAAAGGAAGGATTACAACATGATTAAACCAAGTGATTTTTTTGATCTAACTACTTTGCCAGAATATCTTGCAAGCATTTTTAGCGATGCTGAATTTGTTTGGGATGCACTAAAAAATATCCAGCCGCATATAAAAAAACTGATCCCCAAAGGAGGAAAAATACTAGGGACTGTTAGCGATCAGGCTATTTTAGTCAATATGGATACCATATTTATTGGTAAGAACAGCTATGTAGAAGCTGGTGCGTATATATCAGGGCCAGCGTATATAGGCGAAGAATGCCAAATCAGGCATGGCGCTTATATACGTGGTGATGTGATCACAGGGAGCGGATGTGTATTGGGCCACACATCAGAGTTTAAAAACTCTATTCTCTTGCCAGAAAGTAATGCACCTCATTTTTCATATGTGGGTGACTTAATTCTTGGGAAAAAAGTAAATTTGGGTGCTGGCACAAAATTATCAAATTTGGGGATTCTGAGCGAAAAAGATGATCTATTTCAAAAACGTCCCACAATAAAAATCAAGATTCCCGAAATTTCATCAGAACTTTTAGACACAGAATTAGAAAAGTTCGGCGCAATACTAGGGGATAATGCTCAAACAGGATGTAATGTAGTCACCAACCCAGGTTGTTTAATAGGCAAAAATACTTTGATATATCCAAATATTTCTTTGGCGAAAGGCTATTGGGAAGCAAACACGATAGTAAAGCTTCGACAGGAATTATTAGTAGTAGAAAAGAGATAATTTGGCAAATTACCTACATAATTAGGTTAAAACATAGTTGCTCGGCAAAGATTGCGCCGAACATGGCGTGCAATCGTACAGTTTGCCACGTTCCGTTTCGCGGCATTTTTTCGCTCGAAAACATTGTTCCGTTTCGTGGGCTGGTCCGCGTGGCAACCCGTCCGCGCAGGCAGGCTGTTGGATATTACTCTATTACTCAGGAGAAAACATAAATGGTCATTGAATATCAGATTAAACGATTTGATCTTGTCAAATCCTATTTCTATAATCTCGTCCACTCAAGAAGAACCCAGTTCATCATTTTTGGCCTAGCTGTTCTCATGATCGTCATTTCGTTGCTTCGTAGTTACCGAAATCACGGAAATTTAACCCTATCGGATTTTATTGCCGCGCTTTTATTGGGTTTGGGATTAATTTTAGTGATTCCTGTTCTGAGTTTCCTTACTGCAAAAACACAAAAAAGAACCTTGGCCATTACACAAGAAGGCATTGAAACCAAAATAGGCACAAAAGAAGGAACTATCCTTTGGAAGGCCATAGACAGTGTGGTTTCAACAGAAGATCGAATTTTCATTACTGGCAAGAACGCAAATACTTTTACCATTCCGTCGAGTGCATTTTCAAGTGATGAGTTGCGCAACAAATTTTTCGAGTTGGCAACCCAATATCATGAGAATTCAAAGAACTGATTCATCCGCATAACAGAAAGGTTTTTGAACCTCCATACAGCGGTGCAATCGGACAGTTTGCCAGATTCTGCTTAGGGCGTTTTTCGCTCGAAAACATTGTCCGTTTCGTGGGCTGGTCCGCATGGCAACATGTCCGCGAAGGTGGGCCGTTGGGCGCAGGTGAAAGAGCGGACATATACCATCCTTCTTGGCCAGGTATCTTTCTGCGCTTTTTGCAAACAGGTTTCATCACTTTCTTAGCAAAAACGGGCCTTTTGGCCCGTTTTTATGATTAGGAATTGACTGAAATTGCAGCTTCCTGTCTTTGGATTTTTGGAAAAGTTTAAGACAGTGCTGGTTCTGTTTCTAACAAATTAGACACATCTTCACCGCGGACGGTCTTAAGAGCGGTGCCCCAAGATATCACCTGATCCAACATACTATTAACCGCAGCAGTCTGGAAATCGGCTGGTTGGAAGACGCTGAAATCCTTGAAATCGGTGAACAAGGAGAACATCACCTGGGCACGTACATCGGCTACTTGTAGTTCCGCCATAATCGTGCGCAAGTTTTCGATTGCGCGGGCACCGCCAACCGAACCGTAACCAACAAAGCCAGCCGACTTATTGTTCCATTCGCTATACAAATAGTCAATTGCGTTCTTAAGGGCAGCGGAAGTAGCGTGGTTGTATTCGGGTGTGACGAAGACAAAAGCATCTAGTGATTTGATCTTGGCAGACCAGACCTGGGTATGATTCTGAGTGTAGGGATAGCCCATTGACGGAGGAACAGGTTCATCAAGCAGCGGCAAATTATAATCTTTGATGTCGATCAGTTCGAACTGGGCATCACTGCGTTTTTGAGCAACTTCGTTAACCCACTTACCAACTGCTTCACCGTTGCGACCTGGGCGAGTGCTGCCAATGATAATACCAACTTTAATCATTTTATTTTCTCCTGAAATATTTAAAAAAGGTTATGGTTTGAGAATGGTTTTGTGCTGCATGTAGGAGAGAAAAGCCTTTGCACTTTCACTTATTTCCACAAAGCTTTCTCCAAACTTCACAACGGTCGTTGACTAAACAACAGATGTCGATAATATTATCAGCTTACTCACATTCAATCAACCATCAATCATCCGTATTCGTTGCTTAAACAACACTTACGCGCTTTTGTTGTTCAGCTTACAATATGTTATCCAAGCTACCAGCGATACATGAAGTCATTAGCTGGAAGATTAAATTCCAATTCAAAACCACCTTATAAAACCTGCCCAACAAGACTTACAGGCTGACGGTTTACCACGTTCCGTTTCGCGGCATTTTTCGCTCGAAAAGATTGTTCCGTTTCGTGGGTTGGTGCGCGTGGCAACCTGTCCGTCCTGTAATGCAAACCTTTCGGCATTGTGAGATGAATGCCATGATGTTAACCATGTGCATTTTTCGATTCAATATATACTATGTACAGCATAGAGAGACTTGTACCCAAATAGAAGAGATGGATAAAAGTTATGCAAGAGCTCCAACTTTCACTGATGAATTCGGATGGGTATCAGCCCGAAGCGGAAATACGCCCATTGCTTGATCAATTCGAGGCTGAGCATCGCTGCCGTATCCGGGTTATAATGATCCCATGGGAAACTGGCCGAGATGAATTGGTCGACATCGCCTTGCACGGGCATGGTAATGGCCCGGATATTTCAGAAATTGGGACAAGCTGGTGCTCCAGTTTTAGTGCAATGGAGGCTTTGCGTCCATTTTCCCCTGGCGAGCTCATATCGATGGGTGGAAGCGCTGCCTTTTTCCCGGCAGCCTGGCGAAGTGGTCAATTATTTGGGGAAGATCGAATGATAGGTATTCCCTGGCTGGCCTCTGTGCGTGTTCTCTATTACCGCCGAGACTTATTGGAAAAGGCGGGAATAGACGAAAAAACAGCTTTCCAATCTTTTTCAGCGTTAGTAAATACCCTTGCTTGCTTGAAAGCAAGCGGCATCCCGATGCCACTGGTCTTGCCAACCCGAAATACCATTATTCCCCTCCTCCATAGTTTAGCAAGTTGGGTATGGGGTGCTGGAGGAGGCTTTGTATCCACAGATGGTACGCATACATTGTTCAACCAGCCAGAGACACTGGCCGGGATACGGGCTTTTCTTGCGTTAAGTCAATTTCTATCCCCAGAAGCGCGTGGTCTGGATCTATCCAAAGCTGAGATGCTCTTTTGGCGTGGAGAAGCTGCGGTTGCCCCGAGCCTGCAAAGTCCTCCCATCCTGGCAACCATTACGAAGATTGCAGCCCCCAACACGATCAAAAATTTAGGTGTAGCCTCGATCCCAGGGAGGATCCCTTTTATCGGAGGATCGAACCTGGTCGTTTGGCGGCACATCGCCCCTGCTCACGAAGACCTTGCGATTAAGCTGGTACGTTTTCTTACCAGCCAACAAGCCCAGCGTATCTACAATACAAAAATCAATTATTTCCCAACGCGCCTGGATGTGATGCAATCTCCACCCTTCAGCACGGATGAATTTCACCAGGTATTAATGGATGGGTTGAATTCCGGTCGCTCGTTTCCTGCAATTACGCGGTGGTCAATCGTTGAGGATCGGCTTATCCAAGTCCTAGGGCAACTATGGGAAGATGTTTTAGCTGATCCAAATCGAGATATTGATGCAATCATTACAGCCCGATTGGTCCCATTAGCCAATCGGTTAGATACAATACTGCAATCCGCATAAGATAATAACAGGCCAGGGAGTGAAATCTATAAAGAGTAGTATTTTGAGCTGAGTTTAGAAGTAACTTGTGGGAAACTTAGAAAACTAGAATGTTCACTAAAATACAAATACCATAGGCATTGTAGAAGCAGGGTGCCACCGCATAAGCTCTGGGTAAGTGGAGCGGATGGTTGGGCCGGTCCACGTGGCAAACGGTTGGGCCACCCAAGATAGGAAACAAATATGACAAATCGTAAATGGTTTTTACCTTCTATCGTTGTACTCATTCTATTGGCAGGGTGCCGTCCTGAGACATCCAAACCGATTATACAAACTGGCTTAATTACCCCTACGATCTCTTCTTTGTCTTCGACTGTTTCTTCATCAGGTAAAGCTACTTGGTGCAAAAGTTTTGTGCGAATTGACAGCTTGCCTGTTGCTGATAAATTGAAAGATTCCTATATTGTATACACGGCCTTTTCCAGAAATAGCAAAGGAGAAGTGGTAGATCAAGATTGGTCCATCTCCTTGAAGGACGGTTCTGAAAAATTATCGCCAGGAACTTTTCCCAGCCCATGGACAGATCCTCATCAGTATATCGACTCCGAAAAATACACTTTCAATGGGAGCGGAGATACATTGAATTCCCCCGATGGTAAGCATATCGCTATCTGGAAACATTGGTCGATGGCCTATAAATCGAGCGACTTACCGACTTTAATCATTCAAGACAAAATCAGCGGACAAAATGTTGAAGTCTTTCACGGTAATCCGGGTGATGAACTACGCGGCGTATGGTCACCCAATGGAAATCTCTTTGTATTTACTTATTACAACAACATTCCGAAGTATTACTCTATGATTTATATTGTAAATGCTGATGGAACAGGCTTGAAACCTTTCACCGAGCAGATGAAATCAACGACTTTCGATCGTCCACGGTGGTCTCCTGATGGAAACAAGATTTTTGTTCCCGTTTACGCGATTGGGGCAGGGAATTCTGCCCTGATAATCGATTATCGAAGCGGAGGTGTGACCCAGTTTAGAACCAGTCCTTCCATCCAGACGGGTTCAACAATATACGGGGATTGGGTGGAACAAGGCGAAATGACATGGTCCCCTGATAGCCAATGGTTTGCCTATATATCAGAATACGTGCATCGTGGAATTGAAATTCTAAACACAGAAAGCGGAAAAGTCTACTGCATTGACAATGATAAAGATGTTTCCATTCACAGGATGTTGTGGCGTTATGATCCCCCCTAGAGATAAGTATTTCAATCGGACAACTTGCCCGCTATCCCCTGCGGGGACGATGTTGCAAACCGTTGGGCCAGCAAACAAAATCGTTGATTGAGAGTATAGTATGCCTAAAGAAAACATCTCATTTCAAATACGTCAAATGAGCATCGAAGATTATCCTGAAATTATGGCGATCTGGAAAACGACGCCCGGGATATCAATTGACGAGGAAGATTTCAAAAGAAAAAATGATCGTCTTTCTAAACAGGAACCCAGGATTAAGTTTTGTGGCAACCATTTCAGAGAAAGTCATTGGAACGATAAAAGGAGCACAAGACGGTCGCCGTGGATATATTAGTCACATGGCTGTCATCCCCAAATATCGGTCTTGTGGTATTTCAAAAGCGCTCATTGAGCAAACAGTGCTAGGATTAACGGAACAGGGAATTAGCAAATGTAATCTGTATGTGTTGGATTCAAACCCAAATGCACTTTCATTTTGGCAGCACAATGGCTGGAAGATATTAGAATATGATTTTCGAATGCTTCAAAAGAAAATCATCTAGAGTTTCTATAAGAAAATCAACCGCCGCGGTATCTTTCCGTTTAAGTGGACGTACTTGCTCGAAAACCTGGCTCCATTTTGTAAGTTGGCTCCGCGCGGGAACCCGCTGTGCAGAAAGAACGCATAGGAAACAAACAAATGATATTACCCAAGAAGCGGGACCCTAAATTCATCACCATACGCCGCGGGGGAACGCTTACAGACTCCGACCATCAATTACTCGCGCTGTGGGCCGCCACATGTGCGGAACACGTCCTGCCCCTATTTAAGTCGACGCAACCTTCAGACCCGCGGCCTCGTCAGGCAATTGCTCAGGCACGGGCATGGGTGCGCGGCGAAATCACCATGACGCAATCCCGAGCTGCTGGTGGTCACGCCATGGGAGCAGCCAGAGAATTGCGCGGCGCTGCAAGAAATGCAGCCTATGCAGCCGGACAGGCTGCAGTCGTGGCGCACGTTGCGGCACATGAGTTAGGTGCAGCCGCCTATGCAATCAAAGCGGCACGGGCAGCCGTCATTGAGGGTGAACGGGACAGGGCAGGTCGCCTGGAGTGCCAATGGCAACGTGAGCAACTGCCAGATGCGATTCGTGATCTTGTGCTGGACGATCAGCGGTTGCGCAACGAAATCTGCTGGTTCGTATTCCATTGCTGAAAAGGAGATAGCAATTGACCAAGTGGAGTACAGGAAACTGCGAAACAAACGGAATGAACCTACACTATACGAGAACGGGAGGAAGCAAACCTCCTGTCATTTTGTTGCACGGGTTAGCTGCGAATGGATCCTGCTGGGCTGCGGTAGCCCAGTCGCTCGAGGAAGATTATGACGTAATCATGCCGGATGCCAGGGGCCATGGCAAGTCGAGTGCGCCCGACGATGGCTACCGATACGAAGATCATGCGAACGATGTGGTTGGTCTGATAGAGACGCTACGCCTTTCGTCTCCGATCCTGATCGGACATTCCATGGGAGGGTTGATTGCCGCTGTGGTGGCCAGTCGTAACCCCAAGCTACTCCGCGGCTTAATCCTGGCTGACCCATCGTTCTTGAGTCCAAAAGTTCAGCGCGAAGTCCGAGACAGCGACGTGGCAGATCAACATCGGCGATATCTCAATATGGCATTGGATGAGGTGGTAGCAGAAGCGCGGGTCAGACACCCTAAGCGGTCATTGGATACAATCGAGCGCATCGCCCGGGCGCGACTTCAAACCAGCATGAGCGCTTTTGACGTTCTCACACCACCGAATCCCAACTATAGGCAGGTAGTAAGTGCCATTGAAGTTCCAAGCCTGCTTGTGATTGGTGGGCCAGCAGGCGTGGTTTCGCCTGATGTTGCCGCAGATCTCCAACGTCTTAATCCGCGGCTTCACGTTGAACAAATCCCGGAAGTCGGCCATGGGCTCCATTATGATCAGCCCGAGCGGTTTGCGGTTATCGTCAAATCCTTCTTACGTTCAATTAGGAATGATTTTAGGGATAGTATATGATTGGCTTGAAACACAATCAGAATTTTCTTGTGGATTATGACCCAGCCTGGCCGCTCCTTTTTGAGCAGGAAAAAGTTCGGTTACAAAATGTCCTTGCGGATATTCCGCGAGGGATTGAGCATTTCGGCTCAACTGCCATTCCAGGATTACCCGCAAAACCGATCCTCGATATTCTGATTGGCATCCTGCCGTTGACCGACTGGAGCCAGTGCAAACAACCGCTCGAATCACTTGGTTATGATTATGCAGCGCATGCTGGCGTACCGGGACATTTTATATTTGGTCGCGGTCGAGATTTGAGCGAACGAACCCACCTGGTTCACGTTGTTGAATTTAATGGTCTATCATGGCAATTCAATCTTGCATTTCGTGATGCCATCAGAGCAAATCCAAACCTGATGGAAGAATATTTAATCGTAAAACAAACTGCTGCAAAGTTGGCCCCTGAAGGTAGAGCAAAATACAACGAATTGAAACAAGCCTTCTTTGATAAAGTGAACAATGAAACTCTTGCACATTGAGCGAAAACGGACTGACACGCCATCTAAATATGAAGCTCACACCTGGCAATATCGATCAAACAAAAGCGTTGGGGAAATGCCTTTCGTTTGTATAAGGCGCGTTTATTGTCTGGCTTGAAGCCACTGCCGGGTATAAAATAAGCCCATGAAAAAACATACTGCTCTCATCTTCGACATGGACGGCACCCTCGTCCACAATATGCCCATTCACAACCAGGCCTGGAAGGATACACTCGCCGAGGCTGGCGTCCAGATTGATGTGGACGAATTTCACCGCGCCACCGTCGGCAAAAAATCCTACGAAATCATGCGCCTGATGCTCGGCCCAGAACGCAGCGAAGCCGAATTGCTGGCCTGGGGCGAACGCAAAGAGAACCTTTACCGCGAGCGCTTTTCTGCCCTGCGCACCCCAATGCCCGGCTTGCTGCCTATGCTGGAACAGGCGCAGGCTTTGGGTATACCAATGGCGGTCGCCAGTGCGGCCCCGCCTGAAAATCTCTCGTTTATTTTGGATGAATTGGACCTGCGCCGCTTTTTTAACGTCGTAGTGGGGGGTCACAACATCCAGAATGGCAAACCCGACCCTGAAATTTTCCTGCTCGCTGCCCAAATGATGGGAGTCGAACCCTCCGCCTGCCTGGTGTTTGAAGACGCCTTGGCCGGGGTCGAAGCAGCCCGCCGCGCCGGCATGGATGCTATCTTCCTCTCCACCAGCCATGCCGCCGATGAAGTTGCCGGGATGGCGCACGTCCTGCAGGCCGTGCCAGATTTTACATCCCTCGACCTGTCTGCGTTGCTGGGAAGTTAAAGGGGCAGTGATGACCCGAAAAAGCCTTGCCATCCATTTCCTTATGCTCTTTCTTCTGACTGCCTGTACCCCCGCATTTGGACAGAATTATGGAAACTGGCAGGCCGAACTCGCTAAAAACCGCGCCCTGTGGAACCGCCAGAACATAACCCATTATCGCTTTCAAGTTGCCCCTCCCGGCTATAACACTGTACTGATGGTTGTCGAAGTAAAAGATGGCAGCTTGGTTTCGGTCGTGGATATTCATGGCACAACCCTGCCCGTGAATGCTGGCAACGAGATATTGCAAAGTAACTCGAATTTCCTAACCATTCCCGATCTATTCGCTTATATCACTGCGACTTATGTGGAAGAGCCAAAATCAATGCAGGTTACATATGATCCGGTGATGGGCTATCCAACAAGCATTTACGTTAATCGCTTTGCGGAACCATGCTGTCAGGGCTTTACGATTACAGTCAGCAACTTTCATGTGCTTTCACCTTAGAAGTGCACGATGTAGGGGCGCCATCCCCGCGTCCTGATAGTATCATCCAAAACGGGGCGGGAGAACCCCGCCCCTACAAAAGAAACATTTCTTTAATGGATAAAAAACAACTCATCTCCCCCGTTGAAACCGCCCGATTAATCCTTCGCGCCCCATCAGCAGTGGATGCGCCACTGGTGAATGCGGCAATCTGTGAGTCGTTTGCTGATCTGCATGTATGGATGAAATGGGCAGACAAACCACCCCTGCTGGAAGAGACCAAAGCACGGGCGATCAAAGCTGCCGCGCGCTTTCAAACGGGCGAAGACTTTACGCTGTGGGGGTTTCTCAAAGGAACCGGGCAATTTGTATTGGCCGGTGCATTGCATCCGCTCGATTGGGATGTGCCTAAATTTGAAATCGGCTACTGGTGCCGCACCACAGCACAAGGGAAAGGTTACGTCACCGAAGCAGTACAGGCACTGACACGGGTCGGCTTTGAACAACTTGGTGCAGAACGACTGGAAATCCGCTGCGACCCGCGAAATACCCGCAGCAGTCAGGTCGCCATCCGGGCAGGCTATGTGCTGGAAGCGGAACTCAAAAACGAGCAACGCGATCCAAGCGGGGAATTGCGCAATACGTCAATCTATGTCCACTTGCGATTGTGATTTCATGGTCTGTCAAACAATCACACGCCGCGAGGCTTTCACTAAAAACAGATACAACACGAGCAGCAGAACGGCAAACACGGCCACATTCCAGCCGTTGGTGTAAGGATCGCCAATCCCCAGACGCGAGATAGTTTTGACTGGCGAAATATCCAGCAGCGTGCCAATCCCGGTGGCGGCCAACAACGCAAGCGAGTAAATAAATTGAGAACGCTCACGATCCTTGAGGAAGACCGCCACAAACATCGCGGAAGTGGATGTAAGGCTCGCTACAATCACTGCCAATAGAAGGATCCAACCCGTGTTCTGGATGACAATCCCGTTCAACTGCATCAACGTCAGCCAGGCAATACACTGCAAAGCAGCCAGGATAACGGCTGAGACAATTTTTGCACCGATGATGCCGTTGATCGTCAAGGGAGCAGATAAAAGCGTGGGCAGTGTCTTGTTTTCCACTTCCTCGGTCAGCGCGTCAATCGACATACTGCCTGCCACAAAGGCCGGGAAAAACATCAGCATCGGCAACAGCACCGAGTAGACAAATTCAAAAGAAGTCGATGGTTTGCCCTTCAGGTCGGTGTAATGAACATCGACACCGTTTTGGGCACGCAGCATATTCTCATACTGCTTGAGCGGTTGCTAAATCACCATGCAAATCAGCGAACTGGTTACGTCAGAACCCGGCAAATATAATTTGATCTCCGCCGTGTTTTTGATGCCCTGTGGGATAACGACGACAGCATTGACCTTGTTCTGGTAGAAGGCTGCATTCGCCTCGTCCTGCGTGTCGTACGAGGTCACACGCAGCCCGCTTTGCCGCATCAACACTTCCAGCGGATTGCCGGGCGGACTGACCAGCCCAATCTTGATCTGCACGCTGCCAGACTGCATGATCGTATCAGGGTCATAGAGCGACAACACCCCCAGCAGCAACCCCGATGAAAACGATGCAATGAATAACTGGATCAGGACAGCGATCAGAATGGTGCGATCGCGGAAGACGGACGTAAGTTCCTTTTTAACCACTGCGAGAAAAGGGATCATTAAAACCCTCCGCGCGTGACAACCCAGTTATAGATGGAGTGCACCAACGTCCCGGCGGCCAGTGCCAACGGGTAGGGGATTTTCGCCTTGGTCCGCAACAAAGTGACCAAACTCGTCGATGTGAAATGCGCCGCCAATGGGATGAGCAGGAAGACGCCTGCGCCGAACAACGCGCCAGACACCGGCGCATTGGACACCACACTCAGCGAAACCAAAAGCAGAAGTTTTTCCCCGAGCAGAAAACCCAGTGCCGAAAGAAAAACCAGCCCAAGCAGTTTGGGGATCGATTTCACCATGCCATGTTCGGCCAAAACAACGATCCCGATTGATTTGACAACTTCCTCAATCAGGGCCGAAGCCACTAACACTGTACCAAGCAAGATGCGCACCGGCAGGTTGGTGGCAAGTGCCAGGAAGACCACCTGGGCCATATACACGCCCGGGATCATCAGCAAACTCCACAATGGAACAGATAGCGATGGTCGAATGTGCGCCATCATCAGGTAGATGGCTTCGGTAATTTTGCGCGTGATGGGTTTATAACCCATCAGGAATTCCTGGTTAAGCATGCGCGTGCCGGCGTACATTGCCAGTCCAAAGATGGCCGCCATCGGCAGCGAAGGAAACAAATATTCCCGCCAACCAAAAGGCTCGTTGCGATACATTTTTACGACCAGCGTCAGCGGAGAGATGTAGGCCAGGTCATTCGTGTTGGTGAACATGGCCGGGAAGACCAGATACGAGGTGGTCAGCGTGGTCACAAGCATGGCAATAAAGGTCGTGTCCTTAAAAGTGCGGTATAAGAGCGGCACCATCAGGTAGATTGCAAAAATAAACAGGGTGGTCGGCGCAAAGATGGCAAGCGCAAGCAACACGTTCGCATGGGTCAGGGTGGCAATCAGCGCCGTTGCGCAGAGCGCGAAGATCGCGTAGGGCAGCATCTTGCCGAGAATAATCTGGAAAGGCGTGATCGGCGCAGAAAGGAGAATGGTCAGACGGCGGTTGACCTTTTCATCCATAAAGCTGGTGGTAAAAAAGATGCTGATAAACGTGATTGGAATAATATAGAGCATGCCAACCAATACCTGCGTAAACGGTGCGGGTGGCGGCGTCAGGGAGGGGATGATGACCTCCTCTGCTTTGGCGGGGGCAGCACCCTGGGCAGATTGATCTGCGAAATAATTAATCCCGACCCGCAAAGGGAAAGCCGTTTCGTTGCTGTAGGATGCGCCGATGCGCGCCAACTCCAGCCCCTCCAGCGCTTGCCTGAGCGCCCTGACCGCATAGAGCGACTGATCGTCTTCGCGTGATTGGACGTGCGTGCCGTCAACCCAAACATCCACATCATGCTGTTCGAGCAGGGTTTTTCCCTGCACAGGGTCGACAGTGATGATCGCAAAGCGGCTATCCCGAATGGGCGGAACATCTCCCGAAACGGCCACCCGGTACAGGCCGTTGCCGAGCGAAACCGAATCGCGCAGGGCAAAAGCCAAAAAACCAATCACAACCAAAAGTAAGAGTATCGCAATGGGGCTGCCTCCCCCAAAGCGGCTTCGTAAACGGGTCACCTCGCGCCATGACATAACAAGAATCTGATGCATAGAAGTGTAAGTCCTCATTGTTGCATTTTGGGATAAAATTCTCTCAGACTATTAGAGTGTTGGTGAAAAGGATAAAATGAGCGTATGATCGAACTTACAAATGTTACCAAGCAATACGATAATACTACAGTCGTTGAACCATTAAATCTGCAAATCAATGCTGGCGAAATTGTTGGCATCATTGGTCACAACGGTGCGGGAAAAAGCACCACGATGAAAATGATGGCCGGTTTGGTCGAGCCGACTGCAGGGGAAGTGCGTGTCATGGGGCGGGACATCCACAGGGAAGGGGTCAAGGTCAAGGGGCAAATCGGCTATCTCGCAGAGGAAAGCCCACTTTACGAAACCATGACCGCTCACCAGTATCTGTTATTTTTTTCTGAATTGTACCGAATGCCACGGCAAAAAGCCCAGGAACGCATCAGCCAACTGCTTGGTTCGTTGGACCTGGACGATAAAAACAAACTCACGGGTCAGTTTTCCAAGGGGATGAAACGCAAGACTGCCATTGCGCGTGCGCTGCTGCATGATCCTACCCTGCTGATTCTCGACGAACCCAACTCGGGGTTGGACCCGTTGACATCCTTCTTTATTATCAATTATCTGCGCACCCTTAAGCGCGAGGGCAAAACGATCGTCCTCAGCGCGCATAATCTCTTCCATGTCGAAACCATCTGTGATCGGGTGGCGATCATCAAGAATGGGAAAATGCTGGTTTTCGACACCATGGATGCTATCCGCTCCAGGCTGGGCAAACGCGAGTATCAGGTCGCCTTTCATACCGAGCAGAAATTGGATTATGAAGTTGTCAACGGCCACTACATCTTCCGCACGGGAGAAGTGAACGCCATCGCCGGGATGCTGGAAACCATTTCTGCCAATGGTTGGACGCTCGTCGATCTATCCATGCGCGAATCAGCGCTGGAAGAAATTTACGTCAAGTTAATGACGAACGACTAAATTCTTGTCGGGCTGCTCGACGTGGGCAGCCCAATAAGCCTCGTCTGCGTATTTGGCATAGGTTGGGCGATAGCCAAAAAAACGACCCATCGGCGCAAGCGCTTTTGCCAGGGGGATGGCAATATTTGGTGGCGGATTGGTAAATACCGTATCATCCGGGTACTCCCCGCCAATCACCATCGCTTGCAGGAATTTGGGCTGACCCTGTGGGGAAAGCAGCCCCTCATGTGCCATGCCAAAAAGCGTGGAAATCACCTCGCCGATTCTGGCGCCTGGTTGTGTTTCGACGATTGCCACGCCAAAGGCGTTGCCCACGCAGCGAAAGGTATGCCGCACGTTTTTCGTGACAACCAGCTTCTCACCCACACGCACATGCTGTTCCTTGCCCCCAATCGTAAAAATGAATTCACCCTGCACAATATCAAAATGCTCGTCATACTTCGGGTGAAAATGTTCCGCTGGACCTTTGTTGCCGGGTGTGAAGATGCCCACACCGCGCTCGAACCTTCCGGCACTTTGTTGTGAAGAAACCAGACCAAAAACCCATTCCCCGGTAACGGGCTGCGAAAAGAGCGGCGAGATGCGTTGCGCGAGCAATTCGGCAAGACGCCCGTCGCTTTCATAGGCAAATCCCGTCCCGTTGACAGGATTTCCATTCGAATCCATTTTGCGCCCTGTTGTAATGGTTGACATTTTCGATCCTTTATTTCAGTAAAGGTTTAACGCAAAGCGTCATCACTGGTCTCTTTTATCAAAATACAAGATTTTTGCACACGGGTGGCTGGCACAATAAAGAATGTTTAAAGATGACCGATCAGCAGATACGTCATCATGTTCCCCTTGCCCTTGACTGTGATTTCTCCGCGAGGCTGAAACTGAAAGGAACCGCGCAGGCGTTCGTAAACGTCTTGTGTCACCTGGATTGCATTTGGCACGCCTTGCAATTCCATGCGGCTGGCAATGTTGACGGTATGTCCCCACAAATCGTAAGCAAATTTTTTCGTCCCGATCACACCCGCCACGACCGGCCCAGTGTGAATGCCCAGACGCAGTTGAAATGGTTTGCCATCATTGCGCGAGAATTTGGGAATGATCTTAAGTACATCCAGCGCCATGGCTGCAATGGCTTCGAGATGGTCAGCCCGAGGAAGTGGCAGCCCACCGACTACCATGTAACAGTCGCCGCTGGTTTTGATTTTTTCAAGCCCATACTGGTCAACCAACGCATCAAAGCTTGAAAAGACAGCATTCAGCATTTTGACGGTCTCAGCCGGGGGCATGCTGATCGAAAGCGGCAGGAATTCAACGATATCCACAAACATAACACTGACATCTTCAACATTATCGGCAATGATATCCTGTGTTTGTTTCAAGCGTTCAGCCACAGGGGCTGGCAGGACATTGAGCAGCAGGCGTTCAGATTTTTCCCGCTCTTTTTGGAGCTCCTGAATAAAGGCCTGCTCATGGTCGCGCAGCCGCTTTTTTTCGAGACAGGCTTGAATGCGTGCTTTGAGTAACACCGGGTCAAATGATTTGGGCAGATAGTCCTCAGCGCCCAGTTCAATGCCCTGAACGATACTTTCGAGTTCGTCTTGGGCAGAAATGATAATGACAGGGACATCACGCAGCATATTGCTACTTTTCATGCGCCGCAGTACTTCATATCCGTCCATTTCGGGCATTAGGATATCCAACAACACCAGATCAAATGATTCAGCGCGCAGCATATTAAGTGCCTGTTGCCCGCTTTCAGCCTGGGCAACCGTATGGCCCTGTTGTTAAGCCCAAGGGAAAGCTTTAAACGATTGGTCGGGTAATCATCGACGATGAGGATGTGACCTGTCTCAGCTGCCATGGGAGGCTCCTTTAATAAATTCTTCGAGGGCGGCCTTGATGGGTGGATAAGTTGCTTCAACGCGAGCGACCAATTCGGTTGCGTCTGCCAAATCTTTTTCTTTCGCGATTGTTTCCAATTGCTGGCTCAACTGCGAAAGTTGTAGGGCGCCAAAATCGCGGGCGCTGGATTTGAGCGTATGGGCAGCACGGCGAAATAATTCCATGTTGCCGGTTTCCAGCCCCCGGCGCAGATTAACCAACAGCGGGGGTGTTTCTTCGAGAAAACTGTTAACCAGTTCAACCAGGTCTGCTTTGTTGCCGCCCACCAAATTCAGAAGCTTGTTGAGCGCGGATGGGTCAAAATCTCCCTCAGCGGGGGCGATGTTTTTAACCGGCGAAACAGGATTCGGTGAGATAGAAGCCTGGACTTCATCCCAAAGGGGTGGAAGGGGTTGACATTTGCCCAATGAAGTCACTAGCTCTTTCACACGGATCGGTTTCACGATGTAATCTTCCATGCCAGCATCCATGCAAGCTTGATAATCTTCTATGGTGGCATTGGCGGTCATTGCAATGATGCGCGGCTTGCTTCCCTCAGGCCAGATGCGTTGAATGCGACGGGTGGCTTCCAACCCGTCCATCTCTGGCATTTGCATGTCCATCAAAATGACGTCATAAGGCTGGCGTTCTAATGCCGACAAAACTTCGAGACCGTTGGCTGCTACATCGGCGCGGTAGCCGAGTCTCTCCAGGATGAGGAGCGCCAGTTTGCGATTGGTGGCATGATCCTCTGCCAGCAGGATGCGCAATGGCAGGCGGCTGCCCATTTCAGAGTCGAATTCACTTTCGCTTGCTGTTTGTTCAATACGTGAGGGCGCATCGCTTGCGGCGAGGATGCTAATCAATACATTGTATAGTTGCGAGGCACGAATCGGTTTTTGGAGGAAAGCAGAAAATGTTTCCCGACCGGCTGTGACATCGCGGTTAAGTGAACTGGCCAGCACAACCGGCAGGGTTTTCTCATCACGCAGCTTGCGAATTTCTGTAATGAGCGTCAACCCGTCCATTTCGGGCATCTGGAAATCCACCAGGGCTACATCGAAAGCCTCGCCGCGCTGCAGTACTTCCAGTGCTTCAGCGGGTGTTGATACCGCCAGTGATTGCATGCCCCACGATTTGGTTTGCAAGACCATGATACGGCGATTGATGGTGTTATCGTCCACAATTAGCACACGTTTGTTTTGCAGGTCAATCTGTATATCGTGGAGGAATGAACGGGCTGGCGTTTGAGTCTGTTCTGCCTGGATGGTGAAGTGGAAGGTGCTGCCCAACCCTGGGATGCCCTCGCTTTCAATCCAAATCTTTCCTCCCATCAACTCTACGAGCCGTTTGCATATCACAAGCCCCAGCCCTGTGCCACCATAGCGACGGGTGATGGAACTATCTGCCTGGCTGAAGGGTTGGAAGAGCTTGTTGATATTTTCCGCCGAAATGCCGATCCCTGTATCGTGCACAGCAAAATGTAAAATGTAGGATGAACTATCAGGTGTGCTTTCAGTGCTGACGGTCAGCGAGACTTCGCCTTTCTCGGTAAACTTGAAACTGTTACTCAGTAAATTCACCAGGATTTGACGCAGACGATTCTCGTCGCCGATAATGGCGACAGGAACACCTGACTCAATCAAACAGGAGAGTTCAACGCCTTTTTCAATCGCTCTGCTGGTTAATAAATTAACAGCTTCTTCAACCGCTTCTCGCAGGATGAAACTGCGTTGCTCCAGATCAACACGGCCCGCTTCTATTTTCGAAAAATCAAGAATATCATTAATTGTGGAGAGCAGCGCATCCCCACTACTCCGAACCGTTATCGCAAAATCGCGCTGGGTGGGAGTTAATTCGGTATCGAGCAGCAAGCTGGTCATGCCAATCACGGCATTCATTGGTGTGCGAATTTCATGGCTCATGGTGGCCAGGAAAGCGCTCTTGGCGCGACTTGCTTCCTCGGCAAGGGCCTTGGCCTGCTCGCTTTCGATGTGCGCCAATTGAGCTTGTCGGTATAGTTTTTCCTGCGCAGTTAAAGTTGAATAAACAAGCACAGCAGCCGCGATGATTACGAACCCCCCTAATATCAGCGTTATCGTTGAACTTGCGGCTGGATTTAGGGATGGAAACCAATGTTCTGCAAAATCAGGCCCCAGTAATAATCCGATTAGTATGTTGACAATAAACCCCAAGACGCTGATACCCGCTGCTATAATCAGTTGTCTGGGGCCTGTTAATAAACCAACCATTAGGAAAATAAGAGCATATGCCGCCGCCGCCGCTAACAAAGTTTCGCGGATTAAAAAGGAGGTGGCAAGAAGAAGAAATACGGCGTACATGGAGAATAAACTTGCCCAAAAAGTTGAGCGTCCGTGTGACGAAAGGACCGACTGTACCGAAGTTATCACCCCGAACGGTATCAAAATAAGACCATACAAAAAAAACTGGATATAACGATGATCCCACACCCAGACACTCAATGCCAAGACTACATTCACCCAAAGAAGGGGAGAGATAGATTTCGCCAGGTTGCGTCCGAGGTTTAAACGGCGCTCGGTTTCCATGCCATCTAACAATTTTTTTTGGTATTCGCTTTCAATCGATATCATGGCATCTCCGTTACTTCTTTCTGAAAACTTAACCAAGCAGCAATACACTCAAGCATAATAAATAAGGAAATAAATGCTCATTTTGCAAGAGTTAAAAATTCTCAACCGTGCATTGGCGTTTATTAACTCGTAAGTTCTATGCGTTTTCTAGGGGAAAAAGTAGCGTTCACACCATTGCGTGGCTGCATCGACGCGCCTATTCCGGCAGCAAATGTTTGATTGGGCAATAGATTAATATTATATCTTTGGAAAATCATCGCCATAATAAGAGGGCCCTCCAACAAGGCAAATTCATCACCAACACATTTGCGTGGACCTGCACTAAACGGCACATAAGCAAACGGATGCTGGCCCGCCATCCGTTCAGGTGTAAAACGCTCCGGGTCAAAGATCTCCGGATTATCCCAAACGTGTGGGTTGTGGTGAACACCATGATAGAAGACCAAGATTAACGCATTCGCAGGCAGGGAATAATTTCCTAAATAATCTGCTTTGTTGGCCGCTCGAGGCAAAAAAGGTGCAACCGTATACATACGCAAAGTTTCCATGAAGACCTGTCGGGCATAAACCAAGCGAGGCATATCCTCAAACGTAGGAAGCCGTGTACCAAGTACCTCGTCAAGCTCTGCACGTAATTTCTGTAATACTTCAGGATGATCTTGAAGAATGACACCAAGCCATGTGAGTGCTGTTGCGGTGGTTTCATAACCAGCAATAAAGATCGTCATAACTTCATCAAACAGTTGTTTCTCTGTCATTTGTTGATGGCTTTCTTCGTCGACTGAATTAATCAACATCTGGATCAAACCAGCCGATATTTCCTTGTCCTGGCGGCAGCGAGCAATAATCTGGTCTACGGTTTCTCTGACCGCATTTAGATCCTGCAAGAATTCTCGTCTGCCCGGGATTGGTACCCACTTTGGCAGGAGACCGCCCAAAAGTGTTTTTCCCGTATACTTGACAAGCCCAGCAGTATGATAACCTGTTTCTACAACCTGTGAAGCCGAAAGTGTTCCTTCGCCAAACATAGTACGCGTGATAATATTCATCGTAATTTCTGCCATCTTGTCGCCCAATTTAACTTCTCTTTGATTTGCAGCTAACAATTCCCAGCTATCTAATGTTTCCAGAGCAGCATTTCTCATGTCGCAAAACAAATTTGCCAATTGCTTACGATGTAAATGTGGCTGGATCATGCGCCTTTGACGCAACCATAAATCTCCGCTGCTAGTCACCAACCCATCTCCAATAATTTCACGACTAATATTGTAGAATAAATCCGGTTTACGGTAATTCTGATAGTTATCACGCAGGATTCGCTGCAAATAATCCGGGTTGCTGACCAGGTAAACAGGTTGGGGGCCGAAATTTAATTGCACCAAATCCCCTTGTTCCAACATAATATTTTTCAAATATTCATAAGGATCTTTGCCAAAAAGTTTTGGCAAAATGCCAAGCAGCGGCCATCCCTTTTGAATTGGAATCGGTTGAAATTTGGCTGTGTCCATTTTAAACTCCTGTTGCTAGATATTCATCTCAAAAGTTTGCCAGCGATTGAATTGCCGGAATGTCAGCCCTCTTTTAAGCTTAAGGCTTAACGGATATACTATTATTATAGTAGTTATAAAAGCTTTTTACTTGGCAATTCTCAACATAGTAAGACAATTGTACTGAAAAAACTATTGCTATTGTCGTAAAACCTTCTGACTGAGTAGCGATAGAGATGTAGTTCTTTCATATCATATAGAATAGAAAGACAACAACGCCAAATTTGCAAATGAACTAGATGTTTACGATTGCATTGCGTCTCTAAAAATTATGTTGACGTAACAGGGACAAATTGTTATACTCAATTATCAAATATTCATTCGCTATATTGCTTTTAGCTGGGATTACTAATAAGCAACTGCAAATCAAAAAAAACAATGCTTCCAGTCTGGTTTGGCAAAAGTCATCACAAAGTCAGGAGATGAGCATGCAATCCTTTGAACTGCCAGATTTTTATGTACCGTGGCCAGCCCGGCTTAACGCAAATCTGGATGCCGCTCGTGCGCATTCGAAAGTGTGGGCGCGAGAAATGGGGATTTTGGATGCCCATCAAGCCGACAGCCTAAAAACCTGGGATGAACGTACCTTTGACCGACACGACTATGCGCTGCTCTGTGCTTACATTCATCCCGAAGCCCCGCTGCAGGAATTGAACCTGATGACCGACTGGAATGTTTGGGCATTCTATGTGGATGACTATTTCCTTCAAGTATACAAACAGTCAAAAGATCGCGCTGGAGCAAAACAATATCTTGACCGAGTGCTGGTGTTCATGCCAGTTGATCTCAGCCCACTGCCCGCACCCAACAATCCAACAGAGTGCGCTCTTTCAGACCTGTGGTTGCGAACAGCCCCAAGTAAGTCTGAAGCTTGGCGTTGCCGTATTGTTGAAGATACAAAAAATTTGCTTGATGCGTTTCTCTGGGAATTGGATAGTATTAGTCATCAACGGCTCGCCAACCCGATTGAATACATTGAAATGCGCCGACAGGTAGGGGCAGCACTCTGGTCAGCAGATTTAGTCGAACATGCGATGTTTGTTGAGATTCCAGAACGGATTGCCGCTACCCGACCCATGCAAATACTAAAAAACACTTTTGCAGATGGGGTACACCTGCGCAATGACATCTTTTCCTACGAACGTGAAGTCATTAAAGGAGGCGAACTTACCAACGCCATTCTGGTGGTGGAACGTTTTATGGGTGTGGAGACACAACGCGCCGCCAAAGTGGTTAACGACCTGCTAACCGCTCGGCTTCAACGGTTTGAGCACATCGTTTTGACTGAATTGGCAGCTATATTTCAAGAATATGCCCTCGATTCACTCGAGCAGGCCAGTGTTCTAACCTATATTCGCGGCTTACAAGATTGGCAATCGGGTGCACACGAATGGCATATACAAACCAGCCGTTACCTGAACCCCAGCACCAGACAAATATCACCAACCACAGGATGCTTATTTGCCTGTCCAACAGGGTTGGGTACTGCTGCAGTACGAATAACACCCGATGCTCTCGGCTCTCAACGTTTTAAAAACTATAGGCATATCCCTTATAAAATAGTGGGGCCAACTTGCTTGCCAAAGTTTTATATGCCTTTTACCATCTCGATGTCGCCTCATCTAGATGCGGCGCGGCAGCATTCCAAATCATGGGCCCGTCAAATGGGAATGTTCGATGCGCTTCCTGGTCACCCCGATATTTTCATATTTGATGAGCACAGATTTGATGTCACCGATCTGGCTTTTTTTAGCGCTTTGTTTCGTTCCAGTGTGTCTGCTGAACAACTTAACTTAGAGTTGGGCTGGGTCGTCTGGGGCACTTATACCGACGACTACATTCCACTGCTTTATGGACGCACCCACAATCTGACAGGCGCAAAAATATGCGTCGCCAGATTGTGGGAATTTATGCCTGTTGAGCCTGACTCCCCTACCCCCATCCCCCTCACTCCCGTAGAGCGCGGTCTGGCCGACCTGTGGTCGCGCGCTACAACAAATCTGTCTATAGATGAACGACATTTGTTTCGCAAGGTCATTCAGGGCATGGTTGGAAGTTGGGTGCTGGAGATACCTGACCGGATTTCAGAATCGCATTCCAGACCCAATTGATTATATTGAATTGCGTCGCAAGACATCAGGCTCAGACCAACTTATGATCTTTTCCCGCTCAATTAATTACCGGGATATCCCGGCAGAAGTTCATCGCACACTCACGATGCAAGAGTTGGCTAACGCAGCCATCGATTATGTGTGCTTTACAAATGATATTGTTTCCTATCAAAAAGAAATTGAATTTGAGGGTGAGATTCACAATGTGGTGTTGGTGATTGAAAATTTTTTTGGCTGCGACAAGACAGAAGCGCTGGAAATTGTCAACAGTCTGATGACCGCCCGAGCGAAACAGGTTGAACATATCGTAACAACAGAACTGCCACTCCTTTTTGAAAATTTCGACTTAAATGCCAAAGCGTGTGAGCAACTGCTGGCCTACGCAAAAGACCTGCAAAATTATATGTGCGCATCCCTCAAATGGCATCTCAGAACAGACCGTTACCGGGAAAGCGAATTTCGTCGTTCTGCCAAACCATTTTTAGGGACGAATAAAGGGTTAGGTACATCCGCAGTGCATATCTTGGATCTGGTCAATAGCATGGGTATTCAGACAATAGCATCATCCCTTACGCAAGAAGAAGCACCAACAAGCATCAAAACTTTCGCAAATTCTCATATGACACCATTTTTCGACAAGAAAAAAGAGGAGTAGCAGATGGACTAATTGACGTCCTCATGTAACAGGTGTGGATAAAGCAATTTAATCGTTCTCGTCATGCAAGATTATTAAACTTGATATTAAAGACAAATAATCATCTCAATTAAAATGCCGCCATCATAACCACCTTTATTCAACAAGGAGTAAACAAACCATGCCAGACGAAGAAAACATTGTTCAAGAGCCGTTTCTAACACCCGATGGAGCCAGGCAATTAGCCACAGCGAGCAAATCTGCGCCACAGATGCTGGGCTTTAGCTCGCGCTGGTTTTTAAAGGTCTTGCCATGGGTCAATGTTCCAGGCGGTACTTATCAGGTTAATAGTGTAGTAAAAGGGAAAGAAGAAGGGGAGCATATTGACAAGTACGGACAACCCAAAATTAAAAGTGTCTGTTGGCGAAAAAACGTCCCCCACGCTGAGCGGTGCAGAGTATCATATTGAACCAGAAATATATAACCTGAATGTTGTGCGAACCGTCATGCGCATCCCTGCGCTGGTAGCCGATATCTACAACTATAAAATGAACCAGACTGAGCAACAACTCAAGTTGGTTGTGGCGACGGTACGTGAAGAGCAGGAAAAGGAAATGATTAACAATCACTTGCTTCCCTACATCAATAACCAACAGTTTAGTCCAAAGGTTTCCAATGCAGATGGCAGGACACTGGATAATCTGGATAAACTCATCACAAGCATCCGTGATGTCCATTTCATTTTGGCGCGACCAAGCGCGATTGCTGCTATTGGACGAGCAGCCAATGATGCGGGGATATATCCACAAAGTATTGAATTTGGTGGTCAGTGGGTCTCTTCGTGGCGTGGGATTCCAGTTCTGCCAAGCAACAAGCTGCCTGTTGTTGGCGAGTCAGGTAAGAAAACGACCACTATCATGGCGATGCGTACCGGTGAGGCGAACTCTGGTGTGATTGGCTTATACCAGACGGGTATCCCCGATGAATATGAGCCGGGCTTGAATGTCCGTTTTATGGGAATTGATCAAGATGCCATGATTTCCTATCTCGTTAGCGCCTACTTCTCGATTGCTGCGCTTGTCCCCGACGCTATTGGTATTCTCACTGATCTCAGCATTGATGACACACCTGCTGGTGGAAACAAAGGTTCTACGAGCAGTAAAAAATAAGACACCAAGAAAGGTGTCTTTGGATATTTTCTCAGTTTTCTATTTAATCATGAAAGGACGGCCACATGACAAAGTGGTCGTCCTTTCATTTTGTGGACGTTTGGAAAATGTGCCTTGAAACGTCAGGGCAGCGCCGGCACCTTTGCCGAAAAGAGCCAATTGTTGAAAAAACCTTTCAAATCTTGCCCACTGGTTGTTTCTGCGACGGCGATGAAATCAGCTGTACTGGCGTTGCTGTATTGATAACGCGCGTAATAAGCTTGTAAGACCTTGAAAAAAACTTCGTCGCCTAGTTTTAGGCGCAGGGCATACAACGCACAGGCCCCACGCTCATAAACAAAACCGCTGAACGTATTTCCCACCGATGGGTTGCCGGGCGCAGCCATGTTGTGCTCTTTCACATCGTTGTAAATGCCGCGCATATATTCATCCCCGGCGGCTTTCCCTTGGGTATGTTCCACCCATAAAGCCTCTGCATACGTGGCAAAGCCTTCATTCAACCAGATGTCTTTCCACGATTTCAGGCTGATGCTATCGCCAAACCACTGATGTGATAGTTCGTGAGCAACGGTCAATTCATCGGTCACGTCATCCGAGAAAATCGACAGCGTCTGATCTTCAAGCGCAATTCCACCTTGCATGGGCACCACCGCAGCGCCGTAAACGTCAAAAGGATACGGGCCAAAAACCTGGCTGTAGTATGAAATCATCTCACTGGTTCGGTTAAACCCCCTGGTAATATCATCTCCAGCATCCAACGGAAAATAGTTGCGGATCGGCAATTCGTTTGGCCCGCTTTCGCTGACCAGCTTGTACTTGCCAATAATCAGCGTGGCGAGATAACTCGCCATCGGATACGATTCTTCCCAAACGGATGTTCTCATCGTACCGTTTACATCTTCTGATTTCAACAGTCCATTGGCCGCCACCTGATATTGCTTGGGCGCCGTGATGCGAAATGTATAGGTTGCCTTGTCCAGCGGATGATTGTTGACAGGATACCAGCCCATCGCCCCCGACGGCTCACTGAAAACATACACACCCGTATCGTCATACCATCCGACCTTTTCGCTTACAAACGCCGCATCGCTGACAGGTTGGGGCGTGCCATTGTACTGGATGACGACTGTAAACTTCTCTTCATTTAAAATCGGCTGGCGTGGCGTGATAATCAGTTCATCCTGTTGACGTGAAAAATCGGCGCTGGCAGCATTAACCATTACCGTGCTCACTTTCAGCCCATGCAAATCCAGGTTGAAAGACGAAAGCGCCTGCTTTGCCTGTGCGTCGAGTGTGACAGCACCGCTAATCTTGTTATTCGCAACGTCCACAGTCAAGTCAAGAGTGTAATGGAGCGCATCATAGCCGCCATTCCCCATTTGCGGATAATTCGCATCGCCCAGGCCATCCGCCCCTGGCATGGGGTCTGTGGCAACGACAACGGTTGGCGTTGCAGGGGCTGTGGGGGTAGCAGGTGCTTGCCTGGTTGCCACAATTGTGGCTGTCGGCAATAGCCTGGTTGCCGGAATCAACGTCCGACAACTCAAAAGCGCCAGCACAAGCATGACCAAAACCGGCAAAATGTGCTTTTTCATTGAATCACTCCTGTGCGGAATGTCTAGGATTAAGACATTCTCTCCCCTGCGGCAATCGGCTTCGGGTGAGTTTTGCTCACCCGGCTTAAACCCCAATCCCCGGAACATCTCCCTACGAATTTTCCATCAATCCGCCTGGGACGGCATGAAGATCAACTCCAAATTCCACGGATCGTTCTCGGTGTTGCGCCGCGCAGCCCAAACACCCGCCGGTGGCAGCGGGTTTGCATGGTCAAAACGCCTGCGGTGTTCATCGAGCCTGCCTAAGTCAATCTTTAACTGCCTGAGCACATAAGCAATCGGGCCGCCGTGCGTCACCAGACCCACCGGACCAATTTGAGCGCTTTCGGCAATGGCTGCTTCCATCACCGGCCAAAAACGCGTATGGATTGCTTCCTCTTTTTCGCCGGTGATCCATTCGGCCAGCCCGGCTTGTTCCACGGCAGGCACGTTTGCCGCGCCTGCGGCGATCTGCGCCGTGTGCGCAGCCCGTTCCAGCGGACTGTGATAAAGCTTTTTGACGCCCATATAGGCCAGAAAAACGCCCAGGTCTTGCGCTTCCTGCCTTCCTTGCGGCGTCAACGGTGGGCCAGGCGGAATATCATAAGGGATGTCTGTGCGTCCCCAATCCGGGCTGGCATGGCGGACGAGATAGATGGTTTGTGGGCTCATGGCAAATGCTGCTTTCTTTGCTGGATTTTTAAAACGATCATATCATGGGTCGCTTTTTCGCTGGGATGTTTAAGTCATTTTTTTGTTATGGTTTCGCTTCGATCCCTTTTTGCAGGCATGTTACGCTATACAGTAGAGACAGCGGCGCTGTCTCCCTGCTTTAATGCTTTTGTAAGCTATTGGAATTTATCTTCGTTTTTGCTTATACTGATAAACGTAAAACAGCAGGCAATCTTTGGGTTGAACAACTTCAACCTTCCAACATCAGGAGATTGTATGGTTATCAATGCACATAACCCTAAAGGACAGCGAGCCCTTGGGCGGCCTACGATTGGTTTTTTCATCGCCAACATTTCTCGCGCCTGGGAAGAACTGCCCTGGCTAGGCGTGGTGGATGAAGCCATTGCCCGGGATGTCAACCTGATCTGTTTCCCCGGGGGTGAGATACACAACCCGTATGGTTTTTCTGCACAACCTAATGTGCTCTATGATCTGGCATCCAAAGAACAGCTCGATGGCATTGTGCTCTGGCATGGTGGCATTGGCGAATATCTCAGCAACGAAGAAATGGAAGCGTTTTGCGCCCAATTTCATCCGCTGCCGATTGTGAGCATCGAGAATACCATCGCTGGCATCCCCAGCGTGGTAATGGATGGTTACCAGGCTATGCAAGAATCGATGAATCACCTGATCGAAGTGCATGGCTACCAAAAAATTGGCTATGTACTTCATCTTGGCGAACGCGAACGTTTTCAGGAACGCTTTCGGGCGTATCAGGATAGCCTGACGAATCACGGTATTCCGTTTGACCCGGCGCTGGTTTCGCCGCCCTTTGACCCATCCATCCCTGAGATGCTGCCTGCTTTCAAACAATGGCTGGAAGCTATTCGTCCCACCTGTCAGGCGATTGCGGGCTATAGCGATCATATTGCACTGACGCTGCTGTCGATTCTCGATTCGATGGGGATTCGCGTTCCTGAAGATATTGCCATCACTGGCTTTGACGATGTCGTGGATGTCCAGATCGTCACGCCGCCGTTGACAGTGGTGCATCCGCCTTTTTATGAAATGGGTCGCAAAGGGGTTGAAGTTTTGCTCAATCAACTGGCGGGTCAGCCCGTTGCTGAAAAATTGGTGGTCGCTTCAGGGTTGTCGGTACGCCAATCCTGTGGCTGCGAATCGCTGGCAGTGCAACAGGCGGCGCAGGATGCATCCGTCCCAGGCAGGCAAACCTGTGCCGCGCTGCTCAGGGACAAGCGCGAACAGATTCTCGCCGAAATGACCCAAAACCTGGATGGCACGCTGCACGGACAGGCCTTCAATTGGGCCGAAACGCTGCTCCAGTGCCTGGCAGTAGAAATATCGAACCCGGCCAAAGCACGTTTTATCCCCGCATTAAAGAAATGATCCGCGAGTCCGCAGCTGTAACCGGGGATGTTGCGAACTGGCAGGGAGTTATTTCGTCCCTGCGTCGCGCATTCATGCCCGGCCAGTCTGACCCGATTCATCTTCACCTGGATGGCATCTGGCAGCAATCGCGCATCATCATCGGCGAAGTGATGCAGCGTGCGCAGGCCTTCAAAGACTTGCAGGTGGCAAAGCGCGATAATCTGCTCGCCGAAATTGGGCAAAAGGTCATCAGCACCCATACCGTCAGCGAGTTGATGGATATTCTCTCCAGTGAACTGCCAGGGGTGGGCATCCCGAGTGTTTTCCTGTCTTTCTATGAAGACCCGGCGCACCCTGAGAAACAGTCCCGCCTGATGATGAGCTACGATCAAAATCGCGCCGACCTAAAATTGCCCGCTGAAGATTTGATCTTTGCTTCCTCCTTGCTTGCTCCGGCGGGTTTTATGCCCGAAGATCGCCCCTACCGCATGGTGCTTGAGCCGCTTTACTTCCGCGAGGAGCAGCTTGGGTTTGTGCTGCTCGAAATCGGTCCGCGTCAGGGCAAGGTTTACGATACGCTGCGCGGTGAAATCAGCAGCGCCTTGCAAAGTGCGTTGCTGGTCAGGCGCATGGAAGAAAGCTCGGCGGAACTGAAGCGCCAAAAATACATCCTCGATACATTTATGGACAGCGTGCCAGACCGTATTTACTTCAAAGATATTGAAAGTCGTTTTACCCGAGTCAACAAAGCCATGCTGCAAAAAGCAGGCTTTACATCTGCCGATCAAATGATCGGCAAGAGCGATTTTGATTTCTTCCCGCTCGAGCAGGCGCAGAAAAAATTTCAGGAAGAGCAGGAAATCATCTCGAGCGAGATGCCTGTCTTGAGTTTGAAAGAAGCCGACGGGATTGATTTTTGGGCGGCGACGACCAAGATGCCTTTGCGTGATGAAAACGGTCAGATCGTTGGGACGTTTGGCATTTCACGCGATATTACCGAACTGGTTCGCGCCAGCCAGGTTGCAGAACGTGCCAAGGAAGAAGCCGAGGAAGCCCGACAGCGCGCCGAAACCGAGCAGAAAAAAGCAGAAGCGGCCAACCGCGACCTGGCTGCGCAAATCTGGCAGACCACAGGTCAGGCCCAATTAAATGAAAGGATGCGTGGCGAGCAGGACATTCCGACGTTGGCGCGCAACGTCATTCAATTCCTATGTCAGTATCTGAATGTCCAAATCGGTGCGCTGTATATTCGGGAAGATCAGGTGCTGAAAATTTCGGGGACGTATGCCTACAAGCGTCAGGGGCTGGTGAAGGATGTCGAAATTGGCGAGGGGCTGGTAGGTGAAGCGGCGCTCGGGCAAAAACCAATCATTGTGCGCGTGCCCGAAAAATATCTATCGATTGCTTCATCCAGCCTCGGCAAACTGACTCCGCAAAACGTACTTTTTACCCCTTTTTCCTTCGACGGCGAAACGGTTGGCGTGATTGAGATGGGAACACTGGCAGAATTCCAACCCACCCATCTCGATTTTTTGAGCAAGGCGCTGGAGAGTGTCGCGATTGCTTTTATGACGGCCCAGGCACGCAAACGGGTTAACCAGCTTCTTTTGCAGACCCGTCAGCAGGCTGAAGAGTTGCAGGCGCAGGAGGAAGAACTGCGCGCCACCAACGAAGAACTCGAAGCCCAGACCGACAGCCTGCGCGCCTCTGAAACCCGGCTCAAACAAAACCAGTCTGCGCTTGAAGCGGCCAATGTCGATTTGGAAGAAAAGACCCAGGTTTTGCAGGAAAAACAGGGCGTGCTTGATCGTCAAAACCAGGTTTTGCGTGACGCGCAAGAAGACCTGCAACGCAAGGCCGAAGAGTTATCGCTGGCATCCAAGTACAAGTCCGAGTTTTTGGCGAACATGAGCCACGAGTTGCGCACCCCGCTCAACTCCATGCTGATTTTGGCGGGAATGCTTGCCAAAAACGAAGATGGCAACCTGAACGCTGACCAGATCGAATCGGCACAGGTCATCCACGCAGGCGGCACCGATTTGCTTAACCTGATTAACGAAATCCTTGATCTTGCCAAGGTTGAAGCCGGCAAGATGGAGTTCCATTTTGCAGCGATGGAATGGGATATGCTCATCAATCGCATGACAGCGCAGTTTGATCCGTTGGCGCAGCGCAAGGGATTGGAGTTTGTCACCAGTGTGGCCGACGGCCTGCCCGACGCGATTGTCACCGATGACCAGCGCTTGGCGCAGGTCGTCAAGAATCTGCTTTCCAACGCCTTCAAATTCACCGATACAGGCACAGTCAGCCTCGCCATCCACCGCCCGCAGGCAAGTTCGGGGTATGCCCCCGCAGATTTTGCCGTCGTCAGTGTAACGGATAGCGGCATCGGGATGACTCCCGATCAGCAGAAGGTGGTCTTCGAAGCTTTTCAGCAAGCGGACGGATCAACATCCCGTCAATATGGCGGCACCGGCCTGGGGCTGGCGATCACGCGTGAAATGGTCGAACATCTGGGCGGACATGTGGTTCTGCAAAGTGAATATGGAAAAGGCTCGACCTTTAGCATTTATCTGCCGCTTCAGCGACAGGCTGACCAGGATGCTTCTCCCATGCCCCAAAAAACGGTCCCACCCGTCAGCCGGATGCCCGTTTCGAGGAGCGCAGAACCCACCCCTCGTGCGGTAGCATCCCCTTTGGGAGCTCCCCGGCGCACATCCGTCCCCGACGACCGGGATGCGTTCCAGGCGAGTGATCGCATCCTGCTAATTGTCGAAGACGATCCGCGCTTTGCCCAGGTGGTTTTCGATTACGCCCACAAGAAATCCTTCAAGTGTCTGATTGCAGGCGATGGCGAAACTGCGCTCGAACTACTAAAGCGTTACAAACCGCACGCCATGGTGCTTGACCTGGGTCTACCGGGCATCTCGGGCTGGGAAGTGCTCGATGAGGTCAAGAACAATCCTGACTTACGTCATATTCCCATCCACATCATCTCAGCCAATGATGAAGACATGTCTGCCTTACAGCGTGGCGCGATGAGCTTCCTTACCAAACCGGTTAGCCAGGAAGACCTTGAAGGCACGCTCGTTAAGATCGAGCAGTTTATTACCTCGCGCATCAAGTCGCTGTTGCTGGTGGAAGACGATGATGTGCTGCGCATGTCCGTGCGCAAGCTGATCGAAGGCAGTGATGTCGCCATCACCGAAACCAGCAATGGACAGGCTGCGCTGGCCGCGCTGGCGACACAGCAGTTTGACTGCATGATCCTTGACCTTTCCCTGCCCGACATGAGCGGATTTGAATTGTTGAACCGCCTGCATGATAATGATAAACTATCCAAATGCCCGGTGATTGTCTATACCGGTCGGGCGCTTTCTGAAGAAGAAAATAGCGAGTTGCTGAAATATGCCGAAAGTGTCATTGTCAAGGGAGCCAAATCGCCGGAGCGTTTGCTCGACGAGACGGCGCTCTTTCTGCACCGGGTTATCGCCGACCTGCCTGAAGAAAAGCAGCGCACCATCCGCAAACTGCACAGCCAGGAAAAAACGCTGGATGGCAAACTGATTCTGGTGGTTGACGACGACACCCGCAATGCCTTTGCGCTTTCGAAGCTGCTGGCCGATAAGGGTCTCAAAGTGCAAATTGCCCAAAATGCAACCAAGGCGCTCGAGATTTTGAAAAGCCTGACAGATGTGAGTTCTGATCCTGACGGATATTATGATGCCCGGCATGGACGGTTATGAATTTATGCGTGCCTTGCGCGCCCAGCCGCAATTCAAGAAATTGCCAATCATTGCCCTGACTGCCAAAGCCATGAAGGGTGACCGCGAAAAATGCCTTGAAGCTGGTGCCAGTGACTACCTTTCCAAACCGATTGACCCTGACCGGCTCTTTTCCATGCTGCGCGTCTGGCTGAGCAGGGAATAGTAATTTCGTGGATATGGATACGTTAAACAAGAAGGTAACAATATGATGGACCAGACATCATCCGCCAAACCAACTCTAAACGCATCGCATAAAACGCGCCCTACAATTGGATTTGTCATCATGTGGGGCGTGGACACCGATTACAGCAACTATGTGTGGTCAGGCATCATGGATGCCGCCCGAGATTTTGATGTTAACGTGATTAGTTTTGCTGGCAGAAAAGGACTCGAACTCGGCAACGCAAATTTTAGCCCAGCCATTTTCGAGCAGATCAACCCAAGCACTTTGGATGGATTGGTAACGATCCTGTGCGATTTGAAAACGATCCAACTCTTAAAAAAAGGTTATGGCACATTGCCCATTGTTACGATCGGCATGTCAAATGATGAACTGCCCGGTTTGACGGCTGATGGCTATGGTTCCATGAAAACCGAGATCGCTCACCTGATTGAGAAGCATGGTCGTCGAAGGATTGCCTTTATCAGAGGCACAGTGGGTCATCCAGATGCTGAGGCGCGCCTTCAAGCGTATTTGGATGCTTTGGCCGAGCATGGTTTGCCCTACGATCCCTGGCTGGTTTTTGGTGGCAACTTTTTATTTATTGAGCAGGCTGAAGAGATTACTGACGTTTTTCTCGAACAGCATATTGAGTTTGACGCAATTGCAGGTGCATCTGACCATTTGGCGATTGGTGCCATGCAGGCGCTTGAAAAACGTGGTTTGCGCGTACCCTACGATGTATCAGTGGTAGGCTTCGACGATACACCCAAAGCGGCCTTTACTACATCTCCCCTTACTACGGTGCGGCAGCCTTTACGGGCAATGGGACGACGAGCCGTAGAGCTTTTGTTGGCCCAAATTCACGGCGAGCAGGTTGCGGCGCAGGAGGTACTGCCCGCGATTGGGATCAAGCGTCAGTCTTGTGGCTGTTTTTCAGATACCATTCTACAGAGCAATTCTTCCGCTGAAAACGATCAGGCTTCTGAACAACAAATGATTGACGAGATGACGGAGTCTTTAGGGGCTTCAGGTGGAAGCCCGAATGCAAACTGGGCCAAACAATTGTTCGATTCTTTCACTGCGGATGTGTATGGCAAAACATCAAACACCTTCCTGGCTGCTTTGGATCAGACTTCGCGCCAACTGGTCTTCAGGAATACATCCGTATCTGATTTGAACGGACCGCTCTCCATATTGCGCAATCAGGCCCGGCATTTATGGGCAACCAACCAGACAGCATTAAGCCGCGCCGAAGATATCTGGCAACAGGCCAGGATATTCATCGGAGAAGCTGCGCTACGACAGCAGGACCAACGCCAGGATGAAGCCCAATTTCAGGCGGCTGTTCTGCGCCGGTTTGGCGAAGAGTTGATCACCACCTTTGACGTGCAGGAATTGATGGAACTCATTTCCCGCAGCCTGCCCCAATTTGATATTTCCAGTTTTTATCTGGCTTTGTACCCCAATGGCCGGGTGACGGAGAAAGCGCAACTCATTCTGACTCAAAAAGAAGGCCAGCGTATTGCGCTCGGTGACACCGGGCAAGCCATCTTCACAGAGCGTCTGCTACCCGTCGAATACATCCCGGATACGCGTTTCGATTTGCTCACCATGCCGCTGTATTTCCGTGATGAGTGGCTTGGCTACGTGGTTTTTGAAGTCAGCTCACGCGACGGGGCTATCTACGAAGCCCTACGCGGACAATTGAGTAGCGCCTTGCAAGGAGCCATGCTGGTGCAGCGCATTAAAGAGCGCTCGGCAGCGCTGACACGGCAGCAATATATTCTCGATACGTTTATGGACAGCGTGCCAGACCGCATCTACTTCAAGGATGCGCAAAGTCGCTTCACCAATGTCAACAAAGCGCTTGCTCAAAAAGTAGGATTGCCTTCTACCGAAGACATGATTGGCAAGAGTGATTTTGACTTCTTTCCGCCTGAACAGGCGCAGAAAAAATATGACGAAGAGCAGGAAATCATCCGCACTGGCGAGCCTGTTTTAAGCCTGAAAGAAGCGGATGGGATTGGCTACTGGGCCGCCACAACCAAAATGCCCTTGCGTGATGAAAACGGACGGATTATCGGCACGTTTGGCATCTCGCGTGATATTACCGAACTGGTTCGGGCCGGGCAGATCGCAGAAAGTGCAAAGGAAGAAGCCGAGGAAGCCCGACAGCGCGCCGAAGCCGAACAGCAAAAAGCGGAAGCCGCCAACCGCGATTTGGCAGCGCAAATCTGGCATACCAAAGGGCAGGCACTCCTCAATGAGCGCATGCGCGGCGAGCAGGATATTGCGACCCTGGCCGATCATGTGATCGAGCAGTTGTGCGAATATCTGAGTGCTCCGGTGGGTGCTTTATATACAGTGGAAGGCGCGCAGGTCAGGTTGGCTGGTGCTTATGCTTATCAGCGCAAGAATCTCGTCAAGCAGTTTGAGCTTGGCGAAGGGCTGGTTGGGCAGGCGGCCAAGGGCAGGCGCACGATCCATGTCCAGGTTCCAGAAGACTATATCAAAATCACATCTGCCAGCCTGGGCGAGATCATGCCGCGCCACGTTATTTTTGTGCCACTGGTGTATGATGACCGGGTTGTGGGCGTGGTCGAAATGGGCACATTGGCCCAGTTCCAGGGGGAACAGCTTGAATTTTTGACCAAGTCGCTTGAAAGTGTTTCGATTGCTTTTATGACGGCCCAGGCACGCACCCAGGTTAATCAACTGTTTGCCCAAACCCGTCAGCAAGCCGAAGAGTTGCAGGCGCAGGAGGAAGAACTGCGCGCCACCAACGAAGAACTGCAAGCCCAGACCGAAAGCCTGCGCGCATCTGAAACCCGGCTCAAACAAAATCAGTCTGCGCTTGAAGCTGCCAATGTTGATTTGGAAGAAAAGACCCAGATTTTGCAGGAAAAACAGGAAGCGCTGGACCGTCAGAACCAAATTTTGCGCGACGCCCAGCAGGAACTTGAGCGCAAGGCCGAAGAGTTGTCGCTGGCGTCCAAATACAAGTCCGAATTTTTGGCGAACATGAGCCACGAGTTGCGCACCCCGCTCAACTCCATGCTGATTTTGGCGGGGATGCTCTCCAAAAATGAAGATGGCAACCTGACCGCCGACCAAATCGAATCGGCACAGGTCATCCACGCGGGCGGTACCGATTTGCTCAACCTGATTAACGAAATCCTTGATCTGGCCAAAGTCGAAGCCGGCAAGATGGAGTTCCATTTTGCGCCAATGGCCTGGCAAACGCTCATCAACCGCATGGTCGCCCAGTTTGACCCACTTGCCGAGCGCAAGGGTATCAAGTTCATCACCAGCATTGCTAGTGACCTGCCCGATACTGTCATCACCGATGACCAGCGCCTGGCGCAGGTCGTCAAGAATTTGCTTTCGAATGCCTTCAAATTCACCGATACAGGTTCGGTTACCCTCGCCGTCCATCACCCGGATGCGGGTTCAGGATACTCCTCGGCAGATTTTGTTGCGCTCAGTGTAACGGACACCGGCATCGGGATGACTCCCGATCAGCAGAAGGTGGTTTTCGAAGCTTTTCAACAAGCGGACGGATCCACATCCCGTCAATATGGCGGCACCGGCCTGGGGCTGGCGATTACCCGTGAGATGTCCCTGCGCCTTGGCGGACAGGTGGTGCTGCAAAGCGAGCACGGCAAAGGTTCCACGTTTACGATCTACCTGCCGCTTCAGAAGCAGCTTGATGCGGTTGAAACCCCCAAAGCCGCGCCGCCGCCCGCTCCAAAAAAAGTAGCCCCCGCTCCGCAGCAGCCGTCAAAAGCAGTAGTATCCATTCCCGATGACCGGGATGCGTTCCAGGGGAGTGATCGCATCCTGTTGATCGTTGAAGACGATCCACGCTTTGCCCAACTTGTCTTCGATTACGCGCACAAGAAGTCCTTTAAATGCCTGATTGCGAGCGATGGCGAAACCGCGCTCGAATTGCTGAAGCGTTATAAACCGCATGCCATGGTGCTTGACCTGGGCTTGCCCGGTATGTCGGGCTGGGAAGTGCTCGACGCCGTCACCGATAATCCCGATACGCGCCATATCCCCATTCATATCATCTCTGCCCACGATGAAGACATATCCGCCTTCCAGCGTGGCGCGATGAGCTTCCTGACCAAACCGGTCAGCCAGGAAGACCTTGAAGGCACACTCGACAAGATCGAGCAGTTTATTACCTCGCGCATCAAATCGTTACTGCTGGTGGAAGATGATGATGCGCTACGGATGTCCGTGCGCAAACTGATCGAAGGCAGCGATGTCGCCATCACCGAAACCAGCAATGGACAGGCTGCGCTGGCCGCGCTGGCAACACAGCAGTTTGACTGCATGATCCTTGACCTTTCCCTGCCCGATATGAGCGGCTTCGAATTGTTGAGCCGTTTACATAACAACGATAAACTATCCAAATGCCCGGTGATTGTCTATACCGGTCGCGCGCTTTCTGAAGAAGAGAACCATGAACTGTTGAAGTATGCTGAAAGCGTTATCGTCAAGGGGGCCAAATCGCCGGAGCGTTTGCTGGACGAGACAGCGCTCTTTCTGCACCGGGTCATTGCCGACCTGCCTGAAGAAAAGCAGCGCACCATCCGCAAACTGCACAGTCAGGAATCAGTGCTTGAAGGGAAAATTGTCCTGGTGGTGGACGACGACACCCGTAATGCCTTTGCACTTTCAAAGCTGCTGGCAGACAAGGGCGTGAAGGTAAAAATCGCTCCCAGTGCGGTCAAGGCGCTCGACATGCTCGATCATTCGCCCGATGCCAACCTGGTTTTGACCGATATTATGATGCCCGGCATGGATGGTTATGATTTCATGCGTGCCTTGCGCACCCAGCCGCGCTTTAAAAAGCTGCCGATCATTGCCCTGACTGCCAAAGCCATGAAGGGCGACCGTGAGAAATGCATCGAGGCCGGTGCCAGTGACTACCTTTCCAAACCAATTGACCCTGACCGGCTTTTTTCCATGCTACGTGTCTGGTTGAGCAGGGAATAATTGCCCTTACAATTCCCACTGTTTTCTTGAACATTGCTCGATCATTTTGTTAAGCGACTATCCGCATTCCAGCATATAATTTGAATGGAACACATCATCTATGCAACCTGGCGAAATCGAAAAAATTGAATTGGAATTATTCTTGGAAGCCATTTATCAGCGCTATGGCTATGACTTCCGCAACTATGCCCGCGCCTCGGTTCACAGGCGGGCGCAGCATATCCTTGCCAATTCGGGGCACCAGCATTTGAGCGAATTGATTCCTTTGCTTTTACATGACGAAGTCTTTGCGCTCCAGGCTATCTATGATTTCTCCATTACCGTTACTGAGATGTTCCGGGATCCGAACTTTTACCAGGCTGTCAGACAAACGGTCGTCCCTTATCTGCATACCTATCCGTTTATCAAAATCTGGGTAGCGGGCTGCGCCACCGGCGAGGAAGTCTATTCTCTCGCCATCCTTTTAAAGGAAGAAGGTCTTTACGACCGTACCACCATTTACGCAACCGACTTTAATGAGACTGCGCTAAAAAAAGCGGCGGATGGAATTTACCCGCTTAAAGATGTTCAACAATACACCAGCAATTATCAAAAATCTGGCAAGACTGGCTCGCTTTCGACCTACTATCATGCCGAGTATAACTCGGCCATTATCGATGCTTCGCTCAAGGCCAATATCACCTTTGCCCATCACAACCTGGTAACCGATAGCGTTTTTAGCGAGGTTCAGGTGGTTTTTTGCCGAAACGTTTTGATCTATTTTGATCGCTCCCTGCAAGACAAAGTGCTCACCACCCTCTCCAATAGTCTCAGCCGCGGCGGTTTTTTGTGCCTGGGCACGAAAGAGAGCCTGGAGTTTTCCACGGTGTATGATCAGTTTAAGCCTGCCGATCTTGAAGAACGCATCTACCAAAAACGGACGGGGTAGATGCGCGAAACCCAATACGCTGCTGTGGTCATTGGCGCATCTGCGGGTGGCACGCACGCCCTTCAACAGATTTTCCCGTGCCTGCCAGCCAACTTTCCGTTGCCAATTGTGATCGTTCAGCATTTGCATCCACTTCAGGACGGTTTGGCGCTGATCCATTGCAAAGATACCACTGCCATCAAGGTAAAAGATGCGGATGAAAAGGAAGCGCTCCTCCCCGGGGCCGCCTACTTTGCCCCTCCAAATTATCACCTGCTGATAGAAGATGACCATACCCTTAGCCTTTCCATTGACCCCAAGGTGAATTACTCCCGTCCGTCCATCGACGTGCTCTTTGAAAGTGCCGCGAATGTTTATGGCCCTCGGCTTGTGGCGATTCTGCTCACCGGAGCTAACAACGATGGCGCACAGGGCCTGGCTTTTATCAAAAAAAAGGTGGACTGACCATTGTTCAAGACCCGCAATCAGCAGAATTTGCCGTCATGCCTGCTTCGGCTTTGCAGGTCACGCAGCCTGACCTGTTATTAAGTCTCGACGAAATTGGCCCCTGGCTGGCAGCATTGGCGCCCAAAGAATAAATGAAAACATCCCAGTGTGGAGTTTGGCTTACAAGCAATCCATGAACACCATGACCCGCCCCGCTATTTTAATTGTCGATGACCGCCCGGAGAATTTATTTGCCTTGCAAAAGCTCCTCAAGGTATTTGATGCGGATGTTTTTCAAGCTACATCTGGAGATGATGCGCTTGGGCTGCTGCTTGAACATGAGTTCTTTGTTGCCATCATTGATGTGCAAATGCCGGGCATGGATGGTTACGAGTTGGCCGAACTGTTACGCGCCAATAAATCCACATCAACCCTGCCGATCATCTTTGTCAGCGCGGTTTTTTCAGACGAATATCATTATCGGAAAGGCTACGAGGCTGGCGCGGTCGATTTCATCAGTAAGCCATTTATCCCCGAGATTCTGCTGGGAAAAATTAAGGTGTTTCTCGATTTATTTCAACAGCGCCATCACCTCGAGGAACTGGTTCAGCAATTAAACCGCACCAATGGACAGTTGGCCCTGGTCAATAAGGAACTGGAAACCTTCTCTTACTCGATTTCACATGATTTGCGTGCGCCCCTGAGAGCCATTTATGGTTTTTCTCGCATGCTGGCCGATTCTCTTGGCGATGAAATAAGTGAAGACACGCAGCATTATTTGGATACTTTGCAGGATAACGTTCGGCAGATGAATGAATTAATCGACGGATTGCTTCACTTTTCACGTCTGGCGTTTGAACCGCTCAACAGCCGCACAATTGAAATGAAAGAACTGGCCCAATATGTTCTGGAAGGCATCCCGCTCGCACCCCCTGAGCGTAATCTAAAAATATCCGTAGCAGATTTGTCCCCTGCCTGGGGAGACCCGCTGCTGATTAAACAGGTCTTTTTCAATTTGATCGACAATGCCATTAAATATACCCGCAACTGTGATGCGGCACAGGTTGAAATTGGCTCTTTCCTGCGTGATAAGCAAAATGTTTATTTTGTGCGTGACAACGGCGTTGGCTTTGACATGAATTATGCTGAAAAGCTTTTTGATGTATTTCAACGCCTTCATTCTGCCGCCGACTTTGAAGGGTTGGGCATTGGCTTGGCCAATGTGCGCCGAATCATCTTACGCCACGGCGGACAAATTTGGGCGGAAGCGAGTGTAGACAAAGGCGCCACGTTTTACTTCACCTTGCCATCCCCGGCGCAGGCTGGCGAATAACAAATAGCATATCTTTCGCGTGGTGATTTCAAGATCACCGAGGAAAATTGTATGAGTGATAAACCCAAAATATTAATTGTTGACGATGTGCCACAGAACCTGTTCGCACTCGAAAAAATCCTGCGAAAACTAGATGTGGATGTATTCCAGGCCAGTTCAGGCAATGATGCGCTTGGGCTGGTATTGGAGCACGAATTCGCCCTCGCCATTGTTGATGTGCAAATGCCGCAAATGGATGGCTACGAACTTGTTGAACTTTTGCGGGCAAATACAGCTACGGCCAGCTTGCCTGTGATCTTTGTCAGCGCCATTTATTCGGATGAGTATCATCATCGCAAAGGCTATGATTCTGGCGCGGTCGATTTTATGAGCAAGCCCTTCATCCCCGACATTTTATTAAGCAAGGTACGCGTCTTTATTGATTTGTACGAAAAACGCCGCGAGCTGCAAAACATGGTTGATGAACTTAATAGCGTCAATGCCACGCTTTCACAGCGCACCGCGCTCCTGGAAACCAGCACCAATCAACTTCAACGCGCCAACAGCGCACTCTCGCGTCGCACTGCGCTGCTTGAAACCAGTGTCAAAATAGGCCAACAGATTACCAGTATTCTCGATCTGAAGGAACTGCTTTCAGTCGTTACAGGCATCATACAAATGCAGTTCAACTATTCCTGGGTCAGTATCTGGTTGTTGTCTGAAGACAGAACCAGCCTGATCCTTGAAGCGCGCACCAAAAATATTGCGGATGTGGGCACATTCATCCCATCCGAACATAAAGGATTGGCTGGACAGGTTTGCCGCACCGGAGAAACTGCTATGAATAACAATGCCGGAAAAAACGCAAATTTTGTCACCACCCCTGGGCTGGCGATCGTTTTTTCTGAACTTTCCATTCCCCTTAAGTTTTCCGATAAAACCATGGGCGCGCTTGACATTCAAAGTGAGCGCCTCGAAGCTTTCAACCCTGATGACGTGGCTGCCCTGCAACTGCTCTGCACGCAAATTTCGGTGGCAGTCCACAACGCTCGCTTGTATACCCAGGTGTTGCGTCTGAGCGCACCCGCCAAATAATGCGAGGCATAAATGGAAAAGCACTTTTCGATCAAATTGTTTGCCCTGTTCAACTTCAAAATTAGTCTTGACGCATTCTATCGCACATGATAAACTAACCGCCGCTTAACAAATGGTCCCGTGGTGTAGCGGCTAACATGCGGCCCTGTCAAGGCCGAGATCGCGGGTTCGAACCCCGTCGGGGCCGCTGGAAGTAAATTCAGTGGTACAGAAAAGCCCTTGGAATAATTAGCGTTATTCCAAGGGCTTTTCGTTTTAATCTACGAAGAGAGCCCAATGGCATTTCGCCATTGGGCTCTCTTCGTTTTACGTCATCGTTTCAGTAAAGGAAACAGCGCGCTTGCCCAGACCGAGCAGAAATTACCCTCGATCCAAAACACTTTCTGGTTTGCCAAATTCATCTCAGTTATTTACGGTTGCTGAAGTAGCAATCATGCTGGGTGTCAACATCAAATCAGTTCACCTATGGATCGACGATAAATTACTTCCATCCGTTCAACTTGGCAAAGAAACACATTTTATTCGCGTTCGGGCACAGGATTTGGAGAATTTCATTGACACTCAAATTCGTAGCGGAAAAGTAAACCTGATCTAAATAACGAGCACAACCCGGAATTTACCTAGTTTAAAGCAAAACCCCATCCGCTGGAACGGATAGGGTTTCAAAACGGATGGTGGCGCGGAGCCGCCTCCAGTATATCATAAGGAGGTTTTTATGACATTCCAGGGGCACTATATTGGGTTTAACGATTTGGAGAAAATGCTTGAGGCAATAAAGCCCCATGGCAATGTATATGCCAACTGCATTTTCGAGAGCAGCCCAGCTCAACTGGCACAAACGGGGATGGATTATTGTTCCACAATCATTCAGGTTTCTCGAATTGAAGGGGAAGTTACCTATTACTGGCGATGGAAAATCGCGTCTGTCCTTCTTTTAGCATCAGGGGAGCCGTTTGATCCCCCAAAGGGTAGACGCGCACGTATTGCGGGGGAGAGTGCCTGGCCTGCAGTCCATAATTGGTTAGAGAAAAAAGTTTTTCCTGTACGCGTGATTGAAGCCGCCAGCTCGATGCCCAAAAATCTAAACTTTTTAGGGGGAGACCAGCCTACCTTTCTCAACTATGACCCGGCAACAGCTCGGTACTCATTGCGGGAAGGCATACCTGCATGAGCGAACCCCGGTTGAAAACCCGCATAGGTCGTTACGACGAAAGCCGCTTTTGGAAGGTTATCACAGATCCTTCCAACCTTTTCACTGGCAACCTGTTCCGCTTAGTGGATCTGGAAGCGGGTGGCTTCGACCCTGGAACAGTCTTCGAACACATTCACAATAGCACCCGACTTGTTGCGGGTGCCGATGGGACTACCAGAAAGCGTGACAGTAATGGCAACCTATCTTCCCCGAGACATCGAACAGGCCCGTCGTTACACCAAGCGAAAGCTACACCAGGTTGTCTGCGCACCGCTCGAAACCATCACAGACGACTACCTGCGTGAACACGGCTGGATCGTGGATGCCATATTTCCACCGATCCCAGGGCTGGCACTCGATACACCCGCCAAAGACAACGCACTGATCGTTGTTATCAGAAAAACGAGGAAAAAGTGAAACTATTAATTTCAAAAAACAAGTGGATACAGCAAATAACAATCCGGAAATTTTTCATTGAGATGCAAATTAGTAGGCGCATCCGCCTTTTCACCCAACTTACCTGGAGAAAACTCAGGAGAGTCAATTTCAAAGGTATGGGACGCGTTTCTGCTCTTCGAACTGGCTCTATCCTTTTCATCCTGATTGGCGCAATCCTGTTCGCTCGATCAATCACTCCTCTTGCAGCCGGAAATCTGTCTGCTTTTGCCAAAGGTCCCATTGGCACCTTCACGCTCACGCTTGGCGGCGTCACTATCCGTCCGCTCACCGCTGTCCTCACCGATCAACCGCATGTTTGCCTGGCACTGATCGCCGTGGAAATGCGTGGGCAAGCTTTTGAAGTACCTGAAAATGGCGTCTTTCTGATGAGCAACCAGCGGGTTTATCCAGCCGTTGGCGTTACATCCATCGCGCAAGACACACTTTTCGGACAGCAGAAAATTCGTGCATTTGCTTTCAGCCCCAGTGCACTCTGCGGGCATGGCGGGATCAAGATCGAAGACCTGGCCTTGCTGGTAATTCGTCCTATCGGGACTGGCGTTGTCTCATTTACCAATCCGCAGACAGCCGCATCAACTAAATGAATACCATGATCGCCCATCCCCCTGCAAAAATCCAGTTCCACCAGCGCAACGCTCCTGTCCAGGAGATTCAGGTATACGCTTCTGCCGCAGGCTCGCGGGTGGTGCTGGTTAAGCTGCCTGCTCAAGACGGGGCGGATGGATACTTCTTTGTCTCGTACTGCCATACCCACGAAATTGCCTGGGCCCCAGGCGACTTCGGCATTTGCCCAATGTGCAATGAGCGAGCTGCTCAACAACCCCAAGGAGGCCAGCCATGATGATCTTTGTTTTGGTTGCTGTAATCGTAATCCTGGCAATGATCTTTGGTCTGGCCTCCACCTCCCAATCTTATGCTGCGGCCAAACAGGCTGAAGCAGCCATTGAAACCAGTCGTGCCACACAGATTGCCAGCTCAGGCAACCTGATAGCGATTCTTCTTTTCGTGCTTCTGGTGATGGCTTTGCTGGTTGCTATAGGCTTGATTGTTTGTCTCAAGCTCAAGCCTTGGCTTCACCAGGCCAAGGCTGGTTCGTGGGCCCCTGGTTCAAACGCCCAATGGAAACAAACCCAGCAGCATCAGGCTGCACCAGCCGATCTACTGCCTGCCCTGCTGACTATGATGATGTACCAAATGATGCAACAACGCCAACCGCAGTTGCCGCCTGTCGAAGCAGCATCGGATGAATTCCTGCAAGACCTGTGGATGAACTGAGATGCGCAAACTGGTGACCCTGATCTTTTTGGCACTGGTACTGAGCGGCTGCACCGCATCGACGCTGGCACTGTCTCCGGTTGCCGCCACGGCCAGCCCAGATAACGCCGCCCAGGCGCTTGCCAACCTTCAGGCACAGTCTACCCTCGAAGCGATGAAGGCTACGTCCCAAGTGATCGAAGCCAATTTAACGGGAACGGCCTATGCACCCACCCGTGAATTTATCGTCACCTCCACGGCCCAGGCCTGGACTGTCATGGGCTGGACCGCCACTGCTTCCATTGACCAAACCGCTACGGCATCCAGCGGCACCGCCACGCAGCAATCCGTGAATGCCACTGGCACCCAACAGGTGCTGAACAACACCGCCACGGTGGATGCCGCAGCAGCCAGTGCCAAAGCCACCGCGCTACATGGCGAAGCGGTGAGTGTCGAGTTGGCGATCGATCGTGAACGCATGATGAACAACCTGTGGGCCGTGACCCCCTGGGCTGCCTTAATCATGCTGCTAGTAGTGTTCGCCGTGATTGCCATGCGCTGGAGCCGGGTGCGCCCCATTCAGCGCGATGCACGTGGAGATGCCCCGCTGCTGATCCTGGATGGCGTAGTCTATGACGCCGATCGCAATCCGCAGCCGCTGCTGGATATTTCGGGCAATAAGCCCGCCATCCCAGCACTCACCGATCCCGATCTGCAAGCTGCCACCACCACCCGCGACCAGATGATTGACCTAGCTTCACGAGGAAATCCAGTCCAAGGACGCCGTGAAGCTGCGCGCAAAGCAATGGCGCAAAACATTCCGCCCAACCAGCCGCAGATCAGCGTGCTCACCCCCGAAGAGTCCAAACCACTGCTGCGCGATGTGCTGCCAGGCATCGTGCGCGACACGTTGGAAGTCGACATTCTGGATGAAGGAAAACCGCATGAGTGATTTCAACGCCCTGGGCATCTCACAGCGCGAGTTCCGTCTCGCGCAAAGCGTTGCACACCGTCTGCCGCGCGCATTTCTGCGGCGGCGCCTGATTCCAGCCTTCAGCAGTTTCAACCTGACGCGCATCAGCGACATGACGCTTTTCATCGCTGTGCTCGATACCACACAGGTCGGAGACCACCGCCCCTACACCGGCGACTTGCTGCATCAGATCAGCACCGATCTGGGCGGGCTGCCAGTTTATCTCTCTAATTCCACTGGCATCCGCTACGTCATTTTGCTTTCGAAGCCACCCAGGCTGCCACACAAAATCGATCTACCGCTCAATGTGCCGCCTGGCCATGCTGCGCTGGGCTTGCGCTTCACCAGCCAGCCGCTGTTCCTGGACTGGAGCAAAACCCCGCATCTGGCGGTACTCGGTCAGACCGGTTCGGGTAAGTCGGTACTGCTGCAATCGCTGGTCTATCAGGCAGCGCGCGATGGCATGCAGCTCCTAATCTCGGATCTGGATCAGACCACCTTTGGCATGCTGGAAAACCATCCGGCGTTGGCGCTGCCGATTGCAACTACCCCGCAGGCGGCATACCAGCTCGTAGAGCGAGCCCTGGCAGAATGCGATCAGCGCGCGGCGGCATACAAGGCGCTGGCAGAGAGTCCCCAAAACCTTCAGGAGCACAACGCTGCAGCGGTGAAACACAGCCTGGCTCCTTTGTCGCGCATGCTGGTGATCCTGGATGAAGCCAGTTCCGTGCTCTCGGCAATGGGCGGAGCAAAATCCGCAATGGGCCAGTCGCTGGCAACGCTGGGCTGGCGTGGACGCAAGTTTGGTATCCACTTTGTCTTTGCGGCGCAGGAATTCACCAAGGACCTGATCGGTCCGGTGCGCGACCAGGTCAGCCTGAGTATTTGTTTCCGCGTACGCAACGGCGAGATGGCAAAGCGCATGGGCTGCCAGGGTGCCGAGCGCATCCCGGAAGGCAGACCAGGGCTGGCGATCACCGATCGCTTTGGGCCGATGCAGGCCTACTATCTGGACAAGTCGCTATTGATGCAGGGTGATGGCATTCCTTTGGTGCTTACCGAAAGGGAGCGAGCACTATTCACTCGGGCCTTGAGAGAGACTGGCGGTAAGGTGACTTTAGGCACATTGATCTCCTGGGGGGCCGGAGAGCGTGAGGCGCGCCGCTTGGTGGATACCTGGACACTGCGCGGTTGGGCTGCCAAGGATCCGGCGCGTTCGAACGCCACCCATATCACCCCTAAATTGCTTGAATTGCTGACAACCCGACAAACCCGACAAACCATGACAAACCCTGTCCAAACCGGCCCGGATGGTGTCCAAACCGCTGTCCAAACCGTCCAAACCCCATTCTTTGGGCTTTTGGCAGCCGAAACCGAAGCGTAAAGATAAATCTTGGAGCAATCCCATGACCGTCTACCTGCTGCACTACAAACAGCCCATTTCGCGCGGCGTGAGCCCAACCGGCAAAGCACTTGAAGCCAACCATTACATCGGCTTCACAAACGACCTGATCCAGCGCATTTTGGAGCATGCCGAGGGACATGGCGCCCGCTTTACCCAGGTTTGCCATGAACGCGAGATTGACTTTGCACTGGCTCGTACCTGGGAAGGAAAAGGCGCAGACCGTTCCTTCGAGCGGCGCCTGAAAAACTATAAGAAAGCCCGGCGCCTGTGCCCGATTTGCGATCCAGGCGCACTCGAGCGGATGAACGACATCCGACATTGATGCAAGCAAAAGGAGAGAGATACGCCATGAATGATGAACTATACCAAAAGGCCTTGGACGCCATTACAGCCCTGTTCAATGACCGAAGCGTTTCGCCAGCCCAGGCCAAACGCAATCTGAATGGGTTGATGAGTGAAATCGGAACCATGATCGAGACCCTGCCAGACGACGAAGACGAAGACTAACGCTGCCAAAGAGACAAGGAGAAACATCATGCTGCACTTAGGTTTAGACGCCGGGAACGGCGCATTCAAAATTTATGGCCCGCAAGGCGGGTTGGAAACACTATCCCAAGTTGCTACGAACGGGGCGCAGCGCGTTGTTAGCACGCTGGGATTGCGCAAACAAAAGCCGCCACTGCACATTGAAAATGGACACGGCTCCTTCTACATCGGCGCCGGTTCGCACGACTATGGTCGCCCGGTCGAGAACCTGGACGTGGAACGCTTCAACGGCACGCCCGAAATGGTTGCCTTGTTCCATGGCACCATGAGCCATTATATGAACCAATATGGGGTAATCACTGAGCCGCTCACGCTTATTGTTGGGCTACCCCAAGAAACGCTCACCGGCGATGATAGCAAAGAAAACTTGCGGCGCTGGCTGCGCGGCCAACATCAATGGCGCGCGGATGGCAAAGAATTTTGCCTGGATGTCGCCGATGTCAAGATCGCCAGCCAGGTCAGTGGTGGTCTGTTCGATTATCTGCTCAACGACCAGGGCAAGTTCATTCCGGAACGCAAGAAAGCCTTCACCGCTGAAGTTGGGATCATCTCGGTGGGCTTCGGCACGGTGGAGCTGCTGGTCGTGCGGGACCGTGTGCCAGTGCAGCGCTTCACCACCGGCACAGCATCCGGGGTGCGCCGCCTGTTGGAGATCATTAACAGCCAGCGGTTGTATTCCCTGGGCGAAATGGACATCATGCTACGCGCCGGGCAGATCGATACATCCACTGCACTACCGATCTGGGAACGTGAAGTGATGGGGGTGATCGAGCGGCAGTGGGGCACTGCCTGGCGACGTTTTGCCGCGGTGCTGATTATGGGTGGCGGCGCGATTCTGCTCAAGAACAGCCTGCCGCAGCGCTTCAACGGCAAAGGCTTTGTGCCAGACAATCCTGTCCAGGCGATTTCGCATGGACTGTACAAAATGTCACTGCTCAAGAAGGACTGATGGCAGGCAGACCACGCTCCACCAGCCTGACCGTTGTCATCCGGGCGACTATTACCTTGCGCGAAGGCGAAGACGACGACCTGATCGCTGTCTTCCAAAATGTGCCAGCGCGCAAGCGCGCCAATTTCATCAAAACTGCCATGCGTTCTGGCGGTTTGCAAGTCGACATGGATGGTCTTCCAGATGACAGTGATCTGGCGGATAGTCTGGATAGCTTTCTTTCCTGAGTCCGCCATTTCTTGTAACAAGAAATGGTCGCGAATTCTTTGTAACAAATAATTCGATTAGTTTGGTGAACTATGAATCCTGAACAAGCCTGGCAATCTGTAATTGATGAAATGCAATCATTCACAGGACGCGAAAACTATGAGACATGGTCATATCTGTCTCATACCCGCTTTGTTTCGCTCGAAGATGGCATTTTTACGGTTGCCGCCGAGTACCAAAATGAATGTGATAGCTTAAGAAAAAGCGCAACAAAAACGCTTTTGCGTTTGCTGCAACCAAAGCTCACCCAGACAATTACTGAAGTGCATTTTACAGTTAAGGGTACTCCTGAAACAAAACCTGAAAATCCTGAGCAAGCTTGGAAACATGTGATCCGCAAACTGCAAGAAGACATGCCACGCGCCTCCTTCGATACCTGGGTGCGGGATAGCCAATTCGTTTCACTCAAAGATGGCATATTCACAGTCGCCACACGCAACCTGTATGCGCGGGACTGGCTGCAAAGTCGCCTAACGGATGTGGTATCTGGGCTGTTGGCCGAAATATTTGAGCAGTCTGTAAGCGTGCATTTCATCGTTTCATCGTCTGTAGATGAGGTTGAAGTCAATGATGGGGCTGACGCCCCAGTGGCAATCGATGCAGGTGGGAACGAAACTGCCAGCGAAACAGCATCCAGCGTTATTCGTGCTCGGGTCTCGATGAGCGAGTATGAACAGATCGTCAAACCAGCACGCAAGATCGTCTTTCCGTCCTACTTCTTACGCCACATTCCACGCATCGGTCCCGAGCTGGCCTGGATTGTGATCGCACTGCGCCAGCTTGTTTTTCTCAGCCACGATTCGAAACCAATTCCCGGACGGGAGATTGCGCGCTGGGCAGGCATGTCACGGCGTGCCTTCTGGCGCTGGTCCAAACGGATCGGCAGCATGAAGGAATTTGTGGATCGTCACCCGGAAACAGTGGACGGCCAGCACGTGATCGCCTACACCGTCTGGGCGGATGACTCCTGCCCGCTCACTCCGGCAGATGCCCGCAGCCTGGTCGCTGCCCTTACAGATCTCCTCCAACAATATGGCTCCCCGGAACAGGCTGCCAGCGCCCTGATCGAGATGACCTCCGCCGAGATCCGCACCCGCATCCTACCGCTTGAGCCCAACTTGCTTGAAGAAGGGACTGGCGAATGCGTCACCGTGAATGAACTGGTGCAGTGGCTGGGTTGGCCACCTGAACTGGGGATGCGCCTGGAGAAGCGCATTATGGACGCCTTTGGCCTGACGGTACTGACCTGGCATTTCGTTTTGCAGCTCTTGCCTGCGCTGGATCACGGCCCAGCTTGGATGATTACCATCCTGCGCGATTTGTGCTACGACGGACGCGAGCAGCGCAGCTCGGCCCTGCTGCCACCAGTAACCCTGGCGCGAATGTGTGGTTTGCAAGGCAAATGGATGCGGCAGACGCTCAACACCTGGCTGCGCAAACCGCTGGTGCAGACGATGGCAGCAGACGAAGATTTGGGAGATCGTGTGCTGGGCCCGGAAAAACCGCACCGCTACCGTGTCAGTTTCTTCGATGCAATCCTGTCTGAGAATGGATCGAGGGAAAGTGGCACAACCCCCCAATCAGATCAAGGCGACCCATCGAGGGCAAGTGGCACAGGGGTTGAGGCCAAGCGGCACAAGGATCGAGGGCAAGTGGCACAAGGGTTGAGGCCAAGTGACACAGGGGTTGAGGCCAAGTGGCACAAGGGTCGAGGGCAAGTGGCACAAGGGTTGAGGGCAAGTGGCACAACATTAACCTCTTAACCCTTTAAACCAACCTCTCTTAAACCCCTTATTCACCTCAACCAACCAACCCAAAGCACTCAGAATCGATCTGGGCAAAACGGCTTCAAGCGGTGGGTCGGTTGGTGGAGGGGAGAAATGGGTTTTGTCTGAAATTTTGCAGAGATGTGGGGTGAACAACAAGAAGCGCGACAAGATCTTGCTGGAAGTCACTGCCTCCGATTTCGTAGCACACCTGATCTATGCTCATTCGCCCTGGGGACAAAGCATCAAGAACCCAGTCAATTGGACGGTCTCGCAGGTGCTCGACCCAGATCGCTACGGCAAGGAAAGCCACGCTATCCAAAAAGTCGTACAGACATCCGAGCATCGCGCAAATATGAACGTTCGCCAAGACCCAAAGAGAGACCAGTACAGCGATGTCTTCAAAACCCTGGCCTGTCTGCCACCGTGCGAGTTGGCCCACCTGCTCACGCTGCAATATTCCGGGGCCAGCCTGCCGCTTTCTCCAGTGCTGGTTGATTCTGGCCTCAGCCGCATGTCACCAAATGCCGTGCGCGCACTGGCCGCCTGTCTTGGACAGATCGACAGCAGTTAGCCATCAGGCTTTTAGGTTTTAGGCTTTCTTCCGCCTTCTGACTTCATCCTTTCGACTTTATTTTTCCGGAGGTAAATCCATGTTCAAACGCACCATCACTTTATCCACCATCCTGCTCAGCCTGCTCATCCTGATCTTCCTGCCTGGATTGGCATCCGCCAAACCCGCAGCAGACGCCCCTTTTAGCTGGGGCAACGGCGCAGATGGCGACCTCACCATCGCTGCGGGCAGCACCTACAACGTTAACAGCAACAACCATCCTGGACGCATCTGCGCGGGTGGGGGGGATGGCGTCTCGTACGAAGTTACCGCCCTAACGGCTACCACGGCCACCCTGCGCACCAGCCCGGCGGGCGGCTGTCTCAAAATTGGCGATGAATTCATGCTTATCAACCTGCAGGGCAGTGCAGGTACCACTGGCAACTACGAGCTGCTGCGCATCCAGAATATCTCGGCCAACCTGGTAACTTTCACCACCGGCAAAACTCAATTCTATGGCGCGAATGCCGGGGATGACAGTGGCTTGGGAACATCCCAGCATGTTGTACTGCAGCGGGTGCCTAACTATAACAATCTGACCGTGAACGGCAAACTGGTCGCCAATGCCTGGAACAGCACCCAGTATGGTCTGATGGTCTTCCGGGTTAGGAACAACTGGATAGGCTCCGGCACGATTCAACCTGAACGCTGCGGGCTATCGCGGCGGCGGTTTCGTAACGGGTAGCGGCAGTAACCTGGGTGCTTATCAAGGCGAATCCTGGCTTCACCCCGGCATCGTTTCCTCCGTTGGAAACGACGGCGGTGGTGGCGGACGCAATGGAGGTCAGACAGGAAACTGCTCGGGCGGCCAGGGGAATTTCGGTGGTGGTGTGGTGGATCCAAACATTTGTTTTTCAGAACATGGGGCTGTTTATGGAACCGCCAAACTGAATAAATTGCAGTTTGGTTCAGGCGGCGGCGGGACGAATAGCGGTATTGGCGGCAGGGGGGGCGGCATCGTTTATGTCATGGCAAACAACGTCAATTTTCTTGGCACGATTACAGTGGATGGCGCAAATGGACAAAATTCGGGCGGGGGCGCAGGCGGATCGATCCGTCTGGAAGGAGGCAAACTCGCGCTGGGAGTATTAAACGCTACTGGTGGCGTGGGTGTGAGAAACGGTTTGGGTGGGGTTGGGCGCATCGCTGTGTATTATGTCAGCACACATTCCTGGTCTACGGCTTCACCGCCGCCCTACCTGCAACAGGTTAGCAGCCCCACCGCCACTCAGAACTCGGACGCAAACGCTGAGTCCCACGCCCAACTTCGGTGCGACGGGCACGGCCTTTGTCCTGACACTCACCGCCCAAGTTGGAACGCCCGATTACAGTGCCACTGGCACAGCACTGGCGAAAACCGCCACTGCTCTGGCTGGGACACCGGACTACAACGCTACTGGAACAGCGCTTGCGCTCACCGCCACGGCGCAAGCCGGAACACCAGACTACAACGCTACCGGCACAGCACTGGCGAAAACTGCCACTGCTCTGGCTGAGACACCGGACTACAACGCCACCGGCACTGCGCTTGCGCTCACAGCCACGGCGCAAGCTGGAACCCCGGACTACAACGCTACCGGCACAGCACTGGCAGAAACCGCCACTGCTCTGGCTAGCACTCCGGATTTCAACGCTACTGGAACAGCACTCGCGCTCACAGCCACGGCGCAAGCTGGAACGCCAGACTACAACGCAACAGCCACCGCAGATGCTCTTACTGCAACCGCTCAGGCTGGTCCTACCGAGACACCGGATTTCTTCGCCTCGGCCACCGCCATGTGGCTTACCGCCACCGCCCAGGCCGCCACGCTCACCCCAACTCCGGACTACAACGCCACTGGTACCGCACTAGCAAAAACAGCTACCGCCATCGCTTTTACACCTACTCCTGATCTGAACGCCACCGGCACTGCCCAGTCCCAGACCGCCACCGCGGCAGCCACTAGCGGTACCCCAGCCCCATCCGGCAGCGGGAATGGCGGCGATAGCACGGATGGAACGCCTACGCCAGGTGCGCTGGGCAGCTCCTTCGGGGCTTCCTGCAACATGACACTGAATGTCTATGTCTATATCGATGGCAACAACGACAGCATGATGGCCGCCCAGGGCGAAGGCGTGAACGGCTTGCAGGTTAACTTCCTGGACACCTCATACGGCAAGGTTGGGCAGAGCTACACCTTCAACGGGAAATCCAGCTTTTGTATTCCGGATTACATGCGGGGTCAGACCTTGCGGGTCGATATCCCGTACCTGCAGCGCACCGGCGTCATGCAAGCAACACAGGATGGTGCCAACAAGAACCAGCCGCTGGAAATGTGGTTCCGTCTGGCACCGCCCACCCTGCCGCTGTTTATTCCGTGAGGCGATGAAAGATGCGCAAACGTTTGCCAATTGCCCTAATCCTCGTCCCACTGCTGTGCCTGGCGATTTTCGCCATCACCCTGATGCAAAACAGCAAGAACATTCTAAATATCGAAGCCGAGACGACGCCTTTTCCAGAGACTGGTTTTGGCATGGGCTATTACCCCGGCGGCGGGGTGCCTCCAGCCAGCGGTACCTGCGCCAATGTGGGCCAGGACAACCAGGACAACTTGTTCCGTGGCTGGCCGGTGGATTTCTGGCCGGGAAACTGGAACATTGTCACCACCTGGTATTGTGACCCAAACTATTTCCCAGGACAAACCCACTGGGGCATCGATCTTGCAAGACTGGATTGGAGCGAAGGACACGCTATCGATGGCGCGGCTGCATGGTCCACTGCCGAGCACGCGATAGTCCGCCAGGCTGTCTATTGCCCGCCCGAAAAACCATGCTGGAATTTTGGCATGGGCAACTTCGTGCAAATCGAAGCATTGAAACCTGAGCCCCAGTGTGAGGTCGATCCGCTGAGCCACGGCCAGAAATGTGGCGTGATCTGGGTGCCATCCGGCTGGAAAGCCACCTACATGCACCTGCACGACATCCAGGTCAAGATTGGCGATGCAATAGACCGCTGGCATGTCATCGGGCATGTGGACAATTCCGGTAATTCCACTGGTCCGCACCTGCATTATCAGATCAACGGCCCGGACGGTAAAACGGTGGATCCAGCCCCTGCCATGAATGATAGTTACACCAACGAGCTGCGCAAGCTGTGGAAAGGAACGCGATGAAAAACAGAATTCTTCAAATCATCATCCTGCTGGCTGTACTGGCAACCACCTGTTTTCCGGCATGGCGCGTTTCAGCCGCTGCTGGTGAGCAAGATCAGGTGTCAGTCCAGGTCCTTAACGCCCAGGGAAAAGCACTCCCTGATGTGCAGGTAGACCTGATCGTATACAGTTTCAACACACGCGGTACCACTGCCGAAGCCATCCCCGCAGGCAGTTGCAGCACGGATCGCAACGGGCGTTGCCAGATCATGGTTAGCGCAGATGCACCCAAAGACCCATCCGGCTTTCTACACGGCGCGCTCGATCTAGGCGCGCACGGCAAACGCTCTGTGATCTGGCCGGGCGGGCTGTTCGATATTGCGATTCAGCTTAACCAGGCTGGAAAAGTGCAAAGCGACACCGAGGTCGAGCCCTTCGAATACGATCCATCCGGTGGGGTGCAGGTAATCCAGCCCCAGCCGCCGTTCTACTTGGCGGGTGTCCTGATCGGCCTGGTCTTCCTGGGGATCGCGTTCTACTTGTACAGGAGGTCCAAAGCTCAATGAAAATAAAAATCTCTTTTTTGCTGGTTGCATGTTTGCTGATGCTGCTTGCGCCAAATATACGCGCTTTTGCCGCCGGGCATCTGGATACTCCCACCAACTACTGCTTCCCAGTGGAGGTGCAGGATCGCTGCCTGGGCGCTGCCGAAACCATCACGGCGCTACTGGCAGAGTGGGGCCTCAACCTGGCGGTGGGCACGGCCAAGACGGTGGATGGCCTGATCTGGCTACTGGATCGCGCCGCTGCCTTTGTTTTCGACACCGTTGTCAACAGCGACTGGCTACTCAACATCAAAGATCAGCTCCTGACATCGCTCAGTTCAATGATGCCAGGTGTTTTGCGAACCGTTGTCATGGGCAACAGCGGCCTGATGTATATCGCCATGGCGCTGGCGGGTGTGTTGATGATCCTACCGCTGATCGGTGCAGACCAGACCCGGCTGGTGCGTCCGGAACGAGTCATGCTGTGGGGAGTGCTGCTGGCTGTCTTGTTCATCGGAGGCTCATCCACTGGCTATGACCTGGTGGATTCGGTGGAAGGGCTGCGCCTGACGATCATGAAAAACATCATCGGCGTGGCACAAAACCCTGCAGACAAGCTGATCCAATCCCCGATGGGTGCCTCCAGCCGGGAATTCCAGAACGACGACCTGTTGAAGCTGCCACCATCCTATGAGAATCTCTATTTCCCGGACGCTACCACGATCGAAGTAACGATCAAGTTTTTCCCGCAAATTGGCCCACAGAACACCTTCATCGAGACCCAGGATTCGGCCAAAGCCAGGGCATCACTTGCGGGCTCATCCATCTTCTTCTCATTTGTCTCATTGTTGGGCGCATACGCCCTGCTGCTATTTGCCATTACCTTTGCTTTTCTTGGTGTGGCAGCGCTGGTGCTGATCCTGTTCCTGTTTGCTGCTTTGCCGTTGGGTTTTTTTGAATTTGGCAACATCATTCTGAAAAACATCATTGAGAAGTACTTTCAAATTGTAGTCTTCTCGCTGGGTATTTCGATTTTCATCCGTTGGGTGTTGGTCTGGATCGGCAGTTTTCCGGATGCCAGCGATGTTTCATCTGCGCTAACCTGGGCAGCCCTGCTCATGGTGGTGATCGCAGTATTGCACGTCATTCTCAGCGGAGCTTTCAACACCCTGATCTCCAGCGCGCAGGTATTTTCCGGTTCGGTGCAGGCAGTCTTCAATGGTGGCAACATGGCGGCAATGGGCAGCGGGATGTTTGGCGCACCGGCATGGGCGCAGGCGGGAAATTCATCCGGTGGACAGACCCAGATAGGCGCATCCTCGCCAGTGACATCACTCGTTCATGGCGCTCTCTCGGCGGTGGGGTTCCACGTAGCCGAAAGTGTTCTTCCCGACGCCCATCCATCAGACCAGCAACCGCGGCGGGCAGACGTTTTTAGGCTACCGCAAGCAACATCTGAAGGAAATGGCCCTGGCGCAGGAGCACAAGATCAGGATGCACGCCCCCAAGGTACCTTTGCACAAAACAGTAATGTACCCGCCGAAACAGATGCTCCTCGGGCGCAATCATCCCGCCCATTGGTCTCCGCTAAGCCTGAAATTCCCGGCAAGCCCGTCTTTGCGCCTAATCCTGCCGAAGCAGAAACCAGCTTACAAGCCATGGCAGCTCGGGAAGGCTGGCAAAGCGAGCAGGTGGAAATGATTAAAGCTGCATCCAGACGGAATGAAAGCCCTGCCAGCCTGGCCGCTGCGCCAGGGTTTGAACGCAGCTCGCCAGACACCTTGCAACAGGCAATACGCACCGCACAGGCGATCACCACCAATTCAATTGTGCGGACAGGTCCCCTTATTCAACCAGGAACGGAGCAGGAATGATCGCAGAACAAATCTTTGAGAAATATCTGGAATACCGAATTCAAAAAGTAGGTGCCCTGACGCCGGGGCAAAAGCTCGAAGTTGTCCAGCAGCTCCAGCGGGAGGCCCAGCAGGGCACGATCCCATCCGGTGAGAGCTCGGTGGTACGGGTGCCGCTTGATTCGCCAGTGGTACAGGCTGTGCTGCGCGGTGAACCCGTCTCGGTAGGGGATACCACTGTGCGGCGCAAAAGCGGCGTGCAGAGCTGGTCCACCGGACAGAAGCTGGCACTCTTGGGCGCAATCGGGTTGTTTATCATGCTCTTCGTGATTGGAGGTGTGATGCTCCTGCGTGGAAATCACGCTGCGCCCGTAGAAGATACCGCCACGCTGGAGCCGAGTCCCACTCCCTACCCAACGGAAACGACTGTTCCTTCAGATACCCCGACGCTCACCCCTCAGCCCACTGAAACAGAGACGCCTACCCCACTGGTGCTGGGCATGGGCGTGCCTGCGGATGACGCCAACGCTCCGGTGTCACTGGAGGTCAAGGGCCGTTTATTCGTTCTAGAACAGGGCCAGGTGGCAGACAAGACTGGCACCTGGAACCCGCAGGGCGCCGAGTGGCTAAATGGCACCGAGGTGCGGCGGGTCATTGCACTGCCGCAGGCGCAGGTTGCAGACCTGCCAATCCAACCGGGCGATGATCTAACGTTGCGCACGCGCAACGGCCGGGTGGTGATCTACCCGGTGACGCAAATCCTGCACCTGACAATGAACCAGATCGAGACGTTCATGTCGCTCAGCCCCTCGATCATTGTGACCCTATTCGACCCGGCCACCGCCAACAGCGCGGATAACCCGCAGCGACTGGCCCTGATCGGCGAACTCAACCAGCCGCCTGCACTGACTGCTACTCCAATTGTCCAGCGCGCATTGGTGGAGAGCAGCGTCAATCTGCGTGTCAGCCCATCCTTAAAGGGAGAAGTGATCGCCGGACTGGTGAAGGGTACCTGGCTGGATGTCTCCTATCCGCTGCAAACCAGATCTGCCGAGGGAATGGTCTGGGTCTTTGTGCATTGCTCATTCGGCAACGGATGGGTTGTCCGTTCGTTTATCTCGTTTCACTAACTCATACAGGAGATTTCTAATGACTACAACCAACACTTTTCGATTGCTTCACATTGTTCTTTCCAACGCAGCCGCAGCGGGCGGCGGGACGAGTTTCGATTTCAAAGGGCTGGCGCTCATCTTGGCTGGGATCAGCCTTGGATTGATCGGCGCGATCATGTCGGGTGCTGCCCTGTTCCCGGAGGTCGCCGAGCAGTACAAGCGCCACATCACCACTGTGATTACCGGGCTGATTTTGGTAGGGGTGTCTACCCTGATTATTGGCGCGGTGGGAGGCTGATGAATGGATGACCTTCGCTACCGCCTGCCGCCGGATATGCTGCACTACGAAACCAAGTATTTGTTCGGGCTGGGCATGCAGGACTTGATGGTTGCCACCATGCCAGCCTTGCTGATGCTACAGGTGGCTGGACCTTTGGGTGCAGGGATCACTGCCGTGCTGATGCTGCTGGGAGTGATGCGCTTTGAACGCTTTGGCAACCGTTCCCTGATTGTCTATGGCGCGTTGTGGCTCTGGCACAAATATCGTCCATCCACCGTGATCCTGCCACGTGTTTTGCCGCGCCAGGATGCAAGACTGGAAGTCACCACTTGGGCGGGCGATCTACTTTATACGCTGGAGATGGACGAATGACCATTCTTGAACTTGCACCTTTTGACATCACCACCGCATCGCCATCACGACTGGTGAATACTGCCGGTTTTTGGGAGGCCTTGCCGCGTATTGCACGGGGCCTTCCGTCCGCCCGTCTGCTGATGGTGGCCGATACGTTGAAGAAGGAAACCATCCTCGATGGCTTCCAGTCGGTTGCCACTCCGGAGCAGTTTCTGCCCCCCGGCGTATTGGCATACCGCATCGACTACGAAGATTTCCTGCGCCGCACCATCCAGGCGGTGCGTTATATCCGTCTGTATCTGGTGGTGGATACCAACCTGGAAGAAAACAGCCTGATCGGTCTGCTGGGCGCTTTCGGCGTGCAGGCTTTCCCGCTCGACCACGAACTGCCCAGACCTTTCACCGGGATGGCTGCCAGCGAGTGGACCGCCATTGTTGCGGATGATGGGCGCCATTTTGGCCTGCTACGCACCAAATATAACCAGCGCACTGCCTTGATTCATCCGCGCACACTGCACAATTTATTGGCCCAGGATTTTCCCGTTTGGGCCGTGTTGCAAATCCATACCTTTCCACAGCGCGAAACGATGCGCTTGCTACGTCAGAAGGCAGCGGCCACTCATTTTGGCGGCAATAAAAGCCTGGAAGGTATCCAGGACGCGCGCGAAGCAGGTGATGGAGTGATGGCAGTGCGCGAGGCAGTCAGCCGTGGCGAAGCCATGCACACGGCCAGTTTGTATGTGCTGGTGGATGCCCCCGATGAAAAGACACTCAATGGCCGCGTCGAAATTGTGCGCGGTGCCGTGACGCTGGAAATGGAAAAAGTCTACGCCCCCGGGCGGGTTCTGCCCACGCTGTTTAGCGCCGAAACGCTGGCCGAAACGGATGGCACAATGATGACCACCACTGGCGCAGCGCTGCTGGCCGGTTCGGCGCTTTCCTATCGCCGCCGCACCACGACAAAGGGCATTCTGCTTGGCATCGACCGCAACCAGGCTCCGGTCATCCTGGACATCTTCGACGATCGCAACCCATCCTATAACACCGTGATCCTGGGCCAGACCGGATCGGGCAAGACCTTTGCCACCCAGGTGCTGATGCTGCGCCACCTATTGATGGGGATGCGGCTCATCATTATTGATCCTCAGGGTAATGTCGATCTGGAATTCCTCGGCCCGGATGTCTACCAACGCAGTGTGCTCGGTACAGCAGGAGCATCTGTAAATGTACTGGACATCATCAATACGGAGATCGGCAGCCAGGTAGAAATGGCAATCTCGATGCTGCGCATGCTGGGTGTGCACCGGGACGAGCCCATGGAACGGGCGCTACTAGATGAAGCGTTGATGTCGCTCTATCAGCCGATCTGGGGTATGGAAGGTGTTCAAGCACCCACGCTGGTGGATTTGCACGCCTTTATGCAAAACAGAATCCAGGGGGAAACACTGGAAAACGTGCGTGAGACCGCCGGGATGCTGGCGTTATCTTTGTCCAATTATGTGCGGGGCAGTCGCGCCGATTTGTTTGGCAAACCCACAACAGTGGATTTCAAACTCGATCACACGGTAAATGTCTTCGATGTCTCGCGCCTACCGCAGCAAGGCATGGGTGGCAATCTGCGTTCGGCCTTGCTCTCGATCCTGGTGGGCAATATCAACCAGGGCATCCGCCGTCTCAGGCGCGCCGGGGATTTCGCTCCAATCCTCTTTTTCGTGGACGAGATGGGCATTTTGATGCGTGACGCCGTGATCGCCGAGTATATCTCGGCAGAATACAAAACCGCCCGCGCCAGGCTGGTGGGCATGATTGTGGCCGATCAGGATCTGCATTCGCTGCTGGGTCCCCAGGACGAAAAAGGCTTGCATCATGGCGTGCCGATCCTGGCGAACGCCGCCAATACATTGATCTTTAACCAGAAGGATAGCGAACGCGCCGCCATCCAGGAGCATTTCCCAACCCTGCCTGGCGCATTGGTGGATGCACTGCCCGTTTTACCACGCGGTACCTGTATCGCCAAGTTCGCCGATGACGATTTGTTGGTGGTGAACATCACCCCCAGTAAGCTCGACCGGGTCATTTTGTCGTCTCGTTTACAAGACCGCCAACTGGCAAAGAAGATTATCCAACGTATGAATGAGGAGATTACCCAATGAGTCAAATCGATCAGGCATTTGCCGAAGCCATCACCAGACTGCAAAGCTGGCTGCAATTTTTGGAGCGAAAAGCAGCGGAATACCAGAACTCAAATGAATCGTGTCCGGCGTACGCCGGAAACGGTGGCGGCGGGTACCGCCCCTGAACCAGCGGCGACGCTCGAGCCAGGCGAGGATGCCTGGCTGTGAAAGGCCCCGAAGGTTGGAAGCTGGCCGGGCTGGCACTCGTGGCCGGGCTGCTTTTCCTGGCGCTGCGCTTTGATCTGCTCTCGCCCAAATTCTGGAAGCAGAACGGGCCGAAGATGCTGGCCTGGGGGCAGGAGCACCGCCAACTTCTTATCCTTGCCGGGGCCGCTTTCTTAACTCTTCTCCTGGCGCTAGTTCTCACCCGTGTCATTCTGAAACAGTGCTACTGGGCCGCCATTCAGCGCCGGGTCGCCACAGGACTCACCTACCTGCTTCTGCCGCGCTCCGATTGGCGACCGATTTCCCCGGACAAAGTCAATCTGTGGGCGCGCCTGGCGGATGCCCTGCCACACGATGAACATCTGTCCTTTGAAATTGCTGGCAGTGACACTGAGCTGTGTTTCGCTGTACATGGCTCTGAAAATGGGATGCGCGCTGCGCTAACCCAATTCAAGGCAGAATGGCCCGGCGTCCAGCGCCGCCCGGTGGAGGTCGATCTGGCGGCTGTGCCTGAAGGCTGGAATATCTTCTGGGTGGAGCTGCGTCCACACTCCTGGCGCGAAGCAATTGTTGCGCTTTCGGACGATCCGTTGCGCTCGGTGCTGGTGGAAGTGAACGGAGTGATCGGGCGCGGACGTGGATTGGTGCAGGTAATCGCACGCAACGATTTTGGCACGCGTGCTAAATTGGGCAAAGCGGCCTTCACCGCCCGCGCCGGGCAAGCGCAGAACGCCGGGGTGCGTGCGCTTCAGACCAAGGCCGCCCGTTCCCACGAAGCGCGCGCCGAGCGCGCCTTTCTACATGTCACGATCCGCTGTGTGGGATTCGCGGATGAAAAGAGCCGCGCCGAAGGCATCGCGCGTGGGCTGGCGCGGGCAGTCTCCAGTGGGTATGGACACAAGAACCCGGTGAAGCAGGTCTTATCCGGACGCAATCCGCTGCCAGTACTGGAGCGGCGTATGGGCAAGCGCCCGCAGGCCTGGGCCGATGATGAACTCGCCACACTGGCGCACCTGGTGGGCAGTGACATGCTACACGTCGCGCCACGCATCAAGACCGCCAGCGCCAAATCCCTGCCGCCTGATCCGGAGATGCGCGTTCTGCCAACCGATGTTACAGCCCGGTTTGTCGACGCATCCTGATTGAAAGATTATGGGTGAATACGAAACACAATGCTGATCAATAGCCACACGCATACAGCGAGCAGCAAACTTACCCCCACCCCCAACAACGCCCAGGAACGCCTGTCCTTCACCAGACGGAACAGCAATTGGATGCCACCCAGTGTGAACATCACCGGCGCAATACAGAGAACTGGTTGATACGGAATGAAACCTGAAAGTGAGATCAATATTGCAGCTAGCGGCATGCCAACAATAATTGCCACAATCAGAATGGTTCCAACGAATCCAGCCAAAAATTCCCTGCTATTGGAAGGCCCATCATCAATCGATTTGAGCGGTTTCATAGCCAGATCTACGTTTGAAGCAATTCAAAGGTCTCTGAATAAGCTACCAATTAACCATTTTTTGTGACAAAAAATACCCCTGAATTCTTTGTCACAAAAAATTCAAAAAGATGAGAGGAAAACATGACAACACTTGCACCAAACACAAACACCCAATCCCCACTCTGGAACGCCGAAGAAGTTGCCGCCTACCTGCAATTATCGCCAGAGACTGTGCGCAAGCTGGCTCGCGATGGCATTATCCCGTCCATGAAAGTGGGCAAGCGTGTCTGGCGCTTTAAAGCTGAGCAGATTCAAATCTGGCTCAAACAGAAGCGGGACGTGACCTATGACTGATCGCCAGATGGTGATCCTGGGCAGGAGTGTGGACGAAAACGGAAGTGCATGGAAAGTAGGTGTGCCGCTGCCTGACTTCCAGACCCACGCTCTGGTCTTTGGCTCTACCGGTTCGGGAAAGTCCACTTTCCTGCGCAATCTGGCAGTGCAGACGTTTGGACTCGGCGCCACGACTTGCATCATCGAGCCACACGGCGACCTGTGCTTGGACGTGTTGGCCGGGATTCCCCAGGGTGCGCTGGATCGTACTGTTTATCTCTCGCTGGATAGTCCGCAGCCGTTCTCGCTCCCGCTGATGACGATGGGACTGGGCGCAGGCCCTGATGTAGCCGTGGGTGCTGTAATGAGTGTACTGCGTATGGCCGAACCAGCCTCCTGGGATCAGTCTGCCCGCACGCGCGAAGTTTTGCGCCACATTATTCGCACACTACTGGATGTTCAGGGCTGGCAGGCGAGCTTGCTTTCCCTGGATCGCTTCCTGACCAAAAAAGAAAGCCGCTTTCGGGAAGAAATCCTATCCAAAACATCGGAAGAGAACACCCGCAGCGCGGACTACTGCCGATATGAAATCGCGCCTTCACTGGATGGCGAGAAGGGCAAGGCCGGGCTCGGCGACAGCATTCTGGCCGCACAGCGCCGCCTGGAGATCTTCATCACCGATTTGCGCTTTCGTCGTTCGCTGGCGCTGCCGCCGCTTGGGCCGCGCATCAGCCTGCCAGAACTGCTCCGCGGTGGGAAACTGGTTTTGCTACCAGTGAACTCATCTGCTATTGGCGAGAAGCCCGCATCCCTGATCTCGATGATGTTCATGCAGATGGTGAAGACCGCCTTCCTATCCAGAACAGACCGCAGCCAGCGTCAGCAGGCTGCCATCATCATCGATGAGTTTGCTGGGATGGCTGGTGGCGATTCGGGTGAAGTGGCCGAGATTGTGGATGTGATCCTGCGCGAGGGGCGCAAGTTTGGCGCTTCGCAAATTCTGGCAACGCAGTCCGTGAACCAGCTTTCGCCCGAAGTGAAGAAGAACTTGCAGGTGAACACCAACACCAAGATCATTCTGCTGGTTTCGGACGTGGACGACGCACGCGATGCAGCCAACATCTTGGGCAGCGATCTCATCAGCGATGTGGACATCCGCAACATGCCCAGGTTCCATGGTTATGTCCGGGCGATGGTGAACAAGTCTCCCAAGCCGCCTACACTGCTGGAGATGCTTGCGCCGATGTCGCTGGCGGAGGCGGACGTATCTCACTATCCATTCCCAGAAGTGCCGGTGGTTTCGAGCGACTGGGCCAGGGTGCGCGAGCTGGCACGCCCGGCTACCGATCCCAACCAGCCTGCCGGGGCCGATGGGGTGGTGCGCTTCTTACGCAGCTTAGACGAAATGACCTGGCTGAAGATTGTGGCGGATGCGCAGGCCTGGAATCAATATCAGGCAGCCTTGCTGCTCTCGGAGCCGCAGCGCGAACCGGACAAGGTGGAACGGGCCAAGAAGATCAGCCGGGCGTTGTATGGTCTGCCCTGGTGGCTGCGGGAAGCGCACTTTTGGCGCGAAACGCAGCGTAGTGAAAAGGGAGCGGTATCCCAACCTGCTGCTCGCGGCGATTCAAATTCCTGGAACGAGTAACTGCGTGCCATTGTTGTGCCATCGTGATGCCGCTGAAATGCCGTTGTTGCTCCGAAGTCAAAGGGATTTTTGAAGATGAAAAATAATTGCGCCTTTGTAGTGCCAATACCATGCCACTGCCCAGCCAAAGCTGTGCCAAAGTCACCGAAGCTGAAACCGCTCCGGACTACCTATCCAAAGGATAGGTATGACTTCATCATCCCGTCCCCATCTTTTCTCATTCACACGATCCGCCCTGCTCTATTTTCAATCACATTGCTTGAATTACCTACATGCCTATGATTACTCTTTATCCTGTTTCTGATTTATCTGCGATCTATCGGCCAGGTCGTGTCCCAAAACATGCGCAAAAAAGCAAAGACGTTGATCTATCCCAAATCACGCCTCAGCAGGCAAAAACGGAAGCGAGACACGTTTTGTCTGGCGGCTTGTCGCCGATGGCCTGGCGCGCCTTGGATTTGCTGGCCAGCGGCGGCGTTTTGAGCGCGCAACGGCTGGGTGTTGCCGAGCGGACGCTGCGCAAGTGGGCGCAGATGAGGCTGCTTGATCGGCTTGCCTTTAGCGAGCAGACCTTGCAGCAGCATTTGCTGACGTTTGGTCTCGAAGATGCCCATCCAGTTTTATATGCGTTAGGACCGGTTGGGGTCGAGATCGCCACCCAGCGCCACGATGTTCCGCCGCCAGTGGGTTACCAAGGCTACCTGCTTAGCCGCGTGCTGCACGATGTCATCGTGGGTGAGATCGTCTTGCGCCTGGCCGAAGCCATCGGCGTGCGTGACTGGAAAGTGGAATGGCTGGGCAAATACGAAGGTGCGCTCACAGACAAAGCCCAAAAGCAGGTCATCCTGGAACCGGATGCCCTGATCCGTTTTCGCAAAGGCAACGATGAACACGCCTTCCTGATCGAATATCACAATGAAGACAAGCAAACTCGCGCTGCGATGAAGGTGGAGAAGTACGAGGCTGCTTTCAGTGAAGGCAACTGGCGGCAGCGCTGGGAGGTAGAAAAGTTTCCCCCAGTGCTGGCGATTTTTTGGCAGCCGATTGTGGGTGCAGGTTACAAAAACGCCGTGGAGGGCAAACGCCTGAACTGCACCTATTACGGCAAAACGCTGAAGACGTTGTTCGAAGGCAAACTGGATGAATGGGTGAACGTGGCCAGCGGACACAAGGAAAACCTGCTGCCGCGGGAAGGGTAGGGGAAACGTGTCCACCATCACCCTGGAATGGGTTCCGGTAGAAAGGATTGATTTTTCACCAGGCAACCCGCGCGCTGACGCCGCTGAAAATCTCGAAGGTCTGGCGGCCAGCCTGGGGCAGGAAAGTGATCCGCAACTCATCCATCCGCCAATCCTGCGCAAGCGGATCGGCGAGCGCTATCTGTTGGTGGCCGGGGAACGGCGGGTGCGCGCGGCAGTCCAGGCGGGCTGGGGATCCGTGTTGTGCCAAATACGAACTGGCCTGGATGCTCGTAATGCTCACACCATTCGCGTGGTGGAAAACCTGCACCGCCGCGATCTCAATGCCCTGGACCAGGCTGCCGCGCTGAAGATTTCTTGGTTGCTCGCCAATGCGGACGTGCTGAATTTGGCAGAAGCTGCCAACGATCTGCTGGAGCAGGATCAGCCACAGTCCCAGACATTGTCCGCACTGGAAAACCTGCTGCTGCAGACGGGCTTTGTTCCAACTCATCCGGCAGTTTCGTGGGACCAAGTGCTGGACACTTTGGGTGTCGAGATGAAACCAGCCAGCCGCAAAAAGCTGATGCGTGTGCTCTCCCTGGCTCCGGACGTGCAAGAACAAGCTCGTCCCTTAGGCCTGACCGAAGCCGCGCTGCGCTCGATCGGGACGCTGGAAGAGTCAGCGCAGCGTGAACTCGTCTCAGCGTTGGTTGAAACGCCTGAGTTGGCGCGCAAAGTGCGGCGCATTGCGCGGGTGGTGCGCGAGGGAAGTCATACCCTAGACGAAGCCATCGCCGAAGCCCGCGGACAGGCTGGAGCCGAAGGTTCCGAAGATGCCCAGGGGCAGGACATCCCCGAAGACGAGCGCGTCACCGATCAGGTCATCCGCTTGCTGGAAGCGGCCACTTCGGCCCAGCAAGCCGTGGACGAGCTGGGCAGTTTGCTTGGCCCAGACTACATCGAAGAATTGTCCGGTGCGTGGCAGGACTACGCCCGGGAAGCCATCCGAATTATTCAGACCATTGTGAAGGAGTAACCGATGAAAATCCAAACGACTCTCTCTGGGCTGGGCGTGCGCTCAGTTCCTACGCTACGAATTAACTGGCTCGTTGCATTGCGCGTTCTGGCAACCTTGATTTTTCTGTTGTGCAGCCTGGTCTTCATCTGGCAAACGTCGTTTGTTGCTCTGGATGGGCAACGCTACTTTTCTCTCTTTGAAGATGGCATGATTTCGATGCGCTATGCGTGGAATCTGTCTCATGGCATCGGTCTGGTCTGGAATGTGGGCGAGCACGTGGAAGGATACAGCAATCTGCTTATGACGCTCATCATGTCTGTGGCAACCTTCCTGTTTGATAAGAAACTGGCTGTACTGGTGATCCAACTTCTAGGAATTCCCACCGTGCTGGGTGTAGCCTTCCTGACGCGGCAAATCGCACGCCTATTTTATGAGAATACCACCCTGGCTGAGTTGGCTTTTGTGGGGATTTTGTTCTACGCACCGCTGGCATACTGGTCCCTGCTCGGCATGGAAACCGGGCTGCTGACTTTGTTGATCCTGGCGGCTTTTCTGTGCATGCTGGCGTATCTGAAAAAGAGGCAGGCGCAGCAACTCTGGTTTTCATCTGTCTTTCTTGGGCTGGCTTTCCTGACGCGCAACGAATCGATCTTGCTCGGCGGGCTGATCTTTGGTTATTTGGTCTATTGCCTGCGGCAATCTGGTGCGAAAAGGACGGATTTTCTGCTGCTCATTCCTGCGGTGCTGATCTATACCATCTTCGTTGGCGGACAGTTGTTGTTTCGGTTAGGGTACTATGGGCAGCTCGTTCCCAACACGTACATTCTCAAAGTGACAGGTGTTCCGCTCTTGGTGAAGCTGCGCTGGGGCCTGGACTATCTTTTGCCCTTTCTGACGCAGTCTGTCCTGCTACTTGGACTGGCCTTGCTGGAAGTGGTGCGGAGCCGGGGAAAACAGGCTATGCTGATCCTATTCCTGGTGATCCTGCTGGGGTATCTGGTGAGTATTGGCGGCGATGCTTTTCCACTTTGGCGCATTTTAGTCCCCGGAATGCCATTTGTTTTCATCCTGGCAGCCGCTACGCTGACAAACCTGGCACAGTGGAGCAGGGTGCAGACGAAAGTCCTGCCACTGGTTTTGATGCTCCTGAACCTGTTGCTGTTGAACGCTCCGCTGTTCAGGCAAGTCTACAATCGCGACGGGGAAAATATTCAGGCGACGTACAACCAGCACAGCGCCAACATTGCCATTGGAATTTTGGCATTGACCAAACCAGATGCCAGCATTGGGGTTTTCCTGGCAGGTGTCATTCCCTATTATGCGGATCGGAAAGCAGTTGATTTTCTCGGTAAATCCGATGCGTATATCGCCAGCCTGCCTGCTCATTTGGGGATCGCCCTACCTGGTCACAACAAGTATGACCTGCAATATTCGATCCGCACGCTCCAGCCAACTTATATTGAGCGTTTTTATTGGTGGGATAAAAAGGAGAACCTGCGTGCGTGGGCGGTGCGTCACTACGTCCGCGCCAACTACGTCACGGCCCATGGTGACATCACCTTGATCTTAAAACGCAATGACCCGGCAGTATTATGGGATAAGGCAACCATCATCCCCTGGGCAGAAGAGAAGTGAGTTGCTTTACGACTGTCTGCACAAATAGATTTGGGACAGCCGCAATCGACAATAAATAAATCATGGCAAGAAATCATAAGCGTACGAGCATTAAATTGTCATAGTCAAGCCAACGCAAAATCTGGCAACAACCAATCCGATATCGCAAAATGACCCCAGCAGTAGCTGCCGGGCTGACCAGGCGTCGCTGGAGTTGAGCAGCTATCCATTGTTGTGTGCACAATCAACGCTCGAAATGGGGGAAAGAACTTCATGGATGCCGCGCTGTGGGCCGATTCTCGCCCCTTTTCAATCTGCTACTCATCCGATTTACACAAATATCGCGTCGCAAGACGAGTTTTTATTTATCCACCGCCGATTGTGGTGGCACACAATTTCGTAGCAATCGTTTCATTAACTCTTACGATTGCTACGAAATTGGATGAAGAGGAATGCTCAAGCGATAACACTTCAATATCCATATTTATCTCTTATAGCAATACTTATCGTCAATCTCTATCTTATGCAAATCTTGTTATAGATTCAATGGCTGCTTCTTTGACATCTTGTGATTCGTCATTTTGAAGTTTTTTTAGTAGTACAAGTATGCTTTCTCTAAACATTGGATCCATCCTAACCAAAATACTTATGGCATTCTCTCGTATATAAGGTACTGAATTCGCAGTTGCACTTCCCAGAATATCCAAAAAAAGCTGAGAAGAGTAAAGTTTGGTCTTCAGAGCTAGCGAGCCAAGTTGCAAGAAACTAAAATCATCTCCCTCTTTCAAGCTTTCTTCAATTGCATCCAGAATTTTCTCTTCCGCTCCGCCAATAAGAATAATAGAGTTATATGCAGCACCTGTTGCGCTGTTTGCGGCGCTTGACAAATCAATTAAGAACGGCAAAGCTGCTGATGCTTTTGAGCCAAACCAACCTAAGAAAATTGATGCAAAGTATCTAGCGTGATAATCATGCAAGGCATCTGTGAGGTACTTTACTGCATTTTCATCATTCAACATTTCAATTATGGAGTTGCGAAAGTAATCAAACTTCTCAAAATCATCCTGAGACAGACCCACTGCGTTGGGGGAAATGTGAATTAGCATATTGCCTAATTCTTGGGTAGTCATTTTTCAATTCGCGAGAGTCGATTGTATAAATGTGGTCAGTTTGTGTAGAATACTAAATTCATATTTACTGAACTCAGGAAATTTACTCAAGAAATTATTCATAAGTTTACCTTTGTATGTTTATTTGCTTATCATTGGGGCCCATAACTTTGTCCCAAGGTAAATTGGCAAAACACTCAGCACATTCCTCAGGGCTCATAGCTACATTCGGTACGAGAGATACATGCCCTTCTGGCAAGGTTCCTCCTTCCACATCAAGACCATCGGGGACAAAGTTAAAACCCGGTATTGTAGATCCAGATGGTAACTTCCAAAGCTTCCCTTCAGTAAGAAGTTGAGAAACTGATTTGAATGTAGATGCACCACCTTGCCCCGGAATTATACTTCCTGAAGAATCAGTTGGAATATCAATTTCTTGACCGGGTTTCGTCATACCTTGGATACGAGGAAGCCTAGGCCCAGTTGTATTGCCAGTTGCATAAACATCTTGTGGTGTTGTTATGGGCAGTTCCTCTGGCACCATACTCATAGGCATATCTAGAGCCATAGGGCCAGGCAAAACAAACGCGCGTGAAATTCGAAATTCGAGTGTAGAAGTAGCAGTATTTACATGAAAAGGACTGGTAAATCCTGCTATAAATCCATTAAACAGCGCACCAAGAACCGCGTTCACTACAGACGGCAAATGCAAACCAGAGTAATTAAAAATTGGGAAAATCAAGGGGGTAGTCGGCCAAGGGATTATATGCCCAGTGGGATCATTATGCAAAACAGGGTCATTTAAGACATACGAATAGCGATCCAGCGATTGAATATCACCGGGCTTGATCTCAATGTTATCCGCTTGCGCGAAGTGGCCGATATTGGAGTCATACCAACGCGCATTATAGTACATCAGCCCAAAATCGTTTGAGTAGGATCTTTGCCCGGTGTAGGTTCTGTCAGTGAGGAGTGTACCAGATTGGTATCTCACTTCACCCCACGCCTTATAGCGGGTTTCGGTCTTGTTGCCGCTGGGGTCAATCGTAATGGATGTCGAGCCAAGCTGGTCAGTAAGAGAATAGTAAAGCGTGCTGCCAACCCTAAAAGCGCCACCGGGGTAGTATTTGGTAACTACGCCATCCTTGATCTGATAATTCGCGCTGACGTAAATCGTTGTCACGCCACCAATCACCGCCTTCACCATGTTGCCATCACCATCATAGGTAAAGCTTGCTACATTGGATGGGTCTCCAGGGACAGTCGTGGCTGTCGGTTTGGGAGTACGGGTCTGGGTGGGGGTAAGTGTCAGGGTTGGGGTGGGGGTTTCAGTAGGCGTTCCGTTGGGGGTAGGCACGGGTGTCCCACTCTCGATGACGGAATTGGTTGAACCACCGCCACCACTGGCGTAGCCACTGCCACCCGCTGTCGAAATGCTGATGCTGGAAGCCAAAGTGTCCGCCTCGATCGCAATCCGTCCGCCTGCGCCGCCGCCACTGTGGTAAATGCCATTGCCACCTTTGGTCTCGATGCTGCCATTCCCAATCACTGAATTGGCTTTGAGCCACAGGCTACCGCCTGAGCCACCGCCGCCAGCGCCATTCCAATTGGAATCATCCCACCATCCTTTGCCATCGGTGCCGTTGGCAGAGATAGTTCCATTGATGGTCAGTGTGTCCTCCACCACCAGCTTGATTGCACCGCCGCCGTTACCAGCAGGAAAGAGATGACCATAATATTCGCCGGTGCCGCCAGCGCTGCCGAGATCGGTGGGAGCAGTGCTGGAGCCATAAGCTGCTCCGCCGCCAGCCCCTGTGCTGGAGTCGCCACCTTCACCGCCATAGCCACCGCCCTTGCCGCTTGAGCCAACATAGCCAACATGGATTTCGCCACCGCCTGGCCCGTAACCAGTGCCTGGCGTTTGCAAAGCAGCATAGCCCTGACCATCGCTGTTGATGCTGCCGCCTGCATCGATGACGATGTCATTGGCATTCAAGGTGAAAGGCGCATCGTCGGTGTAATCGGTATTGCCATTGTTGTAAGGCACCAATAGCAGCACGGTGTTGGCACCCACGGTGACTTTGTCGAAGGTCATCGAACCATCGGCGGTGCCAGACAAGATGACAGGCTGGCTCACTGCTGTCTGCTGGTTGTTAAGCTGCAAGACGCCATCGGCATCATCCTGACCTGAGTGCAGGAAGACGGTGCCCGGCCCACCATATTGACCGCCTGTGCCGCTTGCACCACCAAAGCTTTGCAAGTGGGTCGCATCATTGACCGGGAAGGTGGCTTCATCATAGTAGAGCGCGATGCGCCCGCCCGAACCGCCCCCACCGCCATAGACGGTATCCCCACCGTTGGCCTCGATCAGGCCACTTCCCTCAATCGTTTCAGCCACAACCCACAGGCTGCCGCCCGCACCGCCACCCGAAGCAACATATACGTTGCCATCGCCTATTCCACCATTGGCAGAAAGCGCTCCATTGACGGTAAGCGTGTCGTTTACCACCAACTTGATAGCGCCGCCGCCGTAGCCGCCAACATGGTCTCCGTAATATGAACTTGTGCCGCCCGCGCTGCCCAGCGTGATTGGCTCTTGAATAGAGCCATAAAGGCTGCTGTTGGTTGTCACACCACCGCCAAGGCTTCCATAACTGCCACCCTGACCAGGCGTTCCACCCCCCGGCCCGGTCCCCGCCCCATTGGTTGGGGGCGCTGTATAGCCGGAATTGTTCGCGCTGATCAGACCACCGCTATCGATGACGATGTCATTGGCATTCAAGGTGAAAGGCGCATCGTCGGTGTAATCGGTGTTGCCGTTGTTGTAAGGCGCCAGGAGCAGCACAGTGTTGGTACCCACGGTGACTTTGTCGAACGACATCGCGCCATCGGCGGTGCCAGCCAAGATGACAGGCTGACTTACTGCTGTCTGCTGATTGTTCAGTTGCAGCAGACCATTGGGATTTTCGCCGTTCTTGAGCAAGAAGACCGTACCCGGCCCACCATATTGACCACCTGTGCCGCTTGCGCCACCAAAGCTTTGCAAGTGGGTCGCATCATTGATCGGGAAGGTGGCTGTGTCGTAGTAGAGCGCAATGCGCCCGCCCGAACCGCCCCCACCGCCGAATACGGTATCTCCACCGTTGGCCTCGATCAGGCCACTCCCGGCAATCGTGGCAACGTCCAGCCACAGGCTGCCGCCCGCACCGCCACCCGAAGCAACATATACGTTGCCATCGCCTATTCCACCATTGGCAGAAAGTGTTCCATTGACGGTGAGCGTGTCATCCACCACCAGCTTGATTGCGCCGCCACCATAGCCGCCAACATGGTCTCCGTAATAGGAACTTGTGCCGCCCGCGCTGCCCAGCGCGATTGGCTCGCTAATCGAACCATAAAGGCTACTGTTGGTCTTCACACCACCACCAATGCTTCCATAACTGCCACCTTGACCAGGCGTTCCACCCCCCGGCCCGGTCCCGGCCCCATTGGTTGGGGGCGCTGTATAGCCGGAATTGTTCGCACTGATCAGACCACCGCTATCAATCGTGAGACTACCCACATCGAGGGTGACGCCAAAATCATTGGTGTAGTCTGTATCGCCGTTGTCGTAGGATTCCAGTTTGAGCGTGCCACCCGACTGAACAACAATTCCATCCAGGGTATAAGAACCGGCGGAGAGCGTACAGGTTTGCCCATCCCCGATCGTTAGAACGCCATCTGCCAGCGTACCGTGGCCATAGCAAACAGGCGTTGCAGTCGCGGTAATGGTGGGTGTCAACGTCTCGGTGGATGTTTTGGTAGATGTAGGCGTCAATGTCTCGGTGAGTGTTTCCGTAATCGTGGGCGTCAGCGTCTCGGTTGGGGTGTTAGTAATTGTGGGCGTCAACGTTTCGGTGAGTGTTTCCGTAATCGTGGGCGTCAGCGTCTCGGTTGGGGTGTTAGTGATCGTTGGAGTCAGCGTCTCGGTTGGTGTTTCCGTTTCAGTGGGAGTCTCCGTCGGATCATCGTCATTGGACAGACGCGGATAATAATTGACCAGGTATAGATTACCAGACCGGGCAGCACCCAACGATTCTGTTTCCGTCTCGGTTGGGGTAGGTGTCTCGGTCTCGGTCGGAGTCAGCGTGATGGTTGGGGTGAGCGTGATGGTTGGAGTCTCCGTGATCGTGGGAGTGAGCGTCACCGTTGGCGTCTCCGTCACCGTCGCCGTATCGGATTCGGTGGGGGTAAGCGTCTCTGTCCGGGTCTCCGTGATCGTCGGAGATTGCGTAATCGTGGATGTTTTGGTAACCGTGGATGTATAAGTCGGTAGGGCAACTTTTTTAACGTTGACCACATGGCCTTCGGCATCATACGTTAACGTGTAAAGTTGATTATCGATGGTACGCCCGGTTTGATTGCCATTGTCGTCATAGGTGTAGCTTGTGTCATTGGATGTGGCAGAGACGGCATGCGAATGATCGGCATCGTTGTAATATAAAGTCATCCCGCCTTTTGTTACCAGGTTGCCGGTGTCTGGATCATAGTAGTAGTTTTCGCTGTAAGAACCGTCCGTTGTCCCGGTCGTGTCAGTATGGGCGTTGGTCAGGCGATCCAGGACGTCGTAGCTGAAACTCTGGGTCTGGCTATTAAGGGTATCCGCGATGCTTTTAATATTGCCAATCGTGTCATAGACATAGGTAACATCCTGCAACGTAGCACTAAAAGGATCTGTGCCACTGGGGGTCAGCCCAGACTGAACGGTTTTCAGGCGTCCATTTTGGACATTCCAGTCATAATAGTCGTAATTTGTTTCGGTATTGTTGCCAAACTGGCGTTTGGTCATGCGCGCAGCGGCATCATATTCAGTATTGGTGATGTAGTTATCCGTCCCGCTCACCGTATCAAGCTGCATTTGCGGGTTGTAGCCGTTGGTCACGACTTCAGGCGTGCTGCCACCGTCGGGATAGGTGATACTCAATGGCAAATCGGCAGAATTATAGCTAAAGGAAGTGGTGAAATCTCTTTCGCCAGTGATGCTCTTGGTTTCGCTTAACACACGACCGCGCACATCGTAGACCCAACTGGTGGAACCCGAACCATCGGTCATGCCTGTGCGATGACCAATGCCTTTATTGCCCTCCGGTGTCGTCAAATCGTAGGAATAGGTCACATCCGCGGTGTCGGTGCAGGTGCCGCTGTAGGTTTTGCCGGTCAGGCGGGTCAGATCATCGTAAGCCAGGGTTGAGATGCAGCCGCGTGCGTCGGTTTGGGTTTGCAGATTGCCTAAAACATCGTAGGTGTAAAACCAATCGCCCATATCCGGATCACTCATGTGGGTTTTTTGCCCAGCTTTGTCATAATCGAGGTGCGTGGTGACACCACCACGTACGACATCGGTCAATTGACCAAGCAGGTCATAGGTGTAAGAGACGGTCGGGCCAGTGGGTGGTGTTATGACGGCGCTACGACCCAGGATGTCTTTGATCGTAGTCGTGCTGTGGCTATTGGCATCGGTTACTTCTGTTTTTTGGTTGATGCTGTTTGCGATGACATCATACTCATATTAAGTCTTGTCCGGGTGCGTGGAGCTGTTATCGGGGGCGGTGATGGTAACGGGGCGACCCAGTATGTCTGAGAGGGTGGTGGTATAAAACTCGCCTCCGCCAGGGGCGTAGGGTGCGCTCTTCTTCGTAGCGCTCTGGCCATCCTGGTAGTAGGATTGCTGCTTAACGATCGTATCAGGCGTAAAGCTGGTGAAGCTGCCATGACCGGTTTCGGTCAGGATCTCACGCCCCAGGCCATCGTAGCTATGCCGCAGCAAATAGGTATGGCTGCCATCCACCTTTAACTCCAAGTCAATATGGAAGGGATCGCCAGTGGGGGTGCCAGGTGTATAGTCATGGTAGCTAATCTTCAGCGTAGGCGCGCTGAAGATATCCGCGGGTGGGGTGGGTACGTCACCGGGCTTGACCACTTTGGTCAAACGCCCGAAATCATCATATTGAACATAACTCGTCACCCCATTGACATCTGTCTGGCTGGTTGGCAGACCCAATGTATAGTCATAGGCGATGTCAGTTTCTTGATTCAAGGCATTTTTTTGTATAGTGGGGTAGATATGATACGTTGGATCAAAAGTGGTCTGTTGCGTGACCGCATCTGTACTCGTCGGATTCGCGGCGGCAGTCGCATAGTTCTTGTAGGCGGTGACGCTGGTGCGGTTGCCCCAATTGCCACTTTCATCGTCATAGCCGTAATCCACCTGGCGATAATTTGCGCCCCCTACCCAGGTGCGCACACCGGTTAAGATGCCCACCGTTGGCGGAGTGCTCCAGATGGTGTGGTTGTCATACAAGTTGAGCGTTTCAGAAAGCATCGCGCCACCTGTCGCCGTGACCCACTGGCGTGCAAGCAGCGCCGTCAGATAGACACCATCCAAATTGGGGTAGTAAGTAAAATGGGTTGTCAGGTGAGGCTGCCAACCGGTAGTCGTTGCGTTTCCAGTCGGGTCAGAACCCCAGGCAGACGAGTCGGTCTGCGTGCTCAGGTTGCCCAAAAGGGGCTGGGCGAGGTTATAAACATAGGCAGTTTTGGTGGCAATATAGTGAGAGCCATCGGCGCCGTAGGTTCGATTCTCTTCACTGGTAGTGACGATCCAGTAGCGCGTGACATCCTTATAGGGCATGCTGTTTCCGAGTGCGTTCATTGCCAGCTTGAATGGCTTATAGGTGGTCAACTGTTCACTGACGAGTTTATTGGTGGCAGTATCGCTAGACTCTAACCGAGGACGGGCGGCCTTTAAGAATGTCATCCTGATAGAAGAAGGTAACGGTTTTGCGCCCATTGGGATCGATCTCGGTGACCCGGTTGTGCCCACGAAACTCGGAATATTTCTCGTGGTAGAGCTGGCAGGTAGGATGGGTACTTGCTAAAATCGTATCTGAACAGGCGTGGGCGGCGGCGCTTGTAACATTATCATTCACAGAGGCTGTGCCATAGTCGTAAGTATAGGTGTCAGTATGCCCCTGCCCATCCGAGACAGCACGAGCGGTGACACGGTAGATCGATGGCAGCAGTTGCACGTTCATACTGTGCATGGAGATGTAGTGGTCGCCCCCATGATCATCAGCACCATCTGCATTCAAATATACAGTAGCGTGCCAGGCCGAAGCATCCAGAGCAACTACCCCCCCCGACTGAAAGCTGGGCTCATCGTCTTTGCCCTGAATAGTGTATTGCAGCGGGAGATTGTATGGATTGTCCACTGCAATAAAGTTAAATTTGTAGAAACCACCCGGGCGGAGAGCATTGTTCTTGATCTGCGGGTTGTCTAACATAGGTGTGCTGTGTGCCCTCCCGCGCAACTCGATGTGGAGATGGGGGTCCGATACACACTCAATATGACCCGTCCAAAAACTATTTTCTAGGTTACAAATGGTACCACTCTGGTTAATAAAATCGTACTTATAGGTTTGGGAGGCACGCGCATGGTCTGGGTCTTGCCAGGCTTGGTAAGTGAAGTGAACACTCCCACCCTCCCCGTTATCGGCATCGGTCAGGTGCATATTGTCGCCATAGGTAAAGCTGGCGGTGCGCAATTCATGAGTGCCATCCACACCATACTGCCTCACTTTCAACAGGGTGGTTGTGTAACCGCCATGGGTCCATCGAATACCCGGCCAGATCGGTCCAGTGGTTTCAGTCCAATCGCTGGGAGTATCGCTGGCATAGTCAAAATGGTACTTGCGAATGGTTTTTGCGAAACTATGATCCCCATCTACATCCTGCTCAACAAAGATGTTCTGCAGGCGGCGTCTCTGGAAGTTGCGGTAGGCGGCATCTTCTGGCCAAGCACTACCGTAATCCAAACGGGGATGCTCCTCATCGCTCAGCTCGAAACGCACGCGATAGTGGGCCCCAGGATAAGTAATCGTCTCCGGATAGGTGGCAGTTACGAGGTTTTTAGCAGGGTTGTCATCTGTTACCTCTGTACGGCAGCCATGTCCACCCGAGGCGTGACTGCCCGTCCAGTGAGGCACTGCTATGTTTTTGGTGTCATTAACATAGGTATAGATCAGTTCCCGACCAAAAACGTTGCTCATACTTGTCAGGTACCACTGATAGGTGAGCAACTCATAGCGGCATCGACTCGATGTATTCTGATTGTAGGTATCGACGTAGATTGTTTTTACCCGATTTTTGAAAGAGTAGATATTGCCATTATTATCCCAGACCTTCCAGGTATCTTGATCTGCTGCTAAATAACCGTCCGCACCTGCTGGGATGTATTCAAATTTCATGAAGTTTCCATCGGCAGAGACATATTTCTTGCCAGCCTTGACAATGGTGCTGCTGATGCCGTTGACGTTGATCGACCACGTATCATCCTGGCCCCAGCCAGTATCGGGAGTATTGATGGCATTGGTGCCGTTGTCGTTAAGTTCAATTGAATTCATGTCCAGCGACCAGCCCATTCCCACCCAGGATGCCTGGGTTTGGGCGGTGCTCTGGTCCACCACCTGGCTGTTGTAACTCAGGTTGATACCGGGCTGCAAGCCACCCGGCCCGGCAGGCACTTCGATGGGCATTGAATAAGTACCTGCCCCTGTAAATGAGGAGACCTGGAAGGCATCTACCGTGGGCAGGTGCGAGGCGGTATAGTCGTTGATGCCCGTATCAAAAACGCTAAAGTGGGTGGTGGTGGCGTGCAGGGTCTTGGTGACCGTGTCCACCAGGGTGGGCAGGGCATACCAGTCCTCAGTCGTTGGGTCATACCAATAAACGAACAGATTGTTTTCGTCCTTGCCTTGCAGGTCAAGCGTGCTGTAGTCCACATCAATTGCAATATCGTCAGCGAATTGGTGCAGTTCCTGTTTGCTTTGGACGCCCTGGGCGTCAATTTCGAAGGGTTGACCGCTGAGCGATTCAGCCGGGGCGCTATCTCCAGCGGGGGCACCAAACTCGACGTTGGTGTCTTCGGTCAGAGCTTTGGCACCGAAATGAATCTTCACCTTGCCCTTACGGGCGCTGATGGAAACCGGTTCTGCTGTGCCTTTGTTCTTTTTGACGCTAAATTTTTCATGTTTCGGAAGCGAGAGCGAGAAATCCGCAAGCACTTGCTTGCCATCCACCAGGCGGGCCGGGAAATCGATATTATCGAGCGGGTTTTGTACGTAGAGCGCAAATTGTCCACTGGCAACTACACCCTGCCCTTGCGTCTGGGACAGGTCTCCAACGGAAACCGGCAGGCTCAGGATGTGACTCCCCCCTTCGTAGATGCGAACGATATTTGTATCGGGCCAATAGCCATCTGCCAGAGTCACCAGCAGGGTCAGCGCGTGGTCTCTGGGAAGAGCACCCTTGATTGTCCAGTTGATCATCACCCGGCCGCTGCCCGTCACAAATTTAGGCGTGGCCGATAGTTTGATGGATGGTTTAACGGGTTTTGGAGCAGCAGGCAGGTTGTATTCCAGCGGTTTGGCGGGCTTCCCGGCCATTTCCTTCTGTGCGGGGTGGGGGGCTTCTGCAGCAGGAGTGGTGGGCGCAGACGCATTGTTTTGCAGTGCCGCCACGGGTTGGAACTGATTAAAGATCATTACAAAGACAATGAAGAATGTGATGGCCTTGCTGGAAAAATTTTTCATTTTTTATCCCTGTCCTGAGTTGATGTGAAATACGTTATGTTGCATATTTGCGCCATTTTGGAATATTCCCCAAAGTAGTGCCTATTCGTGTGGTCAGCGTTGAAGACAAATGTAGTTAAAGAACAATGTGTGTAATGGATTGGGGGATGGATGGTGACGCTTTAACAAAGGCTGGCGCGCAGCTCTTGCAAAAGGTAGTATCCAAAACAATAAAGCCTTTCAGCCTATTATTCCCGACGAATGGCAATCAGCGACCAGCAGGATGCGCTTTGAATGCGCATCTCAGGCAACTTGATCCGACCATGTTCTTACTTTGGGATCAGAACGGTTGACGAAAATATGCGGAAAACTGGCCGTTATAGGGGATAGCGAGCTATTTTTGATTGGGGTTGGGCAGAAAGATCTTTCTTTTGGCCCCCATTACGAATGGTCATAGTGTACACCAAAATCAATTTTCGAGTCGGGTTAAACTGTCATTTAATATTATTTTGTCACGCTTATCGTTCCGTTTTTGCCAAATCACTTGTGAAGTATCTCGGCCCACCCTATAATTTTGTCTACAAACGTCGACCTGCCCCCCTCAGGCCGACGTTTGTATTTAAGGCCCTATTGCTTGTTTGGAGTTTTCTTATGTCTTGTGACGGAAACCGCGGAAAGTTTTTCCACCATATTGCTCAGGATCAAGCTGTGCAGGATACCTTCGGCTCCCTTGCAGATGCCGAAGCTGCATTTGAACAAATCTTCAACACCGCCCGCGCACAAGCCCGACCTGGCAATGTTCCAATGCGCGCCCAGGCTGAAGCCCACACCCGCAAGCTCTTCGACGAGATGCGTTCGCTGGAGATCAAGCCGCCCACCCATTCGCCGAGCGGACTGCCACGCAAAGATGCCCAGTTTGGATACGCCGCGGTTCACCAGACCTTGGATGCGATCCGAGGTGGGAAGCGGCTGCCCAGCCTGGCGCACCAGGTGGCGAAGCAGCGCCAGCACACGCGCCGGATCAGTGCGGTGCGCGAAGATACCGGCGGATACTTCCGCTGCGGGAATTGCGGACGCTTCGCTTCCCGTACCAAGGCACACATCTGTCCAGCGACCGCCAACCGCCAGACACTCGAAGCCCACTTGCACCGGCGTCTGGGCCTCCCGGCCAGCGCATACGCTGGTAGCCTGGATGAAGTCTTGGCAGAAGCCCGAGCAAATGGGGTCGTGCGGATGCGGCACGGCATGACTGGTGAGACCATCGAAGCATCCCTGGATGGTCTACCGCTCGCCCTGACCACCGGCTTTGCACCAGAGAGCTGGTCCCAAGCCCAGACTGCACTGGTGGAGTTGCCCGGTGGACGGGTGCTCCCAGTTTTGAACCCTACAGGTCTCCAACAAATCCACCCTGCTGGGGATGCGCTGGCTACCGCAGGCGCCGCATACGGTCTGGTCGTGCAGCCGGGTACAGCGGTGGCAAGCGCCACGTCGATCCCATCCATTCCCCATCATACGATTGCTTCGAGCGCCGCGACCGATGTCAGCGGCGGCCAGGTATATGATCTCGGCCACTTTATTGGCACCGAATACCGCAAGCGCGACACCCTGGGCACGGATATTGATGTGAACGGCGTGCGCTATACCATTGGGGACCGCAGCAAGGATCAGGCAGACTGGTCCAGCGCGCGCCATGCGGGCCTCGAACCACCACCCAAAGGCGGGGTAGCCGTGGGTCGGACACTGGTCGAGGCAGTGGGCATTCTCTCCACCGGCCAGGTCGTGGAGACCGCGGATGGACACATCCAGGTCTATGACCCCAAGCGCGAGAATCTACTTGCTGTATACGATCCAGGCACCGGCGTCGCGGGCGATACTGATGGAACCCCCAATGCCTCTGCGGCGCAGATGGCCGCTGTGCTCGCGCATCATGCCCTGCACCCACAGAATCAGTATGATGCTGCACTGGCGACCGACCTGGTGCGCGCCAGAACCGGCGCCGGAACGCCGCTGGCGGCTGCGGATAGTGGCTATATCGCGCTGAAGGATTCCCTTGGAAGCGGCAAAACGCTCACGCTGGGCGGAGCAGTCTCCGCCGGGCGTTGCCCGGACTGCGGCCAGTTCATGGGCGATGCGCACGTCTGCCCGGCAGGCGTAGCTCAGCCTATTCCGGTTGGTACGTCGGTTTTCTCTTCGCCGCCACCCATCACGATCCAGCCACAAATCGACGTGCAGGTGGATACGACGCCCATTGCTGATGCACTGAAGAACGCGCCACCTGCACAGGTGCAAGTAGATGCTCATCTCGACGCAGACACTTTCGCCCAGGCCGTGCAGAAAGGTCTAGCAAATATTAATATCCCTGCTCCAGCATCTCAATCTGCCGTTTCGGCCAAGGACGTGGCTGACCTGCGTCAGGCCATGACCCAGATGGCTCAGGCGGTAGAAACGCTCGCCAAAAACGGTGGCTCGCGGGAGGTGCGCGTCCCGGAGCGGCTGGTGGAAGTCACCGAACGTCTGGCTGCCAGTGTGGCAGGCGCCGGAATCCTGCCTGCCCAGGATCGATCCACAGGATCCGCGCGCTGCCCAAAGTGCGGCCAGTTCATGGATCAAGATCACACCTGCCCACCACGCCAACCCAGAGTTGGAAGACCCGTCTCGGATGCGGCGCAAGCATCCGCCCAGGAACATATTCTGGCGCCGCTGACGTTGCCCGCTCCAGATCCTTATCTGCTCAACGTCCCGGAAAACGTTGGCGGCCAGCTCCAGCAACCGCTGGCCGAATTTATCCCAACTGTTGATCCCAATTTCGAGATCAACGAACAAGGGGAGAAGATCCTGCGCACCATGTCCGCGGCGATGCAGCTCGGCGCGGGGAAGGAGAAGAGCAATTGGACCCGCGCCTTTGGGTTATACGGCCCACCTGGCACCGGCAAGAACACCATTGCCCGCCAGCTTGCTGCCAGCATCAAGACCGTGGACACCGATGGCAACATCACCCAGGGCATGAATTACACCGAAGCCAACATCACACCTGAGTTTTCGATGCAGGAGCTGATCGGCACGACGGTTCTGGAGAACGACCCCAACACTGGCGCCACTATTTCGCGCACCAAGCTGGGCAAGATTGGCCTGGCGGCTGCGATGGGCAGTGTGATCTGTGTCAACGAGATCGTGCGCAATCCAAAACTGGCAACAGCGCTCCAATCGATGATCGAGGATGGCGAGATCCAGCTCGATAGTCCCGAACAGGGCCTGATCCGCATTCCAGTCCATCCATCCACCGTCTTCGTGATGACCTGGAACCCAGGCTACGAAGGCGACGCCGAGCGGCCCGGTCAGGCACCGCTCTCGCGCATCATGCCGCTCAAGATGGATCGCCCCAGCGCAGACGAGCAAACCCGTCGGGTTGAATCCTTCTTCGCTGCGGTGCGCGGCGAGGCTGCCGAGGTTGATTCCATTGGTGCCAGGCGGCGTGAGATCACCGCACAGAACTATGCCGTTCCAGCCAGCATCACCCCTGCCAAAGAAGAGATTACCGCTTCAGTGCGTTTTTTCAATGAAATCGGCGCGCTGACGGGCGGTGGGATCGGTGAGCGGCAGGTCGGTCTGAACAGCGACACATCCACTGCCCCCGGCCAGCGCGAATTGAACCGCTTCGTGGCACTCGGCAAAACCATCGGCTGGAATGATGCGCTTGAGACACTCAAAGTGGTCTGCGACCAGGATGACCAGTTCGAGAGCCAGTGGTCCTTGATCCGCGAGCGTTTTGAAGTGCATTTTGGCGCTGATGGCAAAGCACTGAACCGCCAGGCACCCTCCCAAAATTAAACGATGTCCTGCGATCATAACCGCGAGAAATTCTTTGAGATCATGGCCGAGAGTGGGCAAGTAGACGCCGGTGAGCTGGAGCGCACGTTCCAGTCCAACCGCTGCGTCCTAGCCACGAATGGCGAGCGGCTGGCCGCCGAAGCCAAAACGCGCCTGCTCTTCGATGCAATCCAAGCCCGGGGTTTGAAACCGCCCACACATTCGCCAACCGGTCTGCCGCGCCAGGACGCACAAGCCGGGTACGCCGCAGTATACGATCTGTTGCGCAATCAAGGACTGATTGGGAACGGCAACGTATCCGAGCGTCTGGAACAGCGCCAGCAGCTTGGGATCAGCACGTCGACCACAGCCATTCCCAGTCATCTTGGCCCGGATGGACGGGATCGTTATGGCTTTGACCGCTGGGGCTACAACAAATACGGGTTTGACCAGACTGGCCGGGATCGCCAGGGATACGATGTCTATGGGCTGGACCGGCGCAAGTACAACCGGCATGGCTTCAAAGAAAACGAATATGATGCACAAGGCTTCAACGCTGCCGGATACGATGAGGAACGTCACGGGCGAGATGGCCTGACCTATGACGGGTACGACCCCACAACTGGTCTTGACCCCGAAGGCTATAGCCGGGATGGTTACGACAAAGACGGTTATGACCGCGATGGATATGACCGGAGCGGGCGAGACCGGAACGGCCTGGCTGATCCAACCTTTGCACCAGATGCCCAGGGCTTCTACCCGGACGGTCTTGATGCCTATGGGTTTGGCCGGGACGGATACGACAAAGATGGTTATGACCGCTATGGTTTTGGACGCGACGGTTACAACCGCAGCGGCTTCGACCGAAACGGTTATGACCGCAATCGGCGACCGCTGCGCGTTGACCCGGATGGGTACGATGGCGAAGGGTATCGGCAGGACAGTACCTTCCGCCGTGTCGACCGAGCAGGGTTTGACCAGCATGGTTTCGACGCCAATGGTTTCACTCCCACCGGCTTTAACCAATCCGGCAACGATGCAAACGGGCAGCCCCGGATGACTGCGAATGGCCGGGGCAAGCTCGTGCCGATAAAGTACAACAAAAAGGGCATCGACGAGCAGGGCTATGACCGCTGGGGATTTCATAAGGATACAGGTCTCTCGGCCCCGGATGCCCAGGGGCGGCGCATCAACACCTATGGCTGGGTCTATGATGAGCAAACGAAGGAATGCTATGATCCCAAAGACCCGACCCGGCGGACGCCGCATCAGTTCTCGACAAAAGACATCTACATCGTAACGAGCAGGACCGCGAAACGCTCCATCTCCCGGCCTTTCGCAAAGGTCTGCTGTGAGGCTTATTTCCCGCCTACACCCCCGCCACCGATTACACCCTTTGCGTCGATGAGCTACTCGGCCTATTCCAACAGCACCCAACCGCTACGTTTTCCCAGGGAGCTGCGCAATAAATGCCTGACCTATGACCAAATCCAAAACCGCCCCTCGAGCGCGCATGAACGCAGACCCAATATCCACCCCGCGGCTTGCAAAAATGGGATCCGCGTGCGCTGCCCGCATTGCGGCCAATTCACGGGTGGAGAAGCGCACATCTGTCCAAACTTTGGTGGAAAGAAGGTCATCGCATATCACTCGGGCCTGGTGCAGGAGTCGGATTATCCTCAGCCAATCCTTGCTACGCCCTTCAACCCGGACTACGACCCTCGCTATGATGTGGGCGGTGGCTATGACAGCAGCGGACGGGACCGGGATGGTGTGGATCGCCAAGGCTACAACGAACGCGGCTTCGACCGCGAGGGCTACACCAAAGATGGTTTTGACATCTTTGGCTATGACCGGGATGGGTTCGACCGCCACGGCTACAACAATGCAGGCGTAGACCGCCAGGGCGAGCGGCGCCCACGCACGCTCGAGGGCGTAGGTTCATCCATCGGCGATGAAGACCTGCTTGCCAACCAGGATCTGGCGCGACTATACAGCCAGATCGCTACCGGTCTGGTGGGCAAACCGCGCAGAGTTGTCCTGAAGGAAGGGGAAGGCTTCGCCACGGATATGAAAGGCACGATCTACGCTGATCCTTACCCACTCGGGCACCACGCGGATCCGCGTCACAACCTGGTCGTGACGCGCGCCGGGATCTATCACGAGCTGGGCCATGAACAGTTCACGCCTACTGCGATCTGGGAGCAAGTGCTCGCAGTTCACCAGGGACAACAAGCCGAAGAAGGATTGGGGCAAGCGGGCAGTGCCATGTTGCCGCGCTTCTATAACATTGTGGAAGATGGACGCATGGAGCGCCAGGTCTCGGCCAACTACGCAGGCGCCGCGGAGATCCTGGCAGCGAGCTGCCGCCTGGAACCGCGCTGGGGCGAGGAAGTCGGGACAAATGTCCCGGACGATCAGCAAGTCTTCTGGGCACTGCTTTACACCGCGCTACCCTACTACCGCGTCCGGCCTGAAGTAAGGGATGGTATGACGCCACGCGCGCGGGCGCTCTTCGATGAGCTGACACCGCAGGTAACGCGCGCGGTCCACGGGAGCCCGGACGATGCCTACCGCTGCGCCGTTCACTTAGCACGACGCTTCGAGGAAGAAGGGTTGCTCAAGCTGCCGCCGAAAGAGCAAGATTATTCCCGTTCGCTCCCAGGCAACGCTTCAACAGGTGGGGATCCAGAGCCAAATGGGAATGGCAGACAGCCTGGCAATGTTGAAGATGGACCCAGCTCCCCAAGCAGCTCCCAAACGGAACAAGCTGGAGCGGCTGGCAGGGGCACCGGCGTTGCCCAGGATGAAGAAACCCGCTCAGGTCGTGGGCAAGGTGCGGCAGAAGAAGATGAGCGGAAAGGCAGGCGCCGCGCTGCCCCTGAAGAAGAACCTGCCGCAAAAGATCGAGCAATCCAGGAGCAGGATCCACCGACCAGGAAGGGCCAGCGCCAGGAAGCCGAACCAGCAGACAGCACCCAAGGTAGCCAAGCTGATGAGGTCGACGAGTGGCTGCTGGGCAATGAGACAGTGGACACTGCCATCGCTGCGGTGGAACGCGATGCGGCTGCGGCCATCGAAGCCGGTATGCGCGCGCGTAACCGTGCTGAGACCATCGGCAGGCCGCTGCACCGGCCACTCCCGGCGGCGCCATCCATCTCCCAGCGCTACCGCGGCCAAGATGGGATGCCCGTCTCGGTGGATGTTGCACTCCCGGTATTGCCCTCGCCCCCCAAGCTGGAGGCGCGCCGCGAACGCCACCGCCAGGTTGCCAGCCTGATGGCAAGACCGCTAAGAGCAATCCGCGAGCAGGCTGAACAGCGCCTGCGCAGGCAGCCCGAAGGAAAGCTGGACCGGCGCCAGCTCGTGAATGCTGTGAAGGGGTTGGATGATGTTCACACCACCGTGAAGGAAAGCCCACGCACGTCGTTTGCGGTGAGCGTAGCGGTGGATATGTCCAGCAGCATGGACGAGCACATCAGGAAAATGGAATTGTATGACGCAGTGATGGTGCTGGACGATACCTTCGGGATGCTGGGCATCCCTGACGAGGTGCGCGCCTTCGGTTCTCATTCCGCGCAGATCAAATCGATGGATCAGCCCCTCGACCCCCGGCGGGCTGCCGCTTTAGCGGCGCAAAACATGGGCGGTACCACGCTGGGCGACACAGCCGGGTTGGGACAATCATCCCTCCTGGCGCGTGAAGAAGCCAACCGTTTGATGATCTGCCTTTCGGATGGCGATGTGAGCGATCAGGAGAAGGCGGCGCGCACGCTGCGTCAGGCCAGGCAGAACGGCATCGTCACCTTTGGAATATTCCTTGGCAAGCCGCACACACCCGAGAAGCTGGACGATCTCTATGGCAAAGGCAACTGGGCACAGATCCAGACCTTGAGCGATATGCCCAAAGCAGTGGCGCAGCGCTTATCCAACATTTTCAAGAGTATGAGATAAAAGGAGAATAATGAATATGACAGACAGAATGGCTCCGGGGCATGTGTATCAACCCAAGTTGGGAGTGGCATCGAGTGGAAACTTGGCGAAGTTTCCTTATGGATCGGCGGCCAGGTCAAGGAAACTGCCAGGCATGACACAGCTTCCATCTACGACTACTGGCACAGTTTGAGCTTTGCCGAGAGTTTCCCAATGGTGACGCACTGGTGGTTTCGCTCCGGCTGGACGCAGCGCGTCCGGCTTTCCGGGATCCAGGGCACGTTGAATGGTGGCAGCACGGTCTGGGGATACATGCAATTCATCGACGAAGAGACGCCTGCGCAGGCCTGGTCCATGATGGAAGGCGAACGCCCCGAGATCTTCGTTCCGTATCCCCCGAATGAAGCCCAACCGGTGAATCTGCCGTTGCGCCTGGCACTGGCGCGCTTGGTGGCCGGTGTGGTCTCCGACCAAGTGCAGCGTGATACCTGGATGGTTCTCACCAGCCTGGTCCCCCGGGGCGAACTGGTCCAGGCTTTTCCAGATACGCTCGAAGCCCTGCCCTGGCAGCTCGAAGGCATCCAAATTCCTATTCGCCAGGCACTTTGCACGCTTCAGGGTTGGAAAAAGCCATTAGCGATTAGCAGTTAGCTTTTAGCGAAAACCGAATGTCTAAAGGCTAAAAGCGAATGTCTAAAGTCTTAATCATCGTGGAATCTCCCGTGAAAGCCCGGCTGGTAGCGCGTTATGCCCAGCCAGTTCTGGGCAAAGATACCCATGTCTGTGCCTGCTTTGGGCATCTGCGTGATTTGCCAGAAGGTGAATTGGCTGTGGATGTGGATCACGGCTTCTTGCCGCGCTATGTGCTTCAACCCAAACGGGATGGGATCGTGGGCGAGCTGCGTGTGCAGATTTGCGCGGCATCCACGATCTATCTTGCCACTGATCCAGATCGGGAAGGTGAAGCTGTGGCTTGGCATGTGACCCAAGTCTTCAAGCTCGAGCTGAAGGGCAAGCAGGTCTGGCGAAGTCTCGTTCAACGAAGTCACTGAGCGCGCCGTGCAAAAGGCATTGAAGAACCCACGCCGCCTGGACATCCGCCTGGTGCAAGCAGCGGTAGCCCGCCGCGTCATGGACCGGTTGGTGGGCTACCTCATCTCGCCGGTTCTGTGGAAACACGTCCGGGGCAAGGACCTGAGTGCGGGTCGGGTGCAAACCGCGGCTTTGCGCATTCTGGCTGAAGCGGAGAGCCGTACCACCACGACTGTGGAGATCGAGCTGTGACAGTTTTAGTGACGCCGGTGGATGGGAAGATGCGCCCGGACGATCTGCGCGATGTGGCGCTGGTCGTAGCGGACAAACGCCAGGAGATCGTGGAGGAAGCTGCGCCGCTGCCCTATACAACCGCCACACTGCTGGAAGATGCGGTTCAATTACCAGGCTGGTCGACTGCAAAGGCCATGCAGACCGCACAAATCTTATTCGAGAACGGCCTGATTACCTACCCGCGCAGCGATTCCACTCATGTCGCCCCGGAGGCTGCGGACGAGGGCAGGCACGTCGCATCCCTGATCTATGGTGCTCCAGCCCTTCATTCACGCAAGGAGCTGCAATACACCCAGATCAGTGCGCATGAAGCCATCCGGCCCACATCAGCGGCCAGGCTGCCGGATGAACTGCCCAGCCATTGCAATACCGAGATGCGCACACTTTATCGTCTGATTTGGGAACGCTATATGGCAACCTACCTGAAACCAGCGCGCTATCGCGTTACGACAGTTTTCTTCGAGGTGGAAGGATGAAGATCAAAGCAGTAGAAAGAGAACTGATCGAGCCGGGCTGGCAGAAAGCATACAAGTTCCCTGGGGAAAAGGACCAGGCTGCTCTCGATGGAAAAGGTGCCCTGGCCGCCCTAGAGATTGGGCAGCGCGTGCGCCCAAAGAAGGTCCGAGCTGAGCGGCGCAGTGGTCTGAATGAAGCCGGGTTGATCCGTGCGCTGCGTGAGAAAGAGATCGGCAGGCCTGCAACCTATGCGTTGATCGTGGAGGCGCTGCTGACGCGCAAGTATGTGATGCGTGAGCCAGATGGGCAGCTTCGGTTGACCCCAAGAGGGCAGGAAGTATGCGAGTTCCTGGTGGGAAAATACCCGGATCTCTTCGACCTGGCCTACACCGCCCAGATGGAGAGTACTTTGGATGAAGTTGCCAATGGGAAGGCCCCCTACGAGACAGCGATCCGGGATGTTTGGAACAATCTGTGTTAATCAAGGTTTGCTCGGTTTCGGGGGTCTTTCAGTAATTATTCTCTCTAAATAGATAGAGTAATCGCATGGCAGAAATCTGGCACGATGTGCGATTGAATTCTTTGTTGCAAAGAATTCAATCGCTATTTTTTGTCACAAATAATTCACTTTGCTCTATAATGGAGTTCTCACCGTATGATTGTGATTGAAGTGGGAAATGACAAGAAGCATTTTGCCACAAAAGCCTGGAAAACAATTGACATGCTTCCAAAAAAGAAACCAATCTCCCATGTGACTCAAGACGTTTCCGGCGACAAGAATATCACCGTCGCTGGAGATGCGCAGGGTGTTTTCATTTCTGGGGACAACAATACCGTCAACCAGACAATCATCCAAAAGGTCATTAACATCTTTCGCGGCAATGGCGAAACGCTCGACCAACGCAACCGCCGCATTTTGCTAAACCATGTGGAGAATTTCTGGGTCAAAGGCGTTTTGGAGAAGTCGCTCTACGGTGAGGTGCTGATCGAGTTGGGGATGAAGGAAGAGCCGAGCGCGGTAAAAACCTATCCCTGGGGGATTAAGCGTGAGAATACCGGTGAAACCCTGCCCGTAGATATGACCATGCTGGAGATTTTCGAGCAGATTGGCTTAGGGCGTTCGCTCTTGATCTTAGGTGCGCCGGGTTCTGGTAAGACTACTATGCTGCTTGAACTGGCCCGTCAGTTGATCGCCCGCGCCCGCCAGGATGCCAGCGAACCCATCCCAATGGTGTTCAACCTTTCGTCTTGGACAGAATCGAAGTCCTTGGTACAGTGGTTGGCCGATGAGTTGAACCGGATCTATTATGTGCCGAAGAAAACTGCGCCGGATTGGATGAATGAGAATAAATTGCTCTTATTACTGGATGGTCTCGACGAAGTGCGTGCCCTAAGTCGTGACAAATGTATCGATGCAATTAATACTTTTCGTAAGGAACATGGGTTAACCAGCTTGATAGTGTGTAGTCGTAGTCAGGATTATAGTGAACTGAAAACCCAATTGGCTATCGAAGGCGCAATTGAAATACAACTACTAACCCAGGAGCAAATTGATATAGCCGTAATCGGTAGTGGATAATTGGCTGGTGAAAATATGGTAAGATGGCGACCGATTATTCCTAACTGCAAAGGCTGCCATTCGTTCCATGACCCACAAAATCGTTTTCCTGCTGTGCCTGTTTTTGATTTTAGTCCAACTTTTGCGGTTTTTTAGACAAAAGAGACAGCAAAATCCATTGAAGGCGAAACAAACTGCATCTAAAACGCCGAAACCGCAAATCATGCGGCCCAAAACGGAGAAAGATTGCCCAGAGTGCAGCGCCGCGATTGCTGATGGACCTGCGTCTGTCAGCCAATGCCATCATTCTCCGATTCCCTGGCGGCAGGTCAAAAGTACAAGGGGTAAGAAGAAAACGATCCGTACCCAGAATTATTTCTGTTCAAACGAAACATGCGCTTATTACTTGATTACCGATGAAGATGTCCATGCTTTGGTGGGATATGGCAATCACGGCAAGTATGAAGATATTCAGAATCTGCGTTGCCAGGCTTGCACGAAGAAGTTCACCTGTCGAAAGCATACGGTTCTGTATCGACTGAAGACGCACTCCAAAACTGTTTCGTTGTCGCTCAAGCTGTTGAGTTTGGGGATGGATCCATCGGCACTGGAAGAAGCGCTTGAAATTCGTGAAAGCACGCTGCGCACCTGGCTGGCGCGCGGCGGCGCCCATGGTCGCAAACTGCATCAACGTTTCTTCACGAATCTCAATCTGGTTCATCTTCAACTGGACGAATTGTGGGCGAACGTCAAGCAGGCGGGACAGGATGTTTGGGTTTGGACTGTATGCGACGCCAGGACGAAGCTAATCCCAGTGGTTCAGCTTGGACCGCGAACGCAGGATATGGCTTATATAGTGGTGCACGAACTCAAGTCCAGATTAAAAGTTGGATGTGTCCCGGTCTTCAGTTCAGACGGTCTCAAGCATTACTTCTACGCACTTACGGCACATTTCGGGGAATGGGTTAATGTCGAAGGGGAGGGCAAGCCAAGCTGGATGATGTTGTCTGATTTTGTTTATGCTCAAGTAATCAAAACGCAAAGGCGTTTTCGGCTGGTGAGTGTTGACACAAGATTTGTTTGGGGATTACCATTCGACTATTTCTCCCGTCTCAAGGCTGCCGGGTTGAGCGGCAGGATCAACACATCGTTTGTTGAGCGGGCCAATCTGACAATTCGCCAAAGTGTTTCGAAACTTACCCGTCGAACTTGGAGCACGGCTCAGTTTTCAACGGAGCTTTCCGAGCATGTTTTCTGGTGGCTGGCTTATTATCACTTTGGTAGAAATCACGAGAGTTTGAGAATGAAATTGTCGCAGCCAGTCTATCGCAAAGGCAGGCAGCAGCCAACTCGATATCGCAAAATGACCCCAGCAGTAGCTGCCGGGTTGACCAAGCATCGCTGGTCTGTGCTGGAGTTGATCAGTTATCCATTGTTGTGACATTCAATGGATGCTTTTGGTAGGGGGAACTTTATGAATTCTGCGCGTGGGCCGATTCTCGCCTCCTTTTTAGCCCGCAGCGCACCTAAATTACGCAAAAACGCGTCCGGCAGACGCGTTTTTATTTATCCACTACCGATTGTGGTGGCACCCATCATCCGAAACAGTCTTTTTTGTTCCGTGGTTGACAAATCATGCCATACGGCGATTGATTGCCGCATTTTCGTAAACGATGCTATACTAGCACCGAATTCATTTTCTTGCAAGGGTTTGGTTCCATTTGCATGGCGAATTTCTTCTACATCATACTCTTTTTTGTTCAACTGTCCGGCAAGATATAAGTTACGCGCCCGCTCATATCGTAGCTGTATTTCCTGTAAGCTGGCCTGCTGTGCCTGGATTTGCTCCAGCGCCGCTTCATTTGCCAGAGTTGTTCGTAGCCAGTTTAGGAACTCGGTTTCAATCACTTCTGCAGGCAAGGTGCATTGCGGACATTCACCCGATTTTTCGATATGGGTAGTATCGCGATAATAATGTTTCTTTCCCTGGCAACTGCTGGAGCCACGCATATTTCGTCCACAATACCCACAGCGCAGAAGGCCCGAAAGTAAATAGTCGCGGGTGACGGTCGCTTTGCGAAGGCGTGGCGTTGTACCCAGCATCCGTCGTAATTCTTGTACCAGTTCAAATTCTTCTGGTTGAATGATGGCTGGATGACGACCAGGGAAAACCATTTGCGGGTGCCGATCCGCCCGCGTGCCGTCTGGATGTGGGCCGTAATAAGGGACCACGCCAGTGTAGAAGAGATTGGTAAGTATATTACGCACCAGGTCTTTTTGCATCGGCCCCGGCAGCATCTGACCTGGGATACCCCGTGAACGTGGCCGCAGATCATCTTTATCGAGGGAGTATTGGCTCAGAGAAACCGCAATATGCCCATCCGATTCTTTGCCGGTCAGATACCAATCATATATCTGACGCACAACACGGCTTTCCAAAGGATGAAGCTGAAGATGCTTTCCATCGCCCAAGTCCGGCTGGCCTACCCGAGGACAGTATCCGGGTCCGTTGGGTTCAGCACAATTGGAACAACGACCGCGACAATAGCCAAAAGGTGGATTGCCATTCCACAAGCCATCCCGAGCGCGCTGCAGTTTGCCTTTGTGGGTTTCCTGGCGTAAATTATCCACGTAAATTTCCGCCAAGGTTCCGAGCAAAGCCAGCGTAAGTTTGCCCCAGATGGTCGTAAAATCCAAGCGCTCCTGTACGGAGACAAATGAGACATTCAAGCCATTGAGTTGATCCAGGGCCGCCAGTAGACCCCGCAGGTGACGATAGAAGCGATCCACCTTATCTACGACCACAACATCAAAGTGTCCAGCTTGGGCATCGTTCATCAGTTGCGCAAGTGAGGTCGCTGGCTGTCCTTCTTGGCAGAGATGCCAGCGTCGGTGTAAAGCTGGACCAGTTCCCAGCCTTGCGACTGGACATATTGCCGGATGTTTGTCTCCTGCGCGTCCAGGCTAAAGCCATCAACCTGTTCACGCATGGAGACGCGCCGATATCCGGCGGCGCGCAATGGGGAATTACTCATCGGAAGTTCCTCCTGTTTGGGTATAATGACCCGGCGGGTCACTGGTTCAATTCTAGCTTATATCCAAAGGAGTTTCTTATGCCCGGCAGGACGCCAATTTCACCAGCACAAGGAGAGATCGAAGAACCGATTGCCAAACGGCGTAGAACAGCCAAGGATAAAGGGTATTCTCCCGAACCGTTTATTGCGCGTTTACAAGTTTTGATGGATGAGCACAACTTGAGCATGCGCTTTGTAGGCATGCAAGCCGGCTTGGATCATCAAGCAATTCGCAGGATTCAAGCGGGTAGGCGCCCGGATATGACGTATTGTATTCTGCTCGCCAACCTGTTTGATATCAACCCAAACGAGCTGCTGCAACTCGCCAATTGGCCCACCCTGAAAGCGTTCGATATTCGCATGGCGAATACGGAGAACCTTCCCCCCGAGGCCGTGGATGTAGCACTCGACCTGGCCAAAATACCGGACCCAGGTACGCGGAAAGAAGTAGCGCTGGCAGTTCGAACATTACTCAAGAAGTACTTTACCGACTCCTGACAGGGTCGGATTACGAGACCCTGCAACTCACAAAAGAGACCAGCAGTACCCGAAAGCGGTACCGCTGGTCTCTTCTTTTACTGAATAAAGATGCCCCCGTTGGGCAACCCAAGCAATTCGTCAAAGGGTTCATGTGCGGATGCCTTGCGGAGAATGCCATTTCTGTCGAAATATAACCCGACGAATAGGATGTGAAGAAGCGTTCGTTTCTCACCACTTGTAAATTGTTGCCAGGTACTTGGAAAAAAATGTAACCAGGGGGCAATCTCTGCTGCTTCAGGACGAGCTGAAGGTTTGAAGGCTTCCAGGCGTTGTAGGATGACGCGGGCCTGTTGGTCTAATTCTGCTGTCGAAATGTGGCCGGCGAGATGCGAGTTTTTACAGCGCTTGAGCGATTGACGCAAGTTATAGCTTTCCCGTTCAAAATCGCTCATCCCTTCATCGCTCAGGTAGTATGCCATAATGGTCTCATGCCATTCCGGTTTTATCACCAAACGCGACATGATCGCATCTACCTGCGGCTCCATTTTGTCTGCGCGCAGGGTCTTGTGCCGCTCTTTCAGAGAAGCATCCTGTTTTGTGACCAGCGGGTTCAGGCCATCGATGCGCGGCTGCTGCTTCGCTTTGCGCTTGAGTTCATGATCGTGCATATAGGCGCAGCGATAATAGGATATCGTTCCTCCCGTCGAGCCACGCAATGTGAACTCCCGCCCAGTTGCTTCGAAGCATTCCCAGCAACGACCAATGCCGCTCAGTGGATAGGCGCGCACCTGATTGGTTGAAGTAGAGGGCGTGGATGCTTTTTGGCTGCATAAATCTCTCACGGCCTGCCACATCTCCACAGAAATCAAGGGCTGATGCACTCCTGGAAACAATTCAAGAATCTCACGCGGATTCCCATCTATCCGAGGGGCCGGAATATTTTCAGGATGCTCAATGTCGTCTTCCATGCTAAATTCGGGACGTGGACGCCGGGCAATCAAGCCAGCATAAAAGGGGTTTTCCAAAATGGTGCGGATGCTCTCCGGGGTGAATTGAGCATCGTCGTTCATTTTATTTCTCCGAGTTTACGGCGTGGGCGAAAGTGGAACGGAGTCCCATCTGGCAATTTGAAGCTGGTATGATTCAAATAAACTGAAATTTCGCGAAAACTAAAATTTTGTTGATAGAGTTGGAAGATCAGGGGAATCACTTGCTGGTCAACAGGATGTGGGACAGCGATGCGCCCGCGTTTGCTTTCAGGACGGTCTGGGCCGCCATAGAGCGGGCAATATCCGGCCCCGTTGATGTCGGTACAAGTCGAGCAGAGACCGTTACAGTAGCCCAAAGGGATACGCCCCAGGTTGAGCCCTTTTTGTCGGCGTGCGTGCAGTGCGGTACGGGTGTTCGTGCTGGTCTGGTGCAGATACGCTTCGGCCAGGCAGCCTAACACTGCAATGACAATCTGTCCCCACCATTTTTCAGTATCCAGTTGCTCGGTGACAGAGACAAGGCGAACTCCCCGCAATTTCAGTAATTGGATGAATTTCAACAGAGAGGCCATGTTTCGGTACAAACGGTCCAGGCGATGAACAACGACTACATCCACCTTGCCGGCATTGATGTCGCGAATCATGGCCTGAAAGCCTGGGCGGCGGCTATTTTTGCCGGTCTGATCAGGATCGGCATACGATAATACTTCTTTGGCGCCATTGGTGCGCGCATACTGCTCTGTGTGTTCTGGTTGGGTTTCCATCGAGTAGCTTGCCTCGCGCGGATTGACCTGTGAGACTCGCGAGTAGGCAGCCCAGGTATCACTTCTCCTTGCTTTGGAGATGGCCTTCGCAACATGTAGATTAAGTTCCTCCCATGAGACAGGGATCTTAAATGTCGTGCTGTTTTTGTTATTTTCCATATTGTGCCTCCTGATTGGGTTTAGGTGGATTGTTCTGCATCGCATCCTTTTTGATACGTCGTAGAATACGCGCCAGCGCGCGTTCGAAATGATCGATTCTGTCTTGTTGAGATGAATTCATCGTGTCCTTCTCCTATATGGGGTGTGGTAAAGAAATATGGTGCAATATCGTCCGGGCGATAAGAAGAAGTTTACAGGCACTGCGCTAGGGGTGGTGGCGCTCACGCAGGTAATGCGCACACTGAGTTACAACACTGGCTATGTCACGCTTAAAGGGCAGGCTCGAACTCCGTCCAACTACTTCCATTTCCCCGCAGGCTTAGGGATGAACCGCTGAAACGCTGGCAACCTAACAAAAATAGCATCCAAAAAAATATGCTCATTGACCGAATCGTGGGGGAATTGAAGTATGATAGTCTTATTGATGGTCTATCATAAAGTGGGAAATATGCCGTTGTGATCTTTCACCGGGAAAGGGTTGGTTACTCATGAATAAGAAGCGCATCATAAATTCCTTTGTTTCCATGCTTGTTTTGATCTCATTGGCTTTCTCAAACTACTCGCCATCCTATGCTGCAGCAGACAATTTGCCAGATGCAAGTCAGAATCACCCAAGCGCAAAAAAACCGAGTTTTGTGCCCGGTGTTATTCTGGTAGGCTTCAAATCCGGGGTAACGGTGCAGGAAAGTTCATCTGTAGGAACAGTTGGAGCAAACAGCGCCCGGACGTTGACGACAAACTCAACAAGGCTTGGCATAACCTTGCGCAGCCTGAAAGCACAGTCCATCCAACGTATATCACCAGATGATAAAAGCAAAACACAGAAGTTTAGCGCCAGTGTCAAAGCTGCTGAAAGCTATCGTTTACGATTACCCGCCAATGCGGATGTGCTGGCTGCGGTACAGGCATTAAGTGCAGATTTCTGGCGTCGCTTTCGCTGAACCCGATTACATTGCTTTTGCCAGCGATGACACGCCAACTCCCACCGAGACACCAGAACTAACCTCAACAGAAACAGAAACTGTCACACCAACATTGACATTAACCAGCACAGAAACACCCACCCCCACCGAAACGCCAACACTAACCCCAACCTATACAGAGACACAAACACTGACGCCGACTTAAACTGTAACGATGACCGCAACCAGTACAGATAGTCAAACTCTTACTCCTACTATCACTGCAACCCCAAGCCTTACACCCACAATTACCCTAACGCCTTTGGTAAATGATCCACTCTATGGAAATCAATGGGGACTTGCCAAAATCAACATCGAAGGGGCTTGGGCCAATACCCGCGGTGACCCGACCATCATCATTGCTGTCATTGATTCCGGCATCGACTTGACGCATCCCGATCTGCAAAACCAATTATGGACCAATCCCGGTGAGATTGCGGACAATGGCATTGACGATGATAACAACGGCCTGGTTGACGATGTCAACGGCTGGAACTTCGTTGCGAGCAGCAATAATATTTCCGATGATAATGGTCACGGTACATTAGTTTCAGGTGTGGCGGCAGCCATCGCTGGTAATGGCCAAGGGATTGCAGGGGTTTGCCCACAGTGCCGCATTATGCCGGTCAAAGTGATGCAGGCTTCTGGCGCGGCCAATTACTCAGACATCGCAGCCGGTGTTTTGTATGCTGCGCAAAAAGGCGCAAAGATTATCAACCTTTCTCTTGGCGGTTATGCCAACTCCAATACACTGCGCAATGCCATAGATACCGCCGTCAACACTTATGGGGCAGTGGTCATTGCCGGAGCAGGCAACGATAATGGCAGCAATTTGTTTTATCCCGCAGCTTATGACAATGTGCTCGCTGTGGCAGGCACACAAAATGACGATACCAAAGTGGGCACATCGAATTATGGCGCCTGGGTGGATGTCTCCGCGCCGGGCACCAACATTCAAACCACTGCTTTGGGCGGCGGCTGGGTGAATAATTCTGGCACATCATTTGCCGCGCCGTTTGCCGCCGGGCTGGCGGGGTTGCTGCGCAGCCTGCACCCAGCTTGGAATCAGGCCACCATCCGCTCGCAGATCGTCCACACCGCCGACAACATTGACAGCCTGAATCCTGCTTACATGGGTCTGTTGGGCAGCGGGCGGCTGAACGCCAGCGCCGCGATGCAGTCACCCAGCCCAATCCTTTCATTAACCAGTTACAGCATCAACGGGCAGACTAATGGCAACCCCACCCTGGTGGCCACCGCTCAGTTGACGGCGACCATCAGCAATGGCTGGTCAGATGCCCTGGCTGTAACCGGCAGTCTTTCAACCAGTGATTTTTCGTGACCATCATTAACGGCAACGTCAGCTACGGCAATATTTTGGCGACGACATCCCAAACCAATACCGCACCTTTCACTTTCTCGGTTGTCAGCGGCGCAGGCTATAACCACGTCATTCCCTTTACTTTGACTGTTACCGATACAACGGGGTATTCAAACCCAATTTATTTCACCGTCACCACCGAAAGCGGCAACGTCAACAAATCGGGAACAATTGGCGTAGACACTACCTGGACGAATGACAAGACCTATCACATAGTTGGCAATGTCGGGGTTGCCCCAGGTAAAACGCTCACCATTCAAGCTGGGACTACCGTCAAGCTTGATGGCAACTTCAGCCTTAACGTGGGCGGCGCGCTGATTGCGGATGGTACGCAGAGCCAGCCGATTTGCTTCATCAGCAACAGTGGCGGTGCCTGGGGACGCATCTACTTCGACGACCCAAGCTTGGATGCCGTGACTGACACCAGCGGCACATATCTGGGCGGCAATATCCTGCGCTGGGTACAAATCAGCGGTGCAGCGCAAGGCATTAGCTGCAACAACGCCACGCCTTACCTGAGTCCTGTAACAACAGATGGGGGCGGGGTCAGTTGTGCGAACGGCGACACTCCGCTTTGGCTAAAAGATAGTGACTTAACTGGTAGTGTGCAAGGCAGTGGCGGGGGTGGCGCTGCAATGGGAACATGGACGGCACGGGCTAATATGCCAACAGCACGCGCTGGACTTGGTTTAATAGCTACAGATAACGGCAAACTGTACGCAATTGGGGGCCATAATGACACCAATCGTCTTGCCACAGTGGAAGAATATGACCCGACAACAAACGTCTGGACAGATATGGCCAGTAGTATGCCAACTGCACGAAGCATGTTTGGTATAGCAGCAGTAAATGGTAAAATTTATGCAATTGGGGGGTATGGCAACAACGGTAGCTATCTTTCAACGGTGGAAGAGTATGACCCAGCGACGGATATCTGGACAACCCGATCTAGCATGCCAACCGCACGTTATAGTTTGGGCGCAGCTTCGGTAAACGGAAAGATTTATGCTATTGGGGGAATTGGGGTGAGTAATAGTTTCGTAACGACAGTAGAAGAGTATGACCCAGCGGCAGATACTTGGAAAATACTGGCGAGTATGCCAACAGCGCGTGAGGGAATGGGGGTAGTGGCTGCAAACGGCAAGATATATGCAATCGGAGGGGAAAACAATAATGGTCTTTCTTCTGCAGTAGAAGAATACAACCCAGCAGAAAATAATTGGACGATGCGAGCCAGCATGCCAACGGCCCGTTATGTTATGGGTGTAGCGACAGCGAATGGCAAGATATATGCAGTTGGCGGGGTCGGAGGTAGTACCTTCATTTCTACTGTAGAAGAATACGACTTAGGCACAAACACTTGGGTTGCGAGGGCAAGCATGCCAACAGCACGCTGTAATTTTGGCATGGCATCAGCGAACGGAAAAATATATGCGGTTGGAGGGTTTAACGGTAGCTATCCTTCCACAGTTGAAGAATACACACCCCCATCTGCGCCATACAATTTTCATGTATTGCAAAGCACCATTCACAATGGTAACTTATCAGTCCCCTTTGTTTCAGAAATAATTGGCAGCACGATTGACGGCAGCATCACCGCCGGCGACAGTAGTAGCGTACAAAGCACTACCGCCAGCGTTGGCATCTCAATCACTGGCGACGGCATCATTAAGGACAGTACGGTGGCTGGCACCGTCAATTTGACGAGTGGTATAGCGCAAAACAATACCATCACCAACGGCAACATCAGCCTATCGGGCAGCGGTCAGATACTCTCCAATAAAATTTCTGGCGGCGGCATCAGCACAGGAACGGGCAGCACGGTGCAAGACAACAACCTCGAAAATGCCCCCGGCTGGTCCATCCAAAGTAGCGGTAGCGTCAGCATCATCCACAACCGGCTGGTGGGCAATGTCAACGGCGTCCAAACTCAAGGCGGGCTTGTGCAGAACAATTTGATTGCCAACATCACCGATACCGGTGTCGAAGTTAATGGGGACACTAATATCACTGGGAATACGTTCACTGATATTAGCGGAAGCGCAATCAAGCTGATCTCAGGCACAAACTTGCAAATCACAAATAACAACTTCGAGTTCAACACAGGCTTGTATGACATCGAAAACCTGATTCTTCAGTCCACGTTGAGCAATATCCCTGCGGCGGGCAACTGGTGGGGCAGTACTGATCTGAATACGGTGGATGGGCGTATCTTCGATTACAACGACGAGTACACTAAGACTCTATCCGAAAAATAATTGAAAAGAGAGACGTGATCTGTTAGAAAGGGATTTCTCACAATCCACTAACAAGGTCAACGTCTCCATGTCAAAGGATAGCACAAAATCGAAAAGTAAATATCGAATGCCGGGCAAATTGTGGAAGTTATTGAAAAAGCACTTGCCCAAAGAGTCGAAAATCAAAAAGCCAGGTCGGCCGCCTGTCAGCAATCGCGATGTTCTGGATGGCATCTGGCATGTTTTATGGACAGGTTGCCAATGGAAATCTATTGAAAAAGAATGGTTCAACGCATCCAGTAGTGTCTTGCATGAACGTTTTCAAACATGGCAAAACCAAGGTTTGTTTGAAAAGTTGTTCAAGAAGATGGTCAAATACTATGCCAGAGAGTGCAAAATTGGTTGGAAATGGCAATCAGTTGACAGTATGAGTAGCCCGTCGCCATTAGGCGGCTCAAAAACCGGCAAAAACCCGACAGATCGCGCCAAATTGGGTAGCAAGATTTATCTTATGGTGGATGAACGCGGCGCCCCAATTGCCATTTACATCACAGGCGCGAACGAACACGACAAATGGTCAGCCGATGATCTGATTGTTCACATTGTTGCCAAACGTCCAAACAGTGAACAACATTTTTGTGCGGACAAAGGTTATGACTATGAAGATGTGCACGTATTTGTTGGGTTACACAATTACATTGAGCACATTAAACATCGACGAAGACGCAATGAACCGAAAGATGAATGTCCTATTCCTGGCGAAAAGAGTTTTCCTGCAAGGCGCTGGGTTATTGAGAGAACTTTTAGCTGGTTGGCAAAGCGTCGCAGTGTTGCCACTCGTTGGTGCAAAAAATCAGACAACTGGCTCGCTTTTGTTCATATGGCTTGCTCTCAAATCTTGCTCAATATAATTTCCGGATAGATACTAAAGGCACAGTGCAATATACAACCGTTGCGAGCAGTCCGATTCAGACTGCCCCCGCTTATGTACGTGGGGTGACGGTATCACCTGATACGACGTTAGGTATCCAGACTGGCATATTTGATGTTCAATTTAGCCGTCCAATGGATATTACTATTGCCCCACTACTAACTTTGAAAGATAGTTGGGCAACGAAAGCCAATATGCCCACCGCACGATTAGGTTTGGGCGTGGCAACCGCCAGCAATGGCAAGATTTACGCCATAGGAGGCTATGATAATAGTAATAATCATTTTCTTGCTACCGTTGAGGAGTACGATCCAGCCACAAACATCTGGAAACCGAAGGCTAACATGCCTACCGCACGATATAGTTTAGGCGTGACAACTACTAGCAATGGAAAGATTTACGCTATCGGAGGTAACAATACTGGCGATAAGTATGGTCATCTTGCTACCGTTCAGGAGTACGACCCAGCCACAGACATCTGGACAACGAAGGCAAGTATGCCTACCCTGCGGTCAGAGTTGGGCGTGACAACCACCAGCAATGGCAAGATTTACGCCATCGGAGGCAACAATGGTAATTCCCTGGCCACAGTGGAAGAATATAATCCCATCACAGACACCTGGACGGCGAAGGCTAATATGCCTACCGCACGATCAGGTTTGGCAGTGATAACTGCCAGTAATGGCAGGATTTACGCTATCGGAGGCTACAACAATAATATTAGCAATAGCATTCTTTCTACAGTCGAAGAGTACGATCCAGGCACAGACACTTGGACAACAAAGGCAAATATGCCTACCGCACGGTGGGGTTTAGGCGTAACAACTGCCAGTAATGGCAAGATTTACGCTATCGGAGGCAATAATAATAGCAGCGTTCACTTGCTTTCTACAGTCGAAGAGTACAACCCAGCTACAGACATTTGGACGACAAAGGTGAGCATGCCTACTCTGCGGGCTCGAATTGGAGTGACAACTGCTAGCAATGGCAAGATTTACGCCATCGGAGGCTACAATAATAATGGCAATAGCATTCTTTCTACAGTCGAAGAATATACGCTATCGGGTGGGGAGATAAACATTAACCCTACAATGGCTCGATTTAACTCGATATCGTGCCAGCTATGATTTTACATCGCTAAATCCACGTGGCGTGTATACGCCCACTATTAGTGGTGTAAATGGCGCAGATGGCATCGAAATCGCCCCTAATTCTTCCTTTACCTTCACAGTAGATTACGCAGGCTCCATCAGTGACAAGACGCCACCCTTACAACCTAGTGTGTCTGCGATTGGAGATATCAGTCTAACTACTCTTTCCGCCAACTGGAGTAGTAGTGACCCGGAATCAGCTATCACCCAATACCGCTATGCCATCGGTACAACTCCTGGTGCGCGTGATGTGGTTGCATGGACTTATCTTTCCAACACAACCACATCCATAACACGCAGCGGATTGAACTTAACTTATGGTCAGCTTTATTATGTGGCCGTCGGCGCACGCAATGAAGGCGGTTTGTGGAGCCAGGATGGTGTCAGCAATGGTGTTATTGCCGGTGTGCAACCCAGCGCAACACCAACTTTGACACCAACCCTTACGTCAACCCCAACAGCTACTTTTACACTGACAAAGACTGCGACTTTAACCCTTACGGCAACCCGAACGGCTACGTTCACACCAACAAAGACTGCCACACCAACCCGCACATTAACACGCACCTCGACCCGCACGCCGACCAAAACCCCGGTGGTCATCACCTTACAATCACTCGGTACGCATGACGGCTGGCTGCTCGAAATCATCCGAAAATAGCAACGTGGGTGGCACACTCAACAGCGCTGCAAACACTTTCAATCTGGGCGATGACGCAGCGAAGAAGCAATACCGTGGCATCCTTTCATTCAGCACTGGGGCCAGCCTGCCAGATACCGCCATCATCACCAGCGTTATACTCAAAATCCGACAGCAGGGGATTGTCGGTGGGGGCAACCCGGTCACCCTGTTTCAGGGTTTCATGGCTGATCTCAAGAACGGATTTTTCGGCCCATATCCGGTTTTACAAGTCAGCGACTTTCAGGCGACGACCAGTGCATCCTATGGGCCATTCCTGCTTGCGCCAGTTAGCACCTGGTACAACATCAACCTGACTAGCGGCAAAGCCTTTATCAACAAGCTCTCGACCAACAGCGGCCTGACCCAAATTCGCTTGCGCTTCAAACTCGATGATAACAACAACGCCTTGGCAAATTACTTAAGCTTGTACAGTGGTAACGCACCGGCGGCAAACCGTCCACAGTTGGTGATTACGTATTCTGTGCCATAAAAAACAAAATGGGCGCTGGTCAGGAGACCAGCGCCCATCGTAGTTCCTGCCCAAGAATCAAGAGAGCCAGGGACGCCGACCCTGGCTCTCTTTTCAAAGGAGGAGAAGAATAACTAACTTTATCACCAACCCGGCCAACTCACTGGACGCCTGCCCTACGCCCACCCTGCGCTTTCCCGATAAAATCACAAACCAGCGGGTATACTTTCCTCCTATCAATGACCGGGTAGTTTTTCAGTGCATCGAAAACCGAGCAACAAAGCGCCATCGATGATTACGTCAAAAAAATTTTGGCGTCTCTGCTCGAAGGCAGAAAGTTGGCTCAAATTATCCAAAACGCCACGGATATGTGGGCTTGAAAAGCTGCTGTCCGGCCAAGCAGGAAATTTGCTGTCCATTTTACGGCCATGATGAATAGGAGAAAACAGATGAGCGGTATCACAAAAACCATCCCCCAAAACGAAGGTGTCGAGGCAGTAGAAGCCTTGTATGATGGACGTGTTGGTGAATTTGAATTTCACATGGCGGGTAAACCATCGCGCCTGAATATCGGGGATTTTGTCTACACAATTTGGCAAGATCAGATCGTAGGACGCTGCCAAATTACGCGGATTGAATTGGGTGCCATCAATCCCAGTTCCGGAAAAGCCCGAAGTTTAATCTATGTCAACACGCCAGGGGAAAAGCTTGAAAAGCCTTATCCGAAAAAAGGTCATCGCGGCACCAGTTATTATGATGGAAAAGGTTGGGATCAATAATTTTGTCGTGCCCAACACCTGCCCGATAAAATCGCAAGCCAGCAGGTATACTTCTCCCCATGGACGAACTCACCGGCTCCGTCGAACGCATCACCTACTATAACCCCGAAAACGGATACAGCGTCCTGCGCCTGCTGCCCGAAGGCACGCGTGTCCCCGGCCAGAGCCTGAGCAAGGACGGCCTCGTCACCGTCGTTGGCAACCTGCCCGAGCTGACGCCTGGCGAACATCTGCGTCTGCGCGGACGCTGGGACAATCATCCGCAGCACGGCCAGCAGTTCAAGGCCGAGTTCTGCGAGCAGACTCTGCCCGCCAGCGTCGCGGGCATTGAGAGCTACCTCGGCTCCGGGCTGGTCAAGGGCATCGGGCCGCGCCTGGCCGAGCGCATCGTAGCGCTCTTCGGCGAGCACACCTTCGACGTGATCGAGCAGCAGCCCGAACGCCTGCGCGAAGTACCCGGCATCGGCCCGGATCGCACGCGCAAGATCAGCGCCGCCTGGGACGAGCAAAAGCAGGTCAAACAAATCATGGTTTTCCTGCACAGCCACGGCGTCAGCACCAACCTGGCCGTCAAAATCTACAAAACCTACGGCGAGGCCGCCCTCGACACCGTCCGCAACAACCCCTACCAACTCGAACGTGACATTTACGGTGTCGGTTTCAAGACCGCCGACCGCATTGCCCAGTCCCTCGGCCTCGCGCACGACCATCCCGCCCGCATCGAGGCCGGGCTGGTTTTCGCGCTGAACGAGATGACCAACGACGGCCACGTCTACGCGCCGCGCGACGTGCTCGCCCAGCGCGCCGTGGAACTGCTCGAAGTGGATCTGGCATTAATCGCCCCAGGGCTGGATCGCCTTGCGAGTGAGGGACGCGTCCGCTCGGAGCTGGTGCTGCTTGGAGACGAAAAACCCAACACCCCTGGGAGCGGAGTTGCCGAGCCCCGCAGCGTCTACGGCGTCCCAGTCATTTACCTGACCCCACTCTACTTTGGCGAGAAGGGAGTCGCCGAACGTTTCAAGGCCCTGGCGGCTGCGACAGTGGCCGTCCCGCTCTTTGGGCTGGATGCCGTCTCCAGTCAAGGACTCTCCCCGGAGCAGCAGTCCGCCGTCGAAATGGCGCTCAGCCACCCGGTCAGCATCCTGACGGGTGGACCCGGCACCGGCAAAACGACCTGTCTCAAGGCGCTGATCGCCACACTCGAAGCGCAGAACACTTCCTTCGCGTTGGCATCGCCCACGGGTCGCGCCGCCCGCCGTCTCTCCGATGCCACTGGTCATCGAGCCACCACCATCCACCGCCTGTTGGAAGTGTCCCCGGCCAGCGGCTTCCTGCGCAACGAAGAAAATCCGCTCGAAGTCGATTTCCTGATCGTGGACGAAGCTTCGATGCTTGACTTGCTGCTGATGAATAACCTGCTCAAGGCGCTGCGCCCCGGCATGCACCTGCTGCTGGTTGGTGATGTGGACCAACTGCCGTCGGTTGGCGCGGGCGACGTGCTGCGCGACCTGATCACCAGCGGCGTGGCCCCACTCACGCGCCTGACCACCATCTTCCGCCAGGCCGCCGATTTGCAGATCATCACCAACGCCCACCGCATCAACCAGGGCAAGGTGCCAGTCTTCACGGCATCCGGTGGCGATTTCTTCCTGTTCCCCGCCGAAGATGCCGTCGCTGCCGCGGACTGGATCATCCAGATCGTTTCCGAGCGCATCCCGGCCAAATTTGGGCTGGACGCGCTGCGCGAAATCCAGGTGCTCTCGCCGGTGTATCGCGGTCCGGCGGGCGTCAGTGCCTTGAACGAGCGCCTGCAGGAAAAGCTCAACCCGCCCGCGCCCAATAAAAGCGAGCGAAGATTGTTCGGCACGACCTTCCGCAGCGGCGACAAGGTGATGCAGACGCAAAATAATTACGATAAGGAAATCTACAACGGGGATATTGGCTTTATCGGCGCGATTGACGTGATCGAGCAGACCATTCGCGTTGAGTTTGACGGACGCAGCGCCAGCTACGACTGGAGCGAAGCCGACGAACTGACGCTGGCCTACGCGATTTCGGTGCATAAGGCGCAAGGCTCCGAGTTCCCTGCGGTGGTGCTGCCGATGGTGACGCAGCACTACATGATGCTGCAGCGCAACCTGCTTTACACCGCCATCACCCGCGCAAAGACGCTGTGCGTGCTGGCGGGCAATCGTCGCGCCATTGGCATGGCCGTGCGCAACAATCAGGTCGCGAAGCGCTTTACGGCATTGGAGTGGAGACTGGGGAAGCTGTAGGCTCCGGCTCGATCGGAAAATTGGGGCAAACTGCCTGATATAGCAGTGCATCGCCGGTGTATTGCTGCCACTCAGCGCGAGTCAGGTTACGGGTGACGCGCGCGCGGGCGTCGGCGATTAAATCTTCTGGCCGCCATAGTACTTGATTTACTGCCATCGCCCCATCCGTTTAATCCGCGAATCAGTTGAAAACTCCGTTGTCAGCCGCCTTGATTCTCCTGTACAATTAACCCAACACACCCACCCAATCGAGAGTCATCCTTGCTATCCACCATTGAACAAACCAGGTTGAGAATATCAAGCAGCACCGGCGCAGAAAGAAAGACGCAGCTCGGACAGTTTCTTACACCTGCCCGCACCGCTCAGTTCATGGCGCACTTATTTCCTGCAAGGAGCGGCCCAGAATGTCGCCTGCTCGATGCTGGCGCAGGTATCGGCTCACTTTCCAGTGCTTTTCTGGATCGTTGCGCGGACGGTGATCTGAAATTCGATCAGGTGGAAGTAACCGCCTTCGAAGTAGACACGCTCATCCACAAAGAATTAAACAACGCGCTGTCCAGTTACAAAAACCGCTTGCCGCTCACCTACCAAATCTTGGGCGGAGATTTTATTGAGCAGGCCGTCCACAAAATACGTTCTGACCAGGGTCGCAGCTTCACTCACGCCATCTTAAATCCCCCGTACAAAAAAATCAACAGCCATTCCACCCACCGTCTGTTACTTCGACAGGCCGGCATTGAAACCGTTAATCTCTATTCTGCGTTTGTCGCGTTGTCGCTGGACATGCTCACCCCCGGCGGGCAGCTCGTCGCCATCATCCCGCGCAGCTTCTGCAATGGACCCTACTACCGGCCTTTTCGTGATTTTATTTTAGAGCGGGCCGCAATTCGACATATTCACCTTTTCGCCTCGCGCACCCAGGCATTCAAGGATGATGATGTCTTGCAAGAAAACATCATCATCCTGCTCGAACGTGGCGGCCAGCAAGCGGATGTCACCATCACCACATCCACCGACGACACCTTCGCCGACCTGGTCACCCATACCCATACCTTCAACCGCATTGTCTTACCCAATGATTCCGAGCGCTTCATTCATGTCCCAACGGCGCAGGGACACACCGCCATCGAGCTTTCGACCGCCATCCGCTGCTCATTGGATGATGTTGGTCTGAAAGTATCCACCGGCCCGGTCGTAGACTTTCGCCTGAAAGAATACCTGCACCCCATGCCGCAACTTGGGACGGTGCCACTGCTCTACCCGGCGCATTTTGCCGGACAAAACATCGAATGGCCCAAACCCGGCATCAAGAAACCCAACGCCATCCAGCGTAACGCCGAGACAGAGAAATGGCTCTACCCGACCGGCTTCTACTGTGTCGTTCGGCGCTTCTCATCGAAGGAAGAAAAACGCCGCATTGTGGCCAGCGTTGTGCAGCCTGCCAGCTTTGGCGATGCGCAAATGTTGGGCATCGAGAATCATCTGAACGTCTACCACGAAGACAAGCACGGCCTGCCCGAAGCACTCGCGCGCGGCCTCGCTCTGTACCTGAACACCACCAACGTGGATGAAAACTTCCGCCGTTCGAGTGGACATACCCAAGTCAACGCCACCGATCTGAAGGTGATGAAATACCCCAGCCGCCAGGCGCTTATCACCCTTGGCGAATGGGCCATCCGCTGCAGCAACCCCACCCAAGCCATGATCGATCAACAATTGGACACGCTCACCGCATGACAGCCAACACCACCGACCACATCGAAGAAGCCTATCAGATACTGATTTCGCTTGGCCTGCCACGTGCCCAGCACAACGAACGCTCAGCCCTTTCTTTGTTGGCGCTGATCAATCTCACGCCTGATAAGACTTGGGCCCAGGCCGAAAATCCCATGATTGGCATCACCCCCATCATGGATTGGTCCCGCCAGCACTACGGCAAGCAATACGCACCCAACACCCGCGAGACCTTCCGCCGTCAGACCATGCACCAATTTGTCGCCGCCGGCATCGCCATCTACAACCCCGATAAACCAGATCGCCCCGTTAACAGCCCAAAGGCGGTTTATCAAATTGCCCCCGCAGCGCTGACCCTGCTCCGCAGCTTTGGCACTCCCCAATGGCATGACAACCTGACAATCTATCTGTCCTTAAGATCAGGGACTGGCCGCGCAATACGCGATGGACCGTGAGCAAACCCGCATTCCCCTGCAGGTACGAGAATCACGTCAAGAAATTACGCTCAGCCCCGGCCAACACAGCGAACTGATCCGCGCCGTCATCGAAGAGTTCGCCCCGCGTTTCGCACCTGGCAGCACACTGATCTACGCCGGTGACACCGGCGAAAAATGGGGATTCTTTGACGCAGTCTTACTCTCTGATCTGGGGGTGAACGTCGATTCACACGGCAAAATGCCCGATGTCGTGCTCCACTTTGTCGAAAACAATTGGCTGCTTTTGGTCGAGTGTGTCACCAGCCACGGCCCTGTCGATGGCAAACGCCATGCAGAGCTGGCCCGCCTATTTTCCAAATCAACCGCTGGCCTGGTCTACGTCACCGCCTTCCCCAACCGCGCCATCATGGCCCGCTACCTGTCCGAAATCGCCTGGGAAACCGAAGTCTGGGTAGCCGATGCACCATCTCACCTGATTCACTTCAATGGTGAGCGCTTTCTTGGGCCATATACACCTTAATTTAACCTGTAAGGAGTAGGAAATTGGTAAAGTCATTGAAATATTCAGTTACAAGCCGCATATCTAAAGAGCCTGATGAGAGTTCAGCTAATGTATATGAACTAATTGAGCAGTTTGCTCAAATGTGCCAGCCTCTTGAAGATACCCTTTATGTATTTGTTGATACAAAAACTGGAGCAAGATATTGCGAATGTCATTTAAATGCTAAACAGTTATTGAAGTTCTCAACAACCAATGTGCCTCTTGACCCTGACGAACAAGCTATATATCGAGCAAATCGAGATGTTGTTGAAGATGATGTGGCATTTGAGCAAATGAAAATAGATGCTGTAGATGGACGCATCTTTAGCAATATTGTTGCTGAATTTGATTTATCTTATGAGAAAACGTATCCTATAAAAATTATTGGCGGCCAACATAGGTATATTGCCATAAAAGAAGCTTTCGCTGATGCCAAACACGTAGCTGAAAGTCATGGTTTGAAAATATACTTTGGATTGAATAAAGAACAGCGCCTTGATGTTCAACTCATTTCTAATACGAACATAGCTACATCAACCGATTTGTATGATCGCTTGCAAGAGACTGCAAATGGTCCTGAACTTCGAGCATGGTGTCAAGAAGTAGGCTTTTTGGATGCTGGAAAAGATTTTTCTGCAAAGAGACAGCGTAGTACACCAATGACAGTTAGAGCAATTAGGTCATTCATATCAAGTTACTACTTGGGCGCGAAAACCGATACTGCTCAATTTGAAAATATTGATACTACCCCTATTTTATGTCGAACAGGTAAGCCTGATCCTGATTGGGATAAATTGCGTAAAGAAAACAAGAATATTTGGTCGGATGAAGGTTTAAAAAAGGCTGCGAAAGAATTTGTGCTTCTTGATCAAGCTCAACGCGCTTTTATCCAAACAACTTATAAAAAGGATCCCGATATTCCTTTAGTTTATGCAGAGAAAGCAATAAATTTTGCAATTATGACAGCCTGGGCATATATAGCAGGCATTCTCCAATCGAATCAAACACGGTTAGACAGACATTTTGATCTAAAAAACGCGAAAGGTAAAGATCCTTTAAACGCCGAAGAAATGGGCAAAGGTAAACATAAAAGCGATCCTGAAAACTATCGTGGGTTGGGTACTAGAAATGATGCTAAAGAAAGGGGAAGATGTGTTGAGTTATTTTATTTCCAGGCAGAAAGTGGCAAAGGTATTACGCCTGGGGTGATTGATGCCAGCATTAAAAGATACTATACAAAGCAAGCTAAACTTGACCAACTAAAAGCAGAGAAGAAGGTTTAACATAATGCAAGAAATTGATGCGTTTGCCGCCGACCTTTTTGAAGAAGCAAAGAGATTTTTAGAAAAAGCAAAAGATACAAGTGATGATGTTGGAAAAAAAGCTTTTCTTCATGCTGCATTGCTGTTAGGTTTTTCGGCTTTAGAAGCGCATGTAAATGCAATAGCTACTGAAATGGCCGAACGAATAGATTCTGAACATCTGAGCATTCTTGAAATTTCAATGTTGCTTGAAAAAGATTACACCTTTGCGAAAGGCGAATTCATTCTTAGTAAAAGTCTTAAAATGTATAATCTCATTGATCGTATAGAGTTTATTGTTTTTCGGTTTTCAGGAAACCATGTTGATAAACAAACAGAGTGGTGGGGTAAGCTTAAGTCAGGGATAGAGTTTAGAAACTCTTTGGTACATCCAAAAGATAAACAAGACATAACATCTGAACAGGTCGAAGCTGCCTTTGAAGGTGTTTTGGGTGTTTTAGAATTCTATGTATTTTGCATTATATAAAAAACGCTTTCCGAAATTAGGACGACAATTTAACTCAAATATGGAATTCTAAGCTGTTATATAGATTTTATTTATAAAGAATTTGCTTCGAGGGAAAGGAAATATGAAAGCATTCATAAAAATCATCTTGTTCATGTTAGGGATAGTAACTCTAGGTGCTGTAATATGGCTTGGCTATTTAACAGCTAACAATTCAACACCTCAGATTGTTGCTGTTTTTGGTATAGCATCTGCTATAGGAGCGCCTATTGGGTTTGCTTTAATTGGTTACGCTTTCACATCGAGCGAACAAGAAATAATACATCGCCTTGCTAAAGTGCCAGAGATTGAAAAACTAATTACAGAAGCAAATAGCCAGGAAGAGAAGATTCGGCTCTTGGAAAAGCAGAAACAACAATTAGCCGAAATTATTCAATTTGAAGCAAAGCGACAAACCCTTGTAAACAGAAAAGAGAATAATGAACGTGATGCCGTTCGTTTGTTAAACGAATTGATTGCAATTGATGCTGAATTATCTATTTTGAATATTACAGTAAATAAAAACAAAGAAGTTGCAGAAGCGCTGAATGCACTTCATGAACGTATTGACGCACATCAACGAGGTGCTATTGTCTTTACATTAGGAGACCGTACCTTTGTAGTTGAAGCTGAGTTTATTCGCAGTCTTCCATGGGGAGTCTTGATTTATTATGCAATAAGGTTTAACCAACAATTTACAAATTGGGCCACTTCAGAAGTTGAACAAATAATTGAGAAGAGAAATCATTCTAAAAAATCTATTTTGTAATTGTGTAGGTAGATTTTTAATATTGCCAGCCGAGAAAGAGAGAAACCATGACTCAGAAAAAACAGCCTATTGAAAACGACTTGGGTTTATCATTTATGAAAACACTTGGTTCAACAGACCTGTCATCTGTTACTCAAGATTTAGCTGAAGTCGGTTTAGATGCCATCTTTAAGGATGGTGTAATTAAAGATATTCCAATTATTAGTACCATTTTCGGACTTACTAATGCTATAGTCACAATCAAAGATATGCTTCTTGCTCATAAGATATTGCTTTTTTTATACGGTCTTAAAGATATTACTACCAAAGAACGCAACAAGTTTATTAACAGTATGGAAGGAAACGCTGCTCATCAACGTAAAGTTGGGGAAAACTTAATTATGCTACTTGATCGCCTCGACGATCTCGATAAACCAGAAATGTTAGTCAAATTATTTAAGTCTTATCTAAGAGACTGTTTAATAAGTAGTTTGACTGTCGGGCAAAAAGCTGGCAAGATTGTTGGTTATGGAGACCAAACAAAAATACCGAACAGATTTGACCGACAGTCAATGGAATCTTATCAAAGAAATGGTTCCATTGTCAAAACCTGGAGGCCGACCGCGCACATTGGAGATGCGAGAAGTTGTCAATGCCATTTTGTATTTGGTAGTTAGCGGTGCGCAGTGGAGGCTGCTGCCGAAAGAATACCCAAAATGGCAGAGCGTGTACCATTATTTTCGCCAATGGCGAAAAAGCGGTCTTTGGGAACGAATTCATGACACATTGCGAGCGCGTGTGCGTGAAAAAGCTGGGCGACACAAGCATCCAAGTGCTGGCTGTATGGATAGCCAAAGTGTTGAAACGACGCTGGTTGCAGGGCTGCGTGGTTACGATGCTGGTAAACATGTTATGGGCAGAAAACGTCATATCTTGGTGGATACCCTTGGTTTGATGCTGGGTGTGCTGGTCACGGCTGCTAGCGTCTCCGATCCAGCCGGAGCGAGACAACTTTTGCGTCATTTAGGCGGCTTTTGCAAGAACCTGCACAAGATTTGGGCAGATGGTACTTATCGTGGTGAGCTTTTGAACTGGGTTGCTGCTCGTTTCAAATTCCGAATTGAACCGGTTGTACCGCCGAAAGGTCAAAAGGGCTTTCAGGTTTTACCCAGACGGTGGGTTGTTGAGCGCACTTTTGCCTGGTTGGATGCCAATCGCCGTTTAAGCAAAGATTACGAAGTCTTGACCGATACCAGCAAAACCATGATTTATATTGCCATGACGCGTCTGCTCATCCGCCGCCTTGCTCCTTCATAACTTATTAAACAGTCTCTAAGAGATGATATTACCTTTGATGAATTCTTATGGTTTTCATCCATAGTTGAGCGCATATTTATACAGGATTTAAAAAGGTTATTAGAAGGAATTTTACAGGGAAGTATTCACAATATGGATTCATATACGCAGCGTTTGCATCACTTAGGGTTATCAGAAATTAAGTTTGATGACTCAATATATGCAAAGGCTAATGAAGGAATGGATTATATGAGTTTAGGTGGTCCGCTACCATATGCAAATACACCTTTTCATCAGCCAATACATTATGTATTATCAAAAGATGCATATTTATTCGCTCAGATTTTGTTAGGAACAGAAGAGATAGATGAAATTGATTATATAAAAATACATCGGCTGGAAAGGCAAGATAGGGAAAATCAACCATAAATTTCATTGTCCTTATTGGCAATCGTTATCAATAAGAGCTAAAATAAAAGCACACATGCGCAAATTCTGCGGGTGTTTTGCTTTAAATCCGCCCAGCCACAAGGAACCGTCACCAACCATCACCGCCGACATCGCCGATCTCAAAGCCTGCGTCAAGCAGTTCTAAAGAAGATCGAGACCGATAAAACCCTGAGCTGGTGACAGAAATACAAAGCTGTTGATCTATTCAGCCATACTGTTGGGATGTAAATTTTCGAAAAATACATCCTTGCAAATGTGATTGTCCGACCATAAAAGTCAAAAACTACCCCGAAAACGATCTCAAAAGCAGGCATTAATCACTACTAATTACGTCGCATAATATTACCAATGCCGATATCCAATCGCTATTGGGTGAATTATGCGAAGGGACGAAATAAGATAGAGACAAATGCACTATGTGTAAAGCTGTTCATCGGATTAATTTCATGAACAAAGGTACTGAATTGATGGGTTGATCAAATGTCTTCGTAGAAAAGGCAATAATGCTTCCTGCAATCTACCCCAAATCCCATCATCCAATCGAGAATGCCAGTATACTTAAAGTGAAACCTCGCGCGGCTGCAACCGGGCGAGGCTTTGATAAGAACTACGCGGATTCAGCGCGTAGCGGTTGGGGAAATGATAGCATATTCCTGCCGCCTGCGCAATTTGCGTGGGCGTTTTTTTTTACCAGGCAAACCTTCAGGATCAATATGCTCCCAGAATTATTGCTCAGCGTTACCGATGCAGTTCTTTCATACGTTATCGACAAACTCGATCCAGCAGAGACTATTAAATCCTGGCTGAAGCGGGAGCCTGCGCGACTGGCTTTTCAAAAGGCACTGGCGCGCGCCTACATGGCTTTTGCCAGACAATATCCTGAATATACGGCTGGTTTATTCAACCAATCTTTTATTGAAAAAGAAGCGGCACCAGAGCTTGCAAAACTCCTGTCACGCGGACAACACCCTGACCCAACTGCACTGGCTCAGTTATGGGCAAAATCGCTCAGTCTCGATCCAAATTCGGGATTCAGCCAACGCGCCACCAAACCCGCCGCGGACTTTCTGGCCTGGTTGGAAGCTGAACTCAAAGTCGAGCCAGTCTTTCAACCATTGTACGACTCGGGTGCTCTGGACAGCCTGCCAAAGATAGAAGCAGGCATCGAAAAATTGACTGCTGAACTTACCCGCAGCCTAGATGCCGCATTGAAGCAGGCGGGCGAATATGAAAAAGTTATCTTGAGCATTGGGGGCAATGTTCAAGGTTCTGTCATTGTGGGGAATAACAATCAGGTCAGTGTCACAAAAGTTTATTATTCCGGGCAGTTCACATCGCTGGATGATTACTACATTTCCCCAGACAGCGTTTTTCAGCGCGTGCGGGTGGACGAGTTCGTTGGCCGCGAGTGGCTGACTGCCAAGATCGATGCTTTCTTGAATGACCCCAGCCAGAAATCAGGCGCTTTTGTGCTGGTGGGCGAGGCTGGAGTAGGGAAAACTTCCTTCATGGCACACTTGGTCAAAGAACGTGGCTACTTGCATTTCTTTTCCGAACTTGCGCCCGGAGATACGGGCTTGCCAAGGGCGCTGCAATCGTTGGGAGCACAGTTAGTGACTTGTTACCAGATTGATCATTACAAAGATCGTGATACTCTGAACCGGTTGACTGTTTCCCCCGATTTTCTGGAAGCCTTGATGCGTAAGGCGGCGGAAGGCCTGTGTAATGGAGAAAAAATCATCATCGTTTGTGACGCGCTTGATGAAGCCGGGGTATCCCAAGACGGCAATGTGCTGGGACTACCGAACGTTTTGCCAGATGGGCTATATCTCATCTTATCGCAGAGACCGGTTAATATCAAGTTGCCCACTATATATCACCAAACTGAAAAACTGGAAGCACAGGGCGAAAGCAATCTGCAAGATATACAAACCTACCTGAGTGCAATTGCTAAAAGCCCTGAGATTGCTGGGCAAATTCGCGCACGCGAGTATTCCGAAGCCTTTTTTATTCAAACCTTGAAAGAGAAAAGCCAGGGCATTTGGATGTATTTACATTATATTCTTCCTGAGATTGCGAAAGGAGTGCGCGCGCCACTTGAACTCGAAAATTTACCGACCGGGCTGGTGGGTTATTACGCCGACTTTTGGGACGACTGGCGCAACGGTCGCCGCAAACGCGGCGAAGGCCCACACAAATGGGATGAACTCTATGCACCATTGTTGACTACGCTGGCTGCTGCACAAGAACCCATCACTATTGAGCAGATCATTGAATGGGCTGACGTAGCAGCGAAACCACGCGAAGTGTCACGCCTACTTCACGAGGCCTGGGGTGGCTTTATTAATAAGAATGAAACACCTAAAGGCAGGTTCTATTTCCCATATCATCTAAGCTTCAGAGATTTCATCACCGGCAAGATGGATATTAACAAGCTCTCAATAGCGCAAGGTAATCTGGTGCGCGATCTTACTGAGCAAACAGTAGAAGCTCATCAACGAATTATGGGAGCTTTTGAAGTAGCCTGCAACGGCGAGTGGAAAGCCCTAGCAGAGCAAGACTACCCGCGTTTGCATTTGACGGCTCACATCTACGGTGCAAGAGAGTATAAAAAACTGATCAATTTACTTATAGAAGGAGATATAAATATTAGCTGGGCTGAAGCACGTTACAAAAAAGAGGAAAGCTATGCAGGCTATCTTGCAGATTTGTCATATATTTGGGATTATACAGAATATAAGAATGACCTAGGCTTGCTCGCACGCTGCATGCTGATAGAAAATAGCATTCATTCCTTGGCAGCAAATATTCCGCCAAAGCTTATTGCTGAGTGGGGCAAACAGGGTTTGTGGAGTTACAAACGTTGCTTGGAGACGATCCGTCAAAAGCCTATTGAGTCAGAACGAGCTAAATCACTTGAATTAATTTCACCGGATCTGCCGTCTAATTTGCTTCAAGAAGCATTGACAGATGTTCGTAAAATCGTATACGAATTTAATCGGGTTCGCATTCTCAATATTCTGTTTCCTAAAATACCTAATAATCTCGAATCTCAGGCGCTAACTGCTGTATGTGAAATTAGAGATGAGTATAATCGTGCCAGCCTCTTATACAAGCTGGCTCCTAACTTGTCGATCGATCTTAAATTACAGGCCTTAGCTGTTGTGCGTGAAATTCAAGATAATGACAACCGCGCCAACCTCTTATATATGCTTCTTCCTGATTTGCCTGATTCCATCAAACCTTATGTGGTAGCTGAGACACTAGAGGCTGCGCGTGAAATCAATGATGAATTTTTCTGCGCCAGTGCCTTATATACGCTAACTCCATACTTAACCGATGATCTCAAACTTGATGCATTGACTGTCGCATCCAAGATTCAAGATGGATATGCCCGCGCTTACGCCTTTTCCGCATTGGGTATAGATTTGCCTGATAATCTTAGAACCCATGTTCTGGACGATGCGCTCAGTATTGTTCGTGATGTCAAAGATAAAAATTCTCGTAATCGTATTATCTCTCATTTGGCTCATCTCATACCTGGAGACCCTAGACCCTATAGCCTGGCTCATGCATTGGATATTGCACGTCAAGCCGACAACAAAGATTTTGGCGTTCACATTCTTGCTGCATTTGCGCCCAATTTATCCCAAGATGGCAAACCACTCGTGACTTATCAGATATTCAATATCGCACGTAAAATCGAACCAGAAACCAAACCAGAACCAGAACCAGAACCAGAGAATCATGATAATACTTTTATCTTTGATGATGAATATGATAGTGTCTTTTTTGACAACCATCATAAGCTGTTTCATCCTGATCGTCTTCCCTATGATCTGAAACCACAGATTTCATCGGCTAATACCTTCATTTTCGATGACGACAATGAAACGCAGTATTCCGATCGTTTTTTGTCTGATGATCGCGATGCAGATATATCAGATATTATGGATCAAGATGAGTGCGCACTCACTTTATCTACATTGACCCCCTACCTGGCAGATAATCTCAAATCGCAAGTGCTGGCTGCTGTTGAAAAAATCTCAGATATAAATAGTCGCATCCGCACATTCATTATGTTAACCAATGAATTACCTGATGGGCTTAGATATCGGGCACTGGCTGCAGCTCTCAACACAGCATGTGAAATCGAAAAGGAGTTTCTACGAGCTGAAACTATTTCGGGTTTGGCACCCTATCTATTTGGCGATCTTCAAATTCAGGCACTTGTTGCTGTACGTACAATTATGGATAACAAATATCGCGCAGATACATTATTTGCATTGGCTCTACATCTTCCTGAGAATCTTAAAATCAAGGTTTTATCTGAAACCATCACCGCTGCACGTGGAATTGAAAACGAGTTCTACGAGCTGAAACTATTTTAGGTTTGGTTCCCTATCTATTCGGCGATCTTCAAATTCAGGCACTTATTGCTGTACGTACAATTATGAATAACGAATACCGCACAGATACCTTACTTGCGTTGGCTCTACATCTCTCTGAGAATCTTAAAATCGAGGCTTTATCTGAAGCGCTCACCGCTGCATATGGAATTGGATCGTTCAATTCTCGTGCTAATGCTCTTACCAACTTGCTGCCACATCTACCAGAGGAACTCAAAGCTTGGACACTGATTGCCATACTTCAGATTAGGATACTCAATGTATATATATTTAATGAAGATATCATACCGCTCTTAAACATGATTCCACCTTTATCCGACGATCTTAAAGCACAAATGTTAACTGACACCTGCAAGATCAACGATGAAGATGACCGGGTTCATATCCTGTTGCAGCTGGCTCCTTACCTGCCAGATAACATCAAAAATCGACTATTATCAGTGACAGACGAAATCAGGGATAGATCGAATTGAGTTTACTACCTTCAAAATTTGGTAAAACATTTGCCTGATGACCTAAAAAAGCAGGCATTGGTTGCTGCTTTGTCTGCTGCATCCGAAATTGAAAGTGAATCCAAGCACGCTACTGTCCTTTCAGAATTGATCTCCGATCTGACTGATGATCTTAAAGAGCATGCATTGGTTGATGCTTTGTCTGCTGCTTCTGAAATTAAAAATGAATTTGAACGCGCCAGTCTCTTTTCAAAATTGATTCCAACTCTACCTGATAGACTTAAAGAGCAGGTGCTAGCCAGTGTCTTTGAAATCAAAAATATCTATGCCAAAAGTGCAGCGATTTCAAACTTCTTTGAAAGCTTGCCCGATAATTGCAAAATTCAGGCGTTAACCGCTGTTGGTGAAATTGAAAATATATATGCCAGATGTATAGAAATTTCAACATTAGCCCGAGACTTGCCAGAAGATCTCAAAGCCCAGGTATTTCGTGACAATGAATTTGAATATGAATATGGATTTGAAGATGATGAATATCGATATAAGTACCATCATCCAAACGTATTTTCAAGCATAATTTCTGATATACCTGACAACTTAAAATCTCACACACTATTTGTCATCTCTAGAATTGAAAATGAACATTACCGTGTTGGGATATTCAACGAACTAATCTGGCAGTTACCAGACGATTTAAAGATACAAGCATTAGCTCATGTATGCGAAGTTAGAGATGAAGAATATCGTGCCGAGGCTCTTATCCAGTTTATATCGTATTTGCCAGATCATCTTCGCGATGCGACACTAGACGTTATTTGTCAAATCCAAAATGAAGAAATACGCAGTAGAGTATTGTTTGCTTTCGCATTCGTTCTGATAGATTATCTTAGACCCCAATTAATAAAAGTGCTGTTTGGCGTTGTTTCTCCCGATGCGTCTTGGCTCACGACAACCATGAGCCTTCTACTTGGACATTTTTCATACGACTTTAAACCTAAACTTCACATGTACGCAATCGCTAATCAAGTTCGCCAAAGTTATATGCCAAGCCTGTCAAAAGATTTTGGAATAAAAATTCTAACTATTGCATGCGAAATCGAAAATGAAAAGTATCGCTCTTACATATTATCGATACTCGCGCCAAGCTTGCCTGACGACCTCAAAGCCCAACTTTATATGGCTGCCTGTGAAATCAAAGATGAACAATGTCGTGTCGCAACGATTGCAAATCTAGCTATATATTTGCCAGACGACCTTAAATCTCGGATAATTGCTGAAGAATATATTACTGAAGCAGAACTTGACCTGATTATGAATACATTGGCTGAGTTTCCAGAGAGTTTTCCATATAGTGCAGATAAAACTCAAAATGAATTTTCCGATAAGCCTTCCTCAGTATATGATTGGGAAGAAGATCAGGAATCTTTTACTACCAATGACGACAATGAGCAGGATGATGTATCCAAACAAGAAGATAGTGAAGACGGTTATGAAAACGCATCGCCAGAACAAATTATTTCCATCATCAAGCTGACAGCCCAAAAGGAGCGTAGGGATGGGCTTTATGTTATCGGAAAGCTTACGCCAGCATTGGTCTCCATCTCCGGACTAGAAATTGCCCCCGAACTCTACCGCGCCATCACGGATGTCACCCGTTGGTGGCCTTAAACAGGAACTCTCATGCCCATCAAAAAATCGGAACTTTATTCATCAATCTGGAAGAGCTGCGACGAGCTGCGCGGCGGGATGGATGCTTCGCAGTATAAGGATTATGTGCTGGTGCTATTGTTCGTTAAGTATGTCTCGGACCGGCAGAAGAATTCGCTGATCGAGGTGCCGCCGGGCGGCGGCTTTGCGGATATGGTGGCGCTCAAGGGTCAAAAGGACATCGGCGATGGGATGAACAAAATCATTGCGCGGCTGGCCGAAGCCAATGACTTGAAGGGCGTGATCGACGTGGCTGACTTCAACGACGCCGACAAGCTCGGCAAGGGAAAAGAGATGCAGGACCGGCTCTCGAACCTGGTGGCGATCTTTGAAGATGCGGCGCTGGATTTTTCGAAGAACCGCGCCGAGGGCGATGACCTGCTGGGCGACGCCTACGAGTACCTGATGCGCCACTTCGCAACGGAATCCGGTAAAAGCAAGGGACAATTCTACACCCCGGCAGAAGTCTCCAGGATCATCGCCAAAGTGATCGGGATTAGCGCCGCTAAAAGCGCAGATACGACTCTCTATGACCCGACCTGCGGCTCCGGGTCGCTGCTTTTGAAATCTGCAGACGAGGCCCAGACCAAAATCACCATCTACGGTCAAGAAATGGACAACGCCACCCGCGCTTTGGCGCGCATGAACATGATCCTACATGACAACTCGTCAGCAGAAATTTTGCAGGGCAATACACTGGCTGACCCACAACATAGAGACAAGAACGACAATCGACGCTTGAAAACGTTCGATTACGTGGTGGCCAACCCGCCGTTTTCGACCAAGGCCTGGAGCAACGGCTTCAAACCTGAAGACGATCTGTTTGGCCGCTTCGAAGATGGCATTCCGCCGCAGAAAAACGGCGACTACGCCTTTCTGCTGCACATTTTGCGCTCGATGAAGAGCAGCGGCAAAGGGGCGGTGATCTTGCCGCACGGTGTACTCTTTCGGGGCAACACCGAAGGCGAAATCCGTCGCAATATCATCCGCAAGGGTTACATCAAAGGTATCATCGGCCTGCCCGCCAATCTGTTCTATGGGACAGGCATCCCGGCCTGCATCATTGTGCTTGATAAGGAAAACGCCGCCGGGCGCAAGGGCATCTTTATGGTCAACGCCAGCCAGGGCTTTGTGAAGGACGGCAACAAGAACCGCCTGCGCCATCAGGACCTGCACAAGATCGTGGACGTGTTCACGCGTCAGCTTGAGACGCCCAAATATGCGCGCATGGTGCCGCTGGTCGAGATCGAAGCCAACGATTACAACTTGAATATCCCGCGCTACATTGATAACAGCGCCGAAGAAGACCTGCAAGACATCGCCGCGCACCTGCTGGGCGGCATCCCCGAACGGGACGTGGACGGGCTGCGCGATTACTGGGGTATCTTCCCCTCGCTGCGGGCGGAACTGTTCGCCGCCGACCGGCCCGGCTATGTGCGCATGAAGGTCAGCCCGGCGCAGGTGAAAGAAACGATTTTCACGCACCCGGAATTTACCGCCTATCACAGCCTGACCCTGAGCCTGTTCGCCGCGTGGACAAAATCGCACCGCCCGCTGCTGACCGGGCTCTCGGCGGATACGCATCCGAAGGCCTTGATCGCCACGTTGGCTGAAGACCTGCTGACGGCTTTCGAGAATGCCGCGCTCGTCGACAAATACGACATGTACCAGCACCTGATGAGTTACTGGACCGAGACGATGCAAGACGACGTGTATCTGATAACAGACGACGGCTGGCGTGAGGCGGGCAAGCTGCGCCGCATTCTCGAAGAAGAAGGCAAGAAGAGCAAAGAAAAACCCGACATCGCGCTTGGCAAGCTCAAGCTGAAAGCCGACCTGCTGCCCCCGGCGCTGCTGGTGGCGCGCTATTTTGCATCCGAACAGCGCGAGATCGAGAGTTTGCAAGCCGACGCCGAAGGCTTTGCTGCACAGATCGATGAGCTTAAGGAAGAACATAATACTGAAGACGGCCTACTGGCCGAAATTGCCGAAGACGGTAAGATCAGCAAAGCCGCTGCCGCCAAACGCCTGGCACAGATCAAACATGACAATGCCGCCGACGAACGCGCCGTTCTGACTTAATACCTGACCCTGAGCGAAAACGAATCCGAAGCCGCACGTCAGGCCAAAGATTTCCCAACAAGCCCTTGACGCCAAGATCGTCGAAAAATATGGCGCACTGAGCGTAGACGAAATCATCACCCTGACCGTGGACGACAAATGGCTGGCCACGCTGGCCGCCGCCGTGCAGGGCGAACTCGACCGCATCTCACAAACCCTGACCGGGCGCATCAAAGAACTGGCTGAGCGCTACCAGACGCCCCTGCCGCAACTAGCCGAATCTGTGGATGATTTGAGCGCCAAGGTGGACACGCATTTGAAGAAGATGGGGTTTATATGGAATTGAAGTCGGGGTATAAGCAAACTGAACTGGGCATTGTGCCTGTTGATTGGAATGTAACAACGTTTAAGAAAATTTGTTGGGTTAATCAAGGTTTACAAATTCCAATAGAGAGAAGATTGAAATATCCGACCCATCAATCTAAAATTTACATCACAATTCAATTTTTGAATAATGGCAAAGAAGTTGAGTATATTGACGAGTATTCAAGTTCTGTTTGTTGTGAGAAAGAAGAGATTTTAATGACAAGAACAGGCAACACCGGAATTGTTGTGTCTGGTGTTGAAGGTGTTTTTCATAATAATTTTTTCAAAATTAATTTTGAAAAAAATCAACTCGACAGAGATTTCTTGATTTACTTTCTTAATCAGAAACAATTGCAAAAAATAATCCTTATAAAAGCAGGAACTAGCACAATCCCTGATTTGAATCACAGCGATTTTTATTCTATACCAATTATCTTTCCTTCCATTTCTGAACAACGCGCCATCGCCGCCGCTCTATCTGACGTGGACGCACTGCTCACCGCCCTCGACGCGCTGATCGCCAAAAAGCGTCTCGCCAAACAGGGGGCGATGCAGGAGTTACTGACTGGGAAAAGACGATTGGCTGGTTTTAGTGGAGAATGGAAAACAACAACGATTGGCGAGATGTTTCAATTTTTAAACACTGCGAATAATTCCAGAAGCGAGTTATCTGATAATGGGAGCATCAATTACATTCACTATGGAGACATTCATACCAAGTGGAAATCCTTTCTTGATTTTGATCGTGAAGCCTTGCCATTTATTAATGAAGAAAAGGTGAAGAACATTCCGCTTTTAGAAGATGGCGATTTAGTCATGGCTGATGCTTCGGAAGATTATGCTGGCGTTGGCGTGGGAGTAGAAATTAAAAATATCAATGGTAGAAAAGTGGTTGCTGGATTACATACTCTTTTGCTTAGAGCTAACAAAGAGATACTGGCAGATGGCTTCAAAGGCTATTTACAATATATTCCTTCATTGAAAGATGCTTTGATAAAAATTGCAACTGGTATTTCTGTTTATGGTATTTCTAAAACCAATATGAAAAATATTGGTAGTATGTCAAGAGTTGTGTAAAATCTGAGGTTGAGCGGTAGGGGTTGCAGGGATGGAGATTTTTTTGAATTTGATGCTTCGAATGACAGCAAAGAACAATAAGGAACAACTGTCTTCATTGCGAAAAGCGGCGGACATTTTGTGGCTACGTTTTTTGACTTCAAGAAAGAGCCGTTCAATCGCGTTCGAAGTTCGAATAGACTTCCAGTGATTTTTTGGAAATTGGTAGAAAGTCAGGCAAGTGTCCAAATCGCGTTGTAGGCAAGCGGTTGCCGTAGGATAGCTGCTTTCATACTTGGCAAGAAATGCAGCGGCTGTTTGTTTGGCTTTTTCCAGGTTTTCCTGATAAAAGATGGCTCTGAGTTCAGGATAAACTTGGTCTTGCTGCTTTTGGGGAATGTAGGCCAGCACATTCTCCATTTTGTGTCTGACACAGCGTTGGCGTTTGGCTGCCGGGAACTTGTTCTCAATCGCGTTGATCATGGCTTTGCCGCCATCGGTGATCCATAAATCAATGGTGGTCAAACCACGTTCTTTCAAGTCGTTGAGCAGGTCTTCCCAAGCTTGCTGGTTCTCTCGATCACCTGTGGTAAAGCCCAGAACTTCTCGTTTTCCTTCCAAATCGATTCCGATGACTGCCAAAATCGGCATTTTCTCGCCATTGCCATCGTAAATGACACTGAAATAGGTTCCGTCGGCGATGACATACAGATAGTGTGCTTGCAGTCGTCGCTTTTTCCAGTCTGAAAACTCTTCTTCCAGCGTATGGAAGACCCGCGAAACTGTCGAGGCACTTGGATGGCTGCCGCTCAGGGTTTCCACAATACCACCAACTTGCTGGGTACTTACACCCTGAACGAACATCTCACAGATACTTTTGTCCAGTTCTGCTTGTCGCCGTTGATAACGTTCAAATATTTCCGTCCGAAATCCCTTGCGTGTGCGCGGCACGGGTAAATCTTCTACAACCCCCATCGAGGTTCCCAGGTCTCGCTGGTAAACACCGTTCCGATAATCCTGCCGCTTTGTCGTCCTTTGGTAAGGTTCTGCTTTTACAAATGCTTCAACTTCTTCGTTCAACACCTGGATCACGGTAAACTTAATCGCCAGTCTTAGCTTTTCATGTAGTAACTCTTGGATTGTGGCTTGACCTTCTTCATTAATTTGTTTATGATTTGTTTTGGGAGTCATGGTTTTTTCCTTGTTTTGGTGTGGTGCCTGCAAGGATACCAAGACTCCCTTTAATTTACACAATTTTCGTTATACCACCAAAATATTTCGATTGAATTACCAGACGTTTCCGAACAAACCGCCATCGCCGAAATCCTGAGCGAGATGGACGCCGAAATCATCGCGCTCGAAGCCCGGCGCGAGAAGACCCGTCAGCTGAAAGAGGGCATGATGCAGGAATTATTGACCGGAAAGATACGATTGATATGAGGCCCTCTATGAAAAGCTACATTCGTATTATGTTAGGAAAGAAAAGCATGTACGCCCAAGAGTGTTTTGTTGGTAATTTCATCGGCGCCGATTATGGAATCCGTCTGGATCTTACCCAAAAACTGCCAGATGAATGGCGCACATTCAACCGCGAATTTATTCCTGTTTTTCTTGAGAACCGCCCTGATAAGACGAAGGTTGCTGCCGGGTTGGCTTGTGGCATGTTATGGACGATTTCCAAAGGTATCAACAAAGGTGATATCGTACTCTGCCCAGATGGTGAAGGTCATTATCATGTAGGTGAAGTTAGTGGCGATTATTATTATCAACCGGGGAACGTATTGCCGCACCGTCGCCCGGTGCAATGGTTCAACCAGACCATCGACCGAATAGATATGAGCGATGCACTCCGAATGTCTACTGGCTCGATTGGCACGGTCAGCAATATTACTGGTTATAGCGAAGAAATCGAGAAGCTGATTGGCGGTATTTCTGCCCCAAAACTTATCTCCACCGATGCGGCGGTCGAAGACCCATCTGCCTTTGCTATGGAGCAGCATCTGGAAGATTTCCTTGTGAAGAATTGGGCGTATACCGATCTTGGAAAAGAATACGATATCTATCAGGAAGAAGGGGAGCGCGTGGGGCAGCAATATCCTACCGACACAGGGCCAATGGACATCCTTGCTATCAGCAAGGACAAGAAGACACTCTTGGTTTTGGAGCTAAAGAAAGGGCGGGCCAGTGATGTGGTTGTAGGCCAGACTCTTCGCTACATGGGTTATGTTCAGGAGGAACTGGCCGAAAAAGGACAGAGTGTAAAAGGTGTCATCATTGCATTGGATGACGACCAGCGCATCCGCAGAGCGCTATCGGTCTCGCCGAATATCTCCTTCTATCGCTATCAGATCAGTTTCAAACTGATAAAGGCATAATATATGAGCACCGTCGGCCAGATCGAGCGCAAAACCCAGAATCGCGTTGTCAAACTCTTCTGCGAGAAGCTCGGCTATACCTACCTGGGTGATTGGCAGGATCGGCCTGATAACCGCAATATCGAAGAGAGTTTGCTGCGCGCTTTTTTGAAAGGGCGCAAGGTCAACGAAACGTTGATCGGCAAGGCGCTCTACGAACTCAATAAAATCGCTGGCGATCAGAACAAAAGCCTGTACGACATCAACAAGGAAGTCTACCGCCTGCTGCGCTATGGGGTCAACGTCAAACTGGATGTGGGCGAGAACACCGAAACCGTCTGGCTGATCGACTGGAAGCATCCGCTCGAAAATGATTTCGCCATCGCCGAGGAAGTCACGGTCAGCGGCGTGCATGACAAACGCCCGGACGTGGTGCTCTACGTCAACGGCATTGCGCTGGGCGTGCTGGAACTAAAACGCTCGATCGTCTCGGTCGGCGAAGGCATCCGTCAGAATCTCGACAACCAGAAAAAGGAATTCATCCAGCGCTTCTTCAGCACCATGCAACTGGTGATGGCGGGAAACGACACCGAAGGCTTGCGCTATGCCACGATTGACACCAAAGCCAAATATTTTCTGACTTGGAAAGAACCTGGCGACACCGAACACTTGTTGGACAGTGCTCTTGCGCAACTGTGCGCCAAAGAACGCTTCCTTGAAATTATTCACGACTTTGTCGCTTTCGATGCTGGAACCAAAAAGCTCTGCCGCCACAACCAGTATTTTGGCGTGCGCGCCGCGCAGGCGCGCATCCGTGCGCGTGAAGGCGGCATCATCTGGCACACGCAGGGCAGCGGCAAAAGTCTCACCATGGTCTGGCTGGCCAAATGGATCCGTGAGAATATCCCCGCGTCGCGGGTTCTAGTCATCACTGACCGCATCGAGCTCGATCGAGCAGATCGAAAAGGCATCTTTTTCGGTGTTGGCGAAGAAATCCACCGCACCAAAAGCGGCGCCGACCTGGTGACGCGGCTCAACGCGAGCAAGCCTTGGCTTATTGCTCACTCATTCACAAATTTGCGGGCAAAGAAGAAGGCGATGTCGAGCCAGCTATATCGACGAGCTGCGCAAAAACTCTGCCGCACAGATTTCAGCGCCAAAGGTGATCTGTATGTCTTCGTCGACGAGTGCCACCGCACCCAATCGGGCGACCTGCACGAGGCCATGAAAGCCCTGTTGCCCAACGCCATGTTCATCGGTTTCACTGGCACGCCGCTGCTCAAAGCCGACAAGCAAAAAAGCATCGAAGTCTTCGGCAGCTACATCCACACCTACAAATTTGACGAAGCCGTGCGCGACGGCGTAGTGCTCGACCTGCGCTACGAAGCCCGCGACATTGACCAGAACATCACCTCCCAGGCCAAGATCGACCAATGGTTCGAAGCCAAGACAAGCGGCCTGAACGACCTGGCCCGCGCCCAGCTCAAACAGCGTTGGGGCACCATGCAGGCCGTGCTCAGCTCGCAGGACCGCCTGGAAAAAATCGTCGCTGATATTCTGATGGATTTTGCCGTACGCGACCGGTTACTGAGCGGGCGCGGCAACGCCATGCTAGTCTCGGGCAGCATTTACCAGGCTTGCAAATTCTACGAGTTGTTCGTGGCCCGACGGCTTCAACGCTGCGCCATCGTCACCTCCTACAAACCATCGCCCGCCGATATCAAGGGTGAAGAGACCGGCGAAGGTCTGACCGAGCGGCTCAAGCAGTTCGACATCTACAACAAGATGCTGCCATGGTTCAGGGCAGGAAGCCGAACAAGTTCGAGCGTGCAGACGTCAAGGAAAAGTTCGTCAAAGAACCGGGGCAAATGAAGTTATTGATCGTGGTCGATAAGCTGCTGACCGGTTTCGACGCCCCACCTGCCACCTATCTCTACATCGACAAGAAGATGCACGACCACGGCTTGTTCCAGGCCATCTGTCGCGTCAACCGCCTCGACGGCGACGACAAAGAATACGGCTACATCATCGACTATAAAGACCTGTTCAAGAGCCTGGAAGGCGCGGTGACGGATTATACTTCCGGGGCGCTTGACGGCTACGATAAAGAAGATGTTAGCCGGTCTGCTCAAGAACCGCGTGGATAAAGCCCGTGAGCGCCTGGAAGAAACCCGCGAAGCCATCAAAGCCCTGTGCGAGGCCGGTCGCCCCGCCTAAAGACACGCCGGAATATCTGCATTACTTCTGCGCGCTCGATACATCTGACAAGGATGCGCTCAAAGACAACGAACCCAAACGCATTGCGCTCTACAAATTCACCGCTTCGCTGATCCGCGCCTACGCCAACCTGGCCAACGAACTGCCCGATGCCGGGTACTCAGCTGCACGAGATCGAGACGCATCGAGCAGGAGGTCGACCACTACGAAAAAGTGCGCGCCGAAGTCAAACTGGCCAGCGGCGATTACATCGACCTGAAGATCTACGAACCGGCCATGCGCCACCTGATCGACACCTACATTCGCGCCGATGACAGCCGCAAAATCTCGGCTTTTGATGATTTGACCTTGATTCAACTTATTGTGGAGCGCGGCGCGTCCGCGCTGGATGCACTACCTGCGAGCATTTCATCCAACCCTGGGGCGATGGCCGAGACCATTGAGAACAACCTGCGCCGAGCTCATCATCGACGAGCAGCCGATCAACCCCAAATACTACGAGAGCATGTCCGAACTGCTCGATAGCCTGATCCAGCAGCGCAAAAGCGCCGCCATCGAATACGAGAAATATCTCGAAAAAATGGTGGCACTGACCCGCCAGGTCGTCAACCCCAGCGACGGCGAAATCAGCTACCCCAAAGCGCTCAACACTTCGGCACGCCGCAACCTGTACGACAACCTTGGCAAAAACGAAGCGCTGGTACTGGCTCTTGACCAAAAAATCCTATCCACCCGCAAAGATGACTGGCGCGGTCACAAAATCAAAGAGCGCGAAGTGCTCTATATCATCAAACAATTCGTCCCCGACGAAACCGAAGCCGCCCGCATTTTAGAGTTGGTCAAGCAGCAAAGAGAATATTAGCCATGCATCAAATCGAAGTCAACGGCCTGACCGTGGACGTTATCCGAAAAAATATCAAGAACCTGCACCTGGCAGTCTACCCGCCTGTTGGGCGCATCCGTGTTGCCGCGCCGATTCTGCTCGACGACGAAGCCGTCCGCCTGGCTATCATCACGCGCTTGCCTTGGATCAAACGCCAGCAGGCCAAATTCAACGAGCAAGAGCGCCAGTCTGAACGCGAATATGTCAGCGGCGAGAGCCACTACTTCCAAGGGTCGCGCTACCTGCTCAACGTCATCGAACACAACGGACCTGGCCAGGTCGTCATCCGCAACAAAAAGACCATCGATCTGTACGCCCGTCCAGGTAGCGATGCCCTCCAGCGCGAGCGCATTCTCCATACCTGGTATCGCGCCCAGCTACGCGCCGCCATCCCAACCTTCATCGCCAAATGGCAAGAAAAAGTCGGCGTCCAGGTCGCCGAATGGGGCATAAAACAAATGAAAACCAAATGGGGCACCTGCAACATTGAATCCCGCCGCATCTGGGTCAATCTTGAGCTTGCCAAAAAATCCGAGCGTTGCCTCGAATACATCATCGCCCACGAAACCATGCACCTGCTCGAACGTCACCACAACGACCACTTCCTCGCCCTGATGAACCACCACCTGCCCGCCTGGCGCTCCCTGCGCGAAGAGCTCAACCGCGCCCCGCTGGCGCATGAAGAGTGGGGGTATTGATGACATCAAATTATGTATTTGATTTGAAAGCCGAATTTGCTTTATCCAGACAAAACTCATAGATACGTATTTTTTAGAAACCTGCTAATTCTTTTTTTGAAAGAGGTACAACAATTTATGAAATCCTATATCGTTAGAACTAATGACGAATTTAAACACGTTATTGAATGGCCCATTATCGAAACCTGGAAAAGTCTGGTTGTGCTTCCTTTAGGATTTTATTTTAATGACGAGTATTTAGAAAAAAGCGGTTTTGTAATTGATAAAGTAATTTCTCTCGATTTTCCCGAAATTGATGAATTTGAATTTCCAGACACACTATGGACATTACACAACTTAACTGGGTGGTATAACGAAAATTGTGTAAATTAAAGGGAGTCTTGGTATCCTTGCAGGCACCACACCAAAACAAGGAAAAAACCATGACTCCCAAAACAAATCATAAACAAATTAATGAAGAAGGTCAAGCCACAATCCAAGAGTTACTACATGAAAAGCTAAGACTGGCGATTAAGTTTACCGTGATCCAGGTGTTGAACGAAGAAGTTGAAGCATTTGTAAAAGCAGAACCTTACCAAAGGACGACAAAGCGGCAGGATTATCGGAACGGTGTTTACCAGCGAGACCTGGGAACCTCGATGGGGGTTGTAGAAGATTTACCCGTGCCGCGCACACGCAAGGGATTTCGGACGGAAATATTTGAACGTTATCAACGGCGACAAGCAGAACTGGACAAAAGTATCTGTGAGATGTTCGTTCAGGGTGTAAGTACCCAGCAAGTTGGTGGTATTGTGGAAACCCTGAGCGGCAGCCATCCAAGTGCCTCGACAGTTTCGCGGGTCTTCCATACGCTGGAAGAAGAGTTTTCAGACTGGAAAAAGCGACGACTGCAAGCACACTATCTGTATGTCATCGCCGACGGAACCTATTTCAGTGTCATTTACGATGGCAATGGCGAGAAAATGCCGATTTTGGCAGTCATCGGAATCGATTTGGAAGGAAAACGAGAAGTTCTGGGCTTTACCACAGGTGATCGAGAGAACCAGCAAGCTTGGGAAGACCTGCTCAACGACTTGAAAGAACGTGGTTTGACCACCATTGATTTATGGATCACCGATGGCGGCAAAGCCATGATCAACGCGATTGAGAACAAGTTCCCGGCAGCCAAACGCCAACGCTGTGTCAGACACAAAATGGAGAATGTGCTGGCCTACATTCCCCAAAAGCAGCAAGACCAAGTTTATCCTGAACTCAGAGCCATCTTTTATCAGGAAAACCTGGAAAAAGCCAAACAAACAGCCGCTGCATTTCTTGCCAAGTATGAAAGCAGCTATCCTACGGCAACCGCTTGCCTACAACGCGATTTGGACACTTGCCTGACTTTCTACCAATTTCCAAAAAATCACTGGAAGTCTATTCGAACTTCGAACGCGATTGAACGGCTCTTTCTTGAAGTCAAAAAACGTAGCCACAAAATGTCCGCCGCTTTTCGCAATGAAGACAGTTGTTCCTTATTGTTCTTTGCTGTCATTCGAAGCATCAAATTCAAAAAAATCTCCATCCCTGCAACCCCTACCGCTCAACCTCAGATTTTACACAACTCTTGACATACTACCCAGAAAGAGCGAACCGTTTTCTGTCAGCCAGAATCCGGCCTCGTGGGCTGTTTCCAGCCAGACGGAACGGCAACGCAGCGCGCGTGCATGGAAGGGAGTCAATGCCAACCCAACCGGCCACGGCAACCCAAAATTGCGGACCGACGCACCCAATGCGCGTTCGTCCCGCTCAAATACAGTAACGCTTAACCCGTGTCGCGCCGCAGCCAGGGCATGTGCCAGGCCGACGATTCCAGCGCCTACAATCGCAACATCTGTTTTTGTCGTTGTCATTTTCTCATATCGATTTATTTTTAGACCCCCGGGAAATCTGCTCCCGGGGGTCTATGTTGGATGGATAGAGCCGGACTATGGAATTCCGGCAGCACTGGGGCCACCCAGCGCCTGGATTTCTGCTGCGGATAGTACCCGTCCAACGATCTCAACACTGTTGAGTTGATTGGATGAATTTTCGGACGTGTCATCTGCGAACAAGGAGGCCAGCGGGTCAAGCGACCAGCGTCCATCAAGCGCCACGCCTGCAGTGAGCGTCTGGACCTGTGTGCCGTTGATATAGCTGGCCAGACGACCTGATGGCAGATCTGTTACCAGCGCCAGCCGGTACCAGGTGTTGGTCAATACCTGGCCGCCATACACGCTGCTGACGCCGACTGCCCCGTCTGAGCCACGCACCCACCAGTCGCCATCGTTGGCATTGCCGGTGTTGGTTTGCCAGAGTGAATCCCAGCCGCTGGTCATTTCTGGGATAAGCAGATCCATCACCAACGTATATTGGTTGACAAAGGAGCCGCCGCCATTTGCTGGGATGCCGTGAGTTATTTTTAGGTAGGTGCCGCGCGTCAGGCTGGCGATTTGGGCAGTTTGACCGTTGATCGTGGCGGTGGTGAAGGTGACACCCGGCGCACCAGCCGGAGCTGCTGCCGCGCTGACCAATGCCACCGCCCCGTTGGAAGAATTGAGATTACCGTTCAAATTCCACTTTGCCACAACAGACGCAGGCGTGCTGGTCGGGGTGGACGTACGTGTTCGGGTGGGTGTAATGGTTGGCGTGCTGGTTGGACCGCCCGGGGTATTCGTGCGAGTGGGGGTGGACGTGTTGGTACTCGTCGGGCCGGGGGTGCTGGAAGCCCCGACGGTGTTAGTCGGGGTGGGGCCAAGTCCGTTTAGCAGCGGTGCGCCGCTGGAGTAGATCGTATTGACTTCAATCGGGCTCAACACCCGCGACCAGACTGCCACATCGTCGATATCGGCTTTGCCGGAATACTGCCCGGAGCCGCTACCGCCGATCAGTGTATTGAGACCAGCGTTGAGCGAAGCGCTGCCCGAGGGTTTCATATCTTCGACATTATGCAACGCACCGTCCATGTAGGAGATGACCTGGTTGCTGGTGCGGTTAAACGTCAGGGTCACCAGATGCCAATTCCCATCAGAAAGCGGCGGGTAGAGGCCCACGTCACGGCGGCTGCCACCGGATGTGTTCCAGTTGACGTTTTTGGCACTGGGATAGGTTGAGACCAGCCAGCCAACATTGGCCCCACTGGTCCAGTTTTTGTTGCCGATGATCGCAGCGTCAGCAATGGAAGTAGTATGCACCCACAGAGAGACCGAGAAATTCCCGGCATAGGTAGTTTCCAGGCTGCCGAGCGAGATTGCCCAGTCGTTGATGGCCCCAGTCGTGTTGGAGTTGTTGAAGCTGGCAGCCTGCCCAAACTTGCCGGTCACATAGCGCGCCGCGCTGGGGCCAGTCTTGGTGCCGTTGATGCTGGTACCCCCTTGGGCATTTATATTCCCGTCGAGATTAAGATAGGTCACCAGGTTGGTGCTCAGGGTGGAAGCCGGGTAAACCCCCACCGGAACTGGTGCCGACGAAACACTCAAGCCTGCATCGTAGATAACTTTGGCGTTGAGGCTGTAGTCATAATAATTGGTTGCGACGTTGTTCCAGGTATAGCTATACGGTGCGCTCGTGCTTTCCCCCAGCAAGGTCGAACCGTTGTAGAACTGCACCTTGCTGATGGTGTGTCCATTGGGAGTGACACTGGCCGACAGGTTGATGGCAGCCGGGGCGACAAAATTGCTCAGCACGGTGGGGCTGGTCAGCGAGACGATCGGCTGGGATGTGGTATCCCAGATCGAAGTAATCGGTGCAGCACTGGCAGCACCGCCTGCATATGGCAGGCCATACATATCTTCGATGGTGCGCAGCACATTGACGTGGTTGATGTTATCGCCATAATCACCCGCCTTGACCATTGGGCCAACAAAAAGCGTTTCGATGTGGTTGTACAGATTCGCGTCTTCTGATGCGGTATAACTCTCGTCCCAGGTAAGTATCAGCAGGCTGTTGTGCGTCATGGCCCATTGAACATATTGGGAGAGATGTCGTTTCATCCATTGATCGGGGTCGTTGACTTTTTCGTTGGGAAAGCCCTGATGTCCATCATGATCTTCCACCGCGTGCCAGAACGAGACCGTCGGTAACTGGCTAAAATCGGCCGGGAGGTCTTTCAAGTCTTTCAGGACGGACTTGGGTACCTGATTGGTGCCTGTCCCAACCCAATAGCCAATTACGTTTTCATCGACAAAATATTGACCGTCCGGGCCGTACAGGTAAGGATAATTTTGCCCGGTATAAGCGATCATCGAATCGACTGTATTCCCCAAATTTTCCTGGTAGTCCCCAAATGTCAGACCGGCGGCGATCAGTTGCGCACCCAGATTGGGGGTGGTCAGGTTGGCTCCACTCGGATAGCGCGGATCCGTGTTGCCAGTCAGGCCTTGAGTCGCGCCCGAATAGAACATTACGTAGTTGGGGTCTGTCGGATGGCTGTAACCAACCGAATGCGTCATATTTGCGGCCACTGCCCGTAACGAATTCTGAAAGGGAGCCTCTGTGACCGGGTCCAGATTACCAATAACGTTTTGGTAGGTTGTGTTCTCGAACATGATTGTCACGACGTGGTCAGGGCGCGGGACGCCTCCAACCTGGGCATGCGCCGCCGGGAGAGTGGGATTCTCCGCCGCTCGCACATTGATGCCCAGCGCAAGCAGGCCCAATAAAACACCAATCACCGACAACTTTATGACTGTCATTAACTTCTTTAACATTACGCATCTCTCCTATTGATAATTTCTTGAGGGCACGAGCTGACAAGCCTGTTAACCATAGCAAAAAGTCGTTAACAAGCTCCCAAAGGGTGGTTAAGAGACTGTTAAAACAAAGCGATAAGATCAAATATTAAGTTCGTTTTGCCAATCCTTCATCGATTATTTACTTTCTCTTAACCCTACAAGAAACGGGTGTTAATAATCGGGCGCTATGATCTAGAGGTTGTATGCTTATCAATTATTCCCCAGGAGAGAGAAGAAATATGCGCACAAACAAGCTCGTTTTTCATGGAATATCGCTGCTCATTATCGCCGCTGCAATCTTAACGGCCTGCGGCCCCATGGCGACAGCAGTACCTACTGCACAGCCAACCACCGCCACAACCAGTATGGACTGGAACACCGTCAAATCCGCTGCTGATGCCGGCGGCATGGATGCGTTGGTCGCTGCCGCCAAAACGGAAGGCGAATTGAATGTCATCACCCTGCCGCGTGACTGGTGCGACTATGGTGACATGATCGACAACTTCTCGAAGAAATATGGCATCAAGATCAACTCGCTCAACCCGGATGGCGGCTCAGCCGATGAAATCCAGGCGATTAAAGACAACAAAGACAACAAAGGCCCGCAAGCCCCGGATGTCATTGACGTTGGTCCTGCCTTCGGCCCTTCCTCCAAAGCCGATGGTTTGATTACGCCCTATAAGGTTGCCACCTGGGATAGCATCAAGGGTACCAACGATGCCGACGGCTATTATTATGTCGATTACAGTGGCGTGATGGTGCTGGAAGTCAACTCTGATATCGTCAAAGACCTGCCCACCACATACAAAGACCTGCTCGATCCGAAATACAAGGGACAAATTGCGCTGGCCGGTGATCCTCGCGCCTCGAACCAGGCTGCCCAATCCGTGTACGCTGCGGCACTTGCTAACGGCGGGACGCTCGATAACCTGCAACCTGGCCTGGATTTCTTCAAGCAGCTCAATACGGAAGGCAACCTGCTGCCGCTCATCGCCGACTCCGGCCCGATCGGCAAAGGCGAGACGCCGATCACCTTCCAGTGGAGCTGGAACGCTTACGCCAACAAGGACACCTTCGCAGGCAATCCCAATATCACGATCGTCTATCCAAAAGACGTGAACTGGGGCGGTTACTATTACCAGGCCATCAGCGCTTACGCTCCCCATCCTGCCGCTGCACGCCTTTGGGAAGAATATCTCTACTCTGACGAAGGTCAGTTGACCTGGATCAAGGGTTACTGTGCCCCGGCTCGCCTGGCCGACATGCAGAGCCGCAATGTTGTGTCTGATGACCTGAAAGCCAAACTGCCCGATCCTGCCTTGCTTGCCAGCTCCACTGTCCCCAGCGGTGCCCAGTTGGACGCTGCCCGCGCCCTGGTCAAGGATCAGTGGGACAAGGTCGTTGGCCTGGATATCAAGCCCACCAAGTAAATTTGTATTCATGGGATTTTAAAAGGGCGTGGTCTGGTTTTCCAGACCACGCCCGCCTCCATATGATAAGACGAACATGACAGATACCCCAACTCCTCAGCGTCCAACCAAACCCAGGTTTTTCAATCCATTCGGCAATTGGATTGGCGTCTTTCCTTTTTTTCTATTCATTTTGGCTTTTTTGGTGATTCCCTCTCTTAATCTGTTTATTGGCGCTTTCCAGGATGCGAAAGGCAATTTCACCCTGGTCAATATTGCCAATCTGCTTGACCCTTATGTGCTCAAGTCTTACAGCGTCAGCCTGCAGATCAGTTTGATTACTTCTTTTTTTGGGGGCATTTTTGGTTTTTTTGTAGCTTATGCCGTCACGATTGGAAAAGTGCCGCGCTGGATGCGCAATATCATCATGACATTTTCGGGGCTGGCTGCCAACTTTGGCGGCGTACCCCTGGCCTTCGCCTTTATTGCGACGATCGGGCACACTGGGTTCCTGACCGCCATCCTGAAAGGGGTTTGTTTCCCCGGTGTGGCAGGCGCCCAGGTCTGCCCGTTCGACATTTACAAAGATGGATTTAATCTCTACAGCGTTACCGGGCTGACGCTCTCTTACATGTACTTTCAATTCCCGTTGATGGTTCTGACGATGGCCCCGGCCCTCGAGGGGTTAAGAAAGAATGGCGTGAAGCCTCTGAAAACCTGGGGGCAAATGCAGCCCAATACTGGTGGAATGTTGCGCTACCGGTGCTGTTACCGTCCATTCTGGGTTCCAGCATCCTGTTGTTCGCCAGCGCGTTTGGCGCATTTGCCACCGCCCAGGCTTTGACGGGTGGAAGCATCTCTCTCGTAACCATCCTGATTGGGCAGCAAATCCGCGGCGACGTTTTGAATAATCCCAACGAAGGCTATGCCCTAGCACTGGGGATGGTTGTCATTATGGGCTTGTGTGTCACCGGATACTCAATTCTTCAACGTCGCACTGGGAGATGGTTGAGATCATGAAACTGCCGCGTTACAACTTCTGGGCCCTTTTCTGGGCCGTTTTGGGAATGCTCTACTTTTTCGTGCCTTTATATGGCACGCTCGATTTTTCACTTCGTATGAAGAAGGGCATCATCAGCTTCCTGGCCTACCAGATTGTTTTATCTGACCCGCAATTCCTTGAAAGCTTTCGCTATTCCGTCATCATGGGCCTGATTACGATTTTTATCAGCGTACTGATTTTCTTGCCCACCACCTATTGGATTCATTTAAAACTGCCACAAGCCAAACCAGTAGTCGAAATTATCACCATCCTGCCTTTTATCATCCCGGTGATTGTCTATGTCTTTGGCTTGATCCGTACCTTTAGCCAGCCGCCCCTGCAACTGACTCTGACACCCTTCAAGACGGATATTCTGATTACGGCTGGATATGTGATCCTTTCGATGCCCTACATGTACCGTTCGCTGGATGCCGGGATGCGCGCCATCGATGTGCGCACACTGACAGAGGCCGCGCAAAATCTCGGCGCGAACTGGTTCCAGGTGATGCTGAATGTCATCATTCCCAACCTGCGCATTGCCATTCTCAGCGGCGCGCTGATCTGTTTTGCTACCGTCATCGGTGAACTGATTCTGGGGGACTTCCTCGTCCGTCCGGCGCTTGGACCCTACATGGTTCTGGTCGGCAGGGACAAAGCGTACGAACCGGCAGCGCTGGGAATTCTCAGTTTTGCGATGACCTGGGTCTGTCTCGGCATCATGCAACTTGTCAGCCGGGGTGGCACCAGCCAACAGCTTACCGGTCGTTAAAACTCCGAGGTTAGAACATGTCTTTTCTCACATTAACCCATATCAATAAAACTTTCACCGGAATGCCAGCGGTCGAAGATTTCAACCTGAGCGCCGAACAGGGCGAATTCATCTCGTTCCTTGGCCCCAGCGGTTGTGGAAAAACGACGACCCTGCGCATGATTGCCGGGTTTGAGTTACCCACATCCGGCTCGATCACGATTGCGGGTCAAGACCTGACCTATATCCCGCCCAACAAGCGCAACGTGGGAATGGTTTTCCAATCGTATGCGTTGTTTCCCAACATGACGGTTACAGACAACATCGGTTATGGACTAAAAATAGCCGGTAAACCCAAGCACGAGATTGTGCAACGCGTCAAGGAAATGCTTGCCATCATTCATCTCGAAGACTTTGGAGCGCGTTATCCCTATCAATTATCGGGCGGTCAGCAGCAGCGCATTGCCCTGGCCCGCGCGCTGGCGATCCGCCCGCAAGTGTTACTGCTCGATGAACCCCTTTCTGCATTGGATGCCAAAATCCGCGTGGAGTTGCGCCAGGAAATTCGACGCATTCAACAGCAACTGGGCATCACCACCATTTATGTCACCCACGACCAGGAAGAAGCGCTTTCCCTTTCCGACCGCATCGTGGTCATGAGCCAGGGTCGCATCGAACAGATCGGGACACCCTCTGAGATTTACGCTTACCCCAAGACGGAGTTTGTGGCGAAATTCGTTGGGCAGATTAATCTGTTACCAGTCGATATTATCGATCCACCTGCAGGGATGGTAAAGGTTGGAGAGCAGGCAGTGCGCACCAGCCGGGCCGTCAATGCCAATGGACACCGCCTGCGGCTCGCCATCCGCCCCGAAGAGTTGAACCCGGGTCACTTCAACGGTGCCAACCATCTGACAGGTAAAGTGGAAGCCATTACCTATCTCGGTTCCATTGTGCGCGTCCGCGTGGATATCGAAGGCCACCCGGTATCCATGGACATGTTCAACGAACGGAAACTGCATATTCCGGCGGTGGGTGACCCGTTTGAGATGAATTTCGACGCTGATGCTTGTTGGTTACTCTAACACTATAGGACAACCCGTGAACCCAATCCCATCTTGGAAAGACAAAGCCCTGTTTACTCCCGGCCCGCTGACCACCAGCCGGACGGTGAAACAGGCCATGTTGCGCGACCTGGGCTCGCGCGATTTCGAATTTATCGAAACGGTCAAAGACATCCGTCGGCGGCTGGTGGCGCTCAGCGAAGGCGACGACACAGACTACACTGCCATCATCGTGCAGGGCAGCGGCACGTTTGGCATCGAGGCGGTACTTGGCTCAACCATCCCGACCAACGGCAAACTGCTGGTCGTCGTCAACGGAGCCTATGGGCAGCGCATTGTCCAGCTGGCATCTGTGCTCAAGATTGACCATGTCGCGTTGATCATCTACGAAGATACCATCCCTACGGCCGCTGCCGTGCAGGCAGCACTGGACAATGATCCCACCATTACCGATGTGGCAATTATCCATTGTGAGACGACCACCGGCATCATCAATCCGGTCAGCGAGATCGGGGAAGTCGTGAAACAGCACAATTGCCATTACATTGTCGATGCAATGAGCAGCTTCGGGGCTGTTCCGCTGGATGTGGCGGGGGCCAATATCGATTACCTGATCTCGTCTGCAAATAAATGCATCGAAGGCGTGCCGGGATTTTCCTTTGTGATTGCGCGCCGTTCAAGCCTGGAAGCTTCGAAAGGCCGGGCGCGCAGCCTGAGCCTGGACCTGTTTGCCCAGTGGGAAGGCTTGGAGAAGGATGGTCAGTTTCGCTATACGCCACCGACTCACGCGCTGTTGGCCTATCACCAGGCCCTGTTGGAGCTCGATGCCGAAGGCGGCGTGGTCGCACGTGCTGCCCGTTACCGCGCCAACTATGAAACCTGCCTGGCTGGGATGGAAGCCCTCGGTTTTCAGCCGTATCTTGGCCCGCAAAACAGGGGCTACATCATTACTTCGTTTCGCTACCCCAATCACCCCAATTTTAATTTCCCGCGTTTTTATGCGCTCTTAAATGAAATGGGGTTTGTTATCTATCCTGGCAAACTCAGCCATGCCGATTGTTTCCGCATTGGTCATGTTGGCCGCATCGACAGTACAGATGTGCGCGCTTTGATGGCTGCAGTCGCTGAAACGCTGATAGAAATGGGCGTAGGCATTCAAGAAAAGGTCAGGGAGTAAACCATGGATTTCATTTTTCGACGTTCGTATCGGGGCAGCCTGAAAGCGGTCATCCTGGATTGGGCCGGGACCACCGTTGACTACGGTTCCTTCGCCCCCACCGCTGTCTTCATCCGCCTGTTTGAAACACATAGTGTGCGCATCAGCGCCGACGATGCGCGTTCAGGCATGGGGATGATGAAAAAGGATCACCTGCGCACCATTCTGGCGCGCCCGGCGGTGACCGCAGCCTGGCAGGCTGCACATGGTGCTGCCGCCAGTGAAGCGGATATTGACCAACTCTTCAACGATTTTGTGCCAATGCAGTTGGCCGTCTTAAAAGAATATGCCGAACCCATCCCCGGCGCGCTGGACACGGTCAAAAGCCTGCGCGAATGTGGAATGAAGATCGGCTCGACGACCGGTTACATCCGCGCGATGATGGACATTCTCGCTCCCGAAGCTGCCGCACGCGGCTACAATCCCGATTGCATCGTCTGCCCCGACGAAGTCCCCGCGGGGCGGCCTTCCCCGTGGATGTGTTACCGCAACGCCACCGAGTTGGGCGTTTACCCGATGGAAGCCATCGTCAAGGTTGGCGACACGCTGATTGACATCGAAGAAGGTCTCAACGCCGGGATGTGGACAGTCGGGCTGGCGCTCACTGGCAACATGCTTGGTCTCAGCGAAGCCGAAACCAAAGTGCTTGCGCCAGAGACGCTGGCGGCCCGTCGTAACGAGATCAACGCGCGCTTTTATCAGGCAGGCGCACACTATATGATTGACGGCATCTGGGATTTGCCACACGTTCTGGACGACATTCAGTCACAACTCGCACGTGGGGAGCAGCCTTAATCAGGCAAGAAAATTTTGAAACCGCAGATTGTCGCCTTATTTGACCTGGATTACACCCTGTTGGAAGCAGACAGCGAAGCATTATGGTGCAAGTATCTGTTCGGGTTACAGGTAGTGGATGCGGCATTCATGGCGGGCATCGAAGCGTTTTACCGCCACTATGAAGCCGGAAGCCTTGACCTGAATCTCTATCAAGCGTTTTTGCTTGGGCCATTGGTGCAAAACCCACCCACAAAAATGTCCAGGCTGCGTGAAGGCTATCTCGAATTGATCCGCAAGCTGGTACGCCCAACCATGCTTGAACAGGTGGCTTGGCACCGCGCAGAAAAACATACCCTTGTCCTGATTACGGCGACAAACAGCTTTCTCGCCGAGCCGATTGCAGCGTTGCTCGGATTTTCAAATTTGATCTGCACCCAGTTGGAAACCAGCAATGGACGGTTTACCGGCAAGATCAGCGGTGTCCCGGCTTTCCAGTATGGAAAAGTCATCAGGCTGTCGGCCTGGCTGCAGGAGAAAAAATTGTCGCTCCAAGGAAGCTGGTTCTACAGCGACTTACATAACGACCTGCCGCTGCTCAAAATGGTCGATCATCCGGTGATGGTCACCCCCGACGACACACTAAAAAGCTATGGGCTGGGGCGAGGCTGGCAAATTTTCGATCATAAAGCCATTCTCTCTGAAGAAAATGGCCAGGCAAAACCCCGGTAAGCTTCTATACTCCTTCAATATCGATCGGTTCCCTTTGAAACGAAAATTAAAACGAAAACGAATTCCATTCTTCCTTGTTCTCTTTGCCCGATTAACTGCCTGTCAGCCTGCGAACCCGGCTAGTTTGCCCACATCTGCGGCCATCCAAAATCAGCCTGCCAGATTGATTGCTTTCAGTTCCTTTCGTGACGGTCATGCGGAAATCTACACCATGCACACTGACGGTTCTGCGCAAAAACGGCTGACGGTTTTCAAAACAGCGCAGAATTTGCTGGCGACCTGGTCACCTGATGGCACACAGATTGCTTTTGTTTCCAAACAATATGAAGAAGCGCTGGTGTACGTCATGCAAGCAGATGGTTCTCATCGGGTCAATTTAACCAACGCCTACTTAACCGGCAATTTCGACATCACGGATTTAGTTGCTTTGCCTGATCGAAACCCCCGGGCAGATAATTTTTCCCCTGCTGAAACAGCAGAAAATATCCGCACGGCATTGTTCAATGTTCAAACCATTTTGGGGGACAACCCTACGCTTGCCGCGCAAAAACTGACAGAAACCGAAGCAACCTACAGCGGGCACTTTGCCGATGAGATAAAGGCAGCCAGCCCCGAAGCCGATGCGCGCATCCGGGGCGGGTTCGCCGCTGCGGGGCGCTCCATCGCCGAGGGCAACCTCCCCGCTTTTGCCGCCGCCCGCTCCCAGATCTGGACAGCCATTCTGGCGGGCAGCTATGCCACCGTTGAGAATGCGCTCAAGCACGCTGACAGCCTGACCGCGCAACATTGGCTGCCAGTCCGTGAATTTCCCATCTTAACCACCCGTTTTTCACATTCGGATGTCAATGCGACCCTGGCGATTGACAGTTTTGCCAGGGCTGCGATCAAACTAGATGATGCCCTGGTGGCTTTGCACGCGGATCTGCTGAATGCTTACCAATCGCGCTTAAATCAGGCGCTTAACGATCTGGTCAAGGCCGACGCAAACGGCTTCGCAGCGCGCCGTGCCGAACTGGCCGGGTTGGCCGAAGGGTATTTCACGATCCTTGCGCCATCTTATGAACAACAACGCGGTGTCGAAAGTACCGATGCTGCAAAAACAACATTCGCGGCGTTGCGTACGAATGCAGTTTCAGGCAAAGAGACGGCTGCTCTCCTCCAGAATGTCAACGACAGCCTGCGCGGCTTCCGTGCATTTCCGCTTGACCCAGCCGAGCAGTCGCGCCGCTCAGGACAGTTAATGCGTTTTCTTTCGCTGATACCCGTCGAATATAAACGGGGCGTCAGCAATGGTCAGGTAATGAACGATCTCGAAATCCAGGAAGCAATTGCCTACCAAACCGGTGCATACGCAGCATTTTCAGACCTTGAATATCTGCTCGAAACCCGCGACCCTGCAAAAGTTACCCAGGCGCAAACATTACTCGATGATTTGGATCGTGATCTGGCTGAAACCGGGAAACAAACTCATGTAGCACCTTCCGAAAAAATCCAATCGCAGGTTGATGCGCTGATTGCGCTGCTGACAGAAATCATGCCCGCTGCGTGGCCCAAAGACACATCCCGGCCTGAGATTTACGAGGTCTATGATACCGATCTGGCCTGGTCGCCAGATGGCAAAAAGTTTGCGTTTGCATCCAATGACGGCGTTGACCTGCGTGCTGGCGGCAGCCTGAATGTTCATCTCATGAACATCAATGGTTCGGGGGGCATCGGCTTGACAGATTCTCCGAAATACAACGGCACGCCTGCCTGGTCGCCAGACGGCAAAAAGATTGCTTTTGTGAGTGACCGCAATGGCAATATGGAAATTTACATCATGAATGTGGATGGCTCCGAACAACTTAACCTGTCGAATGACCCTCGGCCAGACCTGTCGGTTAGCTGGTCGCCGGACGGGAAGAAAATCCTGTTTGTCTCAGAGCGGGATGGGAACGGCGAGATTTACAGCGTCAACGCCGATGGTTCCGGGCTGATAAACCTGACACAGCATCCCGCAGCATTTGACCAGTCCCCCGACTGGTCACCAGATGGCAAAAAGATTGTCTTTGCCTCGACCGAAAACGAGCAGTCGGATATTTATCTGATGAACGCTGATGGTTCCGAGAAAATCAATTTGACGAATACGCCAACAGCCTATGACATCACCCCGAAATGGTCGCCAGATGGTTCGCAGATTGCTTTTGCATCCAACCGCGATGGGAACCTGGAAATCTATGTCATGAACGCTGACGGTTCTGCGCAAACAAATTTGACACACAGCCCTGGTGAAGATGCTGACCCAGTTTGGCAACCTTTTCCTTTATCTCATTAAAATAGGGATACGCTATGCCTAATACAACCGAAATTGCCTTGAACCATCCCTCTCTATTTATCAACCGCGAACTCAGTTTGCTCGAATTCCAGCGCCGTGTGCTGGAGGAGGCTTTTGATGAGACTAATCCCATATTGGAGCGAGCTAAATTTCTGGCGATTTTCGGTTCGAACATGGATGAGTTCTATATGGTACGTGTTTCGGGTATTCGTAAGCAGGTCGACGCCCATGTTGCTGGCCGTTCTGCCGACGGATTAACTCCTCCTGAGACATTGGCGGCAGTAAGAAAACTATCGCTGGAACTCTACCAGAGCGCTTACCAGTGCTTCAAACATAAGTTACTCCCTAAACTAGAGAAGGCTGGCGTTCATATCAGGGAATATACGAAACTGAACAAGTCGGAAAAAGAGAGCGCAGACCACTATTTCCATGAAGTTATTCGTCCTGTACTGACGCCGCTGGCGCTTGACCCCGGGCATCCTTTCCCTCATATCTCCAACCTGAGCCTTAGCCTGGCGATTATCATTCGTGACGAGCAGGGTCAGGAACACTTTGCCCGTTTAAAAATTCCTGATACCATCTCTCGCCTGGTGCCGCTCAAACGTTCCTCGGGGGCGGTCCGCAAGGATGGGACCATCCCGCGCCATCACTATTTCACCTGGCTGGAGCAAATTGTCATCGCCAATCTCGACACGCTCTTTCCCGGCATGATGGTTATCTCCGCGCATCCGTTTAGGATCATCCGCGATGCTGACATTGCGATGCAAGAATTGGAGGCTGAGGATCTACTCGAATCGATCCAGCAGAGCATCAGGCGACGTAAGTTTGGCTCCGTTGTGCATGTTGCTATTCATGAAGATATGGCGCAAAGTGTCCGTGACTTGCTGATTGAAAATCTCGAAATCCATCCGCCTGATCTGGTGGTGCTCAATGCCCCGCTTGGGTTGAGCAGCTTATGGCAACTTTACAATCAAGTTGAACGCTATGATCTAAAAAATTCGAGCTATAAACCTGGCATCTCTGCTGTCTTTACGAATCCACTGATTAATAGCGGTATCTTTGATGCCATCCGTCAGAAAAATATCCTGGTCCATCATCCCTACGACTCATTCTCTCCAGTTGTCAGCTTTCTCAGAGCTGCCGCGCACGACCCGGACGTGCTTGCCATTAAACAAACTTTATATCGCGTTGGACAGAATTCACCCGTTGTTGAGGCGCTGATCGAAGCATCCGAACACGGCAAAGAAGTTGCCGTGCTGGTGGAGTTAAAGGCCCGCTTTGATGAGCAGAGCAACATTGAATGGGCGCGACGCTTGGAAGAAATAGGGGTCCACGTCGTTTATGGGCTGATGGGGCTAAAGACACATAGCAAGATTGCGATGGTAATCCGGAAGGAAGGGGCGGGCATCCGGCGTTACACCCATCTTGCTACTGGCAATTACAACCCGGCCACAGCTCGAATCTACGAGGATATTGGCATCTTTACATGTGATGAAGCCATTGGTGCCGATGCCACCGATCTATTCAACTATCTGACTGGTTATTCGACCCAGCATCACTATCAGAAGCTTATAGTTGCTCCAGTCAACCTGCGCCAAGGAATTGAAGCCTTGATTTAACGTGAGATCACACACGCCCGCAACGGATCAAAAGGGCACATTATTATCAAAGTTAATTCCATCGCAGATCGTCACATGATCGCTCTCCTGTATGAAGCGTCTCAGGCTGGTGTAATTGTGGAACTACTAGTGCGCGGAATTTGTTGCCTGCGTCCGGGATTGCCAAGTATCAGTGAAAATATCACCGTCACCAGTATTGTGGGGCGATATCTTGAACATAGTCGCATCTTTTACTTTCTGAACAAGGGAGATGAAGAAATCTATCTTGGCTCTGCGGACCTGATGGAACGCAACTTGAACCACCGCGTTGAAGTCGTCTTCCCCATTGAAAACTCCGAAATGATCCGTTATCTGCGTCATGATATTCTTGAGAACTACCTACGTGACAATCTCCGTGCCAGATTGATGCAACCGAATGGGCAATATAAGCGTCGCAAACCAGCTTCTGATGAAATAAAACTGGATGTACAGGAACACTTGATGAAGATTGAAAGAGAACGGTGAGATTATCTCGCAATCCTATCAGGTGGGCAAGCTATTTTCATCTAGCCGCATAATTGGTCACTGCCATAATCGGTAAATATTCCATATCTTAACGTCAGTCCGGGTTAGTGGAAGTCTAACCAAGGTGCCACGCATCTGAAGCTCAAAAGGACACAAATTTGTAGAAAACAAACTGTTTTGGCGACCAAAAGGTGCGTGGCACTTTTGTCCGGGACTGACATTATCTTCCAATGTGTGCATCTTCAAGTTACCCACCCACGAATGATGGTTACATCCGAACGTCACAGTTACAGGTGTTTTACGTTAACTTTACCAAGGAGAAATAAATTATGAACATTTTACTTTGGCTCATCAGTGGGATTATTGCAGGCTGGTTAACAGGTCTTATTATGAAAGGCGGCGGCTTTGGTGTGATCGGCGACCTGGTTGTCGGTCTACTGGGCGGCCTGATTGGTGGCTTCCTCGCCGGATTACTGGGAGTTGAGCCTACCAATTGGGTGGGACGAATTCTCATCGCCGTTGTTGGTGGCGTAGTTTTGGTCGCATTATTGCGCCTCATTCGCCGCGCTCCGTAGTTACTAAATTGGCGACGTAGAAAATCATCCGAAAATTGCTTCAACGCAATTTCGGGTGCCGCCACAATTGGCAGTGTATAGCTCAAAACACGTCCTCGCAGGACGTGTTTTGAGTTAAAGCCGGCGCCAGGCCGGTTTCCCAGCACGGCGATCAGGCAAAATATAGGATTGCCCCAACTATATTGGTGCACCAGAGCAGCGGATAACTGAGCAAATCCATAATCGACCAGTACTGCCAGGTTAACCCGGCAACCATAGCAGGCGTACATCGTTGGTACTGGATTGGCGTTGCCTACCTTTGCGCCGCGTCGGTTGTTTGAACGGAGTGCGTAGACTCTCGTGATAGAGCGCGAGAAATGGTAGTAAGCCAACCACCAGTAGATATGTTCGAAAAGTTCGCTGGAGTATTGAGCGGTTGCCCAGATGGGGCGGGTGAGTTTGTAGACGGATTGTCGAATCGTCAGGTTGGCGCGCTCGACGAAAGCCGTGTTGATATTTCCGGAGAGGCCCGCAGCTTTGAGGCGGGAACAGTAAGCAACCGATGAACCCCAAATGAAACGTTGTTCAACATCAATGACCCGCAAGCGCTTGCGCAGCTTGATCACCTGGGCGTAGTGGAAATCAGGCAGAACCATCCAAACTGGTTTCTTCTGTCCATCGACAGGGATCCACTCACCGAAGTGAGCCGTGAGCGCAGAGAAGTAATGTCTGAGACCATCAGAGCTGAAGATAGGTATACAACCAGCTTTGAGCTTGGTGATGAGTTCATGGACAACCGCATAAGCCATGGCCAGCGAACGCGGACCAAGCTGGATCACGAGGATCCACTTGGTTTTAGCGTCACAAACAGTCCAAAGCCAGACATCTTGCTGGTCGTACTTGCCATTGGTCCACAACTCATCGAGTTGCAGATGAGTGAGTTCGAGGTTCTTAAAAAAATGGTTGTGGAGTTTGCGACCATGTTCACCGCTGCGAGCGAGGTGCGAACAGTGGATTCACGCACATGCAGTATTGCTTCAACCGTAGAAATGGTCGCCCCCAGCACCAGCATATGCATTGCCTGATCGACTGTGTCAGGATTTGTTTTCAGGCGGTAGAGTAGGGTATGTTTGCGGCCGCTAAACTTTGTTTTGCAAGCCTGGCAAAACAAATCTTGGATAGATTTATTCTCATCTTGTGTGCCATATCCAACCAGGCCATGGATGGTTTGATCGCTAATAGCATAGTAGCGGCAGGATGGTTTGGAACAAAAGTATCCTTGGGTGCAGATCGTCTTGGGAGGTCCGCCTTTGCCTTTAATCTGTTCCCAAGGAACAAGTGGAGCATGTTGACATTCAGGGGATAGATGGATGCTATGAGCCACGCTGCCTGGCAACAAGGGCAATCTTGCTCGGATTTGGGTCGATAGACTTGGGGTTTGAGATTTGATTTCGATTTGGCGCTGGTTTTGCTAGCAAGCAGTTTTCGAAGCCATTTTTTTTCGCACGACACAAGAATATAAGCAACACTACAATGAAGACGAGCCAAAAAAGCAGGTCATTGTTCACGGCGCAGTTGTATCCTTATCAATGGACTGGTTACGCGCCATCTTACCACAACCCCTTCACACCTACGAGTTATACACTGCCGATTGTGGCCGTATCTAAGATGATGGGTGTGCTGCGTCAATTATGGTTAAGCCTACGTAGAACTTGGTGATATACTTACTTTGTAAGCACAGGAGATAAGATATGCTAAGAAAAATATTCAAAACAGGTAACAGCATCGTTGTTTCCATTCCCCGCGAAATGCTTGAAAACTTGGGTGTTACAGATGGATCGGATGTTTCCGTAGAACTGGATCGTGAAACACACCAAATTATTATTCGCGCAGCGGAACAAGCCATTGCAGGTGTTGACGAGGTTTTTGCCCGACAAGTGGCTGAATTCATTCAGGAATATCGCCCTGCTCTTGAAGCACTTGCTCGATGAAGTATATTTCTATACAACAAGTCCTTTTCATCAATTCTCGTGTGATTGTAGAGACTGGTGGGCAAACAGGCCTGCGCGATTTGGCGCTGCTCGAATCTGCAGTTGCTCGCCCACATGCAACTTTTGATGGACAAGATCTCTATCCAAGTTTATTTGAAAAAGCGGCTGCATTGCTTGATTCTTTAGTGAACAACCATCCTTTTCTGGATGGCAACAAACGGACTGGCATTACAGCGACTGCTATGTTTTTGCTTATGAATGGTTTCCGCTTATCTTGTTCACAAAGCGAGATGGAGATTTTCACTTTGCAGGTTGCTACGAGTTCATCCATCTATTCTTGAACTCAGCACATGGCTCCAGAAATATTGCAAGAACGATTTCAGATGATCCGCCAGCAGAAAAATACGCCTTCATCTTGACAAATTACATTAAGTCAGGTAAAACAGCACAGATAGATGTTTTGAAAATTTAGCGAATTCCAGGGCCGATCCTGTCCCCCTGAAATTACTTGAGTACCACCGCCACCCCCGTCGGGGCCGCCAATGGTATATTTTCGACCTGGCGTGCTAAAGTAAAAAAGCAGTGCAATATCAATGTCGGCGAGACAAATGTAAAGGTTCGAAGATATACAAAGTTCTGAGAAATCATCCCTGTTACAGCAGGTGTGATTTTGTTTTAACCCGATGGAGTCGTCTCTGTTAGAGGCGATTTCGGTTTGTAATTTACACCCATTCCAAATGAGTGTCAAGCGGGTTTCAAACTTGCACGCTATTCTCTGCTTCTGGCAGGTCTTTCACCAGGTAACCACCGCGCGGATCATGCACCAGCAGGGTGTTTTTCTCGAAGAAACGCGTAAATTCATAGCGGGGCATGACGCGCGAGATTCTGGCTTTTTCCATATCGGCTTCGACCCACTCGAACATTAACTGACAAATATCGCGGCGCTGGCTTTCGCTGGCCAACGGCCAGATTTGCAGGAATGATTCAAGGGTTTGCCCGGTCTCAATGATCTGGGTCGGTTCCGAAGAGGACATGCTGCCAAGGCGTTGATTCAACTCCTCACGGGTGGCAAGGTAAGGTTGGCGTTCTACCAGTCCATCCAGATAGAGCTCCCCAAGGCGCTTGAGTTTTTCCAGGATCTCGGTGCGCTCATCTTTGCGATGCTGCTGATCGAGCCCGGAATTGAGCGCATCCCGGATTTCCTTCTTCCACTCGGGCGGAAACACGAAAGCCTGGACGATGGCACCAATCTGCTGCTCGACGATATCGGCGTGGACGTAAATATCGGAAGTCTGGCATTCCAGGCCGCGCAGACGGGATGCTTCGCGGTAGTAACGGTAGACAGCGTGGCCTTGGGTGCGTCGGTTGCGCTCATACCCTTGAGCACGCAGGTTGCGCCCACAGGACGCGCAGCGGATGAGCCCATTGAGTAGATAGATGCGCTCGAAGTTTTTGGTATTGGTGCGCGGACGAGCTGCATGTGACTTGCGAATGATCTGGACCTGATCGAACAATTCCTTCGAAATGAGTGGCTGGTGACTGCCTTCGTAGAGCGTATCCAGGTATTTAACAGCACCATAGTAGAAATCAAGCTGCAGCATGGTGCGGACACTTTCCTTGTTCCAGGTGCGGTTGCCGCGGGTGCGACTGCCTTTCAGATTTAAGAGATCGGCAATTTTGCGATCGGTATAGTTGCCGCTGGCATACTCCTGGAAAGCACCCTTGATCAATTCAGCTTCTTCATCAATGACTTCAAGCGTGCCGGTGGCAAGTTTTTTGTAGCCAAAGGGCGGGGCATTGTTCTGTTTGCCAAACTGCACCAGGCTGGATTTGCCTTTCTTGGTCTCGCGCGAGAGATTCTTGATGTACCAATCCGCAAAGATGGCCAGGAAGTTGAAGTGCATTCTGCCTTCAGGCGTAGAGAAGTCGAACTGCTCATCGGCAAAGCTCAGGAAGACTTTTTGATCTTCGAGCAGCTTGAAGTAGATCATGATGTCGTGCAGGCTGCGTGAAAAACGGTCGAGGTGGTGGCAGACAATCGCGTCGACTTTGCCATCGTAGACAGCCTGGAGCATTTCCTGAAAGCCGGGACGTTTGATGTTGGTGCCAGTCTGGCCTTCGTCGCGGAAGACCTGGACGAGAGTCCAGTTGGGTTTGTGGTGTTTGATGTATTCGCGGCAAAGACGCTCCTGCGCATCGGTGGAGTAACCCTGAGCCTGCTCGAGCGTGGACACGCGGACGTAGATGGCAACGCTACGGGGCATGGCCGCCTGGGATTTGTCCTCGTAGAGACCAGGGGCGCGGGCTTTCAAGCGGGCGGCCTGCCCGATTGATTTCACGCTGGTGTGGGCAGAGGAGAGTTTTTTCTCAGGGTCAGCTTGGTTCATAGATGTCCTCGTAATGTGGCGTTGGGTTTGTGGGAAATCGTCCCATTCATACCACAGAATTACGAGTTGCCCTTTTGGCCGGTCTGACTGGTGAGGATGACGATAATCAGGTTTTTGAGTTCCTTGAAGGCGGGGCTGCCGGTGAATTTGCTTTTGTTGTAGGCAGGATAGATCGCTTTGCGCCCCAGCTCATCATTCTGGGTTGCGCTTGCCTGTTTTTGGGGAGGGGTGGCTCTGCGCCAGGCGACCTGCGCGAAATTTTTCTGGATGATGGCCCATAAGAACTCGGGGGAGATGCTCATCGGGGTGTTTGTTTGCTGTGTCATAAGAATGACGCTCCTTCCTCAATTTGGCTGGCGAATAAGTCTCGGCTGACGCGTCGGTAGGTTTCGACGATGTCTGAAAAGTCGTTGGATGGGTTGGCAGCTTGCAGCGTTGTATTGATGCGGAGTGCTTCTTCGAGTAGATCGTCATCCCATATAGGAAATGCACCAGGTTGTGTCATTTCAGCAAGAAAGTCAGCCAGCATGGCCCGGCTATCGAGAATGATAATGACAACACGATAAAGGTAGTAGTCAGGATTGAGCAAGAATTGCCAGAAAGCTGGCTTTTCAGGGGGAAGACCAATGACCGGGCAGAGCCGCAGCAAATAATCGACGAGAACCTTCAGATCACGAAATGCATGCCAACTTTCAACGCTTTTCGACATGACCACAAAGCGGGCATAGAGTTTGTCGCTCAAAAAGATTGCAAAAAAGAATACAGTGGTTGTGATGAGTGAAGCATAGGACAAAGGGATGAGAAACGGCGACTGGAGCGAAGGCCACAGGTAAGACCCAAAGGTCAGGATTCGCAGCAGTAAAAATACGCCCGAAATCGCGATGCATAAGATCATGCAGACAGTGCGCAAGCGCATCAGGATAAATTTAGGCGCTGGAAAGTAGATCAACTGCGTTATGACCAAAACGGTACACATGAGAATGCCGAAAGAAGACACGAGCATGATGAAGATTGCTTCTGAAGTACTTTTGGGGGCAAAAAAAGAGAAGGCCTGTGCTTTTGAGACAAATGCCATATAGATTACCAGCATGATAGTCAGTTCAACAGCCAAGACCAGCCTCATCCAGCGCATGATGCGTTGGGCGGTTGGGATGCCCATGCCAGAAAAAAGGCCTGCCATACCAAAATATTGGCTGACTAGAAAAGCAGAATTGGTAATGAGCAGCGAAAGACTTGGAAAGGTATGCGCATCAAAAAAGAGAATGAATTCTTCAAAAATAAATGTGAAAGAAATTGAGAAAGACAAAGACATTCCCAGGATGTTACGGTCAATCTCTCCTGCGGATTGCAGGCCACCCTGGCGCAGGATGGCACGAAGCCTATGCAAGGTAAACGCCCAGGCGACAATGGACAATGGACAATGGACAATGGCACAACGATAAAACTGTTCATGCTGCTCCCATCTTTTTGAGAAAATCAGCAAGTTTTTCTTCTGCGGATGTGTCATCTACCAGCAAGCCTATTTTTGAATTTTGGATGACACGTTTTTGGATCATGCTTGCCAGGGCCTCGGCTTCGGTTTCGAGATCTGCGATTTGGGGAGAGCGCAAACAGATCTTTTCGCCAAGGGGCAGGGAGGCAGTTCCCGCAACCACATCATCGATCGCTTTTCGGCTAATTTTCAGGGTTGGATGCCCCAACAAAAAATGGGAAAGCTCATGGAGCTGGATATGGATCTGGTGCGTTTTGGATACATTGTTGCGGTAAAAGATGTATTCCAGGGGGGCATCGTCATCTGAAATGCCAGGCACCAAAGGAGGTGGCTGGCATTTCCCAGGGGATGGTGATGATCTCGCGCCCCTTGGATTGTCCTACTGCAGACAAGAAGCCATCCATTGTGAAAGTGGCAAAATCGAATCGTAAATCCTGGAGGATCTTCGATGCTTTTTTGTTGGCGTTCATCTTGACTAACTCCTTGCCTGTTATCTCTCTGTTAATGGGATAACTGAAAATAGCGGTTGGCTGAGCCCGGCCAATAGATGGCGGGCCACTTGCCCGCCAGCAACCAGAACCTGCGCCAATAAGGGATTTTTGACTTTTGAAAAACGGTGAAGCCTCGGCGTTCGGTTTCGTCCAAAAGCAGCCGGTTGAGCACAAGCCCACAACCACCCGCCAGGCGAAAAGAATCAGAGAACATATTTAAGATCGGCCAGCCAGCTTCGTAGTAGCCGCGGGCGATATTTGTAAAATGATGCATAAATTGCTTGAAACGCTGATCGTCGCGCCTGGCCTCGATATCGGCAAAGGTCAGGCCAAAGCGAGCGAGTTCGGCGGCGGGTAGATAAATACGTCCCTGGCTGAGATCCTCCCCGACATCGCGGATGATGTCGGTCAGTTGAATGGCCATCCCCAGGCTTTCCATGTAAGGCATGGCCTGTTCTAACGTGACACCAGGACGAAAGCCAACAATGGACATGGACAAGATAAAGGGCGCCACGCATACACCATAACAATATTTTTTCAGGTCATCGAGTGTTTCGTAGCGACGGGAAAGCAGGTCGAATTCCAGGCCTTTAAGCACAGCCTGCTCGTAAGCCAATGGGATGTGATAACGAGCTCGGATATCGGCCCAGGCGATGATGTAAGGATCGGTTTGCCGGTCGAGCGGACGTTGGGACTGCTGTTGCCAGGCACGGAATTTTTCAAGCGGGATGTGTGCTTCATCCACCAGGTCGTCAGCAATGCGAAAAAAAGCATATAAAGCATGGGCTGCGCGGCGATGCTCGGGAGTGAAAAATGTGGAAGTCACCCGCATCATGGGGCTGCGTTTGGTGGTGAATTCTGAAGCGGCGCGGTGCGCCTGAGAAATGGTATACGTGTTCATTGAAAATGATTAACTCTTTGGTTTGCTCTTCTTAAGCTGTTCCACCATCAAGATGACAGCTTTTTGTGCATCGCGATCAAGACCAAATGATCTGAGCACGACACGCAGTTCTTCGGTAGGATTTTCGGTATTTGCCTGGCTGCCTTCATTTTCTTCTTCAAAGAAATAGCTTGGTGGCACGCCGAACAGTTCTGCCAAGGCGGTGACAATTTCATAAGCAGGGCGGGCCACTTTGCCTGCCTGTAAACGCCAGAGATAAATGCGCGTTAAAGCAGGGATACGCTCAAGCACTTCCTTACGGGCCCAACGCGTGCCATCGGCTTTTCTTTTTTCTTCAAAAAGCTGGTTGAGCTTTTCAGCAAAGCTGTTACCATTGGTTTGCATATGTGTCCTTTTCTTGCCCCTGATAGGCAACGAGCGTTTTGATACTCATGCTTCGTTTTGAAACATTTCAACCAAATTAATGAAAATGTCAAGACAAGAATAGATTTTTCCCAAAAATCAGGCTGATTTTGGTGTACTTTCTGTGGGTTCTTCGGGGATGAGCTGGTTTGTAAGCATCTTTGCGTATTCCTGCTTGACCAGCCTGCGGACAACTGCCCCCAACCCGCGCTGGCCGAAGCCAAGCGCCTGCGCGATTCTGCCGAGTCTTTCGTAAGTCTGGGTGTCAACGGGGACGGTTTTGTAGGTAGTCATTGTTTGTTCCTTGGTTGGCGTTGCAGCGCAATTAATTGCAATTTCCTATAGGTAATTATAATTAATTTCAATTAATTATCAATATGGAAATTTATATTTCCCAAAGGAATTGCCAAAGTGGTAAGCTATTGTTACCTATGGACACGGAAACTTTTGGTGAGTGGCTAAAAAAAGAGTTAAAATCGCAAGGGAATCAGCCAAAAAGAATTTGCTGATTTGAGTGGTGTTACCCCGGCGCAAATCTCCAGGATTATTTCTGGGACACGTGGCGTTGGAGAACAAGCCATCATTGCTATTGCACGAGCTTTACATGTACCTGTTGATTTTGTTTTTGAGAAGGCAAATAATCTTCCCCCGAAGTCAGAACTTTCCCCCATCAAGCGCCAATTGGCGCATTTGGCAGAAGGTTTACCAGATAGTGATGTAGAGCTTGCCACTAAAATTCTTGAAAGCCGTGCGGATTTTTATGCGAAGAATCCGCAGGCAAGGCCAGAAAAATAAGTGGTGTTCGGATCCAAATTAATCAATAAATTATGATAGATGTTTTCTATAATCTTGCTAATTGTGGGATAAATATGGATACAAACCATGAATGATTTGATTATTAACTTATTAGCAAATTTAATATGGGCTATTTTAGGTGCGTTCCTAGTAAAAGTTATCTCTATTTATAGGGTGATTAGGCCACTGAGGAACTCTTGGCAAATTAGCAATATCAAAGAACTTATTATTATTACAAGTTCAACTTCTACAGACACGGGAGAATATATGCGATTGTCTACTGGAGTTGGCCAAGTTAGAGCACTTGCATTTGTAACGGAATCACTTTACAAAGCATATGGAGCTTTAAGCGTAAAGAATATATTTTTATCAACTGATCAATTGCATGAAAGGCTGGAAAACGACTTAATCTTATTGGGAGGACCTAAAAACAACGAAATTGTTGCAAATTATCTAGACTTTATAGAAAATAATCAACCCATAATGTTCGCGAATGGGTCTTTTTATTGGCGCAAAAAAACAGGAAATAAATGGATTGATAAGGATGGAGAAAGACTTCATGGCCAAACTGAAGGTGGGAAAGTAATTAGAGACTACGGGTTTATAATACGAACTGAAGTGGTAAACTGATTTTAGACAAAAAAAGGGGATGATTTAAGGTGTAAATTAAGGGCATGAAAAAACATTACACGGCAGAACAAAAGGCAAAAATAGTTCTCGAAATTTTGAAGGAAGAGCGCACGATCGCGCAAATCGCATCGGAGCAGAGCATCCACCCGAACCAGCTCTACAAGTGGAAAGCACTGGCAATCGAAAAATTGACTGACGTTTTTGAAGACGAGCGCAAAAACGAGCGGGTTCAAAAGGCCGAACACGAGCGCGAAGTGAAAGAGCTATACGCCGAGATCGGGAAGTTGAGCACACAACTCAACTGGCTGAAAAAAAAATCTGGCATCGAACCTCCATCGTAGCGAGCGACAGGGAATGCTCGAACGGGAGAAGCCCGAAATCTCGCTGGCAGAGCAAGCCGACCTGCTGGGGATTAGCCGCTCGAGCTTATACTACGAGCCGGTTGGCCCATCTGAGCAGGAAATCGCCATCAAACGGCGCATTGACGAGATTTACACCGAATATCCGATCTATGGTTCGCGCCGGATGACCGCCGTGCTATGCCGGGAAGGGCGAAGTATCTCGCGCCCGACCGTTCAACAGTACATGCGCGAAATGAGAATCGCTGGGATTGCGCCGGGACCTAACACCAGTCGACCTTGCCCGGAGCACAAGGTCTATCCATACCTGCTTCGCGGGCTAAAAATCGAACGCCCGAACCAGGTTTGGGGCATAGATATCACCTACATCCGCCTGCGCGCCGGTTGGATGTATCTAGTAGCGGTTCTGGACTGGTTTAGCCGCTATGTTTTAGCCTGGCAACTGGATCAAACCCTGGAAATGCCCTTCGTCCTGCTGGCGGTGGATCAAGCTCTGAGCTTGGGAAACCCCAAAATCTGTAACAGCGATCAGGGAAGTCACTTTACCAGCCCGCAGTATGTTCAAAAGCTGTTGGATGCTCAGGTACAGGTCAGTATGGATGGCCGGGGTCGGGCGCTCGACAATGTTTTTACCGAGCGCTTGTGGCGCTCCGTTAAGTACGAGGAAGTTTACCTGCACGATTACGACAGCCCACGACAAGCCCGGCTGGGCATCGAACGATACCTGAACTTTTACAACTTCAAACGCTTGCACCAATCTCTGGATTATCGCACCCCGGAAGAAGTTCACTTCCAAATCCGAAATCCCTGACAACGCAATCATGGCGAGATTGAGCATCAGGCCAGAAGGCGACCCGGTATTTTTTATCGCCAGGTGAGACCGTGGAGTGGCGGCTAGCCGCCACTCCACGGTCTCACCCGCAACCCCGACAATTTGTTAAGGTTACTACCATTCAACCCAATGTTAAAAAATCCAGAAAGGAGTCCAGCCACCTTAAAACTACCCTTTTTCCTGTCGAAAAACCTTGACCACCTCAAACAGATAGTCCTTTCACTACACAAAAACGTAAAGTTGTTATGCTTGCCGGTAGTCATACTTATGGAACTGTAGCAGCAGCGAAATATTTTTCAGAAAACGCCAACAAGGATATTGGTTTCAATATTTTGAAAAATCCAAATATTGTAATTCTCGTTAGTAGTAGCATTGTAGATGACTATCCTGTACATATAAAATTGGAGAAATTTTATATATGACGTCTGATGTGAAATCGAAGAAATATTGACAGGAATTGGGAATGCCTTCAAGATAAAGTCGCCAAACGAAATCTTGAAAGGACATTCCCATGACAAGTATAACCATTTCTGATGTTTTAACGATCATCTATGTGCTGGTAGATGATTGGTACGAAATAGAAGGCGTGAAACTACTGAAAGGAAAAGCTGGTAAGAAGCCTGAATTCAAAGATAGCGAGTTGATGACATTGATGCTGGCGCAAGATTACATTCCCTATCCGAGCGAAACGCAGTATGTCGAGTTTATTCGGGCCAACTATCTGGCACTATTTCCAAGATTAGTGGATCAAAGCCAGTTCAATCGTCGAGCACGGGCATTACGTCTGCTGGTGGAACAATTGAGACGCTACTGGATTGTTCAAAAGCACTGTCATTTGCATAACAAATATCTGCTAGATACCAAACCTGTGCCAGTTCTTGGCTACAAAAGACGCAAAAACAGAAGCGATTTTGCTGGGAGTGCCGATTATGGACATTGTGCCAGCCGCAAAATGGATTACTTCGGCTACAAATTGGTCACAATTTCCACTTTACAAGGAATTCCTGTTATTTATGATCTGGTTCCAGCTAATTTAGATGAACGTTTTGCCGCAGAAGCGGTCATTGATCATCTGACATATTGTGATATTTTTGCTGATAAGGGTTTTATCGGTTTTGAGTGGCAGACCAATATTTTTGAGCAAACCAATAATTTGATATGGACACCAAAACGTTCTAATCAGCACCTTCAAAATTCGAAAGAACTTGACCGCTGGCTTTCCAAAACTAGGGAACGTATCGAAGGTGTTTTCCATGAAATCCAAAATACTGGGCGTAATATTGAACGTTTGCTTTGCAAAACTGTGCTCGGTTTATCAACTCGTGTAATTCTCAAAATGACTAGCCATTTATTACGCCGTATTCTTTTCTCAGATTTCAATATCGATATTCAAACTTTTCAAACCACTTTTTGATTTCACATCAGACGTATATGGTGAATAGTTCTAACTCAGTGCGTAGAATTCATGCTGATATAGTTGAAAAATTTATCCAATCCAAGAGTGGGCAAATTGAAGATTGTGAAGATTTAATACATATTAGTAATAATTTTATTGGTGTCATTGATGGTGCTACTAGTAAAAATGCTTTGAAATGGGATGGAAAAACTGGTGGACAAATAGCAGGGCAAATAATTGACAAAATTTTAAATCAAATCCCCGCTGATTATTCTGTAGATCAAGCTAGTGATGCATTAACTCAAGAAATAAACAATTTTTATTATCGAGTTAATCTTTTAGATGTAATAAAAAATGCCCCACAGAAAAAAATCAGTGCGACATTATGCGTTATAAGTTTAGTTAGACAAGAAGTATGGTTAATAGGTGATTGTCAATTCATAATAGGTAATCAGAAGTTTTCTAACCCCTTGAAGATTGATAGTATATTGGCAAATACACGAGCGCTATGTTTGGAATTAGAGTTGATAAAAGGCTCAACGATTGAAATGCTTTCTAAAAGAGATATAGGGCGAGAATATATAATGCCATTGCTTGAACAGCAATCTCTTTTTCAAAACAGTGGGATTAAAGAATATTCTTACTCTATGATTGATGGTTTTCCAATCTATAAACCTGGGATAATTGTCCAAAAAATCCCTGAAGATGTAACAACAATAATTTTAGCAACAGATGGCTATCCAATTGTAAAAGAAAACCTAGAAGAATCCGAAAAAGAACTAAAAAAAATTCTAAGTACTGATCCATTAATGTTTAGGGAGTATAAGTCAACAAAAGGGTTGATGACAGGAAATATTTCATTTGATGATAGAGCCTTTTTAAAAATAAGAATTGAAAGAGGGTAAATAAACTGTAAACAAAATAATTTCAAATTACGAAAAGAAGGTGACTGTCACCTGCTAGCCTAAAAATCCTATCTATTTTACAGGCAGGCGATTATCACCTTGTATGCCAAAATTTCAAAAGATTTACTTTACGCAGCAGTAAACGCAATAATAGATTTTATCTAAAATTGCAGCCTAAAAGTAAGAGAGTTTGACGGCTGCTAGCGAAACTGAGGGTGGCTGGGCGTGTGGGACGTGTTCGCTGGTGTGGGTGGTTGCCAAGTTCTGTTTCAATGTTCTCGTAGCAGACTATCCACTGAAGAAAACCGTTTTGTTACTAAATGCATATCACATAGACAATCGAAACATTGTTTTGGGAGAAAAAAATGATTGCTATTCCGCACAAGTATAAAGTTAATGAGGTTTTCACCCCTCGTAACAGAGAAGTAAATAAAAATATCTATATAAACCGTCCCAAACTAGAAACAGAATTAGTTGAGGCCATTAATGGGACACTCCATGTATTAGTATATGGAGATAGTGGTAGTGGCAAATCGTGGCTTTGTAAAAAGGTGCTTGATGATCTTAATGCTTATTATGTAAGCGTAAACTGTGCCAATGCATCACGCTTCAAATCATTAACTGACGCAATCTCTCATGTTTCAATACCAACCGGTACAGCGAGTCAGAGTGGCTATTCTGAAGGAAAGGAGGGAGAGCTTAGTGTCTTTCAAACGCTCAAAAGCAAGATTACTCATAATAAATTTTTTGAAATTAAAAAAGATGAGCCGTTATTAGCAGCGTTCAAAAAAATTCGTGACAATGCTAAAAATCGAACAGCAGTATTGATTATTGATAACCTGGAATCTATTTTTCAGCAACCAGAAATGATGGTTGAGTTAGCAGACATCATTACTCTACTAGATGATCCCAAATATGCAAAATACAAGGTGAAATTGTTAATAGTGGGGGTTCCGTCTGGAGTAATCGAGTATTTTTCTAAGATTAAAAACCTGCCAACTTTTGCGAATAGAATCCAAGAAATCAGTGAAGTTTCTAATCTATCCGAGTCACAAGTAAATAATTTAGTTAAAAGGGGTTTCCTTGACTTGTTAGAAGCTAAAATTGAACCAGAGCTATTTGCTGTATGGCAAAGGCATATTTACTCCGTAACCTTAGGCGTAGCCCAACGCATTCACGAGTATTGTGAAAAATTAGCATATTTGTTAATTAATAATGATGGGATTGGCACGGAAAATTTACTGTATCAGGCAGATTTGGCATGGCTGAAGATTGGGTTTAGAAAATCGTTTGGGGTTATAGGCGATTTGATGAATGAAAGGGCAACCAAAACTAATCGAAGAAATCAGGTTTTGTTTGCATTGAGCAAAATTAGCCGCCGAACTTTTACACCTAGTCAAGTTGAAGAAGTTATTAGGAAAGAATTCGAAAATTCAACAAAAGATGTCATTCTTGCAATAGGACAAATTATGGCATCAGACTTGTCAGGAAATGATCGGTCAATTATTAGGCGTACATCAACTAAAGCTACAGAATATGAATTTATGGATCCTCGTTACTTGATGTGCCTAAGAATGGTTTTAAAGAAGGAAAACGAAACAGTTATCAAGTTAGATGTGCAGTTCGATGACTCAGAAGACGTCACCTAACGCCAACTCACACTGCTGGCACTTGGACAAGCTGGAGCTATCGCCCTACCCAAGGGAATTCTTGCAACTGGTTTTTTCTTTACTTTTGGCATGGTTCCGTCAAATTCGTCAGCCTACTGGTAAAGCTCGCAGTTGTTGTTAGGATATGTCCCCTGGTATGGATGGGTGTTTGGTTTTCGTGGCAAATTGTTCGCGGTGGGTTACGGGCGTGAGTCCGGTCAGCGTGTGGGAGCGGATAGTTGGGCGTGAGGGGCGTGTCCGCTGGTGTGGGTGTTTAGTTTTCGTGGCAAGCTGTCCGCAGTGGGTTGTGGGCGTGGGTCCGGTCAGCGTATGGGAGCGGATGGGTGGGCGTGAGGAACGTGTCCGCTGGTGGGGGTGTTTGGTATTCGTGGCAAGCTGTCCGCGGTGGGTTGTGGGCGTGGATCCGTTCAGCGTGTGGGAGCGGATGGTTGGGCATGAGGGGCGTGTCCGCTGGTGTGGGTGTTTGGTTTTCGTGGCAAGCTATCCGTGGTGGGTTGCGGGCGTAAGTCCAGTCAGCGTGTGGGGCGGATTGTTGGGCGTGAGGGGCGTGTCCGCTGGTGTGGGTGTTTGGTTCTCGTGGGAAACTGTCCGCAGTGGGTTGCGGGTGTGAGTCCGGTCAGCGTGTGGGGGGATGGTTGGGCGTGAGGGGCGTGTCCGCTGGTGGGGATGGGCTAGATTGTTCCGCGCGGTGAGGTCCCGCCAGAAAAGCTATTGGGCATTTGAAACAAATAAGCATTGGTGGTTTATCGCATGAATGAAGAAGAATTCATCAATTCAATCGATTGTTGTTTCCCCTATGAAAACGAAAGCCAATGGAGAACCTTAATTCTTCAAGGCAAAGCGATTTCTGAGAATGCTTCTTTTGGTGTGTTACATGAAATAGCCAGAAAGCCTTTTGGAAACCCGGTAAGCAAAAAGTTACAACTAGCCATGGTTGACGCCTGGGAAGCAGAAAACGGACACCCTTTGGCAAAATCTGTTGTTGAAGCAGCGAAAGCAATCATTACAGACAATCCTTTACCAGTTGAGAAAATTTTAGAGTTATTGCGTCAGGTTCAGGCTTATCGAAATCAATATTGCGCTTTAGCCATCATCTCCTTTGCTTGCGACGATGTCAAAGGTTTGACAGACCAAAAATGGCAAGAGATTGTTGATTCATGGGAAGAACAAATTTTATAGTTCATCGGTAGTTGATTGGCAGGTATGGGTTCAGTCAAATTTTCAGAATGAGAAATCAGGATTTCGCATGAGCATCACATCCATACAACTACAATCTCTCATCGAAGCTGAACTGGCATCCATGCGGGATGTGCGGGTCATATCGCATATAAAAAGTCTGCTTGTTGAACCAACCGAAATTTTGCGCGGTTGGGATTATGGAACGCCAGGTCAGGTCTATCCGTGTTGGGCTGTTTTGAATCATATCAGGTCAAACACTGGCATTGCTTATTGCGAATTTGGTTTTGGGCCTAAAAATCCCTGGGGTTTGGTCACACTCTCAGGTTCATCAGGCATGATGTCCATGGGCATGGATTCTGGCTGGTTCAAGTCGTTTATACAAGCATACTTTGATTCGATGGCAGTCACTGATCTGGCAATCTGGCGCGTTTTCAAAAGTAAAAAAGACGAAGCTTATCCAGGTGTTGCAATTACAGAAGATGCCGATAGTGCTTCGACTTGGAAAGAAGTTTACAGGTTAAGGGCAGCCGATCCTGACCATTATTATGCTTGCCATCACAGTATTCAGCTTCATTGATGATGGTTAGTCGTGAGGGGCGTGTCCGCTGGTGTGGGTGTTTGGTTTTCGTGGCAAGCTGTCCGCTAAACCAGTCGTTGGGTGCGTGCGTCGTAATGAACTCCATATGCAGTGATCTTTTCCTTGTCTCAAAAAGATCGCCACAGGTATTTATTAAGTAATCACTTTACATACAGTGGATGCTTTATTACGAGAGGAACATTAAGAATGAAACTTGAGACTTCGAAAACTCAGCAACTCATCATTTTCTTTGTGTTGACGTTTGTTATCGGTTGGCTGGCATTTGTCCCCATTTTTCTATACCATGCATCTCCTACGCCCGGCGCGTTCATATTCCTTTTTAGCCCTACTCTTGCTGCTCTGATCACAGCCTTTTTAACAAATGGCATGACTGGTGTCAAAGAAGTACTTAGCCGTTATTTGCTATGGAAGTTCCATATCAAGTGGTATTTTCTGGTTCTTCTTTTAATTCCTGCCATCTTTCTTGTGGCAGCAGTAATTTCGTTTAGAACCAACCTCGAATCTCTGTGGACGGGGAGCCCGTGGTATTTTCTCATCGCCAGTTTTGGTTGGTTGATGTTTATCAATTCAGGAGAGGAAATTGGTTGGCGTGGTTTTGCTCTCTCTCGGTTGCAGACTGTTATTAAGAACCCGCTTGTTGCTGGTATTCTCCTCGGCGTAATCTGGGGACTATGGCATTTGCCTATGTATCTAAATCCGGAGCAATCAAGTTTTCCGCTGATTCTTTTCCTGCTTTTTATTATAGGCATCTCGATTATTTACTCTGTCTTGTTTAACAACACGCGTGGCAGCCTGTTTATGGCAGTCATCTTGCATGCCAGCACAGACATTGCGCCTAGATTTATGCAAATTGCTAATTTCACACCTATTTCGTGGTCAATCATCGTTATCTTTACCTGGATTTCAGCTATGATTTTGTATTACCTGACAAGAAATAGCGCTCCAGTTACTTAAGCTCTATCCGCTGGTACGGGTATTTGGTTCTCGTGGCAAACTGTCCGCTCATGCAAGCGTTGGATGTTTGAAACCAATCGACGACGGTAACTTATCAGATGAATGAAGAAGATTCCTTAAGTCATATGATTGCTGTTTTCCCTATGAAATGGAGAGTCTGTGCTGAATAATAAACAACGAGCCCTCGTTCTGGGCGGCGGCGGATTTTTGGCAAGTTCCTGGATTACCGGGCTCGTAACCGGGATGGCCGAGTCAGGGATCGACGTTCGGGATGCCGATCTGCTAATCGGCACGTCGTCCGGTGCACGGGTGGCGTTGCAACTGGCGAGCGGGGCTCCGATGGAAGAAGTGTTTGCGCGGCAGCTAGGCGCGGGGCAACACTTTGATGCGGCGCCGCAGGCGGGGCGCCAGTCAGGCGCGGTGGACATGGGTCGGGTGCAAGAGGAGGTGAACTCGAGCGAAAGAGTTGGGTGGTGACCGGGCGGAGATCCTGCGACGCTACGGACAACTGGCCATCACGCTCGCGGGGCCGAATCAGCGGGCACTGGGGAAGACTCAGTTGCCGATGGATGACTGGCCGGAGCGGCGCATACGGTTGATCGCGTTGAATGCCGAGACGGGCATCCGCCGGGCGTTTGACCGGACAAGCGGCATTGACCTGGTGGACGCCGTGATGGCTACAACGGCGTCCTTCGGTGCTGCGCCGGTGTGGTTTGAGGGGCAGCCCTATATCGACGGTGGCTACTATTCGAGCGATAACGCCGATCTGGCCGCCGAATGTGGTCGGGTGCTGGTCTTGGCCCTAAAGGCGCCATCGTGGGCGATGCGGCTGGTGTCAGTGGAAGAAGGCATCGCGGCGCTAAAGGCGTCTGGCGCTGAGGTCGAGTTGATCCAGCCGGACGACGAAGCGATGGATGTGATTGCTTCGGTCGGGAGTCCGATGAATCCGGCGGTCTTCGAGCCAGTGACGCGTGCCGGGCGGGCACAGGGGCTGCGGGTAGCTGCGCAGCGCGGCATGGTGGGTTTCTGGTGAGTGTTTCGAGATCGAAGCACATGGGTTATTGAAGATCGTGAGCGAATGAGCGTCAGGGTGATGGGGAAAGTTAGGAAAGGAACATCAAAAAAATATGCAGACACGATTTGAAAACGCTTTGGCGGCAAAGGCGCTTACTGATTTGGTGCAAGAGATGAGTGCTGATGGATTAAGTCAGGTTGAGATTTACCATCACTTTGACCAATTTCGCGCATTTCTTCGCAGCACAGCCCGTGAAACGGACGAAGATGAAGTAACAAATGTGATGGATTTTATTGTGGGTTGGTGCAGCCTACACATGAAACTGTTCTCACATTTCCTGACGAACGAGGAAATCCAGGCTTACAAAAATAGTCTGTCTCGTCCATACAACAAGCCTGCTTCAGGAAAAATTCTCTGAAGCAGGCTTGTTCTTTTGCTGCCATGTTGCAGTTTAATGCTTTGGAACCAGATAATATTCTTTTAAATCCCCTTCTGCCATCCAGCCATTCTTGCCATTAGACAGTTCCACCTGCCAGTAGCTGTATTCACCCTGGTTGTAAATCGCGCAGACCGGGCCGCCCGTGATCTGGATCGTCAGCTTTTCAGCGGGGGAAACTAGGCGGATGCGCGTCTTTTCGTCCCAGCGCGGTTCGGTGCGTAGGTAAGAGCTGGTGAGAACGGTGGCGTTGTCGCCAACTTTGAGTCGCTGTTGGGGGGCGTTGCTGGCGCATTTTCCTGCTTCGGCATAAGCGTGGATGATATGCACGCTTTTGAGCAAAGTCTCGGCGGCATTGCGACAGTCTGTTGGTTTTTCGCCATATTCCATATTAACTTCCCCGAAAATTTGGTCACCGATTGTGAGCAGATACGCCCCATTGGATGTCAACCAAGTGAACCCGGCAATCTGGGTTTTGGGCAATGTCCCGGGAAAATCACTGTCAGCCCAAGCAATGATAGTGCAACCGGTGAGATGTTGATTCATAAGCGCAGTAGCATTTTGCTTCCAATCGGCCCGCGAAAAATCGAGCGCCACAACTTGACCAAACTGAAACTCGCCGATCGGGCCTTCAGTGGCAGTCGCTGTTGGCGTTTTGGTGGATGGGACAGTGGGAGTCCATGTTGCAGATGGCTTTGGTGTTGACCGGGGCGTAGACGATGGCTGTGGAGTGGGTGTTGAGAAACCTGGAATGGCTTTGCAGGCAATGGCTGCAAATAAAAGCGTAATGAGCGCAAGATGGAAATACCTGTTGCGGTTCATGAAGGTTTGTAGACGAGATGATTAGAGGAAGTATGGTCGTTGCGCAAGGAGATTTTCGGAAAACCGGCTGATAACAAGCATAAAACCACATTCCCTGGCTATTTTTTCAAAATCGAACCCCTACGCCCTGACCAGGTTCGTCAGGACAGGTGGTTATGGCTGGCTCTGTATAAACTCGCTTGACTTACGGAAACAGAGTGGCAGAGAGAATCACATCGTCCTCGGCTCGTAGGGGAGAGATGCAGAGCACAGCGTAACCAGAGACCAGATTGTTATGAGAGAAGCGCTGCCCCTACGGGATGCTATGCGAGGGACAACACCACTAACCGAAAACCGAAGTTCGAGTTCCTGCGGAGCGGGAGGTACCAGTCGCGGCAAACACAGCGGACGTCGACTGAGAGATCGTTGAAGGCGCCGCCGCGCAGAACGTAGCTAGATTTGTCGTACGGAGAAGAAATCCATTCCCAAACATTGCCACTGGCATCGAGCAAACCATACGGGCTTTTACCACCCTGAAAAGTCCCTACGGCGCTGGTTGTATTAATACCCGTTTCGCCCACGTTGGTTTTGTTGGCATCAAATTCTCCAGCCCAGGGGTATTCGCGTCCGTCCGTGCCGCGCGCGGCTTTCTCCCACTGCTCTTCAGTAGGCAAAGCCGCCTGCACTTTTCCGGCTTTGGACAGGGCTTGAAAAACACTTTCACCGCCATTTACTATCCACGCATTTTCAGATGCTTGTTCTGTCAGCCAGCGCGTAAAAGCCAGCGCTTCGTACCACGAAACCCCAACCACTGGATGGTTGGGCAGGCTAAACGGTTCACCATAATCATTGGGTGCAGTACGGGGTTCAGCATCAAAACGCCCCTTGAAACCAAATTCTGACCAGTATCCTGCTTCCATCGCTTCGGCCCAGTAGGACGGAGTTTTATAACCTTCTGCTGCCACGAATTCGTCAAATTGGGCGTTCGTCACCGGGTACTTGCCAATCCAGTAGTCGCTGGCAATTGTCAGCTTCTTTTTCTCATCCCCAAACAAAAATTCGCCCGCCAGGACGTGGCAGAAGACCATATTTGCACAAGTCAACACTTCAGGGCGCGGATCGCCCAATTTGGCGAGGATGCGTCCCGCTTCGGCGCGTTCGAGCGGCGGTAAAAGATCACCCTGCATTCCTGCCAATAGGGCCGGGGTGAGACGATTCAGGTAGTGAATGCCGCCCGTAGATTCGTCAACATCGGTTTCCACTTTGGCTTTGCCCACCGTCAAGGCAATGCTGCCAGACCAAACTGCCAGGCGTTGATCCAATGCGGTGGCAAGCGCTGAATTTGGGCACAAATCATAAGCCAGGTCAAGCGTAGCTGCCTCGCTCAGTCGATTGTAGAACAGTTCTTCTGCACCCAATTGTGCTGCCAACGCCCAGTGATCGCCTTCGGCAGCCAGATGCCGATACTCGCGCGCGGTAGAACGTCCGCGCAGCAGGTAAGTTCCCGCCAGATATTCCTGAAAAGTTCGATGCGGAAAGCTGTAGCTGTTGGGTTTGTCCAATTCACCGCCGTTACCCTTCAGCAGCCCGGCGCGCTGATCTATATAATCCAGAAATTCAGATGCCAGCCCGGCATCGTTCAAAAACTCTTTCTGTTCCAAAATGGCGAGCGCATCTTTGCGCGGCAGGTCGGCGGCTTCTTTGCGGCCCCGCGCGGCGCTGTGCGCTTCATAAGCCAGCCGCGCCAGCGCCGCCAGCAGGCGCGGCTCGTCTTTCAAAAATTGCAGCAGCCCGGCAGAAGGGGTGACATCTTCACCCTGCTTGTGCTTTTGCCAGCGGCGCAGCAGCACATCCACCACCAGTTTATAGAGACGCACACGCTCATTGGGCAGTTCGGTGTCTTTTTGATGAATGATTGCCATGCTGGTCAGCATCATCGGGTTGCTGGCAATTTCGGCCAGGTTGCCGGTGGCGGCCTGCACGAGGTCATCCACCCGCCGGGCGCGGTCACGCTCGGCCAGCAGTCCCAGCGCCACCCGCGCAGCATACCAGGCTTTGACAAAATTGCCGATCTGCTCTTTGTTAAAAGGGCGGATAGTAAACGTTTGCAAAGCCGGGAAAACCGCATCGCCGGTATAAGAGCGGATGCGCGATGTAATGATGAGCCGCTCCACGGCATGGGCATTCAACAGCGCCGCAACCAAGACGCGGACACGCTGGCGCATCTCCTGCGGCACTTCGTCCAGGCCGTCCAGCACCAGCACCCTCCCGGCGGCAAAGGCATCCCAAAATGCGGGCTGAAAATCGGGCTGAAGCTCTTCGTTCAGGTGGGCCTGAAAAGCCGCCAGCAGGCTTTCTCTTTTGTCGTCGCCAGAGCGCTTTTCAAAATTGGCAATATCCAGCTTCAGCACCAGTTCACGCAAAACCACCAGCACCGGCAAAAGATCGGCGGGGATGTGCATGAGCGGGGCGCGCTCTTTGAGCAAAACTGCCGCCTGCAAACCGAGCAGTTTGCGCACAAAGGTACTCTTGCCCGCGCCGGGGTCGCCCAATAACGTCACCCGCTCGGTGAGTGAAACGGCGTTAAGAACCGGCAGAGGAACCGGTTTTTCGTCACGCCGCAAGCTATCCTTATTTAATGCCTGTGATGCCAAGTGCTCGTTGTAGAGAAGATCATTTGCAGTAACCTTCTGTCCCTTTTGAATAGCCGCCAAAATCTTGGGGCGAATGTCGTACTGTGTATCCAGATCAATGTAGACGGTATCTAGGCTGAGCGCTTCTTCGGCTTCGTCGCCACCCAGGGCGGCCAATGGCAACACCTGACAGTGACTGCGCAGCTTTTGCAGGTATTTCTGGTGGGCACTGGCGTTTTTCTCTTTTTCGATCTGCTGCGGGTCGGGGGCGGCAAAATGATTTTCGGTGTAGCTCCCGACAACGTATTTTGCGTCCTGACCGAGCGCTACCGCCCCGTTCCCTTGGGCAACTGCCCCTGAACCATTGACCGTTGCATGATATTGAATGCCGCTCTGGAGCTTGCTTAACTCGCCTTGGATGGTTGCCGCAAACCAGACTTTATCGGCATCTGAAAGCGACAGCTCCGCCGCGTGCAGTGCGTCCAGCTTTTCGAGCAGGGCGTCCACTTCGGCTTTTAGTTCCGGCATCGACTGCGTTTCGGCCTGTAAGATGTTGGCAGTTTCGACATCGCTTTTGTCTTTGAGCTTTTGCATCATATTTGCCAGCAAATTGGTGCTGACCGCCCCGCCCAAAAGCGTACCGAGCGAAACCAGTGCGCTCCAATCGCCGCTGTGCGCAGCCTGTAAAACCGGCAAAAGCGATGTGGCCGCAATGAAATAATAAGCTGAGTTGACCCCGCCCGCTTTCATGCGCTCCTGCCAACCGGGCAGGCGGGTTTTCAGTTGATCTTTCCAGGTGGTAATGTCGAATGCCATATTTATCCCTCGCGGCGTGGAATTTTGAGCCTATTACCAGATTTCTTTGCCCCCAAAAAATAATGCGGACCGATATACCCTGACCGAACTTGTCAGATGGCTTATGATTGTTTTGTGACCTAAGGAAACAAAGTGATAGAGTATCAGAGATACATGCGTCCCCTTCAGGGGAGAGCACAGCATACCCAAAGACCAGATTGTTATGAGAGAAGCTTTGGGGACAACACAACTAACCGAAAACCGTTGACCGAGCTCCCGAAGTACGGGTCGAGCCAGTAGCGGTAAGCACAGCGGGTGAAGTCTGAGGGATTGAAGAAGGCGGCGCCGCGCAGAACCCGCAGAACATCATTTGAAGCATTTAAATCTTCGTACTGCTTACCAAGTTGATAAGGGTATTTATACTCAGGAGAATTATAGCTCTTTCCCCACAAGCTGCGGGTCCATTCCCAGGTATTGCCACTCAGATCGAGTAATCCAGACGGGGAAGCGCCGCCCGGGAAAGCGCCCACTGGCGATGTGTCGCCGATGCCGGTAGCGTCGTAATTGGCACGGTTGGGATCGGCTTTTTCGCCCCAAGGATACACACGACCATCCACGCCACGCACGGCCTTCTCCCATTCGGCTTCGCTGGGCAGGCTGACCTTTAACTTTCCGCTGACGAACCCCTGCCAGAATGGATTGTCTTTTACTGACATCTGATAACTCATCACGAATAACTGTTCTGACAGCCAATCGCAATAGGCGAGTGCATCGTACCAGGTAATGCTCACCATCGGATGCGTGGCAGTGCCATTCAAACTGTCGATGTCCCTGGTTTGATAGCCGCTTTGCTCAACAAAGAAACGGTACTGCGCCACCGTCACCGGGTATTTTGCCAGCCAGTAATCGTAGGGCAGATCCAGTTCGTGTTGAGGCTTTTCGCTGTCATACGCATCATTGCTGCCCATAATGAACCTGCCCGCCGGGATGCGGATGAAGCCGAGATTCTCGTCCGCAGGCAGGAACCAATGCTCCGGGTTGAAGCGTGGGTCGCCCAGGGTGGCGAGCGTGTTCCCGGCGCGGGCGCGTTGGAGGGGGGCCAAACGACCCGTTTCCAGCAAATCCTTCAGGCGCAACTGACTGCGCTTGAGCAGATATAGCCGTAATCGGTAGTGGATAATTGGCTGGTGAAAATATGGTAAGATGGCGACCGATTATTCCTAACTGCAAAGGCTGCCATTCGTTCCATGACCCACAAAATCGTTTTCCTGCTGTGCCTGTTTTTGATTTTAGTCCAACTTTTGCGGTTTTTTAGACAAAAGAGACAGCAAAATCCATTGAAGGCGAAACAAACTGCATCTAAAACGCCGAAACCGCAAATCATGCGGCCCAAAACGGAGAAAGATTGCCCAGAGTGCAGCGCCGCGATTGCTGATGGACCTGCGTCTGTCAGCCAATGCCATCATTCTCCGATTCCCTGGCGGCAGGTCAAAAGTACAAGGGGTAAGAAGAAAACGATCCGTACCCAGAATTATTTCTGTTCAAACGAAACATGCGCTTATTACTTGATTACCGATGAAGATGTCCATGCTTTGGTGGGATATGGCAATCACGGCAAGTATGAAGATATTCAAAATCTGCGTTGCCAGGCTTGCACGAAGAAGTTCACCTGTCGAAAGCATACGGTTCTGTATCGACTGAAGACGCACTCCAAAACTGTTTCGTTGTCGCTCAAGCTGTTGAGTTTGGGGATGGATCCATCGGCACTGGAAGAAGCGCTTGAAATTCGTGAAAGCACGCTGCGCACCTGGCTGGCGCGCGGCGGCGCCCATGGTCGCAAACTGCATCAACGTTTCTTCACGAATCTCAATCTGGTTCATCTTCAACTGGACGAATTGTGGGCGAACGTCAAGCAGGCGGGACAGGATGTTTGGGTTTGGACTGTATGCGACGCCAGGACGAAGCTAATCCCAGTGGTTCAGCTTGGACCGCGAACGCAGGATATGGCTTATATAGTGGTGCACGAACTCAAGTCCAGATTAAAAGTTGGATGTGTCCCGGTCTTCAGTTCAGACGGTCTCAAGCATTACTTCTACGCACTTACGGCACATTTCGGGGAATGGGTTAATGTCGAAGGGGAGGGCAAGCCAAGCTGGATGATGTTGTCTGATTTTGTTTATGCTCAAGTAATCAAAACGCAAAGGCGTTTTCGGCTGGTGAGTGTTGACACAAGATTTGTTTGGGGATTACCATTCGACTATTTCTCCCGTCTCAAGGCTGCCGGGTTGAGCGGCAGGATCAACACATCGTTTGTTGAGCGGGCCAATCTGACAATTCGCCAAAGTGTTTCGAAACTTACCCGTCGAACTTGGAGCACGGCTCAGTTTTCAACGGAGCTTTCCGAGCATGTTTTCTGGTGGCTGGCTTATTATCACTTTGGTAGAAATCACGAGAGTTTGAGAATGAAATTGTCGCAGCCAGTCTATCGCAAAGGCAGGCAGCAGCCAACTCGATATCGCAAAATGACCCCAGCAGTAGCTGCCGGGTTGACCAAGCATCGCTGGTCTGTGCTGGAGTTGATCAGTTATCCATTGTTGTGACATTCAATGGATGCTTTTGGTAGGGGGAACTTTATGAATTCTGCGCGTGGGCCGATTCTCGCCTCCTTTTTAGCCCGCAGCGCACCTAAATTACGCAAAAACGCGTCCGGCAGACGCGTTTTTATTTATCCACTACCGATTGTGGTGGCACCCTTGAGCAGATCGCGGCCAAAGACGCTGTCGCGTACCCGTTTCAGCCCAATTTCTTGCAAGACATCGCCTGCCAGCCAGGCCAGCCGCCAGGGCGTTTCGGCGTCTGATGCTTCGTCCGGGCAGAGTTCGGCCACCAGGGCCAGCGGCTTGGCGACATCGCCGTTGACATAAACCAGCTTCCCGGCGGCGTAGAGAATGCTCTCACGCCACAAGGTCATGTCTTTGTGCGCCAACTGGCTGACCAGCGTAGAGAAATCGGCCTGCGCCGCCAGATGCGCCCCGGCCAGATATTCTTGAAAGGTGCGGTGCGGAAAGGTGAAAATCTCTGGCTGGCGTTCGAGCAGCAGCCCGGCGCGCACTTTTATCAGTTCCACCAGGTGTCTGGCCCAGTTCAGGTCGCCGTGCGGATTGGCTTCGTCGCATTTGAGCGCGGCCAGGGCCTTCAAGATGTGATGTTCAGGAATGTCTGCCAGAGCTTCATGGCTGTCATCGGGTTTGGCGGCGGCGTGGGCTTCGTAGGCCAGTTGCCAGAGCACGCGCTTTAAATCCACGTCGGTGCGGCCAGCCTCCAGCAGGTATTGACGCAGGCGCGGGGTGCTTTCGTGTCCGCCCAGCTTGACCTGCTCCCAGCGCCAGAGCAGGATGTCAACCGTCTCTTCATAAAGCAGGGCGCGTGCGTCGGGCAGTCGTCCGCGATGGGTGTGGACAAGCGACATGACCGTCAGCAGCAGCGGGTTGGGGGCAAGGCGTTGCAAGTCGGGGCGGTGTACCGCTTCGCGCAAGCGGGCGGTGAGCATGGGCACGTCTTCGGCGGGCACGCTGCCCAGGTTGCCCAGTTCGGCATACCAGGCGCTGACAAAACGCTCAATTTTTGGCCCGTCAAAGGGCGCGATCTCAAACGTGGGCAGTTCGCTCAGGCGCAGGTCAGGCTTGTCCTTTTCGGGCGGCTGGTAAGAGAGCACCCGGCAGGTAATCAGAAAGCGATTTTTGGGGTGGCGCGTGATAAAGGCGCGCACGGCGTCGCGCACAAACAGGCGCTGGGCCTGGGTGGGCACTTCGTCCAGACCGTCTAGTAGCACAAACGCCTGCCCGGCATCCAGCGCGGTTTCGATCAGCGGCAGCGCAAACGACAGGTTTTGCGCCGCCAGCCGGGCGGTGATGAATTGCAGCAGGTGTTCGGGTTCGGCGCGGGCGGGTAGTTTTTCGGCAAAGTGGCGTGCAAAATCACGCAAGATGACGACGACGGGCAGGCTTGCGGCTTCGCTCTGCGGCCAGCCGGGCAGGTGTGCCAGCCAGTCCTTTTCAGGTTGTAGCGCATTTGCCGCCAGACAGTGCGCCAAAAAGTTGACGAAGGTGCTTTTGCCGCCGCCGGGGTCGCCGAGCAAGACCAGTTTGGGGTTGGTGATGACGCTTTCAAGCACGGCCAGCGGGCGGGAATCATCGTCGCTTTTGCGAAACTGGTCGAAGATGTCTTCTTCGGTAGAATCCTCAGCCTGCTTCTTATCGGTTTTCTTCTTTTTCTGCACCCGGCTGGTGGTATCCAGATCCACATAGACATTCGCCAGACCGAGCGGCTTTTGCTCGCTGGTCGGGTCGCTAGCACCCACGTCCACACCGCGCAGGGGCAGGCTGGACGAAGTGCGCCGCACCCATTCGCGGTAAACTTCCAGACGTTTTTCATCTTTTGCCGGGTCTTCACCCTGGTAGATGTTGCCCTGAAAGTTGCCTTCGATCAGAATGCCGTTTTTGCCAACCGCTTTTGCGTTTACTCCCTGCGCGGTAGCACCGTCGCCGATCAGTGCGGCGGTGTAGGCGGTCAATTGTGCATGTAAGGCAGCAATGCTGGCATCAGCCAGCTCGGCGGACATGGCTCCGCTGGCTTTCATGGCTTCCAGTTGTTGGATGTTGGCTTCAATTTTTGTCTGTTCAACGCTCATGGGGCCACCTTGTGTAATTTTTTTTACGCGAACCCCTACGGGGTTATGGTTGTTTCTGTTTAGACCATTTTTATTTAAGGAAACAGAGTGGCAGAGAATCACATCGTCCCAGGCTCGTAGGGGAGAAATGCAGAGTTTCAGAGCACCAGAGATCAGAGTTTATGAGAGAAGCGCTGGGGACAACACAACTAACCGAAAACCGTTGACCGTGAACCTGCCGTCCGGGTTGGACCTGTTGCGGAAAGCACAGCGGGCGTAGTCCGAACGATAGCTGAAGGCGCCGCCGCGCAGAACACGAGGAGAGTCAGAGTTACTCTTGAGATTCTCTCGCCCATTATCACTTGTGTACGTGTACTTGAAAGAATTGTCCCAGATGCTGCGTGTCCATTCCCAGACGTTGCCGCTCATATCCAGCAAACCATACGGGCTTGCGCCATTCAAGAACAAGCCGACTGGCGTGGTTTCGCTCAAGCCCAGTTCAGACGAATTGCAGTGAAGTTCCTTCCAGTCAGAACCCCAGGGATACGCTCGTTGATCTCCACTGCCCCGCGCAGCTTTTTCCCATTCGGCTTCGCTGGGTAAGGTAATATTCTTTCCCGTCTTTTCGCTCAGCCACTGACAGTAAGCCAGCGCATCATCCCAACTCACATTGACCACAGGGTGATTTTCCAAGCCTTTTGGAATATCGCCACCGCGCCAGTGTTCTGGCGATTTTGCCTGGGCGTCGTTGACGTACAAGGTATATTGGGCGTTCGTCACCGGCACACGCGCGATTTGATATTCGGGCAGGGGTAGTTTGTGCATAGGACGTTCGTCATCATACTGGTTGTTTTCATCGCCCATCCAAAACTCATCGGCTGGGATCGTGACCCACTGCGGCTCACCCCAGGGCTTTTGCCAGTATTGCGATTGAAACTGTCCGCTCTCGATACGCGCCAGGGCATTCACGGCATAGATTTTGCCCAACAGCGCAGGTTTGTTGTTTTTCTGAATCGGCGCATCGGCCTGCGTTTGCAGGCGTTTGCGCGCTTCGCCGAGCAGGTTGCCTTCCACGCGTGCCGGGCCCACGTCAAACAGGCATTCGGCGGCCAACAGCAGGTGATGATGCGGCTGCGGCTCGGTTTTGGGATCAGCGTTTAAGATAGTGGCAATCAACTTGCTAACGCGGCTGGGACCTTGATTGCTCAAATAGCCTGCTTCAAGCAAAATCACTTCGCGCCACCAAGCATCCGGCAGCACGTTGAGCGTATATTGGAGCATATCGTCGCGCCCGGCCAGGGCACGCGCTGTCAGGTATTCTTGAAAAGTGAGATGGGCAAAACCAAAAACGCCGAGTCCACGCTCGATCAGCAGTCCGCTGCGCTCGTTGATGACCTTTAAGAAGGCGTCCACCGCTTTGGCGGCGCGAGCAGAGTCGCCAGTCATGCTGACAAAGCGCGGCAGCAGCAGGTCGCGCAGATCAGTCCGTTCAATCTCGCGGCGCTTGTTTTCGTGCATCCAAAAAGCGACGGGCTCGAGCAGGCTGCGCCGATCGCCGCTGTCAAGATGCACACCCGCTACATTCTGTTCATCTTCCAACCCTTTGGCCTTATCCCAGTACCAGAGCAATACTTCGACAGCTTCTTCATAAAGTTCTGAGCGGCGTTCGGGCAGTTCGGCGCGGTAGCGATGAACAAGTGCAATTACTGTTAGTAGTAGCGGGTTGATCGCCAGCTCGGCCACACGCGGGTTGTGCTCGATCGCCTGGATCAGCTTTTCGGATTGTTTCTCTGCTTTATGCAACACATCAGCGGATTTACCGCCCGCTAGACTACATTCGACAACCCGAGTCCAATCGCGCACCAAGGTGCGCACTTCCCCGGATGTGAAATCGCGCACCTTGGTGATTCCGAACCCGGCAGCAATGCGTGCTGCCCCGTCATAACCAACTTGGCGGCTGGTGACCACGAAGCGGGCTTTTTCGTAGCGTTGAGCAAACTTCTCAATCAGGCGCGCCACACGCTGGCGCAGCGCTGTATCAGCAACTTCGTCCATGCCATCAAGTAGGACGGCGGCCTGTCCGCTTTCGAGGTAGGTGCTAAAGAAATCTTCGGGCAGCTTAATATCATTGGCAGCATAGACTTCGTGCAAAAAATTGAGCAAAAGCATTGGCCCATCTTTACCAGGGTTGGGGTGCTCTTCGCTCAGGTGGCGACCCAGATCACGCAGCGGCAGCAAAATTGGCAGGCTGCTGGCTTCATCGAGACCAAGGCGGCTTTTGACGAGGTCATCCGCGGTGCCGAGGGTGCGGGCATATGTCAGGGCAAGGTAGGCCATCAAGGTCGTCTTGCCGCTGCCGGGGTCACCGATCATCACCAGTCGTGAATAGCGCGCTAAGGCAGTACCTATGCTCAAGGTGCCGCTGTCGCGTATCAGATCATCATCTTTGCTGCGGTGAGGTGCGCCGCCAACTTGTTTGTCCATGGCTGTTAGTGAGACGTAAACCTTTTCAAGCGGTACGCTCAATGGCTGGTTTCCCCCAGTACGGATGCCTTGTAAGGGCAGCCATTGGTGCGTGGAAATCATATTTTCAAGGTAGCGCACCAGCGCTTCAGGGTGTGGCAGCGATTTCTTTTCAAGACCAAGGACGATTTTAATGCTGTTTATCAACATATCGCCGCCTATGCCGCCATCTACCATAGCCCCACCCGCCCCAACAGCTTTGGCTCCATCCCCTTGCGCAATCGCTCCGGAGCCGATCAGCTCGGCTTCGATGGTGGCTTTTCGTTGCGTCAGAAGCAAATAAAGCGGCGAATCGGGTGGGAGTGTTTTGACTGTTTCAATAATTTGCTGTAATTCTTTTGGGAGTTGCTCAACATCTGTCATTGGATACCCTCACCTGATTTGACCGATATACTACTCAAATATTATAGGGCATTTTCCATACGTGCTGCCAAATCTCCCAGGGCTGGCGCTGTGTAAATCATTACCGTGTTCAAACTGCGGTGACCCAGAATGGCCGCCAGACCACGTAAGTCGCCGGGGTTGTTCTCCAGATAACGTGTCGCGCAGGTGTGCCTGGCAACATGTGGCCCAAACGGTTCAATCTGGGCGATCAAAGCATACTTCTCCAAGATATAACTGATCGCGCTGCGGTCTCGTAGTTCGCCGCGCTGACCAGACCAGAATGAATCACTCTTGCTTCTTCTGTCCTGATTTAGATAGGCGGTCAATGCTTTGCGAACATGCAGCGTAAGCGGAACCTCCCGATAGCCGGATGCCTTGCCCTTACGCACAATCACCTTGCCGCTGCGCTCGCTCATTTCCACGTCGTCCACCTTCAAATCCAGCAATTCGCTGAACTCTTAATCCCGTGCCCAGTAACAATTCCACCACTGCAATATCGCGCAGATTGCCAGATTGATGCACTGCTCGCAGGAACAACCGTTCTGTCTGCTTGTCCAACGCCTTGGGCTGGAGATTTTCCAGGCTCAAGCTTTTCACCCCGTCCACCGGGCTCTTTTTCGCCAGCCCCTGGGCTACTGCCCATTTGAAAAACGAGCTGAGCGCAGCCAGGCGTTGATTGATGCTGGCCGGGCGCGCACGCTGGACTTTTTGCTGGTAGGAGCGCCAATCCACCACATCGCGCTGGATGATGGCGGCTGGCGCGAAATCCGTGCCGTACGATTGGCGATTCCAGGCGATGAAGTGTTCCAACCCGCGTCGATAAGATGCCAGCGTTTTTGGGTTGGTTCCGGCTTTGTCCAGGGTTGAAAGCCAGTCTGAGATAGAAGTAGCAGCATCCATTTTGTGCTCCATTTTGTTATCGCGTGAGTTTTTTAGGGGATAGCAGTGAAAGAAGAGATCGCTTCCCCCTTGAATTTTGCCATAAAAATCCTAAAAAAACAAACCTTCCCCGCATAAGAGAACTTATGCCGCGAAGGTTTCTTTTACCTAACTAGATTTTATTGCAAGCTGTATAATGGTATTGAACGTATTTTTAACTAATAGGATAGCCATCAGACTATAAATCTTCACCCTACACTTGACAACCAATCTCCTACAGGAGTTCATATTCCAGCCAATCTTTTAGAGTGTTTCTCTGAATTAGAGAAGATGCTTGAACAAAACGACCAAGAAAGGCTAAAGAACTCTCAAGAAGTAGACCTAATAACCTATCATCTTAATTTAGGTTTGTGGCTTCGTAATAATTGGGGGCTATGGTCTCAATCATCTCGCTTGCACCAATATTTTGTTAGTACTGGCATGAATGATGCAGATAGCATATCGAACGTCATCTTAAAGTTGTATTGGCGACATTTGCACAATAAGCCGATTGATCTCCAAAGCGAGATTGTGTACTACAAAATCATGCAAAAGCAAATTAAATCCATTGGGAAATCTACAAAGTAAACAATATCGTCCAAATTTTCAGCATCAAAATGGCACCACAGGTCTTGAATAGCTGTAACACAAGGCGAAACCGGCAACATCATATATATGATGTTGCCGGTTTCACTTTTATCTTTTTCTGCTTCCAGTGGGTCAATATTGAACAACCCTAACAATAAATCAACCTACCTTGCAATATTTGTCTAATTATTTGTTACGAAGAAATACTCTGGTATTTTTTGTAACAAATAAATCGCTTTGCCCTATAATGGATTTCTGATCGCTATAATCTGATTACAAGTTGAAATATTTAGTAGTACGAGATTAGAAGTTTTATGTACATTCAGCTAAATACATAGTTGGCAGTACTTTTAATAATTAGGAGACCCAAAATATAAAATTCTCCGATCTATTTAAGCGAATTTGGTGGGTGCTCAGTATACTTGTTGCATCATTATTATTGGCTTCGCGATGGGACGCAATCTATTCAGGATCTCCCAGTGATTTTAATATTGAATTGCTTGCTATTACTGCCGCGCTTGTGATGGTTCTGCCAACAGTGAGCATTGCAGACGTCATATAATTTCAGGTGAAATATCCTGTTTCTTTAAAAAAATATGATATATACTGCAAGAAGCGGGAATAAAATTCACTCAGCACTTCATCGTTGCATCATCAACCTGATTCATTGAAAACAAGGCTAGGGATTCAAAAGGTTGAACATTTCAGTCAAAAGCAGCGCCATTTAATCTATGCTGTCAAGTGTTATCAGGAGGAAGCCTGCATGGGTCCCACAAGATCGAATCTTACCACATCTCGCAAATCGTCCAGCCACAAACGAATGCTAAATGCAGCCGCACAACATCAGCAGCTTTTCGATCAGATTTTTCATTCGGTCTCGGCGGCAATTTTGTTGACTTGACTCTCAGATGGGCTTCTTGCGGATGCCAACCCCAGCTTTTTGAAATTAACAGGGTACGCTCTGAATGAGTTGATCGGTTTGACTTCAACGAAAGCTGGGATTGTGGTCGACCCGAAAGCGCGTGAAGCCAGACTGATTGCGCTCAAACAAGGCAACCCAGTATCCGATTTTGAAGTGGATGTCACCACAAAATCGGGCGAGGTACGCAGCGGGCTGGCAACAGTCGCCACAATCACGCTGGGTGGCGAAGCGTTTGCGATGACGACTTTTATCGATATTACCGAACGCAAACGTGTAGAACATCAGTTGACGCAAATGAAACGACTGTACGCCACGTTGAGCCAAGTCAATCAGATCATTGTGCGCGTGCGCGAGCACAGCGAACTTTATCAATCGATCTGCAATGTCGCAGTGGAATTTGGCAAGTTTTCGCTGGCATGGGTTGGTCTTCTGGATAAAGCATCCGGGGAGATTCGACCTGTTGCCGCCACGGGGCTGGACGTGGCGCACTGGCCCTTTCCAATCGTGAATATCGACAAGAAGAACGGCAAAGACGGGCTGGCGGCTGCCGCAATCCGCACTGCCAAAGTGGTAACCAGTGAAAATATTCAGACGGACGAAAGAACGCGAAAGCAGCGCGATCAACTTCGCAGCTTCGATTTTCACTCTTCAGCCGTTGTTCCATTCCGCCTGCATGGAGAGATCATTGGCATTGTGGGATTGGTTTCTGATGAGGAAGACTTGTTCAAAGTAGAAGAAGAAATTCATCTGCTCAACGAGATGGGGATGGATATTTCGTTTGCGCTGGATAAGATGGCAGCCGAAGCAGCCCACAAACAGGCAGAGCAGCAACTCATCAAAAGCGAGGAACGATTCCGTACTGCATTCGACAATATGCTTGAAGGAACCCAGATACTTGGTTTTGACTGGCGTTATCGCTATCTTAATCGGTCTGCTGAAGTGCATAACCGCCGTCCCAGCAAAGAATTGCTTGGCAATATTTATATGGACATGTGGCCGGGTATCCAGGACACGTATGTCTTTGCCGTGATTAAACGCTGCATGGAAGAACACATTCCCTGTGAAATTCAAAATGAATTTATTTACCCTGACGGCGGCGTTGGTTGGTTCGAACTGGAGATTCAACCGATCCCTGAGGGTGTCTTGATCCTTTCGCTTGATATTACCGAGCGTAAGCGGGCCGAAGCAATGCGCAACCAGCTTGCCAATATTGTAGCTGCCAGCGAAGACGCCATTTTGAGCACCACTCTTGATGGAATCATCACAAGTTGGAACAACGGCGCTGAACGGTTGTATCAATACAGCGCCGCCGAAGCCATTGGAAAATCTATATCCAGCATTATCCCCGCTGACCGCCCGAATGAATTATCAAATATTCTCAGACGCATTCAGCGTGGAGAACATATTAAGCACTATGAGACGGTCCGTCTGCGCAAGGATGGTACGGAAGTTGATGTTTCCATTACAATCTCCCCCATGCTGGATGATGTCGGGATGATTATTGGCGTTTCAGCCATTGCCCGCGATATTAGTGAGCGTAAATGGGCCGAAGAAAAAATCCACACACAAATTCAACATTTAAACTCATTGCGGGAGATTGATACCGCCATCCTTTCAAGCTTTGGGATGAAAATAGGACTGGATGCGGTTGTTTCAAGGACAATCATAGAGCTAAATATTGACGCGGCAGATATACAGGTATTGAATGCGGATTCTGGGCTGCTTGAATATCGCTCTGGTTGGGGTTTCGACACAAAAGCGATTCAAAACCACCCGTTGAAGATGGGTGAAGGCGTTGCCGGTCGCTGTATACAAGAGAGAAAACCCATCCATATTCGTGACTTGCGCGAAGGTCTTGGCGAGGAATTTGTTCGCAAAGACCTGCTCGTCAGAGAAAAGTTCGTAGGCTATTACTGCGTTCCGCTCATTGATAATATGGAAGTGAAAGGCGTACTGGAAATCTTCCATCGTGCCCCGCTGGAGCCACCACAAGATTGGATAGACTTCCTGTATACACTGGCCGGACAGGCGGCGCTTGCCATTCAAAGCGCAAGTTTGTTTAGTGGTCTTCAACGTTCGAACAAAGAACTTACCCAGGCGTATGATGCCACTATTGTGGGTTGGTCGCGGGCGATGGATTTACGCGACAAAGAGACAGCAGGGCATACCCAGCGCGTTACCGAGCTGACCGTTGAACTGGCGCAGACGCTAGGCATGAGCGATAAACAACTGATACATATTCGTCGCGGTGCGCTTTTGCACGACATGGGCAAACTGGGCGTGCCAGATGATGTCTTGCTGAAGCCTGGCAAACTTACTGACGAGGAGTGGGTTGCCATGCGCAAGCATCCGCAGTATGCCTACGATATGTTCTCCTCCATTGATTATTTACGGCCTGCACTTGACATTCCCTACTGTCATCACGAAAAGTGGGACGGTACTGGCTACCCACGCCGTTTGGCAGGGGAGCAAATTCCGCTGGCGGCGCGTCTCTTTGCAGTCGTGGATGTATGGGATGCCCTGCGTTCTGACCGGCCTTATCGCCCCAGTTGGCCGGAAGAAAAGGTGCTGGCGTATATCCGCGAGCAATCGGGCACGCATTTTGACCCACAGGCGGTGAAACTATTCTTGCAGGTGATTGGCGAAAAAAATTATCTATCAGAGTAAAGTAACGTCAGTCCGGGTTAGTACAAAGTGCATCATTTTTTGCCTATTCTGGCTTTCCAACCGCCCGTAATTCGGGATTAATCCCGAATTACGGGCGGTGCAGTCAATATTCACATAGCGTTACAAGGTGCAGTTCTTTATCCCGGACTAACGTTACTTTACACAATACAACATTTCCCATTTACAGGTAATGTCTCCAAAAAGTTAGGAATGAGAAACAATTTCTATTGTCCAGTCCGAACGGATCGAACAATGGGTAATGTAGAAAAAGTACCATGTTACACACTCACTCCCAATTGCGGTTTTACGCTTGCTTGGCACAGAGATTGGTTTTGATATACAGGGGCGGATACTTCACCCGCAAGTTTTGAATACAAAGTTAATGCCTGTCCAACCACTTGATCCATATTGAAGTATTTATAGGTAGCCAGACGCCCGATAAAATGCACATTGGGGGTCGTTTGCGCCAACACCTGATATTTTTGATAAATTTCCCGATTCTGTGGACGGGGTACAGGATAGTAGGGGTCACCATCGTCGGTAGGATACTCATAGACAATGGTTGTTTTTTCGTGAGTTTGTCCTGTTAGATATTTGAACTCAGTCACGCGGGTATAGGGATGTTCATTGGGGTAGTTAATAACCGGTGCAGGTTGAAAAACAGGGACAGGATGCGTTTCCAAGCGGAACTCAAGCGAACGATAGGGTAATTTCCCAAATTGGTAATTGAAAAATTCATCGATTGGACCCGTGAATATAATTTCACGATAAGGGATCAGGTTTTCTACTTCCCGGTAATCGGTATTGAGCATCACCTTAATTAAAGGGTGATCGAGCATATTCTCGAACATACGAGTGTAGCCATGCAAAGGCATCGCCTGATAAACATCCGTAAAATAACGGTTGTCTCGATTGGTTCTGATCGGAACGCGTGATATTACTGATGCATCCAGCTCTGATGGGTCAAGCCCCCATTGTTTGCGGGTGTAATTGCGAAAGAATTTTTCATAAAGCTCTTTGCCTACTTTGTTGATAACCGCATCTTCACTCGTGCGGATCTCATCACGCGGCTCAGCGATTTTGGCAAAAAACTCTGCACACTCAAAAGAGCTAAGATGTAGGCCATACAACTCATTAATTGTGTCGAGGTTAATCGGCATTGGCAATAGCAACCCATCTACGCTGATTTGCACGCGATGTTCATAAGGCCGCCACGCTGTGAAGCGTGAAAGATAGTTCCATATTTCATCAGAATTGGTATGAAAAATATGCGGCCCATATTTATGTACCAAAATTCCATTATCATCGTAATAGTCATAAGCATTGCCTGCGATGTGAGAGCGTTTATCAATGACAAGAACTTTCTTTCCTAATCCATTGGCGAGCCGCTCAGCGATGACACTTCCGGCAAACCCGGCACCAACGATTAAATAATCAAACATGAGATTCTCCTTGAGGCTATATGCTCACGTCTGAGCAATAAAAAGTCGAAACTTAGGAAAGCTCCGACAATTCATAAAAATTTTCTGGTTTTGTAGCAGCCAGGCTTATCAATGCAGACATATCATTCCAGGTCTTATTCCACGACATATCTGCCAGGAAAGCATCGCGTGCGCGTTGAATTTCAGCAGGGATTCCTTTTGCGAGGATTTCTTCGATCGCCTGGATAAATTCATCTGCATTCGCTGCAATGCGAACAAGGCGTTGTTCCCCATAAGGTTTGACTACATCCGCAATGGGGGTGGAAACCACGGGTTTGCCACCGGCCAGGTATTCGGGCGTTTTTGTCGGGCTAATATAACGCGTTGATTCGTTGAGCGCAAAGGGCAGCAAGGCCACATCCCAGCCTGCCAGGTAGTTGGGGAGCGTTTTATAATCTTTCATCCCAAGATAATGGATATTTGGATTCTTTGGCAACTGCTCAGGGTCAATTTTTACGATAGGCCCAATCAGCACAATTTGCCAATCAGGCCAGGCGGTCGCCAACGATCTCAACAATTTAATATCGAGTCGTTCATCTAACACGCCGAAGAAACCCAAACGTGGGTGGGGAATGTCGCGTTGATCGGCTGGTTCAGGCAAAATAGAGCGGGCTTGTTTAAAATGTTTCGCGTCAATGCTGCTTGGGAAGCAGTGGATATTAGAATGCTGGTCTTGTTTGGCCTGATAGAGACTCTGCCCACCCGTAAACACTACATGGGCCCGGCTTAACAGTTCCATTTCGAGCGTGCATAACTGCGGATTTGCGCCCTTAAAGAGACTAAGTTCATCCATGCAATCGTAGATGATTGTTTGTGGCTTGAGCGTACGGGTATACATTAAAGCTTCAGGCGTGTAATACCATAAATGGTAGTCTGAAATTTCAAACTCGAGGATCAATTGATCCATCAGGATCGAGAGAGCAAGATGGCGCTGTTCTGTCGATAGTCCGTCTGGAATATGAGGAACAACCACCCAGATATAGGCTTTCTGATCTGTGCCTACGGTGTGGATCTGAACATCGATATACGGCTTTTGGTGATCGATAACAGGCTCCTCCACAAAAAAGACTCGTCGCTCCTGCGCACAACGACTCATTAAATGTTGAGGGCGTTGATAAACAAAATTCCAGCGTAAATGCGATAAACAGATTAAATCTTCCTTGGATGCTATTGGTAGATCTGACTCTGAAATATGATCTTGATTCCACATAAAATCCTCCGCGCAAGTTGTTAAATAATCTTTGTTGGGTTGTTGTAAAGCACAAAAGACAGAATTTCATTTTATACTTTAGGTATGAAAGCGCCTTTGGAAAAGCTACTAGAAATAACGGCCTCTCCCAGAAAGTGTTATGTCATACAAGTTTCTTGAGAGAACTCTCTACTATAAAGTTTTAAAACGTGTTTGTCATAAAAATCCCCCCCTTTTGAATGAAATATAAAAATCCTGTATACGATGAGTACTTTGCGGATCCCTTTGTCTTACATCACGAAGGGCAGTATTACGCGTATGGAACTGGTCCGCGCTCACCTGAAGGAAAGGCTTTCCCCCTCTTACAGTCTGCCAACCTGATCGATTGGCAGCCGAAGGGTTGGGCGCTTGTCCCTGCTGGCGGCGACGATTTTTGGGCCCCCGAAGTTGCCTTTCATGCAGGTGTCTTTTATCTTTATTATTCGGCGCACGGCATCAACCATCACGATCACCAGCTACGGGTCGCAACATCCCCTCATCCGCTAGGACCCTTTGAAGATGCAGGCCGAGTCCTCGTCCCAGACCAACCCTTTACCATCGACCCCCATCCGTTTAAAGATGAAGATGGGCAGTGGTACCTATTTTATTCACAAGATTTTTTGACCATTGACGATCCCTATCGGGTTGGCACAGGGATTGTCGTTGATCGTATGTTGGATATGTTGACCCTGGCAGGCCAGCCACGGGTCGTGATCCGCCCCCATGCTGATTGGCAGCTTTTCAAAGCCGAACGTTCCATGTATGGCGCTGTTTATGACTGGCATACCATTGAAGGTGCTGCCTTGCGCTTTCACAATGGTCGCTATTACTGTTTTTACAGCGGTGGTGCCTGGGAGCGCGAAAATTACGGCATCTCGTATGTGATCGCCGAGAAAATACTGGGTCCTTATCGTCTGCCAGCCGACAACCCGCAACTTGTGTTGGGTTCCTTTCCGGGTCACGTGATTGGCCCTGGACATAACTCATTCACAGCCTGGGCCGATGGTCAGGAATTCATCATTTACCACGCATGGGACTCTAATATGACGGCTCGACGCATGTGTATCGATCCTTTACAATGGCATGATAGCCGACCCGTCGTCGCTGGTCCGACGTGGATGCCACAAATTGTCAAGAAATTAAGCGAATGGAGAAAAAATGGAGATAGGAAGACCTGAAACAGAAAATATCAAAGTGCCCCATCTTGCAACGACAATCGCAGCATCTATCGTTAAATCTGTCATAGCGCCCCTGCTACCAATCACCCGACCCATGGAGTTTTGGGCCTTTCTAGAAAATTCGGATTTCATCCGTCATAAGCAGGGCCAACTCTACCGGCAGGACGAAATTGCCTTGATACGGCATGATGAATTCCTTGCGCAAGATTATCAACTGATGGTTGATGCAGGGTGTGTTGGGATACGCGATGGAGCGCGCTGGTATCTTTCGCACCCTGCTCCAGGTATCTTCGACTGGAACTGGATGGACCGCGTGGTCTCTACCGCAGAAAAGTACAAGCTGAAGCTTTACATTGACCTGTGGCACTACGGTTACCCTGATTGGCTCGATATTCTTGCTCCGGATGCTCCCTGGCACTTTGCCAATTTTGCCCGTGCCATAGCACAACGCTATCCCTCGCTCGAATATTACTGTATTTGTAACGAACCCAGCCTGTTCGTCGAACTTGGCGGGCGACAGGGCCAGTGGAGTCCGTTCCTGCGGGAAGAAAATCCTACCAGTTTTCGCCGCCAGATCAGCAAGATGATTATCGAAGCATCAAAGGCTGTGCTGGAAGTGAAGCCGAATGCTATTCTGGTCATCCCGGAACCTTGGCACGCCACCGATAACAACCCCGAAGACAATCAAGCAGCCATACTGGATATAGTGCTGGGGCTGCGCGACCCAGAGCTGGGTGGCCGTGATAATCTTGTCACAGCGATTGGCCTCAACCATTATCGTGATTTGACCCTGCCGCCGCTTCATCAGCTTTTGATGAATGCCCAAAAACGATGGCCTGCCAAACCCTTGTGGCTGACTGAAACATCTGGCCCACCCACAGGCTGGCAGCAAGCCGAATGGTTCTGGTGGATGATGGCAGAGACACGCCTTGCCATGATGGAGGGGGCTAACATTGCGGTATTTACCTGGGCACCAGCCATCTCTATGTATGACTGGATAGATGAAGAACAGCAACTGCATAACGGCATCTGGGTAATTGACAAAGATGGTCAGCGTGTTCCCAATGGAACCATCCTACCCGCCATCGCGCTGGCGCGCCAGTATCAATATATTTTTTAGCCCTCGAATTTTGTGCTAAAAATAAACATTCCCCAGCCTGATAGACAGGCTGGGGAATGTTTATTTTTAGCAGCTATGCCTGGTTAGTGGGTGTACTCTTTTGCCAGGGTTCCAGCAATTTGAGTCAACTTTTCGTCGGCTTCTTTTTCCTCGTCGAGGGTTTGCTGTAATAATTTAACTGCATCCGGGTAACCGAGTGTCTCGGCCATGGCGCGTGCACATCCATAACCAGCCATCTCATAATGTTCGACGCGTTGGGCAGCCGCAATCAGCGCGGTATCCATGACGCCTTCTTCAAATTCTTCTTCCATTACTTCTTTTCCTTCATTGATTGCCCCCTCCATCCCAACACATTTTTTGCCTTTGGCTGAGATACCCAGGGCTGTAGCAATTTTCTCGATCCGCTGGGCATGTTCTTCAGTCTGCGCCAGATGACTTGAGAAAGCATCGCGCAATTCAGAAGATTGGGCTGCTTTTACCATTTTGGGAAGCGCATGAATCAACTGATTCTCAGCACTGTAGAGATCCTTGAGTTCGTCAACGTAGAGGTCTTGCAAAGTTTTGCTTTTCATTTTTGCTCCGTTAGATTAGCTAGGGGGGAAGGATACTTGCATCTACAATAACGACAGAAGCAGTGAAATGTTATATACTGATTTATTCACTTGATTTTTATGCTTTTACAGCCGTAACAAGCAGGTTGATGTCTTCCATAATTTTATTTACGACAGTTGCATAAGGCTGATTGAGCATACGCTGAAGCATGCCCTGGTCATCATTCACCAGGTCCCACAAGCCGCTGTTATGCCAGTGTTCGATATTGTCCCAGTCTGGCCTATCAAGGATCGGATAGATCGTTAGCCCCTCAAGCGGAATGCCATGCTCCAAAGCTTTTTTGAATTCATCATAAACTTCTCGTAGCCAGGGACCGCGCCCAATACCAAAGTGACTGGTTTCACCCACAAAGAGGGGACGTTTGTAACGCTCATAAAGTTCGATGACTAATTGGTGTAATGGAACCCAACGTTCATCGCGTGGCTCATCCTCCCAGCGCAAGCGCTGACCCGGGTATTCCCACTGGTTGGCGTGATAATAATTGAAGCCCATAACATCCAGATAGCGTGGATGCCCACCCAGATCGGAATCGGTTAAACCACTCATCATATTCCAGGCATCAAACTGGCTGGCTCGCTGTTCAGCCGCAGCCCCGGCAAGATGCGGACTATACTGGGGAGATACAACGTGGATCAACGGCTCCACCTGTACGATGCGGGCTGCCGGGTTAACCGCCCAAATTTCATCTATTCCGGCAATTGCAGCTCTGACCAATTGCCGTTTTAGCGCGTGTCCTTTTTCATAAGCATAAGGGTGAATGTATCCCACTTCACCCGCCGCCCAGGAAAGAAAAGAAATTTCATTAACGGGAGTGTAAAAGGGTAGCTGGTCCGTATGGTCGTGAATAAAACGCGAGAGTGCGGAGCAGTACTGTGCAAAGCGATCTACAAAGCTGGGCGAAAATATATCAAGATCATCAGGATAACCATAATGAAAGATATTCCAGATCACCTGAATGTTTTGGTCATGGGCAGCATCAATCATCCGGGCGACTGAGGAAAAATCAAATTTTCCTCCCCACTCAACACACGGCCAGTTAACACCATCTCTGACGGTAGAAATATTGAAACTGTTCAACAGCGAATAATCTTGATTGAGGTAGAGATCATGCTGCGTGAGCGCCTGCATATCCAGCCGCAGACCCGCTCTATTAATATGACAGGCTGATTCAAAACCTGCCAATAAAAACGAATTAAAATAAGGCCAAATGATTTTCTCCCTCTCCAAGGCAGTCTACTTCATCCGTTAAAGCAATCATCCGAAATTGCATTGAAGCAATTTTCGAATGATTGTCTACGTCGTTAACGTAGTAATTACGGAGTGCGGCGAATGAGGCGCAATAAAGCGACCAAAACTACTCCACCAACCACAGCGATAAGAATCTGTCCTACCCAATTGGCAGGCTCAATTCCCAGTAATCCGGCGAGGAAGCCGCCAATCAGGCCACCCAGCAGACCGACAACCAAGTCGCCGATCACGCCAAAGCCGCCGCCTTTCATAATAAGACCTGTTAACCACCCTGCAATAATCCCACTGATGAGCCAAAGTAAAATGTTCATGGTTGATTTCTCCTTAGCCAAATTAACGGAAAATTGTGAAAAATGTGACGCTTGAAAAGTTATATAGATATAACCGCAATTTTATGTTGCGAGAATTTTAGAGTTTAGAAAGGTGTTCAAAGCTTATTTTCCTTCCATTAAAGTATAACTTGGCAACATAATGCATATTATGATGTCAATTTTCTCTGTCAGCTTTGCGTTGCTTTGATTGTTTATTAACCAACCAAAACCTTATAGCGTCGTTTCCAAGTACTCAAAATACGCTAGCGCGCCCAGCCCTTCCAGAATTTCACGGGCGGCTTGACGATGAGCGGATTGCTCTGGGCCGGACAAATGCCCCAGCGACCAATGGGCCAGCGCGGCTTGATGCGGCATGGATAGTTGCTGGGCCGCGACTAGGCTGGCCTGCCAGTTGTGTTTGGCCTTTGTAGCATTGCCGTTAAGCCAGTCATAGTCGCCCTGGCAGCGCAGCGCATCAGGTTTGCCAATGGGGTAAATTTTTGCAAACTGTGCCAGCTTGTGACAGGCGTGTTTGGCATTAGCCCGCCAGCTCTTGATTTTAGCTGGAGTGGTAGATGGGGTGGCAAGCTGCCACTAGAGTCAGTGGCACTTCAGCACAGACTGTGTTGCTAAATAGGCTCATATAAGTCGGGAAAGGCGAAAGAGACAAGACTTGTTCAATTTTTTTTGTATGGGCTTCTGCTTGATCCCATTGTTTTAATGCTAATGCTAATTTTGCCTGATAGGTAGGAAATACTAATTCAGTAATACTTATAGTCAGAAAATGCTTCAATTTCTCGAGATCAGCTTGGACACAATCAAACTGCCCCCGAGCAGTATGAATTCTTACATGTCCATTCAAGTCCCAAGATTGAAATACAATATTATTGCCCATGCGCCCAAACTGCCCAACTAAATTGGCTTTTTCCAAGTTGCTTACATAAGATGCCTGTAAATAATCTGAAATAGCTAATTGGGTCAATATAACGCCCTGTACGTAATAAGCTCTTGGCTGCCTCTCCAAAATGGTCAGTGCTTTCTCGCCCGCCAGCTTAAGCTGATTCCATTCGCCTTGCCCCAAAAAACGAACCATTACCATAATATCAAAGCCACTTTGCATGAGTGGGTCGTTGCTCAACACAGGTGTCGCTAAATATAAGCGCTTGTAAATATTCGCCAATCTATTTTGCCTAAGAAGATGTGCAATAAGATTAAGTACCCCATAATCAATTGCTAAATTGGCTGGTGCTTTTTCTCTATTCTCAGCAATATTTACAGCGCTTAAGGTCGTAAAAACAGATTGAAGCAATTTGTTACTAAGAAAATTGACTGAAAATAGCCAGCTCAACGCTTCAGAAACAACATGTTCTTGTTGTTCAAATTCAAATTCGTTCGATCTGGTTCTGACAGAAAAATTTGGGCGCAAACGATGCCAAATCTGAATAATGGCCTCACGTAAGATACCAAAATACAAGCCAGTGTTAGTGTTAGGCAGTGTACGCCCACTCAATCGTGCTACCTGTTCCAATGCCTGGCCACCTTCAATAAGCCTCCCAAGGTTAATTTGTGCCACGCCTAGAGACATATGCCAGCGCATTTGACGTAGTTTTGGCATGAGCTTCTCGGTTAGTTCATTAGGTAATTTAGCGGCCAAGGCCAAGGCACGGGAGAAAAACTCGGCAAATTCCTGGTAAATCAGAACCGCAGCAGCTTGTTTTCCAGCTTTTTCGAGCGCATCCAGCACTTTGTCAGTCAGGGCCAGGTCATCCTGCGGGTTGCCGATGGCATATTCCCAGTGATGCGCCAGCAGCGCGTAGTGCGGTTCAAGGTCGTCAGCATAAGTCTGCTCAACCCATTCTGCTACCGCACGATGCAGCTTGCGACGCTGGGCGAACAGCATCTGGTTGTAGATGGCGTCGCGGGTCAGGGCATGTTTGAAAACATAACTCTCTCGGCTGAAGGGGACGATAAAATCACGTTCTTGCAGGGTTTTCAAGTGTGCGTCGATGTTGACATCCCCTGCTTCGGGCGGGTAAATAGCGCGCATTATTTCCATGCTGAAGACCCGCCCCAACACACTGGCGACCTTGAGTGTCATCTGCTCGGCGGGTTTCAGGCGGTCGATGCGGTTGGCGATCAATCCTTGAATAGTAGCAGGCAGGCCAATATTTTGAGTGTTTGTGCCGGGTTTCAAGTCGCAGGCATCCACGCTATGATTGAGAAATCCGGATTCCAGCAGCACCAACAGAATCTCATCAGCAAAGAAGGGATTGCCTTCAGCATGTTCTTCAATAAAGGCATTCAGGGCCGGGCCAACATGCGCCGTCTGCAAATGCTGGCAGATTAGCGCCGTCGTTTCAGCTTCTGCCAATGGGCCAAGGCGCAACATGCGTGTTTCAGGCTGTTCTTGCAATTGAATATATTCGGGTGTATAGGCATCCTGCATGGGACGTGTAGTAACGATCAACAGCAGCGGCAGTTTGCGCGCCAGTTGGCTGGCTGAAACCAAAATTGCCCACGAGGCAGTATCAAACCAATGTGCGTCTTCGAGAATCAAGACGGCAGGTGCAGGAGAACACAACAGGCCAAAGAGCAGATCATCCAACAGGTCTCTGGTCTGGTCGAGGCGGGTTTGCTGCGTCAGCGTGGAGGTCGTTTCTGTTTCAGGGAAGTTGAGCGGTAGCATGATATTCAATAGCGGCGCATAAGGTCGCCAGTATTCTGGCAAAAGCGATTGGATTTTGGCACGTTGTTTTTCCAGCGTCTCACTAGGCGAAAGACCAAACCCATCGCGAAGCGTGTCACGCCAAGCATGGTAGGCACTGTTGCGCTCGACGGCATCGCCCGCCATTGCCGCTAAAAAAAGCCAACCCCGTAGCCCGCGCCTGAAGTTTCACTTCTTCCACAAGACGCGATTTGCCCAGCCCGGCTTCACCTTCAAGAATGATGGGGCCCTGGATTTCGCCGCGTAGCAGCGCTTGCAAGGCGCCGTTGAGCATGGCTTTTTCGGCTTTGCGCCCAATCAGTTCACGGCGCGGTTGCAAAGTAGTGGATTTTTCTTGTACGGGACGATAGATCGCGATGGGTTCTGCCTTGCCCTTGACCATTACCGGTGGTAGGGTTTCAAAATCGATGCGGCTTTTGGCGGCCTGACAAGTAGCAACGTCACAGAATATATCGTTGTTCCCGGTTTTCAAAACTGCCTGCATCAGCCGCGCCGCCGTATTGACAGCATCTCCCAGCAAAGCATACTCGCGGCGATAGATATTGCCGCGTTCGCCACAGTAAACCTGTCCGCTGGTGACGCCGATAGCATAGCGCTGATTGAGCATTCGCAGTCCTGCTGCCATTTCCAGCGCCACCAGCACGCCGCGTACAGGGTCGTCTTCATGTGCAAAGGGCGGCAGTCCGAGCGCTGCCACGAGGGTGGTGCCTTTGTCATCTACAATCAGTTGGTTGACGCTGCCTTCATAATGATAGAGCGCTCGCTGCAAGGTTTGCATCAGGGCTTGGGCCTTGTCCAGGTTTTCGATGCGTTCAAAACCGGGCAGGTTGATGAAGATCATCGTCAATCGCCGCAACTCTGAAAGAAAGGTAGACTGCCCCAAAGCCAGATGCTGCAAAATCGCACCGGGGATGTAGGCACGGGCGGCAGTAACTGCTTCGATAGGCAGCGGCAAGATCGAAATGGGGTTCAGCTCGGGGGGATCTTCGACCCATAACAGGTTTAGCGCCTGTTTTCCATCCTTTGCCACCATTTCTACTTGCACCGTATCCGATAGCAAAGCCCAAGCTTCGGGGGCGAGAATCACCTGCCCAGGCTGGCAGCGTCCTTCGGCAATGCTGGCTTGCGCGATGGGGATTCCCGTTGCAATGGCTTCCCAGCGCCCGAAGACCCCGCCCAACTGCGCCAGACTGAGCGGACCGCCGCTCAGGCCAATGCGCATCGAAAGGCGTGCGCCTTCAAAAGTCTCGTAGTTGTGCAGCTCGCCCTGGATCGCCAACGCACACTGTGCTGCACGCCGCATTGAAACACTCAGGTCATCCTCCCTGGCGGGCCAGACCACCAGCACAGCATCCCCGGCGATTTTGAGAATGTCGCCGCCATGAGTTGTAATCAAGTTGATTAGCCGATCAAAGTATTCGCTTAACAGGCGGCTCAACTCTTCGACGCCTTCTGCGCCTTTTTGCGTGAGACGCACTGTGAGCGGGGTAAAGCCGGTAATATCGCCAAACAAAAATGCGGCAGAAAAAGTTTCGACCTTCGGCTCACTGAGCGGAGTCGGGCTGGCGATCAACTGCTGCCGCAGCAGGATGGGCAAATAGCTGGCGAGGGTGTCCAAATCGTTGGGCATGTATCTCCTGACTGTGCTATGTATGCTGATGGTGTATTCCACGCGGCTAGGGTTGTTTATGCGTCTGGCGCCCCGTTCTCCGTTTTGAATACCGACCCTAAGTGGAATGGGGAGTTGATGAAATTTGTTGCGTGACAACTATTTGAATAATTATACAGTTTTATAAGCCTGTTCGTTCTTTCAAATTTAGTCTCCATTTTTGTCATGCAGCCAGTTTTTTGGGATAAGCCTGTTCTTCAAACGTCAAAAGAGAGATTTCACCCTTGAATTTTCTCATTGAAGCGAAAACTGCGCAACTCAGTGGCAATAATATGGAATTTATGTTGCGAAGATTCCAGCTCAAAAGCTTAAATGCAAACGGCGGCCTGAGGGGGGCAGGTCGCCGTTTGCAAAAGGAATTATAGAACAAATGAACAGGAAGTGCAAGGGCCAAATTCAGATTATTTCCATTTCCAAAACTATGGCGCAGTCGTTGGCTCCAACTCTACCACCCACTGCGGACAGGTAGTGTCATAGGTTTTCTGGAGACTTATCATGGGGTCGATATGTGCAATAATTCAACTGACAAGTTGGCACAAACTGCTTGATAAGGCAACGCATCACCAACATACTGTTGCCACTCGACACGGGTAAGATCGCGTGTCATTGTAGCACAGGCATTAACTATCAAATCATCAGGTTGCCAGACCCAAAAGCGGGTGGTTATATCATTATTTCCTGAAGCTACATATTTTCCATCTGAGCTAAAGGCCACAGCAGTCACACCATCATCATGGATCATACGAGCAACTTCCTTCCCGCTTATACTTTCCCAGACACGAGCAGTGTTATCCGCACTTCCTGAAACCACGTATTTTCCATTTGGGCTAAAGGCCACAGCAGTCACAGTATTGTCATGCGTCATGCGAGCTATTTCCCTGCCGCTGGCAGATCTCCCAAATACGCGCAGTGTCATCCGCACTTCCTGAAACCACATATTTACCATCTAGGCTGCTAAAGGCTACAGCGGTTACAGTATTGTCATGCGTCATGCGAACTAATTCCCTGCCGCTGGCAAATTCCCAAACACGCGCAGTGTCATCCGCGCTTCCTGAAACCACATATTTACCATCTGGGCTAAAGGCTACAGCAGTTACAGTATTGTCATGCGTCATGCGAGCTATTTCCCTCCCGCTGGCAGATTCCCAAACACGCGCAGTTTTATCCGAACTTCCTGAAACCACATATTTACCATCTGGGCTAAAGGCCACAGCAGTCACAGTATTGCCATGCGTCATGCGAGCTATTTCCCTGCCGCTGGCAGTTTCCCAGACGCGGGCAATGCCATCCGAACTTCCTGAAACCACATATTTGTCATCAGGGCTGAAGGCTACTGCATTCACAGGATTATTATAGGTCATACTGGCTACTTCTCTGCCGCTGGCAAATTCCCAGACGCGGGAAATGCCATCAGCGCTTCCTGAAACCACATATTTACCATCTGGGCTAAAGGCTACAGCAGTTACAGTATTGTCATGCATTATGTGAACCAATTCTCTAGGGCTGGTAGTTTCCCAAACACGAGCAGTTTTATCACCACTTCCTGAAACCACATATTTGCTATTTGGACTGAAGGCCACTGCATTCACACTGTCATCATGTGTCATGCGAGCTATTTCCCTGCCGCTAACAGCATCCCAGACACGAGCAGTTTTATCCACACTTCCTGAAACCACATATTTGCCATCTGGGCTGAAGGCCACTGCATTCACGCTCCGATCATGAGTCATGCGAGCTACTTCCTTACCGCTGGCAAATTCCCAAACACGAGCAGTTTTATCCAAACTTCCCGAAACCACATATTTGCCATCTGGACTAAAAGCCACAACATTCACACTATCATTATGGATCATATGAGCTACTTCCCTGCCGCTGGCAGCGTCCCAGACGCGGGCAATGCCATCCGCACTTCCTGAAACCACATATTTGCCATCAGGGCTGAAAGCCACAGCATTCACACTATCATCATGTGTCATGCGAGCCACTTCCTTACCGCTGGCAAATTCCCAAACACGAGCAGTGTCATCCGAACTTCCTGAAACCACATATTTTTCATCCAGGCTGAAGGCTACAGCAGTCACAGTATTGTCATGCGTCATGCGAGCTATTTCCCTGCCGCTGGCAGCGTCCCAAACACGAGCAGTTTTATCCCCACTTCCTGAAACCACATATTTGCTATCTGGGCTGAAGGCCACTGCATTCACACTGTCATCATGTGTCATACGAGCTATTTCCCTGCCGCTAACAGCATCCCAAACGCGAGCAGTTTTATCCCCACTTCCTGAAACCACATATTTGTTATTTGGACTGAAGGCCACTGCATTCACACTATCATCATGTGTCATGCGAGCTATTTCCCTGCCGCTAGCAGCATCCCAAACGCGGGCAGTTTTATCCCAACTCCCCGAAACCACATATTTGCCATCTCGACTGAAGGCTACTGCATTCACACTCTCATTATGGGTCATGCGGCTGACTGACTTGGTAGACAGGTTGTTGTTAATCAAAAAATTGGCAGCATCCGCCATAGGGAATAGTTTCATAGATTGGATAGCCAACAGAACTGCGATATTTTGCTTTGAGCCGATGGTGGAAGTAATAGATTGAGCTTGAAAAACAAGCTGGCTGGCAAGGGTGACAGTCATCTGTTTTTTTGTTTCTTCTTCACCAATAATCGCATTGGCTTTAGCTGTTTCTGCCGTTCCTTTGGCAGATATAACTTGTGCCAAGGCCGTTTGCAATGCATATGTTTGTTTCTTTGCATCCTGGTTTGCTAAATTAGCATCAATACCAAAAATTACTACGAAAATCGTTGCAATGACAGCAACAGTAAGAAGAATAGTTCTAACTGAGTAATTCCGCTCACGCTGTTCCCATTTTCGCCAGCGCCAGCAACTTTCCAGAAAAGCACGTTCATCGGGAGTTAAAGAGATGTTTTCGGCTTCTCGCACTGCCTTTTCTAGCTCTTTCCCTCGCAAGAGCAATTCTTCATTCCTTCCCGACTGCTCCCATAACAGTACTTGTTGTTGAAATAGTTTCAGGTTTTCCCCAAACCACGTCCGGTTATTCTTGCGGATAGGCTCAATCAGCCGATCATGCGCCAGTTCGTACCAAGTCGCCCCGGCACGGGGTTCTGCGCGAATAATGTGGGCGTTGACCAGCGCATTGAGCGCGGTGTTGACTAGCCCTTCGGTATACAGCTCACCTTTGCGTACTTGTCCGCGCACTGGTTGGTCGGTGGGGCCAGTGAGTAACTTCGTATCAACCCAAGAGCGGAGGTCGCGTTCGGATACGCCTGTCGCAGTAGCAACATTTGCTATGCTGCCAGCGTAGTAGCTCGCTAGCGATTCGTCTACGCTGCCCACTTCGGCGAGATCGGCTTCGGTGATCTCAGTTGTGTCGTTATCGAGTTTTTGCCAGAGGTTGAAGCAGACCACTTGTAACTGTACCGGCTCGATGTACTCGCCCTGCTCTTCGTGGGTCGCACCTTGTGTGTCCTGAGTTTGGACACGGCTCAGGTCACGCACCAGTTTTTCGGCTGCGGTTTCGCTAAAGGTTACACCCTGTTCGCACGGCGGAGATTGGATGGCTTCGCGGGCTGCGTCGGTCTTGAGTAAGTCGAGGCGATAGGTTGTTTTCAAACGTCCCGGTAGGAGGCGCAGGTAGGGGGCCAGCGCACCAAGATAATCTTCGCGAATAGCAAACAGTGCCCATCGGTTGCGTTCCTTGAGCGCCGCACCTAACCCAGCAAAGAAGGCATGCTTGCTATCCTGGTCGGTTGGCGCGATTGTCAGGATTTCTTCAAATTGGTCAAAGATCAGCAGGTCTACGTCTGGTGCATCGCTAGGTCGCGGGCGGGTTCGCAGGTAAGCGTCAAGGTCAGGACTGGTGAGCGTTTCTGGATCACGACGCATGTGAAAAGACAAGCCTTCCTCCAATGAGTAGAGCGTGCTCCATAGATAACGATTCATATCCGCAGAGTGTGCTAGGTCTAGGTTAACGCGCACCACTGGTAAGATGTAGAAATCTTCGCTTAAACGTGGGATTAATCCGGCGCGAATCAAGGATGTCTTGCCCGCTCCCGAAGGCGAATGCAGCAGGATAGTGCGTTCGGCCACCAGCAGTGACTCGAGCTGGCGCAGTTCGCGCTCGCGTCCGTAAAGTGTGTCGCCGATGTCGAGCGAGCGTGGGCCGACATACGGATTAGGCCGAGTGTTCATTGTTTATCCTCTGCCTGCCACTTCTGCCAGAGCGCTGCGGCAAACTCCTGTGGGCTGCCCCAGTAGATCTCGATTTTCTCGTTGCGTGTGTCATATAAATATTTCTCGAGATATTTGCGAGCGCGCTGTGGCTCGAGCAGGCGTTCGTCTTCAGGCTCGAGTTGGGCGGCTACTTGGGCATACTTCGAGCGAAGCAAGCCACCAGGTCGTGCCAGAATGGTGTGGAAGAGCGCACGGAAAGGCCACTCATCGGCCTGAAAGCCCATGAAGAGCATCCCGGCTTTGGTAAGCGCCTCGCCCACCACTTCGGGTAGGATGTCTTGATTGCTGGTAACACCGATCAAGAAGCGAAAGTAGTCGTCCTCGGTCAACACCAGCGATTTGGGTTGGCTCCAGCGCCCGAAGAAATGGAAGACCAGTGGATGTGCCACGTCCACCGTGGCGGGTGGGGGCGCTTCGATCTCTTCATTCCACGGGCAGATCAGCGATTGCGGTGCGCGACCCTCAGCGCGTAGGGCTTCTTCTAGCAACTCGTCGGGATTAGCGGAGATATAGACCGGCAACGGCAGGCGCGCCAATACGCGGTGCGCCTCGAGCGGATTTTGGCGTTGGACCGCGCCAATGGCATTGACCAGCGCATCAAGTGATGCATGGTCTTTGGGTAGTTCTTCCCCGTACTTTTGACGCAATCCGTTACGCAGACTTTGTTCCATCTCGTCAAAGACAAATCCCTGTGCTGGTTGGCTGACTGACAGGAACTGCGCCACCTGCGGGAAGGACTCGCGTTCGTGGTGCGCCAGCGGGTACTTGAACTTTTCGGCCCACTGGCGAGCCACTTCGCGTATCGAGCCGACAACTGGCTCGGCCAGCCCCGGTCCGAGCACCGGCGTGCAGCGTCCCTTCTGGATGACGCGCACCAGCGCGGGCCACTGGTCGTAGGTCTTGCTATCCACGCTTTCGCCTGGTGTGTACCATAGCCGCCCGCTTTTGAGGCGCATGAACAGCGCAGGTAGCGAAGCATCGACGTGCTCCCGCACTAGCCCGCGTGCCACGCTCAAGGAGCGGTCGATCCGCCCATCTTTTTGCAACTCCCCAAAGAACACTGGCATGAACTGTGCCACTGTCTCCATGGTGATGTTGCCCTGCATCGCCAACACCGCCGGAATGCCCACCTCTGCCAGCCTCGGTCCCAACGACGATAGAATATCGCCCGTGCTGCTGCCCGCACTCTGGCACGAAGCCAGCACTACCAGCCGCGGACGGTGTTCCAACATTCTCAGAGAGTTTGCGAACCCGGCAGCAGTGACTTGTGCGATACCGCCCTGAGCATTTTCCAACCATAAGCGACCTGCCTGATCGCCGCCAAATTGCCCGTGCGCCACCACATAGAGAATGTCGAACTCTTCTGTGCTGAGGGCTGCGATCATTTCGTTGAGGGTGCCGTGCTCCAGAATGTTCACGCGCAGGTCGCCCAACCCTTTGACAACCGTCGCTGTTTCAAGAGCTTTATCGACGTGAGCGAGTTTGTGCGCTTCCAACCCGTTGGGGGCGGCGATGAGCGCCAGAGCTTTCAATTCCCTGCGAGCACGCAGGCGGACGGCGCGCCAATCAGCGCTGGAGAGATAGCGTGAAAAGAAAATGTTCTGATCGGTGGCAAGCGACTGGCCGGTGTGCGGATCATTGAGCAGTTCCCATCGCAGAGCATGAAGTTCGTGCGCATTGGCACCGACCGAGAGTCGCAGCCGCAGTGATGCATCTGCTTGCCCGGCGGCGGCACGTGCCTGAGCGAAGGCGGCGCGCAGACTTTCATCTGCGAAGAAAGAGCCAGTCAGCGCCAAGCTATATTCCTTTAGGTCGCCTACTACGAGCAACTGATGGAGTGCATCCAGATCAAAGGCAGCCAGTGCCTGTTGCCTTGTACCCAGGCGGACATCGGCTTGGTTGTCCGGGTCGCTGTCGGTGTAGCGGAAATCCACCGCATAAGTACGTTGGTCGTGACGGGTGATGTTCAGTTCAAGGTCGCAGGTCGGTTTCATGGAGATGCATCTTAGTTTGAGTAAATGTGAGGCATTACGATCGCTAGATCATCCTGTCAGCGAAAGGCATTGCGAATATAGTTTACAAAGGCACGAACCAATGTCATCTCATAGCATCAGCAAAAGTGCGCTGCCAAAGCAGATGAGACTGACACTAAATACACTGATTTCACTTTGCGGCGGACAATTAGTTCGACTATTTTATGAATGTTTCGGAATGAGAGTAGTTTGTTTTTATAACCGGCCCAGATATTACAAATAACTATACGATTTGCAGTAGTTAAAATCAATAGACATTTCTATTAAAATATGGATAAATTTTATCCAAAATGAATGGGAAACCTAACGAAATTGAGAGTATAGCGCTGTCATCCTCAAAAATGATTTGCCACTCGCTATCAATTTCCCCAATAAAGGTAAATCAAAGCTTTGAGATGGTATAGGTATTCAATTAAGTAGACTGTTGAGATTGGCAATTTCTTCGGGTTGCCAACCAAGATGTTTGAGCGCATCTTCATGGGATTTGCCAAGCCTAATTAAATTCCAATACCCTACGGGTGGAGTAATGATGCCAAACTCCTTGCAACGCTCGCGTACGGTGATAGTGTCCGTGCCAAACATCCGGGCAACTTCTGTTTGTGTATACTGCCAAATTGCAGTACGTAACTCATCTGCTTCTGGGTTGAACTTTTTACGACGCCAAATCACAGCACATTCTTTCGTATCGGTAACGCGCCGCAGACCGCGTATTGCAGATGTCGTAAAAGGCTTTTGGCACACAGGACAAATCTCAGTTACTGGATCAGGCTTCTCATAAACGTGATTCCTATAGGCAACTATTAAATTATCTGGAGATATGTTTTGATCGTTGCCATCTTTGTAGCGGACTACTTCTTGTGGCTCGAGCCATCGCCCCAACTGGACAGATGCAATATGTTTGACCAGATTGACAAGACCACGCAAAGCAATTCCCTTGCATGCCAATGGGTGAGCTGGTGCATGGAAGTATAGGCCCACCTTGAGCTTTTTTATCGGCACGGTGTGCCAATCGAAGTCTGTCATATAGTTGATGGCTGGAGAATTATTTGTTTCGGGCTGGGTTGGGTTGCCAAGTTTTTTGTTTAAGTCTGCAATGGTTTCAGCGTGCCAGCCAAATCTCTTCAATGCATCATTAGGGGAGCGGCCAATCTGGATCAGTCTCCAATAACCTTTTGGGGGTATCAAAACATCCAACTTTCTACACCGGCTTAGAAGCGTACTCTGTTTAATACCAAACATTTTGGCGATATAGGTTTGGGGATGTTTCCAGACCAAAGCCCATAATTCGTCCGCTGAAGGGTTGAACTTCTTTTTCAAAATTGCAGACATCCAATTGGGATCCTTTTTGTTATGTTGCGAGAATTCTGGGTGTTACAGGGTCGATTTATAACGATATTTTGCCATTTAACCATTTAAAGTGTAAACCGGCAACATAATAGCACTTATGCGCTGAAGTTTCCAGCTCGAAAACTTAAATGCAAACGGCGGCCTGAGGGGGGCAGGTCGCCGTTTGCAAAAGGGATTATAGGATAAGTCTACAAAACACGCAAGGGATGATTAATGACCGCGACCAATTACTTTTATTAGGGTTTTCAATCCACGCTCCCACACAAGGAGCGACATATGGCTGCCGGGAAAACATCCTTGCCAATATTTGTGTTTCAATCCACACTCCTACACAGGGAGCGACGCGTCGCCAACGGGTTTGGCTTTTGGGCTAACGGGTTTCAATCCACGCTCCCACACAGGGAGCGACTTTACTGGGTACGCTGCAAGACGTAGTCGAGGCGGTTTCAATTCGCGCTCTCACACTGGGAGCGACCCTGGATCTCAACAAATCCAACTGCGCATGGTGGTTTCAATCCACGCTCCTATATGGGGAGCGACAAAATTTAAATTTTGATAGTAGCAAGATTGTATCGTTTCAATCCACACCCCCAGACGGGAGCAACCTCCAGGTCTGGATGCAAAGCGAGATAAATATGAGTTTCAATCCACGCTCCCACACTGGGAGCGACCAACGCATCGCAATATTCCTGGTAGCCAACCTCGTCGTTTCAATCCACGCTCTCAGACGGGGAGCGACTTTCTGTCCGCTATGTGGGCGGTACATCTTCAAGGAGTTTCAATCCACGCTCCCACACGGGGAGCGACTGCGGCCCAAACAGCCTCGTTGACTATCCAGCGGTTTCAATCCACGCTCCCTACGCAGGAGCAACGTCTTACCAGACCAGAAAGCCAGCGCCCAGTTTCAATCCACGCTCCCCACACAGGAGCGACTAGAGAGCTTCTATAAGCTTTACAACCGAGATGAGTTTCAATCCAAGCTCTCTATACGGGGAGCGCCTAGGGCGCGCCCGGAAAAACGCCGCTAATATCCTGTTTCAATCCACGTTCCCACACTGGGAGCGATAAACAATGGTACCATCGAGGCCATGCGTATTCTGTTTCAACCCACGCCCCCACAGGGGGAGCGACGAAGTGTCAACTAAAACAATCACATCGGCATTGACGTTTCAATCCACGCTTCCACAAAGGGAGCGACATGATCTGGTTGGGACGATACAAATGCACGAAGTGTTTCAATCCACACTCCCACATGGAGAGCGACTTGACGAGCTTGAGCGCTTCGCCGCCCCATTTGTAGTTTCAATCCACGCTCCCACACGGGAGCGACCGAATACCCTGGCAATGGTTCCAACAACGCCCCGGTTTCAATCCACGCTCCCCACATGGGGAGCGACATGATTATAACTCCTGATTATTTCGAATAATAAGTTTCAATCCACGCTCCCCACACGGGGAGCGACTTGATCCAATATTTTATTTTTGTTTTTACTTATTGTTTCAATCCACGCTCCCCACACGGGGAGCGACAATCCGTTTTTCGGATGTCGTTTCCGATATTCTTGTTTCAATCCACGCTCCCCACACGGGGAGCGACGCGGTTGACGCAAAGACCAGCGCAATTACATTTCAGTTTCAATCCACGCTCCCCACACGGGGAGCGACATCGAGCCACCTGTGGCAGACACACCCGACGATGTTTCAATCCACGCTCCCCACACGGGGAGCGACGGAGGAAGTGATACAACTGGCTTATACTCAATTTGGTTTCAATCCACGCTCCCCACACGGGGAGCGACGGTAGCTTCATGTTGCCGCCTGTGCCTTCGCTGAGTTTCAATCCACGCTCCCCACACGGGGAGCGACTTTAGTTCTGATGCTACTGGGCTATAAGCACAGTGGTTTCAATCCACGCTCCCCACACGGGGAGCGACCGACGTATTCGTTAGGCTTATGAGCGACGATAAGTTTCAATCCACGCTCCCCACACGGGGAGCGACACGCCTGCTCTTGTGCAATGTGCGCCAATCGTAGGTTTCAATCCACGCTCCCCACACGGGGAGCGACCGGGGCGGATAGCACGCGCAAAAACCAGACGGGGGTTTCAATCCACGCTCCCCACACGGGGAGCGACGGAAAATATCGGAATGGCGCAGAAGATTCACTTGTTTCAATCCACGCTCCCCACACGGGGAGCGACAGCGATGCAGAAAAAGCCGCGCTCATCACAAACGTTTCAATCCACGCTCCCCACACGGGGAGCGACGATGAGCCGGATTTTATTATAGGCGAAAGAGTAGTTTCAATCCACGCTCCCCACACGGGGAGCGACTTAAGTACGCTGACGCCATCCTGAAAGGTTGGGTTTCAATCCACGCTCCCCACACGGGGAGCGACCGAATTGCCGCGCCGCCTTTTTCGTTTAGTTCAGGTTTCAATCCACGCTCCCCACACGGGGAGCGACCTATGCCAAACGTCGCAAAACCTACAGAATATGTTTCAATCCACGCTCCCCACACGGGGAGCGACTCAGTATGGCGTTGTCGTTGCAACCGGAACGCTGGGTTTCAATCCACGCTCCCCACACGGGGAGCGACAGGACGAAATCGAAATTCTCTTCTACCCAATGAGTTTCAATCCACGCTCCCCACACGGGGAGCGACATAGTATTTCATCGTTTGTTGGAGCGCCGATAGCGTTTCAATCCACGCTCCCCACACGGGGAGCGACGTTGCTTCTGCTCCTTGCTCATCAAGGGATCGTTTCAATCCACGCTCCCCACGCGGGGAGCGACATGCGTTTGACATGATAACCTGCCTTTACTGTGGTTTCAATCCACGCTCCCCCACGGGGAGCGACCTTGATCTTGGCCTTACGCACGCCCTCAGCCGTGTTTCAATCCACGCTCCCCACACGGGGAGCGACAGCCGCCTTCCGCTCCGTCAGAGTTGTATTCTGGTTTCAATCCACGCTCCCCACACGGGGAGCGACGTGCCATCGTTCGCTGATCCGCCTTGCGTAAACTTGTTTCAATCCACGCTCCCCACACGGGGAGCGACCGAGGGACATTTGCGACCCAGACGGCCCTACATAGTTTCAATCCACGCTCCCCCGCGGGGAGCGACACCACGCCCATATTGAGAATATAGCCAAACGTCTCGTTTCAATCCACGCTCCCCACGCGGGGAGCGACGTAAGGGACTACTTGCCCTTTGTCATCCACCATGGTTTCAATCCACGCTCCCCACACGGGGAGCGACCTAAAACGCCCGTTTCAGTTCCCCATATTTGCTTGGTTTCAATCCACGCTCCCGACATGGGGAGCGACCTTTGTTAGTAACTTTTGCTTCGTAAGTAGGGATGTTTCAATCCACGCTCCCCCATGGGGAGCGACGTCTGTTTTCCGTCACCGATATATTTCAGCATTAGTTTCAATCCACGCTCCCCCGCGGGGAGCGACCCGTCGCCAGCGGTGGAAGTACCCCCATCTGGTGGTTTCAATCCACGCTCCCCCGCGGGGAGCGACGTCGTGATCGTCAACGGCGTGCTGTCCCTGGCGTTTCAATCCACGCTCCCCCACGGGGAGCGACTTCGACAATCTAGATGACGCGAAAGATGAACTGTTTCAATCCACGCTCCCCCATGGGGAGCGACATGATGGACGCAAAACAAGCCGCAGACAGTATGCGTTTCAATCCACGCTCCCCCACGGGGAGCGACAAAATCCCGCCCACTTACCACGCGGCTCCGCAATGTTTCAATCCACGCTCCCCACATGGGGAGCGACTTTGTTGCCGTGCAAGTATCCACCATTAGGGCATGTTTCAATCCACGCTCCCCCACGGGGAGCGACATATGAACAGGCCCGTTCACAATGTGAAACAAAGTTTCAATCCACGCTCCCCCGCGGGGAGCGACACATTGATTTTGTTTTGGCGATTGGCGAAACATTGGTTTCAATCCACGCTCCCCCGCGGGGAGCGACCTTCGACCACCGTCCCAACCGCCGACACGCTCAAGTTTCAATCCACGCTCCCCCGCGGGGAGCGACTTCATGGCTGAATTGGGTGGGGCAATGTAATGGTTTCAATCCACGCTCCCCCGCGGGGAGCGACGTGGTGGTATCGGTCAGATCGTCCCGTATTGGGTTTCAATCCACGCTCCCCACGCGGGGAGCGACGACTTGACCGCAGGCGGCCCGGTACAGGAGCGATGGTTTCAATCCACGCTCCCCACGCGGGGAGCGACACAGCCCTGGATTGATTTTATCGCCTTCGCATGGTTTCAATCCACGCTCCCCCGCGGGGAGCGACTCGCCCAGGGTGCTTCATCTGCCATTACGCCTGTGTTTCAATCCACGCTCCCCACGCGGGGAGCGACTCACGCCGGCCCTTCGCACGTTCGTACCAGTGGTAGTTTCAATCCACGCTCCCCCACGGGGAGCGACTAAGTCACTTCAATACCTTCGACGGCGTTCTGCTGTTTCAATCCACGCTCCCCACGCGGGGAGCGACCCGAGTACTCATCCCAACTCGGTACTTCAAAGAGTTTCAATCCACGCTCCCCACGCGGGGAGCGACAAAAGCATTGCCAGCCCCACCGCTCCCCTCCGAAGTTTCAATCCACGCTCCCCACGCGGGGAGCGACAACACGCCAAAGACCTGGACGCCAAATACGCGCACGTTTCAATCCACGCTCCCCACACGGGGAGCGACTTTCTGCTCAGTGCTTATTCCGCAACCACTTAATAAGTTTCAATCCACGCTCCCCACACGGGGAGCGACGAATGTCAGACAGTTCATCTTGCATAGCGACGAAAGTTTCAATCCACGCTCCCCACGCGGGGAGCGACATCCCAGCGACGGCATATCTCGTCACCCAAGGGGTGTTTCAATCCACGCTCCCCACGCGGGGAGCGACGCGAAAGCGTCACCATCGAAGACATTATCGGTGTTTCAATCCACGCTCCCCCGCGGGGAGCGACGTTCTAGTGCTGCGGCCTTTACCTTTACTGCGTCGTTTCAATCCACGCTCCCCACGCGGGGAGCGACGTTGCAACAGCCGACTTGGGGGGCTGTACGAGTTGTTTCAATCCACGCTCCCCCGCGGGGAGCGACTTTCCATAGGCCTGTACGCGGGTAGCCATTTGGTTTCAATCCACGCTCCCCCACGGGGAGCGACTTGCGCGGTCGTGGGTGGAGTTGGTGGAATTTATGTTTCAATCCACGCTCCCCACGCGGGGAGCGACCGAAATCGCCAGCGGGCCGGGCGCGATACGAGAGTTTCAATCCACGCTCCCCACGCGGGGAGCGACAAAGTCTTGCTGCCAGTGTCTACGGATACGCCAGTTTCAATCCACGCTCCCCACGCGGGGAGCGACCTTCGGATTCCCTACCGTCTGCTTTCAGTAGGTTTCAATCCACGCTCCCCCGCGGGGAGCGACGGAACCGATTTATTACCGTCTACAACTACACCCAGTTTCAATCCACGCTCCCCCGCGGGGAGCGACATCGTGACGCCTACCAGTTCCGAATTGTCTGTCGGTTTCAATCCACGCTCCCCACGCGGGGAGCGACCTCATCTAGTACAAGTATAGCATATACCGCAACGTTTCAATCCACGCTCCCCACGCGGGGAGCGACGTAAATAGCAATGCATCGTATGTTCGGGATCACGGGTTTCAATCCACGCTCCCCACGCGGGGAGCGACGTAGCGGCGGCGGAGTTGGCAAAGGTCACCAGTGTTTCAATCCACGCTCCCCCGCGGGGAGCGACTCAGTTTCGATACAACCGATGTACTCAACAGATAGTTTCAATCCACGCTCCCGCACGGGGAGCGACGCCCGCGCTCACATCGGCATAATCAGTCGACGGGGTTTCAATCCACGCTCCCCACGCGGGGAGCGACTGCTGGGCAGCTTGATGATTTGGCGAATGTTTTTGTTTCAATCCACGCTCCCCACGCGGGGAGCGACCGACTACATTCATCCCTGAGACAAAATCAGAATGTTTCAATCCACGCTCCCCACGCGGGGAGCGACTTCGTCAACGACATCTCTAGTCTATCGTAATAGTTTCAATCCACGCTCCCCCGCGGGGAGCGACGGGATGCTGGGTCACATGATCTTTACCAAGTGGTTTCAATCCACGCTCCCCACGCGGGGAGCGACATTGCCAGCGCATCGCGTGACCACATACCAGCATGTTTCAATCCACGCTCCCCCACGGGGAGCGACTACAGGTCACTGTCCCATCCGATTTATTGATTGTGTTTCAATCCACGCTCCCCACGCGGGGAGCGACACCGCTTTGGTATTACACGCTCAATCAACGGGGTTTCAATCCACGCTCCCCACGCGGGGAGCGACATAATCAAGTCCCATTGATGGTTCATCCATTCAGTTTCAATCCACGCTCCCCCGCGGGGAGCGACCTTTTGATACCCGGCAATATCATTCATGGATTTGTTTCAATCCACGCTCCCCACGCGGGGAGCGACAGGAGATTATTATTCATGTTTCTTGCGTCAATGCGTTTCAATCCACGCTCCCCACGCGGGGAGCGACCTGTTAGTTTCACGCTTTTTGCTATTCCAATGGGGTTTCAATCCACGCTCCCCACACGGGGAGCGACTTTACTCTCGCGGTCTTCGGCTTCTACTTTCTTGTTTCAATCCACGCTCCCCCACGGGGAGCGACTTTGCGCCAGCGCCGTGCCGTCTTTGTTGCGGTTGTTTCAATCCACGCTCCCCACGCGGGGAGCGACGGTAAACTTTGTCGCGCCATCTGGGTAATAAATATTGTTTCAATCCACGCTCCCCACACGGGGAGCGACTGTCCCATTGCGTGCATGGCGGGCGAGAAGAAGCGTTTCAATCCACGCTCCCCACGCGGGGAGCGACGTCCAGATAATGCCGCCAAACAAATCCTTTTCAAGTTTCAATCCACGCTCCCCACGCGGGGAGCGACGCGGAGCAATCGCGCCGATCTTGAACCGGGCATTGTTTCAATCCACGCTCCCCACGCGGGGAGCGACGCAGGCCGACACGCCACCAGCCAGCATCTTGTGTTTCAATCCACGCTCCCCACACGGGGAGCGACCGACTGTCCGCACTGGCGCATATCAGGCCGGATGGTTTCAATCCACGCTCCCCACACGGGGAGCGACTAACTATGCAATCGCAAATACAAAAACAAGCAAAAGTTTCAATCCACGCTCCCCACACGGGGAGCGACTAAATACCGCGGCGGCTTGGACTTTGGGCAAACGTTTCAATCCACGCTCCCCACACGGGGAGCGACTCCTGGTTCTGGCTGGTTGAGAGCCAACGACGCGGTTTCAATCCACGCTCCCCACACGGGGAGCGACCAATGCCGCGCAATTCCTGTACTTGGGCGACATGTTTCAATCCACGCTCCCCACACGGGGAGCGACCTGGCGCATGGACTGTCCTGAAAGGTATCTACCTGTTTCAATCCACGCTCCCCACACGGGGAGCGACTTTTGTGGGGAGCAGTTGGTTGACGAAAACAGCGTTTCAATCCACGCTCCCCACACGGGGAGCGACCTGCGGATATTTCTGACAATAATTCATCTGGTAGTTTCAATCCACGCTCCCCACACGGGGAGCGACGAAACGCGATGGCAGGCGTTGTACCCGTCCGAAAAGTTTCAATCCACGCTCCCCACACGGGGAGCGACTTCGACACAAGATTAACAAGCAAGGTGTCAGGTGGTTTCAATCCACGCTCCCCACACGGGGAGCGACCTATGAGCTTGGATTCTTTCCAGCGCTGGGGAATGTTTCAATCCACGCTCCCCACACGGGGAGCGACGTGGCTTCCATCATGATTGCGTCTATGCACTGGTTTCAATCCACGCTCCCCACACGGGGAGCGACCGAAAAGGGGCAGCGGTCATTTATTCACCTTCTTGTTTCAATCCACGCTCCCCACACGGGGAGCGACTTTAATGTCGTGGATGGATTTAAGCAATATTTGTTTCAATCCACGCTCCCCACACGGGGAGCGACGGAGCCGCTCAATATGGGTATATTACCACAAGAAGTTTCAATCCACGCTCCCCACACGGGGAGCGACATCAACGTATTGTGTCATTCTTAATCGTCTGGTTTCAATCCACGCTCCCCACACGGGGAGCGACGCAGGTATTATCTCTTGCCCCCGATGGCTGGACAGTTTCAATCCACGCTCCCCACACGGGGAGCGACCGAACTTATGGAACGGTCAATTCAACACGACGAAAGTTTCAATCCACGCTCCCCACACGGGGAGCGACAAGGAGCCGCCGCCCGATGCGCTGGGAGTTGACGTGTTTCAATCCACGCTCCCCACACGGGGAGCGACCGCGGAACCCAGCCCTGTATGATCTGGTTGTTGTTTCAATCCACGCTCCCCACACGGGGAGCGACGTGATTCTCAGGGCATTGGATGGGTTGAAAGAGTTTCAATCCACGCTCCCCACACGGGGAGCGACCACAATATATAGGCATCAGCCTACAGCAAAGCCCATATATTGTTTATCACTAGCGAGAAAATTTGTTTTTCAGGATCGTAATGCGCTACCATCGAGCCTTTTGGCTGACATGCATCTCGAAAAACCTGCGAACCTTCGGCAGATTGCATGTTCACTTGTCATTCGCAAATAGCTTTTTCAGGTGATTAGCGGCCCTTCTAGATCAAGGCTGACTTTTGCGCCAATATGCTCTACGCGGTTGTGCCATTCGTCACCCAGATAATAATAGCGCAGGCTGTCTTTTGCCGGGTCAATCAACTTTTCCAGGCTGGCTTGCAGCAGTTTCAGTCGTGCCGGATCAATGATACATTCAAAGACTGAGTTTTGCACGCGCTGCCCGTAGTTCTGGCATTGTTTTGCCACCTTGCGCAGGCGTCTTTCGCCTGCGGGAGTTTGTGTGTTCACATCATAAGTAATCAGTACCATCATAGCCGGTCTCTAACTCCAAAAGAAAGGCGGGTAGGCGTCCAAGTCGCCGCGCAGATGACGGGCCAGCAACATGGCCTGAACATGTGGAATCAGGCCAAAGGGGATGCGTTCTTTCAGGTACGGGTGAAGAATTTCTTCTTTTTTACGTTCCTGCCAAGCAGTTAGCACCGTTTTGCGAGTTTCGTCATCCATCAGGATGCCGCCACTTTCCTTTTGGACAAACCCCCTCCCTGTCACCTGCTTCCGGTTAACCAGTGAAAGCGCCAGTCTGTCGGCAAAGATTGGGCGCAGCTCCTCCATCAGATCCAGCGCCAGCGAGGGGCGTCCAGGACGGTCTTGGTGCAAGAATCCCACATATGGGTCGAGCCCAACCACTTCCAGTGCCGAGGCCACTTCATTGGTCAGCAAGGTATACAAAAAGGAGAGCAGCGCGTTCATATTATCCAGCGGTGGACGACGGCTGCGTTCTTTAAAGTTGAAATCAGCGCGCTGCTGCAAGATTAAATGGTCAAACACGCCAAAGTAGATTTTCGCGGCACTTCCTTCGAACCCCATCAGATCAGCCACCGATTTGCAAGTCTGAATAGCTTTGAGCGTCTCTTTCATAAAGTTCGATGCACCAATAAGCGCATCCCCATCCACCAGCAAAGCGTGGTCGCGCAGGGCGCGATCCAGCACCTTGCGACAGTTGGCGATCTTGCCCAGCAGGAACGATGCGGCAATTGGAACGCTTTCAGCGGCTTTTTCGGAAACAATGTATTGCTTTTTGCGCAACAATACATTGCCCTTGATCTTGCCCGTCACCCGCGCCTGAAACCGCCCGTTGGGGGTGAGAAAACACAGCCCAATGTTGCGCTCGGCACATGCACCCATCAGTGCCGGGCTGGCCCCCTGCCAGGTGAAGCAGACTATGTTTTCAATATTATGGAGCGGTAGGCGCATGGATGTGGTTGGTGCAGCTCCTTCTGGATCGTCTTTCTTGACGACCACGTTTTCACCATCCAGCGTCAGCCAAGCCTCGGGGGTGGTAATGTAGAGCACGTTGGCAAGTTTTTTCATGGTTTTCTTTCTTTCATAGCGGATAGTGGCGCAGCACCGCCCTTACTGTTACACATTTTCAACCTGCTGCTTGATATATTTCGACGCGACCATCACCTTCTCTTGCAAAACTGGCAGGCACACATCGGCTAGTGAGCAGGCACGACAGCCCTTAAACGGTTTGACACGCGGGGTATAGCCGCGCCCAAAGTAACCGTGCATTTCATCGACCATGCTGCGCACCAGTTCGCGCAGGTCAGCGGTTAGTTCCACCGCCACGCGATGACGGGTCTCACCGTAATACAAATAGCCAAACGGGATGCTCAGTGCCAGCATTTCTTCAAGGCAGATGGCCTGTGCGCAGAGCTGCGCTTCATCGCTTTGGTCACGCTTTTCTTTGCCACGTTTGTATTCCACCGGTGCAGCTAGGAATAAACCATTTCGACCCGGCAGTTTGACTCCATCGGGGGAAAGCGTAAACTCAACGACATCGCACACTCCCGAAAGTCCCAGCCGGTATGAGGCCACCGGCAGGCTGCGGGCGGTAATCACCCCGTTGCGCGTTTCGGTGAAAAAGGGATCATCCACCCGTTGGTGCATAATGCGCCCCTCAGCCGTCAGCGCATTTTCCTGCCACTGACGCTCTACATGAATCAGCGCCCACTGACGGCGGCAGAAGAGAAAATGTTGAATGCCAGAGAGCGGCAGCAAGTCTTCGGGGGTGTATTCGATTGTCATAGTATTTGGTCGCGAACGGTGGATGATGGATGGGTTAAGGTGACAGTCACTTTAAGAGTGGCTGTCACCTGGTTGTGGATGATGTTTATATCTTCTCGATCACCGCCACGCCATCCGGCGCAGCACCGACGCTGACAGTGTAATCAGCAAATTTGCGGGGGATGATGACCGAATCGTTTTTCTCAACTGACACCAGATCAAAGAGCTTGTGTGAAGGCGCATTGCCCAACTCGCTTTCATGCTGGAAGACAATCAACCTGCGCGCTGCCATTTTGCCGCGCGCCGCCGAATGATCGTGCTCAAACATATTCACCAGCGCATCCCAGAATAATTCAAGGTCTTCGGCGGAGAAGCCCGTGCCTTTGCTGTCGTCATTGGCAAGCTTGGCCGAGACGTAGCCTTCGGCACGGTACAACCCGTAAGGGACAATGTGCTTGCGGCCCATCGTGCGTTCTTTATCAGCATCATCAATTTTGGTGACGGTCTGACGTGTGATGGTCACTTCCTGCTGCACAATCGGGTCAATACTGCGCGAGAAGTTGATCTGAATAGGACCGCGCACCTGTCCGCAGTTATCACCGGTACTCATTACTGCACCAAAGGTGCGCACGTCAAAGAAGTTTTTGCACATCCATTGGCGGGCTTCGTTCACTTTGTCAGACTTCACTTTCTCGCCTGTTTTTAGTCCGATGGCAGCATACGCTTCAACATGGTTCTGGTTCAGTGGCGTACCTTCCTTGACATAAATGCGATAGCCAGTGGCATCGCCTTTGACCAGTTCGGCATAATTGCGGACTTTTCGTTTCAGGCAAACATCGGTCACAATGCCGTAGCCGGTTTCAGGGTCAATGCGCGGCATATTACCCGCGTCCGGGTCGCCGTTGGGGTTGCCGTTTTCAACATCGTAGAGCAAAACAAATTCGTAGCGATTGGTGAGTGAGGTAGTCATGGTTTATCGTCTCCTTGGGATTGGATAGGTAGTTATATATTTTGGATTAATCGTCAGCCAGTAGGGCGCAGCGACACTGCGCCCTTTTGTGGTCTAGTTGCTTTCGGCGATAATGGATTCAGAAGGTTTCTTCGATGTCCACAAATCTTTGCGCTCGTGGTAGTAACCGAGCACAAACGCGCCTTGATCGTCCAGCGAAAGATGCGCAGGGATGGGGTTATTCACCACATCCAGCTTGCCCAAAATAGTCTCAATACGCTTATCAAGATAGTGCGTACCGACTTTTGAGATGTGATGCTGCGAAAGTCGTAGGAGAGTTGGGAAGACACTACGCGGTGAAGCGCAGGCGGATGTGAAATAGCGGTCTTTGATGCTGGCGTTTACGTCGCCAATGGCTTCTTGTTGAAGCTTTTCCAGTACGGCGAATAGGCGTCCGAGCACATAAGCTGGGTGGGTGGATTGCTCATTGAGCGACATAACAAGTACCTCCTGAATCTGGTTTTCGGGTTGATTGCGATATTTGCGCAGCAAATAGGCTTTGATAATGGCGGCGCGTTCGTAGCCTATCTTTTTGATGAACTTCTTCTGATCGTCCTGATCGGCGCGAATGCGGTTGATGATGGCGTTGAACAAAGCTGCTGGGTAGGGCGTGTTTTCAAGAATGGCGCGAAAGACGGCCCCTGCTAGCAACGGGGAAGCTGATTGATCGGATGCCTTCGGCGAAACGGTTTCATCCAAAATATGACGAATAGTTAGATAGGTAGGTTGGTCGTCATATTCCTTGATGATTTCCAAGTCTTTGTAATGTTGCATGATCTTCTGTACGATCCTGTCGAACGGTTCGCTGTGAAAGAAACGGATCGAAATACGCGCCGCATTCGGAGCCAGCCCTAGAACATAAAAGCGTGGGTTGCCATGCAACCCGTCGAGCAGCTTGTCTACGTCTAACGCCTGAACGCGCCGGATTTTGGGAGCGATGGCTTTGAGCTTTTGCTCGGCTTTCTTGTCACGAATGAGTTCACCATCTTCGGGCGCTTCTACTTCGACCAGTTCAGGGTCAATCATGCCCATAAAGGCTCTCGCGTAGGCTGGCTTTTCGGTTTCTGCCCAGTAGACAACAGTAGTATCGCCGATGGTGAATTTTTTGTTCTCGTTGCTTGCAGAGAGCAAGTAGTTCAGGGCGGTGGTGTAGGCAAAGGTCGCTTTTTCGCTGACGGGTGAATTTAGTCCTTGCTCGCGGTTGTAAAACTCGTAGGCCCGTGCATTGAAGCCCACCAGTGTGGCCCCGGTCGGGTTGGCATCGCGGATTCCTTTCAGGCTGGCATGAAGTCGTGCAATTGGCGCAATCTCACCGGTGACGAGACACTGTCCAAGCACGGCGTCACTCCCGGCTTTGTAGGCATCCCACGCCTGACGAATGATGGCATCTTCATGGACAAAGCCGCCATTGAACATGAAGACCATATTGCCACCTTTCAAGATGGCTTCGAGATGGCTGGCAATCTTTGGGTGTTCTCTTCCGGTTGTGGGGTTATAGCTGCCGAGAAAGGCGATCACTGCTTTTGCGGCTGTGCAGTCGGCTTTTGTCAGTAATTCTTTGTTCCATTGTTGAAATGCTTTGAAGCGTTTGATGTTGTATTCCGGGTCTTTGCCTTCTTTATCCGAAATGCCAAGAACATAGGTGGAATTGTCTGCCAGATAATTAGCGGATATATTGACTGCACGTTTCACTTGTTCTGGGACAATCATGCGCCGGGGTTTTTCTTCCATTTTCTTTCCGCGCATGACTGGCATAAGCAGTGGAAAAACATCCAGCAACTCGCCCTGTTCAGAGATATTGAGCGCAAAACTTACGCCGGTTGAACTGTATCCAGGTGGAGCAATATCACTGTCTTCTTCTTTCGACAAAATCTCATAGTAGCGTGTCAATGCCTGTAAGATCATTGCCTTACCTCCACATTGGTCAAATCCAGCACGCCATCTGTCAGCGCAGCCTTGAAGAACTTTGGCTGAATATCGGCGGGGTTGGAGAAATCGAGATCGTACAGCATCCAGCCCAGGTCGCGGTTGCCAAGCGGACTTTCAGGAATCAGTCCATCTTCGATGATCTCGACCTTCGCACCAAATTCGCGGGTACCCAGGCAGGGGGCGCTGAAATATTGTCCCTTGCGCAGGCGGCGTAGAGCGATGTTGTAGTGTTTTTCGACAGTATCTTCGGCCCCTGCCTTTTCGGTCATCTCAAAGTGAGCTTCGATGACGTAATCGACATTTTTTAGAACCAGCGCCGCCCGTTGCTGACGGTTATCCACTGCTGATAAAAACATCGGGGCGTTGCTTGTGCCATTCATCCGCCGTCGTGCCTCGCTGTCAGATGCCTTCTCACTGACTTCGTTGCGCCGAATGTTTGTGAACTCAATCTCTTTAAGCACATGGATTTTGTCAATTACCCAGCGAATGGCGGGTTTCCAGTAGACTGCCTCAATGATGCCACGCGCCGCCGATGGCGTAATGACATCATAGCTGACCCGCTCTACCTTCATTTCTGGACGGGTAAACAGAGCGTAATCGCCACTTACTCTGATCGTAATGCCGTATCCCATAAACAAACCTCCTTTTTGATTTCATTTCCGAATATCTTCCCTGGCCTTATAGGGACGCAGCAACTGCGCCCTACGTCAGACGGATGAGATTAACCATCGAAAAACAGTGCATCGCCACCCGCATCGGCGGGGATGGTCAGACCCGTGTGTTCATCGTAATAATCTTGTATGTTGGTTAATACTTGATAGGTTTCATTGCAGAGTTCAATTACGCCTTTGCTTTGTAGTTTCTCAAACTCATTTTCATAGATATTGACCGTATACATTTGCAACTGTCGTGCGAATTGATAGGGGAAGGGATGAAACCGCGCCCGTTCAATCAATTTCCGTGCTTCTTCAGTATATGGAATGACCACTGCCACCGTGTTATTTTCGATCAGGCTAAACTTCTCTGCGGCGGTTTTGAAGTCGAAATTCAAATCGCCCTTGTTCAAGTCCTTCAATATCTCCTTTACATCAAAGGCACGTTTGGGGTCTTGCAGGTGGTTGAGCAGCCTGAAATAAGCGTTAATTGCCACAACCGATACTGGATCAGCGTTGTAATCACGCAAAATATTTGCCGCTACACTTGCGCCCTGCTGGACAAAGGTGGGGATTTTCTTGATGAAAGCTGTATCTGGTTCAAAGACAAATAGTTCGCCGCTGACGTTTTTCCCTTCACGATTGACACGTCCTGCTGCCTGGATGATCGAATCCAACCCGGCGAGTGAACGAAAGCCAACTGGAAAATCCACATCGATACCAGCCTCCATTACCTGGGTGGAGATGACCCGGCAAGGCATTCCCGCTTTGAGCCGCGCCCGGATTTCAAGCAATTGTTGTTTGCGATGCGTGGGGCACATCAGCGTGGAAAGATGAAAATTACCTTCATCTTTTGGCAGCGCATCAAACAACCCTTTAGCGTGTTTGCGTGTGTTGACAATGCACAATACCTGTGGATAGATGGCGACCTTTTCGAGCAACTCGGCGTCTCGCAGTTTGCCGATATTTTTGACCTGTACCCGTCTGTAGAATTCAAACAAACTCTGTGGATCGGGGGCTAATTCGGTGAAACTCACGCCCAGCAAGCGCTCTCCCAGCGCGGGTTGAGTGGCTGTGCAGAAGATAGTGCTTGCGCCATAGTTTTGCACCAGTTCTTTGACCGCCAGCATACACGGATCGAGATAGTCACGCGGCAGCATTTGCGCCTCATCAAAGATGATGACGCTCTTGGCGATATTGTGCAGCTTGCGACAGCGTGATGATTTGTTGGCAAATAGCGACTCGAAGAATTGCACATTGGTCGTTACCACAACCGGAATATCCCAATTCTCCGAAGCCAATTTCAACTTGTCGAGTGCATCTTTGCTTTCGTCGTCTGGTTCGGTATTTCCTGTGCTTTTCTTTTTCCAGTCAAAGTTGGAGTGATGTTCCAGTACATTGGTTTCGCCCAGAACATTCTTGAAGACTGCCGCATTTTGCTCAATGATGCTGGTAAATGGGATGACGTAGATAATGCGCTTGAGCCCATGTTTTACAGCGTGATTGAGAGCAAAGGCCATTGAAGCTAGGGTCTTGCCGCCGCCAGTGGGAACGGTCAGTGTGAAAAAGCCCTGTGATTCGGTGGATTTTTCAACACAGGCAATGAGAGTCTCCGTCCGTTTGCGGTTGATCTCGCTGCTGGGTTGATTGAACTGACGCAGGTATGTATTCAGCTTTTCGCACAGTGCATCAATACTTTCGTGGTCGCCGCGTGGTTTCTTGCCAGTGATATATTCTTCAGTATCCTGAAAATCTGCATCCACGAGCGCCGAAAACAACATGCGCGTCACAAAAGCATATGAAAACCAGGGATATTTCTTGTCTGGTTTGGTTTTTAGGTGTGCAGGAAAAATGAGCGTAGCGGGGTCAATTTCGGTTTTATAGGCGGTGAAATCTTCCAGCTTTTTCTTTTCAATGCGTGATAACAATGTGCCGTCGGCATCTACATCGCTGCTGTCACCATAATTTGGCAGACCAGTATGGTGCCCTGCAATGCAATAGGCAAGCAGGGTTGCCAAGGATTGTTGGGTTTGATCTTGCTTGAAGAGTTCCCGTACTTCTTTTGCGCCTGCTGTGGCATGGTCCACTTTACGGGTTGCGCCGTCCAGCCGCGCTTGAAATGCAGTTGAGTATTTTCCAATATCATGTAACAAGCCTGCTATTTGGGCCAGGTCAGCAAGCCCAGCATCTTGACCAAATTTCCCTGCCAGCGCAGCCGTATTGGTCAAATGCTCAAGCAATAACTGCCATTCTGATTTGTCTTTGTCTCTTCTTGAATGCCCGTAATACTGTGTTTTCTCTGCTTCCACTGCCACTACCTTGTACAACCTTGCCAGCCTTTCAGCCTCGCGAACGAGCGCCTTTCGCAAACCTTCCGGTTCCAACACTTCCACATCTGCGCCCCAGCCGCGAATCCAGGGCAGCATTTCTTGCGGTTCGGCCACTTTGGCCTGCCACAGAATGGAGCCATCAGGGAGTTCTTTTTCGTCTTCTGAGCGATGCCAGCGGGTTTCCTGTACGCGCCGTGCCACACGCGGATGAAATTTGAGCGCCACATTGACTGGTTCGCCGCCGGTGTACCACACGCCCCAGGCATCAGCAAGCAGATCGCGTGGATCAAAGCTGATGGGAATTTCGTAAGGCTCACGAGTGGGGATGACTTGTTCGATGCGCTCAATTTTTAGGGTCCGTAATTTCCCTTCTTTATCTCCTTCACTGCGCCCGATCAGGTGGGTGGTTTGTCCAACCGCGTAAGGTTCAATGAAATAAGGTGAAAATGTATATTCAATCAGTGTGCCTGTACCTTCATAGCGGTGTCGTATTCTTATCTTTTGTTGTTCGGCCCAGGCCAGTGTGAGTTGCTCGAGCACTTCAAGATAGCGTGGGTCTTGCCGCTGGCCTGTTTCATCCATGATGTCGGCAGATTGCTGGACGTGTTGGCTAATGCGCGGAGCGAGACGTTCAAGCGCCAACCCCAGTTTGCGCAGGGCAGCGGCGGCGTTGGGGTTTTGCCGGTCCATGCGGGTGGAGAGCAGCCGCGAAGCCAAGTGAACCGCCAGCGCCTCGTGCAAACTGAACGAGACGCGTACCAGATAAGCAGCCCGATCGATGGTGATACGACCATCGTCGTGCGCAATGATGGCAAAGCGCTTGCCCAGGTCGGGCATATCGTGGTGGATGGTAGAGCGATTGACACCCATACGTCTTGCGATGTCAGATTGAGTCAATCCTTCGGAATGTGCCAGCAACAGTGCTTCAATTTGCAGTAATCGGTCAGCTTTATTTTCTGATTTGGACATATTTTCTCCAGCCACAACAAAATTCAATCTGATAGAGCGTAGCACAACAACAGTGCGAATTCTGCAACATTTTGGGTTTTGGTTACAACATTCTTATTTTTGTTTGCGAAAGGGCCATAATCCACCACGCTCATCCTCAGAAACATACATCTCCCTGTCTTCCAGTGTTGGTAGCGCGCGCGTAACTTCTGAACGGTTCAAGCCAAGTAATCGGGCAATGAAGCCGGGCTTTTCCCCCGGGTATTCCTCAACTTTATTATAGATGTTTTCGAGCTTTTCGTCTTGCGCCTGACGTGCCATTAGTTCCTCCGTAAAATGAATTTTGGATTTCATTCACTTTACAAAGGTGGTGTTGCAGGTAATGCAACAAACCAGCGCAAATTAACTCTTACTTTTCATTCACATTCCCCCAAATAGCTCCTACTGCTGATTCGTAAGATAAATTCCCTATCGCCACCTGATCCAATGCAGATTCCATCTGTGCTGTATACACCAGTGCAAATAAAGTTGGAAATCGCTCCACCAGAAATTCACATACCTTTCGTCCACGCTCGGTCAATCGAAGCTGCCCGCCCGGTTCGCGTTCCACATACTTGCGTGTCAGCAGTGCATCCACAATCAACGCATAGGTGGCGGGTCTGCCGATCCCTTTCTCACGTAACGCACGGATCAGCCCAGATTCATCCAAACCGCTTCGCTTTTCCGCCCGGACCTTCTTTGGCCGCACGCGCTGCCCGATCTCCAGGGCAGCCAGAGAACCTTTGCCCTGGGGAGCAGCCTGATCCTTTTCTCCAGGGAACTTGTACACTTTCTGCCAGCCCGGCTCGATCAGTTCTCTTTCCACAGCCTTGATCTTCATCCTTCCACCTCGAAGAAAACGGTTGTCACTCGGTAGCACGCTGGTTTCAGGTAGGTTGCCATATAGCGTTCCCAAATCAGGCGATAAAGTGCGCGCATCTCGTGATTGCAATGGCCGGGCAGCTCGTCCGGTAGCCTTGCCGCTGATGTAGGTCGGATAGCTTCATGCGCGCCGCTCTGGGTATATTGCAGCTCCTTGCGTGAGTGAAGGGCTGGAACCCCATAGATCAGGGATGCGACATGCCTGCCCTCATCCGCAGCCTCCGGGGCGACATGAGTTCGAGTCGCTGCGTGGGTAGGTAATCAGGCCATTCTCGAATAAGATTTGTGCGATCTGCATGGCCTTTGCAGTGGACCAGCCTGGCAATTGAACAGCGTCCTCGAGCAAGGTGGCGGTTGTATAGGGCAGGGGTGCCGCTTCCTCCACGATCTCCTGGTGTTTATCAACCACCCGGAGTGCCACGTCGCGCAGCTCGTCCGGGCGCATTTTGCCACCCACCGGCGAGACAGTGATCGTCACAACTCGATCTCCACAGTCGTGATGGTGCAACTCTCCGCTTCAGCCAGGAGACGCAGTGCCGCTGTCTGTACCCTACCTGCACTCAAATCCTTGCCCCGAACGTGTTTCCACAGGACCGGCGAAACGAGATAGCCCACCAGCCGATCCATGACCCGGCGCGCCACCGCTGCCTGCACCAGGCGGATGTCCAGGCGACGTGGGTTCTTCAGCGCTTTTTGGACAGCGCGCTCGGTGACTTCGTTGAACGAGACTCGCCAAACTTGTTTGCCCTTCAGCTCGGGCTTGAAGACCTGGGTCACATGCCAGGCCACCGCTTCACCTTCCCGGTCTGGGTCGGTAGCAAGGTAGATCTGTGATGCCGCGCGGATGTGCGCGCGCAGCTCGCCCACCAGTTCCAGGCGTTTCTCTTGGATCACATAGCGCGGCATGAAGCCGCGGTCTATGTCGATGCCCAGCTCGCCTTCCGGCAGGTCACGTAAATGGCCGAAACAGGCGCGTGTTACGGTGTCCTTGCCAAGCACCGGGTAAGCATAACGCGCTACCAGGTGGGCCTTCACCGGAGACTCCACAATCACCAGCGCGGACATGGTCAGACCCTCTTCAACCCTTGCAGACTGCACAGCGCTTGGCGAACTGGCATACGAAGACCATCGAGTTGCCAGGACAGGGCTTCGATGGTATCTGGAAAAGCCTGATGCAACTCTTCGCGCGAGACCAAGCTGGTGAGTACCATCCAGGTGTCGCGCTGCACCTGATCGGCAACCACCCCGGCCACCAGACGTGCCAGTGCCAAACGCAGCGGCAAATTCACTGGCTGGGCTTCGTTCGGGGGATACGGAACGAAGATCTCAGGCCGTTCGCCTTCCGTCATGGACCAGGTCTGCGCAGGCACCTGGTCATCGATGAACTGCATGTATCCCCAAACTGCGCCACCCGCGATGGTCCCCTGGATGCCTGAAAGGCGTACTTGCTGTGTCCAGGCCGAGCGAAACCACCAGTGGTCTACACTGGGAAAAACTTCTGCGAAGACGAGGTTATGCCAGAATTCGTAGGCCGATGCGGTAGTGTGTTTGGCGATCTCTACAATCTGGCCGCCTTCAAACAAGCTCACTTCGCCAGGCTCCCACTGAATGCCGGTGCCGAGCTTCGGTTGGTAGATGTGGCCGGGGGCCATTTGCTCTCTCATGTTTGTCTCCTTATCTCATGCTCTTGAAAATGTTAGACAATCGCTGCGCTACTGCCTTGGGCATATCGCTCAGGGTCTGGATCTGTGCCCAGTTCCCCTTCCCATAGAGATCATCCAGTTTCTCGGGCGCGTGCGACTTGCCAAGGAATATTCCAAAGGTGATGATGCCGTTCTGCCGGGCCTGGCGCAGCGTACGTGCCGCCTTCTCCTGGTCGCTCACATCGCCATCCGAGAGGCAGATCATTAAACGGTTTGCTTCTTGACATGCCAGGAGGGACGATTGTCCCAACCCGGCTGTGTCGCCCAGCGTTGTACCGCCCATGTTTTGCGCAGCCAGTGCGGCTGCCCGCCGAGGGTCGAGCGCCTGGTCCATCGATTTGATCTGCGCGGAATGGGAACCGAAGGCGCGGATCTCGTCTGGGATACTCAGCATCCCAAAGGTATCGTCCAGCACCATGACCGCGTCATATAGCTCCATTTTCTTGATATGCTCGTCCATGCTGCTGGACATATCCACCGCCACGCTCACCGCAAACGACGTGTGTGGGCTTTCCTTCACGGTGGTGTGAACATCATCCAACCCCTTCACGGCATTCACGAGCTGGCGCCGGTCCAGCTTTCCTTCGGGCTGCCTGCGCAGGCGCTGTTCAGCCTGTTCGCGGATCGCCTTGAGCGGTCTTGCCATCAGGCTGGCAACCTGGCGGTGGCGTTCGCGGCGTGCATCCAACTTAGGGGGCGAGGGCAATATCGGGAGTGCAACATCCACCGAGATGGGCATCCCATCCTGGCCGCGGTAACGCTGGGACATGGATGGCGCCGTTGGGAGTGGCCGATGCAGCGGCCTGCCGATGGTCTCAGCACGGTTACGTGCGCGCACACCGGCTTCAATAGCAGCAGTCGCGTCGCGTTCCACCGCAGCAATGGCTGCATCCACTGTCTCATTGCCCAGCAGCCACTCGTCGATCTCGTCTGCTGATTCAGCTTCCTGGCGTTGGCCCTTCCTGGTCGGTGGATCCTGTTCCTGGATCGCTCTGTCTTCGGCGGGAAGCTCTTCTTCAGAGACTGTTTAATAAGTTATGAAGGAGCAAGGCGGCGGATGAGCAGACGCGTCATGGCAATATAAATCATGGTTTTGCTGGTATCGGTCAAGACTTCGTAATCTTTGCTTAAACGGCGATTGGCATCCAACCAGGCAAAAGTGCGCTCAACAACCCACCGTCTGGGTAAAACCTGAAAGCCCTTTTGACCTTTCGGCGGTACAACCGGTTCAATTCGGAATTTGAAACGAGCAGCAACCCAGTTCAAAAGCTCACCACGATAAGTACCATCTGCCCAAATCTTGTGCAGGTTCTTGCAAAAGCCGCCTAAATGACGCAAAAGTTGTCTCGCTCCGGCTGGATCGGAGACGCTAGCAGCCGTGACCAGCACACCCAGCATCAAACCAAGGGTATCCACCAAGATATGACGTTTTCTGCCCATAACATGTTTACCAGCATCGTAACCACGCAGCCCTGCAACCAGCGTCGTTTCAACACTTTGGCTATCCATACAGCCAGCACTTGGATGCTTGTGTCGCCCAGCTTTTTCACGCACACGCGCTCGCAATGTGTCATGAATTCGTTCCCAAAGACCGCTTTTTCGCCATTGGCGAAAATAATGGTACACGCTCTGCCATTTTGGGTATTCTTTCGGCAGCAGCCTCCACTGCGCACCGCTAACTACCAAATACAAAATGGCATTGACAACTTCTCGCATCTCCAATGTGCGCGGTCAGGCCTCCAGGTTTTGACAATGGAACCATTTCTTTGATAAGATTCCATTGACTGTCGGTCAAATCTGTTCGGTATTTTTGTTTGGTCTCCATAACCAACAATCTTGCCAGCTTTTTGCCCGACAGTCAAACTACTTATTAAACAGTCTCTCAGGTGCCGCGCGGCGCCTACCCTTGTGCTCATCTTCTTGTGCTGCACCTTGCCCACGGCCTGAGCCGGTTTCTTCATCCTGGGCAACGCCAGTGCCCCTGCCAGCCGCTCCAGCTTGTTCCGACTGGGAGCTGCCTGGGGAGCTGGGTCCATCTTCAACATTGCCAGGCTGTCTGCCATTCCCACCTGGCTGTGTTGAAGCGCCGCCCGGCAGCGAACGCGAGTAATCCTGCTCCTGGGGTGGCAGCTTGAGCAATCCTTCTTCCTCGAAGCGTCGTGCTAAGTGAACGGCGCAGCGGTAGGCATCGTCCGGGCTCCCGTGAACCGCGCGCGTTACCTGCGGTGCCAGCTCGTCGAAGAGTGCTCGCGCGCGTGGCGTCATGCCATCCCTTACTTCAGGTCGCACGCGGTAGTAGGGCAGCGCGGTGTAAAGCAATGCCCAGAAGACTTGCTGATCGTCCGGGACATTTGTCCCAACTTCTTCACCCCAGCGCGGTTCCAGGCGGCAACTCGCCGCCAGGATCTCCGCAGCGCCTGCATAGTTGGCCGAGACCTGGCGCTCCATGCGTCCATCTTCCACGATGTTGTAGAAGCGTGGCAGCATGGCGCTGCCCGCCCGGCCCAATCCTTCTTCAGCTTGTTGTCCCTGGTGAACCGCCAGCACTTGCTCCCAGATCGCAGTCGGGGTGAACTGTTCATGGCCCAGCTCGTGGTAGATCCCGGCGCGCGTCACGACCAGGTTGTGACGTGGATCCGCGTGGCGTCCCAATGGATAAGGGTCAGCGTAGATCGTGCCTTTCATGTCGGTGGCGAAGCCTTCCCCTTCTTTCAGGACAACTCTGCGCGGTTTGCCCACCAAACCGGTGGCGATCTGGCTGTATAGTCGCGCCAGATCCTGGTTGGCAAGCAGGTCTTCATCTCCGATGGATGAGCCTACGCCCTCAAGGGTGCGCGGGCGCCGCTCGCCCCGCCGATCCACCCCTGCATTGTTGTAGCCGTGGCGGTAGAAATCCATCCCGGTCATAGCCAAAGATGTCAAAACCATCCCGGGTATAGCCCTCACGGTCGAAACCGCGGTCGTTGTAGCCCTGCTGGTCCCGGCCATCCCGATCCCGTCCGCTGCTGTCATAGCCACCGCCTGCATCATAACGAGGGTCGTAGTCCGGGTTGAAGGGCGTGGCGAGGATTGGCTGGGGATAATCCAACTCCTGCACCAGGCCCGAGTGATAAGCGATGACCTTCTTTCCACCAAAGTTTGGGCAGATGTGCGCTTCCCCACCCGTGAATTGGCCGCAATGCGGGCAGCGCACGCGGATCCCATTTTTGCAAGCCGCGGGATGGATATTGGGTCTGCGTTCATGCACGTTCGAGGGGCGGTTTTGGATTTGGTCATACGTCAGGCATTTGTTGCGCGGCTCCCTGGGAAAGCGTAGCGGTTGGGTGCTGTTGGAATACGCGGTATAGCTCATCAGAGCAAAGGGCGTGATCGGCGGCGGGGGAGTAGGCGGGAAATAAGCCTCGCAGCAGACCTTTGCGAAAGGTCGGGAGACGGAGCGTTTCGTAGTCCTGCTCGTTACGATGTAGATGTCCTTTGTGGAGAACTGGTGCGGCGTACGCCGGGTTGGGTCTTTGGGATCGTAGCATTCTTTCGTTTGCTCATCGTAGATCCAACCGTAAGTGTTAATGCGCCTGCCCTGAGCATCCGGGGCCGAGAGACCAGTGTCCTTGTGAAATCCCCAGCGGTCATAGCCCTGCTCGTCGATGCCCTTTTTGTTGTACTTTACCGGCACCGACTTGCCCCGGCCATTCGTCGTCATCCGGGGCTGACCGTTTGCATCGTTGCCGGAGTGGTTAAAGCCGGTGGGAGTGAAACCTTTGGCGTCGAAGCCATGCTGGTCAAACCCGGCTCGGTCAACGCGGCGGAAAGTACTGTCCTGCTGGTACCCTTCCCCATCGTACCCATCTGGGTCGACGCGCAGCGGTCGCCGATTGGGATCGTAACCATTTCTGTCGAAGCCGCTGCGGTTGTAGCCATCGCGCCCGAAGCCATAGCGGTCATAGCCATCTTTGTCGTATCCATCCCGGCCAAACCCATAAGCGTCAAGGTCATCCGGGTAGAAGCCCTGGGCATCCGGTGCAAAGGTTGGATCGGCCTGGCCGTTCCGATCTCGCCCGCTCCGGTCATATCCATCGCGGTCGTAACTATCCTTATCGTAACCATCCCGGTTATTATAGCCCTCGGGGTCAAGACCAGTGGTGAAGTCATAACCATCATAGGTCAGACCGTCTCGCCCGTGACGTTCAGTGTCGTATCCAGCAGCGGTGAAGCCTTGTGCATCGTATTCGTTGTCTTTGAAGCCACGCCGGTTGTACTTGTGCCGGTCCAGTCCATAGACATCGTACCCTTGTCGGTCCCGGCCAGCTTGGTCGAACCCATATTTGTTGTAGCCCCAGCGATCAAAGCCATAACGATCCCGTCCATCTGGGCCGAGAGGGCTGGGAATGGCTGTGATCGACGTGCTGACCCCAAGTTGCCGGTGCTGTTCCAGACGCTCGGATGCGTTGCCGTTCCCGATCAGCCCCTGGTTGCGCAACAGGTCATACACTGCGGCGTATCCGGCTTGTGCGTCCTGGCGCGGCAGCCCGGTTGGCGAATGCGTAGGCGGTTTGAAACCCTGGGCCTGGATGGCATCGAAGAGCAGGCGCGTTTTGGCTTCGGCAGATAGGCGCTCGCCATTTGTGGCCGGGACGCAGCGGTTGGACTGGAACGTGCGCTCCAGCTCACCGGCGTCTACTTGCCCGCTCTCTGCCATGATCTCGAAAAATTTCTGGCGGTTGTGGTCACAAGACATGGTTTAAAGGATGAAATCAGAAGGATGAAGGATGAAAGAAGAGCAAAGGCGAAAAGAACGAAGGGCAGAAGACGGTCAGCCCAAGAACCTTAATTCTGTGCTGGTGCAGTCCGATTGAGCGCTTTGCCATCGGTGCCAAAATGGACTTCGAAGCGCTCGCGGATCAGGGATCACTGGCTCTCGAACTGGTCGTCCTGGTCGCAGACCACCTTCAGTGTCTCAAGCGCGTCGTTCCAGCCAATGGTCTTGCCCAGGGCCACAAAACGGTTCAGTTCGCGCTGGCCGGGCGCGGTGGATGTGTCGCTGTTCAGACCTACCTGCCGCTCGCCGATCCCGCCACCAGTCAGCGCGCCAATCTCACCCCAGAAGCGCACCGAAGCCGTGATCTCTTCTTTGGCAGGCGTAATGCTGGATGGAACGGCATAGTTCTGTGCGGTGATCTCACGCCGCCTGGCGCCGATGGAATCAACCTCAGCAGCCTCGCCTCGTACTGCGGCAAAGAAGGACTCCACCCGGCGGGCTTGTTCATCCGCACTGGGGCGATCCATCTTGAGCGGCATGATGCGTGAGAGTGGTGCCTGGCCGGGCCGTTCGGCGTCGCCTTCGTAGCCTGGGTTCCAGGTCATCACAAAGACCGTGGATTGGTGGACTGGGATGCGGATTAGGCCCTGCTCAGGGCTATCGAGCTGGATCTCGCCATCCTCGATCATCGATTGCAGCGCTGTCGCCAGTTTTGGATTGCGCACGATCTCGTTGACGCAGATCACGCTGCCCATTGCCGCCGCCAGGCCGATCTTGCCCAGCTTGGTGCGCGAAACGGTGGCGCCGGTGTTGGGGTCGTTCTCCAGAACTGTCGTACCGATCAGCTCCTGCATCGAGGATTCGGGCGTGATGTTGGCTTCGGTGTAGTTCATGCCCTGGATGATGTTGCCATCGGTGTCCACGGTCTTGATGCTGGCAGCGAGCTGGCGGGCAATGGTATTCTTACCAGTGCCAGGCGGGCCATATAGTCCAAAGGCGCGCGTCCAGTTGCTCTTTTCCTTGCCCGCGCCGAGCTGCATCGCAGCGGACATGGTACGCAGGATTTTCTCGCCTTGGTGCCTTACAACAACGGCAACACCGATTACACCGACGATGCGCCTTTTATGCTCAACGCCAATAACATCGTAGTGGATGCGGGTGGCAGCATCAGTGCCGACAGCCAGGGCTACACAGGCGCTATCAACGCGAATGGAAATGGACCGGGCGGCGGCGAAACAAAAGAGAACCACGGCTTCAGTGGCAAGGGAGGAAGTTATAGCAGCCTCGGTGGCAACTCCAACACCAATGCGGGGGGCGGTGCATCGTATGGCTCGATTCAAGAGCCCACCGATCTGGGCAGCGCAGGCGGTTCTGGTGCATTCTATGGGTACTTTGCAGGCGGCAATGGCGGCGGTGCCATCAAGTTGGTGGTCAACGACACGCTCACCGTCAATGGAACTCTTTCTGCCAACGGTGGCACGAGTACCGGAGTTTGGCAGGACACCACCTGGAATGGTGCTGGCGGCGGTGGTTCGGGCGGCAGCCTGTGGCTGACAGTTGAGACGATTGCCGGGAGCGGCCTGATCGAGGCCAATGGTGGGGATACCGTCTATGGTGGTGGGGGCGGTTCGGGCGGGCGCATCGCGCTCTACTATGATGAAGCCACCTTCCCGGTCAATGATGCGACCCACTTGCAAAGCTTTGGTGGTGCAAGCGGCACAGGTGGTCAATATGGTGGGCCGGGCACGGTCTTCCTGCACTCAGGTCAGGATGATGCCGATGGCGTCTTGCAGCTTAACAACCAGCAGACAGCAGTTAGCCAGCCTGTCATCTTGTCTGGCACCGCCGATGGCGCGATGACCTTCGATAAAGTCACCGTGGGAGCGAACACCGTGCTGCTCTTGGTGCCTTACAACAACGGCAACACCGATTACACCGATGATGCGCCTTTCACCTTGAATGCTAACGACATCGTCATCGACGCAGGCGGCAGCATCAACAGCGATAGTCAGGGCTACACCGCCGTGGATAATGGTACCGGATATGGACCGGGCGGTGGCGAAACAAGTGCTGCTGGTCGTTTTGGCTCGAGTGGCAGGGGTGGGGGGTATAGCAGTGCAGGTGACGCGTCTAGCACGGGGGCGGGGGGCGGGGCGGCGTATGGCTCGAGCACCGAGCCGACTGATTTGGGCAGCGCAGGCGGCGGCGGGAATTATTATGGTCATAACTATCCTGCTGGCAACGGCGGTGGTGCGATCAAGCTGGTGGTGGAAGACACGCTCACCATCAATGGCAGCATCTCTGCCAATGGCGGAGCAGGCAAGGGAGCCTGGGAAGACGACGCATTCTGGAATGGCGCAGGCGGCGGCGGTTCGGGCGGCAGCATTTGGTTGAAGGCTGGATCAGTCATCGGCAACGGTGTGATCCAGGCCAAGGGTGGGGATGGCATCTATGGCAGCGGCGGCGGCGCAGGCGGACGGATTGCGATCGAGGCGGATACTTTGGCTTCCACCATCAGCATTTCGGCAGCGGGTGGCAGTGGCTATGCCAGTGGTGGTAGTGGTTCAACCAATTCAGTCATCGAGAGTGGGACACCTGTGCCTACCCCCAACGGAACGCCTACTGAAACCCCCACCCCAACCCTGACACTGACCCCCACCCAGACCCGCACCCCCAAACCGACAGCCACGACTGTCCCCGGAACGCCCGATCAGGTGGCCAGCTTTACCTATGACGGCGACGGGAACATGGTGAAGGCGGTGATTGGTGGCGTGACGACGGTTTACGTCAATCCAAACTACCAAATCAAGGATGGTGTTGTTACCAAATACTATCAAGGCGGCGCCATGCGCGTGGGCGACACGCTTTACTATACCTTGAGCGACAATCTTGGTTCGACATCCATCACCATTGACCCCAGCGGCAACAAGACTGAGACCCGCTACAACCCCTGGGGCGAAGTTCGCTACCAGAGTGGCACGCTCCCGACAGACAGAACCTATACAGGCCAGCGTTCCTATACGGATGATTTTGGCCTCATGTACTATAATGCGAGATGGTATGATTTTACAGTTGGACGGTTCGCACAAGCAGATGTTATTGCGTCGGATGGCCCCCAAGGGTTAGATCGGTATGCCTATGTAGACAATAATCCTGTAATGCTTTCTGATCCAACGGGAAACACAGCAGTTTGTAGCGATCATGATTATGGCGGACATATTGTTACAAATTGCCCTGATGATGGTAAAGATCCAAGTGATATTCCACAACCGACGTCATGTGGTAACCAACAATCTTTAACTGATTGTCAAGCAGCATATGAAACCTTGAAGGCCTTGATCAAAACACTCTGGCGTATGCCCACAATGGAAGAGATTATACGTATGACAGTCAGAACAGAGGCGTGGCCAGGATTGAAAAGCTCCACAGCATCAGCTAACGCTGACCAAGGATTAAATGATTTTCAGGAAGGACTTGCAAGGGCCTACTATGGCATTTGTGGATCTACTGGAGCAGATTGCAAGGAAGCTGGTGACAAACTTTACTTGTTCTTGAGCGGTTACCAACCTTGGTTGGGAAGAAAATGCTCGGGTAATGGTTATTGTGAAGTTAGTACGGCTAAGGCTGCATCACAGGCTGCAATGCTTAATTATGACCGTACATACGAAGGTGATGGTACAACTCAAGACCTTAATACATTTGTAGGAGATATACTAAAACCCAAGATCTCAGACTGGACAAATGGTAGAAACGCGATGAAAGCTTGGCAATGGTATACATATGACACAAATCCCTTTCCAAATTTACGGACTTTTGGGGTAAATTCTGTGGCATTATTGATGGTCACATATATTGATCCAGAGAAGCACGCTATACAATATATGTATTTTTATACGGGTGAGCAAACGAACAATGCTCCTCAGCCGTAACAATTAAGAATTGAGGAAAAATGAAACAAGCTAAATTCTTATTGCACCTCTCTATATTTATATCGATTATCTTGTTGACTGGATGCATATTTCAAAGTGAAGTGCCTACAGTCACAACAACAAAATCATCGTCCCTAGCTACTTCTACATTAACTTCCATGCCTCTTACGAAAACCAATTTGCCACCATTGTCTCAACTGCAATTGACTTACACCATTGATTCGGATATGTATAGTATAGATATAGGTTGTCTAGATACATCGCAACCATGTCTAGGCAAACCAAAACAATTATTTAAAATAGGAACCGACTCCATTCTTTTTTATTCTTGGTCCCCAGATGGTCGAAGGATTAGCTACGAATACGGCGGTAATACATATATTGCTAATTGGGATGGAGAAAGTAAAGTCAAAATCTTATCATCAACTGGCTTAGATACTTACTGGTCAGTTTGGACACCTGACGGAAAGCATATTCTTTATGAGACAAAGGATAAAGATGATTATCTAGTCTTTATGATTACCGACCCTGATGGAAGTAATCAAAAAAAAATTGCAAGTCAGCAAGACTTGCAAAAAAAAGGAAATCTTTTTACTCCAGACAGACCCATGTGGTCGCCAAATGGAGGTGGCCTTGTTTTCAACGCCAATCCATCAATAGGAGACAGCACAGTCTATCAAATCTTTTTCTATGATTTAGTGAAAGATCATTTTACACAAATCACATCTTCAGATACGAATAGTATTAATCCAGCTTTTTCACCCGATGGTCAATCAATTATATTCACGCGAGACCCTAAGAAATATGCATCTACTAAAGATGGAAGTCTATTGGTAAAAGCATCTACTAAAACAAATAATGAAACCATCATTTATTCTACGGCAAAAGATACTAAGCAATGGTTCTGGTTTCCTCGGTGGAGTCCGATTGGTAATTGGATTTCATTTATTATGGATGATGATATATATATTATTCGTCCCGATGGTACTCAATTAATAAATGTTACACACAGCCCATCCATAAAAGAAAGTTTGGCGAATTGGCGCATTACAGTACCCTAAAAAAAACTCTATCTTTAGATCACAATTTAGGGTAAAGAAATAATGAGAATAGCTGGGAATTGGTACTCCCAGCTATTCATCGTTGATGCTGCAATCTAGAGGGGAGCAGGCGGTGGTTCGGGCGGCAGCAGCGGAAATTATCCCCACGCCCACCCCGGCTGGCACCGCGACGCCGACCCCAACCCAGACCCGCACCCCCAAACCGGGTGCCGCCCCAATCGGTGGTGGATACAAAAAACGCGTCCTTCGACGCGATTTTTGTATAAATTGGATGCGCAGCGGCAAAAAGGGGCGAGAATCGGTCCATATCGCGGAATTCATTTTCTCCCAGCAAAAACCATCATTGAATGTCACAACAATGGATAACTGATCAACTCCAACACCGACCAGTGATGCCTGGTCAACCCGGCAGCCACTGCCGGGGTCATTTTGCGATATCGGATTGGTTGTTGCCAGATTTTGCGTTGGCTTGACTATGATAGTTTAATGCTCGTACGCTTATGATTTCTCGCCATGATTTATCCATTGTCGATTGCTGCTGTCCCGGATTTATGAAATGGATTGTGCAGACAGTCGTAAAGCAGCTCACTTCTCATCCGGCCAGGGAATGATGGTCGCCTTGTCCCATAGCACTGCCGGTCATTACGTTTTAAGATCAAGGGATGAGCAGATGCAAAAATTGGAGCGACTTATACGGTCAATGTCACTTGTACTCGTCTAAATAAGAATATAATCTTTCCTGCTATTAATCGCAATGTTCCTTAAACAAGGTGAAATATGTTTAAAGCAATATCGAACTTTATTGCTCGGCTCGATACAAGAACATTAGTTAATATTTTGTCCGGTATTGGAATACTATGTATAGTTTCAACAACACTGATTGCACCTAAATATATAGGAAATCCCTTTCAGGATTTGATGATCGCCAGTAGGATTCCTTTTTTGGGCATTGACTGGGGTCGTTTCTATGATTAGGAAGGAAACCTATGCTGCGATTATTTATTTGGAAGGTGTTCCTGCTGTAATAATCGGCTTTATAGTGACTGTTCTATCCATTTTTGTGGCATCAGCTTTGCTCATTGGTAGATTAGTACATAAATGATTTGTATTTTAGCTTTGTGTAGTGATTAGAAAAGATTGCTAAAACAGTAAAAAATGTTATGAAGCTACGATAGTTATCCAATACGAGAGCGCTATGAGTAGACAGACAAAATTCATCTTGCTTATTACAAGCTGCGCAGCATTGCTCATTTTAATTGCCAGTTTATGGGTTTCTCAAGCCTTCTCTCCGCTATGGATCTTATGAGGTCACTGGTTCATTTTCGGAATTTGGTACCACACTTAGCGTTGATGGTGCAGGGATCATGAAAGGAATTGATAGAGATACATTTGAGGCTGTTTCTGAATTAGGCTATGAAACCTTGGAACTTTCTGGTACACGAATATCTGGTGCAAACCCAGGCCCTTGGAGTAAGGTATTCAACGTAAAGTAGTAATAAAAAGATGTAGGAGGTATGGTGTGTCATGTATGAAGACGAAATGAAAAACAAAGCTAACAGCTTGATTGAGCCTGCTAAACAAATGCTCCAAAATGGGAAGAATCTTGAAGACGTTGTGCGCTTCTTAAAGAAGAATCCCAAAGTAAGCTTATTTCAATCGGAGTGCTCATAAAAATAACCAGTATGTCGCCTGACGATGCGAAATATTTGGTTCATACAAGTGAAGCTTGGGGGGCTGTAAAAGCGAGAGATGAAGAAGTTCATGAGAAGTTAATCTCGGCGATGGACAAAATGTCAAGAAAAAAATAGACGCTTGCATTGGTGCTAATTCTCAGGTGCCATCACAATCGGTCGGGCAAAATCTAAAACACGTCCATTGGGACGTGTTTTAGATTTAAACTCAGTATCAGTCTGGTGGGTGCCGCCACAATCGATAGTGGATAAATAAAATCGCGTCGTTTGACGCGATTTTTGTATAAATCGGATGCGCAGTAGCAAAAGAGGCGAGAATCGGCCTATAGCGCGGAATGCATGTCTAGACCGACCAGCGCTTCCTAATCAACAGTAAAAAACATATTTGCTTATCGAATTAACATTGCTAGCCCAATCAATGCAAAGAGCAAGCGATATCGTTTCTGCATCCATAATGCGGTCTCAAATCCCAATCCGCGTTGCCATCCTTGAAAAGACCATACGAGATGCAAAAGCCATACAAGAGGGCTCCATAGCAAAATGCTTGGCAGAACACCAAAGATCGCCAAGCTAGCGACGATTGTATAAGCAGCTGTGAATGTGCACAACCCTGCGAGAAACGCAAATGGACGACCAAAGACCACAGCCGTCGTGCGAATCCCGTTGAGAAGATCACCCTCGTAGTCACGCACTTCCTGGTTAAGATGGCCGCCAGCAAATACCAAACCAAAAAACAGACTGATCGCCAGACCATTTACATCTAACGGATGCGCAAAAGTGTAACCAAGCAAAAAGTGTGCTGCCCCTCCAAGCAAGTGATTGATCGATCCTACAATCGGTTTACTCTTGCCGAAATTTGGTGAACATGAGTATAGCAGGCTAAGTACTGCGATCACAACACCAAGCAGCATAGCCATACCGCCAACAATAGCAAGGGCAACATTCGCGAGAATGAGAAGACCGATGGCCACAGTTGCCACCTGACACCTGCTAATGCCCTTTCGGGTAAATACAAGCACCCCCCGCTGTGGATCAAGGATGTCGCTACTATAACCCGCCCAATCATTGAAGATAAAAATATGGGCTGTGAGCGCGAGGCTGCCGATGAGTAATACCCCTAGCCGAGTCAGGTCGGGCCTTTCCAGTCGAAAACCACCCAGGAAACTACCCAAAATCGGAGATGCTTGCAACGCAAGCACCTGGTGCGCGAGTGGAGACAAAGTGTCGCACGATGCGCGCAGAATGCTGAAGAGACAATTGGGAAGTCATAATAACGGGAAAAGTTACTGGGTTTCGAGACGCGCTGCTTCATAAAGGCGCAGCCACAATGCATAACCAAAATCATCAGACCAGTAAAATCGGCTTACGTGTGCGCTCAGATCGTTGTGGTAAATCAACGGCGGTGATTGGCGAAGCTGGGCGAAATCATTATTGCCAATCTGTATAAGCAAATCGCGAACCGCTTGCCGTGTCTTCTCATCTGACGATGATGCCGTCGTTTGAACAAGCAGGCGGGCAGCCTCGCTCCACGGCTCTTGTCCCTCAGTGGAATGATCCAGCCGCGCCTCAGGCAGTGGAAGTGTACAACCAAGCTGTCCCAATTGGGCGCTGCGTAAGTAAGGCACGATGGCAGTTTTTGAATAATACACCCAGATAGCCTCGTCTGAAAACGAGCGTTGGAGCGTATTGCATAGGCTCTGCGCAGCAGACGGATCAAGCTTACGCAACATCAGATAGATATGCAACTGGATGGTTATATCTATCGGGTCTGGGTTGCTACCAGGGTCTATACACTGATATTGTTTTTGCGGGGCAAGCCAGGTGCGGTATAAGCCATTCGCATCGCGATATTGAGCAAGCTCTTTCAGCATAAGTGGCTCTCTCGGGTCACCAGCAGCTGGGCCTGCGATTCGCCACACCAAGGCTGTATCATCAGCATCGGGGGTAATAATACAGCCAAGTTTGCCAATGGTGGGTCCATTTGGCAAACCGTGATAGCGTACTAATCCATTATTTTCGATCTGTGATGCGAGGTGTTGTCGCGCACGCTCCACCACATCGTTGAGCGCTTGCTGCTGGGCAATTGGCGCCAGCAAATCTACCATCATGGAAGTCAGGAATGTATTCATCTCCTGATGAGGATCTTCGTACCGAAGTCCTTTTGTATATGTTGTAAGCCAAAAACCACCTTCATTTTGATGTTCGCGCAACAGCAACGCCGCACGTGTCGCCATCTTCTGCAAGGAAATTTCTTGCGAGAGAACATTAACAGGCTGTTCACGAACAATACGAATATCACTTCTTGGTGTAATGCGAACAGCGAGCTGAAGAACATGTTTCCCCGGTGAAACACCCAGAGTTTTGGCAGAGATGCTCCAGCCTGAGGGCGAGGTCGTGTTCATCGCCACATTGACATCCACGCGCGGCAGAAAAGCTTCGCTCGACCCGATGATGACTCCGTCAATCAGCATCAACACCTGAGCGGGGGTGCGCCCACAGGTGAGTGCCCATCCTTCTAGGATCGCACCAGGTTCTAAATCAGGGCGCTCTTTTGTATCACTGAGCAGTGCTGTCCCGATCCGATCAATCGAACCACTTGCGCTACACATAAGCTCTGCCGAGGCAGGCGGATGCTGCAATTCGACGATGAACGGAACATTGTGGAGGTCCCACGCTCCACTCATCGATGCAGGGGCAGCAAATATGAGTTGATCACTCGCTCTTATATAGTAGAAAGCCCCTATCCCTTGCACGCTCACTGATACTGCGATGAGTACAATGAACAGGTTTCGTAAGTGTGGACGCAAGACGAGTGGAGCAGGCGCGAGCATCCACACCAGAATCGGTAAAAGATCCGTGAGCCAACGTGGCCCCCATGAAGCCCCCCCGCGCCAATCTCCCTGCGAATAGCCCACGATTTGAGCGACGGCGGCAACGCTTAGTGCTACAGCCAGCCAGCGCGAGTTTGCGGAACGCAAGCGCTGTATCAATCCCACGGGAACAAAGACCAGAAACGGTGAAAAGACGAGCAACCCACGTGCGGGACTAACCAACAATCCAGGCACACCTGACCAGTCTTGTTGGAAGAAGTCTGGGGAAATGGTTGCAAGCGCATACCCGCCCGCAATATTGCCAATAAAGCCCAGATTGTAGTAAAGGAGTGCCGCTACCGGGACAAAAGCCCCCACAAGAAGCCATAAAGCATCACGCCTGAGACTCCAAATGGCAAAGAGGAGGATGGCACCCGCAATCAGCGCATCTGGCGGGCGATTGGCTGCCATTAAAACACATACGGCACCGAGAAGCGCAATCCGCATAGGGGATGCAGGAGCCGTAATCAGTAACAAGGCCAGGGCAATCAGAATTTCTCCCATTCCGTGCTGCCAAAGCGCCTGGCTGGAAATCATCCATGTATTGGTTCCAAAGGCAAACGCCAGAGCGAGCAGCAGGTTCCAGCGATTCTCATCGCGACGCAACACCAAATACACCAGCACCGTTGCGAGTGAAGCAAGCAGCGCTGCTGCAACCTTCTCCATTAATTCCGCCACCTGATCAAGATAAGGCTGCTGCCAATCATGTTGATTGAGCCAGAGAACAGCAGGCAGATAGAGTGGCGCCACAAGCAACGGTGTTACCACCGGATATAAAGAAGCAAGCTGATTCTGATGTGTGCGGACCATCCAATAAACCTGTGGGGTAAAGTAGGTGATCGGGCTATTGGCACCTGCTGGCACACTTTTATCTATTATCATCGGACGACCGTGCGCAACCAGGCGCGCATTCGAGTCAAGGCTGAGCGTGCCGTTATGCCACAGAATCAACGGCAAATAACGCGCAGGCAGCGTGTCTGTCGCGCCAATCTCACGCAGGTTTGCGTTGTATACGAGGAAACAAATCAAGCCCAGCAAGAGCGGCACTGCCCAGGGCTTTCGGGGAAAAGGGAGGAATCTTCTCAATTTTTCGATCTTCTAGACGACGTTTCGCAAGCGCTCTTTCATTTCGCGCCCGGTCACTTCGGGGATCATACGAGTTTTGATGTCCAGCGCGGCGCGGTTAGCGATCTGCTGAGCTGTGGCGCGGTCTTCGTACACCTGACGCATCAAGGTAGCGGCGTGTTCAAGGTCAGGCTCGGCCCAAACATTGCCTTTTTCGTACGGGCCATAATTTTCTTGCAGCTCGGTCAATTGGTAGCGTACCAAATAGCTGTTGTTATGGTTCATAAAATCCATATTGCCCGAATAGCCGGTGGCGATGACGGGTTTCCCCAGCCGCATGGCCTGGGCCATGCCAATGCCCAGACCTTCCGAGCGATGCAGTGAGACAAAGCTATCAAAGGATGCCACCAAGTTAATGACATCTTTTCGGGGGAGGTATCCGTCGATAAAGCGGATATTGGCCCCAGCGCGTTGAGCAGCTTCCCGTAGCTTTTGTACCTTTTCAGGAGCGGATTCGGCATTGATGGTTTTGATGACCAGCAAAGCATCCTTTTTATTGCCAAATGCCATTTCGAAGGCCTGGAGCAAACCATAAGGATTTTTTCGCTCGGCCAGGCTGAGATAATCAAAGACAAAACCAAAGGTAAACTGATCTTCAGGTAGATCAAAATGCGCACGGTTGGACTCTATTTCGTTTTCATCGATCAGAATCGGAAAGGTCATCTTCACCACCGGGATCGGCGACTGGCTGGCAATGCTCTCCTGACAAAAAGCGCTGGCAACCCAAATTTCCTGGTAATAGTCAAAAGCCGAGCGCCACTGCTTCGGGAAGGTTGATAGCTCCCAGAACCAGCATCCGATGTTGTAGCGACCCTGAAAGTACCCCAGCCCCTTTTCGCTGGCAAACACATTTGTCTGATCTGCATTGACATGCACCAGATTGACCCGATAAGGGTTGGTGGCCGAGAATTCGGCAAAGGTGGGATCATCTTGACGGTGGAACGGCGTTTTGAAGTTGTTTAGCACATGTGGCACCTGCGCCGACTGCAGTGATTTCAACGAAGTCCGTGCCACCTCCGCCACGCCAAACTCTCCCTGAATGTATCCCGCTACGTTAACTCCAAAGGGCAGGCTGCGCCGCACACGGATGGGTTGCAGGGTAGGTGGCCGGGAGATTTCAGTCTTGTCTTCCAGATATTTTGTATTAAACATGCGTAATTCTTGAAAAACTCGGCTATTGGCTGGCAGCATGTCTTTTGCACCTTGCTTTAAGCGGCGGTGCATCGAGCGAGCTGCCCGCTGGGTGAAAAACCGCAGACGCTGCAACTCCATGCCTGTTTTGCTAGCCTCGGTGGATGAATACCCTGGTACAAAAACAGGATCTATATTAAGCTGGCTGATCAGATTCTCGCGCAGCCAATTTACAAATTGCAGACGGCTTGCGCTCAACGGATCGGGGAAAGCTGCTTGCAAATCGGGCCGCGAGCGGTGGATTTCCATGTACAAGAGGGTGAGTGTGAGCGTTTCGATCGCAACCAGTTCATCGATCGGATGGATTATCCATGCGAAGAAGCTATCTTTGCCCATTGTCGAAAATGGATTGCCAAATTTTTTAATCTGGTTGGCATCTAATTGAGCATAAATCGTCCGCGCCGCTTCGGGGATTTTTACGCCATTGTCGAAATAGCCAAAAGCATAGTGCCATTCTTTCACGTTGACATAATCAGCGGCCAGCACCTGTTCGCGATAAAAGTCATAGATCGGACGCAGATTGGGCAGATCGTTCATATTAAAGCGGTTCTGGTGTATCGAAATAACATCGGGATTTTGGGGGTTGAAACCGCTGAAATGGAAGAAAACCGCCGGGTGACGGTCTATTGACAGGTTGTTATTCTCAAAAGCCAGCATTTGCGCTCGCTCATGCAAATTCCAGTAGGCAATGTTGTAGGCCAGATCACGCAAAATATAGACATTGTCGTACATGGCCGGGGCAAAATTAACCCAGTTTTGGTCAACATGCATGCCCTGGGATGGCTTCATATAGCAGTAATCGTATAATCTTTCTTGCCACCATTTCAGAAAATGGGCTGTGGCGGGTGTGTTGGAAATGCCGATGAAACCCAGGTTGAAAATCCCGGCCAGGTTAATCTCAATTTCGCCTGGGTGACGGTCATCGGGATAGGGAGATGTGATATGGGGCGTCAGCACCATGGCCCAGTTTTGCAAAAGCTCCCAGATTTGCTCCAACCCTGAAAAGACGTAAATATCCGGATCGAAATAACACAGCCGATCAATCTGGAATCTTTGCATCAGATGTTCCAGAAAATAGGGTTTGACGGCTGTATTCAACTCAATCGGCGAGTATTTGAAGAACATTCGCTCGCGGTGGGGAATATTCTCTAATTCTTCGAGAAAGATGACGTGATAGGGTTCCTGTGCCGGGTCGAATTTATCCTCGGCGCGGTCCACCACCAAAACGTAGACGGGCACATCCGGGTTGGATTGTGCCATCGAGCTGGCAAAGACCCGCACCGCGCTCAGATAATTTTTCGAAGCGATAGTACAAACAGCGGTGGGACCTGTCACAGACAGGTTTGCTTTGCCACCGTAAGCGTTGTTTAGGTTGATAAGATGTTGCTCTTTGTCGCGCACCATCTTGTCAAGGGTGGCAACATCCACGTTGAGCTTTTCAATCAGTGTATTTTTTTCTTTCAGTAAGCTTGAAGAAACATCCACCAGATAATTGCTCTGGAGCGCCCGACGCACTTCCCCCAAATCCTTTTTCGAAGCAATTGCTACAAAGAACATCGCCTTTTGCTTGCTGATATCAGTAAACTCAGTTGCCTGGTTTGCACGGTCAATAAACGTGTCGCTTACCGCAGCGTTTGTATTTGCGCTGCGCTCCAAGGGCCAAATGGCCGAGCCGGTGATAGCCTTTTGACCCAAAAAGATCACTTCCTTGAATTTGCTTTTCAAGAAAGCTTCAAATTCGCTCTGCTCAAATTCTTTCACATGCCAAGGCCAAGGCTTGCCGCCTTCTTGAAACACCAGCCGGTTGGGCGTGGAAATCAACAGGATGCCGTCATCATTCAGCAGACGAAACAACTCATCAAGCGCACGTTCCTGTTCAGGGACGTGCTCAATCGTCTCGAAACAGGTAATCAGGTCAAAGCTGCTGTTGGAAAGTGGGATATTGTGGATGGATGCTTCGACAAAGCGCAGTTGATCATTGCCATATTGTCTGCTGGCATGGGCAACTGTTTCGGTATTGATATCTGCCCCGATAACGCGCTCTGCAACCTGTGCCAAAAGCGCTGCTCCATAGCCTTCCCCCGAAGCCATATCCAGCACCTTTTTCCCGCGTGCAAAGGAGGATGCAAGCGCATAGCGGTGATAATGTTCGTAGCTGGCTTGTGCATTTGGTTCCCCAGGGAGATAACGTTCACCTGTATATTCCATTAAAGTCTTCCTCTTCTTATTCATCAAATATCTGGTTTGTTCTCGTACTCATTCACTAATTCTGCGTAAATAGCCCTTAGGGTTCCAAGTGATTAGAAAAGACTCACGGTTGCGATCCACTTCAAATACATTATTTTCAAGGATGAAGGCTTCGATTGCTTCGTAAGGCCCGGGGTTGGGCCCTACATCCAACCCATGATGACAGATGCCGTCTTCAACAATGAAATATCCTCCCTTTTTTACCAGCGGAGAATATGTTCTTAACACGTTTAACGTATTCTCAAACGTGTGAGCACTATCTTCGATTATCAAGACATTGGCTTGTTTGGGGATCAGTTGTTGCACTTTTTCAAACGACACACAGGCATCACCCTCAATGAGCATAATGCGAGGATGCTTAGCGACAGTTTCATGCAAGTCGCCATGAGATATGTCCAAACCGATCACTTTGCCATTGTTGAGTTGATCACACAAATGCGCTAGTGCCAGGGTACTGCCCCCATAACGATTACCAATTTCAATAATCACATCAGGTTTTAGTTCAAAGATCATTTCTTGATAAACCCAATAATCAATAGGGCCTTTGAAGGCTGGTACGCCGAAATAGGTTGTTTTTTTCATAATGCGCTCTTGCATAATCTGCAAAAGCGCACGTAAAGGCATATCTAAGGCTTCTTCTATATGATTGGGTTGCATGTGTTTACTCCCGAGGGGGTGACTTTTTTATATCAAATATCCCCTTGCTTGAGTCCAGTGCTTGAAAATACTGCTGGTGTATATCCGAAATGGCTTGCCCAGTCACATATCCGCGCTGACCGAGGTGCAGCCTGTGTTGTACGCTGAACCCGGCTTCTTCAATCACCATCGAGAGCCCCGGCAAGTTTGGGGCCCACTTGTTAGTTTCGTCGTTGTTTAAGGTATCACGCGGATAAAAACGCCACACAGGAATGTCCAAACTCTTAATGGCTTGATCGGTCGAAAGTGCGCTTTCCACGAACAGCAACCCGCCCGGCTTCATCAGCTTGCGGATTTTATCCAGCGCCAGCAAAGGATTGCGCAGATGATAAATTACACCCAGAAAGAGAACCACATCGAAAAGACCATAAATTTCAGGGGTCAGGTCGTATGCATTATCAACAATATACGGAACCTTGCTCTGCAAAACGCTGGCAGCGACGGGGAACCCAGTCGTTTCGGGTGGTGCATAATCGACGGCAACCACCTGCGCCCCGCGGCGTTCCATCTCGAAAGCGAAATATCCGTCCCGGCAGCCGATATCAAGAACCCGCAGCGATTGCGCATCTTTGGGCAGGCCCAGCGCATCGAGATTTTTGAGCATTTTTGAAGAGAAGTTTACGCCAGGGGTGGTAAAGCCGGGGGCAAGCTCAATTTGATGATACCAGAATTTCACGCCTGCCATCAGCGAGCGGATTTGTTCCGGATCGACAATTTTATCCACTTGCTGCTCTACTCTGGATAAGCTTTGTGAACGACACTCCAATTTAACCCATTTTAATAAAAAGCCAAGTTGGCGCGCATCTTTGTTATCGGGCCTAATGTCACAAGGAGCAATGGTGCGCGGCACCGAAAAGACCAGATGCAGGAATGGTCCTGTGATAGCCTGGGGATGAACGTTGCCTGTAAAAATGAATGCCCCCCGGGCATCGGTCACTTTTTGGAGCGTGATGGGCGTGTTGTTGATCGTCAGGCTCAGTTTCTCCAAGATTTCAGGTGCCAACGTCATCAAAATTTGAAAAGAGACCTGAAGATTTTCTCCATGTGGACAGGGCAGGTCGAACCCTAATTCTTTCCCCGGCCCAGACCAGACCACAGCGCCATCAGTGGGCAATATTTCGGTCTTGTGCCAGCCAAAGCTTCCTTCGGCATAGGCGGAAGGACGATGCAGGTAAATGCGCCCGATATTTGTGAGCAGATGCTGATTGCGATGGTTGCGGCGGGCTTCATAGTGTTTTTGCAAAAGACCAAAAAGGTACGATTGGGAAAGCGGCTGTTCCCCCTCCACCGTCGATCCGTCTCCATAACGCGCAAGCAGCATGCGGGTCATTTCGTTGAAGCGCTGGTCAAAGAGCTCCCGTCCAAAGCGGTAAAGTTCCAGGTCCAGATCCACTCTTTCTTCAATTCGTTTCCGTGTCTCTGCATCAAGGGCCTGGTCAGTTTCTGCATTGGGGCGCTGATTGAGACGCAGTTCATCGAGCATGGGGGGCCAGCCAAAAATGAAGCACAGTAAGAAGAGCGAGTTCTTGAAAACGCTCGGTAATGCCAAAAAAGCTGGCTTGTTCAAGACGCTTTTTTGCCATTTCAAGATGTTCTGGGGCGATATTGCGGCGTTCTGCGATGGCTGCTGGCTTGGAATTGATTTTGATCGAAAGTGCTTTCAGATGGTCTTCGATGGAGGAACCATCATCTCTGTCATTGTCAGATAACAGTTCTCGCGGCGATGCAAAACCACCCCAAAAGCCCGTTTGAATATTGATAACATCCACAGCGAGATACAGTTGCTCGTTACGGATAAACTCATCCAGCGTCATCTTTTTGACCGTATGCAGTTCTTCATCTCCCCAGGGTGGGCCGCCGAAGGTTTCCTGACGCAGGATATAGTTGTAATGGGAAACGGTGCGGCTGACGGGTTCGCGCAAAAAGGTGAGAGAGATAAAACCAGATGGGAAGATTTTTTCCAGCAACCGATAGCGGAAATGCCCGGTAAAAAATCGATACTTCAGAAGTTCATCGTAAGGAATCGTTACAAGATGTTCGGGCATGATGGCCGGGCACCAGGGCAGCGAAGCCAGCAAAGCGTAAATCAATGTACTGAAGGTAATTCCGGCTGTTTTGGGAATATGAATAAATGCAACGCGGTCAGTAGGTTGAATATCAATTTCTCGAAGCATAAGATAAATTCCAAATTTGGAGATGGGTGGAATGGATATTACACCCGATATTTAAGAGTATAAGATCTCTATGATGTTGGTACGCTCAAAGGATAGAGCGACAATTTTAAAGTAAGATGATGCCTGCTTTATTCGTTAAAGTACGAAAGCTGCTATTGAAACGATATGCTAGAATTCCCTCCTTTTGTTGATCTTCTTGCTAATTCTACTGCAAAACGTTGGCTGAAACCGCTATTCAAATGTGTTCTGTAATTATTCACATAAGTGCATCGACGGTTGGCAGCCTTTTTACTTGGAAATAATTGTACGCGCCATCTTATCATTTGTCAGCCAACAGCTTTTGGGGCCATTTCCGTTTGGGATGGCACAGTAATGCAAGCAACACTCTAATAAAGACAAGCAAAAAACAATTCATTGTTCAGGGCGCAGTTGATATCCTTATCGATGGACTGGTTGCACGCCATCTTACTCCTCCCGCAGATTGTGGTTGCATCTTCCGTTATATCCTGCCCGGAGAGCGGCAAGGAGTGTTATACTTATTGCAAGTTTTGTATAACAAAAGCGAGGCAAAAATGATGAATGGTACCGTTTCTCAAAAAGGCTGGGTGGTGATCCCGGCGGAACTGCGCAAAAAATATGGCATCAAACCTGGCACGCGCCTGCAATTTGTGGATTACGGCGGGGCCATCGAGTTGATTCCTGTCCCTGATAACCCGGTCGAAGCGGCTGCTGGTATGCTCAAAGGTGGCAAGTCGCTAATCGAAGCGCTTCTGGCCGAACACCGTCGCGAGCTGGATAATGAGCGCTGATCCGGCCCATTTTGTGATGGATAGCTATGCTCTGCTGGCTTTTCTGGAAGACGAAGCGGGACTGGTGCGCGTCAAAGAAGTGTTGAACAACGCTGAAAAAGGTCGCTGCCAGGTTTATCTTTCCTGGATTAATCTTGGTGAAGTTTTGTATATTACGGAGCGAGAACGGGGGGAACGCACGGCCCGCGAAACCCTTGGACACATCCAGGGACTGCCGATCCAAATGCTTGAAGCAAACTCCCAGGCTGTGCTTGCCGCGGCGCACATTAAAGCCGGGCATCGTCTATCATATGCCGATGCCTTCGCAGTTGTCGCTGCGCTTGAAAAGAATGCTATTTTGCTGACCGGCGATCCGGAATTTGCTGCTGTTGAATCCATGCTTACTATTGAATGGTTACCCTAAAAATCATAAGCATCCTGACCTGAGTCCGCGCTGGTGAAAGGCAATGCTCAAATCTTGATTTAATAGGCGGTTGATACTAAATGCGAATATAGAGTTGAGCGGAGAACATTCTATAAAATAGTACCATGCGAAAGTGGAAAAATCAGGTAGGTTGTCGAGTGAAGCACAAAAACTTGACAAATTACATTAGAGAGATGCTTTTGAAAATTTAGCGAATCCCAGGGCCGATCCTGTCCCCCTGAAATTACTTGAGTACCACCGCCACCCCCGTCGGGGCCGCTGGTGTAAATTCAGCGGTACAGAAACTCCTGAAATGAAAATCATTTCAGGAGTTTCTGTTTTAATCTCAACAGCCTGTTGAGCTTCTGCATGTATAGGGACAAAACGCTTAAAACTCCGTGTATTCCGTGTGCAAATAAGACTTTATTCGTTGTTGATTTTGATATGATTTTGGCGGACATTCAAGTAAATCTGTTCTTGCGTAACATCAGAGCTTCTTTACCCGTCGTATAATTAAAATTAGTGCAAAAGAATTGGCCGTGAATTACCTGTTATGGATTTATGCAAAAATAGCAGGTGATGGCCCCTTCCCCAATTGGCGGAGTTAAACATCCCCCAGCCGGTGGATGTAGCTGGTAAGTGTTTGTTATAAGGTTAACATGTGCGTCATTATATTCAGCCGATACTCTGATAGAACAGCGTTCAGTTGAGTTTGTCTGAAACCATTGGCAATGCAAAATCAGGTGGCCGGAACCAAGTGGAGTAGCTGAATATTTATGAAGAACAACAACCTTACCTTTGATGCCGAATTGGAAAAGCTTCAACGTAAATCGTTCAGCTACTTTTTGCATGAAACAAATCCGATCAATGGATTGGTGTTTGACAAGAATGAAGCAGGCTGGCCTGCCAGTATTGCGGCTACCGGTCTTGCGCTGGCATCTTACCCGGTGGCTGTCGAGCGTGGATTTATGTCACGCACCGCGGCAGTGGCACGAACGCTGACAACACTGCGGTTTTTCTGGAACAGCCCGCAAGGTCCCGAACCCGATGCAACCGGTTACAGGGGCTTTTACTATCACTTTCTCGACATGCAAACTGGGCGGCGCACCTGGCAATGTGAACTCTCAACGGTGGACAGCGCCTTTCTTTTGGCAGGTGCACTGACGGCGGGAATGTATTTTGCCGCCGATACCCCAGACGAGCATGAAATCCGCACGCTTGCCGATGCGCTTTACCGACGTGCTGACTGGCAATGGGCGCAAAATAGAGGCTCAACCGTCACACACGGCTGGAAGCCCAAAAGAGGATTTCTCAAATACCGTTGGGAAGGCTACAACGAAGCGTTACTATTGTACATCCTGGGGCTGGGTTCACCCACGCATCCGCTGCCGGAGACCAGCTACTCGGCATGGTGTGCCACGTACAAGTGGGAACACATTTATGGACAGGAGTATCTTTACGCTGGGCCATTGTTCGTCCACCAGTTCTCACATATCTGGGTTGACTTCCGCGGCATTCAGGATGCCTTCATGCGTGAGAAAGACATTGATTATTTCGAGAACAGCCGTCGCGCAACCTATGTGCAACAACTTTACGCGATCGACAACCCGCTGAAATTCGATGGTTATGGCCGCGATTGTTGGGGAATCACCGCCAGCGAAGGGCCTGGTCCAAAGACAATGATGATCAACGGCATTAAGCGACGGTTTTTCGATTACGAGGGACGCGGCGTGCCATTCGGACCCGACGACGGGACCCTTGCACCCTGGGCTGTCGTGGCCTCGCTGCCGTTTGCGCCCGAGATCGTACTGCCCGCGCTTGACTATTGTATTAACGAAGCCAAACTGACAGAGTCGAATCCGTATGGGTTCAAAGCATCCCACAATGAGACCTTCGCAAAGAAAAGGGGCGATACCCATGGATGGGTATCGCCCTGGCATTTCGGCATTAACCAGGGGCCGATCATTCTAATGATCGAAAATTATCGCAGCGGGTTGTTGTGGCAATTGCTGCGAAACTGCCCGTATATTGCCAACGGTTTGCGTCGGGCGGGTTTTGACGGAGGCTGGTTATGAGCGCTGTACACCAAATGGAAAGATCAAGCGCGGGGACCCCACCGGCGCGGCGATGCCGCTGTGTTGGTCGCACGCGGAGTATGTGACCCTGGTGCGCAGTCAAAGAGATGGGGTCTGTTTTGACCGCATCGAGCCGGTTTTCCACCGTTACGTTAAGACCAGAACAGATAGCAAGATCGAAATGTGGACGTTCAATCACCAGCTGCAGCAAATCTCCCAAGGCAAAATGCTGCGCATCATCAGCGAAAAAGCCGCGAAGATTCGCTGGAGCCTGGATAGCTGGGCAACGGCGAATGACATGGAAACGCACGATGCAGGGTTCGGCTGCTGGTTCGCAGATTTGTCGTCCGATCAGCTCCAAATCGGCGCCCGCGTGGTCTTTACATTTTTATGGCAAGACGGCTGGGAAGGAAAAGATTTTCAGGTGACGATTGAGTCTCTTCCAACCCCAAAAACGGCATGACTGCCGAATGAAGACTCATTATCTTTCCATAATTTCGAAAGAGAGACGAAATGACCCCTAAAATAGTAGCGGAAGAAAAAACTGCCGAACCTTTTACCCTGGTGCTGTTTGGCGCATCCGGTGATCTGACGCAACGTATGATCATGCCGGCCATTTTTCGCCTGGCGCAGCGCGGTCTGCTCTCGCCGGATTTTCGTCTAGTCGGTTACGCACGCACCAAAATGAGCGATGATGAGTTCCGCGTGATGATGCGAAAGGCGGTGATGCGCGAAGATGAAACGGGCAAAAAGACGGCGTGGACGGATTTCGCTGCCCGACTGTCCTACGTCACAGCGCAATATGACGGCGACGACTTGCAAGGGTATGCAGCGCTCGCAGAGAAGTTTAAGCAACTTGATGGCGGCACAGGCGCGGGCACGCGACGACTTTTCTACCTCGCCACGCCGCCCGCGTTGTTTGCGCCGATCATGAAGCATCTCAGCGACGCAAAACTTGCTGGTCAGGCCTATCAACCCGCCAAAGGAGGCTGGGCGCGTCTGGTCATCGAAAAACCCTTCGGGCGCGACCTGGCTTCAGCCCGCGCGCTAAACGCCAAGATTGCCCGCAGCTTCGATGAGCAGGATATCTATCGCATCGATCATTTTCTTGGCAAAGATATTGTTCAGAATCTTTTTGCTTTGCGTTTTGCCAATGGCATTTTTGAACCTTTGTGGAATCGCAACTACATTGATCACGTCCAGATTACGGCGGTTGAAACGCTTGGCATGGAAGGGCGTGGCAGCTACTTTGAAACTGCCGGTATTATGCGCGACATGGTACAGAACCATCTGCTGCAACTTTTGGCGCTCATTGCCATCGAGCCGCCCGCCGAATGGAATGCCCCATCTGTGCGTGAAGAAAAAGCGAAAGTGCTGCGCGCCGTCAGAAAGATTAAGCCTGCTGAGGTCGGACATTACGCTGTGCGCGGCCAATATGGCAAGGGCGCCCTGGCTGGCAAGCGCGTTCCAGCCTATCGTAAAGAGCCGGAAGTGGCGGCGGATTCTGCTGTTGAGACCTACGCCGCGCTTAAACTCTTTATTGATAACTGGCGCTGGGCTGGAGTCCCGTTCTATCTGCGCTCGGGCAAACGTCTGGCGAAGAGCACAACCGAGATTGTTGTTGAGTTCAAGCCGGCACCGCATGCACTCTTTCACCTGAGTGAAACGCGCGAGGCTGTGATGCGCCCCAACCGGCTGATCGCAAGTATTTCCCCGCAGGAGAGCGTTATTCTTCAGGTGCAAGGCAAACTGCCAGGGCAGGAGATGCGGCTTCGATCGATCGACCTGGATTACAGTACTGTGCGCGATCAACCGACCGTGGAGTCACCCTCGGCATACGAGCACCTGCTCTTTGACGTATTGCGTGGTGATTCGACTTTCTTTGCCCGCGCAGATGAAGTTAAATCAGCATGGAAGATCGTTGACCCGGTCATCAAAAAATGGGAAGCAGAGAAGCCGAAAGACTTCCCCAATTACAAGGCAGGCGCCTCAGACCCAGCGGCGGCGGATGATTTCATCACCCGCGATGGTCGTCGCTGGTATTTGCTTGAGGAGTGAGGGCTGTATAATACTCCGGTGCCACCCCATACCTCCCAACGGGCGTATTTGGGTTTAAAAACATATTATGGGCAGGGAATTCCGCGTGAAATCACTCGACACGATCCGGGTTTTGGACATGTCCCCTCGCACCTTGAAGTCACATCTCTTTTAATGGCCAATGGAGAATTATTTTCCGTTGGAATGATGGCGTGCAAGATGTTTCATTGATAGATTACCACTAAAAGGAGGTACGCTGCTGCCAGAAAACCGTATTCACACTCATTCTGGAGAGATCTTGTTAGAGGAGTTCCTGAACCCATTCGGACTTTCTCAAGTGGCTTTTGCCGCGCACATTGGTGTTTCAGTTCAGCGCATCAACGAGATTGTACGCGGAAGGCGTGACGTTACACCTGAAACAGCCTGGCTGTTTGCAGAAGCTTTTGGTACCAGTCCGGAATTCTGGCTGAATTTGCAAATAAACTATGATCTTGTGCGTCACCGTCCAAAACGGCATGTAATCCGGCTTTCTGCCATTGTATAAACTGCAAATTGGTTCTTGATAAATTACATTAAGCCAAGTTAAATAATATTTATAAGCATGGTTCTTTGACAAACTATCTAGTAAATTCCCGGGGCTGATCCTGTCCCCCCGAATTTACTTCGGCACCTGCTCCACCCCCGTCGGGGCCGCCTGAGTAATTTTGGCGGTACAGAACTCCCGAGATGACTAAAATCATCTCGGGAGTTCTGTTTTTGTGTGTCAGTGTGTTGTTTTTGTACCAAAAAGAGTGTCCAACATGGGCACTTTTTGTTTAAGCCTTTGCCGTCCATTTCAAGCACACATTTTGGTCAAAAAAGGTGATCGCGGCCTTGATAGGTGCTGATGTTTGGCGGTCGCGATTTCAGGCCTGATAGGATTAACGAATCCGATTAAGTCTTGAGCAACTCTGATAGAAATTGTCTTTCACAAAATAATAGTCAATCATTAAACGTATTTTCCAGATTCGCAATTTCAGAGAAGTCAGTCTTTGCAATTTGAATCCGATAGTCTCTATTTTCGCTGAACACAGAAAACGTCACCTTCTTACCAAGAAAATTGCCACGCAATTTCTTTAGTTTGATGTAGATGCAATACGTAAAGAGCGCTGCATGGTAGCCATTCAACTGGGATGTTTTAAGAAGATACAGGGTAGTATTTTCGGACATAATTTTTCTCGTAATAACTGAAAGCATCCGAGTAGTGTATCAGTGCTTCTTGCCATCTTAGCATATTTTCCACCCACCAATTATCCACTGCCCATTGATCGCGTGGTGCCCCCAAATCATATTCGATTGTTATTTTGATATTTACGGTCCAAGTAGTCAATATCCTGTCCGTGCCAATTAATATCTTGCAAGATTTCGCTTATCAAACAGTGTATTCTATACTCGATAAGCATGGAAACGTTTCTATAACCGAATTTCCGTCAGCCATTATTAAATACACAAAGGAGAATGATCATGCAAAACAAGAACCATTGGTACCGCAATTTTCGTTTCAAGCTGTTCGTTGTGCTCTGCGCTATTGCGCTGCTCACCTCGGCGGTATTCGTCAATCAGCCTGTCCTGGCCCGCGAAGCTTCCGGGAAGGCTGATAGTCAGGCGGCCCAATCAGAGGATGATACCTTCTCCGTTGTTTCGTGGGGTTCCGGTCGACTCGATCTCTTCGCTGTTAAATCCGATGGGACGATCTCGATTCGATCAGACGACGCCTGCTGTGGCTGGTATCCCTGGGCATCTCTCGGGAAACCGGCAGGTTCTTTCTTTTCCAAGGTTGAAGCAGTTTCAATGCAATTCAACCGCTTGGATGTTTTCGGGGTTTCGATTCCCGATAACACCATTTGGCATATAGCCTACAATGGAAGCTCTTGGGGCTCTTGGGAAAATATCGGCGGCGGCGGACCCCAATTCTACAATAGTATCCAGGCAGTCTCCTGGGGACCGGGCCGCATCGACCTTTTCACGAATACGAATTACTCATATCAGGGCACCGGTACCTTCCAACACAAATGGTGGACTAGCGGCGCTGGATGGGGACCGAGCCAAACCGGATGGGAATCGCTAGACACATCAACCACGAAGTTCACGGTAAGCGTGGTTTCCTGGGGCGTCAATCGGCTCGACATCATCAGGGCGAATTCATCTGATTACACAACTGGCCATAAATACTGGGATGGAACGGGTTGGAAGCCCACGATCTGGCCTGGCCTCCCAACTTGGCAAAACCTCAATGGATTGAGCGAAACCTTTCCGAATGTGGTTTCCTGGGGGCTCAACCGTCTGGATACTTTCGTGCGCGGATCAGATCGGGGGATCTGGATCAATAGCAGTTCTGACGGATTGAACTGGAATGGCTGGAACTCTCTTGGTGTAGGAGCATCAGGCTCACCCGGTTTTTGGACTGCACCTACCGCAGTTGCCTGGGGGCCCAACCGACTGGATGTCTTTGACTATGAGGGTGACGCCACCTACCATAAAGCCTGGACTGGAACCAGTTGGTGGCCGAGCGTGACGGGTTGGGAAAATCTTGGCAACTCCCCCACTCCCATTGTCAATTCGCCAGAAGCAGTCGCCTGGGGCCCTTCACGCTTGGATATCTTCGGGCGCGCGAATTCTTGGGGGCATATCTGGCATAAATGGTCGAATGGTGGCGGCTGGGGGCCGTCCCAATCCACTTGGGAAGACCTTGGAGCGCCGTAAACAAGCTTGAAAGAGCTGAATATCTTAAAAGGGCGGGCTTGAAGCCCGCCCTTTTGAAGGAGTGCCAAAATTGTGGGTAAATAGGGGTATGAAATGTCCAAATGTAAAAGTGAAGTGAAGCAACACAAAGTAGGCAAAACGAGCTCAGGTAGCCAACGCTATCGCTGCTATTTGTGCAAGCACAAATATACACCAGAGAAGAAGACACACAGTTACGACGAGAAGTTCAGACAAATTGCCATACAACTCTATGTGGATGGAATGAACTTTCGGCGAACAGGACTCCACTTGGGGGTTGATCCTCAAAGCGTAGCGAATTGGGTAAAAGCCCATACAGACATATTACCTGCTGCGCCCGTACCAAAGAAAGTGGATAACGCCGAAATGGATGAACTATTCACCTTTATCAAGGATAAAAAAACAGGATCTACGTCATCACCATCGTAGATCGCAAAACTCGCTGTATTTTGGGCTGGAAAGTGATTTGGGAACGCACTTTGGAAGCCATTCAGCTTACGGTGGTAGATATGAAGTTTCTCAAGCCAAAACGATACTTATTATTCTGTCGAAGGCGATAATGCTGAGTTGCGTCACTATCTGGCTCGTTTAGCTCGTAAATCCAGATGCTTCTCTCGTTGTGCCGATGCACTCCGATCTGCTATCACTTTGTTCGTTTTTGCTTTCAATCGCAGACAACTCCACAAGCAAACTTTTCCAAATTACCGCCTGCATATCAAAGACTTTGTTTACCCATAACTTCGGCACTCCCATAACGGTCTCCCCGACTCAAAAATTAATTTTGCAGTACACTACGCTGATCATTTCAAACTCCATTCTGAGGGTGAAAATGGAAATCGTCCTAACCCAAAACATACACAATCAGATCGCTGTCATTTGTGATGGTCAGCCTTCGCACATATTTTTGCTGACTGGCCTGATGCCAGAGCAAGAAGGCGGTCAGGTTATCCTTGCCGATCCAGTAGAGACAGGCGTGCGCCTGTTCGCCGCACTCTTTGCAGACGGTACGCCCTCCCGCGCCGCCTGGGAAGCACACCCAAAGCGCATCTTGCTTCTGATCGAAGATGCCGCGGTGGATGCGATCCCTTGGGAATATCTGTATGGACCAAATGGCTTCGTCGTTCTGGATGCCGCCTTCGTGCGCGGACTGCCCGCTGCCAAGCGCCAGCCTGCTCCCGATTTGATGAACATCCCCCTGCATATTGTTGCTATCCCATCCAACCCGATTGACCATGAAATCGCTCGCATCGACATCGAAGGCGAGTGGGCCCGGCTCAGGGATAGCCTGAACAATCTGAAAAGCGACATCACACTGGAGCGCGTGCGTCCACCCACGCTGGAGCAAACCCGACGGCTGACTGCTGACCAACGCCATTACGTTGTCCACTTCATTGGGCACGGCGGGCAAGACCATCGCGCGGACTCGTTCCTGGTCTTCGAAAACGACTTCAGCGTGTCGAAAGCGGTTACAGCACAGGAGTTTATGCACCGTATGGAAGGCACGGCCTTCCTGATGATTCTCAGCGCCGCGTCTGACAAGACGGAATTCGGCAACATGGCTCACGCGCTGACCGAACGCGGTCTACCCTACGCGATGAGCATGCGCTTCTCCCTCCCAAATGCCGATGCAAAAACCTTCTGGCAGACGTTCTACAGCGAATTGGCATGCGGTTCATCGGTGGAGAATGCCCTGCTTCAGGCACGCAACGGCCTGGCAGAGAGGCATGATCCCTTGGCAGTAGGGATGTCGGTGTTATACACATCGTTGCAGGATACAGCCAGGGGGTTCGCATCACCCGCCGGGACGCCGCGCATTTTGGAGCACCAGCCGCGGTTGGACTTGTTCGCCCTGCCACGTGCCGAAGAGACTTTCCAGGGCCGCGTGGACGAACTGCTGACCCTCGGCCAAACCCTGACCGGCGAACTGCGCGCCAAACTGCTGACGATCCACGGCGCTGGCGGACAGGGTAAGACAGCTCTGGCGCGTGAAGCTGCTGAACGTTTCGCCCACGCCTGGCCCGGCGGCGTGTTGGCGGTTTCGCTCGAAACCAAACCCAACCGCGCGGCTTTCTCCTTCCAACTGGCACAATTCCTAAACCTATCCACCAACCAATTTCCCCAACAAGCTGATCTGGAGCATGCTATCCTGACTCAACTCAATCAACAGCGCAGCTTGCTTGTGCTCGATAACGCCGAAACCTTCACCGAAGCCATCCGCAGTAAAGATGCCGATGCCATCGACCTAGCCGAATTCCTGCGCAGTGCGCTAAGCGGAAGCCAGACCAGCCTGCTGGTCACTTCGCGCGAGCCACTCGGTTGGCCGGGCGAGCGGGTGCTGGCACTCGAAGGGCTAAGCCAGTCTGAAGGTGCGGCCCTATTTTTCCAGAGCGCGCGAAAACGCCAAAATAACATCCAGATGGCGCAAGCTGAAACGTTGAGCGCGCGCCTGGATGGGCAACCGTTGGCCCTGCTGCTGCTCGGTCTGGCCTTCAACGAGTGCGGTATTTCTCTGGAAGAGTTTATCGCAGCGTATGAAACCTATCTGCTGCAAGCTGAAGACCGCTACAAAGAAAAAGACCATCGTCATCGCACGCTCTATGCCAGTATTGAGATCAGTGTCCGCTATCTGGATGAGGGCCCACAAGGCGCTTTTGAGCTGCCTGTGGATTTTCCAGGCACCTTTTGTGCCAGAAGCGGCCGAACTATTGACCCCGTCAGACCTGCCAGAAAAGGAAGTCACAGCACATCGCGGAAAAATCTACAAGCAGTTGGATACCCTGCACCGACGCGGCCTGCTAACGCTGGAACGTGGCAGCCTGGTCAGCGAAAGTATACTGCTCTACCATGCTCTGCCGACCGTGCGCCTGTTTGCCCGCTACTATCTCGATCAGGCCCTGCCGATCGAGACGTTGCAGACGCGTCTAGCAACGTTTTACGCCAGACTGATGCGCAATGTCTTCAGGCAGATCGACAAAGCAGCTTGGGCCTCATATTTAGCCCAGCGCTGCCGAGTTGATTTCGAAGCCTGCGTCCTATGGCAGTCTGCAGCGGATCGCGGCTGGTACATCAACCACTTGGGATGGCTATTGCTGCGCATCGGTGACCCTCAGGCGGGCCTGACCTGGCTGGAAAAGGGGCTGGAGATGGTGAAGGGCAAAGACCAGGGGGTGGAGCTAGATATTCTCAACACTATGTCACTGGTGTACGACAACATCGGCGAGCTAGGGCGGGCACTTGAACTCACCCAACAAATCCTGCCCCTTCGTCGTCAAGTCGGCCACCGCACAGGGGAAGCGAACACCTTGAACAGCATGGCAATCGTGCATAGCAATATTGGCCAGCCAGAGCGGGCGCTGGAACTCTACCAACAAGCCCTGCCCATCCAGCGCGAAGTCGGTAACCGCGCCGGGGAAGCAAGCACCTTGCTCAACATGGCAATTTTATTCCAAAATACTGGTCAGCCGGGGCGCGCGCTTGAACTCTTTCAAGAGGCGCTACGCATCTGGCGCGAAATCGGCGACCGGGTTGGAGAAGCAAAGACCTTGACCAACATGGCTATGCAATACCGAAAAATCGGCCAACCGGGGTGGGCGCTTGAACTCTTGGAGCAAGCCCTGCCTCTGATGCGCGAATTCGGCAACCGCACCGGAGAATCAAGCACCTTGGACATCATGGCTCGGGTACACATGGATACCGGCCAGTTGGGGTTGGCACTTGAACTTTTCCAACAAGCTCTGACGATTTCACGCGAAATCGGTAACCGCCCCGGGGAAGCAGCGATCATCAACAATATGGCTGTGATATACAGTAAGACTGGCAAACCAGCGTTGGCGCTTGAACTCTACCAACAAGTCCTCCCCCTAATGCGCGAATTCGGCAGCCGCCCCTGGGAAGCTACAACCATTAACAACATCGCCGCGATCTATAGTCAGGCCAACCAGCTGGAGCGGGCACTCGAACTCTACCAACAAGCCTTACCTATGCGGCGCGAAGTCGGCGACCGTGCTGGGGAAGCCACGACCCTCGACAATATGGCTGTGATATATAGTAAGACTGGCAAACCAGAGTTGGCACTCGAACTCTACCAACAAGCCCTGCCCATCTGGCGGAAAGTCGGCGACCGTACTGGGGAAGCGACCACTTTGAATAACATCGCTATCGTGTATAGTGACACTGGTCAGCCGGAACCGGCACTTGAACTTTACCAACAAGTCCTGCCCATTTGGCGCGAAGTCGGCGACCGCGTCGCAGAAGCAACCACCTTGACCAACATGGCGATGGTATACAGTAAGACTGGCCAGCCGGGACGGGCGCTTGAATTCTATGAACAAGCACTGTCCATCCACCGCGAAGTTGGCAACCGTATATTAGAAGCAACCGTCCTGATCAATATGGCCGTGGCATACCGCAACACTGACCAGCCGGAATTGGCGCTCGAGCTCTACCAAAAAGCCCTAACGATTACACGCGAAATCGGTGACCGCCCCGGAGAAGCCGCAACCCTTAATAAAATGGCTGCCACATACAGCGCAATCGATCAGCCAGGGTGGACACTCGAACTCTACCAAAAAGCCCTGCCGATCCTGCGCGGAATCGGCAACCGCGCCGGGGAAGCCACCACCTTGAACGCCCTGGCTGTGGTATACATCAACATTGGGCAGTTGGGGCAAGCGCTCGAACTCCTAAAACAAGCCCTGCCGATCCGACGCGAAATTGGCAACCGCGCCGGGGAAGCCATTACCTTTTTAATCTGGCAATGGTGAGACATAATCTGGGCCAGCATGAAGAAGCAATTGCGTTATTACGTCAGACTGTTGAACTGAGGAAGCAAGCTCAACACCCTGATTATTCAAAGAACTTTGCCATGCTCTCTGAATGGGAAGCGGCATTTAAGCAGCGCAAGCTCAAGGCAAAATTCGGGGTTTTATACGATCTGTTTAGCTTTCTCAGAAAAGGCAGATGAAAATCCAGAGCCGTCCAGCGCCTGAACTTTGCGACAATACGTCGCCGTATCAGGCAGTTTGCTCCAATTTGCCGATTGTGGGCCAACCCCAGCACCCAATAGACGAATCGAATAAAAGTTGTACAATCAAGGCATGACCAAGCGCAAATTTGAACTCACAGAACAAGAACGGGCCCAACTTTTTCAAGCTTATGAACTTTGTCAAGATGGGCCAACTCGCACTCGGGTACCACCCCAATAGATGATGGATAAATAAAAACGCGTCCTTCGACGCGTTTTTTGTATAAATTGGATGCGCAGCGGCAAAAAAGAGCGCGAATCGGCCCATAGCGCGAAATGCATGAAGTTCTTCCCCCATTTTGAGCATCAACTGTGCTCACTACAACGGATAACTGGTCAACTCCAAGACTGACCATCGCTAGGGTCATCATTTAATAACGAATGGGTTGCTGCCTGCCCTTTTCGCTTGATCGGTTGAGACAGTTCGACTCTCCAGCTCTCACGATATCTGGCAAAATGGTAGTAAGCCAGCCACCAGAAGATATGCTCACCCAACTCTATTGAGCACTTTCCCTTGCTCCATGTCCACCGGGTGAGCTTCGAGACATACCGTCGTAGCATCGACAAGTGATCGATCTATAATCCATGACCGACCACTGCTGCCGGGTTGACCCAGCACCGCTGGCTGGCGTGCATCATCCGCCAATGATGAGTTGAATAGCAGGGTGTTAGAAGGAGAAGGTTACTCCATAATGCCAGGAGCCGCTTCCGCTGCCAGTGTGCTGCGGTCTTCGCGACCACGCACAAACGAAATGAATGAAGCAATGGCCACCAACACGACGGAAAAGGTGAAAGCGTTGTGCATGCCAGTCACAAAGGCCAGCATGGGGGCCGAACCGAGCGTAACATTGTTGCCGACAAACAATTGCATCATGACTTCGCGCGGCAGACTGGTGGCAGTGATCGCCAGCGAGACCGCAAAACTGGTCACCATGCCAGCCTGACGCAGCGTCGCCAGCGTGGCGGAAGCCATGCCAAGCTGGGGCTTGGGCGCCGCATTCATGGCAGCACTGGTGTTGGGCGGAAAGAATAACCCACCGCCCAGCCCCATGAGACCCAACCCAATCGCAATCTGCCAATAGGGCGTGGACTGATTCAACTGCGTGAAACCGATCAGCGCCACGCCCTGGATGATTAACCCAATCGTGGCGGGGATGCGTGCGCCCATGCGGTCTGCCAAGCTACCGCCGAAGGGGGCGATCAAGGATGTCATTACGGGTAATGGGATCAGCAGGAAGGCAGCTTTGAGCGGGTCATAGCCCATTACACCCTGCAAAAAGAAGATGATCATAAAATTCACCGAGAACAAGGCTAGTGATTGAATCATAGCCGAGAGCACCGAGAAGTTGTAAATGCGGTTGCTGAACAGTGAGAAATCGAGCACCGGGTTTTTCGTGCGCCGTTCCCACCAGATGAAGAAACCAACCCCCACCAGAAACAGGACAAACAGCAAAAGGATGGGGGTGGAAAGGAAGCTCAACTGGATGCCCAGCGTCAGGGCAATCAGCAGGGCCGTCAGAGCGATGCTAAAACTGACAGCGCCAATGATGTCAAAAGATTGTCCCTGTTTGCGGACACTGTTTTCCTTCAAGACGCGATATCCCCACAGCGCACCGAGAATTCCAATCGGGACATTGATGAAAAAAATCCAGCGCCAGTCTGCCACAGCCAGGATAAATCCACCCAGGATGGGGCCCGCCACACCGCCGAATGAAAAGGTGATGGCGTTGATGCCGAGCGCCTTGCCGCGCTCATTGGCCGGAAAAACTTCGGTAATGATCGCGACGCTGTTGACGACCATCATCGCCGCGCCTGTTCCTTGTACAAGCCGGAAAATAATCAGCTCGGCGGCGTTGCCCGAAATACCACACAAGGCCGAGCCTATCGTAAAGATAACAAAGCCCAGGTTGTACATACGCACTCGGCCTAAAATATCTGCCACGCGCCCAAAGCTCAGCAAAAATACTGTGCTGACCAGAATGTAGCCCATGATGACCCAAATCATTTGAATCAAATCAGCATGAAGTTTGACCATCATATCAGGCAGGGCCAAAACGACGATGGTGCTGTCAATGGCGGCCATCAGTGCGCCGATGGTGGTGACGCTGAGCACGATCCATTTGTATTCAATGCGCTTGCCAAAAATATTGTAAGACTTGTTGGTGGTGTCCATGATCTTGTTTCTTTGCTCCTTTGACGGGTAATTTGTTCAACGGCTGGCGGATTTTCTTTCGCAATCCTAATCCGTTGTTTCATACCCTACAACGAACAATCCCTGCAACAAACTCAAGGCCTGTAAAACAGCATCGCGTTCGGATTCAGAGAGAGTGGCGACGCTTTGGGCGAGATATTCGTGGGTATGGTTATAGGATGACTTTAATTCTTTCTTCCCCGCATCTGTCAGCGCGAGGCAGATGCGGCGGCGATCGCTGCTGTGCATTTCGCGGCTGACAAGTTTCCGGTTGACCAGACCATCCACCATCTTTGACATAGATGGCAGCGTCAGGCCGATATGCCCGGCCACATCCGATAAGGAAATGCCATCATGAATATCAATAAAAGCGAGCGTGCGGAACTGTGCCACAGATAGTTCTGCAGCGCGTTGTTCGCGAAACTTGCTACGAATGAGGCGCATCACGGCGGGGATTACATTCATGATCTGGTTGGCAACATCGTCTGCAGAAGAAGTCATTTAGTTTCCTTTGTTAATAGTTTCAAAAGCTAATTATATTCTTTTGAAACTATCTGTCAATGGAATCCGAGTACTTTCGGGTACAACCGGTTAGAGAAATTAGAAGGAGATCGAGTGGGTCAATTGTAGAATAGGTGTTATCAACGCAAATCAATTTAGGTGTAGAAAAGCTCCGGTTCTTTTGCATTTTTGATAAGTAAAATATATCTTTTTTTTAGCACTGGATGAGAACACTTCTAAAAACACATCGTTTTAACTCACAGCGGACATACTTCATAAGCCAAGTTTGTCTATCCAATAATCCCATGAGGAAACGATGAATAAACAAAAACTTCCACCTTTTCTTCAAGCGCTGATGATTACGCTCGTTCTCGTAATGTTGGTAAGTCTGACAGGCGGTGCGACGGCATTGACTGCCTCTGCAAAACGGTCATCCTATATTGTTCAGGCAACCAGCACTGATTTGGCTGCTCGTCTGACTGAAAAATATGGGGGGACAGTGACCTCGCGCCTGGACATTATCCATGCGGTGGGTGCGATGCTTTCCGATCAGGCTGTTGTGCAGTTGCGACTGGAAAAAGGCATTCTTGCCATTACGCCCAACGGGAGTATCAAATCGAGCAACGACCTGGGTATGAATGACAACAAAGTCACAGATACTGTACCAGTAACCTCGCTTCCTGGAGGACCAGGCCCATCCTTGCCATCTACTGATTATCCCGATGTTGTTGGCGCAGATGTTGTCTGGTCGCAAGGGGTGATTGGTTCCGGTGTAACCGTCGCAGTGCTTGACACGGGTCTTGGAAACATCGACGCTCTTACCAAAAAAGCAAGTGGCCCTGGGAATAGAATTGTCGGTTGGAAAGATTTCATTGAAAATAAGCCGGGACCGCTTGATCCGAATGGTCACGGTACGCATGTTGCCGGTATCATTGCCAATACCCAGAAAGGCAACGATGGGGAATGGAACGGGGTCGCCCCTGGTGTCAATTTGGTGGGTGTGCGTGTTCTTGATGAAGACGGTGTAGGAACATATGAATCGGTTATTTCAGGCTTGCAGTGGGTTTTCCTCAAGAAATCGCAATACAACATTCGCATTGTTAATCTTTCGCTGGTTGCACCCGTGCAATCAGCATATTGGGCTGACCCCCTCAATCAGGCCGTCACAGCAATATGGGCCAGTGGCATAACTGTCATTGTTGCCGCTGGGAATAGTGGCCCCAACCCATTAAGCATCACGGTTCCTGGAAATAATCCCTACGTCGTTACTGTCGGCGCTTTTACTGATAATTTCACCCCGAATAACTGGGATGACGACTATATTACTCCTTTCTCTGGAGCTGGCCCAACCCTGGATGGTTTCGCAAAACCAGACCTGGTTGCCCCTGGTGCGCACATGGTATCGGTTGTGCCTGACCATTCTTTGCTGGTGGATCAGTATCCAGCGAATAAGCTCTCAGATAAGTATTTCAAGCTGGCCGGCACCTCACAGGCCACAGCAGTTGTTTCTGGAGTCGCAGCGCTGATTCTTTCGCGAAATCCCGGCCTTACGCCCAATGAAGTCAAAATGCGCCTAACAGCCAGTGCTTTGCCCTGGGTTAACGTTACGACTACAGATGCAGTTTATAGTATGTGGCAACAAGGTGCAGGCGTTGTCAACGCGCCTGATGCTGTCTTTGCTAATATCAGCGGTGCTGCCAATGCAGGGCTTGATATTCAGGCTGATCTTACCGGGAATATGCACTATGAAGGTTACTCCTATTATGATGAACCCACCGCCACCTATCGCTTGTACGACCCTTTTGCCGATTGGGCGGGCGGATATGGTGAATGGAACGGTGGACATGGCGCCTGGACGGGTGGGCATGGGGCCTGGGCAAGTGGTCACGGTGCCTGGGCCAGTGGTCACGGGGCTTGGGCGAGTGGATATGGAACCTGGGCGGGGGGCTACAGCACCTGGACGGGTGGACATGGTGCCTGGGCAAGTGGGCATGGCGCTTGGGCAGGTGGCTACAGCACCTGGGCGGGCGGACACGGCGCCTGGGCAAGTGGGCATGGGGCCTGGGCCGGTTCTTATGAAGACCCTTCTTTCGTTAGCAGTTTCATTGCTGGTGATGGGCCAGATGCTTCAACTTCTAGCGCATCCATTTCCTACTTCCTGCAAGACCCCTAAATCGTGAAGCAGATATAAACCTGTCAAGAAGCCCCCAACTAAAAGTTGGGGGCTTCTTGTATTGAGTTTCTACTTCCAGACAATAAAAACTGGACGAAAATATATTCCTACTGGCCCAGTGTCAAATCTGCTTTCAACATCTCCAAATTATGCAATTCGAGCCGGGCGCCCAGTTGCTCGAATAAATTTTGGGCCAGCGTCAAACAGGATTTTGCCAACACTGGATCGGATTGGGCCACCGCCAGGCGCGCCATACTCAACAACAAACGACCCCGCTCCAGGCGATTGCCTACTGCATCGAAGATAAGCTCTGCTTGATGGTAGAGCTTTTCAGCCTTGTCCGTATCATCAATAATCAGCGCAATATCGCCAAGCAAGCGCAAAGCGCAACCTTTCACTTCGGTTTCAGTTTCCGTAGCAAATTCGTCGAGCACGGCCAACGCCCTTTCGCCGTAATATGCTGCTTTTGGCAAGTCTTGTAACCCAAGATAAATAATACCCAGATTGACATAAACATCCACCAAATTTGCTTTTTCACCAAGGCTTTTAAAGAGAGCCTCGCTACGCAAACTGTACTCCAGAGCCGCTTTCCATTCTCGCAATGCGCTGTGAGTAATGCTGAAGTGGTGGTTGGCCAACGCAATATAGAAATTATGACCAATATTTTCTGCTCGGTTAAGCGCATCTTGTAGATATTGCCCGGCTTCATCAATATAACCACGATCGATTTGTAGTAATGCTAAATTATTGTTGAGCGTGATAACCCCTTCTTCGTCGCCCAATCTGGCCTGAAGTTCAGCGCTGCGCTTAAAATTTTCAAGGGCCGCATCCCAGGCACCCAGTTTCCAACACAAATTGCCCAGATTATTGTGAGAACGGGCAACGCCAAGAATATCGCCAATTTCTTCTCGGATTGCCAGGCTTTTTAGCACGAAATTATGAGCCTCTTGGAAATGATCCTGCTGATAATAAACTCCACCCAGACGGTTATAGACTGATGAAATGATATCGAGACGTGCAGCTTTCTCTGCCAACTTCTGGGCTTGCTTCAAATATTTTTCGGCTTCGCTTAGATCGCTACGTCGAAAGTAAATCCAGCCAGTATCGCTCAAAACTTGGGATAGCTCAGCGGGCGAATCCGGGCCGGCATTGAGTAGCGCCTGGCGAGCCGAATCTAAGCAGATGAGCGCTTGCTCATAATCGCCCTGGCATTCGTAGGTCATCCCAATTTTTCGCTGTATGCTGCAAACCGTTTCGATGTTAATCTCTTCCAGCGTAGCAAGAACGTCAGCCGCCCGCTCAAAGGCTGCACGCGTCTTGGGATAATCGCCTGCCAGTGCCAGTGCATCGCCTAACCCAATATGAACCTGAAGCGCCTGATGGCTCGAATGATTTACATCTGGCAACAAAGCAAGCGCGTCCTCAAAATATTTTTGCGATTGAATGGTGTTGTAATTACGCGTGGCCTTCTCACCAGCCAAAATAAGATAATGCAAGGCACGATCTTTGCGTTCACTCAACAAATAATGCCGGGCAAGTACATCAATCTGTTCATCCAGCCTGTCGGCAAACAGTTTTTCAATGGTCTCCGCAACGCGGCTATGCAATTCTTTGCGCTCCCGCTTCAGCAAAGTATTGTAGATGGTATCTAAAACCAATAAATGCTTAAACATAAACTCGCCCCCTGGCGATGGATCGGGTAGGATAAATTCACGGTCTAATAAGACTGTAAAGGATCGGTTAATTTCATCAGGCGTTAAAGTTGGCAGGCAATCAAAAATAATGGAACGGGTAAATGCCCGCCCAATTACAGTTGCAACCTTTAAGATATGACGGTGGAAGGGTTCAAGGTGGTCGAAACGTGCCAGGATTAAGCCTTCGAGTGTATCTGGCACACCCAGGGTGTTGAGATTAAGTTGATTGGTAAACTGCCAGTGTCCTTCTTCGCGTTGAATAAGATCCCGGTCAATCAGCATACGCAGGATTTCTTCCATATATAACGGGATCCCTGCAGCACGATGGACGATATGATTGCGTAGGCTTTCGGGCATGTTATAAATTGCCAGAAGCTGAGAAAGCAGGCGATCACTCTGATCTGGGGAAAGGCTCTTTAGCGATAAATCGGTAAAGCGTAGACGAAACTGATCACTGGCCCGTTTTTTTATTTCCGCCAGTTTGGTATCTGTAAAGTCGCGCGAAACGGCAACAATCATGACCGGGCTCTTGAGCAGAAGTTCAAGGAGAGAGTTTAACAGTTGAAGCGAACTTATGTCTGCCCAGTGTAAATCTTCCAGAATCAAAACGATCGGTTTTTGACTCGCCTCAGCCAGAATAAATTCTCTTATGGTCAGAAATATCTGCTGGCGTAGTTGATCTGCCGTCAGGTATTCGATGCGTTTTGCAGCCTTTGGATCTGAAAAGGGTAGAGAAAGAAAATGTTCCAGATAAGGTAAGATTTCATGTACCTTCTCAGGGAAAACATGGGCTACTCGGGCTTGCAATCGCGCATGACATTCAACTTTTGGTGTTTCGGAATCTAGTTCTAACAGGCGTAAAAACATATCCTGGAAAATCCAATAGGCAACCCCTTTTCGGTAAATTAAACTGTTGCCTTCCATCAGTTGGACAGGCAATTGTGCCAGAAAGGATTTAAATTCTGTAATGAGACGACTTTTTCCAATGCCTGCCTCCCCACTTACTGCGATAAAACGACCGAGCTTTTCAGTGGTCATGCCATTGACCGCCTGCTGCAGCCGCTCAAGTTCACCATCTCGGCCGATCATTGGCGCGTATAAACCTTCAATACCGCGTACCGAACCTGGGTTGCTTTTTGCGCCAAGCACACGATGCGCCGTTACTGAACGAGAGACACCTTTTAGCTGAAGTGGGGTAACGGCTTCAAAGTCGAACAGGTTACGTACCTGACGATAAACTGTGTCGCTCACCAGAATAGTACCCGAGTCCAGCGGCGGATTCGATCCGCTTCGCCAGGTTCACCACATCCCCGATTGCAGTGTAATTCATCATCATGTTTGATCCGACTCCCCCAACGATCACATAGCCGGAATGTAGGCCAATATGCGCTTTAATTTCAGAACCCACACGATCTTGTAATTGTGCGCTGATCGTCGCCAGGTCTGTTTGCATATCAAATGCGGCACGTATTGCCAGTTCAGCATTGTTCTCATGGGCAATCGGTGCACCAAAAAGGGCCATCAGGCCATCTCCTGTAAACTTGTCTACGATACCATCATATTTATAGACATCGTTCGCAAATATTTTCATGCACTGCTGAACCAGTTCATACAATTGCTCGCTATCGATTTTTTCGGAAAGACGCGTATACCCGGATAGATCTACAAATACGACGGTCACTTGGCGTCGCTGCCCTGCGGCATCGAGGCCTGCTTGTCGAAAGCGATCCAACAAATCTGCGCCGACCAATTCACCAAGGTGATTGTTCGATTCTGGTTCGGAAATTGGCTCACTTGGTTGCAAGGGGGTAGTAGACAGAAGACGCAAACCGCAGTTCCCGCAAAAACGCATATTTGCTGGATTAACAAACCCGCAGTTTCTGCAAGGAATGGGTGAAGAAACAGAATTCGTCGAAGAAGGTGTCATTAGCCTGTCAAAAGTTTGAAATAGTAATTTTTGTAAGGAGGAGAATCACATTAGAAAGCTCACGAAATAAAAATCATATCATGAAGATGGAAATTGTATTCTTGCAAGATAGTGCTTCTTTCTGTAGGATCTGAATGGGTGGTCAAGCAAACGACGTAGGCTTTAGATTTGGGATAAAAGTATTGAAAAGGTGAACGATGCCAGGGGTGCATGCATACATCTTTCTTTTATCGGTTCTTCACCACAAAGAAATTGATCCGTAAGTATAAAAATGAGGCTATGTCAACTTACCCGGAAGCATCGACTTCACTCCTACATATCTAACGGAATAATACAGAAATTATTATTGCATTACGGTTTAACCTATCGATATCTCGTGTTATCTCCCGCTGATTGTGGTTTTAGCGTTTTTCCAGCATGAATTGGGCTGTACCCTGTTGGAAAAACGGAAGCAGGCAGCCAGCGATAGATGTTCGAGTGAGTCAAAGAAAAGTTATTCTTCCGCCCGGGCTGTTACGATCCCCTGAGCGGCTGCCCATTGAATGATATTTTCGCGTTTGATGGCGGTCGCCATCAGGTCGGGGAACTGGTCAGGTGTGCAGGCAAAGCACGGGACGCCTAGCGCGGCAAACTGTGCGGCCACGGCATGGTCAGACATCGGCGCACCCCGGTCACTGAGTGCCAATAGTGTGATCACCTGTACGCCACTGTTGACCAGTGAAGCGGCGCGGCGCAATAATTTCTCATGGTTGCCGCCCTCGTAGAGGTCGCTAATCAACACCAGGATGGTGTCATTCGGTGTGCGGACGAGACTTTGGCAGTAGGCCAGTGCTCGCTCGATGTCTGTGCCACCGCCAAGCTGTGTACCAAAAAGAACCTCGACCGGGTCGTCCAACTCGGGGGTCAGGTCCACTACCGAGGTGTCGAACACCACCAGCGAAGTCTGCACCGCCGAGAGCGAAGCCATCACTGCCGCGCAGATCGACGAGTAAACCACCGATGCCGCCATCGAGCCACTCTGGTCCACGCACAGGATAATATCGCGCAGGGATGAAGCGCTTTTCTTGCGACCATAGCCGATGCGAGTTACGGGGATGATGGTCTTGTATTCGGGTTGGTAGTACTTCAGGTTGGCGCGGATGGTGCGGTTCCAGTCAATATCGGCATGGCGCGGACGGCGGTTGCGTATGACACGATTGAGACTGCCCAGGATGGCCTGGCGCAGCGGCCCCTCCAGCTTTTTCTCCAGCTCCTCGACGACTTTGCGCACGACCATGCGAGCTGTCTCTTTGGTTTTTTCGGGGATGACGCGGTTGAGCGAGATAATCGTCGAAACAAGGTGGATATCCGGCTCGACCGACTGGAGCAATTCAGGCTGGAGCAACATCTGGCGCAGGTTGAGCCGCTCGAGTGCATCTTTCTGCATAACCTGCACCACCGGGCTGGGAAAATAGGTGCGGATGTCCCCCAGCCAGCGGGCGACGTTGGGTGCGGAAGCGCCCAGCCCGCCTTTCCCCTTCTTCTCCGAATCAGAATACAACGCTGAGAGAGTCTTATCCATGCCCAGGTCAGATTCGCTGGTCAGTGTGCAGCCGGTGCCGTCGGCCTCGCCACCCAGCATCAAGCGCCAGCGGCGCAAACCATCATGGGATGGGTTGGATTCGCTCATCATTTTTCAGGCTCCAAAATTTTTATCACCAGTGTCAGCGCCTGCTCCACGCGGACAGAGTCCAGTTCGGCACCACCCACGGCGGATGTAAGTCGGCCGCCATTTTTAGCCAGCTCGCCGATCTGACGGCGTTCCGGTGCGGGGAACGCGCTGAACGTGCGGCGTAAAAGTGGCAAAAGGCCCGTGAACATTTCCTCGGGCAGCGAAAGCACCCATTCATCCACCAGCTTCCACAGGCTTGGGTGATGGATCAGCGCCTGTCCACTGCCATGCAGGAAACCCTGCACCCAGGCGGCGGATTGTGCTGCGGGCATCCCCGGAGAGAGCGCCTGACTCATGCGCATGGTGGTCTCCCCGTCAGCATCTGAGCGGTCGAAGAGCAGGCGGCAGGCGCGACCCCGGACGAGCCCATGGACGTTGTCCTGCGCGGCAAGCTGCCCCAGCGTGTGCGCCCAGGTTTCGGCGTGGGTATCGTCTTGCAACATTTCAATCGCGTTCTGCGTGGAATTGATATGTTCAAAGATGGCGTTGGCGGCGTCGTCATCCAGCGCAGAACAGGCGGACGGCAACCCGATGCAAATGCGCGCTATCAGTTCATCCACCACCTGCCGCACCATGCCCGTATCGGTCTTGCGCACATTGCCGTAGCGCAGTACGTTGGCCAGGGGCGGCAGGGCCTGCATCAAATGCGGGATGTCGGCGCTGGCAGCGGCCACCTGCTGCAGGCGCTGCATCAGCCCTGGGACGAGATTCGGCCAGGTCTGCCAGGAGCGCAGCCTCCACCAGCTGGGTCAGGGCAGGCAGTTCGGTCGCGCGTGCAGCTTCGTCATCCAACTTGTGGGTCGCCGCGTCGAGCACAGTGTTGCCCCACAGACTGGCTTCGATGATGTTGACCGCAAACTCCGGCTTCCACGCCACCTGCCACAGTTCGTGGAAAGTGCCTTTGGCGCCGCGCGCTGCCTGGAGTTTGCCCCAGGGGATGCCGAGCAGGTTCAGGCGGTGCAGCAGTTGGCTGCGTTCCAGCAGGAGCGGTTTGCGCAGGTCGAGGTCGATGGTTTCAGGCGAGGCGGAGGGCTCAAGACGGACACGTTTTTGGGCGGCGGCAATGTCGCGTTGGAGCGGGACAGTGGGGGCTTCCGGCGCAACCGTGCCCATCCGTTGGCCGATGATCAGCCTCTCGCGGATCAGGCGCATGGGGGTTTCGTCGCCGAAACAAAAAATAGCCTGGATCGCTTCGTCAAGTTCGGGCAGGCCAGGCAACGAACGCCCGCGCAGGGCCGCCAGAGTCTCAGCCAGGCGTGTCCCTTCGATGGCGTGCGCGGAAGAGATGCCCAGGTCTTCGGCGCGCATCAATTGCGCAACCCTTACCATCCACTTTTCGACGATATGGTTTTCTGTCCGCCAGAGATGCTCGTACCAACCCGGCGAGTCGATCCCGGCGCCGTAACCGGAGCGGCGCGCCAGGCGGTCGTGAATCCAGGGCACCCAGGTGCTGGCAAAGGATTTTTTGTCAACGGACTTTGTCACGGACGCGTGCCCGTCAGGGTAATCGCGGATTAGAACGGATAAGAGCTTTTTGTCGGATTCAGAATTTTCGAGATCGACTAAAGCGGGGGCATGCCATGCACCGCAGACGATGGCGATGTTCTGGTGACCTTCGGCCTGCGCGGCGCGCATGATGTTGCGCATGGAGGCTTCGCGGGCCAGATCCCGCTGGAAGTCGCTCACCAGGCTTCTCGGAGCTTCGGCTCGCAGCGCCGTCATCAGTTCGAGCACACCCTGGAAAACGTCCCTGCTTGCACGGCGCTGCTCGACGAAATGTTCCCACCAGCGCTCGCCATCAGCGTAACCAGCGGCTTCAGCAATCAGAGAGAAGGGATCAAAAGGAACGGGGTCAGCTTCTGGATGAGTGGGGGTTTCAGGATGTGTCGACGCCAACTCACGGTCCACAGGTAACTGGTACTTTTGCGGCAAATCCATGAACCGCACCGGCAGCTTTTTCTTCAAAGCATATTGGATGGCCTGCCACTCCGGGGAGAACTCGGCAAACGGATAATAAACTGCTTTGTGCGGTTCGTTAGGCAGGTAGAGCAGCAGCGCCACTGGCGTGGTCATCCCCTCGTGGGCGGCGAGCGGGATGAGTGCATCGGCGTCGGGCGGCCCTTCGACGAGCACACAATCGGGACGCAAATTTTCCAGTTCTGCGCACAAGCTACGCGCCGAGCCGGGACCGTGGTGACGAATGCCGAGAATGGTAATCATAGGCAAGCGCTCATCACCTAATCCACCAACTCCCTGCAGGCCCGGTATAAATCCTTCCAGTCCTTCCTCTCCTTTGCCACCGTCTCGAGGTATTCCTGCCAGACGATCTTATCTTGTACAGGGTCTTTGATGACCGCCCCGACCAGACCAGCGGCTATATCGTTGGCACGCAGTTTGCCGTCGCCAAAATGGGCGGCCAGCGCCACGCCATTGTTGACCACCGAAATGGCCTCGGCAGTCGAAAGCGTTCCGCTTGGCGACTTGAGTTTGGTCTTGCCGTCGGCAGTTGTCCCGGCGCGCAGCTCGCGGAAAATCGTTACAATGCGGCGGATCTCCTCCAGGGCAGGCAGTTCGGCGGGTAGTTCCAGCGCGCGGCCCAGCGCCTCTGAGCGGCTGCGAACGATTTCCACTTCCTCGTCCAACGTGGCCGGGAGCGGCAGAACGACGGTGTTAAAGCGCCGCCGTAGGGCCGAAGAAAGCTCATTTACGCCTTTGTCGCGGTTGTTGGCCGTGGCAATGACGTTGAAGCCCTTGATGGCCTGGGCCTCGCTATCCAGTTCGGGGATGGGCAGAGTCTTTTCGGACAGGATCGTGATGAGCGTGTCCTGTACGTCCGCTGGCATACGCGTCAATTCCTCGACGCGCGCCAGCTTCCCGGCGCGCATGGCGATCATCACGGGGCTGGGGACGAGCGCCCTTTCGCTGGGCCCTTCGGCCAGCAGCCGGGCGTAGCTCCACCCATAGCGGATCGCTTCTTCCGCAGTTCCCGCCGTGCCCTGGATCATCAAGGTTGAATCACCCGAAATGGCGGCTGCCAGGTGTTCCGAAAGCCAGCTCTTGGCCGTCCCCGGCACGCCGAGCAGCAGGAGGGCACGGTCGGTCGCCAGGGTCGCTACGGCGATTTCGACCAGCCGACGGCTGCCGATATACTTCGGTGTGACGGCAAAACCATTGTCGAGTTTGCCGCCCAGAATGTAGGTCGTCACCGCCCACGGTGAAAGCTTCCAACTTGGGGGTCGTTGGCGCTTGTCCTGTTTTGCCAGCTCGGCCAGTTCTTCCGCAAATTGTTGTTCGGCATGTTCACGTAAAAAGTTGGTCATGAAGCCTCCTGTTTCAAACTCTCCCGGATTTCATTACGGAAATTGAGGGTCATCAAAAATGTGTCGATACGATCACGCCAGTGCCCTTTTGGCTCTGCCGCCCAGCCGGATGCAAACTCGTCGGCCAGTTCGGGCGGAAACCAGTACACCAGCGTTGGCAATAGCTGGGGCAGGTTGTAGCGTAGATCGCCGGATTGTCGTTGGGCACTCTGCACCACTGTGCGTGCCATTTTTACACTCCAGGGGCGCCTGTATTTTTCGAGCAGGAAGATGAGCGGGTTTTTGTCATCCAGTTCGCCGACGCGCGGTTTGACGGAAGCCTGGAGCAGCGCTTCGAGCTTCTCTGACCGCATGAGCGTGACGAGACCTTCCACACGGTCTCGATCAAGAAGGCCCTTTTTTTGGATCGTCATCCATAACGGGGCAAGGGCTTCTGCCCAGGCGACATCCTGTGCATCCTGGGCAGCCCATTGCCAACCCAGAATGACAGGTTCCTGCCACTCACAGCTCAGGGCTGTCGCGACGAGCTTCTCAGGGGACCGGCCAAATTCGCGGCTCCACAGCGCAGGCGGGACAAGCGAGAGCATCTGCGCCAGCAGGTTGGCCTTTTCGCCCATCTTTTTCCGCAAGGGCACGCTGCCAATTCCATCGCGTTTCGCGGCAAGATCTGGTTCTTCGGGCAGGGTGACCTGCAGCGCATCCCTACCCAGGAATTTCGTCTCCAGCTTGAGAAGTGGTTTTACGCGCGCCCAGTTGCGCTGCACGAAACGCGAGGCTTCGACCCGCAGCAGCAAGGTGCGCGCCGCATCGCGCACTTCCTTGCGCCTATCGTCGATGCAAGATTTGAGAAAGGGTTCGTCCTCCATGCTCAACCCGTTGGAAAATGCGCCCCAGGAAGGATGCCCGGTCTTCGGGGGGATCCTGCTCCCAGGTTGCCTGCACCCAGGCGCGAGCCTTGCCCGGGTCACCGCTGCGAACCTGTACCAACGCGTCGATGCGTTCGATCTGTGTGCCGTGATCCCAGGCATCCAGGGGCTCGCGTCCCATGGCGTAAGCCCAGGATGGGTTATGCGCCGCCAGCCACCTGCCGCGTTCACCAACCACCTGGGTAACCAGGGGGCGCAATCCCCGCTTGCCCAGCCCAAGCAAAGCGGGAATGGTTTCAGGTGGGACAAACAAGCCGCGTGTCGTGGCTAATTGCAAAAACTCGGGCAGCGTGGCTTCGAATTCACCGGCCAGGATGCGCTCGAGCAACCGCCCTGCGCGCAAGGACATCTGCACCTGCGACTCTGCCGAACAGGGAGTTTGGGTCGTCTCAACCGTAGCGGGCACAAAACCGCCCAATTCGCCGATGCCAATTACGGCAGCGCAGGCGAGCAGCGCGGTTTCAGGGGAAGAATTGGGGAGATTGACATGTTCCAAGACCGGGGGGATAAACCCGTTCCCGGTTCCAAGCATGGCGGACTGCGAAAGGGAATGCAGCGAAATCGTCATAATCGCACGTAGCGTCCCTCACACCAAGCGGCCAGCGGGGCCAGTGCGCGGCCATCCCACAGGCCAAAAACCGTCAGCGGATGGCCGCCGGAGAGCGCGAACAATTCCCAGGGGTGGCTGAAACGCATCTGGAGCGGGACAGCCTGTTTCCGAGAATCACATAACAGCCAGTTTTGCTCACGCTTCACAGGGATTACTTTTTCCAACACAATCGGGAAGACTTCCAGCCATGGATTTTGCCCCAGGGCAGCGGCATATGCCTCGAGAAATACGGAGAATAGCGCGAAGCCCTCCGGCGTAAAGCTGGCTTCTGTTGGTTGTTTTTCCCGGAAGACGGCCCGCAATGGAGATGCGCCTGGGAAGTAAACCAGGTTACCCCGCAGAACCAGGCCGGGGACCAGGCTGAGATCCAGCGGTTGTGTGCGGAATGCGAATTGGAGAATTTGCGCCGCGCGTTTGCTCGCCTTTCCCCACAGCCAGTTGGTCTGTGTGCGCAAACCCGTCTTCTCGTCCTCCTCGGTGCGCGAGTCCAGCACCAGCCAGTCATCGCTCAGGCCAGGAACCGAAGACAGCAATTCATCCTGATTGACCGTCCGGCCAAGTAGATAGTGCACATCCTGCTGGGTTGCTTCGGGAAGCTGGTCGAGTTTATGGTAAGCCCGCGCCAGGAGGTGCAGGCGCACCATACGCAAGAGCATGATTTCGGCCCAATCGGGCCGCGAGCCGGGAAGCACCGACATCTCCCGTACGGTACGCGCGACGCCGGGGAGTTGCGCATCGACCATGCGGGCGGCTTGTTCGTCCCAAAAGGAGACCGGGGCGCTTTGGGCAAAGGCTAGGCCCCGCCGGGCAAAATCTGAGAGCCATAATTCCAGCGTTTCGACGCCAGTGCTGGCCAGTTTTTCGCGTTTGGCAGCGCGCCGGACAGCGTCTTTTTGGCGGGATTGCGGGTCGGCTTTGGGCGCAGGTTTTTCCCCGAAAGGGCGGCGGGACGATGTGGCGGCGGCCTGGCCGCGGGCAGCCCGCTTCTCCAACCAATCGGTGACCCACAGGGGAGGGGTGGCTTGGGCTAGTATGGCGGGCGCATTCGCCGAAAGCAACATCAGCCCGAGGGCGTGTTTACAGGGAAATTTGTGGCTGGGGCATGTGCAGGCCGTGCCGTTGTTTGATAAATCTACGCGGACTTTGTAGGGTTCTTTGCCACTGCCTTTGCATTCACCCCACAACGCAGCGGCATCCCCACCCAGTCCGGACCAATGACGCGCATCGGCCAGTTTTTGCCCGGCGTTGAGCGATGCGGGATCGGGTGCAAGGGCTTTAACCTGGTCGCGGGTGAACATTGGCATGGATTAATTCTATTCTATGTCTGAGCGAATGGCAACTGGCAAGCCCGTTGCTAAGTCACACCTGTAAATAAGCCCAAACTCTCCGATACCAATGAATTGGGCTATAAAAGCTGTTGAAAAGAAAACCACCCACATTACAAGTGTTGGCATTGCGATTGGCAAGAGCATTCGATTTGCTCAAAAATCGCATCTTGATCCATGTCGATTTGCTGTATCCATCCGAATGAACCGATTCACCGAAGTGAATGTTCAGGGTGTTCTTCATCCACTGGAGCAAATCCGCGCCGCATGGTATTTTCAGTAATCGCCCTTGGATCCAGAAAATGCAGCAGATAATCTGGCCCTCCAGCCTTGGTGCCGACACCAGACATTTTCGCCCCGCCAAAGGGCTGCCGTTCTACCAGTGCGCCTGTAATGTTGCGATTAAGATATAGATTGCCAACGCGGAAATCTCGACGCGCCTGGTCCAAATGTTCCGGGCTGCGGCTGAAAACGCCGCCGGTAAGTGCAAATCGGGTTGAATTTGCCCATTCGATGGCCTGATCAAAATTTTCAACACGCATGACCGAGAGAACCGGCCCAAAGATTTCTTCCTGCGCAAGCTGGTTCTCAGGATGTATATTGCCAATAATGGTCATGGGAACAAAGTATCCTTCTCCTACAGGAATAGCGCTCTGATAAAGGAGCTGCCCCTCTTTTTTGCCCAGTTCGATGTATTCAAGGATTTTCTTTTGCGCCGCTGCATCTGCAACGGGACCCATGTAAAATGCCGGGTCTTCGGCGGGGCCAATTTTGGTCGCCTGCGCCATCGCCACAAGCCGGGTCACAAATCTCTCATAAATTGCATCAAGAACAATGACCCGCGAGCAGGCGGAGCACTTTTGCCCCTGAAAACCGAATGCGGAATACAGAACGTGCGGGACGGCCTCATCCATATCCGCATCATCGTCGATGATGATGGCGTTTTTTCCACCCATTTCACACACCACCTTTTTGACATAAACCTGGCCGGGGTGAACCCTGGCGGCTCGTTCAATGATTTGTAAGCCTGTTTCCATCGAGCCCGTAAATGCAATCAGGCTTATATCTTGATGATCGATCAGAAAATCGCCCATGACCGAACTGCTACCTGGCGTAAAGTTAAAAACACCCGCCGGAAGTCCAACTTTCTGGAAAATCTCAACCAGTTGATGACCAATGATCGGGGTGATTCCAGATGGTTTGAATACTACACAGTTGCCTGTCACAATCGCGGCGGAGACCATCCCTGTGCTAATGGCAAGTGGGAAATTCCACGGCGCAATGACGGCTGCCACTCCCCTGGGTTCGTATGAATAATGGTTTAATTCCCCAGGCACCTTGCCGACCTGTTTTGGTGAGCCAAGCCGCATCATTTCACGCGCATAGTACTCCAAAAAGTCAATCGCTTCGCCGACGTCCGCATAGGCCTGGTCCCATTGCTTGCCGATTTCCAGCACTTGCCAGGCAGAAAGCTCAAAAATGCGTTCGCGCATGATTTTTGCCACATCCAGCAAATACCCGGCGCGCGCTCGTACTGGGGTATCACGCCATGCCGGATAGGCCGCTTTCGCAGCCGCAATGGCAGCGCCAACTTCCAGCGCCCCAGCCTGGCAGACATGACCAAGGATTTCGGATGGCTTCGCCGGATTAACCGATGAAACCAGCGCAGACGTTGTCACATCTTTTCCATTGATAAAAAGCGGATAGGTGCGCCCAAGCCGACGGCGGATTTCGACAATCTGTTGAGGGAAGGCAGCCCGATGGTCGGCGCGGACAAAATAGGCGGGTGGTTGATTGCGAAAAGGCGCAAGCCCGTCAGCGAGTGCTTGTTGCTCATCTTTTTGTGAATCACCCGCAGCTTTCCCCTGTGTAAGGGTGCTGACAGGGTCTTCAAGCAACTGATCAATTTGGGCTTTTTCAGCAAAGCTCTGCCGCAGAAAAGAATCATTCGCTGTATTCTCGAGAAGTCGGCGAACCAGATAACCCATCCCAGGGATCATGCTGCCATACGGACAATACAGCCTGATGCGGCCAGCAACCTTGCGCATCCCGTTGCGGACGGGTTCTGCCATGCCGTACAAGAGCTGAAATTCATAACGATTCTCGGGTACATCTAAAGAGTGGGCGATTTCCATAACGGCAGCTACTGACCGAATATTATGAGATGCGCAGGCAAAGTAGCAGATCGCATGGTTTTCCAAAATCATTTTTGCCTGGCGCTCAAACGCGGCATCGGTCTCGGCCTTCATCGTCCATACCGGGATCTCCCAGTTATTCTGTCTGGCCCGGATGGTTTCATAATCCACGTAGGCGCCCTTGACAAGCCGGATGGAAATGGAAGTATTGTGGCTTTTTGCCCAGTTAAGCAGGTCAGTGAGGTCTTTATCAGTATCGCGTAAATAAGCTTGAAGCACGACGCCAAGATAAGGGTAGTCTTTAAACTCCAGTTTAAGGCGTCGGTACACTTCGAGAATAATCTCCTTATGACGATAGGTTTCCATGTCAATTGATAAAAACCCGTTGAGTTCAACCACTTTTTGACAAATAGCGCGCACCCGATTCAAGATCGCCACAACCGATCCTTCAAAGTCCTGCGGATTCGCCAGACAGAACAGCGCTGTCGGTTTTACGGCAATGTTGATTTTCGGTGAATAGCCCCAGTCTAGATCATCGTTCCCTGCAATATCCCCAAGCCCCTTCCAATGTTTCTGTTCCTGGTTGAGCGCATTCAGAAGTTCGATATAGGTGGCAACATACGCGTCGGCTTCCTGTTCAGAAAGGGTGGCTTCACCCAGAACGTCAATGACTGCGCCAAAACCGTCTTTGCGCAACTTCTCAATGTTTTTCACCAATTCTTGAATGCTTTCACCAAGAATAAATTGGTGTGCCATTTCGTGGATGTTGGCTGAGATGATTTTGTTCAAGAAAGACCCACCCAGCGCTCCAAATATTCCGGCAACTTTTGCGCCAGTTGACAGAACGGGTGGCATGTCTTGCTCTTCACCAAAATATTCGCGGATATGCCTGGTCAGGAGCTCATCCGTTGTCAGGGAAGGGAAAACATCCACAAATCGAAACATTTGGGTTTTGAACTGTTCATTCTTCATGCTCCAGTCCATGACTTTCCCAACCCAGGTACCTTTATTGAAAAGTGACGGCTTCTCATCAGCAATGGCAGAAAACAATGCTTTACCGCGGCGGATAATTGAATCATTCAAATCGTCTGATGTCATAAGATGCTCTCCAAAACAAACCACTTGGCCTTATCTTATTATTGCTCAAATGGATGCGTCTGCGCAAGGAAGAATTGATAAGCCCCACCGAGAAGTTGCGTAAGTGTAAAGAAGAAAGCCGCAAAAGCGCTGCTAAAATTCAATCGTCTCTCGACTGCGTGGCGCTCGGGGCAAACCGGACCAATCAAGAAAAGGACAAACTTATGAACACGCAGGAATTTATACAGCTTGAGGAACAATACGGCGCGCACAATTACCACCCACTAAATGTTGTGATTGAAAAAGCCCAGGGGGTCTGGGTCTATGATGTGGATGGCAACCGTTATCTCGATTGTCTCTCTGCCTATTCGGCGCTCAACCAGGGGCACGTCCACCCGAAAATTCTGGCGGCGCTGGTAGAACAGGCGCAAAAAGTGACGCTCACCTCGCGTGCCTTCCGCAACGACCAACTGCCGCTTTTGTATAAGGAGCTTTCAGATATCAGCGGGTATGGCATGTCTCTTCTGATGAATTCCGGGTCGGAGGCGGTTGAAACAGCGCTTAAGCTGGCACGTAAATGGGCTTACCGCGTTAAGGGCGTGCCGCGTCACCAGGCGGAAATCATCACCGCTGCAGGAAATTTCCACGGGCGGAGCATCTCGGAAGTTTCTTTTTCAACGGAAGCCCTCTACCGCGACGACTTTGGCCCTTTTACCCCTGGCTTTGTAACCGTTCCTTATGGCGATGCCGCCGCGATAGAGCAAGCCATCCGCCCGAACACGGCTGCCATATTGCTGGAGCCGATCCAGGGTGAAGGCGGAGTCATCCTACCGCCCGCTGGCTATCTTAAACAAACCGCCGAAATATGTAAAAAGCACAACATCCTGCTGGTTGTGGACGAAATCCAGACTGGTCTGTGCCGCACGGGTAAAATGTTCGCCAGCCAGCATGAAGACGTGCATCCAGACGTTATGATTATTGGCAAGGCGCTTTCGGGTGGGTTTTATCCGATTTCTGCCGTGCTGGCTGAGAAAACCATTCTGGGCCTGTTTACACCCGGTGAGCACGGATCGACTTTTGGCGGCAATCCGTTGGCTGCGGCGGTGGCGCGCGCTGCGTTGCAGGTATTGACAAACGAGAACCTTGCCCAGCGTGCCGCCGAATTGGGTGAATACTTTATGGAACAGCTTGCTGAAATCCCCAGTCCACATATTAAGGAGGTGCGCGGCAAAGGTCTGCTCATTGGCGTGGAGTTGACCAAAGAGTCTGGCGGCGGGCGACGTTTCTGCGAAGCGCTGCAAAAATATGGTATTCTTGCCAAAGAGACACATGATTCCGTCATTCGCTTTGCGCCGCCACTGGTGATTGATAAAGAAACCATTGATTGGGCTTTACCGCGCATCCGCAAAGCACTTAATATCAAGTAATAGCCGATCATTTCCAAGATTGTGAGGCTTAATCTCACCCGATTTACGCAAAAAGCGCGTCTTGCGCGGCAACATCGCAGTTATCCCCTCCCTGCATGGACGATGTCTCAAACTGTTGGTTGTTCAAAACCGATTTTCGTAAACATTGTTTGGAATGTCAATCATGCTTATCGTTAGGTGCTTCCTATGACTTCTTTTACACCTGAGAACATCAAAGCTCGCAAGATACTCTTATGGGTCTGCTCAATCATTGGTTTCATATTCGTAATTATGCTTGCAACGAAAGCGCCGTTCAGCTTTTATTTCTTCGACGCGAGAAATCCTGTTGCCATCATCTTATTACTCATGTTTTTTACCGGAATCATGCATACGCTCAGAAAGGAACTACGAATTCCGGCAATTGCTCTCTCCGTCATATCCATTGCAGCTTTGCTCCTTCTATTTTTCGGCAGCATACATTCATAACCCAAGTTGCGAATTGCACATAATTGACAGGCTGTGTTTTCAAACTTTACAAACAACTGATGAAAAGTCATTTTGGCTTCCATCAAGTTGCTTATTTGCGTAACTGCAAATATCTGAAATCTGATAATACCCTGATGAGATCTTTTCATGATTGGAGGCAGCTATGAAAGTAGTCGTAATCGGAGTTGGTAATGGCGCCAGTATGGACGCAATTATGGCAGTCTATCCTCGCCACAAAGCTGTGGCTGATGTGTTTATCGAACGTGGCGATGTGATTGGCATCGGACCTTTTCTCGATAAAGGTGGCAATCTCGCAATCTTCCGCAGTCGAGAAGCAGCTGAATTGTTCGTCAAACAGGATCCCTTCATTTTAGAAGGGCTGATCAAGTCCTACGATATTCGCGAATGGGGCGACCAACTAATCGAATAAGGTACTACCGATCGTAACGGTCTTTCGATGGATGATGACAATTCTGTTGTGGATAGCTGTTGATCGTCTGGCTTTCAGGTAACCACTTGATTGAGTAAATAGTGCAAACCGGTTCAGTTCATTTCCCTGCGAGATTGTCGGTAATTCAACTATTTGCGGGGTTAGCAACTTGTCCATCATCTTTGCCGTGTTTTCCAACCCACCTAGCAGGATGTGGACATAATAATTGATGCAGGGTACCGCGGTTTCCATACCGTGGGCTGTCTGGCAAATACTGGTTCTACCCTCTGCGTTACTTGATTAGCCTGCGATCCCGCGCCGCATTGACAGCGCCCCCAACCCCAGGACGACCAATGACGACAAACTGAGCACGAGCAGATCCAGGCCAAGTCGGTCGGTGGAACCGTAAAACACGGCCATCTGTAGCGCATGAACGCCGTAAGCCAGGGGGTTGAAAACGGCGACAGCCTGCAACCAGGCTGGCTGGAAGGCCAGAACCCCAATACCGCCCGCCAGAAAGAATAGATAGAAAGCCACATTGATCGATACGCTGGCAACGGGCTGCATGCGCTGCAGGGCCGCACCAACTGCCACGCCCAACCCGGTACCCATGAAAGCTACAAGCGCGATGATAAGAATCGTGGTAAGCCACTCGACTCCCTCGGGTCGGGTCCAATTCAGCGCGGCGCCCATCAACAGGATTAACAGTCCCAACAGAAAAGTTACAGTGAAGCCAGCCAGCACCTTTCCCAGAATGATTGCCGAGTGCGGGATTGGGGCGAGCAGCATCTCTTTAATGGTGTAACTCTCCCACTCGCGCGCAGCGGCGACGCCGCTCGTGACCAAGCCATTCAAAATCAGCAGCAGCACCAGCATGGGCAGCACGTTGTATTGGAAAAACTGTATGTCACGCTCACGCAGGTCGGTTTCATGGATGCCCACCTTGATGGGGCTGGCGCTGCCTTGCGCGGCGTAATACTGCGTGATGGCATCTGGAACGGCGCGGCGGATATCGTTGGCGAAGTCCAGGTTTAAGTTGTTGAGGCTGACCTCCACTGGTGCCGGGTCGTGGGCTTGCACGCGCTCGGTGAAGTCGGCGGGAATGGTGACAATTGCGGCCACGCGCAAGTCGTGCAGCAAGGCCTGGGCCTGTTCGGGTGTGGCATCGGTCAGTCGGAAGACATCAGCGTCGTGGATGATTTGTCGCATTTGCTGACCGGCTGGCCCGGTGTCGAGCGTAACCAGTGCCACCGGGTTGGTGCCCACCGCTGCCGAGCCTACAGCCTGTATGATCAGGAAGGCGAACACAGGCACGATGGATGCTGCCAGGCTGACGCGGTTGCGCCACCAGACAGCCAGGTCTTTGCGATAGATTGCCCAAATAACGCGAACGGTTGAAGGGGACATGATTATTCCTAACCTGTAACTGTGGAGCGACGCAGGACGATCGCAGCCAGAATGATCAATATCAGGGCATAGACTGCCAGCACCAGCACGTTCCCACTCAGCCCCAGCGTGTTCAGATAAAAGCTGTGAAAGGCGTGCTGCTGGAGAACGATTGCATAGTAAACCGGAAATATCTTGGCAATGAATTCGATCACCGGAATATTGGAAAACGAGACCGGCCCAAAAGCACCACTCAGGAAAAACAGGGGCAGGCTGGTGGCCATCGCCAGGGCAATAAAGGCCTGGCGTTGTTTGAGTAGGGTACCCAGCAGCGTGCCGTAGGCGTTGAAAATGAGCAGGGTCAACAGACTAAAGCCAATCACCTCAGCCCAATGCAGCGGCCACACACCCACCACCAACACCAGTACAGCCAGTACCACCGTGGCAGAAGCCAAACTCATCAGAAAAGAGCCCAGCATTTTGCCGACCATGATAGCCCAGCGGCTGGCGGGCGAGAGCAGCAATTCCTTGATTGTGGCTTTCTCCCACTCGCCCGCCGAAGCGATGCCAGACTGAAGCAATCCACCCATCATTAAGGCAATGACAAGGATTGAGACGGTCAGGTAGGGGATGTAATCAGTGTCCTGTGGCAACAGGTCGTGCTCATCGGCGGTGATCGTGACCTGGCGCGGGAAGGCCTGGGCATAAAACGAAGTGATGGAGAGCGGTATAGCCCGGCGGATGTCGTTTGTGAAATCCGTGTTCAGATTGTTGATCTGCACGCCCAACTGAACCGGCTGACCAGCTTGCAAGCTGGTATCGAAATTGGCTGGGATGGTGACGACCGCCACGATCTTGCCAGTCTGCAGCAGCGTCAGTGCTTGTTGGGCATCAGCCGTCTGTAATTGGAAGGAGTGAGCGCGAGCCATCGCCTGATAGAACTGCTGTGCCAGCGGACCAGTGTCGGCCATGACAACAGCAGTGGGTGCCAGTCCTCCGCTAAGCGCAAACAGGCTAAATAAGACGAGAAAGTTGACCGGAAGCACGATACCCAATATTGTGCTCAGCCGCTCCGTTAAGGCGCTCTTGATTTCCTTTCGGGCGCAAGCCCAGATGACACGCAGGTCATAGGTAAGTTGATTCATCGGCTTAGTCCCTGAGCGCCTTACCCGTTAGTCGCAAGAAGATTTCTTCCAGTGCGGGTTCACGGATGGCGATGTTGCGCAATTCATCTGCTTGCGAGACGAAATTGACCACCTGCGAGACCACATGGTCGACGCCAGTGGTACTGATTGTCAGCCGCGCTCCATCGGCGGCGACATCCAGTACGCCTGGGATAGCGCGCAGCGGATCCAACTCGACCAGTGCATGAGCAGTCTCCAACTCAACGACTCGCCCCCCATAGGTCTGTTTCAGGTGGGTGGGCGTGTCTACCGCAATCAGCTTGCCGTGATCGATGATGGCCAGTCGCTCACACAAGGCCTCGGCTTCTTCCAAATAATTCGTGGTGATGAGAACCGTCTTGCCCTGATCGCGCAGCGCCAGGATGTAATCCCAGATCACGCGCCGCGCCTGTACATCCACGCCCAGGGTAGGCTCGTCCAGGTAGATCAGCTTTGGGTCATGCAGCAGCGCGCGCCCAAGGGCCAGGCGGCGCTTCATCCCTCCAGAGAAGGTTTGCACAACCTCGTCTTTGCGATCGAGCAATTGCACCAGTTCGAGCATAGTTGTGATACGCCGCTTCTTTTCGGCGACAGGGATGCCGAACAAATCGGCGTGAAAGTCCATATTTGTCCAGGCTGATAATTCTTCATACAGCGCCGTCTCCTGCGGTACAGCGCCGAGTATTTGGCGCACCTGCCGGGTCTGGTGGCGCACGTCATAGCCCAGTATTTTTACCTGGCCACTGGTGGGATTGCTCAATCCACTGAGCATATTGATGGTAGTCGTTTTGCCGGAGCCGTTTGGTCCGAGCAGGCCGAAGATTTCTCCAGGCATTACGGTAAGCGACAGGTGATCCACCGCAGTGAAGTGGCCGAAGATCTTGGTCAGCTCGGTTAACTCGATCGCCGGGACGCCCGCAGTTCGGGTGGCCTCAGCAGGACTAGGGGAGGTTGGGGTTTGAGCGCTCATATTTCCTTTTATGATCAATAAGTAGAAATTGGGGGGGTACGCGTTCCTATAGAGAAACACCATCCCAGCGATCAGGGACGGATGGCTCGCATCAACATATCGATGATTTGCTCGGACAACAGCTCCACTGACAATCCATCTTTTGTGAGCCGTTCAAAATTCATATCGAAAATAGTCGAGATAAATTCTTGGATCAACCGTGATGATAAATCAGGGCGAATCTCGCCCTGGCATTGGGCTTCTTCGATCAGGTCATTTGTCGTTCTAGCGAGCTTGCGTTTCGCTGCTTGGAATGCCGGGTCGCCGTAGACTTCCTCGGGTAACAGATCAATGTGTGCAGCGCCCATCGTAGCGCGACCATTAATCGAAGTGTACAGCGTACGCTTGAGCCGTTCAAAGGCAGGTAGAGATGAATCGAGCGACTTGATGTTGGCTTCTGCTTCTTCCATATGCTGGACGATGACTCTGAGCGCCAATTCCGTTTTTGACTTAAAATGGAGATATAAAGTCGCCTTGCTGATGCCAACGTGCGCTGCCACATCATCCATTGTGGTTGCGGCGTAACTGTTTTGTACCAAGAGGTGATACATGGCATCTACAATGATGCTTTCTCGTAACTGAAACTGCTGATCTTTTAGTGTTGTCATGAAAGTAAACTTCTCAGTATTAATATAAAACTATATAGTATTTATTATACACGCTTTAGTACTTATTTCAAGGCTGGAGCCACTTTATTATGGTTGTAACAAAGTCAGGATTTTTGGGTAGCATGTCCTTCATCGGATGGAACAATGTGGTTAAAAGTGGCTATCATAAAGCAATTCATTTCTCTTCTGGCCAAGGAATGAGGGTTGCCTTCTCCCAACGCACAGTCGGGTCGTCTCGCTTCAGAATCAATGTAATGTCGCCATAGGGTGTTGCATAGTTAGCCCGGACGTAGTTTTTCACCACCCAGGGCTTCAGGTTTTCTCTACCCCACTGAAAGTTTTGAATATAGGTTGGTTGCAGCTTACGGATCGAGTATTGCAGATCATATTTGTTGTGTCCGATGAGCGACATACTCAGATCTGCGGGCAGATTGGCAATATAAGCATCTGATTTACCCAGAAAGTCGATGGCGCGCCGATCGGCATAATATGGAATCGCTCCCGCCCAGATCACCCCAATCGTGGCATCCTTGCTGGTGAGTGCGTTGATACCCAGCGCCACATTAACATTATGCTGGTTGTACGCGGCTTGGAGCATCTGCCCGCTGCTGTCGTAAATCTGGTCTCGAAGAGGCAGGTTCAACGCCAAGAGCATAAGAACTAACAACGCCAGGGGCAGTACTTGAAGTCGTTTTCCGATCCATGCCACCGTTTCCATAATTACCGAGACAGCCAGGATAAAGACAAACGGCATCCCTGGCAGCAGGATGCGCCAGAGTGGGAATGAATCTCCCCCCACGCTGATCTGATAAACCAACAAAACCGCCATTGGCAGGATTAGTACGGCTTGCTTAAACCTGACTCGCATTGCCCCGACCAACGCTAGAAGCAAGATTGGCCAAGACTGCACTAAGAATGGCCAGATATACGCCCAGCCCCAGTTCAGCTTGAGCGAGAGCGGAATGCCAGTGACTTTCAGCAGATAAGTATTAGGAACCAGCGCACCGTAGTACCAAAGCCGGAAACCAAGCTGCCCGGCAACGAAGAAAATATAAACGAGGAATGCGTAAAAGAGTGGGATAAACTCACTCATTTTTGTACCAGCACGCCAAAGCATGAATATCAAGTAGCCAAATACCAGTACAGCCAGCAGCAATGACTCGTTTCGCGTCAGAAAAGCCAGGCCGAGAAATAAAGCTGTGAAGATCAAATCCCTGTGCCGCCGGATTTCCAGCCAGCGTAGCGCACAGAGAAAAGCGGCCAGCACCAGCAGCGTCAGCAACCCGCTTTCCATGCCAAGCAGGGACCAGTACCAGGTAGGAGCGTAAAACAGAATGCCAATGAATGCCAGATCTGCAAGTTGGGTATTTTCCGGCTGGAACTGCCTGGCGAGCTGCCGGGTGAGAAAAGCAATTCCCAACACTGTGGGGATACCCAGCACCTGGATCAACAAAACAGCCAACTTTTTGTCCAGCAGGAAGGTTGCCACCGACATAATCAGCGTCATCAGCAGGTTGCTATACCCTTCAACATGTTCCCCAGCATTCCAGACCAGCCCCAGGCCATGCGAAAAGTTCCAAGCATAACGCATCGAAATCATGCCATCATCGGCAAGTGAGAAATAGCGCTGCCCATCGAGGGCGATGAAAGAGCTCTGCCAGATAAAAATAGCGCCCCAGATGATGAAAAGAAAAGCTGCCAGAGCGCACAACAAATCGAACCTTCCAATTTGTACTTTGGAGATCGCGCGCAGCTTCGAAATGGTGGTTTGGATTTTCATCGGGTAATCCTTCACAATCGTCTGAATAGTCTAAATAGCCCCCCAGGCATAGTACTACCATGCGCCGGGTAAATGTTTGATATGGTTTAGCCATAAAAGCATCGTCTCTAAGGGTTGGAAAGCTTGCGTCAGGTTTGCAAAATCATAATGGGATGGAAACAGTAAACATTGACCCGCCTGTAGTCGTCAGTATCAAATGTATTTGGAATACGCAACAAGTTTTTGAGCATGAAGGTTCTCCGCGGCGGGATGAGGTCAAGACATATTTAAAGGGAATAAAGAAATACGGCACCATGAGTTTACTCGAATTGTTCGTAGATGTAGATGATTTTTGCCAAATGTTTCTGCAGATGTGACAAAACGACTAATTGAAAAATAGTAAAAAATGAGCAGATGAAGTGTCACTGGTGGCAATGGCGTATTCGTATTGAAACGAAATCAGATCAAAAACATAAAAACCAGGATGACACTCCACGCATGTAAAAAGAAGCCACCTTTGTTACAATGAAGCGAACACATGCGCCGCATCGAAGCGGGTGAAACGATTACAGTGACAGATCCGTTAGTAATTTGCCAGTCAATATTTTGACCAATTCTCAGGTTCAATCTGACAAATAACGTGTTTTTTTAAGGGAGCCTTATACAGGTATGGCCCTTTTCCCATCACAAAACCCTACATTCAAGGAGCTGCTCCCATGACAAATCAAAAAATGACACCATCAGAAGGACTTATCCGCTTTATCAACGATATTCCTCTTGATTACAACCTGTATCCACCCGAGCTTTACCCCCCCTTGCTGGAAGCTGCTGCGCACGTAGAGAGCGGGGGCCAGGCGGAGGTTATCCTTGCGCTACTGGGTGCTGGTGGCTCGTATGGCATGGCAACCCCATCTGACCCGATGAAATTTCCGGAAGATCATCGACTTCATTTGGATATGGGGATGGAATGGTACTGGCTGGCCTGCAACCTGGAAGTGGATGGTTCAGACGGGTTGGATAAAATCGGTGTCCTATTAAATTTCACGCGCATGCGCGCTGTTTCGCTCAAGGTGCAGCAAGAGGCAGGCTGGACGGATGAAGAGGCGCAGATCGTCGACTGTGCAGGGTCAGTGACGGTAGCCACCCGCAAGGACAGTCTTATTGTCCGACGCAGCCCAAATACGAAATGGGGCGCATTCGGCGATAAGATCAAGTTTGGTACTGATCCTTTTCTTTATCAGGTGGGCGGCGACTACCTAAAAGGCAGCAAAGATGTCTTGCCGCTCAAAGTGCATATTGACGATGGTTCCAATATGCGCATCGATTTAACGGTCACTTCTGAACTACCGGCTGAGAAAGCGTTTTTTCTACAAGGCAAAAATGGTATCATGCCCAAGGAAACCCTGGGAACCTACTATAGCTATCCGCAACTTCAGATCAAAGGCACAGTTTCAGTGGGCGGTGTGAGTTATCGGGTCAAAGGACTCGGTTGGTTGGATCATCAAATTATGATGAGCTCCACAGACAAACAGCAGCTACCCAAACCACGCATGCCAAGGTGGCACGAGATCATCCCCAGCAACGGCTGGTCGTGGTGTGGGTTCAATTTCAAAAATGGCGATGCGTTTACAGCCTCCGCATTCCAAAAAGGGGCGATGCGCGTTCACCTGCCAGTCAAATCCGGGATTTATCTGCGCCGCACAGGAAATGGCTGGGAGCGAATCGATGTAAGCGGCACGCTCGATATTGACCAGTTCATTCCTGGGCTTGAACACGTGCTCATCCCAACCGCCTGGACCTACCGTGTCAGTGACATGCTGGCGGCTGATTGGGATGAAAAACTGAAATCGATCCAGGCCGACCTGGAACTGATGCCCGTCCCCTGGTATCCTGACGGCACCTTCCAAGGTGGCACGCTGGAGATTTATAGCGAAACGCCAGTCAATGTAGCAGTGATTGACCGCGCTCCGCAAAACGGTCAGTTTGGCGTGGGCAAGGCAATCACCGGCAACGGCTACTGCGAAAGCGTCGACTACGAGCCGTTTGAAAAATATGTGGAGCGCTGTCTGGCATATTTAAAGGTGGGTTCGCTTTAACTTTTAAGGACAAGCAATGCTCCTGCGAACCAAATTGCATGGCAAAACATATGAATTCCCCGACTTGCGCGTGCTGATGGGCAAAGCCAACGAGCAGAAATCAGGCGACCAACTGGCAGGCGTTGGGGCGCAGACTTCTGCCGAACGCGTCGCTGCCAGAATGGTGCTGGCCGAAGTTCCGCTGTGGGCATTGCGACAGAATCCGGCTGTACCGTACGAGCAGGATGAAATCACACGCATCCTCCAGAATGCTGTGGATGAAAGCATCTATCATGAAATGAAGGGTAAAACGGTGGGGGAATTTCGCGAGTGGCTGCTGGCTGATACGACCACGCCTGCCATGATCCGCCGCATCTCGGACGGTCTGACCGCTGAAATGATTGCGGGCGTCACCAAGCTGATGTCGAACCTGGACTTGATCTATGCCGCCAAAAAGATGCCAGTGAGCGCTTATTGCAACAATACCATCGGCGCACCCGGCACACTCTCCTCGCGCAACCAGCCCAACCATCCCACCGATTCACCAAAGGGGATTCGCGCTGAGATTTATGAGGGCCTTTCCTACGGCTCCGGCGACTCGGTCATCGGCATCAACCCGGTGGATGATTCCTACGAGTTGGTTTCCCGCCTGCTTGAGATGAGCTACGACATCATCAAGACCTGGGATATCCCCACCCAGAACTGTGTGCTCGCACACGTCACAACCCAAATGAAGTGCTTGAAAAACGGCTCGCCGGTTGGGCTGGTTTTTCAGTCACTTTCAGGGTCACAGAAAGGCAACGACTCTTTCGGCATCTCCGTCAGCATGTTGGACGAAGCCTATGAACTGGCGAAAAAGTATTGCTTTCCGACAGGCCCCAACTTCATGTACTTTGAGACCGGTCAAGGCTCGGCGCTTTCGGCGGATGCCCACAACGGTTGGGATCAACTAACCCTTGAAGCGCGCGCCTACGGCCTGGCCAAACGCTATCACCCCTATCAGGTCAACACTGTCGTCGGTTTTATCGGCCCCGAATATTTATACGACGCCAACCAGATCCAGCGTGCTGCGCTTGAAGATCACTTCATGGGCAAATTGACTGGCCTACCCATGGGCGTGGATGCCTGCTACACCAATCATGCGCACGCCGACCAGAATGCCATCGAAAATCTGGCCGTCCTGTTGACCGCTGCGGGTTGCAACTATTTTATGGGCCTGCCGATGGGCGACAACTCGATGCTCTCTTATCAGTCCACGTCCTATCATGACACGCCCACCTTGCGCCAGCTCTTCCATCTGCGCCCGGCCCCTGAATTCGAAAAATGGATGGTGGAGCTGGGCTTGATGGAAAATGGGGTTCTCACCTATCATGCAGGCGACCCTTCCTTTTTTCTTAAACGTTAAGGGAAAATTTCGATGGACGAGATTCACATTGATCTGCCAGACCCGACCACACACGCGGGGCGCTCCGCTCCCCGTGTCGGCAACCCCCAAAACGAGGATGGATTGCGCACCCTGATGGCCTCCACCACCGCGCGGATCGGTGTCGGGCGGGCCGGGCCGCGTCCCCGGACTGGTGCGTTACTGCTCTTTCAGGGCGATCACGCCATTACGCAGGATGCACTCTACCGGGATGTGGCCCCGGAACTGCTCGAAGAATTCAACCTGTTCAGCGTACAGACCAGAATCAGCAGTGGCAAACAAGAATATCTATCGCGCCCAGATTTGGGGCGCCAGCTTAGCGACGAAGCCAGACAGACCATTCTTGAGAAATGCCAGAAGAACGCCAACATCCAGTTGGTGGTTGGTGATGGATTAAGCGCTGCGGCGATTGAAACCAACCTGCCCCAGCTATTCCCCATGCTGCGACAAAACGCCCAGACCGCCGGGCTGACCCTTGGCACGCCCTTCTTCATTAAGTATGCGCGTGTTGGGGTGATGAACGATATCGGCGACCTGCTCCAGCCAGATGTGGTCGTTTTATTAATCGGTGAGCGCACAGGGTTGGGCCGCGCCGAATCGATCAGCGCCTACATGGCGTATAAACCCAAATCTGGCGATACAGACGCTGACCGCAATGTCGTTTCCAATATTTTTGAAAAGGGTGGAATGAACCCAAGCGAAGCGAGCACTTTGATCGTGCAAATCGCCCAGGACATGCGCAAATACGGCGCATCTGGCATCAGGTTGAAGTTGGCAAAATAGCGCTACTACCAATCTGGCCTGGTCGCCAGATGGTTCGCATCCAACCGCGATCGGAACCTGGGAATCTATGTCATGAACACTGACGGCTCTGGACAAACAAATTTGACACAGCCCTGGTGAAGATGCTGACCCAGTTTGGCAACCTTTTCCTTTGAAAGGAAACTGGATTTGCAGGAACACTTGGATGAAGAGTGAAAGAGAACGGTGAACTTATCCCGAAATCATACGGTTAACGATTATGTCAGGTCTTTTCTGCGGAGTTTGTGAGTAAAATAAATTTCCTAAACCTTGAATGTTAATCTCGGAGTCCAATTCCCCTATGAAAAATTTTTCTATAAAGAAGTATCGCCCTGTTATTACTACGATCATTGCGCTTCTTTTCTATACGTTCACCGATATTCTCATCTGGCAACGTATTTTCGAAGCAAATAACTTAACCCGCTATGCGGATATTTATCATACGGGTTGGTTTGTAACTCTGGTTGGATACGCCACGATGGGATTGCTTTTGATGTGGGGTGTCTGGAAAGATTGCCTTTACTTTCTCATTTCACTTTTTGTGGGCGCTTTCAGCGGGCTTGAGGATGTATTGTACTATCTACTCGATAAAAAACCCCTGCCAGACAGTTTGCCATGGCTTTCGGGCAACCCTCTGATTATGAATGTTTCTCGTAATGGCGTGATTGGATCTGTCCTCCTTTGGTTTGGCATACTCATCCTTCTCTATTTTGTGCTCTACCATTGGCAAGATTTCCGCAGAAAGCAGGTCAGCGGCATACAAGTTTGAAGAAAAGCCCTTGAACTTTACAGTGTTCAAGGGCTTTTTTGTGATTTTTCTTCCCCCGTAACATGGACTTGGCCTCCATCGTTCAACTGATAAAGGGTTGTGGAGCCCTTGTAGTTGACCGGAGGAGATATGCAAACACTTGCGATTTTCATTGGTGCTCTTTATCTTTGCGTTACCTATACGATGGCTTTTTATGGGCTTCATAATCTTTTGATGATCCTGCTTTTTCTACGCGTGAAAAATATCGTTAATCAGCGCAAAATCCCCGCACCACCCGACAAATGGCCTTCCGTAACGGTGCAGTTGCCGGTGTTCAATGAAAAATACACCATCAAAGGATTGGTTCACGCCATTATGAACCTCGATTATCCCGCCGATTGCCTCCAGATCCAAATTTTGGATGACTCGACCGATGAGACAGCCAAAATTACCGAAGATTTGGTTGCCCACTATAGAGCCAGAGGAATGAATATAGAACGGATTCATCGTACTGACCGGAAAGGTTATAAAGCAGGAGCGCTCGGTGAAGGGCTTAAACACGCCAAGGGTGAACTGGTTGCAATTTTCGATGCAGATTTTATGCCGAAACCGAATTGGCTAAAAAAGACAGTACCCCTCTTCCAAAATCCTAAATTAGGCTGTTTGCAGACCCGTTGGGGGCATATCAATCGAAAATACAACTCCCTTACGCAAGCGGAGGCGCTGGCAATTGATGGCCATTTTGTGGTTGAGCAAACTGCCCGCTCACAAAACGATTTCTTTTTAAACTTCAACGGCACAGCCGGTTTATGGCGTCGTGCCTGTATTCAAGACGCAGGCGGCTGGCAGGCCGACACGTTGACCGAAGACCTCGACTTAAGCTATCGCGCCCAAATCCGTGGCTGGAAGATTGAATATCTGCCCAATGTGGTTGTGCCAGCAGAATTGCCTTCACAAGTAGAAGCCTTTAAAAAGCAGCAATTCCGCTGGGCCAAGGGTAGTTTTCAAGTCGTTCGGAAAGTGCTACCAACTCTTTTTAAACAATCCCAACTGAGCTGGAGCGTGCGCGTGATGGCCTTTCTGCACCTGGTTGGATATGGGATCCACCCTTTGATCCTACTGCTTTTATTGCTCACCCTGCCCACGGGACTGCTGGCGCCAGCCGTATTCAAGATCTTCCCATTATCAATGATCGGAAGTATTGGACCCTTTCTGCTCTTTCTGCTGGCAGCTACCCCGGAAACGCCCCATTTATACAAACGGTTGAGTTTGATGCCTCTATTAATTATTATGGGGATGGGCATCTCGTTAAGCACCAGTATTGCCGTGCTTGAAGGATTGTTCAGCAAGGGAGGAACCTTTGTGCGCACACCCAAGCTGGGCACGAATAAATCCAATAAAAAATTTGACCATTCGTATCTGACACCGATCAGCCCCCTGGTGTGGATAGAGATTGGTCTTGGTTTCTATGCCCTGTTGACGAGCATAATCCTGCAGCCGCTCTTGGGCTGGGGCATCGTTCCTTGGATGATGGTCTATATGATCGGCTTTTTTTATATTGCTGGTCTAAACCTGGTGCAGCACGGCTTCTTCAATGTCAACAAGTGGCATTGGAAATCCCGCTCGGTGGAGTAATCATCATTTCATCAACATGCTGATACCAGCATTTGTTTCACCCTGAATGGATTTTGGTCTCTTTTTTGTTTGGCGTATCGCAAGAGTTGGGCTAGAATCAGGAATAGAGAGCAAGAAGAGGGGTGTAGTTCATCGAACGGATGGTCGCCTTGCAGTTGTAGCAACAAGTGCATGCCAGTTTGCAGTCTTATTGCCTCTAGTACCGTCAACCCAAATGGAAAATCGTCAAAATGAAACAAATATGGATTGCCCTTCTTGCGCTGGTTTTATTGTCGGCCTGCTCCAGCACATCTACTGATAACACGTCAGATTCACCAGCAGACACGAGCACAAAATCTTACGCAGCCTATTTGCCAGACCCCAAGCTGAGCCCTGGTGACACCCTGGATGTGACAGCCAATGATATTTGCGTCTCCGGTTATTCGTCGAAGGTGCGCAACGTACCCCAATCAGAAAAAAATCAGATATATGCCGAATACGGCATCACTTCCCATGCGCCTGGTGCTTATGAAATTGACCACATCATCAGCCTGGAATTGGGCGGGTCCAATTCAGCCAAGAACCTGTTTCCACAAAGTTACACCGGTGACTGGAACGCACATATCAAAGATAAACTCGAAAACAAGCTGCATAGCTTGGTATGTGACGGAACTGTTAACCTGAAAACTGCCCAAAAAGAAATTTCTACAGATTGGATCGCGGCTTACAAGAAATATCTCGGTCAGCCCTAGGCTGATGCATTTCAAACAAGGCAAAATCATGTCACTCAACCGAAAACTGACTCCAATTCTCCTGGGACGCATCATCCAATCTGCCCAGTTTCAGGATACCATCCTGGAAATTCATTTCACCGATGATTCAATCCTGCGCATCAAAACCGCTGCACCCGCAGATGTCCAACATTTGCAGGGACAAGTCCTGAAACGGATTCGCCAACGCGGCACGCAAATGCTGCTCGATTTTGCCGACGACACGACCTTTGACGTTACCCTAGCCGAGGCCATGTCAAGCGTCATGCTGCGTGATCAACAAGGGGTGATGGAATACGCTGATTAAAAAGATGCTGGGATTGCCCGCATCATTTGCAAAAAAGTTGCGCGCCAAAAATTGGCGCGCAACTTTTTCTTTGGAAAGATGAAGCACAAGGCAGATCGCTTTGACTTCACGCCAACTTCATCTTTTTATCTTATACTGAGTAAACAATCTCAATGAATAGGAATCAGCTGATGCGAGTATTAATCGTTGAAGATGAAAGAAAAATATCCAGCTACTTAAAGCGCGGCCTGAACGAACAAGGCTATGCAGTGGATACTGCCTTTACAGGGCAAGAAGCGCTGGATTGGGCCGAAGCGGCCCCTTATGACATCATTATTCTCGACATTCTCTTGCCAGAAATGGATGGCCTGACCGTTTGCCGTGAACTACGCAAGCGCAATAATCGCACCCCCATTCTGATGCTAACTGCCCGTGATACAGTCGATGATCGTGTCAACGGATTGGATGCTGGCGCAGATGATTACCTTGTCAAACCTTTTGAACTAAAAGAATTGCTGGCACGCTTACGCGCCATGAGCCGCAGAAATAACGACATCCCCAAAAGCCCCATTTTGCAAATTGCAGATTTGACTCTCGATGACATTAATGCATCGGGTTAAACGTGGCGGCAAAGTGATCGAACTTACGCCCAAAGAATTTGCCATTTTAGAGTGCCTTTTACGCGAACCCAATCTCGTTCTTACGCGCACCCAAATTGCTGAGCATGTTTGGAATTATGATATTTACAATCAATCAAACATTGTAGATGTCTATATCAAAAATTTGCGACGAAAAATAGACGGCGGGGATGATTCTAAAGTCAAACTAATCCATACAGTACGTGGTACCGGCTATCGCCTATCGGTGGAAGACAGCGATGAAGCGGATTAGAACCCTGCGAGTGCGCTTTGCACTTTGGACAGCCGCCCTATTTCTGGTAATCCTGACGGTTTTTAGCATCTTCCTCTACGGAAGCATCGCCTATGGACTTTCCAAGACGATGGACGATTCGCTGAGGCTGAACGCATCGCAAATTGCATCGGGCCTCGATATTGACAGCGGAAAGTTAATTCTTGCCGAGAGTCTCACCGAAAGCCCTGAAAATGCACGCCTGCACGGGCGCGAGTTCACCGTCCGCATTTTTGATGCAAGCGGGAAAGCCCTGCAAGAATTCGGGGTTTATCGCAACCTGCCGATATCGTTGCACGAGTCCTTTGTCAATTTTACATATCCCGACAGCAACACAGTCCTCCGCATCTATAACCAGCCGGTTTACGACAAACAGCAGGTTATCGCCATTGTTCAGGTGGCACAACCCCTGGATGACATGCAAAATACGCTCGGACAACTGCTACTGACTCTGCTCATCAGCGTCCCAATTTTGGTGGCGGTGGTTGGGGCCAGCGGTTACTTTCTCGCCGCCCGCGCCCTTGCCCCCATTGACCAGATCACATCCACCGCCCGCCGCATCTCCGCCGAAGACCTTTCGGCGCGCCTCCATCTCCCCGCCACAGACGACGAAGTCGGGCGGCTGACACAAACCTTCGATGAAATGCTGGCGCGACTGGATGCTTCTTTTCAGCGTGAGCGCCAGTTCACCAACGACGCATCACACGAGCTGCGCACGCCGCTGACCGCCATGCAGGCCATTTTGGGCCTGATGCGCGAGAAGCGCCGCACCCCTGCCGAGTACGAACAGGCAATGGATGACCTGTCCGAAGAGACTGACCGTTTAAGAAGCCTGGTCGAGAACCTTTTACAACTCTCGCGTGGTGAGAGTCAAAACCGCACCCTGAACGAAACCATTGACCTGACAATGTTGATAAACGATGTCGCCGATTTTTGCGCCCCCTGGCCGAAGCCAAAACCCTGATGCTCACCGTCGCTATCGCCAAAAACCTGACAGTTTTTGGCGATAGCGACGGGTTGATTTGTATCTTTGTCAATTTACTCGATAATGCCATCAAGTATACGGAAACGGGTGAGATCAGCGTTACCGCCACACAGCATGAGAAAACCATTTCGGTCACAATCAAAGATACGGGGATGGGCATTGCCCCCGAACACATCCCGCATATCTTTGATCGTTTCTACCGGGTCAGCGCCTCGCGCAATGCACGTGGCGTAGGGCTAGGGCTGGCGATTGCGCTTGAAATCACCCACGCGCACGGCGGCAGAATCCGCGTGGAAAGCGAAGCGGGAAAAGGGAGCAGCTTTATTGTTCAAATACCAACAGAATTACGTCATTAACAAAAATGTGCTGCTCTTATGACCAGCACAAAAGACTTTTATGAAAGCATGAATGAAACGTCCTGGGAGTGGCGAAAATCTGGGTAAAATAGAGTATGAAATATCCAAAATGTAGAAACGAAACAGAGTCTGGAAACCAAAGCTACGGATCGCTTAAATTCACTGGCTTTTTACAGTGAAATCAACCAGGATAAGGAGTGAACCATGTCAAAAAAACCAACATCCACAGAAGCAAGAGCGCATGTACCCCAGTTGGTCACGAGTGAAGATGTCCATAAACAAGTTCATGGCGATAATTTCATAGGTCGGATGAACACCCGTCTGGCGTTGGGCATTACCAAGGTAGTTGGGTCCATGTGGTGTGCGTATTTATTTGCTTTGCTGGCGCTCATTTCGTTTCCGGCTGCAATCAAATCACATGACCCTCTTATCATTGTGGCATGGATCGCACAAACTTTCTTACAACTGGTACTGCTTCCCATTATCATTGTTGGACAAAACGTCCAGGCCGCTGCCAGTGATGCCCGCGCGGAGGGCGATCACAAAACACTGCTTGCCATTCACACATTGACCGTGGAAGTTCATGAGATTGCCTTGCAACAAGCAAAGATATTGAAAATTCTTGAAGAGAGAAGTGATCAGCAAGAAGATTCTACTGATGAATAAGGATGCGCTGACACGGGTGTGCATCCGATCTTGATGGGGGTCTTTTGTCAGCGTTGCGGGCGTGGGCCGGTCAGTAGCACCGGGATCAGTTTCGTTTTCGCATCACATATCAACGTAAAATCCGTCTCAGTACGACGGATTTTACGTTATTCATTATCAATGAGGGCCGTGCCTTTTTACAACCTTATTCGTGACAAACATATTTACTTATCGAGCCAACATTGCCACCCGATGAAAGGAATTTTAATCATGACAGATACAACCACCTTCGCCGCTCCACAACTTGAAGAGAAAACTTCCCGGCATGATCTGGCGATCATCTATACCATGCTGATTGCGACCTTTGTCGTTATCCTCAACGAGACCATTATGAATGTCGCGATCCCAAAACTGATGACTGAATTCAGCGTGGACGCCAGCACCGCCCAATGGCTGGCCACTGCATTCATGCTTGTCATGGCAATCCTAATCCCAACCACCGGATTTCTGATGCAGCGGTTCTCAACCCGTACGCTCTTTCTCGCGGCGATGAGCACGTTTTCTTTGGGAACACTGGTTGCCGGAAGCGCCCCCATCTTTGCACTGCTGCTTGTGGGGCGCGTATTGCAGGCTTCTGGTACAGCCATTATGCTGCCACTGCTCACGACGACAATTTTGACATTGATTCCTGCTCATCGCCGCGGCGCAATGATGGGTACGGTCAGCATTGTCATCTCGGTTGCGCCGGCCATCGGCCCGACCATCTCCGGTTTGATCGTCGAGTTCACTATCGTGGCGGTTTATGTTCTTTTTTGTTCTGCCGATTGCGCTGGGGGTGTTGGCCTATGCGGCACGGAATCTCAAAAATGTGGGCGCAACGAACAGCGCGAGCCTCGATATTCTTTCCGTCGTCTTATCAGCGCTTGGCTTTGGTGGATTATTGTACGGTTTCAGCAGCGCGGGTGAAGGCAGTGGAAGCTGGACAAGCGCCCCTGTGCTGGTTCCGTTGATCGTTGGTGCAATCAGCCTTGGGGTCTTCGTTTGGCGACAAATGACGCTCACCACGCCGCTGCTTGACCTGCGCGCATTTCGCTATCCAATGTTCACGCTCAGTGTGTTGTTAACCATGGCGATGATGATGGCACTCTTTTCGGCTGCCATCCTTCTCCCGCTCTATCTGCAAAACGTGCGTCAATTTACACCGCTTCAAACGGGTTTGATGTTACTCCCCGGCGGTATGCTAATGGGTGTTGCATCCCCCATGATCGGACGCATTTTCGATCGTTATGGGCCGCGCCTGTTGGTGATCCCCGGAACCCTGATGATGGCGGTAAGCATCTGGCAATTCACAACGCTGACGGATGAAACATCGGTCATTGCCATATTAACCATCCATATCATCTTTAGTGCCAGCCTGGCGATGCTTTTCACACCTATTTTTGCTACAGGGCTTAACCAACTGCCTCGCAACCTGCACAGTCACGGCAGCGCAATTGTCAGTACGCTTCAACAGGTGGCTGGCGCAGTTGGGACGGCGCTACTCGTCACCATTATGACGACCAGCAGCGCAGCGTACCTTCAGAACATCACAACAGAGATCACAGATGAGATACAGCGCGACGCCTTGACAGTAGGGCTACATACTTCGTTTATGGTCGCGACAGGTATTGCATTGATTTCATTCGTTCTTTCGCTATTGATCCGTCGTTCCAGCCCCCCCGAGGAAGGCGAAGGAACAATGGTGGGGGTTGGTGTGGTTGAATAAGCCTATAGATCAGCAAGCAATGGGGCAACCATCCTATGGATTAGCCGTCTTTTTTATGTCTGCTGAGGTTCAATCTGATTATGGGTTAGACGAACGAAAAAGAGCATCTCTCCCCACAGATAAATTTGGGCGAGTATCTCTCAGCGTCAAGTATTTCGCGTTGGTTGAGTAGGCGGCACTCCCCAGCCGTAGTATCGAAACCAACTTTCCGTGCTATAAGAGGATATACACCATGTTTTATCTATTTTAATCTTTGGCAGTCTGTAGATGCTTATGCCGCAGCGGAATAAGCGCTAGTTGGAAGTTTGGATACACATACCAATGAACTCTCGAAAGCTATTTTCACAATTGTGGCCCTTGGTGCTGGTATTCTTGATCGCTGGCTTGGGAAGTTGTACAGTTGTGAATGCAAACATACCAACCAATTCGCCCACAAATACCAGCACTCCACCCGATTACAACCGCTGGCTACGCAAACAACCATGTGCGGCTCCTTGCTGGGAGGGAGTTACCCCTGGGGTGACAACCTATAAAGATGCGCTTCACATCTTGGCGCAAAACGAGTTTTTTTGGAAAGTAGAATCACACTTACCAGACGGAATTACCTGGGAATGGCGTGGAACCAAATACCCAGGTGTGGCCATCTTCGACGCATTGTTGACGACACCAGTTCTTGACAGTATCACCGCTGATTTGCCTGACCACATCAAGTTAAAAGATGTGATTGCTGTATTCGGCTATCCAGATTATGTAGAAGTTTTTGCAGAACCAGGCACAGACATTGGTAGTGGTATGGACTATATGATGGATTTCTACTATCTCCAATCTGGTCTTGATCTGCGTATCATGCAAGGAGGTAACATACCGCCACCTCAAATATCCCCGGAAACCCTTGTTAATGAAGTTATCTTCTTTGCTTCTTCTCTTGATGGTTTGTATCGGATGAAGGGTTGGCATGATCCAAATGCATCAGACTTATTCAGGCAAGAATTGCTTCCTTGGCAAGGAACCCTTGATTTTGATAAATATTGCAAACTATATTATGGGGCAAAAGCTGATTTCCATTGCCAACTACAGCCATAAACAATAACAGGGTTTCGTTCAATCATCCACCCTTAGCCAGCTTGGCATAAGCATAATCAGCTTTTTTCTGTCAAAAGGCTGTAAAATTTGGTAAGGGCATTTTTTGCTGCATAATAGGTATCGTTTAAGTTTGGCTTTTCTGCGGTTAATTTTGATGGCTTTCAAAATCAGCATTCAAACCCAAACCCATAGTTGCCAGGCAAAATTGCGCCCAACATAGCACGCAAGCGGATGGTGTGTCACATTCCGTTCAAGGGCTTCTTTCCGCTCGAAAACATTACCCATTTCGTCAGTTGGTTCTCAAGGAATTGCAAATGTTCGCAGACAAAATCAATAATGAAATGTCAGGTGCCTTGCTCTATGGCATAACCCCACCAAAAGAAAAAACCGAAAAAGATAAACTTTTCGCGATTGCCGAGAAACGAACGGATCGTATTAATCAACTTAATTGTGATGCATTAATTGTTTACGACATTCAAGACGAAAGCAATAGAACGGATGAAATCAGACCATTTGAATATTTCCCAACGCTTGAGCCGTTGAATTACACCAACACATACCACAATGAGATAAACTGCCAAAAAATTATTTATCATGTCGTTGGCAAATACACGCCAGGCCAATTGCAAAATAGACTTATAGAATGTTATGAAAGAAATTATTTGTCGGTTTTTGTAGGGGCCGCGTCAAAAGATCAACATACCCACATAAAGCTTGATGATGCCTATAAAATTTGGGATACGCTGCCAACGAAAAAAGGAATTGGTGGCGTTGTCATTCCAGAAAGACATAATAGCAAACAGGATGAACATTTACGAATTATCGACAAGCAAAACAAAGGCTGTTCATTTTTCATTTCTCAATGCGTTTGTAATATAGAAATGGTAAAAAACTTTATTTCAGATTATTCTTTTGCCGTAGAAGATCAAGGTTTACCGAAAAAATATTTTGTTTTCACGCTAACAATTTGTGGGACAATTGAAACGTTGAAATTAATGAATTGGCTTGGGATCGATATTCCCAAATGGCTAAAAAATGATCTGATAAGGTCGAAAAATATTATAGACGAGTTAATCGTGCAAAATATTCGATTAGCAAAAGAATTAAATGAATATTGCAGCGAGAAAAAAATTCGTTGCGGTTTTAATGTAGAGAGTGTTTCCCCCAAAAAGGCTGAAGTGGATGCAACGGTTATATTATTTAATGAGCTGAGAAAAAACCTAACAACTGGTTCAAGCTAAAATTTGGAAAAGTCAAAAGTATAAACAAACCTATCACCGTCCCGATGTCCTTCTGGAGCATAACAAATGAGCGTTATCCATTATTCACGTATGCTTACGATGATCGAAGGTTGGGCAGGGTATAATCGCAAAAATCGAAACCGAGAAATTCTGGCGGATAATCTATGGAAAAACCTGATCTAAGCGGTATTGCGCCTGACGTGGCAGCCTACATTGAATATTTGGAAAAAGAACTTGGCCATTCTCGCACCCAACATGCTGAGCGCGGGGCTGACGGCGAAGATCCGTCTCTCCAGCCGTTGGAAGTGAGCGAGCCTCCTACCACAGCCCAGATTATCACCGTCAGCCGGGATGGCCTGATTAAACGCACTGCCCGCCACTTGTACGAACGCCAGCGGCGCGGCGGCATGGGCATTTTCGAAACAGATCTGCCCGACGAAGATACGCCATTTTCCTTATGCCATGCAGATGAGATGGATATGCTGGTGCTTATTACCAACAAAGCCCGTGCCTTTCGCTTGCGTGTGAATGAAATTGCATCGGGCCCTGTTCGAGGCAAAGGCCAGCGTTTTATAAAATTGCAGGATGATGAGCATCCCGTGGTGCTGTTGCCCAACCCGCGTGGGTTGACGCTCGTGCTGGTCTCCGAAAAGGGGTATGTCCGTGCGCTTCCTGCGCATGTGGTCGGGATGGGCATGACCCCTGGCGTTTCCCTCTATCGCTATGGAGATTTTGGCCCCGTGGCAGGTGCCTGCTGGTCGGGGGGCAAGGGGGATCTATTCATTGCCACACGCAATGGTTTGGGAATTCGTTTTCCTGAAAAAGCCCTGGCAGCACCCGGCAGCCTCGGCATTCGTCTGGAAGACGGCGATACAGCCGTAGGCGTGGCAGCCGTACATCCACCCGATGGCGAGCGCTTGCTGTTGGTGGGAAGCGACGGGCGCGGCACAGTGCGCTTGATGGAAGGTTTTAGTGCCAACAAAAGCCCCGGCGGCGGCGGGAAAATTGCCTTCAAGAGTGAAAAACTGATTGGCGTAACAGCAGTGACCCCCGAAAGCGATGTCTTTATCATCTCTCGTCTTAGCAAAATGATTCGCTTTAAAGCAAACGAGATTCCGCCCAAAGAAGGGGTGGTGCAGGGCGTAAACTGTATGTCGCTACGGGGCGACGAATGCGTCGCGATGGTGGCAACGTAGGGTTCACGCGTGGGAATATCGAAAAACAGGATGACATCCCAAAAGGATGCCATCCTGTTTTTTAAATTAGGCCACCATTTCGTCTTCTACGATAGGCACATCCACCGTGAAGGCCAGCCCATCTGCGTCGCGCTCCACCCGGATGGTATCGCCATCGTGGAACGCGCCCTCCAGAATTTTGAAGGCCAGCGGGTCTTGCAACTCGCGTTGAATGGCCCGTTTGAGCGGGCGCGCACCAAACTGCGGATCGTAGCCGGCTTCGGCCAGGTATTCACGGGCGGCTTCGCCAACTTCAAGGTGATAGCCTTTATCGGCCAACAGCTTGCTGACGCGCCGCAACTGAATATCCACAATATCGCCCATGTGCTCACGGCCCAACGGATGGAACGTGACAATTTCGTCAATGCGGTTCAAAAATTCCGGGCGGAAGTGTTCCTGCAGCACCTGCGTGATCTCATCGCGGCTGGCTTTGCGACCGTTTTGCCAGAGGGCGCTGCCCAGGTTGCTGGTCATAATCACAATCGTGTTACGGAAGTCGACGGTGCGTCCCTGCCCATCGGTCAGGCGTCCATCGTCGAGCAGTTGCAGCAGCACGTTGAACACTTCAGGGTGGGCTTTTTCGATTTCGTCGAACAGCACCACGCTGTAGGGGCGGCGGCGGACGCTCTCCGTCAACTGTCCGCCTTCATCGTAGCCGACATAGCCGGGCGGCGCACCAATCAGGCGCGAGACAGTGTGCTTTTCCTGGTATTCGCTCATATCAATGCGGATGATGGCCCGCTCATCGTCAAATTGGAAGGCTGCCAGGGCACGCGCCAGTTCGGTTTTGCCCACACCGGTGGGACCCAGAAAAATGAAGGAGCCAATCGGGCGGTTGGGGTCTTGCATCCCGGCCCGTGAGCGGCGCACCGCATTGGAGACCACGCGGATGGCTTCGTCCTGCCCGACGACGCGCTGATGCAGGTTGGCTTCCATGTGCAGCAGTTTTTGCATTTCGCCTTCCAGCAGGCGCGAAACCGGAATGCCCGTCCAGCGCCCGACGATGGCGGCGATTTCTTCGGCATCAACTTCTTCTTTGAGCAAGGCGCTCTCGCTTTGCATCGCCTTCAGCCGGGCTTCGGCCTGTCGGATTTGTTCTTCCAACTGATTCAGTTCGCCGTAGCGCAGGCGGGCGGCTTTTTCAAGGTCGGCGGCGCGTTCGGCGCGTTCCATTTCGACGCGGGTCTGCTCCAGTTTTTCTTTGAACCCGCGCAGGGTGGAGATGGCTTCTTTTTCGGCCTGCCAGCGCGCTGTTAACGCGCGCGATTGCTCGCGCAGCTCGGCCAGTTCGCCTTCGATTTTGGCAAGCCGCTCTTTGGATGCCTTGTCTCTTTCCTTTTTGAGCGCTTCCCGTTCAATTTCAAGCTGCATCATGGCGCGATCCACTTCGTCGAGCGCCTGTGGTTTGGAATCAATTTCCGTGCGCAGGCGGGCGGCGGCTTCGTCGATCAGGTCAATGGCCTTATCGGGCAGGTGGCGGTCTGGGATGTAGCGATGACTGAGCGTAGCGGCGGCAATCACTGCCGGGTCGGTAATGCGCACGCCGTGATGAATTTCGTAGCGTTCCTTCAAGCCACGCAGAATGGAGATGGTGTCCTCCACGCTGGGCTCATCGACCAACACCGGCTGGAAGCGTCGCTCCAAGGCCGGGTCTTTTTCAATATATTTGCGGTATTCGTCGAGCGTGGTGGCACCGATCAGGTGCAGTTCGCCACGCGCCAGCATTGGTTTGAGCATGTTGCCCGCGTCCATGCTGCCTTCAGTTTTGCCCGCGCCAACGACAGTGTGCATTTCATCGACAAACAGGATGACTTCGCCTGCAGATTCGGTGACTTCCTGCAAGACAGCCTTGAGCCGCTCCTCGAACTCGCCGCGATATTTTGCACCCGCCACCAGCGCACCCATATCGAGCTGGATCAGGCGCTTCTTTAATCCCCTCGGGCACGTCGCCGTTGACGATGCGCTGCGCCAGCCCCTCGGCGATGGCAGTTTTGCCCACGCCAGGTTCGCCCACCAGCGCCGGATTGTTCTTGGTACGGCGGCTGAGAATTTGCACCACGCGGCGAATCTCCTCATCACGACCAATCACCGGGTCCAGCTTGCCTTTGCGGGCCAGGTCGGTCAGATCGCGTCCATATTTTTCCAGTGCCTGATAGGTGGATTCGGGATCCTGTGTGGTGACGCGTTGACTGCCGCGCACCGCTTTGAGCGCGTTCAGAATCGCTTCTTTGGTCAGGCCGAACGAGGCCAGGCGCTTGCCTTCCACGCTATCGGTCAGACCAAGCAGAATGTGTTCAGCAGAGACATAGTCATCCTGCATGCCTTTGGCGTAGCGTTCGGCAGCGCTTAAGGTGTCGCTGACGGCCCTGGAAAGACCCACTTCGACATTCGCGCCCTGAATTTTGGGGCGTTTGTCCAACTCGTGTTGCAATTCTTCGCGCAAGGCCGCTGTCGAACCGGCTACTTTTGTGACAATCGCCGGGACAACGCCCTGCTCCTGTCGCAACAGGGCCAGCGCAAGATGAATGGGTTCGATACTCTGGTGCTGGCTGTCTTGCGCAATTTGCTGCGCGGCAAAAATGGCTTCCTGTGATTTTTGGGTGAACTTTTCGAGGTTCATGGGCATACTCCTTCCGTAGAATCCAAATCATTATTTGGATTATAGAAAACCAGTGTCTGACGAATGTTAAAGCAATGTAAGAAAAAAATAAGACAGCCACCCTTTTGGAGTGACTGTCTTATTTATCGTCATAAAGAATGCGCCGAACCATAAGGTTCGGCGCATTCTTGCTACGTTGATGGGGCTAATTTACTGGAAAATCTCAAACTCGTTCAGATAGTTTCGTTCAGAGCTGTTGGTCCAGGCAGTTGCGTTCATCTTTACATATTGGGCCGTTGTCGCCGTAAAGTTGACGGTATCATTGCCGCCATTTTGACCAGTGAGCGTGGCTACGGTTGTCCAGTTAATGTTATCAGACGAAACCTGAATGGTGTAGGCCGTGGCATAGCGATTGATACTGTTCCATTCCAGTTGCACCTGGCTGATGGTGGTTGCGCTGCCCAGATCCACCACAATCCATTCGGACGTCAGGTTGCTACCCTTCAAGGTACGCCAGTAAGTCGTCAGGCTGCCATCCACGGCATTGGTACCGGGCAGACCAGTATTGAATGAAGAGACCGTCACGGGTTTGCCCACTGCCAGGTTGCCACCGCTGCCGGGGGTCGGCGTGCGGGTCGGGGAAGCCCCGACAGTTTGAGTCGGGGTCAGGCTGGGGCCAGCCGTCGGGGTGTTGGTGGGGGTACTCGTCGGGCCGGGCGTCATCGTCCCTGTAGGGGAATTCGTCGAGGTGCTGGTCGGCAAAGGGGCACCGCCGCTCTCGTATGCACCCATGTCATAAGCCCCTCCCTGCGGGATGGCATTCCCAAAGAAATCATGCGTGCCCATGCTGCCCAGATCCACACCAGCATTAATGGCAGGCGAGCCGCTTTGCAAGGTGAATGAGCTGCTGGGGAAACCATTCGCGTGATAAGTAGGGTCATTCAACAACGGATTGGCATAAATGCCATTAGCTTCCTGTCCGCTGCCTGTCTTGAAGGCGGTGAAACCGTTATACGTGCTATTTCCCCACTTGAAGACGGGCGTGGCAGCACCGGTATACCAGTAAAGGTTGTTATTGAAGGTAATGCCATTTTCTTTCATATTCATGATATTCGGATTGTCGGCATAGATAATGTTATTCATAAAGCGGTTGGTGCCTGTAAATCCGGTGCCATGATATAGATCATACGCTGCGATGGCATAGTGGAGGGTTGCATTGGCCGGGTTCCAGTAGAAGGTGTTGTTGTAAACATTCAACCCTGAGATGTAACCCGCGCCGCCATTGCTGTTCCAGACTGCAATATACAGCTCCGCACTTCGATCTGTCGCCTGGCTGGCATCACGCGCATTATTCGAACAGACGTTGTAACGCATGGTATTGTTGGTAACCGTCTGGCTCGCGCCACCTGTAGCAAAGACCGCCATACAGTAGCTGTCGTTGTCGTGACCATAGTTATATTGAAGAATATTGTTGGATGAGCCAAAATCGATGTCAAAAGCACCGCCATCCCAGGTGGGCGAGTGTTGATTGTAGGCTTCGTTATCCTGAACCGTACAGGTGTCACACTCCCATTCCCAGATGCCATTCGGTGTTCCAACGACATCGGTGGGGATCAGCCCGGTGTTGTACGCCAGGTTATTTTCCAGCAGCCCGTTGTTGACCTGATAAAGCACAATCGCATCCCCATACACATTGGTAGCCGATGAGTTGCGAATGGTGATGTTCGAGTTGCGCGGTGAAGTCATAGTGCGACCATAATCATCCCCACCCACCAGAATGCCAGACCATTGCTGGGTATTGTAGACAGTGGCCCCATCAATGATGACATCGTTGAAAAGCGTACCCGCTGCGCCGGGGGTGAAAACAATGATGCCATTTTCTTTTTGCGCGGTGGTTGTCCCGCCCACATCATGCGCAACAACATTCGTCACGCGGAAATGATTGAGCGTGGCACTGACATTGCCGGAAACATAAATCCCATACGGATTACCGCCCGTCGTCTCAATATTTTGGATGTGCCAATACTGCTGATTGTAGAGCTTAATTGCCGACTGGTTGCTGCCACCGTTAATAATCGGCAGCGCCCCGGTGCCGTAGTCGCCGATGGTGATGAATGCGCTGCTGCTGGTGCCGGAGCCCAGTGGCCAGAGCTGACCAGCACAAGTGGTGCCGCGCTTAAACAGGATGTTATCGCCAGCGCCAAAGGTAGTGGCATTGACAGTTGTCAGGGTATTCCAAGGGCTGGCTTGTGTGCCGCTGCCATTCGTTGCAGCAGAGCAATCGACATAATAGCTGGTATTCAATGCGAGGGTGGTTTTAATCCCAAAAAGCAATAAAGTAAAAACGACTAATAAAGCCGCCGCACTCAACTTTAATTTCATATTGCTGTTCATATTTTTATTCATCTTTTTCCCTTTTTGATTTGAAATATTTGTAACGACAGAATAAGATACTGCGCTCTGACATGGAAGTCATACTATATAGGATACGTCTGATGTGAAATCGAAGAAATATTGACAGGAATTGGGAATGCCTTCAAGATAAAGTCGCCAAACGAAATCTTGAAAGGACATTCCCATGACAAGTATAACCATTTCTGATGTTTTAACGATCATCTATGTGCTGGTAGATGATTGGTACGAAATAGAAGGCGTGAAACTACTGAAAGGAAAAGCTGGTAAGAAGCCTGAATTCAAAGATAGCGAGTTGATGACATTGATGCTGGCGCAAGATTACATTCCCTATCCGAGCGAAACGCAGTATGTCGAGTTTATTCGGGCCAACTATCTGGCACTATTTCCAAGATTAGTGGATCAAAGCCAGTTCAATCGTCGAGCACGGGCATTACGTCTGCTGGTGGAACAATTGAGACGCTACTGGATTGTTCAAAAGCACTGTCATTTGCATAACAAATATCTGCTAGATACCAAACCTGTGCCAGTTCTTGGCTACAAAAGACGCAAAAACAGAAGCGATTTTGCTGGGAGTGCCGATTATGGACATTGTGCCAGCCGCAAAATGGATTACTTCGGCTACAAATTGGTCACAATTTCCACTTTACAAGGAATTCCTGTTATTTATGATCTGGTTCCAGCTAATTTAGATGAACGTTTTGCCGCAGAAGCGGTCATTGATCATCTGACATATTGTGATATTTTTGCTGATAAGGGTTTTATCGGTTTTGAGTGGCAGACCAATATTTTTGAGCAAACCAATAATTTGATATGGACACCAAAACGTTCTAATCAGCACCTTCAAAATTCGAAAGAACTTGACCGCTGGCTTTCCAAAACTAGGGAACGTATCGAAGGTGTTTTCCATGAAATCCAAAATACTGGGCGTAATATTGAACGTTTGCTTTGCAAAACTGTGCTCGGTTTATCAACTCGTGTAATTCTCAAAATGACTAGCCATTTATTACGCCGTATTCTTTTCTCAGATTTCAATATCGATATTCAAACTTTTCAAACCACTTTTTGATTTCACATCAGACGTAGGATATAAGCTTTGCTCTATTAGATACAAACAACAATATCATATATACAAACTCTGTGGCATGCTTGACGCAATCGGGTGGAGCGATTCATTTCCTATCTTTTATTTCACTGCATTCTAGCGTATTTCCAACAGGGGTTCCCCCGCTGCTGCGGCCACCAAAATATCCTATCCCAATCAATCTTTGCAGCAAGTAAAAAAAACAGGCATGTTTTAGTCCAGCGCGGGTTTTATTATTTGACAGTCACAAATGTTTCGCCATGATACAAAATGATACCCGTTTCTTCATTTGTAACCACTGCCTGCACTTGCAGGCAGCCCGGTTTATCCAATGAAACCGTTGTCGTCAGCAAATAGACTTTAAGCAGGTTGTCGCTTTTCTCGCCCAAAAGTCCATGCGCTTCATCTTCTGACAGTTGTGCCAAAGATGTATCAATCAACGTGAAACTTTCAGTATCAAAATAGCGCGCTGTGACGTTGAGATGCAATTTGCTCTTTCCGGCTTTGTCCGCTGTATCCAGGATAACCCACTGCAAAGGATAGCCGCCCACCTTCCAGGGTTCTCCCTTATCAATGGCCCAAATCTCCTCGGACAAAGAGCGGGCCAGACCGACACCCGAAAATTTTGCCTGAGCTGATGAGACATCCTCCGTGCAGCTTTTGCCTGGAGCTGTTGGCGTAGCGTTGACAGATGTCACCCGATAGAAAGGCGCGCCAACCAGCGCTTCAATCGCCAACGCCAACTGGGATGCGCTTGCGAGATTATCCCAACGCTGTTGAACCATGCCATCTGCCCCAATCAATAAAGTCGTTGGGGCGCTGGAAATTCCATATTGCGATCGAACCTTGCCACCTTCATCGATCAGCACCGGAATGCTATCCAACTGCCAGTCATATGTGAAATTAATTAAATCATCCCTGGCGGGTTGTTTTCCGGTTTCCAACTGCGCGGCATCGACAATGAATACCGTTAATCCTTTGGGGCCATACTGTTGTTGCATGCTCTTAAGAAACGTAATTTGAGCGCGGGATGAGCTGGGGGTGATGGATGTGGCATCTGCCTGGGTATTCAAAAATGACAATAACACAGCCTGTCCGCGCAAATCTTTCAGATGAAACGTGCCACTGCGCACCCCGTCCAGGGTGAAATCAGCAGCTGGAGTCCCTGGTTTTAACGGAACACCGGGCGGCGGGTTGCCCCCACTGCATCCACCTAGAAAAACAAAACAAAAGAGCATCACGCCATATAGCAACGATGTTGATAAAGAAGGCTGTAATTTTTGATCTCTACTATTCATTCGTAAATCATTTGCTTGAGCAACGCCAACCCGCGCTCGGCCAGGGCGGGGGCATCTGGGTCGCAGGAGGTATAGGTACCGCACAATTTCCCACTGCAAGTGGCAACCCCCAAAACACGGTGACCGTCAGCATGCACATTAAATGTGGGCGTATGCACGCTTTCCACCTGCAAGTCGCCACAAATGGCAGTGATATCCAGTTGGCCCACATTGCTGATCGACAGGTCATAATCATGGGAAATAAATCTACCTGAAATCGGGCGTTCGATAAACTGATACACCAGGGGAGGCTGCAAGAACAGATCAGGGCCAATCACGGCGCGCATGACAGTTTTCGCATGGCGTGCAATATCCCAGAGCGATGCACCAGCATGGCAATTGACCGTGACGATTGCAAGACCAAGACAGGTGCCATAAAGATTATCAACAGGCTGGGACAAATAAGGACGCAAATCCACTGGCACTTCCGCCAGCCGTAGGGGAGAATCGGGGTGGCGTTCTGCAAACGGAGTCAGAAAGGCAGCACACAACGCCGCCTGGATGGTCACGCCTTCGGCCCGGCTGCGCGTCCGTAAGGTGGCGGTCTCGGTTTGCGTCAGGCTGAAGGGGAGAATGCGCTGAGGATCGGAAGCAAGGCTGGGACTCCAGGGTTGAGGCGGGGGTGCATCGGGTGGAACGGAATCGGCGAAAGCAGCCGCCTTTTGCAGGACCTCCGCAGATACGAGATCCGCCAGCCGCACCGGCAGTACCGGATCCAGCTCCAGGGTTGGGTCAGCCAACAAACTCAGCAAATCGCGCAAGACATAGATGGCCGAACGACCATCTGCCGTCATATGATCGTTTACCAGCACCAGGTCGCTGGTATCATCCTGCCCCTGCACCCAGACACAGCGGTAAAGTGGCCCGGTTTGGTAGTTGAAAACAATCGGCAATTCGCGCCTGACTTCATCTACCCACGTCTCAGCCGTTTTGCGCTCGACCACGCGCACCGGAATGGGCGGCGCATCATCATCCGTTAAATAGAAATTGTTCTCTTCATCGGTGTTGATATGGGCAACCAACATAGGATAGCGCTGCCCAAGGCGGGCCAGCGCGTTCTCCAGGCGGGACAGGGTCAACGGTCCACGCAGGTGGGCTGTGGTAGCAAAGTTAATGCTGAATTTGGGGCCGTCCAACATGCGCTGAGCCCGGCGGAGGGGAATGGGATATCGCATCGTATGTTCCTGATTTGGGATAAGGTGTGGGGTTATACCGCTTTCTACCGTTGGGAGTTCGCCAACCCTATGATTATATGCGGATATATCCGTCAAGCTGAGATCGTTTTGGTGTAGACCCGGCCCGCACCTCGCCTGAGCGCGGACAGCGTTGAAGATTTTCTCCAGTGTAACAGCAAATGCCATGCAATAAGGAAAAGAGAAAACAAGACGGTAATCGAAATCGAATAGGATTAAATGGTATTCACGCCCATTCACTCAGGCAATTGATGCAGGTAAGGGTGGGTGTTGCCCTGGCTGTCTCGCAAGTTGTATAATGGAGGAAGTTTCCTGATAAAACATCAGGATGACCACAGGTGGGATGATTATGCTGACTTTTTTCATAATAAACCATGACATGCCTCAATTATTATGCCCAACTGGAATGAGAGTCGAAGCAGGTTGAGATGCGAGCTTTTGAGCAAAAGCCGCTGGGGTTTGGTAGGCCAGCGAACTGTGAGGTCGCTGGGTATTATAGTGCAATCGCCAAGCTTCAATCACAACTTTGGCTTCCTGGAGCGATTGAAACCATTCTCGCTCCAGGCATTCATCACGGAACTTGTCGTGAAAGCTTTCGATGAAGCCATTTTTCCAAGGCTGACCTGGCGGAATGAAAACAGGACCGACCTTGTTTTCTTCCAGCCAAGCTTGTACCGCATGGGAAGTAAACTCACTGCCGTTATCGGAGCGTAGAAAAACAGGCGCAGAGCGATTCTTGAGAATGGCTGCCAGAAATGCGGTCACATCTTGAGCAAGGATGGAAGTCGAAACCAGAATGCCTAGGCATTCACGAGTGAACTCATCAAGGACGCTTAAGGTTTTGAACTGTGCTCCATTTGCCAGCCGGTCGAACAAGATGTCATATGTCCAAACATGGTTTTGATACTCAGCTTGGTGTGGCTGAACAGTTTGATCGCTTCGTTTTCGGCCCTTTCGGGCACGTTGAGCTGCCAACTGAAAGTCATGTTGCTTCCACAGCCGCCAGCAAAGTCCAAAACCGAGCCCACTTACAACCGCAATACGCCGATACCCATAACGCGGATTGGTTTTGATCGCCTTGCGCATCGCATCCAGAGATTTTTGGTCTTGGACTGGCTGACGAAGTTGATACCGACCTACCGCTCTGGAATAACCTGCCCAACGACATGCGGCGCGCTTGGACAAGCCTCTTCGTTCCATGTCATCCATCAAAGTGTGCCGCTCGACAGCCGTCAGACTTTTTTTGATAGTAACTCTTTCAAGGCATCATTGGCCAAGATCGATTCTGCCAGCAAACGCTTCAGCTTGATGTTCTCGTTTTCGAGCGCTTTGATCCGCTTCGCTTCTTGAACATTCATGCCGCCATATTTCTGTTTCCAACGGTGGTAGGTTGCTGGGCTGATCTGTTTCTCCCGGCAGACATCTTCAATGGTTTTGCCTTTGCCTAGCTCTTCATCGGCATCATGCAATAGCTGTACAATTTGTTCTGGCGTTCGTCGCTTCATGAGAATCTTGCTCCTTTTTCGGGCGCTTGACTCTCATTTTACTTGGGTATAAATTCCGAGGCAGGTCAACCACCACAGAAGTGTTTTAGACGGATTGTATTCCAGCTATAAGTTCGTTAAATGGAATTTTTGCGGCTTATACGCTAGTTAGCCTGCTGTCTTTATAAAGATGTTCATTACGGTAAATTATGTTTATGTCAAAACATTTCAAAGCTAAAAATCTATCGACTTCAATACAATTCTCTTTTCCTTATCGAAAAGTTTGGATAAATATCTTTGTCATTTTGTTTAATATGATAGTGATTCTTCTAATCTTTCTACCTAATCTAACTAATCTAAGAATAAATCCATCAATTTTCTCGGAAATTGCAAGTTCATCTAATACGGTTATTTCGATCATAGTAGTTATCACATTCCTGTTTTTGGTGGTTGCATTTTTATTAATTGAATTGCTCTGGCTTCTGAAAGGGGAAGAAGTTATCGAAGTTGCAGAGGATCATATTTCTATAAGACATCAAATTCTAGGATTAGGTTTCTCAAAAAAAATTCAAGCTGACAAGATTGATTTTGTCTTTGTTTCAAGACAAAAATTTGATTTTGTAGATGATTTACTTTCAATTCGTCAAATAAGGTTTTTGAATTTCAGAAAGGGAAAAATTGCTGTTAATAGCGGTAAAATCTTTTTGGGAGGCATAAATACTTTCCGATTCGGCTCAGTTCTCAATGATATTGAGGCCAAGCAAATTATCACTATAATTCATAGCAAATTCCCTCAATATCAATCTGGTAAGTCAAAAGCAGGCTAACAACGCGTGCAGACTGACGTGTTGCCACGTTCCGTTTAAGGGCTTTTTTCTGCTCGAAAATCTGATTCCGTTTTGGCAGTTTGTCCGCGTGGCAACCCGCAGCTACCGATAACTTGTAGCGTCAAGGGCGAGATGAAATTGGTTGGTTGAATAGTTCTTCAGCCGATTTTGCGGGCCATAAGCCACTTTTTATCCAGCAGGATTTGGTGCAATCCGCGCTTAGGATATGCTTCGCCCCCCGTACCCTGGTTGACAGGTCGACTTGGGGCACCAGACTCACTTTACTGTTGCAAATCAGGTATCCAGACGGGGTAGGCCGAGTTCAGAGATGCGCGCCAAAACTTCTTCGGCAGGAGCAATCCTTCTCAGCACCTTTCCACGCATAAAACTGGTTACATCATTTTGCACGCCCAGGCGTATCAGACTGTATTTGGCAAATTGCTTCGGGGTCAATCCGAGCCGGGCTTCGCTTCCCAGACTCCACGACCACAAGAGCATTTTCCAGGACAGGTCTTCTTCACTGGCGTTGCGGTCAGTTTCTTCTTTGCTCAAAACGTGCCAGAGCGTTACCAGCAGCTTTCGCGCAATTGCCACAATGGCTTTGCTGGATCCTTTGCGCTTTTTGAGTTCTTCGTAGCGCTCTTTCCAAAGTGGTGACATCCGAATGGCTCTCCAGGCTGCTTCAATCATTGCCCAGCGCAGTTCCTTCCGTCCACTCTTTGTGATGCCTTTGTCTTTGTGTTCTTTGCCACTGTCGTGAACCCCGGCTCCCAGACCAGCATAACCAACCAGCAGTTTGGGGCTTTCAAAACGGCGGATATCTCCGATGGCAGACAAAACTGTCATCGTCACGACAACTCCCAGTCCCGGTAGTTGCAAGATGCGGGTGGCAGCTTTTCCCCAGATTTCGCCCACACTCATTTTGCCGAGTTCGTTGTCCAGTTCGGCTTTGCTTTGCTCCACCTTTTCCAGCAGCCCTAATTCCTGGCGCACTTGCAGCTTCTCCAGCCTGCTGATGGTTTGGTTTTCCCACCACGCTCGGTCACACAAACCGCTTTCGGGCAGGGCTAGATTGTGCCGGTGCAGCAGGCTGTGCAGCCGGTTGCGGATCATCGCTCCCGTTTTCACCAGCCGATTGCGATAGGCGATCATCCCGCGCAGTTCGCGCACATGTGCGGGCGGCACCCATACTTCGGGCACCATGCCTACGATCAACAACCGGATCAGGCATGCAATATCCTGCTTGTCGGTTTTTACCCGCGCTTCGGCGATCTGCCGCACATCTCCGGCGTGAGCCACTACCGCCCGGGTTACCAGCGGCGCGACGATGTCGTAGATGTCCCAGACATTCGTGGTCGTCTCGATCACCACTGCGTCTCCGGCGCGCAGGTTATTCCCGGCCCAACTACGAAAATGGTGCATCTCCACCCGTCTAGGTCGGATCACCCATTCCTGAGCCGCGTTCATTCCACCGACCATGACATATTCTTTGTGGATGTCCAGAGCAATATATCGTTCGATTTCCCTTGAATTTCCCGGTGAGTTCATGCTACACTCCTAAATGAGTTTGTCTGGGGCGTGGATTTTAGGGTTGTGTGTTGCAGCTACCGATTTGGGCTTTGGCGGGCTTCGCCATCCCAGATTAGTGTGCGCCGGGCTGCCAAATAACGCAACGGGCTTGTCTTTTCTTCCACCAAAGACTTCCCATAGCTGCGGTCGGCCAACCCTGACACTCACACCCCGATTGAGATGTCCCCGGCGACGGTATCATCCCCAAGGATACTCTTTCGCCACGTCCCAGACAAGTTCATTCTAATAACGCAAACCGTTAGCCTGCCCTTTCAAAACCATCGCACCTGAAAACCATGACAAACTTATCGAGACTAATGCTACCCGCCGAACAAATTGCTTTATGGGCTGACAAACTCCGTGATTTATCCGCAACGGGGCTTGAATATTCAAACAATGACTACGATAAAAACCGTTATGAGATTATCCAGACAATGGCAATAGAAATGATGGCTCTTGCAACAGCCCAATCGCTTGAAACTTTATTGCCTCTAAAAGAAACCGTATTTTCGCATATGTCCCCAGTTGTTGCTGGTGCCGCCGCAGTAATTGACAAAGATGGGAAAATCTTATTAATGCGTCGCTCAGATAATCATCTTTGGACTATGCCTGCTGGACAAATGGAAGTTGGAGAAACTCCCGCAGAGGCTGTTGTTCGTGAAACCTTTGAGGAGACGGGCGTTCGCTGTATTCCAAAAGCATTAGTGGGGATTTACGATTCTCGTATATGGGCTAAGCCCCAAAGACCTCAGCATGTATATATGTTCACATTTTTTTGTGAGCCGTTAGTTGAGCAAAACATTGAACCATTCGATACACATGAAACACTCGAAATTGGCTGGTTTGCTGAAAATGAACTACCCACTGACCTTTATGAAGGACATTACAAACGTATTTCTGACTCCTATAAAGTCAAAAATGGTAATTTCAAAGCGCATTTCGATTAGCAAAAGCAGGCTAACACCGGCTGCAGCGGACAGCGGCTCCGCCACTTCTTTACGGGACGGGGCTTGCCAGAAATCGCACGAGAGTTTCAGGCGAGTTCTCGCCAAGTCCGCCGCTGCCGCTGAACTTTGCCGTTGGGCGCTGGCTTCCTCATCATGTTCAAATTCAAGCCAAAAATTCAAAAGCATCTTTATCAAGTTCGTGGCTTTGGTTATCTGGCTTCGCCCGAAATGCTGCGGACCGGTGTAAGATGCTTTTCACAGCTTTTGTTCTGGTCTGCGCTCCGACAGCAACTTGGGTTAATTATGAAAAAGAATAATATACATAAAATAACCCTAGCGTTAATCATTTTGTTGCTCTGCAGTTGCAATTATATGACAACGCCCTCCCCAGTGTTATTGCCCACACAAGAAACACTTGGGGAAACACCAAAGCCGGTGAGAACATCTGCTGCATTACATACAGAAGAAACATTTAGAGCAACACCAAAACAGACAAGCACATCTGCTGCATTTCGTACTCTAACCTCTACCAATTCTCCAATATCAAGTCTCATACAACGCTGTTCCGATGTTAAAAGTGGAGTACCGCTGGAACAAGTTATCACAGGCGGAACAGCTTTGATAGGTGACTATCCAAATAACCCTTATCTTATTGATCTCAAAACAGGAACCCAATACAAAATGCCCTTTACAAGCATTCAGTATGATGATGAGACAATAGTTGGCATGGACCTCTCACCTGATTTGGGTAAACTGGCTTATCTGGAAAAAATTAAAGATGCAACAGGCGCACCTATCAAAGAAATACTAAGAATTGTAGATGGACATGGAAAATTACTCCTTACGACAACATTTGATCGGACAGATCTACGATTAGCCCGCTGGGTTAATAATCAAATCTTGCAACTCCACCCCAACAACTCGCCACAGGGTGATGGAACACTTATTTTGTTCAATCCCTACACGGGTGAACGGAACACAATCGCCGATAAATTGCCTGATCTCAATCTCGATGATTCAATACGCCCAATTTGGCGTATTGATTATGGCCCTGATCTACAATGGCTTGTCTATGAAGCAACCAAACAAGGAAATGGAGTAGGGCCTATTGTTTGGGATACCGTTGCCAAAAAAGTGCTATGGAAGTCTCCGTATGGCGGGTTTGATATCATACGACCAAAGTGGTCCCCACAGAGTGATCGTGTCGCTCTAATTACAAATGACCGACTTTATATTATTGATCATTCTGGACAATCACAATTGATCTTCAATGATAGTGAAAACTATGTTGCAAACCCCGCCTGGTCACCAGATGGACACTATCTTGCATTTCAAACAGTGAAAAAATCTCTTCAGTCAGGCAGTTTGCTTGTATATGATGTAGAAGCCAACCAAATTATTGATCCTTGCATTACAACAAGCATTACAGCAGATGACGATCCATCTGCTCTGTTTTGGGCACCGGACAGCCATCAAATCGCTGTCTCTTTCTCTAGGGAAACCCAAGCCACCCAAGTTGCATTGACCATGCTTGTTGATCTGCAAAAGAATATCTCTTACGAAATGCCGCTGTTTATGTTTTCAACGTGGATGAAGGCAACTCCATAAAAGTTCTCCATAAACAAATTTTGAATTAAACTAGCAACGCACCAAGCGGGCAGCGACAATTGCTCGGTTCCCTGCCCAGTTCGCGCTCTTTTGTGTAAGCGTTTCACTACGATCCAATTTGCGTGAAAACTAGTTCCAAATCATCGTTGCTCGGCAAAGATCGTGCCGAACATCGCGTGCAGCGGACGGTTTGCCACGCAACGTTTAAGGGCATTTTCTGCTCGAAAAACATTTTCCGTTTCTTCAGTTGGTTCGCGTGGCAAAGCGCCGGTAATGCGAGCCGTTGGGCAGCAGCAAGAGAATCATCACTAACTCAAAAAAGGATGGTAATTGTGTTCAAACAACTTCTCCAAAATAGCCTTGTAGTTCTGCGACGACCCACCGTAAAAACTTTTCAAGAAGTCAATGTTGATAATTGGCAATGGGCTTTTATTTACTTAGCAATAGGTCAGGTTGTAGCACTCTTGATTGGAATGATAACAAACATACTCCAAGCCCCTGCTCATGAGCAACAAAGTCTCGAACTCATGCAGCGTTTTGGTTCGAGCGGTTTAACTTCTCTCCTTACCAATATGCAGAATCCGTTCTTCACATTGGCAACTGGGATTTTTGGAATTTTTTTGGTTGTCCTGCTTTGGGTATTTTTGCCCTATTGGTTAGGTTTAGCATTTGGTGGTTCAAAATCTTTTGGAAATTTTGCGTACAATAATTCCCTTTTCATTACCCCCATCACTATTTTAAACTCACTCCTTGCTCTTACCCTTAGCGGCTTGGTCGGTGGTCTATTTTTGTTTCTCTCTCTTTCCTTAGACGCAATTCGTTTTTATTTTGTTTATGTAAACCTTCAAGCAGTAATGGGATTATCAAAAGGAAAATCTGCCCTTGTAATATTTATACCTGTTATGCTTTCGGCTTTTCTTTTTTGTGGCCTTATAATTTTCTTTGCAATCGCAATGATTTCTAAATAAAAACTGCCCACCAAGATATGCAGTGAATATTATGGGAATACCAAGTTCAAAATCAAAATCGTCTTACAAAATCTGCCCAACATCGTTTGCAGGCTGACGTGTTGCCACATTCCGTTTAAGAGTATTTTCCCGCTCGAAAACATTTTCCGTTTCGACGAATGCTTCGCGTGGCAATACGCAGCTATCCCCTGATGGGACGATGTCGTCGCAAACCGTTAGCCACCTTCGTCTGTTCCAAGGAAAACCAAATGAATTCCGCATTTACAGCACTTCCTCAATTTGAAATTGTGCAAATCGAAAAAAATAACTCCGTTATTAAATATTCAGGAGTTGTTAAAAATCTTGTTTCATTTACAAAAGCAAAGTCTGGATCGATTGCTGTAATCTGCGCAAATCAAAATAATTTTATTGAAGGAAGGTTTTCAGAAGTCAATTTGCAGGATTTTCAGTTAACAATTGAAGTAAGCAATATAGAGTCGCAGGAATATCTTGAGATTGGCAAAGATTATCCATTGTTAGATGGTTATTGGGGAGAATTAACAGAATTGGTTTTTGATAATTCGATAATTTGGCAAAGGCGTAAATTTGAGCCTCACGACAGCACTGTTCATTACCCAGATGGCAGAGTCGGGATTACGAAAGATGGCTGGGATCATGAGCACTGCAGAATATGCTTACAGAAGATCAGCGCATTTGAAACAGACGAGAATTATGGTTATGTAAACCAAAGTGATAATTGGCTTTGCGAATCTTGCTATCAAAATTATGTATCGAAAAAATCACTTGACTTCATTTACCTTAATCAGTTATTTTAAAATTGAAACTGCTTCAAACAAAACGGCGGCTAACATCGCGTGCAAGCTGACGTGTTGCCACGTTCCGTTTAAGGACATTTTTCCACTCGAAACCTTTGTTAATCAATCCTTCCATAATGAGAAAAAGGAGCCTACAATGAAAGATGGTACATGCCCAAAATGCAACTCTTCTAGCGTCTTCAAGCAACAGAATGGTGTGCGCCCAGAGCGTCAGTTCTGGGTCTATACGGGCGTGAATTCAGGAATCCCTTCAAGCTATCAAACGACTGCTGAAACCTACCTTTGCATTGACTGTGGTTACTTTGAAAATTACATCCCCGTCGACAAAAGGTTAGAACAAGTCCAAAAAGTATGGACCAAGGTTTCATAAGAAAAGGTTATCTAACCCAATAATTTCCGCAAAACCAGATCACTGGATTTATGCTATTTCGGAAAATGCCACACTCCGTTTAGGGATCTTTTCGCTCGAAAATATTTTCCGTTTCGAGAGCTGGTTCTCGTGGCAAACATCCGCTGATGCAAACCGTTGGGCGCATCTTTGTTCTAAAAGAAAATCGATAATATTGCACAACAATATTATTTTCAGGAGACATATAATGTCCCACATAAAAACGGTAGAACGCCTTGCCGACCCAGTAACCAATTTTTCGGGGCGCACATATGTTTGATTTATTGACTGTACTTCTTTTTGGTTTGATTTGGATCGGTACCGTCATGTTTCTTCGGTTGAAGAAAAAGAAAAGTCTCGTATATTTGCTATTCTTTACTATATTCTACGTCTACATCGTTAAGGTTCTGGATTACACACTATTTCAATTTCAGTCTCTCATTCTTCTAAAGTATTTTATGCCAGGCCTTATGTTAAAAGGACAAACGGTTGAGAAAAGCATAAATCTTATTCCGCTTATCACGCTCACGCCTCAGGATCTTGAAACTTCGCTGCTAAACATTCTGCTTCTGATGCCATTCGGCTTCGGCCTGCCGTTCATTACGAATTTTCGCATGAAGAAGATCGTTGTTATTGGTGCGCTCTTTAGTATCACTATTGAGTTGCTGCAGTTGCTAACGGGATACATGGCAAAAATTACTTTCCGGGTTGCCGACATCAATGATGTGATATTCAATACGGTTGGGGTCGCAATCGGCTATATTCTATTTGTCGGATTCATGCGTATCTATCGCCACATGTCTCGCAATTGGAAGATATCAGCGAATCCGATCTTGCGCTATATCGATGAACGACCGCAGATGGATAGATAACGCGGATATTCATTATTCTTTTTACTACTCTTATGCTGCAATCAGGATTTGGTTCCCCGATTATCGTTACCCTTATATCTAAAACACAAGCTGGGACCAGGCGTTGCTGGTCCCAGCTTTTTTTCAAGAAAAGGTATGCCTGCTTTTATGGGATGTAATACTTAATCACCAACTGTGGACGGTCGGCTGACATGGTTGCGTCGCCGCTGTAAAGTCTGAGATAGTTGGCAATCGTATTATTATTATCGTCAAGCTTGAAGCGCAGGCGGATCTGGGTCAGGCCACTGCTTGCAGATGTTTTATTGATATAGGCATTGCCGCTTGTCAAGTTGATACTGTACCAACTATTGACCAAAGCTGGGCTAAATGGTCCATAGTTTTTGTTTGCAGCCGCCTGGAAATCACCAATTTCCAACGCTGCTGTACCAAAGAGGCCCTCTTGATATCAACCATGAAGCCCTGGAACAGGGTCACCGGGTTGCCACCACCGACAATGGCCTGCTCCTTAACTTTGAGCGTGATCTCGGTGATGACAGCGGTATTCGGCAGGTCAGCGGTGTGGAAAGACAAGATGCCGAGATGTTGCTTTCTCGAGATGTCATCGCCCAGCTTGAATGTGTTGGCATCGCTATTCAGGATACCACCCTTTTGACTGTTCTCACTGGATTCAACAATCTCACCGTCTTGCGCAGCAATCGAATTGAGCGTGAGCGTGCTCGTTATTCTGGTGGGCGTAGAAGTGGCAGTCCGTGTTGGGGTACGGGTCGGGGTGTTGGTTTTGGTCACTGTTGCAGTAGATGTAGGTGTGAAAGTAATAGTGGGTGTTGGCGTATTGGTTTTGGTAGCTGTCTCCGTAGGCGTGGATGTAAAAGCGACAGTTGCTGTTGGGGTGTCAGTTTTGGTGGATATCTCAGTGGGTGTGGATGTAAAAGTGCCGGTCGGTGTTGGGGTATCGGTTTTGGTGGATATCTCAGTGGGCGTGGATGTGGCACTTTCTGCTGCGGCAATTAGCTGGCCTACGCCCCAATGCGACGTGTTCAGATACCCGGCATTCGTCGGGTCGGCCCAGTTGCGGATTCCCACCCGCGCACCGTTGGCGGCGTCATTCACCTGAAAGTCGAGGCCGTGGAAGGTTCCCACGCCGCCTTCATTGAGCAGGTTGATCGATGCCTCGACGATGTAGCCATCATCAACGAGGGATGTGGCGCTGACGAGCCTGGCTTGCTGGGCGGCGGCGTCGCCGACATCGAACGAGACCTGATTCTTATAGTTAATGCGGATATGGGTGTCGTCGGGCCGGTATGCGCCGTTCTTATAGTTGCCACCGTCAACGTAGATTTCGAGCGAATCCTTCTCCCACGGGTTAGAGGCCGTATCGTCGAGAACGGCATCATGAATATGGGCGAGCAGGTAGAGTGTATCGCCCTTCCAAAGGGTCTTCACGTCGGCTGTTGCGGTATTTGTTCCGGTGATCTGCTTGCCAGTCGAGACTGTATTCGCAAGCGTCCAGACAGCATCGGCGGAACCATCAATCACAGGAGCACTGTCACTACCAATCCCGGCCACTTCAAGGTACGAGAGCGGCTCGGCGAGTGTGAGCGTGCCGGTTGCGCCGGGATCGTTCCAGCTAAGCGTATCAACACCATCCGTCAGGGCAATGTCAAACTGGAGCTGGTCATTTTGTTGTGCGGCGCTGAGCGGTAAATGGACGACGGCCTTCCAGCCGCCGCTGACTTCATCGACGATGCCCGGCACATCGCCTGTAGCGTCACGGTTGAAAGAATACGTATTGGCACCCACCTTGAACGTCAGCTTGTCAGCGGCCTGTGATGTGGCGTCCTGCGCGTCAACGAACACGCTCAGGTGGTCAGATTCCCAGCGGAGTTGGAAGCTAAATTTATTGCTGACATTGTAGAGTCTAAGTTTCTGCCATTCGAGCGCAGAAGTGGCCCCAGCCGCAAGTGGTACATCGGCCTGGAAGACCAGCGCCGTACGGATTCTGGCCGGAAGAGTTCTGGTCTACTGCCCCTGTGTAAGCAGGCTTGGCGGCCAGTTGGCTGTTGAACAGCAGCGGCGCATTGTCGCTGCGCCAACTGCGGCCGTCGTAGAGGCCCCAGACCGTGACAGAGAATAGGCTCGCCGCGTGTGCGCGGAAGATACGGAACGCGTCGCGGTAGTAGTAGCCTTGCTCGATAAGATTGGCATCGGTGACTGGCGTTCCCGTCATCACATCGAGTTCGCTTACAACCTGCTTGACCGGCAAGTCTTCGAAGGCAGTGATGGCATCGTCGAACGACTGCACTGGCGTGGACAGGCTGGCGTGGAACTGATGCCCAACCATGTCGACAGGGATGTTGCGGCTAAGCAGGTCGGCGACCAGTGCGTGCAACCGTGCGCGCTTCCCGGCTTGCTCGGTGTTGTAATCGTTAATCGTGAGGGCGATTGGATGCGTGACCCCTGGAGCCGCGTGATCGATGTTGAAGGCCTGGTTGGCCCAAATGAATGCGTTGTCAATGTATGACGGGCCGAGAATGTTGTAATACGGGCTGCGACGCAGGCCATCGGGCTGGGCATCGTCCGAGATGACTTCGTTGACGACATCGAACGCGACGAGCGGGTTCGTGGCGCTGCCGAAATCCCCATACATGCTGCTCAACGTCTGGGCGACGTTGAAGATGTGGTCGTGCAGGCGGGTGCTGAGAATTGCCTGGTCTGCCGGGGAATTCGTCAGCGGTGTGCCGTCATCGTGCTGGAAGAACCAGTCGGGTGTTTGCTGATGCCAGAGCAGTGTATGACCGTAGACGCGTAGATTGTTCGCCTGAGCGAAGTCCATCAGCGCCTTCGCTTCTGGATGGATACGAAAGTTTTTGTCCGCGTCGTACCAGGCCTCGGGTTTCATGTGGTTCTCAGGGGTGATCTGATCGAAATGGTGCTGGAGCAGACCCGCATACGTGCCGGTCGTCTCGCGCGAGTTAATTGCAACACCCACCGGGAAATCCACCGTATCTTTGAGCGGGGTCAGGGTTGCATCCCAATGTGGGCCGCTTTGCTCCTGAACGACGATGTCATCAACGAGGAAGGGTGTGGCCGTACCATCCGGGTATTTCGTTTCGAAGTACAGGAAGGCGCTGTCTGCGGCAGCCATCTGATACGTGGCTGTGACCTGCTTCCAGGCGCCAGCGGTTACGCCGGTGAACTGCCCAACGGTGTCGAAAGTGTCCGTGCCCGAGTTTGTCCGCTGCATCGAAAGCCAGATTGTGTCGGACCCAGAGTCCATCCGTACCCAGGCGGTGATGACGTAGGTCTTGCCCGGTATCATTACTCCGCTGACATCATGACCGATGCCATCGCCCTGACCCGTACGATTCGAGACGAGTACTGCGTGCGTGGGGCTGTGTGACTGGTCCGTGGTCAAGTCAACCGTTGGCGCGCCCTGCGCATTGCGAGCGACCCAGCCATCCAGGCCGTTTTCGAAATCTGTGTTGATGACAGTCGGCGCTGGTGGTGCGACGGCCCGCCCTGTTGTAGGGCTAATCATACCGGGACATAACTTATGATTGGTCATGAAGTCGGCAATCCCAGGGATCGCGGCGCGCGTCGTGGCCAGGTTGTCATGCACAAGCACGGTATCGCCGTCCCGCGCAGTGGAGACGTTCGCAACAATCGTTGCCGTGCTTGCGCCGTTCCAGTCCTGCGAGTCAACGTCCGCCAGAACCTCGGTCAGCCCAAGGCTGGCCTCGACGGCCTTCAACGTCGCATTCGACTCCAGATACGGCGGGCGGAACAGAACGGGAGCCTGCCCGGTAATCGCCTGGAGCGCGTTCTGTGTGTCGGTCAGCTCAGTGGTGATCTGCTCCTGGGTCATCGTTGTCAGGTGTGGGTGCGTCCAACTATGATTGCCGACCCATCCCTCGGCGAACTGCGCCTGGACGAGAGAGGCGTTTCCACTGATATGCTGCCCCCAATCGAAGAAGGTTGCACGCAGATGAGCCGTGTCAAGGGCCGCAATAAGCTGATTTGTCTGACCAGCATAGGGGCCGTCATCAAAGGCAAGCCCAACATAACCATTGCTGCAATCGCTGTTGAGAACACCCGTTCCCGTTCCACCCCCTCCGCTGGTATCGGGAGGAGCAGTGATGAGAATGTCATCAATAATGATCGTGTATGGCCCTGTCTGGTCTGCGCTGCCGATATAAATCTGCACAGTAGCTGGATCGATACCAGCGGGGAGGGTATAGGTGCCGCTGATGGTTGTCCAACCCGTGGCATTGATCGTTGTGTTCGCAACCCAGGTGTAGTTCGGTTTGACCACGAACTGGACGTCGGTGGAGGCTGGGCCGCCTGCAGCGAGCATGGCCCGCATCGAGAAAGTGTACTCAACCCCCGCCGTCAGCAACCCGGTCGGTGATTGGATGCCTTCGTAATTGGCTGCCCGAGTGATGCTCAACGCCTGGCCGCCCTGACCGTCCGCGACGTAGGCGAGCGTCGGGTTGCCGCTTTGTGTCCAGGAGCCGTTCGTCGAGTTGTTGAAGTTAACGCTCGAGATGGTAGTGACCGTCGGCGGGTGCGTAATGAGAATATCGTCAATAAGAATGGTATATGGCCCTGTCTGATCCGTGCTACCAATATAGATTTGGACGGTAGCCGGATCAACGCCAGCGGGGAGCGTATATGTGCCACTGATAGTTGTCCAACCCGTAGCGTTGATCGTTGTATTCGCAACCCAGTTGTAGTTCGGCTTCACAACGAAGCGGATGTCGGTGGAGGCTGGACCGCCTGCGGCGAGCATGGCCCGCATCGAAAAAGTGTACTCAACCCCCGCCGTCAGCAACCCGGTCGGAGATTGGATGCCTTCGTAGTCGGCTGCGCGGGTGATGCTCAACGCCTGACCACCCTGACCGTCAGCGACATAGGCAAGCGTCGGGTTGCCGCTTTGTGTCCACGCGCCAGGCGTAGAGTTGTTGAAGTTAATGCTCGAGACGGTGACGACTGTCGCCGGGCGCGTGATGAGAATGTCATCAACAAGGATCGTGTAAGGTCCTGTCTGATCCGTGCTACCAATATAGATTTGGACGGTAGCCGGATCAACGCCAGCGGGGAGGGTGTATGTACCACTGATGGTTGTCCAACCCGTGGCATTGATCGTCGTATTCGCGACCCAGTTGTAGTTCGGCTTCACAACGAAGCGGATGTCCGCCGAGGCCGGGCCACCTGCAGCGAGCATGGCCCGCATCGAAAAAGTGTACTCAACGCCCGCATCCAGCAGCCCGGTAGGTGATTGGATACCTTCGTAGTCGGCTGCCCGGGTGATGCTCAACGCCTGACCACCCTGACCGTCAGCGACGTAGGCAAGCGTTGGGTTGCCGCTTTGTGTCCAGGAACCGGGCGTCGAGTTGTTGAAGTTAACACTTGAGACCACGCTGGGGCCCGTAGCCAGTGGTGACTGGTATGCCGCACTACTGAGCGTGTTTCTTCCAGATGTTGCCAGTACTGTTGAAACATTGCCGGTCAGCATTATCATGATCAAGAGAATGTTGAAGAATGTTTTTTTCATGGTTTCCTCGCATAGTATGAGTTTGTGCTTGGATAGGATCGTGCCAAACTTTTATCTGAAAAGAGTTCATCAGATCACGAAAGTTTTGCCCAGTAGCATTTCAATCGTTGGGGTCTGGCCTACCAGCGCGTGTACGCATGGGTTCTTGGTCTTGTTCTATATCATCTTTTCGACCTTGTAGATTGGATGTCGTTGCATGGAAACGTTTCCATGAGTCTAGCAAAATTAAAAGCTGGAGTTTAGCAAAATATTGACTAAAATTTGTATTAGTGCTTGGGGTTTTCAAGCAATCTTGGAACCGTTTCCACGGTGCAGTAAAATTTCTAGTATTATATTGACATTAAAATGGATGTAGCTCCAATTCGTAGTAGATAAAACAACAACGCGTCGTTTGACACGTTGTTATAGCTAAAGCAAGGCCTCGGGGGCATATTATCAAGTTATCCCCCACCGATTGCCGTTGTATCCCCCTTTCGTTACGGAGCATTTCTTGGTGCTGTATCGATGGGCCATTCTGCACCCGTGGTGCGAAAGGTTTCTGCAGGGAAGTACTGGTTCCATATACAAGCAATCCAAACCAAGGCGTAGGAAACATTTCTTTAAAAGAATTTCGGATAGGGTTTTCGCTCAGTTCTTGGACACCCCTGGCGTATTGTTCGAATAAGATCTGTAAGTAAGGTAGAATGATTATAGGAGAATACCATGCCTTTAACCCGCCAACAACTCGAAGAACGTATTATCGCGCTTCAACAGGCCAGCCTGCAACTGGTGGGCGACATTTCCCTGGAAACCTTGCTTGAGCGCATTGCAACGGTAGCCTGCGAACAAGCACAGGCACAATACGCCGCACTGGGGGTGCAGGGAATAGATGGAAAACTCAAGCAATTTATTACCGTTGGTATGAGTGAAAGCGAAATCCGTCGCATTCCTCATCGACCCGTTGGTCTGGGAATGCTGGGCGCGCTGATGGATACTGAAGAGTCGATCCGCATTCCGGATATCCACATTGATCCACGCAGCGTTGGTTTCCCTAAAAATCATCCTCCAATGATCCCTTTCCTGGGTGTACCCATCCGTTTGCGGGATGAACAGCTCGGGCAAATCTACCTGACCAATAAAATTGGTGGGCCCGAATTTACTCAGGATGACGAGCAGATCATCCGGATGCTGGCGGCGTACGCCGCGGTGGCAATCCACAATGCACGGTTGTATGATGAACTCAAGGTACGCGACCAGGAATTGACGCGCCGCAATCAGGATCTAACCCTCCTAAATAATGTCGCAGAAGTTCTGACTTCTTATTTGGAGTTGGACGAAATTCTACAAAAGACGCTCAGTTTGGTCATGGATTATATGGATGTTGAGTTTGGGGAAATTTTTCTTCTTGCAGAGGATGGCCATAGCCTTGAGCTTGCGCTACATCGTGGACAGGCTAGTGATGCTTTCTTGAAACGCAAGCGCTTTCAAATGGGTGAAGGAATTATTGGCCTGGTAGCAAAAAACGGCGAAGCCATCGTCAGCCATGACCTGGCCCACGATGTGCGCTACCTGCGAGATGCCATTGTCGATATCGGTTTTAGACAAATGGCATCATTCCCCTTGTCATCCAGCGGCAATCTGGTGGGTGTCTTGAATGCAGTCACACGTAGTTCCATCCCTCTGGATGAACAGGATATTCAAGTCATCACTGCCATTGGCAGTTGGGCCGGGTTGGCGATTGAAAATGCGCGCCTCCATAACGATGCACGCCGCCTGGCAATTCTTGAAGAACGTGATCGTTTTGGCATGGACCTGCACGATGGCATCATCCAGTCCATTTACGGTGCGGGATTAATTCTGACACATGTCCATCTCCATCTGGATGAAGACTCAGAGAAAGCGCGGGAACGCATTCAGCAGGTCATTGACAGCCTCAATCAAACCATTCACGATCTTCGTTCTTATATTTTGGACCTGCGCCCGCGCCAGTTGGGTGACGAGAATTTAATGAACGGCCTGAACCGGTTGGTTTCGGAATTTCGCGCCAATACGCTGGCCGAAACGAACCTGGATGGCAAACCTGAAGAGATGGAGAACCTGCTGCAATTCCACGCTACAACACTCTTCCATATTTGTCAGGAAGCGCTTGCCAATATTGCCAAACATGCGGGGGCAAAAAGAGTGGATATTAAGTTGTGGTCTACCCCTGAACGGCTGATGATGGAAATTCGCGATAATGGTAAAGGCTTCGAGCCTGCAAAGATTCATACAACGCTCGGGCATGGACTTTCGAACATGCAAACGCGCATTCATCAAGTGGGCGGTGAACTCGAAATTTCTTCCAATGCAGGGGAAGGTACAACTATTTTGGCCTGGGTGCCAAAGAGGTCGCACTAAAGCATCAGCAGAACGAGTTTTTGCTTAACAAATCCGTGGAAGTTGTTCGCCGCTGATCATATCGACAATTCGGTTGGCGCCAATCATACTGCGCATGGTCACCATGCGATCGGATGTAGGCTGAACCTCGCCAATGATAACCGCTCCCTCGCCAGCCTCCTGGGCACGCAAAATCGCCAGGGCACGCTCGGCATCTTTCGCGGCAACAAAAGCGATAAAACGTCCTTCATTGGCAACATACATGGGGTCAAGTCCGAGAATCTCACACGCTCCGCGCACATCTTCACGCACTGGAATAGTCTTTTCATCTATGTGGATATGCCAGCCGCTAGCTTGGGATATCTCCACCAGCGTACTAGCCAGGCCGCCGCGTGTAAGATCGCGCAAACAATGCACTTCAATGCCGGCATCCAGCAAGCTGAATACCAGATCGGTCAGCGGTGCGCAGTCACTTTCGATGACGCTCTCGAAGGCCAGGCCTTCGCGCGCCGCCATAATCGCCATGCCATGTCGTCCCAGGTCTCCGCTTAGCAGCAGCACATCACCAGGTTGGACACTTTGCGGAGAAATTGTCAGATCATATGTAATGACCCCGACGCCGGCAGTATTGATAAAAAGCTGGTCGCCTTTGCCGCGGTCCACGACCTTGGTATCACCCGTCACCACCTGCACACCCGCCTGCTGCGCTGTCTGCTGCATTGATTGGACGATTTGCCATAAGGTTGCCATGGGCAGTCCTTCTTCGATGATGAAAGCAGCGCTCAGAAAAGCAGGACGTGCGCCGCACATCGCCAGATCATTGACGGTGCCAGTAATTGCCAGCTTGCCAATGTCGCCGCCGGGGAAAAATAGCGGCTTCACCACATAGGAATCGGTCGTAAAGGCTAATTTACCTTGTTCGAAAGGCAAAGTTGCACCATCATGCCTTGCTTCGAGCAAGGTATTTTTGAAGGTGGGCACGAACATGCGCTCAATCAGTTGATGCGTCAGCCTGCCCCCGCCACCGTGGGCCATCAGCACAGCAGGATAATCAGAGATCGGCACCGGGCAGGAAAGCTCGAATTCGGTTAAGGGAAGATGATTCATGGTTAGCTCACTTTTGGATATTCGGTATTCGGGGATCGATAATCACATTATCGGATATTGTTTTCCACGATGGGCAGTTCAGTGACCACGCGGCGGTAGCGATAATAAGCAGCGCAGGCTCCTTCTGTCGAAACCATCGTCGCACCAAGCGGATGTTCCGGGGTGCAGCGTATCCCAAAAGCGGGACATTCCTGCGGCTTTTTCTCTCCCTGAAGGATCAACCCGCTGATGCATTCGGTGCTTTCCTCGGCGCGATAATCCGCCACACCAAAGCGCTGTTCAGCGTCAAATTCAGCGTAGGACGCACTCAGGCCCAACCCGCTCAAAGGGATTTCTCCGATCCCACGCCATTTGCGATGGACAACGGTAAAGACTTCGCGCATGATTTTCTGCGCCGGTTCGTTGCCCTGACGTTGTACGGCACGCGCATATTGGTTCTCGACCTCGGCACGGCCTTCCTCAAGCTGCTTGATGGTCATATAAATACCCTGCAAAATGTCCAGCGGCTCGAAGCCGGTCACTACAAAGGGAACTTTATATTTTTCTGCCAAAGGTTCATACTCAGTATAGCCCATTACGGCACAGACGTGTCCCGCAGCCAGAAAAGCCTGGACGCGATTTCTAGGGGAGGAAAGAATTGCCTCTACCGCTGGTGGAACCAGAACGTGTGAGACCAGCAGCGAAAAATTCTTAATGCCCTGCTTTTTGGCAAGGTAAACAGACATGGCGTTGGCAGGAGCGGTTGTCTCGAAACCCACCGCAAAAAACACAACCTGCTTATCAGGATTCGCCTGCGCAAGTTTTAGCGCATCCAGAGGCGAATAGACCATGCGCACATCCGCACCGGCTGCTTTGCAAGCCAGCAAGTCGGTACGTGTCCCTGGGACGCGCAACATATCTCCAAACGAGGTGACGATTACGTTCGGTTGGGCCGCAATCTCGGTGGCCTTATCAATCAACTCAACCGGCGTGACACAAACGGGACAGCCTGGCCCATGTAGCAAGGTGATCTGCGGGGGCAATAATTCATCCACACCAAATTTGACAATAGCATGGGTTTGCCCACCACAGACCTCCATCAACGTCCAATCTTTGGTAGTGATCTTACGTATGGCATCGGCAAAGCTCTGCGCTGCCTTGGCATCTCGATATTCGTCGATATATTTCATGGCGGAATATCTCCTATTGGGCTGGTTTGTACTGACGCGGCATATAGCTGGTCAGCGCTTTCATATATTGCGCACGTTCAAACTCAGATGGGTTCTCACAATTCATCTGGCTGAGACTACCCTGCAACTGTGTGACCGAATCATACTCCTTTTCATCCATCCAGCGCCGCAACTCGTCCTCTACAGTCTGGATCTGCCCGATGCCGTGGCTCAGCAGCGCTGAAGCCATCATCGTGACGCTGGCACCTGCCAGCAGCGCTTTGAGCGCGTCGTGCCCGCTATGGATACCACTGGTGGCTGCCAAACCCGCTTTGATGCGCCCGTAAAGCATGGCGATCCAGCGCAACGGCAGGCGCAGGTCGTGTGAACTGCTCAAGACCAGGTGAGGGTACACCCCCATTTCTTCCAGATCAATATCGGGTTGGTAGAAGCGATTGAAAAGTACCAGCGCGTCCACGCCGCTGTCATCCAGTTGGACGACAAAATTGGTCAGGTTGGTAAAGAACGGACTGAGTTTGACCGCCACCGGTATGTGGACGTTCGCCCGCACCAATGCAACTGTGCTCAGATACGTCCTTTCGATCTCGTAAGCCGTCATGTTTGGGTCGCTGGGGATGGAGTACAAGTTCAGCTCAATCGCATCGGCTCCAGCCTGCTCAATTTTGCTTGAGAAAAACGTCCAACCGCCTGTGGTGGAACCGTTCAGGCTGGCAATAATCGGGATGCTCACAGCTTCCTTCACCTTGCGGATATGCTCCAGGTAGGCGTCAGATGTGGTGTGAAACGAGACAGGCTCGGGGAAGTAGGACAGCGCCTCAGCGTAGCTTTCCGTACCGTTGGTCAGGTGGTGGTTCAGGGTAAATTGTTCCTGCCGCAGTTGTTCCTCGAAGAGCGAATAGAGCACCACTGCGCCTGTCCCGGCGTCTTCCATGCGCTTGATGTTATCCACCCGTTCAGTGAGTGGGTTGGCTGAAACCACCAGCGGCGAGCGCAGTTTCTTGCCCAGATAAGTTGTGGAGATGTCCATGATGATGCCTCCTTTTATTTCTTGGTGGCAGGGGTAATGCGCCCGGCCATGTATTCGTACAGCGCAAACCGTTGATCTGCATCTGCCTGCGCCAGTTCGGCAAGCTCCTGGGCAACGACAGGCTTGCTAAAGCTCAGCATTTTGAAGCGGTTTTCCGTTTCCATATATTCTTTGACCGGGATCTTCGGCGCACGCGAATCCAGCGTGAGCGGATTTTCGCCCTGGTCAGCGCGATCGGGGTGGTAGCGATAGAGCAGCCACTGACCCGAATCCACGGCAGCTTTCTGGTGACGCATCCCGGCGGTCATATCGATGCCGTGGGCGATGCAGTGGCTGTAGGCAATAATCAGCGACGGACCATCGTAGGCTTCGGCTTCAAGGAAGGCACGCAGGGTGTGTTCGTCTTTTGCGCCCATTGCCACGCGTGCCACATAAATATTGCCGTACGACATGGCGATCAGGCCCAGGTCTTTCTTGGCAGAAGTTTTGCCACCCGATGCAAATTTGGCTACCGCACCACGCGGAGTGGACTTGGACATCTGCCCACCGGTGTTGGAGTAGACTTCGGTATCGAGCACCAATACGTTGACGTTGCGTCCGCTGGCGAGAACGTGATCGAGACCGCCAAAGCCAATATCGTAAGCCCAGCCATCACCGCCAACAATCCAGACATCCTTTTTGACCAACACATCAGCCAGGCTCAACAAATAGCTCGCTTCTGGCTTCTTACTCCAGCGAAGTTTTGCCTTGAGCTGGACAACCCGTTCACGCTGCTCGTAAATGCCAGCTTCGTTCGATTGATTGGCATTCATCAAGCCTGCTACCAAGTCATCGCCCACTTCATCAGACAGGCGCATAAGTAATTCAAGTGCATATTCGACCTGTTTATCCAGCGCAACGCGCATTCCCAGACCAAATTCGGCATTGTCTTCAAACAGCGAGTTGGACCAGGCCGGGCCACGTCCATTGGCATCTTTCGTCCACGGAGTGGTTGGCAGGTTGCCGCCGTAAATGGAGGAACAACCCGTGGCGTTGGCAATCAGCGAGCGGTCACCAAACAACTGGGAGAGCAGCTTGAGATAGGGGGTTTCGCCGCAGCCCAGGCATGCGCCCGAGAACTCGAAGAGCGGCTGCTGTACCTGCTGCTGGCGAATGCTGGTGGACTTAATCTGACGGCGATCCATTTCAGGGATGGTCATGAAAAATTGCCAGTTTTCACGTTCGGCTTCGCGCAGGGGAGGCTGGGGAGCCATATTGATGGCCTTGTAATTGGCAGCCGATTTGCTGCGGGCCGGGCACACATCCACACAAATGCCGCAGCCGGTGCAATCTTCGGGTGCTACTTGGATTGTGTATTTAAGTTCCTTCCACTCGGTATCGCGCCCATCCGTAGACTTGAAGGTTTCAGGCGCGCCGATCAGCGCAGCAGGTTCGTAGGCTTTGATACGGATGACAGAATGTGGGCAGACCATGGCACATTTGCCGCACTGGATGCACAGGCTGGAGTCCCAGACAGGGATTTCTTCAGCCAGATTACGCTTTTCGTATTGCGCCGTACCTGTCGGGTAGGTGCCGTCTACGGGAAGCTGGCTGACGGACAGAAGATCGCCGCGACCCGCAATCATCGTCCCGAGCACGTCGTGGACGAAAATCGGTGCGCCCAGAGAAACGGGTGGAGTCATCTCGATTGGGCTGGTCACTTTTGCCGGGACGACTACTTCAAACAGATTTTCCAGGGTGCGATCGACTGCTGCCAGGTTCATCGCGACGATTTCCTGACCCTTTTTGCCGTAGGTCTTTTCGATGGAATGCTTGATCGCATCAATCGCTTCATTCTTGGGCATCACACCCGAGATGGCGAAGAAACAAACTTGCATGACCGTGTTGATGCGCCCCGCCATGCCGCTTGCGCGTGCCACACCAGAACCATCAATGACAAAAAACTTTAACCGTTTGGTAATGATCTCTTCCTGAACGGGGCGGGGTAGATGATCCCAGACTGCTTCGGGGCCGTAAGGCGTATTGAGCAGGAAGACACCACCGGGGGTGGCATCCCGCAGCACATCATAGCGTTCCAATAGATTCGCATGATGGCAGGCGACGAAGTTGGCCTGCGTAATCAGGTAAGTGGAGCGAATTGGCTGCGGGCCAAAGCGCAGATGCGAGATGGTGATCGAACCAGATTTTTTGGAGTTGTAAACGAAATAGCCCTGAGCATAGTTATCGGTGCTTTCGCCGATAATCTTGATCGAGTTCTTGTTTGCGCCGACCGTGCCATCGGATCCCAACCCGTAGAACAGGGCGCGGGTGACACTTTCCGGTTCGACGGAGAAGCTTGGGTCGTAGACCAGGCTTGTGCCTGAAACGTCATCGTTGATGCCGATGGTAAAGTGATTTTTCGGTTTGGGCTGTGACAGATTATCAAAGATCGCCTGACACATGGCGGGTGTAAATTCCTTCGAGGAAAGCCCGTAACGACCGCCCGCGACAGTGATATTTGTGCGCTGCGTTTCATACAGCGCGGTAATGACATCCACATACAAAGGCTCGCCTGCGCTACCTGGCTCCTTCGTCCGATCAAGGACAGAAATCTGCTGCACAGTGGTTGGCAACGCAGCAGAAAAACGCTCCACATCAAACGGACGGTAAAGGCGAACTTTCAAGACGCCCACCTTTTCGCCTTGCGCCAACAGGGCATCGACTGTTTCGTGGACCGCTTCGGCCCCCGAACCCATCAAAACGATCACGCGCGTGGCATCGGGGGAGCCGTGATATTCAAACAGGCGATATTGTCGGCCTGTCAGTTCAGCCAACCGATCCATCTCGTCCTGGACAATCCCAGGACAGGCTGCATAATACGGATTGACTGTCTCACGCGCCTGGAAGTAGACATCCGGGTTTTGCGCAGTGCCGCGCAGCACAGGACGATCGGGCGAGAGTCCGCGCGCGCGGTGCGCAAGCACCAGCGTGTCATCAATCATGGCGCGCAAATGCTCATCGGTCAGCAAGTCGATTTTGGCGATTTCGTGCGAGGTGCGAAACCCGTCGAAGAAATGCAGGAAAGGCACACGCGATTTAAGCGTGGCAGCCTGCGAAATCAGGGCGAAATCATGCGCTTCCTGCACCGAAGCCGATGACAGCATGGCAAAGCCGGTAGCACGCGCCGCCATCACATCACTGTGATCGCCGAAGATTGATAAGCCCTGCGCCGCCAACGCACGCGCCGCCACGTGAAAGACGGTTGTGGTCAGTTCACCGGCAATCTTGTACATGTTCGGGATCATCAACAACAAACCCTGCGAAGCGGTGAAAGTGGTCGTCAGCGATCCGGCTTGCAAGGCACCGTGCAAAGCCCCGGCCGCGCCGGTTTCGCTCTGCATTTCGATGACACTTGGTACTGTATTCCACAGGTTAGGCTTCTCAGCGGCGGCCCATTCATCGGCCCATTCACCCATGGCGGAAGAGGGGGTAATCGGATAGATGGCAATGACTTCGTTCAATTTAAAGGCAACGCGTGCCACGGCTTCGTTGCCATCGAGTGTAAGATAGTTATGGTTGCGCATCGGAGGTTCCTTCCAGTTCTGCTAATTCGTCCATTTTTTGCAAATATCCAAAGACTAGGTTCGCTTCAGCCTCGTCCACAATGCTCAGGGCGAAACCGACGTGTACCAGCACGTAATCTCCCAATTTGGCTTCAGGCACATAGGCCAGGCTAATCTCTTTGAGAATACCGCCAAAGTTTGCCTTGCCCATGCGCATCAGCGCTGGGGCGTCATCAATACTGACCAATTTACCGGGAATTGCTAAACACATATTTCACCTCCGAGAATATTCTCTCTGCGCTGCTACGATCTGCCCCAGGGCAATTCCGCCATCATTCAGCGGAATTTTCTGGCTCCATACGGGGCGGAAACCGGCTTTTCGCAATTGGAAGACGCTGTCTTCCAGCAGTCGTTTGTTCTGAAAACATCCGCCGCCTAAGACGACAGTTTCGAGCTTTTGCTGCGCGGCCACGGTCAAGATCATATCGACCAGCGTATTGTGGAAGGTGGCCGCGATCTCGCCAACACTGCACCCAAGGGTCAGATCAGTCAGCGCACCTTCGACGATCATGTTCCAGTTGATCTGGCTGCTGCCGGTTTCGATATCCAGCGTGACGGGCGCAACAATGAAAGGATAAGAACGTTCCGAGCGCACGCCACGGCAGGCAAATTCCAGGTCCATGGCAGCCTGGCCTTCAAAGCTGGCTTGTTGACGCAGACCCAGCAGCGCGGCCATGCCGTCAAACAGGCGTCCCATGCTGGAAGTCAACGGGGTGTTGATCCGACCTGCAAGAGATTTCGTAAGCAATGCCGTTTGCGCGGGTGAAAAACCAAGTTGAGGCAGTTGCGGCAGATGTTCACCGTACAATTCGTAGAGCAGACCGAATGCCACCCGGCGCGGTTCGCGGATGGCTTGTTCACCACCCGGCAGCCGGAAAGTCCGCAACGAGGCAACGCGCTGGAAGGAATCTTCCCCAACCCGTAGGAATTCGCCGCCCCAAATGACGCCATCCAACCCGTAGCCGGTCCCATCCCAGGCCACTCCCAGGACGGGCGCAGCCAGACCATGCTCAGCCATGCAGGCCAATATGTGGGCATAATGGTGCTGCACCCGCACAAGCGGCTTCTTGAACTGTTGCGCTAATTCTTGCGCAACCTGCGTTGAGCGATAATCAGGATGTAAGTCACAGGCAAGCAACGCTGGAGATTGCTCATACAATTCCTGTAAATCTTTCAAAGCATGTTGAAAGGTCGAAAGCGCTTCCGGCGTTTCCAGGTCACCAATATGCTGACTGACAAAGACCTGCTGCCCGACACTCATGGCAACCGTATTCTTAAGATGTGCGCCGGTCGCAATGATCGCGGGCAGCGAAGCAGATAACTCAATTGGCAAGGGCGCGTATCCGCGTGCACGACGCAAAATACTTGGATGATCTGCCATAACACGTACCACCGAATCATCCACCGGACGGGCGATGGGCCGGTCGTGAGTCAGAAAAACATCCACGATATTCTTCAAGCGGATTAAGGCTTCACGCTCGTTGGTGCAAATCGGCTCGCCAGCGATGTTGCCGCTGGTTGCCACAATCGGAATCCCCAACTCAGCCATCAACAAATGATGCAACGGTGTATAGGGCAGCATCACACCAATATTGGGGTTACCCGGCGCGACACCTTCACACACCAGATCATTGTCAAGACGTTGTAACAACACAATCGGTGCTTCGGGCGAGCACAAGAGTGCTTCTTCCATCGGAGATACTTCGCAAATCGACTTTACCTGTGCAAGCGTGGGAGCCATCACGGCAAAAGGCTTATCAGGGCGCTGTTTGCGTTCACGCAGCCGCCGCACTGCATGCGGGTTGCGCGCATCGACAAGCAACTGGAAACCACCAATTCCCTTGAGCGCCACAATTAAACCGGCACGAAGCGCATCCGCCGCCACAAGTAAAGCCGTATTCCGCACAGCCATTCCATGACCGGTTGCGTCCCAAAGGCGCAGTTGCGGCCCACAGACCGGGCAGGCATTCGGCTGGGCATGAAAGCGCCGGTCGAGCGGATTTTCATATTCAGCACGACATTGAGGGCACATAACAAAGGAACGCATGGTGGTGTTTGGGCGGTCATAGGGCAGGTGCTCAATGATGCTATAGCGTGGCCCGCAATGGGTGCAATTGGTGAAGGGATAGCGATAACGCCGGTTGGCCGGGTCGAAGATTTCGCGCAGACAATCTGGGCAGGTTCCAAGATCCGGCAAGATAACAGCCGAATGAATTCCGTCTGTGTTGCTCTCCCGTATTTCAAAAACAGCCTGACCGCCTGTTTCCACCACCGGAATAAGCTCAATCACAATGCGCTGGATGGAGCTGTGCGGCGGCTTTTGCGCTTCAATTTGCGCCAGGAACAGATCAAGTCTTGGGCGCGGTGCTTCCGCTTCAATTAACACACCCTGGGCTGAATTACTAACCCAGCCCTGAATGCCGATTTCGGCTGCCAGGCGGTAGACGAAGGGGCGAAAACCAACACCCTGGACGGCTCCTTGAATCAGGAGCCGTTCTCGTTCAGGCTTGTATTCCATGAAAAGCGTCCTCGGCCTCAGCAATCACCTCGACCAATTCCAGGTCGTGGGCTTCAGCAATCTCGGTAATGCGACCACAATCCGGGCAGATGAACATATGTCCGACAAGGTCTTCGCTGTTGACCGTGTGACCGTTGCCACAGGCGCAGTTTACGTTGAGTACGGCAACCTGCACAATCAGCTCGGCATCGGCCAGGGCGGTATTGGGACTTAAGATCGCCAGGGTTTGCAGCAGCACTTCTTCAGAGAATGCGCTGCTGCGTCGGAAGGTGATTTTGAGCACCTTTGAAACACCATCCCGATGTAACTGGGAGAGCAGACTATTGACAATTACTTCGGTAACGCCAAATTCATGCATTTTGTCATCCTCGCTTTCAGTCGGCCCAATAGGCTGGGCAGGGCCTGTTCAACGGTGGGCGAAAAAGGGTCGCCCAGACCAAAATTCTCACCAGCAACGGTATAAAGATACGTCGCCGGGCGCTGACCATATAGATAATGCACGTAAGAAAGGAGCAGTTTGACATCCAGATGGTGGGTAAGCGCACCAGGCATGATGATCGTTTCGGGAATTTTTGCGGATGGGGCAAACTTGTAGCTGGAGATTTTTCCGGGAGCGGCACCGCAGGCGGCGTCAACAAAAATGACGGCATCCGCCCGGCTGACGGGTTCGGCCAGTTCCGGGGTGAGCTGGTGGACTGCCAGCAACTGGACATCCCGGTCTTTTCCTTCTTCGGCAGACTCCAATTGTTCCACCACGTAGGGGCCGATCCCGTCATCACCACAAAGAGAGTTGCCATACCCGATTACCAGAAGCATGTTACGCCTTATCCTTTGGCTTACTTTATCGCTTGACCTCATCCACCACGACGCCATCGGGGGCGAGCAGTTGGATGTGTAAGGGCATCTGGCCGATGGCATGGGTCGAACAACTCAGGCACGGGTCGAAAGCGCGGATAACTGCTTCGACGCGGTTAAGCATCCCGTCGGTGATCTCCGGCCCTTTGATGTAGTGCTGGGCCACCTGCAAAACACCGCGATTCATCGCCAGGTTATTGTTGCCAGTGGCAATAATCAGGTTGGCGCGCACCATCAAGCCGTTGTCATCAATCTCGTAGTGGTGCAGCAACGTCCCGCGTGGCGCTTCACTGACGCCGATGCCGTGGTGACGATTGGGTGCAGCAAAGACACGCACCCGTGTATCGAGAATATCTTTTTCGTTGAGCAACTGTTGGATCTTCTCAATCCCATACAGGATGTCAATCAGCCGAGCGTAGTGATAATGAAACGAGCTGTTGCGATCCACCTTGCGGAACTCTTCAAGCTCCTCGTCAGCAAGGGGTGTGCCGCAGCGCTTGGCCAGGTTCAGACGCGCCAGCGGGCCAACACGATAGACACCATCCGGATAGCCGAGTGGCTTGAAAAAAGGTGACTTGAGATAGCTATCGCGCTCTACAGCTTCGCCAATGACAAACTCGTAATCGTCCGGGTCGACTTCAGCCACGACGTTGCCGTCCACATCACCGAAGCGCAGCTTGCCATCGTACATTTCGAGCGTGTCATCTTCGTTCGAGAGCCCCAGGAAAAGGCTCTTGAAGTTCGAGAAAGTGGCAATCTCTTCGTCGAAGCGTGAGTAAATGCCCTTGTACCAGCGCAGCGTGCGCAGCGCGATCTCAAGCACGCCGGGGATCTGTGCCAGCATGGCATCGCGTTTCTCGGCAGTGAGCGGTTCGTTGACGCCGCCGGGCACCACCCAACCGGGATGGATGCGCTTGCCGCCCAGCAACTCGATGATCTGCTGCCCGAACTGGCGCATCCGCACCCCGTCGCGGGCCAGCGCAGGGTCAACCTCGGCCACCCCGAAGAGATGGCGTTTTGCCGGGTCAGCGTCCATACCGAGCAGCAAATCCGGCGATGAAAGGTAGAAAAAGCTCAGGGCGTGTGATTGAATGACTTGCGCCAGGTTCATGATCTGTCGCAGTTCAGCGGCGGGCCGGGGAATGTTGACCCGCATCAGGGCATCGCAGGTTTTCGCCGAGGCCATCAAGTGGCTGACGGGGCAAATCCCACAGATGCGACCCATCAGTGATGGCATTTCCTGGAAAGGTCGGCCCTCGACAAACTTTTCAAAGCCACGCATCTGGGTTACATGGAAATGCGCATCCAGCACCTTTCCGTCATCGTCGAGCTGGATTGTGATCTTGGAATGGCCTTCTATACGTGTTACCGGGTCAATTAAAATTTGGCGGCTCATAGTACCTACCTTGTTTAAGGTTGAAAGTTGAAAGTTACGGGTTGATATTACAGGATAAGGTTGGCGGTTAACTTTCAACCTGCAACCTGTAACCTTCAACCGAATTTATTTTCCAAAACGTGTCAGGTTGCTCAAATCGGGGGTGCGACCAGCCAGCACTTCGCTCAAGAAATAATAGATCGTATCGGCAGAAGGCGGGCAGCCAGGGACAAATAAATCGACTTTGACCACCGCATGGACGGGGCGTACCACATCCAGCAACTTGGGCACCACCTGATCGGGGATGACCGGCTGAAACAGGGTTGGGTCGAGGTATGCACGCTGTAAGACGGCATCCACCCCAAACGGATTGCGCATCGAAGGCAAATTCCCGGTGACGGCGCAGTCGCCCAGTGAAACCAACAGCCTCGTATGGGCGCGCACCTTTAGGATTTTTTCCAAATCACCTTCGCTGCTGACGGATCCTTCTACCAGGGTGACATCGACCTGGTCGGGAAAATCCTTGTGGTCTACCAGCGGACTGTAGACCAGATCCATTTTGGATGTCAGGTCAAGCAGGCGCTCATCGAGATCGAGGAACGACATGTGACAACCGGAGCAGCCATCCAGCCAGATGGTTGCCAGACGAACTTTGGGGGTAGCTTCAATATCTGTCATTTTTTCCTGCTTTCGCGGTTGCTCACCAGGTACGGTAAAAACTCGGGGTGTTTGGTCATTTCACCAACCGATTTGCCCTTTTCGAAAAGCGCGCCAGTGGGGCAGACTTGCACACATTTGCCGCAGCTTGTACAACTCGTGGAGCTGCCCCAGGGTTGGTTCATATCGGCGATAATCTTTGACTCGACGCCGCGGTTCATCACATCCCAGGTGTGGGCGCCTTCGATCTCGTCGCAAACCCGCACGCAGCGCGTACACAGGATGCAACGGTTATGGTCGAGGGTGAACAGCCGGTGAGAAGCGTCCACTTCGCGCTGCGGGTTGCGATAGGCCAGTTCGATATGATCGATCTTGACGATCTGGGCCATATTCTGTAATTCGCAATGCCCGTTGGAGACGCAGACGGAGCAGATATGATTGCCTTCGACAAACAACATCTCAACAATCATCTTGCGATGCTCGGCCAGCGTCGGGGTTTCAGTCGTAATATCCATGCCTTCCTGCACAGCGGTCGTACAGGCAGGCATTAACTTATTGTTCCCTTTGGCTTGCACCATGCACAGACGACACGCGCCGACATCGCTCAAACCATCCAGATGGCACAGGGTTGGGATGAAGATGCCATTCTCGCGCGCAATCTCCAGGATGGTTTCATCGTCCCGTCCGCTGACATCCTTCTCATTGATCTTAAGTGTTACAACGTTTGCCATCAGCTTATCCCTTCTTTTGCGGCGATCTTGCATACGCCTGCGGGGCAATGCTTATCGACGATATGCGCCATATATTCATCGCGGAAATAGCGCAGTGTGCTGACGACCGGGCTGGGTGCGCCCTGTCCAAGTCCGCACAGGCTCATTGTCTTGACCATACCGCATAGTTTTTCAAGTTGCGCCAAGTCGTCGAGCGTGGCTTCGCCGTGAGTGATCTTGTTCAACAGGTCATACATTTGCGCCGTCCCCACCCGGCATGGGACGCATTTCCCGCACGATTCGCTCATGCAGAATTCCATGAAATACTTGGCGACATCCACCATGCAGGATGTTTCATCCATGACGATCATGCCACCCGAACCCATGTGCGAACCGGCCTTTTGCAGGGATTCGTAGTCAACGGGAATATCCAGGTATTCGGTGGGCATACACCCACCCGATGGGCCGCCCGTTTGGACAGCTTTGAAGGCTTTGTGATTGGGGATGCCGCCGCCGATGTCAAAGATGATCTCGCGCAGGCTGATGCCCATCGGCACTTCGATCAGGCCGGTATTATTGACCGTGCCTGTCAGCGCGAAAATTTTGGTGCCTTTGCTTTTTTCGGTACCGATCCCGGCATACCACTCGCTGCCGCGCATAATAATCTGCGCGATGTTTGCAAATGATTCGACGTTGTTGATCAGCGTTGGTTTTCCAAACAGGCCGGAGGTGGCCGGGTAGGGTGGGCGCGGACGGGGCGTACCGCGTCCGCCTTCGATGGAGGCGATCAGCGCCGTCTCCTCGCCGCAGACAAAAGCCCCGGCGCCCATGCGAATCTCCAGGCGGAAGCTAAAGGCCGTCCCGCCGATATTCTCACCCAGCAATCTCAATTTCTGCGCCTGACGGATTGCCAAGGTCAGACGTTTGACCGCCAGCGGATATTCTGCACGCACATAGAGATAACCAACATCCGCGCCGATGGCATAGGCGGCAATCGCCATGCCCTCGATCACACGATGCGGATAATCCTCCATCACACTGCGATCCATAAACGCGCCGGGGTCCCCTTCATCGCCATTGCAGATGACATATTTATGTTCATTCTGCGTCTTGGCAACCGTTGACCATTTAAGGCCGGTTGGGTAGCCCGCGCCGCCGCGTCCGCGCAGGCCGCTCTGTGTCACCTGTTCAACCACCTGGGCAGGTGTCATATCGGTGATGACTTTGAGCAAGGCCGAATAACCGCCAAGCGTAATATATTCTTCGATCCGCTCAGGGTCGATGCGACCTGCCAGGTTCAGGACAACCTTGGTCTGGCGCTTGAAAAATGCGTCCGTTGCCGGGTCTTGAAGATGTTCGATGGGAGTCTGCTGATCCAGCTTTTCGATGACTTCCGCCGCATCTTCGGGGGTTACCCGTTGATAGATTGTCCCTTGCGGTTCGACGGCGACCATCGGTCCGGCGGCGCACAACCCCTGGCATCCGCCACTGACGACCTGGCATTTGCCCTTTAATCCGTGCTTTTCGATCTCGGCTTCGAGCGAGATCTTGACCTGTTCGCTGTGCGCCGAAACGCAGGTGGTGCCCATACAGACAAACAGGCGATGGTCTTTCTCGTTTTGCAGCGCAAGTTCATCGGCTGCAATTTGTTGGAGTTCTTCAGTTAGCATGGCTTAACCACTCCTCTATTTTTTCGGTGGCCTGCACCGGTTCGATCTTCCCCACCATCTCACCGTCAAACGTGGCAACCGGGGCCAGCCCACAAGTACCCAGGCAACGCGCAACCACCAGAGAGACTTTCTTATCAGACGTTGTTTTGCCGGGCGTAAGCCTTGTGGGTGATTGTGCAATTTCATCCAGGATGTGTTGGCCGCCCTTGATGTAGCAGGCCGTTCCCAGGCAAACCACACACAGATGCTCACCCTGCGGCTTCATGGTGAAAAAATTGTAGAAGGTAGCGACCCCGTAAACGCGGCTTAATGGCACGCGTAAATTCGTAGCGACAAAACGCAGGGCCTCTTCTTCCAAAAAGCCGAACGTGCTCTGGACAGTGTGCAAAGTTTCGATGAGCGCTTCAGAAGAAAAACCGTGACGTCGCATGGTACCGACGACGATTCGCCAGCGCTTATCTTCAGGATGTGGAAGGACCGGGTTGTTTAGCATAATCACCTTTCTGATCTTTGATCTTCTCGAATGATTTTCGTCTTGCTTTTTGCTTTATTCATTATGCGCTATAAAAACGCATTTCATAGAGGCAATCCTGACTAGGATTATTTTCGGATTTTTTCACGTACCGGAGCAACCTCATACCCGGTGCCAAAAGCCTGTTGTGGGGATGGTAAGCTCGCATCAGCAGTAACCATTTCAGGCGTTGGTGTTTTGGATCGGATAATCGCCCAAGCCAATACGCCAGCAATCAGCAAAGCCACAACCCATATCGTAGCCAGAGTCCAACCTTGGGCGTGAGAATACTGGACAATGATCGGGGCGATGATGACCGAAACCAGGTTGACAACTTTAATCATCGGGTTCAGCGCCGGGCCAGCCGTATCCTTGAAGGGGTCGCCCACAGTATCGCCAACGACGGAAGCTTTGTGTCGTTCAGAACCCTTCCCGGTATTTTTTGCGGAATTTCTCGGTTCGTCTTCGATCAGTTTCTTGGCATTGTCCCACGCCCCGCCGGAGTTGTTCAGGAAGACGGCCAGCAACTGACCCGAAACAATGATGCCTGCCAGGAACCCGCCCAATGCTTCCACCTGCAAGGTCAAACCGACCAAAATAGGGGTCAGGATGCCGAGCAAAGCCAGGCCAACCAGTTCCTTTTGTGCAGCCGTGGTCGAAATCGAGACGGCCTTGGCATAATCGGGCTTGACCTTCCCCTCAAGCACGCCCAACCTGAACTGGCGGCGACATTCCTGCACGATCAGGGCCGCAGCACGGCTGACCGCCTGGATGGCAAACGAAGAGAACAGCCAGGGTAGTGCTCCACCGATCAGCATTCCCACAAAGACCTGTGGGATGTCCACACGGATGCCGATGGACTGAATCTGCTGCGCCACCGGGATGCCCAGCGAAGTCTGGGCGCGACTGACATCCACCAGGAAGGAACCGAACAACGAGACCGCCGCAATCACTGCCGAGCCAATCGCTACACCCTTGGTGATGGCTTTTGTCGTATTCCCGACGCTATCCAGATCAGCCATAATCTGCTGGGCATCTTTGGTCGCTTTGTCTTCCATGCCAGACCACGCCATTTCGCCGATCCCGTTGGCATTGTCCGAAATCGGGCCAAAGGAATCCATCGCGACATTATTCCCCGTCAGCGTGAGCATACCGATACCGGTCATGGCCACACCATACAGGATAAAAGAAACTCGCTGGCTGGCATCCAAACCGGGGATGGTGCCCATAATAAAAATCGAGGCAACAATGGTCATCGCGATCACAAGCACAGACCAGACAGATGAACTCGAACCCAACCGCAATGCCTTGCAAGATCAGCGTTGCCGGGCCGGTATCCGCCGCTTTCTTAATGTCCTGCACAGGCGACTTTTCAGTACCGGTGAAATATTCCGTCAGGCGATCGATCAAAAGGGCGAGCAGAACCCCTACAGCGACGACCGAAGGTGTTCGCCACCAACCGCCCCAGGCATCCAGCGCAGGATTATTCAAATAGAAAAAACCGGCGATAAAGAACAAAGCTGTTGAGATAACGGCTGACGAAAGAAAACCGCGGAAGATGACAGCCATTGCATCCCCATGTTTGTCAGATGTACTGCGCACCATATACGTGCCAATGATGGAAGAGACCACGCCAACGCCTCGCACGATCAATGGGAAGATGATCCATTCCAGGCGACCCGTGAAGTGATAAAGCGCCAGCCCCAGGATCAACCCGGATACGATGGTCACTTCATAAGATTCAAAGATGTCTGCTGCCATACCGGCACAATCCCCAACATTGTCCCCTACCAGGTCGGCGATGACCGCCGGGTTACGGGGGTCGTCTTCGGGGATACCCGCTTCTACCTTGCCGACCAGGTCAGCCCCAACATCTGCAGCTTTGGTGAAAATGCCACCACCGACACGCATGAAAAGTGCCAGCAGCGTACCGCCAAAACCGAAGCCAAGCAGTGCATCTGGTGCTGCAATTCCGAGAATAATAAAGATAATTGTGCCACCAAATAAACCCAGACCATCCGTCAACATGCCGGTAATGGTCCCGGTGCGATAAGCAATGCGCAGCGCATCAGCAAAGGAACGGCGTGAAGCGGCTGCCACACGGACATTTCCCTGCACGGCCATGCGCATCCCGATCTGGCCGACCGTCAGCGAGAAGCCTGCACCCATTACAAAGGCAATTGCGCGTGCGAAACCGATCAGCAGACGCAACTGGTCGTCGCCCATGCCTGGAAAACGTTGTTGCGCTTCCGGGCTGGGCGGAACAATATAAACGGAGAAAAACAGTGCGACGGTCAGAATGGCGATCAGGGGCAGGATCGATTTCAATTGCCGCCCAAGATAAGCATCCGCCCCATCCCGGATGGCACCCCAGACCTCCTGCATCTTTGCCGTCCCTTTATCCTCACGCATGATCTGCGAACGTAGGAACCAGGCATAGACCAAACCGATGATTGCGATCCCAAGAACGCTCCAGATGGCAATCTGTTCAAATGTAGATAATCCTTGCATCATAGTAGGCCTTCCTCTCTAAAAAAATAGAATGCTGATACAACTATCTTTGATACGGGTCTAATTCTCTGAAAACTGGGAAAATTTGACTTCCCGTAATTGCTTCACAAGATTCTTCTGTGCGTCACACCAGATGGCGCGCAACTCGCAATCTTGCCCAAAGTTACAGGTGTTTTCATCCCCCACACACTCATTAAGCAAGATCGGTCCATCAATCGCTTCCACCACATCCAACATTGTGATCGCTTCTGCGGGCTTGCCAAGTCTTATCCCGCCCCGCGCACCGCGTGTGGTCTCGAGTATTCCCGCCACTGAAAGCTGCGAAACAATCTTCGCCAAAAACGATGACGGAATGTTTTGTTCCTGAGCAATCTGCCGGGTTGCAGCATGCCCATGGGGGCCAAGTTTTGAAAGGTACAAAACTGCCCTGATTGCATAATCGGCCTGGCGTGTGATTTGCATCGTAAGCCTCTCTTTATCAAATAGGTGAATATATATCTGATTATATAAATTTCAGCCTATTCTCTAAGAGGCGTTCCCCCCTAATTAATTAGGGGGGAACGCCTCTAGGTTTACGCTGATAGACCCCATACAATCAATACAAATCAAACCCAAATTCACTAATCACCAAACATCAAGGAGAACTACCCAATGAACAAATTTCCCACCAGGAAGATACGCTGGATTTTTCCGATAGTGCTACTGGCTGTCGTTGCTTTAGCGTTGGTCGCGTGTGGTTCCAAAGGCCCTACTGCCACCGTCGTGAATGTTAGCATGTCTGAGTATAAGATTGAATTGGATAAGACTTCGCTTCCGGCAGGAACCATAAAGTTTGTAGTCAAGAATACCGGCACACTGGTTCATTCATTTGCCATTGAGCCTGTGGGTGCCAGGAACCAACCATTCGAACTCAACGGCAAAAAATCGGAAACTGGGGATGTACAGCCAGGCCAAACTGCGACCCTGGAGTGGACAATGAACAAAGCTGGTGAGTATCAATTGTCCTGTTACTCGCCGGGCCACTTCGAACAAGGAATGATGACCACCCTTACAGTTACTGCTCCCTAAGCTAGCCCATAGAATTCTGAATTTAGAGAGGAAACTTTACAATGAATAACCATATCTCAAGAAGAGACTTCCTGAAATTTGCTAGTATCGCTGGTGTCACCGCCGGAATCACGGCAGCCTGCCAGCCGGTAACACCCACAATGGAGATGCCAACCAGTGACATGTCTACACCGCAACCCCAGAGCAGCGATGACATGGATAAGATGCACAAAGCAGGCATCGACATATTCGTCGCCAACGCCGGGAAAGATAAAACATTTTGGTCCAAGCCACTGCCATACAAAGTAGAAGATGGCTACAAGGTATTTGAAGTCACTTGCACCGAAGGGCCGTGGAAAGTGACGCCCGACCAGAGCGTCGCGGCAATGATGTATAACGGCATGGTGCCCGGCCCTGAAATTCGGGTGACGGAAGGCGACAAGGTGCGTGTGATCTGCACAAACAAAATGACGCAAAGCACATCCATTCATTTTCATGGCGTGCTTGTTCCAAATAATATGGACGGCGTGCCTTACATTACACAAGACCCGATCAAACCTGGTGAGAAGTTCACCTACGAATTCACTGTACGCAACCCAGGCTCACACATGTACCATTCGCACCATAACGCTGCCGAACAGGTGACCAAAGGGCTGATGGGCCCGTTTATCATCGAGCCGAAAGACAGCAGTTCCGAAGCGCCGGTGGACGCCGACTATACACTCATCTTGAATGACAGCGGGATCGGCTTAACAATCAATGGAAAGAGTTTTCCATATACCCAGCCGATCATCGCCAAACAAGGGCAAACGATCCGCATCCGCTATATGAACGAGGGCATGTTAATCCACCCGATGCATTTGCATGGCCTGGTGCAAACAGTGTTTGCGAAAGACGGCTGGCATCTACCGCAACCTTATAAATGTGATACATTGAATGTAGCCCCTGGAGAAAGATACGATGTGCTGGTGACGTGCGACCAGCCAGGTGTATGGGCTTTTCATTGCCATATACTCGCCCATGCCGAATCCGCGCATGGCATGTTCGGCATGGTCACTGCTGTTATTGTTCAATAACGATGATGGGTTGTGATTTATTCTTTCCCCAAGCGTTCAAAAAAATGGTGCTCGTATGCATAAGCAGCCAGTTCGATGCGATTGTTCATTCCCAGTTTTTCGAACATGCTGCCTATATAATTTCCCACCGTTTTTTCGCTCAAATTCAGCAAATGCCCGATTTCAGCGTTGGTTTTGCCACGCGCCAAATATTTCAGCACATCCATTTCACGATCCGAAAGCGCACGGAATGCATCATGCTCGTCTTTGCGTTCCGCCTCGCGCACGCGTGAAAGCAATCGCGCTGTCGTGGATGGGTCAAGCAGCGCCTGACCTTGCGCTGCCGCCTGGATCGCTCGCAACAGATCTGCGGTTCCGACCTGTTTCAAAACATAGCCAACCGCCCCTGCATTAATCGCCCGCATTACAAGCTCGTCGTCGGCGAAAGAAGTCAGAATGACCACTTTGCTTTTCGGAAACTGTGCGGTAACTTGCCGAGTAGCTTCGATACCACCCTCCCCCGGCAGGCGAATATCCATCAGGACAACATCAGGCTGCAATTTTTCTACGGCCTTAATCGCTTCTGCAGCTGTGCCAGCCTCCCCGACCACTTCCATATCGGGTTGGTCGTTCAGCAAAGCAGTCAGTCCCAAACGGACAATGGCATGGTCATCAACCAGTAAAATGCGTGTTTTTGTCATTTCAGTATTTTAGCATAGCCTTCATTCAAATGATTTTGTGGCTGAAAAAGCTGTGACAAGACTCGCCATATTTTTGTCATATGTCATATATAGATCGATTGAAAGGAATACACGATGCACACCCTATCCAATGCTGGCGAAGTGCGGCTTGACCCATCAAGCGATGTTTACAAATCCACCAATAACCCCATCAAGAGTATCTTTGCGCCTACCAACGTGGCTGTTATCGGGGCAACGGAAAAAGAAGGCAGCGTTGGCCGCACAATCCTGTGGAATCTGATCAGCAGCCCGTTTGGGGGCGCAGTCTTCCCGATTAATCCCAAACGCTCCAGCCTGCTGGGGATCAAGGCCTACCCAACCATCAAAGATGTGCCAGACCCGGTTGATCTGGCCGTAATCGTCACCCCGGCACCCTCCATCCCCGGCATTATCGGCGAGTGTATCGAAGCCGGGGTCAAGGGAGCAATCATCATCTCAGCCGGTTTCAAAGAAGTCGGTGCGGAGGGTGTCAAGCTCGAACAACAGATCCTTGAGCAGGCGCGCAAATCGGGCATGCGTATCGTCGGCCCAAACTGCCTGGGCGTGATGAATCCTATCAGCGGCCTCAATGCTACCTTTGCCGCCGGGATGGCTCACAAAGGCAACGTCGCCTTCATCAGCCAATCTGGCGCACTCTGCACCGCCGTGCTGGATTGGTCATTCAAGGCCAATGTCGGCTTCTCGGCCTTCGTCTCAATCGGCTCGATGCTGGATGTGGACTGGGGCGACCTGATTTACTACCTAGGCGACGATCCCCACACCGAGAGTATTGTGATCTACATGGAAAGCATCGGTGACGCGCGTTCGTTCTTATCCGCGGCACGTGAAATTGCTTTGACTAAACCGATCATCGTCATCAAGCCCGGACGCACCGAAGGTGCTGCCCGCGCTGCCGCTTCCCATACAGGTTCGCTGACTGGCTCAGACGAAGTGTTGGAAGCCGCCTTCCGACGTGCTGGCGTGCTGCGCGTGGACAGTATCAGCGACGTTTTTTCGATGGCCGATGTACTCGGCAAACAGCCGCGCCCCAAAGGTCCGCGCCTGACCATTCTGACGAACGCTGGCGGCCCCGGCGTACTTGCCACCGACAAGTTACTGACGACTGGCGGGGAGTTGGCCGAGGTTTCGACTGCAACGATGCAAAAACTCAACGAATTTCTGCCCACTGCTTGGAGCCACAACAACCCGATTGACGTGATCGGCGATGCCAGCCCGGAACGCTATGCCAAAGCGCTGGAAGTAGCCGCCGACGACCCTAACAGCGATGGCCTGCTCGTCATCTTGACCCCTCAGGCCATGACTGACCCGACCGCCACTGCCGAGGCGCTCAAAGACTACGCCAGGACTTTCGATAAACCAATCCTGGCTTCCTGGTCTGGTGGGCTGGAAGTCGCGCCCGGCGAGGCCATTCTGAACAAGGCGGGTATCCCAACCTTCGAATACCCCGATGATGCAGCGCGCGCCTTCACTTACATGTGGCAGCTCACATCCAATCTAAAAACACTTTATGAAACGCCCATCCTCCCCGATGGTCAGGGCGTGGATCGACAGAAGGCAGATGAGATCATTCAGCATGGGCGCGCCAGCGGACGCGAGCTGCTGACCGAGGCCGAGTCGAAAGACTTGCTCTCGGCCTACGGCATTCCGACAACCCCAACACTGGTCGCAACTTCCTCACTTCAAGCCGGGCGCGTCGCCACCAAACTGGGTTTCCCGGTGGTGGTCAAGCTGCATTCCGAGACGATCACCCACAAGACCGATGTCGGTGGGGTGAAACTCAACCTGCAAGATGCCAGCGCAGTGGAAGCCGCCTTCGAGGAGATCAAGGCCTCGGTAACGGAAAAGGCCGGGGCGCGACACTTCCTGGGCGTTACCGTCCAGCCAATGGTCAGGGTGGAAGGCTACGAGTTGATCCTGGGTTCGAGCATTGATCCGCAGTTTGGCCCGGTGCTACTCTTTGGCAGTGGCGGCCAACTGGTGGAGGTCTTCAAGGATCGTTCGCTGGCGCTGCCGCCGCTCAACACTACCTTGGCGCGTCGCATGATCGAGCGCACCAAAATTTATACCGCGCTGAAAGGTGTGCGCGGGCGTAAAGCCGTGGACATGGAAGCACTCGAAAAACTGCTGGTGCGCTTCAGCCAGTTGGTCGTCGAACAGCGCTGGATCAAGGAACTGGATATCAACCCGCTGGTCGCCTCGGCTGATACCCTGATGGCCTTGGACGCACGCGTGGTACTGCACAGCCCCAATACCCTCGAGACGGCCCTGCCGCGACTGGCAGTGCGCCCGTACCCCAACAAATACGTCGCCCCATGGCAGATGCGTGATGGCCGCCAGGTTGTCATCCGACCCATCCGCCCGGAGGACGAACCGCTCATGCGCCACTTCCACGAGACGCTTTCAGACCATTCGGTTTACCTGCGCTTCCTTTCGCCGATGCTGCTCAGTGAGCGCGTCACGCACGAGCGTCTGCTGCGCGTCTGCCACTGCGACTATGCGCGTGAAATGGCGCTGGTCGTAGATTATCAGGGCGAGATTTTGGCCGTTGGCCGCCTGAGCCGCTTCCGTGGTGAAGATGATGAAGCCCGCCTGAATATCCTCGTCAGCGACCATGACCAGGGCCAGGGTCTTGGCCTTGAACTTGCCCGGCGACTGATCGAAATCGCGAAAAGCGAAAAAATCCAGCGCATTGTAGCGGTGATTTCGCCTGAGAACGAAACCATGCAAACGATCTGTCGCAAACTCAAATTTAGCATACACGCCCTCCCAGAAACCGGCATGATTGAAGCACGAATAGCGTTTTAACCATCTCACAAAGCGCAAAAGGAAGCATCATGTCTGCATCGATCCAACTTCATTTGCTGCAATCCGGCCAAAGGGCCACGATTCTTAAGGTCAACGGGGCAAGTGCCTTGCGCAGGCGTTTCATCGAAATGGGAATTGTCAGAGGGGAAACCATCCTGATGGAACGTCATGCGCCGTTGGGCGACCCGGTTGAATATTTCATTAAGGGTTATCACCTGGCGCTGCGCAAGGAAGAAGCCGCGCAGATCGAAATCGCCCTGATCGAGGCTGAGCATGACTGACCTGACGATTGCGCTGGCGGGAAACCCAAATGCAGGAAAAACCACCATCTTCAACATGCTGACGGGTTTGCACCAGCACACCGGCAACTGGCCCGGCAAAACGGTCGAAAAAAAAGAAGGACAATTCGAGCACGATGGGCTGACCATCAACGTCGTCGATCTGCCCGGCACCTATAGCCTGACTGCCTATTCACCCGAAGAGATCATCGCGCGCGATTTTATGATCGAACAACATCCGGATGTCGTCATCAACGTTGTGGATGCCACCAATCTGGAGCGCAACCTGTATCTGACCATCCAGATTTTGGAACTGGATGTGCCCGTGGTTTTGGCACTCAATATGATGGATGAACTGAGCAAGGCGGGCGGAAAAATCGACACCAGCCTGCTTTCGCATTTCCTGGGCGATATTCCTGTGGTTTCCACCGCCGCCAACCGCGGACAAGGCATCTCCGAACTGGCTTCCAAAGCCGTCCATGTTGCGGGAAGGCGCGCATGACCGCACCATTTTTCCGCCTGGATTACGGCAGCAAAATCGAACGCGCCATCGCGCGTCATTGCATCCTTTGCGCAAAATAATTTCGACGTGGGGCATTATCCCCAGCGCTGGCTGGCGATCAAACTGCTCGAAGGCGATGCGGATATTCTGGAACGTCTCAAGCACATGTCCAACAGTGAGCCAGTCATTGTCGCCGCACAGGCAGATGCGGAAAGATTGAAATCTTTTCTCGGTGACGATGTGGACCTGCTGACGGCAGACCATCGTTATGGGTATATCAACGGCGCGGTACGTCAGGCACTCCATCATCCACAGCTTGATCGCCTGACCCTGACGGATCGCATTGACTCCATTGTTACGCATAAATGGTTTGGGCTGCCTGTATTCTTCACAGTGATGTATGTCGTTTTCCGACTGGTCATTGATGTCTCTTCCCCGTTCCTGCAGTGGACCGATGCGGTGATCAACGGGCCGATTGCACACTGGATCGCTGTCTTGCTCGAACTGGTCCAGGCTCCGTTATGGCTGCATTCCCTGGTGATTGATGGGATTGTGGCGGGCGTTGGCGGTGTGCTGGTTTTCGTACCGGGACTTTTGATTCTATATTTCTTCCTCGCGCTTCTGGAAGACTCAGGATATATGTCCCGCGCCGCCTTTGTCATGGACCGTTTTATGCGCGTCGTCGGCTTGCATGGCAAATCCTTCATCCCGATGATTTTGGGTTTCGGCTGTGCCGTTCCCGCCATCTACGCCACCCGTACCATTGCCAGCCGCCGTGACCGCACCCTGACTGCGCTGCTCGTCCCACTCATGTCCTGCTCGGCGCGCCTGCCTGTCTACGTGGTCTTCGGTCTTGCCTTCTTTGGTTCGCGCGCCGGGACGGTCATCTGGGCCATGTATGCGCTCGGCATCCTGGTTGCCATGCTGGCGGGGATGGTTTTCACAAAGACCATCCTCAAACCCGATGTTTCATCTGCATTCGTGCTCGAACTGCCGCCCTATCGCCAGCCTGCTTTGAAAAGCGTGCTGATCCACATGTGGGAGAATACCCAGGAATTTGTCCGCAAAGCCGGGACCACCATCCTGGTTGCATCGGTGGTGATGTGGCTGCTACTGAACCTGCCTTGGGGCGTGACCAACCAACGGAACTCCTACTTTGGGATGGTCAGCACCGTAATCGCCCCAGCTTTTGCGCCGTTGGGCTTCGGCAATTGGGAAACGAGTGGCGCACTGGTTTCCGGCTTTATGGCCAAGGAAATTGTCGTCAGCACCATGAGCCAGATTTACGTCGGTGGTACACAAGCAAAGCCTGCTGTAACGACAACCTTTGGCGAAGACCTTGTTGGCATTGGGAGCGGTTTTACCCATGCAGCAATCGACTCTGGCAAAATCTTATTAAGCATTATCCCGGGCGTGCATTTGGTTTCTGCAAACAGCCAACCTGAAAATACGCTGCTTAGCCTTGCCTTGCGCAAACATTTTACAACCCTGAACACACTGGCGTTGTTGGTCTTTGTCCTGCTGTACGTGCCCTGTGTTGCAACCCTTGGCGCGATCAAACACGAGTTTGGCATGCCGTGGGCCGTCACTTCCGCTTTCTACCAGACCGGCGTAGCCTGGGTTGCCGCCTTCATCGTCTACCAGGGAGGCAGGCTGCTGGGTCTGGGATAATAATCATCCATGTTGACACAACTGATCACGCTGCTCGAAAACAAAAACAACGGATTAAGTCTCGCTGAGATGAGCAGAGCCCTGCATGCCCAACCTTCCGCGCTGGTACCCATGCTTAAATTACTGGTGCGAAAAGGCAAATTGGCCGAGATCGGGCCTGATGAAAAATATTGTAAAGATTGCGGGCTTCAGTCTGGATGCAACCTGCTTGCCATACACAGCAAGCGCTATGTCTGCATTTCGTGTCACAATCCTGGAGAGGCTCAAAATTTACAATAAAACATCCTAACCAAAGTGCTACCGGAGTTTTTATATGTCTTCTGACAAAAGCAAACAGCTGGATATCCATAACAAGATTGATCCGCATCGTCGTTCATCGCGTCTTGCAGAAATCATCCTTGGCGGTCAGGACGGACTGGTCAATGTGCTGGGCGTAATTTTGGGTGTGGCAGCCGCCAGCAATGATGTGCGCATCGTTCTGGCGGCAGGCATGGCCGCCACCTTTGCCGAGTCCGTTTCGATGGGAGCTGTCGCCTACACTTCGATCTTGGCAAGCAATGATTTGTATCATAGCGAAAAAGAACGTGAATACCGACATATTCGCCTGGTGCCTGAAGTGGAAGTGGACGAGATTCGCACACTTTACGCACAAAAAGGTTTTGAAGGAGAAACGCTGGATAAAATTACCGAAGTCATCACCTCCAACCCGGATGTGTGGGTGGAGGTGATGATGAGTGAGGAACATCAGTTGCAGCCCCCGGGAGGGCAGAGTGGTGCGATTAAATCTGCACTGGTGGTTGGGGTTGCAGCTATCATTGGTTCGCTTATCCCACTTCTTCCGTTTGTTTTCATTCCGGTTGGGGCCAGCGCAATTGTCTCGGTCCTGGTCTCAGCGCTGACGTTGTTCATTTTTGGGGCCTATAAGGCCAAAGTCACGGTAGGACATCCCGGCAAAAGCGGCCTGCAAATGACGGTGATCGGCACACTGAGCGCGCTGGTTGGCTATGCAGTCGGGCTGATGTTCAAAGTTCCAGCTGGCCTGTAGGGAATAAATAAAAAAGCGCGTCATAAGACGCGCTTTTTGCATAGATCAATCTATTTCGCTTTTATCCTTCGAGTAACAATTTCTCTGGGTCTTCAATCAGTTCTTTGATCTTTACCAAAAACTGCACAGCTTCGCGCCCATCCACGATACGATGGTCGTAGCTGAGGGCAACATACATCATTGGGCGCAGGACAATTTCGCCGTTGCGCGCAACAGGGCGTTCTTGAATGTTGTGCAAGCCCAAAATGCCAACCTGAGGTGGGTTCAGAATGGGCGTGCTCAGTAATGAACCATAAACGCCGCCGTTGGTGATGGTAAAGGTGCCGCCACGCAGGTCTTCAATCGACAGTTTGCCGCTGTTTGACTTGGCGACAAAATCTTTGATTTGCTTTTCAATTCCCGCAAAGCTCATGCGGTCAGCATCGCGCAAGACGGGAACAACCAGCCCTTCTTCGGCACCAATGGCCATGCCGATGTCGTAATACTGTTTAAGCACAATTTCATCGCCGTCAAGTTCGGCGTTTAAGGGCGGGAAAGCTTTCAACGCGCCAATCACAGCTTTCACGAAGAAAGACGAAAAACCAATCTTGACACCGTTTCGCGCCACAAACTCGTCGTTGCGGCGTTTGCGTAGCTCCATCACCACACTCATGTCGATTTCGTTGAAGGTGGTCAGCATGGCGGTGGTTTGTTGGACTTCCAACAGACGCTGGGCAATCGTCCGGCGGCGGCGTGACATGCGGATGCGTTTTTCACGCAGGGAAGTTTCGGCTGCGGTTTTTGGCGCTACGACAGGGGCGGGGGATGCTGCGGGGGGAACCGGCTTCCCCGGAGCCTGGATACTGGTATCACGGGCCTGCTGCTGACCCTGAACAAATTGCTCCACATCCAGACGGGTGACGCGCCCGTCTGGGCCAGTCCCTGTCAGGGCGCCGACATCCACACCCTTTTCTTTTGCCACGCGCATGGCAACCGGCGTGGCTGGAGGGGTGTGGTCGCGGGTTGGCGCGGCAGCGTCTTCGCTACGGGCAGGGGGGGCTTTTGGCTCTTCTTTTGACGGTGCTGCGGCTTGTCCGCTTTCGTCGATGACTCCCAGCACATCGCCCAGTTTTACATCCGCACCCGCCGGAAAGTTGATCTTCGCCAAAATTCCAAAATCTTTGGCGCCCACTTCAAGATTGACCTTTTGCGTTTCCAACTCCAGCAAAATATCGCCAACGTTGATGGTGTCGCCTACTTTTTTCTTCCAGTTTGTTACCGTGGCTTCCAATACCGATTCGCCCATTTCGGGCACCAAAATGTCAATTGCCATACTAGCCTCGCTCCTTAATTACGCTGTTTGTTACGACCTGTTTTTCAAATGCAAAAGCCTGGTCAACCAGCACCTGCTGATTGATACGATACAAAGTGGATGAGCCTTCAGACGGGCTGGAACTTTCGGGGCGGCCAACGTAGTGCAGCGTTAGCCCGCGCATTTCCACCAGCTTACGCAGACGTGAATTCAGAAAAGGCCATGCGCCCATATTGAGCGGGTCTTCCTGCACCCAGATCACACGCTGACAATTGGGGTAGTGCGAGAGCACTTTTTCGAGGGCTTCTTTGGGGAAGGGGTAGAGCTGCTCCATGCGGACGATGGCGTCATCGGGGTTTGCCGCGCGCAGGGAGCTGGTTGCCAGGTCGGCGTAGATGCGCCCGCTGCAAAGCAAGATGTTGACAACATCTTCCGGTTTTGCAGACAGAGCGGTGTCGTCGATGACAGGTTGCCAGCGGCCCTCCACCAGTTCGCTGGCGGGGGAGGCCGTGAGCGGATGACGGAGCAGGCCCTTTGGCGTAAAGATCACCAGCGGGAGCGGATCCGTTTTGAGCAAAAGCGCCTGACGCCGCAGCAGGTGAAAATACTGGGCCGCAGTGGACGGGTAAACGATGCGGGCGTTGGTTTCAGCCGCCAGACCCAGAAAGCGTTCGATGCGGGCGCTGGAGTGATCTGGCCCCATGCCCTCGTTGCCATGTGGAAGCAGCATCACCAGCGAAGGCGTCAGCCCCCATTTGGCGCGGCCAGAGAAGAGAAATTCGTCCAGCACAGCCTGCGCGCCGTTGACAAAATCGCCGTATTGCGCTTCCCACAACACCAATCGGTCGGGAGCCTGTACGTTGTAGCCCACTTCAAAGCCAATGGCAGCTTCTTCGCTTAAGGGGCTGTTGATAATTTCGAATGAAGCCCGCGCTTGCGGCAAGGTTTGTAAGGGGATGTGTCTTTCCCCGTTTTCAAAATCGTGAAAAACATCATGACGCTGGCTGAAAGTGCCGCGCGCCGTATCTTCGCCTGTCAGGCGGATGGAGATGCCATCTTGCAAAATTGAAGCAAAAGCCAGTTGTTCAGCCACCGACCAATCAATTGCGCTGCTGGGGTCATCGAGTAGTTTGGATTGTTTTTCAATCGTTTTGACCAACTTGGGGTTCAGGTGGAAATCGGCTGGGAATTTCAAAAGAGCCTGATTCAGTTCCTGCAACTGGGCAAATGGCAGAGTGGTATTGACCTTTTTGGCTGCGCCATGTGGCGGTGTGTGTGGAACTGGTTCGTCGAGGGCTTTTTCGGCATCGAGCAATTGCTCGCTGATCTGCTGCATTTCTTTTAAACGTTGTTGCAACATCAATTCTGCCTGATCTTCAATGCCCAATTTGGCGGCCCATAGTTGGCGCAGAGGCAGGTGCTTATCCACGGCTTGATACATGACGGGTTGGGTAAAGCGCGGTTCGTCACCTTCGTTGTGCCCGTAGCGGCGGTAGCCGATCAGGTTGATGACAAAATCTTTCTTGAATTCCTGGCGGTAGGCAAAGGCTGTACGCATAGCTTCGATGCAGGCCATCGGGTCGTCGGCGTTTGCGTGGATGACGGGCATTTCGAAACCTTTGGCAAGGTCGCTAGCGTGCTGGCTGCTGCGCAATTCGCGGTCAATGGCCGTGAAGCCAACCTGATTGTTGGCAATAATATGCAAACTGCCATTGGTAGAGTAGCCATACAGACGCGAAAGATTGAGCGTCTCTGGCACAATGCCTTGCCCAACGAACGATGCATCACCATGGATGAGAATGGGTAGCGCGGCGTTGCCAAAGAAACGGGGCGCACCCACCGCATCGACAGCTTCATCTGCAGCGCGGGCCATGCCCAGCAAGAAAGGATTAATCATTTCAAGGTGGCTTGGGTTGGGCGGCATCTGCAAGATCAGTTCGGTCTTTTCGCCTTCGTTGGGCAGTTTGTATGCACCCATGTGATATTTGACATCCCCCGTCCAGCCCAGCTCGCCCCAGGTGGCGGCGCGACCTTGCGGATCTTTGTATTCGGCCAGAATCTCACGGTACGATTTTTGCATGACGTGCGCCAGCACATTCAGCCGTCCGCGATGAGCCATGCCAATCATAATTGTGCCGATGTTTTCGAGTTCTGCCAAATTCACGACTTCATCGAGCATCGGGATCATCATGTCGAGACCTTCGATGGAGAAGCGCGTTTTGCCTGGATAAAGACGGTGCAGGAAAAGCTCGAAGGCTTCAATTTGCGTCAAGCGGTCGAGTAATTTGGTTTCATCAAGTGGCTTGCGAAAACGCCCACCTTCGGCGGCCTGATAGAGCCAGTCTCGTTCTGCGGGGACGTGGACATGCCCGTAGTCGTAGCCAATGGTCCAGCAATAGATGGAACGCAGACGTTCGATGCCGAGATAAGCGTTTTCTTCGGGCAGACCAATTGCCTGGGCGGAAAGTTGGCGCAGGTCATCGGCCTGTAAGTTGTGAAAGCCGAGCGTCAGAGATGGATCGCCAATCGGAGGGGTGCCAAGCGGGTCGAGCGCCGCTGCCAGATATCCGCGAGAACGGATGGCCTGGGCCAACCCCGCAGCCCCGAGCACCACCAAAAGATTACTGGAAGATTGTCCCTGTGGGATTGCCCGCTCTGGTTCTGGGGAATATTCCGGCTTCCAATTGGCGAACAGGCTGCGGGTGGCTTCATCCACCGAGGCGGGGTTTGCGAGATAACGATCATAAAGCTCCAGAATATATGCATAATTAGGGCCATGAAAGTCATGTTCTATTGTCATAGATTTGCGGTTCCTTGAAACTTTTAAAGTTTTGGATAATGGAAATTTAAAAATTGAAAACAGGCCATCCTGTTTTTATTGATCCGATTCTACATCTACTTTGTACAATCTACAAACCAGAGTCTTATCTTTTTTGTTCAGAACGTCCCATTTTACTTGAATTATCCACCACCAGTGTCGATGCATTTATTGTTGCACTGCCGCCTCGATTTCCAATTCCATGATCTTGTCGCCGAGCGCCAGGTAAATTATGCCGTTTTTATCGATATTCATTCCATAAACGAGCGAAGTGAAACCAAGCGTAACCGCATCAATTGACCGAATGGTCTTGCCGTTGCCTTGAAAAACTTCCACATCGGTGTTCCAGTCTGAAACAAAGACGCGCTCGTAGCTATCCGTGACAATTCCGCTGGGGGTGAAGAGTGTGCCAGCAATTGCCGGACCTGTTTTCTTTGCCCGGCCGCCAAATTTGGTCAGGTATTTGCCGGTTGGCGAATATTTGATAATCATACAGCTATAGTCGCCGACGATGTAGATATTCCCCAATTTGTCTACCGCAATATATTTGGTGGATTCCCCGTTCCCGGTCTGGCTTGAAAAGGCGTCGGGAATGGTCAGAGTAAGTTTTTGGTGGGCATCAAAGCGTTTTACCGCGTCTTCATCCGTCAGGATGTACAAACTTCCATCGGGGCCAAATGCCAGAGCATCGGTGCCTTGCGCGCCCTCGACCGTGCCGGTCTTTTGACCGCTCGCGTCGTGGATCGATAGAATGTTGTTGTGTGCCACATATATTTTCCCGTCCGGGCCAACTTGCAAGGCGTTAACGCCAGTTGAGCCTTCTCCAACCGTGAAAGAAGAGAGATATTTCCCAAACTGATCAAAGGTTTGCACGCGGCTGTCTGCATAATCCCCAACCAGAATATTTCCTTTGCCATCCACCGCCACGCTGCGCGCGTCTGAGAACATGCCGGGGGCTGTCCCTTTGGAACCAAAGATCAGCCTCTTTTTGGCGAAACCCGATGTGATGTCTGCCGCCGCCGTACTCAGAACCGGATTGCTTCTGGCCAGGTTGGCTACGACCGAATAGAGACCAACCGCCAGCCCGGTCACGAGCAGGCATCCAACAATAACAACGACGATGAGCACTTTAAGAACCTTGCTTTTGGTGCTCGATGAGCTTGGAGCGGTATGATCGATCATGTTCGTTGCTCTCCACAAACGCGCAAGGGAGGAGCACGGGAACCGCGCCCTGCCAGGCATTATCATCCAAGCCGGAGCGGGGAACCCCGCCCCTACATGGGAAACACTTCTTTAAAAGAATGGATCGATCTTATTGCTTTTCGTACGGCTGGCCGCTGGCGGCAGGGGCTGTCGCCCGTCCCACCACCCCGGTCAGGGCGATAATCGTCAGGATGTAAGGCAGCATTTGCGGGATTTGGGATGGGATATCGGGGCGAAAGATGCTGACCGTGGCGGTGACACTGGATCCCAACCCGAAGATCAGCGCGCCAATCAACGACCCGAGCGGAGTCCATTTGCCGAAGATCATCGCTGCCAACCCGATGAATCCCAACCCGTTGGTCATCAGCGGATTGAAGACATCCACGGCTTCGAGCGTAAACCACACCCCCCCCAACCCTGCCAACGCGCCACCCCACAACAGATTGATATAGCGCATCCGGATGACATCCACACCCAGCGTATCGGCTGCGCGCGGATGCTCGCCGATGGCGCGTGTCCGCAAACCCCAGGGGGTATGGAACAACATATAATGAAGAAAGGCCACAGCCACGATCATTATATAGGTCAGGGGCTTTTGCATGAAAAAGATCGTACCAATCACCGGGATATTCGAAAGCAGGGGAATGCTCACCAACGGAAATGTTCCCGGCCCCGGCGGCAGGTCTTGCGCCAGGAATTGACGGTAGATGTAACCGGTCAGCCCAATCGACAGAATGTTGATGACAATCCCACTAATCACCTGATCGACCTTGAACCGGATCGAAATGGTCGCATGCAGCCAGGCCAGCACCACCGCCGACAGGACTCCCAGCAGCACACCCAGCCAGCGGCTGAGATTTCCTGCCGCTTCGACGCCAACCAGTTCTTTGAGCCATTGGAATATGAACAGGTTGGCGGCGTATCCAACCATGGCAGCCATCAGCATCATGCCTTCAATGCCAATGTTGATCACGCCCGAACGTTCGCACATCACGCCACACAACGCCGCAAAAACAATCGGGGTCGCCACCCGTAGCGTCTGCGCCAGTGTATCGATGACACATTTCTGGTCGCACCGACCACCGATTACCTGGTTGAGCAGAAACCAGATCGCCACCAGCCCAAACAGACTCAAGAGTACGGTTAACAGTCTGGTGCCGCGCAACAGGTTCAAACGCGTTTTGGCGCTCACAACTTACCTCCCCAAGATGTGGTTGTCAGCGGGGCATCCTCGTCCGATTTGGGATCGTTTTTCATGCGGTAGACCCAACGCACAATGACAGGTGCTGAGACAAACAGCAGCACCAGGGCCTGGATCAACGAAATAATATATTTGGAGACGCCCGAATTGAGTTCCATCAGGTCTGCGCCATTGCGCATCGCGCCGAACAACAATGAACTTGCCAGAATGCCAAAGGGATTGTTTTGCGCCAGCAGGGCAATCCCAATGCTGTCCCAGCCGTAGCCGCTGGAAAAGAAAAGTGGCAGACAGCGGCAAATGGAAACACCCAGCACTTCCACGGCCCCGGCCAGCCCGGCCAGCGCGCCAGAGATCGCCATCGACAGGATGATGCTGCGCGTGATGTTGACACCCGCATAACGAGCCGCATTCGGGTTCGCGCCGACCATGCGCAACTCAAAGCCGATGGTTGTCTTCGTCAGCAGCCACCAGACAGCGATTGCCGCAAAAATCGCCAGGAAAAGACCGGCATGTAAACGGTCATATGGATCGGTGAAAGGCCACCATAACTTGGTCAGCACCGGCAGCGCAAAGAAGCTCAACGCGCCAGCCAGCAACCCGAGGCCAATATACACAAGACGGCGTTGGGGAACACGAAACCTGTCAGACATCAGCAGAAATCGCGCAGAAATCATCACCAGCAGCCCAATCACCAGCGCCAGCAGCAGCGCGTTCAGAGGGTCTTGCAAATGTTGCGGAAAGGCGGCGAGCGTCCAGAGTTCGGCGCTAGGGGCAACGCGGTTGGTCTGCACACCTGTGGAAGACGGGTCGCGCAGTGGCACGCTGATCAAATATTCAGTCAGACGAAAGGCGATGTAGTTCATCATCATTGTGATAATGACTTCGTGCGCGCCCGTGCGCGCCTTCAGATAACCTGGAATGGCCGCCCAGATGGCTCCGCCCAGGGCGCCAATCAGCAAGACCAGTGGCAGGTGGAGGATGGCTGGCATGCCGGCAAAGGCCACGCCCGCCCAGGCTGCGCAAACCGACCCGATGGTGAACTGTCCCTCAACACCGATGTTGAACAGACCAGTCTTGAAACCCACCGCAACCGCCAGGCTGAGAAAAACATAGGGGATGGCAGCAACCAGTGTTTCAGAGAAGCCGCGCTGCTTGAAAAAAGCCCCACGCGCCAGACCAACATAGGCGTCCAGGACGGTGGTCAGGCTGCCGCTGGTAACCCAGATCAGCAGTCCGCCAATTGCAAAGGCCAGGAGGATTGCCAGCAGCGGCATGCGGCTCAAGCGCCACAGTCTACGGGGGATGAGTCGCCACTGAAAGACGGGTGCCGTTACAGGGACGTCAGACATGGCTGCCCTCCTGCGTGATGCCCGCCATCAGAAGCCCCAATTTCTCGCGGCTGGCGTTCTTTGCGTCCACCGTCTCCAGAATGCGGCCTTTGTACATGACCGCGATGCGGTCTGAAAGGGCCAGGACTTCATCCAGCTCGGCGCTGATCAAGAGTACCGCAGCGCCCCGGTCACGCGCCCCGACAATTTGGCGGTGGATGAATTCGATGCTGCCCACGTCGAGGCCGCGCGTGGGCTGACTAGCGATCAACAGTTTAACGGGGCGCGCCAGTTCGCGGGCCACAATCACCTTTTGCTGGTTGCCACCCGAGAGCGAGCCGACACTGGTTTCGATCGTGGGGGTGCGCACGTCATACTGTTCGGTGAGCTCGGCAGCGCGCTGGCTGATCACGTCAAAATCCATTTCAACCCCTTTTGAAAAGGGCGGCTGGTAGTAACTGCACAGAGCCATATTATCGCGCACCGAGAACGATAAAACCAGTCCGTGCTTATGCCGGTCTTCGGGAATGTGCGAAATCTGAGACTCGATCATGCGGCGCGGCGTGATTTGGGGGATGGCTTGCCCGGCGATGGAAACCCGCCCCCCAGCGAGCGGACGCAGACCCGTCAGCACTTCGGCCAACTCGGTCTGGCCGTTCCCCTGCACCCCGGCAATCCCTAAAATTTCACCGGCGCGCACCTCGAGCGAGATGTCATCCACTGCCAGATGGTGGCGATCATCGAAGGCGCTCAGACCGCTGACGGTGAGAATCTGCACTGTGGGCTGGGCATCCGCCTTGTCAATTTGCAGGGTGACATTGCGCCCGACCATCATTTCAGCCAGGGTATTTTGGGTGGCTTCGTCAGGCCTGACCGACCCGATCATTTTCCCGGCACGCATGACACTGATGCGGTCTGCCGAGACGAGCACCTCGCGCAGTTTGTGCGTGATAAAAATGATCGACTTGCCCTGCGCCACCAATGTGCGCATGATCACAAACAACTCATCGGCTTCCTGCGGCGTCAGGACGGCGGTCGGCTCATCGAGAATCAGGATATTGGCTTCACGGTAGAGCGCCTTGATGATCTCCACCCGCTGCTGCGCACCCACCGTCAGGTCGCCAACAACGGCCTCAGGGTCAACAGCCAGGCCATATTGTTCCCCCAATTGGCGAATTCGTTTCACGGTGCTGCGGTGATCGAGTTGGCCCAGTTGTTTGAGCGCCTGTGTGCCTTGTGTTAATGCTTCCTGACCAAGCATGATATTCTCCGCCACGGTCAGCGGCGCGACCAGCATAAAATGCTGATGGACCATGCCAATCCCTTTATGGATGGCATCGTGTGGACTGGCAATCAGCGTCGTCTGACCGTTGATCTTGATCTCGCCAGAATCGGGCCGGTATAACCCATAAAGGATATTCATCAGCGTGGATTTGCCCGCGCCGTTCTCGCCCAGCAACGCGTGGATGACGCCCTGCTCGAGCGCAAAATCAACGTGGTCATTGGCAAGCACGCCGGGAAACCTCTTTGTAATTCCAATCGCTTCCAGAGCAAGCGGCATCAGATGCTCCCTGACGAACGGAGGGTGCTGCTCCAGCGGAACAACACCCTCCAAAATAAGGATCGTAATCGGCGCAATTACGGCTTGTAGCCGGTGGTGATGCTGCCGTCTTTCAGACCAGCTTCGGCGGCGGCAATCTTGTCCTTTACTTCCTGCGGAATCTTACCGTCCCAGTCATGGAAGGGGGCCAGACCCACACCGCCGTTTTTTATATTCGCAGTCGAAACACCCGCTTTGGTTGTTCCCGCGTTGATGGTCTTGAGAAATTCATAGACGGCTGTATCAACGTTCTTCATGGCGCTTGAGAGCAAAGCATCCTTGACTTCAGGGTACGTGCCATATTGGTCAACATCCACGCCAATCGCCATCAAGCCGCTTTCTTTGGCAGCCAGCAGGCCGCCGTTGCCGGTGTTGCCACCCACACCAAAAAGGACATCGCAGCTTTGGCCAACCATGCTCAAACCAGTCTCTTTGCCTTTGGCCGGGTCAACAAAGGACGGGATATAGACATTTAATGCCTTGGTATCGGGTTTATACCACTTTGCGCCGTTCTGATAGCCGACAACATACTTGACCACCGGGGGGATTTCCATCCCGGAGACGGTGCAGATGGTTCCGGTCTTGGTCATGCCCGCTGCGAGTACGCCTGCCAGGAAACCGACTTCATCTTCTTGGAACATCAGGCTGGTGATGTTCTTCAAGCCACCATCGTCATAACAATCTTTGACGGTATCGGGGCAGGTTGCCGAGCCTTTGGTTGGGAAGTAGGAATAGTCGATGATCGCAAACTTGATGTTCGGGTATTGTTTGGCTTTCGCGGCAGTTGCATCGCCCATCAGGAAGCCTACTGTAACAATCACGTCATACCCTTCGGTGGCGAACTGATCGATATTTTTCTCGTAATCTGTCTGCTGTTTAGACTCGATAACTTTGGCGTCGAAGCCAAATTCTTTGGCGGCCTTCTGAACCCCAGTCCAGGCGGACTGGTTGAACGACTTGTCGTTCACGCCCCCTGTATCCGTCACCAGACCCACTTTCAGTTTTTTGCTGGTCGTTGCTGTCGGGGCGCAGGCAGCCAGCAACAGAGTCAACAACAGCAAACTGGTTAACAATGCAGAAACCTTTTTCATCTCACTCTCCTCTTCTAATAAAACAGAATTTTGAGTGTGGCGGGGCCACTTAATTTTTGAGTATACAATCTCTTGATGCTTTCGACAAGCACGCCGAAAGCTGTGGATGGGTGATGTTATGGGTAATCTTGCTGCATCACATTTGCCCGGCCTGTATTATCAGGTAAACTTGGTTGAAAACATGCTAGACAGGCAGGCAAGGAATGGAACATATCAATGGTTCGCTTGAAGTGATTTGCGGTTCAATGTTCAGCGGGAAAACGGATGAGATGATTCGACGAATGCGCCGTGCGGTGATTGCCCGTCAAAAAGTGCAGGTGTTCAAACCTGTCGTGGATATCCGTTATGGCAGCGAAAAAGTAACATCGCATGCAGGTGCCGATTTTGCGGCCATCCCGGTCAAAAATTCGGCGGATATTTTCACGAAACTTGCTCCGGAGACGACTGTCGTCGGGATTGACGAAGCCCAATTTTTCGACGATGGCATCATCGAAGTTTGTCGCCAGTTGGTGGAGCGCAAATTGCGCGTACTGGTGGCTGGCCTCGATATGGATTTTCGCGGCGCCCCGTTTGGACCGATGCCGCTGCTGATGGCCCAGGCCGAACGTGTGGATAAGTTTCAGGCCATCTGTATGGTTTGCGGGGAGCCAGCTTCACGCACGCAACGTCTGGTCAATGGTCGACCCGCTTTTTATGATGATCCGGTGGTCATTATTGGCGCTTCAGAGATGTACGAGGCGCGCTGCCGCTGGCATCATGAAGTACCGCACCGTGAAATGAGCCAGCATGCATAAGCCACTCTCTTTGGAAGAAAAACAACAGCTTTGCGCTGCCGCACAGGAAGTTGCCAAACGTGCCTACGCTCCGTACTCCAAATTCAGGGTGGGGGCGGCAATCTTCGCCGAAGGCGGCATCTACACAGGCGTCAACGTCGAAAATGCCAGTTATGGTTTAACGCTTTGCGCTGAGCGGACAGCTTTCGCAAAAGCCATCTCGGAAGGGGAAAGAGATTTCCGCGCCATAGCGATTGCATGTATTGATGCCACTAAAATTGAACAAAACATTCACGAGTTTATGCCGTGTGGAGCCTGCAGGCAATGGATGGTCGAATTTGCCAAAGATGCAGAAATCGTTATTTGCGGGACAGATCGTGTGTTTCGGGTTGAAGCGTTAATGCCCATGGCATTTCAACTAAGAAAATAGGCGCTACCGTTTTGATGGTCACTCCATAAAAGAAAAAATCCGCTTCATGGAAGCGGATTTTCTTTCATAAAACGCAGCATTTGCTCAAATGCTGGCTTCTTCGGCCAGCGCACGTGTTCAAAAATGCCCCTGATCTTGCCACAGTTCCCAGCGCAGTTTTCATCAGCAGTAATTTGTCCGCCAAGGTCGAGATTATGATACTCAAAAGGCCAGTTTTGTTCGGTAAGAGTTCTTGATCCAGTCACTGGTTGTGGCACATGGAACGAGTGCATCACACAAATTACGCAGCAAAACCAGCGGGACTTGTCTCTCATAGCGCAAAAGAACAGGACAGGGAGTCCGCGACCAGGGATCGGCACCAGCGTATTGTCCAATTGCTGCAACGCGGCTGCTGCGCCAGATGCCATAAAGCGCCGCCATGTAGGCGCCATTGCTCCAGCCGAAGACATAAATTCGTCTGGGATCAACCTGACCCATCGAGACGACCTCATCGACAAAATGGTCAATCGCCAACACATCCAGGTTTTTGCTCGGATTACGATACCACTCATCCCAGTGGAATCCCGTGCCGGTAACGGATTCCCAGGGGGTGGCCCGCCTGCCTTCGGGGGAGAGCAGGAAAAATCCCCTTACATTGGGATCGTCCGAAAGGGGGTAGTCATCATGCAGATGGAACAAGTCTTTGCCAAGGGTGTAGATACTATCAGGTGTAGCGCGTGAACCATGCAAGTAGATGAAGAGCGGCCAACGTTTTGTAGCTTTTTGGGCCTGTGCAGCCTGCGCAGGTGAATCGAAACAGGCATAGCGTGTAATACCTTCCTGTTCAAACGACAGGATGCGCCCGTGTTCGCAATACGGTTTGATGGTGACCGGGGTTGTCGTTGGCATGGGTGGCGTGCCATCTGTGGAACAGACATAACTAGCCGCAGCCGTGGTCGAACTTTTTTTCGAAGAATGGAGAAGCAGATCGAGAACTGTTGCAAAATAGGTTAATTTTCCCACGTATTTCATCTCCTAAAATATTCGATTAATCGTTCTGGTAGCGCAAAAGAATAAGCAATTGCTTGCAGAGCAATCCATCGACATATCTTTTAAAACCGATGGAACACAAACAACATCACAAGCGCAAACAGGCCGGTAAACATTTCAGCCGCTGCAGCAAACAACATTAAACGGCGTGAGCGACCCGCGGGCGCAATCACAGCCAGCGCCAAAAAACCCGCAAAAAACAGCGGCACCCCAAAAATATACAATAATCCGAGAAAAGAGACAACGGCCCAGACCGGATCGTGATAAGCGCCAGTCCCATTGATGATCATACTAATCAACGTAAGAAGAATACCCATCCCCGCAAATCCCAAACAGGCAGCAGCAAACCAGCGCCAAAGTTTTTCAAGCGGGCGCAGAAAATAAAACGCCAGCAAGGTTGGGATGAGCGCCAGGAACCCAAACATCCCCCATAAAAGTATCTCATCCCCAAAAGCATACATCCCCGAAGCAGCCTGCGCAGCCGCGGTATCCGTAAAAAGCTGACGCACATAAAGCGCCGCCAATGCGCCAATCAGCGCAAAAACATATCCGGCAATCACGATCCCAATTTTGACAAACCTTTTTGCAAGCATAAATTTCCTCTCAATCAAAAGAAAAGGATTAAAATGCTGATACCAGTACGTACTACATCTGTTTCTATATATTATAGGACAAAGGACAGGCTTGGACCACACAGACCACGTCAATCTTTTACGCCCTGCGCAGCTTCCCGCTGGCAGCACCTGGGCAGATTTCGGGGCTGGCGCGGGAGCTTTTACCCTGGCCCTGCGCGAGCTGCTTGGTCCGGAGAGCGATATTTACGCTGTGGACAAAGACCGCGCACGGCTGACCGAACTGCAACAGGCCTGGCGCGTACGCTTTGGAAACGATTTCTCCCGGCTGCATCCCTTACCCGCTGACTTTTCCCGCCCCTTCAATATCCCCATCCTGGACGGTGTGCTGATGGCGAACTCGCTGCACTTTTTTCAAGACAAACAGCGTATTCTTCACCATATCCGTTCATTCCTGCAACCAGGTGGCGCGCTTCTGCTGGTTGAATATAATGTCGATTCAGGCAACCATTGGGTGCCCTACCCATTGCGCTTTGAAACCTGGCGCACCCTGGCTCCACAGGCTGGTTTTAGCGAGCCACGCCTGCTGGCTGTCGCGTCATCCAGTTTTCTGCACGGATTTTACTCCGCACTCGCACACCGACTGGATGCATAATTTGAAAATGGAGGCTGTCATGCGCTTTGGAAACATATTTTTTCTTGTCATCATTCTGTTTTGCGGCATTGAAACCACCCGCATGTGGGTGATTGCCCCGGCACAAATGGCAGCGCACTTTGACGCACAGGGAATCCCGAACCGTTTTGCGCCAAAAGAACAGCTCTTTGCCTTCCAGATTCAGCTTGAGCTGATGATGGTTGGGCTGGGCATCCTATTGCAGATTTTGCTTCGCGCCGTGCCTGCCAACCTGATGAACATCCCCAACCGAGCATACTGGCTTGCGCCAGAAAGACGTAAAGAGACGGTCGCACGCGTCAGTTCTTTTGCCGGGATTCTCTTTGGCGTTATTCTTTTGACAATACAGGCAGCCTTTGATATTACTACTGCAGCCAACCTGCAAACTCCGGTTGTTTTCAATGCATCGTTGATGTTGTTCTTTATTGCTGGTAACTTCCTTGCAATCCTTATCCTGATGGCATGGCTAATGTGGTCTTTTCGGATTCCATCTTCAGAATAATTGGGTAGAGTGCCAATGATGTCTCTCCTCTGTTATGGTATTGTCTTGTCATGCCCATTGCTATTTGTTGTAAACAAATTTACAATATTTAAAGTCACTTCTGTTTATTAATATATAAAACAAGGAGAATATGCTATGAAAGCACTACGTGTACTGTTGGTTCTAATTTTCGCGCTAACACTCTTCAGTAGCAGCACAGCTCAGGCCAAGAGTGGGGAAAGATATGGGTTTATGCCGCTGTTAAAACAGGTTGATGCGTCTGTCCCGCTGCGCATCCAATCGCAAAAGGCGCTTAACAGGTTGATGCCAGAATTATTGGCAGCCCAAAACAAGGGTGAAATTTTAGACTTTGAACCAGAACTAAACGCTGGTATTTTAAAGATTAAATATCCGGCAAGTACCACCAAGTCCATACTTGGCACAGCCCAGGTATTCGACAATATTCATACAGCAGTTGCAATGGTACCGCATACAGAACCAGTTCATACACAGACGGCCAGCGGTTTGTCGCCAAGTTTTCTGATCAGTTTGTATTCAAGCTGTTTCATCGTTACAAACTTGACCAGCAACGCTTATGTGATTGCCAGTTTGCGAAACAAGCAAGGGGCAATAATGGCAAACTATGCTGGCAACGCATCTTCCAGCGGTTTTCTCGAGGATTGTTTTGACTATACCGGCATCTATTCAGACGTTTTGCCCAGTTATAAATTAACGTATGTTGTTTATGACACATTTGGCGGTGCAGTGCTGGGAAATTATACGACTGTGGCGCCTCCTATTACCGTAAAAGCAGTGTATAAGAAAACCAGCATTCTTACCAGTGCCAGCTCACCAAGCAAAGCATATTCAATTTGGTGGTATCACGATTATTTAAATGCTGCCAACTCTTTTAGCGCCGTAAATAAAACGGGGGTCATTCGAGCAACTGGCCAATGGAGCGTTGATTTTGGTACAGTAATGTTTCGTGGGGGTGACCAGTTTGATATAGATGTAACGCAAAGCATAAATTTCACCTTTACACGTACCTATAACGTTCCTTCTATATACTGCCAACTGGGCAGCAACTATTGCACATTGGATGGTTCCCCACTTATGCCTGCCACGATGAGTATCGTCCATGGCGGCAAGACATATACATTTACAGGGGCATTTAGCGCTTGCGGCTGTTTTACTGTTGATTTGGTAAGCCCTGCAGGAACACCAATTTCGCTGATATGGGGCGATAAAATCAGTGGTACGGGTGTTTCAGCCTATACACTTCCCAGGCTAACTGCTGTGGCCAATCTCGCCACTGATGTTGTCAGCGGCATTGCGCCGGCCAATCGATATTTTGAAGTAGATATCAAGGATTCATATGCCCGCGTATGGTATAACACCTGGGTACGTGCAAACGCCGCAGGAAATTATGCTTCCAGTTTTGCATCGCAATTTGATATGATGCCAGGATATCCGTTTGTGATGGATATCTATTATGTTGATACTCTTACAGGCAATGCCACTGACCGCTATATGCCAGTTGGCCCGTAGTTTACAAGTAGAGATTTGATCACAACAAAAAAGCGCGAGGAATGCCAAAAGCATCCTCGCGCTTTTTTGTTGTAAAGCATGCTTACATGTGCTTGATGACTTCCTGACCAAACTCGGAGCACTTAACTTCGATAGCGCCTTCCATGTTGCGGGCGAAGTCGTAGGTGACGGTTTTGGCATTGATGGCACCTTCGATGCCCTTGATGATTAAATCAGCAGCTTCCGTCCAGCCCATATAACGCAGCATCATCTCGCCAGACAGGATTACAGATCCAGGGTTGACCTTATCCAGGTCGGCATATTTGGGCGCGGTGCCATGAGTTGCTTCGAAAATGGCGTGACCCGTCACATAGTTGATGTTCGCTCCCGGGGCAATACCGATGCCACCCACTTGCGCCGCCAGCGCGTCAGATAGGTAATCACCATTCAAATTCATGGTGGCAATCACATCGTAATCCTGCGGGCGCAAAAGGACATATTGCAGGGTAACATCGGCAATCGAGTCTTTGATCATCAGCTTCTTCTTCCACTGACCGTTGCCGTGGGTCTCCCAGAGCGCCATGGCTTCTTCTACTTCCTTCTTGACCGATTCTTTCTGGGCAGGCGACATCATCTCAAAACCGGGTTCCACCATGTGCGCGTTACCTGCAATATCCAGGTCAGGATTCTTTTCTTTGTTAGCAAGAATCCAGCTCTCGCGTTCGGTGATAATCTCATTGCGATGTTCGCGTTTGGCGAGCGCATAAGCCCAATCTTTGAAGGCACCTTCGGTGAACTTCATAATGTTGCCCTTGTGCACCAGATTGATCGACTTGCGCTTGTTAAGCAGCGCCCACTCAATCGTGGCGTGCATCAAACGCTCCGTGCCGTCCACCGAGACCGGCTTGAAACCAATACCGCTGCTATCAGGGAAGCGAATCTTGGCATATTCCTTGGGGAAAGCTTCTTTAAAGAGTTTTTTGAATTTTTCGCTGTCCTCGGTGCCATTGGCGAACTCGATACCAGCATAAATATCTTCGGTGTTTTCGCGGAAGATGACCATATCCACCAGTTCAGGAGTCTTCACCGGGGATGGGACGCCGTTAAAGTAGCGCACCGGGCGCTGGCAGACGTACAGATCGAGCAGCTTGCGCAGGGCCACATTCAATGAACGGATGCCGCCACCAATCGGAGTGGTCAGCGGCCCCTTGATACCCACCAGAAACTCGCTGAAAGCTTCAACCGTTTCATCGGGCAGCCAGGTCTGAAATTTCAGAAAGGCCTTTTCGCCCGCGTAAACTTCCATCCAATGGATTTTGCGCTTACCGCCGTAGGCTTTCTCCACCGCAGCCTCGAAGACACCCGCCGAAGCGTGCCAAATGTCACGGCCAATGCCATCGCCTTCCACAAAAGGCAAAATCGGGTTGTCAGGCACATTCAACTTGCCATTTTCGATCGTAATTTTTGCCCCACCTACCGGGACGGTAACGTTAGTGTATGCCATTTGTTTCTCTCCTGTAAGAATAAAAATATCTGCGGCGTGATTATAACCCCGCTGAAAGTCGCCTTGCATGTTTTCTGGAAAAAATGACCCGAAAGTGTATTTTGTTATTTTTTCTCGACCGTCACCTGGGTGTTTTGCCCGTCGGTGGCAAGATCAATCCACCCGTTGGCATCGGTGCGGAAGATGTTGGTGTCTTGCAACGTTTTGAGCGGTCCCGGCGCTGGCAGACCGTTGGGGTCAGCGGCGTCGACGCTGAGCAGGGTAATCTGCGGCTGGATGTTGGTCAGCCATTGGTCAGGGTTGGCAGGGCCGTAACCGCTTTGGATCAACAACAGCGCGTTGACCGGGCCAAAGTATTGTCCGTCGTCCAGTTCATCAAACATGTCAAAGTTGACTCCAATCGGCAAAATCGTGCGGAAGTTGTGCCACTCGACTTCCAGAATGGCACCGCTTGATGAAGCTGAAAGCGTCCGCAGTCGCGCGCCGTCGCCCAGGTCAAGTTCATCGCCAGTCTGCGCTTCATGAACGGGGACAGCGTTGTCGCTCAACCAGCTTTCCAGCTTTTGCGACGAGAACGAAGCATCGTGACTGCCCGCCCAAAAAGCATCTTGCGGCTGATAGGTTTCGAGCACACGCGGCAGGGCAGCCACTTCGGTTTCGAGCGTGGAGGCAATCACAAGATAATCAATTTTGCGGTCAAAGGGCAAAAGACGGCGGCCCAACTGATCGACCAAGCGCGAGGGACTGTTGCCGCCGTTGATGAGCACATGCCGCCCGCCGGGCGTTGTAATCAGAATGGCGTCGGACGAGCCCACGTCGAGTACAGTGATGTGCAGGCGTCCGTCGGGCAGGTTGAGCGCTGACCGCCACACCAAAACTGACAGCAACAGGAGCACCGTCAGCGAGGTAGCAGGCCTCAGGACGGCGCGAAAATTGTGTAAACGGGGGCCGGTGACGGTGAGTAGAAACAGAATCAGATAAAAGGCAATCACCGAGAGCAGGCTAAAGTTTTCAAGCGGCAACACCCCGCCGGGGAAGCCATTGAAAAATTCCACCATGCGGATGGTGTAGGCCGGATAGGGCCAGGCCACCCAGGCGATCACCTGTCCGAGCGGCAGGTAGAGACGCCCAAGCAGCACAGCCAAACCGCTGATGACCATCACCGGCGGCTGAGCGGGCAGAATAAACGGGTTGGCGATGATCGAAATCAGCGAGATGCGCTGAAAGTGATAGGCGCTGATCGGCAGCGTGGTGATTTGCGCAGCAAGCGTCAGCAAAAAGTAGTCTGAGATCGGGCCGATGATCTGTTCAACGGGCAGTTTGGGGAAGGTGCGCGTCAGAAAAGCGGATACAGCGGCTTCCATCGGCTGGGCGTAAAGCACCAGTCCAAGCGTCGCCATAAAAGAAAGCTGAAAACCCACGTCCCAGGGGATATATGGGTCAAAGGCGATCATGATCCCGGCGGTGATGGCGAGGGTGTTGAGCGCCTGATTGCGCCGCCCCGAAAGCCCCGCCATGACCGAAAACGTGCCCATGATGGCGGCACGCACCACCGACGGACTAGCCCCAACCAAAACGGTGTAGAAAATGATGCCGAGCACCGCAAACACGCCGCCCAGCCGTTTGCCCAAAAAGCGACTAAAGAGCGTGACGAAAATACCTGCAATGATGGCAATATTGAAACCGGAAATGGCGATGATGTGCGACGTGCCCGTATTCTTGAAGGCCTGCTGCAATTTGGCAGAAATGCCATTATCGTCGCCAAGCAAAATGCCCGCCAGCAGTGAGGCTTCGGGTTCAGGGAAGAGCATGTAAACGCGCCGCAGCAGGCTGGCTTTGACCCGGTAGATAAAGCTGGGGATGGGGTCGGTGTGACCACCAAAAGGAATGACCGTGATGGCGTTCGTGGTCAGGATCGAATTCATGCCTTTGAAGGCGAGATAATCGCGGTAGGAGAATTCTTCGTCTGCGGGCGGGGTCTCCACCGCGCCGCGCACCCGGACGTGGTCCCCGTAATGCAGGGTGTATTCGTTGTTCAAGCGTACGAGCAGCGGCCCATGCATGGGAATGTCCCCTTTGCCCGCGTCAATCGAGTCGACTTCGATGTGCAGGTTGATGTACGTATCGCGCACATCCGGCGGCTCGGTGATCGTGCCAGTGATGTAGATCTTCTGCGGGTTGTCGTTGTAAGATGCAATATGATCGGGGGTAATGACGAGTTGCTGCGCCTGATAGCGCGCCGCGCCGAGAAAGACAAATCCGGGCAGCAGCAGGAGCACGAGCATCCATTTGCGCTGGATAGTTTTCAGCACGATGGCGGCTGGCAGGCTGACGAGTCCGAGTACGAGCCAGAGCCAGGTTGGCAGCGGCAACAAACTGGCAAGCCAGACACCGCCCAAAAAAGCCAGCGCAATCCAGAAAAGCGGCATGATGGAAAATTGTTCACGCAGGGAAGTTTTCACAAAGTGATTTTACAGCAAAAACGCCCCGGCGGAAGGCCGGGGCGCGGTTTTGATGGGTGGTATCAAACAGAATTTGGCACAATCAATTACCAGGCCGTAGACTGACCTTGTAACTGTTCGCGGATTTTCGACACTTGTTTGCGCAACTGATCGTCGGTTTCGACCTTGTCGGCGATCTTTTCGATGGCATACATGACGGTGGTGTGATCGCGTCCGCCCATCACCAGCCCAATTTGCGGCAGCGAGGCGTCGGATAATTCACGCATCAGATACATGGCAATCTGACGCGGTACCGCCACCACCTGCGAACGGTCACGTCCCAGCAGACGCTCACTGGTCATATTGAAGAAGCGCGCAACAACCTCCAACACCTGATCTGGCGCTGCCGAGCGTGCCTGCGGCAGCAGATCCGAAAGCGCGATTTCGACCAGGTTCGGCGTCAGCGCAGAACCGCTCAAATCGGCAAAGGCGACAATGCGGTTGAGCGCCCCTTCCAGCTCACGGATGTTGGACTGCACGCGGCGGGCAATGGTGTCGAGAATCTCATCGGGAATGTTGCGACCCAGACGTTCAGCTTTGTAGCGCAGGATGGCCTGGCGCGTTTCGAGATCGGGCAGTTGGATGTCTGCAATCAGACCCCACTCGAAGCGCGAGCGCAGCCGTTCTTCGAGCGTCACCATCGATTTTGGAGGACGGTCAGACGAGACGATGATTTGTTTGTTCTGGCTGTGCAGGGTGTTGAAGGTGTGAAAGAACTCTTCCTGTGTGCCTTCCTTGCCCGCAATGAACTGGATGTCATCGATCAACAATACATCCGCCGAGCGATATTTTTCGCGGAAGGCCTGGGTGGTGCGGGTACGGATGGCGTTGACCATGTCGTTGGTGAACTCTTCGGAGGAGACATAGAGCACACTGAGTCCGCGCTGGTGGCAGGAATTGCCGATGGCGTGCAGCAGGTGGGTCTTGCCCAACCCGACGCCACCGTACAAAAACAAAGGATTGTACGCGCCCGCAGGTTTTTCGGCGACCGCCTGCGATGCGGCGTGTGCCAACCGGTTGTTGGCGCCGACCACAAAGTTATCAAAGGTGTAGCGCGGATTGATGGTGGCGTTGCGCTGTTTAACGGGTTCATCTACCGGGTAGTCTGCATCCGAACCGGTTGCGGGGAGGCTGCTTTCGGGGGCAGCGTTTTCTGACGGATTGGATTCGCTGCCATTGGTAATGACAAAGCGCACGTCCGTCGCCTGATCGAGAATGTTGGTTAACAGACCTGAGACGGTGCTCATCAGGCGGCTTTCGAGCCAGTCGCGGGCGTAGGCATTGCGCACGCCAACGGTGACGATGCCTGAGTTGTAGCTGGCAACACGGGTATCGCGCACCCAGGTGTCGAAGGAAGCGCGGGGCATTTCCATTTGAAGCTGTCCGATGACAGATTGCCAGGCTTGTTCTGCGTTCATAGGCTGCTCCAAAAACAAAAAATACGAAAAAGGGAAAAGGGAAACGAAGCCCTCTGTCAGATTACCAGAGGGTTGAAAAATAAATTGGGATGATTGAATGACTGTCAGGGATATGAAGACGTTGGGCAGTTCGCGTCTTGCTGAATAACTTGCAAGATTTTAGCAGGAAGGACCGAAACCTGCTACACGTCCAGCCTACGCTACCTTAAAAACTTTACCTTTTTTAAGACACGCCAACCTTAAAGAAATGGATGGATGACGTGTGTTAAAAAAATAATTACAGAACATTTGTTTCAGCCAACTGCGCTTATCGTTTGGCAGATTTACCCCCACATATAGGGTTAATGCCCTTTTTTTTGATAGATAGCGTATATCTATCTTAAAGAATGTCACAAAGTTTTTGGAGATATAAGCCCGCTGTGAAACCTTGAGTTTGAAGACTCGTTTTTGAGAAACATAGACTATCTTCCAGCGGGCGCCCTTTGGGAGAAATCTTAGGAGTTGCGCCGTCTTAATTATGCTTTTAACATTTTACTGCTGCACGCGTGGTACCCAGGCAAGGATGGAGGTGCCTTCACTGTTCAAGGAGGTGATTTCCACATCGCCGCCAATTTGGTGGATGCGCGTTTGCATGTTTGCCAGCCCATGTCCAATGGTTGTTTTTGTATCACGCATATCGAAGCCTTTGCCATTGTCCTTGATTTCCATGATAACGCGCTCCGGGCTGGTCCAGATGCTGACATCCACCCTGCGGGCTTTGGCATGCTTGGCGGCATTTGCTAGTGCCTCCTGGCAAATGTGGAAGAAAGCGACAGCGTGTGCCTGCGGCAAATCTGCCACGTCATGCGGGTCACCGCTGAGATTACCTTCGGCCAGCGTGTTGGCATGGAATTCGGCGAGCAAGCGCTTGAGACCGTCCATCAAGTTTTCGGTGCTAAACTGGCGCGGGCGCAGGTCAAGAATGTAGGATCGGATGTCGCTGATGGTTTGATTGAGTCCATTAATAGCCTGCTGGATGCGTTCCTGCACCTTTTCGGGTTCTTCCATTGTCAGCAGACGCGCATCTTCGAGCGCCAGCCCCACCCCGTAGATGGATTGGATAATGCCGTCGTGCAAATCCATGCCGATGCGTTCGCGTTCTTCCAAAATGGCAAGACGACGGGCATTTTCGAGCAGGCGGGCATTTTCAATCGCCAGGCCGGCCCAACTTCCAATGGCAGTGATGAGTTGAATATCGTGACCAGTGATTGGGACGATACGATGCGTCAGAACGCTCAACACCCCAACGACTTTTCCGGCAGCAATCAGTGGGAAAGATGCCATTTGTTGAAAACCAGCCTCAACCACTGCTTCGCGCAAATGTTTAAGATCATGCACAAGGTCATGGCTGACAGCGGCCTGTCCGCTTTGAGCGACCTGACCGATCATACCCTTCCCCACCTTGAAGCGGGTGCGTGTCCAAAAGGTTTTGGGAACTTCCCCGGCGTGCAAGACCAGCCGCAGGGTTTGTTGATCTTCATCAAGCAGGAAGATTTCGCCCGCTTCGACAGACATATAATCCATGACGAGCGCAATCGTTTTTTCGAGAATTTCATCGCGTTTTAGCGAAGCTGTTAACACTTCGGCGATGTTGTTGAGCAGCACCAGGTCCTGGTTGCGATGGGTAAGAATTGCATCCTGTTCCCTCAGGTCTTCATATAAATGTGCGTTATGGATGGCGACAGCAGCGTAAGCCGCCAGCATTTCAATAATCTGTTCATCGTCATAGGTAAAAACCGGATGCCCAATTTTGTTGGTCAGATAAATCTGCCCCAGTTGTTTACCGCCCAGGCGAATCGGCACTCCCAGCATCGATACCATTGGCGGGTGGTTTTCAGGGAAACCAATACTACGCGGGTCGGCTTGAATGCTTGGGATGCGAATGGAGCTTTCAGCGTTCATCAAAGCCCCAATCAATCCGTGCCCCACTGGCGGGTGGATGATCCGCCCAATTTGTTCGGCGGACATGCCCACCGTAATAAATTGCTTCAAGCTTCCATCCTCCGCCAGCACGCCCAGCGCGGCATATTGCGCGTTGGCCTGTTTGCAGGCAACCATGGCAATCCGCTCCAGCAACGTTTCGAGAGAAATATCGTCAACGAGTTGTAAACTGGCCTGATGCAGCGCGATCAAACGTTCTTCAAGTTGCTGGCGGGTTAAAAGCATGGAAATCTCCTCGCAAAATATTCTACCTTACTAAAGAATTTCCTTTCTTGTAAAACATTGCTTATTACATTCATTCGAACAAGTTGATAGGTTTTGTAAGGATGAAGCCATAGAATTGCTCTATACTTAAACCTGATTAAATTGATCCCTGTCAAAGGATGGTCCATGTCGAACTCACGCATCGCTGCATTTTATAACCTGAGCCTCAACGAACGGCGCGTTAAAAGTGGCGGAATTTGCCGGGATGGAACTGAACGATCTGGCGGCCTACTGGACGAGTGGCGGAATCGAACCCGAAGCAGCCAGCTACATGGTCGAAAACGTGATTGGCACCTATGCACTGCCCCTTGGCATTGGACTCAACTTCAAGGTTAACGGGCGCGATGTGTTGGTACCGATGGCAATCGAAGAGCCATCTGTGGTGGCGGGCGCTTCATTTATGGCAAAGCTGGCATACGCCAATGGCGGCTTCCACGCTTCGACGGATGCGCCGCTAATGATTGGTCAGATGCAGTTGCTCGATGTGGTCAATTTACATGAAACCAAGCTAAAACTCTACGAACACAAAACCGAACTGCTAACGCTTGCCGATGAATTGGACGCTTCTTTAAAGAAGCGTGGCGGCGGTGCACATGATCTGGAAGTGCGCACGATTGAAAATTCGCCGATTGGCCCGTTTCTCGTCGTCCATCTCATTTATGATGTGCGTGATGCGATGGGCGCGAACGCCGTCAACACCGCCTGTGAGCGCCTGGCCCCAAAAATTGAAGAAATCACCGGCGGGCGCGTCCATTTGCGCATTCTCTCCAACCTGACAGACCGTCGCTTGGCGCGAACGCGCTGCACCATCCCGGTGGCGGCACTGGCGTTCGACGAATACACCGGCGAACAGGTGCGCGATGGGATTATCGAAGCCTATGCCTTCGCGGCGGTTGATCCGTACCGGGCAGCAACGCATAACAAGGGCATTATGAACGGCGTGGATGCGGTGGTGATCGCCACCGGCAACGACTGGCGCGCCGTCGAAGCCGGGGCGCACGCCTACGCCGCGCGCTCTGGGACATACACTAGCCTTTCGACCTGGGGCAGGGATGCGGACGGGAACCTGGTCGGGACGCTGGAAATGCCAATGGCCCTCGGCATCGTTGGCGGGGCGACGAAAGTCCACCCCGCAGCGCGGGCGGCGCTCAAGATGATGGGCATCCAATCCGCCGCCGAGCTGGCCGAAATCGTCGTCTCGGTCGGATTGGCACAAAATATGGCAGCTCTGCGCGCGCTTGCCACCGAAGGCATCCAGCGCGGACATATGAGCCTGCATGCCCGTCAGGTAGCGATTGCCGCCGGGGCCAGCGGCGCGCAGATCGAAGCCATCGCCGCGCAACTGGTGGCCGAGAAAAATATCAAAGTTGACCGGGCGGAAATCATCCTGAAAAGCCAGAATACATAGCTTATGTTTTGGGCGGGTTATCTGAAGAAAGGTTGGCGTATCTTTTTATGTACGATCTAGAAACTGAGGATACTGAGGATTTTATAGAATGCGTGCAAAGGCATTAAAAATCGTAGAGAGCAAAAACCTGTTTTTTCTTCCCTGGTTTGTAATTATGATTGGCATCGTTCTTTTTATGGTTGGTCGTGATTTTCCGATGGTTGGACATGATTACCGTATTCATATTCCCCGAATGCTCGATACGCATTTGCATCATCTTATAAATGGTATAGCGATTTAATGGTATACGCCTAGTTTTGGAAGTGGATTGCCCGCTTATCCAGATCCTTTGTATATCCAATATTCGCTGCCCCAATTTCTGCTTTACGTTATGGATCCGTGGCGCGCTTTAATGGTTTCAATGGTTGTTTATTCATTATTGGGTTGCACTGGATTTTATCTGTTCTTGAAAAATAACCTGGCATTAACCTGGCAGGCCAGCACACTAGGCGCAATCTTTATTATTGCCAATGGTTTTTATCTTGAGCATATGATTGTTGGTCATGTCGGTTATCAACAATTTCCGCTTTTGGGGTTTATCATGTTGGTGCTTTTTTCAAAAAAATTAAATATTCTTCAAGCAAGTGTTATTTTGGGGATCATCGGAACATTGATGATTTATCAGGCTGGTTTCTATTTGGCGGTAATTTTTGCCCTATCGTTATTGATTATTCTACCCATCCTTTATTTTATTGCGCCATCCATTTTTGAATGGCGCAAGTTTTTTTTGATTTGTTTAACAGGAAGCTTGCTTGTTTTATTATTGTCCCTTTCAAAACTAACGGCTGTTTTTTCGTTTATGCGCTTTTTCCCCAGGGAAATGGCTGATGAATATGGGAAAACATATATTCAGGGCTTGCTGGGGCTGTTTATACAATTATTGGGTGCCATGATAATGATTCCCTTCTATTCTCTTAATGGAATCAATACAAATCAGATTGGTATTTTCTTGCAAAATGTAACGGGATTTGTTGACGGCGGCATTTGGGAGACGGATATTTCACTTTCTCCGGTTATTTTTTTTCTGCTGATTGCTTGGGTGATCAATTGGGGCGTTCGAATCAAGAAAATATCAATTGTTGTAAAAAAAGACAAACTGATCGCTGCTTTTTTTCTTTTGCTGGGACTATGGCTTGCGACAGATTTTTCGCTGGCGCAGGGATGGATCTATCAAAGTACCAAGTCACTGCCTGTTTTGGCATCCCTCCATGTGAATGTGAGATTTGCATCTGCCTTTATTTTCCCAGCATCCTTATTCGCGGCTTACTGCTTTCATGTTTTAAGCCTTCAATTTCAAAAGCAGGTGATGACGATCTTTTTTTTATTGCTAAGCAGTCTCACCATTTTCACATTTTCATCCTATATTTTGTTGGATCAGCATTTCAGTCTGCCAGATTTGGACCTTACCATACCCCTTCAAACGTATGACTTGATAGAACAGGGAAGGCGTTATCCTATTCAAAGTATTGTCGATGTAACAGATGATAAGGTTTTCAAACAAAACGCCAGTAATCTAAATCACCTGAATGATGCAATCTTTGGTTATTATCTTGAAAATTTCCATCCTGAAACCAAATTGGGTTCGGTGTTTGAAATCAGCAATGGATATTACAATATGACCAACCCGGCCAGCTATGTATTTCCTGATGAAAACAATCTTTCCACTTTTGAGCGTTTTCGGGTCGATCAGCGCGATGCGTTGGAGTTGTTTATCCACCGCAAGCAACCTGTTTGGAAAATGTCTTTTATACAAAACGCATCGAATGTCTTGAATTTGATTGGTGTAATCATTGTGTTGATATACTCACTATATCAAATGATAGCTGCTGGTGTTCATTTTCTGAAATTTAAAAGTCTGCCTGTTCAATAAACGGCCTTTACCTGCCGCTAATTTCTGCTACTGTAATTTGTTATTCGCCATAACCTGTTTTTCTTGAGGAAACTGATGACAACTCCCACCCCGCAAGCCTACCCTACCCTGCTTAAACCCAACAAGCCCGTTGGCATTGTTGGTTATGGCGCGTATGTTCCGCGTTACCGTTTGCCCGCCAAAGAAGTTGCCCGTGTTTGGACGGGTGGAAAGGGCGCCGGTCTGCCCATCAAAGAGAAAGCCGTCCCAGGCATGGACGAGGACGTCATCACCATGTCGATCGAGGCGGCGCGCAACGCCATGGCCCGCGCCCAGATTGACCCGTATGAACTGCGCGCGGTCTGGGTCGGGTCTGAGTTCGCATCCGTATGCAGTCAAACCCACCTCCACATTGGTTGCCGAGGCAATTGGGGCCGTCCCTAACACCCAGGCTGCCGACTGGGAATTCGCCTGCAAAGCGGGCACCGAAGCGCTGGTTGCTGCAATGGGTCTGGTCGGTTCGGGCATGGCGCACTATGCCATGGCCATCGGCATGGACACGGCCCAGGGCAAACCCGGCGACGCGCTCGAATACACCGCAGGCGCGGGCGGTGCAGCCTACATCGTCGGCCCAGCCGAAGAATCGCTGGCGATCATCAACGCTTCGTATTCCTATGTCACTGACACGCCCGATTTCTGGCGGCGCGAGAACCAGAAATATCCCGAGCACGGTCTGCGCTTCACCGGCGAACCAGCCTACTTTAAACATGTCACCGAAGCGGGTCGCGCACTAATGGAAGCAGCAGGCACCACCCCCAAAGATTACAAATGGGTCGTGCTACACCAACCCAATGCCAAATTTCCGCAACGTGCTGCCGGGCTGCTCGGATTTAGCATGGAGCAGCTCGAACCCGGATTACTGGTTCCGGTCATTGGCAATACCTACGCCGGAGCCGCAATGATCGGACTCACCGGCGCTTTGGACGTTGCCCAACCGGGCGAGCGCATTCTGATGGTCTCCTTCGGCTCCGGGGCCGGGTCCGATGCCTTCGACATTGTCATCACCGACAAGATCACCGAACGCCGCGACCGCGCCACCAAAACCCAGGAATACATCGCCCGCCGCACCGAGATTGACTACGCATCCTATGTGCGCTATCGCGGTAAACTGCAAATGAAGTAAATTGGGAAATGATGGATTGGGACTTGGTTCTGCCAATTTATCAATGTACCAATGTACCACGCTACCATCACACGGAGAAATTATGACAGATGTTGTAATCGCAGGGATCGGGCAAATTGAAGTAGGGGAACACTGGGAATTGTCGCTGCGCCAGTTGGGTGTACGTGCCATGCGCGCCGCCGTCAAAGATGCGGGTGGACTGGTGCCAGAGGCTCTGTTCGTTGGCAATATGCTCGCGCCTAATTTTTCGCGGCAGGCGCATGTTGCCGCATTGCTGGCGGACAATGCCAACTATCGCGGTATTGAAGCCGTCACCGTTGAGGCGTCTGGTGCTTCAGGCGCTGCGGCGTTGCGTCAGGGCTACATGGCCATCGCCAGCGGCATGGTGGATGTGGCGCTGGTTGTTGGCGTTGAAAAATTTACAGACGTGATCGGCCCCGATGTGGAAGAAGCCATCGCCACCGCCATGGACAGTGACTACGAATCCATTCACGGCATGACAACCACCGGGCAGGCGGCCATGCTGATGCGCCGCTATATGCACGAATACAAAGTCCCGGTGGATGGGCTGGCCGGTTTTTCACTGAACGCGCACGCCAATGGCGTGGGCAACAAATTTGCCATGTTCCGAAAAGCCATCAAGGCCGAAACCTATGCCAAAGGCGAAACGGTCAGCGATCCGCTCAATATGTTTGATGTTGCCCCGAATGCGGATGGCGCGGCGGCGGTCGTCCTGACCCGTCCAGACCTGCTGTCCGAGGGCTATGCCCACCCGTTGGTCAAAATCGCTGCTTCGGCCAATGCTGTCGATACGCTGGCCGTACATGACCGGGCCAACCCGCTGCTCTTTGGCGCAGCTCGCGTTTCAGTCAATCAGGCGCTGCAAAAAGCGGGCATTACCCTGGAGCAAATCAGTTTCTTTGAGTACCACGATGCCTTTAGCATTTTCGCTGCCTTGAGCCTGGAAGCTGCCGGTTTTGTTGCGCCCGGCGAAGGCTGGAAGCTGGCTTCAGACGGTACCATCTCGCTCAAGGGGCGGCTCCCCTGCGGCACGCTGGGCGGACTCAAAGCACGGGGCAATCCCGGCGGCGCTTCGGGCGTGTATCAGGCTGTCGAAGCAACGCTCCAACTCAGGGAAAACGCTGGCGCAAACCAACTAAACGGAGCAACCTTCGGCATGATTCAATCCTTGGGCGGGCCGGCCTCCACAGCCATTACCCATATTCTGCAAAAAGGCATCTAAACACAACAGTTGGACAAAATTGCTCAATTTTGTCCAACTGTTGTGTCAATATATTATTCAAGAAAACCTTACGTACATGTTAAAATTTCGACGAAGAAGCATAATTTTTTACTAGTACAGGTTGCTTTTCTGCAAAGCAGCGCCAAAATAGGGGCTTTGATAGTTCCTGATAGGCCCAAAGCCTATAATCAAATTCATACGACAATCATCCAACATTTAGAAATAGAAAAAAGGAGAAATTTACCATGGAAATTCCACGTCATTGGCGTTTAAAAGAAACAACGATATTCATTGATTGGGGAAGTTTGCCCACATTGTGATGCCAAGATTTTTCCGCCCCGCGATGTATGCCCTGAGTGCAGCGGCGAAGCCAAGGAGCCATATAGTTTTAGCGGCAAGGGACAAATTTATTCATTCACGACGATTTACGAAGCGCCGAGCGGCTATGATGCCAATGCACCTTACACCGTGGCACTCATCAAGCTGGATGAAGGCCCGATGATCACAGCGCAATTGACTGACATGGGCGGTCAGATGGCCGAAATTGGTTTGCCGGTTGAAATGGTAACACGCAAGATGCGCAACGACGGGGACGAGCGCGGTTTGATTGTTTATGGCTACAAATTCCGCCCCAGTATGGTTGGTATTGCTTAAAAATTTTTTCTCGTTTGATCTATATGGCTGCGACTCGTTTATAAAATGGGTCGCAGTTTTTTTATTGAAATCAGGAAAGCCATGCGCGTTAATAGCTTGTAAACGTTTTTCTGCCTACACAACATTTGCCTTAATGGGAATATAATCATCAAATAACTGGCGTTGCCTTGGGTCAACGCAATGGAATAATCAAAAAGGGTTTGTCTAAAAAAGACAGGCCCTTTTTGATTGGAAATTGCGTATTTAACGTACTGACTTTATAAACAGATAATGCCTGCCCAGAAGAGTGATTGTTTAGCATACAGGCCAGCGCCAAACCCGATAAACGATCTAATAAACATCGCAAATCGCCCTGAAACCTGACCCTTTTGGGTAGTATTCTTTTCCATAAGCGAAATTGCTGCTACGACATTTCAGGATAAGTGTTAAAATCGTTTTTGTCATTTGGCAAACCACCCAGACGAAATCTGTAGAAAAGCTCGAACGCGATATCTTCCTGCTGCGCAGCATCACTGGGCCTGGGAAGCTATTTTTTTGTCACCAATCCTATTTCATAAGGAGCAACCGATGGGCCTGGAAAGGAACGTCAATCTCTTCACCGCATTGCAATACAAGGGACAGGGGCCAATGTTGACTTACGTCCTGCATCGTATTGCCGGGGTGGGTCTCTTCACCTTCTTTATCACTTATATGATGGCGCTGGCAGGGGTAAGCTTCATCAACGCGCTGTATCAAAACTGGCTTTTTCAACTGATTGTGCTCTTCTGCGCCACCTTCCATGCCATTAACGGGATGCGCATCACCATCCTGGACATGTGGCCGCGCCTGCAACGCTACCAGCATAAAGCCATCCGCGTGGAATGGGCCATTTTCTGGCCCATTTATATCATTGCCGTGGTGATCGTCCTGCGCCCGGTCTTTGGATTCTAAAATGACGACTGCAAAACGCACGCTTCCTCTTTCCAAACGCGGTTTCAACTTTGAAACCATCATGTGGTTTTTTACACGCCTTTCCGCCTTCGCAATGTATGCATTTATGCTGGCGGGCGTGATTGGCGCTTTGATTCTCAGCGCACAGACCAAAAGCAACTTTGGAGATGTGCTACGCTGGGCACTTTTGCCCAACGTTGTCACACCCAACCCCTTGAGCGGCATGCCGTTGATCGGAATTCTTGCCAAGCTGATGGTGTTGGGCTTCATCGCTATTGTGGCAGCGCACGGCGTGCATGGCATTCTCGCCATTCTGGATGATTACTTCACCAGCAATGCTGCGCGACGCGCCTTCCGTAACTTGATTATCGTCTTTTTTGCAATCGCCATCCTGATTGCGATTTATGGCCTTTTCTTTGCGGCAAAATAGGAAAGACATTATGAACACACACGAATTTGAAGTATTGGTAATTGGCGCAGGCGGCGCGGGGCTGATGGCTGGCCTGTATGCGTCCAAGACAGCCAAGACTGCCATCATCAGCAAACTTTATCCCACCCGTTCGCACACCGGCGCAGCCCAGGGCGGCATCAGCGCCGCCTTTGGCAACAGCGAAGAAGATCGTCCCGAATGGCACATTTACAACTCGGTCAAAGGCTCCGACTATCTTGGTGACCAGGACGCGATTGAATTTATGTGCAATGAAGCTGTGCAAGCCGTGCTCGAACTGGAACACATGGGCCTGCCCTTCGACCGCACACCCGAGGGACGTATTTCCCAGCGTCAGTTTGGTGGACACACCAACAACGTCACGGGCAAACCTGTCCGCCGCGCCTGCCATGCCGCAGACCGCACCGGACACATGATTTTGCAAACGCTTTACCAGCAATGTTTGAAAAACAAAGTCAACTTTTACGACGAATATCAGGTGCTCGACCTGCTGATCGTGGACGGCAAAGCTGCCGGAGCAGTAGCTGTCGAACTGGCAACCGGCGAATTGCACACCTTCCACGCAAAATCCGTCATTATGGCGACGGGTGGTTATGGTCGCATCTGGGAAATCACGTCCAACGCCTACGCCTACACCGGCGACGGGGCGGCGATTGCCCTGCGAAACGGGATTCCGCTCGAGGATGTGGAATTCTTCCAAATCCACCCGACCGGCATCTATAAACTGGGCATCCTGATTACCGAAGGGGTGCGCGGCGAAGGCGGAATCCTGATCAACGGCAAGGGCGAACGCTTTATGGAAAAATACGCCCCGCATGTCAAGGATTTGGCTTCGCGTGACGTGGTCAGCCGTGCGATTGCGCTCGAAATCCGCGCCGGGAACGGGATTAATGGCTCAAACTACGTTTATGCGGACGTGACCCCCGAAACCGTCAACAAATACGCTGCGATCGATGGGCGCACCAACCCTGATGGCACCCCTTACCGCATTACCGGGGCAGATATTATGCACAAGCTGCCCGACATCGTCGATTTCTGTCGCGTCTACTTGGGCGTGGATCCCGTCACCCAGCCGATGCCGATCCAGCCAACGGCGCACTACGCAATGGGCGGCATCCCGACCAACAAACTGGGTCAGGTGGTGGTGGATGACAAAGGCACAACCTTCCCCGGTTTGTTTGCGGCGGGAGAAGCAGCCTGCGTTTCAGTGCATGGCGCAAACCGCCTCGGCACCAATTCGCTGCTTGATCTGGTTGTTTTTGGCAAACATGCTGGCCTGACCGCCGCATCGTATGCCCAAAACGCCGATTTCATGCCACTGCCTGCCGACCCGCAGGCGACATCACGCCAGCAGTTTGACGCGCTGCGCAACGGCAGCGGCAAAGAAAACGTCTACGACATTGCCACCGAAATGAAGCAAGTCATGTACGCGGATGTTGGCATCTTCCGCAACGAAGCCAGCATGAAATCGGCGATTGCCAAAATTCAGGAATTGAAGGAACGCTACAAACACGTCAAGCTGACCGATACCGGCAAAATTTTCAATACCGAATTGCTCAACGCCTGGGAGCTTGGCAACATGCTCGATCTGGCCGAAGCGATTGCCACCTGTGCGCTCAACCGTCAGGAAAGCCGCGGCGGACATGCCCGCGAGGACTTCCCGCAGCGCGACGATGTCAACTGGCTCAAGCATACGCTCGTCTGGAGCAAAGGCGGCAAACTGGAGATTGGTTATAAACCGGTTGTGATTACGAAATATCAGCCGAAGGAACGCGTTTACTAATTCATTTACGATTTTTGATACTTCGACAAGCTCAGTACAAGTTTGCGATTGATGATTGCGTAATCCCGCCAAAGGAGTTCTCATGCAAGTAACCTTAAAAATATTCCGCTTCAACCCTGAAGTTGACAAAAAATGGCATTACGAAACCTACGAGCTTGAAGCCGATCCGACGGAGCGCGTGTTGGACTTGCTGGAGCGCGTCAAAGGCCACGATGATGGCACGCTCTCCTTCCGTCGCTCGTGTGCGCACGGCGTCTGCGGCTCGGATGCAATGCGCATTAATGGCCGCAACCACCTGGCCTGCAAGACGCTCGTGCGCGATCTGGGCAGCAAGATTACCGTTGAGCCGATCATGGGCCTGAAAGTCATCAAAGATATGATCGTGGATATGGGGCCTTTCTTTGAAAACTACAAGAAGGTCATGCCTTACTTCGTCAACGACAGCCCTCTGCCCGCCGATGGCAAGGAACGCCTGCAAAGCCAGGCGCAACGTGAACGCTTTGACGAATTGACCAAGTGCATTCTGTGCGCCTGCTGCACCACCTCCTGCCCGTCGTTCTGGGGCAGTGACGATTATCTCGGCCCGGCGGCACTGGTCAGCGCGCATCGCTTTATCTTCGACAGCCGCGATGAAGCCGCATCGGAGCGCCTCAACATTCTCAGCGAGACGAACGGCGTCGCCCGTTGCCACACGACTGGCAACTGCACCGAAGCCTGTCCGCGTGATATTCAGATCACCAAGGCAATTGGCGAGTTGAAGATGGCAATGGTAACTGGCAAGCTGGATTGACAAATAATAAAGAATAGATATTAGACAATAGGCCGAGAATTTTCCTTCTCGGTCTATTTTTTTGTGCTCCCCCGTCCAAAATCACCGTTTCCATCACAATCTCGTTATAATAAAGCCACACCGTTTGATTTCACAAAAAACAACGAGGTGACTCATGCCCTTCAATATCGTCCACATCTCACAGCAAGACCCACGCTGGAAAAACGTCCTTCTGGGAAACAGCAACCTGACCCTTGGCGCATACGGCTGCGCCATCACCTGCGTTGCCATGTACCTGAGCGGATTCAACTATGCCGAAGACACTGCCAGCCTGAACACAAAACTAAAAAGCAAGGGCGGCTTTGTAGACGCCGCCCTCGTCTGGGGCGCAGTCAGTTCGATTTATCCCAAAGTCATTTATAAAAATTTGATCCTGTGCCGCGATACCGACGCGCCGATTGATATGATTGGCAATGCCATTGCTGCCGGACAACCGGTATTGCTCGAAGTAGACAGTTCGCCCAGTTCTGGCCTGCAAACCCACTGGGTCGTCGCCTATCAAAAAGTCGGCAAGGATTTTCTGATCCTCGACCCGTTCCCTTACCCATCTGATGCGGGCGAAGTCTCGCTGATGGCACGCTACAGTCAGGGCAAGGAGCTCAAACGTAGTATCACCGCCGCAGTTTTTTACGAGTGCATGACGGCAGGGGTTCCCTCCACGCCGACACCTGCCCCCACTGACGGATTCTACGTCCGGGTGGTGGCGAGTCTCGAAGCTGGGTTGCGTCTGCGCACCCAGCCAACCACCGCATCCGATACGGTCTTTATCGAACCAGCGCTGACCAATCTCAAAGTACTCGAATCCGAAACCGCAGCGCGGGCCAAGATTGGGATAACCGATCAATGGCTTAACGTCAGCGACCCGAACGGATTGCAGGGCTATGTCGCCGCCTGGTTTGTGGAAAGTACATCCGACCCGGTGACGGTTCTCACACCGCCAACACGACCGCCCCCGGTCGTTGTCCCGCCGCCCGTCGTCATCCCGGCGGGGCCACCCAAACGCTCGCGCAAATCCATCGCGGACGGGTTGGAAAATGTTGATCTAATCCCCGCCGCCGACCAGCTTTTAAACGTCCCCGCGGCTGCCCCATCCATGATTAAGCTGGTCGCCAACATCTGGAACCGCTACGGTGGCCTGCTCGACGCGCTTTCAAACACGCTCAAGATTAAACCGGGTGTGGCGGTAGCCGTGCTTGCCACCGAATCAGGCGGACAAGCCTTCTCGGACGATGGTCGTATGGTCATTCGCTTCGAGAACCATATTTTCTTCCAATACTGGGGCAAAGATCATCTGACCGATTATGCCCAACATTTCCGCTTCAACCCTCAGCAAATCTGGACCGGCCACCAGTGGCGGCCCGATATCAGCCAAAACTGGATCGAGTGCCACACCACCCAGGCATCCGAATGGGACGTGTTCAACTTTGCCTGCACACTTGACGAGACTGCTGCCAAGATGTCGATCAGTATGGGCGCGCCGCAAATTATGGGATTCAATTCGTCCATCATCGGCTACAGTTCGGCGGATGATATGTTTGCGGCCTTCTCCACCAGCGAACGTGACCAGGTGATCGGCTTTTTTGACTTTATCGTCGGCGTCCTACCCGGTGCGGGCGCAGTGCTCGCCCTGCAAAAGCTGGATTACAAAACCTTTGCCACCACCTACAATGGCACGGGACAGGCTGATTACTACGCCGGACTGCTGAAGACTGCCAACGACGCCTTTACAGCCCTGAAATCCACGCTGAAACCACCCACACCGCCCGTCGTCACGCCGCCGGTTGTTCAACCGCCGACTCCTCCGCCGCCACCCGTTGTTGTTCCACCGCCAGTTGTCACTCCCCCGCCTGTAGTCACGCCACCGCCCGTCGTTGACCCTCCAATGCCGCCGCCCCATCCAGAGCCGCCCGTCGAACCACCATCCTCTGACGGGCCACACATGGACGTGGTCGTCAACACCAACGTCGTCCGCCCTGGACTGAATCTGCGCCAACAACCCAGTACATCCAGTGAAATTTTGGGCGTCGAAGCGGTTGGCACACAGTTGCGTGTGCTCGACAATCCCGATGAAGCGCGCGCCAAAATCGGCAAAGTCGGCCAGTGGATTCTGGTCAAAGATCAAAAAGGTCGGCGCGGCTACGTCGGCGCGGCCTATGTGGTGGAAGTCAAGTAAAAAAAATTTGCCACAGAGAACACCGAGATTTTGAGAAAATCTGAATACTCTTTCGCTGTGTTCTCTGTGGCCCAATCTCCCAATGAAAAATAACAAACTCATCCGCAGTATCTTCAACCGTGAAAATCTGCTTGCCTTTGTGCTGGCCTTGATCCTGATTGCCCTAATGATCGTCACCGCAGACAACGCTCCCACATGGATCTATCAGGGCTTCTAAATGTTCGAAAAGCTCTTGTTTCTATTGGGATGCGCCGCCATCCTGGGGTGGATTAAGCCTGGGCGCAGCCTGATTCTATTGGCAGCCAGCGCCATGACCGTCTTCTGGCTGCAACCCGCAACCGCCCCATCCAACCTGACATTTTGGCTGCCCGTCGCAACATTGGCCCTCACCACGCTGACGTGGTTCATCACATCCGCGCCCGAAGCACGCGGCTGGAAGCAAAATGCACCCGCCACACTTACCCTTGTCACCGTCGCCCTGCTGGCAGACCTCGACCACTTCTTTGACCCACTCTCGCTCTTCACCGTTTTTGCCCCCCGCCCTCAAATTTTAGCAATCGCCTTCGCCGCGCTGGCCCTGATCTTTTTTGTGATCTGGATCACTCGCACAATGAACTACATCTGGCTGGCGCTCTCGGCCCTGACACTGATTCTGCTCTTTGTGCTGATCAAAGCGCCAGCCCTGCTGCAAATCGTCATCCCGCAACCTGCGCCGCTTGTACTCGGCTGGCTCGGCTTTTCCTACATCGCCTTCCGCTTGCTCCACACCATCCGCGACCGGCAAAGCGCACGCCTGCCCGCCGCGACCCTTGGCGAATATGTCACCTACGTCATCTTTTTCCCCGCCCTCAGCGCGGGCCCCATTGACCGCATTGAACGCTTTCTCCCCGAGCTGCGCCAGCCCGCGCCCCTCACCAGCCCGGATGGACTCTTCGTCATCCGCCGCGTGGTCTTGGGCCTGTTTAAAAAATTTGTCATCGCTGATACGCTCGCCATTATTGCACTCAACGACACACTCGTTCAGCGCATCCACACCAGCGGCTGGATGTGGATCCTTGTCTATGCTTACACGCTGCAAATATACTTTGATTTCAGCGGCTACACAGACATCGCCATCGGCATGGCGCGCCTGCTCGGCATTCGCCTGCCCGAAAACTTCGCCGCGCCTTATCTCAAACCCAACCTGACGCAATTTTGGAACAATTGGCACATCACGCTCACGCAGTGGTTCCGCGCGTATGCCTTCAACCCACTCACCCGCACCCTGCGCCGCACCAGCCTGCCGATCTGGGTCATTGTGCTTATTACCCAACTCAGTACCATGATTTTGATCGGCCTGTGGCACGGCATCACGATCAATTTTGTGCTCTGGGGACTGTGGCACGGCGGCGGGTTATTCATCCACAATCGTTGGACGGAGTGGTCAAGGGGCCGCTTCGACCCATCGGAGTATTCCCCGCTTAAACAAAAATTGCTCACCCTTGGCGGAACGGCGCTCACCTTTCACTTCGTCGCGCTCGGATGGGTTTTCTTCGCCCTGTCCACGCCTGCCGCCGCGTGGCATGTGCTGCTCGTACTATTTGGACTTGCCCAATGACCGAAATCCGCCCTTTGCGACTGCTGCTCAAAGCTGTTGTGCTCTTCATCCTTGCCAACCTGCTCTTCGCCGCCTGGAACCCGCCAGTTGGGCGCATTTCTGTTTACAACACGCTGCTGCCTGGACGCACACGCTTTCCGTTTGGCGAAGGCATCGTTGACAGCAACATCACCGTTGACGACATGGACGCCATGTTCGCGTCGCATGTCATCTCGGTGCCCAAAGCGCCTGGCGAATATCGCGTTGTCATCCTTGGCGACTTATCCATTTGGGGCACGCTGCTGCGCGCCAATGAGACGCTTGACGCGCAACTCAATCGCACATCCTTTGCCTGCACAGGCAAAACGCTGCGCTTCTACAATCTTGGCTATCCGCACCCTTCGGTATTACAGGACCTGTTTATTCTCAATCGCGCACTGCAATACCAACCAGACCTGGTCATCTGGCCGGTGACGCCAAATTCGCTGCGCACCAAAACCATCAACGTGTTTTTGATGGAAAATTACGAACAAGTTAAAGCTTTTATCAAAGAAAAAAATCTGGGCTACCGCTTCGCAGGCATTCAGCCCCAACCCCCAACCTTCTTTGACCGCACCCTGATCGGGCAGCGCAACCAGCTCTCGCGCCTGTTCCTGCTGCAGTCGCTGGCGCTGCCCTGGGCCAGCACCGGCCTGGATATGAATCCTGCCAGTACCTACCAGAAGCTTTCCAACGACCTGGGCGGTTCGCTCGATTTTGGCAACCTGCACCCCGGCAGTAATCTGCGGCGTGCGCTGCTGCTCAATTATCTCAAAACCGGCGTGCGCATGAGCGCGGATGTGCCGCTGCTATTTGTCAACGAGCCAATGTATCTCCCAACTGGCAAAAACACCGACAAGCGCTACAACGCCATGGTGCCCCATTGGGCTTATGACCAGTACCGCCAAATCATGTCGCAGCAAATGGAACTCAACGGCTGGCACTACGTTGACCTGTGGAACATCGCCCCCCCGCAGGATTTCACCGACTACGAGCTGCATCTTTCCCCTCAGGGGGAGCAATTGCTTGCAGCAGCTTTAAAAAACCCTATCCAAAAGATTGCCTGCCCTTAAGCAGGCTTTTTTTATCCCTTTACACCTAGTATAACTAGGTATAGAATCCCGTGTATGATTGGTGAAACGCTCAAAGGACATTTGGATTTGCTCCTGCTGGCCCTGCTGCAAAACGGTCCAGCGCATGGCTATGCCATTATCGAAACCCTGCGCCTGCGCAGCGCGGAAGTCTTTGACCTGCCCGAAGGGACGATTTATCCGGCGCTGCACCGGCTCGAAGCACAGGGGCTGCTCGCCAGCGATTGGTCTGACGAGACAGGACGGCGCAAGCGGGTTTACCGGCTGACTCCCAAGGGGCAGGAAGCCCTGTCCCAACGTCAGCAGGAATGGCACAAGTTTGCGCAGGCTGTTAATCAGACAATTGGAAGATGAAATGAAACCAACCTTGATCCAAACCTATCTGCGGACTCTAAAACGTCACCTGTGGCTGCGCGGACTGCACGACCCGCAAGCGCTGGCCGAGATCGAGAGTCACCTGCTCGAAGCCGTCGAACGCGGACAGGCGCGCGGCCTGACGCTGGCAGAAGCCCAGGCCGCCGCCCTGGCACGCTTTGGCGATGTAAAAATGATTGCTCATGCCTTTGAAAAAGAAAGGAATACCCCCATGCAAAAAATACTTTTGATCATTGGCATGCTGGCCGGATTGTTCCTCGCGTATGTCGATGCCCTGCCCAACTGGGATGATACCGGGATTCTGGCGGGGGCGCTGCTGCTGACGAGCGGCCTGCTGACACTGTTGGGCTATCGCCGTCCCTGGCTGATGGCGCTGGCTATCGGTTTGTGGATTCCGCTGCACGATATTTTCATCTCACACGATTGGCGCATGTTGATCGTGCTGCTGATTCCGCTGGTGGGCGCGTATGCGGGATGGGCCGCGCATCAGATTTTTCGCAAGACGCTCAAAACGGCGTAATTTTACTTCCAGAATTTCCACCATTTTTTTGGCACTGGGCTTGATATTTGAGTATGTTGTTTTTTTATTTGCATAACTTGATCTCCGATTGCGTTCAATTCTTCTTGAAGATCAGATGCAATTTCATACCGGATTCCAAATTTATCTAAACTAATCATTTTGAGCTTACCAGAATCTAAAGCAGCCAAGAGAATTTCAATTTCTTTTTTGACAACTGGCAGATATTGCTCCAGTGTTTTCCTGAGATTTTGATATTCTGTAGCATCATGTCGATCCAGCTCGAGGTAGGGAGTGTATAGCACATACAAAATTCCTATATCATGCAAAAAATAGTATCCATCATCATCGTACAGGTTGTATAAAGTTTTGAATAAATCAACAGAATCCAGCGAATCATCAAGCAAGTTTTGGAGAATTTGCCTGAATTGCCAGGTATAAAACTCAGGGGGGATGATATGTTGATACATTAGTTTTATAAATTCATATTTGGCTCTTTGTTGACGAAAATTAAAAGATGCAAGCTCCAAATAGGCAGTTTCGCCCAGATCATTTTCAATTTCAGGGGTAGCATAAATCCACTGTTCGAAGTCTTCGAGCGATGTTTCGTTATTTAAAAAGCGGAAGTAGAAATCTTTGAGTTCGTCTTTGTTTAATGTCATCTCTTATCCCCATCCCGCGCAAACCTTGCCAGGGCTTCGACCATTGGCAGCACATAGGACAGCCGCTTTTGAACTTCCTCCGGGTTGGATTTGCGTTCGCGTTTGAGTTCTGCCGGGTCGCGTGAGAACAGGAAAGGGTCTTCCCAACTGAGCCAGTCCACTTCGCGGGTGCGGATATTTTGCTGCGTCAGCAGGACGATTTCGGCGACCATGCTGATGTCGTGGTTCTGGATGTGGGGAACAATCTGCGCCAGCAACCCGGCGCGGATGGCGAAGTGGCACCAGGCGTAATCAAGCGATTTGCCGAAGAGCGTCTCACCGATGCGGGTCACAAATCCCTCCAGCGCGAGGTAATTTTGCGGATGGCTGGCCCAGGCTTTCGCTGAGCGATGATAAATCAACGGGGTATCTTGCGGGGAAAGCGAGGCCAAATCTGCCAGAAAAGCGTCACAGTAATCCGTCCCCAGGGCAAAGGTCAGGCGGTCGAAAAAGCATAAATGCAGCACCTGCTCAGGGTGCGCCTGCGCAGCAGACTGGCGATAAAGCGCCGCAAAATGGTCGCCAAGCGGCATGCCGCGTTCAACCGGGAAGAGCGTGAAAAAATCATCCGCCTGTAAAAAGCAGATGTTTTCGGGCCGAGGTTCATCATCTTGCACGCTGAAATAGATGTGTTCAACGTGCTGCTTTAGATCGGGAAGACGCTCCTGGAGGATGCGAAACATCACGCCCGTCGGGTCGTGAAAGGGGGTGACAAGTGCCGGACGCATGCTTAGCCGTGTTTGCTTAAGAACTCGCGTGTCTCGACGATCTTTTCAGGGCCAACCTTGCCGGTTTGCTCCCAGTAATCGAGCAGTTGGGTAATGGTCAGCACGGCATGCAGGTGGAAACCAGCTCCAGTCAGGGCTTCCTTCGCGCCGGACTGGCGATCTACGAGCACGACCACGTCTTTGACCTTTAACCCAGCGCTGGTCAGTTTTTCGATGGCTTCGAACTTGCTACCGCCGGTGCTGGTCAGGTCGTCGATCACGGCAATCGTTTCGCCGACGAAATATTCGCCTTCGATGTCGGCCTTGGTGCCGTAGGGCTTCGGCTCTTTGCGCGGATAAATCATCGGGTAGTTGCCCTGCAAGGCAATCGCCGTCGTGATCGGGATGGCGGCGTAGGGCAAGCCAGCGATGCGATCAAATGTCAGGGTTTTCAAGACCGGCAAATAGGCCGCGCCGACCTGCGCCAGCAATTGCGGCGAGCTGATGACGCGGCGCAGGTCAATATAAATGGGCGAGAGCAGACCCGATTTAAGTGTAAATTCGCCAAACTTGATACAGTGGCCTTCGAGCAGGCCATCGGCGAGCGCGGCAAGGGTGGGGGCAAGTTGATGGATTTCTGACATTTTGTTCTCCTTATTGTGCGAAAATTAGCCACACAGCCATCTGGTGACTCTCCGGTTTTGTGATGAAAGCTGCTATTCTGTTTTTGTTTTTGACTGCACCCAACTTTCTGTGTCTCTATACTGCCCTAACCCAATTACATCGAACTCATCATTCTCATGATCTCGCAAAACGTCAAGCCAATGCAAGGCTTGATTAATTGCGCCAATCGCCTGTCTGGGACGAAATAATAATTCTTGACTATACCATCCTACTGATCGTTGTTCACCAACGCCGCCAAAGAATTCGGCTTTCAGATAGGCCACTCTGCCATTTTTCGATAATTGTTGCGCCAACCTAATCACCCCTGGTGAAACGAATTGTAATTCTGCCGAATATTTGATTTCTTCAAATTCATTAATCTGATTGAGTTCGTTTTTCAAAAATATGGTAACTGGGATTAGCCAAACATCCTGTTTAAGAAAGCCAGTTTAATACAAGAGAATTTCGATAAAAAATCTTTATCGATTTCTTCTCTTCCAACAAGTGCCTCAAGCATATAGGCCATTATCGACAGTCCGTTTTACTTGAATGTTTACACCTAATTTTATCTTGTTGCTTTGCAAGGAATAGCTTACCGCCAAAATTAGTGTTTCAGCGCGTAGCGGATGCTGAGGATCTGGTCGCGCAGTTCAGCGGCAGCGGTGGCGGGATTGGCAGCCCGGGAAATGCCGCGCGAAATGGGGATGAGCATCCCTTTGCCGTCGCGGCGCAACCCGGCAGTCAGCGCCGTTTCAAGGTCGCCACCCTGCGCCCCGATACCAGGGGCCAAAAACCACAGGCCAGGGGCCGCCAACCGGACACGCATCAATGCATCGGGTTGGGTTGCCCCAACCACCAGACCGATGTTGTTTTTTGTGTTCCAGAACTGTGCCAGCGAAGCGACATGTTCATAAGAGTCTCACGGGCTGCCCTGCCTGGGCAGGCGCATTCACAATCAAATCCTGCAAATCCGCCGCGCCGGGGTTGGATGTCTTGCACAGCAGGAAGACGCCCTTCTCAGCATTGGCGATGAATGGGTCCACCAAGTCTTTGCCCAGATAAGGATTGATTGTAATGCAATGCGCGCCCAACATCCCAAAAGCTGATTCAGCGTAGGCTTCTGCCGTGGACGAGATGTCGCCGCGCTTGGCATCAAGGATGACCGGGATCATCGACCCCATCCGCGCTGATTCTTCGGCAATCGCGTCAATCACACGCTTGAGCGCATCCCAGCCAGGCGCGCCAAAGCGCTCGAAGAAGGCGGCGTTGGGTTTAAAAGCCGCAGCATAGCGCGCCGTCTGTTTAACCCAGATTCAAGCTAAAGGTGAGCGCCGCTTCCACGGTGGGTTCGGGCAGGTCGCTGACATGCGGGTCGAGTCCCACGCATAAAAGCGAGGAAGCATCGTCAACGCGTTTTTCAAGAAAAGTAAAAAAAGATTCCATGGCTCTCCAAAGTAAGTGCGGAGTGCGCAAGCGCCGCACTCCGCACATCGCACAAGGTTTTTTGTTACGCTTTCCCCAACACCATCGCCAGCAGGGCCATGCGCACATATAGGCCGTATTCCATCTGGCGGAAGTAGGCGGCACGGGGATCATCGTCAAAATCGACTGAAATTTCGCCGACACGCGGCAACGGGTGCATAACGATCATCCTTTGTTTGGCAGGCTTCATCATTTCAGGATCAACCACAAAGGCGCTTTTGACGCTTTCGTAGACAGCCTCATCGCTAAAACGCTCCTTCTGGACGCGTGTCACGTAGAGCACGTCGGTTTCAGGCAGCACTTTTTCAAGCGAAGTATATTCGGTCTGCGAGACGTTCTTTTCGTTCAGTTCCGCGACGATTTCGGCGGGCATGCGCAAGATTTCGGGCGAGACATAGTTGAGTTTGGTGTTAAACATCGCCAGCAGACGGCTGAGCGAATGCACCGTGCGCCCATACTTCAGGTCGCCAAGCATGGTAACGGTCAGACCTTCGAGCGTGCCAAGTTCTTCAAGAATGGTGAAGGCATCAAGCAGGGCCTGGGTGGGATGTTCGCCTGCGCCGTCCCCAGCATTAATGATCGGCTTTCTGGCATATTTGGCCGCCACCGCCGCTGCGCCGATTTCGTTGTGGCGCAGCACAATCACATCGGCGTAGCATTCGAGCGTGCGCACCGTATCGGGCAGACTCTCGCCCTTTGAAACTGACGAATATTTGACTTCGCTGATCGGGATGACGCTGCCGCCCAGTCGCTCCATCGAAGCGGTAAAAGATGACGACGTGCGTGTGGATGGCTCGTAAAACAAGTTGGCGAGAATCTTGCCTTTCAGCAGGTCAAACGTGCCCACGCGCTCGACCATGCCGCGCATCTCGTGCGCCACACCAAAAATATAATCCAGATCATCACGGCTGAATTGTTTGATGGAAAGAATGTCCTTGCCATACCACGGCGCGGTTTTATCATCACCAAAAGGCAGGTGTGGATTACTGGACAGGTTGCGCATCGTTCCTCCTTGGGGAAAATCGATATTGGATAGTGGATATTCGTCAATCGAAATTCGCAAATTGATTTACCCTTGGAACTTTGCTCCGTTTCGACGGGCTTTATTTTACGACTGATCGTGCCCATGCCGGTGATGAATATCGGGGGAATGGTCATGTTCGTGCGCTTCAGCAGGATGTTCATGACGTTCGGCATGTGCGCCAGTGACTGTGTCATGGTGATGCGCGTGGGAGGGGTCGCTGTGGTCATGGCGATGGTCGTGAACAAGCAGCGCGTGTTCGTGGAGGTGCGCGTGCTTCTCGTTAATCAGTAGCAACGCACCACCCATCGCCAGCAGTGCCGCGACGCCAAATAAAAGCGACGGGATTTCACCAAACATAAAAATCGAAAGAATCACGCCCGCCAACGGCGCAGTGCCGTAAAGCGCACTTGTCCGCGCTGCACCCAGCCCACGCATGGATTGAATGAACAGCATAGTGCTTAACCCGTAGCAGACAAAACCCAGCACCAGAATCGCTACAATTGTCAGCAACGTAGGCAGCTTGTTGCCAAGGACAAGCCCCAGCACCAGCGAAAATGCCCCAGCCAGCAGACCCTTCCAGGCAACGATAGCAAGCGGATCTTTGTCTGAAATGTTACGGGTAAAGTTATTGTCGAGACCCCACAACATACAGGCCCCGATCACGCCCAATGCGCCCGGTGAAAATCCCCAACCAGCACGGAAGTCCGTCGAAAGTGCGATGCTGGCAAGCGTAATCGCAAGAATTGCTCCCCAGGCTCGTCCGCCAATGGCTTCCTTGAAAGCCAGCAGCGCAATCAGCGTCGTGCCCACGCCTTCAAAATTCAGCAAAAGCGAGGCAGTCGAGGCGGGCGTGTTTTTCAAACTGAACATCAGCACAATCGGTGCGATCACACCGCCCGAAATAATCGCACCCGCCAGCCACGGCAGGTCAGCGCGGTTCAGGCTGGCTTCGGCTTTTTGTTTTTGCAGGGCCTTTATCAGGGTAATGCCCGTTCCACTCCCCAGATATAAAAAAGCCGCCATCAGCACTGGCGGCACATCCCCCAACAACAGCTTCGAAAGCGGCGCACTCGCCCCAAAAAAGACGGCAGCGAGCAGTGCTTGCAAAATAAAAGGCAGTTTGGCGGATTTCATCGCATCCTTCCTCGGTTTACATTAGCGGCGGTTTGCCAAGAGTACCAGCCCACGAAACGAAACATGGCTATGGCTTTAAAATTAATTTTAAAAGCCAACTAAATCAATTGCATAAAAGCCGAATTTAGCAAAACTTGTGCCACAGGAAAAAACAAAAATGCATCTACCGAATTCTACGACCTACAAATTTGTTTAAGCCTTTACAAATTAAAATCTCGCAACCAAAACATCATCTCTATTTTCATCAGGAGGGAAATCTTTATCATCACCAATTACGATGAAATGCCCTTTAAGCCTTTGGAATAATTCTTGCATCTCGCTATGTGTTCTATCGCCTGAGCCAATTGATTTGTATGGAGATTCATCGTTAGGACAAATTAGAAACCAATCTTCTCCATCTAAGAAAATGGACATTGCTTGTTTTAGCAAAACTTCATTCGCAATTCCACGTATCTTGAAAACTGGATGTCGAAGGACAATGATTGCGCCTTTCTTTTCTTTTAGAGGCTTCAAAATATCAATGAATGAATTGTAAGAAGTACAAACTATATGAACATTTGTGCCACCTGCTCGCCAGAAACCAATATGGACATAAATCTCATTATCTAAATCAATCCAATTTTTCACTTGTTGTAGAAAAGCTACGTCATTTATTGAAGAGTATTTGTTCATTTTAGAATTTAGACTTTCTACAAAGGCTGGTTTTGTGTTTGCCAGCGCCAAATAGTGGGATTTAATACGATTCTACTCTACTTCGTTTGCTCGCTCAAAAGCGCGCCCGGCGCACAGCACACGGTCTTCGGCCCATGCCGGGCCAACAATTTGCAGGCCTACCGGCAAACCGTCCACGGCGCCGCAGGGGAGCGAGAGCGCCGGGATGCCGAGCAGGTTGAACGGCGCGGTGAAACGCGTCAGGCGCGGGGCATATTGCGCCGATTTGAGTCTTTCGATGGGCACCGCAACGCTGGCGGTCGTGGGCAAAATCAGCAGATCATAATCAGCAAAAAAACGTTCGAAATAACGTTTCAGCTCGGTTTGTGTGCGCCGCGCCAGGCTATATTCAGTGGCAGCCAGGGCGCGCCCGGCTTCCAAGCGCTGCCGTACGTCCGCGCCGAACCATTCGGGGTGCTCGGTCAGGCGCTGACGATGAAAAGCAGCTGCATCCGCGAGCAGCATCACTGTATTGGCATTGGCAGTCTGAGATAATTCAGGGACGTCAATTTGTGTCAGCTTTGCGCCCAGTTCGGCAAAAACGCGGGCGGCGTTGTTGACAGCATCCAGAACGCCGCTGTCACAGTCGTCCACCAGCAGTTGTGCCACGCGCCAACCGCGCACACCTTCGTTGATACGAGGCAGGTAATCCCCGACGGGGACATCCACGCAAGCCGGGTCGAGCGCATCGTACCCGGCGATGACCTGCAACAAGATGGCTGCATCCGTCACCGTCGCGGCGATTGGCCCAACGTGGTCGAGATTCCATGAAAGCGGGAGCACGCCTCGGGTGCTGACCCGCCCGAAGGTTGGCTTCAACCCAATGACTCCGCACAACGCCGCAGGGATGCGGATCGAGCCACCCGTATCCGTCCCCAGCGCGCCCAGACACATCCCGGCTGCCACAGCCACCGCGCTGCCGCTCGACGAGCCACCGCTGATATGCGTAGGCCGATGCGGGTTGCGAGTTGCGCCAAAGTGCGGATTGATCCCCGTAATCCCCAGCGCGATTTCGTGCGTATGCGTCTTGCCGAGGATGTTGGCCCCGGCTGCTTTGAGCTTTTGCGTGACGAAGGCATCGCTGCTGACCGGGACCGCACCAAAAAAGTGCGGCGAACCGGCCCGCGTGGGCGAGCCTTGCAGATCAATGATGTCTTTGACTGCCACCGGAATTCCATACAAAGGCTGGTCAGACAGAACAGGTGCGGGCAGACCATCGCGAATGATTTCAACAAAGGCATTCAAGATGGGGTTTTGCACATCAATCACGCGCAAAAAATCAGCCGCGATAACACCGGGGCTGATTTCGTTGTTGTGCAAGTGGGCAAGCGTGGTCAGAATAGTCGTTTCCATTTTTCGGATGCTATACCACAGATGAAAGTCCCATCAACTGAGGAATTTTTTGAGAATTTTTAACCCCTCGCTTTTTCTTCATCAAAAGCCAAAGGCCGCAAATTTAAGGGTAATGTTTCAGCGGGGGCGCTGCCGTTTATTTCTTCAGTCAGCGATTGACAATCAAGCAAACGTGGCACCCAGGCATTGAATGCAGTTTTCACCCAGGTGATGTAAGCACGCGAGATTGCTGCTGTAGCATCATCAGCAGTGATAATTTGAACCCAGTCCCAGCGGTGCGTCGTTGCTCGGCGTAGATGAACACGATACATTGGCATAGTTTCATCCCAAAAAGAATAATACGATTTTATACTATGAACGTAGAATTGCAAGAAATGCTACGGGTTCTGAATAGCATGTAGCCCTTTATTTTTTCTTACTTTTATCTTTCGGGCAAGGCCGATGCTACCATACAAAAATCCCCTCAGTGGAGGGGATTTTTGTATGGTAATTTTCTTTGCAACAGGCGCAGGCTAGAAGGGAGATGCGTAAAGCACCGATAAAAGCGCATCAGAAAAGCCAGCATGATTGATGGAAACGCCATCAGCTTTGGCTTCTTGTAAGAAAGCCGCCCAGCTCTTATTATCACTAGCCGCTGTGAACAGTTCTTTTCCATCCTTTGTCGTTCTCGAAATTAAGGTATCAACCAGCTTTCCTCGCAGGTATGTCTTTTGGACATCTAAACAGTTTTGAGTTTGAAGCAAAAGCACATGATTGCTAATTTCATCAGGGGTATAGCTGGGCAACAGATTATAAAGATCGTTGATCGATAAGGAATTTATGCCATGAAGTTTGGCATCAACAAGAAAGAGTAATTTTCTGATCAGGTCTGCGTTGTATTGCATGATGGTTGTTTCCTTTGTGGGTTTTGATGTATGCTGTAGCAGCTTGCAATAATAACGGAAGGATCAATGAATTAGTTACGGTCTTTCTAATTTTGTGTTTAAAAAAAATAACAACAAAAAACCCCATCAGCTGATGGGATTTTTTGTTACGTGCCCTACTATTTTCTCAGATGGAAGGGCAGTACAAATCCTAGATCGGAAAGGTGGAATATGGCAAATTGAGACACATCGTCAGTTCTCGTTCTTTGAATGCAGCCATCACTGGTCTCAGATTTTCTTGTATGGAGATGGAATATTTATCTACCTACAAAAATTGCTGAAAACATCGATTCCGCACAGGGTTATATTTCAACCTGGAACTATTTTCTTTCTAAGCTCCTGGAAGGAAAATTCTCTTTATAAAGATGCTTTTAAATAATACAGGGTGGGAGCGCTGGTATCACTCCCACCCTGTATTTGCACTATTTGGATTTAAAGCTAGTGCAATCCAAACCACGAACGAGTAAGTGAGCGCGGACAGGGTCGAACTGTCAACAAATGGCTTAAAAGGCCACTGCTCTGCCATTGAGCTACGCGCCCATTCGAAGGTGCATTTTATCACGCACATTCTGGCGCGTCAATTCCAGTTTTGGCACAAAACTCTCAAAATATCGTGTTAATAGTTTGTTATGCACACACACTGTGTCAGAATATCTGATAAAATTTTTGACGCACGTGGTAAATGCTCCAAACGGGGAATTCACAATAAAGTCAGGCTGGCGTAAAACTCTTAGCGTCATCTGGCTTTCTAAAGGCAGAGATTGTCTGCGCCTGTCTTTTTTGGTAATTGCTTTGTTAGTTTGGTTATTGCTCGTCATGGTATCATTTCATCATCGCCGTCATTCAAAAGAAGGAGCTTATGTCAACTTTTAAAACAAAACTTCCCAGTCAGTTTGATCTGCCACGCCGCATCAATCGTCTCGGCGAGCTTTCATACAACCTATGGTGGGCCTGGAACCCAACCGCCCTGCGCTTGTTTAACCGTATCGACAACAATTTGTGGGAACAGGTCAAGCACAGCCCAATTCGCTTTTTGCGCGAGTTGGAGCGCCCGGTACTCAACGCTGCGGCGCAAGACCCTGATTACCTCGATCTGTACGATCAGGTCTTCAGTGATTTTGATGCCTACCTGAACCGTCAGGATACCTGGTTTGCGACAGCGCACCCCGAGGAACAAAGCCAGATTGCCTATTTCTCGATGGAATTTGGTCTGCACGAAACCCTCCCGATTTATTCGGGTGGTCTTGGCGTGCTTTCGGGCGATCACTTAAAAGAGACATCCGATATTGGTTTACCGTTGGTGGGTGTTGGCCTGCTCTATAGCGAAGGCTATTTCTCGCAACGCATTTCAGAAGACGGCTGGCAGGATGCTATCAACAACCCGCTCAACTTTGCCGACCTGCCCATTTTGCCGGTCTTCAAAGATGACGGAACTGAACTGACCATTCAGGTGGATTTCCCGGCTGGCCCGGTGATTGCGCGCATTTGGGAAGTGCGTGTCGGGCGGACGCCTCTTTACCTGATGGATACCAACATCGACATCAACCCCCCGATTCTGCGCCAACTGACCACACGTCTTTACTGGTCAGATGTCAACCTACGCATCATGCAAGAAATCATTCTGGGCGTGGGCGGGGTGCGGGCGCTGCGGGCGCTGGGCTTCGACCCGACTGTCTGGCACATGAACGAAGGCCACGCCGCATTCATGACTCTGAAAAAGCCCGCGAACTGATCAAACAAGGCAAGACCTTTGAAGAAGCCATTGCCCTGACCAAACCACACAACGTCTTTACGACACATACTCCCGTCCCAGCCGGCAACGATGAATTCCCGCTCTGGCTGGTCGATAAATACCTTTCGACCCTGTGGCCTGAGCTTGGCCTAACACGCGACCAATTTGTTGATCTGGCCCGCCATCAAGAAAACTGGGGTGATGCCTTCAGCATGCCCGTGCTGGCGCTCAAATACTCCAACGGACGCAATGCCGTTTCAGAACTGCACGGCGTCGTCAGCCGCAAAATGTGGAATCAGCTCTGGCCCGACAAACCCGCTGAGGAAGTGCCGATTACGTACGTCACCAATGGCGTCCATACCGCCACCTGGATGGCGCGCCGCATGCGCAAGTTGTTCGACAAACATTTTGGGCACGACTGGCTTGACCATCTCGACGACTTCGAGATGTGGGAAAAAATCGAAACCATCCCACGCGATGAACTTTGGTCCGTACGCAACCATCTCAAACGCAAACTGATGCTCTACATCCAGGAGCGCGCGCGCAAACGTTGGCTCAAGGGCAGCCTGCATCCCGTGCAGGTCATCGCCGAAGGCGTGATGCTCGATCCGTATGTGCTGACAATTGGTTTCGCCCGTCGTTTTGCCACCTATAAACGCGCCGACCTGGCCCTGCGTGAAACCGAGCGCCTGCTTGAGATGATTAATCGTCCCAATCGCCCCTTGCAGATCATCTTCGCTGGCAAATCGCACCCGGCAGATGAACCCGGCAAGATGATGATCCAGAAGGTCTACCGCGCCGTCAAGAAAGCCGAAAACGGCGGACGCATTGTCTTCCTCGAAGATTACGACATGAATCTGGCACGCTACCTCGTTCAGGGTGTGGATGTGTGGATGAATACCCCGCGTCGCCCGAACGAAGCCTCCGGCACATCCGGGATGAAGGCGGCTGTCAATGGCGCGCTCAACTTCTCGGTGCTGGATGGCTGGTGGCGCGAAGCCTACAACGGCGAAAACGGCTGGGCCATCGGCCCGGATGCTGACCTGGCCGATCAGGTACAGGATGAAACCGACGCCGAGAGCCTTTACAACATCCTCGAAAACGAGATCATCCCACTCTATTATGAAGAACGCGACGCCAACGACGTGCCCTACAAGTGGGTGCGCCGCATGAAAGAATCGATGCGCACCATCACCCCGCAGTTCAGCATGCGCCGCATGTTGAAAGAATACGTCGAGCGCCTGTATATCCCGGCCATCGCTGAAAAAGAAGTCGAGCAATAAGATGAATGCCTACAACGTCCCCGAGATCAGCGTCCAGGAATTGGCTGCAAAGCTGACAGCCGGAGAAAAATTCACCATTATTGACGTGCGTGAAACCTGGGAAGTTGAAACAGCCAGCATCAAGGATGAACGTGTTGTAGTTGTCCCCATGAGCCAGATATCCGTTGAAGGGGAGCAGGCCTTCCCTGAAGCAGCGCGTGATCTCACAGCAGCGTATGTCGTCATGTGTCATCACGGTGTACGCTCGGCCAATGTCACAGCCTGGATGCGCCAAAATGGCTGGCAAAACGCCATCAGTCTGACAGGTGGCATTGCTGAATATGCGGAAGAGATTGACCCAAGTGTAGGTATTTACTAAAACAGTTGCAAGTTGAAGGTTACAAGTTGAAGGTTGGATGGCTTCCCTAAGAAGCATCCAGCCTTCAATTTTTAAACCTTCAACCTTAAACCTTCAACTTTCAACCTGCTATAATTAGAACCATGAACAACAAAACCACCCTCTTGCTTGCCGATGATGATCCTGCCGTGACTGACAGCCTGGTTCCGTTTCTGGAGCGTGCCGGGTTTCAGGTGCTGATCGCCAGCGACGGGGCCACAGCGCTCGAAAAAGCCCAAACGCTGCGTCCCGATCTGCTACTGCTGGACGTGCTGATGCCACGCATGGATGGACGCGAAGTGCTGCGCCACCTGCGTCGCGCCAAAGACTGGACGCCCACCATCCTGCTAACACGCGTCGGTGAATTGTCCGAGCGTGCGCTAGCCCTAGAAGAGGGCGCGGATGATTATCTCAACAAACCTTTTGACCCGCATGAACTGCTGGCGCGCATCCACGCCATTTTGCGGCGCGCCCGCCCTGGCGAAAAATCGCTTTCGGTGGCCTGGGTGCTGGCCTGTGGCGACCTGACGCTTGACCGCCAGGCCCGTCGCGTCAAACTCGGCGAGAAAACCATCGAACTGACTCCCAAAGCCCTGGCCGCCCTCGAATACCTGATGACGCACCCCGATGAATGCGTCAGCCGCGAACGCCTGCTCGAAATGGTCTGGGGCTGGCAGTACCCCGCCGGGACACGCGCTGTAGACACGCGCATGGCCGAGCTACGCCGCGCTCTGGGCGACGACCCGGAGCACCCGCGCTTCATCGAAACGGTACCAGCTGAAGGGTATCGCTTTGCCGGTCAGGTTCAGGCACTGCGCTAACCATGCTGAAACGCATCTCCGCTCTCCTATCCGGCCTCCTGCTGGGGATCGTTGGCGCTACACTGGTGACGTTTCTGGTCAATCCCGAGCCGGTCTTTGTCTTTCGGCTGGGAGCCGGGGCGATTGTTTTTATTTTTGGGTGTTTTATCTCAACCCTGATGATTTTTATCGAGTGGGGACGAAAACAGGGTCGCGAAGACGCCACCCTGTCTGCCGAGGAACGCCGCCGCAGCTTTATCCGCCGTCTTGACCATGAAGTCAAAAATCCGCTGACAGGGCTGCGCGCCGCGCTGGCCAACTTGAGTGAATTGGTTACGCCCGCCGAGCGTGAATACGCCGCCACCAACGCCAAACGCGACGTGGCCCGCCTGACACGCCTGCTGGCCGACCTGCGCAAACTATCGGACCTGGACGAAAGACCGCTTGAACACCTGCCTGTCTACGTCCCGAATATCCTTGAAGAAATTGTGGATGCAGCCCTGAGCCTGCCTACCCACGAAAAACGCATTGTCAACCTGCTGATTGCCAGCGTCCCGTCGCTGCCGCTCGTTACCGGAGACCGCGACCTGTTGGGGCTGGCTTTTTACAACCTGATGGAAAATGCGTTGAAATATAGCGAAAACGAAGTGGAAGTACGCGCCCGCGAAGATGGACGCAATGTGCTGATTGAAATCGCCGATGGCGGCAGCGGGATCGCGCCCGAAGACCTACCACACCTGTGCGAAGAGCTGTACCGGGGCACCAACGCCCGTGGAATCGACGGTAGCGGCCTCGGGTTGGCGCTGACCGCCCGCATTGTCGATTTGCACGGGGGCAGCCTGAACGTCACATCCAGCCAGGGGGAACGACATGGCACGGTTTTCAGTATTCATCTGCCAGTGCGGCGTTCAACATAAAGCCTGTCACAAAACGGTAACAGGCTGGTTACAAGCTGGTAACACTCGCTTGATATAAATAGGTTGTGAGCGCAATGCGCCCACAACCTATTTTTTTTACCTGCTGTCATTAACATCGCCAAAGGAAAGGGAGAAAACCAACCATGCTTCGTTTCTCACGTGAAAGCAGTTTCTACAAGATCAGCATTACGGGAACATAAATTGCCGGGCATCTTTCAAACTTACTCAAAACACAAACCGCCCATTCCGATAAATCACATCCCCATCGACGGCGATTTCGGCGGCGGTGCGCATGTCGCAGATCATGTCCCAGTGGATGGCGCTTTTGTTTTCCGAACCCGTCTCAGGGTAGCCGTTGCCAAGCGCCATGTGAAAGGTGCCGCCAATTTTCTCGTCGAAGAGAATGTTGCCAGTGAAGCGGCTGATTTCGAAGTTCGTCCCAATGGCAAACTCGCCCAGGTAACGGGCACCGGCGTCAGCGTTGAGCATTTCCAACAGGTAGGATTCGTTGCTTTGAGCGGTGGCCTTCTGCACACGGCCCCCGTCAAAGGTCAGTTCAATCCCCTCGACAGCCGAACCCTGATAGAGCGCCGGATAAGTGAATTTGACCCAACCCTGCACCGAATCTTCGACCGGGCCGGTAAAGATTTCACCATCGGGCATGTTGTGTTTGCCGCATGAGTTGAGAAAAATGCGATCTTTAATAGAGAGTGCCAAATCGACATTGGGGCCACGCAATGTAATCTGATGATGTCCGTGAATGCGCTCGATCATTTTGGCCTGCTCAGCGCGGACACTGTTCCAGTAGGCGACCGGGTCGGCTTCATCGGCATGACAGGCGCGGTAGACAAAATCTTCATATTCGGGCAGGCTCATCCCGGCTTCGGCAGCGTAGCCGTTGGTGGGGAAGAGCGTTGTCACCCAGCGAAAATTCTCATGTGCGCCACGCTGCATTTGCGTCTGGATCAAGCCCGCCAGAGCCTTTTGCCGCCGCGCCAGACGTGTTGCATCCACGCTCGAAAGACCGCGCGGGTTGACGAGCGAATGAACGCGAAAGCGCGATTTAAAGGTCTCATAGGCCAGCTTGCGCAAAGGCGGCACAAAATCGAGCTGTGCGTCACTGGCAAACTCGTAAAGCAGGGCATCCTGATCGGGCAGCTCAAGCTGCAAGTGCGGATGCCCGCCCGCAATCAGCGTTTGACAATAGAGCGCCTGCGCCAGTGGCTCGGCAGCCGTGGTTGCCTCGATCAAAACCCGATCCCCTGGCCTAATTTCGGCAGAATAATTGACCAGAATACGGGCCAAACTTTCAGTACGCGCGTCCAACATGACGTTACCTCCAACCAATAAAAGGGTGTGAATACACCTTGCTAGGTCGTTTATATCACCATTTACCACGCCTGCGCCCACTATTTTGCAAGCTCAGATGCGGTATACTCCCTGACACTTAACATCTAATCTCTAAAGGCTAACCGCTAGAATGAAACAACTCCTGCAAAATATGCGCGACGGCAAAACCACCGTCGAAGAAGTCCCCGTGCCCGGCGCGCGCGCTGGCATGGCGCTCGTCAAAGTCTCAGCCTCGCTCGTTTCAGCCGGCACCGAACGAATGCTGGTCGAATTTGCTGAAAAATCACTGGCGGGCAAAGCCCGCTCACGCCCTGATCTGGTGCGACAACTGATCGACAAGGCCAAACGCGAAGGCTTGCTGACCACCATTGAAGCCGCCTTTAACCGCCTCGACCAGCCCATGCCGCTCGGCTATTCCACCGCCGGGACGATTGTGGCGCTGGGCGATGGCATGGATGGCTTCAAGCCAGGTCAGCGTGTGGCCTGTGCGGGCGGCGGATACGCCGTCCATGCCGAGTACAACATCGTGCCCCGCAACCTCCTGACGCCCCTGCCCGACGGCGTTGACTTTGAATCCGCAGCCTTCACGACGCTTGGCGCAATTGCCCTGCACGGTTTTCGGCTGGCAGAAGCCCAACTGAACGAGCGTGTGCTGGTGATTGGCCTGGGGCTTTTGGGATTATTATCGGTGCAGATCGCTGCCGCAGCCGGGTGCCGCGTTTTCGGGGTGGATACAAACCCGCAGCGCGTTCAACTCGCGCAGCAATTCGGCATTTCGGCCTGCTCCCGTCAAGCGGCAGCAGAACAGGCGCTGGCGTTCACCGTTAACCGTGGCTTCGACGTTGTCTTGATCTGCGCCGATACCGCGTCGAATGACCCGGTGGAACTGGCCGGTGCGTTGGCGCGTGACCGGGGGCGGGTCGTGGCGACGGGCGCCGTCGGGCTGAATATTCCACGCAAGGTTTACTACGAAAAAGAAATCAACTTCATCAACTCGCGTTCCTACGGCCCAGGCCGCTACGACCCATCCTATGAAGAACAAGGCCACGACTACCCCGCCGCGTACATCCGCTGGACCGAAGGCCGCAACTTTGAAACGATTGTTGAATTGGTGGAAAGTGGCAGGTTGAAGGTCGAAAGTTTAATTACGCATCGATTCCCCATTGACCAGGCTCCCGAAGCGTATGAAGTGATTACAGGGAAGAAGAAGGAGCCGTTTTTAGGGGTGTTGCTTACTTATAACGGTGCGAAGTCCGAGGTGCGAAGTGCGAGAATTATCTTTGCAGCACACGCCGCACCTCGCACCTCGCACGTCTCTCTCGGCGTCCTCGGAGCTGGTCTTTATGCCAATGCAACCCTGCTACCTGCCATCAAACGCATCCCCGAAATTGAGTTGGTTGGCATTGCATCGAGCGGCGGTCTGCACGCGCAACATTCTGGCAAGAAATTTGGTTTTGCCTACGCAACCGCCAGAGAAGATGAAATACTCAACGATCCCAGGATCAACACCATCGCCATCCTGACCCGTCACAACACCCACGCAGATTTGGTAGTAAAAGCGCTGCAAGCCGGGAAGAATGTTTTTGTGGAGAAACCACTGGCGCTGACCAATGAGCAATTGGATCGCGTGATTGCCGCGCTGACGTTAGATAACGGTCTCTTAACCGTCGGCTTCAACCGGCGCTTCGCCCCGCTCGCCACGCAGCTTGCCGCGCATTTTACCCAACGCACCGATGCGCTCTACGCCCACTATCGCGTCAACGCCGGATACATCCCCGTCAACCACTGGACGCAGGACCCGGCGATTGGCGGCGGACGCATCATTGGCGAAGCCTGCCACTTTGTGGACTTTCTGACCTTTCTGGTGGGTTCTGCGCCGATTGCAGTCAGCGCACAGGCGTTGCCCGATGCGGGCAAATATCGTCAGGACAATGTCTCGATGACCTTCACCTTTGCAGACGGTTCCATCGGCGTGGTGGATTATCTGGCGAGTGGCGACAAATCAGTACCGAAAGAGCGTGTCGAAGTCTTTTGCGGCGGGCGCGTGGGGATACTCGACGATTATCGGACGCTGGAGCTGATCCATAACGGACAGCGCCGCAGCGTAAAATCGGCTTTTCGGCAGGAAAAAGGTCACTTTCACGAGATGCAGGCTTTCGTGAGCGCCATCCGCAACGGGGGCGAGCCGCCCATTCCATACGAACAATTAATCGGGGTCACCAAAGCCACTTTGGCGGCGGTTGAATCAATTCGAGAAAATGGGGCGAAAATCTGCGTTTGAGTGCCTTCTGCAAATTTATAGTTCATCCAATAAAAAAAACGCCCTTTCCGTTGAGAAAGGGCGTTCAATTTTATAGAATTGCCTATGATTTTTTCAAGGCTTTGATGGCTTCTTTTAACATTGCCTTTCTTGTCCACTTTTTCGGGAGTCAGTTCACACCTGCTTGAAACACATTAAGAAACCTTATTTTTAAATCGATAGATATTTCAGATAATCAACGTTTAGGTAGTCATTAGCAATATCTACTGTCATTCCTTGTTTTAGAGCCAAGTAGGCTAGAGACATTCCTAACATACATAATAACCCTTCAGGTGTCCAGCGCAATTCACCGTGTTTCGCCTTCCCTGTATGTACTTGAAGTAATTGTTCTAATCCATGGTCTAGCCCTGTTTGATTACGATCTAGGATAGCTTGTAATATCAAACCAGATGCATACAAGTCTTTCGCTTTTGGCATCGATAATAACCGTTCCACTCGTGGAGTAATTACTTCTTCGAAAGGCAAAAGAATTTCCATTACTGCATTTGAAAACTCAAGGTAAAGGTTATCTTTCTTGGAAAGGCCATAAGTACCTAACGCTTGTCTCACATCTGCATAGAGATCAGCCCTGCCAGATAGAACACAAACATTCACCAGCCAGTCAGTCTGACCCGTGCCTTTCCAAAGCGTTCGGGGTTGGAACATCGCCAGAATAGATTTTTCAAAAAAATTCTTGGCTTCATCATAATTGCCGAGTTGGACATGGCAAATACCTATCAGAAAACAAGTTTCATCTTTGAAGGCTCTTGACGGGTTTTGAGTCAGGTTCAAACATTTAATAACTTTTTCACGATTTATCATATTATTTCAGTTTCTCATAAAACGCTGCGGCGCGGACCATGTTGCTGGTGTACTCGGCGCGTGTGGCGATGATGGACGCATTTTCGGCGGCGGCCTGCTTGCGCAGCGCGGGTTCGTTCAGGCCGCGCAAGATCGCTGCCGCCAGCGCGGACGGGTCACCCGCATCCACCAGCAGGCCGTTGATGTTGGGCGTAATCCACTCGCGGATCGAATCCAGGTCGCCAGCGACGGGGAAGCAGCCACACGCCATGCCTTCGAGCAGCGAATTGGGCGTGCCGTCGTGTGTGCTGGGCGAGACCAACACCTGCGCGGCGCGGAAAACATCGGCCATTTCGGCTTGCGGACGCGGCGCGAGCAGTTCGACGGCATGGGCAATATTCAGTTTTGCGATCCAGTCGAGCGCCTGCGGTTCACCCGCCATTGAGGCGCATTGAAAACGCGCATCGGGCCGCGCTGCCAGCACCAACGGAATGGCCTGAAAAAAAGCGTCGTTACGCACATAAGCACGAAAGCCGCGCGGGTTAAGCACCACTGGGGCCTGCGCAGGCTGCGCAGCGGGATAAAAAACATCGCTACGAATGCCGCCGTTACCGGGTGTCACCAGCGTCGGTTTTTGGGCCGCGAAACCCCACTTTTTCGCCAGCCGAATGTCGCGCAAACAATCGGTATGTAACGCATCGGCGACTTTGAGAGTCCACTCGGTATAGTAGCGCATCCCGGCGGTGGATGGCGCATGCAAAGTAAAATCATTGCCCCAGGTCGAAACGAGCAACGGAGCAGCGCCGGTAAAAGCGTCCGCCGCCAGCATGCCTTCATAAGGGATGCGCATGGCATGCACCAGATCGGGTTGAACACGCTCGATGATCGGGCGCAACCGTTTGGCTGCACGGGAAACCGTCAGCGGGCCGAGAAACTGTCGGAGAGCGGTGCGCAGCTTGAGGGTGGAACTGCCCCACATCCCACCCCGTGGCCCGGATGCTGTTCCCATAGCAGATTTCGCCGCGGAAAACGCGACTGGCACCGTTTCCATACTGCTGAGTTTTAACGCCGGCTGACAGGTAAACGTGGACGCGAGATGGACTTCATCGCCGCGTTCGACAAAATAACGTATCCAGTTGAGCGCAGTGGGGGAACGGCCATCGGCCACAAATAGAATTTTCATGGTTTCCTTCGATAAATTTCGTTATTTTCGATGTGTTCGGTCAGTACATAATTTTCGCGGATGTGTTGCAGCATTTGTTTGGTCCAGCGTTGCCTGACGAGCGCGTCGTAAGGATTGTAGATGATGATGACTTCAAACATGCGCCGGTCGAGCATATCCAGAAAGGGTTGTTGATCCCACGTGCCATTTTTTGCCAACGTGGAAAAATCGAAAGGTTGAATATAGACCGGGCGATGGTCGAGCAACAACAAGCCAATGTACTCATCGGTTAAAACCGGGCCCTTGGTTTGCTGAATCAGCCGCATGAGCTGACCGTTTTCAGGATGTGTCTCGGCATAATGCGCCGGGAAGTAATCAGACTGTGTCCATTGCGCGATTGCAAAGGTTTGCACCGCCAGCAGTGCAATGCCGAGCCACTGCAAGCGCCGCCAACGTTGGAGCCAAAAAATCAGCAATGCCGCAGCAAGGCTTAATGCGGCGACAAGCTCAAGCAGATAATTGACGTTTGAACCAGGCTTGCCAATCGTCAGCGCCGAGATGGTGGCGGCGACCAGATAAGGGACGAAAAATGCCTTCAAGTATTTTTCGGACGTTTTGGCAAAGGCAATCAACACCAATGCGCCTGCCGCAATCAGCAAAAGGGGCAAGTGGCTGGCAACATCCTGCGCATAATACCAGATGATCTCAGAACTGACGTTTTGCCTGCCCAAAATAGTGATGGTGTTGAATAAAAAGCCCCCATTTGTGGCAAGATTCAAAGCCAGGAAGATGCCCAAAACCAGGCTGGCGAGCAATGCGGCAAATGTCAGCGCGCGCTTCAGACCACTTTGCGCCCACAGCCAGCAGAAAACCGTCAGCGGCGCAGCCAGCGCATAAGATTGGCGTGTATAAATTGCTGCGGTCAACAACAGGACGGTCAGAACCAGACTCCAACGCAACTGGGGCCATCGGGTAATGATATACAAAGCTGCCCAACTGAAAGCGAGCGCCAGCATATCCACGCGAAAGAGGGGCGCCCAGTGAATTGTGTAGGGAATGGCAAGAAAGGTCAGGCCCCCGACAATGCTGGCGGGCCAGTTCCGTGTAAATTGTTTCAGGGTGAAAATGATGAATATGGCGACCAGCAAGGTACTGATGAACGAAATTGCCCGACCATACCAGAAGCTGGGACCCCAGTGTTGAATGAAAAGAATTTGCCCAACCAGATAAATGGGTGGATATACATTAATGACATAAGGTGGGGTTATCAGGCTTGCCGGGTAGATGTTATGTCCCTGAAATAATCGCATGGCCTGATCGAGCACCGCCCCTTCGCCGTAATCCGCCGGGTAGGGGTCGGTAAGCACCTTCCAGCCGTGTTGCAGAAAAAGCGTCAACGCCCAGCCTTGCAACATCGATAAAATTGCAGCAACCCAAAATACGGGTTGGGATATTTTGGCGGTGAGTGAAGCTCTCATAAAGCGAATATACCACAGCAGCATCTGGAGACTTATCTTGCATTCTCTTTATTTCAATAAAATAAACAACTCCACGCCAGCCAGCAAAATCAGCAGCACCACAACCACGCTGACCCAACGATCTGTTACAGCACTGTCGAGCGTGTAGCGCCGAAAGCCAATCTTGCGACGCAAGGTGGCATCATCATCGGTCAATTTGACGGGTTGTCCACCGCCCAAAAACCAGCTTAGAAACCGTTCCGCCAGCTTTTCTGGCAGAATGGTATGAATAAAAATTGCGTAGAGTACATCCGGCCCCACCGGATGGCGTAGACTCAGGATCGGTCGATTGACCAGACGGGCCACCCGCCTTGCCACAATGCGCGGATCGCGCCCGTGCCGCAGGCTGAAAGCATCCAGCGCCATGATATGCTCCCGTTTTTCGGCAAAATCATCCAGCGGATGATTTGGAAGATTAAGCGTGTTGTGAAGATTGGTCAGAAAATAACCCGGCTCCACCACCGCCACCCGAATCCCCAACGGACGCAGATCCGCCGAAAGCGCCTTGCTGTACCCTTCGAGCGCGTGTTTGCTGGCAACATAAAATCCAAAAAATTCCGGCACAGCCATCCGGCCTGCGGCTGAACCTATATTGATAATTAATCCGGTGCGCCGGGCGCGCATCCCTGGCAAAACAGCATTGACCGTTTGCACCACACCGAAAAAATTCGTCTCGAACAAGGCACGCACTTCTTCGATGGCAATTTCTTCACTGGCCCCAGCCCGGCCAAGATACCCGGCATTATTAATCAATACATCAATCTGCCCGGCCTGTGAGAGCACGCTTTGCACACAGGCCGAGATCGATTCGGCGGACTGCACATCCAACGGCACGTAGATCACGCCGGGCATCGGTTCGGCAGGCGGTTTGCGGCTGGCAGCGTAGACGTGATGGCCCTGCCCGCATAAGAAAAGCGCGGTCTCACGTCCTATACCCGATGTGCCGCCAGTAATTAGGATGGTTTTTGTTTTCATGGTGATAAATCTCTCCAAAAAGCTGAAAATTGAAAACCCAAGAATCCGTCTAGTATAATATCTGCAACTCGCTGAAAATCCCCTATGAAAATCTCAATTGTTACGCCATCCTATCAACAGGCTCCATATCTCGAGCACACCATCTGCTCGGTGTTGCAGCAGAGCCATGCGCCGTTTGAATATTTCGTCATGGATGGCGGCTCCAGCGACGGCAGCGTAGAGATCATCCAGCAGTATGCGAGTCAACTCACAGGCTGGGTTTCGGAAAAAGACAAAGGGCAGGCCGACGCCATCAATAAGGGCATCCGGCGGACGGGTGGGGAAATTGTCGCCTGGATCAATTCCGATGATTATTATCTGCCTGGGGCCTTTGCCCGCGCTGTCGAAGTTTTCCAGCAACACCCTGAAGCCGGTCTCGTTTACGGAGATGTCTTGTCTGTGGATGCCAACAGCCAACCTTTCAACCTACAAACCTTCAAAGCTTACAGCTTAAATGACCTGATGGCCTTCCGCATCATCAGCCAGCCTGCCGTCTTTATGCGTCGCAGCGTGCTCGAGCAAGCCGGGCTGCTGGACGAATCGTACCACCTGCTGCTCGACCATCAGCTCTGGCTGCGCATGGCGCAGCGCGCGCCCATGATCTACATCCCTGAGACATTGGCGGCAGCGCGCTACCATGCCGAAGCCAAAAACTTGGCGCGTACCGCCGGCTTTGGGCGCGAAGCCGACCGCATCGTGGTGTGGTTGCAAACCGAGCCAGCCTTCCGCGCCGATTTTGTCGCCCACGAAAAACGCATCCGTGGAGGCGCACAACGTCTCGACGCCTTCTACCTGCTGGATGGCGGCAACTATGCCGGCGCGCTGAAAGCATACGCCAGCGCCTTCTTCAATGCGCCTGCTGTTGTCTTACGCGAAGCCCACCGCGTGCTCTTTGCCGTGCTCGGCCTGCTCGGCTTGGGGCGGCTGCGCGACGTGTATATGTCCTTGCGGAAGACTTTCGCTGTTAGACGTTAGCGATTAGACAAACCTCCCACCTTCAACCTTCAACTTGTAACCTTCTAACTTAATGAACCCTAAACCATCCTTCTTCTCCAACCGTACCGTTCTCGTGACCACCCTGATCGTGATTTTTGCGCTGGGGCTGGGAATCCGCTTTTTTGATTTGACCGATCTGCCCCTTGACTTTGCCCCCACACGGCAGTTGTTCTCGGCGCTCAAAGCGCGCAGCATGTACTACGCCATGCTGCCCGCGTCGGCAAATGTGCCGACCTGGCAACGCGAAATGGCCGCCAAACAAAGTACGCCCGTGATTGAGCCGCCCATTATCGAAACGCTCACGGCGCTAAGCTACCGCGTCTTTGGCGAAAATCTATGGATTGCGCGCATCTACTCGATTCTGTTCTGGGTCATTGGTGGCATCTTTCTATTTTTGCTGGCGCGTGAGCTGGCTTCGATTGAAGGCGGTCTGATTGCCCTGCTCTTTTATCTATTTCAACCCTACGGCATTATCGCCAGCCGCTCCTTCCAGCCTGACCCGCTGATGACTGCGCTGATCGTGATCGCTGCCTGGGCACTCTATCGCTGGCGCTCGGTCGGGACGTGGAAATGGGCCATCACAGCAGGGCTGCTCGTCGGGGCGGCGGTTTTCGCCAAAAACGTGGCAGTCTTTCCGCTGGGGTTTGCCGCGCTGGCGATTGTGCTCGAACGCAGTTTGAAAACGTCGCTCAAAGACCGGCAGACCTGGGTTGTGGCGGCCTTGTCGCTTGTGCCGGTGACGGTTTACACCTGGTACGGCATTCATAGCGGGTTCCTCGACAGCCAGTTCGCCTTTCGCTTTTTCCCCGAGCGCTGGGTGACGGGTGCGTTCTATCTACAATGGCTCGGCCAGATTGACGGGGTGGCAGGCCTCGGCGCTTTTTGTGTTGCGCTGGTGGGGCTGTTCGTCACCGAGCGCCGCCAGATGATCTTTTTGATGGGCCTGTGGCTGGGCTACTTTGCCTTCGGCATGGCTTTCGATTATCACATCACCACGCACGACTACTACAACCTGATGATTATTCCGCTGGTGGCAATCTCACTCGCCCCGGTGACGGATGCCTTCCTCGCGCGCGCCGACAGCCTGCGGGTCGGTCGGGGGCCGCGTGTGCTCCTTTCCGCGTTGATCGTTTTCATCGTCGCCGTCCAAATCTGGAATAGCTACGTCACCCTCAACCGCGAAGACTGGCGTCCCGATGCCATTTACTGGTATGCGATGGGCGAAAAAATCGGTCACAACAGCGGCCCCGTGCTGACCATTGCGCAGGATTACGGCTATCGGCTGGCCTACTGGGGCTGGCAGGAAGTCGACCCCTGGCTGACCGCCGGTGATATTAGCTTGCGCGAACTCGATGGACGCACCATTGACACATCCCAGCGTTTTGAAGCGCGTGTGGTTGGCAAAAAGTTTATGGTGATTACACAATTGAATGTATTTGCCCAGCAGAAAGATATCGCGACCTACCTTGCCCAACACTTCACCCTTTTTGCGCACGGAAGCAGTTATCTGATTTATGATCTGTCGCACCCAAAGTAGGCATCTTATGGATCAACCGCTCGTTTCGATTGTGACTCCATCCTTCAACCAGGCCCGTTATATCGAAGCCACCATCCGCTCGGTGCTGGACCAAGACTACCCGTCGCTGGAATACATCATCGTCGATGGCGGCTCCAGCGATGGGGCGCTGGACATCATCCGCAGCCACGCCGAACAACTGGCCTGGTGGGTCTCTGAAAAAGACAAAGGCCAGACTGACGCGCTGAACAAAGGCTTTGCCCAGGCCAAAGGCCAAATTCTGGCCTGGATCAACTCCGACGATACCTACGAACCCGGCGCGGTTGCTGCCGCTGTGGCCTATCTGACGGCGCATCCCGAAGTGGGCGTGGTCTATGCCGATACCAACTTCATTGACGAGAAGAGCCGCGTCATCGGCAAATTCCCCGCCGCGTTGACCGATTATCTGCGCCTGCGCCAGGGCTATGTGCATGTGCCGCAGCAGGCCACCTTCTTCCGCGCCGACTTGTGGCGGCAGGTTGGCCCGCTCGACCCCGATTTTTACTTTGCGATGGATTACGACCTGTGGGTGCGTCTGGCAAAGTTGACAAAATTTGCCTACCTGCCGGGCCAGACCTGGGCCAACTTTCGCCTGCACAACAACGCCAAAACCATCTCTGCCGATGATCGTTGCTGGCCCGAAATGCTCAAAGTCCATTACCGGGACGGTGGCTCGTTCTTCGCGCCGATTGTCGGCAAATATTACCTGCGCAAGCTGGCCGCCCCACTGCTCAACTGGCGTCGCCAGCAGCAGATGAAACGGTATGATGATTAGTAAACTATCCTTGAAAGGTAATATCAGTGATTACGAACCCAGACTTACTCATTCAAGATTTTATAAAAGTGGCTGCCTTGGCTGGTTATACAATTACTGCGGCTGACATTACTCACCAAGTTTTGAAAGCTCCGCATCAGCAGCCATCTCTTGTTTCCGAAACTCAAGCCGTTTATGTATTCACGTTAAGTCGCCCTCCCTATATTGTGTTAAAAGTAGGCAAAGTTGGGCCCAATAGCAACGCACGTTTCAATTCTCAGCACTATAACGCGAATAGTTCTGGAAGCAATCTAGCTAAATCAATGCTTGGTAATCCTAATACTTGGGATCAGCTTAACTTCATTGAAACCGATATAGAAAATGTTGGTCTATGGCTTAAATCCAATACAAATCGAGATCACTTTTTTCTCAAGTCTAGTCAAGGACCATTATTACTTGCCCTATTGGAAATCTTCATTCAATGTCGCCTTCGTCCTATTTTCGAAGGGTAACCAATTAAGTTCGGTATTTATGCTGAATTTCTAAAAAAGGTCCAACAACCTGTGAAAAACTTCCTTCTTACATCTCCATCTCTCGATGATCTCATCCGCCTGCTGCGCGCATGGCGCTTTTGGGCGTTGGGCGCGCTGATCGGTGGTCTGCTTGGCGCGGGCGTCTATGCCGTCTTCCCACCTGCATACCGCGCCCAGGCTATCGTCACAGTGGATTTCAACCTGGAGCAATCCTGGCCGCAAAACAGCGACGCGCAAATGTTCTATTACCTCGACCGTGAAGCCCGCAAACTGGTCGAAGTAGCCTGGGCCAACTCCACCCTGAACATTGTCGCCGCAAAAACGGGAATCACTGTTCCGGCGCTGCACGACAAGCTGGAACTTAGTCAACCGCAGGACGGCGGCTGGCACTTTTACGCCAGTGATCCGCAGCAAGTCGTTGCCAAACAACTGGCCGCAGCCTGGGCAGAAGCATTTACCACGCAAGTGCAACAGGACATACAAACCGAAGTAGCCCTGAACGCAGCACGCAAAGCCCTCGAAGGCAACCCGACAGACGCGAACCTCAAATCCGCAGTCAACGAGCTGGAAGCCAAAGCCCCCGGTATCACCCCGGAATTACAAGTCTCGCTCATGCAGACCAATGGCGGCTTGCCCGGCGGGCACAAAACCGACAGTTCAGCCTACATCCTGGCAGGAGCGGGCCTGTTTTGGGCGCTGGGCGCTTTGTGGGTTTTGTTTGTTAGACGTTAGTTGTTAGAGATTAACCTTTGAACCTTCAACCTTCAACCCTTCGACAAGCTCAGGGCATCGCCTTCAACCTGAAACTTCATCGCATCCTTTGGGCCATCACGCTCGTGATTCTCCCTGTCACCAGTTTTCGCTATGTGCCCTTCATGGGCGCGGGGACGTATGTGCGGCCTTTGGCGCTTTTTCCGCTGCTGCTACTTTTTCCAGTGTTGCTGGTGCGTCTGCGACAAGGAAAGATCGCCCGTCCCTGGCCTGGGGCGCTGACCGTTCTGCTGGCCTTTGTGCTGGCGGCGCTGGCTGCCACCGCTCTGGGCAGCATGCTTGCGCCCATCGAACTGCGCAACGTCGGCTATGCTGACCGAGCCATCCGTTCAGTGGTAACGCTGGTCATCGGGCTGATGTTTTTCCTGGCGGCGATCTGGATGAATCAGTCGGAAGAGGATCTCAAATTCTCGGTGCGCTGGCTGCTGATGGGTCTGGTTGCTGACTTGGCTTGGGGCGCAGTGCAATTTGTCGGGTTGAATACAGGCTATCGCCAGCAACTCATCAAAATTCAAAACCTGTTCTCTGTGCGTGGACTGGTACAAAACAAGCGCGTTTCAGGCTTTGCATTCGAACCTTCATGGCTGGCTGGTCAGATTGCATCGCTTTACCTGCCCTGGTTGGTCGCAGCCATTCTGACAGGGTATCGTTTGTTTCATCAAAAAACGCGCCTCGCCAAATGGATTGAACCCGTTCTTTTGCTCGGCGCACTGGCAGGTTTACTCGTCACCTACTCGCGTTCCGGGCTGGCGGTGTCGGTGTTGGCAGGACTTTTTACCGTCGCGCTGATGGGCCGCGAAAGGGTATCCGCGCTCGGGACGTGGTTTCGGGCAGGCTTTGTGGCGCAGGATCACCGCATCAAAGCCGCGGGGAGTTGGCTGCTTTTGCTCGCCATAACGGTTTCAGTCTTCGCTGGAGCAATTGTCTTTTTGGCGAACAAAGGCTACATCGCGGCGCTTTTCAAAGCCCCCAAAGATGATCTCACCTCGTACGCCACCGACGCCTACCTTGGGCCGCGCCTGGCCTATTCATCCGCAGCGATGCAGGCTTTTCAAGCTTCGCCCTGGACGGGCGTTGGCCTGGGCGCGTCAGGCTTTTGGATCTACCGCAACATGCCAGACTGGGTGCTGGCCGGGCAGCCCGAGATTGCCGAACAACTCAGCCCGGATTCAAACGATTATCCCAACCCGAAAAATTTATACGTGCGCCTGCTGGCGGAGACCGGGCTGCTGGCCTTTGCCCTGTTTGTGGCTTTTTACCTGGCTCTGCTAGCGGACGCATTGGGGTTGCTGCGGGAGCCGTCCCCGGCGGCGCGCTGGCTGGCGGCGGCCAGCCTTTTTGCATTTGCATCAATTGCGATGCAGGGCTTTTCGCAGGATTCATTTGCAATGCCCGAAATATGGATTAATTTGGGCCTGCTGGCAGGCGCAGCTGGCTTCTGGACGAAGGAGAAAAAATGATTATTCTGGCTGCAGGCATGCCGCGCGCCGGGTCGGGCTGGCACTATAACCTGGTGCACGACCTGATGGCAACCACCGGCTGCGACGATGCCCGCGAAATCCGCGCCCAATTTGGGCTGGAGCGCGTGCTGACCGAAGTCAACTGCAATATTGGCGTGCTCAGCCTGCGGCGGCTGGCAATGGTGACACGTCCAGCACTACTGGGACATACCTTTGTCATCAAGGCCCACGCCGCACCGACGGTTTGGGCGCGCGCGCTGATGAAGGGCGGCCTACTGCGCGCTGCTTATATCTACCGTGATCCGCGAGACGCAATGCTTTCCGCGCACGACTATGGTCGCCGCGTACTCGAAAAACAGGGCCGCCCCAATGCCTTCTCACACCTGACCAATTTTGACAAGACGCTCAACTTTTTCAGCGAATACGTCACAGGCTGGCAGCAGTGGATGAAAATCCCCGGCGCGCTCAAGACCCGCTACGAAGATTTGCTGCAAAATTATGACGCCGAAGCACTGCGGCTGGCGCAGTTTTTGGGCGTTAACCCGGCAGACGAGACCGTCAAAAGCATCATCGAAAAATATCGTCCGGGTGGTGATGTACAGGGCCAACAGGGCACGCACTATTTCAAAGGACAAATTGGTCGCTTCCGCGAACGCTATACAGATGCCGAGCAAAAAATCCTGGCAGCAAAATTTGGGGGTATACTCGAACAAATGGGGTATGAAGTATAGTATTTGGGGTACTTCATCCATTTTGTTTACATAAGTTTAATGTTATGAAATGCCTTTAGGGGCTGTTCTATCGTGAAATTGGGTTATTATTAAGCGATGAAGAGATCCGAGACTCCCTATCTTGAAGACTGGTTAATCGTTTCCCTGCGCTGGCTGGCGCTCTTTGGGGCAATGGTTTCTCTTGGGTTGCAAAGTCGCTTTTCCTACTTATCTGTTGCCCTGTTGGTTTTGCTTGCAATGTGGAATTCCGGGCTAAGCCTGACGGCTGTGACAAACCATCGTTTGCCTTTTCACCGGCAAATCAGCCTGATCGTGGATATTTTTGTCACAGTCCTGGTTTTCTGGTTGCAAAGCGGCGGGATTTTTGGTCCGACACTCTGGCTGATTTTCCTGTCGGTGATTTGTGGCGCGATTTATTTTGATTTCAAGGGCGGTTTTGGTGCAGCATTCATTATGCTATTGATGGAAAGTTCAGGCATCTTTTTTCATGTCAATATTTTTGAAGTCGGCGTGGGCGTTGTAGCAACGCTGATCCTAGGGCTGTCGTTTGGTTATGTCAGCCAACGCATGATTGCCCAGTTGCGTTCGGTACGCAAACAGCGCGTTGCCAATCGCGAAAAACAAAATCGCGTGGAAAACGACCGAATGCGCGCCATTTATGATTTGACTACCACCTTGACTGCTACGCTGAGCTATAAACGCGTGCTCGATTTTGCCCTGGACTTAAGCGTCAATGCCCTGCATGTGGACGATGCTGAAACAGAGCACGCCACCCCCAAGGATGACCGTCTCGTCAGCGGGGTGCTGCTCTTCAAAGGGGATGAACTGCTGGTGGGTTCTGCGCGCCGTTTCACCAATGCCGATATGCGCGCCACCTTCCCTGCCAAGGAAGGTTTGCTGGCCAAAGTCATCGAAGAAGGCGAGCCGCTGGTGGTTGGCAACGTAACCAGCGACCCTGAGTTGGGCCGTCTGGTGGGTTTGCAAACCTGCGAATTGATTTATTGCTTTCCGATGCGCAGCGGTTTTAACGTCTATGGTGCGTTGATTTTTGGACATCCCATCCCCAATTATTTCACCCGCGATCGTTGTGATGTGCTCGCAATCATTGCCCGCCAGGCCGTCATTGCCATCCAAAATGCGCGACTCTATCAAGACATTGCAGACGAAAAAGAACGCATTGTCGAAGTGCAGGAAGAAGCGCGCAAAAAACTGGCGCGTGACCTGCACGATGGGCCAACCCAGTCAGTGGCCGCGATTGCCATGCGCGTCAACCTGGCGCGACGCATGATTGAGCGCGAGCATGTCAAAGACGCAGTTGACGAGTTAACCAAGATCGAAGAACTGGCGCGCCGCACATCCAAAGAAATTCGGCATATGCTCTTTACGCTGCGTCCGCTGGTGCTTGAATCGCAGGGTTTGACGGCGGCGCTCGAAGCAATGGCCGAAAAGATGAAAGAGACTTTCGAGCAAAATGTCATCATTCAAGTGGATGAAAACCTGACCAGCCAGCTTGAAATGGGCAAAACAGGCGTCATCTTCTACATTGCTGAAGAAGCCGTCAACAATGCCCGCAAACATGCGCAGGCTGCACACATCTGGGTGCGCTTGAAGCCGCTGCCCAAACAATCCGATATTGCCTTCCTCGAAATTACCGATGATGGCTTGGGTTTTGATGTGGCAGCCGTCAACAAATCATACGACAAACGCGGCAGCCTCGGCATGGTCAACCTGCGGGAACGCACCGAACTGGTCAATGGCATCCTACACATCGACTCGGCACCCGGCAAAGGGGCGAGAATCCAGGTTTTCATCCCGCTCACTGAAGACGCGGCCGACCAGCTCCACCACGCCCGCGACCAGGCATCCTAAAACCAAACCAAAAATCAGCGTGAACCAATTCGCCCGGATTTCTCTTGGGCGAATTTCATTTCGTAAAGGAAATACTTATGCCACAGGCAGCCGGAATGTATTATTTTTCGAGCGGCGAAGACGATTGGTCTCGTCCGGCGATTATTTTTTTGCATGGTGCAGGCGGAAACCATTTGCACTGGCCTTCTGAGTTGCGCCGCCTGCCAGATCAACGCATTTATGCGCCCGACCTGCCGGGCCACGGCAAGTCGGCTGGGATTGGCCGCCAGTCGATTGCGGATTATGCCGCCTGTGTGCTGGCCTTTATGGATGAACTCAAAATACGCAAAGCCATCTTTATTGGACACTCGATGGGCGGCGCAATTGCCCTGCACCTGGCCTTGAACAATGCCCGCCGCACGCTGGGGATTGCGCTGATTAACACAGCGCCGACCCTGCAACTGCCAGCCGGGCTGCTTGAAAATACGATTACATCGGTCACGTTGCCGCTGGCAGTCAAAAGTATGGGCGAACTGGCTTTCAGCCCAAATGTAGACGCCCGCCTGAAAGAAAATGCCATGCAGCGCATGAACGAAATTCGTTCATCGGTATTACACGGCGATTTTTTGGCCTGCAATGCCTTTGATGTCTTTGCACGGATTGGACGCGTCAAAGTGCCCACGTTGATTTTATCGGGCAGTGAAGATCGCATGGTGTCACCGCATTATGCACAGACCATGCACGCAAAAATAAAAAACTCCCTGCTCCTTTCAATTGACGGAGCAGGGCACATGCTGATGCTTGAAAATCCGCTGGCAGTGACGAAAAGCCTGGGATTATTTTTAACCGGGATTGATTATCAGCCCGGCAGCCGCGATTAATCTCCAATCAACTGCAACAAAATCGGTTTCGCCTTTTGGATCGCCAAAGCCCGGTGGCTGAGGCGATTTTTCTCGTCCATGGATAGTTCTGCCATCGTGCGACCCAAGGCTGGGATGAAAAAGACCGGGTCATACCCAAATCCGTTTGTGCCGCGCTGTTCAGGGATGATCTCCCCGTGGCAATCCGCTTCCGCAAACTGCACCCGGCCTTCCGTGTCGGCGATGGCGATGGTGGCGTGGTAGTGCGCCTTCCAGGGACGCGGTTTATCCTGTAGGTTTTTGAGCATATACAAGAGACGGTCAGCATCCGTAGCTGTTTCTGGTGGCAGATAGCGGGCTGAATAAAGTCCCGGCGCACCGTCGAGGGCATCCACTTCAATGCCAGAATTGTCGGCAATGGAGATCAGGCCGCTGACGTGCCCGTAGGCGATGGCCTTTTTGGCGGCGTTTTCGGCATAGGTGGCGCCGTCTTCAATGACCTTCAGGTCAATGCCAATGCTTTTGGGGGTGACAAGTTCGACATTCAGGTCGTTGAGCAAGACCTGCATCTCACGCACTTTGCCGGGGTTTTCGGTGGCAATTAATAGTCGCATGATTATTTCTCCAGTTGTTGAATTGCCCATTCGGCATGTTCGCGGATGAGGGGTTCATCATCCTGCGCGGCAGATTTTAACACAGGCAGCGCAATCATCTGTCCCGAATTTGCGGCAGCAACCGCCAGATTGCGCAAATAGCCGCGCCGTTTGGCACGCTTGAGTGGGCTGTCTTTGAACTTCTGGTTGAAGGCTTGCGGGGTCAGTTGCAGGTCACCGGTCAGCGACGGGTTGGGCACACCGGAGCGGGGAGCAAAGACCGGGTCGCCGCTCAACGAGGCAAAGCGGATGTTCCATGGGCAAACCGTCTGGCAAATGTCACAACCAAAGACCCACTCGCCCATCAGCGGTCGCAGGTCGGCAGGAATTTCAGCTTTGTTTTCAATCGTCAGGTACGAAATGCAGCGACGCGCATCAATCGTGCGGTTGGGCAGAATGCAATCAGTCGGGCAGGCGTCAATGCAGCGCGTGCAAGAGCCGCAATGGTCGCTGGTGAAGGCCGGGTCGGCGGGCAAATCGATGCCGAGCAGGATTTCTGCCAGCAAAAAGTAGGAGCCAGCTTGCGGATTGATGAGACAGGTGTTTTTGCCGATCCAGCCCAGGCCCGCCTGCATGGCAAGATCACGCTCCAAAATGGGGCCGGTGTCTGTATACCAGCGGTTGGGGATCGGGTGACCGACCTGGGCTTCGAGAAAATCTACCAGCGCCTTCAGGCGTTCCGGCAGGACGAGGTGATAGTCTGCGCCCCAGGCGTAGGCGGCAACCTTCCCGAGCGGGGACGGCTCATTTACCGGCGATGCAGTGGAAGGGTTGGAGTAGGGAATCCCCAGCACGAGAATAGAGCGACATTCGGGCAGGATCAGCCTGGGGTCGGCGCGGCGCTCAATCGCAGTTCCTTCCGCCAGATAGGCTATTTGCGCATGTTGATCGGCTGCCAGCCAGCGTTGAAAAACGTCGAAATGTTGAGGCTGTTGGGGATTGGTAATGCCCGCCAGCGTGAAACCACGCTGGCGGGCATATTGTTTTAGTGCCTGGGCGAGTTCCGCCGGGGTCATTTCACGACAATTTTGGCGGATATGGTATCGCCAAAGGGAATGCCGTTGTTGGTTTCAAGGCGGAAGAAGGCGGTATAGGTGCCTACTTGTGTTGGGGCTTTCAGATTGATCGAAATGTCCGCTTCAGTGTCAGGGGCAACTTCTGCGGTGAGCGTGGTATTTTGTGCGCCCATATTGTTTTCTCCCCAACCATAAACAATGATGAAGGAGGTTGTCCATTTGCATGGGCCGGTATTTTTCACATGCCAGGTTTTGACGAATTCCTGTCCAGATGTCATTTCGGTGCCATCTGGAATGGTTGTGTCACCAAGCAAATGCATTTGATAGCATTCTACTTCGATAGTGGGGGTAATAGTGATGGACGGGTCAAGCGTTGCGGTAACGGTGACGGTGGGGGTCATTTCGATAGTAGCTGTCGGCTCAACCGTAGGGGTGTAAGCGGAGACAGTTTGTGTGACCGAGACCAAGGCATCCTGCACGGCTGCGGTTTGGATGGCACCGACGTCTACAGAGGTTGCGGTGGGTCCGGCTGCGGCACCCGCGCAGGATGTGAGCGTAAGCAGAAGTACGATTGTGCAAATGGTATTTTTTATTTTCATAGCACACCTGTCCTTTTTTTATGAGGGAGTGGGTCTTGATTATTTGGGCCTTGTGAAAAATACAACCCCCACCCGCGCTGTGACGGACGAGGGTTGTTTGACCTGCTCTATTGACCGACGGTAATCGAAGCAGTGAAATCACCGCCAAATTGTTTGCCCTGATCGTCGTACATAGCCCAATGGGCAACATAGCTTCCGGCGACGCCAGGCGCATACATATGGACACGTGCAATCAGGTTCTGACCTGCTGCAATGAAATCTGCTTTTTCGCGGATGTGAATCCAGTTATCGGTCATGCTGCCTGGACCAATCCAACCGCGGAAGGAGAAACCTTCGTCCCAGGTGCAGGTGCCAGTATTGAGCACTGCCCAGGCTTTGGTGAACTTCTCCCAAGGGGCAAGAACTTGACCATCCACAACATCGGTGGGATAGGTGGTTAGATCGCCGTTGAATTGTGCATTTTTACATACTGGCCCGCCGCTGCTGCCGCCGCTCCCCCCACCCTGAACAGGAGTCAGGCTCGGGAAGGGCGTAAAGGTGGGAATGTCTGTTGAACCAAACGGTGGGGTTGCCGTTACTGTGGATGTAAGCAATGATGTTTCATCACCAGGAGTGGATGTCTCTTCAACCTGAACAAGCCCCGGCGTGTTGCTAGCTGCATCGGCAGGAGTTTCAGAAACCGGCGTGGTGGGAGTAAAGGTCAGCGTTGCTGTGGGCGCGTTCAGAGTCATTTGCTGGTTTGCCATTGCCATTGCCGTTACGTAAATTGCTGTCACGTCCACCGGGGTCATGGTTGGTGGGGCCGCCTGTGCCAGGTTGCACGCGCTGATTGCTGTAACCACGATAATGGTCAAAATGGTCAAAATTACTTTATTCAGTCGAAACATTATGCCTCCAGAGAATGTGCCATGCCATTGTGAAATGGCATACTTTATTCCACAGATTATATCTCAACTTCTGTGGGGTATTTAAGGTGTGAGTGTGACTGTTGGCGTCTCTGTGATCGTTGGGGGCACCGTAGAAGTCAGTGTGGGCACAGGTGGGGTAACCGTGATGGTAACCGTAGCCGTTTGTGTTGGACCAGGCGTTTTGGTCGGTTTGGGGGTGGGTGTGGTTGGCGTGATGAGATTGCTGGGGCGGTCAATGCGCGGGGAAACCCAGAGGGGTTTGTCGGCGTCGGCTGAACCATTGGCGAGAACAGCCAAAATAAATTTGACTTTTTTGCCTGCCAGCACGCTCAAGTCAAGATCAACCGTGTAATATTGCCCCTCATAGGCTTCAGGGAATTGCCAAAAGGTTTGGATGGCCCCATCATTGATCTGATATTCAAGGCGGAAGAGTACATTGCAGCCAGTACTCAAATACTCGCAGTTGACGATGCCGCGGAAATGATCGCCACTCTTGACCAGAAATTCCTGATAATAGCCTCGCAAATAGCCGTCAGTCACTTTTTGCGGCACGGTCAGCAGGCCAATTCCGTTGTAGTTGGAACCATCTTCCAGTTTGGGGTCGTCCACCTGAATGGCGTAGCCTTTTTTGCCGCCTTCATTACCGGGGCAACCCAAATCGCCAGCGTCAGAACGCCAGTCGGCGGTGCAAAAATATTTGGCAAAGTCGAAAACAGTTGTCATGCTGCCAACGACTTTAATATCCACATAAAATGCACTATTGGCACTGGCACCAATGCCGAAGATCGCACCCGATGCGCTGCGCAGCCCCCAATAGCTGCGATGGTTGCCTTCGCTGCTTGGCGCGCTCAAGTTGACCGAGAGATCAACCGTTTGATCGGGGTAGACAGTGGTTGGCAGGTCAACGGCCACCGTTCCACCCATCGAATCACCACTGGAAAAGACCAGCGCGTAGGATGTCGTCCAGGCGCAGGTGCCGATATTTTGCAACCGCCAGGTTTTGGTGAACTGCGCCCCCGGGGCCAGCACCGTACCATCCGGGATGGTCAAATCTTTGATGTAGGCCGCCCAGTTACAGTAGCTCACCGGGATGGATGTGGCTGTCCCCTGGCTCTGGCTGGTGGGGATGGGCGTCGCTGTACCCCCCACCGACGGCAGGGTAGGAAAGCTTAATGTTGGCAGGTCCACAAGGGTCGGGGTTTCCAGCGCCTGCTCTGTGGCAACTTGCCCGGTTGAGATGGCCTGCAACGTACCAATTGCATCAGGCGTTTTCGCACTGGTAGGCAGATTACAAGCAGCCAGGCTTAAGAATGTGACTGCAAAAAACAGGAACTTGACAATTCGGCGCATATTTTCCTCCATTTGTGAGAATAGGCGATTGATAGACGCTACTTTCCCCCGAAAGGTTCCCTTTTTTACGGACAATTTAGCAGCGCCGGGCCAAAGTCATGCTGGAAAGGCGCTGTGATTGAAAAGGTGACTGAAATCCCTGTCGCTGCCGATTGCCAGGCGTAGGTGACAACCTGCGGACCTGAAGCAGCAAAGCTGAGCTTCCCATCGCTCAGCGGACCAATGGTGCCGTCACTACGCTTCCAGGTGTACAAAATTTCGCCGGGACCGTTGGCGCTCACGTTGGCGGCAACGTTATACGTCCCGGATGCGCAATCTCCGCTATGGGTCACGTTGAAATTGACATTGCTGATATCAAATTCCCTGTCGAGACCGTTTGGATTGTCCTTTGCGCGAATATCGACATAAAACGATTTCCCTTTATAACCATGCAAGATCGGCAGCATCATCCCTGAAGGGTTGCGCAAGCGCCAGTAACTGCGATAGCTGCCGGGTTTGTCGGGCGCCTGAAAGCTGACAGAAAATTCCACGACAGCCCCCGGCGCTACGCTGACGGGGAGTGGAATGCTGGTTGGGCCGTTCATCTGATCGCCGACATCAAAAATGAGCGAGTAGGTCGCATCCCAGGTGCAAGTGCCGATATTTTTAAAACGCCAGGTTTTGACAAATGTTTCGCCGGTTTTCACAATCGTCCCGTCGGGGATGGTGACATCGTCCATGAATTCGGCTGAATCGCAGGCCTGGGTTGGTTCAGGGGTATTGGTGATAGTTGGCTGAATGGTTTCTGTCGCGGCAAGCTGCACCGATGTCTCGCTTGCTTCTGCTGGTTGATCATTGGCAATGTCTGCCACCGTTGGCGTTTCTGCCACCGGACTTGCTGCATCGGGGCCTTGCGTAAGCATGGCTTCCACCGTTTTGGCAGCGCTTGTAAAGGTGGCATGGCTTTTAATACCCGCCTGGCTGTTGCCGGGAATGTTGCAGCTCGAAATCAACAGACCCAGAAAGACCATGAAAATCAGCGCGCGATGCAGTCTCATCCCTGTTTACTCATCACAGGTGAAGGTGAAGTGGACACGGCTGGATGTTTGCGAGTTGGCTCCGTCAATCACCAGCGCCACCCAACGGTCAATTCCTTGAATGGCTTCCTTTTGGAAGCTCCAGGTAAAGTTAACCGTTTTGGAGCCCGCTGCGGGGAAGTCAAGCCTGCCACCCTCCGGCTTGGACCCGTCATCAGGGTTGCGCGCCCAGTGATAAGTTACCTGATAATCTGTGTTGACGGTGATGTTGGCAGTAAAAGTGTATACCGCGCCATTAGCGTTGCACCCCTTGGCGGGAACACGTTGGTACAGACCAATATCGATCCCTGAGACGCCTTCATCTCGGTTGGTCTTGTCGCTGACTTCGATTTTCACAATCAACGACTGGTCGTGCAGCCCCACGCCAAAAGTGCCGCCAAAGGGTGTGTTGATGCGCCAGTAGCCAGTATACGTTCCGTTGGTTTCTGGGGCAGTCAGATCAACCGACAGGATGGCACTTTCTCCCGGTCCAATCGACCCGCTCAAGGGGACGTTGACGTTTGTCCCCATTGCGTCACCCGTGGCAAGCGCCAGCGAATACGTCGAATCCCAGGTGCAGTTGCCATCATTTTTGACACGCCATTGCTTGGTAAACGTGCTGCCAGGGGCCACCAGCATGCCATCAGGGATGGTGACATCTTCGATGAAAATGGCAGAGAAACAGGCTTTGCCATTGCTATCAACTGGCTGTGGCGTTGACGTGGCGGGTGTAACCGCCGGGATTGGGCTGTATGTGGCTGTAGGGATATTTGAAATGGTGGGTGGAACGGGAGTTGCGCTGGCCTCGCTTGCCTGTTGAGTGTAGCGCGCTTCGACAGTTTGTACGGCAGATGTGGCAATGGCCGCCGTGTCTGGGGTGGCAGTAGGACCGCAGGCATTGAGCATAAGCGACACTGTTAATAGTGCAACGAAATTTCGTACAAGGTTTGTTTTCATTTGATGTTCCTTTCGCTGAGAATTATAACAACAAAGCGAACGGTAAAATTTCCAGCCACCCAATTTATGGTTTGCTCCAAAGAACGCCAGTTTCAATCTCCCCGCTTGCCAGCTTTTTTTGATAGATTTCCAGATCGCGCGTCACAGCATTGGGCACGCGCAGGCTTAAATCGTGATAAGGGGCATAACCAACCGTCCCGCTGATATCACCGGCAGAGAGCGCGCCATACCGCGCATCCCGAATCAGGTTGAAAACCCCCGGCGCAACCTGTTTGATGACGCTGGTTAGCAACATCTTTTGTGCATCGGGGAGTGTGTAGTATTGATCGATGTTTACGCCAATGGCATAAATATAATGGCTGGCAGCGGCACTGGCCGCGCCATTTTCGTCGTAGCTGTCTGCGCCAAAGATCACATCTGCGCCGTTGGTAATGAGCGTGAGGGCGGCATCAGCATCCCATTTGGGATCGGCCAGGCTGTCTTTAAAAGCAATATCATTATGATAAGAAACACTTGCTTCAACGGGGACAGGGGTGGATGTCGGCGTGGCAGTTGCATCTAAAAAGGGAGTTAGCGTTGCTTCACCTGCCTGGAGGTTGTAATGCTTTGCCGCAGAGATCTGTGCCATTTGCTCATCGGTAGGCGGCGGCCCATCAGTAGGGATTTCTGGATCCGGGTTATCCAGGGAGGGGTCATCTGTCGGGATGGACGGGTCATCCGTCGGAAAGGAAAGATCATCCGTTGGCGTGGCTTCAAGTGTAGCCTCAAGTGTCGATTTAAGGGTGGGCTGTATTTTTGCCGCCGGGGTGGATAAGGCGTCTTCGGTAGGTTGCAGCGGATGGTTGAAATAGTCCACACCCGCTTTAAAACCCTCGCAGTAGCGCCAGGCTGTCCCCAGAAAATCCGGCCCGCAGACTGCACCCACTTTGTTGGTTTTTGTCATTTCGGCAGCAAATATACCCGCGAGAAAACCAAGCTGGTCTTCAGCGAAAGACAAGCCGGTGAGATTGTCGGGCAGGGATTTGTCTGGCTGAAGCGGCTGATCCACACCAATGAACTTGACCTTTGGGTATTTGATGGCGGAGTTAAGTGTGGCTTTGCTTTGATCGTAGCCAACCGTGATAATCAGGTCATAGTTCGCTTTGGCAAAGGTAGCGATGTTCTTTTCATAATCACGCGAGTCGACGGTAGCAATCGATGCGATATGCACACCCAGTTTGAGCTGGGCTTTGGTCATGCCTTCCCAGGTCATTTGACTGAGGCCATGATCGTCAATCGTACCACCCGCGTTTGTTACCAGGCCAACGCAAAAATCGCTTGCGCTGGCGCAGTCAACCGGTGCAGCAGATTTTCCGGCACAGGCAGCCAACAATACGATAATGATCACAAAACTAAAAATGGAACGAAGACCTTGTGCTTTTTTCATACCATTTGCTCGTAGCCGAGGCTTTTAAGAAATTTTTTGTCTGCAGTGGTGAGGGGAGCGGTCGCCAGTAAATCGGGACGCTGCTGAAGGGTACGCAGCAGCGATTGTTCCCGCCGCCATTTGGCGATTTTTGCGTGGTCGCCCGAGAGCAGCACCGCCGGAACTTCCTCCCCGCGAAATTTCGGTGGACGGGTGTAGTGGGGGTATTCAAGCAACCCCGAGGCGTGCAAATCGTCTGAGGCGCCGTCGGGATCGCCCAAAACGCCGGGCAGCAGGCGCGAAATGGCGTCAACGAGAATCATGGCGGGCAGTTCGCCGCCCGTCAGCACGTAATCGCCAATGGAAATTTGATCGGTGATCAGGTGCTGGCGAATGCGTTCGTCAATCCCCTCGTAACGGCCACACAATAACGCAATGCGCGGGTGGTCTGAAAGCTCGGTCGCAATGCTTTGATTAAAGACCCGCCCCTGCGGTGTCAGCAAAATGACCGGGCAAAGGGGTGGCGCGCCCAGCACCGTTTCGACGGCTTCAAACATGGGTTCGGCTTTCATTACCATCCCGCCCCCGCCACCGTAGGGGGTATCATCCGTGATATGATGTTTATCATGGGTATAATCACGAATATTATGAACCAGCACTTCGATCAAACCGCGGCTGGCAGCTTTTTCTAAAATGCTGGCTTGCAGGTAGGGCGCAAATACTTCGGGCAAAAGACTAAAAATATCAAAACGCATGGGTTCATTCTACGCTTGGTCTGCCTTGTTGTAAACCCGGAAAGACCTAAGAATCGGATTAATCCCTATGTGGCGTTGCTTGACGTTGATTCCTTTCAAATGATAAGATGAGAAAATATGTACCTACGTGGAAGTAAATGGAGTATGAACAAGCGGCGCAAGCCGTGGAACTGGTTCAGGATCATTTTGTTAGGAGTCCTGGTGGCGGGGGCTGTGTATGTCAACCAGTTTATTGTTCCAAATGTTCAACCAATCGGGATTCCGACCCCCACCCCTACACGCGACCCGGAATTTTTTGTCTCAGAAGCTGAGCAATTATTCGCTGATGGCAAGCTCAGCCAGGCGATTGATGCCTACACCGAGGTGGTGCGCGCCCGTCCCAGAGATTCGGCATCGTACATTGCCATGGCGCGCGTGCAGGTTTGGGCGCGCAGGTATGCTGACGCCAAAACCAGCGCCGAGAATGCCATTCTGATTAATCCGAACAATTCTAATGCGCATGCGGTGCGTGGCTGGGCGCTCGATTTTCAGAAAGATTATGTTGGCGCCACAAGCTCCATCAAAAAAGCCTTGGAGATTGATCCGAACAATGCCCTGGCGCACGCGTATTATGCCGAGCTTTTAATGGATGAATCTGAAAATAATGCCGGGCCGCTTGATGCAGTTCAACAAGCAAGCGACGAATTGAAAAAAGCTGTAGAATTGGATCCATCTTTGCTCGAGGCCCACCGTGCGCGCGGCTACGTCCATTATTTGACCAATCACAACGATCTGGCGATTCCTGAGTACCAGTATGCGATTGGGCTTAACAAAAACCTTGAAGATCTATACCTGAGCCTTGGGTTGTGTTATCGCGTGATTGAAGCAAACGATGATGCCATTAATGCGTTTACGCAAGCCCTGACGCTCAACCCATCAGACCCGTTGCCCAATCTTTATATTTCGTTGATTGAAGCAAAGCTTGGGAATTTTGCCCCGGCCTTACAGTACGCGCAACAAGCTTTACAGGCTGAGCCATCCAACGCAAATTACCACGGAAATCTGGGCGTGATGCTTTACCGCAACTTTGAATACGAGAAAGCCATCGCAGAGTTTAAGTTAATGGAGGATGGTGGCACACTGACAGATGGTACCGTTATTGCGCCATTGGATCTGACTGCGCCCCGCGCATCTCAGTATTATTATATTTATGCGGTGACGCTGACAAAAATGACCCCTCCCCAGTGTGGCGAAGCCGTAAAACTAGCGCTGATCCTTTTGGATAAATTGCGCACAGATCAAACCGCCACCTTCTACGGCAATGACATCGTCCAGACCTGCGCCGGAGACAGCGGCCCAACCGAAACCCCTGCAGCACCAGGTTCGGCGAAAACGCCCACTGTCACACCAACCCCGTAAATTGCATGAATGTTTCCCAACGCCGTCGTATTTTCAATCAACGTTCCACATCGAATGTCTACCGTTCGTTTTTGTGGACGGTGATGATATTGGGCGGGCTTTGGTTGATCTACGGTGTCAACGCCGGAGAAATTAAAACCGGCGCAGTCGCGTCGCCCACACCCACCCGCGCAGCGCCATCCTACGAAGCTGAAGCTGAAGCCTATTTCAGAGCCGGAAAGTTGGATGCAGCGATCAATGCCTATCAACGTGCCATTGATATTGACCCAAATGATGCCAACGCCTGGGCCAAGACAGCCCGCATCCAGACCTATGCTTCAGGGCTGACTACATCTGATGACGATAAGCGCAAGGTTTTACTGGCGGCACTTGCATCCATTAATCAGGCCAAGGTGCTCGCGCCCGATAGCAGCGAAGTCGCCGCCATCCGCGCCTTTGTGCTGGACTGGAACGCCAACTCGAGCATTTTTCCCAGCACCGCAGCCGATTTGCTCCTGGAAGCAGAGCGGGAAGCTACCCGCGCCCGTCAACTGGACTCGCAAAATGTTCTGGCGCTCGCCTACAACGCCGAAATCTGGATCGATCAACAAAAACTAGCCCAGGCAGAGAAATTGATTTTGCAGGCCATTAATCTTGGCAATGATCAAATGGATGTTCATCGTATTTATGCATATTTGCTTGAGTTCAGAATCAGATTACAGTCAAGCCATTACAGAGTACGACAAAGCGATTGCGATCACCCCAAACCTGACATTTCTGTACCTGAGCGCTGGCGCAAATTATCGCCGTCTGGCTTTCGGCAGCGCACTCGATGATCAACAGACAGAACTCTATAATAAATCGCTAGAATATTTTGCCGAAGCAGCAAAAATCAATGGTCAGTTAGATGTCAAAGACCCCATTCCCTACTTGTCGATTGCCAAAACCTACTCGCAAATGGGAGAATACTTTATTGCCGGCCGCAACGTCCAAAAGGCGCTAGATTTTAAGCCCAGCGATGCCGATGTATATGGGCAGTTGGGAATTGTCTTCTTCAAATCGCGTAATTATGAAGGTTCCATTTTTGCTTTCAAATGTGCGGTGCGCGGATGCACGCCCCCCGAAAGCTGTCTGGGCCGTTATGGACGCGACTGCGACCCGGATTTTGGCGAAGCTGGTGTTGAAGTAAACGGCCTGCCGCTTTCAGATAGCACCCTTGTTTACTACTATACGTATGGTTCGGCACTGGCCGCATTAAGCCGCCCCAGACAGAATTATTGTCCCGATGCCATAAAAGTATTGGGCGAGGTGCGTGCATACGCTCTTTCTGGCAAGAGTGCTGGCAACGGGGATGCAACACCAACGCCGGATGCGAACATCCTTAGCATTGTGCAGGAAGGCGTATCCATTTGTAAGGCAATCGGGCAGGTTGCAGCAACTGCCCCTGCGCCCAATGGGACGCCGCTCCCTGTGGCAACGGAAACCCCCATTCCTGGCATAAGATAAGCAATTTGCACGGGAAATATCAGAATAATGTAAGAATTTACGAATGGCTCTTGACGCCCAAGGCGGGGACAAGTATCATAAGTTAGCACTCGGATGCAGAGAGTGCTAAAACCCCCAATCTGTATCATTCTCAATCCAAAATTACCCAAATGTAGGAGGCGTGTATGAGCATTTCGATCAAACCCCTCGGCAACCGTGTGGTCGTCGAGCCAATCGAACAGGAAGATGTAACCAAAAGCGGGATCGTTCTCCCCGACACCGCAAAGGAAAAGCCCCAGACCGGTATGGTGCTGGCGGCTGGCCCCGGCGACCGCGATGACAACGGCAAGCGCGTCGAAATGGACGTGAAAGTTGGCAATAAAGTTTTGTTCGCCAAATATGCCGGTACTGAACTGAAACTGGACGGCAAGAAATTGCTGATCCTGCGCGAAACCGACCTGCTCGGCATCGTCGAATAATTTTACGGAGAATTGACTGATGGCTAAACAACTTGTCTTTACCGAAGAAGCTCGCCGCAAGCTTAAGAACGGCATGGATGTCGTTGCCAACGCGGTTGGTACCACCCTCGGCCCCAAGGGCCGCAACGTTGCGATTGACCGCAAATTTGGCTCTCCGACTGTCACCCATGACGGCGTCTCTGTTGCCAAGGAAATTGAACTCGAAGACCCGTTTGAGAACATGGGCGCTCAGCTTCTGAAAGAAGCCGCCCAGAAGACCAATGACATTGCCGGTGACGGCACCACGACTTCGACCATTATGGCCCACGCGATTGTTAACCAGGGCCTCAAAGCGCTGGCTGCTGGCTACAACGCCATGATGCTCAAGCGTGGTATTGAAAAAGCGACGGATGAAATTGTTGCTGAACTGCGCAAAGTTGCCGTCAGCATCAGCACCAAGGAAGAAATTGCATCGGTTGCCACCAACTCTGCTGCTGACGCCGAAATCGGCGGCCTGATTGCAGACGTGATGGACAAAGTCGGCAAAGATGGCGTTATCACCGTTGAAGAATCCAAGTCAATGATGTTCGAGACCGAATATGTTGAAGGTATGCAGTTCGATCGCGGTTACATCTCGGCTTATTTCGTCACCGACACCGAACACATGGAATCGGTCATCAGCGATGCCTACATCCTGATCAACGAGAAGAAGATTTCTGCCGCCCAGGACATCGTCCCCATTCTCGAAAAACTCGTCCAGATTGGCAAGCGCGAACTGGTCATCATCGCCGAAGACATCGACGGCGAAGCCCTGGCCACTCTCGTACTCAACAAACTGCGCGGTATGCTGAATGTGCTGGCCGTCAAAGCCCCTGGCTTTGGTGATCGCCGCAAAGCCATGCTCGACGACATCGCCAAATTGACCGGCGGTGTCGTCATCTCTGAAGAGACTGGCCGCAAGCTCGAAACCACCACCCTGGCGGACCTCGGCCGCGCCGAGAAGGTTGTTTCCGACAAGGACAACACCACCGTCATCGGTGGCAAGGGCGATGCCGCTGCCATCAAGAGCCGCATTGACCAGATCCGCGTTGAGATTGACAAGAGCACCAGCGACTACGACAAGGAAAAACTTCAGGAACGTCTCGCCAAGCTCTCCGGTGGCGTTGCCATCATCCGCGTTGGCGCTGCGACTGAAACCGAACTCAAGGAAAAGAAGCACCGTGTTGAAGATGCCCTTTCCGCTGCCCGCGCAGCTGTCGAAGAAGGTATCGTTGCTGGTGGTGAAATCTCCCTGATTAATGCTGCTTCGGCCCTCGATGGCATCAAGATGGACAGCGAAGATGCCCAGATGGGTGTCAACATCGTGCGCCGTGCGCTCGAAGCCCCCATCCGCAAGCTCTCTGCCAACGCAGGTCAGGATGGCTCCGTCATCATTGACGGCGTCCGCCGTGAAGCTGCCGCCACCAAGAACAAGAACATTGGCTACAATGTTCTGACCGGCGAATACACCGACCTGATTAAGGCTGGCGTGATTGACCCAGTCAAAGTTGTGCGTGGCGCGCTCGAGAACGCCGCTTCCATCGCATCCATGATTTTGACCACGGATGTTTTGATTACCGACGTGCCCGAAAAAGACAAGCCCGCTGCTCCGCAGATGCCGGAGTACTAAATCGAACGTTGCACCTGCAACCGGGACATGGCTCAAGAGCCATGTCCCGGTTTTTTGTTTCATCGACCAATCATCGGGTGAGCGTAGGGCAAGCATCAAGTGCGTTACGCATGTCCATGATAAAGTAGGGCTACAGGTTTTTCTCTTCTCCTCCTTTGAAAAGAGAGCCGGGGTCGGCGTCCCCGGCTCTCTTGATTCTAAAGATGGGTCGCAATTCCCTTGACGGGACTCTGATTCTGGCGATAATTAGCGCTATTAATAGCGATGACAGAGGAAAGTAGGTTGGCGAAAGTTGCCAGAGAAGCGCAATACAAGCTGAAATTTGCGCTCAACGGAAACCAATTGAAGTTCCCTCTCGAGCTGCTCAGGTGAAAACAAGTAGTCTGAGCCGCAATCCCAGCGTTAACCGGGTGGCTGATGATTGTCAGCATAAGTGAGCCAGTGATGGCTAATTTGGGTGGTACCGCGGGATGCGCAAGCGTCTCCCGTCCCAGTTGTGGACGGGAGTTTTTGTTGTTTTTTGCCAGAGAATAGATAAACAGAGAGTAGAAAAGTCTACCCACTAATCTCTATTCACTACTCCCTACTCTCTAATTTACGGAGGTTCTCATGCTCGATAAATTAAATGAAATCGAAAAGGCCGGTCTTGAAGCGCTAAACGCAGCCAACGATGAAACTGTACTGGATGCATGGCGTCTGGCGCATTTGGGGAAAGCTTCGGGGGTTATGGGCGTTTTCAGCCAGCTTGGCGGACTCTCAAAGGAGGAGCGCCCGGCAGTTGGGCAGCGCGCCAACCAGGTGAAGGTCGCCCTCGAAGCGGCGTTCGCTGAAAAACAGGCGTCGCTCAAAGCTGCGGCACTGGCCCGCTCACTGGAACAGGAACAACTCGACGTGACCTTGCCGGGCCGCCCCGCTCGCAAGGGACGGTTGCACCCGGCGACAGTGACGCTGCGCCGCATTCTCGACATTCTCTCTGAGATGGGCTTTCAAGTCTACGAATCACGCGATGTCGAGACAGACGAAGTCAACTTTCAGGCGCTCAACTTCCCGCCGCATCACCCGGCGCGGGAAATGCAGGATTCATTCTACATCGAGGCGGAGGGTCGGGATGATAACCCAATGCTGCTGCGGACGCATACATCCCCGGGACAGATCCGCGCCATGCGTGAGTTTTCAGCCGCCAACCCTGAGAACCCACCCTCGATCCGCATCGCGTTACCGGGGATGTGTTACCGCTTCGAGCAGATCACATCCCGCTCCGAAGTCCAGTTCTACCAGGTGGAAGGTCTGGTCGTCGGTGAAAACATCACCTACGGCGATCTCAAGGGGACGCTGGCTGATTTTGCCCGGCAAATGTTCGGGCCACAGGCAAAAATCCGTTTTCGCGCCTCGTATTTCCCCTTCACCGAACCATCCGCCGAGGTGGATGTGGAATGTTTCGTTTGCGGTGGCAAGGGTTGCCCGGTCTGCAAAAACTCGGGCTGGCTCGAAATTTTGGGCTGTGGCATGGTTCATCCGAATGTGCTGCAAAACGGCGGCTACGACCCGCGCCGCTACACTGGATTCGCCTTCGGCATGGGGCCGCAGCGCCAGGCCATGTTGCTGCATCGAATGAACGACATCCGCTATTTCTGGGGGAACGACATTCGTTTCCTCGAGCAATTCTAAGAAGGAGGCCAGCATGAAAACACCTATTTCCTGGCTTAAAGATTTTGTTGACATCAATATCCCGATTGAAGAACTGGCCCGCATTCTAACGGTCTCTGGCCTTGAGGTGGAAGAAATCCACTATATTGGTCTGGAGCTGCCCAAAGAAAACAAGTACGGCTTCAAGATTAATGGCATCGCCTGGGACAAAGAAAAAATCGTCGTGGCCGAAATCCGCGCGGTGGGGCCGCATCCCAACGCCGACCGGCTGACTCTGTGCGAGCTATTCGACGGTCAGCAGGTGCATACCGTACTGACCGGTGCGCCGAATCTGATTCCATTCAAGGGACAGAAACTTGAAAAACCGATCAAGGTCGCGTATGCCAAAGAAGGCTCGACACTCTACGACGGTCACGCCGAAGGCCATGTGCTGACCACGCTCAAACGCACCAAAATCCGTGGCGTTGAGAGCTACTCGATGGTCTGCTCGGAATACGAGCTGGGCATTTCTGACGATCATGATGGCGTCATCTTCCTCGACGACGATGCTCCCGTTGGGGCGGCACTGGCCGATTATCTGGGCGATGCGGTGCTGGAGATCAGCATTCTGCCCAACAACGCCCGCAATGCCAACATTTTGGGACTGGCGCGTGAAGTGGCGGCGCTGACCCGTCAGCCGCTGAAAAAGCCGCAGTACACGCTGGAAACATCCGGGGAAACGGTGGCAGGCAAGATCAAGATTCAGATTGGCGAGCCTTCGCTCAATCCCCGTTTCACCGCCGCCCTGATCCGCGATGTAGAGATCAAGCCCAGCCCCTACTGGGTGCAGCGTCGCCTGAAAGCTGCCGGGATGCGCCCGATCAGCAATATTGTCGATGCGACCAACTACACCATGCTTGAAATCGGCGAGCCGCTGCACGCCTTCGATTACGACGTACTGGCGCAGCGCGCCGGAAACAAGCCCATCACCATCACCACGCGTGCCGCAAAGTCTGGCGAAAAGCTGAAGACACTCGATGGCGTCGAACGCACCCTAACTGAGACGAATGTGCTGGTCTGTGACGAAGTGGGCCCGCTCTCGCTGGCGGGCGTGATGGGCGGCTCAGAAAGCGAAGTCTATGATGCTTCGAAAGAAGTGCTCGACGCTGTTGGGCTGGACATCAACGCCGGGCAGGGCAAGGCCAGCGCCCGTTCACGCAGCACGACCAATATTTTGCTCGAAGCCGCGGCCTGGAACTTCATCAACATTCGCAAGACCGCCAACGCCCACAACCTGAATTCCGAAGCCTCTTATCGTTTTTCGCGCGGCGTCCACCCTGGGCTGGCGATTGACGGGTTGAAGCGCTGTCTCTACTGGATGTCTGCCTGGAGCGGCGGCAAAATCGCCCCCGGCATTGTGGATGAGTATCCGCAGACGCTCGCCAACGCGGTGGTGACGATCACCGAAAACGACATCCGCCGTGCTTTGGGCGTGACCATTCCGCTCGCCGAAGCCGCATCGCTGCTCGAACGGCTCGAATTCGAATGCAAGATGGAAGGCGACCGGCTGCACATTGTCACACCGCCCTTCCGCATGGATATTGGCGAAGATGTGGTCGGCGTGGCCGATATTATGGAAGAAGTCGCGCGCCTGTACGGCTTCGACAAAATTCCTGAAACGCGCATGGCTGATCCGTTGCCGCCGCAGCGCAGCAATCCGTCGCTCGAGGCTGAAAATCGTGTACGCGACATGCTCGTCGCCCTTGGCATGCAGGAAATCATCACGCACCGCATGAGCGCACCCGAAATTGAAGCGCGGGCCAGCCTTGGCCCTGTCCTTGCTGATGCTGAATATGTCCGGCTCGCCAACACAATCACCCCCGAAAAGCGTGTCATGCGTCGCAGCCTGCTGGCTGCCGTGCTCAACGTTATCGAGCGCAATGCCCGCATGAACGAAAGCCTGAGCATGTTCGAAATTGGCCCGGTCTTCCTGCCGCAGGGCAACGAACTGCCACTGGAGCCGCGCCGTCTGGCGCTGGCATTGACAGGCCGCCGTTATCAGACCGCCTGGGACAGCAAAGCCGCTCAAAAGCTCGATTTTTACGATATGAAGGGTCTGGTCGAAGCCTTGATGGAGGCGCTGAACCTGACCGTTACCTACGCCCCGGCCGAGCATGCCTCCTTCCACCCCGGCAAGTGTGCATCCGTTTCAGTGGGGAATACGACCCTTGGCGTTTTCGGCGAGCTTCACCCGTCGGTGCAGGGAAACTACAAGTTTGTCGACCCCGTCCTGGCTGCGGACTTTGACCTTGAAGCGGTGATCCTGGCGGCCCGCGCCACCTTTGACGTGAAACCCGTCAGCGAGTTTCCCCCGGTACTTGAAGACATCGCCGTCGTCGTCGATGAATCCCTCCCGGCAGAGCGTGTCGCCGCGCTCATCCGCCAAACGGGTGGCAAAACGCTGGCGGCTGTCCGCCTGTTCGATGTCTTCCGCAGCGAGCAGATTGGGGCAGGCAAAAAATCGCTGGCGTACAGCCTGACCTACCAATCCTTCGAAAGCACGCTCACCGACAAGGACGCGGCACAAATCCGCACAAAAATTGTCAAACGCCTCGAACAGGAAGTCGGCGCAAAACTAAGAAGTTGACATTGTGTCCATTGCGTATAAAATTGAGACGGCATCGAAATGCCGTCTCAATTCTTTTGTAGGCCATTCAAAAGGAGCCTTGCATGGAAAACCGAAAAGTGGGTATTATCGTCACCATCGTTGCCATTGTATTATGCGGATGTCCCGGCCTTTTCAGCGTACTTTGGGGCCTGATTGCTTCTATCGTCAGCTTCGTACCCAATGCCGATATTAATATCGGCGGCAGCAGCGACCCAACCACCGCACTTATGACAGGTCTTGGTGCATGCTGCGGTGGGTTGATTTTTATTGCCATCCCCATCGCAGTTGGCTTCTTTACCCTGCGCAAAAAAGCCGAAGCACCGCAAAACAGCACACCGACGTCGTAAATGCTGCAAGGAAAATAAAAGACATCCCGGTTTCATCAAGAAACCGGGATGTCTTTTATCATGCGTTTTATTGAATGGCTGTTCCAATTACTTCGCGCAAGTTCTTCTGTACTACATCCCAGGGTTAACTCGCGTCCACAACGTGCCAGCGCTGCGGGTCACGTTTAACCAGTTCGTGATACCCGGCACGCACACGCTTGTGAAAATCAACTGTATATGCATCCAGCCGATTCCACTCGTCAGTTTTGCCTTTGCGCTGCAGACCAAGCTCCACATCCAAGTCCAGCAGAATGGTCAAGTTGGGGGTCAACCCGTTCGTAGCAAAACGGATCAGGCTGCGAATTTCGTCAAGACTGAAGAGATTGTGTCCGTAGCCCTGATAGGCCAGCGTTGAGTCAAAGTAGCGATCACACAAGACCACTTCCCCGGCGGCGAGCCGCGGACGGAGCGCCTGTTCCACAATCTGGGCGCGGGCGGCCTGAAAAAGCAGTAGTTCGGTGCGCGGGTGCATGTTTTCGTTTTTCATGTTGACCAGCACCTCGCGGATCTGATTGCCGATCTCCGTCCCACCTGGTTCGCGGGTGGGATAAACCACATGCCCCTGCGCCGTGAGCCACTCCACAAGAGGTGTGATGTGCGAGGTTTTGCCCGACCCTTCGGGGCCTTCGAGAGTAATGAACATGCCAAGTGTAGCGATTGGAGATTACTTTACACGTGTCAGCGCGAAGACGGGGATAGTGCGGGTGGTCTTTTGCTCATATTCGGCAAAGCTATCCATGACGGTAATCATTTGCTTGTACAGGCGTGTCCGGTCGGGTTCGGCAAGGGCTTCGGCCTTGACCTGAAATGTCTCGGCGCCAACTTCCACGGTCGCCAACGGATGGGCAAGCAGGTTGTAATACCAGCCAGGGTTTTCGGGCGCGCCACCTTTGGATGCGATGATGATGAGTTTATCGCCATCTGTGGTATAGACGACCGGGTTGACGTGAGTTTGCCCGGTCTTTGCGCCGGTTGTGTGCAGAATGAGCAGCGGCTTGCCTTCAAAAACCCCGCCGACCTTGCCAGCATTGGCGCGAAATTCTTCCATAATTGCCTTGTTCCAGTCGCTCATGGTGTTCTCCTTTTTGAATATGGTTGATATGAATAATTTGGTTGTGAATGATCGAAGTATAACCTTAATTTTTGGTCTTTCCCGCTGTTGATAGCAGGATAATGGCTCAATCGTTTGATTGAGCCATTATCCTGTTCACTACTCTCTATTCTCTACGCATCTAATCTCTAAATATCCGCACGTGCCTTCTGGGTTCCTTGCCATATGAGTGGCTGACCAGTTCGGCATCGCGAGCCATTTCGTGCTGAATGCGCCGGACGATCGGGCTGGCGGGTGGCATATCGACATAGCGCTCGCCGTTCATGACGGCGGTAATGGCGGCCTGCATCTGGTCGCGCACTTCGTCGCTGCCGCCAGGGATGGTGTGTTCGCTGCCGGTCAAGTTGAACAAGTCGGTCAGAAATTGTTCGATCTGGTTGACCGAGTTGGCGCGCAGCACATAAATCGGCATGCCGCGCTCTTCGGCTTCGACAATCGTGGCCTGATGGTCGCGGTAATACGAACGCAGGGTAATCAGCGCATCGGCTTCGTCGATGGTGCGCACAATCAGGGCCGGGACACCGATCCGTTTGGCAGATTGCATCAGCCGATTGCGGGCAACGCCATAGGGGTAAATTTTGACCGCTTTCAGCGGCACGCGCCCATCCGCATCGGTCAGCGTTTCAGCAGCGGGGATGTGCCGAAGAGCTGGTTCCGCTTCTCGAAGCTGGAATTCGGGCTGCGGAGAGACGGGTGTGCGCCCGCGCTCCGGGCTGGAAACGGGTTCAGCGAGACGGCTGCGTCCACGCTGGGGGGAACCCGAAGCAGACGGAGCGGGCGCTTTTGTGATTTTGATGTCGCCTTCGTCGTTGGTGACGCGCAGTTCAGGGATCAGCGGATAACCGCGCAGAAAGGCATCCACAGCGGCTGTGATGTCGAGATGGATGGCAAACTCATAACGGCTCTGGATTTCGATCAACACGTCAAAGGTGGGTGGGGCACGGCGCTCGAGCACGGTCTTCTGCGTGCCACGGCGGCGGGCCTCTTCGTCTGAAAGCGTGACAGCTTCAATGCCGCCGACCAGGTCTGAGAGCGTCGGGTTGAGCAGCAGGTTTTCGAGCGTTTTGCCGTGTGCCGTGCCGATCAATTGCACACCGCGTTCGGCAATCGTGCGGGCGGCCTCGGCTTCGAGTTCGCGGCCAATTTCGTCAATGACGATGACTTCGGGGTTGTGGTTTTCGACAGCTTCGATCATCACTTCGTGCTGCAGGGTGGGCACTTTGACCTGCATACGGCGCGCCTTGCCGACAGCGGGATGCGGCACGTCACCGTCGCCGCCAATTTCGTTGGACGTATCGACAATGACAACGCGGCGCTGCTCAGCCAGGATGCGTGCAGCTTCACGCAGCAAGGTGGTTTTGCCCACGCCAGGACGGCCCAGAAATCAGCAGCGACTTGCCCGATTCGAGCAGATCCTGAATGATGTCAATGGTACCGTACACGGCACGGCCCACGCGCACGGTCAGACCAACGACATGGCCACGCCGGGCGCGGATGGCCGAAATGCGGTGCAGGGTGCGCTCAATGCCTGAGCGGTTGTCGGCGTCAAACTCGCCAACGTGTTCCACAACAAAGTCCAGCTCGGCGCGAGTAATTTCGCGGTCACTGAGAGCCTGTTCGCAATCGACGTAGCGGGCGGTGGGAATGCGTCCCAGGTCAAGAATGATTTCAAGCAAACGGTCGTAATTATTGGTCTTGCGTACTGCGTCTACAATGCTTTTGGGGAGCGTGTTTAACAGAGCATCCAGGTCGTCTGTGATACGGTGTTGGGTCATAGATTGTTCCGGCGAGCGTGAAATGAAAAAAATGGGAGAAAGGGAAGCAAATGCCGCTGTTTATCTCCGAGGAGCAGCGGCAGACAGGGATGTTGATGAGTATTAACGGACGTTTTTGTGCATTGAGTTGGCGTCAACATTAGCCCTATTATATGCCAATACTTATCAGAGCAGCATTGGAATTGTGTGCCGAAATTGTAATAAGCATAGAAACAATTTTCTCCGGAAAATTGCTCTATTAAGGTTATTTTTGTTGTTTTGAGCAGCTTCTGATAGAATACCGTGCGTAATACGCTATTTCGGTTCCCCACACAAAATTTTAGGAGATTATTCGTCATGAATTCATATTAAACGGTTCGTCGTAGCTGCGATTGTCCTGCTGGCTTTTTTGGCCATACAAATTCCACAGTCCGCCCATGCCTTCAGCTATTGGGTGCGAAGCGATGGGTTTGAATCCAATCCCCAGGCAACATGGAGCTGTTGGCAGGCTACTCCCAGTGGTATTCCCTGCAAATTCTATACAAGTACTTCCGCTCATCAAGGGAGCGGAAGTGTGATTGTCTCTGCTGGATTTGCAAGTAATGCTGGTGGTTGGTCTGATGTTGGCAAGTCTTTTACGATTGATACAGCTATCTGGCAACTTCACAAGCCATTACACTGTCAGGCTTCATTTTATTTGCGCAATCTCTCGGGTGATTACTATTACCCGGATGGGACTTACGATTCAAGTGGACGGATTGAAGTGATCGATTCGCCAACATGGACTTATATTGCGACAAAAGACTATAGTGTTCTCGACCAAACAAACTATGTCAAAGTGATTACTGATAGCTGGTCCCCACCGAGTCAGACCTTTTTTGTCCGTGTTGGCGTGCTCGATAAACATCCTGGATATTCCCAGTCACGAATTCAGGTTGATGATTTTAGTCTAGTTTGCCTGTACTAAAAGTTGACTATGGCTGGTTGATCCAGTGGAATAATCAAAATTCCCGAGAGGCAAAAGCACTCTCGGGAATTTTGATGTATTGTAGGGCCGAATGGCCGGAAACCGGACTAATCATCGTGGCGAGCAATTGGGGCAACAGGCGTGACGGGCTTATTGGCCCAGGCCTTTTCTGCTGCGGCGACGGGTTGTTCGTCTTTGATCATACGCGCCAGATGTTTGACCATCACAGCCTGCTGCGGGCTGGCCTGTCCACCGATGTCTTCGAGGGCAGGTTCAAGCCAGGCCTGATAGGAGCGCACACAGATGTAAACTGGGCGTCCGCCACGATCTTGCAGTTGGCTAAGCAGGCTTGACAACCATTCGGCAACATCGGTCGTTTCAGGGTGGATGAAAGGCGTCAGAAAAATACCGCTGTAGCCACGCATCTGTTTGACATAACATGTCACCCCATCGGTGGAAATCAACCCTGAGGCTTGTTTGGGGGTCTTTTCGACGGGTTGAATCGGGGGCGGGATGATCTGGTGATAGAGTGACTGGATGGCGGGCAGATCAACCGATTGGACACGCCGCCAGCGCCCGGTGGAAGCCGCAGGGACAACGTGGCTGACATCCCAGATGCGCTGCGAGGCATAGACAGAAAATCCAGATTTTCGCAGGCTGGGGAAAGCATCGCTGGTTTCATCCACTTCGGCGAGCAGATGGAATACACCCCACTGCCCCGCTTCATTTGCCAGATATTCGATCAGCTCTGGCATTCCCGGATGCGCCAGTTCAGGCGTAGGGGCGAGATAGGCTAAACGTGCAAAAACGTCGCCGCTGGTATGGGCGACACTGCCGAGCAAGGTTGTTCCATCTTCCTGCCCCACACCTGTATAGATGTGCCTTGCAAGGTTGAAGTAGGAGATAAATGCGCCTGGCCCCAACGGATTGCCGCGTGTTACCAGACGCGCTGCATCCAGTGACTGTACCTGATGGCGGTAGCGGGCAATCGTAGGCAAATCAAGAATATCGAGCGGACGAATTTTCATAAATTAGCGTGCCAGGGAGATAAAGTACTCGTGAAAGCGCTTGTCGGGGGTTAATTCGGGATGGAAGGAGGTGGCGAGCAGTTTGCCCTGTTGGGCCGCGACAATCCGTCCGTCGGGGAGGGCCGAAAGGATGCTGGCGCTGCCGCTGACCGATTCGATGATAGGGGCACGGATAAAAACAGCATGATAAGGATGATTGGTGGCGGTAGCCTGTTGCAGCGGGGCAATGTCCAGATCCGTTTCAAAAGAATTGGCCTGGCTGCCGAAGGCGTTGCGCTCCACAGTGATGTCCATCAGCTTGAGCAAAGGCTGGGTGCGGCGCGCATCCTTCGACAGGAAAATGGCCCCGGCGCAGGTTCCCCAGATGGCACGCTCCCGCCCAAAAGCGCGAAGTGGTTCCATCAGGCCAAAATCTTCGGCCAGTTTGCCAATCGTCGTCGATTCACCCCCGGGGATGATGAGGCCGTTTAAGTCGTCGAGCTGACCAGCCAGCCGCACTTCGGCAGTTTCAACCCCGAGTTGCTTGAGCACGACAATATGTTCCGAAAAATCGCCCTGTAAGGCGAGTACACCAATTTTCATAATATTCCTCAATAAACAAATTATACCTTAGCGCATTTTACGAATTCATATCAGCTTTGTAGGTGTGATTTTGCTGTCCACGGCCCGTAGAAAAGGCATTACAATGGCCTCCATCTGGCTTCCCCACATCATCAGCCAGCGATAAGGAGATGAAACAATGAGCGAAGGTTTGAAGATTGAAGATGGTCAGGTGGTTTCAATGGAATATACGCTGCAAGTGGATGGCGAAGTCGTTGATACTTCTGCCGGACGCGAACCCCTGCAATTTATTCAAGGCACAGGCAACATTATCCCTGGCCTGGAGCGCGAACTGTACGGTATGGTGATTGGCGATAACAAAAAAGTGAGCGTAACCGCGGCGGATGCCTACGGCGAGCTTGACCCCGAAGCGTTTGTCGATGTGCCCCGCGGAGAGTTCCCCGATGACATTCCCGTGGAAAAGGGGATTGAGATTCAGGTTCGCGATGAATCGAACAATCCGATGTATGCGCGCATCGACACCTTTAACGATGAAACCGTCAAACTGGATTTCAACCACCCCTTGGCCGGGAAAACCCTCAACTTTGACGTGACCATCGTTGCTCTGCGCGGTGCCAGCCCCGAAGAACTGGATCATGGGCATGTCCATGGCGAAGAGCATCATCACTAAGGTTGGAAGGTTGGAAAGTTAGTAGATGTGTAAGTTGGAACGTCCCGAAAGGTCTCACCTTTCGGGACGTTTTTATTACGTCAGCAACACCGCCAGCGCCACCCCAAAAATCGCACAGCCCAGATTGACAAGGTCGTTGTCAAGCCAGGGCAGGCCGCGTTTGAGCGTGGTGGTCGCGCCACAAGTGTGTAGCGGATGTCGTTCGGTCTCTTTGTCGCAGGCGGGGCAATGGTAAATCGCCTGAACGGTGCCGCCCAGGAAAGAATCAAACATGCAGCCGAGCAACCCGGCTACAGTCACAGCAAGGCCCACTTGCCACGCTGCCGGGTACGGGGAGACCAGTACTGCTAAACCCCCAATCAACGCAGACCCGGCCAAAGCAGCGAGCGTCCCAACCAGCGAGATTCCGCCGGATGTGCCTTTTTCCACTTCGCGGCGCAGGTCTGTCACCATGCGCGGCGGGTGTGGACTTAAGACGCCCAACTCGGTGGCCCAGGTGTCGGCGTTGACGGCGGCGAGGCAGGCGGCAAAGGCGACCCACAGCCATGACGCAGTTGGATAAAAAAAGTGCAGCCCGGCAAACAAGGTTGCCAGCCCGCCGTTGCCAAAGACCTGACCAGCGTCGCGCTGACCGCCTTTGGAAAATTTTTCGTCGAGGCCGTCTTTGCGTTTTTTGAAGGCGCGTGTCAGCGCACTGGACGTGATGAAAAATGTCAGCAATAACGTGGCCCACTGCCAGCCGCCCAGTCCGAAAATGACCGCGCCGACGAAAGCCGCCGCAAACGCTCCCGAGCGGCTCAGACTGTGGGCGCGGTAGGCAACCAACGCCACCACAATCGCAAGAAGAACACCAATCAGAATTTGCATTACTAGACGGGGGTGGAGAGAATGAAGAAGACAGCGATCAGGAACAAGACCGAAGACAATACGCCTGAAATCCAGACCGAGAGTGCCAAAATACGTTGATCGGGCTTGCGGAAGAAAAACAGCCCCACCAGCCAGCCGACCACAAAGGAAAGCAGGCTCAGAAGCGGCAGAAAAATCAACTGCGCGCCGGGGACGGGCTCTTGCGGCAGGCGGGCTGGGGTGAAACCGAGCGATACGCGGGCAATCCCCGGGGCGATGATTGTTACCCAGAGCAGCAGCCCCACGTTGAGAAACGCACCCGCCAGCCAGAGATAGCGCACAAACAGGCTTTCCCAGGCAGTGGCAACGACAAAGGACGGATACTGTGAATGCGACTCTGCCTGTGCCAGACTGCCCTGCTCAATGGCGCGCTGAAAGGCCGCTGCAAAAACGACCGGATCGGTCGGCGAGATTGCAAAGACGCGCTGCGCTGTCGCCACCAGCAACATGGTGGCCTTTTCGGACGCAACAAATTCGACCTTGCCAATATCTGGGTGGCGCGTTTCACCCAAGATACCGCCCGGCAACCGAAAGAATGGCAGGCGCAGTGGCGTGGCGAGGTCGTCAATCGGGCGCACCCATTCCACGTCGGCCAGTGGAATTTCTTCGATACGCAGGCCCCAGACCAGCCGCAGGTTGTCACGGTTAAGGAAATAGTTGCTGCGCGTCAGCGCATAAGCGCGATAGCCCAGGATCGGCACAGGGATGAAAATTGCCAAAGCCAGCAACAAATCAACAGTAAAGAGCACCCCGACGGATGTCTGGAAAAGCAACCAGAACAGAGTCAGGCTGATAGCGCTCAAAACCACGATGACAATAACGTGGATAATGAGTCCGCGCTGGCGGGGAGGGGGGAATTCATTCATGGAATTTACGAATTACGATTTTGGATGACCGATTTCCTGGCGGATGACTTCACAGACATATTCCACCTGCTCTTCGGTCATCACGCCGCTGAAAGGAACGGCCAACCCGCGGCGGCCCAGATCCTCGGTGACGGGAAAGTCGCCTTCACGGTAGCCAAAGCGCTCAATCATATAGGGCTGCAAGTGGATCGGCAGAAAATAGGGGCGCACCGGCACGCCGCGCGCTTCGAGCCGTTTGGCAAGCGCATCGCGGTTGATGCCTGGCTGCACGCGGATGACGTAGACGAACCACGACATGCGCGTGGTGTTGGCTTCGATGAAAGGTAGTTCCAGCTCGGGGATGTTGCCCAGGCGTTGGGAATACCACCCGGCAACGGTTTCGCGCTTCGTCAGCATTTCATCGAGCCGACCAAGCTGCACCGTGCCAAGGGCGGCGGACATTTCATCGAGACGGTAGTTGTAACCAAGGTGGGTATGCGAGAGCCAGGTGTCGCCTGGGGCGCGTCCTTGGTTGCGCAGGGCCTGCATCAGGCTGGCGGCTTTTTCATCATTGGTGACGATCATGCCACCTTCGCCCGTGGTGATCTGTTTGTTGGGGTAAAAGGCAAAGACGCCAAATTCGCCAAGCATGCCGGCTTTGCGGTTTTTGTAGGTTGCGCCCAATGCTTCGCACGAGTTTTCGATCACGCGCAGACCATGCCCGGCGGCGATGGCGTTGATCTCGTCCAAATCGGCGGGCTGGCCAAAGACATCCACGGGCAGCAGAGCCTTCAGTGCACGAGGAGCAAAACGCGAGGTGCGGGGCAAATAATTTTGCGGCTTTTGGGCAGCATCGGCGACCAGCTCAGGGTCGATGTTGCCGGTTTTGGGATCGACATCCACAAAAATGGGAATGGCATTCTCAAAAAGCAGGACATTCGTCGAAGCGACAAATGAAAAGGGGCTGGTGATGACCAAATCCCCGGCACCAATCCCGGCAGCGCGCACGCACAGATGCAAGCCAGCGGTGCCAGAGTTGACTCCGATGGCATATTTCGCGCCGCTTTGATCGCGAAAAGCCTGCTCAAATTCTTTGATGCGGCTGCCCATGCTCAGGATGGGTGTATTCATTACATCCTGCACGACTTTGCGCTCGGCATCGGTAATGTCTGGGGATGACATGGGGATTTTCATTCAGGGTTCCATTTGGCGGGGTGGTATAGACATGTTGTCAATTCTACTCGCTTGATGGTTACAAGTCCATGAAAACGCTTGTGAACGCTTTTACAATGGTTATAATAATGCCTTGTAATCAATTTAATCTGGAGAAACGAGTTAAATGACCACCCCCAAATTTGCTCTAAAGTTTTTCGTACCACTTGCGCTTCTCGCGCTGATGCTGACCGGCTGCGCCGATAAGTGGATCAATTCTTACAACCCGGCAATCGATATGTTTAACAAGGCCGTTGCGCGCTTGAACAAACAACTTGATCTTGTTTCAAGCGATAACAGTCAGGTTTCCAACGCCGCCTGGAAAACTGAAACGAGGGCAGCGCTGGCCGCGCTCAAAAATTCGGCGCAGAGCTTGCGCACCTTGCCCGCGCCCGAGGATTCCACGCTGAAGGAAGTGGATGTGCTGGTAAAGCAGCTTGGTATTGAGAGCCTCGCCGCTGTGGACGGTTATAATGCAGTGATCAACGCGGAAGATTTGAGCCTGATGCCTGCCCCCAACGCACACATGGATGAGATCAACAAGATTTTGCCGCAGATCAATGTATTGATTGAAAAATACAACAAATAGGTATTTGCCCACACACTCCAATCATGTCATTGCCTGCACTGAGCCGCAGGCACATGTGCGAGGAGCATTCCCCAGCGACAAAGCAATCTCCTTGCTTGACTGTAGATTGCTTCGGGCGAAGGGCAAGAGCGCCCTCGCAATGACATCAATGAGTAGAAATACCCAAATAGGGGCGTGATGTTACAGTAAGGTCTTCCGGCAAACTAAAAGAAGCATTAATTCATCTGAAAACAAAGGGAACCCATGAAAAGAAAAATCCTTATTATCTCCAGCCTAACGGTTCTCCTGATGGCACTGGTTGCGGCTGCCGGACAGGCCACCTTCAGTGACGACAAGGCAGAACTTAGTTTTCCGCAAACGGTGGCATTTTCAGTCAACATCCACAGCCCGGCCGAGATCAAGAACATCGTCCTGGAATATGGTGCTGACCAGTTGACCTGCGGCAACGTCATTGCCAAAGCCTTCCCCGATTTCACCCCCGGCACAGATGCCAGCGTCAGTTGGCAGTGGGACATGCGTCAGTCGGGTTCGCTGCCGCCGGGCACAAAGTTATGGTGGCGCTGGGTCGTCACCGACGCCAACGACAACCAGACGGTAAGCGAACGCAAAGAGATCATCTGGCTGGATTCAATCCATAGCTGGCAAAGTATCACCGGAGATCGCATCAACCTGCACTGGTATGATGGCGATCAGACCTTCGGCCAAACCCTGCATACTGCGGCTGTAGACGCGCTCAAGCGCCTGGATGGTGAGGCTGGCTTGAAAATTGAACAGCCTGTTGACATTTACATCTATGGCAAAACCGAAGATATGCGTGATGCCATTCTTTTTGAGCCTGGCTGGACAGGCGGACAAGCCTATCCACCCTACAACATCGTCATCATCGGCATCAGCCAGGATATGCTCGACTGGGGCAAATCGACCGAAGCGCACGAGTTAACCCACGTTGTCACAGGACATATCACCTTCAATTGTCTGTGGAGCGTCCCGACCTGGCTCGATGAAGGGTTAGCAAAATATAGTGAAGGCAAACTCGACGATGACGCGCAAAAGCAATTCGACAAGGCCGTGGCGGACGATACGCTCATGTCGCTGCGTTCGTTGAGCGGCGGCTTTTCTGAAAAATCAGACAAGGCCGATCTCTCGTACAGCGAATCTTACAGCGTCGTTGCCTTCACGCTCAAAACCTACGGGCGCGCCAAAATGACGACTCTGCTCGAGAGCCTGCGCGATGGCAATACGATTGACGAAGCGCTGCAACAGATCTATGGATTTGATACCGACGGGTTGGAGGATGCCTGGAGAAAGGGGATCAACGCGAAAGCCCGGGCCGTTACCGGGTCTGCGACAGCCACCCCCGCCCCAACCTATGTCCCGACCATTCAGCCGGTTTCCGGCATCCCCAACGCCAACGTTACCCCGATGGCGACCCCCGCTGTAACAGCCGCGGCGACATCCTCTGCGAGCGCTACCGCAACATCCAGCGTGACCAAAGACACAGGGAGTCCAAGTGCAACGCCTGCCAGTAACGGGCCAACATCGAACAACACTACATTGATCACCCTTACGCTGGCAATCATCTGCGGCGTATTCATCCTGATCATCTTGGGCTTGATCGTCCTCATCGTCATCCGCAGAAACCGGAGGCAGAATGATGCGCAACAATAGATTTCTTTCGGCCATTTTGATGCTGCTGATGGCAGCCGTCGCCTGTCAGTTTGCGGCCACCCCGGCCACTCCGTCAACCCCACCCCCATCCCCACAGTCAGCGGATGCCACAAACACACCTGCCGCTAATGAGTATTACAACAGCGATTACGGTGTGCGTCTGCGCTACCCCGAAGGCTGGACCAGCAAACCCGGCACGGACGGCTACACTGCCCTGTTTATCAGCCCATCCCAAGATGTCTTTTCAGGACTGTGGATCCAGCCAGCGCAAAGTCAAGACACACCCGAAAGTCTGGTCAAAGCCACCAAAGATTCCTTCGCCAAAAGCCTGACAGACATCACCGCGATACAGGATGCGAAATCCAAAATTGGGAATGGGCTGGATGCCTACACAAGTGTTTTCACTGCAGTCAGTAAAAACGGTAAGCTTAAATTCAATATGACCATTGCAATTTATGATAGTCAAGCTTTCCTGTTGATTTCCAGCGCAGAACCAACAAGTTATGACACAAATATTGATGATCTGAATGCCTTGATCCAAAGCATGACCCTGGAAAAGCCCAGACTCTACGGAGATATTCCGCGTGACCAGGCGTTGATTTACGAAGGCGGCGAAAGCACCAACCTCGACGAATACGACCCGGCCAAGACCCATAGCGGTGGCGATAAGCGCATTTTTAGCGGATTGGTGGCCTTCGACCCCAAGCTTAATCTGATCCCCGACCTGGCTGAATCTTGGGATGTTTCTGCGGATGGGATGACCTACACCTTTCACCTGCGCAAAAACGGACGCTTCCACAACGGACGTGCTGTGGTTGCGCAAGATTTTGTCTACTCGTGGGAACGCGCCGCTGACCCCAAGACCCAATCAGATACGGTCTTGACCTATCTTGGCGACATTGTCGGCGTGGCTGAAATGCATTCCGGCAAAGCCGACCATATCAGCGGCTTGAAGGTGCTGGATGAGCACACGTTGCAGGTGACCATCGATGCCCCCAAACCCTATTTCCTGCTCAAACTGACCTACCCAACAGGCTACGTGGTCGACAAAGCCAATGTTGAAACCGGCAAGGAATGGGTGCGCAAACCCAACGGCACCGGCCCCTACAAATTGACGCGCTGGGATAGCTTCAAAGTAATGATCTACGAGCGCAACATGGATTATCACCTGGGCCCGCCAAGCGTCCCTTATATCATCGTCAGACTCTATACGGGCGATGCTTTGCGCCTTTACGAAACCGGCGATATTGACATCACAGGTGTTTCATCCTTCAGCGTGCCGCGCATTACCGACCCGAAGGAACCGCTGAGCAAGGATGTGGTCAAAGGGGTCAGTTTGTGTACCGACTACATTGTGCTCGACACTTCCCAACCACCTTTCGACGATGTCAAGGTGCGTCAGGCGTTTGCGCTGGCCTTTGACCGTCAGCAGTACATCCAATCTGTCACCAACGGGGTTGCCCTACCCGCCGAAGGGTTGTACCCGCCCGGTTTACCGGGGTACGATCCCAACTTCAAGGGTCTGGACTTTGATCCAACCCGTGCGCGCCAATTACTGAAAGACTCCAAATATGGCAGCGCCGCCAAATTGCCGCCCATCACCTTTACCCAGGGCGGGTTTGGCACAGATGTCTATCCCGGCACGGCGGCGCTTGCGCAAATGTGGCAGAAAACGCTCGGCGTGCAGATCAACGTCGAAAACATTGAGCCGAATAAATATTCCACGCTGCTGCATGCCGGGGTTCACGGACAGATTTTCACAGGTGGCTGGTGTGCAGATTATCCAGACCCTGAGAATTTTGCCGACGCACTCTTCCACAGTGGTGCACAAGAGAACACCGGACACTACAGCAACCCAGCGCTGGATTCCATCCTGGAACAGGCACGCACCGAACGCGACGTGACCAAACGCATGGCGCTTTACCAGCAGGCACAGCAAATCATCGTGCAGGATGCACCAGTAATTTTCACCACCTATGACCTGAGTTACATCCTCGTCAAACCCTATGTAAAAGGGTATATCTACTCCCCCATCGATACGCCCCTTGAGCGTTATCTCTGGCTTGACTGGAGCGGTCAACCGAAATAATCGTGCCCGCACAGAGATAAACTCAAGTAAATGATACTGAAGAAACAACAGTTTCTAAATTTTCACAAAAGCAGGCAATCATTCAATATAATGATTGCCTGCTTTTTATTTTGCGAATCCCCGAAAGGAGATTGTTTCTAGGGATCAACACCTTGCGTTAAAAACACATTGGGTTTGTATTATGGATGGTCAATAGAAGATGGAATATGTAATAAAGGATCGGTAGTGCTCAAGAAAAATTCGGTTGAATTTTCTGTTGAATCAATCGTATTCGCTTGGCCAGAATTTTTCCAGACATGCCGTGTAGAATCCCCACCAGAAATAAATCCACAACCAGGCAGATAATAGTCGTACAACTCAAGCGAACCTTGCTCAACCGTTGAAGATAGAAATGTACCGGAGAAATAAATTCCTCGGGCATAATTAACATAAGAATATTTATAATTGATGATTGGTACAGCTGTATTGATAACCAACGGCTTATTATAGACGTTGCAACTGTATACAGTTATATAAATCGTGTAACGTATCACATTCATGTGATTAGGCGCTACATAAAAATTACTCGCTCCATGCCAAAACCCGGCTTTGATGGCAGCAATGGAAAATATATTCCAAACACTATAGCTTTTCCAAACGCCATTAATCATCGCCCTCGCATGCCATTGATATGCGCCATCCTGTAAAGCGACTTTTGGAGTATTCGAACAAGTTGCGGCCCCACATACGTTACCGCCAACGAGCTTGGTATATACCAATTTTGTACCCTTGAAAAGCTGATACTGATATTGAGTTGCACCATGGATAACATTCCAAGTATAAGAAGGCAATGGATTCGATATCTTGCCTTTTGGTTGCAATGGGGTTGGAATGCTTGTTATTTGATAGGTTGGCCCAGTTGTATAACTTCCATTCCCTATTCCACTCCCACCAAGTAAATTGCCAGATGAGTCCTGAATACTGTCATCATCTACAATATTCAGGTGAATAGAGCCACTGACGCCAGAACCCGTATTCACAGTCACTGTATAAGTATTCCCTGAACCGCTCACTGAAATAATATGCGCCCCTGTTAACCCAGTGGTTGTCAAGCTGAAATCACTAAATGGTGACGTTTCGTCTACACCTGTCACACTTTTAGAGAAAATAACCCTAAAATCTACTTGAGAGGCGCTTGTTGGGTTAGCCCCTGAAAGTCTAACTGCCCCAACTACTGGTATACCAATCTCATAAGCACCGATATCACAAGCGGCGTTTGCAACGCGACTAACACCGCGTTGATCAGTTGCTGCACATGCACTTCCTCCGCTGCCCGGAACCGCAGGATTGCCTGCATTGATTGCAGGACTACCTTGTAATAAAGCATGCGTAAAAGTAGAACCACCATTATTTGCCAGTGGCCCAAGATGAGGATTGATTGGGGATGCAGCCGTACTAATTTGATCACCCACTTGCTTGGTGATAACGCAGGTACTCCCGATCAGGTTATATCCTTTGCTGGTAATACTACCAACACAATCTTTCCCTATCCCTGAAAAAGTATTGTTAATCAAAATGCTGTTCAGCAAGGATATAGAACCAATTTGATAAATACCACCCTGATTATTGGTAATCGTACTGTTCCTAATCGTCAGTGTACCGAAAGCAGTAATACTACCTACATGATCCGAATCAGAACTACCTCCTGTATTTCCGCTCACTGTACTGTTATTCAATATAAATATTCCACCATCATCATTATAAATTGCACTACCCGAAGAGGACGAATCAACAGTGTTATTGCTTATGGTGCTGTTATTCACAGTAATCGTACCCGCATTAAAAATGCCAGCTCCGTGATTAGCAGAACTGATAAGAGAATTACCACTAACCGTACTATTGTTAAGGGTTAACGTACCATAATTGACAATACCAGCCCCAGAAAAAAAACCTGTATTATCACTAATAATACTATTGCTCAAAGTTAATATACCTTGCCCAATGTAAACACCGGCCCCCTCGTCAACTCCATGTTGAATTTTAAAATTATCCATAGTAGCGGTTACGTTGGGGTTATCCATTAGAATGACACGGCGAAGGAATTGTCCATCAATGACAGACGGACTACCTTGGGTTGTAAAGTCCACATTCCAACCGCCAGAAATTGTGACGCTTTTACCAATTACTACAATCCCATACGAAATAATACCCGTATATACACCCTGCGCCACATAAATAGTATTGCCGCTGGCAGCCTGATCCATCGCATAATTGATGGTAGCACAGGGGCTTGCCGAAATGGTGCAGTCGCCAGCATCAACACCACCCGGCGCAACATACCGAGATGATGGCAATGATGTTGCCGTAGCGGTAGCTGTAATGGTAGGGGTGAGAGTTTGTGTGGCTGTAGATGTTTCTGTGGGAGTTTCCGTTGGTGTAGGCGTTTCTGTTTCTGCCGGGGTTTCCGTCGGTGTTAAAAGTAACAATGGCAGTTGGGGTAAATGTATCCGTAATCGTGAGGGTTTCAGTTTCTGTTGGGGTCACTGTAACAGTTGGAGTCTCTGTATCGATATCTTGCACTAATCGTGCCGGCCCCTTAAAAGGTGATGTCGTTTTATTGGAAGCAGCACTTGCAGATGATATTTGACCAGATAACATTGTTAAGATCAAAAACATCAAAAGAATGAAGCGAAAACGGTTATTAAACATACAATCTCCTTAGCTAAATATTCTCCCCTTGAAATTGATAACAAGAAGAGCGATTTAAAACAAAATATATTCGGTTGATCCATATCAAAAATTGTACTTCACCACCAGAATAGGTTCCCCCAAAGGTGCGGTCTGATGAGACAGAACGTTCACTGATTTCTCAACGATAGATCCGATAAAAGCACGAATTTTCCCCCGTGTGACAGGCTGGACCGGCTGGTTCAACCAGCACCAGCAGCGTATCACCATCACAGTCATAGCGCACTTCGACAACCTTCTGCACATTGCTGGAGGTTGCGCCCTTGTGCCATAACTCGCCGCGTGACCGGCTCCAGAACCAGGTTTCGCCGCTTTCGAGTGTCTTTTGCAACGACTTCGGCATTCATCCAGGCCACCATCAACACGTCTTTGGTGGCAGCGTCTTGCACGACAGCAGTAATCAATCCATTTGCGTCAAATTTCAGGTTTTGCATAAAAGCTCCAAGAGCAGGTATTAGGTAATTAAGTATCAGGTTCCTGATTACCTTGTTGCCTAATCACCTAACCCACCATGCGAATCTTCAACCCGCGCCCAATCAAATAATCCTTGATCTGCTTCACCGTGTACTCACCATAATGCAGCATCGACGCCACCAACGCCGCGTCGGCTTTGCCTTCGGTCAGCACGTCGTAGATGTGCTCGGGCGTGCCACCGCCACCAGATGCAACTACCGGGATGCTGACGGCTTCGGCAATCTGACGGGTCAGATTCAGTTCATAGCCTTCTTTGGTCCCATCGGCGTCAATCGAGTTGACCACCAGTTCGCCCGCGCCCAGCTCCTGACCACGCACGGCCCATTGGATGGCGTCGAGGCCCATCGGCGTGCGCCCGCCGTTGATGACGATTTCGTAACCACTGGGAATCTGCGCGGATTTTTCGACCCGCAACACGTCCATCGATAGGACGACGGCCTGCGCCCCGAAAGCGGCCGAGGCTTCAGCGATCAGCCCCGGATTTTTGACGGCGGCGCTGTTAACATTGATTTTCTCGGCCCCGGCAAGCAGCACGCGGCTGCAATCTTCGACTGTCCGAAGGCCGCCACCCACCGAGAAGGGGATAAAAACCTGCTCGGCGACGTGGCTGACGACATCCAGCATGATGCCGCGATTGTCGCTGGATGCGGTGATGTCATAAAAGACCAGTTCATCGAGACCCTGGGCGTAGTAATCCTTGGCCTTCGCCACCGGGTCGCCGATGTCTTGTGTATCCACAAATTTGACGGATTTTGCCAGCCTGCCGTCGCGCACGTCGAGGCAGGAAACAATTCGTTTCGATAACATGGTTTTATCCTTTGTTATAAGGTTAGAAAATTAGCAGGTTTAAAGGTTTCAACCTTCCAACATTTAAACTTTTCAACCTTCAAACGTGGCGAAGTTTTCCAACACCTTTAACCCCACCGGCCCGCTCTTCTCGGTATGGAACTGCACGGCGAATAGATTGTCTTTGCCAATCGCCGCCGGGAAGGGGCCGCCGTGGTCACTTTCGGCGTAGATAAGCGCTGGATCGGCTGGCTTCGGGTGGAAGGAGTGGACGAAATAAAACTCATCGCCGGGGCGCAGATGACTCAGCAGTGGATGCGGCCTGAGCACACTGACAGCGTTCCAGCCCATGTGGGGGATTTTCAGGGCAGGGTTCGAGACCCGAAAGCGGACACACGCTCCGGGGAGCAGGCCGAGGCAATCGACATCGTCCTCCTCCGAATGATCGAGAATAATCTGACAGCCAATGCAAATCCCCAAAATTGGCGTGCCTTTGGCAAAACATTCGCGCAATGCCGAATCGAGTCCGCGTTCTTTCAGTACCCCCATCGCTGCACCCGCCGCCCCCACGCCCGGGAAGATGACGCGCTCGGCGTTAATTACGAGCTGCGGGTCCGCGCTGACCTGGTTTGGGATGCCCAGATGGTCGAGGGCGCGCTTGACGGAGGTCAGGTTGCCAGCTTTGTAATCGACAATCGTAATCATGCAAGCTCCTTTAACGCTTCTTTCAGCACTACCCTGCCTTCATACAGCGCCCGCCCAATAATCACGCCCGCCAGCCCGGCTTCGCGAACAATACGGACATCCTCGAGACTGGAGACGCCGCCCGAAGCAACAACCTTTAACCCGGTGGCGGTTTGCAGTTCGACAGCAGAATCCACGCTGACGCCGGTTCCCGCCCCGTCACGGCGCACATCCGTTAAGACGCACCATGCAAGCCCTTGCTGGCGAAAACGCTTTCCGGCTTCGAGCATGGTCAGCGGCGTCGATTCCTGCCAACCCTTGACCATGACCAACCCATCGCGGACGCCGATATCGGCAGCGATGCGGGCCGAACCGTAGTGGGCAACCGCCCAATCCACCAGCGCGGGGTTTTGGATCGCAGCCGTGCCGAGAAAAACCCGTTCGGCGCCCATTTCGAGTGGCACGCGGATGGTTTCTTCGTCACGGATGCCGCCGCCAAATTCGACTTTTAGCCCAACGCTCAGAATGGCTTCGAGCGCTTTCAGGTTGGCAGTAGCATCTTCGGCAAAGGCTCCGCTCAGGTTGATGACGTGAATCCATTCGGCGCCTGCTGCTTTGAAGGCTTCGGCCTGCTGGCGCGGGTCATCGCCGTATTCGGTCTGGCGGGTGGGGTCGCCCTGCATCAGCCGGACAATTTTACCGGCGCGCAAATCAATGGCCGGGAAGATGATGAAATCACTCATGTGTTTGGATCAGTTGGCGGGCAATCTGCGCACAATGGATGGCGTCGTGGTAGGTTTTGTGAATACAGTGAGTAACAATGCTGATTTCACCAATTTCGTTATGCTGGCCGGTGCGTTCCCATTGTTCAGGGGTCAATGCGGTCAGCGCATCGAGATAAGCGGCGCGGAAACGCACGAAATCGACCAGGGTCGCGTTCAAATCGGCATCCGCATATTTTCGTTCACTGACCAGAGCGTCCTGGTCAAAACCGATGATTTGGGGGTTATCCTGGTCACGCATGGCGGTCATGCGCTCAATTGCAATCTCGTCCGAGTCGCGCAAGTGGCAAAGTATCTCAATAATGGACCAATTCTCATCCTTATCAACGGCGGCGCGCGCCTGCGCATCTGTCACACCGAGCAACAATCCAGCGAGCGTTTCGGGTGTGGAAGAGAGTGTTTCAATTAATTCACGATGTAAGTCATACATAAGTTTCTCCTTTTATGCGGTTAACGTACCTTTGGTGCTGGCAACACTGCTGCGGCGCGGATCAAGCATCGTCGCAGCGTCGAGGGCGCGGGCCAGCGCTTTGAAGAGCGCCTCGGCTTTGTGATGGTCATCGCGCCCATACAGGACGCGTCCGTGCAGGTTGCAGCGGCTGGTGACCGCAAAACTCTCAAAGAAGTGCGGAAACAGGCTGGTGGGGATTTGTCCCACCGGGGCCGTGCCCCATTCGGCGTCGATGACGGCATAGGGGCGGCCCGAAAGATCGAGCGCCACAAAAGCCAGGCACTCGTCCATCGGCGCGTAAAAACTCGACATGCGAGTAATCCCCTTGCGTTCGCCGAGCGCCTGATCGAAGGCCGAACCCAGCACCAGTGCCACATCTTCAACCGTGTGGTGAACGTCAATATGCAGGTCGCCAGCCGCTTTTACGCTCAGGTCGAACAATCCATGCACGGCTATATGCGTCAACATATGGTCGAGAAAACCGACGCCAGTTTCAATGTCATGCTTGCCAGAACCGTCGAGGTTGAGTTCAATGGAAATATCCGTTTCATTGGTTTTGCGGGTGATGGTTGAAGTTCTCATGTGATTCCTTTGGGTTGAAGGTTAGATGGTTGAAAAGTGTAAAGGTTTTACCTTGTAACCTGCCAACTTTTCAACTTTCCAACAGTGCTTTTAAAAGCGCGTCCGTCTGTTCAGGCTTGCCAACACTGATGCGGACGCAGTCCTTCAAGCCCGGCTTACTAAAGTAGCGAATGAAAATGCCATGTTTCGTGGCAAGATCATTCTGCAATTGCAGAGCATCCTGCCCGCTGACACGGCACAGAATAAAGTTGGAATGAGTTGGGTAGGGTGAAAGATACGGGATTTTTTTCAACCCGGCCATCAGGCGCTCGCGCTCATCGCGCAGACGGGCGACGATCTTCGACAGATATTCAGCATCTTCAAGCGAAGCAATCCCGGCTTCAGACGAGGCGACCGTCACGTTGTAGGGTTGCTTGGCTTTCCAGAGCGTCGACATCAGCCAGGTTGGGAAAGCGCCGTAGCCAACGCGCAACCCCGCCAGCCCGGCCCATTTGCTGAAGGTGCGCAGCACAATCAGGTTTTCAAGGGCTGATACGCGGGTGATGTTGCTCAGGCTTTTGCCGAGCGTATTGTTTGTGTCGGCAAATTCGATGTAGGCTTCGTCGAGTATCACCATCAGCGGCAGGGACAAAATTTCGTCCAACTCGCTTGGCGGGATGAGCGAACCATCGGGATTGTTGGGCGAGGTCAAAAAGATCAGCTTCGGGTTGTGCTCGGCCACAGCCGCACGGATGCCGTCCATATTGAGCGAAAAGTCCGGGTGGCGCGTTACCGTGACAATCCGCCCGGCGTTGAGTTCTGTGTCAAACGGATACATGCCAAAGGTTGGCGGACAGTTGATCACCTTATCCCCCGGCTCAAGCAGCAGGCGCGTAATCAGATCAATCAACTCGTCCGCGCCCGAACCGGCCAGCAGGTTTTCGGCAGGCGCACCCGTAAACGTCGAGAGCGCAGCACGCAGGGCGCGGCTTTCAGGGTCGGGATAAATGTGCGGATAATCCAGCTCGGCCAGCGCGGCACGCGCACGCGGCGAAATCCCATAAGGATTTTCGTTGGCGTCAAGCTTGATGATGTCTTCCGGCTGGCGCCCGACGCGCTGCGAGAGAATCTCAAACGGCTCGATGGGGGTGTAGGCGGGAAGGTCTTGGATGTGTTTGGGAAGTGTGAGTTTCATATGTGTTTGTTTTGGTAAATTGGTAACTTGGACAAACGGTAGTTGGGATTTTCCCAATCTACCAATTCCCAATTTACCGGGTTCTAAACTCCGCAGAGCGCGCATGCCCTTCCAACCCCTCCGCGCGGGCGATGATCGCGGCGAGCGGGGCAATTTCAGCGGTGGTGGTGGTGAAAGCGCAATCAGGCTGATGATATGGACAAAGTCCCAGGCGTTGAGCGGCGAGGCAAAGCGAGCTGATCCACCCGTGGGCATGACGTGACTTGGCCCGGCGATGTAATCGCCAAGGACTTCGAACGAGTGCTCGCCCATAAAGATCCCGCCCGCATTGGTGATTTTCTCTGAAAGCGACCAGGGTTCCGCCACCGACAGGCAAAGATGCTCTGGCGCGTAGCGGTTATTGACTGCGGCGGCCTCGTCCAGATCGCGGACGATGACAATGCCACTTTTATTGGGCAGCGACTGCGCCAGGATATCGGCGCGCGGCAGCTCTTCCATTTGGCGCCCCACTTCCACCTGTACGGCTTCGGCCAGCTTGCGCGAAGGCGTCAGCAGAATGGCGGATGCCAGCACATCATGCTCGGCCTGCGCCAGCATATCAGCGGCAACCCAGGCCGGGTTGGCCGTTTCGTCGGCGATTACCATCGTTTCGGTGGGGCCTGCCAATCCGTCGATGCCGACCACGCCAAAGACTTGACGCTTCGCCAGCGTCACAAACAAGTTGCCGGGGCCGAAGATTTTATCCACCGCCGGGATGGATTCGGTACCGTAGGCCAGCGCGCCAATCGCCTGCGCGCCACCCAGCGCATACACTTCGGTGATACCAACCAGGGCACAGGCAGCAAGAATAACCGGGCTGACCAGAGACGAGAGACCGTCCGCCGTTGCCCTGAGGGGTGGGGTCACCACCACAATATCCTTCACGCCCGCCACCTGCGCCGGGATGGCTGACATCAGCAGGGTGGATGGATAAGGGGCCGTACCACCGGGGATGTAGAGACCGGCACGGGCCAGCGGGCGGATCAGTTGCCCGAGCGTGCCACCCAGCTCGTTCGTAAACCAGTTCGTCAGCGGTTGGCGCTGGTGAAACGCGCGGATGCGATGCGCGGCGGTCTCGAGCGCGGCCCGCGTCGGGGCGTCCAATGCATCCAAAGCAGCGGTCAGGGCTTCGGGGGGTACGCGCATGGACAGTTCAGCCGGAAACGCATCCAACTTGGCGGACCAATCCCGCAGCGCTGCATCGCCCCGCATGCGCACATCCCGCAAAATGCGCTTGACGGCTTCTTCAGGCGTCACTGGCTCGCCAAAGGTGGTTGCCAGCCGGTCAAGCATGGCAGGCGAAACGGTGGTTTCATCGGGTGGGATACGTTTTAAGATCGTGTTTGTGGCAGTTTCAACATCGTAGATTTTAAGCATGGCACGCTCCTCGATAATTCGATCTCATGTCACTATTTTAACGCCGACAGCATCGCCTTATAACGCGGCGGCTCTTCTTCAAAAATATAGGTCACCGGCGTTACCACCACCCCGCTGCCGCCGATGGCGCGTAATTCGCTGACGGCTTCAAAAAGCTGGTCACGGTGGATGATGATGTGAACCCCATGCCAGTTCGGGTCGCCATCACGCACCACAATCGGGCTGATGGTCGGACCATTCAGACCGCCAATGGTTTTCTGCGTAAACATGCGCGTCGCCACCGATTCGGCGCTTTCGCCGCGAATATTTGCAAAAATCGAAAGGTTATCCTTGGCGCGCAAACGTGCCTCGACAAATTCCAGTAGTTGTCGAACCACCGCCAGCGCGCGCGGATTGGTCTTAAGCACCGCGTGGTTGGCAATCAACACCGACTGCGAAGCCTGAATCAGACCGTCCTTCAACGGGCGCAGGCGGTTGTCGCGCAAGGTCTGGCCCGAAGAAACCAGGTCGGCAATCATATCGGCATAGCCAATGGCCGGGGCTAGTTCCAGCGTCCCTTCGGCGCTGACGATGGAAAGCGGGATGTTGTGCGCGGCAAAGAAGCGCGACGTTAATTCGGGAAATTTGGTTGCCACGTTGAGCGGGCGATCAAGCGACTGCGCCTTGCCCCGTAAATCGGACACCGTTTCGACAGAGATCCAGCTCTCTGGCACAGCCAGCGCCAGCGAGCATTTGCCATAACCGAGCGCATCGTGCAACAGCAGAATCTCCCCGTCAGTTCCCCGGTGTTCTTCGAGCACGTCGAGGCCGGTAATGCCAAAATCCACGCTACCATCACGAACAGAAATAACGATGTCCGTCGGACGCTGGAAGAGCACCGTCAGCCCTGGAATGGACGGAATGGTGGCTTCATACTGCCGGGGGTTGGGCTTGTAAATATCAATACCGCATGCTTTCAGAAACTCAATAGTATCTTCTGCCAGTCGGCCTTTGGATGGGATGGATAAACGTAAATCGCGCATAATTACTCCAGCTTTTAGGTTTTAGCGATTAGCAGTTAGCGAAAACCTAAAAGCTAAAAACTCACAGCTAATAGCTAATGACTAACCGCTAAAAGAAAAACCCCCGGCCAGATGACCAGGGGTTGGGTTTCAAACTTTCAGGTACGTTTGGCTTTTTGGGAAAAACAAAACGAACCTGCACTCCGGTCAGGCAGGGGGGAAATACGGGTGGTGATGGTGAAAGATGAAAACTGGTTTCATAATAGGCAAGATTGTACTCGTAGGGGCTTTTTTACGCAAGGCTTATGCTGCAAGGAAGGCTATTTTCCTTCGCGGTGGCGGTCATACGAAGAGTTGATTTCTTAATCTCGCCGGTGACAATAAAAATGGTTCGCTCACAAATATTGGTGACGCGATCTGCAAAACGTTCAAGGTTATGGGAAGCCCACAACAACCAGTTGGCACGCTCAATGTTTTTGGGGTCTTCCATAATAAACGTCATCAACTCACGGTAAATCTGCTCGTAGAGTTCATCCACCTGGTCGTCTTCGGGTGGGATGGCGGCTGCGGCTTCTACATCTTCGTTGATGAAGGCGGTCAGCGCGCGGTGCAGCATGGAGGTACCAATCTGCGCCATGCGTGGAATATCCACCAGCGGTTTGAGCAGAGGCTGGCTGCCCATACGGATATTGATGACACCAATCCCCTTGCCATAATCCCCCATGCGTTCCAGTTCGCTGATAACTTCGAGGATGGAAGCCAGCACGCGCAAATCACGCGCCATGGGCTGTTGCGTGGCAATCAAAACCATGGTTTCATTTTCAAGCGCAAATCGCTTGGCATTAATCCGCTTATCCAGTTCAATTACTTTTCTTGATGCTTCAATGTCACGCTCTTTAAGCGCTTCAACAGAATCAACAATCGACTGCTCGACCATGCTGCCAAGCACAACAATTTCGTCTTTTAAATGCTGAATTTCGCTTTCGAACGTTTTTCGGATCATAAGCACCTCTCTCAGTAGCCGATAGACCTGCATTATATACTGAATTTTTGGGCAGGCTACCCGACAAATGGGTCATATTTCAAGGATAATATTAACCGAAACGTCCGGTGACGTAATCTTCGGTGCGTTTGTCTTTGGGGTTGGTGAAAATTCGTTGAGTTTGATCAAATTCGATCATGCGGCCCGAACGGTGCTCGTCAATCATCATCATTGCGGTGTAGTCAGAAACGCGGGCTGCCTGTTGCATATTGTGTGTCACGATAATAATCGTGAACTCTTTGACAATATCGTGCATCAACTCTTCGATTTTTAGCGTTGAAATCGGGTCGAGGGCCGAGGCAGGTTCATCCATGAGGACGATTTCAGGCTCAACGGCCAGCGCACGGGCAATACACAAACGCTGCTGCTGACCACCCGAAAGCGCCAGACCCGATTGATTGAGTTTGTCTTTGACTTCTTCCCACAGCGCAGCTTGTCGCAGGCTGCGCTCAACGATTTGATCGAGGTCTGAGCGGCGATTGACGCCATAGAGACGCGGCCCGTAGGCAACATTCTCGTAAATCGATTTTGGAAATGGATTGGGGCGTTGGAAAACCATCCCAACCCGGCGGCGGACGTCGACAGTATCCACATCCGGGCCATAGAGATCATTACCATCCAGCAAGATTTGGCCTTCAATGCGGGCATTGGGCGTCAGGTCATTCATGCGGTTGAAAGAACGCAACAGGGTAGATTTTCCGCAACCAGATGGGCCGATCATGGCAGTAATCTTATTTGCATAAATGGACATATTGATATCAGTCAGCGCATGAAATTTGCCATAATAGACCGATAAATTTCTGACATCCACTTTTGCAGTCAATTCAGATGTAACTTTTTCAGAAACGGCAGAAACCATATTGTCAATCATGGATTAACCTCGCAAGCGCCGCGCGCGGGCTTCGATCCACACACGAGCAATGATATTGAGAAGCAGGACAAAAATCATCAGCACCAGGGCCACAGCCCAGGACTGGTCAACCCGTTCAGGGTAGGGTTGTTGAGCATATTTCCACAAAGTAAGCGGTAACGAGTTGATGGGCTGGTCGATAATGCGTTCAATAATGGAAAAGACCGACTGATGAGACTGGACACCGCTGGCAACGATCTGACTGAGGTTGAAGCGTTCATTTCCCAGTGCGGTAAAAAGCAACGGGGCGGTTTCACCAGTAGCGCGCGCCAGCCCCAGCAGGAATCCGGTGGCAATGCCGCTAAAAGCTGCAGGGAGGAGAACATCCAGCGAGGTCTTCCATTCCGGTGCACCGAGCGCCAGCGAACCTTCGCGCAGGGTGTGCGGCACCAGCTTGAGCATTTCTTCCGTCGTGCGGATGATGGTCGGAAGCATCAAGATTGCCAGCGCAACCCCGCCCGCCAACCCGGAATAATGTCCCATTGGTTTGACCATAACAGCATAGGAAAAAAGACCAATCACAATCGACGGCACACCCGAGAGTACATCCGTCCCAAAACGGACGGCGATGCCAACCGGCGTATTGGGGTGGTGCGCAGCGTAGAAGGCTGCCAAAACACCTGGCGGGATGGCAAACAAGGCAGCCAGAAGCGTTACGATAATGGTTCCTTGAATAGCATGGACAACACCACCGCCAAACTCACCGAGTGGGCGCGGCATTTGGGTGAAAAAATCGAGGTTGAGTGATGGGCCGCCACGGTAGATCACGTAGCCAACGATCCAGAATAAAGGAACCAGCGCCAAGAGCGTCACCACGCCAGTAAGCGAAAGCATAATCACGTTGGTTATTTTTCGCCTTGGGGTGCGAAGCTTGTTCTGCTTCCCCATTAATTCGCGGAAACTTATGGTCGTCATGCGCGTGCCTCCTGCGGTGTTTTACTTGCCACACGCCAGACCAGAAAACGGGCCAGCATATTAAGCAGAAGTGTCATTACAAAAAGTGTGAAGCCAACTTCAACTAATGATTGTGCATGCAATTGAGAGACAGCTTCGGCAAACTCATTGGCAATAATGCTCGCCATGGTATAGCCCGGTTTGAGCAGGGAGAGCGAACCTGCCGCGCTGTTCCCGATCACCATTGTCACCGCCATTGTCTCGCCCAAGGCACGACCCAGGCCAAGGATGACGGCCCCGAGAATCCCTGAAAGACCATAGGGCAAAAGCACCTGCCAGATGGTTTCCCATTCGGTGGCACCGAGCGCGAGCGCAGCTTCTCTTTGGGATGGGGGAATGGCGGTCAGCACATCACGGCTGACTGCGGCAATGGTGGGGACGATCATAATCGTCATAACCATTGATGCTGCGAGCAGCGAAGCGCCGCTGTGCGCAATAGGACCAGCGAAAAAGACGTTCAAACCAGGAATCTGTCCGAGGCTGTCACCAAGAATGGTGCCGATGGGAACAACCACTTGTGGAACAAAAATAAACAGGCCCCATAAACCATACACGACACTGGGAATGGCAGCCAATAGTTCGATCAACCAGTTGAGCGGTGTTCGCAACCAGGATGGGCATAGTTCGGCCAGAAAAACAGCAATCCCCAGACTGATTGGAATGGCCAATATAAGGGCTGCGACTGAAGTAATCAGCGTGCCATAAATAAAGGGCCACGCGTTATAAATATCGCCAACCGGGTCCCAGTGTGGATCGAGCGTTGGCAACAGAAACGCCAGACCATTATGATCACGGGCAAGGCCAAATTCACTCCACAAGCTCCAGCCAATCGCGATCACCAGGATCAGAACCAGAATAGATGCAAGAATGATAATCAATTGCCAGAGAACATCCCCGTGTTTAAAAACATGCAGTAGCTTACTGATTGGATGTGAAGCGGGAAGTGGTTTGGGATATTTAAGCATAGGATTTATCGGTTTTCAGCCCTCAAGCAAAAAAGAAATGTCCTTCAAAGTGACCCAGACACACATTGATGGAAATTTCTTTTTCTTCAGAGTGAAGATAATGTTTCCATTCACACAGTGAGATAAGGCATAATAACTTTTGGAGGGCCCCCCTTGCGGAGAGGCCCTCCAAGGAAATCCAAGTATATCAGTTGTTAATTAATGCTGCATCACGGGCGTGCCGTTGCAAGTTACTTCACCCAACTTAGCGAGCACTTTGGTGCGGATCGCATCGGGCAGTACGGCGTAGCCAAGTTTGCTAGCGCGGGTAGCGGCAGTGGCATCCGTCAAAGACCAGTTGATGTAATCGAGCAGTTTACCAGCCTTGACACAATCTGTCATGCTGGTGGTGTGCAGGATCAGATAAGTGTAGCCAGTGATCGGCCAGGAGCCATCTCCAGCGCCATCCACAATGGTAGCGGTCAGTTTGTCGGTGAAAGCATTCGCGCCATCGGTCATATCAGCAGCAATGCTGTCAGCATTGGCGGTGACTTTCTTGCCAGCCTTGTTGATCAGATCAGCATAAGTCATGCTGTTTGAGACAGCATAAGCGATTTCGACATAGCCAATGGAATTCGGGGTGCCAATGACGGTAGCAGCAACGCCGGCATTGCCCTTGCCACCGACACCGTTACCAGCTTTGTCAACCGGCCATTCAACAGACTGAGCGCCACCAGCGGTCCAATCTTTGCTGAAGGAGGTTAGCGATTTGGTGAAAATTTCGGTAGTACCGGAACCATCAGAGCGGTGAGCAACTGTGATCTGGGCATCGGGCAGGTAATCCTTCAAGTCAGGATTCAAAGCCACAATGGCGGGGTCATTCCAATTTTTGATCTTGGCATTGTAAATATCTACCAGGGTTTGGCGATCCAAGATCAACTTGGGCAGGGGTGTGGCAGTTGCAGGAGCAACTGGGGTTGGCATGGGCTTGAAAGCAATGTTGTAGACGACTACTACAGCGCTGGCAACCATCGGATACATCTGCAGATCTTTGCCAGCAGTGTAGTCGGCATCCGCCAGGAGCGAGTTCAGAACCGGCGAAATCAACGGTGCCATCCACAATGGCTTTCTTACCACCACCAGAGCCAATACCCTGGTAATTGATGGCAACAGACGGGTCAACATACTGGTAGGCGTAGGTCCAGTCGGTGTAGAGTGGCAGTGGGAAGGTGGCACCAGAACCAGTGATCTGAACGGAGCCGGGAGCCATGGCAGTCGGCATGTCAGGGCCAGGGGTGGATGTGATTTCCACCGGAACTTCTTGGGTTTGAATGATCGTGATCGGCGTGGGGGTGGTCGTGGGACCGCAGGCGCTTAACACCATACTGGCAACAATCAGGGCGGCGAAAACAACAAACAGGTTCTTACGCATTTTTTAGTTCTCCTCTGTGAATAAAATGGATCAGTTAACAGCGATAAATTTATCATTTGGCTGTTAATGGCAAGGGAAAGTCAGATTAACATCTGGTTAACGATTTTTCGACAGGTTGGCGCGGCGATGCTGTACTGTATCGGTCGTTATCACGACAACAAAAGCAAAAATCACAATTCCGAGAACAAGTTCCATATCATCTCCTTTGCTGATCTGCGGCTACGCGGCGACAGACTCAGGCGATGGCCCCACAGGACGGGCGGGTATGCGCATATTGCGCATCAGATAATGTGCTGCCCAACTACCAATCACGCGCGCCATGCCCCATTCTTCGCCTTTTCGCACCTGGGTTGTGCCCGTCCAAAGCGCGGCAACCAGTTCAGACACACTCCAACCGGGAAACTGCGTTGCACCCAACCCAACAGCCTCCACAACGTGCGCATCGCTGGAACCCGTCTGGGCAACGTCTGAGCGCTCGGCCAGAATCTTTGCCGCAGCATTGCTGCTGCGATCGAGTAACATGGCATTATAGGTTTCAACGCCAATCAAAATACGCGCCGCATCCCGATCTTGCAAGGCCTGACGGATGGCGTACGCGCCCAGGCTGTGCATACTAAGCCCATCTGCCATGGGATGTGGAGCAATACAAAAACCACCCAACTCCCCCACGCGTACCAGGGTTTCCATCAAGGAAAGCCCGGCCGGGATCAGCTTGCGAATCCCCAATGCCAGCAAATCTCCATCAGCGGTGGTAATTTCAACGCCTGTTATTTTACCTGAATGCCGTATTGCGGTGCCAGTTCGGCAGCCAGCAAGGATCCGCGAATGACGTCATGGTCGGTAATGGCGATAATATCCAGACCAACCTGTTTGGCGCGCTCCAGGATCGCGGGAACCGTGGCAGTGCCATCATGACTGAAAATTGAATGTATGTGCAAATCAGCGAGTCCCATATGATCTCCTCTAGACTTTGAAAAAAGCGCTACATCACTTCATAATTGATGATAACCATGCTCTGTGAAATCTGTTTTAAGGCGTGGTTAACGTTCTGTGATGATATGCAAGCAAAACAAATGACCGTTTCTGTCGAAACGGTCATTTGTTTTATGCCACCCTGCAAGCGATTTGCGCAGTTTTAGATTGTCACATCTGGCGTGACTGCCTGTGCTTGATGTGCATCGCGATAATGAAACGTCGCCGGGATGGATAGCAAACCCGCGATGAAATTATAGGCGGCGAACAGCTCCAGTCCAAAGAACATATACCCAAGGTAGCCGAGGATTGGTAATTCGAAGATGTGCAGAAAACTTACAAAAGGAATCTGGTAAATCCATTTGGGATAGGAATAATAGTTACAGAACTCCCAGAACAAACCGCACACCGCGCCACCCGCAAATAGCGCCCAGACTGGTTTCCAATCCCCCTCAGCGAGATGATCCAAGAGCGAAGGGAATCCAAAATGGACATTGATCGGCTCAATGATCAGGATCAAGGAAACCCACGCCAGCGGGTAGAAATAGATGGGCCAGATCAGCATCAGGGTCAGCATGATGCAGCCAATAATGAATATCTTCATCAAGGATGCTTTGTCTTTGGCAACTTTTACATTCAGGCAGATGTTCCTGACCCATGCGAATGTATGCATCAGGTTGGCGCTTGCGAACATGGCAGGCACAACGGTTGAAAAAGCAATCGACATGAAAAAGAAGTAGGCGGCCGGCGAAAGCGATTCCATGCCGAGATAAACCCAATTATGCAGGCGCCAGTTGATGATTTCAAACAGCCACCAGAGCGGGATCGATATGACAAATAAGAAAGCAAAAAGACTTTTCTTTCCTACAATGACGGACTGCCCACCTCGGGTCAGCGCCCAGGCGTCGACAAACATGGTATACCCTACCGTTAATGGGAAAAAGAAATAATTTGTTCTCAAGCCAGGCAAATACCAGTTCGCTGCCCACGAGAGGATGGTAACTGCCAGACCAAACCAGCCGTACAGGGGAAACTTTTGCATTCTTTTCATGGTTCGATATCCCTTCTCACAATGTGAAATGATGTTTGTTTTGCTTTTAACTGCAGCCGAGTATAGCGCGGATTCTTTACCATCGCAATTCAAACGATTAAACAAAATGCCACACCCCTTAAAGGGACGTGGCATTTCAACATAGAAGGTTGTCGCCTATTGCTGCGCCAGCAGCAAGGCCGGGATTTCATCTGCAATTTGATCGCGTACCGTGCGGAAGACGGCCATCTTTTGCGCATCTGACCCTTCAGCTTTGGCAGGGTCGATGAAGCTGTGGTGAACCCGTTTGCCGACTCCCAGCCAGACGGGACAATCCTCCGCAGCTGAGTCGCAGACCGTCACCACCAGATCAAAATCAACGCCGCGGAATTCATCTGCCAGCTTCGAGCGCCCCTGATGCTGGATTCCGATTTCGGCGAGCGCGGCAAGCGCCATCGGGTGGATGTACCCCGCCGGTCGCGTGCCAGCGCTGACCGCTTCCCATTCATTCCCCAGCCGCGCATTGACAATTGCTTCCGCCAAATGCGAACGGCACGAATTGCCCGTGCATAAAAATAAAACTTTCTTTTTGGACATACGCTTCCTCTGAAAAATTTATTTTGGCAGCGAATCGATCCAGGCAACGACGCGCTGTTTGATCTGATCGCGCACTTCGCGAAATTTCTCGAGCTTTTCGGCATCGGTGCCAACAAAGGCGGACGGATCTTCAAACGACCAGTAATCTTTCAGTTCCACGCCGGGCCAGGCCGTTGGGCAGTTTTTTTCAGCCTCGTCACAAACTGTAATCATATATTGAAAGATGGCCTTCCCCAGATATTCCGTCATGCCCTTCGAGCGATGCCCCGAAACGTCAATCCCAATTTCGCGCATCACCTGCACGGTCAAAGGATTTCAGCCCTCTTGGCTCCACCCCAGCACTATACGGATCAAAACGATCCCCGCCATAGGTGCGCACAAATGCTTCAGCCATTTGGCTGCGTGCAGAATTGCCCGTACATAGAAAAATGACGCGTATTTTGTTGGTAGTTTCCATAAAGCATCTCCTTTAAAAGTAGCAAATAAGCTTATCGTATGCGAGAATGCTTAACGGCATTTTAAGATGCTGTAATGTTTTGGTTAAAAGTCTTTTGCACGCCGAAAGTTGCACACTATACACCGGCACGCCGAGCGCCGTCCCGTCGCTGGTGCTGCGCCGCACCAAAATATCGCTAAAACCAGCCTGCTTCACCAGATCAACATACTCGGCTTCGGGCAGCGCACCCGAAACACATTCCGACCAACCGCTGACCGAGTAACGCGCCGCAACTGGCACCGCCCCGCCAAAGACCATGTCGTTCACTTCCAGCCGTCCGTCTGGTTTCAAGACGCGGAAGGCTTCGCGGAAAACCTGCCCTTTGTCTTCGGTCAGGTTGATGACGCAGTTGGAAAGGATCACATCCACCGTGGCGTCTGGGACAGGTAGTTTTTCAGCGTAACCCTGCAAAAATTGGACATTGTCGTACCCGTTTTTTTGCGCCGTTTCGCGAGCGCGCTGGAGCATGGCGGGAGTCATATCCACCCCGATGACGCGCCCCGTTGGACCGACCTTTTTCGCGGCGAGGAAGGCATCGATCCCGCCGCCGCTGCCGATATCGAGAACGGTCTGACCCGGCAGCAGGTTGGCAAACGCTGTCGGGTTGCCGCAACCCAAAGAAATTTGCGCCGCCGCTATCGGGATGGTCGCCGTTTCGTCCGCGCTGTAGCCCGCGTTGAAGCTGACGCTGCCTGCCGCCAGATCATCCAGCAAGACAAGGCCAGGGGAACAGCAGCCAGAAGAACAGCAACCGTCCGCGCCTGTGCTGCCGTCGCTGCAACAATCATCCGCACAGCCACAATTACTGCCAAGCGCTTTGGCCGCATAATTCTCCTGCACCGACTGGCGCACATCAAGATGCTTTGTGCCTGTGGCAACAAAAATGCTGATCTCGGCCTGCTGCGACGTACAAGACTGCCCGGTAGAATCAACAATCACGTTGACCAGCCCAGCCTGCGCGAACCATTCGCGCAGTTGATTACGCTCAAAACCAAGCCAGACATCTGCCATCTCAGCTTTGAATTCCTCGTGCGTGTGTGTATCCATATCGGTGATCACCAGCCGTCCGCCGGGACGCAACGTCCGCAGCATCTCACAGATCGCCGCCAACGGGTCGGGACAGTGATGCAGATACATGTTGGCAAAGGCCGCGTCAAGGCTGGCATCCGCCAAAGGCAACGCAAGTCCGTCTGCGGGTTGAAAATCCAGGTTGGCAAACTGCGCCAGATTTTTACGCGCCACTTCCAGCATCGTGGCGGAACCATCCAACAGATGAACACGTTCGACCAACGGAGCCAGCCCGGCAGCCATGAACCCTGTCCCCGCGCCGATGTCGGCGACCGTCATGCTCGCATGCAGGTAGGCTTTGGCAATGGCAGCCTCGCGCACAGCCTCCGTAAAGTAGCCAGTACGCAGCGTATCCCACTGGTCAGCCACTTTTTCAAAATAGCTTGAAGATGGATTGGTAGTCATTTTAATTCTCCTATATCGCAAAAATACGATTGGTCAGGCGAAAAAGAAACGCCGTAAAGGCGCAAACAACAGCTTATCGGGATTTCAGCTACAACTTAATCAACGGCGTTTGCTCAGGCAGCCAGTTGCCAATCTGCTCTTTGAGCCAGCGGATGCCTTGTGGGTCAAGGCAGTAACAGGTGGCGGGACCTTCGATCTCGCCCTGAATCAGCCCGGCTTCACGCAGCACCTTCAAATGCTGACTGACCGTGGATTGCGCCAGTAGCGTATTCTTGACGATCTCGTTTGTCATACAAACAGGGTTGGCCGCCAAAAATTCGACAATCTGAAAGCGCACCGGGTTGCCAAGGGCTTTGAGCATCTTCGCCAGCCGTTGTTTGTCGGGGGAAAGTTCGGGTTGTGTTGTCATGGTCTCTATATCGTAATTTTACGATATAGAGATGCGTTTGTCAATAATGAATTGTCCTGATTTGCGACTTGCCACAGACAAACTTGAAATTCGTGCCATAATAGTTAAATCATCAAAAGTCTACAAACTTACTGGTTTCAAGGAGAACCCCTCATGGCCCGTTACACCATTACCAAAGAAGACGCGCTTGCCTATCATCAACTGAAAGGCAAACCTGGCAAAATTTCGGTCACACCCACCAAGCCGCTCGACACCCAGCGCGATCTTGGGCTGGCCTATTCGCCCGGCGTGGCCTACCCGGTGCTGGAGATCGAAAAAGACCACGACCTGGCCTATGAGTACACATCCAAGGGCAACCTGGTGGCCGTCATCAGCAACGGATCGGCCATTTTGGGATTGGGAAATCGCGGTGCGCTGGCGGGGAAACCCGTTATGGAGGGCAAGGGTGTGCTCTTCAAAAAATTTGCAGACGTGGATGTCTTCGATATCGAGGTCGACAGCCAGGACCCGGATGAAATCATCAAGGTCGTCGCCGCCATCTCGCCCACCTTTGGCGGCATCAACCTGGAAGACATCAAAGCACCCGAATGCTTCTATATCGAGGAAACGCTCAAGGGGATGCTGAATATCCCCGTTTTCCACGATGACCAGCACGGCACTGCCATCATCTCATCTGCTGCGCTCGCCAATGCACTCGAGTTAGCCGGGAAGAAGCACGAAGAAATCCGCATGGTCATTTCTGGCGCGGGCGCGGCAGCCGTCTCGTGCGCGGAGCTGGCCATCCGTTGGGGCGTCAAACGCGCCAATATTATGATGGTCGACAGCAAAGGCGTGGTCTACAAAGGCCGCACCGAGGGCATGAACAAATACAAGGAGCGTTTTGTGGTTGAAACCGACGCCCGCACCCTGGCAGACGCCATGCGCGGCGCAGATGTCTTCTACGGTCTCTCTGTGGCAGATTTGCTTTCGGTGGATATGGTCAAAAGTATGACCGAGAACCCAATCATTTTTGCGATGGCCAACCCCGACCCGGAGATTAAATACGAAGTTGCCAAAGAAGCCCGCCCCGATTCGATCATCGCCACCGGGCGCTCTGATTACCCGAATCAGGTCAACAACGTACTCGGTTTTCCCTTCATCTTTCGCGGGGCGCTGGATGTGCGCGCCAGAGCCATCAACGACGAGATGAAATTCGCCGCGTCACAGGCGCTCTATCAACTGGCAAAAGAAGATGTCCCCGATTCAGTCCTGCGCGCCTACGGCGTGGAGAGCATGAAATTTGGACGCGATTACATCATCCCCAAACCCTTCGATCCGCGTGTTTTGCTGTGGGAAGCGCCTGCCGTCGCCAAAGCCGCACTTGAAACCGGCGCAGCACGCATCGAAATTGATCTGGATGAATACCGCGAGCAACTGGCCTATCGTCTCGGCAAGGGCGAACAGATACGCTACTTCATTATGAACAAAGCCAAAGCCAGCAAAGGCAAAAAACGTATCGCCTTTGGCGAAGGTGAAGAGACCAAAATCATCCGCGCCGCCGCCCGCATCATGGAAGAAGGCATCGCCACCCCGCTGCTGATCGGCAACCCGGCTGTCATCGCCGCCAACACCGCCCTGCTCGGCCTGACGTTTAAACCCGAAGTGATTGACCCGGCCAACCTTGTCAACCCCGAGCAATACGCCAACGCCTACTATCAAATCCGCCAGCGCAAGGGAATGACTCCGGCTCACGCCCTCCGCATGATCCAAGACCCCAGCATCCTGGGCCCAATGATGGTCAAACTTGGCACCGCCGATGCCTTTATCTCGGGCCTGACACACGAATACCCCGAAGTCATCCGCCCGGCACTGCAAATCCATCACACCGCCCCGGGCAGCACCCGCGCCGCCGGGGTTTACATCATGATTATCGAAGACCGCACCTACTTCTTCACCGACGCCACTGTCAACATTGACCCATCCGCAGAAGACCTGGCCGAAATTGCCTGCCTGGCCGCAGAATTTGCCCGCAAAATGGAAGTGGAACCACGCGTGGCCTTTCTGTCCTTCTCCAACTTCGGCTCGACTCCGCATCCGCTCTCAGAGAAGGTGCGCCGCGCGGTTGAGCTCACCAAAACCCGCTGCAACTTCGCCGTGGATGGCGAGATGCAAGCCGATAGCGCCGTTGTTCCCGACATTATTGACGAGCGCTTCCCCTTCAGTGCGGTGAAAGACGCCAACGTGCTCGTCTTCCCCTCGCTCGAATCGGCCAATATCGCCTACAAACTGCTGGCACGTCTTGGCAATGCCAAAGCGATTGGCCCCATTTTGCTCGGCATGGGCGCGCCCATCCACGTCCTGCAAACCGGCGACGAAGTCAACGACATTGTCCAGATTGCAGCCGTTGCCGTAATGGATGCGATAAATCGGTAGAGAATTTCTTAAGCGTGACATATTCAGGTTTTTCATCGTTAAACGAGAGAATGCTGCTCTGCCTTTTGTGCTAAAATAAAATGATGAAGAAGTTAACAAAACTCCCTGCTCCGCGACCAGACCGACTCAGCTACGCTAAACATCATCAGGATGTAGCGCGGCAAATTCGGCTGCCCATCATCTTTGTTACCGTTATGATAGGCTTGCTCGCCATTTTGATATTGATCGCTACCTTCTTCCAAAACGGGGACGTCAACCGCTGGACATCCGTTGCAATTATGTGGATGGTGGCCCCATTGATGGCGCTGTTGCTGGTGATTATGGCCGCAGCGGTCGGACTGGTGGTATTGCTGACCCGTGTGCTGCAAATTGCGCCACGCTACACAGGCTTGGTTCAAGCCTATGCACTGCTGATTAATGAACAAATCGTTGTATGGACGGATCGCATCATTCGACCCGTTTTGCAAGTCAAAGCCTGGTTAAGCCTGTTTTCCAAAGAAGACAAATAACGGAGGAAAATCGTATGCCCAAAAAACATGCTCTTGCCATTCAAAGTAACCCTCAGCAAATGCGCACCATTGCAGGTGGCGCAGTCATTGGCGCACTTGCCGGCCTGGTGGCGGCATTTCTGCTATCACGCCGCGCCGAGCGCCAGGGCCGCTCGGTCACCTTGACCCCTGCGGAAGGCGTACAAATCGGTGTCCTGCTCATCGGGCTACTAAGGACCATTGCCGCCCTTGGGGACGATAAGTAGACGAAGCGGAGTAAGTTAAACATTTTTTGTGGGGGCAAAAATATGTAGACTTAAAAAGAATATATCAGCCGATTCGATATTCTATTCGAAAAGGCTGATTTGTTTTAATCTCTTTTGGTTTTCCAATCAATATCCTGCATAGGCTAATTAAAATCGTGCAAGACTTGATTCTCTCGAGCGTGTACTCTCTACAGATATGGGAGCGCTCCGGGTAATTTTATCGGGAACGTTCATCGCAAAAGCTGCCAGCCCAAAGGCATCATTCACGCCTCCCCCCCATTCAAATCAATCATACAGTCTAATAAGGAGAAGATCATGAAAAATTTACGTTTCTTGAGCATTACCACGATCCTGGTCATAGTCCTGGTAGCCATCGCTGGTGTTGCCAGCGTAAGTGCCCAAAGTGTCTGCAGCCCAGCCACCCCCATCTCGGTACCATTTTCCAAAGACGGGCCAGGCACGTTTTGCTACCAGGCAAGCTCGGTGTGCAATGCCATCAATTCCTGGAGCATGACTTCATTGCAGGTTAACGGCACCAACTATACCAACATGTGGGTTTCCGGCCCAATGATCGCTCCATTGAACGGCGGCTTTACCATTACCTATAGCAGCACCGCGCAGTCTTCGCATTTCGAAATTACCGGGCCATGCCCCGCTCCCAACCCGACGGCGACCCGCACTCGTACCTCAACCCCCGGCCCATCACTCACCATCACCCGCACCGCCACGCAGAGCCTGACGCCTACCGTCACCCTTACCCGTACAATTACGCCCACCACCACCGGCACACTCGGAAGTATGGGCTGGCTGGGTTATGGCACCGTCAATGGCAAGGTGACAGATGCCATCACTGGCGCCCCGATTGCAGGCGCGCTGGTAACGTGCAACCACGGCGGAAGCTTTTCTCCTTTATCAGAGCGCTGCACCGGCACACGCACGACGGGCGCAGACGGCACCTATCTCTTCGATCATGTCTTGTTCTACTCCACCGATACCATCTCGATGCAGGCGGATGCGGCTGGCTATGGTTCCATCGGCTTCGTATCGCAAACGCTCTTCACCACCCCCAACCTGACCGTGAACTTTGCCATGCCACGCACCCCAACGGTCACCCCCACCCCCACCCCGGGGCCGTCGCTCACACCGACCATCACGCTCACCCGTACGATCACCCCCACACCCTCGCGTACCCTCGCTGGCGGCATCTGCGCCCCGGTGGAGACCACCATCGAGTTGTTGCCGTTCACCAATAACGGTGTAGGCACACACTGCTGGCGCATTGCTTCGTTCGGCTTCATCAACTCCAACAATACCAGCCTGATTTCGATCAATGGCGTAAATTTCACCAATGTGTTTGCCACACCCGCTAACATGCCCACGCAGATTGACGGCTATTGGTACATCACATACGTTGGTAACTTTGCCTGGAGCCATTTTGAAATTCAACCATAAGCGAAACAGTTTCATCGATTAAGATCAAAGGGACGTGGCCTGGGCCGCGTCCCTTTTTGAATCAATAATCTATTTTGTGGCAAAAAGACTTACTGTCAGCTTTTCAAACAGACCAGCCCTTTCAAATATGCCCCTTCGGGGAAATGCAGGCTGATAGGATGATCGCCACCCTGTGAGAAGTGCTCGATGATGGCAGCATCCGCACCCGCATCAAGCGCCGCGCCTGCGACGATTTTCTGGAACAACGCGGCATCAATCCCACCAGAGCACGAAAAAGTCGCCAGAATGCCGCCGGGACGCAGCAGCTTGAAGGCCAGCAGATTGATGTCCTTGTAGCCGCGCGCGGCCTTTTCGGCCTGGGAAGCAGTGGCAGCGAATTTGGGCGGGTCGAGAATAATCATGTCAAACGAACGCGCCTGATCGCGCAGCTTGCGCAACAAGACAAAAACGTCGCCTTCCAACCAGTCGGATTTTTCGCCAGGCAAATTGTTCAGGGCTACGTTTTCACGCCCCATTGCCAGCGCGTCTGCAGACGAATCGATGGACAAAACCGATTTGGCCCCACCCGCCAGCGCATGGACCGTGAAACCGCCCGTGTAGCAAAAACAATTCAGCACGTCACGCCCCTGCGCCAATTGCCCGACCCGCTGACGGTTGTGGCGTTGATCGAGATAGAAGCCGGTTTTGTGACCGTGTGCAAGATCAACCGTAAAACGTAATGCGTTTTCCGTAATAACAACTTGTTCAGGGCAGGTTCCACGCAACGGACCAACGCGAACAGGCAAACCTTCCAACTCGCGCACGTCGGCATCGGAGCGCTCGTAAATGGCGGATGCGCCGGTCTCTTCAAGCAGCAGGTCGGCCAGGGTCTCGCGCCAAAACTCACAGCCAGCCGTAAGTGCCTGAAAGACGAGAATCTCACCGTAACGGTCCACGATCAGGCCGGGGATGTGGTCGGATTCAGCGTGGATCAGGCGCACAGCATCACCGAGAGAAAATCCCAGGGTAGCGCGATGCGCCAGCGCGGTCTGAATACGGCGACGGAAAAAGGCGGCGTCGATCTGCTCCAACGGATCAAAGCTCCAGACACGCGCGCGGATTTGTGACGAAGGGCTGTAAGCGGCGCGGGCGATGAAGTGGCCTTTTGAATCGAGCACGTCGATGGTTTCACCCGAAGCGGGGTTGCCCTCCACCCGGTCAACTGCGCCCGAAAAGACCCAGGGATGGCGGCGCAGCAGGGATTTTTCGCGCGCTGGTTTGAGTGTAAGCGTTGACATATTTTGACCTATAATTTAACGAAAGGAGATTGCCGATGGAAACGTTTGAGCAGGTCTACCAGGAATTGCGCGAGATTCTGAAACCCTACGAAGCCGGGCTGGTAGTGGAATATGACACGGCACAGGGTTATTCGCTGAACACACATTACAGTGAAAAGTGGAAGAAGGCAATTTTCTTTGGGGCGGCAGTAATAAAAAAGAATTACGTCAGCTTTCACTTAATCCCGATCTATATCTACCCTGACCTACTGCGCGACATTTCGCCAGGACTGAAGGCACGCATGCAGGGAAAATCGTGCTTCAACTTCAAGCGGTCCGACCCGATACTTTTTGCCGAGCTGACGGCGTTGACGCAGAAGTCAGTTGAACGGGCGCGGCAGGATGCGCTGCTGTAGGCGCTGAGTATACCAAGAGATGATGCATCCCTGATATTTTACACATGAAGGAGGCTGTTATGAAAATCGCGCTAAGAACCTTCCTTGCTTTTTTATCGGCAGCGGCAGCACCAGTTGTTGTATTTTTTATCATCATTCTCATTATTGCCTTGATGAATGCGAAAGATCATCTTGTCCCATCATTTCTTACAGAGAAAATTGTGTTATGGCAGGTGCTCTTTGGGGCCGCATCCTCGGCATTCTGGATGTTTTTTTTCGTCATTCTCGTGGGTGGCATGATTTTTGCCATTACATCTGGGCATGTGATTGTGCTTGGCATTCCGGCCTTTCTGATTGGGTTCCGCCTTAAAGCCATTCGCCTGTGGTCAACGCTGATTGTGTCTTTTATGATTGGTGCCGTTCCAGTCGCAATTTACGCGCTGGTTGAGGGATGGTCTGATTCAATTCGCTACCCCGACTATTACCCCACCACAGATTTGCCTACATCCATAGGAATGTCGATTATTCTAATGGCTTTGATTGGCGGGTTGGGCGGTCTGTTTGGGCTCAGTGGCGGCCTGGCCTTCTGGCTGGTGTGGCGATTTTTCCCCGGCTTTCAATCGACACCTGAGCCAGCATAACGATCTATCAGGTCACCGACATGCGAATACGAAAAGTAGGAGCGGGAAGACCCCGCCCCTACTTTTGCGTTATTTCACCAATCGGCGCAGGGACCACACTGATGCAAATTTCAAATTTGGAATTTCTTCACAACAAACAGCTAGTGCCTAAACTTCGGTCTTTTGTGTCTTGGGCACAGGCATTTGCACATTTTGAAGTTCTGCCAGAGCGTTTTCAATCGCTTTGCGGGCTTCGATGTTGCGGCGTTGGCGCACAGCATTGAAACCGACCAGCTTCTTCTTCTCTTCATCCCACAGGCGATAGGTCAACGATTTAAAACTGGTCCAAATCGTAACGGGCTTGATCTGAAAAATCTGGTTCTCTTTAAAAGCCTGTTCCAGCTTGTAGTTGGGAATTTTCGGGCTGAGATGGTGAATGTGATGAAAACCAATATTGCCGGTAAACCATTGTAGAATGCGTGGCAGCTTGTAAAAAGAACTGCCTTCCACGCCTGCTTTGAAATATTCCCATTTGTCGTGGCGCTGCCAGTACATGCCATCAAAATTATGCTGCACATAAAACAGCCAGACTCCGGCCGAAGCGGATAAACACAAAAGGGGTAATTGAACCAGCAAAAAGGCCTGCCAACCAATCAGGGCGCACAGTACAAGGCCAATCGCTAGCAAGGTCAAATTGGTCCAAACCACACCAGCGCGTTCACGCGGACCCGAATTTTTATCCCAAAAACGGTGGAGCACTGCAAAGAGAAAAAACGCACCGATTGTGAACAGGAAATAGGGGTTACGCATAATGCGATAGCCCAGTTTTTTATTCCAGGGTAGCGCTATATATTCTTCTACTGTCAGCGTCAGCACATCGCCCACACCGCGCCGGTCGAGATCGCCCGAAGTTGCATGATGGATAGCGTGGGCATAACGCCAGTGGAGATACGGCGTGAAAATCAGCACACCCATCCAAAAACCAACCAGATCATTGGCCTTCTGCGACTTGAAAAACGAGCCATGTCCGCAATCGTGAAAGATGATGAAAATTCGCACCATCAGGCCCGCCGTTGGCAGCGCCAGTAACAGCGTCAACACATACGAGACATTCAGGCTAAGATACATCACATACCACATGATTAAAACGGGCCAACTGAGTTGACCACCTGCCAGACACTACGCCAGACATCTGGCGTTGAGTATTTGGCAACAATCGCCTGCCAGCGCACTGGCATTTCTTTTGTTTCCATTTAATTTTTTTCTCCTGGAATAATTCAGGTCAATCCCCCGTAGCAAAGACCTGTGAATGTTTGTCATACAACGTGACACGCACCTGCATGACAGAGCAATGGCTCCACCATCAAAGGTGCGTGGCACATGCCTACAGAATAGATAAATTCATTGTACACCCATGCAGGGCTGGCCGTCTTTACGGTTACGCAGGCTTTGCAATTGACAATAATTGCGCAAGTGTAAGCTCTGCCATTGAAGATACACGCATGTTCTCACCGGCAAGAGTCAACTGTGCAGTAATGGGGTTGGGGATGGCGACGACGAATACTCCTGCGCTGCGGGCGGCGCGCACGCCGTTGGGCGAATTTTCGAAGGCAATGGCCTGATCTGGGCTCACTTTGAGCGCATCCAACGCCGAAAGGTAGAGATCGGGCTCCGGTTTGGTGCGAGCCACATCATCCGCGCAGCGCACCGCATCGAAGAAATGATCCAACCCGAGGCGCGTCAAATGACCATCGACCCAGCGATGCGGCGAACTGGAAGCAACCGCCAGCCGCAGCCCTGCCTGTTTTGCGGCAGTGAGCATTTCCAACACCCCGGGCAGCGGCGGCAGCGACAGGATGCGCGCCACGGCCTGCTCTGTCGCCCGCGCAGAAAGGTGAAGGGAAGACAGATTGCGCCCGGTGAGCGCTTCAAGTTGTGGCAACGGCAGAAAGCTTGGATCAATCATCGCACCCACGCCCACAATTTTCCCCCAGGCTTCCATGTTTAAATCATGACCGAATTCGACATAAATCTCACGCCAGGCGTCAAACTCGGGTGTTTCGCTGTCAACGATCAAACCGTCAAAGTCAAAGATCAGTGCTGTAATCATGATCTGTTATTTTACCATTTCGGCTATATAATTCGAGCCAACTGAGGTGACCGATGCTTGAACAAGACCGCCTGGCGCGCAACCAGGAAAAACTGACAGAGATGTACCCGACCTTTCGCATCCGCGTGGAAGCGCTGCTGAAAGAACTGGAAGGGTACGGCCTGCGTCCGCGCATTCAGGAGTCATGGCGCTCAGCGGCAGACCAAATGGAAGCCTTTCGCACCGGGCACAGCCAGGTGATGTATGGCTTTCATAATGTGACGGGGACAACCGGCACCAAAGAAGCGCTGGCCGCCGATATTATTGACGACAACGACCCGCTCGCGCTCAAGCTACCTTATGTGCTGCACCTGCTGGCCGCCGCCGAAAATAACGAACTGACCACTGGCGTATACTGGAATATTTCGGCAGAAAGTGAAGCCGCCATCCATACCGCGCTTGCCACCAAAAACTGGGACGCCAAAGTCAAAATTGGCTGGGACCCGATGCACGTTGAAGCGACTGGCCTGACCACCGCCGAGGCCAAAGCCGGGAAACGCCCCTATGAAACGGTGGTTATCACCCCGCCCCTACCGCCCGACAACCCGCCCCCACCCCCAACTGACAATCCACCGCCGCCACCATCTACAGGAGAGAAAACCGTGCATTATCGCGTTCAAAACCTGGATACCAACGAAACCAAAGATTACGACTGGAGCACCGCCTTCCGGCCGGCGGTTTTACTACCCGTGCCTTATGTTTCACAGCTGGGCCCTGGCGCAACCGCGCACAGCAACGATTGCGGCGCAACCAGCGTGGTGATGCTGTTACAGGCCTATCAAAACATTCAAATGACACCCGATGATTTTTATACCAAGTTTGCCATCTCAGGTGACCCCTATTTGAGTGTGACGCAGATGCGCAATGCCATGAGCAGCCTGGGCCTGCTGACTGATTTCCGCGCCAACCTGACGCTGGGCGATTTATTCATGGCGCTGGCCGCCGGGAAACCGCCGATTGTTTTGCTGCGCTACAAGGTGCTCGAAGAAGCGGGGCTGACCGAGAAAAAATTCGAAGGTCCGCATTTTGCCGTCGTCGTTGGCGTGGACACGCACAACATCTACATCCACGACCCGTTATATACGAACCCGGCAGATGGAGAAGCGCACGCCTATCCGCTGGATATCTTCAACCAGGCCTGGACGGAAGTGGGCAGCGATCCGAGTTTCCCGAACCCGGCGCGTGGTGCCATCATCCCAACCGGGGGGATTGGCTTCAAGGTGGTGCGGCGCGTGCGCGTCAAGATTGCCACGCTGAATGTGCGCAACGGCCCAAGCTTGAACAATACGATTGTCAGCACACTGAAAATGAATCAGGTGGTGGAGATCACGCGCGAAGTCAACGGCTGGGGACAACTTACTGCAAGCACCCTAAGCGCCCCGCAATGGATTTCGTTGTCCTATGTCGCCCCAGCAGATGTGCCAGCGGGGTAAAAGGTTGGCAGGTTGAAGGTTTAAAGATTGAAAATTCTAAAGGTTTGTTCATCATAGATTAATAACAAGAGCGGCATCCTTTTATGGATGCCGCTCTTGTGTCGAAAAAGATCATCTGGATCAAGAAGTCGCCCCAGCATTAACGGCTCGCGTCTCATTCTTTTGGCAAATAGACATCCAGCTTGAATTCCATATATTCAATCCAGGCATGGACATTTGGTACAAGATTGCCTAATTTCAATTGTATGACGGTAAATTCTGCGGTTGATGTAGGAATTCACGCTACTTTCTGCGGTCTGGGTGGCCCTCGCACAATCATCATCAATGCGCCAAGTACTGCATCGCCCTGCATACCATTCGGCTTCATAATCTTTTCGATTGAACACAAAATTGAACTGATGTTCTTGCTGCGGCGCATTGACACTTCCATCATTTGCACCTGTATTGTCCTTGTTGCGAAAATGCCATCCGTATACGTCAAAAGACATATTCCCACGCATCGGCGGAGTAACAATCGGGCCAAGATTTACATAATCATCTGACCCACTATCACAGCCACCCGGAAGAGCGTCTGTAATCACAATGTTCCAGCCTAGATTGTCCGTCGCTTCACCGGCAAACCTTCCACCAGGAACGAGGCAAAAGAAAAGATTTCTGGTAATCTGATGCTTGTAAACCTGCCCTCGCGAGATTTTCCCGCTAAACGTACAGACCCTGGCAATGTTAATAGTGGGATATTCCTGAAGGCGATAAAAAAAGTCACTCACCGTATGAAACGGATTGGTGGCTGGCTTACATGAAATTTCAGTGAGGATCGGGACGGTTGTTGCTGTTGGCGTGGGCGATAGTGTTGGGGTTGGGAATGGCGTTTGTGTGTGCGTCGGGAGAAGTGTAAGCGTAGGCGCAACGGCGGAACGGCAACCAGCCAGTAAAAAAACAATCATGTACAGAAAAAATCGATAACGCTTCAATCCCACCCTCCTTAATGCCCCTTGCGTGCCCGCGCACGCTTGCGCCCGGCCAACATAAGGCGCTCGACCCAACCGGCAAAGCCTTCGGGCGGTGAATAGGTCGCCAGGGGCCAGGGCTCCAGGCCACGCGCGGCGAGCACAGCGTTGGCTGCCTTGATGCCCGTCGCGCAGGCGCGCTCCAGAAAAAACGACGGCAGCGGGTCACGCACCCAGTCACCCGCGCAGAACAATCCGCCCCAGGGGGTTTCCACGCCCAAATGTTTATCCTTTGGCCCCAGCGCGGGCAGGGTATGCACCGCCGCATTGTGTTGGATGTGCTGGTGGATCAAGTGTCCGCGCAGTTCGGGGTAGGCGCGATAAAACTCACTAACGATCTGCGCTACCAGCAGCGCATCGGGCTGGTCAAGCGCAGATTGCGGACCGTAAACATGCACTTCAATCGCCGAGCCGCCCGTCGCAGCATGCCAATCGCGGTAGGGCGTGTAAATCTGCTCGAGCCAAAAAAAGTTGTGCATGACAAAATCGCCAGTAAACATGCCCCCCTCAGGCGTCGCTTTCGGAGAACGGTCAAACCACAAACGGATGATGCTGTTCGCCAGGCTGCGCGGGAAAAACAAATCGCTACGGTCAAAACTGTTGCGCAGGATCAACTCCGCAGCCGCGGCATCCACCGCCAAAATGACCTGATTGGCAGCGAAGGTCTGCTCGCCGCTATGGACAGTCCAATCGTCGGGATCCCCCGTCAGCTTTTGGACGCGTTGCCCAAGCCAAATCTCCCCTCCGAGTGCACGCACCCGTTCTGCTAGCGGTTCGCAGACGGCGGTGCCGCCATCGGTGGGCAGGTACGAAAAATCCCACGCATCGCGGCGCAGGATGGTGTAAAAACGCAAAAATGCCAGAAACCCCGCCAGCGGAATCTCTTCTGCGTGGGTTGAAAGGCCATTACGGGCCAACCCCGTCAGAAAAGCACGCAAGGCAGGCGACCACTTGCTGACGTGGGCGCCCAGCGAGTGCCCCGCCAGCGGCTGATCTTCCCCAAACGGATCGACGCCCACCGCCATAATCAACAACGCCCAAACATGAAAAAGCGACAGCCAGTCGCGCACGTCAATCGTCAGCAAAAAGCTGGGACGCAGAAAAAGTTGCAGGTAATGCAACGGTGCAGGGAAAATGCTGCGCCGAATGGCGCTGCCAACATTTGCAGCGCGCACCCCGGCCAGGTCGCGGTAAATCCAACGCTCTTCCTTCGACGCCACAAATGCCGGACTGATGGCATGGCGCGCCAACATCGCCTTGAAGTTGCGGTATTGTGACCAGATGCCGTGTACCCCATGCTCTTGCCGAAACTTCCAGCCGTTGACATCCACCACTTCACCCCCAGCCAGCCGCCCCCCCACAAAGCGCGGATCCGCTTCGAGCACAAGTGGCTTGAGTTCGCGCTCGGCCAGATGCAGCGCAGCCGAAAGCCCGGCAATGCCGGAACCGATGATGATGGCGTCAAAGGAATCAGTCATAGGGTGTTTTTTTACGCCTTACGCAGTAAACAATGCGTAAGGCGTAATATTTAAGGATCAACCTTTAGGGATTCGCCGAATGCTGATGAACTTCCTTGCCTTTGAAATAATCCGCCAGGTGACCGTAGCCTTGCCACGGACGAAAGAGCTCTTCCTTGTAAGGCACGTTCAGGATGATGGTGCGCACCGCATCATTCGGCTGAACGCCCAGTTCAGTGGCATCCGCGCTGATGAAGGCATGACTCGTAAAGTAATAGGCACCGTATGGCATTTCCATAACGTTGCCGTAGATATTCATGTCAATGTTGATGCCGCTTGGCTCACCAAAAATGGCGATCAGGTCTTTTAACATCAAAGGCGATGTATCTGTCAAAGCAATCGACTTGGAAACGCCATTCTCAAAACGCACATAAGCCTGCACGCTATATTTTTTCGTCTTTTCGGTATACCAATGGGTGACAATCCCCGTGTCGGTGACTTCCATGTTTTGGTCAATCTGGTCAGATGCTTTCAGCAAAGCCAGCGCCTCATCCATTTTGGTTACACCAGGGTTGATGCCCATCCAGCAAATGTGCGGACATGCGTCGCCCGCCGTAAATGCGCTGACGTTGGTTTGGTAGCCGCTCAAATCCTCCGTCGGCGCAGAGTGGGCCTTTGACCAATCGGGGGTGGGAGGCAGGGTGGCCGTGGCAGGCGCGCAGGCGGCGAACAAGAAAGCCAGCAAGGGGAACAGCAAGACGATTTTTTTCATGGAATCACCTCGGAAGGATATAATGAAAGCGCTTGGATTATACAGGGAAACCAAGGTAGTGATATGCGCACAATATTGAGCATCTTCCAAAATTCTCAAATTTCCCCGTTCGCTTGGGAGCATCGATGAACACATTTATTTCCATGCTGCGTGGCATCAACGTCAGCGGCAAAAACCGAATCATGATGGCGGCCCTCAAAAAAATGTATCTGGGATTGGGCTTCTCGAACGTGGTCACCTATGTTCAAAGCGGCAACGTCGTCTTCGACAGCGCAGAAGCTGACGCTGCTACGCTCGTCCGCGTCCTTGAAGCGGCGATTACGCAATCGTTTGGCTTGGATGTGCCTGTCATCATCCGCGACAAAAACCGCTTTCAGCAACTGTTGGATGACAATCCGTTTACACATGCGCGGGATGAAGACCTGACCAAGCTGCACATTACCTTTCTTGCGGATGTGCCAACCCTGAGCATTCCTGCCATCCCAAACGGATGCATCGATGAATTTGTGCTGGATGACAAAGAACTGTATCTTTTCTGCCCCGGCGGCTACGGTGAGAGCAAATTATCCAACAGCTTTTTTGAGCGCAAGCTGAAAGTAACAGCCACCACGCGCAACTGGAAAACGGTCAACACGCTGTATGAAATCGCAAGTAGAGGCGCGGTTCCCGCGCCCTAATTGGTATATCGCCCAAATCGGGGCGGGACGTGTGCCCGTCAGGGTAAGACCCCGCCCCTACTCAAGGAGAAACCATGAGCATACAGGAAATCACAAACTACTGCCAGGTCAATACCCTGCTCAGCCTGGGCGGGCAACCCACTGAAGAACAATTAAAGGCCATTGCGCATGACGGATTTAAAATCGTCATCAATCTGGCAACGATTAATCCGCGCTACTCGCTGGAAGATGAATCCGCCAGCGCACGGGCTGCTGGCATGAGCTACTATCACGTGCCGGTGGAATGGGCAAACCCCACTGAAGACGATTTCGAGTTGTTCGAAAACATTTTCAGGCAGCTTGGCGGTGAAAAGACATTCATCCACTGCGCTGCTAATTTTCGGGCGACAGCTTTTTATGGCCTCTATGCTTTAAAACATTTGGGCTGGTCAGACGAGCAAATGGATACACTGATGGCCCCTGTCTGGGATGGCAGCAGCTACCCGATCTGGGACAGCTTTATCGATGAAATGAAGGCCGCGATCAAACGCGATGCAGTATAAGTTTGTCACCCAGGCACGCGACTACACCGACATCGCCAGCGGACGGGTTTTTCACAGCCTGTCGGGGCACCCGGCCTTTCCAGTGCGACTGGCAAGCGAGATTTTGCAACGCTGCCAGGCCATCCGCGTTGCGGGTGGATGGGTTGGGCCGTGCGTACTCTATGATCCGTGTTGCGGGGCGGGCTATGCGTTGAGCGTGCTGGCCTACCTGCACCGCGAAATTTTCAGCCAAGTGATCGGCTCGGATGTGGACGAACGCACCGTGACGCTGGCCGCGCAAAACCTGTCGCTGCTCAACCTTGCCGGGCTGGATCAACGTATCGCGCAGTTGGAGCAGTTGCGCGCAACTTATGGCAAACCATCTCACGCCGATGCACTCATCAGCGCCGTCACTCTGCGGGAACGAATCAGCACCTTTGCGTCGCTGCCCGTCCATGCGTTTTGCGCCAGCGCCACAGACACATCCGCAATGGCAGCCGGTCTGCGGGGCAGCCCGGCCGACATCGTTTTTGCAGACATCCCCTACGGGCATCATTCACAATGGCAACGGGTCGGGGACTCTCCAGCGCAGGCCATGCTGACAGCCTTGATTCCGCTGCTTTCCCCTAACAGCGTCGTCGCCATTGCATCAGACAAGCAGCAGAAAATCACCCATGCGCATTATCAACGCGCCGAGCATTTTCAACTTGGAAAACGCCGCGTGGTCATTTTGCAAGCGATACGATGAGTACAGCCCTATTCAAATGGTTGCCGAAATAACTGTCAGTGGTATGATTTGGCGCCATGAAAAGCATAAAATTCCAGGCTGAATCACGCCGAACGAACCAGCCTGCTTAATACGAGGAGAACATGAAAAAAACGCTTCGAGTAACCCATCTTTTCGTCATCTTTGGCGCGGTGCTTTTTCTGAGCGCCTGCAATGTGGCGACAGAAACCCCAACCGTGACTCCCACGCTTGCGCCCACAGAGCTTCCTACTATCACGCCCACCCCCACCATGCCCAGACCTTCCATCCAAAGCGCCCAACCCGACCACACCGAGGTGGGGCTTTATGGTGCCATTGACATCACGATCAAAGCAGAAACCCAAAAGGTTAATCCCTATGATGCGCGCGTCATCCACCTGGATAGCGTTTTCACCGCGCCCGACAAAACTCAGATGCCAATTAATGGCTTTTGGGACGGCAAAGATGCCTGGCACATCCGCTTCACGCCATCCCAGATCGGCGAGTGGACTTATCAGTTGCTGATCAAAGACCCGGGTGGTATCAGCGAACCTGTTTCGGGCAAGTTTACCGTCAGCGCATCGAATTTGCATGGCGCAATTCAAGTCGGCAAAAAGGTCAATCCAAACTACAGCAGCCGCTACCTGTCGTATCAAGACGGCACGCCCTTTTACGGCATCGGTCATGCCGATGCACTTAACATCCTGAGCGGATTCAACCTTGATCGCGGCCTGCCGATCTTTAACGCGATGCAAGCCGACAACGAAAACTATGTTGTCTGGTGGCCGTTTTATACCAACTCACCTGTCAGCAGCGGTTACGATCAGTACTCCGCAGCCAACATGGGAATCATTGATCTGGTGGTGCGCGAGGCTGAAAAGAAAAATATCGCGCTGGTCTTCACCATTTGGGACCACCCCGAATTGCGCGATAAAACTCACGCCTGGGGTGCCGGTCAATGGCCCGCCAACGGTTTCAGCAAACTCGGCGACATCAACTCTTTCTTCACATCGGACGAAGCATGGGCCTGGCAAGAAAATCTCTACCGCTACATCATCGCCCGCTGGGGCTACAGCAACGCCATCGGCATGTGGATGACCGTCTCGGAAATTAACGGCACCAATGCCTACGATCAGACCAACCCCTGGCACGAAAAAGTCAATGCCTACTTCCAGAACAACGACCCCTATCACCATCCCACCACCGCCAGCATGTCTGGCGATCTGGACTGGCCCGAAGGCCACAAAGTCATGGACGTATCGCAGGTGCATGTTTACGACTTCTCGAACGGCAACGTCAAGATTGATGACACACACGCTTCTGCCGTCCTGGCGCACTGGACGGAGTTGATGTGGAACCAGGCTGAGAAGCCCAATTGGGTCGGCGAATATGGTGTCCCGAGCGATACCGACTACCCGGAGATATTCCACAATTCGAACTGGGCAGCGTTGGCTTCGGGTGCAGCCATGACCCCGGCAGAATGGAACGGCGGCGGGTCGTGGGGAGAAATGACTCAGGACATGAGCGATGACATGGCGCGGCTGGCGAAGTTTGTTGGTGAACTTCCGTTGGTGAAATGGAACCCGGCCCCCCTGAAAATCAGCACTAAAGATGACAATATCCGCGCCTGGGGCGTTGCCGGTACCGATGGCGGGCTGATCTGGGTGCAAAACTTCACGCTGGAAGGCAAGAACATCATCACCATCCGCAAAGACCGCAGCCAGCGCAAAGGCGTCAAGCTGCAAATTCAAGGCCTGCCCACTGGGACATATCTCTTCACCCCCTACAACACCTGGCTGGGAACCTACGCCCAACCGATTGAAGTTACCTGCACCGAAACCTGCGAACTTAAAGTTCCCACCCTGCACAACGACATGGCCTTCAAGATTGAGAAGAAATAGCAAATACAATGACGACAAACGACGCAACACTCAAAGAAAGCATTCAAAACGAACTGACCGGCAACATTCTGCCTTTTTGGATGAACCACACCGTTGACCGAGTCAACGGTGGTTTTTACAGTGCAGTCAGCAACGACCTGACCATTCACAACGAGGAACCACGCTCGGCCATTCTCTGCGCTCGCATCCTGTGGACGTATTCGGCAGCTTACCGGCGCTTTGGCGATAAATCCTACCTGAAAATGGCGCGCTGGGCCTACGACGATCTGACCCGTGTCTTTCTCGACCCACAATATGGCGGCGTTTACTGGTGGGTGGATATGCACGGAAAGCCACTGATGGATCGTAAGCATCATTACGCTCAGGCCTTTGCCATTTATGGTCTGTCAGAATATTACATGGCAACGCAACTGCCTGAAAGCTTGAAGCTGGCGCAAGACATCTTCTGGTTGCTGGAAAAACATGCCTACGACCCGGTACATGGCGGCTACATTGAAGGCAGCAGCCGCGAATGGGGGAAACTAACCGATATGCGCCTGAGCAATGCAGACCTGAACAGCCACAAGTCCATGAATACCATGCTGCACATGATGGAAGCCTACACCAATCTGCTGCGCGTCTGGGATGATGAGACGCTCAAAAAGCAGCAGCGCGGCGCGATTGAATGTTTTCTCAAGCACATTGTCAACCCGGTGACACATCACTTTAAGCTTTTCTTCAACGACGACTGGACCTCGCTGGTGGAACATGAATCGTACGGGCACGATATTGAAGGGAGCTGGCTGCTCGTCGAAGCAGCGGAAGTGCAAGGGGATGAGCAGCTCCTTACCGAAGCGCGCAAAACCGCCATCGCCATCGCCAATGCCGTTATCCAGGACGGAATCGAAGCCGATGGCAGCATCCCCTACGAAGGCGGGCCGCACGGGTTGGTGAATGACTCCAAAGCATGGTGGGTACAGGCGGAGGCGGTGGTCGGTTTCTATAACGCTTATCAGCTCTCAGGTGAAGAACGCTTTGCCACAGCCGCCCGGCGCAGTTGGGCCTACATTGAAGACAAAATGATTGACCGTGTGCATGGAGATTGGTTCAAGAACCTGAAGCACGACAGCACAGTGGACCCAACCGATTACAAAACCGGCCCGTGGAACTGTCCTTACCATCACAGCCGCGCCTGTTTAGAAATGATTCACCGGCTGGATTAAAACAAAATTGCCACAGAGAACACCGAGAAAATCTTTTTCTCAGTGTTCTCTGTGGCAAAAGACTTTTACTTTTAGTATGAAGACGACAATCTATCGTGAATCATCAACAATAAAACCGGGAAACTCCCCGGTTGGATGTTCATTCTCCACCCGGCATTCATCCACGCGCGCAGCACGCGGACCCATTTCCACCATATAGGCGAAGTGGTTCAACGGGCCAGACGCGCCCTCGGCAATGATTTCGACGGTATCATCCGCGACATTGCGCACCCAGCCAAATATGCCGATCTTGCCTGCCTGATAGGCAACATACGAGCGAAACCCCACCCCCTGTACACGCCCCCTTACCCAGATATGGACACGCACCAGTTCATTTACTACGTTGTCCGCCATAGGGCGTTCTCCAGACTGCCGCGATAAAACCCAGCGGCGCAATCATCATAATCAACAAAAGCGCCAGATAAGGCAAAAAACCAGCATCAAAATTCGCGGCAGGACTGCCGCCACCAGGGGTCAGGCTGTTCAGCCAATCGCTTTCCACCTGGTTGAGTGAAGGGCCCAGCGCGCGCACAGCGCCCTGCTGACAATCCAACCCATCGGCGTAGGCGTTGGCGAGATTCACCAGACCCAAATCACCATACTGATTGACGATATAGCGCGTAAACGATTCAGACTGGGCATACGCCAGCAGTGCGCGACTGACTTCGGGCGGGAATGCGCCGCACAAATCTTCCATTGGAATGAAGGCCTGCTGATCCTGCGCCGTGGAAATCAGCTCGGCATAGTCGGGGTTGGCAGGTTCGGCCATGGAGGCAATTCCCTCCCGCAGCCAGACCGGCAGGCGGCTGTAATGCTCGCCGACCAGTTGATACGTGAGCAAGTGCGCCAGTTCATGCGGAATTTTGCGTTCCATAGTGACGGCCTGCTCCAAACCGGGACTGATCGCCACCAGCGCCACCCCAAGTTCCGGGCTGGCTTCACCGCCAATCGCCGCTTTTTGCGGACTATTTTGCAGCGCCAGTTGCATATCGGCAGGCAGCGCATATACGTACACGTCAAAAACGTGGTCTGGCGTGACCGAAAGCATTTCAGATGTTTTTTTAAGTCCCTGGCGGGCAATATCACGCGCCTCTAACGCAAAAGCATCGTCGCCCGTATACCAGTGCAGGCGCACCTGACCGTCTTCAACGCTCTTCCAGGGAAAACGATTGTCGATATAGTCAAAACTGGATGGGGAACTTTCAATCTTTTCGCCGCTTTGCAGCGTGACACGAAACCAGTAACTGACGGGGGCAAAGGAGGGGAATGTCCCCTGCTCAAAGTGATAGCTGTAAGTAACCTGTCCATCATCGGTGAGCGTTGCGGCCCCTGAGCGGGTACTGCTCTCCCCTTGAGCGCGGAACAGGATAACGACATCCTGAATCGGCGCCGAGGCCTTGACCCGCCCCTGAAAATTGACCTGCTCCCCGAAGCGATACACCACCTGGGTGTCAGTCACTTCCACCGTCGCCTGGGCGCGCGCCGATTGAACGGCGGACATTCCAAGAGTGAGCAAAGTCAGGACAAGCACAAAGTGACGCATAACGCTCGCTGAGGGGCTAAAAGTTGGTGGGAAATTAATCTTGATCCGCTTCGTCCAGATCGTCCAGTTCATGCAGGTCGTCGTCTTCATCGGGGTCGTAGGCCATCAGGTCAAAACCTTCCAAGTCTTCGGTGAAGGACAGATTGGCGAGCGCCTCGCTGATAAATTCGATCAGATCTTCATCGGTGGCAGCATCGAGCATGGATTGCAGGTAATCACGAACATCTTCGCCGCCGATCTGTGAAAGCGACCAGATGATGGCTTCGAGCACTTCTTCGTCTTCTTCTTCGTCAAGCATGTTAAGCAGCGGCTGACGGGCGGTTTTAAGTTCCAGTTCACCGGCGGCTTCCACTGCCAACTGACGGACGTGAGTGTCTTCGTGGTTGAGCGCGACCAGAACATGATCACGCCAGCGTCCATTAAAAGAACGGCTGATGGCGAGCAGCGCGCTGGCTGTCCAGGTGGTGTCGGGGCGTTCAAAGGCGGCTTCGAGCAGGTCCGGCACTTCAGAGCGGCTGGAATAGCCAAGTGATTCGAGCGCGGCGCGCTGCAGGTACGGGTTGGTTTCCTCGCGCACATCTTTCAGCAGAATTTCTTCAACCTGCTTCTTGAGCGCCCCAGGGACGCGATCTTCTTCACCCAGGCGGACAAATTGTCCGAGCACGGTGGCGATTTCGGTACGGACGCCAACATCCGGGTCCTTTTCGCCCATGACAACCAGACGACGCAGCAGTTGCAGGCTGGTGCTCTCTTCGAGCAGACGAATGGCCTGGGCGCGCACCAGCGCATCAGGGTCGTCAATGAAAATCTGGGCGATGTCATCATACAACATCAGGTTGTTGGTGCGGAATTCTTCGTTCAGGTCGCGCAACAGGTTGCGCTTGCGCGTCAGGTCAACTTTTGACCATGCGACCTTTAAAGCGGCCAGGTCTGCCAGCGGCAGGTCTGAAAATTCCTTGAGAAAGCGCGCCGGAAAGTTGGCATCGGGGTTGGTCAGCGCGGTCAGGACGGTGGAAAAGGGTATTTTTTCACTCATGGATTAAGGTATCTGTACCGGGGCAATAAAATCCATGACGTTGACGAACAACATCAGGCCAATCAGCAACAAGAAGGCCACGCCATTCACCGTATTTTCAAGGCGGGTGGGGATGCGTCGGTGGAAGAGAATTTCAGGCAAAGTGAACAGGATGCGTCCGCCATCCAGCGCGGGGATGGGCATCAGATTAAAGACACCCAGCGAGACACTCAGAAGACCGATCAGGATCAATACTTCATTGGTTGGCTGCTGCGCAGGAACATTGCCGCTTGACGACGGATTGGAACCATTGGTGGATGGCGTGACCGGAACCACAGCGCGAGATTTTGCATCTTGCTGAATAGCGCTGCCAAACATATCGTAAATCCCTTTCAAACCCACCAGGCGTGCCTGATCTGCCGAAATTTTCCCTTGAATTAAACCAACGGGCAAATATAACAAACCTTGCGCCTGCAGCCCCGTCATCAGAAATCCACCCGTCAGCACTTCAAACGTGCTGGCGGGACGGGTGGCAGCGCCCATCGAAACACCCAGCGCACCCTGCGCAACAGGACGACTGGAAAGGGGTGTCACCATGATGGTAATCAACTTGCCATTGCGCTCAAGGATCATTTTGATCGGCTTATCCAGGTTGGAGCGGACGACGGTAATCATTTGGTTGGGGTCTGTAATCTCTGTCCCATTGATGGATCTGACAATATCATTTTCCTGAAGGCCAGCCAGTTGCGCCGGGCTATTTTCGCTGACAATGCCAATTTTGACCGTTCCGGGGATAATCATGCCAGATTGGGCAATGATGATACTGAAAACAACAACCGCTGTCAGCAGATTCATGAACGGCCCGGCGACCAGCACGCCCAGACGCTTCCAGGGGTTGACCGCTGCCAACCCACCGGGGACGGCTGGATCATTTTCGCCGCGTGGGCGTACAAATCCACCGAGGGGCAGCCAGTTGATCGTCCATTCCATACCGGGTTCGACATCGCTCAGGGCACCCGTCAACGTCAACGCACCGGGGGTGAGCACTTTGGACGATTTGGTGGGTGCGGGGGCCTGACCCTCTTCGAATTGGTAATCTGCTTTCAGCAGCAGATCATCCACGGATGGCTTGGAGCCGTCGGCCTGAAGCATTTTCTCGGGACGGGCCAGCGCAATGGTGCGCAGCACATATACGCCATTAACTTCATCCACAGTGGCCGTGGCTTCTTCATACAATCCATCCTGCCACTCGAACGGCAGGTCATAATTGGATGGGATGACAACCGTCTGGCCGCCAATGACCAGGTGTCCTTTGTTGCGCCAAAAACGCCAGGCGCGCGGCGGAATGCCAAAGCCAAACTCTTCCACCGGAATTTTAAACAAACGCGCAACAATAAAATGACCAAACTCGTGGATGAAGATCATTCCACCAAATACGACAACAAAAACAAGTAGCGTCATAGAAAATCCTTTCCTGAATGCCAAACCAGATGGTTTAAACGATTATATCTCTTTTAAACGATGAAGTCAGAAGCATGAAGCACGAAGAGAGCAGTTTCTTCATCCTTCTGACTTCATATTTCATACTTGGGTGGCCGCCCCGCCGACGTTGGCCGTCAACACATCGAGCACATCGGGCAACTCGCGCAGCTTTGCGGCGATGCTGGCGCTCTCTGCTTGCGGACAAAGGACATGCACATTGGGGCCCGCATCAATCGTATACGCCGCCGGGATGCCAGCCGCGCGCCACTCGCGCACCGCGCGCATGACCGTCATTGTAGCGGGCTGCCAGTAAAACAGCGCCGGGTTGGATGTCATCATCACGGCATGCATGATGTTTGAATCGTGCTCAATGATCGCGCCAAAGCTGTCAAAATCGCGCAGCAGAATGGCGTTGCGACAAATCTCCAACCGCCGGGGAACATCTGCCACGCGCGCCGCTTGCAAGGGACTGGTCGGCGCGAGCGCGTGTCCCTCGGTGGAGCCGACCGTTTTGTGCCCGGTGCTGACAACCGCAATGCAGTCTGCCAGTGCCCAATGTTCAGGGTCAGCAATCGAATAAGCCACCGAGTCATCATCGCCCGTGCCCATTTCCCACTCGACAAAGCCGGATGGAATGCTGCGACAGGCCGACCCGGAGCCGTGACGTGCCAGCCGCGAAAGCTGCGCCTCGGACCAGTCCAACCCCGCAGCTTTGGTCGCCGCAACTGCCAGCGCCGCAAATGCCGCAGCGGATGACGCAATCCCCGCCCCTGTAGGGAAATTGTTGTCGCTGCTGACCGTGCCCCGTAAATGGAACCCGGCTGCGGCCCGCACCTCGTCCAAAATGGCAGAGACGCGTTCCAACCCCGTGCCAAGGGTCTCTTTCCCATTAATCGACAATGTATCGGCTTCCCCCTCCGCAAAACGGACAGTGGTGCAGGCATGTAATCCGGCGAGGTTCGCTGAAATAGAACCATTCATCGGCAGCCGCAAACGCTCATTGCGATTACCCCAATATTTGATAAAAGCGATATTTGGCGATGCTTTTGCGGTTGCTGTAAGATCGGTCATTGGGTTCGCTTTCCTGCCACTTGAAGGCAATGGGTAAGACTTTGGTGATTACATCCCTCTCATTTTAGCGTAAAACAACCCCTGCAAAGATTATAGCTTTGTTAGCAACTGGTTTGAAAAAGGTTATTTTGCATGGTTACGAGCTGATCTATCGAGCAGTTGTTTGATTTTGTTGGGGTTCAGGGTTTCAACACTGCCCCGGCACCGATCGGATCAAAACCATCCGGCCACCGGGTCTCTTGATTGTATTGCGCGCCATGCAAATCTGCATCACGCAAAATCGCGCCGCGTAGATCGGCAGCGCGCAAATCTGCACGACGTAGTTCCGCCCCGCTCAGGTCAGAGCCGCTCAGGTTTGCGCCGCGCAGATTGGTGCCCATCAGGTAAGCACCGCTGATACCCGCATTACTCAGGTCGGCATCGGCCAGGTTGCGATCCCCGGTCGTGAGCCGCCTGATCGCTTCATAACGGGGAATGATTGGTTTGTTCTCCATAAAGATCGTCTACATCCTTTAAAGCAGGATTATACCCTTCGCCTGATCCACAACGGACGCTTTCTACCCTTCAGCGTTGTCTGAACCCGCAGCATCAACGATCACCCGCAGCACGGATTTAATCTCCCCGAGCACCTGGCTGTTCCAAAAACGCAGCACCCGATAGCCTTGCGACTCAAGAAAAGCAGTCCGCTCGGCATCGTATGCCTGCTGTTCAAGGTGCTGGCTTCCGTCCAATTCGATGATTAACTTTTTGCCCGGCGCGCAAAAATCGGCGATATATCGTCCAATGGCGTGCTGGCGGCGAAACCCAATTCCATTCAGTTGATGCGCCCGCAGCCGCGACCATAGTTTGGCTTCGGCGGGGGTTAAATCATGGCGTAGTTCGGCGGCGCGGTGTTGGGTTTTGGGCGTGCTGATTTTGTGTTTGGTCATGGATTTAAAACCTTAAGAACGCCCCCTACCCGGCCTTCCCCCATTTTTTAAGAGCAAAATGGGGGAAGGAGCGCTTGATTTTGAACATGGATTCACTCACCATCACAGTCACAAACCCCTCCCCCAAATCGGTGTTGGATTTGGGGGAGGCGGGGGAGGGGGCAGCGCATCCAACCGTCAACCACCATCTGCCTTTAGGAGAGCCTTCGATTTATCAGTCGTTCAAAATTGGGTGAAATACATCTACTTGAAAACCAAGCTACGATGAAAATCAAGATATTCTTTGTTTTCAGGAAAAATATTTCGCAATCGAATATTTGTATCTAACTCAAAAACTTTACAAGCAAAATGATCCAATTTTTCAGAAACAACCAACCTGCCATTATTCTCAAAAGTAATATATCCCTTGTCAAATAAAAAATCGTAATTGGGAATCAACAAAAGGCCATTGAATGGATTTAATCTTTCTTGATTGTTACTATCTTTCCAGGGTTTTATATGTGACGCTCTTAAGAGAGTGATGTTTTGCAGACCTGTTATGGAACAGCTTCCCCAAAGTCGTATTACATTTTTTCTAAAATTACCTTGACCGAGTCTGCTGATTACGATTTGCTCTTGCTCGGTTTTATCCAGAGTTTTGTATTCTGCCGCATGTTCGCGTACTTCTTTGAAAGCATCGATTTCAGACGAGAGCATTTCTATTCTAAATACAAATTCGCTTGGAGCATCCGATCTTAATTGAAAATCAGTTAAAGATACTCTTCCAAAATAAATAAATGGAGAATGATGAGTGTCTCTATAGAATAGGTGAATTTCATCATGGTTTTTATTAGCTTCAACAATTCTTTTATCAGAACTATGCTTTTCTTCACCTTCCCAGAAAAGCATGTTTCCATCAATATAATCATTATATTGGGTTGATGTTTGTTGTTTATCTTTCGTAACAAAGAAAATAATATATTTAGCATGAACAGGTGTAACAACACCCTTTGATATAGCATGAAAACTTTGATATCCCCAAAGTTTGGCTAAAAATGGACGTTCATAACTTTGACCAAACTCAAGAAGACCGAAGCTAATTTGCATAAGAAATACCAAATTTCATCATTAGATAACAACCCGCTATTTGTTTTTGACATTTTCCATATAATTTCCTATACATCTTCAATTATAGTGGATTATGTTCTCCATTCGACAAAAGGACGTATGTAAGGTCGGCGACCTGATCGGTGAAGCGCTCGCAGCCCGCAACCAGCGCGAAGCCATCAGCCAGGCCATTTGGGACAAAGTCAAGCGCGTGCGGCGCGGCGTACAGGCCATTTATGGCGACGATTTGTCGCAGTATGATACCGTCGGTGGCACGCGGGTCAGCGACCGCAAGCCGCGGGTGCGCAAGTCCGTTGCGGCGTGATGCGCAACCAACCCGAGAAAAAAGGAACGCAGGCAGGTGCCTGCGTTCCTTTTTCAATCATCTACGGTAGAGAATCAAAAATCGTGTATGATTAAAGCAGGAGATTTAAACCATGAACAATCAAGAACTCCTTGCGCGCATTACGATCAACCCGGCCATGGCTTTTGGAAAACCCACCATTCGCGGATTGCGCTATTCGGTGGAGTGGCTGCTGGAAACACTCAGTTCAGGGATGAGTGCGGATGAGATACTCGCAGACTATGAAGACCTCGAACTGGCAGATATTCAGGCAGTATTGCTTTATGCGGCTCGTTTGAGTCAGGTTAAGCGGATGAGTGTGGCACTGGTATGAATTTTCTGATAGATGCCAACCTGCCGCGCCGCTTTGTTGAGCTAAGTCGTAGTCATGTCATCGTACATGCTTAGACCCAAAAATCTCAAGTTCATCACAGTGTTCGAAGCTGAGCAAAACAAAAAGAACGCAGGCATTTCCCTGCGTTCTTTTTGTTTTTAACGGAGATTGACGCTATTTTGCGATGGTACTGTCCATCACACCAACCCTTAGCCAAACAGGGGCAAACCGCAGGCCGCCCTGCCGATAAAATCGTAGAGCAAATCAGTGGTGGGCGACATGACCGTGGCCGCCCGCGCATCGCGGAAGTTGCGCTCGATGCCCACTTCCTTGCGGAAGGCTGTGCCACCGCAGACGCGCATGGCGACATCGGTCACTTCGGTGGAGGCTTCTCCGGCGGCGGCTTTCACTTCCAACACGCGCAGCATCGCATCGGGTCGGTTGCCTTCCAAAGCCGCGAGCGTATCCAGCAGCAGCGCGCTAATCATATCAGTCTGGATGCGGATGCGGGCAATATATGCGCGGATGGTGGGCAGATCCGCCAGTGAGCTGCTGAGATGTTCGAGCTTGGTCTTGCCCACATGCGCAGCCGCTTTCGCCACCGCCGATTCCATAATCCCCAACGAGCAGGCAGATGCCATCAACTGAAAATAGGGCAACACAATGCCCATCATAATGTCAAATCCGGCACCATCTGCACCGAGCCGGGCGCTATTTTCGACCAGCACTTTATCAGCCGTGATTGGGCAGGATGAATTTCCGCGCAGCCCCAGGCCGTCAAACGGAGCGGGGATGCTCAACCCGGCAGTTTTTCCGGGGACGAGCCACAGGGTGCTCGCTCCTTCTGCGCTCACCGGGCGACTCGACCAGACGTAACTATCCGCCTGCCCGGCCGAGGTGGACCAACTCTTGCGCGCATCAAGTTGAACATGTCCATTGCCCTGAATGGCCTGGGCTGTGCTGACGGGTGCCCAAAAGTGGCTGCGCGAGCCAAACTCAGAAAGTGCCAGGGTGGTAATGTGTTTTCCGCTGGCAATCGCTTCGCGTGTTTCGCGTGAACCGTGCGCTTCAATCACCGCCGTTGCCGAAAAGTGCATACAAACCACCATGCCCGTCGAAGCGCATTCCTGGCTGATCCGTTCCACCACCATGGTAGCGGCGCGCAAATTTTGACCCAGCCCGCCCACTTCCTCGGCGCTGATAAGCCCGAGAATCCCCGCTGCACCCAGTTGTTCCAAAGCAGCACGCGGATAAGCCCCCGTGCGGTCAATCTCGGCGGCGGCGGGCGCAATCACATCTTTGGCGATCTGATCAACAATTTCCATATAATTGGCAGACGTAGCTTTCATTCGGGCTCCTTTTAATGAACGAATGGAACGAAAATGGACTGGAATTATCGGAAATTTTACTATTAATCTGCCAATAGAAGGGGCACAGCAACCCGCACCTGCCCGAATTGGCGGATACGGCATCCGAACAAATCACTTCTTGCTGATAAAAAAAACGCCCCTTGAGCGCACCCGGCAAAAACACCGAGATCTACCCTGGGGCGTAAAACAAACAAAAAAGCTTCCGTGATGGTCACGGAAGCCTTGCATAAGCAGCATTTTCATGCACCCACCGATAAAAATTGAGAACCCCTAATAACTCATCCATTTCCGCATTCTTGCCGGGGCCAATCCCCAAACAGGCTATTGTGGAAGCGTTCACATGTGCAGAATCCATAATAGGGTAGACGGGCAACCTGCGACGCTGCGCTTTTGAAAACAAATCCAATAAATCACTTTCATCAAAGGCATTCAAAATCAACTTGGGCCTGGCTTCATAAAGCCATGATTTCTTAATATCACTGTGCGCTTCAGAAAACGCGCCCACCGATGCTTTTCCTGCCAAAAAAACACATTTCTGTTTTGACATTTTCAAGGCGTCGTTGATAACAATAATTTGTTTAACCTTGTGGAAAACAAATTCGCCAGTCATCGCTATATCCTTCCTTCGTCAATTCCCTGCTCGTTTGGCGACCGGGGTGAGCAACTACTTGCTCACCCCGGTGCTTCTTATACTTTAAGACAATCTGTCGTTCAGTGTTGATTTAGGGGAACTTGTTGGCAACCAACTGATCGAACTGAGCCTGGAACCATGCGCCAGAGAGCGGGGCGTTGGGCAGAGCGTTGGAGTTCATGTTCTCGTTCAGGCTGTTACCCATGTAAGTCGGGTCGCACATGCCGTCCAAGCCCTTGCCATCTGGATTATCGGGGCCAGTCGGGATCAAAACGCTGGAGCCATCCGATTCACCTGGGGGTTTGACCCAGACATATTCCTGGTAGGGAGTTGTGCCAGCGCCTGGCAGTTTACCGATACCAGCACCGTTCTGGTTACACCAGTCGCCCTTCGCGGGGCGGCGATCGATGCGGCTCTGGTCAATGTAGGTTTCGAGATCAGTCGATGTGCTGGTGTGGGTCGGGCGGCAGGTCTGGAGAGCGTACGAACGAGCAGGCGTTCCTGAACCACCACCGCAGCCACCCCAACCGTTGCGGGATGTGTCGAGGATGAAGTTGGTGCTGCTCGCGGGCAGGCCAGCGGCTTGGAAGGCACTCTTCAAGGCAGCCGCGTAGTGTGATTTGTCGATGTAGTCGTTCCAGTCGTAGAAGCTGCCCGAGCGAACCGGGTTGCCACCAACAACAGTGTTGGCATCGAGGAAGGTTTCAGTCTCAACCTGGGTGTTGGCGGTGCCATCGACGAAGCCGTCGATGCTGTTGACGCCATTGGTGGTGCCCTTGACCATGTTGGTAACCAAGGTCACAAATGGGTTGAAGTTGTTCGGCCAACCGAGCCAGCCAGCGTGACCAACGTCAATGTAGCTGTAGAAGTTGCGCAATGGGTAGAACTTGTTCAGGGTGTAGGTGGTGGCAGCGACATAACCGGCGGTAGCATCGGTGGCTTGCTGACACTTGGCAATGCTGGTGTTGGTGATCAGGTTCGGCAGGGAGTCCGGTTCGATGACGGCGATGAAGCGCAGGCCAGCGTACTTGGGCAGGCTGATGATGTTGTAGATCGCGTCGATGTAATTGGCCTTGTAGAGAGCCAGACCATTGTTGGCGATCAGCAGTTCACCGTTGGAGGAGAGAGCGGAGCAGTCACGGTTGGGGAGGTCATAGACGACCAAGCTGACGGCGTTTGCGCCCTGGGCCAGAGCCAGGTCGAGGTGAGCGGCCAAGCCATGGGTGTAGTTGCCGGTGCCATTGACAGCGGCAATGCTATCCATCCACAGGAAGGTGTTGACGTTGAAGGTGGTGTAACCCTTCCAATCGTGGTTGACATAGAACGTCGCACCAGAGAACGGATTGGAGAGGTGTGTACCAGCCGGGGGAGGTGTGGGGGTCGGACCAGTGGTAGCGGTGCGAGTAACAGTGGGAGCAACACCGGTGTTGGTCTTGGTGGGGGTGAATGGAACAGCGGTCTTGGTGGGGGTGTTGGTGATCGCCGGGGCAGTGTTGGTGCGAGTCGGGGTCAGGCTGGGACCAGCGGTTGGGGTGCGGGTCTTGGTAGCGGTGGGACCAACTGAAGTGTTTGTCTTGGTTGGACCAACAGCAGTGTTGGTGCTGGTCGGGGTGGTGCCGCATGGCGCACCAATTTCGAAGTGGCCCCAAGCAACCGTGCTCACGTAGTGAATGGTGTAGCTGCCATTCAAAGGAGCGATGGAAGAAGCGGCGACATATGCATTCAGATAAGAAGTGCCGTTGACTTCCAGGGTGGTCAGGTTCCAGGAATTGATGTAAGTACAAAGGGATGCAGTTTGCAAACAAACATCACCTGTACCATCTTTGGTGTAGGGGACGGTGATTGCAGTAGCCGGGCTACAAACGGTAGCAGCACGAGCATTGTTCTTGGCAACAGCGAAAACTGTCACAAAAACAACGGCCAAAACGGTGAGCGCCAAAGCGACTCGTCTTACTTTCAAGATACTCATTTTTTCTCCTTGGTTGAATAGTTTCTAAACGCAGAAGGCTGAAAAACAAATTTTGCTTTGCTATACCTAAACACAGAAGACCTTATTAATAATAAGCAGATATGCCTCCTTATTTTTCAATATTTCTGCCAGACTATGATTTTTGACATTGACATCTAGATGTCAGAAACAAATCATTTTTTCGACCAAAATATCGACTAAGTTATCGAATGTGTAGCAAGAATACACTTTTTGAAGGGTAAAAGTCTTGCAGGATATTGTTTTGAGCATACAGGATATTGACCTGCTTTGATAATGTCAAAAAAATCCTGCCGTCACTCTGCACAATATTGACATTTTTAGGCAAAAAACACCAAAAAAAGCTGACGGTCAAAAAACCGTCAGCTTTTGCGCAAAAAATCAATCGATCAATATAAGCGCTATTGGCGTGCGTATGCGACCAAATCGGCAAGCAACATGGCCCCGCCAGCTTCCCAGGCTGCGGAAAATTTTGCGTCCAATTGTGCAGATACGGCCAAATTCTCCCAAATATTTTTTACTTGTGTTTCAAACTGACTGTAATCGGCGGGGGGCATGGGGGTGTTGAGTTCTTTCCGTAACGCCTGGGCCGCTCCCCATAAACGAGCAGCACGCTCAATTTGCATCTGCTCTGCTGCCAGGCTGGCCTGAGCCTCGAGATTGCAGGCTATGCTGTAACGATCACCAAGTTCTTCAAAGATTTTCAATGTTTTCTGGTAAAAACCGCGGGCTTCATCATAGGCTTTCTGCACGCAGGCAATTTTTCCCAGGTTGAGCAAACAATGCGCCATGCCCCACTGCAAGGTAATCTTCTCGAAAATCGCGAGACTCTTGCGATAGTGTTCACAAGCTTGCTCATTATTCCCTTGCAAACGCATAATATGCCCCAACGTCAACAGCGATCTGGCAATGTCAGGCTCAATCCCCAATTCGCATCGCAGAGCAAGACACTCTTGCATGTAGCATTGCGCCAGGGTGTAGTTTGCATGTTTCATGGCAATTTGTCCAAGTAACTGCAGTGCAAAGGCAATGCTTTTTCGATCGCCAAGCTGGCGAAATGATTCCAGGCTGGTTTTGACCAGCGCACTGGCCTGTTCATACTTTCCCTGCCCATCAAGAATCAGGCCCATCATGCGGGTAAAGTTTGGATCATCTTTCAACCCACCCCAAAGCTCCTGCCCCCTGCCTAGAAATTTCTCAGCCTGGGTGCAGTCCCCCTGTACAAGCGCCAACCAGGCCGCCTCACGGAAAGCCTGGGCGCGCGCCACGGGGGATGCATTTCCATGCGCCAGCGCAGCATTCAACCAGCGTCGGCCTTCGCTCCAGTACCCACGATTTTTCCAGAAAATGCCGAGGGTCGCCGCCAGTGTCACGGCGCTGTCCTTTTGGTTTTCGCGCTCCAACGCCCATTGCAGCGCGGCACGCAAATTATCGTGCTCCTGATCCAATCGCTCCAACCAGACCTGTGATTGCACATTCTCCAACTCGGGTTGAGCAGCCTGTGCCAGTTTGAGATAATAATTCAAGTGGCGCTCACGAAGCAGTTCGGCTTCTCCGCTGATGTTCAGTTGTTCACGCGCATACTCACGAATTGTTTCGAGCATGTGAAAGCGTACTTCTTCACCCACCATGCGGCGCACCAACATGCTTTTATGCAACAGGGAAAGTAATTGCGTCAAGACATCGGATGTTCCAGCAATCTCTTCAGCTGCATCAAGCGTCCAGCCGCCTTCAAAAATAGCAAGACGCGCAAAAAGAGTCTTTTCTTCGATGGTGAGCAAGTTATAACTCCAGTTGAGTGTATTACGCATGGTCTGTTGACGCTTTGGCAGGTTATTCCCTCCACCAGCAAGCAGGGTAAAACGGTCAGGCAAACGTACTGTAAGCGCCTGCGGGGAGAAGAGCTTGATGTGAACGGCGGCCAGCTCAATCGCCAGCGGCAGACCATCCAACTGCGTGCATAATCTCGCAACGGCAGAAACGTTCTGCGGCGTCAGATTAAAATCAGGCTGAACCGTCCGCGCTCGCTCAACAAACAGGGCAACCGCTGGCGATTGCGACACTTCATGGATGGATAGATTCTGCAAATCGGGCAGCGCCAAAGGGGGGACTTCAAATTCCTGTTCCCCATAAAGATGCAGAATAGAGCGGCTGGTCACCAGCACCTTCAATCCGCCATTCGTCTCCAACAGGTCAGAGATCAGGGTGGCTGCGCCCAACACCTGCTCAAAATTATCCAAAAGCAACAACATTTTCCTGCCGCGCAGAAAGCGTTTTAAGACTTTCCCCGGCAGAACGCCCCGTTTCTTCTTTCACACCCAGGGCACTGGCGATGGTGTTCGCAACCTGCCCGGCATCGTGGATGGGGGCAAGGCCGACAAAGTGGACGCCGTGCTCGAAGCTTTCTCCCAGTTGGCTGGCAACGCGTAAGCCCAAACGAGTTTTTCCCGCTCCCCCTGGGCCGACCAACGAGACGAGGCGCACATCAGGCGTCTGGAGCAGGCTTTTCACGCGCTCTACCTCCCCGGCCCAGCCGATAAAAGACGTCAGCGGAACAGGCAGGCTGATCAAAGGCGCTGCAAGAGCCACGTTTTCTGTTCTATGACGATCAGGCAGAAAGACATAACCAACGCCTGACTCACTCACCAGATACTGCGGCTGGTCAGGATTTTCTTCGAGTTTGCTACGCAGGCGATGAATGTAACACCGCAGGTTGGAACTTTCTTTGTAATTGGTATCACCCCATATCGCGCGATGCAAAATATCGTGGCTGACGATTTTCCCCATATGCCGCACCAGCAATTCCAGCAATTTCCATTCGGTTCGGCTGATGTAAACGGCCCGGCCAGCACGAGTCAACTTAAGCGCTTTGAAATCAATCTGCAGGTCACCCACGCGCAACATCGTTGGCATTTCAGGCTGGGTACGTCCCAGCGTGCGCTGCAGGAGTGTTTGAACGCGCGAGCGCAATTCTTCGGGTGCAAACGGGATAGACAAGCAATCGTCCGCGCCCAGATCGAGCGCCGTGATGCGGTCGGCGGCATTCTGACTGGCAACCATTGCCAAAATGGGCGCAGTGGACGATTTGCGAATGCGGCGGCAAAGCTCAAAACCATTTAAACCAGGCAAGGCCAGGTTGATCAAAATCATGTCCGGCGGAGATTTTGCAAAACACATCAACCCATCGAGTGCGTTGGATGCAAATTGGATTTCATACAGATGCCCAGGCAAAATATGACAAAGCTGTTTTTGCTGACCAGAATTGCTTTCAACAATCAACAAACGTTCTCGGCGGTAAACGGGTAAGGATTTCTTTTCACCAGTAAAAACGAAGGCAAGGGTAAGCAATTTTTCTCCTTCATAAATCAAAACTGATCGTCCAATCATTGTCACCGTTTTTGGAATGTTATTGTGATCATCGTAACTCAATGATGTAAGGATGTGTGTTTAAGAATACCTGTTTCTGCACGGAATGTCTTACAAAATGTTAAGTTCAGGTGAAACTATCTTGATTTCAAAATAATGCTGGCGCCCCAGCGATCCGCACAATATTGACATATTTTTCTCCCCTAAAAACCACCCTTGCACAATATTGACCATGCATAGCAGTATCCAAGCCCCCTGCTCATATCAGTTGAAGAATATTGTCCACGAATTAAGATGATTAACCTTTGGTGCTAGTAGTTATAAGCTGAACTGAGCCAAAGAGAAGAGAACATCGCCGTGCTGATCGAGTTGAATACCATCCCATTGAACAAGGATGTTGAACATGGACATGGTAAAAGCCAAACGAGATTTGAGATAAGTCCAAGTACGATGCATAATCTTCTTGAAATGGCAAACTAAAGTAAGCATCGAAAAAACAGTTTCAACAATCATGCGCGTATTCCATTCGCCACGCTGACAAATTTTCAAGTTCTCAGGATGCCAGTCCTTCTTGGCAAAACCCTGATCGGAAAATATAGCCATGTACTCATGGTTACGATCCACAAGGTGTTGAAAAGCAGTTCCATCGTAAACATTGGCAGTATCAACATCCCAATCAACCACTAAGCCCAGGTGATTGAGCACATAACAGACCTTTGCACCAACAATCCAGCGCTTGTTTGATAACCCTTTTTCACCAATCTGTTTTTCGCTGCGACCTTGTCGTCTTGGATGGATCAATTCGATCCCATAGGAATCTACCAAGCCAAGCAAACTATGCTCTGCCATAAAAATGCTTGTCCAATGACGATGGGTATTGAATAATCGAAAGAGACGTGTCCGTTCTGGTAGTTTTGGAAATAGCGGTCGGTAATCTCGTTCTAGCCAGCGATAGAAAGCACGATTGCCAACACCCTTCAAGGCAAATAAAACTGCCAGTGTCACTACTTCGCTTGGTCGCAAGTTCGCTTGACTATGTTTTTGGGCATTTACCATTGCATCATCAATTCGACAAAAAAGCTCAGTGATAAAATCGATTGTAGTCATGGGCTTGCTCCTTTTCTGTTTGGCTCGTCACCTACAGATTAGTGCTTCCCATGACTTTTTTCAACTAGCACCATTGGTTGATTAAGGGAGCGAATCATCACCCGAAAACAAAAAGGGCTGCCCTTTTGGGCAGCCCTTAAGAAATATGAGATGAAACGCTTATTTGGCTTCGATATGACCCCAGGCAACACTGCTGTTGTAAGCAATGTACCAGAAACCGTTAATCTTGGCGGGCAGGGAACTGACAGCCACCCAGATGTTGGTGTAGCTTGTGCCATTGACGCTTACGCTGGTAGTATTCCACGAGTTGATGTAGGTGCCCAGCGTGCTGGCCTGCCAGCAGAAGGTGCCCGCGCCATCAAAGACAAAACCGGTGGTAATGGTGGATGTCACCGGGCTGCAAGCACCCACCCCGGATGTTGGCGTGATGGTGGCTGTGGGGGTGATGGTGCGAGTGGGTGTGGAAGTGATCGGCAATCCGGGCGTGAAGGTATTGGTGGGAGTCGATGTGCGTGTGGGGGTGCTGCTAATGCCCACAGTCGGGGTCACGGTGCGGGTCAGTGTGCGAGTCGGTGTATTGGTAATACCAGCCGTGGGGGTGCGTGTGGGGGTGCTGGTGATGCCAGTGGCTGTTGGTGTGCGTGTGAGTGTGGCGGTCACGACAGTGGCTGTGGGCGTGCGGGTGGGGGTGTTGGTAACTGATGTCTGAGTCGGAGTTGCAGTCAGAGTCACCACTGTTCCGCCACCCTTCTCATCCAAATAGGCAGACAGCCAGGCGAACGGTGCATTCCAGTTAATCGCTTCTTCGTTGACGGAATAAGCCTGATAGTTATCGACATAACACTTCTGCGGTTTACAACCAGCCAGGTTGGCAGCAGCATATGGGTCCTGAATACCTGAGTTGGGCCCACCAGAGAGCACACCAGCCGGGGGGGATGGGTAGGTCGAATTAGCTTGTTTCACCCAGAAGCGGTGGTGCGGGTTGACCAGCGGATTCTCACCATAACCGCTGACATAGGATTTGTTCATGGCATTGCGGCCCAGCAGGTAGTTCATGGCTTCGTTTGCGCCGTTCAAGTATTGCGCACTACCGGTAAAGTCATAAGCCAGGGACATGATAATACCGTTATTCGCCACGTCGGAATTATCACCCCAATAATAAGCGCCACCCGTGCCGCCAGCAAAGGGGACGCGATAGCCCTGCGAGTTTGCCGTGTTAACATAGCCAGTTGCTACGGAAACGATATTGTTGCGAATGGTGGTGACATCACCAGATGGCAGGCTGTTCGGCACAATTGCCAGAGAAATGTCGCCTAAAGCCTGCACGCTACCCCAGTTCATTGAGGAGGGGCTGGCGGGAACAACTTTGTAAAGGGGTGAACTGGTCAGGTAATTCAAGTATGTGCTGCTGCCAGTGGTGATATAAAGCTCGGCGGCGGCCCAGTAAAACTCATCCTGAACATTGCTGTCATCATAAGCACCGCCACCAGTACCATCAGCGCTTGTAATCAGCATAGATGGGTTGGCTTGCGCGGCAGTCCAGGCGGTCTGGGCAGCGGTCAAACATTTATTGGAGAAAGTGGCATCAATCGAAGCCCAAATGCGTGCGCACTGCGCAGCGGTGGCGGCCAGGTTCAAAGTCGCGGCAGTGCTGACGGGACGCAAGGCGCGGGGTTGTGGATCCAACTCAGGGCGCTGCGGGAGACCCGTCCAGGCGACATCATGAATCTTGTGGTGCGCCATGCCAGCGTGGGGCTGACCAGATGGAACCTGCATCTTCAAAATAAATTCCATCTCCCAGCGGGCTTCGTCCAAAATATCAGGCACGCCGTTCGTGTTTTCGGGGATGTTCATCTTGCCGTTGGCAAAATCTGCCGAGGAGGTGCCAAGGTACTTGGTGCGTTCGTACTCGTCGAGCATTGTCCACAGGGCGATACCGCCATTGACAACGTATTTACCCTGATCACCAGCGTCGTACCAGCCGCCAGAAACATTCAAAGAATAACTACAACCCGCGTCAGATGCGCAGGGGACACTGGTATCGCCTTGGTTGGGGCTGACCCCAATGTGCCCAGCCGGGCGGGTCAAATCAGATCGAACGGCATAGGGCATGGTGATGGCGATACCGCTACGGGTTTGATAAAAATAAGCCAGGGCATCATATTTCAGGGTGTGATAGACCGTGGCACTAATGTCAAAGGGATAGCTGGCAACCGAACCGACGACGATGGTGTATCCAGTCCCCTGCGTGGTGTAGCTGGAGAAATCTGCAATGTGAACCGCATCCCCTGAAGCGGCGTCAGTGCCATAGACAGTCGTCGAACCTGAAGCGACCACCGTGCCGCTGCTGTTTTTGAGTTGCCAGGTGAGCGGAGTGGTGGAGGTGCTGACAATGGTTGCCAGCTTGTTCAGGTTGGGCAGGTAGCCTACCTGATTAACCCGAATGGCGGTTGCCGTCTGGGCCAACGGCGCAGCCAACACAGTTCGTCCTTGAAAAGCGCTAAATGCCAGCACAATTATCAGGGAAGCAAAAATCAATAAACTAAAAGGGGCCTTAAGCTTACGCATCATTTGGAATTCTCCTTATTATGGTTTGCCTTGCAGATTGAATAAAAATAAAACATATTTTGACCAAACATTGAGACAAGCATACTCGTTTTGATGAGTTAAAGTCTTACAGGATATTATTTCGTTCGCGTAGGATATTGACTGAATGAAGAATAACAGTAAAAATCAAAGCGTCGCCTTACACAATATTGACAAAATAGAGAGCAAAACGAAAGGGCTGCCCAAGAATTTGGGCAGCCCTTTATAAAAATCAGGCAAACTTATTTGGCTTTATTTGGCTTCAAAGTGGCCCCAGGCAACAGCGCTGTTGTAACTGATGTACCAGAAACCATTAATCTTGGCGGGCAGGGAGCTCACCGCTGCATAGACATTGTTGTAGCTGGTGCCATTGACAGAGACACTGGTTGTATTCCACGAGTTAATATAAGTACCCAGCGTACTAGCCTGCCAGCACAAAGTACCTGCCCCATCAAAGGTGAAGGGGGACGTGATGGTGGATGTCACCGGGCTGCAAGCACCAGTCCCGGAAGATGTTGGGGTGCTGGTGACGACGGCTGGCGCGGTAGCGGTGCGCGTTGGGGAAGCCCCAACGGTTTGGGTTGGGGTGTTGGTGGCGGCTCCAGGGGTCAGGGTACGGGTCGGGGTGTTGGTGGCTGCTCCAAGGGTGGATGTGCGGCTGGGAGTCAGGCTGGGACCAGTCGTCGGGGTGGAAGTCCGGGTTGGTGTGATGGTGTTCGGCAACGGCGTGTTGGTTACGGTGGGTGTTGACGTGCGGGTGGCCGTATTCGCCGGGGTCGAGGTCGCGGAGGTTGTGGATGGTTCAGTACCCCAAACCTTGACGCCGTTATCATACAACACAATGTTATTGACCAACACCGGGGTGGTTCCTGCTGCGCTTACGCCAGTATAAGACCAGTCGTTCGATGTATCCCATGCGCCAGAGCTGGCAATGCGGAACTGTATCTCACGGCGGTATTCTTCCTGTCCACCGGGGTAGATGTGGAAGCCAGTGCAGTCAATCGTAACATAGTAAATATTGCCAGACCATTGGGTGGGGCCAGTCACCGGACCACACTGATTGTAGGCACTGGTCACGGTAATCATGGAGGGGGTTACACCGGCATCAAGCGTGAAGAAGTAGCGCAGGGTGCCCTTGTTGAGATCACGGGCAGGCCAAGCTAACTCGTTCTTAATGTAGGCTTTGATTTCAGTGAAAGTGGTGCCAGTGGTGTTGAGCGCTGCTTCAACAAATTCTTCTGGGCCATCGGGGGTTTCGATGGGCGGGAAATTTGCTAGCGGCGTACCACCATATTCATTGCGCAAACGAGCCAACGCACCCGTGAAAGCGGCATTGTAGTCGGTGGCAATTTCGTTGGTAGTATAGTTATCGCGGGTATCCACATAACTTGTATCGCTCGTACTGCCCGGCCCACCAACAATGGCGCCATAAATGATGTGGCGGTTGTTTACTGGGGGAGTAGTCAGCGGGCCGGAATCCAGCCAGGCGCCATGTGCCGTGCGGTGATGTGGGTTAATTGGCGGGTTGACACCAAAACCAACCATATAGCTGCGATTGCTTGGGTTATCACCCAGAATATAGTCAATCTGCTTTTTGGCAAAATCGTGATAGATGGTCTTCTTGGAATTTCCGGAGGCAAGCGTATCACTGTAAACCAGCGCCATAAAGGCTGTATTCGCAGCATAACGCAGTTGACCCCAGCTATCCACGTAAATGAGACCGCCGGGAGTGTGTGGGCCGGTACCGCTGCTCCAGTAATCCAACCAGCGTTCTACATCATCCTTATACTGCTGCTGACCTGTGAGCTTCGCCATCAGCACATAATCGCCATAAGATACATCATCCCAGTTGTGAGTCCATTTATAAGAATGGATGGGAGGTGTGATTTGGTTCTCATAGGACAGGTTGGCATAGTAGTTGGTGGCCTTGGTCAGATAGGCAGCGCCCGTACCCGCAGACTTGGCTTCTTCTGCGCGATATAACCAGGCAGCGCCCCAAACCAGTTCATCGTTGTAACCACTCCAAGACTTGTAATAGCTGGCAGCATCTGTAATGCAGTCGCTATAAACACCGCGATAGGTATCTGCAAAGTTATAGAGCTGCTCGGCATGAGTTAACAGCGTATTTGCATAGGTCGGGTCACCATTCGCGCGGAAAACCATGGACGAAGCCGCCATCGCAGCCGCTGTTTCACCCGCCAGATCAGACCCAGGGCAGGATGTATCAATCTTAAAGGATGGGCGCGTCATCTGTAGTGCAACGTTTTCAGCCGGAGCCCACCAGTTATGATCTGGCGTACCAGCACCGACCTGTCCCCAAAGCACATTGGCGGAGGGGTGCGCTTTGATGAAATAGTCGTTGACAAAACGCAGGTTATTCAACAAAAACGGCAATTGCGTACCATATGCGCCAGATGGGTTGTCAATCACACCCATTGCAAGCATCGTAGCACTATACGACATTGGAAGTCCAAACTTGACGTGGTCACCCGCATCGAACCAGCCGCCGGTCAGATCAATTCCATGATCCGCACCATCTGCCATGGCAGAATCCCCTCGCCACGAAACACGATTCCAGGCTGGTTTGGGACCAGAGACTTGTGCTTCATAGAAGAAGATCGACTTCTGCAAGGCCTCGCCATAATTAAATGTCGCAGCGCTGGCAGACGAATTGGCATTAAAAACCAACGCGGATGTCAGCATTGTAATGATCACAACAAGGCTCAAACAATTGAAAAACGTGCGGCGCGTTATTTTTTTGAATAACATGTGTACTGCTCTCCTTTTTAACGACTACAGAATAGAGTGGATGTGTGGAAAAGAGTTGAAATTCGGCGGTACTTCTAAAATTAGTCTCACTGCAAAGAATTTGCAACAATGCCTGTTGTAATAAATCAGAAGGTAATAAAAGCGTACTCTTTTCAAATATGAAAAGTCTCATACGATATTAATATTCGCATGCAGGATATTGACTTATTGAAAACAGAAAAAGGCTTCCGAGTAAAAACTCGGAAGCCTTTCATTTCTTTTACTTATTTACCTGGTTGGTTTAGGGGAAGCGATTGGCAACCAGTTGGTTGAACTGAGCCTGGAACCATGCACCAGAGATCGGGGCGTTGGCCAAAGCATTGGTGGGCTGGTTGTTGTTCAGCGAGTTGCCACCGTAGGTCGGGTCGCACATTCGGTCGAAGCCCTTGCCCTGGGAGTTTGCGATCAGGGAGCTGGAGCCATCCGATTCACCTGGGGGTTTGACCCAGACGTAAGCTTGGAACGGAGCGGTGCCGAGACCAGGCACTTTACCGAGACCAGCGCCGTCTTGGTTACACCAGTCACCCTTGCCGGGGCGGCGGTCAATGCGGGAAGCGTTGACGTAGGTTTCGAGATCGGTGGAGGTGCTGGTTGCAGTCGGGCGGCAGGTCTGGAGACCTTCACCGGTACCGCAGCCACCCCAACCATTGCGGGAGGTGTCGAGCAGCATGTTGTTGTGACCAGAGCCGACGCCTGCGGCGGCCATGGCAGTTGCCCAAGCCGCATCGTAGTGCGACTTATCGATGTAGACGTTCCACTGGTAGAAGGTGGAGGAGCGAACCGGGTTGCCGCCGACGGTGGTGTTGGCGTCGAGGAAGGTTTCTGTTTCAACGGAGGTGTTGGCGGTGTTGCTGATGAAGCCGTCCACGCTGGAAGCACCAGCGGTGGTGCCCTTGATGGCATTGGCGATCAGGGTGACAGCCGGGTTGAAGTTGGTGTCCCAACCGAGCCAGCCAGCGTGACCAATGTCAATGTAGGCATAGAAGTTGGAGAGCGGGTGCAGCTTGTTCAGCGTGTACTGGGTGTTGACAACATAACCATCGGTGGTGCTGGTAGCTTCCTGGCACTTGGCGAAGCTCAGGTTGGTGACCAAGTTGGGCAGGGAGTCAGGTTCGACGACGGCCACGATGCGCAGACCAGCATACTTGGCCTGGCTGATGATGCCGTAGATCACGTCAATGTATTCGGTGCGGTAGCGAGCGGTGCCGCCGCTGGCGATCAAGAGTTCGCCATTGGAAGCGAGCGCGGAGCAGTCGCGGTTGGGCAGGTCATAAACAACGATACCGATCGTGTTCGCGCCTTCAGCCAAGGCAGCGTCGAGGTGACCAGCCAGGCCGTGGGTGTAACCGTTGGTGCCGTTGACAGCGTCAATGCTATCCAGCCAGACGAAGGTACCGACATTCAAAGTAGCGGAGCCATTCCAGTCATGATTTACATACCACTTCGCACCAGAGAATGGATTGGAGAGGTGCGTGCCAGCCGGGGGAGGTGTGGGGGTCGGACCAGTGGTAGCAGTGCGGGTGACGGTAGGAGCAGGAGCGCTTCCGGTCTTGGTCGGGGTGACGGTGGCTGGAGCGGTGGTATTGGTGCGGGTCGGGGTCAGGCTCGGACCAGCGGTAGCGGTGCGGGTGCGGGTAGCGGTCGGGCCAACTGGAGTGTTGGTCTTGGTCGCAACAACAGGAGTGTTCGTCTTGGTCGGGCCAACAGCAGTATTGGTGCTGGTTGGGGTGGTACCGCAGGGCGCGCCAATTTCGAAGTGGCCCCAGGCAACCGTGCTCACATAGTGAATGGTGTAGCTACCATTCAAAGGAGCAATGGAGGAAGCAGCAACATAGGCATTGAGGTAAGAAGTGCCGTTAACTTCCAGGGTGGTCAGGTTCCAGGAATTGATGTAAGTACAAAGGGAAGCAGCTTGCAAACAAACATCGCCTGTACCATCTTTGGTGTAGGGGACGGTGATTGCGGTGGCCGGGCTACAAACGGTAGCAGCGCGGACGTTATTCTTTGCAACAGCTAAAACTGTCACAGCAACAACGACCAAAACGGTGAGTGCTAATGCAACTCGTCTTACTTTTGAAATGCTCATTTTTTTCTCCTTATTGGGTTAGGTGTATCAATTTTTGAAAATGCGATCGCATTCAAAATTTTATGGATGGGTGTATGTTTTGTTTATAACTTCTCCTTTTGGGCATAAATTAAGATAATTACTTTTCTCAAAAACAAACCTTCGCTTTCCATAATCACGCATGAATCAGAAGGCATGCATAAGATTACACTTTTTTAGGGGCCGGAGTTTTACACGATATTGTTCCGAGTGCGAAGAATATTGACCCAGATCGACTTTTTAAACAAAAATGAACATCCGTCTGCACGATATTAACCTGGCATCTACACAATATTGACACTCAACCCGCCAGAAAGGTAGAAACGCCAATATTACATGCTACATACCTGAAAATCAAAATAGTGCATGGCCTAAACAAATATAAGGAAAAATCTTGCAAAAAAACAACAAAAAACAGGCCGGATTTTGCATCCGACCTGTTCTCGTAACGCAGGTTTGTCAGAAAGCGGCAAATTTATTTGGTTTCGAAGTGGGCCCAGGCAACACTACTGTTGTAGCTAACGTAGTAGAAACCGTTGATCTTGGCCGGATAGGAAGCGGCAGCAACATAGAGGTTGGTTGCATTGAGGCCGTTGATCGAGACGCTGGTGGTGTTCCAGGAGTTCACGTAGGTTGCAAGTGCGCTAGTCTGCCAGCAGAAGGTACCCGCACCATCAAAGGTGAAAGGTGCTGTGATGGTAGATGTCGGTGTGCAGACGCCGCTGCCAATCGTCGCTGTTGCCGTTAGAGCTACAGTAGGCCCTGCGGTTGGCGTACGGGTAAGCGTTGCAGGGACAGGTGTGTTGGTTCTGGTTACCGTCGGACCGCCCAAAGTTGGGGTACGTGTCGGGGTCAGGCTGGGACCGGATGTTGCAGTGGTGGTGCGCGTCATTGTACGGGTAACCGTAGCGGTCGGAGCAGGCGTATTGGTACGGATCGGAGTATTTGTCGCAACAACCGGAGTATTGGTATTCGTCGCGGCTCCCGGCGTGTTTGTCGGCCCAGTACCACCACTCAGGGGGAATTCATAGGCATTGAGATATGCCTGTTTGGCGGTATTAACAGTCGTCCAGTCATCATTCAAGATACCGCCGGTATCACCAGAGTTCGGGTTAAGACACCAGAACGTCCAACTGATGCCGTTTGCTCCGCTGCCCATGTAACTCATCAAAGCACTAAGCCATTGCCCATCTTTCGGGTCGTTCAACAGAGTACCAAATTCGCCAACCATAACTGGTGCAATGTTGCCTTTGTACAGGTAACCCCACCACTTATCCCACAATGCAGGCATGTTGTTGGGGAACGTGGGATCGCTGAACCAGGTTTGATTGAAAACACCGTTGTCATATTCGTGAGCAGAATAAACCAGGCGGTTGGCAACGTTCAGGCGCACGGGGAAATCTTTGGCGCCAGCCACTTGACCACCCCACCAGGTGCAGTCAGCACCATCAGTAGGCTGCATCACGCCGTTGGGGCCATAGCAGTCCACGCCTTCAACAAAGATGAGCCAGTTGGGGTTGGCCGCCAGGATGGCATTGCCACCACGTTCAGCCGCCAGACGCCAGTCAACAGATGTAGTACCACAGCCCCAGCAAGCGCCCGTGGTATTGTCCCCTTGTACGTGGTGCGGTTCATTATGCAAATCCGCGCCGATGACGGCAGTATTACCCGCATAGTGGTTGGCGAGCATCACCCAGTCACTGATCCAGCGGGATTCAGAATAAGCTGATGTGTACCAAAGCGGGGACTGCGCACCCGAATCAGGGCGATGTTGGTCAAGAATAAAGCGTAACCCGATCGAACCACCGTAATTGATAATCACATCCAACATTTGAAGCGGAGGCAAGGGCGTGCCATTCATTGTGCCATTGACCATCAACGGCAGATTCATACCGTTCGGCCAAGCTGTGGTTGGCGCATTAGAAATGCTGTTGGCAACCGTACCCGCATCAAACAACTGGTTGGAGTAGGGCAAACGAATGGTGTTGTAACCCAGGCTCTTGATCTGATTGAGCACATCACGATAGTCACGACTCCACAGACCATGGAAAGTATAGTTCCCGGTTTCAAAACCAAACCAGTTGATTCCGGCAATTTTTACTGGCTGGTTGCTGGAATTTAGAATTTGGCTGCCGCTGGTGTGCCAGTAGCCAGTACCTGCAGCCTTTACCCGTTGGGTAGGCGCTACAAATGCCTGGAGTATGATGACCACCAACAGGGCGGCAACCACAAATGGGACGCCAATTTTACTAATGCGTTTGCTGAATAGTTTCGACATTCTCTTTGGTCTCCTTGAAATGATTGGTATAAATTGAATCTTGAAAAGCCCTTCCCTGCAAGTTTGGAAGTGAAAGTTGGTTGAAATAAAGAACAACCGCACAACCTTCCTTGCCGGTAACTTAGCGTACACTTTTCAGATCAGCAAAGTCTTGCACGATATTAATATCCGTATGAAGGATATTGACCTATCAAACTGGAGAATCAAAAAGAGCGGCAATAAGCCGCCCTTTTTGATTCTGCTAAAAATCTTATGCGCTCGGATATACCCGGTTATTTTTCTCTTGAACGCGCAACTGTTTTGAGATTTGCTTATATTCACTCGGAGACATGCCCACTTCCTGTTTAAATACCCGACTGAAATATGTATTGCTTGAAAATCCAATCTCAAGCGCCACTTCTGTCAAACTACGCTCACCTTCATCCAAAAATGCTTTGGCCTGTTTGACACGATAGCGGTTGAGATAAGTGACCAGCGTTACACCCATTTCCTGATGGAAACAGCGTGCCAGGTATTCCTTACTCATACCCACATAACGGGCAGCATCATCCAGTGAAATGGATTCCATGTAATGTTCATAAAGATAGGCAATTGCTTTGCGAACGATGCGTTGCGTTTCGTTGCCCAAGGTCTTGCTGCGGGCAAGCGCTGCCTCCACATGGTAGAGCGTTTCTTCCATGCTGAACAGACCTTTGCCCAGAACGTTGGTAACGCCCCGATTCAGCTTTGCCATTTCTTCCAGTGTAAGCGCCTGACCGGTTAAGACAAGCACAGGGATATCCCGGGTGCGCTCATCGCTGCGAATCGCTTCCAATACGCCAAAACCGTCCATTTCCGGCATCATCAAATCCAGCAAGACAAGGTCAGGATGGGATTCTTGAATCACAGCCAGGGCCTCTTTACCGTTTCTGGCCTTCAAAATATGGCAATCTTCTGACCACATAGCGACAATGCGGACATGCATATCGAGCGTGCCGGGGTCATCATCTACCACGAGTACAGTTTTCTCGCGCCTGTCAGGGTTATCTTTCAAACCCTGACGGTCCAAAGCACGGATTAATTCCGTCTTGTTCTGCTTGGTGAGATAGTTCAATTCCAGCATTGACCCGCTGTTTTGTTCTCCATCCAACGAATAGAACAATACCGGAATATCCTGTGTAGCAGGATTGTCTTTTAAAAGTTGCAAAATTTCAAAACCTTGCTTGGTTGCCATTCCCTGTTCAAGCACAACAGCTCCAGGCGGCGATTCAAGCCAGCGCGAAAGTTTGTCGTTACTTGAATCAATCCACGCGGTTTCGACATCAAAACCCTGGCGGGTCAAATAACGCTCTAATTGTTCGCCATTGCCAGATCGTTCGGCCAAAAGAAGTACAGACTGGCTGGCCGGCAATGCCTCAGGTTTTTCGGGTTCGCCTTCTCCCTGCATCACCGGAAGCGTAAAGTAAAAAGTGGAACCACTCCCTTCTTCACCGGATGAACGAACAGAAATATGGCCGCCGTGCATTTCAACAAGACGCTTGCAAATTGCCAGGCCCAAACCCAAACCGCCATAACCGCGTGACTTGGTTCTTTCTGTTTGGCGGAACTCGTCAAAGATGATGCCCTGCTCCTCGGGGGCAATCCCCAGGCCGGTATCACTGACCGAGATGGTGATGATATTTTCGCTAACGGTGACACGGAAGGTCACTTTGCCGCGGGCGGTAAATTTAACGGCATTGCTGATCAGATTCAGCATGATCTGGCGTAAACGGGTTCGATCGCCCCATACTTTGGGCAATTCATCAGGGATGAAGGCCTGCCACTCCAGACCCTTATCCCGTACCAGTTGCTCACCAACGGTGGAAACAACTTTCAAAACAAATTCCATTTCCAAAGGTTCTGAAACCAGCTTTAATTGGCCCATTTCGTCACGTGCCAAATCCAGCACATCCTGAATAAGCCCATCGAGGTGCTGCGCGCTGGCATGGATACGCTTGATATCACGCCAATAGGCCGCAGAGTCGCTGGCGGTTTCATCTTGAAGCAACATGCCACTCAACCCAACAATCAGGTTGAGCGGGGTACGAAGCTCGTGGCTTACTGTGGAAAGGAAGCGGCTCTTTAGATGGTTGGCTTCCTCCGCCAGACGGCGGCCATCGGTGGCATCGCGATATAAACGAACGACTTTCAGGAACGTGACCAACTGCCAGACAATGTTGCCACAGATTTCCAGGTTGGCTGCGTCAAAAGCGATAAACCCGGCCGTCTCTTCCTGACTGGAAATCGGCAACAAAACCAAGCGAAAGGGTTCTGGATACAGCCCTTCTGGCGGGAACTGGCGGCTTGGAAATTTGATCTCTGCTTCCTGTGCCTCCGGGGATTCATGCTCTGCCACTCTGCGAAAGGATGTAATGGCAACCGGGTCGCCATCATTTGACTCTAGGAAAGCCACCCCCACATTTTGGATGCCCACCTTTGGCAAATGATTCCCAAGTATTTTATAAACCTGCGCTTCATCCAGTGCAGCAAAAAGATGGGCATTTAACTGCCCGGTTTGATCCGTAATCCATTTTTGATGGGTGACTGACCGCCTGTACTGACGTTGCATGCTTTGAATAATAATCGCCCGGGCTTCGTTAATCATCTTTTCGGGTTGCTGGTTGGTCGCCTGCAACTTCATGATCTCCCGAAATCAATCCCAGTCCACTTTCAAAAGTAGAAAGGGCGGTGTACCACACATGGGTATCATCGTCCATTTCTTCGATGCGTGCGAGGGTATCCTCCAACACCAGGCGGAAATCCGTGGAATTGTTACGGTCAATACTTCCGATAAACAACTCAGCCAGCAACCTGCAGCGAGAGCGCACCTCGTCGAAGCTCAAACGTTGTGCGCCACCCTGAACCGTTTCCGTCATTGTCTGGGCCAATTGTGAAATGACATCCCGTTCATCTTTACGAGAAAGGGGCTGGCCTGAACCTTCAAAAACAAATTCGGGAATGGTGCTGGGCTGGCAACCGCAAGATTGACGCAAGATCAACTGCATGGGCACTTTCACATCTTCAATGGTCGGCGTTTTTCCCTCAACATAATCAACCAATGCTTCCAGCGCTTGATAGCCCATTCGAAACGGTGAACCATGCAGGGTGGTCAGCGGAGGCACCTGTGTCATGGCTTCAAGGGTGTCATCAAAACCAATGATGGCAATATCCTGAGGAATACGAAGGCCCGCCTCTTTCAATACTGACATGGCGCCAATGGCCGATTCATCATTGCTGGCCAATACGGCAGTAAAAGGAACCTTCGAATTCAAAATCTGGCGCATGGCCTGCTGACCGCCATTGATACCATGATTGCCATACGCAATTAAATTTTCATCAAGGCTCAGATTGTATTCTTTGGCAAGGGATTGAAAAGCGCGCAGGCGGATTCCACTATCGCCTCTAGGATCGTGGGCATGCCCGGCAATAAAAGCAATATGGCGATGACCATGCGCTACCAGGTGTAATAAAGCCTGCCGAATACCGCCCTCATTGTCAATGGAAATGGTTGGGCCAACTTCCCCGGCAGTTGCAAAAATAATCGGGTGTTCTGCCCCAATCAGTTCCTGAATATAACGCGAACGTGTTTCAGACAGGAGCGGGTTGAAAACAATCAAACCATCTGTGTTCCACGGCCCAACGGGAACATAATCCACATCAGGCGCAGGAACAGGCCAGGCTGGTCGAGCATCTGTATAAGAATTATCCATGCCACAGGCCAAAAGAAGATTACATTGTCGATCATTTGCAGCCGCACATACCCCATGCAGTAAGGGACCAATAAAATTTCCTAGAATTGTCCCATAATAAACGTGACCACCCGCCAAAACACCAATCGTTGGTCTTTTTTGTGCAACCTTTTTCATTGACAAAATCCTTCAAGAAAAGATGGTACTGCTACATTGGTCAGGAAAGCGCACGACACTGTTTTGCAGTCAGGTCGTCTAGGGTAAAAATTATCGAAAAAGACACGATCAAGGGCAAAAGCTATTTACGAACGGATATGGAAACAGGGATGATATATTAACTCTCATGTTACAAAAAATCAAAACCTTTGTCAATTGAAACAAGAAGATCATTCACGGGCCTTTCTCAAAAAAACAGTTTCTTTCCGTTCAGGATAAGGACTACAAGCGATTGCCAGGCAACTGGCTGAAATTACCTAAAATATAATTATTTGTGTAATTGGTGCTTTTTGTATATTTTTGACTTTAATCAGAATTAAATTATGTCAATATTAGTGGAGCAATTGTCTATTGGTTTCATGTAGAATGAAAAAATGGAATATCCAAGTAAGGTCTTATTTTGTAGCAAAACAGTTGAAGAAAACAAAACCCAAGTGTGTTATTTATTACCCAAAAGAATAACAAGAACATTATCACGAAAAACATGTTCACATTATATTATTAAATGCTGGCTGTGTCTGTATAAGACAGAGCCTAATTTAGCCTTCGCACTTAATAAAGGCTTTTTTTAAGGCAATTTCTGGGAGCACTCCCAGAAATTGGGCAAATATTTCTAAATGGAGGTGCTATTTCAATCGACAAAGGCAAAATTTATACGATGTCCAATCGAACCCATCGCAACGAAACCAAAGGAGAAGAAATCAATGAGCCTGTCTTTTAGAACCCTTTTTAAAAACAAAAACGTAAAAATTTTTTCACTTGCAATTACGATTTTGGTTGTCATTCTAACGGGGGTAATTGGCGTCCGCAAGGCGCAAGCAGCAACTGTGTGCAGCCCGGCCACTGCAATTACGGTTCCCTTTGCGAAGGATGGCGTTGGCGATGTTTGTTTGCAAGCCAGCTTGCTCTGCACCAACATCAATTCATGGAACCTGACAACTTTGGAAGTTAACGGCACTTCGTATCTCAATACTTATGTTGCCGCATCCAGCATTGCTCCCCTAAACGGCGGATTCACCATTCACTACGTTAGCACTGTGGCCTGGGGCCATTTCGAAATCGACGCGCCATGCGGCACCAGTCCGACCGCTACCACAGGCGTCGTTCTCACTGCCACACGCACCAATACCCCCGTCATCATGCTCACCCCAACGGGCAGCAAAGCATTTACAGCCACCATTACGCGCACCACTACCATTACAATTACCCCAACGGGTAGCAAACCGGCTTCAACGTCCACCCCTACCCGTACCAAAACCCCCACGCCCACAGGTAGCAAAGCAGCTTCAACATCCACTGTCACCCGCACGATCACGGTTACCCCAACAGGTAGCAAAGCAGCTTCAACGTCCACTCCCACCCGCACTAGCACTGCTACAAACATCCCGGTTCTCACCAGCACCGCAACAACTGTTGTCTCTGCGGGCTGTGGCACACTGGTTCTCTGCGATACTTTTGAAGGTCAGACGGTTGGTACTGCACCATCCGGGTTGTGGCAGCCCATCTATCCCGATTGCTCAGGCACCGGGACGGTGGTTGTTGACTTGAAGTCAGGCCCACTCTGGCACCAAATCGATTAGAGTTGACGGGAAAACCGGCTACTGCAACCATGTCTTCTTTGGCAATACCACCAACATGGCCGCGATTGGCCCAGTCGTCTTTGGACGTGTCTTCATTCGCCCGACCACCGCACTTGGCACAGACCATATTGCCTTTATCGCAATGAAAGATGCCAATGACGGTAACAAGAACCTGCGCTTCGGCGGACAGGGTCAGGTAATGGCCTGGAACCGTGAATCGGACGATGCTACTGTTCCATCCATGAGCCCTGTCGGTATTTCAACCAGCACCGGCCTACCGATCAACCAGTGGTCATGCCTTGAACTTGAAATCGATGGCAACAACGGCTTCTTGCAAGTCTGGCTGAATGGCACCAACATCGCCGGCTTGACGGTTGATGGCGTTCCCACCAATGATATTGACGCCGCCTGGCTCTCATCAAAACCAGTCTGGCACCCCAGCCTGACCGATCTGAAATTTGGTTGGGAAAGTTATTCATCTGGCGATAATACGTTATGGTTCGATGACGTTGCCTTTGGCGCCAGCCGCATTGGTTGTGGCTCGTAAAAAGTAACAAACTCATTCACTCTGGCAACACCATACTCATTTAGGAGAGAAACATGAAAATAAAACGCTTTTCACTCGCAATTACCTTGATTGTCATCGCATTGGTGGCAGTCGTTGGCATTGCACGCAACAATGTAAGCGCGGCTACCGTCTGTAGCCCGGCCACTGCAATTACAGTTCCCTTTGCAAAGGATGGCACTGGCGATGTTTGTTTGCAGGCCACCTCACTCTGCACCGACATTAATTCCTGGAATCTGACAACGCTCGAAGTGAACGGCACTTCGTATCTCAATACTTATGTTGCCGCATCCAGCATCGCTCCCCTGAACGGTGGATTCACCATCCACTACGTCAGCACCGTTGCCTGGGGTCACTTCGAAATCGCCGCCCCGTGCGGTACCAACCCGACCGCCACCACAGGCGTCGCACTCACTGCCACCAAGAGCAAGACGCCTGTTGCTGACCCGACAATCACCCTGACCTGGACCCCTCGTCCTGATCCAACTCAGTTCGTAACGATAACCTACACCCCAACCCGCACCCGCACCGCTACCAGCGGCCCAAGCCTGACCCCAAGCCGCACCCCAACCAAAACGCTGACTCCACCCATCAGCGCTACCCCGATCCGCAGCACGGCGACCAAAACGCAGACCCCCGGCCCAAGCGCCACTGCTGGTGCTGGCAATGTAGGCAACGCCACCTGGTTCGATAGCCTGGGTCAACCTTACGGTGGCTGCGGCGTGAACCAATCTGCTCTCGATACCCAGAACTTCATCGCCCTAAACGTTCAGAACTCCCCCGGCGATTACACCACCTTCCACCCACGCCCGATTGCCACTGAATTTGCCAACGTGATTGGTACCTGGAACAACGGTCTAAACTGCGGACGTTGGGTCAAAGTCACGATCAGCGATTACTGCAACGGCACCAATGACGGCGCTCAGAATCAACCTTTCTGCCGTGGCGGCCTCGGATATGTTGCCGATGCCTACAACGGCGCAACCCTCGATATGATCGTGGCCGATAGCTGCTACGACAGCAATGCCTGGTGCCGTGATGATCCATACCACATTGATCTAGCCCATGCATCGCTCAACACCTTCATGAAGAACGGCGTCCCCGTTGGCGATATGGACCCACTGCACTGGAACAACCGCCATGTTTCCTGGACATACGAAACTGCCCCCAATTACACCGGCGACATCCGCATTGGTTTCATTCAGGGCGCACAGCAATTCTGGTCCCCGATCGCCATCACCCACCTGTTCAACGGCATCCACGGCGTTGATTATTTCGACGGCACCAACTGGATCAAATCCACAATGGACTCAGACATGGGCGAGGCCTATATGATTTTGCCCACCGCTTCCGGCGGACAGAATTATCAGATCCGCGTTTACGATGTCAACAATCAATTGATCAACGGTGGTCGCGTGTACAGCTTCTCCTTCCCAACTGCGACCTGCGGCACCCAGTGCAGCAACGCATTCAACGAAGTCACCTACACCGCCGCACCGTAATAGAACAAAGCAAGCGCAATGAAAACAGAAACGCCCGGCTGATTGCCGGGCGTTTCCTTTTATGACTTGACTTATAACTCTCTCGCTACTTCACCAAAACAATCTTGCCAAACGTGCGCGGATCACTCAACGTGCGCTTGGACGATGTGGACATCATCACTTCCTGGTCAGTACCGTCTGAGTCGCTGGGGTTGATGTTCATGCCAAAATCTGCGCCCTCAGCAAACTGAATGTTCGGCAAGCTTTCTTTTGGAATGAAAACTTCCATCACATAGCCGTCATCGGTTTTTACCTGCGCCTGTTGGATGGCCTTCAACTGTTGGGCACTCATCGGCCCAAACCAGGCCACCAGTGCCCCCGGGACTTTGTCAAAGTTCCCGGGAGAAATACCCAACTGATAGTCGTCATCGCTCATTGCCGAATCGGTATAATCCTTTTCGAGCTGTGTATCAAGCTGCACTTCCATGTAATCGCCATGCCACAGGTTGACATCTGACGCAGTTTGGACGATTTTATCGTCAAGCACCTTGAAGGCCAGATATAACCCTTCGGGCGCCCAGCCGACCCAGGCCTGTGCTGATAAATCTTTGGGGCCCTGCCATGTGTTCGGGGCCGCACTATAAACGATCTGCGATTTGTCATTCAGGGTAAAGGTTGGCTCTGCGGGCCAATCGGTCAGGTTGCCGTCAATCTTAATACCGCTCACCTGATGGATTTCCTGCGTAAAAGGTCGTGGCGCTTTGAGCGCAGCCGCGTCCTGTGTCGGGGCGAGGTGCGGCAAACCGCCGGTTTTGAAACCTGTCTGGATGGCGGAAAGCAGCTCGCCCTTGTCATCCTGACTCAGTTCCCAAACCATGACACCCGCCAGATCCTGATCTTTGACGTACCCGGCCTTGGCCGCCACCGATTGGGGGTCGTCGTAGCTGATGAAGATGCCTGTCTTGGCGTTGTAGAGCCACGGAACCTGTGCTTCAGCATGCCAGGTGCGGATGTAGCTGGCAAAATAGCTGTCTTTCAATTCCTTGTAATCAAACGAACCAACTTCATACAAACCGGGCGCGCCCCCCGTAGCAGGTTGATACAAGCCATTATCTTTGTCAGCAACCCCCTGCCAACCATGCCCATAGAACGGGATTCCCACCACCAGTTGCATGGCCGGAACGCCAGCTTTGAGATAACCCTGAACGGATGCATCCACACTTTGCGAGGCATCGCCCGGGTCTTTGCTGGGCTGGTAAAGTGGCGCGTTAAAGTTGGTCGAAGTCTCCCAGATGCCGTGAATATCATACGTCATCAGGTTGATCCAATCCACTGACTTGATAATTTCGCTGCGTTCAATATTTTGGGCAACACCAGGGCTGGCGGGCGCGGCGATTGTCAACGGATGATGTCCATCACCAAGCGCGTCCAACTGCTGACGGAACTCAGCCAGCAACAGGCTGTAATTATGTTTGTCGTCAGGACGACCCGGTTTCAGCCCACCGCTGACCGGGAATTCCCAGTCAATGTCGATACCGTCGAAGACACCCGGATACTGTTTGAGAAACAGATTGATGCAAGACGCCACAAAGGCCTTGCGCGAAGCGTCCGTCGCTGCAGCAGCCGAGAAATGCTCGGACCACGTCCAGCCGCCAATCGAGATGAGTGTCTGCAAGCCAGGATATTTTTGCTTGAGCTCAAGCAACTGATTGAAATTGCCGCGCAAAGCGCTGGCGTCTGCCGAATTGGACACACCGCTGACGCTTTCTTTGGCGGTGTAGACGCGCGTTGTATCAGCTTCCGGGTCGCCCAACTGGCATTCGCCCTTGTCTGAGACGTTGGCAAAAGCATAGTTGATGTGCGTCAACTTGTCCGCCTGAATGCTGGCAGGAGGAAATCCGCGTGCAGTTGCCCACTGGGCATAATAGCCAACGACGCGCTTGCCCGCCACAGCCACCGGGCTGGGCCCGGGCGCTGTCAGACGGGCAACGGGGGCCGGGTCGCCCGGACGGCAGGCGCTGGCGATCAAGATGAGCAGCAGAAACACAAAGAATAAGCTTTTTTTGTTCATATTGACAACCTTTCCCTGATAGAAAAACTATATTGACCGACGACATTACCCTGAAACTGAATAGATCTCAAACCCATCCCCCGTATCTTTCACCAAAATATTGGGTGATTTAAACCCAATGCGTGTGCATACATACATATCACTGATTGCGCCGCCAGCATTAAACGCCACCGCCATGAAAAGTACATGAGTCCAAACCATCGGGGCCAGCATAATGGCGATCAACCCAAAAACGGTCAACACTACCAGCGGAGCCAACCCGATTACCAGATACTTTCTCTTCGGGAAATACCAGTCGGGAGCGGCGGCATAAGCATAACCGGGACCAATGCCAAACTGCGGTCTGGCCTTTGTAAACAACCAGAAGAAAACCCCATGTACGAGTTCATGGATCGTAACAGTGACAAAAATAATCAGCAGCACTTCACCCGCCCACAACAAAATGCCCCTTACATCCAGCAAACCCAGCAGCTGAAAATCAGGCCGCAAAACGGCGACAATTTTTAGCAAGAGAAAACCAGCAATGAAAAACCAGAATAGACCCACCACCTGTAACGCCCAGTTCAGGCGGCGGTCTTTTTTCATGTTTAGCGACCATGCAAGGGTATAGGTTTCAGGCAGCGTTTTGGTTGGGTTCATGTTTGTCCTGTATAACGACAAAAAAGGGGCGAAGCACTGCTTCGCCCCTACAAGATACCATAGGTTTTCTCAATATCAACCTTGATTTGCGCCAGCAGCGCGTCAATCCCCGAAAATTTTTGCTCGCCGCGCAGCCGTTCGACAAACTCGACGGTGATAGTCTGGTCATACAAGTCTGCACCGTAATCAAGGATGTGCGCTTCAACACGCGGGGCAACTTCGCCGCTGGTGAAGGTAGGGCGCACGCCAATATTGACAACGGCTTTGTGCCTTTCTCCTCCTACCACGACCCAACTAGCATAGACACCATTGAGCGGAACGGCCTTTTCGACTGGGACATCCACGTTGGCGGTGGGGATGCCGATGGTTTTTCCGCGCCCATCCCCCCGGATGATTGGGCCGCTGACCGAGTAATAGCGTCCCAACTGGAGGGCCGCCCCGGCCACATCGCCATCGGCAATCTGTTGGCGGATCGAACTCGAAGAGAGAATCCGCCCCTCGCGCTGGAGTGCGGCTACGGGGAGCACATCGTACCCCAAACGTTGACCGATCTCGGTTAAGCGGGGAATATCCCCGGCACGATTGCGCCCCAAGGCAAAGTCATACCCCACCAGCAGCTTTTGCAAGCCAAGCTGCTGTTTGATCTGTGCCATAAATTCTTCGGCAGTGAGATGGGCAGTTTCCTTGTCAAACGGATGCGTAATCACCGCATCCACGCCCAGGGCTGCCAGCAAGCTGGCGCGCTCGTCGGGCGTGGTCAGATATTTCAGCACCACGCCACCCAGCACCTGCGCCGGGTGCGGCGCAAAGGTAAGCACAACGGCAGGCACATCACTTGCGTGTGCGCCTGCCGTCAGGGTTCGAATAATCTCTTGATGCCCAAGATGGACGCCATCAAACACGCCGATGGTCAGCCAGCTCTGGGGCAGCGAAATATCTTGCAGAGAGTGATAATGGGCCATAATTGTGTGTAGGGGCGAGCGGTCGGCTCGCCCCTACGTGGGTTATGAAAAGAAGACTTTCTTGGGCTGCCACTCGCGGGCAACTTCGTCGAGTTCGAGCAACGCCACCAGTTCACCCGCCATGCTGACGCCGCGCACCTTGCCAACCGCATCTTCTGCAGCCGGGATGCGATGACCATGCTTGATGGCTTCGACCTGGTCGGGGTCCAACTCAATTGCGGGCCAATCACCCAACGCTTCAGCAGCGGGGATGAGATATTGATACCATTTACCCGCCTGGAAGGCTTCCTGCAACTTGCGCAGGGGCGTCGCGTCGCGCAGGCTGAAACGTCCGCTCTTGGTACGGCGCAGGCCAATCAGATACGCGCCACAGCCGAGGGCATTGCCCATGTCGTTGGCGAGCGAGCGCACATACGTGCCCGAAGAACAGTGAACATCCACGACCACTTCAGGAGGCGCCCATTCGAGCACTTCCAAATGGTGAACGTTGATTTTGCGTGGCGCAAGATCAACTTCCTCGCCCTGGCGCGCCATATCGTAGGCGCGGCGTCCCTGCACCTTGACAGCAGAGTACGGCGGCGGAGTTTGCTCAATTTCACCAATAAATTGTTTAAGCGTTTCTTCAAACTGCTGTTCGGTAACATTGATCGGTGCGCTGCTTTGCTGGGTAAAACGACCATCCGCATCGTAGGTGTCGGTCGAAGCGCCCAAACGGATAACCGCCTGATAACGCTTGTCTGAAGCCGAGACGTATTCGCTCAAACGCACAGCCGGCCCAACGAGAATGACCAGCACGCCCGAAGCGCGTGGATCGAGCGTTCCGGTATGCCCTGCGCGTCGAATCCCTGTGCCGTTGCGTATGGCCTGAACAACATCGTGGGATGTCATACCAACCGGCTTGTCAACGACCAGAACACCAGAGATTGCGTTTTAAGTTCCTGATTGTCCATCGTGTTTCTCCTGAAAAAGTTTTCCCCAGTGACTTATTGGTTCAACAATTCACGCGTAGCCTGGAGAACGCGCTGCTGGACTTCTTCCAGCGCCCCTGCAATATCGGCCCCTGCCGCGGCGGCATGGCCCCCGCCGTCAAACTTCTTGGCGATCTTCGAGACGTCCACCCCCGCTTGTAAAGCCCGCCACGAAATTTTCACATGCTGGTCATGCTGTTCCACGAAAATCATGCCAATTTTATGATCTTCAATGGATGAAATAAAGTTAATCAAATCGGCGTCGTCATTGCCGCCATAACCAGCCGCCTTGCGGTCAGCCATTGTCAGCGTTGCGTAGGCAATGCCGCTATCCGTTTTCAGGCTGGCCAGCCCCGCCCCCCAATAGCGTGCCGCAGCAAAGGAATGGCGCAACAATGCGCGGCTATATAAATCGGGCATATCAATGCCTGTTTCCATCAATAAAGCTTGCTGGCGTAGCGCCGCCGGGGTAGTGTTGGATGTATGAAAGCCAAGCGTATCGGTCACAATCCCCGTCGTCAGCGCTGCGGCAACATCCGGGGTGATGATCAAACCCCATTCGGGCAGGTAATCCGTCAGGATCGCGGCAGTTGCCACAGCTTCGGCTTCAATTAGATTTAACTGACCAAAGCGCTCATTTGTTACGTGATGATCAATATTGATATCCGGTTTGCGGAAGTTCTCAAACTGTTTGCCCGTGCGACGAAAATCAGCGCAGTCAACGGTGATAAACAGATCAATCTCACCCTGTGGTTCTTTGCGCACCTGCTCGTGACCCGGCAGGTGGCGGAAGGAAGCAGGCACCCCGTCATTTAATACCATTTGGACAGTTTTCCCCGCCCCTTGCAATGCCAACCCGAGAGCGAGCAATGAGCCGATGGCATCACCATCGGGACGGACGTGTGACACCACCAAAATACGCTTTGCACTTGCAATACGCGCTTTAATCGCCGCGTTAAGTTCTGAATCCATACTTGTTTGAAGCTCCTTAAGTTTATTTTATCCGGTTAAAATATCAGGATTAAGGCAGGCTTAGTGAACGTTTATTTGGGGTTTTGTGACGCATCACGCTCTTCGCGGATTTGCGCAAAGAGTTTTTCCATATGTTCGGCATGTTCAGGCGTCGGGTCCCAGTGAAAACGCAGTCGCGGGAAAGCCCGCAGTTCCACACGCGCTGCCAGCGTCCGGCGAAAAAATCCGCTGGCGCTCTCCATCCCGGCCAGAATATCCTTTGAGCGCGCCTGACCTTCCAGCGCCGAGACATAAATATCGGCATAAGTTAACTCACGATCCACGCGCACATCACTGACATAAACCTGATGCAAGCGTGGGTCGCTAATCTCTTTAATCATCATCGCAGAGATTTCTTCACGGATACGATCCGCAATACGTTGTAAACGGACACCAGATGGCATTTTAAGACCTTAGCTTTTAGCGGTTAGCTTTTAGCAGTTAGCTTTTAGGATTCTTCTAACAGCTAACTGCTAATTGCTAATACCTAGTTTGTTTTTTCCAGCGTGTAACATTCAATTACATCGCCAACAATCACATCATTAAAGTTTTTCAAGCCGACCCCGCACTCAAAACCGGCGCGGACATCGCGCACGTCGTCTTTTTCATGCTTGAGGGAAGCAATATCGCCTTCAAAGACAATATCAGCACCACGACGCAGGCGCACTTTGCCATTGCGGCGCAGTTCGCCATCCGTCACACGACAACCAGCAATCTTGCCAACTTTTGAAATCGGGAAGACTGCCAGAACATTGGCCTTGCCAATCACCGTCTCAGTGAATTCCGGTTCGAGCATACCCTTGATGGCTTTTTCGATATCTTCGATCAGACGATAAATAATATTGTATAGACGAATATCCACACCTTCGGTCTCTGCCAGGCGACGGGCCGCAACTTCGGCCTGAACATTGAAACCAAGCATAATTGCCTTCGAAGCCGATGCCAGCATGACATCGTTTTCACCAATGTTGCCAGTTTCGGCATACAGTACCTTAATCGCAATTTCGGTGCTGTCCTTCGCCAGATCATGCAGTTCCTTGACAATTGGTTCGAGCGAACCTTGCACGTCAGCTTTGACGATCAGGCGTAATTCTTTCAGTTCACCAGCTTTGTAACGCGCAAACAAATCTTCCAGCGACATCTTGGTCGCAACGGCATGTGTTTTCAAAGCTTCCTGACGCTTGCCGACAATTTCACGGGCAGCGCGCTCGTTGTCAACGACTTCAAACAACTCTCCAGCCGAGGGGACTTCATTCAGCCCGAGTACAGCCACAGGGGTTGCGGGGCCAGCCTTCCCAAGCGGTTTTCCCTTGTGGTCGAACAAAGCGCGCAGGCGTCCATAGGAAGTGCCTGCAATCACAACATTGCCATTCTTCAAGGTTCCGTTTTGGATCAGCAACGTTGCCATTACACCGCGAGCCTTGTCCATTTCGGCCTCAATCACGGTGCCGATAACTTTCCCCTGGGGGTTGGCCTTGATTTCAACGCTATCTGCCACCAGCAGGATGGCAGCCAGCAAATCGGTGATGCCTTTCTTCTGGCGTGCCGAGACTGGCACAACTGTTGTATCCCCACCCCAATCATCCGCCACCAACTCCAGTTCAGAGAGCTGATTTTTCACACGGTCAATGTTTGCATTGGCCTTATCAATCTTATTGAGTGCCACGATAATCGGCACGCGTGCCGCTTTGGCATGGGCAATCGCTTCGCGTGTCTGCGGCATGACACCGTCATCGGCAGCGACGACCAGTACAACAATATCCGCGCCCTGGGCACCACGTGCGCGCATTGCCGTAAAGGCTGCGTGACCGGGTGTATCGAGAAAGGTTATCAGACGTCCTTCTTTTTCGACCTGATACGCGCCAATATGCTGGGTAATGCCACCGGCTTCCCCAGCGGCTACATCCGTCTGGCGGATAACATCGAGCAGCGTTGTCTTGCCATGATCGACATGCCCCAGAATCGTCACGACAGGTGGGCGAGCCACCAGATCAGCTGTTTTTTCATTGGCAATTTTCTGACGCCAGAGTGGTACTTCCCCAACTTCCTTTTGCTCTTCAACCTGCTGAGCAGCCGGAACCGCTTCAAAACCAAACTCGGCGGCAACAACTGCCGCCGTGTCGTAATCAATCATTTGGTTGATGGATGCCATGACTCCATTCGACATCAACTTCTTGATAATATCAATCGGGCTAACGCCCATCTGCCCGGCCAAATCGCGGACGTTCACGCCGCCAGCGATTTCAATTTTCTTATCACCCATAAAGACACCTCCTGCTTAAATTGCTTCCGCCCCCGCGCGGATGCCTGAAGGTGGCATGTGAGTGCTTAAGAGTTCACATTGTCATCATCCATCAGGCATTTAAGACTTCTGCAGCGCCTGGCGCTACAGAGTCTTCCGGCAGGCTGGACATAAAATCTTCCAGTCGCTGCCGATCTTCACGAGTTAATGTCGTTTTTAAGGCACTCGCCAGCCCACCCTTCAAAGCGCGTTCCCAGCACGATTTTTGGCTGTGTAAATAGGCTCCCCTGCCCGCCAATTTCCCGGTCGGATCAACAAAAACCCCTTCATCCAAGCGGCGCACAACACGAACCAACGTCCGTTTCGCCAGTATTGTACGGCAGCCTACACAGGTTCGCTGTGGAATATGTTTCGGTTTGGCGGGCTTACCGGCCATAGTTGATTAATCGTCTTCCCAGCTACCGTCACCGCGCTTGTGTTTCTTGCGACCAACCACTTCGCCACGCGCTTCATCGAACTGATATTCAACGGATTTCTTGCCTTTTTTGTTCTTGGCTTTTCTGAGTTCTTCCTCTTCGTCCGTTGTTGGCGCAACCACTTCAGGACGCAGTTTGAACAACTCTTCAAAGGAAACGGAAGGATTATCTTCGATTTCAGTCGGTACCGTTACCGGGGCGACGGCATCAGCGACAGGCGCTTCAGCCACCGGCTCAGGCTCCGCTGCAACAGGTATCGCCGTTTCGACAGGCATAGCTTCAGCGACGGCTTCCGCTACCGGGGCGGGAGCTTCGTCCGTTACTGGGGCATCGAACTTCGCTTCGGCAACGGCCTTCTCAATCGCCTTCATGGCTTTCGGCCCAACACCTGGCAAACCAAGTACCTTATCGGGGTCGAGACGCATCGCCAGCAACAAATCGCCAGCAGTGTGATATTCAGCTTCTGTTAAAATGTTGAAGACATGCTCTGGAATGCCAAGCATTTCGAGCGGCTGTGTAAAGGCCAAATCTGGCACGCCTGCGCGGGCTTCCGACAACTTCTCAGCACTGGCTTTATCTTCGGCGCGCTGACGTTCAATCGTGCGGCGCTCAATACGGTCCACAAACTGACCAAGCGCGGTATATTCTTCGGGGGTAATCGGGCGATTTTCGGCCTTCTTCCCAAGGATTTCTTCGATTTGTGGCGTTGTCTTGGCTTCGGCTTCGGCAAACATTGCCATGCCAGGCTGGTTGCGCAACTTGGTGAGCACATCGCCAGCTGCTTCCACGACGGACTTAATGTCAATGCGCCAGCCAGTCAGCTTGGCAGCCAGACGCGCATTCTGCCCATCGCGGCCAATCGCCAGCGAAAGTTGATCTTCACCAACCACGACTGTCGCAGTTTTTTCAGCTTCGGTTAGATAGACACCCGAAACACGCGCCGGGCTGATCGCTTTGGAGATGTAAATAACCGGATCCTGGCTCCACTCGATGATGTCAATCTTCTCATCGTGCAACTCTTTTACAATTGCCTGAATACGCACACCTTTGACGCCAACACAGGCACCCACCGGGTCTACACCAGGCTGGGTTGCCGAAACAGCCACCTTGGCACGCTGACCTGGCTCCCGCGCAATAGCGCGGATTTCCACAATGCCGTGATAAATTTCAGGGACTTCATTTTCCATTAAACGGCGTAGAAAGTTGCGGTGAGCACGCGAAAGCACAATCTGTGGACCGCGTGAGCCGTCTTTGACTTCCATAATAATGGCGCGCAAACGATCATGCACGCGGAATTTCTCGCCGGGAATACGCTGATTGGCAGGCATTACGCCTTCGGCTTTCATATCCAGCCCCATGGTGGTGCTCTGGGGGTTGGTTGCCTGGACAATACCGCTGACAATTTCGCCAATCTGACGCTCGAAGTGTTCCATCTGCGCGTTGCGTTCAGCTTCGCGGATGCGTTGTTGAATGACCTGACGGGCGGTTTGCGCCGCCACACGGCCAAAATCATTCGGCGTCGATTCAACAATCACCATATCGCCCAACTGCGCGAGCGGGTTGACTTTTTGTGCATTATCAAGCGCCACTTCGGTGCGCACATCCTGCACTTCTTCGACGACTTCTTTTTCGGCAAAGATCATTACCCTGCCGCTCTCTGGATCAACTTTGGCTTCCACATGCTGGGCGCTGGACGCATTGACAGCACGACGATAGGCCGAGACCATCGCCGACTCGATTGCACCCAAAATAATTTCCTTGGGCAGTTGTTTTTCTTCCAGCACTTCATTAAAAGCCAGATTAAATTCGTTTTTAGTCACTTCGCGTACTCCCCGAAAGAGAACAAATCGGATAATTTACCTATAACAAGCGAAAAAGTGGGGGGCGCCCACTTCTCGGTGCTTGCGGTATTGGTTTGACACACCCAATTCTAGCATAAAAAATATCAAAGTGCAAGAACGATTTGAATCTTTAAATGTAAGAGTGTGATTAACACAGAACAAAACAGCCTGTCATGAATTTGTCAGGATTGCTCCTTGTATTTCAGCCAAAACGGCATATAATTAGAACATAAATTCTACAACAAAATCCCCTATGGCTACCAACAATCAATCTACTCTGGCGCTCAGAGCGTTGCAAGAAATAGAAAAGGAAAAACAGGAGCAAATCACTCCTGGTCAGACTCTTTTCCCCGGTCTGGCGGATGTTCTCAGGCAGATTGGCCCAATTCCACCCGACGCCTTGCTGTTTGGCATGGCTTCAGACGGGTTGCCCCTGCTTTTGAATTTGCGCAATGCCAATCCTGGACCGTTGCTGGTACTGGCAGATCAGGGCAGTGGCAAGACAATCTTCTTACAATTGCTGGCACGCGCCGCCAAACTGCTTTCCCCGCAGCGGGTGCGCTACGCCGTTCTGACAAATTTCCCCGATGAGTGGGATGGTTTCCAATCCGAGAGACATTGTATTGGCGTGTACCGGCCTGATGATGAGATTGCGCTTGACTTGCTGGATGAACTGGCGGCACAGGCCGAAGCCGGTCCACAACCCACTTCGGTCATCTTGCTCTTTGACGGACTGGAATCCGCGCTACACATGGGAACTGTCACGCAGGAAAACCTGCGCTATCTGATGGCGCGCGGTCCGCAAGCCTGCATCTGGCCAATCGTCAGTCTCAACGCAGCCTATGCGCCGCGTTTTGCAGACTGGCTCTCGCTGTTTCGGATGCGCGTCTACGGACGCATCGCCAACCCTGAGCTGGCTGACGAGTTGACGCCCATCCCCGGCGCAGGGTTGAACACACTTTTCTCTGGCGCGCAGTTCTGTCTGCGACAAAAAGCACACTGGCTGCGCTTCTGGCTACCAAGTTTGTAATCAAACATCACCACGAAGGTAAAAAAACACAAAGTTAAAACCTTCGTGTTTTTTTGCCTTCGTGGTTAATGCTCTGTGATGCGTGCGGTAAAATAAAGCCATCCTGCACACATTCAAGGAGTTCCTATGACTGTTTCAATGCAAGTTGTTACTACCCTTGCAGAACTACGCGCCGCACGAAGCGGCCTATCCCCCTCTCTGGGACTGGTGCCAACGATGGGTGCGCTGCATGCAGGTCATCTTTCGCTGGTACGCCGCGCCAAAGAAGCATGTACGCACGTTGCCGTCAGCATTTTTGTCAACCCAACCCAGTTTGGCCCAAAAGAAGATTTATCAAAATATCCGCGTGATTTGCCGCGCGATCTGGCTTTGCTCGAAACGGAGGGCGTAGACCTGGTCTGGACACCTACGCCAGCCGATGTCTATTCACCCAACTTTCAGACGTGGGTGGAAGTCGAGGGGTTGACCCTGCCCCTCGAGGGCGCAGTCCGCCCCGGGCATTTTCGCGGGGTGACGACAGTTGTTGCCAAACTATTCAACGCCTTCCAGGCAGAGAAAGCCTTCTTCGGGCAAAAAGATGCCCAGCAGGCCGCCGTCATCCGCCGTATGGCGCTGGACTTGAACTTTCCAACCGAAATTATGATCTGCCCCACCGTGCGTGAAGCGGACGGGCTGGCAATGTCGAGCCGAAACGCCTATCTCAACCCCGAAGAGCGCCACGCTGCCACCATTCTCTACCGCGCCCTTACTACTGCTCAGACTGCTTATGCAAAAGGCGAGCACAACGCAGATGCACTACGCAAGATCGTCGCCGACATCTTTGCCAGCCAGGCACTGGCGCAACTGCAATACTTTTCCTGTGCTGATTATGACAATTTACAGGAAGTGGAAAAAATCAGCGGAAAAACACTCCTGTCAATCGCCGCTTTTCTCGGGAAAACACGTTTGATTGACAATGTTGTGCTGGAATAATTTTGCTTGGCCCATTAAAGACGCCTGCGCTGGGGAGAACCAGCGCAGGCAAGCACCAAAGGAGGAAACCGGCTTCATTACTTACGGCTTAATCATATAGCAATAAGCGCCAGAATACAGTAGGCAAATATCATGGAAGATGGGTGACAAAAAGCACAGCCTATTTCTTACGTAAGTCATCCAGCAGCGAGGGAATACCCATCGTAGACGATTTCTTCTTACGGGTCGGCCCTTGTCCCCCACCCGTACGGCGTCCTTCCATTTCACGGTTGAAACCCATCCAGTCATCGATCATCAAAACAAAATGGGGCGTTTTATCATAAAAAAAGAATGGCGAAAGAAAAAGTTTCAAAATATTGCGCGAGATCGGATAAGCGCGTAAATGGATGATGATGGCGGTATTACCCGAAATGGGCGCAATAATCTCACGCTGCTGCCCAGACATTCCCTGCGGAGGAAAAAGACTTGAAATTTGGGTGGTGGTGGTGCTCAAAACGCGCTTATAAGAAATTTTCACCCGCAGGAAAGGCGTTACGAGCTTGACATAGGTGGGAAAAAGTTGCACATAGGCCATCTTACGAATGGTTGCGAGAAAAAATGTCAGCAAGAGCGCCCCACCGCCAACAATCAGCAAGATAATCCCGTCATCTTTTTTCAACCATGGCAGCAGACTGTTGGGCTGTCCGCCAAAATAAAAGGCTACGCCACCCCAGACCAGTAAAAAAAACGCCAGTGCAAGCGTAGTAGGCCACCAGCCACTTAAAAATGTGATCATAGAGCAAGAGCCGATATTTTTTGCCACCTTTTGCCATTACTCCTCCTCGCCACCAAAGTGCTTCAAAACAGGACCATCCGGGCCGGAGTCACCGCTGATTTGCTGGCTAAGGCGGCGGATAGCCTGCTCAAGGTGTTCACCGCGCAGGCTGAAAGTAATATCACCCCGGGTGCGCTCAATAATGCTGCGGGCGATGTCTGTCTGACGGCGCAGGCCGTTGGTGATCGCATCCGGGTAATCCATTGTCACTAAGAATCGAATAGATGTCATCCATGGTAGTCAACAGCCGCTCCACTTCAGCGGAATATCCGTGACGGAGCAGGTCGAGGCTGCGGCGGCGCAGTTCGCCGATCACTTCTGCCATCCCATTTAAATAGGTATTGTATTCCACATCCAATTCGTGTGGCTCGGGCAACGGCTGATTTTTGATGATGGCGCAGGTGGCATTGGCCTCAACAAATTCCTTCAAGGCGTCCTGTGTATACCCGGCATGATAAAGATCAGGATGCCGCTTCAACACGGATCGCAAACTTTCGGCCAGGTTGCGTGCTTCGCTCAAATGCTCATTCATGGTATCGTCTTCATCGCGATGGACGGCGCGGATGGCCTGGGAACAGGCACGGGTCAGAGCGCGGGCCTGCGCGAGTGCCTGGTCGCGGGCGGCAGTACAGGCGTCAAAGTGTTGGCGAATCTGATCGGCAATCTCGTCGAGTTTTTCCATAAGGGTTGGCAGCTTTCTTTGAACGGTTCCAAAAATCAGGGATAAGAAAAACCCCTAAAGGTCTGCCCATTGATGGGTTTTGTAGACCTTTAGGGGTTTTATTGGAATGGTTAGAATGGAATATCGTCTTCGGGTGCGCCGATAAAGGAAGCGCCGCCACCCATCATATCTCCGCCACCATCTCCGCCGCCGTCTCCGCGCGCGGAGAGAAAGCGTACTGTGTTGGCGTTGACTTCAAACGAGGCGCGGGGTGTGCCGTCCTGCCCGCTCCAGACACGCGGACCACCGGTAGCGGCATCCGCTGTTAGGCGGCCTTCGACCAACACTTTGCTGCCTTTTTTAAGATACTGGTTGCAAACTTCAGCCTGCTTGCCCCAGGTGGTAACGCGGAACCAGGCTGTTTCTTTGACGGTTTCGCCGTTATTGTTGGTGTATTGGTGGCTGGTGGCGACCGAAAAAGACGTCACGGGCTTACCCGATGGGGTGTAGCGCATTTCGGGGTCTTTGCCAAGGTTGCCAACGAAAATAAGGGTCTGATACATGATATTTTCTCCTTCGAACAGGGTTTAGGGACCGCCGCAATTCGGCGGTGACAATTTACCGCTCAATTTTACCTCACACTGGCAAAAAATAGAACAAATACGCTATACTGCAATAAATTCGTTTAGGAGAACTTTATGACAGAAAATGCACACGTTGAAAAGCACTTTACCGCATCTGAAACCGTCCGCGATGTTGTGATTGGCATGGCCGATGGGTTGACAGTTCCCTTTGCGCTGGCAGCCGGTCTTTCGGGCGTGATCGCCGCCAGTAGCCTGGTCGTCACTGCCGGGTTGGCAGAGATTGCTGCAGGTTCGATTGCCATGGGCCTGGGCGGATACCTTGCGGCGCGCAGCGAAGTGGAACACTACGTCAGCGAGCGTAAACGCGAAGAGCGCGAAATCATCGAAAAGACCGATGTTGAAAAACAGGAAGTGGCCGAAGTGCTTGAAGCCTACGGCCTGACGCCTGAACAAAGCCAACCAATTGTCGAATCACTCAGCAAAAATCCCAAAGCCTGGGTCGATTTTATGATGCGCTTCGAGCTTGGGCTCGAAGAACCAGACCCAAAACGCGCCCTCACCAGCGCCCTGACAATTGCCGGAGCCTACGTTGCGGGAGGCTTTATCCCGTTAAGCTCCTACATTCTCATCCCGACGGCTGCCACCGCGTTGATTGTCTCGATTGTCGTAACGTTGATTGCGCTGTTCATTTTCGGCTACGTCAAGGGCAAATTCACCGGCGCACCGCCGCTACGCAGCGCCATCCAGACGGTGGTGATTGGCGGGTTGGCCGCTGCCGCCGCGTTTGCGATTGCCAGATTAATCAGCTAACCAGACCCGACAGGTCTGTCGGGTCTTTTCAGGAAGACCATGAAAAGACGTTTACGCCCCTTGTGGGTTACCCTGCACTGGCTGATGGCACTGCTGGTATTCACCACCTTTGCCATTGGCCTACTCAACCTGACAACGCCCACCAATACCGATGCCAAAATCATTCCCCTTGGCGTTCACATGGCGCTGGGGATTGCGATTCTGCTGCTGGTGATTGCGCGCTTTACCCTGCGCATACTGGTTTTCAAGCCGTCGCTACGACCCGCCAACGCAAAAAAACAAATCCTGCTCGATCAACTCACGCCCTATGTTCACATCCTGCTTTATTTGGGAACCGGACTAATGGCGCTGCTGGGCATCGCCATCGCCTTGCCCGCAGACTTATTCTCCATCGTTTGGGGACACTCCGGTGCGCCGCTGCCCGTCAACTTTTACATTTACCCGGCCCGCACGCTGCATGGAACGCTTTCTCTGCTGCTGATGGTCTTGATCGCCCAGCATGTGCTGGTCGCGATCTTTCATCAGTTTATTAAAGGAGAGAACTATCTTGGGCGCATGTGGTTCAACAAAACCGAGGAACGAAAATGATATTCGAAGCCACCACCGACGAACAAATCATTGCCAGCCGGGATGCGATGCTACAACTGCGTCCGCAGATTGCCCCGGAGGATTACCTCTCCACCGTGCGGCGCATGATGGAAAATGACCACTAGCATTTCTACTTCCGTGAACGGTTAACGATCAGCGCTTATCATTTCCGTGTTCTGCTGTAACACCAACATGCTATACTTATAAAACTTGCAACTTTCAACCTGCAACCCGCTTTTCATATGCAGTTCTTACATGCCTCTTTCAAAGCGCCAACAACCTGTTTGCTATAATAGCCTTTATCTATAAGTATAAGGAAAATAGCCCATGATGCGATTTGACCGATTTACCGAACGAGCACAAGAAGCCGCCCAACGCGCGGCTGAAATCATCCAGCGCTATGGACACAACCAGATCGATACGGAGCACATCCTGCTGGCGCTGATTGAGCAGCCAGATGGGGTGATTCCGCAGATTCTGAGCAACTTAACCGTCAACGCCCAGGCACTTGCTGACCGGCTGGATGCGACCCTACGTGCCAGCCCAAAGGCCAACATTTTTGGCGGCGGCGCGGGACAAATTTTCATCACACCGCGCGTCAAACGCATTATTGATGTCGCCAACGAAGAAGCTAACCGTCTGAAAGATGAATACATCTCCACCGAGCACATCTTTCTGGCAATTATGACCGAACGCAACACCCCGGCCTCGCGCATTCTCGAAAGCGCCGGGCTGAACCGGGATCGCGTCTACGAAGCCATTCAGCAATTGCGCGGCGGACAACGTGTCACCGATCCACAGGCGGAAACGCGCTACCGCACTCTTGAGAAGTATTCCCGCGATTTGACGCAAATGGCTCGCGAAGGCAAGCTCGACCCGGTGATTGGTCGTGACAATGAAATTTTGCGTCTGATCCAGATTCTTTTCGCGTCGTACGAAGAACAACCCGGTGCTGATCGGCGAGGCAGGCGTTGGCAAAACGGCCATCGTTGAAGGGTTGGCGCTAAAAATCGCCACCAACGACGTGCCTGAGATTCTCTCTGGCAAAAAGGTGGTCGCCCTCGACCTGAGCTCCATGATCGCTGGTTCACGCTTCCGCGGTGAGTTTGAAGAACGGCTCAAAGCCGTCATTGAGGAAGTGCAGCGTTCTGAAGGCGACATCATCATGATGATCGACGAGCTGCACACCGTCGTCGGCGCGGGCGCAGCCCAGGGTGCAATGGACGCATCCAACATGCTCAAACCAGCGCTGGCGCGTGGCGAACTGCAATGCATTGGCGCCACCACGCTGGATGAATTCCACAAATATATTGAAAAAGACGCAGCGCTCGAACGTCGCTTCGCCCCCATTTACGTGGACGAGCCGAGCGTGGATGACACGATCAAAATGCTGCACGGACTGCGCGACCGTTATGAGGCCCACCACAAAGTGCGCTACTCCGACGATGCGCTGGCTGCTGCCGCCCGTTTTGCAGATCGCTATGTCACCGACCGCCGCCTGCCGGATAAGGCCATCGACCTGATGGACGAGGCCGCCGCCAAGTTGCGCGTGGCACTCTACTCGATGCCGGCTGAGTTGAAGGTCATGAAGACCGAAATTGACAAACTGCAAGCCGATGAAGATGCGGCCTCGAATGCGCGTGATTACCAGCGCGCTGCTGAAATCAAAGTCGAACGCTTGCGCAAAGACGGCGAATTCAAAGAAAAACGCGATGTCTGGGAAGCCGAGCACAAGCTTGACGAAGTGGTCGATGTCAACGACATTGCCGAAGTCGTCCATCAGTGGACGGGCATCCCCATCACGCAAATGATGGAAGCCGAATTGCAAAAACTGCTGCACATGGAAGAACGCTTGCACGAGCGCATCATCGGCCAGAACGAAGCCATCCACGCCATCTCCGACGCCATCCGTCGCGCCCGCTCTGGCTTGAAGGACCCGGCCCGTCCGATTGGTTCATTCATTTTCATCGGCCCATCGGGCGTCGGCAAGACCGAACTGGCCAAAGCGCTGGCGGAGTTCATGTTCGACGACGAGGATGCCCTCGTCCGCATTGACATGTCAGAATACCGGGAACAACACACGGTGAGCCGGCTCTTTGGTGCGCCCCCAGGATACGTCGGCTACGAAGCGGGCGGACAACTGACCGAATCCGTTCGCCGCCGCCCGTACCGCGTCCTGCTCTTTGACGAAATCGAAAAAGCCCACCCCGAAGTGTGGAATGCACTGCTGCAGATTCTCGACGACGGGCGCATGACCGACGGTCAGGGCAATCTGGTGGACTTCCGCAATACCGTGCTGATTATGACCTCGAACCTGGGCACCGAATACGTCCGCAAGGGTGGCACGCTCGGTTTCCTGCAACAAAAAGCCGATGACGAAGAGCGCGAATTGCACGCCAAGATCGAAAAAGCGCTCAAGAGCACCTTCCGCCCTGAGTTCCTGAACCGCATCGATGATGTCATCATGTTCTCGCCGCTCACGATCACCGAGATGGAACGCATCGTCGAACTACAAATTCAGGAAGTGGTCAACCGTCTGAACGAATACGATGTCAAACTGACGCTGACCCCCGCCGCCCGCACCTGGCTGGCGCAGGAGGGTTTCGACCCGGCCTTTGGCGCGCGCCCACTGCGACGGGCCATCCAGAAATTCGTCGAGAGCCCACTCTCGGTGGAACTGCTCGGCGGCAAATTTGTCAACGGCGGAAATGTGGTGGTGGATGTGGAAGACGGGAAAGTGGTTTTCAAGTAAAACCTGCATCCCTATTTGATCTAAATACCCCGGGGGCGCAGCAACGCTGCGCCCCTACTTTGTTGATATGCGACTCTGCGCCAGCCTGCTCCACAACGATTGCGGATTTTTCTCAATCAGGCTGAGGTAAACATCAAGCGCTTTTTCATCATCCCCTTGCAACTCGTAACTGTAGCCAGAAAGATATAGCAGGCGCTCGCGTAAAGCATCTGCCGCAGGGTCATTTTCAGGCATGGATGCTAGAATGGTTTTAATTTTATCTTGTGCTTCTTGCGGGTGGATGTTGGCAAGCACCAAATTTTCAACATCATCTACATCATTAAGCAAGTCGGTTGAACTGTCATCATCCCCCTTTCCCTCGTGATATTTGGCCCAGTCTGGATATGTTTTGCCAAGATCATCTGTGTTGTTCTCTTTTTCCATTAAATCAATTACATCTTGTAAAGACAATGTTTTTAATGGCGATTGTTCAACACACTCAAAATCTTTATCAAAAACCGTACGCTGATTTTCATCGCTGATGCTGGTATCCAGAATCTGAAGTCTGTAGTAGGCTTTGCCATCGCTACATTTTTCAGACGTGTTTCCACGATAAGCAAAACTGAGCAGCACGTCAAGCCGACCGTCTCCTGTTACATCCTGCGTTTCTACGGAAAGATCCGAGGGCCAACCAGCTTGAAAGTATTCATCTGTAATACGCCATCTGCCATCGACCTGCTTAAGAAAAACAATTTCAGGAGATTCTGTTCCAAGCAGGCCAATCCATTCAGGGTCGGCATCATCATCCAAATTTGCCTGATGCAACGAGGTAAGCTGTAATCCCAAAGCCGCAAAAGCCTTGTCGGGCGATGAATATTTACCGGGCGCTTGCCGCGCCAAACGCTGATTGACCAGCCAGCGAAACGGACAAACAATACTGGCAACAGGTGTCATATCAAGCGGGTAAGCACCTAAATCTGCCAGGTCAACATCAATATCGGTGTCAAAATTTTTATCATCCTGGTTTTTCTGAATTGAGCGTACATTCAGTATCTCACAAAGCCGCAAGGGGGATGACTTGGCCTGTTGATACGCATCCAACACCACTTTTTGAAACAACCCCACCCCCTGTGGCAATTTCTGAATGGCAGCCAGTTCCTGCAATGCCTGTGCATCCTTTCCCTGCGCAGCATCGGCCATCGCCAGTCGTAATTGAACCCATGTACGCAAATCAATGGAAGCATCTTGCTTCAAATTGGCTCTGGCTGATTGCACAAGCGATGCCATCTCTTGCGGGTCCTCGCTTCTTGTAGATTTTGCAAGAAAACATTCGGGTGTGTCTGGTATTTCACCGTTAATGGTTTGATCCGTACGTTTCTCTCCTTTAAATTGAACGATAAGCTTTTGCTCCCACGAACAATCAAAAATCGCAAATCGAGGGGTAGTAATCTGAATATCCAGCAATCCATCCCCATTGTGATCGCCAATTGTATATTCGCTCTCATGCGTTTCAGCCGCCACTGGGGTTACACTCGGGAAATGGACTGAATCTAGCAAGTAAATCCCATCAGCGTTTTGACTGTAGATAAAAAGCGTTTTTGACAATCCACCCGCAAAATAGTAGCTTGCCAGCTTCAAAATGTCATTTTTTCCGTCATTGTTAATATCCACATTCGTTGTTATCTCTGTGGAATAATTTGAGGTTTCCAAGTAGTCGGTCGCAATATCATTCGGAATAATTTGATATTTTCCATATTCATCTTGCCGCAAGGTTAACCAGTAACGAATCTCTTGTTTTGTCAGATCAATCTGCACAAGCCATGTTTTGCCATCTGTGCCCAGTGCATAAGCTGTGGCAGGAAACGATGAGAATGATGACAACGCCTGTTTATCTGCAAACCGAACCTGTTTTTGATTGAAAAGATCAATCGCGCTGTGATGAAACAAAATTTCCTGAATGCTGGCCGTAGGCAAGCTAAACATATCGTCCCACTCGGCAGGAATATTTTCGATATATTGGCCTGCGTTTGGTATGCTTTCGGCACCATATTTCTTGAGATCATTCGCCATCAATTTATCTATATCAGCACTGCCATAGAAGCGAATTTCTTGTTCCCAGGTTTCTGTATATTCGTTTTTTTGATAGGCGTCACGCATATCTGGAATCAAACGAAGAAGCTGCTGAAAATCAGGCTGCTGGAGGGTGTAATGCGGCTGAGGCGAAGCCGTCGCTGTAGGTGTTTTTTGCAGCGCAGGCGTTGGCGACGCTGTGGGAGAAGCACAGCCCGTCAGTAGGAGCAGAAAAACGATTGAAAATACCAGTCCGATAATGAAAAGCGATTTTTTCTGCATCGTTCCTCCAATGTCCCAAATAGAAGTGTCCGCCAGGTGCTGCAAAATTTTACTATGGAAGTTTTGACAAACTTCCATACGTCCTGATTTTTTCCTTATTCAATATTTGGGGGTAAAATTTCATTCTACTTTCCCGGAGGAACCCATGGACGAAAATAAAAGATCAATCCCCCCTGTTGTCTGGATCATTGTTGTCATTGCACTGCTTTGCTGCTGCCTGGCAGCCCTGCTTGGGATCGGCGTATATGCCTATGGCATGATGAAGGATATTGCCCCCTCCATCCCGACCATCCCGTCAGATTTTTCAACGTCGATCCCGACGGATGGCGGATCCCCGACCGATACCCCGGAAGCCCCGGCGCAGTTGACCCGTGTCCCGATCACTGACATCTCAACCGATACCGTCAAGACACTGCAAGAGAGTCTCGTACCAGTCAATGACTTGCGCGACCTGGCATGCCGTTTGCAGAGCGAGTGCAACGTGCCAGAAGTGGTTCCAAGCGGGCCGTTTAAGGTCGGCGCGAAACAAAAGATTTGGGTCACCAACACCGACAACGCCAATAGCTTTCAGGTGGACGCCACCCTGCAATATTTGACAGACCACGCCTACTTCTGGGTGGAGGACGGCACCAATTACAGTACAGACGAAGCCAAAAAACTGGTGGATACCTTCGAAAACAAAATTTACCCGACGGACCGCGAATTCTTCGGCAGCGAGTGGACTCCCGGGGTGGACAATGATCCGCACATTTATCTCGTCTACGCACATGGAATTGGCGGTTCGGTGGCAGGCTACTTCTCCTCCCCCGATGAATACAGCCCCGACGCTCACAAATATTCCAATGCACACGAAATGTTCGTCTTCAATGCCGATAACTCGCCCCTGAGCGATACGTACACCTACGGGGTGCTGGCACATGAGTTCCAGCACATGATTCACTGGAAACAGGACCGCAACGAAACCTCATGGATCAATGAAGGCTTCTCGGAAGTGGCAGTTTTGCTGAACGGATATTACAGCAGCGGCGGAAATGCAAGCACGTACATCAACGACACCGATATCCAACTCAATGACTGGGGCTCAGACCCAGGCTCAAATGGCCCGCACTACGGCTCGGCGTTTATGTTCCTGGCCTATTTCCTCGACCGTTTTGGCAAGGAAGCCACCCAGCAACTTGTCCACGATCAGGCCAATGGCATGGAGAGCGTTGACGATGTGCTCACCAACATCAAAGCCACCGACCCTGTCACCAACCAGCCCATCCTTGCCGATGATTTCTTTATGGATTGGGCAGCAACCAACTACCTGATGGATGGTTCAGTGGGCGATGGCCGTTACAATTACCAGAAATATCAGAGCGATACGAAGGCCAGCGCGAGCGCAACCATCACCAACTGCCCCAATACGTTATCTGGTAACGTGCATCAATATGGCGTGGATTACATCAGCATTTCGTGCAGCGGCAAACATACCCTGCACTTTGAAGGCGAAACGCTGGCAAAGTTACTCCCCGTTGACCCAAACTCTGGCAAATATGCCTTCTGGTCAAACAAAGGCGACGAATCGGACATGCTGTTGACGCATGACTTTGATTTCAGCAAGGTTTCCGGCACGGTTACGCTGCAATATCAAATGTGGCACGACCTTGAAAAAGATTACGATTATGTCTTTGTCGAAGCATCCACCGATGGCGGCAAAACCTGGAAGATCATCAAAACCCCAACCTGTACCGACACCAACCCATCTGGCAATTCGTATGGCTGCGGCTACAACGGCGCAACCGACGGCTGGCAGGAAGAAAAGGTTGACCTGAGCGATTACGCAGGCAAAAAAGTACAGATCCGTTATGAATATGTCACCGATGCAGCCGTCAATGGCGAAGGCTTTATGCTTGACGATGTCTCGATCCCGGAGATCAACTATTCAACCGATTTCGAGACAGATGACGGCGGCTGGGTTGCGGCTGGCTTTACGCGCATCGAAAATGCGCTGCCGCAAACCTTCAGACTGGCGCTAATTTTGAAGGGCAACAAAACCACCGTCCAAACCGTCACCGTCAACCCCGACCAGACTGCCGATGTTGACCTTGATTTTGGCGGCGACACCAGTGAAGCGACCCTGATCGTCACGGGCACAACGCGCTTTACCCGCATTACAACGAATTACACAATTCAAATCAAATAATGATGATGCGCTAAAAAGTAAAAAGTGCCACGCACCTTAGCGGTGCGTGGCACTTTTTACGTGTACCTGTTACCCGGCCCGCAACGCATCGAGAACCTGTTGCAAATCATCGGGGAGCGGTGCTTCAAAGGTCTGCGCCAGCTTTTTACCCGGCAAAATGATTTTGAGCTGGTGCGCGTGCAAAAACTGACGCTTCAAGCTCGGGATGGTGGAATGACGATGCCCGTAAATGGGATCCGACACGATGGGGCAGTTGAGAAAAGCACAATGCAGGCGAATCTGATGCGTGCGTCCGGTATGCGGATGGAACTCCAGCAGCGTATGCTTATGAAAAGATTCCAGGGTGCGGTACTCGCTGACAGCTTCGCGTCCCTTGCCGTTTTGCATGATCGCCATTTTTTTGCGATGGCTCGGGTCACGGTCAATCGCCGCTTCCACGCGACCAGTCGGCGTGGGGGGCTTACCATCCACCAGCGCAAGGTAGGTCTTCTCGACCTTGCGATCGCGGAACTGATCTTGCAGCCAACGATGCGCCCGTTCGTTTTTGGCGAGCACAATGATGCCCGAAGTATCCTTGTCCAAACGGTGGACGAGCCCGGGGCGTTCTTCGCCGCCAATGCCTTCCATATCGGGTTCATGCCCCAGCACCGCGTTGACCAGCGTGCCGCCGGCATGTCCCGCCGCCGGATGGACGACCATCCCAGCAGGTTTGTTGACGACAATCAGCTCTTCATTCTCGAAAATAATATCCAGCGGAATATCTTCGGCAACCAGGCCCACAGACTGCGTGGCCGGAATGCGCACTTCGATCACATCTCCATCGCTGATGGCGTGACCCGCCTTTTTGGCGGGCTTGCCGCTGACGCTGACGCAGCCATCTGTTACCAACCCGGCAATGCGCGAACGCGAAAACTCGGGTAGGCAGGTTACCAGATATTTATCGAGGCGCTCCTCGCTGCCCGTGTAATGGAAAATCTCGCGGCGTTCATCCACCCGTACCTTCTTCCTGTCCATTGGCAAATTCGACATCTGCCTTGACCTGTTTGCGTTCCTTTTGTTCTTTGATGAACATGCCGATTAGCAAAACCGCCACCCCGACGCTGATGCTTGAATCTGCGACGTTGAATACCGGGAAGGTGCCGACCGAGATGAAGTCTGTCACCTGACCCTGTTGAAGCAGCCGGTCAATGACATTGCCGAGCGCCCCGCCCATTTGCATGCCCATCGCCAGTTTCAACCACCAGTCGGCGCGATCCACACGCGGGTAGTAGTAGATAATCATCCCGGCCACGCCAAAAGCCAGCAGCGTAAAGACCCAGCTAAATCCTTGAAACGAACCAAAAGCCGCGCCAGAGTTGTGCCAGTTGATAATGCGCGCATAAGGCATCAGCCCACTTAGGTTATCGGGCAGCCACCAATCGCCGGGCGCAATATTGCTGCGCACCAGCGCCTTCGTCCATTGGTCGAGCGCAATTACCAGTCCTGCCACCCCAAACAGGCTAAGATAGTCAAGAAACTTTTTCAAAGTGCCTCCAAGTCAGATAGTCGTTGGCCGAATTGTACCAGTTTCCGTTCGAGGCCATCTGGCAACACCGAACGGCTGGATAAATCAATTCGATCAACGATTCCCTTGTGTCATTTGACTTACCAACGCGGCAAGCCGTTCAATGCCACGTTCGGCCTTAAAATCCATATAAGCTGCGTTCAATCGGATGAAACTGCGATAACGCTGTGTGGTGGAAAAGATATGTCCCGGCGCAATCGTAATCCCAACCGAAAGCGCCTGGCGGTATAGTTCGAGCGCATCCACATCACCAGGCAACTGCACCCATAACACGTATCCCCCCTGTGGGGCGGAAACCCGCGTCCCTTCGGGGAAATAATTCAGTACGGCGCGCGACATGTAATCTACTTTTTGAGCATAAGCACGCTGGATCTTACGCAAATGGTGGTCATAGCCTCCATTTTCAAGATATTCTGCCAGTGCCATTTGTGAAAGGATCGTAGTGGAAATATTTGTGGACAACTTCATTTTGACAAGCTTGTTATAGAAACGACCGGGAATAATCCAACCGACCCGCAGCGCAGCAGAAATATCCTTCGAGTAAGACGAACACAACATCACCAGGCCATTGCGGTCGAAAGACTTGCAAACTACCGGGCGGTGACCATCGAAGGCCAGGTCGCCGTAAATATCATCTTCGATCAGCGGGATTTCATAACGCGCCAAAAGCTCTACAAGCGCGCGTTTGCGCTCATCAGGGACGAGACTGCCCAACGGGTTGGAATAATTCGGAACCATTAACATCGCGCGGATCGGATGGTTCTCGAGAGCAAATTCCAGGGCCTCCAGGCTGATCCCGTCTCGTGGGTGCGTCGGGATTTCCAGCGCGCGCAAACCCAATGCTTCCAACTGGAGCAAAATGCTGAAATAACAAGGGGTTTCGATGGCCACCAAATCGCCTGGATGGGTTACCACCCGCAAGGCCAGATGGATGGCATCCATACAACCAGATGTGATGACGACATCTTCGGGGGAGGCCGAAATGCCGGTCAGGTAGGCGCGCCGCGCCACCTGTGTACGCAACTCTTTCAGACCGTCCGGCGGGCCGTACGATTCAAGTGGAACCGATCCCGCGCGCGCAATGTTCGCAATGATGCGGTTGATACGTTTGATAGGCATCATCTCTGGGTTGGGTAGGGCGGCGCCAAACTGGAGTAAATGGGGGTTGCTGGCATTCTGCAAGATTTTCCAAACAATATCATCGTTGCGCACCGTTGCCGGATCCAGCAATTCTGCCGATGCATCGGGCTCCACACAAGCGTACTCGGGCAAAGACTGCTGGCGCACATAATAGCCAGATTGCGGACGCGCCTCAATGCGGCCACGATCTTCGAGCAGCGCGTAAGCCTGCAACACAGTGGTTACGCTGCATTTCTTTTGTTGACTCATCCGCCGCACAGAAGGTAACTGGTCACCAGGGTTGAGCACAGACGCATCGATATGTTGCGATATTTCAGCAGCCAGTTGTTCGTACAGGTTTAAGCCCTTGATGTCACTCAAGGCCATTGTCACTCCTCCAGAAAATGTTCAAAACAGGGGAAATTATGCAGTCACCCAATCAACCGACCAGTACAATTTCATTAATTATAAACTGTATCGTATATAGTTTCAATATTTTGTAACTATACTCTTCCCCGTTTTTTGTCTAGAATAAGACATTGTTACATTTATGGATCTCGGACAAATTCATCGGATACAAAGCGACGGAGGTAGAAATGGAATATAAAATACAGAACACCCACGGTACACTACTTGGCAAAAAGGTGGTTCCATCTCAATTGAGTACAGAAGTATCCCTGGACAAGAACGAATTGTTCCGTTTGGAAAATGATCTACGCGGAAAGTCTATCCAGATCGTGGAAGGCCGCGTGTGGCTCACGCAGAGCAGCAACAAACTGGACATCATTCTGGAGAAGGGTCAGACACACCAAATCACAGGCGCTGGTCTGGCGCTGCTGCAGGGTCTACCTACCGGGCGTATTCGATTCGTCTGACAAAATCAACGGGGAATTGTTTACCGTCTACTGTCTACCGTCGCATTATCATCGTCCGTCATATATACACGCGGCACCCTTGCACCAATGTTGGTCAGAATTTCGTAGGGGATGGTCCCGGCCCATTCAGCCAGGTTTTCGACGGTAATGCCGTCGCCGATCAGGGTCACTTCGTCCCCATTGTAGGCGGTGCCCTGCTCCAGATTAATCATCATCTGATCCATGCAGATACGTCCCACCTGCGGATATTTCTCTCCACGGATAATGACCTGCGCCTTGTCCGACATCCCGCGAAAGTAGCCATCGCCGTACCCAACGGGGACGGTCACAATCCGTACCGGGTGATTGCTTTCCCAGGTGGAGCCATAGCTGACGGGGTGTCCCGGCTGAACAACTTTGAAATAGACGACGCGTGACTTCCAGGTGAGCGCGGGTTTGACATCCACCGTGCGCTGCACTTCTGCCGACGGGTAGACACCGTAGAGCATGATGCCAGGTCGTACCAGGTCAAAGTAGCTCTCAGGGAGTTGCAAAATCCCGCCTGAGTTGGCAATGTGGCGGATGGGCGTAGGCAGACTGTGACGTTCGTAAAAGCGCAGCACTTCGTTGAAGCGTTCCAGTTGCAGGCGGGCATGCGTCAGGTCGGCAGCATCCGCATTGGCAAAGTGTGAGTAAATGCCCTCGACTTCGACATTGGTATGTTTCAGCGCGGCTTCCTGCAGGGTGTGCGCACTGTAATAATGCACACCCACGCGTTCCATCCCGGTATCAATCTTGAGATGAACACGCGCCCTAACGTTGACGGCCTGCGCCGCAGCGTTGATCTGCTCGAGGCGTTCGAGCGAAGAAGCCGTCATGGTCAGGTTGTGCTGCAAATAAAGCGGAATCTGATCGCCCCATATCCCCCCCAGTACCAAAATAGGCGTCTGAATGCCCAACTGGCGTAAGGCAATGCCTTCCTCCAACACGGCCACACCAATGTAATCGACCAGCGGCGCGAGGAAAGCCGCCACCTCGGCCAGCCCGTGTCCGTAGGCATTGGCCTTGACAATGGGCATAATCCGCGCCCCGCCGACGTGCGCTCGAATGGCTTCTACGTTGCGATGTAACTGACTGAGATTGACAACTGCGTGCGTTGGGCGAACCTGAAAACTCACTTGCCTTCTCCCAATAACGCCTTCAGGCTGTGATAAGCGGCATTACGCATGCTGATACCGCGCTTTTCATTGCTGACAATACCCAGCAGGCCAGTTAATACACCGTTATCGGCGTGACCAAGCTGGGCCAGTGCCTGTGCTGCGTCAATACGCACCCAGGCGTCCACGCTTTCATCGCGCACCAGCCCGGCCAAACCACTCAAAACAGCTTCGTCGGCATGGCGAAGCTCGCCCAACGCCTGCGCCGCATCACTGCGGACTCCAGCATCCACTTTTTCGTTTTGCACCAGCTTGAGCAGGCCGCTTAGGATGCTTTCATCTGCGCGGCCCAACTGTCCGATGGCCTGCGCAGCATCACTGCGGACTCCGGCATCCAGGGTTTCGTCCTGCGCCAACGCTAGCAGGCTCTGCAAAACATCGAGGGTCGGATAACCCAACAGACCAAGGGCTTGCAGCATGGCGCTCTGCGCGCCTGAATTGGCGCTGTCCTCCCGCGCCAGTTCCAGCAATATGGCAGCGGCTTCTTCGATGCGGCCCAACTCACCGAGGGCCTCAGCAGCATCACTCCGCACCCAGAAGGCGATATTACGATCCATTGCAAAAGCCAGCAAAATGCTGACAGCTTCATCCATCTCGCCCAGTTCACCCAGCGCCTGTGCGGCATCGCTGCGCAGGCGGACATCCATGCTTTTGTCCTGTGCGAGCGCAAGCAGACTGTGTAAAACCGTTTCATCCACAACACCCAGGCGTCCCAGCATATCGGCGGCATCACTGCGGACGCGATCATCCACAGCTTCGTCGCGCACCAGCCGCAGCAATACATCGGCTGCCTCGTCGACGCGGCCCAAACGTCCCAGAATACTGGCGGCATCGTTGCGCACCCAGAAGCTGCCTTTTTCATCTCTGGCAAGCGCCAGCAAAACATGCGAAGCATGGTCGACCCAGCCTAGTTGCGCCAGCGCATCTGCAGCATCGCAACGGACGCCCTGATCAACTGCTTCGTTTCCAGCAAGCGCCAGCAACCCGCTCAAAACCATCTCACCGGCATTTTCCACCCGTCCAAGCGCCTGCACCGCCGCACTGCGCACACCACGATCGGCTTTTTCATTCTGTGCAAGGTCGAGCAACGCATCTAACACGGTGGGATCGTTATGTTTCAAACGTCCCAATGCGTAGGCAGAGGCGCGTCGGACGCGTTCGTTGCCCTGTTCATCGCGCACCAATGCCAGCAAACCATTCAAAACCTGCGAGTTGTTCTGTCCGAGGCGGCCCAACGCCTGAGCGGCGTCACTGCGCACGTAGGCGTAGATGTTTTCATCCTGCGCCAGCGCCAGAAGACCTTTCAAGACCAGTTCGCTGGCATGCCCCAGTTGCCCCAACGCCTGAATCGCGGTGCTGCGCACATCGGCATGGACCTTTTCATCGTGAGCCAGCCCCAACAGCAATCGCGATTCGTCATCGGTGCGGCCCAACTGTCCGAGCGCCTGCGCCGCAAACAGACGCGTTCCCACGATGGCTTTTTGATCCTGCGCCAGCGCCAGCAGCCCCAATGCAGCGCGGCGATCTTCGGTCAATGCGCCCAGGGGTGCAAACGCATCCCAGCCGGCCAGCTCTTGTGAAGCCGCCAATGCCAGCAGCGAATCGAGAATGTCATTGCGCAAGCCCGATTCAATTTCCACATGATCGGCCAGGGCGCGTGCAACCAGGAACAAATGCCGGTGCATGACTGGCTCATAGAGATCGTGGCTGCGGTAAATACGCCCGATTAACTCAGTATTGTGCTGTTCAAAACGGTTGAGCGAACCAAGCAGGAGCAAAATCACTTCACGCCAGTGTGTTTCATGCAAATGTGGCTGGATCTCATTCCACAGTGCGTCGCTGCTATGTGCAAGGCGTTTTTCGATGTCGGATGCGACCAGAAATTCCTGAAAGATCAAATGTGAAAAACTATAAATCCCGGCGCTGCGTTCAATCAACAACCCACCACCTGCTTTGACCAGCCCCAGAAACTCGTCAATCGTTTCTTGTATCTGTTCTTCATCCAATTGCAGTTTGGGGTCGGTTGCCAAAATATGACGCAATTGCGCTTCCAGCGCGCCCACAGGGGGGATGCCCACCTGGGTATGCATCCAATACGCCAGCTTTTCCAGCAAGCGGCGACGCAGACTGTATTTCATGTTGGGCTGCCGATCCCAGGCTTCGATCAGCATATCCACACATTGATCGTAAAGCCGAACGCGCTCAAAGGGAAGTTCGTTCTCAAGGCGATCATCCAGCGCGATAATGGTCAAAATGAGCGGGTTGGCCGCCAGCGCCTTAATACGTTCGTGCTCAAAAATGGCTTTGGTCAGATGCGCAATATGTTTCTGACTGATTTCAGAGTCTTTGGCGCGCATATTGAACCACTTTTCGATAAATTGTTTAATATCGTCTGCGCTCAAGGGTTGGATGGTGAGATGGGTGAATTCGCGGCGTTCGAGGTGAGCATCTTCATACCCGACAAGGCGTGAGGCGACGATATAGCGATTGCGCGGATAACGGTCCACCAACGCCCCGATCATGGCCACCAGTTCCCGGCGCAGGGCAATTGCCCCCAATTCGACCAAACCGTCCAGACAGACGCAACACTCCCCGCGCTCCAGCGCATCCGCAAAAAATGCGGGGGGCAAATGGAGTTGCAACTGCTCACGGGCAAACTCAGAAAAATAATCAAGCAGTGAGAACGTGCCATCCGCATATTCAGCGCGCTTGATGACAAAATCATACAATCGAATAAAAATGGGCAGGCGTATTTCGTGCGGCAGACCGATGCGTGCTGCATCGTTTTCAGCAAAAGCCAGGGTGATGTACTGTAAAAGTGTCGTCTTGCCCGCGCCGGGATCCCCCAGCACCACCAGGTTCAAGTTCCTGGCAAGCACCTGATTAATCGGCAGACGATGAAGGGCCTTCTCGGGACGACCTTTGTTAACGCGCCGCCTTTCATTTTCCAACTGATACTTGCGCACCCGCTCCTTGAATGCGCGCGCGCCCGGTTGCACTTCCACCTCAGCCTGCGGGCCGATAAAAATAGACTCAAGCCGCAAGACCTGCCCATCTTTCACGCCGGCGAAATCCAAATGCATATTTTGCTCAATCATCCGGTCAAGATAGTGTTGATGCGTATCATGGAATGTTTTTGGACGCTCTTTTGAAAGCTGTTCCTGTGTAAACGCATCATAAAGTGGGTCTGAAAAAAGACAGTTCCGAAATACTGCGACAAAATAACGGGTGATGTCCAATAAATCGACACGCGTAGGCATCGTCATGTTTTTTGCGCGTGCAGCTTCAATACACAGGTTTAGCAATGTCTCCACATCCGCTTCGGCGCCAATCAGGGAGAGCTTCTCCAATGCGGCAGAATGGGACGCCAACCATGCGCTGTTGGTATTGGCGTAATCGCCCAGCGCATCCAACACACCCAGCGCCAGGTTGGCCATATCGCGATTCTGACTTGTTTCAAAAAATTCAGTCTCGGCTTCTTCAAAAGCATTTTTAAAAACACGCCAGCGCTGCGACGATTCATCTGTGCCGGAAAGCGCCCAGGCTTTTTCAACCAACATCCCGGCAATCGGATTCTCAAGCGAGGTATCAATATGGCCGCCCTTCTGTGCAATCATTCTTTCGGTTGCCAGAAAGAGCAAAAACGGCGTTGAAATGGTAATAACACCCACAAGCACCTCCAAAAAAGCACACGGCCCAAAAATTTGATTGGAAATTTACCATTCAGCAAACACTTAAATAATTATACAGGCGAAAGCAAATCTCAACTTACATAAAACAGCTTTGTAAAATGCAAACTCGTATCAAAAAAGTGCGCCATAAAGGCGCACTTTTTTGATACGAGTAGGGCGCGGTCCCCTACTAGGGAAATATTTCTTTATTCGTACAATGCATTGACCTGATCGTCGTTCATGCCTTTCACTACCGGACGGTCAATTTGTTCCAGCAAATGCTCATTGCCTTCAAAATCGATCAGATGCCCCGATTTCTCAGCCTTGGTATGCAGGTAAAACTCATTATACGGGTTCGGCGGAATCACCAGCGGAATGCGCCCATTCACCTTAACCCCATATTGAGTCAAATCGTTGATCTTTTTCGGGTTGTTTGTCATCAACTGTATCGAATTGACCTTAAGCGATGCCAGCATGTGCGCCGCCACCGCGTAATCGCGCTCATCGTCGCGGAAACCCAGCGCCAGGTTGGCTTCCACCGTATCATAGCCATAATCCTGCAAACCATAAGCGCGGATTTTGTTGGTAAAACCAATCCCGCGCCCCTCCTGGCGCAAATAGAGCACAATGCCCCTGTCCAACTCGCCAATCGTGCGCAGCGCCGTCTCCAACTGGTCACGACAATCGCAGCGCAGCGAACCAAAAGCATCACCCGTCAAACATTCCGAGTGCAGGCGCACCGTTACATCCTCCGCATTGGTCACATCGCCGCGCACAATCGCGGCGTGCTCCTTGCCATCAGCATTATTCCAAAACGAAATGATATGAAAATCGCCAAAGCGCGTCGGAAATTCAGCAATCGCCGCAATCTTGACGCAAACGTGGTCTTTCCCAACGCCTGCGCAATCATGGTCACGGTTTTCTTCCAGTAATTCTTTAATGGGCAAATGTGTAAGCGTCATCGTACTCTCCTATTCTCTCAAGGAACTATTTGGACAAAAATAGCGGAGTAACACCCCTCCAGCATCATCCGCAACTGAAACATCCGCCAAGCGCAGCGGAAGCGCGGCGGAGCGCGCCAACCCTGCGCCTGCCGCCATTGTTGAAGCCGTTTCCCCACCAAAGATGAACGGCGCCACGTACACTATCAACTCATCCACCAGACCGAGGCGCAATAGCTCGAAATTCAAGGTTCCGCCGCCTTCTACCATCAGCCGCTCTACGCCCAGGTCTTTTAGTGTCTCAAGCGCCCTGGGCAAATCAACCTGCTTTTCACCCAACACATACACTTCCACACCCAGCGTCAGCAGAAACTGCTCCTGCGCAGCGGTGGTTTGCTCTGTTGTAAAAACCACCCGACGCGCCGGCCCCATGCCGACAAAATCGCCATCCGCTTTGAGCGCTGCCCGGCTGACGACGCCCACTTTCATCGGGTTTTCGGGGCAGCCTCTGGCCAAGCGCTCCGCCCGCAGTGGCGCCGATTTCACCGTCAGCTTGGGGTCTTCTGCCAGCAGCGTCTTGCCGCCCACCATCACGGCATCCGCTGCAGCACGCAACCCATCCACGCGCGCTTTATCCGCCGCCGAAGAAATCGACGCGCCACGCCGCTCGAAGGTATCGGTTTTGCCATCGGCGCTGGCTGCCACATTGATGAAAACGTAAGGTCTATTCATATCGTTCGTCTTCTAGTGAGCTAGTCTACTAGTCTTCTCGTCAAATCGTGCTACCGACTAGAAGACTAATCAATCGTGAAACTTCTTCTCGCCCGCCTCAATCCGCACCGTCAGACGGTTTTCTTTGGATGGAATGGGACAAGACCACATTTCGTTATACGCACAATAAGGATTATAGGCCAGATTGAAATCGACCAGCAGGGTGGGGTTGCCCACGCCGCCAGAAAGATCGTGTGGTTCGAGATAGCGCCCCGCCCCATAGGTTTCAGTGGGCGCGGTGGCATCGATAAAAGGCAGAAAATAGCCGTCGTAATCATCGAGATAAACCTGCAAAATTGCTTCAACGTTGTCCACATCAAAGCGTACCTGCCCGGCGTGTAAAAACTCACGCGCATCGCCAGTGGATGTTTGCAAAACCACCAGGTCAGGCACATCCAGTTTTTCAAGCGGCAACTCCAGGCGCAGGGCCGGATTCTCAGGGTAGTAATGCAGCCCGGTGAAACTCCGTTTCTCCTGCGCCGTGAATGGAGACTGGTGATCGTCCCGGAAAAAATCATCTTTTTCTTTGCGAAAATCTTCGAGTGTGGTCATTTTATGTCGCCTCGTCTTTTTGATGAAGCACCATCACATCCTGTAAAACATCTGCAATGGTGAACTGGCCCAGGCTGGCTTCCAGCGCATTCTGTGCACGGCCAAAGACCTTGCCAAGTGGCACCTTGATTTTTCCGCCGATCATGCAATCGGCATTGGGATGTTCATGAATAAGCAGCACATTCCCAGAACCAACAGCCTCGAAAACCCGACACAGGCTGATCTGTTCTGCGGGGAGGCCCAATTTCCAGCCGCCGCTTGCTCCGGGACGTGAATCCACCAGTCCGCATTCGCGCAATCGTGACATGGTGCGCCGAATGACAACCGGGTTGGTATCCACACTGGCGGCAATCGCTTCAGATGTGACCGAAGTATTGGTACTGGCTGCCAAAATGGTCAGAATATGAATGGAGACTGCAAAACGCTGATTGTTGGCTGACATATTGTAACAATTATAGTTACAAATCCGAGAATGTCAAGTTAGATCTTGATCAGATCGCCATGCATCAAAGATGTTTCATGCTTAACCATATTATGATTGGGCATACTATAATTGCCAAAACCCCAGGAGCTTCTTTTATTAATGGATATGTCACTTTTTGCGCAAGAATACAATCGGGATGCATTTCGACAGATTGAACCTGATGGCAAGCTCTTTAAAATGTGGAGCAACGAACATTGCGCAAGACTCTATCAACTGGCTTCTTTTGAAGCGTACAGTGTCCAAATCGTCGAATCAATGGCCGCACAACTGGCCTGCTTTGTGGATGTTGGGGCGCACCACGGTTATTACAGCATGCTGGTTGGCAGCCTGGCTCCCAACTGCAAAATCGTTGCCTTCGAAGCCGCCGCTGAAAATTACCTCACCCTGAAACAAAATCTGGAAGAGAACCATCTGGGCGCGGCAAGCACCTATTCATGCGCCATCTCGGACCTTGAAACAACCAGAGATTTTTACATCTCGACTGCTTCAGACAACTGCGGCTTTATTGCGCATCCGGCCACGCCAACGCAAAAAATTGTCAGGATGCAGGCCTACCCTTTGGACAATTTTCGGCAAGAAATACCGGAAGGCCCAACCCTGATCAAGATTGACACCGAGGGACATGAAATTGAAGTCCTAAATGGCATGCAGCAAATCATCCAGACCACGCCCGATTTAAAGCTGCTGGTTGAGTTCAATCCCAAGCTGCTTAAGTTGGCCGGGCACGCCCCCGATGAGATGCTGACCCGACTGGATGCCCTTGGCTTTGACCTGTATCTGCTTTCAGACACTGACGGGCTGTTTTTTCATCTGGCGAGCGATGCCCGCTGGCAGGATTACCTGGCACAGGATGCCGCCGCCAACCTCCTATGCTTGAAAAAACAACTCCGGCTCGAGTTGCTATTTTTCGCTCACTCAGCCGGCCTTAATGGGGCTGAACGCAGTTTGCTGGAGAAAATAACGCATTTCATCAAATCTGGACATATGTGTACCGTGATTTTCCCGGGGCCGGGGCCAATGGTAAAACTGGTGAAGAACACAGGGGCGGCGGTTCTCATCCGCGAATTTTACTGGTGGGGCAACTTTGAATATCTTGACCCGGACGAACAGGCCCGGCGGTTGGATAGAAGCTTTCGCTGGTTGCTGGAAGAACTGCCCCTGCTAAAAAAATCAACCCGGATGTTGTTTTCACCAATACAACGGTCATTCCCTGGGGGGCGCTGGCTGCCCAGGCGCTTGGCAAACCGCACATCTGGTCGATTACAGAATTTGGTGAGGCTGCGGGCATCACATACGTCATCCCGTTTGCGGATGCGCTGCAAGTGATTGAAGACAGTTCCAACTTTATTCTGAGCAATTCGCAGGCAATACAAAAAACATTATTCCCCAATGTGAGCGCGAAGCGCATCGAAACGATTTATGCCTCGGTTGAAATTCCAATCGATGATCTACAGGAACCTATCGATCCCTTATTTTCAGAGGCCGTCCTGCGAATGATCCTGATCGGAACGATGATTCCAGTAAAAGGGCATCTGGATGCGATCCTGGCAGTTCGCGAACTGGTGATGAAACAAGGAAAAAAGGATGTGGAATTATTATTAATCGGCTCGATTGGCTTAAAGAGTTACTATGACGAAATCATGGAAGTGATCCGACAGAATAACCTGCAAAAACATATCCATATTTTGGATTTTCAAAAGAATATCTTCGCCGCAATTCAGCAGACCGACATTCTGCTGATATGCTCGCGTCTGGAAGCCTTTGGCCGAATCACACTTGAAGCCATGCTGCTGGGAAAACCTGTCATCGGCGCAAACCGGGGCGGCACCCCCGAATTGGTGCAGGACAATCTGACTGGCTTGTTATATGAACCTGGTGATTATGATGCGCTCGCCGAAAAAATTTCTTATTTATATGACCATCCACAAAAACGCCAGGAATTCGGGCAAAACGCCATCCAGTACGCCCGCACAAAATTTACCGTTGAAGCAACTTATGGGCGGACGGTACAAATCGCCTTTGCGCTGAAAGGTCAAAAGAATAAATCATCGAGCGCAACCAGCAACTTCGCAGTTCATCTATTTAAAAATGCAATTGATATTCAACAGACACAAATGAGCCAGCAAGAAAACGACTTCCAATCAGCCCTGATGAATAAACAAAAAGAAAAAGAATTGCTTCTGGGCCAACTCCACAATAAAGAACATGAGCTCACAGAAATTTACCGGAGCAAAGCCTGGCGCTATGTGCAGCGATACCGCAGATTCAAAGAACAGTTGCGCAAAATAATTTTCAAGAAATGATAATTGCCACCCTCACCATCCACCTACACATCCCTGGCTGCAACTCGCTGAAAGAGAAACGCAGCTATATCAAACCGCTCATCGCCCGTCTGCGGCGCGAGTTCAACCTGTCAGTGGCTGAGATTGACTTGCAGGACAAATGGCAGGAGGCTGTGATTGGCTGCGCCATGATTGGGAACGATACGGCTTTTCTGCAAAGCACCCTACAAACGGTAGTGCGCTGGGTCGAAGCCAACTGGCGCGAAGGCGATGTCATTGACCAGCACGTTGAAATGATTGCATAAAATCTTGCTTGTATTTGGACAAAAAGGGTATATAATCGGCACGGTTAACGTTTTCGTCATCAAGATGTTACGCAATTTTTTTAGCAATTTAAGACTGTCCTTTAAAATAAGGCACCCTGTAATGGATAATTTTTTATCCATTATTTCTTTTAAATCAATCCCCGCACTTCATTTTACAATCCCATACCCACCGCGCAAGCGGAAGCTCTTACGGATACGACCCGCATGATTAATGACACTCTCGTATTCTTGAAGAACAGCCTGAATACCCATTTCAATATGGGCGGCAAACCCAATGAGCCTCGCGAAGACCAGGTCGTCTTCCCGGTTGGGCAGGCTTCTGATTCCATCAACCTGAAACTGGGAGCGATCACAATCCTGCTCATCAATGTGGAACAGGAAAACATTCTGCATGCGCCCAACCTATATCGTCGCACCATGCCCGATGGCAGCATACAAAACGTCAACCCCGAAATTCGGCTGAATTTATGTGTGCTTTTTGTGGCAAATTACCAGCAATATGAAGACGCGCTGCGTTACCTTTCGGGAATCATTCAATACTTTCAGAACCACCGATTGATTACGCAGCGTGAATCCCCTGACCTGAACGCCGATATCGAACAACTGGTCATCGAACTCGAAACCCTGCCCTTCTCAGAGCAGAATGAAATTTGGGGTTCTTTGCGTATGCACTATCATCCATCGGTGATGTACAGGATCAAAACGCTGGTCTACGAGGGCGAGCCGCAGCCAACCATGCCAATTGTCGAAGAAAAAGACTTCAGGATCACGCAATGAAATATCTGACCATCTTTTCGCTCGAGATTTTGCATGATTACTATACCGACAAACGCTGTCCGGATTTTGCGCTAAATTCAACGCCCGAAACCACACAGTTGCTCAAAAATCATCGCGGCATGTTAAACTCGCTGCCGAACGGGGTGCGGGTGCTGATACCAGTTGACGCGGATGGGAAAGCGCTCATCCCCTTTGACGCAGCAACAACCTTTGGCTTTACCCTGCGCCTTGAGAATGCAGACTTTCCACTCTTTACTGATCTTTCAGCACTGGCAGACATTGCTGCCCCACTCTATGCGAATAACGGAGCCAACCCGCAGCTCCAACTCGCATCACGAACCGCCAGCAATACAGAAAAATTTACGGTGCACAACCCTGCTGCAAAGGATGCGTTTACTTTAAGTGGTACGCCCCTCAGCGGTGCACTCCCCTCTGCTTTTCAGGTGGCAGGCCTCGGGAAGGTAGTTGCCCCCGCGGCCTATAATCCAACTGCCAAAGTGGTGACGCTTAACAGTAAGACAGCCAAAATAGGCGATTCTTTTACCATTACCTATCCAACAACGCCTTCGCTTTTGCGGGGCGTTTTTGCTGATATTGAAATTTCATATGACCCGGCCAGCGGAGGTGCCAGCTCATTTCAGATTGCATTCAAAGCCAAACAGGCACGATGGAAATATTATGTCGTCACCGCCAAAACCGACAACCCGCCCACGCTCCCAACGCTTGAAGATAAAGACAAGGCGATTGTTTTTCAAAGCGCCAACTTGACCCAATCACCAGATGCAACAGACGGAATCGCTGCCAGTCTTGCGCAGCAGTACCCCGCCTTGCAAACCTTTCGCTTTTTGTCGAGCACGCTCATCCCGTGCCAGCAGGCAACCCGGAAAAGCATTCAACTTCAATTGAATGGTGAAAAGGTGCTCGACGCCCTGCCCAACCCGGCGCTGGAACATTATGCCGTTGATTTGAAAGATTCTCAAAAAGAAGACAGTTTGTACCAGATCGTCAAATATTTCACCCAGTAATTTCCACCCAACAGGAGGCTGAAAAGCATGGCTACATATAAAACCCCAGGCGTATATGTTGAAGAAATTTCGACATTACCCCCCTCAGTGGCAGAGGTCTCAACGGCTGTCCCTGCTTTTATTGGATATACCGCAATAGGCCCAACGCCTGATGCACAGGGAAAAGTTATTCCCGTTGTGAGCCGCATCAATACCCTGCTCGAGTATGAAAAAATCTTGGCGCGGCCAACCCGAGTGCTTTCACCGTTGCCACCTTTGTCGATACCGATGATGGCAATACCACCAAAATCAGCGGCATCACTCGCACCGTCCCAGACTTTGACTTCTCGCTCTATTACAGCCTGAGCCTGTACTTCAAGAACGGCGGCGGAAGTTGCTACATCATCTCGATTGGCGACTACAACGTCACCCCAACCAAGGATCACTTTTTGGCCGGGCTGGATGCGCTGGAAAAAGAAGACGAACCCACCCTGATTATGCTGAGCGATGCGGTCAACCTCACCGCCAATGATTACTATACAGTGGTCTGCGTTGAAGCACTGGCGCAGTGCAACAAACTCGGCGACCGGTTTGCCATTCTGGATGTTGCCCAGACCGGCGTGAACGATTTTCGCAGCAAAATCGGCATCGATAACCTGATGTATGGTGCGGCTTACTATCCGAACCTGCAAACTGCGCTGACCTATGACTACAACGAAGATAATATTACGATTACACCAGGCAGTCCTACCACCACGTTTGCCAAGTCTTTCGGCACAAACGGCATTCTGGTCAGCTACAGTGGCGCGGATGCTGACATGCCGAAGGTCAAGATTACCGTTGGCGCTGCGACAGACCCGGTGGCGTTCAGCATCACCGCGGCCAAAGTCTTGACGATTACGCTGGGCACAAAAATTGGGAATGATGTTGTCGCCGCCTGGACGACCTGGATTACCAATAACAACGATGCTCAGGGTTTTACCATCGTCAAAAATGGCGATGGCACCGATACCGTCGTTGCTGCCAACCAAATTGCGCTAGACAAAAAAGTAACATCCAACAACACATTAGATACGATTAAATCGACCAATACCGCGCTCTACAACCAGATCAAAACATCCCTGGCACAGCAGCGCGTGACTCTGCCGCCTGGCGGGGCAATTGCTGGCATCTACGCCAGCGTGGACCGTGACCGGGGCGTGTGGAAAGCTCCAGCGAATGTCAGCGTGTCGGCTGTGATCGCCCCGACAGTCAAGATCAATGACGAAGATCAGGAAAGTCTCAATATTGACCCAACGGCCGGGAAGTCAATCAACGCCATCCGCGCTTTTACGGGCAAGGGCACACTGGTCTGGGGCGCGCGCACGCTCGCTGGTAACGACAACGAATGGCGTTACATCTCGGTGCGCAAACTCTTCAACATGATCGAAGAATCCACCCAGAAATCTACAGCGTTTGCTGTCTTTGAACCCAACGACGCCACTACTTGGCTGAAAGTGAAAGCCATGATCGAGAGCTATCTCTACGGTTTGTGGCAGCAGGGTGCGCTGGCTGGTGCAAGCCCCGACGATGCCTACTTTGTCAATGTTGGTCTGGGCAAAACCATGACCACGCAAGACATCCTCGAAGGACGCATGCTTGTCGAAATTGGCGTCGCTGCCGTCCGCCCGGCGGAATTTATCATTCTGAAGTTCACGCACAAGCTGCAACAGGCTTAGTCGGTTCTAGCGCATAAAAAAGGAGCAAAACAATGGCGATCTCTCAGAAAGATATCAAAGCAGCTTACCCGTTGCCGGTCTATAACTACAAAGTAGACATCGACAAGGATACGATTGCTTTTTCAGAAGTATCGGGGCTGAGCATTGGCTATGAAACCAGCACCTATAAGGAAAGCTCAACAGAGTTTGGCAAGGTGGGGCCGCGTGTTTTCCATATGCCTTCGCAACCGACCCAGACGACCCTGACCCTCAAGAAAGGACTTGTCCCGTCCAAGAGCCAGCCTGCTCTGTATGACTGGATTAATGCGATTGCACTCAACCAGGTGCAGAAGAAAGATATTGTCATCAGTCTGTGTGACGAAACCGGCAAAGCCGTTGTCAGTTGGAAAGTCAGCAACGCCTTCCCGACCAAGCTTGATGTGCCGACCTTTGACGCCAATTCCAACGATGTTGCTATTGAAAGCATGGAATTGATCGCAGACGGGCTGACAATCAACTATAAAGTCTAGGGTCTGAGTCCCCGATGGCGCAGAGCAAACAACAAATCAAGGCATCTTACCCTTTGCCGGTATATAACTACCGGGTCACGGTCGGGAGTCGCACACTGGGATTCTCCGAAGTATCCGGCTTGAGCATTGAGTATGAATCAGTCACCTATCATCACGGATTCAGCTTTGCGACAGGCTCCAAGATCATCCCAGGAATGCGCCAACCAGTTAAGCTAACCCTAAAAAGGGGCATCATCACCAGCGAAAAAGATGGCAATTTTCTGGCGAGCTGGTTGCAAGATGCTTATGCCAACCCGTTTAAAACGGCCAAGCAGGATATTGTGATTGATTTGTGCGACGAAACCGGCAAACCCACCGTGCGCTGGAAGGTACAGGGAGCTTTGCCTGTCAAGCTAGACGCACCCACCTTTGACGCCAACAGCAATGACGTTGCGATTGAGACCCTTGAACTGGTGGCGCACGACCTGAAGATTGAATACAACCCGAAGTAGTCAGATCGTGACTGTCACCTTTGTCATAACCCTGAAAGGGTAAGCGTTTTATGGCGATTCCAGAATTCCCAGGCCCATTCCCACTCGTCGGCAACCCGCCCCTTGGGTTCCGTTTTGGCGTGCTTTTCTTGATTGGCGGCAAGATTCCCAACCCACTCGATATCTTTTTCCAAAAAGTATCGGGACTGACCAGCACAGTCGAAACAACCACCATTGAAGAAGGCGGCCAAAACCTGTATACCCAATCCGTCCCCAAAAAGATCAAGTACGATAACCTGGTGCTGGAACGTGGCGTGGTGCTTGGTTCACCGCTGGTGATTGAGTTCAATCGAACCATGTCGCTATTCAAATTTACCCCGTCAAATGTGCTCGTCACCCTGCTTGACAATACACGCATCCCAATTGCCGGCTGGCTGTTTATGAATGCTTATCCAGTTAAATGGATCGTCTCTGATCTGGATGCCACGGCCAATTCGGTGGTGATTGAAACAATGGAATTGAGCTACCAGCAGATGCAGGTGATGAGGATATAAAGGGTTGAAAAGTTTGAACGTTGAGAATCGTCAAAAGACAAAGGTTGTTTTATGCCAGTTGAAATCAGAGAGATTGTCATTCGAACCCATATAGCGGATTCGTCATCCCCCGCCACTGAGAGCACATCGCAAGCGGAGGCGATTGCCGCCCTGAAGGCACAGATTATCGCTGAATGCGTTCGGCAAACTCTGAGCACCCTGAAAAAGAAGGATGACCGCTAAATGGGCCTGTTTAGCAAGATGAAATTAAAAAAACTGACGATCAAGGCTTATGCTAAAAAAGCCCGATCTGGCATACCAATTGGCACATTTGAAGCCATGTACAACCCTGAATCTTTTTCGCAAAAATATGAAATCGAGTATGGGAAGAATCAGGGTTTCAACAGCACCAACAGCCGCGTCAACTATGCACGCAGCAAACCCAGGGTATTGAACCTGAAACTAATCCTCGATGGAACCGAAGTCGAGCAGATGGGGCTAAGCCTGGGCGCAAAAAAAACCGTCTCAGAACGCGTCAAACAATTTTTGGACCTGACCTTCCGCATGAATGGGCAAATCCATGAGCCAAACTACCTGATGGTGGAGTGGGGCGGCAAGGACGACGGCGGACTGATCTTCTCTTGCCGTTTGGGCGATGTGGATGTTTCTTATACCAGCTTTGACCGCGATGGTTCCCCGCTGCGCGCCGAGCTGGACATTAATTTAATTTCGGATCAGGATGTCAAGAAGCGCATGGCGGAAGAGAACAAAAGCTCCCCCGACCTGACACACTCCATCATTGTCAAAGCAGGTGATACCCTGCCGCTCTTGACCCAACAAATCTATGGCACTTCGGCCTATTACCTGCGCGTGGCACAGGTCAACAACCTGAACGATTTCAGAAATCTGACCCCAGGGCAGGAACTGTTCTTCCCGCCGTTGGACAGTCAGTTGCAGGGAAATCCGTAAATGGCCAATGCACCCAGCACAAGCGTCGTGACGCCAACCATCCTGAGCGACGGCAAATCGATGGACAAGACCTTTGAGTTGCTATCCATCGACATTCTCAGGGAAATGAACCGCATCCCGTATGCAACTCTTGTCCTGTTGGCCGGAGATACACCACAGAAGGAATTTGCCATTAGTGACGATGGCTTCTTTGAGCCAGGCAAAACCATTGAGATCAAACTGCGTTATGAAGATGGCTCTGAAAAAGAAAGCACTGTTTTCAAAGGGTTGATCGTCAAACACAGTGTGGAAGCAGGTGAACGGGGTATGCTGCTTTCGGTAGAGATTAAAGACGCTGCCATCAAGATGACGCGCACGCGCAATAACAAAATCTATAAAGAGATGGCCGACTCAGATATCATCCCTGTGCTCCTGAAGAACAACAGTCTCACAGCCGGAACCATCCCCACCACCAAGACAAAACACAAAAGCATGGTGCAATACTACTGCACCGATTGGGACTTCATGCTCTCCCGCGCTGAGGCCAACGGGCTGGTGGTGTTGGCAGAAGATGGAAAAGTTTCTTTGCAACAACTCGAAATCAGCGGTAGCGCCAAATATTCGTTTGAGTTTGGCATCGACGAGATCAACAATTTTGAAATTGACCTGGACGCAACTCATCAGTTTGCGGCGATTGAAGCCGTCGCCTGGGATGCAAAAGAACAAAAACTGACCCCGGCCAGCAAAGCTAGCGACTTTTCTCTAAAACAGGGCAACCTGAACGCCAGTAAGGTTGCCAAAAACCTGGGTGGCGAAGCGCAAACTCTTTCTAACCCGGTGGAATTGACACCAAATGAACTTAAAGCCTGGGCCGATGCCAGCATGGCGAAAAGCCGTATGTCGCTCATTCGCGGGAGCATGTCGGTTCCCGGGTCAGGGAAGCTCAAGCCTGCCGATGTGATGACCATCAAGGGAATTGGGGCACGCTTCAATGGAGAAACGCTCGTTACTGGAGTCCATCACCGGGTGGATGCGCAGGGTTGGCAATCCGATATCCAGTTTGGGCTGACGGCAGAACGTTTCTCGATGCAAGCCAATATACTCGATTCGCTGGCTGCCGGACGTCTGCCGGCGATCAGCGGACTTCAAGTGGGCATCGTTACTGATATGCAAGACCCGCTGAAAGAGTTGCGGGTTGCAGTGCAGTTGCCCGCCCTCGGCGAAAAGGCCGATGCGATCTGGGCCAGACTGGGTTCGATGTATGCTGGCAAGGATTACGGCTCCATCTTCATTCCGGAAGTGGGTGATGAAGTGGTGGTCGGCTTTTTCAACGATGACCCGACCCAGCCAGTTGTTCTGGGTTCGCTCTACAGCGGCAAAAATACACCGCCCAAGACTCCGGTCGAAATCGACAGCAAAAATCTCAACAAAGTCATTATCACCAAAGCTGGCCTGACGCTGGCCTTCATTGACGACGACAAACCAAAGGTCTTCATTGCGACGCCCAACAAAAACACCATCATTCTGGACGAACTCGGAAGAAAGCATTAAACTCTCCGATCAGCATGGCAACACCATCACCATGAGCAAAGATGGCATCGAGATCAAGAGTGCCAAGGATTTTAAGATTGATGCCAGCGGCAATGTCGAAATTAAAGGCGCAAAAGTGGATGTGAAGTAAGTGAACCTGCCAACTTTTAAGCTGCAACCATTCTTTTCATTACTCCAGGATTAAGACCCATGACCCAACCATCTTTCCTCGGCACCGGCTGGAGCTTTCCCCCGACATTTACAAAAGGTGGAGGCGACTTAATCGTCATTTCGGGGGTGGAAGATATTCACCAGAGTTTGCAAATCCTGCTCTCCACGCAATTGGGAGAACGGGTGATGCGCGAAGATTTTGGCTGTGACCTAAACACGCTACTGTTTGAAGAAGTAGACCAGGGTTTGGTCAACACGCTGACCAGCATGGTCACGGACGCGATTCTGTATCACGAGCCGCGCATCAGTATGGACAATCTCGACATCTCTCAAGACCAAAGTCAGCAAGGTTTGCTGCTTATCAGCATTGAATATACAGTGCGCAGCACCAATTCTCGCTTCAATATGGTTTATCCGTTTTATATCAACGAAGCAACCAGTCCTTAATCAGGGTAAGAGCGCGGTACACGCCTGTTAATGATTGAAACGACGATTAATTTTCCAGACGGACGGTTCACCTTGCCCGATTTCATCCTGATTGACAGCGACATTGCCAACTTCATGCCCAATTTTGGCGCGGCCGTTGTGGTGGTGCAACCTGGCACACTCACAGGTAGCGGCCCGGCGACGCTTAACGGCAAAAAAATCTGTGTGGATGGCGATGAGAAGAACGTCTCTGTACCCGGCTGCACCTACATGACGCCGCAATATACCATCCCTGGCGTAGGCACGCTCAAAATCGACGCACTGGCCACAGACCAAAAAGCTCAAAAGACCAGCACTGGCGGCAAAGTAATGCTGCTCAAGGGCAGCAACTTCACCGCCAAGTTCGAAGTGCAAACTCCGGCCCAGCAGCCGCCACCCGGCCCCGGTTCCCCCATCCCCAATTCCACACCGCAATATTCGGGGAGCGGCATGTTCATCACCACCAACGTCAAATTTCAAGGGTCATAACCCATGCAAAAGCAGACACAATTCCCCAATCCCGATGGCACCAGTCAGGCCGCGCGCACGCAGAAAGCGCTTGATCCTGGCTATGTGTCGGTGGACGAGCGCTCCACCCGCGACCTGCTGGTCTTTGCCAAAAAATACGCAGCTGAATTGCGCTACTTCAACGAGAAAAATGAAGACAATGGCAACTGGAGTAACTTCATCGGTCAGAACGATTTGGATGAACTTGCTGCCTGGCTAAACGACCCGCAACGCCTTGAAGCCAACCCGCAGTTATCACGCCCACATATGGTGCTCTTTCTCATTTTTCTTGAACTGCTCCAGTCGGCCCGCATTCAGCTTAACGACCTGACCCGCCGCCATCTCGAGTTTTATTACCGCGAAGCCTTGCGCCTGACCTCGCAAAAAGGCATCCCCGACCAGGTGCATGTGCTGGTGGGGTTGGTGGAGCGGCAAAAGCAGTTCCTGCTGCCAGCCGGGACGATGCTCAAAGCCGGGCAGGATAGCCTTGGCAAGGATCTGTTCTACCGCACCGATGAAGACCTGGTTGCCAACCGCGCCAGCGTGGAAAGTCTTAAAAGCCTGCACGCACAAAAAATGATCATCGGCATCCGCGAGGCGCGCGAGACACCCGACCTGATTGCCGAAATCTTCCCAAACAACAAAGACCTGGTTGCCCAGGGAATACTGAGTGACCGGACGTTTATGGCGATGCTTTCAATCGCCCTGGGGGACCCCGTTCCCGGCAGTCCGCTCCCCGCCTATTCGCCCAACCTCCCCATATCGGTTTCCCTTTTGGCTGGGTTGGATCAACTGCTGGCCTCTGTAAACAGCAAGCTGTTTATGCCCTTCTCCACCTTCCGCTCGCTGATGAACCTGAAACAAGAGCAATTCCAAATGGGCGCGCAGTGGCAAAAGGTGAACGACATCCTTGAAAAAGCCGGAAAGACCCGGGACGCGAAATTTACCCTCGACCGCAGCCAACCCGATAACTTCGAGAAGAATCTGCTGGCGATGCTGGGCCGCCCAGCTTTCGGCGACCTGTTTAACGGTCTGCCCGAAGTGGATAATATTTACGATCTTTATCGCCGTTGTGACAATACCCGTAAAGACGTGCTTGAATTCATCCAAGCGTCACTTTACATGTCTGTCCAAGAATTTACAACCATGATGAGCATTGTCGAAGACATCAATGGACGCTGGCGTCAGATTTATGAAATTCTGCGCACGGCTGCACGCAAAAAACAACCAGAAATCCAACTCCCGCCGCCCACGATCCGCACCTATGATGCCGATAAATTCAACTTACTCGTCAGCAAAACGCTTGGGACGATTGATTACCCAACCATCCCCAACCTGACGCTCGCCAGCTTTGACGACTACGACCGTGAAATTCGCAAGCTCGAAAACTACTTCCATGTCACCGCCGAAGACTTTGTCTCTATTCGGGCAATCAACCAAAAACAACAGGCCGCCCATCCCTGGGAGTGGGAACAAGTCTATGCCATTCTCGAAAACGCCCACGCCGAAAAGCTGATCGCTGACCGCAAGAATGCTCTCAAAGAAAAGCGTGCAAGTAGCGGGTTTGATGCCATGATCCTGTTTGCGTTGGGCGACCCACAGCCTGGCAACCCGCTACCCGATACGCCGCGCAACTTCAAATCCTTGAACAGCACACAAGACAAAAACTACATTTCTGAAAAACTCTTTCTCGAACCGGCAAATTACGATTACATTATCAATACCGACGCCAAAGGCAGCGCCGCCAGCGCCGAAGAATGGGATAAAGCCTATACCATGCTCGAACTTGCCCAGCGCAGAAAACGCGGCTGGCAAGTTTCGCGGGCTGAAATCGAAAAATGGGACAATCTCTACGCCGCCAGCGACGCCACCCAGATTCAAGTGCAGCTCAATGCCGATGGAGAATCCACAACACCGCGCTGGCGTACCTTTGGCGATGAAACTGGCAGCATCCCAGGACAGATCGGCTTCGCCATTGCATCTCCGCTGTTGGCCCTTTCCGAGGGCGCGCGAACGATTACCCTGATCATCGGCTTTCAAGATGCTTATTTTGACCAAGCTAGCATCAAACTTGCCATTCAGGACCCTACACCGTTTCGCTTTTTGCTCAGCACCGAAAAAGAAATGCTGATAGTACCAGACCAAAACGTGGCGTTGAGCCTGCTCAGTACCCCCTTCACCTTTCCCGGGGCGGGCAAACCATCTGCCAATGCGCTGCAAATCCAGTTGACGCTTGACCCGCAAACTCCACCCATCGCCCCGCTGAAGAATGCACCGCTCATCCAAACTGCCTGGCCGGTTCTGCAAATGCTGCTAGCCGACATCCCTTCCGCTCATGTTGAAACCGAAGATGGCGAGGAGGATGCGGACAATGGTCCAACCAAACGTTATCGCGCCTTTCAAGCGCTGGCGATTGAAAAAATTCAGGTGCGCGTGGATGTCAGCGGGCTGACGAAACTAACCCTGCAAAACGACAACGGTACGCTGGATGCCAAAAAACCCTTTGAACCTTTTGGCATGTCGCCCGTAGCTGGCTCCAGCTTTACCATCGCCCACCCGGAGTTGTGCACCAAAAAGTTGACCCGTCTGAGCATGGAGATTGACTGGCTGGGCGTGCCTGATGACCTGAGTTCCTATTACGTGGGCTACGCAAATTACGCCGCAAGCGACAGCGCGCCCACCAGCCCGATTGTCGATAATACGGCCTTTAAGGCCAACCTGAAACTCTATGATAACCGCGCCTTCTTTGACGTCGGCAACCTGCAACTTTTCAATGCTGCTGCCGCCAAAAACATGGGTGCGACACAAACCAACAAAATCAGTGTGGATGCGGCAGCCATTACCAAGACCTATCCCGGCTATCAGCAGAACATCGGCCTGACCATCGCACCGGAAGCGCTCGACTGGAGCCGATACTGGAAGCTGGAACTGCTCTCTCCCGATTTTCAACACAGCCTGTATCCACGCGCCGCCGCTGGCTGCGCCAACAAAAAACCAACAGCCTATATCGTCAACACCCCGTACACACCAAAAATCAAGCGTCTGACGATGGGCTACAGCGCCACGCTAGGATTGGATCTGACTAACACCGACCTGAGCACACAAGCCGACAAGTTCTATCACATCGAGCCATTCGGCTATCGTGACCTGATGCTCAACGAAGCCAACGCCTATCCGTTTTTACCGCAGTATCAAAACGAAGGCGAACTGTTCATTGGCATCAAAAATCTGAACGCACCGCAGGAACTTTCCCTGCTTTTTCAGATGGCTGAAGGCAGCGCCGACCCGGATGCACCCCACGAAAACATCGCATGGGATGTGCTCAACGGTAACCGCTGGCAAAGCCTGCAAGAAGGGCAATTGCTTTCAGACAATACCAATGGACTGCTCAACGCTGGGATTATCCGGTTTTCCCTGCCCGCCGTCCAACCGGGGACGCTGCTGCCCAGCGGGTTGTTCTGGATTCGCGCTACCATCTCCAGCAACAGTCGCAGCGTTGGTGATACGGTGGCGATCCAGGCCCAGGCAATCCGCGCCACCTTTGCAGACCAGGGCAATGCGCTCGATCACCTGGCCCAACCTTTGCCCGCCGGAACCATCGTCGCCCTGGCCGAACCACTCGCCGAAGTCACAGCCATTTCGCAGCCATACAGTTCTTTTGGCGGTAAAAGCCCAGAGCTCCCGGAGCGCTTTTACACCCGCGTCAGTGAACGACTACGCCACAAAAACCGGGCGCTAACCATCTGGGATTATGAACATATCGTGCTCGAAGCTTTCCCCGACATCTACAAAGTCAAGTGCCTGCCTGCAGGCGTTTCAGACGACCCGCGGCTGACCGACACTATCCAGATTATCGTCATCCCGGATATTCATGGCAAATTGCCCTTCAATCCCTTTGAGCCCAAATCCCCGGCAGATCTGCTTTTGCAGATTGAACAGGTGCTCAACCAGCATTGCCCACCCTTCGCCAACTTCAAGGTCAAAAATCCCACCTACCTCCGGCTGAAGGTGCGGCTGGGAGTGCGCCTGCGCTCTGATGCCAACACCGGGTACTACAAGAGCTTGCTCAACGACGAACTTCAGCGCTACCTGGCACCCTGGGCCTATGACCACAGCGCCGAAATCGTCTTTGGCGGAGAAATCAACGACAGTCTGATCGTCAATTTTGTCGAAGAGCGCCCTTATGTCGATTACGTAGCTGGCATCAAGCTCTTCATCAGCCCGGATGGTGTGCAGTTTAAGCCCTACGACCCCGCCGATAAAACCTTCACGCTTGCGCCAGATGCCATTATCGTCTCAGACCGTTCGCACCAGATTGATTTGATCGCCGAGGAAGGCTACGAAGAAGAATTCTTCACCGGCATCAACTACATGAAGATCGAGCTCGACTTCGAGATCATCGCCAAATAACGACATGCACCAGGTGACAGTCATCTTGTTATCATTAGTATATTCAATAAGGAGAACCAACCTTGAAAAAGAATCGTTCCACACTCAAAGATTACTTCAAAAAAGGAGCCATCCCTACCGAGGGCAACTTTGCTGACCTGATTGACAGCATGCTCACACAGGACGAAGACAACATCAGCAAACCAACGACGAATGATCCCTTAAAAATCATGGCCGTCGGCACAGAGGAAGCACTGCTCAATTTTTATCGCACTGAAAATAATCAGGAAAACCTTGCCTGGCAGGTCAAGCAAAAACCAGACGGCAACAAACCCGGCTTAAACATCAACGACGCTGGCGGAAGCCGTCTTTTCATCGAAAGTGGCACAGGCAACATTGGGGTTGGCACAACAACCCCCAATGGATACAAGCTCAATGTTACAGGGAATGCCCTCTTCACAGGAAATTATCTCTACGTAAGTTCGGAAACAGCAGGGCGACTCAGGGTAGGTGCAGCCTGGAACATTCCAGGGTTGTATTCGGGGGATGATGGCGCAAAAGACCTGATACTCGCTGTTCCTGCCAACCAAAAAGTCTATCTGGGCAATGGGACCGAGGATGCTTACATTGAAGGCACCACGGGTAATGCCTATCTGAAAGGCAATCTTGGGGTTGGCACGAATGCCCCGGCGGGTCGGTTGACTATCTCTGAAGCAAACGGCACCGTAAACAGCCCCAACAGCGGCAGCCTTGTGCTCGATCACGAAAACAGCGGCGGCGCAAGCAGTATCGTATTCCGCAGCAAAGTGAACCGGGGAAGTGATTATGGATATATCCAATTCCAGGATACGGCAACCATCGGCGGAACAGGGGAGGCAGCGGTGCTCAGCATCGGCATCCAGAATGACGCAGAAGACCATATTGCGTTGATGCCTTCTGGTAATGTTGGCATTGGCACACTCACACCCAAAGCAAAGTTACAAATTGTAGGCGGTCAAATCCAACTGGATGGCGGTCAAAAATTGGCATTCACAGATGCAGACACAACCAACAATCTGAAGTTACAGCTATGGACTGGCTACGGCCTGGGGATCAATGGAGGTACATTATTTTATGCTGCTGACGGAAGACACTCCTGGCGCGACGCCAGCGGCACCAACGAACGCATGGCGCTCACCACAGGCGCAGATGGCGGCCTGACAATCACAGGCAAGTTACAGGTCAAAGGTTCACAGAATATTATCAAGGTCGCCGCCTATACGTTGACGATCAAGAACGCCGGAAAAGATACCCCCGCAAAATGGAGCGTTGATTGCTCATCCTACGCATTTACCGAAATCCATACTGCATTTGTTACTTTACAAGGCTACAGCCTCTGGGATAACACTGGCAAAACTGATTTTTCTAACTGGGGACATGTGACTTCAACCGACGCCATCCCGCAGCACGTTTTTGTGCGTATTACATCTTCTGATACAAAACAGGTATCAGGCACTTGCTATTGTTCTGAAGCAGCTGCAGGTGGCGAAACTGATAACTCCGTCTTATTTACCGTGATTGTTATGGGAAAGATCTAAAACAAACGACAAAACCACAAGGTTGAAGATTTCTCTGCCCCTTTTCAACCTTCCAACCTTCGAGCGCAAAAAATATGAACCCTTCTGCCACCATCCCAACCGCCCCACTTGAATATCCAGCCATGGATTATGCCTTCCTGCGCAGCGAAGGAATTCGCCTGCTCGAACGCCTGGGCGGGCAGGTATGGACCGACTTCAACGCGCACGACCCTGGCATTACGATCCTTGAACAGCTTTGCTACGCCATCACCGACCTGGGTTACCGCATCAACTATGATATCAAAGACCTGCTGGCTGGGCAGGAAAACCCCTACCGCTCGATCTTTAGCCCCGCCAAAGTGCTCACCACCAACCCGGTCACGTTAACCGACCTGCGCAAAATGTTGATTGATGTGGACGGCGTCAAAAATGCCTGGATCGAACCCGTCGAAAAATCAAGCTCCGGAATCGTCTACGACCCTGCGGAAACAGCGCTTTACCTGGAGGGTTCTGCCCCTCAGCCCCCGCACCGTCAAAAAGTTCCGTTAAGCGGCCTATACCGTGTTCTGATCGAAGCAGACCAGGACTCAGCCAAAATCCGGCCAGAAATTACCCGACGACTATTATCTTGCCGCAGTCTTGCAGAAGATTTCACATCCCCCTTCTTTCTGGATCGTCAGGACATCTTCGTTAACGCAAAAATTGAAATCGGCCCGGTTGAAGACCCCAACCAGCTGCTGGCCGAAATTTATGATACGCTTGCAAACGCAATTTCTCCGCGCATCCGCTTTTACAGCCTGAGCGAAATGCTGGATCAAGGCAAAAGCATCGAAGAAATTTTCGATGGCCCTGCGTTGGTGCATGGCTTTCTCGATAATGCTGATCTCGAGCAATTCCAGCGAAAAGTTGGCCTGCGCACATCTGACCTGCTGCAAAAGATTATGGATATTGCAGGAGTCACTTCTGTCAGCAATATCAGTCTTTCAGATGGAAGCCAAACTGAAGACTGGTACCTGAAATTATCCAACCCCAACAGCTTCCCCTTCCTCGAATTTGAAAAATTACTTTTCCCCACCGCCAGCGACAAACCCACCATTCGCCTGACACGGGGCGGCATTGACCTGGAGCTTAACCGTGACAGAATCAAAAACATCTTCTATGATCTGCAAAAAACCGCCAGCGGCGCGCCTCTGCCAGAATCAGAAAAAGACATTCAGCTCGCACCAGGGCAAGACCGCCAGGTCGGACAATATCACTCCTTCCAATACCAGTTCCCCGCGCTTTATGGCATCGGCGCAAGCGGCTTGCCAGCATCGGCTTCGCCCGAACGCAAGGCACAAAGCAAACAACTTAAAGCCTACCTGATGTTTTTCGACCAGCTTCTGGCAAACTACTTTGCCCAGTTGGGCAACGCCAAAACGCTATTTTCCTTCGATACCGGGCTGGCACACACCTACTACTCGCAGATGATTGTGGATGATGACCTTAGGCTGGATGCCATCCGCGTCAACGACCCGGCAACGCATAACGCCAATCTGCAAGCCATGACCGAAGAAGATTCTGCCATTAAACAGCGTTGGGCGCAAAAACCGCTTTCTCAACCATTTGCTGGCGCGTTTTGCCGAACAGTTTACTGATTATTCCCTGCTGCAATATACGCACCTGGAAGATAAAGACTTGATTGAAGACAAAAGCGCTTTTTTGCGGGATTATCCGCAAATTGGCATGACACGCGGCACCGGCTTCGACTATAGCCAACCCGTCTGGGATTTTGAAAACCTTTCGGGCCTGGAAAAACGTATCAGCCGCAAACTGGGCATCTCCAGCTATAAAAAACAAACCCTGGCTAATTTGGAGGCCAGTGTCAGCGAAGGCGGATTCCATCTGCTGGAACGTATCCTGCTGCGCCCGCGCCAAGCCGACCTGGATGCGCTGAGCAGCGGCACTGGCTGGCAAACCGCCTTTCTGGCGAAGGCCGAAAGCAAAGACCCCTACTCACACCAGATCAGTTTTATCTTCCCCGACTGGTTGAATTGCTTCAACCTGTCGGGCTTCCGCGAGTTGATTCTGAAAACCCTGCGTGAAGAAACACCAGCGCACATCCGCATTTCCGTCCACTGGCTCACGGCAGATGAAATGGCCGCGTTCGAATTGGCGATGAAAACGGCACTTGAGACAATGATCGCAGTGCACATGTGGAGCACGCCTTCCGTTCAGCCGACAGACAATGCCGGGTTGCTGACACAGTTCAGGCTGCGCGATGCCCGTGACCGCATAGCACAAATTCTCGGCATCGGCATCCCCTACCCGTTGCGTGATCTCAAACTGATCTATACCGAAATTGTGGCATCCAACAGCGCCACCACCATCCAAATTTTGGGCGGGCAAGCGGGCGTGCGCTACCAGCTTTGTGATGAAGATGGGAACATCATTCTTGACAAAACAACAGGGAAAGGATTTGAAGTTTTCCCCACTGCTGACCAGGCCAACGACCCGGTTTTCCTGCCCACGCCGCTCATTCAAAAAGACATTACCTTTACTGTTTTGGCGAGCCGTGAGCTGTCCAAAATGCGCCTGGATGCCTACCTGAGCCAGCCGGTTTCGATGAAGGCAGGCATTAACACACAACTCCCCGTCGCCTTCCAGGATGTCAATGGACAGCTTGCCAGCGGTGAGATCATCACCAATTACAACGACAAAGTGACCGTGATCGTCTCCAGCAGCCAGGAAGGAATTTCGTACAAGCTGGTGAGCGGGTTAGTAGATAAGCCCGCCGATCTTTCGGAAGCAAAAATAGGAAATAAGGGAGATATTACGCTGGTCTCCAACAACGGATTTGCAGAAGACACGCAAATCAGGGTGCTGGCCTATCGCACTTCCAAAACAGATATTTGGGCCCTGCTTAATACCAACCTATCCATTCTGGTACGGCCCAACCCGGCGCTGACCATTCAGGTGGATAAATTGATCGTGGACTACAACACCAGCGCCATCCTGACAGTTGTTTCACCCCAGGCCAGCGTGGAATATCGTCTCTACAAGCGCGATATCAGCGCGGGAGAATATCTCGCCGCGCAAGCATCCGACAGCCTGACAATCCATACCGATGAAGGTCGCGACATCTTCATCCAGGTTCCGGCCACCGTTATAGACTGGAGCAACCCATCGGATTTTACACTCGTGGATGTTTTCAAGGACAGCAAAGGAGCACTCACCCTCAGCACGGGCAATCTGCTCGAAGATGCGTTGCTGATTGTGCAGGCAACCAAGATCGCCAACCGTCAACAGCTTCAACTCACGCAAACCGTTGCCATCCTGGCGCGGCCCAACCCGGCAGTCGCTGTCAGTGTAGCGCAGGAGAGCGTAGCAGCAGGCACGCCGGGGTTAGTGCAACTCAATGGCACACAGAAAGGCATCTCGTATCAACTCCGTCTCGATGGAACCAACAACACCCCGATCAATCCACCCGGCTACCACCAGACCGACCGCGGCGTCCAAACTGTCCGCCTGGAAGTGGACTTTATTGTCGAAGACCAGGGACAACCCATCTTGCTGCTGCCCACTGGGCCGATCAAGAAGAAAACAACCTTCAATATTCTCGCTGTCAAGACCATCACTGGCGTCAGTACACAATTGAGTGCCAAAGCAAGTCTGCTAGTGGGCTAGTCTTCTCACTGGCTCGCATGAAGACAGGTTTGGCGAGCAGACAATGAATTATATTATCAAACGACAGATCATCGAAGTGTCGGTTCAAAACCCTGCATCAGGCCGCGCCCTACAGGATCAGGTCAGCCGCATCTACCGCCAGCGCATCATCCCGCTGATCGACCAATACTGTACGGCGTTGGGCGCACCAGACCGGCTCTACCGCATCGATTTGCTGGAATTGAATCTGGGCACATTCAACGCAGGGAACTTTGAAGAAGAATTTGTCGTACAGGTAGAACACTCCCTGCAAAAAGCACTGCGCGAACAAATTACCCGTCAGGAAGATGAAACCGGAGAAAACAATCCCAAAACCCGCTCAGCACTGGAGTTGTTCGCCTTCTTTGTGCAGACGGGCAGCCTGCCCTGGTGGGCCGACCAAACCCGGCCCACGCTTTTGCAGGAAAACCTGCAAACCCTGCTGACTACCCCACCGCCAGAATTCGCACGGTTGCTGCAAGAACTAATTCATGATGGGCGTTCACGTCAGCGGCTGGTCACAGAATATACCGACCCGGAACTGGCCGCGCTCTGTGGGCTGCTCGCCCCATCGCATCAGTCCACGCTCCAACAGGATGCGCCCACCCTGAGCCGCCTTCTGCAAAAGACCAGAACCCGTCTCGGCTGGCAACCCGCCGTCCTGCGCAAACAGCTTTGGAGCAACCTGTTGCAAATATCCAGCATGGGTGGGTCGCAATACCCAATCGATACAGATTTTTATCAGGCTGTTCTGCAGCGCATTGCGACAGAACTGGGAACAACCCATGACCAGTTGATCATGCAAATGCAGCAAGCCGCACTGAAAGACAAGACAATCAACCCGCAGGACAAAGAACGACTTCAACGCATCACTTTCATACCTGCCAGTTCATCAGAAATCACAGATGTGCCCTCGCGTAAGCGACTTGCGAAAGGCAAAGCCTTACAACCCGAAACCGCCCGCCAGATTCAAGAACTTTTACAATCTGAAGCCTTTGCAAACCACAAACTCACACAAACCGAACGCGCCTGGCTGATCGAACTGCTCCAAGCCGCGCCAGGCGCAGACAAAAACGAAACCAGCCAGGAACTCGCCACAGTTTTTCAGCGTTACCAATCAGCGGGCGGCCCTTTGAGCAAGGTCTGGGCGGCGCTGAAAATCCTGTCGCAGCGAATTCCTGCCGCGACGCAAACCATCTGGCTGGAGGCACTTCATGAGCTGGATAGTGAATCCGCCGCCAGAGCGATCCCATCGCTGCTGAACGCGCCGCAAAGTCTGTCAGCCAATGACCGCGAGAAACTGCTCAGCGTGCTGCGCGCCGCCAACACCACTGCGCAAAGCACGCTGTCGTCATTCAACCTGCGCTTCAGCGACGCAGACGAGCTGCCCAGCGGCAATGCCGGGCTGGTAATCCTGTGGCCGTTCCTCGCCAGCTTTTTTGACCACCTCGGCCTGCTCAACGAAGAACGGCAATTCAAAGACCTGGCGGCCCGCCAGCGCGCCAGCGGCCTGCTGCAAATGCTTGCCACCGGCCAGCCGACCTTTGCCGAACACCAGCTTTCGCTCAACAAACTGCTATGCGGACTGGATGTACAACAAGTATTCGATTTTGGCCCGCCCGCACGCAAAACGGAACTGCGCGAGTGCAAAAATCTACTCACCGCAGTAATCGCCCAGGCACCAATCCTGCACAACATGTCGGTGGACGGCTTTCGGGGCAGCTTTTTGATCCGCCCTGGCCTGCTGAGCACCCGCGACGGGCACTGGCTGCTGCGGGTCGAACATCAAACCTACGACATTGTCCTTGAACGCTTTGCCTGGAGCTGGCAATGGATCAAACTACCCTGGATGGAAGCGCCCCTGCGTGTGGAATGGCAGCAATGAGTCCGATTAACACCCCTGGAATTAAATGCGCGTGACTTACAAGCAGAGTTGACCTGGTTCGCCAGCCTGCTGGATGCGCGCTTTAAACAATATTTTTCGCCCAATGAAGCCAGCACCGTTGACCTGACCCCGCCAGACTTAAGCCAATCGAGACTCGCCTTATGCCGGGTTTCTGGCGCATTATGAACTGTCCTCCCCTGAACGTGTCGCCATCGTCCTGGCGCTCGTCCCGCACATCCGCCCGCGTTTGCTGGATATTTTCTACGTCAAGAACAAAAACTTTGACCGCAAGTTTACCGAGTTTGGCGGCATCTTCGGCGGCCCGGATGGCGACTTCACCCCCACTGGCGAGACTCTCTCGTTCCTGCTGGCAGGCGACGATCTGGCAGCGCGTTTTCGCCTGCAAAGCCTGTTTGATGGCGAGCACTTCTTTGCCAAACACAACATTCTGCATCTCACTCCCCTTGCCGACGAACCCACCCTGAAAGCACCTTTGCATCTTTCTGATGAATACTTGAGCTTTTTCACGACCGGCCAACCACGCCGCCCCGATTTTGGCGCGAACTTCCCTGCGCGTTTTATCGAAACCCCACTCACCTGGGATGACCTTGTGCTGCAAAGCGGCACACTCAAACAGGTCGAAGAGATTCGCACCTGGGTTGAGCACGGCCACACCCTGATGCATGACTGGGATATGGCGCGCAAACTGCGCCCCGGATACCGCAGCCTGTTCTATGGGCCGCCAGGCACCGGCAAAACCATGACGGCCTGCCTGCTCGGAAAATCGACCGGGCGCGATGTCTACAAGGTTGACCTTTCGCTGATCGTCTCAAAATACATTGGCGAAACCGAGAAGAACCTGGGCAAGGTCTTCGATCAGGCCCAGAACAAGGATTGGATTTTGTTCTTCGACGAAGCTGATGCACTCTTTGGCAAACGCAGCGAGACCAAGGATTCGCATGACCGTTACGCCAATCAGGAAGTCTCGTTTTTGCTCCAGCGCATTGAGACTTTTGACGGTATTGCCATTCTGGCATCCAACCGCCGCGAAAATTTGGACGATGCCTTTGCGCGACGATTTAAGTCGATCATCTACTTCCCAACGCCACGCCCAGAAGAACGTCTGATACTTTGGCAGCAGGGTTTCTCAAAGCAAGCCCAACTAGACAAAGCACTTGATCTCGAAAAAATCGCCCGCGATCACACGCTGGCAGGCGGATCGATTATGAATGTCATCCGCTATGCCTCGCTGGAGGCGCTTAAAAACCAGCGCAATCTGATTACCAACGAAGATGTTCTGCAAGGCATCCGCCGCGAATATGCCAAAGAAGGCAAGAACAGCTAAGGCACACGGAGAAGATCAAATGAAAAGTAAAATCTCCAGAAAAAAACAACTATTCTCCTGAGAGAGGTACTTCGTGGGCACTCTATTAAAAACTGCCAAAGCAACATCAACCCCCGCTGCGAAGCCATCTGACGGGGCAAATTTGCTGAGTTTATGAATGCATTTGACGAGTCTGTCAACCAAGAAAAAGATTAAAGTGAAACCATGAAAACTATCTCCAATCAGGCTGGCAGGCACTTTTAACCGCAATTACAATCATTCAGGGCAAGACCTGCTTTGCACTGGCGAGAAAAGCCAGGACATTATCCGTCATCCTACGGTCTAAGAAAAGACAGCGTATGACAACTACTGCTCATCATCAAAAAACATCGAGGCATAAGCCTGGCAGCGCAAGAGAACGCGCTTCCGCCGGGCCAGGGGGAATTGCCATCACCCCGCCTGCATCTGACGTGCAGAGACTCGACTTTGCCCCCACCCAGTCTGAGAATCCATCCGCGCCCTCAGAAGTTGTCCAACGCTGGAAGTGGCCCTGGCAAAAAGCTGATCCGCCCAGTCCTTCTGAGGGGCTTTCAGCCCGTGAAAGACAGGCTGCCGAAGTAGGCAACAATATTGCCAGTTGGGAACATGCTCATCGTCGTCGCCAGCGTGTAGTGGGAGGGGCAAGCTTCGACTACGCCAGCCCCAGCGACCTTGAAGCCAGCAGGCAAAATTATGATGAGCATAATGCGCTCTCCCATGCGGTTGTCCAGCCACCTGAAATCAAATCCAGGACTGAAAAAGCTGGTGTAGCCAGCAGCGGCGTATCCAAGCTGGGCACGCTAGGCACCCACATTGGTCAGGTCATCGGCAACGATACGCTGGGAACAGCAGGTAGACTGACAGGGGGAGCCGGTGCCGGGCTTGGCGTAGCAGGCTCTCTATTGAGTGCTGGTGTGGAAACGCATGATATTCTTACCTCGCATGAAAAAAAGAAAGACAAAGCCATTCGGGGAATGGGGGTGCTGGGATCCCTCGCCAATGCCACCAACTCAGGGGCAAGCGGCGTACAACAAATTACTGGCCTGGTTTCCGGAGCTGGAGCGTTATCCAGTATCGCAGGCGCGGTTGCCGCTCCGGCTGGTCTTGCAAAAGGCGGCGCGGATGTGGTAGCCGGCCTTGCCACTGGCGGTCTGGCCCATTACCGTAGCAACAGACTTCAGGCTGTTCAAGATCGAACCAATAACGGTGTTGCCCGTTTTGCGCAGGAAAGCCAATGGAACAAGGCAAAATCCAATTATGGCAGGGCCGCGGGTGGCGCACTGGGCGTTGCCGGCGGCGCCTTGCTGCTCGCGGGTCTTTCAAACCCCATTGGCTGGGGCCTGCTGGCGTTGGGTGGATTGGTAGGTCTGGGTGTTGCAGGTTACAAAATGTACAAAAAACATCAACAAGGCAAGCAAATGCTCGACCCGGCTTACCGGGATGCATTGGAGAAAAATCATATCGATGTGCGAGATAACAACGAATTGGGACCTGGCGGCTGGAAAAACATCTTCAAAACCAAATCCATGCGCAGGCAAGAGATGGTTCGAGGTTCCATCGCAATGAGATTGGCCGAAAACGAACAAAGAGGCCTTGGGATGCATGACGGATCGAATGCAACCCTGAACGAAGTTGCAGGTCATCTAGGGATCAGGAGACCGAGCAGAGAAAAAGCGCGCCTGCTCGAAGGTCCGCGAGATGAGAATACCATCAAACGGGCGCGGGCTTATGCACGCGCATTAGATTACTAGCCCACCCAATTTATGGAAACAGATTATTTACCAACCTTGCAGCAATTTTCTGATGCGCTTACCCGCGAGGGATTTGCCACCGAGATCGCCGAAAAATCTCAAGAAAGACCTTATGATGTATTAATGGTTTTTCTGGCGCAGGAAGATCACCCGGCGGGCGGGTTACAGTTGGAACTTTCCTTTATCCCGCAGATGGAAGAACAGCTTTCAGGCTTGTCATTGATGCAGTGTTTCGCGGGCCTTACGGATAATCTATCCGCCGACAGTGCGATGGAGCTTCAAAAGGCAGTGATCGCCATTAATCAATTCTGTCCGCTGGTGGGCTTTGGAATTTTAGCCCAGCCGCCGATGTTGTGCTTCCGACATACCCTGATGCTGCCTCCTGAAATGCAACACAGCCTGCCCCTGGTCATCCAGACCACCTGGCTGATCGATTATCTAACCGAAGTTTTTGGCGACAACCTGATCCAGATCGCTGAAGGACAGGCCACGATGATCGAAGCATTTAAAGGCCACCCTTTTGCGCATCTTTTGACATAATCATTTTCAAAAAAGATAGAAAAAGAAAACCCATGGAAAAAACTGCATCCGTTCATCAAAAGACAGCGCAAAACAAGACCACCATCCGCCAGCGCACCGCTGCTGGGCCGGATGGAATCTCAATTGCCACGAACAAAACCGGCCTGCCCGACTCGCTCAAGACTGGTATCGAATCACTATCCGGCATGTCGCTGGATGATGTGCGGGGCCACACCAACTCATCCAGACAAGCACAACTCAATGCGCTCGCCTATGCCCAGGGTAGCGATATCCATGTTGGGCGGGGGCAAAAGCGTCACCTGCCACATGAAGCCTGGCATGTCGTCCAAAAAAAGCAGGACCCTATCTCTCACTTGCCTACCGTATTGCAATTGAAGAAAATTGACGTGAGTGGTGGAACCTTCGAGGACCAAACGTATGAGGCGAATAACGGCGGAGGAAAGCGAGTAACATTTGGGGCCACGATGAATTTGAAGTTCATGCCCAAGAATTCTCTTGATGCGAACGAAGTAAGCCTAGTTCAGACGACGAATAGCACACTCCGGAACCTCGATAATCCGCATGTTCCAGACCAACCTGAATCCCTTTTGAATGAACGACGGACACCCTTCGGATCAGCAATTGACCAACAAATTTACAATTTAGGGGAAAACAAAGCACCAGATCGGATCGATAATTTGGATCCTCGATATACCGAAACGCGGACTTCCGTGGATCAACCCTTAAGAAAAGGAAACCGAATGGGAGGAGGCAATGCCGCCACAAAGTATACGCAGGAAGAAAAAGAGCAAGGCGGATCCGAAGATGTGTGGAGAGCAGCAAGGCTCAAAGATCAACCTGGGCATACGATAGACAGGGGACAAAGATTGGTAGGATCTGAGCAGTTTGAGGTCGCAGCAATGGCCGATGGAGAGGAATATCTGGGGTCGATACGCTGGGGCTTCACAATAAAGGATGGAAGATCTGTGCTTGACCCTGCCGAAATCAAGTTGGTCAACTATGGATCTGCATCGAGCGAATTTTTTGCAGCAGGAGAAGCATGGAATAGCATGCGTGTTTTAGACCCATCTAATCAAACGCTGCGTAGTCCTATACAACTGCCGACCCGTGCCAGCATTAAAAATCGCAAGGCATTGAAACGGGTTACAATGTGGGTAAACGCGATGACAAAGAGATATTCAGCTGCACAACAGCATCACTTCGATACGCTAACCCACGCTGATTTTGGCGAATATCTTTTAACCGGGAAAATTGCGTCTTGGGAACGAAGTGATGATGATGCCCCGGTTACCAACGAGAACGAACCAATTCTTCAACGCACTTTAAGCGATCTGCTTGAAACATATCCGCAAGGCGAGCAGTATTTGTCTGGTCTTACGCATGAACAGTTTGGCGAATTTCTTGTGACTGGTGAAATAGCCGCATGGGAAATTATGCGAACATAAGATAACGCCCAATTGATAGTAAAGATTGGATATTCCTGCGTTGTTCCACAAATTAGGAACCCTAACATGAAAAATTCTTTTTCTAAAAGAGTGTCCCAGCCCAAATCAAAAATTGACCAGCACGCAGCTGCCGGGCCAAACGGACTTGCCGTCGCCTCGCCGAACCGCACCGGCCTACCGGATACTCTCAAGAGCGGAATTGAATCGCTCTCTGGTATGTCGCTGGATAATGTGCGGGTGCATACCAACTCGTCAAAACCGGCAGCGCTTCAGGCACTCGCCTACACTCAGGGGACAGACATCCACATTGCACCGGGGCAGGAACGCCACCTGCCACATGAAGCCTGGCATGTTGTGCAGCAGGCGCAAGGACGCGTGCAACCAACCATGCAGATGAAAGGCGTTTCGATCAATGACAATCATGGGCTGGAGCATGAAGCTGACGTGATGGGCGCAAAAGCCCGGCAGACAACGGGGGCTGGCAGCCAGGTTGTGCAGCAAAAGGCCGCCCATACCAGCGGATGTGGATGCGCTTCCTGTGCGGGAAATGACCACGCCACCCGGCAAATGATATTTAATCCGCCTGGTCAGGGTCAAGCCATCCAAATGAAACAATGCAATGTGTGTGGTCAGAACCCATGCATTTGTCCCAATAATCGCGGGCCTGCGCCGACTGGCAACTACAAAAATACCAGCGGGCATCACGATGGGACAAAGGCCAAATGGCGGGCAAAGAAAGTGACGAAGAACTGGACTGGCAAGAACGGCAAAAAGAATTAGACGCAGTTTTACAGGAAGGATGCCCGATGAAAGAAAAATCATCCAACCAGAAAACGCCACAGCACGGCTCACAAGATTCGCAGCAAACTTCAGCCGCCGGGCCGGATGGAGCTGTGGTTACGCCACCCATCTACGGGTTGGATGTGCTTGACAAACCCGTCAGCTCTCCCATCATTCAGGGAAAAACCGCCCCGAGTGCAAGTGGCGACTCCCCAGGTGGTCATCCCGTTGGAAATCGCACAGGCCTACCCGACGCGCTCAAAACCGGCATTGAGTCCCTTTCCAACATGTCACTGGACGATGTGCGCGTGCATACCAATTCCCCCAGACCGGCACAACTGAACGCGCTGGCATACGCTCAGGGCACAGACATCCACGTTGCGCCAGGGCAGGAACGTCATCTGCCGCATGAGGCCTGGCACGTTGTCCAGCAGAAGCAGGTACGGGTCAAACCAACGATGCAGATGAAACAAGGGGTTTCCATCAATGACGATGACGGGCTGGAACATGAAGCCGATGTCATGGGCGCCAAAGCCACTCAATTCAAGATGGGCTCCCACACAGAAAGTTGTGGCTGTCCGTCTTGTACTCAGATGCAGAAAAGCCATTTGCAAACCAAAGAGATATGGAGCACTCAAAATGTTGCTCAATTGATGCCATGCCCAATATGTGGTATCGATGGGCATGCAAAAAGAAACTGTCCTGAAAAAAATATATATCGAGTGGGCAGACTTGAGAGCAAAGCAACAACACCCCCTCCAGCCGCTGTTGCTGACACAGTTACCCCAACGCCAGCACTGGCACCAAGACCAACAGGCGAAGATGGGGCACTGGCTAAACGCCCCAAAACGAAACGAGGAAAGGGATTCAAAGGGGTAAAAGCTCCGAACACTATGTTTTTTGGTGGGGGTGGAGGAAACGCCCCTACCACCGCTGCTACCGTCAAAACTTGGTCGCCTAGCACGTCTGCCGCTCTTGCCGCTGCTTCTGCTCCCAAACCCAAGGTCGTTGCTGCTACCAGGTCAGTTGAGAAGAAAGCCACCTCAGTTGGCCCTGTCGCTGGTGATGCCGCCGCTGCTAGAGCTACCTTATCTCCGTATGCTGCCGCCACTTCAACTGCCGCAGCACCGCCACCAACTGCTGCTCCCAAACCCAAAGCTGTTGCTGCTACCAAGTCACACGAAGAGAAGAAAGACACACCAGATGCTGCTGCATCCGCTAAAAAAGATGCCAAGAAGCAGCGCAGACAACAAGAAAGGGAGCGCAACAGATATCATCAAGTACCATCACACAGTCCAGGTCAGAAAGATCGTGCTGATAGAACAGCAGCGAAAGTAGCAAGCGTAAGCGTTTTTCTTGGCGCCCGTCCGGATGTGGCTTATTGGCTGGCTATCAAACCAACCGATGGAACGAGAGACGTACATGGTCGTGGCTCTGCCGATGCACATGATAATGAACAGAAAGCTAGAGAATACCTAAGTGCTGAAGGTTTTGATGTTGCCAAGGCAATTACGAACCTTGAGCAGGCAATCAGCAAAAGAGATGCTGAAGATAAGAGAGCCGGAAGTGAGAGGGGGCACGCTGGATGGAAAGCTATATTAAGGGCGGCTCTCGCACAACTCAAAGTATGAAATAAATAGGACAAATACCTGTTTTAATTTACCACCACTATAAAGAAGCGGATAAATATAAAAGCACAAACAACCGTACAACCTGAACTCAAAAAGATGAGCGCCATAAAACGGAAAAACCCCAAACCACGTGCCAAACCCTGGCCGGTTCTGCAAGAACCAACCTGCTTTTCGCGCTCAAAGATATGGCAACTCCAGCGCGACTATTTCAATGCAGTTGGTATCGACGCCTGGCGCAGCGGTGAAGTGCCGCACTATATCACCAACAACCCCGTTGTCGGCAAAACGTATGCCGAGCTGGTGCTGGCTTTTTTGCGCGATTTGTCGCTACGCGGTCAACAGACCGAAACAGTCTATCTGTTGGAGCTTGGCGCGGGTCACGGACGCCTGTGCTATCACTTTTTGAAGCACTTTGAAAAGTATTACGAGCAAAGCGCTCTACCTTTGCCGCCCTTCTGTTATGTGCTCAGCGATTTCACCGAGACCAACCTCGCATTCTGGCGGGAGCACCCGCGCCTGCAGCCCTATCTCAGCCGCGGCTGGCTCGATGTTGCGCTCTTTGATGTGGAAACCAGCCGTGAGCTTTCTCTGCAATATGCCGGTGTAACCCTGCAAACGCAATCCCTGGCGCAGCCTATCGTCGTCATTGCCAATTATTTTTTTGATACCATTCCGCAGGAGCTTTTCTTGATCGAAGACGGGGCGATCTCCAACGTTTTGCTCCATCTCACCAGCGAAAAAGACCCGTCTGCGCTGGAACCCGCCGCATTGATTGAAGCTTTGCAACTGGAATATAGCTACGAAGCGATTAAAACGCCGATTTATCCCGATGAACCCATTCTGAACAATCTGTTGGAAAGCTATCGTCCGCAGTTTGAGCGAACCCATCTGCTCTTTCCTGATACCGGAATCCGCTGCCTGGAGCGTTTGCGGCAGCTTTCTCACCAGGGACTGGTGCTGCTGTCTGCTGATAAGGGTGAGCACCACCTTTCGAACCTCGATCATCACCCCGCACCCCAGTTATCCACCCATGGCAGTTTCTCGCTAATGGTCAATTATCACACCCTGCAACAGTACTGCGCCGGGCAGGGCGGGTTGTCATTCTTTTCGCGCCATCAACAAACCAGTCTTGACCTGGGCTGCCTGCTGCTTCTGCCCAATTCAGAATCTTACCGCGAAACGTCCCAGGCCTATGAACGCTTTGTCAGCGATTATGGTCCCGATGATTACTTCAGCCTGAAAAAACTGGTCGAACAACATTTTGACAGCCTGAGCTACAACAACATCATGGGCGTTATCCGTTTGAGCGGCTATGACGCGCGCATCTTTCGGCAAATGTTGGCACGCCTGTTTGAAATTTTGCCAGAAATTAGCGAAAACGAACGGCTGAATATGCTGATGACGGTTCCGCGCATTTGGGATACCTACTACCCGTTGGGCGAAGCTGAAGATCTGGCAAGCGATCTCGGCAACCTGCTTTTGGCGCTGGAGTTTTACCACGAAGCCCTTCTGCTTTTCGAAAAATCTGTGCTGATCTATGGCAACGAAGCGGATACGCTGTATAAACTGGCTGTGTGTCATTGCATGTTGGGTCAGTTCTCAAGCGCTGCGCCCATTATTGAAAAACTCAAAGAGTTTAACCCAGATGACCAGGCGCTTCTCTCGTTGATCGAGACATTTGGAGCCAAACAAACCAGCGACTAACTGGAGCAACCATGCAAATGATGTCTAAACAACTGAAAACATCCAGACGTGCCCACTCCCAGAGCGCATCCGCCGGGCCAGAAGGGATCGCGATTGCATCCAGCCACACCAGCCTGCCAGAGAGACTCAAAGCCGGGATCGAATCGCTTTCTGGTTTTTCGCTGGATGATGTGCGGGTACATCCCAACTCTTCAAAACCGGAACAGCTCAACGCCTTCGCTTATGCCCAGGGGAGCGATATCCATCTTGCGCCCGGGCAGGAGCGCTACCTGCCACACGAAGCCTGGCACATCGTTCAACAGCGGCAAGGGCGGGTAAAACCGACAACCAGCGTCGCAGCAACACCTGTCAATGACAGTCCATCGTTGGAACATGAAGCCGACCAAATGGGAACAAAAGCCATAAAAATAGACGCACATCAACCAAAAGAGCGCAGGTCTTCTTCCATTCCAAACCAGCAAAACACCTTTGCGGCTAACAGGGCAGGCCATGCTCCGGCACAGCTCGGCAAAAATCAAAGGAACAAGAACTATTACAAAAACAAGCACTATAAATTTAACTACAGAAAAAAACATGATCTTTATAATTTCCATATTGACAGCCTGATCGATGGTCTGGATAGCGATCGACGTGATTTGGAAAAATTTGAACTTCTAAAAAGTCGGGGAACAGCGACTTACAGAAAAAAGCTTGTTACAAAATTCATCAACAAAAGCAAACGAGATATTACAGAGAAAATAGGTGAATTAAACGCCACCCAATATATGACAAAAAGATATCCGACGTCGAAGATGTTGTTAGGGTTCAAAAAAGGCACTGGCCTTGATCAGGTTTATGAAGATGGTAACAGAATCATTGTTGTAGAAGCCAAAGGTCCGGGCGCAAAGCTGGGCACCTCAGACAGAAAAGGGAAACAAATGAGCATTCCCTGGATTTTGGAAACTGCCAAGGGTATGAAAGATCGAGCCTTGGCAGGTAGAATTGAGAAGGCACACAAGAAAAAGCGCCTGGTACGGTTGGTTATTACATCCACGCCGGGTGGGCATGCGCCAAAGAATGTAGACGAGTTTTAACCTTTCCAACACGCCTGTGCAAATAGGATGCAAAAGCCCCACCCCCAAGGATGGTCTTCATGCATAACATGCATAAAACAAACAAAGAAACGCCCGCAAGCTCAACAGCAAAAAAGCCGACCCGCGCAAGCGCAACAGCAAAAAACGGGGTATTGAATCAAAATGCGCTATCTGAGCAGGAAAATTTGACACCAGAAAAGATATTGGCCATCCAAAGGACGGCTGGTAGCGAGGTTGTGCAACATCTTTTCGCGCAAGAATGGTCGCAACCAGCATTGCAGAAGGGTGCCCTTCCGGTCAACCATGAGAGTAGCCTGGAACACAAAGTAGAAAAAACACTACAGAGCAGGCAGCACAAAGTTGCCTGGCGGCCTGACATGCTCAAGACTGGCATCGAAGACATCTCTGGCATGTCGCTTGACGATGTGCGCACACGCGCCAACTCGCCCCGCCCAATGAAACTGAACACGACATCAGATAAGCTGTCTGGTAATCCTTCGGTTCCTATTTCTTCCTCGATGAGACACCCTACGACCATCCAGCGAAAAATAGTCTACAAACCGGGCAAAAAGATTACCGACCATGACTACGAGGCAATTGCTGTTGCCATCCATGCATCGGACGATCTTGGGCATTTGAGGGAATTACATGAAGACGATAAAAAGGAATACTCGATAGCAGATGTGCTACAACAATTTAGCACAAACCCATCGGAGGTTGATTGGGGCGTAGAACCACCAGACGCAGCCCCTGCTCCGACCCCGACGCCGCCACCAGCCCCTGTTTCTGTTTCTGCTCCTGCGCCAACTTCAGCTTCTGTTCCAGCCTTTGGTTCAGATGAGAAACAGCAACCATCAACCAGACACATAATCACTGGAGAGGAGCCTCAAATGCTTCGGAACTTCGACCGTATCACAGGCGCTCTCCCCAAACTCAACCCCAGAGATCGTGATATGCTGGAATTAATACGTCGAACGTTAGATGATGATCAATGTAGCAATAAAGAGTGGAGGATAATCACCCGCTACATGAAAAACGTAGGGCATTATGACGCCAAAGAAGAAGATGCTGTTGCGGATGATGTCAAACCGCCTCAGGGCTATAGCACAGCGACTGCATTTGGGCAAATCATCTTCTTAAAGGGGCAAAATAAGATTGATGAGAGGCATAGAACCACAGCGATAGCCCATTTGGTCGGCGAAAACATCCACACCTCTACCAAAATGGAAGGAGCACCTGTAGGAACGCCTTATTTACACACCAGCAAAAGCGATGCTACATCTTTATATCTTATTCAGATAGATGGTAAATCAAATGGAGTATCTATGTATACCATTTTGAAACAAGGCCATGTTTCAGATGGCATGCATATTTTCAAATAGCGCAGTCACCGACTTTTAGCTAAATTGGCTGAAGCAACCAAAAATATCGTTGGTTCTGATAGCAGAATATTCTATGATGCTGAACCATCTGAATCTTTAAAAACACCCTCGCTCACTTCACCAACCATGATAACATCAGCCACAGGAGACTCACCCTATGGCTGATGTGCAATATGTTACCGAAGCTGATTTCAAAAGCGAGGTGCTTGAAGCATTCCTACCGGTGTTGGTGGATTTCACCGCCCCATGGTGCGGTCCGTGCAAAATGGTGGACCCCATTGTCCAGCAACTGGCGGCGGAATGGGATGGAAAAGTCAAAGTATTCAAATGCAATGCCGATGAAAACCCCAACGTACTCGTCACCCACGGTGTGATGGGACTGCCCACCGTCATGCTCTTCAAAAGTGGCAAAATGGTTGAACGCACCAGTGGCTACCAACCCAAAGACAAACTAATCGCCAAGCTTAAACCACATCTTTCGTTGTAAAACCTTTTCTGGAGTATCCACCCATGAAAACATCTGACCTGATTACCCTGTACGACTACAGCTACTGGACCAGCGCTCGTATTCTACGCGCCATGCTCCAACTCACCCCTGAGCAATTCAGCGCACCCAACACATCCAGCCACGGCAGCCTGCGCGGAACGCTCGTCCACGCGCTGTTTTCTCAAAACATCTGGCGGCGGCGTATGCAGGGTGAAGAAATGCCCGATAACCTGCCCAAAGCTGCCGACTATCCAACCCCGCAGGCGCTCAACGACGCCTTTCTGGCCGAAGAAGCCGCAACGCGTGCCTACCTCACCAGCCTGAGCGATGCTGACCTGCAAGCCATCGTCCATTACAAAACCACCAAAAGCGTGCCGCAGCAGGACCCACGCTGGCACTTGTTTATGCAAGTATTCAATCACGGCACACAGCACTACGCCGAAGCTGCCGCCATGCTGACCGATTTTGGCTGCTCGCCCGGCGATGTGGATATGATCTTCTACTTCCGTGAAAAAGGCATCTAAAAGTAGGCGCATGCGCATCATCAGAAGGACTTTAACATGACAAAACAATCTGCCCCGTTTGGCCTGTGGCCTTCCCCCATCAGCCCCGAAATGCTCGGCGCAAAACTACGCCTGAGCGATGTGCAATTTGACAACGATGGGCAAACGCTCGTCTGGGTCGAAGGTCGAGACGGGCGCAGTGTGCTCGTGGCCCAGCAGGGCATCGACGCGCCGCGCGACATCTCAGGCAACATCAAGGTTGGGGGTGGCGTGGGCTACGGTGGCGGCGATTTCACCGTCCATAATGGCAGCGTTATCTTCGCCGGGCAGGGCCGTCTCTACCGTGTTTCGCTCCAGCATGGTGCGCCCAAAGCCATCACGCCCCAGTTCGGCGACGCCGCATCCCCGGTTGTTTCGCCAGATGGCAGCCGCGTGCTCTTCGTCCATACTTATGAAGGCAAAGACCAGATCGCCATCGTGGACGTTGAAGGCCACAACTGGCCCGCAAAACTCATCAGCGGTGCTGATTTTTACATGCAACCTGTCTGGCACCCTGACGGCAAACAAATCGCCTGGGTCGAGTGGGATCACCCGCAAATGCCCTGGGACGGCACACGCCTGATGACGGCAAGTCTCGAGGGAGGCGCGCTCACCAACGTCAAAACAATTTTTGGAGATGCCGAGACCCCGGTCTTTCAACCGGCCTTTTCAGCGGATGGCCGTAGCCTGGCCTTTCTGACCAACGCAGGCGAATGGGATCAGCTCCGCACCCTTGACCTTTCCAGCGGCGAAATGCGGATTCTCGTGGATAGCGAATCCCTCATTACCCCGGCCTGGGTTCAAGGTCTGCGCACCTTCGCCTGGAGCGCCGACTCAACCCGCATCTTCTACCTGAAAAACGACCGGGGCTGGCGCACCCTGTGGGCCGCGCACCCCGCCACCGGGGAGAAAAATCCCATCGATATTGGCCCCTACACATGGGTCAGCCAGCTCACCGCATCTCCGACGCAAAACCAACTTGCCTTCATCGCATCTTCCCCACAAATCCCAGATCGGGTCGTGCTCTGGCACGAGGGTGGCAAGATGCGCATCGCCAAACGCTCCTCGTCCGAAATGCTCAACCCCGACGATCTGTCTGTGCCGCAGCCGATTGAGTGGCCTGCGCCGGATGGCACCGTCGTCCACGGGTTGTATTACCCGCCAGCCAACAGCCGCGCCACTGCCGAAGGCCTGCCCCCGGCAATTGTTAATATTCACGGCGGGCCAACCAGCGCAGAAGTTGCCAGCTTTAACCCACGCGCCGGATTCTTTACCACACGCGGCTATGCCTATCTCGAAGTCAACCACCGCGGATCCACCGGCTATGGACGAAAATACATGCTAATGCTGCGCCACAAATGGGGCCTGCTCGATACCGAAGATGCTGTCGGCGGGGCAAAGGCGCTGGCTGCGCTTGGCTATGCCGACCCGCAGCGACTGGTAGTTATGGGTGGCTCAGCTGGCGGCTTCACCGTCCTCAACGCGCTGGAACAATTCCCCGGCGTCTTCAAGGCGGGCGTGAACCTGTATGGCGTTGCCAGCCTGTTTGACCTGCTGCTCGACACGCACAAATTCGAAGAGCGCTACACGGATTTACTCGTGGGCATCCTGCCGCAGGACGCTGAACGCTTCAAAGCCTGGTCACCTGGCCTGCACACCGAAAAAATCAAAGATCCGCTCGCCATCTTTCAGGGCGCAGATGACAAGGTGGTCGTCCCCGAACATTCCGAGCAGATCGTCGCCACCCTGCGCGCTAATAAAGTCCCGCATGTTTACAAGCTCTACGCAGGCGAAGGTCACGGCTGGCGCAAGACCGAAACCATCATCGATTTCTACATCACGCTGGAAAAGTTCCTGCGGCAATACGTGCTGTTCTAAAAACGCACCTGACAAAAATGAAAATCAACAGCGCCGGAGAAAGGGTTCCGGCGCTGCTTGCTTGAAAAATAAGCAAGTATAATTTTGCGCGAGAGACCGTTTCGAATGGTCAAATTTCCCCAGATTTAAACAAGGAGAGAATATGTTGGAAAAGAAAGCCTTACGCTTTATGCTTTTAAGCATACTGGTCGTCTTCAGCATGCTGCTGGTATCCTGCGGTGGCACGCAAGATACCCCCGTCCCCACCCAATCGGATGATAGCCAGGCCACCCAGGTATCGGGATCAGGCGACGCGACACAACCCGCCGATGAGGAAGCAACAGCTGAACCCACCGCAGAGCAATCTGCTGACGGGAGCGCCACCGCCGACCCCAACGCCACGCAGGCCCAGCCGTCCAACGCGGCTGGCGTGGTCGATACAGGTTTCCGCCCCGCGGTAGACGGCTTTTCCTATCAAAATTATGGGGATGTCGCCCAGGCTCCCAGTGGCGAAACATTCCCGGTGGTCAACCTGACTTCGGTGGAAATGCGCCGTCTGTTTGGCGATGCCGTATGCGCAGCACCTGCCGCGTCTGACGGTACCTGCGTGCTGACACCCCCTGCCGATCAGTGGATGTCGCAGAAAAATGCCGGGATGAATGGCGGCCACTGTGAAGGCTTTGCCGTCTTGAGCCAAATGATTTATGAAGGTCAAGTGAACCCCAACCTGTTTGGCGCAGCACGCACAATTGACCTGCAAATCAAGGATAACAACCCTCTCCAGCGTGAAATTGCCTACTGGTTCAGCACCCAGGGTCCTACCTGGGGGCAGCAGCAAGTGCTCTCGCCCAAAGAGATGGTGACCTTTCTCCAGACGGAATATGCCAAAAATCCAAAAAATGTTTTCCGGCTTGGTATTTTGAAAGAAGACGGCACAGGTGGTCACGCTATTACGGCTTATGAAGTGCAGGATCAAGGCAATGGCATCTTCTGGGTGATGGTCTACGACAACAACTATCCTGGTCAGGAACGCAAGATGATTGTGGATACCAACGCCAACACGTCTGAATATGAAGCATCCATCAACCCGTCAGTTTCGCCGGATGTTTACAAAGGTACCGAGAACAATAAAATTTTCGTTGCCCCCAACGACATCCGCCTGACGACCTTTCCCTGCGATTTCTGCAATGGAGCGACATCCAGCAACAAAGGCGGCAATATCCGTGCTGCGGGTGAGCAAAGCTTCAACGAAATCTCGACGGAAGGCTACCTCAACGTAGAACTGCAAGATGACAAAGGCCGCAAAGTCGGTTACGACCAAAATGGCAAGTTTGTCAATGAGATCACCGAATCCAAAGTGGAACCTGTCATGAGTGGCCCATTGAGCGAAGTGCCACCCGTCATCAAGATGCCGACCGGCCTGGGCTTCACTGCCTACCTGTATGGCGACAAGAAAGCCGCAGATGAACCTGCTTCGATGGTGATGATTGGGAAAGGCTTCTACATGGGCGTGGACAATATCGTCATGGCCCCCGATCAGGAAGATCAAATCAACTTCGACGCCGAGGAGACTTCTTGACCTACACCACCGACTCGCAGGAAAGCCCCGATATCATCGTCGGCATCGAAAAACCAAAAGCCGATTTTGAGCTATCGCTCAAAGCAGTCAAAGCCTCCAAAGGCACCGACATCCATGTGCTGTTTGACCAGAAGGAAGACACCTTCGCCTTCCAGACCACATCCGACAGCCCGGCAGAGTTCACAGTTTCGATCACCCGCATTGACGAAGATGGCAAGGAAGAAACCTTCGACAATGGCGACACCACCCTGAAAGTTGAACCCGGCAAGCTGATGTATTTCTACTTCGGCAAGTGGGAAGGCCAGGGCAGCAACCTCGAAGTTGGCTACGATGAGAACGGCAACGGCACCATCGAAGACAGCGAAATCACCAACATGGCAGACGCTCAGTAAAAGAGTTTATGGTTAATCAAAAGCGGGTAATGTGCTTCTGCACATTACCCGCTTTTCTTGTTAATTCCGACCTGAGATGGACTAGATTTTTAACCCAAGGCGATGGCGAATTGTGGCGAGGATATTCTCTCCAACTCCCACGACAAAGTAATCCCATAAATCCAAGCGCGTCAATTTGACCTGTGGCAGGTGAGAAAAATTTGGCCGAGGGATTTGGCCGCTCGCACGTTGAACCGCATAATCATTCCAGCGAGCCGCCATTTCTCCAATCTCCGTACCGGGCATGGGAGGGCCTGGCTGAGGACGGGCAGGCAAAGGGACATCATCACTCGCCGGATAATATACCTTGACGGCCACCGACCCGATACCCTCACATGTTTCAATGCGGGTTTCAGCTTCCTGTTCAGAAAAACCACCGCTCAATTCGTAAAACGCTTCGGTCAGCAGAATATATTCCTTGACCGGAATACTATTTTTGAGAAGGCGATGGATCAAAATCACGTTCTCGCCCGCCAACTCTTCAAACTGTCTGATTTGCTTGATAACCGTCTCACCAACGTGCAGGAAGGCTTTGAGTTTCAGTTGGTCAATGTTATCGCAGGCATCACACTGGCAAGCATCACAGGCAATCAAAGCACGCTCCTTGGCCCGAAAAGCCTCAAAGAACTTTGTAACCTGATTGAGAATATCCTTCGCCGCCGCACCTGCCTGGCGCTCGTCTTCCATTGTCGCATAGAGAAAAGCAGCATCCCCTTCCAGCTTACTTAAGGTAAGGGGATATTCAGCGTGATCGATTACAGCCTCCAGCAAGTCAGTGACGATGGCTTCGGCGTGCAACACGCTCATCGTATGCATCTTGATGAAGTTTGTATAACCGCTGATATCCACCAGCACGAGAACAAGCTTTTTAATTTCCATATAAAGCCTCAGTTATGATTTCTGCTTATTCTGCAATAATGCTTTCAGTTCTTTCTGATTTTCCACCACCTGATTTTCCAAATCGGTCATACGTTGCAGCAGCAGACCCACTTCCAGTTCGGCTTTCTGATTGACTTGATGATCAATTTCAGCCGAGATACGGTCTTTGGACGATTGGCGGTTCTGGCTCATCATAATGAACGGCCCAGAATATGCCGCCTGAAAAGAAAGCATCAGATTCAGCAAAATAAACGGGTACGGATCCCAGTGATTCATCCAGGCTGTAACATTCAAGATGATCCAAATCGTAAGCGCAGTGGTTTGAAAAATGATAAAGCGCCAGCTACCAATCGTGTCAGCCACTGTATCGGCAATGCGCTGACCGATGGTTAATTGATCCTCTTCCACTTCGTTGACGTTGCGGCTGACCATGCGGCGCAGGACATTGTCCATCGTGTGCAAACGTCCACCCAGTACAAGCAGTACGTCAATGGCGGCGTGCGGCTTTCTGCCTAAAAATTCAAAAAATTCATGTCGTTCGAGCCCCAATACGGTTACATCCGTCAAGGCACGCACCTGTGCGGAACGCGCTTCGTTCGTCAACATCGAAAGCTCGCCAAAAAATCCGCCGGGCTCAATTTCCTGTAAAACAATTTGTTCCTTGTCCGCATTGGAAATCGAAACCTGTACTGTTCCCTCAGTAATGATGTAAAACAGCCCGCCGACTTCGCCTTCATGGATAATGATCTGTTCTGGTTTGAACTTGATCTCCTCCATAATATCGCGGATACCAGCTATTTCATCGTTATCCATTTGACTGAACAGCGGAACTTCGTGCAATTCAATTTCTGCCATTAGAGCCATCCTTTGCGTATGAATTATATTTTTACGATCATGCGGCGGTGATAAGTGTAGCAGGATTTCTCAACCAACAAACCGAGCCAACACTTCCGGCGTCACTCGGGCCGTCATATCCAGTGACAGCGGCGTCAGCGAAACCTGACGGTTTTTCAGCACAGCATAAGCGTCCGTGTCATGGGGCTCCTGCGTCAGGTCAATGGCAATTTCGTAGCCCAGCCGCCCCGCCACATCCCAACTGCTGCGCTGCGGTTTCAGCGAACGATAGTAATTGCGCGGGGAAAGGCGCGTCCAGGCCCAGGCAGTTTTGGGCGTCGCGTCTGACGGCACATCCGCTTTCAGCAGGTCAACACCGGCGGGCAAACCATGCTCCAGCAACAGACGCGCAAAAAGAGCGGTGAAATGCGCCGCCGCCGAAAAATTAACATCCGTAGAATGGGAGAAATGATGATGAATTTCCGTTTGTAGCGAAATCGCTAGCGAGGGAATTCCCAGCCCTGCGGCCTCCATCGCCGCCCCCACCGTGCCCGATGCACCAATCCCAACCGAGATGTTTTCACCATAGTTAATGCCCGAAACCACCAGATGCGGCATTTCAGGCATAATTTCAAGAATGGCATGCAGCGTCACCTGCGCTGGTGTCCCGCCAATGGCATAGGCTTGCCAGTTTTGCCCATTAATATCGAAATTCTCCAAACGGATGATGCCATCCGATGACAAAGGCAGGCTGCGCCCCGCCCCCGTCGATTGGTCCCGGGGAGCGGCAACGGTCACGTCCCCCAGTTGCGCCAGCGCCTCAGCAGCCGCCCACAACCCGGGGGAATGAACACCATCATCATTTGTCAAAAGGATTTGGGGTTTTTGGGCCATACTTGTATTATATACGGCAAACAAAAAAGAGCAGGGAATCCTGCTCTTTCTGTTGCTTGTGCCCTCGATGCGATTCGAACACATGACCTATTGCTCCGCAAGCAAGCGCTCTATCCACTGAGCTACGAGGGCATTAGCGAAGACGGATTTTACACTACATACAGGGGTGGGTCAAGGCTAAAAAAGTGTGAGTTTTAGCGCACCGGCAGCGGGACGCCGGAACCGTACAGTTTGACCGTTTTTGGGTCCCGCGGCCAACGCCCCGGAACCTTTGTCCCGCACGATGGACAGGTTCCCTGCGCGGTGATGTTGTACGCGCTGACAACGTATCCGTTTCGACGCACCAGCGCCTGCTGACAGTGTGAACAAAACGTCGACTCGTACTCATCCACCCGCCCCGGCAAATTCCCGGCATAAACAAAGTTCAACCCGGCTTCGCGCCCGATCTCGGCCGCGCGTAAAAGCGTCTTTGAAGACGTGTTCTCAGGATCGGTCATTTTGTAATCCTGGTGAAACGCCGTCACGTGCCACGGAATATCCGCCGAGACGCTGCGCAGAAAGCGTGCGGCTTCCCAAAGTTCATCATTGCTGTCATTAAAACCGGGGATGACCAGCGTCACCACTTCAACCCACAGCCCCAGATCGTGCGCGCTCTGAATGGTCGTCAGCACATTTTTCAATACGCCCCCAAGCTGACGGTAGTTTTTATCCTGCATCGATTTCAAATCGACCTTGTAGGCCGAAATATAAGGCCGAATATATTCCAAAACTTCGGGCGTCGAATTGCCATTCGAAACATAGGCGCACATCAGCCCGGCAGCTTTGGCTTCCTTGAAGATCGCCACAGCCCACTCGCTGGTAATCAGTGGCTCGTTATATGAAGAAACAATCACATCCGCATGGACGCGGCGGGCGGCAGCCACCATTTGCTGCGGGCTGATCTCACGGATGTGAGAAATCGCCGCGTCTGACGCCGGGTCACGCGCCACCTGGGATGTGAACCAGTTCTGACAGTAGCCGCAGTGAAAATCGCAGCCGAGCATCCCAAAGGTCAGCGCCGTGGCACCGGGCAAGACATGCGAAAACGGCTTCTTCTCAATTGGGTCAGCCTGCAACACGCCGACATAGCCCCAGGGTACGCGCAGTTCCCCATCGTCATTGAAACGTACCTGACAAATCCCCCGTTTGCCCGGGCGGATCAGACAACGATGTCCACAGGCGGTGCAGCGCAGGTCTTTATCGGGCAGCGCTTCAAACAGTTCACCCGCGTTGGTTAATTGGTCAAGGACATGTATTTTGTCACTCATAAGCACCTCGCATGATACGAAAATGATCGTACCATCTATCCGTTTGCATTGTTACTAAACATCCAGCTTCCTACTGCCCAACCGTTTGACCATTTCAGGGTCACGATGGTCAAAGAAACTACTGGTTTTTGTATCCAAAGTTGTAATCGCCGCCAACTCTTCCCCAGTTAATTCAAAATCAAACACATTGATATTTTCCATCATCCGCTCTTTGCGCGTTGATTTTGCAAGGGCAATCATGCCTCTTTGTACGAGCCAGCGCAGAATGACCTGAGCAACGCTTTTTTGGTGCTTTGCAGCGATGGAGACCAGGGTTTCATTTTGAAAAATATTATTTCTTCCTTCTGCAAATGGCGCCCAGGCTTCCACCCGAACGTTGTTATCTTGCAAAAACTTTTGCGTGTCAATTTGCTGTTGGAAAGGATTTACCTCGATCTGATTGACCACTGGCGTTATTTCGTGATGAATCATCAAATCCATGATGCGGTCAGGCTGAAAGTTTGAAACCCCAATCGCTCTGACTTTGCCTTGGTGATACATTTGTTCCATCGCGCGCCATTCACCATAGACATCGCCGAAGGGTTGGTGAATCAGATACAAATCGATGTAATCTAATTGCAATCGCCTCAGAGAATTTTCAAAGGCTTTTAGGGTGTCTTCATAGCCATTGCGCTGAATCCATAGTTTGGTCGTGATAAATAATTTTTCTCTTGCAACACTGCTTTGTTTGATGCCCTTGCCAACGGCCTCTTCATTTTGGTAAGAAGCAGCGGTATCAATATGGCGATATCCAGTTTGGATCGCGTCCACGACACTTCTTTCACATTCAGCCGGATCAGCGATCTGAAAAACGCCGAAACCAAGAATAGGGATTTCAACGCCATTATTCAATTTTATCGTTTGCATACTTCTCTCCTTATCAATGAAAGTTAACTACATCATACATCGCTTCAGGACATCCAAATGCAGCAAAAATCGCTACTACTCAAATTTTAGTCTTATTTAAGCGTTGAAACAATCAGCGAAATATCATATTTCATCATCGCAAGATAGGTCGGGGCCGGGCCATCAGCGTTTGACAGGCTTTCCACGTACAGATCGGTGACAACCGTCAGCCCGGTTTCATCGGCAATTTGCCGGGCCAATTCCTGATTTTCACCAATATCCAAAAAAATGGCTTTCGCACCACTGCGTTTAATCGTATCAATCAACTCGGTCATTTGCCGGGCGCTTGGGGCCGCCCCGCTTGTCATACCCGGGAGTACCGCTCCAACCACCTTGAAGCCATACGCTTGCGCCAGATAGCCCAATGCGTCGTGGTTGGTCACCAGCAAGCGCCGCCCAGCTGGGATTTCGCTGGTGGCATTACGCGCCCATTGATCGAGGTCTTTCAGCTTCGCAATATAAATTTCAGCATTTCTGGCATAAATATCCTTCCCTGACGGGTCTGCCAAAGACAAACTATCGCGAATATTCTCGGCATAGCGCACCACATTCAGCGGATTTATCCACATGTGCGGGTCGCCATCGGCATGTTCACCAGATGGATCAATGTTTGGGGAGATGCCGTTGCTGGCAACGAGCACTATCTGCTGGCTGGCCACGTTTTCGAGAATTTTTTTTAACCATGTCCTCGTAACCCAACCCGTTAACAATCAGAATCTGACTCTGTGAGATTTTCCCTAGGTCTTGTGGCGTTGGCTCGAACTCGTGCGGGTCCACCCCGGGTGGGATCAATGTCTCTACCGTCAGGCGTTCACCGGCAATGTTTTGGGCAATATCCCCCAAAAACGATTCCGCCGCCAGCACCTTCAAAGCGCCTGTTTGTGGCTGATGGACAGTCGGGGCCGCACAGGCACCCAGCAAAACAGAAAATAAAACCAACGTCATCCATAAACTCATCTTTTGCATTTCAATCCTCTTTGTAATTGAAAACGATTTTCATTAACGATTATAAAGCAAATGATGGCATATTGCTGGCAAATTCGCAGGCTTAAACAAGCCATGCCAGGGAATACCCTGGCATGGTCAACACATCCTATTTTGGCAAACTACCCCTTCGCAGCGCTGTTCTGAAGCTTATTTATTGAGACAAAGCATTCCTACTTCCCCATAATACGCTGAATGATTGCGATCAGTTTTTCTGTTTTAAAGGGTTTGATCATAATTTCAACAACCGAAGGATAAGGAGTAGTGTCAACGTTGGCATCTCCCAGCGAGGCTGTCATCACCAATACCGGGAAATCTGCTGTCAGGGTAGGGTCACTCGCAATTACATCCAAAATCTCCCAACCTGTGAGATCAGGTAGTTTAATATCCAGGATCATGACGGCGGGTTTTTCGTTGTGCAGATGGGCAAGTGCTTCTTGTCCATTTTCTGCCTGTAAGACCTGATAACCCCGGCTGGTCAAATTAATGGTAACCAGCTTGCGCACATTCGCTTCGTCCTCAACCACCAAAATTTTTTTAATTTTACACATCCGTCTCAAGTTTTTTCTTAATACCAATTCTATTTTGATCTTATCATTATCTTCAAGAAGAGATTTCTCAAAAAGCCTAAATAAACCCTAAAAGATTTCAAAGTAGGATTGTAAGAAGTAATTATTGGCATTAAGATGTATCGTTGATCATTATTAGTCTTATCAATCAAACCATCCCCAAAAACGACTAGCTTTAATAATAAAGAGGTTCACAATGCGTGTGGAAAACATCAAGTCTCAAATCGAAGAACCCGAGAACCAGGCAGCCGATTTGAAGCTGAATGTTCCCCCTGATAAAACGGATAATGACCCTCTTACAACCAAATTAGCACAAGAAACTTCAAACTCTACTGAAGGATTGGTCAGCGCTGATAAGGAAGTAAGACGCGGTCTGCTGCTTCAATATGCTGTCATGCGTGCATTAACTGAATCGGTAGGAACAAGTGATGCTTATATCAAGGTACTCCAGGCTGTTTGTGAAGTGATGGGCGGAAAGTTAGGCGTTTTATGGGTTTATGAAGCTGAGGATGACCTGCTCAATGTTGAAAGCATTTGGCAGGACCCTCAAAACTCGGGCAGCGAGCTGGCAAAGGTTAGCCAAAAAATAACGAGTGCGGCTGGCGATGGGTTGCCAGGCACTGTTTATCTGTCAAACAAGCCAATCTGGATCTCGGACATTCTTAACGACGCGGATTTTCATCCGCAACGCAGAGATGCAGCATTGAAAGATCATTTAAAGAATGCTTTGATCTTCCCGCTCCGCAAGGCGGGTGGCGTAATGGGCGTGATCGAATGTTTCGAATGTCCTCAGCAACCCAGTCCCTATCTGAGTGAAATCCTCAATCTGCTGGGGAATCAAATTGGCGGGTTTATTGAACGAAAGCAAAACGAAGAACTGCTGGCGATACGGGTCCATCAGCAAGCAGCCGTGGCGTCAATTGGTCAGCGTGCCCTGCTGGGGATTGATCTTCAAGATCTGCTGAACGAAGCAGCTACATTAGCGGCAAAGACCTTATCGGTGGAGTTCTCGAAAGTATTGGAACTTACCGACCCAGAAGAGCATCTGCTTTTGCGCGCCGGTGTAGGCTGGAGGGAAGGGCTGGTAGGACAGGCATATGTGGAAAAAGGGCCGCAGTCTCAGGGTGGCTACTCTTTGTCCACGAATACGCCGATCATTGTCCACGATCTGGGGAAGGAGACGCGTTTTAGAGCTTCTTCCATTCTGATAGAGCATGGCATTGTCAGTGGATTAAGCGTCATCATTCCGGGTCTTTCAAAGCCGTTTGGTATTCTTTCAGCACACAGCACCAAACGCCGTATTTTTACGGAAGATGATATTCATTTTTTGCAGGCAGTCGCACATGTGCTCGGGGCAGCCATTCAACGCAAGGAAATCGAAGAGGCATTGTTGATCTCGCGTAACGAGATCGCTATTATTCTGGATGGCATTGCAGATGGCATTACTGCCCAAAGCCAGGCGGGAAAACTCATCTATGCCAATGATGCTGCTGCCCGCCTGGTTGGCTATTCAAATGCTGCCGAGTTTATCAATACGTCCGTTGAGCGCGTCATGCCAAAATTCGAGATGTTCGATGAGGCAGGGAACCCACTTTCGGTCGAACACTTGCCCGGCCGCCTGACATTGCTGGGCCAACCATCTTCTCCGCTCACCATTCGCTTCAAAATTTTGGAAACTGGTGAAGAACGCTGGTCAATGGTGAAAGCGCAATCTGTTACAGACGAAGATGGTCAGGTTGTCATGGCGGTTAATATCTTCCAAGATGTTACTGATCTCAAGCGCAATGAAATGGCACAACGTTTGCTGGCCGAGGCCAGCACCATTCTTGACACATCCTTCGATTATGAGACCAAACTCGCCAAACTGGCGGAATTGATCGTCCCACGTCTGGCGGATTGGTGTAGCGTCGATATTCTGGATGAAAATCAGTTATTACAGCGTGTTGCCATGGTACATGTTGATCCGAACAAGGTTGCATGGGGGCATGAAATACATAAGCGCTATCCGCCGGACCCCAATGCTGATGGAGGCGTATATAGGACGATTCGCACCGCGCAAACAATCTATGTTCCTGCCATTACCCAGGAGATGATCGATGCGGTTCAAGATCCTGAGCTTAAAAAACTTGTCATTGACCTCGGTCTTGCATCATCCATACAGGTGCCTTTAATTGCCCGTGGGCGTGCCCTGGGCGTACTAAGTTTGGTCTGGGCAGAATCGGGGCATTATTACACCCCGGCTGATGTAACGCTTATCGAAGACCTGGCCCATCGGGCATCCCTGGCGCTCGATAACGCCCGCTTATACATGGAAGCCCAGAATCTGAACAGTGAACTGGAACAACGGGTGGAGAAGCGCACCGTTCAACTTCAAAAAATCAACCTGCGGCTGAAGAATGAAATCAAGGAACGCAAACAAGCCGAAAAGCAAATTCGAAGTTTGAATGCTGTTTTGGAAGAACGCGTGATGCAGCGTACCCATCAGCTTGAGAGCATGAACACTGAACTTCAACACGAAATCATTGAGCGTGAGCAGGTGGATAGGGCGTTGCACATCTCCCTCCAAAAAACCCGCGAATTATATGAAATCAGCCAAAAGATCAGCCTGATGCGCGTTCCAGCAGATGTTTTGGATGCCTTGTTATCCAGCAGCTATTTGAAATCTGCGATACGAGCCACTCTGATCATTTTTGAGAAGATCTGGAAGGAAGATGCCCCACCCCCAGTCAGTGGCACTGTTTTAGCTGTCGTGAATAAAGATCCCAAACTCCCACGCAATGCTGGAGCAGAAATTACCTTATCGGATACCGGGTTAATGGAATTTTATGCACGGTATGAACCCATGATCATTGCCGATGCCCCTCATGATTTTCGCATTATAGAAAGTCAGCGCCAAGTCTTTTTGAAGTTAGGCTTTGACTGCGTTGTTATCTTCCCTTTGATTGCGAGTGGCGAGAAGTATGGGCTGTTGTCCTTCTTCTTCAATCAAATTAATGCATTGAACATGGAAGATGTCCGTTACTTACGTGGTTTGGTGGATCTGGCAGCTACCTCTATTTACAATTTCCGCCTGCTGGAGACAGAAGCCAATGCACGCCGTGAAGCGGAGGAAGCGAATAAACTCAAATTAAAATTCCTTGCGATGATTTCACACGAATTGCGCACCCCCCTGACATCAATTAAGGGGTTTGCAACCACGCTGCTGGCAACCGATGTGGAATGGCAGCCTGAAGATCAGCATGATTTCCTTGAAACGATTGATCTTGAAGCAGACAAACTGACTGATTTAATCGAACAACTGCTTGATCTTTCGCGATTGGAGGCTGGCACCATGCGAATTATGCCCCAGCAAGTAACATGGGATGACATCCTATCCATCGCGATGGCACAGTTGCGAACCTTGACCGTCCATCATAAGCTGGTTTTGGAACAAGAATCCGATTTGCCGCTGCTCAAAGTGGATATGATCCGTATCCCCCAGGTCATTACCAATCTGGTAAACAATGCTGTCAAATATTCTCCTGCCAACTCTGTCATTACCATCTCCGCATCCAGATTATTGGCGGAACCATTTATCAAAGTATCCATCATGGATGAGGGGATGGGCATTCCGGTTGCAGAACGCAATCATGTATTCGAGGCCTTTCAACAGCTTGAACGTCAAAAGGAAAACACCAAAGGTGCTGGCCTCGGCCTGGCAATTTGCCGCGGCTTGCTCGAAGCACATGGGGCGCAGATTTGGGTGGATGACCATGAAGGGCCGGGTACAACCCTATCGTTTACACTGCCCATTAATTAAGCGCCTGACACCGAAATGTTAGCGTTAAAAACGAGCCATCCCGAACCACAATCGATGATTGCGGTTCGGGATGGCTCGTTGAAGGTGCCCCAGGAGGGAATTGAACCCACAGCCTTGGCGTTAGGAGTGCCACGCTCTGTCCTTTTGAGCTACTGGAGCGAATGAAAAAATTATACTATACAGATGGGTCATTTTTTTTGATTTATATTCATCCCGCTTGCTTTTCACTCTCGCAACCATTATACTTGACCCATGGATTCCAAAAAATCGGACGCGATAAATTAAATCGGGATTGGGAAAAGGGCGCATGGCAACTGTTTATCTTGCCTTAGTCCAGAAAGATCCTTTATTCTCTTTAATTACCATGATTAACCCTTGGCGCAGCCAGCAAAACCCTGATCTATTCCATCCCGTCGAAAAAATCGGGACCAATACAACTTTCGACCCAATCAAATTCCCAGAATCATTGCTGACCGATCTGCAGTTTGCACTGCATTTGGCACCTGCTGCACCCTGATTTCAGGCACCTTGCTTTTTTTGCGAAGGAAAGCCAGCGTTCTTGCGTTTCCCCCTTTCCATTGTTATACTTGTTGGATGGTACGTGATCTTTCTGATTACGTTATTTTGTTTTATTTGCATATTTGCTATTTCCTCCCACCCATTCAAAGAGTACACAAAATATGAATCGGAAAAAATTGGGCGTTACGAAATTAAATCAGAACTCGGGCGCGGTGGAATGGCCACTGTATACAGAGCCTATGACCCACGCTTTGAGCGTGAAGTTGCGCTGAAAGTCTTGCCGCGCGAATTTATGCATGATGGAAGTTTCCGTATACGCTTTGAGCGTGAGGCCAAAACAATCGCATCGCTGGAACATCCAGCGATTGTGCCGGTCTATGATGTAGGCGAGGATGATGGTCAACCTTATTTTGTCATGCGGTTGATGCCAGGCGGTTCGCTTAGCGATGTCATCAGCAAAGGCCCAATTCCGTTAAAAGAAGCTGCCCGCATTATGAACCGGCTCGGTCCGGCACTGGATGAAGCCCACGCCAAAGGCATCATCCACCGCGATTTGAAACCCGGCAACATCTTGTTTGATCGCTCAAATGAACCCTATATATCAGACTTTGGCATTGCAAAAATTGCCCAGTCACAAGGAAGTTCCACCGTTACGGGGGGAGCCATTATTGGCACCCCTGCCTACATGAGCCCGGAACAGGCTCAGGGTGATCCACTGGATGGGCGCAGTGATATTTATGCGATGGGGGTGATCCTGTACGAAATGTTGGCAGGCGCACAACCGTATCAGGCGACAACGCCAATGGCAGTTGTGGTTAAACATATTACCGATCCGATCCCACATATTTTGGATTGGAATCCCAGCCTGCCCGCCGGAATTGAAGCAATTATTGAAAAAGCAATGGCAAAAAACCCCGATCAGCGTTTTTCAACGGCTGGCGAGATGGCAATTGCCTTAAATGTGCTTTCGCAAGGGAATACCGTAGAAGATGCGCTTAAAACAGCCATCCTTTCAGTGAGCAATACGCAGGCCAACAAAACGCGCATGGCTGGCAAAGCGGATGCGGGCAAAGGAAAAGGAACCCCAACCCGGGTGACAAAGACCGAAAAACCGGAGAAAAAAGGCGCTTCTCCAATGGCCTGGCTCCTGCCCGTCGCCGGTGTAGCAGTATTGGGCGTGATTGCGGTAGTGGTTGTGGCAGCATTTCTACTATTTGGGAATATCGGAAAAGCAACGCCAGATAGCTTAACTGCAACCCCCACCTTTAGCAAAACCGAACCAACAGACATCCCCACAGACGCAAACCAACCCACAGATACAGTTGAACCCACCGGTACAGTCACCCAACCCGCAGCCGAAACCCCAACCCCTACAAAAGCGCCGCTCCTGCCTGCCATCGGCGGCGCAGATATGGTTGCTTTCTTCGCCAACCGCGATGTCTGGATCATGAACCTGGATGGCTCGAACCTGCGGCAACTTACGGATGACAAAGGCGTGGGGACAAAAACAAGCCTGCAATGGTTGCCTGATGGTGAAAATCTCGTTTACATTACGGGCAAGTATGTCAAAACAGTCAATGCAGTGACCGGCGTTGCAGACACGATCATGTCTTTTGGCGGTTTGACAACATTGGAAGACTTTCGCATTTCGCCAGATGGCAAATGGGTTGCCATTTCAATGAATGGACGGATGTATATCGTTAAATTCGATATCGACAAGCTCAAAACATTACATAGCCAGAGCAGCATGGATGATTATGGCACCACTAAAAATGGTGGTTGTATTGAATATACCGCGGGCACCCGCGAAGCTGCGGCAAAGGTGCGCGAATTCCGCTGGGGCGCTGACAGCAAGACTATTTCCTGGTTGTATGTTGCGACAGAAACCGGCCTGATCCATGTTTTGGATATTAGTGGCTGTGATGCTACGAAAATCCCATTAAAAGATGAATTTCCGTCTGGACGTTTTGAAACCAATGGCAAACAAATCATTGATTATGATTGGGATGGAACATCTCAGTTCATCCTGCACACCTACTTTAGAAATATTGGCTGGGGTGTGATGTACTTCTATGATAGCGAATCCCACAAGGGCAAGCCGATTTCACCAATCCAGGGCAAATGCTGTTACCGCGATGCCCGCTGGAGCCCAGATGGCTCTTATCTGATTTTTGGCTTTCAGGATCAAAGAGATAACATCATCAAGTTTTACTATCTGGATGCTGGAACGCTCGAATCAGGCGTCGATTTCAAACCTATTCCGATCACGAAGCCTAATTTCTTTCTGCCAGCCTATCTGGGTGAGCCAATCGAGTTCGCGCTTCACCCGGCAAAACAGCCATAAAAATATAGGGCGACCAATGGTCGCCCTATATTTTTGCCACAATCGCCCGCACCAGTTGTGGGCCTACGTAAACCATGCCCGTGTAAAGTTGCACGAGTGTTGCACCCAAATCGAGTTTGCGTTTGGCATCATCGGGAGTGGTGATTCCACCCACACCGATGATGGGAAGCTTGCCGGCCACATGTTTAACTACTTTGGACAAAACCAGATCGCTCAAACCCGTCAGGGGTTTTCCGCTTAATCCACCGGATTCTACCCGATGGGCAGATTGCAATCCGTCGCGCGCGAGGGTTGTATTCGTGGCGATGATACCATCCATACCGGTAGCAAGAATGATGCCCACCGCATCGTCCAGCTCTTCGTCAGAGAGATCAGGTGCCAGTTTGACCAGCACCGGCACACGTCCACCACGCCCGGTTGAGATGGTTGCGCGTTCTGTGGCAATCGCGCCCAACAACGTCTCGAGCATTTCACGGCCTTGCAAACGGCGCAGGCCAACCGTGTTCGGGGAACTGATGTTGATGGTCAGGTAATCGGCAAGGGGGGTAAAACGCCGCATCAAAACAATGTAATCATCCGCAGCGTTTTCAAGAGGCGTATCTTTGTTTTTCCCCAGGTTGACACCAATCGCAGCAGCGGATGGGCGTCGCCTGACAGATAACTGCCGGGCGACGAATTCCGCCCCTTTGCCGGGGAAGCCAAGGCGGTTGATGACACCCTGATCTTCCAGCAGGCGAAAAACGCGCGGCTGGGGGTTGCCGGGTTGCGGACGAGGGGTGACCGTGCCCACTTCAATGTGACCAAACCCCAGGGTAGACAACCCTTAAATCCCCAGCCCATTTTTGTCGTACCCGGCAGCCAATCCGACGGGGTTTTTGAAGGTAAGCCCGAAGGCCTGAACCGGTTTTTCGGGGGCATAAAAGGCCTTTTCCAATCCCCAGCGCACGGGCGGAATGACGCCAGCCAAACGGATGGCGTTAAGGGTCAGGTGGTGGGCTGTTTCAGGATCAAATTTAAAGAGAAGCGTGCGAAAAAAATTGTACATGGGGGTTTGTACCCGTTCTTTTGTTTGAGAGATTGAGACGATTATACCCGCCGCAGGCAGGCATTAGGCAGGATATAATCCAGCAGAACTTACAGATTGCCTTTTCGCAACCGGAGAAAAATATGCCAACCCCCATCACTATTAACGCCAATCGTCCCGCCCTGGAAATGTCGATTACCTGGGATGATGGACACGTCAGTCTTTATCCATTTTCGCTTTTACGAGCCGCCTGCCCATGCGCCCAGTGCCGGGGCGGCCATGAAAATATGAAAGCAGAACCCGACACTGAAGTTTTTAATGTTACGTTGGATGATTCTGAAAAGACGCGCATGTCCACCGTCAAAGCGACCGGCACGTATGCGCTGACCATTGTTTGGGAGGATGGGCATGATTACGGTATTTATAACTGGCATTACCTGCGCGCTTTATGTCCATGCCCACAGTGCAGAGGGAAAGCTTAACGGTTTGTTGGATGTAAGCGCAAAGCCAATTTAGACAACTGCATGGGGCTGACCGGTTTGAGCATGGCAAGATCAGCCTGTTCTTGAAGAATGGCATATTGATTGGTATCTGCTGTGGCAATAATCACTTTTGTGTTGACCAGACGTACATCTGTGCGAATATATTGCAGAATTTCACCCCCTGATCTTCCTGGCAAGTTGTAATCTAGCACAACAAGATCTGGGATATTTTCAGCAAGCCGCTTAAGCGCTATATTACCATCAGAAATAAGCTCAATATCAAAACTTCCTGAGAGAGTCAGAGAAAAAATCTGGCCAAGTTGTAAATCATCCTCGATAATGAATGCGAGGGGCTGTGTCATGGTATATCACTGCTTTCGTTAACAGCCGCCGGGTTTTGGATGTGGCTGATAATTTCGAGCAAACGAGCTACGCTGACAGGTTTTGTCAAAACATACTCGGCTTTTCCCGTCAAAGATTTTGCAGAGAAGATATCAGCGGTGGCAACGATGACTGGGATGTTAACCCACCGCGCATCAGCACGGATTTGTTGCAACAGCTCCGCGCCAGAAGCATAGGGTAGGTGCATGTCAAGAATAATCAAAGCGGGGTCAACAGTAGCAAGTTTGCCCATAATTTGGTCGCCGTTTCCATCCAAAAAGGTATCGTAACCCGCCTTTTTTAAGGTCAGTTCGTAAATCATGCCTAGTTTTGGATCATCTTCGGCGATCAATGCCAGGGGTTTGCTCATATCGTCTTCTCCGCTTCTCTCAAAATGGGCAGTATGATGGTGAATGTGCTGCCCTTATCAATTTCGCTCTCCAGTTTGATTTCCCCCCCCATAATTTCGACCAACTGCTTGGTAATGGATAGGCCAAGCCCCGTGCCGCGATTTCCGCGAGTAATGGAATTGTTGACCTGACGGAACGGCTCAAAAATATAAGATTGGGCTTCTTTTGGAATACCAGCGCCTGTATCTGCCACCTGAATGGCCCAATGCGTATCGTCAGGACAGAAGATATTAATGCGAACTTCCCCTGTTTGTGTAAACTTGATGGCGTTGCCTGTTAAATTGAGAAGGATTTGCTGCAAACGCTGTCGATCACCCTTTAGTGTTTCAGGTACAGACTTTTCAATTGTAGCACGGAGCGTCAATCCTTTTTTGTCTGCCAATATGCCTAGATTGGATCCAACATGCTTTAACATCTCCTCTACATTGAAACTGGTGATATGCAGGATGATGGATTTGCTCTCTGCTTGGGCCTGGTCGAGCAACTCATTGACCATGGTAGTCAGATAATGTGCGCTATCAATAATTTGCGTAGCGGCATTCAGTTGCTTTTCTTCCAGGTCACCAAATGCGCCATAGCGCAGCAGTTCCGCATAGCCCAAAATTCCGCCCAAGGGGGTGCGAAGCTCATGGCTGACTTTTGCCAGTAACTGGCTTTTGAGTTGACTGGCTTCCAACGCCTGATCGCGTGCCAGGGCAAGCGCGTCTTTGGTTCTGACCAGATCGGTAATATCACGCGCCACCGCCTGAAAACCAACCACCTGACCAGCTTCCTCGATTAATTGTACGTTCTGCCCTAGCCAGACCTCGTGCCCATCCGCAGCAATCGCCGGGAATTCCCGATAGGTATTTTGTTCCTTTGCAAGATATTGGTGGTCATAAAAACGCTTCAAACTATGGCGAAAATTTTCGGCGACCATTTCGAGATAATGCCTGCCCATGATCTCTTCCTCGTTGGTCATGCTCATCAGGTGCAAACCAATCGGATTGATATAGGTAAAACGCCCATCGATGCCGGTGCGATAAATGATGTCGCTGGCGCTTTCAACAATCTGGCGATAGCGTGTCTCGCTCTCCTGTAACTTTGCTTCGGAACGTTTACGCTCAATCAGATGACCAAAGGTGCTGCCTAGCAGAGAAATAAGTTCTGATTCATAAGGACGCGCTGGTTTTTCTGTAAGAAAGTTATCGCAAACCAGGTAGCCAATCGCCTGGTACCCATTCCATAGCGTGGCAGCCGCCTTCCAGCCTGAGCCAACGACAAGGCCATTGTCATAGATTAAGAATCGTTCCAAAGCTTGGCATGGTTCAAAGAATTCTACGACCTCCAACGTCCAATGGTCAGGCGTAATCGTTTCGAAGTAGTATCTTTCATCGCGCGAGTTTCCATCTTCGTCAACACCATACGTTCCATGCAATTCCCCGGTTTTATGGTCAAGAAGAAACAGGCCCATGCGATCAATACCGAGGCGCTGCTGCGACAGGGCAATCATTTTCATGTAAAGCGTATCCAGATCTTCAATTTCGCTGAGAATGAGATGAATTTCCTGTAACGCTCGCATATCTTCCAAAAACCGGTTTTTAAGTTCCTCTGACTGTTTAGACGTTGTAATATTGCGAATGGTGACAACCCGACCAACAAGGCGTCTACGTTGATCATGGAGCGGCGAAAGGCGTAGTTCATACCATTGTTTTGCGCCATCTTCGCCAAAACTGATTTCATCCACAGCATCCATCACATTTGCATATTTCGTTGTCAGCTCAGGCCAGGCACTGAGTACATCCGCCGCCGGTTTGCCAATCAGATTTTCATCGGATGCGCCAATCAATTGCAAAGCCGCCGGATTAATATCCACCAGTTGATTATGAATATCGACAACAATCACACCATCGCGCATATTATCGACAATCTGATCACGCGCAACCGGTGATAATGCCAGCAGTTGAAATCCAAAAATGCTCCAGGTCAAGGCAACAACGGTAATCGTAAAAGCAAATGGCGTAAGATCAATCGGGCTCAAACCGGCAATATATAAAATATTCCCAATCCAGGGGACGACAACTGCAATAATCAGCGTAACCGCCTGACCGCGATAAACTCCCTGAGTTCGAAGTATCGAGCGCAGTATAAAAAATGTTCCCACAGCGAGCAGGCCATACCCATAAACAAGGTGAACATAATTAAACCATGGCCCATGCGTCACATTAAGGACTGAAAAACCGGCAAAGACGTCAATGTGAATATCCCGCCAAATCAGCCCTGTAGATTTTGTGTTAAGGATCAGCAAAATGGTTGTTGTCGCAATCGCCGAAAGAAAAAGCATGATGCGGTAATTTACGCCTTTGTTCGGATGGGTGTAATGATACGTAAAAACCATCCATGCCAGCGGCACAATCACAATCCCCAGATATTCGGCTTTTCCAGCCAAAAGTTTGGTTGGCAGGTCAGCGCCCAAAATTTCAAGGGAGTAAGCAAACGACCACTCAGCAATGGCAGCAGAAAGTACTACAAGCGCAGGCGCACCGTGCACAGCGCGATAGCGCAAAGCATAAAACGCTACCCACCCTGAAATGATGCTGGCGATAATGAGCGGCAGAGCATAGACTGTATATTGAAATTGCATGTTGATATCCCGATGAAAGTTGCAAAAAAAATGTGCCTTAACACACAACAATGCTGTTTATTCAATGCTATTTTAAAGCAGATATTCAAAACAGGATCAAATCCGGTTGCTAACCTTGCATTTATGTTACGTAGACTTTTACGTTCAGGAAGCCTGCCTGCTTAGTATAGGCCATGTTACAACGTTATGTGGCAAATACGGATCATAAACGCTCGTTGGATTTATAATGAAAACAGTTGTTGACAATGAACCTATCCATAGCCCTGTCCCCACCCTTTGAGGTTGTTTATCATGATTGAAATTGAGCTTTCCTATGTTTGGGGGATTGATGAACCAACCTTTGCCGTGCTGGTGGAAGAATTCACCAAACAGTATGGCATTCAGGTACGCCTGCGCCGATTGGATTGGTCAACCGCCTGGGTGGATTTGTTCACCATGGTCTCTCACGGCCACGGCTCCGATGTCTCGAACATTGGCAACACCTGGGTCAGCACGCTCGCAAAGCTTGATGCTTTACGTCCCTTCAAACATGATGAAGTTGCACAAATAGGCGATGACAACGCTTTCGCCCGACCCGCCTGGCAAAGCGCTAAAATATTTGGCGATCAGCGCGTCTGGTCCATTCCCTGGGTGGGCTGGACTTATGTCATTTTTTATCATAAAGGCCTGCTACAAAGCATTGGGCTTGATCCTGCAAAAGCATTTGACTCCGCCGAAGCAGTGCAAACGACACTCGCCGCATTGCAAGCATCCAAGCTCGAAATCCCCTGGCTCAACGCCGATATTCCCCACCCCTATGTGGACTATCTCCACACCGCCGCACCCTGGGTCTGGGCTGCAGGCGGAGAGTTTATCAACCCAACCGGCAACAAGGCATTATTCGACAGCCCCGAAGCCATTACAGGCTTTGTCAACTGGCTAAACACCTATCGCTGTGTGCCAAAACAATACCAGCTTCTTTCAGTGGCAGAATGCCGCGATCTTATTCGCAGTGGGCGCGTGGCAGCAGCCCTGGTGGATATTAATACCGCCAATACTACTTTAGACAAAACTGTTACCAATATCGACCAAGAAAATATTGGCTTTGCCAATATCACCAATATCCCCTGGATGGGTGGCAGCAGTTTTGTCATCTGGGATCACATCCAAAACCACCCGGAGCGTGAACGCGCTGCCGTTGAACTGGTCAAATTCCTGACGACAAAATCCGCCAATTTGCGTTGGATGAAAAACGGAGACCTGCTCCCCTTGCGCATGGATGCGCTCGATGAAAGCTACCCCCCCGGCAACCCGCTGCGTGAAACCGTGATGCTCAGCGCAACGCAGGGACGTAGCTACTACAATGTCTCACACTGGCGGCGCGTCGAATTGCAACTGGCCCTGGAGCTGGGCACATCTCTGCAATATGTGCGGGAAAACCCTCAAGCTGATTCCGCTACGGTTCTGCGTTCACGCCTCGAGCCGCTGGCACGCAGGCTTAATCTGGTGCTTGAAAAATAGTTTCTTAATAACACATAAAAAGAGCGACGGTTCTGTTGAACTGTCACTCTTTTTCTAATGTCTAACTGTTCATCCCTGACAGCTACAATCCCTCACTCAGCAGCACCGCGTCTGCACCGCGATTGACTTCCCAAGGGTAGGTAATATAGGCACCCGTAACATCAGCAAAATAATCGGGATGTGAGGCTTTAAACAGGTTGCGGTATGGATTAAAGTGCAGCACGCACGTTTCAGGGAAGCCTCCCGCCGACGAAACGCGATTCTTGACAGCCGTGATGGTGCGCCCCCCCGCCCAGACGTCGTCCACAATCAGCGTGGTGCGCCCAATCAGTTTATCGCTGGGCGGGAACTGGATAAATTCTGGCCAGGCCATCAGTGTGTTTTTCTGACTGGCAAACTGCGCCGGGAAGTCTACCGCAGCGGTCAGGATGTGGGTGATGCCCATCGCATCGGCCAGCATGCCACCAGGGATGATGCCACCGCGTGTAATAATCACCATGGCCTGAAACTCATGCCTGAATTGTGGCATGAGTGTATCAATCAAACGATCCACATCACCCCAGGTTAAAAAATACGGTTTGGTTCGGTTGGTTGCATCTTCACTTCCAGCGCTTTTGTGAAATTGGATTACGAGAACTCGAAATATATCATGCCCGCGCCATCTTGCGCAAATCAAAATGACGAATTCGCGTTATTGAAGACCTCAATCGAAAGCATTTTCTTGGAACGCGCCAGGTAATAAATACGATAATTCAACCCATCCACAAACGCTGTGTACGCCTGACGGCTGACAATAAAACGCTGCCCTTGAATGACGTAGTAATACTCCACACGAGTACTTTCGCCTGTGTGAACCACGCGCTGCCCCTTAAACCCAAGCCCATCCATCGATTTCAACGTTGGGAAGGCCATCTCAGACAACGCCCTGAAGATGATGAAAATTCCAAGAACGGGGAAAATAACGAAAAACGCAATAAGAAGAAGCGTAGTCAACGTATTATGGCTACTTGCAAAGGTCTTTCCCAAAAGAACCACAAACAATACACCCAGTGCGATAATAAAAATACCCATAAAAAGTCTGGGAATTAGTTTTGTGCGCTGGCCTGTGGTGACCTGCCCCTGACGGTTTGCCAGCAAATCTTCAGCAGAAAAGCGATTGACCGTTGCCAGAATATCATTAAGCACACTTGCTACCTGAGCCGGGTTTGCCGGGCGCACTACTTTGGCTGAGAGCAAATATCCGCTTCCTTCAAAATAATAGACCTGATAGATTGTCCCTGGCACCAACCCATTGGACTGACTGGCGGTCATCGACAGGGTAGTCATGCCATTCCCCAAATCGAAACTGTAGCCTTTTTTGCCGTAGACAAGCTGCCCCTGTCCCTGACGCATGGCCCCGTTTTCATAATCACGTCGGATGACAGCTCTGCGGCGTATCTGCCGCAATGTGCTATATCCCAGCAAAAAGCTCATCGTAAGAAAAATGAACGCAAATATCAACGAGAGCAGGATATTGCTCAATGATGTTGCGCCATTCCAATTAACCAGCGAAAAAATGCCCACGCCAAGAATGCAACCAAAAATAGTGATGATAAACGCCAACCCAATAATCATCTTCCAATTAACAAACGAAAACTGCTTTTGCTGCTCAGGCGTAATTTGACCACGTTGATTGGCTGCAAAAGCCTGCTCATTCAACAGGTTGATGGGTGTTTCGAAATTTTGAAAGAAATGAGACATCCGAAAATTCTTCCTTGCTCACAACAAACTAACCGGGTCCACTTCCACACGCCAGCCGTCGGGCAGGCGACCACGCAGCAGCGAAACCGGGTCTGGCCCGCGCAAAATGACCTGCCAGCGATAGATGCCGTTCATCTTTGCGAAGAAACATGGCGCAGGACCGATTAAATCCGTTTCTTTTCGCCTTTCAACCGTTAAGTCTGTTGACAGGCGCTCTGCCAGCGCCTTCACAGCCTTCTCGGCTTCGGCGTTGTCGCTATGACGGAATTCCAGCCGCACCAGCCGTCCAAATGGCGGATATCCCAGCATGCGCCGGTAAGCGATCTCGCGCTCGTAAAAGGCTGCATAATCGTGCCCTGCCGCCGCCTGAATGGCGTAATGCTCCGGCTGAAAAGTCTGCATCACCACGCGCCCGCCACGCGTGGAGCGCCCCGCCCGCCCTGCTACCTGGGTCAGCACCTGAAAAGCTCGTTCTGCGGCAAACGGATCGGGCAGGTTCACGCCTACATCCGCCAGTACAATGCCCACCAGGGTCACCAGCGGCAAATCCAGCCCTTTGGCGAGCATTTGCGTACCAACCAGAATATCCGCGTTATGGTTGGCAAAATGCGTCAGGATCAGTTCGTGCGCGTCCTTCTCACGGGTCGTTTCCCAGTCCCAGCGCAGCACGCGGGCTGCGGGGAGCAGGATCTTCACTTCGTGCTCCACCCGCTCACTGCCCAGTCCAAACTCGCGGATCTGGTTGCCGCCACAGGTCGGACATTTTTTCATCATGGTTCGCGTGTATGCGCAGCGGTGACAAATCAAGTTAAAAGTTGAATGGTTGGAAGGTTGATTTTTTAACGCTTCCACATGGTACGTCAAAGGCGTATCGCAGTTGGGGCATTTTGCCACAAAACCACAATCACGACAAAATACATACGTCGCCGTACCACGGCGGTTTAAACAAAATCGCCTGTTCGCCGCGCTCGACGGTTTCAGCCAGCGCTTCGGCCAGGGCTCGGCTGAAGATGCCACGCCGCCCGGCCTTAAGTTCTTCGCGCATATCAATCACTTGCACCGGGGGCAGGCTGGCCCCGGTAATGACTCCCGTTTCGGTGGGTGTCAGCCGCGCTGGCAGGGATACGGTTTTCACCGCAGGCTCCATACCGTTTAAGGACGCAAGGCCAGCCTGATACTTGAGCGCCACCGTCGGCGTGGCGCTGCCCAAAATGCAAACGGCACCGCTGAGGCGCGCGTACATCTGCGCAGCGTGAATGGCGTCATAAAATGGTGGTTCGGACTGGTAGTATGAGCCGTCGTGGCACTCATCCGCCACGATCAAGCCGATGTTTGCCAGCGGCGTGAACAATGCCGAACGCGCCCCGATAATGACCGAAAGCTGTCCGTTGCGCGCGCGCCGCCAGGTATCGTAGCGCTCGCCTTCTGAAAGCTTCGAATGCACCAGTCCCACCTGCCCCGGAAAGCGTGCCAGAAAACGGTTAACCGTCTGCGGAGTCAGCGCAATTTCTGGCACAAGGATTAAGACCTGCCTGCCGCGCCGCAACGCCTCGGCTGTCGCCCGCAAGTAGATTTCGGTCTTACCCGAGCCAGTGACGCCATGCAGCAAAAACTGGGAATCAGGCAATTGGGAGTTGGTAGATTGGGGATTGGGAAGAGCAAAAGCAGGGATGATTTCAGCCAGCGCCGCTTGCTGGTCGGCTGTTAAAACCACTTCGCGGTTTCCCAATTTACCACTTTCCCCTTCCCGATGTGCCGCATTCTTCCCCAACGGATCACGGAAAATCTCCGCTTCGCCGAGCACGATCAGCTCGCGTTCGGCCAGTTCGTGCAGATCGGCGGCAGTGCAGCCACTTTCGGCATAAATCCACGCCAAATTGGCCAGCGGCTCACCGATCAGAAAGCGTAGCGCCTTCTGACGGCGTTCCAGCGTGGCCGGAGTTTTGCCCAGCGTAGACATGGCTGCTTCAGCAACTTCGGGCAGCACCGCCAACTGCGCCGTGCGCACAAATTTGGGTCGCACGCTGACGGGCGGCAGCACCGATTTTCCCGTCAAAATGCCCTGCTTCACCAAAGCCTGCGCCGACTTGCGCCAGTCCACTTTGGCAAAATGGCGGTCAATCTGCCGTCCGCGCAGGGGACCACGTTCGGAGAGCAATTCGATGATGCGTTTTTGGGTAGCACTGAGAGAATAGTGAGTGGAGGAGAGTAGAGCATAGTCAGAACCTTCCTGCGCATTCTTCCCTACGCTCTGTCTTCTGATTTCGAAGATCGAATCCGCATGCTGGCTTAGCCCCGGCGGAATCATCATATCGACAACTGCAGCCAGCGGGTTGAGCGTTTCACGCGCCAGCAGCCGGGCAAAAGCAATTTGCACGGCGGTCAGCACCGAGGCGGGGTCGAGCAGTTCGATCACGTCCCTCGTTTTTGCAACGGCTGGCTGTTCGAGCAGTTCGAGCACAATCCCCTGCGCAATCTGCCTGCCAAACGGAACCGTCACCAGATGCCCCGCGCCCACCGCCCCGATCAGCTCTTCGGGCAGGTGATAATCATATTCCCCGCTGACAGCGGGCAGGTTGACAGCAACACGGACAAAAGTCATGCTGTGATTATACGCGGGATGCAATTAGGGTGTGGGTGTAGGCGTAGGTTCGTTCATCGCCTCAACAACTTGATCTTCAAGCGCCTTAAGTCGATCCTTTTTTAGATATGGAAGAAGAATATCGAGGGCATCCATTGGGGCGGCACCAAGCGTATAGGTTCGATGATCGTAAGACATTCCCCAGGGAACATGCTGCTCTCCCTGGGAATCGCTATAAAATGAGAGCATTCCTGTTCGAAGCTCGATATTAATTTCCAAATGGGGATAATCATCTGTCCATGTAATCGAAGGTTGATATTCTCCTTCAGAAAATTGTGCTTTCGACAATTCGTCTATAAACAGGCCAATATCCTTGATGGGGATAGACAAAGGCTGCTGATCGATAACGGGTTTCGTTTGCATAGATCCCCCTGCCTTAAAGTTCACCTGACCAGTAAACGCTGTCTTGTCTAACGTCAATAAATAATGGGCTTCAATTGGAGATGTCGGCGACAAACCAGTCCAATCATCTTTAAGTTCAATCGAACGAATTTCAGAAACTTGCAAGATTTCAGCCAAACTCCGCAAAGGATTTGTGCTCGGAGTAGGCGTAAAAGTAGGAATGACCGTTGGCGTTTTAAGAGCAACATGTACAACACATGGACATCTGGAAATTGGAATAGATGTGTCCATGGGAGCATTCGATGTGATAGAAGTGGCAACAGGAATAGCAATCGGCTTATTCTGTATAACAGCCCAACTCATCAGCAAAAAAACAACGATCAGGAAAAACAAATATTTTGGTTTCATGTGCGTTTCCTTCCCTTTATTGTGATTTTCAAACAGTATAGCACCCCCAAAAATCAAACGCACCCTGAATCAAATTCAGGGTGCGCGGTGATGCAAGAATCTGATTTATGCTTCGATCAGCTTCTTAAGCATGGCATTCCCGGTATCGAGCGAACTTTTGAGTTGGGTCTTAATCATCTCTTCCATGCCAAAAGCCATGACGACTGCGTCCATGATAGTGGTCAGCTTGGTACCACTGCCAGAAGGCTCCAGAAGATAGGTATTGGTAACGGGTGGCGCGGGCGGGGGCGCGAGCGTTTTGATCGATAATTTCTTATTTTCTTCAATCGCCACAATCTCGCTCTCAACGCTGAAATCACGTCCCATCACCTGACCTTTGGTGATGTAATGGGTGCCTACCGCAAACAGTCCGTTCAGGTGAATGGATGTGATGCTGGTGTTTTGCAGTTTCAGGTTTTCAAGGTTGGTCAAAAAGGCAAAGACAGTTTCCACCGGACGGTTAATCTCAATGGATGATTCGATAATGGTCATATTTCTCTCCTCGTGCGTGAAAAGCGAATAAGCAGAACCTGACTTTGATTATAACCATTCGGCTGAGCAAGTCATCCACACGCTGGTACTATTCTGATTTTACGGGAAGCTGACCTGCGGCAAATCTTTCATCGCTTCGGCGACGGCTTCGGCAGGGTATTCGTAATCTTCGAGCGCGCCGTCGAGATAGGCTTTGTAGGCCATCATGTCAAAATGGCCGTGACCTGAAAGGTTGAACAAAATGACGCGCTTCTCGCCTTTGGCCTTGGCATCGAGCGCTTCGTCAATGGCGGCGCGGATGGCGTGGGCCGATTTCAGGCGCGGGGATGATTCCTTCGGCTTTGGTGAATTGGATGGCAGCTTCGAAGGTGCCCAATTGTTTGACGGCAAGTGCATCAATATAACCCGCATCATGCAGCGCCGAAACGAGCGGCGCCATCCCGTGATAGCGCAGCCCGCCCGCGTGGATGCCGGGTGGCATGAAGCCGTGCCCGAGCGTGTGCATTTTGACAATCGGTGCCATCTGGGCTGTATCGCCAAAGTCGTAGGTGTAGCTGCCGCGTGTCAGCGACGGAGCCGCCGTCGGCTCGACCGCCAGCAGCCGGGTGCGTTTTCCGTTTTTGAGATTCTCGCGCAGAAACGGGAAGGCGATCCCCGCAAAGTTCGATCCGCCACCCGCGCAACCGATGACCACATCCGGGTATTCGTTTGCCAGGTCCATTTGCTTTAACGCTTCTTCCCCAATCACGGTCTGATGCATCAGCACATGGTTGAGCACCGAGCCCAGTCCATATTTCTTTGCGCCACCCGACGTGGCTGCGGCTTCCACTGCTTCCGAGATGGCGATGCCGAGCGAACCGCTGTTGTTCGGATCCTGGGCGAGCAGCGCGCGCCCGTAGTTGGTGCGGTCGGTGGGGCTGGCAAAAACATGTGCGCCGTTGACTTCCATGTAAATGCGACGGTAGGGCTTCTGGTTATAAGAGACCTTGACCATATAAACTTCCAGGTCAATGTTGAAGAAGTTGCAGGCCATCGAAAGCGCCGTACCCCACTGGCCCGCGCCGGTTTCGGTGGTCATGGCTTTTGTGCCGGCAGCCTTGTTATAAAACGCCTGCGCCACCGCTGTATTGGGCTTGTGACTGCCGACCGGCGAAGCACCTTCGTATTTGTAATAAATGTGCGCGGGGGTGCCCAGCGCCTTTTCGAGCCGCACGGCACGCATCAGCGGCGTCGGACGCCAGAGCTTGTAAATCTCGCGCACTTCGTCTGGGATTTGGATGTAACGTTCAGTGCTGATTTCCTGCAGGATCAAGTCCATCGGGAAGAGTACCGAGAGAAAATCGGGCGTAACCGGCTCTTTTGTTCCTGGGTGCAGGACCGGGGTGGGCGGCACGGGGCTGTCGGCATTGATGTTGTACCAGGCAGTCGGGATGTCGTTCTGACCAAGGTTAAAACGGGTTTGCTCTGACATATTGCGTCTCCTGAATGAATGTTGGCGGATCGAACATTTCTTTTTAGGGTTGCAAGTAAGAACTGCCCCTAGTGTACCAAATTATGCATCCGAAACAGAAAGCGAAGTCCGGTATAATTGTCATACTTATTTTGTGAGTTTACGCCAAGATTCTCATAATTTCCCCCGCGAGTTTGCTGAAATGACATCCCGTAGAAAGCGAAACAATCGTTTGCCGACTGAAGCAATCCCATCCGACTCGCCTGAAAAAGCGAATCCGCCCGCAGTCCCCCCGGAAGAAGTTGAAGGGGCGTCTGAATCCGCGTCTCGTGAGCAAGAGCCGCAGGAGCAATCCGCGCCCGATGAACCGGAATTCTATTTCCCTCCGCTGAAAGGGGAAGGGATGGGGGGCTTTACCCTGTTGACAGAGCGCACCAAAAACCGGGAGCCGATCCAGCTACCGGGGACAGGCACTCCCCGTCGCCGCAAGCGTCCAAACCGTCCGATCATCAACCGACCCGATGTAAGCGAGTTGGGCCAGCGCTTTGAGAGCATGGCTTATCGTGCCGCGCCAACCTTCGACTTTTTCCTGTTTTCGTTGATTGCGGGCGGCATTCTGGCGCTGGGCTACTGGCTCGATGCGCCAGCCGTTCTTTTGCTGGGCATTCTGCTTGCGCCAGTGCTGACTCCCTGGGTCGGCACAATGCTGGCGGCGATCATCGGCGAAATGGCATTTCTCAAGCAGACCATTGGCGGGTTTCTGACGTCGCTTTTCATTATCTTTATCACTGGCCTGCTGGCGGGCCTGCTTTCGCGCATCCTGCCGATGCCCGCAACGCAGGCGATTTTGCATTCACAGTTGCAGCTCTTTGACCTGCTGCTGGTGGCTGGCGGCACCGCTGCGCTGACCATTGCCTTTGTCCAGTCGGAAGAAAAGCCGCTGCTGACCAGCATCATGGTTGCCTATGAAATCTACCTGCCCGCCAGCGCCGCCGGATTTGGCCTTGGCAGCGGCGTGGAAAGCGTCTGGCCGCAAGCGCTGATGGTTTTGCTGATACATCTCGCCATCTCAGTAACAGTGGCGCTGATTGTTTTTTATTACATGGGCTTCCGCCCGCTCGAAACATCGGGCTATTTGCTGCTTGGTTCGATGGCTGTTTTCAGTGTCGCCGTGGTGGTTGCCATCTTTGTCTGGGGCAATCATTCGGGTGGGGCACTGGCGTTTGGCACACCAGTTGGCTCCGGCCCCACGCTGACGGCTCCGCCACCCACCCTTACGCCCATTCCATCTGCAACGCCCAGCCCAACGGAGATTTCGTTGACGGCTACGATCACGATGACATCCGGCCCCAGCCCGATTCCAACCCCGGTTTATGGACGGGTGGGCAAAAATGGCGCTTATCTGCTCGATGAACCTGCTGGCACAGCCATCACCACGCTCGATAAGGGCTATCTGGTTGAATTCCTGCCCGACTCTCCCGCCATAAACGAAGGCAGCACCTTTGTGCGCGTGCGGGTGAAAACAGCCCTGCGCGATATGGTTGGCTGGGTGCGGCTGGACTTCATTGTGACGGCCACGCCAGGACCAGCCCCCACGACACAGATCATCGCTGCGACAGCCACCGCCAGCCCCACCAAGACAGAGACCCCCACCGTCGGCCCCAGCCCCACGCCTACGGCAACGTATGTGGCGACTGGCTCTTACGCAGTGGTCAATATTTCGAAATTTGATGCCGCGCTGAATGTCCGCACAGCGGCGGGGATTACCAACCCGTTGGCGGGTACGTTTGTCTATACCATGACCGACATTGGAAAACTCGGGCCACCCGTCACCATTGCCGGTGCCGAATGGTGGCAGGTGCGCAAGGAAGGCGGAGTCACCGGCTGGGTCAATTCTGCCTATCTGACGGAATACATCCCCTCGGCCACGTTCTGCGCAGACGAGCGCGTCAAGACCCTGCTGACCGACCTGGGGACAGCGCTCAAAAACAAGGACGGCGCAGCCCTGTCGAAACTGGTCAGCCCCAAGCACGGGCTGGATATTCGGCTGGTATCCAACAACACGCCTGTCAATTACGCACCAGCCGATGTGGCATCCATCTTCACCAGCAACGCCATCCAAAACTGGGGCCCGGCCCCGGGGAGTGACGCCGTAAAAGTGAATGGCACCTTTATCGACATCATTCAGCCCAAGTTGCTCGAAGTCTACAATTCCAGCTACCAATTGGACTGCAACGACACATCCAAATTGCCTAAGACCACACCACAACTCTGGCCGTCAAGCTACGCAACCATCAATTTTTACTCACTGTACAAACCGTCCACCAGCAGCGACAAAGCCGACTGGCGCGACTTTCTGGTTGGCATCGAATATGTGGATGGGCAACCCTATCTATTTGCGCTGGTGCATTTCGAACCTTTCCCCTAAAAAAGTTTATAGGCTATTTCGCCATGCCGGTGACGGTCATATCTTGCATAAAAAAGCGTTGGAAGGCCAGCAAGACGATCACCGGCACGACGATCATGAGCAAGGCGCTGGCTTGCAACACTGGTCCGTCTTTGCCAGGAAATTGTAAACGGGACGCGAGCAGCCAAAAGTCTAAGTAGTTTTCCATATTTCCCAACATCCCCATCCCCTGATAGAGACTGGAAATGCGAAACTCATTCCAGATGTAAAAGAAATGTAACATGGCCACCGTGGCAACCACCGGAATGCTTTGCGGCAGGATGATCTGGGTCAATATTCGGATCGGCCCTGCGCCATCCAGCATAGCCGCCTCGTCCAGGTCTCGCGGAATGCTTAGGAAGTTCTGGCGTAGCAGGAAGACGAAAACGGCGCTGCTGAAAAAATGCGGCGCGATCAATGGCAGCCAGCTCCAGGGGACAGGAAAGGGGAACTGTAGAAAAGTCTGGTGCGGCAACCAGATATTGAGAAGATTGAGATAGACCATATAGGTTGGGAGCAGGGTAATACTATCGGGGATCAGGATCGTGGCAATCAATAGAAAAAACAGCCATTTGCCGGCTGGAATGCGGAAGCGTGAAAAGCCATAGGCGACTGCAATCGAGGTAACCAGCACGCCGAGTTCGGTAATCGCAACCACGATCAGCGTATTTAACATCCCCTGTGCGAGGTTATCTAATGTCCAGTTGGTAAAAGCCTTGAATGTAATACTAAAGACGTAGACCTTTTTCAGCCCGTACCAGCTCCCATCCCAATGGATCAACCCACGGTCTGGGTTTTGTGGGTCGATGAATTCCAAGGAGGTGCGATGTATCTTGACCATCGCCCATTGTTTTACGCCGTCTGTGGTGGGTACCTGCATCACTGGATAATCGACACCCTGGTAGGTATACTTCGGATTGATGGCCGGATATAACGGGGCGTTCAACCCGGCTGACATTTGTTCTTCCGTCTTGACGGAAGTGACAAACATATAGGCCAGTGGCGATAGATAGGCGGCCAGCAAGCTAAAGATCACCAGGTTCAGGATGGCTGCTCCGGTAAACCGCCACAGACGCAGCGTCAGCGCTGACTCGCCCAGATTCTTTTTGCGTCGCCTAAAGAGTTTCATGCGAGTTCTCCTTGGGAAATCCAGTAACGGGTCAGGCCACCCAGAAATTGAAAGCAAACAGCATCGCTAGCAGGCCCATCAACAGCAGGCTGATAATCGTCCAGACGCGGTCGAAAGCTGGATTTTTGCCCCAGCGCGCCAGTGTAATGTACAAGGCCGGCGCGACCAGCATATAACGTTGTATGCCCGGAGGCCCCGAGATCCACGCGATCAGGAAAGCCGCCAGGCTGAACCAGGCCACTTCAGGGTCGGTTTTCAAGGCGCGCAGGAGGGTGGCAAAACCGAGCACTGAGAAGCACGCCTCAAGCAGGTAATGGATCCTGAATGCTGTAGGCATAATCATCTTGGAGGCTGGAGCATATCCCATGACTACAGCGTACAAGTAGCTTGTCCACAGGCCAAAGCCTCTGCCGAGGTCGATGGGGGCCCTTCCGAAGAAAGCGGTCTCCACGTAATCGAACATCGCACCATAATACGAAAACTTCCAGATCAGGTAAACAAAGAGCGGGGTGAAGGCAAGCAGCGCGTGCCAGATGGGAAGCCAGGGCGGTCGCTTGAAATAGAGCTGGTCCCACTCCAGGTCGAGTGCATACCATTCTTTAGAACTGATCCATGCAATCGCCATGGGGATGATCAGCAGCACGCCCACCGCGCGCGTCAGCGTGGCTGCCCCGGCCAGCAAGGCAGCGAGCAACAGATGTTTGCGCTTAAGCATTGCCAGGCAACTGAATGCCAGCCCTACAAAAAGTCCTTCCGAGTAGACCTGCACAAAAAAGAAGCTGGTCGGGAAGATCAACAGGTAGAACACCGCCCGCATCGCCCCATCTTCGCCCAGCTTTTCGTAAGTCAGGTCATACAAGGCCAGCATGGCTGCCAGGAGGCCTAAAGCGGCGACAACCACCCCGGCCAGCGTGGCGGTGGCAATCGGGTTGAGTCCCAGCAGGCTGAGCGGAATGGCAAACAAGTGCATCATGATCGGATAAAACGGGAAAAAGGCATAACTGAGGGGGATTGGCTTCTCGCCTGATCGCTTGATTGCATCTGCATTGATTGTGTCTGTACAGGGCACAACGGACCCTCCATGCTTGTCTACAGTTCGATACGCAACCGTCATACAGGGATCGTCATATCCGCCAATCGATACCCCGATATATATTTCCGAATCCCACAACACCTGGTTGTTCATGAATGGTTCCGTCATGTAGGGATGGCCAATCGCGTTGTAATTAACAACGTCAGTAGGGTCCCCCTTGGCCCAAATAAGCATATCCGGCCACTGTGGCTGGAAGCGCGCCTCCGCCAGCAACGGGAACCCAATCACAATCAGCACCCAGGCCAGCCAGAGCAGCACAATGTTGCGTATGATCTTTTTAGTCATCGGTTATTCCTCCATCCCAGTAACCGCCATATCCTGCATAAAGAAGCGCTGAAAGGCCAGCAAGACGAATACAGGCACAATCATCAAGATCAGAGAGCCAGCTTGTATTACTGGCTCGGGATTGACACCAATTGCTGGCGAAGAATATTGTACGCGGGCTGAGAGCAGCCAAAAATCCAGATTGGTTCCCAAGTACAGGCTGGCTATACGGATTTCATTCCAGATATAAAAGAATTGCAGCATTGCCACCGTCGCAACCACTGGGATGCTTTGCGGCAGGACAATCTGAATCAGAATGCGCAACGGTCCGGCGCCGTCGAGCATGGCGGCCTCGTCCAGGTCGCGTGGAATGCTCAGAAAGTTCTGGCGCAGCAGGAAGACGAAGATAGCACTGCTGAAAAAATGCGGCGTAATCAACGGTAACCAGTTCCAGGGGAAAGGAAAAGGAAGCTGTAACAAGGGCTGGCGCGGCAGCCAAATATACAAGAAATTGTAATAAGCCATATAGGTAGGAAGCAGCGTAATACTATCGGGGATCAGGATCGTGGCGATTAACAAGTAAAACAACCATTTTCCCCCTGGAATGCGAAAGCGCGAAAAGCCATACGCGACGGCAATCGAGGTCGCCAGCACGCCAATCTCGCTGATTGCGATCACGATCAGCGTATTCAACATCCCCTGCGGAAGGTTGGCTGGTCCCCACTTGGTAAAGGCCTCGAACGTCAGGCTAAAGACGAATACCTTTTTGAGTGAACGCCATAACCCATCCCAATGGATCAACCCTCTTTCCGGGTTTTGCGGATCAATGAATTCGGCGTAAGTCCGCCGCGGCGTGACCAGTGCCCATTGTTTGACTCCGTTTGCGGTGGGCACCTCCATCAGCGGGTAATCGACACCCTGATAGGTGTACTTTGGGTTGATGGCCGGATATAGTGGAGCACTCGGGCCTGCTGACATTTGCGACGGTTCTTTGACGGAGGTGACAAATATATAGGCCAGCGGCGATAAATAAGCTGCCAGCAAGGTAAAGATCACCAGGTTCAAGATGGCCGACCCGGTAAAACGCCACATCCGCAATGTCAGGGCCGATTCACCCAGATTCTTTTTGCGGCGCCTAAAAATTTTCATGCCGGTTTTCCTCGGGGAAATAGACCCAACGCCGCGCCAATCGGAATAAGACGATCGTGATGGTCATCGTTACGCCAAACATCACCCAGGCCAGCGCCGAGGCATAGCCCATTTTTGAGTTGGTAAACATGATCTGGTTGATGTAACCCTCCATCGGGGAGAGACTCTCCGAAAATACGTAGCCGCGGTCGAGAAGCATCGAACCACCAAAGGCACTCGTCAGGTTAATCACCAGGCTGAAGAAGATCGCCGGGGAAATCATCGGCAGCGTAATGTTGAGGAAACTCATTAACGGACCGGCGCCGTCGATGCGGGCTGCTTCATACAAATCTTTGGGGACGCTTAGCATGGCACCGTACATGATCAGGAAGCCGGGGCCAATACTCCACAGGGCCATAATCGTTGTCAGGTAGGGGATTCCTCCTTCTGCGGCGAGCGGCGGCAGCCCCAACGGCATCAGGATCAGGCGGTAAAGCCAGCCTGAACTTGGGTCGACAAACCCAACCCAGGCCGAATAAATAGCCGCCGCGGGGATGATGCTCGGAAAGAAGATCATCAAACGCCAGACGGGTTTCAGATGCACACGTTTGTTGGAAAGGATGGCCGCCAAGCCCAGCGCCACCAGCAACTCCAGCGGTACGGTGGTGAGGAAGTATCCCAGCGACCCAACCAGGTTGGACCAGGCATCGAGATCGGTTGCAAAATGGATGTAGTTATCCAAGCCAACGAAGGTTGAGCCTCCGGGGTTTAATAAGCTGAAGTTGGTAAATGAATACCCAAGCGTATACAGGATGGGCAGCAGCTTAAGCAGGATGAATCCGATAAGCCAGGGGGATAGGAACAGCAGGCCAATGATCCCTTCCCGGCGGCGTAAACCCGGATTGGAGTGGACGGTTTTGGCTTTAGGTGGGGCTTGTATCTGGGACAAAGGTTCGGTCGGCATTGGCATCTCCTGCAAAGAATGTTTGGGGCTGCTCAGAGGCTCAGTTTCCCCCATATTGTTATTGTTCATTATAGGGGCGATTTGTAAAAAATCAAACGTATCAATGTAATGAGATGATGCAGTGGATAGGCATTCAGTTTTTTTGTCATCCATTCTGATCTACGCTTACATAGACATCTATTCTCTACATTTTATTTCCCTCATCCTAGTCCATCTCTAACAGGGGTACCCACGCTACTGCGACCAGAGTGAAGGAATAAAGATAAAGATAATGAAAAGACGCGATGCTTTTTGAAAACGCGAGGCCTTTTTCGTACATCTTTCTGTCTTGCGTTGACACTACCGTTAATCAGTCAGTGTGGTTGACTTCTTAATCCAATTTCACAATTCTGATCGAGCAAGCAAAAAGGCCCTGATGAACTTCTCATCAGGGCCTTTTATGGTTTCAAAAATTGTTTATTATCTTCCAGGGGATGTGCGCAAACGGCGGGCCAGGAAAATAATCCCCAGCAAGAGAACCGTCATAACCCCCATAATAGGCAGGGCAACTTCATCCGCAAAACCCGTCTGGGGGATTTTCGCCGTTGGGGTAGACCCGACGCCGCCCGATGAACTGGAACCTCCCTTGGCAGGCGCTGTCGCCTTTGGCAGGGATGTTACGGTTGCAGTTGTCTGGGACTGCTGAAGAGCAGCCAACTCAGTCAGTTGGGCCTGAAGCGTAGCAGTAGCAGGGTCATCGGTGGGCAAGTCGCTTACCAGCGCAGTATCTGTAGCAAAGGCCACAATCACTGGCGTGGCAGTCGCCTCTTCTGTAGCCACTGGCGTTTCACTGGCTTGAACCTCAGCCAGCGTTGGGCTGGCAAGCACCTGCGGCGTAGCAGTGCCAGCAGAAGACAGACTCGCCTGGTTTAAAGGTCCGCCAGGTCTCAGCAAAAAATAGCCTCCGACACACAAAACCGAGAGCAAAAATAAAACGCCAATACCCCCCAGAATGAGTAGAAAGGTTCGATTACTTCCTTCCCCTTCTTCAGGCTGGTCATCATCCTGTTCTGGCGTCGGGGACATCCCCATATCAGGTTGTTCATCGTCATCGAAAATGAATGTGTTAGCCATTTCTTTTCTCCTCACAGAATATTTCTATATACACGGTAATTTTACCCCAGCACTTCCAAATTGGTCAGTGGAACAAGCATTTGCTCACCGCTTTCAAGGCGAACTTCGGCTGCCTGGGCATTTAAACCATTTGACAAAGCACTCAAACCCGGACGCAATTGAACGACAGTGCCCATCAAGCTTGGGCGGGAGAGATAACATATCCGAACGATTTGTCCGGGGGCAAAGGTTTCCACGTCACGCGGTTCGGGAGGATCCTGTGTAACTGGCAATTGAATAAATATTTCAGGGCGGGTACCCTGCTGCCGATCATAAAACTCAGCATTTAATGTAACATCGCGCTTAACATTGGTCGTCAATAATTTAAAAGCGGAAGCATTCATGGGGCGTTGACCAAAACCCTCCGTCACAAGAACTGGAAAGGGAGCCTGGGCCACAGCAGAAAGCACCGATGGAGAAATGCTTGACAAAATCAGGCCGCGCAAAGGCAATTCAGCAGCACCTTTAATCACAGCCGGATTATTTACATGTCCAGCCAAAATAATCGAACCGCGCAAACTGACATCCAGGTTGGTGTTGGAAAATACATCGTCTGGTTTGTCAATCATGCTGACCATGACTCCAGTTTCAACCCGCCCGTTGCCATATACCCCCTGAACAATTGCGCCCATTGCGCGAATGACAACACCACGATCGGCAATGATCTCTGAAACAACGCCTGGGATACCAGCCGTCAGTTCAAACATTGAACCGCCGGTCTCCAGCACAAGCTTGCCTCCACCAATGGCAACCACACGTCCATCGGCGGGTGATTCCACCGTGCGCGGAAAGATGGTGGTCGTTTCAGCAAGGACTTCTTTACGTGCTACTTTTTGGCCCTTTTTGACTTTCAAAAAAGCTGCGGCTTTTTTGAGCGGGAGGTGCAGACCTTGCGCAAAATCAACAATGACATATTTGCGCCCAATCAGCGCATCCCCAACAACATCGGTAGGGGTTACTTTTTGACCAACACGCGCAATAATGCGACCATTGACTGGCAACATGCGCTTGCGAACAAGCGTCGTCAGGGCCAGAATATGTGTAATTGGAGCAATCATCATCAGCCTCCCACCGCTGCCTGCCATTTTTTGAGCAATGCGCGGCGTTGTGCGGCATCATCTGGCAGGGTCAAAGGACGACCACGCGCATCAATCACAATGCCCAATGATGAGCCATACACTTCCAATCCTTCTATTGATTTTCCGGGGCCAAATCCCAGATCGGCACGACGCAAAGGACGCAGGTCAAGCGTGCCGGTTTCGCCAGTTTCGAGCGGCAAAACTTGCAAATCACCCATCTGAACTTCAACGGTGACATCGTTGCCATAACTGCGCGTGAGCTTTGCTTGAACAATGGGTGTGCCAAAGCTGGCTTTGCTGATAGGCGCAATCACCGTCGCCAAAGCCGAAAGCGCTCCAGAATCAATAACATGGATTGGCAAAATACTGTTTACTTCCGAAGCTGCACCAAGCATGGCCAGCAAATTATTTTGATCGAGTGCCAGGTTACCCAGCCCGGTTGGCTGAAGACCGTCCAACAGCATCAGCAATGTCTGCCCTGGTGTGGCTGCACCAGTAATGGCCGCGCCCGAAGCGAGAATGGGCTCAAAGGGTGGCAAAAGTCCATCGCGCCGACGATGCATCGGGGGAAGACGATTGCCCATTAAACGGGCCGCAAGCAGCAGGTTCTGACGCAGAATCGCCTGCTCGATGGCTAATTCTTCCAGCGTAGCGGGTATTGCTGCAGGATAGAGCGATTTCTGATAAAGGTACTCACGCACCATTTCCATCGGGATGTCAAGCGGAATCCAACGTGCAATTTCTGCCAACGTGGTGTGGCGCAGCAAACCCGCCAGCGGCTCGCCCAGCCCAAATTGCGGGAAAACGTTCAGGTGCAGGTCGCCATCAAAGGATGCGCCAATCGAGATGGCGGACGCGCCTGCATCCAGACTCAAAACACCTTTGCCAGATGCAAAATAGCTCGAAAGAAAACGGATCATGCGCCCCTGCGCATATGCCGAGGGCAGAATAATGCCGCCGGAAAGCTCACGCAACTCAGCAAGCTGTGGCATTTGCTGTTCACGGACTTTGATGATTAACCCGGCCAGGTCACGTTGCGCCGGGGCCAGGTCTTCCACTTGCAGCGATGGGCGCACGTTTGGGCTGATCTGGACAAAAGAGGCAATGTCCTTTAATGTTTCTGTTACTTCATGCGCAAGCACCTTGTTGCCCGCATAGAGAACAACAGGGCGCTTGTTATCGGGCAAAAGATAGGCAGCCAGCCCAATGATTTCAAGGATTTTTTGGATGGAACTGGTCGCGCCACCATCCATGCCACCTGCCATCATAATCATTTCGGGCGAGGTGCGCACAATGGCGTCGACCTGCTCGTCCGAACGGCGCTGATCGTTTAGGCCAATCGAATCGACAATTTGGGTGTAAGTGGTTTGTGCCAGCGATTTAATCGATTTCAGGGAGATGTCTGCCAGCAGACCAATCACAATCGTTTTGATGGCTGGCCCGGCGGATATGGTTGTCACCACACAGTCCACCCCTACACCGTCGGGCTGCGAGGGCATGGTCAGGCGTCCATCACCATCAATTAATTGTTTACCGAGCAATGATTGCAGATTTTCAATCGCCATCTGCGCACCCAATGCAACATTTTTAAGCGGCGCAGACGCAGTGGTGGGAGATTGCCCCATGGAAATAAAGCGATAACGACCTTCAACCACATCAAAATAGGCGGCGCGCGTTGTCACCGCGCCGATATCAATTGCCAAGAGGGAATTACCTTCAATGAGAGATGTAGGCATAATTAATGGAACAACGACTGAACAAAAAGCATGATGGATTGAACACGATCAATCAGCGCTGCTAGTGCCGCTGAAAATACGCCAGCAAACAAAGTTCCAAGCGTAATGGCAATAAATGATTGCCCAATCAGAGAAAGAACAGCATTTATTCTGGCGCCCAAACCGTGATTCGCAGCGGAAGGTTTCTTCCCGATCACCGTAAATTGAAAATAGGCAAGCGTTGCAACCGTTCCCAATAAAATGATGCCACCTGTAAAAAGGTCAGTCCAGCCTTTCCCTGGTGCAAGTGCCTTCGCCGAATCTGCCACCTGCGGATAAATCGTCCCGGTAATTGCTCCCGCCACGGCAGCAGCAGCACCCGTCCCTACCAGAAAAGCGACCACAGGCCGACCCAACCATTCAGCACGGGGAGAAAGCTTTGTCAGCAACATCATCCCCAACAATAATGGAACAAGCAGCAACAAGAGCGTCGTCCACTGCTGAACATCCCCTTGCATAATAAGAGAAATAGGCGTCATCGCAAGCGGAACAATTAATTTATTCGCGATGACCTGAAGCAAGACAATCGCCGCAACGTACCCGGCAGAAATACCGATAAAAACATGGATCGCCAGCCGAAAGGCAGGATTATCCCCAATCACATAGCTCAAAATTAACACAGTAAACAAACAGCTCAAAACGCCAATCCAAAAATCAGGAGCAAGGAAATTCATTTATGCCTCGTCCTCTTCTTGATTTTGCTCAGCGCGTTGCGTTCGCAAACGCTGCACCAAAGCCCATATGCCACCAAGCACCAGCAATAACTCAGCCGCCATCATTCCGATGCCATAGGCATCCCAGTAGGCACTGGTCTTGCCATCCAGGTTGGACATGGCCTGATACGCTGCTCCACCAGAAAGGCCACTGACCAGCCCCTTAATCTGCCCGGATACATAATAGGGACGCAGCATCGGCGCAGCCTGTGCGCTGACCACCATCATCATCGGTGCTCCGTTCAGCTTTGGCCCTGCCTGTTCGATCCACATGCGCCCTGTGTCTGGGTTATCCGTCAGCACAATGGCAGCCGTAAAATTTGCGCCGTTCGTTCTGTTTTTAATGTCTTCAAAGCCTGGTATCGCATTCCACAAATCTCCAGCCTGATAGTCTGTACCCAATACCGAAGGATCATCCGCAAAGACCTGAATGCCCGCCGCATCCCCCGGTAAATAGCCCAGATCGATATAATCTTGACCTTTCACATAGCCCCGCCCCTTCATAATACGCTGATTCAGCAAGACGCCCGTCGGCGAAGTGGAAACAAAGGCCAGACGCGCATTTTTCGCAATCAGATGATCGATCACCGGCCCAGCAATCGGCTCCATTTCACCCGCATAGCCTGGCTGATAATCAAAAACCACCAGCACATTGGCCGCATCTGATAACCCATCCACCTGGCTATAAAACATACCGGTTTCATCTTGCTTGTTCACATCCGGCGGCGAGAAAATCGGTCCGATAGAGAACGCCGAAAGCACTACTGGGATCAATACCGCCAAAAGCAACACGACCCCAATCACCCAGCGCAATGGACGAATATTCACAATCCGCTGCGGCGTGACCACCGGGCGCGATTCAGCCTCCGACGCGATCAAATTCTCAAGCAAGGTTGCCTGACTCATTTGTGTTGAATCAACCAACAGCTTAATGGAATACGCTTTTGGTTTTTGCTTCCCAAGGGCGGCTGCCTGCGGCAAAACACTACGGAAACCCGCCAGGGGGCCTTCCTGTTCCACACGCTGATCATCCGCATCGCCTGCCCCCCCAACCGAGTCAATCGGACGCATGGCCTGCACCCACGAAGGCAAATCTGCCGTGTTTAGGTTTTCTCCTAACGGAGCGGCATCTGTTTGTTCGCTCGCTGCCGTCCTGGCAGGTTCTGGCTCAGATGGCGTAAAGCCTGAGAGCCAATCTGGCATTTCCATCGAGAAAATAGAATCCAGGTTTTGCCCTGCTTCTTGAATAAACGCAGAGGATGAATTTTCGGGGGTTGCCATTGCCGAGTCAGGCTGCCCCGCAGGCTTTGGTTCCGCTATGGGGGAAGCGGTGCTGGCGGATGGTTTGGCATCGCTGCTTAGCCAATCGAATGTGCCTTCATCTGGCACATCCGGCAAGGGCGCTGGCTCTGATGCTTTCTTCGGTGCCGTCGCTGAAAGATTTGCCAACCAGTCTGGAACCTGATCGGTTTTCTCAAGATGAGACAATTCTTCGAGCGACCCCGTATTGAAAGCTTTTTTGGAAGCGCTTTGAGGAGTGGCTGGCGTCTGAGTTGTTGGCTTGCCATCGACAGGCGTTTCAAGCCAGCCCGGCATCGACCCATCGTCCGCCATCAGGTTGTCCAACATGGAGAATGAAGCGCTGGAGGGTGTTTCGGCTTTCCCTGCAGGAGCCGTCTCACCCGTCAAGCCAGACAACCAGTCCGGCATGCTTCCACTTGAAGTTACCTCCGGCTCATCAGCAACAGGCCTGGCAGACGCAGCCGACGCATTTTCTGTAGCAGATGAAGGAGAATGTGTTGCTTCCCCACCCAGGTTCGACAACCAGTCTGGAAATTCACTCGGAGCAGCAGACTCAGCGGGAGCTGATTGCGGCGCAGAAGCAGATAACCAATCTGGCGTGCCTGCGCTGGATGGTGCATCAAAAGAAGTTCCGCCAGAGGCCGGCGCTGAAGCAGCAGGTAATTCACTATGCAAGCTACTTAACCAATCAGGGAAATCGCCTGAAGCATTATCGTCCGATGAAACAGTGCTGGATGGTGAAGATGTAGGTACGTTGACACTTGTATCCTGCGCCTTGAGCGCAGCCAACCAGTCAGGCGTGTCAGATGCATCTGTCTGGTCAAAATAATCGCCAACATTTGAATCTGGAACAGGCTGAGCAGGCAACGATGTCGCTTGTTGGGGCTGCGCTTCACTCTGCAAACCGGCAAGCCAGTCCATCGATGAATCGGCAGCAGCAGGTGGTTCATCAACCCGTTTGGATGGCGCAGGCGCAGCGTTATCCGTCAAACCAGCCAGCCAATCCATCGACGAATCGGCAGGCGCGTCCGCAACGGGCTGAGGCTTTGCTGATGTATCATCCGTCAGACCAGCAAGCCAGTCAATAGACGAATCTGAATCTGCTGTAGAGTCAGCAACGGGCTGAGACTTTGGCGATGTGTCATCCGTCAGACCCGAAAGCCAGTCCATCGATGAATCAGCAGGCGCGTCAGCAACGGGCTGAGACTTTGCTGATGTATCATCCGTCAGGCCAGAAAGCCAGTCCATGGATAAATCGGCAGGCGAGTCAGCAACAGACTGAGACTTTGCTGATGTATCATCCGTCAGGCCAGAAAGCCAGTCCATGGATAAATCGGCAGGCGAGTCAGCAACAGACTGAGACTTTGGCGATGTCTCATCTGTCAGGCCAGAAAGCCAGTCCATCGATGAATTGGCTTCAGGTTCTGCCGCTTGACGCGGTGCATCAGCCGCCGAACTGCTATTGTTAAAACCAGATAACCAATCCATAGACTGGTCATCTTGCTCCATTTTCGGTGTTGCCTCAGGAGACGACCCGCTCCCGATCCCAGAAAGCCAATCTACGGCCTGGTCAGGTTTTGATGTTTTATCATCTGACGAAAGACCTTTCAAACCAGCGAGCCAATCTGGCTCAGCTTCCTCGTCATCTGCGCCAGCCTGTGAAAGACCGGCTAAAAAATCAAGCGGCGAGGTACCGCCCTTCTTTTTCGGGGGTTCAGATCTGCTGGCAGGCTCTGACATCTTTGGGAAAGTCGGTGTTGATGGGGATGTTGGATTGGATGCCTTGGGCGGTGTGGCGCTTTCACTCTCACTGCCCTTGCGCATATCACGCAGCCAGGCTGGCAGGGTATTTTCCAGGTCAGAAGTTTGTTGTTTGACAGGTGCATCACCGGGCCGAATGGTGGGAAGCGGTTCAGTCCCACGATTTTTGAGCGGTGTTCCGCAGAACTGACAAATTTCCAAAGAATCCGGATTGGCCTTATTACAATTTTGGCAAATAATGTTCGCCATTATTTACCCCCATACGGACGGTCTGCGCCGAGCAAAATACGCAGACCCGTAATAAGCGTTCCAAGAGCGACACCGATTAAAAGACCGCGCGCTCCGCCCGTGGAAAGCACTTGCAAAACTTGACCCACCCAGGGGATTTGCGAGGTGAATGGTCCTGTGCTGATTAAAACCAGCACGGCAGTCGTCAGAAAAAGAATTGTTTTCAGGTCAATACGCCAGCGCAGCATACGCACACCTGAATAAATTAATGTCACAGCCAGCAAGGCCATCAGGCTGATTTCTGCAGGAACCATGATGCCATTCAAAAAGATATTCTGAAGCTCAGTGACAACGCTACCCTTTGCATCGGCTGCAACAACAAGAATAAAGGTAATAATAAAAAATACCAACAAAAACATGCTGTAAAGCGCCCCTGGTTTTCGCTGTGTTATTTTCTGCAAATGGACAGCAAATAAATTCCCTACCCCAATCATGACAGCAATGCCAGCCAGTAAAACCGACCATTCAAGCAAGATCTGACGAATCGCGATCAACTCGGGAACATGAAGAAAGTACCCAAGCAGCACAACAATCCCAAAACCTATGGCAATGGCCGTGTTAATCGCCAGGAAAATTCTAAGTTTCACAGAATACCCACCATTTTCAATACAGCGCCCAATACAATGGCAATGATAATTAACCAGCGAAAGACATCCTGTACCAGCAGGCTGGCACTATGCATTCGGCCTGCCTGCACATAAGCGCCTGATGCAAACAATTCTTCTGCCACAATCGCATCTGGCGTTGCGGCATAAAGGACAGCCTGGGCCGGCAGATTATCGCTTGCGGCAATCACCACTGCGTTTTGACGCTCGGACGCTTCGGCCAGCAAGCCAACTTCGACACCAAAGTTGCCGATGAAGACGTTGGTCGAGATCGATTCATCGCGAATGGTGGGCATGACACCCGCTACATAAGAAAAGGGGGTCAAACCGGTCAGGCGACCGTTGTTCATATCAAAAGATTGCTCCACTGCAACCGCCTCGTGAGCAGCCCGCAGCGTATCCTGAGAAACCATCGCCAAAACGCTGTTGCCGCTGGTGGCAATCGGCGGACGATCACTTAACGTTGTAATTTCTCCAAGACGGCGCAGCAGGCTCAACCCGGCAAAGGCCGCAGCGCCAAACTGTGTCTGTAAATTGCCATGCCCCAGCGAAACATGCAGACGCGTTCCATCTTCAACAACCAGGCTGACAGCCCGACGAATACGCGTAAAAGCAGGAATACTGCGGAAAGAAAAGGGAAAGCGCCGCTGAACCAGCGTAAACACAATCATTAAAATAGCAGCAAACAGAATGATGCCAAGACTCACAAAGTCGATTAAATCAGGCGCATTCATGATGATTGTCCTTTCAGGATTTCAGCAAAGGCCCGAACTTCATCGTTTTCTTCCAGCAAGTTTGCCAGAGCAAGCATCCCGGCACTGGCCTGGGGCGTTACAAACGGTTGCCCCATATACAGCAATTGCGCGCCGAGAATATGAAATGGACCGCCTGCTTCCAAAAACCAGGCGGCAAAACCTTCCAACCCCAGACGATGCAGGGATTCTGTCCATTTTGGCCAATACGTACGCGGGGAGTCCATCTCTTAAAGTATAGCATAAATTATAGAACAGGTGTAGCAGCATCCTGTCAAGGGGCGTCCATTTCTTGAAATATGATTGGATGTATAAAACAACTTTAACCCGCCCCCTCCAACCTCCCCCAAATCAAAGACCGATTTGGGGGAGGCTTTTTAGCCTGTGAGAAAAGGCTAACTTTTCTAGCATGCGCCTACCCCTCCCCTGAATAAGGTTGGGAGGGACTGGTTTGCACGCCTGGAATCAAAAGCACTGCGACTTACACGTCCCGGCGCTTTTCTCCTTGGAGCAAAGAGATTTCTGATCCAACTTCAGAATTATCCTAAATAAATAGTATTCATTAGTATGTATAATTATTTCAAGGAGATATCAACCAATGAAAAACACCTTGAACCCTGTTATGACAGTCATTCGCACCATTGTTCCACCCGTTTTGCTGTGTTGTTCGGGCTTTTTGTTGGGTGTGGTCTGGTTTACCTTGATGGGCGATGTTCTGGCAGATGGGATTACTGGCATCATCCCGCCCGCGATTCTTTCAGACATTGTGACTTTTTATCGGGTGATGTTTGGGCAACTGACCTGGCTGATCAAGGTTTTCTTTCTACTTTCGCTCACCAGCATGACCCTGCAACTGTTCATCCGTGAAATTCCCTGGTATTTGCGCTTGACAGTCTTTATTACCAATGCGCCGACGATCTTCATGGCGGTTTTCATTGTCATCCCAATGGTGGACCGTCTGATTCTCAATACTGGCACACCGGAAACGCAGTCGCAACTCGTCCGTTCAATTCATACGGGGCATCTCATTTCGCTTTCCTGCGTCTGCCTGATGATTGTATTGCAATCCATTATCGTTATTTATCTACGCAGAAAAGCCGAGAAGAAGTGAGTTTTCCGACCAAACTCTCGCCGCAGATGTTGTAAAACGCAACAAACTACATAAACCCCAAAAGCGCTGAGACTCACCTGCCCCGGCGCTTTTTCGATTCCACAAACACCCTGCCCTTCAGCGGATGGCGCATCAAAAATAAAGTTGGGCGCTGGTTTGGATGCCAGCTGCCCAACGATTTTAATGACGATTACTTGCCGATGAATTAAATACGTTCTGCCGAGAGAATAGTCCGCTCACTTCCCTCTGTATAGTAAATGGCATAGACATCTCCTTGTAGCATGATGCCTGCCAGCGCAGATTTGACATTGAACGCCGCAGGGCCGATGTGCAATTCATAGGCAAAATAGTGTGAAATGCTGGTGGTGCCGTCACTGCGAGTGGATGTGGATGTTCTTTCGGCCTTGATGATATTGGTCGGACCTTCGAACTCGTTTGATTTTGATTTGGAATTTCGCAAGCGCGCGCCTCAAGGGTATTTTGCTTAGCGCAATGAAGATAATCGACCCACAGCCAAATGGCATGCTACCCAGTAATAGGCTTAGTCCTTCTTAAGGATGGCAGTTACGGCCATCGCTACGGCTATCACCCCAGGCCATGCGGAAAACAACAGCAAAAAGATAGCGGCGACCCAATTGAAAAATTTAGCGTATTTCTCATCGGTGATCAGAAAAGCCTTTTGCTTTTCAGTGAGCTGACCATTGCGATTGGCCTGCAAGTCGGCTGCGTCGAACTTGAAATAGTCCATCAATGGCTGGTCAGACATGTTTGATCTCCCGAAGATTGCGCAAATGAGGCAGGTGAATGAGCTACTATACAGGCTGCACCGTGTCCTTTGAATGGCGCATTGGTACTAAAATGCGCTGTAAAGGTGCCTCCGCCCATCCTCCCCCGAATCCGACGGCAAACGTCTATGAAATTCAAGCTTGTCTGTGTCGGATTCGGGGGACGCGCTTCGCATGTTCCTGGCGCAGGTGCCCATAAGGCGAACGAGGCTGGTTTGCAAGCTTGGAACCAAAAAGCGCTGAGACTTAGCTGAGTCTCAGCGCTTTTTGATGAATGATGCCGCCAGAAGCACCGCTGCCTTTCAGCGGACGGTGTGTCAAAAATAAAGTTGGGCGCTGGTTTGGTTTGCAGGCCAGACGCCCAACTTTATATTTATTTGATCATTTTTAACATTAGCCTTATTCCAAAAATCAAGAGTTTTTCACAAGACGTAAATTGATCAATCTAAACCACATAGCTTGCTCACTAACTTCATATTTTCTAGCCACATGTGATAGCCCAGGCTGCCCATATTGAGCGAAATCTTTTTCTACAATTCTTTCGGCATTAATAAATTTGCAGCAAATTGATTTGCTTGGGTTTCTAATGTTTGTTCCTTGGCTTCATATACGTGTTTTGGAAAATCAGTATCAATAAAATCTAAAAACAAGTTACTACCATCTTCATGGCAAATGAAATGGCCTAATTCATGAGCTATTGTAAACCGCTGACGAACATTAGGATGATTTAGATTTACACCAATGCCAACATGATTATCTTCAACTACACACATACCAGAAATTTCATTTGCAAAATCCCATTCAAAAACAGGTATCCCCAACTTCTCAGCAACAGATGCAGGTGAAACCGGCGGATATGGAATATTCATAGCATCTAGTAATTTTTCAGCTGCTTTGCTCGGACTTAATCCTTTTGCAGCGGAAAATCTTTCCGGCTGGGTACCGTTATTATGCACAAAGGACAGAAACTCAGCTACATCCCCACGAGCCGATGGGCTTACATCCGATGCGCGCAGATAAAACTGCTGCATATTTAACATTCGACGTGCTTGATGAAATTAAATAATCTAAAGAACAGCCCAAAGCATCTGAAACTTTTTGCAAATCAACCAAGCTAATCTTTCTAAAACCACTTTCAAAATGTGAAATTGTAGCTGGAGAGTTATAACCAATTCTTTTTGATAATTCATCTTGCGACATCCCCAAATTTTCCCTTGCATGCTTGATTTGTTGACCAATCTTGCGATACAGGTTGGATTCCATAAATGTTTCCTCAATAAGTTATATTAGATTTATTACAGAATGTGAAACACAACCTTGCATTTCACAAAATTACATGATAGACTCTTTTTGTAATACATCGCCCGCCGTTTCACAAATTGTAACACAAAATTGGAGATTATTGCCTATCAGATTATTAAGTCGCGTAAAAGACAGATTAAAAGCCAACGCCCCTGACTTTGAGCGGCCGGGACGTTGAGCAAAGGTGTTGTACAAAACTGTACAAGCAAGATAAGTTTACACTCGTAAATTAGAGATGTCAATCATCAATATTTACGATTATAAACCTGTTCGTACAACACCCTTCTCAAAGTGAGTAGGGTGTTCCTATTTTTACACTAAGCTGCATCAGCTTAATTGAAATATTCGGAGGCAATAAATGAACGCCGTACAAGAAACAAAAAATGAAGAACAAGGCCACGACAAGGAATTCACCATTATCGTAAATGGTCGTCAAAAGGTTGTCAAGGCAAAAGAACTGTCTTTTGCGGAAATCGTTGCTTTGGCATTTGATAATCCACCAACAGGTGATGGTGTTTTTTTCACTATCACATATAGAAAGGGCGATGGTAATAAACCCGAAGGCACTTTGGTAGATGGTGAAACAGTAAAAATTAAAGATGGAATGGTGTTCAATGTCACAGCAACTAATAAGTCATAGCACTGATCTACAACAGTTGCGAGATGAAGGCTACGATATTGAAATTAGATCGTCCGACCATCTATTAATCAAAGGCATTCCCTATATAAATGCCAACAGAGAGCTGAAATTCGGAACCCTTGTTTCAGTTTTAAGTGTAGCTGGTGATATTACAATTAAACCTGAAACTCATGTCATCTACTTTGCAGGAGATTACCCATGTAATAAAGATGGAACTGAAATAGTTCAGATTAAGCATGAAAGCGTAGACAAAGAGCTTGATCAAAATCTTGTAGTTAACCATTCTTTCTCAAGTAGACCAGATGGTGGCTACAAAGACTATTATGAGAAGGTGGCGACTTATGTCGCCATCATTTCTAGCCCTGCTGAGTCAGTGGACCCTACTGTTACAGCAAAGACATTTCCAGTAATTGAAGCAAAGGAAGATGAATCAGTATTCAATTATATCGATACTGCATCAAGTAGAGCAGGGATCAATCTGATAGCCAGAAAGCTAGAGCTTGGCAAAATTGGAATTGTAGGTTTGGGCGGCACCGGATCCTACATATTAGATTTGGTAGCCAAGACCCCTGTAAAAGAGATACATCTTTTTGATGGCGATGCGTTCTTCCAGCATAACGCATTCAGGTCACCAGGCGCTCCGTCCCTGGATGAATTAAGGGCAAAGCCAAAGAAAGCAGAATATTTTCAGGCGCGATACTCACTGATACGTCGTGGCATTGTTGCACACGGCTGTTATATCGAACCGTCAAATGTTGATCAACTCCGTAAAATGGATTTCATGTTCTTGTGTCTAGACAACGGTGCAGCCAAAAAGCTAATTGTTGAGAAACTGGAAGAATTTGGTATAGCTTTCATAGATGTTGGGATGGGGATATACCAAATTGACGGATCTTTAGGCGGAATTCTGAGAGTCACAAGCAGTGCTCCCAATCAGAGCGAACAAGTAAAAGCTAAAAGCAGAATCCCATATTCAGATGGTGATGAGAACAATGATTATTCTCAAAATATCCAGATTGCTGACCTCAACGCTCTAAATGCTGCGCTTGCCGTCATTAAGTGGAAAAAGCTGTATGGTTTTTATCAAGACATTGAGAACGAACATCACAGCACATATACTATTGATGGGAACATTTTGACTAACGAGGATCAGTAATGAAACGCCGGGTCGCACTCACACATGAATTCGTCGAATATATTCCTGATGATCTAAAGGATGGAGTGATCTATGTGTCTATAGAGTTCGCGACAGTGGCGCATAAATGTTGCTGTGGGTGCGGAAGCGAAGTCATTACTCCGCTTAGCCCAACCGATTGGCAATTGACATTTGACGGTCAATCGATCTCACTTTATCCATCGATCGGAAATTGGAGTTTTGATTGTAAGTCTCATTACTGGATAAAATGCAATAAGGTAAAATGGGCGGGCAGAATGTCCCAAGATGTGATCGAAATCGGAAGAGCTCATGATCAGTTGGCAAAGGAAAGATATTTTCAAAGCAGCACTGTTCCAGCCATAAAAAGCGCGAGTCCAATTTCAGAAATATCAGAAAAAGATGAACTGAAAGAAAACTTTTTACAAAAACTAATAAGAAAAGTTACCCTAACCAAAAAGTAATGAGACACATCCTTTGCCATGATCGGGACCGCATCTGAGCAAGGCTTAAACCTGCCCCCTCCCACCTCCCCCAAATCAAAGAGCGATTTGGGGGAGGCTTTTTAGTCTGTGAGAAATAGCTAACTTTTCCGTCATGCACCTGGAATCAAAATGCACTGAGACATCTCGAAAGTGAACCCGCCTTTTTTATCCATTCATCACATTATTTATCGCCAGAAAGCGGGCAGAAAAATGCGCAGCAACACATCCACTAGCAAGGCTAGCATAAACAGGCCACCAAAGGCGCGATTGTTGCCAAAAGCAAGCGGGGCAAAGAACAGGGGCCAGCCGCCCTGGGCTTCGGGAAACCATTCGGGGCGGGTAGCGGGCTTGGGCTGCATAAAGTGTGGAACGGTTTTCAAAAGGGTCGGCACTGCCACAAAAACGAGCAGCATAACCGGGGTGAAATAGCGCGTGGCGATTAGTCCCAACACCAGTATATAGGGCAAAACCATCATGCCAATCACAACATAGCGTGAAAGTTTCTCGTCCAACAAAACAGGCAGGGTAAAAATTTTCTTTTCGCGGTCAACCTTGATCTTGTCAATGTGCTTGCCAAAAATGACCGTGGTCACGCCCAGCACATACGGCAGGCTGGCCCATACCACGTTCCAATCCCACTGGTGCGCCAAGACGTAGTAACCGCCACCGATCATCAGCGGCCCCCATACCAAAAAAACGGCGATCTCGCCCAGAGCAATGTATTTAAGCGGCCAGGTGTAGAACAGGAGAAAGAACGAGCCCAATCCCAACAGCAGCCAGATGACCGGGTCCCAGCGATTGATCGCAATCAGCGCAACACCGAATAGGGTTGCAACCAACCCCGTCGCTGCGATATACACCAAAAGCTGACGAGTTGTTATCAGCCCGTGCGCCACCGGCTGCGGCCCATACATGGTGCGAAAGTAGTTGTCTTTATCTACACCGCGCACAAAATCGACGTAGTCATTGAGCAGGTTGTTGGTGGCATGCGCCAAAATCAACCCTAAACAGAGCGCCAGCCATGGCAGCAGCTCAAACTTTCCATCCCGCAATGCAAAGAGACCCGCCAGCGCGGCGGAGATGAAGGTCATCACCAACACCGCTGCGCGGGTGGAAATCAGCCACTTTGAGACAAAATCAAGACCATCCCACTCATCCTTTGTAACAGATGGAATCACCTGGAGCGCCTTCTTCCACATCGGTATGTTCATAAAATTCTCCTTTTTACAAAAGAATATAAGGGAATGATTTACTTTGTCTCAACTTCGATGGGTGCACCTTTCCACGGGAACAGACCGGAACGAAAGATGAAGTAATCCACACCGATATAACCAGCCACTTTCCAGGCCAGCAGCAGGGCAATTTCAATGGCAAGGAACATCGGGTTGACACCCGCGCTGCCAGCCATGATGTAGTTCCAGTTCATGAATGCGCCCCCGAAGGCGGCCAGGCCGGTAAAGGCACCCAAAATCAGCATGATACCCACCAACAGTTCACCAAAAACGATGATCTTGGCAAACCAGACATAGGAACCGCTGTTCAGCAGCATCGATAGGAAATTGACATACCAATCGTAAGCAATGGTAGGGTGTGGACCGGCAGCGTTCTTAAGCGCAGCCACCCAGAAGCCTTGCAAAGCAATGCCGCTCTCGAGCCAGGCCGGAGTCAATTTTCCGTAACCGGCAATCAGCCACTGAATACCTATCCATACGCGCAGTGGCAGCCACAGGAGCGCCATGCGTTTGTCATTGAAAATAGCCAGAATGAAAGGTGGGGTCAGGATGGATTCACCCCGACGCGTAACAACAGCTTGTGTGGTCATTTCGATCTCCTATTAACATGAATGCGTTTGTTTTCTAGGATAAGTATGTCACAAGCATCTCTCTACTACATCCGCTGGTCGGGGGGAGCATCTCTAGGCCAGTTGGGGGGCGATCAAGTTTTGCGGCTTTGGACAGCGAAGTGGGATACTTGCAACACGCAATAAGGATGATGGAGCGATATAGGCAAGATATAGCTAGGATACAGCTACCATACAGCTAGGATACAGCTTGCCTTTCCCACAAGCGCACGAATGCCGCACAAAACATCCGAACAAAAGTTCTCTTTTAAAATGTATAATAGCAATAATCGAACCTTCCCTTTTTATGGTACATTAAAACATGCCCCCTATTCTTACCTTGATTGGATAGACAAACATGCCCGAAATCAGCCGCTTCTTTGGGATTATTATCTTCATGTATTTTGATGAGCATAATCCGCCGCGATGAGTTGTTGAATAACTGGAACAGCCTGCAAACTACCGGCAATTTCTCCAAGATTGCTCCACTTGAATAGGAGACTTCTTATGATCTGGGTTACAGACGCTAAATATGTAAAAGACTATCAAATCTGGTTGCGCTTTAACGACAGCACTGAAAAAGTCGTAGACTTTCAGAGCAAGTTGCTTGGTGAAAAAAGAGATATATTTGCGCCACTCAAAGCAATTGAATTTTTCAAGCAAGTGACCTACAACCAGGAAAGCGATACGATTGAATGGCCCAACGGTGTGGACATTGCTCCTGAAACGCTTTATGAAATGCAGCCAGTAAATTAACTATGCCCCCTATTCTCACCCTCATTGACGGACATGCTCTCGCCTATCGCACCTACTTTGCCCTGACTGGGGCTGGGTCTTCGCAGCGTTGGCAGACTTCCACCGGCGAACCAACCGCCGGGATTTATGGATTTGCTGCGGTGCTGATCCGCATTCTGGAGCAGGAAAAACCCGATTACCTGGCCGTCGCTTTCGATACGGGCAAAACCTTCCGAGACGAGATCTTCCCCGCCTACAAGGGCACCCGCGAAAAAATGCCCGAAGACCTGCGCCCGCAGATTGAGCGCATCCGCCAACTGGTGGATGCCTTCAACATGCCGCGCCTGGAAGTGGAAGCCTTCGAAGCCGATGATGTGCTCGGTTCAGTCGCTAAACAGGCTGCCGCGCAGGGCATCGGCGTGCGCATCATCACCGGGGACCGTGACCTGCTGCAACTGGTCGGTGACCATATCATCGTCAGCCTGCCCGAAGGCGGCAAGCTGTCAAATTCAAAAGATTACGCCACCGATGCCGATGTGATCGCCAAGTTCGGCGTGCCGGCGCGGCTGGTGGTGGATTACAAGGCGCTGATCGGCGACGCGTCTGACAACATCCCCGGCGTGAAGGGCATCGGCGAAAAGACTGCCCAATCGCTTTATCAAACCTACACCAGCCTCGATGACATCTATGCCCATCTGGCGGACCTGCCCGCCAAGGTGCGCACCAAGCTCGAAGAAGGCAAGGAATTGGCGTACCTGAGCCAGACGTTGGCGCTGATCCGCACCGATCTGGTGGTGCCGCTCGACCTGGAGCAGGCCCGCCCCTACGATTTTGATCTGGCGACGGTCGAAAAGCTCTTCAAGGAATTGGAATTCCGCACGCTGACGACGAAGGTGCAAGCCCTAAAAGGGGTCGGCCCCGGGGAAGGAGCGGATTCCCCGAAAGCGAGTCGCAGTGCTTCGCAGGGACAGCTTTCATTATTTGGCGAAAGCGTGCCCGCGCCCGCCCCGATCATTCAACTGGTGCGCCCCGTCAACGGGCCGCAGACCGAGATCGTTGATACACCGGAGAAACTCTCAAGCCTTGTAGCGGCGCTCGAAAAAGCAGCGGTGATTTCCTTCGACACCGAAACCACTTCCGTCGAGGAGATGCAGGCCGAAATGGTGGGCATCTCGCTCGCAACCGAACCAGGCAAAGGGTGGTATATCCCGGTTGGGCACTCCCAGGGAGAGCAGCTTCCGCTCAAAACGGTCATCGCTGCCCTGAGCGAACCGCTCACCAACCCCAAAATCCAAAAGATCGGACATAATGTCAAATACGATTACCTGATTCTGGCGCGGCATGGACTGACAGTCTCGCCGCTCAGTTTTGATACGATGATCGCCGAGTGGTTGATTGACCCCAACTCGCGTAATTTAGGCTTGAAAAATCTGGTGCAGGCACGGCTCGGGGAAGAAATGACCCACATCGAAGAGTTGATCGGTACCGGCAAGAAGCAGATTTCAATGGCAGATGTGCCGATTGAAAACGTTGCACCCTATGCCGCCGCCGATGCCGAGACCTGCCTGCGACTGATGCCGAAGCTCGCCAGCGAGATCAAGCGCGATAAGCTCGAAAAGCTCTTTTATGAGATCGAAATGCCGCTCGTCTCGGTGCTGGCGCAAATGGAAATGGACGGCATCTATCTGGATGTCGATTTCTTCCATCAAATGTCAAAGACGCTGACGGCGCGTATCGCCGAGATTGAAAAGAATGTTTTCGAAGCCGTTGGCAAACCCTTCAACGTCAACTCCACCCAGCAGCTTTCGGATGTGCTTTTCACCACCCTGCACCTTTCGCCGCCCGACCGCGGACGCAAAACCGCCAGCGGACATTATTCCACTTCGGCGGATGTGCTTGAAGAGCTGCGTGGTGCGCATGTGGTGGTGGATATGGTGTTGGAACACCGCGAACTGGCGAAGCTGAAATCGACCTACGTAGACGCCCTCCCCGCCGCTGTGGACCCATTAAGTGGAAGGGTGCATACCTCCTACGGTCAGGCCGGTTCAGTGACCGGCAGATTGTCATCGTCGAACCCGAACCTGCAAAACATCCCGATCCGCACGGAACTGGGGCGGCGTGTGCGCAACGGCTTCATTGCTGAAGCAGGCCACGTCTTGATCTCGGTCGATTATTCGCAGGTGGAGCTGCGTCTGGTGGCTGTCATGGCAGGCGACGAATCGATGTTGAACGCCTTCCGTGCCGGGCAGGATATTCACGCCACGACGGCGGCGGCCATTTTTGGTATCCCGCTGGAGCAAGTCAGCAAAGACCAGCGGCGTCACGCCAAAGCCATCAACTTTGGCTTGATCTACGGCATGTCCGCCTTCGGACTGACCCGCTCAACCGATTTGACGCTGGGCGAAGCCGAAAACTTTGTCAAGGCGTATTTCGAAAAGTTCCCCGGCGTCAAAGGCTACCTCGACAATATCCGCAAGCTGGCAGCGTCTCAAGGCTACGTCGAGACGCTTTTGGGGCGTCGGCGCTACTTCCCAGCCCTGAAAGCGGGAACAAACCCCCAGATGCGCAACCGCGAGGAGCGCGAAGCCATCAATTCGCCCATTCAGGGGACTGCAGCGGATATAATGAAGATGGCAATGTTACAAATCCCTGCCACTTTGGCAAAGATGGGCCTGAAGGGGCGCATGTTGCTGCAAGTGCATGATGAGATTGTGATAGAATGCCCCCAGCAGGAACTGAAAGAGACGGCGCGCGCCGTCCAAAAGGCAATGGAAGAAGCCTACCCGCTAAGTATTCCGCTTTCAACCGAAGCCCGCTCAGGAAGAAGTTGGGGCGAAATGTCAGCAACGGATTTTTCGAATACCTAATCTCTAATACCTGCTCTTCTGGATTTGGGTGAGACTTATGGCTGGACGCGAAGATGTTTTTCAAAAGGCAATGAATGATGGTCATTCTGCGGCGTGGGATCAGGCGTGGGACGTCGCCAGTAAAGCCTATCAGCGCGCCCTTGATGAATTTCCATATAACACCAAAGCCTTAAACAGCCTGGCTTTGGCACAATATCAACTGCAACGCTACGACGACGCGTTAAATACCTATATCCGTGTATCAACGATCAGCCCGGATGATGCAGTTGCCTTCGAAAAAATTGCCCAGATTTATGAACGACAGGGCAACTTGAATGAAGCGATCCGAACGGCCATGCAGGCGGCGGAGTTGTATCTGAAAGCACGCGAACCTGAAAAAGCGATTGAAAACTGGCTGCGGGTGGTTCAACTCAACCCTGAAAGTATCCCTGCGCGTTCGCGTTTGGCGATGATCCACGAGAAGACAAGTCAAACCAGACAGGCCGTCAATGAATACCTGGCGCTGGGGAGTATTCTTCAAAACAACGGCAATCCGCAAAAAGCGATGGAGCTGGTTGAACATGCAGCGCAGCTCGACCCCAACAACGTAGAAATTCATCAGGCGCTAAACTTCATCAAAGCTGGCAAAATGCTGCCGAAGCCAATGCGGCCCAAGGGTGGCACGGGGCCGCTACGGATGGCGGCGGTCAAAGAACTGGAAGCGCCCAAACAACGATTCCAGGAAAGCCCCGATCCAATCACCGAGGGACGCCAAAAAGCCTTGCAGGTATTGGCCGAGGTGCTGTTCGACCTGTCGGATGAGAGCAATGAGGCCCAGGCGCGGCGCGGGTTGCAATCCATTATGAAAAATACGGGGCAACTTGTTGGCACACAAGGTTCCGAGCAGACCAGCATTTTGCTGCATCTCAGTCAGGCGATTAACTCACAGACCAAAAATCAGGACGCTGCGGCAGCCGATGAAATTGAGCGCGCCATCGAAGCTGGATTCAACTACCCGGCGGCTTATTTCAACCTGGCGGTCTTGCGTGCCAGCAATCCCAAACAGGCAGAAAGCGTGTTGCATGCACTGCAACAATGTCTCAAGCATAACGATTATGCGTTGGCAGCCCGGCTGTTGAGCGGCGATATTTTACGCAAAGGCAATCACACCAAAAAAGCGGCCGTTGAATACCTTGAAGCGCTCAAACTGGCTGACGCCGCAGTCGTAGACCCTGACCAGGCAGATGCAATCCTGCAATTATACGAACCACTGCTCGAAACACTTGAGCGCGAAACCGACGAAAAAGTACTTGTCAAACTATGTGAGAACGTGGAAAAGATGCTCGTCCGCGCAAACTGGCGACAGCACCTGGTCAAAACACGCGATGGCATGCCAAAATCAGATGGCGGCCAGGCTTTGCCACTGGCGGAGGTTGTGATCCAGGCACAATCGAGCAATGTAATTGAGGCGATGAATTACGTCAATCAGTTGGCGCGTTCAAACCGTCTGCGCTCGGCCATGGACGAGGCCTTTCATGCGCTGGCATATGCCCCCACCTATTTGCCACTGCACATTTTGATTGGCGACCTGCTCATCCGTGAAGGGCGCACACCCGACGCAATCACCAAGTTCACCATGATCGCCAACTCGTATAGCGTGCGCGGTGAAGCTTCGCAGGCGACGAATCTGCTAAAACGCATTATTCAACTCTCGCCCATGGATTTGGCTGCGCGCAGCCGTTTGATCGAACAGTTGACCGCGCGCGGACAGGTCAACGAAGCAATTTCAGAATATATGGATTTGGCGGATATTTATTACCGTCTTGCCGAACTGGACATGGCGCGCAAGACCTACACCACTGCCCTGCGCCTGGCACAACAACCCAATGCCAAGCACAATTGGAATGTGAAGATTCTCCAGCGTATGGCAGATATTGATATGCAGCGTCTCGACTGGCGGCAGGCTACCCGCGTCTTCGAGCAAATCCGCACCCTGCACCCGGACGATGAGTTCGTGCGTCAAAACCTGATCGAACTTAACCTGCGGCTGGCGCAGACTTCACAGGCACAGGCCGAACTCAAATCATTTATTAGTTACCTTGAAAGTAACAATAAAAATAGTGATGCGCTGCCGTTCATCGAAAAACTATTGGAAGAACACGGCGAACAGATTGTCCTGCAACGCGCTTTGGCCGATGAACTGCATAAATTGGGCCGTACTGCCGAAGCAATTGCCAAGTTGGATGCCATTGGCGACAAACTGATGGAAAGCAATGACAAGCCAGGCCTGATTGACGTCATCAATCGCATCCTTTCGATGAACCCACCTAATGCGGATGATTATCGCACCCTGCTGGCACAGGTACGCAGCAGTTAGCAGCAGGCCAACAAAATATATGTCAAAAAAATCCTTGATAAATCGCTCAGGGATTTTTTTAATCGCGGTATAATCTCTGCCAATGAGCGACAAGCGGCCAGAAGACCTTTCTGTTGAAGAGTTGCGTCGCCTGCTGCTGGACAAACGCCGGGTATCACGCAAAGACCGCCTGGATAGTTTCCGCCGCACGGGACGTGTTTTGACGCTTGCGCCAGATACGGAAGTAAACATCCCCGAAGAGTTACATCTGGGGCGCGTGGTGGAAACACCCGTTGAGCAAAACCCAGCGGTGGACAGCGAGTGGAATCGAAAGCGCATCCTTCGAGATCGCATTCTATTCTGGGTGGAAGTGGTTGGTGCGCTGGCGCTGGTTGTCATGGTCTCGTTTGTCTTTTGGATGTGGCAATCCAACAACCAGCAAGCGATCTTGGCTTTCCAACAACCGACCGGCGTCCCCACTGCGCTGATTACAGCGGTGGTACTCCCTTCAGGGCACACCCCGCCGGGTGCAGCCAATGGGGCTCAACCCAATGATGCAGAAATCCCGGAGCATTTGCGTCCGCTAGTGCAATCGCTGGCAAACATCCCCATTCCCACCGCAGGATTGCAACAGGCTGTCCGCATTCAGATCGAAAGCATCAGCGTGGATGCGCCCATTGTGCAGGGAGATGGCTGGGAACAACTCAAAAAAGGCGTCGCCCAACATATCGGAACACCAGACCCGGGTGAGAATGGCAACATCGTCCTTTCAGCGCACGATGACATTTTCGGTGAAATCTTCCGCAGCCTTGACCGGCTCAAACCCGGAGACACCATCGTCCTTTCAACCAATCAGCGACATTACACCTATCTCGTCACCAACACACAAATTGTTGAGCCTACTCGCGTTGACGTGATGAACGCCACACCCAACGCAACCATTACCTTGATTTCTTGCTATCCATACCTGATCGATAATCAGCGGATCGTTGTATCTGCTGTATTACAAAGCCCTTAGGAGAAAAAACATGCCCCGCAAATCCAAAACCATCTCAAACCGACCCAGTGCCACCTTTGCCGGCGCAGCCCAACGCGCCGCCGTGGAGTTCAACCCAGATTACACCAATGTTAAGCGCGATCTGAAACGCATTGGCCTGCTGGCTGGCATCTTTTTTGCGCTGATGATTGTGCTTGCATTCGTTTTGCCGCTCACCTCATTCGGACACTAAACGACCGAAAACGAAACGCAACACAATAGCCTGTGAAATGGAGAAAGCCGCGAAGCTCTTCGCGGCTTTTTGTGCCTCATAATTTGTGAAACCCTTGCGAACACTTTTAGAAGTTTCTTTTCAGCGCTGGTTTAAACTCTTAACAGGTCTGATACTCTTTGGCATTGGCATTGCACTGATGAAACAATCCCAGCTTGGCTTAAGCCCCTGGGAAGTGCTTCACGATGGCATATCCAAATTAAGTGGCATTCAGATTGGCACGGTTTCGATATTGATCGGGATTGTGGTTCTGCTATTATGGATTCCCATGCGCGAGAAACCCGGCATTGGCACCATTTTAAACATTCTGATCGTCGGCAATGTTACCAATCTGACCCTGATCTTTCTCCCCGTGTCTAATCAGTTATTGATGCAAATCATCTGGCTGGTGCTCGGGCTGCTCATGATCGGCCTGGCAAGCGCACTCTACCTCAGCAGCAGCCTGGGGGCAGGGCCACGCGACGGGTTGATGATGGCGCTTTATCGCCAGACAAGCTTCAGCATCCGGTTGATACGCAGCGTCATGGAAGTCGGCGTTCTGCTGGTTGGCTGGCTGCTCCATGGAACCATCGGCATTGGCACGCTGGCATTCGCCTTCGGCATCGGCCCCATTATCCAGTTCATGTTTCGGCTAATCGGCGACCACGAACTGGCATCCAACCGCAATCGGACATAAGCGCATGACAGAAGCGACAGTTTCCCTAACCATCCCAACCTACGGCGGCGAAGCAATGGGCCGTCTCGAAGACGGTCGTGCCGTCTTTGTTGCGTTTGGGTTGCCAGGAGAAACCGTCCGCGTTCGGCTGACCGAACAGAAACGCGGCTTTGCCCGCGCCACCCTGCTCGAAGTGCTGACCCCCTCCCCACAACGGATACTGCCCCGGTGCGTCCATTTCGGTATCTGCGGCGGTTGCCACTACCAGATGCTGCCCTATCCGGCGCAGTTAAAACTCAAAGAAACCGTCCTGCGCGACCAGTTAACCCGCATTGGCAGAATTCAAAACCCACCGATACGGGAAATGGTGCCATCACCCGTTGAATGGAATTATCGCAACCATATCCAGTTCCATTTAACCGACGATGGCCGCCCCGGATTCATCTCGGCGGGCTACCCCCAAACCGTTGTCCCGATACGTGAATGTCACCTGCCCGAAACATCGCTCAACGAACTGTGGCCGCAACTCCAATTCGACGCAGATTCGCCTGTTGAGCGGGTCTCGCTGCGCGCTGGCGATGAAACCATGCTCATTCTCGAATCCGACTTTCCCGAAACACCCGAAGTCGAGATCGAAGCTGAAATCTCGGTTGTTCACCTGAGCGAAGAGGATAGCGTTGTCCTCGCCGGGGACGATCACATTATTGTGGATGTGTTGGATCGCTCGTTTCACGTCTCGGCTGGAGCCTTCTTTCAAGTAAACACCGTAATGGCTGGTAAAATGGTGACGTATCTTCTAAGCAACCTACGTGTTTTACCATCTACTTTATTGCTTGATATTTATTGCGGCGTTGGCCTATTCAGCGCCTTTTTTGCACCCAAAGTAAAACAGGTGATTGGCATCGAAGTATCAGCCACCGCCTGTGAAGATTTCGCCATCAATCTAGACGAGTTCAGCAACGTCGAACTATACGAAGCCCCGGCAGAAGATGTCCTGCCTCAGCTCGCGATACACCCCGACGTTGCAATTGTTGACCCACCACGCGCAGGGCTAGACAAAAAAGCGCTCGATGCGATTTTAAGCTTAAGCCCGAAAACATTGGCTTATATTTCATGTGATCCATCGACGCTGGCCCGTGATGCGGCGCGACTGATTGCGGGAGGTTATACGTTGTTGGAAGTGACCCCCTTCGATCTGTTTCCACAAACGTATCACATAGAATGCATCAGTATTTTTGAGAGGTGATGTAGATGCCCCCAATCATTGTATCTGCCGCTTATACAACCTTCGTGGATGCCTGTCAGCAACCGGGCTGCCCGCTCTGCCGCATTGAGCATGACACTGTTTTAAAATATATCTCCAGCATTTTTTACGAACAAGTCACCGACTACAACTTGCGTGACCGTCTGCGCGACAGTCTGGGCTTTTGCCGTGAACACGCCTATTTTGCAGTGGACGAACTTCCGGGTAACGCGCTTGGGATTGCAATTATTTATCAAGACCTGATTAAGTTTGCCATGCACCACTTAAATGACCCCCGAACCAGCACATCCCCCAAACGGAGATGCCCGGCTTGCGAACAGCGCGACTTAAGCATGATGCGCACCATCTCTGAAGTAGCGAAACACATTGATGATGATGCCATGTCTGGCGCATTACGAAAATCAGACGGTTTATGTTTATTCCACATGCGCCATGCGCTCAAGCATACACGCCTGCCCAATAAGCGCGCCTTGCTGTTGTCGATTGAACACGAAATTTTGAACAAGCTGCGCCTGGAACTGTCAGAATATGTGCGCAAAAACGACTATCGCTTCGCAAAAGAGACGTTTGGTTCAGAACGCGATTCATGGCGGCGGGCTGTTGGGATTGTGGCAGGTGCTAGGAAAACAAAATCATCAGAAGAAGGCCGGTAACGGCAAGTCGTATTCCCCCAAAACAATCATTTCAGGCTGCATCTTCACAAAATGAAGATGCAGCTTTTTTATGTTGGATTCGCAGCAGTGGGGCGCGCCAGATAGCTAAACAAAATGCTGACGAAGTACAAAACAATCATCGGAGCCATTACCAAACCCTGGTTGACTGGATCAACCGTTGGGGTAATCACTGCTGCGAAGATTGAAATCGCAACAATGGCAATGCGCCAATGTTCGAGTAACAGTTGATAACGCACCAACCCCATGGCCGAAAGCGCCCAGATCACCAGCGGAAATTCGAACGAAATACCCACCCAAAAAATAAGAGAAGACACAATTGTAATGTAACTGGTAACCGATGTAATTTGCTTGATTGGCAAAATCGTCAACAAGAAATTAACTGCTGGACTAAGCATTACCCAATAGGTAAATGCCGCACCCGAAAGAAAAAAGAATAATGCCAGCGGAATGGAAATCAACCCAAGCTGACGTGCGCGAGGCATCAAACCAGGGGCAATAAAAAGCCAGGCTTCAAATGCAATATAAGGCAATGCCAGCGAAATTCCGGCAATGAAAGCAACCATCATAAAAACGCCAACTGAATCAGTCAGATTGGGCGCATAGAGATTGTTTAGTCCGCCAACAGGGGCGGCAAGAAATGCAATTAACGGCTGCACATAAAAAAAGGAAACACCCGTTGTCAGGATGAGTACTGCGACTGCCCGCAACAAATGTTTCCGCACTTCTTCCAACTCGCCCAAAAGTTGCATGGGGTCTTGAACTGCATCGGCCAAAACATCCAGCGTAGGGCGGTCTTCAGGAACTTCGGTCATAAAACGATAGACTGAATTCTGTTTGAATTTATCAGCAAAGGGGCGAAACAGCCAGCCAAAGAAACGCAAAGGCAGGCGAATGATCAACCAAAAGATGAGCCTGAATGGCGCTGTAATCAACCAAACAAGAGCGAGACGAAGACGGTTCATGGGGATTTAGGCCTGGGGATTTTCTGGGGGTGTTTCAGGGTCGGGATTTTGCCCGGCGGGCGCATCCGTTTCGAGATGGGGTGCTGGCTGAGGGGCGTCTGGTTTATCCAGCTTGAAGCTTTCACTAAAACTGCGTGAAATCCGTCGTGGATCGATACTATTGGCCGTATCTTGAATTTCGCTGCTCAAGGTTTGCAACTCTTCTTCGAGGCCAGCTTCACGGATCAGGCGGTTGGGAAGTTCCTGTATGCCCTGCCCGGCAGCGCGGACGCTTTTCCAGGTGGGTGAAGTAATAATTTTACGCAAGGTCCTGCCAATTGTGCGCCCGGCTTTGGCCATATCTTTGGGCCCAAGAACAATTAATGCAATGATAACAATAAAGCCCAGCTCAAGTGGGCCGATGCCCAAAATCTCCATGCCGATTACCCTTTCTGGAAGTGCTGCGCAATTTCGTTATGGTGATCTGCCAGACTACCAAGCACGCCGTTGATGAAACGCGGGGCGGTTTCAGAACCGAATAATTTTGCCAGTTCAACCGCTTCATTAATAGCAACTTTGACTGGCGTATTCTGCGCTACGGCAAATTCCCAGGTGGCAATGCGTAAAATATTGCGGTCGATGGGCGCAATCTGATCGAAAGGCCATTCGGGCGCATAACGGGCAATCGTCCCGTCCAGTTTTTCGGCGAGGGGGAGAATACCAAAAATGATCTGACGGGCAAACTCGGCCAGTTCAGGACTTAGCTCAGCTTGCCCATCAGCGGTCATCTCTTGCAGGCGTTCCTGATAAACAAGGCCTGGCAGGTGATCGGTAAGGTCTATTTCATACAGTACTTGCAGAGCGAGCGAACGCGCTCTGGTGCGGGGCTTCATAGGGGTTACTCATCTGCCTTGTAATCAATATCTTCAATATGGATGTTGACATGGCCTACTTCCATACCGGTGATTTCTGTCATGGCTCTGGCAACCTGCTGCTGCACACTGCGGCTGACTTCGCGAACGTTGATGTTTTTATTCAGCACGAGGTACAAGTCCAGGTAGACAATGCCATCTTCGATAACGCACTGAACGCCATCGTGATTTCCGCGTCGAAAAATGCGGTTAAAACCGCCCGGTACCCCAGCCAGTTGGCTGACGCCCTCAACCCCCAGTGCAGATTTGGTTGCAATCGTCAGCAAAACTTCGGGGGCGAGGGTTGTTTTTCCGGGAAGGTGTTCTTCTTGCGTCATTTTTGCTCCTACATCATTGCGGTGCCACCATCCACGCCCAGAACCTGACCGGTGATGTAGGCGGCCTGGTCGCTGGCAAGGAAGGCGACTGCGTAACCAATTTCTTCGGGGGCGGCCAGACGGCCAAGCGGAACCATTTTGATGGCGGCTTCGAGCGTTTCGGGTTGCATCGCTTTCAGGATTTCGGTATCGACAAAGCCAGGGGCAATGGCGTTGACGGTAATGCTACGGGAGGAAACTTCACGCGCCAGGGCTTTGGTGAAACCAATCTGCCCGGCTTTGGATGCAGAATAGTTGGTCTGCCCACCATTGCCCATCTGGCCAGAAATGGAGGCCATGTTGATGATGCGGCCATAGCGTTTGCGCATCATGTGCTTGACGGCGGCTTTGGCACAGTTAAAAGTGGATTTCAGGTTGGTATCAATGACGGCGTCCCAATCTTCTTCAGACATCATCATAATCAGCATATCACGGGTGATGCCAGCATTGTTGACCAGGATATGCAGATCTCCAAACGTATCGACTGCGAACTTAATCAGCGCCTGCGCGGCAGCAGTGTTGGAGACATCGGCCTGGAATGCAGCAGCTTTGCCACCCGCAGCCTGAATCTCGCTAACGACCTGCTCTGCCCCTTCAGGGGATTTGTTGTAGTTGACGACGACGGCTGCCCCACGGCGACCCAGTTCAAGGGAGACTGCCCGCCCAATGCCCCGGGATCCGCCGGTGACAATGGCAACGCGCCCGTTTAAAGATAAAAATTCGTTCATTATGGATTCTCCTGAACAAGAATTATACTCTACGCCAGATTGGCGTGGTTAAAGACAAAAAGGGGGATATTCAGCATGGTGAGAATTTGCGCTTTTATTGAGTAAAAAAACATAATTCTGACAAAAAAATGCGCGTCTTTTCTTCGTATATTTGTTATGATCTAAAAATCAATTAAAACTAATCAATAATGAAGGGAGCAGCAGGATGAAAAACATCTTAAAGTGGTTCTTCGGACTGATAATGATTGCAGCAATGCTAACTGGCCTTGAAATGGCAAAGTTTGCATTGCTGAGTCCTGGGCCGATTGGCCCTGATGTCCCACCGCAATGGCACGGCGCTCCCCCGCCCGAAACATTCAATCGGTCTCGACCTGATATAGATGAGCACCCAGAATTTGGCACACCGCCCCCCGATATGGAATTCAGGTTTGCCCTGGCAGATACTGCCAATCTCCTAATGTATGTGGTTATTTTGATTCCTTTGCTTTATATTGCACTTCAATTTGGAAAACGAGCCTTCAATCTTCCGAGATTTAATACTGTCACACGGTCTGCTTCGGATGATTTATTGACACCCAGAAACGAGAAGCGTTCGAGCGAGCCAGCGCTGGATGCCGATATTGCACTGTCTGCATCTGACGAATATTCTCTTTTGGACAATCATTTGCTCGACCAATTACTTTAAACGGCAGGTGCTTTTTGTTTTAACCCAAAAATCAGGACGAGCGCAACAATCAGACAAAAAGCACCGATATAGAGAAAGCAATCTTCCCAGAAGCGCATTGGGAAAAGCCGAATAAGCGTATCCGAATAGAAAAACTGCCAGCTATCGCCTTTAAAAAACAGCGAGTGGAACCAGGTAAAGAAATCCCAAAAGGAAGTGGCAGCAAAGACGCCAAACCCCACCAGCAGGGCAATCATCAAAAATCCTCCGCGCCGCCAGCCTGCAATATAGGCTTCAAACCAGCCCGCTCTGCGGGCCCAGATCGCAAGGACAATCAAAATCGCCAGCGCAACATACCAGACCTTGAGTAGAGCCTGCAGAACATCCTTTACATCACGCATGTGCGCAAGTTCGCGGGCATTATAAATCGGGCCTGTGGAAGAAGCAGTCGGATCATCAAACATCAATTCTGCCAGGTAAGAAATCCCCTGATCGTTGACCAGATAAACCAGCGAAGGCGTGCCCCAGCGGATGCGCTCTTCTGTCGTGAATCCATAAGAATCCGGCGGGAAACCGGGCAGGTTATATTCAATTTGCAGAAAAACAGGGGAAAGCAGCAAACGCGCGGCAAGCATGAGCAAAACAAAAGGGATCAGAATCGTCACGATTAAAGATAAGGCAGTTTTTAGAAGTGGGGACATTTTGATTTCCAGTTTGGGTAGGGGCGCAGCAATGCTGCGCCCCTACTATTTCAATTCATTCACGCCGCCGCCAACGATGAAGTTGATAATCAGGCTGTTGGTAACCCATTCAACGGGGGAAAGATCGTCAGTATAAACGGTGCCACCAGCTGGGTCATCTTGCATGTTGGCAAACGCCACTTTGGCGGCCTGAACCAGCAGCGGCGGGGCATTCGGGTCTTTCATCAGATGCAGCAGATTAAGCGTCATATCTTGCGCAGTGGAGGGTCGTTTGGTGGCAAACAGCATCGAGTTGAACGTATTGGGAATGTCCATGACGTGGGCGGATGGCAACACGCTCAAGATGGTTGCGCCAAGATCATTAATCAGCCGCCGGTCACCGGGGGCACGCCCAATGTTGATGACGAGCACGCCATTGGGGGTCAGGTGGCTGGCGCAGATCTCAAAGAACTCGCGGGTGGTCAGGTTTGGGGGGATATACGGGGGGCGATAAGCGTCAATGGCGATGATGTCATAAAGGTACGGGCTGTGCTCCAGACCCCAGCGACCATCGGTGATGTGGACATTCAGATTGGGCATGGTCATGCCAAAATAGGTGCGGCCTACTTCGATAATTTTGGGATCAATCTCATAGCCATCAATCGGGATGTCGCCGTAGACAGCAGTGGCTTGCCGAGCAGTCGTCCCGGCGGCGAGGCCGATGATGGCAATGCGCCGCACCTGATCGACGGAAAAAACCGTCGGATTGAAAAGCGGCCCAACCAGGAACTGTTCCCAAGGGCCGCCGTAAAATAACTGGTTGGGGTTGTACTCCGAGTGGATACCCTGCCCGTCGTTCAGGCGCAACTGAGTGTAATCGCCGACCTGAAGAACTTCGATATAGTTGTAATCAGATTCAGTTTCGTAAATTTGCCCGGGCGTGTCTTTGATGTGGAAATCGCCAAAGCCCATGATTGCGCTCAGGGTGATGAACATCAAAACATAGGGGATCGATTTTTTCCAGCCGCCCGTGAAGACCAGCCCGAAGAGCGCAATTGCCAGCGTAGCGATGCCAAACACCAGGATGGTGCGGCTGGTTCCGATGACGGGGAAAAGCCACAGGCTGGGGAGAAATGCCCCAAGCACCGAGCCCAGCGTCGAAACGGAATAGAGTCTCCCTGAGACATTGCCCGCTTCCGCAGCATCCACCATGCTGATGCGGATGGCAAAGGGCGAGATCATCGCCAGCAGCGTCACCGGAATGCTGAAAAGCACCAGCGTGCTGATGAAAGCCCCCGCCATGATCCCAAGATTCAACTGGTCGGAAGCCGTTGCGGCGGCAAGCAGCACCGGCTCGGCGACAAAGGGAATCAGGCCGAGCGAGAAGCCGCCCCAGGCCATGATGGCAAACATCGTCCGCGGATGGGGCGACTTATCGGCCCAGCGCCCACCGATGGAGTATCCCACCGCCAGGTAGATCAGGATCAAACCAATAATGGTCGCCCAGACCAGATTGATGCTCGAAAAACGCATTTGCAATAAACGCGAGGCGCCAAATTCGGCGGCCAGGGTGGTCATGCCAGAAAAGAAAACAGTCAGGTATAAGATCTGGCGCATGGGCGCTATTATAACCGGGGGATGGTCGGTTTTTATGTGTGAATAGGATGAGAGAATCGCAACTCATGATGGAATAAAAAAGCCTGCGCGAACTATGCGTAGGCTTTTGAGACGTTCGGTTTAAACTTCAACTTTGTAATTCAGGCTGATTTCATCGCCTGGCTAGCCGCGAAAACCCCAGTTGTGCTTGGGCGTTTCGGTGATCGTGATTTCAAGATCGGCGGGATTTATTCCCAAGATCTGATGCGCGCGTTCAAACAAAAGGCGAATCAGATGTTTTTTGGTTTCAACCGTCCGACCTTCGAACATGCTGATTTCGATGATGGTGTAGCGGGGCGTGCGTCCCACCGGATAATAAAAATCCTCGGCTTCGAGCGGAAAGAAGCGGTGAGCGCGTTTGTCAGGCGGGAAGGACAATGCATCCACCACGCAAGAATGAATGACGTCTGAAAGCTGATGTTTGATCGGGTTCAGTTCGTCTTTAATGCCATAAATTTTGATCTGCGCCATAAAAACCTTTCTACAATTTTCGCTGCGAGATGCATCGATTATAAACGGGGGTGGTTTGGGGAGTAACGCCTTTCTCTGTGCAATTTGATGTTGACCACCCAGACTTTTTATCAAGCATCCATTGCGCAAAACCTTCACCGCACTTGAGGAGGGACCCATCTGAAAGACATTATAGAATATAGTGGCGCGATGGCTGGGTTAAATCAGGAGGAATAAACAATCAAAGTGTATCAAATGGAATACCACACCGCAAGAAATCCTTCCCACCTCATATCATCTATTGTCAAACACCAAAAGGAGAACCAAATATGAGACACATAAAACAAAGCCAGGCAATTTCTGGATTGATGATGATTTTTCTGTTAAGCATCTTCATCCCCTCGATGGCTATGGCAAAAGGTCAATCTGATCACACCAAGATCGTCAAAAACAAAGTTGCCTCAAACCTTGCATCTCGCTCGCTGGCACTTACCACCAACGCTTGGAATTCGTTGACCAACTATGTGGCACCTATCAATGACCATGTCAACACAATGACTGTGAATGGAACAGACATTTATGTTGGTGGCAGTTTCTTAGATGCAGGTGGCGACGCAAATGCTGACTATATCGCCAAATGGGATAGTACAAACTCAACATGGTCGTCATTGAGCTCAACCCCGTTAAACGGTGATGTCTATGCTATTGCCGTTTTTGGGTCAGATATTTATGTAGGCGGCGACTTCACCGATGCTGGCGGCTCTGGTGCTGATTATCTTGCGAGGTGGGACGGCACAGCTTGGTATGCAGTAGGATCATTCAACGGCAAGGTCACTGTTCTCACTGTGGATGGATCAAATCTCTATGCAGGTGGAGATTTCACCAGTGGAGGTGGCACATCAGGCGCTGACGGTATTGCCGAATGGGACGGTACAAACTGGAATGCGCTGGGCGCAGGTTTGGCAGGGAACGTTGATGCCATTACCATCAATGCAACGGGTCTGTATGCTGGCGGCAATTTCCAAGACGCGGGCAGCGATCCGAATGCCGATTATGTTGCCATGTGGGACGGCACACAATGGAATGCGCTGGGTGCCAGCTCATTAAACGATACGGTCTTCGCCCTTGCTTCTGACAGCTCCAATAATGTATATGTGGGTGGCGCATTCACCGATGCTGACGGCAATACCGATGCTGACCACATCGCCATGTGGGATGGCTCCTGGCACTCCCTGAATACGGGCCTGAATGATAACGTTCTTGCGATCAATGTTGACGGCAGTGATGTCTATGTAGGCGGCTTGTTTACCGATGCCGATAGCAATACGGATGCTGACTATCTCGCCAAATGGAGTAGCTCGACCTGGTCTGCATTGGGCTCAACCCCCTTGAATGATTCAGTCGCTACCATCGCGCTCATCGGCACGGATGTATATGCGGGTGGAACGTTCACCGACGCGAACAACGATGCAAATGCAGATTACATTGCCAGGTGGGATGGCTCAATTTGGAATGTGTTGCTCAGCTATGTCTCACCGATCAACGATTGGGTCAATGCAATCGCTGTCAATAACACAGATGTCTATGTTGGCGGCTTTTTTACCGATGCAGCCGGCAACGCAGATGCTGACTATGTTGCCAAATGGGATAGTACAAACTCAACATGGTCTTCATTAGGCACAACCCCGTTGAACGATTCAGTCCTTGCGCTTGCCTTCGTTGGGTCCGATCTTTATGTAGCTGGTAACTTCACTGATGCTGGCGGCGTTTCTGGTGCGGATTATCTTGCGATGTGGGACGGCTCATCTTGGAATACAGTAGGCAGCCCCAGCGCATTGAGTACCGTTGTTACTTGCCTCGCCGTTGATGGAACGGATCTCTATCTGGGTGGGGAATTCGGCACTATAAGTGGCACCACAACAGATACCGCTGGTATCGCCAAATGGGATGGCTCAACCTGGTCATCACTAGGCACACCAAATATAGGGGGGGGTGTTTCGACCATTATGATCAAAACCAATGGTGTATACATTGGTGGTGGTTTCCAAAATGCAGGTGGTGTTGCAAATGCTGATTTCGTTGCCAGGTGGGATGGCGCAAATTGGAATGCGGTAGGTGGTGCCAACGATTTCCATAATAATAATGTCCAAGTCCTTGTATCTGACAGCTCCAATAATATATATGCTGGTGGCGCATTCACTGACGTAGCTGGCAATCCAAACTCGGACTACATCGCTATGTGGGATGGTACATCCTGGAATCCGGTGGATACAGGCCTGAACAACGCTGTTCTTGATCTTGCCATACACAATGGCGATCTATATGCCAGTGGCTTTTTTACTGATCCAGGCGGTGTCTCAGATGCTGACTACCTTGCCAAATGGGATGGCACATCCTGGTCTCCGATTGGGACAACTCCCTTGAATGGCGGCGCAGGTGTCGTCACCTTCGACGGAGACAATATCTATACAGGTGGCATGTTTACCGACGCAAGTGGCGATCCAAATGCGGACAATGTTGCTGTATATTATCAATCGACGCCCACCCCAACGCCCACCGTGACTGAAACACCCACTGAAACCGAAACTGAGACGATGACTCCTACGGAGACCGAAACTCCTACAGAAACAGAGACACCAACAGAAACTGAGACCCCCACCGAGACCCCAACGCCCTAGCATTCATCATGCAGGCTTAACATCATTCCGCGCGCTCGCTTTGGAGCAGCAAACAACTCTATCTCCGCTACGAGTTACAACAGATTTAATTCAGCCCATTTTTGACAACTACGTCAAATTGATCCTTCTCTACCCAATCACCCAGCATTAGATGCACAAAAAAATGGGCTGGCAGTTTTGCCAGCCCATTTTGATCGCAAAAGCGCAACGATCAAGTCGAGTATAATGCCCCAGCCAGAGGACAATGTGTCAGACGCCGAACCCGCCACCCATTCCGTTAATTTAAGCCGCAGCCTGCCACTGTGGGCTGTGACGCTGCTAGGGCTGGGGATTCGCGCCTTTTTTATGGCGCAGCCGATGCGGCTGGACGAGGCCTATACTTTCTTATATTACCTGAACGATGGGCGCAACCTGTTTCTGTATAACGTTCCCAACAACCACGTTTTTCACACCATTTTGGCAAAGCTGGCCGTGCTGATCGGCGGCATATCGCCAGCAATCATTCGATTGCCTGCTTTCATCGCCGGGGTTTTGTGCATTCCAGCGATTTTCATTGTGGCAAGGCGCTTCAACCCGAAGGCAGGTCTGCTGGCGGCGCTGGGCATGGCGATCTTTCCGTACATGATTTTATATTCGACGATGGCACGCGGATACTCGCTGATTGTGCTTTTCACACTGCTGGTGATTTTTGCCATGCAGGGGTATCTCGAAACCCCAACCCTGAAACACGCGACGTTGATTGCGCTGTTTTCAGCGCTGGGACTGTTTACCATCCCAACCATGACCTTTCCGCTGGCGGGGCTGTATCTATGGTTGACGCTGGCGCTGCTAACCAAGTCGCGCAATATCCTGGCGCTGCTGCGCCAACTGCTGCCGATGCTGGTGCTGACAGCATTGCTGACGATTGTCTTCTATATCCCCGTGCTGATTGTAAACAACGGCCTCGGCACGCTCTTTTCGAACCCATACGTCAACGCCCGTCCGTGGAAGGATTTTCTCGCCCATATCGCGCCGCACCTGTCTCAGATCATCAGCGACTTTTTCCGGGACGTGCCATCTGCTGCGAAATATTTCGGGGTTTTGCTGGCAGGCATTGGGGTGTGGGCCGCCGTCCGCCGCCGCGATTGGGCCGGGACGCTGTTGCTCCCCTGCATCCTGCTCGGGGCGCTGGTCATCTTTTTCGCCAAACAGGCCATTCCCTTTGTACGCACCTGGATTTATCTGATTCCGTTCTATCTGCTTTTTGCCGACCTGGGCTACAGTGCCCTGACCGAAAAACTTTCACCGACCCTGGCGCGGACGGTGACGACCCTGATGCTGGTTGCGGGATTGGTTTATGCCGCCACGCTGGCATCCACCGACGCCATCTCGCGTTATACCGATACCGGTTCCTTCCCCGAAGCGCAGACTGTCGCACGGTATATGAAGCCGCTGCTGACAGGCAACGAGTTCATCGCCGTGATGGATACCGCCAACTTCCCGCTTTACTATTATCTGTGCGCCGAAAATGCGCCGACACAGAAGCCTGATCTTGACCCCAAAACCGTCAGGCGCTACTTTGTGGTGCAAAAAAGCTGGTATAAACTGAGCAACCTGACCAAACAACCCGCCAAGCTGATTTTTGAGTATGGCGACGCAGCAGTGTATACGTCAGTCAGCCCGAATGAGCGCATCTGGCCGGGGTTTGTCTTTGCGTGCCGCGCAGCGCATTGATGGGGTATAATCTTTTGGTACGTCATTTTATCTGTTTAGTCAGTAAGTCTTTGTAACGGTTTTCTCTTGAGCGTCCGCTCAATTTTCCCCAACATCCACTGACTTCTGAAGACAAGGAAACTTCATGAACTTCAACCAGTTCAATCTGGATTCTCGCCTGTTGGCTGGAATCACCGCTGCCGGTTACACCGAAGCGACACCCATTCAAGAAGCCGCCATCCCAGCGGCAATTGAAGGCAATGACCTGATCGGCACTGCACAAACCGGTACCGGCAAAACTGCCGCGTTTGTGCTGCCTATTTTGCACAAACTGCTCAACGGTCCCCGCAACCAGACCCGCGCCCTGATCGTCACCCCCACCCGTGAGTTAGCCGACCAGATCCAAGACAACATCCGTACCCTCGCGGCGGGTACCCGACTGCGCAGCGCAACCGTTTACGGGGGTGTGGGCCCGGCCCCACAAATTCGGGCGCTGCGCGAGGGCATGGAAATCATCATCGCCTGCCCCGGTCGCCTGCTCGATTTAATCGACCAACGCCACGCCCGGCTCGAAAAAGTCGAAGTGTTGGTGCTCGACGAAGCTGACCGCATGTTCGACATGGGCTTTCTACCCGATGTGCGCAAAATTCTCAAGTTTTTGCCCGCCAAGCGCCAGACCATGCTCTTCTCGGCCACCTTCCCCAAGGAGATTGAAGAGCTGGCATCCATGTCGCTGAACAGCCCGCGTCGCATCAGCCTGGGCATCAGCCGCCCGGCGCATACCGTCACGCACGCGCTTTATCCTGTGCCGCAGCATTTGAAAGCCCTGCTGCTACTCAAGTTGCTCAAACAAACCGATACTGACTCGGTCTTGATCTTCACACGCACCAAACATCGCGCCGAACGCCTGACCAAGCAAATCGAAGTGGCTGGCTATAAAGTCACCAGCCTGCACAGCAACCGCACACAAGGACAACGTCAGGCTGCGCTCAAGGGCTTTAAGAGCGGCTTTTATCAAATGATGGTCGCCACCGACATTGCCGCGCGCGGCCTGGATGTGGAAAGCATTACACATGTCATTAACTTCGACATGCCAGACACTGCCGACGCCTACATCCACCGCATTGGGCGGGCGGGCCGTGCCGAACGGACGGGCGACGCTTTCACGCTGGTCACGCCTGAAGATACCGACATGATCCGCACGCTGGAAAAGATTATGGGCAGCCCACTCACCCGTGAGACGTTGCCCGATTTCGACTATTCTTCCCCGGCTCCGGCATCCGCCCGCCCGGTGGTGCCCGGCACGGTGCTGCACGCCAGACACCATTCAAGCGGCAGACCTGCCACCACGCCGCGCAATTCATCGCCACGCCCGCAAAATCGCGGACCAAAACCGAAGTAATACGAAATTCACGCAGGATGGGGTTAAACCCCGTCCTGCGTTTTTTAAAGCAGAATTTACAATCTTTTTACATCCACCACATACAGGCATAACCTGGCGGTTTTAGAATAAGAATAACTTATTCAACAAACCTATACAGGAGATCGAAATGAAAATAATTTTTAGCAAAATCATGCTCGCTGTGCTGACACTTTCCCTGGTGATGGCGGGTCTGCCCCTGAGCAGCGTCCACGCCGCAGGGTTGGACCAAACATCCACCCCCCCGGCAACCCTGCAACGGGGCACCCCCCGCCTTGAACGCGCCTTTGCCCGCGAAACAAGAATTGTGAACAAGGCTGGCAAACTCTACGAACAACTGGATGCAGGCTTCCCAAAGCTGCAAAAGCGTCTTGACAAGGCCAAAGAAAAAGGCAAGGATGTCACTGCCGCCCAGGCTGCCCTTGACGCTGTCAAAAAGGCCCTGACCGATGCCCGCCCCTTGTACAATCAGGCCAAAAGCATTGTGGACACACACACCGGCTTTGACGCCAGCGGCAAAGTGACCGACTCGGTTGCCGCGCTCGAAACCGTCAAGAGCCTGCGCGCTACCGGCAAGCAGTTCAAGACTGCGATGGGCGGCACGATCAAGACGCTGCACGAAGCCTTGAAAGCGCTGCGCGGAGCAAAGTAAACAACATTCCTTATACAAAAACATCCCGCAGGTTTGCCTGCGGGATGTTTAATAACAGATCAGTCGTTTTTAACGCCAGAGAAGAAGCTGCGCTGTCGAAGGCCCTTTTACTTCATAAACATCACCAGCCCCTGATGAGAAGACGGTGACATTGAAATTGTAACCAGACAAGCTTGAGAAACCTGCCGCCGCTGGGTGATGCGGTTTGGGCGTGCGCGTGGCAGTAGCAGTCGGTGTCTCTGTTTTCGTAGGCGTGATCGTCTTCGTATTTGTCGGCGTGGTGGTAGGCTTCAGAGTTTTGGTAGGTTTCAAAGTTTTGGTTGGCTTCTGAGTTTTGCGTGGCGTAATGGTCGGCGTGAGAGTCAACGTGAGCGTTGGCGTGGCAGTTTGAGTAACAGTTGCCGTTGGGGTTAAAGTGTAGGTTGGAGTTGGCGTTTCCGTTGCAGTCACGGTGGCGGTAGCAGTTGGTGTTTCCGTTTCCGTGGGCGTGGATGTCACGGTTGGAGTCGATGTTTCCGTATCCGTCGATGTAGCGGTTGCGGTTGGCGTTTCGGTCTCCGTGGGCGTGGCAGTCACGGTTGGGGTTGGGGTTGGCGTTTCTGTTTCAGTCGCGGTGGCAGTCGGTGTATCCGTTTCTGTTGGCGTGGCAGTCACGGTTGGGGTTGGCGTTTCCGTCTCAGTCGATGTAGCAGTCGCGGTTGGCGTATCCGTCTCCGTTGGCGTGGCAGTCACGGTTGGGGTTGGCGTTTCTGTTTCAGTCGCGGTGGCGGTGGCAGTCGGTGTATCCGTTTCTGTTGGCGTGGCAGTCACGGTTGGAGTTGGCGTTTCCGTTTCAGTGGCGGTGGCAGTTGCGGTTGGCGTTTCGGTCTCCGTCGGTGTGGCAGTCACGGTTGGGGTCGGTGTCTCCGTTTGAGTCGATGTGGCAGTGGCAGTCGGTGTATCCGTTTCCGTGGGCGTGGATGTCACGGTTGGAGTTGGCGTTTCCGTTTCAGTCGCGGTGGCAGTTGCGGTTGGCGTTTCGGTCTCCGTCGGTGTGGCAGTCACGGTTGGGGTCGGCGTTTCGGTCTCCGTCGGTGTGGCAGTCACGGTTGGGGTCGGCGTTTCGGTCTCCGTCGGTGTGGCCGTTGCGGTTGGGGTAGGTGTCTCCGTTTCAGTCGCGGTGGCGGTTATGGTTGGTGTAACAGTGACGGTTGCAGTTTTTGTTGAAGTGAGTGTCCTGGTAGGAGTAATTGTTCGCGTGACAGTGATCGTTCGAGTAGGCGTAATGGTTCCGGTGGCAGTCGGTGTGGCAGTCTGGGTCGCAGTTCTGGTTGGACCCGGCGTAAAGGTTGGATACCAGTTCGGCGTGCCGATTGGCGCTATGATATTCTCACCACCATAAAAAATACTCAAATGCTGATCATTTAACAAAGCCAGATCAGGCCAACTATCGTGGTTAAAATCTCCAACCGCCAGTATCTGAGAAGAGAGGAAATCATAATTTGCGGGAAAGGGAAACGTCCAGGATGGTGATGAACTCAGTTCACCGTCGCTTTGTCCGAGGAAAACATTCAGCGAAGCGCCATCATAAGGAAAGTTCACGCTCACAACGTCGTTAAACCCATCCTTATTAATATCTGCCAGTTTCAAGGAAAGCATATAACCCTCAACCTGACGAGAATGTGCCAAGGCAAAGGAACCATCACTCGCCTGCGGAAGGATATAGATCGTAGCGTCGTGACCGTCCCAAACATTTATCACAATATCTGCAAGGCCATCGTGTGTCATCTCACCAATTGCCAGCGCAGTAATGTCGCAATAACTGCTACAAGAACCAGAGTAAGAAACAGGGCTATCCAAACTACCTGTGGCATTTTGCCGATAAATGTGCAAAGTGAACTCTGAACCACTGACATCATCTGCCGTAACTAGGTCATTAAGCCCATCATGATTAAGATCGGCAATCGCTATGACGGTATCTAAACCAGATGTTGGATAGACCACAACCGGGTCAAGCGTTCCACTTGCATTTTGGGCAAAAACTGCAATATCGGCGTTGTCACCACCCGTCATGGCAACGTCATCTAGCCCATCATTGTTCAAATCACCTACTGCTACAAAGCCTGGATGTGTATTTGCATTGTAGGTGACAACGGTGTCAAAAGTACCATCGGCTTTTTGGAGGAAAACATCCAACAAGCCATTATCATAATCTGGCGCAACAAGATCGGTACGCCCATCGTGGTTTAGATCGCCAGCAGCCATTGAATAGCTTAGCGATGCTGTCCTTGGGTAAGAAACAGGGTCAGCAAATGAGAAGTCCATCGCTGTTTTGCAAATACACCAATACTGCGTCGCTGGTAAGCACCGCTACGTCATCCAGACCATCATTGTTGTAATCACCAGCGACAACAATGCTCCCATCCGGTGCATCGTAGAATGATGGCGAACCGAACAGTGTGTAAACCGGGGTTGCCGTTTCAGCGGGTGTTTCGGTCTCCGTTGGGGTTTCAGTCTCTGTAGGTGTAGCCGTCATCGTAGGTGTGCTTGTGGATGTTATCGACGGCGTTCTACTGGGCGTAATCGTTCTAGTAGGTGTGGGCGTGGTCGTGTTTGTTTTCGTCCTTGTCACTGTTGTTGTGGATGTTGCTGTTTTTGTCGGCGTTAGTGGTGGGGACGTTACGGTTATTGTAGGTGTAGTTGTGATTGTAGGTGTAGTTGTGATTGTAGGTGTCGCTGTGATCGTTGATGTGAGCGTAATGGTTGGCGTGATTGTACTTGTGCCTGTCCTTGTTGGAGTTGTCGTGAGTGTCTTTGTTGGCGTTCTTGTGGATGTCTTTGTCGGAGTTGATGTTTTTGTAATAGTTGGTGTTTGGGTTGGTGTTTGGGTTGGTGTTTCGGTTATTTCAGGAGTAGCTGTTTCGGTCTCGGTTGGATCATCGAGAAGCTGGCGAGCCGGAGCCTGCGCCTGCACAGCGGACGGTACGATCGAAGTGATCGCAAGAAAAACAATCAGGGCACACGATAATAGATTCCTCACCTTGTATTTCATTATTGACCTCCTTGGGCTGAAAAGAAAACGGTTAAATGTCCCACGCCTAACAAGACGCATTGTAACGCATAAGCCGCAAGGTACCCCCACAGGTGCGGTTTGATGTAAAATGACATTTCAATCATCCAATTTATCAGGAGAAAAACGATGCCCACCCGCAACCCGATTGTCACATCCAACGCACCCAAAGCCATTGGCCCCTATTCCGTCGCCATCCAGACGGAGCGAATGGTCTATTGCTCGGGTCAGCTCGGTCTCGACCCAGCAACCAGCGAACTGGCTGGCAACGATGTCGAAACCCAGGCGCGCCAAGCACTGAACAATCTCAAGAATGTGCTCGAAGCCGGCGAAACCAGCCTGGAAAACGTCGTCAAAACCACCATCTTCCTGAAAGATATGGCCGATTTCGCCAAGGTTAACGCCATTTATGCCGAGTTCTTCACCGGCACACCCCCAGCCCGATCCACGGTGGCGGTTGCAGGGTTGCCCAAGGGCGCGCTGGTCGAAATCGAAGCCATGGCGCTGCGCTAACGCATGGACACCATCCTGCTCGTCGATGACGAGCCATCTATTGCGCAACTGGCGCGCATGTACATCGAGCGCGAAGGCTTTCAGACGGCATCTGCCGCAGATGGGGAAAAAGCCCTCGAAGCAGCGGAAAAACTCAAGCCCGCGCTGATTGTGCTGGATGTGATGCTGCCAAAGCTGGATGGCTTCGAAGTCTGCCGCAGGCTGCGTGCCAGCGGCAACCCGGTGCCGATCATTATGCTGACCGCCCGCGACGAAGACATCGACAAGATCATCGGCCTCGAGCTGGGCGCAGATGACTACCTGACCAAGCCCTTCAATCCGCGTGAACTGGTGGCGCGCATCAAAGCCATTTTACGCCGTGCAGACCGCATTGTCGAAAAAAGTGCCGCACCCATGCAGTTTGCCAACCTGACCATTGATCCCGTCCGCCGGGAAGTGCTCGCCAACGGACTCCCCGTAGAACTGCGCACCCAGGAATTTGACTTGCTGGTGACCCTGGCACATGAACCCGGCCGCGTCTTCACCCGCGAGCAATTGCTCGAAAAAGCCTGGGGCTTCGAATACTACGGCCAAACCCGTACCGTGGATGTCCATATTGCCCAACTGCGTAAAAAAATCGCGAGCAGTGCAGCAAAAATCGAAACAGTGACAGGCGTCGGGTATAAACTTGTCAATTCGTAAATCGCAATTCGTAAATCGGCAATCGTAAATCCCCATGACTTCCCTCCGCACCCGCCTCTGGCTGACCTACGCATTTCTGATCGTGACCGCCCTGATGGTGGTGGCGACGGTTTTCTTCTTGTACCTGCTCAACAACCCGTTTATCTACCGCCAGACCAGCCAGCGGCTCGAAGCCGTGCAAACCATTCTGCTCGACAGTCAGGCCGATTGGTCGAACCTGCCCGCCGACCAGCTCAAAAAAGAACTCAAACGTCTCGACAAAAACTTCAATGCGCGCCTGCTAATCATCTCAACCGACGACCAGTTGATCGCCGATTTGCGCGCCGGGCTTTCGCCCACGCTGGAAACACGCCGCATCCTGCGGCTGGTGCGCCTGAATAAAACGATCACTGACAGCGCCAACAAACCCTGGCTGTTTACCTATCAAATGCTCGACAATGGCAACACGCTGGTGGTTGCTGCGCCGCGCCCGGTGGCGACCCTCGTCAACATCCTGACCGATGAACTGCTACCGCCCTTTCTCATTGGCGGCGTTGTGGCACTGGTGCTGGCCCTGTTCCTGGCATTCTGGATGGCGCGCTGGGTCTCGAACCCGCTGCTGCATCTGGCGCACGCAACCCGCGCTTTTGGCGGCGGCGAAGCGCGGACTCTACCGCTGCAAGGCCCGGACGAAATCCGTGAGCTGACGGGGGCTTTTAACAGCATGACGGCGCGTGTGCAGGCAGGCCAGAAATCGCAGCGCGATTTTGTTGCGAATGTCTCGCACGAACTCAAAACACCACTCACATCGATTCAGGGATTTTCGCAGGCGCTGCTCGATGGCACCGCCGATACACCCGAAACCAAAACGCAATCGGCGCAAATTATCCACGACGAAGCAGGGCGCATGTACCGCATGGTGCTTGGCCTGCTCGACCTGGCCCGTCTCGACGCGGGCATCGCCGACCTGAAGCGCGAACCTGTCGATATAACGGCGCTGCTCAACGGCGTGGCGCAACGTTGCGGGGTGCAGGCCCAACAAGCCGGGATCAAGCTCGAAGTACAGTCCGCGTCCCTGCCCCTCATCATCCACGGCGACGGCGACCGGCTGGCACAGGTTTTCACCAATCTGGTGGATAACGCCATCAAATTCACCCCCGCTGGCGGAACGGTGCGCCTGAGCGCCATTTCCATGGGCGATGGCGTCGAAATCACTGTCAGCGACACGGGCGCAGGCATCGCTGCGGATGCGCTGCCGCATATCTTTGAGCGCTTCTACCAGGTCGATCCGTCGCGTGGCGTCCATCGCGGCGCGGGGCTCGGACTGGCAATCGTCTACGAAATCGTGCGGGCGCATGGTGGTAAAATCAACGTCCGCAGCGTTCAGGGACGGGGAACGGAATTCAGTGTAGAACTGCATCGGTAAGTTGGTAAAGTGGTAGATTGGTAGATTGGTAAATCAGCCAATTCCCAATTTACCAATCCCCAAGTCCCAATCACTCACCCATGAAAACCGTCTCCATCATCGTCCCCTGTTACAACGAAGAAAAACGCATCGGCTTTTTGCTCGATGCGCTCTACGCGCAGACCTACCCGCGCTATCTGCTGGATGTGACCATCTCAGACGGTCACTCCACCGACGGGACGCGCGCTGTGATTGCGCGGTTTCAACGCGAGCACATTGACTTGCGCATCAAAGTCATCAACAACGACGCCAAAACCATCCCGGCTTCGCTCAATAACGCCATGCGCGCCAGCGAAGGCGAGATCATCATCCGGCTCGACGCGCACTCCGGGCCGTATCCCGAATATGTCGAGCGCACCGTCGCCGCGCTTGAAGCCGATAAGGCCAGCAACGTTGGCGGCGTGTGGGAAATTCGCTCAGGGGCAGAGACGTGGGTCGCGCGCGCCATCGCCGTCGGGGCGGCGCATCCGCTGGGAGTTGGGGACGCACTCTATCGCCACGCTAAACAGGCTGCTTATGTTGACACCGTCCCCTTCGGCGGCTGGCATCGCAATTTGCTCGATCAAATTGGCGGGTACGACGAGACTCTCCACGCCAACGAAGATTACGAATTCAATGCGCGCATCCGCCAGGCGGGCGGCAAAATCTGGCTCGACCCGGCCATCCGCTCGGTTTATTTTGCACGCCCGACCTTTGGCGCGCTGGCAAAGCAATATGCGCGCTACGGATTTTGGAAATGGAAGATGTTGCGCCGCTACCCTGAGACGTTGCGCTGGCGACAGGCGCTTCCCCCAGCCTTTGTCCTGAGTTTGTTATTGGGACTGTTGCTGATGTTCTTCCCGCCCTTTGGCCTGCTCCTGCCGCTGGAGCTTTTGCTCTACTTCGGCATTCTGACACTCTTCGGCCTGCGCGCCGCCCTCAGCCGCAAAGAACCGACGCTCATCTTCGGCCTGCCATTCACCATCGCCACCATGCACATCAGTTGGGGCGGCAGCTTTTTGTGGAGCATGCTAAGAGATATACTCAATTAATGCTGAAGACCACCATAAACCAGGTATTCTCTCTGCGAGCCAAAAACCATGTTTTTGTGCCATCCGTGCGTGGGTTTTTACTATTTGTCACATCACAAGCCCAGCCTGGGCACCAATCATGATGGAATATTTCATCGTAAGCCAGGGGAATCAGCTTGCCATCCAACGAAATTTGATACTTCCCCTTGTTTTTGACAAAAAAGGTTGGCTTGTCATGCAACAGATGCCAGCTGAATATTTCATCATAGCCCAACTCATGATTTAAAACCTCGCCATTCATCACCACAATGTCATGGGTTTCGAACGTCCAGTTGTCATCCCAGGCGCAAAATGAATCAGGATAGCCATGACTTATGAGATACTGATAAATTGTTTGGGCCTTGTCATTAATATTAATACGATCAAAATCACTTTCGACGGTGAAATCGTTGTTTTTGCGACTGGGGTCGATACCGCATTCATAGTTAATGGATTGGGCCGCAAAATAGTCGTTACCATACCAGTCAATTTTAGAGATTGGCAATTCCTCAATGCTGACGCCTTCTGCAAAACGCTTTTTCGTCGGTTTAAGGGTGGAGCTGCCTGCTGGTGTTTGGGTGGGTTCGTTGGTGATCCCATCCCGTTTGATCGTTCCCTGAATCAGCAGATAATATTGCGTCGATACTTCCATCGAAAAATATTTCGCCAAATTGTTGTCTTGATAATAAGGCATCACCTCAACCAGCCTGCTGTTATTTTCTCCCCCGCCATTACGAAACACATCATCATAGATTAGACAGCTACTGCCCCAGCCACCACAATCCAGGATTTTATCATTCGCGTAATTGCTATTGATAAAATCAATCCCAACATGATTCAGGTCGGGGGAATTGTACTGCTCGAGCTTTTTGATGATTAAAATAGCCATCCGACCCGACAAAGACTCCCCGTGATTTTTCAAACCAGCCTTTGGGATAACTAACCCGCAGCTTCATTTCAGCATCCTGATAGGTAACTAAATCCGGCGTAACCGTAGCTGTCGGACGGATTGTCGCTGTTTCAAAAAGGGTTATCGTAGGCGACAACGATGGCGTTGCTGTCAGTTTTGGCGTGGCAGACGGCTTTGGGGTATTTTGAACCGCCGCACCACACGCAACCAAACAGACAAAAATTAGAAAAACAAATAACTTCTTCATCATTTATGGCAAGAATATATCTTTACAATTCAAATCAACCAGGGCCAGACAGGTACGCTCCAAATTGGGCAGCCAATCATATTCTTCCAAGCCAATTTTATATTGGACTGGCGCCAAATAAAGCGCCGAAAGAACAGAAATCTTGTAATCATTAATCAGCAGCTCATAGGAATAGTTTTTAACGCCGCAGGATACTAAATGATTGAAATAGCGCTCAAGCAAGGGAGCTTCATGGAGTTTCCTTCTCTCCATATCCCAGTGAATGGCCATGTAGTAAGAAACATCATTGGTTGGCACATCAATTCGCCAGCTATCCCAATCAATCATCAGCACCGAACCATTCCTGTTTTTGGGATACATGAAATTCCAGAAATGGGCATCGCGATGGACCAGCGATATGTTCTTATAGGATAGAAAACGTTGATCGACGATGTGATACTTTGTTTCAAAGTCGCGGAAGATTTCTTTATATTCTTTTTTGATCACCTTTTCATTATCAGCAAAAAAGGTCTTTGTCATATCTCGATATCGCAAAGCTGTTTTTTCGCAATCATCCTGCGTCCGTTTCGATGCGATGCGCTCCAACTCCGGATGATCCCACCAGGCGGCATGAATTTCTGCAAGACTATCAATGGCTAGGCAACACTGCTCAAAAAAATAGTCGGCAGGCCATTCATCATTGCTATGCGTGTTGGCGATATTGTCTAAAACAATCGTGTAAAAATTTGTCTCAAAATCATACTGGGCAAAATAACATTTTGGAACAACCTGTTCTTTGATGACTCCGGTCAGGTTGTTATAAAAATGGACTTCCTTTTTGCCGGAGCCGGTTGGGGTTCCATCCGGGTTCAATTTTGCAAATTTAATAAACAAAGAATCGGGATAACCTTTCTGGAACTGATACGTTAAGTCTAAGAACGCAATTGTAGACATGGTGGATTGTACGATTTTTATCTCAAATTTTTGGACTGAAAGATCATCCGTAAATTTTTTACGTAAGACATCATTAATCCAGTTAATATTAAGATCATCCATCGATTTCAATACCTGGCTCATCAATATGCATCCTTATTCATCGTGTGCTCCTGCGGCTGTAACTGGTGTCATTGCACCCACAAAATAAAACGCCCAACTTCGGATACTTGCTTCGTAAATAAAAAAATCAGCATCTACATTCATAGAAAGCTGATTTTTTGTTTTCAATTACTGATCTTCGGGAAGCGCAGCAAAGTCTTTTTGGGTTTGCATATACCATCCCATGCCCTTGAGCGGATTTTTCCACCGAGCCGCCATCATTCCCAAGGCGCTTTTATGTGCTTCATCGCCGTTTGCGCCCATTTCTTTTAAGTGCTTGTCTTGCGCTTTGATAACATCATCCGCCGTCTTTCCGTGGAATGCCAGATCACATGGCCCACCCATTTGCTTGCAAGTCATTGTTTTCATCAGTTTTCTTTCCTTATCGTTATGATTAAAATCTAGTTACGGCGTTGCCGTCGGGATGAGACACGGGGGCCGCGAGTCGCTGATGCCATCGGGGTCGGTGGTCAGGCCATTTTGATCGTAGAGCTTGACGTAGTGAATGGCCGGGAACTGCTTGAGATTGGCGGTAATCAGGTCGGCGATGCCGTAGTCAGGGCGCTGCAGTTGACAGGTGCCTTTCAGGTAGACCCGCGCAATATCGTCGTCAATTTCGACGCGGTCGTAGCCGGTAAATCCGTCGTAGAGGGCACGCCAGCCGTACGATACATACTCGGTGGTACCAGGGCCCTGGAAGTACGCATCGAGTACGGCATTATACACACTGTAAATCGAGCGCACATAGCGCTGACCAAAAACCAGATAAGGCTGCTGATGGATCGAGAGCCGGTAGCTGCTGGCAAAATAGACTTTGAGCAGGTTGTAATACGGCGTATTGGTGGGCAGCGGCGTTCTGGTTGGCGTGCGCGTCACGGTCGGAGTCCGCGTGATGGTGGGCGTCGGTGAAAGGGTTGGGGTTGGCGTCGGGTTGTAGCTTGGGTCGAGACAGAGCGGCACTGAGTCGCCGGGGCCATCGGGGTTTTGAGTTACCCCGGCCTGGTCATAAAGCTTGACCGATTGAATCGCGGGATATTGCTTCAAGTTGACCTGAATCAACTGCGCAATGGTATAGCTGACGCGCGCACGGTTGCACACACCAATCAGGTGGACACTGGCGACGCCGTCGACAATTTCGAGTTTGCTATAGCCGGTAAAACCATCGTAGATGGTCATATCGCCATAATAGCTTTCGCTTGCGCCCGGCCCGGTAAAGTAGGCATTCAATGTCTGTTCGTAGATGCTGATGGATGAACGCACATAGCGCACGCGCACACTTTCATAGGGCGGTTGGTTGAGCGCCAGCCGGTTGCGATTGGCAAAGTAGACGTTGATTTTGTTGTACATCGGCGTCGGCGTCGGCCAGCGCGTACTGGTCGGGCGGACAGTCGGCGGGGTGGCCGTCAATGTGAGGGTGCGAGTGATGGTCGGGGTGCGAGTAATGCTGGGAGTACGGGTAAGGCTCGGGGTAACCGTGATGCTCGGAGTACGGGTCACCGTCAGCGTTTTGGTAATGGTCGGGGTTTTCGTGATCGTGGGTGTAAACGACGGGGTGGGCGTGAACGTCAGCGTTGGCGTTTTGGTGATGGTCGGGGTCAGGGTAATGGTCGCGGTAGGCGTGATCGTCGGCGGTTCGGTGGGAGTCAACGTCCCGATGACGATGGGCGCAAAACGGACGGCATCCGCCCCCAGTTCCAACCCCGCTGCTGCGCCGGGGGTATCCTGCGTGCGGTTGCCAAGCTGCACATATTCCAGGCTGACGCCATCAAAATAATATTTACCCAGATACACCCAGCCATCCGCTACCGAGACGTTCGGATAGACAGCCTGATTGACCACGACCTGGCTGGTGACGCCATTATGGACAATGTTGTACAGCGCCCCTTCACTGGTGGCGTGAAACGTTGGGATGTGTACCGAGACAATATAAATCCCGGCTTTGAGCGCGTCGGTGGGCCGCCAACGCGCCTTGCAAGTATCGTTGCCGCTGGTGACGGGGGTCACCGCCAACAACTGCCCACCCTGGCTGGCACTCTCCGATGTGCTATAGGTCGTCCAGCAGCCGGAAGGAATCTGGTCGAAGCGCGGGTCGCCGTTATCGACAATCGTCCCACCCGGCAGGCTGGGCGGGATGGTGAAGGTGCTGCCGGATGGGTAAACATTGCCGCTGGATGCACTGATATTCGGCAGTTCAACCCAGAGCGATTCGGGCTGGTTGTAGGGCCAGGGATCGCGCCCGGCAGCGCCCACCCACCCGTAGGGATCGATTCGCGCGCCGCGGGGTTCGGTCACGCCGAAATGCAAATGCGGCCCAGACGAGTTGCCCGTCGTCCCACTGGTGGCGATGATCTCACCGTGGGGAATACTGACGCAGCCGACCGGCAGACACGATTGCACCGCCAGCGCGCTGAGATGCCCGTAGAGGGTGTTATATCCGTTCGAGTGATGCAGGCGTATATAAATTCCCAGGCTCAAGCGATGGTCGGATGGGTCAGCCCAACCGGCGTAAAGCACTTCGTCCGCATCGGCAGCAGCGATGACGGGGCGGTAACTGATACCGTAATCGATGCCGTCATGACCGTTGTAATAGACGTAGGTACCCAGCTTATAACTCCAATAGCCGCCGTACCCAGCGTCGCAAATCCCATTCGGCGGGTGAACGCCGTCCGGCTCAGGGTTGGGACAATTTTGATTGAGTGTTTCGCCCAGATAGGTGACGACCTTGTCGTCAGATGTGCTGTAGTTCGGGCTGCTGTGGTCGAAAATCGACTCTTCGGATGCGCGCCCAAAGAAAGGCGGGTACAGAAAAGGGGCCACCACATCCAACGGGCGGGCGGAGGCTTTCAGGGTAGCGCTCTGCCCAAAAGCCAGCGAAAAAAACAGGGCAGCGACGATCAGCAAAATTTTGGCAGGAATGTGCAGACGAGGGTGCATGAAGTCCCTTTAGGGCGTGGCGGTGAATGTTGCTGATTCGAGCGGTTCAGGCGTGAAAGTGGGCGTGATAGTCGGCTCGGCAACGAAGGAACGCAACGTTGCCAGAATCTTCTCAGCATCGAGCAGGCATTGCTCACGCTGATCGACAAACGAGACCTGAAAACCGGTCAGCAGGCGCTTGTCGCCGCCGACGTAGGCGACAAATTTGACAGCACCGTCCATCGTGACGGTATTGATATCAAAGGGCACATCGCCGACCTGCCCGAAGACATGTTCCACCGTGGCATCTTTTGGCAGGCCGCGCCCTGACCAGGCCGTAATGGTGCAATAGTCAATGCTGCGGTGCGCCAGCACAACCTGCTCAAAATTATCTTTGGTCTGCGCCCAAACATCCGGATCATAATCGACGCGGTAAAGCCGTCCCGGTTCTGAGTCACCGGGGTAGGTCGGCACACCCGTCCAGGCCACCAGGGATGGCGCGTTGGGCTTTTCGGTGGGGATGTCGAGCGGCGGCAGTAGCGTCTCGGTCGGTGGCAGGGGTGTTTCGGTAATGGTGGGGGTGATAGTGACGGTAGGGCTGACGGTGGCGCTCACTTCCAGCGTGGCTGTCTCCGTCTCCGTCTCCAAAGGCTGCGATGTATCACTGACAAGCGCTTCGGGTGAGTTGAGCGCTTCCGGCGAAGCGGCAACGCTCCCCGGCTCGGGAGTGATGGTCACGGTAAAGGGCATCTGACTCAGTGCTGTACCGCAGCTGGTCAATGCCAATGAAAGACTTAGAATAATCAAGAAAAACCAGCGTTTCAAGGTTTTCTCACTTTCTTAAGGAAGAGAAATCGTTTTCAAAATGCTCTCACCTGCTTGCTGACAGGCTGAAAAATCATTCATCATAGAATTGATCTCAAAGACTGCGCCATTTTTTGTCGAATACGTTGCAAAACGCGGGACATCTTCATATTTTGCCACAATCACCATAAAAACGATGCTCTGGGCTTCAAAAGTGCTTTCTTCGGTGCTCCAACCCTGCCCCAATGGATGACCACCGGTCATGCGCACTGTGCAATCTGTCTGCAGGCTGGCAAGCGTGTTCATATCGCTCAAAGCCCAACGATTGAAATCATAAGTGAAACGTGGCATAAAATCGCTGTTAATGGCGGGAGACCAGTATTTTAACGCTTCGGGCGCTGGCGTTTCAGATGGTTCGCGCGTCCCAAGCAGGGCTAAAGCGGTTTGTGTGGCGGCCCTTGCAACGAGATCCACGCCAGCATCTCTCGCGGAAGTGGACGCTGCAATCGCAGACTCAGCGGCTGTTGTATGGCCATTCAACGCCAGCCACCCCAAAATTGCCAAGATTGCAAACACCGCAGAGAGCAATAACGCCGAAAGAAGAATTTGTTCTTTTTTGCTCATTGCTAATTACCCTGCACCCATCCTGCGCAACAGGCGCTATCGAATAACTTTTGGCTGTCACGAGTTGAAATTTTGTAGAACCACACTTCCATTTTACCATCCGCGCCCTGTGTGAAATACAAACTCTCCCCATCTGGCGACCAGACTGGCGGGAAAGCCGGTTGCACATCCAACGTGGAAACCTGCTCACCTGGAAACGTAAGCACAGACAGGTTAATCGAAGCCGGGTCGTTCGGATGGCTTCTGCCGATAAAAGCAATTTTTGTGCCATCTGCGGACCACACCGGGAACATCCCGCGACCCGCATCGGCACTCACTGCAAAATGGGCATGGTTCCCGTCTGAATCAGCCAGCCACAGCTCACCGGCTGGCAGCGAATCGTTGTTGTCAGGCAGGCGGATGGCGACGATGTGTTTGCCATCTGGCGCAAAGCGCATGAGGCTGATGATGCCGCCTGGGTCTGAAAGCATCCTATGCGCGCTGGAACCGTCCGCAGCGGAAGCCCATAGCTGGCTGCCAAAACCAATCCCATCCGAAAAAGCCCATAAGACGATGTCTTCGGTCGGCGAAACCGTCAGATTGTAGGTGTTGGGCGAAATTTTCTGCATCACCGTCACTTTGTGAGATGCCACATCCACGCGCACAATTTGCGGCTGGGTGGTTGCCCCGGTTTTCAGGTAGACACTCTTTCCATCCGCGCTCCATGAGAGAAATTGGCTGTCCCGATTAATATCATCAAGCAAGCCGCCAACCGATTTCTCGCCCATGTTGACCAGTTCTGTCAGCGGCCCAAACGGACACTGCCACTCCAGCGCCGCAAAGGGGCCGACCGGTGCCGGGGTAAGCGACCAAAAGCTACAGTCCGCAGGGGCCGCCAACGGAATTTCGCCACTGGGTTGACGGGACTCGGGGCCATCGAGCAACACCAAAGTGGGCGCAGCTCCCATTCGCACATAAAAAAAGCGCGCGCCAGACGATGCAGCAGGCGCGCAAGAAACCAAGAGGAATGAGCAGGCGAGAAGAAACGTCAAAAATAGGGATCGTTGCATGGGGGTATTATACCGGGCGCGATCAGAAATGCGCAGCGATATTGCGTTTTTTTATTCGTGGGGGAAAACGCAATTTCTGATCGTCGGTATTATATAATTCTCAAAAACGAGGTTATATGCACATATTGGTCACCAATGATGATGGAGTTAACTCACCAGGGCTGCTGGCACTGGCCCAGGCCATGCGCGCGCTGGGAAAAGTGACCGTGCTTGCGCCGGATCGCAACTGGTCTGCCTGCGGACATGTCAAAACGATGGATCGTCCGCTGCGGGTGCATGAAACCCATCTGGCGGATGGCTCATCCGCGCTGATGAGTGACGGCGCGCCCGCCGATTGTGTGGCGCTGGCGCTGCTGGGCATCGTCCCCGAGAAGATTGATCTGGTGGTTTCAGGTGTCAACACCCGCGCCAACCTGGGCTGGGATGTCACCTACTCGGGCACGGTCACGGCCGTCATGGAAGCCGTGATTGGCGGCGTCACCGGGGTGGCCGTGTCGTTTGATATTCAACCGGGCAACACCAGCCCCAATTTCAACGTGGCGGCACAGGCCGGTGCACAGGTAGCCGCCAGTTTGATGAAGAATGGCCTGCCCAAAGGGGTCTTTTTGAACGTCAACGTGCCCGACTTGGCTGATCAGCCGCTCAAAGGTTTTCAGGTGACGCGTCAGGGTTTGCGCATTTACCGCGATGCGCTGGACGCCCGCGTAGATCCGCGCGGACGGCCCTACTATTGGATTGGTGGCGATTTCCCCACCGGCACGGCCGAAGACGGTACGGATGTTGGGGCACTGGCGGCAGGCTATGTCTCAGTCACGCCATTGCATCTGGATCTGACAGCGCATCAGGCAATCGACAAGCTTAAAACCTGGCAATGGGGCGCGTAAAATGAAACCGAAACGCATCATTCTCATCCGGCACGCCCGCTCTGAAGGCAATGCAGACAAAAATCAATATGGCGTCACACCCGATTATGCCTTGAACCTGACCGAGGAAGGTATCAAGCAGGCGCGCCAAGCCGGGCTGGAGATTAAAAAGATCATCGGCGACGAATCGCTGTATGTTTATCTTTCGCCCTATTACCGCACGCGACAGACTTATCAGTATATTTGTGAAAGCGTCGGGGCCAATATCATCAACGCCGTTGAAGACCCGCGCATCCGCGAGCAGGATTGGGGCCACCTGCGCAACCCCGAAACCAACGCCGAAATCACCCGCGAGCGCAAAAGTTTCAGCCGCTTTTACTACCGCATCCCGGATGGCGAATCGGGGGCGGATGTCTACGACCGGGTCAGCACCTTTTTAGAGACGTTGTACCGCAACTTTAAGAAAGCCGACTACCCTGAAAACGTCCTGATCGTGACACATGGCATGACCCTGCGCCTGTTTCTGATGCGCTGGTATCACTGGAAAGTCGAAGAGTTCGAAAGCCTGCGCAACTTGCGCAACTGCCAGATCGTCGTGATGGAACGCGGGGAAGACAACCGCTATACGCTGATGAGTGAGTTGGAGAAGAAGTAAAATAAGGAACGTCATTTCTGCTAAAATGAATCCATGAGCCCATCCTTCACATCCCCGCCCGACCCGAAAGCCTTTCAAACCCTTGTCTGGGAGATTGCCCGACAGGTGCCGCCCGGCAAAGTGACCAGCTACGGACAGATTGCATCCATGATCCCGCCGCCGGGGACGATGACACTGAAAGATTACGCAGCCTTTGGCGCACGCTGGGTCGGCGGCGCAATGGCTGCCTGTCCGCCCGATGTGCCGTGGCAGCGCGTCATCAACGCCCAGGGGAAGATCAGCCCACGGCCCGGCGCAGAACGACAGCGCCAGTTGCTCGAGGACGAAGGCATCCGCTTTGATGAACGGGGTAAAATAGATTTCGACATTTACGGCTGGGAAGGACCCACGGAAGTGTGGCGCAAAGAACGTGGATTACTGGAACCTTCCGCATTGGGAAAAAGCCAACCAAAGCTGTTTTGAAACTTCTCGAAGGAAAGTAAATTGAAAATTGCTCGTCTTTTGGCCTGTTTGTTTGCTTTTATTTTGCTCTGGATTCCGTTTGCTACCGCCGCTGCAGACTCCGTTCCGAACCCCACCCCTTTCTGGTTTACGATTGAATCTGATCCAACCACCCCGGAGATTACTGGCATCAGTGTAATTAGATGTGCTGTTAAGGACTGTACTGAAACAAACGCAACCTACTCCTCTGACAAAGACCCAAATGGCAAAATAATTCGTATTGGCAACACTTTTCAATGGTTATTTGATTACGAGCATCAGGAATCATCTTCTCCATCAGAATACTGGCAGTTAATTGTCCGGTTTGCGAATGGCAAAGAAACCAGCACAGCCCTAGATGACCTGCCTAAACATCTTGACCAAACTGCTACTTATCAGGTTGTTGCCACAAGCAACCATTTGACCATCAAGCGTATTTACGTACTTCCCCCCCCTGCCTTTTCATCTTTCCTGCTTGCGCTTGTTGCCGAATCACTGGTGGGTGCAACCATCCTAAAGGTATGGAAAAAAACGACAGTTCGTGAAACGCTGAAATTTGCCGCGTGCATCGGCCTTGTCAATTTCATCCTCTACCCTACTGTATGGTCGTATTTTCTGTCAATCACTGAGTTTCACAGCAAAGATAGCGAACTTTGGGGGATGACGGCCTTGCTGGGCGGATTAGCACTCTCGATATTCTTAATTGCAGCTGCAAATAAGAATGGACCAGGCCGCACCACCCTGGCACTCGTAGCCATTATGTTCTTGCCCATGTTTACCTGCGGCTCTTTGCTCGTCATGATTTCATCAGAGAATTTTGTTATTACGACAGGGCTACCATGGAAGGTCACGATCATCCTGGTGGAAGTTTGCGCCGTTATCCTGGAAGCCCTTATGCTTTATGGCCTGACAAGAAGAAAAAACACCTTATTCCAAATGTTCATCGTCAGCCTGGGGATGAATCTGGCGAGTTTTGGGATTGGTTTGTTGATTTATAATCCTTTCAGGTAAAAAATCAGCCAAAAAAAGACCGTCAAAAAAGGAACCCAATGTACAACGCATCCGACACCCGTTATGACGCAATGAAATACAACCGCACTGGCCGCAGCGGATTGAAACTGTCTGCCATTTCGCTTGGCCTGTGGTACAACTTCGGCGGCCTCGATATGTTCGAAAATGGACGCGCCATGCTGCGCCGCGCTTTTGATATGGGCGTGACACACTTTGACCTTGCCAACAACTACGGACCGCCGCCTGGCTCTGCTGAAGAAAACTTCGGCCGGATCATGAAGCTGGACCTTGCTCCCTTCCGCGATGAAATGGTTATCTCGACCAAAGCGGGCTATGATATGTGGCCGGGGCCTTACGGCGAATGGGGCTCACGTAAATACATGCTCGCCAGCCTCGACCAATCACTCAAACGGATGGGTCTGGAATATGTCGATATTTTCTACAGCCACCGCTTCGACCCTGAAACACCGCTGGAAGAAACCATGGGCGCGTTGGATAGCGCCGTCCGTCAGGGGAAGGCGCTTTACGTGGGCATTTCCTCGTACGATGCTGAAAATACCCGAAAAGCATCCCAGATTCTGCGGGCATTGGGCACCCCTTGTCTGATCCACCAGCCGCGTTACAGCATGCTGGACCGCTGGGTGGAAAAAGACCTGCTCGACGTGCTCGACCGGGAAGGAATTGGCGCCATTGCTTTTTCACCGCTGGCACAGGGTCAGTTGACTGAGCGCTACCTAAACGGGATTCCGTCGGGGGCGCGTGCCACCAAAACGGAACGGGTCTGGCTGACAGCCAACGACATCCAGCAAAATATCGAAAAAGTGCGCCAGCTCAACCAAATCGCGCAAGCACGTGGACAAAAACTGTCGCAGATGGCCATCGCCTGGGTGCTGCGCAAACCCCAGATCACATCCGCGCTGATCGGGGCCAGCAGCGTCAGCCAGCTGGAAGAAAACCTGGCATCGCTGGAAAATCTGGTTTTCAGCCCCGAAGAACTCGACGCCATCGAAAAAATCCTTGCGGGGTAAACGTATGCGAAAAATGATGCTTGCTCTGGGTTTGCTTGCCATGATGCTGACAGCTTGCAGCGGAATGGTAGGGCGTTCTGGCAGCAAGGATGCTGCCAACAGCGGCACCCCGATTGCGAACCCCAAACGATTGGGCAGTTTTTACCCGATTGATGGGACGCAATATCAGCTTGCCAGCATCATAACGAGTCAAGACGGCAGCGATGGCAACTATGATTTGACGCAGCTCTTCTCGCGTGGCCGATCAGATACCAGTGTCTATAACTATATTTTTCTCGATACGCAGAGCGAAACCGTGTATGCCTTGCTGCCGAACAATGAAGACACCATCCTTTCGATTCAAGGCTACCCGGTACCTGATTCCAACGCCACACCGAAAATTCCGGTGGCGTGGTGGTTTTATACCCTAGTCAAGGCTGACACCAATCAGGATGGGAAACTCACCCTCGCGGATGAAAAAACGCTGGCAATTTCAGATGTGGGTGGCAAAGGGTATACTGAACTGGTCAGTGGTGTCGATCAGGTATTGGGCGATGTCTACAAAGATGGCAACATCCTGCTGCTGATTTACCGCGCACAGGGCAAAAACTTTCTGGCGCACATTGATCTGACATCCCGCAAAGCGACTCAAACAACGGAATTGCCGTCCTTTGGCGATGATGTAAAATAAATAGAAAGTGATCTTGAAGGAGCATGCGCTATGATGAATTTTTTCAAAAAACTGTTGGGCAGCGGCGGGGGCAGCAAGGAGAACCGCTATTACAAATACCGCGTCCAATGCAAACGCTGTAGCGAAATTATTGAAGCCCGCGTGGATACAACCAACGACCTGAGCGTTGAATACGAAGGCAAACGCGAAATTTATTACGTCCGCAAGGTATTGATTGGGGATGGCAGCAACCACTGCTACCAGCAGATTGAAGTCGGCCTGAAATTCAACTCTGACCGCGATCTGCTTGAAAAGACAATCGAAAATGGGACGTTTGTGGAATAGGGTTTAGCGATTAGAAAATCAAAAGACCGAGGCAGCCTCGGTCTTTTGATTTAAGACTATTTTTTATTTTCTTCTTTCTATTCTCTGTCTCGCATCAATACACGTCGCGTACGTAGCGTTTGTCAGCAACCAACTGCTGCACATAGGCATCGGCCCCATCATCGCTCAGGCCGCCATGTGAACGGACGATCTGCTTCAAGGCCGCATCCACATCTCTGGCCATTCTCTTTGCGTCACCGCATACATAGAAATAGGCGCCATCTTCCAACCACGACCAGAGCTGCGCGCCGCGCTGAATCATACGTTGCTGCACATAAATTTTTTCGGGCTGGTCACGCGAAAAGGCCCGATCCATTTGGTTCAGAATATTTTGTTGCAGCATGTCGGCCAGTTCGCTACGATAATAAAAATCACTGTTGGCATGCTGTTCGCCAAAGAAAAACCAGTTGCGCCCGCTTGCGCCAACCGCCATGCGCTCCTGCAAAAAGGCGCGGAACGGCGCGATCCCGGTCCCCGGCCCCACCATAATCATAGGCGCCTGCGAATTCTTCGGCGGACGGAAATACGTCGATTTTTGGACAAAAATCGGCACCTGTCCCTGCTGCGCACGGTCAGCGAGAAAAGTGGAGCAGACGCCCCCACGACGCTGTCCATTGAATTGATAGCGCACTGTCGAAACCGTCAGATGGACTTCGGCGGGATAAACCTTAGGGCTGGATGAAATAGAGTAAAGCCGGGGTTGTAATCGCTTCAAGACACTCAGCAACATTTGTGCGCCGCAATCCACCGGGTACTCGCGCAGCAGGTCAACTGGCTGGCGTCCCCACAGCCATTTTTTGAGTTCGGCCTTGTTTTCTTCGTGCAGCAGCCTGTGCAGTTCTTCGCTCCCTGTCCGCTCAGCCACAAAACGCAGAAAATCGGATGAAATGCGCGTGATCTCGTACTGCTGAAGCAATGCATCCGAAAAGGCCATTTCCCCGTGATCTTTGACCATTACCGGCAGCGAGGGCGAGAGCTTCAGCGCCGCCAGCATATCCGATACCAACTCGGGGGAATTCGTCGGCCAGACTCCCAGCGCGTCGCCCGCCTCATATTCAAAACCAGTATCTTGCAGATCGAAAATATACTGGCGGATTTCTTTGGCGGACCCTGCACGATTGAGCACACGATTGAGCAACACACTGGATGACAGCGGCACCTGGCGGCTGTAAGCGAGTCTTGGTTGTGGCGTATTTTCGGCTGTCACACTGCCCGTTTCGCTGCGAACTTGTGCCGGGGCGGATGCAGACTGCGCTGATGAGATGGTCGCAATGACAGAAGCCAGCCATTTGTTGGCGGATTTATAAAAGTCTGGTTCGCAATCGACACGCGCCAACAGGCGCTGCCCGCCCAAAGCTTCCAACCGTGCATCCAGATTGCGACCGAAGCCACAGAATTGACTATAACTGGAATCGCCAAAAGCCAGCACCGCAAAGCGAATGTTTGCGAGGTTGGGCGTGTTTTGCTGTAGATCATGCCACAGCGTCGCACCATTTTCGGGGGGTTCGCCATCGCCAAAGGTACTTGCCACCGCCAGGATGACACTGGCACGGGTCAGATCACTCCCTTTGACGGTATCCATCGCCGCGAGTTGCACCCGATGACCTGCGCTTTTGAGCTTCTCAGCGCATTCGGCTGCGAAACCTTCAGCGTTACCCGTGGAGGATGCCCATAAGAGCAAAATCGATGCTTCGGCTGGGGTTTCCGCAGGCGGCTGTTGTTGTCCTACAGATGCATGCGCAAATAACCCGGCTAGCATACCGTTGATAAACAATTGTTTGGCGGGCTCCAAAGGTGCGTTGGATGGCAGAGTCGGTGCACCACCCAATGCAGGTTGCTGCAGATTACTTAAGCCAAGCAGGTAGCCCTGAAGATAAAGTTGTTCATTTGAATCGAGCGTAATGCTCGGGACTGTGCCAAGACCCAGCATCTGGCGGAGTGTATCGACTTGTGGCGTATTATGTTCCTGAATAGGCGCTTTGGCAGGAATGTTGTGGACGATGGTTTTTTCTTCATCCACGCGTGTTAGTGCAATGGCACAGAACTTAAAGCCGGGTTCAAACGAAATGGGATCAACGGCGTCGTTCGTCACCGCGTTGATGGCCAGGTTTTCACCGAACAAATCATTCCAGTGAAAGGGAGCGAAACAATTGCCAGGTCGAACCCGGTCGGTTACGACGGCAGGCAACACAGCGCGCCCACGCCGTGAACGGATTTCAACCTGATCCTTATCCTGGATTCCAAGAGTCGCTGCATCTTCGGGGTGCAGTTCCACAAAAGGCCCCGGGTTGAGTTTGTTGAGCGCTGGAATCTTGCCAGTCTTGGTCATGGTGTGCCACTGATGTTGTACACGTCCTGTGTTAAGCACAAACGGAAATTCTTCCCCCGGCATGTCAGCGGGCGGCATGTAAGGTCGCGCCAGAAAGACACCTTTTCCGCTCGGGGTGGCAAAGACGATGGCGAGCCGGGTGCCATCAGGCGTTACCTTGAGCGTTTGGCTGACCCCATCGTTAATGTAGCGAATTGGGTTGCGGTCTTGCACGGCATCGGGGGCAAGGGGCCACTGCAAGGGCGTTTCGCGCAAGCGCTCGTAACTTGCCCCGCGAATGTCATAGCCCGTATTGGGATTCCAGGCCCGTTTAATCTCGTCAAAAATCTCAGAGGAGGATGTGTAGGTAAAAGCATCCGCAAAGCCCATTTCGCAGGCAACGCGGGCGATGATCTGCCAATCGGGGAGCGCATCGCCGGGAGGCTCGACGGCTTTCTGCATCAGCGTCAGGTTGCGCTCGGAATTAATCATGACACCTTCGGCTTCGGCCCACAACGCGCCCGGCAACAGGATGTCTGCATACAGGTTGGTCTCGGTCTCGAGGAAAGCATCCTGGGTGATGACCAGTTCGGCGGTTTGCAGCGCCGCGCTGACCTGATTGCGGTTGGGCGTGCTGGCAACGGGATTGGTGCAGATGATCCAGCAGGCTTTGATTTTGCCGGCCAGCATCTCTTCAAACATTGCCACCGTACCGTTCCCCGTCTCAGAGCGCAGGCTGTTTGTGGGGAGATTCCACATGTTTTCGATGAAAACGCGATCCGCCTCGACCATCACCGAGCGCTGACCCGGCAGGCCGGGACCCATATAACCCATTTCGCGTCCGCCCATGGCGTTGGGTTGACCGGTCAGCGAGAAAGGCCCACTGCCGGGTCGGCAGATTGCGCCTGTGGCAAGGCTGAGATTGCACAGGGCGTTGGTATTCCAGGTGCCGTGCGTGCTCTGGTTGAGGCCCATCGTCCAGCAACTCATCCAGTTTGGTGCTTCGCCAATCCACTGCGCCGCCTGACGGATGTCGGCTTCTGCCAGACCGGTAATTTCGGCAACCTTGTGCGGCGGATAATGTTCCAAAAAGTCGGACATGGTTTCCCAGCCCTCGGTGTAGGTTGCGATAAATTCGGGATCGGTATGTCCGTTTTTCACGAGCAGATGCAGCAAGCCGTTGAGCAGCGCCAGATCGGTGCCGGGCTTGATCTGCATAAAAAGGTCCGCCTTCTCGGCGGTGGCATTCCGACGCGGATCGACCACGATCAACTTCGCCCCGGCCTTGACGCGATCCATCATCCGCAGGAAAAGAATCGGGTGGCAATCTGCCATGTTCGCGCCAATCACAAAAAACAGATCGGCGTGGTCAAAATCCTGATAAGAACCGGGCGGACCATCTGCGCCGAGCGATAGTTTGTAGCCACTGCCCGCGCTCGCCATGCACAGACGCGAATTGGATTCAATATGTTTGGTGCGAATGAAGCCTTTGGCAAGCTTGTTGACCAGATATTGCGCTTCAAGCGACATCTGACCGGAAACATAAAAGGAAATTGCATCTGCGCCATGCTCATCGAGAATGCGACGAAGTCGTTTGGCTGTCTCGGTGATGGCAGTATCCATGTTAATGGAGGCTGGCTTGCGGCTGCGGTCCTGACGCAGGTAGGCCAATTCCATGCGGCCTGATTTTTCGATTGCCTGCGCAGCAGTGTTGCCTTTGGTACAGAGTTCGTCCAAAATTGGCCGGGTGTTGTTTATCACCCATTACCTTGAGTACACGATTGTCGGCAACTTCCATTAAGATGCCACAGCCCACGCCGCAGTAGGGGCAGACAGATTTGACTGTTGTGTTTGTCATACCATGACCTCAGTTATAAAGTTCACGCTGGTGTTTGAAGGAACAATCAATGGGCCAATAAGATGATTTAAAAGGCTTTCTAGCTCATTTGCTTACCTGATAAATTTTACAGGACTAACCCACCGTACCCTATTGCCCTTATGGAGGATATTCGCCTGCAAATGGGTCATTTATGCAACTTTCAAGCCGATTGATAAAATTTTTTATGACCCAAAAGGTGCATATAAAAAAAGCGGCTCGTATGACGCAAATACGTCATACGAGCCGCTTCCAAATGCGATGAACTTCCTATTTTTCTGTGTTCTGCTTCTGAAAGGAAAGTGAAGCTGAATTGATGCAGTAGCGCATCCCGGTTTTATCACGCGGGCCGTCGTCGAAGACATGTCCCAGATGTGCGCCACAGCGGGCGCAGACCGTTTCAACCCGGCGCATAAAGAGATTCTTATCGGTATGGAGTTCGACATTGCCCTGCTCAATCACATCCCAAAAGCTCGGCCAGCCCGTCCCCGACTCGAACTTGGTGGAGGAGGAGAAGAGCGGCAATCCACAGGCCACGCAGCAATAGGTACCATCCACCTTGTTATGGACATACTCACCAGTGAAGGGGCGCTCGGTGGCTTTCTGTCGGGTGATGGCGTATTGTTCGGGTGTCAACTCCTGTCGCCACTGGGCATCTGTTTTGACAACTTTTTCCATTTCGTTATTCATGGGGGACTCCTGTATTAAGTCGTTTGGAAACGATGGTTATTACAAACCCATTCTATCCCCCAAATCTTACAACAAGATTACGCAGCCATAAGAGAATGATTACAAGCGCCGAAATGTTCTTTCAAGGCTTCTATATGGCGTTCTCAAAGTCCGAAATCTTTTCCAAAATCTTTATACCCCACGGGCGCGATTAACGCCCGTTAATTACCGCATCGCCATATCAACAACAAAACCATACCCACCATTAAGAAAATAAATATCGCATAGCGCCATAGCCACGTTCGAACGGTTGCTTAACCTGCGTCCAAAAATCGTGGGCAAGGGCTGCATTTGAAAATTTTGCCTTTTGGTTCTTGGGTTAAGATACTGATTAATGACCCAATAAGACCTTACAGGAATGAGCGGAATCATCGCAAAGACGAGCCATTTCGTCGAAACATACCCCTGCCCAGTGGGAACAGCAGCGCGGCCATATAGAACGGTCCCAGAACCATTTACAGTCAACAAAGCATCCTGAGCGCGGGCCAGCAACCAGCTTCCCCCCAGTAAAGCCACCAACAGCATAAAGTGTCCGGGCAGGGGCATAATACGCAGCTTTTCTACAAACGTACAGGCTGGGTATAAATTACTGACAACATTGAATAAAAAGATCAAGAAGAAAACCCCAAATATGAAAACCCCCATCCCGGCAAAAGAAGCAGCCATCTGAGCCCAGAAAGATGGCTCTTTCTCAGGATATGCGGTGGAAAGCTTGGTCATTCTTTTTCGCATGTAATCGGCCAGGCTTTTGTCCAATTCGATATAATTATCAAAACCAAGCCGTTCCACAACATACTTTCCTTCTTCAATAAATTGTTTGACTTTTTGTTGGTGATCGGACCAGGCTGTTTCAACCGGGCGAAGTCTGGATTCTTTGTACACTTTGGCGCTGTCATCATTGATTTCGATTCCCCAATAGTTAGATGAAATCCAAAAAGTTCCATCTGTAAACTTTGTATAAAAACTAACCCCCATTTGCATTACACATGCATAAGTAAAATTCTTCTGTGAAACCATGGCAAGCGAAAAAAGTTTGATGCTGAATTTTTTGCCAATTGCCATAATCGACGGGGATAATAGCGCGCCTAATGCAGAAAAAATGCATCTACGTCCCTGAGTGAAGCCAAACCAGGGCAAAACTTCATTATAGAATTTCATTTCTTCAAAGCCAAGAGATTTCAAAGCATTGATGCTGACGCGGTATTTAGACTTTGCATGAGCAATATATTCCTGACGAATTGTTTCGTGATACGAGATTTCCAAATCGGCGTAAACATCTGTCAGGTCATGGTCATCATGATCAGAAAAAACTCCCTGGCTTGTCAGCAGATCATGAACAAATCCGATACAAAAGCAAACGAATGAAACTAGCATAGCAACAAGAATAATGAGAAAAAAAATGGGTATATACATCCCCCAAAAAACAAGCTGGTAATCGAAATAATGTATGACGAAACCCAATAGAATCAGAAACCCCAATATGGGCAGGAAGAAAATCAGATAAATTTTGAAACCACGAGGGCTTAAGATTTAATCGCTCAAACATCATTCCCATCCTTTTGATCTGATTCAACCAGAGCGAACGACGCTACCCTTTGCCGCTTACCTCGACAATAAACGTATCGAGCGCCATGTCGAGCGGCATGACGCCGGTTTTGGCGGCTTCGTCCATGGAGAGCAGGCGGTGGTAAATCGATTCGAGCATTTCCATCGGGAAGGAGCGTGCCTGCTTGAAGGCTTTTTCCGCGACAAACGGATGCAGTCCCAACGCTTCCACAACATCCTGCAACACACCGCCATCATCGATCACATCGCGGGCAATCAGCAACAAACGGAACTGTCGCACCACCATCCCGAACGTCTCGAAAGCGTCCTTATCTTCAAGCAAACGGTGGAAGAGCTTTTGCGCCAGCTTGCCGTTTTGCGCACCGAGCGCATCCACCAGATCGAAGACATCCACGCTGGCGGTGACAATGCTGACCGCTTCAACGTCTTCAATGCCGATGGGATGGGCGTAGTTGACATAAGTCAACAATTTGGTGATTTCCTGCGCCGCCTGACGGGTGTCCTCCCCGGTCATTTCAGCGAGACGCGCGGCGGCGGCGGGTTCCATTTGCCCGCCCTGGCGTTTGGTTTCGGCGGCAATCCAGCCGGGCATTTCACGCTGACGGGGCATCATAAACCCCTGCGATTTGGCCTTTTCCCCAGCTTTGACCGTCCACTTGATCAGCCAGTGCGAAGCCAGATCACGATCCTTGATTTCTTCGGGGTCAATCAGCACCAAACGCGTACTCTCGGGCACGGTTTCGAGAAAGGCGACAAATTTCTTGTGGCCTTCCTGCCCGGCATATTTTTTCGAGACGTTTTCGAGCAACACCAGCCGCTGCGGTGCCAGAAAGGGCATCGCACCGATGGCTTTGTTCAGCTCGTTTTCGTTGACTGTGCGCGCATCGAGACGGGATGTGTTCATGTCTGCGGTGGTGGGATCGCTGAACATGGATGCGCCAAATTTTTCGGCCTGTTTGCGCAGGGCGAATTCGTCGTTGCCATAATAAAAATAAATGTGAGGGGAATCAGCCATTGTTTTTTTGGGCGGCGGTCGACGACGTCGCGCAGCTGCGGCGCATCGAGCGCGAGCTGCGCGACCAGGGTTACCTGCAGCGCGGCAGCGACGGGCTGCGGCTCACGCCCGCGCGCGCTGCGCCGGCTCGGGTCGACGGCGCTGAAGCGGGTGTTCGACGTGCTCGAGTCCCGCGGCCGCGGCGGCCACGACGTCCGCGATGCGGGGGCGGCCGGCGAGATCACCGGCGCCAGCCGCGAGTGGCGATTCGGCGACGAGCAGCCGCTGGACGTGGTGCGCACCGTCCGCAACGCCGTGCGGCGCAGCACCGCCGCCGGGAGTCGAGGTCAGCCTCGCTCCCGAGGACTTCGAGATCGTCGAGACCGAGCGGCGCTCGTCGGCAGCGGTCGCGCTGCTCGTCGACATGTCGTACTCGATGGAACTGCGCGGCACATGGGGCGAGGCGAAGACCACCGCGCTCGCCCTGCACGCGCTGATCAGCAGCAAGTTCCCGCAGGACGCGATCGAGATCATCGGCTTCAGCGACTACGCCCGGGTGATGAGCACCAACGCGCTGGTCGAGCACGACTGGGACCGCGTGCAGGGCACCAACCTGCAGCACGGGCTGATGCTCGCCCGTCGACACCTCGACAAGCACCGCAACTCCGAGCCGGTGATCCTGGTGATCACCGACGGCGAACCCACCGCGCACCTGGCCCGCGACGGCTTCGCCGACTTCGCCTGGCCGCCCACGCGCGAGACGATCGCCGCCACGCTCGCCGAGGTCGAGCGCTGCACCCGGCGCGGCGCGACGATCAACGTGTTCATGCTCGACGACGACCCGCGGCTGGTCGAGTTCATGCGCGAGGTCGGCCGCCGCAACGGCGGACGGCTGTTCCTGCCCAAGCAGGGCGCGCTCGGCGAGTACGTGGTCGCGGACTACCTGCGCTCGCGCACCGGCCGCCGCCGTGCCGCCGGCTGAGCTCGTCCGCAGGCCCTCGGCCATCGCCGGCGAGGGCGTGTTCGCCGCGACCGAGCTGGCCGCCGGAACCAGCGGTCGCCGGCGCGCTGAACCACAGCTGCGACCCGAACACCTGGTTCGACGGGCGACGTGCTGGTCACCCGGCGGCCCGGTGCCGGCCGGCGAGGAGCTCACCTACGACTACGCCACCGGCGACGAGCTCGAGCGTCCGCTGTTCTGCCACTGCGAGACCTACCGCTGCCGGCAGGTCGTCGAGCCCGACGACTGGCGCATCCCGCAGCTGCAGCAGCGCTACGCCGGTCACTTCGCGCCCGTCGGTGCAGAAGCTGATCGACGCCTGCCCCTAGGGTGGCGGGCATGCGCGCGCGTTACGCCTACCTCGGCCCGGCCGGGACGTTCACCGAGGCCGCGCTGCGCCAGGTCGCCTCGCCCGACGAGGTCGACTACCTGCCGCAGCAGCACGTCGTCGCGGCGCTCGAGGCGGTGCGGGCCGACCGCGCCGACTTCGCGGTCGTGGCGATCGAGAACTCGGTCGAGGGCGCGGTCACCGCGGTGCTGGACACCCTCGCCGCCGGCGACCTGGTCATCGTGCGCGAGGTCGTCGTCCCCGTGTCGTTCAGCCTGGTCGCCCGCGAGGGCACCGAGCTCGTCGGCCGTCCGCCGGCTCGCCGCGCACCCGCACGCCTGGGCGCAGTGCCGCGCGCTGGTTGTCGGCGAACCTGCCGGACGCCGCGCACGTGCCGCAGGCCTCGAACACCGTTGCCGCACAGCAGTTGCTCGACGCCGATGCGTCCGTCGACTTCGACGCGGCGCTCGTCCCGCCGGCAGCGCTGGCGCACTACCCGCTTGCCGGTCCTCGCCGAGCAGGTCGCCGACAACGCGGCCGCGGTCACCCGGTTCGTCGTGGTCGGCCATCCCGGCGAGCTGCCGGCACCCACCGGCGCGGACAAGACGTCGCTGGTCGTGCACCTGCCCGACAACGAGGCGGGCGCGCTGCTGACGATGCTCGAGCAGTTCGCCACTCGCGGGGTCAACCTGTCGCGTATCGAGTCGCGCCCGATCGGCGACGAGCTCGGCCGCTACCTGTTCTCGATCGACGCGGAGGGGCACATCGCCGAGGCGCGGATGGCCGAGGCGCTGATGGGGTCTGCACCGGATGTGCCCGGTCGTGCGGTTCCTCGGTTCCTACCCGAAGGCGGACGGCGCCGCCAACGAGGTGCGCGGCCGGCACGTCCGGCGCCGACTTCGCGGCCGCCCGGCAGTGGATCGAGGACCTGCGCGCGTCAGGACGTGACGCGGCGTCGGGACCCAGGTCCGTGATCAACGCCGGTTGTGGTCACATGCGACCACAACTCGGCGGTCAACGGGCGTTCGACGGCGGCCCATCGCGACAGGAAATGCGACCGGGCCCGGTCGATCGATTCCGCCGGCGCGCCGGCCGAGGCGAGCGCGCCGACAGCGCACCGAGGACGGGCGGCACGTCGAGAACGTGCAGCTTCGCCTTCGGCGCAGCAGCGTGCACGCCCGGCCCGGATGCGATCGAGCAGCAGCGGGTGGCCGGACTGCAGCGTGCCGCCGCCGAGCACCACGTCGACGTCGCAGTCGGCGACGTCCATCCGGTCGACCAGGGCGCGCACGAAGCTGAGCACCTCGTCGGCCAGGCGGTCGACGATCCCGACGGCGACCGGATCGCCGTCGAGCGCGGCTGCGAAGACGACCGGCGCGAACGCGTGGAGGTCGGCCTCGCTGATCTCGCCGCGGTCGGCCGCGATGGCCACCGACTCCGGATCATTGCCGAACCGGACGGCCACCAGGTCGCGCAGCGCGGTGCTCGGCCCGCGCCCGTCCCCGGCCCGCACCGCCGCCCCGAGCCCGGCGACGGCGACCGCCCAGCCGCCGCCCCAGTCGCCGCTCATGTGACCGATGCCGAGGAACCGCTCCTCGCGCCCGTCGGGATGCATGCCGATGGCGTTGATCCCCGCGCCGGCGACGACGGCGATACCGTGCCCGCGCGCGCTGCCGGCCTTGAGGACGGCGAGCGTGTCGTTGTGGATCTCGAGCCGCGCGGTGAGACCGAACGTCGGTGAGCGCCGTGCGCATCGCGACTTCCTCGTCGGCGAAGTCGACGTTGGCCAGATAGAACGACGCGACCGCGACACGGAGTCGTGCGCCGGAGTCCCGCGGCGTCCAGCCCGCTGCGGGCCAGTTCGGCCAATCCGGCGGCTGTCGCAGGCAACCCGTCGATGTACGGACGGGTGCCCCGTCCGGCGACCCGCGAGAGCACCTCACCGTCGGTGGTCGCGACCACCAGGTCGGTCTTGGAGTTGCCGCCGTCGGCGGCGATCACGTATTCGGTCATGTCCGCCCGCTGGTCAGCGATCGTCCACGCCTTCTCCAGCCCGCTGGCCAGACACCCGTCGACGACCGACTCCGACCCCAGCGCGGTGACCCGCACCTCGGTCGGCACCGGCGCGAGCCGGTCGAGTTCGGTGCGCACCGCGTCGACGAGCCCGGCCGCCTTGCCGATGCCGCCACCGAGCACGACGAGGTCCGGGTCGATCATCGCCACGATCGAGCAGATGGCCCGGGCGATGTGCACCGCCTCGGCCAGAACCACCCGCTGTGCGCGCGCGTCGCCGCGGGCAGCGGCCTGGAAGACCTGCCGGGCGGAGGTGGCCCGGCTCATCCCGGCCTGCCGGGCGGCGTGCACGATCCCGGCAGCCGACGCCGCGGCCTCGAGACCGCCCCGCCGCCGGACGTCGGCGGCGTCGGCGTCGGCGGTCTCCAGCGGCAGGTACGCGATCTCGCCCGCGGCCCCGTGCGCGCCGCGCCGAAGCTTGCCGTCGAGCACGAGTCCCATGCCGACGCCGGTGCCCACCGAGACGAAGGCGAAGGAGTCCACGTCGCGGCCGTGGCCGTGCGCCCGCTCGGCCAGCGCGGCGGCGTCGACATCGTTCTCGATCATCAGGGACGGTCCGAAGGCCGCGCGCAGTTCGGACAGCAGCTTCGGGTGGTCCCACCCCTCCAGCGCGCCGGCGAGCGACAACGCGTCGCGGCGGCGGTCGTAGACACCCGGGCTGCCCAGCACGGTCTGCGTGATGTCGGGGATCGTCAACCCGAGACTGCCGACCAGCGCCTCGCCGAGTCGGGCAGAGTTCGGCGATCCGCCCGCGGCGGCTCTTGGCGCGGGTACGCAGCGCGTCCCGCGCCCGCACGTTCCCGCCGAAGTCGCTGATGGCGCCGCGGACGTACTCACGGCCGACGTCGAGCGCCAGCACGAACCCCGCCTCCGGACGAACCTCGTACAGCACCGCATTCGGCCCCGGCGCGCCGGTGCGAACCCCGGAGGCGCGGACCAACCCGCTCCGCTCGAGGTTGGTGAGCGCCAACGAGACCGTCGGCTTCGACAGCCCGGTGATCCGCGCGAGCTCGGCGCGCGAGAGCTGTACTGCTGCGCGGATGTGTTCGAGCAGCAACTGCTCGTTCAGCGCGCGGATCAACTGCGGACCGGCCGGGCTTCCTGCCGCGCCGGTGGCGACAGGTGTTGGCACGAGGGACCCCGTCTCGTCAGGTGGTCGACCCAATGTTCGCCCGAACCTTGCCCGAGGGCGAGATTGATAGTCTAGTTTCCTAACGATCAGAGCGTCCACCTCTTTCGGGAGATTGCATGGACAACCCGGTCGTGCTCGGCGTGGACTTCGGCGGCAGCAAGGTCGCCGTTGCGGCCGCCGACGTCGCCGGTGCGCGTCTGGGCTCGGCCACGCTCGCGGTCCGTCCCGCCGATTCCGCGCAGCGAGACCTTCGATCGTGGCATGGCGGCCGCTCATCGAGCTGCTGGCCGACAGTCGCGCCGGACGGATCGCTGGCCGCGGTCGGTGTCGCCACCTTCGGCATTCCGCGCTCGGACGGCATCGACCTGGCGCCCACCATCGCCGGTTGGGAGCAGCTCGCTCTCGGCGACCGGCTGCACCTCGCCTTCCCGGGGATCCCGGTGGTGCTCGCGACGATGTGAAGGCGGCGGCGCGCGCCGAGGCAGCGCACGGGGCGCTCGCGGGGTACGACCCCGGGCTGTACGTCAATCTCGGCACCGGGCTTGCCGCGGCGATCGTCAGCAACGGCGCCGTCGTTCTCGGCGCGCACGGCGCCGCCGGCGAGATCGGGTACAACCTGCGCAACGTCGGCATCGCGCCCGACGCGCCCCGGCTCGAGGAGGCCGTCAGCGGCAAGGCGCTGGCCACCGCCGCCGCAGACCTGTTCGACGGCGCCGACGTCGCCGCGCTGTTCGCGCAGGTCCGAGACCGACGCGCAGTCGCGAAGCAGGTCTGCGCGGAGTTCCTGGACGAGCTCGCCTACCACCTGGTGAACCTGGCGATCGCGATCGATCCGGCCCGGGTCGTCGTCGGCGGCGGAATGACGCGTTCGTGGGACCGGCATTCGTCCGACGCTGGCACGTGCCCTGTCCGACGGCGGTGCCGTTCCCGCCCGAGCTCGTCCTCGGCGCCTACCCGTTCGACGCGCCGCTCGTCGGCGCCCTGGATCTCGCCACGACGCTTACCAGAAACCCACGGACAGTCCGAACGGCTGCCCGTCGCGAAGGAGCACCAGCATGAACCGACTGTGTCGCACCGGCGGCGCCGCTGCCGCAGCACTCGTCCTTCTCCTCGGCATGTCAGCCTGCTCGGGCTCGGCGAAGAAGCGTCCCTCGGCGACGGGCGGCGCGCCGGCCGTCACCTCGTCGGGGGCGAACAGCGCGGGCGCGACCCACAAGAAGGGCGGCGACGGTCACGATCGCCAACGTCCAGGGCCAGACGTGGCCGTGCCAGTTCAACCCCTTCAACCCGGCCGTGCAACAGGAGTCGGTCGGGCTTCGTCTACGAGCCGCTCGTCTTCGTGAACATTCTCCGCAACGCGGAGGAGAAGCCCATGCTGGCGAAGAGCTACACCTGGGGCGCCGGACAAGAAGTCGATCGTGTTCACCATCCGCAGACGGCGTGCAGTGGAACGACGGCCAGCCGTTCACCGCGAAGGACGTCGCGTTCACCTTCGACCTGATGAAGAAGTTCCCGTCGACCGACCTGTACTCGCTGTGGACGGGTGCCGGTCTGACAGAGCGTCACGGCAGCCGGCAACAAGGTGACGATGAAGTTCAGCCAGCCGGCCCAGCCGTACTTCTTCTACTTCGCCAACGAGGTCGGCATCGTGCCCGAGCACATCTGGGGCAGCGGCGACGCAGCGGCGCACCCGGACACCTGGGCGGACAAGTCGCCGGTCGGTACCGGCCCGTTCATGGTCAACCCCTGCTCGGCCAACAACATCCAGTACACCGCGAACCCGAAGTACTGGCAGCCGGGCAAGCCGTACATCCAGAAGGTCGAGTACCCCGCCTACCTCGACAACGGGCCGGCGAACCTCGACCTCGCCAACGGCAAGGCCCAGTGGGGCAGCCAGTTCATCCCCAGCATCCAGAAGTTCTATCTCGACAAGAGCGCCGGACAACCAGACCTGGTCTCCCCCGACCACGAACGTGACGCTCTACCCGAACAACGCGCCGTCACACCCCACCGGGAAGCTGGCCGTGCGGCAGGCGATCGCCTACGCGCTCGATCGCAGTCAGGTGGCGCAGATCGGCGAAGGCGGCCAGCAGCCGGCGGCGAACCAGACCGGCGTCGTCACGCCGACGTTCGACAAGTACTTCGACTCGTCCGCGCTCGAATCGTCCGGGTACGCCAAGCAGAACCTGGACAAGGCGAAGGCGGCGATGCAGTCGGCCGGCTACTCGACGTCGAACCCGTTGAAGCTGTCGGTGATCACCGTGACCGGCTACACCGACTGGGACGCCTCGCTCGCGGTGGTCAAGCAGCAGTTGGCGCCGATCGGCATCGATCTGACCGTCGACGATCTGGCCCAGCAGACCTACAACAACAAGCTGTACACCGGCGACTTCGACCTCGCCTACTTCGGCGAGTCCGGTGGCCCGACGCCGTACTACGAGCTGCGCAAGTGGCTGTACTCGAAGAACTCGGCGCCGCTGGGCAAGAACGCGAGCAGCAACTTCGAGCGCTACGACAACCCGGCCGTGGACGCGCTGTTCAACCAGTACCCGGCTGCCGACGACGCGGGGCAGGTGGCGATCGTGAAGAAGGTCGAGGCCGCGATGCTGAAGGACATCCCGGTCATCCCGGTGACCGAGTCCGTCGACTGGTTCCAGTACAACACCGCCACCATCGGGGGCTGGCCGACGAAGGACGACCCGTACGCACAGCCGGCGGCGTTCAACGTCCCCGATGTCGATCAGGTTCTGACCAACATCTACTCGACGGCCTCGTGACGGGTCCAGAGTTAGCTGATGAGGTTCGTCGTTCGCCGCCTGGGCTTCTTCGTGCTCACGCTGTGGGCCGCCCTGACGCTGAACTTCTTCATCCCCCGGTTCATGCCGGGCAGCCCGGTGAACGCGCTGCGGGTGCGCACGCACAACCAGTTGTCGCCGGAGAAGCTGCAGGAACTGCTGACCGCATTCGGGTTCAAACCGAACCAGAACGTCGTTCGTGCAGTACCTCGACTACCTCGGCAACATGCTCACCGGGCACTGGGGCATCTCGATCGGTGCGTCCCTCGGCACGCCGGTCCGCACGCTGATCGGGCAAGCACTGCCGTGGACGCTCGGGCTGGTCGGGATCGCCACCATCATCGGCTTCGTCCTCGGGCTCGTTGTTGGGCATCGTGGCGGGCTGGAAGCGCGGCGGCAAGATCGACTCCGTGCTTCCGCCGGTGTTCGTGGTGACCTCGGCGTTGCCCTACTTCTGGGTCGGCCTGCTGCTCATCCTCGTCTTCTCGGTGTGGACGAACGGGTTCCTGCCCAGCGACTTCAACTACGACTCCGACCTGCTGCCGGAGTTCTCCGGGCCCTTCGTCGCGAACGTCGTCAGGCACGCGATCCTGCCGGCGGCGACGATCGTGATCACCTCGATAGGCGGCTGGGTGCTGACCATGCGCAACAACATGATCACCACGATCGCCGAGGACTACGTCCGGATGGGACGGGCGAAGGGGCTGACCAATCGCCGGATCATGATCCAGTACGCGGCACGCAACGCCATGCTGCCCAATCTCTCCGGCTTCGCGATGTCACTCGGGTTCGTGATCTCCGGGTCGATCCTCGTCGAGTACGTCTTCAACTACCCCGGGCTCGGCTACCTGCTCTACAACTCCGTGCAGAACACCGACTACCCGCTCATGCAGGCCCTGTTCATGCTGTTCACCGTCGCGGTGCTCGTCGCGCTCCTGATCTGCGACTTCGCCATCGCCTGGCTCGATCCGCGCTCGCGGGCGAAGGCGTAGCAGCCATGACCGCATTGCTCATCGACTCCGGAACGGCCGGCGCCACGCCGTCCGCACCGACGCGCCGGCGCGGCGGCGGCCTGCTGCGGGCGGTGTTCTCCAGCAAGAAGGCGATCATCGGGCTCGTCCTGTTCTTGATCTTCGCCGTGTTCGCGATCGCGCCCGGCCTGTTCACCTCGGTCGACGATCCGAACAAGCTCGCGTTCCCGCCGTCGCTGCCGCCGTCGGCCGACGCACTGGCTGGGCACCACCGCACTCGGCCAGGACATCTGGGCCCAGCTCGTCTACGGCACCAGACAGTCGCTGGTCATCGCGCTGGTCGCCGGCTGGTTCGCGACCGTCCTGTCGGTGATCGTCGGCGTCTCCGCCGCCTACCTCGGCGGCGTGGCCGACGACGTGCTCTCGATGATCACGAACGTGTTCCTCGTGCTGCCGACGTTCCCGCTGATCATCGTGCTGGCCACCTACGCCGGCAAGGGCACGTTGACCGTCGTGCTGGTCGTCCTGGTCGTCACCGGCTGGTCCTACGGGGCGAACCAGATGCGTGCGCAGGCGCTGTCCTTGCGCAATCGCGACTTCCTCGAGTCGGCCCGGGTCCGCGGCGAACGACGCTCGTACATCATCGTCGTCGAGGTGCTGCCCACGATGGTCTCCCTGATCGTCGCCAACTTCCTCGGCGCGGCGCGTGTACTCCGTGCTGACCGCCGCCGGACTGCAGTTCCTCGGGCTCGGTGACCCGAACTCGATCAGCTGGGGGACGATGCTGTACTGGTCGCAGAACCAGCAGGCGCTGCAGACCGGCATGCCGCTCTGGTCGATCGCGCCCGGCCTGTGCGTCGCCCTGCTCGGCGCCTCGTTCGCCCTGATGAACTATGCCTTCGACGAGATCAGCAACCCTGCGCTGCGACCGGTGAGGAGGCGTCGTGCCAAGCGATCGCGTGCTTGAGGTCCGCGACCTCGACGTCGAATACGACACCGACGCCGGCCCGGTGCGTCGCCGTCGACGACGTCGACCTCGATGTCGCGCCGGGAGAATTCGTCGGGGTGGTCGGCGAGTCCGGCTGCGGGAAGTCCACGCTGCTGTTCGCGATCGCGCGGCTGCTGACCCCGCCCGCCGCGATCACCTCCGGCGCGGTCGAGTTCCGCGGTCAGAACCTGGTCACGATGTCGGACCGGAAGCTGAACGTGCTGCGCTGGAAGAACCTGTCCGTGGTCATGCAGAGCGCGATGAACGCGCTGAACCCGGTCGCCTCCATCGGCGCGCAGTTCCGCGACACGATGATCGCGCACGGAACGCGCTCGAAGACCGAGATCGAGGCCCGGTCGGTCGAGGTCCTCAAGCTCGTCGGCATCGACCCCGTCCACCTGCGCAGCTACCCGCACCAACTCAGCGGCGGCATGCGGCAGCGGGCGATGATCGCGATGGCGCTGCTCTTCACTCCCGACCTCGTCATCATGGACGAGCCGACGTCCGCGCTCGACGTCGTTGCGCAACGCTCGCTGATGGTGCAGATCAAGCAGCTGCAGGAGCGGCTCGGATTCGCGGTCCTGTTCGTCACGCACGACATGTCGCTCGTCAGCCACTTCTCGCAGCGGCTCGTCGTGATGTACGCGGGTCAGGTCGTCGAGTTCGGCCCGACGCGCACGGTGTTCGACGAGCCGTCGCATCCCTACACCCGCGGGTTGCTCGACGCCTTCCCGTCCATCCGCGGACCGCGCGTCCAGCTCGGCGGGATCCCCGGCCGGCCGCCGGAGCTGCGCAATCCGCCGTCCGGGTGCCGGTTCCATCCCGCGCTGCCCGGTCGAGATGCCGCACTGCAGTGCCGTCGAGCCGGAGCTGTACGTCGTCGGGTCGTCGCACGCCCGGTGCCTCAAGCACGCGCCGGCCGCCGCCGAGTCCGAGGAGGTGGCGAGGACATGACGACACCGCTGGTCGAGGTTCGCGGGCTCACCAAGCACTTCAAGGTGGGCCGCGGCCTCGCGCGCAACCTCCTGCACGCCGTCGACGACGTCGACCTCGTGTTGAACAGCAACGAGATCGTGGCGCTGGTGGGCGAGAGCGGTAGCGGCAAGAGCACGCTCGCGCGACTGCTCGCCCGCGTCTACGAGCCGACGAGCGGGGAGATCCGCTACCAGGGCACGCTGCTGCAGTTCGATGCGGACCCGCAAGCAGACGATGGGCTACCGCAGCGACGTCCCGATGGTGTTCCAGGATCCGTTCAGCTCGCTCAATCCCGCGTTCCGCGTCTCGCACGGCATCATGCGCGGGCTCAAGCTGCACCGGCCGGACATCCCCCGCAGCCGCCGCCGCGAGGAGGCGTTGCGGGTCGTGGAGGCAGTCGGCCTGTCTCCGGCCGCCGAGATCCTCGACCGCTACCCCTACGAACTCAGCGGCGGGCAGCGCCAGCGCATCGGCTTCGCCCAGGCACTCGCCTACCGACCCAAGCTGATCCTCGCCGACGAACCGGTCTCGATGCTCGACGTGTCCATCCGGGTCGGGCTGCTGAACCTGATGAGCGACCTGCGCTCGCAGGAGGGCGTGTCGTTCCTCTACATCACCCACGATCTGGCCAGCGCCAGATACGTGTCCGACCGGCTGATGGTCATGTACGCCGGGCACATCGTGGAATCCGGCCCCACCGAGGACGTGCTCGCCGACCCGCAGCACCCGTACACGCAGTTGCTGCTGGCGGCCGCGCCCGACCCGCGCACGCCGTTGGCGGTCGAGGGCGACACCGACATCGGCGAACCGCCGCGCGTCATCGACCCGGAGCCCGGTTGCCGGTTCCGGTGGCGCTGCCCGCTGGCGATCGACCGCTGCGCGATCGAGGATCCGGCGCTTCTGGAGCTCCGGCCCGCGCACAGCTCCGCCTGTCACGTTGCAGCAGCGAGGATCGGGGTTCAGTGAAGCTTGCAGTTGTCGGTGGCGGAAGCACGTACACCCCTGAGCTGATCGAGGGCTTCGCCCGACGGGCCGATGTGCTGCCGTGGGACGAACTCGTGCTGCACGACCTCTCGGCCGAGCGGCTGGACGTGGTCGGTGGCCTGGCGCGGCGCATCCTCGACCGCGACGGTCTCGGCGACCGGTTACGCACGACCACCTCGCTGGAGGACGCCGTCGACGGAGCGTCCGCCGTGCTCATCCAGTTGCGCGTCGGCGGCCAGCAAGCCCGGTTGGTGGACGAGACGCTGCCCGGCAAGTTCGGGCTGCTCGGGCAGGAGACCACCGGCCCGGGCGGCTTCGCCAAGGCGCTGCGCACAGTGCCGGTCGTGTTGGAGATCGCCGACGTGGTCGCCGAGCGGGCCGAACCGGAGGCGTGGATCGTCGACTTCACCAACCCGGTCGGCATCGTGACTCGGGCCCTGCTCGACGCCGGCCACCGCGCCCTCGGCCTGTGCAACGTCGCGATCGGGTTCCAGCGCCGGATCGCAGCCCGGCTGGGCATCGAGGCCGACCGGGTCCGCCTCGACCACGCCGGCCTGAACCATCTGTCCTGGATCCGGCGGGTGCTCGTGGACGGCGCCGACCGGCTGCCCGAGCTGCTCGACTCGCCGGCCGAACTCGCCGCGCTGGCCGACGAGATCGACCAGCCCGCCGAGCTGCTGCGGACGGTGCGGGCCATCCCCTCCTACTACCTGCACTACTTCTACTGCACCGACGAAGCGGTCAACGAACAGCTGGCCGGAACCCATCGCGCGGCCGAGGTGCTCGAGATCGAGCGCACCCTGCTCGAGATGTACCGCGATCCCTCGCTCGACCACAAGCCCGAGCTGCTCGAGAAGCGCGGCGGCGCCTACTACAGCGAGGCCGCTGCTGCGCTGGTCACGTCGCTGCTGACCGGCGACGGCGCGCACCACTACGTGGACGTCCGCAACAACGGCACGATCGCCGGGCTGCCGGACGAGGCGGTGGTCGAGGTGCCCGCCCACGTCGACCGCGCCGGCGCGCATCCGGTCGAGGTGCCGGCGCTCGCTCCGGAGTTCCTCGGGCTCGTCCAGGCGGTTACGGCCTACGAGGTGCTCGCCATCGAAGCCGCGCGCACCGGCGACCGCACGGTGGCGCTGCGCGCCCTGTTGGCCAATCCCCTGGTACGGCAGTGGGACATCGCCGTACCGCTGCTCGACGAGCTGCTGGCGGCGAACCGGGCACACCTTCCGGCGTTCGCTCCTCGATCGTGAGCCGCACACGACTTTCCCCATGATCAACGCCGACGTGCGCCCACCTGCGACCACAACTCGGCGTTCACGCGGCCCTGACGCGCTGTCAGCCGTCACCGGACGAGCCGGTTCAGCGCGAGCCGGCACGTCGCCAGGTATCGCGTCACCGTGCCGTTGGTGGCGACGGCGTGCGCGCAGTTCACGGTGACCGAGCACCGGCGTGACGCGGCGGCCGTGTGCGTCGCCGGCGAGCACGGCGATGTGGTCGGCGGCGGCAGCACACCGGCCTGCGTGGGTAGCCGGGGCCGGCGCGGCGCCGTTCAGCGCCGCTGCCACACTTCTGGCCTGCGATCCGGTCAGCACGACACTGCGCACGGTCCCGTCCGCCCGCCGGGTAGCCGCACGCGGTGATCGACGAGACGTGCGCCGGCAGCAGCCGACCGGCCCGTGCGGTGCCCGACGCCGATCCTCGCCGGCGCCGGCGGGCAGGCCGCGACTCCCGGTGCGGGGGCCGCGGCCCCGCCCGCGGCGCTCGCGCGGCGACGATGCCGCCGCCGAACTGCCCGCCGGGCGCAGTCCCGCCCTCGGGGCGTGCTCGGCGGCAGAACCGCCGCCCTGCTCGTCCCCCGATCCCAGGGTGGCCAGCAGCGTGCCCCCGACGCCGACGAACGCCGCGGCGACCACCGCGGCCGCGGCGTAATTGATCCGCTGCCGGCGGGCGCGGCGCTGCCGCTCGGCGTTGGCGATGATCACACCGGCGTCGACGCCTGTCCGGCTGCCCTCGCGCAGCGCAGCGCGCAATTGCGACTCGCTGGGGCTCATGTCGTCGTCCCGATCTCGACGCGCAGGCGCGCGAGCGCCCGCGAGCAGGTGCTCTTGACCGTCCCGACCGGCACACCGAGCGTCTGCGCGGTCTCCTGCTCGGACTGGTCGCAGTAGTAGCGCAGCACGATCACCGCGCGCTCGCGCGCGTTCAGCCCGGCGAGCAGGCGCCGCAGCTCGTCGCGCTCGTCGGCCGCACCGACGTCCGAGCCCTCGACGGCGGCCGGTTCCGGCAGCGTCTCGGTCGGCTTCTCTCCCCACCACCGCCGCCGGGTCGAATCGATGTGTGCGGTCACCAGCGCCTTGCGCGCGTAGGCCAGCGGTGTGTCGATGCGGTCCCATTTCAGGTAGACCCGCGTCAGCACGGTCTGCACGAGATCCTCTCCTCGGTGGTGGTCGCCGGTCAGCAGGCGGGCGGCATGCAGCAGCGCCGCGCCGTTCGCATCGACGAACGCGCGGAACGCCGCTTCGTCAGCCACGCACCGACCTCCGACCCGTCAGACGAGGTGCGGCCGGGGAAAGGTTCAGTGCCCCGGCTGGTAGACCATCAAGAAGACGATCACGGCGAAGATGACGCCGACGAGCCCGCCCGCTGCCGCGACCCGACCGGTCTGGGTGACCACCGACTGCTGGGCGCCGATCATCGCGGTCACCTTCGTCAGGGTCGGCACGATGACGGCGAGCACCAGCGCGACCGCGACCAGCCAGAGCAGCAGCGACAGCCAGATCCAGACCTGGCTGAACTCGCCGATCTTCTGCCCCTTGTGGTCCGGATCGTCCATCGACATCAGCGCCATGCCGGCGATGACGACGAGCACCGAGGCGTAGGAGTAGATCGCGCAGCATCCGCGCCGCCGACGCCGTCGCCGCGCCGTCCCCCTTCCGGACGCCGCGGCCGGCGGTCGTCGCTGCATGGACGAGCGGACCGATCGCGAAGATCGCGAACAGCAGGTGCAGGGCGAAGACGAGTTTGACCACGCGTGGAGGCTATCGGCCTCGCCGTGCACTTTGGCGGCAGGCCTTGGTATCCGATGACCTGCCGCCAAAAGCAGTCAGAGTCCGCGCAGGCGGCGCGGTCCGGTGTCGGCGCGGGCGGACGCGGGCGCGAGCCGGGCGCTCACCGCGGTGACCTGCGCGCCGATCGGCGCGGCGAGCGCGTCGAGGGTGCACTCGGCGAGTTCGGGCAGCGCGTCGGCCAGCGCCGACAGCCGCAGCAGCAGTTCCTGCAGCGCGAGCAGGTCCATCGGCGGCGCGCCGCCGTACCCGGACAGCAGCGGCGCGGCACGCGGCGCGCGCACGAGTTCCTCGGCATCGGCGGTGGTCAGCGGCACCGGGGCGTACGCGCGGTCGCCGAGCAGTTCGGTGGCGACGCCGGCGATGCCGAACCAACCCAGCGCGCCGAAGGACGGATCGTCGCGCGCGCCGAGCACGACCGCGACGCTGTCGGCGGGGACCTCGTTGGAGACGACGATGCCGACGCAGCCGAGCAGCCGGCCGGCCTCGTCGGCGGTGAGCGCGCGCCCGTCGGGATCGGCGGCGAGCACGCCGTCGACGAGCTCGTGCGCCGCCGGTCAGATCGACCGCGGCGAGCTCGGGCACGGTGCTGCGCGGCCGCTGCCGCCAGGCCGAGTAGCGCTGCGCGCGGGCCAGCGCCCGCACCGCGCGTTCCGGCGAGGCGTAGGACGGCACCGAGCCCGGCGCGGGCGAGCTCGGCCCGCCCGCGGCGAGCGATTCGGGCACGCCCTCGAAGCCGAGGAACGTCGAGACGATCGGCTTGGTGCACCCGTCGGCCACCTCGCGCACCGCCGAGGCGACCTCGTCGCCGCTGTGCGGCTGCAGCGGCGGCACGAACACCGCGACGACCGCATCGACGCCGTCGTCGGCGACCACGTCGCGCAGCGCCGTCCCGTACTCGTCCGGCGTCGCGTCGACGCCGACGTCGACGATGCGCACCAGCGACAATCCCTCGGCGGCACAGGCGTTCCTGACCAGCACGGCGAGTGCGGTCGAGTTGCCGACGACCGCGACGTTGCGGCCCTGCGGGCAGCGGCTGCGAGGTGAGCAGCAACGCGACGTCGAACAGGTCGCCGACCGTGTCGACGCGGATCACGCCGGACCGTTCGAACAGCGCCCGCGCGGTGTCGTCCGGCAACGGCGTCGAGGTCGACTGCAGCCCGGCGACGACGGTGCCCTGCCGCGCTGTTGACCGCGACGATCGGCTTGGTGCGCCCCAGCCGGCGCGCGAGCCGGGCGAACTTGCGTGGGTTGCCGAACGACTCCAGGTACATCAGGACGACGTCGGTGTGCTCGTCGGACTCCCAGTACTGCAGCAGGTCGTTGCCGGAGACATCGGCGCGGCTGCCGGCCGAGACGAACGTCGAGACGCCGATCCCGCGCCGGGCCGCCTCGCCCAGCACGGCGACGCCGAGCGCACCGGACTGGGCGAAGAACCCGGCCCGGCCGGCCAGCGGCGGGAACGGCGCGAGCGAGGCGTTCAGCGAGACGGTCACGTCGGTGTTGATGATGCCGAGGCAGTTCGGCCCGACCACCCGCATGCCGTTGGCGCGCGCCGCGGCGACGACGTTGCGCTGCAGGGCCCGGCCGGCGGACCGCTCGTCGGCGTCGCCGCGCTCGCCGAACCCGCCGCTGAGGATCACCAGGCCGCGCACGCCGCGCGAGGCGCAGTCGTGCACGATCTCGACGACGGCGGGCGCGGGTACGGCGACCACGACGAGATCGAGCGGGTCGGGGACGTCGAGCACCGACCGCAGCGCGGGCACGCCGCCGACGTGGCGCGCCTCGGGGTTGATCGGGTAGAGCGTGCCGTCGAAGTTGCCGCGCAGCAGGTTGGCGAACACCGCGTGGCCGACCTTGCCCGGGTCGTTGCTCGCGCCGACCACTGCGACCGAGCGGGGATAGAGCAGCCGCCGGATCGAGTGGGCCTCGGCGCGCTGCTCGCGCTCGCGCATCACCTGGTCGGTCACCGCGGTCGCGTCGATCGGGAACTCCAGGGTGACCTCGCCGTACTCGAGGTGGCGCTTGGTCTCGTACCCCGCCTGACGGAACACCCGCATCATCGCGGCGTTCTCGGCGAGCACGACGGCGACGAAACGTTTCACGCCGCGCTCGCGACCCGCGGCGGCCAGGTGCTCGAGCAGCACCGAGCCGATACCGCGGCCCTGGTGGTCGTCGGCGACGACGAAGGCGACCTCGGCCTCGTCCGCGCCCGGGCACCCGCTCGTACCGTCCGACGGCGATGATCCGTGTCGCCGAGCAGCACGACGAATGCGACGCGGTCGACCTGGTCGACGTGGGTGAACCGCACCAGGTCGCGCTCCGGGATGCGCGGATAGGCCGAGAAGTAGCGCAGGTAGCGGGTCCGGGTCGACAGCGCCGAGTGGAAGGCGACGAGCGCCTCGCCGTCGCTCGGCCGGATCGGGCGCAGGTGCACGGTGGCCCCGTCGGCGGCGACGACGTCGGCCTCCCAGTGCGCGGGCGGTTCGCCGAGCTCGACCCCGGTGACGGGATCGGTCGCCGGCTCGGATGCTGCCTCGTCCACCGGATCAGTCCCGCGGGTCGTCCGGGTCGAGGCCCAGCAGCGGGAAGACGCTGCGCCGGGTCGCGCCGATCGCGCGGTCCAGCCAGCTCTCGCCGCCCGGTTGCCACGGCTGCGGTTCCGGTGACCGGCCCTCGCCCATCCGGTCGGGCAGCTCGCCGCGGGCGCCGCGGCGGCGCAGGTCGTCGGCCCACGCGTCCGGGATCCGCCGTCGCCGGGTCGACGCGGACGCCGGTGGCCTCGGCGAGCAGGTGGGTCCAGGTTCGCGGCACGCAGCGCACCAGCCCGTACCCGCCGCCGCCGTAGGCGACCCACTTGCCCGCACAGTGACCTCGTGGGCGAGCCGGTGCAGTTCGCCGATGGCCAGCCGTTGGCCGTCGACGGACAGTTCGAGATTGGCGAGCGGGTCCTCGTGATGGGTGTCGCAGCCGCACTGCGTCACCAGCACGTCCGGGGCGAACGCGCGCACCGCGCCCGGCACGACCGCGCGGAACGCGCGCAGCCACCCGTCGTCGTCGGTGCCGGGCGGCAGCGCGACGTTGACCGCGGTGCCCTCGGCGGCGCCGCGGCCGACCTCGGTGGGCAGCCCGGTACCCGGGAACAGCGTGCGCGGATCCTGGTGCAGGCTGATCGTGAGCACCCGCGGGTCGTCGTAGAACGCGGCCTGGACGCCGTCGCCGTGGTGCACGTCGATGTCGACGTAGGCGACCTTCCGCGCGCCCGCGGCGAGCAGCGTGCGGATGCCGAGCACCACGTCGTTGAACACGCAGAATCCGCTGGCGTAGCCGCGCATCGCGTGGTGCAGGCCGCCGGCGATGTTCACCGAGTGCTGCACCGCTGCCGTCCCACACCTGCAGCGCCGCCTGCGCCGACCCGCCGGAGATCAGCGCGGACGCGTCGTACATGCCGGCGAAGACCGGGTCGTCGCTCGTGCCGAGGCCGTAGCCGGCGAACGACGGGTCGCTGCTCGCGGCCCGTACCGCGGCGAGGTAACCCGGGTCGTGGACGGTGAGCAGCTGCTGCTCGTCGGCGGCGACCGGCGCGATGATCTCGAGCCGGTCGAGCACCCCCAGCGCCCGCGCCAGCCGGATCGTCAGGTCGAGCCGGACCGGGTTCAGCGGATGGTCGCCGAAGTCGTAGGCGAGGTAGCGCTCGTCCCAGATCGCGCTCGCGGTGCAGTCCATCAGCGCTCCTCGGCCGGGCAGCGTGGCCCCGCGCAGCGCAGACCAGTGTTTACTCCGGTGTCCACACAGTGACGGTAGCGCCGTGGACCGTTCGCCTAGGCTCGCCCACGTGTTCCGTCCGGAGTACCCGATCCGCACCGAGCGGCTGCTGCTGCGCCCGCTCGACCCGTCCGACGCCGAGGCGGTGCACGCCTACCAGTCACGTCGCCGACGTCTGCCGCTACATCCCGTCCGAGCCGCGCACGCTGGACGAGGTGCGCCAGCGGCTGACCCGCCGACGACGCACGCGCTCGACGCTCGACGCAGCCGGGGCAGGCGCTGCTGCTGGCGGTGGTCCGCGCCGCCGACGACGTCCTGGTCGGCGACGTCATGCTCGCCTGGACGAGCGAGGAGCACCGCACCGGTGAGACTCGGCTACGTCTTCGACCCCGACCACCACGGCAACGGCTACGCCACCGAGGCCGCCGCGGCGCTGCTGCGGGTCGGCTTCGAGGGGCTCGGCCTGCACCGCATCATCGCCCGGATCGACGCGCGCAACAGCGCGTCGGCGGCGGTGCTGCGCCGGATCGGCATGCGGCAGGAGGCGCACCTGCTCGAGAACGAGTGGTTCAAGGGCGAGTGGACCGACGAGCTCGACTTCGCCGTGCTCGAGGACGAGTGGCGCGCCGGCCGCTGAGTCAGGCCAGCGCCTGGGCCAGATCGTTGAGCAGGTCCGAGACGTCCTCGATCCCGACCGACAGGCGCACCAGATCGGCCGGCACCTCCAGCGCCGACCCGGCGACGCTGGCGTGGGTCATCCGGCCGGGGTGCTCGATCAGCGACTCGACGCCGCCGAGCGACTCGCCGAGGGTGAACACCTCGACCAGCTCGCACACCTTGAGCGCGGCCTCCTCGCCGCCGCGCAGCCGGAACGAGACCATGCCGCCGAACGCGCGCATCTGGCCCGGCCGCGATGTCGTGGCCGGGGTGGCTCGGCAGGCCCGGGTAGAACACCTGGGACACCGCGGGGTGGTCCGAGAGCAGCTCGACCACCTGCACCGCGTTGTCGCAGTGCCGGTCCATCCGGACGCCGAGCGTCTTGATGCCACGCAGCACCAGCCACGCGTCGAACGGCCCGGCGATCGCGCCCATCGCGTTCTGGTGGAAGGCGAGCTCGTCAGCGACCTCGGCGTCGGCCGCGACGATCGCGCCGCCGACGACGTCGGAGTGGCCGCCGAGGTACTTCGTCGTCGAGTGCACCACCAGGTCGGCGCCGAGCGACGAGCGGCTGCTGCAGGTAGGGCGAGGCGAAGGTGTTGTCGACGACCAGCTTGGCGCCCGACCCCGTGCGCGAGCTCGGCCAGCGCGGCGATGTCGGCGATGCCGAGCAGTGGGTTGGTCGGCGTCTCGCACCAGATGAGCCGGGTGGTCGGGACGCACCGCGGCGCGCACCGCGTCCAGGTCGGCCAGCGGCACCGGCGTGTACTCCACGCCCCAGTTCGTGAGCACCCGCGCGACCAGCCGGAACGTGCCGCCGTAGGCGTCGCCCGGCAGGATCACGTGATCGCCCGGGCGGCACAGCGCGCGGAACAGGGTGTCCTCGGCCGCGAGCCCGCTGGCGAAGGCCAGCCCGCGTGCGCCGGCCTCCAGCGCGGCGAGCGCGTCCTCCAGCGCGGTGCGGGTCGGGTTCGCGCTGCGGCTGTACTCGTAGCCGCCGCGCAGGCCACCCACGCCGTCCTGCTTGTAGGTCGAGGTCTGGTAGATCGGGATCGCGACGGAGCCCGTCAGCGGGTCCGGCTCCTGGCCCGCGTGGATCGCCCGGGTGTCGAAACCCCACTCTGGGTGCAGGTCTGTCATGGATGAGACGCTACCGACCGTGCCGAACGTCCCCCGACACCTAGTCGCTGCCCTCGCCGTCGTGCTGCTGAGCGCCGGCTGCGGCTCGGCTGCCGGGAAGTCCGCCGCCTCGTCGTGCCGGTACCGACGACGTCGTCCGCGCCCGCGCCGTCCGCGTCGACGGCGCCGACCAGCACGGCGCCGCCCCGTCCCACGCCGGCCCAGCTGCGGGCCCGGGCGGCGGCGGCGGTCCGCCGGCTCGCCGCGACGCAGCCGCGCGGGTCGATCTCGGTGGCGGCGATGAACACCGACACCGGTCGCTCGTTCACCGCCGGGCAGCGCTCGGGCATGTGGACGGCGAGCGCCTACAAGCTGTTCGTGCTCGAGACGTTGCTCTGGCAGCGGCACGGCCCGCTGACCGGGTACGAGGCCGGCGAGGCCGAGCCGATGATCGAGAACAGCGACAACAAGGCCGGGTACAGCCTGTTCCTCGACGCCGGCGGCAACGCCGGCCTCGAGGCGGCCGCGCGCCGCTTCGGCATGCACCGCACGGTGCCGGGCGCGAGCGACCCCACGTTCACGCGTACGAGCGCGGCCGACTTCCTGATCCTCGCGCGCAACCTGGTCGCGAGGAACAGCCCGCTCACCGCCGTCCGCGCGCAAGTACGCGCTCGCGCTGATGGCCGACGTCGAGGCCGACCAGCGGTGGGGCGTCAGCGCCGCCGCGGACAAGGACAGCCGCGTTCTACAACAAGAACGGCTGGCTCTCGATCGACGACGACAACGGCCCGGGCGAGACCGACGACGGCCGCTGGGCGGTCACCAGCGTCGGGATCATCCGCTGCCACCACCAGCAGGTGCTGATGGCGGTGTTCACCCAGCACCAGCCCGACATGGGCACCGGGGTGAAGCTGGTCGAGAAGCTGGCCCGCGCGATCGCGCCGGCCGTCACGGCCGGGGGCTGAGCCTCAGCTCGTCCCGGCCAGGTGCCCGAGCAGGTCCTGCCGGGTGAGCACGCCGGCCGGCTTGCCGTCGACGTGCACGAGCAGCGCGTCCGCGTCGCCGAGAGCGGTCACCGCGGCGCTGACCGGCTCGCCCGAGCCGATGATCGGCAGCGGCGCGTCCATGTGCGGTTCGAGGGCGTCGGCGAGCGACGCCCGCCCGTTGAACAGCGCGTCGAGCAGCGCCTTCTCCGACACCGAGCCGACGACCTCGCCGGCGGTGACCGGCGGTTCGGCCCGCACGACCGGCATCTGCGAGACGCCGTACTCGCGCAGGATGTCGATCGCCTCGCGGACGGTCTCGTTCGGGTGGCCGTGCACCAGCGCGGGTGTGTCGCCGCTCTTCTCGCGCAGCACGTCGAGCACGCTCGTCCCGCCGGTGTCGGTCAGGAAGCCGTAGTCGGCCATCCAGGTGTCGGAGAAGATCTTCGACAGGTACCCCCGTCCGCCGTCGGGCAGCAGCACCACGACGACGTCGTCGGGCCCGCAGCGTTCGGCGACCCGCAGCGCGGCGACCGCGGCCATGCCGCACGAGCCGCCGACGAGCAGGCCCTCCTCGCGGGCCAGCCGGCGGGTCATCTCGAAGGAGTCGCCGTCGGACACCGCGATGATCTCGTCGCAGATCGTGCGGTCGTAGGTGTCCGGCCAGAAGTCCTCGCCGACCCCCTCGACGAGGTACGGACGGCCGGTGCCCCCGGAGTAGACCGACCCCTCGGGGTCGGCGCCGATGATGCGCACGTCGCCGTGCTCCTTGAGGTAGCGGCCGGTGCCGGAGATGGTGCCGCCGGTGCCGACGCCCGCCACGAAGTGGGTGATGCGTCCCTCGGTCTGCTGCCAGATCTCCGGCCCGGTCGTCTCGTAGTGCGAGCGCGGGTTGTTGACGTTGGCGTACTGGTTGGGCTTCCAGCCGCCCGGCGTCTCGCGCGCCAGCCGGTCGGACACCGAGTAGTACGAGCGGGGGTCCTCGGGCGCGACCGCGGTCGGGCAGACGACCACCTCGGCGCCGTAGGCCCGCAGCGTGTTGACCTTGTCGCCGCTGACCTTGTCGGGGCACACGAAGATGCAGTGGTAGCCACGCTGCTGGGCGACGATCGCCAGGCCGATGCCGGTGTTGCCGGACGTCGGTTCGACGATCGTGCCGCCCGGCTTCAGCTCACCGGACTGCTCGGCGGCGTCGATCATGTTGATCGCGATGCGGTCCTTCACCGACCCGCCCGGGTTGAAGTACTCGACCTTGGCCAGCACGGTCGGCGCCGGCCCTCCGCAGATTCTGGTGACGCGGTTGAGCCTGACCAGCGGGGTGTTGCCGATCAGGTCCACCAGCGACTCGTAATAGTGCATGCCCGAGAGGCTAGCGATGCGCTCAGGTCGAGCGGTGCATGCCGCCGATAAGACGACCATGAGCGCTCCGCTTCGGGTGGCTGCGGCCGTGTGCCGCGGCGGGCTGCTGGGTTCGGCCGCCGCCGTCGGCCTGCTCGGCGGCCAGCTGACCCTGGCCAAGCGCCGCATCCCGCGCGCGTGCACCCTGCCGCCGGTCACCGACGGCACGTCCTGGGCGGTCCCGTCCGCCGACCGGCGCCGCCGGCCGCTGCGGGTGGTGCTGCTCGGCGACTCGATGGCCGCGGGTTACGGCGTGCCGGCCGCCCGAGCAGACCTTCGCCGCCCAGCTCGCCCTGCTGCTGTCGGCCGCGACCCGCCGCCGTGTCGAGATCGCGAACCTCGCCAGGGTCGGTGCCCGCTCGCGGGACCTGCGCGCGCCAGCTGGGCGGCGCTCGGCGCCGCCCGGCCGGCCGACCTCGCGGTGGTGATCGTCGGCGCCAACGACATCACCCACCGCACGCCGCAGCCCGAGGCGGTGCGGCACCTCGTCCTGGCCGTGCACCGGCTGCAGGCCGTCGGCACGCAGGTGGTGGTCGCGACCTGCCCGGACATCGGCTCGATCCCGTCGCTGGCCGAACCGCTGCGCAGCCTGGCCCGGCTGCGCGGGCGGCGGCTCGCCCGCGGGCAGGCCGAGGCGGTGCGGCGGGCCGGTGCGCAGGTCGCCGCGCTGGGCGAGCTCGGCCCGAGCTTCCTGCGCGCACCGGACATGTTCGGCCCGGACCGCTTCCACCCGTCGGCGGCCGGTTACCGGCTCGCCGCCGAGCTGGTGGCACCGACGGCGCTGGCCTGCGTGGACGCACAGGTGGCTTATCGTCGGACGGCGTGAAGCTGTCACCGCGGACCCGGCGCATCGTCGCGGTCGGCGGTGCCGGGGTCGGGGCCGCCGGGCGTGCTGGGCAGCGCCGGACTCGTCGGGCTGATGTGGGGCGAGGCCAAGCTGGCCGAGCGGCGCATCCCGGTCGCGACCGAGCCGCCGCCCGTCTCGCACGACACCACGTGGGCCGCACCCGGGGTCAGCGCGGCGCGCCCGCCGATCCGCATCGCGCTGCTGGGCGACTCGACCGCAGCGGGCTACGGGGTCCAGCGCGACCGGGACACGCCCGCGGCGCAGCTGGCCATCGGCATCTCCGACGCGGCCCGCCGGCCCGTCCACGTCACGAACGTCGCGGTCGTCGGGGCGGAATCGGCCGACCTGCCCGGCCAGCTCGAGCGCCTCGGCATCGCACGCATCGAGCTCGCGGTCGTGATGATCGGCGCGAACGACGTCACCGAGCTGACCAAGCCGGCCGCTCGCCGTCCCCCATCTCGAGGCGCTGGTGCTGGCGCTGCGCGCCCGCGGTGCGGAGGTGATCGTCGCCACCTGCCCCGATCTCGGGACGATCCGGCCGATCGCCCAGCCGCTGCGCGCCTACGCGCGCCGGTTGTCGCGCCGGATGGCGCGCGAGCAGACCGTGGCGGTCGTCCGCGCCGGCGGGCGGACGGTGTCGCTCGGCGACCTGCTCGGCCCGCTGTTCGCCTCGCGGCTCGAGCTGTTCTCGGCCGACCGGTTCCACCCGTCCGAGGAGGGCTATCGCGAGGCGTCGCTGGCGATCCTGCCCTCGGCCTTGGACGCGCTCGGCGTGCGCACCAAGGGCCGCTCGGCGAGCACGTTCACCACCCGGCTGTCGAAGCCGATCGAGCGGGCCGCCGCGCAGGCCGCCGCCCGCCCGGGCAGCGAGGTCGCGCCCAGCGACCGCGCGGCCGCTGCTGTCGCGCGCCGGCGGCACGTTCGCGCGGCTGCGCCGCCGCCGGCCGCGTGACCTGGTACGGGTGCGGACCGAGGCTGCCATGCCGGTGCGCGCTGAGTAGCGTCGGAGGAACCGCTGGTCGACGAAGGAGCCTCGATGCCTGAAGCCGTGATCGTGTCCACCGCCCGCTCGCCGATCGGCCGCGCCGCCAAGGGTTCGCTGACCTCGATCCGTCCGGACGACCTGGCCGCGCAGATGGTGCGCGCCGCGCTGGACAAGGTGCCCGCGCTCGACCCGCACGACATCGAGGACCTGATGATGGGGTGCGGCCAGCCGGGCGGCGAGTCCGGGTTCAACATCGGCCGGCAGGTGGCGGTGCTGCTGGGCTATGACTTCCTGCCGGGGACGACCGTCAACCGCTACTGCTCGTCGTCGCTGCAGACCTCGCGGATGGCCTTCCACGCGATCAAGGCCGGCGAGGGCGAGGTGTTCGTCTCGGCCGGTGTCGAGACCGTCTCGCGCTACGGCAAGGGCAACTCCGACGGCTGGCCGGACACGCACAACCCGGTCTACGCCGAGGCCGAGCAGCGCACCGCCAAGGCCGCCGAGTCGGGCGCGTCGGGCTGGGTCGACCCGCGCTCGGAGGGCACCGTCCCGGACGTCTACATCGCGATGGGGCAGACCGCCGAGAACGTCGCGCTGTACCAGGACGTCAGCCGCGAGGACATGGACCACTTCGGCGTCCGCTCGCAGAACCTCGCCGAGCAGGCGCTCGCGAACGGCTTCTGGGCCAAGGACATCACCCCGGTCACGCTGGCCGACGGCACGGTGGTGTCGAAGGACGACGGCCCGCGCGCCGGCGTCACCTACGAGGCCGTCTCGGCGCTCAAGCCGGTGTTCCGGCCCGACGGCCGGGTGACCGCGGGTAACTGCTGCCCGCTCAACGACGGCGCCGCCGCGGTGGTGATCATGTCCTCGGACAAGGCGGCCGCGCTCGGGCTCACCCCGCTGGCCCGCATCGTCTCGACCGGCGTGAGCGCCCTGTCGCCGGAGATCATGGGCCTCGGCCCGGTCGAGGCGTCGAAGAAGGCGCTCGCGGCCGCCGGCATGACGATCGACGACATCGACCTGGTCGAGATCAACGAGGCCTTCGCCGCGCAGGTGCTGCCCTCGGCGCGCGAGCTGGGCATCGACATGGACAAGCTCAACGTCAACGGCGGCGCGATCGCGGTCGGCCACCCGTTCGGCATGACCGGCGCCCGCATCACGTCCACGCTGATCAACTCGCTGCAGTTCCACGACAAGCAGTTCGGCCTGGAGACGATGTGCGTCGGCGGTGGCCAGGGCATGGCGATGGTGCTCGAGCGCCTGTCCTGACGCGGCTTCCAGCGGTGATCAACTGCCGCTGACCCGTCACGGGCGACGGGTGCGGTCCGGAGAGATCCCGGACGGTTCGTTCCGGAGACATGCCGGACACGGTTACGGTTGGTCGGCGCCGCGCGGGTTGGCGCGGCAGGTCGCCGATGCTGATTGTCTCGATCAGGGCTGCTCCGTAGTAGACCTCCAGGCGCCGTGGTGCGGATCAGCCGACGGTGAGCCGTCCCAGCGGCTGTCGAGCTTGAGCGGGTGTTGCCGTAGTGGCACGCCGCGCGCGAGCGGCGTTTGAGGCGCCCGCGGGGTAGGGTCGGCGGGGTCGGTCGGGCGGGCAGTCCAGCCGGGGTCGGGCGTAGTCTCGGCCGGGCTGCGCCCGTCGCCTCGTGGGGTCGGGCGTGGTTGTGTCGGCGCGGTGGCTCGGCGTCGCTGGGCCGCGCGCCCTCGGCGCCCCGTGGTCGGCGCCGGCGTTCTGGTCGCGTGCTGGCGTTCGTTGCCGGGTTCGGTGTAGGGGCGGGCTGGATCAAGTCGATGCCGGCGGCGCGGACCTGGCGTTCGAGGCGACGGTCACCCCGCGCAGCCGGCCGGTGAAGTTCAGCCCGTTGTCCGAGAGCGCTGACGGGGCAGCCCATAGCTGGCGACCGCGGCCCGCACCGCGCCCACCCGGCGGCCGCGGTCGGGAGGCGCACACGTGGTGGCCAGCAGACCGGGGTGGTCATCGACCAGGTCCACGACCCAGAACGCCCGCCCGTTGGCCAACACATGCCGGGTGGCATCGACATGCCACAGATCGTTCGGCACGGCCGCACGAACCGCGCCACCCCCCGGCGGTCGCGCCGCCGGCGCGTGCTCGACCAGCCCGCGGCGCACCAGCACCTGTGCACCGTCGACACCGCCGGCACCGGCGCCCACCCGTCGCGGCCAGCATCGCCCGATCTTCTTCGCTCCCCACCGCGGCCTGGCCTTCGCCAGCGCACGTCTCGTCCTCGATCGCGCAGCGACCTGGCGCCGGGCTGACCAGCGGACGCCGCGAGCGCGGCATCGCCCGTGGCCCATCGGCGCGCATAGCGGCCAGCCACTCATACACCTGCGTCTTGCCGACCGGTGCCGCTCTGCCGCCTCCCGCGGCGACAACCCGACTCCACATCAGCGATCACTCGAAGCCGAGCTCCACAACATCCATCACCTTCAGCGCAGCGGCCGTTGATCAAGCTCGATCGCGCGGGCGGCGAGCCAGCTCGCGATGCCGTCGGTGAAGCGCCTCGGGTGCCGGGCGATGAAGCTGGGCCGGCGATGGGCCACCGACAACCCGAGCGACTCGAGCACGATGTGTCGCTCGTCCGTGGCGTCGGCGTCAGCAGGCAGCCCGTGGTGTTCGTCGCTGTCGATCTCGAGGACGGCCCGCAGCCGGCGCCAGAGGAAGTCGACGCAGAGGCGGCCGCCTCCCGGCAGCAGCAGCGTGACGTTCTGGCGGAAGCCGGGAACGCCCGCAGCGCGCAGCAACCGGCCGGCGAGGGCTTCCGGCGCCGACCACGCACCGCCGGACACCTCCTCGATCGCCAGACGAAGATTTCGGCTGCCGTTGCGCGGACCCTCGGCGAGTTCCAGCACGAGGTCCTCGACCGAACAGAGCTCGCGGCGAACCGCGTCGGCGACCAGCGCCCGGACGTCGTCGAGCCGGCGGGTCTCGAGCGCCAGGTCGGCGACGGCCCGGGCCACCGGCGCCCGCGCCGGGCCGGGTTGCAGGTCCGGAGCGGGTAGCCGCTCGGTCGCCCGCAGCCGCACCCAGGCCACCGAGCGCCGCCGCGTCGTGGGCGGCACCAGAACCAGCAGGGCATCGGGTCGACGCACGCCGCGCAGGCCGGTGTCGGCCAGTGCGGCGCCACCCGACAGCACTGCGTGGCTTCCGGCGAACGCGAGCGCTGCCCGCCGGCGGTCGAGCCACGTCAGGGTGTCGACGGTGAGGTAGACACACGGCAGCACGCGCGTCCACGCGCCGGTGCGCAGACGTCGCTCGATCTGGTCCACCGTGTAGCCCACGGGTCAGCGCTTCGTGCTCGCGTCACCACCCGCGGCAGCGCGTCCGGCAGCGGTGGTAGCCAGTCGTCCACGACCGGCAGTCTCGCCTCCTGCCGGCTCCGGTGCGGACCCGAACCCGTCAGCTGTGGACGACGCCGTGATCATCAGCCGCTCACCCGTCACATCCGACGGGTGGGCGGCAGTTGATCACCGTCAGCGGATGAACGTGAACAACCGCCCGGCCGCCGGGACGGCCTCGAGGCCGGGCCGTCGTAGCGCACCGCACCCACCGACGGCTGCAGCTCCTCCGGGATAGGTCTCGTAGGCCAGCTCGGTGAACCCGCACTCGGCGAACCAGCCACGGATCAGCCCGTTCAGGTCACCCCGCTCGCGACTGCGCGACCAGAGCACGGTTGCGCCCGGCCGGCACAACGCCGCGGTCGAGCGGACGGTGTGCTCGATGTCGTCCTGGGCGATGTTGCCGAAGATCCCGACGAGCAGGAGCAGGTCGACCGGCAGCACGTCGGCGAATGTCGCGATCTCGCCGGCGTCGCCCTCGACCACGTCACCGGCAGGCCGGTCGGCGGAGCTGCGCGCGCGGGCCACCAGCTCCGGCAGCACCTCGACCAGCGTCGCCGAGACGCGGTCGGTGTCCGGACGGGACTGCAGCACCCCGATCACGTCCCGACCGTCGCCGGCGCACAGGCTCAGCACCCGCTGGGGCCGTCGTGGCCGTCGAGATGTTCGGTGATCAGCTCGCGGACGACCCCCAGCCGCCAGGCGAGGGGCGAGTCGGGGTCGTCGTACTGGTCGTGCCAGCTCAGGTAGTTCCGCACCACCCAACCTAGTCGCGCATGTAGCCCAGCAGGCGCAGGATCTCGATGTAGAGCCAGACGAGGGTGACGGTGATGCCGAACGAGGCGTACCAGGCGAACTTCTGGTCCGCGCCCATCCGGATGCCCCGCTCGACGACGTCGAAGTCGACGACCAGGTTCATCGCGGCGATCACGATGCAGACCAGGCTGAACACGATCGCGAGCGGCCCGCCGCTGCGCAGCCCCAGGCCGGTGTCGCTGAACAGATAGGCCACCAGGTTGACGACCATCAGGCCGAACGACGCCGATCGTGGCGCCGATGACGATGCGCGTGAACCGCGGCGTCACGCGGATCGCGCCGATCTTGTAGACGAACAGCATGCCGATCGCGACCATCACCGTGCCGGTGATCGCCTGGATGACGATGCCGTGCCAGCGGGTCTCGAAGGCCTTGCTGACGGCACCGAGCAGCAGGCCCTCGCAGACCGAGTAGGCCAGGCACAGCGGGGCGTTGGCGCGGCCGGTGAAGGCCATGAACAGCCCGAGCCCGACGCCGCCCATCAGGCCGACCAGCAGCAGCGGGCCGACGTGCTGCAGCGAGTCGCCGGACAGCGTCCAGGCGACGGCACCCGCGGCGAGGATCGTCAGCAGCATCGCCGCCGTGCGCTGCACGACGTCGTCGAGGGTCATGAACCGCTGGTTGGGCCGCGCGCCGACGTAGGCGGGCTGCTCGTACTGCTTCTGCAGATCGATCGCCGACGGCGTCGCGACGTTGCTCGCGAAGCGACGGATGACGGGGTTCTCGGCCATGGGGCGGCCTGCCTCCTTCACGCTGATCGCCACGTACGGGCGTTCTGTGGTGACAACGATAGGCAGCGGCGCCGCGTTCCCGCACCCGCTGGCGGCGCGCGAGGGCCGTCACGTCCGCTTGGCCGCGGCCGGTACGCAGCGAGTACCGTCTATCCGGTACAGCCAGTACCGGATACGTGGGGGTGTCGATGTCGGGTCGCAACAGGCGCGGACGGGATGTGATGGGGACGGGCCTTGCCGTGCTCACCAAGCTCGCGCAGACCTCGGTGCTCGACCGGTTCAACGCCCGCCGGTCCACCGAGCGGGCGGTCTACGAGGCCAGCCGGACGGGCTTCCGCGCCGTCGGCGCGGCGAGCCGCACGTTCGCCAAGGTGCCCGGGCCGCGGCACGCCCGGCCCGGCCGAGCGGCGCCGGCGTCCAGCGGCCTGTTCGACCTGACCCCGACCGACGAGCAGACGATGATCGTCGAGGCGACCTCGGAGTTCGCCGCCGAGCAACTGCGCCCGGCCGCTGCCGAGGCCGACGCCGCCTGCGCCGCCCCGGACACGCTGCTCAAGCGCTCGGTCACCGAGCTCGGGCATCACCCAGCTCGGCGTGCCCGAGTCGCTCGGCGGGATGAGCGGCGAGCGGGCCGTCACCACCGGCGCGCTGGTCGCCGAGGCGCTCGCCCACGGCGACATGGGCCTCGCGGTCGCCTGCCTGGCCCCCGCCGCCGTCGCGAACGCGCTCGTGCTGTGGGGCGACGCCGAGCAGCAGGCCACCTACCTGCCCGCGTTCGTCGGCGACGACGTGCCGGCGGCGGCACTGACCCTGCTCGAACCCCGCCCGCTGTTCGACCCGTTCGACCTGCGCACCACGGCGCGCCGCGTCGACGGCGGCTTCGTGCTGGACGGGGTGAAGTCGCTCGTTCCGCGCGCGGCGAGCGCCGAGCTGTTCGTGGTCGCCGCCGCGCTCGAGGGCACGCCCGCGCTGTTCGTCCTCGAATCCGGGACGAGCGGCGTGAGCATCGAGTCCGAGCCCGCGATGGGGCTGCGGGCGGCGGCCATGGGCCGGCTGGTGCTCGAGGACGTGCACGTGCCGGCCGGTGCCCTGCTGGGTGCCGGCGCCGCGCGACGTGTACGCCGACTGCGTGCGGCTCGGCCGCATCGGCTGGGCCGCGCTGGCCTGCGGCACCGGCAAGGCGGTGCTCGACTACGTCATCCCCTACGTCAACGACCGGCAGGCGTTCGGCGAGCCGATCAGCCACCGGCAGGCCGTCGCGTTCATGGTCGCCAACATCGGCATCGAGCTCGAGGGCGCGCGGCTCACCACGCTGCGGGCGGCGGCCCGCGCCGAGCAGGGCAAGTCGTTCGCCCGCGAGACCGCGCTGGCCCGGCGGCTCACCGCCGAGTACGGCATGCAGATCGGCAGCAACGGGGTGCAGCTGCTCGGCGGCCACGGTTACGTCAAGGAACACCCGGTCGAGCGCTGGTACCGCGATCTCGCGCGTCGGGGTCATGGAGGGGTGTTTGCCGTGAGCGACGCCAGCGAAACCTGTCCGCACGAGCAGTCGCTGCTGAGGGGACCCCGCGATGATCAATCTGGAGACGCCCAAGAAGTTCGCGATGCTGGTCAACCAGGCACACCAGGTCGCGACCGAGGTGTTCCGGCCGATCTCGCGCAAGTACGACCAGGCCGAGCACGCCTACCCCAAGGAACTCGACATGCTGGCCGCCGTCATCGACGGCATGAACGAGGGCGGCGAGGGCGGCACCGGCGCGCGCGGCGTGCGGCGCGACACCGGCACGGACGCCGGCAACCGCAACGGCACCAACATGTCGTCGGTCCTGTCGATCATGGAGGCGTGCTGGGGCGACGTCGCGCTCGTGCTCTCGATGCCGCGGCAGGGACTCGGCGACGCCGCGATCGCCTCGGTCGCCAACGACGAGCAGCTCGAGCGCTTCGGCAAGCTGTGGGCGTCGATGGCGATCACCGAGCCGGGGTTCGGCTCCGACTCGTCCAAGGTCACCACGACGGCGGTGCGCGACGGCGACGACTACGTGATCAACGGCGAGAAGATCTACGTGACCGCGGGCGGCCGCTCCGACGCGGTCGTGGTCTGGGCGACGCTGGACAAGTCCAAGGGACGCGCGGCGATCAAGTCCTTCGTCGTGCCGAAGGACACCCCGGGCTGCGTGGTCGAGCGGCTCGAGCACAAGCTCGGCATCCGCGCCTCGGACACCGCGACGATCCGGTTCACCGACTGCCGGGTGCCCGCCTCGAACATGCTCGGCTCGCCCGACATCGAGGACGAGAAGGGCTTCGCGGGCGTCATGCAGACGTTCGACAACACCCGTCCGCTCGTCGCCGGCATGGCCGTCGGCGTCGCGCGCGCCGCGCTCGACGAGATCGAGGACCTGCTCGCCGAGGCGGGCGTCGGGTCGACTACGACCGCCCCGCCTACGCCCAGCACGCGGCGGCCGCGACGTACCTGCAGCTCGAGGCCGACTGGGAGGCCGCCTACCTGCTGACGCTGGAGTCGACCTGGATGGCCGACAACCGCAAGCCCAACTCGCTGCAGGCGTCGATGGCCAAGGCCAAGGCCGGGCGCACGGCGGTCGACATCACGCTGCGCTGCGTCGAGCTCGCCGGGTCCTTCGGCTACAGCGAGAACTCGCTGCTGGAGAAGTGGGCACGCGACTCGAAGATCCTCGACATCTTCGAAGGGCACCCAGCAGATCCAGCAGCTGATCGTCGCCCGGCGGCTGCTCGACAAGACGTCCGCGGAGTTGAAGTAGCACGGGCGCACCGGCGCGGATGAGCGCCGGATGAAAGCCGGCGAAAATGGTGACCCGGCTCATGGTGATTGCACAGCTCCGGCGGGCATAACGGTGCTGCCCGACATGGTTGTCGGCTAGGCAGAAGACATCGTTGTTCCCGCCTCTCGGAAAGAAGTGCACGCATGACCACTGCGACGCCACCCCGCTCGGCCGCCCTCGCTGCTCGCCTGGAGCGGCTGCAGGCCGAACGCGCCGAGGTGATGGGCGAGCTCTTCGTCAGCAACGGCGGCGACACGGCCGACCGCGCGACCAACTTCGACGCGAACGCCCGGCTCACCCTGCTCGAGCAGCGCATCGCCTCGGTCGAGGCCGAGATCGTCAACGCCGGCCGGCAGAAGTCGGGTACCGGTGTCGCCGTCGGCGACGTCGTCACCGTCGACCTCGGCGACGGCCCGGAGCCGTACCTGTTCGGGTCGGTGGAGCAGGCCGGCGACGGCATGGACGTCATCACTCCGTCCAGCCCGCTCGGCCGCGCGATCGAGGGAGCGGCGGTCGGCACGACCGTCACCTACCGCACCCGCGTCGGTCGGGAGCTGACCGCGACGGTCGTCGCGATCAGCTGACGCGTCGCGGTACGCCGGGCGATAGCTTGGCGGTCATGTTCACCGCCGCGCACGGGACGCCGCTCGGAGCACTCGCCGAGGCCGCCGAGCAACGGTTCGGCGACGCCAGCACGCTGGTGTTCGAGGGCGACACGCACACGTCGGCCGACGTCGGCGCCCTCGCGCGCCGCTTCGCCGGCGGGCCTGAGCTCGCTCGGCGTGCGCACCGGCGACCGGGTCGCGGTGTGCATGGCGAACTGCGTCGAGGTGCTCGCGAGCTATCACGCGATCTGGCGCATCGGCGCGGCCGTCACGCCGCTGCTGTTCCTGCTCAGCGAGGACGAGCTGCGGCACGCGCTGACCGACTCGGGACGCGGCCGTCGTCGTCACCACGCCCGAGTTCCTGCCCAAGGTGCTCGCGGCCGGCGCCGGTCTGCCGACCCGCGTCGTCGTCGCCGGCGGACGCGTCGGACGGCGAGGTCGTCTCGTTCGCCGAGCTGTCGGCGGGCCGATGAGGCGCCGCTGGTCCGACGTCGACCCCGCGGAGCTGGCCGCGCTGCTCTACACCGGCGGGACGACCGGACGGTCGAAGGGCGTCATGCTCAGCCACGACGCGCTGTCCTACGCGGCATGGGCGGGCGTGCACGCCAACGAGAGCGACGAGTTCGCCGTCGGGCTGCTGCCGTTGCCGCTGGCGCACGCGTTCGGGCTGCTCGTGTCGACGCTCGCGATGCATGCCGTGCGCCCGTCCCGCACGGTGCTGATGCGCTGGTTCGACCCGGCCGGCTGGCTGCAGCTCGCGCAGGACGAGCGCGTGCAGCACGGCGCGCTCGTACCGACGATGCTGCGGCTGCTCGCCGCGCAACCGCTCGAGAACTACGACCTGTCCGCGCTGCGCAAGCTCACCAGCGGCAGCGCGCCGCTGCCGGCGGAGATCGCCGAGCAATGGGCGCAGCGCGTGCCGGACTGCGAGGTCGTCGAGGGCTACGGCTGCTCGGAGACCGCGGCGCTGGCGATCGACTGACCCGCACCGGCCGCGCGCGCCGCGGCAGCGTCGGACAGGCCGCCCCCGGGTGTCGAGCTGCGCATCGCCGACCCGGACGGCGCGGGCAACGGCGAGATCTGCATCCGCACGCCGTCGCTGATGACCGGCTACTGGCACGACCCCGAGGCCACGGCCGCGGCGGTGCGCGACGGCTGGTTCCACACCGGCGACGTCGGCCACCTCGACGCCGACGGCTACCTGTTCATCGTCGACCGGCTCAAGGACGTGATCATCCGCAACGGGTTCAACGTCTACCCGCGCGACGTCGAGGAAGCGCTGATGCGACACCCGGACGTCGCGGTGTGCGCCGTGGTCGGCCGGCCCGATCGGGACGCCGGCGAGGAGGTCGTCGCGTTCGTGCAGACCGTGCCCGGCTCGTCGGCGACGTCCGAGCAGCTCGTCGGCTACGCCCGCGAGCACCTGTCCGCGGTCAAGTACCCGCGCGAGGTGCACCTGATCGACACGCTGCCGCTGACCAGCATCGGCAAGCTCGACCGCAAGGCGCTACGCACCCGGCTCTAGCTCGGCGCGGGTGGGCGGTTCGGCGCCGCGTCGCTCGCAGGTGATCGCCGAGACCGCGACCGCGAACTCGAGCGCGCTGCCCAGTCGCTCGCGCGAGGCGTCCTGCAGCGCCGCCGGCGTCGTCGACGCCCGGACTCGGCGAGCGCGGTGAGCAGGCCGCCGGCGAACGAGTCACCGGCACCGACGGTGTCGGCGACCGTGATCGGGCGCCCGGCGCAGCGCAACTCGTCGCCGCCGCGCGGGAACGCGACCGCACCGTCGCCGCCGAGCGTCACGACGGTCAGCGCGGCGTCCCACTGTGCGGGCGATCTCGGCCGGCGCGCGGCCCGGGTAGAGGTAGGCGAGATCCTCCTCGCTCGCCTTCACCAGGTGCGCGGACGAGATGCAGCGCTCGATGCTCGCCCGCGCAGCCGCCGACGTCGGCGATCAGCGCCGGCCGCACGTTCGGGTCGTAGCTCACCAGCGTCGTGCCGCTGTCGTAGGCGCGGCGCTGCACCGCCTGCAGCACCGCGCCCGGACGGCGGGCGCCAGCTCGCGATCGAGCCCAGGTGCAGCACGCCGCCGGTCGGCACGAGGTCGACCAGCGAGTCGTCCCAGGACAGGCCGCGGTGCTGTCGAGGTAGAAGTCGTAGGTCGCGCCGCCGGCCGGGTCGAGGCTGGCGACGGCGAGGCTGGTCGGCTCGTCGACGATCTGCCAGCGGTCGAAGGTCACCCCGCTGCCGCGGGCCTTGTCCTCGAGCATGCGGCCGAAGGCGTCCCGTCCGCTGCGGGCGACGAGCGACACCTGCCTGCCCGAGCCGGCCCAGCGTGATCGCGACGTTGTACGGGCTGCCGCCGGCGTGCGCGGTGAACCCGGCCGGCTCGTCGCGCGACTGCACGAGGTCGACCAGCGCCTCGCCGACAACGGTGAACATGCGCGCCTCCCGCACTACCGTCGGACCGATGAGCAACCTCGACCGGACGCCCAGTCTGACGCACTGCGGCACGGCGGGCGTCGCCGCCCGTCCGGTGCTGGAGCGCTTCGCCGGGCGGGAGGTGACGCTCGGCGAGAGCACGAAGGTGCGGCGGCTGTTGCCGAATCTCGGACGCCGGCTGGTCGGCCCGTGGTGCTTCGTCGACCATTACGGCCCGGACGACATCGCGAACGGGCCGGGGATGCAGGTGCCGCCGCACCCGCACATCGGCCTGCAGACGGTGAGCTGGCTGCGGGCCGGCGAGGTGCGCCACCGCGACAGCCTCGGCAACGACGTGGTGATCCGACCGGGCGAGCTCGGCCTGATGACCTCGGGCGCGGGGATCGTGCACGCCGAGTACTCACCCGCCGCGCATCCCGCGCTGCTGCACGGCGCGCAGCTGTGGGTGGCGCTGCCGTCCGCCGCAGCCTCGTCGGCGCCGTCGTGGGAGCACCACACCGACCTGCCGCGCTTCTACAACGAGGCCGCGGAGATCACGGTGTTCCTCGGCGAGGTGTCCGACGTGCGCTCACCGGGGCGCACCCACACCGACCTGGCCGGCGCGTCGATCGTGATCAACGCCGGCAAGCGCGACGTCATCGTCCTGGAACCGGACTTCGAGTACGCCGCGCTCGTCCTGTCCGGGTCGGTGACGATCGAGGGCGCGCCGCTGTCGGTCGGGACGATGCTCTACCTCGGCACCGGTCGCGCGTCGCTGGACTTCGCCTCCGAGCGCGGTGCGGAGTTCCTGCTGCTCGGCGGCGTGCCGCTGGGCGAGCAGATCGTCATGTGGTGGAACTTCGTCGCGCCGCAGCGACGAGGAGATCGTCGCCGCGCGCGACGCGTGGACCGCGGGCGGATTCGGCGACGTGCCGGGCGCCGGCGACCCGCTCGAAGGCGCCGCCGCTGCCGCCGGGCCGGCTCAAGCCCGGCGGCGCCACCCGCTGACCCGACTTTTGGCGGCCGGCCTCGGTATCCCAAGACCGGCCGCCAAAAGTGAGCTGTCAGGCGGCTGCGGACGCCGACTGCCTCGCGCCGCTCCAGGGCGTAGGCCAGGATCTCCTCGACGTCGGCCACCGGGCGCACGTCCAGCTCGGCGAGCACCTCGGCCGGGACGTCGTCCAGGTCGGGCTCGTTGCGCTTGGGCACGAACACGGTCTTCAGCCCGGCCCGCTGCGCGGCGAGCAGCTTCTGCTTCACCCCGCCGATCGGCAGCACGCGTCCGTTCAGGGTGACCTCGCCGGTCATGCCCACGTCCGAACGCACCGGACGGCCGGTCGCGAGCGAGGCGAGCGCGGTGACCATCGTGACGCCCGCGGACGGGCCGTCCTTCGGCACGGCGCCGGCCGGGACGTGCAGGTGCACGACCTTGTCCAGCGCTGGCACCAGTTCCGGACGGTGCGCGCGCAGGTAGCTCAGCGCGATCTGCGCCGACTCCTTCATCACGTCACCGAGCTGACCGGTCAGGGTCAGCCGCGCGTCGCCGTCGGTCGCGTTGGCCTCGATGAACAGCACGTCGCCGCCGGTGCCGGTCACGGCCAGGCCGGTCGCGACGCCGGGGACGGCCGTCCGCTCGGCCGATTCCGGAGTGAACCGCGGGCGGCCCAGGTAGTCGCGCAGGTCGTCGACCACGATCGGGGCGTCCTGCGTCGCGAGCTTCGTCGCGACCTTGCGCAGCACCCGCGCGAGCGACCGCTCGAGCTGCCGCACGCCCGCCTCGCGGGTGTACTCGGCGGCGATCTGACGCAGCGCGCCGTCGGTGATCGTCACCTCGTCCGGCTCCAGCGCGGCGCGCGACAGCTGCCGCGGCAGCAGGTGGGTACGCGCGATGGCGACCTTGTCGTCCTCGGTGTAGCCGTCGAGCGTGACGACCTCCATGCGGTCGAGCAGCGCCGCCGGGATCGTGTCGGCGACGTTCGCCGTCGCGAGGAACACGACGTCGGACAGGTCGAGCTCGACCTCGAGGTAGTGGTCGCGGAAGGTGTGGTTCTGCGCCGGGTCGAGCACCTCGAGCAGGGCCGCGGCCGGGTCGCCGCGGTAGTCCGAGCCGACCTTGTCGACCTCGTCGAGCAGCACGACCGGGTTCATCGAACCGGCCTCGCTGATCGCGCGGACGATGCGTCCGGGCAGCGCGCCGACGTACGTGCGCCGGTGCCCGCGGATCTCGGCCTCGTCCCGCACGCCGCCGAGGGCGACGCGGACGAACTTGCGGCCGAGCGCGCGGGCGACCGACTCGCCGAGCGAGGTCTTGCCGACGCCGGGCGGGCCGACGAGCGCGAGCACCGCACCCGAGCCACGTCCGCCGACGACCTCCAGCCCGCGGTTCGCGCGGCGTGCGCGCACGGCGAGGTACTCGGTGATGCGGTCCTTCACGTCGTCGAGGCCGTGGTGATCGGCGTCGAGCACCTCGCGGGCGGCAGCGACGTCGTCGTTGTCGTCGGTCTTGGTGTTCCACGGCAGGTCGAGCACGGTGTCGAGCCAGGTGCGGATCCAGCCGGCCTCGGGGCTCTGGTCGGACGCGCGCTCGAGCTTGCCGACCTCGCGCATGGCGGCCTCGTGGACCTTCGTGGGCAGCGCGGCGTTCTCGACGCGCGTTCGGTAGTCGTCGGCGCCCTCGGGCTCGTCCTCGCCGAGTTCCTTGCGGATGGCGGCGAGCTGCTGGCGCAGCAGGAACTCGCGCTGGGCCTTGTCCATACCCTCGCGCACGTCGTCGCGGATCTTCTCGCTGACCTCCTGCTCGGCGAGGTGCTCGCGCGCCCATTCGGTCGCCTTGGTCCAGCCGCTGCGCGACCTCCGGCGTCTCGAGCAGCTCACGCTTCTGCTCCAGGCTCAGGTAGGACGCGTAGCCGGCGAGGTCGGCGATCTCGGACGGGTCGTCGACGCGCTGGACGGAGTCGATGACCTGCCAGGCGTTGCGCCGCTGCAGGATGGCGATGACGACGCGCTTGAACTCGGCGGCGAGCTCGCGGTCGTGCTCGGTGGGCGCCGGGTCGTCGACCGGCTCGGCCTCGACCCAGAGCGCGGCGCCGGGGCCGCTGACGCCGGAGCCGATCCTGGCACGGGCGGTGGCGCGCAGCACCGCGGCCGGAGCGCCGCCGGGCAGCCGGCCGAGCTGCTCGATCTCGGCGATCGCGCCGAAGACGGGGTAACGGTCGGACAGCCGCGGCGCGATCAGCAGCTGACCCTCGGAATCGCCGGATCCCGCGCGTGCGGCGTCGATCACGGCCTGGGCGGCGTCGTCCAGCTCGACCGGCACGACCATGCCGGGCAGCACGACGACGTCCGCCAGCGACAACATCGGCAGGTGGAGCGTGAACTGTTCTTGAGTCATATCGGCTCAAGTCCGTCGCGGACGCGGATGTTCCCTGCGCCGATCGCTCTGAGCGAACAAACCCGATGGTGCACGCTGGCTAGGTTTCTCCTGTGCTCACAGTCGCGTCGCCGGTCGGCCCGGACTACCTCGACACGGTGACGGCAGTACTGCAACGGCGGCGGCTGGCCAACCCTCAAGGTGAGGTGTGGGAGGCAGCCGACCTGCAGTGGTGGTGGCCACGCGACCGGCACGACGATCCGGACGGCGCGCGGGTTTGGTTCGACCGCGGGGAGCCGGTGGCTGCCACGGTGTTCACCCGCTGGGGCCCGGACCGGGTCGGGTGCGACGTGCTGGCCGACGCCGACTTCGCGCCCGCGTGGCGATTCGCCGCGCAGCGCGCCGCCCAGCTGGGCGGTGCCCGCATCGAGATGGCGGTTCCCGAGGGAGACCGTGCGCGCGAGCACGCGGCGCGCGAGGCCGGCTTCGCTCCGTCCGAGGACGCCTACGCCGTGTCGTGGCTGGACCCCGCGGGCGGCGCGCGCCGCAGCGCGGCCTGCCGCCGGGCTACCGGATCGTCCCCCGCTCGGCCGACCGGTCGCGTCCGCACCCGATGATCGGACGCAACGGCGCGCGGGTCGAGGACGCCCTCCGCGCAGTGCTCGCTCTACGACCCGGACCTCGATCTCGCCGTGCTGGCGCCGGACGGCGCGGTGGCGGGCTATGCGCTGTTCTGGCCCGACCCGGTCACCGGTGTCGGGCTGGTCGAGCCGATGCGGGTCGAGGAGGAGCACGCGGGACGCGGACTCGGCCGTCAGCTGCTCGACGCCGGTCTGCGCGGGCTCACCGCGGCCGGCTGCACCCGGCTGAAGGTGAGCATGGAGCCGGCGAACACCGCGGCGGTGCGGCTGTACACCGGTGCCGGCTTCCTCGTCTGCGGGCGCGACGTCACGTGGGTGCACGCGGTGGGCAGGATGGTGACATGACACTTTTCGGGGACGAACACGTCCGCAGGTACCAGGAGACCGACGGCGCCGAGGGCTACCACTGGCAGAACGGGACGACGATCCTGTTGCTGACCACCAAGGGCCGCAAGTCCGGCCAGGACCGCACCAGCGCGCTGATCTACCGCGACTACGAGGACAAGCAGCTGATCGTGGCGTCCAAGGGCGGGGCGGACGAGCCGCCGGCCTGGTTCCTCAACCTGTCGGACAACCCCGAGGTGCAGGTGCAGATCAAGGGCGACAAGTTCACCGCCCACGCGCGCACGGCGACCCCGGACGAGAAGCCGGCGATGTGGGAGCACATGGTGCAGGTCTGGCCCGACTACGCCAACTACCAGGCCAAGACCGACCGCGAGATCCCGGTGGTCGTCCTCGAACGCTCTGGCTGACCCCACGACGGAGGATCAAGCCGACGAGCCCTTGGGCGAGGAGGCCTTCGGTCCGACTCAGGCCGCCCTCGCGCGGGCGAAGCGAGTGCGAATCGAAGACCGGACCAGGACTTCCGAGCGAAGCGAGTGGAGTCCGGTCCGGTCTTCGACCGGCGGCCTCAGAACGTGCTGGTGTCGATCACGAAGCGGTAGCGCACGTCGCTGTCGACGACGCGGTCCCAGGCCTCGTTGATCTGCTCGCCGCTGATGACCTCGACGGTGGAGCCGATGTTGTGCTCGGCGCAGAAGTCGAGCATCTCCTGCGTCTCGCGGATGCCGCCGATCATCGAGCCGGCCCAGCTGCGGCGGAACGGGATGAGCGCGAAGGCGGGCACCTCGAGCGGCTCGGCCGGCGCGCCGACGTTGACCAGCGTGCCGTTGAGCTTGAGCAGGTTGAGGTACTTCTCCATCGGCAGGTGCGCCGACACGGTGTTCACGATCAGGTCGAACGTCCCGGCAAGCTGTGTCGAAGGTGTCGTCGTCCTTGGTCGCGTAGTAGTGGTCGGCGCCGAACGCCTTGCCGTCGTCCTGCTTCGACAGCGACTGCGAGAGGACGGTGACCTCGGCACCCATCGCGTGCGCGATCTTGACGCCCATGTGGCCGAGGCCGCCCATGCCGACGATGGCGACCTTCTTGCCGGGGCCGGCGTTCCAGTGGTGCAGCGGCGAGTAGAGGGTGATGCCCGCGCACAGCAGCGGAGCGGCCTGGTCGAGCGGGATGCTGTCCGGGATGCGCAGCACGAAGTCCTCGTCGACGACGATGTGCGTGCTGTAGCCGCCGTCGGTCCAGGCGTTGTCCTTGTGGTAGTCCTGCGCGTTGTAGGTGCCGACGTTGCCCTTGAGGCAGTACTGCTCCTCACCGGCCTTGCAGTTCTCGCACTCGCGGCAGGAGTCGACCATGCAGCCGACGCCGACGTGGTCGCCGACGGAGTACTTGGTCACCTCGGAGCCGACCTGCTCGACGGTGCCGGCGATCTCGTGGCCCGGGACGAGCGGGAAATGCGCCTCGCCCCACTCGTTGCGGCCGGTGTGGATGTCGGAGTGGCAGATGCCGGCGAACGCGATCTTGATCAGGACGTCTTTCGGGCCGACCTCACGCCGCTCGATCTGGACCTTCTCGAAAGGAGCCTTCGCGGACGGGGTGGCGTAAGCGGTTACGGTTGCCATGTCAACGTTCTACCCGGACCCGCTGGCCGTCACACCGCAGGACGTGTCAGGCTTGCCACATGGCCGCAGACAAACCCGCAGACCCGACCCGGGACAAGTTCCGCGAGGCCCTCGAGCGCAAGCGCACCCAGCAGCACGCCCACAACGACGGCGCGCAGAACGACTCGAAGGTGCACGGCGAGCACTCGCGCGCGGGCGGCAAGCGCACGTTCCGCCGCAAGAGCGGCGGCTGAGCACTCGCCGATCGCGACGTGCTGCTCGCGGAACGAGAACTGGCCCCAGATCTCGTCGCACGGAGCAGCACGTGCTCGGTACCGGACTGGTCAGGCGGCGGCGAATTCCTCGACCGCGGGGTAGTTCGCCGGCGTGCGGGCGAACTCGTTCTCGCGCAGGTAGTCACGCGCGATGACCGTGAGCTCGGCGTCGCGTCCGGCGAGCATGTGGCGCACCATCTCGAAGTCGCCGCGCAGGGACCACAGCGGGTGGCCGAACGAGGCGGGATTGTTCTTCTCGACCAGCCAGTGGGCGGGCCACGCCGTGCCGTACCCGGTGAGCGGGAACAGCGCCACCATCTTCGGCCGCCGCGTGATCAGCCCGACCAGTGCGAGGACGGCACCGAGCACCGTGCCGCTGAAGTGCAGCTGCCGGGTGAGCGGCTTGGAGTGCATGGCCACGTAGTACGGGAAGAACTCCTGATAGGACGCGAACTGCGGACGGCTCATCCGCCGATTATCGCCGCGGACCCGCCGGGTCGCATCCGGGCGGTCAGCGGCGGACGGCGCGCACCACCGCGTCGTGCAGCACGACGTCGCGGCCCTCGCGGTCCTTGCCCGGGCGCGGGAACGGTTGCGCGAGCTCGACCTGCCACGTCGCGGCGTCCAACTGCGCCGCGATCACCGACGTGGCGAGCATGATGCCCGGGATGTTCGGGCGCTCCATCGTCGTCTGCAGATCCAGCGGGTCGTGGTTGACGATCAACAGGACGCCGCCCGGGCGCACGGACCGCGCGAGCCGCGCCTGCACAGAGCGCAGCAGCGGCTCGGTGAGATGGATGTACTGCATCGAGACCAGGTCGAAGCTGTTCTCGGGCGGTTGCCACGTGCGCACGTCGGCGGGGTGCCAGGTGATGCGGTCCGCGACCTCCGGCGGCAGCGTCCGCTCGGCGTGTGCGCGCGCCTTGTCGATCACGACGTCGGCCACGTCGACGGCGGTGACGGTCCAGCCGCGCTGCGCCAGCCAGACCGCGTCCCCGCCCTCGCCGCAGCCGATGTCCAGCGCTGCGCCGGGCGTCATTGTTCCGGTCTGCTCGGCCAGCCGCAGGTTGACCTTGCCGCTCCAGAGCGGGTCGCGCCCCGAGTAGCGCTCGTTCCAGTACTCGGGTGCGTGCAGCGTGCTCGGGTCCAGTTCGGTCATGCCGACGACTGTGCGCCCGAGCAGCGCGGAACGCCAAGTGTGCTTGCCGGTTCGGCAAACCTCGCTAACGGTCAGCCAGGAAGTCGCCTATCGCGTCGGCGACGGCGTCGGGCGCCTGTTCGGCCTGGTGGTGACCCGACTCGATCCGGACGTGGCGCAGCGGGTGGGTCAGCCAGGGCTGCCAGATCGCGCACGGGTCGCCGTGGATGTCGAGGTCGTCGTGGACCGACTCGAGCAGCAGGGTGGGGCACGTGACGCGGCGCCCGGCGGCGCGGTCGGCGGCGTCGTGCCGGTGATCGATGCCGAGACCGGCGCGGTAGTCCTCGGCCATCCCGTGCACGACGTCGGGGTTGCGGAGCGCGGCCCAGACATCGGCGTGGTTGCCCTCGCCCATGTCAGCCGGCGCGGGCGTGGATACCACGCCTCGGGGTCGGCGCAGATGACCCGCTCGGCGGGCTTCGCCGTCTGCCCGAGGAACCACCAGTGCCACCACGCGAGCGCGAACGTCGCGTCGGTGCGCTCCAGGTGCTCGATGACCGGCAGTCCGTCCATCACCACGAGATGGGTGACGCGCCCGGGATGATCCATAGCCGCCCGGAAGGCGACGAGCGAGCCGCGGTCGTGGCCGACGACGGCGAAGGTGTCGTGCCCGAGGTGCGTCATCAACGCAGCCACGTCCCCGGCCATTGCACGCTTGGACGACTGAGAGTGATCGGGCCGGTCCGCCGGCAGGCTCGATCGGCCGTAGCCGCGCAGATCCGGCGCGACCACCGTGTGCGCTACCGCCAGCTGCGGAGCCACCGCGTGCCAGGTCGTGTGCGTGCGCGGGTGCCCGTGCAGCAACACGACGGCCGGGCCACGGCCGCCGTGCCTGACCCGTAGCGTGACAGGCCCGGTGTCGACCTCGTCCAGGACGAATCCGTCGAACATCATCACGACGATAGCAACGCCGCGAGGTACCCCCGGTCGGATTCGAACCGACACTGGGACCCTTTTAAGGGGTCTGCCTCTGCCATTGGGCTACGGGGGCGCGGTGCCTGACAGCGCCTGCCTGTGCCATTGTCGCGCGTGAGAGGGTCACCGCGTGAGCACCTGGTCGGCGTCGGTCCGCTACGCCGAGATCGACGGGCAGGGCGTGGTGTTCAACGCGCACTACCTGACCTACTGCGACGAGGCGATGTCCCGGTTCTTCAAGGACCTCGGCCTCGGCGAGTTCAGCGCACACGTCCAACTCGTCTCGTCCGCCCTGACCTGGCGAGCGCCGGCGCGCTGGGGCGACACCGTCGAGGTCGACGTCGCGTGCCTGCGCGTGGGCACCACCAGCCTGGTGCTCGGCTTCGACGTGCATGTCGGCGAGCGGGTGTGCTGCCGGGTCGAGACGACCTACGTCAACATCGACGCGGACGGCCGACCCGCCCCGGTCCCGGACGACGCGCGCGCGGTGCTCACCGGCCAGGTCAGCTAGGAGACGTCCGGGTACTCGCGCCGCCCGGCGGCCTGCTGGAACTCGGTGTGCGGACGCTGCAACTGCCCCAACGAGACGACCTCGCGGCGGAACAGCAGCGCACCGGTCCAGTCGGCGATCACCCGCACCTTGCGGTTCAGGGTGGGCATCCGCGACACGTGATACGTGCGGTGCAGGAACCAGGCTGGGAAGCCGCGCACCTTGACCCCGTACAACTCGGCAACGCCGCGGTACAGGCCCAGCGAGGCGACCGACCCGGCATAGGCATGTTCGTAGTCGCGCAGCACCCCGCCGCGCAGGTAGGACACGACGTTGTCGGCGAGCACCTTGGACTGCCGGACCGCGTGCTGGGCGCTCGGTCCGCACAGCGCGTTCGGGTCCTTCTTCGACAGGTCCGGGACGGCCGCGCAGTCACCGGCGGAGAACACCCCGGTGACGCCCTTGACGGTGAGATTCGCCTTGCACGGCAGGCGTCCCTTGTCATCGAGCGGCAGGTCGGTGTCGGCCAGGATCGGGTTCGCCTTCACCCCGGCCGTCCACACCAGCGTCTCGGCGTCGAAGCTCTCGCCGTCGGAGAGCCGGATGTGCCCGTCCACCGCCGATTCGAGGCGGGTGTCCAGCCGCACGTCGATGCCGCGCTCGGTGAGCCGGTCGACGGTGTAGGCCGACAGCCGCACCGACACCTCCGGCATGATCCGGCTCGCCGCTTCGACCAGCACCCAGCGCATCTCGTCCGGGTCGAGCTGCGGCACGTACCGCAACGCGTACCGCGCCATGTCCTCGAGCTCGGCGAGCGCCTCGACCCCGGCGTATCCGCCGCCGACGAAGACGAACGTCAGCGCGGCGCGCCGCTTGACCGGATCGGCGGTCGAGGCCGCGAGATCGAGCCGCGACAGCACGTGGTTGCGCAGGTAGATGGCCTCGCCGATGGTCTTGAACCCGATGCCGCGCTCGGCCAGGCCGGGGATCGGCAACAGCCGCGAGATCGACCCCGGCGCGACGACGATCAGGTCGTAGCCGACCTCGTACGCCTCGCCCTCCGCGGGACGGATGGTCGCTGTCCGGTCCGCGTGGTTGATGCGGGTGACCGCCCCGGTGATGACGTTGCACTGCTTGAGCACCTTGCGCAGCGAGACCACGACGTGGCGCGGCTCGACACTGCCGGCCGCCGCCTCGGGCAGGAACGGCTGGTAGGTCATGTTCGACTGCGGCTCGACGACGGTGATCTCGGCGCTGCCCCGCGAGAGCCGGCGCTGCAGCCGCAACGCCGTGTACATGCCGACGTAGCCGCCGCCGACGATCAGGATGCGTGTCGCGGCCATGGCCTCACGCTAGTCGCGCCCGCTCGAAGATCGCATCGAGCATCGGGGCGGTCAGCCGTCCGGTGAAGGTGTTCTGCTGGCTGACGTGGTAGCAGCCGATCACCCGGCGCCCGTCCGACGTCCACCTCGATGCCGTGCCCGAACGCCGGCACCCGCGTCCGGCACGGCGATGCCGGCAGCGCGCAGCGCCGGCCACAACGCCGCCCAGCCCCACGCGCCGAGCACGACGACCGAGCGCACGCCCGGCCAGAGCAGCTGCAGTTCCTGCACGAGCCAGGTGCGGCAGGTGTCGCGTTCGGTGGGTGTCGGCTTGTTGGCCGGCGGTGCGCACTTGACCGGTGCGGTCACGTACGTCCCGGTGAGCCGCAGTCCGTCGTCGATCGAGACCGACGTCGGCTGGTTGGCCAGGCCCGGCCCGGTACAGCGCGGCGTAGAGCCAGTCGCCGCTGCGGTCGCCGGTGAACATCCGTCCCGTGCGGTTCGCGCCGTGCGCGGCCGGGGCGAGCCCCACGACGAGGATCCGCGCGTCCGGGTCGCCGAAGCCGGGTACCGGACGGCCCCAGTAGGTCTGGTCGGCGAACGCGGCGCGCTTGACCTGCGCGACCTCCTCGCGCCAGGCGACCAACCGGGGACAGCGCCGGCACTCGCTGATCTGCCCGGCGAGACTCGTCAGCGCGGCACGGTCGGTCACGGGCACTAGGCTTACCGCATGGCCAACCTGGGCGCCAAGATCACCATGAAGGTGTTGACGATGGCCGTGGGCATCCCGATCGGGATTCTCACCCGCAAGGCCGTCGAGAAGGTCTGGATCGCGGCGGGCCCGGACCGCCCGCGCACCGCCGCCGACGACGGCGTGCAGTGGACCGACGCGGTCGCGTGGGCCGCCCTCACCGGCGTGGGGATGGCGGTGGCCGACCTCGCGACCCGCAAGGGCGCCACCGAGCTGTGGCGCACGCTGGCCGGCAGCGAGCCGCCGAGCACGATCAAGCCCAAGGCCTCGCGCCGGGTGTCGGCGGCCGAGCCGAAGTATCCCGCCGCGGTACAGCCGCCGGACTGAGCGGGGACGACCGGTGGGCTGGTACACCGAGCACGTCGTGCCGCGGCTGGTCAACGTCGCCCTCGGCACCGGGCAGCACCGGCAGCTGCGCGAACGGGTCACCGCGCCGCTGCACGGCACCGTGGTCGAGCTCGGGTTCGGCTCGGGGCTCAACCTCCCCCACCTGCCGCCGACGGTCACCGAGGTGCTCGCCGTCGACCCGTCGCGGCGTGCCGTAGAGCTCGCGCACGACCGGATCGAGGCGTCGGCGGCGCAGGTGCGCATGATCGGGTTGACCGGTGAACAGCTCGACCTGGCCGACCACAGCGTCGACTGTGCGCTGTCCACCTGGACCTTGTGCACGATCCCGGACGCGGTCGCCGCGCTGCGCGAGGTGCGGCGGGTGCTGCGGCCGGGCGGGACGCTGCGCTTCGTCGAGCACGGCCGGGCCCCGTCCGCCCGGGTACGACGCTGGCAGGACCGCCTCGACCCTCTGCAACAGCGACTGGTCGGTGGCTGCCATCTCAACCGTGACATCCCCGCGCTGATGACCTCGGCGGGGCTGCAGGTCGAGGAGCTCGACACGTTCTACGCCGACGCGGAGCCGAAGGTGTTCGGGCACCTGTTCCTGGGGACCGCGGTCGCCTGAGCCACGCCGGCGGGCGCTTAGATGACTGCGTGCCCCACACCGACGGATACGTGCTCGACGACGACCGCGCCCGCATCGACGTGGACGCCGTCTGCCGCTTCCTCTCCACGGAGGCGTACTGGTCGCGGTGGCGATCCTTCGACGACGTGCGCCGCCAGGTGGCCGGCGCCTGGCGGGTGGTGGGGTGCTACGCGCCGGATGGATCGATGATCGGCTTCGCCCGCGCGGTGTCGGACGGCGTCGGCACCGCCTACCTGGCCGACGTGTACGTCGAGGCCGCTTACCGGGGTCGCGGCCTCGGACTCGCCCTGGTCAGCGAGATGATCGACCGCGGGCCCGGGCGCGACTTCCGGTGGATGTTGCACACCCGCGACGCGCACGGCCTCTACGGACGGCTCGGCTTCGCCCGGCCGGACGAGAGCTACCTCGAACGGCCGAGTCCGCGCGGTCGGTAACGGGCGTCAGCTGATCGACTGCGCGATGCCGTCCAGGATGTCGTGCTCGCTGACCACCAGCTCGCCCATGCCGCACCGCTCGACCACCGTGCGCAGCACGAGCGCTCCGGCGGCGATCACGTCGACGCGTCCGGGATGGATGGCGCCGAGCGCGGCGCGGCCGGCGTGGTCGAGCGCCAGCAGACGGTCGGCGACCTCGGCCAGCCGGTCGAGGCCGATCCGCGAGCCGTGGACCACGTCCGGCCGGTAGCGGTCGAGGCCGAGCGCGAGGGCGGCCACCGTGGTGATCGTTCCGGCGACGCCGACCAGCTGCTCGGCCTCCTGCCACGGCACGTGCGCGTCGGCCTCGTCCAGCGCCTGGTGGACGTCACGCACGACCGCCTCGATCTGGGCGGCCGTGGGCGGGTCGTCGTGCAGGTGCCGCTCGGTCATGCGCACCGACCCGACGTCCATGCTGAACGCCTTGCAGCGGTTCGGGCCCGAGCACGAGTTCGGTCGAGCCGCCGCCCAGGTCGATCAGCAGCACGCGACCGGAGACGCCGGGCAGCGTGTCGACGGCGCCGTCGTAGGACAGCCGCGCCTCGTCCAGGCCGGTGACCACCTCGGGGTCGACGCCGAGCGTGGTGCGCACGATCGCGACGAAGTCGCCGCGGTTGGCGGCGTCGCGGCTGGCGCTGGTCGCGACCAGCCGGGTGCGCTCGGCACCGAGATCGGCGATGGTGGCCGCGTAATCGACGAGCGCGGCGCGGGTGCGTTCCAATGCTTCGGTCGCGAACCGTCCGGTGCGGTCGACGTCCTGGCCCAGCCGGACGATGCGCATCTCGCGATGAAGCTCGTGGTCGCCGTCTCGGACCAGCAGCCGCAGCGAGTTCGTCCCGCAGTCGATCGCGGCTACACGCATGGCCCATCGTCCCACCACGACCCGAGGGCGTCACGCGCTTCGTCGCCGAGCGGGTTCACGCCGCGGCCCGCGGCCAGCGAGTGCGCGACGAGCACGTGCAGGCACTTCACCCGGTTGGGCATGCCGCCCGCGCTCACGCCGGCGATCTCGGGCACCTCGCCCAGCTCCTCGCGCCGGGCGAGGTAGGACTCGTGCGCCGCGCGGTACCGCGGCGGCGAGCTCGTCGTCCACCCGCAGCCGGTCGGTCATCTCCCGCATCAGCCCGGACGCCTCCAGCCGGCCGATCGCCGAGGCAGCTCGCGGACAGGTCAGGTAGTACAGCGTCGGGAACGGCGTGCCGTCGGCCAGCCGCGGAGAGGTCTCGACGACGTCGGGGTTGCCGCACGGGCAGCGGTGCGCGACGTCGCGCATCGCGCGGGGCGCCCGGCCGAGCTGGGCGGCGACGACCTCGCGGTCGCGCTCGTTCACTTGTCCGAGTCGGCGCGGATCACGCTGCTCCAGAGCCGGGTGTTCCAGCCGGCCTGGTCGAAGCGGTGCGGGTCGCGTCCCGAGGTCTTGTCGATGTCGTTGCGCTGGCCGTGGTCGACGACGACGTACACGGTGTCGCCGGGCATCGCGTACTGCAGCCGCTGCCGCGCCTGCTGCTGGATGTAACCGGGATCGCCCCAGCGGCCGAGCTGCTTGGTCAGCTGCGCGACACGCGCCTTGTCGTCCTTGAGCTTCTGCGCGGCGTCACTGAGCGCGCTGCGGCTCTGGAAGTAGCGGTTGAGCGGCGAGGCGAGCACGACCAGCAGCAGGATCACCAGCGTGCCGAGCACGAGGGCCCGGCCGGTGACGGCGCGACGCGGACGGCGCGGGGGCGTCGCCATCAGCCGTGCGGTGACGAAGCGCGGGAACGCGCCCGCGCCTGCGTACCGGGCGGCATCGTCGAGCTCGTCCTCGATGCGCAGCAACTGGTTGTACTTCGCGACGCGCTCGCTGCGCGCCGGCGCACCGGTCTTGATCTGCCCGCAGTTCACCGCGACGGCGAGGTCGGCGATCGTGGTGTCCTCGGTCTCGCCGGAGCGGTGGCTCATCATGCAGCGGTAGCCGTGCCGGTGGGCGAGGTCGACCGCGTCGAAGGTCTCGGTGAGCGTGCCGATCTGGTTCACCTTGACCAGCAGCCCGTTCGCCGCGCCCTGCTCGATCCCGCGCGCGATCCGCTCCGGGTTGGTGACGAACAGGTCGTCGCCGACGATCTGCACCTTGTCGTCGAGTTGCTCGGTGAGCGCGACCCAGCCGTCCCAGTCCTCCTCGTCGAGCGGGTCCTCGATCGACACGATCGGGTAGCTGTCGACGAGGCCGACGTAGTACTCGATCATCTTCTCGGCCGAGGTCGGCGACCCTTCGAAGGTGTACGCGCCGTCGGCGAAGAACTCCGAGGCGGCGACGTCGAGAGCCAGGGCGATGTCGGTGCCGGCCGAGAGGCCCGTCGTCCCGATCGCTTCGACGATCAGGTCGAGCGCGGCGCGGTTCGAGTCGAGGTTCGGCGCGAAGCCGCCTTCGTCGCCCAGGCCGGTGCCGAGGCCGCGGGCCTTCAGCACCGACTTCAGCGCGTGGTAGACCTCCGCGCCGGTGCGCAGCGCCTCGGCGAAGGTCGGCGCCCCGATCGGCGCGATCATGAACTCCTGGACGTCGACGTTGGAGTCGGCGTGCGCGCCGCCGTTGAGGATGTTCATCATCGGCACGGGCAGCAGGTAGGCGTTCGGGCCGCCCAGGTAGCGGAACAGCGGCAGGTCGGCGCAGTCGGCCGCCGCCTTCGCGGTGGCGAGCGAGACGCCGAGGATGGCGTTGGCGCCCAGGCGGGACTTGTCCGGCGTCGCGTCGAGGTCGCGCAGGGTCTGGTCGATCAGGCGCTGCTCGCTGGCCTCGAAGCCGACGATCTCGGGGCCGATGGTGTCCATGACCGCCGCGACCGCGTTACGCACGCCCTTGCCGCCGTAGCGCTCGCCGCCGTCGCGCAGTTCGACCGCCTCGAACTGCCCGGTGGACGCGCCGCTGGGGACGGCCGCGCGCGAGTGCGTGCCGTCGTCGAGGGCGATTTCGACCTCGACGGTGGGATTGCCGCGGGAGTCGAGGATCTCGCGGGCGCCGACGGCCTCGATGCATGCCATAGGCGCCAACCCTAACGGCCGCCACACCGGCCGTCGGTCCCGACGCGCGAGTCAGGGGCTGTGCGATCCCCGTGACTCCGCGGCGAGGATCGCGTCGCGGTAGGCACGGGTGGTGCGGCGCAGCGCCGTCTCCGGGTCCACACCGCGGGCGACCGCCGTGCGGACCAGCTCGAACAGCTGCCCGCCGATCTCGTCCTCCGTCCGGCGTGGGGACGGCGAGGCCGGCCCGGCCGGCCCGCGCGACCAGCTTGCCGGCCAGCGCCAGCGCCGGCTGGGCCACCGGCACGCCGTCGACCGCCGACGTGCGGCCCTTCTCGGTGATCTTCTGCTGCTCCCAGCGTCTCGTTCAGCGTCGCGGCGTCCGCACGTGCCCCGTCGGTCGATTCCGCGGCGAACACGTGCGGATGGCGCCGGACCAGCTTGTCGACCAGGTCGCCGGCGACGTCCTCGATCGAGTACGGGTCGGGCTCCTCCTCGGCGAGCCGGGCGTGGAAGAGCACCTGCAGCAGCAGGTCGCCGAGCTCCTCGCGCAGCAACGCGCGGTCGCCGCGCTCGATCGCCTCGAGCACCTCGTAGGTCTCCTCGAGCAGGTAGCGCGCGAGCGACTCGTGGGTCTGCTCGGCGTCCCAGGCGCACCCGCCGGGCGAGCGCAGCCGGTCCATGACCTCCACGGCGCGCTCGAGCTGGGACACGGCGCTCAGGAGTTGCCGAAGGTCACGAAGCCGGGCGCGCCCGCGGTCGGGTCGGTCGAGACGTGCAGCCCGTTCTGCACCCAGGTGCCGTACCGCTTGCTCAGGTCGATCGGCACCTTCGCGGAGGTGATCGCGTTGAGGAAGGCCTGGTTCGCCCGTCCGGACTGCAGGACGTTGAACGCCTGGCCGGCGTTCGCGGTCTTGGCAAGCCGCTCGATCAGCACGCACCAGCAGCGCGTACTGCTCGGTGAGCAGGTCGTAGAACTTGCTGGTGTAGCCGTGGCTGCGGTTGGCCTGCTCGATCTGCTTGGGCAGACCCGCCTGCACGACGACCGCCTTCGCGTTGTTGAGCTCCTGGGTGGTCACCGCGCCGCCGTGCGCGGCGATCGCCGCCTCGATCAGCCGGTTGCGCACCCAGTTGGTCAGCGCGTTCAGCTTCGGCACGACCTGGGCGTTCTGCTGGTCGACGTACGGGCTCGCGCCCGGCTCGACGTAGCCCGACAGCGACGAGTCGCTCAGCGTCTGCCCGCCGACCGCGACTGCCTGGCCGACCTTGGTCTGGCAGGCGGTGAGCCCGCCCAGGGCGACGGCGAGCAGCGTGACGGCGGACAGCAGACGGCGAAATCTCACGACGCACAGAATCTCATGCCGACGAACGCGGCCATATCCTGACCCGGTGGACCGCAGCGACATCGTCGCCTACTGCCTCGGCAAGCCCGGCGCGTGGCCGGACAGCCCGTGGGGCGAGGGCGACACCGTGGCCAAGGTCGGCGACAAGATCTTCTGCTTCTACGGCGGCGAACCGCTCGCGATCATCGTCAAGAACACCCGCGAGGCCGTCGCGGAATGGCGCACCCGCTTCCCCGAGCACGTCGGCCCGGCCCCGTACCTGAACAAGCAGCTGTGGAGCCGGGTCGTCCTCGACGGTCCTGGCGCACCGGACGACGACGACGCGCGCGAGCTGATCGACGACTCCTACGACCTGGTCGTCGCGGGCCTGCCGAGGTCGAAGCGTCCGGGTCGTGATCATCTAGCGGTTCCGGTCGATTTTCGACCGGATCGCGATGATCACCGATGGAGGGCGGGTCAGGAGCCGACGACCGTCGCCAACACCTCGCCGGCCCACCCGAGCAGCGCGACGTCGCGCAGCGGCTCGCCGCCGAACTTGGCCTCGGCGAACGACCCGTCGGCCTTGCGAACCCCCTTGGGACGGGGGACGGACAGCGTGCCGACCGCCTGCTTGTAGTGCGCCTTGTCGAAGAGCCGCTGCACGCGCAGCTGCGCCGACTCCGGCAGGTCGAGCGGTGAGAACCGCACCGTGTTGCCCTGCATGGACACCTCGGTGACCCCGTACCGCCGGCACAGCACCTTGAACCGCGCGACGGCGAGCAGGTTCTCGACCGACGGCGGGATCGGGCCGTACCGGTCGATCGAGCTCGGCCCGCACCGCGTCGACCATCTCGTCGGTCGTGGCCGACGCGAGCGCGCGGTAGGCCTCCAGCCGCAGCCGCTCCCCCGGCAGGTAGTCGACCGGCAGGTTCGCATCGACCGGCAGGTCGACCTTCACCTCGACGCTCTCCTCGCCGGACTCGCCACGGAAGTCCGCGACCGCCTCGCCGACCAGCCGCACGTAGAGGTCGAAGCCCGACGCCGGCGATGTGACCGGACTGCTCGCCGCCGAGCAGGTTGCCGGACGCCGCGGATCTCGAGGTCCTTCATCGCGACGGCCATGCCCGCGCCCATCTCGGTGTGCTGGGCGATGGTGGCGAGCCGGTCGTAGGCGGTCTCGGTGAGCGGCCGCTCCGGCGGGTAGGTGAAGTAGGCGTACCCGCGCTCGCGGCCGCGCCCGACCCGGCCGCGCAGCTGGTGCAGCTGCGAGAGCCCGAACATGTCGGCGCGGTCGACGATCAGCGTGTTCGCGTTCGGGATGTCCAGGCCGGACTCCACGATGGTCGTCGCGACGAGGACGTCGTACTCCTTCTCCCAGAACCCGAGCATGATCTGCTCGAGCGCGCCCTCGCCCATCTGCCCGTGCGCGACGGCGATGCGCGCCTCCGGCACGATCTCGGCCAGCCGCTGCGCGGCACGGTTGATCGACTCGACGCGGTTGTGGATGTAGAAGACCTGGCCCTCGCGCAGCAGCTCGCGCCGGATCGCGGCGCCGATCTGCTTCGGGTCGTAGGCACCGACGAAGGTCAGGATCGGGTGCCGCTCCTCGGGCGGGGTCAGGATCGTGGTCATCTCGCGGATGCCGGTCAGCGACATCTCCAGCGTGCGCGGGATCGGCGTCGCCGACATCGTCAGCACGTCGACGTCGACGCGCAGCTCCTTCAGGTACTCCTTGTGCTCGACGCCGAAGCGCTGCTCCTCGTCGACGATCACCAGGCCGAGGTCCTTGAACCGCACGGTCTGCTGCAGCAGGCGGTGGGTGCCGATGACGATGTCGATCGAGCCGTCGACGATGCCGCGGCCGATCGCGTCGACGTCGCCCGGCGGGGTGAAGCGGGACAGCTCCTTGATCGTCACCGGGAACTGGGCCATGCGCTCGCTGAAGGTCTGGATGTGCTGGTGGGCGAGCAGCGTGGTCGGGACCAGTACGGCGACCTGCTTGCCGTCCTGCACCGCCTTGAACGCCGCGCGCACCGCGACCTCGGTCTTGCCGTAGCCGACGTCGCCGCAGATCACGCGGTCCATCGGGACGACCTTCTCCATGTCCTGCTTGACCTCGTCGATCGCCGCCAGCTGGTCGGGTGTCTCGACGTAGGCGAAGGCGTCCTCCAGCTCGCGCTGCCACGGTGTGTCCGGCGCGAACGCGTGGCCCTTGGTCGCCATCCGCGCGCTGTAGAGCCGGATCAGTTCTGCCGCGATCTCCTTGACCGCCTTGCGCGCGCGGCCCTTCGTCTTGGCCCAGTCGGCGCCGCCGAGGCGCGAGAGCGTCGGCGCCTCGCCGCCGACGTACTTGGTCACCTGGTCCAGCGAGTCGGTCGGGACGAACAACCGGTCGCCGGGCTGACCGCGCTTGGACGGCGCGTACTCGATGATGAGGTACTCGCGCTCGCCGCCGTTGATGGTGCGCCGCACCATCTCGACGTACTTGCCGACGCCGTGCTGCTCGTGCACGACGTAGTCGCCGGACTTGAGCGTGATCGGGTCGATCGCGTTGCGGCGCTTGGACGGCATCCGCCGCGAGTCCTTGGTGACCGACCCGCGCTGGCCGGTGATGTCGGCCTCGGTGAGGAAGGCGAGCTTGAGCCGGGGCGCGACGATGCCGCCGCCGAGGCGACCGGTGGTGACGTCGACGACGCCGGGCTCGACGTCCGGTTCGGACACCAGCCGGGCGGCGATCTCGGCGCTGCCGAGCCGCTCCACCGCCCGCTGCGCGGAGCCGTGCCCGTCGAAGACCAGCGCGACCCGCCAGCCCGTCGCGCACCCACGACTTCAGGTCGGCCAGCGCCGCCTCGACGTCACCGCGGTAGGACTGGCGCGAGTTCGAAGTCGCTCGCGACGACGTCCTCGGCGGTCAGGGCGGTGATCCCCCACCACGGCAGGCCGATCTTCGTCGCGTGCTCGTGCACCTCGTCCAGGTCGCGCAGCGATGCCGCGGCCAGGTCGATCGGCGCCTTGCCGCCGCCGGCGGCCGCGGCCCACGACGCCGCGAGGAACTCCTCCGACGTGCTGACGAGGTCGGCGGCGCGCGAGCGGACACGTTCCGGGTCGCACAGCGATCACGTGCGACGCCGGCGGGCAGTTCGTCGAGCACCAGCGTCAGCTCGTCGACCAGGACGGGAGCGAGCGCCTCCATGCCCTCGGCCGCTTCGCCGCGCGTGATCGGGTCGAGCAGTTCGGACAGTTCGGGGTGTTCGGCCAGCAGCTCGCGGGCGCGTTGCCGGACGTCCTCGGTGAGCAGCAGCTCGCGGCACGGCGGCGCCCACAGCCCGTGCGGGGCGATCTCGAGCGAGCGCTGGTCGACGACGCGGAAGTACCGGACCTCCTCGACCTCGTCACCCCAGAACTCCACGCGCAGCGGGTGTTCCTCGGTCGGCGGGAAGACGTCGAGGATGCCGCCGCGCACCGCGAAGTCGCCGCGGCTCTCGACCAGTTCGGTGCGGGCGTAGCCGGCGTTGACGAGGTCGGTGACGATGTCGGTGAGCTCGCGGCCGCCGTCGCCGGCGCGCAGCACGACCGGGCGTGAGCTCGCCGAGCCGCGGCACCTGCGGCTGCAGCACCGAGCGGACCGGCGCGACCACCACCGACAGCGGCCCGGTCGCGGGGTCGTCGTCGGTCGGGTGGGCGAGCCGGCGCAGCACGGCGAGCCGCTGGCCGACGGTGTCCGCGCGCGGCGAGAGCCGCTCGTGCGGCAGCGTCTCCCAGCCGGGGTAGAGCGCCACCCGGTCCGGCGGCAGCAGACAACCGCAGCGCGGCGACGAGGTCCTGGGCCTCGCGCTCGGAACTGGTGACGGCGAGGACGGTGCGCCCGGTCCGCGCGGCGGCGGCGACGGCGAACGGCTGGGCCGCGGCGGGGGCGGTGACGGTGAACTCGGCGGCGCCGAGTTCTCGGCCAGCGCGACGAGGGCGGGATCGGACGAAGCAGCGGTGAGCAGGCCGGACAGCGACACGGGGAACCTTTCGGGCACGACGAACAGCCCCGCGACCTACGCCGACGGGGTGCTTTCGACCTTACGCACGCGCTCCGACACCCGGTGGGGCGCCCGCGCCGCGCTGCTTGCGCCGATCTTGCCCGAATCGTTGGGCAAGCTGAAGGTTTCCCTGCAAGAAGCTTCGCACTATGAGGTCGGGCACCATGATATAGGCGACCCGTCGCGGCGCCATGGACAGCGACGGCGGCAGAGCTCGGCGGTAGGGGATCGACTATGAACACTTCACGCGCGCTGACCCGGGCCGTCGCCGTGATCGTGGCCGCGACCGCGACGGTGCTCGGGCTCGTCGCCGGACCGACGGCGCAGGCGAGCGCGGACGTGACGCCAGACCGGCACGGTCGGCACCACCCCGGCCTCGTACACGCCCTGGTTGCGCAGTGCGACGCCCGGGCAGAACGTACGGCGTCTGGTGCCGTGCGGGTCGCAGATGTTCGCGGTCGGCGCCATCTCCGACATCCAGCAGGGCAGCACCGTGTACACCCGCTACAACGCGTTCAGCTTCTCCCAGGACACCGGTGCGGTCTCGGACTGGGCACCCCAGGTGAACGGCCGGGTGAACGACATCGCGCTCTCGCCGGACTGCTCGGTCGCCTACCTGGGTGGCAACTTCTCCGTGGTGGACGGGGTGGGGGTCAGCAACCTCGTCGCGGTCGACACGACCACCGGGGCGGTGCTCACCGGCTTCAAGCACAACGCCAACGCCCCCGTGTCCACCGTCGACTACGCGCACGGCTTCGCTGCTCGTCGGCGGCGCGTTCACCAGGATCAACGCGGCGCCGCGGACCGAGTTCGCCAGTCTCAACCCGACGACCGGCAGGACCAACCGCTACGCCATGGTCACCTTCGCCGGCCAGTACCCCAACACGACCAAGCACGTGGACAACTCGCAACTGAGTCACGCGGGCGACAAGTTGTTGATCGAAGGCGTGTTCACCTCGATCAACGGCCAGAAGCGCCACCAGGTGGCGATCCTCGACCTGGGCGCCACGGTGACCCTCGACCCGTGGAACTCGCCGGACGCCGTCCACCCCTGCGTCACGAACGAGTCGTACTACATCCGGGCCGGCGCGTGGTCACCGGACGACCGCACCGTCTACTTCGCGAGCACCGGGTACAAGCCGCGCTACGGCCCGGGATCGAGGCCCAGCCAACCGCGGGCGGGGCTGTGCGACGCGGCGCGTTCGCCGCTGTCGGCGGCCGGCGGGGCACAGCCGCCGCCGGGATCAACTACACGGGGTGCGACTCCTACTACGGGGTGGTCGCCGACGACACCCACGTGTACGTGACCGGCCACGAGCGGTGGGCCGACAACCCTGACGGCTGCGACGCGGCCGGCCCGGGCGCCGTGAGCCGGCCGGGCTCGCCGACCCTCGACCCCGACGGCGGGCGGCAGCCGTCGACCAGTCGTGGAATCCGACCAGATCGCTCGGCCACGGCGGGGGACGACCTCGCTGCTCACGGCCGCCGGCCTGTGGGTCGCCAGTGACAACGGGACGCAGGGCACCTCGCAGATGTGCGGGCGGGTCTTCAAGAACAAGGGCGGCATCTGCTTCCTGCCGTACCCGCCCGCGGCGTTAGCTGACCCCGGCCGGCAGGCGGACACGGCTCGGGCCGGCCGGACGAGCGGTGTCGCTGCTCGTCCGGCCGGCCCGATGGCCCGCCTACTTCGTCGCTGCCGGCATCAGTGGCAGATGCGCGGCGACCCGTGCAGCAGGTGGGTGAAGTCGTTCAACTTCACCTGGTCGTCGAGCGTCCAGTCGGCGATCGAGTTCAGTGACGAGTCGAAGTAGGACAACGCGAGACCGCCGTGGGCGACCAGGTTGTCGTAGGTGTCCGACAGCCACTTCGGGTTCTGCCCGGCCGCCGCGGAGGTGTAGCCGGTCTCCGCGATCGCCCAGTGCGTGTGGTGCTGCGCCGCGAAGGCGCTCATCTGCGAGAAGTACTTCGTGGGGTCCAGCATCGGGTGCGACGACCCGTTACGCGTGGTGCCGTAGTCGTTGTAGACATCCCAACCCGCAATGTCGACCAGGCCGTCGCCGGGCCACACGTTGTTGAGCTGGTACTGGCTCGGGCCGTTGAAGGAGTCCCACGCGATCAGGATCGTCGTGAACGCGACGTTGTTCGAGTACTGGTGCACGATCGGCGCGAGGTGGCGCTGCATCGCCGTCCAGTCGGGCATGTTGCCGTCGCCCTCGGGCTCGTGGTGGAACGCGAGCCAGACCGGGCCGTTGACCTTGGCCAGGCGCTGCACCAGGTTGATCGCCCACTGGTCACCGCGCCGGCGGCCATGTCGGCCCACGAGTACGGCATCTTCGAGCTGATCCACGGCAGCCGTCCGGTCGCCAGGTCCGAGTTCACGACCGAGATCGCCTTGTCGACCTGGTCGGCGTTGTAGTACGACCGGTGGATCGCCAGCGGCATCCCGGTCCGGTTCTCCAGCGAGGACGTCCTGCGTGCCCCCCGCGGTACCGCCGACGTAGGCACCCTGCGAGGGATGCCGTTGACGGACCCGACGCAGCCCCGGGACGATCCGGTGTCGCTCGGGGACGGCGTCCAGCTCGGCGTCGACGACGTGGAGGTGGACGTACGCCGACGGGAAGGCGCGGCGGACGTCGACGAGGAGGACGTCGACGAGGTGGCCGTCGACGGCGCGGTCGAGGACGGCGCAGGGCTCGTCGTGGACGGCCCCGTGCTCGCCGACGAGCTGCCCGCCGTGGACGACGCCGACGACGAGGCCGCGGTGCTGACGCCGACGACGGCGCGCTCGAGACGACGGCGGCGCGCGCCGACCGGCGCGGACCCGCCGACCGTCAGCACCAGCTTCGGGCCGCCCGCCCCCCACTCGCGGGAGCGGAAGGAGGCGAAGCCGGTCTTGGACCGCGAGGAGATCGCAAGATCCACGACGCGCTTGCCGTCGAGCGCGCGGGTCACGTCCAGGTCGACGGTCTTGGTGGTGCTGTCCGTCGACGCCGAGTCGAGCACGGAGCCGAGGCGCGGGGCGTTCGCGAAGGTCGTCGAGCCTTCCGACCAGCTCGAGTTCGCGACGTCGTCGGCGTAGACGACGCTGTCCAGGTGGTGGGTGTCGCGGGTGAGCTCCAGCGTGGCGCCGGTGATCGGCCGGGAGACGGCCGGGAGGGCGAACCGCAGGTAGGCGAGCTTGTGGTGATCCGGCTGGTCGGAGGCCTGGATCCGAACCGCGTGACCGCGCACGCTCGCCGGCGCACCCGAGGTCACGTATGTGTCGGCGACGGGGTCCACCGTGATCGTGTAGGTGCCGGCCGCGTCGGCCGTGCGGGGTGAGTTGACGGCCAGGCCGACGGCGGAGGCGGCGGTGATCACGGCGAACACGCCGATCACGGTGTGGGCGCGCCGGACGCCGGTCGATCGGGCTCGGAGTGGGCTCCGGAATGCGCGCCAGGTTGGGCGCCGTGTGCAGGCCGCGGGGCACCCGGGTCGGAGGCGCCGTGTGCGCCCCCTTCGTCGGCGTGCCGGGGGTGGGCGCGGTGCTTACACGCGTAACTGCGGGACATGCGGGACCTTTACCTTCCAGCCGTCGAGGGTCCCATCCCTCAACAGCCTCGTTGGACGAATGCCGTCCCCCGCATGTGGTCATGAGATTACCCCATGACCCTTCCAAACCTAACGTCAAACTCACATTGAGTAACTTGTCCGGAAATGGCGCAATAGATCGCTGGTCCAACAAGCGGGGGGCGTCGGACTCCGCAAGCTTCTCCCATCAACCGTGATCGACTAACACCCAAGTCGTCATCAAAGTGAAACTGGCACGGTTGGACCTTGGGCCAAATGTGGGTACCCGGATCGTCGGGTCGCGGCCACCTCGTATCGTCTGCGCATGGCTCTGCGCTCCCGGCCCGCCCCCGTGCTGGTCACCGGCATGCCCCGTTCCGGCACCACCTGGCTGGCGCGCCTGCTCGCCCACACCCCGCGCGCGGCGATGACGGGCCGTGAGCCGATGAACCCCCACCCCGGCCAGTACGCCCTGGCACGCACGCTCAGCGGGTGGACGGAACTGGACCGGCCGAGCAGGCGCCAGGCCCGCGCGCTCCGCCTGGCCTACTCGGGGCGCACCCCATGGGTGTTCGGCAAGTACGGCAGCCGACAGTGGGCCGCCGCCGCCCCGTGGAGCAGGATCATCGTCAAGGACCCCTTCGCCCTGCTGTCGGTACCGGCGGTGGCCAGGATCACCGGCGCCCGGGCGGTCATCGTCTTCCGTCATCCGGCCGCCGCGCTGGTCAGCTACCGGCGGATGAACTGGCAACCGAACCTGGACGAGGTCCGCGCCGTCCAGCTCGAGCACCGCCGGGTCCACGGCGGGGCGCAACAGGCACCGCTCGTGCCGCGCCCCGGCGAAGTCGGGCAGGCCGAGGCGATCGCCCGGTTCTGGTCGGCGCTGCACGAGATCGCCCTCGACCATGCCGACGAGACGCCGGAACTGGTCATCGTGTCGCACGAGGAACTGGCCACCGGGGGGCCGCAGGCGGCCCGGGCGCTGTTCGAGCGACTCGGGCTGACCTGGAGTGCTGGGGCGCAGGCCGAGATGGAGAGCGCCCACGCCGAGAACCACGCCCGTGCGGCGGCGGGCGCCGGCGAGCAGCTGCACCGCCTGGAGCGTGCCCCCAGCGACGTCGCGTCGGAGTGGCGCACGAAGCTGGGCGAGGAGGAACTGGACACCATCGAAGGGGTGAGCGACGCGACGTATGCCAGGCTGCTGACGGCGCGCCTGCCGCTACCGCGCTGACGGGACAGGGAACTCTCCGGACGGAGCCATGGACACACAGAACGCGCCCGAGCCGACGCAGCCGACGCAGCCGACGTCGGCGTTGGTGACGGTGGTCATCCCGACGCACGGCCGACCGGACCTGGTGCGGCGGGCGATCGCGAGCGTGGTCGGTCAGGACTATGCCGGTCCGATCGAGATCATCGTGGTCCACGACAAGGAACCGGCCGACCCCTCGGTCGAGTCGAGTGATCCGCACCGACGCGTGCGGGTGATCGAGAACGATCACAGCCCCGGGCTGGCGGGTGCACGCAACGCCGGTCTCGCGCGGGCCGGCGGGGAGTTCGTCGCCTCACTCGACGACGACGACTACTGGGCGACGGCGAAGGTGTCCGCCCAGGTCGCGGCTCTCGAGGCCGACCAGTCGCTCGGCGTCGTCGCGACCGGGGTCATCCTGCACACCGGGGACGGCCGGACATCGGAGCGGCCGCTGATCGGGCCGCTGGTCACCCACCGCGAACTGATGACCGACCGGATCGCCGACCTGCACTCGTCCAACCTGTTCATGCGTCGACGTCTGTTCGACGAGGTCGGCGACTACGACGAGCAACTGGTCGGGGTCGAGGACTGGGAGTGGCTGCTGCGAGCCAGTCGACAGCACCCGATCGGTGTGGTGCAGCAACGGCTGACCCACGTCTTCCGCGATACCCCGCTGTGGAATCCGCGCCGCTGGCAGCGGATCGCCCGTGCCCACGAACAGATCCTCGAGCGCCATCCGGACATCCTGGCCCAGCCGGCGAGTGCGGGGTACTTCAACGGCAAGCTCGCCTTCGCCTATGCCGCCGGCGGCGAGCGGGGCGCGCGATCCGCTTCGGGTCGCGCGCCCTGCGCCAGCGGGCGAAGAACCCGTGGGCCGTCGCGGCGCTCGGCGTCGCGCTGCTTCGCATCCCGGTCCGCTTCGTTCAACTGTCGGCGAACCGGCTCGGCAAGTCGATCTGAGCGACGTGTTCGGCGGTCAGCCGGTCCGCTGCCAGGATCCGGTCTCGGCCGCCAGCACCAGACCGGGCAGCCACGTGCCGAGGCGACTCATCTTGCCCTCGCCGGCGTCGACCTCGCTGTCCTCGACATAGCGGAGGCCGATGTGCAGCGCATAGATGAGCACCGTCGCGCGCGCCTGCCGTTCGTCGTCGGCGACCACGATCTGCGGCGCACGACGCAGGGCGTCGGCGAACGCATCCGCCGGTGACCCACCACCGAACACGACCGCATTCTGGATGTCGAAGTGCACGGCATCCATTCCGACCGGCACGCCGTCCTCGAACTTCTCCCAGTCCCACGCGAGGATCCGGCCGTCGGACTCGGTGGTGTTCCAGGGCGACCAGTCGCCGTGCGACGAACCGAAGCGGTAGGGGCGTTCGGTGTCGGGACCGATCGACTGTCGAAGGCGATCGAGCAGGGTGCGCCACTGCGAGGAGGGAAGCGCGTCGAGCCTGGATTGCAGGCCGCTCCAGTACGGCGCTGACGACAGCGGCCCGACCGAGACGTCGCCGACCGCGCTGAGTTCCTGCAGCGCCTCGCGGAACACCGGTGTTCCGCTGCGCGGCATGGCTCCGCCGGGCAACGCCGACTGCACCAGCAGTTCGTGCGCTCCCCAGGGCCCGCTGTGCAAAACGCGTGGCACCTGGAGGTAGCGATGCTGTTGCTCGTTGAGTCGCCGCACCGTGCGCGCCTCGTGCCGGACGAGCGCCCGGGTGAACTCGGTGACGCCCAGCTTCGCAAAGGCGAAAGTGTGCCCGCGCTCGTCCATCACCAGAAGCAGAGGTTTGCGCACGGCACGCGCCGGGCTGATGTACAGCGCGACTGTCACCGGCCGGCCGAGCACGTCCGACAGGTGCGCGTCGATCCCGGAGGCTGCCTCGCCGGCGCCGTACCCGATCGAGAACCGACCGGGCAGCACATCGACCAATCCGACGCGTGCTGCCGCGGCCAGCGCGGTCGCAGCGGCTCGCGTGCGCCTCGACTGCGTCGTCTTGAACCGGCGGATCGCGCCGGCGGTGGCGCGACGCGGGCGGCGCGGGAGAACGAGTTTGGGACGCGCCAGCGACGGAACCGCGACGAAGTCGACGCGACGACCGAGCCGACTGCGGTGATCACCGGACCGCCCGGTGGTGACGACGCCCGGCGCCGGCCACAACACGGACACGACCTCGGCCAGGTAGCCGGCAGGCAACGTCGCGGAACGTCGCGACTGCTCGCCGGACGGGTGCTCGATCAAGACGTGGTGTTCCGCACCAGGTCGGGTTGTGACCGCCCACCTGCTGCCTGCGCGGCTCGTGCGCGGGCCGGCCGGGCCAGCGTCAGGTAACCGATGATCATCATGGCGAGCAGCATCAACCCGTAGATCGCACCGCCGACGACGTCGGTGGTCCAGTGCTCGAGGTTGTTGATCCGCGCATACGCCTGGATCGACATGAGCACGAGCAGCAGGCTCACCCCGGCGGCCCAAGCACGCGGTGTGCGCGGCCAGAAGTACCAGATGACGAAGAAGATCACGAGGCCGTAGACGTCGGTCAGGCGACCCATGCCGCCCGACGGCCAGGACCCGCCCGCTGTAGGCGGATGCCCGCGGTGGATCACCGACTTGAGGATCATCTGCGAGTACTTCTCCGCGGCGTAGCCGAGGATCATCGTGACGCCGGGCGCCCACCAGTACGGACGCTTGCGGTAGAGCACCGAGAACACGATCGCCGCGGCCGCGGCGATGCCCTGGGTGAGCCGGGCATGCCGATGTTGGTCAACTTCCACCAGACGTCGTGCCACGCGCCGCCGAGGTGGTGCGAGTTCCACCAGCGGAATCCAGGTTCGTCGATGGGCCCCTGCAACCGGTGCGCGATGATGCCCATGACCAGCCCGACGATGATCACGACCGACCACATCGCAAGCAACGCGATCGCAGCGGTCACTCCGCGGGTAAGGGTCGGCATCACGTCGTCGACGGCAGTGGCCCAGCGCCGACGGGCCTTGCCGGCCCAGGCGGGCGCGCGCCAGCGCTCTGCCCTGGCGATGATCACCGCGTCGATCACGGCCACCAGGGCGAACCACACGACGAAGACGACGATCACGGGTGACATAGCGGCCCTTCCACCGACAGCAACCCGCCCGTCCTCCCCGGTAACGAGTGCCGTCGAAGTCTAACAACGAGCTTACGTCGGCGCACCTCTTCCGAGGCAAGCATCGAGGCACTGCTCAGGAGCTATCCAGGGATCCCGTGGGCGGCGGCCCTGCGACCCCGGCGGATATCGAGCAGGCTCGCCAGTCGTAACGGCTCGCGCAGCCCGACGAGGCCGCCGACGTAGCACCCCGTGGCAATCACCGCGGATGTCAGCATGACCGGCACCGTGTTGCCGAAGGCGATCCTGGCCACAAGGGGGACGATTCCGTAACAGGCCACCGTCAGCCCTGCGGCGACAGCCGTCTGGCGAGCGAGCACGGTGAACCGCAGCGATCTCCTGACCTGGGCAAGGGCGGCGAGGTTGCGCACCAGGATGGCGGCGGCCCAGCCGATCGCCGCGCCGAGGATGCCGTGCGGCGGGATCAGGGCGAAGTCGAGCCCGAGATTCACCGCAAGCGCGAGCACGGCGTTGAGCAGGTTCCAGAGTGTTCGGCCCGCCATTGCGAGCACCGTGTCCACCATGCCGCTTCCGGTGGCGATCAGCATGGACGCTGCGATGATGGCGATCGACGTGGCCCCCGCCGGGTAACCGCGTCCGAACACGGTGAGTATCGGCGCCGCGAACACGAGCAGCAGCAGGTAGACCGGCCAGGTCAGGATCATCAGCCACGAGGTGGTCACGTGGTACAGCTCGTTCGCCGGGCGGTGATCGTCGGTGCTCAGCGTCTCGGCGAACCGCGGTTGGGCAGCGATCGTCAGCGCGTTGATCCCGAGCTGGCCGAGGACGATGAATCGCGTGGCAGCGGCGTAGATGGCGGCATCGACCGGACTGGCGAGCGCGGCGACCAGAACGACGTCGAAGCGTTGCATCAACATCTGGATCGTGCTCGTCAGCGATCTGGGTAGCGTGAAACGCCAGAACTCTGCGGTCACCGGATGCCGCTCGTGCGCGGAGGACGGCGGCGAGAACCGGGCCCGCACGCGTCGCCACGAGACGACAGCGGCCACCGCGGCGGGTGCATAGGCCAGCGCCCAGGCCAGACCGAGGAGCGAGGCGGAGAAGGCGACCGTCACGAGCAGCACGAGGGCGAGCTGCAGCATCGGTCGGTAGATCTGCTCGATCAGGGCGTAGGGACGGATCGCGCCCAGACCCCGGGTACCCGCCAGCAGAACGATCTCGATGCCGGCCAGCGGGATGAACCATGCGATACAGCGCAAGTAGACCGTCGCCCGGTGCGCGTCGCCGGCAGAGATCAGGCGGGCGAGTTCCGGGGCGAGCAGGAACGTTCCTGCGGCCATCGCCAGCGCGAGCACCACCATCGGCCACACAGCGGTGCGCACATAAGAGTCGATCTCCCCGGTCCGGCCACGCGTCCGGCACCGCGAGAGGAAGTAGACCAGGCCGGTCTGGGTGCCCAGGTTGCCGATGGTCGTCGCGATCAGGAACAGCGACGTCACCGCGAAGAACACGCCGGCGTCGTGCTTGGCCACGCCGCGCGCGATGACCACGGTCAGGGCGAATGTGCACACGCCGGTGACAGCCGCACCGGCGAGGTTGGCGACGCTGCCGCGCGCGACGCGTCGCATCGACTCGCCGCCGTCCTGTTGCCGGGCACTCGGTCCGGACGTGGCCGGCGGAGGACCGGCCGTCACAGGTCCGCGTGCCCGATGGCGAGCCTGCGCCGCTCACGGCGGGCCCGCCACACGAAGTCCAGGTTCCCCGCGAGGTATCGACCGATGAGTCGGCGCGGCTCCAGCGCGATCCGAAAGAGCCATTCGAGTCCGTTGCGCTGCATCCACGACGGGGCGCGCCGACGATCCCCGGCAAGGAAGTCGAACAGACCTCCGCAGGTGAGCGCGACAGGCACACCGGCAGGCACCGCCACATCGTAGGCGTACTGTTCCTGGGCGCCGGCGCCGATCGCGATGAGTACCAGGTCGGTCTGCAGGGCCTGCAGTTCCTCACTCGTCGGACCGCCCGAGTACCCGTCCCACACGCCGACGACCTGCAGCCCGGGTGCAGACACCTGCAATGCCTCGACCGCGCGCTCGGCCACGCCGGTCGCCGCGCCGTAGCAGACGACCTTCCAGTCGCGCGCGGCCGCGAGACGCGCGATCGGGTGGATCACGTCCGTTGTTGCGAGGCGTGCGGCGCCGGCCACGCCGCGCAACTGCAACTCGCGGACGACGCCGAACCCGTCGGGGTAGTTGGTGCTGCGCGCGACCAGCGGGCGGTAGGCGGAATCGCGGCGCATCCTGCGGAACAACGCCGCATAGACACCGACGAACACAGTCGGTTCGCGCCGGTCCACGCACGCGGCGATGCGCTCCAGCAGTGCGGCCTCGTCGACGACGGAGATGGGGACGCCCAGGACACTGGTCGCGTTGTCCGGAGGAGGTGCCATGTCCGTCGTTTCTCCCGAGCCGAGTGGGGTGCGGCCGTGTGCACGCTGCTCACGGTCCGCACAGAGTGTGCATGCAACCCTTCGACCGATGCACGTACGACCTCCTGTCAGGCCGACCGGCAAGTCGTTTCGCGCTGCCGTGCGCCTGTGCTCGGCGCTCGGTCTCTGCGCCCTTCTCCTGGTCTCGTGTGTGACGTCCGGGCACCCGGTGCCGCAGCGGCCCTGTCGGCTCTCGGCGAAGCTCGTGCCCTCCTGCGGCGTGCTGTTGGGCATCGCCACCGATCCGCCCACGAACGAGAAGTTGCACGCCGTCGAGACCCTGCTCAGGACCCACTTCCCGATGGTGCACCGCTTCCACGATCTCAACGACGCCGTTCCGACGCCGGACGAGCGCCGCCTCGTCCAGGACGGCCGGATCCTCCAACTGTCCATCGACGCGCGCATCTACGGCCGGCCGCTGTCGGACATGTCCTGGGCCGCGGTCGCCGACGGCCAGTACGACGCGCAATTGCAGGCCCAGGCGGCCGGCGTCGCCGGGTTGCACCGTCCGGTGTTCGTCACCTTCGGGCACGAACCCGACCTCCCCCGGCACTCGGTGTTGGGACCGCCGAGTGACTTCCGCGCCGCATGGCGGCACGTGCATGCCGTGTTCGAGCGAGCGGGTGCGACCAACGCGGTGTGGGTCTGGGTGGTCACCGGATCGCCCGCGACCGACGCGCGCGCCGTGCAGATGTGGCCCGGCAACGCGTTCGTGGACTGGATCAGCTGGGAGTCCTACAACGCGGCCGGGTGTCGCGCGGGCGCGCCGGACTACCACCGGTCGCAGTCCTTCGCGGAAACCACGCTGTCGTTCTTGCGCTACCTGCGGCAGGTGCACGGGCGCTACGACATCGACCTGACCAAGCCCATCATGATCAGCGAGGCAGGCTCGACCACGTTCGGCAATCCGGCGTTGACGTCCGATTGGTACAGACAGATACCGGATGTCCTGCGCGCGAACCCGCAGATCCGCGCGGTGAGCCTCTGGGACCACCGCGGTACCGGTGTTTGCGATTACCGCTTCGACAACGTTCCCGCGGTTGCCGAGAGCGTGCGAATTCTTGCGCACAGCTCGGTGATTTCCGGTGACTGAGTCCTGAACACGAGAGGACTCGGGCCGATCATTCGACTACAGTTGCCCCGACAAACGGCAGCGACGCACCGCGTCCCGATCAGCCAGCGAGGGTCGCAGTGAGTGTCCGTCGGTTCGTGCCCGAGGCGCTACGCCCCACCGCGAAGCGGGCTGCCCTGGCGGTCAGCGCCGCAACCTCGCGCCTGCGTGCGACTCCGGATTTCATCGTGATCGGCGCGCAACGCTGCGGAACGACGACAATCTTCCAAACGCTTTCTCAGCATCCGCAAGTACGCCGCCCGGTGGCCGATAAGGGCACTGATTACTTCACCCTCAATTACACCCGCGGAATGAACTGGTACCGCAGCCGGATGCCTCTCGCGCACACTTCTTCGAGCAAGACCAAGGTATTCGAGGCGTGCACGTATTACATGTTCCATCCGATGGCCGTCGAGCGGCTCGCTCACGATCTGCCCGGCGTCAAAGTCGTGGCGATGCTGCGGAATCCCGATCGGCCGCGCCTATTCCGCCTACAAACACGAATTGGCCCGCGGCTTCGAGACCGAGTCGGACTTCCTGACCGCGCTCAAGCTCGAACCACGCCGGCTGGACGGCGAGGTCGAGCGCATGCGGGCCGACCCGGACTACCACAGCTTCAGCCACCGTCACCACGCCTACCTGAGCCGCGGTCAGTTCGCCGAGCAACTCGAGCGGGTGTTCCGGCACATCCCCCGCGACCGCGTCCACATCATCCAGAGCGAGTCCTTCTTCCGTGACCCCTACGACGAGGTGTCCCGGTTGCAGGACTTCCTCGGCCTGGATCCGTGGACGCCCAAACGCGTCGAGCAGCTCAACGCGAGGCCGAGTTCGTCCATGCCCACCGACGCCGAACAGTTCCTGACCGAGCACTACCGCGCACACAACGAGGCGCTGGCCGACATACTCGGGACCGAGCCGGCGTGGCTGCGTTAGCTTCGCCTCCCGCCGTTTCCGTCCGTCGTGCACGACTGCCGGTCGGCTGGCCGCTGATCTACACCCTGGTCGGCTACCCGCTCTGGTGGGTCCTGGGCGTCGCCAACCTGATCCCGCTGCTTGCCGCCGCGATCATGGCCGCGCAATTGATCCGCTCGCACATGCCGGTGCGCGTCCGCCGCGGGTTCGGCTGGTGGTTGATGTTCCTCGGCTGGGCGGCCGTGGGCGTGCTGTTGCTGCAGGTCAGTGCGCCGCACGCGATCGTCGACCACTCCGTCACCCGGTATCTGACGTTCGCCTTCAGATATGCGTGGTACCTCGCCGCGTCGATCACCGTGATCTACGTGTACAACTTCAGGCGGTCATTGTCGGCGGCGCGGCTCGTGCGTGCCTTCGGGTGGCTGTTCGTCACCGTCGTCGCCGGCGGGATCGCCGGCACTGTTGCGCCGACCCTGGACTTCCCGTCGCTGCTGCAGCTCGCGCTGCCGTCCAGGCTGATCCACATCCAGTACATCCACGACCTGATCCACCCCGTGCTCTCCCAGCGCTATTCGGTCGACGGCGCGGTCAACCCCCGCGCCAGCGCACCGTTCGCCTACACCAACGAGTGGGGCCTGAACTACGCGTGTCTGCTGCCCTTCTTCATCCAGGGATGGATCCGCGCCGCGAGTCGGCGGGGACGTGTCGTCGGCGTGCTGATCCTGGTCGCCTCCGCGTACCCGGTCGTGATGACGCAGAACCGCGGGATGTGGCTCGCCCTCGTCGTGATCGGCGTCGTGCTGGCCCTGCGCTCGGCAGCCTTCGGTCGGCTACGCGCCGTCGGGGCGATCGCGCTGGCAGCCTTCGTGATGATCGCGGTGGCTCTCGCCACGCCGGTCGGCAGCGCCATCACGAACCGGTTGGAACACGCGACGAGCAATACCGGCCGCGCCTACCTCGGCGCGATGACCGTCGACAGTGTCGCCGCCCGCTCCCCTGTCGTCGGGCTCGGTTCTACGCGCAACGTGGAAGGGAGCACCTACTCGATCTCCGGCGGGAACACCGCCACGTGCGGGTTGTGCACCCCGCCGGCGTTGGGGACCCAGGGGCAGTTCTGGCTCGTCATCTTCACCACCGGCATCGGTGGCGCGCTGTTCTACCTGGCGTTCCTGGTCATCAGCCTGGTCCGCAGCGCGCGTCGAGACACGCCGATGGCCACGATCGCCCTCGTCGTGATCCTGGCCCACCTGCTCACGATGTTCGTCTACGACGCGATCGGCATCGAGTTGATCACGCTGTTCGCGGCCATCGGACTGCTGTGGAGCGACCTCGCGTACGAACCCGGCGGTTGCCCGCCCGTCCCGCCCGGCCGCCAGCCGACGGCAACCCGACGTGGCGCTGTCCTCCTACGCCGATCTCGGTCCCGTCACGTCCGTGCTGTTGGTCGTGGGGGCGGTCGCCGGCGCCGGCGCGGGTCTCGTGTGGGGTGTGCTGCTGCCGCCCGCACGTGGTGATGGAGACTGACCTCGTCGTGCCGATGGCACCGTTCCTGCCCGGTCAGCTGCAACTGAGCCAATCGCTCGACACCGCCGCCGACGCACTCGACGCGCCCAGCGTCCGGCAGGCTGTGTCCGCGGCGACCGGGATCCCTGCCGACGACGTTCCGTCGCACCTGTCCGTCGCCGCCAAGCCCAATACGCGCATCCTGCTCATCCGGTACGCGGCGAACACCGCCGCCAGGCCGAGCGCGGGTCGTTGGCCGCTGCCAAGGCACTGATCTCCCTGCGCGGCGTGCAGCTGACCCAGGCGCGCGACGACGCGCTGGCCTCGCTGGCCAGGGAGCGGCAGGGGTTGCAGCAGTCCATCAACGTCCTCGCCGGCGTCCACCGGTCGACGGTGAAGATCGTGGCCGCACTGACCGCGCTCGATGCGGTCGAGAGGTCGGTGCAGTCGTGGGCGGTGGGGGAGGGGGACGCGACATGTTGGCCCAGGCGGGGGGACGCGATCCGGAGAAGCTGCCACAGGCGCTCGCCACGGCCCGAGCGGCGATCGAGACGGCGCTGGAGAGCTGAGCGATGCCGCGAGCGACTTGGCATCGGGGAGACGAAACGCCGATGAGGGTGCTGGCGCTCGACTACGGCAGCGCGCGCTGTGGCTGCGCGCTCAGCGATCCCTCAGGCACGATCGTCACACCGATCGAGGCCGTATTGCGTCCGGGCACCCGGCGCGGGCTCGACACGATCATCGAGCTCGTGCGCGAACGCGACGTGGAACGGGTCGTGGTGGGGCTGCCCCTGTCGCTGCAGGGCGGCGACACCGCCCAGACGCGCGAGACGCGCGCGTTTGCGCAGCGGCTGTCGCTGCGACTCGGTGAAGAGGTGCCGGTGGAGATGCACGACGAGCGCTTCACGACCCGGATCGCCGAGCGCATGGGGGGCACGTCGATCGCAAGCGAGGACTCGCGCGCCGCGGCGCATTTGCTGGAGGGCTGGTTGACGGCCCGATCGCGTTAGCGACGCGTTAAGGTCGATACACGCATGGCGGGCGAACGTACCGACGAGGAACGCGAGCGCGCCCGTGAAGAACGTGCGCGCCGCCGGGCCGAACAGGCAGGAAGGCAGCCCGATGCTTCGATCCGATCGAGTCCTGGGTGGAGGCTCCGTCCGCGTCCGTCGCGGAGGCGAGCGGTGATGGGGTCGTCGAGACGCCGCCGGCGCTCGACCCACCCGTCACCGAGGCCGGACACGTCGAGGAGCCTTTCGAGGCTCCGGTTGAGCCCGGGGCATCGGTTGCGGAGCCGCCGGTTGCCGAGTCGCCGGATATTGCCGAGCCGTCGGTCCCGCCGCAGCCGCTCGACCCGCTCATCGCCCCATCCCGAGGGGACCGTGACATCATCGCCCCATCCCGAGGGGACCGTGACATGCTGCTCGAGCATCGCCGCCACCGGCTGCGTGCGGACCGCGCTTCCGCGCGCACACGGCAGCGGGGCGTGCGCAAGCTGACGCGCGCGCGTGTCGGCGCGCTGCTGGCGCTGGCGTTCGCGATCGCCGCCGTGTGGTTCCTGCAAGCTCTGTTCCAGCCGTTCGCCGGCGTCGGCCACGGCAAAGTCATCGTCGACATACCGAAGGGCTCGAGCTCGGGCACGATCGGCTCGATCCTCGACCGCGACGGGGTCGTCTCCTCCGGGTTCTTCTTCGAGCTGCGCGCGTTCGTTACCGGCAAGCGGGGCGAGCTGCGCTCCGGTCGCTTTCAGCTCAAGCGCGACATGAGCTACTCAGCCGCGATCGCCGCGCTGAGCAAGCCGCCGCCCGCGGCGATCGTCGTGAAGGTGACGATCCCCAGGGCTATACCCGCCTGCAGATCGCCGTGCTCGCGGGCGAAGACGATCTCAAGGGCAGCTATCTGGCCGCATCGACCCTATTCCTCACGGCTCGATCCCGCGCTCTACGCCGCGCCGAGCTCCACCAGCGACCTCGAAGGCTTTCTCTTCCCGGCGACCTATGAAATGGTCGCCGACGTCCCCGCCAACCGCCTGGTCGAACAGCAGCTGCTCACCTTCAAACAGCGATTCGGCGCCGAGGATTTTCGTCGCGCGCGCGAGCTGCACGTGACGCCCTACCAACTGCTGACGGTCGCCTCGATGGTCGAGCGCGAGGCGCAGACGGCGCACGATCGCCCGCTGATCGCAGCGGTCATCTACAACCGGCTGCGCGAAGGTATGCCGTTGGGCATAGACGCGACGATCTACTACGCGGTGGAGCTGCAGAAGCAGGTTCCCCGTCTACGCCCAGGAACTGACCGAGGCGCAACTGCATATCGACTCGCCCTACAACACCCGCCTTCGCGTCACAGAAGGAGGGCTGCCGCCGACGCCGATCTCAAATCCCGGCACCCCTTCGATTGAAGCGGCCGCCCACCCCGCGCACGTCCCCTACCTCGACGACGTAGCCGCCGCCGACGGCTGCGGCGAGCAGGCGTTCTCGACCACCTACGCCCAGTTCGAACACGCACGACGCCGCCTATCAGGCGACTGTGAAGAAGAACGGCGGACACCCTCCGACGTGCAAACGCAAGTGAATCGCTTGTGACGGGAGGCACTCGAGCTTCGGGAGCGCGCCTGGGCGTGCTCGGCTGGCCGGTCGCCCACAGCCGCTCGCCCGCGATCCACAACGCGGCGCTGGCCGCGCTCGGCATGGATGGCTGGCGCTACCAGCTCCTGCCGGTTCCACCGGAGCTCCTCGACGAGACGACCCGCGGGCTGGGGAGCGGCCGGCTTCGCCGGCGCCAACGTCACGATCCCCCACAAGCGTGCGGCGCTCGCTCTGGCGAGCGAGGCGAGCGCTGCAGCCCGTCGCGATCGGTGCGGCGAACACGCTCACGTTCGCCCCCGACGGCGCGATCGCCGCCGAGAACACCGACGCCCCCGGGCTGATCGCCGCGCTCGGCCTGGAGTTGCGCGGGATCAGCGCGCTCGTGCTTGGGGCCGGCGGCTCCGCACGCGCCGCTGTGTGGGCGCTGCGCGAGGGAGGCGTAGGAGAGATCTCGGTGTGGAATCGCACCGCCCGAGCGGGCCGAGCAGCTCGCGCGGGAGCTTGGCGCGTACCCGTCCGCGCTCCGGCTCCCGCCGATCTGCTCGTCAACTGCACGTCGGTGGGCCTCACCCCGGTCTCCGGAAGCGATCCCCGCGCCGGGGGGAACACCGCCACCGGAGGCTTTGACTCGGGTAGAACGGCTGGCCAGTGAGCGTGAAGAGCTCAACCTCCTCGGGCTGACGTTCGATCAGGTCGGTAACTACTCGTATGTCGCCGACATGGTCTACCGTCCCG
>CAVWRY010000002.1:0-667469 GCA_963757465.1 uncultured Chloroflexia bacterium | reverse complement strand
CGACCTGTTTTTCAGTGACGCCAGCCATGAGCGCATGCACGAGGTATGCGAGTCGCTGGGCCTCGCGCCCGGACTGATGGAGAAAGCGTTGATGTCGATGAGCCGGGCCAGGCCAAGCCCATGAAGGTCCTCGCCACGGAATAGCACTGGGACACGTCGTATGTGACGTCCCTCGTGGACGGGCTCGAGGAGCGGGGCATTGTGGCCCGGCAAGGGCCAGTCCGACCGACCGCCGGGCCAAGAACATCGCCCTCACCAAGGAGGGCGAGCGGAAGAGGGACGAGCTGTTGCGGCGGCTGCACGAGCCGCCTCCGTTCTTCGACGCCCTCGCCGCGACCGAGCAACGGGCCTGCAGGAGCTCTGCTAGCGAGGTTGCTCGCCGCCAGCGGCGAACGTCATCACCTTGTGCCCGGATCGACGCGGCGCGAGGCGAACCGTGGGCCCGGGCCATCGCCGGCCATCGGCCAGATCAGCGAGCATCTGCCCCACCAATGGTGTGAACTTAAACCCGTGCCCGGAGAAACCGGCGGCCACCACCAGCGGACCCCGCCGGTCGATGATGAAGTCCTCACCGGGCGTCGTCGTGTACAGGCAAGTCGTCTCGATTGGCGGTAAGGGCCGGGAGCCCGGGAAGCCATTCCTCGACATATTCGATGACCCGCCGTCGGCCGGCGACGTCGATCGTGAATGTCCGATCGTCAAGGTCGTCGACGCGGACGCCCGGTGGTGCTCCGCCACCTTGATTCCCTCGCCTGGTGCCTCGAGGCCGTAAATCGCGAGCCGCCGGTAGTGGATGAAGCTCGGCCAGCGAAGAGAATGGGGAGCAGGGGCAAAGTGAAATGGCTGTTCCTGGGTGACGTCAGCGGCGGCAGGGCACCATATCGCCGATCAGGCGCGGGACCCACGCCGCCGGCGGCGACCACGGCGACGGGGCCTCATACGGTCAACCGTCGTTGTCACTGCGATCCCGTCCCCCCAGGCTGCGACGTGCAGCACCGGCTCCTCGAAGTCGGAGCGCGGCCCCATAGTAGGCGGCGCGATCCTGCAGGGACCGCACGGTGTCGTCGGCCAAGCACCGGCCGGCGTCGGGTTGAAAGCAACCGGACCATCAAATCGGAACATCGGCCATCGCTCGGCCGCCTCGGCCCGACGGAGAAGCTGCCGGGCGACGCCGCATCCGGTCAGCGCCGACGCGATATCAGTGACATGTGCCACCTCCGTGGTCCACGCCACCGGTTGTCTCGAGCAGCGTCCGTCCCGCGTCGTCCTCCAGTTCGCGCCAAAGCGGTAGGGCTGCCTTGGCCATGTTGATGTAAAGAGGATTCGGGTAGGCCAAGCGGAAGATCCGGGTGCCGCCGTGAGAACTGCCCCGGAGATGACCTTGCCCGTATTGCTCGATCAGGACGACGTCCCGGCCCCGGCGGGCGAGCGACCAGGCCGCCGCGGATCCCATGGCTCCGGCGCCGATCACGATGACATCGCAGCGGACCATGTCGTCGGTGTCAGAGCCAGGGGGGTAGCTCGGGCAGTGGTGTCGGGCCCCGCAGGCCGTCGCCCGCCGCGGCCAGTCGAGCCAGCCCAGCAAATCGACAGCGGCGCCGATGATGTCGACCGTCGGATCGGAGCCGGTGGTCCAGCCGCGGTCGAGGTCGGAGGCGGTGAGCCGCAAGGCCGGGGCGCCATCCCGGCCGGCGAGCGAGCCGGTCACGTCCTCGAGCAGCTCGGCGACGACCCTGCCGGCAGGGCGGCGCGTCGCGCCGGTGCCCAGGTCGACGCCGTGCATCCAGACCTCCCGCACCCGCATCCAGGGGACCTCGGCGGCCGGCAGGGACCGGCCCAGCGCGCTGCGCACCTCGGCGGCCCACGCCACGTCAGGCAGGGTGGCGAGGGCGCTCGTCCAGCCGCCCGGCGGTTCCGACCACCTCCCTCCGCAGCTGCTCGGGCGGTCGTCCGGCCCCGTGCTCGATGTCGGCGGCGCGCTGCTCGCGGCTGGTGTACATCGGCGTCTCGACACCGGTGCGGGCCCAGGTGAGGAGATCGCGCAGGGCCTCGGCGTTGCGCGCCAAGTGGGCGACAACGTGCGCCCTGGTCCATCCCGGCAAGGCCGACGGCTCGCCAAACCCACGGTCCGACAACCCGGCGACCTGACCGAGGAAGAACGTGGAGCCCTGCGCCATCCACGGCAGCATCTGCGTCCGGTCGGTCCGGCTCATGTGGGATGGAGGCGGTCGGACCGCCGGGTGACAACGGAGGTTCGATGACCAGCCGGGACACGATGCCGGTCATCATGGCGTACGCTGCTGCGGTGCGCCGCGGGGGATGGCACGGCCGCGTCGGGCCGAGCACGTAGGCTCATGAGCTCGATGGCCCGGCGTTCGACCTCGACGTCGGCGTTCGGCGTGTCGAAGCGCGAGGGCCACGACGCCACCGGCTTCTACCGCCGCTTCACGCCCGCCCGAGCTGTCGTCGGACGCCGAGGTCCATCCCGACAAGGCGCTGGACAAGCTGATCCGTGGGCGACGCCCGCGCGCATGGGCGAGGTTGCGGACTCCTCGGTCGCCCTGGTCGTGACGTCGCCGCCCTACTTCGCCGGCAAGGAGTACGAGGAGGCGCTGGGCGAGGGCGGCGTCCCGGCCACCTACCTCGAGTACCTCGACCTGCTCCGGGACGTGTTCGCCGAGTGCGTCCGCAAGCTCGAGCCGGGCGGCCGCATCGCGGTCAACGTCGCCAACCTGGGCCGCAGCCCCTACCGATCGCTGTCGGCCGACGTCATCGGCATCCTCCAGGACGACCTGCGGCTGCTGCTGCGCGGGCGAGATCATCTGGCTGAAGCAGCGCGGGTCGTCGGGGTCGTGCGCGTGGGGCAGCTTCCAGCGGCCCGGCAACCCGGTGCTGCGGGACCTCACCGAGCGGGTGATCGTCGCCAGCAAGGGCCGGTTCGACCGGGCCGTCGCCGGCGCGACCGGGCCGGCGGGACTGCCCTCCGAGGCGTCGATGACCCGGGAGGACTTCATGGACAACACGCTCGACGTGTGGGAGATCCCGCCGGAGAGCGCCACCCGCGTCGGACACCCCGCGCCCTTCCCGGTCGAGCTGCCCGTCGCGGCTGATCGAGCTCTACACCTACCGCGGCGACCTGTCCTCGACCCCTTCGTCGGTTCGGGCACGTCCGCGGTGGCGGCGATCCGGTGCCGGCCGCCACTACGTCGGGTACGACCTCGACGGTCCTACATCCGAGCTCGCCGAGGCACGGGTCGCCGACGAACGCCAACGGCTGGCCGGGAACGACCGCGGCCATGTCCGCGTGCAGCGTGCCGGCGACCCCGACGGTCCGCCCGTCGCGGCGACGACCCCTCGGTCGCACGCAATTCGTGAAGGCCGAGCGGCCAAGGAGATCGGCCGGGCCGTGATCGAGGCGGGCGGATTCACCGACCTTCACCGGACCAGCGCCAATCGGGCGGGCGTCGAGGTCGACTTCTCGGCCCGCGACTCGCGGGGGGTTGTGGTTCTTCGACGTGGCCGGCAGCTTCACGACTCATCGTGGCGGCCTCAAGCGGACCGATGCGTTTTGGAAGGCGCTCGGCAGGCAGCCGTGCTCCGGCAGACGGGGCCACGCCGCTCGTGTTGCTGACCGCCGACCCGCCGCCCGGGAAGCGCCGGGGCAGAGGCCCTGAAGGCGGTCACCGGCGAGGGCAAGCCGGTCCACGCCGTCATCGAGATCCTCGACCCATCCGGGTTGGCGGCGCTGGCCAGGTTGTGCCGGTCGTCAGGTCGCTGACGGGCCGGGCAGGGGATGCCGGCGGGCCCGTCGAACCTTGACTCATGGCCGCGTCCCTGGCGTCCATCCGCAGCAGGCATGGTGGCGCGCCCTGGGCGCCGCGGTGATCCTGGCCGGCGTCCTCTGCGGCGGCCTGTCGACCGGAGCGGTCGCCGCGCCGCTGCGCCGGCATGCACCCAACCCGTCTTGATCCTGTCCGCCATGCCGCTCGAGCTGAACCCGCTGGTCGCCAAGGCGTCGCTCGACCCGGCCGGTGACCGTCCGCGCCGGCGGCCGCACCTTCTACGTCGGGCAGCTGGCCGGCAACGACGTGGTGATGGCCCTGACCGGCATTGGGCCGGTCAACGCCACGGAAACGGCGCAGACGGCGCTGTCGCACTTTGCCTGCCCGTTCGGGGCGGTTGTGTTCTCGGGTGTGGCGGGCAGTCAAGCGTTCATCGGCGACGTCATGGTCCCCCGGCGTTGGACCATGGACAGTGGCAAGACGTGGGTCGGCGTCGATGCCGCCATGCTCACCACGGCCGATCAGCTGCAGCGGCCCGGAGCGGTCGCGCTGTCGCAGGACGTTCCCGTCGGTGACGCGGCCTGCCTGTGCGTTGGCGTCGACGTGGCCACGCCGGTGCATGTGCCCCACACTCCGCAAGTCCTCGTCGGCGGTTCGGGCGAGACATCAGACCCGTTCGGCGGCCGTGCCGTGCCGTGCGTGTGGGGCGGCGGTGACATCGCCGGCTGCGAGCCGTGCCTGCTGTGGGGAACCCGGCGCAGGACGCCGCCAACTTCGCCGGCAACGCCCCGTCGCTGGCCGATCCCGGATTCCTCACCGCATTCCTGCAGCCCCCGGCCCAGACCACGACCACCATGGCCGTCCAGGACGAGGAGACGGCGGCGGTGGCCGAGCAGGCCCACCGCTACACGGTGCCGTTTCTCGGTATCAGGGCCGTGTCCGATGGCCAGGGCGACCCGCTGCACCTGCCCGGCTTCCCGTTCCAGTTCCTCGTGTACCGCCAGCTGGCCGGCAACAACGCCGCGGCGGCGACGATCACGTTCCTGCAGAGTTGGACCGCAGCCGGCCGCCCCACCTGACGGCGCCGTCACGGCCCGAGGCACTCCAGACGATCGAGGCAAGACCGTTGATCGTGTCGATGCCGTAGCCCTCGGTGGGGTTGAATCGGTGAGGACGGCCATCAGATAGTTGCGACCCTGCACCGTTGACCCAGCCCATGGCTGTTGATCTGCCACCCGTTGATGATCGAGAAGCCGTTCTTCAAGGCGACGGTGACGCCGGGCGGGATCCCGCCGGTGACCCCCCACGCCTGGGTCGGGGTGATGTGCTCCATGAGGTCGAGCATCGTAGGCCGCGGGACGCGTCGGCCAGCAGCGGGCTGGCGAAGACCAGTTCGCGGACCATGGCCATGCGATCGAGGGCGGTGGTCGTCGTCGTCCCCCAGATCCCGTTGGTGGCGGGCACCGTCTGGGTCATTCCCGCCGCCCGCTCGAAGGCGCCGACCGGCCGCGGACCCAGCCGGACCCACAGGATGTCGGCCGCGCTGTCGAGGCTGTCCTCGATCATGGGCACCGCCAGCGACTGCTCCCTCGGCGTGAGCGACCGGCCCTGGGCCTGGGCCTCGATGAGCAGCGTGCCCAGGATGTCGACCTTGACCGTGCTGGCGGTGTGCTCGACCACCCCCGGCCGGAAGGTCACCGTCAGGCCCGGTCGTGATGTCGTAGACGGCTCGACGGTGATGTTGTCGGCTCGGCCGGCGACGAAGCTGGCCAGCGCCGAGTCCGATCGGGTCGCTCGGGTAGAAGCCCAGGCCCGGTCGTCGGTGCCCCGCCCGAGCACGTAGGGCGGAGAACTGGCGACGCGGTGAACACGGCCGGGCGCCGCCGATGTCAGTCCGAGGGCGCCCCGACGCCGACCCAGCCGGCCCATGCGCCGTCGCCCCATGTCGTCTGGTACAGATGGCCGTCGCTGCCCCGGACGAAGACCGACAGTTGGATCCTGGCGGTACCGCCCATGGGCTGGCCGCCGGCGCGGATGCCAGCATCCCCGGTCTCGGTGCCGGGTGGCTGGATCCAGCCGGTCCAGGCCGGTCCGGTCCAGTACGACTGCCACAGCCGGTTGTCGGTCCCTCGGGCGAACAGGTCGACCCGGTCCGGTCCCCATGACGCCGCAGCGGGCGGCGGTCGGCGAAGGCGCCCGCCGGCGGACCGCCCCGGGCCAGCCAGACACCGTTCCAGGCGGTCGTGTCCCAGAACCGCTGATAGAACTGCCCGTCGGTGCCCAGCACGAACACGTCGAGGCGGCCCGGTCCCCAACTGGTGGCGGTGGGCGACGACGCCAGGGTGCCGTCGGCTCGCCGACCGGCTTGGTCCAGCCAGCGCCATGCGCAGCCGCCGCAGGTGGTCAAGATCTGCCATAGCCGGTTGTCGCCGCCGCGGCCGAACACGTCGATGCGGCCGTCGGCCCATGACACCGCGGCCGGGTCGCCGACGATGCCCGGCGGGGGCGCGCCCGAGCGAGGTCCAGCCCAGGGTGGCGGTTGCCCACCAGAGCGCACCGTCGGTGCCGACCACGAAGGCGGCGTGGCCGACGACGGCTGGTGCACGGTGGCCGGCGCCGAGCGCAGCACCCCGTCGGGGCGGAACAGCACCGCCCCGGGGTAGGGCCCCGGCGCCGGCGCGGCCGCGCTCGAGCCCGACCCGATACCGATCAGCACTCCGGCGACCCGCGCGGCCGCGGCCCACCACCGCCCCCAGCCTGCCCATCCCGGCTCCCCAGCATGGTCAGGCCCAGTGGCCGACCAGCCTGCCGCCATGGTAGGCGGGAGGCTTCACAGCAGAACAGGGGGACGATCGGCGCCTTTGCTACCGCCGTCCTAGTGCCGCACACCGCGGCGATGGCGTCGCTCACCCGGCGGTCGAGTTGCATGGCGTTGCCGGCCGCGAGCAGGTCGCGGCATTGGAACAGCAGGGCAGGATGGGGTCGGGCGCAACCGGGGCGGCAGACAGGACACCAGCCGGCCTGCTCCCGTCTCGGTCAGCAGCCGGGCCAAGCGAGCGGCGATGGTCCCGCCGATCGCTAGCGGCGCAAGAGGATGTCGACGTTGTCGTGGAACAGCCCGGGCAGCGCTCCGGGCTCGCAGCCGGCCCGCCGGTAGTCGGCGATCGGGGTCGGCCGTGCCCTCCGAGTGCGGGTAGTCGCTGCAGCACATGAACAGGTCGCCGGCCTCGGCCGTCAGCCGCGCCGGCTGCTCGTAGGAGAACGACGACACCCGGACCTGGCGCAGGAAGTACTCGCTCGGCCGCCGGGCGAGCTGCGGCCAGCGGCCGGCCGTTGAGCGTGGTGGTGAAGTCCGCAGCCGCCGTCGAGCATGAGCAGGAACTGCGGCACCCAGATCGAGCTGAGCTCGACGATCGCCGATGCGGAGCCCGGGATGCCGGTCGAAGACGCCGTGCAGGATGAGGTCGGTCACGGCCAGCGCCGGCGGCACCCACAGGAACACCGACTCGAGCGACCGGCACGAAGTCGTCGTCCGGTCGGTGTACCAGCAGTCGTCGAAGCACCCGGGGCTGGTCGGCGACGTGGAAGACCGGGCGTGATGCCGTGATCGACGAACGCCGCCCACATGCCGCTCGTGGTCGGGATGCGACAGCGGCCGGCCGTCGACCGGCGCCGGGGCGATCATCGCCAGCCGCACGCCGGCCGCGGCCAGCTCGGCCAGCTGCGCCTCCAGCCAGTCGGCGTCCCGCAGGGTGAGGTGGGCGACCGGATGGAGCCGGCCGCCGCCGTCGGCCACCACCGTGGCGCACCAGCGGTTCCAGGCCGCCATGTTGGCGGTCAGGGCGGGCAGCGAGCCGCGACAGCCGCCGCTCCCACAGCAGGCCGAAGTTGGGGAAGCACACGGCCTCGTCGAGCCCCACGCCGTCGAGCCACGCCGACCCGGGCCGCCGGCTCCCAGTAGTGCCGGCGGGCAGCGCCTCGTCGTAGCGGTACTCCGGCGCGTTGCCCGGCGCGCTGCCGCTGGCGGTGCTCGCCGCAGCGCCGCCGGCTGTCGCCGGGCAGCTGCACGTCGGCCAGGCTCGAGCCGCTCGCCCCGCCAGGTCAGCCACGTGTAGCCGAGGTCGTCGTCGACGAGAGCCAGGGCCTCGTCGCAGCGCCGGGTCGATGTGGTCGGCCCACAGCGTGCGGGGCTCGTACAGGTGCTGGTCGCAGTCGACGATGTGGGTCACGGGACCGAGTCTTCCCGTTTCCGGTTCGCCCATGCACGCCTGACCGGGGGCGTGACCCGCCGCAGCGGAGCAGGCGACAACTGGGCCCGCAGGCGCATCAGCGGCGGGGTGCGAAGGCGCAGGGCCCGGTCGAAGTCGGTGGCGCGAGCCCAGGCCGCGTCCGCCGCGGCCTGGCTCGGCGGGAAGCGCCGGTCGTAGCGGGCCGTGTCCACGACCGGCACGAGGGCCTCGATCGGCGCGACCCCGGCAGGGCCCAACTGGCGGCCGGCGCGGGCGACCACCTCGTCGGCGGTCAGCGACGGAGGTGCGTCGATGCCCCGTTCCGCCAGCCGGTCGAGGACATGCTCCCAGGCGCCCACGACCCTGCGACCCGGGTCCATCCCGTCGTCGCCTGGCGCCGGCGGCGAACGTGCTTGGCCGCGATCAGCCCGGTGCCGGCCAGGAGGAGGCGGCCAGCACGACCGCGCCGGCCGTGGCCAGGCCTGGTGGACCCGACGACGACCGTCCCCCGGCCCGCCGGGCGCCGCCGCCCCCTCCGGCGCTCGGGAGCTGGCGTTGGCGGCCGGCATCAAGGGCCCGCTGCTCGGCGATGGCCTGACCGAGGGGCGACGTCGGCGAGACGGCCGGCGTGTCGCGCTCCGAGGGCACGACCGGGAACGGCACCCAGCCCAGACCGGTCAGCCTCACTTCCGGCCACACGGTCAAATCCCGGCTGGTGAGCGTGACGGTGGCCGCGGCCGTGGCCGGGGTGGTGGCCGCGGTCCGGTCGATGGTGCCGCCCAGGTAGCCGACGGCCAGACGGGATTGGAAGCCGACGGCTCGGGCCAGGATGGCGAAGGCGGCGGCGTACTGTTCCGCGCTCCCGTCGTGGGTCTGGGTCAACAGCTGAACGACCTGGTAGTCGCCGCTGCCGATGGGCGACCGCCCGGGTGGGTGGCGGGCAAACGGCGGGGCGGTGAGGTAATCGGCGATCGCGGTCAGCCGGGCGAAGGGTGACGACGATGCCTTTGCGACCAGCGCCGAGGCCAGGGAGGTGACAGCCGGGGAAAGGGCGGGCTGCCTGGATCGGAGGTGCCGGGTGGGAGCGACGCCCCGAGCAGGTCACCCCGGCTCGGTGCCGCGACGACCGAATCGATGCGGTAGCCCATCACCGACGGATGCCCGGCCGGCACGGCCAGAATGCCGTCGGCGGCGGAAACGTCCAGACCGCCCACCGACAATGCCACCGGGTGATCGGGGGCCGGGAGATACCCCTGTGGCTGGTCGAGGACGACCGTGGCGGTGACGGCACGGGTCGCCACCGTCCGGCCCAGAGGGCGGGGCGACGCGGTGCCGGCTCGCCGGAACACCGCGGTGGGGGACCATTGGGTGCCGTCGAAGTGGTCAAGAACGGTGAGCCGCCAGTACAGCGTCTGGGGGTCGGCGCCGGCGACCCGGGCCGCGAACGCGGGTCGGATGGGCCGTCATAGATCGAGGCGTACGTGGCCAGCGGGTTGTCCTGCTCGGCCGGACGGGGCGCGGACAGCGACGCGCGGCGCGCAGGTCGTAGGGGGCTCGGGCCGACGCGCCGGGCAGATGGCGGCCGAGGGGGACCGCCAACGCGGTGACCGCGCCGACCGCGGCCACCCGGGCGACCACTTGGCCCCGGGACGGCCCTGATCGTGGGCCGCGATGGCCGGCGATGCGGGGCCCGTCATCGCCGGCTGGTGCACCGGCAGTGGCTGGGCCTGCTTGTTGAACCTGGGCCATCCGCACCGCCAGGCTGATGGCGCTCACGCCGACGATCAGCACGGCGTCCCATGCCGGGGGCGACTGCCCGCCGCCGCCCACCAGCAGGGCGGTCAGGTAGAGCACGACCGCCGGCAGCAGCGGCGCCAGGCGCCGGTCCGAGCCGCCCAGTTCCATCGCCAGTCCTGCGGCCAGCGCGACCGCCACCAGTGCGATGCCGAGCTCGGGCCCGGCCGGGACGGCCGGCAGGGTGGCGGTGATCAGGCGGGCCGGCCCGGTGGCGAGCCCGGCCAGGGCGCCCCGGCCGTCAGGACCGGCCGGGGTCAGCCCGACCAGGACGGCCACGGCCACGGCACCGCCGGCGAGCCGGCTGTAGGACTGCCCGGCGAGCCGGCTGTAGGGACTGCCGACGAGCCGGCCGTAGGGACCGCCGGCGAGCCGGCTGTGACGGTGGCCGCGACCCTGGCTGGTGAACAAGAGGCTCAGCGAGCCGACCACGATCGGAATTGCGGCCGCCACCACCAAACGAGGTTCGACCCGGCCATCGAAGATGACCGCGATGGACGGAATCAGCACAACCACGGCCAGCGACGCCAGCCATCCATTGACCAGCCGGATCCATGGTGGTCGGGGCACCGCCGGCCGGGGCACCGCCGGCCCGGGCACCGCCGGCCCGGGCGGCGTCATTGGCCCGCCATCCGGTTCCAGGCCCGGGCCACGGCTCGGGCGTGGGGGCCGCTCACCGCGGTCAGGCCGGATCGCCGCTGCCAGCGGGCCGGCAAGCCGGCGCCCACCGTGCACAGGATCACCGGGGCGAACCGCCGGCTCTGGGCCCCCACCCGGCTTTGCAGCGCGCCTTCCATGGTGCCGCTCACGACGACGAGGGACCCGCCCTCGGGCGCTCGTTCGATGACCGACAGCAACGCCGCCGGTTGCGCGGCGGCGACAGATTCGGCCGCGGCCAGCCGGTCCTCGACCGTTCGGGCCCCGGCCCGGCGGGCATCGCCAGGCACTTCGCCCACGATTCGCAGCTGCACGGGATGGCCCCGGCCGCTGAGGGTGCGGGCCACCGACGCGGCCACCTCGATCCCGTCCTCGAAGGTGTCCTCGGTCCAGACCGTCCGCCGGGTATCGAGCACGACGGTGGCGCGAGGCCTCGTTGGTGTCGACGTGCTGGCGGACCATCAACGTCCCCATCCGAGCCGACGATCGCCAGTGGATCTGCCGGCGATCGTCCCCGGGCAGGTACTCACGCAGCGACGAGAAGGTCACCGACCCTTTTGGCGACGCCTCTGACACCGGTCCTTCGAGGTCGACCACCACCCCTGCGGGCAGCGGCGCCATGGGCCAGGTACGGGGATGGACCCACAGCACGTCCTCGCCGCCGTGGTCCTGCCTGAGCAGCAGCAAGGCCCAGGGGTCCGATCGCTCGACGCCGAGTGGGCCGAGGGGGATTCGGCCCCGTCGATGGGTCGGCAGCGGGTAGCGGAGCAACGCGGCTCGTCCCGGTCCGAGCGGCCGCACCGCCAGGTGGATGTCGTCCGGCCCCACGCGGTCCACGACCCCGATCGGCGGCGATGGCCATCGCGACAGGTTGACCACCTCCAGCACGGCGGCCGCGGCCTCGCCCGCGGTCACCGTCGCCGGATGAAACTGGCGGCCGACCTTGACCCTCGGGCGCCACGACACGAAGGCGGCCGCGACGGCGATGGCCGAGCAGACCCGCCGCGGCCAGGATCAGGAGTTGGGGGTAGCCCAGCACCACGCCGAGGGCATAGGTGGCGACGGCGGCACCGGCGAGTGGCCATCCGAGCGGGCCCGACCCGGAGGGGCCGGGACGGGTGGGGGCGCACCGCGGCGTCGGTCACGACAGGGCAGCGGGATGGCGACGCCCGGCGATGACCTCGCTGACCAGTTGGTCGACCCGGCGGCCCTCCACCTCGGCGTCGGGCGTCAAGATGATGCGGTGGCCCATGACCGCGGGCGCGATGGCCTTGACGTCCTGGGGGACCACGTAGGGCCGGCCTTCGGCTGCGGCGCGGGTCTGGGCCGCCCGCACCAGGGCCAGGGCACCGCGAGGGCTGAGGCCGAGGCGGACATCGCGCGACGGCCGGGTGGCCTGGGCCAGGGCGACCACGTAGCGCGACACGGCCGGGTCGACATGGACATTCGCCGACAGCTCGACCATGTCGGCCGCGGCCCGGGTCGACAGCACCGGGTGGATGGTCGGCGGCGATCCGCCGAGGGCCCGTTGGTCGAGGATGGCGGCCTCGGCGTCGCCGTCGGGGTAGCCGACCTGGATCCGCATGAGGAACCGGTCGAGCTGGGCCTCGGGCAGCCGGTAGGTGCCTGTCGAGGTCGATCGGGTTCTGGGTGGCGATCACCAGGAACGGGCGCGGCACCGGGTAGCGATGGCGTCGACGGTGACCTGCCGCTCCTCCATCACCTCGAGCAGCGCCGACTGGGTCTTGGGCGAGGCCCGGTTGATCTCGTCGCCGACGCACCACGTTGGCGAACATCGGGCCGGGATGGAACTCGAACCGCTGGCCGCGCTGGTTCCAGACCGAGACGCCGGTGATGTCGGACGGCAGCAGGTCGGGGGTGAACTGGATGCGGTGCCACGACGCGTCGATCGAGCGCAGCGAGCGCCTTGGCGAGCGAGGTCTTGCCGACCCCCGGGACGTCCTCGATGAGCAGGTGGCCCTCGGAGAACAGGCAGACCAGGGCCAGGCGCAGGACGTCGGTCTTGCCGCGGATGACCCGCTCCATGTTGGTGAGAACACGATGGTGATGCTCGGCGAACCAGCCCGCCTGCTCGGCGGTGATGGCGGCGCCGGCCCGATCCGGTCCGGGCGGGGCGTCGGCGGTCATGGGACGGTCAGACATTCCTTGCCGGTGGCGGGGAGGGGAGCCCCCGGGGCAGTCCGGCGCGGAACACCGCCACCGCGGGTAGCAATGGGGCCCCGGGCTGACCTGGTCGAGCGTGGCCTGGGTCGCGCCCGGTGCGGGCTGCAACGAGGTGACCCGGGTCCCGTCGTAGAGAACGTAGGTAATGAAGCCAGCCTGGTTGGTCACGTCAGCCCAGGTGACGGTCACCGCTCCGGCCGGCGTCGCCGTCACCGAGGCGGTCACATCGGTGCCCGACGCCGGGGCGGGACGGCTGGGGGACCGGCGCAGGGCCACCGCCAGCCCGGCGCCGGCGGCGACGACCGCGGCGGCGGCGGCCAGTATCAGCCACCCGCGCCGGCGGCGGGGCGGGGTAGGTGGCGCGGCGGGGGCGTCGCCGGCCGGCCGCCACGGGCGCAGGTTCTGGCGGGTGTAACCGGGTCCGGCCGGGGGCGATGGGTCGACCGAGCCGGGCGGGACGCCTCGACCCCGGGAACCAGTGCCGGCGGCCCGGCCGGTGGTGGGCCGGCGGCCTGGCCCCGGGACCGGCCGCTCCCGGAGCACCGGCGGCTCCGGGAGCACTGGCGACTCCCGGAGCACTGGCGAGCTCCCGGAGCACTGGCGACTCCCGGAGCCTGGCGACTCCCGGAGCACCGGCGGCGTCCGCCAGGGCCGGCATGTCGCGGCAGGTGCGGCCCAAGAACTCCCATTCGGCCGCGATCACCGCGGCCGCCGGCCGCAGGTCGGGGTCCTTGGCCAGGCATTGCCGGACGGCCTGCCAGAGCGGTTCGGCCAATCCCGGCCGGCCGGGCTGGCTCGAGATCCAATTGGGCCCGCAGCACCGCGGCCAGGTGCTCACCCTCGAACGGGCGGCGCCCGCACAGCAGCTCGTACGCCACCACGCCCAGGCTGTAGATGTCCACGGGTGGCGCCAGCGCTCGGCCCGCCACCAACTCCGGGGCCAGGTACTCGGCCGTGCCGGCCAGCTGGTTGGCCCGGGTGATGGCCGGGCCGCCGGCGGTGCGGGCGATGCCGAAGTCGGTCACCCGTGCCGTGGCGTCGGCGCGGCCGGGCCGCTCGACCAGGATGTTCTCCGGTTTGAGGTCGCGGTGCACCACCCCGACCCGGTGAATGGTGGCCAGCGCGGCCGACACCTGGGCCAGCAGTGAGCACGCCTCACGCGGCGCCAGCGGTCCCCGGTCGGAAAGTATTCGGCGAAGGTCGGGGCCATTTACCAAATCCATGACGATCGCCAGGGTGGTTCCTTCCGCGACCAGGTCCCGCACGCCCACCAGGTGGGGATCGTCAAGCCCGACGAGGGTGGTGCGCTCCCGAAGAAATCGGGCCACCGCCTCGGGGTCCTGAGCCAGCTCGGGGCGCAGCACCTTCACCGCCACTGTGGCGCCGTCCCAGCGCCGCTCGGCCCGCCACACCTGACCGCTGGCCCCGGCCCCGATCGGCTCGAGCAGCAGGTAGCTCGAGCCGAGGGGGCGACCCTGCACCGGCGGCGCGGGCGGGACCGGCGGCAGCATGGTGGCGAGGGCCTGACGGCGACGGTCAAGCCGGGCGATCACCTCGTCGGCACTGGCCGGGCGGGCGTCGGGATCGGCCTTCAGGCAGTCGGCGAGCAACTCCTCGAGCCATTCCGGCGTTCCCGGCGGATAGGTCCCCGGCGGCTCGCCCGTCGACATGGCCAGCAGCAGCCGGGCGACACTCTGCTCCGACTGGCGGGCCCAAGGCGGCCGGCCGGTGAGCATGGTATGCAGACAGGAGCCGAGTGACCACACGTCCCCGGCGACGGTCCAACCGCCCCCTTCGAGCACCTCGGGGGGGAGGTCGTGACCGGCGTGGGCCGGCGCCAGGCTGGCCAGGGCCATCCCGTCCACGGCGGTGTCGCCGAAGGCATCGAGCAGCAGGTTGGCGGGGGTGAGGTTGCCATGGAGCAACCCGGCCCGGTGCAACTCGGCCAGTCCGGCCGCAGCCTGACCGCCCGCCTCGATCACCTGGTCGGCCGGCAGGGGGCCGAGCGCCAGCCGATCGGCGTGGGAGCCGCCGGCCCGCCAGGGACAGGCCAGCCACGGATGGCCGTCGGCGCTCACGCCGGCGTCGACGACGGGCACCACGTTGGGCGACGCCGGCAGGTTCCGCAATGCGGCCGCCTCCTCCCCGAACCGCCGGCGGGCCCGGTCGGTTCGCAGCGCGGCGCCGACCTTGACCGCCACGACATCGCCGCCCGGCCGTCGGGCCCGCAGCGTCGGTCCCCGGCGGCCCTCATGGATGACCTCGGCCGAGTCCACGCCGGCCAGGCCCAGGTCGGAAGCCGTTGGGAAAGCCCCGCCGCTGGGCCACCGACCGTGTTCGGAGGGGACCTCGATCACGATGTGGCGCGGCCGGCGGGGTCGCCCGGCCGCAGTCGGCGCAGGTCCTCGCGGGTGACCACGCGGCGACGTGAGGGCCCACTCGGCCAGGTAGGTCAGGGCCGTCTCGCCGAGCAGGTTGGGCACCCCGGCACCGGTCAGGCGGTTGCGGAGATATTCGATGCGCTTGACCAAGGTGGTGCGGGGCAGCCGATGGCGTCGGCGGCGTCGGCGTAGCTCCGCGGATGAGGGTCGTAACGGGGAAATGGCTCCAGGTATCCCGAGAACAGTGCGACCAGGGCCAGGCGGTCGGCGTCGTTGATGACAACCTCATGGGCGGTCGCGGTCGGCAGGGCGTCACCAGGCTGGGCCACCGCCGCGAAGGCGGGACCGGTCTCGCCCACGACCTCGAGCGCGTGGCGCCGGGCCGAACCCTCGACCACGACCGACATCGGGCCGGCCAGGGCCAGTCGCCTGCCGGGGGCGACAACCGTCCGGATCCCCAACTCGTCGACCACGGTCAGCGGCCGGGTCGCGCTCCGGTTGAGCACCCACCACACCCCTGACTCGTGCTCGACCGACCCGGCCAATCGGGAAATGCCCAGGTCGGCCGGGTCCAGACACAACGTGCAGGACTCCGCTCGCCCGAACGTGAACGTTTCGCCCGCGCCGAGCTCCCACCGCTGCTGGCGGTGGCTGATGAACACCTGTTCGGGGGAAGGCGCCATCAAGGTGAGAGTACCCATGGGGAGGGCTTCCCAGCCACACGCCCAAAAGGGTGTCGTAGCATGTCAGGGTGGCTGGGGTCGTCAGCATCCTCAAGCTGGTGCGCGGGGGGCGGCGGATGACCCACGTGGCGCGAGGTGGCACCGCCACGCTGGTCGTGGGCGGCATCCTGGCCGCGGCGTTCGCGTCGGGGTATTCGGCCACGCGGGCCCTGACCAGCGGCGACAGCGCTTGGCTCCGCAAGGGCGACACCATCGTCCACGTCAACGGGCCGTCCGGCCGCTTCGACGCCGTCGTCGCCGACCACCCGACGGCCCTCGCCGCCTCCCGCTCCGATCCGATGGAAGTGGTTCAGGAACCGGGCGGGCAGGTCTACACCGCCGACCCGGTCACCCACCAGGTGTATCGGGTCGACCCGGTCACCATGGACCCCCAGCCCGGGCCCCAAGGCACTGCCGTCCTGGCCTCGGGTTCGTCCACGTACGTGGTCGACGGGCAGGCCGGAACCATCACGCCGGTCGATCCTCAGACGCTGGCGCCAGGCCGGCCGATCCGCGTCCCCGGGCCGATCGCCAGTCAGGCCATCGGTCCCGACGGGACCGCCTACCTGGCCGGGACCAACGGCACCGTCACCATCGTCAAGGGGGGACAGGCCAAGACCGACCAGGTGGCGGGACCTGGTCAACCGTTGGACCTGACGGTCGTGGGCGGTCAGCCGGACGCGGTGGATCCGGTCACCGGCGAGCTGTATCCCCTGGGCGCCGGCCAGTCCCCGAGTTTGCGGTTGCCGGGGGTCAGCGGCGCCCCGGTGCAGCTGGCGGGGAGCCTGAGCGGCTCCGCGGTGTGGCTGGTCCGTGGTGGGCTGCTGGTCTCGGCCGACCCGGGTACTGGCCGGACACAGTCCGCCGGGCTGTCCAATGGCGACACCTACGGAGCGCCGGTTGTCAACAGCAACCGGGTCTACGTGCCGGATGACAGCCGCGGTTCGGTCCTGGCGTTCGACACCTCGACCCTCACCCAGGTCGGCCAGATCGCGGTGCCGGCCGGCGCACCCGGGTCCCATCAGATCGAGATGGTCGTCCAGGACGGCAAGGTCTGGATCGACAACCCGACCTCCCGTGACGCCAAGCTGGTCAGCCCCGACGGCACGACCGTGACGTTGGACAAGGGCACCGGCAATCAGGTGGTCGACCCCAACGCCCCGCCCCGTCCGGCGCCGGCGCCGTCACCCTCGCCCTCTCCGGCACCGCCCGCCGGTGGCCCGCCGGTCGTCGCCGGCCCGGTCGTCACCGGGCCATACGTACCCCACGTGCCCGTCGGCGTGGCCCCGACTGCGCCCGTGCCAACTGTTCGCATTCCGTCGCCGCCTTCCCTGCCGGTCGCGGTCCTGCCTCCCGTCGCCAGCCCGCCCGCCCCGCCGAGCACCACCGCCCCGCAGAGGTCGGGGACGGTCCCCAAGGTGACCGGGCTCGCCCCCACTGCCGCCTGTGGGGCCATCCAGGGGGCGAGCCCGCCGCTCACCTGCTCGCCCCACGACCAGGGCCAAGCGCCCGGTGGAACGGCCGCCGGCATCGTCACCGCCCAGAGCCCGGCGGCGGGCTCTCCGGCCACCGCCGGCACCCCGGTGACGTTCGACTATTACGGCTCGCTGGCGGTGCCCGGGTTCAGCGGCAAGGCGCCCGGCGCCTACTGCGCCACGGCCGACAGCCTGGGCCTCAAGTGCAGCACCTCGGCCAGCCAGGGTCCGTACGGCGCGCAGACCAACGTGGTGGAGAGTGTCACCCCGGGCGCGGGCAGCGTCGTGCCGTACGGCACGACGGTGACAGCGTCGTACTACAGCTCGACCGCGGGACCGCCGCAGCAGACGGTGCCCGACTGCACCGGTAAAGCGCCGTCCGCTTGTCCCAATCCCGGCCTCACCTACGTGCCGGTGTCCCAGACCGTTGCCTCGGCGGTGCCCTGCAACACGGTGTACCAGGAGAGCCCGCCGGCGGGCACCGTCGTCAAGCAGGGCAGCCAGGTCGACCTGTACTACGACCCGTACTGCTTTGTCGGCCTCTACGAGTGGAACCGGCAGAACACCGAGATCTGGTACCTGTCCACCAGCTCGGCCACGCCGGCCAACAGCACCCCGACCAACCCGTGGGTCTCGCACGGCGCGGCCGCCGGCATCTACCCCCTCGTCAACGGCGGCTGCGCCAAGGCGGGCACCACCAAGCTCCTCAGCTGGCAGTACAACACCTCGACGTTCCAACACCACTACTTCACCATCGACGCCAGCTGGCACGACCCCGGCTGGTCGGGAGGCGGCGCCATCGGGTGCGTGTTCAGCACCCACGTCGCCAGCTCCATCACGGTGTGGGGCTACTACATCAACCGGGGCCAGCCGCCGCCCGGCAACTGGTTCTGGGACCTCAAGCAGGCCGCCAACGGCGTGATCACCTGGTACCAGCCGCCGGCATAGGCGCACGGACTGGGTGGCGCCGCCGTCGGGTGACGGAGGCGCCGGCCCTGGGACGACCGCAGCTCCCACATGAACGCCCGCCGGCGCCTAGGGAGGCGAGCGGCCGCCGGCCGGTGAGTGCGGCGACCACGCCCCGGTTCTTTCGCCAGTCGGTGACAGCGGGTTGAGAACCTGACGCCCAGGCGGCGCTTTCCTCACACCCGACCCTTGCGTGTTGGGAACCTGACGCCCGGGCGGCGCTTTCCTCGCACCGGACCCGAGTGGTTGAGAACCTGACGCCCAGGCGGCGCTTTCCTCGCACCGGACCCGAGCGGGTTGGGAACCCGACGCCCGGGCGGCGCTTTCCTCGCACCGGACCCGAGCGGGTTGGGAACCGGACGCCCGGGCGGCGCTTTCCTCGCACCGGACCCGAGTGGTTGAGAACCTGACGCCCTGGGGCGACCAATTCTTCACCGGGCTGGCCACGACGTCCAACTCACGCAGTGGATGTCAATGGCCAAGTTGAAGTCCCCGCTGGTGGCCAACGAAAGTCCCCACTCTTGGGTTGGCTTGAGATGTGGCCGCTGTAGTGGCGTGTAAGCCTCTGGATTGGGGGTCCGGGGGTGAAGGGTCTGGCTGTTTCGAGCTTTAGGCATCGTTGTTGGTCCGGCGTCGTCCTGTTCGGGTTTTGGCTTCTCGCATGCGGTAGCTGTCGCCTTCGGTGACGACGACGACGGCGTGGTGGATGAGCCGGTCGAGCATGGAGGCGGCGGTGGTTTGTTCGGGCAGGAACCGGCCCCAGGCTTCGAACGGCCAGTGGCTGGCCACGCCCAGGCTGCGGCGTTCGTAGGCGGCGGCCACGAAGCGGAACAGCAGCTGGGATCCGGCCAGGTCGAAGGGGGCGAAGCCGAGTTCGTCGACGATGACCAGGTCGGCGCGCAGCAGGTTGTCGATGATCTTGGCCACCGAGTTGTCGGCCAGGCCGCGGTAGAGGGTTTCGATGAGGTCGGCGGCCGCGAAGTAGCGGACCCGCAGTCCGCTGGTGACCGCGGCGTGGCCGGCGGCGAGCAGCAGGTGACTTTTGCCGGTGCCGGCCGGGCCGAGCAGACACAGATTCTCGACCGCTCGGATCCATTCCAGGCTGGCGATGTAGTCGAAGGTGGCTTGGGGCACCGACGACAGGCCGAGGGTGAAGTCGTCGAAGCCTTTGGTGGTGGGGAACCCGGCCGCTCGCAGCCGGGCCCGGGCGTTGGAGTCGTCCCGGGCCGCGATCTCGGCTTGGACCAGGGTGCGTAACAGTTCTTCGGGCGGCCACCGCTGGGTTTTGGCGGTGGCCAGCACGTCGGGCGGCGATGGCGCGGACCTTGGCCAGCTTCAGTCGTTTCAGCCCGGCGACCAGGTCGGCGGCCAGCGGCGCGTCGTGGTGGCGGTCACGCCAACACCTCGAGGCGGTAGTCGTCCAGTGACCGGACCGGAACCGTCGGGCAGGTCGACATCGAGGACCTGGCCGGCCGCGGCGACGGTGGGGACCCCGGTGCCGGCCTCGAGGATGGAGCGGACGTCGGCCGCTTTGAATCGGCGGAACTCCCGGGCCCGGCCCAGCGCGGCGATCAGCGGGTCGCGGCCCCAGGCCGCCTCCAGGGCGACGATGTGGCCGAGCTCGCTGGCCAGCTTGGTGGTGCCGGCCGCGGCCGCGGCCCGCAAGAACCCCTCGGCCGCGGGACCCAACGCCAGAAAGGCCCGCTCCGATCCGGTGCGGGCCCGCACCGCCCGGGCCGGTGCCCGGCGGGGGCCGCCGTAGTGGTCGTCGACGATCGAGCACTCGCCGGGGGCGACCAGGCGGTGGCGGGCGACCACCTCGTCGCGCCATTCGATGACCACCTCGCCGTCGCCGGCGATCACCTCGACGTGGCGGCCGACCAGCTCGCGGGGCACCGAGTAGCGGGCCGAGCCGAACCGCACCGTGGACAGCTTGTCGACCTTGCGGCCCTCGCCTCGGCGCAACGGCGGGCGCAGATTGGGCAGCGGCCGCAACACGTTGCGCTCGACGACCAGGCGTTCGGCCGGGACCGCCATGCGTCTCGCTGTGAACGACCCCGTTGACCTCAACGCACCACGCCCGGGCCGCGGTGTTGGCCTCATCCGCGGTCTGCCACGGCTCGGATGGCACCACCAGGTCGACTTGGGCGTAACGGCACAACGCCTCGACCATCCCCTTGGACTCGGGGTCGGCCGCCTCGCAGAAGTCGGGCCGGAACCCGAAATGGGTCGCGAAGCGCACGTAGTCAGGGGTGGGCACCATCACATTGGCGACCACCGCCCCCTTCAAACAGCCCATCCGGTCGGTCAGCACCACCGCCGGCACTCCACCCAGCTCCTCGAAGCACTCGGCCAGAAAACCCATGGTGGTGGCCGCCTTCTGGTCCCGGGCCAACACGCACGAACCGCCACCGCGACCAGGCCAACACCGCGCAGAACACCTGCCAGCCGCCGGCCACCGGCGTCCAATCCATCACCAGATGCTCACCCGGGGTCGGCAGCCACGGCCGATACACCCGCCGCTGACGGCGCCAATCCGCCTTCGCCGCCGCCACCGCCCGCCGGAAGTTCCGGGCCGAACCCGACATAGCCAGCCGCCCGAGCGACCGGCAACAACCGCTTGGCCGAGATCCGCCCGTCGCTCGAGCGGACCTTCTCCGCGATCACATCCCGCACGCCGTCGGTGTTGCGGGCCCGCGCCGGCCGGCGCCCAGCATCGAACGCCTCCCCGGCCGCCCGCGCCTCGATCACCCGCCTCACCGTCTTGTGCGTCGTGCCGCACAACGCGGCCGCGGCCCGATAGGTCCCCACCTGCTCAAAGGCAGAAACAATGTCCATCCGCTCCCTCGCTGACTTCAATGGTGTCGTCCCCTCGGTGGTCTGCCGGTATCTGGTTCGCACCGACACCGTCGGCCACCGGGGGACACCAGTGGTGGATCACATCAACAAGGTGGGGACTTTCGCTGGCCATACATGGGGACTTTCACATGGCCATGGACAGTGGAAGACAGCTCCTTTGGGGCAGGGTTCTCGTTTCCAGAGGGAGCGAGCCGGCGGGACTTGACGACGATGCAGGTGCCGCCGGTGGCCCTTACCTCGGAAGGATGCCTCGGGGTCGGCGGCGGCACCGACGAGCTTGCCGGCGAGGTAGTCGCGCCCGATGCCGCCCGCCCCGGCCTGGCATCTCCTCCGGCTGGGAGGCGCCGAGGGAGGCTTGGGCGACCCACTGTGTTGGAGGTCTTGTCGTAGGACTCGAGACCCCGCCTGGATGGACTCCAAGCGACTGTCCGCGGCCTCCAGCTTGGCTCCCCCAGCTGCCGCAGGGCCGAATGTATCACCGGCCGCCATGCTCATCTAGGAGCATCCTTGCTCATCTCTGATCGTGCGAGGATTATCTCTGCGCGTCTGTGCTGATCTTTGCGCAAGTATGACGCCATAGACACGCGGAGCAAAGATGCTCGATGATTATCCCTGGAGTTCCTACGGCAGGATAGGCATTGTGAGCACACAATGCGGGAGGACTTACTCGCGATGCTCGACGTTGAACGCCCTGTCACGCCTGCCCGGGTTGGCGTTCCGAGGGCCTCCAAGCCGGCCCTAACCGGACGCGCCGGCTACGTTGGCCGAGACAGAAAGAACCCCCTCCGGGTCTCTGTGACGCTAAAGGAAAGGAAGGACATCGAGGACCGGGCGGTGGCGGCTGGCCTCTCGGTCGCATCTTATTTGCGGGCCTGCGCCCTGGGGAGGCGGGTGGCGCGTGATCCTGCTCTCGACCATGAGCAGATCCTCGCCCTGGCGAAGGTGAACGCGGACCAGGGCCGGCTGGGCGGGCTGTTGAAGCTCTGGCTGGTCGATCGGCCAGGGAAGGGCGCCCCTGAGGTCGAGGTCCGGCGCCTGCTCGACCGCATCCGCGACCTGCAGGGCGAGCTGGCGGAGGCGGCTGGACGGCTTTGAGGGAAGGCGGTTTTTGGATGGCCGATCAAAGTATCAACTTGCTGGCCACTGAGCCCTTTAGCGGGTGGGCAGAGTACTTTACAATCCGGTTGACCTCTTGCGCACGCCAGAAGGCGGATGGCAGCAGAGGTTTTGCAAGGTCCTCTTCTAATCAGCCGTTATGTCGATACGTGCTTCACGGGCCCTATTCGGAAGTCTTACTGACGCCACTTCGGACTAGTTCGATGCGAGGCGCCAATTTGGCAACCGGTATTATCATAACCGGTGAAATGTGGCGCCTTGACCCGGTTCTTAGAGGCCATTTCGGAATTAATGCGGAACATATGATGTGAGGGGTTGGATGGCCGGGGGAGGTGTGATTCCGAACAGGTGTTCGAAGCCTCGCCGGAAGACCTCATGTGGACCCCGACCACCCGCGCGCAGCATAGCCGCGTGGGACTGCGCTATGGAAGCGACCCGACCGATGCCGAATGGGCAATCCTGGAGCCGTTGCTGCCGCCGCCCCGCCCACGAGGGCGCAAACGGAAGTGGACGATGCGCCAGATCGTGAGTGCGATCTTCTACGCGCTGCGCTCGGGCTGCCCGTGGGACATGCTGCCCGACAGCTTCCCGCCGCCGTCGACGGTCTATCGCTGGTTCGCCCGCTTTCGCGACGAGGGAACCTGGGAGACGGTGAACCACCATTTCGTCATGTTGGACCGCGAGCGGGTCGGCCGCGATGCCAGCCCCACCGCCGCGGTGCTCGATACCCAGAGCGTCAAGACCGCGGAGGCGGGCGGCCCGCGCGGCTACGACGCGGGGAAGAAGGTGAAGGGGCGCAAGCGTCACGCCCTGGTCGATACTGACGGTCGCGGGCTCAAGCTGCACGCGCATCCCGCCGATGTGCAGGATCGCGACGGCGCCGGGCCATTGTTGCTCGCCTCCCGCGCCCGCTTCCCTTTCATCGAGCGCGTGTTCGCCGATGGCGGCTACGCGGGAGAACGGGTAGCGCACGCGACCCGCATCACGGTGGAGATCGTCCGCAAGCAGGCCGGGCAAGTCGGGTTCGCCGTCCAGCCCCGCAGGTGGGTCGTCGAGAGGTTCTTCGCTTGGCTCGGCCGCAATCGGCGGCTGGCGCGCGACTTCGAGGCCACCGTCGCCTCTGCCGAGGCGTTCCTCTACGCCGCTTCCGCTATGCTGCTGCTGCGCAGGCTCGGACGTTGCTAATCAGATTCGGAATGGATCTTACGGTCACGGAGCTGGAGGGATGGTTCCTTCCTCGGAACGTTAGGGTGGTATTTAACCACTCGCGAGTTTCTGGCAATCCAGGAGGTACCCCAAGAGCGTGTGCAATGGGTTCGTATGGAGCCCTAAACGCGTGATAGCCAAGCACATCAAGTCGCCGAAGGGCGGCGCCGGGTTCGAGGGCCTGGCCCGCTACGTGGTCAACGCCCGCGGCGGCATCGACCCGGCGAGCTGGGAACGGCTCGGGGCATATATCCTCGATGAGAACGGTCAGGGCGAAAAGGTCGCCTGGGCGCGCGTTACGAATTGCGAGTCGAGCGATCCCGGCTGGGCGGTGAAGGAAATCCTATCGACACAGAACAGGAACACCCGGAGCGGGCCAGACCGGAGTTATCACCTGGTGGTCAGCTTTCCGGAGGGCGAACGCCCGGGTCGGGAACAGATCGAGGACATGGAGGACCGGCTCTGCGAAGCGGCAGGATTTCGCCGAGCACCAGCGGGTATCCGCCGTCCACCAGAACACCGACAACTGGCACCTGCACGTCGCCATCAACAAGGTTCACCCGCCGAGCTTCCGGAACGTGACGCCGGTCCGCGACCATTTCCGGTTGCAGCAGGCGTGCGCCGAGCTCGAGGTCAAACACGGGCTGACGCGGGAGCCGCACACGACCGAGCCGGAGCAGACGCGCGAGCGGAAGGCCCGGGGCAGGGCGGCCGCCTTCGAGGCCGAGCACGGCGGGCAGAGCTTCCTGGCATGGACGCAGGAGCACGCCGGCGCTGCGCTGCTGACGGCCCGGGATGGCGGCAGGGGGTGGCAGACCGTCCACCAAGCTGCCGGGGCGCTAGACCTCGTGGTGAAGCTGCGTGGGGCCGGCCTTGTGATCGGCCACCGCAGCGATGGGCGGCTTCATGTGAAGGCGTCGGACGTGAACCCAGGGCTTGCCTTCAAGGCGATGCAGGACAAGCTCGGGGCCTTCGAGCCGCCGGCGCAGGAGGCGGCGCGTACGCCGGGGGCGGGATACCGGCGCCAGCCCGGCAGCGGCCCGCTTTACGAGGCGTTCCAGCGCGAGCGGAACGCGGCGCTCGCGGCGCGGGCGGCGGCGGTGGATCAGACGAAGACCCGCCATGCCGCCTACGCTGAGGAGCTGGCCGCCTGGTATCGCCAGCGGATGCGCCATGAGCACGCCCAGCGGCTACGGGGCTCGATGCGCCGTGAGGGCTTCCAGCACATCGCCGAGCAACGCGAGAAGGATCGGGTCGCCCGGATCGAGCGCGAGCGCGACGAGCGCCGGCATGCCCGGGCCGCGCACCCGATTCCGACCTGGCAGAGCTACCTCGAAACCCAGGCAGCCGCCGGGAACGAGACGGCGCTCGCCGCGCTCCGCAGCCACCGGCGTCGCGCCCAGCAGCTCGGGGCGGAGGTACTGACTGCCGAGAACGCCGACCAGGCCCGGCATGTGGTGCATCGGCACATGCAGCCGGCGATCCGTCGCGACGGCCGCGTCATCTACCGGGTGAAGGATGGCGGCCTGGTGTCCGACGAGGCGGAGCAGGTACGGGTGCCGCAGTGCACCGCTGCCGCCGCATTCTTGGCCTTGGAGCTGGCGGCGGATCGGTTCGGAGCGCGCCCGCTCGTTGTAAAAGGAACCGAGGGCTTCCGGGGTCAGGTCGCAAGTCTGGCCGGGATGGAGGGCGTGCGCGTCACCTTCGCTGACCGGGTGCTGGAGCGGCAGCGGGGCATCGCCCTGGTCGCCCGGCAGAGGAGCGCGGCCTTGGAGCGCGACAGGGACAACGGCCACGATCTCGGGCGCTAAAGTCCATTGGATGGGAAGCGGCACGATCGGCTACCGTGCGATCGTCGCTTATCGGCCGCCGCGTGCCGGCATCAGTCTGCAAGGATTACGCAACGGCTACCTTCCAGGGCACATCAACGCCGTGCAGTGCTACTGAGCCGCGAGGAGGCCTAGGTTGCTCGGCCTCTCGGCTACGATGCGTGATGATATGAGGGAGCGGCACAGATGTTGCGGCCCGAAGCCGTCATGGACCCAGTTCGATACAGGAGTGGCACCTAATCCCATCGGAGCATGGTCCCTGGCACCATTCTTGCCTCGAATGTTGCGATCCACTCCGGGGTCAACCAGCCCACTTCGGCACGTCGGGACACAGCAAGAGGTGGTCGGGGCGCAATCTCGCATCCCGTGGCCAACGGTCCCGCTCCCATAACGTGTAACCCGGGCCGCTCAAATGGCGCGCGCGGATCGCGTCTATCCAGCCCTGGTCGGGCAGCCCTTCGGGCCGGGCTGCGGAGTGCTCGGCAGGTAGATGCACTTGATCAGCCCACTTCCGCGCGGAACGTTAGGCGCGAGCTGAGTCACACGGCTCGGTGCTGTCGACCTGCAACAGACCGTAAGCCTGCCCGCCGGGCAGAAAGATCGGCACATTGGCCGAGGCGATTACCCCGGCCGCCTTCATGAAGGCGGGCAACTCGGACCGGTCCTCCTTGCGGATGTCTCGGGTGATGACGGGCTTGCCGGACTTGATCGAAAAGTCTCGGAAGACCGCTCGGTCATCTCCAGCCGCACCTGGTCTAACGACATCCAGGTTCCAGCCGCCCCCCCCGCCCGGACCAGGAGAGTGCGGCCGTCCTCGATCTCGAGTTCTTGGCCCGCTGCGTCCCCATCGCCTCGCTTACGAAGCGGCATGCCTCGATCAGGATCTCATCGAGACGATCCGTGCGCAGGGCGAACTCGCCGAAGTCGGCGAGCACCTGTGGGCCCGGAGCATTTGCGCCCTGCCTACATGCGAGTAAGCGCCCAACCTCAATGTGGCAGATCAGTAAGCTGCGCATCCGGTGTAGGTAGAGGACGGCTGAATGTTCGCGGTTGATGAGCCGGCCGCCGAAGCGATCCGCCGGGCCTTCGACGAGAGCGGCGAACTCGCGGCCATCGTCGAGCTGCGTCGGCACTTGCCGCTGGTCAGCGACAATGTCGGCGACGAGCAGCTTGCGTTGGGTTACGTCAATCGCGAACTTCTCTCGCCCCAGACAGGACATTCGTCGAGTCCGCTGTGGCTCGCTTGCGCCGATCTGCTTCACGGTCGGGGCAACCCCTTCAATGTAATTGGGCCAGCTGAGCGGAACTTTCCGGACTGCTCCCGCGCAACAGCAGGTCATGCGCACCAACACAGAACACGCTCGCAAGCGTTCCCGAGCGGCCCCGCGGATCACCTCGTTGCCCGTGTCAGCGCGCACTACCGTTCGTACGCCTCCGCTCGGAGCGATGGGGTTAGCGCTGGCCGGCTGGACGCGGTCAAGCGCCTCAGGCGGTCTGCTGCACGTCACGCGAGAGGAAGCCTCGCTTCAGGAGTTGGCAGAGATGGCGCGCGGGTTCGCGCCGGAACTCGACGTGGTGATTTTGCCGCCGTGGGAACTCCTTGCCCTACGACCGCGCCCGGCCAACCCGCGGCGCGACAGGAGCGCGCATCGGCGGACTGGTGCGCCTGGCGATGCGGTCGGACCAGCCGGTGCTCGTCCTCACCACGGCAAGCGCCATCCTGCAGCGCGTGCCTCCGCGCGACCGGTTGATCGGCCGCGACGTCATGTTGCGGACTGGAATGCATCTGGACCCGGACTGGCTGCGGGCCACGCTTGAAGCCTTTGGCTACATCTTTGACGAGCGAGTGGACGAGCCCGGAGAGGCGGCGATCCGCGGCGGCGCGATCGACATCTTCTCGACCGGCCGGGCAGAGCCGGTCAGGCTCGACATGGACGACGGAACGATCGCTGCGATCCGCTCCTTCGATCCGCTGGACCAACGGGGCACCGAGCCAATCAAGACCGTATCGCTGCTTCCGGCGACGGAGGCATTCACGCTTCCTGGCGAAGAAGTGCCCGGGATCCGGGGGCGCCTGCTGCCTGAGGGCCCGTTGGAAACGCTGTTCGACTATCTTCCGGATGCCGTGCTGTCCCTGGAAGCCGGCGTGGAGGAGCGGATCGCGGACCGGCTCGACCTGGTGCGCGACGGGTATGAGGCGCGTTGCCTCGCGCGGCGCATCGCCAATGACCCGGCTCCCGTCGCCCCGCCCAACCGGCTCTATCTGACCGCCCCTGAGATCGCGGCCGCGACCGCGAAACGCCGTGTGCTGGTTTTCGAAGCGGAAACCGGCGATGAACTGGTCGAACGCATCTCCGGCGACCCCGCCACCACGATCGAAAGCCTTGTGGCGCTCGCGCAAAAGCAGGCGTCGGAAGGTGACGCGGTCATCGCCTGCGTGGCGGGGCAGGATGACGCGCTGACCCGCCGGTTCGATCCCGAACCACGCCTGCTGAACGCCTGGGACGAGGCTGAACATGTTGCTCCCGGGAAGATCGGGTTGCTCACCCTGAAGCTTACGGAGGGCTTCCGACTGAACGGCCTCAGCGTTCTCGCTGGCCCGGCGGCCGCAGCACGTCCCCAAGCCGACGGCGCGGCGAACTCGGCGCTGGTCATCCAGGATTTGCGGATCGGCGACCTGGCGGTCGAGCCGGAGCACGGCCTCGCGCGCCTGTCGGGCTTGGCCATGCTCGATGAGGCGGGCACCGCGCGGGAGTGCCTGAGCCTGGAATTCGCCGGCGACAAGCGCCTGCTGCTGCCGGCCACCGAGGCGGCCACCCTCTGGCGCTACGGCTCGGCGGCGGCGTCAGCCAAGCCCGATCCGCTGACCGGCGAGGCATGGCTGAGGCGGCGAGAACAGGTCGAAGCGGAAATCGCCACCGCCGCCGCCGGCATCGTCGAGCGGACCCGGGCGCGGGAGGCCGCCCGGGCTCCCGTCATAACCCCTCCGCGTGCGGAGTTCGACCGGTTTGTCCGACGGGTGCCCTACACGCTGACCGCGGATCAGGGTACAGCCATCGACGCTATCCTGCGTGATCTCGCGCGCGGCCGGCCGATGGACCGGCTGGTCTGTGGCGACGTCGCGTTTGGCAAGACCGAGATTGCGCTGCACGCCGCTGCCGCCGTGGCGCTCGCCGGCAAGCAGGTCGCGGTGATCGCGCCCACCACGCTGCTCGCCCGCCAACACCTCGAGACATTCCGCAGCCGTTTCTCCGGACTGGGCATCGCGGTCGACAAGCTTATCCGCTCCGCAAGATCGGCCGAGGGTCGAGCGGTGACGAAGGGCTTGGCAGACGGCTCGGTGCGGGTCGTTGTCGGCACCCATGCGCTTGCCGCTCCCGGCCTACGCAAGTTTATGACCTGGGTTCCACCCCAGCGCCGGGCGCGCCCACTCCCACCCCAACACCTACACCGACTCCCGCACCGATGCAGTCCCCGATCGTGCGCATCGCCATCAGCGGCGTGAAAGTCCTGCTGGTGCCTCAATCCTTCCGTTATCAGGAACTGCCACCCGGCAGCGGCAACGACCAGATGTTTGCATCGGCAACCACCTCGCAGTCTGCGCAGTCCGGCAGCGTGGTCGTGTTGGATGTGCCGCTGCAACCGGTCGAACTCAAGCCCGGGCTGATGGTCAACCCCGCCACGCTGCTCGCGGCGCTCAACGAATATGGAAAGCTGCACCTGGCCATCGAACCGGCAGGCGGCCTGCAGACCGGCGACATCCTGACCCTGAACCTGGGCGAGATGTACCAGGCACTCAACAAGGACACAACCTTTAATGACCCCGCGGCTGCGCTTCCCACATCCCAGGTGCTGCCATGAGCGAACGCTTCACCGTCCTGCTGGCCGGCCCCGGACACGAAGCCGTCATCTACCAGATGCAGCCCGCCTTCCTGAGCGACCAGCGCTTCACCATCGCCGGGTACGCCCAGGGTTGGGAGAACCTGAAGGATGTCCTGCCGCAGCTCAAGCCGGACCTGCTCGTCATTCAGGCCGACGTCGCGCCTGGCCCGGATGCGCTCAAACCGCTGCTGGCTGGAATGCAGGCTTGGAACGGGATCGCCACCGTGATCCTGCCGGCCCAGCAGGCCATGTTCAAAGGCGTGTACGAATCCATGACGGCCGTCGTGCGCGGCACCTACGTCGCGCCGGTTTCCTGGACGGACGTCGCCAACCTGGCATACGCTGCCGCCATGACCGCCCGCGCGCAGGTCGCCACGGCTGCTCCCACGATGGCTGCTCCTTCTTCTACATATACAGGCCAGTTTGGGGCCTCCCTCAATCAAGCTGTCTCACCAATGGTCACCGGCACCAAGCGCATCGCCGTACTATCGCAGGCTGGCGGAGCCGGGGCATCCACCATCGCCGAGAACCTGGCCTACGAACTGGCGGCGCGGCTTTCTGTGCGTTCGCTGCTTTTTTCGCTCGGCCTGCCGCCCGCGGCTGCCGCGCACTTCAAGCTACGCTACATTCCCAGCCTGACCGAGTTCTTCGAGCGCCCCGGCAAGGCCGCGATCCAGGCGGCCATCCAACGCATGGAAGGGCTGGACATCCTGCTCGGCCCGGAGGACAGCGCCGAGTACGCCAGGGCTGCCCAGAACTCGTCGGATGTGCGTTCACCGAACAGCATCTACTCAGCGCTGCTGGCCGCCGAAGACGGCTCGTATGGCGCGATGGTGATGGACCTACCTCCCGCCGAATCTGAATGGATGACGCACCCATTGGTCTTTGCCAACATCGCGCTGCTGGTCGCCCGCCCAATCATGGCCGACCTGTTCGCGCTTCGTCACACCCTGAATCTGCTCTCTCGCCTGGACCGGCTGCCCAGAGAGTCCGTCTACTTGGTGTTGAACCAAGCCAGTGAAGTCAGCAGCCTGACGCCGCGCGCTATCCAGTCCGAACTTTCGCAGGCCCTGGGATGGGCACCGCCCATCATCGCGGTGATCGAGCACGACCCAGCGGTGCTCCAGGCCCAGGAACAACGCGTCCCACCTGTGCTGCGCTCCGAAAAGCTGGCGCGCGGCATCCGCCAGATCATCGGCTCATTGTTCCCCGGCATGGAGCGAACCCTGGCGGAGACCCAAACCGAATCGCGCAGCGTTTTCCGCCTGCCGAAGTTCAAGCTCGGATAGGAGCCACTACTTATGGTCTTAAGCATGTTGAATTCACCGCAAGCCGACGCGGCTCTAGCCGGTGACGAGCGCGACAAGTTGATCAACGAGGTCATCGACCAGATCAACGCCGAGTTCACGCCTGCCGTCCTGAGCCGGCCCAGCAATGCAGACCGGGCCAAGGTCGAGGAACGGGTTATCGCCCAGGTAACTGCATCCTACCGGCGTAGGAGTTTGCGTCCCGGCCCTCAGGTCGAGAGCGACCTGGCCGCCGAGATCAGCCGCAGGCTGCTCGGTCTGGGTTTTCTCGACCTACTCCTGCCGCCGGCCAGGACGGATATCTCCGAGATCGCGCTGTACTCACACGGCCTGCTGCAAATCATGCGCAAGGGCGACGTGCGTTTCGAGACCGTCCCGATGCGCCCGGAAGCCGGCGAGGTCTGGCGCGTGCTGGACCGGCTGCTCGGCCCGCAGAACAAGCGCCTGGACGAGGCCAATCCAACTGTCAACGCCCGGCTGCCATCCAGCGAGCACAACCCAGGCGGCGGGCGTATCAAGGCGCTGCACCCTGTCATCGCTCCACCCGGCAGGATGCCCGCAGTCAACATCCGCCTGTATGAGCAGAAGCCGGTGCTGCCCGAATGGCTGATCGAGCGCAAGGCGCTCTCCGCCGAAATGATGGACGAGCTGCGCGAGTGTATGCAGTCCGGACGCCGAACCCTGATCTGCGGCGGGACGCGCACTGGCAAGACCACCCTGCTCTCGGCACTGTGCAACTTCCTGCCCGAAGGCTGGCGCATTCTCAAGATCGAAGACCCGGAGGAAATCTGGATCGACCGCGAAACCGTCCAGACGGTGGAAGCTCGCCCGCAGGCGCGTGGCACGGAAGTCACACCCTACATTCTTTCGGACGGTGTGGACGATGCCATGCGTATGTCCCCAGACTACCTGGTGATCGGCGAAGTCCGCGACGGGCGCGCCGCCATGTCGCTCTTCCGTGCCCTGATGACCGGCCACTCCGGCTGCTGCACCTTGCACGCCGAAAGCCCGCGCGAGACGGCGGACCGCTTGGCCGGGCTGATGGGGACCGATATGGGCGTCAACCGCACCGATGCGTTACGCACCGTCGCCAGCGCCATCGATGTGCAGGTGCAGATTGGCATTCGCCATGACAAGCGGCGTGTCATCTCGATCTCGCAGGTCGAGAAGGAATTGAAGAACGGCGCAGTCTGGTTCAACACGCTCTGGCGCTACGACGAAAGCTCGTCTGTGAGCGAACCGCGTTGGAACAAGACCGGGGACTGGCAGCAGCCCGGATCGGAGGAAATGCAATGAACATGGCTGGAACGATTTTCCTGGTGGCGGTGCTGGCCGTCCTGCTCGTCTTGTGGCTGATGTACCCGCGCGCCGAAAAGACCGGCGTGCTGGCCGGGATGTACACCGCCGAGACCGCCCGCACCATGCAGTCGCTCGACCCTAATTCGCTGGAGTACCAGCTCCTCGCTGCTGGCTTGCAAATGAAACCGGTCAGCTTTCACATGTTGAACTACGGCGCTGCCGCTGCGGCTTTTGCCATCGGCACAGCTCTGCTCGGTTTTGTAGTCGGCATTGTGTTGGCCGGGGTGGCCTGGTACGTCCCGCAGGCCTGGCTTAAGGACAAGGTTGCCAGCCGCGGCAAGCAGATTGACAAAGTCCTGCCTATCGCCATCGGACGCATCGCCGCCGGGCTACTGGCGGGCGGCTCACCGGTCGAAGTCTTGCAGCAGACCGCCGACTCGATGGACATCGAAGGCAAAAACCCACTCGCGCCTGAATTGTCACTGACGGCGATGGAGATGCGCGTCAAAGACCGCCGCGAAGCCTTGCATTCTCTGGCGGAGCGTTCGCCATCGACTTCCCTCGCCAACCTGGCCATGCTGCTGGACGGCTATGTGGAAGCGGGCGGCGGCAAATACGCTGAGACCCTGCTCGACATCTCCGGGCGGGTCCAGCAAATCCTGATGGCGCGCAACCGCGCCTCGGCCAAGGCCGGTGACGTGATGGTCTCGGCCATGACCCTGCCCGGCGCACTGGTACTGGTACTCGGCTACCTGGCCATGGACCCGCTGATGGCGCAGTCGTTGCGCGCGCTGCCGGTGCAGCTCGTCCTGGGGGGCGTGGTGATCACGATGGTGGCCGGTTATTTTGTGATGCGTTCGATTGTTCAGGAGGCGGTATGACCGGGTTGATCTACGCCATTGGGATCGGCGTCACAGTTTTCATCGTGTACGCGCTGGTCGAGTTTGTCTGGGACCGTACACCACGCGGGGCGCTCTCGGATGCCTTTACTCCGTCGGACGCGGCTGCGAAGCCGGGCGGTCTGCGCGGGATGATGTCCCCGCTCTATCGGCCCGTGGAGAAATATGCTCCGCCGGCGCTGCTGCGCAAAATCTACGCCAACCTGTATTGGGCACAGATGGGCGGCAAGTGGCTGGGCTGGACACCGGTGCAGTTCGTTGCTCTGCAGGTTGCGGCAGTGACTGCCGCCGTGGTGCTGGGGATGGGGTTGTATGGCGACATGGGTCTGACCGGCATCGCTGCGCTGCTAGCCTACAACATGCCCGGCATCCTGATGAACGGCGTGGCCCGGCGCGTGCGGCGCAACTTCATGTCGCAGCTGCCGGAATTCATCCAGCTGGTCGCCGCTCAGATGGCGGCCAACGTCAGCATGGAACAGGCCATCCGGCGCGTCAGCAAATCGCCCAGCATCGTTGGTGAATGGATGCGCGGCGTGATCCAGCAAGCCCAAGGCCGCGACCTGATTGAACAGATCCAGCGCGAGGCGCAGGAAGCCTTAATGCCGGAACTGATCGGCATGGGCGTGCAACTCGGGTTCATTCGGCGCGGTACCGCCCAGCAGGAACTGATGAGCCAGCTCGCCACCAGCATCGCGGCCGAGTACATCGGCCAGGCCGAGCAGCGCGCTGAAAAGCTTGGCTCGGAACTGGTTGTGCCGATGGTGCTGTTCTACTTTATCCCCTTTCTGATCACCATCCTGGTTGTCATCGGCTACCCGGTCATTGTCGGGCTGTTCGGAGGCCTGTGATGTGGCGCAACAAGCTGGGCTTCGCCTTCTTCCTGCTCGCGGCAATCCTATCCGGGATGGCTGCCTGGAAGCAGCCTCACATCTTGTCCTTTATGAACACTGCCCATAACGCCATCCTGGCCGTCCTGTACGCCACCCGGCTGCCAGCCCAGAAAAGCGACCGCACTGGCCTTGTCCTGGGACTGGCGGCTGCATTCCTGCCTATTTTTGGCGAAACCGACCTGGCCGGGATTTCCTCCATCCTGATCGGAACCGGCATTGCCGGGGAACTTCTGGTTTTATGGTCGCTGATTACGTTGGGCCGGCGTTTCAGCATCGGCCCCGCTGACCGCGGCCTGATCAAGTCCGGCCCGTATAGTTTCGTCCGCCACCCAATGTATACCGGCGAATTGATCCTGCGGCTGGCGCTCTCTGCTGGGAGCAGCAATGCCTGGTTCCTGGTGCCGCTCATGCTGGTTTTGCAGGCACTGCGGGCCATTCGGGAAGAAAAGGTTATTGTGGGCTACGACGATTATGCCAACCGCGTGCCCTGGCGTTTCCTTCCCGGCATCTTCTAAAAGGCTTTTTCGGTCAATGAGTCGATTACTGGCCAGGATTGGCGCGGAGACCGTGAGCGAACCCATTCACCCTTCACATAAATAAAGGAGCGTATCAAAGATGTTCAAGTTCAAGAAACTGTTTTTCATCACTGCGCTGTTTGCATTGCTGGCGGTTGCCGCTTTGCCTGCCACCCCCGCATTCGCCCTGACCACGCGCAATATTCGCTTCGCGACGGTGGACAAGGTCACGGTGGTCTCGGCCCAACCGGCTTCCTTCCGCCTGCGCGGCACGTACACCTGTGACAAGCCGCAGATCGTCAGTTCCGTCTACGGCAAGGTCATCAACATTGACGTCTGGGATGTCAAGATTGTGGGCGGCGGCAACAAGTGCGACACGAAGCAGAGCTTCAACCGCGTGGTCTACGTTGGTGTGCTCGTGCCCGGAAAGTACACCGTCTACATCAACCAGACCAACCCAGGACTCGCGGCCAAGAAGTTCACCTTCATCGCGCCGCTGATCCTGACCCCTACCCCGGAGGTCCATACTCAGCAGTAGCCAAATCAAAAAATGGAGAGGCGGGCTCCCGCCTCTCCACCCGGAAACTTTCCATGACGACCATTTCTTCGCTTTTCTTGATGGCGACATTGTTTTTGCAGGGTTTGATCTTCTTACCTCCACACACCTGGGCATTTACCGGCCGCGTTAGGGAAACCCGCCGGGTCCACATCCTTGGGATGCCCGCCGAAGTGGCCAGGGTGAAGTCTGAAGGTTTCGATGCCTGGGTGATCCTGTCCGTTGACACACGATCCTACGGGGATGGCAAAGTTGTCCTGGGAAATGCTCGGGCAGGCGACCGCGTGCGCGTCAGCATTGCCGGCCCGCATGTTCTGGAAACCGGTGTGGATTGGAGCCTGTGCAAACCGCGGGAATCTGGCTACTGCTGGTTGGGAAGACTTTATGACGATGGGCTATTTGGGATCGACTACGGCGTGCCGCTATCACCCAGCAACGAATTTATTCACAGCGGGCATCCCAACCCATCATCGGAAGTTGCCCTGTTTTGGAATACGCAGGTTTTGGAACGGCCGGCGTGTCTCCTGCGAAAGTTGTGGCGAAGTGAATAAACAGAGCGTACCCATGAAACTTGTACAACTCTTCAACGTGCTGGTCTTTATCCTGTTCTCTATTGGATTTCTAACCTTTTATCTCTGCCTGTGCCTGATGACCTATCCCGGGCCGAGTTTATAGGAGGACTGCTGTGAAAAAAACGAGCGTTTTGCTCTTGCTGCTTTTGCTCATGATTGGCGGCCTGGCCGTCACAGAACCTACACCCGCATCTGGATTGCCATCTGAACCGACGGAAGAAATTTATCTTGGTCTCGGAGAAGCGACACCCGGAGAGAATGGCTGGATCGTCTCGGACTACACCATCCGCATCATCAGCCCCGCCGACGCGTTAATCAACGGTCAGCCCTTAAGGGATGGCAGTTTCACCATCACCGAAGATGGCCGCCACAGCGTTGAACTCCAGCCCGGCCCCAATGGACAGGGCAACACGGTGACACAGTTCATCAACATTGATAAAACGCCTCCCAAGGTGGAATGGACCACAGAGCATAATGCGGCCATGTCCGGCTGGGACGCCTTGACTGCCGAACTCAGCGACGAAACCGCAGGTCTGTGCAGCGTTGAATCATCTTTCGACCACGGGCAAAATTGGGACAGTCATAACCTGGCTCCCATGACCCCGGACGGTGTCACCATCTTGCACGAAACAACCTGGTCGATCCATAGGGACTTTCGCGACTTCCCGCCAGGCGTGCAGGTTGTCCTGCTGCGCGCCCGCGACTGCGCCGGGAACGTTAGCCCAGGCGAAATCCTGGTCTTCCGGGTGGTGAAGCGATGAAACATTTGCATATCCCCAATCGCAAGCCGCTTTGGATGCTGATCTCGATGGGCCTGCTCACTGGCCTGCTGCTCACCGCATTTTGCTGGCTATTCCCCTCAGCCGCCAGCCAACTCCTGGCCAGCCCAGTCTGGCCGGAGGTTATTCTGATCAGTGGTGGGCTGCTGATCCTGACCGGCGCGCGGCTTATCCAAAAACAAGGTTACCTGGATATCCCCAAACCTGTGCTTTTCCTGGCGGTTGCGGCGGGCACGGCTCTGGTCTATCTCTTCCCGGAACTTTTCGCCCCAGGCTGTAACGGGATGCCCAAGGCCTTCGCAGCCTGCCCGGCCTCCTGCCAGATCACGACCTGCAGCCACTGGATTCCAATTGGCGGCACGCTACCCGGCGGCGGGATATGCGACCCAAGCAATCCCTGGGATGAAGGCTGCTGCGTCAGCTACATCACCACCTGTGACGCGAACTGCAACGAGGGCGGCGGGGGAGGCGGAAGCGATGACCCACCCACGATTACTGGGACGGTGGCCTGCACTCTGGATGGGAACGGCAACTGGTGTCGTGCTGGAGCCACACTCAACCTGAGCGCCAGCGACCCGCAGGGTTACGCCACCACGATCAGCGGCGACATCGATGGCACACCCTTTTCCTGCGCCGGTCCAAACTGCACGCGGGCGCTGCCCGCTGGTGACGGGACGATCCACTTCAAGGTGACTGCGGCCACCTCCGGGCTTTCTTCTGCGACGAAGAGCACGACCTTTGCCTACGACCCGACTCCGCCCACGGCGAGCCTAGCCCTCTCCGGTACGCTGGGTGCGGCAGGTTGGTATACGTCTCTGGCCCATGCTTCCGCCAATGGTACAGATGCAGTCTCCGGCATTTCGACCACCCAGGTCTCGGTGGATGGCGGCGTGTGGCAGGCTTCTGCGAACCTGGCCGAAGGGACGCATTCTGTCTCGGCGCGGTCTTTCGACAATGCAGGTAACAGCACAACCACCTCACCACAAACCGTGAAGGTGGACATCACCGCTCCCGCTATCTCGGCCTCGGTGACTTCCGGCACGCAATCTGGCGGATGGTATGTCACTGCTACGATTCTCACAGCCAGCGCATCCGATGCCACGAGCGGTATTGCTCAGGTGGAAAACCGCGTGGATGGTGGCGCGTGGGCTGCGGGAAGTAGCGCAACTGTCTCGACAGACGGCACGCATACCGTCGATTTCCGTGCAACCGACCGCGCCGGGCTGCAGTCCACAACGTCCACGAGCGTGAAGGTGGACAGGACTGCTCCCGCTGTGACTCTTACTCCCACCGGTACACTTGGCAGCAACGGCTGGTACACCAGTACGGCATCCCTCGCCATCAGCGCCCTTGATCCGCTCAGCGGAGTCGCAACCATTGAATACAGCCTGGATGGCGGAAGCTGGATACCTGGCAGCAGCCTGGCGCTTAACGACGGCGACCATACTGTACAGACCAGGGCAACTGATAAGGCCGGCAATGTATCGCCGGTGACGAGCAGGAATGTCAAGGTCGATACCACCGCGCCGTCGCTGGCTTCCACGATTTCCGGTACACCCGGCAATAACGGCTGGTATGTCTCGGATACGACCGTAATGTCCAGCGTGTCCGATGCTACCAGCGGCATTGCCCTGGCAGAGATCCGCATTGACGGTGGGACTTGGTCGCCCGGAAGCAATGCCACCCTTTCAGTAGACGGCATTCACACGCTCGATTTCCGTGCGACCGACCGGGCCGGGCTGCAATCCACTATGTCACGCATAGTGAAGGTGGACAAAACCGGCCCGCCTATGACGTTGTCTCCCGCAGGAACGATGGGCGACAATCACTGGTATACCAGCTCTGTAGCACTTTCAATCAGCGCACAGGATGGAACCAGCGGATTGGCATCCATCGAATACAACCTGGATGGGGAGAGTTGGACACCAGGCAGCAGCCTGACGCTTGACGATGGCAGCCATACTGTGGAAGCCAGGTCAACTGACAATGCCGGCAACCAGGTTACCACCTCGACAACGATCCAGGTGGATACCGCCTCGCCACTTGCTACGCTTTCGATCTCGGCGACGATGGGACACATGAACTGGTACGTGTCCGAGGCTGTGATCTCGGCGGACCCCTCCGATGCGACCAGTGGCGTGGCATTGGTCGAACACCGTGTGGACGAAGGGAACTGGCAAACCGGCGACACCACGCCGGTGGTGAACAGCGATGGCGCGCACACGGTTGATTTTCGCATCACCGACAACGCCGGCAACCTGACCACCGCGACGAAGTATTTCTGGATTGACGCCACGCCGCCGTCTTCCGAATTTACAAGGCCTGCCGAAGGTTCCACCAACACGCTCTACGGCGAAGTAAATTTCTCCGGCTTTTCGTCCGACGCCACATCGGGCATGTCCACTGTGCAGCTTTCGCTCGACAATGGCGCGAGTTGGCAGACCCTGTCCCTCGCAGGCAACCGCTGGTCGTATACGTGGGATACCCGCCAGATGCACGACGGCACCTACCCAATCCTGGCACGCGCCGGAGACGTGGCCGGAAACGTCGAGCATACGGCCCGCACAACGGTCGTGATCGCGAACCAACTTCCGAAAGTAAAAGTCCAGGATTGGTGGTGGTCCTGGGATGCCGGGCAGATCAAGATCAATCCAGCCCTGGTGCCCATTCAACAGACCACCATCACCATTTCCTGTACGCCATACCACAATAATGTGGTGCTGCACTTCAAGGATGGCGCTGCCGTACCGGGCGAACTCCAATGGGACCGCCATTGCGGAGAAGGTGCATATGCCGCCGACGCTGGCGATTACCCGGTCACAGTGCAAGCCTGCGACATTTTCGGGCGCTGTACGAGTGCAACAGGCGCAATCAAAGTGCCGTTCTTCGCGCCAGCCCTGCCAACCTGGACGCCAACTTTTATACCAACTGTGACCGCCACACCACAGAAGACACGCCCTGTTCAAAAGCCGACTCCAACACGGACTGCTCTTCCGGCTGTAATTGTTTCGGAGAATTCGCTGCCTGCTCCGGTGTTGGAACCAGCACCTGCCTGGCCCTGGTTTGCACTCGCGCTGGTGGGTTTTCTGATGGCATTAGCGTCTTCGTCCCTGGCCGACAGGCGTCCACCCGCCTTGAACCGCCTCGGCCAGACACTGGGTAGGGTGCTGGATGGACAGAAATAAGCTGCTGCGTTTCTTCGAGCAGCGTGAGATCGATACCCGCCACATTCCGCTGGATGTGTTGATCCGGGCGAGAAAGGTTGTGGAACGGTTGGAGAGCGGCGAGTCCTATTTGACCTTCCATGGCAAGCGTATTCGCCGCAACCGCAAGCGCATCTCGATCCCACTTGGCCTGCGTTGGCGCATGCTCGCCGACGATGTGGACGGCCAACCGCAGGTGCGCCGGATTATGTCGCACGAGAAATACAACGCGATCCTTACTTTTGAGTAACGAAAGGAGAAATGAAATATGGATATTTTGATAGGCACATCATTGTTGATTGCCATCGTACTGCTCGGTGCGCTGATTACCGCAGGCAACGAACGCCAGCGCAAAGCCCTGGATGGCATCCGCGAGCAGGTGGAAGCCTGGGCACAGGAGGACATCCTGATCAAGCGCGAAAAGGTGGCCCGCTCAATCCAGGTCGAGGCTCCCCTGGCCTGGCTGGAGAAAGACTGCAGCCGGTGTTTTGGGTCAGGCTCCGGGCATCATCAGTTCCACGACCTGGGAAAAGGCTGGGCTGCTCGCGATCATCGCTGTCTGCAATGACGGTGGCCGCCTGGTCTTTACCCCGGTTCCGCGCGAGCGCTTCCTGCAATCCGTGCGCTTGAAAAAGCGCGGCGCACTGGCCCAGGCAGATACCAGCTTGCTAGGCGACAGGCCTGAGAAAGTCCTGCATTACGACTTGTCCGTTCTGACCAGCGGTATCTTCTTCGATATCGAAGCCGCCCAGGCCTGGCAGGCCCTCTCTGGGCAGACGCTCCCCGCCAAACGCCTGACGATGTTCGAACTGCCGTCTCGCACGGGCGCTCAGGCCAAAAAGACAGGTGCTCACTACATCGGAGCGGCGCGTTGATCCTGGTGGCGATGTTGCTCTGCCTGTGGCTGGCAGCCTGTGCATTGTGCGACCTGAAATGGCGCGAAGTTCCGCCTGCTCTCACCCTGCCGCCCCTGTTTGGAGCCGTGCTCTGGAATGTATTCAACGGGAATTTTGCGGTGGCGCTGTTTGTCCTGGCGCTTTGTATCCTGGCAGATGTTTCGGTCCAGGCGCGCGGTTTTGCCAACGGGCTGCAGGCGGTGATATTTTGCCTTGGGGTGGCCACCAGCCCGGACCCCTGGCTGGCAAGCACCACCATGCTGATGGCGTATGTGATCTGGGCAGTCTGGCGGCTGGAGAAAATGGGCGGAGCGGATGCGCAAGTTCTGCTCGCGCTGGTGTTGGTCTTTGGCCCAGCCATCCTGCTGCCCATCACGCTGGCGGGTGGAGTCCAGGGCTTGGCAAGTTTGATTATGAAGAAAAAGACCATACCTTACATGGTCTCGATCCTGGCTGGCACATCCGTTTTTCTAGTGTTCCATCCATCCATTTTTTGAAAGGAAAGGAGGTGAGTTTTATGTTCTCGTTCCTGCGCGACAGGCGTGCCCTGGAGACCAGCGAGTTTGCCGTACTGGCTGCGGCCATTATCGTGATTGTCTACGGAGCCTTCAAGCTTCTTGGCGGCAACGTCGCTGACATCGTGACCCAGGTCGCCAACTTTATCTAAACACCCTTGCCTGTGTCCGCTCTACGGGAGCGGACACAGGACCATTTCATTTGGAAGGCATCCATGAAATTCCTGAAAGATCGTAAAGGCATTGAAACTGTGGAAGCGGCAATTACCTTCCCGATTGCCATCCTGATCATGCTGGCCCTGACCAACCTCGGCCTGGTGGTCTTCGGGCAGCAGGCTGTCCAGGCCGCCGCCCGGCACGGCGCGCGGATGGGCAGCGTTTCCCAGACTTGTGCTGCCTGCCGGGCCGTGACGGAAGCGCGCGGCTCGCTAGAAAGTCTCAGCCTGGTGCAGAACCCGAAAGTGACGGTGCTTGCTCCGGGCGGCGTAGCCGGCAGCACGCTAAAAATTCGCGTCACTGGCGAGGTACCCAACTTCTTTGGTTCCCTGGCTGCGTTATTTCCAGGTCTCTACAAGGGACCGTTCCAGTTGAAAGCCGAAGCCACATTCCGGCAGGAAGGCTGGTAGCGATGCTTAAGGATCGCCGCGCGTATTCGTCCGCCTTCTGGGCAATATTCATTGGTTTGGTGGTTGTGCCGGTTTTTGCCCTGGCCTTCGATGTGGGCCGCTACTTGTATGCCCGCCAGGAGATTGGCAAGGCTGCCGATGCCGCAGCAGTTGCCGCGGTGGTGGAGATCAACCAGCGCGCTTTCCGCGACAGCGGCGAGTTGCACCCGACAGGAGCAACATACTCCTGGGCGCAGTCTTACGCCAACATGAACAATGATTATCTGGGTGGTTTGGGTATCCATCCTCGTGTCACAGGCATCCGAATTAATGATGCCAGGGATACGGTCTATGTGGCTGTCTCAGCAGATATTTCGGCGTTGTTTCCGTCTCTTGTGCCGAAGGTTCTAGTACAGGAAACTGGGACGGCACAGGTCAGGTCGTTCGGACGCTGATTTCAGCAACCCTAACTGATATGAATTACTTTATAATACTTTCGCGCTCAATCTCGTTCTAAAAATAGTTCCGGATAAAGCTGGGATTGGTAATTCTGCACAGGCATTTTTTGAGCAAAAATCACACACATTAAGGAGACATTTGACAAATGGAAGAATATACGCTCGATCCTAAAGTAAAAGTCTCTGATGCAGATATACGCGAACTCCCACTTTATAATTTTCATGTCGTTGTGGTGGTTGAACCTGACCCAGAAACCTGGGTTTTGCCAGATGAAGAGTTTGAAAGTCTTTCTGAATTTTTGGAAATGCAGTGTGACTTAATTGCTCAAGATGTAATAGACAGTGATGAGTTGGCTGATATAGCATTGCCGCCCAGAGCCAAGGATGTAGAACAGACCTTGATGATCATTGCAACTGAGGGTCTTGACGTATTGCTTTACTTTGAGCCTGTGGACCAATATTCTCAATTCACCATAAAGGACAACAATTTTGAGTTTGACAAGCTGCGTTTACTATTGGATGGGATTGCAAAGAGCCATCCAGAGTGGAATAGAATAGCCATCGTTGGTGGGGTATATGAGGATGAAGTTATACGTGCAGCCAATACGGTGCAGGCGGCGGGGTTTGATACCACGATTATCACAAGGTATTGCATCTCTGAGAAAATATTCGATAATCTGGATGACATCCTTGCTGTGATCGATGCTGAAAAGTTGAGAAGGGCGGAGCTTGGTCTAAATTTTGATAAAGATGAGCTATGAGCCAAAAATCTCGTTACAAAGAATAATTCCGTATAACGCTTGGACTGGTCAAATATATGGCCTGGTTCTATATAATACATAGTTAGGTTTCTTCTCTCCGTCCTAAAGTAGATATTATTCTAAGGAGTATGTGATAACGATGAGATTCAGAGATTTCATTGATATTTTGATAAACCCAATTTGGAAATGGGTTGTAGAGATTTTTATGGGTTTACTGAGTATTATTATTTATATAAAGCCTGAATGGACAACGTGGTTAAGCTTTTCAAACTTAATCGTTAAATATTGGTGGATTTGGTTTGTTGTTGGAACTATTATTTGGGGGTTTTCAACAGCCTGGCAATATGCAAAAGAAAAAGCTGAAATGAGAAAAGCTATTGAACTACTAGAAAATTCAAAACCATCTGAAACATATCACGTTGAAACCGGAGTTGGAAAACAATCTGCAAATGAAATAAAAAACTATTTTGGCAAATCGGAAGATAGTAAAAAAAAAGATGATTTAGAAAGATTGAGTAAGCCTAAAATTGATTTTTCACCAAGATGGAAACATTTTGACGATATAGTTATTGAAGGCTCAACGCCTAAACAAATTATGACTATTATTCAAGCTGATGGGATGGGTAACTGGTTTTTACATTTAGTAGTTGATGAATTTCTCAATAAGTTTGCTTATGATGTAAGCTATGAAGAAACTAACTTTTATGATCCAGACAAAGATAATACTTTATTGGATGGTGGTACTTTTAGTACAATAAAGTATAGATTGGGAACAAAAGAAGGTGGAGTATTAACTAGAACACAAATACAGAAAATACAAGATATGTTTGCTATTTCAATTGCCCATAGTGGTGTTGGTAATGCGATTAAATCAACAGTCAGATTTGACACAAATTACCCAGATGCTATTGGTTTTCATGATCGTCTGAAAGAAGAATTGAGTAAACAATTTACAGTAATAAAAGATACCCCACTAGGCTTATTAGAAGATTCTTTGTTCGAAAGAATCCCCGTTCATATATTATCGCCAGCAATTATGATTGAAAACAACGATCACAGAGATTGGAAAAATTGCAGGTTAGTGATAGATAAGGTTGATGAAAAATCTGCAAAAGAAAGATTTTGTTGGTCAGAAGCACTATCGATAGGACAAATAAATTATATGGTTGATTGCCTAGATGGAGAGAAAATATTCTCTAGCCTAGAATTTATAACCAATCAAAATGCACTGAGAAAGATAGCTGGAAACAGTCTTAGTAACGATAATTTTCTTTCCGGTATTTGTGAAATTTACGCTACATTTTATGCAAGCACAGTAAGTGGAGAATTTATTCGAAGAGAAGTTTACATAAAAGCAGAATTTTCAGATAATGTTATACCGACTAAATACGGCAAGATAATCAATGTCAAAGTATTGGAAGTAAGATAGATACCAAGCAACAAATAGATTGCCATTCATAAATGAACCCTAACATCGCGTTACTGGATTTGGCTTACGCCTTCTTCTTAAGGCTATCTCGTAAGTTTAATATCATCCTTTGGCGAAGTTGGTTCTGGGTTCGCCAACCCAGTAACGCAAACCGTTGGTGCGCCAAGCGAAGCTTGGTGCTTCTTACAGAGTGAAAGTCTCTGCTGAATAAGGCCTAACCAGCCATTCATACCGAGTGTTGCAATGATGAAGGAGATACTCAGTTCGGTTCGAGAAGTTACCGTAAAATCTCGGCGTTGAAGAATGGGATGTCAACAACTCCAACGAGCCTGTACGTTAGGGACACAAACATCTGACATCAGTTATCGAACAACATCATTGAAGCGTACACAGGGAACAAGATAGGCCACAGGGAAGTTCCGTGCTTCCCGAAGTCTCGATATAGCCTCGTTATTGCGTAAATGCAGATGGTGACAGCCTCAACGGGTCTGGAAACCTACACAATGAGAACGCTTTGGTGAGTTCTTTGAGGGTCTGCCGGGGTTCACAAAAAGCGTGGCATGTCTTGAAAGAAGCTCTCAAGAACTTGGGAGACCCGTATGGTTCCTGGGCCAATTCACTTTGGCAGCAGGTAGGCTTATCCGAAATGTCAAGTAGGATAACCGAAGGTCTACGGGGGTCGGATCAGCTCGTACTACTCCGAGACGGTAACGCCGTTCACATGGGGAAGGAGCTGACAAGGATACGCATCTTGCGATGGAAACACTACTCGGACTTTGGGCCGAACAAATAGTGCCAACCTAATTGCGGGAAACAAGCATTTGATAGCCTTTGGCTGTCATACGGAAGCGAGTATCCTTGAAAAGCCCGGTGCGGTAATTCCGCACGCCGGGATTTGTGCGGGGGGAGGGTGGGTAACTGCCCTCCCTACCGCGACGGCGGCATCTGACACGCCAAACAGAAGTTCACTGACCAAGGTTTTCGGTGGACGAGATAATTGTCATAAACTTAAATCATAGCTAGGAGTAAACACATGACCAGCAAATTCCCCAAAGCTATTGTTGTCTATCTAGAAGCGCAGGCAACGCAAAGCACTGACCTTCTGCAGGATTGTTTCGCCTTCGATGCTATAGTCCGCGATGAAGGTCAGACTATTCAAGGCATAGACGCCATCAAGGCTTGGAAACAAGCCGCTCAGGCAAAGTATCAATATACTGCCGAGCCCCTCGATATGGTGCAAAGCGGAAATACCTATAAGGTGCAAACGCGCTTATCAGGCAATTTTCCCGGAAGTCCTATTGTGGTCGAATACCTTTTCAGACTTTCGAACGATAAAATCATTTCGCTGGAAATTGAATAATCGTTGACGGGGTGAGTTCTTTGGTTTAACAGCGGAGTTTGTGGCTTCATCCATGTCTCGAGTTTTCTGGTGGGGTTTAGGGTGCCGCCCAACACAGCGTGAACTGGACGCTGGGGAGTCTGCGGCTTTTTCGAGTATTTTTCTTACTTTGAGTTTTTTCTGCTCCCAAGCAGAATCCTAGCCCGCCCCAGCGCTAGTAACGCAAAGCGTTGGGCGCTTGAATATGAAACTCACATGAATACTGGAGAAAATCTTGATGAATGTATTTCATTACTGCAACCTAAATAAATTTGAAGGTATTCTAAATTCAAAAAAACTCTGGCTAACTCCCGTTCAAACTATGAATGATGGTACAGAAGTTGATCATTTATACAACGTCATTTTCCCAAAAGTAAAGGAGAAAATAATTGCCGAAACCCCTGCACATCTGTTAAACAATGTTGAAACTATTTTTAACATTGTTGAGAATAATGCCAAACTTCATACTGAAAATATGCCTTATTGTGCATGTTTTTCAGATGATGGAGACCTCTTATCGCAATGGTGCATGTACGCCGATAATGGCACTGGAATCAGTATAGGGTTCGATTTTGATTATTTCCAGATAAAAAATGAGCCACCTCACCCAAATACTAACGTAACGGTTGCGCAATCAGATCAAGAATTGTAAAAAGCGCAAAAAAAGTTGAACATTACCAAATGAATAAGGATGTCATAATCTTGAGCCAACCCATCAAACAGGAACGAAAATGGCTCAAGAAGAAGAAACCCAACATGCCCTGCTGATCGTGTGGGGACGATTTGCCCAAGAAATTGGTCTGATAACGGCAATTGAAGCGGTGAGACTCAAGCAAAAGGTTTATGAACATACGCCACAGGCAAAAGTGCTTGAATTTTTCGTGGCAATATTGTCAGGGCTGAAACAATTGCAAGAGATTAGCCTGTCAGCGCATCCGTTGGAGAAAGATGAAGCGGTAGCAAAAGCCTGGGGCCAGCTGGCTTGGGCAGAGTATACGGGAGTGAGCCGAACGCTGAAAAGCCTGAGTTGGGATGAAGTTCACGCACTGGTGGCGGCATTGGAAGAAGTTGGGCAGCCATTTTTAGCACAAGAACTGTCGTTGATGAAGTGTCTGCAATACGATGGTGATCTGACTGGGCTGCCAGTCTCCAATACGAGCAAAACCTACCCGAACGCAGCGTTCGGACACATGTCGGATGAGATTCGCCTGGGATATCAGGCAGGCGTAGTCAGTTTGGAAAGCCCGACATACGGTCGGTTGTGGGTATCGGTAGCGCATCATGCGGGCGATACCGTTTCAAGTGGTCAGGCAAGGAACCTTGTTTTGGCGGCGGAAAAACGGACGGGTCAGCGACCTTTGCGACGCACGGAATTGCTGGAAAAGCGTATCGAGGCCTTTGTTAAAAGTCGTGAAGCAACAGAGAAACGGCTTGAAATACAAAAAGTCAGACTGGCGAGCGCAATTCTTGATCGCAAAGCTGTACTGGAGCAGGTCAAAACAGCCAGTGAAGCCGCGGAACCCAAGCAAAAACACGTCGAAATGCTGGAGCGTCGTAGGGTGCGCCGCGAAAAGGCGGTGAAAGCAGTCCAGGAAAAGCTTGGCAAAACACAAGTATTGCTGCAAGCCCATTTTGATGCCGAAAAAGTGTTGCGCGATCGCTTGGAACGGTTTGTGCAGGAAAATCTTGAGAATTTGAGCCCGATCACAGGCTGTTTTCGGCTGGATGCCGGGTTTGGCACCTACGAAAACATCGCCTTGCTGATTGAAATGGGTTATGAGATCTATGTCAAACTGCATAACCACAAAATTACGAAAATGCTGAAAAGCAAAGTGGACGAGAAAATGTCGTGGGTTCAGGTTGGCAAGAATGCTGAGATGGTTGTCTGGAAAGATTTCCAACCAGAAAACTTCCCTTACCCGTTGGATGTTGCGCTCGAACGCTTTTATACCGGCGAAACCCAAAAGCACAGTACCCTGGCTCACTTCGGTGATACACCCGTTACGACAAATCTTGCCGCCTGGTTTGGCAAATACAACGCTCGCCAAACCATTGAAGCCGGTATCAAGGAAACCAAGCAAGTTTTTTATCTCCACCGGCTCAAAGTCCGCTCCGAACCCGCCATTTTCCTGCAAGAAGCCCTGACTATCTTTGCCGCCAACTTTATCCGTTGGGCAACTGTCTGGATTGATCAAAATACTGACCAAAATGAATACACTCTTCCTATCAGAAAAATGGGCATCAAGAAGCAAGTCCAGGTTGCCGCCAACACTTCGGCAAAAGTGATCCTAAATTCAGATGGCATGTTGTTAAGGTTCAGTCCTGCCAGCGCTTTTGCTGGCAAACAACTCTTTTTTCCTGATCGCAATACGCCAGGTAGTATGTCAAGAGTTGTGTAAAATCTGAGGTTGAGCGGTAGGGGTTGCAGGGATGGAGATTTTTTTGAATTTGATGCTTCGAATGACAGCAAAGAACAATAAGGAACAACTGTCTTCATTGCGAAAAGCGGCGGACATTTTGTGGCTACGTTTTTTGACTTCAAGAAAGAGCCGTTCAATCGCGTTCGAAGTTCGAATAGACTTCCAGTGATTTTTTGGAAATTGGTAGAAAGTCAGGCAAGTGTCCAAATCGCGTTGTAGGCAAGCGGTTGCCGTAGGATAGCTGCTTTCATACTTGGCAAGAAATGCAGCGGCTGTTTGTTTGGCTTTTTCCAGGTTTTCCTGATAAAAGATGGCTCTGAGTTCAGGATAAACTTGGTCTTGCTGCTTTTGGGGAATGTAGGCCAGCACATTCTCCATTTTGTGTCTGACACAGCGTTGGCGTTTGGCTGCCGGGAACTTGTTCTCAATCGCGTTGATCATGGCTTTGCCGCCATCGGTGATCCATAAATCAATGGTGGTCAAACCACGTTCTTTCAAGTCGTTGAGCAGGTCTTCCCAAGCTTGCTGGTTCTCTCGATCACCTGTGGTAAAGCCCAGAACTTCTCGTTTTCCTTCCAAATCGATTCCGATGACTGCCAAAATCGGCATTTTCTCGCCATTGCCATCGTAAATGACACTGAAATAGGTTCCGTCGGCGATGACATACAGATAGTGTGCTTGCAGTCGTCGCTTTTTCCAGTCTGAAAACTCTTCTTCCAGCGTATGGAAGACCCGCGAAACTGTCGAGGCACTTGGATGGCTGCCGCTCAGGGTTTCCACAATACCACCAACTTGCTGGGTACTTACACCCTGAACGAACATCTCACAGATACTTTTGTCCAGTTCTGCTTGTCGCCGTTGATAACGTTCAAATATTTCCGTCCGAAATCCCTTGCGTGTGCGCGGCACGGGTAAATCTTCTACAACCCCCATCGAGGTTCCCAGGTCTCGCTGGTAAACACCGTTCCGATAATCCTGCCGCTTTGTCGTCCTTTGGTAAGGTTCTGCTTTTACAAATGCTTCAACTTCTTCGTTCAACACCTGGATCACGGTAAACTTAATCGCCAGTCTTAGCTTTTCATGTAGTAACTCTTGGATTGTGGCTTGACCTTCTTCATTAATTTGTTTATGATTTGTTTTGGGAGTCATGGTTTTTTCCTTGTTTTGGTGTGGTGCCTGCAAGGATACCAAGACTCCCTTTAATTTACACAATTTTCGTTATACCACCATACGCCAATACGTCAAAACTTTTTGGCTCGCTTTTTACGCTTTTGGCGCTGATTGCGCAAAACTTACGCTAATGTCAAAAATTCCATTGGCTTAGAAGCAATTATTTATGACTACAATGTACAAGCTTCAATTTTGTACCAGATAATTACAGAAGATTTAGATAAGACTCCAAATGCTTTGTATCCGCTTAAAATTTTAGTTAATCTAACTCGATATTCTGCGATATTTAAAAATCGAACATTTCATACCGAGCGAGAGAAGAGAATTATTTATTATTTTGCAGAACAGCACATAAGTCAATTCAATGAAAATTTTCTTTCAGGGCCTCATGATTACAAATATGAAGGTGTTGGATACTCGCGTTTTGAAATAAGTTGGTTTAATGCCAGACGAGAATCACGCAATATCAAAAATTTTTCTGGGGCCAAAATGTAAAAAGAGTACATTAGAAATAGTAAAAATGTTTGAAAAGTTTGGTGTTAATGTAAACGAAAATCAAATTTCAAAATCAGAATCTTCTTATAGATAAACTTATTAACAATAACCGCGCCTAACAAAGCGTTCTGAGAAACAGCTTGGTTTCTTGCGTGAAAAATGATGGCGAGCCGTCATGCCTGGGTGCAAGCGGACGGTTTGCCACGTTCCGTTTCGTGGCCTTTTTTTCGCTCGAAATCATTTCCCCGTTTCGTCAGCTGGCTCTCGTGGCAACCCGCCCATAACACAAACCGTTAGCCCGCTCCATTCATTATGCTCCAGTAATTTTCTGAGAAAAGTCAACTACACTGGCTGTAGTCGAATTGTCAACGACGATAGGCCTGGTTCTATATAACACATAGTTAGCCGCTGCGAGGTACTCGTCGACAAGCGACAATCCAGCGGAACGCCCAACTCGGAGTAAACTCGCATGGGACTTCTAACCTTCAGCCTCAACGTCACCCTGGACGGCTGCGTCGACCACCAGGAGGGAATCGCCGACGACGAGACACACGCTTTCTTCACCCGCCTCATGGACGAGGGCGGGGCGATGCTTTGGGGCCGCGTCACCTACGAGATGATGGAGGGCTACTGGCCGGCGGTCGCTCGCGGCGACGAGGAGGCGCCGCCGGCGATGCGCGAGTGGGCGGTCAAGCTGGAGGCCAAGCCGAAGTACGTGGTGTCGTCGACGCGAACGGACTTCCCGTGGACCAACAGCCACCACATCGCCGGCGACTTGCGCACGAGCGTGCAGAAACTCAAGGATGCAACCCCTGCCGGCGTGCTCCTCGGTAGCGGCAAGCTCGCGACCGAGCTGGACCGGCTGGATCTGATCGACGAGTACAAGTTCCTCGTCCACCCCAGGATCGCCGGTCACGGCCCAACCCTTTACCAGAGCGGGCTACCCAGCACGCGATGGCTCGAGCTGGTCTCGTCGACGCCGCTCCGCAACGGCGCAGTCGCTATGCACTACCGGCGCGTGCGCGGCTAACAACGGGTTGCAGCGGGGCTGCTCAATTTCGAGCAATATCTTCGCAAGAATGGCTGGGAAAATCAACAGCCGATCCCCATCCCTGAGAACGCCGGATGGGGTAGTTAACAAATCAAGTGACAGCTACATCTAAGGTAACTGTCACTTTTTTATTAACTGATGCCAAGGATACGGTCTATGTGGCCGTCTCGGCGGATATTTCTGCTTTGTTTCCATCCATTGTGCCGAAGGTATTAGTACAGGAAACTGGGACGGCGCAGGTCAGATCGTTTGGGCGATAGTATCTTAAACTAACGAGAATTCATATTACTGAGCTTTTACGGTGAACACCAATCGGATATAGGGCCCTACATACCTCGTAAACATCCATACCCTCCATGTGCTGGCAAATTGCTTTTCCTGCACTCCATCAGGTAATTCTGGGGCAATAAATGGGTTATTGTAATCAGTAAACAAATAAGGTTCTCCCGGTTCTACGTTTTTTTTCACTGGGATTTTCGGCAGAGCTTGGAATAAATTGAAGTCAAGTTCATCTGTATTCGAAATGAAATCCCTCGGTGGGTTCCCCTGGAGATGGTATCCTGCCTGGGGTGAAACTGTAATCTCAAAGTGCAACTCTTCACCTGTTTTAATTGGCTCAGGGAATGTTGCAGTGACGATTGATTCGGATAAGAATTTATCAAAGTCAGTCTTCAGTGTCGGACAGATTGATTGTCTCCGTGACGTGATGACGAAGCAAATACTACTCACATTAATAACAGGGTCAGGCAGAGGGAGGCGAGAATGCGTAAATCCCATGCCTAGTGTGCCTGTCAAAACTTGATCGTCATCAAACGGACATGTCACATTTTGAGGACATTTGCTCCCGATTGCAATAGTGGCGGTTTTTAAACTATCATACAGTTTCCAGGTTTTGTCATTAAAATAAGAAACGCCTTTGTCGGTGGCAGCCCATATACGGTTGTAGCGATCCAGGGCCAAATCATTTACGTTATTACTGGGCAAACCATCTTCAACCCGGTAAGCCGTCCATTTGCCCTGCTCGAAACGGCTGACGCCGCCATCAGCAGTCGCAAACCAGACCGATTCTGGTTGTTCTGCGCTTGCCGGTCGGACAATGATACTTCGTATTTTGTCCCCTGCCAGCCCCTTTTCAGTTTTGACTGTGTAGGGAAGCCATTGATTATCCTTTTGTCGATATTCACTTACGCCATAACTGATGTGCCCAATCCAAATGTTGTTCTCGCTATCAAACGCAATCGCATGAACATCATCGTGATAGATAGTCTTATTTTCTGCCTGGTATGGAACACTCCAATTTGCCCCGTCAAAGTTTGCCACCCCTTCCAAAGTTCCAGCCCATACATGATCCTGGTCATCAATCGTCAGTGCGAAGATTTCGTTGCTGGGTAGCCCATTGCTTGTGGTGTAAAGTTGCCACACCTTGCCGTCCCATGACAGGATGCCGTTTTTTTCTGTACCGACCCAAACTTTCCCTGATTTAGCTACTGCGATGGCGTTAATATTTTGTGTTGGTATGGTGACTGAAAAATCACAATCTGCCAGGTTGACCTTGTCGAAATGCTGTAAACCGTTTGTTTCCATATTGAAATAGCCAATCCAAAGCCCGCCGGTTCGATCTATCACCACCCTGCGGACAGCATTGTTGAGCAGACCAGACGTATTCTCTACAGTGAAGTTGCTGACACCCTGGTGTCTTAGTAACTTACCACCCAAGTCCACCTTTGTTAGTTTTGTTTCGCCACAAACTGAAACCGCGCCTGCTGAAGTGGAAGTAGCAATTACAGTAGGACTTGAAAATAAGGTCGGCGTAGGGGAAATTGTGATAATTGCTGGGATTACAGTGGGCGGCAGTGATGTGTTTTTGTTGAGCATAAAATATGGAACGGAAGCGACCGTCAGGATAATCACTGCAACAATGACCAAGGCTCGCACCCCGTTAAAATTTGCGCGGGGTTTGGTTGTTTTTAGGTCATGGCTTGATTCTGTTGATGCGAAAAGGTTTAACTCCGCAGGGAGCTGCGCTGGGAATTCGCGTTGGCAACCTTGCTCCCTTTGCCAAAGTAGGGAATAAAACTCGCTACGCGCCTTTTTCTGGTAGTTGTAGAAGGTTTTTTCGGCCCATTGTTTTGGCCGCCCGCTATCGATCATGGCGGTGGGGCTTAGTCCTTCCCAGAACCTGCCACGTAGTATGTCTGCATAGTCGTGATTCTCCTTTTCCAATAAGTCCAGAATATCTGTCAGGATTTGTTTCAGTGTTTCGTATGGCGTTGCGGAAGGATTTTTTTCCATATGCCTGGCGACCATACAAAGCGAAAGCAATTTGGATTCAGCCAGACTCTCCGGCGAATTCAAATTCTCCAAAGCGTTGTCGATTTGCGTTTTTATTTCATCAGGCACGCGACTGAAAGTCATGATAACTCCTCCTGGATGGCAATGCAGTAAACATACAGCAGACTTACAGTATGTGTACATTATAACAAGGCTTATTTGGGATTATTATGTGGATGCGCGCGCGATTTGAAACTTTATCCGTCCACAATTTTGAAAGGAGAAAATATGAACACCACTAAATCGAATAAACCAAGCCTTCAAAAAGTTGTAATGGGGCTCATTTTGATTGCTCTTCTGGCTATTCTGTTGCTTCCAACCGCAACTGCTTCCGCTGCACCGAGCCCCCTTACATCTCGGCCACCTAATTGGGTTGGCCCTTGCACCGTAAAGGCATTCCCTGGGAGTAATGGTCCCTTCTTTTGGGAGCATACTAAATATTTGGATGTGTATGGTGTGCCAACCGGTGGGTATTTCTTCTATATGAATGGGTCTGATGGTGGTTCAATGTATCTTTCGCCATGGGGCCCGGTAGGAAACGCGACGCGCTACGGAGTTTCAACCCGGTGGGTATTACTAGGACATCTCAATTGGGCGTCATATAATTGGTACTATTCGAACTGGTCTGGGTGCGACTTAAGAAAGGGATATTAATAAACAAATTAGGCGACAAAACGGACAGATTTCCCCATCTGTTTTGTCGTCTAATTTATGGTATCTTGATTTGCAATAAGGAGAATACAAAACCATGAAAAAGCTTCTATATATCTTAACCGTTTTTGCTATCCTGTTTGCTACTTTGGGTACGAGTGCATTTGACTCACCTATACCAGCAGCGGGCCCTGCCAGACCCACATTATCCAGCCCGGGGAATGGCTCGAGTTGGCCTCAACCCACTGTTATCGAACTAAAGTGGAATTCGGTCGCTGGTGCAACTCAGTACAAGGTTGAACTTTGGGGTGGACCCTACAGCACTATGGTGCCTTGCAACTGGGTAAGCGGAACATCGTGTTGGATTGGCACGATGTGGCCCGGTACCATGTATTGGCATGTGAAGGCTCGTAATGGAACCGGGGAGGGTGACTGGAGTGACACTTGGAGTTTTGTCATTCAAAACGGTGGCGGTCCTACGCCAGTCGGTACACCTCCGCCAATTGGTGGCACACCTACCCCGCCTCCATATGTACCTCAACAGAATACAAAGCAAGCGCCTTGTAAAACTAAACCTGACCAAGTGTTTATTGGATCAGTGACAGATTACGTGAAGACACATTATTATATAGGCTACGTAATTCCTGATTCAACTGGAAGTGATGGAAAGCCCAATGGATTGGTTGTGCAGAAAGACGGAATGGCCCAACCATTTTCAAATAATGGCTGGATCAGCGACATCATAAGTGGTAAGTCAACCAAGACAATCACAATTGGCCCCATTTTCGGAAAAGGTCCGTTTACAAAAACAATTGATTTGTCTGGCGGTCCTATATTGGTAAATGGGCCCGGCGATCACGAAGGACATCGCTTCAAAGGCGACCCCAATCCCCCAATAACGCTACCCAAGGATACTTGGCATATTTTTATACCTAACAGATTATTATTGGGGATTGGAATTGAGCTATGGCCCGGTATGGTCTGGACGATTTCGCCTGTTGGAAACGAATATTATGGCAACAATCCCGGATCGGTCGCGTATTTACAATGTAATTACCCAGAAGTAACCACACCAAACAAGTCATATTACATATTGCGCGAAAGTATTGGAATCGCTGGTTCCGAAGTGGGCAATCAGTATAGATATGCGTTCGATTTTCCATCTTGGATGACTAGCGCTTCGGTTATTCTTCGAACAGGTAGCGATGCTAAAATCAGTCTGCGCGGTCCAGATGGCACAATTTATAATGCATCACACCCACAGGTAGAGTACACTCATATGCCGCAATATTCAGTGTTGAAACTCAATCAATCAGGTGGAGGACAGTGGGAGGCACTGATTGATGTGACAGCGGCACAACCCGATTCGGTTTTCTTTTTGAGTATTGGTGGAACGTATGGAGATAGCGCGAATGCAGATATTCTTGCTCCGTTTACCAACATAACCATTGATGCTACACATGGCAATAACCCTTGGCTTGTTTCCAATGCGCGCATCACTCTTTCTGCCGATGACGCAGGCGGGTCAGGCGTTGCCAAGATTGAATGGAGTGTAGATGAAGGCGCAAGTTGGAATCAGTATTCTGGGCCGGTCACAATTAGCCAGGAAGGACTCACTGTCTTTACTGCGCGCGCAACCGACAACGTAGGCAATGTTGAAATCCTTCCGCCAACCAAATATCTTCGAATTGATAAAACCCAACCTGTTGTTAGCGTCTCAACAGATCAATCCCAATATACCCGCGTCCAGCTTTTTACGCCACATTTTTCTGGATATGATCCAACACCTGGTTCAGGGCTGGCTTCCCTTACGGCAACGTTCAATGGGCAAAGTGTCTCTGATGGGCAAAGCATTGATATGTTCTGGTGGAATTTAGGTCAATATACCTTAACGGCTACAGGGGTAGATAATGCTGGCTGGGTGACAACAAACAGCAAAACAATCAAATTAATCGCGACCATCCAAAGTCTGCAAAAGACTGTGAGCCGTTTGTGTACAGAAAAATATATTACGAAACAAGGAATTTGTAATAGCTTCCTTCAAAAACTCAATGCAGCATTGGCTGCTCAACAACGAGGTCAGAAGAACACCGCAATAAATGTTCTGTCCGCCCTTCAAAATGAGCTTCAAGCCCAGAACGGTAAAGCAGTGAGTATTAAGGCCTACAATCTTTTGATGATGGACAGCACCTATGTTATTCAATCACTCAGGTAATGTCGCAGGCCTTGTAGGATTAGAATTTTAGTTCTATAATAGCGGTGAGATATTTCAGCCAATAACTGAATATTTACCAATTTACCCTTATTTCAACCTCGGCCAGAACATTTTCAAAATGTTCTGGCCGTTTTCATTTACCCCAAAAACCAGAGGCTACACCCATGATTAACGAAGTCACCATCGAAGGCATAGTCACCCGAGAACCGTGGACGTACGACAAGGACGTCTTCTTTCGCATCGCGTCATATCGCGACATGGATATGCCGACCAAGCCGGACACCAGCATCCAGGGCCGAGACGAACCGGATTACACCACCACCTATCTGAGCGATGCAGAGACGTGTTCTTCTCGCAGAAGGGCAGCACGTCCGCATCCATAATTTTTTACAGAGCCGCGAGTATCGAAGAAAGCCCAACTGGATGCAAAGGATATAGTCTATTTGGCCGTCTCGACGGATATTTCTGTTTTGTTTCCATCAATTGTGCCGAAGATATTAGTACAGGAAACTGGGACGGCGCAGGTCAGGTTCTTTGGGGGGTAATTTCAACGTGTACACTTTTTCGTTCGTCACTTGTCCTTAGCGCGAATCTATCCTACAATGAGATCAATATCCATGATGGGTAGTTATGCGGGTGGAGAAACCCCGCCGCTACGGGAGTTAACAGTCATGACCAGGAAAAAAGACAAAGCTATACCCGCCACAAATTCGACCGACATCCATGTGGGAAAAGATGTTTCAGGTAGTGTTATTTCCGGTAATAATAATCAGATTATCAACAACTTCAATATTGAGTATGTTCCAGAGGACGTTGGACGTAGGTCTACCCTTAGTGGAACGCATCCTACATCGCGGCTTCCAGATTTACGTCCTAGCTCTCTTGGAAGACATCAGGGGACAAAAATCTTTATCAGTTACAAACGTAATGTCATACCAGATACATTAGTTGCTACAGCAGTGTTCGACGCATTACGTCAAAATCATGACGTTTTTATTGATACGACGCTCCAGGTGGGAGAGAAGTGGGCTGAACGCATACAGAATGCAATTAAAGAATCTGATTATCTGATCATCTTTCTTTCTGAAAACTCGGTTCAAAGCGAAATGGTGATCGCTGAGATTGAAACCGCTTACCACCATCACAAAGCGTTTGGCAAGCCTGTTATTCTACCGGTGCGCTTGAATTACAGGGAACTCCTTGGCATATCCTATAAGTGCTTACCTCAATCCTTTACAATGGGCTTTCTGGGAGCAGGAAACAGACACCACGGATTTGATTGCCGAGTTACAACAAGTGATTTCCGGAGGTGAGTTTCCAACAAGCAAAGCCGCACAAGTAGATGTTATTACACCAGTCAAAGAAGAAATTCCGACGGCTTTCGCCAACATCTCGCGTGATCTTGGTTCACCAGAAGGCACGATGCCGCAACAATCGCCCTTATATATTGAGCGCGATAGCGAGCGAGAAGCAATGCAAGCGCTGGAAATAACGAGCGGAGTCACGATCACTATTAAGGGACCGCGCCAGATGGGCAAAAGTTCTCTTCTAAACCGATTGATGACCAAAGCAGGGGATCATCAAATGCGCATCGCTTTCATTGATTTTCAATTGATCGAAAACTCTGCCATGGAGAATGCCGATGTCTTCTATCGCCAGTTTTGCAGTCTGCTCTCCTGGGAATTTGATGTTGAAGACCGCACCGAAGATTTTTGGAATACCCCACTTGGTCATGTGCAGAAAACCACCAATTATGTAACCCGGCATTTGTTAAAAGAACTGCATAGTGTACAGTTATTATTGGCAATGGATGAAGTCGAACGTATGTTTACATCGCCCTTTCGGTCCGACTTTTTCAGTATGTTGCGCAGTTGGCACAATAACCGTGCTCGTAGTGATGAATGGAAACGTTTTAATATAGCCTTAGTGACATCCACCGAGCCATACCAATTGATTGCTGACCTTAATCAGTCGCCTTTCAATGTCGGCGCTGTGATCGAACTAAAAGATTTCACTGCAGAGCAGGTCATATCTGTTAATCAGCGTCATGCCAGTCCGCTCAACCCTGCGCAGGTTGCACAGCTTGCTGACCTACTTGGTGGTCACCCCTACCTGACCCGCAAGGCGTTTTACTTGCTCGCCAGTCAGCGAGCTACTTTCCATGAGTTGATGAAAAATGCCTGTGAAGATGACGGGCCCTTTGGCGACCATTTGCGTAATCATCTATTTCGTATGAGTAACCATCCAGAATTAACATCTAGTTTAATGCAAGTCATTAAACATCAACGCTGTTCAGATGAACATATCTTCTTCCGTTTGCGTGGCGCAGGGTTAGTGAGACGTATGGGTAACGATGTATTGCCGCGTAATGCCTTGTATGCGGATTATTTCGGGAAGCGTCTCAATGACTAATACTAACTCTCTTATCTACACAGTTGGTGGAACGGTTCAAGCAGGCGGCGGAATTTATATCAAACGTAAGGCGGACGATGAACTTCTCCACCATTGCCGCGCAAACGAGTTTGCCTTTATTCTTTCTTCACGGCAAGTTGGTAAATCGAGCCTAATGGTGCGTACTGCACACCAACTAGAGACCGAGAAGATTCGCTCAGTAATAATTGACTTGAGCGGGATCGGCGTAAAAATCTCTGCTGACGAATGGTATTTAGGTATTCTGAACGAGATCACCAATACGTTAGAATTGAAGACAGACATCTTTGAATGGTGGCTAGAGCGTACTGGGCTTGGCCCCGCACAACGCCTAAATAATTTCTTCCGAGACGTTTTACTCAAAGAAGTGACTGAACCTGTCGTCCTGTTCTTTGATGAAATTGACAGCACGTTAAGTATTCCATTCTCGGATGATTTCTTTGCCGCCTTGCGCGCAATTTATAACGCGCGTTCCACTGTTGCGGATTTCAAGAGGCTTTCCTTTGTGATGATTGGAGTCGCTACTCCTGGTCAATTGATTGCTGATAGCAAGCGCACCCCTTTTAACATTGGAAATCGCGTTGAGCTGACCGACTTCACACTGGAAGAGGCGCTTCCGCTAGCGGGTGATCTAGGTGCGCAGGTTTTGGGCTGGGTCTTCAACTGGACAGGCGGACACCCCTATCTTACTCAAAGACTTTGCGCCTATCTCTCAAAAGGTAAAACAAAATTAACAGAAGAATCTATTGCAGACGCAGTCAAGCAATTGTTTGAAGGCGAGCAGGGGCGACAGGATAACAATCTGCAATTTGTACGAGATATGTTGACCAAACGCTCTCCTGATCTATCGCGTGTACTCAAAATCTATAAAGACATTTATACAGGCAAGAAAGTAACAGACGACGAACGTTCTATTGCCAAAGCTCATTTAAAAATTTCGGGAGTAGTTCGTTCAGAAAACGGGTTTCTTCTCCTTAGAAACCAAATATACAAAAAAGTATTCAGTGCTCACTGGGCGCAAGAAAATATTCCAAAAAACCGGGCCAGGATTGCATCCATTGTTTTTGGTTCACTTTCTTTTATACTCCTTTTCATTTTTAGTTATAATTTTTATGTGGGAGTTGTTAGTAATCAATATATCAGCAGTTTTTACACATCACGCACAGGGTCAGAAAAGTTAAAGATCTAGCAGGATTATTCGAACTTAAAGGGCTCTTGCAAAGTACCGATAATGATTTTAGGGCGCGTGAATTGTTTTACAGTTTGGATGGGGATGCACAAACAGGCCTTTTTACAGATGAAAATATTACACAAGATGACAAACGAAAATATTTGCCTGTAATAATCAATGGACTTTATGTAACAATGGCAAACATTGATGGTCAACAAGACAGCTCAGATTTGTTAAGGATTATGAAGGATTCATTGAAAGATGTAAAAACGTCAGAAAGTACAAGTTTACAAAATGAAATTAGCTTATGGTTGGAAGCTAGAAATGAATCAAAAGATCAAGCCTTAGCCAAATACAATGAAGCAATTCAATTAAATAATAATAATCCTGCAACACATTATGAACGTGCCTTAGTTGCATTCCAGCTAGGATCGTATGAACAGGCGCTACTTGACTTAGATACGACTATGAAGCTGGCACAAAATCTATCTGGCGAAGCCTCTGAGAAAGAAATTAAAACTCTGACACCTGAGTTTACTAAAACACAAATAGCCGCGTCTCTTCCTCCCATTGTATCCACTCGAGGAGTTATAACCCAAACACACGGACCTTCGATAACGCGTGTGGTTCCAACCAGCCTTACTGGAATTGCAGAAACGCCATTTGTCCTGACACAAACTCCATTTTTAATTACGGAAACTCCATTTTCCACTACACAAACTATAGTGGTAGCAACACCGACAACCCAGCCCGATTATATAGTTCAAGAAAGCTACAAATCGAGTTTTTATTCAGCAGCCCAGATACGTAGCGCTGTTGCTGTTGTCATCAAAGAACATAATGAAAAACTAGAATTTACGAACGCAATATTAAAAAAATACTCTGTTTTGACCAATTTGTTAAATGGCAGGATTAATTGATCAATTATCACCGACAACTACAACAACGCTTCCCACGCTGACGTTTCCAAGCTCTACTTCCACACTTATGAGCACAACTTCTATTTGTGGAGAAACAGAACATATATCGGTAGATTTAGGCACCCCAAGGTTCCTACGAAATCAAGGAGTCAGCAGCTTTGACGTGGAAAATACGCCCGGCCTTCTAAATAATACTGTTCGTTCTTTAGCCATTGACCAAACAGGACTTTGGATAGGCTACTTCAGTACTGAGAAAAATCCGGCAAACGGTTTGGCCCATTATGATAAGAAAAATCTGGCGAATTGCAGCCTTTCGAAAATCATGGGGGGGCAGAATATCAATGCGCTGGCAGTAAGCCGGACTGGCAAAATTTGGGTGGGCACAGAAAAAAACGGGATTGCCTCGTTTGATGGCAAGGAATGGCATCTTTACACTATACACGATGGCTTGCCAAGCAATGAGATATTCGGATTGACAATTGATGCTCAGGATAATGTATGGGCCGGAACCTGGGAAGGTATCGCAAAGTTTGATGGCACAAGTTGGAGCATTGCATATCAAGCACAAAATGGGACCAGATTTAATAATCATGTTGGCTCAATTGCGTTTGATAGCGAAAAAAATATCTGGGTCACGCACCTGAGTGATGGAGTAAGTGAATACCAGCAAAAAGATAGCAAATGGATTTACTACACAACTCAAAATGGATTAGCGGGGAATGAAATGCGCGCAATTATCGTCCGCCCTAAAAGCGCGCAGCAGCCTGAATTGGTTTGGTTTGCAAGCGTAGACGGCGGTATCAGCCGCTTCGAGCAAGGGAAATGGACAGTTTACCGGGTCGAAGACGGTTTGCCTAGCAATAATGTGAATGATTTAGCTTTGGATCGCTATAACCGTATATGGGCTGCCACCGACAAAGGCGTTTCCTATTTTGACGACAAGATTTGGAAGCTCTATGATAGTTTGCCTACTTCTACTATTGCCATTGGGAGCAGTTGCCCAGATACGCCATGTCCGTTTGATGATGATCAGGTTCTGACAGGCACACCCGGGATGGGACTTACGCACTCGCGTCTTCCCTTACCTGACGCCGTGATTGGGGTAACAAAGATTTGCTTTGTCACAGCGCAAAGAGATCGAATTTGTCCATCCTTTGAATCTTCCTTTGATAAATCTTTGTCCGAATCGATTGTTACTGCCACATTCCCTTCCACACTGAAACCAGGTGATACTTTACGTTTTGAAATCACGGTTTCACCTCAAACAACCTATGAACTCCGGGAAGATCGAGGCGATTTCATCTCAAATACGGATGCTGATGATTTCAATTTGTTTAAGGCTTGGCCGTCCATCGGCGTAAAAGGAATTGTTGAGCCAGGAGAACCTTATCTCTTTACGGATTACGATAATCCGTTTGTTGCTCCCCCATTGCCTGACGGCGAGCAAGAAAAGCAGTTTACCAGCACCTGGAGGGTATGGATGCACACGCGGTATGTGGGGCCTTATATCCGCCTGGTATTTACGGTGAAAGAGTAGTCAGCAAACCTTTATGACTACCTTCGCAACCATAGGCAGATGTTTCGGCGCTGTTTCTGTCCATTATGCAGCAGGTGTTAGTGTAAGAAACCGGAACGGCCCCAGTGATATTGTTAGCAAGATATCAAATCAGACGTTTATATGTCTATTTTTTTTAGTTTTGTGCTATGATTAATTTGTTATTAAAAGTACCATTTAAGTCATTTGTTTCCTACAAGGAGGCTCTATTATGGACAAGAACACCCCTGAAGACTATAAGCTAAACCGCCCCTTTTCCAAAAACATCTCTGATATTGCTTTGGCAGTTGATCAAAGACTACTTGATCAGTTTGACACACGTGGCCATAAAATATCGAGTGAGGCATTTGACAAAGAGACATGGATGGATAAGGGCGACTGGATTGGGAATTGGGAGAAGAGTGACAAGTGAAATAATATAGGGGAGTCAGAAGAAAGTTGATAAAGACCAGCTAACATCTTAAACTGTAAAGTAGATGGCAGTTTTGATCGTTAGTTTTGCCGATTCTTTTTCTTCGCAGGCTTATTATACGGGAGGAAACCTATTGAACATCAATATTGTTGTTGTTCAGCCAACATCACTTTGCAATCTTAATTGTAGGTATTGTTATGTTCCTAATAGGCGTGACAAAAATCGTATGTCGGACGAAGTACTAGAATCAGTAATTAAGAAAGTTCTTTCGTCAACTTTGGTAAAAGGTCGTGTTCAGTTTCTCTGGCACGCAGGCGAACCTTTGCTAGCAGGAAAAAACTTCTATAGAAACATGGTTGCAATTGTTAACCAATACAATGACCGAGGAATAAATGTTGAACAAGTACTTCAAACAAACGCAACTCTAATTGACGATGAATGGTGTGATTTCTTTAAGAAAAATAATTTTCATGTAGGTGTAAGTATTGACGGGCCGGATTTTTTACATGACTCTGAGAGGCAATATTGGAGTGGGCGTCCCAGTCATGCCAAGGCAATGGCAGGTTATAAATTACTTTCTAAATATGGAATTCAATCTGGGGCGCTCTGCGTTTTAACTAGAGAGTCACTCAAGTATCCAGAACTTATTTTTGAATTCTTTGTCGAAAATGGATTTAAGTCAATAGCATTTAATCCTGAAGAAACAGAAAATTTCAATTTAAAGTCATCGTTAGAAAATGATTTAGAATCAACAATTAAGGATTATCGTCGGTTCATGGGGGTAGTTTTTGACTTACAACAAAAAAAGTATCCCCATATCAAAGTTAGAGAAATGGCTAAGGTCTTTAATATACTAGCTGAGAAGAGAAGGAATCCAAATTATTATCGGATTCCCGCAGAAATCCCACCACTAAATATGATTACTATTCAAAAAAATGGCGATATATCTCCTTACTGTCCTGAGTTTGCTGGCGCGGTAAGTTTAGAATATAACAATTTTATTATTGGCAATATTTTAACTGACAGCATTGATGATTTGCCCCACAGTAAGTGGTTCATAAAAATAAGGAGAGATGTTGAGAAAAGTATCTCAATGTGTGCTTCTTCGTGCAAATATTTTGACTTGTGCGGGTCTGCTCCTTTGTCTAACAAATATTCAGAAAATAAAACGCTTCTTTCGACTGAAACTGTATCATGCAAATTAACTTACCAAATCACATCGGATGTCATGATCGAGAAAGCGTTGACAGTATAAATTAGCCTAACTATTCTTGGCTTCTCTCCGCTCCCTTGTCACTTCTTGTTTGATCTAATGTCCTAACTTCAAGGTTTAAAAACTTGCAAAAACGGAATTTTTGTTCTATAATTGATTTGGTTGTATATTTCAGTTAGTAGTTGAATATCCGCTAATTATCCTATTTCAACCTCGGCCAGAACATTTTAAATAATGTTCTGGCCGTTTTTCTTTAACCTAAAACCAGGAGGCTACACCCATGATTAACGAAGTCACCATTGAAGGAATTGTCACCCGCGAACCATGGACCTACGACAAGGACGTCTTCTTCCGCATTGCGTCCTATCGTGATATGGACATGCCGGCCAAGCCGGACACCAGCGTTCAGGGCCGCGACGAACCGGACTACACCAACATCCGCTATCCGGGGGGCGCGGGGACGATGTTCTCTATCCAGAAAGGGCAGCACGTCCGCATCCACGGCTTTTTACAGAGCCGCGAGTTCAGGGAGAGCCTGGCTGAGTTTCTGGAAAAAGCCAGGAAGAACAATGGCAACGGCGAGATTAAAAGTGTCAGAAGATATGAAACCTGAAAAAGTCATGATCGACCGCAATACGGTCGAGGTTGTGGCTGCGCGGGTCATCTCGCTCGATCCCAGCAGCAAAAAGAAATCTCGCCAATAAAATTGAACCTGTAATACACACTTCGCAAAATCCGCCAGGCGCAGTCTCTCTGGCTCACCTGTAGGAAACATCTCGCATCAGGAATAGTATCCGGTGCGAATTCGGGACAAGTATCCCGAACCGAGAAGCACAAGGAGCAAACCGCCAATCATGGCGGTCCTTGTGCTTCTTTTTGTTTCCGTAGTCTCGCACCTTACCAAACAGTCCCCAACCGTAACGCGATGTCCAGCAGTATTCCGCTGGGCGCGGTGGCCGTCACCCCTTAGACCGGGGGTGGGTCGAGAGAAGCGCCGATCAAGCCGTAACCGGGCAAGGCTCATATCCAACACAAGAAAAATTCATAGAACAGTAAATCCGTCCCGCCCACACCTGCCCAAAAACGAGATGCAGGCTTCGTGGGCGGGATCAATTTGCTGTTCTGTTCAGATACGAACGGAATAGTAGTTTTCAACGTTGGATGGCTCCATTCACGTTGGTCGTATTTCAACCCCCCATATTCCAAATTCATAAGGAGAAAACTATGAACATCATTCTCGCAGGTCTTTTGCTCGTTGCCGTTGCCGGCTTATCCCTGATTCGCGTCATTCGCAAAGCCAGGGATCGAAAGGAGATCGACGAAAGACTCTATCGCTGTACCCACTAGGTGGTGCGATGCTCTCATCCGAGGTCATTGCCCAAATGCAGCAGGAACGCACCGGGCGGGCACGCGCGGCTCTGGCAAAGGGAGAATTCAAATTCTCTGCTACCGAGCAAGGCTGGCAGGTGGCTAACGGTGACGGGAAGCAGTATTCCGTCACCCTCGCCACTTGCTCCTGCCAGGACTTCGCCGACCGTGGCCCGACACTTGGACTGCGCTGCAAACACATTGAGGCGGCACGCATTCTTTTCCCTGCTTCGCTCAGCGGGCAGCCGACAAATCTACAACCACAAGGAGAAAACACCATGTATCTTGGGAATCTTCCCATCATCGGCCACCTGGGCCGCGACCCGGAGATGCGGTTTACACCATCTGGCAAGGCAGTCACCAATTTTTCGGTGGCCGTCAACCGCCAATACACTGGCAGTAACGGTGAGACTGTCAAGGAAACGTACTGGTTCAAATGCACAGCCTGGGATAAACAGGCCGAGAGCTGCAACCAGTATCTCAAGAAGGGCTCGAAGGTTTTCATCGAGGGCCGTCTGACTGCCGATCCATCCACCGGTGGTCCGCGCATCTGGACCAAACAGGACGGCACCCCCCAGGCCGGCTTCGAGCTGACCGTCGTGACCATCAAGTTCCTGGACAGCCGCTCGGAAAACGCTGGTGAACTCGCCGCCCCCGAAGACGACATCCCGTTCTAAAACAATCGCAATTTCACTTCGAGAAGAGGCCGTCCATTTTGGATGGCCTCTTATTCATCCCCAATTTCATAGGAGAAAAAACATGCTCATTCTACGCGATTCCCTGAGCGACGCGCTCGCGCTTGTATCCAAAGCCGCAGGTTCAGGCAGTACGCTGCCCATCCTGGCCTGTGTAGACCTGCAGGCAGAAAAGGACGGTCTGACGCTGACCGCCAATAACCTGGAAATGGTCATTCGAACCCACATCCCGGCGCAGGCGCTGGTTCCCTTTTCGGTAGCCGTGCCTTCCGCCGTCCTGACCAGCATTGTCTTGGCCAGCGACGCGGACACAATCGACCTGGATTTCGACGAAGCCACCTTGACGATGAAAGTCGCCTCAGGCGGCGCAAAGTCGAAGATCAAGGCGCTGACCCATGAGGAGTTTCCACTTGTACCGGATGCCGATATATCGCTTGGAAAGCTGCCCGCCAAGATGCTCAAGACCGCCCTCAAGCGAGTGGTGATCGCTGCATCTTTGGATGTGGCGCGCCCGGCCCTCAACGGTGTGCAACTGGCAAAACTCGGCAACGACATCTATCTGGCCGCTGCCGATGGCTTCCGCCTGGCAGCCTATCGCCTAGAGACCCCGCTCGCGTTCCCAGAGAAACACACCAGCCTCGTCATTCCGCGCCAGGCCGCGATCAAGCTCGCCCAGGTTTTGCCCGATGACGACGAGTTGGTCGGTCTCTTCATATCGAAGAATGCCTCGGCCATCTTATTTACCTGGCAGGCTACCAGCGTTTGGGTGCAGTTGGTTAGCACAGCCTTCCCAGACTGGCAGCAGATCGTCCCTTCCGGCTTCAAACACACCCTGAACCTGCCGGGCAGGGATGCGATTGCCGCCCTTAACCGCGCCGATATATTCGCGCGCGAAGCCAACCATGTAGTCCGTTTCAAACCGGGCGAGGAAGGCGGGTTGGTCATCGAGGGCACATCCGACGAAACCGGAAAAAGCGAGACGGTGCTGGAGGTGGCGATGCCTTTTCGGATCGCCTTCAACAGTGTCTTTGCCAAACAAGGCGTCGAGGCGATTGGCGCGGATGCTGTGCATCTTCACCTGAACGCCGGCAATGCTCCGGCCATGTTCACCAATGGCTCCGACCGCTATATCTACATTCTGATGCCGATGGTGGACACCGAAGCGATTGCCGCACAGGCAGCCGCCTCAGCTCAGTCTGAACCGGCTTAATTCAAACAAGGAGAAAACTATGGCCATATCACGCGAAGAACGCGCCGCGCAGCTCGAAGCGGCGCTGCCCCATTTCACCGGCACTGACGAGTATCACACCCTCGTCTATCCCTGGCTGCGCGACCTGCCACTTTTGCTGACCGATGGCGCAAAGCATCTAGCGGATAACGCCGGCGTCATCGGCAATACCGCCTACTGGCTGATCGACACGATCGCCAGCTACCAGCGCGAAAAGAAGATCGCGGCCCAGGAATTCCAGGTCTGGAAACTGGTCGTGACCGGCACACAAGGCAAGGTGACTTGTGATGATGGCGATAACCACATCCTCATCACTCAGGACATCCCATTTGTGGATTTCGCCCTGGACGAAATCAGCCTGTACGCTATCCGTGAGGAGGGCGCCGGGATCGTCATACTGCTTCCATCCGAATATTAACTAGCAAAACACAAGGAGAAAAACCATGCTAACTGAAATCACAACTGCCCCCTCCGTGCAAACTGCTTCAACCGTTCCGGCCTCGCCGGCAGAAATCCACCCGAATACGTCCATCGCCGACCTGAATGCCATTAAAGTCGCCTGGACTCAAGGTGCGCGGGAAGCAGGTTATCCGGAGATTGTGTACAACGTGACATCCAGGCTTGGGGAGGAAATTATTACCCGGCCACGCGGTCACGTCAACAAGGTTTGGTCGAGCGGCAAGGTTTATGCCATCACCAGAGAATTCACCGAGCAGTACACCCTGGCAAACGGGACACACCTGGTTTCCTGTTATCTCTCCGTGTACGTGGGAGAACTGGATCCGCAGCGGGAAGGCCTGTTCAATCAGATCGTCCTTTCCAAAAACATGTTCAACGTGGCCTGCTGGCGCTGGAATGTGCTGGGTGAGCAGATTACCGAAAAGGAAGGCAACTTCCTGATCCCTGGTAAATGGCTCGATGTTTTCCTGGCCGCAGAAACTGCCGCCAACCAGGTTGCCGAAGAGACAACATCGGAAAAAGATGAAGAAGAACGACAACGCCTGCTGGTCGAAATGCTGGCCGGGCAGGATATCTAAAAGTAGAACACCAAACCCGTCCCGTTCATCATTGATGAACGGGATCATTTTGCTGTCCTGCTTTCATATGGACACAAATCAACGTTGGACTGGTATTTCAACGTCTATTTCGACCACAAGCAAATTCACAAGGAGACCAATTATGGAAGAAACAATCGGAGAACAACTTATCGAACGCTGCAAGGCCATAAACATCGATCCTGGCAAGGTAATCTACAGGCTTTGTTGGGACGATGTGCTCGGCGTCATCACGGAAACACTCTGTGAGCGTGGCCTGACGCCTGATGACTTGAGCAATGAAGAAATCGAAACCATGCTTGATAAGGCCAGCGATTACCTCGAAGGTGAAGGGATGCCGTGGCGCAATGTCATTGCGTTGGGCATCGAGGATGCCTGGCCTGCGCGCCTGGCAAGCGGCTCACCCAAGCCGAAGGACGGAACCTGTGAAAACCCTGACCATTCTGGCTTCGACCAAAAATCTTGATCTCAGCCTTGCCACTCGGGACGCAATCGTCCATCTCTCGGGCTATTTCTACGCTGTGGACCTTGGGCCAGATGTCCATCCCCGCAGCCATCACATTGGCAAGAACAGGCGCTGCTCCTGCGCGTTGGGAGCGGACTGCCCGGCGGTTGCCGTGGTGACAGCCTACCTGCGGAATGGCGGCGAACGCACACCTGACCCACCCCGCGGTTTCTACCCCGAAGCCCCGGAGCATTGTCCGGTCTGCGGCGCGCCCGCCTACTTCGAGCCGAAGCTGACCAATAGACGGCGCGGAGCGGGCTGGGGCTGCTCCAAAACAGGCGAGAGACATTACTGGCGCGACCGCTCCCGCATCATCCAGGAGGCCCTGGCCGCCAATCCCTGGCGTTTTCCACCAGTGGTGATCCGCGCCGGGGAACAAATCAACGCCTGGGATGGGATCATCCCCGGAGACAAGGTTCTTTATCCAGGTGTTCTGCGCGCTGAGATCGGCACGTAGCTCACAAGCAAACTTACTTTATCCCTCGCAGGGACGGCTTCCATGTCCCCACGGGGATGAGTTCCGTCCTTGCTTTCATATCAAGGAGACGGACATGCCCTCACAAACTTTACTTCAAGACCCACCTACTTATACACAACCGAAAATCAAAACGCTTCCCCTGCGTGACCAGCCGGCTTACCGCGTCACGGCCAACCCAGCTGCCTGTAGCCTGGCCGAACTACTAGCCGCGGTCGTGGGTGGTGCCCAGCAGATCGAGATCGCCGAAGGACTGCTTACCCGTTTTGGTGGTGATGTGCGCCGTATCTACCGCGCTCACATAGCCGAGATCGCCTCGGTGCAAGGGGTTGGCCAACAGACTGCGGTGCGCATCAAGGCTGCTCTCTCTCTGGGGCTAAAGCTACAGGAGCCTGCCGGCGAGCGCCCATCGATCAATTCCCCAGCCGATGCGGCAGCCCTTGTCATGCATGAGATGAGCCTACTCGAACAGGAATACTTGAAAGTTTTTCTGCTCGACCAACGCAATCGCGTGCTGGAAATCGTGGAGGTGTATCACGGCTCGGTGAACTCGTCCCAAGTGCGCATCGCGGAAATATTCAAACCCGCTGTGCAACGCATGGCCCCGGCGATCATTTGCTGTCACAATCACCCATCGACTGATTGCACACCCAGCCCCGATGACGTCGCGGTGACACGAGCGATGGTGCAGGCGGGAAAACTGCTTGACATCGAGCTCCTGGATCATTTAATTTTGGGAGGTGGCCGTTTTGTGAGCCTCAAAGAGCGCGGTTTGGGCTTTTCGTAACAGGAGATCATCATGATCCAGATGACTCTAAGCCTGCTTACATCTCGTTCCACCCCACTGGATGCTACACAGACATCGAGAATACCTGTCGCTTCACCCATCGAAACAGCATCGGTTTACGCTCGAAGTGACTTGGTGGATGTAAGCGAGACGGCACAGGATGCAGGCATCCCTTATAAAATGGCTATAACCGGCGAACTTTATGACCGGTTACAGCGTTGCTATCCTGGCGATCCTTACGAGAACGAGGTCGCTCTGTGGGATGTGCTGTGGTTGGGAGAGTTCGAGCGCACGATCAATATGCTTGTTTCGGCGTTCACTTTCATGGCAGCAATCCCTTCCAAAAATGGTGGAAACGAATGCATCCGCCTGCGCTATGTGGCCGGCGACCCTGCTGTCATCGAAATGATCTAAAAGCACAATTGTTGTGCACAATACAGGATGATAAATCCGTCCCGACATCTGATGATGTCGGGATCAATTTACTATTCTGTATCCCCCGAGTGGTAGGGCTCAATTTCAAGATTTCCCACCCAGAGTGAATTTTCAAATGCTTTGGCCAATGGTTCATCAGCAGTAAGAAGGGGAATGCCGAGCCTTTGCGCCAAAATGACGTAACAGGCATCATACGCTGTCAGGTTTCGCTCGGCAGCCAGCAAAAGAGCATCCGACATTAACACGGATGTCGGAGTGACTCTCAAAGCCAAATGACTTAGATCTTCCAAATCAGTGTGCGAATCTTCGAGAGAACGTCCAAACCGTCGGACATATTTGAGCAAAATATTGGCACATTCGATATAGAACAGTTCTGGTACATAAAGTTGAGCAGGCGGATCAGCTGCCAGATAAGAGAACAGATTGCTGACGCGTTCGGAATCTTGTTCATCCACAAACAACTTAATGCCAACGCTTGCATCAACGACAAAGTGGTAAGGTTTGCTCATTAGCGTCTGCGGTCCTCACGAAGTAGTTCAAGGCTGGATACCGCTTTGGCAGGAGGGACAAATCGCCGACGACGGATGGAAGCCAGCGTGCGAGCCTGTTGATCTCTGGTTTCTTCCTCATCAGCGGCTTCATACAACATCGTCACTACCTGCGCACTCAACGAGCGACTGCGCGACTGCGCGAGTGATTGGATGCGTTCATATAAATCATCGGGGATGCTGCGAACATGTAAAGTAGGCATGGGTTGTTCTCCTTTCTTTATTAATGATACTACGAATGGTTGCGTAGTGCAACCAGGGGTTTTTTTAAATATCTATAGTGTTGTCACTTTCAAGTAAAACGACATGCAGTTCGATCCGGGCATCAATCCTGATTTTCATGCAAATTTAAGATTTAATCTTAAATTTGCATGTTTTACAAACAGAACAGCAAATCCGCCCCTTTATCCACTGGATAACCAGGGCCGGTTTGCTGTTCTGTCTCTCCATGAGCGGAATGGTAATTGCTCAACGTTGGATTGTTTTATCACGTTGGCCTTATTTCAACCTGATTTCCACAAGGAGAAGACACATGCAAAACTACCAGGATAAATATATAAAAGAACAGGTGGAATTGATCGTCCAATCCCAGGCGAACGGGAAGCTGGTCGTCGTTGAAAAAGATGACGGCCGTTATCCATTGCCGACAATCGCTGAACTGCCCGGCGTGCGCGCTGGCAGGTTTGGCGGCTTTGAGCTGGATGGCATACCGTTTCGGCGGTTCTCCATCCCTATGCTCTGGGATATTAGCGCTGGGAAATTTCCCGGCGTAGAAGTAGTCCCTCTGCAACTGGCCTCTGTCCATGCGCACCAGACCGGTCTGCTGGTAACAACAGCAGACGGCACACAATTCACGCTGGATGAACGCTGGACCGCAGGCGAAAGCCCGCAGGATTTGCTCAACAAAGTCAATCGGAAATTGGCAGGGGATAAGGCGCTTTGCGCAATGGCCTGGGAAATAACCTGGAGCGATAACCTTGAGCATCCACATTCCCTGAGCCTGGCCACCGAGCATGTTTCGGTGGTCTGCTCCAGCGCCGCCTGGGACACGGAAAACCGTCAACTGGTAGCCGCGACCTTGGTTAGCCCAAGTACACAAAGTCTTAGGGCGATCACGGCGACGCTGGCGACCAACGCAAAAAAAGGGCTTACGCTCTCTGTCGATGGGTCATCGCACTATCTGCAAAACGCTCGGCGTGGATATACTGCCGTTTCGGGCGGCCTGTCCGCTTCCGGTGCAGAAGGGAACATCCTCACAATCGTCCACCCGCTGGCGGGCAACCCGCAGGAGCAGCCCACTGATTACTTCTACGTCCTTGTTCCTAAAGGGCAAAATCTGGCGGCTGTTTTCATCGAGCGCCTGGCGCTGGCCATCCCCTGGCCGACCAAGCCGGAATGGACTGGCTACCTGATGGAAGCCGGCTCTGAAAAGGAACTGCTGCGCACTTTGGATACCAGCGGCCCGGACTTCACGTCCGCGCTATGCGTCCAAAAAAGCGAAGATGGCTGGAAAGCTGTCATTGAAGCTGGGCTCGCAGATGGAAGAATCCACATTGCTGGGTAAATTCCCGAGCTAAAAATAACTAACCCAAATCACTGGGTCGAAATCACAAGGAGAGCGGCGTTTCAGACGTCGCTCTTTTGATTCCCCAATAAGGAGAACTTTATGCCTGTTTACCTGCTGCACTTCAACGAACCTTACCACCATGCCCGGCATTACCTGGGCAGCGCCACCGACCTTGACGAGCGCATCCGGCAGCACCAAGCCGGCACCGGCGCGCGTCTGACACAAGTCATCCGTGAACACGATATTGGATTCACCCTGGCGCGCACCTGGGACGGGGGCCGCGAGGAAGAACGCAAGCTGAAACGCTGGCACAACTCACCCAAACTCTGCCCGATCTGCCTGGGCAGCCACGAGGATACACCACAAGGAGAATTCTAATGGCACGCCTGGAAGCACAATCCAAACTACTGTACTACCCAACTCCAACCAGCATCGTCGATCTGATCACCACCTGGTTCAAGGCAGATCACCCGGTTCGACTGGCTGATCCGTGCTGTGGCACGGGCGAAGCCCTGCGCCGTTTTGCAGATGCGCTTGGAGTGAAAACTGAGACCTGGGGCATCGAGCTGTCCAACAGCCGGGCGGCACAAGCTGCCCAGGTCTTGGACCGCGTTCTGCCCACGTCGTTCTATGCCATGACGCCATCCAGATGGAGCACGACCAGCGTTGGCCTGGTGTTTAACAACCCGCCCTACGACTGGTCTGACATCGTCGAACGGGATGAGAAAGGACGCGAGCGCCGCATCCGGCACGAGCTGCTATTTGTGGAAAACGTCACGCGCAAGATCGTCTCCGGCGGCCACCAGGTTATCATCGTTCCCCGCGCTATTTTGGGTGACGAACAAGTCGTCAGCGCCGCCATGCGCGAGCGTTTTGCCCGGCACGTCCTGGGATGGTATGAACAAGTGATCGTCACCCGCTTCCCGGATGGCGAATACGAACGCTTCAAGCAGGTAGTCGCGTTTGCTATCAATAAGCGGGCGCAGTACATCCCTGCTGGAAAAGACTCCATCGAGTTCGATCTGCCGGCTGGCGAACCTGGATACTAACATTCCTCTCATTGAGGCTGGGAATGGCAATTTTACAATTCCCGCCGCTCCCGAAAAAGCACACTTCACGTATACACCGATCGAGCCTGCCCAACTGGCGCAGGCTGCCAACCAGTGCAGCCCGGTCAGCTCCGAAGAGTACCAACGCGCAACGCATGTCCGCCCCCTGGGTGCATCATTCACTCCGGCTTTGCCGCTGTCTGTTGGGCATGTCACCATGCTCATTACCGGGCAGGAAACCGGCGTGCTGGAAGTTGAACAGGAGGGCGTTCCAGTGCTTGTAAAAGGCATGAGCCGCAAGCTGGCAACCCGCAAGGAAAGGCCCAACGAGGATGCAAAAGGACGTTTCATTTCCACGAGCATTACTGAAAAGGAACGCCACGAGGCTACCCTGACGGTTGCAAAACCGGACGGTATGCTTGAGATGCTGGCGGACATGGAAAGCGTTGGCAGATTTATCAGCGCACACGCTGCCAAAATCACTGACGCCATCCTCGCCAAGAACAACCCGTTATATGATTTCCACCCGACTCCACACGAATGGGAAGTAACCGGTAAATCGGCGCTTGGCCTGCCGCCGCTCCCCGGACGCAGCGAGCGCGGGTTGTTCTCCGTTCAGCGGCATTTTGCCATTGGTGCGACGCGTGTCATGCGAAGGCACGGCACAGCCATTCTCAATCTTGACATGGGCACCGGAAAAACGGCGATCAGTATCAGTTCGCTTGAACTGCTGGACAAATGGCCGGCCGTGATCATGGTTCCCGGTCACATGGTCTGGAAGTGGAAGCGGGATGTCGAACGCTCATCGAACCCAACAGCGCCAATCGTTGCCCGCGTTATTACCCGGCCAGTTCTATCCGAGCCTGGGCGTTGGATCGCAACGAAAAATGCCATCGAAGCCAAAGGTGGAATGGTCACAGACATCCTGCGTTGGCAGGTGGACCCGGTTACGACCAACGATCCCGGAGGCCGGCTGCGCGTGGAAGTCACGTGTACCACTGACAAGGCTGGCGCTTTGGCAGCGTTGTTCGCGCAATTCACATTCAAGGATGAAGGCAAGGTTATTAAGCCTGTCATCCAGTTGACGCAAAGCGGCCTGTCCGCCGAATACGTGGACCGCGACGAGTACACTCTGTTCGACTTCGTGAACGACTACAAGGCCGGACGATTGGGACGTAAGGCTGCCGCAATCATCGCCTTTGACCCTGCCAAGTATGATGCAGGGGCCGAAGAAAAACCAGCGGTGCAATATCACATGCGGCGCGTGTTCAACGAGGAGACCAAAACATGGGAACACCTGCGGCTGGGTTGTTGTCCATCCTGTGGACATGGCTACCATCCGGGATCGGTTCCCCATTTTTGCTCGCACGAGATCACCGAGAAAGTAATGATGGATGGTGAAGTGCAGGACCGCACACGCGAATGCGGCACAGCGTTATTTCAGATGTCCCGCTGGCGGCGTGTTGGGCTAGCCCGCTTGGTGCAGCACAAGTTCCGAAACTTTTTCAAAGTATATGTCGGAGATGAAATTCATAAGTGCCAAAATGGTAAAACTGACTCTGGGCGTAGCCGACCAGCGCCTGCTTGCCGCCACCCGTTATAGTCTGGCCCTTACCGGCACGTTGTTTGGCGGCACTGCGAGCAGCTTGTTCTATCTGCTCTACCGGCGCGTTCCCGAAATCCGCAGGTTATATGCCTTCTCAGATGTAACTCGCTGGGTCGATCATTACGGCCTGTGGGAACGTCAGTGGGACCAGTCCAAGCCCAGCGAAGGCGATTACGGAGCATCCACCAACATCCGCCGCTGGAACTTACGCCAGCGCGAGTTGCCCGGCATCGCTCCTGCAGTCATCCGGTATTTGCTGCCTATCACACTATTCGGCAACATTACCGATCTGGGCTATGCATTGCCGCCTGTTAATGAGGTGGTTGAATTGCTGGACATGACAGGTCGCCAGGAAGAACAGTACAAGTACATTGAACGCGACGTACTGAAAGACGTATTGCACGATCTGGAAGAATATGGCGACGTTGGCGGTCTCTCCGCCTGGTTCTCGGCCTGCCGCTTCCGGCCTGCATCCTCTTTCCGCGATGAGCGCATTGATTATTCCAGTGATAAAGGGAGCGAAATTCACTTCGAGCTTCCCGCGGTGACATCGACCAGCCATCCCTGGCTGCCGAAGGAAATCCGCCTGGCTGAAATCGTGCGCGAGAACATGTCGCAGGGTCGCAAGACCCTGGTATTCGTAGAACAGTCGGGCACAAGGGATATTCGCGACCGACTGGAAAGTGCCCTGGAAGTCCTCGTGACGGAAGAAGCGCACATGGTTGGCGGTCATCCGTTATGGGTGGTCAACAAACCGCGTGTTAGCATCCTGTCTGCAGGGGATATGTCCCCGGCCAAACGGGAAGCGTGGATCAAGATCAATGCGCCGCAAATGGACGTATTGATCGTCAATCCAAAGCTGGTTGAAACGGGCCTTGATCTGGTGCAGTTTTCCAGCCTGATTTTCTACGAGACAACGGTATCACTTTACGTATTGTGGCAGGCCATGCGCCGTGTCTGGCGCTTGGGCCAAGACAAGGAGGTGAACGTCACTTTTCTGGCGTATGCCAATACCGTTGAAGAAGAAATTCTGCGACGGATGGGCCAGAAAAAGAAGGCAGCGCAACTGCTCTATGGCAAAGAGGCCGCTGGCGTCCTGGTTGAAACTGACTCGGACGACGTTCAGCGCGAGATGATTCAGGCGGCCATCGAAGGCCGGGCTTTCCGCTCGGCCGGTGACCTGGCACAAAGCCTGTTCTCAGACGGCATGGAGAAAAAAGTGCTAATCTCCACCGAACCTGTCGGGAGCATGGTGGCTGCTAGCCTGCCAATGACCGTTCTTCACCAGGAGACTGCGCGAGAAGCTATACAAATGACTCTCTTTGGTGAAGTTGTGCTGGCAAATGCTGGTGGAAAGCGCCGAAGGAAGTAAGAAATCAAAAAAGCGAAGCAGTTTAAACTGCTTCGCTTTTTTGATTTCTTACATAACTGCTTGGCTGGCAAAAAATTAGGTTGACCAACTCAAAAACTTCTGACGGTAATTTTTTTAAACTTATTGCACTAAATGACAAAGTACTATAAAATTCTACTATCCTAAATGGAATGGTGTAATCATGGACATGACAAATATTACTCAGATGGCACAAGATGCGGCTCCATTACTTATACCTTTGCTCCCATATTTAGTAAAAGGAGTGAAGTTGGCTGGCCAGGAATTTGTGAAAGGTCTGGGGGCTAAAACGGGCGAAAAAATACCCGATGTGATTGAAAAAATTTGGACCAAAATTGTACCGAAAATCGAAGAAACTCCTGGGGCTGATCGAACAATAAAGCAGGTCATTGAAAACCCCACAGATGGTAGGGTAATAGGATCCTTCGAACTACTCTTGGAGGATGTTTTGAAGGATAGTAGTTTGCGTAAAGAAATTTTCGAACTTCTGAAGCAAGCGAAAGATCAAGGGGTTACAATAGATTCTGTTGTAAGGATCGGTGAACTTTATGGCTCTGCTGTCGGCGTGGATATAGAAGATATTAGTGATTTTAAAGATACGAAAGTGACATCAAAGCTATATATAAAAAGTGCTAAAGAAGGCTCTATGACAGTGGGGATCAGAAAAAAAGGTAAATCAAGCTAGTAAGGCAAATTTATGATAATAGTCTAAGCAAAGAATATAAAGCTTCTAATAATTGCATAATTTCTAGATTGAGGTTTTTATATTCACCTAGCCTGAATAGAAGTAAGTGCCAGTTATGAGTTCCAAAAAGGAGGGCAGTGATAGGAATTACTGGTAGAAAACAGTAAAAGATAAATTTTCCTACTTTTGGATATAGGGGTAAAAATTTCCATGTTGCCCACGCTATAAGCGGAATTAATAACCCAAGATAAGTATAAAAAGTTGATATTTGAAAAGCAAGTTTGTCCATAAAAATGCCGACAAATAAAAAACTGCATGCCCACAAATAACGTGGAAGTTTATTCATTTTTGTGTGTGCTAACTTACAAAACGCATCTATCAGAAATAGTGGCCCAACAATTGCAAAACCGATCGAAAGTAAAGTAAATAAATAATAGTCTTGAACAATTGCGCTAAGATCATGCCAAGTATAAACAGAAATCACGAAGAAAAAGGGGAATAAAAGAATTAATAACGCTCGCCTATTTATTATTGAGATCGATTCTTTGGCACCATGTAAATCTTTTTTGAAATTTTTAAGATATAAAATGGCCCGACTTCCCATCCAACCAACTTGTTCCCACTGGTCAGTCCACGTATAAATAGCTAAGAATTCTTTCCAAGATTTAATAGGCAAATGATACTGTATAGCAAGTTTAGCACCTATCTTTTTATCTTCTGATATATTCGAAGTAATTAGCCAATTTGATACTACAATAGATCGCAATAAAAGATTGCTACCATCAACTGTCTCAGCAAGATTAGGTTTGATTGATGGTGCCCTTCTAACAATATTTACGGATTGCCTTAAATTGGCGAACATATCAAGATTTTTGTTAGCGAGGATATCCTGGAGAATATTGTCTTTTATATCTTGTCCTTTTGATTCATCTAAAACAAGAATGTCGCGATGCTTTCCAGAAAAATGTTGTTCAGCTAAATTGATAAAAGGTAAATGATTACCATTCTCCATGGTATCTAAGTTAGCTTGAGTTCTTATAAGTTCATTTAAATCAAAAGGATTACTCTCGCGGAGATTCTCTAAAAACTTTGTTGAAGGAATTAAATCAGTAAATATGTAAGGTAATATTTTGAATTTTTTTGTTGGCAGGTTATTTCGATCCATCTCATTCAATAAATAAGCTAGCCCATCGGAGAGTTTAATATTTTGGTTTTCCTGAACCGCTAAAATAATGCGAGGATTTTCAAATACTATTTCGGTATGATTGCACGGGAGAAATTCATCATTCGCTAAAAGAATAAGACTTCCTTTGCGCTTTGCTTGGATCACTCTTGCAACCATAAATGGAAGAACTGTTGGAATTTCCCCATCCTGGATGCGAAAAGATTCCATTTTCTTAGAACGATAATGTGAAGCACTCTTAATCCCGATGGATAGAGAGCTTGTTGGAGATAAAGCAACGGGGTAAGTAACAACTAGGCTGGAACAAGTCCAGCCTTTATTATTACAAAGTAAAGTGTATAGAAGCATTTTCTAAACAGCAGAATTTTTCTTTAGGTCTAATTCCATTATCCAATATAGAGGGTCTAAGACACGTTGGGGCGCAATCGGAACTGTCATTGTATTTTCTTGATCAGTTGAGTTCCCCAACGCAGAAGTCACGCAAAATCGTAAGTTAATACCATTTGTTTCTGCTGTATTAATGGAATTTAAGCCGCCGTCTACCTGGTCTATTGTGAAGTCTCGAATTCGGTTTGAAATATAATTCATATCCTCCACATAAGAGACCATATCCTTTTCACCAAGATCTACGCGCTTTAGAGCATCCAGATTAGCCCACAAATTATCTGAAGCTAAGTATTGAGTAATTTTCTCTGGTAAGTTTCCTAAAATGTCGGCTTTAGAATAAACAATAATAATATTTTTACCTGCAACGGATGCGTTCATCCTTTCTAGGGCCGATAGATATATATCCAAAATATCACTAACTTTGTGCTTATTACTTTTATCGATTTCTTCAAGACTTATTATAAAAAGAGAAGTTGGAGCAAAAGCAATAAATCTCCCATCTTTTGAAGTGTTTTAAATCGATGCGTACGACTCTCCGGGAACATCGTGCATAATAAGACATCGATTTGGCCATCTTTTCATGTTCTTCAAATGCATAAGAAACGGTACTGGAAAATCTGCTATCGATGGCGTCTTAATTGGCATTTCGCCATTTTTTATTCTCTCTCGACATGCTTGAATGTTTTCTAAAGCATGGTCATTTAAAAGGGCGAGTTGAGGCTCCGGGCCATATATATGGAATTTTCTCAATCATACTAAGAAGAAGAGATAAATATACCGATTTCCCATGTCCTGTATATCCCATTGTATGAACCCATAAAGGTTTTGTTTCCTGAATTTCTTTTATATAAGCGCTTGGTACTTCTGTTCTGCAATTGCTACATTCGAGGCCATTTGCTTGATATGGGCTCATTAGACAAAACGGACAATAAACTGGCGGAACAGGAGGTTGTTGAGGTATCGAAAATTGCGAGTTTTGAGAAGGAACAGGAGTATTAAAAAAAGACTTGACGAACTTATTGAATTCCTGCATATGGATTCTCCTGATTCGGGAATCCAAGGTTTTAACTGACTCGGAGCAAATATGCAACTCTGGTAGCAAAACCTTGGTCAACAATCTTATTATTTGTTCTATTTATTAAGCGTTGAATTTTTGATAAAGCAGGTTTTGAAAGCATTTCTAACTTGTTTTGAAGTAACCCTAAGTTATTAGCCTCACCCACTTGGATTATAGAATTTATAAGCTCAATAAAATCTTCATCATTTTCAAAAGCAATTTTCAATTCTAATAGGGGAGCGACTTTTCCTGAAACTACAAGATCACATGAATAAAGATATTCTTTCTTAAGTATCAAACTACAAAAATTTTGGTATTCAGCTATATTCATTTGATTAGGAGCTTTTTTAAATCTTTGAGATTCTCTTGCCAAACCAAACATAAACCAAACAATATAACATTCTTGCTCACAGATGCTAATTTCCAAAGCCCAATTACGGTCTCTTTATTTGGATATAATGCTGAGTTTGTCCAAATCCATTGTATAACTCCTTCAGATATTCTGGGCGCTGTTAACTCACCATCAGATAATAACTCCATTTCGTTCAGGCATGTTGAGTTTTTATGTATGAGAGATGTGTAGGCGATCTCAAGAACTGATGGCTGAACATATTGAAGTATTTTTTTATGCAACAATTCTTTAATAGTGTCTTTATGAATAGAGTAGAAAAATTCAATTGCGTCGTGTTCGAGAATAGGACGAAGAACTTTATTATTACCAGATAACAAAGCCGCTAAATATTCAGCAGTTTTTACATGAGATATTATAGATTTGAGATCAGGCATTTTCCTAATGCTGCCTGCAACCACATCGCATAAAATCTATTTTCAAATTGCAAATGCTGCCATTTAGAAGGTGTTACTTTCCCGGTTGATGTATCAATTGTAATATAGGCACTTTCTGATTTTTGAGCCGAAAATCCTACGGCCCAAAATGAGCCGAAGGAGAAATTGCAATCCTGAGCATAAGTATCAAATGAGCAATATAATCGAGATGCGGTTGGAAGCAATAAAAATATTAAATTCAATAATTGTTGACATTGACCTGAATCACCTACAAACTGTAGCTGAATTCTTTTGACTAATAAGTTTGGGGGCGTTATCTGCCAAGCTTATCAATGAATATAAATTGTCTCTTTGAATACTTTCTACAGATATATACAGAGATGATTGGTTTTTTAAATCAATATTAACTGGATCAAAGTTTGCTGTTTTGAAATCATAGTTAGACCGCAATTGTTCCATTGATGAAATAAACAACAGGTTTGAAAATAACATAAATGGATTATTATCAAAATTTGGTAACGAATTTTTTTCTAAAATATAACAATGAGAAAAATAGGCCTGCGTTCTCTTATAGCTATCCAAATCTGACCCATTACTATTTTTTTCTACAATGTTTGTCTGTGTAATTACGACTTTTCCGGATTGAATAATGAAAAACTGTCTTTTTATCGGATTGTATTTTTTAGAAATAGAATAAATTAATCGTCTCTCTATTTCGTTCAAATCTGAAAGAGAAATAAAATTTTGGGACCAGCAAACAGCCTGATAGCCCTCCTTTTTTCTCGGTGACTCTTTAGAAGGAAGGCTTGTAAAAATTAATTGACCTAACTTTGTAAACGTCAAATTGAACTCATAAGTCGAAACCCAGCATAGTTAATACGCTTTAGATAATTAATGGGAGGAACTGTAGACATTCGTTCTTTTTGGACTGATGAAGGTAATAATATAGGCGAAGCCTGGCCGATTAAAACCATGGGTTTAGGTTCATCATTGATCCATTCCATAACACAACCAAAAAACATACATAGATCCAAAGCTGAGACTGTTTTTTTCTCATCAATAATTTTTTTTAAGATAATCTTTGCTAAAGGATTTACATCCTGTTGGGTATTGATAACTTGATAAAGTAAACTTGCTGAATTATTACCCAACCACTCAACTGAGGATTTCCATTCTGATTGTGTTGGAATACGGAAATTAATACCTAGCCATTGAGTATAAGAATGAATTTCTTCTGGCAAGATCGCTGTTACAAATAACTTCCAAGCATCTTCTTTTACAAAACTATTTGGAGAGAGTTCTAGGATTTAATTTAACAATCTTCTCCTCATAAAAAGAAGCATCTACAATGGCATTAGGATCACATATAAATTGTTCGAATTGAACCTTAGTAATTGGAAGCACATGAATATAAATGCTGATAGGCTCAATCTTTACAAGAGGAAATCTAGATTTGTCTAATATGATTTCCATAAGGCCTCTTTAGTCCCGGGGATATTTAGTATGGATTATTGACTGTAATAGCAATGCAGTTTGTTCTACGGATGCACTTTTTAAATAATAAATCCCAGGCAACATTGAGATATCTGCGCCAAAATTACAAACTACGATTTTTTCTTTCCATGGGGTGTCTATCCAATCAGCAAGATCTATTATTTCTCCCACTGTTATGATTAACAAAAATGAAAATTCATCAACATTCTTTTTCTCAAGTAAGGGACCAATCAATCTGGCAGGCTTATAACCACGCGATGCCCACAATATAACTTCAGTATTGAGAAATTCGGATATTCCGATAGGCTGCATGGATACCATCGCCCAAGATATCTTCTTTTGAAGATCCTTTGAAAATTTTATTACTTGGCCACTATTATTTGAAATATCGACTAATACTAAGCCCGATGGGATTTGATTAGATGTGGAATTAGTCACGACAGCACCATGATATTCCAAAAGTTCTTTCGCCAGTTTTTGAAGAGTAGGATTGTCATGTTGAAGCCAATTTTTCTCTAGATTGCTTATTACAATTGATGAAACGGTATAGTTATAAGATGCAAGAATATCTGCGAGTAAATTGCTAACATCATCCCAATTACTCTTAGGATCTTGGAGAATCCAGTTTTGTATTTTATTGATAGTTTTTTGACAGTGGGTTTCTGATAAATAAAGCAATCTTTTCGCAAGAGGCATCAAAGACTGTTTACGAACCATGTTGCCAGCTCTAAGATCATCAAAAAGAGCATAAGCTGACTTAGTTGCTGTTCTTCGTAAGACATTATTGTTTTGAGTTTCCGATTCATCTAACCATTTTGATATTATATCGGAAACTTTTTCTTGCTCTATTCGAGATATTTTTATTAATGCATGGGTGATTGCACTTGTATTTCTCCAATCTGTAGCTAAACGATCAATAATATTGAGGACTGTATCAGGAAATTCCCAATAAAGTTTCTCTCCTGTCGCTATTGAAGTCCACTTAAGGGATGGCTCGTTTCCCTGGGCCCACTCTAAGAGAAGCGACTTTATATCCATGTGAGAACTGATATCAGAGTATAGTTGTTTGAGACAATATCCAGTTGAGGCCCGGATACTCATAATATCCGATTTACCTAAGGAAGAAAGTATAAGTTTTAGTTCCCCAATATCAGATTTTCCTAATTCGCCCAACGCTCTCGCATAGGATACTCTTGTCTCTATTTGATTTTTAGCTACATGATTTGTTATCTCTTTTGCGTACTCATTTCTCAATCCTGAATAATGGAAAAAGTAATTTGTACGCAATTGAGTTAGTGTATAAGCGAAACATCTAGAATCCTCGAATTCTATTGTATCCCAATCAGATAACCGGCAAGCTGCTTTTTCTAAATAATGTTGAAGCCCATAATCTCTGGGTTGCTCAAGTCTTGTCTTAGATTGCCTCAATTTTTCGGTGTCAGATTCAAACCTCTTTATCAAATCTATTTTACGCAAGTCAGGAAATAGGGCTACAGTGAACGCGAAATACATTTCAATATCTAATAACTCATCAAACCAATTTTTAAGTTTTAGCTCCGGCTTACTAACCTGTTTAGCCATTTCTATTAAAGTTTCATTCGATATTTCTATATCATCCTGAGCATCAGCAAGACTTCGAGCAAAATCATCTATATAATACGGATGTCTGAGCACATCTATGAGTTCTTTAACAATTTTCTGGTCTTTCTTCAAAAAAGAAATCAATTTCTCCTTGAGCATATAACCTGAGAAGGTTATATGCCTGTTGAATATTTGAATAAGATTCTCTGCCGTGATTCCTGTTCCTTGGATAGGATGAATATCCGAAGGAAGTTCAATACCCTTTTGACTGTTTGTTAAGATTATATAAGAACCACTTTGTTTGAGCAAACGTACTATAACTGAACACGACTCTTGAAAATCTCTTAAGAAAACTCCAGGATTTTCAAAGGCATTTCTAACAATGAATATGGCATCCGCCGGTATATTTTTATCAAGCAATATACTTAAGATGCTTGTATCGACAAGACATTTTAGAGTAATAATAACCTTGTTGTTGGGCAATTTAGCCAAGTTCTTTGCTATGCTTAGGGCCAAACTATAACGACCAGAATGAACATCATCATTAATGATGATAATCCTATGATCTGAAAGACGAGTTGATAGCTTGGTCTTAGCCCCTTGTACAAAGACACTATTATTTTTTTCTATAAGGTCAGGGGGCGTTTCTAGCCACTTAAATGTCTCAGAGACATAATAATTATTGGTTACCTCCCCAATTTGAGTTGATCCGCGATGTGCATGTTTAATAGTTTGTCTTACTGATACTTCGACTTCTTTTTCATATTCTTGTTCGGCTCGTCCCTCATTATCTAAATCATTTTCGTCTAAATCATTTTCATCGAAATCATTTTCTTCTTCACCAAATTCTTTTCCCTCATCGTCATCTAATAATTCATCTTGATTTTCGATATCTTCAAAATTAGAGGCGTCTTTATCCAAATCTTGGTTATCGTCTGATTTTTGATTATGTTCGGTATTATTGTTGCTGTTGGGAATTGGGTCGTTGCCGTTGTCTTCGTTGTCATTCTCATCTAAATTGGACGTTTTCATGGTTAATCCTTGAGTTGACTTTTAGATATAGATTCCACCTGGAGATGTTATGTAAAACCCAATAACCACCAATTAAATTAACGAATTATAGCATAGCAGATAGTACGATTGTCCATTATATAGAGTTATGATCAGGGCAAACGCATCTAAATTCAAATTTTCGGCTAATTTCCCGGATTCACCAGGGACTAAAGCCCCGGCTCAGTAGATGGAAGCCCCTTCGGGTTAAAAATTGCCAGTCCGAAGGACTTTCGCGTATTGAGTAGCGGCTTTAGCCGCGTCGATACTGGCGAAAACAAGACATATTGAGAGTATGGTAGTTGCAAGTGAACGCATGATCGTTCTAACCAGGAAACCCTACAAGATGTTGTGCAGATGACTCTTTTTGGCGAGGTTGTAACAACGTTCAATTCAAAAATAAGGAGACGAAGTAGATAAATCAAAGGGCGAGGAGAATTCTCCTCGCCCTTTGATTTATAATTATTCTTAGTATTTCAAAAGGGTTTTTGGCGACTATCACCGCTCTGTAATTCAATCGATTGAGTAGCCATTAACTGATTCAGTTCAGAAGATAGCTTCGTCCCTAACAGAACGTTCATCTCTTCCATAGTTAACCCAAGACAGCCAACAATATCGAACAAGAGTAGACCAACGGAACCGTTGATACCAACCAAGCTTTCACCTTTCGCAGCATTTTCCCAATTGGTACGCAGGTCAGCCAGTGCAGTAACCACCTTACTTCGCGCTAATGAAGTGTTTTGATCTTGGACTTGAAATGCAGATTTCTTCACATTAACCTCTCTCCTTGAATATTAGAAATTTGCGATAGAAAATATCTTGTAACTTACGACTTAGTTTTAGCAGTTGGGTGTACGGTTATTCTACGGTTTAGACTACGAGTTGATAAATCCGTAGAAAGAGCCGTTCTTCCGGCAATTTCTAGATGTCCTCCCATGTTTACGATTAAGCACTTGTTGTATAACTGGGTTTCAGTTTTGGTGTTATTATTGCCAAAATTACAGCTTGAGCAGACTATTACTTTTTGGGAATATTTTCAATGCAACCGATTACTATCTCAAAAGCACACGCTGCGGCTTCAGAGTTTGTCCGCCGAAATTCTCTCTTGCACTATCCATCAATGTTCTTCACATCTGAGCATAAACAAGCTGCACACGCTGTCTATGCTTATTTCAGGACCGCTGACAATTTAGTGGATGAAGAACGTGTTACTCTTGAACAGTTCCGTACCTGGCGCGAACAATCCGGACAGCCGATTGAAAAGCAGACTGATCCGCTGGTTATGGCCTGGGCAGATATTCGTCAGCGTCACAATATAGACCCTGCCTATGAAAAAGCCATTCTGGATGGACTTGAACTGGATATCATTTGCCATCGTTATGAAACGATGGACGAATTAATGAAGTTTTGTTACGGTGTCGCCACCACCCCGCTCCTGCTTGCCATGTCGATTGTGGGCTTCCGTCCGGGCGTGACTTTCGAGCAGGCCAAGCCGTACATGGAAAAAATGGGAATTGCGATGCAATTGACCGATATCATTCGAGATGTCGGAGATGATTTGAACATGGGGCGTATCTACTTGCCCAAGTCGGAGTTGGCGAACTTTAACCTCACCTATGCCGATATTGAAGCGAGACGTTTTGATGATCGTTTCCGACGTTTTATGGAACATTTCACCCGGATTGCCAAAGATTATTATTCTGCCGGCTGGCCCATACTGGATTTGTTTCCCAACTCATTTCGTTTTGCAGGCGGGTTTGGCTTGATGATAAGCCGAGCACTTCTGGATGAAGTTGAAGCGCACGATTTCGATGTTTTTACTAATCGTATAAAACTTCCGCGCTGGAAAATTTTCTGGCTGCTGGCAACAAAATGGCCCGCCATTTATTGGCCTAAACTGGCCGACAGATACTTTTTGTGAGTTTCCAAACTCCAACGCAACAATCATTCTGGATTTTAAAACCCAACTGCTTCAGAGCATCAAATGCTCTGAAGCAGTTATCTTTTCTAAAACCACCAAATCTTTGTCAACACCACTCAACACTTGACAATACAGGTAATTTGATTAAAATGTTACAAATAGTAACACGGCGAGCATCCAAATGTTGCATAGTGAGTTTTGAGAAAGAGAGCTTATGAATATCATTGATGACACAAGTTTTAGCAACAAATTAAATCGCCTCTTCGCAGAAAACAGGAAACCGGATGGAACTCGATACTCCCAAAAAGAGGTACTCGAAAGCGCACCTGGCGTATTAACTCGTGTTTACCTTTGGCGCCTTCGCAAAGGTAAGGCAGCACGTCCTAGTTATCCTGTTGTTAAAGCGCTGGCAGATTTTTTCGGGGTTGACCCCAGTTATTTTTTTGCAGATGATGAAGCATCAGATGCAAACAGTCACAAAAGTGATCTATCACAGCAAATTGCATTGCGATCAGCTGATTTAGATATCGATGGACAAAAAGCCATTCTTATGATGATTGAGTCAATCAAGAAATCAAAAAACTAAGGTTTCTTTCAGTAAAGAGGAACATTGAATGAACGCGCGTTTGAAAGCGGAAAGAATTCTGCAGGAACTCAAATTTGATTTTGCGAGCTTTTCAATGGGGGAATTTATACGTTTTGTTGGTGAAACGAAAAGTCGTGAAATTATTGCCATACCTTGGAGTATGCCACCTACCCTATTTGGAGCTTGGATTACTGATGGGGATGAGCCAAAAGAGTATATCTTTTACCGTAAGAACGTTGTGGCTATTCACCAAATTCATATCCAGTTGCATGAGCTTTCCCACTTTCTTTTTGGACACCCAACCCTTCAAATCAACCGTCAGATTATTACTAATGTTGTCATTGGAGCTACATCATTACCTTTTGCCGACTTGCCTCAGTTGCGATCACCCAAGAGAGTTGAGGCCGAAACGGAAGCAGAAACGCTCGCCAATCTCATCCAGGAGCGAACCATTCAAAGCTCCCAAATCCATCATCTCATTCATGACACACCCCCAGAAGATAAGCTCGCCGCTTTCTTAAAAACTATGGGGCAGAGATGAACAGCTTAATCCTTATTCCACTTTGTCTGGTCACATGGATATTTACTCTGCTTAGACTCAGAACCACCTTTTTTGCCCAAGACGTTCAAAAAGCAAAAAAGGAGATGGCGTTGAATGTATGGGCGATGCTGCTATTTTTCTCGATTACTCTGACTTTCATGGTCGATACATTTGCTGCGTTCTTCAACATTCATACATTTTCCAATTTTTCCATTCTGATTACTCATATCGCTTTTCTTGCAAGCCAATATTTCGCTACTGTGGCGACGCTCAACGCGATTGAAATTCCATCGAGCCAGAGAACTATCCGTTGGATTAGGTATGCATTAGGCATATTGATCATTACATTGCTAGTCATCTATATTCTGTTCATTTCAAAAATGCCGGCCATCCTTTCTGATTCCCCTCAAATCTTCCGATTGTCATTTTTAAATTCCTTTCATATCCCTTTGGGATCATGTTATGCATTGTTCTTGCCACTACTTATCTAAACCACTTACCTTCGAAAAATTTTGCTCTCATGCGTTTGCGAGCAATCATGATCATCTTATCCACATCTAGTGCGGGGGTTTATATCCTCGTTCGGACGATCATCTATAGTGGATATTTTTGGCCCCTATTGTTGGCTCCATGGCTATTCGATCTCTCATACGCGCTTCTTTTCTGTTCGGCAATCTTGTTTTTTGCTGCGCTACTAAGTGACAAAATATATGTGCGTTTTGTAGTGATGTCGAGGAGCATTGAAAGATGGGGAGCTTTTCAAGATCTAGAATACTTAGTGGAAAAACTGTTGTTGTTATGCCCGGCCGTTGCTCTACCGACCAACAATCCATCCTTTTGGAAATTTCTTTCAAACCCCGAATATTATCTATATCGAGCCATTATCATTATTCTTGATGGAAAAACCATGTTGGCTGATTTTCTATCCGAGTCTGCTAACCCAGACAAAACTACTCTTTGGGATGGTGAACTGTTACAAGAAGCAGTTCGGATAGATCAAGCTTTGCAATCTACTACTGATCCATCAGATGAATTCTATGAAATTGTAGATACATATCGTCGCATTAGCCAAGACCTGTTCAAAAAATAAAAATTGTTTACAAAAATAGAGAGTACGAATTACCTCTGTAGCATATTATCTATTTTCAGCAAGACAGTTTTTAGAATAAGACCAAAAGCATTCCCGATCTTCTTTTAAATATCAGGATTTTCTGAAATAAAAGAAATTAAAAGCAAGACACCGGCTCACCGTTATAGGCTTCCCCCAGTTTGTCAGACTAAATAAGCTATAACACACATTACAGCCACCGGATTTTGGTCTTCTATCAAGAATTGAGGTGTGCGAAATGTTAAATCAATCCAAGATAAGGCAGATGCTCTTCCTGGTTCTGCTGGGAATCACCATCTTATTGGGTGTCGCTATCGTCCAGCTTTACGTTATCGTTCAATCTGGTTATGGGGATAATGCTGCGTTCCTAGCTTTAACTGTGATTACGGTCATCATTTTGGGGCTAATGTGCAAAGGTATCCAGTATGCGGCGGCATTAGAAAAAGCCGTGAAGAGCACATCATTGAGCAATCATCAATCAGCGATCATAGCGAAACCCGATACTATGAGAATTTTTGGACAAGTGCTGAGTCAATCTTCACAAGGTAGATTTCAATCTGAGAATTCTGGGAACGGAAAAGAATTGCAACGGTCAGAGTAAAGTGTTTGACCTTGGTGACCAGCCACATAAACGCCGTGGAAAACGGTCTCGTTTTTCCATCAGCAAGATCACAAAAGCCGTACTAATGTGGGAAAGGCGCGACCCGCAGTTTGCATCTCTTACCTTGACGGAATTTTTAGAGCAGGAATTCGGGTCTAGTCCAGATGGGGTTTTGCTGATGGCACCGACTACATTTTATGATTGGCGCAGACGGATATTGCGTAATCTGGATGCAAAAAACGAGAACCAATCAACGATCAAGGAATAAAAACATATTAGAGAAAATAACGATACAAGAACAACTCGTATATATGCAAGCGGTTATAGACTTTCTTAATTTCAGTCGGATATTACTTAAACGTCCCTCCTGGTTAGGGCGAAGCCGGCAGGAAAGTGAATTGAGATTAATCATCAAACAATCAATTCTAGAATTGAACAGCCCTATCTTTAATTCCGTAGAGAATGTCGTAGTCCATTCCGTAGAGTAACCGTACTCTCGAATGTTATTCTGAGACCGCCAGCAAGGCGGTCCTTTTATTTTGTCTTGCTTTTCCTGCTTACCCAGTAGGAAGATCGCATATCGCAAGCATGTGGCATCATAATCCACAGAAAGGAAGCTGAATAACCCAAAGGTGCAATCTACGAATCTCCAAGAGTTGAAACGAAAACTTGCCGGAATATTTATACAGGAGAAGATCGAATGAAGACCTTAGTACTTTTGGTAAGGAATCACCCTTGGACCACGCGAAGAATGCCGTGGGCCAAACCAAATTACTTAGGGGGCGAGATTCATGAATGATCTATTTGGTGCATTGGTGGTAGGCGCTGCCATCTTTGGGCTATCAACCCTTGCAGGAATCATTTTGTACTTTCTGCTAAAGGATCACCTAGGGAACTACCTAAAAGGAATATTTCGGAAATAAGAATAAAAATCTTCAATGCATACACCGTAATAGTATTTTGAAAAAGCACCACTGAACCTTAATTGTCGCAACTGTGTAAGCAGTGTATTTCTATGGATGCAGTGGAAATTACCCTGCTTGACGCCCGAACATGCGTTCTGTATAATGGCGTAAGCCATAAGTCCATCTCAATTGGAGAAGACACTATGGAAATAAGATTGTTAAAAAGTGATGAAGTAGCAGAGACTCTACAGATCAGCCGGTCTATGGCTTATGCGTTGATGAAACGCGGCGACATCCCTACCGTACGGATTGGCACTTCCGTCAGGGTCAGACCGGAAGATCTTGAGAAGTACATTAAGGACAATGTTACACAGAAGAACCTGTTCGCGATGAAATGACGTGAACACCAACCAGCACACCTCGCCAATTCACCGCTTGAACTTTTGTCAGATTCTTTTTAGAATCAGTTTGAACCTTAATAGTCGAATAGCACAAGCTTTGATATTCTTCCCTTCAGGCAAAATTCCTCCTCTCATACGTAAGGAGGATCATTATGGCTAGAAGGCGAGGAAACAACGAAGGTGGTATCTACCAACGAAAGGATGGTCTATGGTGTGGTCAGGTTAGTCTTGGAGGCCGGCGCTTGACCAAATATGGCAAGAGCCAAAAGGAAGTTCGGCAGTGGATCAAGGAGATGCTTACCAAGATCGATGGCGGTCTGACGTATGAAGGTACAGAGATAACACTGGAACGCTTCATCGAGATTTGGCTGAACGGAAAAGAGTTGTCTCGCAGACCTAAAACGGTCTTGCAGTACCGCCAGATCGCTACCCAGCACATTCTGCCAGTAATGGGTAAAATGCGGCTCCAGGATATCCAATCCATGCACGTCAAGCAACTCTACACGCTCAAAAAGGAAGAAGGTAGAGGTGACCGCACAGTGCAACTTATTCATTCAACCCTGCATAATGCTCTAAAGCAAGCTGTTCGCGAGGGAATTCTTGGCCGCAATCCTGTAGCAGCTGTGGAACGTCCAAAGGTTGAACAGGCCGAGATGCAGACATTGGATGAAGAGCAGTCACGCCAGTTCTTGATTGCCGCATCAGGATCGACATTCGAAGCCGTTTATTACCTGGCTTTGACGACCGGGATGCGTGAAGGTGAACTGCTCGGTCTGAAATGGTCTGATCTGGATTGGAATAAGAGCGTACTGTTCGTTCAACGCCAACTCCAGCAGATCAAGGGCAAAGGCTACGTTCTTGTACCGCCCAAGACCAAAGCAGGTCGTCGTCAGATCAAGGTTGGACCTGGCACACTGAAACAGCTTGAAGCGCATCGAAACCGGCAGGAGCTTGATAAAGCGGTTGCCGGGGAACGTTGGCAGGAAAATGACATGATCTTTCCTACGACGATTGGAACGCTCCTGGACTACAAACGTGTGACCAGCGAGTTCAAGCGCATCTTGAAGCGTGCCGGTCTACCGGACATCCGATTCCATGACTTGCGTCACACATCGCTTTCTTCCCTTCTCGACATGGGCACACCGATCAACACTGTACAACGGCGTGCTGGCCATTCGAAAGCGAGCACTACTGTCAATGTCTATGGTCACTCGACGGCTCGCTCGCAAGATGAAGCGGCAGAGAAGATTGAAGAGTGGATTACACCAATTGCAGTAGAATTGCAGTAGTTGTGGAAGTAATTTCTTTCGTTGGCGCTCAACCCCCATATATGCCGCTTCAAGTGACACATAACCGGTATATATGGGGCATTTGGAAGGTACGGAAATTATGGAAGTGTGGTAAACTAACTCTTAATCAGCAGGTTCTGGGTTCGAATCCCAGGTCGATCACTAGATATAGGGTATTATTGAACAACAGACCGCCATATATGGCGGTCTGTTGTTCGTTTTTCCTTTCATTAGGATTTGTCGGTGCAAATCGGTGCAGTTAGTTCTCATGTAATGCAGGCTGCATTGCAACAGCCTGCGGGGTTAGCAACGCATCCATCACTTTTGCTGTATTTTCCAATCCACCTGGCAGGAGATGGGCATAAAGATTGAGTGTAACCGATGGCGATGAATGCCCCAGATAACGAGACGCATCGACGAGCGGGATCCCATTCCTGAGCATAATAGACGCTGCGGTGTGTCGTAAATCATGGAAGCGAATATCCCGTAGGCCGGCTTCCTTCAATACTGCTTTGAAATCTCTGGTCAGGTTACGTTGATCAATCGGGGTTCCAATCGATGAAGTGAAGAGCAGATCGTGTTCCTTCCACGCAGAACCCATGAAAAGTTTTTCTTCATTCTGCTTTCGACGATGTTCCAGCAGGATTTGTTGTAGTTCATTCCCAATCGGTATGATCCGCCGGCTATAGCTTGTTTTTAATGGGGCAAAGGTCAGCCACTTTCCAGGTTCTCGAACACGCCGAATTTGTTGGACGATGTGTATTTCGCTCCTTTGAAAGTCAACATTGGCCCAGGTCAATCCGATCAACTCACCTTGTCGCATACCTGTTTTTCCGGCCAGATGATATAAGGCATTAAGTCTGCTTGACCGTGCAGCAATCATAAATTGCCAGACTTCAGCCTCAGACAGGGGATTTATATCTTCTTTTTCAACTTTTGGCTTGGTTGCCTTATGCGCCGGGTTGACTGCTACAATGCCTTCAGCCATTGCATCTTCAAGCATAGCGTGAAGAACTCGGTGTGTATAGGAGATTTTGTGTGGTGTTCCGCCTTTTTCGCTCAGGTGAACATAGAAGGCGTTTACATCTCGCAGCTTGATATCACGAACTTTGAAATTTCCAAAGTAAGGTCCAATGAATTTGTTGCAGTAGTCAGCGTAGTCCTTCCAGGTTGTAATACGGATACTGCGACGCTTCGTCTCCAGCCATTGTTTAATGTAGGTAGACATTGTCAGTTGATGATTGTCCACAGAAAGGCCTTGCGCGACCTGGGCAGTTTGTTCACTCAACCAGCGAGCCGCCTCGGTTTTTGTTTTAAATGATTTGGTCTCTCGTGCGCTCTTTTGCCCACTTTCAGCAGGTATCACAACCTGGGCGCGATAACTGCCGGATGGATTTCGGCTGATTGAACCGGTGCGGGGTGCGCGATTGCTGTTATTTTTGGGGGTAGCCATATGATTGATCTCCTTGAAGCTTGTGAGTGGAGCGGCTACCCTGAAAGCTAGACGGTACAGCTATGCGGTTTTTAAGGTACAAATCACTGCAGCTATTGTACAGGTTTGAGAATGTATTTTCAATCATGATTATGTCTCATCCTTTGCCCTATTCATTGCCCATGAAAGTGCGCAACGCACTTGGATGAACTCGGTAAAGTTTACCGACGCGGATAAAAGGCAAGGTCTGTTCGCGGAACATATCGTAGACCTGGGAACGGCTGCAGTTCAGCCTGATAGCTACTTCATCTGCGGTAAGTAGCGGTTCCATTGGGGAATTTGGGATTGTATTGCTGTTCATCATGTGACACCTCCGAAAAATAAGAATTTTGGTTTTTTTGAAGCACTCACATGGTATCGAAAGCCGCGGTAGGGTGGTTGTGTTCACGCAGGTAACTTACGAGCCGCCCTCGATCATTAACAAAACGCCCCAGCCATCGATTGGCTGGGGTGAAAATTAGCCTTCATTACGCCGCACAGCAGGTGGGCGGTCAGGTGCAGAGCAACCAGAATTTATTCTAAGGAAGGGATAGCATTGAAAAAACCATATTTATTTACATTTTGAAGGGAAAGTGTTAATAAGGCTTAACTGTATTAACACTTTTGCATTGAAGTGCTTATAAGGGCAGTGCGATTGGCTTATCCAGTGGCAAACCATCGTATGAGTTTTACCAGTATGTAGTGGTTGCCATTGTAGCGATGAAAATATTTTGTTTGGTTTGTCAAAGCATTGATAGAAAATATGGCTAAAAACATTGAAGGTGGTTGCAGGCAAGTCGTTTCACATAGACGCACATTTTGCATTCTCTGCAATAACGCTGTTGTTTTGCTTCTTGAATTCCCGCCTCTTTCCAATTTTTCTTTGCTTTTATTTCGATGTGTTTTTTGGGGTAGATTGGCTTTCGTTATCTTGTTCCGTCAATAGTGTATTAATCAATCTTTCGGCCAACTCACGGCGTACGCCAGTGAGTTGGCCGATTTTATGATTTCATGTTTTCGACCCATGAGTCGTTTGCTGTTGGAGGTAATACGCCTGCGGCACGGAAGACAGCTTCGGGAGGAAGTTTGAAAGCTTTGGCAATTTTGCGCAGGGCTTTTTCATCTGGAATACGGCCATTGATATAGTTGGACACGCCACCCCTTGTCAATCCAGAACTTCGAGCCAGGTCAGCTTGCGACCACCCGCGATCTTTGAGCTGAGAAAGTATCCAGTCATTGAATTTCATGTCAACAATTGTATTCGAATAAAACACATGGTTGTAATCCTTTTGCATACAATCGTTTACTTGGTAGGTGCTTGCAATTTTGCTGCTCAACTCATTGTAACAAACTTGGATGCATGTTGGATTGCAACCTGTTTAGGTGAGCGACATGATTACTGACTGTAAGACTTAATAGTTGCCTAATAATGCTACCTGGGCTCTTGAAGATCCATGGTCAATTTGTGACAGAACAAAGATAAATAAATTCGACAGCTTTTTAGGACATGAAAAGCTGCGTGAACGGGGGGACCCCTTAAACCGTTTGTGTATAAATAGGCACATTTGACCGACCATTTTATCGATTTTACAGGTCAAGATAAGTGCGTCAGCAATTTCTGAAAGAGAAATTTTCAAGATTTCACTATAAAGTCGCTGCTTGGAAAACACTATTGTAATCAAGTTGTATACAACTATTGACAGCCTATAGGTCTTGCTTATAATGTTGCTTACAGTTGTAAGCAGTCGGACAAAACAAGACCTATCAAGGAGGAAGGCATGTCAGCAGAAAAATCAGCATCAAAAGGGACCACATTATTTGTAGATGTAAGAACCAAACATAAAGTTGCCATGATTGCGCGAACAAACGAGCGCACCATGGCGGCCCAGATACGTTTTTGGGCCAATCGGGAGTATGCCGAGTTGGAAAACTCGAAGGCATTGCCTGTCAGTGAACAATCTGAAAACAAGGATTAAATCCATGCCGAAAATATTTCTCCATGATTTGTGTGTAGTGGTGAAACGGATAAAACGGTGAGGAATGTCCAATGAGACTATATACCCTATCGGTACTGCTTCTTGTTTTTGCAGCCGGCTGCACGCCTGCCCAGGATGAAACATCCCTTTCCACGCCAACAGCCACCCTGCTGCCGTCGTATATTGCCACACCGCAGGCTGCGCAAGCGAATGCCCAGTCTACGTCCGCTGCGGTTGAAGCCTTGCTGGAAAGCCTGAGACCTACACAAACAGCCCTATCCATGATGGCCACTCAGTCGCAGGCGACCCAGATCATGTTCGCGCAAGAAACGGCCACAGCGCGGTCTGAACATGCCACTGCCACCGCCAACTTCTGGGTGCAGGTCACGGCACAGGCGCAGCAAACCCGCAGCGCGTATGCACTCTCTGTGCAGGCCACCCAGACCCAGGCCGCCCTGAACGAAATCATGCGCAAAGATCAGGAAGAGCAAAACGCCGCCTGGTTCACCACCTGGGCCTGGCGTACTGCATTGGTACTGATTTTCATTCTGGCTTTCGTTGCCTGCCTGCTCACGATCAGCACCGGCTGGCAGCATCGTCAATGGATATTGACCCGGCTCGGCATCATTCGCTGGGGGCCAGACGGCAAACCATACTGGACCTTCGCCAGTGCTGGCGGTGGGATTGTGATTGTAGACCCGACCCGCAGCACTGGACCTGGCATGGTGATAGACCGGCACGGTAGTCTGAGTGTCGCCGGCAGCGCCGAGATGAGCTATCAAGAACAAACCAATGCCCGCGCACAGGCTACTGAGCTGCTGCTGGCCGCTGGCCCCAACACAACGCAGGAACGCCGCATGATCGTGCGCCAGGCGGCCAGCCTAATGGCTCCTTCATCCGAAACACCCAGCATAACGCCTACGTACCTGATCGTCCGTTCCCTGGATCAAATTCCACCCGCCCTGGCTGCTCCGGACCCCACTACCCAGGAAGTCCTAGATGCAGACTGGCAAGAAATCGAGGAGGACTAACCCATGCTCACGATAACTGAAACCACCCCTTTACAGAGCGAACACTTCACCGTGGAACGCATCGCCCGCACCGTCTTGAACCGCCTGAACGCCAACAACCTGGTCGCAGCAGATGCCGGCCAGCCCGTCTTCTTTGGCTTTGCCCACACAGACCGGTTGGTGCTGGCCTTCGACCCCACTACCCTGCGAGACCCATACGCATTGCGTTCCATCACGCTGCGCCAGAAAATCTCTGCCGATCTGCAGGGCCGGCGCGTCGTCTTCACCGGACGAAACGGCATCTTCTTGCAGATCGGCTGGCAGACCCAAATGGACCTGAAACTCGAATCCCTGGCATTAGATCTGAGCCAGCAGCCTTCCCCCCTGCATGTGCCGCTGGGTATCACGAACAAGGGGCCACTCTGGCTGTCCATCGTCGAGATCGACTCGGCCATCATCGGCGGCGCACGGCGTATGGGCAAAACCAATACCCTACACGGCTGGATTTAGGCTTTGATCAACGGCGGTCAGGCCGACCTGATCCTGCACGATGGCAAGGAAGGCACCGAGTTTGGCCGCTATGCCGGCCTGCCGGGTGTGTCTTTGTGGACCAAGATCGAGATCGATCTGGTGAACTTCTACACCGAGTTCATCATGGCCCGCCACATTCTATTCAAGTCGTCCGGCGTGGTGAAATGGCAGGACTACAACAGCCGCTTCCCAAATGCCACCATCAAGCCTACGGTCCTGATCCTGGATGAAGTCGCTTCACTCTCGCAGATCGCGCAGGATGCTTTGGCAAAGATCGCCCGTGTCGGCGGCGCAGCGGGCGTCTACCCGGTGGCGGGCATCCAGCGACCGGATGCAGAATCACTACCCGGCCAGCTACGTGCCAACCTGGTAACGCGGATTGCCTTGAAGTGTGCCGGCGCCATCGACTCGCGCATCATTCTGGGTCGCTCCGGGGCAGAGAAACTGCCCGGTGCTGGGCGGCTGTTGTTTGAGTGGAAGGGCAAGATGATCACGGCCCAAGCGTTCAGCGTCAGCCTGCCAGCAGCAACCAACACCACCCTACCCGTTCCCATCCTGGATGAGAAGCGTGCGGCTTGGGTCAAGTTCGCCGTCTCGGAGTTGAAAGGTCTCTTCCTGATCCGCGAGATTGCCAGTCATTTCGGTGTAGACGATGGGGTGGTGAACCGCACTGCCAGTGAATGGGCCGAACGCAATCTGTTGACACCAATCGAATATGACAAGACCACGCAGCCACCACGTCGTTTGGGCCGGCGTGTCACGCTGCCACTCGGGCGTATGGCCGGACTTACGGATTTAGCCGATTTACCGCTTTTACGGCCATCCCGGCCCGATTAAGCCACCGATTTACCGGATTTACCGGTTTCAACTCACAAATCATGAGGAGTTAAATAATGACAAACGTACTCGCACTAGACCCCGGATACGGGAATACCAAGGTCTGCTTCAACGGCCAGACCGCTTCGATCCAATCCGCCGTTGCTCGCCCCCAGTCAGTTGGATTGGCGGCGATTGGCATGAAGACTGCCTCGCAGGTGCAGCTTGTCTGCCTGGACGACTACGAATTCGCCATTGGCCCAGGCGCCTGGCACTGGGGCAACCTGCTCACAAGCCGCGATTACTCGGCCCTTTCTTCGCCGGAACGGCGCGCGCTGGCCTTCGGCACTGTCGCCAGCCTGCTCCACCCGGGCCGGCAGGATGTAGACCTGATGGTGGTGGGACTGCCCGTGCCCTTGCTTCAAGATACCACCCAGGCGGAAGCCGTGATGGGTGGCCTGAAAGCCTACAAAGGCACGCACTGCTTCTCGGTGGATGGGCAGGAATACCAGCTCAACATTGGCCGCCTGAAAGTGCTGCCCCAGCCAGTGGGCGCGTATGCCGATTGGCTGCTGGAAAAGCCAGAAGACCAGGATGCGCTGCGCGTGCGCAAGCACGGCCGGCAGGCCGAAGTGGCCGTGCTCGATCTGGGCATGAATACATTGGATTTGTACGTCATCCAGGATGGCAAAGTCTCGCCCCGTTTCATCGGCGGCGACAAGGTGGGCGTGCGCCGTCTGCTGGAGCTGCTGACCGGAAACGGACACGAGCCCGAAGAGCTGGATGCCCGTCTGCGGGCTGGCCGTCTTCATCCTACTCAGTCCCAGATGGAATCCTGGCTGGGCGAAGTGCTGGCCGCGGTGGAACGGATTTGGCCGCAACTGCGCCGCTTCGACGCCGTCATCCCCACCGGTGGTGGGGCGATTGTCATGGGCGACCTGCTCAGTACGGCCCTGATCGCCAAAGGTGCGGCAGTCTATTGGCCGGATGACCCAATCGCTGCCAACGTGCGCGGCCTATGGAAGTGGGGCATTCATGGCAATTAATCAGCGTCCCAATGGCAATCTGGTCGTGACCATGCGCCTGACCCTGCGCCCAGGGCGCGATGACGAACTGATTGCACTGATCCAGAACGCGCCGCATGGCGCACTAGCAGGTCTGGTGCGCGAAGCAATGCGCAACGGGGTTGTTTCCAGAACCTGTAGCTTTGAAGAGACCCCCGAAGACCGACCGTTGGATATGTCCGGCCTGGGATGGGACCTGTAACATCCCAGGTACGGTGTAACACATACTTTGATCTCGATCAAAGCCCAATCAAGACAGATTTAGACCACTCGATATATCAAAAAGGAGTTCAACTTGCAAATAAAAAATAAAGATATGCAGCAGCAGCTTACCCGACTCAAAAAAATCTACAAAAGCTACTTTAGCGCTATTCGCGCCCGTTCCAGCGAAGGTCGGGTCTATATGCAACGCGCCTTTCTGGCAGCCCTAGTCTATGAAGGTCTAAATGTAGAGCGGTTTGAGTGTGGGCCAAACAACTATGACTATTTAATTTTCAATCACGAATACATTCTAGATGTCGTACGAGTTGAGCATCTCACTGGAGCTATCGCATCTGCGTGTCGATCCCAACTGCTATCAGACAAATTTGATCTGCTAGTCTTCAATTTTGGCAGTTCCAAACCTGAATGCTATTTTCAGATAAATCAGTTTCGGAAGATGAAGTTTCAAATGGAGTAAATAACGATGTTGAAATTTCTCTTCTCAAACACTGAACCGCCAGATGTGATTGCGCGTCGCGCCTACACCGAGCTGCTCGAAGGGTTACGCCCAGTTTGTCCCGAAGCATACGCTGCTGCATGGCAAGCCTGGAAGGAAGGTCGTCTGGTGGGGCCAGCCCTGGCAGACAGCCTACGCATTTGGACTGAGCAAGTCCGCGCCGAGCGCAGCGAAACGCTAACGAAGTTACAGGATCGTTTGCAGACGCAGGAAAAGCAGCTTGCTCAACAGGAAAAAGATATTCAGGCTGCGAAAAAAGCGATCGATGATGTCAACAAAGATTTGGCAGAGATCCAGGAATTCTGTATCTTAAAGCAAAAATTCATTGACGATCAAAATAATCTCATCGTGAAACAGTATGAACAATTGGCGCGTTTGTCCGGTTTGCCAAAAGATGAATAGCATCATTAAGTACTTAACTTAATTAATAAGGTGTCATGCTTAAGGAGTTTTGTTATGCTCAAAATATTCTCAGAAACTGAACAATTGCAGGATGCATTGGACGACGCCATTCCGGAGCGGAACTGGCTGCGCATCCTGGAAGTCTTCGTCCCGACGGGTGTCGCGGACAATCTGCAAATCCAGGAAATGTCCGGGCTGGACCGCAACAAGCTGCGGCGCTTCCTCGAAAAGATGGAACAATCCGCGCTGGGGCTGCCGCCGGTGCTGGAGGTGCTGGAAACCAGCGCCCGCCGCATCAACATCCACGGGCGTCCGCCCAAAATTTATCTACTCGGCAAAAGTGGGGCAGCCCTGCTGCAAGCCAATGGCCACGAAAATGTGCGGCAGTGTGCGCTGAAGAACGAGATCGCCGTCTCGCACGCGCTGGCCATGCTCAGTCTGCATCATGCCGCGCAGCAGGCGGGCTGTCTGGTGCAGACCGACCAGAATTTATCCTATGGAAATAACGGACAGGTGCTGCGTCCCGATCATCAACTGGCACTGCCGGATGGCGATCAGGCGCTCTACGAAATTGAGCAGGATGCCGATCGCAAACTGGTCCAGCGCATTTTGGAGAGCTTGAAAAACAAACAGGCCTTCTTCCAGACGGAGGAGAGCAAGGCTTTTCTGCCCGAAGTGCGCATGGTGCTCAACCTGGAATATGGTCAGCGCTGGAACCGCACGCTGAATATCTGGCGTGAAGCCTGCAAGCTGGTCGTGGAACAGACCAAACTGCCGCTGGGCTTCAAGCTGCTGGCCATCCCGATCCTGGAATTTCTGCGCACGCCGGAATGGGACGTAGAACTTTCTCCACGCTGGCAGGATGTGACCGCGCCCGCCGGAAAACGTTCCCTGCCGGAAAAGGATCCCCAGGATGAAGTCGAAGAAATTGCCGCGCTGGGCATCACGAACAGCATTGCAGAAGATTGCATTTTGCTGGAGGCGCTCAAGCAGGATTACGTCACAAACAAACTGCATGAACTGCCGAAGCCGGAACTGAAATTGTTCGAGCTGGCGCGCGTTATCTACTTTGCGCACGAAGTAAGCTGGATGGCTCCGCCATACACTTCGATCTACCTGTTCAAAAGCTACCTCGAACTTCACCCTGACCTGGTGACGAATCTGCGCAAGGCGATCCACTCGGGCCGCGGGCGCATGTACTGGAGTCCCAAGACTATCCTGCACCGCATGCAAATGGTGATCAACACCTTCATGGCCTACTATGGTTTTCGTGTCAGCAAGAGTTTTCAGATCTTCGCCACCCTTGAGCCTGAAGAAAGTACCAGTCAATTTAGCGTGAAGGTGGAAGTGCTGCACAAGGATTTGAGCAGCGATTATGGCGAGGCGGCCGATACAAAAAAAAGCCTGGCCTGGATGCTGTGGGCCTTGTTCGAATATGGAGCAGAACTGGGTCTGGGAAGACCGGAATTCTGGTAGCCGAAGGAGAAAAGAAAATGGAACCCAATACTTTTGAGCATTATCTAAAAACTGAAGATTGTGCCGCCCTGACAGTCCGGGGCTATCTCACCGACCTGACACATTTCTCGCGCTGGTTCGAAGCGACAAACCACGAAGTTCTGACACCCGAGCGCCTGACGCCAACGGATGTCCGGCAGTACAAGCAGCACCTGCTGACGGTGGAACGTCGTAAGGCCAGCACAGTCAATCGCCATCTGGCGGCCCTCTCAGCCTACGTCAAATGGGCGCGCAAGAGTGGCCAGATCCAGAGCGACCCGACCGAAAATGTCAAATCGGTGCGGCAGGTGGTCAGCGCTCCCAAGTGGCTCGACAAACACGAGCAGTTTGCTTTGCAGCGGGCCATTGAGCGCGACCTGCAACTCTCATCCATGCGTTATCCCAAACGCCGTGTCACCCGCCGCCGGGACGCATCCCTGACCGTCTTCCTTTTAAACACGGGCCTGCGCCTGAGCGAACTGACTGCTTTACAACTCAGCGATCTGCAACTTTCCGAACGCAAAGGCAGTGTCTCGGTCCAAAATGGCAAGGGCAGCAAGCAAAGAAGCGTGCCGCTCAATGCCGAAGCGCGCAAAGTGATTCAGGAATGGTTGGCGGTGCGACCTGAAACGGAAAGTCCGTTTGTCTGGGTGGCGGTGGAATCGGAAGCAAGTGAGCTGAGCGGGCGGGCTGTTCAGCGTATTCTTGAGCGCTATGCCAAAGATGCCGGGCTGGAAGAATTGACCCCGCATGTTTGCCGCCATACTTTTGGTAAGAATTTGGTGAACCAGGGTGTGGGCATTGAAAAAGTTGCCGCGCTGCTGGGTCATGCCAACCTGAACACCACCCGTCTTTACATCACCCCTGATCTGCGCGAGCTGGAAGATGCCGTGGAGAAACTTAACTAACCTAGGAGGAACACCCCATTATGAACTTAAAAAGATCGCCGCCGAGGGCAAATCGGCGGCAACTTCGAACGACGCTGAGACGGCGTCAACCAATGCCCGTAAGTATAGCACTTTTGCCAACCCCGATTTTTTGTGCGACACCTTCCAAAATGACGGTATGCCATGCTAACGCGCCGCATGCAAGTTCAAAACATTGCAGACCGGCTGGCCGGGTTGCCCGCTCAGGCGCATGCCAAAGATTTCGAGATGCCCTGGCAGGCTTGCTGGCAGGCGCTTGAAAACGCCGCAGCTGGGCAGGAGCAGGAAGCGCTACATAAAACTATCTCAGCTTTGCCCGAAGCCAAGGAAATCCTGGAAAGGATTTTGAGAACTCGTCCGGGCTATCGCCCACATATTCAGTCATTGGAAGATATTGCAGCCGACCTGCCACCGATTGAATGGATTTGGGATGGCTGGATTCCGCGCGGGTTGCTAACGGTGCTGGGTGCTTCGCAGGGCAGCGGCAAAAGCTTCGTCGCCACCGACCTGGCTTATCGCATCGTCCACAACCAGGGCTACCCGGATGGCGCGCCAGTACAGCGCCCGGGTGCAAATGTCATTTATGTGGACGCAGAGATGGTGCCGCAGATTCTCAACGAGCGTACCCTGCATTATGGCATGGACCGCAGCAAGCTTTTCCTGATGCTGGCTGAGCCGGGCGAGATGATCGATCTGGGCAAGGAACGTTACCAGGAGCGCCTGACCGAGATGACCGAAATTCTCAAGCCGGAGCTGATCATCATCGATTCGCTCTCGTCCATCCACAACGGTGGACAGAATAACGTTGAAGATGTACGCTCCCTGATCGGCTATCTAACCCGTTTGGTGGGCTGGGCCAACTGTGGCATGGTGCTGGTGCACCACATCCGCAAGCCACCGGGCGGCGGGCAGCGCATGATGAATGTGGATTTGGGCATGGAAGACCTGAGCGGTTCGGGCTACATCACCCAGCAGGCGCGTGTCGTGCTGGGGCTGCACGTGGTGCAGACCGGGCCAAAGTTTGATCCGAACGGGCCGCGTGAGTTCAAGATGCTGAAGAACAGTATCGGGCAGTATCCGGAGCCGCTGGGCTTTTCCTTTGCGCCATTGCACCCGACAGGCGTGATGTTGAAATGGGATAAACAAGCGCCGCAGACCTATCGCGAACCGAGCCGCCTGGATGAGTGCAAGGATTGGTTGGAAGATTTACTCAAGACCAACCCCGCAGGAATAAAAGTCAAGGAAGTTATATCTGCCGGAAAAGAAGAAGGCTTCAGCCGCGATATGATCTATCGCACCCAGAAGGAATTGAGCGATCATATCCAAAATACGGATGGATATAAATCTCCCTACAACTGCTGGAAATGGTCTGATGATGTGGAGACGATGGATGAAGACGACTAACAGTTTGAAGAGTTTGAAGAGTTTGGTCTATTTAAGCCACCCCTATTCAAAATGGCACCAAACAGTCCAACTGTTCAGACTCTTCAGACTCTTGCCGGTGAGACTGTGTTTATCCATGAAACGATGGGTGAACAATGCTTGAAACTGCCGAAAATAGCCTGATGACGTGGAAACGATGGATGAAAACGCCTAACAGTTTGAAGAGTTTGAAGAGTTCTGGTCTGATTTAAGCCACCCCACCCAAAATGGCGCCAAACAGTCCAACTGTTCAGACTCTTCAGACTGTTCAGACTCTTGCCGGAGAAACCATGTTTGACCTTGAAACCATTCGCACAAAAATATCGCTGACTGCGCTGGCCGAGGAATTTGGGGCGCATTTTGATAGTCCGCAGCGCCTGACCAGTCGTTGTCCGCTGCCGCGTCATGCCGGCGACCGCAGTAGCAAAGCGTTTGTTATCTACGATCAGGGCCGCAAGTGGAAGTGCCATTCATCCTGTCCAGCTGACGCCAGCAGCGGGGATGTCTTTGCTTTTTATATGGCTTGGAAGGGGGTGGATTTCAAGACGGCCGTGGCAGAACTGGCGGAACGCGGCGGCGGAGTATCTGCGCCACCATCTGCTGCACCAACCCGGATTGAACCTGCGCCAACGGCTCCTGATCCCTGCTGGCAAGCACGCGCCGAACAATTCATTGCCTGGGCGGAATCCAATCTGGCGAGCCATGCAGGTGCGCAGGCTGACCTGCCTCAATTTTTATACCCAAGTAAAATGAGAGTTTGTGCAGGTTGGGTGGCGGCAAAAGCCGCCGGGGTTAGGTAAGCCAGCGAACTGTGCGGGCGCTGGGTATTATAGTGTACTCGCCAGGCTTCAATAATAACCTTGGCTTCCAAGAGTGCTTGAAACCATTCTCTCTCCAAGCATTCGTCACGGAGCTTGTCGTGGAAACTTTCGATAAAGCCATTTTTCCAAGGCTGACCTGGTGGAATGAAAACAGGACCAACTTTGTTTTCTTCCAGCCAAGCTTGCACTGCATGAGATGTAAATTCACTGCCATTATCAGATCGCAGGAAAACTGGCGCAGAGCGAATTTTGAGAATTGCTGTCAGAAACGCAGTCACATCTTGAGCAACGATGGAGGTTGAGATCAGAATGCCCACACATTCACGCGTAAATTCATCCAAGACGCTTAAGGTTTTGAACAGTGTTCCATTCGCAAGCCGGTCAAACAAGAGATCATACGTCCAGACATGGTTTGGATACTCCGCTTGATGGGGTCTGGCAACTTGTTCTGTTCGTTTTCGGCTTTTTCGGGCGCGTTGGGCGGCTAATTGAAAGTCATGTTGCTGCCACAACCGCCAGCAAAGCCCAAAACCAAGCTTGCTGACCACTGCGATACGCCGATACCCATAGCGTGGGTTGGTTTTCACCGATTGGCGCATTCTATCCAGAGACTTTTCATCTTGAGATGGTATTTGTAGCTGGTAGCGGCCTACGGCTCTGGAATAACCTGCCCAACGACAGGCTGCTCGTCTAGACAAACCTTTTTGCTCCATCTCATCAAGCAAAGTGTGTCGCTCCACAGCCGTTAGACTTTTTTTGCCAAAAATTCTTTCAAGGCATCATTCGCCAGTATCGATTCTGCCAACAACCGCTTCAACTTGGCGTTCTCGTTTTCAAGTGCTTTCAGCCGCTTGGCTTCTTCAACATTCACACCATCGTACTTCTTCTTCCAACGATGGTAGGTTGCTGGACTGATCTGTTTCTCCCGGCACACATCTTCAATCACTTTGCCTTTACCTTGCTCTTCATCAACATCATGCAATAGCTTTACTATTTCTTCTGGGCTTCGTCGTTTCATGAGAAATCTTGCTCCTTTTTCGGGCGCTCAACTCTCATTTTACTTGGGTATATTTTCCGAGGCAGGTCAATGGATGAAAAACAGGAACTCTGCCAGATCATTTTTCGGCTAGTAATGTATGATTTCGAGACTGGGAAGGTTGTTAAGGTTGTGCCAAAGACAGAGTATGATGTGTTGTTTGGGATGATGAGTGGGCCGGTTTTGTAAGACGGTTTTGAACGTCATCAGACGGCGGTGGTGTCATGTTTTGGCTGCAGGTAAAATAGAGCAAACTGCACATCTCTGTGCTTAGAATCCTTGGCATAATAATATGGGAGAGCCTTTATGGAACTACTTGAACAAATGGCGCAGGCTGCTCTGCGCCGCGACAGCTTACTCCTACGCAGTCTGGTGCAAGATTGGGTGTGCCAAGGTGCTTCAGTGTCCCAATTATCGCGGCCTGTATCCACAGATATGAAAACTTTGGTTGTATCTGCTGCTTTGACAGAATTATTGGCCGTCCAACATGGACAACTTATCCCATCCTGGACGGAGGAAATCGGCGCTTTGCCTGAACCTTTTTTCCTGGTCGAAGCTGCCGGGAATATGAAACGTCTGCGCATTTTGTGCGAAACCCAATCCCCTGAGCCAATGCGCAAGCGGCGGTTGTATGCGCCTCCACACTTTTTGCAATTTGCTTGATCCCTGTATGATGATACCGATTTACTCTGGAGTAATAGGATCACAGCTAAATTCAGCGCTCTTACTTGACAAGTCTTTGGGGGTGACGTATCATATTAAAATGATAAATCAAGAAATCAGAATATCAGAAAAACAAGGAGCGTGAACCATGTCTGAATACTTACAAGTTCGCAGCAATGGGCAAATCACCTTGCCAGCTCCTACCCGCCGTAAAGCCAAAATCAAGGAGGGCGATTTACTTGAAGCCGTCGTTGATACAGATGGAACAATCCGTTTGGTACCAAAATTAGCCATTGATCGTTCTTTGGCAGAGCAATATCAGCTTGATGATGTGGATTGGGCGCTTAAGCAAAAGGGCAAAAAAGATTGAGACGTATTGTCATTTGTGATACTGGCCCGCTATTGCATCTTAGCGAGGCGAATGCAATCCACTTGTTGCAATTGGCAGGCGAAGTAATCATTCCGCCAATTGTAGCCAAGGAGTTTAAGAAAAATGCACCTGATGTAAAGCTCCCAAGTTGGATACAAGTAAAAGACCTGGACGATGCTTACATCAAGAAGGCCTTGGGCTGGTCGAAGCAGGTAGATGCTGGTGAGGCTGCGGCTATTGCACTCACACTACAAGAACATGCTGAATGGTTGCTGAGCGATGATGCCAAGGCCAGACAATTAGCAGAGTTGCTCGGTTTGGAAGTACATGGATCGATTGGTTTGTTGCTTTGGAGTATGACGGAAAAACATATTGCGAATCGTGAAGATGCATTAAGCCTATTAAATGCTTTGGCAGATTTATCGTTATGGATTTCCGATCGGGTTCTACTCCAGGCACGCAAAGCGATTGATATATTTTATTCAGAATAGGAACAAAGTCAGTTATAGACATAAGTGGAAATACGTCTCGATTTTTTCCCACCCCCCCAAAAAAACGATTGATTTGCTTTTCAAGTTATCAAATCTTGTGGCCCTCGGCATGAATTTATTCCTAATGACCAGATCAAATCTATTCATTTGAGACGGTCTTGTCTTGATGCAGTGCTTGGTACCCCTGATATAATTGCTAAAGTGTTGTGGATAGCTGTTGATCGTCTGGCTTTCAGGGTAACCGCTCCATTGGGTAAACGGTGCAAATCGGTGCAACACGTAAAAACGATATGGGCAAAATGGCCCAAATGTGACAATTGAACCCCCGTATATGGGGCGTGTGTGATAAACAACCCTATATATTGTGCATGAAAGATAATCTGTGCGCCTTCGGATCAGTAGGTTCCGGGTTCAAGTCCTGGCTGGGGCACTATATATAGAGATGACACGTAAGCTACAGACCGCCATATATGGCGGTCTGTAGCTTATTTTTTTGCTTTTGGGTATTCGTCGGTGCAGATCGGTGCAGTTCATTTCCATGCGATTTCCTGCTAGATTGTCGATAGTTCAACCATTTGCGGGGTTAGATCATCTTTGCTTTGTTTTCTAACCCATCTAAACTATCCATCGTCCAAGACGGGCCGGTGCAGGTTTGCATTGAGGGCGATGATAGTGAACATGATAGCCAAAGCGAAAGTCAAAAGCACGGAGCCCTTTACTCTTTATAAGAAACAAAAAATTTCAATAAAAGGAGAACATATCATGAAATTACAACATCTTATGAAAAGCATGACATTGCTGGCTCTAGTGGCTGCGCTGATCTTTGGCACGCTGGCCTTGCAAAATATTCAAAAGGCGCAGGCGCTGGAAAACGGCGTCGCCCGCACTCCGCCGATGGGTTGGAACAGTTGGAACAAATTTGGCTGCGGCGTCAGCGATGCGCTCGTGCGCGCCACTGCCGATGCCATGGTCAGCAGTGGGATGCAGGCGGCGGGCTATCAATACATCAACATCGACGATTGTTGGTCGTTGACCGCGCGCGATGCCAGCGGCAATTTGCAGGCAGACCCGGTCAAGTTCCCCAATGGCATCAAGGCCGTGGCCGATTATGTCCATTCCAAAGGGCTGAAATTTGGCATTTATGGCGACCGCGGCTCGTCCACCTGTGCGGGGTATCCGGGCAGTTACGGTCATGAAGTGCAGGACGCCAATACTTTTGCAGCCTGGGGAGTTGATTATCTGAAATACGATAACTGTGCCATCGTCGGCGATATGCAGACCGATTTGACCAACATGCGCAATGCGCTCTCCGCCACAGGCCGCCCGATTGTCTTTAGCCTTTCCACTTGGTGGTTTTCGCTGCCAACCTTCCCGGATCTTGGTAATATGTGGCGCACCACTGGCGATATTACCGACAGCTTTTCGAGTGTAATGGGCAACATCGATGTGAACAACAATACTGCGCAATATGCCGGCCCCGGTCACTGGAACGACCCGGATATGCTCGAAGTCGGCAATGGCGGCATGACCGATAGCGAATATCGCGCACATTTTGGTATGTGGGCGATTGCCGCCGCACCGCTGATCGCCGGGAACGACCTGCGCAGTATGAGCCAGGCTACCATCAATATTTTGACCGCCCCGGAAGTGATCGCCATCGATCAGGATGCGCTCGGTGTTCAGGGGATCAAAGTGACCGATAACGGTTCCGGCCTGCAAGTTTGGTCCAAGACCCTGATGGGAACCAATACCAAAGCCGTTGCGCTGCTGAATTGTTCCGCCTCGGCTGCGAACATGACCGTCAACTGGAGCGATATCGGCCTTTCGGGTTCCGCCACAGTGCGCGATCTGTGGGCGCGCACCGATCTGGGGTCGTTCAGCGGCAGCTATACCGCCAGCGTCCCATCGCACGGGATTGTCCTGGTCAAGGTGGTGGCTGGCGGCGGCACGGCGCTGACAGCAACGCCGTCCCGCACTTTCACCGTGACCCCGATTGTCAGCGTTACCGTTACCCGCACCGTTTCACCAACCCCGACGCGAACCCTGACCCCAGCCATTTCAGCCACGATGACGCGCACAGCCATCTGGACAAATACTCCGGGGCTGACCAACACTATCACCCGTACTCCCACTGCCGGGCCGACCACATCCACCCCCACCCGGACGAATACCCCAACTCAAACCGTTGGGGCTTCCCCAACCCGTACCATGACTCCGACCATTACCCCGACATCTGGCGTTGGCGCGTGTGCCCCCGTGACATCCACCATCACTGCGCCGTTCACCTTTGATGGCGCGGGCACCTTCTGTTGGCAATCAACCAATTTGGGAACCTATATCAACTCTTGGAATACCACCAGCGTCACGCTGAATGGCGTCAACGTCACCAATCTCTATCTTGCATCTGGTTCTTACCCAGTCAAGATTGGCGGTTTCTGGTACGTTGCTTACAGCAGCAGCGTTGCCTGGGGCCACTTCGAGGCCAAGTAAGAGCAGATGAGTAGAGAGTAGAAAAAAAGATTTCGGTTGGCCCACTGCTCTCTATTCCCGCCTCGTTTGGCGCTGGCCTCCCGACCAGCGCCAAACGAGGCGGGACAGACGCATCCCGGAGCCATATCTGTTTTATCATACGGAGAAAAAAACAATGAAAAAACCATCGCTTTATCACTATCGCTACCAGTTGGGAGCTCTCTTGGGTCTGCTCTTGATCATTTCCCTGCTGATCCCGGCCTTGACCGTTCAGGCAGCCACCTACACCGTTACGATTGACGGATCGAGCGTCGGGCGGCAGTTTGACGGCGTGGGCGCGGTCAGCGGCGGCGGCGGCACTTCGCGCCTGCTGATTGATTACCCAGAACCGCAGCGCAGTCAGATTCTGGACTATTTGTTCAAGCCCAATTACGGCGCTTCGTTGCAAATTCTCAAGGTTGAAATCGGCGGCGACGCCGACTCGACCCAGGGCGCCGAAGCCACCCACCAGCGCACCGCCACCGACCAGAACTACACACGCGGCTATGAGTGGTGGCTGATGCAAGAGGCCAAAGCCCGCAATCCCAACATCAAACTTGCCGGTTTGGCCTGGACTGCGCCGGGCTGGCTCAGCGGCGGAACCAACTCAACAGATTACACAAACTACCTGATCAACTGGATCAAGCACGCCAAGTCAGATTACAACCTGACGATTGATTACATTGGCGGCAGGAATGAAAGCTGGTACGACGTAACCTGGTATAAAAATTTCAGAACCGCGTTGAACAACGCCGGTTTGAGCAGCATCAAGGTCATCGCCGCCGACGCATGGGATGGTGGTGTAGGCGCGAGCTGGCCGGTGGCCACAGACATGACCAATGATGCGGCCTTCAATGCCGCTGTTGATATTCTCGGCGATCATTACACTTGCGGCCCGCCAGATCAGGTTAACGCGGGGGTGAACTGCTCCAGCCCCGCAAATGCCCAGGCTTTGGGCAAACCGCTGTGGGCCAGTGAAAGCGGCTCCAAGGATGCCAATACCGGCGCAGGGCCGATGGCGATGGGAATAAATCGTGGCTATATTGACGCCAAAACGGTGGCCTATCTCAACTGGAACCTGATCGCTGCCTACTATGATACTTTTCCCTATCCAGGCACCGGGCTGATGAAAGCGCCTGAACCTTGGTCTGGTTCCTACGATGTATCCAAGAGCATCTGGGTCATGGCGCATACGGCGCAGTTTACCCAACCCGGCTGGCACTACCTGGATACCTCCAGCGGCTACCTGGGCGGGAACCGCACCAACGGCAGCTATGTCTCGCTCAAATCTACCAATAATACTGATTACACTGTCGTGATCGAGACGGTGCAAGCGACGGCCGCCAATACGGTCAACTTCACGGTCACGGGCGGGCTGTCCACCGGCGTCGTCCATGTTTGGGCCACCAACATGAGTGGCAATTTGAGCTCCTGGTTTATCAAACAGAGCGACATCACCCCCAGCGGTGGCGCTTTCTCGATCACGCTGGAACCCAACTACCTGTATACCATCACGACAACGACAGGACAGGGCAAGGGCGCAGCCACGCCGCCCGGTTCATCCACGATGGCGCTGCCTTACGTCGATGACTTCAACGGTTACGCCCTGAGCAAGATTCCGAAATACTTTGCCACCGTAATGGGCGCTTTTGAAGCGGCGACCTGTCTTGGCAGCCACTCTGGCATGTGTATGCAGCAGGATGTTGACCTGAAACCGAATACCTGGTGCTGCAGCAACGCCATGCCCGAAACCATCATGGGTGACTCGCGTTGGACCAACTACACCGTATCCACCGATGTGCTGCTCCCGCAGGCGGGGTCGGTTGAGCTTTTCGGGCGTGTGACCGGGCAATACGAGGATTCCGCCGGCACGGTGGTCGGCTACCATCTGCAACTCAGCGATACGGGGGCCTGGAAGCTGTACTACAGCGGCGGTGCCACCACGCTGGCCTCGGGCACGGTTTCATACGGAACCAACACCTGGACTACGTTGAAGTTGATCTTCAACGGTTCGAACATCCAGGCGGTGATTGGCGGCGCTACGGTTGCCAATGTGACCGATAGCACTGCAGGCAATGGGCAGGCTGGCGTCAGCACCAACGGTTGGTACAAGGCGCAGTTCGACAACTTTAACGTTTACACCAACAGCCCTGCCCCGACGAATACACCTACCATTACCCCCGGCGGCCCGACACTGACGCCCAGCAATACACCAACCAAGACTCTCACGCCGACCCCCAGCAACACGCCTGGTCCCGGTATGCAAGTCGAAATCCAGGGCGGCAACACGGATACCAATTCGCAGACAGCCTTTAACGTGCAAATCAGCAATACAGGCCAGACCACGTTGAGCAATGTTTCCTGGCGCTTGTATTTCACCACCGAAAATGGCAACGCCGGGTCCGGTTACGCGCTCGAGAAATACTACGACCAAAGCGGCGCAGCGACCATCAGCGGTCCCACCCAGGCGTGCGGTTCGATCTATTACCTCACCATCAGCTACGGGACGACGAGTATGCCGACAGGTACCGTTTGGTCCTATAGCACGGCTTTTCACCTTGCCAGTTGGGGTTCCACCTACGACTCGTCGAACGACTGGTGGCACACCGGTTATGCGGTGGGTTCCCTGCCTTCGGCCTTTACGATTAATCACAATATTCCCAGCTACAACAACGGCGCTTTGTTGTGGGGCAACGAGCCGAACTGTACCGGCGCGGCGACATCTACTCCCACGCCGACTTCCGGGGTGACCAAGACTTCTACCCCGACCCAAACCGCCGGGGCTTCCCCAACGCGCACCTTTACGCCTGGCCCGACCGCTACCCGCACGCGCACGCCCACCACCGGGCCAACCGCCACCCGCACCCCGACCCCAATCGTCGGGGCTTCCAATACCCCGACGGTTACCCCAACCCAACCCACCGGCTCGACGTGCAGCCCGGTGACATCCACCATCACCGCCCCGTTCACCTTTGATAGCGCAGGCACGTTCTGCTGGCAATCCACCAACCTGGGTACTTACATCAACAACTGGAACGCTAGCAGCATCACACTCAACGGTGTCAACGTGACCAATATGTATGTCGCTGCTGGTTCGTACCCGGCTAAGATCAACGGTTTCTGGTATGTCAGTTACACCAGTGCCGTTTCTTATGGTCACTTCGAAGCAAAATAGACATTATCCCCTTCCCTGCAAGATGGTGGAATTCACCATCTTGCAGGGAAGGACGTATCAACAACATCGTTGGCTGCTTCAAGACAAAATTACCTGCATCTGGTTATTTGACCAATAAGGAGCGCATTCCATGAATGAATTATCGCGACTGGTCATCCCCTCTTTGAAAACCGGGGATATGGTCAATCTTGTTTTACGAAGCAATTCAATCATCGGGAAAATAGAAAAATACCGGCAAGATCTAGATGCTATCGAAATTTCAGACGCATATTCTTCTGGTGTTTATCTGCCTTTTATGTTTACCATTTCCACTCATCTTATTCTTGAACTGGTAAAGCTATAAAGATTTTTCGAGACGAGGATTAAACCTATAAACACGCCGCCATCGAAATTTGATCGGGACGGCGGCAGATCGTTTGAATGGACAGGCGCCCAGTTTGATACGGGCGCCTGTCTTGTTTTGCGCGTATTGGCGTGGTACAGTTGCCTTGTATTTGATACCATCCTGCTTAGTTTGGGTTAGCCCCAAACCAAGCATTGAGATGAAATCCAAAATCCGTATAAAGGTCTATGAATGTGATCTGGGATGAGCAACACCTTAAGGCGCTTTTGCGTTTGCCACGTTACCCCCAAAAGTTGCTGGAAGAAGAGCCGTGGGTAAGTTGGCTCAACGAACGGCGTGGGGCGAATACGGTGCGCGAAATCTCTGCGCCTAGCTCCGCTACAGTCGCCCCAACGCCAAGTCCTCGACCTGATTCTCAGCAACCCATCCACTGCTCCGCGCAAGCGCGCTGTTGCGTTGCATGTCAGCCAGGTCACGTATTTCCGTTACTTGAAAGCTTTGGTTGCTTCGCTGCTAGAGCATCTCAATGGACCAGACCAAGCAAATACACCTGCAGCCTATCCTGCAACCAATGTACCCATTCCGCTCACCCCTCTGATTGGCGCCGAGGCAACCCTGCAGCGCATCGTTACTGTATTATCGCGTCCGCAGGTTCGCCTCGTGACCATCATGGGCACAGGCGGCATTGGGAAAACCCGCCTGGCGATTCAGACTGCTCGCTGGATGTTGGAAAACGATGAGAATCGCCGCGAGTTTAGCGATGGAATCTTTTGGGTGAACCTAGCACCGTTGCGCGCCCCTGATCTCATTTTGGTCGAAATTGCTCAGGTGATTAACCTGACGGAACGGAGTGGATATCCTACCCTGGAACTGCTGCAGCGCGAGTTGAGCGAGCGCAAACTGTTGCTCCTGCTGGATAACTTTGAGCATCTGCTGGCTGCCGCCCCGCTGGTGACGGCGCTCTTGCAGGGAACAACGCAACTTAAAATCCTGGCTACGAGCCGGGCAGCGCTCAATATCTCAGGCGAGCAGCGGCTGTCCATCCCCCCGTTGGGCCTGCCGAGCTTGGATCCGCTGCCGCCGTTCGAACGTTTAAGCGACTATAGCGCCATCCAACTCTTCGTGCAGCGCGCCCAGGCGATCGACGATCGCTTTGCGCTCACGCCCGAGAATGCGCTTGCCATTGCCCAACTCTGTGCCGCATTTGACGGCCTACCCCTGGCGCTTGAGATGGCTGCCAGACGTATCAACTATCTCTCCCCCCAAAAGATGCTGACCATGCTGGGTCAGCGGCTGCAACTGCTCACCAGTGGCGCGCGCGACGTTGCCCCGCGCCACCAGACCCTGCGTAACCTGATCGACTGGAGTTATCAGTTGTTAGACGCCGATCAGCAGTGGGTCTTTCGGCGTCTCGCCGTCTTTGCAAACGGCTGGACGCTCGAAGCCATGGATTCCGTCTGTGTAATAAAGGATGACCCCCTAACGGGGGCAGGCGGCGGAAGGATGAAGGATGAAGAACCCAACTTTCATCCTTTGAATATACTAGCGATGTTGATCAATCAAAGTATGGTGCTGCGGCAACCTGAAGACGACCAGCGTTTTGGAATGCTGGAGACGATCCGCGAATACGCCCAGGAAAAGCTGGTTGCCAGCAGCGAAGAGGCCGTCATCCGCCAGCGCCATGCCGCCTATTACCTGTCATTGGTGGAAGCGTGGTCGCCGACAAGTGCCGAACTGCCGCTGCCGGTTGCCCAGTTGGAGCGTGAGTATCACAACCTGCGCATTGCGCTCCAGTGGGCAATTGAACAAAGTCAATCGGAGCTGGCGTTGGGGTTGGCGGCAGCCCTATGTCACTACTGGACAACGCGCGGTTCGCCCAACGAGGGCCAATATTGGCTGGCGCGCGTCCTGGATGTCAAGCCACCGGCCCGCAGCCAAAAGCGCATCCGCGTGCTGATCAACATGGGCGATGTGCTGCTCTATCAGAATGATTTCGAGCAGGCCGCGGCCATTTATGGTGAAGTTGCTGCGCTCGCCCGAGAATTCAACAGCCGCGATGACCTGAGTGTCGCCCTGCAAGGCTTGGGGGAAATTGCCCAATTCCGGGGCGATTATCCGCGCGCACAGGCGCTCTACTGGGAAAGCCTGGCTTTATACCATGAAATCGAAAATACGCGCGGGATGGGCTGGGCGCTGGACCGTTTGGGAAACTTGACGTTGGAACAGGGGTTGCTGGAGGAAGCTTCCACCTTTTTTACCAGGAGCTTGGCGATTTTTGAAACGCGGGACTATCAAGAAGGGGTTGCTCATGCGCGCGCCAAGCTGGGCCTGATTGCATTCGAAGAACGACGCTATGCCGATGCGGCCCAATTATTTGAAGCCAGCCTGGGCTATTTGCGCTCCCCGAACCCCGATTGGCATTATGCCTGGTTAACCGATTATCTGGGCCAGGCCGTTTTGGGCTTGGGCGACCTGCCGCGCGCCGCCGAGCTCTTTCGCCAAAGCTTGAAAATCCATTTTGAAGGCAAAGCATACCAGATGGCCGGTTATGATTTGCTTGGCCTGGCGGCTGTTGCGCTGGCCGAAGGGCAGGCCCGGCGTGCCGTCCGCTTGTTAAGCGCTGTCCAACTCCTTTTCGAGCGCTACCCGCCCCCACCGCCGCGCCGCCGGCAATTGGACGCCAGCGTGGCCCACAGCCGGGATGCGCTTGATCCATCCGATTTCAGCGCCGTCTGGCGCGAAGGCCAAGTCATGACCCTGGATCAGGTTGTCGCCGAAGGGCTTGATAACTCGCGCTGATTCTCCCCCAAAATTACAACACGAATATTTCCTTTGTTCCCGGCGCAGGGTTGCATTGAGGGTGGTGATAATGAACATGATAGCCTAAAAGCACGGGACTTTTTACTCTTTATTTACTCTTGAGATGAAGTGCTCTTTGACAAATGTCAGAGAATTCGCACTGAAAGAAAGCTGCAACTCAATACAAATCAGACGACCCGTAGGGTTTACCTGCTTACTGGCATCATTTTCTGCGGTGAGTGGACGATACTCCCACTGCTTGCCTCGAGGAACAAATCTGAGTTTCATAATTTTCGCCGTGATTAGACATTGGAATTAAACCGGCAGGTTTTATAAAAAAACCTGCCGGAACTTACCAGAAAATTGACGAAGTGTATTTGCTGTCACAGACCTGCTATGTTGATTTCATCGATGGTGTGTTGATATTACTGGGTTTTCCATTGCTGGCAGCTATTATTCAGCCAAGTCCACTGCTGGACATTGGTGCCATCGGCAGTCCCGCAGCCATTGACATCCAGCACCTTGCCGCTGTTGCGGGCGGTGAGCCGGAACCAGGGCGAGGTAGTTGTCGTTTTTTGCCATTGCTGGTTGGTGCCACCGTTACAGGTCCACTGTTCCACATTCACCCCATCCGCGGTGCCGTTGCCGGTCACATCCAGGCACTTGCCGCTGTTCTGGCTGACAATCTTGAAATAGCCAGTGCCGAGATCAACCAGTTGCCATTTCTGCCAGGTGTTGCCGTTGCAGCTGTAAATTCCGACATTGGCCCCATCAGCAGTGTTAGGCGACTGAACATCCAGGCACTTGTTGCTATTCTGGTTGATGAGTTGGACATAGCTGCCGTTTGAGGGTGTAGCCGTTGGGTTGACGCCACCACCGCTGCCGTACCCCGCCGCGACGATGTTGGCTTGGATGGAATTATCGGTAGTATCCGACGGGTAGCCGGTGACGATCGCCCCTTCGTAGAACGTCCCCAGGCTCTGGTTGGTGTTGGTGGCGCAGCAGTCGCCGCCGCTGCCCAAAACAATCGCGCCTTCCTTCTTCATCGGGTTATAGCCGTTGGGCAGCGATCCGCTGTAAAGGGTGGTCAGGCTGCCCGATTGCGCATTCGCCCCCTTGAGTGCCATCAGCGTTGTCCCGTTGTTCTTGAGCATAGCCGTGACATATTTGTTTGTAAACGCTTTTTGGTTCGGGTTCCACGAGCTGCTTCCTCCAGGGAAAAGGCCGTATTCCAGATCAGCCTGTACCCAGGGACCAGTACCGGAACAGCCGCCAAACCAGCAGCTTGTGCCAAAGTAGATCGCGTCCATGTGCCCGGCACCGACAGCGGTTCGACTGGTTTCACTGTTGCCGTAGTCGAAGCAGCAGCCGCTGTTGACGTGTGTACCGCTGGTCACCATGTACAAACCTTCCGGTGCGCTGCCGGTTGGGATGCCCGATGATGAGCCGTTTCGCCAATAGCTGTTGGCGGGGTTGATATACAGCGAATAGACTTTATTTCCGCTGACGGTCAACGACTCGCTGGTCGCGCTGGATGGGTTATCATGCCCACCGACCGGGCTGCCCGACCCCTGATACCACAGGTCATTGCCATGCCCGGACTGGTCATAAATGACCGTAATCACACAGGTCGTGCCTGAGCAGAATGAATCCTGTGCAGCGGCATTGGCAAAGCCGCCCGCACTGAGGGTGCTAATGTCGAGTGTGCCGCTGTTTGATGCCCGTCTGACCTGATAAAGCCTGCCGTTATACGCGCCGTAAAGGGCGCGCACCGTGCTGTGGGCGGCAACACAGGTGTTGCCAGCGCTGGCGTAAATGTCACAGGGGCCTGTTCCGGCGGCAGATGCCTTTAGACTTGTACCCATCATACTGAAGAGTAGTGCGAGGCCGATCACCAGGATGAGCGCTTTGATCCTTATAGACCTAAAGTTTGATTTCATGGTTACTTCCTTTCAAATTTGGATAAATGTGTTGACCTTATTCTTTGATCGTTATTGAATGATGCGGAAAACTTTACCCGCGAAGCGTAGCGTTAAGGCACGATTTGCCACTGCTGGTTGTTGCCACCGTTCGATGGCCATTGATCGATGTTCACACCGTCAGCGGTTCCGTTACCAACCACATCCAACACCTGGCCGCTGTGCTGTACCTTGAGCTGGTAGTAACTTCCAACAGCGATCAACTGCCAACGCTGATTGGTACCACTTCCACACGTCCATTGCTGGACGTTCGCACCATTCGTGGTGGATGCCCCACTCACATCCAGGCACTTGCCGCTACCGCGGTTGATGACGTTGTAATAACCGCCGCCCACGCTGACAAAGCTCCACTGCTGGCTGCTGGTACCGGTCGAGCTCCACTGTTGGACGTTGCCGCCATCGGCGGTCGAGAAGCCAGCCACTTCGGCCACCTTGCCGCTGTTGCGGTTGATCAGCCGATAATACGTGCCAGCCACGGGGAAGGCTCCGGGGGTGGATGTTGGGCCAGCAGGAGTTGGGGTCGGGCCGCTGCTGGTACCTCCGTAACCCGCCGCAACGATGTTGGCCTGCACCGCATTATCGGTCGCTGTTGATGCGTAACCAGTGGTCATCACTCCTTCGTAGAAGTTTCCCTGGGCCATACTGCTGTTATCGCCACCAACGCCGAGGACGACGCCCCCCTGCCTGTGCATGGGGGAATAGCCATTGGGGAACGCTCCGTCGTATACTGTAACGAGCGAGCCTGATTGCGCGTTGCCGCCCTTGAGCGTAAATGGCCCCCCGCCCGATCCACTCGCAGAATTGCCTTTGAGATAGGCAGTGACGAAGGGGTAGTTAAACGAAATGTCATTGTTGTTCGTGGATCCGGACGTTCCGCCCATGTTGTATACGCCAACTTCAAGGTCGGCCATGACCCAGGGGCCATTTCCGGCACCTTTATCCCACCAGTTATTACTTCCGAAGTAGATGGCTTCCATGGTGCCAGGCCCACCTGCGACGGGTTGCATCTCTGCGTTGCCGAAGTCGAAACAACACGCGCCGTTGTAATAGGTGCCGTCGGTCACCATATACTCGGTCTCGGGGTTGTCACCCTTTACGATGCCATTTGTGTTGGTGTTCCGATAGCCGACTTGTCCCGGAGACGTCCAACTGGGAGATCCGACCACATGGACGCCATAGGCCTTATGTCCAGCGATCGTAATCGGTAGCGCATTAGCGACTGCTTCTACATCGGCATTTGGACCATAGGTGGCGCTCCCGCCGGGTGCTTTCGTGAGATGGTTGCCCTTTCCGGATTGATCATAGATGATCGAGATGGTGCAGGTTTTTCCGGAGCAGAACGAGTTCCTGCGCAGCAGCATTGGCATAGCCGCCCGCAGCCAGGACACCGATGTTCTGCGTTGCGCCATCTGACCGCCTAACCTGGTAAAGGCTGCCATTGTACGCGCCATATAGCGCACGCACCGTGCTATACGCCGCAACACATGTGTTACCGGCACTGGCATAAATGTCACAGGGCCCCGTCCCGGCAGCAGAGACAGTTTGTTGACTGATGCCCACCATACTGATGATAGCGAGCAACAACAATATTACAGGGACAGATTTACGTTGAAAAAGATTTGTTCTACTCATTTTAGATTCTCCTTTTGATATTTATTGTCAAGCCAGTCAGACCTTTTTGCCCTGACGGGCTTTGAGGAAGGAAGCTTTACTTAAATTTATTTGGCTGCTGGAATAGCGCTATGGCACGATTTGCCACTGCTGATTGTTGCCGCCGTTATCCGTCCACTGATCGACATTTACGCCGTCAGCGGTGCCGTTGCCAACGACATCCAGCGCCTTGCCGCTGTTGCGGTTGATCAGCGTGTAATATCCGCCAGCCACTGCGGTCAAAGACCATTGCTGGTTGTTGCCGCTGTTCCATGTCCACTGATCGACATTCACGCCGTCGGCGGTGCCATTGCCAACAACATCCAACGCTTTGCCGCTGTTGCGATTGATGATCTCGTAGTACCCGTTGCCCAGGCTCACAAAGCTCCACTGTTGGTTGGTTCCACCAGTCGAGGTCCACTGCTGGACATTCCCACCATCTGCTGTGGCGCTATTGGCTACTTCGAGCACCTTGCCGCTGTTGCGGTTGATCAGTCGGTAATACGTGCCCGGCACCGGGAAAGAGCCGTTAGGAGTTGGGGTTGGTGTGTTGGTGGCTACCGGTGTATTGGTCGGTGTGTTCGTCGGGCCGCTGCCACTACCAAACACCCTGAACTCAAAGAAACTGGCCCAGGTAACGGGGCTGCTAGGCAAACCGGTTACGGTAATGCGTACGTAGCGCGCGGTGACACCAAAGAGATCACTTTGTGTTTGGGCCGCGTTCGTACTGGCGGTTTTGTCTGCTGCCAGAGTCCAGTTGGTATTGTCGGTTGAGACTTCAACCTTGTACTTGTAGTTCCTTGCGAATTCCCACATCACTTCTGAGCCGCTCAAGTTAAATGAAGCGCCAAGGTCAACTTTCCACCAATGATTGGCATTCCCGTCGGCGGCGCACCAGCGTGTGCTGGTATTGCCGTCGTTGCCGTTCACCGCAGGGTTGGCAGTTTCGGCGCTATCGGTGCTGGCCGTTTTGCCCTGTGCCAGACTTGGTGCTGGCGTGTTGGTGGGCGTCGGGGATGGCCCGATGGTCGGTGTGAAACTGGGTGTTGCCGTCGCAACAGCTTGTGCGTTAATGTTGACCGAAGCACCCGTCAACCCGGATGAACTAGCCGTTAACGTGATGGTGCCCGCCCCGATAGATTGGACAATTGCCAGACATTTGCCGTTAAAGGCCTGCCGGCTGCTGCCTTTGTATGACTTCGCGGCTGATGGGGTTGCCGTTATCGACACCGACCAGTTTACCGGGGCCAGAAATTGAGAAGTTGACGGTGTTGGCAGCCGTTGGGACAAAAATACTGTTGCCATCCAGAATATCAACGGTGATGTAAGCCAAATCCACACCATCGCCCTGGATGTTGTTGCGGTCAACGGAGAGCGCCATTTTGTTGGCTGCACCCGCCGTCATTACTTGATCGTTCGCAACGACTGAACCGTTGACACTGCCTTTGGCGCTTAACGTGCCCGATGCCCAGGCCACGTTCCATTCCAGATGTCGGGCTGTGCCAGAGAAGGTCTTGGAACCAAGTGATGTTCCGTTTAGAAACAACTCAACGCTGGTGCAGTTTGAGTAAACGAACACGGTCACCGTTGTGCCCGAATTCCAGTTCCAGTGGGGCAAAATATGTACCATTGGGGCGGTCGTCCAGCGGCTCTTATAGAAATAATAGATGTCTTTGGGGAAGCCCGCCGTGTCGCAGATACCGAAATACGAGCTTTTCGCGGGCCAACTATAGGGGGTTGGTTCGCCAATGTAATCAAAGCCTGTCCAAACAAATTCGCCACCAATCCAGGCGCGGTTATTGTCGTCGTTGTAAACATTCTCAGCAGAACCCGCCCAGGACGGCCAACTGTTATCGTATGATGAGCATTGTGTGTCTGAGCTTGTCAGTACATTTTGATTGGTGGGGGTGTGATAAACGCCACGGGTTCGCACTGCGGATGAGCTTTCGCTGCCGAAAATCTTCCAGTTTGGGTGCGAGGAGTGACCCGTATCATATTGCCATGAGTTATAGCTCCATCCTTGCAGGTCGAGAATATCTGCCACGGCTGCGCCCGATGTGCCAAGCACGTCCATCGTATTCCAGGTTACCGGCCGGGTGGAATCCACCGCCCGCACCCAGTTGCGTAGATTGGTGCCGGTTGTCACCGTCGGGTTGGGGATTTCATTGCCGATGCTCCACAAAATAACGCTGGGGTGGTTGCGATCACGGCGCACCATCGCTTGAATATCAGCCTGCGCCCACTGTGCGAAATAGAGATGATAATCATTCGCAACCTTGCCGCTTTCCCAGCAGTCGAACGCCTCATCCATGACCATGAAGCCCAATCGATCAGCGAGTTCCAAAAATTCTGGCGCAGGCGGGTTGTGAGAAGTCCGCAGCGCGTTGATGCCAATGCCTTTCAGGATTTGTAACTGGCGTTCGAGGGCGCGGTAGTTGAATGCCGCGCCAAGCGAACCCAGATCGTGGTGATTGCAGGTTCCACGCATCTTTAAAGCACTGCCATTGAAAGTCATGCCGGTTGTATTGCTAAAGCTGTACCAACGAAAGCCAAGCGGGCTTAGGTAGGTATCCACCGTTACGCCGTCTACTTTTACTTCCACCTGCACCTGATAGAGATTCGGGGCAGTGGGCGACCAAAGCTGCGGGTTGGATACGGTGAAACTCTGGTTGATGGTCGAAATGGCATTCGCGCCAATGTTGCTGGCCGCCGTTGTATTGCTTGTTACCACGCCGCCGCTGGGATTGTAGATGGTGGTGACGAGCGTCACTGCCTGGCTGGCGGAGGATTGATTCTGTACTTCGCTGCTGACCGAAACCGTCCCTGAACTGGCGCTGACGGAGGGCGTGGTGACAAATACGCCGCTGTTAGTAATGTGTATCGGGTTAAGCACATTTAACCAGACGTTGCGATAGATGCCGCTGCCAGAATACCATCGACTGGTGGGCTGGTTATTGTTCAACCGCACGGCAATCACATTGGTTGTGGCACCAAAGTTTACATAAGGTGTAATTTCATATTCGAAGGTGGTATAGCCATAAGGACGGGTTCCCAACGATGTTCCGTTAATCCAAACCTGGCTATTCATGTAAGCCCCGTCAAACTGGATAAAGATGCGCTTTCCAGCATAGGACGAGTTTAGCGTGAAGGTTTTACGGTACCAGCCAATCCCACCATCCAGATAACCGCCACTCGCTCCAGATGCAGATGACTGGTTGAAGGGGAGTTCAATGCTCCAGTCGTGCGGTACGTTCAGGCTGCGCCAACCTGAGTCGTTGAAACTGGTGCTTTGACCATTGCTCACATCCCCCTGATTAAACTTCCAATTGGCGTTGAAACTTTGGCCGCGCAAGCCATTCGAGACAGGTGCTTGCGCCTTGGCGACGCTGTTTTGAAAAACAGGGCTCAGCAGTGCGCTAGGAATCATCGCGCCAGCGGTTGCAACGGCTGCCAATTTTAGAAAATCGCGACGACTTACACGGTATTCAATTTTTTTAGGCATACTGCATATGCTCCTCTTAGAGGGTGGATAAATTTCTTTCGTAAATGCTGGTTTTTCACCCCTCGCAAGTTTTGGCGACCTGCGATGGGTGGTCTTTGTGTTGTATTGCTTAACTTCGTATCGCTCTCCTTAATCCGTTTAAGGCACGATTTGCCACTGCTGGTTGTTGCCACCGTTCGACGGCCATTGATCGATGTTCACGCCGTCAGCGGTGCCGTTACCCACCACATCCAACACCTGGCCGCTGTGCTGAACCTTGAGCTGGTAGTAACTGCCTACGGCAACCAACTGCCAACGCTGATTGGTGCCACTTCCACACGTCCATTGCTGGACGTTCGCACCATTCGTGGTGGATACCCCACTCACATCCAGGCACTTGCCGCTACCACGGTTGATGACGTTGTAATAACCGCCGCCCACGCTGACAAAGCTCCATTGCTGGCTGCTGGTGCCAGTCCAGGTCCATTGCTGGACATTGCCACCATCAGCAGTTGAGAAGGCAGACACTTCGGCCACCTTGCCACTGTTGCGGTTGATCATTCGGTAATATGTGCCAGCCACTGGGAAGGCGCCTGGGGTGGGTGTTGGCCCGGTCGTGGGAGTGGGGCCGGTTGTCGGGGTTGGGCCAACGTTGTTACTTCCGTAACCCGCTGCGACGATATTGGCTTGCACCGCGTTATCGACTGCATCCGACGGGTTGCCGCTCGTCATGGCACCTTCGAAGAAGGTGCCAGTACCACCGTTACTACCATCACCACCTGTTCCCAGAATGATCGCCCCCTCCAACCGCTTGGGATAGTAGTTGGGCGATGGACGTGACCCATTCCACATGGTGGTCAGGCCGCCAGACTGCGCGTTGCCACCCTTGAGCGTGAACGTGTTGGCATCAGGTCCCTTGAGAAAGGCTGATACAAAATTGTACGCAAGCGACTTGGCACTCGGCCATGGCCCTGGATAACAGTTGTAGCAGCCCGCGTTGCCCTTAAACATGCCGTTCTCGAGGTCGGCTGCGATCCACGGGCCATTGCCGTCGCCCTGGCCGCCCCACGCCGTGTCGGTTCCGAAGTAGAGCGCCTCCATCGTGCCGTTGCCGTTGTCCTTGCTATTCTTCTCGGCATTCCCGTAGTCGAAGCAGCATGGGGTGCTGAAGCGCCTTCCGTCGACGACCATGTACATCGACTCGGCCTGGCTACCCGTGGCAACGCCCGAGGTGTTGTTGTTTCGATAAGCGACATTGTCCGAGTTGCCGGTAACGTAGATCCCGTAGACGGTATGGCCGCCCACCGTGGCCTTGCCTTTGGTGGCACTTGATTCATTGCCACCATTGGGCAACCATGTGGCTCCCGCTGGCGCTTTCGTGAGGTCATTGCCGTGCCCAGACTGGTCATAGATGATTGAGATGGTGCAGGTTGTGCCAGAGCAGAACGAATCCTGTGCAGCCGTATTGGCGAAGCCGCCCGCGCTCAAGGTGTTGATGTCGGTCGTGTTGCCGTTCGACGCACGCCGGATCTGGTAAAGCCTGCCGTTGTATGCGCCGTACAGGGCGCGCACGGTGCTGTGCGCCGCGACGCAGGGTGTGCCACCGGAAGCATAAATGTCGCAGGGCCCCGTCCCGGCGGCAGAGACACTATGCTGGCCTGCCGCCATCATGCTTACGAGGACGACTAGCAACAATATGACCGTCCCAAGAACCGACTTGTATTGGAAGAATTTCTTTCCTGTGTTCATGATGGTTTCTCCTTTTGCAGAATAAAAGATGGAAGTAACAGATTGTTGGAAGACCGATTGCAAATTCCAAATTTGTCGAACTGCCTATTCAAAGCGATGCCTTATAGGTTATCTCCTTTTGAAGTAGGGGGGCGCAGGCTGCGCTTACGTCCCTGTGATTACTGTTGGTGGGATTATCTACTCAACAGTTTGCCACCGCTGGTTGTTGCTACTATTCCAGGCACACTGCGTGGCAAGGTTGCTGAAAGGAATTCGACTAATTTCCAAGTTTTACCGGCCCCAATGTTTTCTTTACGGTTGCCGGATTCGCTGTCACCTGAGCAAACGACTGTGAACTGAGCGGCTGCGCAACCAATTGGATGATATAGGCCTGCCCAGACGTAACCGGAATGGTGAACTGCGACGCTGTGGTATCACTTACAACTACGGCACCGCTGCTTGCGTTGACAACGTTCACATTCTGAGTGCCCCAGGCATTAATGACCACTTTATTGCCTGTCTTTCCAGACACCAGTACCACAGTGGTCACCTGCCCGCCCTTGATTTGCACATGGACTTTACTGTTATCACGGATGTAGACCGTGCCATCCACATCCCAGGAAGACTTCGGCCAGGCGGGAGCAATCCGCAGCGTGTCATCGAAATCCTGGACCAGCGCTTCCTGGATCGACGCAGCGACGATGCCATCCGTTTCGACATAGGGAATCATGTCGCCGCTGGAGAACTGGCCGTAGCCCGAGCTCCAAGTTTGGAACTTCTGAAGCAACGAGAGGACGTTGGACTGGAAGTCAGATGCACGGCCGAGGGCGCGCCGCGTCCAGCGCGTCATATGACCAGGTATTGGAGTTTACGAAACTCCGATGGTCGTAGGTGCGGTTTGTCAGCGCTATCAAACTGGCGCTTGAGTTTAACCCGATCAGGTTGTAGGGATACAAGGTCTCCAAGCCCAGGTTCTCGACGTTATGGCCTGCGGCCGTCGGGTCAATGGACAAGTAGAGCATGGTATTCCCCGAAGCATCGTTGCTGGCATTCAGCACCTGGCTCTTGCTCTGCCAGTCTGTGCGGGGATAATCGGGAATTTGGGGAATCGCGGTCTGCAATTGAGACACCAGGGAAGAGTCGGTATTCAGCACTTGGGCGGCCTGAATCACAGCAGGGAACAAGGCTTGCATGGCCGCAATATCGGTGATCGGATCGTGGACACCCCACTGAGTCTCGTGCGCATTGGATGGGAAGATGTGGCGTTTGCCATCGCCGCCTACCGGCGCTTTCGCCAGATAGTAACGCGCCACGTTCGCCATGATGGGGTAATGCGCCGACAGGAAGCTCTGGTCTCGGGTCTGGAGATAGCGCTGCCAGACCCACAAACCAATCTCAGCGCCCGACGACTGATCCAGAGCGTTCCAATTCGGAGCCGATGCGCTCCGGCAGGAGGCATTGCCGATGTCATTGCCGTAGTAGCCATTGCCGTTATAGCGCATGGTTTCCGGTATACAAATGTTGGTGCCATCGCCGCCGATATTATCCCTGGTCCAGGTTTGGATATTGGCCAGGTTATTTTTGTAGAGATTGAAGAAAGGTGTCGTCAATTCAGGATGCCCCGCGCCCAGCAAGGCACCCATGTGCATCCGCAAATTCCACCACCAATAGTCGGGCGCCTGCCAGGTGACACCGTCTTTATTGGGCGAGACGATATCGAGTACCCCGGAGTGATTACCCGGGAACGTGCTGCTATTCGAGATGGCCATAGAGTACAGCTCAATGTCGCGGATGTTCTCGACATAGGAACCGTTCGTGCCGGTAATCTTAATCAGGCCGGTCGTGGCCCAGAAGTTATGCCACCAGTCCAGATGCGTTTGCCGTAAAGTGCTGGCGGCGGCTGTCGCGTCACTCCCTATCAGGTTGGTCGTGGTCGTTATGGCATTGCCACCCGTCCAGACAGGTGAGGCGACAATCACGCGGAACGTGCCGTCCGTGTTGGGCTTAAAAGAAACCTGGATCGTCGTGCCGTTGATGACTGACGCAGTGACATTTTGGCCCCCAGCGGTGAGGCCAGCCAGTGAGCCGAAGGTCTGGTTTGAACCGCCTGCCCCGTTATCCACCCAGGTTTCGGAAATGGTCGCAAAAGCGCCGCTCACACTCGTTGCCGGGGAACGTCCTGACCATAACTGAATCTGCGCTGTATAAGTGGTATTGATATTCGCCCCGCTCACATCGACCACGAACTCATCTTTATTTTGCAAGACATAGGCGACTGCCGTCAAGCCACTGCCAGAGCGGGTCAACATCGCGTCGTACAAATCCAGCTTTCCGCCCCCCAGGCTGGTCAACCCCGAAATCACCAGCCAGCCTGGTGACTTGCGGCCGGGGAAGGTGTCTGCGGCGCGATTTAACTGTGCCGTAAAGCCATTGGCGGCCCAGACTGCCGCGCCCAACTTGCCGTTGCCTAACGGCATCATGTCCAGCACGCCGCTATTGGCGCTTGCCATAACGATATTCGATTGCCGCACGACATTGGCAACATCGACATTGAACTGTCCATTTTGCCAGGCAGTCGTAGCGCCGCTCGAGGAAATCGCCGTGGGCGTGGGGCTTGGAGCAACAGCACCGGCCACAGTAATCGTCCACTGCTGGTTGGTGCCGCTGTTCCAGATCCATTGATCGATATTCACGCCGTCAGCGGTGCCGTTGCCAACGACATCCAGCGCCTTGCCGCTGTTGCGATTGACGATCTCGTAATAGCCGGTGCCCAAATCCATCAAACTCCACTGCTGGTTGGTGCCGCTATTCCAGGTCCACTGATCGACATTCGTGCCGTCAGTGGTGCCATTGCCAACTACATCCAGTGCCTTACCACTGTTACGATTGATAATCTCATAGTACCCGCCGGCCAGCGCCACAAAGCTCCATTGCTGAGTGTTGGTGCCAACCGAGGTCCACTGCTGGACATTGCCGCCATCGGCTGTCGCGTTGGCGGCTACTTCGGCCACCTTGCCGCTGTTGCGATTGATAATGTTGTAATACGTGCCAGGCACTGGGAAAGAGCCACCGGGGGTGGGTGTGTTCGTTGGTGAAGCCCCAACGATTTGGGTTGGGGTGGCGGTCGGACCTGCTGTAGCATTGCTTAACGAGGCATCATCAATGTAGATATCGTCGGTGCCGGCGGCGGTTTCAACGTAGAACAGCACGCCCGTCAAGGTCCCGCTCCAGGAAACCGGCACGGTTCCGGTCAGTTGTGTCCAGCCAGTCGAATTAATCGTAGCGCTGGCCAAGCTGACGTAGGTGGTTGTGCTGGCCGTCAATCTCAGCGTCGCCTTGGCAGTCGGGGTTCCGGTCTGCGAGCGTACCCAAACTGAGACCGTCCAGTTTTGGCCACTGGTCGGGAAGTTGGAAACCGCCACGTTCTGGCCGATGCCGTTCCATTCGGCTGTGCGCCCGGTGATCCTGACCGAATGCGTCCCGCTGTGGAATTGAGTTGTGTCAGAGGAAAGCGCCCCGGCACCATTGACAACCCAATTGGTTGCGCCAGATTCCATATCCGTATTCGTCAGGACATTCGTGCCTGCGGCGCTGGCGGATCGTGGAAAAAAGAACATCACAAGCGTCGCCAACGCTGCGCAAACAAGCGCCAGCCACGGTAAGAAAGCTTTTGTATTTCGTATGTTCATTGTAGTTTTCTCCATCATGTGATGATTTGCCACTGCTGGTTGTTGCCGCTGTTCCAGGTCCACTGACGAGATCGTTTGTTTGTAGACATTTTTATCTCCTATAGGTAAGCCAGTCAAAACCGACAGAATGGAGGGCGAAAATTTGATCCCTTCAAGATGAAAAGCTGGCGTTCGTAGAACCTATTTCCATCGCTGACGCAGTCAAGCGTCAGCGATGGAAACTTTATCAGCAGAACGTTATGGAACTACGGCACGATTTGCCACTGCTGGTTGTTGCCACCGTTCGATGGCCATTGATCGATGTTCACACCGTCAGCGGTTCCGTTACCAATCACATCCAATACCTGACCGCTGTGCTGAACCTTGAGTTGGTAGTAACTACCAACCGCGATCAACTGCCAACGCTGGTTGGTGCCACTTCCACACGTCCATTGCTGGACGTTCGCCCCGTTCGTGGTGGATGCCCCACTCACATCCAGGCACTTGCCGCTACCGCGGTTGATGACGTTGTAATAACCGCCGCCCACGCTCACAAATTTCCACTGCTGGCTGCTGGTGCCAGTCGAGCTCCACTGCTGGACGTTGCCGCCGTCGGCGGTCGAGAAGGCGGACACTTCGGCCACCTTGCCGCTGTTGCGGTTGATCAGCCGGTAATACATACCAACCACGGGAAAGGCTCCGGGGGTGGGTGTGGGGCCAACAGGAGTCGGGGTCGGGCCGCCGCTGGTACCTCTGTAACCCGCCGCGACGATGTTGGCCTGCACTGCATTATCGGTCGCATCTGACGGGTAGCCGGTAACCATGGCTCCTTCGTAGAACGTTCCGGCACTATCGTTGGCGCCGCCGCTGGGCTTGCAGCAATCCCCGCCACTTCCTAGAACGATGGCTCCTTGCTTCTTCATGGGATTGTATCCATTAGGGAGCGAGCCACTATATAAGGTGGTCAGGCTGCCGGATTGGGCGTTGGCGCCCTTGAGGGCGAGTAGCGTTGTGCCGTTGTTCTTGAGCATGGCCGTGACGTATTTGTTGGTGAAAGCCCTCTGGTTGGCGTTCCAGGAACTGCTGCCTCCGGGGAAGAGGCCCCATTCAAGGTCTGCCTGGACCCAGGGACCTGTTCCGGAACAGCCACCAAACCAGCAGCTCGAGCCAAAGTAGATTGCGTCCATGGCACCAGCGGCGTCAGCGGTTCTTGTTGTCTCGCTGTTTCCGTAGTCGAAACAGCAGCCGCTGTTGTAGTGTGTGCCGCTGGTTACCATATACATACCCTCTGGTTGGATCCCGGTTGGAATACCTGTCGTGTGTCCATCTCTCCAATAGCTGACGTGGGGATCTGTGTTGAGTGCGTAGACCTTATTACCGCTGACGGTTAGCGATTCCTTATTCGCATTTGCTGGGATACTTACGCTTGACCCTGGAACCTGGGTTGACCCCTGATACCACAGGTCATTGCCATGCCCGGACTGGTCATAAATCGCAGTAATCACACAAGTGGTACCAGCGCAGAACGCATCCTGCGCGGCTGCATTGGCCATACCGCCTGCGCTGAGGGTGTTGATGTCAAGGGTGTTGCTGTTCGATGCGCGTCTGACCTGATACAGTTTGCCATTGTATGCGCCGTAAAGGGCGCGCACCGTGCTGTGCGCGGCAACGCAGGTGTTACCGGCGGCGGCATAGATGTCGCAAGGCCCCGTCCCAGCGGCAGAGGCTTGTCGGCTTACCCCTACTAGACTGGCGAGCAGAACAATGCCAATCATAAATATGGTCGCTTTGATTCTCTGGGACTTGACGTTAATTTGACGAATGAATGCGAGTTTCATGATCTTCTCCATGATTGGGGAGTAAAAAGGTGTTCATAGAGAATAGAGAGCAGTTGGTATTTATCTAACGTCAGTCCGGGTTAGCGAAAACATTTAGAAATGTCACCCTGAAGCCGCGTTTTCCAGCGGCTGAAGGGTCTCTTAAGTCGGTTTGGAGATGCTCACCTGTCCAGTACCGCAGGTACGGGTCAGGGCTGAAGAACGCCCTTCAGCATGACAAGCCAGACTTATCCCGGACTGACGTTATCTACTCTCTACTCTCTATTGCTGTTTACTTTTAGGGTTGTAGCGTGAGCACGCCTGGTCGGTAGGGCAGCAGGCCGTAATCACCACCAGAGCTGGGGCTGCGTCCCTGGTAAAGGAACTGCATCCCTGCGCATGGATTGATGGTCTTGGTCTGATCAGGATTGGCGCGAACAATGTCGCCATGGCTGATGTCATTGGTCCAGGTGGCACCGCTGTTGGCTTTCCCAGCGAATGGATTGCTCTCGGATGCGGCCAAGGGGGTCCACGAACCTGATAGACTGGTGGCTGTGAACGAGCGGAAGTATCGTCCGTTGGCACCAATCGCTTCGACGATCATCAGGTACTTATTTTGACCTTGCACGGTATACACTTCAACCGCCTCGAACAGGTTGTTGGTGCTGTCAGACATGACCACCGTCGAAGCAGAGCCAAAGCTACCGGGGAAGTTGCCAATTGGCATGCTGGCACGGTAGATACTGCCATTATCCCCGGCAAAGAACAGGTACATGTTTTGGCTGTCGCCAATCTCGGTCTGGTCGATTGGCCCGGTGCCCGAATTGGAAATGCTTCCAGAAAAGAGCGTGTTCGCGCCAGACCAACCATTCGCGTTCGTGGGATTGGTGGATGTCTTGTAGCTGAAGGCGGTTGGCCCCCACTGGTAGGCGAGCACCCAAATGTTCTTCGGGGCGAAGTAGAAGAGCGTTGGCGCAACGGTGCCAGAAGACATCCCGTTCTGGGTGGCGGATGCCATATCGGACCAATTGGTGAATGGGGCGAAGGCCATCGATCCCCAGGATGATCCGGTGTCGTGGGTTGTCGCATAGACCAAGTGCTGCCCGTTGTAGACGACATTGGTGAAGTCCTTGAGCGAGGCCCAACCCGATTTTGGATTTGCCAGCGAGCCTGTTGAGCTCCAGCGAAACGTCGAAGGAAGGGGGCACGAACCACCAGAAGTCGGGGTATTGGTCTTGGTGGGGGTCGGACCTCCGGCTGATGCGTTGCTTAACGATGCATCGTCAATGTAGAGATTGTCAGTGCCAGCAGCGGTCTCGACGTAGAACAGCACGCCCGTGAGCGTCCCACTCCACGAAACCGGTGTGGTCGCGGTTAACTGCGTCCAACCTGTTGAATTAACCGTTGCGCTGACCAGGTTGATGTAAGTGGTTGTGCTGGTTGTGAGTCTCACTGTCGCTTTGGCTATGGGGGTTCCAGTCTCTGACCGCACCCAAACCGAGACGATCCAGTTTTGACCGCTGGTCGGGAAGTTGGAAACAGCCACGTTTTGTGCTGGCCCGTTCCAGGCGGCGGTGCGTCCACTGATCTTGACCGAATGGGTTCCGCCGTGGTGTTGGGTCGTGTCAGAGGAGAGCGTGCCAGCACCGTTGACAACCCAATTGGTTGTGCCAGATTCCATATCAGCATTTGTCAGGACATTGGGGCCTGCAGCACTGGCAGATAGCGGAAAAATGAATGCCATCAATGTGATCGTGACAACAAAACATAAAACACCTGCGCTGAGAATTCTTTTTCGTTTCATTTTCTTTCTCCTTATGTATCAGTTTATATGTTCAAAATTGTTATCGTTACCGTTATCGATAACGAACGTGGCGAAAAAAAACTTACTGAAATTCAAAGTCCAATGTTGCAGCATACACCTTACATAAATGTTAAGAATAGAATACACTAAAAATACTCCATGCAAACTCTCTCTATACTCTCTCTATATATTTAACAAACTCTTCGTTAGCGATTATCAATATCTTCCAATGGCCTACTAACACAAACAACTTCCATCTATATGTACAGTGGAAATACGTCTCGACTTTCCCCCAATCCCCCAAAAAATACTTGATTTGCTTTTTAAGTCGTTATCAAATTTTGTGGTCACTGGATATGAATTTATTCCTATTGACCAGATCAAACCTGTTCATCTGAGGGAGTGGAGGAACTCATGGGTAAACGAAGTCGATAATGTCAGCCTTGTAAAGAGGAAAGCATTGTTGATAAAGTTGACGGCGGTTGAAGCAATAAACAAACAAATGAATAGCATTCGCCAAAGCAATCGGACAGCGAGAAAAACAACGCGAAGCCCTCGCCAGTCGAGCCAAATAATGTCGAAACTCAGCATTATCGCCCTCAACAGAAAAGGTGTCGGTTTTCCCGATAGAAACTTCGTATCTGCCAAAATGATACCAAAGCAGAGAATAGGCTTCAAAACCATCGCTATAATACAATCTGGCTTTGGGAGCCTCATCGATCAATCGCTGAATACATTCTTTGGTACGTTCCCAAACCAGTTGCCATCCTAAAACGCAGCGTGTCAGCCGATCTACCATCGTGATCAAGTAGATCCTGTTTTTTTATCCCCAATAAAGGTAAATATTTCGTCCATTTCAGCAATATCTACCTTTTCTGGAACAGGCGCATCGGGCAAATTCTCTGCATGGAGTTTCACCCAATTTGATACCGTGCGATGGTCTATTCCTAAATGTCGCCCGGTCTTGCGTAAATTCATCCCGTCTACATAAAAACGCATGGCTTGTTGGTGAAGTTCAAGACTATAACCGCGTGCTTTTTTCTCTGGTGTGTACTTGCTCTGACATACAAAGCATCTATAGCGCTGACTTCCTGCGCTTGTTTTTCCGATTTTGTTTTGTTTTACTTCCGCTCCACATTTTGGACATTTCATCTCTTCATTATACCCACCTATTTCTCCACTCCCTCATCTGAGACAGCCTATGCAGCGATTGATCTCCCTGATATAATTGCTAAAGTGTTGTGGATAGCTGTTTATCGTCTGGCTTTCAGGGTATCCGCTCCATTGGGTAAACGGTGCAAATCGGTGCAACACATAAAAACGATATGGGCAAAATGGCCCAAATGTGACAATTGAACCCCCATATATGGGGTGCGTGTGATAAAAATCCCTATATATTGTGCATGAAAGATAATCTGTACTTCTCTTAATCAGCAGGTTCTGGGTTCGAATCCCAGGTCGATCACTTCAATTTGAAATTCTGTCTTGACATATATTTGGAAAAGTATATAATCTTAACTACTATGAGTTTTTTCACTTCGGTTGTCGTCGTTGTTATTCTTCTTGCGGTTCTCGTTGTTATTGAGAGCCAATTTAGGGTTGCGACGGACACGGTGAACGCAGAGTAGAGAAATCTACGAAAGAAAGAAAGATCGCGAAAGACACCAAGAGCCGCCCAACCCAAGGGTGGCTCTTTCTTTACCCTATACTAAAGGAGAAAAGATAATGTTAAAAGAAAAAACAGCAATGCGTTCTGACATGATTAAGGCGGGTTATGAAAAAGCCCCACACCGCGCTCTTCTGCGCGCCACCGGCGTCACTGAAGAAGATATGGGCAAGCCCTTTATTGCCATTGTTAATTCTTATGTTGATATTGTTCCAGGACATGTCCATCTCAATGAGTTCGGTAAAATCATCAAAGATGCTGTCCGCGCTGCGGGTGGCGTGCCATTCGAATTCAACACCATTGGCGTAGATGACGGCATTGCGATGGGCCACCTGGGCATGAAATATTCCCTGCCTTCTCGTGAGCTGATCGCCGATTGTGTTGAGACCATGATCGAGGCACATCGCTTTGATGCGATGATTTGTATCCCGAATTGCGATAAAATCGTCCCCGGCATGCTGTTGGGTGCGATGCGTGTCAACATTCCGACTATCTTTGTTTCTGGCGGTCCGATGGCAGCCGGAAAGACGCCCGAAGGCGAAGCAATTGATTTGATCTCGGTTTTTGAAGGGGTCGGTGCCTTTTCAGCAGGAAAAATTGACGCGAAGCGTTTGCTCACGCTTGAGCGTTTTGCATGCCCCTCGTGCGGATCCTGTTCCGGGATGTTTACGGCCAACTCGATGAACTGTTTGATGGAAGCGATTGGCCTGGCGCTGCCCTATAACGGCTCCGCCCTGGCGAAGACCCCTGAGCGTGAAGCATTAGCCCGTCATGCTGCCAGCCAGATTTTGACCCTGTTGGAGCAAGATATCAAGCCGCGTGACATTGTCACCGCCGAAGCGATTGACGATGCCTTTGCGCTCGATATGGCGATGGGTGGTTCATCCAATACAGTTTTGCATACGTTGGCGCTCGCCAACGAAGCTGGGGTGGATTATCCGCTGACTCGCATCAACGCTGTAGCTGAGAAAGTGGCGCATATCTGCAAGGTTTCCCCGGCTGGCAAATGGCATATGGAAGATGTTCACCGTGCGGGCGGCATCCCCGCCATCTTAAACGAGATTCAGCGCGGGACGGGCATGTTGCACATGGATCGTATCACCGTTAGTGGCAAGACTCTCGGCGAATCGATTGCGGGAGCTACCATCAAAGATGAAGAAGTCATTCATCCTTATGAGGAAGCTTATTCCAAGCGCGGTGGGTTGGCAATCTTGTTCGGCAACCTGGCCCCCAATGGAGCAGTGGTCAAGGTCGGCGGCGTTAGTGCCCCAATGCGCAAGTTTGCTGGCCCGGCGGTCATCTTTGAATTGCAGGATGACTGTATGGCAGGCATTCTCGCGAAGAAAGTCAAAGCTGGGGATGTAGTCGTCGTCCGCTACGAGGGGCCGCGCGGCGGCCCTGGGATGCAGGAAATGCTCTCGCCTACCAGCGCCATTATGGGCCAGGGGTTGGGTGATAAGGTCGCTCTGATTACGGATGGTCGTTTTAGCGGCGGCACACGCGGAGCCTGTATCGGCCATGTTTCGCCGGAAGCGGCTGCGGGTGGTCCGATTGCCGCCGTCCAAGAGGGCGATATCATCGAGCTGGATCTCGAAGAACGTACACTGAACGTCCGCCTGACGGATGCTGAAATCCAGGCACGTTTGGCGGCGCTGCCGAAGTTTGTCCCGAATATTCAGAGTAAATGGCTCAAACGCTATGCTCATTTTGTTACATCTGCTGATACCGGCGCTGTGTTGACAACGGATTTCTAATCTCTAACAACTCATCTCTAATACTTAAAAGGAGAGAAATTATGAAACGTAATGGTGCTCAAATTATGTGGGAATGCCTGGTGCGTGAAGGCGTGGATGTTGTCTTCGGTTACCCCGGCGGCGCGAATTTGCCGATTTATGATGCGATGCGTGAGTTCCCGATCCATCATGTGCTGCCGCGCCATGAGCAGGGTGGTGCGCACATGGCGGATGGATATGCACGGGTTAGCGGCAAGGTGGGCGTGGCGATGGGCACTTCGGGCCCTGGCGCGACCAATCTCGTAACCGGAATTGCCACCGCTCAGATGGACTCGATCCCGATGGTGTTCATTACCGGGCAGGTTGCCAGCAAGTACATCGGTTATGACGCTTTTCAGGAAACCGATGTGACCGGCATTACCCTGCCGATTACCAAGCACAACTACCTTGTCACCCGCGTTGAAGATATCATGCCTGCCATGCGCGAGGCGTTTTATCTGGCGCGTTCAGGCCGCCCCGGCCCGGTATTGGTGGATATTGCCAAGGATGCGCAACAGGCTTTCATCGAAGACTGGGAATATGACAGCAGCCCGATCCGTATCCGTGGCTACCGCCCCGATATGACCCCGGCTTCGGCGAGCATCCAGAAGGCGCTGGATTTGATTAACGAGTCAAAGCGCCCGCTGATCTTGCTCGGGCATGGCGCATTGATGAGCAATGCTGGTGCGGAAGTGTTGGAATTTGCCGATAAGGCCAATGTGCCGATTGCGCTGACCTTGCTCGGTCTTGGCTCCATCCCGTCCAGCCACCCGCTCAATTTGGGCATGATGGGGATGCATGGTGAAGCCTGGGTTAACAATGCCATTCAGGAAGCTGATTTGCTGCTGGCCTTTGGTATGCGCTTTGATGATCGTGTGACTGGCAACACCAAGACCTACGCGCCCAATGCAAAGAAAATCCATATTGAGATTGATCCGTCTGAAATCAACAAAAATATCAAGGTGGATGTTGGTCTTGTTGGTGATTTGAAGGATATTCTGCGCCAGCTCAATCCACGGATTGTGAAGGGCGATCACAGCGAATGGCTCAACCATATCGATGATATGAAGGGCGATAGCGCTGTGCTTGATATTCAGAATATGCCTGATAGTGGTCACTTGTATGCTGCGCATGTTTTGCATGATTTGTGGCGTTACACCAGCCGCGATACGATTGTCACCACCGATGTGGGTCAGCATCAGATGTGGGCTGCGCAGTATTATCGCATGGACAAGCCTCACAAGTGGGTTACATCTGGCGGACTCGGGACGATGGGTTTTGGTCTGCCTTCGGCGATTGGCGCAAAGTTTGGCAGCCCCCAAAGTGAAGTCTGGACGGTCGTCGGTGACGGCGGCTTCCAGATGACCATGTCTGAACTGTGCACTGCCGCGCAGGAAGGCATCAAAGTGAACGTTGCGATCATCAATAATGGCTTTCTCGGCATGGTGCGCCAGTGGCAGGAGTTCTTCTACGACAAGAACTATGCATCCACCCCAATGCGTTCACCCGATTTCGTGATGATTGCCGAAGCCAATGGCTTGAAGGGCATTCGCGTGACCGAGCGCTCGCAGGTGGAAGCCGCCATCAAGGAAGCACAAGCTTATGAAGGCTCGGTGGTGATCGATTTCCGCGTTGAGCAGGAAGATTTTGTGTTCCCGATGGTACCCGCTGGTGCCGATTTGCACGCCATGATCCGCCGCCCGGCCAACGTGCTGGTGGAAACCGCTCAAGACGATTAATTCTCAAAGGTGAAGACAATGTTGCATACTCTTGTGGTTCTTGTGGATGATAAACCGGGCGTGTTGAATTCGAGTGGCGTCACTCTTTCGTCGTCGTGCCTATAATATTAAATCTTTGACTGTCGGGCATACCGATATGAACGGCCTGTCCCGTATGACGATTACCGTGGAAGGCGATGCGCAGCACATTGAGCGTCTTACCTGGTACTTGTACCGTCTCGTCAACGTGATTCAGGTGGAAGATTTGTCTGAGAAGAAGATGGTGAGCCGTGATCTGGCCTTGATTAAGGTGAACACGGCTTCAGAGAAGCGCGCCGAAATCTTCCAGATGGTGGAAGTCTTCCGCGCACGGGTGGTGGATGTCACCCCCAGCTCGATCATCGTCGAAATTACTGGCGATGGCGAAAAGATTGACGGGTTTGTTGATGTGCTCAAGCCCCTTGGCATCATCGAAATGGTGCGCACCGGGGCCGTGGCAATGGAACGTGGCGGCGTCTCGCTGATTGCGGAAAATGTACTTGAAGGCGTTGTGGCGTAGTCTTCTAGTTGGCTGGTCTGCTCGTCTCTAATATCTAATATCTATCTGAGGAGAATCTGAAACATGGCAAAGTTTAATTTTGGTGGCACGGAAGAAGAAGTCATTACTCGCGACGAATTCACGCTCGACAAGGCGCGTGAAGTGCTTAAGAACGAAGTCGTAGCCGTGCTTGGTTATGGTGTGCAGGGGCCCGCTCAGGCGATGAACATGCGCGATAACGAAATCAAGGTCATCATTGGGCAGCGCGAAGGCACTGCCAACTGGACTCGCGCCATCGCTGACGGCTGGGTTCCTGGGGAAACGCTTTTCCCGGTCGAAGAAGCCGCCGAACGTGGCACCGTCATCCAGTACCTGCTTTCTGATGCGGGTCAGCGTTCCGAGTGGCCCAAGATTGTTGAGCACCTGAACCAGGGCGACATGCTCTACTTCTCGCACGGTTTCTCGATCACTTTCAAAGATCAGACTGGCGTTGTCCCGCCCCCCAATGTGGATGTGGCTTTGGTCGCTCCGAAGGGTTCCGGTCGCAGCGTGCGTACCAACTTCCTTGACGGTTCTGGTATCAATGCCAGTTTCGCCGTCCACCAGGATGCTACAGGCCATGCCATGGAGCGCACCTTGGCCCTCGGCATCGCCGTCGGCGCGGGCTACCTCTTCCAAACCACTTTCCAAAAGGAAGTTTATAGCGACTTGACCGGCGAACGTGGCGTGCTGATGGGCGCGCTGGCTGGTGTAATGGAAGCGCAATACAACGTCCTGCGCAAGAATGGTCACTCGCCATCCGAAGCCTTCAACGAAACCGTTGAAGAACTGACCCAGTCGCTGATCCGCCTTGTCGGCCAGAACGGCATGGACTGGATGTATGCCAACTGCTCCACCACTGCCCAGCGTGGCGCGTTGGATTGGAAAGGCCCCTTCCGCGATGCAGTGACCCCGGTTTTTGAAGACCTCTACAAGAGCGTCATCACCGGTCACGAGACTGCCGTCGTGCTTGACAAGAACAGTGACCCGAATTACCGCGCCAAGCTCGATGAAGAGCTTAAGGAAATGCACAATTCTGAGATGTGGCAGGCTGGCGCCGCCGTCCGTTCGTTGAGACCGGAAAACTGGAAGAAATAGTTTAAATATCTATTCACCACAGAGTTCACAGAGAACGCTGAGAAAAAATGAGTGAGAGCGAGATAAATGCAATTACCAGTGCGATTATTAATGCAGCCATTGAAGTGCATAAAGCGCTTGGACCAGGATTACTCAAATCGGCGTACGAAAGTTGTCTTTTGTATGAGTTGCGCGAACAAGGTTTTCAAGTAGAAGTTCAGAAGTCATTGCCATTAATCTACAAAGGCGTGAGTCTGGATTGTGGTTATCGCATTGATTTGCTGGTCAATAATATGGTTTTGGTTGAATTAAAATCAGTGGATGTGCTTGCTCCAATTCATCAAGCGCAAGTTCTTTCATACTTGAAACTCTCTGGCATTAAAGTCGGGTTGTTAATCAACTTTAATGTTAAACTGCTCAAAAATGGCCTTCACCGTTTAGTGAATGGTCAAATAAATTAAAGCTTTTCTCTGTGCTCTTTGTGTGCTCTGTGGTGAAAAGCACTAAATTCAATCAGGAGAACTCATCATGGCTACCGTTGCACGTGTTTCAAAGTATCAATTACCTGTTGCCCCGGTCAATTTGCCGGATCGGCAGTGGCCTTCTCGTACCATCACCAAAAGCCCCATCTGGTGTTCGGTAGACCTTCGTGATGGCAATCAGGCGCTGCCCAATCCGCTTACGCCTGGGCAGAAACTTGAATACTTTGAACTGCTTTGCCGCATCGGCTTCAAGAATATCGAAGTGGCCTTTCCTTCGGCCAGCCATGACGATTTTGAGTTCATGCGCCGCCTGATCGACGAAAACCGCATCCCTGATGATGTTTTTATCATGTCGTTGACACAGTGCCGCCCGCATTTGATTGAGCGCACGTTCGAAGTCGAATTCAAGGCATCAAGCAAGCCATTTTCCATATGTATATCGCCACGTCCGAGCTGCATATGCGTCAGGTCTTTGATTCGGATGGCGAGGGGATTATCGATCAGGCCGTTAAATCGGTGGAGCAAACCCGTCAGCAGGCCGCTGCCATGTCGGGAAGTGATATTCGCCTGGAGTTTTCTCCCGAAGAATTCACCGATTCTGACCCGGATTTTGTCCTGACTCTCTGTGAAGCTGTCTTCGAGACCTGGGGCCAGGCCACCCCTCAGAAGCCCTTGATCTTCAACCTGCCCGCCACCGTCGAGCGCCGTCCGCCGAACCACTATGCAGACATGATCGAATACTTTGCGCGCAAGTTCAAGCATCCCGAATCGGTCTTGATCTCTTTGCATCCGCACAACGATCAGGGCATGGCTGTCGCCGCCGTCGAGTTCGGACTGCTGGCCGGGGCGCACCGTGTTGAGGGAACGCTGTTCGGCCACGGGGAGCGCACCGGGAATGTCGACATCTCCATCGTCGCCAACAATCTCTTTTCACGCGGCATCGAAACCGGGTTGGATTTCTCCAACCTGGAAGAAATTGGCGAAACGGTCGAACGGCTGACGGGTATGCCCATTTACTATCGCACCCCCTACATCGGTGAATACGTCTTCACCGCCTTCTCCGGTTCGCATCAGGACGCCATCCGTAAAGGCATGAACCGCCTGGGCGAAGCCCCCGACAAGTTCGGTGTGGGCTGGAAGGTTCCCTACCTGCACATTGATCCGACGGATCTGGGACGCAAGTATGAGAGCTTGATCCGCATCAACTCGCAGTCTGGCAAGGGCGGCTCGGTCTGGGTGCTTGAACAGGATTACGGTCTTCTTCCACCCAAAGCGATGCACCCCGAAATCGGAAATGCGGTTCAAGTGTTTGCAGATGAAGTGGCACGCGAGGTGAGCGCCAGCGAAGTGTATGAAGTCTTTCAGCGTGTTTTTGTTCATGCGCCCGGCCCATACCAGCTGATTGGTTACTGGCCGCGACCCGATGACAGCGACCCGACCCTGATTCATGGCGAGGTGCGCATCAAGATCAACGGCGAAGACAAGCGTGTCTCTGCTGACGGTAATGGCCCGATCTCGGCCTTTGTGACGGCTTTGCGCCAACTTGGCATTAAGGACTTCAACGTGGAAGATTACCACGAACAGGCTGTTGGCCAAGGCGCAGACGCGCAGGCGGTTGCGTACGTGCCGCTAAAATTCAAAGGCAACGGCACGCTTCACGGCGTTGGCACCGGCACCAACATTGATCAGGCCGCTGTCCGCGCGATTGTGGCCGGGTTGAATCGCTGGGCGGTGGAGAAGAAGGTCAGTGAATAGTTATTAGGGATTAGAGATTAGATATTAGGAAGAGCGGTTGGCTTTCTACTCGTCGTTGGTTGAGTAGCCTTGAGCGTTCTTTGCGAAAGGCGTATCGAAACCAACAGTAAATCGCGTTGGTCAAATGAAGGAAAATCGATGATGGAAGCCAAAACAAAAAAAGAACTTAACCGTGAATACCTTGAGCGCGCCAAGCCTGCTGGAATCTTTCAGATCAAGAATACGGTCAATGACAAGGTATTGCTCGGCAGCAGCCTGAATCTGGAAGGGCCGCTTAACAAGCATAAGTTCATGCTCAAAATCGGCTCGCATAAAAATAAAGCCTTGCTCGAAGATTGGAAACAATACGGCGAAGAGCAGTTTGTCTTTGAAATCCTTGAAGTGGTGGAAGTCAAAGACGACCCCAATTTCAATCTGAAAGATGAACTGACCCTGCTCGAAGAAATCTGGCTGGAAAAGCTGCAACCGTTTGGCGAAAAAGGCTATAACAGCGTTGATGTCAAGATTTGTGAAGTTTAACGAGTAATTATTTTTACACAAATTTCTAAATCGAAGGAACCCCGCTATGCCAAAAACACTGTTCGAAAAAATCTGGGACTTGCACGTCGTTGCCCAACAACCAGACAGCCCGGCTGTTTTGTACATTGACCTGCACCTCGTGCATGAAGTTACCTCGCCACAGGCCTTTACCGGCCTGCGCCAGCGCGGACTTAAAGTCCGCCGTCCTGACCGGACGCTGGCGACGATGGATCACTCCATCCCAACCACGCCGCTCAGCGTGCCGATTGCCGATGCGATGGCCGCTGCACAGATCAAGCAAATGGAAACAAACGCCGCCGAGTTTGGCATCACCCTGCACGGCATGAGCAGCCCGCACCGCGGCATTGTCCACGTGATTGGTCCAGAACTGGGACGCACCCAGCCTGGCATGACCATCGTCTGTGGTGACAGCCACACCTCCACGCATGGCGCGTTTGGCGCACTGGCCTTCGGTATCGGCACCAGCGAAGTGGAACACGTCCTCGCCACGCAGTGCCTGCTGCAAAAGAAAGCCAACACCTACGAAGTACGTGTCGATGGTTCGCTCTCCAATGGCGTCTCAGCGAAAGACATCATCCTGGCCCTGCTCGCCAAAATTGGCGTCGGTGGTGCCACCGGATATGTGCTCGAATACACTGGCCCGGCCATCCGTGCGCTGACGATGGAACAGCGCATGACGATCTGTAATATGTCGATTGAAGGCGGCGCACGTGCAGGGATGATCGCCCCCGACGACACCACCTTTGAGTATCTTTTTGGGCGCGAAGCCAGCCCCAAGGGTGCTGATTGGGACGCTGCCGTGGCGCGTTGGCGCAGCTTGCCCAGCGACGAAGGCGCAACCTACGACAAGAATATCACGCTCGATGCGTCTGTAATGACTCCAATGATTACCTATGGCACCAATCCTGGCATGGGTATGGCGATTACCGACCACATTCCAGATCCGGATAGCTTTAGCGATGTTTTGCAGAAGACTGCGCTTGAAAAAGCGTTGCGTTATATGGGCCTGCAACCAGGCCAGTCGCTGCTTGGCAAGGCAGTGGATGTGGTTTTCATTGGTAGTTGCACCAACTCGCGTATTTCCGACCTGCGTCTCGCCGCATCCATTCTCAAAGATCGCAAGGTCGCTGCCAGCACGCGCGTTATGGTCGTTCCTGGTTCACAGGATGTCAAGAAGCAAGCTGAATCTGAAGGTCTCGATAAGGTCTTCAAGGAAGCCGGTGCAGAATGGCGCGAAGCCGGTTGCTCCATGTGTATCGCAATGAATGGCGATCAACTTCAGCCGGGTCAGTATGCCGTCAGCACCAGCAACCGCAATTTTGAAGGTCGCCAGGGCGCGGGTGGACGCACCTTCCTCGCCAGCCCGCTGACCGCTGCCGCAACCGCCCTCACCGGCAAAGTCACCGACGTCCGTACCTTGCTTTCATAAGACGATAGTAGAAGAAAGGAAAAGGAAATCATGGAACCCGCACAACCCGTAGAAGACGCATGGAAACTCGCACCCGTTGTCGAGCAATTTTTGAGCATCCGCGCTGGTATTCCGATGGCGCAGGAGCAAATTGCGATGATGCTGGCGATTCTGGCGTCACGGGGTGAGCCTGTGACCAATTTCCTTGACCTGGGCTGTGGCGATGGCATTTTGGGTGCGGCCATTCTTGGACGTTACCCGCAGGCCCGCGGGATTTTGTCTGATTTTTCTGAACCAATGCTGGCGCAGGCCCACAAGAACTTGACGCAGTTTGACGGTCAGGTGCAATTTGCCAATGTGGATTATTCCGACCCGGCCTGGACTCAGCTCGTGGAGCGCAGCGGCCCCTTTGACGCCATCATTTCAGGATATTCGATCCATCATCAGCCGGATGCGCGCAAACGGGAGATTTATGCCGAGATTTTTGGCATTCTGCAACCCGGCGGCTGGTTCGTGAATGTCGAGCACATCGCTCCCTCAGCCGAGTTGGTGACCGAGATGTTCGAAAGCCACATCATCGAAGCCCGCGTCGCCGAAGAAATCCGCACGGGCGGTCCGCAGACCCGCGAACAGATCGCCGCCGCCTTCCATGCCCGCCAGGATAAGCAGCTCAACAAACTTGCACCTATCGAGCTGCAATTAGACTGGCTGCGCGAAATTGGCTACACTGACGTCGACTGTTATATGCGCATCTACTCTCTCGCCGTCCTTGCCGGGCGACGGCCTGCTGCGTAAAAACCTGCAACTTTCAACCTATAACCTTCAACCAAGGAACTTACTCTATGGCACAATTTACTACGCTAAAATCCCGCGTCGTTGTTTTACCCTCCAATGACGTGGATACTGACCAGATCATCCCGGCGCGTTTTTTGAAAGTCACGAACAAGGCTGGCCTGGGCGATAATCTGTTTTCTGATTGGCGTTATAACGCTGATGGCTCGCCGAAGCCTGACTTCGTGCTCAACAAGCCCGAATCACAGGGTTGCGCCATCCTTTTGGCGGGAGACAACTTCGGATGCGGTTCGTCCCGCGAGCATGCCCCCTGGGCGCTGACCGGCTTTGGGTTCCGCGCCGTCATTAGCACCTCCTTCGCTGATATTTTCCGCAGCAATTCTTTGAAAAACGGACTTCTGCCGATTATTGTCGACACGAAAACTCATCAGGATTTGTTCGATATGCTGGCTGAAATCCCCACTGCCGAACTGAGCATTGACCTGGCCACCCAGACTCTCTCGCTCCCCGATGGACGCAAAGTGACTTTCCCGATTGACGGTTTTGCCAAAACCTGTCTGCTGAACGGTGTGGACGAGTTGGGCTACATCGCGGGCTTTGAGAAGGAAATCGTGGCGTACGAAAATCGATAGATCGGAAAATTGGTAAGTTGGGAATTGGTAGATTGGTGAAATCAGCCCCCAATTTACCAGGTTACCATATACCATTAATCAGAAGACTAGCCGATCAGGAGATGAGAAGACGATGACGACAATCCAGATCTACGATACTACCCTGCGCGACGGCACACAAGGCGAAGGATTTAATCTTTCGGCGAGCGACAAAATCCGTATTGCCAAGCGGCTTGATGATTTTGGCATGGCCTTTATCGAAGGCGGCTGGCCGGGTTCGAACCCGAAAGATGTCGAGTTTTTTGAGCGCGCTCGCGATATCGAATGGAAAAATGCCAAGCTTGCTGCGTTTGGTTCGACCTGTCGCGTCAAAGGTGGCCCTGAAGATGACGCCAATATTAAGGCGTTGGTTGCTTCAAATACGCCAGTTTGTACGATCTTTGGCAAAAGCTGGACACTGCATGTCACCGAGGTGCTGCAAACCACGCTCGATGATAACCTGCGGATTATTGAGCAGTCGGTCAGCTATTTGCGTTCACAGAATCGTCGCGTGATTTATGATGCGGAGCATTTCTTTGACGGCTATAAGGCCGATCCTTCTTATGCGCTTGAAACAATCAAAGCAGCCGTCCGTGGCGGTGCTGAGACGGTTGCGTTGTGTGAAACCAATGGTGGCAGCATGCCCTGGGAAGTGGAAAAAATTGTCCGCGAAGTGAAGGCCGCGTTAAACCATCCGCTGGGAATCCATACCCATAACGATGGCGAATGCGGTGTGATCAACTCGCTGATGGCGATCCGCGAAGGGGCAATCCAGGTGCAGGGCACGATCAATGGCTACGGGGAGCGCTGTGGCAACGCCAATCTGTGCTCGATCATGGCTGATCTTGAACTCAAGCTGGGTTTGCGCTGTCTGCCCGATGGCGCGCTGGCGCAGCTTTACGAACTCTCCCATTTTGTCGATGAAGTTGCCAATCGCGCATCCAATGAACATTTGGCATACGTTGGTAAGTCGGCGTTTGCACATAAGGGTGGCGTGCATGTTGCTGCTACGCGTCGCTCGTCGCAGGCTTATCAACACATCGAGCCGGAAAAAGTCGGCAACAAGATGCGCGTGGTAGTCTCTGATCTTTCGGGGCGCGGTAATCTACTCAGCAAGGCCGAAGAATTCGGTCTTGAAATGGACAGCGGCGACAACGTCAAGGATGTTTTGAATGAAATTAAGGAGCTAGAAGCCCAGGGTTTCTCATTTGAAGCCGCCGAGGCTTCGGTGGCGCTGATGATGAAGCGCCAGGAAATGCACTACAAAGCGCCTTTTGAGATGATCGATTTCACCGTTGCGGTGGAGCACCGTCATGGACGCGGTATTTTCGCCGAAGCGACGGTCAAAGTGCGCATCCCGGGCTCGGACGAAATTATGCATACGGTTGCCGAGGGCAATGGCCCTGTCAATGCGCTCGATAAAGCCATGCGCAAAGCGCTGATTGCGCGCTACCCAGTGCTCGATCATTTCCAACTCGCTGATTACAAAGTCCGCATTTTGGACAGCGACAACGGCACGTCGGCAATCACGCGTGTATTGATTGATACGCAGAACGGCACACGCCGCTGGACAACCGTTGGCGCGAGTGCAAACATCATCGAAGCAAGCTGGCGTGCGTTGTCAGATGCAATTGAGTATGGATTGACGGTAGCGTGAAGAAGACATTAGCGGTTAGATGTTAGACATTAGCCAAAACAAAAGGCTTTTCTAAGTGCTAACTGCTAATATCTAACATCTAAAAGGAGCATTCATGGAAGCAAAAATTGTATTACTTCCCGGTGACGGGATTGGGCCTGAAGTGGTCTCGCAAGCGGTTCGTGTGCTGGAAGTAATTGCATCGAAACACGGCCATACTTTTTCTTTTGCCGAGCGTTTGATGGGCGGCTGTTCGATTGATGCACATGGTGTGGCGCTGACCGATGAAACCCTGGCCGATTGTCAGGAATCCAGTGCGGTACTGCTTGGTGCCGTCGGCGGTCCCAAGTGGGATGACCCCAAGGCCAAAGTCCGCCCGGAGCAGGGGCTTTTGGCCTTGCGTAAGGGACTTGGCGTTTTCGCCAACCTGCGCCCGGTACGCGTTCATCCGGCGCTGATCGATTCATCCCCGCTCAAACCCGAAAAGCTTGTCGGTGTCGATATTCTCGTTATCCGTGAGCTGACGGGTGGTCTGTACTTTGGTCAGCCTAAAGGGCGCGACCTAAACGATGGTCACGAGCGTGCGATTGATACACTTGAGTATTATGATTACGAAATCCGTCGCGTGGTGGAGCTTGCTTTTAGCCTTGCACGTGGCCGTAAGCTTAAGGTCACATCCGTGGATAAGGCCAATGTATTGGAATCATCCCGGCTGTGGCGTCAGATTACGACTGAGATTGGCAAGCAGCACATTGATATTACCCTCGATCATATGCTCGTTGATACAGCGGCCATGCGTCTGATTACGGGTCCCGCTGCACTTGACGTAGTTGTGACCGAAAACATGTTCGGTGATATTTTGACCGACGAAGCCTCGGTGTTGGCTGGTTCCATGGGCATGCTGCCATCCGCCAGTATCGGCGCGGGTGGCCCCGGGCTTTACGAACCCATTCACGGGTCGGCCCCCGACATTGCCGGGAAGGGCATCGCCAACCCGGTTGGCACCATCCTTTCCACCGCCATGCTTCTGCGCCATTCGCTCTCGCTCGAGACCGAAGCTGCTGCCATCGAAAAAGCTGTCGACGAAGCCATCACTGCCGGTTGCCGCACCGCTGACTTGGGCGGTAAACTTAGCACCAAAGAAATGGCGGATGAGATTCTTACCCGCCTGTAAAACGATCTTAAACCACAAAGGCGCAGAGCCACGAATTTTTAAACTTGGTGACTTCGAAGTCTTTGTGGTTTCTCTTTTATTAAAAATCAAATTACCAAAGGAGAAACCGTATGGGAACCAAATCGAAATACATCTGGATGGACGGCAAGCTAGTGGAGTATGAAAAAGCCACTGTGCACTTCCTGACGCCTGCCTTGCACTACGGCATGGGCGCTTTTGAAGGCATTCGTTGTTATGCCACGCCCAACGGGCCGGGCGTTTTTCGTCTGCGCGAGCACCTTGAACGTCTGCAGGATTCGATGCACATTTTTGGTCTACTCGAATTTCCATTCACCATTGACGAGTTGCGCAACGCAGTCCATGAGACCATTCAAGCCAATGAATTTTCGCAGTGCTACATCCGTCCGTTGGTCTACATGGCAAATGGCCCAATGGGACTTAATCTGGATGCGACCAAGCCTTCGGTGGGGATCGCCACCTGGGAGTGGGGAGCCTACCTGGGTGATGAATCAATTGAGCAGGGCGTGCGTATGATGGTTTCTTCGTTCACCCGCCATCACCCGAACGTCACCATGACCAAGGCCAAAATTACTGGTAATTATCCTAACTCGGTACTTGCCAAGACTTTTGCTGTACGTGCTGGCTTCGACGAAGCCATTATGCTTGACCCAACGGGTCTGCTGGCGGAATGTGCCGGGGAGAACCTGTTCCTAGTGCGCAATGGCAAGATTTACACGTCGCCACGCGCCACCATCCTGGAAGGGATTACCCGTGACTCAGTCATCACCCTGGCAAATGACCTGGGCTATGAAGTCATCGAAGAACCCATCTCCCGCGACCAGCTCTACATTGCGGATGAACTCTTCCTGACTGGCACCGCCGCCGAATGCGTCGCCGTGCGCGAAGTCGACTTCCGCAAGATCGGCAGCGGCAAAATGGGGCCTGTTACCCGCGCCATCCAAAAACTCTTTTTCGAGACCGCGCGCGGTGGCGGCAAACGCTCCGTCGAGTGGCTTGATTATGTTGAAGTCAAGGCCAAGGCATAACTAAGATTTTAGATTTCACGAGGAGAGCGCCCAAATATACATGAGCGCTCTCCTCGTGCTTTTGGGTGATTTTTTCAGGTATGCATATGCTCGAAAAATAGTTGGGGAAGAATTTTTCTAAAAGAGAAGGATGGGAAAGATGGAAATTGCTATGCAAGAAAAGCAAAACATGTTTTGGGGGCTTTTTTCAAAGTCGGTAGTATTCGCCTCGATGCAAAAAGATAAACTAACCGTTTGGATTAAATCCCCGTCAAATGCAATTTTTCTCGTTTGTATTTTAGTTTATGTACTTATTCGTCTGATCGGGTTAACGGATTATCCAGGTTATTTTACTTTTGATGAGGCCATGCCCACTACTTTGGCTGCTGACTTTTTGCGTGATGGTTTCCGTAATTATGATGGTGATCTTTTCCCGCCATTTTTTCAAAACATTAATAAATATAGTCTTGGAACGACGGTTTACATTCAACTTGTTGTCTTATTGATTTTTGGTCGTTCGGCTTATATAATTCGTGCCGCTTCGGTGCTAATTGGCTTGATCGGTGCAATTTGCGTTTCACTGGCTTTGCGAGATATATTTCATGTCAAAAATTGGTGGATTGGAATTTTATTACTATCGGTTATTCCCGCCTGGTTTCATCATTCCCGTACTGCTTATGAAATGGTGACTTTTGTTTCCTGCTACAGCACCATGCTCTATTTTTACTGGATGTATCGATTCCATAAGCCTGCTTATCTTTATCCGGCTATCGCTTTTGCTGCTTTCGCCTTTTATGCTTATGCACCCGGGCAACTTCTTGTACCGTTGACAATCTTTGCCCTACTGATCCTCGATTTTCGCTATCATTTTCGCAGGTTCGCTTTTAGCGCCAGTGGCTTGCTAATAGGGGCGATATTCTTCTATCCGTATGTTGTCTTTCAATTCAAACATCTTGGTGACACAACAGGATATTTGCAGAACTTGGAATCGTATTGGGTTCAAAACATCCCAATCACTGAAAAAATCAGCATTTTTCTGGGACGCTATTTTTCGCATCTTAACCCTGTTTATTGGTTTGCTCCTGCCTATGATGCAACCTCTTTTGATGGTTTACTGCATATCATGAAAGGTTATGGACATCTTGGTCTTTGGCTGATTCCCATTCTTGCATGGGGACTCTTGTTATTGCTCAGTCGCCTGCGCGAACCGCAATATCAAACGTTGTTCGCAGTCTTGTTAATTGCGCCAGTCGGTGCTTCGATGGTACTTTCTCCAAGTAGTATTACTCGTGCTTTGGTAATGGTAATCCCGGTTGCACTGATTGCATCGATTGGCCTGGATGATCTGGTGCATCGTGTCGCACAGCGATTGACATCAGCCAGTCGTCCTTTTTTAACGTCCGCATTGTTAATCGTTCTGCTTTCTGTCAATTTCTACATGCTGTGGGATGTTCTTCATAACGGTATTTCCTGGTTTGATCAAAATCAGGCCGACGGCTCACAATTTGGTGCAAATCAGGTTTTTACAGCTGTGCAGGAGATATTGCGCTCTTCCCCAAATGCCGATGTGGTTATTTCGCCAAATTGGATGATGAATGGTGATGTTGTTGCACGCGTTTATTTGGATGATACAGCAAAGATACGTTTTCATTCTCTCAATGATTTCTCCCGTAATAAACTCCCCATCACAGACAATACTGTTTTTGTAGTAACACCAGACGAATTGGCTATGGAGAAAAAAGATCCAAAATTCTCGAATATCCAAATTCTGAAAACCATCCCCTATTCTGCATCAAAAGACGGATTTTATTTAATTCATCTGCATTATTCCCCAAATGTAGATGAATTATTTGCTGCTGAAATAGCTGAGCGGCATAAACTCATTTCTGGTGAGATTACCATCAACCAGCAAAAAGTGAAAGTCGCCTATAGTCAGAATAATGGCACCGATATTCAAGCAGCATTTGATGATGACCCAATCTCGCTTTATAAAACAGATGAAGTTAATCCAGCAATTTTTGACCTGACCTTCCCAAAAGAACAGGAGTTTCGTTCCGTCTCGCTTCTTCATGGTACAGCGCCTGTTGAATTACACGTAGCTTTCTTTTCGCCGGATGGCACGAAGCTCGATGGTTATGACATTCAGTTTAAAGAAAATATAGATCGTGAAGATATCCTTAAACTTGATACGCCCGTTAAAGCAGTTAGAGTGCTTATTTCCGTTACATCTCTTTATTCTGATGAAGCCGCAATCGTACACATTTGGGGAATTTATTTTAATAAATAACCTGCTAGTCTGCCAACATCGATTATCCCGTTTTTTTTTGTAAGCTGGTTTTTGCTACTTTGTGATTTTTGATCTGTTCCTGATGGCTTTTCTGACTCGTTCCCAAATGCTCTCCACCCGCTGACTGTCTACCGTTTCGACAGGTTGGCGGCTGTAGCGGGCGCGGACGAAGGCTACCGTCAACTCGCGGACATCGTCTGCGCTGGCGGGGATGGCGCTTTGAAGGGTGGTGGCATACTCGTCGGGTGTCTGGTGGCTGATACGGGGAAGTCCGTTTTCGCCTGCGCGGCGTACCAATGCCAGATAAAAGAAATAAATTCGCTGGCGTGGGGTCAATTTCCGCAGGTTGATAAATCCATCCATTGGGTTTTGCCAGGGCCTTGCTGGCTGGGCGCGTTCGTTTCGAACTCATCAGGTTGCTGATATTGCTTTTGGCTTGTGAGAAAATGTCGCGTAGCCGATTAATCAGTTGCTCCAGAAAGCGCCAGGCGCGCCATTTGCGTAGCCATGTCAGCAGTTCACTGTGCTGACGTAGATATTCACGCACAGCCCAGAAGATCACACTCAGAAAGATGATCCAAAAAACGATCATTTTGATGGCTTCCCACCAGTCTGGCCCGATGGCAGGGTTGCCCACTTCTGGCAGGGGGAGGGGTGGTTTGGTTACTTTATTAGCCGGGTTTTGGATGGGGTTATCTTTCCCAAACAGCGCAAAAAGAAAACCAATCAGATAGAGGGCGAAAAGATAAATGCTTTGTCCAATGAACATGAAAACATAAAAAATCAGGTTAATGACATAGCCCAGCAGGATTAAAGGTTGAATGCCATAACTGGTCGGCAGCAGGCTGACCACGAGCGCGATAATGCCCAGGAAGAGCAGGCTGTAGCCAGCCCACTGCTTGGCAAGTTTGCTGTTAATGGGTATTTTTTGAATATTCCAGCGGATGTGCAGGGAGATGAACTGGGTCTGGCTTAACAGTCCAAGCCCCAGCATAAAATAGAGCAGCGTGCTTGCTCCGCCTGCGGCAAACGCAGGGATTTGTCTGGATAGATCGAACGTGGATTGGGAAAAGCTGAAACGTTCGTCAATGCGCCCCAGCATCGTGAAGATGACCAGAAAGATGCCTATGGAGAAAAACAGCTCAATCAGACGCTGACGGGTGGGGACAACTTTTTCAAGCCCGTAACTATCGAAATCAAGCCGTCTGCTTTGTAGTTGGTCGGGCCCGATTTCTTCCAGCATATCAGCAAAGTTGCCACACAGAACCCAAACCAGCAGCGCTAAAATCAGGGCAAAGCCGGTTTCAGGGTCGAGAAAGCTGGTTGGGAATTTCTCGCGCCAGGTCGGAATTTCTGCCAGAAAAGCTCCCAGGCCGTGCGAAAGCCCGACCGTGACTTTGGTCAATACGATAATGATGATTGCCTGCGTGCCAAAGAGAACCAGCCATTCGCGGCTGAGAATCATCCAGTTGCGAAAGACACGGTAAGTATAGAGCCGGTCGAGTGCGATCAGAAAGCAAAGCCAGATCAAATAGGTGGGCGGCGAAGCAAGGATGTGGTTGATCAGGCTGACAATGGTGCTCGCTGCGCAGCCCATCATCAACGCCACCAGGCTGTAACAGATCAGGCGGTAGGTATGGACGTTAAGCTTTGATCGTTGATAGATTTCTTCAGTTTCCATTGCGTTTCCTGCAATCACTTTCGCCAAATATCCAGCCCGTGCTCGTCTTGAATACTAATGAAAGGAATACCGAAATGTGCAGCTCGGTAGGCTGCGTTTTTGCTCGCGGATGTGGGAGGGCTGACCAAAACCAGGCTGACGTCTTGCCCGGCCCGGCGCGCCTGATGAAGTTCATCAAGCAACGTATCTTCGGCCTTACCGGCAATCACAATTAGCGTTGTGCCCCATGAAAGGTGGTGGCGCTGCTGCCGGACGGTTTCGCTCAGGGATGGCTCCGTTACCGTCTGGATGCGTGCCAGGGTTTCGAGCATGCGCATCAGGTGCGCATGCCCTTTGCGGGGCGGCAGATATTGTGGGATGCCATCGGCTGCGAAGGGATCCTGTCCGTTGATTTTTAGCCCGACGGTTTGTTGTTTGCCCGCGATCCAAGCGGCGAGCGAGGCGGCGATGACGATTGCCAGTTCGATCAATTCGTTGCGATGTCTGTAGTAGTAATTTTCGCTGTTTAAGTCGAGGAAGATGAGTGTTTCGAGCGCAATCGACGGCTCAAAGATTTTGACCTGCAAGCGCCCACTGGTGGCGGATGCTTTCCAGTCAACGCGGCGCAGTAAATCGCCGCTCGCATATTCACGCTTGCTGAACAACCGTGACGGGTCTTCAAAGATTTGCTGGCTGTGGCGCAGTGTCCCTTGCGGGGAGCGTGATGGGATTCGTACGGATGTGAGCGGAAGCACTTTGGGATAGACGGTGATGTATTCGGCTTTGTTTTCAAGCAGCAAGGGCTTGTTCAGTCCCAGAATGTCGCCACCTGAGATAAAGAGCGGACCAATGGGGTAGTAGCCGCGTTTGTTGGCATAAACCGTATACTCAAAATCTGTCTCGCCGTCTGGCCGTAGGCTTAATATCTGCTCAAAAAACGGATGCGTGCTGAGGGCAACAGGCAACGAATTCCGCACATTTATCCACAGGATGGGCAGCCACCCGTGGTTGTGGATGTGCAGGCGGATGTCAATCTGTTCGCCCAGAAAGACATGTTCGTTAAATTGGCGTATATAGGTAATTTGCGCCAGTGAGCGACGGCTCCACCATGCGCTGAGCACCGAAACGCCCAGGAAGAGATACGCCAGCGTCAGCGAAAAATCGTCGCGCATCACTGCGGCGATAATAAAGAGCAAAAGCAGCAGTGGCAGGAAAGCTGTCATGCGGTCCCGAACTAACGCTCCACGCGGCCCAGGTTGATGGGCGTATGCAGCAGGACATCATTCAAAATCATGCTTGCGTTGCGTCCGCGCAGTTGGGCTTCAGGTTTGACAATCAGACGGTGCGCCATGGTGACAGGCACCAAATATTTAATGTCATCCGGTGTGACGTGGTCACGTCCGCGTACGGCAGCCAGCGCTTGTGCAGCCTTGAAGAGCGCAAGGCTGCCACGCGGGCTGATGCCCAGGGTCAGATCAGGATGGTTGCGGGTGGAAGCTGCCAGCGCGACGATGTACTCTTGCAGGGTCTCGTCCACATGGACATCCCAGATTTTTTGTTGCAGGGTCAGCAAATCTCCGTCCTGGGCAACTTTTTCAAGGTGTGTAATCGGGTGCTCGCGTCGCAAATTGATCAGAATCTGGCGTTCATCCTGTTGGCTGGGGTAACCGAGCGACAGGCTGATGAGAAAACGATCCAGTTGGGCTTCGGGCAGCGGAAAGGTGCCTTCGTATTCGACCGGGTTCTGGGTGGCCAGCACCAGAAAGGGGCGTGGCAGCTCGCGAGTGGTGCCGTCCACAGTGACTTGCTGCTCTTGCATGGCTTCAAGCAGCGCTGACTGCGTGCGCGGGGTGGCGCGGTTGATTTCATCTGCCAGCAGAATGTTGACAAAGATCGGGCCGGGGCGGAACTCAAATTCGCCGTTTTTCTGATTGAAGATCGAGACCCCTGTCACGTCGTTTGGCATCAGGTCAGGTGTGCATTGGATGCGCTTGAAACTGCTTCCAAGGCTGACCGCCACAGAGCGTGCCAGCATGGTTTTGCCGGAGCCGGGTACGTCTTCGAGCAGAACGTGTCCTTCGCACAGCAGGGCCACCATCACCAGTTCAATCGCTGCGCGTTTGCCGATAATTACCTTTTCCACATTTTCGATAACCCGGCTTGCAAATTGCTCTACCTGCTGCATTGTTGCTCCTTGATGCCACGAGATGTTTCCCTGCTTCTGTCTATCATATATCAACTATAGTCAAACTGCAACTATGAAAAAGCCCCGAAGGTTTCAAACCTTCGGGGCTTCGGGTTACTCCAGCTCTCTGCGGAAAAATTCGGGCAGGGCAAAGGCAGCCCGGTGGATGTCGCTATTGAGATAATTCATCTGCCCCGGTGGAAAGCTACGGGTCAATCCGTTTTGCCATGGGGTGTCAGACACATACATAAACCCGATCCCGCCGCCGGGGTAGGTCGGAATCTGGGCATAGTAATAATCCGGATTCTTTGCCAGTTTTTGGGCAAAGCCGAGAATCTCTTTGATCAGGGCTGTGTCGAAATAGGGCTGTTCGCACTGGGTGGCGATTGCGCCGCCGGGGTTGAGCGCGCCCCACATCAACCGGTAAAACTCTTCGCTGAAGAGCGCTTCGGCCATGCCAATGGGGTCGGTGGTGTCAGAGATGATGACATCGAAGGTATTACCGGGTTCCTTCAAATATTGAAAGGCATCCTTGACGACCAGTTTGGCGCGTGGATCACTCCACGGGTCGCCAAAAGCGGGGAAGTATTCACGGGAGTATTTCACTACTTTTTCGTCCAGCTCACAGACGATAGCCTCGGTTACGGATGGATAGCGCAGCACCTGTTGGAGTGAACCGCCATCGCCGCCGCCAACGATCAGGACGCGCTTGGGCGCATCCACGGCCAGCAGGGGGATATGGGTAATCATTTCATGGTAGCCCATGTTATCGCGCTCAGTAAGCTGGATGATGCCATCCAGAATCAGCGCGTTGCCGAAAAATTCGGTTTCAACCACCTGTAAAAATTGAAAATCGGTCTGCTCTTCCACCAGCACGCGCTTGACACGCAGTGCCTTGCGATAGTAAGAGTGCAGTTCTTCTGTCAGCCAGATGTTATTCATGCAATCGATCCATCTGCCAGAATGTGCGTGTTTTCGGGAACCTGCGCATAACGGTTGAGTTCGTGCAGATTGTAAGATTCTGCGCGGAAATCGGTTTTTAGCTGTTCGAGCAGCGGCGTCAGGTCTTTGCCAAGGTTGCAGGTGAACAGGTCGATGGCAAGGTAGCCATGTTCCGGCCAGGCGTGGACGCTGGCGTGGGATTCGGACAGCAGCAAAAAGCAGGTGAACCCGTGCGGGCTAAACTTGAAAAAGCCTTCGTCGATTACGGTCAGCCCACTTGCGCGGACAGCGCTGGAGAACAAGGCGTAAGAACGTTCACTATCGAACAGGATTTCCTGGTCACAGCCAGAAAGATCGAAAATGATATGTTCACCAAGGTGCAAGGATGTATTCATGGGTTATCTCCATAGGAAAATGAACAACGGCCTGGATTGTATTCCAGCGCGCCACAGCGTCAATCTTTGCGGGGGTATGAAATTCCGTTATCTTTTGGAGTGTGAATGTTAAAAACGTATTTATTGATGGCGTTTTCGTCACAAAAACGCAATATTTTTGTCGTTTTCTGACGTATCTTCGCGACGCTAAAAATGGGAGGATAACTGTTTTTATTTGCTGGGCTCTGACCATTAACCTTTGTGGGGGCGCGGTTCTCGCGCCCCCACTTTTAATAACCACTTCACCCCATCGATAAAAAAGGAAAAACCAAGCAGCGCGCTGAGAAAAATACCCCAGATGCTTAAAGGCAGCGCTGTCTCGCTGCGCATGCCCAAAAAGCTGGTGGATTCAATCTCAATGGTTTGCGCGGAAATGGCCCGGCGGATTTCGGGTCCGCCGGCTTTGGGGATGAAGCGCAGATAGAGCCAGACCGTCCCCTGAAAGTGACCCGTCTCATCGGGGTGGACGCTCCAGAAAAAGGTAACTGGCTGACCCTTAAGCATCGGCTCGCTGACCGTGCTGGATGGTTGCACATTGATTCCGCCCATATCGAGATGAGTCTCAGCAAAAACCTGATGGGTTTCATAGACGTTGGGTAAACCCGCTGCCTGGGCCTGTTGCTGTACAGCGACAGTCATCTGCAATCGATCCGATTCGCCAGCACGCATGCTTGGCGCATAATCCAGTGTTAGCAGACGGGTTTCGGGCACTGTGGCGGATGATGGCGCGTCTGCCAATTGCATTTGTGCTGGTTGAATCACCTGACGGCGGACAGTCCGCTGCGGGGCGGCGATGCCCCAGATCAATAAAGTCAGCGAAAGGGCGGCCAGACTGACAGCCACGATCAAGCGTAAAAGACGGATGCGGGACATGGACAGGTTTAGTCGCGTTTCAGTTTGAATACAAAGAAGGAGTGTTCCTCGGCATTTTCATCTTTGCCAGCATATTTGTGAAGTTGGGCAGAATCATTTTCCGACCACATGGTGCTGGGAGAAGCCGGGTTGAATATTTCGTTGATGAAAGCCCACTCATAAGGTTCAGTTTGCAGTGCTTGCTGTTCAATAAGGGTCAGATTGATCATGTTTTATCCTTTCTTATTGGGGTTGAAATTTTTGAGCATCTTGCTGATACGTCTCAATGGTGCTGTGAGCTTCCACGAATTTGAATTATGGATTGCTTTTCGTTCAGCAATTTTAGCATCATGCTCAACTTGTAGCTTATCAAGCGCAGTCAATAAAGCATCACGGTCTGCTGCAGACCTGTCAAGTGCTGATTGGTAACGGTCTGACCACGTTTCCAGCAAGCCAGGGGCGGATTGCCAGAAATTCCCCAGGGTTTCAACGCTATCTGCGTTTTTTACCTTGTTTGTCAGGATGTTTGCAATATGGTCCCAGTGTTTTGAAAGCTGCTGGAACGTTTCCTTGACCGCGGTTGAAGGCGCAGCTTTGCCCAGTTTTGCGGCAAACCAGTCTGGATCAATCTCGGACATGTAACCAAAAAGGTGGACGGTGTCGTAATCTGCCAGGATTGCATATTTTCCATCAAATGTCTTGCCAGGTCGAAAGACGGGCACGCCAAAAGCAAGGGCCGTAATGCCCAGATGTAAGCTGTTACCAATGACGGCTGATGCGTGTCCAATCAGTTCTGCGGTCAATAGGGGGTTGGGTTGTGCGGTCAGGTGGATTGCTTCTGGCAGGCAATCGTCGAAAATGGATGCATGATCGCCGAGAACGGGGCCGATGGGCAAGATAAGCAGTTGATACGCTGCAAAAACTTGCGGGTGTTTTTCAGTCAGGTCTATGAACCTATTCAGGCCGCTTGTCGCCTGAACGATAATATAGGGCTTTTGCAAACCGATTGACTCGCGCAGGTGCAGATATGATTCAGATGGTTTTTCGGTGCTGACCAGTTTTTCAATCCCAAACACACTATCTGGCATAACATGGATTTCATTGTCGCCTGCAAAGGGAAGAAGCGCTTGCTGTGACGCGTGATTGCGCACATTGACATAGCTACTCAGGCGGATGGCTAATTCCACCAATGGCTCGGCCCAGGCGGGGATTTCACGATAGACTCCCGGCGCGTTCCACATGACAGAACAGCCAGCCTGGGCAGCAATCAGCATGGGGGTGAGCCAAAAGCCTGTCGGGTGGTGAATGGCTGCGGATGGGGGAAAGTATCCGGGGACAATTTCCTGGTCAAAACGGATTAAATCGCCGCCGCCGATAATCATCCCATCCAGTTGGTGGACCATTGCTGGCAGTTCAGTTAATGAAGTAATATGAAAGGGCCACGCAGGGGGCGATTTGTGGTGATAGGAATATTTATGTAGTTCAATTGGGCCGATTCGTGCTTGAAGTTCGGCCTCGGCAATCATTGGGAACAAAAGGTCGCCATAGTTCTCGATGTCAAATGCTCCACAAATTCCAATGTGCTTTGTGACATTCATTCGCTATATTTCATCTTTTCTGAATTTTGTGGTCGGTCCATTAATTGATCTTGCGTTTTAATATTCTACCCTGTTCCATTGTCGTTAATATGGAACAGGGTAGAGTAATGCACGAAAAGGTGCGGGTTTATTCTGTGGGTTTGGATCCGCTCAAGGCAGCCTGGATGATCTGCTGGACGCGCGGCACCATGCTGGATGGGTCGGGGTGCAGCCCTTCAGCCAGGAGCGCGCTGTCGTAGATTTGCTCAATGATTAGGGTCTGCAAGGCTGAGGCCGAATCCAGTTTCAGCAGGTCGGTCAGAATCGGGTGGGTCGGGTTCAGTTCCAAAATTTTGGGCGTCGCTTCAAATTCGCGGCCCAAGTACTTGTAGACGCGCTGGTACTCCGCGCCCATGCCGCCGCCCGAATCGACCAGCCGCGCGACCGACTGTGAAAGTCGTGTGCTGCTGCGCACGTTGGCAACACGTTCGCCCAGCACCTGCTTGAAGCGTTCGATCAGGCCGTCAAAGCCTTCGCTGGCGGCTTTTTCATCTTCGGTTTTCTCTTCTTCCGGTTTCTCGGCGGATGGTTCTTCGGCCTGCGCGACGTCTTTGAGATCAAAATCCTTGTATTTGCGCAGGTTCATCAGCATAAAAGAGTCAATCGGCTCGGTCAGTAAGAGTACTTCAAGACCCTGCGCCTGGTAATAATCGAGGTGCGGGCTGCGCAGCACCGATTTGACATCCTCGCCGACAACGTAGAAAATCTCTTTCTGGTTGGCTTTCATGCGCTCAGTATAACCATCCAGCGACGACCAGCTTTCCGACTTCAGGCTGGTTTTGAAGCGCAGCAGTCCCTGTAGTTTTTCGGTATCTTCGCCCTGCGCGCTGGCGATGCCTTGTTTGAGATATTCGCCAAATTCTTGCCAGAAGGTCTGATATTTCTCAGCGTCCTTTTTGGCAAGGTTTTCCAGTTCCTTCAAGACTTGGTTGGTCAGCACTTTCTTGAGTTTCGCCATGATACCAGTGGCCTGAACGGTTTCACGCGAGACATTGAGCGGCAAATCTTCTGAATCGACCACGCCCTGCACGAAGCGCAGGTGCTCAGGCAGCAGGTCTTTCGAATATTCGTCAATCAAAATGTTGCGTGTATAGAGCTTCAGGCCGTCTTCCTTGCGGATGGAGAACATATCGCGGCGGCTCTTGCTGGGGAAGTAGAGCAGCGCGTACACCTGCACCGGCGCATCTGTCACGAGATGGATGTGCATGAGCGGCTCTTCAAAATCAAGGGTCAACTGGCGGTAAAAATCCTTGTATTGTTCTTCGGTTACATCCTGCTTGGGTTTGCGCCAGATGGCAGTCTGCTTGTTGACTGGCTCTGTGCCTTCGCCGACATAAATCGGGAAGCCAATGTAGTCGGAGTGTTTGCTGATGATGTTCTTGATGCGGTATTCATCGGCGAATTCAGCGACTTCCTCTTTGAGTTTGATCTCGATTTTGGTGCCACGATCTGCCTTCTCTGCTGGCTCAACCTGGAAGTTTTCCTCGCCGACGGAGTACCACGACACCGCAGCCGCATCCGGTTGGTAGGAGCGGGATGTGACCCGCACCCATTCCGCCACCATGAAGACCGAGTAAAAACCGACGCCGAACTGCCCGATGACCTGGGTGGCGTGTTCCTTTTGGTCTTTGGCCGCTTCGAGGAACTTGCGCGCCCCCGATTGGGCAATCGTTCCCAGGTTTTCGATGATCTCCTCACGGGTCATACCGATGCCGGTGTCTTGAATCGTGATGGTGTGGGCGTCTTTATCAACCGTGATATTGATCTTTAGTTCAGCGTCCGCATCGAGCACATCCTTCTCGGTCAGCATTGCAAAACGGATGCGGTTGAGCGCATCGGACGAGTTGGAAAGCAGCTCGCGCAAAAAGACTTCACGGTCTTTGTAGAGTGAATGGATCAAAATATGCAAAAGTTGTTTTGTTTCGGCCTTGAAAGAAATGGCCTGATTTTCATCCTGTGTTGCAGCAGCGTCGGTCATGATTGCCTCCATAAAAAGAGATTATTTTTTGCAGTTATTTTATAGTGTGATTGATTGGGAGAATGCAAAAAATATATAAGAGAAGTATTAGAGATTAGTTTGCTAGTTTACTGATCTTCTAATGGACGAGCAGACCAGAAGACTAGCGGACTATTCTGGTCTGTGCCGCTTGTAACAGCCTAGTTCACGAAACGTCAGCGCGTATTCTTGCAGATGGTCAAGCGCTTTTTTGACATGTTCGTCGCTGGTCGAACCAGCAAAATCGATGTAGAACATATACTCCCAGGGTTTGCCGATCATCGGACGCGATTCAATCTTGGTCAGGTCGATGTCGCGCAGGGCAAAGACGCTCATGGCTTTGAACAACGCGCCGGGTTGGTTTTTCAGCGAGAAAACAATCGACGTTTTTGCATCGGTTTCGGGGGCAACTGCGGAGGTAGTAATCTCCAGAAAACGGGTGTAATTTTCCGGGTCGTCTTCGATGCCCTCCTGCAGGATGTTCATCCCGTAGAGTTCCGCTGCCCGTCGTGAAGCAATCGCCCCGGTGGTCTTATCCCCTGAATTCGCGCAGCATTTTGACACTGCCCGCCGTATCAAAGACTTGCTCTGGCTTGGCGCCCATTGCCCGAATGTACCCGGCGCATTGTCCGAGCGCCTGCGGGTGGCTGATGATTTTTTTGATGTCGGCCTTCTGCACGCCGGGCGCGGCAATCAGGCAGTGATGGACGCGCAGAAAATACTCGCCGACGATCCAAAGCTGGTGGCGCAGCAGTAGATCATAATTCTGGTGAATGCTGCCCGCCAGCGAATTTTCAATCGGGATCAGGGCAGATTCAACCCGTTGATTGGTGACCGCTGCGAAAACATCGTCAAACGATTCGCATGGCACCGTTTCGACGGCACCCAAATACCCAAAAACAGCCTGCTCGGAATATGCGCCGGGCTCGCCCTGGAATGCAACTTTCATGTGAGACCTCAGTGAATAGAGAGTAGTGAAGAGAGAATGGTGAGTTGGAACTGATTTCTAATCATCTATTCTCTACTTATCTGATTTCTGCTTATCCGCCCAATCCAAAATCGCCTTAAACCCCACTGCAATTTCGGGTTCAGAGGCGGCGATGGTCATGCGTACAAAGCCTTCGCCCTGTTCGCCAAAGGCCACGCCCGGCACGAGCGCCACCGAAACTTCTTCGAGCAGGCGCTCACAAATTTCGGTGGAGGGGATGCCCAGGGCGCGCATGTCCATGAAAAAGTAGAAAGCACCATCGGGTGGGCTGATTTTGACAGGCCCCGGGCCATGCTCACGCGCCATGCGCAACACCAGTTCACGGCGTTGGGCGTAAGCATCCCGCATGTTGCTGGCAGCTTTTTGCACGGCGGGGTCGCTCAAGGCAAAGGCGGCTGCTTTTTGGATAAACGGCGTCACGCACGTAATCGAATTCTGGCTGGCTTTCAGGGCGTGTTCAATCACCTGCTCTGGTGCAGCCAGATAGCCAACACGCCAGCCGGTCATGGCATAGGTCTTGGACAGGCTGTTGAGCAGCAGCACGCGCTCTTTCATGCACGGCAGGGCGGCGATACTGGTATGCTGAACGCCGTCGTATACCAGATGGTCGTAAACTTCATCGCCAATCATCCACAGGTCGTGGCGCTCGGCAAACTTGGCAAGCTCAAGCAAATAATCGCGCGGCGCAATGGCGCCAGTCGGGTTGGAAGGCCAGTTCAGGATGATGGCGCGGGTCTGCGGGGTCAGTTCGCGCTCCCAGGCTTCGAGCGTCGGGATAAATCCATTCTCTGCCGGGGCCGGGACGCGGATGGGTTGCCCGCGCAGCATGGTAATCATGTTGGCATGTGTGGCCCAACTTGGGTCGGGGATTAGCACATCGTCGCCAGGATTTAAGATGGCCTGGATGGCGCAGTGATAGGCATGGATCGACCCGTGTGTGACGAGAATTTCTGTTTCAGGGGCGTATTCGGCACCGCTCACGGATGCAATCTTCCCGGCGATGGCCTTGCGCAATTCGAGTGTGCCGCGGCTGGGGCCGTAGTGCGTTGCCCCGGCTTGCATGGCCTGCAAGGCCGCGTCGATCACGGCGGGCGGCGTGGCAAAATCGGGGTCGCCGGTTTGTAAACCGATAATCTTGCGCCCCTGCGCGCGCAAGCTGACGACCCTGTCTGCCATCGCCACTGTGGCAGACTGACGAATCAGGTCGAACTGGGTGTTAAGAGAGGTCATTGCTTTGTCCTGTGTGAAATATTGGCTGATTATAACCGGGCTGGGGGTTGAAAGGTTGGAAAGTTGCAGGTTGGAAGGTTGCTTCTCAGCAAGCCTCTCATTTCGCCTTATAATAACAGCATGAATACCGATTGGGAAAATCAATTAATCCTTGGGCGCTTTCGCGTGGACGTGCGTCTGCCGGGGGATGGCGAATCCTATCGCGCCTGGGACAACCAGACCAAGCAGGTCGTCAGCCTGCACCTGTTGCCTGAAACGGACGATGAATCGCGTCGCAAGCTCGAAAGCAGCGTCCGCGACCTGGAGCGGGTGGCGCACCCTGGTATTTTGCCGTATCTGGGGCTTTTCGAACTCTCAGGGCAGAGTTTTTGGGCCGAAGGCTATATGGACGGCCCAACCCTGCGCTATGTTTTGAATGCTTCGCAGGGAGAAACCTTTCCGCTGGGTGAAGTGCTGATCTATCTCAAGAGTCTCTCGTCTGAGTTGGAGGCGCTGCACCAGTTGGGCTGGGTGCATGGCAATTTGGGGCCTGAAGCCGTGCGCTTGGGGCGCGATGGGCGCATTTATCTGGCGGGCATGTTCGCGGCGCGGCGTATTGAAGATGGTTTTTCCACTTTTACCGATGTTTTTGGGCTGGCGAGCATTCTCTACGAAATGCTGACGGGCGTACTGCCCAATCATATTCCCTTCCCCGATCTGCGCGAATTGAACCCGGCCGTCCCGGAGTTTTTGGCGCGCACCCTGCCACGTGCCCTGGATGAAAGCACCGAAGGTCACATCACAGGCCCGAACGAGTTTTTCTTGATGGCCTGTCTCGCAAGCCACATCGAAGCCGAAAATCTGCCAGACCGCATCGGCAGCGGTGCATCGTCGCTGTCTGCAAAGCTGATCGAAGGTTGGAACTACCTTTCGCCGATGGCCCTGCCCCTGGTGGCACCCAAAGCCCTCGAGCGGGATCGTAACCGTGAAGCTCCCAACTGGGTTTGGTGGCTCATCGCTGCGGGGATTATCGGGCTGGGGCTGCTGGCGGGGTACTTTTTTTCCGCGCAGAGTCAAAGCTCAGTGCAGGTGGTTTTTCCCACCGTGCCAGGTTCCGCCCCCAGCGCCGCCGCTCCCGTTTCCAGTCCGCTGCCGACAATTGAGGATGTCGCCGCTGTTTTGCCGACCGATACCGTCGTCCCAACGCTGGATGCGCCCGACGGTCTGGGCGGACGGATTGTCTTTACCTGCAGCCGCTCCAACAGTGGTGTTGATTTGATGCAATTATGCATGGTGCTGCCAACCGGCAAAGGCGGCGTTGCCCGCGTTACCGGTGAAACCGCCCACGATTTTTACCCGGCCTTTTCGCCCAATGGAAAGTCGATTTTGTTTGCGTCCAATCGCGGCGGCAGCTTTGATCTGTATCTTAAGACGTTGCAAGATGGTCTCGTGACGCAACTTACCAATGGCGTTGGCAATGTTTCTTCAGCGTCGTTTTCGCGCGATGGAAAAACAATTGCGTTTTCAAACAGCGTTGCAGACGGCAAGCCTTCATCCCTGTGGACAGTAGATGCCGATGGCAAGCATGTTTTGTTGGCCTATGAAGGCGCAGGCAACATTGCCAGCCCGGTCTGGTCGCCCAACGGCAGGAGCATTGCCTTCGTCATGTCCAGCCCGCAAGACCTTGAATCCTACGATGTCTATATTTATGATCTTGACGCAAAAAATATTGCCCCGGTGACAAAAGGTCACCTGAGCAATACGGGGGGAAGCGTCGATTGGTCGCCAGATGGGCGTTTTCTTTTGCTTTTTGCTGGTTTCTCGGGTCACTACGAGATTTATCGCTTTGAGCTTGTTTCCGGGGATATTGTCAAGCTGACAGATGGTGGCAACAACTGGGCGCCATCCTACTCGCCCGATGGCAAGTGGATTGTCTTCAACTCGATGCGCGCCACGCCAGAGAATGCCAACATTTTCATCATGCGCCCGGATGGTTCGGACGTGCGTCAGTTGACACAGGACGTTGAGCCAGACTGGCAACCGCGCTGGGGACCACCTTAGGATTTGACCATGCCGAGTGTCTTCATCTCACTTTGCAGTGTCTCGGCTAGCCCATCTGCCAGTGGGCGTGGTGACCAGCCCAGCTCACGTTTTGCCTTGGCGTTGCTGCCGATGTAGGTTGTTCCGGCGCTGACACGTAAATATTCACTGCTGTAGCTTTCGGGGACAGGGACGATTTTTTCCACACTGCTCATGATATGGCTCATCACGTTTAGCACCCACGGTGCAGCTTTGAGCGCTGGCGCATGTACGCCCGTGACCTGATCGGCCAGGGTCAGCGCGTCAACCAGCGTGTGGGCGGGACCAGCCAAAAAGTAACTTTCGCCGATCTTGCCCTTTTCCATCGCCAGCAGATGTCCACGCGCAATATCATCCACATGCGCCCAGCAGAACGCGGTTTGCAGGGGCGTCATGGGTAGTTTGCGCGTCAGAAATTGGACGAATAAATCGTGCGATGGGCCAAGATCGCCGGGGCCGTAGATCATCCCAGGCTGGACGATGACCAGGGGCAGGCCACCCTTGATGAATTCCGTTGCGATGTCATGTGCAGCGGCTTTGGTGCGGTCATATTCGCTGAGATGAGTTCCGTTAAAGCGGTAGCTCTCATCGACGATTTTGCCGTGTGTGTTAGAGTTCACCGCTAAAGTGCTGGTATAGACTCCTTTGGGAATGCCCAACTCCTTCATCAATTCCAGCACGTTGCGCGTGCCTTCGATATTGACGGCCACCCCGGGGGTTTTGTCTATGACCCCAATCTTGTACCAACCTGCAATGTGAAAAACGCCATCGCAACCTGTCATCGGGGTGCGCATGGATTCTTTATCAGTGACATCGCCACAGGCAAGCTGCATCCCGGCAGCGGCCAGTGCCGTTGCTTTTGCCTTGTCCCGGACAAGGGTAATGACCTGATGCCCCGCTCCGCGTAATTGCTGCGCCACACGTCCACCAACGAATCCGGTTGCTCCAGTGAGGAAATATTTCATGGTTGCGCTATCCTTTTTGATGTGTTGTCGTCTGCAATGCCAGGTTTTTGCCAGCCTGAAATCGCCCAAAATGCAATGAAGAAAATAACGTTAAATAAAGCCAGCGGAATTGAAATATCCATCCCGATCATGCGGTCGTAAGGGTAGCCGCCATTCATCCCATAAAACAGAAATAGATTAATGTTGGCAATCAGGACAATGATAAGTGTCGAATAAAGCTCGCGTGAACTCAGCCAGTAGAGCACAACCGCCAGCAAGCCAGCCATGAAGAAATGATTTTCATGCACGCCGATATTAAAAGTGCAGTAGGCCATATAGCCCACGATCACAAAGCGGATGAAGTTTTCAAAGGTTGCCACCTTGCGTAGCATAAATATCAGTCCCGATACATAAAACAGGCCAAACAAAACACGGGGGATGAGCACAAGCGGCCAGTCATCAGGGCCCCATTCGGTGATGCCGATGTAGTTGACGATGCCATTTGCCAGTGCGCCAAAGCGCTCAGGTTGGGTGGAACTCAGAATGTAGGTGACCAGCCAGTTATAGTTGAGCGCATTGCCGGTCAGGCCGGTGTGACCCATGCCGTCTTGCAGCGAAAGCAGCAAACCCTGCCCGAACAACAAAATCATCAGACCCACCAGCAGCCCGGATGGCAGGAGTACATCCCGCAAAACGATCTTGACGGTTTCCTTCCATTGCTTGAAGCCGGTTGGACGCACGATATAGGCCAGTACAAACGGGGCGATAATCAGCGGCTGCCACTTGACCAGACACGCAACGGTGAAAAATAACGTGCAAAGGAAGATTTTACGTTCTTTGAGCGCCCACAACGAAAGCAATAGCGCAGGAGCAAACCAGATGTCCAGATAGCCCAACGCGACGCTGCTCAGAATCAGGCTGATGTGGAAAAACACCGTCAGCAGCAGGTTGCGCGTCCAGAGCAGGAAGATGCCCGAAGTGAGAAAAAGGAAAAATACCAGCGCCCACTTGATTGCCAGCAACATATCCATGTTCAGGGCGTGGTAAGCATATGACACGCCCAACAGGATGGTCCAGGTCAGTGGCGGGTAGACGGGGATGTATCCGCTGATAAACCCGTCGCGCTCGATGGCTTCGATCCAACCTTGCCAGATCAAAACATCTCCCGTTCCGCCCGAATGGAGTGGGAGCAGGGTAATCATTACCACCAGAACAATCAAAAAGATACGCCAAATTGATGACATTGTATTTTCCGATCTGTCGTTTTGTCCCATCATAGAAAAAGAGAATGCTATGTCAATGTTGAACATAGCATTCTTTGTGTGTGTTTTTATGATTGATTAGGACTTGGGAATTCCAAGCTCCAAATTCCCATCGGTGATCCGCACCGGGTAGGCGGGGATGTCGATCACGGCGGGCATCCCGGTAGCTTTTCCGCTGCGGACATCAAACGTCGCCCCGTGTCGCGGGCAGACGATCTCGCAGCCTTCCAATTCGCCGTCGCCCAGTGGGCCGTCATCGTGTGTGCAGACATCGCCAATCGCATAATACGTCCCGGCGATATTAAAAACAACAATCGGTCGGTCTTCGATTTCGATGAACATGCGCTCACCGTTTGGCAAGTCAGCCGGGCCGATTTCAACAAAGTCAACTTCTGATGCTTCAAATTGGGTGTAATTGAACATTTTATGGGTTTCCTTGAAGCTGATAGATAATCCAACCAGTAAGGCGGGGTAATTTTACTTGCCTATAAATTGCGCGTATTTTGTCAATGAGTTGACCCGTTTCTTCAGAACGATAGGCAAAATGATAATCTGTAATTTTCTTGTCGTAAGCTCTTAAGATAATCATTTTTGGCTTTTTGGCGAGTATATCATTCAAGAACTCGGTGGTGTTTTTCTCGTCAGCAAGATTGTATAAATCATTTTGGTAGACAAAGCGGGTTGGGCTGGCGCGTCGAGATACAAAATTATAAGCGGTTTCGGCGCCCCACATTAATATTGTGTCTGTGGGTTTGGTCATCCTGGCAATATAGTTTAGAAAGATGTAATCTTGCCGGGGTGTTGTATTGACCTTATTAATGGCAGCATAATCATTGTAAACAACAGCCCAGATTGTTAAAACAAAAACTGCTGTTACAACCATTCCAGCTATTTTGGGTAATCCCCTCTGTTTGAGCGAGTCAAATAACACGCCAAGACTTATGCCGCCAAAAATGGTAAAGATTGGCAAAAGGGTAATAAAGTATGGTGTTCGGGGCCGACCGCCCACCGTAACAAGAACAATCTCCAGGGGTAGGGCAATGACGGTCATCCAGAGGAAAGTCCGCAGCGGTTCCGCAAAATGATTGCGCTTGAATACAAGCGTCACCAGGCTGGCTACCCATCCGAACATGGATAGAGGCGCCAGCCCAACATTGGCTAGTAAATCCATGCCTTTTAATAAAGCACCCAAACGGTCTTCTGTATCTTTTTCGCCTACATAGAGAAAATTATACAAAAAGGCATTTTCCCAAAATCGACCCATCGCAGCATGGGATTTGAAATAGACATATACAACAGCGATAACTACCAGTCCACCAATAAGAATCGGGATCAGATCGTGGGCCAACTTGCGAAAATCCCGTTGCCAAATTCTGGCAATAACCAGATAAACCACGATTGCCAGAAAGATGCCAATGGATGTTTGACGCGTGAAAAAGGTTAAGCCCGCCAGGAACCCAATCAAGAACCCCAACCAGCCATATTTCTTATTTTTTTCTGCAAGATAAAATAAAAACAAAGCGCCAACCTGCATCACCAAAGGATACTCTTCAGTTGAATTGCCCCCGGCAAGCATATAAATCAATGTGAAAAGCCAGAGGAGCGATGCCATGATGGCCGGAAAAAGCCCAAAGAAGCGTTTTATAAGCGCATATAAGAGTGCCGCAGCCACAAATAGGAAGACTACTTCAATCCACCACACGCCCCAAGTTGAGCCCGGGGTAATACTTAAGCCAAGTGCATCAAGGTAATAAATAACTGGCGGTTTGTGATCCCATACGTCAACGTAGGGCAATTCTCCATTGGTGATGCGCCAGCCAATATACAAAAAAACGCCCGAATCCCGTGAAGGGATGGGGTGTTTGGCCGGGTTGAGCGGGTATAAAACTGCCATCACCAGGCAAAAAATAAAAAGCGCCTCAAGCGCCATCAGGCTCAGTCTTTTGGATGCTTGCATGAATATTAGTCTAATAAATCGTCGCTGGTTTCCCCTAAACCATATACCCCGGCTTTGAGTACTTTAAGCGAAAGCAAGGCGCATTTCAGGCGAACCGGACCAAGCTCAATCCCCAGTAAATCGAGTACATTCTGCTTCTTGAGATTTTGCACTTCTGTCAGTGACTTGCCGATGATCGACTCAATCAACAGATCGGCAGATGCCTGCGAGATTGCGCAGCCGTGCCCATCAAAACGGGCGTCGCTGATCGTGCCGCCCTGGTTCACGCGCAGTTCAATTTGAATGTGGTCGCCACACAACGGATTGCTGTCTTCAAAGAAGATGTCATGCGGGTCAAGACGCCCACGATGGGATGGGTTCTTGTAATGCTCAATGATGGTTTCCCGGTATAAGTCATCCATGGTTTCGTCTTCTAGTCTTTGAAGAACAGACTAATTAAATATTTTTTGAACCTTATAAATTCCATCCACCAGTTTGTCTACTTCGCCTTTGGTGGAATAAAGATAAAAGCTGGCGCGTGATGTCGCCTGAATGCCAAATTTTTCATGCAAAGGCTGGGCGCAATGATGACCAGCGCGCACGGCGATTCCGTCACTATCCAGGATTTGGGCCACATCGTGGGGATGGATTCCCTGTAGGGTAAAGGCGGCCACGCCACCCTTATGCTGTGCAGCTGGCCCAAAAAGTTTCAGCCCTGGAATTTCTTCCAGCCGCTCCAAAGCGTATTCCGTTATCTCGTGTTCGTGGGCGGCGATGGCGTCCATGCCGATGGCACTCAGGTATTCTGCGGCAGCCCCAAACCCGACAGCTTCGGCAATCGCCGGAGTGCCCGCTTCAAACTTATAAGGCAACGCATTCGGGCGGAAGGAGCGCAGTTTGACTTCCTTAATCATATCGCCGCCGCCCATAAAGGCTGGCATGGCTTCGAGCAAAGATTGTCTGCCGTACAGTGCGCCAATGCCGGTGGGACCGACCATCTTATGTGCCGAAAACGCCAGAAAATCGACATCCAGCGCTTGCACATCCACTTTGAAGTGCGGCACCGATTGCGCTCCGTCCAGCAGGGTTACGGCCCCGGCGGCGTGCGCCAGCGCAATGATCTCTTTGGCAGGATTAATCGTCCCTAGCACATTCGACATTTGCGTAAACGAGACGAGCTTCGGTTCCTGCGCCAGCAGCGTTTTGTAAACTTCCAGGTCTAGCAGTCCGTCATCCGCCACGGGGATAAACTCAAGGCGAATGCCACGTTCGGCAGCCAGCATATGCCACGGCACGAGATTTGAATGGTGCTCCATCTCGGTCAAAATGACCAGATCGTCCGCTTTCAGATTGGCACGCGCCCAGGTATATGCCACCATATTGATCGATTCGGTGGTGTTGCGCGTATAAATTACCTGTCGGTCTGATGGGCGCGTTGATAAATCTGGCAATCGATTCGCGCGCCTTCTCATACAGGCCTGTTGCTTCCTCGGCCAGCGTATGGACACCGCGATGGATGTTGGCGTTCGAACGACGGTAAAAATCGTCCATGGCGGTCAGCACGGCAACGGGTTTTTGGGCAGTAGCGGTTGAATCCAGGTAAACGAGTGGAACCCCGGGACGAATTTCTCGTCCCAGAATTGGAAAATCAGCGCGAATGGTTTCGATGTTGAAGGTCATGGGTTCGATGTTGGGTATTCGATATTCGATCTCAGGTTTTTTTCCAATATCGAATATCGAATATCCGCTTTTAGTAATCCGGAATTTCTTTCTTGACGGCTTTTTTAGGTAGTTCTCGGAGTTGCTCAGAGTTGGTTGGGTACCAAAGGATGCGATCTGGCACCATCCAGCCATCCGTCAGAAAGACGTTGGAGCGGAACTGTACCGCAACCATCTTGTTGTCCACCTGGACAACGATGCCTTTGAGCCAGCCACGAACACGATCGGCGCCTTTTTCATGATCGCAAAAGGCTTCAACCGTCTCGCCAACTTCAAAACCGGAGACAGAATCAGGCGAACGCATGAAAGTATAGGCATTCGAGCCTCCCCGTACTTTCCGCTTGATTTCTGTTGGAATGGGGGTAGTCGGACTGGTATTTGGTCGCTCAGGTTTCATAAGATTTGCCTCGGTTGTAGATGAATTTTTCAACGAATAGACTTTATCCCCTTCCAAATGACAGAGAAGGGGATAGAGAACGGTTTCTTGCTTGTAGAACTTTAGCCTTGCATTTTGTTCAAAATCGCTTGTTGAAAACGCTCGCGAACACCCTCAAATGGGATACGTTGCATGATTGGGTCGAAGAAGCCCTCCACCATGACGCGTTCGGCGTCGGCGGGTGGGATACCGCGGGATTCGAGATAGAACAACGGCTCTGCTTCGAGCTTGCCGACGGTTGCACCATGCGTGCAGCGCACATCATCTGCCAGAATTTCGAGGCCGGGGATTGAATTGGCGCGTGCACCTTCGCTCAGAACGAGATTGCGATTGGCCTGATACCCGTCGGTTTTTTGCGCGCCGGGGGCGACATAGATCATGCCCTGCCAGACGGATCGGCTCTTGCCTTTGAGCGCACCCTTAAAAAGGAGGTCGCTGGTTGTGTGCGGAGCCAGATGGTTTTGCTGAGTATCATGGTCAAGGTGTTGGGAGCCATGTGTGAAGTAAAAGCCCGACATGCGTCCCTGCGCACCTTCGCCAGCCAGATCAAGCTCAGAGAAGTTCTTGGTTAGGCGTGAACCCACTGCGCCGAAAATCCAGTCCAGGTTGCCGCCGCGCTCAACGCGTACGCGTTCGTGGCTGAAGTTCCAGACGTTTTCGCCCCACGATTGCAACTCAACAAACTTGAAATTGGCATCTTGCCCAACCTTGATTTCAACGATGCCCGCGTGCATCGAATTGGACTTTTGCTGTGTGGGCGAAGCTGAATTCGTGAACGTAGGTGGCCGATGCGCCGTCTTCAATGCATACCAGAATATGCGAGATATGCGCCAGATTTTCGCCGGGTCCCCATAGCACGGAGTGCAATGGTTGCTCGATATTGACGCCTTTTGGCACATACAATACAACGCCGTTTTGGGCAAAAGCCCCAACCATGGCTGAAAATTTGCCTTCTTCAACATTAACGGCCTGACCAAGCAGTCTGGCGACCAGATCGGGGTGTTTTTCGATGGCGCTTTGCAGATCGGTGAAAATGACACCTTTTTGGACGAGTGCTTCATCCAGATCGACTTTGACGCCGCCGGGGAGCAGGACAATCTGTCCACCGTGTTGGTCGGCGACCAGCGGCTTGAGCAAATGCTCAGGGATGGCTGGCAGGTCAAGATAGGCATTGGTCTTGGGGAGCGTGAACACGTCCGCGGGCATGGTGTGGATGTCGGTGCGACGCCAGGCTTCTTCGGTGCTGACAGGTAGGGCCAGCCGTTTAAACGCGCCGAAGGCCCGGGTGCGGTACGAATTCGAGCGCAGCCCCTCCCGGCGCAAGGTCGTTTTCAGTAAAGTTAAAGTCTTTTGGGGCGGTTTCGCTCCGTCGCGTACGGTTAATGACTACTTTTGGTTTTTCTTCCATGTTTATTCGTCCCAGGTTGGAAAGTTGAAAGGTTGAAAGGTTTTGACCATCCAACCTTCTCACCTTGTAACTTTCTAACCGATGGACCCTTCCATTTGCAGTTGAATTAATCTATTCATTTCGACGGCGTATTCCATCGGCAGTTCTTTGACGAGCGGTTCAATGAAGCCGGAAACGACCATAGTCGTCGCTTCTTCTTCGCTCAGGCCACGGCTCATCAGATAAAAGAGCTGCTCCTCGCCGACCTTCGAAACTGAGGCTTCGTGACCGATTGTAACGTCTTCCTCGTCAATTTCGATACTTGGGTACGTGTCTGAGCGCGATTGCGGGTCAAGCAGCAGTGCGTCGCAAACCACGCTCGATTTGGCACCCTTGGCGCCTTTGTAAACCTTGAGGAGGCCGCGGAAGGAGGAGCGCCCGCCGGATTTGGAAATGGATTTGGAGATGACTTTGCTGGTGGTGTTGGGGGCAAAGTGAACCATCTTCGTACCCGCATCCTAAATCTGTCCGGCTGAAGCGAATGCCAGCGAGAGCATTTCGCCATGTGCGCCTTCTTCCATCAGGTAGCAGGATGGGTATTTCATGGTTAGTTTGGAGCCAAGATTGGCATCGACCCATTCGTGGGTAGCGTTTTTGAAGACCTTGGCGCGTTGGGTCACCAGGTTGAAAACGTTGGTGGACCAGTTTTGGATGGTCGAGTAGCGCGAACGTGCGCCTTCTTTGACAACGATTTCGATCACGCCGCTATGGAAGGAGTTGGTGGTGGCGATCGGGGCGGTGCAGCCTTCAACGTAATGGACAGATGCGCCTTCATCGACAATAATCAGGGTGCGCTCAAACTGTCCAACGTTGGCTGTATTCAGGCGGAAGTAGGCTTGCAGGGGCAAATCCACTTTGACGCCTTTGGGCACATACACAAACGATCCACCCGACCAGACAGCACTATTCAGCGCGGCGAACTTGTTATCTTCAATCGGGACGACAGTGCCAAAGTATTCGCGGAACAGATCAGGGTATTGCTTGAGACCATCTTCAATTGACAGGAAAATCACGCCCTGCTTTTCGAGATGCTCCAGGATCGAGTGGTAGACCATTTCCAATTCGTACTGTGCGCCAACGCCCGCCAGAAATTTCTGCTCGGCTTCGGGGATGCCCAGTTTGTTGAAGGTGTTCTTGATATCATCGGGGACGTCATCCCAGGATTTTTCGCTTTTTTCGGTGGGTTTGACGTAGTAGTAAATTTCATCCAGGTTCAGCGAGCTGAGTTCCGGGCCCCATTTTGGCATGGGGCGCGCCTGATAGTGCTCCAGCGCCTTGAGACGGAATTCGAGCATCCATTCTGGTTCCTGCTTCATGCGGGAAATGTTCTCGACCACGGAGCGGCTCAGGCCGCGTTCGGATTTGAAAACATAGCTTTCTTCAGAGTCGTGAAAGCCGTATTTGTATTCGTCGATATTTTCTAATAATTTGGCATCTTCAGACATAAGTACCTCCAGTTATTAGGAATTAGTTATTCGTAATCAGGAAATTTGGTCTAACTATTCCCTTTTTACTATTCGCTAATTGCCGGCTCTTCATATTTCTCGCGCACCCAATCGTAGCCCTGCTCTTCGAGATGCAGTGCCAGATCAGGGCCGCCAGATTCGACGATACGACCGTCCAACATGATGTGGACGAAATTGGGCTTGATGTAGTCCAGCAGGCGTTGGTAGTGGGTGATGACGAGCACGCCCAGGTCGGGGCCGCTTAGGGCATTGACGCCTTCGGCGACGATGCGTAGCGCATCAATGTCGAGGCCAGAGTCGGTTTCATCGAGAATGGCGATTTCAGGCTTCAGGGTTGCCATCTGCAAAATTTCGGCGCGCTTCTTCTCGCCGCCGGAAAAGCCTTCGTTCAGATAACGGCCCGCGAAAGCGTTGTCCATTTTGAGAAGAGACATGCGCTCTTTGAGCATCTTGCGGAATTCGGGGATCGGAACACCCTTGTCTTCGGGGTTGGCGGCGCGACGACGGGCATTGATCGCTGTCCGCAGGAAGTTCGCTACTGTCACCCCGGGGATGGATACGGGGTATTGGAAGGCCAGGAAAATCCCGGCACGTGAGCGTTCATCAGGTTCCATTTCAAGGATGTTCTGATCCTTGAACCAGACTTCACCTTCGGTCACCGTATAGCTCGGATGTCCCATTAAAGTGTACGCAAGTGTCGATTTACCAGTGCCGTTCGGTCCCATAATGGCATGGATTTCGCCCTGCTTGATCGTCAGGTTCAGGCCCTTCAAAATTTCCTTGCCCTCGATGCTGACGTGCAGGTTTGTGATGACTAACTCAGACATGATGTACTCCGTTTAGGTATTAGGTGTTAGCTTTTAGGTGTTAGATTTTGAAAAACAGACACGCAAGATGCCCCACTCTTTGCTACCGTCTAACAGCTAATATCTAAAAGCTTGAGCGCGTATTATAGCATTTTCGGACGAATTTGTCAATATTTATGATATTTTTCTAGTATATTCAGGCAATGACATTTTTATGTGAACTTGTGTTGTTTTTGCGGTAAGATAAGCATTATTCATTACCGTAAGCCATCAGGAGGCAGCATGCCCGTTCTCGTTACAATGCGCGTCAAGGTCTATGATTTTGGTGGCACCAAACGCGCTGCAGCAAAATATGCAGAGAAGATGAAGACGCTGGGCTGCCACTGGTTGCGCATTTATCGCAGCGAGAGCAATCCGAACCACATTTTGTGGCTGATGGAATGGGAAAGCCGTGAAGCCTTTAAATCGATCGGCAGCGTGGTGGAAGAAGACATCAATGCGCTGGTCAACCCAGTTGGCAATTGGGAGGAAGTCATCTGGGATTTTTCTGATGCAGTGACGTTAGATGAGTAGGGTGTTTTAAGCATTTTGTTGCTTTTTTACGCTATTTCTTGATCGTGATGATCTCGCCGTGAATGGCTTTCATACTGCCGCGCGGCGAGAATTTTGTGCCAAAGGCAAATTCGGCAATTTCAGCCAGGATCACTTTGATACCATCCCAGAGTGAATGGCGCATGATCTTGCGAAAGCGCGCATCGGGGGAAGTGACAAGCCGCAGCAGGGCTTTGGGCCGCAGGTGAAAGCAGGCTTCGGTCAGTTTGACCCCAACGAAAAGCGCCAGCGGTGTTAGCTTCGATGTGGCGACGACCTGATTGCGGTAGGTCCATTTGGACATATCAAGCTGAATAATGTCTGCCGGGCGGGTGGCTTTGCCATCTGTAGTCCAAAAGTGGGGGGTGATGTAGCAAGCGTTGAGAATATCGGCGTCGAATTCGAGTAGTTTGCAAAACTTGGCCCACAACGTCTGCGGACTTTCCTGCTCCAGCCCATAAATCAGGTTGGTCAGGCTGATGATGTGATTTTCACGCAGCAGCCGCACTGCTTCTTTTGAGATGGCATACGGATTGTTTTTGCGCACCCCGGCAATGACACTATCTTCGAGCAACTCAATGCCCATGACAATGTAATCGACCCCGGCGGCTTTATAGAGCGGTAGCAGATCAGCGTCGCGCACCACGTCGGCGGCGGTCATGTTCAGGTTGAGCGAGATGCCAAACTGGGCATCTCGGATCATTTCAAACACGCGCTGCGCGGTATCACGGTCTGCCGAGAAGTTTTCATCGGCGAACCAGATGAATTTGACACCATACTGTGTGACCAGTTCGGTCATTTGTTCGAGTAGTTTTTCGGGGCTACGGTGTCGCCATTTTTTCCAGAACATCCATTGGCCACAGTAGCTGCATGTGAGCGGGCAGCCGCGACTGAATTGCAACCCGGCGGCGGGGCCAAAACCAAACAGGCGATAGCGCGGCCAATCGATCAGTTCGAAAGCGGGGCGGTATTCATCCAGGTTTTGGAGGGCGGGGCGGGATGGATTGGCGACAATACTTTCCCCGTTGCGCCAGGTGATGCCAGGAAGACCCGTCAGCGGGTGACCGTTTTCGATTGCATTGATCAATTCCAGGGTGGTTTGCTCCCCTTCGCCGCGGACGATGACATCGATGGCGGGGCACGCGCTGAGGGTGATTTTGTCGGCATAGCTTGGGTAAACGCCGCCGTAAACGGTGCGCACGTGCGGGGCGTGCTGGCGGATGGCTTCGATGGTGGCAATTGACATCGCGTGAGCCGCTGTCGAGCCGGTGTGACCCACCAGCGCGTAATCCGCTTTAAAAGCAATGATCTCCTGCACCAGTCGCTCAAGCGACCAGCCCTGGAGATCATTGTCGATGATTTTGACGGTGTAGCCCGCATCCACCAACGGCCCGGCAATGTAGACCAGTCCCAACGGTACCTGATAACCAACTCCAAAACGATTGGCGATAAAACGTCGCGCTGGCGCAATTAAAACAACTCTGGCGGTCACATTCACCTCGATTATGAAATGAGATAAATTTGGTCTGATTGGTTGTATTGTGAATAATATCACAAAAATGTAGACTGTCAAGAAAGGCCAGCCGTTATGATAAATCTGCCTGCCAGTCACTCTTAAACCGGGATGCAATCTATGAGCCTGATCCACATTGAAAACCTGAATAAGCACTTCAAAATTTTGAACCGTCATCCTGGTCTGGGAGGGGCGCTTCGTGATCTGTTCTCGAATGATTTTCGCTCGGTGAATGCGGTGGATGGGATTTCGTTTGACATTGAACCCGGAGAAATTGTCGGTTACATTGGGCCGAACGGCGCCGGGAAATCGACGACGATCAAGATGATGACGGGTATCCTGCAGCCGACCAGCGGCGAGATTTTGATTAACGGCCAGTCGCCGTATGACAACCGCATCCGTCAGGCGCAGATTATGGGCGTCGTTTTTGGTCAGCGCACCCAGTTATGGTGGGATTTGCCGGTGCTTGAATCCTTCAAGATTTTGAAGGAAATCTATCGGGTAGATGCCGGGACCTTTGAGCAGCACATGAAACTTTTCGATGACATGGTTGGCATTGGGGCGATGTACGGTCAGCAGGTGCGCACCCTTTCACTGGGTCAGCGCATGTTATGTGACATTGCGGCATCGTTTCTGCACAATCCGCAGGTGGTTTTTCTCGACGAACCCACCATTGGGTTGGACGTTTCAGTCAAAGCCAAAATCCGCACCATGATTCAGGAATTGAATCAGAGACGCAAGACCACCATCATCCTGACCACGCACGATCTGGGGGATGTTGAGGCGCTTTGTCAGCGCATCATCATCATTGACAAGGGGAAAATTCTATACGATGGTGGGATCAAAAAGGTGAATGCGCTCTTTGGGGCGTACCGCACCCTGAAACTTCAAATTGACAATTTCAGCGAAGCGACGCTGGGGGCGTTGCAAACCGGCCTTTCGACCCGCTTTGGCCCTGAAAACGGCATCACCATCAGCGAAGTGGAAGACCACTGGACCGATGTGACCATTGATCAGGCGCGCACCCCGCTGGCCGACGTGTTGAGCTATGTCATGAGCAATTTCACCATCTCGGATGTGCGCATTGTTGAAATCTCGATGGAAAAGGTCGTCCGTAAAATCTACGATGGAGTGCTGGCATGAGAGGCTACCTGGCGTTGATCCGTGGATCAATGACGATGGGATTAGTCTATCGTTTTGGCTTCATTTTCACCATTATTGGCAATGCATTGTATATGTCCGTTGCCTACTTTTTATGGCGCAGTATTTATGGTACACGTACCATCTTGAACGGTCTGACCTTTAATGAAACCTTCCTTTACATTGCGCTAGGAAGCACCATTTTTATTTTGCTAAAAACATATACTGACTGGCTGATCTCCAACGAAATCCGCGACGGGTCGATTTCGATTTATCTGACCAAGCCGCTTGATTATCCGACCTATGCGTTGGCGATGGGTACAGGTTTTATGCTGACAAATTTGATAGGCGTTGTGATCCCAACCTTTATATTGGTTGTCTTCGTTTTCAAAATTCCCATCGTTTTTGGTCCAGGGTTACTGTTTGTGCCTTTCAGTTTGGTGTTGACCTTTATCATCAGCTATTTCTTTGATTGTATTACCGGCCTGTTGACTTTTTATACTGAGTTCGATCTGGGGCATCAGCGCTACCAAGGAAGTCATCGTCACTGCTTTTTCCGGCGCGCTTGTCCCGCTGCAATTTTTCCCCGAGGCCATGCAGAAAATCTTGTATGTCCTGCCGTTTCAGGCGATTTATCATACTCCGCTGATGTTCATCACCCGTCCCAACCAGGATTTGGGCACGTTATTCTCAATGCTGGGTGTGCAAATTTTTTGGACTGTAGTTTTGTTCTTTTGTTCGCGGCTGGTCTATAACCAGTCGATCAAAGTATTGCGTGTGGCAGGAGGTTAACTCATCATGTCGCTGCGGGAATACATTCGGCTTTACTTTATTATCGAGTCTCAATACATTAAGGCGCGTATGCAATACCGCGCCGACTTTATTATCAGCTCAGTTGGCATATTTTTCACCAGTCTTACCACCCTGGGCATCTTCTGGGTAATGTTCAATTCCACCAAAACGTTGGGCGGTTGGACGTTTATGGAAATGACCTTCATGTATGCTTTTTTTATGATTGCTGTTTCGCCGATGCAAATCCTTTTTGACCAGATTTGGCAGCTTCGTTATGATGTGACGGCAGGAAACTTTCTAAAATATTACTTCCGCCCGCTCAACATGATGTTTTACTATATGTCTGAGCGTTTCGACATCAAAGGTCTGACCCAATTGGTGGCGGCGATCATTTTGCTAATCTATTCATCCACCCAGCTTGGTATTGAATGGACGCCACTTAAGCTTGTGTTTTTGCCATTTTCCCTGCTGGGTGCATCGTTGGTTTTCGTCTCGATTGGCATCACTGCTGGCTGCGCTGCTTTTTGGATGACCAATTCTTTCCCAATCATGAGCTTGGCCTGGAAACTGCGCGAATTTTCGCCCTATCCAATGACCATCTTTGATGGCGCATTTCGCTTCTTCTTTACCTTTATCGTGCCGATTGGTTTTATCGCTTTCTACCCTTCGCAGATGTTTGTGAAACCAGAGCAGCTCAGCCCCTGGATGTATCTGTCTCCGCTGGTGGGTGTAGTCATGTTCGCCATCACCTATTGGATCTGGACCAAAGGTGTCAACAGCTACACCGGCACCGGATCGTAAAGTGTATAATTTTCGGTATTTCTTAACCTTTCGCCACATAAGCTATAGTGAAGGAACCATTTATGGCACGTTTTAAGATACGTTTCTTCACGTTTGACAGATCACATAAAAATCGTAGATTTTGATGTGATTTATTTGGATGGCTCTCTTGCTATTGGCGAGACTTTTACTGTTTATGATACCCACCACCCTATAAAGTGCGAAGTGCTTGATACCTTTTTTAAGGGAAATTTATCTACATTGCACTGTAATTTATCTGGTGGTTTGGGATGGGAAGATCAATTTTCTGGTGCAATCGTTGATACGAAGGCCGAAACACGACCTGAAAAATTCCGATATGATATTGATCCGCATTAATTTAGTGAAGAGTTTGCCCAGTCATACGGGATTATTGATTTTTGTGAACACGAATTTATTCATCAGGAGAAGCGAACCATGAGTGATCCACTTCTTGAAAATATTTTATCGGCGGTTGAAAGTGAACTGCAAAAGCAGGTTTTGCGTTTGGATAACCCGCGCACCAAACCTTTCCATGAAATGCTGACCTATCACATGGGTTGGACTGGCGAAGGAGCCGGCCCCGAAGCCACGGGCAAGCGCATTCGTCCGCTGCTGGTACTGCTCACCGCAGCCGCAGCCAGCGCCAACGGGGAGTGGAAGTCCGCGCTGCCCGCCGCCGCAGCCGTGGAACTCGTCCACAATTTTTCGCTTGTCCATGATGACATTGAAGACAATTCTGAAAAACGTCGCGGACGTCCGACATTGTGGGTCAAGTGGAATATCAAACAGGCCATCAATGCTGGTGATGGGCTGCTAGTGGTTTCGAGTCAGGCCATTACCGATTTAATCGCCAGCTACCCGGCGGATATTGTTGTTCAGGCCTCGCAGATTTTGCACAATACCTGCCTTGAACTAACCCGCGGGCAATATCTGGATATGTCTTATGAAACACGCAACGATCTGGCCGAGGAAGATTACTGGCCGATGATTAGCGGCAAGACTGCTGCGCTGTTGGCCTGCTGCTGTGAACTTGGGGCGTTGCTCGGCGGTGCGGATGAAATGACCCGTGACGCCTACCGTTCGTTTGGGCATTATCTCGGGCTGGCGTTTCAGGTTCAAGATGATATTCTCGGCATCTGGGGCGATGAGACGGTAACCGGTAAATCCGTCGCGTCAGATTTGCTGGAGGGTAAGAAGTCGCTGCCGGTGCTGATCGGTCTCGGCAAAAAAGGAAAATTTGCTGAGCGTTGGGCGCAAGGCCCGATCACCCGCGAAGAAGTGGCTGACGTTGCCAAACTGCTTGCCAGTGAAAGTGCCTACACCACCACGCACGAAGCTGCCAAGCAAATGACTGATATGGCGGTCAATAGCCTGCGTCAGGCCGACCCGCAAGGTGCGGCGGGCGATGCGCTGAGTGCGCTGGCTGGGAAATTGCTTGGCCGGACGATGTAATCTTTGTGATTTAAACACCTGACAGGTCTCACAGAAGCATTCTGGAATTGAGATGCTTTTTGGAGACTTGTCAGGTCTGGTTGAGGAGAAAGTCAAAGCCGATCTAATAAAAAGATCTGTCAAGCTTGGTCGTTGAACATCATCAGCGGTTGAAGCTCTTGTTGGGTCGCTGTATGTACTTATTAAATTTTCCAGGGAGCAAGAATGAAATGGATTAATGTTATCTGGCTCGTGATGCTAACAGCTTGTGCATCGCACGCCATGCCAACAACTTCATCTACTGCTACTGCAATTTTATTATCAACGCCCACCACACCCCCTGTCTATACTTCAACACCTTACCCAACTGCCACCCCTCCTTCGTGGTTGGTTTTCAATACTGGAATGACTTTACCTGCATCGCTTTATTATGAGGCAGGTAAAGCTCCTGAAAGTTCATGTCCGTTGCCACATTTGGTGCGTTTGAGTCAGGTTGGTGGTACACCAACTATTTTAGGATCTTGTTTTATTTCGGGCGGAGTTAATGGGTTTGATATCTCTCCCATTGACGGCTCCATTGTCATTGCTGCTCGAGGGGCACTATGGGTACTCGATACAAAAGGAAAAAATCCACATCAATTGATTGATGCGCTTCCTAATCCGGAAATCATGGGAGATGGAGCGAATATCAGTGATCCGGCATGGTCTCCAGACGGTAAATGGATTGCTTATGCAGATGGGGGAATACGTGTGATGAATATAGCATCTAAAAAACGAACCGATGTTATCGAGAATAAATGCTTCGATGATGGACTCTCCAGTTCTGTCGGGCCTTGTTTTTATGGAGTATCGTATCAAACACCAAATTGGTCGCCAGATAGTACTATGCTATTATTCAAATCACAAAACGCAGATTATTTTTTTCAAATGTTGTATTCTATATCGAAGCGTAATTCACCGAAAAGCATTCCGGGCACTGCAGGGGTTACGATAGATAATATAGCTTGGGGTCGCAATCAATCAACAATTCTATTTGATTATTGGTGGCCACTCAGCCCAGGTATCCCCAATCTGAAAGAGACGGCTTTTATCCGCCTTAACTGGAATACTGGTAATACGGATGTTATTTGGGCGCATAGCGATAGGGCTGATCCAGTATTTGCATCGGCTGGCAACAATCCGTGGCAGGTTCGCTATCCATTTGAAACATCTGATGGACGAATCTTGTTTTTTCAGGCGGAGCCTTGCGATTCCAAGTCTTGTTATAAATATGCATTAGTTGAAGCTACCCCTAGTACCGGCGGATACAATCTAACCGTTTTACATCACAACGCTTTACCTTCCGATGCGAGAGAAGTGGTATGGCACGAAAACGGAGAATATATTGCATTTATCATTGGTAATTACAAGGAACCTTGGTACATTGCGGTAATGCGTGTTCTTACTGGTGAGATGTTTCTGATAAACAAGGAACAACAGCCACCATCTCACTTGAGGTGGGGAAAGCAATAGGAAGTTTTGAGACCTGTCAGGTCTGGTTCGTTTTAACTCACTCCACCCCAAAATTAGACGCAAACAAGATCATCCAGGCGTGGTCGAAGACGTTTTTTTGCCCCAATAGTCTTGCCCCAATAGTCTTGAGTGGTAGCTTGTTATGTCAATCATTCAACGGTTGAATCTCTTGGTGAAGCCTGAGAAAGTTTGCCCAACTGCCGAATAAATCCATAACTTTTGGCTTGTCCACCGTAAATCTTTGATTGCATTCGCGCAATTTATTTCGGTTTGGCGACCACTTTGTTTCTGGCAGGGACGCTTACTTCGGGTAGGATGCGGTTGAGGTTTTTGATGCAGTAGCTGACGAAAATATCGCGATTAACGGCCAGGCGCACGGGCAGCGGCATGAACTGGTGCAAATCGCTGATGGCGTTGTATAAGGCGGACTCGCTTTCCATAGTCGCCAACGTGGACAGGCCGACTTTTTCGATCAGCAAATTTTTGATCAAAGAGGTATTGCGTTCAATCAGGGCGGCATAAGCGTTGAGGGCGGGCGTGGTACGCACATCTTCAAACGCATGACGGGCGGCTGGGTGGTCAAACTTATGACCTTTGGAAGAGAGCGTATTGATGGTTTTCTGAAGATTCTCCTGTTTGACCAGGATGTAATTGGTCTCGAAAGTGGAAACAGAAAAGATACTGATGTTGGCTCTGGCAAGCGCCGATGCGATGCCTGATAGGATGCCGCTTTCATTTCGCTCAAGCGGGCCGACGATTTTGATGCAGGCCCAACCCGGATCGGCCGTCTCGCTTTCCATCCAGACCACATCGGGGGCCACGATGGAAAGCTCATCCTCTGAGCCACTGATGCTGAAGAACGGGCTGGCCGTGATACCTTTTGGGATGGCTGTCCCCAATTTCAAGCGATGGATGGTAAATTGACCTTCGACGACGGCAAATTTTAAAGATTTCATCGGTTGCTCCTGACTGGGCAAAATCCTAAAGCTTTTGATTGAAAATATTATAATCTACATCGGAATGCTACATCTGCGCATGAATTACGGTGAACGAAAGCGCATCAGAGTCCCCTCAGCTCGTCGGACCCAACAGGTCTTGACGAGATTCTCTTACGCCACCCAAAAATTAAAGGCAAACAAGATCGCCAGCAACCCCATCAGCAGCGTGCTGAAAATTGTCCAGGCGCGGTCGAAGACGGGATTTTTGCCCCAATACGCCAGCATGACAAAAACGGCGGGTGCGCCCAAAACATAACGCTAAATCCCTTGCGCGGGGCCGCTGCCGAAGGAGATGACCAGCACGGCAAGGCTGAACCAGGCGATTGCGGGATAACGCTTGAGACAGGCAATGCAGGTAACCAAACCTATCCCCAGGCCCAGAAATTCCAGCAGAAAATAGGCAGTCCGCTCAGGAACGCCAGCAAAAAGCGATTTGTAAGCGTCGGCCCAGGCAAAATAGGCCGCGCTGAAATCGAGAAAGTGACGCCCGAAAAAATTGGTTTCAACGTAGTCAAAGGCAAATCCAAGGTAGGATGCCTTCCACAGCAAAAAAGCGAGAATTGGCAAGAACGCCAGCAGCGCCTTGCCAATCGGTCGCCAGGGGATGCCGCTAAAATACATCTGCCGCCATTCCATGTCGAAGCCGAGCCATTCGTTGGACATAATCCAAGTGATGCCCATGGGGATGACCAGCGTGATGCCAACAGCGCGTGTCAGCGTGGCTGCCACGCCAAGGATCGCCGCTGGAATCCAGTAACGTCGTTGGACCATCGCCAGACAGCCGAAGGCCAATCCCACAAAAAGCCCTTCGGTATAGACCTGCAACATAAAAAAACCGGTTGGGAAGATGAGCAGGTAAAAAACAGCGCGCATTGCGCCATCTTTGCCGAGCGTGTCGTAGGTCAAATCGTAGAGCGCCAGCATTGCGCCAAGTGCGCCCAGTGCAGAAACGATCACGCCCGCCAGAGTGGAGGTGGCGATGGGGCTGAGGCCGAGCAGTTTCAGGGGCCATGCAAATATGGACGTGACCCAGGGGTAAAACGGAAAAAAAGCATAACTCAACGACAGGTCTTTGCCAACGTAATTGCCGCTCATCAGCAGGGTGTGATAGTCAAACACGACGTTGCCAAATGGTTGCAGGTGCGAAACATTTGGTTCTTCGTATCCGCCTGTGGCAATTCCCAGATAATATTCCGAATCCCAGGCTACCTGATTGTTCATGAACGGATCAAGCAAAAAGGGATGCCCAATCTGATAGTTTGTCCCGGTGGCGAACTCCGTCCACACCTGGGCGCGGTCAGGGAATTGGGGCTTGAAGCGGGCCGTAGCCAGCGCCTGAAACCCGATCACAATCAGCGCCCAGGCCAGCCAGAGCGCAACAATGTTGCGGAATGCCATTTTGTTCATTTTTCGCTTCCCGTAATAATCATGTCTTGCATAAAAAAGCGCTGGGAGAGCAGCAGAATCACCGTTGGGATAAGTAACAAGAGTACGGTGCTTGCCTGCGTTATTTCAGATGTGCTACCAAAACCGCCTGCGTTTTGTCCGGTAAAGGCAATCGTTTGCAGATCAGGTCGAATGCCAAGGTACAGGCTTGAAACGCGTAGCTCATTCCACATGTTGAAGAAGTGCAAAAGCGCAACGGTTGTCACGATCGGGATGGATTGTGGCAAAATAATCGAGATCAAAATCCGTAGCGGCCCGGCGCCATCCAGCATGGCGGCTTCATCCAAATCGCGCGGAATGCTTTTGAACTTTTGCCGCAACAGAAAAATGTAAACTCCACTGCCAAAAAACGGTGGCAGGATCAGGGGCAGGTAGCTCCCGTTCCAGTTAAGCACACGTGTAAAGATAAAAAAGGATGGCACAATCAAAATGCTGTCGGGAATCATGATCGTGCCGATCATCAGCAGCAACAAAAGATTGCCGCCCGGGATGGGAAAGCGCGATATACCGTAGGCCACTGCAATGGATGCGCACAATACCCCGATGCCCGAAACAAAGACAACAAACAGGGTATTCCCCAGAATTGGAATATATTTGACTGTCTTCCAAAGCCCGATGAAGTTATCGAGCGTGGGATTGGGAACATACACTTTGTCGAGCGTGCGCCATGCGCCTTGCCAGTGGATCAAACCGGCATCAGGATTGGCCGGATTAATGAAATCGCTGGCGGTGCGGGCCGGTTTGATGAGGGCCCATTGCTTGATTCCGTTTTCGGTGGGGACGTTGTAGAGATTGTATGGCGTGCCTTGATAAGTATATGTGACAACCTGAACAGGCCAAGGCGGAGCTCCTCGGTCTTGAAGTTGGGAATGCGATTCGAGCGAGGTGACAAGCATATAGCTTAGCGGCGAAAGGTACACCATCAGCAACATGAAAACTGAGAGGTTGACAAAAGCCGTCCCGGTAAATTCCCACAGGCGCAGGCCAAGCGTTGATGTGTAAATGCGTTTAGATTTCTTCATTGTCACCCTCCTTTGGAAAATATACCCAGTAACGCGCAGATCGAAAAAGCACGATTACCAGCGTCATAATAACGATCAACATGACCCAGGCAAGCGCGCTGGCATACCCCAGTTTGCCAGCCGAGAAGACCTGTGCGGTGATGTAGCCTTCCATTGGCGAGAGGCTTTGGTTAAAGGGGAGGCCACGATCCAGCAGCACGACGCCGCCAAAGGCGTTGGTCATATTAATGACCAGACTAAAAAAAATAGCGGGAGAAATCATCGGCAGAACAATGGCAAACAGGCGAATGATGGGCCCAGCGCCATCCACGCGGGCGGCTTCAATAATTTCGGTTGGGATGCTTTGAATGGCGCTGAGCATGATGATGAAGGTTGGGCCAATGCTCCACAATGCGAGGATAAATGGGAAAACTTCATTCAGACGGGAGGATGGCAAGTTCAGCGGCTCCAGAATCAGACGGTTGAGCCAGCCGCTAAATGGATCTGTCAGCCCGATGGTAATGGAGAAAACCGCAATGGCGGGAATGATGCTGGGTAAAAAAAATAGCGTGCGTAAAACAAGCTGGTTGCGCAAGCGCGCGCTGGAGATTACCACCGCCAGCGCCAGCGCACTGAACATTTGCAGCGGAACGATGAAGAGAAAGTTTCGAATGGAACCAAACAGGCTTGCCCCGGCAGCAGCGTCGTGGAGAATATCAATATAGTTTTTCAGACCGATAAATTGTGTTTTTTCAGGAGTCAGCATGTGGAAATCGGTCAGGGAGAAACCCAGCGCTGCCAGAATCGGAATCACTTTCAGGAGAATGAATCCCAAAATCCACGGGGATGCAAAAATCAAGCCAATGACAGCGGATCTACGCGTCAGCAAAGATTTTGGCCCTACATGTTTTGGTTTGGATGGGGCAAGAAATCTGCGAAAGTTCATCAGGAATGTCCTTGTGGTCTTGGTCAAACGCGGGTCTTCGTGGAAATTATACCCGGCGCGGTCATTATAGAAGGCCATCCCATCCAAAGCCTGGTAAAGGGCTTATTGTAAAAAAATCCGCCTAACTCCATGGGAATTAGGCGGATTTTGCGTATTTATCGGGTCAGTTTTTCTTTCAGCCGCTGCACCGCTTCCAGCACATCGGCGCGGTGTCCGAAGGCGCTAAAGCGGACAAACCCTTCGCCGGATGGCCCAAAGCCGGAACCGGGGGTAGTGACGACGTGGGCTTTTTCCAGAATTTCGGTAAAGACATCCCACGATTGGCGACCCGGAAACTCGGCCCAGACATACGGTGCGTTGACGCCGCCGTAGCTGGCAAAGCCAAGACCTGTCAGGGTTTCTTTGATAATGCGGGCGTTTTCCATATAATAGCCCACCACATCGCGCATTTCGGTCAGTCCATCGTTATCCAGTGCGGCCAACGCGCCATATTGGGCAATGTTGGATGCGCCGTTAAAGAGTGTGCTCATCACCCGGCCCCAATCTTTGCTGACGGGGGTGCCATCGTCGAAAGTTAATTCTTGCGGCACAACCGTCCAGCCGAAGCGGACGCCGGTAAAGCCAATCGGTTTCGAGAGGGAGTTGACTTCAATGGCCACTTCGCGGCTGCCTTCAATCTCAAAAATGGAGCGGGGCAGATTGGGGTCTTGAATAAAGGCGGCATAAGCCGCGTCAAAAATAATGATCGATCCGTTGCGTTTGGCAAAGCCGACAAGTTCCTGCAACTGTTCGCGCGTTGAAACTGCCCCAGTGGGATTGTTGGGCGAACAGAAGTAGATCAGATCGGTGCGGGGAACAGACGACAAATCAGGAAAGAAGTTGTTGACCGGGTTACAGGGCAGATAAACAATCCCGCTAAACTGCCCCTGCTCTTTTTGATGTGCTCCGGTGGCACCCATAATCACGCTGCCATCGACATACACCGGGTAGGCTGGGTCTTGCACAGCAATCGTTACATCCGCTCCAAACATCACTTGCAGTCGTGCGCAATCGCATTTGGCGCCATCTGAAATGAAAATTTCGTCTGGTTTGACGAGGTTGTGGTACCAGTTCTCGGACAGTCTTGACTTGAGATTTTGCAGTAACGCCTGACCCTTGGGGTCATCGTCGTAGCCAGAGTAGCCCTCGGCGGTGCCAAGTTTGAGCGCGGCATTCTGCAAAGCTTCGACAACATGCGGGGTGAGTGGTTCCGTTGTGTTGCCAATGCCAAGGCTGATAATTTTGGCGTCAGGCTGTCGTTCCAGCAAAGCCCGTCGGCGCCGACCAATTTCGGGGAAAAGATAACCAGCAGGGAGCTTGGCGATATTTGGATTGCGTTTGATCATAATAGGGCCTCTGAGAATATGATTTTTTTGAAAAAAAATAATGCGTGTCTTATGCCTGAAACGCAGCCAGTTGTCCAAAATCGAGCGTGGCGAAATAGTCTTCGGCGGTTTCGGCCCGGCGGATGTGGATCACCTCGCCATCTTTACGCAGCAGCAATTCGGCGGAGCGTAGTTTGCCATTGTAGTTAAAGCCCATGGCATACCCGTGCGCGCCCGTATCGTGGATAACTGCGATATCGCCGGGTTCAACGGCGGGCAGCATTCGATCAATCGCAAATTTATCGTTGTTTTCGCAAAGCGAGCCGGTAACGTCATATTTATGGTCGGTGGGCTGATTTTCTTTGCCCAGCACGGTGATATGGTGATACGCGCCATACATTCCAGGTCTCATTAGATTCGCCATGCAGGCATCGAGGCCAACATAGTCTTTGTAGGTATGTTTCAGGTGTTGGACTGTTGAAACCAGATAACCATAAGGCCCGGTAATCACCCGGCCACATTCCATAAACAACTGCGGCAGGCGCAGCCCGTTGCGAATAATGCGCGTCTCGTACGCTTCATCCACTTCCTCGGCAATTTGACCGTACGACACGGCGATTTGCTCCGGTCGGTAGGGGATGCCGATGCCGCCGCCCATGTTGATAAACTCAAATTCGATGCCGATTTCGTGGGTCAGTTCCACCACCAAATCGAGCAGCATTTCCACGGTTTCGGCAAAGTAGCGATGATCCAGTTCGTTGGATGCAACCATGGTATGCAGGCCGAAGCGCTTGACGCCTTTCTCTTTGAGCATGCGGTAGCCTGTAAAAAGCTGTTCGCGTGTAAAGCCATATTTGGCCTCGGCGGGTTGGCCAATGATGACATTGCCTTTACGTGCATTGCCGGGGTTGTAGCGAAAACAGATCAGCTCTGGCAGGCCGACGTGTCGCTCTAAAAATTCGATGTGGCTGATGTCGTCAAGGTTGATGATGGCGCCCAGCTCTTTGGCTTTTCGATATTCGCTAGCAGATGTGTCGTTGGACGTAAACATAATGTTTTCGCCGGTAATGCCCACTTTTTCAACCAGCAACAGTTCCGGCAGCGAACTGCAATCTGCACCAAAGCCTTCCTCTTTAAGAATTTTGAGAATAAAAGGGTTGGGCAGGGCTTTGACGGCGAAAAATTCCTTGAAGCCGGGGATGCCGGCAAACGAGGCTTTGAGCAGCCGGGCATTCTCGCGGATGGCTGTTTCGTCGTAAATGTGAAACGGTGTCGGGTAGCGATGGGTGATGGCGGTGATTTGGTCTTTGGTAAAAGGGAGAGTTTTGTTCATTTTCATCTCATCGAAGATATTTAATGCAGACTTGCTCCGGGCGTTTGGGCCAGGGGCAAGTCTGCGGTTAGGCGCAAAATGCCTGTTTGGATTTATGCTGTGTGGGGATGTAATAACCCCATATCCGTCAAAACCTGTTTTACTTTTTCTTTGCTGGCAGGACGCAGCTCACAAATTGGCAGCCGGTAAACTTCCTCGCACATGCCTGTCAGCGAAAGCATATATTTAATCGGAATGGGGTTGGTTTCGATAAATTCGGCAGAGAAGAGTGGGGCCAGTTCTTTTTCCAAGGTTTCAGCGTCGGCAAAATTGCCTTCAAGCGCCAGTTTTACCAGCCGCGACATCTGGGCCGGGATAAAATTGCTGGCGACCGAGATCACGCCATCGCCGCCTTCTTTGATCAGGGACACAGCCAGATTGTCGTCGCCGCTTAACACGCTAAAGTTGGGATTACGTCGGGCAAGCACATCTTTCATTTGCGCCAGATCGCCAGATGCTTCTTTAACACCAACGATATTGGGGCAGTCATTCATTAACCGCATCAACGTATCTGTTTCCAGATTAATCCCGGTGCGTCCTTTGATGTTGTAAACAATAGAGGGGATGTTGACACTTTCAACAATCGCCCGGAAGTGGCGATACATGCCCTCCTGGGTGGGTTTGTTGTAATAGGGCGTCACCAGCAGTAATGCATTGGCGCCGGCACGTTCGGCGTGCTGGCTGAGGCTGATGGCCTCACGCGTGCTGTTTGATCCGGTGCCAGCAATGACGGGTGCGCGCCCGTTGACATGCTGAACGGTCAATTCAATCACGCGGTCATGTTCGGCGTGGGCCAGGGTTGGGCTTTCGCCAGTGGTACCGCATGGCACAATTCCGGTGACACCGTTTGCCAGATTAAAGTCGATCAAATTTTTTAAAGTTGGTTCGTCTACACTCTCATCAGCAGTGAAGGGAGTGACGATTGCAGTAAAAACGCCTCGAAACATGTTAGCCTCCTATAATGGTGTTCATTAAATCATCGATATTGTAAAAACCGGTTTTGCCCTGGATAAATTCAGCAGCCATGACCGCCCCGGTAGCAAAGCCCTCGCGACCACGGGCTGTATGCGTAATTTCAATCGTATCCACCAGGCTGTCAAACATCACCAGGTGTGTGCCAGGAATGGATCCGCCCCGACTGCTGGAAAAATGGATTTGGTTCGGCTCGATTTTGTGGTCGAGTTTGTCCACAACCAATTCTTGCTTGCGTTCCATATTGTCCAGTAGAATTTTGCCCAACATGGCTGCCGTGCCGGATGGTGAGTTGGCTTTGGCTTTGTGGTGAAATTCATGGCCCAGCACATCGTAATCAGGCAGATTATTGAAAACCCTGGCTGCATATCCGACAATTTTGAACAAGGCATTCACCCCAATTGAAAAATTGCCTGACCAGATCAGGCCAACCTGATTCTGCTGAACAACTTGCTTCACTTCATCCAACTGACTGTACCAACCCGTGGTGCCAATCACCATATTCTTGCCGAGGGTGGCCATTTGCTTGATATTCGCCACCGCTGTTTGCGGCGCGCTGAAATCAATGCAAACATCCGCCCCCGATAAAGCCTCCGCTGTGATTTCTTTATAACAATTCTCGCCATAAGGATCAACAATGGCAACAATCGAATGGCCTTTTGCTGTAGCGAATTGTTGAACCATTTGGCCCATTTTTCCGTAACCAATTAAGGCAATATTGGTCATAATCTGTTCTCCTCGCTGTCGAAATTTTACTGGTGTAGACTGTTTTTGTTGTTTGAAATTTGCGGCGTACCACACCTGTCGTTCTGACCGATTGGCAAGACGGGTCAGGGCCGCATTATGTCATACGCAAAACATTTTGTATAGGTTTGGCCAACGATTTAGATCATGGCAACTCCTTTTCCCTAAGAAAATAAAAAACTCTCCGTTATCGGAGAGCTTGTTTGGCAGACAGGGATTACTAAAAGACGATTACTTGACTTTCACCTGATTCCAACCACACAAAGCCCACTAACCCGACAACCGTAAGGCTTCGGAGAGGTGGGCAATTGCTTAACAAGAATCAAGACAGAAAGTGTGTTCATTAAATAAATTTATATTCCAGTTCCTTGCATTTGTCAATGGGCGATTTAAAACTGAGACAGTTTCATGCTCAAAGAAGGATGATGCAAAGGAGCAGAAGTGATGTCGATAAAATGGAGTTACAATAGCGACACGCCAACATTTAACGGGAATTGGTTCGAGAATTGACCAATTCCCAATCCCCAATTTACCATTCCACCAACCTCCCATCAGGATGAACCCATGCCTCGCGTTGGCTTTCTCTACACCCACATTCGCGCCGAAGAAAAATACCTGCTGGAAAAACTTGAAGAAAAGTCTGGTGTCGAAGTTGTCCAGATCAATGATGGAGACAACTTCTTCGACATTGCCAAAAAGCCCCTCGATGTGGACCTGGTTCTTGAACGTTCCATCTCTTATTCGCGCGGTCTGTATATCACGCGCATTTTTGAAGCGCATGGCATCCCGGTCATTAACCCATCGCTGGTGGCAGAACGTTGTGGGGATAAATACATCACCAGCCAAATTCTGACCAACAGTGGTTTGCCCACGCCTCGGGTGCTGATGGCCTTCGACAACGAATCCGCGCTGAAAGCCACCGAAAGCCTCGGCTATCCCTGCGTGCTCAAGCCGGTGATCGGGTCCTGGGGCCGCCTGCTCGCCAAAGTGGACAGCCGCTCCGCCGCTGAATCGATTATTGAGCACAAATCCAGCCTTGGCGTCAACCATCAGGTTTTTTACATTCAGGAATATATCGAAAAACCGGGCCGCGATATCCGCGCCTTTGTCGTTGGAGATGAGTGCATTTGTGCCATTTACCGCACATCCGCAAGCTGGATCACCAACACCGCGCGCGGCGGTATTGCCACCAACTGCCTTGTCACGCCTGCCATGCTCGATCTCTGCCGCCGCGCTACGCATGCCATCACGGGTAGTCCAAGCGGTGGCCTGCTGGCTTTTGATCTCTTCGAAACAGACAACGGCTATACCATCAACGAAATCAATCACACCATGGAATTCCGCAACAGCATTACCACCACCGGCGTGGATATTCCTGGCAGGATGATCGATTTTGTGATTTCAAAGGCGGTTACGGATTGAAAGTTGAAGGTTTAAACTTTAAAAGCCTTCAACTTTCAACCTGACACCTTCAACCTCAAGGAGACTCCATGCGCACCGTTTTTTGGGAAGACAATCAGCTAAAAATGATCGATCAACGTATTTTGCCTGCGCGTTTCGAAGTGCTCTCCTATAATGATCACAAGGCTGTGGCGCATGGCATTACGGATATGGTGGTACGGGGCGCACCTGCCATTGGGGCCGCTGCTGCCTTTGGCCTGGCGCTGGCCGGATATGAATCCAAAGCAGACTCTCCTTCAGCTTTGCTCGCCGACTTGCGCATTGCTGCAGCCACCTTGAAAGCGGCCCGGCCAACCGCTGTTAATCTGGCCTGGGCTGTTGACCGGTTAATGGGCACGGTTGAAGCTGCCCGTGAAACATCCGCGGATGGAATGCGTGCGGCGCTGCTTGGCGAAGCCCAAAGACTGGCCGACGAAGATGTCGAGATCAACAAGCGCATGGCCGAACACGGCGCAGCCCTGATTAACGACGGCGACACCATCATCCACCACTGTAATACGGGCGCGCTCGCCACTGTCGACTGGGGCACAGCCCTCGGCGTCATCCGCACTGCGCACGAACAGGGCAAACGCATCCACGTGCTTGTGGACGAGACCCGTCCGCGTTTGCAGGGTGCGCGCCTGACCGCCTGGGAACTCGAACAATATGGTATCTCGTATGAGATCATCACAGATAATATGTCTGGCTTCTTTTTGAAAGCGGGCAAGGCGCAAAAAGTCTTCTTCGGCGCAGACCGTGTTGCCGCCAATGGGGATGTTGCCAACAAGATCGGCACCTACATGCTCTCACTGGCTGCCTTCGATAACGGCGTCCCGGCTTATGCCGTTGTCCCCACTTCCACCGTTGACTTGACTCTCGCGCACGGTGATCTGATTCCGATTGAAGAGCGCAACACAGATGAAGTACTCGGCATCCAATTCCACGGCGAACCGATTGCCCCGAAAAATGCCAGGGCGCGTAACCCTGCTTTCGATGTCACGCCCAATCGTCTGCTCTCAGGCATCGTTACTGAAAATGGTGTGGCGCTGCCGCCGTATGCGATCAGCCTGCCAAAGCTGGTGAAATAATCATTTTATGCATAACGCACGACTACGTAATGCGTAAAACAAACAAGGATTTCATGCAAGATCATTCATCGACCACTGTGCTCGTTACCGGCGCAAACGGATTTATTGCTACGCACTGTATTTTGCAATTGCTGCAGCAAGGCTACCGGGTGCGTGGCACGCTTCGCAACCCTGCCCATCAGGCCGAAATTCGACAGATGCTCGCAAAGCAGGTTGACGCGGAGGATCGGTTGGAATTTGTCGGCGCTGAGCTGCTGAAGGATGGTGGCTGGGATGCAGCGGTGCGTGGCTGTGCGTTTGTCCTGCATGTGGCATCCCCCATCCCGGTGGTGGAGCCAAAAAACGAGGCGGATTTGATCCTCCCGGCAAGGGATGGCACGCTGCGTGTTCTGCGTGCAGCCGCTGCGAATGGCGTGCGGCGCGTGGTTTACACCTCGTCGATTGCAGCAGTTTTTGAAGGATATACAGCCCGCAAGCACACATTCGACGAAAGCAACTGGTCAAACCTGGATGAAAAAATTGGAGCTTATGCTAGAAGCAAAACCCTGGCCGAGCGCGCCGCTTGGGAGTTTGTCAAAAACCTGAAAGCGGGGCAATCGCTCGAGCTGGCGGTCATCATTCCAGGGTTTGTGCTTGGTCCATGCCTGAGCGCGGGCGTGAACACCTCGGGGCAACTCATCTATCGCCTGCTGCGCGGCGAAGTGCCCGGCATCCCGCGTATGTATTGGCCGATTGTGGACGTGCGCGATGTGGCCGCCGCGCACATTGCCGCCATGACCGCACCCAAAGCCGCTGGTCAGCGTTTTTGCTGCACCGGAGAATCATACTGGGCGCAGGATGTGGTGCAAATCCTTGCCCGGCATTTTGCTGGGACAAACTATAAGATCAACACACGCCAAATCCCCGATCTGTTCATGCGCCTGATTGCGCTTGTAGACCCGAGCACGCGGCTCTCGATCAACTGGCTGGGCCGCGAATATACGCTCGCCAACGCCAAGCTCAAAACAACGCTAGGCTGGTCGCCGCGCCCGCTGCAAGAGACGGTCATCGAGATGGCGGAGAGCATGATTTCGTTGGGAATGGTTAACAAGTAATTTTTGGATACAGGATTCCTTATGGCGAAACCTTATGATGTTCTGATTGTAGGCGCTGGGCCTGCTGGCTCGGCGGCGGCCTGGTTCCTTGCGGCGGGTGGTTTGCATGTTGCAATGATTGATAAATTCAATTTTCCCCGCGACAAAACCTGTGGGGATGGATTGACGCCACGTGCCATCAAAATACTTACCGAAATGGATGCTTTGCCGAAAGTCGAACAATGTGCTCAACGTTGTTCTGCGGTTACAATCCGCCATTCCGACGAAGTTACTTATCGCATGCAGCTTTCAGACCTCAAGAATTTGCCGCCCCATGTTTTGGTGCTGCCGCGCCTGAAACTCGACCACATTTTGGTGGAGCATGCCATCGCTGGGGGTGCCGAACTGATCTCGGGTGTCAAAGTCAGTCAGTTAAGACAGGCATCCAACGGAATGGCGCAGGTTGAAATCGAGGATGGTCAACGCCTGGAATGCAGGCTGGTGATTCTTGCCACCGGCTCTAATGTCGCATTGCTACGGGAGCATGATCTGCTTAAAAAAACGCCGCCGATTAATCTGGCGGCGCGAACTTATTTCGAAAATGTGGAAGGGCTGGATGATAGCATTGTGCTTTTCTTTGATGGGATGGATTTGCCCGGTTACGGCTGGGTTTTCCCTACCGGTCCCGGCACCGCTAATGTAGGCTGCGGTGTTTTCTTTGATGCGCCCACCCCTCAGCCATCCCAACTGCGCGAGATGATCCAGCACCATCCATATCTGAGCCGCATTTTGCGAAATGCCAGGCAGCTCGGCCCCATCAAGGGGTATCCGTTGCGGACAGATTTTTCGCCATCCAATGGCGGTAACGATTGGATCGTTGTGGTTGGCGAGGCGCTTGGGTTGGTCAATCCGCTGACGGGTGAAGGGATTGATTATGCCCTCGAATCAGCGCAGTTGGCCGCCCGCGTTATTCTCAGCGGATGGGATGGATGCCCATCAAAAAACTTACAGCGCCGCTACCGCGCCGTGCTTGCGGGGAAATTCCAATCGCAACTGATGCTTAATCACCTGGGACAACGCGTTTACTTTCGCAACGGGGTTTTCACTAACCTGATCGCTCGTGCCCAATCCAGGCTGAATTTGCGCCAGGCAATTCTGGATACCTGTTTTGGTTCATCCAACCCCGCGACGCTCTTTACACCACGAACGCTCTGGGATATTTTTGGGCCTTAGCGCTTTTGAAATGATCTCATCAGCCCTAAACCTGCCAAAATGCACAAGAGATTTATGCCAAAAAAGGCCCAGGTTCCTAGATTTGCATAATTGATCTGTTTATCAGGTGAAATGCCCAGGCTGGTCCAGATGGTGCCGATGATTGAAAGCAACCCAAGTGTCGTGAGCGTCAATCCCAGCACCAGGCGTTCCGAACGCGCACTATCGCGGCGAATGATCCATGCGCCCATAGCGGGGGTTAAAAATGTTGCGGCATAAATGCGTCCGTGAAAATCGTCAATTTTCCAGGGCCAGAATGCCGTGACGGTTTCGGGGATGAGAAGAAGACCCAGTCCGTACAAACCACACAGAACAGTCACAGCCAACAGCAGATTAAAAATTAAAGGCGATGTTTTCTCACTATCAGAAACACGCCAGTCGCGCAGTTTGTATAGAAAAAAGATTGAATTAAATGGCAGGAAGATATACAAAAGCCAGAAGATCGGCGTCCCCAGCCGCGTCCACTCAAATTTGGGAATGTACATAAACATCACTACGCCGATGGCAGTGGTAAAAGCAAAAATCATCCACAAAACGACACGGCCTGGCGACCAGCGTGCAGCCAACGCAAAAATGATGAGCGGCAGCAGGGCGGCAAAATAAATTGCACCGACATAACGGGCGTTAAAGGGTGGCACATCCCAGACCCAGATGGTTTTGGCGAGGGCCGGAAAAAAGAACAAGGTAATTGCGGCGGCGGCAACGACAAAACATTCAACAATTGTCACAATGCGTAAAAAAACGGGTACAGAAGCATTTTTCGCGGATGTGTCATACATGGAAATCTCCCTTTAATCCAATGAGTGGAAAGTAACCTTGATATGAATTATTATAGCAAAGCTATGCAAAAGAGCAGTCATCCTTATTGATAGGATGGCTGCTCTTTTATGGTTTCAGCAGAATGGTAGAAATTTTTTAGCTTGTTGGTGTAGTAACCACCCGTAGCTTTTGGTAATACTCATCCAGCCAGAAGTTGGACCAGCTCCACAGGGTAGTGTCACGCACGATACGGGCAACTTCATCACGGGTCATTTTAACTTCCCCGCTGAGTACCGCTGCATTCTGACGGCTGATCGCCAGCGTGCGGACGGCAAACATCAGCGGATAGACGCAAAACAATCGAATGCTGTACTGCCAGGGTGGCAACGCCTTGAGATATTCCATTGCGGCTTCGAGATGGTGGTCGGCTTTGTCTGTCAGCTTCTTTAACACTTCCAGCGACTGCGACGAGTATTCGGGTTGGAAGAGATTTTCACGGGTAATTTCAAGGGCGGTGCAAAAACTGTCAGGCACAAAAATCCAGCCACGCTCGTAATCTTCATGCAGCCCTCGGATGATGTTGACTGTCTGCAAGGCCAACCCAAACTCACGCGCCAGTGGCATAAGCGCATTGCGGTGCCAGCGAATGTAGCGTGAGTGCCACGAGAAAAGATCGGTGAGCAGATAACCAACCCGCCCGGCCACCTCGTGCATGTAATTATCCATATCTTTTTCGTCAGCCACCTGCGGACCACGTTTGACCCAGTCTGCCATGCCCTGTGTCGTATCGCGCACGTGCTTGACGATAATACTTTGGAGGGTTGGCGGCAGGGCATGCAGGGCATCGAGCACTTGGGCTGCATGCCAGGCCACTACGCCATCAGGGTTGGAGCCGTTTGGCTCAACGATTTTGGCAGTCAGTTTACCGATTTCGCTTTCGCCAGCCAGAACGGTGTCCCATTGTTTGAGCAGGGCGACTTTCTCATCGTCTGAAATGCTTTCGTCATCTTCAAAATAATCCGAGACACGCAGAAGCAGATAGGCAACCATTACGGCACTGCCAAGAACACCCGGCAGGCGCTCAATACCGATGGCAAAAGTGCGACTTGTAGCGCGTAACATTTCGTTTAAGGTGGGCATTAGGAACCTCCATAGAGTGGGCGATGGGATGAAAACCTTGCGAAACCGAAGGGAGATTATAACCCGCGTTTGACAATCTCGGTTGATTGTGGGTGATGGCCCATTGGTACGCCCGAATTTTGCACTCAGTGTTTCGAAAATGTTCTATAATGATTGATAACAGGAGAGAACATTATGTCATTTGCAAACGGACATGCGCTTATCATTGGTTCAGGCTATTATCAGTTTATGGACGATTATAACGTCCCGATTGCCATCAAGGATGCCGAAGCGGTTAGCGCTGCATTGCTGGATGCAGAACTTTGTGGCTACCCTGCAGCGCAGGTCAGCCTATTGACCAAAGAGCAGAGCACGCGCGCGGCTGTTCTGTCAAAATTGGATGCGCTTGCTGGTACGGTCAAGGCGGATGACACGTTCTTTTTGTTTTTTGTCGGTCACGGGGTTTCTGGCACAGATGGTAATTATTATCTTACCACCTACGATACGCGCTTGCAGAGCAATCAAGTGCTGCCTGGGACAGGCATCAGTGAAACGGATTTGCTTGGCAGATTGCGAAAAATTGGCGCGAAACGTATGCTGCTAGTGATTAATGCCTGCTATTCTGGCAAGCTATCGCCAAACTTTGATGTTGGCGCAGGTTTGAACAGTAAGGTACCACCACAAAAATTTAACGAGGCGCTGCTTGGAACGGGGGAAGGGCGCATTACCATCACTGCCTGCCGCCCCGATCAGAAATCGTGGATTGGCTCGGGAGATTTGAGCATTTTTAGTGATGCACTGGTGCGCGGGTTGCGCGGTGGGGCGCCAAATCGCAATGGTTACATTAGCGCGTTTGGGTTGTATGAGTATATTTACGATGAATTGAAAGAGGCTGCGCAAGAATTGGGACATCCGCAGGAAGCGGAATTGACCGTCATGAAAGGTGTTGGGCCTTTCCCTGTGGCGTTGTACCAGGGAGCCACGGCACCAGGTGTTTTTGATGTGTCTGAGACAGTCCCGGCTGGGGCCGCCACCCATCAGGTTTCACCAGAGAAGGTTCAGCGCAGCTACAATCAGTACCAGGCCACGCTCAATGGGGATGGAGCGATTGCCCAGGGAGATGGTGCAAAAGCTGTTGGCGCAGGTGGGATTATGATTGGCGGAGACTATACTGGCAATATTGTTATCGGCAAGAACAACAGGATTAATGATCGTTAGGGCAATTTAGCCAAGCTCAAACGTCGTCACCCCAAACAATCGATTAAACGGTAATGCCGGGTTTTCCTGCGTATACATGCGCGCTGTCTCAAAAACGGCGCGCATGTTATGTTTCCCGACCAGTGCAACGGCTGCCGGGTTGATGGATGGCACATCCAGATAAATGGGCATACCTTGCGGCGCATGTCCGCTCAGGGCAGTGAAGAGACGTTCAGCAATGGACGGGTCATCCGCAAAGAGCAGGCCAATTTTATAGCCAGTCACGCACGGGCGCAGCACGCCGTACCCTGTCAATTGCGATTCGACGACCAGCCCCAGCGCAACGCTTTCGGGTTGATGGATCCAGCTTTGCAGGAAGCGGGTGCGGTCTGCGGGGAAGAAGGGTCTATCGTAGGCCACTACGTCATCAAACGGGAGATTTGTCAAAGCAACAATTCCATCATCCTTTGGCGCATTTCCGCTATTAATCCCTTCGTAGCGGATGTTGGTGTAGGCCAGCGCAAAACCGGACTTCTTATAATTCTCTTGTTGAGCAGTGACTCCGTCGAGCCCGATGTTGCGGCCTTGCAGCGTATCCAGCCCGGCGCGCCAGATTTGCATGCCGTAGCCCTGCCCGCGGTGGCCAGGTTTGACGATATAGAAGCCGAGAAAGCCGAAGGTGGCGCCATACTTGACGACCGAAACGCTGGCAATTGGTTCCTCGCCCAGAAAGCCGAGCAAAAAGCCCTCCGGGTCAGCGGCGAAGAATGAGTTGCCGTCATGCAGGCCGGGGTTCCAGCCTTCAGCGGTAGCCCAGGCGATGGGAATGTCGAGTTCGGCGCGTGTTGCAGGACGGATAGTGTACTGTGTACTCATTTTTCTCCTCATCATAAATTTCGAACGATTATACAATTCAATCTTCAACCTGTAATTTTCACCCACCCAAAAACACTATTCTTGTGATACCCTCGCACTTTCTATCATACAGAAAATATTTAAACAAGGAGAAATTTATGCCACTCACCATTGCTGATCTGGTTTCACAAATGCCCGCCGCGTTTCTGCCTGAAAAAGCCCAGGGGCTGAATGTTGTGCTCCAGTTTAACTTTTCTGGGGCCGAGCCTGGCAACTGGAATGCTGAAATCAAAAATGGCACGCTCAAAGTGACGCAGGGGATTTATCCAAATCCGTCTCTGACCATCAGTGCTGATTCTGCTGATTATCTCAAAATTTTCAACAAGGAGCTTGACCCGATGCAGGCTTTCATGCAGGGCAAACTCAAAGTACAAGGTGACATGGGGCTGGCGATGAAGATGTCACAGTTTTTCAAAGCGATTTGAATATCGCTATATGCGAGAGCAAAAAAAGACGCCCGGCTGAAAAGCCGGGCGTCTTTTTTTGCGTTTTTTGTTAACTCTTCAAAAAATCTTCCAGCGCGCCACGGCTGATACGATAGGCGCTGCCGAGCTTCTTGGCTTTCAGGTCGCCAGCCGTGATGGCGGCGATCACATCTTCTTCTGAAACGCGCAGCACAGCCGCCGCTTCGGATGGAGTCATAACCTCAGCCATGCCACCGGCTGCGGGCGCGCCACCGTTCGACGGAGCTTGGGATTGCTGGGGCTGTTGTTGACCACCCTGAAGCGCTTGACCCATCAAATTGCCAATGCCCATCCCGGCACCGATCCCGGCTGTCAGACCTGCGCCACCCTGCTGGTTGTTCGCAGCATCGCGCATCGCGTCCGCAGCCTGGAGCTGGGTATAGACATTCATATCGAGCATACCCATGTCGCGCAATTCCTGCGCCGACTTGTCGGATGGCTTCAAGTTACCAATATAGAAGGTCTTGAGCGTCAAACCCAGTGCAGCAAAATCATCCTGCACTTTGGCGCGCACGCCTGCGCCGAGTTCTTCGGTCAGGCCAATGAGTTCAAGCACGCTTTTCTTGGCGGCAGTTTCGCCGAGCAAGTCCTGCAATTTGGAGAGCAGCATGGTGCGCATACGCTCTTCAATCTCAGCGCTGCGGAAGACTGCCTGTTTGCCGACAATGTTGGTGACAAATAATTGCGGGTCGCTGACCTGGAAGGAATACGTTCCAAAACCTTGCAGCAGCGCTACGCCGAGTCCCATGCCCGGGTTGCGGACGATGATGGGCTGGGGTGTACCCCACTTCTTATTGGCAAACTCTTTAAGCGAGACAAAATACACTTCAGCAGGGAAGGGGGTGCGGTCGTTGAATGCCTTACCAATAAAGTCAATCAGCTTGGGGACATTAGCGGTGGTAATGGTGTGCATTCCAGGGCCAAAGACGTCTAGTGCCTGCCCATTGCGGAAGAACACAGCCGCCTGTCCATCGCGGACGATGACTTGCGAGCCCAGGCGATAATCGCCAATGCCGCTGTCATCGGGGAAGCGATGTACGATTTCATCCACCATCTCATTGCGATATTCAATGACATCAAAAATTCTAGCCATATATATTTCTCCTTTTAGGGACCCGAAATTATCCAATTCATTATAGCGTATGCGTGAATTTGATTCAAGCACATATACGCGCTCTTGTAAAAAAAGTTGTTGATCGGTCTAATGGTTTGTGTGAGTAGTGCTAGAGCGGTGAAGTCCTATACCCACTGTGTGTAACCTATCTTATCAGGCTGGCTGGAAAATATGGACAAAGTGTTAAATTGGTGTAATCAGCTTCTGTCCATGTGGACCATTTAAAGTGCCAATCAAGAGATGGGTATTTACGTTCAATCATTGATGACACCGCCTGACAAGGCACAAAGCTTTTTTCTCCACGTTCGAATTGCTCGACAAAAAGTTGTGCAGCCTCTGTAAACTCAGCGCCAAAATTCCCCTTTGGATAATTTATCTCAAGTTCCTTTAAAGCTGACATCGCTTTTTGTTCTTCTTGAATGTGAAGATATAAAACCACCAAACGAAAAAGAGCAAATGCAGGGCCATATTCTTTTGGGTGATCTTGTTCGGGAAGATCTTCGGGCCATTTTTCAACATACCAATTTGGGCTGAATATTAGTGAATCAACGTCTTTTAATGTCTGGTCGTGTGCGGCTTGCTCGTAAAGTTGTATCGCCTGATGAATATCATCTTTATTCAGAGCCTGTTGTGCATCATAGAGTGCGTAAACACGATATGGGGATGGTGCGTATTCATGGGATTTCAGAATGTAAATCTGATTGCTCAATATATAAGTATCTACAAAATCGCGTTGTATCCGCGCCACTGAATTGTATTGAATATCTGAGATTCCCTCAAACAAGACCTCAGTGTTACCGTTGCTATCTTTACCCCCAACTGCAAACTCTGTGCCACAAGGAAAATATTCATCAGGTAAGCGTTGTATTGGGTTATCTTTTTCCCAGCTCACAATATTAAAATCCTCAAGACACCCGCTTCCGCTCCATGTAGATCGTATGATGATTTCTTTTTGGGTATCGTTATTTAAATCTGCCTGCAGCAACCAACCTTGGATTGCCTTCATACTCGCCAAGAAGTTCCTTTTTGTAAGAGATTTGGTAGAAGCCATTTTTACATTGGAATACCCAAAGTCCTGAATCAACCCCATCTGAATTGCTAGAAGTTGTTAAAAATACATCACTTGAAAAAATTAGTTCATCTACGCCATCATTATTGATATCTACTCTATGCACCTTCAAATGAAGGCTGTCGTATTTAGGCGGCGTCAGCTCATCGACCATTTTTTCAGGGTCTCCTCCCTGATTAAGATAATCAGTTATGGTTTGCTTAATCCAAGGAATATTCATGCGCGATGGAGCAACAGGGTCAATGGGAGTACCCCGGGTAGGACAGATTGGACGTGTTTGCAAAGTTGGAGCAGGCGATGGGATTGCAGTGGGGGTTGGAAACGCAGAATTGCATGCAGTCAAAAACATGATTAGCAAAATAATAAATCTTCTCATAAAAGACGCTAATTGCTGGCAAGGCTGCGCGGGCTGGAGAGCGCGCCAGTTGCGATTTTTGCGGCATTGGATGCGCTTTTTTCATGCTCAACGGCCATGGTTTGATAGGCAGGATCGATTTTGGTTTGCATCCATTCGGCAATGGCTTTGTGATATTGCGCCCGGTTGCGGTTGGGGATCAAGCTATAGGCGACATCGCGCAGGTAGGAATTTTTGAAGATATATTCCTGATCTTCTGAAAACTTTGAGCCACTACGCGGGAAAGCCAGCTCGGCGCGCACCAGTTGGCGCAGGCCATCCTGCACGAAACGTTCCACCACTGCATCGGGGATGGAAATCATCGGGGTGGTACCTGCCAACCCTTCAGAGCGCGCCGCTTTTAGCAAAGCGCCCACCCAGAAGACACGCCCCACAACAGACGCAAGCAGCGCCACCGTGCGCGCTTCGCGTGAAAGATTGTCCATGCGAGCTTGCAGGGTGGCAAGCAATGTTTCGGGGATTTGTGAAAGCAGCGCCCGGTGAATTTCCTGCGGATCCTTCTCTGGCCCGAGCAGCCCGGCTTTTAGCAGGCTTTTAACAATCTCCTCCAAAAAGTAGGGGTTGCCTTCGGAGCGGTGCGCAATTTCTTGCAGGATGTCTTTGGGCAGGTCATGAATATCCGGGTAGGCTTGGGCCACCATATTGGCATCCACTTTCAGCGGTTCAAGTGTGATGATGCGGCTCAGGTTGTGCCACTGCGTCTGATTTTTAAGGAATTCCGTCCGCGCCGCGCCAATAACAAGCAATGGAAAGCCGTTGTCTTCACTGATGACTAAATTTGCAAGCAACTGCAAGCTTTCCCGATCGCCCCACTGCAAATCGTCAAAGAATAGCACAAGGCGTTTTTGTACGCTAATGCGCCTGAGCAATTCACGAACCAGTATAAACATACGTTGGAGGTGCTCTTCGGATGCCAGGCTGTTATCCGTGGAAAGGCCGATCATTTCTCCGAGAATTTGGAGCGCTTCGTTTTTTGTTTTTTTGTCATCGCTTTTCCAGATACCGTCAATTCCCTGCTTCCATTTTTCGGTGGCGATTTGTGACGGGTCTTCATCGCGCACGCCAAAACGATTGCGCAGCAGCACGCGCCACAGATAGAACGGCACCTTGGATGCCTGGGAAAGGCCACGGGTAGAAAGGATGCTGGTTTCGCCACTTTCTTCTTCAATGTGATTGCCAAAATCCATCATCAATCGCGATTTTCCAATCCCTACATCCCCGCTGAGCAGCACCATGATTGCATCTTCTGATTCGAAAGTCTGGTCATAGGCCATCTGCAACCTTTCAAGCTCCAGATTGCGCCCAACAATGTTGGTAATGAGACTATCCGCGCTCTGGTAGCGGAAGCGACCCGGCGCCGTCAACCTGCCCTCAACCGCATACGGCTGGGTGAGTTCGGTCTTGCCCCTGGCTTTGACCGGTTCCAGATGCCTTACCCTGAAACTGCCGCGTACCAACCGCAGCGTATTTTCGCTGATGACGACGGTGCCGGGTTCGGCAATTTGTTCGAGACGGCTGGCGACGTTGACCGTGTCGCCGAGCATGGTGTATTCATTGCGGCTGCCGATATAACCGGCAAATACCAGCCCGCTGTTGATGCCAACGCGCAGTTTCAACTCTTTCGCGCCGGGGATGATGGTTTTGGCGCAAAAATCATTCAACGCCCGAAGCATATCCAACCCGGCGCCGACTGCTTCTTCTGCATCGTTGTCGCCAGCAAAGGGCGCACCCCATACTGCCATCACGCCATCTCCAAGGTGTTTATCAATGTAGCCATTGTGGTCATCGATCACCTTATCAAGGCGCTTTGAAATATCTTTAATCATCTCGCTGACAGCTTCAAAGTCCAACTGTTCAGCCAGGGATGTAAAGCCCTGTACATCGGCAAATAATACAGTGGCAAGACGGCGTTCTTCGGGGTAGCGTTGCGTTGAGTTGTTAGACATAAATGAGTTTTCTCTAGTACTGTAACTACATTAAGCGGCGAATTTCAGCCGCGTTTACCCTACGACATAAGGTAGTTACGGCACTAGGTAAATCTTATGATGCTTTTGCTGAAAATACCATCACAAGCTGCTTGCAATTTATTTTTCCAACAAACCCAGCACAGCGGGGAGCAACTGCTTCTTGCGCGAGACAATGCCATCTGCCAGACGTGTGCCATCTGGTAAAGCAGGGTAGGGTAGGTCGTCCAGTTCGGGGGGCGGGTTGGATACCAGTAGTCTGCTGGAGCCGCGCACCACATCGGTAATCAAAAGCATGGTGAAGTGAAAGTTCTGACTCTGGCGCAGGTTGTTGAGCGCTTCATTCAGGGCAGGGAGATATTCGTTAAGCTGGATCAGATCGGTTACTTCAACCTGCGCGGCTGCAAAACGGTATCCGCCCAATTCGTAGGTTTTCATGTCTGTGCTGACCACGGCCTTGGGGTCGCGGTTTTCCAACCCTGCGCCAGATGCCAGCAGCGCCTTGCCAAATGAGTTGATGGTCTCGCCAAACAAGGGGCCATTCTTTACAAAGGCCCAGCGCGCCAGACGTTCGGCGGCGCGTTTGTCGCGGTCAGTGGTGGTGGGCGAAGTCAGGATGAGCGTATCGCTTAAGAGACCGCCCAGCAACACGCCTGCAATCTTTGCCGGGGCGCTCAAGCCTGCTTCGGCAATTTTCTCTGAAACCAGTGTGCTGGTTGAACCGACTACGTCCACCGAAAAACGGATGGGTGTGTGTGTGTAGGGATTTCCCAGTCGGTGATGATCCAGGATTTCGACCAGTTCGGCTTCTTCGAGCGCGCCAATCGATTGGTGTGGTTCGTTGTGATCGACCAGTACAACCTTGATGCGTGGCGGGTTGAGCACATCCCGCTGGTGGCAAATGCCCATATATTGGCCGTTTTCATCCACAACGAAGAAATCGTTATATTGGCCGCGCAGAATGCGGTTGACCGAGTTGCGGATGTAGGCGTTGGCTTGAAATTTAGGCGTCTCTTTGTCAGCCGCATCGCCGCAGGGGATGTCCAGCAGATCGGGTAGTTGGATATGCTCGGTGCGTGGGTTTGGGCCGAGCATTTTTGCGATGAAATCGAACAGGCTCAGGCCATTGATCAGGCCAAATGGGCTGCCATCCTCGTTAATGACAGGGGCGACACCGCCGGTGCGGGTCAAAATGCTCCAGCCTTCGCGCAACGATTGATCGGGGTGGGTGGTATCGAAACGTTTGACGACTGATTCGAAGCGTGGCGAAGCGTCCGCCATCAGGTTGGGGCCTTCCAGTTCCAGCCGCTTAAGCAGCCACGTGGTTTGCGGATTATACGCGCCAGCGCGTGTTGGGATTGCGTCCAGTCCGTCTCTTTCGCGTAGGCACCAAGCATAGCCCATTGCAGAAGCAATTGAATCGGTATCGGGGTTGACGTGTCCGGTGACGTAGATGCGATCTGCCATTAAGATATTCTCCAATATGTAAGAATGGATACTGATATTTTTACCAGCAAGCGATTATATCTTGCCCTGCACGAACCAACCGATCAATATCGGCAGGGGATGTGTCCCTAGATTTATTAGGGCGTTGGTGTTGCCGTGATCCACTGGCTTGTGTTCAGGTCGAAAAGGCGAGTGCCCTCGCCCAGTGCGCCGCCTTCACTTGAGATGCTTAGGGTGTGATCGGCATTCCACGCTTCGATGCTGAGCAGTCTTTTGTCCATTGTGAGAATGGTTCTGGATGCGTTCTGTCGAACCGAGAAAATCTTGATGCCAGATTTTTTCGGGATACCATCTTCAACAGACCCGGGGTCGTTTTCCTGGCAAGTTGCGTAGGCCAGTTCCAGCCCATCTGGCGACCAGGTTAAAGTGCCGATGCCGCCATCTTCCTCATGGTTAATTTTTATCTCATCACCCGTTTTTAAATCATGAATAATCAAATTGGGCCCATCTTCATACGCCAGCCGCCGGTCGGTTGGCGAGAAGGCAAATATTACGTACCCCGATGCAATCGTTGAGACACTCCCGTCATTTAGGCTGAGTCGATATAGACCTTCGGCAAAAACATACATACAGTCGTATCCACCCCCGCTTCCTTGAAAATAAGCCGCAAAATATAAATACGCTCCATCTGCCGACCAATGTTTGGGGCTTAAGGCATAACCTTCGGACCGGTCCGGGTCTACAATCTGGTCCGCGCCTACAACCCAATGTTTGCCTGCTTTGCTGAAAATTTCCAGCTTATTGCTTAATTGCTGACCTTTAACTGCACACTCAGCAGCCAGCCATTCACCATTAGGCGAGATGAAATTCTCATAGCAAGCGGAAGGTTCGTGAAACACTGCGATTTTGGCGGCCCCTGTTGCGGTAGCTTCGCTGTAGGCTTTTTGAGTCAGGTCTACTGTCTCGCTGGGGATTGTCGTGTCAGATGGTTTTGGCGTAATCGTGGGCGCTTGTGTGACACTTGGGGTTGCCGTGGCGTCTGGGAGTAAGGGCGTACTGACCCTTTCAGGGGTCGCCGCGACTGTCGCTTTTGGCGTCGCGGACGGGGTGTGATTCGCGGCGGCGCAGGCGTTTAGGATCAGGCTGAGCAGCAAAAAACATCCCAGTTCTGCTACTAAATTTCGCGTAATCACTACGTACTTCCTTGTTTTAAATATTCAGCATGAATACTGCCAAAACGAACTTCGTCCGCGGTATATATTGCTTTGATGATACTGCCGTTGGGTATATCGAAGGATTTGATGAAAATGTGGAAACTGCGCATATATTCGCTGGTGACGTCGAATGACCCCAGCAGGTTGGCCCACAAAATCGCTTTGCCGAACATGCCATGCCCAAAGATGGCGATAAATTTTGCCTGACTGGCACGGATTTGTGCCTGCATCGTCTCGATGCGCCCGATCATCTGCGCAAACGATTCTGCGCCTGGGCCGTGGATGTAGGTTGGGTCGTATCGATCCCAGTAATCATGCGAGAAGGGCCGGCGTTGATCGATGGTGGTGCTGCCGCCCCCCATTGTTTCAGTTGAAAGATACGAAAATTCGTGCATATCCCAGTTTTCCACAGGGACACCCGGAAACCGCTCAATGGTGAATTGAGCGGTTTGGATGGCACGGGTGTATTTGGATGTGACAATCAAATCAGGCGCTTGTGTGAAGGCTCCAGCCGCCTGACGGGCTTGCTGCTTGCCGAGCGGTGTCAATGTCACTTCTGCTGACGAAGTAGTGGCAAAACCTGCGTTGGCGATGCTCTGTCCATGACGAACGAACCAGACTTCAGTCATTTTCTCATTGCCTTTCGGGGATGACTTCGATAATTCGATATTGGATATTCAGGATAAACCTTTATCGAATATCCAATATCGAATATCTCTTTTTTATCTCAAAGTACCTTCTTCACCAGCAAGAATCCGCCGCGTTCTTGATTGGCTTTTTCGATTGCATCTACCGAGCCGAGCACCACGATTTGACTGTTTTCATTCAGCCTTTTGAGTGTTTCGGCAAAAGCTTTGAAATCTTTCAGGCTGGTAGCGAGCACTTCATCGCGGAATTGTTGGCGCTTTTCATCGGTGTTGCCCACCAGATGGCGCATCAGCGAGGTCCAGCCTTTGGCGTCCGGAAGCTGGTAGGCGTCGAGGTCGCCGATCGTGCCGATAATGGCTCTGCTCATTTCAGAGTCAGGAATTTCAACATTTTTCAGATATTCAGCGGTCGCTTCGTAGGCATCCAGCGTGGCAAGCAGGTTCGGGTCCCGGTACGACAAAAAGATGTACGCGCCAGAATGGATGTCAAAGGCGCTGAACCCGCCATAAGCGCCACCCTGAACGCGGATTTTTTCCCACAGCCAGCCAGTTGCGAGTGTTTTGTTGATGACCAATACCGACCCGTTTACTTGATAGCCCAACTTGTACAGGTTCGCACCCCTGGCAACATAGTTCACCTGCGAAGGGAGCGTCAGCCCTTCGTTTTTATCAAAAGATGCGGGTAGCCATTTAGGAAATGGCGTTTCCAGCAAGGGAATAACTGTTAAAAAAGATGAAAGCTGAGGGGAGAAGTGTTTCCAATTGGCTTCATCCAAAGTGACATTGACAATCATCGATGCGCGATTGAGCAACAGCCGCCGCACCGTTTCCAGTTTTTCTAAAATGAAGGGCCAGTCTTTTTCGGCCAGCTCGCGCAGGAAGAACAAGTGGGCGATGCCGCCAGTCTGCTCCGAGATCCAGTCGGCTTCGTGGAAGTGGGCGCGCAGACGGCGGGCGGCAACCTGATGCCCGCCCGGCAGCAGACCAGCTTCAAGACCAGATTTTTCTTCAAGCAAAATCTGCCTGAAGCGCTCAGAGTTATCGAGACGGACGTTTAGCAATATTTCTTTCAAGACGTCGAGCAGTGCGGCGGATTGGGAAGCGACAGCTTTGCCCTTGAGGAAGAACCACGCCGTGGCGCGCTCGAACTCACGAACGGCGGCAATCAGCGCCGAGGGGCGGATGCCGCCCGTATCCCGTCCGATGCGCTGGGTCAGTTGAACAAAGTCGTTGTTTGTGGTACCCATTTCGAGTAGCAGGCGGCCAAAGAAGCCAATGTAGGGCAGCAGGTCGGCAGGCAGGCTGTGCAGGTCAAACCCAAGGTCGAGATATAGGATGTTGTTGGTCGAGATGGGGTGGTAGAAAATGCGCGGGTTTTCGCCGACGATTTCTATAGGGATGTTTTTGACCTGAGGGTCAATATCTTTGATCGAAAGCGTCGGGATGGTCGCAAGCGCCTCGGGTGAATCGGGCGTTTCCTGGCGGCGCTTGAGTTCGGCGGCGTTTTCGATCACCATTTCCAGGTCTGATGGGGACATGGCAGCTTTGGCTTGTTCGAGCCGCGCTTTTTCCCTGGCTTCGCGACGTTTGCCTTCTTCGGGGTCGGGGCGTAGGGTAACGCTGGTGCGGTGCGGATTATTGAGCAGGTGTTTTTCAATCAAAGTCTCAAAATAACGACCTTTGGCAATTTCAGCTTTCAAGGTGGCGAGCGGCCCCTCGAAGCTGATCCCATCAATCGGGTTGGCGTCGTAAACCCAAATGCCCAGCGCGCCAAGCATCAATGCCAGTCCGCGTGGGAAGCGCCCGGTGTTGAGTTCGCGCAGCCGAAATTCGAGCGTATTGACGCTGGCGGCAATGGTCTCAGGGTCGAGTCCTTCTTTGGCAAGCTTGGTCAGGGTTTCGAGAATGAGCTTTTCTACTTTTTCGGTGTTTTCATTGGCAATGCCCTTCATCCCTGCAGCAAAGAGTGCCTGACGGAAATCCTGCTGATAACCGCCAGTGACATCTTCACCCAGACCTGATTCGCTCAGAACTCTTTTGAGCGGCGAAGCAGGCGTAGCCAGAAGGATTTTAGAGAGCACATCGAGCCCGAGCGTGGTTTGCACATCGTTCACTTCCGGCATCATCCAATTTAATTCCATATAGGCTTTGGCTTCGGCGTTGTCGCCTGAATCGTAGACAGCATTGACTACGCGTGGAGCGCTGAATGTGGGCTGGAGCGGAGTCAGCGCGTCGATCTCGCGGCGCTCGAAGGCATCCAGCCATGGGTCAAGCAGGCGCAGACGTTCGTCTTCGGGGTCGTCGCCGTAAAAGTAAATATATGCATTCGATGGGTGGTAGTAGGTGTCGTGGAAAGCCTTAAACTGGGCATACGTCAGGTCTGGAATTGATTCAGGGTCGCCGCCAGAGTCGAAGGCATAAATGGTGTCGGGGAAGATCGAATGAAGCGAAACATCACCCATGACATTATCCGGCGACGAATAGTTGCCCTTCATTTCGTTGAAAACCACTCCTTTATAGGTCAGCGGCGCGGCGGGGGATTCCAACTCGTAGTGCCATCCCTCCTGCTGGAGCGTTTCGGGAGCGATGGTCGGGTAGAAAACGGAATCGAGGTAGACATCGATCAGGTTGTAGAAGTCTTTCAGGTTCGGGCTGGCCAGCGGATAACAGGTCTTGTCTGGATAGGTGAAGGCGTTTAGAAAGGTTTGGAGCGAGCCTTTAAGCAGATCGACAAACGGTTCCTTGGTCGGATATTTGCGCGAACCACACAGCACAGAATGTTCCATGATATGCGCAATGCCCGTCGAATTGGCTGACGGCGTGCGGAAGTTGATGCCAAAGCATTTGTTCTCGTCGTCGTTGGTCAGCGAGAGCAGGCGTGCGCCCGTCTTGTCGTGGGTAAAGAGCTTGGCAGTGCTGTTGATTTCAGGAATATGGGTTTCTTGCTGGAGAGTGAAGGTCATGGGGAGGCTCCGATTTGGCGATTTATTGAATTTTAGGTGCTTTTCGAATTAACTTTGTTCTTGCCATTATTATACAGGATGCCTGTATTGATACCCGACTGTTAGTCAGTCGATAGCTTAAACCCCGGTGCTGGGTGTATCATCGAACGAAATGATCCTGCGACGATTGAATCTCTATGATGATCTTCCTCTCCCAAAAGCGAGGTTTTTATGCTCTCATTTTTCACCCATTCACATGCACAGGTTTCGCCATCTGCTGCGTCGCGCGCAATGATTACATTGCAGGGTGTCACTAAATCGTATAAGACAGCGGCGGGCGATTATCTGGTGCTCAAAGGGATTGATCTGGCGCTCGAAGCAGGAGAATTTGTCAGCATTGTTGGCAAATCGGGGAGCGGAAAAACCACGTTGCTGAATATGATTGCCGGGATCGATCGTCCCAGTTCCGGAGAAGTGTGGGTGAACAATGCCGCGCTGCACAAAATGAGCGAAAGTCAGATGGCGCGCTGGCGCGGGCGCAACTTGGGGATTGTTTTTCAGTTCTTTCAGCTTTTGCCGACCCTTTCAGTGCTTGAAAACATCATGCTGCCGATGGATTTTGCTGGCAAATATCCCTATCGAGAACGCAAACAACGCGCTCTAAGCTTGCTTGAGCTGGTTGGGCTGGCGGACCATGCAACCAAATTGCCGCTGGCGCTTTCGGGCGGGCAGCAGCAACGCGTCGCGATTTCACGGGCGCTGGCGAATGATCCGCCCGTGTTGATTGCGGATGAACCCACCGGCAACCTCGATTCGAAAACGGCGGCATCGGTCTTTGAGCTTTTCCATCAACTGGCAGCGCAGGGCAAATCAGTGGTGATCGTGACCCATGATGGCAGTCTGGCGAGCAAAACTCATCGCACTACCCTGATTGCAGACGGCGAAATCATTGACGACCAACCCGCCGCTGTTTTGGGGGATTGAGCTATGTCTACCCTGTGGAAGAAAGTGCTGGCTGATTTCTGGAGCAACAAAACGCGCACCTTTTTGATGGTACTGACGGTTACCCTGGGCGTTTTTTCGATTGGCTTTGTCGGCAATGCGGGCGCGATGATGAACCGCGACATGGATGCCGATTTCAATGCGTCCAACCCGGCGCACGCGCAGATTTCTGTCAAATCTTTCGATGAGAATTGGCTGCGGGCGCTGGCAAAAGTTCCGGGGGTGAAAAATGTCGAGGGGCGGGTGCGCACCTCGGCGCAACTGCTCAAAGCCAACGGGGAGAAAATTAGCATCCGCTTCGAAGCGCCCAAATCGTTTGAGTCGATCCAGGTGAACATGCTCAAACCCGCCGATCCGCTGGAGGGTATCATCCCAAAACTGGGACGCAAGGAAGTGCTGCTGGATCGTTCTGCGGCAGCTGACTTCCCTTATCAACCTGGGGATGTGATCGAAGTTGAGCTGTTTGGCGGCGAGAAGCGCGCGCTCACTTTTTAAGGGATATGTGCATGACGTCACCACATTTCCGTATGCCATGTCGGGTACTTTGACGGCCTATGTCACGCGTGATACGATGCCCTGGCTGGGTGCTTCCGAAGATTACAACGAGTTACTTGTCAGTGTTGCTGAAGATGGCACGGATACACAACACGTCACCAATGTGGCGCACGAAATCACCGAGCGTTTTCGCAAGGGCGACCCGCCGATGGATGCGCAGGTGTCGATCTATAATCCGGGGCATCATTTCGGCTGGGAAGTGACTCAGGGTGTGATTTTTATCATGTCCACGCTGGGCTGGCTGACGGTCTTGTTGAGCGCTTTCCTGATTATTAATACCGTGGTCGCGCTTATGTCGCAACATATCCGTCAGATTGGGATTATGAAAGCCATTGGCGGCGGCAACGGACAAATTTTTCTCATGTATCTGGCGTTGTTTCTGATCTTTGGGTTGGTGGCGTTAATCATTTCTGTTCCGTTGGCGGGTTGGGCGTCTTATCAGGTTTCCGGTTTTCTGGCGGGGTTTCTGAACTACGAGCGTGGTCCATTTTTAATTGACCCGTCGGTGGTCATGATGCAGACAATTCTGGCGTTCAGCGTGCCGCTGTTGGCTGCACTGGCACCGCTCATCACCGGCTTGCGCGTCCCGGTGCGTGAGGCATTGAGCGATTATGGCATTGGCAGCGGACCCATCCGGCAGATGGGCGAGAACCCCCATCTTGATTTCTTCCCGCGGCCGGTGCTGATTTCGCTACGCAATAGCATGCGCAAGAAAGCGCGGCTGACCCTGACGCTTTTTGCGCTCGTGCTGGGTGGGGCAGTCTTCATTGCTGTCTTTAATCTCTGGCAGAGCTTCGACCAGACCACACAGGAAGTGCAGGGCTATTTTCTGGCCGACATCAATCTTTCGTTCACCGACCTGCATCAGTTTGACGAGATGAAGGCCATCGCCCTGAGCGACCCCGACGTGCTGGATGCTGAGGGTTGGACGACTGCCAATGCCCAAGTGATGTCTGCAGACGGGAAAACATCCAATGATGTATTGTTTGTTGCGCCCCCGTCCACATCCACGCTCATCAAGCCGATCATGACGGAGGGGCGCTGGCTTTCTCCCCTCGATACAAACGCCGTTGTCGTAGGCAATCATCTGCTGGCAATTCGCCCTGACCTGAAAGTGGGCGACTGGATTACGATTAACCTGCGCAACGAGAAAAGAGAGTGGCAGATCGTTGGCATTTACCGTTTGCCAGGGAATGTCAGCCCGCCGCTGATCTATACCAATTATGAATATATCAGCCAGTTGTTGCATCAGCGTGGCCAGGTCTACTCGCTACGCATCACCACTTCACAGCATGATGCTGCGACCCAGCAATATACGGCCATCCAACTTCAAGATATTTTCAAACGTAAAAATGTAACCGTTGGTGCTATCACGCAGGGCGCAGTCTGGATGCAGGAGCAAAAAAGTCAGACCGATGTGCTTGTCTACTTTATGATGGTAATGGCGGTGCTGATCGCATCGGTGGGTGGACTGGGCTTGATGGGCATGATGAGCATCAACGTTATGGAACGCACCCGCGAAATCGGCGTGATGCGCGCCATTGGCGCGGCAGACCTGGATATTCAGTTGATTGTGATTGCGGAGGGGCTGGTCGTTGGGTTGGCAAGCTGGCTGCTGGCGATCGGTCTTTCGTTCCCAATCACATATCTGCTGGATTATGGCGTGGGTGTCTCCATTTTTCAGGCCCCACTGACGCCACTCTTTAACTGGGGTGGAACATGGGTCTGGCTGGCGGGAATTCTGGTCATTTCGCTGTTGGCAAGCGCCATCCCGGCCTGGCGCGCCTCGCGCCTGACGGTACGCGATACGCTGGTGTATGAGTAAAGGCAGAGAGTAGATATTAGAAATTAGATATTCGAAGTTGCTTTGGTATATAAGAAACTGGACGCTGCTTTATGCCAGCGTCCAGTTTCTATGAGATTACAGCGTATAATTTTTATGGTAGAACCTGTGCGCCCGAAGACGCATGGCAAATGTAAATTTCAGGATGACGGCCTGTCTGTTGTTCGTATCCTGTTGCCAGAGCATCGGCGAAGGCTGCGGCTGCATCCTGCGCCACCAGGTTGACAGTGCAACCCCCAAATCCGGCCCCCGTTAAACGGGCCCCGTAGCAGCCGGGCAGCACCTGTCCGATTTGCACCATCACATCCAGTTCATGACACGAAACTTCGTACAGGTCTCGCAGACTGTCGTGGCATTCGTTCATCAGCTTGCCAAAGGCGAGAATATTGCCTTCTTTGAGCAGATCAAAACCGGTCTTGGTGCGGTAGATTTCGTTGACCACATGCGAGGCGCGCTTGGCGACTTCTTCTGGCAGTGTGGATGAATACGCAGCAAAATCACTGATGCTAACATCGCGCAGCGATTGGATGTCAGGCAACTTCTCTTTCAACAAGCGCACGGCTTCTTCGCAGGAGGCACGACGGTCATTATAGGCGCTCGAATTTGACAGAGAACGCCGTACGGCTGTATCGGCAATGACAATTGCGACATTTTCGGGCAACGGGACTGTCTGCCATTCAAGCGAATGACAATCCAGGTACAACAGACGATCCTGTTCTCCGCAGGCCGATGCAAATTGATCCATGATGCCGCAGTTGACGCCAGCGTAGGCGCTTTCGGCGCGCTGACCCAGCAGAGCCATATCCATGGGGGCGATCTCCCAACCACCAAGTTTTTTCCAGGCCACTGCAAATGCCATTTCCACCGATGCCGATGAGCTTAATCCGGCTCCGCGCGGCACATCGGATGTGTAAACGACATTCATGCCCGGCGTACCATGATTGGTCGACGAAATGGCCCACATCGTCCCGGCAGGGTATTTGACCCAGTCGGGCATGGGTGTGCCGTCCGCCTGGGTTTTCGCATCCAGGTTTTGCAGGCCAAAGGAAGATTCTTCGTTCAGGTCAGCAGCTACCAGCGTGGTTTGGTCATTGCCACTCGGGGAGAAGGCGATCCAGGTCGCGCGGTCAATGGCTGCGGGGAGGACGAATCCGTTGTTGTAGTCTACATGTTCGCCAAGCAGGTTCACTCTTCCGGGTGCACGGGCCATGAAGGTTGGCGCAGCGTTGAAGCGCTGGCGATAACGTTCAATCAGATCACTTTGGCTGAGCATGTCTACTCCAATCCGTTTCTTTTTGCCACCTTGCTATACCAGGCTGCGCTGGCGCGTGGGGTGCGCTTTTGGGTTGTGTAATCGGTATGGATCAAGCCAAACGTTTTTCCGTAACCGTTGGCCCATTCAAAGTTATCCATAAATGACCAGACGTAGTATCCGCTGACGGGTACGCCAGCTTGAATGGCATGATGGATGGCGCGCAGATGCCCGTCAAGGTAATCGATGCGGCGCTGGTCATTGATGTTTCCTTTGGCGTCGGACGTATCTGTATAAGCTGCGCCGTTTTCTGCGATATAGAATTTGGCGGGGCGGTAGCTATAGTTGATGCCCATCAGCATGTTAAAAAGGCCATCGGGGTAGACTTCCCAGTTCATATCGGTCATTTTGTCGGGGGATGTTTTCCAAACGCCATGCTCGCCAGGCTGCATTTCTTTCCCTGGCATGGCATGGACGACGGTGCGTTCGTAATAGTTCAGCCCGAGAAAATCAAGCGGGGCGGCAATCGTTTTCAGGTCGCCTGGCTGCATAAAATTGGGTTCGCTGGATTTTAGATAGCCGATGGCGGCGTATGTTTCGAGCATATCGCTGGGATAATTGCGTCCGAAGATCGGATCAAGGAACCAGCGGTTAAAGAAACCATCGAAAAAATGATAGGCTGCATAATCAGCGGGGGAGGTTGTTTGGGGTTCGGTAGGGGCAGGGTTGATGACGATACCAGCTTCGCCACCCGGAACATTGTTCTTGATGATGGGCATGGCCAGGCCGTGCGCCAGCAACTGGTGATGGGCCGCTTTCAGTCCCAGATAATGATCCGATTTGCCGGGAGCGTGACCGCCGAGTCCGTAGCTGAGGATGCTGGAGCACCAAGGCTCATTGAAGGTGGCCCAGGTTTTGATGCGATCCCCAAAGTGACGGGTGGCAACATCCGCATAGGTGGCGAAGGCATAGGCGGTGTCGCGGAACTCCCAGTCGAGTGCGATGGGCAGGTCCCAGTGATAGAGTGTGACATTCGGGGTGATGCCGTTCTCAAGCATGCTGTCGAGGAGGCGGTTGTAAAAATCCAAACCCTTTTGATTGACTACGCCCCGTCCTTCAGGGAAAATTCGGGGCCAAGCAATCGAAAAACGATAGTCTTTATAGTCGAGGTCTTTCATCAGCTTAAAGTCATCTGCATAACGATGATAGTGATCGCACGCAATGTCGGCGTTATCACCATTAGTAATTTTCCCCGGCGTATGCGAAAAGCGATCCCAAATCAATTCTCCGCGCCCATCTTCGTGGACGGCGCCTTCAATTTGAAATGCAGATGTGGAAGTGCCCCATCGGAAGCCTTTTGGAAAAGTTAGCATAAATGTTTTTTGCTCTCTGGGTGATGGATTTTGACGGAAAAATTGGGTGGTGCGAGTATACCAGAAGTTTTTAGGATTGCTTTTCATCAAAAGCCAAGATTTCAAGGTTGAAAGCTTGAGATGCGGGGTCTTATAATAGAAGACTAAACAGGTCGAAAAGATTTTGTCACAGCTGTCTTATTTCCTTCCTGAGCGGGGTTATTGTAGTAAGGAAGACAATCGAGCGTTATGGATGAAATCAAACGTGAAAGTTTTTTAATGCGCCAGACTGCCAGGGTCGTTCCTGAAACAAGCTCGTTCGATGAACTTTTCATCGAGCACTGGTCGGCTGTCTATGGACGGCTGCTTCGGCTGGTGGGCGACCCGGCAGAAGCGGAAGATTTGGCGCTGGAGACATTCCTGCGGCTGCATCGGCAAAGCCCATTCCCCGAAGCTGGATTCAGCATTGGGGGCTGGCTCTACCGGGTGGCGACCAATCTCGGGTTGCGTTCCATCCGCAGCTTTAAGCGGCGTGAACATTACGAGTTAACCGCCGGGAAGTATGCGCTCGAAGAGCGCTATTCCGAACAGCCTGCCGAAATTTTGGCGCAAGAGGAAGAGCGACGCACTGTGCGCACAGTGCTGGCCAGCATGACTGAGCGACAGGCGCAATTGCTGGTGATGCGCCATTCGGGCGCGTCTTATAAAGAGATTGCTGCCGCGCTCAAACTTTCACCGACATCGATTGGTCCATTGTTATTGCGCGCCGAGCGCGAATTTGAAAAGCGTTATCGCAAAACGCAGGAGAAATCATGAACAAACATCTGGACGACGGTCAATTGCGGGCTGCACTCGACGGGGAATTGAGCCCCATCGATTTTGAGCATTTCAAAGGGTGCGCTCACTGTCAGCAGCGCCAGCGCACCATCCACGCGCAGATGCAACGGGTAGCCGCTCCGCTGGCATTTTTATCCCCGGCAAAGGCTGCCCCTCCCAATGCGCAGCATGTTGCACAGCAGGCGCTACGCATTTTTCATCAGAAGCAAATTCAAAAGGAGATTCCCATGTTTAAAAAGTTGTTCGCTTCGACGGTTTTTCGTTTTGCAGCGATTGCTGTTTTGCTGCTTGCCGCCACTTTGAGCTTTCCGCAAACCCGCGCACTGGCTGACCAGTTGCTCAATTTGTTCCGCGTGCAGCAGGTGACGGTTTTGCCGGTTGATTTCAGTGACATGCAGCAGTTGACTGGCGAAGGGCCGGTTGGACAAAAAATCAGTCAACTGCTCTCAACATCCATGACTGTCACACAGAAACCCAGCGCACCTGTCAGCGTTGCGGATGCGGCGCAAGCCAGTCAACTGGCTGGTTTTTCGGTGCGCCTGCCGCAAGGCAAAACGCCTTCGCAGATCAATGTGATGAAGGGTTCGGCGTTCACTTTTCGGATTGATCGCACAAAGGCCCAAGCGCTGCTTGATGAAGCCGGGCGCAGCGATTTGATTCTCCCCCAATCCATTGATGGGAAGGATGTTTCGGTTAGCATCCCAGCGGGTGTCAGCGCTGGCTACGGAACCTGTCCATCGAACACAGGGGATACCCCTGGAGAGTTCGGTTCGGGGTCGGCGGGTCGTCGTTATGCGGATTGCATTCTGCTGGCGCAAATCCCCAGCCCAACGGTCAGCGCTCCAGCGGAAGTGAATATCTCTCACCTGGTACAGATCGGGCTGGAATTTACCGGCATGAGTAACGAGGAAGCCGTCGCCTACACATCCAGCGTGGACTGGACTTCGACGCTCGTCATCCCGATCCCAAAGAACGCCGCCACCTATCAACAGGTTAGCGTAGATGGTGTCACCGGCACGCTCATCCAGCGCCCAGGGGACGATGCACCGATGTTTTCATTGATCTGGGTCAAGAATGGTATCATCTATGCCATTAGCGGCCTGGGGAGCAATAGCGATCAGGCGTTGCAACTGGCGAACGCGCTGCCGTAAATTTTCTTTTCGCCACAGAGATCACAGCCTGTCCCGGCGCGGTTCAGGCCGGGGAGAAAACCAAAAAGACTCTGTGTTCTCTGTGGCAAATCTTCTTTTTTAAATGGAGTTTTCATGCCTGTTGCGCCTGCCATTCAAACCCATCAATTGCGCAAGGAATTCGGCGAAAATGCCGCCGTCAAGGGGCTGACCCTGCAAGTGGAACAGGGCGAAGTCTTTGGGTTTCTCGGTCCCAACGGCGCGGGAAAAACCACCTCGATCAAGATGCTGCTCGGGCTGATTACCCCCACATCCGGGACGGCGATGTTGCTTGGTGCGCCAGGCGGCGACCGGGCAACGCTGGGCCGTGTCGGTTTTTTGCCCGAGCACTTCCGTTTTCAAGACTGGCTGAGCGCCGACGAATTTCTCAATTTGCACGGTCAACTGCTTAACATGCAAGCGCGTGACCTGAAACAGCGCATCAAAGAACTGCTGGAGCGGGTTGGCCTGACCGATTTTCGCAACAAGCAATTGCGCACATTTTCCAAGGGCATGTTACAGCGCATTGGGCTGGCCCAGGCGCTGCTCAACCGTCCAGCGCTGGTTATTCTCGATGAGCCAACCTCCGGCCTTGACCCGGTGGGTCGCCGACTGGTGCGCGACATCATCCGCGACCTGCGCGAGCAGGGAACCTGTGTTTTTCTGAACTCGCACCTGCTAAGCGAAATTGAAGTGACTTGTGACCGGGTGGCGTTCATCCGTCACGGGGAGGTGGTGCGGATTTTGGAGATGGCCTCCCTCGATACCGAGAAATCCAGCGTCACCATCCGCGCCCCTGGAATTTCTCCCGTCGCATTGGCGGGTCTGGCGCAGTGGGGGACGGGCGTCCACGCCGATGGCGAACGGATTACGCTCAACATCCAGAGCGAGGCGGCGCTGCCAGAGATCAACCGCTATCTGGTGGCACAGGGCGTTGACGTTTTTGCCTTGACGCCTAATCGCATGTCGCTCGAAGAAATCTTTATCGAAACAGTTGGCAAGGATGGCGGGCTATGAAATCGATCTGGATCATTACCAAGATGACTTTCCGCGAAGCCATTCGCAAAAAAATCGTATTGACCGGCCTCGCGCTTGGGATTTGCTTTCTGCTGATCTTTTCGCTTGGTTTTTATATGATTACCAGTCAAATCAGCACGGCGCGCACACGCGCAGCCAGAGATGGAAGTGTGCCATCCACGCCCGTGATCGACAATGTCGTTGACCGCGAGAGCATGAACGCCCTGACGTTGGCAGGGTTGTATGCTGTGACCTTTCTTTCAATTGCAATGGGCGCGTTGCTGGGGTCGGATACGCTTTCCGGTGAGATCAACTCCGGGACGATTCAAACCATCGTCACCAAGCCCATCCGCCGCGCAGATGTGGTGCTGGGCAAGTGGCTGGGTTTTGCCTGTTTACTGGGGCTTTATTTTCTGCTGATAGGGGGTGGCGTCATTGCCAGCGTTTTCCTGCAGGCAAGGTATCTCCCTGATCATCTGGTGGCTGGCCTGAGCTTGATTTACCTTGAAACACTGCTGATTATGACAATTTCAGTTGCCTGTTCCAGCGCTTTTTCCGCGCTGGCCACTGGCGGAATGGTCTTTGGTCTGTATGGTCTGGCCTTCATTGGGGGCTGGGTCGAGCAAATTGGCGCGGTGCTGCACAACGATACTGCCGTCAAGGTTGGGATTGTCACCAGCCTGATTATCCCCAGCGAAACACTTTGGCGGCGCGCCGCTTTTGAGATGCAATCCCCTGTGGCAGGTGCTTTGGGTATTTCGCCTTTTGGGGCAGCTTCGGTGCCAAGCGAGTTGATGATTGTCTACGCATTTGCTTATCTTGCCCTAGCCCTTGCGCTGGGAATCCGTGTTTTCCAAAAACGAGACTTGTAATAATCTGCATCAACACGATCAATTGCAAAGTCTGCCTTCTTTTGCGCAGGCTTTGCAATGTTTAAACGGCAAGTTCAGGTTGAATTACGTTCAAAAGCATGTAGAATAAATATAAGTTTGATATCTTTTGATGGTTTCGAATCTAGGGAGAGAGTTAGAAGAAATGAAAGCTATTATTAGTCGTACTTCCCTTATTGCTTTCTTGAGACATTTTTCACGATTTGCAAGTTTAACAACTATTCTGATCGGTAGTCTGGTGCTTCTAGGCTGGGTCTTCGAGATTCTTAGTCTCAAGAGCATTCTCCCTGGATTGCCCAGCATGAAAGCCAATACCGCGATTGGATTTGTGATTACTGGATTGGCAATCTGGTTCTCGCTTAAGACACCTGCCACGCGATGGGAACGTCGGATTGTTCAGGTATGCAGTGTTATTGTCGCGCTGCTGGGATTGTTAACTCTCAGCGAATATTTCTTTAACTGGCAGTTGGGGATTGACCAGTGGTTTTTCCCTGATACCACGATTGGGGCTGGTGATTTTATTCCGGGGCGTATGTCGCCCACCAGTGCTTTAAATTTCTTTTTCGTTGGGACAGCATTGCTGTTTTTAGACCGAAAAACGCCTCGTGGTGATTACCTGGCTCAATTTCTTGCGCTAATAATTGCTTTTCTTGGCGGTTTGGCTTTGCTCGGTTATGTCTATGGAGCAGAAGCGCTCTATGGACTTGGTGCTTATAACCAGATTGCAGTACATACTGCGCTAACCTTTATCCTTGTTGCCATAAGCCTGCTCTTCATACGACCTGAACATGGGTTGATGGCTACCATCACAAGTGAATATGCCGGGAGTGTCACTGCCCGCAGACTACTTCCTACAGCCATTATCCTGCCAGTGTGCCTGGGTTGGTTATATTTGCAAGCGCAAAAAGTTAATTACTTTGACATTGAGTTAGGGGAAGCAATTGTAACAACGTCCACCATTCTGGTGATTACCAGTATCATCTGGTGGAATGCCCGCCTTCTCAACCAGACGGATGCACAACTTAAGATTGCACAGGCAGCAGATTTGCGCCTGAACGAGGAACGCCTGCGCCATGTTATCTGGGCCATTCGAGATGCAATCTGGGACCGAAACATGGTAACTGGTGAGATATGGTGGAATGAAAGTCTACGAAAGCTATTCCACTATCATGACCGCGATATCAAATCGACTGTTGGATGGTGGGAGGAGCACATTCATCCCGACGACCGGGAAAAAATCATTCAAAGTATTGCGACAATTGTAGAAACCAGCCAAAACTTCTGGTCAGAAGAGTATCGTTTTAGACGAGCAGATGGCACTTACGCCAATATCTTTGATCGCGGTTACGTTTTATTTAATGAGCAAACCGGGCAGCCGCAACGCATGATTGGTGCGATGGCAGACATTACACAACAAAAGGAAATCGAACAGTCGCTGCGCCAATCACAGGAACTTTTCTCAAAGGCATTCAGCGCCAGCCCGGCTGGAATCACCTTGACACGCAAAAGTGATGGGCGGGTTATTGAAGTCAACGATGCATACTTGAAAATGACAGGTTATAGCCGGAGCGAAGTTCTCAAGCACACGACGGTGGAACTTGGTCTTATCTTGGCAGAAGACCGTGCCAGACTCTTGCAAATATTTGAAGAGAAAGGTACCGTGCGTGATTTTGAGCATTGGGTGCGCACGAAATCAGGCCAATTAAAAGCAGTGTTCAGTTCACTTGAACAAGTAAATGTGGATGAAACCGTCTGCCTTTTGGCTATTATTTATGACATCACTGAGCGCAAGCGATCAGAAATTGCGCAAGAGCAAAGCGAAACGCTTTTTCGAACACTCTTTGAACTTTCCCCTGATTTTGTTTTAATCGTTGACCCTTATGATCCAAACGTTTCGTGGCCAATTGTCGATTGTAATGCTGCGGCCTGTTTGATGAATGGGTATACTCGCAATGAGCTGATCGGACAATCCATTGATATAGTCAATGGCACAGTTGGCACGCCTGCCGAACGAAAAGCCTATATGGAAAGGTTGCAAGAGGCGGGTAGTATAAAAGATGAATTTCAGCATCGCCATAAAAACGGGAATTTTTTCCCCATCGAAACATCCACGACACTTATTAAAATTGGCGAACGCGAACTAATTATCGGCATTGACCGTGATATTACAGAACGCAGGCGCACCGAAGATGCGCTAAGAGAAGCAAATGATAACTTAAAACGTGGGTTGACAGAATTTGATCAACGCAACCGTGAAATTATGCTTCTGAACGAGTTAAGTAATTTGCTGCAAACTTGCCAGACTCCTGATGAAGCATATACCCTTGTAGGCAACCTGATCCCAACCATCTTTCCTGAAACAAAGGGAGCGCTTTATATTATTGCCACCTCTGAAAACAATATCGTTGAGGCCGTTGCGACCTGGAAGCTTTCCCCCGATGATGAGCTTGTGTTTGCGTCAGAGGATTGTTTTGCCTTGCGACGTGGGCGACCCTATATGATTAGTGAAGCTCATCCGGGTTTGTCGTGCAAACACGTTTCCGGCACACCTTTATCTTACATTTGTGTGCCAATGATCTCGCAAGGTGAAGCACTGGGCGTATTTCATTTGCAACATGCTCAGTCCAATGAAATGCAAGATAGCTCTCGCGCTTTCGATCAGGGGCTGGTTGAAACGGTTGCGGATACGATTTCACTTGCCATTGCAAACCTCAAATTGCGTGAAACGCTTCGCAACCAATCAACCCGCGATTTATTAACCGGCTTGCACAATCGACGCTTTATGGATGAATCGCTAACCCGTGAAATCCATCGGGCCGTTCGGAATCAGCATCCCCTGGGCATTATCATGCTTGATATTGACCATTTCAAAACGTTTAATGACACATTTGGGCATGAAGCTGGGGATGCAGTCTTGCATGAACTGGGCAATTTCCTGATGCGCTCCATTCGAAAAGGCGATATTGCCTGCCGTTATGGTGGAGAAGAGTTTTTGCTGCTTTTGCCAGAAGCAACCCTTGAGAATACCCGGCAACGCGCCCAGGAATTGTGTGATGAAGTTCGAAAAATTGAAGTTCAATACCGTGGTGATATGCTGGGGAATATTACCGTCTCGATTGGTGTGGCTGCTTTTCCTGATTACGGGGAATCGCGTGAGGATGTCGTGCAAGCTGCCGACAGAGCCTTATACCATGCAAAAAAAGAAGGCCGTAATCGGGTCATCGTGGCTGGTGAAATTCCATAGCGGTCTTATCTAATCAATAAAAAGTCATCCAAAAAACGACCATCCTGCAAGGTGGTCGTTTTTTGGATAACTTAGGGCGCAAAACTTCTGAAAATTATTCGCCGTCTGATTTTGGCTTGGAGCCGATTTCCACCAGCTGTACCTGCACCTGGTAGCGCTTCTCGCCAATCTGTATTTTCCCCATGCCGAAATAACCTCTTGAACCAGTCTTGAAGGTTTTTTCTTCTGCCATCATCAAACCAACTTGCGTCTCACCTTGCTTGATTTCAACACTGAGCATTGCCATTGTCTATTCTCCTTTTGTTTTTTGGTTGGCTTGATTGTAATTTATTTTATTGATCGATGGTTGTATTTGTTACCACGCTCACCAGTACGGCCCGCACCATGCGTCGCCACGTATAGCTATCAGTAAGGGTGTTATAGCTTTCGCAGCTCAGCAAGGTCAGCCATGTCTCGTCTCGATGCTCAATGGCAACATTGATTTCTGTCGGCGCAAGCAGACGGTTTTCGCGCACCTCATAGATGTATGTCTGCCCCCACGCATGGATACGCACCTGATCTCCATAGGCCAGGGTTTTGAGTTGCAGGAAAATTCCAGGGGTATTGTCCGCGTTCCAGACGTGTCCCGTTAAAACGGAATTGCCGCTCCAGGTGGGGAAGGCTGTACCATTCAGCCACCCCGCATCCGCCCCCAGCCACGAGACATCCCAATCCCCGTTGATGAGTGGCACACCCACAATTGGAGCATTCAACCCCAGCCGCGAAATGCTCAACGATAACGACGTTGCATTGTACAACTGGTCGGTCGGCTGTGCTGGGAGAATGGTCATAGCTTGTGGGGAAAAGCCAGTCTTTGGCAGTTTCTGCGGTGCGCGTTCGGTGACACGGAAGGTGATTAAAGTATCTGCCCCGCCATTCAGCTTGCCACCTAACCTGTCTTTGATCGAAGTGGTGCCACACACAAATAAACGATAATACCCAACCTGCAATGGCGCTGCCAGGTTGAGCGTCGCCTGAAACGGCCCCATACCGAAATGATTGGCGTAGGTTGCGCTGACAATGGTTGTGCGTTGATCGTCCCCTGCGCGCCCGCCCGCGCAGGAAAGCGTATTGAAAAGTTGGTCCGCACCCTGTTCCACTAGCAGGTAATTGATCACATTATTGGCCGAAGAAGCCGACCCATCATGCACGACATCCTTGTTGAAATCCACTGTCAACATGGATGGGCCAATTTGCAGGGTTGCACCATCGGTTGGATAACTTGCAATCACGACTGGCGGGCGCGAAATGATGATAACTGCGGTAGCCGTCCCGGTTTTGGTTGGGGTGGCCCGCAACGGTGTTCTTGTTTGTGATGGGGATGGGGTGGTTGTAAGGGTTGCACTGCTGGATGGGGTCAGAGTAACCGTTGGCGTTTCTGTGGCGGTGGGTGTTTCGGTTGCTGTAGATGTTATCGTTGGTGGAAGGGTTTCTGTTGCTGTTGCAGTTTCGGTGGCAGTTGCCGTAATGGTGGGGGTGGATGTGATCGTGGGAGTGACGGTTTCGGTTGGTGTTTCAGTGACAGTTGGTGTAACTGTCAGGGTAGGGGTTTCTGTTACTGTTGGCGTTTCGGTGACTGTCGGTGTTTCGGTAATTGTGGCTGTTTCGGTGATTGTCGGTGTTGATGTGGCTGTGGCTGTTTCGGTAACGGTGGCAGTCTCGGTGGGGGTTTCGGTCTCAGTTGCTGTGGCCGTCACTGTCGGCGTCTCAGTGATCGTGGGAGTCTCGGTGACAGTCGCGGTAACGGTAATGGTTGGCGTTAACGTAATGGTTGCTGTATCTGTCACTGTAGCGGTTTGTGTGACTGTTGCTGTTGCTGTTGAAGTCGATGTCAGTGTAAAGGTTGGTGTAATGGTGCTTGTGGCTGTCTTGGTCGGCGTTAATGTAATCGTTGCAGTGCGCGTTGGCGTTGCGGTTTTCGTGGGTGTCAGCGTTTTTGTACGGGTTTGGGTAATTGTCGGCGTTAATGTAATGGTTGGCGTTTTTGTTTTGGTGGGTGTGCGCGTCTTGGTTGGGGTAGGTGTGACACAAAACGCCGTAACCCTGAGAATCTCCATCGCACCAGCCGTTGTGCCGTTTTTGATAGCAACAGCAATGTCGCCATACAGCCCGTTAATCGTCAGTTGCTGGGTATCACTAGCTGTTCCAGCAGCCGTTAGCATAAAAGTGCCGTTGGTCAAAAAAACGCTGTTCTGGTAAATTTCCCAAGTGTAGTTGACCGTCATTGCTCCACCCAGGTTTTTGATGGTGAAGACTGAGTTCCCTGCACCATCGCAGACGCCAGTCAAAGTCAGGTTTGGGGGAATCTTTGTGGCTGCGGGTGTACGCGTTTTGGTTGGAGTGGGTGTGACACAAAACGCTGTAACTCTAAGAATCTCCACCGCACTGGCCGTTGTGCCATTTTTGATGGCGACAGCAATGTTGCCATACAACCCGTTAATCGTCAGTTGCTGGGTATCACTGGCTGTTCCAGCAGCCGTCAGCATAAAGGTGCCACTGGTCAAAAAAGCGCTGTTCTGGTAAATTTCCCAAGTGTAGTTGACCGTCATTGCTCCACCCAGGTTTTTGATGGTGAAGACTGAGTTCCCTGCACCATCGCAAGTTCCAGCCAAGGTCAGGTTGGGCGGCGCAATGACTGGCGCAGCGTGAACAGGTTGCGCCGCATCGGGTGCAAGGGATAGCAAGAAAATCAATAAGAGTGTGATCGCCTGGGGAATGACGGTTTTATGCTGTTTCATATGTTTAAATGGGTGTGTTTGTCAAACATACTATAATACTTTGTATCACAAATGCGCCGAAAAGGAGATGCGAAATAGGTATCATTTTCCCCAAAGAGAATCCTTAAAATATCGAAAAAGCCCTTGCTTTTTTGTTTCGGCTGTCCTATAATTGATTTACAAACGTCGACCTGCCCCCCTCAGGCCGACGTTTGTATTTAAGCTTTTTTTCAGCAGGAACCCCTCCGTGGAACCCGACCTCTCCAAGCACTTCAATTATGGGCTTGTGCCGCCACCTGATTTTGACTGGGAACCGCCTCGACTTAATCTTCCTGGCTGGCGTCCCACGCCCGCTCAGGCACAGTCTGCCCGTCGGCAATTGGCTTTCAGTAGTGCTGCACTGGCGCTGCTGGCTCTTGTGTTTTTGGCACTACTATTGCGGGGAGGCTTTTAAGATGGGGATTTCTTGTAATTTATCGCACGCAATTCACTTGGTTTTGCCGGATGGTTGTTTAACCAAAGCGGCCAATGACTATCCCGATATTCCGCTTCCACAATCAGTGACCGATGTGGAGGCGGATTTTCAAACGCGTGCTGAAAGCGGCGTTTTTGTGTTGATTGCTGACAGGCAAGACAACCTCCGCGTTTCTTTTTGTATGCCACGTTATGAGTTGGTCTGTAGTCTGACTGCCGAACAGGATGCCTATGCGGTTATCCGGCTGACGCCGCTTTCGCTGCGTACCCATAACCTGATTGTGCGGAGAGCCGTGCGTGTTATACCGCAAGCATGGCATGTTTATGCAAACCTGGCAGCGCTCGCGAACGCCCCAACCCATGAAAGTGGGCTGCCCACCATGCTGACAGCATGGACGGAACAAGGGCAGGCGGCTCAAAATACGCCACAGGTTCAAAACTCCGGATTTTCTGCCGCGCAGATGACTTTTCTTGCCAACGTCGATACGTTGATTGATCTGGCCTGTCAGGTTGAGCTGGAGAAAGCCACCCGGCAGGAGCGTGTGCCCGTCAAAAGCGTTGAGCCAGCGTTGCTTGTTCGCAGCAGTGGAAATGCCTATCGTTTTCGGCTAAACGCACCGGCACCGTTCAGAGTCGGCGAACTTTTGCGAGCCGGCAGCGGAACTGCGGGATATAACGGTCCAGGCTACGATGGGGTGGTGGCTGAATCAGCGGGGAATTCCATTGTGCTGCGATTCCATCAACCCGTTGACATCTCCTCCATAAAGAAGATGGAGTGGCTACTGCCAAAGAAATCTACCAAACAATACGCCATTCAGCACGCTGCGGTGAACGCCTTGCGCAATCGGGATGCGCTCAACCAGCGTTTGCTGCCATTGATTGTCGAAAATCGCTTCGAGACCTACGCCGCCCCGGCGCTTGAATATGGGGACGATGAGCGCGCCAACCCGGCGCAGAAAATCATGATCGAACGCGCCCTGAGCGTCCCCGATCTACTGCTGGCGCTTGGCCCACCCGGAACCGGCAAGACCAACACCATCTGCGAGATTATTACTCGGCAGGCGGCACTCGGCAAAAAAGTGCTGGTAACTTCCAAAAATAATAAGGCGGTTGACAACGTGCTGATGGGGCTTGGCAATGTGCAGGCATTGCGCATTGGGCGTGAAGATGCCGTCGACCCGGAAGTGCGCCCGCTGCTGATTGATAACATTGCCGAAGCCACACAGCAAAAAATCATGAACGGGATCGAACCCGTGCAGGATATGCTCGACGAGATTCAGATGACCTGGCCACAGATTCAGTACATACTTGAGCGTCTGGGCACGCTGGCAGTGGGCTGGCGGCTGGCGATCTCAGCGCTCGAGCGTGAACAGGCCAACCTGGAAAGCTGGCAAAAGAACTCGCACAAGCGAATTGAGCCAGTGCTGGAGCGGCAGGAGGCCCGTTTTCGCATGTTGAGCGTGCGCGCCACACAGGCGGCGCGACGCGCCGAAAATTTGCGTCGCCGTATCGAGTCATTCCAGCAATGGAGCCGGATTCCGCTGGTGGGGGCGGTCTTTGTCTTTATTGCCGATCAACTGGGGCGCAACTGGCAAAAGGCTTTTGAACAATATCACTTGATGGTGCAGAACCTTCGTCGCTCGCGTGAAAATGCCAAGCGCATCTGGGATTCTTACGAGCATTTTGCCACAGCCAGCGAACGCGCGCTGCGTCGTAAACGGGCGGTCATGCAGGCCGAGGAAACCCTGACCGAAGTCAATATTGAGGTCACGCAGACCTTGATGCAGCTTTCACGTTTGTCGCAAAGCCTGGGTGCCCTCTCTGGCGTGCCTGCCGTGCAAGAGAAATTTCTTTTCCCGGCGGCGCTCGAAGCCAGTCTGCCAGCCTGGCGCAGGTGGTATGAGTTGATGATGTGCCGCCGCGGCTTATTGATGGAGTGGCGCGATGCGCTTCAGACCAGCCATACCCCGTTGTACCCGGCCCTGATCCGTCGTGCGGATGTGGTGGCGGCAACCTGCATCGGCATTGCCACCGATCTGCGCTTTGAAGATTTGGAATTCGATTTGGTGATTGCTGACGAAGCCGGGCAAATTCAAGTGATGGATTTGCTTGTTCCGTTGGTGCGTGCGCGGCGTGCTGTGCTGGTGGGGGATCATCTGCAATTGCCGCCAGTGGTCGAGCCGGAAATTATCGAGAAAATTCGCCAGAACGAGCCAGACAATCGGGAGTTGGGTGAATGGCTCGAAAAGAGCCTGTTCGAACGCCTGATCGAGCGTCCTGCCACGCCTGATGGCAATAAAGTCATGCTTGATCTACAATACCGTATGCCGCGCCAGATTGCCGAGTTTATCTCTGAGCAGTTTTATGGTGGTAACTACCATACCGGCAACGAAATTTTTCATACGGATAGTTTCTTCACCAATACCCCCATGGTTTTTGTGGATACGCTTCACGAAGAGAAACGTTTTGAGCAGCGTGCGGAGGATGGTCAGGGTTATTTCAACCTGCTCGAAGCGCGGCTGATTGCCGATCTGGTGCTGGCCTATCATTTCAAAAACACCGAAGCCGGGGTGATTGTCCCTTACAAAAAGCAGGCCGAAACCATCCGCCGCGAGTTGCGTCGCCGTCAGCCAGGCATGACCGAAGATGATTTAATCAGCCGGGTCGCCACCGTCGATTCTTTTCAAGGGAAGGAACAGGATGTCATCATCTTTGGCTTTACCCGCAGCAACCGTGAGGGGCGCATCGGTTTTCTGACAGAGTTGCGCCGCCTGAACGTCAGTCTGACGCGTGCGCGACGGCAACTGGTGCTGTTGGGTGATTTCAACCACCTTGACCCACACACCCGATCAGGATTTTGCGCGCCTGATGAAATCCCTGCTGCTGACCATTCAGGCCAATCCCAAAGGATACATCCATGCCAGCGAACTTGCCAAACGTATCCAATCCTAAATATTTGCTTTACAGCCATTATCGTGCTCTCGAACAGGTGCAGGAATTGGGCTTTGTCCCGTTGCGCCTGTTTCGTGTGCTCTATCCGTTGTGGCGCGTGCGTGTGGATGGGCGGCAGCGCGTCGCCACAGAGTTCGACGAACTCGAATGGTTCATGGAACGCGCTATTCAAGGAGCGGGACTTCGCTCCGTTGACGGGTTGGCCGCGTTCTTCGGTCTGGACTCGGCTTTCGTGGAGCGCATGATCCATTTTTTGCGCACCCTTGGACATGTCAGTGGCGAAGACGAAAATCTTTCGATCACCGAGCTTGGCATCGCTTCGATTACCGACCGCGCCCGTTACGAAGAGAAAACCACCAGCGTGGAGCTTTATTTTGACGGTCTCGGCAATGTTCCGCTCAGCACCGAGCATTACAAAATCCCCATCCTTGAGTTGCTGCCGCCGATAGAATCAACGTCTTTTCTGGCGTTTTATCACTTTGACCATGCCTGGAACGCCGATGTTCTGAGTCAAATGGACAAAAAACGTTTCAATCTGCCTGAGCAGATCAGCGATGCGCAATTGCTCAACCCTGAACCGGCCTACCTGCCAGTCTATTTTATCGAGGCCCGTGAAAACAAACCCGCCAGTCCGCCGCGTTTGCTGGTTTTTAGCCAGGTGCGCGGATTACGCGATACGGTGTTGGAGGAAGCTGTCAACCGCGAGCCGACAGTCTACCGGGCCCTGAAAGCCAAAACCGACAGCCGGGTTGAAGCGCTGCGCCGTTACTTTGAGCAAAGCGGTCTCAAGCAGGATGACTGGTATCTGAACGAAAACGGTCCTTGGGGCGCGCAGGTCATGGTCGATGGACAGGTTTTCCTGCCCGAGAGTGGCAACGATGATGAAGACAGCCTGCGACTGACGACACGCAGTGTGGGTCGTTATGCACTTATTTACGACTGGTGTATCTGGGTGCTGTGCGACGACGTCAATGTGCGCGAGCAAGCCGCCGCCGAGCAACTAACCGAATGGCTGCAAAACGTCAACGCCAAACCATCCGCAACCGAGGTCAAGTTGAAATTTGCGAATTTATGCAAACGGTTGAGCATCCAGCAGTTGCCGATCCAGACCGTGCTGATCTTTGCGCGCAAAAAACGTCTCGCCCGCGCCGCCGAAAGATTGGAAGAGATGGATGAAGATTAGCGATTAGAAAAGCTTTTTTAACCTGTTATTTTTTCGTTTTGTTCAGGAATGTGGTGGCATGATAGATGAACGCATGATTCTCCTGATTGTGATTGCAATAGTCGTTGTCATCTTGTATTACCGCTACACAGTTGGGGATAGTTGGTTAAACAAGCTATCAGACAGCCTGTCAAATCTTTGGAAAATGTACAACCCGTTTCTGACATCGCGCGGCAGGTTCATTTTCGGACTTATCCTGATGGCGATTTCTCAATACAATTTATCGTCTCTGGAACCTGTTCCATATTATCTTGTCGGCGGGTTTGTATATTCAGACACATCTACACCGGTGATTTCTTTCCCTCAATTTGGTTTCCCTGAGCCGATCCTAACCATTGCAAATTATTTCATGCTGTTGGCAGGATGTTTATTGCTTGCTTCGGGTCTGAAGAAATTTGATGCGGTACCCGCGGAAAAGGAAATAACACTTTTCGGGGGGGATCCATTCCGTTTTTTCAAGGGACGCCCGGTTATGACGCTGGCTGGGGGGCTGATTCTGCTGGGTTATTTGCTCTGGCAGCTTTCTAACCAGTCTACCCAGGACTATTTGATCGGTCTTTGGCTGGTGGCGATCGTTCTCTTTGGCTATTTTGTCACCCGCCTGGACGTAAAAAACGCTGTTTTTCTGGGTCCTCAATTGCGGCGAACGGATTTCATCTGGCTTGCTGGATTGTTTTTGCTGGGTCTGGTGGTGGGATTGTACCGGCTGCAAAGTTTGCCCAATCAATTTATCGGGGATGAAGGTTCATTTTGGGTGCTGGCGTCTGAAACGGCAATGGGTCTGGTACATCCGCTGTTTTTTGATAATGGAGTTTACTCTTTCCCAAATCTGAGTTCCATCGGACAAGCTTTTGTCTTGATGATTTTCGGCGTCAGCGTCTGGTCATGGCGGTTTTCTGCCCTGCTAGCAGGATTGCTGACCATTTTCCCGCTTTATATGTTGGCGCGTGAGTTGTTTGGTCGGCAGGTGGCTGTTGTCAGTTGCATCTTGATGGTGACTCTGGAATATTTTCTGGCTTTTTCACGCATAGGATACAACAACAGCCAATCCTTATTCCCCGTAGTGTTGGCGCTATATTTCATTGTCGTGGCGGTCAAGCGTAACAGCCTGCTCTATTTTTATCTGACGGGCTGCGCCGCAGGGTTGGGGTTTTACACCTATACAGCTTCGCGTTCGGTGCTGGTCATCCTTGCCCTATTCATGTTGACACTTTTGCTACAGAACCGTGCACGCAAGCAGAATATCTTTAAAGCAGTCTTGATCCTGGGGTTGGGTTGGGCTGTTTTTGCCGCGCCGCTGCTTGTTTTTAGCAGCATACACAGCCCCGGGTCAGGAACGCTGAAGTTGGGCGAAAGCATCTTTTTCAGCACCAATTTCTCGGGCCCACTCTATCCTCGTGAGCGTATTGTCAGCGCGCCGGGAACTGTACTCTTTGGCGAAGATGGCGCTTATTTTTACAATCCACAAATTTATGCCCAGCTAATTGCACGTGGCTTTCTTCGCACTTTGTTGTCATTTAATATTGCGGCGGGTCTTGTAACCGAACACTTCGTCACGCAACCGTTGGCGGGCCTGGTTGGCGCTGCCTTTTTTACGCTTGGCATGGTCATCAGTCTGTTGCGATTCCGGCAACGCAGTCATTCTCTGTTGCTTTACTGGTTTATGACAAATGTTATTTTGCTCAGCACGCTGAATACCTTCCCGCCGCGCCATCAGCATCTTGTGAGCATCATCCCCTTGATTGCTTTATGGACAGCCCTTGGTCTGGTTGCCACCGTCAATGGATTTATTCGTCTGATTCCCCGCGCCGCCATATTGCGCATGACACTTGTTGCGGTGCTGACCCTTGGCATTGCAGCCACCGGGCTGTATGGTTATTTTGTAAAGATGCCAGAGCAGTATCGACCCAATGCTGAACAGATCATTTCGTGGGCCGCGCTTAAAGCCAACGACGAAAAAATCATTTATGTCTATGAAACGCTCGAAACAAGCATCCCCAATATTTTTGTCAAGCAATATGTTCGGCCAGATTTCCCGTACACCACTGTCCCTTTGAGCGGACTAACGACTCAGTTGGGTGGCAATGACAAAACCATCATTTTCTTTGCCCCAGAAATTGCTTCAAAAGTCAAATCGATTTTGAAGTCAAGCTGGTCTGAAATTAGCGCGCAACGCACCTTTTTCTACGTTGAAGATATTCCGGTGTTGGAAGGCGCAGCCAATTTTCAGACGGATTTTGGAGCAGCCCCCGATCCACTTCTTGATTTGCGCGATTCTTATATCAACCCCGGTCTTTGGTTGATTTTGCTGGTGGTGGCTTTTCTCGTTTTTGCGATCAGCTTTCGCCCGGTATGGATTTAAGCTTCCCCGGGCTGGTTCAAGCGAGTTTATCACTGGGTTACAGCCGAATTGCGAGTGTGATGATTTTTACTCCGAAAACCATCTCATTCTTCTCCCATTCACCCTCAGCCATTCCAAGTGTTGCTTGTAATTGGGCATCAGCGCCGCCACACTGTCCCAGAAGGTTTTGGAGTGGTTGTGGACGCGCAAATGCACCAGTTCGTGGATGACGACATAATCGACCACCTCGAGCGGAGCCATCACCAGCCGCCAGGTAAAACTCAACGTCCCAGCGGAACTGCACGAGCCCCAGCGCGTTTTTGCGGAGGTAATGCGCAGTCGACCCGGTTTGAACCCATACAGGGCCGCATAGTACTTCACACGCTCGGTGAGAAGCGTGAGCGCATAAGTCTTGTACCATTTTTCGAAGACAATCGGCGCGCTGGGCAAAGCTTTGGGGGAAAGGAGAAAGGTTGCATCTTTCAGCGTCAGCGCCGTCCGTTGGGTGGGCGCCAGCCTGATGGGAATCTCGTGTCCCAGCAAAAGGAAACGCTCCCCATCTCGAAATTCTATCGCCGTTACCGGGGGGCGGGATGCGATTTCAGCTTTTTTCTGTTCGATCCAATCTGCTTTACTTTCCACAAAAGCGCGGATGACTTTCTCGGACAAACGCTGCGGTGCGCGGACAATGACTTTCCCATCCGCCCGCACCTGGATTGAAACGCTGCGCCGTTTGGCGCGAATAAATTCGTCAATTTGTATCGGCATGGAGCAAGTATACCCGGCGCAGGCTTGTTATTCCAGTTTGACAGATTGGTATAATGAATCAAAAACGCTAAACAAACAGGAGTTCCAGTGAAATTTAACAAGATTTGCATTTTAGGCCTGGGTTATATTGGTCTGCCCACCGCCAGCATGTTTGCGGCGAATGGTATTCAAGTATTGGGTGTTGATATCAATCCCCAAATTATCGAAACTTTGCGCACTGGGCGCACCCACATCCACGAGCCGGGGTTGCCTGAAATGGTCGCAGCCGTTTTACAATCAGGTGCGCTGACGGTGGCAACCACCCCCGCAGAAGCAGATGCTTTCATCATTGCCGTCCCGACGCCTTTCAAGAATGGCGAATTCGGCGTCCACAACGGCGAAACCTATCGGCTGGCCGATATGCGTGCGGTGGCCGCCGCTGCCGAGGCGATTACGCCCCACCTGCGCAAGGGAAATCTTGTTGTGCTCGAATCCACTTCGCCGCCACGTACCACCGTTGACCTGATTGCGCCTATTCTGGAGAAATCAGGCCTGAAAGCTGGCGTTGATTTTTATCTGGTCTATTCACCAGAGCGCGTTTTGCCCGGTCAATTGCTGCGCGAGCTGGTGGAAAATGATCGAGTGATTGGTGGCGTTACCCCTGAATCAGCACGGGCGGCATCTGATTTATATGCAATTTTCGTAAAGGGAGAAATTATCCAGACCACCGCTACCACTGCCGAAATGATTAAGCTGATGGAGAACACCTATCGCGATGTCAATATTGCGATTGCCAACGAGTTTTCACGGCTGGCAGATCGTTTTGGCGTGGATGTCTGGGATGCGATTCGGCTGGCGAACCATCATCCACGGGTCAAAATTCACAGCCCCGGCCCCGGCGTTGGCGGACATTGCGTCAGTGTCGACCCCTGGTTTTTTGTTGAGGGTGCACCCGATCTCAGCCATTTAATTGCCAAAGCCCGGCAAGTGAACGACTTGCAGCCAGTTTTCGTCGTCGAAACGATCCAAAAGGCCATCGGGGAGCTGCACGGCAAAAAAATTGCGGCGCTTGGGCTGGCCTTTAAACCAGATGTCGATGATCTGCGGGAGAGTCCCGCTGTTGAGGTGATTCACTTGCTGACGAAGGCTGGGGCCATCGTCAAGGCATTTGAACCCTTCAAACCCGAAGCTATATTACCGGGCGTGGATTTGGTTCAGACCCTTGAGCTTGCCGTCCAAGACGCCGACGCGATTATTTTGCTGGTAAATCACACGCAATTTCGGCGGCTTAGCGTTGAGCGCCTGAAAACCATCACCCCAGCGCGGATTTTGCTCGATACAGTCAATGGCTGGCGCGAGCAGGATTGGGCTGCGCATGGTTTTATGCTCTTTCGGCTGGGTGTTGGGGTGTCCTGAGCGCAGTCGTAGGGTTTTTCACCTACAGTTTTGAAAATGTGAAACATTTCAATTTCATTACACGAGTGTTGTATAATCAAATCATGAGCAAGATGATCCGTTTGGGTGTTGTAATTTTTCTGCTTGTCAGCCTGCTGGCAACAGGGCATGGTGTCGTACATGCTCAGGACAACAGTACATCGCATTATTTTCTTGAAACGGGCCACAACGTTGTTGGGGAATTTTGGAAATATTACAAGAGTTTTGCCAACGCGACACTGATTTTTGGCTACCCTCTTACTGAAGCTTTTCTGGATGTCAAAAGTGGGCGCACTGTCCAGTATTTTACCCGCGCCCGTTTTGAGTTATATCCCGAAGATGCAACCCAAAAAGTGCATCTTTCTGCGCTGGGCAGCGCAATCTATACGCCTGGTCAGGGTGTAGATGTTTTTACGCCAATGGGCTGCCGAAATTTTGAAGGGAGCAAGTACCCGGTCTGTTTCAGCTTTCTCGACTTTTTTGATCGAAATGGTGGTCAGGCAGTTTTTGGGTTGCCCGTTTCTTCCTTCCAGTTTTCAAATGGACGGATTGTGCAATACTTTGAGAATGCGCGTTTTGACTGGTACCCGGAATATGGGGAAGGCAAGAAGGTTTCGCTTGCAGATATAGGGCGCATTTATTTCGATGCTGCAAAAGAAGATGCCAATCTGCTGCAGGCTGTGCCACCTAATGATCCGATTGTTGATGGGAATGTTGTGTTGAGTTTGCAGACACGCGCATTTGTCTGGAAGGCGGTTACACAGCCGAACGATCAGCAGGTGATTTATGTCGTTGTGCAAGATCAGACCATGCGACCCGTTGCGGGTGCAAAAGTAAGGATAACGGTTTTTTGGTCCAGTGGCAGCCCAGGGACAGTTGATTTGTCGACTGATAAGAATGGGATAATTGTCTTTCCGTTTGCAATACAAAACCAGATTTATGGCAGTCTGGTTACAGTAGATGTCAGTGTTGAGTATCAGGGCTTGAAGGAAAAGAGCACCTTGAACGACAGTGCTGTTACTTCATTTCGAATTTGGCAATAAACGGAATAGGTTGGGTATAACCGGTCAGCGAATTTTCGCTGACCGGTTTTTATTCCAGTAATAGCCGCATGTCGAATACGGGGCCATCTTTGCAGGCCAATTTAAAGCCTTTGCGCAAGGGAACGGCGCAGACAGCGCATTCGCCCAACCCGCCGCAGGGGATGGATGTTTCAACGAGAATCTGTCCGTCATTGCGGTAGCCTGATTTGGCAAGGCTGGCTGTCAGGGATGAAAGCATGCTGCGAGGAGCGTCGATTGCGATATAGTCAGCCCAGTGGGTGATGTCGGGCAGGGCTGCGAGCGGGGAAATTTCAACGGCGGCAGACAAGCCATCGGGTGGGGTGTCGGTTAGCAGGACAATCGCGGTGTTTTGGGTCAACGCGTTTTCCATTAATCCCAATAGACGGGTTGTATTTTGACCGAAAGCAGCCAGTGCCACAAAACGCGCTGTTGGCGGAAGCTTGAAACCTTTGCCGAATGGGCCTCGTATGCTCAGTTGAGCACCCGGCAACCAATTGGGTGGCAGCGGATGGGCAGGGGTAAATCCACCGATGCAAAATCCGGCGCTGAAAATGGGAACTGCCAAAGGGGTGGCTGTATCGCGTTCCATGCGGGCAAGCAGATATTGTCCGGGCGCGGGGATCAGGTTTGGGGCGCAGCGAATGCGTCCCGCGTTTTTTCCGTTTAGGGCAATTTCTGTAAGTTCTGCGATGCCAGCATTCATACCAGGATGTTAACATGGTTTGGGATCACGAACAAGCCAGACAGACAGTATAATTATTGATTGTTCAAGGAGAAACTTATGGATATTGCATCAGTTGTTAAATTTACTTCCCTGATTGGCTGGGGCGCTGCGGTTTTGATCGTCGTGTTAATCGTTACCCGCGCGAGCCGGGGTGCATCGACAAAAACGTTGATACCAGTGCTTTCTATTGTGGGGGTGGTTGCCATTTTGCTGACGGTTGCAGGGGCCGGGATGGTCTTCATTCAGCCAGACGAGCGAGGTGTGGTGACTTCTGCACTTGACTCGAAAGGTTATCGAAGCGACGCGCTGCAACCTGGCTTGCGCTGGGTCATTCCTTTTGCCGAGCAGGTGACATTGTATAAAATTTCGCGCGAAACCTACACCATGTCATCCGCCGCAACTGAAGGCCAGACACAGGGAGATGACTCAATCCCGGCGCGTACAAAAGATGATCAGCAGATACAAATTGACGCATCGATTATTTACGCCGTCGACCCAGACAAGGTGGTTAATCTGCACATCGTCTGGCAGAATCGTTATGAAGAGAGTGTTGTTCGTCCTGTTGCGCGCGCCGTGATCCGTGACGCAGTTTCACAGTATGGCGTTGAAGAAGTGGTCAGCACCAAGCGCGACGAACTGGAAAAAGCGATCCACGACAAAATTGCGCAAAAGCTGGCAGAACAAAACCTGATTTTGAGCGATTTTCTATTGCGTAATATTACCTTTAGTGATGAGTATGCCAAAGCTGTTGAGCAGAAGCAAATTTCTGAGCAACAGGCGCAGCAGGCGAAGTTTATTGTTGAGCAGAAAAAGCAGGAGGCTGAACAGGCCCGCCAGACGGCACAAGGCGCTGCCGATGCGGCAGTGATTACGGCAAAGGGCGCAGCAGATGCGCGCATTATTCAGGCTGATGCTGAAGCCAAAGCGTTGCAAGCGGTGGCCGATGTTTTGAAGCAAAATCCCAACCTGATTGAATATCAATATGTTTCCAAGCTTTCCCCCAATATCCAAGTGATGCTTGTGCCAGGCAATGCGCCATTTATTTTGCCGCAACTGCAACTGACGCCCGGCACGACTCCGGTGCCTTCCCCATCACCACAGCCAACCACTGCACCCTAGTAAATTCCGTTGCTGACGTGATCTTTTGATAAGCATCAGTGACCAACAGGAAAATCTGTTGGTCACTGATGCTTTTGGGAAAAATTTATATTTTTGGATGGACTCTTCGCTATTAAAGTCGTATAAATATTAAGTTGACTGATAACAGTCAATTGTTTTTATTCAAAGACAGGATGAAATTAAAAGTATGAACGTTGGTCTTGAAATATTAATTGTTGTGCTGCTTATTCTTTTGAATGCCATTTTTGCGCTTTCAGAAACAGCGGTCATCTCTTCACGCAAGGTGCGCTTGCAGCAACGCGCCAATGAAGGGGATGCAGGGGCATACACTGCTTTGCAGCTTGCTGAAAACCCGAATATTTTTATTTCCACCACGCAAATTGGGATGACGCTGATCGGCGTGCTGGCGGGAGCTTTTGGCGGCGCAACCATTGCGGATGCGCTGGCTGTGCAGTTGGAATATATCCCGGTGGTTGCCCCTTATGCTCATACGCTTGGCTTGGGCATCATCGTAGTGCTGATCACAACCTTCACGCTTTTGATTGGGGAACTTGTCCCGAAGCGTCTCGCCCTCCACGACCCTGAGCGGATTGCCGCGCTGGTGGCAGGTCCCATGCTGCTAACGTCTAAAATCTTTGCGCCAATCGTCCATTTGATGAGCGGCATTACAGATACAATCTTTCATATTCTGAACATTGCACCGAGTGAAGACCCCCCTGTTACTGAAGAAGAGCTTCAAGTCTTGCTTGACCAGGGTACACAGGCTGGTGTTTTTGAAGTCTCAGAGCAGGATATGGTCGCCGGGGTTTTCAGCCTTTCTGACCGGCGGGTTGGCTCATTGATGAGCCCGCGTACCGAGATCGTCTGGTTGGATGTTGAAGACACGCTTGAATCCATCCGCACCACGATTGCTGAAAGTCCCTATTCGCGTTTCCCCGTCTGTCAGGATGAACTGGACAATGTGTTGGGTGTCATCAAAGCCCGCGATCTATTGCTTTCCCATCTCAGCGGCGAGCCGCTTAACCTGAAAGCGCATCTCAGCGCAATTTCATACATTCCTGAAACATCATTGGCTTCGCGCGCACTGGAGATGTTCAAAGAAGACAACCCCGAATTGATGCTCGTGGTCAATGAATTTGGTGGCGTGCAAGGGCTGTTAACCCTGACCGATATTCTCGAAGAAATCATTGGCGATATCGAAATGGGCGAGCCCCAAGCCACGCAGCGTCAGGATGGTTCCTGGCTGTTGGATGGGATGCTCTCGGTGGAAGACTTCAAGGAAATTTTCAACATTCGGCATTTGCCCGATGAACAGGAATACGAAACCTTGGGCGGATTCGTCATGCTGCATCTTGGACGACTCCCCAGGGCTGCCGACCGTTTTGATTGGAACAACCTGACCTTTGAAGTGATGGACATGGATAATAAACGCGTTGACAAGGTGCAGGTGACCAACAACCTCATGAAACCCAAAGGGCCTGACGATGTTGAGATTGTAGAGCCCGAGATCTAATCACAAATGCAGAAAACAAGTTGGCGGTCATTATTGACCGCCAACTTTTGTATCATCCAATGAGATGATGTGACAATCATCACCTATTATCATGTCTTTTGTACTTTTATTCACGAGCGGGGATTGTTACAATAGCCGTAATGTTTACCCTTTTTATCAAGTTATGTATATAGACCGCTGATTTTTTTAACGGAGGTGTCTCAATGGATATTGTTACCCTTTCACGACTGCAATTTGGCATGACGACGATCTATCATTTTCTCTTTGTCCCACTGACGTTGGGGATGGGGTGGTTGGTCGCGCTGATGCACACCATGTACTTTCGTACCAGCGAAGAAAAATGGAAGCGCATGACCAAGTTTTGGGGCAAGTTGCTGCTGATTAACTTTGCCATGGGCGTCGCCACCGGCATTGTGCAGGAATTTCAATTTGGCATGAACTGGTCTGAATACGCGCGCTTTGTCGGGGATATTTTTGGCGCACCCCTGGCGATTGAGGCGCTGGTAGCCTTCTTCCTCGAGTCAACGTTCCTCGGCGTCTGGATTTTTGGCTGGGAGCGGGTGGATCGACGTGTTCATCTGGCATCCATCTGGCTGGTGGCGATTGCATCAAACATCTCGGCCATATGGATTTTGATTGCGAACGCCTTTATGCAGCATCCGGTAGGGTACATCATCAACGCCAAAACCGGCTACCTGCAACTGGTGGATTTCTTCGCGTTGATTGGTAACTCCAAAGCCTGGGTAATGTTCCCGCATACCATCGCCGCCAGCATGGCGACGGTCGCCTTTTTCGTCATGGGCATCAGCTCCTATCACCTGATCCGCAAACGTGACGTGGATATCTTCAAGTCTTCCTTCCAAATTGCGGCGGTGATTGGCCTGATCGCCGCAATGCTGTCCACCTGGAGCGGTCATCAGCAGGGGATTGAAGTACTTCAATCCCAGCCGATGAAAATGGCTTCCATTGAGGCGTTGTGGAAGACCGAAAATCCGGCTTCTTTTTCACTCTTGACGATTGGCGATCTAAGCGGCAAAAAAGAAGTCTGGAGCATCCGCGTGCCGTATGTGCTTTCGCTGATTTCTTACAATCAGCTCACCGGCGAAGTGCGTGGGGTCGATGACCTGCAAAAAGAATATGAAGCGAAATATGGCCCTGGCGACTACATTCCGCTGATGGTTTTCACTTACTGGGGCTTTCGCTTTATGTTTTATTCCGGCATTCTGATGTTTTTTCTTGCGCTATATGGCGTGTTCGCAGTTTACCGTGGGACAGTTGAGAAAATGCGTTTTGCCTGGGTCTTTCCTTATGCGATTGCCGTGCCGTTTATTGCCAACACTGGCGGCTGGGTGATGACCGAAATGGGACGCCAGCCCTGGATTGTACAAGGCCTGATGAAAACCGAGCAAGCCGTTTCACCCAACCTGACACCGGGGATGATTTTGTTCAGTCTGATTGGCTTCTTTCTACTTTATGTCAGCCTGATCGTTGCTGATATTTATCTGCTTGGTAATTTTTCGAAACAAGGCCCGGATGCAACTGACCGCGGCTTTATCGGTGAGCCTGCCCTTCTTGGCGGGCAGGACTAGGAGGTGCGCCATGATTGACTTGAATACCATCTGGTTTATTTTGATCGCTGTGCTGTGGATTGGGTTTTTCCTGCTCGAAGGCTTCGATTTTGGCGTGGGGATGTTGATGCCATTTCTCGGCAAAGATGATACCCGCAAGCGGGTCATTCTCAATACCATTGGTCCACACTGGGATGGCAACGAAGTCTGGCTGGTTACGGCAGGCGGCGCGATGTTTGCCGCCTTCCCGCAGTGGTACGCCACTATGTTCAGCGGATTTTATCTGGCAATGTTTTTGATACTGGTCGGGCTGATTGTGCGCGCAGTTGGGATCGAATTTCGCAGTAAGGTCGCCAACCCCAAATGGCGCACGCTCTGGGACGGCGCGATCTTTACCGGTTCCTTCCTCCCAGCTTTTTTGATTGGTGTAGCCTTTGCTAATCTGGCTGCAGGTGTGCCAATTGATGCAAAGATGAACTTCACTGGTGATTTGCTGATTCTGCTCAGCCCGTATGGTTTGCTAGGCGGACTGATGGCAGTCTCGATCTTCCTGCTGCATGGCGCAATCTTCTTGAGCCTGAAAACCACAGATGACGTGCAGGAAAGTGCGCGCAAGGCAGCCAAAATACTATGGGTACCTGCATCCTTGATCGCGATTGCATTGGCGGGAGGCACCTTTGTCTATACTGATTTCATCAAGCATCTTGGTCTAATCCCAGGGGTAGCGCCCTTTGGTGCAATTGCTGCGCTTGTGGTGGTGCGCGCTTTTCTTGATAACAAAAGGGATGGATGGGCCTTTATCATGATGGGCATTCATCTTATTCTGACACAATCCACCTTCTTCCTGATTCTTTTCCCACGTGTGATGATCTCCAGCACCAACCCTGATTTCAGTCTGACAATTTACAATGCGTCCTCATCACCCTATACTTTGCAAGTGATGAGCATCATCGCTCTGGTCTTCGTCCCGGTAGTCTTAATCTATCAGGGCTACACTTACTGGATCTTCCGTAAACGTCTCAAGACCGATGTCAAGGAGTTGACTTACTAACTCGCTACCCTGCCTTTCAATTGCAAATCCAAAATCGATGAACCGCCGTCTCCAATCCCTCGCTCGCAACTCCCGCCTTGCCCTGACCCTGACGATTCTTGCCGGGCTTCTGGGCGGACTCCTGACCATCTGGCAGGCATCCATCCTGAGCGGAGTCATTGCAGGGGTCTTCCTCGAAAAACGGACGCTCGCTACACTGCTGAATCCGCTGTTGCTGGCGTTGGGGGTGATTGCTCTGCGTGGGCTCGCATCCTGGATTGGCTCCGTCGCGGCTACCAATATGGCAGTTCGCATCAAAACCGATTTGCGCCAGCGCCTCTTTGCGCATTTGCTGGCGCTTGGTCCAGCCTACGTCAGTGGGGAACGCACTGGTGAACTGACCAGTGCTGCCATTGAAGGTGTCGAAGCATTGGATGCCTACTTTAGCCAGTATTTGCCGCAACTTGCCATTTCAGCATTGGTGCCGCTCGCTATTTTGATTCTCGTCTTTCCGCTCGATCCGCTTTCGGGTGTGATTTTGCTGATTACCGCGCCGCTCATCCCGGTTTTTATGATCCTGATCGGCAAGTCTGCCGAAGCGCTGAACAAGCGTCAGTTTGAGACTCTCAGCCGCCTCTCGGCTCATTTTCTGGACAGTTTACAAGGGTTGACCACACTCAAACTTTTCGGGGCCAGCAAATCCCACGCCAAAACAATTGACCAGGTCAATCAGCATTTCCGCGATGCCACGTTGAGTGTTCTGCGCGTCACCTTCCTTTCCGCGCTGGCCCTTGAGTGGATTGCCACGCTCAGCACCGCCGTCATCGCCGTCGAAGTTGGCATCCGCCTGCTTTACGGGCAAATGGCATTTCCTGAAGCACTTTTTCTGCTCATCATCGCGCCCGAGTTCTACATTCCGATGCGCATGTTGGGGTTGCGTTACCATGCTGGCATGTCCGGAGTCACAGCAGCGCGGCGTATTTTTGAGATTCTTGACGCGCCAGTGAGCAAAGAACAGGGGATAGAGCGGGGTGATGATGCGATATTCACTGTCCCACCGTCCACCGTCTTCTCCAACGTTTTCTACACCTATCCCAACAGCCCAACGCCCGCTCTGCAAAACGTTAACCTTGAAATTAAAGCCGGACAGCATACGGCGCTGGTGGGGCCAAGCGGAGCTGGGAAATCGACGTTGGTCGGATTGATACTGCGCTTTATCTCCCCGGATTCTGGTCACATTGTGGTAGGGGATCGTTCCCTCAGCGAGCTTCATCCCGATGCCTGGCGTGAAAAAATTGCCTGGGTTTCGCAAAAGCCGCACCTTTTCAACGATACCATTGCAGCCAACATCCGCCTGGCGCGACCCGAAGCCAGCGACGAAGAAGTCATCGCCGCCGCACAGGCCGCGCACTTGCATGATTTCATTCAGACGTTGCCGCAGGGCTATCAGACATCGGTTCGCGAAGCCGGCGCGCGTCTTTCAGGTGGAGAAGCCCAGCGGCTGGCGCTGGCACGTGCCTTTCTCAAAGATGCCCCCATCCTGATCCTCGACGAATCCACATCCAGCCTTGATCCGCGTCAGGAAAGCCTACTTCAGGATTCGATCCGCCGCCTGATGGTGGGAAAAACCGTCATCACCATCGCCCATCGCCTCAACACCATCCTGCACGCCGATCAGATCATCGTGCTCGATCAAGGCCAAATCGCCGAGTGTGGAACACATGCTGAACTCATGGCACAGCATGGCCTGTACGCGCGCATGATTGGTCAAACTGACGTTGAACCGTTGCCCCTGGACCGTGAAATTGATCTTCCACCGTCCGCCACCTACCGTCCACATTCTACCTATCCACCTTCAACTTTCAACCTTCAACCTTCAACCCCTAATATCCTCACTCGTCTTTTCGCCTTTCTGTCTGGTTCCTGGCGTTCCGTCATCCTTTCAATCATTCTCGGTTCTGCCACGATTGGCTCGAGCATTGCGTTGATGGGCACATCTGCCTATCTAATCTCCGCTGCTGCGCTGCATCCGTCGATTGCGGATCTTGCTATTGCGATTGTCAGTGTGCGTTTCTTTGGCATTGCGCGTGGGCTGTTTCGCTATCTCGAGCGGCTGGTTTCGCACAATGTCACCTTTGGTCTGCTGGCCCGCTTGCGGACATGGTTTTATGTGGCACTTGAACCGCTTGCCCCGGCACGACTGATGCAATTCCGCAGCGGCAACCTGCTCTCGCGTGTTGTGGCAGATGTTGAGACGCTAGAGAATTTCTACATCCGCGTCATTTCGCCTCCTGTGGTGGCCCTGATCGTTGGAGTTGGTGCCGCCCTGAGCATTGGAAGTTACAACCCTTTACCTGGCTGGGCGCTGCTGGGATTTTTGTTTACCCTGGGCGTGCTCGCTCCGCTGGTGGCGGGCGCATTGGGACGTAACCCCGGACGCGCCCTCATCACCATCCGCGCTGACCTACACGACCAGTTGGTCGATGGCATTCAGGGCATAGCCGATTTGATCGCTTTTGGGCGTCAGCCTGAGCGGGTCGAGCAGCTTGCTAAAACCGGCGTAGAATATGCCCACCTGCAACGCCGCATGGGTCTTATCACAGGTTTTAACGACGGTCTGGGCGTCTGGCTGACCAATATGTGCCTGTGGACGGTGCTGGTGCTGGCAATTCCATCCGTCAGCAATGGGGAAATCCCCGGTGTGATGCTGGCTTCGCTGGCGCTGATTGCGGTTGCCAGCTTTGAAGCTGTTACACCTTTGCCGCTCGCTGCGCAAATGCTCAGTTCCTCTTTGCAGGCTGCCGGGCGGCTGATGGAAGTAGTAGACGCCGCACCCGCCGTCCGCGAGACAGAATCATCTCACAGCGTGGGGCAGGGCAGTGGGGTGCTGACGTTTCGGGATATCAGCTTCAGCTACGGGGATGGGACAGCAGCGCTTAACGGAATCAATTTTCAGCTTGCGCCAGGTCAATCCGTTGCCATCGTCGGCCCCAGTGGGGCGGGGAAATCCACATTGGTCAATTTGTTGCTGCGCTTTTGGGATTTTGACTACGGAGAAATTTTGCTTTCAGATTACTCAATCAAAGATTATTCCCCCGAAGATGCGCGTCGCCAGTTGGGCGTGGTGGCGCAAAACGCTTTTTTCTTCAATGCCACCATCCGACAGAATCTGCTGCTTGCCAATGCCCACGCCACGCCAGAACAACTCGAAGCCGCCACGCAAAAAGCACAAATCGCCGATTTTATCGCCGGCCTGCCAGACGGTTACGAGACCTGGATTGGCGAGCAAGGCCTGCGCCTGAGTGGCGGCGAACGCCAACGCCTGGCAATTGCCCGTGCCTTACTCAAAGATGCCCCCATTCTTGTTTTGGACGAACCGACGGCCAACCTTGATCCGCTGACCGAGCGCGCCCTGCTCGATGCGCTCTTTAATGCCATGGATGGAAAAACCACGCTGATGATTACCCACAGGCTGGTGGAAATGCAACGCTTCGACGAAATCCTGGTGCTCGATCAAGGTCAAATCGTCGAGCGTGGCACACATGCTGCATTGCTGGCTGCGGATGGCTTATACCGGCAATTGTGGGATGTTCAGAACCATAGCTTGCGCGATACATAGGGCGCGGTGGCGCTGCGCTCCTACTTGTATATCCTTACATAATCAATATCAAATGTCGCCGGAAATTTTGTTGTGCTATCTGGCGAGCCAGGCCAATCGCCGCCAACAGCCAAATTCATAATCAAATACATTGGCTTGGATGGGATATGGCTGGTTTGGCGATAACGCTCAACACCATCTACATACCAAATAATTCGGCTTGCATTCCAATCCACTTGGAAAATGTGATAGCCTGTTGAAAAATTGGGGCCTTTAAAATAGGTGCCCGGGTCCTGATTGCCGCTCAGTGATGGATAATGCAGCGTCATATACAAAACATTTGGTTCGTTTCCGAGTAATTCCATCATATCAATTTCTTGAGCGCCCCCTGCACAATCGAGGAGCCACAAAGCTGGCCATAGCCCCTGGCCGCTGGGCGTGCGTGCTCTGATTTGTACAACCCCATAAGTGAAAGCGAAACTTTTATACGTAATCAATGCGCCCGAAGTATAAGGCTTACCACCCGCTGACTTTTTCTGTGCTGCAATGTGCAAGGAACCGCCGCTGAATGAGAATGCATTCGTTGCATAGTATTGCAATTCAGAACCATTTGTGCGCCCCCATTGGAGTTGGTTCATCCACTTGGCAGCATTCAATGTTGTGTCGTTGAACTCATCCTGAAAGACTATTTTTAACGCAGGTTGTATGTTTGCGATGGTTTCATCAGATGCTGCAGCTTTAGCGGGTTGAATATTTGCTGTCAGGGTATAGATGCAAAGGATGGGAATGATCAGACAAAACAATTTTCTTTTCATGGCATTGCTCCAGTTGTTTCGGTGAAGAAGTGTTTGGATGCTGTATTGCCTCTATTGAAACACTTTGTCGGGGCATTCCATATAGTACTTTTGGTTGCCGTAAATTTGGACGCCTGCTTTTTGGAGCCACGTCTGACAAATCCGTCAATTCTCTTATCGTATTTTCAGGTCACAGCTGTTTTTGGTTATAAAAATCTCTCAAAAGCTCTTTTTTTAGAAGAAACGATACTTCTTGACGCAAAAGGTGCAACCCAAGCTTGCAAAATTACAAGGCTTGTTTGCGATGATGCGGTCAGTTTACCCCCATATATGGGGGAAGAATCACCTGCAAAGATGAATGTTTCGAAAACCTAAACAATGCGCCATATAATTGATATTTACTTGGAGAGCGAAGAGCGCGAATACAAAAGCAGCACTCATTTTGACCCAGATGCAGTAGTTTTCATTGACAAAGCCTGAGAATGGAACCCCATGGAAGCAAATCTTGTTCGCCTTAGCAAATTCATCAGCCTTGTGCTGCGCCACAACCCAGACAAAATTGGCCTGACCCTCGACGAAAACGGCTGGGCCAGCGTGGATGAGTTATTGTTCAGGGCTGCCACCAAAGCGGGTCAGCATTTTGATCGATCCACCCTTGAGCAGGTCGTTGCTCAAAATGACAAAAAGCGCTTCGCCTTCAGCGCCGATGGACAAAAAATCCGCGCCAGCCAGGGGCATTCCATTGCAGTGGATCTGGCACTCCAGCCTGTTTCCCCGCCGGATGTGCTCTATCACGGCACCGCCATCCGCTTCCAGCAATCCATTCTCGAGAAGGGACTGATCCCTGGTTCGCGCAACCATGTCCATCTTTCAGCAGATGTCCAAACTGCCAGCATGGTCGGCAAACGTCACGGCAAACTGCTCATCTTCACCGTCAAAACGCGCGAAATGGAGCAGGACGGTTTTTTGTTTTATCTCTCTGAAAACAAAGTCTGGTTGACAGAACATGTGCCAACCAACTATCTTGTGATTTATTCTGCTTCCGAGCCAGCAGTAGGGGGCTGAGCGATTATCGTAGTCAGGGTATCGTAATCCTTTCTCTGCACAATTTACGAGTCCGATTTTTGCTCGCGCTGCTCGAAAATATCGTCATAGCCCTTGTCCAGCTCATCATCCGAAATGTGTGCATAGCGCTGCGTGACTGAAATATTGACATGACGTGCCAATTCCTGCGCCATTTTCAGGTTGCCGGAAGCCCGTAAAACGGTTGTGACAAAATAATGTCGGAAGGAATGTGGTGTAATATGGCCTTCTGCCGCATCGCCAAGGGCTTCCTGCACCCGATCATCGACAATATTCCGACCCGTAGCCGTGGTCATGGGTTTGATCTTTTTCCCCGCCCCCCGGTCGTGCCGCGCGAAGAGCGGGAGCGACGAAAGGGGGCGGCCCGAGGCCCCGTCAAGTTGACTGCGGTCTGCAAGATAATCCCGCAATGCAGTCATTGACCGCTTTGAAAAGCGCACAACCGCCTGCTTGTCGCCTTTGCCGATGATAATAGCGCGACCTTCATTCCAGTCAATGTCGCCGCGCCGCAAGCTGCACGCCTCGTTGACGCGCAGGCCCGTATCCGCGAGGGTCAGCAAAAACGCCCGATCGCGCAGGTTGCGCAAATGCTCTTTTTCGGGGTCGTCCCCGGTAGGGTGGGGGGGAGGGCTGAAACATGTGCCAGCACCTTTTCAATATCCTCGCGCGGAAATTGTGGCAAACGTTGCCCGGTGCGCCGCGCCCGCTGACGAATTAAAAGTTTCAGCCGGGGTAGGTTGGGGGAGGCCATGCGCTCGGCAGCCAAAAAGTCATAAAACCCCGCCACAGCCTGAAGATATAGGCGCTCGCTTGCTGGAGCCATTGTCTTAAGGGCTGCCGCAAACCATCCCACCGCATCTTCGGTCAAATCAGCAACCGGCATATTTTCCACGTCCAGTTTTCGATCCGCCAATGTTGCTACAAAAGAAAGCAGGGCAAAACGATAAGTCTCTGCCGTGTTCTTGCTGCGCGCCAGTTCGACATTTTCGATAAATGAATTAACGGCTTGCTGAATGGTGAAATTTTTTTCGCTCATTTTAGAAATTCTCCTGTTTTGTCAGACAATTTCGCATAAGTTTTGTGTGGTTTACCTTGAACATGGCAGATCGTAAAAACGAGAAACAAATTTTGGTGAAATGGCACACACTGCGGGGGTGGGATAAAATCGATCAGGATGATCGGTGAAGTGAAAACACATCAGTGCATTTGTATAAATACCAAATTAAAGATTTTGCCAGCATTTATTCAGGCAACTTGTCAAATTAGTATTGACAGTGCATGTTTGTCGCTTGTAATGGTAGAAGTGGTTTATGAGTTTATCGCATTATATCATCATGGTTTTATTAATTGTACTTAACCTAAGCATGAAGCTGTAGAAAAAAATTACTACTTCCCTATTGTCTGTGCTGCTTCTTTTGGATGTGGTATGCAATAAATTGTTGTTCTTACATTTCTACCCTTTGCAACATTTGATTTTGCTTCTGCTTGTCGGCATTTTGTAGTACCCCCTGCCCCGGTTCGCAAGGTTCAAAAATCAGTTGTCGGTAAGTGTAGCGAGAAACAATTAGGACATGGCACATTGTATATGGAATTGTTGCTGTGCCATTTTGAGAAAAATTTCACTTAGTGATTTTCCTTCTGCTCTTTCTTCTAGCTCTGTTAGATATTCTTTCAGCTTATCCATGTTTCGAAATTTTCTATTCATAAATTCAAGCCTTCTTTTGCTGAAAATCTTCAAAATCTTGCAATATCTTATTCACTTTCTTCTTGACTTCCATTGGCCTGGCGATAGTTCGAAATATCTCTTTTGTTCCGCCCGTGCCGACAACGGTAATGCTGCCGAAGTTCATGATCCTGCCCAAAATATTTTGATTAATGCCGATACTTTTTACTTTTTCCAAAAGAATTTCAATCGTCTGGCGTTTGATAAACCCGCGTTTGGCGATCACTCTGCGATTGGTGATGGCAAATTCAGTTGTTTTGATCATGATGATTGCTTTGACTGCGTTCGATAGTGACGCCATGATAAAAAGCATTGAAGGAAATATCCGTACCAGCGGGCTTAAGCTTTCCAGGGCTACCGGGTACTTGGCTCCTGATAGCCACATCCCGGACCACAGCCAAAACGATACCGCGAATACCAGCAGGATGATTGCAGGCAAAAAAACTGCGCCACTCACCCGTGCAGTAAGCAATACTTTTTCATTGGGCATGAGATTGTTTTCCACGTAACTCATCGTTCCACTCCCCTACCCCAAACGATCTTCGCTTTCACTTAGTTTTCAATCCGCCCAATTTGCGATGACGACATAATTTTCTTGATTGATTCCTGCGCACTATACAAAAAATTGCCGGCCAGATCAATCTCGTTGTACTTCTTAACTTCGCCAGTCGACAAACGCACGATCAGCTTTGGCTGAATAATGATGTGTTTTTCATCGAGATGTTCGCCCTTGATTTCAGCAACCAGGATTTTGGTCAACTGCCGCGCAATCTCGTAAACAGGCTGGGCAATTGTGGTCAGTGGCGGCTCGCTGTGCAGGGAATCAGAGAGACCGTCAAAGCCAGTCACGGAGATATCCACGCCGATCATCAGGCCTTTGTTATGGGCGGCGTGCATCGCGCCAATCGCCGTCAGGTCGTTGATGCATACAATTGCTGTTGGAGGTGACGGTAGATTGAGCAATTTTTCGGTGGCTTCAGAGCCGCCCGCCAGCGTCAAATCTCCACGGACGATTAATTCGGTGTCGATGACGATCTGCGCCTGTGTAAGTCCATCCTGATAGGCGGTTAAGCGGTCATAATCCATCTTGAGTTCGGGGCAACTGCCAATATAGGCAATACGGCGATGTCCCAGATTGATGAGATAGGCCATCAATTGCAAGACAGCTGTATAAGCGTTGACTTCGATCCCCATAAAGTTTTCAGTATCCAGGGAGCGTTCCAGGCAGACAAACGGGATTTTTTGCGTTTCGAGATACTCAAGGCGCGAATCATGCAGACGCGTCCGCGCAATGATGACTCCGTCCACCTTGCCACCCTGCGCCCAACGTTGATAGGCTGCCAGTTCATCGTCCGTGCCGGGTTTGGCGGCAGAAACCAGCAAATCAAAATTGCGTGATTTTGCTTCATCGCCAATGCCGGCAATGAATTCTGATAAAAATGGATCGCTCAATTGCATTTGTTCAATGGGAAGAATAAAACCAATTGTATCAGCATGCTGACGGCGTAACTGTCGCGCAGCACGGTTTGGCGCATACCCCATTTCGTGTGCCGTTGTAACCACAAGCTGTCGGGTGTGTTCTGCAACATCATCATAACCATCCAGCGCGCGTGACACAGTGGTGATTGATAAGTTTAATTTTTTGGCAACATCACGTATTCCAATCATAGATCTAATCCTGGTACGATGAATTTAATTCGTCAAATCATACCAATAAAGTTTAGAGAATTTATGTAAACAATTTACAGTTTACTTACAGTTTGCAAAACTGGATGATGGCTTCGCTGACTTGATGAACCAAATCAGCACTCATTTCAGGATATAGAGGTAGCGAAAGTACATGGGCCGCTGTCTGCTCTGTGAAGGGCAGGCTACCCACTGCATACCCCAGGTCTGCATAGGCTGGCTGTAAGTGGACCGGGACGGGGTAGTGGATATAGGTGTAAATACCTTTTTCAAAGAGAAAGGCTTTTAGGGCATCGCGCTGCACGTGCTGAATGACATACTGGTGGTAGACATGCTCAACATCCGCAGGCTCGCAGGGCAGAGTCAAGTCATATCCCTGTAAAAGTTCGGTATACAGGCCGGCAAGTTTGCGGCGCTGTGCGTTCCATGCATCAAGATGAGGCAGCTTGGCGCGCAGGATGGCTGCTTGCAGTTCGTCGAGACGGCTATTGAGGCCTTTGATCTTGCTGATGTAGCGTTCCTGCCAGCCATATTGGCGCAGCAATGCTACCTGGTTTGCTAGATTGGGATGATCCGTCACCAGGCCCCCACCATCGCCATACGCGCCAAGGTTTTTGGTCGGATAAAAGCTGAAAGCACCCATCTGCCCAAAGGTGCCGACCCGCTGCCCCTTGTACATTGCGCCGTGGGCCTGGGCACAGTCTTCGACGACGAAAATGTTGTTTTGACGGGCAATCTCCAGAATGGTGGTCAGATCGGCGGGGCAACCATAGAGATGCACCGGGATGACAGCACGGGTGCGGGGCGTGATCGCAGCTTCGAATTGCTCCGGAAGCATGGTATAACGCTGCGGGTCGATATCCACCAAAACGGGACGCGCCCCACAGAGTTCGATGGCTGCCACCGTTGCCACCGCCGTATGTGAAACGGTAACGACTTCATCTCCAGCTTTGATGCTCCCCGCCAGCAAAGCCAGCAGCAAGGCATCGGTGCCTGAGCCGACACCCATACCAAATGCGCTGCCACAGTAGGTTGAGAACTCAGTTTCAAAGGCACGCACTTCACGATCTAAAATAAAAACGCCGCTTTCAAGCACACGCGAAAGGGTGGCGTCTATGTCAGCACGCAGGTTTTGATACTGGGTCTTTAAATCGACAGGATAAATGGGCATCATTATTTCACCAGTAGTATTCCTTATAGCGGCGGTAATATTCAAGGGTGCGTGAAACCCCATCGTGAAGTTCGGTTTTGGGCTGCCAGCCAAGTTGGGTAGAAATTTTGGTGTAATCGCCGTAGTAATCACCAATGTCGATACGCTTGCGTTCGGCGGGGAATTCCACCAGGCGGTAGCTGCCGCCACCGTTGACTTCAATCATCAGATCGGCAAGATCAAGCAGGCTAATGGGTTTCCCCCCCAAATTGTAGACCTGACCATCAGATGTGGGTGAAGCTGCGGTGAGCAGGAGTGCATCGACCACGTCTTCTACATCGTTGAAATCGCGGATTTGCTTGCCATCTCCAAAAATGGAAAGCTGCTGCCCATCCACCAACTGGCGGAACCACAGCCCGATAAACGACAAGCGGCCATCCTTAACCCACATGCGTGGTCCGTAGGTGTTTGTCAGACGCACAGTGGTTGTGCGCATTCCATAAACTTGATTATAGAGAATATGGTACCAGCCCCCTGCCAACTTGCTGATGCCGTTAAAATCAATCGGCTCCATCGGATGTTTTTCATCGACCGGAAGATAGCGCGGGCGACCATAAATTTGGCGCGTACCTGAATAAACGATCTTGATGTTGGGATTGTGCAACCGGCATATTTCAAGAATGGCAAGAACGCTGGTACAGTTGATTTCAAGGTCTGTACGCGGGTCTTGAATACTGCCCAGGTGGCTGATTTGGCCCGCCAGGTTAAACAGAAAATCCTGATTGCGGACAAGATCCGTCATCATCACCTGGTCGCGTATGTCGGCTACGACGACACGCGCTTTATGTTTGAACTCAAAAATATTGGCAAAGTTGCCCCCATATCTTGAGTCAAGGAAATCAATCAAACATACATCTGCACCAATTTCAACGAGGCGGCGCGCAAGATTACTGCCAACAAACCCCAATCCACCTGTAATTAGAACACGTTTGCCAGCGAAAGAAGTGAAAGAAGAAGCATCCACAGCCATATCGGTTTTTTCTCCTGCAAGTGTTGCTTACGCCAAACAAGCTTTTGCCACAGTTCGAGCAAGTGCATGCCTGTGCGCCAGATACGGCGGAAGTTGAAAAATTGTGATTTTCCGTACTGCCGATGGAAATGATTTACAGGCACTTCTGCAAATGTGTAACCGGCATCTTGAAATTTTTTGACCATCTCCAGGCAAATGGAGCCGGTTACGCTTTCGAGCGTAATATGGTCAAAGATGGCGCGGCGAATCAGGCGAAAATCACAGTCGACATCTTTCAGCTTGAAACCAAACATAAATTTGACAACGTGATGGTAAAAACGCCCAATGATTTTGCGGGAAATTGGGTCATTACGCGAGATTTTATAACCGTTGACAACGTCGACCCCATCTGTCAGCGCGTTGACCAGGTTGACGAGTTCGAGGGGGTTATATTGGGCATCGCCGTCGGTATAAAAAATCCACTCTTTGCTGGCGGCAGAAAAACCGCTACGGAGAGTTGCCCCGTAGCCACGGTTTTCCGGGTGATGGATCACCTTTAACTCCTTTGGGTAGCGCGCAGCGAGTTCGTTAATACCATGGCCGTGTGGTCGCTGCTACCATCATTGGTGACGATCACTTCATAATCATCTGTGACCTGACGCATGGCGAGCAGGGCCGTCAATACCATGCTGGGAATGGTGCCAGCGTCGTTGTAAGCAGGAAAAACGGCGCTCAGACTGGATATTCGTTTCTTGGGGGAATCATTTCGCTGATCACGGTTATTTTTCTCCTATCGCAATGACACTTAATCCGAAGGGTAAGCCGATACGGGAAACCAGAGGGGCTTCAAGTGACAAAACATTTTGCAAGAGTTGGTTGAAAAGACCTGCGTTCATTGTCAAATCGGATTGTTTAACGGGCGGGGGCCAAATCTGTTCTGTCATGCGTTTTAACAACGCAGCAGGGAACATGAATGTGTTTGCATATGAAATATGGTCGACAGAAAAACCTGTTTGTTGGAGAAGTCCTCGCACCTCCCCTGCCGTGTAACGTCTGGCAGTATGAATCCCAATGTCATGTTGACCGCGCAACCAGTCATAAGCTGGCAAACGCAGCAAAACCCGTCCGCCTTTGACCAGAACCCGAGAAAATTCAGCCAGTGATTCGCTGTCATCGGTGACGCCTCGTTCATAGAGCACATCGAAACTGGTAATTAAGTCAAAGCTATTATCTGCAAATGGCAAATGCGTCACGGATGCCTGCGCCAGCCTGTATGCCTTTCGGCGCTGGCAAAATTTCAGGGCGATGGTTGAAAGATCAAAACCTGTTACGGTTCCATAATCGTTCAGGTATGTTGTCATGGCTGCGCCGGTGCCGCAGCCTGCATCAAGAATAGAGAGTTTGTGGCTTGGAGAATACCAACGGTTAAGCAGTGCGCGTGTAATCGCCTCCATACCTTGATACCACCAGTGGTGATCTTCGACGCCATACATAATTTCATACTCTTGTGGGTCCACAGGTTCCTCGAAACGCGCTACCGGGTTAAGACCGAAACGTTTTGGATTGTATAGAGCAAAATATCAGGTTAGATTTCGAATGATAAAAGAGCATAGTTAATTATTTCAGGGGAATTGATATGTAAACAGCATCAAGTTGCCGCAATCATATTCACTATGCACTTTCCCAGCTGGGTGAGCATCGGCCCATGCTTGAAGTTCTGAGATACGATCGGGGCTGGCAATTAGAATTGAACCCGGTTTGAAATCTACGGTTTCGATTGGGTCTGGGAGATTCGTGATGCCACGATTATGACTTAGAAAGGCGACAGACTGATGTGTCCCATTGACATAGACCGCATCACTTAATAAATAGAGCGGCGCTTCAGGATCTACATCTCGGGCGTAATTCCCCATATAAGATGCAAAACGCGTTGGACCATCATCACTCCCATACTTGCATTGCCCGAGGAAGTCTGAATAGTAGGTCCAGGTATTAAAGATCATAATGCTGGCAATAATAACGGCTGCAACGCCAACATACATTTTTCGAGAACTTTCCCATCCAAGACCCAGGATCGTCAGGATGTAATCAAGCCCAATGGCTGCCATGATTAATACTGTTGGCAAGACAATCAATACCCGATACGAATCGGCGGATGCTGGCAGGGAAAATATTGCAATGGCCAAAATGCCAGACCAAAAATGTCCGTTTAAGAGCAGAAAACCTGGCGAACGGGTTTTCCAAAAAACAAGCGCCAATCCCAGCAAAAATAAAACGGCTGAGATCATATTGAGCACTGGCACAGATGTGCCGTAGAAATCAAAAGACGGATAATAAATAAGGCTCAAAAATGTATGTACAATACGTTGAATAATTATTTGAGCGGCATTTGCGCCCGTGTTAACCATTTCTTGTGCCAACCAGCCTGTTTGAAACATGCCATCTTTATTGATTTGCTGAAAAAAATCTGCAGGATGTTCCCAGGCGAAGAAAAATTCGGGCAAAATCATAATGGCAAACCCACCCCAAAAAACGGCAACCTGTTGCAGAGCAGGTTTGATCCATGAGCGCAGAAAGATGAAGGCGATTACCAGATATACAAATATGAGTGCTGTAATAATTTGGGCATCCAAGTAGACGTTGTAGTGAAATGCCAGCAACATTCCGCCCAAAGCCGTTCGCCATGAACTTCGTTTGGTAATACCGCTCAGTAAAAAATAGAATTCAAAAGGAATGAGCCATGTCCCCTGAATGTATGCTACAGCAATGGTGCGGCTAAAATGAATATGGGTGTGTGATATGGCAAGAAAAATTGCAGCAATCAGCGCAACACGATGCCCCGAAATTTGTCGGGCAAGTAAATACACTGCGGGAATTGCAATTGACCCACCAATCGCAGCCGCTAATCGCAACGAAAACGGGCTTGAGCCGAAGACACTCAAGCAGAGATTGATAAATTGTAGATATAAAGCCCCAAAATTCTCCCAAAGCGCAAACGGATTGACATATGGGTAGGCATTGGTTGACAGGGCGGCAATCCCTGCCCGCCCCTCATCGCCATTGACAACGCGGGGAAGTTCTCCTAATCTATAAAAACGTAGTGCAATTGCCAAAAGGGTTACCAGTGCAACCCCCAACAATTCATAGCGATGAACTTTGAACCATTCTCGCCATTGAGAAAAAGACATATGGCCTTTGGCAAAACCGATAAAATAACATACTGCCGCAAAAGACCAGATCAGAAGAACTGGGAGGTAGTTTGTTATTTTGGCCTTTTCAAACAACAACATTGCCATGACAGCCAACAAAGAAAATGCCAGTGCTGTAACTACCCAGGAGCTTGCTCCCGAAAGCGGCAATCTATCTGCAAGCCTTTGTAGGAATTGTGGTGGTTTATGTTGATTCTCAAAAAATATCTGGATTAATGTAAATAAAAATACCCCCGCAAATAAAATAATAATTGTCGCATTGATCGCAGCTGAAGTATCATCAAATGAACAGTTTTTACAAGAGGCTGGCATACCAATATCTTCCCGAATCACCTGGGTCGAGAAGTAAATTTGGGCAGCCAGTGTTAAAAGAATTACTAACAGTGAAAGTATACGTCGCACTTTTGTTGCACTCGATTTGTCGTTAGAACTCAATGTCTTTATTCTCACTAATAGGCTGCTCACTCATAGTCATTAATTGATCTCCAAAGAAAGGCGCGGAAACGATAACATATGTTGCCTAGAATCATTGTACCAAAACGTTTTGGTAAAAACAATCACTATATTAACTATTTGCAAGAGCACAATCCGTCTGTTATGTTGCATTAAATTGACTTTTTATGACGGGTATTTTTAAATTTATGATCTTATTGAATTGCAGGATATATATTGAAAACGAAAAGAAGGTTCATGCCAGACTTCTGTATGACGCTAGATTACAACTAAACTGTTCCCGGCACGAGGGTGTTGATATACTATAATCATCTTTTTTTTGCTTGCCTTATAGAAAGCTAAAATTTAGTATAAGAAAGTTTTAAATTGAGTTTATTCACTCGTGAAATTAAAAAAACATGGTCTAAAATATGGCCGAAAATAATTTTACAAATTTCCCCTTTCCCCGCCAACCACTTCTCAGGAAAAAAATATTGGGTGCTTCAGTATTGATCGTAGATGATGATGATCTTTTAAGACCCAGCCTGGCGTTCAGCTTGGAACAGGCTGGCTTTATCGTGATAACAGCATCCTCAGCTGAAATGGGCATTGCGATCAGCAACCAAAAACGTCCAGATATTATTCTTCTGGATATCATGTTGCCTGGTGGCATGGATGGGTTGGACGCTTTGCGATATTTTCACGACAAGCTCGGCATTCCTGTGATTTTCTTGACAGCGAGAAGAAGGCAGGTGGATCAAATCGTTGGATTGGAATTGGGCGCAGATGATTATCTTCCCAAACCTTTTGATCCCGACGTTTTGATTGCTCATATCCGCGCTGTTCTTAGAAGAACAAGAGCTACGCAATTCCAAGATCAGCGTCCCAATTTAATGCAACTCGGGGATCTGGTAATTAATCCATGGTCAAGAACGGTTTCACGCCAGGGCAAAACTGTAGAGTTAACACCAAAAGAATTTGATTTACTCTATACGCTGGCAATCGAACCTGATCGTGTGTTGACCATTGATGAACTATTGGCCAGAGTTTGGGGTGCAGAGTATGATGGTCAGCCCCAAATTGTCTATGTCAACATTCGTTGGCTCAGGCAAAAAATCGAAAAGGACCCCAGCCACCCAACTCATCTGATTTCTGTCCGAGGGGTTGGGTACAAGCTGGTTGCATCGGAGTAACAAGATGCCCAAACTAACATTCGGTAGTCATTTACTAATCAGCCACATCTTGCCAATTCTTTTATTGGTTCCTCTTGTAGGCCTCGCCCTGATTTATCTATTGGAAAACAATTTAATTTTGCCTATTCTGGCCAGTGAGATGATTAATCAGGGCATCCTGGTTGAACGTTTAACACGCGATCAGCCCGATTTATGGAATTCGCCATCAGATGCCCAGGCTTTATTAGATACAGTAGATTTTCGACGGCCGTCCAGAATCGGTTTATTAACCCCTGAGCATATTCTGCTTGCAACCAGCCGCCCGGATGATCGTGTTTTGGTTGGGAAAAAAATTTCACATTTGCCCAATTCAAATTCACTGGTTGATTCCTGGTGGGCAATCACCCTGGGAGACCGCCCTGGGGAACAAATTTTGGATGTAGTCGTCCCTGCAAGGCAAGCCGATGGCAAAGTCATGGGCGTGATTCGGATTTATCGCAGAATTACCGATATCGAAAAAAACTTTGCAAATATGCGATGGCTTGTTTTTGGCGTATTAATCATTGGGCTTTTGATTACCAGTGCAATTGCTTTTTTCCTTTCAGAGTTGATTAGCCGTCCGTTGAAGATATTCACCCGAACGATTGCCGAATCTCCTTTGGAGGGACAGGCCCAGCTTCTACCCGAGGGTGAAAATAAAGAGTTCAGTGATCTTTCCAAGGCCTATAACCGCCTGCAAGAGCGTCGGCAAGAGCTGGAAGCAACTCGTCAGCAAATGTTGGCAGGCATCATTCATGAAATCGGTCGGCCATTAGGCAGCCTGCGCACGGCTTTACATGCCCTTAAAAGTAGGAGCAGTCAACAACCCATCTTTTCGAGATGATTTGATAAAAGGCATGTCAGAAAGAATTGATCGTATGGGTCTGCTGCTGGAAGATCTTGCGCTTACATACCGAGGCCTTGAACCACAAGAAATCCATCCTAGATCTGTTCAGGTGAATGAGTGGTTGGAATCATTGATTCCGCTTTGGGCTGAAACTGCCCGGCAAAAAGAACAAACCTGGGAAACATTTTTACCCGATAATTTGCCCATTATCCAGACAGATACAGACCGCCTTGCCCAAGCACTGGACAATCTCGTGAGCAATGCCATCAAATTCACCCCAAGTGATGGAAAAATATCGCTTGAGGTAAAGTTGCAGGAAGATAAACTTCAGTTTCTAGTAACCGACAATGGTATTGGGATTCCGTTGGAGGACCAGCCCCACTTGTTTACCCCCTTCTATCGGAGTATTCAACCACCCTGGAAGGCACCCGGTTTGGGATTGGGTCTTTCGATTGCCAAATCGATTACAGAATCCTTGGGCGCTCAAATATCCCTGGTAAGCGACCCTATGGATGGGAGCACTTTTATAATTTCCATCCCCATATAACAATTTAATGCTAGCGTAGATTGCATTTAAAGCAAGCGCCATCGTTTGTTGATATGCTTATCAGAACAGGGTTAGATAATGATGAGCATATTTATAATCGCCATTCCATATTTTGAATTGCTTTTGGTCTTGGCCATGCTTATGTTTGGATATCTTGGCTATCTCGATCTACAAGGTAAAACCAATCAGCATACCCAAAACCATAAGTTTGCGTTTGCAGGAAAATGGGCGCTACCGGGTTTGCTGATATTGGCACTCTTATCCATTATTTTGCTATTTGTCATTTCTTTTATTCAAGACTAATTTAACTTTTAAGCTGGCGATTCGTCTGATAAATCTAGCTTTTTCAACGCTTTCATCTCGGGCCAAATTTTCGTAACGACCAGAACAACCAGAATTGTGCCAATTCCGCCTGCCACAACTGACAAAACTGGGCCAAAAAGTGCTGCTGTCAACCCCGATTCGAAACTGCCCAGTTCGTTCGATGTTCCAATAAAGATGCTGTTTACAGCAGAGATGCGTCCACGCATTTCGTCGGGGGTGAGGGTTAAGAGCAAGGTACTGCGGATGACGACACTGATGTTGTCAAGACCTCCCAACAAAGTGAGCATGGCAATCGATAACCAAAAAGATGTTGAAAGCCCAAAAACAATGGTTGCAAGGCCAAAGCCAGCAACCGCGAGTAAAAGTGTTTTCCCTGCCGATTTAAAAGGTGGCAAATAGGCCATGACGACCGCCACAATCAGCGCGCCAATCGATGGCGCAGCACGCAGCCATCCCAAACCGCTGGGGCCAACTTTCAGAATATCGGTGGCATAAACAGGTAGGAGCGCAACTGCTCCCCCCAACAACACGGCGAACATATCGAGGGTGATTGCAGCCAGAATTACTTTGGTGCTGCGGATAAATCTCAGGCCCTCGGCCAAAGATTCCAGGGTGGCAGTTTTTGCTGAAAGCGCCAGCGGACGCCCCTTGATGAGCGCAACCAGAATCAAAAAAACAATCGCCGCCACCGCATCAAAGATATAAATGATGGCTATTTGATTCAACGATGCGATGATGACACCCGCCAGCGCAGGCCCCGCAATGGACGCCAGTTGCCACGCACTGCTACTCCAGGTGGCGGCGCTGGTAAAGGCACTCGGTGGGACAGTTTGCGGTAACAAAGTTGCGGTTGCCGGGTTGTTGAATGCACGGGCAATGCCGATGCCGAGCAGGCACAGATAAATCAACAGCAGGGGCCCCTGAAAGAGCGAGAGCAAGGCCAGACCCACAGAACATATGGCAAAAAACACCTGCGTAATAAAAACAATCCGTTTGCGGTCATACTGGTCAACAACGTGCCCTGCTGGAAGAGACAAAAGGATAACCGGAATAACCTGCACCAAACCGATCATGCCAAGCGCAAAGGCGTCGTGCGTCCGTACCCACAATTCCCAACCGATTGCCACCGAAAGCATTTGATTGCCGAGTGCTGCGATAAACTCCCCTGCTATGAGCAGACGAAAATCTCGAAAACCGAATGCGATATATCCACTGCTTAATTCTCTTTTCTTCAATGTTGCCTCTATTGATTGTTCTTGAAATGTTTTGTTTGGTAATGCAAAATATTACCCGACATCGAATCCCGGATGCGGTGCAGCCTGATCTTTTTCGGATGATAGACCTGCGCGATAGGCCAGCAAAGCGCCTGCGCCAAAAAGAATGATATTCAAAATAAACGGCAGGTCTTTGCTCAGCTCAGAAAGAATCCCGGCAATCCAGCCAAACGGTGATGTCAGTAAAATCACAGCAACCGCCAGAATTGACAAAATTCTGGCGCGTTCCTTTGGTTCAATTGTCAAAACAGTCATGCGGTCAATCAATGGGCTGACCAGCGCAAAGCTGATTGCTTCGAGCAAAACACTGACAATTAACAAGGCATATCCATTGGCAGGTGTCAGGATGAGCAAAATTTGGCTCAAAAGATAGCACAAAAAGCCAACCGTCATGGGCATTTTAAAATGCAAAATGCTGACGCGCGGCATGACAAAAAAGAAGAATAGAATAATGATCGCAGAGCGGATAAAGGGGAAATAAGACAATACCGCATCCGGAAATAGCATCTTTTGTGTAACAATAATCGCCCAAAAGTTGCTGCTAATGAGTGTGGTGATGCTGAAGATTAACATAATACCGGCTGTATAGAGGGTTTGTGGTGTTTTCAGAATATGCACCAGAACATGACGGTATTCCGCGAAAATGGAGATTGAGCTTTGATGCTTTGTCTCGTGCATACGGATTTTCCCCTGGGCTGTTTCTTCCGTCATAAGATAAGTAACCACGGCTTTTATCGTAAACATGATCGCAGCAAAGATGTAAAGTCCGCGCACGGTTGAGACAAGCGTGAACATGTTAATTAACAGGCCGGCTAGGGGCGAGACAAAGCCTACCACCTGATTTGTGATATAGATCCACGAATAGATATCGACCAGTTGATCGGGTTCAGCATCTTCGACGAGCAGGCACGACCATGAATTATGGGTAATGCGCCAGACACCGTTAATGATGGCTGCGACCAAAAAGTACCAGAAATTCTGGGCAATGGCAGAGATTAGGGCTGGCACGCTCCAGGCAAGGATATCAAAGATCAGGGTGGTCAGGCGACGTCCCAGTTTGTCGGTAATGATTCCGCCCAGGAGCGCAAAAACAACCTGAACCACTGCGCCAATGCTGGCAATCAGGCCAATTTCCTTGTCTGAAAGGCCAATTGCCAGCATATAGATCGAAACGTAGGGGGCGTAAAGGTTAAATGGGATGCCCCACAAGACCTCGGTATAAACGCATCCACGTGGATTGCCGCGCAGATTAATCAAAGTATTGATGAGCGAATGTTTTTTCAAGGGATAGGTCTCCGCACCATAGGATACAGGAAAAGCAGAACAGGCGCAAGTGTAACTCGTCCCTAATTACGGATTTTCACAAAGTACAGATTTTTCGCCACGAGGGTAAAGACCTATTTTCACGGCCAGAATATGTGAAGAAATACCAGAATAACCCCAAAAGTAATTAATGTTAACAGCACGCCCACTTTGGCATAATCCAGAAATTTATAACCGCCAGGACCCATCACCAGCACGTTGACAGGATGCCCAAGCGGAGTGATGAATGCCACGGATGTCGCCAGGGCCACACCCATCACCAGTGAGCGTGGATCAATACCCACCATTTGTCCAATCTGAATGCCGATGGGTGCCATAATCGCCGCCACGGCTGCACCATTCATTACTTGTGTGCATAAAATTGTCAGCCCCAAAAAACCGGCGAATAAAACCCAACTTCCATCATTGCCAAGCGCACTTACTAATGCATTCCCTAGCAACGCCGCTGCGCCGGTCTTGGCTAGGGCAGTCCCCAGTGGCAACATGCCAGCCACTAAAAATACACTTTTCCATTCGATGGCACGATAGGCTTGATCCATATTGAGCACGCCCACCAGCACCATTACTAATGCGCCGCCCAGCATCACTTCCCCAGTGGAGAATGGCGCAAATGCTGCCATGACAAGCGTTGCCAGCATCACCAGACTCGCCAGTAATGCTTTCCGTTTGTGGATGGACACCGTCTGGCTTGTCAGCACCAACAGTTCAGGTTCTGTTTGCAGCATGGTGATACTTTCGGGCACACCTTGCAGCAGAAGCGCATCGCCAAACGTCAGCGGCATATCGGCGTGCCCAGTACGGTAGGCTCTCCCAGCGCGCCAGATCGCAAGCGCATTCAGATGATATTTCTCGCGAAAATGCACATCGCGCAGTGTCTTCCCTAACAGATCGGAACGAGGTGTTAGTACCACTTCAACCAGCCCTATTTCGGGCAGATCAAGATCAGGGAGCGTAAATAATTCGAGCGCAGCTTCCAACTCAGCAACGGGAATCAGGTCGAGGCGACCAATCAGGTGCAGGATGTCTCCAGTTTTAAGCAGCATATCAGGGGAAAATGACTCATTGATCTGCTTGCCGCGTTGGATTGCCACGATGTTGAGCTTGTACTTTTCCCGGAGCTGACTCTGCCTGACTGGTTTCCCGACCAGCGGCGACCCGCTGAAGACACGTCCGCGGATGAGACGTTCATTGAGACGGTACACACCCTGAATGTCATGCTCCCCTTGGGTTGCAGAGAACGGCTCAGGGTGGGCCTGCACCGGGAGCAATCGCCGTCCGATCAGCGCCATGTACAAGGTTCCGGCAATCACCACGGGGATTCCGACGGGGGCAAAATCCAGCAGACCGAAACCAGCCAGCCCATGCTCACGCAGAATCCCACTGACCAGAATATTGGTGGTGGTCAGCAGGGTTGCCATGCCACCCAAAATCGTGCCGAAGGCCAGCGGCATCAACAGCCGGGATGGTGAAATACCCGCCTTGCGCGCCGCGCCGGAAATGGCAGGCAAAAGAACCGAGGCAGCTGCGATGTTATTCATAAAAAGCGAAAGAACCGCCCCGGCCAGCGTGACGGTAAATACCAATCGGGTCTCCCCTTTTCCGCCGAGCCGGATCAGCATCTCCCCCAATTTTTCAGTCATCCCGGTGCGGCGCAGGCCATCGGCCAAAATGAAAATGGCAATAATGGCGATCACTGCCGAGCGGCTGAAACCCGAAAAAGCCTCATCGGATGTCAGGATACCGGTCAGACCAAGTGCAAGCATCGTCAGCAAAGCCACCAAATCAGGGCGCAGTCGGTCGCTGACAAAGAGCAGGATGGCAATGATTAAGATGACGAAGGTGATGCTCATATTGCAATTGTACGCTTGTTAAACTGCCAGTGCAGGCTTAGGCCTGTGTCTCCATACAAGAAGTGCCACGACGGCAACCATCACAATTGCCATGGCAGTTTGATTGAAATTGATTCCACCCACTTGCGATGCATCCAACCGAAGAAAATCGAGCGAAAAGCGTCCAATGGCATAGTTGAACATGTAAATCAGAAAAAGCTCGCCTTTATGGAGCCTGTCAGAAAAGCGACGCCCAAGCCAGAGCAACAAAGCCATGTTCCCTAAATTCCAGATACATTCATACAAGAATAGAGGGTGGTAATACGCCTGATCGGTAAAACCAGCCATGCGATGCTGCGGATCAATATAAATGGCCCAGGGCAGGTTGGTGGGAGCACCGTATAACTCCTGGTTGAAGAAATTTCCCCAGCGACCAATTGCCTGACCAAGCGCCAAGCCAGGAGCCGCAATATCCAGCCAGATGGGAAAGTCAAGCTGATGCTTGCGGGCGTAAAAATACATGGCAAGCGCCCCGCCAATCACGCCGCCCGGCAGACCGAGTCCACCATTCCAAACGGCGATGGCATCCAGGGGATGCGTCAGGTAATAAATCGTTGTAATGCCCTGCGCCAGCGATGTGGGCGGGGGCGAAAAAATATGCCAGATACGTGCACCAATCACCGCGCCAACGATCAAATAGATGATCATATCCCAAAGGATTTCCGGGCTGTATCCGCGTCGTTTGGCTTCACGATTGGCGAGGAAAGTACCCGCCAAAGTACCCAGCATAATGATGATTCCATAAAAATGGATTGTGTAAGAAAAACTGCCGATATGAATGAGAATTCCTTCTGGCATTCTTGCTCCTGATTTAAGCTAATTTTTAATCGAACAGATTGATGGATTGTATATCCATCAATGTTAAATTTGTGAAAGTTTCGTCTATATGGGGAAATGTAAACCAGACAAGCCCAATGCCAATGCCGAAGAATACCAATAAAACAAGATGCTTGCTTTAAGAGCAAGCAACAACATCATTAAATTGGGATGAAAGTTGATATTCACGCAAACTACTAAGTTGCTGGAATAAAGGCAGCCCCGATTTGTTGATCGGGGCTGCCTTTATTTTTGAAAATTTGCTGGCGGATTAATAAACCGGCAAATCCATATCAATCTCCTGGGCCCAGCCGTTGATGCCACCCTTCAGGTTTTTGACCTTCTTGAAGCCGGCACTCGTCAGCAGCTCGAGAGCGCGCATCGAGCGGGTGCCGCCTTTGCAGAAGACAACCATTTCCTGTGCCGTATCCAGCTCTGAAAGGCGCGCAGCAAGCGTACCAAGGGGGATATTTTTGGCATTGGGCAGTGCGGAAATTTCAAGCTCGTGGGGTTCGCGCACATCCAGCAAAAAGGGCGGATTGGCGCTATGTAAACGGTCATCCAGCTCAGATGCGTTAATGTCCCAACTGGAGACAGTTTCCTCGCCTTCGTGATCGTGTCCGGGCATTCCACAAAATTCTTCGTAATCGATCAAAGCTGTAATGGTGGGGTTATCACCACAGACCGGGCATTTGGGGTTCTTCTTGATTTTGACATAGTCAAAGCTCATATCGAGCGCGTTATAGAGCAATAGCTTGCCTGAAAGCGGTGTGCCAATGCCCAGTAAAATTTTGATCGCTTCGGTGGCCTGAATGGTGCCAATCGTGCCGGGCAACACACCCAGCACGCCGCCCTCCGCGCAGGAAGGAACCAGTCCGGGTGGTGGTGGCTCAGGGAAGATGCAGCGATAGCAGGGGCCGCCCTTCAAGCCAAAGACGCTGACCTGTCCATCGAAACGGAAGATCGAGCCGTAGACATTGGGGATACCGAGCATGACGCTGACATCGTTGGTCAGGTAACGGGTCGGGAAATTATCCGTACCATCAATAATCAGGTCGTAGCCTTTGGCAATTTCCATGGCGTTGTCAGATGTGAGCGGTACATTGTAAACGTCCACCTGAATGTCCGGGTTCAGGTCGTGCATGCGTTCTTTGCCGCTTTCAACCTTGAGCTTGCCGACAGTGGATGTGCCATGAATGACCTGGCGCTGCAAATTGGACGAATCAACCGTATCGTAGTCCACCAGACCAATGCGACCGATGCCGGCAGCGGCCAGGTAAAGCGCAATGGGTGACCCGAGGCCGCCAGTGCCAATAAGCAGCACGGCCGAACTCTTGAGTTTTTTCTGCCCTTCAAGCCCCACTTCGGGGATGAGCAGATGGCGCGAGTAGCGCAGGATTTCGTCGCGGGAGAGTTCCATGTTAGCCACCTGCGATGCTGGGGATAATCATCAAACGATCGCCCGCGCCAAGCGGGGTTTCAAGACCCTGCAAGTCCTTGATGTTTTCTTCGCCCTTGAATAAGTTGACGAACATGCGCAGTTCGCCATCTTCTTTAAAAAGGTGCGGCTTGAGCGCCGGAAATTGGGCAGTCAGTTCAGCGAGCGCTGCTCCGGCTGTGCCACCGTTGACGGTTACATCGCTCTGGCCGCCAGTGTAGGCGCGCAAGGGGGTTGGGATACGCAAAGTTGCCATGAATCGTTCTCCTAAAGTGCTTTAAAGTTGTTTGAGTAATTTGTCAGCGCGGGCGACGCCATGATTGACATAACGGGCCTGACCGCGCGAGTCTATCACAAAAGTAGTCGGGACGCTTAAGACGCCCCAGCGTTTGGCCATGTCTGGCTGTTCGGTGGCGTCAACTTCGATGACGCGCAGCATTTCGCCAAGTTTTTCCTGAATTTGCGCAATGGCTGGCTTCTGAACTGTTTTACAAGGGGCACAAGTGGGCGTGGTGAAATAGAGCAGCACAAGCTTGCCGGTCTCGCCGAGCGAATTTTTCGGCGCACGACGTAGCATCAACTGGTTGTACAGGGCATAAAACCCTGCACCCACCACAACAAGCGCAATTGCAATCACAAGACGAAACAGGATATCGGTGTTCATAGGAACTCTCCTACTTTGAAGCGGGACGCATGCCCGGGAATACACCAGCCGGGGGCTGCTTTGAAAAACCTGGAACCTTGATCTTGCCGAGCCAGTAATACACCGCGCACCCAACGCAGAACCCGCCAAAGGCATTCAACGCTGGCAGCGCCACCATGATCCAGACCAGTATCCAGCCGAGGATGGGCGCACCCAGAGTCAGCGCCAGTGCGGCACCCGTCTCAAAGATGAAGCCAACCAACTGGGCGAAGCGATGCGGCTCAGGGTTGTCATCCAGCACATCGGGCTTGACCCAACCCCAGGGTTTGAGTGCGTACTTATAAATGAAACCAAACGTCGGGATTTTCAGCACGCTGCCAATCGCCAGACAAATCGCCAAAACAATCGTCAAAACAGGCAGATTGAGAATAAAAGCCAGCAGGTTGAAAGTAATAATCACAATCTGGTTGACTTTTAGCGCGGAATGATCGACTTTTTGCAGGGTTTCAGTGGTCATTTTATGCTCCCTACCCTTGCGGGTACTTATGCTACGACGGTAATCTCTTCCTCATCAAAGTGCGTGCGGTCTTCCGAAAGCAGCCACGAACGGCTCTGAACAGCTTTCGCGGCGTATATACTTGTGATGATGTAGGAGAAAAAAGGTTGCGCCCAATCGCGATCATAGGTGGACGGATTGTTGGGCGAATCAGGGTGTGAGTGAAAGATGCCCACGACGCTCAGACCCAGGCGGTCGGCTTCGAGCTCGCCATTCAGGTAATCTTTGGGCGTAATCAGAAAACGGTTGTGGCGGGCTTCGTCTTCGCGGGCATTGGGCAGGCTGAGAATAGCAGTGATGCGGCGGAGCTTGCCGTCCGTCGAGTTGACACCGAGCAGGAATCCGGCACCTTCATCGGGGAAAGCGGCTTCGCCGTGGGCGTAGATTTGGGCCAGAACTTCTTTTGAAATTTCCAACATGATGAGAATTGCTCCTGGGTTAGAGAGTGGATATTCGATATTTGAGAAGTAGATACTTGTATTTAGATTGAAACCTGATCATCATTCCAGAGCGCAGTATCGCTCAGGTATTTATACCCCGCATCGGGGAAAACCGTGACAACGACACCTTCCTTCAGTTGCGCGGCGACTTGCAACGCGCCGATAATTGCCGCAGCCGAGGAAATACCCACAAACAGGCCTTCCTCCCCAGCCAGACGGCGCACCATTTCGCGGGATGCTTCGGAACCGATCTCAAGGGTGCGGTCAGGCTGGGACGGGTCAAAGATGCCAGGTTTGATGGCGCTTGGGATGTGCTTGAGGCCTTCGAGTGCATGAAAGGGCGCATCCGGCTGCAAGGCAATTACTTCAATCTTCGGGTTGTATTCTTTCAGGTAGCGCCCGGTGCCAGTAAGCGTACCGGTAGTTCCAAGCCCAACCACAAAGTGGGTAACGCGACCATCGGTCTGCGCAACAATTTCAGGGCCGGTCGTCTTGTAATGGGCCTGCCAGTTGGCGGGGTTGTCATACTGGTTGGCATAAAAATAAATTTCGGGGTGTTCGGCAACCATTTTCTTGGCCATGATTTGCGCGCCATCCGACCCCTCAAGCGGATCGGTCAGCACCAGTTCCGCGCCGAGCGCGCGCAGGATCGAAATACGCTCCGGGCTGGCATTGCCGGGGATGGTCAGCGTGACTGGAATACCGAGCGCTGCGCCAAAGGTGGCATAGGCAATACCCATATTGCCGGATGTTGAGTCGAGCAGGCGCTTGCCGCCGCCCAGCGAGCCATCTGCCAGGGCTGTGCGAATGATGTTGAGGGATGGACGATCTTTGATCGAGCCGCCCGGGTTGAACCACTCAGCTTTGGCATAGACCTGCACATTGGGCGAAATCCCTTGGGTGATGCGCCGCATCTGAATCAGGGGGGTGTTGCCAACAAAGTCTTCAATGCCGCCAGTTTGCAGTGCAGATTTCAATTGCCCATCCAGTTTTGCCAAAGTCATTCATGTCTCCCAAAATTTAGAGTCTATTGCTACAGAGCATACATACCAGATAAAACAAAAGAACGGCGTACAAACGCCATGCGAAAAATTCATCGCATCGGGGTTGACCACCGTCCTTTATTCAGGTGACCACACAGGCCACGCGAAAACTCTCAGAAGGGCGACGGTTACGAACCCCGCCGCATACATAAGCACTTGTTCATGGCCCGCTCCGGCATTAATAAGAAAGGATTGGAAGTGATTATACTATTCGGGGATAAGAAGTCAAGATAAGGTAGTTGTAAGCAAAACAGCCTACAGTTTATTTTGGACGAGACTAGGAACCCGCCAACACATCATCATTTCGATAGATAGGTGGCAATTGCGTAAAAATCTGCTTTCCTGCCAGATCAATCTTTTCAACCAAATTTTCAACAACGGCAGGATTCGTCATGTCATCAGAATGTGTCAACAAAGCATAAAGGTTGCCATCATCTGCCAGTACAAAATCCATAATTTGAAACTTGTTTTTGGTGGCAATTTGGTAGTGTTGTTCCAAGAGTTTTCCATCACGAAACAAATAAATCGTATTATCTTCTTGAAACAAGACAGTTCCATGATGCTCATTAACCCGTTGGACGTCAGGGTAGATTCAGTCAGTGTCTACAGTTTAATTTCCAGCGGCATCAAAAATTTTGTTCAAGTCATCAATGTATTTCTTTTCTTCTGCAGCTAGATTGAAGTCAGATTTTACGTTAAGCGGAACGAAGAAATCGAAGCCGCGTTTCCAAGAATCAGTATAACCCGGCATGTAGCTTTCGGCGGGCGGTAAATCCGGATAATTAATCCCATCAAAAAAGAGCGCCATATTTTTGACTTGCGGAAATTCGTGTTGCTTTGAAGTAAGCCAAAACTGCTGCTGATCTGTGCGGGCAGTCATGCCCCCATAAGGAGGATTCTCGCCACTTTCGGAACCATACAACAGCTTGCGCGCACCCTGATTTAATACGTAGAGTAGGAATGTATATGTTTCTTTGGGATGTTTGGTGCCTTTCCAGATAAGGAAGGAATCCCCATCAATGCGTCCACCCACCTTGCCCTTATACGATGGCAACACCGCCACATCCCAGCTTTTTACATTCGAAATACAGCAGGTGTACCAAGATGGCTGAACAATCATGCCCACTTTCCCGCTATTAAAAGGGTTACCGTCATAGGGATGACCATTACTCACAGCATTATTTGGAATAAAAGGCTGATCGCCCCAAATACCGTCATAAGTCCACTGCCAGGCTGCGTGCCAGGAATCCGGAATTTGAGCATGCCTGCCATCATCCGTCAGCATCGAGCCATTCCCAAAATAAGATCCAATATAAGATGGGTGAGTTCTCATAATTCCAGCTATAGCCATACTGAACAATATTCTGACGATCAAAACCTGATTGGGTGGCGTTCAACCCATGGTTATCCAGTGTAAGTAAACGGGCCACTTTGGCAACAGTGTCCCAACTCCACGCCACGCTTGATCCATCTGGCATTTCGTATTGATTGCCATAACTTGCTGGGGGGTATTTCAAGCCAGCAGCGTCAAAAAGCGCCTTGTTATAGTAAACAGCTGAAGGATAAATCGCAAAAGGCAGGGCAACCTGGCCTTCATCTGTCTTGTACATTTTTACGAGCGCTGGATTATAAGGAGCCGCATCGGCAGGGCTGATATATGGTGTTAAATCCAGCCATTGACCGTGAAAGCTATTGAACTGCATGAAACCGCTGGGACCAACCAGGTCTGGGCCTTTCCCCTCATCCATTCTGGATTTGAGTATTTTCGCAGCATCAGCATATTTGAAGATTTCCAAATTGACGTGAATATTATGCTGCGACTTGTTGAAATCATCCACAACGGCATGCTCAGCTTCTAACTGGCTATCATCAGAACCAGTGCCAAGACCGATAAAAAGGGTGATTTCAGTAGGGGCAGCCGGTTTGGTGATTATTGTCACCAAATACACGAGCAACACTGTGCAGGAAATCAGCGTTGCAAGCACGCCAATCGTTGCAAAGCACCCAAGAACGATCATCCAGGGGCGTTTGCCTGGTTCAGACGCAAAGGTATTTTCAGATTCTGACATGATTATTTCTGACCCACTTTCTATTTTGCTAAAAGGGACTTATATCGAAAAATCTTCCCCTGCCCAACTTTCATCTTGCAGCGGCGCATGGACGTGCGGCGCATTCATTTCATGACCTTGCACCTGCGCTTCCAATGCATTAACCCGCTCCAGCACTTGCTTCAAGGTAACGCCGATAATGTCGGGCAGAGATGCATGATTCAAATCGGGGGCGTCGGCGGCATGGTGGGGCTGACTGCGCTGGACAATTTGTCCGGGCACCCCGACAACCACCGAGTTGGCCGGGACAGATTTCACCACGACAGCGTTGGCCCCCACCCGGCTGTCCTCGCCGATGGTGATGTTGCCCAGCACCTTGGCCCCTGTGCCAACCACCACGCGGTCGCCCAGCGTCGGGTGGCGCTTGCCTTTGCTGAGACTGGTGCCCCCGAGCGTTACACCATGATAAATGGTCACATCCGCGCCAATTTCGGCGGTTTCGCCGATCACCACACCCATGCCATGGTCAATGAAAAACCCGGAGCCAATCGTCGCGCCGGGGTGAATCTCAATCCCGGTGAACCAGCGCGCAAGTTGTGACAAGGTGCGCGCAAACAGCTTGAGATTGCGCGTCCAAAGCCAGTGCGTGATGCGATGCATCCAGATGGCGTGCAGCCCGGAGTAAACCAGCAAAATTTCCAGGGTGGAACGCGCCGCCGGATCACGCTCGATGACAGAGTCGATATCGCGGCGCATCATCCTGAAGTAATTGACCACATCCTTTACCGGGCGAACGACCGGGTTGGCTGGGACAGTTTCAGTAGCCATAGTAACTTCCTTGTACAAAAGACCTGACAGGTTTGATCGACTGGCAACAGTGAAAACCTGTCAGGTCTGGCGATATTAGTCAGCAAGGTGCTGATACAACGCCGTGGAAAGGTAGCGCTCGCCAAAGGATGGGATAATCACCACGATCATCTTGCCGGCATTTTCAGGGCGCTTCGCCACTTGCAGCGCCGCCCAGGTGGCTGCTCCAGATGAAATGCCCACCAGCAAACCTTCCTGGCTTGCCATGGCGCGCGCCATAATCATGGCGTTCTCGTCCGTCACGCGGATGACTTCATCGTAGATTTTGGTGTTGAGCACATCGGGGATAAAACCAGCACCAATGCCTTGAATTTTATGCGGCCCCTTAACGCCACCCGAAAGGACGGGAGATGCATCCGGCTCGACAGCAATGGCCTTGAAGGAAGGCTTGCGTGCCTTAAGTACTTCGCTGACGCCGGTGATTGTTCCACCGGTGCCAATCCCTGAGACCAGCATATCGACCTTGCCGTCGGTATCAGCCCAGATTTCTTCAGCGGTGGTTTTGCGGTGGATTTCAGGGTTAGCCGGGTTTTTGAACTGCTGGGGGATGAAATATTTCGCATCGGCAGCGGCCATTTCCTCCGCCTTGCGGATGGCTCCGTTCATCCCTTCCGAGCCGGGAGTCAAGATGAGTTCCGCGCCATAAGCGCGCAATAACATGCGGCGTTCCTTCGACATGGTGTCAGGCATAATCAAGGCGCATTTATAACCTTTGGCCGCCGCAACCATCGCCAGCGCAATGCCAGTGTTGCCGCTGGTTGGCTCAAGGATGACCCTGTCTTTGGTCAGGATGCCAGCCTTCTCGGCGGCGTCAATCATGGCAAAACCAATGCGGTCTTTCACACTGTGGGCCGGGTTGTAAAACTCCAGCTTAAGCACAATCTCAGCAACCGCGCCTTCGCTCAGGCGGTTGAGACGTACTAGCGGCGTATTGCCAATTAATTCGGTGACATTTGAGGCGATTTTCATGGTTTCTCCTGAGATTTGTTTGAATAGTAGATGCAAATGATAACTGAAAAGTTGCTTTCGTGGATCACGATAAAAGGGATCGAGTGTGTAAAGCTCTCAAAAAACCAAAACGCGAATTTCGCGAATTGGCGAATTCATTCGCTCATTCGCACCATTCGCGTCATCGTACCCGTAGGGCATAAAGCTTTTTGAAAGGTCAGAAAATCACTCTTCTTTTTTAGCTTCCATTTCCTTCTTATGCGCTTCCATAATCGGCCCGGCGATGTGCGAGGGGACAATATCGTAATGATCCAACTCCATCGAGAAGTAGCCGCGCCCGCCCGTAATGGAACGCAACTGGGTTGCATAGCGCAAAACTTCTGCCTGCGGGATATGGGCAATAATGACCGTGTTGCCACGCTCGGCCTCAGTTCCCTGCATGCGTCCACGGCGGGTGTTCAGGTCGCTCATGACGTCGCCCATGTACATATCTGGCACGACAATGCGGACGTTCATGACCGGCTCAAAGAGCACCGGCCCGGCATCGTGGACGGCCAGCTTGAAGGCTTCACGCCCGGCGATTTCAAAGGCAACCGGTTTTGAATCCACCGGGTGCTCCTTGCCATCAAAGACAATCACCTTGACATTGCTGAGCGGATACCCGGCAAAGACGCCGTGCTCCATTGTTGTGTGAACACTCTTTTCAATGGGGGCCAGGTAGGAGCGGGATAAATTCATTCCGACCAGCTCATCCGCGAAGGCGAAATCGCCATCGGGATAGGGTTCAACCCGCAATTGGACCTCACCGAACTGCCCGGAGCCGCCCGACTGTTTCTTGTGGCGGTACATGGCAGATGCTTTTTTGGTGATGCCTTCGCGGTATGGAACCTTGGGATCATCCACCATCAGCGCAACCTGGAACTTGGACAGCGCACGATGGACAACCACGTCAATATGTTGATCGCCCATCCCTTGTAAGATGGTCTGCCGGGTGGATGGTTCGTTGTACCAGGAAAGAATTCATGTCTTCTTCACACAGGCGCGTCAGGGTCGGGGTGATCTTGGCGGCATCGGCCTGGCTCTTTGGGTGAACGGCGACCCGGTAAAGGGCAGATGGAAAGGCTGGTGGCGGGAGCGTGAGCGGGTGGTTTTTATCGCACAGAGTATCCCCGGTTGCGGTCACGGAGAGTTTGGTCACGGTGGCGATATCGCCCGCGTGCGCGGTTTTAATGTTCAAAGTCTCTTTGCCACGCTGGATGTGCAGACCTGTCATACGCTCATCAGCGCTCTTGGTCTGGTTCCAGAAATGCGTGTCGTTTGAGAGCACCCCCGAAAGAATTTTGAAGTATGTCATCTTGCCAACAAACGGGTCGGCAGTGGTCTTCCAGACATACAATGCCACCGGGCCTGTGTCGCTTTCGTGAATGACTTCATCACCACTTTTGCCGTGGAAGATAATATCAGGATGCTCGGATGGGGCGGGCATGAACTCAACAATCGCATCAAGCAGCGGGCCAATGCCTTTTTCATGCCCGGCAGCCGCGAGAAAGACCGGAATGAACGAACCGTTCATCACAACATCTTTTAGTCCACGCAGCAGTTCGTCGCCGCTCAACTCGCCGGTTTCGAGATACTTTTCCAGCAGTGCATCTTCGCCTTCAGCAGCGGCTTCGATCAAAACATGGCGGGCTTCGGAAACAGCGTTCGCGTATTCGGTGGGAATTTCAGTAGCAACTTTGCCATCTCCCGAATAGGCCTTCATATGGATCAGATCAATGACACCCTTGAAATCGAGCTTTTCACCCCAGGGCAGTTGGACATGCACCAGCCGCCGCTCCGCTGCGGTGGCAAAGGCTTCCACAGCAGCATAAGTCCTGGCGAAGTCAGCATTTTCGCGATCCATTTTATTGATGACAATGAAGCGCGGCAGCTTGAACTGGTCGGCATAATCCCAGGCCAGCTCGGTACCCACTTCCACACCGGCGACGGCATCCACAAGGATGACGGCGCCATCCGCCACGCTGAGGGCCGAGATCATTTCACCGACAAAATCGGTGAAGCCAGGCGCATCGAGCACGTTGATTTTGCAATCGCGGTACTCTACTGGCACAACACTGGTATAAAGTGAAATCTTGCGTTTGATTTCTTCTTCATCATAGTCAGACGCAGTCGTGCCGTCTTCCACCCTGCCCATGCGGGTTGTCGCACCCGTAAAATGAAGAAAAGCCTCCGACATCATCGTCTTTCCCGCGCCACCATGGGCAACGAGGGCGATATTGCGGAGGCGCTCGGTCGTATATTCTTTCATACAGGTTTACTCCTGCCATCAAGATTTTTGGGACTGCGATGTTTGTGTTGTACTGTCTATTATTCTATAAGAATTTGAAGCAATTGTCAAAGTGAGAAATGTCATATGAAAGATAGAAAAGCTCCTGATTATTGAACGATGGATGACAGGGTGATGAATGCCATTGGATAACGCTCCCACGTTTCCATTCTCACCTTCCTCATAAAGCCCGATGCCAAAATCAAGCCCGTTGGTTCCTGCGTCAGGCGTAGCGCACCAAAGTTCCCGCGCTGGCTTGTAAATGGGATAAATACCAATAACGCGTTCCACTTTGATTTTGAACAATTGAATAGAAGCCACATACTCTTTCGAAGTTTTTAGATTAGGTATCTGCGCCGATGGGCTATAAAACTGATAGGCTTGTTCATAAAGTCCCTGATTAAAAAGTGTATAGTGCTTCCCAATCACGACCAATGCGTCGTAATAATTGCGATCTGCACTGAATGAATAAAATGTAGATGGCATAGAACCAGCATAAGCTTCTGGAGTAACAAACTGTGTCGCAAATGTGTCAATCTTCCAGGTGTTTTCAGGTTCAGCCAATACCAAGGTCAAGAACAGGGTTTGCAGGTCGCCTTTCGGGTTGCCTTCCCCTGATATCCTGATTTCGTGCTCTGTTGCAAAGTAGGTAAAAAGTGCTACAAAAGAAGTATGAAAAAGCAAAAGAGCCACTACGAAGAAGTAACAGAAATCGCCTACGATATAGCGAAGAAGCAATTGCCGCTCTATCGGCACAAGAACAGCCCACATCGTTTTACTTGGCCACAATTGGCTGCTTGTGTATTGATGACGTTTTATCTGGACTACAGCTACCGCGATATGGAAGATTGGCTGTTGGCCAGTGACAAAATTTGCAAAGTAATCGGTTTACAAGAGATACCGGATCATTCGACCTTGTGCCGAGCTTTTCATCGTCTTGGGATCGGTTGTTTACGAGCGATGCAGCAGTTATTGCTCCAAAAAGCCAGTCTCAAAGAAACGATGGTTGGGATCGATTCAACCGGTTTCACGCCAGATCAAGCCAGTGCTTATTACTCATTTCGTAATGGCAAACCCAAAAGGGATTGGGTCAAAGGCGCTTATGCGGTTGGAACAGATAGCCAATTCATCCTTGGCACTTGTGCCAGTTATGGACGCTATCAAGATGCTGTTTTGTTGAATAGTTTACGCCGTCAAGCTGTGACTTATACAGTTAGAAATCGGTTCATTCTGGCCGATGCTGGCTTTGATGGCAGACAGGTCAAAGAAGGCGACATTATTCCTCCTGTGCGAAAGGGCGGCGCACTGCGCGCCCAAGAACGAATTGCCAGGGCTGAACTGGTGGCTCAGGCGCGCCTGGATGGCCTTTATGGACAACGTTGGAAGTGCGAGACCGTTAATTCCGTCATCAAACGCAAGTTTGGCGATACGATCCGCTCTAGATCCACGCGCCTTCACTTCCGCGAGGTCTTTGTCAAAGGTCTCATCTACAACATCCATCTCTTGTAATTCTTCGCCTTTTTGAACTTTGCAACAGAGCATGATTTCGACATAAAAGGCGATCTTGTTTGTCCGATCAAATATTGCCGGTATGATTCCCTGCTGTTGCTGCCAGGCTACATATGGCTCGATGGTGACGATTTGGATGGCCTTGATGTTTTTCTTTTGTGCCGCCACATATTGGTTGCGTGGAGATGCTTTTTGCGCATCCGCACTCAGCAATTTGTAAGCATCTCCTGGAAGCCCTGCGTTTAACAAAGTGTAATATCCGCTGATTGCTAGCACGCCCAAAAAATACCCTTGATCGCTTCTATCAGCATTGAATTTTTCCGCTTTCGCCAGTGCCATACATGGATTAGGGGATGAAACCGGGGTTGCTGGAGAAGCAGTGGACTGTCGTGTTAATCCTGACATGGCGGTTCCAACTGCTCGTGTGCGGATTGCATTGACATCTACTGTGGTGGGCGTCACCGATGTGGTTGCAATTGGCGTACAAGATGCAAGCAAAATCACCAGCATGGCAAAAATGACGAGGCGCGTTTTCATGGTTTTCTCCTTGATGATCTGTTTTGCAAGTGAAATATTCGGCCCCGGCAATTTCCCCTGAGTTTCACTCATCCTATAATCATCCTGTATCCATCCTGTAATCATCTTATAATCATCCTGTGTCCATCCTGTATGCCGCTTATGATAAAGATGTGGTTCAGGTGGAAGTATATCCTGTATCACCCCTTTGAAAACTGAAAAGAGTCCCATGCGCGTTTTATTTATCTTTCTGGATGGCGTCGGTCTGGGCCCCGAGAACCCGATTGTTAATCCGCTGGCCGAAGCCAGAATGCCCAACCTGCAAAACCTGCTCGGTGGGCAAAAAATGATTGAAATTAGCGCACCCTATGAAGGTGAACGCGCCACGCTGCGCGCCATTGATGCCAACCTGGGTGTGGATGGATTGCCGCAATCGGCCACGGGTCAGGCCGTTCTATTAACCGGCATCAATATTCCGGCGGCGTTGGGCTATCACTACGGGCCCAAACCCAACCCTGAAACAGCATCCTTTCTCGAAGACGGTGGAATCTTCGGGACGGTGACCCGCTCTGGGAAGCAAGCTGCGCTCGTCAACGCCTACCCGCAGGGATATTTCGATGGCATTGAATTGGGCAAACGCCTGTACTCATCCATCCCGCTCGCCGTAACCAAGGCCGGAATCTCGCTGTTGACGATCCCCGATCTGATAGCGGGTCGTGCAATTTCGGCGGATTTCACTGGCGAAGGCCTGCGTGAACGTCTCAAGCAAGCCGATATCCCTGTGCTCACGGCAAAGCAGGCGGGCATACGACTGGCGGATTTATCGAAAAGTTACGACTTTGCCTTCTTTGAGTATTGGCTAAGCGATTACGCGGGTCACGCGCAGGAACTTGACAAGGCGGTTGAATTGCTCGAGCAAATTGACCAGGTGCTGGGTGGCCTGCTCGAAGCCTGGGATGATAGCGACGGCATCATCCTGCTCACTGCCGATCACGGCAACATGGAAGATATTTCCACCCGCAAACACACCTACAATCCCGTGCCACTGCTATTGATCGGAGATAAAAAAGCACGCCGTCTTTTTGACGGCGTGACAGATCTGACAGGCGTAGCCCCGGCAATTCTCAAGGTGATTGGCTAATTTACCGCATTTGGTTCGGGCTTCTCAACATTATCAGGCAATGATACAACAGGATGGGTGGCAAATTTTTGAATGAGCTTTGTCCCAAGCTGCATACCGGGTTTTTCAATAAAGCGATAGGAAAGATAAGAGAGTGGCGTCAACAAGCCAAGTACCAGCAAAAAGCAGGCACCCAGCTTAAGCGCAAGTGGCATAGGCAAAGTGTAAATTTTTCGGTAAATCGGAATCAGCGCATAAACAAGGGTAGGGTGATTGAGATAAAGCGAATAACTTAATTTTCCCCAAAAAAGTGTCAGGCGATTTACCAGCAAACCAATCGGAAAGATGGACAAGCCCAGCAAGAGCAAACTATAAAGGATGGCCTGCCAGTAAATGGGGTCAATCAAAAATCGTAACAATCCATTAATGGCTGCGATATACAAGACGGCACTGGTTGCCAGTAACGCAACACCCCAACTGCGCGGCCGCGATTTATTTTGGATAAATTTTTCAAACACATAAAAAGCAACCATACCCATCGCAAAGATTGGCAGTTGATGCAGCAGGCTTCTCTGTAAAACAAATGCGATTTGCACTGCAGCTTGCGTGGATGCAGGATGGTAATAGAGATGCAAAAAATAACTGTACATGCCGGAAAGAATTACAGTGGCGGCAAAAAAAATGCTGGCCTTCAGAAGATTATTGATATGACGATAGATGAGCGGGAAGAATAAATAAAACAGCATTTCAACGCCCAGTGTCCAACTGGCCCAGACAAATCCCTCCTGATAGCCAGGCACGAGATTGAAAGTGAAGGTTGAGCTTAACAGAAGCATCATCCATGTTGTAGTGTGGCGCAAAAAGACCTTGTCACGTATCCAGGCGAGAACGCTCCAGACATAAAAAAGCGGAACAATGCGAAAAACGCGCCGCAAATAAAAGCGCCGTGTTGGGTAGGCTTCCTGCTCATGCAAACGCATGGATAATGTTAGTGTAAAAGCAGAGACGACAAAAAATAATGAAACCCCTGAACCACCAAAACCAATAATTTTGGTTAACCAAAATGGCGTTTCCAAAGGCGGGGTTGGAAGCTGTACAAGGTGAAAAACAACCACATAAAGCGCCGCCAGCCCACGTAGTGCCTCAATAAAATCAAGACGTTGCTTTTTGGACGGGACAGCGAGGGATGAAGCTGATGAAGCCAATGTACTCATGAAAATATCCTGCTAGAGGGTGCGCTGTAATTGCTTTCGTTTTAATTTTTCGCTTATGTCCGCGAAAAAGCAATATTACCATATACAAATGGTATGCGCTTCCACAGTAAATTTCTGGGCGGTTTGGGACTTGGCCCCAAACCGCCCAGAATAAAAAAAACGACTGCACCCAGACTAATGTCCGCCGGGGATGGTCGCTGGCGCACCCCCACGACCACTCCATTTACCGGGCCAGCCAGGCAGGAAGACGGAAAGAATCAGGGCGGCGATGGATGCGAAGAAAGTAATGAGATAGGCAGCTTCGAAACCATCAATACTCTGGTCGCAAACTGTTTTTAACCCGTTAATAATTTTCGTTTTGGCAGCTGCGGCGCTTGGCGCTGGCAAAGATGCCAGGGCTGCCTTACTACCAGGCGGCAAATTGTCATCTGCGGCAACGCCAGGGGTTTCACAGACCCCAAAGGGCGCACTGGCAGTCACCGGTATATCCTGCATTTTCTCTTGCTGGGCTTTCACATCGGGGGAAAGATTGCTGACCAAAATGGTTGCCAACGCCGCTACAGCCACGGCCTGAACCACAAAACGGGTGCTATTCAACAGCGACGAACCACGCGGCAACTGATCGAGTGGAATGGCGGCGAGAGCGGTGACAAAAGATGTTTGCAGGGTTAAACCAACCGCCAATCCGCGCAGGGCCAGCAGGAAGACAATATACGGAATCGAGGTAAGTGGCTGGATTTGTGATAGCTGCCAGGTGTTAACACACAAAATGGCGAAGCCCACCAACATGATCATGCGCGGACCGATCTTATCGTACAGGCGTCCCGCCAGCGGGGTGGCAAATGCTGAAGTGGCAGCGACCCCCAACAAAATGAAACCAGCTTCCAGCGCGGTATGACCACGAAAGGATTGTAAATAAACTGGCATCAAAAATTCCGCGCCAAACAACGCCACCGTTGCGACATAGCCAACAAGGGTTGCATTCAAAAAGAGTGGATTGGCAAACAGGCGCAAGTCGAGCATGGGGTCTTTGACCAGTTTCAGTTCAATCACAGCATGGACAATTAACATTACAATCCCAAAACCAAAAAGCAACAGGGTTGTTGAACCAGTCCAACCGAAGACTTCAGCCTGGCTGGCAGCGTAGAGCACCGAACCAAAACCGAGCATGGCAGTCACCCAGCCAAACGGATCAGCCTTGGGACGCTTATCCACGCGATGATCGAGCAGGAAGCGCGAACCCAGGAAAACACCCACAATACCAATCGGAACATTGACGAAGAAGATGGCACGCCAGATGCCCAAATCGACCAGCCAGCCGCCCAGGATTGGCCCCAAAGCAGGTGCCACCACCAGAGCAATGCCAAAAAGGCCAAGGGCCGTCCCCTGTTCCTTCGGTGGAAAAGCCCTGAAAAGCTGGGCAGGGCCAAGGGGTTGCGCGATCCCACCACCGAATCCCTGCAAGGCACGTGCTACAATTAACATCCCCAACGAAGAGGAAATGCCGCACAAAATGGAACCCAGCGTAAAAATCGTCAATCCGATCAAATACATGCGCTTGATGCCAAACAAATCCGCCAGAAAACCGGAGGATGGCGTGGTGACACCCAGCGCCAGCACATAGATACTTAAGACCCATTGTGCATCTGCCAGGCTTGCGCCATACTGGGCGCGCAAAGTTGGAAAAGCAATGTTGACAATGGTCGAATCAAGAATAATCATAAAGACACCAAATGTCACCGCGATCAAGACTTTCCATTTTCGATCGAGACCCTCGGGTTTGTTTACAGCAGCAGAATCCACACTCATAAAAACCACCTTTCAACAGTAAAATTGTTTTCGAGATTTGAAAGATACCCATCCACCCCGGCAGGTAAACTTTGATCCGCCATTATACACGCAAGGTGATTGACAAAAGATGTGATTTACCTCCCCATTTTTACAGGTGAAAAGATGATTGAAATCACCCCCATGCAACCCGAGTACATTGCACAAGCCAAAAATGTTATTTATAACGTGGCGCATACCATTTTTGGACGCAGTCAAACCATCGAAGAATTCATCGAGACTGCGGAACGTGACCGTGAGTTGGCTGATCTCGAAAATTATCAGGCGATTTATTCAGAAAAAAATCGCGGATTGTTATTGGTGGCACGCGACAATGGGAAAGTGATTGGAACCAGCGGGATTCGCAAGCTGCGGGAGAATACGGCTGAACTGAAACGCATCTGGCTGCTGGAAGAATATCATGGGCAGCAGATTGGCTTTCGAATGGTTTCGATGCTGCTGAATTTTGCCAGGAAACAGGGCTACATTTTCGTTTATTTGGAAACAACACGGCTGAACAAACGCGCGATGGGGTTTTATCAAAAACTTGGATTCCATGAAATTCCCAGCCCCTATGAAGAAGCTGACGAAGTTTCAATGGAAATGCGGCTGACCTCTGATTGGGCCGCATTTCCATAGCGAGCCATACTCTCACATCACAATTTCAGCATACTTTAATACCAAGCTCATGAAGGCTGGCTATGATAACCAAAAACAGCACTGATTCAATTGCCTTGGTTACATGGAAGGAAGAAAGAAATGATTAAGCCTAAAAGTATTCTGAGCCTGTTTTTTGTTGCAGTTCTGATCCAATCATGCTCACTCATGGTGCCTCCAAAAAATTCTGCGCCAGAAGCAACGGAGACATCTACACCATCACAGTCAGCTACGAATGCAGTCTCACAGCTTGCAACTGCACGCACAAAAATTAAACATATTATTATCATCATGCAAGAAAACCGTTCATTTGATACTTACTTTGGAACCTATCCGGGGGCAGACGGAATTCCGATGAAAAAGAATGTCCCAGTTGTATGCGCCGAAGACCCTGACACTCATTTATGTGTCAAACCATACCATAACCCCAATGATGTTAATCACGGCGGCCCGCATGGAGAAGCGAATGCCATCACCGCCGTGGATGGCGGAAAAATGGATGGTTTTCTTCGCGTTTTTAACGCTGAACAGGCCATTTGCAAAAAAGACCTGCAAGCCCCAGCCTGCATTTATGCAACCAAACACGATGTGATGGGATGGCATGATGCACGCGAGATTCCAAATTACTGGTCTTACGCGCAACATTTTGTTTTGCAAGACAAGATGTTTGAGCCCAATGCATCCTGGAGCCTGCCAGCTCACCTATTCATGGTATCAGGATGGTCAGCCTATTGCAGCATACCGAATGATCCGACCAGTTGCGTTAATAACTCAGATGGATTCATCGACAAAGACAAAACCAGGATAGATACCAAGCCATATGCATGGACAGACCTGAGCTATTTGCTGTATAAGTCGAATGTTTCGTGGAAATATTATCTCAGCAATGGCAGTGAACCAGACTGTGAAGACGATGCCATGCTCTGCAACCTCAAACCCCAAAGTGTTGATGTTCCTGGCATTTGGAACCCCTTGCCAAATTTTGATACCGTGAAACAAAACGATCAGTTGAAAAATATTCAAACCGTGGATCATTTTTTTGAAAACGCCAAGAAAGGCACGCTGCCAGCCGTCTCATGGATTGTTCCCAACCAGGATGTCAGTGAGCATCCACCAGCCAGTATAAGCGTTGGTCAGGCGTACGTTACAAGCATCATCAATGCGGCCATGCAAGGTCCCGACTGGGACAGTACGGCCATCTTCCTCTCTTGGGATGATTGGGGCGGTTTCTACGATCATGTAGTGCCGCCTTCGGTCGATCAAAATGGTTATGGACTGCGCGTACCGGGTTTGGTAATCAGTCCTTATGCGCGCAAAGGTTTCATTGACCATCAAACCCTGAGCTTTGATGCGTATCTCAAACTGATTGAAGATATTTTCCTTGGGGGTCAGCGGCTTGATCCATTGACCGATGGCCGCCCTGACCCCCGCCCGGATGTGCGCGAGAATGCTGCTATTCTCGGCAATTTGCTTGAAGATTTTGATTTTAATCAGCCCCCTCAAGCCCCGCTTATTCTCCAAACCAATCCCAAGCCGGGGCCTGCCTCCATTCCGGGTCTTAAAGGGGCACGCGTGTGAGATAGTCAAACACAAATTGCAGGGCAGCCTGCGCCGAGTAAGCTTTGTTCTGCTGGCGGTCACCGTTCCAGATGAAGGTGCGCGCCCAGGCACCATCCGGTGCAGCCAGGCCGACCCAGGTGGTGCCAATGGGTTTGCCGGGCAACCCACCCCCCGGACCAGCAATGCCGCTGACGCTCACGGCAATATCCACCCGCAGCGCTGCCCGCGCGCCACGCGCCATTGCGAGGACGGTTTCCTGGCTGACAGCGCCGTAACGCTCAATCGTTTCACCGGGGACGCCCAGGGTTTGCATTTTAACGGCGTTGGCATAGGCCACGATTCCACCCATAAAATAATCAGATGACCCGGGGATGTTGGTGAGGCGGTCAGCGATCAACCCGCCCGTGCAGGATTCAGCCGTCGCCAGTGTCCAGCCCCGGGCGCGGAGTAAATTTCCGATTTGAAACTCCAAAAATATCTTAGATTTAGTTTTCATTTTGAGATTGTAGCTAATTTTACATTATACTAGTGCACTCACTCATCAAATCTCACAAGGAAGATCACCTATGAAACTGCTGCACATTATTGCCACACCGCGTGAACACGAGTCACACACACTAAGGGTTTCCAATGCTTTTATTGAAAGCTTGCATGCAAAGTATGCTGATTTGACTGTAGACATTATGGATTTGTTTAATCAGGATTTGCCATCGGTTGCTGGTGATAATATTAATTCTAAATACACCCTGATGGCGGGTCAATCGCTTGATAAACGCCATGCAGAATCCTGGAAGCAAATTGAAATCGTGATTGAGCATTTTTTGGCGGCAGATATTTATCTGATCTCAACTCCAATGTGGAACCTTGGCATCCCGTATGTGCTGAAGTATTATATTGACACAATTGTTCAGCCTGGCTATTTGTTTAAGTATGACGAACAAGGGCAACTGGTTCAGCTTGTGCTAAACAAAAAGATGCTTTGTGTAACGTCACGTGGTGCTGACTATTCAGCAGAAAGCCCAATGCACGCTTATGATTTTCAAGAACCCTACTTGCGGGCAATTTTTGGTTTTGTTGGAATTACCGATATGCACTTCGTCAATGCACAGCCAATGGATATAACACCACAGTTGCGTGAAGCCGCGATTGCAAGTTCAATTGAAAAAGCCCATAGCATCGTCAGCCAATTCTAAGTTATATGTCACTCAGGTTGAGCATCATCAAAAATCCGATTGATTGGAAACCTGAAAATTAGAAGAAACAAAAATCCCGACCATCTTAGGTCGGGATTTTTGTTTCTTGTGTAGAACTTATATCGTCATCCAAAGGAATTTTTCCCGATCCCACTGGCGCGTCTTTGCTGCAGCAATGAACGCATCAGGATTGTCTGCATCCATTACCCCGGCATCTTCTTTGAGATTTGCCTCTTCTAAAAGCAGTTGACCGCCTTTGTCTACCGCAATGGCTTTGAGATGCCCAAAAGCATCGCGCACAAAATTGATCGCAGTGCTGTCTTGCACAAGGGTTGTCGCTGCATCTTCTGAAAGGATGACAGCGATTGCATCAAAAAATAGAGATGGCGTACCCGCCAACTGACCGTCCACTGGTAGAACGGAGCCATCAGCAAGTTTTGCCCCACCCACTCTGGGCGCGACAATTTTCACCGTAGCGCCAGCATCCACCGCTGCCTTTTGTATCTTTTTGATGGCGACGCCGTCCAACTCATCCGCGACGAGAATGGCAACTGCTCGTCCCTCAAAAGTGTCTTTCATCTTGCCGATAATTTGCAAGGCAAGGGATGGTTCCATCTCGCGGATTGGTGCTGCAGCGTGAGATGGCTCGGGGATTTCAGGAAACCCAAGACCTGCAGCAACCCGCGCTGCAAGCGGTTCATCAATATGCCGCAGGTGACTGACAATTGCTTCACGAATATAGAGATGCTCAACCTTGGAAAGCTCAAACACCAAGGCTGACGCAATATGCGCCCTCTCATGCTCAGTTTGACTGAGGTAAAACTGGCGCGCCTGGCTGAAATGATCGGCAAAGGTCTCGGGGCGAATGCGCCCCTTCTCGCCATCTTCGACCACAGCAGCGCTTTGAAAACCATGAACTGATGTTTCGCGCGGCGAATTTGAAGATAGCGAGTTGGGCTCATAAGAAACACGACCCGTCGGTTGTGTCATTTGCATATGTCCATCACGCTGATGGTTTGAAAATGGACATTTTGGCGCATTGATTGGAAGCTGGTGAAAATTGGGGGAGCCCAGACGTGAAAGTTGTGTATCGAGATAAGAGAACAAACGACCTTGTAGCAGTGGGTCATTGGAGAAATCAATGCCAGGGATAATATTGGCCGGGCAATAGGCCACCTGCTCGGTTTCAGCAAAGAAATTATCGGGCCAGCGATCTAGCACCATGCGACCAATCACCTGCAAGGGAACAAGCTCCTCAGGAATCAGCTTGGTGGCATCGAGATGGTCAAAGGGAAAGCTATCGGCCTGTTCCTGGGTAAAAAGCTGAACGGCAAACTCCCATTCAGGGAAATTGCCCGACTGAATGGCCTCGAACATATCCCGACGGTGAAAATCGGGGTCAGCACCAGCCATCTTGACGGCTTCATCCCAAACGGTGGATTGCAATCCGAGCTTCGGGCGCCAGTGAAATTTGACAAATGTCGATTTGCCCGCCTGGTTAATCAACCGAAAGGTATGAATCCCGAATCCCTCGATCATGCGCAGCGAACGTGGAATGGTTCGGTCAGACATGATCCACATCACCATGTGCATCGATTCGGGCGTCAGCGAAATATAATCCCAAAATGTATCGTGAGCCGTGGCGGACTGGGGGAAGCCGCGGTCTGGTTCCATTTTTACGGCGTGTACGAGGTCAGGGAATTTCATGGCGTCTTGAATAAAAAAAACTGGAATGTTATTGCCAACCAGATCCCAGTTTCCTTCTTTTGTATAAAACTTGACCGCGAAACCGCGCACGTCACGCGGGGTATCCACTGACCCTGCGCCACCTGCCACAGTAGAGATGCGGGTAAAGAGCGGTGTTTTCTCTCCCACCTCCGTGAGCAGACGGGCCGTTGTATATTGCTCCAGCGAAGTCGTCAGTTCAAAGTATCCATGCATGCCCGTACCGCGCGCGTGAACAACCCGCTCAGGGATGCGCTCGTGGTCAAAGTGCATGATTTTTTCACGAAGGATAAAATCCTCAAGCAACACCGGGCCACGTGTGTTGGCTTTGAGAGAATTTTGATTATCAAAAATGGGAGCACCCTGATTGGTTGTCAACGCAGGAGACCCTGCGCTGGCAAGTTGATGCAACTCGCCACCCTTTGATCGTGAATTTTGGTCAGAATTTAGAAGCTCTTTCTCATTTTCGTTCATGATTAATCTCCTTGTATGCGGGATACACTCATTATTTGGACTGCGCTTGGAGAAAGAATCTACCTGAAAGCCAATATTGCTTTTAAAAAAGCAACAAAGTCCAACAGCATAGAACCGTGAGTTAGAACGAACTTGCGGCAAAAATGCTACGGGAAAATAAAATCAGTGGAAAGAATTTTTCCACTGATTTGCGCATATTCCCCCTTGAAATGTAAGTCTTGGTTGTTTTACACAGCGAACCTATTAAGAGCCGAACTGCACAAGCTTTTGAAAAGTTGATGTAACAAAATCCATAATCATGGGCAGAAAAACAGGCACCAACACAGCCGCGCTAAACTGGGAAATAATCCCGACATTCAAGGGCCAGGTTGGCGCTTTTTCAGCAATTTCGTACATTTTTTGCAGGGCGTCAATCTGGTTGACGTTATCTGAATTAAGCTGACCAGATTGCAGATCGTTAAGGGTCAAATAATATTGGTGTTCATATTTTGCAGCAACATCCAGCATGATTTTTTGGCGGGCCTTCACCATCAGCTTGTGTGCCTGCAATAAGGGCAAAATAAAAAAAGAAGGAGTCGCAATGGTGTAAATCGCCATCTCAATATAAAACTCCGCTGAAAGTACGCCCAGCCCAAGCTGCACACGCAACAAATTCATGCCAAACAACAGACCAGCCATCCCCACAATCAGCCCACGCGCCAGCACATAACGCCCCATCACGTATAATCCGCCCGCCTTATCGGGGTGCAGGGGAGCAACTTCCATCGGGAAAATGGTCAAAAAACGGTTGATGCTGATAACGTTGATAATCTCCCGACTCAAAACGAAAGTAACTGCATAAAAGGAGAGCGCACGTAGCGGCACGATGATGATAATCATCACCGGATTGGCATTTTGCCAGTTGGCCGCAGAACTTCCATGTTGATAAGAAATATAAATCGCTTCAAGCAGTCCCGCCAGCAGCGCCAGCCAGAACCAGATAAAATGTCCCATGGGGCGCGTCAGGCGTGAGATTTGCGCATCATCGTACTTTCCCTTTTGCACACGCTGCCCAACCCCATCATAGAGCGCCTGGATCGAAAAAGGTTCCCAGACATAATAGCCCAGCATAATCGGCGTTACACCCAGCACAATCACCAGGGTCGGCCAATCACGCAACGCATCGGGGAGTGTGCCCAAAATTGCAGGCAGAATAATGGCGTAAACCAAGCCATAAGCAAAGGCGATTAAACCCATGCGAAACGGGGTAATGCCCATTTTCCAGAGAAAATGGGCAAAGGGATCGCCACGGAACATGCGACTGAGGGGCGTGTGGTGCATCGAAAGGGTTTGTTCAGGATTCATCATGGTTATCATCCAGCCTATTTGGTTTTGTAAAATTGTATAATAAACCAGCCGCCCATGCACTTCCTTGCCATGACAAAAAAGCAAGGCATTCTACTTCGCCAAAAACGCTTCCAGCCGGTGTTTCACGTCCGGCCACTCATCGTCCAAAATGCTGAAAAATACCGAAGCGCGACGATACCCATCCGACATGATGACATGGTTGCGCAGCACGCCTTCACGCACAGCGCCCAAACGCGCAATCGCATTTTGCGAACGTTCATTGCGCAAATCTGTCTTCAACTGCACGCGGATGCAGCCAAGCGTCTCAAAAGCGTGGCACAGCAGCAAATATTTTGCTTCGGTATTGACCGCTGTGCGCTGAAAAGCGAGGCCATACCAGGTGCCGCCAATCTCAAGCCCACGATTTTCAGGACGGATGTCCATATAACGGGTGGAGCCAATTGCTTTGCCGCTTTCAAGGTGGATGACGGCGAAAACATGCTCAACCCCTGAGATATTTTTCACGACCTGATTCTGCACCCACCCGGCCATCTGTTCTGCGGACTCAATTGCCCGTTGCGGGATATAGCGCCAAAGGGAAGGCTCCAACCCGACCGCAGTAAGGTCATCCGTATGCACCTCGCGCAATGGCTCCAGGCGGATATGTTTTCCCGTTAAGGTGACTGGTTCAACCCACATCATTTTTATCCTGCGTTGGCAAATACGGCATCGGCGGCCCATCCACGCCGAGAAGTTCTGAGAGCGCGGCGCGCATGGCCGTCCGATCATCCCAGGGATATTCAGTCACGCCGAAGCAAAGCGATTGCTCGTGACCCTTGCCACAGGCGATCACCAAGTCTCCGGGTTGGGCCAATCCCACGGCAAAGCGCAACGCTTCGGCGCGGTCCCGGATACGGTACATCGAGGCCCCCTCAACGGCTCCCTGGCTGAGGGCGCCATTCGCCATCTCGGCGAGAATCCCATCGAGTGATTCTGTCCGCGGGTCCTCCGCCGTCAAAATGGCGACATCCGCCAGCTGCGCCGCTGTTTCCGCCATCATACGACGCTTTTCGCGGTCGCGCAGCCCGGCAGAACCAAAGAGAACAATCAGCCGCCCACTGGTCATCTGACGCGCCGCTTCAAGCGATACTTTCAATGCATTCGGCGTGTGCGCAAAATCGACAATTGCGCTAAAAGGCTGGCCCAGATCAATGCGTTCCATGCGCCCCGACACACCTGGCAGCGCTGCAATCCCCTGCGCCGCAATCAGCGGATCAATGCCAAGGCCCATCACCCCTGCTGTGAAGGCGGCTAAGCAATTTGAGATATTGTAATTTCCAACCAGTTTGGATTTAGTGGTTACGCGAAATTTCCATCCAACAACATCAAACTGCATGCCATCTGGCGTATATTGAATATTTTCTGCGCGGACGTGGGCATCTTCGCGCAGGCCATAGCTACTATAATGTTTCGTCAGCCCGCGCAAATAGTCGAACGAGCCCGCATCGTCCGCGTTGAGCACAGCCAGGCGCGGATTTCCCTGCGGCTTGGTCGGCGTATGATTGAGCAGTTCAAACAGACGACCCTTGGCAGCGCGGTAGTTTTCGTAGGAACCGTGCTGGTCGAGGTGCTCATGCGTGATATTGGTGACGACGGCAATGTCGTACTGCGCAGCATCCACACGATGTTGGGCGAGGCCGTGCGAGGTGGTTTCAAGCACGACGTGCGTCAGCCCGGCACTAACCATGCGCGCCAAATAGCGCTGCACATCCGGCGCATCGGGCGTGGTGACGTGGAAGCCAGTATCGAGCACTTCATCGCCAATCACGGCGTTGACGGTGGAAATCAACCCGGCTTTCAGTCCCGCCGCAATCAAAATGTGATAAAGCAGATTGCTGGTGGTGGTCTTGCCATCGGTACCTGTGACACCGATCACCGTCAGCTTTTGGCCGGGGTTGCCATAAAAGGCCGCCGCGATATACGTCAGCGCCTGCCGGGAATTTTCCACACGGATATACGGCACCGCCAACCCGTCGATTTCGCGCTCGCCAATGACCGCCGCCGCCCCGCGTGCGATGGCATCCGCAATGAAGTCGTGCCCATCTGCGCTGCCGCCATGCATGGCGACAAACAGATCACCCGGCTGCACTTTGCGATTGTCGATGGCGATGCCGGTGATTTGGGGATTGGCAATCGGGGAGCGGGAAATTGGGAAAGATGAAAGGATGTCGTTTAGGGATGGCATACAGCTATTCTATCAAGCTTGGATTGATTTGCGGAATTTTTGTTACTTGGGCTGAGTTGCTAGCAAATGGTTTGCTTTAGCAACATGTTGCCAAGAAAATCAGCTGTCGAAACGGACAATGTTTTTCGAGCGAGAAAAAGCCCTTAAGCGGAACATGGCAACACATCAGCCTGCCCGCGATGTTGGGCGCGATTTATTATTTTAGTTTTGAAATCAATTCAAGCGAAAGAATTTCTCGCAATTCATTCTCCACTCCTTGGGAATAGTAAATTGCATAGTTATCGCCTTGCATCATAATATCGTTGACAGTTGAGTCAAGATGTAGATTGAATATTTCTCCAGCCACATGCAGTTCGTAACGTACTGACGTAATATTGTTAGTCAATTGGCTTTTTCTAACAATGTTAATTGGGCCCTCTGTTTTTTTTAGAAGATAAGTCGGTCCGATAAACGAAATACGGAAGATATAACTACCAGCCAACAGGAAAAGCCCGCCAAATAATCCTAATGGAATGATTGCTCCGATATCTGAAGCGTTTGCGCCCACAATATCTTTGTATATTAAATAAACCATCCAAGCGAACATGAGGATGGACAATGGAATAAGAATCGCCGATGCAATACGTTTTTGTCTGACTGCACTATTGTGTCTACCGAATAATCTATCATTTTGCTTCGCGGAGAATTGTGCATTGCGGTTGGACAGCAAATCCGAATCATCAAAATGAAAATGCTCTTTTAGTTTCTGGTTATCCATTGTGCCTCTAGAAAATAAATTTTATTGTGCTTATATGACTTGCGACTATTTGCCAGACTTTATATCAATTGGGACATATTCGCGCCAGCGCCCAACAATGGGCTTTAATACATCGTAAAACAAGTTTTTTGATTTTTTTTTACCACCACTACTCATTTCCAGATATACGATGACTTGGTAGCTTCTAAGTCAATCCCCTTCCACCCGTGCATGACGGAGCGTGTGGCAGATCAAAAAGAACAACATCTGATGGTATTTTTGGTTTGCATGATTTTATGCCAGAACACCTGCATTCTTTGAGTTTTCCCAAAAGCGTTGGGAAGTCTCAAAGAATTGCTCTGCGTTTGCATGATCGGCAAAGCTACGCCGGGGAATGACAAATGCAGCCCGTCCAGAAAGATAAATCAAAATATGATTGCGCGTTTGATGAATTTTTCTAATTTTTGACCATGGCAACTGCGTGCGACCCGTCACAAATTCAGCAACGATCCCGCTTTCAGAGACTGACAGTGTGCAGCTTTGATCCACTCCCTGATATTTAATTTTGTTTCTTAGATGGTCAATCACAAGGACGATAAACATTAACAGGATTAATCCCAATATTAGAATTGCCGCCATGACCGTAGAAACCACAAGGTAAGTTAAATTTTAACAAGAACAGAATAGGAAGCGTCCTTCAGCACATTAAACACAAACAAACCAATCAGGGTTAATAGCACTCCCCCCCCAATGTATGCGCCAGGGAGACGAAAAGATTGATAAAGACTAAACCAAACCATATCCCAAAAGTTCTTTTGATACGTTACCTGTATTGTTTCTCCTGTGTGAAAATTTGGGTCATTTGTATGATCGAAGATTTGTGATTCAAAAAACCAGCTTTTGACTGCAGGAGCAAACGTGGCAAAGAACACTACAAGAAAAACCAGCGATTGAATGGCGACCAAAATTCTGGCTGGTTCCGTGAAATTGCCATAATATTTTTCGGATGGCGGAAACAAGGCAGAGATCACTGGACTTACAACTGTAAAGGCTCGCACCCAGCGCCACATCCGAAGGTTGCGACGAAGAAACAAAAAGAACATCAATGCCATGCCAACAGAGGTGACAGGAGCAATCCAACGAGAAGAGACATTCTCATAAAATAGCGCAAATATTCCTTGCACCAATACAACAACGATGCTAAGAATGCAAGCAATTCTAATTAATTTAAGTGCCAAAGGTTTACCCTCCCAAGACAGAATAACCGTCATCTGCATGTCCAATTTGGCCTGTCGCAGATGACGGTGTGACAAAAAACAGCGTTTAAGATTACATGGGGGTGACAAGTTGGAAGTAATTCCCATCCGGGTCGGCCAGGGTGGCGAGCATGCCGTCGCCCATTGAATACGGCTCGCGGATGACGGTCACGCCGTCAATGGCTTTGATGCGCTCAAATTCTTCCTTGACTGCGGGTGTCTCAAAATTGAGCATGATACGCCCCGGATCTTTGGTACTGCCACCCATTTCGGAATGCTCAAGCAGAGAGAAATATCCGCTGCCGGTTTGCCAGCCGAAATATCCTTGCTCAGCACTCGCCATGTCAGCGGGCTTGCCGAACAATTTTTCGTAGAAGGCAGACATGGCCTGGGTTTGTTTGGTGCCGATCATGATCGAGTTGAGATTCAACATTGTGTACCATCCTTTTTTGTCTAGTAGATCCGTCAGGTGAATGTCACCCGGAAATTATGGTGTGCTTACTGATCTTTATCACTCCTGCCGAACAGCAAAGCACAAATGTGAATTAATACATTTAACAGTGGCGATAAAATCACCAATGGAAAACCCCAAACCATGATGGATTTACTCAGTTCGTCCAACTGCAAGGCAACTGCCAGGGGTGACAATACAAAAAAAACGAATAAAGGCATTAGATCAATCACAATGATAACAAGACCCAGTTTACGCACCCATTCACCCTCAACAAGAGGGCTGTCTTTTTGCCAAAAGGCTTTACGGGCATGAATTTTCCCTGTAAAGAATGCCAACAGACCAACCACAGTGAATATACCCGTCATCGCATTATTTTCGGTTAAAACGCTGCCGCCATTTGCGACAGGCCGAACCAGGGGCCGAAAACTGTGCCAATCAGGATGATGCCAATCGTCAGCAACATCAGGGCAACCGCATACGGACGCGAGATCGTAATCGGATGTTGCGCTTCATCTTCCCCTTCCATCCGGAAAAGGTAAACAACCTTGATGACGGTCAGATAATAGTATAACCCGACCACCGAGTTGAGAATGCCAACAACCACGAGCCACGTCCAGCCAGTTTGAATGCCCGCAGCGAAGACCAGCACCTTGGCAATGAATCCGCCAAAGGGCGGCATGCCCGTCAGCGAGAGAAACGCCACCAGCAACGCGATGCCAAGATACGGGGAGCGGCGACTCAAACCTCGATACGAATCCAACGTGTCGGAGCCAGTCACCCGCCCAACGGCAGCGACAATCCCAAATGCCGCCAGGTTGGTCAGAATATAGGCGATGATGTAAAAAATCAGGCTGGCAATGCCCAAATTATTGAAGGCCACCAGACCGATCAGAGCGTAGCCAGCGTGGGCAATCGACGAGTAGGCAAGCAGGCGCTTGATGTCCTTTTGCGTCATCGCGACAAGATTGCCAAGTGTCATAGTCAATGCCGCCAGGATGGCGAGAATCCACTGCCATTGGATGGCGACGGCGGGGAAGGCAATCGTCAGCACCCGTAGTAGGATAACAAACCCGGCAGCTTTGGAGGCCGTCGAGAGATAGCCAGCCACCGGCGTGGGCGCGCCCTGGTAGGTGTCGGGCGTCCAAAAATGGAAGGGGACAATCGCCACCTTGAAACCCAGCCCCACCAACAGCAGCAGGATCACCCCCAGCGAGACCGCGTTGGGCGTGGCAAAAAACGGAGCGAGATGGTCGAGGCTGGTCGTGCCCGCGAAACCGTAGAGCAACGAAAGACCATAAAGCAAAATCGCCGAAGTGAATGCACCAAACAACAAATACTTGAAACCCGCCTCCGTGGACTTGTTATCGCCCAACAGAAAACCCGCCAGCACGTACAGCGGAATGGAAGTAGTCTCAATCGCCAGGTAGATCATCACCAGATCGCTGGCGGAGGCCATAAAACACATGCCAATCGTCGCCGCGACCAGCAGCAAATATGCTTCAGCGCGGCGTGAGAGGCCTTCGACGTCCATCATAAAGAGCGCGGTGATGGCTGCGCCGAAGATGACAAAGAGCTTGAAGGCAAAGGCCAGCCAGTCAAAACGCACCATGCTCCCCAGCGCAAGCTGCGAAGTCCCTGTAGGCAGACCCAACAGCAAACTCAGCACCAAGACAATCGTCAATCCGCCCGCCGTCAACCAGCCCAGGTTGACGCGGCGGGCTAAATCCTTCCAGAACGGGTCGAGGATCAAAATCAGCATCGCCAGCGCGAGCAAAAGGATTTCAGGGAAGATTGCCAGCAGATTGATCGGCATTATGCACCTCCCAGCAAGCGCAGGACGTTATCCACGCCGGTACTAATCATTGGAGCCATCACACCCGGAAACAATCCTAAGATAAGCATGGAGGCGCACAGGGTGACAATCGCCGTCTTGTCGAGCGGACTAATCGGGCTGATGTGTCCCTCAAACTCAGCGGGCACTTCGCCAAAAAAGACGCGTCGCACCACCGACAAAATATAAGCCGCCGTAATGATGATCGAGATCGAAGCGATCACCGCCGCGATCCACTGGTATTGCCAAACTCCCTGAAAGATTGGGAATTCAGCGGCGAAGCCCGAAAAACCGGGCATGCCCATCGAAACGAGACCGCCCAAAATGAAGGCAATCGCCACCCACGGCAAAGGCTTGGACATGCCGCCGAGCCTGGCGATTTCGCGGGTGTGCGTGCGATCATAGACCATCCCAACGGATGCGAAGAAAAGCGCCGTCATTACACCGTGTGAGAACATCTGCATGCCGGCACCGATCATGCCTTCGCGGTTGAGCGTGGCAAAACCGAGCACGACCAAGCCCATATGCGAAACGGACGAAAAACCGATAACGTATTTCATGTCGGTTTGGATCATGGCGATGTATGCACCATAGACCACGTTGACCATGGCGAAGCCGAAAATCAGCGGCTGCCAGTAGCGTGCCCCATCCGGCAGGAGCATGATGCCGATGCGCAGCGCGGCGAACGCACCCAGCTTCATCAGCACCCCGGCGTGGAACATCGAGACGGCGGTCGGCGCTGCGACATGTCCATCGGGCGACCAGTTGTGGAAGGGCCAGATGCCACCCAGCACGGCAAAGCCGAGAAAAACTGGCAGGAACCAGACGATCTGAAAGTCCTTCGAGAAGGCGGCTTTTTCGAGCAGCAGCATGTCGAAGGTGTAAACGCCAGTGTGCTGTCCGCTAACAAAGTACATCGCCAGCACACCAACCAGCGCCACCACCGAGCCAACAAAGAGATAAATCGTCAGCTTCATGGCGGCGTATTCGCGGGTCTTGGCCCAGCCCCAGATGGAGATCAGCAAATACATTGGGAAGACGGCGATTTCATAGAAGAAAAAGAGCATAAACAGATCGAGCGAGACGAAGACGCCGAAGACGCCCCAGGCCAGAATGAACAAAAAGGCAAAAAACTCGCGCGGACGGTCATCCACGCCCCACGAGATCAGCACCCCCGTCACCATGACGATACCGGTCAGCAACACCAGCGGCGCGCTCATCCCGTCCACGCCGAATTTCAGACTGATGCCGAGGGCTGGCAGCCAGTCGTAGCTTTCGGTGAACTGATATTGCAGCGACGGATGCTGGTAGACCTGCAGATACAGCCAGGCTGAAAGCAGCAGATCAAAAACCGCCGCCGCCAGCGCCACCACGCGGACTTCGGTCTTGCGTTCTGGTTTGAAAAGCAGCATTAAGACCGCCGCAGCGAGCGGAGTGAAAGTGATGATGCTTAGGATGGGGAATTGGGGCATTACTTTTGTCTCCTAGTCTGCTGGTCTTCTAGTCGGCTAGTCTGGGGTTGTTATATCGGCGTTGGTTGAGTAGCCCTGAGCGATCTTTGCGAAGAGCGTATCGAAACCAACAGAAAGACTCAAAAGATTGTTCATGCGGTTCTCTGTTGGTTTCGATACGACGGCTGGGGATCGCCGTCTACTCAACCAACGTCAGGGTGGTAACAAACCGTCCAGTGGTTAGGAAAATCTTGTGTTCTACCATCGCCGGGTTCCGCACGGATAAATCCGCTGCTCAGTACATGGAAGCCCCTGCCGGTGCTAAGTCGGCTTCAGCCGACTTTCACGGGCTGAGGCAGGGCTTTAGCCCGCTTATTCATCAGGCGGAATTTGCTCATCTAAATTTGGGAGTAATGCTTTTCGACCAAGTTCTAAATATCGTTTTTCAAAAGCAGCCCCTAGTGAAAAAGTTTGCCCATTTAAAGAAATTCGAGGTTCGCCTACTAACAATTTGTTTAACTGCTCTGCAATTACATAGGTAGATTTAGAGATTTGATCATCAATATCACTAGTATTAATGCCCATTGCAATCAGCTGCCTTCTTAGCTTTATAACTTCTTCCACAGCTTCTACATTTCTAGGCAAAGAAACAATTTTTCCCTCGCGAGTAAAAGATCGATAAAAATAATCTATAGCCCCCTGTATTACTGAGACTAATAACTTAATTAATGGAGGATAACCCAACAAATCTGTCCAGCTACTACCAGATTTTATCTTAAGAATAATTAATGGCTGATCGCTGGATGAAATATCTAGCAAACTACAAAGTTCAATGTAAATTATGTGAATCGAATACAAATTTTGAGCAAATTTCTCTAAATCTATATCAGATTCCATGTAAAGTGAAAATCTTTCTAAATCCGAAGCATTCTCTTCTATAGGCTTGTGTTCTTGAAGTCTATTTTTTATGTCAGAAAACATAGCTCTAATCATAGATAAAGATCCATACAGAATTGTAGCAATATGTGTAAGCGGAATTATTGCACTTTCTCTTTGCACTGAATTGAGTGTAGCCAAATAGTTATTATAGGCTGAAGAAAAATCGTGAAGTTGTCTCCCAACAATTCCTATAGTTCTTGAAGCTTCCGAAAGTCTCTCATTGTCCATTGACGAAAATTCTATAAAGGCTTCTTCGAGTGCGTTGATGCTTTTAAATATGCTCCTAGGTTCAAAGGTTTGTATATATTGAATCAAGAAATCACGTATTCGGTTAAGTGATTCATAATGCTTTGCATCATTAGGCATTTGTGCATTTCGAGCCGTAGAAATTGCAACTACTGGAAGTTCATTATGACGCTCTGAAAGAGCTGACAGTGTTGCTAAAAGACTACTTTGTTCATCAATACTTGCTACCAACTTGTCAATTTGAGTTATTAATTGATACGAATTCATTTTGCTCCTACTTCCTACTGAAAAGGCTAAAACGCCAACATACTAAACTTATTAATCACATCCAAAATCGGCCCCGGCCAGACACCAATCGCCAAAATCAACACCATCAACGGAGCCATCACCAGCACTTCGCGGACGTTAATCTCTGTCAGCCTGTGCTCCCCGTGGGCCCAATGCTCATTCAGCGGCCCGTGCAGCACCTTCTTGATGCCCTTCAAAATGTAAGCACCCGTCAGCAAGAGACCTAGCATACTAATCGTCGTAAAAACCGGCAGCAGCGGCAGCGAACCGCGCACCACCAAAAATTCAGAAATGAAGCCGTTCAGGCCTGGCAGGCCGAGCGAAGCCATGCTGGTGAAGATCAAAATACCGCCGTAGACGGGCACCAGCGGAAAGAGTCCGCCAAAGTCTTCGAGATTGCGGGTGTGGGTGCGTTCGTAGATCACGCCGACCAGAAAGAACATCCCTGCGGCTGAAAGGCCGTGATTGAACATTTGCAAAATTGCACCGTTCAGCGCAAAGGTCGCATTGGGCGTACCGATGGCGCTGGCGGCAGCGGCGATGCCGAGCACGACAAAGCCCATGTGATTGATCGATGAATACGCCACCAACCGCTTGAAATCCGTCTGACCCAGGGCTGCGAACGCGCCGAAGACAATCGCCATCGTTGCCAGGAAGGCCAGCCAGCCGGCGTAGTGCTGCGACTGCTCCGGATAGAGTGGAAGCACCAACCGCAGAAAACCGTATGCGCCCAGTTTCAGCAGCACGCCCGCCAAAATCATCGAACCGGCTGTCGGCGCTTCGGTATGCGCGTCCGGCAGCCAGGTATGGAAGGGCCAGATCGGCACCTTGATCGCAAACGCAATCACAAAAGCCCAGAAAGTCACTACTTTGACCGTCTCAATCGGGATGCCGCCCACCGCGCCGGTATAAACCGTCCATTTTTGCGTGAGCGTCACCAGATCGTAGGTCTGAAAGAGCACGCCGAGCATCTGGATCGCCAGCAGCAGACCGAGCGACCCTGCCATGGTGTAGATGATAAATTTCATCGAAGCATAATTGCGCGCCGAAACCTGCATGCCGCCCCACAGAGTCCGTTCGCCTTGCGGACTGCCCCACTGGTTGATGAGAAAATACATCGGCACTAGGCCAATCTCCCAGAAAACGAAGAAGATCAGCAAGTCCACAGCCAGAAAAACGCCCAGCATCCCCGTTTCAAGAAACAGGAAAAGCATCATGTAGGCTTTAACCTTATCGCTCACGCCGAAAGACGCCAGCAGCGCCAGCGGCATCAGCAGCGTCGTCAGCAGCACCATCGTCAGCGACAGGCCGTCCACGCCGAGGTGGAAACTCGAATGGATCACGTCATACCACGGGTACTGCTCCTGAAACTGAAAGCCCGGCGCGAGACTGTCAAAGCCGCGCCACAGCCACAGCGAAAACCCAAACGGCACCAGACTGGCTAGAAGCGCCGTCCAACGGATCAGACGTAGTTGATCGGACGGCAAAAACAGGATGACCAGCGCAGTCAACGCGGGGAAGAACAGAATAATCGAGAGCAGATGCTTGGCGAAGAAGTCCATGGTCAACCCTTATTTGGGTGGGAAGAAGTAGAAGGCCGCGCCAAGCACAATCAGCAGCGCCACCGAAGAGATCAAATAGGCCTGAATGCGGCCGGTCTGCGTCAGGCGCAACTTGCTACCGCTCCATTGAAAAACGTCCGCCGTAAGATCACCGGCACGGTGGATGACAGGCAGATCGAAGCGATGGCGCAAGGTGTTGCCGATCCATAATGAAATTCTTGCCACGCCGTGCAAAAATCCGTCAATCAGGCCGCGGTCCATCCACAGGGTGAAGACTTCGGCGATCCAGACGACGGGTTTGACAAAAATTTGGGTGTAGATTTCGTCGAAATAGTATTTGTTCCTTAAGATGGGATAGACCGGCCCCAGCATTTTCTCCAGCGGATCAGGCGCACCCGCAGCCGCGTTCCGATACGCGAACCAGCCCAGGCTGAGGCCGCCCAATGATACGGCCAAAGATGTCAGCAGCGGCAACCAACTGAAAGCAACGGCTTCCGGCTCCTCGAGCAGGGTCGCACCGATAAAACCGTGAAACCAACTGGGTGGCAGATGCAAGCCCAGAAAATCCTGCGGAATACCGACCCAGCCGAAGCCGATTGCAAAAACCGAGAGCACAATCAGCGGCCCGGTCATCGTCCACGGCGTCTCGGAGGCGTGTTCAGCGGCCTGGGTGCGGGCCTCGCCAAGGAAAGTCAGCGTGATCTGACGCATAGTGTAAAAAGCTGTCAGCAGGGCAGCGACTGCCAGGGTGGCAAAAACCGGCAGGTTGTGAGCAAAGGCATCGGCAAGAATTTCATCTTTCGACCAGAACCCGGCTGTGAAAACGGGGAAGCCCGAAAGGGCCAATCCGCCAATCAGAAACGTCCAAAACGTAATCGGCATCTTCTTGCGCAAGCCGCCCATGTTGAACATATCCTGCGGGTCAATATGCTCGCCAGTGTGTAAAACGCCATGCTCCACGCCATGAATGACGGAGCCAGAGCCAAGGAAGAGCAGCGCCTTGAAAAAGGCGTGCGTGACGAGATGAAAAACCGCTGCGACATACGCGCCCATGCCAAGTGCCGCGATCATGTAACCCAACTGCGAAATGGTCGAGTAGGCCAGCACCTTCTTGATATCGTTTTGTGCGAGGGCAATCGTCGCCGCAAAGAGCGCCGTGAACGCGCCGATAAAAGCAATGATCGAAAGCGTCGGCGCAGACGGATCTGCTGTCAGCAGCGGGAAAATGCGGATGACCATGTAGACCCCCGCCGAAACCATCGTGGCCGCATGGATCATGGCGCTGACAGGTGTCGGGCCTTCCATCGCATCTGGCAGCCAGGCGTGCAGGGGCCATTGTGCCGATTTGCCAACGGTGCCAATGAAAAGCAGCAGACCAATCAACCCCGCAGCCGACAGCCCCAAAATGGCAGTGTGGTCGCCTGCCAGTTGATGAAGCATGGCTTCGCTGTAAAAAATGTCGCGATAGTTGAGCGTGCCGGTTTTGACATAAAGCAGCGCAATCCCCAATAGCATAAAAACATCGCCGACGCGGGTGGTCATAAATGCTTTAACAGCAGCATCGCGGGCGGACTTTTTGGCATACCAGAAGCCGATCAGCAAATACGAGCACAGACCCATGATTTCCCAACCGACAAAGAGCGTCAGCAAATTGTCTGAGACGACCAGGGTATACATACCGAAAGCGAACAGACAAATAAAGGCAAAAAAGCGCGAATACATCGGCTCAACCGATGGGATCGTATGCCCATGAACGGTTGCCCCATGTGGCGGCAAACCAGGTTGGTCGTGATCGCCCTTGGGCTGGCCGAAGTTATGATAGCCGATGCTGTAGATGAAAATCATCAGCACCGTCCAGCCGACGAAGAAGAGCACCATCGCCGAAAGCGGATCGACCTGCACACCCACTTTCAGAAAAGAGTCGCCAGTCGGCAGCCAGTCCACCGCGCCGGCAAAAATGTGGTTGCCAAATTCCGGTGTCTTGAGCGCGGCCCAAAAGATCGCCATACATCCCAACCACGAAAGCGCCGCCGCCCCGACAGCAATGCTGTGGCTAAGGGCTTTGCTGCGGTTGGTGAATAAGACAATCAAAAAGAAAGCCAATAATGGGGGGAGGGGGATTAACCAAATAATTGTTTCAGGGGGCATAAAAACTCCGGCGAGTAAGATGTTGTGAATTGGTAAATTGGGAACTGGTGGCTCGGAAAAACCAGTTTACCAATTTACTGCTTTACCAATTCCCAACCTTAATTACCACTTCATCAAATCTAACTCATCTGCCACAATCGTGCTGCGGCGGCGATAGACGGAGATGACCAGCGCCAGCCCCACAGCCACTTCGGCGGCGGCGACAGCAAAAACGATGATAGCGAAAACCTGTCCGCTCATCGTCGCCGGGTCAGAAGAGTAGCGCCAGAAAGCGACCAGGTTGATGTTGACGGCGTTTAGCATGAGTTCAATGCCGAGCAAAATCGCAATCGCGTTGCGACGCGCCAGCGCCCCGAAAATGCCAATCACAAATAACATGGCGGCAAGATATAAATACCAGGATAATGGGATCATGGAAAAATTCCTTTCGATATTGGATATTCGAGATTAAACTCCTGACATCCAATCTCTAATTTCGGATATCTAATCTCTGCTTTTCTGATTTCTCGCAACATACACCGCGCCGATGAGCGCCGCGAGCAACAGCACAGAGGCGACTTCAAACGGCAGGACGAAGGCATTCGGCGAGACAAGTACGTTGCCCAACGCCAGCAACGGATCAAGATTGGGCGGAAGCGCCCCGGGTAGGTAATTCAGCTTCGGGATACCGAGCAACAGAAAAATGATTCCGCCCAGGGTGAGCAGGCTCAAAATAAGCGCGGCAGGCCAGCCCTTGTTGACACGCGGACCGTGATCGAGCAGGTCTTTGCGTGTCAGCATGACGGCAAAAATAAACATGATCGCAATGGCGCCGATGTAGACAACCACCTGCACCACCGCCAAAAATCCGGCTTCGAGCAGGACGAAGATGATGGCAACCCCAAACAGGGCAGCGATCAGCCACAAAGCCGCATGGACCAGGTTACGGGTGGTGACAACCATCAACGCCGAGGCGACGATCAAGGCCGCAGTGGCGATAAAAATAAATTGTGTCACATCCATCTACTTTTCTCCTGATACAAAAGCGCTCACCACCAAGTCACAAAGAAAAACTGATTTTTCTAAAACTTTGTGGCTCCGTGTCTTTGCCTGCACTGGGCCGCAGGCACACGTGTGGTAAAGATTTTAATTTTACGGATGATGCGCTGCGCTCTGGGCAACCGGCGCAACAGGCTCTTTGGCTTTTTGCCTACGCCCGTACACGCGCAAGATTTCAATCGTAACCCAGGCGATTAGCACATTCGAAAGGAACATGCCCGAAACATACAGCCAGAACGAGGCAGACGAAAGCAGGCTGTTGGCGATGGCGGTTACCATGAGCAGAACAAAGGCCAACGGTGTCAGAAACTTCCAGTTGAAGGCCAGCATCTGGTCAATGCGGATGCGTGGCACGGTATATTTGATCCACATGATGACCCAATAGAAAAAGATGCCTTTGGCGATGACGTTGAAGACGCCAATCAGCGCGTATTTTTCGCCCCACGGCAAGGGCCAAGCCCAACCGCCAAAAAACAAAATACCAATGAACGCGCCAAAAGTAAAAGCGTGCAACAATTCCCCGGCGTAGAACAGACCAAACTTCATGCCACTATATTCGATGTGATAGCCCGAAACAATTTCGGATTCACCCTCGTTCAGGTCAAAGGGCGAACGTCCCAACTCGGCCAGCGCGGCAATCAGGAAAATCAACGCGCCGAGCGGCGAGAGCCAGATGAACCAGACATTGCTCTGCGCCTGCGTGATGACCTTCAAACTGAGCGAGTTGGCGAAAATAGCCGGGATCAAAAGCGCCACGATCATCGGGATCTCAAACGAAAGCATGGTTGCCACCTGACGGTATGCACCCAGCAGCGCATATTTGTTGTTGGACGCCCAACCCGCCATAATGATGGAAAGCGTTCCAATCGCCCCAGCCGCGACGAGATAGAGCAGCCCTAGGTTCAGATCCACCCCGTAAACGGTGGCCGCCAACGGAATGACCGCCCACAGAACCACCACCGAAGCCAGTGAAAGCACCGGGGCCATATTGAAAACAACTTTGTCCGCCCCAGTAGGGGTAATATCTTCTTTGAGAATCAATTTGACAATATCAGGGAAGGGTTGCAACAACCCAAAGGGACCCACACGATTGGGGCCGATGCGCGCCTGAAAGCGCGCCACCACCTTGCGCTCAAGCCAGACTAGCATAATATCCAACACCATCGCCGCCGAAATCAGGATAACAATCCCCACCACGGTCAACAAAAGATTGGCGAGAAAACCCGGCAACCCCCAACCTGTTAGCAACTGTGTTAACCAGTCAGAAACCACCTTGATTGGATCAGTCAAAAATAAATCCATAAACTTCCTCCAACCCAACGGATCACAACAAAACAAAAAGCTGAGCAAAATCTCAGCTTTTTTCTATTGACTCAAAGCCACTCCAGCATTCCCTTCCGCCAGGTATAAAGCAACCCCATCACTAAAATCATAATGAAGAGAACCCCCTCCGCCACGACAAAAAATGGCAGCGCCTTCAACGACAAGGCCCAGGGAAAGAGAAAGACCGTTTCAACGTCAAAAATCAGGAAGACCAGCGCAAAAACATAATACTCGGCGCGAAACTGTACCCAACTATCCCCGACGGTTTCCATGCCACATTCGTAGGTACTTTGCTTGATCGGATTCGGCTTTTTGGGCGCCAGCACCGCTGAAATGACAATTGGCGCAATGGGAACGATGGTGCCGATGATGAGAAACAAGCCAATATAGAGCCAGGGATTTTGCATAACAAAAACTCCTTTTCGTTGGGCTTTTTCTTAATCCAAGCGGCTTGATTTTATCATATTCGAAGTTTCAAAGGAATCTACTCTTGTCGTTGACCGATGCCCTGCCGTGAGCGGCCCCGCGCGCGCATCCAATCGAGTACGCTGGGCATGATCTGTGTGTAAAGCGCGTACCACAAACGGTTCGGCGCAAAATCCCACGCGCCGAGCGTGCGCGAGACATATCCGCCCAGGCCTTCCTTGAAGCGAAAGACTCCCCACATTGAATCAAACTCATCAAACACATCTGGCGCGCCCCACAGATCGTACACCTGGCAACCATGTGCCTTCGCCCACTTCATCGCTTCCCACTGCAAAAAGTAAGTTGGCATTTTCTCGCGGTGCGCGTCACGGGACATGCCGTAGACATAATAAGCCCGACCCGCAAAGGCAAACAAAAAGACTGCTGCAACTGCCTCCCTATCGACTTCGGCGATCAACGGTTCGCAGGTTGGAAGGTTGAAGGTTGAAGGTTTTGAGAAGGTTTGCCAAACGGTTTGATAATAATGCTCTTCGCGGATGATGAAACCGTCACGCTTGGCTGTTTCTGCGTACATTTGATAGAGCATGGAAAAGTTTTCTTTAGTGCCTACGCGCAATGAAACGCTTTTCTTGGCAGCCAGGCGCACGTTATAGCGTGTCTTTTGTTTCATGCGTGCCAGCATGTCTTCTTCGGAGGGGGAAACGTCGATTAATACGGTGTTGCGGAACTGGAGTTGGTCCTGAGAGAAACGCCAGCCCCGCAGCGCCAAATCTGCGCGGACGGCCTCGCCGCCTGGTTCTGTACGATCATCGTCTGCGCCAGGGATGCCAGTCCCTAGCACAACGTCGGGATCAAGTTTCAGGAAGATGGCTCCGTGCTGACGGGCCAACCGCTGCAAATCGTCGAGCACCCGCCGGCGAAGCGGGACATCGCTCCAATCGAAGTTCGGACCCTTGGGACAGTACAAAATACACAGCTTCGCCGCAAATCCGCCACGGAGGACAGTTTTCTTTAAGATCAGGGCGGCAGCTCTTGGAGCAGTTGAAGGTTGAAGGTTGAAAGTTGAAGGTTGCCCGGAAACCTGAAAGTCAGTTTCAGTCCAGACGGCGTAAATAGGCTGCCAGCCACCAGCAGCTTTGACTTGCGCCCATTCCGTCGTTTGCAAAAAATGTGGGTTGGGCAGATTGGCGATCAGGGTATTCCAGGGTTGTGTTTCCATCATGCGTTAAGTTTAGGCGCGAGCCAGCCGCTCCCTGGAAGAGCAGTTTCGGCATTAGTGCCCTCGGCAGGAATAACCGCAAAATTTGGCACTTGTGACGGCTGTTGTGACTGAGGCGCTCCGAGATTGCAGGCCAAGCCGCCAGATAACAAAAATAGGCCGACAGGATACAAGGGTTTGAAGCAGGTCAGATTTTTTATGTCTTCTCCTTCCATGAATTGAAGAAATATATTTTTTGTCTTTAACGGCATTTCATCACAGTCGGGAAGTTGTTAGGAAGCACTTGTATAAAGCTCAAAGACGAATGATTTTTCACCCGAATCTGCCCAATTAGAAAGCGCCTCACCAAAAGCATTAATGGTCGCTACTTCGGTTGAAATACTAAAGTGGGCATAAGCAGCAATATTTGGAATTCCGTTTTTGCGAATTGTCACCTCTAACCCAGCATGCCCAAACGTGTCGTAAATATAGGCTTTCAGGAATAAATAAGTAGCAAAACGTTCATTATCTTCACCAACTTCAAGAATATATTCGTGCGAATTCTCCGGAAAATGCTTTAAAAATTCACCGAACCCTTTGAAATCGCTAATATACATATACGTCTGAACACTTGCTTTGTATTGGTTTGAAGAAATTACAATATCAAAGTAATTGTAAACATCTTCATCTTCATCCAGAATTTCTATTTCAAACATAGCTGGCTGCATAAATCTCATCTCCTAATTTACAAGTCCCGATTCCGCATGCGCCACAAATACAGCTTATACAAGAGCGGCATATACACTTTATCAAGCGCCTGACTTGCCCTTTTCACTTCGCCACCAAAGCCACGTTTGAAACGATAGACGCCCCACAACCCATCGTGGCGCGACTCGAATTCGGCTTCGAGGGTTACTTCGTCCGCGTCGGGGACGCCCCACAGATCGTATTCGGTGCAGCCATGCGCCCGCGCCCAACGGATGGCTTCCCATTGCAGTAGATAAGTCGGCATGCGGTTGCGTTCTTCGTCGTTGGACGCGCCGTAGAGATACCAACTGCGTGTGCCAACCGCAAAAATCATCAGCGCCGCCAACGGCTTGCCTTCAAACTCAGCGACCAGCAGTTCGGCGGTTCTCGCCGTGTGGAATAATTCGTAGGCTTTTTTGTAATATTCGAGGGAATGCACACCAAATCCGTCGCGCCCGCCAGTAACCTGCATTAAACGGTGAAAACCGTCCAGATCATCCCATGCACGGATGGTGACGCCCTTTTTCTCGGCCAGGCGCACGTTGTAACGGCACTTTTGCTTCATACGTGCCAGAATATCGTCTTCAGAGCCGAGTAATGAAATAACAATCGTGCGGGGAGGCTGGATGTTATGGGGGCTAATGGTTGAAGATTGCAGATTGAAAGTTGAAGGTTCCCAGCAATCGGGTTCAATTTTGAGGAAGATAGCGCGTTTTTGGCGGCAAACAGCGTTAATCTCAGACCATTCTTCACCGTCCGCCGTCCACAGTCTACCGTCTGGTTTTGGCATATATGCCACCGTAAACCCCAAAGGCAGCCTGCGAAAAAGAATCTGGACGCCAAGATCACCAGCGATCAATCGGACAACGTCCCAGCCAAAATCCTTCTTTAATTCTCCCCACTCAGCGGTTTGCAAAATGTGTGTTTCAGGATGCGCGGAAACAAACTGCTTCCACGTCGCAAAATCGACTTCAGCCATTACCTTCCAACCTTTTCACCTTTAAACTTTCAAACCACCGAAGTGACGTCGGATGGCGGCGGCGTTTCGCGGATGGATGCACCGGGGATGGCCTCGTCAAGCAGCCGGATGATTTCCTCCGGGTGGCTGGCGCTGACCATGACGGAAAGCTGGCTCAGGGTTGCAGCAAGCACATCGCTGGCGATCAGGTCTTCGGCTGCCGAGCGAAAAACATCCGGGTGGTCGGTTTTATCGTAGGTTTTGTCATCCTCCCACAGCTCCTCGCGCAGCTTTTCACCGGGACGAATGCCCGTAAAAACAATCTCAATGTCGCGACCCGGCTCCAGCCCCGATAGGCGGATCAGGTCTTCGGCCAAATCCAGAATTCGGATTTGCTGACCCATATTGAGCAAAAAGGCTTCGCCGCCCTGCCCCATCGAAGCGGCCTGCAAAACCAGATGTACTGCTTCGGGGATGGTCATAAAGTAACGTTCCATATCAGGGTGCGTGATCTGCACCGGGCCGCCGTTGGCGATCATGCGCTTGAAAAGCGGCACGACGCTGCCACGGCTGCCAAGTACGTTGCCAAAACGGACAACAGAATAGGCACGCCCGGTGCGGCGGGCGGCGTCGAGCACAATCATCTCGGCGAGGCGCTTGGTTGCGCCATAAACATTGGCCGGATGGACGGCTTTGTCCGTTGAGATGAGTACGAGACGCTCCACCCCGCAACTGTCTGCCGTTTCGACGATACTACGCGTGCCGAGCACGTTGTTCGCTACTGCTTCCTCGACGTTGATCTGCATGAGCGGCACGTGCTTATGCGCAGCCGCATGGAAAACAACTTCGGGCTGGTGCTGCTCGAAAACGGCTTCGATGCGAATCGGGTCGCGCACATCCGCGATGACGGGAACCAGCGCGAGGGCCGGGTAATCTTCCTTGAGTTCGAGCAACGCTTCAAAGATGCTGTTCTCGCCGTGCCCCAGCAATACCAAACTGGCGGGATGCCAGCGCGCAATTTGGCGGCACAACTCACGGCCAATCGAGCCGCCCGCGCCAGTGACAAGCACGCGTTTGCCTTCGAGTGCCTGCCCGATCAACTCTTCATGGATGCGCACCGGCTCGCGGCGCAGCAGATCGGTGATTTCAACTTCGCGCAAACGGCTGACGTTCACCTTGCCGCCGAGCAACTCATAGATGCCAGGCATCGTCCGAAACGGGATGCCCTTGAGGCGGCAAATATCCGCCACGAGACGGACAACTTTGCCAGGCGAGGATGGAATGGCAATGATGATCTCGTCCACAGGGCGCAGATCAACAATGTGCGCCAGATCGTGCAGCGTGCCAATCACGGGCACGCCGTAGATTTGATGTTTTTGCTTGGCCGGATCATCATCAAGAAAGCCGACCGGTTCGAGCCGCAACTGGGAGCTTTTCTGGAGTTCCTTGACGACTAGCGCCCCAGCATCGCCCGCCCCAATGATGAGCGCCTTGCGTTTGGCCCCGCCAGCGCGAGGCGCGGAGGCTTCGGCCACGATGCGCAGCGTCAGGCGCATACCGCCCACCAGAATCAGTGAGAGCAGCCAGTCAATTGCCAGCACCAGTCGGGGAAAACCGGGGCCAAGCCAACCGAGCCAGTAGAACAGCATGGTGACCACCGAAACCAGGATCGAGGCCGTCGTAACGGCAGCGGCAATCAGCTTGAGTTCATTGACGCTGGCATAAATCCACAGGCGGCGATACAAACCGAATAGATAATAGACCAGCGGCTTCATCAGCAGCGAAATAGTAAGCATCCATAATGCGCCGCGCAAGTAGATCGTCACGAAGTCAGGTGTGAAGTCGAGGCGCAACGTGTAACTGCCCAACACCGAAACGATGATGAGCAGAAGATCTGTGAGAAAGACAAAACGATTTCGGAAGCGAGGGCGCATGGGGGAACCAGAAAATACGATATTAGATATTGGGTATTCGATATTCGATTCGGCCTTGAAAGTAAGCTTGATGATTTCTCGAATATCATTTTCTCCAATTATCGAATATCTTCCTTCATCCACTCAACAACGGCTCGCAACCCATCTTTCAGCGAAGTTTGTGCTGTGAAATCCAGCATGTTTTTGGCTTTGGCTGGGTTGCCGAGCGAGCGATAGATGTCACCGGAGCGGGCGGAGGCGAATTCGGGCGTAGGGGCGACGGAGAAGAAGCTGCGCAGGGTATCGACCAGGTCGATGACGCGGGTCTCATCGCCGGTACAGATGTTGAAGATTTGTCCGGGCGCCGCCGGGTGTTCAGATGCGGCCAGGTTGGCGCGCACAATATCGCCGACGTAGACCAGATCGCGGGACTGCCCACCATCGCCGTAGATGGTGATCGGCTTGCCGTCAATCAGTCGTCGCGCGAAGATCGGCACGGCAGCGGCGTACATCGAATCAGGACGTTGGCGCGGCCCATAGACGTTGAAGTAGCGCAGGACCACCACATCCAGCCCAAAGGAGCGGGTATACATCTCCGCGTAGAGTTCGTCCACGCGTTTGGAGACAGCATAAGGGGAGAATGGTCGCAGCGGGGTCAACTCGTCCACCATAGCATCTGAGTCCCCATAAACTGCCGCGCTGGAAGCCAACACCACCCTGCCCACACCAGCCTTGCGGGCAGCTTCGAGCAAAATCTCGGTGCCACGCTGGTTAATGTCAAAACACGGCAGCGGATCTTCCATCGATTGTGGCACCGAAACGAATGCGGCTTCGTGAAAGATGATGTCGATGCCGTTGACGGCTTCGGCAGCTTTGGCAGCATCGCGAATGTCCCCTTCGATCAATTCGACATTTAAACCAAGAAGGTTTTCGCGCCTGCCGGTTGAGAAGTTGTCGAGCACACGCACAAATGCGCCCTGCTCAAGCAGGGCGCGGACGAGATGAGAGCCGATAAAACCGGAACCGCCTGTCACAAGGTATTTTTTCATTTAGCGTCCCTTTCTGCCAAGCACCGTGCTGATGGTTCGCAATAAAATGACGAGATCCATCAAAATGGAACGGTGTTTGATGTAATAAAGATCATATTCCAGTTTCACGGAAGTATCTTCGACGTTGGCGGCGTAGCCATAGTTGACCTGCGCCCACCCACTGATGCCAGGTTTCACCAGCAAACGCGCGCGATAAAACGGGATTTCCTCCTGAAAGGTGGCGACCCACTGGGCACGCTCGGCGCGGGGACCAATCAAACTCATTTCGCCACGCAGGACATTCAAAAACTGCGGAAATTCGTCGAGGCGTGTGATGCGCAGAAAATTGCCGACGCGTGTGATACGCGGATCGCGCTCGCCAGCCATTTGCGCCTGACCATCTTTTTCGGCATTCTGAACCATGGTGCGAAATTTGATGATTTTGAAATCCTTGCCGCCCTTGCCAAGACGTTCCTGCCGGTAAAGGATTGGGAAACCACTCTCAATGAAAATAGCCGCTCCGACAAATGGGAACATCACCACAAAGATTGCAATGCCAACGATTGAGCCAATAATATCGAGCAGGCGCTTGCCAAGTTCGTAGAGTCCATCAGAGCGGGTTTCATCAACAAAGGAGCGCAGCACCCAATCGGATTCAAGGTGGTAAATCGGAACGCGCCCAAGCAGTTCTTCGTAAATGGTCTGCATACGAGCAATTTCAAGACCTTTTTCCTGCGCGTCGAGCAAAATTTGAAAGGTGCTGCCGAGCAATTCACCCGAGATGGAAACGATGATATCAGAGATATTGTACTGATCGACAAACGAGAGCAACTGGGCGCTATTACCAAGAATGGGGTAACCACTGCACTCTTTGCCAAACTTTTGCGGGTCGTCATCAATAAAACCAATCAGGGTAAACGGTGGAGGCGTAATCTCTTTATAGATTTGCACCAGTGAACTGCCATTAACGCCTGCCCCGGCAATCAGCACACGCCGCAAAAATCCCTGTGATTGGTACATACGAATATAGAACCGCCGCCACAAAAGCGTCAGCAGAATGGCCAGAATCAAGAAGCTGCCAATACCGCGCCGGTTGATTGAGCCAGGCGCATCTGATATAAAATAGATCAACAAATAAATCAGACCAGCCATCAGCGCAGCGGTCATCACAGCGCGGGTGGTGCGCTGCCAACTGGCGGCGTGATGGACATCATACAAATCCACCAACAGCAACATCCATATAAATGGCAGCAGGTAAAACCAGGTCGGCACGCGTTCCCTGAAAAAATCGAGCGAGAAATTAATCCATCTATCGCCAACCGCCCAAAAGTAAACGCCCCCCATAATCGCCAAAATGCCCATCAGCAAATCGCCGATGAGCAAAATAGCACGGTGGTCATTGGGCCGTAAACGAAAAGCCGGTTTTGGTAAATCAGAAGCCATGCGCTGTGGTTTCCAAATGGATTACAGTTCGCTGCTCTGTTTAGGGTGAAGCTCCAAACAGAGCAGCGTGTTTTCTTTCATTATACAGAGCTTATAAGGAGAAAAGGTGGATATTTTTTCTTAACCAGGCAACACTTCCAGCGAAATTGTCTGAACATCTGCTGAGCTGGTGCCGACCATGATATCAAACAGGCCGGGTTCGACGATGGTTTGCATATTTTCATTCAGATACGAGAGCTTATCGGGTGTGATGACAAACTCAACCATCTGCGTTTCGCCGGGTTGCAAGGTGATGCGGCGGAAGCCTTTCAGCTCTTTGACGGGGCGCGTGACCATGTTGGTGGCAAGATCGTGGATGTAAAGCTGGACCACTTCGTCCCCCAGACGGGCGCCGCTATTGGTCACATCCACGCTGACGATGGTTTTGCCACCAGGCTTGATCTTTTCAGCCGTTAAACGCAGATTTTCGTAGCGGAAGCTGGTGTAACTCAACCCAAAACCAAACGGGAAAAGTGGAGAATTATCACTGAACAAATAACCACGCCGGGCAGACGGTTTGTGGTTATAGAAAACCGGCAACTGGCCCACAGAGCGCGGAAAAGTGATTGGCAGTTTACCGCCAGGGTTGACATCACCAAACAGCGCATCCGCAAAAGCAATCCCGCCTTCCTGACCAAGATACCACCCTTCAAAGAGTCCGTTCAAGTGTTCGGCGGCGTAGTTGACCGAAAGCGGACGTCCGTTAATCAGCAAGCCCACGGTGGGAACGCCCAACGCAACAATGGCGCGCAAAAGTTCTTCCTGGCGACCCGGCAAGTTCAGGTCATCTCGGTCGCCCAGGTGATTATCGCTCCAGCCTTCGCGACAGATCGATTCGGTTTCGCCGATAGCGAGCAGGATCACGTCTGCAGTACGGGCGACTTCGATCGCTTCAGCAATCAGGCGGGCATCTTCAGCAGGGTCTGGAGCGGTGACGGTGTTTTCCCACCAGCCGCGCCAGGGATTGCCATCAAAGTCTTCGGCGACGATTTTGCAACCCTCCGCGTAGACAATGTTGACGCGCTCGCCGACCTTTTGGCGAATGCCTTCGAGAATACTCAACCCGTGGCCGGGGTCGGCACTGTAGCCGCCCAGGTGCAACCCGGTGGCATTCGGGCCGATGACGGCCAGGGTTTTTACTTTCGCTACATCGAGCGGAAGAACGCCATCGTTTTTGAGCAAGATCAGGCTTTTATGCGCCGCTTCCAGCGCCAGGTCACGGTGCGCCTGACAGTTGGTGATCTGCTCGGCAGCATCGAGATCAACATAGGGGTGGTCAAAGAGTCCCAGCAGAAATTTGGCCTTGAGCACACGACTAACAGCCGTATCAATCAGCGCTTCGGCGACCAATCCATCCTGTACCTGTTCGAGCAGGGTCGGATAGCAGGTATCCAGCTCAAAGTCGATACCACAGGCCAGCGCTTTGCGCGCCGCTTCTGCCTTGGACCCGGCGACATGGTGAAAGATTTCGAGCAGGCTAATGCCATGCCCATCCGAAATGATAAAGCCCTGAAAGGCCCATTCCTGGCGCAGCACATCGCGCAACAACCACTGATTGGCGTGGACTGGAATGCCATTGATTTCATTGTATGAAGCCATGACCGATGCCACACCAGCTTCAACCACAGCAGCGCGGAAGGCTGGCAGATAGTTTTCGCGGATGTCGCGCTCAGAAAAGTTGGCAGGCGCACAATTGGTACCGGCTTCGGGGTGGCCATGAACTGCAAAGTGTTTGGCGGTGGCAATCACGTGCTCGTTGTCAATCGGCTGGCCGCAAGTGACACCCTGCAAGCCACGGATAGCCGCCACGCCCATGCGTGACCCAAGGTAGGGGTCTTCGCCATAGGTTTCTTCGGTGCGGCCCCAGCGTGGCTCACGTGCCAGATCAAGCACGGGGGTCAGGGCATAGTTTTCGCCACGTGAGCGCATTTCTTTCGATGCAACCGTGAAGACTTTTTGCACCAATTCCGGGTCCCAGGTGCTGGCAAGGCCAATCGCCTGTGGGAACATAGTACAACCGAAAGCCATCAGACCGTGCAAAGCTTCATCCACAAAAAAGACGGGGATGCCAAGGCGCGTATTTTCGCGCAAGTATTTCTGAAAAGCGTTTGTCCATTCAGCGGTGTGCCTGGCGGGAGAATATAGACCGGGACGCCCAAGCGCACCGACACCGTTCACCATTTCCTTACGGACATTTTCATCAAGCGCAATTGCTTCAGCCGGGAGGTTGTTAGTCTCCATATTGAACATGGACATTTGCGCTAATTTTTCCTCCAGCGTCATGCGGCTGAGCAGGTCAGCGACACGTTGATCCACCGGCATAGAGGCATCACGATAAGGGAAATCAGAGGTCATGGGCATCCTTTTCAAGAGCAGTCAGAAATTTAGTGGGGTGATTATACCCGAAAGGCAAACGGGTTACGGGAAGATGAAAACCGAGCGTGGCTATCGAAACAGAAGCCGCTCCAGGGGAGCGGCCTTTCACCAAATCAGGAAGCGATCAAGGCACAGCACATCAAAATGTTTTGGCAATATATTTCGCAATTTTGGATGAACTCCAATAAGCACCGTGGGTGTTCGGGAAGATCCAGCCAACGTTCAGGTAATGGTCTTCCACCACATCGGTTTGATCGTAAAGGAAATTCAACGGGAAGGCAGCCACATCGGTCAATGACCAGAAATTAACCCAACGCGGATTATCCAGACCGGGGTCTGCCTGAAGACCAATATCATCTACCTTGAGTTGCTGACCATTGACAATTTTCTCGAGCAAGGAGTTGGCGCGAATAAACCATGCCGCAAGCGGAGAGCCAAACGTGTACAAACGTCGCACCCGCAGGCGCGGAATGATTTCAGACGGGTTTTCTTCGTTGCTGCCGATCATTTCACGCAGTTCGTGCATTTGCGGAATGTCAGATGGTCTGGGCGTTCGATCACTAAAAAGGTGATAGAGAAAATCGTGGGCAATCAGACTGCCAGCGCTATGCCCCAAAACAGTCAGAGAAATTCTGGTCGATTTCCCATCCCCCGATTTTAAGACGACTGAGAATTTGATCACAAAGATAGCGAAAAACATGCTCGCGGACGGTTCTCTCCCCATCATCTGAAACATAATACATTGCATCGCCAAGCCCATAAAGAATAATATCGCGCCCAATGCGATAAAGGATCTTCCAAAGGAAAAAATGGAAGCGATTGCTTGCATGGGCCTTCTGCTCGCTTTTCTCGATTTTATCGCCAATCAGCCGTTGCGCTTTTGCCAGCATTTGATCTGTATAAACAAATGAACCATCTTCCGGATCCCAGTTCCAAATCACCTTGAGCGGCACCTTATCCAATTGCGGTTTTTTCTGCAGCTCCAGCTCATTCTGGATATTATCAAACAGGGATTTATAGAGCACTGAAGGATTAACATTTGTTTCAGGATCTCGACCAGGGGTAATGCCATGAATAAATACAGCCATTTCAATCCAACCCTCATCTGCCATATAATCCTCCTGATGTGTTTACCTCCATGCGGAAGTAAATCTGATGAAATTAGAGAACGATCTTTCGACAAAGCATACGAGAAAAATCGATTTGAAGCAAGGGCAAAAGTCATAAATCTGGGCAGAACTTTGGGCAAATTTAAACGTAGATCAAATATACCGTCGTCAATCCGTTGTATAATAATTTTAGCGTTTCAAAAAAGAGGCCAACATGGAAGTATTCATTAATCCAAATATTGCGTACTTGTTAATTGTGGCCACATTTTTAATATTACTGGTCGCAATCATTGTACCCGGTACAGGTTTGCCGGAACTAGGATTTATTGTCTGCTTGATGGCAGCGGGGTACCTGGCTTATCAACTTGACATCAATCTTTGGGCAGCGGCAATCCTTACCCTGAGCATTATCCCGTTTTGGATGGCGCTTCGCAGCAAAATGTGGCGCATCCCGCTGCTGGTCGTCACCATTTCACTGCTGATTCTCGGCTCTGTCTTTCTCTTTACCAACGCAGCAGGAATGCCTTTGGTCAACCCGGTTTTGGCTGTCATCGTTTCGGTGGCAAGCGGCGGATTCATCTGGCTGGGCGCTGACCGCGCTGCCATCATCATGCACCAGCCTCCCATCCATAATTTGGAGGCGCTCATCGGTCAAACTGGTGAAGCGCGTACCACCATTCATGATGAAGGCTCAGTGCAGATTGGCGGCGAATTGTGGTCAGCACGCAGCGAAAAACTGATTAAAGCAAAGCGCAGGGTTCGAATTGTCAAGCGAGATGGTCTGATCCTGACTGTCGAAGAAGAAGAATAATCATTCAAAAGGAGAAAATTTATGGAAGCTGGTATTGGCGTTTTGGCTTTTTGCGTTGTGGGTGGACTGGTTGTTGCACTCCTGGCCGCCGCAATCACATGTGTACGAATTGTCCCTGAATATCAACGACTAGTCGTCCTGCGGTTGGGACGCGTGATTACCCCGCCCAAAGGACCAGGGCTGGTTTTTCTCTGGCCTTTCTTCGACCAACCCAAGCCAGTCGATTTACGCGAGCAAATCCGCGAGGTGCCACATCAGGTTTCGATTACGAAAGACAATGCACCCATTTCAATTGATTTTCTTTGGTACTACAAAATCATGGACCCAGCCCAGACCGTTTTACAGGTCGGCAACTTCGAACTCTCCGCAGCCGGCATTGCGGCAACCACCCTGCGCGCCGTGATCGGCGGCATTCCGCTGGATGATGTGCTCTCAGAGCGCGAACATATCAACAACATGCTGCGCACCCGTCTCGATGAAGTGACTGAGCGCTGGGGCGTGAAAGTTACCAACGTCGAAATCCGCGAAATTATTCCGCCGCGAGAAGTGCAAGAAGCCATGAACAAGCAAATGTCGGCTGAACGTGTACGTCGCGCGCTCGTAACCGAATCGATGGGCGACCAGGAAGCCGCCATCAACCGTGCAGAAGGTACCAAACAGGCCGCCATCCTGCAAGCGCAGGGTGAACGCGAATCCAACATTTTGCGCGCTGAAGGTGATCGCGCCGCCCAAGGCTTACGCGCCGAAGGTTTTGCCGTCGCTTTGGGCCAAATCTACGCCGCCGCCAGCAAGGTTGATCAAAAAACGATGACGTTGCAATACTTTGACACACTCAAAGCCATCGGCGCCAGCCCGTCGACAAAATACGTCTTCCCGATGGAATTCACTGGGATGTTAGCGAACTTCCTGCAAAACAAGGAATAAGGCCACGTTGCAGGTTTCAAGTTGAAAGTTGCAGGTTTGAAAGTAACAGGTAAAATAGAAGCCTCTCTGTTTTTTTAACAGGAGGTTTCTATATTTTAAACCTTCAACCTGCAACCTTGAACCTGTAACCCAACCCAAATGGAAATTGTTTCTGCCAACCTGCTAGACCTGAATGCGCTGCGTCATGTGGAGCAAACCTGCTTCCCAAAAGATGCCTGGCCTATTTTTGATTTAATCGCTGTACTCAGTTTCCCCAGTGTCGTTCGGTTAAAAGCCGTGGAAGACGAGAAGATGATCGGCTTCGTTGCGGGTGACCCGCGCCCGGGGGACGGGTTTTCGTGGATCGCCACCATTGGCATCCTACCCGAATATCGCGGCAAAGGCTACGGGCGGGCGTTGCTCGCCGCCTGCGAATCCCGCCTGACGACTGAACGCATCCGGCTTTCGGTACGGGCCAGCAATGCACATCCCATCCGCATGTATGAAAAAGCCGGGTATCGCTTTGTAGACCAATGGCCGCGCTATTACGATGACGGAGAAGACGCATTAATTATGGAAAAGAATTGGAGAGAAGAGAACGGAGCGTAGCATTCTCGCTCCTTTCCCTAATATCGCTTTATAATGAAACCTATGTCCAACCCTGTCCCTGCCCCAATCTGGATCGATACATCATCTGCCCTTGAGCAACTCGCCAATACGCTATTGCAACAATCACGCATTGCGGTTGACACTGAGGCTAACTCACTGCACGCTTATCGTGAGCGCGTTTGTTTAATTCAATTTTCTACGGTAGAAGCCGATTATCTGGTAGACCCGCTGGCGTTGGATGACATGACACATCTTGCGCCGATTTTTTCGGCCCATCATATCGAAAAAATCTTTCACGCCGCCGAGTATGATGTGCTCGGCCTGCATCGGGATTTTGATTTTATCTTCTCGAATATGTTTGATACGATGGTCGCCGCGCGCACGCTGGGATATAACGCCGTGGGCCTGGGCAGTTTGCTCGCCGAAAAGTTTGGACTCGACCTGGACAAGCACAATCAAAAAGCCGACTGGGGTCAGCGCCCGTTGACAAAAGACCTGCTTACTTACGCACAACTGGACACACATTATTTGATTGCCCTGCGCGACATGCTCGAAAACGAATTGCATACTAAAGACCGCTGGGAACTGGCCAATGAAGACTTTACGCGGGTTTGTTTTATCAACGGCAGCAGCAACCGTGAGCAAAAAGAACGCTGGGAGCGGGTTGACGGCCAGGGAGACCTGGACCTGCGCCAGCAAACCATTTTGAACGAGTTGTGCATTTGCCGCGAAAAAATTGCCGAGCGCATCAACCGCCCGGTATTCAAAGTGGTCAGTGACCAGATATTACTCAAGATCGCCAAAAATCCGCCGCAATCGTCCGAAGGGTTTATGGCGCTGGGCATGACCGAAAAACAGGTTCAGCGCTGCGGCAAGTCGATGCTTGAAGCCATCCATCGAGGCAACAATACAGCACCCGTTGAGCCGACCCCGATCACACGCCTGCCCAATTCGGTCTTGAACCGTCAGCAATCGCTGAAAAACTGGCGCAAAGACAAGGCACGCGAACTACAGGTTGAATCAGATGTCATTTTGCCACGCCTGTACATTCACGCCATTGCCGAAAAAAATCCGCGCTCGCACGAGGCGCTGGCGCAGGTGATGGATGAAGCACCCTGGCGGCTGAAACACTTTGGGGGAGAGATTTTGCGCGTTCTGGGTGTCAGGGCTGACTGAAAGAGAGTGTAATTATGCAAATTACATTTCACGGCGCAGCGCGGACGGTAACAGGTTCAATGCACCTGCTGGAAGTGAACGGCGCGCGCCTGCTGCTGGATTGTGGGCTGTATCAGGGGCGACGCAAAGAAAGCTATGAACGCAATTTAAATTTCCCTTTTGATCCAAAAACGATCGATGCGGTGATTTTTTCACACGCACACATTGACCACTGCGGCAATCTGCCTAACCTGGTAAAGCAAGGCTTTAACGGACAAATTTACACCACACCTGCCAGCGCCTATCTAACCAGCATCATGCTGGCGGATTCTGGGCATATTCAAGAAGCGGATATGTTCTTCGTCAATAAATATGGGCGTGCGCGGGGCGAAGACCTGGTGGAGCCGCTCTACACACAACGGGACGCTGAAAAGGTAAGAGAGCTTTTGCAGGGCATTCACTATGGGCAGCGCTTTTCGCCGGTTAACGGCGTTGAGATTCAGCTTGCAGATGCCGGGCACATTCTCGGCTCGGCAGCGATTGATTTGCAGATCGAGGAAAAGGGGAGAAAGCTGCAAGTCTGGTTCTCAGGCGATATTGGCCGGCGTAACCTTCCCATTTTGCGCGATCCGGTTTTACCGGAGGCTGCCGATTTTCTCATTATGGAATCAACCTATGGCAATCAGAGCCATCGCAACCCGGAGCTAGCCTTTGTGGAACTACAGGAAGTGGTCAAGCGGACAGCGGAGCGAGGCGGAAAGCTGATTATTCCCGCATTCGCAGTAGGACGCACGCAGGGACTGGTCTATGACTTGAACCTGATGATGACAGCCAACCCTACGCTGCGCATGCCAGTCTATGTGGATAGCCCGCTGGCTGTGGAGGCTTCGCAGGCGTTTATCAAATTCCCGGAATGCTATGACGAAGAAACGAATGCCTTTATCCGAGCCAATCGTCACCCGGCATTGAACTTTGACCAACTGACCTATATCCGCTCGGTGGAAGAATCAAAGGCGCTTGAAGATCAAAAAGGATCGATGATTATCATCGCGGCTTCAGGCATGGCCGAAAATGGACGAATTTTGCACCATTTGCGCAACAATATCGAAGATCCACGCGCAACAATTCTGATTGTTTCATGGCAGGCTCCGAATACGTTAGGCCGCCACTTGGCCGACCGCGAAGAACGTGTCAAGATTTTTGGCGAGGTCTATTATCGCCGCGCCGATGTCGCCACCATTGGCGGACTTTCTGCGCATGCCGGGCAGGATTTGCTAGTGGAGTACGCGCTGCGGGTAAAGGATTCGGCAAAACAGGTTTTTCTGGTGCATGGAGAAGAAAAACCTGCCCAAGTACTGATGGAACAACTTTCTGCCCGAGGGATGCAGCAGGTGCTCTACCCGAATTTGCACGATACGTTTACGATGTAAAGTGATATACACAAAAGCGCCATTTTGCTGATAGCAAAATGGCGCTTTTGAAATCACAACTATCTATCCCAAATCATTAAGGGGTAATCCGCTCCACTGTATAAGCGTCAGAGATGGCATCGGTGCTGGCTTCGGTAAGGAATGGTGTTACTTGCATAATCCTCATCGTCGGCTGGGTCGAACTTTTCCAGGCTGATTTCCATGAGAAAGGACCACCCGTCACATATCCGCAGCCCGGAAGATAGAAATGGCTTAGCCCCAGTGTGCCAGATGCGCCCGTGAATGTATTAAAGGTTCCTATCTGATAAAAACTGCCCATGAATGAGAATTTCTTTTTCACGATATGAAGAGAATGTGTGTTCGTAATTTTATAACCGCCACATCCAGATACCCAAACATTGATATAGAAATTTTGAACATATTGATCATTCGCAGATGTTACGTAAAACCCAAGGCCAGTAGACTTCCAAAAACCAGGTTTAACATTCGGGATGGTAAATGTTTGATATGCACTATAAGCATACCATATCCCGCCAATCATGGCGCGTACTCGCCACTTGTATGTGGCACTACTTAATACATCGGTAGAGGTGCTCGAACAGGTTGTAATTGTACAATTGCTGGGGAGCGCCGACTTGGCATAGACAAGATGGTTATCTTTCCAAAGTTCATAGGTGTATTTTGTCGCCCCAAAAACCTTCGACCATTGATAGGTAGGTGTTACAGTAGCAACAATACCTACCGGCAATATAGCGGTTGAAATAGCATAGTAAATCGCATAGTTTTGTTGAGGTTGATCTACAATAAGCTTGCCATAGGTCTTGTTGACTGGAAAGAAAGTATAGTTTGCTTTAGAAGGTGTAACGATACCAGACCAGTTCAATGACACAGTAAATGTGTAATTTCCACTGCCATCTGTTGTAGTGTTTTTGGCAATGCCATCGTAATAGCTCAGTTTTACACCCGCCATACCAGCATTGCCAGAGATCACATATCCATAGCGTGTCGCCGCATAATCCTGACTCGTCAAATCAGACGTTACAGGGCCGGGGGCCGATGAATAATCTCTACTCGCTGGCAAGAAAGTATAGCCAAGTTTAAATGGCGTGACAATCCCACTCCAGCCATTTGGAATTGGGAAAATATAGTTCCCATTGGCATCTGCAGTCACAGTTCGATCAACAACATCGTGGAAGTTTAAATTTGCGCCTGATACGCCAATGTTGCCAGAAATTGTCGGACCAACCCATTCATAAGACCCAATATCGCAGCGGCTGCTCTGTGGACGAGACACCCCGCGCTGGTCAGCGGAAAGACAGGCACTGCCCCCACTACCAGAAACAGCTGGGCTGCCAGCGTTAATGGCAGGGCTGGTCGTTAGAAGCGGAAGATAGGCAGGTGAACCCGTCAACGGCCCAAGTCCAACATTCATATTGACAAGATCACCTATAGCAAGGGTAAAACTACATCCGGCTCTACTTCCTATTAAGTTATAACCAGCACTGGTAATCAAACCAACACAGTCGTGTGCATTACCAGCCATAATGCTATTTAATAAGGTAACAGTGCCACGATAGTATTGCGGATCACCATGATTGATACCAATTCCATTTGCGCTGATGGTGCTATTGTTGATATTAATCTCTGCATCATAGGTAGGAGCAATTCCACTGGGACTGTTATTGCTGATTGTGCTGTTATTGATCGTCATAACGCCCCGCTCAGCACCTATCCCATTAGATGTATTGTTGCTGATCGTACTGTTATTGATCGTCATTTCATCAGACCCACTCGTCAAATTGTAAATGGCGTTAACGCCCTGATTGCCATTGACCGTGCTATTGTTGATAGTAAAAGGACCATCGCTATAAATGGCACTACCATTCAAGCCACCAAGAAGAGTATTTGTGTTAACAGTGCTATTGTTCAACGTGACAGTACTGCTAGCATTCTCAATTCCGGCCCCACCCCCACCACCCTCGATATTAGGCATACCTGTTTGATTATGATTGATATCAACATTATTCAATACAAGCGTACCAAATATGGAATAAATAGCGCCTCCCCCTATATTAGACATATTATTCTTTATAACACTGTTGCTTATCGTAAGTACACCAGTATTATAAATACCAGCCCCCATCGAATTGACATAGCCATTCATCAGCGTAAAATGATCCACAACAACGGTACCGCCACTGCGGATATCATCGTAAGTGCCAATTATCATACACCTACGCTGATTTTCTCCATCAATCACAGATGTAGTATCTTGCGCCGTAAAGCTCGCGTTCCACCCTCCTAGAAGGGTAATACTTTTCGTAACCGCAATTACGTTGGCCCCTGATGCTGTATAGGTTCCACCCGCGACTTTGATCGTATCGCCATTTGCTGCCTTGCCAATTGCAGCGTTGATCGTCAAACAGGGTGTAATGGCAGAAAAACAATCATTGTCATCATCTCCTGTAAGTGCCGCCACATAGAAAGCTGGGGCAGGGGTTGACGTGTAACCGTAGCTGTCGCTGTGCTGGTGCGTGTGGCTGTCTGGGTAGCTGTGGCAGTCGCAGTGGAGGTCGGTGTTAGGCTAGCGGTTGCAGTAGGAGTTGATGTAGCTGTTGCTGTTACCGTTGCTGTCGGTGTGTTCGTTGGCACAGCCAAAATCGTCAAATTTGCGCCAATGTATGTCAGGTCATAATCGCCACTCAGCGTGAGTGTGCCCTGTGTAATAGCATAATCACCAACTGTCTCTCCGTTGTCTCGGGTCAGTGCGCCGCTGAAATCGTCTGTCCCGACGAGTGTGCCGCTGGTGATGGTGTAGGTGAGTGCCGGGTCAGCATCCCCCTCATTTTTGCTTTTGGCTTCAGCGCTGATGGTGATCGCTACGGGTAGCGCCCCCACAGTTTCAGTGACTTGTGGAGCCGGGTCGTAGGTGCCATCCCCAGTCTGATCATATTGAACTGTACATTGGCCCGTACCAGCCGTCATGGTAAAGGTTGCACCCAGGTTGGTACAACTGCCGACAGCGCTGTAGCTTACCGCCAGATTGGAATCGGCTATAGCTGAAACAGTAAAACTCTGACCATAAGCAGCATTTAACGGCGCCTGGTCATTCACCGTAATGGTTTGATCTGGGGCGGCAGCTCTCACAGTTTGGATATTCTGCCCAATGAGAGACGAGACCAACACAACAAGCAGCACCACATTTAGAAATTTTGAGATAGATTTCATAATTGATTCCTTTTAGAAGATGTATCCAAAATCAGGGGATTTGAATTTCAGTATAACAAAATATCCCACGGGTACACCCGGCAGTGCGGTTAGCAAGATTGAAAGCTTATTATTTCTTCAGCGCGTAAAAAGAACGCCCATCTTGGATGGGCGTTCTTTTTACGTTTACTGAACCATGTCGCGTGTAACGGGTTTGGGCGGGGCCAGAATGGAGGCAAGCTCACCCAATTGCTTGCCGTTGACAAGTGCCAATACTTCATCGGCGGGTTCAAGAACGGTGCTGCCGTGTGGAATAATCAACTGGTGATTGCGAATTACGGCCACAATCGTGCATTCCTGCGGCAGTTGTAAATCTCGAATGGCCTTGTTGGCTGCCGGGGCGGTCGGGAAGACTTTTTCTTCTACCAGGGAATATTCACCGCGCTTGAGCTTGAGCAGGGTCATCATGTCGCCGAGCGACATTTCTTCGGCAATCAGGTGCGCGAGAATATCAGCCTGGTTCAGACCCACATCCACGCCCATTTCGGCGGTGAAGAGCCAGGCGTTCTTGGGATTATTGATACGCGCAATCGTACGCGGAACATTGAATTCAAAACGCGCCAGCGAGGTTACCACCAGATTGGTCTCGTCATCGCGCGTAACTGCCGCCAGGACAAGCGCATCACGGATGCCAGCTTTTTCAAGCACGCTGGGCGAACTACCATCTCCTTTATAAATCACATCATTTGGAAATTCCTTGACGAGTTTCTCAAGAAGGTTTGGACGCGATTCAATGATTTTGACGCTGTGACCAGCATCGAGCAGGAGGCGCGTCAACGCCGCGCCGGTATTACCACCACCAACGATAATCACAAACATGGTTTATGATCTCCTTTCGAGACCGAGCATGTCTTCGAGATGGCCCAACGCCGTAGATTGGACGGCGAGATGCAGGACATCCCCTTCCCGAAACTGTGTCCCGGCTGCGGGGATGAATGCTTTGTCGTCGCGGGTAATCGAGATCACGTTAAACTCCCCGGGAACGGTCAGGTCGCGGACGGTGCGTCCGGCGAGAGGGTGCGGTACCTCAATCGCCACCATCGAAACTTCGCCACGTCCAAAGTTGTAGACAACATCCAGATCAGTGTGGGTTACCAACTCGTACACCCGTTCTGCGCCCCAGGTAGTTGTCGAAATGGTCATCAGTCCAAGCCGCTGATAAATTTCGGCCCGGCGTGGGTCATAAAGCCGTGTAACAACGCGGGGGATTTTGAAAATATTGCGGGCAATGCGCGCTGCGACAATGTTGGCATTGTCTGATGAACTGGCAGCAACAAAAGCATCGGCAAATTCTGCGCCTGCTTCAATCAAGATGTCTCGATCAAAACCCAGTCCAGAGATCAGCCGCCCCTTGAATTCCGGCCCCAAGCGCGTTGCAGCATCCACATCGCGGTGGTCAATCACTGTGACATCATGGCCCTGGCTTGCCATCAGATTGCTGACTTGCGAGCCCACTCTCCCACAACCCATTACGATAAGTTTCATGGCATGTCCTCCTTGCTTTAGGATGGTATGTCTAATTTTATACGGCTTTTGAATTTACGCCCAATCTGTTTTCTGATCCACTCGATGCTGTAAATAGCCAAAGAAAAGGAAAACAGGCCTACCCAATAGACCGCGGGCAGGGATGTGTGTTCAAATTTTTGCGCAAGCGGGGCCCAATAAATCATAATGAAAATGCCGAGTATCTCTGCCAGGACGGCAATCAATAAATATTTATTGCTGGCCCAGCCCAAATGCTTTCCACGCGATGTTTCAGATCGACAGGCAAAGGCATTGCCCACCTGCGCCATGACAACACCAGCGTGGAAGACTGTTATGGCCAAAACATCCGCATATTCTTTACTCGATGGAAGCTGTAAGAATGGCGGGACCTGGATGTTCATCAAGAAGGAAAGACCGAGCGTTTCTGCATTGCCAGTAAAGACGTATACCGCAAAAAAACCAGCATAGCATAAGATCGCTTCGAGTGGTCCCAGCCATAGGAAGGAACGCGCAAGCAAACCATTGTCAATTAACGGTTGATTACGCCGACGTGGAGGCTTCGTCATCACATCTGGCTCAGGCTTTTCAACACCCAGCGCAATCGCGGGGAGAATATCCGTACCCAGGTCAATCGCCAGAATTTGGCGCACATTTAAAGCAAGCGGGATGTGTGCAAAGGAGGCAGAAATGATAAAGGGCAAAATTTCTGGTACATTGCTCGAAAAAATATAGGTAATGAATTTACGAATATTATCAAAAATGGCACGGCCTTCTTCAATCGCGTAAACAATCGCGCCAAAATTATCATTGGTCAGGATGATGTCTGCCGCTTCCTTGGCGACATCGGTGCCGACAATGCCCATTGCAATCCCGACATCCGCCTTGCGGAGAGCGGGTGCATCATTGACACCATCGCCGGTGACAGCAACCACTTCTCCCTTTGCCTGAAACGCCGATACCAGGCGGAGTTTGTGCTCTGGGGCCATGCGCGCGCAAAGCACTTCGGATTCGAGCGCTTTTTGCAATTCGATCTCGCTCATCTCTTCCACTTCGGCGCCAGTGATGATGCGAGGATTGGGGGTCGAAAGCATGCCAACGCGCCGTGCGAGTGATTTCAGCAGTGAGGCCGTAATCGCCCGTAATCATCACAATCCGAATACCAGCCTGACGGCAGGTTTTGATGGCGGCCTCCACTTCAGGGCGGGGCGGATCCATCATCGCTTGCAACCCCAAAAAGGTCAGGTCGCGTTCGACAATTTCGGGGTTGTAAGGGCCAGCCTTGCCTGCCGCAGCCAGGTCACGCTTTGCCATTGCCAGCACACGCAAAGCGTTGCGGGCATATTCATCGTTGGCTGCCATGATTTCTGCACGCAAATCATTGGTGAGAGGAACAATTTTATTGTTAATTTCGACCGTGGTGCAGAGCTGCAAAACTTCACGCGGAGAGCCTTTGACAAAGGCAAACTCCGCATCAATGCGACGGTGGACAGTGGTCATGCGTTTACGGCGCGCATCAAACGGAATTTCATGCACACGCGGGTAGAGAATGTTCAGGGCTTTTTCGTTCAGACCGGCTTTGAGCGCAGTTACCTTCAGTGCGGCCTCGGTTTGATCTCCCAGGCTGGTCCAGGTAGGATGTTCAGGGGTTGGTTCGTAAAGACGTGAGTTGTTACAACTATTTGCCGCTTCGAGCAGGCTATACAGGGTTTCTTCCCAGGGTTGGTTATGCGGATCAGGGATGAACTCACCCGTTGGCTCATAGCCAACCCCTGATACCTTCAGCTTTTGCCCTGAAACCCAGATTTCTTTGACGGTCATCTGGTTTTGCGTCAGGGTGCCGCTTTTGTCGGTACAGATGATAGAGACGGTGCCAAGGGTTTCAATGATGCTAAGTTTTTTCGCCAGCACTCCCTTTTGGGCAAGGCGCTGCGCTGCCATTGCCAGAGCCACCGTCAGGGTGGCAGGCAAACCTTCAGGGATGGCGGCAACGATAATCCCAAGCGTCAGCAGAATGACATCGTGACCTGGTTGTAGCACCAACTCGCCGGTGGCAGAGGCAGCCAGTACCAGTGCGCCAATCCCAAAGGCCACCCACGTAATCACTTTGATCAAACGGCTCAGTTCCAGTTGAAAATGGGATGGCTCTTCTTTAACGCTTTGCGTCAGATGGGCGATACGACCAAACTGGGTAAGCATTCCCGTCGCATAAATAACGGCGCGGCCTGTACCAGACGCCACTGATGTGCCTGCAAAAATAAGATTGGGCTGCTCCAACTCGCTAATACTTTGCTGATAGGTGGGGTCCGCCACTTTGCGAGACGGAATTGATTCGCCAGTAAGGGTGGAATTGTTTGTGCGCAGACCATATTCTTCGATGACGCGTGCGTCTGCGGGGATGTTATCCCCCTCCGCCAGGATTAGCACATCGCCTGGAACCACTTCCTGGGCCGGGATATGCACATCCATCCCATCCCGCAGAATGTGAGCGTAGGACGGCAGGACTTCCTGCAATTTTTCAATGGCCTGCTCAGCCCGATAGCCACGCCAGAAAGTAAACCCGGCATTGGCAATCATCAATGCAAAAATAACCAATGCGAGAATGGGGTCGCCGCGCCCCAAGGCGAGAATACTCGCCAGCATCAGAATCCCCGTGGCCGGGTGCAGGAATTGCTTCGAGAGTTTCTGCGCGATGGGTTCCTTATGCTGCTCAAACAGACGGTTTTCCCCATAAAGCGAGCGGCGCATCTCGGCTTCAACGGAAATAAGGCCCTCGGAAGTAGTTTCCAGGGCCTTAAATACGTCTTCTACACGTAAACTATAAATTGGTTCTGTTGTCATTCGTTGGGATGGCGCGTAATGATACTTATGTACCCTTATTCCGAATCATTATCAGGGGCGCTGCCCTTTGGCGCACCACCGACACGTGGCTCTGGCTTGGGCTGATTCTCGAGGTACTGTTCGATAAATTGCTTGTGTTCGCCATGGTTAAGCGCATCTTCAAACGCACCAGCCTGAGGCGGCACAATCTGTTCCTCAAAACTTAAGGGTTTGAAAATGCCAAAAATAGCAAAAATTTTTGCCACAAGAAATGTTAATTTATATCGATATTCCTGCATTCGCAACGACTGCCATTCAACAATGTTCCCCATTGCGCCTTCAATACGTGATTTTTCTCGAATAATGCGTTGAATATCCTTGGGGTCACGGTATCCAGCAGGCGAAAGCAAAATAAGATGGGCCATAATAATCAATACAGCAAAGACTATCAGTACAATCCAACCACCCTCGTTCCATTTCGTGGTAATTTGTCCAACAAAAATAATGGTTGAAAGCGCCGCCGCAAAAGTGGTGCCAAACAGCCCCCAAGCACGAGCACGTCCTGTCAGGTTTTTCTTTACGTGCTCACGAATGGCAAGCGCCATGACAGCAATCGGCATGAAAACACCCACACCATAATAGGGCACGGCGGCTGTCGTTTCACCACGCACGAGGAATTGAATCAGGACGGAGACGAGGGCAGCGGCTGTTACTGGACGCGTAAACGTCCCTTTCGCATTGCGATAGACCACTACTTCGGGGATTTCACCGATGGCGACGTTACGCCAGGTAATGGCTTGTAAATCCTGAAAAGCTGTCATCGATGCGGCAGTCAGTAACCCTACGGCAAGGAGTTGATAACCCCAAAAAAAGATAAAGCCCCAATCAGGTGTGAAAACCGCGTTGAACCCAATAAAAGCTAGATTACCCACCAAACTGCGCCCTTCAATGCCATCAAATGCTTTAAAGTGGATGGCAAAATAGGTCAGCATCAACGTGGTTACTGCGCCGTAGAAAAGAAATGATGTTTGTACCGCACGGCCAATGCCTGCCTTACCCGCATAGTAATGCCATAATTTTTCGAGCTTGGGCAGATATTTTCGTCCCCATTTGACAAAACCAGCATCATCATTGATAACAAATTGAATACCATTTGACATAGCTTCCAGACCTGTCAGCGCCACCAAACCCTTCATGGATGCAGCAACCATATGGAACAAAGCATCCCAAATCGTTGGTACATCCTTAAGAGCTACTTCAGCGTGTAGCGGTGGCGCTTTGGCAGCTTGCGCCAAGAATAACCCAACTACCATAACCACTGTCATCAGAACAAAAATTGCCAGCCCTGTGAAAACGACCTGCGCCGATTCACCACGTCCACGAATGGTGAAATACCAAGTGATACCCACCAGCGCAGCACCGATCAAGAAGTGCCAATACCAAGGAATACCACCAGCTTCTTTGAGAGAAAGCAATTGGTCTACCCCTGAGAGGGTGGAGACAACGATGGTGAAAATATAATCTTGCAGCAGGATTACAGCAACAATTAAGCTGAGTGAAGGCCCAAGGTAACGCATCGCGGCAGTAAACGATCCGCCGCCTTCGTTGAAGATGCCCAAAGAATACATATAAAGCGCGCCAAAAACAATGTTGGCAACGCTGATGATAATTACCGCTGGATAAGCGTACCCTTCCAAACCATATGGATGGAGGGCGCTCATCATCTCCCCGGTCGCGTAAAAATAGGATGTGAAATAATCCACGCCAAAGAGAGCAACAGCAGCCAGTAACCCTACTTGGCCAGCACCATGCACATGAGCATCCGCTTGATTTTCACGCGGGGCAATGCGCCATGAGATATAGATAATCGCGAGCAACAGTAAAACTGAAAAGATAAGCATGACAACTCTTTCGGTAAATCTTACGCTTCGCCAGATGTGTCAAAAGCGACTTCAAGCATCTTTAATTGAGTACGTAAGTGGTTTCGTGTGGAGATATTGAGGCGTGTATCTTGCGCTACTTTGACTTCTTCCTGGCGGGCGGCGCGCACGACAAATGCCGGAACAAACATAATACGACCAGCAGGAATGACTTCAAAGGTGGATATTTCCATCTTCAATTCCTGATCATCAAAATAAGGCAGGCTTAAAGTGAGACCGCGATTCAAGTTATTATTGGCAGCACGATTTTGAATAGTCTTGATGATTTCAGTTGCCTTGTAGCGTGCAAGAGCTCGACCCTGATTGATTAATTGGCCAAGCATCCCATAGCGTTTTTTCTGATACTCTTCATCTGCCACCATATAAGATGCCAGAGAAACTGCTAAATGCAAAATGCCAACATAATTCTGCATCGATGTAAGATGCGCCTCGGCTTCGGCAACCGAATTTACCAACAACTTTGTGTTGTCCCCAAAAGCAATCCACTGGGGCAAATAAAATTTGCGCGCAGCTTGCACGAAAGGCACCAGCAATTCACCGCGACCTTCCTCAGACTTTCCTTCTTCAGCAATGGCGTCTTCGGCAGCGGTGATGGCAGACGCAGGATCAAACGCATCTTCCATTGGGATGGTCGGGATTTCTTCATTTTGTTCAGCGCTATAATTTACAGAGCGACCTGATGGCAGCATATTATGGACCATGTGAATCACAATCGCATAACGTAACAAGCTGGCGCTGGTTGAAACTGCATGATCAGGCGACTGCTCCAGCTCAGCAAGGCGATGACGGAACAAATCACGAATATCTGCTCCGCGTACTTTTTGCAGTACGTTGCCAATGCTTTGCTCACGAGATGCCTGTGGCACAGCCATTGGCGCAGTTTGTTCTATATGTGGCGCCAGACCAATAACACGGTCTGGCAAGGTGAAACGCAACTGTGTTGCCCGTTGAAGAAGCCCATCTGAGAGTTGGCGTGCTTGCGCTTCCAAAAAGCGCTGGACAATGCCTGGCTGCGCACCAAACAATTTTTGCTGGCGTTCCAGCTCATCTCTAAGATGGTGGGTTGGCGAAGAGTTTGTTTTTTCGACCATAATGACCTATGCTTTTTGGGGAATGTTGATCAGTGTTGAAGACAAGAATAATACCATAACTCAATAGACAACAAGTTATAGAATAGGGCGCGTATGGGTAATATTCTTGTGAATATTACCCATACGCTTTTTAGCAATAAATGGTGTAACAACTTGTCAGGCTATTTTAAGCCTTTGTCAGTAGCGACAGTCTGATTTGGTTTTCCGCCCAGTTTTGGTTCAGGTTTGATGATGTATTGATCAAGAAATGATGGCGCTTCGGGATGATCGCTGTGCAATGCGTCTTCAAATTCTCCGGCGGGTGTTGGTCGCTCAAAGCGAGCCAATTTACGCACGCCGAAAACTTCCATTACACCTGCCAGATAGTTATACAGTGTGTAACGATATTCCTGCATTCTGAGCGATTGCCACTCAACGATGGAAGCCATCGACCCTTGAACACGCGCTTTCTCCCGGACAATACGGTGGATATCCGCAGGCTCACGCCGCCCCATAGGCGAGAGCAGCAGCGCATTTGCGCCAAGGATCAGAATGCTGAAGGTAATCAAGACCACCCATCCACCTTCCTCCCATTTTCCGGCGATCTGACCGATAAAAACGATACCCGAGATAATGCCCGCCAACCCGGCCCCCAAAGCACCCCAGGTGCGTTTTCTGCCGGTATAGGTTTTGAGAATATGCTGGCGGATGGCGAAACCCATCACCATGATCGGCATGAATACACCAACCCCATAATATGGCACAGCTGCGCTGGTTTCTCCGCGCACCAGGAATTGGATAATCACTGAAATGATGAAGCCAGCGGTGACCGAACGGGTAAATGTTCCCTGTTTGTTACGGTAGACCACAATCTCTGGCACTTCGCCAATCGCCACATCGCGCCATGCGGTAGCCTGCAAGTCTTGGAATGCGGTCATCGATGCAGCCGCGAGCAACGCGACAGCAAGAATCTGATAAATCCAGTAGAGTAGCTCCCCGCCAGGAACTTGCCCAAAGCCGATCGACGCGAGATTCCCGATCAGGGTGCGCCCATTGGTTCCATCAAAAACATTAAACTGAATCGAGAAATAGGTCAGGAAAAGGGTGGTAATGCCTCCGTAAAACAGGAAGGATGTCTGCACGAAACGGCCAATCCCCGATTTGCCGCTGTAGAAGTTCCAAACGCCAGCCAGTTTGGGAAGGTGCTTTTTGCCCCATTTGACAAATCCGGCATCTTCATTGATGACAAACTGAATACCGTTGGACATGGCTTCCAGCCCGGTGAGCGCCACAAGCCCTTTCATGGAGGCTGTCAGCATGTGATAAATGGCATCGGTCAGGCTGGCTGGCTGGGTTGTTTCAAGCGGGGCTGCGGCAATCCCCGCAGATTTGGCAAGGAAAAGCCCAATGCCCATGGTGATCGTCATCAGCACGAAGACGCCTAATAGCGCAAAGACGACCCGTGAAGATTCGCCACGCCCCCGAATGGTCAGCCACCAGGTGACGGCGGCAAGCGCAGCGCCAATAATGAAATGCCAGAACCAGTGAATGCCGTAGGAATTTGTGATTGAAAGCAGTTGATCGACACCTGACAGGGAAGAGACAACAATCGTGAAGATGTAATCCTGAATTAGCACAACGGCGACAATCAAGCTGAGGGCCGGGGTCAAATAGCGCATGGACGCAGTATATGATCCGCCCCCTTCGTTGAAGACACCCAGCGAATACATATAAAGTGCGCCAAAGATAATATTTGCCAGCGCAATAAATGCCACTGCATAATAGGCATAACCCTGCAAATTATAGGGATGCAGCGCGCTCATCATTTCGCCGGTGGCATAAAAATAAGATGTAAAGTAATCCACGCCAAACAAGGCGACGGCAGCCAGCAGGCCAATTTGCCCGGCCCCATGCACATGGGCATCTTCCTGTTTCTCTTTGGGTGAAGCTTTAAAGGCGATGACACAGAACACAATCATTAATCCAATTGCGAATAACATTGTCTATTCCTCTTTCTTTTGTACCAAGTTAAGCGCATCGCGAAAGATATAAAGGGTTTGTTGCAGGGCGCTTTATTTATAAGCATATTCCATGGGCATAAAACTGCCACAAAATTTGCAAGCAATCGCGTAAAAAAAACATAAAATCATTACAATAGGTTACATCCCGAGCACATCAGGCAAAATAAACCGTCAAATCAGAACCAAGCAAATGAATACGACAATAAAAAACGTCTAAGAACGTTTAAGAATGGCATCATTGCCTGTTTAATCTTTTGGCTGTAAAATTCAATAAAATATTTAGTAGCGTGACAATCTAGCGCACTTTTGTTTTGACCCCATCACTCACATAAAAGGATTTCACATGACAACTTACCCCTTCTATTCCGTGCCAAACATTCCGTGGGAGGAACGACCGGCAGGGAATAGCGACATCGTCTGGCGATATAGCGCTAACCCGATTATCCCCCGCAACTTAATCCCGTCTTCGAACAGCATTTTCAATTCGGCAGCGGTGGCTTTTAACGGAAAATTTGCCGGGGTTTTCCGTTGCGATAATAAGAAGCGCGAAATGAATGTTCATCGCGGCTTTTCGGATGATGGGATGAAATGGACCTTGGACAATGATCCGATTGAGTGGCTGTGCGACGACCCGGAAATTGGCCGCTACCAGTACCGCTATGACCCGCGCGTGGTCTGGATCGAAGACCGCTACTGGGTGACCTGGTGCAACGGCTATCATGGTCCGACCATTGGCGTAGGCTATACCTTTGATTTTCAAAAATTCCATTTCTTTGAAAATGCGCTGCTGCCTTTCAACCGCAATGGCGTACTGTTTCCGCGCAAGATTAATGGCAAATATGTCATGCTCAACCGCCCGTCAGACAACGGTCATACTCCCTTTGGCGATATTTATCTGAGCCAAAGCCCGGATATGAAGTATTGGGGCGAGCATCGCTTTGTAATGGGCACCAAGAGCGGATGGCAAAGCACCAAGATCGGCGCTGGCCCCATCCCGATTGAGACTCCCGAAGGGTGGCTGCTCTTCTATCACGGTGTGCTGACCTCCTGCAACGGATTCGTCTACAGCTTTGGCGCAGCGCTGCTCGATCTCGATCAACCCTGGAAAACGATTTATCGCGGCGGGTCGTACCTGCTTTCACCACAGACAAACTACGAGTGCGTGGGCGATGTTCCCAACGTGGCCTTCCCGTGCGCGGCTCTGTATGATGAGCCAAGTGGGCGCATTGCCATGTATTATGGCGGAGCAGATACAGTCACCGGTCTGGCTTTCTGCAAGGCTGGCGAAGTGATTGACTGGTTGAAGCAGAACTCCGAACTGTAAGATTTTGCGCTTGCAAACAAAAAGCGTGTTCTCGCAAAATGAGAACACGCTTTTTGTTTGGCCCGATCGGGCGATTACCCGACCCAATAATTCATGGCATACAACGTTGCGCCCAGTCCCATCAGTAGGATGCTGAAAATCGTCCAGATGCGGTCAAAGGTCCGGTTTTTGCCCCAACGAGACAGGGTAATGAAAAGGGCAGGCGCCGCCAATACATAACGGTACATTCCCTGGCTGGGACCCGACGCAAAAGAAATCAAATAAACCGCCAGGCTAAACCAGGCAACTTCCGGATCGGTTTTCAAACAACGCACAACCGCGATCAGTCCAACGACGATGCCAACCGTCTCCATAAAATAGTAAGCGCTGTGCTGCGGATTGACGTACAGGTGCATGATGGCCGGGCCTTGCTGGTTGATGAAACCTAAAATCATTTCATAGGAGGTTGTTATCCAGACGGCGAAAGCCTGTTGAATGCTTACAATACGCCCAAAGTAATTCTTTTCAACGTAATCGAATGCCAGACCAAAGTAAGAAAGCTTCCAAATCAGAAAAACAATCAATGGGGCAAACGCCAGAAAAGCATGCCAGAGCGGGGTAGATGGGATTCTTTTGTATAAAAGCTGACGCCATTCCATATCAAGGGCATACCATTCATTGGTGCGAATCCAGGTGACTGCCATTGGAATGAATAACGCAATGCCAACAGCACGAGTCAGCGTGGCCGCGCAAGCAAACAGCGCAGCATAGACCCAGTGTTTGCGTTTAAGCATGGCAAGAGAGCAAAATGCCAGTCCCACAAAGAGTCCCTCTGTGTAGACCTGCGCCAGGAAAAACCCGGTTGGGAAAATAAGCAGGTAAAAAACAGCCCGCATCCCGCCTTCCTCCCCAAGCGCTTCGTGTGTAAGATCATAAAGCGAGAACATAGCGAGCAATGTGCCCAGTGCAGAAACCATCACTCCGGCCAGCGTAGCAGTCGCAATAGGATTCATGCCAAACAGCGAGAGCGGGAAGGAAAACAAGCGCATCATGATAGGGTACAGTGGGAAAAAGGCGTAGCCAAGCGACCAGATTTTTCCGTTGCTGTCAGTGGGTACCTGCGTTTTTGTATCGGTGCAACGAACAGTGGCCCCTCCTTTGACCAGTGGATTGATGGCTGGCAGACAAGGATTGTCATACCCACCAAGCGCAATGCCGAGATAGTATTCTGAATCCCAGGCCACCTGATTATTCATGAAGGGTTCAAGCAGGTAAGGATGACCTTTCTGATAGATAGAAGCGACGGTAGAATCTACTGTCCATCTTTGTGCCGTGTCGGGCCATTGGGGCTGCACCCGTGCCGTAGCCAGTGCTTGAAAACCGATGAGAATACAAACCCAGGCCAGCCACAAGAAAACGATATTCCGGGCAATCAACTTGTTCATCGCTTATTTCTCCGTTCCGGTTACAACCATGTCTTTCATAAAGAGACGTTGGCAGATAAACAAGATCACGACAGGAACAATCATCAGGATCAGCGCACTTGCTTCCAACACTTCTGGCGTAAAGCCAATTGCCGCATTCGAGATGGAAGTACTCATGGAAAGTGTGCGCAAATCAGGTCGTGTACCGAGATAAAGGCTGGACAAACGCAACTCATTCCAAATGTAAAAGAAGTGTAGCAAAGCGACTGTCGCAATGGCAGGGATGCTCTGGGGAATAATAATGGACACCAGAATCCGCAAGGGGCCGGCACCATCGATCATCGCCGCCTCATCCAGGTCACGGGGAATGCTTTTAAAATTCTGGCGCAACAGAAAAACGAAGATGGCACTGCTGAAAAAGTGCGGCACAATCAACGGATACCAGGAGCCATTCCATCCCAAAATGCGCACGAATATATAATAGCTTGGCAAGGATACAACGCTGTCGGGAATCAGAATGGTCGCAATCAGGAGCAGGAACAACCACTTCCCGCCAGGAATGCGAAAACGCGAAAATCCATACGCCACAGCGATGGACGAAAGCAATACGCCGATTTCTGTGATGATCGCGATCGTAAGGGTATTCCCCATGGCCTGCGCGATCTTTGCGTTTTTCCAAATATCCAAAAAGGCATTGAATGTCAGGCTATATCGATATGTTTTTTGCAGCGCACGCCAGTTGCCATCCCAATGGATCAGGCCTTTTTCAGGGTTCTGCGGGTCAATAAACTCGGCGTAGGTTCGGCGGGGTGTAATCAGCGCCCATTCTTTGATTCCATCCGCAGTGGGGACATTCATCACAGGATACTCTACCCCGTTGTATTCAAATTGCGGATTGCTTGCCGGATAGATCGGCGCTTTCGAATCGCTCAACTGTGCCGGACTTTTGACAGAAGTAACAAACATATAGACCAGCGGAGACAGATAGACTGCCACAACGAGAAAGCTAAATAAAATGGCAAGTGCTGACCCGGTAAATTCCCACAGGCGGACAGTAAGTGTGGATGCTCCGGTGTTTTTTCTGCGTTTAAATCAGATTCATGCCCGGCCTCCTCGGGGAAATATACCCAGCGTCGCGCCGAACGGAAAAGCACAACGGTAATGGTCATGGTCATCGCAAACATGACCCAGGCCAGCGCGCTTGCGTAACCTAAATCCTGAAACATAATCGAATTGATATATCCTTCCATCGGAGAAAAGCTTTGCGAAAAAAGATAGCCACGATCAAGCAAAAGTGCGCCCCCAAAAGCACTGGTCAAATTGATGATCAGGCTAAAGAAGACAGCGTGAGAAATCATGGGCAATGTAATGCTAAAAAAGCGCAATACCGGGCCAGCGCCGTCCACGCGAGCGGCCTCATGGATTTCTTTCGGAATCGCTTGCATGGCACCATACATGATTAAAAATCCAGGTCCGATGCTCCACAGGGTTATCATGGTGTTGAGCGTCTCAAATGAGTTTGCCGAGATGGGCGGCAGACCAAGGGGCACCATAATTAACACGTTAAGCCAGCCAGAGTGAGGATCAACCAGCCCAAGCCAGATAAAAAGAATCGCCATGATCGGAATAATACTGGGCATAAAAATGAGCGAGCGCAAAAGACCTCTCGCAGGCAACCGCTCACTGGAAATAAGAGTTGCCAGAGCAAGGGCAACGACCATTTCAAGCGGGACAGTTGTCAGAAAATAGCCCAATGACCCGGCCAAGCTCGACCACGCATTTATATCCCCTAAAAACGTGATGTAGTTTTTTAGACCAATAAACTGCGCCGCTTCTGGCGACGCCATTTTGAAGTCAGTGAATGAAAACGCCAGCGCCGCCAAAATTGGCAGCAACTTGAGCAGAATGAAGCCCAAAATCCATGGAGAAAGGAACATCAAACCAATTAGCCCCTCCTCCCGGCGTAGGCCGGCATTGGGATGCGCCTTTGTTGGCAGTTCTTTCGATTTACGGAAAATATTGGTCATATTGACGCAATCTCCTAATAGATTTTGTCTTCTGCAGAAGACAATCTTGCACACCAGACAATTGTAACCTCGTTCGTTTGAGCACAATCCTTCCATAAAACTTGTGACAAAAATGATTACAGTTTTGGTGTGATCGCGTAAATCAGGTGACATACATCAGATAACATTTTCTTTTGCACGTTTGAAAAATACTTGCAACAGTTATAAAGTGGAGTATCATAATGCGCGTCCTGTTAATGAACAGGCACAATCGCACAAAGGAGAAAATAAAATGAAGAAACAACTTGTTCTAAAACTGGTTGCAATGCTGATGCTTGTCGGCATTCTGGCAACCGCCTGCGGTCCTGCGGCCACGCCAGCCCCAACTGCAACCACCGCCCCTGAAACTGTCGCCAGCGAAACCCCGGAGACAGTCCCCTCCACGGATACGCCTGCTGCATCCGCCAGCAGCCTCCCGGCTGTGATTACTTTGGGAGCCGTCCACGACCTGAGCGGCGCAACCGCTGTGTATGGCACATCGATTCAGAAGGGCATTGATCTGGCCATTAAACAAATCAATGAGCAGAAATATCTTGGTGATGGTGTAACTATCAAAGTTTCCTACGAAGACGCCGCTGGCGACCCGAAGCAGGCCATCGCCGCCTTCGAAAAACTCACTGCTGACTCGAACATCACCGCCATCCTTGGCCCGACGCTTTCCAACGAAGCCAAATCCGCTGACCCGGTGGCGCAGGAAGCCAAAGTACCGGTTGTTGCCAGCTCCAACACGGCCAGCGGCATCACCGATATCGGCGACTACATCTTCCGCACCAGCCTGCCCGAAAGCGCAGTCGTGCCGAACACCGTCAAAGTAACGGTTAACGCGCTCAAGTTGAAGAAAGTCGCCATCATGTATGGTAACGACGACGCCTTCACCCAAAGTGGCTACGATGTCTTCAAGGCGGCCCTGACCGACGCCAAGATCGAAATTGTCGATACCGAGACCTTCGCCAAGGGGGATACTGACTTTGCTACCCAGTTGACCAAAATCAAGGGGCTTAATCCCGATGCCATCGTCGTCTCGGCACTCGCCGAGGAAGCTGCCAACATCATGATCCAGGCCCGCACCCTCGGCATCCCTGACAGCGTCCACATCATTGGCGGCAACGGATTCAACAGCCCCAAACTGGCCCAAATCGCCGGAAAATCTGCCGAAGGAGCGATCTCTGGCGCAGCCTGGGACGTTTCAAGCACTTTCCCAGCCAATGTGGATTTTGTCAAAGCTTTCCAGGCTGAATACAAGGCCGACCCTGACCAGTTCGCCGCGCAAGCGTATACTGCGGCCTGGGTCGTCGCCACCGCGATCAAGAATGCGGGCAGCGTGGATCACGCCGCCGTCCGCGATGCGCTGGCGAAGATTGCCGGGCTTGATACACCCCTGGGCACGTACTCATTCAACGCCCAGCGCGACCCGGTGCATGAACCGGTTGTCCTGATTGTGAAAGATGGCAAGTTCGCTGTCTATCAACCGTAATTGATTAATCATCCCGGCCCATCTTGCGTAACAAGGTGGGCCGGGGCTTACAAACCAAATCCCTGGTAGCCCAAAAGGATAAACAGATGATAAGCATCGAAAACTTAATCACGCATCTGACACTCGAAGAGAAAATTTCGATGCTTGCAGGCAAAGACCTGTGGCACACCGCACCAGTTGAACGGCTGGGGATTCCGTCTATTCGCGTGACGGACGGGCCGAACGGTGCACGGGGTTCACAGGGGAGTTCTTGCGCCAACATCTGCGCTTATCCCCGTCGGCATTGCGCTCGGCGCAACCTGGAACACCGATCTGGTGCAAAGGATCGGCAAACTGCTGGCGGACGAGCTTAAAATCAAAGGGGCGCACATTCTGCTCGCGCCGACGGTCAATATTCACCGCACCCCGATTGCGGGACGCAACTTCGAATGCTTTGCCGAAGACCCCTATCTTAGCGGGATGATTGCCGGGGCGTACATCAACGGCATCCAGAAGAATGGCAGAGGGGCATGCATCAAGCATTTCGTCTGCAACGATCAGGAATATGAACGCGATTTCGATCAGCGCACAGGTCGAAGAACGACCGCTGCGCGAAATTTACCTGGAACCGTTTCGACTTGCCATCCGCGCCGCAAAACCCTGGGCAGTCATGTCGGGCTACAACCGCGTCAACGGCATTTTTGCCAGCGAAAATGATCGCATATTGAAGGAAATCCTGAAAAACGAGTGGGCATTCGATGGTCTGGTCATGTCAGACTGGTTCGGCACCTACAGCCCCGAAGTTCCCGGCGGCGGACTCGATCTTGAAATGCCCGGCCCGGCGCGCTGGATGTCGGCAGAAATGGTCAAACAAGCCCTGCGCTCCGGTGACCTGGACGAAGCCAGACTGGATGACAAGGTACGCCGCATCTTGAGCGTCATCGAGCGCGCCGGAGCATTCGAGAACCCGCAGCTTCAACCAGACCGCGGCGTGGACCTGCCCGAACACCGCGCCCTGATCCGCGAAGCTGCGCGCGAAACGATCGTGCTGCTGAAAAACGAAAAGAACATCCTGCCCTTGGACGTGGAGAAACAGCAGACCATCGCCGTGATTGGTGCGCTGGCCTACTGGCCCAACCTGCTCGGCGGCGGAAGCTCCTCGGTCACGCCGCATTACCAGGTTTCGCCGCTGGATGGGATTCGCCGTTTTGTGGATGAGCGCGCCAACGTCGAATATGCCACGGGATGCATTATCCACAAAATGCTGCCGACCCCGGCGCTGAGTACGCTTGCCAGTGAAACAGGCCAGCCCGGCCTGACCCTGCGTATTTATGACAATCTCGATTTTTCAGGCCAGCCCGCTTTTGAACAACGCGCCACCGACCGTCTGGAGTTTGGCTGGTTTGACGACTGCGTGCCAAACGTAACCCAGGAACGCTTCTCGGTGCGCCTGACCGGTTTCTTCACCCCGGCAGAGAGCGGACTGCATTCACTCGGGCTGATGAGCGTGGGCCAGAGCCGGTTTATTCTTGATAACGAAGTGCTTATCGATAACTGGACGGTCTCCGTACCCAACAGCGAGAAGCGTATTGAAAAGCAACTTGAAGGCGGGCAAAACTATCCGGTGACAGTTGAGTTCAAATGGGAAGGTCTGCGCAGGTGGCGCTCGCTGCGCATCGGACATCTGCCCCCCCAGCCCGCCGATCATCTGGCTGAAGCAGTCGCGCTCGCCAAACGCGCCAATGTCGTCATCGTTGTCGCAGGCCTGACCGCCGAGTGGGAATCCGAGGGCTACGACCGCGTCAACATGGATTTGCCCGGCAACCAGAACGAACTGATCGAAAAAATCGCCGCCACCAACCCCAATACGATTGTCGTACTCAACGCTGGTTGCGCCGTCAGCATGCCCTGGATCGATCGGGTCGCCGCCGTTGTCGAGCAATGGTACAACAGCCAGGAATGTGGCAACGCCCTGGCGGATGTGCTATTTGGTGAAGTCAGCCCATCCGGCAAGCTGCCCACCACCTTCCCGAAGCGTTTGAAGGATAACCCCGCCTCGATCAATTATCCCGGCGAAAACGGTGAAGTGGTCTATGGCGAGGGGCTGTTCGTGGGTTACCGGTACTATGACGCTAAAGACATTGAACCACTCTTCCCCTTTGGCTTCGGCCTTTCATACACAACCTTTGAATATAGCAACCTGAAATTCAGCGAGACGCGCTTTACCGAATTGCAGTCCATCGAAGTCAGCTTGGACGTGCGCAACAGCGGCGCACATGCTGGCAAGGAAATCGTCCAGCTATACGTGCGTGATCTCGAGTCCACGCTGACCCGCCCTGAAAAGGAGCTAAAAGCCTTTGCCAAGGTCGATTTGGCCCCCGGCGAAAGCAAAACCGTCACCCTGCGCCTGGATCGTGAAGCCTTCTGGTACTACAACCCGGCGCGCGGTGGCTGGCTGGTGGAGCCCGGCGAATTCGAGATAATGGTCGGCGCATCCAGCCGTGACCTGCGGTTAAGCGGCAATGTTACGCTGCTGCGCAACCGCGCTAAAGAGCGTCTGAACACCGGCATGACCTTGCACCAAATATTGAACGATACAGGTGGACGCAACGTTTTCCTGAAATATTTCAGCGAGTGGATGGGCACACCCGATCTACAGAGCGCCCACGCTTTAACCATCGATGCGATTGCTGCCCGCGTCCCGCACATTCTTACCCCCGAAAGAATGGCCGCTCTCGCTGCTGATTTAGATCAGGCGTAGGTTAAAAGATGCTCCTGCAGCAAATCGTCAACGCCATCTGGCTCGGCGCAGTGTATAGCCTGTTTGCACTAGGCTATACACTGGTCTTTAGCGTTTTAGGCATTCTCAACCTGGCCTACCCGTCCCTGTATATGTGGGGCGCGTTTGCCGGGCTGGTAGCGGTTAACGTCTTCAAGCTGCCGATCTGGCTGGCCCTGCCCATCGCCATGCTCACTAGCGGACTTTTAGGAGTTCCTGCTCGATCAACTGGCCTTCAAACCGTTGCGCAAACGGAACGCGCCCGAGCTGGCGGCTGTCATCGCCAGCATTGGCGCTTCGATTGTGCTGGTCAACATTGCCCAAGGCATCTTCAAAGCCGAAGTCTCGCGCTTTCCCTTTGATGCTTTCCCAACTGTCATCTACGAAGTCGGCCCCATTACGGTCACCCTTTTGCAGATCACCATTCTCGGCATTTCACTGTTAATTATGTTCTTGCTGCGCTGGCTGATTCAGGGAACCCGTTATGGACAGGCCATGCGCGCTGTGGCTTTCAACCCGGCAACCGCTGCCCGGCTGGGCATCCCCGTTGAGCGCATCATTATGCAGACTTCCTTCATTGCAGGCGCGCTGGCAGGGGCAGCGGGCGTGCTGCTTGGGCTGGCCTTCAACGCTGTCAGCCCCTTCATGGGCGGGCCGATGAATCTCAAAGGTCTGACAGTGATTATCCTTGGTGGGCTGGGCAACATCGAAGGCGCAGTGCTCGGGGGCTTTATTTTGGCGTTCAGCGAAGTCTTCAGCGTCGTCTATCTCTCCAGCGACCTGCGCGACGCCGTCGCTTTCATCCTGCTCATTCTCATTTTGCTCTTTCGACCCAACGGACTGTTGGGCCGTTCTGCCGCAAAGCGGGCCTGACGATGGCACAATTCTGGGCTGCGTATGGCAGTGTCGTATTATTCGTGTTGATTAACATGATCCTCGCCATCAGCATTTACTTCACACTCTATACCGGCCTGCTCTCGCTCGCCAATGCCGGATTCATGGCAATCGGCGCGTACGTCTCAGCCGTGCTGACTTTGCAGGCTCACACGCCCCTTGTCTTTAATCTGCTTGTCGGGGCGGGGTGCGCCGCTTTTGTCGGATTCCTGCTCGGGTTGCCAGTGCTGCGGCTGCGCGGCATTTATCTGGCGATTGCCACCATCGGATTCGGGGAAATTGTCCGCATCATTGCCATCAACTTCGACAAATTCACCGGGCTGACTCTGCTGGGCGGTGCGCAGGGACTTTCGGGCGTCCCCAAGCTGACGACGCTGCCCATGCTGCTGGCGACTCTCGCTGTGCTGATCTTCCTACTCATTCAGCTTCAACGCTCGCGCACCGGGCGCGCCTTCGCCGCCATCCGGCAGGACGAGAGCGTAGCGGCGACGATGGGCATCAACGTCTTTGCCTACAAGGTGCTGGCCTTTGTGCTGGGCGCATTTGTCGCCGGGTTGGCCGGCGGATTTAGCGCCCACCTGACCCGCTACATCGACCCCAACGGCTACGGCTTCGACCAGGCTGTCAATATTTTGGCCTTTGCCATTTTGGGCGGCACGCTGCACTGGTCGGGGCCGCTGGTGGGTGCGTTGATCCTGACGGCGCTGCCAGAGTTGCTGCGCTTTCTACAGGAATATCGCGGCATTGTCAACGGCATCATCATTGTATTGGTGATTCTCTACCTGCCACATGGACTGGTCAACCCGGCCTGGTTTCAACGCAAAGGGGCAAAACATGCTTAGGGTTAGACGAGTTAGCCGGGCATTTGGCGGGTTGGCGGCAGTACGCGACGCTTCATTCGACGTGGATCAAGGCCAAATTGTTGGTTTGATTGGCCCCAATGGCGCGGGAAAAACCACACTATTGAATCTGATCAGCGGGCTGGACAAAGTCTCCAGCGGCGACATTTTCTTTAAAAACCAGCCCATCCACCATCAACCTGCGCATCAAATTAATCGTTTGGGGATTGCCCGTACCTATCAAAATATCCGCCTGTTTGCGGGGATGTCGGTGCTGGAGAATGTCGTCATCGGGACGCATACCCGTGGCCACGCCACGTTGCCCGAAGCGTTGCTCCTGCTGCCACACTATCGCCGCGAAGAACGCGCACTGCGGACGCTTGCGCAAGAACTGGTGGAGCGGCTCGGGCTGTCAGCCTTCGCCAAAACTGCGGCGGATACGCTTTCGTATGGCGATCAGCGCCGGGTGGAACTGGCCCGCGCCCTGGCGACAAACCCATCTCTGCTGCTGCTCGACGAACCCACCGCCGGGATGAACGCTACCGAAACCGAACATCTCGGCGAGCTGGTGCTGCGCCTGCGCGCCGAAGGGTTGACGGTTTTGGTCGTTGAGCACGACATGGCCTTCATATCACAGATTTGCGACCGTGTTGTCGTGCTCAACTTGGGCGAAGTCATCGCACAGAGCACACCTGATGAGATCAAAGCCAATCCGCTGGTGATTGAAGCCTATTTGGGGAATGCGAATGATGAATAAGAACTTTTCACCACAAAGACACAAAGGCTCGAAGAATTCTTGTTTTTTCTTAAAACTTCGTGTCATCGTGCCTTTGTGGTTAACCGCTTTTGGATCCGCCCATGCTTAAAGTAACCGACTTAAGCGTCAAATACGGCGCCATCGAAGCCGTGCGCAACCTGAGCTTCGAAGTGCGCGAGGGACAGGCCGTCGCCATCATCGGCGCAAACGGTGCAGGCAAATCGACCATGCTCAACGCGATTGGCGGTTTGTTGAAAGCCGCACAGGGCAAAATCGAGTTCAACGGTCACGATCTGACACACCTGCGCGCCGATCAGGTGGCGCGGCTCGGCCTGGCACAGATTCCCGAAGGACGCGAAGTGCTCGCACCACTGACGGTGGAGGAAAACCTGCGCCTGGGCGCTTATATTCGCAATGACAAAGCAGGGATTGAGCACGATTTGCGCGAGATGTACGAGCGATTTCCGGTGCTGGGCGAGCGCCGCAAACAGGCCGCCGGGCTGATGAGCGGCGGCGAGCAGCAAATGTTGGCAGTGGCGCGGGCGCTGATGGCGCGTCCGAAGCTGTTAACGCTCGACGAGCCAAGCATGGGCCTTGCGCCGCTCGTGGTCAAGCACGTTTTCGAGATCATCGCCCAGATCAAAGCTCAGGGCATGACTCTGCTATTAGTTGAACAAAACGCCCACCGCGCCCTGCAAATCGCGGATTATGCCTACGTACTCGAGCGCGGCGCACTGGTTCATTCAGCACCGACAGCAGCTTTGCGGGATGATGAGCGAATCGTGAAGGCATATTTGGGATGATGCAATCAAATTCATAGAGAATTTTCGAAACACAAACGCCATCTCAGCTGAGATGGCGTTTGTATAAAATTGGATATAGGAATGTTATTCGCTGGCAGGTACAGCCGCAAGATTATCAACACCTTTGCGATAGGCCTGTCCCAGCAGAGGAGCCGCAATTGTTCCCAGATAAACAGCGATCAAGCTTACACCAATCGGCATGAGACAGGCCAGAATAAACGTGAAATAAAGCGCGTAAACCCCCATCACCAAAACCAGATAGACGCCAGCAGTTACCGCCAGCGCCGCGAAAAATCCCCAGAAATTTGCCCGCAAAATCGCCCACCACTCTTTGATGCGGAAAGCGGCCGCAAACGAATCTTTGGCGATCAGATGCGTAATTGCCAGCGGCAGAACGAGAAGTGTGGGCATATACAAAATCAGCCCCAGGAAAAGCATTACAAAACCAACACACATCAAAATAATCACGCCGCCACTAAAAACATCGTTCGCCCGACCGTGCGATGCAAAGGCCATCGCAAAAATCGGGACTTCCATCATCAAATAACCACCAATCATCAAGAAAAGCGCAGGGAGTACATAAATGAAAGCCGCGCAAACCACCTTCAAACCCCGTTTAAACAGATCGCCCCATTCTTCCCAAACGGGCATGGATAATTCATCAACATCTTCCGTAATCACGGTGTGCAGCATTTTAGCAAAATAGCCCGCCAGAAAAATGCCCGGGATAATCGGGATAATATAGTTGGCGAAAAACAATACAACGCCAATTGCGAACTTTGATTGCCAGCCTTCCTGCTTAAATGGATAGGAAAGAATGGCCTGAACACCATCGAGCGAGTAGTTTTTATTCATTATGTCCCTCCGAAAGTTTGTTTTGAAGAATAGATATACGCGCCATTGTATACGAAGTTTCTATCCTGAAAGCCCAAACTGCCCGACAATTCGCAGAATGTCGAATCCCTCTGCATAACGGCGCTCGGCCAACGCCCCATGACGGATCATCGTTGCCCGCAGCAGCTCGCGCTCGAAGTAGTACTTGTCCGCATAGGTGTGGTAACAGGATAACGCTTCCAGTTTCGCATCCACATCTGCTTCGCCGACTTCCACCAGAAAGTGCGGGAAAAAACCGTACGATGAGCGCACCACATCAAAACCGAGCAAGGTAATGCCGCGAAAAGCGCGCAAGGCCTCCTCGGTCATGGTGTTGTGATCCTGATGCACATCCGCCTTTGAGTGGACAAAAATAATATCCGGTGCAAAGTCCTTGCGCAACTTCAAAAAGTATTCCAAAATCTCCTGACGCGCGTCGTGAAAAACACGCGTGCTGAAATGCCCCAGCACCACATTCGCATCCGGGACGCCAAGCACCTTCATCGATTGACGGTGCTCATCAACCACGTTTTTCAACAACGGATTTTTTTGATTGTCAGAAAGTGTCACGCACATTACTTCGCTCTGCGGCGCAATCTGGTGGATTAATGCCCCGCATCCCAACTCAATATCATCGGGATGTGCGCCTAAAAAAAGTGTTCGTTTGCCGTAAAAATTCATTCGTTTTCGCTCTTAAAATCCGTTTAAATTCGTGAATCCGCGATAGAGGCCGTTGACGAAATTACTTGGTAGCGAGAATTCCGCCAACCACCTTGGTCATTACCAGCTTGCCATCGCGTTCAAACCAGCGCGTGGCGACTTTCTCGATCTCACCGATCAGCGCTTCATATTCTTCTTTGCCATTGAACATGCTTGTCCACAGCTTGCGATCTTCAGACAACGAGGCGCGCACATACTCCATGAACGGAGCGACTGCCGGAAAGGTCAGCGGATTTTCAAAGTGGAGCAACTCAGTCTGCGAGAAAATGCTGCTGATGGTATCGAAAATCTCACCCTTAAAACGGCTCGAACCCGGCATCGGCGGAATCGGCTTGTTGGTGGCTTCTTTTATAATGTCATAGAACATTTGCTTGTTTTCGGGCAGCGGCCCGGTCACGAACAGGCGTCCGCCTGGCTTGAGCACGCGGTACGCTTCGCCAAAGGTGAATTTCAAATCTGCCGCATAGTAAATTGCAAAGGCACTGGAGAGCAAATCGAAGGTATTCAACTCAAAAGCAAATGGCTTGTTGAAATCCAAAAACTGAAAGTTGATATTCTTCTCGCCGCGCTCCGCCAGTTTGGCGCGGGCCTTATCGAGCAGTTCTTCCGAAAAATCGCCGCCGGTGATACCGGCCTGACCTTTGGTGTAATCGCTATACAAAAAGCATTGCTTGCCTGCGCCACAGCCGACATCCAAAATCTTGAAACCCGGCTGCGGGTCAAGCACTTCGGTGTTCCATAGGTCAATGTTACGCGCACCATACAACTCGTGGATGTCAATGCGCTTTAAAAGGTCTTTGCTGGTTTCCTGATAGTTGATTTCCATAATGGTTCTCCTTAAAAATTCTTGCAAGTCATGTAGAACGGGGAAGTCCCGCGCTCTGGCGGGATTATAACAAAGTTATGCTAAAATTCAGGCGTTGAATTTTGAACTTCGGAGCACACATGGCATCAAAAGCACTCATCCAATCTGTAAAAGGCACACGCGAGTTCTATCCTGAAGAAATGGCCCAGCGCAATTTCATTTACAGCAAGGCCCGTCAGGCTGCGCAAATGTTCGGCTATCAGGAATGGGACGCGCCTTTCATCGAAACCATCGATCTCTACGCCGCCAAATCGGGCGAGGAACTCGTCAAGGAGCAATCTTTTGTCTTTGAAGATCGCGGTGGCGACCTGGTGGCGCTACGCCCCGAGTTGACGCCCTCGCTGGCGCGCATGATCGCCCAAAAGCAAGGCGAGCTAACCTTTCCGCTGCGCTGGTGGTCATATGGGCCATTTTGGCGCTATGAACGTCCGCAAAAGGGCCGTAGCCGCGAGTTCTTTCAGTGGAATGTCGACATGCTGGGCGTTAACTTCCCTGAGGCTGATGCTGAGTTAATTGGCATGGGCGCCACCTTTTTGAAGCTCGTCGGACTCACCCCCGGGCAGGTCACCATTTTCGTGAACAACCGGCGGCTGATGGATGCCCAATTCGACGCCCTCGGCGTCCCCCCCGAAAAGCGGATGGACGTCTCAAACATGGTCGACCGCCGTGGCAAGATGGAACCCGCCAAATGGGATGCCTATGCACTCGAAAACGGCATCAGCCAGAACCAGCTCAATGGTCTGAAAGCAATTCTCGGGAATTTTGATCTCTGGAAAACATCCGAAGAGCTGAACTCGTCTCTTTAATGCACTTGAAGCCCTCGGCGTGAAAGACTATGTCAAATTTGACCCCAACATTATGCGCGGATTGCTCTACTATACCGGCACTGTCTTCGAAGCCTTTGATCAGACCGGCGTGGTCAGTCGCGCCATCTTCGGCGGCGGACGTTATGACAATCTGATGCGCGATGTGGGCGGCGACCCGCTCTCGGGGGTTGGCTTTGCCATGGGCGATGTTGTCATTGGGCTGATTCTAAAAACCATTGGGCTGATTCCAGCCTTTGTGCCCACCCCCGCCCCGGTGCTGGTGACCATCTTCGACGAATCGCTGTGGATGAATTCGTATGCGCTGGCTGCCGAGCTGCGTGCCGCCGGGTTGAACGTTACCACCTACCCCGAACCGGCCAAACTGCCCAAACAATTCAAATTTGGCGACCGAATGGGCATGCGTATCATGCTCGTCATCGGCCCGGATGAAGCCGCCGCCAACAAAGTCACTGTCAAAAATCTGGCATCAGGGCAGCAGGAAACCGTCGCCCGCGCAGATGTCGAAAAAGTCGTGCGTAAAATCCTTGAAAGACCTGCTGGGTGATGATATAATCTTTCGTCTGTCCGGGTAAAGGACAGACGTAGTATGGCGGTTGTAGCTCAACGGCAGAGCGTCGCCCTGTGGAGGCGAATGTTGTGGGTTCGAAACCCATCAGCCGCCCTAAAAACACCCTCATTTGTAATGAGGGTGTTTTTCTTTTTTATGACTAATTGTGATAAATTTCATACAGTTTCGCAGAAGAAGCATAACTATTTCTTCGTGAAAGGGTTTCGGCTTTTATAGACTTATGAAGTAAAGGAGATTAAATATCATGGAACAAATCACCCAAACTGTTGAAAAAATCGCGTCGTTCTTTGATCGTCCAGGGGTCCAAATGGACTTCATCAAAGCGAGCAAGAATATCCCGTTCGGTATTGAGCGGGTCTTTAACCCGTTGCTGAAAATTGGCGGCGTGTACGGCACATGGGGGGAAAGTTTTGATAATGAAAGACTCCCTTCGCTGCTGGAAGAACGCCTGGGCAAACCCCTCGCCCCAGAACAGCGCCTCAGCCTGGCGGACCTGGGCTTTGTCAACCGTCACCATATTGCCAAACTTTCCAAAGAAGACGATCTGGCTGTTGAAATCGAAATTGGCGTGCGCCTGCTCAAGGAAGCTATCAGTGTTTGCGGCTGGGATCCATCCGAAGTGGAGGGTGTGCTGATCGGCATGAGCGCCCCCACTGGCAACGACTACGTCCCACAGATTTGCAAGCTTGCGGGTATCCCTGATAGCGCGCTGAAGGTGGCTGTCCATAAAGCCTGCGATAGCTCTGTTGCCTGTTTACATCTGGCATTGAATCCTGACATGCCAGAAAACAAATCGTTAAGTCTTAATATCGCCAAAACACTCTATGGAAAGAAAGTGCTTGTTGGCGGCATCGAAGGACTGAGCCGCTTCATTGGCACATCCCACGACCCCAATGCGCTGCAAATGTTCGGCAACGGCGCGGGTGTCATTGGCGTCATCCCTGGCGTCACCATGAAATTCCTGGTCGGAAAGACCTTTGAAGCCTTTGATACTGAGGGTCATCTGCAAGTGCAGATGTATTACCCACATGCCGGGGCCAAACCTGACACCATGCTGGATGTGGTGCAGACCAGTGATGTCATCCGCGTGGCGGGGATGATGCACGAACCAGCGGATGGCTCATCCGTGATTATGGCCGGGCCGATGGGAATGGTCAAACTCTTCGTCCGCACTGGCGTCAAAGTGGTCGAGGATGTTTATGCATCCTATCAGACCAAACTGGCCGATTTGGGCATGCAGGGCAAATCCATTTCGGTGGCGATTGTGCATCATGCCAACTACAAAATCAACAAGCTCAAAGAAAAACATCTGCAAAACGAAGGGATTGTCATGTCGATGCCCTGGCTTCTGAGCGAGTTTGGCAACATCAGCGCCGCATCGAACATGATCGCCTTCCTGCGCCAGTTGCCAAGCATGAATATCAGCGACCACGTCCTGATTGACGGATTTGGCGCCGGAACATACTACGACGTTCTGGCGGTGGAGATGGGCGGATAGTTTGCCCGAAGTATGCAAACAAAAAGGCGACCTGTGGGTCGCCTTTTTGTTTGACGATGAATAAATCGTCGATAATGAAGCAGCAAACCACACTTGACCGACCACCTAAAGATTGCTAGAATAACCTGCCTTTTACGCCACACGCCAAAATTCAGATTGTAATAGGTAGGTTATTAATCGAAACCATCCTTAAAGACTGTTCAAATCGTCTTCCACCTGACACTGATTGCAGGATTGCTGGTCGCTTGTGCGCCCAGCACACCCACTGCTGCCCCAACCCAGCTTCCTCCAACCGACATACCCGATTTTCATCAGGCCACCCTTCCAGTTGAGCAGCGCGTGAACACTTTGCTTGCCCAAATGACCCTGGCCGAAAAGATCGGGCAGATGACTCAGGTTGAAAATAACAGCCTGACGCCCGCCGATGTAACAACGTATTTCATCGGGTCTGTCCTCAGTGGTGGAGGCCCCATCTCGTCCCAAAACCTGCCCAAAGAATGGTTTAACGCGGTGCAAGGCTACCAAAAAGCAGCGCTGACAACACGCCTGGGCATTCCTCTGATTTACGGGGTTGACGCTGTCCATGGTCATGGACATGTTTACGGGGCGACCATTTTCCCACACAACATTGGTTTGGGCGCAACCCACGATCCGGCGCTGGTCGAACAAATCGGACGCATCACTGCCGAAGAAATGGCCGCCACCGGCATCCGCTGGGATTTTGCACCCGTGATTGCTGTTCCGCAAGACATTCGCTGGGGCCGCACCTACGAAGGATACAGTGAAAATACCGGGCTGGTGACGGACCTTGGCACAGCTTATCTCAGGGGAATGCAATATGTCGATGGCAAACCCGCCCTCGGCAACCCGAATACGGTGCTGGCAACGCCCAAGCATTTCCTGGGCGATGGCGGCACAACGTTTGGATCATCCAAAACCAACCGATACCTGCTCGATCAGGGCGACACCCAGGTAGACGAAGCCACCCTGCGCAAACTTTTCCTGCCACCTTACCGGGCCGCCGTGGAGGCTGGCGCGCAAAGCATCATGGTTTCGTTCAGCAGTTGGAACGGCACCAAGATGCACGCCCAAAAATACCTACTGACGGATGTGCTCAAAGGCGAGTTGAAATTTAACGGCTTCCTGATCTCAGACTGGCAGGCAATTGACCAGATTTCGCCCGATTATTACAGCAGCGTCGTTACCTCCATCAACGCCGGGCTGGATATGGTGATGGTACCCACGGATTACAAAAAGTTCATCACCACGCTGACGGATGCCACCACCAAAGGCGACGTGCCTCAATCGCGTATTGATGATGCGGTGCGGCGCATTCTGCGGGTCAAATTTGAGATGGGGCTTTTTGAAACCCCCACCACGGACGACTCACAACTCTCCAAAATTGGATCGGATGCCAACCGCAAAGTCGCCCGGCAGGCTGTGCAGGAATCGCTCGTGCTGCTCAAGAATGCAGCCCAAACCCTGCCGCTTGCCAAAGACGCCCCCGTCATCTTTGTTGCGGGTCAGGGTGCTGACGATATGGGCATCCAATCGGGTGGGTGGACGATTGAATGGCAGGGGAAAACCGGGCCCATCATCCCCGGAACCACGATTTTGGGCGGCATCAAACAAACTGTTTCGGCCTCCACGCAGGTGGAATTTAACCGTTTTGGCAAATTTGACACCATCAAAGGCAAAGATGGAAAACCCGTGATAGCAGATGTAGGTATTGTCGTCATTAGCGAAGAACCTTACGCCGAAGGCGTGGGCGACCGCAGCGATCTTTCGCTTTCAAGCAGTGACCAGACCCTGATCGACAACGTCAAACAACAGAGCAAAAAACTGGTCGTCATCCTTATCTCGGGCCGCCCGCTTGTGCTGACCGATCAACTCTCCAAAATCGATGCGCTGGTCGCAGCCTGGCTTCCCGGCACGGCAGGCGAAGGGATCGCAGATGTGCTCTTCGGCGACACTGCGTTTACGGGTAAGCTCTCATACAGTTGGCCGCGCTCCAACAGCCAGCTTCCGTTTGACTTCAAAACGTTGCCCACCAGCGGCTGCGACGCACCACTTTTCCCATTCGGGTACGGGCTGGATACAAAAAACCCATCTCCCGAAATTCCCGATTGTCCAGTGAAATAGCGTAAAATAGAACTCTTCAAAAAAATAAACTGTCACAGCCATGCAGCCTTTCAGCAAGACGAAAGGCTGCATGGCTGAGAATAAAAATAAACAAGGAAAAGGACTTGCCATCATGCAATACGGACATTTTGACGACCAGACCCACGAATATGTAATCAGCCAGCCCAACACGCCCATGCCCTGGATCAACTACCTCGGCAGCGAAGCCTACTTTGCCCTGATCTCAAACACAGCCGGCGGGTACTCCTTCTACAAAGATGCCCGTCTGCGCCGCCTGACCCGCTATCGCTACAACAACTCGCCGTTGGATATGGGTGGACGCTACATCTACCTGCGCGATAACGCCACTGGCTCGTTCTGGTCGCCTTCCTGGATGCCCGCCCGCACCAAACTAGATGAATACGAATGCCGTCACGGACAGGGCTACACCATTATCAGCTCGGTTGCTAATGGGATTAAAGCCAGCACCCGTTACTTTGTTCCGCTTGGGGAAAGTCTCGAAATCTGGGAGCTGACCGTGACCAATCAGCGCGATCAACCCGCCGACATTTCTACCTTTTCTGCGGTGGAATTCTGCCTGTGGGACGCCAACGACGACGCCACCAACTTCCAGCGCAACTACTCCATCGGACAGGTTGAACTGGTTGATGAAGTCATCTATCACAAGACCGAATATCGCGAACGCCGCGATCACTTTGCCTACTTTGCCTGCTCTGAAAAACTGGCCGGCTTTGACACCCAGCGCGAAACCTTCCTGGGCTCCTACCGTGGCTGGGACTCCCCTGCCGTGGTCGAAGCAGGCGTTTCGGGCGACTCGGTGGCGCATGGCTGGCAGCCGATTGGCTCCCACCACGTCAAGCTGACCCTGGCTGCAGGCGAATCCCGCACCATCCGCTTCATCCTAGGCTATCAGGAAAACCCCAAAGACGACAAGTTTGACCCACCCAACTCGCAGACCATCAACAAGCGCAACGTCAAACCGATCATCGCCAAATATCAGCAAGCCGAAAATGTCGAAGCCGCCTTCCAGAAGCTGCGCACGCACTGGGAAAAACTGCTCGGCATCTATCAGGTACAAACCCCCGACCAGCACACCAACCGCATGGTCAACATCTGGAACGCCTATCAATGCATGGTGACCTTCAATATGTCCCGCTCGGCTTCCTACTTCGAAAGCGGCATCGGACGTGGCATGGGCTTCCGAGACTTCGAACCAAGATCTGCTCGGCTTCGTCCACATGATCCCCGAACGCGCCCGCGAACGCATCATTGACATCGCATCCACCCAGCTCGAAAGCGGCGGCGCGTACCACCAGTATCAGCCGCTCACCAAGCGTGGCAATAACGACGTTGGCTCTGGATTCAACGACGACCCGGCCTGGCTGATTCTGGGCGTCACCGCCTACATCAAGGAATCTGGCGACTATGGCATTCTGGATGAACTTGTCCCTTATGACAATAAACCCGGCTCCGAAACACCGCTTTACGAGCATCTGCAACGCTGCATCCAGTACACTTTGGATCGCATTGGGCCGCACAGCCTGCCCCTGATTGGTCGCGCAGACTGGAACGACTGCCTCAACCTGAACTGCTTCTCAGATACGCCAGGACAATCCTTCCAGACCACCACCAACAAAGATGGCAAAGTGGCTGAGAGCGTCTTCATCGGCGGACTGTTTGTGCTGGCTGCCAATGAAATGGCCGCTCTTGCCAACCAACTCAACCTCGTAAAAGAAGCCGCCAAATATACTGACTCTGCCAAAAGCATGGAAAAAGTCGTGCTCGGCGCTGGCTGGGACGGCGAATGGTTCCGCCGCGCGTATGACGACTTTAGCAACCCGGTCGGCTCAAACGAATGCGAAGAAGGCAAAATCTTCATCGAGCCGCAAGGCATCTGCATCATCGCTGGGATTGGCGTCGAAACGGGCGAAGCCCAAAAGGCACTTGATTCAGTTGAGAAACACCTCGCTACACCGCACGGCATCATTCTGCAACAGCCTGCCTACAGCAAATATTATCTGCACCTGGGCGAAATCTCATCCTACCCGCCCGGTTACAAGGAAAACGCTGGCATCTTTTGCCACACGAATCCATGGATTATGGCATCCGAAGCGATCATGGGACATGGTGACCGCGCCCACGATTACTACCTGCGCATTAATCCGTCTGCCCGCGAGAGCATTGGCGACCTGCATAAGTGCGAGCCATACGTCTATGCCCAAATGATTGCCGGACGTGATGCCGCCACCCATGGCGAAGCCAAAAACTCCTGGCTGACTGGTACCGCCGCCTGGAACTATGTCGCCATCACCCAGTACATTCTCGGCATCCGCCCCACCTATAACGGGTTGGAAGTTTCCCCCGCCGTCCCCACCTCCTGGACAAGTTTCAGTGCCACTCGCCAGTTCCGTGGCGTGACCTACAACATCAAGGTCGAACGCAAGGGCAACGGAAACGAAAAATCCCTAATCGTTAACGGCACCCCTGTCAGCGGAACAGTCATTCCGCTCCCCGCAAGCGGCGCGCAAAGCGTTGACGTTGTCGTGACAATCAAGTAAGACAAACAGCATTTCAGAACCCCATCATCAGCGATTTCCTGGTGGTGGGGTTTTATCCTCTAAGAACAGAGAATTTCATTGTAATTTTCGGGCAGGTTCATTATGAATTACGGCTACTTTGACGACGCACAGCGCGAATACGTCATCACCAACCCCAAAACACCCGTAAAGTGGATCAACTACATCGGTACAATCGCCTTTGGTGGCTTTGTCGATCATACCGGCGGCGCACTGATTTGCAAAAACGACCCCACTTTCAACCGCATCACCAAATACATCCAGCAGATGCCTGCGTCTGAATTCAAGGGCGAAACGCTTTACCTGCGACGAAAAAACGCTGACGGCTATCAGGTCTTTTCGCCATTTTTTGTGCCAACACTCGACCAATATGACCTGTACGAATGCCATGTCGGCCTGGGCTATACGCGCATCATCAGCGAATTTCATGGCATTCGCGCCGAAATCACCATTTTTGTTCCGAATGGCGAAGACCGCGAAGTGCGCGACATCAAAATCACCAACATCTCTGATGCGCCAGTTGAGCTTGATGCCATCCCAGCGGCTGAATACACCCACCCCGACGCGCTCAAACAGTTCACCAACGCCGACTGGATTCCGCAGACGATGCAAAGCGCGGCAGTCACTGACGGGGAATATACCGTTTTGTTGCAATATCCCTTTATGCACAAGCATAAACGTGTCAATTATTTTGCGGCGAATGTACCGGCAACATCCTTTGAGACAGATCGGAAGAAGTTTCTGGGCGACAACGAATATGGTTCGTGGCGGTCTCCCCTCAGCCTGCAATCCGCTACATTGAGCAATACCCAGGCGAACAGAGGGGACAACATCGCAGCGATGATTCTGCCCATCGGTATCCTGAATCCGGGTGAGGAGCGAAGAATCATCACCCAGCTTGGACAGGCCGCCAGCTTCGCAGCGGCCAAATCCGGCATCGACAAATTCCGCAGCGCCGCAGCCGTTGACGCTGCCCTGGCCGAAATGGCCGATTTTTGGGAAGAGTATCTTTCCGCGCTGCAAGTGGAAACTCCCGATGCGGCGATGAACACCATGCTGAACGTCCACAACCCGCACCAGTGCTTCACCACCAAGCAGTGGTCGCGCTATCTTTCTTACTATCAGCTCGGCCTGGGCGCACGTGGAATTGGTATCCGCGACTCGTCACAGGACATTTTGGCCGTGCTCGCATCCATCCCCGAAGACGCAAGAGAGTTTATCAGCACCCTGCTTTCCTTCCAGAAACGTAACGGCTCGTCGCTGCACCAGTTCAACCCGCTTACCATGCAGGGCGACGAGGGTGATTCACAAGAGTTGGCTGACCGGCCCAACTATTACAGCGACGATCATCTCTGGAGCGTGCTGACTGTTACCGGGTACGTCAAAGAAACCGGCCACACGGATTTTCTCAGGGAAAGTATTCCGTTTTACGAGAAAGATCAGGCCGGCAACCCAGTCGAAACCGCAAGTGTGCTTGGGCACTTGAAACGCGCCCTAGCCTTTACCCACGGCGACATTGGCAAGCATGGCCTGCCCCTGCTCGGCTTTGCCGACTGGAATGACACGATCAACTTGCGCGCTGGCGCAGAATCACTCTTCTCGGCACATCTCTACGGCAGAGCGTTGAACGAGATGATCGGCCTGCTCGAATATATCAACGACCCATCGGTCACGGAATACCGCGCCGCCTACGACGAAATGAAGTCCAAGGTCGAGAAACACGCCTGGGATGGCGACTGGTATGTCATGTACTTCGACTATGATGGCATGCCGCTCGGCTCGCGCAAAAACGAAAAGGGGCAAATTCATCTCAATGCCCAGTCATGGGCTGTGCTTTCGGGCTTCGCTGAACAGGAACACGGCAAGCAGGCTATGCAAACCGTTTATGACCACTTGAATACAAAATATGGCATCAAGCTTTCCACGCCCGGATACAACGGCCACGACCCGAAGGTTGGTGGCGTTACCACCTACCCACCCGGCGCAAAAGAAAACAGCGGCATCTTTTTGCACCCCAACCCGTGGGCCATTATCGCCGAGACGATGCTTGGCAACGGCGACCGCGCCTATGAGTATTATGCGCAGATTGACCCGGCAGGCAAAAACGATCTGATTGATATTTATGAATGTGAGCCTTATGTTTACGCGCAGAACATCCTTAGCGATGAACACCCCCAGTTTGGGCTGGCGCGCAATTCATGGCTTTCGGGCACGGCCTCGTGGGCTTATCAGGCAGCCACCCAATGGATATTGGGCATCCGCGCTGAATATGGCGGACTGCGCGTTGATCCGTGCATCCCGTCTGCCTGGGAGGGTTTCACCGCAACACGACGCTTTCGGGGCGCATTGCTGAAGATCACTGTCCACAACCCGGATGGCGCATCCAAAGGTGTGAGCAAAATGACAGTGGACGGCAAGACCGTCGCCGGGAATTTAATTCCACTAAGCCTGATAAAAGCTGAACATCAGGTTGAAATCTGGCTGGGCAAGTAACATGGAGACAAGCATGGACGAAGCAGTGCTGGAGATACGCGAATATACCGGAATCGGCTACAAACCGCTGATTGATTACGCTGATTGGCGTGTGGCAATTTTGAACTATCTGGAAGATGTCAGCCCGAAACTCAACAACAGAATGGAACGCCACATCGAAACCGACGAGGTCTTTGTGCTGACGCGCGGCAAGGCGATACTGCTGATGGGCGGCAATGGCCCACAGGCTGATGGTGTTGCTCCCCAGCCAATGGAACCTGGCAAACTCTACAACATTCGGCGCAATGCGTGGCACAGTATTTTGATGAGCCGCGATGCATCGGTCTTGCTCGTCGAAAACAAAGATACTGGCGATCACAACAGCGAATTTTTTGACATGACCGAAGAAATGCGCAGTCAGGTGATGTCAATTGCAAAGATGCACGAGATTGAGTAGCCAACCAAAAACTTTAAATCAAAAGCGGAGAGCGATAAATGCTCTCCGCTTTTGATTATGGGTGAAGTCCTTCCAACTCCTGCCATCTTTCGTAAGCCTGCATCAGTTCGTCTTCCAGGTTTTTCAGACGTTGGGCGGCTTGCGCGATGATGGCGCTGTCTTGCTGATAAAAGCTCGGCGCGGCCATATCGAGCGTTAGTTGATGCTGCTCTTTTTCGAGCAATTCAATGCGCCCTGGCAGTTCGGCCAGCTCGCGTTTTTGTGCTTCGAGGGCGCGCATTTCCTTGTAGCCCGGCTTGCGCGGCACAGCGGATTCGCTCTGGGGCGCAGTCGCCGCAACTTTTGGCGACTTCGCAGGGGCGACGCTGTTAGCCCCATGCTGTTGCTGCCAGTCGTCGTACCCGCCGACGGTTTCGCGGACCTCGCCAGTCCCATCCAAAGCCAGGGTGCTGGTGACAATATTGTTTAGAAAAGCGCGGTCATGGCTGACCAGCAAAAGCGTCCCGGCATAGTCGAGCAGCAAGCCTTCGAGAATTTCGAGCGTCTCGATGTCGAGATCATTGGTCGGCTCGTCGAGCACCAACAGATTGGTGGGCCGGGTAAACAGACGCGCCAGCAGCAGACGGTTACGCTCCCCACCCGAGAGCGCGCTGATGGGCGCTTTGACCCGGTCACGGGTGAAAAGAAAATCTTCGAGATAGCCGATCAGGTTACGGTCCTTGCCGTTGATCGTGATGGTATCTCGCCCCTGCCCGACGTTATCGAGAATGGATTTGCTCTCGTCGAGTTGGGCGCGCAGTTGATCAAAATAGGCAATTTCGAGATTGGTACCAAGGCGGATTTCACCCTGCTGTGGGGCCAGCTCGCCGATTAACATGCGCAGAAGCGTTGTTTTGCCCGAGCCGTTGGGGCCGATGATACCAATTTTGTCGCCCCGTTGAATGGTCACTGAAAAATCGCGGACGATGGGGCGTGCGCCGTGGGCGTAGCTGACCTTGTCCGCTTCGATGACCAGCATGCCCGAGCGACGGTTATCCTGAATCTGGATGCGCGCCTTGCCGATCAGCTCGCGACGCTCGCTACGCATCTCACGCAGGCGTTTCAGCGCGCGCACGCGGCCTTCGTTGCGCGTACGCCGCGCTTCAATACCTTTGCGAATCCATTGCTCTTCCTGGGCTAGCTTCTTGTCAAACAAGACATTTTGCTCGCCTTCGGCAGAGAGCATGGCTTCCTTGCGCGCAATAAATGTGGCGTAATCGCAATTCCAGTCAAACAGGCGGCCACGGTCCAGCTCGACGATACGCGTGGTCAGTTTTTGCAAAAATTGTCGGTCATGGGTGACAAACAGCAGCGTCCCACCCCAACGACGCAGAAAATCTTCCAACCAGCCAATCGACTCAATGTCAAGATGATTGGTGGGCTCATCCAGCAACAAAAGCTGAGGGTTGGTCGCCAGTCCCCTTGCCAGCAACACTCGACGCTTCATCCCCGCTGACAGCGTTTCAAACTGCGCGGTTGGATCAAGCTGCATGCGCGCCACCACCTGCTCCACCTGAATCTGGCTCTGCCAGTGTGCGTCAGGGTTGGGAACCGCAGCCAACTCCCCACGAATGATCTCAGCCACCGGGCCGCGCAACCCCTGTGGCACCTCCTGCGGCAGGTAAGCCACGCGCAAATTCTGCTGACGGGCGACAACACCGCCATGTGGCAAAATATCGCCATTGACCAGTTTCAACAGCGTCGATTTGCCCATGCCGTTGCGCCCAAGCAAACCGACCCATTCCCCCTTTTCAATTTGCAGATTGATGTTTTCGAGCAAGAGGGGCCCACCAAAACCCAGGCTCACATCTTGAATGCTAATTAATGCCATGTGGTATATTTCCTTCCGGCAAAAATATACTATGAATTCGCCCAAAATTTAATACAAATATAAATTGCATGAAAGAATTTACAAATAGGCTGTAAAATCAGCCTCGGACGCTGATGACGAATATTACCCAAATGGGTAATGCAGGGATGACCCGCGTGCGGTAAAATCAAATATTAATTTACACAGTGCCCAAACGAAACCCCCGTTTAGGGGAATTGGAGAAGATTATGAGTCATCCTGAGAAAAGAGAGAAACACCACCCTGGCTTCCCAAAAAAGCAGGGCTTATATGACCCGCAATTTGAGCATGATGCATGCGGTATCGGGTTTGTCGTCAACATCAAAGGCGAGAAATCGCATGAGATTGTGCGCGATGCTGTCAAAGTTTTGACCAACTTAACTCATCGCGGTGCACGGGGTGCAGAAGCCAATACCGGCGATGGGGCCGGGATTTTGCTGCAAATTCCACATGCCTTTATGCAAAAGAAGGTTCAGCGCCGTGGCTTTACGTTGCCCGAACCGGGCGAGTATGGCGTTGGCGTCGTGTATCTGCCGCCCGACCCAACCCATCGTCGCGCCATTGAAATCCACTTCGAGAACATCATCGCGGCGGAAGGTCAGCGCGTGCTTGGCTGGCGCGGCGTGCCGGTGAACAATGATGCTTTGGGCGAAACCGCCAAACGCGGCGAACCCAAGACACGGCTGGTATTTATTGCGCGCAACCCGAATATCACCGACCCGATGGCGTTTGAGCGCAAGCTCTACGTCATCCGCAAACGTGCCGAAAATGAAATCCGCTATGGTGGCAAGTTTGAAGATGGCGAATTCTTCTATGTTCCCAGCCTGTCATACAAAACGATGGTCTACAAGGGAATGTTGGTTTCCGATCAGTTGGATGGCTACTTCCCGGACCTTGCCGACCCGGATTTTGTCAGCGCGCTGGCAATGGTCCATTCTCGTTTCAGCACCAACACCTTCCCCAACTGGGAACGGGCCCATCCGTATCGCTACATTATCCATAATGGAGAAATCAATACGTTAAATGGCAACGTCAACTGGCTGCGTGCCCAGGAAAACACATTTGAATCGGAACTGTTTGGCAGCGAGATAAAGAAGGTATTGCCACTCATTCATCCAGATGGTAGCGATACAGCCAAGTTCGACAACACCCTGGAATTTCTGGTAATGGCCGGGCGATCTCTGCCGCACGTCATGATGATGATGATGCCGGAACCCTGGTCGCACCATGACACAATGGATGACGATAAAAAAGCCTTCTATGAATACCACGCCAACCTGATGGAACCCTGGGATGGCCCGGCTGCCATCGGCTTCTCGGACGGAGTCATGATTGGGGCGCTGCTTGACCGCAATGGCCTGCGCCCGGCGCGCTACTGTGTCACCAAGGACGGCAAGGTCGTGCTGGCTTCCGAGGTAGGCGTACTCGATATCGCGCCGGAAAATATCGCTTACAATGGCAGGCTGGAACCGGGCAAGATGTTCCTGGTTGATACCGCCGAGGGGCGCATCATCAGCGATGACGAGATCAAAGCCAAAATGGCGCACGAACATCCATACCGCGACTGGTTGAACAAATATCAGGTGCGGCTGGCTGACCTAGCCCCCGCCCAACCCGACCAGATTGCCCAAGCCAATTACGAAACCATCTTTGAGCGCCAGCAATTGTTTGGCTACACAGACGAAGACTTGCGCATTATTGTCGGCCCCATGGGCGAGAATTCCATCGAGCCAGTCGGCTCAATGGGCAATGACGCTGCGCTGGCCGTGCTTTCAGACAAACCCAAACTACTTTACAACTACTTCAAGCAGTTGTTTGCGCAGGTGACCAACCCGCCGATTGACGCCATCCGCGAGGAAATCGTCACATCCACGGAGGTGATGGTCGGTGCAGAAAGCAATTTGCTCAAACCCACTCCCCGAAGCTGCCACCAGATTCGGCTGGAGTATCCAATTTTGACAAATGAAGAACTCGCCCAAATTCGCTATACGCGCATCCCAGGCTTTATTTCCACCACACTGCCCATGGTCTTCAAAGCCGATTCGGGCGGCGAAGGGCTCGAACACGGACTGGAAACCATCTTCGGCAATGCCGACGCGGCGATTGCGCGTGGCATCAACCTGCTGATCCTTTCGGACCGCAGTGCTGACAGTGAAAATTCCCCCATCCCGGCGCTGCTGGCCGTTGCCGGGTTGCACCATCACCTGATCCGACAGGGAACCCGCACCAAGGTCGGCTTGATTTTGGAAAGCGGCGAGCCCCGTGAAGTGCATCACTTTGCATCCCTGATTAGCTATGGCGCGACGGCGATTAATCCCTACCTAGCCTACGAATTGCTCGAAAATATGATTGCGCAGGGCATCATCACCAGCGTTGACGCCAAGAAAGCCGTCAAAAATTACATCAAAGCTGCCATCAAAGGCGTGGTCAAGACCATCTCGAAGATGGGCATCTCTACCATCCAAAGCTACTGCGGCGCACAGATTTTTGAGGCACTCGGCGTTCACCAAAGTGTCATTGACAAATATTTCACCGGCACAGCTTCGCCAATCGGCGGCATTGATATGGACATCATCGCCAGGGAAGCGCAAATGCGCCATCGCCAAGCCTTCCCAGAGCGCCCGTCCAACGAGAATACATTGCCCATTGGCGGCGAATATCAGTGGCGCAGCGAGGGTGAATATCATCTGTTCAACCCGCAGACCATTCACCTGCTGCAAAAAGCCTGCCGTACCAATGACTTTACCACCTTCAAGCGCTACAGCAACCTGATCAACGATCAATCCAGCAAGCTTGGCACGTTGCGCGGACTGTTTGAACTCAAACTGAATGCCCAACCCATCCCGATTGATGAAGTTGAATCGGTCGAAGCCATTTGCAAACGCTTCAAAACCGGCGCGATGAGCTACGGCTCGATCAGCAAGGAAGCGCACGAGGCACTCGCCATCGCCATGAACCGCATTGGCGGACGCAGCAATACGGGTGAGGGTGGCGAAGATCCGGCCCGCTACATTCTCGACGAAAACGGCGACTCGCGCAACAGCGCCATCAAACAGGTTGCATCCGGACGATTCGGCGTCACCAGCGATTACCTGGTACATGCCAAGGAATTGCAAATCAAAATGGCACAGGGAGCCAAACCCGGTGAGGGTGGTCAGCTTCCGGGAAGAAAAGTCTACCCGCCGATTGCCAAAGTGCGTCATTCCACGCCGGGTGTAGGCTTGATCTCTCCGCCACCACACCATGACATTTATTCGATCGAAGACCTGGCCGAACTGATCCACGATCTCAAGGTCGCCAATTCGGAAGCCGAGAATCAACGTCAAGCTCGTCTCTGAAATCGGTGTCGGCACAATTGCTGCCGGCGTCGCCAAGGCTCACGCAGACGTGGTGCTGATCAGCGGCTACGATGGCGGCACCGGCGCTTCGCCGGTCAGCAGCATCAAGCACGCCGGTCTGCCCTGGGAACTTGGTTTGGCCGAAACACATCAGACATTGGTGCTCAACAATTTGCGCGACCGCATCGTCGTCGAAACCGACGGACAGCTCAAGACCGGGCGCGATGTTATTATCGCCACCCTACTCGGCGCGGAAGAATATGGTTTCTCCACCGCCCCACTGGTATCGCTCGGCTGTATCATGATGCGCGTCTGCCATCTGGACACCTGTCCCGTGGGCGTCGCCACCCAAAACCCGGAGCTACGCGCCAAGTTTGACGGTGATCCGCAATATGCCGTCAACTTCATGCGCTTCATCGCGCAGGAAATGCGCGAACTGATGGCGCAACTGGGCTTCCGCACAATCAACGAAATGGTGGGCCGCACCGACAAAGTAGAAGTGCGTCACGCCATCAACCACTGGAAAGCCAAAGGCCTCGACTTCACCCAGGTGCTCTATAACCTTGAAGTCGACTCGGAAGTGGGCCTATATTGCCAGACCGCGCAGGATCACGGTCTGGACAAATCGCTCGACAGGCAGATTTTGCTCGACATCTGCAAACCCGCCCTCGAAAGCGGCAAATCCGTTTCGGTGACGCTGCCCATCCGCAACGTCAACCGCGTCGTTGGCACAATGCTCGGCAGCGCAATCACTCGCCGCTACGGGGCCGAGGGCCTGCCCGAAGACACGATCCAGCTTCACTTCCAAGGGTCAGCAGGCCAAAGCTTCGGTGCCTTCATCCCCAAAGGGCTCACGCTTGAACTCGAGGGTGAATCCAATGACTATGTCGGCAAAGGCCTTTCGGGTGGCAAGATTATCGTTTACCCATCCGAAAAAGCAACTTTCGTCGCCGAAGACAATATCATTATTGGTAACGTCGCCTTTTACGGCGCAACGGACGGCGAATCCTATATTCGTGGCAAGGCTGGCGAGCGCTTCTGCGTCCGAAACAGCGGCGTCCGCACAGTCGTGGAAGGCGTTGGCGATCACGGCTGTGAATACATGACCGGCGGATGTGTAGTCGTGCTCGGCGAAACGGGCCGCAACTTTGCGGCAGGCATGTCTGGCGGCGTTGCTTATGTCCTTGATGAAAACAACACCTTCAAGAGCAAATGCAACAAAGAAATGGTTGACCTCGAAGCCCTCAACCCTGCGGACGCCGAAGAACTTGAAACCATGCTTCGACGCCATCTCAATTACACACAGAGCACGGTGGCGCAACGACTACTGGCAGAATGGAAGACATCCGTGACGAAATTCGTCAAAGTGATGCCAACCGATTACAAACGCGTACTCGAAGCGCTTGACCACGTCCAGAGTACAGGATTGACCGGCGAGCAGGCCATCATGGCGGCTTTTGAACTCAACAAAAATAGTGTAGCGCGCGTCAGCGGCAACTAACGGAGAAACAGCATGGCAAAGCCCACCGGATTTATGGAGTATGACCGCGAACTCCCCCCCGATCGCGCCCCGCAAGAACGCATCAAAGACTGGAAAGAATTTCACCTGCATTACCCTGAGAACAAACTTCAGGTACAGGCCGCCCGCTGCATGGACTGTGGCATCCCGTTCTGCCACACTGGCACGCTCATCAGCGGCATGGCCAGCGGATGCCCCGTCAACAACCTGATCCCTGAATGGAACGATCTGGTCTATCGCGGCATGTGGAAACAGGCCCTTGAGCGTCTGCTAAAAACGAACAACTTTCCCGAATTCACCGGGCGTGTCTGCCCTGCACCCTGCGAAGGGTCCTGCACTTTGGGCATGAAAGACCCGGCAGTCGCGATTAAGACGATTGAATGTGCCATCATCGACAAAGGCTTCGAAGAAGGTTGGATCGTCCCCACCCCACCCGAAAAGCGCACCGGCAAAAAAGTGGCCGTTGTTGGTTCTGGCCCGGCAGGCATGGCCTGTGCCGCCCAGTTGAACCAGGCTGGACATTCCGTCACTGTCTTTGAGCGCGCCAACCGCATCGGCGGGTTGCTGGCCTACGGCATCCCCAACATGAAACTGGACAAAGCCACCGTCCAGCGCCGTGTCGATTTGATGGCCGCTGAGGGTGTGACGTTTGTTACGGACACTGAAGTTGGCAAAGATTATCCCGCCGAGCAACTGCAAAAAGATTTTGATGCCGTTATCTTGTGCGGCGGAGCCACCAAGCCGCGCAACCTGCAAATTGAAGGCCGCGAACTCAAGGGCATCCATTTTGCAATGGAATTCCTGCACGCCAACACTCGCCACCTGCTTGACGGCGAAAACGCCGCGCCCGTCCCCTGGGAGCAGCGCGAAGGCACCGGCAAGTTCATCTCCGCTCAGGGGAAGAACGTCATCGTCATCGGCGGTGGCGATACGGGTACCGACTGTGTTGGCACCTCCATGCGCCACGGCTGCAACAACCTGATCCAGCTCGAAATCCTGGATCGTCCACCCGATACCCGTCAGGCCGATAATCCCTGGCCTGAATGGCCCAAAGTCTACAAGCTTGACTACGGCCAGGAAGAATACAAGGCCCTGCACGGTCACGATCCGCGCAGCTATCTCGTCACCGCCAAACGCTTCGTCGGCGACGAAAATGGCAATGTCAAAGAAATCCACCTTGTCAGCGTTGAATGGGTCAAGGACGACAAAGGACGCTTCATGCCCCGTGAAATTCCCGGCAGCGAACAAGTCCACCCAGCTGACCTTGTCCTGCTTGCAATGGGCTTTCTCGGCCCCGAAGAAACCGTCCTGGCTGGCCTGAACATCGAACGCGACGAACGCAGCAACGCCAAAGCCGAATACGGCAAGTTCGCCACCAGCATCCCCGGCGTTTTCTCAGCGGGCGATATGCGACGAGGGCAAAGTCTGGTCGTTTGGGCCATTAACGAGGGTCGCGGCGCCGCCCGTGAGTGCGACCGTTACCTGATGGGCAATACAGACCTACCCTGAAAATAACAAAAAAAGCTCCCAGTTCATTGTGAACTGGGAGCTTTTTTTGTGCCTATATAACCACAAAAAAAAGACGATTACCACCATATTTAGGGCAATTTCTTTTTAAGCCTTGATTGTGAAGGATTATTCAATTATAATGATCGTTAGTGAAAACAAACACTTGATGAGGATAAAATAAATTATATGAACGAGAATCGAATCCAACAAGTATTGATGATTGAGAAAGAAGCACAAGAAGTTTCTGATGCAGCGATTCGCGAAGCCGAGCAATTTCCAGTTCTGGCCGAACAGGAAGCACAGGCAATGATAGAGAAGGCGAAAGCTGATGCAGTGGAAGAAGCACGTCAATTGGTATCAAAAGCAGAAGCAAAAGATGAATGCGCAAAAATCGAGGCGGAAGCCGAAGAAAAAGTCAGTCGCGCCAAAAGCCTGTCTGCAGGTCACTTCGAGAGCGCAGTTGCCCACGTAGTTAACCACGTGATCGGCAAAGAGTAGGATATTAAATGGGCGGAGTTTCAGATTACGCAGCGATTAATTCGCGGGTTCGAATTATGTATTCAGGCTTGCTTACGCCACAAGTAGCGAGCAGTTTGCGTGATACAGATGACTTACCAGCGCTGATCGCCATCCTCAAAAATACAGTTTACGGCCCATCCTTGAAGGATGTGGAAGACAAAGAATTGACTCCGAAGCAAGTCCTGCATAAGATCAAGAACCGGATTGTTGAAGTCTATATGACAATCATCCATTCGGCTCCTGTGAATGCGCGCCCGGTGGTTCTTCAACTTTACCGCCACTTTGAGATCAACAACCTGAAAGCTGTCTTGCGAGGCATCACAACCAATTCAACTTGGGAAGAAATCCAGGGGATACTTTTTCCGCTTGGTTCATTGGGTGTTCTTCCAGCACAGCAGATGTTGGAGTCCGGAAGCATAGAAGCCGCAATCGCTCTGTTGGCCGGAACGCCATATTACGAAACACTGACTCACGCACTGAAGCGTTACTCCAGTGAGCAAAGTCTCTTTCCGCTTGAAGTAGCACTGGACCTGGCATATTGGCACAAATTATGGAGCAGCGCAAGCCAAATTTCAGGTGTGGATCGTATGCAGGCAATGCGGGTTATCGGCCCATTAATTGATATGACCAACCTGATGTGGGCAATTCGTTATCGAGTCTATTACCATCTTTCAGAAGAAGAAATCATCAATTATACGTTGCCGATGGGCTATCATGTCCATGATGAGGATATCCGTGGCATTGCTGCGGGGGGAGATATTGCCCGGATTGTGGATCGCATTTACCCTGGTTTGGGCAATGTCGAAGAACTGCTTCAAGACCCTGCCCATGGCTTGCCAAAACTGGAACTAAAAATCCAACAACGTATAAGAGAACAACTCAAATCAGTCTTTGTTGGCAATCCGTTTAATATTGGCGTAGCGCTTGCTTTGGCTGCACTCAATGAGTTGGAACTTCAAGATTTGACCGTCTTGATCGAGGCCAAATCAGCTCATATGCCTGTTGAAAAGTTTGCACCTTATTTGCTGATGGGTACAGGTTCTGAAGACAGTATTTCGTCATAATACCGGGAAAATCTCAATATTTCGCCAGATCAATTTACAGGTTGCCCAGCACTCGTGCTGAGGCAACATTATTCTCTCGCTTTGCCAATTTTTTTTGGAGGTAGTATGTTCTTTCCGCAAGAAATGAGTGAAATTGAACTAATCGTTCCGGAAAAAGATTTGTTGGCAGTTACAGATCTCCTGACGGGACGTGGAATATTCCAACAGGTAGATGCCAGCAACTTGAGTACACGCACCAGTCAAAGCTCGACTGATTCCTGGAAAGAGCACGCCGCTGAATATGCAGCAGTGGAACGCCAAATTCTGTCAATCATGCAGACTTTAAGCGTGGATGAAGGCGCTCCTCCGGCCACCAATCAAACCCAGATGATCGATATCAAGAAAGTCCAACCGGTGGTAGGCGAAATAGAGTTGGCAACCAAAGATGTCACCAATCAATTGGCTGCCAACGAGAAGACGCTCTCACAACTTCCAACTTATATTCATGAAATGGAGCCTCTTGCTGATATTGACCTGAATATTAGCTTGCTGCGCAACCCACGCTATGTCCATTCCATTTTGGGTACGATGCCAGTTGCCAATATCGAGCGACTTGAAACCAGCCTGGCGCGCACACCATTTGTCTTGATGCCATTGCGCGAAGACCGAAAGGATGCAGTGGTATGGCTTACCGGCGCAAAAGCCAATGCCGATATTCTTGATCGAGCGGCTCGCAGTGCATACCTTAATCCATTTGATTTTACGCATACATACGATGGCACCCCTGCCGAAATTATCAAAGCGCTCAATAGCGACATCCAGAGCGCCAAAGAGCAGATCGAAAAACAAAAAATTGTCACCGCTGACCTGCGCAAAAAGTACGAAAAACAGCTTCAAGAATCGTTGTGGAGCGTACGCACCAGCCGTATGCTGGCAGATACAATGGCACGCTTTGGAAAGCTTAAATTCACCTATCTGATTGTTGGATGGGTGCCTTCTGCGGATGTATCGGGCCTGACAGACAAGCTGAAACAAATCTCCGCAAATATCATTATCGATACAACCACTGCCAAACCGGCCGGATCTAGCCAAGGCACCCCGGTATCCCTTCACAATCCTCCGGTTTTGAGCGCGTTCGAGCTACTGGTTAACACATTTGCGCGCCCCCGTTACGAGGAAATTGATCCTACGATCCTGATTGCGATCACCTTCCCCTTGCTCTTCGGCGCTATGTTCGGTGACGTAGGCCATGGGCTTACACTGTCCCTGCTTGGCGTGCTGCTGATTGTGCTTGGCAATAGGTCATCTTCGCGCGGCATGAAAGATATGGGCACAATTGTCATCATCTGCGGCCTCTCGGCTGCGGTGTTCGGTTTCCTATACGGAAGCATTTTCTCGTTCGAAGACAAAATCCAAGCCTTGTGGATGCACCCCATTGAGAATATCCTTCTCACCCTGGGTGTTGCTATCGGGTTAGGGCTTGTAATTCTGAGCGTCGGTTACCTGCTTAACCTCTATAATGCCTTCAGGGCAGGTGATTGGGGCCGGTTCCTATTTGACCCCAACGGCTTGGCCGGGTTGGTGTTGTTCTGGTCCATGCTCGGACTAGTCGCAAGCTTTTTCGTCCCGGGCTGGTCTGGGCTTACACCAGTCTTCATCATCCTGGTGGTCATCGGAGCTCTGACGGGAGTGGTACTCTCCGAACCGCTGAAACACCTGGTGAATGGGCATCGTCCGTTGATCCATGGCGGTATCGGTATGTTTGCCCTCCAGTCTTTCTTCGAGCTGCTTGAGAAGTTCATCAGTTTATTCAGTAACAGCATGTCCTATGTCCGCGTTGGCGCATTTGCAGTGGCGCATGCTGGTTTGAGCTCGGCGGTCTTTGTCTTTGCCAACATGGCAAGCGGAGGCACGAATCAAGGCATCGGGTATTGGGTTGTGGTCGTCATCGGCAACATCTTTATCGTTGGCTTCGAAGGGATGATTGTCGGCATCCAAACCATGCGTTTGCATTACTACGAATTTTTCAGTAAGTTTTTCACGGGTGGCGGAGCGTCTTACGAGCCGTTGGTTCCTGTGCATACGCAAGAAAAGTAAAAAAAACTAACCCACACATTCGGAAATATAAGGAGCAGAAAGATGATTAAAATCGTTATTGTAGTGATGGCAACCCTCATTGTTGTACTTCCAGTTGTTGCCTACTTCATGAACCAACGGACCAATAACCCGTTAAAGAGTACGAAAAATTTGGTGGCGGCCTTCAAAGCTTTCAACGTGTTGATAGCTCTCATGGTTGTCGGCTTTGTAATGGTTGTCTTCTTCGGCGGAACAGACGTTGCATTCGCTGCCGGATTGACTCAAGCTACCAAAACTGCTGATGCTTATGCATCTCTGGCAGCTGGTATCTCGGCCGGCCTTGGTTCCGTTGGTGCTGGTATCGCCGTAAGCGGCACCGGCGCAGCGGCCATTGGCGCAGTTGCAGAAAAGCCCGATTTCCTTGGTCGTTCGCTGATCTTCGTTGGTCTGGCCGAAGGTATCGCCATCTACGGCTTGCTAATCGCCTTCCTGGTTCTACCTAAGTAAAGGAACGCAATGAAAGTCCTAGTCATTGGCAATCAGGAAGCTGTAGTAGGGTTCTCGCTGGTTGGTGTGCGTGGAAAGGCAGTGACGTCTGCCGCTGAGGCAAACCAGGCGTTAGACGAGGCTCTTTCCACTCCTGACGCTGGCATTGTCCTGGTAACTGCCGACACGGCAACATTGATCCAGACAAGAATGGATCAACTTAAGCTGCGCAGCACCGTACCACTTGTTGTCGAGATTCCAGGACCAATGGGTGTTGGACCAGATCAACCGACACTGAATGAGATTGTGCTGCGAGCCATTGGTATCAAGTTGTAAATTGTGCTCCAACCAGCCCATTGCGCTGAGGAGAACCGGACCGGGAGTATCTTATTTATGAAACTGACAGACGAGAACATTAAAGGACTTTCCAACGCTGTCTTAAGTGATGTGCGTGGAAATGCAGAACAAACACTGGCTGATGGGAAAGCAAAGGCTGAATTCATCCGCAAACAAGCTGCTGATCAAGCTGCCGCAGAGCGTGCTCAAATCATGGCAAAAGCATCTGTTGAGGCTGAGCGTATCCGCAGTCAGGCAATTGCGACAACCCAGCTCAAAGCACGCACGCAGGAACTTGAACATCGCGAAGCACTGTTGAATAGTGTATTTGAAGCCGCTGCAGAAAAACTTGCATCTGTACAGAAGAGCAGCGACTATGAAAAGACCGCTCAGCTACTTTTGCGCGAGGCAGTTGTTCAACTCGGCGCGAATGTTATCAAAGTGCATGCTGATCAAGCAACGGGTAAATTTATTACCACCAGCGTGATCGAAAATTTGTCAAAAGAACTGAACATCAAAATACAAATCGATGAACCGCTTGCCAAAGGTACTGGCGTTGTCGTAGAGACAGAAGACGGTCATCGGCAATATGATAATACGTTGGAGACCCGGCTCAAGCGAATGCGGGATACGCTTCGCGCTCCGGTCTACCACATCTTAATGGGAGAGACCAAATGAGTGAACAGGTCGGTACAATCACATGGATTAACGGACCGGTCATTCGTGCCAGTGGTTCCCGCCGCGTCAACATGCTTGATTTAGTTGAAGTTGGTGAAGAACATCTGGTGGGCGAAATCATCGGTCTTTCCGGCGACACCATGACCATTCAAGTTTATGAGGAAACATCGGGCATGCGCCCAGGCGAACCTGTCTTTACAACTGGTCTGCCGCTTTCTCTTGAACTTGGTCCTGGTTTGTTGACAAGTATTTTCGATGGTGTGCAACGCCCGTTGCCATTAATCGAAGCGCAAAGCGGAACCTTTATCAATCGCGGTACGCGCATCGCCCCTATTTCGCACACAAAAAAATGGGATCTCACACCGAAGCTCAAAGCGGGCGACGCGGTACAGGGTGGATCCATTCTCGGTACGGTGCAGGAAACCCAGGCGCTCGAACATCGTGTTATGGTTCCGCCTGGCATTGAAGGCACACTTACCTGGATTGCCTCTGCTGGAGAATATACGATTGAAGAAACAATCGCGAAAATTCAAACTGCGACCGGCGAACAAACGGTAAGCATGTTACAGCATTGGCCTGTCCGCAAAGCACGCCCCTTCAAATCCCGCAAGGGCAAGGGTATTCCATTGGTTACAGGCCAGCGCGTGCTGGATACCTTCTTCCCGCTTTCAAAGGGTGGCACTGCTGCCATCCCTGGTGCCTTTGGTTCCGGGAAAACCGTTACACAACACAGCATCGCTAAATGGGCGGATGCACAGGTCATTGTCTACATCGGCTGCGGTGAACGCGGCAATGAAATGACCGAAGTTCTGCAGGAATTTCCACACTTGATTGACCCACGTAGTGGTCGTCCGTTGATGGAACGTACTGTTTTGATCGCAAACACATCCAACATGCCGGTGGCGGCCCGCGAAGCCAGCATCTACACGGGTATTACTATCGCTGAGTTCTATCGCGATATGGGTTACCACGTTGCGCTGATGGCTGACTTAACATCCCGTTGGGCTGAGGCTTTGCGCGAAATCTCTGGCCGTCTCGAAGAACTACCTGCTGAAGAAGGTTACCCAGCTTATCTGGCAAACCGTTTGGCAGAATTTTACGAACGCGCTGGTTCTGTTGAATCTTTGAGCGGCATGATCGGCTCAGTCAGCGTCATCGGAGCGGTATCGCCTCCGGGTGGTGACTTTTCAGAACCGGTAACGCAGCACACCAAACGCTTCATCCGCTGTTTCTGGGCGCTCGATAAATCCCTCGCTTATGCGCGCCACTTCCCATCCATCAACTGGCTGGATAGCTACAGTGAATACATTAGCGAAGTTGCTGCCTGGTGGCAAAATGAAGTTGGTCAGGATTGGTATGCTATGCGTATTCATGCCATGGAAATTCTGAGCGAAGAAAACCGCCTTTCACAGATTGTGAAGCTGGTTGGCCCAGATACCCTGCCTGACGAACAACGTTTGATTCTTGAAACAGCCCGCCTGCTTCGCGAAGGCTTCTTGCAACAAAGCTCCTTCGACCCAATTGACAGTTTTTCAACCGTCGAAAAACAAATTGGTATGTTAAATCTGATCTTGTATTTCCACCAGCGTGCACAACGCGTTATCAAACGTGGCGCAATCGTTTCAGTCATCCACGACTTGCCAGTGGTAAACACCTTGATCCGTATGAAAACCCTTGTTACAAATGATAATCTGGGAAAATTTGCTGAAATTCGCAAAGATCTGGAAGATCAGATGGAAAAACTGGAGGCTAATTATCTATGAGCCACTCATCATCAGATATTAACGTAAATGAAGTCGTTGGCGTGAGCCGCCTCGATGGACCATTGCTGGTCATTGAAAACACAGGCAGCATCGGCTTCGACGAAGTAGTCGAAATTGTTGACGCAAACGGAAAAATTCGCCTTGGTCGCGTATTGGAAGTTGGCGAAGGCACCGCAGTTGTGGAAGTTTTTGCCGGTACGCAAGGTTTATCCATTGACGGAACGCGTGTACACTTCCAAGGAAAACCGTTCCAAATCCCCGTTTCTGAAGAAATGCTCGGACGCGTTTTCAACGGTCTGGGCGCTCCAATTGATGGCGGACCTCAACCACTCGCTGATAAATACGCGGATATCAACGGTCAACCAATCAACCCGACTGCGCGCGTTTATCCAGTAGATTATATTCAAACAGGTATTTCCACCATTGATGGTGTAAATACGCTGCTGCGTGGTCAAAAACTGCCAATCTTCTCTGGCGCAGGTTTGCCGCACGACCAATTGGCCGCACAAATTGTGCGTCAAGCCACTCTCGGCGTGCCAGCTGGAGAAACCCCCAAAGAGGCAGATCAATTCGCGATTGTCTTTGCTGCAATGGGCGTTAAAAATGATGTTGCTGCTTACTTCCGCGACTCTTTTACCGAAAGCGGCGCGTTGACTCGCGTTGCAATGTTCCTCAACTTGGCAGATGACCCGCCAATGGAACGTCTCATTACACCTCGCGCCGCCCTGACTCTGGCTGAGTATCTGGCCTTTGAACGCGGTATGCATGTATTGGTTGTCTTGACCGATATGACCAACTATTGCGAAGCGCTTCGCCAAATCTCCAATATTCGTGGTGAAGTTCCAAGCCGTAAGGGTTACCCAGGTTATTTATATAGCGATCTGGCTTCCCTTTATGAACGAACCGGTCGCATCAAGAACAGCACTGGGTCAATTACCCAAATTCCGATCTTGACCATGCCAAGCGATGATATTACCCACCCGGTACCAGACATGAGCGGTTATATTACTGAAGGCCAGATTGTGCTTGGGCGTGACCTGGATCATCAAGGGATCTACCCCCCTATCACTGTATTGCCGAGCCTTTCTCGTTTGATGAAAGATGGAATTGGCAAGGGGCGTACCCGTGAAGATCATAGCCGTTGGGGCTCACAGCTCTATGCCGCCTACGCTCACGTTCAGGATGTCCGCGCTTTGGCGTCTGTTATCGGCGAAGAAGAACTCACCCCGATTGATCAACGTTACTTGAAATTTGGTCAGGCCTTTGAGCGTAAATTTGTCAATCAGGGCACTGCTGAAAATCGTAACATTGAAACAACCTTATCGGTAGGCTGGCAGTTGCTCTCAATGCTGCCCAAGGAAGAACTTACACGCGTCAGCCAACAAGAAATAGAGCAATACTACGTAGAGAAATAAGCAATGGCGCACATTAATGTTCCGCCAACCCGCAGCAATTTGCTGCGTATGAAGAAAGAGCTACAATTTGCGCAAGAAGGATACGAAATCCTGGATCGCAAGCGCATTGTTCTGACTTCGGAGTTAATTCGTGTTGCCCACGACGCAGAAGCCGTCCAAACAGAAGTTTGGGCCTTGCTGGCAAAGGCCTATAGTTCTGTTGAACAGGCCAGGCTGACGATGGGCGCCGATAACGTTGAGTGGGCAGCACTGGCTGTCAACAAAACGGTTGAAGTTGATCTGAAATTCCGCGGTGTAATGGGCGTTGCATTACCTCAGGTAGCATCGCACGGCGATATGGTTGAAATGACCTACGGTCTGGGAGATACCCCTGCGACACTCGATGAAGCCAGCGGCGCTTTTCGCGAAGTTGTAAAGCGTATTCCCGAACTTGCCGAACTGGTAACAGCGGTATGGCGTCTGGCCGGAGAACTACGCAAGACACAACGCCGGGTGAAGGCTTTGCAATATATCTTCATCCCCGAATACGAAGAGACTGTCCTTTTCATCAAGGCCGCACTCGACGAACGCGAACGCGAAGAAACTTTCCGCTTGAAGTGGCTGAAGACCAAAATGGTCAACGAAGCTGAAGAAGCAGCTAAAATGCTTGAAAAAGAAGAAGCACGCGCAAAAGCACTCGCATAAACAAAATAAGAAAAAGACCCTGAAAATTTCAGGGTCTTTTTTGATTCTCAAAACAACTAACAATCAAATTTCAAAATCCATCATCTCTGCCAGTGACTTGCCAGCCAGACGCGAGACAGATCGGTCACCCTTTCGCGCGACAGCCACAATGACCGAGAGCACCCCATTGGTATTCTTCAATGTGTCGTGGCTGGTAAAACGCAACAACCGCCAACCCGCCGCTTCCAGCCAGGCATTCCGTATGACATAAAACTCATCATGCTCAAGGGTCTGGGGGTCATCGACTTCAATAATCAATTTATGCTGGGGAGAACAAAAATCAACGGTATAACCCCCTACAACATACTGAGGCTGAAACGTATCAGAACCAAGATTGGATGAGCATAGACAACCCCAAAGGCGATTTTCTGCATCTGTCATATTAACTTCAGATATATCAGACATGGACATTCTCCATCTATTTTGATTTAAAACCGAATTGGAACACAAATTATACGGCAAAAAAGATCGAGCGAATACCCCACAGCCGGGGTATTTTTGTATGCAAATGCAATATTGATACCACCCTTAATCGCCTAAAATGATAAAACAATGCTTAATAAACGAAACGCCCTTATTTTAGTAATCACGGCCAGCCCATCCATGCGTCAGGCGATGACAGAGACGCTTGTTGGAACAAATTTTGTGTTGAATTTTGCCGAAAACGACCAGACCGGTCTGCAAAAAGCGGAAGAACTTCTGCCAAGCGCAATCATCATTGACCTTGATCAGAAAACGCTGAATGCTTACACCATTTGCCGTCACTTGCGCGCCAACAGGTTGCTAAAAGGCATTCCGATTATGATGATATGCAGCCGCAATGACCGAGATCTGCGCGCAGCCGGGATGAACGCCGGGGCTGATGATTTTCTCGACAAACCCCTGGATGGCCTCGAATTGCTTGCCCGGCTCAAAATGCTCACCCGCCTGAGCCTGACAGGCCGTCTGTTAAGCGATTTGACACGCTTCTCATGGATGGTCGACCACGCCCAGGAAGGTTACCTAATGGTGGATACATCTGGTGCAATCCATTACGCCAACGAACGCGCCATCAATCTACTCAACCTACCCGAAGATTTTGTCGGGCTGCCTTTTGCCAGAGTGGTGGAAAGACAATATATGCCGGAACCCATTGAATTGTGGGAAAACTGGCAGGAAGACCCTGCTCCTTGTTTTTTGATCCAACCCGAAGGGCCTACTGCTCGCGCCGTCTGGGTAGTACTCGAAGCGCTGGATACGCCTATGGGCACCGAATATCAACGCATCGTCCGCCTACGGGATGTCACTGAACGCATGTCACTTTATCACGACATGCGCAAATTCCACACCGCGATCAACCACAAACTGCGCACCCCTGTTTCCATGTTGTATACCAGCCTTTCGATCATCAAACACCAAATCGAATCGCTCACGCCCGAAGAAGTCAAAAAGATGATGGGAACTGCCATTCGCGGCACCGAAAGGCTGGCCGAAGAAGTTCGCAACATCGTCACCTATCTCGATGCCCCGCTGGCCCTCAACCTTGGGCAACCCGTCCGCATGGCAGAACTGCCTGAAATGGTCACACAGGTTGCGGGGCGACTACGCGTGGAAAATATCATTCTCTCTCTGCCTGCGGAACTTCACGATATTCCCATCGGGCTGACACCCGATGCGCTGGAAATGATTTTGCATGAACTGATTGAAAACTCGCATAAATTCCACCCGAAGCGAGCACCCAAAATCGAAATTTCGGTCGAAAAAACGGAGAATGGCTTCATTCACATGCGCTTTGTGGATGATGGCATGAACCTGTCTGTTGAGCAATTGGCCTGGGCCTGGCTGCCCTATTTTCAAAGTGAGAAAGATTTTACTGGCGAAATGCCAGGTACCGGGCTGGGCTTCCCGATGGTTGCCACGTTAATCTGGAAGGCCGGGGGAACCCTCGGGCTGCGCAATCGCCCCGACAGATCGGGGGTGATCGTTGAGTTGACCATTCCGTTGGAAGTAACACTGCGCAAGGTGGAACGCTCCGCAACCCCCTACAGCGAGATCTTACCGTAACGAAACCCGCAAATAAAGCGGCTGTGTCGGTTGGACGGTACCGCTAAAATCGGCAGGGATAGGATCATCGTTAACCCTTTGCACATCAAAGCGCTGGGCAATCATTGCAAAAGTATAGACCATTTCCATCAGCGCAAAGCTATTGCCAATGCAAATGCGTGGCCCAGCAACAAAGGGGATGTACGCAGATTTGGGACGACCAGCCGCGTTTTCAGCGGTGAACCGCTCAGGGTCAAAGCGCTCAGGGTCAGGCCAATATTGGGGATAACGATGGACAATATATGGGGAGAGTGCAATTAACGACATTGCCGGAATTTTGTATCCACCAATGTCATCCGCAGCAATATTCTGGCGCGCAACCATAGCCGTAGGTGGATAAAGACGCAATGTTTCATCTACAACCATGCGAGCATAAACCAAACGTTCGAGATCGGCGCTACTGGACGGGTGGGTTTCATTTAAGATATTGTCCGCTTCAGCGTGCAATTTTGATTGTATTTCAGGATGTTGACCCAGCAAGTACCAACCCCAGGTAAGGGTGCGGGCTGTCGTTTCAAAACCAGCAAAAAACAGGGTGATGACTTCATCACGTATTTGCTGATCGCTCATCCCATCTCCCGTCTCGGCGTCGCGCACCTTTAGCATCGTGGAAAGAAAGTTTTCGCGCTCAGGGTGAAGACGTCCATCAGCAATCTGCATATAAATAAATTGATCGATTACTTTCAGATTGTGCTTAAAACGGCGATGTGCAGGCAATGGCAGCCACATTGGAAGCAGTGAAAGCATCGAGCGCGTCGGAACAAATGAAAATGCTTCCTGCAGAGCCAGCCCAATTTCGGTAGGGGTTTCGCCAAGATCAAAGCTAAAAAGTGCCTGGCCAATAATGCTCATGGTCAGACGCATCATTTCCAGGTCAATATGCAGAGGCTTTTTTTCTTTTGCTGCTTTTTCCCATTGCGCCAACATGTGCTGAATTGTTTTTACCATCATGCCCGAAAAATCGAGCACAGCGACGGGGGTAAAATGCGGACTCATCAAACGGCGTTGACGCTTCCATAGATCGCCATCGCTGGTCAAAATGCCATTTCCAATCATCAGCCGCAGACTGTTGTATCCCATCCCTTTGATGTAATTTTTCTGGTTTGTCACCAGCACTTGATAGACATATTCGGGGCTAAAAAGCATGTAATTGTTGATCGGACCTATTTTTGTAAAAACAATATCGCCATATTGCTCCCAGCTTTTGAGCATGCCAGTCAGCCTGTTTTGTTTTGAGCCGGGAAAAAGCACCTTAAGCAACGAAACTTTAGGGCCAGGCGGTGTTGGGGTGGGGGTTGTCATCAATATTTTCCTTGTGAGTGTTTGTTATTCATCAAGACTGCGCATGACCTGTTCGAGCACATTCACCGAAAACTGACGACCAATCACTGCGGCAACCCGCAATGTACGTTTGGATTCTTCGGGGAGACGGTCGATACGCGCAAGCAGCAAGCTTTGCAGGTTATCAGGGATTTCGACAAAATCAATGGCCTTACCTGCTTCCCAGTGATTGTCTTTGGGAATAATGCCACCCGTATCAATCAACATGCGAATGACTTCTTCAACAAAAAACGGATTTCCATCGGCTTTGCTCAGGATTTTGTCACGCACCTGCTCTGGCAGCGCTTCGATTTCAAGCAAATTGGAAACAAGCTGACGACTATCCTGCGGAGCAAGCGGGGAAAGCATCAGTTCGATTAAATGATCGCTGAAAGATTTTCGAGCTTCGGCTACCAGCCGCCAACCGGGGGTTTCTTCATCGGGGCGGGTGAGCATACACACCAAAATGGCCGATTTAACGGTCAATGGCAAAAGATGAGTGAGCAACTCAACAGAGGCAGGGTCGGCCCAATGAATATCATCGAGCACCAAAATGACGGGCTGACGGGTGGATAAGACTTCAAGCAAGCGGGAGAGCGCTTCGCGGTAATGGTTCTGTAAAAGCTGGGGGTCGAGAGACTGTACCAGCTTCAGACTTTCGGCATCGAGGTCAAGAGAAAGGAGATGCCCAAGGTAGGGGTAAACTTCGGCAGCGGAATCAGGGAAAAGGTCATTGACCATCCCCTTTAACGCTCGCTGAATCTGGGCATCTGTTGCAGCCTGGCGCGCGCCGAGCAAAGAGCGCAACAGGTCGATCACAAGATGGTAGGCCAGACGCTGACCATAAGAAAGACAATGCCCGTGCGCCCAGCAAATCGCCGGGTCGCTGTTGGATGCGTTTCGCCATTCGGAAAACAATCGGCTTTTGCCGAGGCCAGCTTCGCCAATGATGACTGCGATTCCGCCCTGTTTGTGGCGCAGACCCTGACCTTGTGTGATTAAAGCCTCCAGCTCCTGGTCGCGACCTACCATTGGGCTGGTGAGGCCTGCCAGTCCGCGTACCCTGCCTGGGGCAGATTGGACACCGATGACCTCATAAGTTTGGACAGGTTCAATGCGACCTTTCACTTCCAACTGCCCCAGATCGGCAAAATCGAAAATTGGCGCGATGGAACGTTGGGTATTTTGCGAGATCAGGATGGTCATTGGTTTTGCCGCGGTTTGAAGGCGCGCCGCCAGATTAATGGCATCACCCATGGCAGTGTATTCGTATTTAAGCTCGCTGCCCACATCGCCAACGACAACCGAGCCCGTATTAATGCCAATGCGAATGGCAAAGTTCATGCCATATTTTCGTTTGGCATGGATAGCATACTCACGGATGGCATCCAGAATTTCAAGGGCGGCATAAACGGCGCGTGCTGGATCATCCTCATGGGCAACGGGCGCGCCAAAAAAAGCAAGCATGGCGTCACCCAAAAGACGGGCAACCGTCCCTTCGTAATGATAAATGGCTGGGGAAATGCGGTCAAACGCGCCATTCATCATTTCGGTCCAGTCTTCAGGATCCATTTGCTCAGCCATGCTGGTGGAACCGACAACATCCGCAAAGAGGGCTGTGACAACCTTACGCTCACCCGAAAGCTTCGCAGCATACATTTTTTCGGCCAGTGGCGCAGGGACGGAGGCCGTGACACGGCTCAGGCGGGCATCATCTGCCTGGCTGGGGGCGGCAACAGGTTGGCCACAATACATGCAAAAGCGCGCAGCTTCGGGCAGGGCAGATGAGCAATTGGGACAATTCATAAGATCACCATCATCGGGAAGAAGAATTAGTTGGATGTGTCTATTTCAATGAGCTGTTGCTGAATTTGAGCAACAGTGGCCTGAATTTCCATTACTTCAAATTCAATGGCTGCCTGCCTGAGCAACTCTTTGGCAGTGTCACGCTGATTGGCCTTCAAACAGGCATTGGCCCAGTCTTGCAAGGTTTGCGCATAACGCCAGCGGTATTCGGCGGCCTTGTAACGCTCGGCTAGCTTCTGATATTTTTCGATGGCGACAGTGTAATTTGTCTCAAGCAAATCCAGGTTGATTTCAGCGCGAAGACGTTCGATTGATTCGGCAAAATTTGGCTGCTGTGCATCAATCATGTCATCAGCATGCAGCAGCGCTTCACGCGCGCCCGGCCCATCCCCAGCCAGGGCAAGCCCACCTGCAAATAGATACCAGTGTTCAGTAGTGACCCCCCAAATCCCACTTTCGTTGACGCCCTTTTCCATCAACGCAACAGCTTCGGGATAGATCCCTTGCAATTGCAAAATGGCTGCTTTTTCAAAAGAGGCACTCAATATGGTCTGGCGATTGGTTGTCGTCTTGATCAGAGTTGTTAATACCGCTTGCGCCTGGGCTAAATCACTTGTGTAGTAACGCAATGTCCCCAGGAATTCTTCATATTGTTCACGATAGGTATGACCACCTATGGCGTGCAGATCCGATTCAAGCTGAAGCAGCAAGTCAACTGCCTGACGGGTTTTGCCCATTTGAATATACAAGAGACCCAATTGTGCAAGGAACCAGATTTTGACAAAAATCGTATTTTCTTTTTGACAGAGCGCTACCATATATTCATACTGGGCGGCGGCTTCAGCAATCTGGCCCATCGTCAGCAGAATATTGGCCAGGTTGTTGCGCGCACGCGCATTCGGATTGCTCAAATTATATTGTTCAGCCAGCGCAATGGCTTGCTGATAAGATGCAATCGCCAAGGCTGGCTGTCCAAGCCGATCTTGAATGAGGCCAAGCGTTGTGAGGGAGTGCGCCAGTGCGGGATACACATTCGCTTTTCTGGATACATCTAACGCCTTATGGACCAAAACTGTTGCTTCGTCGAGCATGTCATTGAAAACACAGGCAGCGGCAGCCCAACGAAGTAGATCAGCCAATCCTTTTCCTGCGGGTTGATCACCAACAGCACGCAGTCCTTCCTGGGTGGCCGCAAGCAGACCAGCCATATCGTTCAAGCCCCACATGATTTGGGCAAACATGGCGTATATCGCAGCAACGTTATCAAACGCCTTGTTCTTGACATAAAACGGGAGTGCCTGATCAAAAAATGCGCGTGCTTCTTCCAGTCTTCCCAAGACAGTCAGGGTAGTGGCCAGTTTGAAGGCCAAATTGGCCTGCATGTCTTCGTTGGACGAAAGCTCAAGCGCAGCGCGCAAACTGAATTCCGCCTCATCGTTGGCAAATTTGGCAGATGCATAATCGGCTGCGCGGCTGAAATATTCCCCGGCTTTGTCTTTCTCCCCGGCCTCGCGGAAATGATAGCCTAACAAGGAAGAATATTCATCAAGATGGTTAACATAGAAACGTTCAATTTCTTGTGCAACTGCCAGATGCAGCCGCTTTCGGTCAGATTTTAAGATGGAATCGTAAGCAGCTTCCTGCACCAGGGCGTGCCTGAATAAATACTCCAGGTACGGTTCACGCTGTGCAAGACGAATCAGTCCACTGGATTCAAGCTGAGTCAAATTGATCGTAACCATGTTATCTGACATCAAGGGGTACTCATTTTATCTTTTTTCGAATAACTTCACCACCCCTGGCAACTGTAAAAACGACTGGCGCAAATCAACAGGAAGATGATCCAGAAGAAAGTAGATGGCTTCAAGGGCTTTTTGTTGAGCCTGCTGCGCTTCGGACGAATGACCAAGCTGGTTGTGCAAATCACCCATCAGGGCATAAACTTTCCATCGAATACTACCATTCTCAATGCGCTCGCATAAAGACGCGGTCTTTTGTAATGTCCTCAGCGCATCGTCATACCGCCCTAGCGCCACCAATGTATTGGCCTTGCGAAACATAAACTCGGGCCGACAGAAGACAATTTCCAAACGATTGAGAATCCCAATGATTTTATCCACAGCTTCCAACGCTGCAGAAAACTCACCTCGATACATCAAAAGCGCATTGCGCGCACCCTCAACGTATTGTGGGATAAACGTTGTAAAGTTTTCAGGGTTATAGTTCTCGGTTGCTTTTGCAAACAATGCTTCAGCTTCTGTGAGGTCTCCCTCCCATAGTTTAAAATGGACAAGACCAGACAACGCCGCAGGCGCAACATTGAAATCAATCCCCATGGCCTGTTCAACAGCTAGCTGAGCATATCGATAACCTGTTTTAAGATTGCCAAACGCAGCATAAATGCTGGCAAGATGCCCGCGACTTGCAACCTGTGCAATTGCAAAAGTCTGCGTCGGGTCAAATGTAAGTAATTCCTGGCTGGTTTGAAGAACCTGCTCAATTTCGCCAAGCTCTGCATAACAAAACCCTAAAACCATCAAACAATAAGTCTGCGCCCAAATATTATGAATGGATTTCGCAATTTCATAGGCTTCATGCGCACTGACAATAGCCTGACGGTATTCCCCGGCAAAGAAAAAATATTGTGCAGATGTGACGAGGTTGTCTGCCAGCATTGGCAGATTATCCATTTTTTTCCACAATGCACGCGCTTCAAGATTGGCAGCACGTCCCTTTTCTCTCAAACCAGTGGCATTGTAACAACGTGTAATATCATTCAAAATAAAGGCAAGCTGTTCAGGCTTGCCTACTTTTCGCGCAATTTCGAGCGCCTGCTCCCCATAAGAGACAGCTTCTTCCCTATTGCCTTCAAAGGTCATGGCGAGCATCAAAATCCAGTAAATGCGGCTTTGCGCTTCAAGTTCATTAAGCGTGGTTGCAATTGCCAGCGCGCGTTCACAAAGATCTGTGGAAATGGCAAAGCTATGGTGTGGAGATGGGGTAGCATGCAGAATGGCCCGCGACATGAGCGCATCCAGTTCCATTTGCAAATCGTTGCGCCGGATCTCCTCCACCCGCATCTGTTCGTAGAGATCGATGACACGGTCAAAGCGACCAGCCAGTTCGAGAACACGTCCATACTGACTATAGAGATGGGTTAGTTTTTCACGCGGAAATGTTGGCGGAACCAATTCCAGCGCGCGGCGGAATAAATCCATCGACTTGTTCAAGGCATAAATGCGTGCAGCAGCTTCACCGGCGCGGATATAGTAGTCAACCGCTTTGTCGAACTCTTCAGCTTTTTCGAAATGAAAGCCCAGGGTCGCCGCAATTTCATCCAGCCGCCCCAAATACAAATTTTCCAGCGTACGCCCGACAGCCTGATGCAAAGTACGCCGATCTGCCTTTAAGAGCGATTTGTAGGTGGCATCCTGCACCAGCGCATGGCGGAAGATGTATTCCAGTTCCGGGTCATCCTGGGCAACACGGATAAGACCAGAAGATCTAATTTTTTCGAGTTGGGCGGTGAGTATCATATTTGGCGTGACCAAAGTAGAGATAAAAAGTCTAAAATGATTATATTCGATTTTCCGTTATTCTGCCTTTTCGGCTGCGCGGCCAATCATGCCCAGGTGCGTATGCTGAAAACCGTCTGGGTATTTCAACCCGTACCCAAAAACCCGGTCAAAGCTGGAGTGTGCCAGCAAAATTAAGCCGACAAACTGCAAAAGCGGATTTGCCAGCAAAAGCCCGGCAACATACAGGCTGATCGCCAGCGCTTTATGATGGACAAAATTATAGGTAATTGCGCCCACGCGCGAACCTGCCAGGTAACCAACCATACTGAGATCGGGTGCCAGGAAAAAGATGGCAAACCACCACCAGTCGTAGCCAAGATTGCGAAATAGAAAGATCGCCAGCAGCACCAAAAACAACTCTTCCAAAACAATCAGTTTTTTCATCGAATGTCCTTATTCAAATATGCCATTTCAGAGATTATACATCCGTGAAAGGGTATAATCCGAACAGGAGAATGATTATGTCAAAAGAAAAACCAGTGATTTTAACAGCCCTCGCCCACCCTGATGATGAGTCCTTTGGCATGGGTGGCACACTGGCCCTGTATTCACAGCGCGGCGCAGACGTTTATTTGCTCTGCGCAACGCGCGGCGAAGTTGGCACGGTAGACCCGGAACATATGAAGGGCTTTTCATCCACTGCCGAGATGCGCGAAGGCGAGTTGCGCTGCGCCGCCGAACATCTTGGTCTGAAAGGCGTCTTCTTTCTCGATTACCGCGATTTAGGTATGCCCGGCTCGCCCGAAAACCAGCATCCCGATGCCCAGGTGGCACACCCGGTGGAGGAAGTGGCTGTCAAGGTGCTCAAATACATCCGCGAACTCAAACCGGATGTGGTATTGACCTTTGACCCCATCGGTGGATATCGCCACCCGGATCATATCCACATCCATCAGGCGACGGTGCTGGCCTTTGAGAAAGCCAACGACGCAACCTTCCACCCGGAGACTCGGTCGCCGTTTCAGCCAGGGAAACTTTACTTTCACACCTTCCCGCGCATGATGTTGAAAATAATGGTGGCAGTAATGCCGCTGATTGGCAAAAATCCACGCAAATTTGGCCGCAATGGCGATATTGACATGAAATCACTGGCCGAAGTAGATTTCCCCGTCCACGCCCGCATCGCCATCAGCAGCGTGGCAAAGATCAAAGCCGCAGCCAGCGCCTGCCACGCCAGCCAGGGCGGCAAGCAGATGGGCGGCGGCCTGATGGGTATCATCCGACGCATCCTACCTGAAAAAGAAGATTTTATGCAGGCCTATCCACCCGTGATAACCAGCGCAAAAATAAAAGACGACCTGCTCAAATAAGCGAGGAACCCATGCGGAGAAAACGTCACTTTTGGACACATCAGGAACTTGCCGAGTGGGAAAAAATCCGTAACAAAGGCCGAATGCATTACACCCTGCGCAACGGAATGATGCTTCTGGCTGCCATTTTGATCATCTTCACAGGCGGAACGGTGGGCTTGTTCATCTGGCAAAAAGCCAAAGCTGCCAACTTGCTGCCAGAACTAATCATTATTGCGCTGATTTGCTTTGCGGTTGGCATCGGCAACAGCCTGATTGCCTGGTCGATGGAAGAAAAAAGCTATCACAGGTTCAAGCGGGAAGAAAAAGAAAAGAATGAATCCGGAAAAGAAAATTAAAAAACTGGGCATATCCTGCCCCCTGTCAGCCTACCCGCCGCAAATTACGCCAACGCTGTCCGCAGCGGGAATTTGATGTTTCTGGCCGGGAAAGGTCCGCTACCAGAAAACGGAAATCTGCCAAAGGGGAAACTAGGCGAAAGCTTCACCGTGGAAGAAGGCTATCAGTTTGCGCGTTCCGCAGGGATCAACCTGATGGCAGTCATCCGCGCCGAACTGGGTTCACTGGATCGTGTAGCGCAGATCGTCGAAGTACAGGGATTTGTTAACGCCATCCCTGAGTTCGAAGAGCACGCCAAAGTGCTGGATGGCTGCTCAGATTTGTTCGCAGCCGTCTTTGAAGCGCGTGGCGTGCATGCGCGCTCTGTACAGGGAGTCAGCTCACTTCGTAGCGGCTTGCCAATCGTCATCAAAGCCATTCTTGAAGTAAACGCATCATAGCAAGCGCATTCGCGCCACAAGCACCAGCGGAATTTCGCTGAACTCTCCGCCACCCCATGAAAGCAGCGTCTTGGATGGGCGATCAGGCGGGAAGGCGCGTTCTTCAAAGCCATCGAGCACAAAACCATTTTGAAAACCCAGTTTGAGATAATATTCCAGCGGGCGCTCAAAATAGATTTGCGGTTTGGGCTGGGCCAAAAGCGCCCGTCCATGCATATGATATGGGGTGATATAGCGCGAAACCTTCACCGAGTAAATCATTTTCATAATTCCTTCATCCTCAAATGATTCAGCTGTGCGAACCACCGACGAATTATTAAAAGAAGGATGCATGAGCGAGAAGACAAAACAGCCACCGGGCTTGAGCAGTCTCGGCAAAATGCGGAAAAGCGGGGCGATGTCAGCGATGTCAAAAAGCCCCATGTTGCACAACGCTGAATTGTAGTCGGCTTCGCCCAGGGTGAGCAGTGCCGTTTCATCGGTGGCATCGAGCACCCGATAGTTGATCGCCGCCCCACCGCGTTCCCGCGCCAGTTTGATCAGTTCTGCCGAAAAATCGAAGGCCGTCACCTGCGTGCCAAGTGCCGCCAGGCGACGCGAATAAAGTCCATTGCCACAGGCAATATCGAGGATGCGCTGACCTGTCACAATCTTCAGCAAAGGCTGAATGACCGGCCATTGCAGGATATTGACAAAGTCATTGCCTTCGTCCCCCATTCTGGCGTCCCAGATAGCGGCATTGGCATCCCAGGCGGCACGGGTTTCTTCATTTAAATCATTGGTTGTCATGTAAATTAGCTCCTATCGTTGAATAAAGCAAAAATTTTTGGCATGTGCTGAACGGATAAAGGGGAAAATAAAACCCGTTTTTTGGCAATCCATTACGAGTAGTGGATACGCGCAATTAGCAGAATCAATGGGGTCAATTTTAAAACTCATGGAAACGGTTGACGATTTGTCGTGCTATACTTTTAATTACAAATCGGAAAGGTTCCGATCAAAACAAAAATATTTCAGTTAGGAGGTTTCCATGGCAAATAATATTGAAGCAATCCACGACGATGCAACAATAATTTTCCCCAACGCTATCAAGTTGGAGCCATATACCCGGGTGGAAATTAACCTGATAAGGATGAAGCTCGTCCACGGCAGGCAGCAAAAGTCTGTGAAGATTATCGAGGCGTTCGTCAAACTACCAGAACGCCTTGATCTGCCCGATGGCTTGGATCATTATCTGTTCTGGTAAGTGCATTGCGTGTCTCGCTAAGACTTTAAAACCCATGCAAATGGGTAAGTGAATAAGGAGATTTTGGAGGATATTCTTCCAAAATCTCTTTTGTTTTGCCTGTTCTCGGCCTTGAAGAGCACGGCAAACCTCAAACCAAAACAATTTTTTACCGTAACATTCTCCAAATTATTTCGTTCAGGACTATATAGGGAAATACAAATCATATATTCGCATCATTCTTATTCCGGAGATAAAAGATGAACACTGCAAAGGAATCGGTTTATCCTGATGACGCTACGAAAGAATCGGAAAACTTGATGACGGAAGAAATGCGTAATGAGATCGATACCCTCATCAAAACAAGTCTCGAAGCAGAAGACCACCACACCAGGTTGGAATATGCTCAGCGTGCCGCAGATGCGCTGCCTGATGACCCTCAGGTGCAGGAAAGTGTTCAGCGCAGCGTATTTGCAACACTAAAACAGGATGCCTTTGTCGCCTTCCTGACCGAGACCGAAAAACATTACATGATCACATTTCGTAATCCACGACCGATCATGATTCCAAAAGCGCGCATGCAACCTGAGATATTCCCGACACAAAAACGCACCGATGGAGAACGTGCACAAGGGATGCTGTGGTGGCTGCTGCTGGGGCTGCTCCCGGTGGGCATTGGTGCGTTAATCCTGAGTTCGCTTACGCTGGGACATGCCATCGATATCTTATTACGAAAAGATGCCAGCAACGCCCCACGCGAGAAGCGTCTGGCGTGGGTTAGCATTTTTCTAGCAGGAATGTTTGGCATTCTGGGGATGTTCTTCACACTTCTGTTCGTCCTTCACCTGATTGGATAATCGCCATGTTAGCTGACCTTTTCTATCTCTCCGCCATCTGGCTGATGCTTGGCTTTATATTGTTGCTGGCGCTCGGCACACGTTTGCGCCACGGAAACTTTCTGCTTTCACTTTTGTTTCTTATCCCTCTGATTGCGATAGGGGACTTGATTGCCATTGCCTGGCTTGGGGAAGAACCTGTATTGGTTCTGATCGCAAGTACTTGCATAGTGGCGGCAGGAATGCTCCTGTTCCTGATGCTAAAAGATTGGAACGCAGTCGGTCAGTTGTTTTTTCTCTTTTCAGTAACAACGACCAGCATCTATCTTTTGTACGCATTCACGGTGACTGCTTTCAGCCCCAGTTCTTCGCTGGCCTTCATTTTTTCATTTCTGTTGTTCCTGCTTGAAACATCGGCGCTGTGCCTGTCATTAAGTTACGCCTTCGAAGTGCTGGATGTGCTTTGCCGCATTAAAATGGCACCATACAGTTGCAGTAAAACCGCTTGGCACATATGCCCCTATGGTGTCCTTGCATGTCCCGGCCTATAATGAGCCCCCTGAGCTGGTCGAAAAGACGCTGCGGGCATTGGCAAAACTGGACTACCCGTCCTATGAAGTCATCCTGATTGACAACAACACCCCTGATGAGGCCACATGGCAACCCCTGGCAAGCATATGCCGGGAATTGGGATTTAAATGTCTGCACCTTGAACACTGGCCCGGCTATAAATCAGGCGCATTAAATTTTGCGCTGGCCATGACCGATCCGCGCGCGGAGATGATCGCAGTCATTGATGCGGATTACATGGTTGAGCCAGAATACCTGCGACGAATTGTGCCATACTTTGAAGATCCAAGTCTGGCATTCGTCCAAACCCCGCAAGACTATCGCGAGTATGAGCAGAATACCTTCTTCAAGGCAGCGTATGATGGGTACAAATATTTCTTTGCCTTATCCATGCCATGTCGTAATGAATATAACGCCATTATTTTTTGCGGAACGATGGGCTTACTGAGAAAAAAGGCGCTGCAGGAGATTGGCGGCTGGGATGAATGGTGCATCACCGAAGATGCTGAGACCAGCATGCGTATTCTAAACCGCGGTTACAAATCGTTATACATCAACGAAACCTTTGGGCGCGGATTGATGCCGCTTGATTTCGAGGGTCTAAAGAAGCAGCGCTTTCGCTGGGCCTTTGGCAGCGTCCAGATTTTGAAGAAACATTGGCCCAAACTGATGCCTTGGGCCCACTGGGTTGACCCAGCCAACCAACTGACTCAGCAACAGCGCTATTTTTATCTGGTGGGCGGCCTGCAATGGTTCAACGAACTACTCACCTTCGCTTTCACCATCATGGTGGTGACCAGCGCGGTGTTAACCATGACAGGCAACACTTCCTTCTTGCGACCTGTTACTGAAGCGTTTGTCGTTCTTCCAATTGTATTGATTGGCACCAATATGATCCGCGCGCTCTGGGGCCTGCGCCATGCACTCTCCATCTCATGGATACGCGCGCTTTATGCCCTGACCCTGTGGTTTAGCCTGACTTGGGTGGTTGCGCTGGCATGCATTCAAGGAGTGGTACAAAAAGGCGGCGTTTTCCTGCGCACACCCAAGGTGCTGCAAGATGCCGCCTGGAAACGCGCGCTGCAGATCACAAGTTGGGAAACAACCCTGGGGATGATTTGTCTGTTAGCGGGTGTGGGAGCGGCGCTCTTTGCGCCTGCCTTGCTGACTTATGCGCTCATGCTTCTGTGCTTTACACAGGCTTCGATTTACCTTTCTGCGCCGTTGCATAGCTTGCTCAGTTTGAGGAGCGCAAAAGGTCAGGTTGCCAGTGAGCCAGACCGTGCCAACATCTCCAGCAATGTAGCCCATGAGAACCGTCTTGGGATGCAACTGGGTCTGGTGGCAATGACCATGTTCGTCTTTGTATTTGCTGCTTCCATGCTACCCACTTCGAACCATACCCCCCTCTGGTATTCCTTCTTCAACCCTGAGCCGTTGATTATTCCAAGAGGTCAGTCCTTGTTATTCTTGTCAAACGAGACACCGAACCCAACAAAAGCAACTCTCGAGCCGACCGAAACCATCTCATCGGCAACACAGGCTCTGTTTACCCCAACAGACCCGGCCAATCCACCCACCACCCTTCCTACCAGTGTGCCACCGGCTGTATCGGACACGCCTTCCCTCCCTACAGTAGCGCCGGCTGTGTCTGATACACCAGTCCCACCCGCTGCATCTGACACGGCCGCACCTGCTCCATCGGATACAGCAGTTCCACCACCCGCTGCATCCGACACAGCCCCGCCACCCGCCCCATCTGACACAGCAGCCCCACCGCCAGCTTCTGCAACACCCTAAGGATAACGTCAGTCCAGGTTAGCGAAAAATAATTAGAAATGTCACCCTGAAGGAGCGTTTTTCAGCGACTGAAGGGTCTATCAGACCAAAAACGAGATGCTCATCTGCCCAGTACCGCAGGTACGGGTCACGCCTGAAAAGCGGCGTTCAGCATGACATGCTGGACTTATCCCGGACTGACGTTACTTTAGGAAGTCCCAAATTAAGAACCGCCGCAAAAAATCGTGAGCGTATTGAGCAGGCGCTTCAAAAGAAAAACAGCGATTAACAAAAAAGAGACTTCGGGAGAAAATCCGAAGTCTCTTTTATATTTCACATTTTTCTTACAGCATCAAGCGCAGCGGTTCTTCCAGATAGGTTGCCAGGGCCTGCATAAACTTGGCGGCTTCGGCACCGTCGCTGACGCGATGATCGACCGAGACAGTGGCCTTCATGCGGCTGGCGACTTTGACTTGTCCGTCTTCGACGACGGGCACTTCACGCGCCGAGCTGATCGCAAGGATGCCAACTTCGGGCGGGTTGATGATTGCCATGAAGTTTTCGACATCATACATGCCCATGTTGCTGGTCGAGAAGGTCGATCCATCCACATCTTCGGGCTTGACTTTGCCTTCACGCGCGCGCGCTGCCATCGTCTTGACTTCGGCGGAGATGGTGCGCAGCGGTTTCTGATCGGTGTTCTTGCAGACGACGGTCATCAGACCACCGTCAATGGTCACGGCAACCCCAATGTTGATCGCTCCAATGCGGATGATTTTGTCACCTTCCATCTTGGCATTCAGGTTGGGGAACTGGCGCAAGGTCAGCGCCACGGCTTTGAGCACAAAGTCATTGACCGAAAGCTTCTCGCCTTCGGGCAAATAAGCGTTGACTTGTTTGCGTGTTTCGAGCAGCGCATCCATTTTGTATTCACGGGTGACGTAGAAATGCGGCAGGTTTTGCTTTGATTCGACCAGACGACGCCCGATGGCCTGGCGCAGCTTGGTCATTTGGATGACTTCGTCCGCACGCGGGGTGTAGGTGGCGCTGGGGAAAGATGCGGCAGCAGCGGCGACAGGGGCCGGGGCGCTCATGGCAGCTTCCACATCCTTGCGGACAATGCGTCCGCCGGGGCCCGTGCCGTGAACGGTTGCCAGATCCACCTTGGAATCGGCGGCGACTTTCTTGGCAAGCGGTGAGGCTTTGATGGGGCCAACGTTGGCGGGAAGAGGAGGCGCTACTGCTGCCTTCCTAGCTGTAGTATCACCGTCTGGAAGCGAAAGTCCCACCATAGCAGGAACAGCCGCCGCAGGGGTGGGGGCAGGAGTCGCCGCAGCCGGGGCTGGGGCCGCCGGAGCAGGAGCGCCACCACCACGGGCATCAGGCTATCCACATTTTCATCCGCCGAACCGATGATTGCCATCGTCGCGCCAACCGGGATCGAATCACCCTGACCGCCAAACAACTTGCGAACAGTGCCGCTGGCATGCAATTCAACTTCGACGGTGGCCTTGTCCGTTTCAATTTCGGCAAGGATGTCGCCTTTGTTGATGGCTTCACCTTCGTTTTTGACCCAGCGAATGAGTACACCTTCACGCATATCGAAGCCCAATTTGGGCATGGTAATTGCTTCAGCCATTAGAGCACCTCTCTTACTGCGGCAATCACGTCCTTGACCTGGGGCAGAGCCTCTTGCTCAAGTGCGCGGTTGTAAGGCAAAGGAACTTCATCTTGCGCGACGCGCTTGATTGGCGCATCGACATAATCAAAGGCTTCTTCATAAATGCGGGCAGAGATTTCTGCGCCGACGCCGAAAGATTTCCAACCTTCTTCGACGATGACGGCGCGATTGGTCTTTTTGAACGAACTCGAGCACGGGTTCCATATCGAGCGGGCGCAAGGTGCGCAGGTCGACGATCTCAAGCTCAATACCTTCCTTGGCAAGTTCATCAGCAGCCATGGTCGAAATTTCGAGGCCCTTCGAGTAGGTCACGACGGTGACATGCTTGCCGGGGCGCTGCACAATGCTTTTGCCAATGGGTGTGGTGTACTCGCCATCGGGGACTTCGCCGCGCACCTGATACATCGTGGCATGTTCAATGAAGAGTACCGGATTATCAGAGCGGATGGCAGACCGGAGCAGCCCCTTGGCATCGGCAGGCGTCCCGGGAGCAATCACCGTTAAACCAGGGAAGTGTGCGAAGATAGCGTCTGGCGTCTGGGAGTGAGTTGCACCCAACTGACGACCGCCACCACCGACAGCACGGATGACCATCGGGATGCGGAACTGTCCGCCAAACATGTAGTGGAATTTAGGCGCTTCGTTAACGATGTAGTCCATGGCCGAGAAGGCGAAGTTGATGGTCATCAACTCGGCAATCGGGCGCAGGCCGGTCATTGCCGCGCCCATCGCCGCACCAAGGATGGCATTTTCAGCAATAGGTGTGTCACGGATACGGTCACCGCCGAAATGATCGTAAAAACCTTTGGTTACAGCATAAGAACCACCCCACACGCCCACTTCTTCACCGAGGATGAAGACTTTCGGGTTGGCTTCCATTTCTTCCCAAAGTGCTTTAGAAATTGCTTCACGCATTGTAATTTTTGGCATAATTGCTCCTCAAAGGCAGATAGATACTAGCTGTTAGTTTTTAGCTATTAGCGTAACGGTTGCGCAATCAGATCAAGAATCGTAAAAAGCGCAAAAAAAGTTGAACATTACCAAATGAATAAGGATGTCATAATCTTGAGCCAACCCATCAAACAGGAACGAAAATGGCTCAAGAAGAAGAAACCCAACATGCCCTGCTGATCGTGTGGGGACGATTTGCCCAAGAAATTGGTCTGATAACGGCAATTGAAGCGGTGAGACTCAAGCAAAAGGTTTATGAACATACGCCACAGGCAAAAGTGCTTGAATTTTTCGTGGCAATATTGTCAGGGCTGAAACAATTGCAAGAGATTAGCCTGTCAGCGCATCCGTTGGAGAAAGATGAAGCGGTAGCAAAAGCCTGGGGCCAGCTGGCTTGGGCAGAGTATACGGGAGTGAGCCGAACGCTGAAAAGCCTGAGTTGGGATGAAGTTCACGCACTGGTGGCGGCATTGGAAGAAGTTGGGCAGCCATTTTTAGCACAAGAACTGTCGTTGATGAAGTGTCTGCAATACGATGGTGATCTGACTGGGCTGCCAGTCTCCAATACGAGCAAAACCTACCCGAACGCAGCGTTCGGACACATGTCGGATGAGATTTGCCTGGGATATCAGGCAGGCGTAGTCAGTTTGGAAAGCCCGACATACGGTCGGTTGTGGGTATCGGTAGCGCATCATGCGGGCGATACCGTTTCAAGTGGTCAGGCAAGGAACCTTGTTTTGGCGGCGGAAAAACGGACGGGTCAGCGACCTTTGCGACGCACGGAATTGCTGGAAAAGCGTATCGAGGCCTTTGTTAAAAGTCGTGAAGCAACAGAGAAACGGCTTGAAATACAAAAAGTCAGACTGGCGAGCGCAATTCTTGATCGCAAAGCTGTACTGGAGCAGGTCAAAACAGCCAGTGAAGCCGCGGAACCCAAGCAAAAACACGTCGAAATGCTGGAGCGTCGTAGGGTGCGCCGCGAAAAGGCGGTGAAAGCAGTCCAGGAAAAGCTTGGCAAAACACAAGTATTGCTGCAAGCCCATTTTGATGCCGAAAAAGTGTTGCGCGATCGCTTGGAACGGTTTGTGCAGGAAAATCTTGAGAATTTGAGCCCGATCACAGGCTGTTTTCGGCTGGATGCCGGGTTTGGCACCTACGAAAACATCGCCTTGCTGATTGAAATGGGTTATGAGATCTATGTCAAACTGCATAACCACAAAATTACGAAAATGCTGAAAAGCAAAGTGGACGAGAAAATGTCGTGGGTTCAGGTTGGCAAGAATGCTGAGATGGTTGTCTGGAAAGATTTCCAACCAGAAAACTTCCCTTACCCGTTGGATGTTGCGCTCGAACGCTTTTATACCGGCGAAACCCAAAAGCACAGTACCCTGGCTCACTTCGGTGATACACCCGTTACGACAAATCTTGCCGCCTGGTTTGGCAAATACAACGCTCGCCAAACCATTGAAGCCGGTATCAAGGAAACCAAGCAAGTTTTTTATCTCCACCGGCTCAAAGTCCGCTCCGAACCCGCCATTTTCCTGCAAGAAGCCCTGACTATCTTTGCCGCCAACTTTATCCGTTGGGCAACTGTCTGGATTGATCAAAATACTGACCAAAATGAATACACTCTTCCTATCAGAAAAATGGGCATCAAGAAGCAAGTCCAGGTTGCCGCCAACACTTCGGCAAAAGTGATCCTAAATTCAGATGGCATGTTGTTAAGGTTCAGTCCTGCCAGCGCTTTTGCTGGCAAACAACTCTTTTTTCCTGATCGCAATACGCCAATACGTCAAAACTTTTTGGCTCGCTTTTTACGCTTTTGGCGCTGATTGCGCAAAACTTACGTTAGGTATTAGAAAAACCGATCTTGCTAACCGCTAACGTCTAATAGCTAATCCCTAGTCTACGTAAATATCTTTGTACAAATCTTCGAGAGTTGGCTCGGGGCTATTCTCGGCGAATTCAACGGCAGCGACCACTTCGGCATCTACTTTGATGTCAATTTCGTCGAGCGCGGATGCTTTGATTTTATGATTCTTGGTCAGATAGCCGCGGAAGATGCCGATGGGGTCGCTTTCTTCCCACATCTTGACTTCTTCCTGCTTGCGGTAACGCTCAGGGTCGCCCATCGAGTGACCACGGAAGCGATAGGTCATAATTTCAAGCAGGTAGGGGCCATTCCCAGCACGGATATGCTCAAGGGCTTTTTGGGACTCTTCGTAGACTTCCATCAAGTCCATGCCATTAATGCGCTTGTTGGGGATGTCATAAGCATCGGCCTTCTGATGAATTTCAGTCAACGCAGAAGCGCGATCTACCGCTGTGCCCATGCCGTACAGGTTATTTTCACAAACCCACAATACGGGCAAATCCCAGGCTTTGGAAAGGTTCAAGGCTTCATGGAAATAACCAATGTTGCTGGCGCCATCTCCAAACATACAGATGGTAATGCCGTCTGTGCCAGCGTATTTATCTCCCAGCGCCATCCCTGCGGCAATTGGCAAATGTGCGCCTACGATGGCATGTCCACCCCAGAAGTTCTTGGTGACGTCGGCCATGTGCATCGAGCCGCCCTTGCCCTTCGACATTCCTGTGGATTTGCCGAGCAGTTCGGCCATGACAGAGTCGGCTGTCAAACCGCAGTTGATCGCCACGCCGTGATCACGATAAGCTGTGATAACACGATCCTGTGGCAAACGGGCTGCAATCAACCCGGTGGAGACGGCTTCCTGCCCGATATACAGGTGCATAAAACCGCCAATCTTTCCCTGCTGATACAATTCAGCGCCGCGCTCTTCAACGCGGCGAATCAGCACCATCTCGTGATACAGTTGCAAAAGTTTCTCTTTATCCATTGACATTCTCCCGGTTCCCTCACCACGATATTCTGGGAAAGGCTGAGTTGATTTTAGACACAACGTCGGAGACAACCGCCGTTGTGTTGTTGGCGCTATATACTATATATATGTAGTATGACCGCGAAGTAGGATTATATCCCAAAATCGGGACAATGTCCCAAAAACGAGATTTTTTATCTTATAAGAATTGGTAGACAAAGCCTTGCATTTATATCTTTTTTGTGGGAAATTCGCTAGGGGAAAAAGACCGGGTAAGACGGATTTACAGGGTTTAAATAAGATTGATTCTGAAAAATTACCCATACGGGTAATACGAGCGAACAGGTTGTAGAATGTCTATAGACGGGTATAATGCAAGCAGCAATCAAAATCACAAAAAAAAACATAGGAGAGAATATGGCCCCAAAACAATGGTCAACCGCGCCCGACATGCAAATCGACCCCAAGAAAAAGTACACAGCCACCATCAAGACGGATAAAGGCGATATTGTTATTGCACTGTTTGCCGATAAAGCGCCCAAGACCGTCAACAATTTCGTTTTTCTGGCCCGTGAAGGCTTCTATGATGGCGTTATTTTCCACCGCGTCATTCACGATTTTATGGTTCAGGGCGGCGATCCGACCGGCACTGGTCGCGGTGGCCCCGGTTATCGCTTCGGGGACGAATTCCATCCTTCGCTGAAACACAATAAGCCGGGCATCCTTTCCATGGCGAACGCCGGCCCCGGCACAAACGGCTCACAGTTTTTTATCACTCACATCCCCACCCCGCACCTGGATGGAAAACATGCCATCTTTGGCGAAGTAATTGGCGGCATGGATGTCTTGATGTCCATCCCCGAGCGTGACCCGATGCGCACCAACAGCCCCAGCGTCAAGATGCAAACCGTCACCATCGAAGAGAGCGAATAATTCGCTAAAATCAAACTTTAAAATCGGAACTGGATGGCAATAGGTTTTACACCCCTATCGTTTACCAGTTCCGATTTTTTTTAAACTGTGCCAAAACCTAATCAGGCAGGTTCCTTGATGAAAATACGAGAAAAATTCTTTAACTGGACACCCAAAGATGTAGCTGCATGGGAAAAGATCCGCGAAAAGGGGCTGGCGCGTTTTACCTGGGTCTACGGAATCCTGTTTTTTGGCGGCACCCTGTTCATTTTGCTAGGTGGAATAGATTCTTTCTTTGCCGTAAATCAGATGCGCAACACCAATTTGATCGTAGAGCTCGGCTTCATCGCGTTGGTCTGTCTGTTGGGTGGGCTGGTCGCCAGCCTCGCCACCTGGTGGATGGAAGAGAAGCTATATCAAAAATTCAAGAAGATTCACGGTGGGGCCAAACAATGAACAATAAATAGGGGTACTGTATCCCGGCATCCTGAGCTTAATCAAAAGCCGCTCAAAATCACTTTGATTGATTTTGAGCGGCTTTTGATTGGTTTGCGTCAAGAATGAGAATCTTTGCAAGTTACAAATCCGTATGATATAGATACAAATTGTTATCGTTCTTCAATAAACCTGCTCGGAGGAAACGCCTGAATCAAAAATGGTCGGCAGAACGGCAAAATCGTCCCTACTCAATTACTTTACTTAAGGAGAAAGAAAATGCGTCGTTTCAGTTATCTCACTGTGGTTCTCTGTGTACTCTTTAGCCTGATCTTCACCAGCATCGTTAGCGCTGCCCCGGCGCGCGCGGATCGCGGCGCCTGGGCCCCGAACGTTGCTTATGCTGTCAACGACACTGTCACCTACAGTGGATGCACCTACAAGGTTCTGCAGGCGCACACGTCTCAGACAGGTTGGGAACCGCCCACCACCCCGGCGCTGTTCCAGCAGCTGAGCTGCGGCACTGCTGCCCCAACGACAACTTTGACCCGCACCAATACACCCGCTGGTCCAACCGCCACCTTCACGCGAACCAATACGCCCGGTGCGCCTACCAATACACCCACCAAGACTGCCACGCGTACCAACACGCCCATTGGCCCCACCAGCACCAACACACCGATTGTACCTACCGCCACTACCGGAACCGGCGGCTCGTGCGCAGCTGCCTGGAGCGCGGGTGCGACCTATGTTCAAGGCAATACTGCCAGCGACAACGGTCATAACTACCTCGCCAACTGGTGGAACCAGAATGATCGCCCATCCACCAGCACCAGCGGCGCGTGGACTGACAAGGGCTCGTGCGTTGCCCCCACTGCCACAACTGCCCCGACCATCACCCGCACACCGACAGTTGGCCCCAGCCCGACACCCGGTGCTGGCGGTACGATCAGCCGCGTGGGCATGTACTACGCTGACTGGGATATTTACGTCCGCAACTACCAGCCCAAGCAACTGCAAACCAGCGGCACCGCTGCCAAACTGACTGACCTGGTCTTCTCGTTCGGCAACACTACCGGTGGACAATGCGTCATCGGCGATGCTTATGCTGACTATCAGAAGCTTTACGATGCGGCCTCCAGCGTCAACGGCACAGCCGACAGCGACACCAATAACGCTGGCATCATCCACCAACTGGCCGAACTGAAAGCACTCCACCCCGGCCTGCGCATCCACTGGGCTTTCGGCGGCTGGACCTGGTCTGGCGGCTTCACCGCTGCTGCGGCCAACCCAACAGCCTTCGCCACCTCCTGCTGGAACCTGGTCAATGACCCGCGCTGGAACACGGTCTTCGACGGCATCGACCTCGACTGGGAATATCCGAACGCCTGCGGTTTGAGCTGCGACTCGAGCGGCTCCGCGGCCTTCAAAAATGTACTGGCTGCACTCTATAATAGCCCGCTGCGCAGCGGCAAGATCATCACTGCCGCCATCAGCGCCGATGACACCGCTGGCGGTCACATTGACGCAACGGATTACCTGGGTGCATCCGCTTATGTCAACTGGTTCGATGTGATGACGTATGACTACTTCGGCGCCTTTACCGCCGCTGGCCCAACCGCACCGCATTCCCCGCTCAGCAGCTACGCTGGCATTCCCACCGCTGGCTGGGACACACAGGATAGCATCGCCTACCTGCGCAGCAAGGGCGTTCCTGCCAGCAAGCTCGGTTTCGGCATCGGCTTCTATGGTCGCGGCTGGACAGGCGTCACACAATCTGCCCCTGGCGGCTCTGCCACTGGCGCAGCCCCCGGCACCTACGAAGCAGGCATTGATGACTACAAAGTCCTGATCAACACCTGCCCCCCGACCGGCATCGTTGGCGGTACAGCTTACGCCTACTGTGGCAACAACTGGTGGAGCTATGACACCCCCACCACCATCGCCAGCAAGATCGCGGCGATGAAAGCAACCGGCAATGTCAGCGGCGTCTTCATCTGGGAAGCCAATGGCGATACCACCAGCGGCACCCTTATCACCGCCGTCTACAACGCGAAGTAAAACAAACGTCACCTTGTGCCGTGGGACATAGTCCCACGGCACAATCTTTTTCAAGGCACGAAGGCAAGGAGAAGAAATGCGTCGTTTCACTTATATCACCGTCGTTCTTTGTGTACTCTTCAGCCTGATCTTCACCGCCACGGTCAGCGCCGCCCCGGCGCGCGCAGATCGCGGCGCATGGGCGCCCAACACAGCCTACGCTGTCAACGACACCGTCACCTACGGCGGATGCACCTACAAGGTGCTGCAGGCGCACACTTCGCAAACGGGTTGGGAACCGCCCGTCGTCCCGGCGCTGTTCCAGCAGTTGAGTTGCGGCACTGGCCCCACAGCAACGTTGACGCGCACCAATACGGCAGTCGGACCAACCGCCACCTTCACGCGGACCAATACACCCGGTGCGCCCACCAACACCCCTACCAAGACCTCCACGCGCACGAACACCCCGGTTGGACCCACCGCCACCTTGACACGCACCCCGACTCCGGCCGGGCCAACGCTTACACCCAGCCGCACGCCCACATCTGGCGGCGGCGCGACTTGCGCCGTGAAAAGCGCTCCGACTGGGAAAGTGCTTCAAGGGTACTGGGAAAGCTGGGACAACAGCAGCGTCCACCCGGGGATGGGTCATATTCCCCTGAGCCAGGTACCCGCAGCCTATAACGTCATCGCCGCAGCCTTTCCGGTGATCCTGTCAGATGGCACTGCCGAATGGTTCGATGGCATGGATGTCGGCGTGGACGTGCCCACTCCGCAGGAAGTCTGCGATGCGAAAGCTGCTGGACACTGGGTTCTGCTCTCGATTGGCGGCGCCGCCGCCGCAGTGGACCTCTCATCCACCGCCGCATCCGACAAATTCGTCTCGACGATTGTGCCGATCTTGAAGACCAACAACTTCGACGGGATTGACATTGACATCGAAAGCGGACTGGTGGCCGGGGCAAATTACAACAGCCTTTCCACTTCACAATCCAACCTGATCCGCATTATTGACGGGGTACTGGCCCAGATGCCAGCCAACTTTATGCTGACGATGGCCCCCGAAACTGCCTACGTCACCGGCGGTCAGATCGCTTACGGCGGCCCGTGGGGTGCGTACCTGCCCATCATCGGCAAGTACCGCGACAACGGACGCCTGAGTTGGCTCAACATGCAATATTACAACGGCAGCATGTATGGCTGCCCGGGCACATCCTTCAACGCAGGAACCGTTCAGGGCTTTGTCGAACAGACCAAGTGCTTGAACAACGGCTTCCAGGCAGGCGGCGTGACCTTCTCATTGCCTTACAGCAAACAGGTTCCGGGTCTGCCAGCGCAATCCGGCGCGGGCGGCGGCTACATGGTTCCAGCCGACGTGACCTCAGCCTACAATCAGGTCAGCGGCATCAAAGGCCTGATGACCTGGTCCATCAATTGGGATGGCTCCAAGGGCTGGACGTTCATGAACGATAAGCCTTATTAAGCAGTCTCACCACGGAGCACACAGAGAACGCTGAGAAATTCTCTTTAAAATCTCTGTGAACGCTGTGCTCTCTGTGGTGAAAGCAATTACAAACAAAAGAGAGGCTACAATGCGCAAAATCACTTATCTCACCTTGACCATTTGTTTTCTGTTCAGCCTGATTCTGGCTGGCAGAGTGAGCGCCGCCCCGGCGCGCGCAGATCGCGGCGCGTGGGCCCCGAACGTCGCCTACGCTGTCAACGATACCGTCACCTACAGTGGATGTACCTACAAGGTGCTGCAAGCACACACTTCGCAGACAGGTTGGGAACCACCCACCACCCCGGCGCTCTTCCAACAATTGAGCTGCGGCACTGCCCCGACAGCAACCCCCAGCCGCACCAATACGTCCGTCGGGCCAACCGCTACCTTCCCCCCTACGGGGACGATGACGCGAACCAACACACCCGGTGCACCCACGAACACACCTACAAAGACCGCTACCCGGACGAATACGCCCATTGGCCCAACCAGCACCTTCACAGCCACAGCAACAACGTCCGGTAGTTGCGCCCCGGCCTGGAGCGCGACAGCCACCTACGTTCAGGGAAACACGGTCAGCGACAACGGTCATAAGTATCTCGCCAACTGGTGGAACCAGAACGACCGTCCATCCACCAGCACCACCGGCGCATGGACCGATCAGGGTTTGTGTGTCACAGGGCCGACTGCAACCCCCAGCCGCACCCCTACGGCTGGCCCCACCAGTCCGCCCGGCAGCGTTAACTACAACGCTGCGCCCTACGTCATGCCGCTTGAAAATTCAGCACCCGATATTGCCGCAGTCATGTCTGCCAGCGGCGTGAAGGCCTTTACGATTGCCTTTATCCTTGCCAATGGCAGTTCGTGCAGCCCGGCCTGGGACGGCACCGACCCGATCAGCAGCGACACCACCGTGCAAGCTTACATCAACACCATCCGCGCCAATGGCGGTGACATTGTCCCATCCGTCGGCGGGTATGGTGGCACCAAGCTCGGCATGGTCTGCGGAACTGGCGCGGCAACCTACAGTGCCTACCAGCAGGTCGTTACCAAGTACAACATCAAAGCGATTGACTTTGACATTGAAGAACCCGAAATCGAAAACGCCGCCGCCGTTGCCAACGAACTCTACGCCGCCAAGCAATTCGTCGCGCAAGGATTGAATGTCAGCATCACCATGCCGACCACCACCACTGGCCTGAACTACTTCGCCATGTGCAGTCCCAACAACACCGGATCGGTGCTCTCGTGGGCGCAGGCCAACAGCTTCACCCCCACCTCCTGGAACGTGATGCCCTTCGACGCGGGGATGGCCGCCCCCATGGGCACCTCCACCGTCAATATCGCGGAAATTGTCCACGGGCAATTGAAGACCTGCTTCGGCTGGGACGATGCCACCGCTTATTCTCACAGCGGCCTCTCGCTGATGAACGGGCGCTCCGATACGGGTGAGTACACCTTCACATCCGACTTCACCACTATCATCAATTACGCGCACGCCCACAACTTGAAGCGCCTGACCTACTGGTCGGTCAACCGCGATCGCAGTTGTCTGCCCATCTACGGATCAGTCGACCCGGGTACCAAGGGCGATTGTTCAAGTGTGACGCAAAACCCGTGGGATTTCACCAAACTGTTTGGCGGATTCTAGGGAAGGAGAAAAAATGCGAAGAAAACTGACTTTTCTAACCCTGATCGTTTGCGCCTTCATGATGAGCCTGATCGTGGCTGGCAGGGTGAGCGCTGCCCCGGCACGCGCTGACCGTGGCGCGTGGGCACCCAACACCGCCTACGCTGTCAATGACACCGTCACCTACGGCGGATGCACCTACAAGGTGCTGCAGGCGCACACCTCCCTGACAGGTTGGGAGCCGCCCACCACGCCTGCGCTCTTCCAGCAATTGAGCTGCGGCACCGCTCCCACCGCAACCCCGACGCGCACCAGTACGTCCGCCGGGCCGAGCAGCACGCCCACCGTGACGATGACTCCGACCCGGACGAATACACCCGGCGCGGCGACCAACACCCCAACGAAAACCGCCACCCGCAGCGCAACCCCCGTCGCCCCAACAGCGACTCCGACCCGTACCCCCACGCCGAGCGCCACCAGCAGCGGCAGCAACAGCTGCACGAGCGTCCCCCAGTACGTCGCCGGGACGAGCTACACCGCCGGGCAAATCGTCCAAAACGTCGGCAACCGCTACATGTGCTCCGTTGCTGGTTGGTGCTCTTCCACCGCCGCCTGGGCCTATGCGCCGGGAACAGGCTCCGCGTGGACCGACGCCTGGACGCTGGTTGGCCCCTGTGATACCGGCCCAACCCTCACCCCAAGCCGAACACCCACCCCCTGCACTACCTGCGGCGGTAGCCTGCCCTACCACGTCATCACCGGCTACTGGCAAAACTTCAACAATGGCGCAACAGTTTTACGCCTGAGCAGCGTTCCCACGTCCTACAACCTGATTGCTGTCGCCTTTGCCGACGCCAGCGGCGCACCTGGAGCCGTCACCTTCAACATCGACTCGGGCCTTTCGACAGCGCTGGGCGGCTACACCAACGCCCAGTTTACCAGCGACGTTGCCACTGTCCGCGCGCGTGGGCAGAAAGTCATCATCTCGGTGGGTGGACAGAACGGTAGCATCTCGGTCAGCGATTCAACCAGCGCGGCCAACTTCTCAAATAGCATCATCAGCCTGATGAACACCTACGGCTTCGATGGTGTTGACATTGACCTTGAAAACGGCATCAATGCCACCTACATGGCGCAGGCGCTGCGCTCCATTGCCGCTGCCAAACCCAGCCTGATTATTACCTTCGCCCCGCAAACGATTGATTTTCAATCAACCGGTGCCGGATATTATCAGCTTGCCGTCAACATCAAAGACATTCTGACGATCAACAACATGCAATATTACAACTCGGGCAGCATGAACGGCTGCAACGGCAGCACCTATGCACAAGGGGGTGTGGACTTTATCACCTCGCAAGCCTGCCTGCAGCTCAATGCCGGTCTTCGCCCTGACCAGATCGGGCTCGGACTCCCCGCATCGCCATCCGGCGCGGGCAGCGGATACGTCTCCCCGAGCATCATCAACAACGCGCTTGACTGTTTGGCCGCCGGCACAAACTGCGGCGCCTACCACCCAACGGTGAACCACCCCGGCATCCGTGGTGCCATGACCTGGTCGATCAACTGGGACGCCAGCAACGGCTACGCCTGGGTCAACGCCATCTCAGCCCATTTGAGTTCGGTTCCATAAAACGCTAAAAGCAAGCCATAGAGAACACAGAGAAAAGCAAGAAAAACTCCGTGTTCTCTATGGTGAAAAATAATCTACTGTTTCAAACAAAAGGAGAAGAGAAAATGAAAAAGAAACTGATTGATATTGTGTCCATCCTTTGTCTGCTGTTGAGCATGGTATTTACTGCCAGCATTGTCAGCGCTGCGCCTGCCCGTGCTGATCGTGGCGCATGGGCCGTCGGCGTGGCCTACGCAGTCAACGACACTGTCACCTACAGTGGCTGCACCTATAAAGTCCTTCAAGCGCACACCTCCCAGGCAGACTGGACGCCCCCGGCAGTACCGGCGCTCTTCACGCAGCTAAGCTGCGGCGGCGCGACTGCCACCTTTACTCGCACGCCCACTGCCAGCGGCCCGACCGCTACCCGCACCCGCACACCTACTCCCGGCGGACCCACTCCCACCAAAACCCGCACCCCCACCGCCGGACCGACCACGGCTCCGGGTGGAAAAATCTTCGCCCCGTATATCGACGTCAGTCCCGGCTCCGGTTCTGCAATCATGCAACTGGCGAGCAACGGTTCAGGCAACAAACACTATACGCTGGCCTTCATCCTGGGCTTCGGATGTAGCGCATCATGGTTCGGCGCATATCAGATGAACACCGCCGAAGCGGACGCCATCGGCACGCGCATCAACGAACTGCGTGCTGTCGGCGGCGATGTGATCGTCTCGTTTGGTGGCGCTGCCGCCCCTGAGCTGGCAGACGTGTGCTCAAGCGCATCGGCCCTGCAAACCCAGTATCAAGCTGTTGTCACCAAGTACAGCCTAAAAACGGTTGATTTTGACATCGAAGACTTTCCGCCAACGGCAATTGACAACCGCAACAAGGCGCTCAAAGGCCTCGAAGCAGCCAATTCCGGCCTGTTTGTCCAATATACGCTGGGTGTGCTCGAAAGCGGCTTTACCCAGTCACAGATTGACGTGCTGAACAACGCCAAGGCCAACGGTACGCGGGTTGACCGGGTCAACATCATGGCGATGGACTACGGCCACTCTGTCTCGGACATGTACGCGGCGGCTATCTCTGGCGCGCAGGCAGCGCGCAGTTGGTTGAACGCCAATGGTTTTGCCAGCACCCAGCTTGGCATCACCCCCATGATCGGTGTTAACGACTGAGCCGGAGAAACCTTCACCCTGGCAAACGCTACATCGCTCACCTCGTGGGCCAACAGCAACGGCATCACCGAAATCGCCTTCTGGTCAGTGGGTCGCGATAACGGAAGCTGCCCCGGTGGCGGTGCCGCTTCGCCGAGTTGCAGCGGCATTTCACAATCGACGTTCCAGTTCTCGTCCATCTTCCACGGCTTTGCGCCCTAAATTTTGACGAATTGGTTTTATTGGTAGCTTGAAATAAAGAGCAGCTCTCTGGTCAGAGCTGCTCTTTATTGTTAACATTGAAACCCTTGTGTAATTAGAACAAATATTCTATAATACAAGAGTTGTTTATCCAATCACCCAAACAGGAGCCTGCAAAATGACCAAACGAAACATTGTCCACATTGAAATTCCGACCAGCGACTCAAAAGCATCTGCCGAGTTTTATGAAAAACTCTTTGGCTGGGGCATTATGCGCGATGAGCAAATGGACTACACCATGTTCAGCGCAGAACCCGGCCCCGGCGGCGGGTTCACCAAAATCGGTGGCGAGTGGGGCGATCACGTCCAGGTAGGCCATGTGCTGATCTACATCAACAGCGAAGACATCGAAACTGACCTGCAACAGGCCGTAGCGCTTGGTGGCAGCGTTGTACAACAGAAAAGTGAAATCCCAGAAACAGGTTGGTTCGGCATCTTCACCGACCCAACCGGCAACACAGTAGCACTTTATACGGAAATGCAGCACGCACACGAATAGCAATCGTTCGAAGTCTTCAAAATAAAAGCGTGGATGGCCTTTATCGGCCATCCACGCTTTTTTATCAGTGAACCCATTTCATAGATGATTCTCAAAGAGATTTGAACGCGAATAGCACTAATTTGGCGAATAACACGAATTTTTGATGGCTTTACTCGCATTATTCGCCCATTCGCTAAATTCGCGTTGACGGTTTTTGAGAAGCTACTCAGAATTTATAACCAAGTATTCGACTTTAAGATCACTATGCCATCCAAATTTCAGGCCTTTGACGCAAGCCCATTCCCGCGCTATACTAAGCATAGAAAAATGCCCATTCTCCATCCCATTCATCATCCATACCCACCGAGAGCTTATGGCAGAACAAGAAGCCCCAAAGGAAGACCCAAACGCGCGCAGGGACCTGATCTCCAAAATCGGCACTTTTTTCGTCATCATCGGTTTATTTGCCACACTTATTTTTACGGTTTCAGATATTTCGCGCAATGATGCACTCCACAAAGCAGACGTCACCAAAACCTATATCGTTGAAGCCGTGCAGGCCATTCAAACCCGTGACATGGGTGCCACGCTGGCTGCTCCGGAAAATCGCCCTACCCCAAAGCTCAACCCTGTTCCCAACCACGATGCAGAAACGACACTGGCGTTTATGCCATTCTTATGTGTCGGCGCCATCTCGCTTGTCTTTGGTCTGTTTTTCAAACGCATCAGCGCTGTACCTACTCCGCCGGTGAATCGCTTTGAAGGTGTGCGTAAGATGATCCAAAAACAGAAAGAAGCCAAAGCCAAGAAAGAAAAAGAGAAGAAAGAGAAAGCTGAAAAGGCAAAAAAGAAGTAAACCAGCACAAAAGATAGTAGCCCAAAAGTACCCGACGAGAGAAACCAAGAACGAGTTCAAGTACAATAGGACTTCACTGGCCTGTCAGGAAGAAACAACGCCGAAAATTATTCCTGTGCCAATCAACCAAGAAAACCGAAGACAACGCCTATTTAAAAAAGGCCAATACATACGCTATGCCCATCGAAACGCTGATTACTGTCCCATTTTCTGAGTACCTGATCAACCGCCTGCAGGGAATTTCTCCGAAACTCAACGTAATTTCGATGCCAGCAGGACGCGTGGAGGATATCCCTGCCGAAACATGGGCACGCACCGAGGTCTTATATACAGCCTCCGTTTTGCCCACCCCCGAACAGGTGCCCGCCCTGCGCTGGATACAATTCCATTTTGCCGGAATTGACCGCCATCTCACCAATCCGTTGCTTGAAAAAGAAAACCTGCAAATCACCACCCTGAGCGGGGCCGCCATGTCACAAATGGCCGAATATGCCATGACCATGATGCTGGCCCTTGGGCACAAAGTCCAGATGCTTGGCAGCTACCAGAAAAAAGCCGAATGGCCCAAAGACCGCTATGATCGCTTTGAGCCGTTTGAAATACGCGGCAAAACCATTGGGCTGGTTGGCTACGGTAGCATTGGCAGACAGGTCGCCCGCCTGTTGCAACCGTTTGGCGCAACTGTGCTGGCTGCCAAATACGACGCCATGCAACCCCAGGATCACGGCTACATGCTCGATGGTCTGGGCGACCCGCATGGTGATTTTGTCCATCGCATCTATCCCTTTCAGGCGCTGGCATCCATGCTCAAGGAATGTCACTTCATCATCGCCAGCGTTCCGCTGACGCCACAAACCCGCGGACTGATCGGCGCCAAAGCGCTGCATGCCATCAAACCCGGTGCATATCTGGTTGACATCTCACGTGGCGGCGTCATCGACCACGTCGCCCTGCTCGAAGCGCTCAAAAGCGGCAAACTCGCCGGAGCCGCGCTGGATGTCTTCCCCGAAGAACCGCTACCAGCCAGCAATCCGCTCTGGCAGATGCCCAACGTCATCATCACACCACATATCTCGGGCAGCAGTCCGCACTACGAAGAACGCGCCGTACAATTATTTTCAGAAAATCTGCACCGTTATCTGGGCAATTTACCGCTTTATAATCTATTCGACCGCCATCGCGGCTATTAACAGACCGGACTTACATGACTCGTCATATTCAGGCTGTTCTTTTTGATCTCGGTAATACCCTGATGTACTCCCCTGGTGCCTGGTCACCTGTCTTCGACCGGGCCGGGAAAGCCATGGGGGCGTATTTACGATCGAGAAAAATTCGGGTGGACGATGCCACCTTTTCAGACGAATTCCGCGCGCGCCTCAACCAATATTACTCCGAGCGCGAGCGCAGCATGCTCGAAACATCCAGCCTGGGCGTGCTTCAAGATATGCTGACCGAACAAAACCATGCCAACCTGCCAAACGAATTATTGCGCGCCGCACTCGACCAATACTATGCCGTCACGCAGCAAAACTGGGTGATTGAAGAAGATACCATCTCGACATTAAACGAACTGCACGCAAAAGAATTCCACATCGGGTTGGTCTCAAACGCCAGTGACAGCCGCGATGTATTGGCACTGGTCGATAAATTTGGCATCAGGAAATATTTTGACTTTATCCTGGTGTCGGTTGATTGCGGCTACCGCAAACCACACCCGCGCATTTTTGAGATTGCCCTGTCAAACTGGGGCTATCTCCCCGATGAAATTGCCATGGTCGGCGACAGGCTGGACGCCGACATCAGCGGAGCACGTCCTCTGGGGATTTACACCATCTGGATCAAGCGCCGCGCCAAAGCAAACGACCCGTCTTCGGCATTGCCCGATGCAACGGTCGAGACCCTCAGCGAAATCCCACCCCTTTTGCTGGAGCATTTCAAATGAGCGGAGTCTGCGCGATAAAGTCCATGCCATCCATGCAAGTTGCATAAGGAGAATAAAATGTCTCTCGGAACCATTATTCAAGTTGGCGTCGGACTTGTGCTCGCCTGGTTATTATTAAGCATGATCGTCATGTACATCCAGGAATGGATCGTGGGTCGCCTGGGGCTTCGATCCAAAATGCTTGAGACAACCATCTACAATATACTGACCGACCCCGCCATTGCCGACCAGTTTTATGACCATCCACTCATTCAGGGGTTATTCAGCGGAGAAGACGGAGATCAAAAGCCAGCCTACATTCCATCACGCCATTTTGCCCTGGCCCTGTTTGACGTTGTAATGAACGCAGGCAAGGAAAGCTCGCTTTTGCAGCAGCAGCTCTTTAAACTGCAAAGCGACATCAACTGGCTCAGTAAAGACCAAAAAGCCCGCGCCCAGGCGCAGTATCAGTTTGCGATGGTGGCCGCGCGCAAAGCGCTCGCCACCGATGTCGGCGGCACTGCACTGACACAGGCGCTTGACCGTGTCAAAGCCGAAATCGCCAAACTGGCCGAAGCCAGCCCTGACCTGAAACCATCCATCGATCAGGCGCTTGCAAACGTCCAGATCAACAAAGGACAGATCGACACCATCCTGGCCCAATACCAGGCCGAAAACTCCGGGTTCACCGAAAACCCCACGCTCGATCAGATTCGGGTGGGGGTCGCCAGTTTGGCGGTGACCCAGCCCCAGTTGAAGCAGGCTCTCGAAACGCTGCTCCAGGGCGCAGAAGAATACACCGCCAAAGGCGAATCCGCGCTGGCAATGGCACGTACCAACGTCGAGAAATGGTTTGACGGCAGCATGGATCGCCTGAGCGGCTGGTACAAGCGCCGCTCCCAGCACATGGCTTTCTTCATCGGCATTGCCGTCGTCATCGTTCTTAATGGCGACACGATTTTACTGGCCCAACAACTGTGGCGCGACCCGGCCCTGCGTACGTCGCTGGTGGCGCAGGCACAGGATATGATCGCCAAACAGGGCGATGTCAGCCAGCCCACGCTGGAACAGGTCACACAGCTACAGGCACAATTCAACGGCCTGAACATCCCCTTTGGCTGGATCGGCACACCCATGACGGTGGACGCCGACGGCAACATCCCCGGCCTGGATGGGGAGACCACGCACGCTTGCACACCCTTCCCCACGCTTACCGATGATGTTTTTGGCTTTGTGGTCGCTGGTCAGTGCTACCCCATTACCAATGCCCCCCATTTCAACGACCTGACAGGCTGGGTCTTGAAGCTCTTCGGCCTGATCGCCAGCGGCATCGCCGCTGCACAGGGTGCGCCCTTCTGGTTTGACCTGCTCAAACGGCTGGTGAATATTCGTTCAAGCGGGTCAAACCCAACCGAAGAATCAAAAGCTGCCGGATAAACCACATTCACAGCAAAACAAAAAGCCCAGACATGAAAATGCGCTGGGCCTTTTGTTTTGCTGTCATCCTGTAATCATCCTCTATCCATCCTGTATTCATCTTCTAATCATCCTGTATTCATCCTATATGGTTGGCACTTGCCCGCTGAGTGGATTGATCGAACGCTTCGCGAATGGATTCCAAATCAAATAATCAACATAAGAACGCGATCCCCACTTCCGTTGATGTCGCGACGTAAGCGGTAGGGGCGTAGCCATGCTATGCCCCTATGGTGGCACACCGTTCAATCGCATCCCCCAACTCTGTTAGAATGGTGCAAAGTATTTCCATATCCGTGTTGGTTGCCAGAAGAAAGGACAGGTTGCAGATGATTCTTGTTGTTGGAGCCAGTGGCAAACTTGGCGGAAATATTGCCAAACGTTTGTTGGAAAGTGGTCAATCGGTGCGGATTCTTACCCGTGCCAACCCGGCCTATCAAGCACTTGTCGCTGCGGGAGCCGAATCAGCTGCGGGAGATTTGAAGGATCGCGCATCGCTCGACGCAGCCTGCCAGGGCGTTGAGACAGTCATTACCACCGCCACTGCTGCCGAACGGGGCGGCGATGATACGCTCGAAAGCGTGGACCTGAACGGGGTGGGCAACCTGATTGACGCCGCCCAGGCTGCCGGGGTGAAGCATTTCATCTACATTTCCACCACTGGGGCCGATCCCAATAGCCAAAATCCTTATTTTGTGGCGAAGGGTCGCAACGAACAGCGTCTGCGCGAAAGCGGCATGACCTACACCATCCTGAACCCCCATGTTTATCTGGATGTCTGGCTGGGGCTGGCGATTGGCATTCCGCTGCAAGCCGGGCAGCCTGTGACGCTGGTCGGGCAGGGCGACCACAAACATTCGTTTATTGCCATTCAGGATGTCGCATCATTTGCGATTGCTGCGCTCACCGCCCCAAGCGCGCAGAACCAACAGATTTTGCTGGGCGGCCCAGAGCCGATCTCGTTTGTGGACATTGTCCAGCGCGTTGGGAAGGAGCTTGGGCAGGATCTACCGATCAACTTTGTTCCGATGGGCGCGCCTATCCCGCTCATCCCTGAGCAGGTCTGGGGATTCATGTACTTCATTGAAAGCTACGAATTCAACATCGATATGAGCGAACTGCCTGCGGCATATGGCGTCACCATGACGTCCCTTGAGCAGCTTGCGCGTCAAATGTTCCTTTCCTGACGGGAATCAAAAAGGCGGAAGTCTGTAGACTTCCGCCTTTTTAATTCTGGCCCAACTTACATCTGAAACGGATTAAAGTTCGTGCCTTTGTCGTAAACATCTTCGCCTTCGGCGCGTTTGAGCGCATTGATCACCAGATAGGTCAGCGGCGTGGCGAGCACTTCGTAAGATACCTTGATGAACCACTGTGAAAGCACCGCTTGCATAATGGAATCAGGCGGGAAGATGCCGGTGAAGGCGATCAGGATAAAGATCAGCGAATTGGCCCCTTCGCCGACTACCGTTGAAAGGATGGTGCGCAGCCACAGGTACTTGCCAGCCGTGCGCACTTTGAGCTTTGCCAGCACGAACGAGTTCAAAAACTCGCCAACCAGATAAGCAGCAAACGAAGCCAGCAACAGGCGCGGCGTGAAACCGAGAATGGCATTATAGGCATCTTGCGCGGCAGCGGGTGTGCCAAAGGAGCCAGCCGCCCAAAACGGCGCAGCCGGCAGCAAACCTGCCAGCCAGATGGCCAGCACCGCCACCAGGTTGCAAAAGAAACCGGTCCAGATCACCTGACGGGCGCGGGCGAAACCGTAGACTTCGGTCAGCACATCACCAAAGATATAGGCCACCGGGAAGAGAATGACCGCCGCCGGGACGAATAATCCGCCCAGGTTGACGAGTTTGACAGCGATGATATTCGAGATCACCAGCGTGGTAACAAACAACGCGGTGACGAAAGGCAACCAGCGATACGTCTTCATCGGATCATCTCCCGTGCTGCCGGAGTCTTGACGTGTTCTGCTACCACCGTAATGCCGACGCCGCCACGAACATTGAAGGCCCCAGTCACGCGGCAATAATGCGGATCGGTTGATGCCACCAGATCGTCGAGAATGGTGTTGATGACGTGTTCGTGAAAAACACCTTCATTGCGATAGGACCACAGATAGAGCTTGAAGGATTTCAACTCGACTACCTTCAGGTCGGGAACGTAGTCCACTTTGATGGTGGCGAAATCGGGCTGGCCAGTCATCGGACAGAGACAGGTGAATTCGCTGGTTTCGAGCGTGACGCGATAGAAACGGTTCGGGTCATGGTTGGGGAAGGCTTCGAGCTGTTTGCTCGGCTCGGCCTTGTGCCCCAACATGGTCAGGTCTTGCAGGTCAAATTCGGGGGTGGGCATAAGAGATTCCTTTGGTAGGGGCGCAGCAATGCTGCGCCCCTACGGCAATTTATATTTTGAATGGATTGAAATCGGTTTTGCGATCGTAGTAATCCTCGCCTTCGGCGCGCTTTAAGAAACCGACAACCCAGTATGTAATGGGGGTGAAAAGCGCTTCAACCGTACACTTAAACAGGTAATTGGTCACTGTTAGCGAGAGAAACAAGTCCCAGGTGAACACCCCAAAGAGCGTCGAAACTGTCACAAAAGCCAGTGTATCGACCAGTTCGCCGACCAGGGTGCTGCCAATCGTCCGCACCCACAGATAACGGCCTTGGGTGGCAACCTTCAGCTTCGCCAGCACAAACGAGTTGGAAAATTCCCCGGCCCAGAACCCGGCCAAAGAACCGAGCACGATCCCTCCACTGGCCATGCCCCCGAGAATAGCGGTGTAGGCGGCATCCCCGGCATAACCCTGCCAACTGGCTTCTCCGGGCAACATTTTCAGCACCCAGAAAACCCCCGCTGAGAGCGCCAGACAGAAAAATCCCGCCCAGATGACACGGCGCGAGCGCTTATAGCCGTAGACTTCTGTCAGGATGTCACCAAAAATGTAGCTAACCGGGAAAAGGATGGTGCCCCCATCAAAGGCCATCGGCACGCCAAAAATGCTAAAACGCAAATCGACGATCTTGGCTGACGAGGCAATATTGCTGACCACAAGCACGGTAACAAAAACGGCCATGATCAGGTCGAAATAACGGAACTGCTTTTCTGTATTCAATTGTGTATTGCTCCTTGTTTTGATTAGCGTCCGGGCTTTGCCCGACGCACGCGGGAGGACTGCGACCGCGTTAATTGGATGGACGCGCTATTTTACTCGCCCATTGCCAAAGAGTCTATGTGCCTAATCAATCATCCATATCTTGCGCCAACTTGTTGACCTTTTCAATCATCCGGCAAAATGAGCACTCGCCCGTCGATGAAGTCGGCTGGCCGCAGGTCGGGCAGGCAGTCAAAACAGGCTTAAGCGTTTCCGGCGCAGCAAACAGGCCGTTGCTTTTGGCTTCAAGGTACGAAATGTAGAAAACCATCTTCGCGCCAGGACGGTCGTTTTCGAGCTTGTTGAGCAGCTCCTTGTAATAAATCGAAGTCGATCCATCTGCAAACGGACATTCTTCATAGATATATTCGATGCCGCGCAAAATGGCGTAGGCCGCCATTTCTTTCTCGTAAAAGCGGCAGAGCGGCTTGACCTTGCGCGCCAGTCCGTCACTTTCGGGCAGCACCGGCCACTGACGCGAGAGAAAATCAGAAGACCATGAAAGCGTGTTGCCAAACAGCACCGCTGCCTCGTCGTCGAGATTATGACCTGTCGCCAGCACGTCGTAGCCCATGTCACGCGCAATGCGATTCATTTCGTGGCGTTTGGTGACACCACACACCGAGCAGGGCTTGCCATGTCCACGAAAGGATTTTGACGCCAGCACCGGAATGCTGTGTCCATACGTTTGCTCAATATCGACAACATGCAGCTTGAGTCCGCGCTCGGCGGCGAACTTCTCGCACAAACGGTGCGATTCGTCCGAGTAGCCAACCCCGCTTTCGGTAGGCGGATTAATCCCCAGGCCAAGATAAAGCCCATCCACTTGATATCCCAAACGCAGCAGGATATCCCACAACCCAAGCGAATCCTTGCCCCCCGAAACCGCTACCAGAATTTTTTCATCCGGCCCAAACATGCGATATTTTTTGATGAAGCGCGCTGTCTGATCTGGAATCCAGGTCAAAAAGTGCTCTTTGCAAAGCGCCAGGTGATGCTCTTTCAGATTGACAGCGGCCTTCTCGCCGCAGGTTTTACATTTCATAACGCTTTACGTCTCCGCCTGAAATGACGGCAATCAGCTTAATCATCTCCCCGTCTCTGAGAATTTCGTCTTCAAGGATCATCTCGCCGTTGCGCGTGGCGATGACTGATTCGGGCAAAATCTCGCACTTGCGTAACGCATCAAGCAGGTTCATGCCGGGGCGCACTTCAAATTCTTTGTCGCGTAAAATCAATTTGACTGTCATAAAAGCTCCTGAACGGCGATTCTACCATGAGCAAGGATATAATAGCCCCACCCCCACCCGACCTCCCCCAAATTCCAAAGGGCGGAATTTGGGGGAGGAGTATCAAATGGCCCACAACCAAAAAATCGGACGCTGGGGCGAGGAGATCGCTGCGGCATTTTTACAAAAACGCGGGTATGAAATTTTGGACAAAAACACCCGTACCCCCTACGGAGAAATTGATCTGGTGGCAAGCCTGGGCGGATTGACCATTTTTGTGGAAGTCAAGACCCGCACCACCCGTAGCTTTGGCCTGCCCGAAGAAGCGATCACGCCCCGCAAACAAGCTCACATGCTCGCCGCCGCCGAACATTTCGCTGCTGAAAGAAAAATCGACACATGGCAGGTGGATGTGATCGCAGTCGAAGGAAAACCCGGCAGCGCTACACCACAGGTTGAGCATTTTGAAAATGTTCTGTCATAGAATAAAAAAAACAATCTTATATAGGAATATAAGAAACATGAAGTATCGCCCTGATCCATTCAACCAAACCAATAAGTGCAGCAGTACCGATCAAGATTAAAACAACCTTCCATATAACCTCAAAAGTACTTATCTGTCTCAGTACCTGGACATTCAACTTCATATGTGAATAATAAGGCACTGATAAAATGCCTGTCTCCACCTGCTCCTGTCGATAACGGTCAACTTCCTGTTTGTCATATAAAACCGCCCGGTGGTGACATTCTTTCCAGGTGAACCAGAACTGCTCATTTGAATACTTTGATCGAAAACGCAGAAAAAAGAAGTAACGCCCATAGTGCACAATCTGGCATTCAGAATATGCGCCACAGACCAGACACTTCGCATGGACTTTATTCAGTGTGTCGTATGCTGTTCTATAGCCCGTTATCAAATGCATCATATGGTTTTCTCCCAATAGATCCAATAAGAAAATTATAGCATGGCCTGTTTCGCAGACAAAAAGACGAAAATCACTCCCTTTGCATTGGACACAAAACCCCTGAACGCTCCCCGCCCTTCCCTGATTGTGATTGTTGGCCCGACAGCCGTTGGCAAAACCGAGCTGGCGATGAAACTTGCCGAGCGCCTGAACGGAGAAATTGTCTCAGCCGATTCGCGGCTGTTTTATCGCGGCATGGATATTGGCACGGCCAAACCATCTGCAGCAGAGATGGCGCGGGTGCGGCATCATCTGATCGACGTGGCTGCGCCCGACGACATCTGGTCGCTGGCTGTTTTTCAAGCAGCTGCCAGCGCCGCGATTACAGATATTCATAATCGCGGAAAACTGCCCCTGCTGGTGGGCGGCACGGGACAATATATCCGCGCCGTTACCCAGGGTTGGACTCCGCCGGAAGTCATCCCCAACCCACAGCTCCGCACGGTGCTGGAAGGGATGGCGGAAGAATACGACGCCTATTGGTTACACGATAAGTTGAAGATACTTGACCCGGTTGCCGCTGAAAAAATTGACGCGCGCAATGTGCGCCGCACCGTCCGCGCGTTGGAGGTGATTTTCAGCACCGGCGAGCGCTTTTCGGCCCAGGGTGGCACATCCGATTCGCCATATCGGTTGACCAGCATCGGGTTGATGCGTCCGCGCCCGGCGCTTTACGAACGGGTCGATGCCCGGATTGAGTCGATGTTTGCAAACGGGCTATTAGATGAAGTGCGGGGGCTTCTCCAACAAGGCTACGCCCCCACTCTTCCGACCATGTCTGCGATTGGCTACCGTGAATGCGTCGCGGTACTGCAAGGCAGCATGACGCTCGAAGAAGCCAAAGTGCAGATCCGCAAAATGACACGCATTTTCGTGAGGCGGCAAAGCAACTGGTTCAAGGAAGATGATCCGCAAATCAGATGGTTTGAAATGGACGACAATACAGTGAATGAAGTAGAAAATCATCTGCGAAACGTACTGGGAATAGGATGACCATCTCAGCCCAAACCGATCAAAACACCCTTGAACGCCGCTACCAGGGCGAGCATCCGCTGGGAACGCTGTGGTATTTGTTCGCGTCAGAGCGCGGAAAGCTGGCGCTGGCACTGGTTCTTTTTGTTATCAAGCATAGCCCGGTTTGGATTTTGCCGCTTTTGACCGCCAACATTATCGATGTGATGGTCAAACACCTGCCACTCGAACAAATGTGGCTGAACGCGATTGTGCTGGCGGCTTTGCTGCTACAAAATGTTCCGCTCAACTTTATGTATGTCCGTTACCTGAGCCTGGCCGTACGTTCGGTGGAACTGCGCTTGCGTTCGGCGATCTGCCAGCGGCTGCAACAGCTTTCCATCGGATACTATACGCGCACCAGCGCAGGCGTACTACAAAGCAAAGTGGTGCGTGATGTGGAAAACCTGGAACAGATGACGCGCCAGTTATTTGAAGGCGGCGCTTCGGCCATCAGCAGTGCGCTTGGTGCGCTGGTTATCACGGCAATCCGCGCGCCGTCGTTTTTGCCGTTTTTTCTGATCGCTGTGCCAGTTGCGGCGCTGGTCGTCGCCAGCCTGCGCGGACGACTGACTTCGCGCAACAAACTCTTCCGCGAGGAGATGGAGCGCATGGCAGCTCGCACGGCGGAGATGACGCATCTCATTCCGATCACGCGTGCGCACGGGCTGGAACAGGACGAAATGGCGCGCATGCAAGCAACCTTTGCCCAACTGCAAAGTGCCGGGCTGGAACTGGACGCCGTCAACGCATGGTTTGGCTCGCTTTCGTGGGCCACGTTTAATATTTTCAATGGCTTATGCCTGGTCGTTGCGGCCTGGGTTTCATACACCCAATTTGCACCCATCACCACCGGCGATGTGGTGATGCTAACCAGCTATTTCAACAGCCTGACCGGTGCCGCGCTGGGACTGGTGGCGCTGATGCCGATCATCAGCAAAGGCTTCGAGTCCGTGCGTTCGATTGGCGAAGTGCTCGAATCGCCGGATGTGGAATATAACGAGGGTAAAAAGCCGGTGGAAGACGCTGGCGGCGCGTTTGTCTTTGACGCTGTCAGCTTTCAATACCCTGACAGCAACGGACCATCAGTGCATGACCTGACCCTGAACGTCCGCGCTGGAGAGACGATTGCGCTGGTAGGGCCCTCGGGGGCGGGGAAATCGACGGTGATTAATCTGGTGGTGGGGTTTATCCGCCCAAGCGGTGGGCGGATTCTGCTGGACGGGAAGAACATGGAAACACTCGACCTGCGCACGTATCGCCGATTTCTGTCAGTCGTCCCGCAAGAGTTGATTCTCTTTGAAGGCACGGTACGCGACAACGTTACCTATGGGCTGAAAAGCGTCAGCGAAGAGATCATCTGCACCGCGCTGCGTGATGCCAATGCGCTCGACTTTGTGGAGCAACTGCCCCAGGGGTTGAACACGCACATCGGCGAGCGCGGGGCCAAACTTTCGGGCGGGCAGCGCCAAAGGTTGGCAATCACCCGGGCGCTGATCCGCAACCCGAGGGTGCTGGTGCTCGATGAGGCCACATCTGCGCTCGACACCGAAAGCGAGGCGCTCATTCAGGATGCGCTGGCCCGTTTAATGAAGGGCCGCACCACCTTTGTAGTGGCACACCGCCTTTCAACCATCCGCAATGCTGACCGTATCGCCGTATTGGACGATGGCGCAATTACCGAGCTCGGCACGCACGCCGAATTAATGGCGCGTGGCGGCTTGTATTCACGATTAAATTCGATGCAAACGGGGGGATGAGAAAATTTACGATTTACGCGTGTAATATCAGGAGAGTTTTGCCAGTAGCTTTTCAGGCTTGCCGACAAAGGTATCAAGTGGGATTTTTCTGGCAGCCAGATCAAGCAGCGTTTCCGTCAGCAACCTGTTGACGGGGGTTGGCACGCCAAGTTTTTCACCCGCACGAACGACTGCGCCATGCAGATAGACAACTTCACTTTGGGCGCGCCCGGCATACAAGTCAATGTGGAAGGATGGCATTTTAGCGCCACGTCCCGCCCCGGCGGCTTTGCCGAGAAAAGGCTTCGAAAGCCAGAGTGGCAGGTGTGTGGCAAGCGCCAACGCCCGCACAGGCGTTCCGGGCAAATCGACCACATGAATGCCTTGCGCCTGCATAACAGCGAGACATTCCTTGAGCTGCATAATTTCGAGCTTATACAAGCGCCAATTGGCAAAGACCTGGGCTGCCGTCAAGTTAAAGATGGCAGAGGTGGGATTTGCCAGCAGGTTTGTCAGCAGCTTGGACCATTTCATATCGTCGGCTTTGGGGTAGAGCCTGGCCCTTAGATACGCTTCATTGAACGCATCCACCAGCCGCGCTGAAAGCGGATGGCCTTCCGCCACGCCCACGCCACGTAGTTTTTCGAGCACAATATCGCCCGCAGCCCGCCGCCCCACCGCGGATGTCACTGTGCCGTAGATGACTTTGTCCGCGCCGAGCGCCGCTGCAATGGCAGGTTCGTTATCGATTCCATTTTGCAGGCAAAAGATCGGTGGAATTTGCAGATGGGCGGATTGACGAAATACAACCAACGATGCTAGCGCGGCGGGCGTGTCAAACGATTTTAGCGCAAACAGAATCAAGTCATAATCGCTGAGGCCAAAGGCCTCCTCCAATGAGCTGGCAAAAACAATGTTTTCAGGCGCTTGCAAGGCAAAGACGGCTTTTTCGCTGCGGTGGGCATCCGCTGTCAGGTCCAGTTTCAAGCCGAAGGTGCGCAGGTCGCCTATGGTCGCGGGGTGCTCCAAAAAAACAACATGGTGTCCGGCCAAAGCCAGCGACCCGCCGATATAGGTGCCAATCGCACCTGCGCCAAAGCAAAGGATTTTTAAAGGAGCCATGTTATTTGTCTTTTAAGCGTGGGTCACGCGCAAGGGTCAAGCGCAGGCCATCTTCAAGCGAAATGGATGAACGGTAATTCAGTTTTTGCCCGGCCAGCGTCAGATCAGCGCACATACGCGAAACGCCCCCGCCTGTTTTTGGATTGTAAATCACCTCAGCGCTGGAGTTGGTTACGTTCATCACCTGATTGACCATATCACGCACCGAGGTTTCACGACCAGACCCAATATTGATGACCATGCCATTCACGTTCGGGGCAGTCGCAGCCGCGACGAGGCCGCTGATGACATCGTCCACATAGACATAATCGCGAGTTTGATTGCCGTCTGAATGGACAATCAGCGAGCCACCCCGCAGCGCTTGCTTGAGAAAATAAGGCACCACCGGCGGATGAGATGGCGGCAGGTGTTGACCGGGGCCATAAGCGTTGAAAACGCGCAGGCTGACGGTTTCAATGCCCCAGAGCGTGCCAATCGTGCGGACGTAGTACTCCGCTGCCAGCTTGGAAACAGCGTAGGGAGAGCGCGGATTGGGGGTCATATCTTCGCGCAGGGGTTGACCAGGCTGATCGCCATAAATCGCTCCCGATGAAACAAACGCTACCCGGCGCACACCTACATCGCGCATGGCTTCCATCAAGCTGACAGTGCCGCCGACGTTGGCAGCGTTATAGTCACTCGGATAGAGCACCGATTCCTGCACCGAAACGCGGGCCGCCAGATGGTAGACGCAGTCCACTTCCTGGAGCAATGTCCACAATTTGGGGCGGTCATTGACATCGCCCCGTGTAAAGTGGACATCCTGCCCCAGGGACTGGGGATCTCCCGTGGAAAGATTGTCCAAACCGCGAACCTGGTGCCCCTCACGGGCGAGTCGATTGGCAAGAGCCGAACCAAGGAAACCGGCTACGCCGGTAATGAGAAAGTTCATAGGGCTAAGATTATAGCATTAACAGAATGTTCCAACATTTGCTTGCATTGCACAAGCGCATTAAAAACAATCAGCCCCCGTTTTGCGGGGGCTGATTGTTTCAGCAAAATTACACAATCGAAGGGGCTTGCGCTTTCGAGCGCAAGATTGCCCATGCCAGTACAGCAGCAATTCCCAATGCCACAACCCAGATCCCTACCTGCGCCCAGCCTGTTACCTTCGCATATTGCACCACAATCGGAGCAATGATGACCGAAACCAGGTTGACCACCTTAATCATCGGGTTGAGTGCTGGGCCAGCCGTATCCTTGAACGGATCACCCACCGTATCGCCCACTACCGATGCCTTGTGGCGCTCGGAGCCTTTGCCAGTGTTGTTCGCAGCGCTTTTTGGCTCATCTTCGATCAACTTCTTGGCATTGTCCCATGCCCCACCTGAATTGTTCAGGAAGACAGCCAGCAGTTGGCCCGAAACAATAATGCCCGCCAGGAACCCACCCAACGCTTCGACCTGCAAAGTCAGGCCAACCAAAATAGGCGTCAGAATGCCGAGCAATGCCAAACCAACCAGTTCTTTTTGCGCGGCGGTGGTTGAAATTGAGACGGCTTTGGCATAATCAGGCTTTACTTTGCCCTCAAGCACCCCCAGTTTGAACTGGCGGCGACATTCCTGCACGATCAGGGCCGCAGCACGGCTGACTGCCTGAATGGCAAACGAGGAGAACAACCACGGCAACGCACCACCAATCAACATGCCCACAAACACCTGCGGAATATCCACACGGATACCAACTGATTGAATCTGCTGCGCAACCGCAATGCCCAGCGCCGTCTGCGCGCGGCTGACATCCACCAGGAAGGAGCCGAAGAGCGAAACCGCAGCAATCACCGCTGAGCCAATTGCAACACCCTTCGTGATCGCCTTGGTAGTGTTGCCAACGGCATCCAGGTCTGCCATGATCTGCTGGGCCGCTTTGGTTTCCTTGTCTTTCATCCCAGACCAGGCCATTTCGCCAATGCCGTTGGCATTGTCGGCAATCGGACCAAACGAGTCCATCGCAACGTTATTACCGGTCAGGGTCAACATGCCGATCCCACTCAGGGCAACGCCATAAAGAATGAAAGAGACGCGCTGTCCAGCATCCAGATTAGGGATGGTGCCCATAATGAAGATGGATGCGATAATCGTCAGCGCAATGACAATCACCGACCAGACGGATGATTCGAACCCGACGGCAATACCTTGCAAAATCAGCGTTGCCGGCCCCGTATCTGCACCCTTTTTGATATCTTCCACCGGGGTTTTGTCTGTCCCGGTGAAGTATTCCGTTAAACGGTCGATCACAATCGCAAGCCCAACCCCCACGGCCACTGCCAACGGCGGCCTCCACCAGCCACCCCATTGCGCGAGAGCACCATTCGTCAGGTACAACAAAGCAGCCACGAAAAATAGCGCCACCGAAATGACCGCAGACGTGAGAAAGCCCTTGAAAATTGCAGCCATCGCATCACTGCTCTTCGTACTGTTTGCACGTACCAGGTAGGTGCCAACAATGGATGAAAGCACACCGATGCCACGCACAATCAACGGGAAGATAATCCACTCAAGGCGACCCGTAAAGTGATACAGCGCAAGCCCAAGGATCAAGCCTGAGACAATCGTCACTTCATATGATTCGAAAATATCCGCAGCCATACCAGCACAATCGCCAACGTTATCCCCCACCAGATCGGCAATCACCGCCGGGTTGCGCGGGTCATCTTCCGGGATCCCTGCTTCGACCTTGCCCACCAAATCCGCGCCTACATCCGCTGCCTTAGTGAAGATGCCACCGCCCACACGCATGAAAAGCGCCAGCAGTGTGCCACCGAACCCATAGCCCAGTAATGCATCTGGGGCGGCGACCCCTAATAGGATAAAGATGGTCGTGCTGCCCAACAGACCAAGACCATCGGTCAGCATGCCGGTAATGGTCCCGGTGCGATAAGCAATCCGCAGCGCATCGGCATACGAACGGCGTGAAGCGGCTGCCACGCGAACATTGCCCTGCACCGCCATGCGCATGCCAATTTGACCAACCGTCAGCGAAAACCCTGCGCCCATCACAAAAGCAATCGCGCGCGCAAAACCGATGATTAAACGAACCTGGCCTTCATTCATACCCTTGAAACGATTCATGGCTTCGGGGCTGGGCGGAACGATATAAACGGAAAAGAACAGCGCCACCGTCAAAATAGCAATCAACGGCAAGATGGTCTTCAATTGCTGCCCAAGATAGGCGTCCGCCCCAGCACGGATAAACCCCCAAACTTCCTGCATCTTTGCAGTTCCCTTGTCTTCACGCAAGATTTGCGAACGCAGAATCCAAGCATACGTCAACCCCACAATTGCAATACATAGAACCCCCCAAATAGCAATTTGTTCAAAAACAGACAATCCTGGCATCATGTGGTATTTTCCTTTCCTTTCAGCTCAATACAAAACGGATTATATGGAGTAAAGGCGCAAACTTGACCTTTATCCTGAATACATTTGTAAAAATGAAACCAAAAAAAACTGAAAATTTGTACGATTAACCCGGTATGTGATCTATAACGTAAATCACGCTTGTTTGTCACATCAAGAACGTCGTTGCACGTCAAATCATACCATAGCGATCTTAAACATAGGAATATCAGCGTAATTACTTTAAACAAAACCAGCCAAAACCCATCACAGGGAAAGATAGAGAATTGTTATGTATGTATTACAAATATATACAAAAGTAAACATTCCGTATCTGAAATTGAAGATTAGGGTTTTATGAGAATTGAACAAAGTGCTTGACTTTATATTTTGATATGTTGTATAGTAGTATTCGATTGACCACATTTGCCTTGTATAGTCTTGGCACTGCTGCCCACCGGCTGCTGTGCCTTTTGTTTCGCCAATTTCCCAGACAAAGGAAGACAGCATGATTAGTGTTACAGATTTATCAAAAGATTATGGAACACGGCTGGCGGTTGATAACCTGAATTTCGAGGCACGTAAGGGAGAAATCTTGGGATTCCTTGGGCCGAACGGCGCAGGAAAAACAACCACCATGCGCATTCTGACGGGGTATATGCCACCCACCAGCGGCACAGCCATTATCGCCGGCTACGATATCGTCAAAGACTCCCTTGAAGCTCGCAAGCGTGTCGGATATTTGCCCGAAACTGTCCCACTTTATACCGACATGACCGTCCGCGGTTACCTGAAGTTCATGGCCGATTTGCGCAAGCTGCAGAATGTAGACGATACAGTAGATGAAACATTGGACATGGTTGGGCTTCTTGACCGGGCAAACGGCTATATTGGCAACCTTTCCAAAGGAATGCGACAGCGTGTCGGACTGGCCCAGGCATTGATCCACAAACCTGAAGTACTTATTCTCGATGAGCCTACGGTTGGTCTCGACCCGGCCCAAATCATTGAGGTGCGCAACCTGATCCGCGAGGTTGGCAAGGAGCGGACCGTTTTACTTTCGACACATATTCTTTCTGAAGCACAACAAATATGCGACAGAATCTTGATTATCAATAAAGGAAAGATCGTCGTAGAGGATACGCCACAAAACCTGCAATCCAAGCTGACGGGTTCGCAACGTGTCCAACTGCGTATACGCGGCGAGGCAGATGAACTTGCAGCCAAGATCGGTCGCATTCAGGGTGTGGAAGAAGTCAAGGTACAGAACGACGGCGCAATTGAATTCCAGTTTGCACCGGGAAAAGACCTACGACCCGATATTGCCAGACTTACCATCCAATCAAATTACGATTTGTTGGAATTGCACCCGATCAACCTAAGCCTGGAAGAAATTTTCCTTCAACTTACACGCGAAAATGCCACATTGGAACATCAGGAAGAAGCGGAGTAAACGATGCGTAATATCTGGATTGTCGCAAAAAAAGAACTATCACAATACTTTATCAGCCCAATCGCCTATAGTGTAGCTGTTTTGCTACTGGGCATTGTCGGGATTTTATTTACACTTACGGTCTTAAACTTTAACGATACAAATACAAGTGCGCCAGACGCTCGTAATATAGCCTTTGCAGTTGCTTTCCTGCTCATGCTATTTACGCCAGCGCTGACAATGCGTCTGGTGGCTGACGAAATTCGCATGGGCACAATGGAATTACTGCTTACCGCCCCTCTGCGTGATTATGAAATGGTGGTTGGAAAATGGCTGGGAGCTTTCATCTTCATTTTGCTCTTAATTGCCACAACCCTGATCTTCCCAATCATGCTCAATGCAAGGGTAGACCCTGGCCTTGACCAGCTTCTCCTGATTTCGAATTATGTCGGGGTTATTCTGGTTGCCGCTGCGCTATTGGGATTAGGGGTCGGGATTTCAGCGATATTCAGCAATCAGATTGCCGCTTTTTTTACCACAATGACACTTTTCATTATATTGTGGTGGTTGATTGGCGCTCCAGCGGGCATAATACCGCAGGGTGGCGACATCTTCAAGTATCTCAGTATGTCAACACAGTTTCAAGATAACTTCATTCAAGGTTCAGTTTCTCCCAGTAGCATCGTTTATTTCTTGAGCCTGACAGGCCTCGGCCTTTTCATCGGCTCTGTCGCTGTTGAAATTCGGAGGTGGCGCTAATGAAAACCGACCTGCGTCGTTTTGCGCCGTTGGGACTGGTTTTATCCGTCCTCGCGGTTCTGACCTTTGTTGGTATTTTGATTGTGAAGGGACTGGCATCTGCCAATATCTTCAAACTTGCAGACCCAAAAGTGTTGGACCAAAGCCTGTGGATTTCTGTTGGAGTGATTATCCTTGGGCTTGCACTCACAGCGCTTCTTGATCCAGATAAAGCCCGCAATTTTTTCACTGGGCGCCAAATTCAATATGGCAGCAATGCATTGCTTTTGCTGGTGGCATTCCTGGGAATATTGTTCTTTATCAACACGCTGGTCTATCAATACTCATCCACGTCCACTCCTTGGGACTGGACACAGGATAAGCAAAATACACTTGCCCCAGAAACAATCAACATTCTCAAATCTTTGCCTGGCTCAATCACAGTCCGTGCTTACTATACTAGCCCCGACGACACCATGCAAAAACTTTTGAGTAACTTCAAACAAAATAGCGGTGGCAAATTCACATACGAGGTCATCAATCCAAATTCCGATCCTGTAAGAGCCACGAATGACGGTGTAACGCGTGATTCAAGTATCGTTATGATAATGGGCTCGCATAAAGAACCTGTTGATCTTGCAACAGAAGAAGATCTTGACGCAGCAATTATCAAGTTAACCAACCCAACGCAACACGCCATTTACTTTTTAACGGGTCATGGCGAACACGATACCGAAACTGCCGGGGATACTTCCTATGTACAAACGAGGAATGCCCTCAAGAATAAAAATTACACTGTCGATGTGTTGAACTTAATGACTTAACATAGCATTCCAGATAACACCAAAGTGCTCATCATCGCTGGCCCCCAGAAACCATTAACCACTGAAGAAGTTAACACCATTGATGCCTACCTGACCAAGGGAGGTTCACTGATTGTCATGGAAGACCCACGCCAACTAACTAAATTTGGCGATGCTCCCGATCCACTCGCGACCATGCTGGCAACGAAATGGGGCATAACATTCGATGATGATATTGTCCTTGATACAAATCAGAGCAATGGGTATCTGGTGGCCGCCGATTTACAAAATTACGGTAGTCACCCCATTACTGAAAAACTTCGTGGGTACACAATTGGTTACTATACTGCCCGATCAATGAAACTTGCAGCGACAGCTCCGCAAGACGTTACCCTGACAACCCTTACCCAATCATTGCCTACGGGTGTCTGGGGTGAAACTGACTACCAATCCATCCAAGACAACAAGGTCACATTCGATAAGACTTTGGATCTTTCAGCCCCGCTTGTCCTCGCAGCATCGGCTGAAAACGCAACGACAAAAGGACGCGTTGTTGTCTTTGGTGACTCTGATTTTGCATCAGACGAATTCCAGCAACAAGACTTTAGCGCAATTTTTATCAATGCAGTTGACTGGAGCGCACAACAGGAAAACCTGATCAATTTAACACCCAAGAATAACACCCAGCGCACCTTTGTCCCACCCGATAATTTCACCAAAATCGGGAGCATATTAACAGCACTGTGTATCATCCCCCTTCTGGTAGTTTTTGCTGGCGTATGGGCATGGTACTCACGCCGTCGGAGGGGATGATGATTAAACGCCCTACCTGGATTCTGCTGATAGTGCTGGCAGTGTTAGCCGCATTTGCTTACTATCTACAAACTGTACCGGATAATTTTCTAAAAAAAGCAATCGACGCCGGGAAAACTCCAACGGCTGAAACCTCCACAAAATCGCTAATCCCCTCCGTAACCGATGGGCTGGTCACAGGCTTGGAAATCGCTGGGGCCGATGGGCATAGCATGGCCCTAAAAAAGGAATCCGCAGGCTGGACACTTTCCATCAATTCGCAGCCTCCAACTCCTGCAGATCAAAGTGCCGCAGAGCAGGCTGCATCTCAACTTCAAGGGTTGCAAGTTAATACGAGAGATTAACCCAACAACATCTGATTTATCTGGCTTTGGGCTCGATAAACCAGCATATACATGGGAAGTAACATTGCAAAATGGCAAAACACTGACCTTTAAGATTGGCAAGGCAAACATCACTGGCGATGGATACTATCTACAAAGAGATGACAAAACAATTGCAATTGTTGACAAATATACAACAGATGCGTTGCTAAATCTGCTCACACAGCCCCCTGCCATATTTACCGCGACACCCTTGCCAGCCACTGCACTCCCAACGGGGACCATTACGCCAACGCCTGCTGTTACAATCACTCCAACAAGCACAGCCACTTCCGGTAGCTAGGCCCAAGTTACCGGAAGAAAGTATGTTTTACGCAGGGGCTATGCTTACAAAAGCATAGTAAAAGCCCTGAATTACAGAATTACCCCCACAAAACAGCCTTAAGGTATTGAATTTAGTGCCGAAAAAGAGTATGCTGATTTTGATATTTGTACCGAGAATGCGAGAATTTTATGGATGAACCTCTATTGATTGTGGAAGAAGAAGAAGAATACTCCCCCATCGCTCGACTTATTGAATTGGGACGCCAGAAGTCTTATGTAACACTGGATGATATTCTTCATTTTTTCCCTGAAGCTGAACAAGATGCTGAACAATTGGAAGAAGCCTTTGCTGCTCTTCTGAGTGCAGGGATTCCGTTTGTTGAAGATACAACCACGACTGAGCCAAGCGAAGATGAATTAGCCATCCCTGAAGAAGCCGAAGCAGAAACAGATCGTGATCTTGATCTTGATGACTACTTAGCCAACATCGATACAGATGACACAATTGGCCTCTATCTAAAAGAAGTCAGCCGGGTTCCTCTGCTCACTGCGGAAGAAGAAGTTGAACTGGCACAGCGCATCGAGCGCGGACGTATTGCCCGCGAAGAATTGGCACGAGGTAACGCCAGCCAGCGTCGCCGTATCGAATTGCGCAAGTTGATTGAGGATGGCTGGGCGGCCCGTGAACATTTGATCACGGCCAACTCTCGTCTTGTTATTTCGGTTGCCAAGAAATACATGGGACGCGGTGTTCCCTTTCTTGACCTGATTCAAGAAGGCAATATTGGTCTGATTCGCGCCACGAAAAAATTTGATTACCGACGCGGCCACAAATTTTCAACCTATGCTACCTGGTGGATTCGCCAGGCCGTTACACGTGCAATCGCCGATCAGGGACGCACCATCCGTGTGCCAGTTCACATGGGCGATCAGATTAATAAACTGCTGCGTGTACAACACCAATTAACACAACGATTGGGACGCGAGCCTTCGGTTGAAGAACTTGCAAACGCGCTCGAAGTACCACCCAAAAAAGTTGAAAACATGATCCAGGTTGCTCGGCGTCCCCTTTCGCTGGAAACGCCGACCGATGACGAAGAAGATTCGGTGTTGGGCGACTTTATTGAAGATGACGATGCTGCTCCGCCTGATGACACGGCAACCTATAATTTATTGCGCGAACATCTCAGCGAGGTGCTAAATTCGTTGCCTCCACGTGAAGTACGCATTCTGCAACTACGCTACGGACTGTTGGACGGGCAAGCCTACACACTTGAAGAAGTAGGCCGCAAAATGGGTGTGACACGTGAGCGTGTGCGGCAAATTGAAGCGCAAGCGCTTAGCCGCTTGCGTCACCCATCCATTCGCCGCAAACTACGAGATTATCTGGGCGAATAACAAAAATTCAGTGCCAATAATACCGGGCAACAAAAAACGACGTGCAAATGATGACGTCGTTTTTTGTTGCCTTGAAATAAGCATGCAATTTTATTATAGTAATGCATCCACCATCAATGCGATGAAAAGAAGCATCAAATATATACTTGAATAGCGATACATTTGCCAAGCAATCTTATTGCTATCGGTACGGTAGACCCGCCAGGCGGCAAAGATCAGGCCCACCCCAAGCAGCAACGCAGAAACAAGATAAATATTCCCAGCAAAGTGAAAAACAGAAAGACTCAATGAGAGAAACACAAGCAAAACAGTATAAATCAGCATTTGCTTCCGGGTTTCCGCTTCACCGCGAATAACCGGCATCATTGGCACACCAGCCCGCGCATATTCGTTGCTTCGCACCAGCGCCAGCGCCCAAAAATGTGGGGGCGTCCACATGAAAATGATCAAGAAAAGGATCCAGGCAGGCATATCGAGATGCCCGGTGGCTGCGGCCCATCCAACCATAGGGGGGATGGCACCCGCCCCGCCGCCGATTACGATATTTTGAACGGTGGCTTTCTTTAAGAGAACGCTGTACAAAAATACGTAATAGATAATCCCAGCCAAGGAAAGAAAAGCTGCCAAAAAGTTGACAAAGCCCGCCATCAAATAAAAGCTGATGATACACAACGCCAGACCAAATGATAGCCCTTCAGCCGGGGTCATGCGGTTGGCAGCCATGGGGCGTTTGGACGTGCGCTGCATGTTTTTGTCGAGATCCCGATCAATGTATTGATTGAGTGCCCCGGACCCTCCAGCCGCAAGCGCACCGCCAAGCAGCGTACAAACTGTCAGTGACAGCGAAGGCCATGCTTTACCACCCGCCACCAGACCCGAAAAAGTAGTGACCAACAACAACCCGACAATGAGGGGTTTTGTCAGCATCAGAAAATCTTTGAGCCGTCGGGCAACATCAAGGGGTGGAAACGCGACAGTATCTTTCGCCAGATAACCAGCGGCGATGACAAGGACAATCAGTGTAATCCATAAAGCAAGCGCTGTCAGTGCATGAAAAATCTGGTATTCGGGGGCAAAGCCACGGGTAGCCAAAATCGCCCCGACAAATGCCTGGGCAAAGAATAAAATCGTCGTCACTGTTGTCAACGGCAAAAGAAGGCGATGATCCCGTTGTGTTTTCCATGCCTGAAAAAGAAGCGCTACAATTAAAATCGCTGAAATTCCAGCCGAAATGCGGTGAAAAAGCAGTCCAATGCCAGTTGCACTCTGGGGATTACACAGCGGCCAACCAGCGCATGCTTGGAAATTGCCCTGCATGCCAACGATGTGTCCACCAAGGCTTAAGAAAAAGATAGCCAGCAAGGTAAGTAGGGCTAGCTTGGCAAAAGATGTTGAGAGTGAGAATTTCATTTTTCCTCTGATTTTATCTGCCGGGGCAGGTAGAAGAACGGATAACCGAAGAAGAGTAAGGCTGCAAAAGAAAACCATGTCAGTACATAGCCAAAATGTGGACCTTCATCAAGGGCAATCTCTGGCTGGTACGGGTAAGGTGGTTTTGTCAGGGATGGATCAGGGTTGGGTTGGACAAAAACCGGTAATAATTTATAGGGAAGTTGTTGTCCAATCCGGGTAAGGTTGACAAGACTCCAAACATCCAGATGTATAAGCGTAGGGTCGGAGACGCTCCCGATCTCTGGCTCGGTTTGCCCAAGGCGCAGTATCCCTTTGACCGTGACCGTACCAGGCTGATCGTATTGGCGCCAGTTCTCGGGTTGGTCATTGCCATCTGCTGGGATCCAACCGCGCTCAACCAGAATGCCGGTTCCATCAGACAGGATGAGCGGCGTCAGCAAATGATAGCCAGACTGGTCCTGATAAATCTGATTACGCAAAACAACCTGATGCGCAAAATCATAAACACCAATTGCAATCACCTGGCGGTATTCCATCTCAGTCAGGTCATCAGCAGGCGCAGATGTAATTGTCAGTACGGGCAGTGTGCTAACATCCAGATAGTGAGCATTGAAAGCACGACGTTCAGCGAGGCGGTCAAGCTGCCATATTCCAAGCCGCACACATATCAACGAGCCGATAATTACCAAGGCTGTCGTAATAATCCACTTTCGGGAAACCATCAAACGCAAAATTGTCATTCATTCTCAAGGGGTTTAGAGCTTGGTTTCAACGGCCACACCAGAATGCTATATATGTAAAAAATGATGCCCAGCGGAAGGCCAGAAATTATCAGGCCAGCAAGCCGCGTGTCTAGTGTCACAGGCTCACGCACATCGAGGCCAAAGTATTTGCTTGGCTCAAAAGAGCAGGCGTATGAAAGGGATGCAGCCTGGCTCAGGATTAAGCTTGCCGACGTATTGGCTGGGATGAAAAGCTCACCAAGATGGTGATCAACCGAATCTTTATTAATCACAACCAATGTATCCCCTTGAACAAAAACCATTTTATCTGGCAGGGTTGGCTCTGATTTGCCAAGCGCTATTTTTGCGGCAGTACCAGCCGGGATGACAAGCTCAATCTGCTCGGGACCGCGACCAGCTTCGCTTTTCATAAAAACAAAAGAGAATTCGTTAACAAAAACCGCAATTAAAAAACCCAGCACCATCGAAATCAAGAGGCGCAGGGCAGTTGAACGATTCATAGATTACTTCCTCAATCAGAGGCGGTCAAATATCTCAGATATTGACCGCCTCTGAAAACTTGCGGTAAGACTATGACTTGATTATTCCAATCAAATACAAAGCCGGGTAAAAGAAAATCCAGACGACATCAATGAAGTGCCAGTATATAGTCGCTGCTTCGACAGGCCAGTGTTTCTCTTCGGTGTAGACACCACGAATGCCATTACGAATGACCACCAGCAAGAAAATAAGGCCGGTAAACACATGAAAGGCATGCATCCCCGTCATTATGTAGAAAACGCCCCCAGTAGCCGATGAGCTTGCGGTGAGGCCTTCAGCCGCAGCCCCAGGCCACTCCACGAAAACCACACCGATCAAAAACCCGAGGCCTAGAATGAAGGTGATGATTGTACTGATGAGAAAACCTTTTTTATTGCCAAGCGCCATTTGTGTTTCGGCACGGTTCATAAAGAAACTAGAAGTCAGGAGTACGCCGGTGACGATCAGACCAAGAAATTGATTCAAGTCTGGGCGGGTCATACCAAGCAGGTTGAAACGGGTAACCATCAAACCACCGAAAACAAAGCTATCAGAAACAAGGAAGAGCCACATGCCAAGGCGATTGGCGGCCAACTTCCAGGCATAGCTATGATGATCGTGTTCGTGTTCTTCTTCTGCAAGTTTGTAAATATGCATATAGTAGTACGCTACCAGGCCAGCTTTGATAAGCGCAATGACGGTAAGCAGAAAGAACGCCTGACTGGTAATCGCAATGAAATACTCGGCGATTGTAAGAAAAGCCAGAATGATAAATATTACTACACCCTGAAACAGGGAACCTGAATGTTTTGCGTGAGTCACGTCTTCCCTCCGAAATTAGTTCATTTTGACGTAAACGGAGCCGGGCAGGCCGTAATCATACGGCTCACCAACAACTTCGAATTCGGTATCGTAATTATGAGCAGGCATGGGTGAGGGAACTTGCCACTCCGGGGAGCGCGAATTCCAGACATTGCCTGTTTCCGGTTTGCCATATTTGAGTGTCTTGTAAATATTATAGAAGAAAATCAATACAGACAAGGCAATCGCAAAGGCGGCAATGGTCATCACAATATGATAAATCTCGATGGACCATAACTGGAACGTGCCGTTATCGAAAATTGGTTTAAGACCAATCAACGTAGGATCGTAATCGGCAATTCTACGGCGCATACCATCCAAACCAACGCGCATCATCACTAAGGTAAGGATAAGAAAAGATGGGGTCATCAACCAGAAATGCCATTTTCCCAATGTTTCATTGAGCTTTTTGCCGGTTGCCTTGGGGAACCAGTAATATAAGGCAGCAAAGAACGGGAAAACATAACCACCAAAAATTGTATCGTGGAAGTGTCCGACAATAAAGTACGTATCCGTCAAGTGCAAATCTGTTGAAACGGTGGCATTCGGCGGGCCGCTCAACCCCCCCAGAAGAAAGACGACAATGGCAGCCAAGACAAAAAGCATCGGTGTAGGAAATTCAATCTTTCCTTTCCAGAGTGTGGCAACCCAGGAGAAGAACTTGACACCGGTCGGGATGGCTACCAAGAGCGTGCTATACATAAAGGGCACACGTAGATATTCATTCATGCCCGATACAAACATGTGATGCGCCCAGACGACAAACCCAACCAGCGCAATCCCAATGGATGACATGGCAATCCATTTGTAGCCAAAGAGAGGTTTGCGCGCAAAGACTGGCAAAAGTTCGCTAATTACACCTAAACCGGGTAGGATGAAGACATAAACAGCCGGATGCGAATAGAACCAGAAAAGATGCTGGAAGAGAACCGGATTGCCGCCATTGGTTGGATCGAAGAACGGCATGCCAAATAAACGCTGGAACATTACCAACTGGAAGGCCAAACCAATCAATTGGGTTGCGGTCAGGGTGATAATTGAAGTGGCTATCGCGGCCCAAACAAAGATCGGCAAGCGCATGGCATTCATACCCTTAGCGCGCATACGGATGACTGTGACGATTAAATTCATACCACCCAGAATGGATGACCAACCTGCGCACCAAACGCCTGCAAAGAACATTTGCATTCCCAACGGAGCCTTTGCAGAAAGCGGCGGATAGCCAGTCCAACCCGTATCAAAACCACCCAGCGCCAGGCTGGAGAGCAGGATCACCGCAGCTGGAATAGTCACCCAAAACGAGAAGGCATTGATACGGGGGAAAGCCATGTCCTTGGCACCAATCAAAAGCGGCACCATATAATTGATGACGCCCGCAACGCCAATCAAAATCGAAATAATCATGACCATGCCATGCAAACTCATCAGGGTATTGTAAAGATCATACGAGAGGAGTTGCATGCCAGACTTGGCCAATTCGGTACGGAAGACAAGCGCGAATAAACCGCCAACGGATAACAAAAACAACGATGTAAATGTGTATTGAATACCGATGACTTTATGGTCCATTGAGACGCCAAAATACTTCTTCCAGCCGGGTGGGTCGACAATATGATCTGGCGTCGTCTCACCCATTGCCCATTTGAACCAGTCAGTAACAGCGCCCACACCGGCCAGAAAGCAGAGCGCACCGATCAGCACGCCAAACACCCAGGCGGGTTCGGTGAAGCCGAAGAGTTTCGGCTCCCAAAAACTGACTCTCTCAGGGCCAACGGCATTCTGGATGAGGCGAATTACTGTCACCAGCGTTGCGCCACTTAATGTTCCAATAATTTGCCAGGTCAGTCCACGAACAATGCCATAGTAACCAATCAGGCCAAAGAAAAAACCGAACAGACCAATGAACAGTGCCATTAACCAGGAAGACAGGTCCCAGAGATAGGCGACTTCAAACTGCGAACCACTGGTAACAGCCATCAAGGTGTGCAGAGCAATTGCAAGCACAAGGCCAGCAATTGTTCCAATTGCAAAATAACTTGCCCCGCGCTTGAAGCCTCCGGAGTTGTTTTGTTTCATCGAGTAGCTCCTACTTTACGGTTTTGATAAAAGCGAGCAGGTCATTAATTTGCTTGTCAGTCAAGCCAAAATCTGGCATGCCCGGCTTAAACCCTTCAACAATTTTCTTGAGAGGGAACTTGATTGATTCTCTTATATAAGCATCATCAGCAGTTACAACTGAACCATCTGAAAGAGGCACTTGCGAACCATATACGCCTTTCCAGGTTGGGCCAATCCCCTTCGCTCCATCCAAAGAGTGACAACCACTGCAACCAATTTGTGAGTAAAGTTTCTGACCGCGCGCTGGGCTGGGGTTCGGATCAGCATCATCTGTCGCTTGCGCAATTAATGCAGCTTTTGTCTGTCCATCAAGCCATTTATTGTAATCAGCTTCGCTCTCAACAACAACAGGTTGTTCCATTTGTGAATGCCTTGTACCACACAACTCGGAACAACGCACCTTATAATTACCTATTAAATTGGGGGTTACACGATAATCTTCAATAAGACCCGGAACAACATCCTGCTTGATGCGAAATTCAGGCACCCAGAATGAATGGATCACATCTCGGCTTTCCATTTTCAGCACCACTTGTTTGTCAACAGGCAAATAAAGTGTGTCAGAAAGCACATTATTGGGGTATATAAACTGCCAGTGCCACTGCGAAGCAATCACTCTTATTTCAAATGCCTGCGGATCAACAGCGCGAACTTCGCGCAAATTGTCTGCACCAACAATGCCCAACCAGACAACAACAATCAACGGGATCACCAACCAGGTGATTTCGAGGCCGGTATGTCCTTCAATATGTTCGCCATCCCCTGTTTCGCCTTTTCGACGACGAAACACAACCAGGCTGTAAATCATTGGCACCATAATAATGGCAAAGAAGATGGCAATCAACTTTACTTCCAAATCAAACAACCAGTCAATCGGAATTGACTGAACACTGGCCTCTTTGGGCATCAAGTCGAGACCGTGCAGCCCTAAATACACCCCCACTGCGACTAAAACAGTCAGGATGGTCATAGCGATATAGTGAACCAAATTCCGCATAAGTATTACTCCTCCTTAGAAGGATAAAAGATCTTTATTCATTCCACAAATCATTTAACCAGTTTTCTGCCTGAGCCGGTGTCAGACGACGGCGATCATAAACAACCACCTGCCCCGACTCTTTTAGAGAAACCAGTGCCACCTGCATAGGTGTTTCACCCGTTACAAAACGATTTAGAAATTCATCGCGGTTGATCGTTTGATCGTCATGGTCGACAATCACTAGATCAGGCTGATGAGTTTCCAGCATCGAGATGGTTTCGCTCATGTTGGTTGGCATGCCAGTGATCGTCGCCCGGCTTCCCCAGCGCTCGGCATAAACCTTCCGCAGTCCCTCACGGAACAACGGATTTGCTGAGACAATCAACACGCGCCGGGGTTGGTTCTTGACTTCTGACATTGGCAGGCAGTTCCAACATTAAAAATAGTTAAACCGAGTTAATTTACCAAAAATTCTCCGTTTTGTCATTATCAGACAGGTAGCATTTGGGGGATTTCAAAAAGAAAAGTGGGTGATTAAAAAATCACCCACAGGTTTTGAACGAAAATAGCCGAAAACGTCACAGCAAATCCATCTGCGCGGCGCGAGCAACCGCCTCAGCGCGGTTGTTAACTTCCATTTTTTCCAAAATATGGCGAATGTGGGTTTTTACCGTATTTTCGGAGATGAATAAAACAGCGGCAATCTGCGCAGTTGTCTGCCCGCGTGCCAGGCAACCAAGCACTTCAACTTCACGGTCACTGAGCAAACCGCGGCTGCGGTCTGACTGCGAGCGGCGCACAGCGTGAAAGACTCTGGCAGTTACTTCGGGAGCAAGGACGGAATTTCCCGCAGCAACCTGCAAAATTGTGTTTCGCAGCGTTTCAGGTTCAGTATTTTTGAGTAGATACCCATTCGCCCCAGCGACAATTGCACCAATTAAATCTTCATCATTTTGCGAAATGGTCAACATCAATACTTTGGGAGCCGGGTTGAATTTGCGAACTTCGTTAAGCGTCTCAATCCCGTTCATAACTGGCATGTTAATATCCAGCAGAATGATGTCTGGCTTCGTCTTTTCAACGATTTGCAGAGCTTCATGACCATTGGAGGCTTCACCAACCACCTGAAGATCGGGCATTTCGCTCAACAAGCTAATCAGGCCACGCCGAAAGAGCGCATGGTCATCGACGACAACCAAATTGATGGAGGTCATGCTGCCTCCTTGACGGGCGCAAGCAGACGTAACGAAACGTTTGTGCCGCGCCCAGGCTGACTGGTGATCTGGAAATCTGCGCCGATCATTTCAGCGCGCTCCTGCATTCCCCTCAACCCATAGCGCAAACTGGCATCTACCAGCTCCGGGGAAAAGCCAGACCCATCATCGCGAACTTGAATCAAAATCTGGTCGCCATCCTGCTGACCGATGATCTCAACGATCTGTGCTTTGGCATGTTTACGGACGTTATTCAGCGCCTCCTGCACGATGCGAATCAACTGAGCCTGTACAGTTGGCGGATAAACCACTTTTAGCGCAAACTTGGATAAGTCTACCTTGAGATCGGCGCTGTGCTCAAAGTCTTCGGCAACCTCCCGAATCCAATCTTGCAAACTGGAGGATGGCATACGCCGCAAGTTGTCAATTGCCTGCCGCGCATCAAGGTAAGCATCCGAAAGGGTGCGATAGTTCGATTGCAAGGTATCGGTCAATTTTTCGAGCTTGCCATCCGCTAGGTATTTTTGCATTTGGGCAGCCTGGATTTTGAGAAAGGCCAGGGTTTGCGCCAACCCATCATGGATTTCACGTGCAAGGCGTGTGCGTTCGTCTACAACGGCCTGGTACTCGACCTGCACCATTAGACTGGCATTTTAAATCAGCAGCGCAGCCTGACCCGCAAGCGTCTCAAGCAATGCCTGACGCTGGGCAAATGTCTGGTTGGAGTGCGACCCCAGCACGAGCACACCCACCGGGCGCTCGACCTGCCAGATAAGCGGAACGGCCAGCATCGCCTTCCATTTTTCGCGTTTGTTGAGTGCTACATTCTCGAGCGAGAGACTTTGCCCTGAACTGAGCACACTGCGCCAGATTCCCTCCAAAAACGCCAGATCGGGGACGGAACTTTCAGCGGCGTCAATGCTGGTCGGCTCTGTCAAAAGCAAAGGGGAAGCCGTGTCCACATCCCCGGGCAAACCGTCGGGGAGATAAAGCAAGGCAAAATCCACATCCAACGCCTTGTGGACATTTTCAAGCAGGTTTTTCAGCAAGACAGGCAGCTCGGATTTCGGCGCAGATGCGGTCTGGAGATAGCGCAAGGCGGCGATTTCCTGATCGCGTGAGCGCAGGTTTTGCAAAGCTTGTCCGCAGGCCAGCATGGCCTCAATGACAAAGGTGCGCGCATCGGCGTCCATCTCGGCATCGCTGTCAAAAAAGAAGTTGACTGCGCCCACTTCGCGTTCGCCGCTGTAAACGGGAAAGCAGCGCACTCCTGAAGAAGCGTGGTCATCACGCGGGATCAGGGCGCACCCGGGGCTGCCGTGCATGGACAAACAGTTTTTACAAGCCTGACGGGTTTTGGGGGAGCTGAGACGGGTTGCCCACGACTGCAAAGCAGTATCAGGCACTTTCCCCTGGAACAACGCCGGGAGCGACTGACCCCACTCATCGTAGGGAACAAAGGATGCACCCTCCGCCCGCAGCGTTCCCAACCCGGATGCCAGTGCCGCCTCGAGAATTTCCTTTTCGGAGCGAGCTTCGAGGAACTTATGCTGCAAGTCGAGAACCGTATGAACCTGTTGGCGGGCATCCTCGAGCTTGCGGCGTGTCTCGGCAAAGCGCTCACCACCCATCGCCCGTCGCAGAGAAAGACGCAACCATATTTCCAAAACAGCCGTCAGCAGCGAGGCTGTTGCCAGCCCCACTGCGCCGGAAACCCAGATGTTCTGGTCAAAGGAGAAATAGGAATAAGCACTGAAACAAATCAGCAGAGCGGCAAAAGTCGCCCAGCGGGCACGTGCAAGCTCTCTGTCATCCATAATTGCCAACCGTTTAAGCTTTGATGGCTGCCAGCAATTCGGCGCTATGCTCGGCAGGTTTAACGTTCTCAAAAATCTTTTTGATGTTCCCCTGGGGATCAATAAGAAAGGTGGTGCGCGAGACGCCCATATACTCACGTCCCATGAATTTTTTCTCGCCCCAAACGTTGTAGGCCTCGCAAATAGCATGGTCTTCATCGGCAAGCAAAGGGAAGGGCAATTGAAATTTTTGCTTAAACTTCAAGTGAGATTTGGGCGAGTTTGGACTTACGCCAAGGATGGTAACGCCTGCTTCGATATAAGCCGAATAATCGTCGCGGAAATTGCATGCTTCTGTCGTGCAGCCGGGCGTATCGTCTTTGGGATAAAAATAGAGAATTACAGGCTGCCCGCGATAGTCTGAAAGCCGCTGTTGTTTTCCATTTTCATCCAAAACAGTAAAGTCGGGGGCGGACATTCCTTCGGAAATAGACATGGTTGCTTCCTTTCCAGATATGTGAAATTAGTCACTGAAAAAATCATTATAATCCACGTTCGATGCAATCGAACACAAGCGTATCGCAATTTTGGGAGATTTTTCTTACAAGTTTGGAAATAAAAATCTCCGACAGGAAACCTGCCGGAGATTTCATGGTTTCTGAAAAAGGTTAAATCACTTTTTCTTTCCTGCAGGGCAGATTTGATGGTTTCCATGGTGATGGGTTTAATCAGAACCGCCCGCGCGCCACTGTCAAGGGCATGTTTGCATGTTTCAGGCTGATCATCCGATGTGACAACAAAGACGGGGACAAGCTTTAAATGGGGCTCGCGCGTGATAAAACTCAAGATTTCAAACCCGCTCAAGCCAGGCATATTAATATCGACAAAAATAACATCCGGTTTTTCGGTTTTTAAGAGCGCCAAAGCCGGGCTAGGCCCATAGGCTGGACGGGCTTGAATATCCAACACTTTCAAGACCATCACCAGCAAATCGGCGGCTGTGCGCGAATCGTCAATCACAAGTGCTGTTGTCATCCAATCTCTCTCCCAGGTAAATAGTACGCTAGAAATATATCATATCTTTAATAATGATGGATTATGTTTTGAAGCAAAATACATTTTATTTGATAAAAAACGTTACATTCTTGTTTGAATGAATGATTTACGATATACTCACCGAATGAGTATATCAACCAAAAAGGGACATTTATCCCCTGAATTTGCTCTGCTTGGCTTTCTCTATGAGGGCCCAATGCACGGCTATGAATTGCATCGCAAGTTGGTGACAGACCTGGGACATGTCTGGCATCTTAGCCAAAGCGAAGCATATGCCATTTTAAAGCGGCTGGAAAATCGCGGCTATCTTTCCAACCAGCCAGTGCAACAGGAGAAGCTACCGCCAAAGCAGTTGCTTCAAATTACACCTGCAGGCCGAAGTCATTTCACAAAATGGATGGAGTCGCCCAGCGGCAGCAGCATTCGCGCCATTCGGATGGAGTTTTTGACCCGGCTTTATTTCACTAATCGCAGCGAGCCGGCAAATATCGAAAAGATCTTTAACGCGCAACACGCAGAGACTGAAAAACAAATCGAGCGCCTGACAAACACACTGCAAAATTTACCTTCTGAACAAATTTTCAACCAGATGAGTTTGGAAATGCGCGTTCGGCAGTTAAACCTTGTCTTGAACTGGCTGGAAGATTGCAGAACATCTTTCAACAGTGAAACCCCGCCACCCCCAAAGGAGATTAAATCATGAAACGCCTGACCATGCTTCTACTTACCCTGGCACTTGTTCTCAGCGCCTGCGGCACACCCACAGCGGCCCCCGTCGCAACAATGGAAGCAAGCGCTACGCCCGCGCCAACTTCTGTTCCTACCATCGAACCAAGTGCCACCGTTGGGCCCCAAACCCTGACGGTTTTTGCAGCAGCCTCGTTGACCAGCGCCTTTGGCGAAATAGGCAAAGCATTTGAAGCAGCCAACCCTGGTGTCACCGTCAAATTCAATTTCGGCGGCTCGCAAACCCTGCGGACACAGATCGAGCAGGGCGCACAGGCAGATGTTTTCGCTTCGGCAAATACCAAGGAAATGGACACACTCGTCACGGGAACACTTGTCGGCACAGACACGGCACAAGTTTTTCTCACCAACCAACTGGTTGTCATCATGCCCGCCAAGAACCCAGCCGGCCTGAAAACACTTGCCGATTTATCCAAACCTGGCCTGAAACTGGTACTCGCCGCCAAAGAAGTACCAGCTGGGAGCTATGCCTTGCAAGTCCTCGACAATCTGGACAAAAGCATCGGAGCTGGTTTCAAAGACAAGGTACTGGCAAATGTCGTCTCCTATGAAAACGATGTCAAACAAGTCGTTGCCAAAGTCCAGCTTGGCGAAGCAGATGCAGGGATTGTGTATGTCTCCGATTCAGTCGCCGCCCCAGACTTGCAAAAGATCGACATTACACCAGAAAACAACGTCATCGCCAAGTATCCCATCGCGGCGTTGAGCAAATCGTCCAACCCCACTCTGGCGCAGGCTTTTATTGCCTATGTGCTTTCTGCAGATGGACAGGCCACTTTGAAAAAGTGGGGCTTTCTGCCAGTAAAATAGTTCAATGCGTTTACGCCGTTCCCGTCACCATCGCATCACCACAAACAGCCAGTCAGACTGGCTGTTTGTTATTCCAGGCCTGTTGCTGGTGGCACTGCTCGGTCTGCCGCTGCTGGCACTGATCATCCACGCCATCGCCCCAGATTTTCTCACCAACATCCTGTCGGATTTGGCGCTGGCGGCGCTGAAACTGAGTTCTCATCACGAGCGGATTAAGCCTTGCCGTCTCGCTCATCGCCGGAACGCCACTGGCCTACATGCTGGCACGCTGGGACTTCAGGGGCAAGGCCGTGCTCGAACTGCTGATCGATCTCCCAATTGTGCTGCCCCCATCCGTCGCCGGACTGGCACTGCTGATTGCCTTTGGCCGCCAGGGAATTTTCGGCAGCCTGCTAACGCTGATTGGCATTAGCCTGCCTTTCAGCACCGCAGCCGTCGTGATCGCGCAAACCTTCGTCTCTGCGCCGCTTTATGTGCGTGCAGCGCGGATTGGCTTTGCGGAGATTGATCCGCAACTGGAGGAGGCCGCCGTTGTGGAAGGAGCCAGCAACTGGCAGATGTTCCGCGAAGTGATGCTGCCCCTGGCCGGGCGCGCACTGACAAGCGGCGCGATCCTAACCTGGACACGCGCGCTGGGAGAGTTTGGTGCAACAATTTTGTTTGCGGGAAATCTGGAAGGGGTCACCCAGACCATGCCTTTGGCAATTTACCTGGGGTTTGAACGAAGCCTGGGCGTAGCCGTTGCGCTCTCGGTCATGCTGGTTTTTATTTCAGTGTTGCTGCTGGCGCTGGTGCGCAAACTGGACAATTAACTCAACCAAAAAGCCAGCACCATCAAATAAGCTGCCAGCCCCATCAGGGCAATGGCGGTAACCCGAAAAGCAGACCATAAGGGTGCAGCCCCGTTTGAAATATTACGCAGCGTAAAAATCTGATACGCCGCAACCGGCGCGGTCAGCAAGACCGGCCAGATCAGCGCAAAAGAAATGCCCAAAACCGGCCCGGCCACGAGCATGACATAAGCCGCAATCAGCAGCAGGTTGTGGATCGGAAGCGCCTGTTGCCAGGTCAACGCCGTCAGCAGGGAGTGACGCTCATACTTAACATCATCGGCATAAGCGGGAAAATCAAGCGCCAGAAAACACGCCAGAAAAATCAAAAAGAGCGGAAAAGTAAACAGCGTCAGCAGGCGATGAAAATCCCCCACTTGCAGAAAGAAAGCAATCGTTGGCGTGAGACTTGCAATCAAAAATGCATCGGCCAGCTCACCGAAACCACGCGTGGTCAGACGCAGCGGCGGCAGCGCATTGGCAAGCGCGACAAGTACAAAAATCACAAACAATAGGCCCGCTTCAAGATTAATCAACCCAAGGCGCTGTAGCAAAAAGACAAACAACCCGGCCACCGCCAGAAAAGCCAGGCCAAAAGCCAGCAACAAGCGCTGCAACGCTTCGCGCTCGGCAAGCGTTTCACCCGCGACAATCGGTTCATTAAAAGGGACGAAAATAAGCCGTAAACAATCCCGCAGCCGCCAGGATGAAAACGAGAATCACCCCACCCAGCAGTTGCGATTCGATGCGCAGCGTCGTCCCCAAGTAGCGGGCAATGCCCAGACCGAGAGCATACGTCAGCAGGGTCAGAATCAAGTGCAAGGGGCGGGTAAAGCGGAGAAGATGTTTCATTTGCGATTTACGATTTTGGATTTACGATTTCATGATTTATATCAGAGAATAACCCCCATCGACCGAAATGGTTTGGCCGGTGATGTACTCATTTTGCAGCAGGAACAGCAAGGTCGATGCAATCTCATCGGTGGATGCCGTGCGCTGGAGCGGGATGCGGCCCACCAGGCGTTGCCAGGTTTCGGGCGGCATCTGCTCGGCGGGGAGCACCAGCCCCGGAGCGATGGCGTTGACTCTGACGGTGGGGGCAAACGAACGGGCCAGTACCCCCGTCAGCGAGGCCAGTGCCGCCTTGCTGACCGTGTAAGCGGGGAAACCCGTCCAGGCTTTTTCGGCGGCGATGTCGGTAATATTGACAATCAGTCCGCCGCCCGTCATACGCGGAAAGGCGCGCTGGGCACATAAAAACGGTGCGCGCAGGTTGATGTTCAGGGTCGCATCGAAATCCATCACAGACAGGCTGCGAGCATCGGCGCGCTGCATCAGCGCGGCTGAATTGACCAAAACGGCAAGCGGCCCGAGGGTAGAGTTCTGACCCAGATCATCCATAACGGCAAAAAGCGCATCGATGGCGGCTGCCTCCATCAAATCGGCTTGCGCCAAAAACACTGGCACGCCCAACCCACGGATTTCATCCGCCGTGGCAAGCGCCTGTGCCGCGGAGGCGTGGTAATGCAGCAGGATGGCGTATCCCTGACGGGCAAGCGCCAGCGCAAACGCCCGGCCCAGACGATGTGCAGCCCCCGTAACAAGGGCAAGCGGAAAGGTTTGAGTCATTGGACGATTATACAATGACGTTCTATCTTTCCTGTGAAACATTCAATTTTGTAGCCATACTGTAGCCAAAGGGTAGCTATACTGATCCCATACTGAAGCGATAGGCAGGCAATTGTTTCACAAGCCATGCGCTAAGATGTATAAAGCTCTTAAAATTAATGTCAGTCCGGGTTATCGAAATGTATAGGGTAACTCGCACGTGCTGGTGCTCCTGAAGGGTGCGTACCAATTGCTCGCCGCATCTCGGTCGAGATTGAAGCGACGCTGAGGCCTGTCTCCGAAAGTCGCACGGTTTTACTTCTCTTCTCGCTCTAAGCGCGATTTATGGCGCATTCTTCTACGCACCATAAAAGGACAAGCAAAAGCAGGAAATATAAATACCCCATCCCAAAAGATAAAATTGGGGATAGGGTATTTAGCGATTATGGTTAATCCTATAAAATTGATAGAGGTTAACGTGCATGTGTGCTCCCGGGGGAAACAGAGACATACGAGTTAAGGACATTGGTGGCCCAAACGCAATTTTGCTTTTCAAAATTGTAACCCATATTGCGTAGGTCATCAAAAGGTGACAGTCACTTTTACAAGCGCTGTCACCTTTAGCTTGTTTTATGGCACCGTATTTCTACGGTACGCTATACGTAATCACCAACTGCGGCTGGCTGCCCACCGGAGCATTACCGCTAAACAGGCTGAGATAGTTGGCAACTGCATTATTATTATCGTCCAGCTTGAAGCGCAGACGGATTTGGGTGAGCCCGTTGTTTGCGGTGAGCTTGTTAACGAAGGCTTTGCCACCCGTCAGGTTGATGCTGTAAATGTTGCCGACGGGGGCCGTCAGGAACGGCCCGTAGCTGGCGCTGCCAGCCAACTGAAAGTCGCTGGCTTGCAGGGCAGGGAATGTGCCGAAAAAGCCACTCTTGATATCCGCCATGAAGCCCTTAAAGATGGATACCGGGTTGCCGCCGCCCAAGATAGACTGCTGCTTGACTTTGAGAATCACCCCAGTAACGGTGGCGGTATCGGGGATGCTGCTGGTGTTGAAAGACAGAATGCCGCGATATTGCTTCTTGGTTGCATCGTCTCCCAGCCTGAAGGTGGTAGCAGTGCTATTGAGTGTGATACCTGCATTGGTGTTTTCCCCGCTCTCCAGTATCCCGCCATCTTGTGTATTGATGGATGTGAAGGTCAGCGTTTTGTTGATGGTATAGACCTGCCCGCTGATGAACGGCAGACCGCTGGATATGATGATCCCGGCAGTGTCAAAGATATCCACAGTGTGGGGGATGTTGCCGTTGTCGGGGATGTTGAGGCGGATGGTGCCATTGCCGGTGCCAGTGCTGACCGTTACTGTACGGGTAGCTCCGCTTCCGCTGACATTCGTAATCGAACTGCCCGTGATGCCTGTCGTGGTCAAAGAGAAATCGGTTGTGTCAACGCCTGTGACCGTTTCGGAGAAGGTCACTAAAAACTGGATGCTGGCTTTTGCCGTTGGGCTGGTAGTAACCCGCGTGATGGATACAATTGTGGGCGGGGTCGTATCATTCCACTTTGCATAAAGGGTGATGTTGGCTGCGGGCATGGTAGAGATGGTGTATGCAGAAGTGAGACCCGCATCACTGTACCAGCCGCCGAAGGAATAGCCAGACTGGGTCGGGTCGGTTGGCGTAGGGATAGCGGAGCCAAAGTTCAGGGTGATGGCAGTCACCGCAGAGCCGCCATTACTATTGAATGAGATTGTGTATTGATTGATTGTCCACTTGGCGTAGAGGGTGCTATCAAAAGTGAAGGCATAACTGGCGCCATCGGCATAGTCCGTGCCAGATACGCCATCCACATTCGTGTTCCACCCGTTGAAGCTGTAGCCTGTGCGCGTGAAAGTGTTGGCGCTCAAGGCGGTAGCGATGGTGGCTTTTTGCGGGCTCATCGAACCGGAGCCGCCATTGGCATCAAAGGTGACGGTAGAACAAGCGAGGGCTACTCCGCCATCTGTGATCGCCCATGTATTGGTAGTGCTCATGTTGCTTCGGGCGGCTTCGCCAGCGCAATATTGGCTGTTTCCACCATTGAAAGTTACCGCGCTTTGCAGCGGTTGGGTGTTCCAGCCGTTGAGCAATGCGTCGTAATTCGCAGTGGAAAGCGTCACGCCGGTAAACATGTCGGTCGCATTCTGCAACGCGCCGACATTCCATGTTCCGATGTTCTGATTAAAGGCGCTGGCACCATAGAACATATAAGACATATCGGTTACGCTGGCGGTGTTCCAAAGGTGGATATCCTGATTGAAAGCGCTGGCGTTACGGAACATACTGGATATATTGGTCACGCTGGCGACATTCCATGTTCCGATGTTCTGATTGAAAGCGCTGGCACCAGAGAACATATAAGACATATTGGTTACGCTGGCGGTGTTCCAAAGGTGGATATCTTGATTGAAAGCGCTGGCACCAGAGAACATAGCGGACATATAGGTCACGCTGCCGGTATTCCAAGTGCCAATGGGCTGATTGAAGGCGCTGGCATCACCGAACATGCCGCCCATATTGGTTACGCTGGCGGTGTTCCAAAGGTGAATATCCTGATTGAAAGCGCTGGCATCACTGAACATGCCGCTCATATTGGTCACGTTGCCGGTGTCCCAAGCGCCAATGTCCTGATTGAAGGTGCTGGCGTAAGCGAACATGCTGTTCATATCGGTCACACTGGATGTGTTCCAGGCTCCGATGTTCTGATTGAAGGCACTGGCTCTAAAGAACATAGCGAACATATCAGTCACGCCAGATAGATCCGGGCTATCGGTTGCCTGCCCGGCCAAATTGCTGCATCCATAGAATGCTCTCTGCATCGAAGTCCATTTGCCTGTTCCCCATTGCTCAATCGTCAGCAGTTTGAGTTTATCGCCGCCGTTATTGAAATAAATGCGCGGGAAGCCTGTCTTCAAGCCGGTGTGATCTTTGATGCGGACAGTGTAGGTTCCGGCACCGGTGTTTAATCCTGTTGCGCCGTAGTCGCAGGTATAGTCGCCCGTTTGCGCAGTGGCTTCATCCGTCCCATCATTGTTACAGTCCACGTTGTAGTTGTAACCCGTCCCAGTGGTGGGGATGGTGAACTCCGTTGTGGCAGAAGTTCCCGAGTTATCCGTTTTGACGGTGATGACGAAATCATCCGTATCTGCTGCATACGCGGGTGTCACACTGATGGCGGTGAAGGTCAGCGCCGCAATACTGAAAAACGCCACAAACAATTGCAAAAATTGTCTACCATGTTTCATTTTATATCTCCTAGTCTGGTAACTTAACGCGAAAAAATACTCAAACTGGACGATCTCCCCTTGGGCAGTCCAAAACTTCGGTATAAGTATTTCGGATAATTTTCATATTATTAAGTATCTATGAATAAAATGCAAGGCTTTGTACATTAGATATTCTGTACAAAATAATCGGTTTACGTGTGTACATTCGTTGCGTTCACTCCGCAAATAGCGCGATAATTGGCAAATCATAGGCTGCGCTTCCTGTTGTCTGTGATGAGCTCAACCCATTTGTGCTCCAGGCGCGGTGAATAACGATCTCGCGCTTTTGTGCTTCAAAGTCGTAGCCGATTTCTATTTTGCTGATAAAGCGCGTCAAGAAGGAACGCAGGGCGGCTGTATCGTCCACCTTGACCAGGTCGTCGAACACTCGCCGCGCCAGGATGGCATAATTTCTTAGATAGCTTCCAAGTTGAAAGTGAGACCGAGATTTTTTGTGCGTTCTTCTGCATCTTTAATCTGGATGGCTCGCATAGGAGGTTGCTTGCCAATCTGTAGTCGTCAAACATTCCTTCCCTGCCCGATTTGCAGAAAATATCACTTCCTGGGCCGTAAAAGGACAGACGAAAGCAAAAAATATAAATACTCCACCCCAAATTTGGGATGGAGTATTTAGCTATCGTGGTCACTCCTATAAAATTGATACAGGTTAACTCGCACGTGCATGTGTGCTCCCCGAGGAAACTGAGACATGCGAGTTAATGAATATTGGTGATTAAAACGCAATTTTGCGCTTCAAAATTGTATCCTATTTCACGCACCAGCGGGTTTTGTAAATGCCAGAATAACTCTTTCACTTCTTCGGACAATCAGATAAACCTTTTTCAATCTTCCACGGATCTTCAATATTCAATATTGTTTGATGAACATCGCCCATATCTATTTGTCCCTTTTTGGGCAAGGATTCGTAGACCCAACTTTGTTCGAGCTGGCAACGCAGCACAGGGGAAAATAAGATGACAGAAGCTACATGAACCTTATTGCTATATTCCTTAACAACAATCAATAAGCCTTTCTCAGACCAGAGCAAACTGCGATATTCATAAAAGTTAGCCCAGGTAACTCGATCTGGGTTTCCATATTTTGCAATGATGTCCTGCAACGTCAGATCATTAAACTCTTTTGCCCACTTAATATTCATTGCAGCGAGTTTTCCTTCCACGAAACACGTTGTTACAATCGTCCAAGTGGTTGGAATGGAATAACTATTCCCAAAAAACATGCTGCCAGTTATCGTATCCCATCCATACGAAATGTTATTGTCCGTCACCAATGCCTGTTTGACATCTTCGAACGTAGAAATCCCAACAGTCAACCCTTGCCATGTGATCACTCCTGATTGGGGCCTGACAGCAGGCACCAGTACACAACTTAATTCATCAGGCATGTAATGAGCATATTTCGGGTTTGACGGTGTACTACCCCAATTGGGAATATCTGGAGTAGAAAACAACGTAGGAGTTAGGATACTATGCTGCGATGTTTGAGAACAGGCGCTTAAAATAACGCAAGCAATGGTTATCCCAATCATAATAATCCATCCAATCCATACGAAATGTAATTTCATTTTGCGCACCTCAAAACAAAAATTCATATGCCATCTTAGAATCTGCTGTAAAAAATCAAAGGCCAATCCGACTTTACCAGCCGGGAATGGCCTTCACAACGGAAAACTCTTTTCGCACAGATGCATCGCTCGTTTTACAGATCAACTTCATCGCCTACACATCACTGACAAGTTTTGTCAGTGTTAGCATGCTGGCAAGGACTGCCCAGGCAAATAATCATGGATATGCCCAACACCCAGCCAAGGCTGGCGCTTGAAGAGGTCCTTTTTCCTATCCACCGGGTAATATGAAAATAACTTAATAGTAGCATCATCAAACTCACTATTGAGAACCATTTCTGCAATGTCGTCATCCAAGCGTGGTCCTGCAGGGCTAGAAAATCTTACAAAAAGTGTTAGTTTTTGGGCTGGGTAATAAACAAAGTAGGATGTCCATGAATCACAATGCTTTCCTCGCGAAAAATCGATTCGAATCTCAGCCGGATCGCCAAGCAACGCAATGAAATCACTCATAACAAAACCTATCTCGCTGCTCGAACTACCAATATTAATGGATTTGACCAGGCCATTTTCAATGGTGACACCACCTCCTGTGCTATCATCCCAGCGTTTGCTCAAACCCTCTCCTAAAATGGTGCGTGCTTCCGCAGCCGAAGTAACCCCCGGGTTGATTCCATACCAACAAAGGTGGGGACAACTTACATCGATTCCCAAAACATTCTGAATCCGCACAGCGAGGGCCTGTGCAGCAGGGGACAGGGTGGGATAAGGATGATGGGTAACAGTTATGGTCGGTGTTAGAAGTTTAGTAGAGGTAACAGTTGTGGTCAGTTTTGGAAGTTTGGGAGTAATGACTGTTGGAGATGCGTCAGGGATGTAACTGGCCAATAGCATTAGAGACAATAACAGCAACACTTGTTTCTGGGCAAAAGAAGCCATGACTTCTCTCCTGTTATTTTTGCTCTCGAAAGTTATGCAAATATTTAACGGATCATAGCTGTGTGCAAGGGTCAATGTGCTGCTGGCACTGGTCACTGCCCAAAGCATTAGCCAGGAAGTACACTAGGGCCGTGGGGGCAATTTCCAGAGACAAGCCACGCTATTTTCAGCATGATTTATCTCTGGAATTGGAGAACGATTATTTTGTTGGACGAATCTCCCCGGTAAATGGATTGATGAACACATTAAATGTATCTCTAGAATAATCAACGAACCAGTCGCCATCAATTATGCTGGCGGATACCTGACACTTATCGTTGTTCAATCGCGCCGCTTTTCCCCCGTTTTCATCTGCAATTCGAACTGCTTGCTCCGCAGTCGTTTTAAACTTCGTCAATTCGATCTTCTGCCAACCAAAGATGGATGGAGTGGAAAAATCACCATCCCCTGCCCATGCTGCTACTCCTGTCACTGGCATCAAATCAATATGACGCGCAGTGTATACCGTATCCCAGCCTGTTTTGATCGTCTTGTAATAAGTGATCGTAAAAACGCTATCAAATCCGCTAAAGTGATTATTGCAACCACCTTCAAAGGAGATAAGATAAGTGCCCCAGCCATCCAGATCTAAAGGTTCATGCCATACTTGTTGACTCAGCGTGTTGGCAACGCGCAAGAAGTCGGACTGGGCCCACACGATATTGGGATACTCACTATCCACATCATTGGGATTCTTTATTGATGACGGTATGAATACATCCTTGCCTCGGTCTAAGGATGCCAAGATTGTCTGCGGGTCGAACTGATAATATCCCGCTCTGTTTTCGGGATAATCACTCAGGAAATTTGGATTCGGCTGACGTTTTGTATCGCTCATCCAGTAGTGGTACGCGGATTTTATATCAATTTTTTGGCTTTCAAAAAAAACGTATGTAAAGGCTGCCAAAACAATCAGACAGACAGCCATGATAATGATGATCCGTTTTATCACTTGCTTGTTCATATCATCTCCTTTGGTTCATGAGATTCTTAGGTTTAATGCGTATGAGGATAATTGATGTATTTCATTACTATGGTCGCATCGATATAGGGAACTGTCCAACCCCTGGCTATAAATGCGTTTACAGCATCTCTAAACCGCTGCAATTGGTCACTAGTGTCCTTTTTTGCTCCGTGTCCATAAAATGTATCCCAGTCCATAGTAACATCTTTAGTTTGTCGAATTTTTGGCTGCAATTTGTATACACCACCGCCTGTGAAACCTGGCCCGTTTTGCGCCATACCAGCAAATATATATAGATCCGTATCTCCACAGTTATTACATTGATTTATGGCATGTGTAATTCTTCTCTGCATCAATACAGCAGCAGCATCCCACTTCATTGGGTCTAGCGCGGGCTCTAATTTAAAGTAACTGTTGGCATCCTTTGTTGGGCTACAGTCGCAACTGAATGGATCGAACCAGTCGTCCCTGTAGATAAATGACTTATCAAGCATAATTCGAATGTAGCACCGCAGAGTGTCACTGGTTGGTCCACCCATAGGTGTATCGGCTTGCCTATAGGATACTTGGGCGGGACCCCAAGAGTTGTTGGAACTCCAAGAGTTGGTTTTGATGTCATACCTCAACATTGGATGGTCTGGTGTGCCATCCAACACTGTAGCCCAACATTGAACAGCAAGCCCTGCGGCAGTATAGGTGTCAAGCCAGTATGATTTTGAGAGGTTATGGACTTGGGATTCAACGTACTGGGCGTTCGATCCGGGATTGGCATAATCACAACCTTGGGGAGGAAGAGCCGTCAAACCAGATGGGTCAGTAAGATTCACTGGATTTCCATTGGTATAGTTCCAGCGATTATAAGACATTGGCTGCTTTTCATCCCCGCCCCATGTATCCCTTGATACAAACCGTCCGACACTCGACGCGTAATATCTTGCCCGCAAATAAACCATACCAGTTGTTTCTGTCTGTTCGCCAGTGTAGCCAAAGGTGCTGGTAGTCGCCCCGCTGCTGGCTAGCTCGACACCATACGGATCGTAGCTCTGCGCCAGGGTGACTGCCCCGCTGGCGCTGGTGAGTTGCCGCACGGAACCCAGAGCGTCACCTAGGAAATACTCGGTGCTAGCGTTGACCTGCGCGATGCGGTCATCACCATAGATGTACTGATTGGTGCCGTCGTCCAATACCTGGGCAAGACCAGCGTTCAAGTCCATCACATAATTGATCTGGGTGCTGCCAATGGTTTGCTGCAGACGGTCGCCGTCGCCGTTGTAGGCATAATTGACGGTGGACGATGGACTATGGACGGTAGAAAGATGATTGGCAGCATCGTAAGCGTAAGTGTTTACCCCATCGTTGAGCAGGTTACCGTTAGCGTCGTAGGTATATGAGATACCGTCCACACCCGTCATGCGGTTGGCGTCGTCGTAGCCATACTGCACGGTGGATGATAGACCGTTGACGGTGGTTTGCTCACTGATGCGATTGCCAACGGGGTCGTAGGTGTAAACGTAAGACTGGTTGGTGGAATAATCAGCGCTCTTAAGACGGTTGAGTTCGTCGTAGGTGTAGTGGATCGTCACCGGGCCAGATGGGAAAGACTGGGTGGGCGTGGCGCTGATGGCTGGGCCAGCCGTCAGGGTGGCGGTAACAGTGGGGGTCAAAGTACGTGTCGAAGTAAGGGTCCTTGTCAGTGTCAGGGCGGGGGTGCGGGTGCTGGTGGCTGTGCCAGTGTTGGTGGGCATTTCGGTCACGGTTTCAGTGGCGGTGGCTGTCTCCGTAACGGTAAGAGCCAAAGGCCACCCCAACTTCATCAGTCAGGAATGGCCTTTACAAAGGCAACACTCTACAGAGTTTTATCAATGTTGACAAAGGGTTGATGGCAACTTTTTTCCGGGTAAATATTCTTGTAAATGTCCATAACTCAACCAAAATTGTTAATTTAGCAGATCGGATTCAGCGCTCAATAAAGGTGTTTAATATTTGCCAAATCCATGCCAATTCGTTCTATTTTTTGCCGGGATAATATTGTATTCATAAGTATCATAATATCCAATACCCTCAATTTGAGAGTTTGCAGATACTGTATAAGTTACAGTATAAGTGTTCATATCTTGTTGAACTGGTAGGTTCAATATCATTCTCAAATTGTCATAATAGAGAGCCATACTCATTTTAGGCTTTGACGCATATGGTTGTTCGTTGGATGTTGTAACAGAACTCGGCTCTCCGTAAATACTGATAATTTGTTGTAACGTTACTGTTTGTGATGGGGTAAAACTAATATCCATTACTAAATTTGTATCATTATTGATGGATATATAAAACGCGTCGCAATCTATAGTAGTATTGCTCTTCCCTTCTGTATTAGTTACATCATCAGTTATATGACATTTATCTAAGATGTTTTTCTTCTGTAACATTTCGAAAACTTGTTTTTTTGTTGATATGGCAGGGGTAATACTCCAAAAGCACGGTGGGCCACAAGATTTATCGCTAATAATGCCTCCATCTTCTATATCTAACTTGGGAACACATGCTGTAATAGCAATGGGAAATATCAAAAATAATATAGCGATAATTTTGCGCATTTTCAAAGCTCTCCTTCTATTTTAGGGGATGTTGAATTTATAAACTTAATCTTCCGGAAATTATTGCATCAATATAGAGCCACCGTAGAGTATATCGATAATTATAATAGTACAGATTATCATACTTGTGTTTGTATTCTTTGCTGTGTTTGGGATCCACTAATCGCCCTACTTTTAATTGAGCTTTGTCAGGGAAAACATATGCAGCAACAGATTCTGCGACATCTTCAGCTGGATTGAAATTTGCATCTGAGCCATTAGGAGGGATATCGCCATAGACATATCCTGCAGTATTACAGCCTGGTAATGCACTAAGAGGATCGTCATGACATTCGGGTCGAGTAAAAGAAGGCATATTACTAAGATAGCCGCCAGTAAAGTTCATTAACCCTCTTCTAAGAGCTCCGCCAGAATGGATATCCCAAGCATGACCGAATTCATGAACAACAGACCAAACATCAAAATTTGTATATGGGATATTGTTGACATAGGGGTCACCAGTAACGATTAAGTCTTCGATAGGGGTATTTTCATCGGGTGGATTGCCGGAGTCCAGCATTGCTATAGTTATGGGATTACCAGGATAGGTGCAGCCTCGACCACAAGCATATTTACTCTTAGTAAGGTTGATTGGGCCAAGATTATTCTGAAATTGTTGTATGCCACCCATTGCATTACCAAGGCTTGCCACACCATATGCAAATATCTTTAATTCATTTAATGTATATATTCCGTTTATCCAACAAGGTGTCAGTCCTCCACCAATTAGACCTACTGGCCCCAATGGTAAAGAAGCTGGTCCCCAATCTTTTTCGACATGAACATTGTACAAAGCAAGAAGATTTAATATTCCATCGGCAGTGGAAGCCTCTTGTTGAGTAATATTACCCGTTCGATCCACATATATTATCGGATTCCCTTTGGTGTAATTCCAGCGGTCAAATGACATCGGATCACCTGCATTTCCATCCCACGTATCCCTTGACATAAACCGTCCTACGCTTGGATTGTAATATCTTGCCCTTAGATAGACCATTCCCGTTGGATCCGCCTGTTCGCCTGTATAGCCGAAGGTGCTGGTGGCTGGGCCACTGGTGGCAATTTCCACGCCATACGGATCGTAGCTCTGCGCCAGGGTGACTGCCCCGCTGGCGCTGGTGAGTTGCCGCACGGAACCCAGAGCGTCACCTAGGAAATACTCGGTGCTAGCGTTGACCTGCGCGATGCGGTCATTGCCATAAACATATTGGTTAGTGCCGTCATCCAATACCTGGGTAAGACCGGCGTTCAAGTCCATGACATAATTGGTCTGGGTGCTGCCAATGGTTTGCTGCAGACGGTCGCCGTCGCCGTTGTAGGCATAATTGACGGTGGACGATGGACTATGGACAGTAGAAAGGCGATTGGCAGCATCGTAAGCGTAAGTGTTTGCCCCATCGTTGAGCAGGTTACCGTTAGCGTCGTAGGTATATGAAACACCATTGACACCCGTCATGCGGTTGGCGTCGTCGTAGCCATACTGCACGGTGGACGATAGACCGTTGACAGTGGTTTGCTCACTGGTGCGATTGCCAACCGGGTCGTAGGTGTAGGCGTAAGACTGGTTGGTGGAATAATCGGCACTCGTTAGGCGGTTGAGTTCGTCGTAGGTGTAGTGGATCGTTACCGGACCAGATGGGAAAGCCTGGGTGGGCGTGGCGCTGATGGCTGGGCCAGCTGTCAGAGTGGCGGTAACAGTGGGGGTCAAAGTACGTGTCGAAGTAAGTGTCCTGGTGGGTGTCAGGGCGGGAGTACGGGTGCTGGTTGTGGTGGGGGTCAGCGTTTTGGTTGACGTCTGGGTAACCGTCGGGGTGGATGTAGCCGTGCTGGTGCTGGTGGCTGTACCAGTTTGGGTGGGGGTAAAGGTAATGGTGGGCGTGGATGTAATGGTAGGGGTTGCCGTAATGGTAGGGGTTGCCGTGATGGTGGGGGTCTCGGTGACTGTCGCAGTGGCTGTGCTGGTTGCGGTGGGCGTAGCCGTGCGGGTCGGGGCCGGAAGGTCGAAACGCTCTAATTGGAAGGAATCCACGTCGAACAGGCAGGCCGCATGATTACCAAAACTAAAGGTGCGTTCGAGCAGCCCAACATATTCCACTGAGTCGCTCGTGTTATAGGTACCAAGTGTCACCCAATCTGGTTCGGTCTGGGGACGATAGAAGAAAGTATAGTCTGCGCCCCGCTTTTCGATGCGCAGCGAAAGTGGCATATTGGCAGTATCAACTTCTTCAGCATAGACACCATTGCGCATGATCGATAATTTGTTATCCCCATCCAGCCCCAGCCACAACTGGTCGCTACTGTCAAATCCAACCATCAGCGCGGTTTGGTAGGCATCGCAGCTATTGCCAGAACCAAGTGAAAGCGTGGTTTCGATGTTGAAATTATCGGCGCTCATGTCGTAACGACGCAGTTGCGGGGCGTTATCAACAGTATCCCAGTGATCGTGCTCGGGTTGGACCACAAGTTGCAAGTTGCCGGGGTCAGTGGTAAACGAATAAGTCAGCCCTCCGGCAGGTTGGTAGACCTTCCAGGCTTGGTCAAGCGGCCCAGCATTAAATGAATTGGTAATGATGGTGGGGAGTGCAGTGGGCGTTGGCGTAGATGTGCTGGTTCTGGTTGGAGTAGGCGTTTGCGTAATGGTAGGTGTCAGGGTTGGTGTAGATGGGGCACTCGGCTGACGTTCAAGGGTGAAGCTGTCCCAATCCACATCCAGCGGCTGGCTGCCAGCCATAAAGACACGCGCAATCAAGCCAACATATTGAGGAGTGTCGGTATAGGTTCTGGGGGCCATGCTCGTCCACGCTTCGTTGGGATCGTGACGATATTTGAAGGTGTAGAGATCGCCACGCTTTTCGACACGTAACAGGATGGGCAGGGTTTGGGCAAAAGCAGAGATATCGTCGAAATTAGGACGCGTAGCACTGAGCAAGCCCTCTTGCCCCATGCCAAGCCAGGCCTGATCGTATGGCCCCACGTCTGTGCTGCCAAAGCCAATTTCCAGACCGATCATGTATCCGGCGTCGCTGTTTTGTGTGATGCTTGAAAGTTGACCTTCAATGGCCCAATCTTTGTCGCCCAGGTCAGTGCGGCGCAGTTGCGGGGCACGGTCAACATCCGACCAGTGCTCAAACTGTTCGGCTGGCAGGTGGATGTGCAGCGTGCCATCGCTCAAATCGTAGGATGGACCGGGTTCAGGGGTATACCACTCCCAGGCCGGGGAGAGATTATCAAATGAATCTGTATCGGTTTCAGTGTACGGCGCAGGGTCGGCTAACCCGTACCGTTCCAGCAGGAAGTAATCTACGTCAAAGGCTGCAAGACCACTCGCAGAGGGTAGGGTGCGTTCGATCAGCCCCACATAAGCAACCTCGCTCGCATCGTTGACGCTCTCTGCCAGGGTGCTCCACTCGTCGCCATCCAGCTTATATTCAAAGGTGTAGGTGGAACCGCGTTTATTCATGCGCAGGGTGATTGGAACACCCTGGTATGGGACGCTGGTAACTTCACTCTCGCCGGGAATGGTAACGCGCAAATTCCCTTGCTCATCCACACCCAGCCAGATCTGCCTGCCGCTCTTGAAGCCTACCATCAAAGAGCTTTGCCATGCACTGCTGGTATGGAGCGCCAGGTCTACCGCAAGATGGGTTTCAATGCTCCAGTCATTGGTGCTGCCCATATCGTAGCGGCGCAATTGTGGCGCAAGGTCATTATTCCAGTGCTCGTAACCGGGTGGTATGTGCAAATGCAGCAAGCCATTGCTCACGCTGTAAGTCGGTCCGTCAGATGGCAAGTACCATTCCCAAGCCGTGCCCAAACTTGACCCGTTGAACTGGTCTAAAATTTGGGTGGCGACGGGCGTTGGAGTAGCGGTTTGTGTAACCGTTGCTGTGGATGTCGCAGTCAACGTTACTGTTGCAGTGGCTGTTGCGGTGCTCGTGGTAGTTGGCGTGGATGTAATCGTTGCCGTCTTTGTAAAGGTTCTGGTAATGGTGGGGGTAAGGGTGATCGTGGATGTCTTGGTGGGGGTCAGTGTAATGGTAGAAGTCTTTGTCGGTGTTAGCGTGATGGTGCTTGTCATCGTCCCCGTCGAGGGCACAGTAATGGTTGGCGTCAGCGTGATGGTTGCAGTCTTGGTGGGTGTTCCGGTGACGGTTCCGGTCGCAGTCTTCGTTGGTGTCAATGTGATGGTTGCGGTTTTGGTGGGGGTTCCGGTGATTGTTCCAGTCGCAGTCTTGGTCGGGGTCAATGTGATGGTTGCGGTCTTGGTGGCTGTTCCAGTGATAGTGCCAGTGGCAGTCTTGGTTGGGGTAAGGATGGTTGCGGTTTTGGTGGGGGTCGGTGAAATGGTGCGGGTGGAAGTCACCACCAGCAAAGGCATGGGCTGAATTGCCTTCGAGTGGTAACTGACATTCAATACGCCAACCGCACTCTGCCCAAGGTTTTCTGTAGAGGTCGGGGTTGGAGTTTCTGTTTCTGTCTCTGTCCCGGTCATCGTTACGACAGGGCTGGGTGTGAGCGTCACTGTCATGGAACGGGTTGGCAGCGGTGTGCCGGTCGGCGTAGTGGTGCTGGTCGGTGTAGTGGTGCTGGTCGCCGAAGCAGCGGGTTGCACGTTTTCAATGGCCTGAATGCGATTGCCATTGGCATCATATTTGTAGGCAAAAGACGAAAGCGTGGTTTGGCCCTGTGTATGCGTAATGCTCGCCAGCCTTCCAGCGTTGTCGTAGTCATAGGCGCTGTTGACACCGCCTGTACGCAGGATGTTTTGCAAATGACCCAGCGGGTCATAGTCATACTGCGTTTGATTGGTGTTCCAGTCGGTCACCTGATCCAACTGGCTGAGCGCGTTGTAGCTGTAATTCACCTGCTTCGTGTCAGGGTAGGTCAGCCTTGTGCGGTTGCCCAGCGAGTCATACTCATACTTGACTTGTTTGGTAAACGGATCGGTAATGGTTTTCGGACGGTTTAATTCATCATACTCCCAGGCTGTTGTGCCGAGCGCATCGAGCATATTGGTGCGGCGTCCGGCGGCATCATAGGCAAAACTGACCGTGGACGATGGCCCGTTGACGGTGGAAGGATAGATAATCGAGGCCAACAGTCCCAGGTTGTTGTAATGGTAGGTGGTCTGAGTATTATTGGCATCGAGCATGCTTACGCGGTTGCCCTGTGCATCATACGTGTATTGCCAGGTATTCCCCAGTGCATCTGCCTCGCTCGATTGTTGGTTCAGCCCGTTATAACTGAAATTCGTCGTGTGCCTGTTACCGTCTGTAATGCTCAAACGGTTGCCATTGGCGTCGTACGTGTAGCTGGTCGAAACATTAGTGTGCGCATCTGTGCCAGCATTTGGATTGTAATTTTCAATGACACTGTTCAGGCGCCCCAACCCGTCGTAGCCATAGCGCGTGACAACGCTGTTGGCGTCGGTGCTATCGATCAATTGTCCAAGCGCGTCGTAGCTGGAGCGGGTCGTCACCCCATTGGGGAAGTCGGCTGCGGGCGGTGTGGTGACAGAAGTGCGGCGGCCCAACGTATCATAGCCATACTTTGTCGTTTGTCCGTTTTCATCGACTGTCTCTTTCGCCTGTCCATTGACACCATAGACCGTATCGCTGCGCAAATTGGTCAGGCTGCCATTGCGACTGGGCGGCGTGGCGTTGTTAATGTTCTGCCCGGTCAGGTTTTGAATGGTACTCACCACCCGTCCAAGCGCATCGCTGTAACTGCGCATGATCGTCCCCTGTGGATTCGTCACGGCAATCTGCCTGCCCTGATCGTCATAACTGTAGCGGGTAGTGATGTTGTACTGGTTGAGCGCGTTTTCGCCATAATTGCTGTTGACGTTTTGCGTGCTTGAAATCATGTTGCCAAACGGGTCATATTCCGTCGCATTGATACGCCCAATGGTATCGGTACTGGCAATCGCCCGGCCCAGCACATCGTACGTGTTTGTGCTGATCAGGTTGTAAAAATCGTGATTTTGATCTTCGTAATTTTGGGACTGCCCATCAAGAAAATTGCTGGTCGTACGCACCGACTGACCCAGCGCGTTGTATTCATATTTTGTGACGCGCGCCATGGCATCTGTAGTGAATGCCACCATGCCGCTGGCATCATATTCGGTATCGCTGCGGATATTTTGATCGGTACTGTCCCTTTGCGGGGGCGTGTTGCTGCTGATATCCTGCCCCGTCAGGTTGTTGACGGTGGTGACCAAGTGCCCGGCTTCATCGTAAAAGCTGCGGCTGATGTGGCCCCGTGGATCCATCGTCGCAATGCTGCGGCCTGCGTCGTCGTAGACAGTGCGGGTGCAGATATTTTCATCGGTGGCTGCATCGGATGGCGAGTTGCAAGCTGCGGGTGGAATATTTTCGCTCCAGTTCCCTGTCAGGTTTTGCACCACCAGATAAGGGTGGTCTTGTTCATCATAGTAGGTGCGCGTGACAATGCCTGCCGGGTTCTGCGTCGCAATCACCCTGCCATTTGTGTCGTAGCGGGTATCCGTACACAGGTTGGTATCGACTGTGCCGCAAGTTGGCGGGGTGGCAACGCTCACGTCCTGGCCCGTCAGGTTTTGCACAACGGTGATCGGACGGTTCAACACATCATAATAGGTGCGCGTGATGACGCCTGCCGCATCGGTGGTGGCAATGACGTTGCCATTTGCATCGTAGGTGGTGTTGCTGCGCACGTTTTGATCGGGTTGGGCCGGGTTGTAGCTGGCCAGGTTGGGGTTGGTTTCAGTGTAGCTCACCCCCGTTAGGTTGCGGATGACGGTGACGGGGCGATTGGCAGCATCGTAATAGGTGCGCGTCACAACCTGGTGCTGGTCAATGGTGGCAATCAAATTTCCAGCGTCGTCATACACATTATCGTTACGGATATTCTCACCATGGATCCCACGCGCAGGCGGTGTATCGACATCAATGGCTTGCCCGGTCAGGTTTTCAACGGTGGAAATAACACGACCTGACGCATCAAAATAGCTGCGGGTGATCTGGCCTGCCGCGTTTTTCGTAGCAATCTGATTGCCACGCACGTCATAGAAATAAGATGTAGCGATGTTATAAAGATTATCCTGATTTTCAGCTTTGGTTGGGTCGTAGTTGCGCCATGTCTTGATTAAGTGCCCGGCATTATCATATTGATTGTGGGTGACAACCTGCTGCGTAGCATCTGCGGGCGAGGGGCTCTTCACATCCGTTACGTTGCCAAAATCGTCGTAGATATACTCGGTGGTCAGGTTATATTTGCCTTCTTCGTTCACGCCCGGATGATCTGTATCATTGTAGTTAACAATTACCTTAATACGCTGCCCATGCGAATCATAGACATATTTCGTCACTTGTCCGCCTGGCGCTCTGGTTGTTTCCAGCAGCCCAACCGGGGCGCTCGTGGTGTAGGTATAACTGCTGGTTTGCCCTGCACTGGTGGCAGAGACCAATTGTTTGCCAATGTAATGATAGCTGGTTACTTTGCCCTGTTCGTTGACTTCGATGGGCAGGTTGAAATCATTGTATTCAATGTTGGTTTCTTTTTCGCTTGCATCCGTGACGCGGATCAGGTTCGTGCCATCGGGGCTCCACTTCAGAGATGTCGGGGCATTCATCCCATCTGTAATAGTGGTAGGATGAAAGGTGGTATCAAAAATTTTCGTGGTGGTAATTTGCCCGGCCCCATTTGTAATGCCAGTCAGCACGCCCAACTCGTTGAAGTTGTAAATCGTTTGCTTCCCCAACGCATTCGTATCTGTGGTTGTGCCATCCAGGTTGTAGGTGAGATCGGCCACAAGCTCTTCTTCACCATTGTATTGTTTGTGAACACGGCCGAAACTGTAGTATTCATTGCGAACTTTGGTTTTATTGTTGGGGTCAGCCACTCTGGTCAGGTTATGTTCCGTATCATATTCATAATGCCAGGTTTGACCAAGCAGGTCAACCGATGAGACAAGCTCACCGTTTAGATAGTTGAAAGATACACTTCTTCCACTGCTATCTGAAACACTCGATAAATTTCCGCTGGTCGTGTCATATGAAAAACTGAGATAGCGCCCATCGCCAGCCGCAGTCACACGATCCAGATTGCCATTGAGGTACGTGTAGAGCAGGGTATGGTCAGCGACGTCTGTATGGCTCTGCACCTTCCCAGATGCATCAAACTCATAGCGGTTTTGGCCAGAATCAAGCAAAGTATAAGTGACTGGACTACCGCTGTTTTTTACCAGCGTGGCATTCAAGCCCGGGTAGGGTCTGTACGTTCCATCTGCTTGATCGATGAATTGATACATATTGCCGCTATGGTCTTTGAAAATCGTCAACCCTGCTTTCGCGGCACGGTCTCCGGGTGAAATCGCAGAAGAAATCAGACGAATATCCTGATTATGCGTCCAGCCATGGCCTAATTGATTATTGTATTCATAGGTCGCTTGAGAAACATAGATACGGCCAAATGACAAAGGTCCATCTGAACTGGGGAGCGTGAGATCATCGACGGGGTAAGAAAAATTACCGGTGCGCATATTAATCGGGTCATGACCAAATGCACTTGCCGCCGCATAGGGTCCGCAGGTGGGGCAAAATATATTTGGCAGCAGTGGGCTGGCAGAGAATGTCATATCCCAGGTGTAGCTACCTGTACCAGTGTACCCAAATTCTCCCATCGCGTTGAAGGTGGTTCCTCCAGATTGCATTGTGCCTGTCACATCGGAGATGCAGTCTCGCTTGATTGGATCGCCGCATGAGTGAAGCACGGTTACGTGACCGTTTTGGTTCATGGTCAATTGACCATATACTTTAATATGGTAATAGATGGTTCCCGATTCCCCAGTGCAATAGCTATATCCGCAAACCAGAGCGATGCCCAAGTTGACAGTAGAGCCATAGGGCGAAAATGTGCCTGTAATTTCACCAAAATTAGCATGCCACGTATTGTTTCCCTCAATAATTCGATCGGCAGTTGGACACACACTGTAATAGTTACTATAAATCCACATCAAGCTACAACCAACGCCAAAGGATCTGGCATTCGTTGGGGTTGGTGTTGGGGCTCCCTGCTGTTTCTTCGCCGCAGGGTTTTGAGGGTGAGATAACCGCGCTGGGGGGGCTTTATCAATCGTTACCGGAGACGCATTCTTTTGCTCTGGGGCAATCAGGCCTTTTGCCACAGCAGGGGTGATTAACGAACCGAAGTTTGAAACCAGCACCAACAGAATTGCCAACAAATGCCATAAGCATTTGAACAATGTTTTATGGTGGTAGAAAACAGATTTAAGAAAATGGCGCATTTGATCCTCCAGATGACCCAAACAAAACGTAGATAGGCAAGATTTTTAGATTACTACTACGAAATTTTACTTACAATTTTGTAGGGTACCCTCGCTGCTGCGGTGAAAAAATATTTTGAAACCAGCAAAATTGCCAGCAAATGCCAGATGCGTTGCAGGCTGCTTTTCTGAGAATGAAAAAATCGAAATAAGTGGTTCATGCTTTCCTCCATCATGAACCTTAAATCTAGGCAAATCTTACAATGCGCGCGTGTTGCACATTGTTGATGTGGGCCGATGAAATGTGATTTATTTGGAAACTGTCTGAAGAAGTGTCTTACTCGGCCCCTAAATTGCCATAGAGAGATATGCCTGACTTTAAATCTGCCAGGCAAATATTCTCTCATATCTGCCAGGTGCAAGCTGAAAATATATTGGGGGGAGTGCCTATTTAACGTCAGTCCGGGTTAGTGAAAAACAATTAGAAATGTCACCCTGAATGAGCGTTTTCCAGCGATTGAAGGGTCTCTCAGGCCAAAAATGAGATGCTTCGCGCCTGAAAAGCGGCGCTCACATCGTCCCGATGTCCTTCGGGAGCATGACAATCAAAATTATCCCGGACTGACGTTATTTAGGTTGTATCGCATCAAGAAGGCGCAAAATAAAACCAGCTGTGGCGGATTGTAATGATCCGCCACAGTTGGCAAACAGGCGCATCACGCGCCACTGGTCTTGCTCATTTCAGTCAGGTTGCCGGGCATATCCTGCGCAGATGCCAAGACCGTCAGACTGCCGCTGCCGGTGGCATGGGTGGTGTATTCCCACCACAGGCCATCCACCTGCGTGGCCTCGCCCTGTTCCAGCAGCGTGCCGCCCGCCCCCTGAATATGGACGTTGACCCCGGTCACCAGCACATCGTCGATGGCCTTGACGCGCAGCACTTTGCCGGGTTGGCCGCTCCAGTCGCCCAGGTTGATCTCCAGAATTTCGGGCGCATGGAACCAGTCCGCCAGCGCCACATTGTAAGGGTTCATCGGCGTGCCCGCTGCCTTGCTGATGTAAACCGCTGCCCCGCGTGCCGCGCGGGCGTAGGCCGCTGCTTCGCGGAACTTATCATGATGCTGTTTCTGCGTTTCGCTCAAAATGCGGTTGGCATTGTAGCGGGGGCGTGCGCTAATGATGGTGCGCCCTATCTTATCTTGCCGAATCAGAATTTGCTTGCCGATCATCCCACTTAAACCTTGAATGATGATGTTGTTGCGTACCTGTGCCATGATCTTTTCTCCTTGGTGAATTGAATAGGTTTGAATGTTTGTTGGTTGCGTTGAAGAACCATTTGGTGATGTCGTATCGATCTCGTATCCATCTCGTATCCTGGTTGCATGGGTCAATAGGCTGTCCTTTCGCTTGGCGGATTGATTAAACAATCATATCGAAAGGGTTGTAACAGGATGTATATTTTGTGTAACAACTTTAATACAGGGTGTAACAATTTTGATACAAATGTTAAAGGGGTGTAATCACTCTATAAACAGGGGAGAAAAGCGTTCTCACCTGCGGTGTTAATTACTCAATAGCTAGAATCAAATGGCATTATTACGGCTATAATATTTATTATTCCCAATCGGCATAAAGGGGCCTTCCTAACTGAATTGGAGATTGTTAATGCTCAGCCGTTGTTGGCGGTATTTTCGTCCGCCAAATGTCCAGACCGCCTGATCTTGAAAGCACACGATTACGCCAAAGAAATCAAGGACGGTGAAACTGGCATTATCAGCGACTTTCATGCGCCTGCCGAAAAAGAAATGCTGGAAGTATTGCTCAAAGGCAAGTGTCCGCTGGTTGTGGTGGTTGGTCGCAGACTTGAAAATGCTCGCATCCCATTGTTGTGGCAAGCTGAAATTGAAAAAGGACGTATGCTGGTGGTTTCTCCTTTTTCTGCCTATCAAACTTACGTCACCAAAGAAATTGCTTTAAAACGAAACGATTTGGCTGCACGAATTGCTGGACGTGCGCTGATTGTCCATGCGAATGACGGGGGTAGTTTGGCAAGTCAAGTGGAGCAATGGGCGTTGAGTGGGATTGCAATGCAACAATTATCCTAACAAAAACTTTGTATACATCTATATAAGTAACATACGTCTGATGTGAAATCGAAGAAATATTGACAGGAATTGGGAATGCCTTCAAGATAAAGTCGCCAAACGAAATCTTGAAAGGACATTCCCATGACAAGTATAACCATTTCTGATGTTTTAACGATCATCTATGTGCTGGTAGATGATTGGTACGAAATAGAAGGCGTGAAACTACTGAAAGGAAAAGCTGGTAAGAAGCCTGAATTCAAAGATAGCGAGTTGATGACATTGATGCTGGCGCAAGATTACATTCCCTATCCGAGCGAAACGCAGTATGTCGAGTTTATTCGGGCCAACTATCTGGCACTATTTCCAAGATTAGTGGATCAAAGCCAGTTCAATCGTCGAGCACGGGCATTACGTCTGCTGGTGGAACAATTGAGACGCTACTGGATTGTTCAAAAGCACTGTCATTTGCATAACAAATATCTGCTAGATACCAAACCTGTGCCAGTTCTTGGCTACAAAAGACGCAAAAACAGAAGCGATTTTGCTGGGAGTGCCGATTATGGACATTGTGCCAGCCGCAAAATGGATTACTTCGGCTACAAATTGGTCACAATTTCCACTTTACAAGGAATTCCTGTTATTTATGATCTGGTTCCAGCTAATTTAGATGAACGTTTTGCCGCAGAAGCGGTCATTGATCATCTGACATATTGTGATATTTTTGCTGATAAGGGTTTTATCGGTTTTGAGTGGCAGACCAATATTTTTGAGCAAACCAATAATTTGATATGGACACCAAAACGTTCTAATCAGCACCTTCAAAATTCGAAAGAACTTGACCGCTGGCTTTCCAAAACTAGGGAACGTATCGAAGGTGTTTTCCATGAAATCCAAAATACTGGGCGTAATATTGAACGTTTGCTTTGCAAAACTGTGCTCGGTTTATCGACTCGTGTAATTCTCAAAATGACTAGCCATTTATTACGCCGTATTCTTTTCTCAGATTTCAATATCGATATTCAAACTTTTCAAACCACTTTTTGATTTCACATCAGACGTAACATAAGAAATAGATTGTTTAATCGAAAATGTTGCCTGATAATAGATCAAAGGAGAAACAAAATGAAAATATTCAATATGATCCAAGCTCATCTCGATCAACTGGCTAACCATGATTTATATACGCTCGCTCAGAGAAAGAAATTCAAATTCGAAAGTGTTACTTCTCTTACTGAAGAGCAAAATGGATGGTATGTATCCTTGTTGGTAGGGCAGTATGGAAATACGACGCCCCTCTACATTACAGATATTCTTAGAGTTTATACCTGGATGGTTTCTGAGCATTGGAATAGCTGGGTAAATATTACAGACATGAGCAAGTTTATTTTTGAGTGTTGTATCAACAAGCAAGATGCATCTTACATGATGTCAATTCTGGCAACCTTTGATGACATAGAAAAGAAAGAAGGGCGTGATGCTGCCATTCGATTTGCATCAAAGCAATGAAATGCTACAATAACCCCATGAGCACTCTTTCATCTGACACCCTTGTCACTTAGACTTCCGAAGTCTTAAAGACTTCGGAAGTCTAAGTGAAGTCTCTCAAGCCAAGCAATGAGGAGCCAGCAATGCCGCGCAAAGAAACGCCTTTTCTTCCAGATCAATATTATCATTTCTACAATCGCGGCAATAACCGTCAGGCTGTGTTCTTTGAGCGTGATAATTATCTGTACTTTTTGAAAAGCATCAAGAGATACCTACGAGATTATGTTGATATTCTGGCGTACGTGCTCATGCCAACACATTATCATATCTTTGGGCGGGTACGTCGGCTCCAAACACCCAGACATCCGAAGTCTTTAAGACTTCGGATGTCTGGGGTGCAGAAGCATCCAAGGCGGTCTCGTTATCCATGCAAAAGTTTGGTATTTCCTACACCAAGGCCATCAACAAACGTTTCTCGCGTGTGGGTGCATTATTTCAAGGGCAGTTTCAGGGCAAGCCAGTACAAAGTTACGAGCACTTGCTCAATCTATGCGTTTACATCCATTCGAACCCTGTTAAAAGATCGGCTTAGCCAGCTTACCCGAAGAGTAGGAATACTTCAACTATCTTGAATGGATGAATTTGCGTGCAGGAACACTGGTGAACTATGAGTTCATCAGCGAAAACTTTGGAAAACCTGATGAATATAAGCAACTGGTCATGAATTACATCCAAACACGCATCCTACCGAATGATCTTCATAAGTATCTGCAGAGTTTGGAAGATTGAGCATTTGCTTACGCCAGAGAAAACCAGACAGATAATACAAAAAACCCGCCAATCAAGGCGGGTATTTTTTGTGCTCCCGGGCGGGCTCGAACCGTCGCTTCCGGCTTCGGAGGCCAGCGCTCTATCCACTGAGCTACGGGAGCAGCGCAAAAATTTTACCATAGATGATGGAGAATAAGCTCACGATGTCAGTGCGCGCCCGGCCAGTTGAGCAAGTTCTGCACGGTATTTTTGGATTAAGCGGCTATTCCCGTCACCCGGCCCAAGTTTGCGCGCCTGCTCTTTCTTGTGGGCCAGTTCGCCACAGGCCTGGTAGAAGCGTGTGGTGGTGCCATATTGTCCGGTAAACATGCCGGACATGCAGGCAAAACTACGCAATGTGGCGGAGGAGGCTGTGTGATATTGTGCCTTGCTGATGAGGCCCATCTCCACTTCTTCATACAAGTGATTGATGATGTTACGCCGCTCAATCCATGTGGCCCAGAGAATCAAGCCAAACATAAAGAGCACACCGCTCCAGTCGAGAAAAAGACCGACGAAGCAAGTCAAACCATCCGAGAAGGCCGCCAGTGTATTGTGGATGGAGTGACTGAACATGGCAACCCCGAGGCCCAGGACAGGGGCGATCAACCAAATCGCCCACGAACGGTTCAGGCGCGCCACTGCCAGACCAATGCCAGTAAAGGATGTATAAAAGGGGTGCTGCCAGCCAACCATAATAACCCGGATGATGACCAACTGAAACAAGCCCTCCCAGCCCCTCGCCTCGAATCCGCGCCAGATATAGATGGAGTTTTCGGTGGCGGCGAAGCCCAATGCAGCGACCCCGGCATAGATAATCCCATCCAGCACCGAGTCAAATTCACGGTAAAAGATCAGGAAAACCAGCAGCACAGCCATCCCCTTGAGGCTTTCCTCGACAACCGGGGCGCTGAGTGAACCCATCGCCAACTCGCTGATGCTTTCTGAGCCAGTGACCACGAACATGGTCATGCCAAAGAGGGTGTTGAGAATATAAGCCCCGCCAGCAGCCACACACATGCCCCACAGGAAAACGGCTCCGAGCAGCAGGATCGGTTCTTTCTCGTAACGGTCAAGCCAGTATAGAATGTAAGCAAAGAAAAACATTGGCGCGAAGCCAAAAAACAAAGTAGCAAGAATTGCCATCGTCTGCTCCCGATCTGGTGGTTTGGCTGGTTTATCTATAACTCACTTCTCTATATTCGCTGTGTGAAACTGTGTAAGGTGAGTTAATCATTCGATTGTAGTACCGCATTAAGAAATGGAAGCTTACAATTGCTTAAATAGCGTAATTCCTTTGTAATGCATCAAGGCTGAATTGATCTGGTAAATTCCTTGATTGAATTTTCGCTTAATGCTAAACTGTTAAGTGAGACCAATTCCCCAAGGATTCCTTCCCTATGCCTGAAAAAATTCTAATCATTGATGACGATCTCGACACCTTGCGCCTCGTAGGGTTGATGCTGCAAAAGCAGGGCTATCAAATTGCCGCTGCCGGGGGCGGGCAACAAGGGTTGGATCTGGCTTTCAATGACACCCCTGACCTGATTCTGCTGGATGTAATGATGCCGCAGATGGATGGTTATGAAGTGGCCCGGCGTTTGCGTTCCAATGAAAACACGGCTGGCGTGCCGATTTTGATGTTCAGTGCGAAAAGCCAGCTTGACGATAAAGTCACCGGCTTCGAATCAGGCGCTGACGATTATTTGACCAAGCCCACGCATCCGACCGAACTTCAAGCACACGTCAAGGCGCTGCTGGCGCGTTCGAATAAAGGCAAAACGGGCAGTCTGGTTGCGCCTCCATCCTTTGGGCAGCCTGCGTATGTGATTGGTGTCCTGGCTGCACGTGGCGGTCTGGGCGTGACAACGGTTGCGCTTAATCTCGCTGCAACCCTGCGCAAACGGATTGGCGCGGATGTTGTCTTTGCAGAATTTCGTCCGGGGCAGGGTGTTCTGGCAGCTGACTTACGTCTGGGCAAAGAAACTGGGTTGACTGAGTTGCTCAACATGGCCCCCAATGATATTAGCGGGCAGGCAGTGCGCGATCGACTTGCTTCCCATACTTCTGGCATTGACTTTCTGGTGGCTTCCCCTCAACCACGGGAAGGGATTCTGATTGAAAACGTCGCGCAATTTGAAACCATTTTAAGCCGCCTGAATTTTATGGCGCGTTTTGTGATTGTTGATCTTGGCGTGGGCATCACCCCTATGACGCGCAAACTCTTCCCCAAGCTGAATGAAGTTTTGGTGGTGACCGAACCTTTCGAAAATTCCCTGCTCCATGCCCGCGCCTTGTTGGATGATCTGATTGGGCTGGATGTTGATAAACAACGCCTGCGCGTGGTCGCCAATTATCGTTTGCGTTCTGAGTCTCAGCTTTCGGTGCAGCAAGTGCTCGACCGCATCAAGCAACCGATTGAAGTCACCTTTACCCCTGCGCCTGAATTGCTGCTGCAAGCCATCCGCCTGCAAACGGCTGCGATCCTGATTCAGGCAGACAGTATGACCACACAACAATATTTAACCCTGGCCGGGAAGGTCGAAGCGCGCGCGCCGAAACCTGCTCCAAAATAACCTGATCCACCGGGCAAAATCAAGCCCGATACACTTGAAATTTTTTGTTAAACGGGTGCTGCATGATTGAATTGAGTCAAAAACGACTGGAAGGTTATCGCCGCCTGATCGAAATCTCGCGTGATCTGGCGTCTACCCTTGAGCTTGATCCGCTTTTAACGCGCATCGTTGAAGCTGCCAGGGATATTACTGGCGCTGAAGCAGCTTCGATCCTGCTGTATGACCAGGCCGGACGCCAACTTTACTTTCAGGTTGCCACCAACATGGACCCGATGATGCGTGGTCTGGCTGTCCCCATGGATAGCATCGCTGGCTGGATCGTGACCAATCGCAAATCAGTCCGCACCGAAGACCTGGGCCATGACAAACGCCACTTCAAAAACGTTGCCAAAACCCTCAGCTTTGAGACACGCTCCCTGCTGGGGATTCCCCTGATTACCAAAGACAAAGTCATTGGTGTGCTTGAAGCGCTCAACAAAACCAGCGATTTCACCGAAACGGATGAAGATATGCTGACAGTGCTCGGGGCGCAGGCGGCAGTCGCCATTGAGAATACGCGCTTGTTTCAACAATCTGACCTGATCGCTGAATTTGTCCACGAATTGCGCACACCGCTTTCATCGCTTAGTACTGCCACCTATTTGCTGACCCGCCCTGAAATTTCGCGTGAGCAGGCCGATCAAATCATCAAAAACATTCATGGCGAAACGCTGCGCCTGAATACGCTGGCATCCACTTTCCTTGATCTTTCACGGCTCGAATCGGGGCGCGTCCAGTACCAAAAATCATCCTTTCCGTTTCAGCCGATTGCAGAAGACTGCAAATCCATCCTGCAAGCCAAAGCCGATGAAAACAAGATCGAAGTCGAAATTGCGCTTCCGCCAGACTTTCCCATTGTGGTAGCGGATCGCGATAAGATCAAGCAGGTTCTGCTTAATTTATTGAGCAACGCCATCAAATACAACCGGCCCAATGGCAAAGTGACCCTGAGCGGAAGCTGGAGTGAACGCGAATGGTATTTTGCCGTGACCGATACGGGTCTGGGCATCCCCGAAGATTCCATCCCGAATTTGTTTACCAAATTCTATCGGGTGCGTGGCACCGAGAACTACGCCATTGGCACCGGGCTTGGCCTTTCCATCTGCAAGCAAATTGTGCATGGACATGGCGGGCGCATTGATGTCAAGAGCAAACTCGGCGAGGGAACAACCTTTACCGTTTTCATCCCCAAATAAGTAAAACCATTTCGTTGGTTAAAGCAAAAGCTTGCGAAGGAGATCCCTCCTCCGCAAGTTTTTATTCACGGTCTGCTTTCAGCCCAGGTTTATCGTGCACCCTTACGCCCAAACTGTCGTTCCAGTAAATCTACTGAAAGATGAATCATCGTCGGTCGCCCATGCGGACAGGTGCGCGGTGAGTCGCAGTTTTCAAGATCGGTCAGCAGGGCGCGCTGCTCTTCTGGCGAAAGCGTCTGCCCACCCTTCACCGCCAGCCGTTTGCAGACACGCGCCGCGATGCGGGCTTCGACCTCCGCTTGAAGCGGCGTTTCATCCTCCTCGAAATCTTCCACCAGAGCGCGTAGCGCCGTGAGCGGGTCGGCCCCGGCAAAAAGTGCGGGGATGGCGCGCACCTGAAAAGCGTTCGGGCCAAAAGCCTCCACCGAAAAGCCAAAGTGTTCCAAAACATTCAATTGGTCACTGAGCGCTTTGGCGCTGGCGGGTGGCAGAGTCACCACCTGCGGTGTCAACAACGTCTGCGATGGGATGCTCTTGCGCTCACGCTGCGCCATTAATTTTTCAAACAAGACGCGCTCATGCGCGGCGTGCTGGTCGATCAAATACATACCATCCGGCCCTTCGGCGACGAGATAGGTGGCACCGATCTGGCCGATGAGTCTTAAAAGCAGGTTGGATGGTGGCAGGTTGGAAGGTTGGAAGGTTGAAGGTTGAATAGTTATAGGTGGCAGGTTGAAAGCTGAAGGTTGGTCACTCTCTACTGTGGGAGCATTGCTATGTCCAATTGTCCAATCTAACCCCACCGACGGATGACTGGACACCGGAAACTGATTACTGATTACTGATGACTGGCCGCTGGCCCCACCCCACAGATTGCGAAGCCCTACGATTGGCACAGGTGAATAAGCCAGCAGGGCACGACGTGTAGCGCGTTGTACAAAGCTAAAGACGCGCTCAGAACTGCGAAAACGCACCTCTGCTTTGGCCGGATGGACGTTGACATCCACATCCTGTGGGTCCAACTCCAGGAAGAGGGTCGCAAGCGGGTAGCGACCCACCATCAGCAGGGTATGATAGGATTGCAACAATGCTGCGCTTAACGCACCATCCTGCACCCAGCGCCCGTTAATAAAGAAGGTGATTTCCTTGCGGTTGGAGCGCGTCAGCGCAGCAGGCGAGGTGTACCCGGTCAGGTGCGCACCATCCTCCTCAGCCAGCACTTCCAACATTTGCCGGGCCACATCCACCCCATAGAGCGTCGCCAGAATGGCGCGACGATCCCCATCGCCACTGGTTTGCAGCGTCGGGGAAGCGCCGTCAATTAAACGGAAGCGCACATGCGGGTAGGCCAGCGCATAACGGGTAATGAGTCCATCGATGGCGCGCCGCTCGGTCATATCCTGCTTCAAAAATTTGAGTTGTGCCGGAACGTTGTAAAACAAATCTTCCACGCGGATGGTGGTGCCAACGGGCGCGCCAATGGGTTCCACCGCGCTGTTGATGCCCCCCTCCACCCGGATGCGTGCCCCAGCTTCGGACGTTTTCACCCGGCTGGTAAGAGTCATGCGCGAGACCGAGCCAATCGAAGCCAGCGCTTCCCCGCGAAAGCCAAGCGTGCCGATCTGGAACAACTCGGCGGCGGAGGTCAGTTTGCTGGTGGCATGTCGCTCAACAGCCAGTAATAACTCGCTGGCAGGAATACCAGACCCATCGTCGGCGATTTCGATCAGGCGACGACCAGCTTCTTGAATGCTGATGGTGATGGCGCGCGCGCCAGCGTCGAGCGCATTTTCGATGAGTTCCTTGACCACCGAAGCAGGTCGTTCAACCACTTCTCCGGCGGCGATTTGTGAGGCAACTTCCGTAGGTAACAGTCGAATGGGCATAACGTTATTATAAGCTGCTTAACCATATTAACATTGGCTTAGCTTTCCGTTTTGTAGTGCTTTCGCTTTAGACATTCCCGTATAATCCGTATAAGCTTTTTTTGAAGGACGATGGAATGAAACGTAAGTTCTTATGGTGGGAGTTGTCAGTCCCAGATTTTTTCGCGCTGATCGGATTCCTTTCAGGCGTTGTTTTAGTATTGCTGGTAATTGCGCTGGATGCCTGGTCAGCCCGGAATAATTTGTTTTTTGATACGATTTTTGCCAGACAGATTTAAAACCCGGCTTTTTGGGTAATCGACTGTCTCCCCATAAGCCTGACCTGGATTTGCCGAAAAATTGGTCTGGACAAGGAAGAACTTGAGCTGGTTTCACGCAATCTTGAAACGACAATTGATCAACGCACCTCTGAATTAAAACAAGCCATTATTGATCTTGTCGGTGAGGAAGCCCAGCGCAAGCGCATTGATGCTGAGCTTCAGCAGCAGCGTGATTTTGCAAGACGTGTCATGTATGCGATGGGACAAGGGGTGGTAACCACCAACGAGAATGGTCTTTTTACATTTGTTAACCCGGCTTTTGCTTACCTGGTGGGTGGCAGACTCAGCAATATGAAGGGTCGCTCATTTTCTGAATTTGTTTCGCCCAAAGCGCCAAACATGGTGGCAGGGATGGATGAGCAGTGGATGATTGGCAGGAGTGATGTTTATGAAACCACCCTGCGCCGTTTGGATGGGAAAGATGTGGATGTCTTGATTACAGCGGTACCGCTATGGCGCGATAACAAGCTCTCTGGCAGAATTGTTGTTGTTACCGATCTTACAGAGCGCAAAGCTGCCGAGGCGGAGGTCTACATCCAAAAGCGTTATTTTGAAACGCTGTTTGAGAATAATCCTGTAGCAACCCTGACGCTGGATGGTTCCCACAAAGTCAGCTCATGCAACCCGGCATTTGAGAATATGTTCGGGTTTACGCTTGGAGAATTTGCAAATGCATCTGGCGAAATGCTGATTCTTCCAGACGAGGCACAGGCCACCTCATTTGCCTTGTTTGAGCGCGCCAGGGCAGATGGTGGCGTGCATGAAATTGTGCGCCGACGCCGCAAAGATGGTCAAATTTTGGAAGTGGAACTGTTTGCTGTTCCGGTGGTGGTTACCGATGAACAGCTTGGTCTGCTGGTGCTTTACCATGACATTACCAGCCTCATCCAAGCCCGTCAGGCGGCGGAACAGGCGGCACGTACCAAATCAGAATTCCTGGCGAATATGAGCCATGAAATTCGCACGCCTTTGAACGCAATTATTGGCATGGCTGGTTTGTTGCTCGATACCCCATTAAATGATGAACAACGCGAGTTTGCCAACACAGTGCGCATCAGCGGCGACACGCTGTTGACGTTGATTAACGATATTCTTGATTTTTCCAAAATCGAAGCCGGCAAAATGCTGCTGGAACAACAGCCTTTCCATCTTTCGCTGTGCATTGAATTGGCGCTTGATTTGATTGCCCCCAAAGCTGCCGAAAAAGGCATTGATCTGGCGTATATTATGCAGGATCCCATGCCAATGAAATGGATTGGCGATGTCACCCGTCTGCGACAGGTGCTGGTAAACCTCTTGAGCAATGCAGTCAAATTCACCGACAAGGGTGAAGTGGTCGTCAATGTAGGGTTTGAACAGAAACCGGATCTGGGATATATGCTGCACTTTTCAGTACGCGATACCGGCATTGGTATTCCAAAAGATAAGGCAGATACACTCTTTCAAGCCTTTACCCAGGTGGATGCGTCCACCACGCGCCGTTATGGCGGCACCGGCTTGGGACTCGCCATCAGCAAGCATCTGGTCAATTTAATGCAGGGAAAGATATGGGTGGAAAGCGAACCCGAAAGCGGTTCCACCTTCCACTTTACCTGTCGCTCTGATGTTGCCCTGGCTGCGGAGGCAAGTCCACTCAACACGGTTTCGCTGTCAGGCCGCAGGCTATTAATTGTCGATGACAACCATACCAATCGCTTGATTTTGACTCGCCAGACGCAATCCTGGGGCATGTTCCCGAAAGCTGTCGAATTGGGGGAAGAAGCATTGCTTGTGCTGCAAAACGATCATAATTTTGACGTTGCCATTCTCGATATGCAAATGCCCGACATGGATGGTTTGACCCTGGCAAAAGCCATTCAATCTTCACAAGGGCATGCGCATTTGCCGTTAATTATGCTGACATCCCTGGGCAGACGCCCGGAAGACGAGGAGCAGGCGCGTTTTGCGGCCTATCTGACCAAACCGATTAAGTCATCCATGCTTTATGAGGCCCTGATCGGTGTCTTCGGCGAAATGCCCGCCGCCAAAAAGCAACACACGCGCCCCATGTTTGACGTCGAGATGGCAGATCGGCATCCGCTGCATATTCTGCTCGCTGAAGATAACGTGATCAATCAAAAAGTCGCCACAGGCATCTTGGAACGGCTTGGGTATCGACCGGATATCGCATCCAACGGGCTGGAAGTGCTCGAAGCGCTGCGTCGTCAGGAATATGACATCATTTTGATGGATGTGCAGATGCCAGAAATGGATGGCGAAACCGCTGCTGCGCAGATCCGCATTGAATGGGCAGAAGAACGCCGTCCACGTATTATTGCCATGACAGCCAATGCGCTCGAAGGGGATCGCGAATATTACACTTCTGGCAACCGTATGGACGATTACATCAGTAAACCAGTGCGTGTGGAAGAACTGCTGCGCGTGTTGCTTTCATCGCGACAGCTTAAGCACAAAAAGGAGAAACCCGCATGAGCATTGACCCTTCAGCCCTGACTCCTTATCGCGAAGCAATGGGCAGCGCAGCTGATGAATTTGTGATTGATTTGATCAACACCTATTTAACTTCAACTCAGGAACTGCTCGATGCACTTTATACATCTGTATCAAATGCTGATGCGAAAATTTTTACCCGTTCTGCCCATACGCTCAAATCCAACAGCGCCATTTTTGGCGCAGAATACCTTTCCAGCCTGTGTCTGGAACTTGAAACTGAGGGAAAAAATACCAACCTGGCTACACTGCTGCCCAAAATGGATCAGGTCAAAGCCGAATATCAGCAGGTTTGCCGGGAGCTTGTCGATCTGCGTAACAGCCTGACCCGTTGATTTTTTAATGCTGAGTGAAAAACCTGCATGGAATGCCTGCGACAGGTATAATCACGCCCCGTGACCATCACCACGATTTTCTTTGACCTCGACGACACCCTTTACCCCGCAAAAGCTGGTCTGTGGAGTAATATCCGCGAGCGCATCAACCTTTACATGCGTGACCGTCTCGGGATTCCTGCCGAAGAAGCCTCCCCCATGCGCCAGCAATACCTGGAGCAATATGGCACAACCCTGTTAGGATTACATCATCATTATGATTTGGATGTGGGGGAATTTCTGAACTTTGTCCACGACCTGCCGCTGCGCGATTACATTCAACCCAACCCTGAACTGCGTACCATCATCGAAGCGCTGCCTGCCCGCAAATTCATCTTTTCCAACGCGGATGTCAAGCACATTCAACGTGTACTTAATGTGCTCGAATTGGACGGCTGCTTTGACGGTATCCTCGATATTCTGGAAATGTGGCCGCTCTGCAAACCGATGCCCGCTGCTTTTGAGATGGCTTTTAAGATGGCAGGCCACCCAGCCCCTGCACAGTGCGCCATGATCGACGACTTGCCGCGCAATACCAGCGCCGCGCGCCAACAAGGCATCTTCAGCATTCTTTACGGTCCTCACGCCGCCACTCACGCCCACGATGCAGATGCCGTCCTGATGGATTGGTCTGCCCTGCCCGAATTGCTCGGTAGCCTCTGAGTTCTTCTAATGGGGAAATCGTAAATCCAAAATCGTAAATCCAAAATCGTAAATCCAAAATCGTAAATCCAAAATCGTAAATCCAAAATCGTAAATCCAAAATCGTAAATCCAAAATCGTAAATACCCTAACGGGCACGCGTCCAAAATCGTAAATCTCTAATACATCTCATACGCCCACCATTTCGCAAATTCATCGTCTTTTAATCTCGTAGTGCTACGCTTATAGCCTAAACTCTGGAGGCGCCTCAATGAAAAATCCTGTCAAATATACATTAACAGCGTTAATTGTCTTTGTTTTTATGATCGGCACTTTCTCAGGGGGCATTCTGGTTGGCCATTATGCCCCAGCCAACCTACTTAATCTGCCAGACATCCCCGGTGCAGTCGGGTTGCCCGATGGGGCAAATTCTGCCACGCCAAGTAATTTGCAAACTCTTTTCGCGCCCTTCTGGGAGAGCTGGAAGCTCGTCCACGAGAAATATGTAGACCAGCCGCTTGACGACACCAAATTGATGCAGGGTGCCATTCAGGGGATGTTGGCCTCACTCGGAGACCAGCACACATCCTATATGAGCCCGTCTGATTATCAGCAGGCCACCACATCGCTTCTTGGTTCGTATGATGGCATTGGGGCGTTTGTTGACCCCACAGGGGAATATTTGACCATTGTCAGTCCCATGAAAGACTCTCCGGCGCTCAAAGCAGGCCTGAAGGCAGGCGATAAAATTATCAAAGTGGATGGCAAAGATATGACCGGCACTCCCGGTGATCTGGTGATCCAAAAAGTGCTCGGCCCCGCCGGAACAGATGTACTTTTAACCATTCAACGTGGCACAGACGATCCATTTGATGTCAAAGTCACACGTGCGCACATCGTCATGAAAAGCGCTGAAGGCAAAATGCTGGATAATGGCATTGCCTACATTCAAATCAATACATTTGGCGATAACACGACTGCCGAACTGCGTGCCGCCCTGAAAGACTTGATGGCGAAAAACCCGAAAGGTTTAATCGTGGATCTGCGCAATAACGGTGGCGGTTACCTGACGACAGCCATTGACGTCGGCTCTGAATTTATTGACAAAGGTCCAATTCTCTTCGAGAAATATGGCGATGGCACCATGAAAGAATATGATGCCAATCCGGGCGGTCAGGCCACCACCATCCCAATGGTCGTCCTGATTAATGAAGGCAGCGCATCCGCATCTGAAATTGTCGCGGGCGCATTACAAGATGACAAACGCGCCAAATTGGTTGGCGTGACCAGCTACGGCAAAGGCTCTGTGCAGGAATGGATCGAACTCAACAATAAACAGGGAGCCGTCCGCATTACCGTTGCAAAATGGCTGACACCCCTCAAGCGCACCATCAACAAGATTGGCCTCACCCCCAATGTTGTCGCCAAGATCACCAAAGACGATTTAATTGCTGGCCGCGACCCACAACTTGATGCCGCCATCAAAACCTTAACGGAGATGATTCCGTAACAGCAGCGTTTTCTCCACCGTTTCACTATTAAAATCCAGAAAGGACAATCTGATGTTCTTTGACCCAAACTACTTCATCTATATGATCCCGGCCTTCATTTTAATGGCCCTCACCACGTGGTACGTCCGCTCCTCCTACCAAAAGTGGAGCCAGGTTCCGGCTCAATCGCGTCTGACGGGAGCGCAGGCCGCCCAGCGCCTGATCTCTTCGGGTGGCTTGTATGGCATCCAAATTCAAACCATTGCAGGCGACCTGACCGATAATTACGATCCGCGTAGCAAGGTGCTTAATTTGTCACAGGACGTCAGCAATACCTCGTCCGTGGCAGCACTGGCCATCGCAGCCCACGAGCTTGGACACGCCATTCAGGATTCCGAAGGCTACTTTCCACTGCGTTTTCGTTCGGCGCTCGTCCCGGCGGTCCGAATTGGCTCAAGCCTCGGCTGGGTTTTGATCTTCCTGGGTCTTTTCATCTTCAAGCCACTTGCATGGGTTGGTGTAATCGTTTTTGCGTTGGGGGCCGTCTTTGCCCTGGCCACGCTGCCGGTCGAGTTTGACGCATCCAACCGTGCCAAGCGCCTGCTGACAGATTCCGGTCTGATTATCGGTGAGGAAGAACGAGGTGGCGTCAACGCCGTCCTGAACGCCGCTGCGCTCACCTACGTTGCCGCACTGGTGACTGCGCTCTTGCAGGTGCTCTACTACGCCAATCTGGTACGGGGACGTCGCAATTAATCAACTTATCGAACCCATGGGCGTATCGCGTTTTTTGGCGCGGTACGCCCCTTTTCATGATGAAACCACGCCACCCACTCACTGTATCCAAAAAACCGCTGGGACAACCCACCCGTGGCAAGACGGCGCGCAACCGCCTGCGCCAGGTGGATAACTTCATGCTGCTGTATGACCCAAGTGTGCTTACGCGCAATGATGGTTCTTTTGCAGATGCACTCTTCGCAGACGTTGGCTACGGGGCCGAGCCGTTCACCGCACTCGAAAGCGCCGAACGTTTCAGGCGGCTGAACCCGACTCTCAAAGTGCTGGGGGTCGAGATTGACCCTGAACGTGTGGCCCGCGCCCAGCCTTTTGCCGATGCGCTGACTTTCTTCCGTCTGGGTGGCTTTAACCTGCCCCTTGAAAGCGGCGAGACCGTCCGTGCCATTCGCGCCTTTAACGTCTTGCGCCAGTATGAAGAACCCGATGTGCGCCCAGCCTGGGAGCACATGGCGCACAACGTCCCTGCGGGAGGGCTGCTGATCGAAGGCACATCCAACCCCACGGGTGGAATCTGGGCTGCCAACGTGCTGCGCCGACTGGCAGGCACAGAACCCGCTTGGCGCCAGGAAGCGCTCGTCTTTTTCACCAATTTCAGCCTGGGTTTTGATCCGGCTGAGTTTCAGACTATTTTGCCTAAAAATTACATCCACCGTGTTGTGTCAGGCCAGACAATCTGCGATTTTTTCACCACCTGGAAAGCCGTTGCTGCCGAAACATCGCCGATGCAAGTCTGGGGATTACGCCAATGGTACATTGCCGCCGCCGAGGCGCTTGCGCGCCGCGGTTTTCGCATTAATCTGCGGCGCAAATGGCTCTCAAAAGGTTGGATGGTATGGGAAGAGCCGCACCCATGATGGTCACGATCCTGCCGGAAACCGTTGAGATCGCCGAAACAGCGCTTGAGCCGCTCTATCGCGTCATCATCCATAATGATGACGTCACCCCCATGGATTTTGTCGTCTCCATTTTGGAGCGCATTTTTTTCGTCCTGGGTGCAGATGCGCTTGAGATTATGCTGATTGCCCACTATACAGACATGGCCTACGTGCAAACCCTGCCAAAAGCCGAAGCGCAAAGCCGCATCGGCAAAGCTCACTTTGCCGCCGGGCTGGAAGGTTATCCGCTGCATTTTTCGATGGAACCGGAATAAATAAAATAAGCTTGATGGAATTTTTACTTAAAGCAAAACGACAGGTCTGAGCCTGTCGTTTTTTTGATTGTGCTGTTAGAGGCGACGATGGGATTTGAACCCATGATGAGGGTTTTGCAGACCCTTGCCTTACCGCTTGGCCACGTCGCCAGATGATGAGAAAACTTTGGCTGGCAGTCATGGCATTGCGCCATATCGTGCCAGCCATTTGTTTTTTAGAGCGGGCGATGGGATTCGAACCCACGACCTTCTCCTTGGCAAGGAGACGTACTACCACTGTACTACGCCCGCATGTCGGCCGATCTATTGACCGAGTTGAGTGCCGAGAGACAGAATCGAACTGACGACACCGCGATTTTCAGTCGCGTGCTCTACCAACTGAGCTATCTCGGCGATAGAGTCGGTTATTTCTTAAGCGTGCGTGATTTTACTAGCACTTTATGGGATTGTCAAGCAAAGTTTTGATATTGCGGATAATAGAACTGCCTTGTTTTGCTACAAAATTGTTCACGAATGAGCCTCATGGCTCTTTTCCATTTGCATCAATAACTGCTGAACATCAATGCCTGCTTCGCTACCAGGCGCTTTTTTACGTTTGTACCGTCCGTTGGGTTGCATTACACGCGCGTGTAAATTATCACGCAGATAGTTTTCCAGTATATCATCGCGGATGTGGCGAATGAAATGCTGATTTTCAATGGGGAAGACAACTTCAACCCGGTGATTCAGGTTGCGTTGCATCAAGTCAGCAGAACCTAGATAGATTTCTTCCTGGCCTTTGTTGTGAAAGTAAAAAATACGACTGTGTTCCAGATATTGCCCGACGATGCTGATGACATTGATGTTTTCGCTCACCCCATTTACACCAGGGCGCAGGCAGCAAATTCCACGCACAATTAAATCGATCCGAACGCCAGCCTGCGATGCTTGATAAAGCAATACAATAATATCAGGATCAACGATTGAATTTACTTTGAAGATCAAGCGGGCTGGCGCTCCAGCATGGGCATGGTCGATTTCGCGGCGTATCAGTTCTTCGAGCCTTTTTCGCAAATTGACAGGAGCCACAAGCAGTTTTTCGTATCCCTGATTGGTCGAATAACCGGTCAGGTAATTAAATAAGTTGGTTGCATCTACACCGATGGCTTTATCGCAGGTGAACAGGCCGAGGTCTTCATAGATACGCGCTGTATTGGGGTTGTAGTTCCCGGTAGCCAGGTGTGTATAACGACGTATTCCATCCCCCTCCTTGCGGATGACCATTGCAATTTTGCTGTGGGTTTTCAGACCTACCAAGCCATAAACGACGTGTACCCCTACTTCTTCCAGTCTGCGTGCCCATTCGATGTTACTTTGTTCATCAAATCGCGCTTTTAATTCGACGAGTACGGCAACTTCCTTGCCCCGTTCTGATGCTTCGAGCAGTGCTTCAACAACAGGTGAGTTTTGACCGACACGATACAGTGTTTGTTTGATGGCAAGAACATGTGGGTCGCGAGCAGCAGCTTTGAGAAAATCCACAACCGGGGAAAATGCATCGTAAGGATGATGCACCAAAATATTTTCCTGCCGGATGGCGTCGAAAATGTCATTGCTCAGCGTTGCGTGTTTGAATACATATGGAACCCCTGGGTTGTAGTTCGGGTATTTTAAATCGTAACGTTCCACTTGATTATAGAGCTGCCACATGCTACTCAAACCAAGCGGGCTGTTGAGCACAAAAAGTTGGGATGGGTGGTTTTCAAAGTTTTCCACCAGCAAATCACGGATATTTTGGGGCATGTCTTCGTAAATGGCAATTTGTACCACTGAGCCAAATTTTCGCCGTCTGATGCTTTGCTGCATGGTTTCAAGCAAATCATCGGCTTCAAGCTCTTGAATTTCTATATCAGCATCACGAATGATTCGGAAGGGATGGACTGCGACGATTTCCATTCCCAGAAATAGCGTATTGACATTGGCAATGATAATTTGCTCAATCCAGGTAAAGTAGTGGTGATAGGGAATTGTGCCATCCTGACGGACTGCCCCCGATGATCTTTTTAACGGCACAAGCCGGGGAAATGTATCTGGAATTTTCAGACGGGCAAATTTTTCCTGCCCATCGCGATCACGGATCACGATTGCAAGATTCAGGCTCAGGCTGGAAATATGTGGAAACGGGTGACCGGGATCAAGTGCCAACGGTGTCAGCACAGGGTGGATAACTTCCCGAAAATAAGCATCCGCATTTTCTTTTTGCGACTTGCTCAATTTATCGTAATCCTGAATGTGAATGCCAGCTTTCCCCAGCTTGGGCAAAAGTTTCTGTGTAAAACATTGCAATGCGCCGTTATACAGTTCCAATGACATTTTGCGGACAGCGGCCAGCGTTTCAGGGGGCGTTAATCCATCTGTGGAGACATCCCCAATATGCGCATCCACCTGCCGAAGCATGCCAGACACCCGCACCATAAAAAACTCATCCATATTGGAGCCAAAAATTGCGAGAAATTTTATACGTTCAAGCAGAGGGTTGTTTTCATCAAAAGCTTCTTCCAATACGCGCCGCTGGAATTCCAGTAAACTGAGTTCGCGGTTAATATAAAGCGCTGGCTGATACAAACCTGCTTTGGATTCGGTAGGCATGGTTTTTCCTTTAGGCATCGCACGCAATATTGATAATGGATTTCATACTTTGCACAAAGGGCTGTCTAAAACTAGACAGCCCTTGTATTATTTCAAAGTTTTCAGTACATCGTTTGGTTGGCGCAGCACCGTAAAATAAAAATCAGCTCTGCTTTTCGGCTTCTTCATAAATTTCTTTTGCCACATCCACAAGCGTTTGGAAAGGCACTGGTTTGATTAAAACGCGATAGCCTTTCGGGCTGTAAATTTTTTCCATATCAGGGTCAGCAGTAATAATTGTAAACTGGATTGATTCAAGCAAGTCATCGAACCAGGTGAGCCAGAGAATTTCATTGCCAGAAACATGCGGCAGGTGCATATCCAAGAGCACGAAATCTGGTCTTTGTTTTTTAATGCGGTCATAGGCAAGCTGACCATCCAGAAGCGTTTCAACTTCGAACCCAACAATCTTAAGAGCTTCCGAATAAATTTTTGCCAGGTCTAAATCATCTTCTACAACATAGGCGAGTTTTGTCATTTGATGTTCCTTTCACAAAATCCCCAAAACGGCTGGGATATAATAACTTTCTGCGAATAATTATAAACGGAATATCACCTTGTGCAATGGCCTTAAGTAGGCCATCTCAGGGCTTTCACAGAATAGTTGACTTTGGTTGGTTGAGATTTTGATCGATAACCAAATTTGCAAATCATATTAAAATTACATTAAGTTCGCTTTCTTTTGTGTACAATCTTTATAGGAAATTTAGCCCTTTTGGAGTTGGATTTTATGCCGAAAAAAGTTGTCTGGATTACTCCCCTTGATGATACCCATAAATCATTACGTCGTTCAGCTTTGGGTGATGAAATTTTAGCTTTTCTTTACCCTGTCGCTGCGCGCCGGGTTTCATCTACTTTTTTCTGTCCGGTACGGCGCATTGTTGCCATTGATGAAAATAAACAAACAGCAATTTTCGATCAAATTGTTCAGCCTTCACGATTTGTGATGCTGCCTGCCAGCCGTCTGGTGTTGGAGATGGACCCTGATGTTGATTATCTCGATTTACTGCCGGAGATTATTGCAGAAATAAACGGTCAGGTTGAAAGTAATCGCGGGGAGATCGAAATCGGAGGTCTCTGCCTCAGCTTTAGTTTTTGCCTTGTTTGCTGATGCGCTTGCTGATTTGCGGCGGGTAAAATCAGTCTGTATTATTAACGGAGAGGTGGATCCGCATAGTCTTAGAAACAAGTTTGCGCCGTGGGAGCGGGGGAAAATTGTCGGGTCGGCTGGTTTTGTGGTCGATTACACATCCTCTGTAACATGGCGAATTCCAAATGGGGCGATTGAGCTTTCCCATGAAATATTACAAATTGAAAAAGATCATCATGATGAGTTGGTGGCTGCGTCTGCCGCTGGCGTCCCATGGCAGCGTGAAATTTCAAATAAATGTATTCGTTGCACAAAAGGTGGTTCATGGCGATTTGTTTTACCCATCCTCGCTGGCATGGCTCCCGAAATTTCCTGGCGATTGGAACGACCTGAAAATGCAGTGCCGCTCTGCCATGATTGTGTTGAGACAACCAAATTTGTGACAGATCAACAAATTCGCATGGATTTTGTCTGGGCTTTGTGGGGAGCCCGTTTTGATGCTCTTGAGCGTTGGTATAAAGCTGTACAAAATTTGGATGGGTATCGTCTTCCCAAAAATTGGTCACGCGAGCAGTATCCTTTATGGCCCAAGGAATTTGGGGGGGGCGATTGGGCAAGCGGAAGCGGGGCAATCAAATATTGTGGGCCACGTGATCCGCAAAACGTGAGAAGAACGCCAAAACAACAAAAAATATTAGTAAAAATGCTTAGCAAACGTCGCTGACCTTTGCCGCAGTGATAAGGGTACCCCTTTGGCTCCGGTGCTAAACTGGTTTTGATAACCAGTTTAGCACCGGAGCTTTTGTATTCCCTTCCGATATCCTGTAAATATTTCCCGACGCGCATCCGAGGGGACGCGTTAAATCCTGGCTTTTGGCCAGCCCCCGCCTGGAGGATTAGGCAGCTTCTTAATCCTCCAGCGCGTGGGAATTTCAAACTGCCAACATCTACACTTGCAAACTTGAATGAGAAGATCGAAGCGAAATTACAGGATCCACCAGACTGGTGGTTTGCTGCATTGCTTACAGTGTAGCGGGTTGAATGGATATGACTGATGTACCTACTTGTTCGAAAGAGGTTGCTTATGTTTAAAAGAATGGTGATGATTCCGAATGGCTTTGGTCAAGACAGTATTACGAGACGACAAATACTAAATATTTTGCTCATGGGACTTACGTTTGTTTTGATAGAGAGTTTGATTGTGCTATTGTTAAATTATACAAATTTGGAAGATTGGCATGCTCGTTCTTTTGTACTCATTACAATCTTAAATGCAGTGATTGTTTTTTTTATCATTGTGTTTATTTCTTTATCAGGTATTAACATTGCCAATCGAACTATTCCTGATGCACAGCGCTATGCAGCGATCAGTGATGCAATCCTGAACAACATCGTTGATGGTGTGCTGGTGCTTAATTCGCACGGAGATTTTCTTTCGGCTAACCCTGCTTTGCTTGGGATGATCCCTGAAATTGACATTAAACAGGTTATTCTTAAACCTCTTCAAAAAACGATTAGATGGAAGCACAAGATTTTTTCAGTGTCAGTTTCTGAAGTGCCAGAGATTGGTACTGTAGCTGTTTTCCGTGATGAAACTTCCCGTCATGAAATTGAGCGGGCGCGCGACGATCTTTTGATGACTGCATCTCACGAATTGCGTACGCCTCTAACGGCCGTGATGAATTATCTTGAATTTATTCAGATACTTATTCGTAGTGGGAAAATCAATACAGATGAATTTAATGAGCATGTTGTTCGCGCCCTCGAAAATGTAAAACGCTTACAGAGTCTCGTGAATGATATTCTCGATCAGGCTCAGATACAAGCTGGCGAACTGCATTTGAAGCATCAACCGTTCAATTTGAATTCAACAATTGAAAAAGCTCACCAACTTTTAGAAATCTTGATTGAAGAAAAAAAACTTTCTTACGAATTGTTGATTGAATCCGATGTTCCTATAGAAATCACTGGCGACCCCAATCGGCTTCATCAGATATTGGTTAATTTGCTCGGCAATGCAATTAAATTCACGAATGAAGGTGGGATTAAGGTTTGCGTCTCTATGGTATCAAAAGAAAAAATTTCAATTCAGGTGATTGATAGTGGCCCAGGAATTCCTGCTGAGCAGTTGCCATATATTTTTCAAGCTTTTAAACGTGGAAGTGAGAATACCCAGCGGGAACGGCAGGGAACCGGATTGGGACTATCGATTGTGAAAGAGTTGACCGCTCGAATGGGGTGGGAGGTTTCTGTCTTTTCAGAACTTGGCAAAGGGTCTACCTTTATCGTTTTGTTGCCAGTGAACGCTGCCTGATAATTGAGAAAATATATAGGCTGATGCTTTAAGCTTTAATAGTGGAGTTCGACTATAATCGTGCTATGTATTATTACCTATGGAGGTAGCTTATCTATGCAAAGAATCTTGATTATCGAAGATGATTTTGATCTGGCCACATCTATTCGGCTGGGGATTAATTTGATCGATAGACCAATTATCAAGCAAGAAATGGAATTCGATGGGGCCGCTGCTCTTGCCAGGGTTCAGGTTGAGCCTGTGCCTGATTTAATCTTACTTGATATGCACTTGCCAAATGTCGGTGGGCAAGAAATTTATCAGATGGCACGCCAGGTTATTCCACAGTGTAAGATTGTTATTATGACTGCTGATGTCAGGCTTGTTAAAGAGATTCGTGAAAAACATGGAGATTGGTCACATCTGCCGATTCCTGATGGTTTATTTACCAAACCATTTTCTTTGATTGAATTTCGAGAATTTATCAGAAAGCTGGTTAACGATTAATTAGACAGCTTGCAAAAGTATTTTATAGCAGCGCCAGCAATTGCCGTGAACATTCAAAATTATAAAAGCGAAAATTAATTCGCGATGCCTGACATGTCGCGAATATCGCCTGTCACACGGATATCAGGTAGAGCCTCTGTGTAACAGGCGATATTTTTAATAACTACTAAACCTGATGACCCGACAAATGCAGAAGCTATAGTTACCTCCCTGGATATTTCATGCAATCTACTTTCACAAATAAAAATGGTATTTTTATACTTTCGCAACCATATACCTACGGGAAAAAAAGCTGTAGAAAAAAGGTTTAAGTAAAAAAATATGAGCATCACTATTGTTAGACAGCGCTATACAAAACTTTTTATAATCATCCTGTTACTTGTTGCTTTATATGCCATGACTCAAAGCATGACAGGCGGAGTATTGCAATTTCAAACCCAGTTTTGGGGGCGCACATTTCTGCTTTCAAGTTTTACCCGAGTAAGATTGGCGCTGGGAGATCGCGTCTTTCAGGATGCGCTGATCGGAAAACAAGGCTGGATGGAATATATAGGCGATGGAGATTTGGATATCTACCAAACGACCATTGCAACATCAGAAAAAACCTTGAGTTATGAACAACAAAAGTTACAGCAACTTTACGATGAACTTCGTAAGCGGAACATTACGCTGATTCTGATCATTCCTCCAAACAAAGCCAGTATTTACCCGGAGAATCTGCCCGACGAAATTCAAAAACCAACCACGCAATCAAAGCTGGATGCCTTCACAGCATACATACAAAAGCATGGCCCGCCGATTCTGGTTGATTTGCGTCCCGGCTTACTTGATGAGCGAAAAAAGCACGACGTATATTACAAAACCGACACGCATTGGAATGGATATGGCATTTTCAATGCTTATACAGAAATCTTCAAAGAGCTCTCAAAAACGTATCCGCAGTTAACCCCCAAAGGGATCAGCGACTTCAACATAACCACTGAGAAACCATCCATCCATGATGTTCCACACTACATTAGCGCCACCAATGTACTTGAATTGGACATTCCATTTACCCCCAAAGAAGATCATGTCCATTGGGCAACCATCAGCAACGACTGGATTGTGCCAATGCAGATTTCAACAACACCTGACAAGAATTTGCCTTCGCTTCTCATGTATATGGACTCATTTGGCGCTGGTATGAAGAATATAATCGCTCCGCAGTTTAGTCAGGCAACCTTTATCCTGAATCATTCAACCTATCCAGATACACTTTCGCTCGACATGATCGATGCAGTCAAGCCCAATGTCGTGATTATTGAGTTTGTTGAGCGCTTCTTTGTCGTCAAAAAAATGGATGCATTTTTAAATAAATTACTGCCCGACAAAAAGAAATAGCCATCCGCAACAAATTTATTCCTTGACGCACTGAACATTTGTGCTATACTCTAAAGAACCTATCCAATTCGTTACCTTAAACCTGTTGTGGAGAAAAGACATGGCGCGTAAAACTTCAAACCAAACCCCCATTCCAACAAAAAAACCAATGGACGAAGCCAAAAAGGCTGTACTCGACAAAGCCGTAAGCGATATTCTCAAACGCTACGGCGATGGCTCGATTATGCGCCTGGGTGAAGCACACAGTATGGTGGTGGATGTTGTCCCCACCGGCTCACTTTCGCTTGATCTGGCGCTCGGTGTCGGTGGTATTCCACGCGGACGTATTACCGAAATCTATGGCCCAGAGTCTTCGGGGAAGACCACATTGTGCCAGCACATCGTTGCTGAAGCGCAAAAACTTGGCGGAACCTGTGCCTTCATCGATATGGAACACGCCCTCGACCCAGCCTATGCTGCCAAATGCGGTGTAGATATTGATAACCTGCTGGTTTCACAACCAGACACCGGGGAGCAGGCGCTCGAAATTACCGAAACATTAGTCCGCTCTGGTGGTATTGATCTTGTCGTGATCGACTCAGTCGCTGCGCTGGTTCCCCGCTCGGAACTGGAAGGCGACATGGGCGATGCGACAATGGGCGTTCAAGCGCGATTAATGTCGCAGGCTTTGCGCAAACTCTCAGGGGCCATTAACCAGACCAAAACGATGGTGGTCTTCACCAATCAGTTGCGTCAGAAGATCGGCGTGATGTTTGGCAACCCTGAAACCACGACAGGGGGCCAGGCGCTCAAGTTCTACGCCTCCATCCGTTTGGATGTGCGTCGCGTACAGAGCATCAAAGTCGGGGAAGAAGTCATCGGCAACCGCACCCGTGTCCGGGTCGTGAAAAACAAGGTGGCGCCACCCTTCCGCACCGCTGAATTCGACATCATGTACAATGTGGGTATCTCCAAGGTCGGTGACATTCTTGACTTGGCGACCCAACTTGAAATCATCCAGAAACGTGGCGCTTTCTTCTCTTATGGCGACATCCGTATTGGACAGGGCCGCGAAAATGCTAAAGAATTCCTGCGTCAAAATGTTGATCTGGCGCGCGAAATTGAAATGGTCATTCGCCAGAAGGCCATGGGCGGCGAAGTGATTTTGCCGCTTGATATGGGCACTGAAACCGATGCTCCCGCAGTCGAAGAATAAATCGTTTCCATTCAAACATTTATCATGCAAAACACAATACGTGAACCGTATTGTGTTTTGCATATTTTTGTTGCTTACAGCCTGCACCCCGGCTGCCACGCCGACATATTTCATCCCGCCAACTGCCCCGGGGACGTACCCTACCGCTACCAGCGGCGCAAACATCGCAACGCCAACTCCGGCCCCGGTTACCAGGGGCGGTGATCTGAATAACATCCCAACCGCCACAGATATTATCCCCACGCCAGAACCAGACCTACCCAGCCCAACACCACAATGCACCAATGTCCTGACCTTTCTTGAAGATGTTACCGTGCCGGATGGTACGGTACTGACTGCGGGGGATGCTTTTGTGAAAAAATGGCGCGTGAAAAATGACGGTTCTTGTGACTGGGATAGCACTTACAAGCTTAAACTTGTCTCAGGTGATGCGCTGGGTGGACCAACAGAAACAACACTCTACCCAGCTACAGCTGGCGCAGAAGCAGTCATTGAAATGAACCTAGTAGCTCCCACCACTGCAGGGCCTTACCACACAGTCTGGCAGGCATACGGCCCGGATGGAACGCCCTTTGAGCAAGCCATTTATGTGGACTTTGTGACACAGTAAGTAACACATTTCTACCCTAATTTTCAGAAAAGGCAACCATGAGCGCATACATTATTCTAGATATCGAAGTAAATGACCCGGCCGGCTACGAAGAGTATAAAAAGTTCGGCCCGTCAACAGTGGCGCAATATGGCGGCACATACGTTGTGCGCGGCGGAAACCCTGAAAACCTGGAAGGCGACTGGCAGACCAGCCGGATTGTAATGCTCGAATTCCCGACTGTGGAACAGGCCAAGGCGTGGATTAACTCACCCGAGTATGCCCCCGCCCGCGAACTGCGCCATAAATATGCCGTCAGCAGGACAATTGTGGTTGAAGGCGTTTAACTCATTGAAGCTTTAAGTTCCAAAACGGAAGAAGCAGGAACTGGCAAAACGCCAGTTCCTGCTTTTATTTTCTGCTTTTCCGCCAACAATTTCAAACGCATCACCATTCCCAAACCAGGTTATGACTATCACTCGCACGTTATGATAAAAGTCACTTACAAAACGAAGTAGGCTGGCTTATTATGCTTATATAGCAGTGTTATACAAAGTTGGCTCTATGCTATTTCCATCAAGGATCACGCTGGCACAATGAAAACAGTACAAATGCCTATAGATTTAAATCAAACACTCGTTGCTATTTTGTATTGTACAAAGTAATATACGTCTGATGTGAAATCAAAAAGTGGTTTGAAAAGTTTGAATATCGATATTGAAATCTGAGAAAAGAATACGGCGTAATAAATGGCTAGTCATTTTGAGAATTACACGAGTTGATAAACCGAGCACAGTTTTGCAAAGCAAACGTTCAATATTACGCCCAGTATTTTGGATTTCATGGAAAACACCTTCGATACGTTCCCTAGTTTTGGAAAGCCAGCGGTCAAGTTCTTTCGAATTTTGAAGGTGCTGATTAGAACGTTTTGGTGTCCATATCAAATTATTGGTTTGCTCAAAAATATTGGTCTGCCACTCAAAACCGATAAAACCCTTATCAGCAAAAATATCACAATATGTCAGATGATCAATGACCGCTTCTGCGGCAAAACGTTCATCTAAATTAGCTGGAACCAGATCATAAATAACAGGAATTCCTTGTAAAGTGGAAATTGTGACCAATTTGTAGCCGAAGTAATCCATTTTGCGGCTGGCACAATGTCCATAATCGGCACTCCCAGCAAAATCGCTTCTGTTTTTGCGTCTTTTGTAGCCAAGAACTGGCACAGGTTTGGTATCTAGCAGATATTTGTTATGCAAATGACAGTGCTTTTGAACAATCCAGTAGCGTCTCAATTGTTCCACCAGCAGACGTAATGCCCGTGCTCGACGATTGAACTGGCTTTGATCCACTAATCTTGGAAATAGTGCCAGATAGTTGGCCCGAATAAACTCGACATACTGCGTTTCGCTCGGATAGGGAATGTAATCTTGCGCCAGCATCAATGTCATCAACTCGCTATCTTTGAATTCAGGCTTCTTACCAGCTTTTCCTTTCAGTAGTTTCACGCCTTCTATTTCGTACCAATCATCTACCAGCACATAGATGATCGTTAAAACATCAGAAATGGTTATACTTGTCATGGGAATGTCCTTTCAAGATTTCGTTTGGCGACTTTATCTTGAAGGCATTCCCAATTCCTGTCAATATTTCTTCGATTTCACATCAGACGTAATATATAAATGGGCATTCATCTGCATGCACGGGCGGAAATTGTTTTCATCACCACTTTATTTTTATGCACACATAAAAGTTTCTTCATAAACCATTGCAAACAGCAAATTTGTCATGAATCGTCAAAAGTGTTATCGAATTGATCCACTTGACCATCAACATCTCAAAATGTTGAATTGCCTGGTGGATAAACATTCTTTGACTGGGAAAGTTTCTGTTTTGAAATATAGGACTTTGCGATTTGCCCAAAAAGTCGATATCTACTCTCGTAATTTCCACTTGCAACCGCAGCAGCGAGGGGACCCCTTTGCGCATTACACTACAATGCTGATGGTAAAGGCCAGCTCTTTCAGTAACCGTTCAAAGTGGGAAATAAATTCAATCAACATTTGAAAGTGGAGGAGAAAATAGTTCAATAAAAATGTTGTTTCTAGCTTCTTCGCACAAATCAAATTTAATCAGCGCAATTCAATCAAGGAGAAATTAATGAGACCTACACTCGCAAGACTGTTTACATCCATCATCGTTCTGGTAGCCCTGACCTTTGGGGTGGTATAACGAAAATTGTGTAAATTAAAGGGAGTCTTGGTATCCTTGCAGGCACCACACCAAAACAAGGAAAAAACCATGACTCCCAAAACAAATCATAAACAAATTAATGAAGAAGGTCAAGCCACAATCCAAGAGTTACTACATGAAAAGCTAAGACTGGCGATTAAGTTTACCGTGATCCAGGTGTTGAACGAAGAAGTTGAAGCATTTGTAAAAGCAGAACCTTACCAAAGGACGACAAAGCGGCAGGATTATCGGAACGGTGTTTACCAGCGAGACCTGGGAACCTCGATGGGGGTTGTAGAAGATTTACCCGTGCCGCGCACACGCAAGGGATTTCGGACGGAAATATTTGAACGTTATCAACGGCGACAAGCAGAACTGGACAAAAGTATCTGTGAGATGTTCGTTCAGGGTGTAAGTACCCAGCAAGTTGGTGGTATTGTGGAAACCCTGAGCGGCAGCCATCCAAGTGCCTCGACAGTTTCGCGGGTCTTCCATACGCTGGAAGAAGAGTTTTCAGACTGGAAAAAGCGACGACTGCAAGCACACTATCTGTATGTCATCGCCGACGGAACCTATTTCAGTGTCATTTACGATGGCAATGGCGAGAAAATGCCGATTTTGGCAGTCATCGGAATCGATTTGGAAGGAAAACGAGAAGTTCTGGGCTTTACCACAGGTGATCGAGAGAACCAGCAAGCTTGGGAAGACCTGCTCAACGACTTGAAAGAACGTGGTTTGACCACCATTGATTTATGGATCACCGATGGCGGCAAAGCCATGATCAACGCGATTGAGAACAAGTTCCCGGCAGCCAAACGCCAACGCTGTGTCAGACACAAAATGGAGAATGTGCTGGCCTACATTCCCCAAAAGCAGCAAGACCAAGTTTATCCTGAACTCAGAGCCATCTTTTATCAGGAAAACCTGGAAAAAGCCAAACAAACAGCCGCTGCATTTCTTGCCAAGTATGAAAGCAGCTATCCTACGGCAACCGCTTGCCTACAACGCGATTTGGACACTTGCCTGACTTTCTACCAATTTCCAAAAAATCACTGGAAGTCTATTCGAACTTCGAACGCGATTGAACGGCTCTTTCTTGAAGTCAAAAAACGTAGCCACAAAATGTCCGCCGCTTTTCGCAATGAAGACAGTTGTTCCTTATTGTTCTTTGCTGTCATTCGAAGCATCAAATTCAAAAAAATCTCCATCCCTGCAACCCCTACCGCTCAACCTCAGATTTTACACAACTCTTGACATACTACCACCTTTGGCGCTCTTGGCGTTACGCAGGTACGCGCCAGCGGGCCCATGATGTATGTCGTCAATACTGGCGATGGCATCATCAGCCATGGCACCATCAGCCGCGCCAATCTGGATGGCACGGGCGGCGTCAGCCTGGGCAGTTTAAACAGCACATTGAACAATCCCCATGGCATTGCGTTGGATATTCCTCACAACAAAATGTATGTCGTCAATACTGGCAACAACACCATTAGCCAGGCCGATTTGGATGGCACGAACGGCATCAGTCTGAATCTAAACGGTACGCTTAGTTCACCAAAACGCATTGCGCTGGATTTAACCAACAGCAAAATGTATGTTGTTAACGGCAATGACACCATCATCAAAGCCGACTTGGATGGCACGAACGAGTCTGTCCTAGGCAATCTGAACAACAACCTCAATGGCGCCATTGCCATTGCGCTGGATGTCCCCAACGATAATATGTATGTGCTCAATAATACCGACGGCAAAGTCATCCGGGCTGATTTGAATGGCATGAACGAGTCTATCCTGGGCGATTTAAGTGGGCTGTCAAGCAATCCTTACGACATAACGCTTGATCTGACAAATAATAAAATGTACGTTGTGAACTTCAGCAACAACAAAGTCCTACAAGCCGACCTGAACGGCACAAACGCTGTTGATTTGGGCTTGACACTCAATGGCCCTGCTGCCATTGCCCTGGATGTTGCAAGCAATAAACTATACGTAGCAAATAATGGTAATAATACCGTCAGCCGCGCCGATCTTGATGGTAACAACGGCACCAGTCTCGGCGATCTGGGCAGCACGCTTGACGGAGCAATCGGGATCGCGCTGGACCTGACCCCAGCCCCAACGCCTACAGCAACCGATCCTGCCACCCCAACCGACACCGCAACCTGGACTCCTGTTCCAACGGATACTGAAACCCTCACACCTACTCCGATGGATACCGCAACCGACACCGCGCTTCCAACCGATACGGCGACTCTCACACCCGCTCCAACGGACACCGCAACTGAAACCGCACTTCCAACCGATACGGCAACTCTCACCCCCGCTCCGACGGACACCGCAACTGAAACCGCACTTCCAACCGATACGGCAACTCTCACCCCCGCTCCGACGGACACTGCAACTGAGACCGCACTTCCAACCGATACGGCGACTCTCACCCCCGCTCCGACGGACACCGCAACTGAGACCGCCCTTCCAACCGATACGGCGACTCTCACCCCCGCTCCGACGGACACCGCAACTGAAACCGCACTTCCAACCGATACGGCAACTCTCACCCCCGCTCCGACGGACACCGCCACACCTGTTGACACTGCAACCTTCACACCTGCTCCGACGGACACCGCAACCGACACCGCCACACCCGTTGACACTGCAACCTTCACACCCGCCCCGACGGACACCGCAACTGAGACCGCACTTCCAACCGATACAGAGACCCTCACTCCCGCTCCGACGGACACTGCTACTCCCGTTGACACAGCAACCTTCACACCTGCTCCAACGGATACCGCAACCGAGACCGCACTTCCAACCGATACGGCGACTCTCACCCCCGCCCCGACGGATACCGCAACCGACACCGCCACACCCGTTGACACTGCAACCTTCACACCCGCTCCGACGGACACCGCCACACCTGTTGACACTGCAACCTTTACACCCACCCCAACTGGTTCATCCACTTTCACATCAACCCCAACAAACACTGTCACCAACACACCTAGTCAGACAATGACGCCCACCTTTACCTTGACACCCACCAAGACTGCGACCAAAACACCCACCAAAACACGCACACCCAGCGTCGTCACAGTTACCTTGTCCTCTATTGGAGCACAAGACGGTTGGGTTCTCGAATCAAAGGAAACAAGCAGCATTGGCGGCACAATGAACCCCACCATCACCACTTTCAATCTGGGCGATGATGCGGGCAAACGTCAATACCGCGGCATCCTCTCCTTTAACACGAGCATCATCCCCGATAATGCGACAATCACCAGCGTGATGCTCAAAGTCAAAAAGCAGAGCAGTGTTGGCCCCGGCAACCCCGTTTCCATCTTCCAAGGCTTTATGGCAGATATTAAGAATGGCACCTTTGGAGCAGCGGCGCTGCAAATCGCAGATTTCCAGACGCTTGGCACCGCCACCTATGGACCTTTCGTAATTGCGCCAATCAACAACGTTTACAGCCTCAACCTGACCGCCGGAAAACTCAACATCAACAAACTGATCACCAACAGCGGTCTGACCCAAATCCGCCTGCGCTTTAAGCTGGATGACAATAACAACCTGGTTGCCAACTATCTCAAACTGTTTAGCGGCAATACCACCGTCGCCGCAGACCGTCCGCAGTTGGTAATTACCTACTCTATTCCGTAAAGATTTTGTTCTAAAGAGAAAGATTGCTTTTACAAAATCGGTACCAGCCTGAGCTGGTACCGATTTTGCGTTTTATGGTGGGCCTAGCTTGTCAGGCAATCGATCGGGGAAGCGCTCAGAAATCCTATAAAACCGCCCCGTCCATTATTAAAGGGCAATTAACGGTTTGTTAAGCTTTCGCCCAGGCGTTTATCCCGTCCAAAAAGCCTATATAATGCCGTCTTTGGGGAAGTGAGCATTCAAAAACATTTACCCACTTACACACCAAAGGAGAAAACCCTGTAAAAACTGGGATACGAATACACGAAGATATAAGTCATAAACCATCAACATTTAAACAAGGAGAAAAGAAAATGAGACATTTATCATTTACAAGATATGCCCTCTCTGCCATCATTCTGGCATCACTGATTTTTAGCGCGCTGGGAGTTACCCCCGTACACGCAGCAGACTTCTCATCAGGCAATCTAGCCATTCTTATTGCAGCTGCCAGCGCAAGCAATACAACAGGGAGCATTGTCGAAATCAACACAACATCGGCGGGGCAGAGTGCGATTCAGACGATCGCGATTCCCGGCACAGGTACAGACGCGTACCGCATGAGTGGTTCTGCCACCAGCACAGGCTATGTATCGTTGAGCGATGATCGTACACTGCTCACATTCACCGGCGCGAATAGCACAGATACTTCATCCAATGTCAACACGCTGACTTCTCGCGGAGTCTATACGGTCAACAATAGTGCTACAGTCGTGAAGCAAACAACATACACTGGGGCCAGCGGTCAACAAACTCGTTCTGCTTCGAGCCTAGACAACGCGACTTGGTATATTGGCGACCAGAGTGGCCTCTATTCCAATGGCACGACCACGGCCAGCCCATCAGGAGTCAATATTCGCGGTGTGAAGAGTTTTGGCAGCACCGTCTACGCTCTTACCGCGTCCGGAACGATTCCGCCTGTTGGAACCATCACGGCTGCTACCGCAGGTACCTACGCTGGTTTGCCTGGCCTAGCGAACAACATCGGCAAGGAGCAGGATTTCTACCTGGTTCAGTCGGGAGATAATGGTTCCGCCTATGACATTCTCTATGTCTTAAGCGCGTCAAGCAATACAGCGGGCACAATCGCCAAATACTCGCTTGTCTCGGGTTCGTGGACAGCCAATGGCACGTACACGACAACCTTCGGTGGATTTGGACTGGCGGCTGCGGATGCTGGCTCCAATGAAGTGTTATACGTGAGTACCGGACAGGGTGCGCTGACCGCAAACAGTGTCATCAAAGTGATTGATAGCGCTGGTTACAACGCAACCATTAACGTCACAACTGGGAACAATGTAACACTGTATACTGCCGCTGCAGGGACGATCATCAAAGGTCTTGATTTTGCACCGGTGCCCCCCCTAGCAACCCCAACTCCTACAATCACGAATACCAGCACCGTAACTGAGACACCTACAACTACATTGACTCCTACCATCACCGATACGGCAACTGACACTCCAGTGGAGACGTCAACAGACACGCTCACCCCCACAGATACACTTACACCAACGATAACGGCCACCGAGACAGAGACGGCAACAGCAACAGAGACATCCACCGCCACTGAATCCCCAACGACAACGAACACCCCAACAGCCGCCACATCTTCTGGCGTAATCATCTCTGAAGTTGCACCTTGGTCGAGTGGCAGCCTGGTTGGAAATGACTGGTTTGAAGTAACCAATATCAGCGCAAGTGCGATAAACATCACTGGCTGGAAGATGAACGATAGCCACAGTTCATCCACCGGCGTTGCCCCGTTAAGCGGCATCACCAGCATCGCCCCCGGTGAGTCGGTCGTCTTTATCGAAAACGGCCCGGCCTCATCATTTACCTCGATCTGGAGTAATGCGCCTGCCGGACTTCAAATTGGGACATACAGCGCCGCCAGCGTTGGCTTAAGCACCGGCGGCGACGCTGTCAACCTGTTCGATGCCAGCAACGTTTTACAGGCCAGTGTCTCGTTTGGCACTTCTACAACCAATCTCACTTTTGATAACGCAGCTGGCTTGAACAACACCACCATCTCGCAGTTAAGTGTTATTGGCACGAACGGCGCATTCCATGCTGCTGGCGACTCGAACGAAATTGGCTCACCCGGAACGATTGTGAACCTGCCAACACCAACACCCAGCAACACCCCAACGATCACCGATACTCCGCTTTTCACCCCAACGTTTACCAATACCCCACTACCAACGAGCACACCCACCATCACCAACACCCCACTGCCGACGCCGCTTGCCAACGATGACAGTTACACCGGCACCGCTGACACAACACTGGACGTCAATGCCGCGCAAGGCGTTTTGAACAACGATGATGGCGAGGGCGCGCCTCTTGCGGTGGTTGCCAACACTACACCCAGCCACGGAACCCTGACGCTCAATTCGAATGGTTCTTTCAGCTACATCCCAGCCGCTGGTTACACTGGCTCAGACAGTTTCAGCTACACAACCAGCAACGCCGTCCAACTTTTCAATACCAACCTGGCTCCGCTCGGTACCTTTGGGGGCGTGAGCGTGGGCAATGATGGTTACGGCTCAGCACTTGCGATGGTGCCCGGCTCCAGCGATGAAATCTACGGGTTGACGGATCGCGGCCCGAATGTGGACGGTCCTGGTGGCAGCAAGATTGAACCCGATCCATCGTTCGCTCCTGCCATCGGGAAATTCCACCTCGTTAATGGTCAAGCCATCCTTGAACAGATCATCACGCTGCAGGCCGCCGATGGCACACCGTACAACGGTCACGTCAATACCAGCGCCAGTACGGGCGAAACCATCACGGACCTGAATGGCAACGCCATCCCGGCAGACGCATTCGGCTACGACTCTGAAGGTCTGGTGGCCCTGGCCGATGGCACCTTCTGGGTCTCAGACGAATATGGCCCCTTCATCACCCACTTTGACGCCACTGGCAAGCAGATCGAGCGGCTTTCGCCTTACGACAATACCCTGCCCGCCGAACTGCAAAACCGCATTGTCAACAAAGGCATGGAAGGTCTGACCATTACCCCAGACGGCACAACCCTGGTCGGCATCATGCAATCTGCACTTCAGCAGGTTGATCTGGCGGGTGGAAACGCCAAGAAGATTGTGCCATTGCGCATTGTGACCTACAAAATATCGAATGGTGAAACGCACGAATACCTTTATATGCTCGACAACCCCGGCACCACCGGAACAGCCGTCAGCGAACTGACCGCACTGACCAATACCACCTTCCTGATCGATGAGCGCGATGGCAACTTCCTGCCAGGGGCATACAAGAAACTCTACCGCATTGATATTAGCGGTGCCACCGACGTTGGCCCGGCCAGTACCGTCTCTGGCGCAACCTACAACGGCGCAAGTGGCGGTTTGCTGATTACCGGCAAAACTATTGAGTTGCTGGTCAACAATCAGAACACTGCTACCGCCACGACAACGCTGGCGAGCCACGGCATTACGCCTGTCAGCAAAACTCTACACCTAGATGTTGCAGCGCTCCTCACTACGCTGGATCCGCAGGGACGCTTCTTCAACCACGACAAGATGGAAGGCCTCGTCGCGCTGAATGCCGGCTCGCAGGTCATCATCAGCAACGACAGTGACTTCGGCATTGACGGCATCACCAACGCCAGCGCACCGTTCCAGTTGCATGTCAAGACCATCCCCACGACTGGCAGGCAGGATTTTGGCGAATACCTGTACATTGACCTGAACCGCTTGCCGGCAGCCCTGTCATCGGCAACCGTCAACATTACAGTCATTGCTGCCCCTACAGCGACCGCCACCGCAACTTTCACTGCGACCCCGACAAACACGGCCACTTTCACCGCCACCCCGTCAGAAACTGCAACCGATACCGCCATCCCAACGGACACTGCCACCGCTACCCTGACTCCCATTGATACGGCGGCTCCGACAAACACGGCGACTTTCACTACCACCCCGACGAGTTCATCCACTTTCACATCAACCCCGACCAATACCGCCACTTTCACCCCAACGGCAACATTTACCGCCACCAAAACGCGCACACCCAGCATTATCACCGTTGTGCTGACTTCAATTGCCGCGCAGGACGGATCGGTGCTCGAAACATCTGAAACCAGCGGCATTGGCGGCGCGATCAACAGCACTGCCGCCACATTCAGCCTAGGCGATAACGCAAGCAAGAAACAATATCGCGGCATTCTGTCCTTCAACACGGGTTCCATCCCTGATAACGCTACTATCCTCAGCGTAACGCTCAAAGTCAAAAAGAGCGCCGTCGTTGGAGGGGGCAACCCGGTTTCGATTTTCAAGGGCTTCATGATCGATCTTAAGGGTGGAACGTTTGGTTTATCCGCCCTGCAAGCCGCCGACTTCCAGACGTTGGCAACACCCAATGGTGGCACCTACGGGCCGTTTGTCATGACGCCAGTCAACAACATTTACAGTCTCAACCTGACCGCCGCGAAACTTAACATCAACAAACTGACAACCTACAGCGGCCTGACGCAAATCCGCCTGCGCTTTAAGTTGGATGACAACAACGATCGGATTGCCAATTATCTTAGCCTGTTCAGCGGCAATACGACCACGCTGGCAAATCGTCCGCAGTTGGTCATTACATATAGCGTTCCGTAAAAAGATCGTTCCTTTACAGAAACACCGGAACCAGCATGGCTGGTTCCGGTGTTTTGTTTTCAAAAATCGTCAATATACAACTTGACAAAATTTTAGTGCTTGATGTATTATCGGGCCCGTTGCCCTTCCATCATGGGGAATGAACCCAGACGCAACAACCAACGCATAATCCACATACTTCAACCACCGTACCGAATGGGGTACTTCTTCGAAGTAACGTGAGATTCCGCCTGCTTTAACGCAGTCCATCTTCGAAAAGGACAACCCTATGCAAACTTTCACCACCGAGCCATCGTTATATTTATGCTGCCTATTCTGGCCTGTCAACCCAGATGCAGTAGCGAAAACCTGACACAGCGAAGCTTTCCTTTCACTTCCCCATTATCTCTCCAACCAAGCCCACATACACAATCCCTGAGATAGCCAGAATTCTTCCTATTTAAATCATCTACCTCATTCGTTAAGAACAACAGGAGAAAACATGAACCGGTCTTTTTACCAAATCCTTTCAACCCTCGTCATTTTTTAGATGATGCTGACTGCATTCCCTGTACAACATGCGCGGGCGGCTGCAATTACGCCTGGAAATCTGGTCGTTTTACGCGTCGGCGACGGAAGCACAACGCTCTCGAGTGCTGCAACGGCAGTATTTCTGGATGAGTACTCAACGACCCTGGGCACACCCCTCGTGCAGACAATTGCCATGCCGACAGTGGTCAATGGCACGAACCGCATTCTGACCAACAGCGGATCGGCTGCGTCTGAGGGCGCGCTCTCCCGCTCTGCGGATGGGCGCTATCTGACGCTGGCTGGCTATGATACGGCACCCGGTACATCCACAAACGTCACCAGCACAAGCGTCAACCGCATTGTGGCGCGTGTTGACGCAAACGGCAATGTTGACACCAGCACACGCATCAGCGATGGATATTCTAGCAACAGCATTCGCAGCGCCACAACAATAGATGGTAGTGGATTTTGGACCGGTGGCGCAGCTACCAGCGCGGGCGGTACGCGCTATGTGATATATGGCAGTTCAGGCACCAGCACACAGATTTCATCAACTACCAATAACACACGTGTCACAGGCATTTTCGGGGGGCAGCTATATACTACAGCAGGTACCGGCTCAAATATCGGACTTAACACCGTCGGCACTGGCATACCAACTAGCACTGGCAACACGACATCCCTATTCTTACCGGTTAACTCCAGCAATCCCTTTGGCTTTATATTCCTTGACCGTGACCCAGGCGTTGCTGGTCTTGATACACTCTACATCGCCGACCAAACAAGCGCCAATGGTATCCTGAAATATTCCTTTGACGGCACGGCCTGGACTGCACGCGGTGCACTGACTGGAATTTACACTGGTATTACCGCCGTTGTCAGCGGGAATGATGCTGTCATTTATGCCACATCCGGCACGGGTGCTGGCAATAAATTGGTGACAGTCACCGATACCGCAGCCTTTAACGCAAACATCACTGGCACATTTACAACGCTCGCCACTGCCCCGGCCAATACGGCTTTCCGTGGACTGGCCTTCGCGCCCGAAAACACAGCGGCAACAGCAACCCCCACGAGCACCGCTACCAGTACGAACACCCCAACCGAAACAGCGACCAACTCTCCGTCCCCAACAGCGACGATGAGCCTGACCAATACCCCCACGGATACCGAAACTTCGACAGAGATTGTCCCGGCTGAAACTGAAACAAGCACTCCTGATTCAACCGAGACGGCTACAGAAACCATGACAGCAACCGATACCCCTATCCCGACGGATACTGTTACCAGCACGATTACCCCCACTGAAACCGAGACGAACACCCCCGATCCAGCAACTACTGCTACATATACCCCTTCCCCTACTCCGGCAGCGACGTTGACGGAAACCATGACAGCAACCGACACCCCTATCCCGACGGATACTGTTACCAACACGGTCACCATCACGCCAACAGACACGATGACATCCACCCCATCTCAGACGGCAACTGACACTGCCATCCCGACGGATACTGTTACCAGCACGGTCACCCCCACTGAAACCAAGACGGATACCCCTACGCCAACAGACACAATGACATCCATCCCGTCTCAGACGGCAACTGACACTGCCATCCCGACGGATACTGTTACCAGCACGGTCACCCCCACTGAAACCAAGACGGATACCCCTACGCCAACAGACACGATGACATCCACCCCATCTCAGACGGCAACTGACACTGCCATCCCAACGGATACTGTTACCAGCACAGTCACCCCCACAGAAACAATGACTTTAACAGCTACATTGACAGCAACCCACATCTCAACAGCAACATTCACACCTACCGAAACAGTCACCAGCACAACGACTGCTTCCTCCACCTTTACCACCACCCCGTCTCAGACGCCCACCCAAACCCCAACACTAACAGCAACTGTCACATCAACGCCAACATCCACAAATACAGTTACTAAAACGCCTACCAAAACCCGTACACCCACCACCTTCACCATGACATTTACGTCAATGGCCGCACAGGATGGCTGGGTGCTTGAATCAGCCGAAAACAGCGACATGGGTGGCGTGATGAATTCCAAAGCTGCCACCTTCAACATCGGTGATGATGCAAGCAGACGTCAATACCGCAGCATCCTGTCGTTTAACACCGGGAATATCCCGTCTAATGCGACCATCACTGGCATGACGCTCAATGTCAAGAAGCAAGCGATCATTGGCACAGGCAACCCGATCACAATCTTTGGGGGCTTCATGGCTGACATTAAAAACAATGCCTTTGGCATAACCACTTTGCAAGCTACCGACTTCCAGACGGCTGGTACCGTCACGTATGGACCATTTTCCGTTTCACCATTCAACAATATCTATAGCCTCCATCTCACTACGGGAAAACTCAAGCTCAATCCGCTCACCGCACTGACGCAAATCCGCCTGCGCTTCAAGCTGGACGATAACAACAATACGACGGCAAACTATCTGAGTTTGTACAGCGGCAATACAACAGTCGCGGCAGACCGTCCGCAGTTGGTGGTTACCTATACGGTTCCCTAGCAATATAAAACAAAAAAAAGCTGGCGGCCATTGGCCGCCAGCTTTCATATATTTATTATTTCTTCTTCTACGCCTTCGTAATTGTCACAAACACCATCGGTCTGCGCTTGGTCTCGTTGAAGATAAACGTCCGCACCACGTCGACAATGTCTTTTTGCACGCTCATGCCCCCGCCGTGGATGACATCCACAACGCGCTTGCGCACTGCCGGGATGAGCGTCTCGCCATCTTCCGACGAGACAAAGCCACGGGTAATGATTTCAGGGTCGTCAAGCAGCCGGTTGGAATATTTGTCCATGCTCAGATTGACGACGAAGATGCCAGAGCGGGCCAACTGCTCGCGCTCACGCATTACATCCGGGTCGGCTTCGCCGATGCTGCCACCCTCAACAATGACATATCCGCCGGGAATGCGTTCGCCGAGCTTGATTTTGCCATCCTGCAACTCGATGATTTGTCCGTTTTCAACAATGATGATATTGTCACTGGCAATGCCAACCTGTTCTGCTAACCAGGCATGACGCTTAAGCTGGCGCAGTTCGCCGTGCATCGGCATGAAGTGCTTGGGACGCACCAGATTGAGCATCAACTTCTGCTCTTCCTGGCTGGCGTGACCAGAAACATGCACCGGGGCGAGCGCATCATAAATGACGTTTGCGCCAGAGCGCATCATGCGGTTGATGGTTTTACTGATCACTTCCTCGTTGCCGGGGATGGGATGCGATGAGAGCACCACTGTATCATTGGGCAGCAAATCAAACTGTCGGTTGGTTCCGGCAGAAAGGCGACCAATAATCGAAGATGGCTCGCCCTGTGAACCAGTACACATCAACACCACCTGATCGGGGCGCAGGTTAAGCGCCAATTCGACGGTGATGAGCGTTTCATCGGGCACGACCAGATAGCCCAGGTTGCGCGCCATTTTGGCATTATCGACCATGCTCATGCCCACAAAGGCCAGCTTACGCCCGTTTTTAACAGCCGCATCGGCCACTTGCTGCATACGCGAGATCAGCGACGCAAAGGTGGCGATGATGACACGTCCAGGTGCATCTTCGATGACCTTGTCAAACGCCGGGCCAATCACCTTTTCAGATGGAGTCCACCCGGGGCGTTCAGCGTTGGTTGAATCCGCCAGCAGCAGGTCAACGCCACGGGTGGAGAATTCTGCCAGCTTGGCGTAATCGCTCGGCCAGTTGTCCACGGGTGTCGGGTCAAATTTGTAGTCGCCCGTATGCACAACCAACCCGGCCTGCGTCGTAATCCCCAGCCCAACCGCATCTGGAATCGAGTGGCAGACATGGAAAAATTCGACCTTGAACGGCCCAATTTGGACAGTGTCACCCGCGTTGACTTTGCGCAGATCGGCCTTGCCAGCCATACCATTGCGCGCCAGTTTGACTTCAACCAGGCCCAGGGTCAGGTTTGTTCCGTAAACGGGAGCCGGGATACGGCTGAGAACGTGTTGAATGGCACCAATATGATCTTCATGTCCATGCGTAATGACGATTCCAGCCACTTTCTGGCTTTTGTCGTACAAATACTCGAAGTCTGGGATAATGTAATCCACGCCGATCATGTCTGAAATCGGGAAACATTAAACCAGCATCAACGATCAGAATCTGACCGTCAATTTCGTAGGCCATCATGTTCTTGCCTACTTCCCCGAGTCCCCCCAGGGGTATTATCTTTAGTTTTTTACCCATAAAATATTTTTCACCTCTTATTATTGAATATGTTGTTTAATTTTTATCCGCACACAGCGGTAAGGTTCATTTGTACCTGCGGTCAAATGCAGGCGTAAAAGGCACAAAAAGACCCCTGCAAAATCCGCCGGGGTGTGGAAGAGTCTCGTTGCGATACTATTTGTAAAACCGTTTGCGACATCAAATCGTAGCATAGCCCTATGAACAGTAAAACAGTCTTTCCAAACCGCAGTCAGTATAGCAAGTAAAGATGGTTTTGTCAAACCGTAGGGGCGCGGTTCTCGCACCTAGTTAGCGCGACGCAAATATCAGGGCGGGAAACCCCGCCCCTACCACAAACAAGGATTTCACGATGCAAATCAATGAACTCGAAACTCCCGTCCCAGTCGTCGATCTGGACATTTTGCAGGTCAATATTTTGCGCCTGCAAGCCTATCTCGACGAACACGGCATTGCCAACCGTCCGCACATAAAAACCCACAAGATTCCGGCAATTGCCCAAATGCAGATGGATGCCGGTGCGATAGGGATTACCTGTCAGAAACTGAGCGAGGCCGAAGTAATGGCGGATGCCGGTTTCAAGGATATTTTTCTCCCCTATAACATCATCGGCGCAAGCAAATTGTCGCGGCTGATGGCGCTCGCCGCCAAAATCACCCTGAGCGTTACCGCCGATTCGGCGTTCGTGGCCCGTGGCCTTTCGGGCGCGGCCCAAACCGCCAGGTTGACGCTGACCGTACTGGTGGAATGCGACACGGGCGCAGAGCGTTGCGGCGTACAATCGCCGCAGCAGGCCGCCGAACTGGCCCGGCTGATCGCCAGCCTGCCTGGCCTGCGCTTTGGCGGACTGATGACCTACCCCAATACAAACAGCCTTGGCGAATTTGTCCGCGCCACGCGCGCGCTGCTCGCCGCCGACGGGTTGACGGTGGAACGTGTCAGCGGCGGCGGGACCCCAACCATGTGGGACGCCCACAGTATCCCCGAACTGACCGAACACCGCGCCGGAATCTACGTCTACGGCGACCGCCTGACGCTCCGCTCCGGTGCCGTCCGCCCCGAAGATTGCGCCCTGCGCGTGCTGACAACAATCGTCAGCCGCCCGACGCCCGAGCGCGGCATAATCGATGCGGGGAGCAAATCCCTTTCGACAGACTTGCATGGTCTGGATGGATATGGTTTAATCTGTGAGTACCCCGAAGCCAAAATTTACGCGCTCTCGGAGGAACACGGACACGTCGATTTTTCAGCCTGCGCCCGCAAACCCGAAATTGGCGAACGTCTGAGCATTATTCCCAATCATTGTTGTGTCGTCAGCAACCTGTTTGATGAAGTGGTTGGCACACGCAATGAGCAGGTGGAAGTTACCTGGCGGGTGGCGGCGCGTGGGACGGTACAATAATATCAGGAGGTAGATCATGAAATTCTCACCCGCTTTGAAAATTGTCTTTGCCATCGTTGTTCTTGCCACCATGCTGGCCTGTAACGCCAGCCAAATTCTGCAAGTTACTCCGCTGATTCCGCAGACAAATTCGTCACAACCCACACAAGTCAGCACAAGTTCGAGCCAGAGCAACAGCCAGCCTTACGATGCAGCCGCCGTTCCACAAGATGATATTGATGCAGCACTGACGAGCGCCAAAACCGATGGCAAGCTGGTATTGCTCGATTTTGGCGCAAACTGGTGCCCCGATTGTCTGGTGCTGTCCCAACTTTTTGACGACCCGCTGGTGCAGCCCTATCTGCAAGAGCATTTTCACCTTGTGCACATTGACGTGGGCTACTGGGACAAGAACCTCGATACGGCCAACAAATATGGCAATCCGATTGAAAAAGGTATTCCGGCAGTTGTGATATTAACGTCAGACGAAAAAACCATCGCCACCACCAAAGACGGCTCCCTCGCAAACGCCCGCACCGCCACCGCACAGGAAATTCTGGACGATCTTAAAACCTGGGTTGCCAAAAAGCCATAACCATGCAAACTTCACGGAAGGGATTGCTGGCTGTCCTTATCTTGTTGCTGGTCGTCATCGGGCTATTTGCCAGTATAAGCATGGCTGGCTGGCAAAACCGGGGCACATCAACCCATTTATTCGGATTTACGAAAAACGATGTCGCCGTAGAAATTGCGCTGAGAAGCTATTCTTCAGAAAAGCTCGAATTTCTGGCAACATTTACACCCACCCGGGAACATTTCCATTTGTATAGCAAAGATTTGCCCAGGGATGGACTGGCTGGCCTGGGCCGTCCCACCCTGCTGGAACTGGTTTCGCCAACAGACGGTATCAAACTGACTGGTGCACTCACAGCCGATCAGACGCCCCATGACCTTACCTATAAAACGCTGAAAATATCCTTCCCTGTTTACCCTGAAGGACCCGTGACACTCAGCCTGCCGTTTGAGTGGACTGGCAAAACGGATACAGTAGAATTCTCTGTGACCTACATGGCCTGTAGCTACCAGACCTGCCTTGCGCCTGTCATTGACAAACACTTTACGGTCAAACTTCCGCGCCCATAATGAGAAAAAAATGCCCGGCATCATTCAACCTGAACGCCCAGATAGTCCCGATGCGATCCAACTCATCGACGAGTTGGAATCCTGCTTAAGCCCGCTGTATCCGAAGGAAAGCCAGCATGGCTACAGCGTAGAGAAGCTCATCAGACAGGGCGTAGCATTTTTCGTCACGCGCCATGATAATCTGCCAACCGGGTGTGGCGGCGTGCAACTCTTTGGGTCGGAATACGCCGAAGTCAAGCGCATGTACGTCCGGCCTCGGTTTCGTGGGCTGGGGTTGGCCCGCCAGATGCTCGACCATTTGGCCGCATATACCCGCCAGCATGGCGTGAGCGTGCTCAGGCTCGAGACAGGCATCCATCAGCACGAAGCCATCCAACTCTATGAACGCTACGGCTTTCAGCGCCGCCCGCCTTTTGGGGACTATACCTACGATCCACTCAGTATCTATTTTGAGAAAAACATTGCACTGTAACTAAATTGCTATAGAAAAGCATACTCTTGTCCCTGACAGGGGGTGTAAAATAAAATCAATCCTTTATGAATGCCAACCCTGTTACCCCCCAACAAGCCATCCAATATGCCAACGAAGCCTTCCACCGTGGCGACAGACGCAGCGCGCGTCAGTGGGCACAATTCGCCGCGTCCGTTGCGCCACAAGACGAAGAAGCATGGCTCATCCTTGCGGCTGTATCCACACCGCAGGCCAGCCTGGCCTACATGCAGCAGGCCTTACGCATCAACCCGCATAGCGAACGTGCCCTGCGCGGCTTGAATTGGGCTCAAAACCGTCTGGGGATGCAGGAAACTGCCCCACAGACGCCGATCAAGCCATCGATCACCTCCACCATCTATACAACCAAGCAACCGGCCCGCAGCCAGTCAGCGCCCATCGCAGCACGCCCAAAGACAGCGGGGAAATGGGAAATGTTGACTGTCCCAGTCATTTTCGTGGTGCTGGTGATTTTTGCGGCACTGATTCTCCCGCTCTTTTGGCCCGGAACTGCATCCCATGCCCAGGGTCTGATGCCAACGGATGCCGCTCCCGCTTCTAATGGCCCGTCATGGGCCGTGGGCAATGTCGCAAAACCGACGTATACCCCTGCCGCAACCGCCACAATCGTCCCAACGGCTACAGCCACACCAACCGCCCTGCCAACCGATACACCCGCCCCCATGGATCAACCAGCTTCAACTGGTCAGGTGCCAGCCACCGGCAAGTACATTCTGGTATCCATCTCTGAGCAGCATTTGTACGCCTATCAGGATAACAAACTCATCTACAGCTTCATCGCTTCCACCGGCATGCACAACGCCACCCGTACAGGCGTCTTTCAGGTGCTCGATAAAATTCCCAATGCCTATGGCGCCACCTGGGATCTGTGGATGCCGAATTGGATGGGGATCTATTATGCAGGCACGCTCGAAAATGGCATCCATGCCCTGCCGATTCTTTCCAACGGCACGCAGTTGTGGGCTGGCTATCTTGGTACGCCCATTTCATTTGGCTGTGTTGTGCTCGGCGTACAGGATGCGCAAATGCTCTACGATTGGGCCAATGTCGGGACAACGGTGGAGATTAAATATTAACGATTTTGGATTTTGGAAAATCGTAAATCAAAAATCGCAAATCGCTAAATGGCATTACTTTTTCCACCCCAAAAACACCTGTAAAACCCGCAAATTTTGCTCAAAATCAGTATCCTGATGATTGGTTAATTCAATATCAATCGCCGGGATATTGTGTGTATCAGATGCCCAATCTGCCAGATTGCCGGTATAGTCACACTTGGTATCAATCGGCGGATAGGGATAATCTGTCACCTGGGCCACTGCGGCAGCAAGCTCCATCGATGGAGAAAACCCTTCCATACTGCCTGCAAAAATGCCGAGCGCCGCGCTGTGATAACTGATCAACGCCTTGGGCTTGATCTGGTCGATAAACCTGATCAACGCCTGCACTTCTGGCTCTGAGCCGGGGGCGCTGCCAGCAGTCAAAATGCGCTCGCTGAAGCAGCCAGCCCGTGACCAATCGGCAGACCAGCGGTAAGGCCAGTTATGGTTCAGATCCACATTGTGGGCATTGGCGCGTCCATCGGGGGTTTTTCCACGCGCCAGCCCGTCGGGGTTTAAATCATGCAGGATATAAAGGGTTGTATCGGCGGGGATGCGTTCGGGATGTTCATTGACGTAAGCAATCAACTCATCGGCCAGCGCGATGGTGTTCCACTCGTAGCCACCATGAATTCCCGCCACAATTAATTTATTCACTGGCCCTGTGCCAAATTTATAAACTTCCAGCCCGCGCTGCTCCACCGAATAACCGATCACTGTCACATTGGGTGGACGCTGTGTCATGGGGGTCACGCTCGGCCCGCGTGACGGAGTCGGCCACGCGGTGATGGTTGGTCGCTGCGTGGGCGGCGGAATCGGCGTGATGGATGGTTTGGGAGGGAGGCGCGAAGCTTCCCGAGCGAGTATCGGAGTCAGTGTTGGCGCCACCTGTGCGCGTCGCGGATTCAACCAGATGAACACCCCCACCACAATCAGACAAATCAAGATGTTGACAATCCAGATGCCAGCCAGAAATCCCTTGAGTTGCCTACGCTTCATTTAATCGCTTATCTCCCGACGCAATATATCCAGCAAAATATTGGCCCCCCAGACAGGGACATTTTTGGGGTGTCCGCCATAGCCACGGGTGGACTCGCTTTTTCCGTTGGGCGTAATCATCACCATATCGACACCCAATTCCCCCACCTTATCCTGTCTCGCCGTTAAACCAAGCGCAACGCTTGCTCCGCTTCTTTGCATCTGTGCCACGACAGCATCTGCAAGGCTTTTACCGTTCGCCAGGGAGGAGAGCACTTGTCCACCGACAAAAATGGGCGGCTTCGTCTGCGAGAGCATGCGCGAAAGCTCACCGCCCGTGTTGACTTCCACCACCGTCAGCTTTAAATTGCGTTTCGCGAGCGTTTCGAGTGTGGCGCTTTCCAGCGTCTCACCATCGCTGCCAAAAATGGCCTTGCCTAGGCGCTCGCGGATGGTTTTCTCGACGCCTGCGATAATTTCATCGGCCTGGTCGGCGCTATCGGCTTTGGCGGTGATACGCACATCCACCATGCCATAATGGGCAGCCAGACCAACGGTTGGGTTGGCAAGCAATTCAAACTCGGCGACATGCTCATCAATGATTGATTCACCCATGCCGGCGACATGCAAAATACGCGCCTTGATTAACCCGCTCAGGTGATATTTTTCGCGCAAATAAGGGAAAACCTTATGCTCCGCCAGATATTCCATTTCGCGCGGCACACCTGGCAGCGAAATCAGGCAGCAGTCGCCCTGCTCAACGATAAAGGCCGGGGCCGTGCCGACGGCGTTTTCGAGCGCAATCGCACCTTTGGGCACATAGGCCTGGCGTTTCTGATTTTCTCCGGGCGTGCGGCCAAAGCGCTGCATGCGCGTCACGACCTGCTCCCAAAGCTCCGGGCGGAATTCCGCTTCAACGCCGAACGCCAGGGCGACAGCATCGCGTGTCGGATCATCCACCGTTGGACCAAGGCCACCGGTGGTGATGATGATTTGCGCCCGCTGCAATGTTTCGCGGATGATCTCCGCGATCCGGTCGGCATTGTCGCCAACCGTGGACGTGCGAAAAACATCCACGTTCAGGTCACGCAAGTGACGCGCCAAAAAGGCGGAATTCGTATCCACGATTTCGCCAAGCAAAATTTCTGTTCCAATGGTGATGATTTCAGCAGATGGCATTTGAAGACCTTTTTAGACTTTAGATGTTAGATATTAGACTTTGGATGTTAGGTTTTAGCTAATGTCTAATATCTAATAGCTAGCTAACACCCAGATAAGCTTTTTGCACTTCTTCATTCTTTTTCAAGTTTTCAGCATTGTCGCTCAGCACAATTTGCCCGGTTTGCAATACGTAGCCCCGATGGGCAATCGAGAGCGCCATCAATGCATTTTGTTCCACCAGCAAAATCGTCGTACCTTCGCTGTTGATGGCTTTGATCGTCTCGAAAATACTCTCCACCAAAATCGGCGCGAGGCCCATGGAAGGCTCGTCCAGCAGCAACAGGCGCGGATGCGCCATCATCGCCCGACCAATTGCCAGCATTTGCTGTTCCCCCCCAGAGAGAGTCCCGGCGATTTGCCTTTGGCGCTCCTTCAGGCGCGGGAAAATGCCAAAGACACGCTCCAAATCGACTGGCAGGCTGGCACGGTCATTGTGGCTGTATGCACCCAGGTCAAGGTTCTCGGTGACGGTCAACCGCGCAAAAATTCCGCGCCCTTCAGGCACCATTGCCACACCTTTGTAGACAATCTCGTGCGCCTTGAAACCGGTGATTTCTGCACCTTCAAGGCGGATCTGACCCGTACGCGGTTTGAGCAACCCGCAAATGGTGCGCAAGGTGGTGGTTTTGCCTGCGCCGTTGGCTCCTAACAATGTGACAATTTCCCCTTTTTCGACCGTCAACGAAACGCCGTTAAGCGCATGGATATTTCCGTAGTAGGTATGAATATCAGCTACTTCAAGCATTGCCATGATTAAGTTCCTTTAGGCCATAGAATGATCTGCCCTACTATACCAGCTTTTCGCATCAGATCAAATCCTTGCCAAAGAAAGATACCTGCACTATAATCACCCGCGCCGAGAAAATCTCGGCTCGTTTGGGCGTGTAGCTCAGTTGGTTAGAGCGCATGTATCACACACATGAGGTCAGGGGTTCGAAGTCCCTTCCCGCCCACCACATACAAAAAGACCGAATGCGCATGCCGCGCTCCGGTCTTTTTGTATTTTGGGGTTTCTGTCTTTAGCTAGTAATCAACGTCCCGATCATTTCGCCAGCCAGCGTTTTTTGGAGATTCCCCGGCTGCTCACCCGAAAAGATTTGCGCCGTTAAACCGGGGATTTCCTGCGCCAACGCAAGCATCTGCCGCACTTTGGATTCCATTCCACCGGTCACGTCTGCGCCATTGGATGCGCCCAGGTTGGGCTTGACCGCATCAAAGTTGGCCGGGGTAATCGTTTCCACCCGTTGCTTGCGTTCAGGGTAATCAGCCCAGACGGCCCCTTCGAGGCCTGCCAGCAAAATGCGTTGCGAACGAAGCTGTCTGGCAATATGCTCAAACAGATCCTCGGTAGAAAAAATTGTCCCACCGCGCACATTGTCGAAAATCACATCGCCATGCACAACCGGCACCAACCCAGCAGCCAATGCCGCTTTTAACGGAGTCAGGTCCCAACCTGAGAGTTTGCCGTCGCTGGCAGTCACCGCCGCAACGGGGCCAAGCGTCAGGGCAGGGACTTGCGCATCGTGCAGCAAATCCATCACAAAACGGTTGAGCTGCGAGGCCTGATACCAGACTTCGGCAAATCCATCCCAATACTCGCTACCATTTTTCCCCGGTTGAATTCCGCTGCGTGTGCCGTGTTTCTTGGCAGCCGTGTGCCCAAAAGAGCCGGAACCATGTCCCAAAATGAGCCGCAGCCCCGGGTTGGCACGACGCGCTGCTGAAATCTGCGCCGCCAGTTGGGCCAGCTTCTCGAAGCGCGGAGTATAGGCAATCGTCTTATCCGTAATCAGCGATCCGCCAAGTTTGAGCAAAACAAGTTCTTCATTCATGGGGCCATTTTTACCATAGAATGCCCGCGGTCACAAATTGCGCTTCTCCGCTCGATAAAAAGCGCAATTTGTGACCGGGTCGGGTATAAATCACAGGCGGCGTCATGGCGAAATAGCGCGATATGCTATAATTTTGTCGATGAACATTCAAGCTGGTATTTTCACCGCGATTCTTTTAATTGTTATCTTTGTCATCGGTGTCGCCTGGAATGGTATTCAGACGATTGGCTCTGTCAAAAAAATTCCCTACTACCGCATGAGACATGATCGTCTGATGCACGGCTGGCGCATGATCTTCATTGCGGTTTTTCTGGTGCTGGTTGCTTTCTGGCTGGGGAAATATGGCGAGCCGGTGGCTTATATGTTTTATGCGCCATCCAAAACCCCCAGCCTGACGCCGACCATTACCCTGACACCGACCATTTCTATGACGCCGACCATTACAGCGACGCCAAGCATCACCCCCACCCCGGCCATTTCAAACACACCGTCGCCCACATCCACGCCATTTGTGCCAGAAGCAATCAAGGCGGTTTTTACCAGCGTCGTGACGCCCAATCCAGCCTCGCTGTTTAGTCCGTTGATCTTTGCGCGTGGGGTTGATTTGACCAACTACCAGCCGGTCGAACCTGGGACAGTTTTTCAAAACCCGATCAAGCGCATGGTGGCGATTTACAGCTACGACAACATGGTGGATGGTGTGCAATGGACGGCGCTCTGGTACCGTGACGGCACACTGATTAATTCTGAAACCAAACCCTGGTCCGATGGGACTGGCGGGTACGGCTTCACCGATTGGGCCCCCGACCCGTCGCAATGGCTGCCGGGTAACTACGAAGTGCAGATTTTCGTGGGCCAGGAATGGAAGAGCGTCAACCGCTTTACGGTGCAGGGCAAACCACCCGCGCCACGCCCCACAGCGTTGCCCACGGCGACAGGTACTGTCACAGCCACACCAAGCCCCTTCCGCAGCCCCAGCCCAACCCTGACGCGCCTGCCATCCCCCACGCCCCAACCGTCTGACACGCTAGTTCCCAGCAGGACACCCGCGCCGACGCAGACCAGGCCGCCGACGAGCACGCCCACTGTCTCGATGACGCCGAGCGTCACGCGCACGCCTTTGCCCACTGACACCGCCTGGCCCATCCCGACAGCAACCGTTACCAAAACGCGCACCCCCACGTCCACGCCGCGCCCAACCGACACGCCGTGGCCGAAATAGTATCAAAAGCGAGGTCTTATGTGCGGACGATTTACCCTGACGGCTGACCCTGCCCAGTTGCAGCAAACTTTCCCCGAAGTCAACTTCCCCGATCAGGGGCGACCCCGTTTCAACGTCGCCCCCAGCCAGCCGGTGCTGACTCTGCCCAACGATGGCAAGAACAGCGCCGATTATTTTCTATGGGGGTTGATTTCGTCCTGGGCGAAAGACCCGACGATTGGTTCAAAGCTGATTAACGCCCGCGCCGAAACGCTCGGCGAAAAGCCGTCGTTTCGCGGCAGTTACAAATACAAACGCTGCCTGATCTTCGCCGACGGTTTTTACGAATGGAAGGCTGAAACGGGCAGCAAAACCAAGACTCCGCACTACATCCGGCTGGAATCAGGGCTACCCTTTGCTTTGGCCGGTTTATGGGACGAGTGGCACGCCCCGGATGGTTCGCAGATCAAGTCTTGCACGATTATCACCACTGAACCGAATGAGCTGATGGCGACCCTGCATAATCGCATGCCAGTCATCCTGCCGCCGCAAGCCTACGCAGAATGGCTGGAGCCGAGCCCGCAAAAGCCCGAAGCACTGCAACATCTACTCGTCCCGTATCCAGCCGCCGAGATGCGGGCCTATTCCGTTTCGACGCTGGTCAACAGCCCTGGCAACGACCGCGCTGAATGCGTGATGCCGGTCTAAGGAGTTTTGATTTACGATTTACAACTTACGTCTGATGTGAAATCAAAAAGTGGTTTGAAAAGTTTGAATATCGATATTGAAATCTGAGAAAAGAATACGGCGTAATAAATGGCTAGTCATTTTGAGAATTACACGAGTTGATAAACCGAGCACAGTTTTGCAAAGCAAACGTTCAATATTACGCCCAGTATTTTGGATTTCATGGAAAACACCTTCGATACGTTCCCTAGTTTTGGAAAGCCAGCGGTCAAGTTCTTTCGAATTTTGAAGGTGCTGATTAGAACGTTTTGGTGTCCATATCAAATTATTGGTTTGCTCAAAAATATTGGTCTGCCACTCAAAACCGATAAAACCCTTATCAGCAAAAATATCACAATATGTCAGATGATCAATGACCGCTTCTGCGGCAAAACGTTCATCTAAATTAGCTGGAACCAGATCATAAATAACAGGAATTCCTTGTAAAGTGGAAATTGTGACCAATTTGTAGCCGAAGTAATCCATTTTGCGGCTGGCACAATGTCCATAATCGGCACTCCCAGCAAAATCGCTTCTGTTTTTGCGTCTTTTGTAGCCAAGAACTGGCACAGGTTTGGTATCTAGCAGATATTTGTTATGCAAATGACAGTGCTTTTGAACAATCCAGTAGCGTCTCAATTGTTCCACCAGCAGACGTAATGCCCGTGCTCGACGATTGAACTGGCTTTGATCCACTAATCTTGGAAATAGTGCCAGATAGTTGGCCCGAATAAACTCGACATACTGCGTTTCGCTCGGATAGGGAATGTAATCTTGCGCCAGCATCAATGTCATCAACTCGCTATCTTTGAATTCAGGCTTCTTACCAGCTTTTCCTTTCAGTAGTTTCACGCCTTCTATTTCGTACCAATCATCTACCAGCACATAGATGATCGTTAAAACATCAGAAATGGTTATACTTGTCATGGGAATGTCCTTTCAAGATTTCGTTTGGCGACTTTATCTTGAAGGCATTCCCAATTCCTGTCAATATTTCTTCGATTTCACATCAGACGTAATTAATAATTTTCCAATATACCAATTTCCCGCTGCCCCGTCCCAATGAAACTCAAAACCACCATTATCAATCATTACCCTGCCTTTGCCTCACGGGATTTTGTTATTTTCTGGGCAGGGCAGTTTACTTCGCTGATTGGCACCTGGATGCAAAATACCACCCAGCCCTACCTTGCCTATCGCATCTCAGGCCGTCCGCTCGACCTGGGGCTGATCGGCTTCGCCGCCACCCTGCCGACGCTGCTGCTGGCGCTCCCGGCGGGCGTGATTGTCGAGCGGGTCGACAAACGCAAGCTGGTGATCTGGATGCAGGTTGTGGCACTGGTGCAAGCCTTCACCCTGGCGATTCTGACATTTACCGGGCTGATCCAAATCTGGCACATTGTGGTGCTGTCGTTTGTGCTGGGCGTGGCTGGCGCATTTGAAATCACAGCACGGCAGGCCATGATTATCGAACTGGTGGGACACGAAGCCCTGCCCAATGCGCTGGCGCTGCAATCGACGGCCTTCAACCTGGCACGCATCCTTGGTCCGGCGCTGGCCGCACCTTTCATGGTCGTGCTCGGCGATCAGGGCGAAGGCTGGGTTTTTCTGGCAAACGGAGTCAGCTATTTCTTTGTCATGGCGGGACTGTTTTTCGTGCGCACGCCGTTCAAAACCCAGGTGGTCGAAGCAACGCAAAACTGGCTGGCTGAGTTCCGTGAGGGGCAAAGCTATATTTTGCAAAACGGCGTGCTCAGCATGATTATTTTGATGGCTGGCATTACGGGCTTCATCGGTCTGCCTTTTTTGCAACAAATTCCAGCAATCGCCAGAGATTTACTCGCCCAACCCGCAGATACCGATTCGCTGGTGGCCACACGCAACAGCCTGCTATATACATTTCAGGGAGTGGGTGCCCTGATCGCTTCCTTTATGATTGCTTCGCAAAATTCAAAACACAAAGGCCGCGTCCTATTCGTCGGACAAATGACTTTTATTGTATGCTTGCTGGCAATTGGCCTGACTCACAATGCCAGCTTCGCCTATTTTTTGCTGATGCTGATTGGTTGGGGTTCAGTCAGCCAACTGGCAATGATGAATATTCTGGTTCAAACCAACGTCACCGACAATCTGCGCGGACGGGTTTTCAGCACCTATTTATGGGCATTGCAAGGCGTCGCGCCCTTTGGCAGCCTGCTGATTGGCGGACTGGCACAAAGCTGGGGCATCGGGCCTACTGCGGTGGTGGGCGGCGGCTTATGCCTGTTGGTGGTAGCCGGGCTGCATTTTCTCAAACCTGAATTGCGCAGACAAACCATTTGACGATTCAGCAGGATATGGCGAGCGAATAATAATTTTGTAAAATATTAATCTTTAGGGGCATTTACACAAAAAAAAGCAAAAACAACGATAAAATAAGTAAAGAGATTTCGCGTCTCTTGTTCAAATAATATGTTTAGTCTGTAAGAAGCCGCAATAGATTGTGCGGAAATCGTATCTCGTGAGTTTATTCAAAGTGAGGAAGAAATGAAGAAAAATATCTCCATTCTGTTCGTTGCCATGCTCGTGCTCGGATTACTGCTCTCCGCCTGTGGCGGCGGCGCTGCAAAAACGACTGGTACCAATGACCTGGTAGGAACCTGGGCCAGCGATGCCGATAGCGCTCAGAGCATGACCTTCACTGCCGATGGAAATTTCTCATCCGCAAATGGCCTGACTGGTACTTATGTTTATGCTGATAACAGCGTCACCATCACCAAGACTGACGGAAGCAAATTACAGTCCAAGACAGCCATCAGCGGCACCACGTTGACCCTGACCGACCCAGATGGCTCCGTCACAACCTGGACAAAACAGTAACACAGTAAAGTTGTAAATTTCGACGCGAAATCAACACAAGGGAGACTTGACTCTTTGGAATCAGTCTCCCTTGTCGATTAAGCGGTGGGCGATTATCAGCAAATATTAATCCAAAGCTCCATAAACTTACGTATATTAATTTTGATTGAGCAACTATAGTTGAGTACGTTGCTCAACTTTGTTTAAATTCAAAATCAACCCCTATGAACATCCTCGTCATCGGCCTCAATCACACCACCTCCCCACTCGACCTGCGCGAACAGCTTGCTCTCACTGAAGACAACATTCGCGCTTTGTTTGCCAACCCTCGACGCGGCAGCGACTGCCCTGTCAGCGAAGCACTGATCCTTTCCACTTGCAATCGTACGGAACTTTATGCGGTTTCAAGCGATGCAGCGTTTGACGGGCTGGAAAACTACCTGGCCAAAGCCACCCACGTCCCTGCGGAGCTGTTTCACCCGCACCTTTACCGGCTGGCCGGGGCGGATGCAGTATGCCACTTGTTACGGGTGGCCGCCGGGTTGGATTCGCTCGTACTGGGAGAGCCACAAATCCTTGGGCAAGTCACCCGCGCCTTCAATGTATCTCGTGAGCTGGGCATGACCGGCCCCGTGCTTTCCCGACTCTCCCAGGCCGCCATCCATAGCGGAAAACGTGTCCACACGGAAACAGCGATTGGCCGCAACCCAGCTTCGGTCTCGTCACTCGCCGCCAGTCTGGCCGAACGCGCAGTAACCGACATTGCCACAGCACAGGTCACCATCCTTGGGGCCGGTGAAATGGCTGAGCTGGCTGTCGGCGCTTTGCGTAAGCGTGGCGTCAAACGCATTCTGTTGATCAACCGCACCCTCGAACGAGTCCATGCTGTGGCGGAGCGCTGGGCCACCGGGGTGGCTCCGTTTGCGCTGCTCGAAGAAAGCCTCGGGGAGTCGGATGTGCTGGTCGCCTCCACCAGCGCGGCATCCATCCTGATTTCCTGTGAAATGGTCGAAAAAGCTATGCAAAAACGGCCCAATCGTCCGCTGGTGTTGATCGACATTGCTGTGCCGCGCAACATTGATCCGCAAGCAGGCCAGATCCCCAATGTGGAACTCTATGACATTGACCATCTGAACACACGCCTCGAGCAATCGCTTTCTGAACGGCAAGCCGAAGTGCCACACGCCGAAGCAATTGTGGCCGAGGAGACGAGCAAGTTTCTCGACTATCTGAACCTTCGCGGCATGCTCCCCGTCATCGCTGATCTGCACAAGCAGGCCGAGAACATTCGCGAGGCGGAACTGGCAAAAACCCTGCGCCAAATGCCAAACCTGAGCGAAGCCGAACATGCCCACCTTGAAGCGTTAACGCATGCCATCGTCAGCAAGTTGCTGGCTGCGCCCACCCAACGCCTGCGCATCGAAGCCGCCGGACCAAACAACCAGCAATACGCCGAAATGGCCCGCTCACTATTCGCTTTACCCAACAATCTTCAATAATCTTCAATCTTCCAACCTTTCAACTTTCTAACTGGAATTTCTCATGCCCCAACAAACCCCACGCACCTTCAGCCATTATGCACTTTATACCTTCAAAGACAGCTACTTCGCACTTGATGACGCTGCCCGCGCCGACTTTCAGCAAAAGTGGCTTGCCGCCTTGCGCGCCGCCGGACACGTCGAAATCTACCAGGCTGCCAGCGATGCCGACCTGCTCGTCTGGAGCGCCATTCCGATTGATGACACCACCCAGGCTGCAAAGTTTTTCGAGCAGTCGACACAAGCAGCCAAGATTGCGCGCCCCTATCTCCAGCTCGGGACGACGCTATGGGGCTTCACCCGCCCGTCGCAATACACCAAATCGGCATCTACGCAAGAGATTGATCCGTTTGGCGAGGCACGCAAGCAATACCTGATTATCTATCCCTTCACCAAAACGACCGAGTGGTACCTGATGAGCCGCGAAGCGCGTCAGGGCATGATGAACGAACACATCCGCATTGGCAAGCAATACGAAGAGATCAACCAGCTTTTGCTCTATTCGTTCGGCCTGCAAAATCAGGAATTTGTCGTGGTCTACGAAACCGACGACCTGACTCGTTTTTCTGACCTGGTCAACGAACTGCGCGACACCGAAGGACGCCGCTACACCCTGCGCGACACACCTTTGCACAGTGCCATTTACCACCCCGCCGAGGAAACTCTTGCCTTATGGAAATGATTGATCGCTTCCTACGCGCCTGCCGCTGTCAGCCCGTTGACCATACACCTGTCTGGTTTATGCGCCAGGCCGGGCGCTATATGCCCGAATACCGGGCCATCCGCGAAAAATATTCGTTGCTCGAAATTTGCAACCAGCCCGATCTGGCAGCAGAGATTACCCTTCAGCCGGTGCGCGCGCTGGGCGTGGATGCCGCTATTTTGTTTGCGGACATTCTGCTCCCGGTCATTCCGCTGGGGCTGGGGCTGGAATTCGTTAAAGGAGAAGGGCCTGAGATTGCGAGACCGATCCGCACCCTGAACGATGTGCACGCAATGCGCCCGGTGCAACCCCAAGCCGATCTCGGCTATGTACTTAACGCCATCAAACTGTTACGCCGCGAGCTGACAGGCGACGTACCGCTGATCGGTTTCTGCGGCGCGCCGTTTACGCTGGCTTCATACATGATTGAAGGCGGACCTTCGCGCGAGTTTACCACCACCAAAAGCATGATGTACAACGCCCCCGAAACCTTCCACGCGCTAATGGCGCGGCTTTCGTCCCTGCTGGCTGAGTACCTCGTGGCGCAAATTGACGCCGGGGCACAAGCCGTGCAGGTCTTCGACTCATGGGTCGGCACGCTCAGCCCGCAGGACTACGAACGCTATGTGCTGCCTTACTCACAACAAGTCTTGCAGGCCGCACAGGCGACGGGCACACCCGTCATACACTTTGGCACCAACACATCTACGCTGCTGCCGCTGATGAAGCGCGCCGGGGGCGATGTGATCGGCCTTGACTGGCGCACCCCGCTGGCAAGCGGCTGGAAAATTCTTGGGGAGGATGTTGCCGTTCAGGGGAATCTCGACCCCGCAGCCCTGTTCGCACCCCAAAGTGAGATCAAAGAGCGGGTGCATGACATCCTGCAAAGCGCCGCCGGACGCCCCGGTCACATCTTCAACCTGGGACATGGCGTCTTGCAGCACACACCCGTCGAAAACCTGAAAGCCGTGGTTGAAATGGTGCATAAATTTGAAGCACAGGCGGTGACATTATGATCGGTGTACTTGTGATGGCCTACGGTGGGCCTAATGAACTAAAAGATGTCGAACCCTACCTGCTAGATGTGCGCGGCTACCGCCCCACTTCGATCGAAATTATTGCCGAAGTGCGCGAACGCTACCGTGAAATTGGCGGACGTTCGCCCATCCGGGAGCAAACCCGCGCCCAGGCCGATGCACTCGAAGCCGCGCTCAACGCTGATGAGCCGGGGCTTTTCAAGGTTTTTGTCGGGATGCGCCACTGGCACCCCTTTATCAAAGACACACTCGCTGAAATGACAGCCGAAGGCATCACATCGGTGGTCGGGCTGGTGATGGCCCCGCATTTTTCGCAAATGAGCATCGCCGCCTACTACAAACGTGTCGAGGACGCTGGTCTGCAGATCAAGCTTGCCCGCATTGAAGACTGGCACCTGCTGCCTGGCTACATTGAGGCACTTACCAGCCGTGTGCGCGCCGCACTGGAGAAATTCCCCGAAGACGTCCGTGACGAAACACCGATCATCTTCACTGCCCACAGCCTGCCAGAGCGCATTTTGGCAAATGGTGATCCGTACCCGATTCAATTGCGCGAAACAATGAATGCGATCATGGAACAATTGGGGCCCCACCCGCACCAGTTCGCCTATCAGTCTGCGGCCATCTCATCCGAACCCTGGCTCGGCCCCGATGCAGGATCGGTGCTGGAACATCTGGCTGCCGAAGGTAAAAAACATGCTTTGATTGCACCGATTGGTTTTGTCTGTGAGCATGTCGAAGTGCTCTATGACGTGGATATTGTCTTCAAGCATCAGGCTGAGAAGCTGGGCATGCAGCTCGAACGCATCGAAATGCTTGGCACAGCGCCGCGCATGATCTTCGGCCTCGCCGCGCTCGTCCGCGAATACGCGCAGACATTAGATATTAGAAATTAGATGTTAGAAATCTAACATCTAATTTCTAATATGTCAAAGCTACTATGAACCCACACCACATCCTGATTATTGGCGGAGGCATTTCCGGACTTTCGGCGGCACACTTTTTGCTGAAGAAAGACCCGAGCCTGCGCGTGACGGTGCTCGAAGCTGATGCATACTGGGGCGGGAAAATCCGCACCGAGCACGTGGACGGTTTCGTCATCGAAGGCGGGCCAGATTGCTTCCTCGCCGCCAAGCCACAGGCCGTTGCCTTATGCCGCGAATTGGGCCTTGAAACCAGCCTGCAAGGGACAAACCCAAACCAACGCAGCACCTACATTTTGCACAAAAACCAGCTCCAGCCCATCCCGGCGGGGCTGGTTTCGATGATCCCAACCGACTTCAAAGCAATGGCGTCCACCCCCCTGCTCAGTTGGCCGCAAAAGGCACGCATGGCGCTCGATCTCGTCCTGCCGCCGCGACATAGCGCAAGCGACGAATCGGTTGGGACATTTATCTCACGGCGTTTGGGGCGCGGCGCATATGCCAACTTGATCCAACCGCTGATTGCGGGCATCTATACCGGCGACGGCGATGCGCTCTCCATTCGTGCCACCTTCCCGGCCCTGCGCCAGATGGAGCAACAGCACGGCGGACTGATTCGGGGCGCGCTGGCCCGTCGAAAACAGTCGCTCGCATCCGGCGAGTCAAATGCTCACTCACGCGCCACCTTCCTCACGCCAGTCAACGGTCTTGGATCATTGCCCGAAACCCTTGCTGCCACCCTGATCCAAAAAGGCGCAAAGCTTTGCCTGAACACCCGTGTTTCGCGCATCACCCCGCTTGGCTGCGATTTTCTGGTGGAAATTGACGGGGAGGCTCCGCTGGAAGTCAACGCCGTCATTGTAGCGACTCCGGCCCACGTCAGCGCCGCCCTGGTGGAAACAATCGACCCAGAGCTTGCCTCCCATCTGATGGACATTCCCCTGGCTTCGACTGCCACCGTTTCGCTGGCCTACCCGCTGGCGAACCTGCCACGAGAATTGAAAGGCTACGGATACGTCATCCCGCGCTGTGAACAGCGCCGCGCCCTGGCCTGCACCTGGACTTCGAGCAAGTTCGACGGGCGCGCCCCGGCGGGTCATGCCCTGCTGCGCGTCTTCATCGGCCGCGCTGGAGAAGAACTGCCCGCAAGCGACAGCGATCTGCTGTCGCTTGCCCGCGAAGAACTGTCACAAACTATGGGAATACATGCCAACCCTATGCTTACGCGCATTTCGCGTTGGGACAAGGCCATGCCGCAATATAACCTGGGCCACGCTGAGCGCATGGCGCGCATTGAGGCTGCCGCACAGAAACATCCGCGCCTGGCGCTGGCGGGCAATATCTACAAAGGCGTTGGCATCCCTGATTGTATTGCTTCAGGAGAACTGGCGGCGGAAAAGCTGATAAATGGGTTAACATAGTCTGTCACAAATCGAGAAAAATAAGGAAACCATCCACATGAAACTCCCCGAAAATCTATTGGCGCTGCTGCGCCAGCCCAGTATTTGCTATCTCGCCACCACCATGCCCGATGGTTCGCCCCAGCTAACCCAAACCTGGGTTGACACCGACGGCGAACATGTGCTCATCAACAGTGTACAAACTCACGTCAAGGTTAGGAATATTGCGCGCGACCCGCGTGTAGCGGTTGCCATTTCCGCGCGGGAGCGCCCTTCACGCTATTGCTGGGTGCGCGGTCGCGTGCTCCAGGTGACCACCGACGGCGCAGCAGACCATATTGACACACTTTCCCAGAAGTACATCGGCAAACCGTACCAATGGTACGGAGGGCGCGACCAGGTGCGTGTGATTATCGTCATCGAACCTGAGAAAATCAGCGAGCTGATCGGGTAAAAGCGGCGCACGACATCTGCCGAGATGCAGAAGGGGGAGAAGATTTTCGTCAAAAAACAAAACCCCTATTTTAAGCACATCCTAATGCTATACCGCTAGAATGCGTTCGGTTGATTAAATCAACCCGGTATATTACCGCCACCCAACCACTCTTCAGGAAAAACAATATGAAAAAAAGGATCGTGATCTTTCTGTTTATCGTTCTGGCATTGGGCAGCATCACAGGCTGCTCCCGGCTCAATAGCATGTTGGGCATTCAAAACCCGACCCCAACCCACAAGGTGAAAATGACCCATACACCTGCCCCGGCCATCACCCCCACACCAACCAAGCAAGCCTGGGCTGGCCATACATTTACAGACTAATAAACCACGATCATCGAACAAAAAACACATCCGCTCGGATGTGTTTTTTGTTTTGCACATATTCCTATGAAATATTGCGCACTACCATGCGCTGCTCCGGGGCCCTGTAGCCTCCATCCGTGCCAATCGATGCGATGGCTTTGTTGACATCAAAGTAGACCTGCCAATAATGCTCGTTCCCGCAATAGGGATACACAGCCAGCACCGCGCCATACTGGGTAAAAGTTAAAATTTCGATTTCAGGGGCAGGAGTTTTGACCACGTTTGGAATGGCTTCGATTTTGACGCGCAAGCGCTGGATGACATCACTCAAATCGACGTCGTGGGCGAGTTGTGCAGTTAATTCAACGCGACGGTACGGGTTGGCGCTATAGTTTAGGATTTTGTCGGAGAAAATGGCATTGTTGCCGACAAAGACGCGTACATTATCAGCGGTATCAACTGTGGTGACAAACAGACCAATTTCTTTGACGTGGCCCGTTACCCCCCCCGCAGTAATCGTATCGCCTACCTTGAAGGGGCGTAAAAAGACGAGGAAGACCCCGGCTGCGAAATTTGCCAGTAACCCGGCCCAGGCCATACCGATTGCCACCCCGGCTGCCGCCAGCAAGGCTGCAAAAGAAGTCGTCGCGATGCCGAGAATACCAAAGATGGCGATCACTAGTAGAATCCGAAGACCCACTTTCAGCCCGCCCTCAAAATATTTGACAAGGGTGGGGTCCTTCCTGCGGACAAGCTGCTCTTTCCCAATGCGATCAACCAAAACGTTAATCAACCAGCCGCCAATAATCCAGACAATCAGGCAGCCGATCAACTTCCAGCCCAATGGCAAAATATAGGTTTCAAGAATCAGCGTAATAAAGGACATCATCTTTTTCTCCTTTGAGATGTTTAGGACAAAAATAATTACAGACGTAGGGGCGTAGCAATGCTACGCCCCTACCATTTGCGTCGTGCAATCTATTCATCGTTCAGGCTATATTTTGGATACGTTCCAGATCCACAAGAATGCGGGAAATTTGAGCAGCAAGGCGCGCATTGTTCAAAGCCAGCGCCTGATTGATGCGCATCGATTTTCCACCCGTCAGATCGTTGACGCGCTTGAGCAGAAAAGGCGTCAGCCGTTGCCCCCGAATGGCCTGCGCCTGCGCTTCCTGTGAAGCCTTGCTGATGGCCTCCTCCGCCTGTTTACGATCCATCGCAAGCGCGGCAGAGACGGGCTGACAAACCAGCACAGCAGAGGTCAAGCCCAGCTTCCAGTGAAGGCGGGCGAATTTGGCAATCTCTTCTGGCGTATCGAGGCGAACACTGACAGGGATGTTTTTTCCCTGCAAGAGAAATTCGGGGAATTTGTCGGTCTGGTACCCGACGACAGGGACACTGATTGTTTCAAGATATTCTGCTGTGGCAGCAATATCCAGCACCGTCAGCGCCCCGGAGCAGACCACCAGCATGGGGATTTCGGCAAGCGCCTTGAGATCAGGAGAAACGTCGAAACGTTGTTCCACCTGCACCCCGCCGATTCCACCCGTTGCCAGGACTTTGATTCCCCGTTGGTTGGCGGCAAACATGGTCCCTGCCAGGGTTGTGCCTCCACTGGACTTTTGCAACAAAGCCGCCGCAAAATTGCGCGGACTGAGTTTAAGTGGCGCATCCGCATAGGCCAGACGTTCAAGATCCACCTGGCTCATGCCAACCATCAGTTTTCCTTCAAGCACGCCCACCGTCGCAGGAACGGCATTCTCGTCACGGACGGCCTGCTCCATATCCTGCGCGAAAACCAGGTTGTTCGGGCGCGTCAAACCATGCGTCATCATCACTGATTCCAGCGCTACCAGCGCATGCCCTTCCGCCTGGGCGCGGGTCACTTCAAGCGCTGAATCCTGCTTTTTTGCGGGGTCATATTTTGGACGGGTATTCATTGCACATTTTCTTTAGATGTCATTGACCCAGCGATGACTGGTTCCGCGCACATCGTTGAGCACACGCAGCGCTTCGAGCAAAACAGATGGAGGCTTATGCCCATCACGCTCGTATAACTCAAGCGCCGATTGGATCCGTTCGTAATAATCACCGATCAGCATATCCACCACAAGCGCGTCATTCGTCTCGTCTCTCAGGTCGGTATAAAATCTGCCAATTGGCATGGTCTGAATCAGACGCATGCTTTCCTGCAAGAGCGCATCTTCGCGCACACGTTTGATCTGCTCGGCGCTGTTGCGCTGGGCGTTTTCACGGCTGATCTTCCAGGCTTCGAGATGGTTGGCGGGGATAATTTCTGCGGGGGTAACCCAGGTACCCACGCCAATCCAGCTCAGTTGCAGGCCCTTGCCCACAAGCGATTTTTTGAATGAGTTGGCGTAAAACATGGCGGTAATCGAATCGCGCGATGCAAACGGCGCAGATTTGGCTGTGTCGGCAGACGATTGGGTACCATTCAACCCCGAAAGCTTTTGGCCCTCTTTGTCGATCTTCTCTTCCAGCTCGCGGAAGGCCTCTCTTTCAGGCTCGCCCGTGCTGGATAAAAACTCGCTTAAACCATGCTTGTTGACAAAATTGCCCAACTCTGTCTGCACCGTGCCGCCGAACTTGCCTGGTAAAGGCGTATGCCAGTCTGGCTTGCTGGGGCCTGGATTTGTCTTGGCCGGGCGCGGCGCTTTATAGACGAGGCTTTTCATGGCGTTCTCATCAAAAGGATAGGGAGTCTTGAGCGATTTGACAGCGTTTTCGCCACGATAAATGCTGTACGTGTATTGAATATCCTTGCCTTCCACCGGAATGCCGTCACGGCTGCGCGCCTTCATTTCATAATCGCCCAAAATGTCGCGTAAATCTGCCGCTTGACGAACACGCTCAAAACCATCGACCACTCTTCTGCTGCGCGGTGCGCCGCCGGTCGGGCCGATGATGTGTGGTGTGCCATCGGGTCTTTCAAACAAGACTGCGCTGTCGAGTTCAACCAGCACATAGCCAGGACCACCGATCTGGACAATGGGCGAGTTTTGATCGGACTCGACGATTTTTCCTTCACGGATGCGAATGGTGCTGTAGTCGCTGGCAAAGGCGGCTTGTAGAATAAATTTTTGAGCGACTTCTTCGTCCTTCTCAAAAACATCTGCCAGATAAATGGAGGTAATGCGGTGCATCAACATGAAAGGGGCGTATAGCGCAATTAAATGACCAAACACCGCAGGGTTAAAAAGGATCGCCCCTAAGAAGCCGCCAAAAGCGTCAGTGGCAGTAACATTTTCTGGCAAAGTGCCCGTCATCGCGCTAATGAAATTTCCGAGTAAAACCTGCCAGTCTTCAGCAGAGCGGGAATTTGCGATGAAAATAATCCACAGCACAAAAAACAGGACGACAACTGCCGTACTGCGGACGCCAGCGACAGTATGGCGCAGCGCGAACATCTGGTTGAGAACGTAATTAATGGCGTCAACAATCCAGGTCTCAACCTTCCTGACGCCTTCGTTAACCATGTTCTGAGCAGCTTTGAGCGAATTTCGATCAGGGACGACCCCGGGGGCATTATTCAATGTCATTGTTTGTCTCTCCTCGCTTTTCGCGCAACCAGCGGAAAATATCGAGCAGCGCGCTCTGTTCAGCATTGGCGCGCTTTAACAGAAGTGTGTTGCGGCGAACACCCAAAAAGGTTGAATGCACCAGCATTTCAAGCGCATGAGTCTTTTTAGCAGCTTCATCCAGGCCGGCTTTGGAAATCTCACGGCTGGCCTGCAGGGCAAAATCTTTCAAAGCTTCTTCCTGTGCGCGCACTTCGGCCATCTTACGGTTACGTTCAACCTGTTCACTCTCTTTGCGCGCGTTCTTCAGCCACTGCGTCGTCCACTGGCTGATTAATCTTCCCTCAACTTCTTGAGAAAAGGTCAAGCGCTTGATCGTCACGCCAGTGACTTCCAGCCCCATCTCTTGCAGACGGGCATACTCCTGGCTGGGGACTTTGGGCGTATCCGCCGCAGGCGGGCGGCCGTAATCATCCCAATGGTCAACCGTTTCCTGGGTCAGGCGCTTCTTGAGCAAATCGCCGATGGTTTTCAGCGCAGTATCGTTGCCGCCCTGGGCAACTTCAAACAGTTCAATCAACTTGAATTTGCGCAGGTATTCGCGCCATACATCCGCTGCCATTTTGGCCGGGAGCGGCGACCAGACCGGCTGATCGGTGGCAACCCCCTGCAATAAATTTTCAGTAATGGCCCTGCGTACATTTTCTGCATCGAAGCCAAGCTCGCTGCCCCCCTCCCCCGGCTTGGAACGAATGCGAAAGTTGACGGTAATCAAGGCAAAGACTTCAATATTATCGCGGGTTAATGCGCGGGTCGCATCGCAGCGCTTCTTGAGCGCTTCTTTTTTCTTCTTGTCTTCTTCGTTGGCAGGCTCGCCAGCAAGCGACGATGGATCATCGTTTTCATCAGGACCGATGGTTTGGGTCAGCGTGTGCAAATCAACCGTGGCAGCAATCTGCTCTTTGGCGGTGGTAAAGTGAACACCAGGACCAATCACCCTGGTAAATTTCACCGGGGTACGCAGCACTGCCGCGCTGGCGCTATCCAGCCAGATGACGCCGGGACCACGCTTTTTGGTTTCCCCCTCCGCAGCGCGAACAACCCCATTCTCAATAAACACCGCCGGGCCGTGGCTGCCCTGAATATAGATGAGCAAATACTCGATGATTTTCAGGCGGCCTTCCATTTTATTCACAGGCAAAACAAACTGCGCAAAAAATGACCCCCACAGCACCAGGCCAAAACCGCATAGAAAAACATCCCCGATCGGGGCGAGATTATCCGGCTGCGGCAGCCAGCCCCAATTCGCCATCAGGTATCCCGCAATCACCAAAATAATATAAATGCCTGTAGCGATCCCAAAGCGCCGAAGGCTTCTGGGAACGGGGCGGCTAAAGAGACCTTCATTATCTTCGTCCATCTCTATGATTATAACAAAATTGCCCAGAATGGGGGCGTAGCAAGGAATTGGTATAATTTCTTGAGAAACGGAGACTTTATGGATACTTTGCGCGTCGAATTTCACTGCCATACCATCTTTTCAAAAGACAGCCTGACCAAACCGCAGCAACTTGTGGATGCCGCCCGCAAAAAAGGATTGCAACGCGTCATCGTTACCGACCATAACAGCATTGGGGGAGCGCTGCGGGCGCAGCAAATCGACCCGGAACTGGTGATCGTAGGCGAAGAAATTATGACCACCCGTGGTGAAATCCTGGCGGCCTTCGTCACCGAAGAGATTCCCGCCCGCTTGACGCCGGGGGAAACCATCCGCAGACTGCGCGATCAGGGCGCGTTCATCAGCGTCTCACATCCCTTTGACCTTCACCGCAACGGACACTGGGATTTGCCCGACCTGCTCGAAATCATGCCGCTGGTGGATGCGGTCGAAACCTTCAATGCACGCTGTGTCAACCCGGCCTTCAACACCCAGGCCCAGGCCTTTGCGCAACAGCACAACCTGCCCGGCACCGTCGGCTCGGATGCGCACACTGCTTTCGAACTGGGCATCGCCACGCTGACGTTGCCTCCCTTTGCAAACGGCGACGACCTGCGCCGCGTCATCCGCCAGGGACAGGCACACACCCGGCTCTCCTCACCACTGATCCATCTCACATCACGCTACGCGGTGGTGATGAAGAAGCTGGGGATGGCGGGGAAAGCAGACAGTAGAAAGTAGTACCCAGTAGAAAAAAGCTTCGCCACAGAGATCACGGAGAAAACCAGCGTTTAAAAGATTTTCTCAAAATCTCTGTGCGCTCTGTGGCAAAAAGACTTTTACAAAAGTTTTTGTAGAGAATAGAGAGAACAATGAAACAATCCATCATCCATATCGCGTTGGTTGTCAGAGATTATGACGAAGCGATTGCTTTTTATACTGAAAAGCTTCACTTTACCCTCGTGGAAGATACCTATCAACCAGAACAGGACAAACGCTGGGTGGTTGTCGCGCCTCCCGGTTCGACAGGAACAACCCTGCTGCTGGCCCGCGCCTCCAAACCAGAACAACTGGCCTCCATCGGCAACCAAACCGGCGGACGCGTATTTTTATTTCTCAACACCGATGATTTCTGGCGCGATTATCACGAGATGCTTGCCAAAGGCATCAAATTCGTGCGAGACCCAAAAGAAGAAGCCTATGGACTGGTGGCTGTTTTTGAAGATTTATATGGCAATTGGTGGGACTTGCTGCAGATCAATGCCAATCATACGCTGTTTGAGCAGGAGCGATAAAAGCAAAAACAAGGCTGCTGGTGCTATAATTTTCTTATCTGGTTTTTCATACATGCGCGGCATAAGCTGTAATTAGCTGGCTGTGTAATGGAATAACATTTACTTATGAAAAAATTTGTTAGAGATTTCAAGCGCCATTATCATAAAGTCCGCAAATTGATGCCTGATATAGCTGCACAAGGCTCATTTTCATTTAAGATCAATTTTCAAAATGAGATGCTCTCTGCAAGTGTAAGCACACCAGGACAAGAGATTTCAATACAATTTGCTGTTTTGATGCGTAGATTTTTAGCTTATCAGTCTGACTTACATTATGAAAAAATATTGAACCTTATTCTAGAAAATGGGCCTCATATTCTTTCAGAAGAGAAATTAGAAAAAATCAATGCCTATATTAATTCTATGAAACAGGGGCCGATTTCAATACAAATAAATAATAAGCAGTTCACCGCAGATGAAATATATTCTTTGGTTTCAGATGGTGAATTTTTCCAGAACGATGAGAAAATTTCGAACGATTTAAGAGAACTTTCGTCAGCGCCCATTGTAGGACCTTTATTTTGGCATCAGTTTTACTCATATACACTCACCGGTTTTTTCCTGATTTCTATATTATTCGACTTGATTATAGAATGGCAAAAGAGCGAGGATGGAAACGAGGAAGCTACTGATACAAAAGTAAAAAAGTGTATATATTGTTTGAAGTCAGATAATACATTTCAATCAGAAGAGCATATTTTTCCAGAAGGGTTAGGTAACGATGAAGCTGTCTTGCCAAAGGGCTGTGTATGCGACCGTTGTAATAATGAGACATTGTCAGGATTAGATTCATATCTCATGGAATTTGAGCCAATAGCATTTTTGCAAGTTCAATATGTTTCATACACAAAATCTGGAAAACTTCCAAAAGCTAATTTTCATAATATGACGATTGAACAAACGCAACCAAGACATATTAAGATAACCGCAAAAGATAAATCGGGATGGATGTCAAACAAGCAAGAACTTGGAGATGGTTGGGTCACTTGGAATATGAACTTTAAAGGAAAGCCTGTTAATCCAATACGTCTTGGTCGTTCACTATATAAAATTGCTTTAGGTTTTGTTGCACTTAATCAGGGTGTTGAAGTAGCATTGTCACCAAGATTTGATCTCGCACGAGATTACATAAATGGTAAAACGAGTTTTCCTAATAATGTACTGATAAGCACAAGTATTCAACCACATCCATACTTAAGAGTTACTCATAAAGATTTAGAGTCAGGCACTCCATTTGTGCTTGATATATTTGGCATAATATTCATGTTTAATTTAGAGAAGGAACCATTAATAGAGCCAAATGATGATGATTTAATAGCTGTAGGGTTTCAAAAGTTATCGCTGGAGCCCTCCCCAAAAAACGCCAGCTAACATCACACTCAGCGAACGATTTGCCGCGTTCCATTTCGCGGCTTTTTCTCGCTCGAAAACAGTGCCCGTTTCGGTGGCTGGTTCTAATGGCAAACATCCACGAAAGCAAACCGTTGGGCGTTTGGTCGGCAAAATCAAGTAAGATCAAAAAGGAAGATATAAATCATGGAAGTATATGATGTAGCACAAATTTGTCAAAACGGACACGTTATCAATACCAGTTTTATAGATTATCCACAGCTTAATCAAAACTTCTGCAAAAAATGTGGAACGGCGACGATTACACAATGTCCCGCTTGCAAAGCTTCAATTCGTGGTTACTATAGAAATTCAGGCTCGCTCAATTACGAGATACCAAGTTTCTGCATAAATTGTGGTCAGCCTTATCCCTGGACAAAATTAAAACTTCAAGCTGCCCATGAGCTGGCACAAGAAATAGATAATATTACCGATGAAGATAGAATCATTTTGCAAAAAAGCATTGACGAGTTAGTGAAAGATACTCCATTAAGCCTATTGGCGACAACAAGGTTCAAGAAAATCATGCTAAAGGTAGGTCAAACTACCGCGAATATATTCCGCGAGATACTCATGGATGTTCTTTCAGAAGCAGCAAAAAAAGCGTTGTTTCCATCTTAATATTCAAATTCAGAAACATCTCTGTTTCTGGCGTAAAAAATGATGGTGAACCATTATGTCTGGGTGCAATCGGACAGTTTGCCCCGTTCCGTTCCGTGGGCTGGTCTGCGTGGCAACCTGTCGGCGAAAGCAGACCGTTGAGCCTTTTTTTCCAGGGAGAGCAAAATGATACCGGTTTTTCTGATGGGTGGCGGTTGGGAGCCTGAAGGCTGGCCTCAGACCTATGGGCCTTTTGTTCAAGCCGCTCAGGTGTCTGGTCGATGCCAGATTTCTTTGATCCTTGCCGCCGATCACAATGATGAAAAGATGGAAATTGCTACCCGGTATCGCAGTGTTTTTGAGACATTGGGACTTGCTGCCGAAGAAATGACGATTGTCTGGGTTTCTGAAACTTGCCCCTTAAAACCAGAAATGTTAACTGCCAGCCAGCCGACAGGCGTATTCGTTGGCGGTGGCATAACACCCGCTTATCAGACAGCTTTGTGCGCTGACAAAACCTGGCTTGACTACTTGCATCAAGAGCAAATACCGTATGCGGGATTTTCGGCAGGAGCAGCAATCGCCGTTGAACAAGCGATTGTAGGAGGCTGGAAAGTGCAGCGCGCAGAACAAGCGATTGGTATCCTGGATGCAGACTTTGGCGAAGGAATAGAATACCTGGAAGTTCGCCCGGGATTGGGCCTGCTCCCATTCGCGGTGGATGTGCATGCCAGTCAATGGGGAACGATCACGCGATTGATACAGGCTGTCGATCTGGAAATGGTGGCTGATGGATGGGCGATTGATGAAAATACCGTCATACACACGTACGGAGATCAACTCACCATCGGGGGGCTTGGGCATGCGTATCATGTTCAACGCCGGGCAGCCAGAGCGTTGAATGTCCAACTATATCGTGCTGGTCAACGTATCAAATTTTGAGTGTTATCATCGTTTGACTGCATCCCAACATCTTATAAAACCTGTCCAACAAAGCATATAATCGGACGGTTTGCGACATTCCGTTTCGGCGCTTTTTTTCGCTCATCAAGTTGGTTCCGTTTCGTGAGCCCCTTATTATTCATTGCGCCATTGTTCAACAAGCCAAATCACAAAAGGAGTACGTACTATGACTGATAACGATAGCAAGTGTCCGTTCCCAACCAGCAAAGGCACATCCAACCAGGATTGGTGGCCCAACCAGTTGAATCTCAGGATCCTCCATCAGCACGCTGATTCATCCAACCCGATGGGCAAGGCCTTCAACTATGCCGAGGCATTCAAGAAGCTCGACCTGCAGGCTCTTAAGAATGATCTCTACGCGCTCATGACCGATTCACAAGCCTGGTGGCCCGCCGACTTTGGTCACTATGGGCCGCTCTTTATCCGCCTGGCGTGGCACAGCGCAGGCACCTACCGAACCGGGGACGGTCGTGGAGGCGCAGGCTCTGGCACCCAACGCTTTGCGCCCCTCAACAGTTGGCCCGACAATGGCAACCTCGACAAGGCGCGCCGCTTGCTCTGGCCGATCAAACAGAAATACGGCAACAAAATCTCGTGGGCCGATCTGATGGTCCTGGCTGGCAACTGTGCGCTTGAGTCGATGGGCTTCAAAACCTTCGGCTTTGGCGGCGGGCGCGCAGATGTCTGGGAACCTGGCGAGGACATCTATTGGGGTACTGAAAGCGAATGGCTTGGCGATAAGCGCTACAGCGGCGACCGGCAGCTTGAGAATCCCCTGGCCGCGGTGCAGATGGGCCTGATCTATGTCAACCCGGAAGGGCCAAACGGCAACCCAGATCCGCTTGCCGCTGCGAAGGATATCCGCGAGACCTTTGCGCGCATGGCGATGAACGATGAAGAAACCGTCGCGCTGATTGCGGGTGGCCATACCTTTGGCAAAACCCACGGTGCTGGCGACCCTACTCTGGTAGGCCGTGAGCCGGAAGGGGCCGACATCGAGGCGCAAGGTCTCGGTTGGATCAGCAAATATGCTTCGGGCATGGGCGGCGATGCCATCACCAGCGGACTGGAAGTCACCTGGAGCCCAACCCCTACCAAATGGAGCAACAACTTCTTCCAGAACCTTTTCGGCTACGAATGGGAACTGACCAAAAGTCCGGCGGGTGCTCAACAATGGCAACCAAAACAAGGTGCAGGCGCCGGTACCATCCCCGATGCGCACGATCCATCCAAGCATCACGCACCCTCCATGCTGACCACTGATCTCGCCTTGCGCTTCGACCCTGCTTACGAAAAAATTTCAAGGCGCTTCTTCGAGAATCCAGATGCATTCGCAGACGCATTTGCCCGGGCATGGTTCAAGTTGACGCACCGCGACATGGGTCCCCGCCCGCGCTATCTCGGCCCGGAAGTACCGGCTGAAGTACTGATCTGGCAAGACCCCCTCCCCAAAGCCGATCACAACCTGATCAACGCAGCCGACATCGCGGCGCTCAAGGCCAAAATCCTGGCATCGGGATTGTCGATTCAGCAGCTCGTTTCGACCGCCTGGGCGTCGGCCTCTACCTTCCGCGGCTCCGACAAGCGCGGCGGTGCGAATGGGGCGCGCATCCGCCTTGCACCGCAAAAGGATTGGGAAGTCAACCAGCCCGCGCAATTGAAGATGGTGCTGCAAACCCTAGAAGGAATCCAAAAGGTATTCAACAGCGCACAGTCAGATGGAAAAATGGTCTCGCTCGCCGACTTGATCGTCCTCGGCGGATGCGCAGGTGTCGAACAGGCTGCAAAGAATGCCGGCCATGCTGTGACCGTTCCCTTCACGCCCGGACGTACCGATGCATCGCAGGAGCAAACCGATGTGGAATCATTCGCCGTGCTCGAACCGGTTGCAGATGGATTCCGCAACTATCTCAAAGCAAAATATAGCGTATCAGCAGAAGAGCTGCTGATTGATCGCGCCCAACTCCTGACGCTGACTGCCCCTGAGATGACGGTTCTTGTTGGTGGGTTGCGCGTCTTGAATACCAACTTCGAACAGTCACAGCACGGTGTTTTCGCCAAGCGGCCCGAGATGCTCACCAATGACTTCTTCGTCAATCTGCTTGACATGAGCACAATCTGGCATCCAACCGCAGACGTGGACATCTTCGAGGGTCATGACCGCACAACAGGCGTGCTCAAATGGACGGGTAGCCGCGTTGACTTAGTCTTCGGTTCAAATTCCCAACTACGGGCCGTGGCAGAAGTCTACGGATGTGATGATTCCCCGGAGAAGTTTCTAAACGACTTTGTGGCGGCATGGAACAAAGTCATGAACCTTGACCGTTTCGACCTCGCCTGATCGCGACATAGACTTCTTTAAGAATATTCTGGTTCAGCGGCGTGCCGCTGAACCAGAATATTAAGGATCAAAGAAAGAATGAGGAGAATATGAATCAAGCAGAAGTTGAGGCGTTCATAACCACTCTGGAAAATGTTCAGCAAGAAGAAGCTTATGGATACCTGTTCTTCTTCGTTGGCGATGACCACCGCCTGCCGTTTGTCACCATTGCGAATTCCGACTCGGAATATGACAATGTGTCCAATCTCAATCGCGATGGGGTCTTTCGTATCAATATCGGGATAAGCAAAAAGACATTAAGAGCCTGATTGCCCAAGCCAATCCTGAACCGATTGATTATTCAGTCCTGAACACTTTCCTGCCACATCCTGAATATGCAAAGCAGAACTTCGTCTGTATCCTTAATCCGTCTGGCGAAAATGCCGAAACGACAAAGCAACTTATTGTGGAGGCGCATGCCATTGCGGCCGCCAGACTTCGCCGGAAAACGGATCATTAAGGTTTGCGAAAGCGTCGCCAGGGAATATACATCAACATTCCAATAGTAATCACAATCATGCCGATTTCAATGCCGGTTTGCTGCCAGGGGCCAAAAAACGGGCCGTGCGGATTATCCTTGATACTCATGCCAAAGACGTCTGCCAACCCACTATAAATGGAAATGACATAGCCCGTGCCCACCAGTCGCAGACCAATATCCGCACCGATACTTTTTTCTTCATCCGCCCAGATGCCCGTTAAGCCGATATAACCACCCAGACAAATAATCGCCAGCCCGAGGATGAAAACACAAATCTGAGTAAAGCCAATTGCTGAGCTATGGTTAAGTCCCAACCATTCAGGCTTTGCACCAATGATAAAGACAAACAGTCCTATAAAGGTAACGATCAACCCCAGGCGAACACGATCCTTTTCTGGGAGCATTCGAGGAGCATTTTGGGAAGGTTGAGTAGGTGGATTGGTCATGGCAGCGCTTTACGAAGAGATGTGAGCCAGTTGCCGCCAAAGACAGCGGCAATATCACTGGAATTGTACCCTCTCCCCTCCAAAAGCGGGGCCAGTTTTTGCAAATCAGCAATCGAATCAATCCCTGCCGGGACGCGTTGCAATCCAAAGCCGCCGTCAAAGTCCGAGCCAAAGCCAACATGGCGGGCATCCCCGGCGCGTTGGCAATAGTAATCAATCCGATCCAGAATCGACTCCATTGAGACGGCTTCGCGGCCATCTTTTTCGACCCACCCCGGCTTCAAAAAGGAATTGTACGGTACAACCCCAATCACGCCATCGCGTTCAAAAATGCCGTCAATCACGTCTTCACTCAGGTGGCGATTGCTCTCGGAGCCTTTAAGCAGTTTCAGCGGGTTGGCGTGGCTGGCAATCACCGGGCCAGGATAATGATTTAGCGCCTGCAACGCCGCCTGACGGTCCATATGACTGAGATCAAGCGTAAAACCAATCTCGGCCATGGCATCCAACAGAGCATATCCATCTTTGGTCAACGGCCCCGGCTCATGAGTACCGCCGCAAAAACGCGTTCCGCACCAGGCTGGGCCGATGATGCGGACGCCCAGTTCCCACCATTCCGCCAGTTCATCAGGAACACGCACCCCTTCAGCGTTTTCCATTAGGATGACAAATCCTACCGGGCAGTTTGTCGTCGGCGTAGGTGCATTCCACAGCGCCAGATGACTTTCCAACTCGCCCTTGGAGCGGATCAAGCGAAACTGGTCGGGGTGCTCGTCGGTGAGACGGCGGTATACGTCCATCTGGGCAAGCGCGTTTCGACGGGCCTGGCCCAGGCTGGTATAAGCCTGGTTATCCCATGCGCCCATTGCAGCCCGCGCCGGAGAAGTAAACAGCGTACTGAAGATCACCGCCACGTTTCCCTGCTGATATTCAGGCCAGCCAAGCAGCGTGTCGCCATTTTGCGCAGGTGCAGCGCTATTTATTTCGATGCGGCGTGTTTCCAATGCTGAACGAGTGTAGTCACGCTTGAAATTGAGCATATTCCACGCCAGGTCTTGATGCGCATCAACCAAAAGATAGTTCATAAGAAAAAAGTACCCTTTTAACATAAAGAGAGCGCACCGAGTGGTGCGCTCTCTGATAATCTATGCTTATTCTGCTTCAGGGGTTTCTTCTGCAGGAGCTTCTTCACTCAACCCGGCGGCCAGGGCTTTCATGTCCTGATCGGCGAAGGAGGAAAATCCACTTTGCGCAGGCTCAAACCGATGCGGCGCTGGTCGGCGTCAATACGGATCACACGCAGGGTAAGCGTGTCGCCTTCTTTGACAGCTTCCTTGGGGTGATTAATGCGGTTTTCGCTCAGTTCCGAGATGTGAATCAGACCTTCAATATCACCATCCAGGCGGGCAAAAGCGCCGAACTTGGTCAGGCGGGTGATGCTGCCTTCCACAAGTTGACCAACCTTGAACTTCTCAACCTTGTCATGCCAAGGATCGCCTTGCAATGCGCGGATCGAGAGGCCAATGCGCTTCTTTTCTTTATCAACACTGATGACCTTGACTTTGACTTCCTGACCAACTGTCAAAACTTCGTTGGGGTGCTGTACGCGCTCCCATGAAAGCTCTGAAAGGTGAACCAGACCATCGGCGCCGTTGATGTTAACAAATGCGCCAAAGTCGGCAATGGAAGTGACACGACCGGTATAGGTTGCGCCTTCTTCCAGTTCGTCAATCACACGTTCCTTGATCGATTGGCGAGACTCGGGGTTAGCGGCACGCTCAGACAAAATCAGGCGGCGGCGAGCGCGATCCACTTCGATAATGCGGACGCTGATGGTTTCGCCAATCATCTTGGCCCAGCGGTCAGGGGTATCGCCCTGAACCGAACTGCGGCGAGCCATACTGATCTGCGAGGCGGGGATGAAGCCGCGCAAGCCGTGAACGAGAACAATCAGACCGCCCTTGTTGTAACCTTCGATCTGGCCGTCAAAGGAATCTCGCATTCTCCTGCATCTTCTCAACCACTTCCCAGCCCATTGATTTACGGGCGCGGACGTAAGAGAGGATGACGTTTCCGTTGTCGTCTTCAGGGTTGACAACATAGACAGGAATTTCCTGCCCAACTTTGAAAACATCACGCTCAAGCGCAGAGATTTGTTCAAGGTCTCGGCCCAAAATCACACCTTCTGATTTTGCGCCGATGCTGACAAGAATCTGGCTCTGAGAAATGCTGGCAATCACGCCGGTACGAATTTCACCTTGAATGGGAAATTCAAGTCCGGCATCTTCCGATTGCATGAGACTTTCCATCGTTTCTTGATTACTGTCGTTCTGGGTATCCTCGTCCTGGCCCCCAATGCCCGTCAAGCCGTTCTGTTGATCCATCATGAGTAAATTGCTCCAATACAAAAAGATTAAGCAGATTATAAAGGCGAATTCGTTCTTTGACAATACTGGACATTTATCGAGGTTGTCAGACAAATGTCCAGTATTTTAGAGCATCAAGGTTTTACAGGTGTACCAAGATCATTAATATACACTAATGTACGCCAGTCACCACCACTTGCTTTGATATATTTTACCGATACATACCCGTAGCCATCGGGAGCATCAGGATATGCAATGCGATACCAGAGCTGGTTAAGCGTCTCGCCTGTTACAAATACAGTATCGCCCAGATTTAAAGTACCAACCACGGCAAAGCTTGCTGCAGGACCGCTATGCACAACCAGCTTAGACGCTGTCACTTGTCCAGGCGGGCCAGGGGGAGTTGGTTCCGGAGTGGGTGTGGCCTCGGGCGTTTCGTTGGGGTCAGCGGTAGCAGTGCCTGCCAGTTGAGGATCAACGATGGGTGTTGCGAGAGAATTAAAGAAGGGTAAGCCAGCAAATCCAGCCGTAAATGTTACCAAGCCGCTCGAAACCCAACCACGCCCCCCAGGCCCGGATGGGTATTCGATTTGCAGCCAGTCATTTGTAGCAGTACGACCTGTGACAACCACTGTGATACCAACATTAAGATCGCCCATTGTGGAGTAGCCCACACCAGGCCCTACCCGGACTTTAAGGGTTTGCTGTATTACTGCGGTTTTTGCACCAGCGGCAGGCCCGTTTAATGGCAAAGGCGCGCCAGTGATTTCCCAAATAATGGGGGGAAGAATAACAACATTTTTTGCGTTTGTAATGATGGCGATTGGCAAATGAGTAGGATCATTTTCTTTCAGATTAACTGCAGCGGCAAGTACCCAGGCTGTACCCGTTGGTGATTTTGACCACTCAATATAATACCAACTGGCTGCATCGTTACGGGCAATTACTTTCATGCCCTGATTAAAAAAGATCCCGCCAACGTTTTGCCCACCTTTGCGCGGCTCGGCACGGACGGTGACATTGCTTGCCGCCACCGCATCTACGGGAGCTGGTATGGGCGCGCTGGTGGAGGTTATGGTTGGCGGCAGAGTAGGCGTAACGGTAACGCTCGCGGTAGGAACCATCGCAGCAGCGGTTTCGGTATGATGGACAAAAAGGGTTGCAGCGCTGCTTTTTACCAAGGCATCCACATCAACGGTGGGCGTGGTATTAATGGCAGCGGGAGAACAACCCGTAATGATTAACAAAACGGCAAGCGAAAGTATCCAGAATTTATTCATGTTTACTCCAAAAACAAATTAGCGTGATGCTTTGATGGTAAGTTTGTAGCTCACAAAGCGCAGAGTCCCCGCCGTATCGGCGCGCAGTACGAGCATGTATTCCTGTCCGTCAAGAACTTTCATAGCCAGGTCGTAGTTTCCACATTGCAAGGATTTGGCATCAGCAACAGGATGACCATCTTTTTGAAGGGTAACAAGAATGGAATCATTACCAGTACAATCGAGGCGAAAGTAGAGATAGGATGACTGGCTGGCTGGGCCATCGAGCGTGAAGGCAACCCAATCGGTATTGTCACCATCGGGCGCTGAAAGATCACTGGAATAGATCAAAACACCCACCCCGTCTGTGGAGAGAGTTCTGACGAACACCGGGGTTGCTGGCTGAGTCATTGTCCGCGGCAGCAGGGGCATACCCGGTGGGCGTAGGAGTCGGTTCTCCGGGATTCGGTTGCGGGGTGGAGCCGGAAATCAGCTTGCCATCGTTCCCATAAACAGGCAATCCGCGCAGGTCGGGGTCTTTGAGATAGAGCGCCGCCACCCAGCCTTTGCCATCCGGCGCATCAGCAAATTCGATCTGTACCCAGTTATTGATTTCGTTGCGCCCGGTAAGGGTAACGGTTGTATCCGCTTCAATCATGCCAAGCGAATCAAAGGATGTAGCAGGGCCAGCGCGGACGTTGATTGTAGCCGTTACGCTGGATGTTTTTCCCTGTGCAGTAGGCGATGGGGCCGCAGTTGCGGGCGTGCCATCGGGTGGGGTTGCGTCTGTGGGCGCGGCATCCACCACCGGGATTTTATCGACATCCCCGCCAAAGGTGATGAAGCTGGCTGTCACCCAGCCCATCCCCTCAGCAGCATCTGTGTAGACGATGCGATACCACGTTCCGTCCGTGTTTTTGCCAATAAGCTGGACTTTCGTACCAAAATCGATCAGGCCAAGTGAAGCATTCGTCTGTGCCGGTCCGCTGCGCACATTGACCTGGGCGTTGGTGAGCGCTTCAAGCGGCTCAATGGTGGGCGTAATCGTTGGCGGCGCATATGTGGCGCTCGGATAAGGGGTTACGGAGGCCAGCAGAGTGGCCGTAAAAAATGGCACAGCCGTAGGGGTAGGTGTATCCTGAACGGATACGGCAAAGGAGCAGCCTGTCAACAAAAGCAAAAGCGGCAGAAGAAGGATTTTTCGCATGGCGTTGATTGTACCCAATTTTTACCCAAGCACCTTGCGATAAACGCGATGATTTTTATACTCCACCCCATTGAGATTTTGCAAATCGGCGCGCATCTGAGTAGTAGTTTCAGCCACCTGAGTCATTTCGACATTCACAAACTGACGAAATGCCAGCAGGGAGTGACCCATTTCGGAATATAAAATGGCATTGCCACCGTGCCCCTGAAACTCGGGCAGAATGCCCATGCCATTGACCGCCACTGTATCGGTGCGTTTCATCTCGAACAGCAAATCCACCAACCCGAAAGGAAGGAGTTGACCTTTGGCGCGCTGCAACGCCGCCGAAACATCGGGAAAGGCAAAGAGAAAACCAACCACGTCTTCGCCATGTGTGATGACCTTAATCAACCTGTGGTCGGCAACAACCATGATGTTTTCGACGACAAAATCAATTTCACGCTGCGTCAGCGGATAATATTCCCAGTTGTTGACAAAAGCCTTGTTGTAGGCTTCGCCAATGCGCGGAGCCCATTGCAACAATTCTTTCTTGTCTTTGAACTGGTGCGTTTGCAGATGTCCGCGTTGCATGGCGCGGCGGGTGATGCGTTCCACCCGCTCGGGGATTTTGAAGGAATCGGCTGGCAGGTAGCATGAGACAAAATCGACTTCTTTGACAAAGCCCTGCGTTTCGACGAGAGTTTGATAATAGGAGTAGTTGTAATTGAGCATGGTCATGGTCTGACGCTGCTCTTGCCCGAAGATGAGCACGCCATACCCATCCAAGGGCCCCATGCCCTTCGGGCCAATGACAGCGTCAAGGCTGCGGGCTTTGGCCCAGGCAAAGACCGTCTCGAAGAGCGCGGAGGCCGCTGCCGGGTCGTTTTCACAGTCAAAAAAGTAGAAATCCGCTTCCTTGACGTGGTGATACTGATTAAACGGTTTATTCTCAAGCGCAGCAATCCGCCCAACATCACGACCATCGCGCACAGCCAGGAAAAAATCTATATCCGAGTGCTCATAAAAGGGATGCTTTTTCGGGTTGAGTTGGGCATACGCATCTACATTCATTGGCGGCACCCACTGCGGACAATTTTTATACAGTTGGTGCGGGAACTGCACAAACCGTTTGACCTGTGCTGAATTGGATGTGCTGACTTTTTCAATCGTAAGCATAAGAAATCCCTTCAGGCATCTTTGGCTTTCTGCCAGGCCTGACGCAAAGCGAGGGCGTTGGGAGTAATTTCAGCAACATTGCCCACCAACTTGCTGCCCAAACCAACCGCGGCGGCCCCAGCGCGGACATAATCGCCAATGTTTTCGAGCGAAATGCCGCCGGTCGGGACAAAATCAATATCATCGAGCGGACCGCGCAAAATTTTGAGATAAGTCGGCCCAAAGAAATCCATCGGGAAAAGCTTGAGCATTTGGGCCCCGGCTGTAAAGGCGCTCTGGGCTTCGGTGGGAGTCAAAATACCTGGCAGGTGCAGCACACCCTGAGAGTGTGCCACTGCAACGGTTTCTGCGTCGAAATTGGGCGAGACCATGAACTGCGCCCCCGCATCCACAGCATGGCGTACCTGCGAAGCATCGCGGACGGTGCCAGCGCCAATCAGCATGGTGTCGCCAAAGTGTTTGCGCAGTTCGGGCAAAGCTATCAGCGCAGATGGGCTGTTCAGGGTCACTTCCATTGCGATAACCGTCCCAGCCAGCAACGCATCACCAATACGGAGCAGATCATCTGTGCTGTAATCACCGCGCAAGATGGCAATGATGCCACTTTGTTTGATTTGCTCACGGGTCGTTTCGATCATATTCATAAATTAGCTCCATGGAGAGCACAAAGTGCGAAAATCAGCGGTTTATTTTTGCACTTGAATGGTGACCGAAAATGTGCAAAAGAATTCTTTTTTATTCGACTTTCGCAAACCCCAATACGCTGTGTAAAACCCGGGGGCTTGAGGAGGGATCATCTGCACCTGAAGAGCGATTTGACTGGTTTTCGAAAGGCCATCGGTTAAATATGATTCGTCTGGACGACCTGGACTTTGCATTTTCGTCCCGCTTACGAACCCAAATATAATGTCGTCAACATGCCATGGATCTGCGCCAGAATTAATAATACGCCATTGGGCGATAAAATTTTGGCGAGGCTTGAAGACTGCCCCCCATTCGGGCTTCAGGGTAGTTGCTTTACAGTCATACGGGATTGGTGTTGGCGTGCCAGTGATCCACCAATATTTTGGGCGTACATATAAGGTATTGGTACCCGTAACTGTCGCCGTGACCGTCTTTGTATACTTGCTGGCTGGCACCCGTGTAAAAGATGGAATGGCTGTTATGGTAGGTGTAATATTGGTCAAATCGATTGTTGGCGTCGGGCGACGCGTGGGAGGCGGGATAGGCGTAACCGTAAGTGTGGGGGTATTTACACCAGACATCAATGTTGATGTAATTATAGGAACATCTATATTCTGAATCCCACTCGTCGGCTGCTCCGGTGTAGCCTGTGCACACCCAGCCAAAATGAACAGAATCATCATTCCAGAAAGGTAAATTTTTAGAGATCTCATTTTTTTCTCCTTACGTCATCTTACCAGACCAGAGAAAGTAGTACATACTCTGATGTTCAACTATAAACTCCTGAGTGCTTTTTGACAAGTCGTTTGGTATAATTAAGGCCCTGACATTGGTTCAGAAAGCCGTGATACGCAGCACGCAATACGTGACCCGTATTTTCGTACTGCGTATTTTGATGCACAGCATCATACCAGATGCACAGCATGCGTGAGGAAAACATGGAAATCGGTACTATTCAACAAGTTGATATTGACGCACAGATGCGTGACGCCTATCTCGATTACGCGATGAGTGTTATCGTGGCTCGCGCCCTGCCAGACGCCCGGGATGGATTAAAACCCGTCCACCGGCGTATTTTGTTTGCCATGCACGATATGGGCATACGCGCCAATACGTCGCACAAAAAATCTGCCCGTATCGTTGGCGAAGTGCTCGGCAAGTACCATCCCCATGGTGATTCGGCAGTTTACGAATCAATGGCGCGCATGGCCCAGGATTTTTCGCTGCGCTATATGCTGGTGGATGGTCAGGGGAACTTCGGTTCGGTGGATGGCGATGCCCCTGCAGCGATGCGTTACACCGAAGCGCGGCTAAACCGATTATCCGAGGAGATGCTCGCTGACATCGATAAAAACACCGTCAACTTTGGCCCCAACTTTGACGATTCGCTCCAGGAACCGCTGGTACTCCCCAGTCGCCTGCCCAACCTGCTGCTTAATGGTTCATCAGGCATTGCAGTCGGCATGGCAACCAATATTCCGCCACACAATCTGCGTGAACTGGCCGGAGCGATTGATTATCTGATCGAAAACTACGAGACCATTGAAGATGTACAAGTTGAAAAACTGATGGAATTCGTCACCGGTCCCGATTTTCCCACCGGCGGCATAATCGTAGGGACTGAGGGCATCACCCATGCTTACAGCACCGGGCGCGGCCGTCTGGTCGTGCGCGGCCAGGCACACATCGAAGAAACCAAAAACGGACGCCATGTCATCATCATCACCGAGATTCCCTACCAGGTCAACAAATCAACCCTGATTTCGCGCATCGCAGAACTGGTGCGCGAAGATAAGCTGGATATGATCTCAGACCTGCGCGATGAATTTGACCAGCGCGGCATGAGCATTTATATCGAACTCAAACGGAATGCGCAGCCCAAGAAGGTGCTCAACCAGCTTTACAAGTACACTGCACTGCAATCCACCTTTGGGGTGCAGTTGCTGGCCCTCGTCACCGACCCTGAAACGGGTCGCAGCGAACCGCGCACCCTGACCCTGAAGCGCTGCCTGCAGATCTTCATCGAGCACCGCCAAACCGTCATCACGCGCCGCACCCAGTTTGAGCTTGACAAAGCCCGTGCCCGCGCCCACATTTTGGACGGCTATTTGATCGCGCTCAACAATCTCGACGCCGTGATCCAGACCATCCGCGAATTTGAAGATGCCGACGCCGCCAAGGGGCGACTGGTCGAACGCTTCAAGTTGAGCGAAATCCAGGCTCAGGCCATTCTCGATATGCAACTGCGCCGTCTGGCCGCGCTGGAACGCTGGAAAATTGAAGAAGAAGCCAAACACGTCAGAGATTTGATCGCTTCATATGAAGATCTGCTGGCGCATCCGAAGAAAATTTTAGCGCTCATTCAGAGCGACATGAGAGAATTGGCCGAGAAATATGGCGACGAACGCCGCACAAAAGTCGCTGGAGATGCCAAGGAAGAACTGCGTGAGGAAGACCTGGTGCAGGATGAAGCCGTGCTGATTACGCTGACCCAACGCGGCTATATCAAGCGTGTCACATCCGCGGTGTACAAATCGCAGGGTGTTGGCGGGCGCGGCGTGACTGGACATGCCACCAAGGAAGAAGATGAAGTACTCTTCATGTTCCCGGCACGGACGCTGCAAACGGTGCTTTTCTTCTCAGATAAGGGCAAGGTCTACTCTGAAAAGGTGTACCAGATTCCAGACGCAGACCGCACCGGGAAAGGGATTTCGATCTTCAACGTCCTGGCGCTTGACCCGAACGAACACATCACGGCAACGCTGGCCGTGGGCGATTTCAATACGCCCAATTACTACTTTGCGCTGGTCACCACGCAGGGCAAAGTCAAGCGTGTTGATCTGGACGAATTTGCGGCTGTGCGCCCATCGGGCCTGATTGCCATGTCGCTTGAAAGCGGCGATGAGCTAGGTTGGGCTCATCTTGTCAATGCCAAAGATGAAATCTTAATCGTAACCGAACAAGGTCAGGCCTTGCGCTTTGCCATCAGCGAAGTGCGCTCGATGGGGCGCAGCGCGGGTGGCGTGCAGGGCATTCGCCTGCGCGCTGGCGACTGCGTGACCAGTATGGAAGTTGTCGAAGAAGGTGGTTCACTGCTGATTATTACCGAGCGCGGCTTTGGCAAGCAAACGCCGCTGAAGCAGTATCCTGCCAAGGGGCGGGCCACCGGCGGCGTCGCCACCATTGACCAAAAAGCACTCGATACCACCGGGAAGATTGCTGCCGCGCACGTCGTCCAGGCTTCCGACGATGTCACCATCATGTCTACCAACGGGATCATGCTGCGTCTGAAGGTCAAAGATATTAAAGAAGCGGGACGCTCCACACGCGGCGTGCATACGATCAGGCTGCAGACAGGTGATAGTGTCGCCGCCGTCGCCCGTATTGCCGCCGCAGATTTACAGGCGGCTGGTGCAGAAAGTGCCGGTGAAACCGAAGCGACCAAAGAGCAACCTGTCCTTTTGTAGTATGGCTAACAGAAACCAAAAAACGCGCCGTTTGGCGCGTTTTTTTATATACAACTTTTGGTCTAGCCCGAAATCAGAACAATACTGCCTGTCACAACCAGAAGCGCTACACTCGCAGCAGAAACCATAATAAAGAGTGCAAAAGCGACAGCAAAACGTTGCGTGGCAGTCATCCCCAAAAACTTGCGGTTAAACTTTAACTTAAAGCCGCCTTTTTTGCCGCTGCCCCCACTCTTGCTGGGGCGCTTTTTTTTGGAAGGCGCATCCAGCAAGGGATCAAATTCATCTTTTTGTTGAAAAAATGGAGAGTCTTCACCCTCTTTACGAAGATCTTCAAACATAAGACACCTCTTGTGGGAGATTGTTAAAGAAATCTTTCTTAAAGTATATCACAATGGGCGCAGATGGACTTCCCCGAAATGTACTACCTTGATGACACCATTGCTCAGACTCAACCGCAGGCTGCCATCCGTTTCGATACCGTCCACCTGCCCGGTGATGGGTTCGGCTTCGCCCGCCCAGACCTGCACCATCTCGCCCCGAAAGGCGAGTGCTTCATCCCAGGTACGCAAAAATTCAGCAGACGTCAGTTTGGTGCGCCATGCAATCAGTTCAAGCAGCAGCGTGTGGAGCAGATCAAGGCGATCAACAGGCACCGCCGCCTCGGACAGGACACAGGTTGCGGGGAATCCGAGCATTTCAGAAGGCGGCACCGACTGTGGGGCAACGTTAACGCCCATGCCCAGCACGACACTTTCCGCTTCATCCCCCATCCAGATGGCTTCGGCCAAAATCCCGGCTGTTTTACGGTTGTTGATCAATACATCATTGGGCCATTTAATCTGGGCGGTAATACCGTGTTTTTGGAGGGCGCTGACGAGCGCCAGCGCGCCCAACCCGGAGAATAAGCCGATATTTTTTCGTTCCATCCCCGTCGGGCGCAAGATCAGGCTGAGAGCGAGTGCCGTTCCGGGGGGCGTAAACCATGTGCGGCCCATGCGCCCGCGTCCGCTGGTTTGCTCTTCGGCATAGACCAGTGACAGATCAGGAGCGCCACTCGTCGCCCACGCCAGTGCATCATCGTTACTCGAGCCGATACTTTCAAAGTAGCGGATATGCTTAATCGGCAGGTCAGCCAGTCGTTTGCGAAAGTTGGTTTCGTCCATGATTTAGGGGAGATAATCCCAGGGATTAACGTGAGTGCCGCCTGAACGAATTTCAAAGTGCAAATGCGCGCCAAACGAATTGCCGGTATTGCCCGCTGTACCAATTTGTGACCCACCACCAACGACCTGGCATCGTTCAACAAAGCGGGCGCTTAAATGGGCATAAAGTGTTGTGAACTTACCATGATTGATCTGGATAACGCTGCCATAGCCAAAGTTATAGCCATCCTGCGACATGGTGACGACACCACTATCGGCAGCATAAATCGGCGCGCCTTCACTGGCAGCAATGTCAATACCAGGATGACCAGCCGAATAATCGTTGCCTGAAAGATAATGATTATCAGCCGGCCAGGAAAAGAAGCCCCGGCTGCCCCCGCTGCTTGGACAACCCGTGGAACCACCACCATCTCCAGCCGTTTCGATGGTCTGGGCTTTCGATTCGCGTGTTCCGCCGGGAATCATGATCAGTTGGCCCGGTTTAATTGTCGGGTCGGTCAGGTCAACACTGTTACCCGGCCAACTAAGCACATCTTCCACGTTGGCCTTGAATTCCGCGACGACTTTATCGAGCTGGTCGCCTTCTTGCCATTGATAGAGAATGCCATCCACCGGTGGGACGTTCAACTCCTGACCGGGGCGCAAACCATCGGGATTGTCTTTGAGAATGTCATAATTGGCAAACAGCAAGGTGTCAGGCTTGATATTAAATTCTTTGGCCATGCGGCTGATGGCATCGCCACGTTCAACTGTGCGGGTGATAACGTTGTACTGTGGGCGTTTTGGGATGATTGTCTTGAGCTTCAACCTGCGTTCAATGGATGGAAGCTGCAACCATGAAATGTTAATCGCCGAGCTAGTCGGGATGACCTGCGTATTTTGCGCGGGCCCAGCCTGTGTGACAGTAGGCGATGCGATCATCGGAATGCTGAGACGCCAGAAAGCAAAAGTCAGTAGACCCGCCACAATCAGGACGGTGATCAACCAGCTTGTAATGCCAAACCAGGGAAGTGTTGTGATTTTTTTCATGGAGAAAATTTGCCGGAAAATGTCCTTCAACGACACTGCGCAGGACAAATGGAATGGATCAGACGATAGTAAATGGTCTATGCTTTTCCGTCAATCCTGGAAGAGAGATGACTTCAGGATTTTCTTAATGTCGGTGGAAATTTACAGCCCATCCACCAGTGTTTCCAAAAATTCCATGTTGTTTTTAGTTTTGGACATGCGCGTGGTGATGGCTTCGGTGGCGACGGTTTGATCCATGCCGGCACCCTGAGGCGGGTTGCTGGTCATCTGACCATACATGCGCCGCATTGTCCAGACACGCTGGAGAATATCGGGGCCAAGGAGCAATTCCTCGCGGCGGGTGGATGAGCGTTCGATATCGACAGCCGGGAAGATACGACGTTCTTGAAGTTTGCGCGAGAGCAGCAGTTCCATGTTGCCGGTGCCTTTGAATTCTTCGTAGACGACATCATCCAAACGCGAGCCGGTATCCACCAAACAGGTGGCGATAATGGTCAGCGAGCCGCCTTCTTCAAGGTTGCGCGCAGCCCCAAAGAAATGTTTGGGCGGGTACAACGCCGATGGATCCATACCACCGCTCAGGGTGCGGCCCGATGGGTTGACCGTCAGGTTATAGGCGCGCGCAAGACGGGTGATTGAGTCCATCAAAATGACAACGTGGCGACCAATTTCCACCAGACGTTTGGCGCGTTCAAGCGCAATTTCAGCCGTGCGGACATGCGATGTCACTGGCTCGTCAAAGGTGGATGCGACGACTTCGGCATCGACGGAGCGATCCATATCGGTCACTTCTTCGGGGCGTTCGCCGATCAGGGCCACCATCAAATGAACATCCGGGTATTGGGTGGAAATGGCGTTGGCGATTTGCTTCAGAATGGTCGTTTTCCCGGCTTTGGGCGGGGAAACAATCAGGCCGCGCTGACCACGCCCAATCGGGGCGATCAGGTTAATCAGGCGGGTGGAAAGCACATCGCCGCGGGTTTCAAGATCAAAACGCATGTCAGGGAAAATGGGAGTGAGATTTTCGAATTTGGGGCGCTGGCGGGCAATTTCAGAATCCACCCCGTTGATTGATTCCACTTTGAGCAGCCCCCAGTGACGTTCTGATTCGCGCGGGGCGCGCACATGCCCGATTATCAGATCACCGTTGCGTAATTCGTAGCGACGCAGTTGGGCCTGGGAAACATAAACATCATCTTCGCTGATATTGTAGCGGGCAGAGCGTAAAAATCCGATCCCTTCGTCGAGAATTTCCAAAATACCGCCGCGCACTTCCAGTCCATCTTTGGCGGCTTCCTCCTGACGCAGGCGCATCACCAAGGCTTCTTTTTTAAGACGATTTGCGTTTGTAATGCCGAAATCCCTGGTTGCCATTATGCGAAGCTCGGCCAGGGGTCTACTTTCCAGTTCAAGAATGTTCATCATGTTGTCTCAACTCGGGGATTAGGGATGGGAATAGAGTGCAAAACTCCGCCCTGTAATAACAGGTCGGTTCAATATTAGATTGTCAATTAAGGGGGAAATATTCATTAATGTTTGTTGCCCGAAACAACCCCATGTGCCGGGAATGTTACTCAAGCTGTCGACCGTTCGGGAATTTCGTAAATTATAGCATAACTTTTAAGGATGTCACAGGTTTTTGAAGCGACGTTTCAGTCAGGGTATACTCAATGTGCATCGGACTGTTATTTATCGTGCAAGGAAATCTCATGCAAAAAATAATCTTCATCTCTTTGGTCTTTGGCTTTTTCCTATGTGGATGCGTCCCCGCAGCACGCCCATCCGCCACGGCAACGAGCACGTTAGCGCAACCACAAATCAGGGTCGTCTCGCCCACCCCCAGCCAGACGCCCCCGCCCACCGTCACCGCCTTCCCAACCGCCACGCCGACACTCTTCCCGCTCTCCATCTCAGCCATGCGTCAAGGAGAGTACCCTGGGAGTGATATTACGATTGTCAAAGAGCTGGTTTCCGGGTCGAATTATCGGCGTTACTACGTTTACTATCTTTCGCAAGGATTAAAAATCTACGCGCTGCTGACGGTGCCAAACGGGCAAATGCCCCCAGGCGGCTGGCCCGGGATTGTTTTCAATCACGGCTACATTCCGCCGGAAATTTATAAGACCACCGAACGCTATATTGAGTATGTCAATCAACTGGCGCTGAATGGCTACGTTGTTTTTCGCATTGACTATCGCGGGCACGATCAGTCGGAAGGCCAAGCGGCTGGGGCGTATGGCGACCCAGGCTACGAGGTGGATGTGCTCAACGCCGTTGCATCCCTCAAACGCTTTGAAAAGGTCAACCCACAAAAGATTGGTATGTGGGGCCACTCCATGGGCGGATACCTTACGCTGCGCGCCATGGTCATCGACAAAAGCATCAAAGTTGGCGTAATCTGGGCAGGGGTGGTCGCATCATATCCTGACTTACTCTATCGCTGGCACAATACCGCCGCCATGACACCAACACCGCCACCCGATTCGCGCCGCTGGCGCGACCAGTGGATTGAAACGTATGGTTCACCTGCAGAAAACCCGGCCTTCTGGGATTCGATCTCGGCCAACAGCTATCTGGCAGACCTTTCGGGCCCGCTTCAACTGCATCACGGCACAGCAGATGAAGAAGTGCCGCTGGCATTTTCGCAAACGCTGGAAGCGCAAATTAAGCAAGTGGGTGGCACAGTTGAACTCTATACTTATAAGGACGACAACCACAACCTTTCAGGCTATTTCAGTCTGGCAATGAAACTTACCATTGCATTTTTTGACACATATTTGAAGTAAAATTCCAGCCCATGACTGACCATTACACACTCTACCGCACCATGTTGCTTATTCGGCGCTTTGAAGAACGCGCACTAGCCGAATTTTCGACCGGCAAGCTCTTTGGCACAACCCATGCCTACATTGGGCAGGAAGCCGACGCCGCCGGTATTTTTGCCGCAGCCGGGGCCGGGGATGTCGTCTTTAGCAGTCATCGCTGCCATGGACATTTTCTCGCCTACGGCGGCGACCCGTATGCATTGGCTGCAAGAACTGATGGGCCGCGCCACCGGGCTGGTCGGCGGGCGCGGTGGCAGCCAGCACATCCAGTGGCGCAATTTTTACTCGAACGGCATTCAGGGCGGCATTGTGCCGCTGGCAACGGGCGCTGCGCTGGCCGAGAAAGTCCAACAAACCGGCAATGTGGCACTGGTCTTCATTGGCGACGGCACACTGGGCGAAGGTGTGCTCTACGAAAGCCTGAACATTGCTTCACTCTGGCAAATTCCTGTCTTGTTTGTGGTTGAAAATAATCGTTACGCCCAGACCACGCCGATTGCGCTGGGCGTGGCAGGCTCCATTTCAGCGCGTTTTACGGCTTTTGATATCAAACACTGGGAACGCGACACAACCGATGTACTGGAGATTCACGCTGCTGCTGAGGAGGCGCTTGGCTATGTGCGCAGGCAAACCCGCCCCGCAGCCTTGATCCTGCATACGTATCGCTTCTCGGCGCATAGCAAGGGCGACGACATCCGCGACCGTGCTGAAATTGAGCAGGCAAAAAAACACGACCCGTTGCTGGCCCCCACCATCCGCCTGGACCAAAATCAAAGGGCTACCGCCGAAACCGAAGTGTTGGCGATCGTGGATGATGCTTTCACGCGTGCCTTTAAAGATCCATTTCCCGTGTTGAAGGTTGAAAGTTGAAAATTGCAAGGCCAATAGCTTTCAACTTTCAACCTGTAACCTTCCAACTTTAAAACCCTATGCCCACCGCCCTCGAACGCTTAAACCACGCCCTCCACCACGCTCTCGAAACAGATGAGCGCGTTTTTGTGCTGGGTGAAGATATTCTCGACCCCTATGGCGGCGCGTTCAAGGTGACGCGCGGCCTTTCGACAAAATTTTCGCAACGGGTATTGACAACGCCAATCTCGGAAGCGGCGATTTTGGGCATCGCCAACGGCATGGCCCTGCGCGGACTTCGACCCGTGGTCGAGGTCATGTTCGGCGACTTCATCACCCTGATGGCCGATCAACTGATTAACCACGCATCCAAATTTCGCTGGATGTATAACGAGCAAGTGCGTGTGCCGGTTGTTGTTCGCGCACCTATGGGCGGACGGCGCGGCTATGGCCCGACTCACTCCCAGTCGCTGGAAAAGCTATTTTTAGGGGTACCAGGGCTACGGGTTGTCGCCCCCAACTGCCTAGGCGACCCGGCTGATTTATTGGAACACGCCATCCGCCACGATGATGACCCGGTGCTGTTCATTGAACACAAATTACTCTATACCCGCCAGATGCTTACGCTGGGAAAAGGGGAGTTGGTCGATTGGGAAATTGAGAAAAGTGCAGGGGCATACCCGACCTTCACGCTGTGCACCGCCGAATCCGCGCAGCTTACGATTGCCACCTATGGCTACAACTTTGAGCTTGCCCTGGCAGCCGCCAATGAGTTGATGTTGGAACACGAAATTTTCGCCGAGATTGTGCTCTTTTCACAACTCAGCCCCTTTGAACTTTCTGCGCTTTTCGACTCTGTGCGCCACACCCGACGCTTGCTCACCGTCGAGGAGGGCAGCATCAGCCTGGGCTGGGGCGCGGAAGTCGCCGCACAAACTGCTGAAGCCCTACCCGGCACCACCATCAAACGGGTGGCCGCGCTCGATTTGCCGATTGGCAACTCCAAAACGATTGAAGATGCCATTTTGCCAGCGCAGGCTGATCTGATGCAGGCGGCATTAAAAGTCGGTTAAATAAAAAAGGACACGGCGACGCCGTGTCCTTTTTTGAATAGCACAAAACTAAACTCCCGTACCGCTAGCATTCTTGAGCATTTGATTCTTCAAATTGTTCGCTGACCAAAGCGGAACGCAAATTTGAATAACCAACTGAATAGGAATGCAAAGAATACCAATGAAAACACTAATTAGCAGTGTAATGGTGATATATGCAATGACGTTATAGAGTATCCATAAAATAAGGCGGAGTACGCCGTCATTGGTTTGCCCGATATAGATATGCCCCACTCCCAGAAAGCCCAGAAAACCGCCGATGAGCTCGAGCAAAAAAGCCGTGTTTGGATCTTTATCGGTTGGACGAGCCGTGTTTACTCTACCCTCCGCAAGACAGGTCCGACAAACCAACTTGCCTTGCACTTCTAAAGCACATTCTTGACAGATGGGTCTTCCACAACTGGTGCAAGCTCCTACTGCCTGATTTTCGGCGTGAATATAACAATTCATGTGCGCACTCTCCTCTGAATTATAATAAGTGGTCAAAGGTTATTAATACCTTTGTTGGCTTAAAGAAAATATAAAACTGACAATCACTAACAGAATATAACATACCAAAAGAAGACCATAAATGATGGTTACCACCATGCCGATTATTTTTCCGGCTTTCGCCATTTGCAAACCATCCTGGTTTGGGTTCGCCAGGATTTGCTTCTCCGCGATATAGCCAGTAATCCATGCAGGAATCGCAAATATACCCGTACATAACCCCATAATGCTCAAAATAAGACTAATAATCGCAAGAATATTGGTTGGTCGGCTTGATTGAGTTTGAAGACGCCCAACATTCCCTGAAGATACACAAGACTGGCAGGTAATTCTGCCGGCAACATTCACTGAGCAATTTGAACATATCGCTTTTCCACAAACTACACAAGTAGCCACTGCTTCAAGATTGGGGTGATAATAGCAATTCATTTTTCTCCTTGTATTTTCCATAGTTGATGAGCGAAAATTAGATAATTGGGAAACCCCGCACAAACACTTACATCCAACAATACTTAGTGACACCACCCTGTATTAAACACACGACTAATGTACAACCCATCCAAGTATCAAGACGTTACACTGATTATAGACTGAAACTAGGTAAAATTTCAACAGCAAAAGGAGCATTTTGTGAACCAAATCCCCGTGCCCATCCCAATGTTAAATGCCAACGAACCAGAAGCACGCCTTGTGCAATTGCATATTGCCGATGGTCAGCGTGTTGAAAAAGATGCCCTGCTCTTCACCATCGAAACCACCAAGGCCGCAGCAGACGTGGAAGCTCCAGCCGCCGGGTTTGTGCGCATGATTGCCACCCAAGGGGAAACGCTCGCGGTGGGGGATGTGCTGGCCTTTATCACAGCCACTGCGGATGAAGCCATCGAACACGCTCCCCGTAGCCTTTCTTCTGCTTCGAAACTTCATCCTTCATCCTTCATCCCTTCGACACACCCAGGGCAACCCCTTCCGCCTTCTGACCTGCGCATCACCAAACCAGCCCGCGCACTGGCGGAATCACTCGGCCTCGACCTTTCCACACTTCCTACAGATCGCCTTGTTACCGAAGCTTTCATCCGCTCGCTTGCTCCCAATTCCGCAGTTCCCCCACCCCAGATTTTCCCATCTTCCAACTCTCAAATGATCCTATACGGCGCAGGCGGACACGCCAAAACCGTGCTCGAAATGGTGCGGGCCATTGGCGCATTCAACATCGCCGGCATCCTTGACGATAATAAAGCCTTGAAAGGCAACTCTGTTCTAGGCGTGCAGGTGCTCGGGGGCAGTGAAATGCTAAAACCATTAATGGCACAGGGCTTTCATCTGGCAGCCAACGGCGTCGGGGGCATCATCAATATTGACGTGCGCATCCGCCTGTTTGAATTGCTCGCCAGCAGCGGTTTCGCCTTCCCCATTTTGCGCCATCCCCGCGCCACCGTCGAAGCCAGCGCCCGCATCGCCGACGGCGTACAGATTTTTGCTAACGCCTACGTTGGCTCTGAAGTGATTTTGCATGAGCGCTGCATGATTAATACTGCCGCAATCATCTCGCACGACTGCGAGATTGGCGCCTACAGCCACATTGCGCCAGGCGCACTGCTGGCTGGCCACGTCCATGTGGGCGAGCGCGCACTGGTCGGCATGGGCGTCACCACCATCATCGGGCTCAAGATCGGCGCAGGAGCACGCATCGGCAATGGCGCTGTGCTGCTGGCAGACGTTCCAGCCAGGGCCATCGTCCCAGCGGGCAAGGTCTGGGCCGGGTAGTAAAAATTCCAACAGAAAAGAGACCCAGCACCGGGTAAACCGGATGCTGGGTCTCTTTTTTCATTCTCCAATCGATTGTCGTCAGATTTGCGCAGAAAACGTCAGGTTAAAGCCAGAAATCGTCATAGTCAAGGCAATGGTCTAGGGGGAATACGCAGTCTACAATACAGGCAAGTTCAACAACATTCAAGCAAGGAGGAATTTATGAAAAAAGCCTTCTCAGGTTACTGAGATCAATAACATTTCTTCGATTGATTAATTTTTACCCACCGAATATCCACATTCAGGAGACTAAAAAAATGAAGATCAAAACATGGAAGGTTGCGTTATTTGTTGTCTTACTTGCACTTGTAATCAGTGGATTGAATATCTCCCCTTCGACTGCTTCTGCGCAGGGCCAACAAAGCAACGCGAAAACGAATATTTGCAAAAATACCAGCTTGCAAAACGCAGCTTTCACCTTGGATGGTGTCGCGCTGAATATCTGCACATCATTTTTACCAGATACGTTTACTGTGGCCGAGCCCGATAATAGTATGCAGGTAGCAACGGCTGTCGGTTGGGACCAATTCCGAGAAATTTCAGTCATGGCAGTCCCGTTTGGAACAAAATTGTCATCGGAAGATTTGCCCGTTGCCCAAGCCGGCATGGCGGGACAATATCGCAACCTTTTGCAAAAATATCGCATTAGGCAAGGCGGAACACCACAACCAAGCCAGCCTATCACCCTTTTCGGAAAGCAGGTGGTGGGTTCAACAAGCCTGGTCAAGATCAAGACTAATTCAGATGTTGAAAAACCTGTGCTTATCACCGAATGGGTCGTCGAAGCTGGAAAAAGACTATGGATTGTGCGTGCCAGCCAAGAGTACAGTCAAGGAATGACTGCAGTGAGTATAAATGCGCTGTTCACCAACTTCAGTATGAGCAGCTCCAATTTGGTGCAGGCATCTACCCTGCTTAAAAGCTTACAAAATGAAGCCGCCCAAGCGCAAAGCCCAGAACCAGAACTCAACCTGAGCGGCTTTACGAACCTGCCTACGCCAAGCTGGTGGCATGGGGATTGCGATACCAATTATTATTATGCTCGCTCGGGCCACAAGAAAGCCTATCCACTGGGAGGATCTTATAGAGGAGTGAAAGCATGCGGACCGCGCCCATATTACGGAGAGGGCCCAGATGTTCTTGTCCGATTTTTCCCAGGTGCGTGGGGTGAATATGAATGGGAATGTGTTGAATTAAGTATGCGGTATCTGTACGATGCTTATGGTATCGCCCCTTATGGTGCAAACGGAAAAGATGTTGTATGGAACTATAAAGGTACCAAACTTAAAAAATTTGGCAATGGAAGTATTGGAAATGCTCCCAAGGCTGGTGACGTATTAAGCTACGGCCCCAGTGCAACCTTTGGACATACCAGCGTAGTTTCAGCATCTAATGTCAACGCAAGCGGCAATGGCACAATTACAATTGTTGAGCAAAACGCATCTGCCAAAGGTAGCAAAAACCTAAATGTTGTCAACTGGAAAGTGCAAAACAGTATGGCAGTAAGTGGGTGGCTGCACAATCCAACGATCATAACTCCAACAATAACGCCTACACGGACCAAAACACCTACCGTCACGGCCACTCTAGTTATTAAAACAGCCACTATCACACCAGTAATTACAACAACTTACACACCAACCAATGCGGAAGTGCCAACAAATACAATCACCCCCACACCAACATTTCCTGCACCAATTATTGTCAATCCAGCACTTTCCCCCGCTTATACAACTTGTGCTTCTACCGCTTGGTATAAAATTGCAAATGCAGGGTATGACAGCACTGATCTTTATGTGACTCTCAACACAAGCGTGGCAGCCAACTCTACAAACCATGCTACATGGACTCCTAATTTGCCTCTTTCTGGGCGCTATAAAGTCGAAGAATTTACTGCTTTTCATAACCAGATTACATTTTGTGGTCCTATAACCACAATTGGATACGATACATCTGATGCACAATATAAAGTTTACCAAAATGGCTCTTTATTTCAGACAGTGTCAATTGACCAGAAACCATTGAATAACCAATGGGCTACAATAGGCACATTCAGTTTTTCTAGTGGGATAGGCAACTATGTTGTCTTATCTGACCTCAACAATGAAGCCAGCCTAACGCGCACCGTTTCTTTTAACGTGCTACGATTTACCTACGTTGGCCCTTAAACTCTAATACAAAAATATATAGAAAGAAGAAAAGCGCTTCTGAGAAATAAACTCTCAGAAGCGCTTTTGTAAACAGCCAAAGGATAAAACATCTAAGGGCCTACATATGTAAAACGTAATACGTTGAACGAGACAGTTCGAGTTAATGAAGATTTACCGTTAAGATCAGTGAGAACCACATAGCTATCTACACCAGCCATAAAACGATATGTCCCAATAGTAGCCCATTGGTTATTTAATGGTTTCTGGTCAACTGACACTGTCTGAAACAAAGAGCCATTTTGATAAACTTTGTACCGTGCATTAGATGTATCATACCCGATAGTGGTTTTGGGACCGCAAAATGTAATCTGGTTATGAAAAGCAACAAATGCTTCAACTTTATAGCGCCCAGAAAGAGGCAAATTAGGAGTCCATGTAGCATGGTTTGTAGAGTTGGCGGCCACATTTGTGTTTAGAGTCAAATAAAGATCAGTGCTGTCATACCCTGCATTTACAATTTTATACCAAGCGGTAGAAGCACAAGTTGTATAAACGGGGGAAATTACTGCATTAACAATCATTGGCCCCGGAGTGGGAAATAATGTTAGTGTTGACGCTGCAAAAGTAAAAGATGGTGTCACCGTTGGTGTAAGCGCTGCTATTTCTCTTGGTGTCATTGATGGGGTAACCGTTAAAAGTAATCGTTGCAGTTAAAAGTGAACGTCACCGTAACCGATGGTGTGCGTGATTGAGTCACAGTTGGGATGGGTGATATGGTCTTGGTCAACGTAAATGTCGCCGTCGTCGTTGGTCTCTTTGACGGTGTGATCGTCGGTGTAAGAGTCCGGGTTTTTGACGGCGCTTTCGTCAGCGTGATGGATGGTGTAAGGGTAAGAGCCGGCGTTTCTGACGGCACAAAAACTGCGGTTTCAGATGGCTCGACCAAAAGCAAGGCAACAGTATCAGATGGCGCCAAGGTCATTGTCGGCATCCGCCTTGTCGGCGTGTTCGTACTGTTGGGAAGAAGCTTGATGGTTGGCGCAACTGTCAAGGTAGCAGTACGCGACACCACCAAACGAACTGGCGATCGGGTTGCTTTCGGCACAAGGGTTCTGGCACGCCTGACGGGCGGTGGCCGGGGCGTAAAAGTTGGAGTTGATGTTGATGTAGACGTTGGCATCAAGAGTGGGGCGGCAGCAGCAATACCCAGCCAGCTTAACAAGAATATCCCTAAAAACATCATCAAAAGCACCACCCCTGCAAGCCCACAACTCATTGCCATCTGGGGCCGCGTCAACCGACGGGAACGCCCATGCAACATGTCGTTAAACTCCTGAACGCTGACCGGGCGCTGAGCAAAGTCTTGCGTCAACGCCGCCGCAATTGTACGACTGGTTCGTAGCGAGACTGCTGGATTTAGCTCATGTGGTGCCATATGTAGTGTTGGAAGCCGACCTGTCAGTGTATGGTAAAGCGTCGCACCCAATGCATAAATATCAGCCCGAACATCCAAAGCCTGGGCGCCACGATATTGCTCTGGCGCAGCGTAACCAGGTGTGCCTACCAACGAAACTCCATCTACTTGGGTAGATAAAATCACTTTGGCGATGCCAAAATCGACAAGATAGGCGCGATTATTTTCATTGCTAATAATGATATTTTCTGGCTTAATATCACAATGAATCACTGGCGGAATCTGCCCATGAAGATAACTCAACGCCCCGCAAATTTGATCAACCCAGGGCAACAAATCGGCCTCAGGGATGGGGCCACCCTGCAATATCTGCACCAGATTTCGCCCCGGGATGAAATCCATCACAATGAACTGGGCGCCACCCTCCACAAAGTAATCACGCACGCGCGGCAGGCTGGGATGTTGCTGCAAATTCCCAAGCTTTGCTTCACGCTGAAATTGCTCCAGCGCAATGGCCGAAACATCGGCATTGACCTTGATCGCCACTGGCTGGCCCAACACCAGATCATCTGCCCGGTAAACTGTTGCATACCCGCCCTGACCAAGCTGACCGCCAATACAGTAACGCTGATGGATAATGCTGCCCTTGATCGTTTGCAAAACAGGTTGCGGCATCACTGACGCAAACGGGATGCTGTTCAGCAGAAATTGAACTGCGCCCGCACCAGAAGGCCTTTCTTCAGGGAGTTTCGCCAACAATGACAGAATCAGCTCATCCAGCTTGGCAGGAATTTCGGGCGCAATCTGCGCTGGATGAAATGGGAAAAGCTTCAGGTGCTGGTCTTTCAAAGTCTGGCGATCAGCTCCATCAAACGGGCGCTGCCCTGTAAACATTTCATACATGATGGCGCCCAGCGCATACAAATCCGCTTGGACTGTAACATTGGCAGCATCCAAAAACTGCTCTGGCGCTGCATAGTCCGCCGTGCCGAGAAAGCTCCCGTCTTCAGTGAGTGGGCGCGAAACTTGGGCCGGGCGCGCCAGCCCAAAATCCATCAGCTTGAGATAGGGTTGGTCACGCCCCCCCAAAACCATAATGTTTTGCGGCTTCAAATCACGGTGGACAATAGTCAGCTCGTGCAGGTAGACCAACGCCTCGGTCAATTGCAACAAAAGCGGAATACCAATGTGCAGCGGCAAACGCTTTGCCGGAAAGCCCTGGAGATATGCAGTAAGGGTTTGCCCCGATAAATATTCCATCACCATATAAGGCGACTGCATTTGCTCATCAAAACGATAAACCTTGATGATATAGGGATGTTGCAAGCTGGCAAGCTGCCTATACTCGCGCTGAAACCTGAGCCCGGCATTTCCCGTCGCAAATTTTATGGCGACAAACTGACCAGTCGTTAAATCCTGAGCGCGATAAACCACCCCCATACCACCTTTGCCCAGCCGATCAACAAGGTGGTAACCGGGCGGATCCACAACCCAACCCGGATTATTAACATCCATTTCGTTTTCAGAAGCAGTCGAGTCCATATCAATTCCCAACCTAGATCGAATGTTTAGATAAGCATAATTATGACAAACGTCTGATGTGAAATCGAAGAAATATTGACAGGAATTGGGAATGCCTTCAAGATAAAGTCGCCAAACGAAATCTTGAAAGGACATTCCCATGACAAGTATAACCATTTCTGATGTTTTAACGATCATCTATGTGCTGGTAGATGATTGGTACGAAATAGAAGGCGTGAAACTACTGAAAGGAAAAGCTGGTAAGAAGCCTGAATTCAAAGATAGCGAGTTGATGACATTGATGCTGGCGCAAGATTACATTCCCTATCCGAGCGAAACGCAGTATGTCGAGTTTATTCGGGCCAACTATCTGGCACTATTTCCAAGATTAGTGGATCAAAGCCAGTTCAATCGTCGAGCACGGGCATTACGTCTGCTGGTGGAACAATTGAGACGCTACTGGATTGTTCAAAAGCACTGTCATTTGCATAACAAATATCTGCTAGATACCAAACCTGTGCCAGTTCTTGGCTACAAAAGACGCAAAAACAGAAGCGATTTTGCTGGGAGTGCCGATTATGGACATTGTGCCAGCCGCAAAATGGATTACTTCGGCTACAAATTGGTCACAATTTCCACTTTACAAGGAATTCCTGTTATTTATGATCTGGTTCCAGCTAATTTAGATGAACGTTTTGCCGCAGAAGCGGTCATTGATCATCTGACATATTGTGATATTTTTGCTGATAAGGGTTTTATCGGTTTTGAGTGGCAGACCAATATTTTTGAGCAAACCAATAATTTGATATGGACACCAAAACGTTCTAATCAGCACCTTCAAAATTCGAAAGAACTTGACCGCTGGCTTTCCAAAACTAGGGAACGTATCGAAGGTGTTTTCCATGAAATCCAAAATACTGGGCGTAATATTGAACGTTTGCTTTGCAAAACTGTGCTCGGTTTATCAACTCGTGTAATTCTCAAAATGACTAGCCATTTATTACGCCGTATTCTTTTCTCAGATTTCAATATCGATATTCAAACTTTTCAAACCACTTTTTGATTTCACATCAGACGTAATATATAATTTTTCTGAATCAACCATCATTAAAAGGATCATGCAGATGAATCGTAACCCTTATTTAACGATTGAAACAGGCCCTGGTGCGGGGGCTGAAATCCAGATTACTGGCAGCAAACTTGTGCTGGGGCGCGATGATTTGAGCGACTATGCTATTCTGCACGAAAGAATCTCGCGCCGCCATGCGCAAATCGCCTTACAAAATGAGCGCTGGGTGCTGACAGACCTGAAAAGCAAGAATGGCACCCGCCTGAATAATCTCAAAATTGAAACCGAAATCCTTAAAGATGGAGACCGCATTCAACTGGCGGCGCAGGCGACGCTGATCTTTCATTTTGACGACCCCAACCAAACCGCCAGCGAAAGCAGTCATCAGGTCATCAACGGCCTGTGGCTTGATCTCGAACGGCGCGAAGTATGGGTTGACAATCAGCGCCTGACGCCCAAATTAAGCAAACGTCAGTTTACCATTTTGGCTTTACTGATTAAAAAGATCAAACTCCCGAACCATACGTGACCAAAGACGAAATCGCGGCTGCCAGTTGGCCGGATGAACATGCCTACAATGGCGTAACTCCAGATATGTTTAACGCCGAATTTCATCGACTACGCCTACGGCTGGCAAAAGTTTGCCGTAACCATGCCTTTATTGTCACCGAACGTAGGCGTGGGCGTAAATTTGTACAGAAGCAATAATAATCAGCCAAGCAGCTTCGCAATCGCCCGGTCTACTTTGCCCATCGGGTACTGCGCCAATTGTTCAAGCGCAATCCATTGCAGGGGCGGGGTTTCCCCACCCCCGCCGACCAACTCACAGCTCCAGGCGGATTCGGTCAGGGTAAAGTGAGTGTAACCGTGACGGAATTCGCCAAGGCGCGCCAATGGACTGACCCGCAGCCTGTATTCCGTTTCAATGGCGGCGATCAACGCTTCAGGTGAGTCCGCATCCACTTCGGCGGAAGGGAATTCCCATAAACCGCCGAGCAGCCCCGTGGCCGGACGCTGACAAAGCAGGACATCCCCATCCCGTAAAATGACTGCCGCCCCTTTCGTTCTATGTGGAACTGCGACCTTCGGCTTGAGCACAGGACGCTGCTCCTGCACACCCAGCGCGCGCGCCTGACATAGCTCTCCCAACGGACATAACAAACACAACGGATTTTTGGGCAGGCAAATGCTTGCGCCCAAATCCATCAGCGCCTGGCTGTAATCCCCGGCGCGACCGGGCGGCAGATGCTCCTGCGCCAGCACCCAAAGCTGCTCTTCACCCACAGGACTATCGGCAGGCACAGCCACATTGAAGACACGTGAAAAGACGCGTCGCAGGTTGCCATCCAGCGTGGCAACGTCCTGATTGAAAGCAATCGATGCAATCGCGGCAGCGGTATAACGCCCAATACCGGGCAACCGTCGAAGCTGGGCAACTTCACAGGGAATCTCGCCGCCAAACTCGCTGACAACCATTTTGGCAGCTTTGTGCAAATTGCGGGCGCGGCTGTAATAGCCAAGCCCCTCCCACGCCGAAAGCACCTGTTGCTCAGGGGCATCTGCCAGCGCCGCAACTGACGGAAACAGTTTCAGCCAGCGCTCAAAGTACGGAATCACCGTCTCAACCCGCGTCTGTTGCAGCATAATCTCGGAAACCCAGATGGCATACGCATTTTCAGAACCGCGCCAGGGCAATGTGCGGGCGTGTTTTTCATACCAGGCGAGGATGCGAGTTGAAAATTCCATATTGCCTTTCTCGTTGGAAGGTTGAAAGGTTTAAAAATGAGAAGGTTGAAGCAAAACTATCTTCAACCTTCCGACCTTTCAACTTTATAACTTGCAACCGATCTTAGAACTGAAACCCGCCTTTGGCAGGCACAACTTTATAAGAATAATTTTTGACAAATGTAAACAACTGGTCGCGCAAATGTGTCCAATCCATCGAGTTGAGCACACGCTGCGCTTCAGACAGGTTGGGGGCCAGCAAGGCAACCTGAATCTGCGGATATTCGCCATAGACGGTGGCCCAGGCTTCGGTTGGCTCCAACCCCATGCGCTGAATCCCCGGAATCCACTCACCGATGACGAACTCAAAGTATTCCTGTTCGTGTTCAGGCGCGATATCCCAGCTCATCAAAAGTTTGACGGTCATAGGACCTCCATGGACAGTTTCACGATGCTAACTGCCCGCCAGGTCCAGCACGATCACCTTGGTCTCATCTGGCAGGGATGAGCGGGTGACCTTGATGGATGCCAATGTCTCATGTGTGGTCAGCCCCATTTCCTTCAAAAACTTTTCAAGCGGATCAATCCCAACGGTTGATGCCGGGTGGGCATAATGCATTGGGATGACGATGTTCGGTTCCAACATGCTGATGACTTCGGCGGCCTTGGCGGCATTCAATCCGCCGCCACCACCAACCGGCACCAGCGCCACGTTGACCGAGCCCAGCGCTTCCACTTCGGCCTGGGTCGGCAGATTGCGCAAATCGCCCAGATGGGCAATCGTCAGGCCATCGTAATCGAAAACATACAGCGTATTCCGCGGCCCTTCTGTGGTCTTTTTACCATGGGCGTCTGTTTGCACACCCGTAATAAACACGCCGCCAATTTCGTATTCGCCCGCGCCTCTAATCTCGTGGCTGGTACCTTTCACAACGCTGGTATAGCTGTGTCCAGGCGCGTCGTGGCTGGTAGTCACAATATCAGCCTTCAGCTTAAGCGGTTGATACCCAATTACATCGCTATCAAAAGGATCGGTCACCACCGTCGCCATTGAGCGCTCGGTGAGACGAAAGCAGGAATGTCCGTACCAGGTAATTTCCATGTATTTAATCTCCGTATTAATTATACCGCGAGAACACGGCACTTTACCCTCTCTCAGCAGTTGCAGGTTGAAAGTTGTCAGGTTTGAAGGTTTCAGTAAAGTAGGAAGGATGAAAGGGCGGCTATAATTTCATGATAAGGACAAATCACATGAACCGTAAACTGATTATCTATATGGAAGCCCTGCTGACCGTCGTCATCTGGGGCGCAACCTTTGTGGCCACCAAGAAAACATTGCAAGAAGCATCCCCCGCGCTGATTGTCTGGATGCGATTTGCGATTGGGATTGTTGTTCTTGGCGTGACCGTTGTTGCCCGCAAACAGTTCACCATCCCAGCTTGGCGCGAGTTGCCTTATCTGGCGCTACTCGGTTTTTTGGGCGTTACCCTGCACCAGTGGCTGCAAGCCACCGGTTTGCAAACCGCCGCCGCCACCAACACCGCCTGGATCGTTGCCACCATCCCAATGTTTACGGCGCTGCTGGGCTGGCTGGTGCTCAAAGAAAAACTTGGGGCTGTTCGGATTGGCGGTATTGTGCTGGCAACTATCGGTGTGCTGGTAATTGTCAGCAAAGGCGATATGCCAGCGCTCTTCAAGGGCGTTTTTGGCACGCTCGGCGAATTTTTGATCCTGATCAGCTCGGTTAACTGGGCAGTTTTTTCGATCCTTTCACGGCGCGGCCTTAAGATCTACCCGGCCACGCTGATGATGTTCTATGTCATGGTATTTGGCTGGCTGTTTGCCAACATCTGGCTATTTGGTTTTGGCAGCGGCCTGAGCGAGATTCCGCATCTTAGTGCGCAAGGCTGGGGCGGGATTCTCATTTTGGGTTTGCTTGGTTCGGGTGTGGCATACATCACCTGGTATGATGCGCTACAAGCCCTGCCCGCCGGGCAACTTTCGGTATTTATCAACGTGGAACCGCTTATCACGACGGTGATTGCGGCCCTTGTGCTTGGCGAAAGCATCACCTGGGTCATTGTGCTTGGCGCAGTGATGATTCTCTTTGGCATTTATTTTGTTAATCGTCCCGATAAACATGCAGCTGACCCCGCGTAATACGCCAGATGCAAGTATCACCGCCCTTGAAAATGGATGGCGGCTCGAAATCCCAGCGGGGCCAGCGGGAAAATATCGGCTGGCGCAACTGGATAACTACCGAAAAAGTTTGCCGCTAAGCACCCCATCCACCCTGCGCCTGCGTTGCCGCGTCTCGGACGCAAACTTACCCGGAACGTGGGGCTTTGGCTTTTGGAACGATCCGTTTACGCTGTCGCTCGGCCTGCAAGGGACCAAGCGGCGGCTGCCGGTTTTGCCCAACGCCGGATGGTTTTTTCACGCATCGAAGGCAAACCATCTTTCCTTACAAAACGGCATCCCCGCCCAGGGATTTTTGGCCCAAACTTTCGCATCGCCCAAAATCCCATCGTTGCTGCTTGCCCCCGGCTTGCTGACTTCTACCCCTGCTCAGCTGGAAAACTTCTGCTAAGTGGATACGCGCAATGGCGGGCAAAATTATCCGCGAGGACGCGACTCGTCTGGAGCTAGATTTGACTCAATGGCATGCGTATGAACTCAGGTGGAGCAAAGACCGCGTGGAATATTTTGTCGATGGGCAGGCCGTCTTCGAAACGGCGGCCTGCCCCAAGGGGCCGCTTGGTTTGGTTATCTGGATCGATAATCAGTTTGCATCCTTTCCTCCCGATGGAAAAATAAAAGCCGGGACAGAGGCGAACCCCGTCCCGGCGTGGATGGAAATTACAGATTTTGCTATTTCACCAGCACCAGATTCTCTGCCCAGGCTTTGACGGTCTCTTTGGGCAGCGTGCTTGTGACCATGAAGAAAACGCCATTGGGCGCATCCACACCCATTGTGACATACTGTTTGCCCGATGGGTCAATCACTTCACGCGTAAAGTGCAAAACCAGTCCACTGGCGGTGGTGTAAGCTTCCCCTTCGTCGCTGAAATCCTTGTACATGCCCGTCTGAATGACAAAGTAATCATTGGCTTCAGTGCGATAAGAAGCAATGTAAATATACGGCTCAGTGCTGCCCTTTTTGCGCTGTGGTTCGCTGATTTCCAGCGAGTAGCCATCCGGGACGGACTTGAGCAGATAGGCTGTTGTTGTTCGAGCGGCAAGCTGCTGCGAGGTGATAACTTCGGGCAACAGATCGCCATGTTCGCGGTTGGGGTCATCGACCAGGGTGATGCCTTGCAGGTCGCTTAAGTCCCAGGCAACGCTGGCGCTCGCGGGGAGAAATTCATCAGCCAGGATGGTTTGTGAAGTAATGATGATTTCCTGTCCATCTTTTTGCATGGTCGTGCGGTTACCAACCATCTTGTAGGTTTCCACGTCAAAGTAAACGATCACTTTGCCAATTGGCTGCTCAATTTTTCCGTTGACCTGCACTTTGATGGGCTGCTGCGTACTAAGCACGTAGACTTGGCGCCCGTCAGGCCAGGTTTCCTGACCGTCAAGATGCGTATCAGACTGACCGCGCATTTTGTCAAAAATGTCTTTCGACGTGATGTCATCACCACGCCGTTTGCCATCCTGATCTGCCAGTTTGCCTTGCGGCGTGCGATAGACTGTCAAGGGGCCACTGGGATTCGTCGGGCGCGGACTGTCGGCGGGGTATTCAACGCTGTAAGTGAATGTACCGTTGTATCCGAAGACATCAACCACCTTGCCCGTTTTGGCATCCAATGTCACCAGCCGCCTTTTGCCGGTTTCCAGATCGTGATAACTTTCGACAATCTGATCCGTACCTTGATCGGCGGGTAAGACCTGAATATTGGTATATATCTCACTGCGGATGTGCTCAATCCCATCCGCCGGGCTTGCACTGGATTGGGCTGCATAAGCCTTGTCGAGAATGGCCTGCGCAGAGACAGGGGTGGCACTACGGGCCATGAAAACAACCACAATCGTTAGAAATAGCACTGCTGTACCAGCAGAGAGTAGGATTCGTTTGTTCACTGAAAGCTCCTTGGGTTTGGATAACATTTTACGTGTCGCAAGGCTGGCCCGAATAGCAGGCCACATATTTACTTGATCTGGATGGATGGTTTCGTGTGCCAAATGTTCCAGCATGGATTGGATGACGGAATTAGATTTGTCTTTCATCGTTCACTTCCTGATAGTCTGATTTCCAGAAATGTTGCAGGATTTTCCTAAGCTGGTTGCGCGCCGTTTTCAAACGCCAGCGAATGGTGGTCAGCGGACGCTGCAACTCGCCTGTCATTTCGGCTTCGCTCATATCGAGAAAATGGCGCATGATAATCGCCGCCCGTTGATCGGGAGACAACTGCCCGAGGGCTTTCCAGACCACCTGACGGATTTGCTCCGTTTCGATCAGGAATTCCGGATGCGGGTCTGGGTCCATTAACCAATCCGCTATGCTGGTGCCTTCTTCATCCTGCGCCTCCCCATTCAGGGGGATCAAACGCTTTTGCCGTTTTGCCGCCTTGACCGATGCATTGACAACGCTGCGCAAAAACCACGCCCCAAAAGGCCGATTCTCGTCAAACTGGCTGATCTTTTCCGCCACGTGCAGAAAAGCATCTTGAACAATATCTTCAGCCAACTTTGGGTCGCGCACAATCAAAAAGGCAGCAGAAACAGCGCGGATCTGATAGCGCCGTACGAGCACTTCCATTCCGTCGAGATCACCTTGCTTTAGTTGGGTAATTGCTCTTTTTTCGTCCAAGCCTGGGGGTTTCACAATCACAGATGAGGTCCTCTATCTATACTATCCTTTGGATGTGAAAAGTGGGAGTTTTTCGGTTAAGAAAACATCCCCAACACCTTGAAGATGTCGGGGATGTTGATGGTTTGCCCGGTTGGGCTTTGCCTTGCAGGATTAATGGAGCGGCACCAAATCTTCAATCAGCGCCTGAAACTGTTCACGGGTAGTGGATTTGAAACTAGTGAAGACCAGAAAACTGTAACCATCGGGGGTGGTCAACATGCCGCCTGGGCCATTTTCGCCGTAATTCAAAATCAAACCCGATTTTGCTTTGTAGCTGCCATCATAAAAACTGGATTCGATGAAGCCGGGTTCCATTATACCGACGGCCTGCAAGCCAAAATAATAATCACCAGCAGCATTCTTGTAATTGGCTTCGTAGGCGTAGGGCTGATCGATTGGCTGGTGAGGTGCAGCAACGATTTCGAGTGTATACCCTGCGGGGATCGTTTTGAGCACATAGGTATGCTCATGCGTGGCGAGTTCTTCGAGCGAGATCGGCACAGGCAGTGCTTCAGCCGTTTCATCAGCAGGGGCATCGTCCACAAAAGTGACGCCTTTCAGGTCGCTCAGGTCCCAGGCTACTGATGTTTCCACCGGGAGAGTCTCTTGCAGCAGGAAGCGCACCTTTTCGACCACAATATCCTGTCCGTTTTTATGCACGGTGGTCTCACTCTCCAACAGCCGATACGTTTGGGCATCGAAAACCATGCTCATTGAACCGGTATAGACTGGCTGATCTTTTCCATCACTGCTAGTCTGGTAGTTGCGGTCGATCAGCACATAAATCTGTGTACCATCGGGGCGGGTTTCTTTGCCTTTCAGTTCCACGCGCGGATTGTTGCGGTAATAATTGAACAAACTCGCTGCCTGGGTATTACCATCGTCAGATTGTGCCATTGCTTTTCGTTGACCATCCGAACCAATCGGGCTGCGATGAACAACACTCTCTGCTTCGGGCAGCCAGTAAGAGAAAGCACCATCCGTTGAAGAGACAGTCAGGATCTTGCCAGCCGCGTCATAAGTAGTGGAGCGGTACAGACCTTTTTTAGTGTAATCATAGTCATCGGTTGTGGTCGTGGTTCCAGGGTTGTCGCCTGCGAGCGCCAGCATGTTACGGTAGCTTTCAATACGGTAGTGCTCAATCCCGGTAGTGTCTTGCGCAGCGGATTGGACTGCGGTGGCCCGATCAATGATTTGCTGTGCCGAAACGGATGTGGCACTGTTGAACATTAAAACAGCAGTCAGCGTAATTGCGGCCAGTATTGCAATGCTGGCGGTTGCCAGTGTATATCGCTTGTTCATTTTTGGGTCTCCTGAAAAAAGTCTTGAAGTGATGCGGTTCACGCCGGGCCCAAAGCGCGAGAACCACATTGCGGGTTGCACTGGCGCAGGTTGTGCATCCTTTACCAGTCTTGCTTCCAGTCTGTCCCATGCGTCGGGCAATGGGACGGCGTTGGCAGCCCGACGCTGCAACGCCAAACTGATCTGACTCTGCGTGGTGGAAAGCAGTGCCAGTTCCTTCTGACAGGCCTCACAAGTTGAGATGTGGGTGCAGATCAATATCCGTTCAGAAGGGGTTGTCTCGTGATGAAGATATGAGACCAATAATGACTGTACCTGTTCACAATTCATGAGTCACCTCTACCGCCGGGCCAGAGCCGGAGCGGGATTTTTCATCGTCGAACACGGGGCGCAGCGTTTTCAAGGCCAGATCGAGCCTTGATTTAACCGTCCCCAGGGGAATTTCCAAAATTTGGGCAATTTCTGCATACGACAAATCCCAGAAATAACGCAACACAATCACAACCTGCAACTTCTCACCCAATCCGCACACCGCCTGCCAAACAGATTGCTGCTCTGCTGACTGTGCCCCAGGGAATTCGCCCGAAGATAGGCTTTCATCAAGCGATGCAGCAACAAAACCGCGTCTGCGACGATGGTTAAGACAATGGTTGATTGTGATGCGGTGCAGCCAGGTCGTAAACGCACCCTTTTGCGGATCAAACCCCACCAGCGAACGATGCACCTGCACAAAAACTTCCTGAAGGGCATCTTCAGCATCATGCGCATCATCAAGCATCAGATAAGCGCTGCGATATACCAAGTTTTTGTACTGCGCAAAGAGCGCGGCAAAAGCATCCCGGTCGTGAGCCTGTGCGCGGCGGATTAATTGCAAGTTGGTTTCTGTCATTTTATTTTGCATCACACAATACTATACACAGCTTATGCATCAAAAGTTCGGTGAATCTGTCAAATTTGTCAATTCGCACCTTTACGATCTCATTTGTGCTAAAATGAACAAACAGTTTGATACAATGAGTGTATCAGCAAGAAGGAGATTTTTTCATGACCACAGACAAACAAGATTACATCCCCGCGCTCAGCTTTCGCTTTCTGACCCCTTATTTTGACGCCATCCAAAGCGGATTGGTGCGCGACGTAATCTATAAGCGCCGCCTGATTGAGCAGGCAAACATCCAACCCGGTCAGCGCGTGGTGGATTTGGGCTGTGGCACCGGCACGCTGGCAATCATGGCGAAGCAGTCGCAACCCCTGGCACATGTCAGCGGCCTGGATGGCGACCCGGAAATTTTGGGCATCGCCTTCAAGAAAGCTACTACCCTGGGCGTGGACGTGACATTCGACGAGGGCATGACCTTTGCTCTACCCTACGCCGATGGCTCGATTGACCGCGTTCTTTCCAGCATTATGATTCATCACCTGAAAACCCCCGACAAAATCCGCACCGCGAAAGAAATCTATCGCGTGCTAAAACCTGGCGGACAACTGCACATCATCGACTTTGGCAAACCCAGCACGCTTTACGCAAAACTACTCGGCCCCTTGCTGCACGAATTTGAAGAAGCTAATGACAACATCGACGGCCTGCTACCCGAAATCTTTGGCGCGCCCGGCCTGACGATGCTTCCCATGGGCGATTTTCAGACCTTCTTTGGCACGTTGACCTTCTTGTATGGGCAAAAATAATTTGCCTGCTATATAATACCGTCCACAAAACATTAAAGCGCTATGAGGAATACAAATGAAAACCATCCATAAAATCATCCTTATTCCATTTTTGGCAATCGCACTTACTGCTTGCAGCACGCTTGCGCCAACCCCCACAACAACGCCCATCCCCACTGCCACAGATTTGCCAACCACCACGTCCACGCCTGCGCCGACCATTACGCCAACCCTCACCGCAACAGCCATCTCCCCAACCGAAACGCCAACCGAGCCGGCTTTGACTATGCCCACCGGAAAACCCGCAACCAGTTGGGAAGGTTTCCCGATTATGCCAAAAGCCATCGCAGGCGATGGCGACAGCAAAGGCTATACCTTTACCATCCAGGCAACATCCGACGAAATCCAGGATTTCTATGCCAAGGCAATGGCAAAATTGGGCTGGACAATGTTTGCAACTGGCAAAGGCACAACTGAAACGATTCTATTGATTTTCATGAAAGATACTGCAACAGCCTCCGTCTCAATTATTCCCCAGGCGGATGGCACAATGTATGTTCTGATCGTCAAATAAAAGACACAAGACGACGCTAACAAATCGGAGCAGCAACCATGATTAAACTCAGTTACAGCACATTTGGCCTGACCAACCTGCCCTTTCTGGACGCCATTGACGTTGTAGATCAGGCCGGCTACCCTGGCATTGAGATTTCCTTTCATCGTGACCAGTTCAACCCCTTCAACATCAGCGATGAAGACATTGCCAGTGTCAAACGCAAACTACAGACCACCCAGGTCAAAGCGGCCTGCGTCGCCACCGCATCCCACTTTTTCACCCCATCCCGTCCGCATGAACCATCGATGATGAGCGTGGATTTGGCGGGTAGAAAGCGTCGCATCAGCCTGGTTAAACGCGGAATCGATGTCGCCCGCAAGCTGGGAGTGAATCTCGTCACCTTTGGCAGCGGATTTATCCGCGAGGAACATGTGCTCCATCCGGATCAAGATCCGCTGGAGCTGCTGGCGGATAGCGTTCACCGTAGTTTGAAAGAAATCCACGACGATGAAGACATCACCCTGCTGGTGGAACCCGAACCTGGCATGTACATTGAAACGGTCGAGGATGGATTGCGATTGATCAACGCCGTCAACTCGCCACGCTTTGGCCTGCATCTCGATATGTGCCACATGTACTGCTCTGATGTCGATTACATTGGCGCACTGGCAAAAGCCGCCCCGCTCACACGCTACTTGCACGTCTCCGATGCCAAAGCTGGCTACAACCTGAAAATTATCAAGATGGCCGAAAATCTAAAACTCGACCTGAACTTCGCCCATTACCTGATCTACTTCCCCGAATCGGCCAACTATCTGCTTGTCGACCGCAACCACCCAATTTATTTTTACGACGATCCCATCAGCACGACACAAAAGAAACAGATCGAGCAAATTCTCGGCAGCGTCAACATCCAAATGGAGGTAGCCTTCATCGACTACAATCGTCTCTATGCCGGGGCATCCTCCTTTGACGACGAGATTTTCACCTACCTGATCTCGGTGCCCGCCCTCAGCTTTGATGTGCTTGAACGCGCCAAACCGATTCTCTACTACCTGCGCACAACAAAAGATAGCGAAGGCAAATTATTGATGGACAAGATGGTCGCCAACACCCTGACGAGCATTGTCCACTTCCACGAGATTCCCGGCGAAGGGACGATGGATTTTGCCGCCAGCTTCAAGGCACTCTCCGATAACGGTTTTTCCGGCTACGCATCCGTTGAGTTGTATCACCATGTCCAATCCTGGGAAAAAGCACTGGCGGATAGTTACAGCCATTTAGCGCAGTACGTCTAATCCATTTGCGTTGGTTCAGTAGGCAAAATTTTATAAATGAATAGGAGCCATTCTATGATTAATGTCGAACAATTAGGCTGGGTTGCAGATACCGTTGGCGAGTTGGATCACCGATTGCTGAGCGCGCCACATGTCAAATTGCGTTCCTTTACCGTTGGACAAGCCGGCGATGTGGTCTACGCAGTCGATTTGCGGATCAATCAGCCCAATAAAGATTTCCTATCAACCACAGAAATGCATTCCTTTGAACATTTTCTGCTGGCGGGTTTTCAAAAATACATGCCGCAAAATTTCATCTCAGTCGGGTTAATGGGCTGCCAGACAGGCTTTTACCTGATCCTGTTCAACGAAGGCGGCGCCGAAAAAATTTGCGGCACTTACGAAAACATCCTGAACGATATTTTGATTGCCAATGAAGTCCCTTATGCCAATATTCAGCAATGTGGAAATTATAAGAATCACAGTCTGGAACTGGCGCAGACCCTTGCCAGCAGGGTATTGGATGCAAAGTCCAACTGGCGACAGGTGAAATGAACACCGAACGCAAACAATGGCGTGTGACCTATCAGCGCACAATCGAATACGAAATTCTAAATTCGCCCAATTTATTTGACCCACAGAACACCGACCTGCTCTTTCCAAACGCAACGCAGAGCCGTCGTCGCCTTGTCGTGATCGACGCCAACGTGGAAAAACATTACGCGGTTGAAATCAGAAACTACTTCGAGCACCACGGAATCGAAGCAAAGATCGTCACTTTCCCTGGTGGGGAAGAAAACAAAACCGTTGAGTATTACTTCTCCATTGTCCGGGCACTCGATGCTTTTCCGATCCATCGCCGGGACGAGCCGATCATCGCCATCGGTGGCGGCGTGCTGACAGATGTCGTCGGCTTTGTCGCCAGTACCTACCGTCGCAGCGTTCCGCACATCAAAGTTCCCACCACCCTGATGGGCTATGTGGATGCATCCATCGGCATCAAAACCGGCATCAACTACAACGGAAACAAAAACCGCATCGGCTCATTCGAGGCGCCAAAAAAAGTTTTGCTCGATAAATCATTCCTGAAAACCCTCCCCAAACGACATATTCTGAACGGCGTAGGCGAAATCATCAAGCTGGCTGTCATCAAAGATGCCGGGCTGTTTGCTCTGCTCGAAAGTCACGGCGCCAGCAGCGTCAACTGTCAGTTTCAGAATGAAATGGGCACCATCCTGCTTGACAGCGCGATTGCTGGCATGCGCGAGGAGTTGGAGCCGAATCTCTTCGAAGATGACCTGGCGCGCAAAGTCGATTTTGGACACACCTTCAGTTACGGCCTCGAAACCCGTCGCGAAGCCGATTTGCTGCATGGCGAGGCTGTACTGCTGGATATTATCGTCTCGTGCCTGATTGCCCACGCACGTGGCATGTTAACCGACGCAGAGATTGAGCGCATATTTCAACTGGTCGCCAATCTCGGAATTCCGCTCAACATTGCAGCGCTGGACGTTGATACGCTCTGGCAATCACTGGAAGAACGAACCTATCACCGCAACGGCCTTCAAAGAGTACCCATGCCCGATGGGCTTGGCGAATGTACCTTTGTCAACGACATCCGATACGATGAAATCCAATCTGCGCATCAAGCGCTTGTAAACAGGATGGTATTACACCATGACCGAATTTAATAATTTTGACGGCGAAGAAATTACCAAGTTTGACAATGTTGCTGACATCTGGTGGGATTTAAAGGGTGAGATGGGCACGCTGCATACCATCAACCCGCTGCGGACCAAATTCATCACCGAAAAGTTAACGGTGGCTTCGCCAAAGGTATTGGACGTAGGCTGCGGCGGCGGAATCCTGTCCGAAGCACTGGCAAAGGCTGGAGGTCGGGTAACCGGCATCGATCTGTCCCAACCGTCGATTGAAGCCGCCAAATTGCATGCCAAATCCCAGGGCTTATCCATCGACTACCGTGTCGTCAGCGCCGAAGAGCTCGCCCGTGAGCAGGCAGGCACCTTTGATGTTGTCACGTGCATGGAAATGCTCGAACATGTCCCCGAACCCGAAAAGGTCGTTGCGGCCTGTGCCCAGGCACTCAAACCGGGTGGTCACGCCTTTTTCTCCAGCATCAACCGCACGCCCAAGTCGCTTTTCGCAGTCATTTTCGTTGGCGAATATATTTTGCACATGCTTCCAAAGGGGACGCATACCTACAGCAAATTGATTAAGCCCAGCGAACTGACCTTCTGGTCACAAAAGAATGGTCTCGCATTTTCGCGCATTGCCAGCCTGATCTTCAACCCAATCATGCACACCTTCAAAGTCGCTGACAATGTCGAAGACATGAACTACATGATGCACTTTATCAAAAAACAATAAACACAAAAACTTAGCCACAGGGATCCATTCGATGAAACGATTTTTGGCACTCTCCAGAACTATGCACGGTGTTTTAGACCTGGCCGCCCCCGGCTTTTGCGCCATCCTGTGGCTCGGCAATTTTCCAAGCTGGCAAATCATCCTGCTCTCGATCTTCACCGCCTTTGCAGCCTACACCGCCATTTATGCCCTCAATGACCTTGTCGGCATGGCAGTAGACAAGGAAAAATTTGCAGGCGGCATTAACGCAGGCTATTCTGTCGAATCGTCAGACATGCGCTATCCCCTCGCGCAAAATGTGCTTCCTTATCGGAGTGGTTTGCTATGGTTTGGTTTTTGGTTTGCCCTGGCGCTGGTTGGCTCTTACATTCTCAACCCGGCCATCATCTTCATTCTGATTGCCGCCGCCCTGCTGGAAGTAATTTACTGCCTGCTGCTCAAAGTCACCTACTGGCGCACTTTGGTCAGCGGATTGGTCAAAGCCAGCGGACCCATCTCCGCCGTTTTTGTCGTAGACCGCAACCCATCCCCTTATTTTTTGTTGCTACTCTTCGTCTGGATTCTCTTCTGGGAAATTGGTGGGCAAAACGTACCCGCTGATTGGAACGATACTGTTGAAGATTTGCGCGTTGGTGCCAAAACCATCCCGATTCATTTCGGCCCGCAAAGGGCGGGGCTGGTGGTGTTGATTACCCTCGGGCTGACCGTGCTTACCAGCCTGTTCCTACCGTTGGCTTCGCCCCTCCCCCTGGGCATTGCATACCTAATCGCCAGCGCCGCTGCCGGATTCTTTCTGCTGCTGGTGCCTGGCTTCCAACTCTACAAACAACACGAAGGACGACTGGCCGCCAAACTGTTTGACAGGGCCAGCTACTATCCAATGGCGCAACTGGCAATTATTGCAGTTTTTGCTTTGCTATCTCGCCAAACCTTATGAAAATTCTGATTTGCTCAAATTAGCTAATTGACGTTTGACTGTTCTGCGGTATAATCAATATTCGCTATAATTACGCTCCAGGAGAAAATTTTATGAGCACATCAGCAGATACCGCTGTTCGCGGCACGGAACTTAAACCGAAAACAAAAATAACAGGAAAAGTAGTAAAAACCACACTGGCAGGAGCCGTGATCGATATTGGGGAAAGCGTACCCGGCATTCTCCACGTTTCACAAATCCAGGCAGACCCCGCCAAGCGCATTGATGAAATATTACAGGTAGGCCAAAGCATTGATGTGTGGGTACGCCGTGCAAAGGCAGATCGTATTGAATTAACCACCATCGAACCCCTTGGGCTGGACTGGAAAGACCTCAAACCCGAAACCGTCATCAAGGGCAAAGTAGTTCGCCTCGAAACATACGGTGTCTTTGTCGAAATCGGAGCAGAACGTCCAGGTCTCGTTCACATCAGTGAAATGGCACATGGTTATGTCAAGACTCCCCAAGAAGTTGTCAAGGAAGGCGATGAAATCGACGTCATGATTATCGACGTTGACCGCAAGAAAAAACAAATTCGTCTGAGCATGAAAGCAACCATTGCTCCGCCCGAAGAAAAAGAAGAAATTGAAACTCCCCGCTCCAAGCGCATCCCAACTGCAAACTCGACAGCGCCTGCAGCCAAAGTACGCTCAGAGAATCCTTCAGACAACCGCGAACGCGGCCCGAGAAAGAGCAACAAAGGCAAGAGTGAGAAATTCGAAATGCCGGTTTCAGAAGAACCATCCGAGCCCGAACCAACCGCTTTTGAAATTGCCTGGCAAACCGCCCTTGATCGCCAAAAAGCTGAAAAAGCTGCGCGATCAAAAAAAGCAAAGCCGAATCAAGAGCAGGACGAGATTCTTGATCGCACACTAAAAAATCGCTTGCCTACCAATTAACTTTTAAATTTGCTCCCCAAATTCCTCGCCGCAACAGCGAGGAATTTTTTTATGTTGACAATCGCGTTCATTGCTGATAATATTTATCAAAATTGCGATATAAAAACTCAAATCATACCCATTGAATTTTCTGCGCCAGAAGCTAATTTATTCATAAAGCAGAAAATCACAAATAAGGAGAATCACATGCTTCAGGAAATCGAAACCAACTTTCAGGTTATAAATGAAACCGTCACAATCACATCTGCCGCCGCAAATGCAGTACGTGAAATTCTTGCCGAACGCAAATTGGAAGGCTACGGCCTCCGTGTATATGTCGCAGGCGGCGGTTGTAGTGGCGTTCAGTTCGGCATGGCACTGGATAATAATATCCATGAAAATGACATGTCCTTCGAAACTGATGGCGTGAAAGTTCTCATTGATGACCAATCCATGAACTACCTGGTTGGCGCAAAGATTGACTTTGTCAACGACCCCGTCCGTGGCGCTGGCTTCCTTGTAGACAGCCCGAACTCCCAAAAAGGCGGCTCGTGCGGGTGTGGTGGTGGTTCCTGCGGATGTGGTTCATCCAGCGAGGCTCACAGCCATTCAGAATCCGAAAGCTCTTGCGGCTGCGGCGGAAATTGCGGTTGCGGCAGCGCTAACTAATTTTTCAGAAAGCAGAAAGCCGGGCGCTACTCGCCCGGCTTTTTTTATTTACCATTTTTTTAGCTAAGCGAAAAGAGCGGACGCCCAAAACAGACTGCTTCCATGATAAGATTAAGTATATAGCTCAAGCAAGGTGTCTTTTTATGCATAATAAGCTCAATCTTCCACGCAAAAACATCCCATCACCAGCAGAAATCATCCCCATTGCTTTTCCGGGAATATCCCAGTTCGAAATGGATGAAATGATTTCGCACGCCGAAGTAAAAAATTTTGCTTCGGGCAGTGTGCTCTGTCATGAAGGCGCCATCGAAGCAACCTTTTACATTCTGCTGGATGGAACGGTTGACATCACAAAGATGATCAACAATCTGGAACAACGCTATTTGAAATCACTGGGACCGGGCGCTTTTTTTGGCGAAATGGCCTTGATCCACAACGCACCCCGTGCTGCCAATGTCACCGCAACCACACATGTGACCGTGCTCGAAATTGACAAGGAAAATTTTGATCGGGTGTTGCAGCGTTCAACCACCGTTTCAATCGCAATGGTGCGTGAAATTTCCAATCGGCTGCGGGGAAATGATGAAATGGCCATTGAAGACTTGCGTATGCGTGCATCCGAATTGGCCCATGCCTACCAAAAACTGGCCGAAGAAGAACTAACCCGCCGCGAATTTTTAAGCAATATGGCTCACGAACTGCGCACACCCTTAATGGCTGCTGGCGGATTTCTTCAACTGATGCAAAAAGGCGCAATTTCAGGCGACAAGATACCCGACGCGCTGGAAACTGTGACGCGCAATATCCACCAGATTACAACGCTGGTCAATGATATTCTTTTCATGCAAGAAATGGATTTGATTTTGCCCAAATTTCAGCCGGTTAACATGGTTGAGATTGTTGAAGATGTAGCAAAAAAATACGAGGACAAAGCCGCAGCAAACATGGTGACCATTAACGTCAATGCGGAACCTGATCTGCCGAATGTCTCTGGCGACCACAAATCGCTGGAACGTGCTTTGATGGCATTGATCGACAATGCAGTAAAATTCAGCCCCAACGGCGGTCATATCACCATTAAAATCCGTGAAGAAGCCAATGATGTTGTAGTGGATGTAGTGGATGAAGGAATTGGTATTGAAGCAGGCAACATTTCCCGCATTTTTGACCGCTTTTATCATATTGATCGAAACGACAAAGACCTCTTCGGCGGCATCGGTTTAGGGCTGTCGATTACGTATCAAGTCATCAAACAACATAATGGAAATCTCTCGGTTCAAAGCAATGTTGGCCAGGGCAGTACATTTACAATGCGATTAAAAGCAACCAAAGTGATGCTTTAGAGAAAAATCCCGATGCTGTTACGGCATCGGGATTTTTTTATTTAATGGCCGAAGACTACCTGCAATTGCTGATTCTCATCGTAATAAGATGACGCCGCAAAGGGTGGATAGCCACGCTGCATGGTGTGGATTCGCCCGAGAAGAACGGGCAAATCTTCCACCACGGGGAGCGCTGAAAGCTGATGGAATGGTATCCACTCCGGCACTCCTTCACGGGAAGGGGTCGGCGCAACTTTGGAGGCCTCACCCGTAAATAGGTACAGACAAATTCCCGGGGTTTGAGCGGTATCGATCATCAGCGTTCCACACAACCATAACTCCGCAATGATCCCTGATTCTTCAAAAAGCTCGCGCTTTGCAGCAGAGAGAACATCTTCTCCGCGTTCAACATGGCCGCCCAGGCCGTTGTACTTGTTGGCCCACAGGCGCTTGGTGGACGCGCCTTTGAGCAAAAGATACGAATCATCAGCGCGCAAAAAAATGGCGGTGCGCGGAATCACCAGATAACGATTGGATGTGATACCTTGCTCGGTGGATGGCATTCGATGATGAGTGAACAGAAAATAGAAAGCAGAAAAAAGACCTTGAGAAGAAAATGTCTCAGGGTCTTTTTTTTATTGCTTAGGCAACCACCGCTGAAACGATTTCGCGGACTTCGTCGAGATGACCAGCGGAGCCCAACTTGCCATTCTTTGCAACGATGAACTTGGCGTATTCGGCCATAAAGATTTTGCCAACCGGGCGCAGGTCAAACTGGTCGGGGTTGTCGCGGAAATATTCGCGGTGAACGCGTGTCCAGACCAGGCGACCATCGGTGTCGATGTTGACCTTGGTGACACCAAGTTTGGCAGCGCCAAGGAATTCATCGGCATTGACGCCTTTGGTGTCAAGCATTTTGCCACCAGCGGCGTTGATGCGTTGTACTTCCTCTTCGGGGACGGAGCTGGAGCCGTGCATAACGAGTGGGAAACCGGGCAGCACCGCCTGGATTTGAGCGAGCACATCCAAACGAAGGGCCTGGGTGCCGCTAAATTTGAAAGCGCCATGGCTGGTGCCGATTGCCACCGCGAGAGAATCGCAGCCGGAGCGTTCGACGAATTCGAGGGCCTGACGCGGGTCGGTCAGTTTGGCGTGGGCTTCATCCACAGCAACATGTTCTTCGACGCCGCCCAACTGGCCGAGTTCAGATTCAACAACCAGCCCCTTGGCATGCGCACGATCCGCCACGCGGCGGGTGATTTCAATGTTTTTCTCGAAGGTTTCATGGCTGGCGTCAATCATGACGGAGCTATAGAAACCGCTGTCAATGCAGTCGTAGCAGGTTTCTTCATCGCCGTGATCGAGGTGAACGGCAAAAATTGCTTCAGGGAAAACGTCATTGGTAGCAGTAATCAGGGCTTCGAGCATTTTCTTGTGGGTGTAAGCGCGTGCACCTTTGCTGATCTGAATAATAAAGGGCGCTTTGCTATCAACACAACCCTTGAACAGGCCCATTGCCTGCTCAAGGTTATTAATATTGTAAGCGCCAATGGCATACTTACCGTAAGCAGCCTGAAACAGTTTTTTGGTTGTAACAATCATGTGTGCATTCCTTTTTAAGAGTTGAGATTTATCCGCAATACAGTATGCGGGCCACTTGCAACTTTTGCAATACAACCCCGTAGATGCTGATGTAGCGGACAACAAACTGCTTGATTATACCCATAAACTCAGGCTATAATGAATGAAACTGATTTTACCCACCAATTTGCAGGAGGAACAATGAGCGACTTTTTTGAGCGCGTTACCGGAGATCAAGATCCATTGAAGAAGCTGGCTTCGCACATCCCCGGCTTTAGCGGTTACATTGAGCGGGAAAACCGCCGCGCCGCAGACAAGCTAATGCGCGATAGCATCGCCACTCGCTTCGAAGAATTATACAAGCGTCTTTCAGCCTTACAGACCGAACTGATCAGCCAAGGTGGTATTGAATTTATTGACGATCTTGAAAAAGCTGCGCTGCAATTGCGCACTTTTACAGACAAAGTGCGCAATGCCACCTATGGATATGCAGGTCTGTTTGACTCTGTCAAAATTAATCAAGATGAACTGGCAAAAATCTATGCGTACGATGCTGCATTTTTTGATACAGCAGACGCCATTAAAAATGCGCTTGACACGATTGAAGCAACCATGGGCAACACGGATGCCCTGCCTGCCGTCATCCGCAACCTGGTGACTTTGAGCCGCGATGCGGTAAATGCCTTTGACCACCGCTATGAAGTTTTTAGTGGGACACCGAAATAAAGTATAAATTTTATCTGGTAAAGAAAGCGTACAAACTTAAATCCTGTACGCTTTTTTATTTTAATGGCAAAAAATAACGGGCAGCGGTACAATGTGAGCAGAGATTGCCTCAAGAAAAATACCATCTCATGCAAAGCGAGGTTCTAATGGCAAAGTATTCCCAATATGATCACAAGAAACCAGCACCAAAAGGCTACAAAATACACCCAGTCTGGTCGGGGATTGGTTTTTTGATAATTATTCTTGTGCCCATTATTGTCTGGGCGTCAGCATCAGAACTGGCAACTTTTGGAAGAGCACAACATTGGTCGCTTCTTAATAGCTTTCCACAGTATTTAAGTCTGGGCTTTCTTAGCGCGATCCCGGGTTTAAGTTTTCTTGGGTACTATTTAATGAACTTCCTGCTACCATTGTACTTTTTGTGTTTATCCTGGTGGTTGTCTCGGGCTTATTTTCGATGGTGTATGCCTATATTTACCGGCTCGTCGGGCCGCCACGCTATGCGCCGGATGACATCCCTGCGCCCAAGGTAAAGACCAAACCTTTTAAGCGATAGGATAAGCTTTTTCAGGGCTTATACACTGTGAAATTGTCAAAATAGACATCAACGCCCGGGGCTTCAAAGGAACCAGCCAGAATGCCGACATCTCCGCTGGAAAAATCCTTATCGGCTGCCGTGCCCACCAACTGGTTGTTGACATATAGAGCAAACAAGCCTTCAACACAATCGGCACGCAAGTGATTGATCTGACGATTTGTCAAAATTGCGCTGCTTGGACGCATTTCAGTCGTCTCCAACAACGACCACTTGCCATTTTTGACTTTGCCAATACCGTAATAGCCGTCATTGCTGATGACAAAATAATAAAAATTAGCAGCGTCTTGCATACGACAGATCAGGCCCATCCGATTTTCGGGTGGGCCGTTTTGGGTGACCACATCGGCTTCGATGCGCGTTGCGCCAAAGTTAAGGCCGGGATGCGCCCACAGGTTGACATTGGGGGATTTGATATAAATTCGATAAGCCGCATTGTTATAAGCAGCCACCCCGGCGTCGTTGGCCAGCGTGCCCCAGCCAGATTGAACATCGCTGAATTTGTCCTGATAAAGCACCCCACCCGAAGGGACAAAATCCTGCCCAAGGGGAGACATGCTACAAGCGAGGCCGACTGACAGGAGCAAAAGAAAACACAAAACAAGGGGTTTGGTCATCAGCGTGAATTTTCCTTTTCCCGATTATTTAATTTCCACGGTTAAATCATAATCAGCCACTGCCCCGGCACGTGGGACAACCTGAATGATGTAATCCTGCGTGGCAGGCAAAGTCATGTCGAAGGCCGTTTGTTCAACTACATAGCGCAGGTAAGGTTGACCATCCTGATAACCGTACATGCTCAAAACTGCGTTACCTTGCGGCGCAGCCAGAGTCAGTTGAAGCTTTTGCCCGGCATTGGCGCGGATCACGTAGGCAACGTTTAAACCACCAACAGTGGCACCGCTTAATTTTGCAGAGACAGCCCCAGGGGCAAATTTGATGCGCGCCGGGGTGATAATGTTCAAGGTAAAATTTTCGGTCTTCGCCCCGGCATAGACCTGGATGAGATAGTCCTGCGTGGTGGTGAGCATGGTTTGCCAGGAACCAAGCTGCTCAGATGCAGCCACGAGAACATGGCCGTCAGAGACACCTGTCACCGAGAAAGTCACATCGTTGTTCAACGAGTTGACGGAAACCATCAAGGGCTGCCCTGCGGCTGCACCGACCAAAAAGCGCTGAGACTGGCCTGGCTGTAGCTGCCCTTCCTGAACTCCTGAAGTGGCACCGGTTGCGAATTTGATGCGCACAGCAGCACCGCCAACCGGCGCAGACGTATTTGTTGGCGGCGTTGTTGGCGGCGGCAAGGGGGCTGAGGTAGCAGTGGCGAGGGGAGGCAGATCCGTGGCGGGGATGGTGGCTGCTGTGGGAGATGCCATCACTTGAAGTGTTGCAGCAACAAGGGTCTCCATCAACCCTGGAACAGTGGTGGGCGTGGGGGCGGCGAGGTTGCAAGCAAAAAGCATCAGCGCAACAAGACTAAGGCCAAACAATAGAGGACGAGGATTGGTTTTCATGTTTTCTCCTGTAAGACAATCAGACACGGTTGATTGATTTTAGCCCCATACGATCAAAATCAACAGGTTTACAGGAATCAAGAGAGCCGGGGACGCCGACCCCGGCTCTCTTTGTTAAGGAGGAGAAGTAGCCTTACTTTATCACGTGTGGCTGCGAACTGCTTGACGCCTGCCCTACGGCTGACTGGCGTTTGCCCGATAACCTTGTTTAGTCATTTTGCCACCTGCAAGGTAAAGGTAAAAGCACTGCCTTTGCCTTCCCCGGCGCTTTCGACCTGGATGCGACCGCCATGCGCCTCGACAAGATGGCGGGCAATCGTCAGGCCGATGCCGGAGCCGCCACCTGCGCCGCGCGAGCGAGATGCATCAACACGATAGAAACGGTCAAAGATATAGGGCAAATGCTCGGCAGGAATGCCAATGCCACTATCTGTGATGGTGACGCGCACTTCGTTACCGCGCTGCGCCGCCGAAACAGTCACAGTGCCATCCGCCGGGGTGTAGGCCACTGCATTGCCGAGCAAATTCGTCAGCACCTGGGTCAGGCGATCCTCGTCCGCCAGAACGGCTGGCAAATCCGCGGGCAGGCTGAGGGTAAGGGTGATGCGTTTTTCTTCAAGGGGCCGGGCCAACCGTCTGGCAGCCGTCGCCAAAGGGATCGACAATGCCATCGGGCGCAAATCCAGTTGAAACGAATGCGACTCAACACGGCTGAGTTCCTGCAAATCGTCGACAAGGCGACTCAGGCGCAGGGCTTCATGACGCACCTGTTCGTAGGTTTCGGGCGTAGCGGGCAGCACACCGTCAATCAGGCCTTCCATGTAGCCGCCAATCGCCGTCAACGGTGTGCGCAACTCGTGGCTGACATCCCCAAGCAGTTGACGACGCATCAGTTCGGTCTGCTCGAGACGCTCCGTCATGCGGTTGAAGCGCCTGCCAAGCTGGGCAAGTTCGTCGGTGCCTGTAACGCGCACGCGCTCGTCAAAGTGTCCGTCGGCAATACGCTGGGATGCCTTCATGATGGCTTGCAAAGGCGCAACAATGCTGCGACTAAAAAACAGGCTGACGCCCAGCGCCGCCAGCCCGGAGGCCAACAGGGCAAGGGTCAGCGCATCATTGAAGCTGGCGCGAAAACCATTGTAAAGATCAGGGATGAAGTTAGGACGGTTCTGGGGAGGCCCACCGAGCGGACGGTCGCTCATCATCTGCGGATTCATGTCGCCCAGATGACGGCTAAATGCGCCAGGCAGGGTGATTTGCGTAGCGCTGACCATGATGAACGCCGCCAGTAAAATGACAGCCAGGTATGAAAGCAGGATCTTGACGCTCAGATGACTGCGTAATTCATCGATCATAGCGGCTCATCCTCGAAGCGGTAGCCCACACTGCGCACGGTAACAATCAAAGGAAGGGCTTGCACTGAGCTTGTCGAAGTGCCAAGTTTTTGGCGCAAGTGGCCGAGATGTACATCCACAACGCGCATTTCGCCAAAATATTCGCCACCCCAGACCTTCTCGATCAGGCGCTCGCGGGTCAGCACGCGTCCGCGATTTTCAGCAAGCGCTTTGAGCAGATCAAATTCGATGGCGGTTAAATCCGCCAGATGGCCGTCCACGATGACGGTGCGGGCACTGGCATCGATCTGCACCCGTTTAAACGAGAGAAGTGCAGATTCACCTGCGCTTGCTCCCGTTTGCAGACGGCGCAGCGCCGCTTTGATTCTCGCTACCAGTTCGCGGGGGCTGAATGGTTTCGTGACGTAGTCATCCGCCCCAACCGACAGGCCGACGATCTTGTCGGTTTCCTCGGTGCGCGCCGTGAGCAGGATGACGTAGACATCCGACTCGCGACGCAAGCGCGTCAGGATTTCAATCCCATCCATGCCAGGGAGCATCAAGTCGAGCACGACAAGATCGGGCTTGTAAGACTTCGCCATCTTCAACCCGGTTGGGCCATCGCTGGCAGTCAAGACTTCATAGCCTTCCGGTTTCAGGTAGGCGCTTACGAGGGTGATAATGGATGGTTCGTCGTCAACGATGAGAATTTTGGGCATAGGAAGATATTCGATAATTCGATATTGGATACTCGTTAGATTCTGAATAACGAATATCCAATATCGTTGCATTGATTACGGATTACTGGTCACTATTCCACGCCAGGCGCGACCAACCACCTGTCCATTATAGCCATTGACGCTGAGTTTCCCAATGACTTTGCCATCTTTCAAAAAGTCGATCGTGTAATAGCCATAGAACTTGAACGCTGTTGTGGCAGCCGTTGTGCCAGCATAATGGGCATCCAGATAGGTCTGCGCGTCTTTGATGGCCTGGTCTGCGCTGATGGGCATATCTGCTGAGATATCCGCCGGAGTGGCCGCTGGAGCAGCCGTAGCGGCAGGGGTAGCAGCAGGAGTAGCAGTTGCTCCAGCGTTTTGACCCATCATCATTGGACGATAAGGCCTGTTCGCCTGGAGCACACCGCCATATTTCAGATTCCAGGCGCTGGCGGGACCCATAAGCGGGTGGGCAATTTTGTTGAATGGATCAACCATCAGTTCAAAAGCGCCATTGCCAGTCGCGGTTTCTTTGACGACAACATAAGCATTGGTGTTAAAGGTCAGTACTTCGCCAACTTCCAGTCCGTCGATCTTGAGCGAAGTAATGTAATCCTGCGCTGCTTTTTTGGCTTCGTCAGCGGTCAGGGGCGTGATATTTTGTCCCTGCATCATGCCGCCTGGGCTCATCCAGCCACCCATGCCGGGACCACCATTCCGACCGCCCATGCGTCCGCCACCGCGTTGCATGGGGCCACCTTGCTGTCCCTGACGCAGCCCGCCGCGTTGGCCGGGCATGATACCGCTATTACCATTTTGGTTTGGCTGGACACCTCCCGGATTACCGGGGCCGTTCCCGGGGAGTTGCGAATTTGCTCCAGGGGCAGAAACGCCCATCCGCCGCGACATCAGATTGCCAAACATGCTCCCGGCAAAGAACAATCCGCCTGCAATGACGAGCCCTGCCAGAACGATCAGTGAAACCTTTAGAATATTGTTCATGGGTAAATCTCCTTTTCTGACCCAAGTATAAAATTTGAACGTGAAGGCCATTTGAAAAAAAGATAAAGATTGCGTAAAGTTTTTCAGCGAGCAGATTGGCCCCGCTTTATTGACACCACACCCCAGTTCGAGTATCCTTACGCCCGTCCGGGCAGGCCCGGCGCGGCAGAACCCTGCGAACCCCGCCAGATCCGAAAGGAAGCAACGGTAAGGAGGCGTTTCTGGGTGCCGCCGGTTCCCTGTCCGGACATTTTGTTAAGATCGATCATCGAGAAAATTCCCCAAACCACCACAACTATGACGACCCGCCGCCTGATTCTCTTCTTTCTTTCGCTCGCCCTGGGGCTCGGCCTGAGCCTATACTATGGCTGGGTGGTTGACCCCATCCAATATAGGGATACGGCCCCCACCACCCTGCGCATTGACTACCAGACCGATTATACGCTGATGATCGCGGAAGTGTTTCAGAGCGACCAGAATATTGATCTTGCCGCAGAGCGCATCAGCACGCTTGGCACCCAGCCCCCCGCCGATATTGCCACCCAGTCACTTTCGTTTGCAAAGAAAAATGGCTATAGTTCGGCAGATGTAGCCCTGCTGCAAGACCTGGTATTGGCCCTGCAACTTCAACAACCAGCACCAACCGCCGGAGCAACCCCATGAACCAGGCACGTGGTCAGTGGTACTTGTTGACAGGGCTTATTCTGGGCATCGGGCTGGGGCTTTTGATCGCCTGGCAGCTTTTCCCTGTGCAATATCAGGCGGGCCTGCCTGCCAACCTGCGCGCAGACTTCAAGGATGAATATCGCTACATGATTGCTGCATCCTACGCCGCCACGGGCAACCTGGGGCGCGCCAAGGCGCGTCTGGCGCTGCTGCAGGATGGAAATACCCTCCAAATGCTTGGCGACCAAACGCAGCGAATGCTGTCCAATAATGCAGCGCCAAGCGTAGTGCGCAGCCTGTCGGTTCTTTCAGATGCCCTGATGAAAGCAGATACCGAGCCGACAACGATCCCGGCCTCCCCTGAAGCTTCATCGGTCGCTGCGCAGGACACGCTCGGCCCCGAAACATCCACACCGGCAACCGGCAGCGCTACTGAGACCGTTTCCCCTGCTGAGAGCGAAACCCCTACCCTTGAGTCTCCTGGCACTGCTGCGGCAACGCCATCCCCGCTGCCGACATCCGCTATTAGCCTTGCGCCACGCCCAACATTTACCGCCACCTTCACACCGGGTCCGCCATTTAACCTGGCAAACAAAGCCGAATTTTGCGAACCAAGCCAACCCGGTCTGCTGCAAGTCTCACTCAAAAACTCAAACGATCAACCCATCGCTGGGGTCGAACTGGTGATTACCTGGGCTGGCGGTGAAGGACACTTCTTTAGTGGCTTGAAACCCGAGCTTGGCTACGGCTACGCTGATTTTGTGCTGTCGGCCAATGTGGAATATGCCTTGAGTTTGAGCGACGGCAAGACACGCGTGACTGGCATAATTACATCCGCCTGCACCGCCAAGGACGGTAGCCAGTCCATTGGCGGCATCCATCTCGATTTCAAAGAACCTTAGCCAAATTACGAGAGCTACACACAGAGCAACAGTCGGTCTTAAACAAAAAACTGGTTCATCGAATTCGATGAACCAGTTTTTTGTTTAATCGATTTGCTTATTTGGGCATGGGATTTTTATTTACCCAGTCGTCGCCAAGAATAATCTCAATATCAGCGGGCGCATTGGGGTCATAGCCGGGAATAGTGGGATCGTAAGCACAGATAATTTGCGCGCTACTGGTAACGCCAAACAATTCTTTAAGATACTTCACCGTTGCAGGCCGCCCGCTGTGATCGATTATTTTGGTCACGCCCGTACTTTGATTAGCATTACCATTGTTGATGATATTGATGCCCTGAGTTTTCAGGTAATCACCAGTCTGGATGGCAATGCCCTGCGTAAAGGTACCGTTCAAAACAATCACCGTCGCATTTTCCTGTTTTGCCACTTCCAGCGCATTTGCGCCTTTTGCTAACGGGCTGGTCGCACCGCCAGTAGCAAAAATCTCATCACGCAACACACGCACCTTGTCGGTAATCGGACGAAGTACCGCTGCAGCCTGACCGCCAAGGGTAATATTGCCCTCAGTCACCATTGAGTTATCAATCAAGCCACGCTTGATCTGTTCTTTTGGAATATCCTTGGCCAACATGCCCAACTGCATCATCTGCTCAAAAGTCATGTTGGTATGGATGCCACTTTGCAAGTCATTGTAAAGGTATTGGGCATTCGCCACCAGCGAGGTGAAATTATCCGGGCTAAGAATGCGGTCTCGGATGGCAAAAATAACATCCTGCTGACGCTGCGAACGATCCACATCGCCGTTGGCGGTGTGGCGGTTGCGCACATAGGCCAGCGCTCTTGAACCATTCATCAAGTGCCAGCCTGCCGAGAATACCCAGTCATCGGCACCAGGACCAATTGGATCAACGCTGATTTTCTTGGGCACAAAAACATTGATTTTTCCGATATCGTCAATGAACTTGGAAAAGGCCCAAAACTCAACCTGTGCATAATACTGAATGGGGACACCCAGAAATTGTTCGACGGTTTTCATCGCCAAAGCAGGGCCACCACCAGGCAGCTTATCAGCTTCGCCATCATAATACGCTGTATTAATGCGGCTGTAGCCATAATTCGGAATGTTAACCAACATATCACGCGGAATGGAAATCATCCCGGCTGTTTTGGTCTGCGGGTCAAGCGTCAGCACAATCATCGTATCCGAGCGGGCTGGGCCTTGACGATCTGGGCTGACGGGTAAAACATTCCCGTCTTTATCAACAGCAACTTCGCTATCGAGACCCAGTATCAGCACGTTGACGCGGCTGGCCCCATCCCAGGGGACGGGTAAATCCACTTCGGGGGCTTTGGCAACATCTGTGGCCTGGGGAATGGGAGTCCCGGGGGTTTCACCGGCGGTAAGGGTTGGTGTAGCAACTGCAGCCTTTTGACCACAGCCATTAACGGCATCGCCTTCAATGGGGCTCAAACACCACCCAGAAACAAGAGAATTGACACCAATGAAGGCTGCCACAAACAGAACCAAGGCAACGACACCAAGTATGATCTGGCCGGTTGTTGGTTTAAAGTTAATTTTCATAGTTTTTTTGTCTGCTCATGCCAGAAAGAATCGTTTCTTTGCTGAAAGAGCACATCTCGTTTTTCAAAGAATTCCAATCAACACAATCAAACTAACGGGCAGGGGGCGGAACGGGCAAACTTTCCAGGGCAGTGGTGACCCACTTGTCGCCTTCGTCAATGAGCATGACAGGGATATTATCGACAATGGGGTACTTGCGATTGCAATCTTTACAAACGAGCCAGGAATCCCGAGAAACTTCAAGAATACCCTTCTTCTCGCGGACGCAAACTGGGCAGCGCAATACTTCCATCAAATCTTGAGCGATCATCTTTAATCTCCTTAAGGTTGCAATATAGATGGGAAATTGTACCATACCCATGCAGGGAAATTTTCATCACTGACAGTATGTCAACTTCCGCAGTTGTTTTTCGAGATTCTTGGTGCCAGGACCATATTCGCAGACATCCGCCCAGGGCTGATATTGGGTGACAAATTTATCGACAAACAGAATTTTCCCATCACGCGTGACAATGCGGTTGACAGTCACATCCGCTCCCTGGGCGGCGTAATCAACATGCTTGATCTCGCCTTCCTTCAGATCGGGGTTTTCCCGAATGACTGGGGCGAGCGCAGGCACAGGATTGGTTGGGCCAGTGGTCTGCCAATCGACAGTGCGCCCATCCTTTGTAGAGTAGAGCTTCCAGGTCAGGGAATAATCGACCGGGTTGAAATAGGTTTCCATCAAAATCCAGGAAGCGCTGTCATTGGTAAATTTGAAATCCACCAGCGGAAAGTAGACCGTCGCATCCAACCCGGCCCAGTTGGGATCAATGCCAGCAGCAGTTTGTTCGTAATAATAAACGCGATAGGCATGAGGGTGCCTTTCGTTGACAGGAAGCCCTGCCAAAAAGACGGTGCGGAACAGCGTGGAACTGACCTGACAAACACCACCCCCCACCCCTACAATCGTTTGCCCATTATAGATAATCAGCGCTTCGGCAAAACCGTTATCCAGGCTGATGTCACCCACATATTTGCCCATCGAGAAAACTTCTCCGGGGGCAATGAGCAGCCCGTGAAATTTGCTGGCGGCAGCCTTAATGTTCTGCAAGCGAGCCGCGCTGGAACCACGGAAATAAGACGTGTATGTCTGGGTATTCTCGGTGATGTGGAGTTCCTGGGCGGTGGATTGATCGCCGACCTTGGGCTGTTCGGCGGTTACTTTGAGCATGACATTTTGCTGACCTTGGGCGATGGCGGTTTCAATCTGGCTAATCGAACCCGGAACATCCATGTTCAGGCCGACAATGGACGATTGGATCAAGTCAAGCTGTTTGGTGTCGTCGTTGAAGGTGAAACGGGCGTTTTCGGCATCACGATTGACGTTTTTCGCAATCTCTTCCAGACGAATCTGGAGCGCATCGCGGTCGAGTTGCAACGCATATTGGATTTTGCCATTAACCTTGGCGCGTCCCACTTTCAGGATCGACGCCAGTTCAACCGGCTGGATTTGCCACGGTCCAGGGTCGCCGGTATGCATATCGGGCAGCGACAGGGTCAAAGGGGCAGAAAGCAACTGGCGGGCGACATCTGCCTGAGCAGATGCGTCCCCAATTTCAGGAGCCTGCTCGGTGATCGTCAGCGGTATCTCCCCATCGCGAAAAAACTTCATCTGCAGGCTGAGATAGACCAGGGTGGCATCCACATTCAAGCTGCGGCCCGGTTTACCAGGTTGGGCGATTACATCCAGTCCGTTGACCTGCAAACTGGCTTCGGTAACAGGGCGGTTGATTTTGGTTGCCAGGTCCTGCAAGTATTGATGCGCGATCCGCTGGTCGAGAATGCTGATGGGTGGAAGGTCAACGCCAGTTTGCGCGGCGCCGACCTGATCGGCAATGTTCTGAAAAACGTTGAACGTGCGCCCAACATTTGCGGCAGCCTCGGCACTGGCGGTGGCATCAAAAACCATGCCAAGCTGAGCCGGTGACTCGATCCAGACATTTTGCCCATCACGGAAAGCGAGGTGCCCACTGATAGGGTAGGTCAGTGATGCGTCCAGCTTGGCAGTAGCATCTGTGACGGACATGCCTGAAAGGTCAACCCCCGCCACCGAGACACCCGGAAGGATGCGGCCAAAATAGACAATATTATAAAGAAGGGAGGGGATCGACAGCAGCAGGATAAAGATCATCATGCCGCCAAACAAAGCCAGCGCCATCTGCATCCAGATTGCGCCAACTTCGCTAGGGGTTCTGCGGGGTCGAACAAAACGGTGTGTGGTCATTTTTTTCCATCAGGGGCGTTACGATTTATGATTTTACTGATTTTCGGCAGGAACATTGGAAGGCGCGCCTTGTATTCAGCGTAGGCCGGGTTGAAATCTTTGAGCAGCTTGCGTTCTTCAAACCATGCGCCGACAAAGAGATAGAGGGTAAAAACAGCGAGCACAGCAAGTCGATTAACAGTCATTTCAGGGATGAGCCAACTGAAGACCAGAATGCCACTATACAACGGATGCCGGACATACGCATACCAGCCATCGGTGATGAGGGTGGGCGGCTGACTTTCACCAATCTGCGAGAGTTGTTCCCAGCCAATGAACTCGGAAAAACCGGTCTGGACAACAGCTGAGACCAGAACAATCAAGGCAAGCGACTGAACAATCGCTGTTAGATAGACCCAGGGGGACGGAATCTTATAAAGGAGCTGGTCTGGAAAGGTGTAAAGCATCAGCGCAATCGGGTAGAGACTGGACAGCGCAAAGAAATTGTACGAGAAACGGTACATCCTGTCAAAGGCGGGCCCACCCGCAGCCCGACGCAAAGCTCCCTTAACAGTATGCGATGCGAGGATGGAGTGCAAAACACCCCACAAGATGGACGCAATGATGATGTAGATTGTTCCTAAGAAAGCCATTCGATTTTAGCTGTTAGGGTTAGAGAAAGACGATATTCGATATTCGAACACCCAATATCCAATTGTCGTTTTCATTCAGCACCAAAACCGGGCAGCTCATAAATTTCTCCGGCGGCGCGGATGAGGTAGAAGGGCTGCCAGGCTACACCAAAATATTCGACAAAGACATCGCTTTTCTTGGCCGGGATTTGGATTTCTTCGACCTGGTTGACGAGCGCAGCCCATTTGTCATTAACCTGGCTGACAAATTGTTCGCGCTTTTGCTCCAGATCCTGAATTTGCTGCTTATATTGCTTAATGGTCGCAATCGATTCATCCACATCCGCTCTGGCCTGTTCGGTCATGCGGCGTTTCGAGAGTTGCGAAGTCAGACTTTTTTTGCGGCCCACACCCAGCAGACTGCCGCCCAACTCTAGCAGGTTGCCGCCTTCCTCCCATTTGCGTTGATTCAGTTCCGTCTGATCCTGATTTCAGCTCGCGCTCTTCGCGGGCCAGTTTATCTTGCAAGGAGGCCAGTTGACGGTCAATGGGCGCGAGAGTTTTTGCAACATCGGCATCGCGGGCCACACGAGCGGCATCCGAGCAGGCGGTGCGGAAGTCAGCAGGGGACGTATCGGGGCCGGCAGAGACTTTCAGCGCGGCGTTGACGCGGGCGCTGACTTTGCTGGTACGGTAGACCCAGTCTGCGAAATCTTTTTGCAGGGATGCAAGCAGTCTGCCATCAGCAAAAGGCGCGTCGAGATCGGCGAAGCGCGCCTGCAACGAGGGTTGCGCGTCCATGTTGACCAGGGCGGGGCCGTTATAGGGGAAGTCGTCCCAGCGCACCATGCCACGTTTGTCGAGCGTGTCGATGATGGTGTCACGCACGATTTCACTGTCCACACCGTAGCGACGGTCGAGGAAGCGTACTTTGGCAACACCCAGCAGGCTCGCCCGGTAGAGCACGGCGGCAACAGCGGCGTCGGTGGGCATGGGCTCTTTGGCAACTCGAAAGGCTTCGGTGACGCTGAGGTTCAAGGGCAAATAATATTCAGAGATTCCGGCGGGGATGACGGGGCGGGTTTCGCTTCCGGGGAGGTCATGCGACGGTGGACGGCTGACTGGTGAGGGTGGAAAGGGAACGGGGACAGGCGCAGGGTCAGATTCCGCCGGGATAGCGGGAATCGGCTGCGCTGTTGGCGTCGTGCCAACAGCATTGCGCACGGTCGGCACGACGCCGACCGGCTGGAACTGGGAGAGATCAGATTCAGCTGGGGCGGTTACGACGGGTTGCGTAGAGTCCAGGCTGAAAGAGATGGCTGCTTCTGGCGCTTGTACCGGTTTCAACGGCTGAATTATGTTTGCAAGTCGGTTCAACGGCGCAAGCTGCGGACGGGTGAGCGGCCCGGCGAGGAAGTTCATCGTCCAACGCGTTTGGAAGAGCACTGGCCCGTTGGCGTGGATGTTGTGCAGCAAAAAGACGCGCCGTCCCAGTCCCGAGATGATCTCGCTGTAGGCATTACGGTCCAGATCAGCCGAAGCCGATTGCAGACCATCGAGCAGACGGTTTTTGTCGCGTTCGGTTTGCAACTTGCCAATAAACCACGAACCGGCATTTGAAAGTGCCTTGTAATCAACATCCACCGGGTTTTGCGTGGCAAGGATCAGGCCCACGCCAAAAGCGCGTGCCTGCTTGAGCATGCGCAGCAGCGGCGTTTTGCTGGGCGGCATGGCAGTTGGCGGCAGATAGCCATAAAGTTCGTCAAAGTAGAGCAGCGCGCGCAGCGAGGTCGAGCCAGACTGCGTACGCATCCAGGCTTCGAAGGCGGCCAGCAAAAGCGTGACAAAGAACATGCGCTCGCCGTCGCTCAGATGTGCCACATAAAAAACTGTGTGGCGCGGGCGTCCGTCGGCGGTATAGAGCAGGCTGGGAATGTCCATTGGCGCGCCTTCGCGCCAGGCTTCAAAGGCGGGCGAAGCCAAAATGTTGTTGAGTGTCAGCGCCAGGTCGACGCGGTCTTTGGCGGGGAAGAAATTATCCACCGCGAATGCGCCGAGCTTCTCAAAGGGCGGCGACTGCACCTGCATAATCAGTTCGGTCAGGTCAAGTTGTTTGGATCGGCTCCAGGCGTATTCAAAGATGTTCGAAAGCAGAATATGTTCCCGCGAGCGTAGCGGGTCAATGTCGTTGTAGCCAACCAGCCCGAGCAACGCAGTGGCAGCGCTGGAGATTTTCTCACGCAGGATTTCCTTATTGCCTTCCCAAGGGATTTGCGGTGCTTCGAGCGATGAGAGCACGCTGATCTGCATCCCGGCGTCTGAGCCAGGGGTGTAGACCCCAAACTGGGCCGCAGCCGATAGCGCGGCGATGCGCTCAGGGGTGATGTCCCAATCAGCCAGGCCCTGGCGCCATTGGTTGGCAGTCTCAGCAGCGGCCTCTTCGATTGGCTTCCCCTGACGGCGCAGGGTATCGGCATCCAGCCAGGGCTGAAAATCCGCCGGGAGCAGGTTGGGGAAGTGCAGTAACAGGTTGGTCAGGTCGCCCTTGGGGTCAATCAGGATGGCAGGAATACCATGCAACGCAGCTTCTTCCATCAAGCCAATGCACAGACCTGTCTTGCCCGAACCGGTCATGCCGGTAACGACGGCGTGCGTGGTCAGGTCAGCTGGATCATATTGCAACGGCTGGGGCAAGGTTTTGCCATTCTTCAAGTCAAACAAACGGCCAAGATAGAACGGTTCGGGCATCACAGGACTCCTGTAGGAAGCGAAAGGGGATGGCTCTATTTTACCGCATGGGGATGAGAAAGAACGAGATGGTTTGATCTCACTCTTTTGGGTAGTCTTGAGTTAAGACGCTGCGAAATAGTAACAACCAGGTAATTCTCTCCGTTAGTACCTATGAATTCAAGAATTTCATATTTAAAAAGGAGAAAGAAATGAAAAAGAATCGCCTGTTACTTTTGTTCGTCGCCGTATTGCTTGGGGTATTATCCGCCTGCGGAACGCCACCGACAAGCACCCCCACAGTGACCGTGCCAACCGAGGTTTCAACGGATACTGAGGTGCCCACAACCATCGATATGACACCTACAGTGGAAATGATGGAAACAGAAACGCCCACCGCCATGGCCGCCACCGGTGAAACAGCCACCCCTACGCCCACCGGCGTTGCAGGGACTGTTCCTGTGCAGTTGATATGCTGGTTCTGTATCCAGCAGGTACCGCATGTGATGGTGGCGATGCCACAGAGCGCGACTTTCAAGGTGGCATCTTCTTCCAGCGTAACGTGCAATAACGTGGAAATGGTCGGGGATCAACAGCTTGTGCTCTGCCAGGGTCCAAAGCAATCGGGCAGTGTGTCTTTTGACCTCAACGTATGCAGCAACGGGAATTGTTCAGATCGTCACCTTGCCGCAGTCGATTGTTCAGCAACAGCCGTGCCGACTGAAACATCCACTGTCACGCCAACCACGACTGGCACGGTTACCCCAGCAGGATCTGTTGTTACCAAAACACCAACCAAAGGTGCCGGGGCAAGTGCAACGTCTACGTCAGTCTTGGAAGTTATAATAACTTCTACTCCGACCATGGTTTCAACAGCTACGCCCACCCCGTAATCACATTCTGTTAGATAGCAAAAATCTCGCAGAGAATTCTCTGCGGGATTTTTTTATGCACAGCATTATTATTTTTCCTTATTTTCGGTTGGACCTTTCGACTTATCAGTGACTGTCTCCGGGCCAACCGATGGTTGTGTGGTGCGACCCGTGCTTTCAGAACGGATGCGCGAGCCGTACGTATTGGCGTATACCTGTGTAAATTCCGCGCCGAAAAACAGAATTTGAGCCGAATAATAGACCCACAGCAAAATCACTGCCAGTGAAGCCGCCGCCCCATAAGTCGAAGATAACGAGCTATATCCAATATAAAAACCGATCAATGCTTTTCCAATCGTGAATAAGAAAGCAGTTACCGAAGCCCCCACCCAGACGTCCACCCAGGAAATTTTGGCATCTGGCACATATTTGAAAATCAAGGCAAACAAAGCCGTAACCACAACCAGTGAAATAATGAAATTGACAAATTGTGAAATAACTTCCATGCCTGGCATAAATTGCATAATCAAATTGCTAAGACCTGCCAGGGCAGCGCTGATGACCAATGAAACGAGCAGGAGAAAACCAGTTCCCAGAACCATGCTAAAAGAAAAGAACTTATCTTTAATGGCCGCCCATATGCCTCGATCTGGCTTTGGCTGAATATCCCAAATTCTGTTGAGGCTTTGTTGAAGTTCGCCAAACACACCTGAAGCGCCAAAGAGAAGCGCCACAACACCGATAATACTGACGACAAGGTTGGTTGCAGGCTGATTGGATTTTTCGATCATTGCCTGGATCGTGGTTGCCGTATCTATACCCACCAACCCGCAAATCTGCCCGACAATTTGGCCGGTTGCTGCTTCCCGTCCAAAAACAAAACCGCTGATGCCCACCGCGATAATCAAAAGTGGGGCGAGTGAAAATGTTGCATAATACGCCAGGGCTGCGCCCAGCCTGGGAGCTTCGTCCCGGCTCCATTCAGCAGCGGTGGCTTTCAGCAAATTCAAAAACGCTTTCAGATAATTGGTTGGAGGTTTCATCATTTTATCCTTGAGATTGATTTTTGATTGGCAAAGAAAATCACATACTACAAGGATTAACGTTTTTGTTGGCGATAAATGACGAAGCAAGCCGCTATTTATTTAAGTGGGATGGGCAATGGCGATGTCTGCAACAACGTAGCCAAATCTTGCGCAGATTCTTTTGTGAAATTCCCGGTGATGTTGCCCTCTCCATTCGTGATGGCCCCGCTAATCCTTGGACAGGACATCACGACTTTATCGAGGGTAATACACAAATAATCACCCACATGTCGGGTCGTATAATCCGCGAAAATTTGTGTTCCATGATTGGTCAAGACAAAATCAACGACATAGTCTCCACCCGTATTACTGCTCGGGATCGCAGTACTAACTTCGCTATTGGTCATAATGGTATGCCAATTCCCCTGCGTGACCTGTGGAAACAGATCGGCAGAAACATCTGTCTTCAGGCTTGCTCCAACCAGAAGTTCCGTTTTCCCAACATCCACAAACTCGACCAAACCCAACACTTTCGTGCGATTAATAACTTCAGCGCTTACATCGTTTGGGATTTGGGCGATAATCTGACCCTGATCAGAGATTGTAAATGAAACCCAATTTCCTCCATAACCAAGAATTTCCCAGCGCTTCTTCAGGATCTCAACTGTTTTGTTTAAATCGTCTGGGGTGACCGTGGATACTCTCGAACGATCTGGCTCAAAGATCACTTCGTGTTTTGGGGTCAGAAGTGGCCGCGCAAAGACGTATAAAAGGATTGTCAACCCGATCAAGGCAAAAAGGGAGATGCCTGCAATGAAACCGATGACCAATCTTCTTCCCAAGCGATTCTGTCGTTGGCTGGAAGACTCGGCCATATTCGAGTATTCGGCTTCAATATTGGCGAGATTTTCTTTTGCGTCCGTAAATGCAGGGTCAAGCCAAACCGCCTGGCGATAAGCAAGGATGGCCTGATCGGGTTTGTCCATCATATCCAGCAGCAAGCCGCGCAGGTTGTGCGCCTCCGCAAATTCGGGCATATATTCGATTGCCGTATCGCAGTCGGACAAGGCCCCCCTCAGGTTTTGGCCGGTTTCCAGGGTTTTTTTGGCTTTTTCAAGGTAAGGTTGTCCCAGCTTTTGAAGCTCTGGCTTTTCAAGGGGCGCATCCAGGTTAAGCCCACAGTGTGGACACAAAGTATCCGTGTCGCTGATTCCTTTGCCACAATTTGGGCAATTCAAATGAAAAAGTATGTTTGACATGATCCACCACCTTAGAAATTGATTTTTTACGTTTACCCGTACCCTAATTCTGGACAGTTACCGCATAATCCAGCACATAATCTCCGGGGGCATAATCTAAATTGCCGTCATTGATTGCGCTCGTAAAGGTGGCTGTGGTTGTCAAATGATGGTTGCCATCCGGCCACGGTCCCAGTGCCACATAGAAAGTGCGGCATTGTTCTCCGTTTTTCGCCGGACTATCATCTACGGCAAAAGCATCGAGCGGAACCATTTCTCCATCGAGAACGAATGCCAGTTGGATGTTCTTGAGATTATCAGCAAGGATGGCGCTGGTCGTGGCACACCAGCCATATTCCCATAGTACTTTGCGATCACCGAAAGCACCCAGAGGAACGTTGTACAAAAGCGTTCCAGGTTTTGCAAAATCAGCGGGCAGATATTGCTCCTGAGCCAATTCCTCCAGCGAAGTACCGCCCAAATAAGCAGCCTTCGACTGCGCAATGCTTGCAATCGTTGGATGTCTGGCTGCGGGCGGCAACGGCGCAAGCGGAGTCTCGCCAAAGGCAGGGATGTCTGTTGGCAAACGGGTCGGTGTTGGGGTGGGGCTGGCGCCGGGGAGAAAATCACTGATTACGGGCCACAGGGGAAAGATGATCAAGAAAGCCACTGCCAGAATCCCAAGCCCGGCCAATGTCTTGCGGACAACGTTGCCAATCAATGTCTCTGGCCCCCATCGCATTGCCAAATACCAGAAAAAGAACCCGAATACGAAGAGCAAAAGTCCATAGATAGGCCCGGCATACACCGCCATTTTGAGCGGATCGACGGACGCTGGGAAGTCTGCCCCTGGGGCTCTGCAAAACCATTCGGCGGTGGTATCGGTTCTACCCGGTGTGGGATGCGATACAGTTTGTTTGAAAGTCAACTCTCCATTCGGGCAGACGAACGGCTTGGCAATCCCATTCATAGGGGGGTACATTGCGCCAAAGCCAATCGAAATGGCAGTGACACCCATGAAAATGCACCAGATAAACGCCATGATGAGCTGACCAATTGTCACGCCGTATATTTTCATATCAACATACTCCTTCCTGCATCAGGGCTGTTTAAAACGTAACCGGCAGGGATTGCAGTCCACGCAGTTCCAACGCCGGACGCCACTTTTAATTGATCTGGAGCAACCGCCAGACGAATATCAGGCATGCGCTTCAGGATGGCGGTAAAGGCGATCTCACCTTCCAGGCGCGCCAACGGCGCACCCACGCAATAGTGGATGCCCTGACCAAAGGCCAGATGTCGGGCTTCGTCTCGGGTGATGTTCAGCTTTTCAGGGTCAGACGCAAAGTCCGGATCATGGTCGGCAGCGGCCAGCGCCAGCAGGATGTGAGCACCGCGCGGAATTTTCTCCCCACCCATTTCGATGTCTTCGCTGGCGTAGCGGTTGACGAATTGCACCGGGTTGACATAGCGCAGCATTTCTTCCACTGCGGGTTTGATCAGCTTCGGTTCCTGTTTGAGTTTTTCAAGCTGCGCAGGCTGCTGCAACAACGCTGCCATGCCATTGCCGATCAAGTTAACCGTTGTTTCATGACCCGCGATCAGCAAAAGGATGATCGTCGTCATCACTTCCATATCGTTTAATTGGTCGCCAGCTTCTTCGGCATTAATCAACTGGCTGATGATATCTTCCCTGGGCTGTTTGCGATGTTCATCCACCAACCCGCGCACATAACCACCAAGCTCCATGAATTCCTTGCCCGACATCGGATTTTCGCTGCTCAAAATACCCGAAGTAATCAAATCGGACGACCACTTGCCAAATTTTTGATAATCGTGATTGGGCACGCCCATCATTTCGCTAATGATGGTGATCGGCAGGGGGAAGGCAAAATCTGCAATCACATCCATATTCCCAGCAGCCTGGACCTTGTCGAGCAGTTGATTGGCAATCTCTTCAATATGCCCACGCATTTGATTAATATACTTTGGCTTGAACGCCTCGTTGGTCAGGCTGCGCAGACGTGTGTGTTCAGGGGGGTCAGCCTTCAGCATGTTACCGGCATTTACTATCGCAGGACCAGGTTGACCCGGCAAACTTTCAGAGCGGGCATTATGGATATTTTTCACCAGTCGGGCATCTTTCAGGCCCGCTTGAACATCCTGATAATGGGTTGCAACATAGACTTCCACCCCACTGGGCAAAATAGTTTTATAGACAGACGTTTCCTTGCGCATGGCAGCATAGGTGGGATATGGATTGGTGTTATAAGCAGCTTCAGCAAAAGGGCTGTTGGGATTCTTTTCCATGATGGTGACTCTCCTAGAAAGATGTGATCGTTTCGCTACGATTAAGCTATTCTATTATCGCTTGGATTGCGACGTTTTTCCAAAAATTTGGGGGATATTGCCTATACAGGTTCGTAAGATTATTTCACAGGATCGAGCGGCAGGACGAAATTTGCCATTTCGGGCCGCTCCTCCCAACCTTGTTTTTGGTAGAAGCGGCGCTGGTAGGATTCGCGTTTGCGCAGGTTGAGCAACATCAGACGCGAGCAGCCACGTTTTTGCGCTTCGGCTTTGATCGAGCCCAAAAGCTGGCTGCCAATGCCCTGTCCGCGAAAATGCTCGCGAACGAACAGTTCGGAGACGTAGCCTTCGAGGCCAGACAGAATCAGATAGGGCAGCCAGTGGACGGCGCAGTAGCCGGCGACCTCGCCTTCTGACGTCTCGGCGACCAGGATGGTGTGACTGTCATCCGCAGCGGCAAGGGCCAGATGAGCGAGCACACGCTCGCGAGTGGATTCGACGGGTTCGGCGCTGATTCGGGCAAAGAATCCCAACGAGCGCAGTAAATCGGTCAGCGCAGGAACATCCGAGTCTTGCGCCTTGCGGATTTCAATTTCCATGTGCGTTTCCTTTATGGCGCAAGCTTTGAGAGTCTTTCCTGGGCATCTGCCCCTTCATTGCTGGCTGGGTTACTGGCAAGAAACTGTTTCAAATCCTGAATGGCTTCGGCATTCTTTCCGGCGGCTTGAAAGATGATGCCGCGATAGTAGTAATCAAGCGGTGGATTTTCGTATTTTGCAAAGGCATCGTTCATATAGGTAAGTGCTTGATCGTAATCACCCAGCGCATAAGACGAGCGGGCCATCACGACGAGAAGTTTTCTGCCTCCGCATGCAGGGTTGATTGCAATCGATGTGTTCCCCGCATCCAGCACGTTTTGATATTGTTTGGTTTCAAAATAAGCATAGGCAAGCTGGCAATAGCTGTGGGCATCGCCCGGCATAATAGAAACTGCTATTTTGTAATCTGTAATTGCGTTGACATAATCGCGTGCGGTGAAATAAACATCCCCACGCTCGGCATGTTCAGCGCCAATGCCATACTGACCATCTGGCTGGTTTTTCTCAAAGGTCGCGTAATCTTTTGCGGCCTCATCTGTTTTATGCAAAAGCAATTCACAACCCGCACGGCTGGCGTAAGCCGCCCACTCCTGCGGATTTACCTCCAACGTCTTGGTAGAACTCTCGATACAATTCTGATACCAGCCCAGTTTGTATGATGCCAGACCCTGTCCTAACCATGCACCTGAACGACCTGGGTCAATGCCAACAGCCAGGGTGTATTCAGTAAGGGATTTTTGGAAATCACCCAATTGATAGTATGCAGCTCCCATGTTGTGATGTGCAACCGCCAGACTTCCATCCAGAGAAAGCGCTTTTTGAAGATCGGGGATTGCACCTTCGCTATCACCAATGCACCCTTTTAAAGCGCCACGGACCGCCCAGGCAGATGCGTAGTTGGGATTAATCTGCAAGGCTTTTTCCACATCTGGGAAGCCAGCTTGACACTGACCAAGAGCAAGATACGCTGCGGCACGATAACGATAGGGAGGCGCCAGTTTGGCGTTGGCAGCAATCACCTTGCTCATCAGTTCAATCGCCGATTGAAATTGTTCAGCATGATATGCAGCAAGACCTACTGTAAAGTTGGGATCTGTAATATCGCTGCCGACAGGAGTTGCTGTAGGGTCTCCGGGGGTAAACGGTGCAATGGTGTACCCAAGCGAAGGGTCGGCCGTGGCTGGTGCAGGCGGACGCACCATCTGCGACAACCGGATCGCCGCTGCTGGGAAAAACAAAGCAGCCAGCACCAGGCATAAAAACATAAGGCAAATCAACTCTACCGCAACCACCACAGGACGCCATTTCCTTTTGCGTTTGGCGGGTTTGTTCTCAGGCGCAGGCGCAGTAGGGGTTGCCTGTTCAGCAGAAATCTGCTCGACAACCGAAGCAACTGGCTCGGTCAGTTTTTGGAGTGCAGCACGGGTCGACTGGTTGTCTGGATTAACCTCCAGCGCCTTTTGAAGACAAACTCGTTTTTCTTCAACCTTATCGACACAGGCATAAAGCCAGAGCCAGGCCTGCTCGTCTTTAGGATTCGCCTGAAGAATTTCTTTCAAAATCGGCAGGGCAGCTTGCCTGTTACCAGATTTAATTAATTGAATTGCATCGCTAAGTTCTTTTGCAGCCACAAGACATCCCTTTATGCTGCGTTTGCTTCAAGTTTAGCTTTGAGCGCAGCCAGCGCCTTGTCCATGGCGGGTTTGCCGACCAATGGACGAATGAAAAGACGGAATATCAATGCAGTCAGCGGCGGAAGATTCAGCACGACAATCCGCTCGACAAGCGTACCACTTGCCTGCGGGGTAAACGTAAAGGTATGGGGCACATCGCCAAAATCGGGGTCTTTGGCAACGAAGGAAAAGCGGGAGGGCGGCTGATATTCTGTCACGCGCAGTTGGTTGGGACGATCCTTCTGACCGGGAATATCTCCTTTCGAAAGATATTCTTTCCCAACCGCCACCGGCCCCGGCGCAAGCTCCTGAATATTGAGGTGGGCACCGCTCCACTCAGGATGGCGTGAAAGATCAGAGACATAGGCAAAAACGGCTTCAGGTGCAGCCTTGATAAAAACAGGGTAGGAATGGGTAACGGTTGTCATTGAAAATCTCCTTTTGCATAAATCAGTTCAAAACCGGATGACCACGATTAACCTAAAACATATATCGATCTGACATAAATTTGGAAAAGAGCCTTGCCACAGAGTCTTTTGCCCGTCCTAGCGAACTGGGCCACAGAGAAAAGCTTTTAAACTCTGCTTTTCTCTGTGGCAAAAAGACTTATGCAAGAGGCCTAATGTTTCTACGGCACCAGACCAGGCCAGGGCGCGGCATCCCAGACCAGGTCGGCAAGCCCCTGCTGAAAAGCTTTCAAACTGGCATCACTGGAATTGATGCGCCAGTCGGTTTCTTTGTTGAGATTAAACCAGAAAATCATGCGGATCTGTGGGTACCCGGCGGGGATGCGTTTGAGCGCATCGGTAACCCAGGCGGCTTTGTCTCCGCCTTTTTCTGATGAAGCAAATTCGCCAATCATCATCGGCTTGCTGGCATTGATAGCCTGCAATTGAGCATAGCTCTGCTGATAGACCTGGTCAAAGGTTTGCCAACTGCTCCAGCTTTGGCTGGTGCCCCAATTATAGCCATCCACACAAAGCCAGTCCACGTAAGCATCGCCGGGGTAATAATTTGCAATGGCATTCCAAGGCTCACCCAACGGCCCGGTCATGGCGACGTTGGGGCACCAGACCCACAGCACATTCGTCGCCTTTTCTTCTTCAAAAAGTTTGTGTATGTATTGAAAGGTCGCTACAAAACGCTCCGGGCCATCGGCTTTTTGCGGATCACCAAAAGCATCGGTCGTTGCGCCCCCGTTGCGCTTTCCGCTCCAGGCATACCAATCACCATTCATTTCGTGGCCCCAACGCAGCAGCAACGGACGCTTAAACGCAGCGGCGTCACGCGCAAATCCGCGAATGTAGTCGTCATATTTACCATCCAGAATCGCCTGAAGCGGATGTAAAAGATTCGCGTCACCGGCGTTAAAGGCCGGGGTATATTCCCAGGTTGGCATGGTAATCCAGCCATTGCTGGCGTTGACCGTAAAAGTTTGCGCACCAAAAGGCATCTGCCAGGCATGGTAGTACAACTGCGCAGTGAACTTGTGCCCAAGCATTTTCTGCATGTCGCCCGCCGCCCCAAACGCGCCAAAATAAATCTTGGGGATGGCGGCGTACTCCGGCAGCGGGGTGGCGGTGGGTGTTGCCGTTAAAGGGGGGGCCGGCGTAGCTGTAGCAAAAGGCAGCGACCCGCTGCAGGATGCCGTCATCCCTGACAAAAACAGCGAAAGGGTAAACCAAAACCAGCGCATTGACACGCTCATGGTTTCAACTGCGCCTGCCGAATGCGCGCATCCGCGACTTCGGGGCCGATATAGTCGGTGGCCAGGAACTTTTCAAGGCTGGCGAGCGCATCGGCTTTTCGGCCAACCTGTTGCAGGATCACGCCGCGATAATAATACGCCAGCGGAACAGGCGCAGGCAGAAAAAGATCTTGTCAATATATTTTGCCGCGTCATCATATTTGCCCAATCCAAAAGCGGAGCGCGCCTCCACAATAATCAACTTTTGTCCGTCGCAATCGGGGCTGGCTTCATTGGACTTTTGGGCAGCATCGAGGGCGTTCTGGTATTGCTTGACTTCAAAATACGAATAAGCCAACTGACAATACAGATGCGCACTTTTCGGAAAGAGGGATTCCACCTGCTTATAGTCCGAAACGGCGCGGCTGAAGTTGCTCAACGCATAATAGGCTTCGGCGCGGTTGTAATAGGCTGTGCCGGTGTAGGTCAAACTATCCTTGCCCGTTGGGGCACGGTTGATATAAAGGGTGTAATCTTGAACGGCCTCGCCATATTTTTGCAGCGCTATTTCACAATCGGCACGGTCAGCATAGGCAGACCATTCTTCCTGATTAATCGTAAGCGCCTTTTTGGCGCTTTGAATGCACGCATCAAATTGTTTCAATTTGTCCTGCGCTTGGCTCTTCCCGGCCCAGGCAGTTGAAACATCCGGGTCAATCGCAGTTGCCAGATTGTACTCATCTAAAGATTTTCCGTAGGTCGCCGCCTTATAGTAAAGCAGCCCCAGGTTCTCATGTGCAGCCGCCAGACTTCCATTGAGCGAAAGCGCTTTTTGCAGATCGTAATTGGCCTGCTGCTGGTTGCCAAGACACAGGTTCAAAATACCCCTTCCCACCCAGGCCATCCCATCCCCCGGATCAATGGTCAACGCTGTTTCAAGGTCGGGCAACCCGTCGGCACAGCGATCAAGATAAGCGTAGGCAACGCCCCGGTAACGGTATGGCAGCGCCACCGCAGGGTGAGCTTTAATGACGGCGCTCATCAAATCAACGACCGTCGCAAATTTTTTGTTGTCAAACGCATCCACACCCTTTTGGAAGTTGGGATCTGTGATGCTGCTGACGGGCGCTGTCGCAGTTGGATGACCGGGCGTAAAAGGTGCCCATGTTGGCAAGGCAGCGGTGGCCTGCTCCCCGGCGATGAATGTTGCCGATGGGCGAGGGGTAGCGGTGGAGGTGAATGTAATGGATGGCGTGACCGTGATGGTTGACGTGAAAGTGGGTGGCAGCGGGGTATGCGACGGAGTCGCCGTTAGGGTGGGTGATGCCGGGATCAAGACGATCGAATCTGGCAGGGAAATCACATTCCTTGCCTGGAGCCAAAACATTACAGGCACAACTGCAACGGCAACCAGCAACAATCCGACCACCCATGCCCAAAACCAGGCGCGTCGATCAGGGCGCGGTTCAAGCGCACCCTCGTCTGCGAAGGATGTACCTGTCAGCTTGCCGAGCGCCCTGCGGGTCTGCTGGTTGCCGGGATTAATTTCAAGCGCCTGCAACAGGCAATGCTCTTTCTCGTCGACTGAATCAACAATGGAATAAATCCACAGCCAGGCATCTTCAGCATCTTCGCTTTTCGGGTCTGCCAGAATCACTTCGCGCAGCATAGGCAAGGCAACCTGCTGCTTCCCCGATTTAATCAACTGGATGGCATTGAGCAGTTTTTCTGCTGGCATCATTCCTCCACAAAGATTTGCTCACGGACACGCATTACGCAAATGCTCATCATATGTCTCTGCAAAAGCATGACGGCGTGAACCGTCACAGCGCGCGCGAAAGTACAGATAAGGCGTATCTGCCGGAAAGGCGACCGCCCGTAGCGCAATCAAACTGGGGCTGGCAATCGGCCCGGGCGGCAGCCCGCGATTGCTGTAGGTATTGTAAGGCGAATCAATCGTCAGGTCATCCGACGAGAGCGGCGCCTTCCACCAGGTATTGCTGGCAGCATCAAAACCGAGGGCATACTGAATGGTCGGGTCAGTTTGCAATTGCATGTTCGCGGCAAGCCGGTTGTAAAAGACCGAAGCAATGATCGGCTGTTCATCTGCCTCAACCACTTCCCGCTGCAAGATCGAAGCCAGCGTGACGGCTTCGTAAATGCTCAGGTTGTGTCGCGTAAAGCCTTCGCGCATATCCGGTGTAAGCATCTGGTCAAAGCGGCGCATCAGCAAATCGACAAGGGCCTGGGCTTGTGTGGTACGCGGCAAAATATAGGTGTCAGGAAACAGAAAGCCCTCGGCAGTAGCCGCGGCTGGCGGGGAATCAACGGGTGGACGCGTGGCGCGGGCAGCGGCCAAAAAATCATCGGGAGCAATCGCCAACCCGGAAGTGGGCAGCGCAGCGGCAATTTCCTCCAGCCGCCAGCCAGGCAGAACGACGAACTTGACATCGGCTGGCGTGGCGTCCTGCAAATGCTCAGCAATTTGCACTGGCGAAAGTGCCGGGCTGAGGGTATATTCCCCGGCTTGCAGGCTGGTATCCAGCCCCATGTATATCAAATAGGTGCGAAAGGCTGCGCCACTACGCACCAGCCCCTCCTGCTCGAGGCGGGAAGCCACATCAGCGGCCTGCTCACCATCTGAAACGGTAAAGGTCTGCTCCCCAGCATTTGCATTAAGCGCATGCGTCACCTGTCCGTCGTACCACAACAGCGAAAGCGAATATTGAAAACGCTGCCAGAGATTCAGGCTCGCAGCTGGCGGGCCGTATGTGCGCATCGCAATCAGCGGAATGGCGATAAACATCGCCAGCGCCATCAGAAAAATGCCCAACGGGATGAGACAACCCAGGGGAATGTAATAGGAACGACGGCGACGGTTTATAGACATTAGACTTTAGATATTAGCGGTTAGCCAAAGAATTGAGATAGTTTTGCAATAAGACAGCCGCGGCGACATCGTCCAGGTGGCCACTGCGTTTTTTGCGGCTCACCCCCATCGTCAGGCGGGCAAACTGGGCGTCCTGTGTGGTCATGCTTTCATCCCATAAAAGAACGGGCAAATCGGTCTGCAAACGCAGCGCATCCGCAAAACGCGCCGCCGAAAGTCCTGCCGCATTCAGCTCGCCTTCTTCGTTATAAGAAACCCCGACAATAATTTGGGCGGCTTCATGGGCAACGGCACGTTCCGCCACCGTCGCAGTGTCGAGCAGGCGCGAAACATGCTTGATGACCACCAACGGACGTGCCAATGTGCCAGTTTCATCGCTCAGGGCCAGGCCGATGCGTTTTTGTCCATGATCGACTGCGAGTGTTCTCATAATTATTCCATCACTTTAATGCGAAATGGCAAGGTTGGGAGCCAGGGCCAGAAGAATGGTTGGATGCTGATGGTTGGGTCAGAATCAAGTCCGAGGCTTTCGCGCAGCAGACTACCTGCGCGCTGGGCTGTTTGGCCGCGCGCGATAGAAATAACCTGTGCGGAATCGATGTGGGCACGCACTATGCGCGTAGCGCGGATGCGCCAACGAGTTAACCCGTCAGCACCGCCAAAGAGCGGAGAAATTGCCACGATCTTCAGGCTGGCTTGGTCAGGCGCATCTTCGGCAGTCAGGGAAGTATCGAGCACACTCCCGGCCAATTGTGCCAGATCGGCAGCAGCAGCGTAATACACCTGGAATTCGGCGCGCAGGGTCAGTTTGAGCTTGCCACCCGCTTCGCCCGGCCCGGGGCTGTAGGTCTCGGTCACCAGCCTGGTAAAGCCAAACGATGCAGGGAAAACCACATCCCCCGGCGCAAACTGTTCGGCAAGGCGCGCTTTGGCCTGATCGACCACTGCAGCCAGCAGACGCTGATGCAGGGCCAGCCGGTCGGCGTCTGTGGGAGCCGCAGTCGTCAAATCTGCGCCGCCTTGCATGGCGAACAGGTTGGTGACGCCCAGCGACAGCCCAAGCGGCCCTTCAAAAGCAGCAATCGACCCGGCTGAAACGTTCCCCACCGCGCCGGGCGCGAGTGCGCGGACCCGCACATAAGCCAGCGAACCGCGCCCCAGGGAAACATCCGCCGCTTCCAACGTGGCAAAGCGTACGGGTGGATCGCCCAGGGTCAGCACCACCGTCCCGGATGGCACACTCACTGCCGGGGCAGCAAGGTTGGTAAAACACACCGTCCCCTCCGCCGCAGTACTGGGGACGATCATTTGTCCGCTGGCGGGGATGGAATTGCTCAATTCAAATTCAAAGGTGCGCAAACGCGAGGGGAGAACACCCGCCAGCGATACCTGCTGCGCATCTGGCTCGGCGCTGACGGCGATTTCAACGCGCTGGGAGCGGCTCGGCGGCGTCAGGCGGATTTCGGCGGAGTGGATGAAAAACAGAGGCACCAGCAGCACCGCCAGCACCCCGATTGCAAAAATCAGCAGGCGCGCCACAATCGACTGACCAAAATCAGCGAAAAGATCACTTTCGGGCAGTGCCGCGCGCAAGGCGCGCAGATCAAGTCGTGGGGCGCGCCGCTCAGGGTGAAAGGATGTGTGCAAAGGCCAGCTCTTGCGTTGGGCATGACCAGACTTCGAGAAAACCGGCAAATCCATGCGCCGGGCCGCCGCGCGGATCTCGGCGTCGCGGGTGACCAGCCCCAACTCTGCGCCGAGCGAGACGGCATGGCGACGCAGCAACGTCAAATCCAGCGGACGCACGTCAACCTGTCCTTTGGACGGCCAGACCAGCAAAATGCGCGGCGTCTTGGCCCACGACATTTTATCGCGGATCGAGATCAGGTCGTCGTGGGTTTCGAGCGGGATGAGTTGGGTTTTCAAGGCGGTTGAAGGTTAGAAAGTTGGAAGGTTGAAAGTTGGCTTGCTTGATTATACTTCGTGGGAAATATCAAAGAGTGGGTAGCTATGAACTTCAACGTGACAATCGATAAATCACCGAGCGTGACAATCTCAATCAAAAGCCATGGTGAACCTTTCGCATTCGTAAAAGATAACATGTCTGGTCTGCCATCAACAAAGTCAATAAAAATCCAATCAGATTTTCCCAAGCTTTTTGTGTAAAAATTTCGAATTTCACCAAACGTTGCCTTAATCGTAAAGCGATAATTGGCAACATTGTCGCTGCCAGCCAACGCGCCGGGCATAATTGGCACACTATTCCATTGCTTGTTTGGCGGATCATGCGGGAATATAGCGAGTATGTTAGCGAAGCACGATGCAAACACGATGCCGAAGATAATCAAGAAAAGGACGTTTTTCTTTATCATTTTCCCTTCCAGCAAAAAAGACCGCGCCAGTTGGCGCGGTCTGAATAGTTTATGCGAGCTTCTCTGCCAGCCAGCCTGCAACACTTGCGAGCGCTTCAGGCAGTTTGGCGACATCCTTGCCACCGCCGAAGGCCAGGTGCGGCGCACCGCCACCGCCTGCACCAAGTTGGCGCGAGATGTGCCCGACCAGATCGCCAGCCTTGACACGCTTGGTCAAGTCTTGCGTGACCGTCACCATCACCGTCACATTCCCGGCAACGGGCGAGGCGATGACACACACGCCATTTTCGGGAAACTTTGCGCGGAACTGGTCGGCAAGTTTGGTGAGTAAGTCTTTGTCGGCACCAGGGATTTGGGTGACAAGCAAATTAACATCACCAACTTTTTGGGCGGTTGAAAGTTGAAGGTTGAAGGTGGAAAGCGCAAGCTCAGCGCGTGCGTTAGCCAGTTGCTTTTTGGTCGCGGACAGTTCGTCCTGTAGCGCGTCAATTTTATGGGGAACTTCTTCGATGCTGGACTTGACCGTTACTGCGGTTTGTTTCAGCGCCTTGAAGCGTTTCGCCACGAGTTCATACGCCCCGCGACCCGTCACTGCTTCGATGCGGCGCACCCCGGCTGCAGCCGAGGCTTCGCTGACGAGCAGGAACATGCCAACGTCGCTTGTGCGTTGCAGGTGAGTCCCACCGCACAGTTCGTAGGAATATTTATTGTCCAAGTCACCGACCGTAATCGTCCGCACAACATCGCCATATTTTTCACCAAAGAGCGCCATCGCGCCTTCGGCAATCGCTTCTTCGCGTGATTTGGTGCGCGAGATGACAGGATAATCGGCGGCAATGGCTTCGTTGACAATTTGCTCCACGCGTTCAATCTCTTCGGCGCTCATGCCTTCGGCGTGGTTAAAGTCGAAGCGCAAACGGTCAGGCGCAACGAGCGAACCAGCCTGACGGGCATGCTCGCCGAGTACTTTGTGCAGCGCGGCGTGCATCAAATGTGTGGCGGTATGGTTGCGCATGATGTCGTGGCGCCGGGTAGCATCTACTACAGCTTTGGCATAATCGCCGACTTTGGGTCTACCGCTGATGACCTCACCGATATGAGAGATTAGCCCAAATGAAGGACGGCGGACTTCAGTGATTTCGATTTCCCAAAGTAATTCGCTTGGTATTTTGGTTGTGTCAAGATAGGTCTCGTTTGGAAGACCACAAATTGATCCCGTATCATTAACCTGCCCACCTGCTTCAATATAAAAGCCGGTCTTGGGCAGGATGATTTCGACCTTATCGCCAAACTGCGCTTTGGTCACAGGAGCGCCGTCCACGATCAGGGCCAGTACTTCGCCTGTGGTAACGGGACTGGTGTAGGGATCATATTCGACGCCTTTTTCGCCAAGCTTGCCGCTGGCTTGCAGTTCCTTATAAATGCCAGAGAAGAACTCGGCGTCTGAGCCACCCATTGCGCCCATGGCTTTGCCACCACCAGATGCTTTGCTATGTGCTTCGCGCGCATCTTTGAAGCCGACTTCGTCCACATCAAGGGATTGTTCACGGGCAATGTCACGGCTGATCTCAAGCGGCAGGCCAAAGGTGGCGTAGAGATCGAAGGCTTTGTGTCCGTCGAGTGTGGATTCACCTTTTTGCTTGAGCGCGTCGAGCATCCCTTGCAGGTGGGCAACGCCGCTTTCAACGGTACGTGCAAAACGGATTTCTTCCCTTGTCAGCGAATCGAGGATGGATTGTCTGTGCTGCACAAGCTCCGGGTAGAAATCGCCATATTCCGCGATAAAAGCATCCGCCACCTTCGCCAGGAACGGCTCGGTCAAACCAATCTTCGTCCCAAAACGGGCGGCGCGGCGGATAATCATGCGGCAGACGTAGTTACGGCTGGTATTGCCGGGTACAACGCCGTCCGCAATCAGGAAAGCGGCGGCGCGGGCGTGGTCGGCGACGACGCGATAAGGCGTGAAATCGGCGTAGATTTGGTCGAGGCTCTTGCCAGTCAGCGCGGAAAGCACATCCATTGCGCCTTTAAACAGGTCGGTTTTATAGTTCGAATCAACGCCCTGAATGACCGAGACGATGCGTTCGAAACCCATACCCGTATCGACATGCGTGGCAGGCAGCGGTTCGAGCAGGCCGCCTTCGAGCATGTTGTATTGAATGAAGACGTTGTTCCACAACTCTAGGTAACGGGTGCAATCGCCGTTGACGCCGCACTGGTGCGGCACATCGCGCAAGTTGTCACGCTCTTCGCCCAGGTCCATGTGGATTTCGGAGCATGGGCCGCACGGGCCGAACTCGGCCATTTGCCAGAAGTTGGCCTTGCGCCCAAAAAACAGGATGTTTTCAGGCAACATCCCTGACTGCTCGCGCCAGATGTCGGCGGCTTCATCATCAGTGGGGATGGTTCCCTTGTCATCTTTGAAACAGGTGGCGTAGAGCTTGTCCTTGGGCAGGCCCCAGACTTCGGTGAGCAATTGCCACGACCAAGTAATCGCTTCCTTCTTATAATAGTCGCCGAACGACCAATTGCCGAGCATCTCAAAGAAGGTATGGTGCGTATCGTCGCGGCCCACATCATCGAGGTCGTTGTGTTTGCCTGCAACGCGCATACACTTCTGCGAGTCAACGGCGCGGGTATAGGGACGCTTGTCGGTACCGATGAAAACATCCTTAAACTGCACCATGCCTGAGTTGGTAAAGAGCAGCGTCGCATCGCCGCCCGGCACCAGCGATGCGGATGGGACGACGGTATGGCGCTGTTCTTCGAAGAAATCTAAAAAGTCCTGACGGATCTGGTTGCCTGTGCGTTTTTTGCTCATGGTGAGAGTGCTCCGGGGTTTCTGAAAAGTCGTCCCATTATACCTAGATTTCGGTTGGAAGGTTACAGGTTGAATAACGACAAGCATTAAAGAGCAGGACAACTTCTTCTCGGGTCGCCCTGCTTTTGTGTTTCAGCATTGTGGTTTAGGGTAGGGTATAGGTAATGGTCAGAACGGGTTGGTTGGCTGTATAGCTACCGCTAATAATATAAGCGTAATCATCTGTTGTCAGTGTATTGTTGTTTGTTGCACCAAAACGCAGACGGAATTGGGTTAAGCCGCCAAGGTTAATGGCAGACCATTTGCTCTGGTCAATCGCAGCAATACGCTCGGCTGAAGCATTCGGGTCTCCAAAGAAACCGGCTGCAGAAAAAGTTGAAGCAGAACTGAAATCGCTCAGTTCCAATGCCGATGTCCCGAAAACGCCGCTACGCATGTCGTACCAGAGTTTACCCAGGGAGGCTGCTCCCGCAGCAAAAGGATCATCACCCGGCGCTCCGTTTGTTTTGATCTTAATTTCAGCGGAGGTAATCGTCGCGTCGGCTGGCAAAGGACTGGTGTCGAAAGACAGAATTGCGCGGTACTGGCTTTTATCCGCAGCATCGCCCACACGCAGGTTATAGCTGGTGTTGTTCATCGAGCCTCCAACGCCACTGGTAGCACTGGATTCAAGAATGTAGCCATCTTCTGCTGCGCCGGAGAGCACCTGATAGGTATACACAGTCTGCGCCGCTGTATAGTTCTGGGCACTCTGACCAATCGTGATGGCGGTATAGGAGCGGCTTGTTGGGGTAAAGGTATAGTGCAATTTGGAGGGCGTCACCGTGCCCGTCCAGCCGCTTGCAAGGTATGGCACCACAAACGCATAATTGCCACTTCCATCAATCGGCGCAGTGTACGATGTCGTACTATCCGCATAGGTGACGATCCCGCCAGCTCCGTTCGCTCCCGCATTCCCAAAAATGACAATCGTCGTAGTGTAGTTGTCTGGGGCCTGGTTTGCGGGGAGCAGACTTCCAGTATAGGTCTTGCTAGCCGGCTGGAAGTAATAGAGATAATTGGAGCTGACTCGATCTGGCGTCACCGTCCCGCTCCAGTTGCAGGGCAGGTTCGGAACCTTATAGTACCCAGCAGTATTGGTGAAAACAGACCCTGAAGGCTGACCCGATGCACCTGTATAAATCACCCGGGCATTTACAAGCGGCGTCCCATCTGCCCCTAATAAGAAGCCATGAATATAGTAGGTCATTTTTAGGGTGGCGGTAAAGTTGATCGTCTGCTGCGCTGTGATATTGCTGTAATTTGGCGTAGTCGATGTAAAGTCATAACAGACATTGCTCGCGCTCAACGTACCCGATGAGCCATAAGGAACAGACAGGCTGTAATTTCCCTGGGCATTGGCGGTGGCTGTCGCCGTTGTACTATCGCTGCTAACCGTGATGGTGCCAATGCCGTTTGTATCCGTTAATCCAACATTCCCAACAATGCTAACCGGAATATGGGTAGGAGTGGCGGTTGGAGTCGGCGTGGAAGTACGGGTGGCGGTCGCAGTGGGCGTTTTGGTTATCGTAGGTGTTGCAGTTATGGTAGGAGTTGATGTTTTTGTTGGTGTAAATGTTTTGGTTGGCGTAAACGTTTTGGTTGCCGTAAACGTTGGCGTTGGCGTAATGGGTGCATCTCCGGTGGTGAAACTCCACGATGCGCCGCCATTCGCATTGATTTTGGTGGAACCGATCTTTGCCTGAACCTGCCAATGGTAGGTTGTATGGCCCAGCAAATTGGAAAGTGTGACTTCGGTGCTTGACCCGGCACTTGTCCAATCTCCGCTGTTAACAGCACATTTTCCAACCTGCCCTTCGATATACAAACAATAGCGATAGGAATCGGGTGCCGGGAGCATGGTAGCCCAATCCAGCGTAACCGGAATATCTGCATCGGTGCCATCTTGCGGGGCAATCTTGGAAAAGTACTGGTTGTTTTGGATCAACACAGCGCCTTCAAAACTGTAATCAGAAAACTCCCCACCGGTATAATCCCCAGTCGACGGGTCAAGAGCTGTAATTGTAGTGCCATCGTAACCAGTAATCACCAGAAAGTGCATGCTTAAATCATATTCATAATACCAAAGGATGACAGGCACGCCACCAGCAACTTCTCTACGCACTTCATCAAAAGCAAGCGGTGGCCCCCAAGCTGCATCATAGACCTGAATTCCAGGGAATTTGCTTGAGAGAGTGGGCCAACCGATCCAGCATCGATTATCTGTATCGAAGCCGCTACCATTCATTGCATTGTTGACATCATTGGGGTGTATAGTGTCGGGGAGCAAGTAGTCGAGCACCATCGCCGAAGCTGTGATTGCGCCGCCAGATGTGCCGATTGAAATCATAACAACCATTTCCTGCATTAATGATATCGCCAGCCCAGTTTTCGTTGTGCTGTGAATAAGCAGGTACGCCTGGAATACTGGCAGCATTGGGAAGTGCCCCCAATTCTGCTGCACCCATTATGCTTACTGCCAATGTGTTTACGTTTATAGCGTAGGAAAGCTGCCCTCCCCCAGAGAATTCAACATCGGTTGCATCCCAAACCAAACTGGTCTGACCACCATAGCCAAGAGATGGTCGAAACAAGCTATTCGTCAACAAGCGATTATTGGAGCCATCGCTTTGAATAGCCCAGATTTCGTAACGATAACTGACAAAACCCGTCGCCGCAGTTTGTTTGACCGCTTTTACATAAGCAACTTGCTGGCTGTCTGGCGACCAGATCGGATTGGTCACCCAATAACTATTCTCCGTAGCGTCCCCCGCCACCAGAACCGCACTTTGCGACCCGTTGGCATTTGCCAGCCAAATTGCCGACCCGGTCATGCCCAAATTTTGGGCCGTCACATAAACAACCTGCTGTCCATCGGGGGAAAGCAATGTCATATTATCGAACGTAATCGAAGTGGCCTGCGCATGGACAACACCCCCTTGGGGTGCGGCAAAGATTTGCCCAATCAGCAAAGCGGTTAACAGGGTAAAAATAAAGGTTACAGCCAGGCGTTTTTTCATCATGGATTCCTTGTAAAGGTGAATTCTTCCTATTCTGCAGAAGCGTGGATCAATAGCCCCGATCTTACATCAGCCCCGAAAGGGGTATCCCCCCTGCTGCGGCAACGCATCGCTGTGCGGAATCTGACCCTTGTCACAAAATAGCTGGCGTCATCCTATAATGATCCTGTATCCATCCTGTAATCATCTTCTATTCATCCTATAGTCAACCTATACTCACGCCATAAAAACAGCACTCACAACCAGGTCATCCCTACGCCGGAAAATGCTATACTTAACGGACGGTTGAAAGTTGCAGGCTGAAAGTTGGCAGGTTACCAGGTAAAAACGTAGTCAGCAATCATTGATTTATCACCAACCTACTTCCCTTCCCATGAATTCCGCACTTCAGGAATTCGGGGTTTTCTCACCCCGTGCTCTTCGGGGAAGGCCGGGATGGGGGCGCTCTCCTCCCTCACCCCAAACCCCACAAAAGGCGGACACATCATGGCGCGTGACGAAGCATATTACGAAGCAGAAAAGAAAATCGAAGAAGCGCAACAATCTATTATTTATCATCTTTTCCTGAATAACTTGAGCCTTACAAAAATACCGGATTCGCTTAACTCCTTCTACATCTGCACGAATTACATCTTGCGAACAACAAATTATTGGTGCTTCCAAGTTGGATAAACCAATTTACGCAATTAGACTTGTTGAATTTAACTTCCAATGAGTTGGTGGATTTACCTGAGTCAATTGGCAATCTCACACAATTACAAGTTTTATCTGTTACCAAGAATAATCTAAAAAAATTACCTAAAACGCTGGGAAAACTTGTATTGTTAAAAATCGTTCGCAGCAGGTCATAATCAGTTGCGAGCACTACCAGAGTCACTCGGCAATCTCACAAAATTGCAGACCCTTGATCTCTCCAACAACACTCTAGTGACATTGCCAGATTCCATAAGTAATCTCATGCAATTACAATGGCTAGAACTCTCCAACAACCAGATTAAGGATTTGCCGTTATCTCTCACTCAACTTAATCATCTGATTACACTCGTCCTTAGCGGCAACCCCCTAAACCCCGAACTCGCCACCGCCTACGCACAAGGTCTCGACGCCGTCAAAGCCTACCTGCGCGCCAAAGCCGAAGGCGGACAAATCATTCTCAACCAAGCCAAAATGATCCTGATCGGCGAGGGCGAAGTGGGCAAAAGCTGCCTGCTGGCCGCACTACGTGGCGACCCTTGGGAAGAAGGCAAGCCCACAACGCACGGCATCGAGATCAAACCCGTTCAACTGACCGACGCTGAAAGCCAGACAGAACTCACCCTCAACGGCTGGGATTTTGGCGGGCAGCGTGTCTACCGGCCCACGCACCAGTTGTTTTTCAGTGCGCCCGCCGTCTACCTCGTGGTTTGGAAGCCGCGCGAAGGGCCACAGCAGGGCTTCGTCAAGGAATGGATTCAACTGGTCAAGCGCCGCGAGCCGGATGCCAAAATTCTCGTGGTTGCCACGCATGGCGGGCCGCAACAGCGTCAGCCCGATATTGACCGGCAGGAACTCTACGATCTATTTGGCAGGGAGACCGTGCTCGATTTCTTCTTCGTCGAGAGCAAACCTGATGAAAACGGTCAACGCCGTGGCATCGCCGACCTGCAAGACGCCATCGCCCGCGTCGCCGCAAGCCTGCCCGAAGTGGGCCGCTCGGTGCCCAAGAGCTTTCAAGATGCCTGGCTGGCGCTACGCGATACCGGCGCGGCCTACCTGCCCTTTGAGCGCGTGCTTGCCATCTGCCACGAACGCCAAATGGACGATGAAATTGCGCAGCTTTTCATCAGCATCTCGCACCGCCTCGGTCATCTAATCCATTATGCGCACGACCCGGCCCTGCGCGATATTGTGGTGCTCAAGCCAAGCTGGCTGGCAACCGCCATCAGCTACGTGCTCGATGACGAAGCCACGCGCAACGCCCACGGCTTGGTGCGTCTCTCACATCTGAGCCAGCTTTGGGATGACCCAGCCCGTGAAGCGGAATCCCGATACGGGGCCGATCTGCACCCGATTTTTCTCCGTTTAATGGAGCGCTTCGATCTTTCCTACCGCGTGGCGGAACCCGTCCCATCTGGCGGGGGCGCAGCAATGCTGCGCCCCTACGGTGACGATCCGCTTTCGCTGATCGCCCAACTGGTGCCCGACAACCGACCCGAAGCCGACCTGACCCGTGAGTGGCCTGCATCCCCGGCGGCGGGCGACGCTCAGCAGGCGCAAATCTGCCGCATTGTGGATCGGCAAACTGGGCAGAGTGCGGGCGCAGAGGGACTGTTTTACCAGTTGATCGTGCGCCTGCACCGTTACTCGCTGGGACGCGAAAACTACAAAGCCAGCGTCCACTGGCAGCGCGGACTGGTGCTCGATGACGACTACAACGGGCGCGCCCTGCTCGAACACACCGGCAACGACGTGCGCATCACCGTCCGCGCCGCCTACCCAGAACGACTGTTGGCGATGCTGACAGGGGAAGTCAAATATCTGGTCGAGAGCTTCTGGGAAGGGCTGCGCTGTGATGTGATGGTTCCCTGCGTCCATCCCTGCGGACGGCTTGACCCCGGCCTGGGCCTGTTTGAAGTGGACAAACTAATCGACAGCAAACGCAAAGCCCGCTCCGAATATCCCTGCCCGGTCTGCAACGAGTGGCAGGATATTGACCATCTGCTGCGCAACGCCCCCGCTGCCCAGCCGGATGTCACCGCGCTGATCTTCGCCGAGTTCGCCGAAGTCAAACTACAAATTGAAAAAGTACGTGAACAGGGCTTGTACAACCAAATTCACATTCATGGCAATATGGCTCAAAGTAATATTTTGATCGGGGATGCAAACAGCATTGGTCGCTACGAGCATCTTGATGCGCAAACCCGCCGCACCCTCAGCCGCGTCGATAAAACCTACAGCGACCTGCTGCAAGTTTTGACTGACGAAGCCAAGGAAGGTCCGCGCCTGTTCAGCTTTGAGCCAGTCAATCGCTCGGCCTTCCACCCGAAGCAATGGACCAGCACCAAATTCCGCCTGACCCTTTGGTGCGAACATTCCCGTCAGCCGCTGCCGCTGCTGAATGGGGATAATAGCAAAGGTGTTTACGAGATCGAACTGACGCGTGCATGGTTCCAAAAAGCTGCACCCTTTCTCAAAGTGCTGGTGGGCACCCTCAGCCTCGTCCTGCCGGTGGCTGCATCTGGCGTCAAGCTGGCAATTGACGAAAGCACCTACAAAGCCATCGAAAACCAACTTGATTTTGGTAAAGAACTGATAGACTCCACCCTGGGCGCAGGCGAAAAAGCCGTTGACTGGCTCGCTGCCGGAGATAGCGCCAACCTGGAGCCTGGCGCATCGCCTATCCGGACGCAGGGCGGTTCGTTGCGCGAACTGCAAGCGCTGCTCAAAACCAAAGATCCCGGCTACGGCGGACTTGTCCGTGTGCTCAACAAGCGTAACGAGTTTTTATGGGTGCATGAGCAGTTTGCGGGAGAGTATTAACCCATCCGTCGTTGGTTGAGTAGGCGGTGCAGTTCCGCCGTATCGAAACCAACAGAGAATCAAACTTGCCAATATAGGTGGTTTCGATACGGCGGCTGAAGAACGCCGCCTACTCAACCACCGCATATTCGTAGAACCAAACATTCAAAAAGGAGCATCACCATGAGCGAAGATTTGGGCACCAAAGACAATCCGTGGCAGTTGAAGACCCCCAGCGGCGCGGCGGAATATCAAATGTACCGCGATAATGACGCACTGGTCTGCCAGGTCGGCACGACGCAGTTGCGCTACCAGTGGCGCTGCATCGAAGACCTGCACGCCATGCTCAAAGCCCACGGCGACTGGATGCTTTTGGGCAGCGCCGACGAGCAGAAACCCGCCGCCGAAGGCACCGTCGAAGCCTGGGGCCGCGCCGAAAACAATCCTGTTGGCGGCTGGTATGGGACAAAGAAAGGTCTGCGCGGACGCTTTGGCATGTACGTGCCGCCGTTGCTCGAAGCGCTCGGCCTGGCCGAAGTGGAGCACAACGCCAAAAACAACCGGATGCGCGCGATCTAATATCACAAGTGACTGAAAACAACATGAAAAAATTCTCAATTTTAGGGATCGTTGTTGGTGGCATCTCCGATATTGTGCTCACCAATATCCTGGCCATTCCTCTATTGATTTTTGTATTGACAACACGGGTACATTACACCCCATCCATGTCGTCACAGCAATTAACAAGCGCCTTGACACAGGCGCTAATGGGTGACCCCGGGCTCTTTGCAGTTCAATTTTTGCTCGGCAGCCTGTGCTCCATTTTCGCTGGCTATCTTGCCGCATGGATTGCCAAACATAATGAGCTTCTCAATGGATCGCTTTCTGCCTGGCTGTGTGTTGCCAGCGGTATTTGCGGGCTTGCCATCCAGGCTGACACTGCCCCATGGTTTTTGACTTTGATCGGGTTTCTATTAAGCCCGGCGCTGGGGTTGTTGGGCGGTTATCTGCGGCTGTTGCGCGTCCGGGCGAAGCAAGCAAAAGCGCTGAATGTGAGCCCTAACCCATATCCATATTCATGAGTTCCATGCACATCCCTCACCAGCGCCTTTTCAACCAGCATATCAGCCGCCCATCCTTCGCCGCCCATCCAGCCAAAATAATCGACTGGATGGGCGCTGTACAGGCCCAGGATTTCGGAGCGGCCAAATGGGCGCTCGGGCTGCGCGCCAACGTGCTAACGGATGCCGCCATTAAGCAAGCCTTCAACGCAGGCGAAATCCTGCGCACGCACGTTTTGCGACCCACCTGGCACTTTGTTACCCCCGCCGACATCCGCTGGATGCTGATGCTGACCAGCGCGCGTGTGAAGGCGTTTAATGCAACCTATGAGCGAAAATTTGGGCTGGAGGCGGCCACCTTTCATCAAAGCAATCGCGTGCTGGAGCAGACTCTGCAAGGTGGCAAAAACCTGACCCGCCCGCAGCTTGAATCCGCGCTGCGTGAGGCCGGCATCCCAACCGATGATTTGCGCGCTACGCTGCTGGTCATGCGTGCCGAACTGGACGGTGTCATCTGCAGCGGACCACGTCAGGGCAAACAATTCACCTATGCGCTACTTGAAGAACGCGTTCCACCCGCCCCAGAGCGGACACGCGACGAAGCGCTAGCCGAGCTAACCCTTCGCTACTTCACCAGCCACGGCCCCGCCACGCTGGCCGATTTCGCCTGGTGGTCGGGTTTGAACAAAACCGACGCGCGCAACGGCATCGAAGCGGCGAAATCCCAACTGGTGAGTGAAACCATCGAGGGTCAGACCTACTGGTTTAACGGAACATCCGCTGCGGGGGGGATGTTCCGCAGCGCGCATTTCTGCTACCCTGTTATGACGAATACATCGTCGCCTATGCTGACCGCAGCGCCATCACAGGCCGCATCCAACCCGACAAACTGGATGCGCGCGGCAATGTGCTCTTTAACAACATCCTGATACTCGATGGTCAGGTGACTGGCACCTGGAAACGCATCCCGAAAAAGGATCAAGCCATCATCGAGCTGAACGCCTTCACCCCGCTTATCCTGGCCGAAGAGCAGGCTGTCAGGCTGGCTGCCGATCAATACAGCGCATTTCTGGGGCTGTCAGTGGTTGTAAAAGAGAAATCATGAGAAGCCCCGAGAGTAACACCCTGCCGTGTATACCAAACATAAAATGCTATACTTACATCGTAAAAAAAACTTTTGTTTACGCTGTGTGTCTGTCTGCTCGCCGGGTGTGGCCCGTCCGCAGCGCCACCGACTGCCACAACCACGGCGATTCCCATCCGCCCGCCCAAGCGACACGCCCGGCGCTTACCTCTCGGTGAGCGCGCCCATTCCATTTGGGATTTCTTTGTCAAACATCCACGCACGCAGTAGGGGCGAGCCGGCATAAATGCTATACTTGGTCAAAGTTCTTAATACCAAAATGCAGAGGCAATACGTTTATGGAAAATCTGACCGGAAAACAGTTTGGAATCTATGTGCTTGGCGAGGCGCTGGGGGAAGGTGGCATGGCGACGGTCTACAAGGCCTATCAACCTACCATGAAGCGTTACGTGGCGATCAAAGTGCTGCCGCGTCAGATGGCCAGGTCTGCCGAGTTCTCCACACGTTTCAAGCGCGAAGCGCGCCTGCTGGCCCAACTCCAACATCCAAACATTTTGCCGATCTTTGATTACGGCGAATCCGACGGCTACACCTATATCGTCATGCCCCTGATGCAAAGCGGGACGCTTGCCGATCTGCTTGAAACACGCCGCTTAACCCTGCCCGAAATCCAGCGCATTCTCACGCAGTTGGCCGATGCACTGGGGTATGCGCATACATGCGGCATGATTTACCGCGACGTGAAGCCCAGTAATGTTTTGATCGATGAACGCGGCAACTGCCTGTTAATGGATTTTGGGCTGGCGCGCATGACCGAAGCCACATCCCGGCTAACATCATCGGGAGCAATCATGGGCACGCCCGCTTACATGTCCCCCGAACAAGGCTCCGGCCCCAATGTGGATGGACGCAGCGATCTTTATTCGCTGGGGGTGATGCTCTACGAGATGGTCACCGGCAAGATGCCCTACACGGCTCCCACCCCGTTTGCCGTGATTTTCAAGCACATTCTTGACCCGTTACCCTCGCCCCGCGAAGTGGTGCCAGACCTGTCGCATGAACTTGAGATGGTGATGCTCAAATCGCTTGCGAAAAAACCAGCCGATCGCTACCAAACTGCCGACGAGTTTATCAAGGCACTCACCGATGCCATTTCAGGCAGGCCAGCAGACGAGCCTGCCGCGCATCGTCCGCCTGCAGCCGACCCGACGGCGATCTCGATGCCGCCACCACCCGTGCGACTACGCAACCCAGCGTCCGCTGCTGTTGTCGTATCCGCACCGCCACCCCGCCCAACCGTATACAATCCGCCCGCAGCACCGCCGCGCCCTGCCCCCAAACGGAATGGACTGCGCTGGGCGCTGGTGGGAATTGGAATTATCGGTGCCTGTATTGTCGGGGTTGTACTGGTTGTGGCGCTATATGCCTACTTCTATATTCCATCCGTAAACCTCGATCTTCCGTTCAGTTTCAACTTGCAGGATCGTCCTGTTGCAACCTTGACCCCCGTTGACACGCCCAAAGCCGCAGCAAAAACACCGACCAGCGCGCCGACCGCTACGCAGGCCGCAACGGATGCGCCCACAGTTGCGCCACTGGCCAATCTGCCTACCGTTACCGTCCCCGCTGATACCGATTTTGTGCGCATTAACGCCATTACCCTCAACGCACAGGGCCAGTATGCGGTTGACTACGAGACCTTTCACTTCACAGCAGACATGGCTGACATGCATATTCACTTCTTTTTCAACACCGTCTCGACGGAAGAGGCAGGCAGCCCGGGGAATGGGCCTTGGAAGATGCTCGGTGGCCCCGGGCCGTTTACCGATTATGGCCCCGGCAACCGACCCGAGAACGCATCGCAATTGTGCGCCCTGGTTGCTGATGTCAGCCACCACGTCACGCCCAATTCTGGCAATTGCCTGCCGCTCCCCGATGTAGCAACCGTCACCGCCAGAGCGGATACGGCCTGTCTCAAAACGCCAACGGAAACCGGCGAGACACTCGTCACCTTCAAAGCCAGAGCCACTTCCCTGCTCAAGGGCTTTTCCAGCGACAAAAGTTGGCTTTTCATCCAAAACCCGGTGGCCTTGGATGCCACCACCTGCTGGATTCCCTTTGATTCCGGCGTGCTGGGTGGGAAAACCGAAAACCTGCCGATCGTAACCCCCTAAAAAACGTGACCAGCGCATCCAGCCACTTTCAACAGCTCGCCCGCCTGCTTGAACTTGAAGCCGAAGCCGAAAAACAGGAGGCGCTGCGCGACATGCAGCGCCGCTCGCCTGCTGCTGCCGAGGCTGCGGGCGGCACGCTCACCAATCTCGTCATCCGCGAGGAAGATTCTGGCATGGGCGGGCGCATTTTGTTGACGCTCGCCAAACGTAATCAGACCCTCACCCTGCCGTGGACGCGTCTTGGCCCCGGATCACCCGTTATCCTTTCAGAAGAAGGCAGCAGCGCCGCCACTGATAATTCGTGGCGCGGCATCGTCACCCGTGTGCAGCGTGAAAGCATTCAGGTGGCTTTTTCGAGCTGGCCCGAAAGCGACAGCGAGCGCCCGACCTTTCGAACTCGATCGCTCAAGCGACGAAGTTTCGCGCCAACGCCAGCGCCAGGGATTGGAAAAGGCCGAAGCTGCGGGTTCATCCCGTTTCGCCGAATTGCGCGACGTTTTGCTGGGGGCGCGTACCCCGCTCTTTCACGCAACGGACTCCTTTTATCCGCTCAACAAGAACCTTGACGAATCCCAGCGTGAAGCCGTGCGCTTCGCCCTCAGTGCGGACGATGTCGCCATCCTGCACGGTCCACCGGGGACGGGGAAAACCACCACCGTCGTCGAACTGATCCGTCAAATCACGCGACGCGGTGAACGCGTGCTGGTGGTCGCCCCCAGCAACATCGCCGTGGACAATGTCTTCGAGCGCCTGCTGGCGGCTGGCGAGAAGGTCATCCGGCTCGGTCACCCGGCACGCGTCATGCCCGAACTGCGTGAACACACGCTTGACCTGCTCGTCGAAAACCATCCCGATGTCAAAATGGCAAACAAGCTGGCGCGTGAAGCCTATTCACTGCGCGAGCAGGCGGGCAAATTCACCCGCGCCAAACCAGAGCGCGGCGCACGTCAGGCCATGCGCCAGGAAGCCAAAGCCATGCTCTCGGATGCACGCAAGATCGAAGACATGGTTGTGGCACGCCTGCTCGATGGCGCCCACATCCTGTGCGCCACCGTTACCGGCCTGGACCGCCATCTGATCGGCAACCGCCGTTTTGACTGGTGCATCATCGATGAAGCCAATCAGGGCACTGAAGCCGCCGCCTGGGGCCCGCTGCAATATGCTGACCGGCTGGTGCTGGCGGGCGACCATAAACAACTGCCACCCACCATCATTTCGACGCAGGCCGCCGCACAGGGCTTCAGCATCAGCCTGCCCGAACGGCTGCTCAACCAGCTCGGCGCAGGCATCTCGCGGCGGCTGACGGTGCAGTATCGGATGCACCATGACATCATGCAGTTCTCATCGGATGAATTTTACGAAGGCAGCCTGACCGCCCACGCTTCGGTGGAAAATCATCTGCTGACGGGTTTGTCTGGCATTACTGCAAACGACCTGACTGAAAACCCCATCACCTTCATCGACACCGCCGGGGCCAGCTACGACGAAGAATCCGAGCCGGATGGCGACAGCCGCCTGAACCCACTCGAAGTGGAGCTGATACTCAAAAAACTGGAAGCCTTACTCGCTGCGGGCATCGCCCCAGGGCAGATCGCCGTCATCGCGCCGTATTCAGCGCAAGTGCGCCTGCTGCGCGAGCGCATTCCCTACAGTGAAGTAGAAGTCGATAGCGTAGACGGATTCCAGGGGAGAGAAAAAGAAGCCATCCTCCTTTCCCTGGTGCGCTCCAACAGAGAAAACGAAATCGGCTTTCTGACAGACATCCGCCGCATGAACGTGGCGCTGACGCGTGCCCGTCGCAAGCTGATTGTGATCGGCGACAGCGCTACCATCGCCGCTCACCCGTTTTACCAGCGCCTGATTAATTACTTCGAAAGCATTGGTGCATATCATTCGGTGTGGGAAGAAGTAGAGTAGGGATTGGTAGACTGGGATTCAGGTTGTTTACCAATGTACTAATTCCCAATGTACCACCCCCAAAAAAGGACTCCCCATGGACATTCAACTCACCTTCCGTAACCAGTCAAAGAGCAGCAATACCAACGTGGTGATTTATCAGCAAAACATGGCATCGCGTGCCGGGAATTTCGCGGTGGCCTGGCAGGTCATCACCAACAGCACGCCGAGGAGCAGTTTTCCCTTTGCTTTTTCCCTCAACCTGACAGTGGGCGCAACGGATGGTTTTGGCAACGCTACACCAATGCTCCCAGCCAACAGCGGACAGTTATTCAGCGTAGCGCAAACGACATCAGGCAATGTGCTCGCATTGACTGGCCCCACCGTCAACAAAGCCAGCATTCAGGTGCGCAACAACCTGCAAATCGGCAACATCAACGCCAATTTGTATCGCAACGGGAACCTGCTGGCGACCAAAATCGGGATTGCGCCAGGGCAAAAAGCCGTCTTCCAGTTCGTCCCGACCCTTTGGATTGGCCTGATGCCGCAGGTGATACAGGGAGAAATCATCAATGCCGCGATTCTGCAAAGCGTCAACACCCAACTTGCCCTGACCGGCCTCGCCAGCGCCGATATCATCATGACAGGCGGTGGAACTGGAACCACCGCGCAACCGATTAAATTTACACTGGCAAATACGAAGCAAGCATGAACATCCCCGAAAGCGACCACGCCGAAATCAACCAAACCCTGCTGGAAGCGGATGTTTTTCGCAGCACGAATGATCGTTTTCCGACGGAAATACTCAAACAAATCAAGACGATTTTTGACGAAGCCCTCCGCCTGCCCGAATGGGACTTAGGAGAAAATTATATGAACGCCGGGATAGCGGCAGTCATCGTGTTCTTAAAAGAAACCTATCCCTGGCTGAGTGAAAAAGCTCGCTATATGATCCAGCACGAATGTATGATGTACATGAAGTAACAAAACACCAGCAACCCCAAATTGGAAAGACACGGCGCAAACGAGTAGGGGCGTAGCAATGCTACGCCCCTACCCAACATGCAATTTAATCATTAGGAAAATCAAGTGACTGCGTTTTTGTTTAAGAATCGATCCAAAGAATAAAATCATTAACCACAAATATACGACGTAGGGGCGCGGTCCCCGCGCCCTGATAGTCATCCAAACCGGGGCGGGAGAACCCCGCCCCTACTTCAGACAGGTTTTATTGTGACGCCGCCAGATACTCACTCGTCAGCGAGTGTTTGGCGCCCAGCAAGTCTTTGGGGGTGCCTTCAAACATGACCTTGCCACCCTTGCTGCCGCCTTCGGGGCCCATATCGATAATCCAGTCGGCGTTTTTGATGACACTCAGGTTATGCTCAATCACAATCACCGTGTTGCCCGCATCCACTAGGCGGTTGATGATCGCCAGCAGATGGTCAATGTCAGACATGTGCAACCCGGTGGTGGGTTCGTCCATGACGTAAATACTGCCATTTTTGTGCAGTTCGCTGGCGAGCTTGATGCGCTGACACTCGCCGCCTGAAAGCGTGCTGAGCGGCTGACCGAGCTTTAAGTAATCCAGCCCAACATCGCTCATCGCCTGCAGTTTGACCTTGATCTCTTTGACGGTGAAATATTCCAACGCCTGCAAAACGGTCAGGCCAAGCACATCCGCAATCGATTTGCCGTTGAGCTTGTAGGCCAGCACTTCTTCTTTAAAACGTTTGCCACCGCAGATTTCACAGGGGGTTTTGACGACATCCAGAAAGCCTGCATCGTTATAGATCACGCCCAAACCCTGACAGTTTTCGCACGCGCCCTTTGAGTTAAAACTGAACAGACCCGCATCCACCTTGTTGGCGGAGGCGAAGACCTTGCGTACATCATCCAGAATACCGGTATACGTTGCCGGGTTGGATCGGATCGAAACGCCCACCGCCGCCTGATTGATGACAATTGCATCTGGATGCTGGCGCAGAAAAACCTGGTTGATCAGCGAACTCTTGCCGGAACCAGCCACCCCGGTCACCACCGTCAATATTCCGGTGGGAATGTCCACGCTGACATTTTGCAGGTTGTTGACTTTTGCGTTATGAATAGAGAGTTTGCCACGCGAGGGGCGAAAAGCGCTCTTGATCGGCATGGATGCGTGCAAGTACCTGCCCGTCAGCGTATCGGCGTTGAGCAGGTCAGCATAGCTGCCTTGATAAACAATCTCGCCGCCCAAACTGCCCGCGTGCGGACCGACATCGACGATGTAGTCGGCAACCTTGATGACATCCGGGTCATGCTCAACGACGAGCACGGTGTTGCCCTTGTCGCGCAGCTTTTGCAAATGCTCGTTCAGCCGATGCACATCGCGCGGATGCAGGCCAACGCTTGGCTCATCGAAAATGTACATCACGTCCACCAGGCTGCTGCTGAGGTGCTTGACCATCTTGACGCGCTGCGATTTGCCGCCAGAGAGCGTATCCGTTTCGCGGCTCAGGCTCAGGTAGCCGAGGCCAATATCCACCAGGTGCTGCACACGCTCAATTAAAGTCGCCACCATCGGCGCGGCGACAGGTTGCTTCATCTCGCGCAGCACCGGGATCAGCGCTTCGACTTCCAGCGCGGCCAGATCGGCAATGTTGTAGCCGTTGATTTTGCAGTTCAAAACAGTCTGATTTAACCGTGTTCCCTTGCAAAGCGAACACGGCCCCAGGGTAATGTAAGGCTCGACTGATTTCTGTGTGCGTTCAGACAGGGTCTTAAGATCACGCTTGATGTATTTGTTGACAAACTTTTCAATAATGCCATCATAAGTAAAGTTGATATCCTTGCCGTTGACCTTCGATTTGACCTTGACTGGCTCGCTGTGCAGCAGCAAGTGCATTTCTTTCTCCGTGTAATCGGCCAGTTTTTTGTCGAGGTCGAAAAAGCCGGTCTGGGTTAAGATATTCCAGCCCCAGCTATCGACGGCGTATTCAGGAAACAGGATGGCACCCTCGTTGAGCGACTTCGACATGTCGACAAACTTCTCCATGTCTACATCCATCTTGCGGCCCATGCCGTTGCAGTTGGGGCACATCCCCTGCGGGTCGTTGAACCCGAAGACATTCGAGTACCCGATGAAGGGTTGCCCGACGCGCGAGAAAAGCAGCCGCAGCACAGTGGAAATATCGGTAACGGTACCCACCGTTGAGTGCGAACCGCCGCCCAGTCGTTTTTGATCCACGACAATCGCCATGTTCAAACCATCGATTTCATCAGCATCGGGCTGGGTGTAACGCGGCAGAAAGTTGCGCACGAACATGCTGAAGTTTTCGTTGAGCAGGCGCTGCGCTTCGGTGGCGATGGTATCGAAAACAATCGACGACTTGCCGGAGCCTGAGACACCGGTAAAGATGGTGATCTTGCGCTTGGGAATGCGCACAGAGACGTTCTTCAAGTTGTTTTCGCGCGCGCCGCGGATCTCAATATATTCCTGGGTCATTATTTTCTCCTTCTAAGTCTGGATGGGTTGCCCCTACTTTACCGCATCCTCTCAATTTTTGCCCATCAATTCGAAGAAAACAGCATATTCCCCGCCATCCTTGCGAATGGCGGGGAATATGCTGTTATTTAGTATTGCATATTTAGTCGCGCACCGGTTCGTAGCAAAGCACCACCAAGCCACAGGCAAATGCCGTCGATTTCTTGAGTTTCAGGTTTTGTCTGCTGTCGAAGATTTGCAGGCCTTTGCCAATCGCAGCCGGGTTAATGAACAAGTGAAACTCATCGATCAATCCTGCTTTGATCAGCGCGGACACAAAAGTTGCGCCGCCATAAGCGATGATGTCCTGTCCGTCCTGCGCTTTCAGTTTGGTGATTTCTTCAACCAGGTCACCTTTTGCCAAAACGGTGTTGGACCATTCTGACTTTTCAAGCGTTTTGGTGAAAACGACCTTGTGTGTCGTATTGAATGTGCTTGCGCCTTCCTGCTCAGGGTGAGATGCCCAGTACGGGATAAACCCCTCGGCCAGTTTGCGTCCAAGCACGATGCAGTCCACCGAGTTGGTGATTTCGCCGACATATTTTTTGAGTTCATCGTCCCACTCTTTGAGTGTGAAATCCAGCTCGCCGTTGGGCCCGGCAATGTATCCATCAACCGTCATTTGCACTTGCAGTTTTAGTTTGCGCATTATTGTGATTTCCTTTTTTCTTAATGCTCAGGCACATAGCGCAGCAAAACGACGCCTGAATTGAATGACCTGCTTTCAATCAATTTCAATTTTGTGTTGCTGCCATCTTTAAAGAGACGCTTGCCCTTGCCGAGAACAATGGGATAGCTCAGCAAGTGATATTCATCCACAAGGTCGTGCGCAATCAATGTCTCGACCAGGGTAGCGCTGCCAGCCACCAGCATATCCCCGCCGGGCTGCTTCTTCAGTTCGGTAATTTGCGCGACAACATCCGTCTTCAAAATAGTAGAGTTGTTCCATTCGGCTTCTTCGAGTGTGGTTGAAACAACATATTTGGGCAGGTTGTTCATGCGATCGGCAAAACCGGCTTCGTCGGTGCGCCCTGGCCAGGCAGCGGCAAAACCTTCGTAGGTGACGCGCCCCAAAAGATGCGCATCGGTAGGCATCAGTTCGTCCAGTTTCAGTTTGGCGATTTCATCACTCCAGTATGGGAAGGACCATTCGTGGGGTGCTTCGATCACGCCATCCAGGGTGATGAATTGGGTTACGACGATTTTCATGTTGAGCTCCTTTTGTATTGGTTGATTGCTTCTATGATACTGCTGCAAAAGGGATGCGTCTTGTAAAAAAACGACAATTATTCATTGTGTGGTTCCATCCTTCGCGGGCGCGGAGACCGCGCCCTACCCTGATTGGGACATCTGTTAAACATCCTGCTTCAACTTGAGAATCTCGGCTGGCGTTTGCCCAACAAAGAGTTTAACGATTTGGTCAAATGCGGCTGGTCAAAATATCCCGTTTGATAGGCCGTCTCAGGGATCGGTACACCGCTTTGCAAAAGGGCCAGCGCCTGACGCGCCCGCTCAATTTGCTGAATGGCCTTATAGGTCAGCCCGGTGACGTGCAAAAAGCGGCGCTGAATCGAGCGCAAGGATAAATATTGTGTCTGACCGCGCAAGACATCGGTCACCACCTGATCTTGCGCCAGTAAATCAGCGCGCATCCATCGGTTGACAAACGTATCCGCATTCTCAAAATCGGGGAGCTGCCACGACTTGCCCTGAAACGAGAATGTGTCACTGGCAGATGCGGACAGGTGCATAGCTTCGTTGACCAAATCGATTTTCGGCAAGGGAGGCATAAACACACCATGCTTAAAAACAATCCCAAGGAACTCGGCATCTTCAGGGATCGGCGCAGGCGAGGCCATCGTCTCGGGGCCGCGGATGCTCAGGGTGGTCTTGTCCTTTTGCCGGGTGATGACCATCTCCCAGTTGCTGGCAGCCGTTGAGATAAAGGAACCGCCACCCTGGCTGCGTGTCTGCCAGATCGCTTCCACAAAAGGCGAGTTTGATGGTCGTTGGTTGAAAAGAAAACTCATGGTGTGTGTCCAAGGTTACGCATTCCGAATTACGAAATAGTATGCGTAATCCGGAATGCATAAACGATCATTTGAAGGCCAGTCCTTTTGCGGCGAGCGCCTCACGTAGTTCTTTAATTGCCTTTGGGCCCATGCCGTGCAGCTTCTTGAGTTCGGCTTCGCTATAATGGCTGACTTGCTCCAGATTTTGTATCCCGACAGCGGCAAGGGCACGATGCGCCGGAGCAGAGAGTTTGGGAAGATCGTTTTCCATGATTAACCTACCTTTCGTGCTGGTTGAAGATATTTTCAAGGTTGCTCAAAAAATGGATGAATGCACCCCTCACAAGGTGCATGCTTTGTTCTCTTCTACTCGACAAAGCCCTTCAACGCATCCACCGTGTAAGTCCAGCCTTCGACAAAGTTTTCTCTGGCAAAATCGGGGTTGTCCTGAGGGAAAGTCTCGATACCGTCATGGGTAAATTTCAAGCGCGTCTGGCTGTCTTCGGCAAACAACTCAAAACTGACGTAGGAAATGCCAGGATAACCGTCATAACGCCAACTATACGTCAATTTTTTGCCGGGAATGACCTCGGTGACAACACAGATATGCAGGTACTGGTTGTTTGGGTCCTTGCCTCCATAAAAGCGCATCTCCGTGCCGACTTCAGCTTTGAAGCCGGGTAGGTCGAAAAACCATTGTTTGATGGCATCTGGCGTTGTGATGGCAAGCCAGACGTTCTCAATTGGCGCATTGTAGGTTCGTTCAAGTACGATTGATTTACTCATCGTTTACTCCTTGGTATCCAAAAAGCGACGGATGATCGGTTCCAACTCGGGTGCGGAGAGAATGTTATGGTGCGTACGCCCCGGCAAAACTGCCAACTGCGCGTTCGACATCCCTTCGCCGCTCAAACCCCCATCGGCCAGTCCGCCGCCGAGTATGTGAAAGAAAGAGACTGCATGGGTCAGACGGACACTATCCGCATCACCGAAAATCAACAGCACGGGCAGGTTGAGCACGCCAACTTCGGCACTCCAGTCGTATTCCTGACGCAGCAGGTCGCCTACTTTTCCAACCAGCAGCGGCCAGTCTTCAGGGCGCGGGGCAACACGGGCATACAGTTCGTAAATGGGCGATGGTTTCATCGCTTCTGCGACGGTTGGCCCCAATTGGGACATGCCATCCAGCACTTCGGGATACCACCCGTCACGTTGATAGGCACTGGAAATGTATATCAGTCTGCGGACGAGGGCGGGGTGACGGATGGCGGTTTGGACAGCCACACCCGCGCCAAGCGAGTAGCCCATCACGTCCACCTGCTCAAAACCGAGATGCGTAATTAGTCCGGCGATGTCATCAGCCATGGCTTCGTACGAGATCGGGCGGTCAATGTCGGCAGTGCGCCCATGTGCCTGCAAATCCACGCCGATGATGTGACGCCCGGCGCGCAGCCAGGGCAAAATTTCGGCGAACATTTCGATGGCACCGAGGCCGCCATGCAGCAGGATGACAGGCTTGCCAACGCCAAAGGTTTCGTAGTAAAGGTTGATGCCGTTCACGGCAGCATATTTGCCTGGATGTTCCATAGTGGAGTTCCTTTAGCAGAATAAAGATTTTCAGTTGGCGAGTTTGGCGACGATGGTTTCAATACGGCGCTGACGAGTTTCGGCGGCTTTGGCGCTTTCCACCTGGCGGACGTATTCCTTACGAATGGAAGTTGACAGGACGTCGAACGCGGCCCTCGCGCCGGGTTTGGCTGCCAGCGCGGCAGCCAAATCTTCGGGGACTTCGATGATGCGGGATGCGGTGTCAAGCTCCAGGGTAATTGCGAGCACATCCCCGGCGGCGACTCCTGCCGCTACGCGGTGTTCCGCACTGACCCCGACCATAAACTCCCCGCCCATCACCGCAACAGTATTTCGGTAGGTGTAGCCGTTGATGGTGACGAGCACCGCCGGTTTTTTGCCAGCACCAAGGCTCTCAATCACTTCGGGTGGGATGACAATGCCAGTGGCAGTTTTGCCAGCCAACAGCAGGGTTGTTTGAAAGGTTGGCATCAGGCATTCTCCAACCCGGCGATGTCGATTTTGCTCATCTGGAGCATGGCCTGCATGACACGCCCTGCCCGCGCCGGGTCTGGGTCGCCGAGCAAACGGCCCAGCGCCGTGGGGATGATCTGCCACGAAACGCCGAATTTGTCTTTGAGCCAGCCACAGCGGCCAGGCTCGCCGCCATTGGCAGTCAATTTTTCCCACAAGTCGTCCACTTCATCCTGCCCTTCGCAGGTGACGAAAAGCGAGGTACCTTCTGCAAACTGGAAGGTTGGGCCACCATTAAGCGCGTGGAATTCCTGTCCGTCAATGGTGAAGGAGGCCCACATCACCCTACCGTCAGGGCCGGGAGTCGTCCAGGTGATTTCGGCGTTTTTGAAGATGGATGTATAGAGTTTGGCGGCTTCTTCGGCCTGGTCATTGAAAGTTAAAAAGGTGGTAATTTTTTGCATGGGATTCTCCTTGAATGGTTATTTCAAAACGCGAAAACGCAGGTGGGTGACATCGGGCGTATCGACAACCGCGATCTTTTCAAGCTGGGTTGCACTGATCCCCAGATGGTCGAACAGGCGCACGCCATCCCCCAGCAAAACCGGAATCAAGTCAATCTGGATTTCGTCGAGCAGGCCAGCATGAATACATTGTTGCACAATACTTGCGCCCAGTAAATCGACGCTTTTCTCGCCAGCAACCTGTTTGGCCTGTGCGATGGCGCTTTCGATGCCATCCGTGACAAAAGTGAATAGCGAGCCTTCCTTGACCCATTCCTGCGGGATGCTGTGCGTCAGCACAAAACAGGAACTGCCGCCAGGTGGATTTCCATCCCAGCCATGGGTGATGTCAAAGGTGCGACGTCCCGTCACAGACGCACCCATCCCCAGCCAGTAATCCCGCAAAAATTCGACGCTGGCAGCAGATATCTTGAAAACCATATCCGTACCTGGCAGCACAAAATCTGTATCACCGCTCGAGTACCACTTGAAAAGTACATCGCCGCCATCTCCCAGGCCATTTTCAGCGTTGTCATTTGGCCCGGCAATGAAGCCATCCAGCGACATGGAAAGTTCCACACACACCTTGCTCATGCCAGCACGCCCTGTGCCAATAACGCGTCGAGACGGCTAAAGCCTTCATTCATGCCAAATTCCATCCCATTGGCGATCATGCCGTCGCGATCTTCGACGCTTTGATAAAGCGCTAAAATGGTCAGGCGCGTGCGGTTGCCGGGCAGTTCCTCGAAGCATGACGTGTCAAACTCGACATGACCGCTTTCGGGCCGGCCTTCAAACTCAAACGTGCCGATCATGCGCTCGGGGGCGAGTACTTCGTGATACACACCGTGGAACCCGAACTGCCTGCCGTCTTTATCGGCGGACACAAAGCGCCACGAACCGCCGCTGCGTGCATCGAGGCTTTCGACAATGGTTGTGTATTCTCTTGGGCCAAGCCACTGGGCATAAATGGCCGCATCGGTATGGGCTTTGAAGACCAGCTCACGGGGCGCATCAAACTCACGGGTGATGATGATTTCCTGTCTGCCGGGGAGAGCGACAAGGGTGGTTTTGTTTTTGCTCATGCGGTTTTCTCCTGTTTTTGGGCTTCTTCCAAATATTGGTCGAGACGGTCAAAACGCTCTTCCCAAAGAGAACGGTACTGCTCGAGCCAGTCAGAGACTTCGCGCAGTTTTTCAGGCTGCACCTGACAATAGCGTTCGCGGCCCTGCTGATAAACGACCACCAACCCACACTCCACGAGAATTTTAATGTGTTTGGAAACAGCAGGCCGGCTGATGGAAAAATGCTCCGCTACACCATTCAGCGTCAGTTTGTTGCGCGCCAATAAACTGAGCATGGCCCTGCGGTTTGGATCGGCGATTGCCTGAAAGATATCTCGTCTCATTATTACGTAACCCTTTGGTTACAAATATTTTAGCACAAAGCTGAAAATAAAACAAGTGTTCTATAATCAATATTTCCCCCGGCTTTGTACTGGGCATTTTTATTTTTCGGATAAATTCTTAATATACGGGCTGAAAGCTTGCCAGTTTTCTGTCAGTTGTGCTTCCAACTGAGCGGAGGAAATCCCCTTGATTGCTGCCACCTTTTCATGCACCGCGAGCAAAACCGAAGGCATGCCGATCTGTCCGCTGAGCCATTCCCAGCCGCCGGGGTTGTCGGTTTCAAGCAGGATGTTTTGCAGGGGGATTTTCCTGGCGATTTCGACAATGGCCGGGGATGTGAGTGTTTCGACACCGAGGGTGAAATAGCAGCCAAGCGCAAGGTAGTCGTCAATCAATTCGAGTGGGCCAGAATACCAGTGGATGATGGATCCGCGCAGGTTGAACTCGCGTAGTGTTTGGATGATTTCGGCTTCAGCGTCTTTGGTGTGCAAATTCATCGGTTTCGACAGACGCTGCGCCCACTGGCACTGGTAGCGAAAAACGGCACGCTGCGCCGGGTCGTGGGAACGGTCTTCGACCCACAAAAAGTCGAGGCCCGCCTCCCCGATCAGGGGTGTCTCTTGCAGGTAAGGGTCAAGAACTGAGAGATTTTCTGCATAATGGTGGGCGTTCCAAGGGTGGATGCCGAAGGTTGCCACCAGCCAGGGAGATGTCGCAGCGATTTCCTTCGTCCGCAGGTAGGATGAAATATCCATCCCGACACCGATGGTGAGAATGCGGTGCGCGGCGATCTGATGCAATGCTTCAGATAAGTTTTCGGTGTAGCGGTCAAAGTGTACATGAGCATCGATGGGCATGATAATTACCTTTTAATTTCAAAGCTCATTCACCACCACACGATCACGCCCGCCTTGCTTGGCGCGGTAGAGGGCATCATCGGCGGCTTTGAGCAACACTTCGAGGCTGGTGCCATACTCGGGGAAGGCGGCGATGCCAACAGAAACGGTCAATTGCCCCAGGCTCTGTCCCTGATATTCAATGACAAGTTTCTTGATGCTCTCCCTGAAACCTTCCATACGATTGATGGCGTTTTGCAAGGTCATTTCAACAAAAATGATGACAAACTCCTCACCGCCATAGCGGCAGACAACGTCACCAGCACGCATTTTGCTCTTGAACTGATCGGCAACGGTGCGCAACGCCAAATCACCGGCGGCATGACCGAAGGTGTCATTAAAACGTTTGAAATGGTCCAGATCAAGCATGGCAACCGAGAGTGGACGGTTAGCACGTTCGGCGCGGCGCAGTTCGCGCTCGAAAGCTTCTTCCATGTAGCGACGATTGTACAGACCAGTGAGAGCGTCGCGAATTGATTGATTGCGCAGTGTTTCACGCAAATTAAGGTTTGCCAGCACCAGCGCAAGTTGCTCGGCAACAGCCATCGCCAGTTGCTTTTGGACGGGGTCCAGCACTTCGCCCTCGCGCAATGCGTAACGAATATGCAAAATCCCGAGGGTTTCGCCGTGCGCAATCATTGGCACGCACAAACAGGGCAGCGGCAAGGGGACAGTCCGCGCAACATGTTTGCAGATGATGTCCGTCACAACTTCCATTGTGTGTTCACGCCCACGGCGCAATGCCCAGCAATCCATCGGGTTAAAAGCAGATTCAGCCATCCCAACAGGCAGTTTTCCCCATTGGGCCGTCGCCTCAACCTGATCGCGAGAATTTGAGATCATATATAAAACGCCCGCATCCTGCGGGAAAAGACGTGGCAGATGATGAGAAACAGCCTGGTAGGCTTCATCCGTATTATTGCACGACTCCAGAATTTCAGTCAGCTCGCCAAGCAGAGTCACTTCACGGTTGCGACGCTCCAATTCGGCAACAGAGTGTTGAAGCTGGTCATGCGAAAGCTGCAATGCAAGCTCAATTTTTTTACGCTCTGAAATTTCCTTTTGCAGCTCGGTGGTACGTTCGACAACGCGATGCTCAAGCGTGGTATTAAGCTGGTGAATTTGTTGAAGTGCATTTTTACGCTCGGTAATATCGCGCACAATACTCTGAATGTATTTGCGCTTGCCTTCCATATCGCGCACCACCGAGATATTGATTTCGACAGGGAAAATTTTTCCACCTTTTCTGCGCAATAAACGCTCGTAAGAGGGCACGACTGCACCTTCTTGCGAAAGGAGAGCCTCTACATTGCTTTCAAAATCGGCTGTGTCACCCACAGCAATTTCACGCACATTCATGCCAATCAATTCTTCACGGGTATAGCCCAATAAATCGGCTGCTTTTTGATTTACCTGTTGATGGATACCATCCATGTCAATCAGAAAAATGGCGTCATTTGCATGTTCAAATAAAGCGCGGTAGGTTTGTTCACTCTCCGCCATAATCATTTCAACACGCTTGCGCTCGCTAATATCGCTGATAGTGGCAAGCGTCAAGCGGCCCAATGATGTCTCGAGCGGGCTGATCTTAACATCCACCGGGAATTCACTATAATCCTTGCGCCTGCCATACAACGACAGCCCCAGCCCCATTTTTCTGGTAACAGGATTGGCCTTGTAGCGCAAGCGGTGGCGCAGATGTTGTTCGCGAAAACGTTCGGGCAGCAGATCTTCGATCAACATATCGAGCAATTCATCACGTGAATAGCCAAAAATGACCTCGGCCTCAGCATTGGTCAAGACAATATGTCCCATATCGTCAACAGCAAGGATGGCATCTGGTGCATTATCAATCACAAGGCGTGTGAGAGCTTCGCTTTCACGCAACGCAATTTCGGCCCTTTGGCGAACTTCCGTATAAGCCAGCACAATCCCACTCAGGGCCAGGCCGATCAACAAAACGGCCCAGGGCGTCAGGCCGTGTCCGCTGGCAACATAGACCGGGCAGGCCCTGGCTACCGTCAGCCACTTCCGTCCGCTGACATCAAGTTCGGAAATCGTATAGAAACCTGTCAACAAACTGGCAGGTTTGAGATCTTGCGCGGGCGGGCTGATCTGCCCGGCACATGAATAAAAAGTCAAAAATTGAATATCGCCAGCCGTTGTGTCAAAAAAATAAAGTTCGATACTATTGGGTTCACGGCTGTATAAAGCAGACTGTACCATATTCCCAACACGCAAAAAGGCGGATAATACCCCGAGAAAATTGGACTGACGCGCTGCGACAGAGTTTACCGCCCCGTTGAGGCGGTAGACAGGAGAAAGCACCAGGATGCCCCTTTGCTGACCAGTTTCCTGAACGAGCTTCATCGGCACCGTAGCCGTTACCCGCCCTGTATCACGGGCGGCGACAACAGCCTGTAATTGCACCTTGCTGGAGGCCAGATCAAACCCCAGAGCGACCTCATTGCCAGCGTATGGCTCAATAAAATAAATAGGAAAATATTCCGGGCGTTGCGCCGCCAGAATAGAGTTGCCAGCCGCATCAAGTTCAGAAAAAGCAAAATTAGGAAAACCATCCTGCCGTGCAGCCCGCTCATAAGCATCCCGCTCAGCATTTGAGACGCGTGGAGCCCAGGCCAGGGCTTTTAGGGGAGGATTGTCATCCTGTAGCAAGTCGGCAACAAACGAGCGAAAATCTTTGCGACTGATATTATTGGATGTCTCATACAACGATTCAACTGAATCCAAATACCCCAAATTTTGATGGATAACCTGTTGTATATCACGATTGATTTGGTCAGCATCCTGGCGCAGGCGGGCACCCAGGCTCTGGTCTTCGGTATGCCAGAGAACAGAAAAGGCAATCAACGACAATCCCAGCCAGATACTCGCCAGCGGGAAGAAAATGGGCTCGGCAGTAGCTTGTTTGCGCAGCCAGAGTGCGATCACGATCACCGTTGGAGCAACCGTCAGCATACCGGCATAATCCCCAAACCACCATGTCCACCACAGGGTGTAGAAATTGGACCAGGGAGCAAATCCGACCACGCACATGCTGGTTACGCCAATTGTAGGCGCTGCCAGTGCAGCCAGCGCCGTCAGCACAATAAAAAACCAAACTCCCAGTGGCGTGGTCGGCGCAGCAATCGCCTGCTTCATTTTGTCCATGCGCGATGTGCGTGGAACAAAGCGCCGTAGCAACAAAACGGCCAGAAGCATTTGCAGCGTAGAACCAGTCGCAATCAGGGCAGCGGTTACCGGGGCGGCGGCTCCAGCAAGCGAGCCCATGTTAACGATAAACGATCCCAGCCACACCCCAACCCCCACCTGCAATCCCAGCACCAATCCTGCCGCCAGCGCAATGCCAGATGGCGGCCACAACGGCGTGACATTGCCGGGAGGCAGGGCGATCAGAAACCCCAGCCGCGCTGTCAAAATATAGAGCACGACAACAATTGCCGTTTGAAGAATAAATTTAAAAGAAAAAACTGATAATACGCTGGCTCATGTCTTCACCATTAAGGAAGTTTGACTGGGCTTTCAACTTACCCCACTTATTATGCCTGAAAGTATAGTACAAAACAATAACAATTGTATGGGAATGGGGGCATTTCAAGCAGCTTAAACAAACAGGCCTCGCTTTTGCGCGAGGCCTGACTGAAGTTCAACATTGCTCGCCACAATTACCAGCGGCATATTAAATGACAAATTTCTTCCATTGAGAGTGTTACCTTCTGGTCATCCTGCCCCCAAAAAGTGGCCGAACCATTTTCGCCTGCACCTTCCAAGGTAATTTTGTGAATGTAGCGCGCACCCGGTTTTTCAACATGGTGGAGAACATGCCATTTATGGTTATACATGGTCATGTTAAAACTGACACGATTATCGATATAACTCATCGGCCACAACGTGAAGCCACCAATGGTCAGCACTGGACAGGATGGCAAAGGATGGAGGCTATGAGGCCCCTGAATGGTGGCGACTTTTAATCCCTGGGGGATAGATCCCTTGGGAGCGTGCATATTAATAACCTTGAGCATTTCCATCGAACCGACCAGTTTCATATTTTCTCTCTCCTTTGGGTGATAGCAGGTTTCAGCCATGCAGGATGCAGGCTGATGGACACGAAGATAGAATGATTACCTGACAAACTTTATTTTCTTTCTAGCCATTTCGCGCTAATTGTATCGCTGTCTAGCGAAGAATCAATAATGTTTTTGGAAATCGAAGAGGATGACCCAGCCCCGTTTCATCAGGAAAACGAGTGCTCTCATTCCCGCTTATTTGCATTATACTGCTTCAACCTTTTTCTTTGATGGACGACAAAGATTGGGTAAAATATCCTTCCGATTTATTCCCTTTTATGGAGTATTGCTCATGAAATATAAGCTCGTTATTTTTGACTTCGATGGCACGCTGGCCGACACATTCCCATTTGCTTTGGATATTATTGACCAGGTTGTCGAAAAATTCGGGCTGAAAAAATTTGATCGCAGCGAAATTGACATGCTCCGGGGGCTGGATGCGCGTCGTGTGTTGAAGCACTTCGAGGTACCCGTCTGGAAGATGCCAGCCATCACCAGTCATGTCATGGGATTGCTGGGTCAGCAAATCCATTTGCTGACTTTGTTTGACGGTATTGCCCCCCTTTTAAAAGAACTTGCAGACCAGGGCATTAAGATTGCAGTCGTCACATCCAACACCTATGAAAACGTTTGCAAAATTCTGGGGCCTGAAAACGCGGCGCTGATCGAATATTACGAGTGCGGCGTGCGCATTTTTGGCAAGCAGGCCAAGCTGAAAAAAGTGCTCAAGCAAAGTGGCGTCGAAGCCAAAGATGCGATTTGCATTGGCGATGAAATCCGTGACATTCAGGCTGCCGAAAAAGTCCACATTCCCTTTGGCGCGGTGGCCTGGGGCTACACCAACATCGAAGCGCTGATGGCCTTTCACCCCGCCGAAGTGTTCACACAGGTGGCTGACATTGCCGAAAAGGTCATTTAAAACAAGCAACTTTTTTGCTCTTGGTTGCATCTTATTGAGCAAGGAACAACATTAAAACGAGGCGAATTATGGAAATGAACACATCTTCAAATAGCGATACGCGACATGTCAAAGTGCTAGTGCTGGGCTCAGGCCCTGCCGGTCTTTCTGCTGCGCTGTATGCCGCGCGCGCTGAGCTGGAACCCGTCGTGCTGACCGGGATTGAACTGGGTGGGCAGGCGGCGCTGACTTACACCATCGAAAACTATCCCGGCTTCCCGGATGGTGTCGGCGGTTCAGAACTGGGTGAACTCTTTCAGAAACAGGCTGAAAGATTCGGGCAAAGGTGGAGTTCGAATCCGCCAACAGTGTGGATTTATCCGTCCGACCCTTTAAAGTTTCCGGTGACAATGCCGAATACCTGGCGGATACGTTAATCATCGGCACGGGTGCGCGCCCAAACCATCTTGAAATACCAGGCGAATATGAAATGACAGGCAAGGGTGTCTCTTATTGCGCCACCTGTGATGGCTGGTTTTTCAAAGACAAAAAAGTAATCGTCGTCGGCGGCGGGGATAGCGCACTGGAAGAGGGCCTGTTTCTGACGCGTTTCGCCACTTCGGTCACGATCATCCACCGCCGCGATACCCTGCGCGCCGGGAAAGTGCTGCAACACCGCGCCTTTAACAACCCCAAAGTCAACTTTATCTGGAATTCTGTTGTCACCAATGTGCTCGGCGACGAGAAAATGACTGGCGTGAAATTGGTGAACCTTGAAACCAATGCAGAGAGCGAATTCGCTGCTGATGGCCTGTTCATCTTTATTGGTCATACGCCTAATACGCAAATGTTCAAAGGCCAGCTCGATATGGATGACCTGGGCTACATCAACGCCAACCACCTGATGGAAACCAACGTCCCCGGTGTTTTTGTAGCGGGCGAAGTGGCCGATTTGCACTTCCGCCAGGTAATTACGTCAGCAGGAATGGGCGCAGCTGCCGCCATTCAAGCCACCCATTTCCTCGAAAAAGAAACCGTCAGCGCATAAATGTACCCGTTTGGGTCAAAAAGAGACTTCCGACGTTTGTGCCGGAAGTCTCTTTTTTTGTTACAATACGCCCTATTGTGATACAAAAGATGTATATTGACTTTTCATGGGCCGCAAATCCCATTTAAGAATTAATCGTCATAACACGGAGGAAGTATGAATAAAGTTTCTATTATTGGTGCCGGGATGACCGGTTCAACGACTGCCCATTGGTTGGCTGAACGCGAACTGGCCGATCTTGTTTTGGTGGATGTAGTAGAGGGAATGCCGCAAGGCAAGGCGCTGGATTTGCTCGAAGCGATGCCAATCATCGGCAAAGACGTGGAAGTGGTCGGCTCGAATAGCTATGAAGCGACCAAAGGTTCTGATATCGTCGTCATCACCGCTGGTATTGCACGCAAACCCGGCATGAGCCGCGACGATTTGCTCAACATCAATGCAGGCATTGTCGGCACGGCGACACTCGAAACCCTGAAATATTCGCCCGACGCCATTTATGTCATTCTGACCAATCCGCTCGATACGATGGCCTACCATGCCATGAAGGTCGCCAACCTTCCGGCGCACCGCGTTATCGGACAGGCTGGCGTGCTCGATTCAGCCCGCATGCGCGCCTTCGTTGCGCTCGAAACCGGCGTCAGCGTGGAAAACATCAACTGCTACGTCATGGGCGGCCACGGCGACGAAATGGTTCCACTCACCCGCCATTCCAACATTGCAGGCATTCCCCTGCGCGACTATCTCCCCGCAGACCGGCTGGCCGCCATCGTTGAGCGTACTCGCAAAGGTGGCGCAGAAGTCATCAACCTGCTTAAGACTGGCTCGGCCTATTACGCGCCCGCCGCTGCAATCTCGCAAATGGTGGAAGCCATTCTCAAGGACAAGCATTTGATCGTCCCGGCTGCTGCTTATATGGAAGGCCAGTACGGCCTGAACGATATGTTCTTTGGCGTGCCCACCATGTTGGGTCGCAAAGGTATTGAAAAAATCGTTGAATATGCACTGGATGCAGATGAGATGGCCGCGATTGAGAAATCGGCGGCGGCGGTAAAAGATACACTTTCAGCGCTCAGCAATCTTGTCAAGTAATAGAGCGTTTGGGCGCATGAATACGCCCAAATGAATGAGGAGAAAAACGATGATTCTTCACGAGAAGATTGCAGAACAGTTGCCAGAGCAGCGCGAGCATATTAAGAAACTCATCAAAGAGTGCGGGGACGTGGTCATTGACGAAGTGACATTGGGTCAGGTCTACGGCGGAATGCGCGACATCAAATCACTGGTGACGGATATTTCGTACGTCGACCCGGCAGAGGGCATCCGTTTTCGGGGCATGTCCATCCCTGAAGTATTGGCGGCGCTGCCCAAGCCAGATGGCGTCGAAATGCCCTACGTTGGCGGGTTGTATTACCTGCTGATGGTGGGCCAGGTCCCCACCAAGGAACAGGCCCAGGCCATCGAAGCCGATTGGGCCGCCCGCGCCAATGTCCCCGGCTATGTTTTCGACATGATCCGCGCTATGCCCAAAGATACGCACCCGATGACTCTGCTTTCGCAGGCGGTGCTGGCCCTGCAAAGCGGATCTGCGTTTACGAAAAAGTACCACGAGGGCGTTAAAAAGATGTCTACTGGGAACCCGCCCTTGAAGACAGCCTCGATTTAACCGCCAAATTACCCGTAATCGCATCTTTTGTTTACAGCTACAAATACAAAGATGGCAAAGAACCAAAATGGGACCAGAGTCTTGATTTTGGTGCCAACTTTGCCCAGATGATGGGCGTGGAAAACGAAAAAGAGTACGCCGACCTGGCACGTCTGTTTTTCATCATCCACTCTGATCATGAATCAGGCAACGTCTCGGCGCACGCCATGCACCTGGTCGGCTCGGCGCTCTCGGACCCGTTCTATTCCTTTTCTGCTGCGCTGAACGGCTTGGCTGGTCCGCTGCACGGGCTTGCCAATCAGGAATGTCTCGGCTGGCTGCTGGGCGTATACAAACAATTTGGCGGCGTACCCACCCGCGAACAGTTGCACAAATTTGCCTGGGATACCCTCGACAGCGGCAAAGTCATCCCCGGATACGGGCACGGCGTACTACGGGTGATTGATCCGCGCTTCACGGTGCAGATGCAATTCGCCAAGGCCCACTTCCCCGAGAACGACCTCGTCCGTCTGGCGGATATGGTGCTGGATGTTGTCCCCGGCATCTTGAAGGAACAGGGCAAAGCCAAAAACCCCGCCCCGAACGTGGACGCCATTTCGGGAACGCTGCAATACTATTACGGCGTGCGTGAATTTGATTTTTATACAGTCATCTTCGGCGTGGGGCGCGCCCTGGGGGTAACCGCCAACTACGTCTGGGCGCGCGCACTCGGCCAGCCGCTCGAACGGCCCAAGTCGATGACTACCGAAATGTTTGAAGAAGCTGTCAAAAAACCAGCATAGGTTTCTGACCCTATAAAAGCCACTCGTAAAAGAGTGGCTTTTATATTTAAGGCCTGCTGCCACCAGTCAAAACAATCGCCGCAATTACCCATAGGATATATAATTGGAAGATGATCTGACTGCGTCTACCTATTTTCGCAGGCACAAATCGAAAATCATTTTGTTAAAAATCCTTACCGCTAACAGGAGCAAAAATGGGAAACTTGGTTTTATTTATGCACGTGTCACTGGATGGCTTTGTTGCAGGATTAAACGGCGAAATGGATTGGATATACACCGATGAAGAACTATTTGATTATGGCGCAGAACGGATTTATGCAACAGATTGCGCGCTTTATGGAAGAAAAACGTATCAAATGATGGAAGGCTACTGGACGACTGCGGCAAATCAGCCCGATGCTACAAAGCACGATATTGAACATTCAAGATGGTATAACAACGTAGCAAAGGTTGTTTTATCAAAAACGCTGAATGAGACAAGCCTCACAAACACCAAAGTAGTGAGCGATCATTTGTATGATGAAATCACCAAACTTAAGCAAAGTACAGAGAAAGAGATATTAATCTTTGGAAGTCCGACTGCCGCGCACTCATTAATGGCTGCCGGGTTAATCGATTCTTATTGGCTATATGTCAATCCTGTTCTGCTTGGAGAAGGCATTCCTTTATTCAAGGATATTAAAAATAAAACAGCGTTAATGCTTGTCACAAGCCATATTTTTCCTTCTGGTGTTGTTTGTTTACACTACGACCAAAACCGTGGCACTGACAAGTCAGGCGACTAACAAATCGTGTATGCTGACGCGTGGCCACATTCCGTTTAAGAGCCTTTTTCTGCGCGAAAAGCATTTTCCATTTCGACCGCTGGTCCGCATGGCAACGCGCAGCCATCCCTGCGGAGACGATGTCGCTAACCATTGGGCAAAGACATATAATACAGATGAAGATGCTCTTAATTTAGCCTGGAACCATATTCCACCACCATGCCAACTTCTCAGATATCACCTGACGCTAATCTGCCTGATGACAAATCACTACAATCAGGTGTTCTTACATCTCCGGCTGACGAAATGCTCAGCAATGCGATTGCGATTACGCTACAAGCGCCACCAGCAGAAAGACCCGACATTTTTCTACGCCTTGTTCGCAATATTGAAGCGTTCTTACTTGAACATCCCCAAGAACGCCCTTGGACTTGTACCATCTTCACAGGAACGGATGGCTCTCGAATATTTCGCGGTGGCGTCGGGCACTCGCTGGTGATCGACCCAGCCGGGCACTTATGGCGTGCTCGTAGCTACGAAGACTTTCATACAATATATGCCATTACAGAAAATTCCTGTGAAATAAAATCGCTAACGCCAATATATTCTCAAATGCGAGAATTTCTGGCCCGATAATTGAATCGGAAATTACATATATACGTCTGATGTGAAATCGAAGAAATATTGACAGGAATTGGGAATGCCTTCAAGATAAAGTCGCCAAACGAAATCTTGAAAGGACATTCCCATGACAAGTATAACCATTTCTGATGTTTTAACGATCATCTATGTGCTGGTAGATGATTGGTACGAAATAGAAGGCGTGAAACTACTGAAAGGAAAAGCTGGTAAGAAGCCTGAATTCAAAGATAGCGAGTTGATGACATTGATGCTGGCGCAAGATTACATTCCCTATCCGAGCGAAACGCAGTATGTCGAGTTTATTCGGGCCAACTATCTGGCACTATTTCCAAGATTAGTGGATCAAAGCCAGTTCAATCGTCGAGCACGGGCATTACGTCTGCTGGTGGAACAATTGAGACGCTACTGGATTGTTCAAAAGCACTGTCATTTGCATAACAAATATCTGCTAGATACCAAACCTGTGCCAGTTCTTGGCTACAAAAGACGCAAAAACAGAAGCGATTTTGCTGGGAGTGCCGATTATGGACATTGTGCCAGCCGCAAAATGGATTACTTCGGCTACAAATTGGTCACAATTTCCACTTTACAAGGAATTCCTGTTATTTATGATCTGGTTCCAGCTAATTTAGATGAACGTTTTGCCGCAGAAGCGGTCATTGATCATCTGACATATTGTGATATTTTTGCTGATAAGGGTTTTATCGGTTTTGAGTGGCAGACCAATATTTTTGAGCAAACCAATAATTTGATATGGACACCAAAACGTTCTAATCAGCACCTTCAAAATTCGAAAGAACTTGACCGCTGGCTTTCCAAAACTAGGGAACGTATCGAAGGTGTTTTCCATGAAATCCAAAATACTGGGCGTAATATTGAACGTTTGCTTTGCAAAACTGTGCTCGGTTTATCGACTCGTGTAATTCTCAAAATGACTAGCCATTTATTACGCCGTATTCTTTTCTCAGATTTCAATATCGATATTCAAACTTTTCAAACCACTTTTTGATTTCACATCAGACGTTATATGTAAAAAAATCAAGTTCAAATTCAAAACTGCCTCAATGGCACATAATTTATGAGTGGGTACCAAGTCAACCATTGGGGTTGATTAGCTCTTTTCTTGATGCAGGCACAGGCGCATACAAGATATTCAATTACGATGAGACCACATTCTGAAATTCACTTTTGACTGAACGTGATCTTTACCGAATGGATTAATCAAGTCTCATCTACCTTATTGGAAAGATGCAAATCATGGCTATCAATCTTACGCTGATCTTACTTCTTGCAGCAACAATCATGACGGGCTTATTGGCAGGTGCAAGTCTTGATAAAGCCATTGTGCAACTACCAGCGCGACATCGTATGGGAGTGATTGCGTTTGCTAGCTTTAGCAAAGCCAACGATTTAGGCAATGGTCTCATCGTATATCCGGTGCTCGGTATCAGCGCGGCTTTGTTGACCATCCTTGCCGCGTTGGTCGCCTTTTTGCAAGCTACTTCCCTCCAACAAAGCCTGCCACTCTGTATTTCCGCACTTCTGGCTTTGTTGCATTCGGTCACAACGACTCGCGCAGCCCCAAATATGTTGAGCCTTCGCCAGGCAACCAATGACGAGGCGGTTCTCGCTGAAACACTCAATCGCTTTGCGAAATGGCATAACTTGCGTACTATTTTGCAAGTGCTCAACTTTGTGATGCTGATTTGGGCCATTGTTGCGTAAATTCTTCAAAATACAAAAAGTCCCGTTCGCAATGAACGGGACTTTTTGTATTTTGAAACTGTCCATCAAGGCATAGCGCCCCCGGCGGGGATCGAACCCACAACCAACAGCTTAGAAGGCTGCTGCTCTGTCCATTGAGCTACGGGAGCAATTTTTAATCCAAAATGGGGCGAATACCGCGATAAACACGCGCACCCGAAAGCGTCACCAAAATCGTATTCGCTGGACGTCCAAGCCGTTCAGCCAGTTGCTGCGACGAAAGCGGACTGTTACCGTTCGCCAAAAACGTGCGAAAAACCGCCTCCACCAGCGCAGTTTGCCCAGTGACAAAACCTGGCTGGAGTGCACAATGCGAAAGAATGGATTGCTGTATCCCATCCATCGGGCGTATTTCGGCGGTGTCGGGATCGACAAAATCTATTAATTCGCCGCCTTCAAGCGCGGCAAACATCGCGCGATGTTCGTCGCACAGCAAACTGGACATATGGACATGCCAGTCGTTTTCGTTTTTCTGCCACCAGTCAAAATCGACGTGGTAGTGGGTATTAATAGTTGGTTTAACCAGAACTCATTTTATTCATCCTCCGACGGTTCGCCCAGGCGGAAGTGCAAGTCGCCCACATGGACAAAATCACTCGATGATGCCAGTTGGGAAAACAACAAAGCTGGTGAAACACGGCGCAGAATGTTGACCGCTGAATACAACTCTTCCGCGTGGACATGTCCTTGCGGGGTCAGCTTTGCCAGTTCGCGCATCATATCACGGATTAATTTCTCGAGCGAACGAACACCTTTCGATGTCTGCAAAAATGCCGCATCGACTGCTTTCAAATCAGGTACAACAATTGCCATACGTTCATTATATTCGCAGCCCACTTCCTGCTTGAGCAGGGCAAATACCAGCCCGCCATCCGAACCAGCCAGCACCGTCCGCACCCACTCGCGCACCGGGCGGCGAGTCTTGGCTTCAATCACCACCTCGCCCGGGTTATTGCTGCGGCGAATGGTAATATACGCACCGGGAATAATTTTGTGCTTTTCATACCAGGCACGCAGCCCATAAACATAGCTGTTTTCGCGCACCACCCAGGCTGGGATTCTTTCGCCGGTTTTGCCATCCACCAGCGTAAAGCGAATGCGCGGCGCATACTCGGCGGTCGGAAAAAATGAATAGACGCGTCCAGCAATCGGCAGGCTGCCTGTGCGCCAGTGTGGGTAGGTCAACGTCAGCGTGGCTTCGCTGGCCTTCGGGTTTTTGGGGGCAATGTGGCTCAATTCATCATCAAGCTGAGATTCAAGCGCGAGCATTTGCGGCGTGAGCAGCGACCGATCATAATCAATCGGGGTATAGCTCAAAAACGGTGGCACATTCTGCACTTCATCAGGCTCGAGCCGCCGCAGACACCACAAAACCTGCCCGACCGGGCCAACTTCGTCGAAGCGGCCATCCACCTGCAGGGCATAATTTAACGAAAACTCGGTCAGTTTATCGTTGGTATCATGTGCCAGGTCAATTTGATCCATCAAACTTGTCGTGGAAAGTGGCTCCCCGGCAGACATTTCCAGCACAGCTTCAGCCAGGTTGAGATGACCGGAATTAATATCCATTAGCAGCGAACGGGGAAAACTCAACCCGCCAACCTGGGCAATGTTTTCATCAGACGCCAGCGCGGCTGAAAGTTTTTGCTCCAACCCTTCGCCATATTCCGCAAAAATAGTCTGCGGATCAGCCTGAGGGTCGGCTGCCTCATCCACAGGTTGATTCAGTTTATGATCCGCCAACCTTCCGGCGAATAATTTTGTTACGCCATCATCCATCTGTACTTCGAGCACATCAAAAGTACCCAACTGTGGGTTTTTGCCGGGGCGGATGGAAAGTACCTGCCCCTGTTTCTGGCCTAATGTTCGAAAGACCAGCTTTTGCCCGATTTTATATTCCCCTTCGGGAAGATAGACCACGCCCATGCTTTTTTGTTTTTTCGCTTCTGCTTCACGTTCCAACCGCAGGCGTTCACCGATTAAAACAATCGTCAATTCCCGACCATTTAAAGGAGTTTCTGTTTCAAAAAGATGGTTTTCCAGAAATTCAACATCATGTTTTGTTACAGAAAATTCCTGCCAGTATTCTGCAGCAAGTTTCAATGGGATACTCGTCATAGCCAGCCTTACCCAAAAAAGAATATGTTTTATGAGAGATAATTTTCAAATTTCCCGCTTCTGCGTGGAAGCCTTACAATTATACCTTACAAGCAGGCAGGGTGTCTAAATTTTACATTCATTTTTCTCGTTCCTTTGCCGCAGCAATCAAGGCACCCTATTTAAAGCTATGCTAGAATGACGTAAACCAAGCAAGAAAATGCGTATTTTGGGATCATCAAATTTGAATTCAACGATGGAAAGGCGCTGAGTTCCCACCAATTATGTGTTCTGGAGGTTGGTTTCATCTTACCCAAATATTTTTATGCACCTACTCAGGAGAATGAGGAACACCATGTATCTCAAAAAGTTTGTACTATTTGCTGCCATTCTGGCTATATTGACGGCCTGCCAGCCTGCTGGCCCCTCTGCCAAGGATCTGGCAGCCACAATGGTTGCGCAAACAGCCGTTGCCGCTCCTCCAACCGCCACATCCACAACGGCTCCCACCGAGACAACTGCGCCATCCCCAACCATCACCCCGACCCTGGCCCCCACAAAAACTTCTACACCAACCGGCCCGTTGGTAATTAAAGATGATTTCTCCACCAAGTCTGAGATTTGGGGCAAATGCGACAAATGCGAATGGAAAGATGGCAAGTTGTTTTTTGGGCCTTACGCGCCCAGGGGAAATGGGATTGACCAGATATTTGCCCTCGTATGCGTAGCCTGTGGAGAACACACCTATTTCCACATTGCAGCAGACCTTACTTTCGCTGATGGCGTTGCCGGCGACCGCGAATTTGGCGTTGGACTGACAGCACCCGGTGAATTTATGGCCGGCACCGGCATTGCGCCATCGCAATTGGGCGCATTGGAAGCCTGGGATATGAAAACAGGGATCTGGACCGGATCGAAATTCCAGCGCTATGGGGCCATTAAACCAGGCGCAGCAACCAACCGGGTAGAATTTACTGCAAAACCAAATGCAAATGGCGGCACAGATTTTTACGCTACGATCAATGGAAAATCTTTAATTGTCCTTTCAGATGTGATTAAACGTTCGACAACCGGTCTCAAGCCTTCCATTTACCTTGGCTGGCATACCGTTGGGATTAGCATTGATAACTTCGAATACGAAGAGCTTGTTCCATAAAATAAAGGTTGTTGAAAATCAGCAAAAAAGCAGGATACTCAAAATGAGTATCCTGCTTTTTTATATCTACTGCTTCATCACTTGCTTATGGCAAATGATAAGTAATCACTAACTGCGGACGGTCTGTCGCCAAAACAGCATCACCGCTATACAAGCTCAGATAATTGGCGACTGCATTGTTGTTATCATCCAAACTGAAGCGTAACCTGATCTGAGTCAAACCGGAGCTGTCAGTCAACTTATTGATGAAGGAGCTGCCAGCGGTCAAATCAATACTATACCAATTGCTTACTGCTGCCGGGCTGAAAGGCCCATAAACATGGCTGGAAATCGTCTGGAAATCAGCGCTTTGCAAAGTGGATGCGCCAAACGTACCTAGTTTGACATCAACTACAAAGCCATTGAACATGCTTACCGGATTGCCACCGCCAACGACGCTTTGTTTCTTAACCTGGAGCGTCACGCCCGTAATGATGGCATTATCGGGTAATCGTGCAGTATTGAAGGACAAAATTCCGCGATACTGGCGTTTTGTAGCATCATCACCCAACCGGAAAGTGGTTGCGTCGCTGTTAAAGTAGCTGCCAATGCCACTGTTTTCGCTATTCTCAAGCACCCAGCCATCCTGCATCCCAACGGATTTCAAGTTTATGCTGATGGACACGGGAAGTCTTGGTGGGAGTGCGCGTTACGGTATTGGTGGCAGTTCGTGTGGCAGTCGGGGTGAAAGTGGGGGTGGCGGTAGCTGTCAGAGCTGGCGTTTCTGTCAGGGTTGGCGTGTCCGTCAAAGCTGGCGTTGCTGTCGGGGTTGACGTATCAGCCACGGTAGCCGTCGACGTCGGGGTTGATGTATCAGCCACAGTAGCCGTCGGCGTCGGGGTTGACGTAACCCCCGTATTCGCTTCAGCATCATTGATGAAAGCGCTTACCCAGGCCAACGGCGCATTCCAGTTGATGGCCACTTCGTTCGTGGAAAAGGTATTGTTGTTGTCGGCATAACATTTTTGCGGCGCGGCAGCACAACCACTTGGGAAGACAGCCTGGATATAGGAATCATCCAGATCAGAATTCGGACCACCGGAGATGACGCCAGGAGGGGGGGCCGGATACCCGCTGACAGAAGGCGCCCAGAAGCGATGGTGCGGATTCACGAGCGGGTTCTCACCATAACCAGAAACATATGATTTAACGTTGGGGTTGCGACCCAGCAGGTAATCCATACCCTGGCTGACGGCGTCGAAGTACTTCGTTTGCGCTGTCAAGTCATACGCCAACCCCAGGAGAATCATGTTGTTGAGTACGCTTGAGTTGGAGCCCCAGTAATACTGGCCGCTTTCCGAACGGTATGGCAATTGGTATCCCTCGTGTGGGATGTTGGCAGCGTCACCATCGGCAGCGAAGACGATGTTATCTCGCGCGGTTTGTACATTTGGCTGCGGCAGATTATTGGGCACAATTGCCAGAGAGATGGTACCAAGCGCCTGCGTATTGGGCCAGCCGAAGGAATCGTTGACGTTAATTCCACCTGCTCCAGCGAGGGTGGGGATGACCAGGAAATCGGGCGAGGCCGTGATGTAATCTTTATATTGCTGATCACCCGTGGTGACGAAAAGTTCGCTGGCTGCCCAATAGAACTCGTCCGTGACATTATCGTCGCCATATCCACCGCCACCGGTGAAGTAATTGTTCGCATATATTGCGGGATGCGCGAGGGCGGCAGTCCATGCCGTTTGGGCGGCAGTCAGACAGCGGGCGGAGAATGTTGGATCAATGGTAGCCCAGATGCGGGCGCACTGCGCTGCGACAGCGGCCATGTTCAATGTAGCGGCAGTGGTGGGTGGATACAAATAGCGCTGCACCGGGTCCAAGTCAGGGCGCATCGGAAGACCAGTCCAGACCCCATCAGAGACCTTACTGTGTACCATGCCGCTGACATCTTCCCCTTCAACCACGCCACCTGACGGGACTTGCATCGAGAGCATAAACTCCAACTCCCAGCGAGCTTCGTCGAGGATATCGGGGACGCCGTTGGCGTTTTCGGGGATGTTCATTTGGCCATCGGCAAATGCGGCTTGATTGTGACCGATGAACTTGGCACGCTCGTACTCGTTGAGCAACGTCCAGACGGAGATGCCGCCGTTGACAACGTATTTGCCGTGGTCGCCAGCGTCATACCAACCCTTGGAGACGTTGAGGGAGTAAGAACAGCCCGTCCATACGTGAGGCGGAGTATTCGTGTCGGGCCCGCTAAAACACGGCACGCTGATATCGCCCAGGTTCGGGGCAACACCAATGTGACCCGCCGGACGCTCCAAATCAGGCCGCCCGGCATAGGGCATGGTAATGGCGATGCCGCTGCGGGTCTGATAGAAATAGGCCAGCGAATCGTATTGCAACGAATGATAGACATTGGTTCCAATGTCAAACGGATAGCTATCCTCGCCGTAGACTTCCAGGTAATACCCGGTTCCGGGTGTGTTGAAGCTGGAGAAATCAGCAAGCTGAACGAATTCGCCAGAGGATGCATCCGGGCCAAAGATAGTGGTTGTGCCGGTTGCAACCTGGGTGTTGCTGCTGTTGTAAAGCGTCCAGGGCTGCGGAGTGAGAATATCAGTGACAACGGAGGCAACTTTGGGTGCGTCGGGCAGATATCCGGTTTGGTTGACACGCACACCCGTCATAAAAGCGGTGGCCGGCGTGGGCTTCGGCCCAAGTAAGACGACGTTATCCACATAGAATGTGAAGGGGCCATTCGCACCGAGCGCGAACTGAAAGCCAGATGATGGATCTGTGGCCGGGGCAATAAACGTATAATGATAGTGCTGCATGCTGGTGGTAAGCACCAATGGTATTGCATCAGAACTGAAATAGGCGGTATAGGGCGATGCGTTAAGTTGGATCAGCGTCCTAACCGTGACAGGTGTACTGGCCCAGGCGTCGAAGTCGAGCGCATAGTTGCCACCCGCCAGGAGCGAAACATTGTTCTGCCCGATGCTGGCATCCCATGTATTGACTGGATTACCCGTGACAGTGACTTGCAATGCGCCAGATGACGCATCCCATGTGGTGGGCCCGCCATTCCACCAGGGATTGGTACCAGCGGCGAAGTCGCCATTGACCAGCAACGACGAACCCGTCTGCATATGCGAGACTGGTTCTGGCCCATTGAGCGAGATATTATCAAAGTAAACTGTATTGTTACCCTGCCCGCCTAACTGGAATTGGAGCACGGCAATAGGGTCATCCGCTGTTGGAGAGAAGCTGAAAGTAAACGTTTTAGGCGTAGTGGTTAGGGCAAGTGCATGGCTATAGTATTGCGTATACGGCGCGCCATCCAATTGAAGGATGACATTGGCCGTCATTGGCGCACTTGCCCAGGCTTTAACCGTGAAATTGTAAGTGCCATCATGATAGAGCGGAATCCCGCTCTGCCCGACAATAACATCCCACGGATTGGCGTTGCCATTTGTAATCGTTGTTTCCAGACGACCCTGAGCAACTGCCAGTGTTCCACCATTTATAAACCAGGGGGCCGTATCGTTAGCGCTAAAAGTACCATTTTTTAGCAATTCGCCGATATGGCTCGGCACTGTTGGTGTTGTTGTGGCTCCGGGTTTGGTGAGGGAGACATTGTCCAGATGGAAAGTGAACAAGCTTGTGTTGGGAAGGCCACCAAGCGCAACCTGGAACATGGCAGCCGGATCCGTGCTCGACGGTGTAAAGGTGTAGGTGAAGGTCTGAGATGTGGATGTGATGGCGATCGATTGAGAGAAATACTGGGTATACGATCCGCCATTTTCTTGGATCATCACTGGGATGCTGGGCAGGTTGGCTCCGTCTCCCCAGGCATCAAATTTCAAGGTGTAAGTGACACCGCTTTCCAGCGCGATGTCGCTTCGATTGATGGCGGCGTTGTAAGCTGGGATGCCAGGTGCAAGATCGATAGAGAACATATCACCGATGTAGTTGATGTTTGCGCCGCCGTAAGGATTCCAGGCAGTGCCCCCGGCGCTGAAATCACCGTTGGAGATCAATTCGGTAGTGGCGACAGCCGGCTTGGTAAGGGAAACGTTATCCAGATGGAAGGTAAATGTGCTGCTGTTGGAGAGTCCACCCAAAGCAACCTGGAACATGGCAGCCGGATCTGTGCTCGACGGTGTAAAGGTGTAGGTGAAGGTCTGAGATGTGGATGTGATGGCGATCGATTGAGAGAAATACTGGGTATACGATCCGCCATTTTCCTGGATCATCACTGGGATGCTGGGCAGGTTGGCTCCGTCTCCCCAGGCATCAAATTTCAAGGTGTAAGTGACGCCGCTTTCCAGCGCGATGTCGCTTCGATTGATCGCGGCGTTGTAAGCTGGGATGCCAGGTGCAATATCGATAGAGAACATATCACCGGTGTAGTTGATATTTGCACCGCCGTATGGATTCCAGCCAGTGCCCGCGGCGCTGAAATCACCGTTGGAGATCAATTCTGTCCCGTCAGCCAGAGCAGGCGTGACGGGCAGGGATGCAATCGGCGCAATGACCAGCATGGCGACGACAAAAAACGAAAGGAACTTGGATACGAGTGTCTTCATGTTTTTTCCTTGATAGGGAGAATGGTAGCAACGATAAATCTATCGCTGCTGAAATACAATGATGGGTAGATTATTTCAAGCTTTCCTTACTATCCACCTCCGTAGAATAAATATTGAGCTTTTGCCATAATGCAGCACATCAACCCCATTTTGACAGGTCAATTGGTTTTTGTTTGGCTCTTTTCTCATTATAGAGAAATATGAGTCCTTAATGTTAAATAACAGGCGAGATTTTGTTACAACAATTGTTACAACTTCAGAGAGCATCCAAATAACAAAAAAGAGCAGCCATCCGATGGCTGCTCTTTTGAGGAAACTCGTTTTGGGGCCTGCTAAAACATCATTGCAAGCGCTTTTAAATAGTGATTTGGTTTTTCATACATCGGAAAATGTCCGCATTTCTTAAAAGCGCAAGCTGGTGATTGGTAACAGTATCCTGCACAATCATGGCCTGCTCCACAGGGACAACACCATCATTTTCGCCATGAATAATCAGCACCGGGATTTTGACCTTATGCAAGTATTTCACCAGATTGACCGAGTGCAACGACTTATAAGTCTCATCATACGAAACGGCGCAGGCGCGGTTGGTCACAGACAGGCGCTCAACTTCCCAGGTTTTTAACGGAATACTCTTCAGGTCATAAAACCACGATTTGAAAGCCCAATTCACAGCCGGGCGGAAATTAATCAAGGAACGGGAAATGTCATAGACTGCCAGCGCTTTTCGTCCGAGCTGAACCATCCTGACATTTATCTTTTCGGCTCTCGGACTTAACTCCCCGGTGACAATGCCGCCAATGGTGCCAATTTTTTCCACCCGTTGCGGAGCCAGACTACAGGCGATATACAGGGCCATTTGCCCGCCCATACAATGGCCGATCATCGAAAATTTTTGAATGCCAAGCTGGTCTGCCAGCTTGAAGATGCGCTGCGCCTGCGCTTCGAGGCTGTAATCGGCATTGGCTGGTTTATCGCTGGCTCCGTGACCCAGCAGATCGGGCGCAATACAGTAATACTTCCCCTCCAGTGCGCGGATCGTGCTTTCCCATATACCGCGCTGCAACATCCAGCCATGGATCAGGAAAACCGGCGGGTTGGCCGGGTCGCCAGCCAGCGTGACAATTATTTGATTGCCTTCAATGCGAAAGACTTTATCCATAGGGTGATCGCTCCTGTCCTTCTATTTTATCACCGGACAAGAAACTACCTGACAGGTTTGTCACCCATCAGGTAGTTTTTTCTTGCAGTGCTTGCTCTGCTGGGTCAACGCCAGCGCATATTCAATAAAAGCCAGCGTTGATTTAATGTCCTCCGCATCCGCTGCCTGTTGGACTTTTAGCATCGGGTTGGGGCGTTCCTGCAAGGCTTTTTCGATCAACCTCCGCCAGCGCGGGTCGAGCGTGTTTTTGGCCCACCGAGCTCCGGCCACCTTCGACTCGATGCGACCCGTTTCAAGGGTGTGCAATATGCGACAATAACTGAGCACAACAAAGGGTTGCGCCCAGCGGTTTTTCATCTGCCACCGGCCTGCCACAATTTCCCCGGCCCAGTCGCGCATTACATCCCAGACTTCGACGCACAACGCATCCACTGGGATGGGGTCGATTAATTCCTTTGCGTCTGGCCCTGCAAGCGGAATGCCATGCTCGCGTGTGACCCAGCGCACCACCAGCGCGTTATCATGAGCCGACATTTTAAGCTGCTCGCTGGCATTATCGAGATAAAACAACTTCGTTTTTGCCGGGTCACCGCGCTTAAGCACATCTCGCGGAAAGTAGGAGCCTTCAAGGTGCTGCGCCCAGGCCGATGGCATCAAGAAGATTTTGCTGTGCAAAGCTTGCAAGGCAAGCCGTTCAGCTTCAGTCAATTCATGCTCAACCGCAGCCAAAAAATCCACATCGCTGTCAGTATCCCAATCACCGACGCCAAACGAGCCTTGCAGGTAGACGGCAATGAAGTTTGCGCCCAAAATAGCCTGAATGCCGGTTGCAAATTCATGCAACACGGCATTCAGTTCAAGATCCGTTGTAGGATGGTCGTTCATTTAATCACTGGCAGCAAGGCGGCAGCACTGTACGTCTTCTCGCGCTCGTGCTTGAATTGCTGGGCATACAACCGGTAGTAATGTCCGCGCTGGCGCAGCAGTTCGGCGTGTGTGCCGATTTCGGCGATGCGACCGCTTTCGATCACGATGATGCGGTCCGCACTGCGGATGGTGGACAGGCGGTGAGCGATAATGAAGGACGTGCGCCCCTGCATCAGGTTTTCCATGCCGCGCTGGATGAGCGCCTCGGTCAGCGTATCGACGCTGGAAGTGGCCTCGTCCATAATGAAGATTTCAGGTCGGGCAAGGATGGCACGTGCCAGGCTGATGAGTTGTTTCTGGCCGACAGAGAGCTGGTTGCCCCCTTCGCCGACTTCCTGTCCATAGCCTTTGTCGAGGCTTTCGATGAAGTCGTGCGCCCCTGAGAGTTTCGCCGCCGCTTCAACCTCGTTATCGGTGGCGTCCAGCCGTCCATAACGGATATTTTCACGGATCGTCCCGGAGAACAAGTGCGGGGTCTGGAGCACAATCCCCAGCCGCGACTGGATGCTTTGCAGCGTGTATTCGGTATAGTCGCGCCCATTGATGCGCACAACACCCTGCGTTGGTTCGTAAAAGCGACAGAGCAGGTTCACGATGGTTGATTTCCCACCGCCTGTTGGGCCAACCAGTGCGATCGTTTCACCGGGCTTCACTTTAAGGGTAAAATCTGTCAGCACCGGTTTTTCGTGCTCATCGCCATAGTGAAAATGGACGTGGTCAAACTCAATTTCGCCTTGCAGGGTCTCAGCAGCCAGCGCTGAGGGTCGATCCACAATATCCGAGGGAGTATCCAGCATCTTGAAAATACGTTCTGCTGAGGAGATGGCATGCTGCATTTCCGCATAAACACGCGCCAGTTCCTGAATCGGCCACATCATAAAGGTCAGGTAAGTGACAAAAGCCTGAATCCCGCCGATGGTAATCAACCCGGCGACACTCTGCGTGCCCCCCGACCAAACAATGTAACCCAGCGCCAGCGATGAGACAATTTGCACGGCAGGCAAAAAGAGCGCCGAAAGCCAAGCGGCGCGATAGGATGCATTGTACATGCCATCGGTCAGCACCTGAAACTCCTGCAGATTTTCAGCTTCACGCCCCAGCGCCTTGACGACGCGCACGCCTTGAATATTTTCGTTATACGCACCCGTAATCTTCGAGTTGGCGCGACGCGAGTGGCGGAACTCGACCAGAATTTCTTGCGGAACTGCACCGCAATGATGATCAGGATGGGAATGCTCAAAAAGACCACCAGCGCCATTCGCCAGTTGATATAAAACATAAAACTTGTGGATATCACAATATTCATGGCCGACCAGGTGGTATCGACCAGGCCCCAGGTCATCAGGTTCGAAACGCGCCCCGTGTCGGATGTGACCCGCGCGATCATGCGTCCAACGGAAGTTTGGCTATAGTATGACAGCGAGAGGTCCTGCAAATGATTAAACATCGCCTTGCGCAGGTCATACTGAATACGTTCGCCCAGCACACCGGCAAGCGAGATGAAAATAAATACCATCACCGCCTGCATCAGCACCAGACCCATATAGATGACGCTGAGGTTGACCAGCACCGCCGTATTTTTGGGGACAATGCCCGTATCGATAATTTGCAGGCTGATAAAGGTAAAAATAGCATCAAATATCGATGTCATCAGCACTGCCAACAGGAAGCCCACCCCCCACTTCCAATGCGGACGCAGCAGGCTGACAATGCGTTTAAAGGTTTCGCCAGTGATCTGGCTGGTATATTCGTCTTCTTCGAGTTCAATAATTTCGTCGGTCATTTTTTATGTTCTCCATACGTTTTACGCATCATTCGTGATGCGTAAAACGTAATACGTGATTTTTAGGCGAGGAATGTCGTTTCACTTGCCAATTCGTCATCCACCCGCATTTGAATGTCGTAAATCTGGCGGTAGATGCCGTCTACTGCAAGCAGGTCGGCGTGTTTGCCCTTTTGGACAATGCGGCCTTTATCGAGCACCAGGATCAGGTCGGCATTCATCACCGATTGGATGCGGTGGGCGATAATGAAGGTCGTGCGGTTTTGCATCAGGCCATTCAATGCACCACGGATTTCTGCTTCGGTTTCGGTATCGACCGACGAAGTAGAATTGTCCAAAATCAGAATGCGCGGATTTTTGAGCAGGGTGCGGGCAATCGCCACGCGCTGCTTCTGTCCGCCGGAGAGTGTCACACCTTTTTCACCGACCAAAGTGTTATATCCGTTCGGGAAGGTCAAGATGACGTCATGTACAGCGGCGGCTTTTGCGGCGGCTTCGATCTCGTCCTGTGTCACCGGACGCCCAACCCCATAGCTGATATTTTCACGGATCGAGCGTGAGAACAGAAAAGGTTCCTGCTCCACAATGCCGATCTGGCGGCGCAGGTATTCACGCGCATATTCGGTCAGTTCCACACCGTCCAGCCGCAGCGAGCCAGCCGTGTAATCGTAGAAGCGCGGCAACAGGTTGACCAGCGAAGTCTTGCCAGAACCGGTCGAGCCGAGCAGCGCAATGGCCTGCCCTGGCTCACAGCGGAAGGAAATATCCTTGAGCGTTTCACCATCTGCGCCATCATAGGCAAAGCTGATGTTTTCGAACACCACTTCGCCACGCGCCATGCCTGCCGGGTTTTTGCCAGTCGTTAGCGGCTCGCGCTCCTGTTTGATGATTTCCATCAGGCGCGTATACGAGACCAAACCGCTCGATGCATCCACGATCAGGCGGCCCAGGTTGCGCAGCGGCCAGATCAGCCAGGTTAGCAAACCCACATAGGCAATGAAGGCTCCCAGCGTAATCTCGCCGTGAATCGTCATCACCGCCGCCAACATAATGCCCGTCAACATTTGGATCGAACACAAAATATCCGAAAGCGGCCAGAAAAGCGAATGCATGCGCACCAATTTGCGCGAGCGCTCAAACTTCTCCCAGTTATCCTTTTCAAACTTATTTTTCTCGTAATCCTGCCGGGCAAAGGCCTTGACCACGCGCACACCGGTCAGATTTTCCTGCAAAGTCGTCGAAAGGATCGCTTCCTGCTCTTGATAATATTCATACGCCTTGGTGACTTTGCCAAAGAACCAGATCGAAACCACCAGAATAATCGGCACGGTGATAATCGAGACCAGCCCCAGGGTCACATTCAATTGTAGGATGGCGATCAGGTTAATCGTGAAAAGCAGGATGATACGTCCCGCACCGATGGCCTGTTCGCTGAAAAAACGGCGGAGCGCATCCACGTCGGATGTGACCCGCTCGATCTGATCACCCGTGGGCGTTTTGTCGTGATAGGAGAAACGCAATCGCTGCAGGTGATCGTACAGGTAATTTCGCATGCGCCGGGTCAGACCCTCTGCTGTATAGGCGGCCCACCGACCCGAAAGGAAGGCGAAACCACCCTCCACCGCCGCCAACCCGACGAAGCCGAGCGCAATCCAGATCAGGCCGCTTTCCATCCCACTGCTGGGGACGTTTCCATTGCCAGGGAGCTTGCCCATTGGCAAAATAGTGTCGGTAAAATAGTTCAGCAGGCTAAAGGTCAGCGTCTTGGCCAACGCCGAGACGGCGAGCGCCACCGTCGCGCCGAAGTAGGCCATGCGAAAACCAGTCAGGATCATCCATAAACCCTTAACGCGGTTTTGAGCAACCAGCAGGCGAAAGTCAAAAATCGGTTTTTTAGTTTGTGTTTGTGCAAGTGTAGTCATGTTTGCTTGTCCCTGAGAACGATGATCGGAATTAACAATAAAAAAAGCCACGGTGCGGAGTGCGCACCGTGGCTTATACAGACGGTAAAAGCTGACCTTATGAATCAGCAGGCGCACTCCAAGCAGGAACGGCAACAGCAGCCGGAATTCCAGCAACGCGAAGTTTGATGTAGAAGAATGTAACCAGTGTGTTTGCCATAAAGTGCGCCTCCTTTTCTTAGAATTTTTTAATACTTGCTGAGTTTATCACCAGCGTTTGTGGGCTGTCAAGGGATTTCTGGAAACCTTTCTGCGATTTTCAAAATTGCAAATTTTGGAGCTTGTTTACTGGGCAAAAGCATCGGGTACCAATCGAAGCATGCCGTTTCCGTTGGTGTAAATCCAAAGGGCTTTGTCTTTGTCAATGGCCGCGGCTTCAATATCAACCGTGTCGAATAAAAAACTTCGCCACGACTTGCCATCAAACCGAGCAACAATGTGGTTGTTGACATAATAGGCCGTCCCATCGTCTTCGAGATGAAACAGTTTGACCACCTGATAAGGCTTTTCAGCGCCAAAGATGCTTGCAGTGAAATGCTTGCTTTGCGGGTCAATTCGATATACCCCTGTATTATCTGATACATAAATCATTCCATCTTTGCCTTCGCTCATGTAAGGAAAGCGTTCGTTTTTGTCGGGTAGTACCCACTTTTCCCAGTTTTTTCCATCCAGCATCCAAAGGACGCCAGCGCTTTCGATCAGCACACGGCCATCGCGCAGGGGCAGCACCTGCCTCATTACTAGATCGGACAATTGTGGGTTGATTGCTCCCAGAAAATTGATATTCCCATTATTTGCTATTGCCATCCCCTTCACCGGATGATAAAACCAAAAGCGATTTTGCGAATCAATGCTAGGGTAGATGCCGCCCAAGTTACCAAATACTGCCGAAAGCCCGGCCTGACCGGGCACCACACGCCAATTCAACGGGATTTTGCCATCCTGAAAATACCATGCCTCACTTCCAAAACTCAGCAGGGCGCTGTCTTTTTGTTCTGCGTATTCACCATTATAGTTTTTAGGATATAGCTTGAATTCTCCACTGGCGTTGTTATAAAAATCGTTTGCTTCTTCATGCAGCCACATCACGTTGTTTTGATCGATTGCCATCCAAAAACGATCACGAGAAACAGATTCACTTTCAAATCGCATTGGGTAGCCTAATTCGGGCGGCAGGAATGTTTTCGGGTTGATGATGCCAGAAAGTTGATCTTTATAGGTATCATAGTGATGGTTATCATAGATGAGTGGCTCTGCTTCCCCGGTAATTGGCGATGTGTGACGCGCTGTTAGTAATGCCGTCACAGCGCTATAGTCTTCGTCGCGGCTCCAGGCTTTTCCGTCATAATGATAAGCTGTGGGTGAAGTGGAACAACAAGTCCCTATTTCAATCGTGATCTCATGCTCAGATTTGACACGCAAACCCAAAGCACACGGCCGCTCATTTGGGAATTGTCTGGCAATGTTTTCACCCAATGGAACATTTACCCACTGACCATTTTTCTGAGTATACAGACCAAAAACTGCATTGACAATCCAGGGGGCACCGTTTTCGTCAAAATCGATACCGACAATCTCTCTTTGATCGCATGGCACATTCCGAATGTTAGGCACACCGGCAAATGCAGCGCCTTCAGCCACCCAGGCTTTGCCGTCAAAGCGGAGAATTGAATTGTTGAAGCCAACAATCCATACTTCATTTTTCGGGGAGATTGCAACAGCGCGAAAATAGTTGACGGGCAAACCGTTTTTCATCGAATACCAGGTCGTTTTTCCACTCGTTTCTTTGTGGATAACCCCAAACGCTCCCACAATCCACACACCCCCATTTTTCTCGTAAGCATAATCATCCCACCATGCATCTGCCGAGTAGAGCGTGATTTTATCCTTATCGATCATCGTCCACGAGTGAGGCGCTACGTTGACTGCAGCAGTATCTTGGCCCGGAGTCTGATTCTGCAAAGCACTTATCCCAAAGACAAACTGCGTTGCCGTTGCTATCACCGTAGCGGTGATCGTCGCAGTTGGACTTTCTGGTGTCCCCGTGGCGGACGGCGTGCTAGTACGCTGAGTCGGAGTTGCTGTTGGGGTTGTTTTGCTGCTGCAGCCGAACAATCCCAACAGCAGCAAAAGAGAAATGACACATAATTTTCGCATATCGATTGCCTCCATCATTAATGCCAATGGCGTAGCTTACCTTGTTTTCCATCGTTCGTAAATGACTTCCAGTGTCACAAAACAGACACATCACCTGATGCGATAAATCGGATCAATACAAGATGGATATAGGATGGATACAGCTACGATACAGCTAGGATACAGTTACCCCGAAGGAGTCATCAACCAAATCATCCGCAAAAAGGATGTAGCAATCTCGAAGCGTGTATGACACCTGATGGTAAAATCTCTCCCTGAGAAGGAGGAAACTCGTGAATCCGATTATTTTTTCGATACAAATTGGTTCGTTCACGCTTGCGCCGCGTTGGTATGGCGTAATCGTCATGATTGGCACCATCATTGGCGCGTATATTACCTACCTCGAAGTCAAACGCCGCGGCGGGGATGGTGAACGCATCTGGGATATGCTCGTCTGGCTGGTTCCGGCAGGCGTGATTGGCGGACGTCTGTGGTTTGTGGCAAACGCCACCCTGGGCGGGAACCGCTATTATATGGACAACCCGATCCAGATTCTCAACATCCCGCAGGGTGGATTGCACATCTTTGGCGGATTGCTGCTGGGGGCGCTGACCCTTTTCGTTTACGCCCGCCGCTACAAGATCGACCCGTGGCTTTTTCTCAATTCAATGGGCCCCGCCCTGCTGATTGGTCAGGCGCTGGCGCGTCCCGCCAACTTTATCAACCAGGAACTTTACGGCCCGCCGACCACGCTTCCGTGGGGCATCCTGATCGATGCGCAACACCGTCTCCCGGCCTTCCAGAATCTGACGCTCTACCCCGTCGCCACCACGCGCTTCCACCCCGATTTTGCCTACGAGATGATCTGGAATATCATCATCGGCTGCCTGATGTTGTGGGCTGCGCGCCGTTATGCCGACAAGCTCAAACCCGGCGCAATCTGGTTTATGTGGCTGTTCTTTGCCGGTTTCGGGCGCTTCTGGCTCGAATTCCTGCGCCCCGATCAACCCCGCGTTGGCGAATTATGGATCAGCTACACCCAGATCGCTACCATCCTGATGATGATCGCCGGGGCTGTTTTCTTCCTGGCGCGCATGGGCGTGTTCAAGCTATCGTTTATGAAGTGGGAAGACCAATATCAAATTGCTCCGCCATCTGCGCCACCGATTAAAAGATAAGAGCCGTGAGAAAATCTCACGGCTCTTATTTTTGCAAAAACTCATCGATGCAACTGAAACGGCACATCAATAATCACCCGTTGACTGCCTTGCTTGGGACGATGGTAAAGCAGGGCCGCTTTAAGCGCCCAGGCAGTTTGATCGTGAAGCAACGCTTCCCACCAATGCGCCGGGACAAACTCAGGCAAGACAACCGTGGCCTGCTGCCCGTCATTATGCTCCAGATCGGTCTGTTCGAGGAAATCAAACAAGGGTTGGATAAACGAACGATACGGGGATGGCACGACCACCGGGTGTATCAGGCCAAAAACGCGACCATTTTTCAAGCACGGGCTCCAACTCTCCGGTTCAAGCTCCACATAAACGGCAGTAATATCACTCGAAATGGAACAGGCAAAACGCATGGCTTCCACTGTGCCACGATGAACCCCCGAAATGGGTAGCACGATCCGCAGTGCGCCTTGCGCCGTAATTGGGCGCAGACTGGGCGGCAAACCACGCATGGATAATTGTTCACTCACCTGATGGTAGTGAGCTCGAATTTTAAGGAAATACTGCCAACAATGGTGGGAAATCAGCAGAATGGTAATCCAGGCACCGTCGAAAAATTTGGTAAAGCCAACAATAAGCACTGTCAGCCCCGTTGTCAAAGCGCCGACCCCATTGGCAAGCAACTTGATTTGCCAGTGCCGCCCGCGTTTGCGCCACCATGTACGACCATGCCACTCTGCGACAGCGTAAAAGCCAGAAAAGCGCCAATTGCAAACAAAGGCACCAACGCATGGGTATCGCCTTGAAAGACGACGATCAAAAAAGCCGTTGCTCCGGAAAGCATCAGAATGCCATTGACAAAGACCAGGCGATCTCCGAGACCCGTTAACTGACGCGGTAAAAAGCTGTCCTTTGCCAAAATGGCAGCCACACGCGGGAAGTCAGTGAAACTGGTATTGGCAGCAACAATCAAAATCAACATGGTGGAAGCCTGAACAAGGTAGTAAAACGCCCCGTTCCCGAGAATGCGGTGCGCCAGCGCAGAAAGGATCGTCTCCTGTGGGCCGGCGACAATGCCAAGCGCCTGGGTGAGACCGACACTGCCAGCAAAGAGAATCCCCATCAGCAACGCCATGACGATCAGGGTTTTCCCGGCATTCTGACTTTCAGGCTTTTTAAAAGCGGGAATACCGTTACTGATCGCTTCGATCCCAGTCAGCGCAGTACAACCCGTCGCAAAAGAATGCAGTAACAGGAAAACCGTCAGGGGCGCAGTGGCTGGAGGGGCAGCAACTGCCAAATTACCGGGTCCGTCACGCAACAGG
>CAVWRY010000001.1:0-366751 GCA_963757465.1 uncultured Chloroflexia bacterium | reverse complement strand
TCTCTTCCAGGTCGACCTGGCGCTGGAGGATGCGGACGCCGGCGAATTCGACGCGCTGATGCTCCCCGGCGGACTGATGAACCCCGACACGCTTCGTTCAACCCCGGAGGCCCTCGAATTCACCAAGGCGTTCTTCGCCGCCGGGAAGCCGGTCGCGGCGATCTGCCACGCGCCGTGGATTCTGATCGATGCGGGACTCGTGCAAGGCCGAACGCTGACCTCGTGGCCCGCGATCCAGACGGACGTGAAGAACGCCGGCGGCCACTGGGTCGATGAGGAGGTCGTGGTGGATCACGGACTGGTGACCAGCCGGAAGCCGGACGACATCCCCGCGTTCAACCGCAAGATGATCGAGGAATTCGCCGAAGGCGTGCATGCCGAGCAGCGGGAATTGGCGGCGCACTGAGGGCGGAGCGGCAACCAAAGAGACCCCGAAGAGGCGTCCACGAAATACACGAATCATGGCGCTGCGCGGTGACCCGCCCCGCGGGCAGCAGTTTGTACAGACCGAAAATGGCTTTGCCTACGCTGCCGATCTGCTGGCATTTATCAAGCAGCATTTCCCACGGCTGGGCGTTGGCGTAGCGGGTTTCCCAGAAGGCCATCCGGCCACGCCCAACCGCTTGCAGGAAATGGACCACCTGAAAGCCAAAATTGACGCGGGTGCGGATTATATTTGCACGCAATTGTTTTTTGACAACAACGATTATTATGACTATTGCGAACGCTGCGAGATTGCTGGCATCAAGGTACCGATCATCGCCGGGATCATGCCCGTCACGACCCTCAAGGGTCTGACCCGCACCGCGGAGTTGGCGCTGGGAGCACGTGTCCCCGCCAAGTTGCTGCGTGCCGTGCTGCGCGCCGAGAACGACGAGATGGTCGAAAAGGTCGGCGTTCACTGGGCCACCCAGCAGGTCTTTGATCTGTTCGACCGCAAGGTGGCTGGGATTCACTTTTATACGCTTAACCGCTCGAAACCAACCCTGAAGATTTACGATTTGCTGGCAGTCACAACGCGGGCGCGCGCCTAAGTGCCCCTTCGCCAAATCAAAAAGGGCTGGAGCTTGCTCCGGCCTTTTCGGTTTAACACGACTGCCTGGTTGTATTAGATCGTGATAATGACTTTTCCACGCGCATGCCCCGCTTCAAGATAGCGAATGGCTGCTGCCTCTCACTTAACGGATAGCGCCGTCAATAACAGGGACCATCTTGCCAGTTTCAAGCATTTCGCTGAAAGTCAACAAATCAGCTTTGTCGGCCTTTGCCGTTCCCATCATGCCCACACGTTGACCATCCGCCTTCGACGGCGCGAGCCGATCAACATGTGGTCAAACACCCGCGACAGGCTGGTAAACCCGGCAATGACACAAACACCTTGTGGTTTGAGTGCCCGCATATAGTCGGAAACAGTGCGATTCCCGACGGCACAGAAATCAGATCATACTGCTGCGCTGTGTTGGTGAAATCTTCTTTGGTGTAATCAATCACATGATCTGCACCAATGCTGCGCGCCATCTCCAAATTGCGCGTACTGCATACCCCGGTGACTTCAGCGCCAAAAGACTTCGCAATCTGCACCGCGAACGTCCCCGACCCCGCCCGATGCACCGTTAATCAAAACCTGCTGACCCTGCTGAATATTTCCTTTACGCAGGCCTTGCAAGGCCGTAAACGCCGCCACCGGCACCGCTGCTGCCGCTTCAAATGAAATGCTGGCTGGTTTTAAAACAATCGCGTCTTGATGCACTGCAATATACTCGGCAAAACCGCCCAATCCATTCATCGACGAACTACCAAAGACCTCATCACCCAGCTTAAATTGTGTCACATCCGTGCCAACAGCTTCCACAAGCCCAGCAATATCGGCTCCCAGTTTCGTATTGCGCGGCTTGAATAATCCGCCGCTTAGACGCGCCAAAAACGGCTCACCCCGCATCAGGTGCCAGTCCAGCGGGTTGGCAGATGCTGCAAGAATCTTGACCAGGACTTCATTCTCGCCAGGCACAGGCTGTTCAACATCCTGAAGTTTGAGAACATCGGGTGGGCCATATTCTGTACGCACAATCGCTTTCATTTGGACATCCTTTTGCATGGTCTGTTTTCTCAGGGAAAACGAATATGTTCTCTACGGCTGGCAGCGAATAAAGTTTCTTTACGAGAAACAAAACGGGGTAACCAAAAAGCCCCGAAAAACCAAAAGACTTTTCGGGGCTTTCCATCAACAAATTAACCCAATCGCCTAATTCGCCAACTTCCACAACGCGTAATTATTCTGAATCTGTTCAATATGACTGGGGATATGCGCTGCATAGATATTGAGCCACTGCTCGAAGGTGTACGGCTCCTCATATTCCGGGTGGCGGACGGTGTGCTTGAAAACATCATCTGGCAGGCTCTTAAGCAGGTTGTAAGTCGTTAGGCGCGCAAACTTAGTCATCTGCAAAGCATCGTCTGTACTCTGGCTGTGATAATCAAGCGTAATGGCCCATTGATCCTGATCGTAGCCCATCAACACCCCGCCAGGTTCCACGATCAGTTTGCGGGCGCGCAGCGCAGCATTCGTCTCGCTATCGCCCAGATGAATAATCACCTCGTGGACACTCCAATCCTGCGGCGATGGTTTAAACTGCCAGGCTTCCACGGGAATATCCTTCAGCGCTGCCAAAAGAAGCTCAAAACCTTTGCCATACTGTTCAATTTTTTCCTTGCGTTCTTCTTTATTCATTTTCTCTCCTTGTGATGCAACTTATTGACTGGGCGAGTATCCCTTCACAACAGGTGCAGGCTTTATCGTCAGCTACGACAAGCAGAAACTACAATTCTCAGGTTGCTATCCAATTGCAAGGGACAGTTACCCGGTAAAAACAGGAAGCAATATTTCATCGATAAATAATGTAATCCGGTCATCATCAACATCTTTATACATAAGATATTCCATACGAATAAGGTTAAATGGTAAGGTCAGTGTTATATCGCTGACCTCTTTTATTTTTTCACCTCTTGATGTTGCATTTCTCAGTAATTTTTGCATCACCAGAATATTTTTTGTTGCTGCATCTCCCTCAGCTTCAGGTATTTTGTTATTACCTTGTCCTATTTCAAATAAAACTGCACTCAAAATTTCCGAACCAATTTCTGTGTAAATGCTCTGGTAGAGCGTAAGCAAATTTTAACAAATCTCCACGCAAAGTTCCGGTATTTTCTATTTTGTCGATTAATTGACCACCCAGTGCTTTAGATGATCTGTCATCAACTATTTCCATAAGCAAGTCAAACATGTTTGCCCACCGACGGTACAACACACTGCGGCTGGTTTTTGCTACCTTTGCAATCTGCTGAAAAGTAAGATTGGCATAGCCGACTTCTTTTATCAGCTTTACAGTTGCATCATAAATACTTTCGACCAACGTATCGCCTCGCTTTCGCGTATTTACGCTTGTCTCGTTCATAGATATACATCTCCTCTGTCTCTATTTCTGTAAGAAATAGTATACAACATGTTTCAAAAAGTGCATAAGGTACATATTGTATTTTATTTTCAAATGGTGTATACTAACAAACATAAGATACAATACGCACCTTATGGACGGATTGTCCGATATAAAGAAAAATTGGTAGGAGGAAGTCATGACAAATAGCATACTGAAATCCAAAACGGATTATGGGTTTGATGGGTCGCCTTTCGGCGTCACGATTGTTTGTCTTGCGGGAGTGGCTTGTTTTAGCGGCGGAGTTGCTTTAATAACTTTTCCCAGTCTTAGCTTGAAGATTATGGCCTTTATTCTTATGCTTTGCGGCTTGTTGATTGTTCTTGTTTGCGGTTCATATCTTTATTACACGAAGCGCGGCAAACTACAGCGCAGAGACAAGATGATTTCCATGATTGATTGGAAGGGAAATGAAAAAGTCTTGGATATAGGCACTGGACGAGGGCTTTTAATGATCGGTGCTGCCCAAAAATTGACTTTGGGAAAGAGTATTGGCATTGATATTTGGAATTCAGGAGATATGCACAGCAACACATATCAAAATACCATGAGAAATGCCGAGGCTGAGGGTGTCCTTGAAAAAGTTGAAGTGAGAAATGAAGATGCGCGAAGCATGTCCTTTGCCAATGATACCTTTGATGTAGTTCTTTCCAACCTTTGTATTCATAACATCTCTACCAAAGATGGACGCAAAAAAGCCTGCCAAGAAATAGCGAGAGTCTTGAAACCGAATGGAATAGCGATCATTACCGACAAATCACATACAAAAGAATACGGTGAAATTTTCGCAATGGAAGGGTTAACAGTGGAGTTTTTTCGTCCTTCTTTTGACGGTTCACTCCGTCGGATGGTAAAGGCGGTCAAAAAGTGAATCTTATATCTTAATGTAAAATTCTTCAAAACGATTGGGGATTAATGATTTTTGCAAAAGGTAAAAAGCGCAGTGTATTCCTGTCCATCAGATAACAACATCGCGTTACGCTTTTTATCTGGTTTATAATCACCTCTATGATTCTTGTTATGGTGGTACAGGGTTTGTGGGTCGGGCATTGGTGCGACAACTGGTCGCAAACGGTCATCATGTGCGGACGTTGATCCGCCCTTCGCCGCGTACCCCCAACCTGCCCCGCGGCGTCCCCGTCGAAGTGGCGGTAGTCAGCCTCAACGACCAGCGCGGCCTACGCGCCGCCCTGCGCGGCGTGGATATTGTTTATCACCTGGCAGGCGCAGAGCAGCAGGGCGCGCAGGCCAACATCCTTGAAACCGACGCGCGCGGGACGCAGAACCTGGCCCAGGCCGCATCCGAAGCTCGCCTGCGTCGTTTTTTCTACGTTAGCCACCTTGGCGCGGACCGTTCATCCTATTATCCGTTGCTCAAGGTGAAGGGCATTGCCGAAGAGCACATCCGCAAAAGCGGCGTGCCGCACACCATTTTTCGCTCGGCGCTGCTCTACGGGCCTGAAGATCATTTCACAACTGCCTTTGCCAAAGTCGTGTCGATGTTTCCATTCATGCTCATGCCGCGAGATGGAGAAGTCCTGATTCAGCCACTTTGGGTGGAAGATTTGGTGACCTGTCTTCTATGGTCATTGGAGAACCCGGATACGATCAACCGCACCCTGGAAGTGGGCGGCGCCGAATACTTCCCTTACCGACAAGCGGTTGAAATCATCCTTGAAGTTATCAAAAAACAACGACGAATGCTTTCCTTGGGCCTGCCTTACCTGCGCGCCGCCACCATCACCCTTGAAAACACCATGCCCGGCTTCCCTTTTTCCACTTTCTGGGTCGATTACTTCTCGAACAACCGCACCTGCGCCGTCGATACCATCCCGCGTATCTTCGGGTTTTTACCGGCGCGTTTTACCTACCGGCTCGATCATCTGCGCAACATCGACTGGCGAAAAGTCGCCATGCAAACCTTCTTTACCCGGCGCAAACAATAAAAAAAGCCACGCACCTTTGCAGGTGCATGGCTTTTCATTTAGCGCCATGTAGCTGGATCATCATCGCGTGATTTGGCAGTCATCCCGGCAACAGAATGATACGTTGGCTCAGGACGTGTGGGCCGCTGCACAGTAGTCGTCTGCTGCTGCGGACGGGCCACCGCTGCCGAAGGGCGCGAAGCGGCCTGAACCGGGGCGCTGCGCCGAATGGCGCTGGTGTTGTTCACAGGACGAGCACCCGTCTGCTCAAAACGGACTGCCGGTTTCTGATAGTTACTGCGTTTCTGGTCGATGGAAAAGAATTGTTCCCCGGCCATCGCAAAGGTACCAATCAACAGCAGGCGAATAATCCAGACCATCACTGCCACAAAAACGGGAATGATTCCGGCCAGCGTTTCACGTCCAATGATGGCAGCCCCCAGCGGTATGTGATTGCCAATCGCAACGGCAACCCCCCACCAGGTGAGTCCCGCATTCATTGCCGCGGCCAAAATCCAGGCCCCAAACAAATACCAGACTTCCGCAGGCTCGTCACGCCCCTGTTCAGGGGTAAACAAACGCGCGATCCCGGCAAAATCAATCCCACAAAAAGCAATCGAGAGAATAGTCGCCCAACGCAGCCCCATAAACGTCAGGTCTTTGCCGAGCAAATCGGTCAGCGCAAAATCGGTGGTGCTGTAGTTAAAGACTTCGAATGCTAGCAACGCCACCAGCAAAATAATCCCGAAAAGTGAGCCACGACGCAGGCCCGTCTTTCGCAAAAAGGTAAGTAGTTCGATTGGGTAATTTTTGTTCATGTGATCGTCTCCTTTGTTGCACCATAAACCGTACATTCCATTCGCCATAATATAGAACATATATTCTAATTCGTCAAGGTGATTTTCATTGCAGATTCACACAGGTTTTCCAATTGACAGCAAACCATATGATGTATAAGGAGAAACGATGTCTGATTACTTCAAACTGCCTCTTTCTGAAAAACTGGAATACTTCCAGAACCGCCTTGCCGCCCAGGACTTAACCCCTGAACAGGCAAGCGAGATGCTTGCGGTCATTCACACCGACCTTGAGACGCCGAACGACAACAAGCGTACCGATTATGAGCAATACGCCCATTTCATGCAATCCTTCCGCAGCCAGGCCGAGGATTTGTATAACCAGGTTGTGACCGATTGGCAGCAAAAACGTCAAGGCCACGAAGAAACCAGCGATGAAAATGACAAAGTCTCTTCCCTAAAAAAGAGCATAAAAGGAAGAAAGAAAGAAGAAGAAGAAGAAGAAGAAGAGGAAGAAGAAGAAGAAGAGGAAGAAGAGGAAGAAGAGGAAGAAGAAGAAGAAGAGGAAGAAGAAGAAGAAAAGGAAGAAGAAGAAGAAAAGGAAGAAGAAGAAGAAGAGGAAGAAGAGGAAGAAGAAGAAGAAGAGGAAGAAGAAGAAGAAGAGGAAGAAGAAGAAGAAAAGGAAGAAGAAGAAGAAGAGGAAGAAGAGGAAGAAGAAGAAGAAGAGGAAGAAGAAGAAGAAAAGGAAGAAGAAGAAGAAGAGGAAGAAGAAGAAGAAGAGGAAGAAGAAGAAGAAGAGGAAGAAGAGGAAGAAGAAGAAGAAGAGGAAGAAGAAGAAGAAGAGGAAGAAGAAGAAGAAGAGGAAGAAGAAGAAGAAGAAGAAGAAGGAGAAGAAAAGGAAGAAGGAGAAGAAAAGGAAGAAGAAGAAGAAGCAATCGCTGAGGCACAGGAAGCCGCCGAGGAATTTGAACATGAAGAAGATGGCGAAACAGAAATAGAAACCCCCATAGAATCAGAAGAGCGGGCTGGCGAAGAAGGAGAAGGGCCGGAACCAGCAGGATGACAACCACAATTATTTTCATTTTTCGCAAAAAAAACAGGCCAGAAAATACTGGCCTGTTTTTTTTTGTCTTTTTTTATCAAAACATCCGTTATGGTGTAGGCGTTGCTTCAACAGCGATCCCTTGCCAGTTGAACACTCGCTGAAGCGATATGGCTCCAGCCGAAGTCCAGATGGGTTGCCCCTGATCATCCGCGCCACCTGCCTGACGAGCTGTGCTGACCCACCAGCGGAAAATATGCGAAATGCTGTCCTTCGGGCGGAAGGATGCCGGAATAATAAACTTGGTATCGGTAACATAGGTCACAAGACGGCGTCCCTGACCATCGGTCACATCCTCGATGGTTACCATATACGCTTCATTGTCCCGCAATGTGCCAATGGATGCCCACTGCAAAGCGACCGTATCGTTCGCCAAGGCAAAAGACGCGCCATCCGCAGGGAGCAGCAGATTGGGAGCTGGGTAAGGCGGAGGGGTTGTCGGCGTTGGGGAAGGACCGGGCGTCGCAGCGCGCTTACACAATGGAATGAGTAATGTAGTATTCGTAATTACATTATTGGAAGCCAGCCCATTGAATAACTTAATTGCATCCATTGGCACTTGATAAGTGTCCGCAATGCCCGAAAGCGAGTTGCCATCCTGGACAACATAATTTAGCGTATCACAATCTTTAAGCTCTTTGCCTTTAGCGTCAAGTGTTGAAGTGGGCAACAGTGCTACGGTTGGGGTGGGGACGGGCACCTTTATTTTTTGCCCTACGCTCAAGGGGCAGGAACTTGCCAGATTATTGACTCGGATCAGGCTTATGACCGATACACCAAATCGCAAGGCAATCGTTGAGCAAACTTCCCCTTCAGCAACGGTATAGTCAAAGGGTGGCTCTGGTGTCAGAGTTGGGGCCGGTGTCTCCGTCGCCGGTTCCGTTGCTGTAGGAGTAATCGTTGTTGTCAACGTCACCGTAGGTGTTGGTTGGGCTGCCTGCGCCGCAGAAGGTCCCCCGCCGACGAAGCGCAAAATAACAAAAACCAGAGCAGCGCCAACAACCAGGAACAATGCCAGAAGACCAAGTGCCGCCGGAAGACTTAAAGTGATCTCCGGCATGCGGTTGGCTTGGATGGCCTGTGGCTTTTTCATTTCGACACTCAGGCTGAGTTCAGTACCGCAGACCAGACAACGGGTTGCGTTTTCAGCAAGACGGGTGCCACAGGTTGGACAAACTTTTGTAGTGGGAGTAAGGGAAGTTTCAGGACTCATACAAGAAAAAATTATACCACGTTCAAAGTTACACAAAATACAATCACAGCCCAACAAAGCGGTTTAACAAAAAGACAAGGCCAACCAGCCTTGTCTTGAAGTTTTACGAAGAGCCAACCTACAGCTTCAATTTGACTGCGCTACCCATGCGAACGGTCTTACTCTCACCCTGACTGCGGGATGGCAAAATGAAATGAAACTGGCTACCCGGAAAGTTGACATCATCGAAACCGGAACTTTCCACCCATATCCGACCACCGTGGGCATCCACCACGCCACGCGAAAGCGCCAGCCCCAACCCTGCGCCGGAACCTTTAAATTTGGTTTTACCGGTCGAATGGCGGTTTAACAAATCGCCAGGCTGATAAAACTTCGTGAAGATAATCTCCTGCAAAGATTTTTCAACCCCCACGCCCGTATCGCTGACGATTACTTCCACCCCGCCTTCGGGCAGATCGCGGTTATTGGGACTGACCTGCCGGGCAGTGATGCTGATCTTGCCACCATCCGGCGTAAATTTGATGGCATTGCTAATTAAGTGATAAAGCAGCTTTTTTAGCGTGTTTGGATCGGCTTTAATCGCTGGCAAAGATGGCAAATCCAAATCAATTTCCTGATGGCGTTCAGCAAAAGCCTTGGCCTGTTCCTGCGCCACCGAATGGATCAACTCCGTCAGGAAAACATCCTGACGATGGAGTTCGAGGGTGCGCGAATTGATCTGGGCGATGTCGAACATGGAGTCCATGATTTCATGCTGGCGCAAGGTGCTTTTGTGAATGCCTTTGACCAGCTCACGCACTGGCTCAGGCAACATATCGCTTTCAAGCAACATTTCAGTATAGCCGCGCGCCACCGTCAGCGGCGTGCGCAATTCATGCGAAGCGATGCTGATAAAGTTCGACTTGGTCAATTCCAACTGGGCCAGGTCATGATTGGCCTTGTCAAGAGAAGCGTAAGCATCGCGCACCTGCACGTTAAGCTGTTTCAGGTTTTGCACCAGACGCGCATTTTCGAGCGCGATGGCTGTCTGGTTGGCGACCATGCTGAGCATATTAAGATCTTCATCGGTATAGCGACTGAATGGCTTGGGGCCGAGCGCCAACAGACCAATCCACTCCCCTTTGCTATAAATCGGCACATACGCATATAGACCCAGTTCGCTCAACCACTTGCGTTCCATCAGCGGCGAATCCAGTAAATTCTGGTGAAAAATCGATGTCGTATTGCAGCAAAGGTTTACGCTCTTCGCGCAGGAAACGCGCAATGGGACTGCCCTCTTCAAGGGTAAATGTTGGCGGTGAGGATACAGCGTTTGCAGGCGAGCGAACTGCTGTCAGCCGGAAAACATTCTTATTATCGGGACCAATTTCCGGATCAACCAGAAACAGAAAACCCTTTTTAATTTCGAGAGATTCCATAATCAGGCCAACGGCAACGGTGGCAAGCTTTTCCAAATCCAAAATATTGCTGACGCTGGCGCTATATTCGTTGATGGTATGAGAATAATCGTAACTTTGCAACTTAAACAAGCGATTGACAACCCCACGCACTGCACTGACGAGCGGCGTCGAAAGGAGGGAAATGAAAACCGCCAGGCCTGCACCAGCAAAAAGCGGGTTGTAACCTGGCGTTTGTAGGAAAATAAAATTTGTCAGCAAAAAGCCAACGATATAAATCCCCATCGTTAGCAGCGTCGTTGTAATATAAATCAAAAACTGGCGCATCAGGTCGCGCGTATCGGGGATGTGATGGCGCAGGATGACATACGCCATCAACGCCGTCGCGCCCAGCCGCAGGTAGCCGCCCTGCGTATCCTGACGATAGATAATCAGGACATCATTGGCAATTGCCAGCAAAAAAATCGGAACCCAGAAAATAAGCCGGTTGCGCTGCAAGGGGTGGCGCATTTGCCACATGGAGCGCAGCAACAGAATTGCAGAAAGCCCTGTAAAAGATACCCAGGTCAAAAAAACGAACAGGGTATTCTGCAAAACGACTGCCGCCAACATCCAGACAAATGCAAGACCCAATACCCAGCGTGATTGTTCTTTTTCGAAAAAGGTACGCAATGTCTGGTATAAAACAAAAGCCAGCAGAATTGCCCCAAATTGATCGAGCCGCTGAAAATCACTACCGCTTAACCTGACTGGCAACCAGCCAAAATCGGCGAGGGTACGAACCAGTTGGAAGATAAACCCGACCAATGCATAAACAAAGAGCCACGCCGCTGGTGGACGTTCACGGCGACGGAACGCCAAAAAAATGAGAAGGAGATATACTACAGCCTCTGCCTCATGAAGAATTAATAATGGGAGTTCGATCTGGCTAATACTCATATTGAATGTTCACGAAGGCTATTCACGTCCCAAAATTTGTCACAAAATGCAACGAAATTGCAATGAAAAGGTATTGCACAAGTATACCCGAAATCGGCTCCCCACAACTCATCCATGTGAGTTATAGTTGGCCTAATTCGGACGTCAATTTAGCGTTTGGGAAACCTTTTGGGAGATGGCATGTCAATTATCAATCGTCAATCAATGATGCCTTACGGGTACAATGTCACAAATCCATTCGAGTTTCATGTCTCACGGCAGGCGCGGAACACTTATCAATTTGACGCTGCGCTTTTTTCCACCGATGGACGGGCGATCCTGGCTGATTTTGCTGCCGCGCGCCGCTTCGCAGATCAAATATCAGCAGTGCGTGGCACGCCGGTGCCCGCCAGCGATATCAACGCCATGGGGCTGATTGACGAAATCTTCCATATTCTGATTCGCCAGTATGAAAAGCAAAACCCACAGGTCATGAGTTCGCGCCCTGGCCAAAACCGAAGCACAAATCGGCAGAGAAGCACTCGACAAGTCGCAAATTCGGTTCATTGATGAGTTCCCCCCCGTAGCAGTCTATCAAAACCAAATTCTGGCAGGCGATTATCTGAACGGGCAGACCGACGGGCACCCGCACCGCGAAACTACGCTCGAAGAAACGCTCCTGCTGCACGTCACCAATCTAAACCCGGCGGTGCATGCTTATAAAGAATTATTCGATGATGAACCGCTGCGAAAAACCAGCCCTTACGGCGAGGTTGTCAACGGATTGAACACCTTCTTCAAAGGGGAGAAAAGCTTTGGGTTAGCCGCCGATGGCAGAGAGCACTCGCTCATCGACGCGCTGCGCGCTCCAGCGTTGGCGTCTCCCTACTCGCTGACCGGTCAGCTTGAATTTTTGATTGATCGTTGGGGCGCGATTCTGGGTGACAGCTTCATTCAGCGTATTTTGCGCAGCATTGATTATCTGAAAGAAGAAATTATTCGCGGTGGCTTCCCCGGCGGATTTGCCGGAAACGCACCCGTCCTCACCTTTGGCGGCCCACCGGAATATGAGCGTTTCAGCCCCGATAAGGACTGGATGCCACGCATGGTGCTGATTGCCAAAAACTCCTACGTCTGGCTTGATCAGCTTTCGAAAGCCTACCAGCGTGACATTCGCACCCTCGACCAAATTCCAGACGAAGAACTGGACCGGCTGTCCGGCTCCGGCATCAGCGGCTTGTGGCTGATCGGACTGTGGGAGCGCAGCACCGCATCCAGACAGATGAAGCAAATGATGGGCAACCCCGATGCTGTCGCTTCGGCTTACTCGCTCAAAGACTACGAAATCGCTGGCGACCTGGGCGGCTGGAATGCACTCAACAACCTGCGCGGACGCGCCTGGCATCGCGGCATTCGCCTTTCAGCAGATATGGTTCCCAATCATATGGGCATTGATTCCAATTGGGTTGTGGAACACCCTGATTGGTTCCTTTCGCTGCCCTACTCACCCTATTCTGGCTATTCGTTTAATGGCACAGACCTGTCAACCGATGGACGCGTCGGCATCTTCCTTGAAGACCACTATTACGACAAAACTGACGCGGCTGTCGTCTTCAAGCGCGTTGATCGCTGGACAGGCGATACCCGCTACATTTACCATGGCAACGACGGCACATCCATGCCCTGGAACGATACAGCCCAGCTCGATTATCTCAAAGCAGAAGTGCGCGAAGCCGTCATCCAGACCATTTTGCATGTGGCGCGCAACTTTCCGGTCATCCGTTTTGACGCGGCCATGACGCTGGCGAAGAAGCACATCCAGCGCTTGTGGTTCCCCGAGCCCGGCGGCGGCGGAGCCATTCCGTCCCGCTCCGAGCATGGCTTGAACCGCGCCGACTTTGAAGCCGCCATGCCTGAAGAGTTCTGGCGTGAAGTGGTTGACCGCGTCGCCGCCGAAGTACCCGATACGCTGCTGCTGGCCGAAGCCTTCTGGCTGATGGAAGGCTACTTTGTGCGGACGCTGGGCATGCACCGCGTCTACAACTCGGCTTTCATGCACATGATGCGTGACCAGGACAACGGCAAATATCGCGCGGTGATGAAAAACGTACTGGAATTTGATCCGCAGGTGCTCAAGCGCTTCGTCAACTTCATGAACAACCCCGACGAAAAGAGCGCTATCGAACAATTTGGCGACGGCGACAAATATTTTGGCGTCGCTACCATGATGTGTACCATGCCAGGCCTGCCCATGTTCGGGCACGGTCAAATTGAAGGCTATCACGAAAAATATGGCATGGAATATCGCCGCGCCTATTGGGATGAGTATCCCAACGGCGGGCTGATTGCGCGCCATGAGTGGCAAATCTTCCCGCTGCTGCGCCGCCGCTACCTGTTCGCCGATATGGAAAATTTCCTACTCTATGACGTTTTCAGCACGGATGGTTATGTCAACGAAGATGTCTTCGCCTATTCAAACGGCGTCGGCAGCGGACTCCCCACAGCTTTGGCGAAGGCTATGGGCATGAGCGCACCCTGATGATTTATCACAACAAATACGCCGATATGCGTGGCTGGATCAAAACATCGGTGGGCTTTATGGATAAGAGCACGGGCAACATCGTCCAGAAGACACTGAGCGAGGGACTTGGTCTGCGCGGCGGCGCCCATGACTACGTCATCTTCCGCGATGTGACCACCGGGCAGGAATACATCCGCGCAAGCCGTGGGCTGGTGGAACAGGGCCTGTATGTAGAGTTAGGCGCATACAAATGCCACGCTTTTGTCGACTTTCGGGAAGTCAGTGATGACCCGGCCGATATTTTGCGCTGGACGAAGGTTTGCCAGACCCTGAATGGCGGTGGCGTGCCATCGATGAATAACCTGCTCAACGAAATGTTCGCCCCGCCCCTGGTGGTGGAAGAACCTATCGTAAAGAAAAAAGTCACAAGGAAGAAGGCGGCTCCGAAGAAAATAGGCGAGAAGAAAGAATCCGCCAAGAAAAAGACAACGACAAAAGTAAAACCACAACAATAAAAATAGCGGCCCAATTGGGCCGCTATTTTTATTGAAACAAGATGAACGATTACTTCTTATCAAAGATTGTTTGCAGGTCTTGTTGTAATGCATCAGCTTCGGCATTGATATCAAGGCCAGAAGTGTTGAGCCACTTATTATAAACATTGTAAGTAGCATTCCAGGCCTCGTTGTAATTGGGCATGTAGGCTTCAGCACTCGGAGAATTCTGGGTAGCTCAGGCCATCTGGGAACAGATTCCAGTTCTTGACCCACGGGAAGGCTACTTTCTTAGCAGCGAGCCAGGGGGCCTGGTCAACAGCGCGAGCGGGCACAGCGCCATAAGCGGCGGGCATCGCATCGCTACCAACGATCAATTTCTGAACACCAGTGGTAACAAGATAGGTTAATACCTTGAAGGCTTCGGCTTTATGCACGGTACCCTTCCAAATGCGGAAGGTATCAGCGTCAACACGACCAGCAACTTTGCCCCTGTAGCTAGGCATGGCGCCCAGATCCCAGGTCTTGACATCACCAGTACAGCAAGTGTACCAAGCGGGTTGGTCGATCATAGCAACCTTGCCACTGCTAAAGACATTACCATTGCCAAAGTCTGGGCTGCCAGCAGCCTGGCCGTTGATAATGAAGGGCTGCTGGCCCCAAATACCATCATAGGTCCAGGCCCAAGCAGCTCTCCAGGCATCCGGGATTTGAGCCTTGGTGCCGGTAGCATCGGTGAAGGAACCACTTTGCCAGAAGGAACCGACGTAGGAAGGCTGATTTTCGTAGTTCCAAGAGAAACCATATTGAACGATCTTGATGGCATCGAAGCCATCTTCAGTAGCGTTCTTGCCATTGGCATCAACGGTCAAACGCTGAGCAACGGTCTTGACAGTGGTTTCCCAATCCCAAGCAACTTCCTTGCCATCCAGCATATACTTGTCGCCGTACTTGGCAGGTGGGTAAGCCAGACCAGCTTCGTCGAACAGAGCGGTGTTGTAGAACATGGCGGAAGGATAGACTGCAAATGGCAAGCCTATCGTACCCTCATCAGTATTATAGCTTGCCAACAAGGCTGGATTGAAATCTTTGGTAACATTGGGAATGCTATTAATTTCAGCGCTCAAGTCAGCCCACTGACCATGCAGAGCAACAGCACCAACCGGGCCTACCGGCCCAATGACATCAGGACCATTGCCGGAGGCAATTTCGGTCAAAACGGTGTCTTTGGCGGAAGCGAAAGGAACAACTTCCATAATCAGTTGAATTTTGTCAGTAACACGGGCGGGATCGGCGTTGAAATCATCCACGACAGACTGTTCGACAGTCAACTGATCAGGATTGGTACCTGTGCCTAAGCCAATAAACCAACGAATCTAAGTCATGCCTGAGATAGCAGTGGCCATTGGGTAAGGGGTTGGGGTAGGTGTGGCATCTTGAGCATTACTAACGATCGGGGTATTAATCGCCGTCGGAACATCGGTGGCAGGGGTGTCAGTAACAGGAATAACAGCAGTCGCAATAGGCACAACTGTTGATGTAGCAGGGGCAGCCAAAAAAGTAATCCATTTACTTGCCGTAAAAATCACCATGCTCACACACAAAACTGAAACAATAATGATAGTTGGAAGCCCCATCGCCAGAAAATATTTTTTTACTGATGATTGTGTGCTTTGGGAACCTTGAACTACAGGCTGTTTTGGTTTTTCACGAGCAGTTTTCTCTCGCATTTCACGCTCAGCTTGTTCACGCTGCTGTTGACCATCAAAAGCTTCTTGCTTCACCTTTTCACGAGTAAGACGTTCCTCTGCAGCTTGTTGGACCGCAAGCCTTTCTGCTATTTCTCTCGTCTTTTGCTCCAACTCCAATTTTTCATGAGCAACACGTTGCTCTTCCGCTTGCTGTGCTGCAAGACGTTTGGCTTCTTCATTTACCTTCTGTTCAACTTGTGCTTTTTCAAAAGCAATGCGTTCTTCTTCGGCTGGTTGGGCTGCCAAATGCTCTGCTTCCTCGTGTGCCTTTTTTACAACCAAGGCTTTTTCATTTGTGATGCGTTCCTCTTCTGCCTTCTGCTCTGCCTGGTGGATTGGTTCAAGCACTTGGGCGGCAAGCTGTGCAACACGACGGCTATCGTCTTCGACAGCCACACGCTCCAAGGCTACGCGTGCTGCACGCGCCAAACCAACATTTCTACTTTTTAGCAACTCTTCCAACTGGCGCACAGCGCTCTCACGAAAACTTGGATAAGAGCTTTCGAGTACTGCGATCAAATCCGCAGGTAATGGAATAGGCTTCGTATCTTCAATATGCACAGCTTGGCGCAGAACAATTTCTCCCTGCTGCTTATAAGACCATTTCCCGGGTGTTTGTTTGGGAGTACGACTGACAATTTCTCCATAGGCATAATCGTAAAGCTCATCAACTGTGATCTTGCCATCCCCGTCTTCATCCGCAGCGCCTTCGAGACCTTTGACCAAAAAATGAGTGAAAAGTGAGTTGTCCGTTTCCCCAATGACCTGATCGCCTTCCCAGGCAAACTGGGTTGCGTCTGTAGCAGTCAGAACAATGCGTCCGTAGCCAGTGCCTTCAAAGGCTACGCCGGTACCAACGCTAACTCCAATCGCAGCTTTTGTCCCGTGGGCAAAGGCACCGCTGTTACAACAATCCAAAATGAGCACAATACGCCTGGAACGACTCTGATCCATTGATTCACGCACAAAATCAGACTTAATCGCAGTCGAACGCAAACGGCTTCGGTTGGTATTTTTGACAGCGAGATATAATGACCCATATTCATCGCGCACACCATGCCCGGAAAAATACGCCAGTAGTAGGTCATCCGGCTTCTTCATCGAGAAAAAGCTGTCGATTCCCTCGCGAACCACAGACTTGGATTCATTTATGAACGTCGTGACATCATCAAAAGCGCCAATATCTTTGGCGTTTAGAACACGAGCAAAATCTTCAGCATCCCGCCCAGGGGCAGCTAATTTCGCCAACCCTGGATCGGTATAATCACTATTGGCAATGATAAGCGCATATTTCGACATATTTATTTTTGTGCTTTGGCTTGAGTAAGAACAGTGACAAGCTTTTGCAAATCGTCGGCTGAACCTTCAAAGTTAATGGTTTGACCCGCCACTTTCCCTTTGAATTTGATTGTGTTCCCCTGCCCACGTAAGGCCCAAGCTTGGATAAATTCCACCACTTTGGGAAGAAAAGTTGGCAATACCGTAATCGCAATTGTCCCAATCGTTACTGGATCAACTGCTTTTGTGCCTTTTGGTGCATTCCCATTGCCCGCCAATTCCACCAATTCAATATCCTGATCCCGCAATTCGAAAAGCAATTGGCGCGTCAATGTGTCAAGTTCTTCTTGTGATGTATCTTCGGAAAAAAGTTCCAAGTCAAATTGCACGGTCTTTTCAGTATCCATATTTTTTAATATCCTCCAATAATGGCGTTTGTATTAATTTTCTGACCTTGAAACTCTCAAATAAAAAGATAAGTATAGTATATGGTTTTTCTAGCATTCCGACAATAGATTGTTACCAGCAATTATCAGCATTAGTAAGAGAAACTTCCAAAGTTGAGAAAATGCTCAACTCGCTGTGATGTTACAAAATGAACACATGGTTTTAAGTCAAAACAGGGTAAAATAAATTTTCAATCCGTTTAAGAAAGAGGAGTAAATATGAGATCAATCCCCATGAAAGTAATTACAGCAGCAGCCATCTTGATGATTGTTGCAACATTCTTCTTTAGTGCCGCTGCCCCTGCAACAAATGTCTATGCCAGCGATCCCTATATGGACAAGACCATCCCAACCTCGGGCATGACCAACAAAGATATTGAATACATGAACCAGCACGAAATTGCCTGGATGACCAGCCAGAACAGCGTTTTCAATTCAGCGCTGCAGTTGGAACCCCCCTTCCAAAAATTGATTGACAGCATGGTAAAGAAACACGGCCCAGCCCCAACACTGGATATTGCGCTCGGAACCTATGACACATCCTTGATCGCAGCGCAAAAAGTTCAACTTGAAGCTGCCAAAACCATCGGCGCACAATCAGGCTTTGACGTGCAAGGCCATGTCAAAAACCGTGATTGGGCCTTGCAGACGGTAACGAATGGCCGCGAAAGCCTGCGCAATGCGCGCTTGCAATTGCTGGATGCCATCCATAAGCTACATCGTTCTTACGCGGCCTGGCATAACCTGCTCATCAATCACGTACAATGAGTGCCAAAAGAATAAGTCTGCTCGTCACCATCATCATTGGCCTGCTTATCACTGGTTGCGGAACAGACACAAAAAGTCAGCTTAAACCGCCGGGTGTCTACCGCGACCCGCAAGTACAGATTACACACGCTCCAACAGAACTGGCTGAAATTGCCACAGTTGAAGCGGATGCATCTGAAACAGCCCAGGCTGATGACCCATCTTATGTTGAGCCAACAGAAGATGAAGACCAGGCTTTGATGGACGAAATTGACAACTCGCTCAGTGACATCGAAAATAAATTGGATCGCATGAATACAAATCCATAGTTTGCTGCAAACCAACATTCAAAAACATCTCCGCTCTACCGTATACAATCGGTTGGCGGAGATGTTTTTGAATGTTGATCTTCAAAACCATAATCAGCGGGTTCGCGCTGTTATATAATGCCTGCGGTCACACGCGTACCTGCGTTCGGTGCAGGCAAATTGCGCTTCTCCATTCGATAAAAAGCGCAATTTATGACCGCGCCGGGTATAATACCGCCATCCCCAATTTGGAGCGATCATCCATGACAAGCGATGCAGAACCCAAAGCTGAAAAGCCCGAAGCAAAAGACAATCTGGTTGAAACAAAACATACAGTCATCATTGGCGGCAAAGAAGTTAGTTATACCGTCACCACCGGGACAATTGTCCTAAAAGAAGAGACTCCTGACCGGGAAAAGGACTTTGAAGGCGAAAAAGCGCGAGCAGAGTTCTTCTTTATTGCTTACGCGAAAGATGGCAACGAGGAAGCCGCCAAACGTCCGATCACCTTTTCGTTCAACGGCGGGCCGGGGTCGGCTTCGGTATGGTTGCATCTGGGGCTACTGGGGCCACGCCGGGTACTGATGGAATTTGACGGTGGCCTGCCCAAACCGCCCTACCAACTGGCAGACAACGAATTTTCCCTGCTCAACGAAACGGATCTGGTCTTCATTGACCCTGTCAGCACTGGCTACAGCCGCCCGGTAGAAGGGGCCAAAGCCAAGGAATTCCACGGTTTCAAGAAAGACATTCAAAGTGTCGGCGATTTTATCCGCCTGTATACCAGTCGCTACGAGCGCTGGCTTTCACCCAAGTTTTTGATCGGCGAAAGTTACGGAACAACCCGCGCCGCCGCACTTTCGGGGTATTTACAAGAGCGACACGGTCTCTATCTTAACGGCATCATGCTGATCTCATCGGTGCTGAATTTTCAGACCATTGAATTTACCCCCGGCAACGAACTACCCTTTGCCTTGTTCCTGCCCAGCTACGCCGCCACCGCCTGGTATCATCGCGCCCTGCGCACCCGAAAACCGCTCGAAAAGCTACTGACCGAGGTGGAGCAATTTGCGCTCAACGAATACGCCCCCGCACTGATGAAAGGGGCTGCCCTCACCCCCCGCGAGCGCAAATCCGTCGCCACCAAACTGGCAGGCTACACTGGCCTCTCGCTGGACTATATCGAACGCTCTGATCTGCGCATTACGGATATGCGCTTCTTCAAAGAACTGCTGCGCTCACAGGGACGCACCGTTGGCCGCCTCGACAGCCGCTTTTTGGGCATTGAACGCGACACACTCGGCGAAACAATCAGCAGCGATCCATCCATGACCAATATCATGGGACCGTACACTGCTGCCTTTAATGCCTATATTCGTAGCGAACTTAAATTCGAAAAGGATATTCCCTACGAAATCCTTAATGAACAAGTCTGGCCCTGGTCGTATGCTGAGCATCAGAACCAGTTTGTCTACGTTGCCGAAACGCTGCGGCAAGCCATGAGCGTCAACCCGCACCTGAAAGTCTTTGTGGCAAATGGTTATTATGACCTGGCAACGCCTTACTTCGCCACGGAATATACTTTCAACCACCTGGGCCTGGACCCTGACCTGCAAGATAACATTGAAATGGGCTACTACGAAGCCGGACATATGATGTATATCCACGCCCCCGCACTCGAAGCGCTCAAAATAGACCTGACCAACTTCATCAAAAACGCGGCTTAAAGCTTAATATAAAATTCAGTGATAGAGAAAAGCTTTTCTCTATCACTGAATTTCAACAAACCCATCCCAGCAAGACGAGTAGACCCCAGCCATGTCAGACGAAACTTCCAGCCCCCTCCCAGCGCCCCAGCCACTGGAGCCATCCCCCGCCGCAGTAATAGTCAATTCCACGTCATCCGCCCCCCCATCCCCATGGAAAATGCCAAGAGAGCAGGCCGCCTTCCTGTTGATGTTTGCATTCACCGTTGCCCTGATCTGCTCGCTACGCTTTTTCCAGCTCGATACCCTTCAAGTGGAAGTTTATGGCGACATTGACATCGTGCTGGGTTATATGCGCGAAATTTTTGAAAACCAATGGCCGACACATTTTGTCCTGAGCGCGGGCCCGCTCTATCATTACCTCGCGGCACCCATTATGTATGTGGTTGGGGAAAACTATACAGGCGCAAAAATTGCATCGGTCATTGTCAGCCTGCTTGGGCTGGCAGCCACCTACGCAGTCAGCCGCAAATTGGTTAACGACTATTTTGCCTTGATGACGCTCTTCATTGCCGGTGTCTCTTCGTGGCTAATGATTTTTAGCCGTCTGGGCAACTCACAGATCGCCCTGCCCCTGCTGACCATGCTGACGTTATGGCTGGTCGTGCGCGTTGTTCAGTCAGGGAATCAAAGTGATGTAATTCTCTGTGCAGTCGTCTCATCCCTTGGACTCTTCATCTACCCACAATCTTTTATACAACCTGGCGTCATCTTTGTCACTTTGGTGTGTCTCAGCTGGGCCAAACAACCCCTGCCCAAACGTTGGTATATCACCTTTATTGTGGCATGCATTCCAGCAGCGCTGTTATTTTGGCACATCTTTGCTGCCGACCCAGGCAATTTCAACAACTATATCGGCAACAAACTCCACGCAGCAGACAATGGATCAAGCCCGCTCCTGGTCCTTGGCGATAATATCGTTAAAACCGCACTGGCCCTGCATGTGCGTGGCGACGAAGGATTTCGTAGCAACCCCGAAACCATGCCCCATCTGGACGTATTGAGCGGCATTCTCTTTATCGCCGGCATCATTTTTTGGACGACCACCAAAGAAAAACGCCGCTGGATTCCACTCTGGTTGGTGCCGTTGATCTTGCTACAAATCCCATCCATGCTGGTCATCAATCAACCCGCCGAAGTGCCTTCCGCTTCGCGCACACTTGGCGTCGCACCGATTGTCTACCTGCTGGTGGCATCAGGACTGTGGTGGCTGGGGCAATTCCTATACAAGCGCACAAAACACTGGCTGGCCGTCGTCGTTGTGGGCTTGCTGCTAACAGGGATTCTTGTGCTAAACACGCAGCGTTACTTTCAAAGCTACATTGCCGGACTGCCTTACAATAACACAGCCATTGGCGAACGTGTTGCCGACTATGCCAACATGCTTCCCGGCAATACACATGTCTACATGGTTGGCTGCTGCTGGGCAAGTGGCGTGCCGGATGATTTTGTGCACTACAGCCTCACTCATCCTGAAAACATCACCTACCTGCAACGCGATGGCGTCTCTTGCAGTTATTTACAAACAGTCCCCACCCCGGCAGTATTTATCTGGAGCTTCAACGACGAGATGCCTGCCCCACAACTGGAGCTTTGCAAAGATTGGCTGCAACCGCAGCTTTACACATCTCATAACAGTCCTATTTTCAACGCAGCCTTTCTGCACGCTGGCAAGCTGGACGCATCAGTGCAACTGAACGACTTGGCCCACGGCACCGTACAAATCAACGGCGAAGAAACTGCCATCGACTATTCGCCAATTGACATGGGCAGCCTGCCCGACCTGTTTGATGGCAATACCGATTCGCTGATCCGGGGCAATGGCATTAACCCAATGATTATGCTGTTGCATTTCACCCACCCGCACAAGATCAGCACAGTTGACCTGACGGTGGGCAGCATGTCACACTTCCAGGTAACAGTGACTGTCACGTATACCGACAATACCAGCAAAGATATTAAAAACGATTATGAAAGCCTGCCAGACGACCCGCATGTCACGATAGCCTTACCAGCATCTGATATGCCAGCGATCAGCTTGCTGGTTTCGATCACGGACATGAATCCGACCGTTGGAGATACGGAGCATATTCACGTGCGCGAGTTACAAATCAAGTAAGCACGAGCAACGCCCCTTCACTGGCATTCCGTTTTCGAAACGGTGACAGGCTGCGGGTTAAAGAGAAAGACGGCTCCTCGCCGACGGGGAGCCGTCTTTCTCTTTGTTTGTAAATGCTCGGGACAGAAATCCCCATCATTTTTTCAGGAATGTATCCCAGATCGAAAAACCAACCGTGATGACCGATGCAATCAAAATCACCACAGACGAGACAATCGAAAACCACTTTTGGAAAGGATTGTTGACGTATTCACCCATCAAGTTGCGGTCACTGGTCAGCGTTATCAGGTAGTAAAAAATCAGCGGCAACATAACTGCATTGAGAATTTGAGATGCAACCACGATCTGAAAGAAAGAAACATCTGGAAATAACACAACAATCAACGCAATGATAAGTTGGAGCAGATACAAAATGTAAAACGTTTTGCTCTTTTGGAACAAGTCATTCAGGCTGCCAGAAATGCCAAAAAACTCAGCAAATGCATAGGCAGTTGAAAGAGAAACAAGTACCAGACCCATAAAACCAGCATTCAAAATTCCCGCAGCAAACAATATTCCTGCCAACTGCCCCGCAAAAGGTTGAATTGCCTGGGCAGCCTGTTCACCAGAAATGAGCGGAATTTTATTGACAAATAAAGTAGCAGCGGTTGCCACAATCATAAAAAATGAGAAGAAATTTGTCAGCAGTGCGCCCCAGTAGGTTTCCACTTGGGAAATTCCGACTTTTCCTTTTTCGATTTTCTTATCATAGGCAAAACTGCTGATGAAAAACTGGCCCCAGGGGGTAATCGTCGTGCCCAACACACCCATTCCGATCACCATATAATCAAACAAGTAATCTTTTGTAAAATCCACGCCATGCGGATAAATCAAATTCGTAATGGCCAGACCCCAATCTGGCTTGGCTTTCACCGCTGAAAAGATATAAGCAATGAAAAACAGGGATGCCACCAACATGATATTCTGCGTTAATTTGTAATTTCCCTTGGTAATGACCAAAAATGAAATGACTGCAATGGCAATTGCCATGGGCACAGGGGGGAATCCCAACATTTGACCTGTAACCTTAACCGCTGCCAAATCGGCAATGATCGTACCCATATTTGCGATCATAAGAGCGGCAAATATGAATAACGATATACGTACGCCATATTTTTCGCGTATGATATCGGCCAAACCACGGCGGGTAATAATGGTCAGACGCATCCCCATTTCCTGAGTCACCGCTAAAAGGATGGTGATGAGCAGCAGCAGAAACAGGATTGGATATCCCAGTTTTGCGCCAGCAATCGAATAAGTTGCCACCCCTGTAGCGTCGTTATCGGCCATGGCGGTGATGGTGGCGGGCCCAAAAACAGCCAGCACGATCAGGACTTTCTTCCCCAGGCTGGCAAAGAAGCGCCGGTTGTTCTTGAAAAACATTATTTTTTCCATGATGTTCCCCTTCTTGTTAGCGGTAAAAACGCGGCAGGCGCTTCTTCCAGGCGGTTGGAATGATTTTATCAAGCGCATCATCGGCTTTGACAATGCCCTAAATCACGTTCTCTTCACTGACTACAGGCACAGCCAGCAGATCATATTTGGTGATAATCTGCGCCACGTCTTGCTGCGAATCAAGGGGATGAACGCTTTTGATGCGCTTATGCATAAAGGCTTCGACCATCGCATCGGGCTCGGCGAAGATCAGGTCGCTGAGCGAAAAGACGCCCAGCAAGTGATTGGCAATGTCTGTGACGTAGACGTAGAAGAAGGTTTCAATCTCACGGGCGTTCTGGCGCAGCAACTTGATGACCTGCTCAGCAGTCACGCCAGCGGGTGCGCTTGCATATTCAGTGGTCATAATGCCACCCGCCGAATCTTCGGGAAAGGAGAGCAGGTGGCGCACATCGTCGGCTTCTTCCTGATCCATCAGCGAGACAAGACGGTCACTGCGCTCCTGGGGCAGTTCGGCCAGCAAATCGGCGGCTTCATCGGGTTCCATTTCTTCGAGCACGTCGGCGACCCGTTCGTCGGACATGTTTTCGACCAGTTCCACCTGGAACTCGGTTTCAACCTGTTCGAGCGTGTCGGCGATTTGCTCCACATCCATGGCTTCAAGGAACTGGCTGGTCTCAAGTTTGTTCAGGTCGCTGAGGATTTCAGCGACATCCGCCGGGTGCAGGCCGGTCATGCCGTTAGATGGAACGCGCAGGCGCATGAACTGGTCGTGCCGCAGCAACTCAATGTCATCCCACGAGATGACGTTATCGGGGAGGCGCATTCGGAAACGGGTGGCGAGCTTCTGGGTGGCGGAACCCAGCCCAATGCGCCGCAAAATACCCATTAACCCGACATCCACATTGCTGACATAGAGCATGTTGTTGACACGCACCAGCTCCAGATCGTTGACACGCACAACCCGCGCGCCATCGGTATCGATGATTTGCTTGTCGAGCGCATCACGGGAGAGAAAGACATCGTTTTCGCCCGGTTCATAGGTCGGCACATCTTCTACATGGCATTTGAGCGGAATAGCCGGGGCAAACAGTGACATGACTGCGTCATAAGGCACGTTCTGTTTCACGCCGCGCCGATCCACCACAAGACCATCGACAACAGGATGGGTAAATTCCATCATTTCGCGCACGATCAAATCTTCGAGCTTTCCCACATAATTCCCATCCAGATCGGTAACGGTGCGTCCTAAAATTTCGCTAAGAAAAGCCATGACAACCTCCAATTTATCAGGTGACAGCCCGTCACCTTGTAAAAAATCTTATCGCTTGCTTGAATTTCTAGCATAGCAATAGCATTGCTTATACGACGTTTGACGTAGGGGCGCGACCCCCGCGCCCTGATAGGTAGATCGTCCAAATCGGGGCAGGACGCGTGCCCGTTAGAGTAGAACCCCGCCCCTACAGCAGCGTCCCGCGCAAAATGACGGATGCCACCGAGAAGTAAATAATCAACCCGGAAACGTCCACCAAAGTGGCGACGAAAGGTGCCGACGAGGTGGCCGGGTCCAACCCGAAGCGGCGCAGAATGAAGGGCAGCATGGAACCTGAGAGCGAACCCCAGAGCACGATTCCCACCAGTGACAGACCCACCGTCAGTGCCAGCAAAAGCCAGTGCTCGCCATACGACTTGAAGATCAGCGCCCAGAGGGTGATACGGAAAAAGCCAATCGTGCCCAGAATCGCTCCCAGCGACAGGCCCGACAAAAACTCGCGGCGCATCACCCGCCACCAATCGCGCAGCGTCACTTCGCCCAGCGCCATCGCCCGAATAATCAGCGTGGAAGCCTGCGAACCAGAGTTGCCGCCGCTCGAGATGACCAGCGGCACAAAGATGGAGAGCACCACTGCTTTGGCGATCTCGTTTTCGAAGGTTCCCATGGCGGTGGCGGTCAGCATTTCACTTAGGAAGAGAATCACCAGCCAGGTGGCGCGTTTGCGCACCATGCTGGTCAGGGCAATTTTCATGTAAGGTTCGTCGAGCGCTTCGGAACCACCCATCTTTTGAATGTCTTCCGTGGCTTCCTGCTCGGCAACATCGAGAATGTCATCAACCGTGACAATGCCGATCAAGACATCGCCTGTATCGGTAACGGGCAGCGCGGTCAGGTCAGTGTCCTTGAAAACAGCCACCGCCGATTTGCGGTTATCCGTGGCCTTCAAAGCCGAAAAACGCGAATCCATCAGGTCAGAAACGTGCGCATCGGGCTGCGCCAGCAAAATCTGGCGGATGCGCAGGTCGTCAATCAGCTTGCCATCGTTATCAATCACATAGATCATGCTCATCGTTTCGCTATCCTGCCCGTAACGACGGATGTGGTCGAGCGCATGGGAAATTGTCCAGTGGGAGCGAATGCGGACGAAGTGCGGCGACATCAAACGCCCGACACTGTCTTCGTCGTACCCGAGCAGTTTCGAAGCGATGGCACGCTCCTCCTGCGAAAGCAGGTTCAGCAACTTTTGCGTCACCTCGGCTGGAAGTTCTTCCAAAAGATCGGTGCGGTCATCGTCAGACATGGCATTCAACATGCCTGAGACTTCTTCATTTGCCATGGCTTTCAGCAACTCTTCCTGACGCTCTACCGGCAAATACGAGAAGACCGTCGCAGCCTGTTCGCGCGGCAGCAACCGAAACACCACTGCTTCCTTTTCAGCGGGCAGCGGTTCCATAAAATCCGCCAGATCATCCGCTGACCAGTTTTTGGTCAGTTTGCGGATGGCGTTGAAATCGTGTGCGTTGAGCAAAGCTTCCAGCTCGGGGACTGTGACGGCGGATGCCTGGATTAATTCTTCGTTGGGGTTCAAGTTTTCGTTCATACTAAAAAATCCTTTCAAACATGGATTAATTTTCAAAAAGTCCTGACAGGTTTTCAGAACTGGCTTGATAAAAAAATTGCCTTCGTCGCGGGACGAAGGCAATTCATATACAACGAACCTGCTCGATTTTTGGCAATTCTTACACCATGAAAATGCAAAGAAAAAGCTTAAATCGCGCAAATAGAAATGCAACATGAAATAGACCTTCGTCTCGAATGGAGAACGTGGAACTATGACTATCACTATCCATGAAGCACCTCCTTCACATCCACGCGGTAGATTTGGCCGTGCCATGCGTGGTGGCAAAAAGAAACCTCCCATCAGGAGACAGGAGGTTATCAGGCAGCATAAAAATACAAAAACAAGCCGATTCTTCACCTCCTGGTTGAGCTTTGGCACTGCATGCCGTAGGGATGTTGCTCCCAGCCACGTTGAGTAAAGCCTTAAGCCGACTTCACCTGGTATACCCTTTGGCGTCTTTCGACGTTTCAGGACAATGGCTTGTGTATCATGCAGACGCCTCGCCTAACGAGGGTTCAATTTGCTTTGTTACTATACTCTCATGTTAAAGAATTGTCAAGAAGCCAGGCAATTTGTTTTTTGTTTGTAAGGATTGGCTGAAAATGGAATGAAGTTGGCCTATAATTAAACGAGCCCAAGAAACCTTATTCAAAATATCAAAGGAGATAAAATAGATGAATCCTACAAACATCCTGAAATTACTGCACATCCTCGCTGCATTTGCGCTGGTAGGGGGCGAAATTGGCCGTATGATGGCATTCGAGCGCGCAAAAAAAGCCACAGATATCAAAGTTGTGGCTGAAATGATGCAATTATTCACCTTTTTCACAACGAAACTTGTCTCAACCGGCGGCATGGTGACCGTTTTGCTGGGACTTATCACCGCTGGAATGCAAGGCGGGGCCGTTCTGATTCTGGGCTTTTTGATGGGCGGACAGATCAACTGGGTGCTGGCGTCGCTTGCGCTTTACATTATCATTATGGTGATGGTCTTTACCATCGCCGTCCCGCGCGGAAAAGCGATTGGCGCAGCCATTGGGGGCGCCATGGGAAAGGGAAAAATCACGCCCGAACTGACTGCTGCGCTTAACGATCAAGGGTTAAACGCAAATTTCATTATTCAAGATGTATTAATCCTGCTGATTGTTGTTTTGATGGTGCTTAAGCCGTTTTAGTGTAAATTCGGCTATCACCGACAAAAAAGCCCGACGCATATGTCGGGCTTTTTTGTCAGAAAATACGTTTTAAGCTTTCGTTTTAAGCTTCCATCCAGGTTGTGCGATCTTCAAAGGATGGGCGCTCCTCAGCAACAGTCGGAGCCTCAGGGTAGCCGATGTAGAGAAATGCCAGCAGGTTCTGGTCTGGCTCCAGGCCAAGAAACTGTTTGACAGCGGGATCATTGGCCGGGTCACCCGTACGCCACTGCGCTGCCAGCCCCAATCCATGCGCCGCCAGCAGAATATTCTCACAGGCTGCCGCCACCGCCGAATTATTCTCGATTTGAGAAACCCGGGATTCGGCAGGTTTGTCAACCCCGACAGCGATCAACACAGGTGAACGCAGCGGCTTGGCGCGTTCCTTGTTGGCTGCTTCGGGGGCAAGATCTGGGAATTTTTGGCGAAAACTCTCCGCCAACACATCTCCCAGTTTTTCGCGGCCGACACCCGTCAGCACAACAAATCGCCAGGGACGCACGTTGTAATGATTGGGGGCCTGCACTGCGGCGAATAAAAGCTGCTCGATCAGCTCACGTGCCACCGGGTCAGGTTTGACTTTCCCAACTGAGTGACGGGTATGAATTGCTTCCAAAACATCCATTTATACCTCCAATAAAATATTGTATCCATCTGTACTAGCCAGATGACATCCACAGAGTATACCGGGTAATTCTGATAAAATCAGCCCACCCAAGCAAATGAGGCATATTCTTATGAAACGCATATTCATTTTTATTTCGATCCTAATTTTGGCAACCTGCGCATGCAACCTGCCGATTGCCAACCTGCCAGCAGCGTTTGCATCACAAACTGCCACAGATATACCTTTGACAGTCACCCCAACAGTAACTCTAACACCGACGATTTTTCTAACCAATACGTTGACGCCCACCCTCACCGGAACGATCACGCTCACGCCGACGATTACCCTTTCGCCGACGATCAGCCTGACCCCAACCATTTCTTCCACGCCAACCTTTACATTCCCAGCAGTAACGGTCAATGAACAGGCGCACTGTCGCTACGGGCCAAACACATATTATTTACATGCTGGCGATCTATATGCGGGGGATACTGGCACGGTACGTGGACGTTCTGACCAAAACGGTTGGTTATTGATCAAGTTTGATAAGTATGACAATATCAACAGCGGACACTTTCTCTGCTGGGTTGCACCTTCTGAGGTGGATGTAACTGGCGAGATTGAAGGCCTGAAGTACTTCGCCAGAGACTTAGATTTGCCCGGCCCAAGTATTTACTACAAAGCCCCCGGTAGCGTTTTCGCTACACGCCACAAAGATAAAGTCACCATCACTTGGGATCAGGTGGAAATGACCAAAGACAAAGACCGTGGCTATTTTCTTGATCTTTTCGTCTGCCAGAACAACAATTATGTTTGGGCACCATTTTCATATCCAGATCAGTATACGACCAGTTACACGGTTGAAGATGAAAAAGGCTGCTCAGAAGCTTCGGGGGGTAGAATCTACACCGTTGAAAAACACGGCTACAGCACGCCGAAAACCATCCCAAACTGGCCTCAACATCCATAAATCGGTGTCATACCACATTCACAATATTTTTCACATATTGGCTTATAATTTCGGCTTGCATTCTTCTCCATTCATGGGAATATTAAGATGGCGCGCAAAAACAAGATATCAACTGTCTCAGGCTATACCATCCTGCTTGTGGATGACAATCCGGAATATCGTGAAGCAACCCGCTTTCTACTGGAGCATGAAGGCCATACTGTGCTTACCGCTGAAAACGGCACAGACGCATTAGCCATTGTCAGTGATAAAGAAAACAAGGTAGACCTTGTCCTTTTGGATTATTACATGCCTGGGATGACGGGGGAAGAAGTGGTGCTTGCACTGCGCAAGTTCAACCCGACAGTACAAGTGATCTTGCAAACCGGCTACGCCAGTGAACAACCGCCGCGTGAGTTATTGCGCAGGCTGGATATTCAAGGCTACTACGATAAATCCGAAGGGCCTGAAAAACTGCTGCTTTGGACAGACGTTGGGCTAAAAGCAGCTTATAGCACACAGTTATTAACCAAAAGCCGGGAGGGATTGCAATATATTCTCGACATTACCCCCGAAATGCACAAAATTCAACCGCTCACCAACCTGCTCCAGGGGATTTTATGGCAGGTAAGCGGGTTGCTGGGCGTGGTCAACTCATTTTTGGCGGTGCTGGATGAGGGCGGCATCCGTTATTCCAAGGATGGGCAAACGGAAAGTTTTCTGGCATTGATGGATAATGAAACAGACCTTGTTGTCCATGCCAGCACGGGCGGCTTCGCAAAAAATGTTAAGGTGAGCGAAATTCTCGATCAGGGGCGCATCAAAACCATTCGTGAAATCCTGAAAGGCGGGACGATTAAACTCCTGCCAGATATTACAGTTGTCCCGCTGAAAGTTGGTGATCTTACCATTGGCATGATCTATCTGGATCGCCGGGTGAGCATGCCGCAGGACCAGGAACTGCTGAATGTATTTGCCAACCAGGCCGCTGTCGCGATTCGTAATATCGAGCTGTATGAACTGGCAGCCATTGACCAGTTGACGGGTTTGTATGCGCGCAGTTTCTTCGAAAAATGGCTGGCGCGCGAACTACGCACTTCGTTCCGCTCACAACAGGCGCTTTCATTCTTGATGGTAGACATGGACAAGTTAAAACGCATCAACGACAGTGCCGGACATCTCGAAGGGGATCGGGCGCTGGCGATGGTAGGCGACATTTTGCGACAGGCCACCCGCGAAACCGATATTATTTGCCGCTACGGGGGGGATGAATTTACCATTCTGCTCCCCCAAACCAGCACAGAAGAAGCGCAACTTGTGGGAGAAAGAATTATCAGCCTGTTTAAAGACAAAAGCATTCCCAGCCCTGAAGGAGATATTCCTTTGCGGGGAAGCGTAGGACTGAGCACCTTGACGCCGAATCATCTAAAAATTGAAGATATCCCTCGCCCTGTTCCAATGGAATATTTTGACAATGTAGGTGTGACGTTAATCAAAAGCGCAGATAAAGCCCTTTACACCAGCAAACGCGCAGGCGGAGGGCAGCTTAACACCAGTCATGCTGCCGTCTGGCCGCCCTTCGCCAGCGAACGCTAAAAACAATCGGAATCACTTTCGGGTGGGAAAACGGATTGTAAAAGTGGTTCCCTTGTCAGGAACACTATTCACGTCAATCGAACCGCCAAATTCCCCAACTACAATATCATGAACAATTGTCAATCCCAACCCTGTGCTCGAACCAAATGGTTTGGTAGAGAACATCGGATCGAAAATTCTTGACAGGTTTTCCGGCAAAATCCCTGCACCACTATCGCTGATTTGCAATTCGACAAAATCATCTTTTTGGCTCAGGCAAATCGTAATTGGCCCACCATTGGGGTAACTGGCCTCCACCGCATTGTTAACCAGGTTTGTCACAATCTGCTCCAGACGGCCCGAAGCACCATAAATGCGGATGTCGCCACCTGTCTTCTGAAAATCAACCTGACAATTCCCCTGAATCAAAACGTGATTCAGCAATAGCAGCGTATCTTCGATTGCCGCCACCGCATTAATCGCCTGATGCTCCTGGCTGGACAAACCACGGGTTTGCGATTTCACCCCGCGCACAAACCCCGCAGCTCTTTCAGCAGCCCTATCTGCCAGTTGAATTGCAGCACGCAACTCCCGCGCAATTTCATGATGATCTTCCTCGTTAACGGCATCATCACCAATGGAAGTTTCGTATTCCTGCACCAATTCTTCCAGGCGCGTCATTACTGCGCGCACGGCAGCCAGGGGTGTGTTCATCTCATGCGCAATCCCGGCAGTTAAACGACCCAGGGAAGCCATTTTCTCGACAATGATTAATTGCTGCTGGTTTTCACGCAGGCTTTGATAAGCTGCTTCCAATTCAGCGCTATGCTGCTGCACCTCACGCGCCAGACGCGCACCCTTCAATCCGCCACTGATGCTTTCGCGCAAACCAATATTCAGATTAAACTTGCTCGATGGAATCACCCAAACCAAAAATAACAAACCCATAGCACTCATTCTGAAAATGCAAGGTTTCCATCATCAGCGACCTGGCCGCCTCGCCACGAAACAAACTGCCCACCAGCGCCTGTGGAGTAGGAAAAACCTGCCCGCCATCCTCCTGTTCGATGCGCCTGCCGTTTTGATAATTCAACGCTAGATGGATGGAGGCTTTGTTGTCATAAATATCGTCATAGAGACCGACATAACACTCTGAAATGCCCAGACGGGGCAGCGCATTGGACAAAACATCCATCAAAGCGTTTTGTTCAAAGGTGGTGATCAAATCCTGGGTGATCCAACGGAAGGAGTTGTTCTCCATCTCCTGTCGCACCGGGTTGATCGCCGGTTTTTGATGCAGTCGTTCAGAGATCAAGACCTGGGCTGTTTGCCAGAGCGTTTCTGCTTTCAACAGCGTCAGCGGGAACTGGCGCAAAATTGGCAAAAGCTGCTGACGCATAGCAGAAATCAGCGAATGCCAGTCGAGACTGCGATCATCCACAATCGTCGTGGCCCAAAGCATATCTTCAAGTGCCAGCAAAAAGCGGTCGCCGGGCTGCCGGGCATCTTCGGGCAACAGATCGGCAATAAATGCCTGCATGAAAGCATCGCTGTGCTCCGCAATTGGGTCGAGCAAACCGGCTGTCACCTGGCGCAACGCGAACAAAATGCCCTGCTGCTTCTTGGCAAGCAAGTCCGCCAGACTGGCCGTACTCTTTTCAGTATAAACGTCCGCAAACACCATCGTTTTTTTGACCGCCAATGGCGGACAGCCACACGAACGGCGGTAAACCGGCTGGGTAAGGAATACCAGACGGTCAGGCACACTCTCCCCGCGAATCTGCGCCAGCAGCAGCTCCACACTGTCGAAGGCTTGCTGATACACCGGCTGGCTGACCGTCGTCAGCGGGGGGATCGCCGTCGAAGCACCGTCCGAATCGTCGAACCCGGTCACCGCCACCTGGTCCGGCACCTTGATGCCCCGTGCCCGTAAACTATCCAGCACACCAAAAGCCATATCATCATTGGCGGCAACAATCACATCAACATTCACTTTTCGTTCATCAAAGAGGATGCGCACGGCCTCCTGACCATCGACATAGGTAAACTCACCGGGGATCACCAACGCCGGCTCGAACGGAATATTATGCTCATTCAGCACCTCACAATAAACGCGATAGCGCTCCTCGGCGTCCTTGTTATGAACCGGGCCGTTGACAAATGCCAGCCGACGATAACCATGTACATTAATCAGATGCCGAATGACATCCCGAAAGCCTGACGTATTATCAATAACAGTATTCGGCGCATCCCCTTCAATTAATCCGAGCACCCGCAGCGGGATGGGGTGCAGCCGCTCGGTATACGAGCGTTGAAACTCAGGCGTCGAATAATTAAAAATCGCACTGACCAGAATAATGCCATCCACATTTTGCTGATCGACCCACTGATAAATCAGATTGGCATTCTTATAATGCTTGCGCGGTGTATAAAAAGCAGCGCCACAAACACTAATCAGGTTGACATCATACTGACGTGCCGCATCAAAAACCCCCGTAAGAATTGAGAATGGATAATGTGTCCCAAACGTTTCGTGAATAAACAAGGCAATCGTGGGACGTTTTTCGGGCTGTGCGGGCATGGGATACCTCTTCTACCGATAAGCATATTGGATAAAATAAGTATACTGCGTTTCGCTTTTCCAAACCCCCATCTTCTTCAACTGTTTGTACGATTGGTAAAAGCTTTTTCACCACAGAGATCACGGAGAAAACCTAAAAAAAACTCTGTGTTCTTTGTGTTCTCTGCGGTAAATGCTCTTTTCTTGCATGCTATTACCCATCGCGGCTTAAATACATCAGCCGCAAAATTTTTAGTTCGTCATAGTTGATTTTACCTTCAAGCTTCTCAAAAACCGGCTTCAAATAGGCTGCGCCCAATTCGTCAAAGGCTTCCATCACTGCCTGCTGCGCATCAGGGGAAGCGGATGTATACGCCTGCAAATCGGACCCGCTTCGCAGGCTGTTTCCGGCTGCGGCATACTCCGTCAAGTGACCCAAAATCGTATTCACCGTGACCCGGTACCGTTCCATCAAGCTACCCACGCTCTCCCCGGCATTATACGACTCAGCGATCAGCGTTGCCCGGATTCCCACTTCTGCTTCGTCTGTCGCCGATCCCCTGGCAGATGGCTTGGGTTTGCTGCGGACGCTTTTTTCATGCGCAGAGTCTTTGGCTTTCTCGGCGATTTTGTGCTTTTTGCAATAGTCTTTAATCAGCCCCACAAACGTCTCGCCATACTGATCGAGCTTGACCTTGCCCACACCGTTGATGTTCAACATGCTCTGCAACGACTGCGGAAAATACCCGGCCATCTCGACCAGTGTGCGGTCTGAAAAGATGACATAAGGCGGTACGCCCGCCTCGTCAGCCAGTTGTTTGCGCTTCTCGCGCAGCAAGGCAAACAGCGCATGGTTGTATTCCAATTCGCTCTTGTTGGCCTGCTTGGGGGCGCGTTCTTCCGCTTCCTGTAACTGACCGAATATCTTTGTGCGGTCGCGCAGCGCATCCGCAGCTTTTTTCGTCAGGCTCAGGGTACGGAACTCGTCCTCCTGATTGAGATACCCCATCTGCGCCAGTTGACGGGAAAGGTGCATCCATTGTTTTTGGTTCAGCTCCCGGCCAATCCCATAGGTGGAGAGTTTATCGTGCTCATACTTGAGCACCTTCTCAGCCTTTGACCCGAGCAACACATCCACCACGTGCGCCGCGCCGAAGCGTTCGCCAGTGCGCTTGACGCACGAAAGAAACTTCTGCGCCGGGATGGTGATCTCTTCGAGAATCGGCGCTTCGGCATTGCAATTGTCGCAATTATCGCATTTCGAGACAGAATAGACCTCACCAAAATAGGTTAAAAGCGGCTTGCGGCGGCAGTTGACTTCGTCTTCGGCATATTTGACGATCGCATCAAGATGCTGCACTGCCACGCGGCGTTCTTCGCCTTCCTTCTGATCGATGAAAAATTTCAGTTTGGCGGCATCGCCATAACTGTAGAGCAGCAGACAGTGTGCAGGCAGACCGTCGCGTCCGCCGCGCCCAATTTCTTGATAGTAGCCTTCGACGCTTTTTGGCAAATCATAATGCACCACAAAACGCACATTCGGCTTGTTAATGCCCATGCCAAAGGCAATCGTCGCCACAATAATCTGCACATTATCGCGGATAAAATCTTCCTGGTTGCGGCGTCGGGCATCATCGTCCAGCCCGGCGTGGTACGGGCGTACCGAATGACCTTTGCGTGACAGATATTCGGCCAGCTCATCGACCTGTTTGCGCGAAAAACAATAAATAATGCCCGACTGGTCTTTGAATCGTTCCAAAAAGCGCAGAGTTTGAATGGCCGGGTCGCGTTTGGGCGCGACTTCGATGTACAGATTTTCACGGTTGAAGCTGGCAACAAACTCATTGGCCTGCGGGAATCCCAGGCTGCGCTTGATGTCCTCTCGTACCCTTGGGGTGGCGGTCGCTGTCAGCGCCAGGCACACCGCATTCGGGAAGCGCCGCCGCACATCCGCAAGCTGACGGTATTCGGGGCGAAAGTCGTGGCCCCATTCCGAAATGCAGTGCGCTTCATCGATGGTGAAACAATCCACCTTGACTTCGAGTAGCAACTGGAGAATGCGCGGGGTCAGCAACGTCTCGGGCGCGAGATAAAGCAACCGGGTCTCGCCGCGTTTGACGTAGTTCATGTTTTCCTGATAGGCTTCGGCGGAGAGCGTGCTGTTCAAAAACAGCGCCGGGACGCCTGCCGCATGCATCTGCTCCACCTGATCTTTCATCAGCGCAATCAGCGGCGAGACGACCACGGTCAGCCCGTCAAAAATCAGCGCCGGGATTTGGTAACACAGCGACTTGCCGCCGCCAGTCGGCATGACTGCCAGCGCATCGCGCTTTGCCAGCACACTTTCAATCACCTCAAGCTGGTATGGGCGAAAGGTATCATAACCGAAAGTTTCTTTTAAGACGGAGGCGGGAGTGAGCATGGGGTGAATTATAAAGCAGCCCAGAAGGCCGGACAAGAAAAAGCATGATTTCTTGTCATGATTTCTTGTATAATAAAAAATATTTCCCCAATAAGTTCACAAACGGAGGCAGAATGAGCCAAATCGATAAATCGTCCGACATATATGATGCAATCATCATCGGGGCTGGGGCGGCTGGCATTGGCGCAGCCCGGACGTTGGTACGTGGCGGTGCCAGGGTGCTTGTACTCGAGGCGCGTGATCGCGTGGGTGGACGTGCAGCCTGTGACAACACCACCTTTCCCATCCCTGTGGACCTGGGAGGGCAATGGTTCCACCAGGGGCCGGCCAACTCCTTGCTTGCGATCGCGCAACAGGAGGGATACGCAGTCGTTCATGATAACGCACCGCGTATCATTTACGACAAAAATAAACCGCTCGACGCCACGGATCCACGTGTGCTAGAGTTTGGAGTGGTGGCTGCCGGGATGATCGATACCATCCACACCGCCGGTGGAGCCGTCGCGGGAGGCAGCATCCCCGACCACCCGGCCTCAGATGTGATCGGGGACTTCAAGATTTCTGATTACTTCAAAATGGCATCCACGATTGCCAATCCTTTTTCTCACACAATGGATGAACTCTCTGTGTTGGATTTCACCAACTTTTACGATAAGTCTCTGCTGCCGGTGGGTTCAGGCCTGGGGGATGAATTTCTGATCCCAACCGGGATGGGCAATTTCATCACCGACCTTGCCGATGGGATGCCTGTCATGCTTTCGACGCCTGTCAAAGAAATTTTGTGGAACCAACCCTGGGGCGTGCAGATCACGACGATGTCTGATGCTGTGCTGCGGGCCAAAACCGTGATCGTCACCGCATCAATGGGGGTGCTTGCTCATGGTGATCTCAAATTTAGCCCCGCGCTTGACCCGGCTTACTCAAAAGCCTTTCACGAACTTAAAATGGAAACGCTATGCAAAGTATTCTTGCAGTTCAAGCCTGAAGTTAAACTGAATTTGCCAAACATCAACTGCATGTCTCTGCAGCTCACTACAAATTCTGAAGTTCCCTTTATTAACGCTCCCCTGTGGGGCGAGAACATCGCCATGATGCTGCTCACAGGAAAGCTCGCCGAAACCGTCGAAAGCAAAAGCGAGGATGAGATCATCGACTATACAATCGAGACGATGCGTTCCATATTCGGTGACCAGATCAAGCGCGAAAACGTTTTGGCGAAAAGCCATCACTCGTGGTTCAAAGACAAATGGAGTCGCGGATGTACATCCTATGCATCCCCTGGCGGCGTGGCACACCGCCAAACACTCGGAAGACCGATTAAAAACCAGGTCTTCTTTGCTGGCGAAGCTGTCTCGCTCTATGCCCATAGTTCCCTGCATGGGGCCTACGAGACCGGCGCTGGCGCGGCCAGACAAATTCTTAAGTTACTTCGGCATTAACATCTTCCAAACCATGACCACCACCCAGCAAGGCTACCTCGTTCTCGCAGATATTTCAGGCTATACCTCCTACCTGGCCGGGACAGAGTTGGAGCATTCTCAGGCCATTTTGACCGAGCTGCTTGAGCTGGTGATTGAACGCTTCGAAACCTGCCTGACCATCTCCAAGCTCGAAGGCGACGCAGTTTTCGCTTATGCGCCCGCTGTCGACATCGTTCGCGGCGAAACCCTGCTCGAACTGGTCGAACTGACCTATGTCGCCTTCCGCGACCGGCGCGACCTGGCTTATGGGCGCACCACCTGCACCTGCCGCGCCTGCAAAACCATCGCCACGCTCGATTTGAAATTCATGCTGCACCACGGCGAATATCTGCTGCACAGCGTTGCCGGACGCGAAGAACTGGTTGGCGCAGATGTGGCACTGGTGCATCGCCTGATGAAAAACGGCATCAGCGAAGCGACCGGCTGGCACAGTTACGCACTCTTCAGCACCCCAACACTCGAGAAAATGGAAATCCAGCCTGAGGGTTGGTTTGCACAGGTTGAAACATATGAGCATCTGGGGGAAGTCAACACCCTCAGCCTGGACCTTTCCACCCGTTACGCAGAGATCGTTTCGGCACGGCATGTTATTATCGAAGCCAAAGATGCGCACCACATCCTGGAATATGACTACGCCGCGCCCCAGTCCGTCATCTGGCAATGGTTCAATCAGGCTGAAAAACGCAGCCAATGGATGCACAGCCAGATTCTGCCCATCCTGCAAATCAGCGGGCGGACGGGTGCCGGTGCGCGCAACCACTGCGTGCATGGCAAAGATCAGGTAACCGTCGAAGACATTCTCGATTTCCATCCCTTTGACTATTACACCGTCTCGCACACGCCACGCGGCACTCCCGCCAGCCTGTGGATGACTTTTGCTTTTTCGCCAACGGCTGCGGGGGGCACGCACCTGCGCTTAACCTTCCTGATGAAAGGCAAGATGCCAAACTTTCTGCTGCGCCTGATCTGCAAACAGGTCATCAGCAAGCAGCTTTTGCCGCTCTGGAAGATGGATAGGATTGACGGCTTGATTGCGCAGAGTGGGGAAACGCATTAACCACACCCGGAGGCTTTGATGATTAACCAGCAACTAATGGATTATTTCAAGTTCGACCAGAACGACCTGATCGCCAACCAGGGCGGACAGTTCACCGCCAAACAGAGTGCGCAAATCGTCAAGGATGACAGATCTGACCGCAGCGGCAGCATCATTCTTGGCATCATCCTGATTTTTATCGCCGCCATTGGGCTTGGAGGCGCTGTTCTTGGCATCGTCTCTGACGACGACTTGGGCTTCCGCATTGGGTTTGGTCTGGGCTTTGGCTGCATCTGGCCGCTGATTTGGGGGGGGATCGGGTTTGCCATGTTGTCCAGTTCGTTTGGCAGGCACGAGTTTGTGCTGGCAAAGGTGCAGGGGCGCGTCAACATTGTCCGCGAAGAATCCTATAGCAGTTCGAGCCATACCACCAGCATCAGCCACGAACTACATATTGGCGGCAAAGAATTTAATGTTGAAAGCAACATTGCCGACGTGTTGATGCAGGGTGACGAATACATCCTCTACTACATTACCAATTCAGACAAAATCATGTCAGCAGAATGGGTCGCTTCTGGCGGGAACCAATGAGAATAATCGCCCAAAATCTTCAAGGAAAATCCATGAAACCTGCTTTGCTTATCCCCCTGCTGATTGCCGTCTTACTGGCAGCCTGCGCTCCTGCGCCTGCCCTAACACCGACAATGGACGCCGTCGCCACGGCCCAATCCGTCGCTGCCGCGACACTAACAGCACAGGCCACTGCCACCGCGATTCCATCCGCAACCGAGACGGCCCAGCTCACGCTGACAGAAACCCGCACCCCCAAAGCCACGGGCACCCCCAAGCCCACAAAAACCCCAAAGCCGCAGGTCTTGATCGGCTGCTTCGCGCCAAACGGGATGGTCGGGAATATGGCTCCGTTCAAGATTGAAGTCCATAGCACCATCAAGGCGACGGTCTTCATCAACGGTACCAGCCGCAATGGCGATCACACCGTTTACTGCACCGAAGTTGTCAAGCAAGGCTTGCCCGTGGAAATAGACCTGATGTGGGGCAATTACACGTATATGATCCAAATGGGCGCGAGCACGCGCAACGGCAGTTTCTTCATCAACGATGATGACAAAGCCACCATGCGCATCTTCTCCGACAAAATCCAGATTGGGCCATTTCAATAGGCTGAAATCATATTCCATTAATGACGTGACGTAAATTATTGTAGGGGCGATGCAATGCATCGCCCCTACATCCGTTAAATCAAGCATCCACCAGCGACCCAACCATCTCTACATCCGGGTCGCGGAATTGCATGGTGTAAAGACGGGCATACAGGCCATTTTCGGCCATCAGTTCTTCGTGCGTGCCCAGCTCGATGATGCGCCCGGCGTCCAGGACGGCGATGCGGTGGGCAACCTTGATGGTGCTCAAACGATGGGCAATGATGACCGTCGTACGGTTTTGCATCAGGCGTTCAAGCGCTTCCTGCACCAACCCTTCAAACTCGTTGTCGAGTGCACTGGTGGCTTCGTCGAGCAGCAAGATGCGCGGGTCTTTTAGAATGGCACGCGCGATGGCAATGCGCTGGCGCTGCCCGCCGCTCAGGTTCATGCCGCGCTCGCCGACGATGCTCTCATATTCATTGGGGAAAGCCATGATGAAATCGTGAGCGTTGGCGGCTTTTGCAGCATCGATCAATTCCGCTTCGGTGGCGTCCAACCTTCCGTACAGGATATTCTCGCGGATGGTGCCGCCAAACAGCATAGTCTCCTGCGGGACGATAGCAAGCTGGGCACGTAGACTCTCTTGCGTAATCTCACGCAAATCCTGCCCGTCGAGACGGATGCGCCCCAGGCTCGGGTCGTAAAAGCGCGGGATCAGGTTGAAGAGCGTACTCTTCCCGGCCCCGCTCGGCCCCACCAGCGCCAGAATCTCCCCTTCACGCACATCCAGCCAGATATTTTTCAAGACATCCGCCTGACCATCGTAGCTGAAGGAGACATCTTCAAATTGGATGCTGCCACGGCTGGTGGCGAGGCCGCGGGCGGTGGGAGCATCCTGCACCGTGGGTTTGGTATCCAAAATCTCAAAGACACGCTGCACCCCGCCAATCGCGGCGTTGAGCTGTCCGTAAAGACCTGCCAGTCCACCCAGGCTGGCGGCAATCGAAATGCCATAGATCAAAAAGCCGGTAATCATCGCCAGCGTAAGATGCCCGGCAATCACTTCACGCCCGCCATACCACATGATCGCACCGATGGAACCAAAACCCAGAAACATCATCAGCGAGCCAAACAGCGAGTTGGCAACCGCCATCTTCAACGAAGCGCGGAAGGTTTTGTCCATCGCGGTGTTGTAGCGTTTGGTTTCGTAGTCTTCGCGCCCAAAGCTCTTAACCACGCGGATGCCCTGCAAACCTTCCTCGGCTACGACAGTTGAGTCGGCTAGTTGGTCTTGAATATCCGTGCTGCCCTTGCGAATGGTTCGCCCAAAAACGATGGCGACACCGATCAGCACCGGCACGAGCGCCAGAATGAAGAGGGTAAAACTGGTGTTAAGTGTCAACAGAATGGCAATCGAGCCAACCAGGCTCAGAAACATACTGAGCAGGGTCGTCAGATTGCTAGTCAGCATGGTGCGCATCTGCGTTACGTCGCTCGAAAGACGCGACACCAGGTCGCCGACGTGGCGCGCTGCGTAAAAATCGAGCGAGAGCTGTTGCAGATGGCTGTAAAGGGACGTGCGCAGGTCGTAGACAATCCGTTCGCCGATATACGTCAGCAGATACGATTGCAAAAATCCGAAAACGGCCTGCAGCAGAAAAATCAAGACCAGCACGCCCGCCAGCAAATTGAGCGGACCAAAATCCTTGGCCTTGGTCACCGAATCAAGCAGGTTGACGATCACCAGCGGGAAAGCCAGCCCAAAGCCGCTCGATACCACCAGCGCCAGAATGGCGAGGGTCATGCGGCCCACATAGGGTTTCAGGTAAGCGAGCAGACGGCCCCAGTTAACGGCGGCCAGTGAGACAGATGGTCCTTTTTCTTCTTTTGAGCGTGCAGTAGGGTGATGTGAACGGTTCATCATAGGGTGGGTTCTCCTTATTTATCAGTAAGATAAGATCATCTTATTCCCCCAAGGTAAACCCAATATAAACGCAATGCAATTTCGTTTGATGTAGGGGCGGGGTTTTCCCGCCCCAGCACCTACTAGGGCGCGAGAACCGCGCCCCTACTTATTTTGATTTTCTGAACCATTGCAGACCGGGGATTAACTGTGGCACCTGCTGCTGATAAGCCACATATTGTTCGCCAAAGGTTTCGATCATCAGCTTCTCCTCCACAGGGATTTTGAAGAACAGCCTGACAATTATCACCGCCCCTGCAAGGAGCACAATCCCATTCCCGCCGCTTGCCAGCAGCGTACCCAGCAACATGCCCGTGATCGCCGTATAAATCGGATGGCGGCTTACGCGATAAGGCCCGTCCGTGTGCAATTGATGCCCAACCTTTGACTCGGGGCGGCTCGACCACATTGTGCCCAGCGCAAACCGCGCCCAGAGCGCCAAGCCAGTGGAGGCAACCATCAAAACACAGCCGATCACTTCGACCCAGATGGGCAAATGCAGCGAGAAATCGAGCGAGAAAACGCGCACAAAACGATTCAGCAGGAACACCGCCGCCACCCCAATCAGCGAGTAATAGTCAATCACTGGGCCGCGATGAGTTTGCGATGGCGGCCCTTTTACCAGGTTGTAGACCCAACCCACCCCCCAGACCACAAAAAACGCCCCCCAGCAAACCAACAAAACAATCACTTCCATGGATAGTGGCATGTTATCTCCTTCTTTCCCAGCAAAATCTAACGTTCTCTTGGCAGCAAAACCATAAACGTCGTGCCCTGCCCCACTTCACTTTCGACAGTAATCTCACCACCGTGCATATCGACAATCCGTTTAACGATGGAAAGTCCCAGACCGTTCCCTTCCATCGAGCGGGTGCGCGATTTGTCGGCTTTGTAGAAACGCTCAAAGATGTGGATGCGATCTTCTGGGGAAATGCCCACACCCGAGTTAGTGATGCGCACCTCGGCTTTGTCGCCGTTTTGACGCAGCGCCACCCGAATGCAACCACCCTGTCCCGTAAACTTGATGCCGTTATGGAGCAGGTTCAACCAGACCTGACTGAGCAGACCTTCGTCGGCGATGATCGAAACTTCGTCGAGCGCAGCATCCATCTCAATCGATTTCTCGCGCCACTGCGGCTCACACGTCAAAATCAGGCTGCGAATTTGCCTGTCGAGCGGATAAGACTTCGGCACAAACTTGACCTGATCGGCTTCAAGCGAAGCCAGCTTCAACAGATCGTCGGCCAGCCGCGAAAGGCGTGTACTCTCTGCCTCGATAATGCTCAAATAATGGTGGCGCTCCTCCGGGGAGAGCGCATCATCTTCCAGCGCCCGCGCAAACCCACGGATCGATGTCAGCGGCGATTGGATCTCATGCGACACATTCGAAACAAATTCCTGGCGCATGTTCTCCATCTGGCCCAATTCCAGCGCCATTTTGTTGACGCTGGTCACCAATCCGCCGATGATGTTGTTATCCCGATACTCGTCATCATCCAGACGGATGCTGAAATCGCCAGTGGCAATCCGTTCGAGCGCCTGGATGATGGGCTGAAAAGCATCAAAGCGCCGCGCCTTGAAAAAGCGCGAAAACAGGCCAATGAATGAGCCGGCAAGAAACAATCCCAAAAAGGTGTTGATGATCTGAACCACCAGCGTTGGCAGGTTCCAATGGAGAAGCTTATAAAGATAGCCTGTACTAAAAAAAGCCAGACTGAGCGCAGCCGAAACAATCAGCACAATAAAGCAAAACCAGAGAACCCCAAAGAGCTTTGCTTTGATTCTTTTCTTCATGCGCCCACCTCCAGCCGGTAACCCAGCCCACGGATGGTGGTGATCTTGAAGGAATGGCGCTCTTCGGGGAAGCGTTCGCGCAAACGGCTGATGTGGACGTCGAGCGTGCGGTCGTTGCCAGCGAAATCATAGCCCCAGATGTCCTCGATCAACTGCTCGCGAGAAAAGGTCCGCCCAGGGTAGCTGGCGAGCTTGAAGAGCAGCTCAAACTCTTTGAGCGGCAACGTCACCGCTTCGCCATTTACCGTTACCTGAAAGTTTTTCTGATCCATCAGCAGTTCCCCTACCTGGATGGTTTGCGACGCCGCAATTTTATAACGCTTGAGCAACGCCTTGACGCGTGCCACCATCTCGAGCGGCTCAAAAGGCTTCACCAGATAGTCGTCGGTGCCGAGGGCAAAACCCTTGATCTTCTGACTGGTCTCGCCTTTGGCAGTCAGCATCAAGATCGGCAGGTCATACGCGGCGCGCAGTTCGCGGCACAACGCCCAGCCGTCCATGTTGGGCATCATCACATCGATAATAAACAAATCGACCTTGAGGCTGTCCAGTTTCGCCAGCGCGTCCATCCCATCGACGGCTTCGCAGACTTCAAAGCCGTTGTTGCGCAAAAACACCTTCGATAGCTCCCGAATGTGCGGATCATCATCCACGATCAAAATTTTACTCACATCTGCCTGCCTTTCTCACAAGGAGGATAGCGCGGTTCTGTAAACTGAGTATAAACGGTTTGGCCCCCTCCAACCTCCCCCAAAATCTGGAGTACGATTTTAGGGGAGGCTTTTGTGGCTGGTGATAATTGGGTGGTTTGCTCACAATGAAGCATAAGCGAATGATTTGCCTCCCCCCATTTCAAAGTTCGGAAATGGGGGGATTGAGGGGGGCGTTTTTAGGTTGCGAAGTGGAATCAAAAAGGCCCAAAAGCGGAAATCCACAATGTGGGCCTTTGTCAAGAACAGAATCAGCGTTTTTTAATCAGTTCCGTTGCTGACTGCGAGCGGCAAACTTGGCTGATAATGCGGGGCGCGCTGGTCGAAGCCGAAGCGCTCAAAAATATGTGCAAACTCCGCGATGATCTGCTCACGGGTGAAGCCCATTTGGGTGTAGTCGTAATGATGCTCACTGCGATGGGCAATCGCATCCGCCATCGCCTGCTGGACAATCTCAGTCAGGTGCGGATGCAACGGGTAGTCAAACTGCGTCGCAAAACGGCGGATGACCGTCTCCGCATCGCCGATCAAGTCGTCAAAGCGGACGATCATTTGCAGAGGCGATGGATGGGCATCCATATATTCCAGCGGATGGTGATACCAGTATTTCGAAAGCGCCAACACCTCGTTGCAATGGACATACTTTGCATCGGGCGCGTTGAAGAGCTTCCAGTAATAGGTCAGCAGCGAAACGGTGGATGGCAAAGTGTCGAGCGGGTTGCGGGCCAGATAGACAATGCGGGCATCCGGGAAAAATTCGCGCAGCGTTTCGATTTTGGCGCTGAATGCCGGGTTTTTGGCAACGAAATGGCGTTTCCCGCTGTTGGCGTACAAATGCCGCTTGATACAGTCGCGGTAAAAACCCATAATCCGCGCCTTTTCATGTGCTGGCAGGGCTGAATCAAAAAAGTGATAGGGCGGCATATCTTCAAGGAAGGGAAAGAAAACAGCCACAAAAAACGTTGAGAAAATATGCAGCAAAATGTTCTCGTCTTCTTCCGGCTCAAACAGACTGACTTTGTGAATATCCCACTGCCCAACGGAGCGCTGGTCAATCCTGTGAATCCAGTTGACCAGCGGACTGCCAAACTTACGGTCTACACGTGCCAGCACACGCAGCAGTTTGCGCTGGGTGATAGATGGCATAAAGAAAATATCCCAGGTGCGCAGGCTGGTAAAAGTATTGTCATCGCGTGAGAGCAAACGGTGCAAAAAGGTGGAGCCGCTGCGGAAGTTCCCCATAATAAAGAGCGGCTTGTCGATCGGTTGCTGCCTGTACGCCGGGAAGAGCACATCATCCAACAGCAGGAAGCACCAGGTCATGAGCGTATACGACGGCCAGATCAGAAAAAAGAAAAACAAAAAACGTCTGCGTTTCGCATTTAATACGCTGACATCGTTCTGCGGACCAAAAATCGCGCGCACGCTCATGTGCCAGAAAAGTCTTAGATTGTACATTGCAGCCTCGGGTGGCCGTGCAAGATAGGAAAGAATCGCAAACAAACGATATAGTTTACCAAAGAAAACGATGGATGCGCATAAGGTTTGTTAAGGGCAGGTAAAAGAAGGAAAGCTATTTGCAAAGGCCAGCCCATATTCACCAGGCAGATTAGGGGAATCGCATCGAAATCAACTTTTGGTTGCTTTATTCGTATCGCCAGGGACGCGTCACTGAAAATCTACTCCGTGCCGCTTGGTCGCGTGATATAAGCTACCTGGAATGTAGCTGTATCCTAGCTGTATTGTAGCTGTATCCTATCTATAAGGATAATCATCTCTTCTTTCTGGCAACTGCCTCTATGATGCTGGATTGTGCTTATTCTGCTGAAAGAAGGGCATAATAACGGTATCATGAGAGGGAATAAACCAGAAAATAAGATGCGATTGCCCTTATGAAAGCAATGAGGAAACCTATAATGGTTCTTTCCTTGGCTTCGTCCCCGAAGGACAACTGCCTTTTGATGACCTGGAAGAAATGCTCGACTGGAACAAAATTTTGCGCCGTGATGTGCTCTCCCTTGCTGAGATGCAAACCTATCGCCAGAAATATTTCGGCAAAGCATAGCCGGGTTATATCCCAATCACCTTATTTTCGAATGTCTAGTAAAATCAAAGCATGTCCAACCAATCAACCCCGCTGCGCATCTTGCTTGCTGACGATCACCCTGTAGTGCGCTTTGGACTGCGCCAGACCTTAAACCAGAGCAATGATTTTCTTGTCGTTGCCGAGGCCGAACGTGGTGATGCCATTGCGGCGTTGATTGAGCAAAACCATCCGCAGGTGGTGGTGCTCAACGTGCGCATGGCCGGGTTAAATGGCATCGAAGTCACACAGCGCATCCGCGCACATGGACTGGGCATCAAGGTGTTGGCGCTCACTTCACGCGACGATGACGAAACCGTCCATGCCGCCATCCGCGCCGGGGTGGATGGCTATTTGCTGAAAACCAGCAGCCTCGAACAGATCATTCAGGCCATCCGCGACGTGGCAGCAGGGGAAACAGCCTTTTCACCAGAGATTGCACAAAAAGCAAAGCTCGCCGGACGGGCGACTTCGCCCGATATGCTCAGTCCGCGTGAATTGGAAGTGCTCAACCTGGCAGGCAAGGGCTACACCAACAAGGCGATTGCACTGCAACTCAAGATCAGCAACCGCACCGTCCAGACCCACCTGACGCGCGTCTACCACAAGCTTGATGTCGCCAGCCGCACCGAAGCCGTCATGCGCGCTATCGCCTACGGCTGGATCGCCGCGCCGGATTTTTACGAAATCTAAAACAACCGGTAATTTCGATACGGGCGAAACTGCATCGCCCTACTCAATCACCTCGCTAAAATCTCCCGCATCATACAACTTACAAAGCGCATCCCGCCAGCGCAGATTTGAACGCAGGTCGGTATTGTCGCTCCACTGGTCAATCGAACCGATCAAACCCTTGGCAGCGATCCGTTTCATTTGCGAATCGCTGACCTGTTGAATCAGCGCGTTGGCGAAGGCTTCGGCATCGATCACCCGGAAGGGTCTGCCGTGAAATGGGCCGACTGTGGCTGGCAGCGGGGCTGTCAGGCTGAGGCTGTTGTGCATTGCTGCCAGTTTTTCATACGCTTCAACAAGCGCCGTTTCGCGCACCTGCCAGGTTTCGGCCTGTTGGGCGCGCCAAAGCGAGTCAGTCAGCGCCGGGGCAGATGCCAATCGCTGAAAAGCACTGCCAAACCATTTTGGATAAGGCGCGTAGCGTCTTTCCATTAAGAAGCACAACGACATAATGTCCCGTACAAGGCGCGAACCGATCAGCGCCGCGCCCTGCTCATCGCCGACAAACCCGGCACGTGGCATCAGGTGCTGCTCCTGCCCGATACGCTGCCAGCCTGCCGCCAGCAGGTAGAGCCACACATCCTGCGGATACCATTCCAGTTGCGCCCGCAGCGCCGTCAACCTGCCAACATTATCGAAATGGACAGCGCCTGCAGTGATCGTCCCCAACAGTTGCGATGAAATCGTCAGCCAGTCGGCAACGCCCAAGGGATGAGAGATGTCCCAGCCGAGGTTTTCACTGATAAAACGGGATAAGGTTAGCAGGTTGACCTTGTGCGCCACGGGGCCATTCGCCGCCGCCTCCATCACAAAAATTCCCGCTTCCCCAGCCACCGCCGCCGTGTTGAGCGGATAGCCCAAAAATTCACGCGGCAATTTCTCGCTGAGCATGGTTCTGATCAACTCAGCGAGGTGCTCATCTTCGTCGCGCAAGAAAATCTGCATGCGCGGGCACCACGCATGGTCGGTGGACATCTCGGTGTCGAAACCAAGCACTTCGCTGCCATAGCCGATCAAAGCAGCGGCATGCGGCAGCCCCGAAAAATGCGCGTCGAGCAAGGGGCGCACCAACGCGTGATAAAAACGGCGGCTAAGTTCAAGACCGGGGATAAAATGCTGCATCGGATTCTCCTTGCTTAACGGTATTTTATATCAGAACGCGCCGCGCCGTTTGCCAAAAAGCAGTAAAATAACCTCCCCATGAAAAATCCACCTTCCGCCAAATTCTGGTTTTCAGCCTATTATTTTGTCTATTTTGCGGGGGTGGCATCCCTCACCCCTTTTCTGGCGCTGTATTACAAAGGGCGCGGATTAAACGGCCGCGAGATCGGCATCCTTTCGGCAATTTCGCCGCTGGTCGGTCTGGTGGCCGCGCCGCTCTGGGCCGGGTTGGCAGACGCCACGCGCAAACACAAGGCCATCTTTACCCTTGCCACGATTGGTGTCGTGATTATTGCATTCGTGATTTCGATCACCACCACAATGTTCTGGTTGATCCCGGTCACGATCGCATTCGCCTTTATCAGTGCGCCGATCATGCCGCTGATTGACAGCAACACGATGATTTTTCTGGGCGGTCAGCGCGACCAATATGGTCGGATTCGTCTGTGGGGTGCGGTTGGCTGGGCAATCGCTGCGCCCATCACTGGTGCGCTCATTCAAAGCAGTGGCATTCAATGGTCGTTCTATGCCTATGCTGCCATGCTTGCCATCGCGCTGCTGATCGCCATCCCCATCCCCATGAGTCACACTCAGACCCCTGTCCCTTTCTGGAATGGGTTGCGCTCTTTGCTCTCCAACCGTCGCTGGGTATTTTTTCTGGTGATGGTTTTTTTTGATCGGCATCAGCGCCGCCAGTGTCTCAACGTATCTCTTCCTTTACATGAAAGCGCTTGGCGCAGGTGAAACCGAGATTGGCACAGCCCTGAGCATTTCAACCATTGGCGAAATCATCATGTATTTTTTTGCCGAGCGCATTCTGCGGCGCTTCAAATGGCGCGGCCTGATTTTGATTGCCCTGCCGCTTTACATCGTGCGCCTTATGCTTTATTCGTTCACCGACTCGCCCACCCTGATCCTTGTTATTCAATTGCTTCATGGATTCACCATCCCGGCCATTTGGGCAGCCGGAATTTCGTACGTCGCCGAAGCCGCGCCGCCCGGCCTGAGCACCACCGCACAGGGGATTTTCACAGGCGTGCTTAACGGCCTTGGCTCCGCCACGGGAGCTTTTCTAGGCGGTGTCATCTACCAGGATTTTGGGCCGGTGGTGATGTTCCGCACCTTTGCAGTCATTCTTGCCATTACGCTGCTACTCTTCTGGCTGGTTGAGAAGCGTATCCCGGCAGAAATCACAACCAGCTGAAATTCACGGAGAAACCCCATGCCCGTCATTTCGCTCACCACCGATTTTGGCATCAAAGATGGAAACGTTGGCGTCATGAAAGGCGTCATCTGGAACATCTCCCCTGAAACGCAAATTGCCGACCTGAGTCATCTCATCCCACCGCAGAACATCCGCGAAGCAGCGCTGATTTTGCTGCGCTCGGCCCCCTACTTCCCCGAAAACTCCGTTCATGTGGTGGTTGTTGACCCTGGCGTGGGCACAACGCGCCGCCCAATGGCTGCAAAAATCGGCTGCCAATATTATGTCGGCCCCGATAACGGCACTATTACCCTGCTGCTTGAAAAAGCCCGGGATGCCGGATGGGAAACCAAGTTTGTGGAACTCAAAGACCCGCGATATTGGCTGCCGAATGTGAGTTTTGTCTTCCACGGGCGGGATATTTTCTCCCCGGTGGCGGCGCACCTGTCTGCGGGCGTGCCGATCCATGCTTTTGGGACTCCCTTTGACGATCCCGTACATCTGGAATTTCCCCAGCCCGAAAAGACCGAAAACGGCTGGCGCGGCGAGATCATCCACATCGATCATTTCGGCAATCTTTCGTCGAACATTCGGGTGGAAACGCTCGGCGAAGCGCTCAAAGCCAAAGATAAAATCACCGTCCAGGTGGCTGGAGTGGAAATCAAGGGACTGGTCAACACCTTTGGCGAGCGCGCTGTCGGGGAGTTGATTGCGCTAATCGGCAGCACCGGCAACCTGATCATTTCCGTCGTTAACGGCAGCGCCCACGAGCGCCTGAACATCCAGCCCGGCGACCCAATTCATGTCATTTTCGAAACAGTTTCTGCATAAGACAACACAAAAAAACACTGTGCGGTAAAATAGGCCCAGTTTACAGCCAGCCCATTCCTTAAAAGTTGCTCCGGGAGAAGAAAATGGACAAAAAATTACTTTCTGTCGTTGGGGCATTATTAGCAACACTTGGGATTTTTGCGCTGGTCGTCTGGCGTGTCGAAGCAACCACCAGTCCCGCGAATCAACTCGGTAATACCATCCCCAGTCGTTTTTGGGCAGTGGGCATCGGAATGGTGATCGTGCTGATGGTTTATCTTTTTACACGCGAAGAATACTCGTGGGAGTTGGGGGTGCGCGAAGCAGCCTACATGTTTATGGGTGTGGCAATGTACGCCGCATTTTCGGGGTTGCTCAATATCTCGGCTTTTTCGTTCCCCGCCATCAGCCAGGTCGCATTACGCCCCACCATTGTCGTCCCGATGTTCTTTGGGTTTGTCTTCGGCCCAATGGTTGGCTTTGTCACCGGGGCAGTTGGCAACCTTTTCGGCGACGCGCTTAGCGGATATGGCCTTTCGCCGCAGTGGAGCATCGGAAATGGCCTGATTGGTTTTATCACTGGGCTGGCGTTTCTGTTCAAGGATCAGAAGAAAACCACCAACACCATCATTGCAGTCAGTGGCGTATTCACACTCCTTAGCGTCATCCTGTTCTTCTTCAACCAGAACCTACCTAACAAAACATCTGGTGATTCGCAAATTTCATTCTTTGCCGGCATCTCGATTGTAATTGGGTTTGTGCTGATTCTGATTGTGCGGTTCGGGTTTGCGCAGTATGAAAATGTTGTTCTCGCCATTACATGGGGCATGCTTGGCAATATTATAGGAATAGGCTTTGCGGCTCTATCGGATATTTTTATTAATGGTTATAAGCTACCTGAGGCGATTGTTGGTGAATTCCTCCCAGCTGCCGGACCCAACCTGATCTTTACGGCAATCCTGTTGCCGCTGCTGATTATCATTTATCAACTTACCACCAGCCAAAATCACCCGGTGGTAAAAGAATAAAACTGTCCGAGACCTATAAAAAGGCCAGTGTTGAATGAGCATGGCGCTCATTCAACACTGGCCTTTTTGTTTCTTTATTTCGTCAGATCACCCTTCGCGCAGCAATTCGTCCAAAACGAGATCAAAGTTCAGAGATGCGCCGCTTTCAAGCCCGGCTTGCACCCGAACAGGGTCAAGCTGCCACTGCACCAGGAAAATTTGCACTTCCCGTTCCGCCTCGCTGTCATAAACCGGATTGGTTTTGACCAGCCCGAAGAGTTGCAAAGCACGCTCCACATCCCCCAGGGTATACGCCAACAAAGCAAAATAAATGATGGCAGAAATCATCACGGGTAGCGTGCCAATACGACGAGCAAGCATTGCGCCTTCACGCAAGTACTGACGGGCTTCCTCGATACGCCCAAGTTTGATACCAGCATATCCCAGATTGATCTGCCGCAAAGCCAGACCCGTCTGCGCGCCGGTCTCGCGCGAGGTTTCAAACGCATGAATATAATAATCCCAGGCCTTTTGCCACTGACCTTGCTCACCAGCCTGCGCCCCAAGATTATTGAGCGCCGTGGCAGCACGTTCGCGGTTGCCAATGGAGACAGCCAGCCTGAACGTGTGTTGATAATAATCTTCTTCCGCGGTCGGGTTGCCCAGCGCCCCGGCGACAACCCCGAGACCATTCAGCCCCATCAGCACCGTTTCATTGTCGCCAATCGCCTGGGCAATTTCATAGCCAGTGGAAAAGTACTCCTGCGCCGCACGCAAATTCCCCAAACGCCACTCAGCCGTCCCAAGCATGGTCAGCGCACGCGCCATGGTAGGCCGGGCGTTTCCGCGCCGGGCGAGGGTGAGCGCCTGAGTCAAATCAATCCGTGCAGCACGATAATCTCCCAGATATAGATGCATTTGCGCCAACTGAATCAGCGCTTCGGATACCATCTCATCCATGTTCGCATGCCGGGCAAGCGTGAGCGCTTGGCTGGCATGCGTCTGGGCACTAGCGTATTCACCCCGGTACATCAGCGTTTTGGCGAGGCCAATTTCCAGCGGAATGAGATGCCCGACAGCGGGCTGATCTTGCCGGGAGAATAAATCAATCGCCCGGTCAAAGAAGGAGGTCGCCTCGACAAGGGCACTCAGATTCAAAGCGCGGTCTGCGGCTTCAGCAAGGATCGCGGCGGCGCTGGAAAAATCCCCACCCTTTTCAAAGTGATCGGCAATCTGTGGCAAGTACTCGCCGCGGCGTTCGCCACTCACCGAGATCAGCCAGTTGGCAGTAGCGATGTGGCTGGCCGCGCGCTGACGCTTGACCATGGTGTTATAAGTAACTTCGCGCAGCAAATGATGCTTAAAAATGTATTCGCGCGCCCCAGAGAAAGTGGATGGACGCCGCTCAAAAACCAGGTCTTTGAGCTTGAGATTGCTGATCGCCCCCAGAATTTCTTCGCGCTCCTGACTGCCTTTCAGTTCAACCACCGCCTGGTCCCAAAAAACCCGTCCGACCACGGAACCAAGTTGAAGGGTGGTACGCTCAATCGCCGGCAGGTTATCCAAACGAGATTGAATGACCTCGGTCAGCGTGTGCGGAACATGCACCGTCGCCAACCGGGTCAGGTCAATACGCCAGTGGTTTTCCTCGGGCCGAATAACCTGCGCATCGATCAACATCTTGACCAGCTCTTCCAGATAAAACGGATTGCCTTCCGCGCCGCCCACCACCAACTCGGAAATGGCACTCGGGAGCTCTGGCACTTTTTGCAAAATCTGGTTGACCAGATGTCGACTGTCTTCCTTGCTTAACGCTTCGAGTTGCAGGCTGCGGAACGACGCAATATTTTGACCCCATTGTGGGTAACGGTCATATAACAGCGGACGCGCCACCGTCAGGGCCATCAGCGGGACAAACGGAGGCAGGTTTTCGAACAGGTAAGAAAGTGCATCCAGCGAGCCGGTATCTGCCCAGTGGAGATCATCCAGCATAATCAGGGTTGGACCTTTGGCCGCTACAGCCAGAAAGAACTGATTCAGATAGTAAAGCGCCTGCTGCCGCATTTGGTGCGGATCGCGCAGCAGGCCGCGCAAATGGAAGGATGTCGAAAAGTTGAAACCCAGCAGATGACCAACCACATGCGCCTTTTCCACGGCGCGCTCATCGTTGGAAATAAACTGGCGAAAGCCAGCTTCCATCTTTTCCTGTGCCACATGCAACGGATCACTGTCATAAATCTCAAAGCGGAACAGAAAAATATCGCGCAGAAGCGCATACGGGGCATTGCTCATTGAAGGGCTGGCACGGCCTTTGAACCACCACCATTCCACATCCTGCAGATCAGCCCAGGCGCTAAACTCGCTAATCAGACGGCTTTTGCCAAGCCCAGCATCTGCAACAACATTGACGACCTGCAAGCTACCATCCAGAAATGCCGCATTAAAAGTGGCTTTGAGTTGGTCCATCTCGGCATCGCGTCCAACCATGCTGGTCTCGACCCCTTCAATGCCACGAATATCAATCCGAAAAGCGCGCGGCTTGGCGCGTTTGACAATATAGGTCTGCGCCACATCGGGTTTGCCTTTGATTTCCACCGGCTCATGCAACTCAAGATCAAAAAAACCGCGTACCCGCTGATACGTATCCTGCGAGACCAGAATTTCCCCGGCAGGGCAAACCTGTTCGAGCCGGATACCCAGATCAATCGTATCGCCCATGGCGGTGATTTCACCACGCAAACCGATCAACCCGATCAGCACCGGGCCGGTATGCAACCCGATGCGAATTTTCAGATCTGTGGCATTCTCCAACGTTGGGTGAAATTTGTCGACCTCAGCCTGCATCATCAGCGCGCAACGCACCGCCCGCTCGGTATCATCTTCACGGGTTTCGTCCGCACCCCATAGCGCCATCATGCCATCGCCCATATGCTTGTCGATTCTGCCGCCGTGCGTGAGGACAGCTCCATCCAGTCGCTCCCAGAGCGCGTTCAGCATATCGCGCACATCTTCGGCGTCCTGATGTTCAGACATGGCGGTAAAGCCGCGCACATCCGCAAACAGGACGGTGATGATGCGGCGCTGATGCGTATCTTCAATTTTGCCAAGTTGGGATGTGGAAATGGAAGTGAGCAAAACTGCCAGCTTCTCACGCAACGGCCCAAGCGCAACGTCAACAACTTCATCTCCGATCACGTCACGCTGGGCTTCAAGTGCCTGAATGGCCTGTTCAATCTTCTCAATCTCGCTCATGTTTAAGATTTTACATCAGTTATCCGTGATTATTGGTTCTTTTCTCATCCACCATCAAAATACGGATCGTTTCGTCCCAGGCGAGCGACGCGCCACGCGCCATGCCGCGAATGACATCCCCTTCACTCAATCCCCACTCTGCGAGCATTTGTTCCATTAAACGTTGATGATCCATGCTGAAAGCCGGGTGATGATCTGCCAGACCAAAAAGCTCCAATGCAAAATCGATGTTACTGCGCGCCGCTTCGAGACGAGCAAAAAACAGGACAGCAGTCAACGCCCAGGGGCCAACATTCAGCCGATAAGCCAGCGCCAACCCCTCGCGCAAATGGAATTGCGCCTGATCCAAATCGCCCAGACGGATTTCACTATGAGCCAGGTTGGTCAAATACAATGAAAGCGATTGCTGCGTGCCAATCTCACGCGCCAGCGCCATCGCCTGCAAATAGAAATCCTGTGCTTTGCGCAAGTCACCTTGTTCATCTGCCAGCGCGCCGAGATTGTTGAGCGCCACACCTGCCCGCTCGCGGTTGCCGACCATTGTTGCCAGGGTCAGCACCTGCTGATAGCGCTGCTCTTCGCCCGCTGGGTCACCCATCAGTCCGCTTAAAACCCCCAAACGGTTGAGCGCTAGCAAAAGCGTATTGGTATCGCCAACGACTTCTGCCAGATCACGACTTTCCTCGCAAAAATTGCGCGCCTTTTCAAGGTTCCCCAGCCGCCAGTGGACATTGCCCAGTCCGTAAAGCGCGCGCGCCAGCGTGCCACGGCTGGGCCGCCCGTTGCCACGCGCAATCGGCAGCGCTTCGCTGAAAATGCGCTCAGCCAGTGTATAGTTGCCAATTTCCGCGTTGATCTGGCCGATCTGACACAAAATCGACGCCAGAAAATCGCCGCCTGTCAGGGCGCGGGCTTTTGCAAGCGCTACTTCGCTATAACGCAACGCATTCGAAAGATCGCCAGAACGGAACAAGGTTTCGCCAAGTTTCAGATTAAGATGACACGCCTCCCGCATCGTTTCAGGCGGAAGAAGTGAGAGCGCCCGCTGAAAGAAACGGAAGGCGTCGTTGAAGGCGCTCACCCCCAGCGCCTGTTCACCCGCTTCGGTGAGCGAAGAAACGGCCCGAGTCAGATCCCCGCCCCGCTCAAAGTGATCTGCGATGACAGGCAGATACTCCCCTCGGCGTTCGCCGCTGGCCGCGCTTAACCATTCCGCCACGCGTGCATGATACTGCGCGCGCTGACGTTTCAGCACGGTCTCATAGGTGACATCGCGCAGCAGGGCATGCTTGAACGAATATTCCTGGGTCCCCGAAAACGTAGAGACGGGGCTGGGAAAAATCAGTTCTTTGGCCTGCAAAATCGCAAGCGAAGCCTGCAAACGTTCCGGCTCCAGTTGCAGGTCGGGGCTGAGCACTTCGATGGCAGTATTCCAAAAGACGCGCCCAACAATCGATGCACGCTGCAGCGCTGTACGCTCCACACTATCGAGCCGGTCAAGACGGGCCTGCAACACCCCTGCCAGCGTAGGCGGAATGCTGACGGTGTCGAGCCGGGTGATGTCAATCTTCCAGACTTCTTCGCCCGGCTGGATGACTTTGCCATCGATCAGCATCTTAATTAATTCTTCCACATAAAACGGATTGCCATCCGCGCCGCCGACGACCAGCTCACGCAGGGCGGCGGGCAAACTCTCCGCTTTTTGCAAAATGCCCTCCACCAGGGCACGGCAGTCATCGCGGGAGAGCGGCTTCAGTTCCAGTTGCGAAAATCCGGGTAGCGCGTTTCCCCAATCCGGGTAGCGTTCGATCAGCGCGGGGCGGGCCGTGCAAAGGGCCATCAACGGCGTCCCCGCGGGAAGATTTTGAAAAGCATAAATCAACGCATCGAGCGAACCCGAATCGGCCCAGTGAATGTCGTCGAGCAACATCACAATCGGCAGTTGCTGCGCGGCAGCCACAAAAAAACGGACTAGATAACTAAAGCTCAGGCTGCGCAACTGACGCGGGTCCTGCAGCAGGCCGCGCAGATAGGGGCTGTCTGAAAAATCGTAACCGATCAGTTGACCAATGATGTGGGCTTTCTCGTCTGCATGGGGATCGTCGTGCATAAATTCAGCGAAACCGCGCTCCATTTTTTCATGAACAATGGAAAGCGTGTCGTTGTCATGGATTTCGAAGCGAAACGCGAACAGTTCGCGCAAAAATGAATAGGGAGACGTGCTCTGCGATGACGAAGCGCGCCCCTGAAAGAGCCACCAAACTTCGGGGCGGGCATCAGCCCATTTGACAAATTCATAAAGCAGGCGACTTTTCCCCAGCCCAAGATCCCCCATGATCGAGATGAACTTCGCGCCTCATTGCGCTCATACATGCCAATGTAAGCAGCGCGAAATTCGTTTACTTCGGCATCGCGGGCAATCAAGGGCGTTTCGATCCCTTCAACACCTTGTGATTGCAAGCGGAAGGCGCGCGGCTTGGCCAGCAAAACAATATAGGTCAACACCGGCTCCGACTTACCCTTGACAAGCATGGGCGGTTGCGCTTCCACGTCAAAAACACCGCGCACAAGGCGATAGGTATCATGCCCGGCCAAAATATCACCCGGTTGGGCTGCCTGATTAAGGCGCGCCGCCAGGTTGACGGTATCGCCCAGCGCCGTAAATTCGCCGGTCATGCCCACCAGACCAACAATTGCCGGGCCGGTGTTGATGCCAACGCGCAACTTGATCTTTTTAGCTTCTTCGCTTGTCAATAATTGGGATTGTTCACAGAACGCATTCAGCGCCGTGCGTAATGCCAGCGCTGCGCCAATCGCCTGTTCCGGGTCGTCCTCGCTGACCTGCTCCGCGCCCCACAGCGCCATCACCCCATTGCCCATGTGCTTGTCAATACGTCCACCACGCTGGATGATGATCGAATCAAGTTGTCCCCACAGGCTGCCCACTGCATCGCGCAGTTCTTCCACATCCGACCAATCGGTAAGGCCAACAATATCGGCAAATAATACGGTGATGATTTTGCGCTGCTGGGTATCATCTGAACCAGCAGCAAGCGATTCAGTTGAAGAACGCAGCGCATTGAGCTTTTCGCGCAACGAAGTCAGCGTTGTTTCAACCACCGCATCCCCCAAAATGGCGCGTTGCGCTTCCAGCGCGATCATGGTGCGTTCAAGTTTTTCGATTTCAGAGGTCATGGGTGGTTTTTAAGGTTGCCACAGAGAAAGCAAATTCAAAAGATTTTCTGGTATCAAATGTTAGATGATTGTACATTCTCTTGATTGGGCTGGCAAGCACGGGCCTTAATCATGCTAAAATTCCCCATTATGGAAATTTCCCCGCACCTTCAAGGCATCCTTGCCACGCTGCCCACCAAACCCGGCTGTTACATTATGAAAAACACCGCCGGCAAGATTATTTACGTTGGCAAAGCCATTAATCTTAAAAACCGCGTGCGCTCCTACTTCCATGCCAATTTAAGTCACGACAACAAGACCCGCCGCCTGGTGCGCGACATCGTTGACCTGGAATGGATCGTCGTCGGCTCGGAGCTGGAAGCCTTGATTTTGGAAATGAACTTAATCAAGCGCCATCGCCCACACTATAACATCCGCCTTAAGGATGACAAGCGCTACCCGTATATCAAAGTCCATTGGAATGATCCCTTCCCCACCGTCAGCGTCACCCGCCAAATGGTCGAAGACGGATCACGTTACTTTGGGCCGTACACCTCCGCCTGGGCCGTATACCAGACCCTCGATATTCTGCGCCGCATCTTTCCGTATCTCACCTGCGACCGCGAAATCACCGGGCACGACTTACGCGCCTGCCTTTACTATGACATCAAACTGTGCACTGCGCCCTGCATCGCTGCCGTCACCCAGGCCCAATACCGTCAGATGATCTCAGACCTGATGGACTTCCTCTCCGGTCACAGCGATGGCATCGTCGCCCGTCTGCAAGCCGAAATGGACAAAGCCGCCGAAGACCTGCGCTTCGAAAAAGCCGCCGCCGTGCGCGACCAGCTCAAAGCCATGCAATCGATCATCGAACGCCAAAAAGTCGTCTTCGCCGCCGACTACCTCGATTCGGACGTGCTGGCGATGGCCCGCAGCGACGGCGAAGCCTGCGTCCAGATTTTCTTCATCCGCGGCGGTAAACTGATCGGACGCGAATACTTCATCCTGGAAGGCACCGAAGACACCCCCGACCCCGAAGTGATGAGCCAGTTCATTCAGCAGTTCTACGCCGAAGCCGCCAACGTCCCAGACCAGGTGATGCTGCCGCAGCAGATCGAAGAAGCCCAGATCGTCTCGCAATGGTTGCGTTCACGGCGTGGCGGCAAAAAGTTTGAGATGTTCGTCCCGAAAGAAGGCCAACCACGCGAACTGATCCAGATGGCTGCCGAAAATGCCGCCGAAACCCTTGGCGCACTGCGCACGCAGTGGCAAGCCGACGCCCACAAACAGGAAACCGCACTGGCCGAACTGCAATCTGCGCTGAATCTGTCAGCGCCGCCCAATCGCATTGAGTGTTATGATGTTTCGCACACGCAGGGCGTCGCCACCGTTGGCGCGATGATCGTTTTTGAGCGGGGCGTCCCGGCCAAAAAGCTTTACCGCAAATTCAATATCGACAGCACCTCCATTGGCGCACCCGATGATTTTGCCAGCATGGAGGAAATGTTGACGCGGCGGTTCAAACGCTGGCAGGCTTCCGTGGAATCAGCAGCGGCACCCGCGCCGGGACAAAAATCCGACGAATCCTTCACTTTTCTACCGGACCTGATCATTATCGACGGCGGAAAGGGCCAACTGGGACGCGCCGTCAAAGTGCTGGAAGCGTTCGGCCTTTTTGGGCAGGTGCCGGTGGTTGGGCTGGCCAAGCAGGAAGAAGAGATTTTCTTCCCGCATCGCTCCAACTCGCTCAAATTGCCGCGTCACTCTCAAGGGTTGTACCTTGTCCAACGCATTCGCGACGAAGCCCATCGCTTTGGCATCACCGCCCATCGCAAGCGCCGCTCCAAAATCGGCCTCGCCTCTCAGTTGGATTCAATCCCTGGCATTGGCCCGACCCGGCGAAAGAGCCTCTTGAAACATTTTGGTTCTATGGATAAGATTAGAGAAGCAAGCCTTGAAGACCTCGCCAACGCCCCCGGCATGAATAAATCTGCTGCTGAAAGTATTAAAGCCCACATTGAATAATGCAAGTCGAAAAGTCTGGCTTGTTAGACGTTTGGAACCATGAAAAAAATCTGGATTGTAGACGACGACGAAGAAATGTCCCGCGCAGTGATGTTGATGTTAAAACTGCTCGGCTGTGAATTGCGCCATTTTTTCAATGCCCGGCAGGCGGCAAAAGAAGTTATGGACGGACGTAAACCCGACATGTTTATTCTGGATGTCAACATGCCCGAAGTTAATGGCATTATGATGCTTGAATTCATTCGCCAACGACCTGAGATCAAAGGTCTGCCTGTAATTATGCTCTCCTCCGAAGCCGCCGATTTGCAGGTCGAAGTTGCCATCAACAAAGGCGCAGACGTTTACATCACCAAACCCGTCAGCCTGGATGAGTTGGATGCAGCCATAAAGGCAGCTTTCAAGAAGCATGAACTGAGTTAGCCACACGGATACATCATTAAATTTGCACATCTGCTCCTTACAATAAAGGAATTCAAAATGCCTACCAAAAACCCAAAATATAAATCCAATGCCCAAAGCGACAAACCAAAACGAAAAATCAGCGGCGCGCAAATTGCCTTCAGCATTTTCGCGGCACTGCTGATTATTACCATGCTTCTTTCATTGGTTTCCAAATTCTAAAGCCAACGCGCTCGCATGGATAAAGCCCTCTACGTCGGCCTCGGCGGGTTTATCGGGTCTGTTTTGCGCTACTGGGTCGGCAATGCTGTCCAACAGTTTGCCAACAATCCGGCCTTTCCCTTTGGCACGCTCGCGGTTAATCTGGTTGGCTGTCTTGTGATTGGATTCCTGTCACAACTGGCGGATGCACGCGGCGTTTTCACACCCGAAGCGCGGTTGTTTGTTTTCGTCGGCATTCTAGGCGGCTTCACAACTTTTTCGACCTTTGGCAACGAAACCATGAACTTCTTGCGCGGCGGTGAAGGCTTGCCTGCGCTTTTGAACGTAGGCCTGCACATCTTTGTTGGTCTGGCTGCCATCTGGCTGGGACGTTCAATCGCTTATTGGATTTGGAGATAGTCATAACGCTTAAGGTATAATCACAACTCTCATTAAGAACACGATTCAACATTCCTTCACCACAAAGGCACAAAGAACCTTTGAGGCTTCGTGCCTTTGCCTGCACCGTACGCAGGTACACGTGTGGTGAAAGTCCCAAGGAAACTATGTTAGATAAACTCGAAGGCATCGAAAAACACTACGCAGACCTGACTCAGCAACTGCTCGAAGTTGGCAACGATTATCAGCGCGCCGCTGAACTCAACAAAGAGCGAACCGATCTTGAAGAAATTGTCCAAAAAGCTGGCGAATATCGACAGGCGCTCAAGCAACTTGACGAAGCGCGCGAGATGATGAACACCGAGCAAGATCCCGAACTGCACACCATGGCCGAAATGGAAGTGGAAGAGCTGACGAGTAAGATCGAGACGCTTGAAGCAGGCCTGAAAAGCATGCTCGTTCCCAAAGACCCACGCGACGACAAGAACGTCTTCGTCGAAGTGCGCGCCGGGACGGGCGGCGACGAAGCCGCGCTCTTTGCCGCAGACCTCTACCGCATGTACAGCCGCTACGCCGAACGCCAGCGCTGGAAAGCCGAAGTCATGTCGATGAGTGAGACGGGCGGCGGCGGCTACAAGGAAATCATCTTCGAACTCAAGGGAAAAGGTGCCTTCTCGAAGCTTAAACGGGAATTGGGCGTGCATCGCGTCCAACGCATCCCTACTACCGAGTTCACAAGGCCGGATCCACACATCCACAGCCACCGTTGTTGTGCTCGCCGAAGTGGACGATGTCGCTGTTGACATTCCCGATTTGGATGTTGAGATTGATGTTTATCGCTCGGCAGGGGCAGGCGGACAAAACGTCCAGAAAAACTCGACAGCGGTGCGCATCACCCATAAACCCACCGGCATCGTGGTTGCCTGCCAGGACGAACGCTCGCAACTTCAAAACAAATTGCGTGGCATGGCAATTTTGCGCGCGCGCCTCTTTGAAATGGAAGAACAAAAACGCCAGAGCGAGTTGGAAGAAAGTCGTCGCTCCCAAGTTGGCACGGGTGAGCGCTCTGAGAAAATTCGAACTTATAACTATCCACAGTCGCGAGTGACCGATCACCGCATTGGGCTTTCGTCGTACAACCTGCCGGTTGTTATGGACGGCGACATCAACATGTTTATTGAAGAACTTTCCACCCGAGACGAAGCGGGCAAGCTCTCATCTTCTGGGCTGACGGACGATGACGAATAAACTCCCCAGCCCCTCTGCGCTCAACCCGGCGGAGGGGTCTTCTTTTCCCTGTACCGCGAAATCGCCCGGCACTTGCCCGGCGAAACACCCGTGCTTGATGCGCAGGTGCTTTTGGCGCACATCCTCGGCAAGAAGCGCGCCTGGGTGCTGGCTCACCCCGAAGCGCGGCCAACCCCTGAGCAGGAATTTGCGCTCGAAACGGCCATCCAGCAATTGCAGGCGGGCACACCCTTGCCGTATGTGGTCGGCACGCGGGAATTTTTTGGACTGGATTTTGATGTCACGCCCGATGTGCTGATCCCGCGCCCGGAGACGGAACTGCTCATCGAAACGGCGCTGACCTGGCTGCGGCTTCACCCTGAACATGTCTACCATTTTCTGGATGTGGGCACCGGCTCTGGCTGCATCTCCGTGACGTTGGCGGTCCACGTTCCACGGGCGCGCATCGTGGCGACGGATATTTCGCCCGCCGCGCTTGAAATTGCCTTTGGCAACGCCGTCAAGCATGGCGTGGAAGAGCGGATTGATTTTATCGAAGCAGACCTTTTCCCAACAAACTTTCGACCTTCAACCTTCAATATGATTTCCGCCAACCTGCCCTACATCCCAACCGAAACCCTGCACGAACTGGCTATCTACACCCACGAACCCACCGCAGCACTCGACGGCGGCCCAGACGGGCTGGATGCGATTTGGCGGCTGCTCACCCAGATTGCTGGAAAAATGGATCAGGGTAGCCTGGTTTTGCTTGAGATCGAGACACGTCAGGGGGCCGAAGTTCATGCGCTGGCACGGGCCGCATTCCCAACCGCCGACATCCGCGTTAAAAAAGATTTGGCCGGGCATGACCGACTGGTAATGATCGAGCCATGAAAACGCAAATGCTTTCAATGAATGATGCCAGCGCCAAAGCGCTGGCATTGGAAATACTCAAAAACGGCGGAGTTGTCGCCTTTGCAACGGATACCGTTTATGGCCTGGGGGCGCTGATCAGTGACGAAAAAGCTGTCGCGTTGCTCTACGAAGTCAAAGAACGCCCCAGCGAGAAGTCCATCCCAATTTTGATTGGCGATTTTGCGCAGGTGGCGCAAGTGGCGAGCAGTGTGTCGCCCATGGCTGAAAAACTGGCAGGACAATTTTGGCCCGGGCCGCTGACGATGATCCTGCCCCGTCACCCATCCATCCCCGATGCGGTGACGACGCTGCCAACCGTGGGCGTACGTATCCCTGCGCTGGATGCGGCGCGGGCGCTGCTGCGTCTAACGGGACCCATGGCGGTCACTTCGGCCAATCTTTCGGGCCAGCCCAGCCCATCCACCGCAGCGGAGGTGGAAAACCAACTCGGCGGACGCATTCCACTGATTTTGGATGGCGGCACAACACCCGGCGGCATCCCGTCCACGCTGGTAGATTGCACCCAAGACCAGCCAATCATCCTGCGTGAGGGGCCGGTTTCATTGCAGGCGATCTTGCAGGCGCTAGCCTGATTTCTTTGTTAATCATTCTCTTAAGTTTCGCTCAGGTTTCATTTATCTTGAAGCTGGATAATAAGAGAGCATTCTCCTTGATAGGCCCCGTTTGGAACCTGGGCCGGTTCCAAACGGGGTTTGCGTTTAAGGAGCTGTTAGATATTAGATTAAAAGCGTCTACCACATGTGGCAGACGCTTTTATGTTTTTGGTTCATCTAACGTAACGGTTGCGCAATCAGATCAAGAATTGTAAAAAGCGCAAAAAAAGTTGAACATTACCAAATGAATAAGGATGTCATAATCTTGAGCCAACCCATCAAACAGGAACGAAAATGGCTCAAGAAGAAGAAACCCAACATGCCCTGCTGATCGTGTGGGGACGATTTGCCCAAGAAATTGGTCTGATAACGGCAATTGAAGCGGTGAAACTCAAGCAAAAGGTTTATGAACATACGCCACAGGCAAAAGTGCTTGAATTTTTCGTGGCAATATTGTCAGGGCTGAAACAATTGCAAGAGATTAGCCTGTCAGCGCATCCGTTGGAGAAAGATGAAGCGGTAGCAAAAGCCTGGGGCCAGCTGGCTTGGGCAGAGTATACGGGAGTGAGCCGAACGCTGAAAAGCCTGAGTTGGGATGAAGTTCACGCACTGGTGGCGGCATTGGAAGAAGTTGGGCAGCCATTTTTAGCACAAGAACTGTCGTTGATGAAGTGTCTGCAATACGATGGTGATCTGACTGGGCTGCCAGTCTCCAATACGAGCAAAACCTACCCGAACGCAGCGTTCGGACACATGTCGGATGAGATTCGCCTGGGATATCAGGCAGGCGTAGTCAGTTTGGAAAGCCCGACATACGGTCGGTTGTGGGTATCGGTAGCGCATCATGCGGGCGATACCGTTTCAAGTGGTCAGGCAAGGAACCTTGTTTTGGCGGCGGAAAAACGGACGGGTCAGCGACCTTTGCGACGCACGGAATTGCTGGAAAAGCGTATCGAGGCCTTTGTTAAAAGTCGTGAAGCAACAGAGAAACGGCTTGAAATACAAAAAGTCAGACTGGCGAGCGCAATTCTTGATCGCAAAGCTGTACTGGAGCAGGTCAAAACAGCCAGTGAAGCCGCGGAACCCAAGCAAAAACACGTCGAAATGCTGGAGCGTCGTAGGGTGCGCCGCGAAAAGGCGGTGAAAGCAGTCCAGGAAAAGCTTGGCAAAACACAAGTATTGCTGCAAGCCCATTTTGATGCCGAAAAAGTGTTGCGCGATCGCTTGGAACGGTTTGTGCAGGAAAATCTTGAGAATTTGAGCCCGATCACAGGCTGTTTTCGGCTGGATGCCGGGTTTGGCACCTACGAAAACATCGCCTTGCTGATTGAAATGGGTTATGAGATCTATGTCAAACTGCATAACCACAAAATTACGAAAATGCTGAAAAGCAAAGTGGACGAGAAAATGTCGTGGGTTCAGGTTGGCAAGAATGCTGAGATGGTTGTCTGGAAAGATTTCCAACCAGAAAACTTCCCTTACCCGTTGGATGTTGCGCTCGAACGCTTTTATACCGGCGAAACCCAAAAGCACAGTACCCTGGCTCACTTCGGTGATACACCCGTTACGACAAATCTTGCCGCCTGGTTTGGCAAATACAACGCTCGCCAAACCATTGAAGCCGGTATCAAGGAAACCAAGCAAGTTTTTTATCTCCACCGGCTCAAAGTCCGCTCCGAACCCGCCATTTTCCTGCAAGAAGCCCTGACTATCTTTGCCGCCAACTTTATCCGTTGGGCAACTGTCTGGATTGATCAAAATACTGACCAAAATGAATACACTCTTCCTATCAGAAAAATGGGCATCAAGAAGCAAGTCCAGGTTGCCGCCAACACTTCGGCAAAAGTGATCCTAAATTCAGATGGCATGTTGTTAAGGTTCAGTCCTGCCAGCGCTTTTGCTGGCAAACAACTCTTTTTTCCTGATCGCAATACGCCAATACGTCAAAACTTTTTGGCTCGCTTTTTACGCTTTTGGCGCTGATTGCGCAAAACTTACGCTAACGTCTAAAAGCTAATATCTAATAGCTTAATGCAACGGCCAGGTCGGCATTACATCAATATCCAGCAGTGAACGATGCCCCATAACGTAGCGAAAATGTCCGGCGGAGGCGATCATGGCGGCGTTGTCGGTGCAGTAGGCAAACCTGGGGATGTTGACCTTGAATTCCTGTTGCGCCAAAAAAGCTTCACGCAGCGCCTTGTTGGCCGAAACCCCGCCCGCCACCAAAATCTCTTTGACACCAAAGGCACGGGCTGCGGCAAGCGTCTTGGTCAGCAGGGTATCAACCACGGTATATTGAAAACTGGCCGCCATATCTTCCACCGGGATGAGCTGACCGGCGGCTTCCATGCGGCGCACTTCGCGCAGCACGGCGGTTTTGACGCCGCTAAACGAAAAGTCCCACTCGCCATCGGTGCGGGCACGCGGAAAAGCAAACGCCTTCGGGTTGCCATTTTCGGCAGCTTTTTGTACTGATGGGCCACCAGGGTAAGGCAATTTCAGCAGGCGGGCGGTCTTATCAAAGGCCTCCCCCGCCGCATCGTCAAGGGTTGCGCCAAGGCGGCGATAGGTCAAATGGTCCGTCATCAGGTTCAGTTCGGTGTGTCCCCCCGAGACAAGCAGCGCCAGAATGGGGAATTGCGGCTCAGGCGGCGGATTTTGCGTCCCAGCTTCGAATACCCACGAAGAATAAATATGACCTTCGAGATGGTTGACGCCGATCAGGGGCTTGCCCGAACCGAGGGCCAGCCCCTTGGCTGCGTTCAAGCCCACCACAAGCGAACCAGCCAACCCTGGACCTTGTGTGACGGCGATGGCATCCACCTGGCTGAGGGTTGTACCCGCTTTGGCGAGTGCTTCATCAATGACGGGGACAATGCTCAGAACATGCTGGCGCGAAGCCACTTCGGGAAAAACGCCACCATAGCGGGCATGGATTTCCATTTGCGAGGCAACGACAGACGAAAGCAACACGCGTCCGTCTTCAATCACGGCCGCAGCGGTTTCATCACAAGATGATTCAATGGCGAGGATTTTGACACTCATTTTCGTATTCTCTAATAGACCTCTTGCATAAGTCAGTTTCTGAGACTGAGTTCAAGATTATGAATGGCAGCGATTAGGTTGAAGCGAAGCGAGAAACGCTTGCGACGATTGCGGTAACGTTCACTGAGAATGCGAAATATCTTCAAACGGCGAATAACATTCTCAACCAGGATGCGTTCACGAGATAGCTTGCGATTGCTGGCTTTCTGTTCTTTGGTTAACGGGTGCAGCTTGGATTTCTTGGCAGGTGTACGGCTGTTTTGATGTAAATCAGTCAAACCTTGGTAGCCTGCATCTGCCAAACTGCAAACATGGGCAGATAAAACGCTGCGACTGATTTTGAAAAGTTGAAAATCGTGTTGGCTGCCATTTCCAAAAGCAGTTGCGATGATTTCTTGGGTTTTTTGGTTGACGATCAACTGCGCTTTTTGGGTGTGACGCTTCTTTTTGCCGCTGTAATGTCGTCTCTGCTTTTTTTCGGACGCTCAATCGGTTGTTCGGTGACATCGATGAGCACAACTTCGATTAATGTCTCGCTCGGTTGTAATTTCTTCTTGCCAGGCAAGTGAAATTCGTTCGAGGTCATCAAAGCTTTTTCCACTTTCTGAATAGTTCGGCATACCGTCGATTCGCTGACACCGTAGGTAATCCCAATATGAAATTGGGTGCGGTATTCTCGCCAATACATCAACGTCATCAGCAATTGATCTGCTCAACTCAAGTTCGGCGTTCGGCCAAAATCGCGCAGTTCTTTTTCAACTACTGCCAGCATTTTTGCAAACACTGCCCGGCTGACGCCCGTTGATCGCTTGAATTCTTCGTCTTTTAGTTTTTCTACCGTTTCGTATCTCATGCGCCTATTATGGCACATTTGCTACTTTTGCAAGATGTCTATTCTTTATTTTTCATCTTCAATACAAAATCATAGGGATATTCGGCCAACCGCTCGAAGGTTCCATCTGGGCGAACGTAGTAGGTATCTTCGATGCGAACACCCTGGCCTTTGTTTGGATAGTATAAGCCAGGTTCAATGGTCATGACAACGCCGGGTTGCAGAATACTGCTCTCATCGGTGCTCAGGCCGCTCCAGGGACGTTCGTGGATATTCAGACCAAGTCCATGCCCAATGCTGTGGACATATCCTTCAACCGGGGACGCAGTGTGCAGCGGGGTCTGATGCCCGGCTTTTTCAAACTGCTCACAGACAAGTTTTTGATAATCTTTGAACGGTGTATTGACAGAGAGGCTTTCAATGAGTTTGTCGTAAACCGCTTTGACTTCATCATAAAGATTTTGTGCCTGGGCCGTGGCATAGCCAAGGCTCCAGGTGCGGGTGAAATCGTAAAAGTAACCACCGCCCGCTTCAGCAGGGTAAATGTCAAAGACGATAGTCCGTCCCAGCCGAATGAGATCGTCGGGGTTGCCAATCGAATGCGGGATGCCAGCATCGCGCCCAATGGCAAAGATAAAACCTTCGGGTGTTTCCGCACCGCGTTCTGCCAGCCACAGGCTAATCTTCGATTTAACGGCACCGACTGTCAGCGGCACATTCGCCCCCACGTCCGCAAGCAGCACTTCATCCGCGCGGACGGGTCGGCTGGTGAGATAGTCGGCTACCATGCCAACCACCTCGGTGGTAATTTTACCCATGCGACGAATGCGGGCTACTTCGGCGTCATCTTTGGTCTCCATCGCGCGCAGGAAGATGTTGTCATCCATGCCTTCGCCGACAAACTCCAGTCCTGGGCAGGATTTTCTCAAATTTGCCACCGCCTGCAGGACGGCTGAGATGTCGGTCTGGCCGTAAATGCCCACGCGACCTGCGGTTAACCCGGCTTTGGGGAAAAGCAGCTTGGCAGCGGTATCGGTAGACAAATCGCGCATCGGCGCTGCGGTCAGCGGGACAACTTTCAGGCCGCTTTTGGCCGCTTCTTCGCGTTCCATCTGGTTACAGAACAGTACAGCCACCTGTCCGCGCTTTTTGATGAGCACGGCCTTGCTGACATGCCCACCGCCGGTGAGATAGGCCATCGGCGGGTTGTGCTCGGCATTGCCGATAACGAGCAGGCCATCCAGATTGCGGGCTTGCATGAGTTGGTCAAGGTCAGTTTTCATAAGCGCAAAATTCCTATCTTAAACTTTTCTATGGCAAAGGACGCCACAATAAACTGCCAGAACAAGTAGTAGGACCACCATCTTGCAACATGCCTGGCCAAGAGAAAAACCCAGTTCCGTCAATGCGTATCAAAACATTATTCGAATCGCCAGCCATATCACTTAATGAACTCGAATCTGAATAACAGAAGTAAATAAACTGCTGGTCTGGTGAAACCGTATAATAACTTATTGTATGCTCTTGCAAAATATCCAAATTTTTCGTTGGGCAATTAATATGGGCATCCAACAAGCTATAAATGCACAAACTACCAAAGCCCTTATACTCTTTTGTTGATGGGTAATAATACTCATATTTATAGAAAATAGATTGGCCGTCTGAACTCCATTGATATCCACCTGTTGTTGCTACCTTGAAACCATCAGGCACAAAACGTGGAATGCTTCTCAGGCAACGTTTTACGCCTGTCTCAATAAAAAGAATGCAAGGGGCATCACTAAAACCAACGCCATAACTGCTGAAGCGAGAAGCATTATTCTCATACAAAATCTTTTTTCCGTCAGGCGACCATGCGATTCTACCAAAATCGCCTTCGTAAGTGCCAAGCGTTTTCTGGGTAACGACGTCAATAATGGTTAATGTCATTGCCTTCATCTCAAAATCGCTCATTGTAGGCTGCCCTTGAACAAAAGCAAGCGTGTTTTCATCTGCTGGTGACCATGCGAATTCAGTTCCATAAAAGCCCACTGGAAGTTTAAGTTTCCAAAAAATTTGCTGAGAATTCGTATCTGCGATGATAAGTGTATCTTGGTGATCAGGGTTCCAATCGGCAGAAAACAATTTGCTTTTTGATTTATTTTGCCAGTCATACCCGGTCTGTTCAATCAATACTCCATTGCTGGCAGGATCATGAATAATTTCCAACGCACTTAATTCTCTCGCACCACCGTTGCTATAGTGTTCATGCTCCAAATTCCAAAGGCGCAGCGATTCTGGAGCGAGGGCATTTTTTGAAGTCTGCCCGGTATGTAAATCTATTAATTCCAAATTCTTTAAATCATCATCCAGAAAACCAAAATCCATACTGTCATACCAGAAGAAACCACTTACATTTTCTGGGATATTAATATTGAATTTCTCATCAGTGGCTGTATTATAAAAATCCATGCTGTAAAAGGGGTGCAAATAATCTACCCTCGAGTCAGTCACCAAAGCAGCCAAAATTTTTGTTTCAGGGTTTTTCATCCAATCTGGCAGGGCGTAGGAGGATGGCAAAGCAATTGGTGTAGGTGCCACTGAAGCCACCGCAACTGGCGTTGCGGTGGGAGTTGCTTTTCGCGTTGCAGTTTGCGAAGGTCGAATAGTAAGAGTTGGCTGCTTGGCAGGCCCAGCACAAGAAACGCAACATAAGACAATACTCCCAAGAAGAAGATATTTCATCTTTGCTTGATAAGAATTTGCCACCATACAAACCATCAGTTAATCTTTCTCAATATTCTTATGTTTCAAGTTTTTAAAGATTTGAGCAGTCTGACCCAAACTGCCACCGCAATCGCTCAACCATGCATCCAAGCTTTTGGGATTTACGTGAATTTGATCGCTTGTTTCACTATAAATAGACTTGCCAATCACAGCCTCACGTTCGAAGACCCAACCATGTGCCTGTTCAGGCGAAATGCCAATACATAAAACATAATCATAATCATCATTTCTGATTGGTTGAAATCGATACATGCCATCATCCAAAAGCATGCAGAACTTAACCGCTATTTGATAGCCATTAATAATGCAGAGATCCTCTGCATCGCCAAGTTTCTCAAAAGAAAAGCCGTTGTGCTTGCACCACGTCTCAAACAGTCGGCTGACAATCAGGGATTTTTGTTGTCGGTTGGCATCTAATACCCATTCAAAAGGGCTGTTATACCAGGGGTTATTCTCTTCAAATGCTTCTTGTAAATGAGTAATCGAAGCTGCCAGCATTAAATACTGTTCATCGAAGGCTGGGGGTGTTTCATTTGTTGACTGAAGATCGGGCTGAAACGATGCTGGAGTAAAGCCTATCCACTCAATGCTCGGAGTTTGCGAAAAACGCTGTGCCATCACTTCCATTGATGCAGGATTATTATCTACGAGAATAAATTCGCGATTAAGCGCCAGACAACTTTCGCCCACTGTGCCACTGCCCGCAAAAAAATCAAGCACCACCATTCCCGAATAGGATGATGCATTAATCATCCTGTCCAGCAATTTACGGGGCTTTTGGGTTGGGTAGCCAACCCGCTCCTTGCCATGAGTTGGCACAATGGTCTGCCACCAGGTATCGGTCGGTTTTTTGCCCACATATGAAAACCACCATGTATCTGTCGGCAATTTGCCCCGCTCAGCTTTAATCGGACCCACCAATCCCGGCGCAATATATTGCTCACGATCAATTGCGCCAGGATTGAAGATATAGTTTTCAGGGTCTTTGGCATAATACAAAATATTGTCATGCTTGGGCGGCCACTTTGACTTGGCGCGCCCGCCATAATCATAGGCCCAAATGATTTCATTCAAGAAGCTTTCGCGACCAAAAATTTCGTCAAGCAAAATTTTGCAGTAATGCACTTCACGATAATCAATGTGAAAATACAGACTGCCATGCGGCTTCAAAATACGATGTGCTTCTTCCAAGCGTGGGCGCAGAAAATCGACAAGACTATCAAACGAATCTGCATAAGAGGTTGTGCCTAATTTGGTGGTTTCGTAACTTTTCCCCTGAAACCCTTTGCGACTGCCGCTGTCTGAGCGGGTCGTTTTAATCGTCGTACGCTTTTGAACCTTCCCAGTATTAAAAAGGCGGATCAATATAAATCAAATCAACAGATTCGCTTTCCATTCTTTGCAGTATCGGTAAATTATCGCCAAAATAAATTTTATTCATTGAAAACCTTACGAAAAAGGATGGATAAACCGATAAAAAAACCGGGCGCAAAATCTGCATCCGGATTTTTGGGGATTTACAGGGGATAAGGACTACCCTTCACCGATTCCCGATTGAACGATTTCCAATTACACATCCAGACGGTAGCCCACCCCGCGAACGGTGTGCAAAAACTTCGGGTGGTCAGGATCGAGTTCGATGGCGCGCCGCAACCACGAAACGTGAACATCCAGGGTGCGGGTGTCGCCCGTGTAGTTGGTGTCCCAGACTTTTTTGAACAACTCTTCACGCTCAATCACTTCACCGCGGTGCTGCAGCAAAATCTGCAAAAGCATCGCCAGACGCGGAGTTAGCCGGGCGTTCTTGCCCAGGCTGCGCACACGGCGCTGCTCCAAATCCAGCCGAATCGGCCCTGCATGGATGACATTCGCGCCATCGCCAGGCAAAAGCGGCTTGATACGGTTCGACAACTTCTGCACCGTGAACGGCAGGTTCAGCACAATATCCGCCGCAGATTTTTCGACGATTTTGCCTTCATCCACAATCAAAAGAATGGGCAAATGCTCATTTTGTTTTTCATGCAATGACTGGCAAATGCGCACGCCCGTTGAGCCAAGCGATGCCGCATTCACAACAACAATATCAGGCGCAGTCTCATCAAGCCGTTTCAACGCTTCGCTGCCGTTTTGCGCCGTAAACACCTGAAAACCTTTTTTTTGTAATTGAGCAGAAAAAACAGGGCGCTCAGCTTTCTTACCCTCAATAACAAAAATGATGGCGTCTTTCATAATTCCTCGCTGCTGCATAATCTCTACGATTGATTTTGGCTCCACCCTCCAAAAAATCGGAAAAAAAAGACGGCTCGATGTGAATTCGCCGTCAGCTAACCGTATGAAATGATTATACTCCAATCTTAACAAATCATACCCGCCAAAGGTACTGGATTTGGCGCGAATGTTAAACTGTCTTTAACATTCGCGCGGGGGAAATACACAAACCAGCCGAATCCGTCGTTGACGGTTCATGCCGTCTCTGATAGAATAAGCGCCCTGAGCGTTGTACCCTTCGCTCCATTCTCTTTCTGCGGCTTCGCAGAACCACATTCGGTCTCGAAAGGGCTTGAAACATGAAAGTACTTCTGATTAAAGATGTCTACAAATTAGGTCACGCTGGCGATGTAAAACGCGTGGCCGACGGCTTTGGCCGTAACTTCCTGTTGCCCCAGGGTCTGGCTGTTCTAGCCACACCGGGCGCCATCAATCAGTCCGGCAAAATCCGCGAGGAAGCCGACAAACAGCGCGCCATCGTCAATAACGAAATGAACACCATTGCTGAAATGTTGAAGAACGTCAAACTGGCTTTCCCTGCCAAAGCCGGTGAAAATGGCAAAATGTATGGCTCCATCACCACACTGGATGTTGCGACTGCCTTGAAAGACAAAACCGGTGTCGACGTGAAACGCCACCAAATTGATATGCAACCCTTCCGCGCTTTGGGCCAGCACGTCGCGCATGTCCGCCTCACAATGGACTTAATCCCAGACATTACGGTGATTGTTTACCGCGAAGGTGAAGCCAACCCGATTGAACCACCTCCTGCCCCCAAGGCGCAGGCTGCCGCCCCGGTGGAAGAAGCCCCCGCCGCTGAAGTTCCTGCAACAGAAGCCCCGGTCGCAGAAGAACAGGCTGCTACTCCGGCAGAAGAAACACCAACTGCCGAAGCCTAAAGTTTCGCAAAGAATGATTATCACATCACCGATCCTGCCCGGTTCCTGGGACGTATCGGTGATGTTCACTTAAAAGACATGCCAAGTATTGGTGAACAACTGAAACTCGCGCGCACGTCCCGCGGCTTGAGCATCAAGCAAGCCGTCCAGGCGACACGCATCCGTGATTATTACATCGAGGCAATGGAGACGGATGATTTTTCCGCCATCCCATCCTCGGCACAGGCGCGTGGATTTTTGCGCTCTTATGCCGATTTTCTGAAGCTCAACGCCGATGATTTGATCGAGCAGCAGCGCAATGACGGCGCAGCCATCCCTGAGTTTATTGCTCCCCATCAGGTGGATGCACATCCAGCAGCGGTCCAACCCCTGAGCGTGGATGAGCCGACAGCACCGCCCCCACCCGTCAGCCAGCCGCTGCCTGAGCCGGACCCTGCTCCCGAAACGGAATCAGTGCTGCTGGGGAGTGATGAATCCGGGTTTGAATCCGAAGAAGCAGAACCCGCCATCCCGGCTCCTTCCAATCTGATTTTCGCCGAGATCGGTAACAGCTTGCGCCAGCGCCGCGAACTGATCAGCCTGACACTTGATGAAATTGAACGGCACACCCACGTCCGCAAGTTTTATTTGAAAATTATCGAGGATGGCAGGTTTGACGATCTGCCGTCGCCGGTGCAGGCGCGCGGCATGTTGAGCAATTACGCCAGCTTTTTGGATATGGACACCGAAGCCACCCTACTACGCTTTGCCGATGCGCTGCAAGCGCGTCGGCTGGAGCGGCAGGCAACCCTGCCGCCAACCCCATCTTCACGCCCGCGCTTCATGATCCCGCTCTGGCTACAACGTCTGGTAAGCCCCGACCTGCTTTTTGGCGGCGGGATGATACTGCTGATCTTCATTTTCACCATATGGGGTGCTTTGCGCATATTTTCGAAGCAAAGCACAACGTCCGCCGGGCCACCATCCATTTCGGACGTGCTGCTGAATGGGCCGACACCGACCATCACGCCAACACAGGCGCTTTTGCCAACCGATGTGGATGTACAAGTGATCCCGGACGGTGAGGACACACTTACCCCCACCGAAACGACCACCGGCGAAGCAGTGAGTGGAGATTTGCAACTCACCATCAGCGTCTACGAGCGCACATTTGTCCGCGTGACAGTGGATGGGGTTGTGCAGCTTGAAGCGCGGGTTGTGCCAGGCTTTGCGCAAACCTTCGAAGGCGCAAAAACCATCGAAGTGCTGACGGGTTCTGGCTCTGGCATCCAGATCATGCTTAATCAACACAATCTGGGACCGATGGGCACGCTGGGCCAGGTGGTTGACCTGATCTATACAGCAGAGGGCGTACAAACACCCACCATCACGCCCATCCCAACCCCGACCGAAACACCACGCTTCCAAAAATCCCTGACCCCGACGCGCACCGTCACCCCAACGCGGACACTATCGCCCACGCGCACGCCTTCTTTGACACCCACTGTAAAAGAACAGTAAAGGACTTTATCCGTATGTCTCGTAAAACTTTTCATCTCGTTTCGCTCGGCTGCGCCAAAAACACGGTTGATTCTGATTCAATGGCACAATTGCTGATTCAGGATGGCTACAAATCGGTTGAGAAAGCCAGCCAGGCTGGTGTGCTGATCGTCAACACCTGTGGCTTCATTGGCCCGGCCAAGGAAGAATTGATTAATACGCTGCGTGAACTTGCCGCAAACAAGCGCAGCGGTCAATTGCTAATTGCGGCGGGCTGCCTGACACAGCGTTACGGCGTGGAAGTGGCAAAGCAGGTACCCGGCATTGACGGAATCATCGGCACACGACGCTGGATGGACATTTTGCAGGTGGTCGGAAAACTGCGGGCCACACCCCATCCTGAGCCGCTCTACCACCTTCCCGAAGCCCCCACCGTTGGCGCAGACGAGGGCGGCGCGTTGAGAGTAAGCGTTGCCGGGGCCAGCGCCTACATCAAAGTGGCGGACGGCTGTCGCCGTCCCTGCGCTTTCTGCGCCATCCCGCTGATTAAGGGAACCGCTGTCAGCCGCCCGATTGCCAAAATTCTCGACGAAGCCCGCACCCTGCGCGACGCCGGGGTGCGCGAACTGGTCCTGATCGCGCAGGATACCACCGACTACGGTCACGATCTGGGCATGAAGGAAGGGCTGGCAACCCTGCTCGAGCAACTCGCCACCAATGTCCCCGACATGGATTGGCTGCGCGTGATGTATGCCTATCCCGGCTATGTGACAGATCGCATGATCGAGGTCATGGCGGCACACAAGCAAATTCTGCCATATCTCGACATGCCGCTGCAACACGCCGACCCGAAGACACTCTATCGCATGCGCCGCCCTTCGAACATTGACTGGGTCCACAAAACTCTTGCCAAGATGCGTGCCACCGTGCCAGATCTGGCGATCCGTACAACGTTCATTGTTGGCTATCCTGGTGAAACCGACCAGGAGTTTCAATCGCTGGTCGACTTCGTGAAAGAAATCCGTTTTGATCGGGTGGGCGTCTTCAAGTTCTCATTCGAACCCGGCACCACCAGCGAGCCACTCGGCGACCCTGTGCCCGCCGAAGTGAAGCAAGCACGCTGGGAGCAGTTGATGGAATTACAGCAAAACATTTCGCTGCAAGTCAACCAATCCTACGTCGGCAAGACGCTGGATGTGTTGGTGGAAGGCTACGACAACGGCCTGACCATCGGGCGCTCCTACCGTGACGCACCCGAAATTGACGGGTTGGTCTTTGCCGAGGGTCGCGCCGAAATCGGACAAATTGTCCCAGTCAAAATTACCGGGGCGATGGCCTACGATCTGACGGGTTCACTGGCGCAACAGCAGCAGCCAATCAAGATTTAGTCCGCTCGTCTTCTCGCCTTAAAACGACGCTTGTGAACAACAGTCAAATTCTTATGTCAGATATCAGTCGTTCGACTGTCTCTATTCGACTTTTTGGGGCCAAGTTAGACCCAGAATATTTAACCCAACGTTTGGGTTGTTTACCATCTTCTGCTGCCAAAAAAGGAGATAAATTAACGAAACGAGATGGAAAAACTCGTATTGTAAAAAATGGATTCTGGCGATTAGAGTATGGAGCCAATGACACCGTTATTCTCGAAGAGAAAATTGAACTCCTTCTTGGAAAACTAACCGATAATTTAGATGCCTGGCAAGAAATCACGAAAGACTTAGAAGTAGCTGATATATTTTGCGGACTGTTTATCGATAAGTGGAATGAAGGATTTGTGTTATCACCATCCATCATGAGAAAAATATCAGATCGCGGTCTCAAAATTGGTTTTGACATTTATGCGCCTACAGACACATGGGACAGAGAAAAAGAACCAATAGTCGTTAAATAAAAATTCCCCGGTTTTTTACTGGGGAATTTTTTTATGATTACGAGCCAGCTGTTGGTGTCGGCTGCTCTGGCGCGGGCGTTTCGGTCGGCGGATTACATTTCAAGTTCAAGACATTGAATTTATCGGTATATGCGGCATCCAGTCCGCTGATGCTTTGGGCGGTGCTCCACAGAATCCAGGGCAAGGCAGCGATCTTTCTGCCTGGCACCATTGGCAACCTGGAAATCGCCATAGCTCAACAAAGCCTGATAGTAGCGCTGCGAAGCCGTGATATTCGATGCGTCGCGTAAATTGGGGGCATTTTCTGCAACCTGTTGAAAATAGTTGACAGCCTGCGACCAGTCGATCTCCCAGAAAGACGCACCAAGAATGTAGTAACGCGCCCAGGTGCGCATGCCATCCGAAAGACCATCCAGCGGGCCAAAGCGCTCGGCCAGGGTCAGATCGTAAATGCCACCTTCGAGATTGGTCGTCTTGGCATAGAGTATTTCATCCATGCCGCGATTGCGTAGACCGTTGAAATACATCGCATCCACCAGCGCGGTTTTGTAGGTGGGGTCAGCTTTGCGCAACGAATCGAGCGAATTCAGCGCACTCGTCCAGTCTTTACTCTTAAGATAGCCCTGGGCGGCGGCAAAAATCGTATCCTGGCTGCGCAGGTCAGGGGTTGGCGTGGCAGATGGAACGAGCGTTGGCGTTGGGCTGGGAGTAATCGCCATTTCCACCATCAGCCTGGTCAACAAATCGACTGCGCCAGGGTAGGTCTGGTCTTTTTGAATGATAAATTTGATGTGTTCTTGCGCCACTCCATAACGTTTTTCGGTCATGGCCTGTTGAGCAAGCGCAAACTGCTCGGCGAGAGATTGTTGATCATTGGTTTTCTGCGCGCTGACGCGGACATCAATGCCATGTTTATAGCCAATGGCACTGCCCAAAGCAAGCGCCAGCAGAATAATGCCAACAGCGATCAACAGGCCCAAAATATTACGTTTCTTGGGCAGTGCTTTACGAGGTTGTGTATCAGATATATCGGGGGTAGGTTCAATATTTTCAGACATAGAGGCAGATTATACCGCATCCTTATAAGCGGAAAAGTTGTTTTGCTTCAGACCAGACCATGACAACCGACAGGACCCCGCCCACAGCCATGCCAAGTAACGCTGTAATCAGACCGGAGCCCGGCAGGTACAACGCCAACCCGTAAGCGACCACGCCGCCAATCAGCGCTGCCAGCAACCCTTTGCCAATCGCCATCAAAGGGCGGATGGGTTTTTCCAGGCGGTAGTTAAACCACCTCAGCATAAAAAGTGCTTCAACAGTAATGGACAGTTCAGCAGCGGCAATCACGGGGGCGCCCACCGCGCGAAAAACTGTCACCCCGCTGACGCCGACCGTAATATAGACGATCATGCGCACAAGCACCCCCCAGAACGGCATCCAGGCTTCCTTGCGCGCATAAAAGCTGCGCGCCAGCGTCTCTTGCACAGTATATCCTGCGAGAGTCAGCATATAGACGCGGGTCGTCAGGGTCAGCAAATCGGTGCCAGTCTCATCAAAATGGAAGGCTGCCTTCACCAGCGGATGAATCCCGGCAGCGATGACGGCTGCGGCTGGCAAAGTCAGCACCAGCATCACGCGCAAGGCCTTGTCCAGGGTATCCCGAAAGGTCTCCCAATCACCACGCGCTGCGTATTCAGCCAGGGAAGGCAGCAACGCGGTGGCAATGGCCGTGCCAAGCAGCGTTTCAGGCACCTGCATAATCATCCAGCCATAAGTCAGCGCCGAAACGGAACCACTCGCCAGGTGAGAAGCAAAGTTGTCGCGCAGCAAAAACATCATTTGAATCGTAAACATCGTCAAAATACGGGGAGACATCAACTTCACAGCCGCGATCAAGCCCGAATCACGAATATCCAGCGAGGGTGTCCAGCAAAATTGGTGCTTCATCAACCCTGGAATTTGAATCAGCAAATGCAATGCCGCGCCGAGAATCACACCATAGACGAGTCCGTGTACACCCAATCCAAGCGTGGGGATGGTGATGGGGCCGACGTGATAGGGTTGGGTGGGCGAAAAGACCAGCGCGCCAAAGATCATCCCGACGTTGTACATCATGGGCGCCATGGCTGGCAGCAGAAAAGACTGATTGGCCTGCAAACCCGCCATGACCAACCCGCTGATCGAAAAAATGACGGTACCGATCAGGTTCAAGCGCATTAATTCAGCAACCAGCGTTTGCTGTTGCAGGCTAAAACCGGGCGTAATACCTGCGGCAACGATCTGGTTGGCAAAAATGGCGATGATGAGCGCGATGCCGCCCGTGATGACAAAACCAAGATTGGCCACCCGTGAGAACAAATCCCAGACGGCGGCGCGATCTTTTGTTGCCAGGTACTCGCTCAGGAGCGGGATAAAAGCCATCCCCAGCGCCCCACCCGAAATTAGCGCGAATAACAAATCGGGCAGGTTGTTGGCAGCGTTGAACGCATCCAACTCGGGGGATAAACCAAACTGGCGCGCAATGATGATGGAGCGGCCAAAAGCCAGAATTTTATCGAGCAGGAAGAAGAAACCCACCAGCAGAGAAGTGCGGGCAAGGTGAGAAAATTTACCCACTAGAGCGTCCCCTTGAACGAACCGCCATCTACTTGCAACATCACCCCGGTAATATACGAAGCTGCGGGCGAAACGAGAAAAGCTGCGGCGTTGGCAAACTCGGACGGTTTTCCCATGCGCCCGAGGGGAATATCTTTGGCCTGTTTGCGTGCCTCGTCATCGGGGGTTGATCCGCTGCTTTGGGCGCGGGCATTCATCAGGGTTGTGATACGCTCGGTCTCCGTCCAGCCCGGCAAAATGGAATTAAAGCGAATGCCTTCATTGCCCAGTTCGAGCGCCAGCGATTTAATCAGGCCAATGGTCGCCAGTCGCACGCTATTCGATAAAATCAGGTTGGGCAATGGCTGCTTGGTCGAGACCGAAGTCACCGCCAGCACACTTGGTGCATCAGAGCGGCGCAAAAACGGCAGCGCCGCCTGAATCAGGCGTACATTGCTCATAAAAGACAGCTCAATCGCCTTTTGCCAGGTCGCTTCATCGAAGGACTCAAAAGCCCCCGGCGGCGGGCCGCCTGCATTACAGATCAAAATGTCCAACCCGCCAAGCACAAGCGCTGCCTCGCTAACAATCTGCTGAGCGGCACCGGGCAGAGCCAGGTCCGCCGGGACGGCAAAGGCTTCTCCACCGGTCTCGCTGCGTAATGTTGCTGTGGCGGCGTTTAGCCTGCCTTCATCGCTGCTGTTAATCGCAACGCGACATCCCTCTTTGAGCAAAGTTAGCGCTGTGGCATAACCCAATCCGCGTGATGCACCGGTAACCAGGGCGCGTTTCTCTTTCAGTTGTAAATCCATACTGATCTCCTGTGAATCTGTTTTTTAACGACAAAAACAAGGCCCAGCAAGTGGGCCGGAAAATAGAAAAGGACAACGTCAGCTACGCCGCCACTCGTTATATTTAAACATAATTGGAACAACAATGATAACGACAATCAAAATACCGATTATCGCAATCCAATCACTATCCCCGGCTTGGATTGCCAGTGCCGCTGGCGCAGATCGCGTTCTGAAAGGTGTCAGGGTGATTTCCCTAATCAACTGGCTGGGAAAGGGGGTAGACGTTCCCTTGATATTTTTCGCCGTTGGCGTGCCTGTCAACAACTGCGCAGAAGGAGCCATCGCCATGCTTGAAAAAGCCAGCAGGAAAAAAAGGACAAAAATGTTTGTGATTTGAAGTTTTCGGGTCATCGTTCCAAAATTCACTAGAAAGGGTGATGGAAACTCACCCCAGTATAACACGGCTGGAATTGGGTATTTCTTATCAAATTTTAACTTATCCAGTATAATGCCAGCCGTGATGGGTTCATCATGTAAATAAAGAAAGATAAATCCAGCATAAAATACACACTATTTTTGCCGCAGTTTTGCAAAAACATCGTTCCGGGAATTGTTCTTGACCCGGAACGTTTGCGGCCTTGACACAAATCGGTCTGATACTTAGAAGATTAGATCAACTTCGCAGGAGAGTATATGGAGAAGTTGCTTGACAAGCTGGTAGTTATTGTATTTGATCTGTGGAAAAAACCCATGTTGCGACTGGCGTTAATGGTGGTTGTAATGGTAGTCGTTAGTGGTGCAACTGTGGCATTTTACTATAACACCCAGATCCCCCCGGAACAGCCCATCCAATTTACACACAAGGTGCATGTTGGGTTGGGCATTCCATGTTTATATTGTCATCCTGGCGCATGGCGTCAGGCCTCAGCGGGCTTGCCCACCGAGCAAAAGTGCTGGGCCTGTCATGGGCAGTTGGCAAAATACTGGGATCCCACAAAGCCGGTTCCGGTCAGTGACTGGCCTGTCGAATTGCAGAAACTGGCAGGTTATGTCCAACGAAAAGAACCCATCAAGTGGGTTCCCGTCTATCAGGTACCAGATTTTGTTCACTTCAACCACCGTCCGCACATTGCGGCTGGTTTGAACTGTGAAAATTGTCATGGTGATATGAGCAAAAAGACTGTGGCGACTGTTGAGCAAACCGTCAACATGGGCTGGTGTTTGAACTGCCACCGCTCACGCACTGAAAATAATACCCAGAACAATCCCACCAACAACTCGGATGTCGCCGCTGACCTCGCGGAAAAACGCATCAAGTTGCTGGATTGCGGTACCTGTCACTACTAAACCGGGCCACGAAAGGATAACTAATCATGAGTGAAAAGATTACCCGGCGCGATTTCCTGAAAATTGCTGGCGTAGGCGGTGCTGTAGCAACCGTATTGACGGGCTGTGGCCCGGCTTCACGGTATGTGTCACGCGAACCCTATACTAAAATGCCGGAATACACCTATAACGGTCAAAGCACATACTACGCCACCACCTGCCGCGAATGCGCCGCAGGCTGCGGTCTGGTTGTGCGCACTATGCAGGGACGCGCCCTTAAAGTAGAAGGCAACAAGCTCAACCCGGTCAATCTGGGCAAAACTTGCGCCCGTGGTCAGGCCACCTTGCACGGGCTTTATAACCCAGATCGTGTCATGCGCCCTGGGAAACATGCACGTGGCACAAAAATTCCCTTCACCGTTGCCGAGGACGAACAGGCAGCACAGACATTGTCCGAAACTACGAAAGAAGCTGACTGGAATGCTGCCATTCAAGTTGTCGCTGATGCCTTAAGTAAAAACAAGCCGAACGAAATCGCCTTTTTGCTGGGAACTTCTTCTGACCATTTCTTTGATCTGGTCTCTGACCTGTGTAAAGCGTTGGATGCTCCCGCTCCATTGCGCTACAGCGCCCTGAATTTATTTGAAGCCCGCGCCACACTGGGCGAAGCCGCCCGCGCTGTTTTCGGCAAACCCAACGTACTTTTCTTTGATCTTGAGGGTGCCGATCTGACCTTCTCCTTTGGCGCGAACTTCCTCGAAACCTGGATCGCCCCGGTAGCGTATACCCGTGGCTTCGCCAAAATGCGTCAGGGAAACCCCAAAAGTGGTCGCGGTTATCTGGTTCAGTTCGAGTCGCGCATGTCGCAGACAGCAGCCAAAGCCGACGAATGGATTCCAGTTGTTCCGGGCACTGAAGGTTTGGTTGCCGCTGCGCTCGGCAAGGTTATCAGCACAAAGAAATTTGGCGAAACCAATATCCCAGCTGCCTTCAAAAGCGTGGATGTAACCGCCATATCCAAAGCTTCAGAAGTTTCACTTGAAACCTTTGATCGCCTTGCGCAGCTTTATGTCGAAGCGCAACACGCAATTGCCATTCCCGGCGGCTTTGCACTCGGCCAATCTAATGGTCTTGAAAGCGGAAAGGCAATCCTTTCACTCAATTCACTTGCCGATAATCTGGGCAAACCCGGTGGCGTCTACTTCACCCCCGATTCTCCGCTGGGCGATGAATATCATGCCGCCGCCACTGCCAAAGAAGTTAGTGAACTCATCAGCCAGATGAAATCCGGCGCAATTAAGACACTGTTTATTCATGGTGTTAACCCGGTTTTTGAGCTGCCTCAATCGCTGGGGTTTTCCGCTGCTCTGGGCAAAGTCCCAAGTGTAATTTCGTTCTCGTCCTTCCCGGATGAAACAGCAACACTCTCAGACTATATCTTCCCCGACCATACCGGGCTGGAAGCTTTTGGTTACCAGCGCATCCCAACAGGCACAGGCCAATCGGTACTCTCTGGTTTACAGCCAGTTGTCGTTCCACTCTACAACACCAAATCCAGCACCGATTTGATACTTGCGGCTGTTGCCAAAGTAGGTGGCAAACTGACAACAGCGCTGCCCTTTAAAGATGAGATCGCCTTCATCCAGAGTAAGGTGAATGCTTTGCTTTCTGCCAGCGATGGCTACTACAACGCTGCTGAAATGGCGACCTTCTGGGCGCAATTCCAACAATATGGCGGCTGGTGGAAGAATGGTCAGGGATTGAGCACCCCCACTGCTTCGCTTGACCAGGCACTGGATATAAAAATACCGGCCTATCAAGGCGATTATGAATTCCACCTGCTCCCGTTTGTCTCTCCAGTTATGGGTGAAGCAGGCGCGAACAAACCTTGGTTGCAGGAAATCCCTGACCCAACCACTACGGTAACCTGGGGCACCTGGGTTGAAATTAATCCCAAAACAGCCGAAGAACTTGGCCTCGAAAATGATGATGTCGTGCTGATTACATCATCAGCAGGCACTTTGGAAGTCCCAGTATACAAATATCCAGCCATTCGTCCCGATACAATTGCCATTCCCTTTGGACGTGGCCACACCGCCTACGGACGCTACGCTGAAGGGCGCGGTGTAAACCCTGCCGATTTGTTAAACCAACCTTTAATGAAGCTGGCGATCTAGCTTTTGGCGCAATGAAAGTCAAAATCACGAAGACGGGCAAGAAGAAACAACTGGCGCGCTATGAAGGTGTTCTAGGCGTTTATGGTTATACCAATGATAAAAAGTAAAGGAGATGCATCATGAGTTACACGCATGAACACGAGCACGACCATGAACACCCTCACACGCAAGAGCGTGTACAACCGCAGTTGAAAGAACCTAGCGGCAAATGGGGCATGGTAATCGATCAGGATATATGCACAGGCTGTCAAGCCTGTGTGGCAGCTTGCGTTATGGAGAATAACACTTCCTTTATTGGTGATGTTCGCGAGGATGATGTTGCCTATGGTCGCAGTATGCAGTGGATTCGCATCGAGCGCTATTGGGAAGGTGAGTATCCCAAGGTCACGATGACCGATTACCAGCCGATGATGTGTCAGCAGTGCGGCAATGCACCCTGCGAGCCAGTCTGCCCCGTCTATGCATCTGTGCATAGTGCTGCCGAAGAACTGAACTTGCAAGTTTACAATCGCTGTATTGGTACCCGTTATTGTGCCAACAACTGTCCTTATCAGGTGCGTCAGTTCAACTGGCGTGACTGGCCTTTACCTGCACCAATGACTTAGCGGCTCAACCCCGATGTTACTGTACGCCAGCGCGGCGTGATGGAAAAATGCACTTTCTGCATCCAGCGCATCCACAAAGGCGAAGATCAGGCTAAATCAGAAGGTCGTGATGTGATGGATGGTGAGGTTGTCCCAGCCTGCGCCCAAGCCTGCCCCGCCGATGCAATCGTTTTTGGACGACTGGATGATCCCGAAAGCCAGGTTTCACGCAAGGCGCTTGACGGACGCGGATTCTTACAACTTGAAGACCTAAATACAATGCCAAGAGTAACCTACTTGAAGGGAGGCTCCACCCATGGCCGTAACAGCTAAACCCCTTCCACACGTCCCTGAAAAAGCGCACGGGAAAGCAGAAGAGCACGAAAACTTTCAAGAACATTTGATGCTTGATCCCAAGCCACGCGGTGAAATGAATGACATGGTGATGGAATCCATGATGTCTACCAACTGGACATTCTGGGTGGTAATCGTAATCCTGGCTGCCGTTGTGGCTTATTGTCTCTTTTACGAATGGGGCGTCCTGATTATGGAAGGTCAGGGAACTGCTGGCGTGACCCGTCCCGATTACTGGGGGGTGTTTCTCGTAGATGTCGTGTTCTGGATCGGTATCAGCCACGCCGGTACATTCATTTCGGCGATTTTGCGTGTCTTGAAGTTCGAGGCACGCCGCCCATTCACCCGCGCTGCAGAGTTGATGACCACCTTTGGGCTGGTACAGGCTGGCATCGGCGTTTTCCTACACCTTGGGCGTGTCTGGGTGGTGTACTGGATGGTTCCGCTCCCCAACGAGCGTACGATATGGCCAGATTTTCACTCTCCTTTGATGTGGGATTTCATGGCGATCAGCACCTACTTGCTGTGCAGCACCATGTATTTATTCCTGCCCCTCATTCCCGATCTGGCGATGGCACGCGACCGCACGACAGGCTGGCGCAAGGTCTTCTATACTGTGACGTCTCTGGGTTTCCGTGGAAATGAATTTCATTGGAAACACCTGGCCACGGCGATGAATATTTTCGCTGTCGCCATTATCCCGGTCATGTTCTCCGTGCATACTATCGTTTCCTGGGACTTTGCCATGGCCAGCCGTCCCGGATGGTCTTCCACAGTCTTTGGCCCATACTTCATTATTGGCGCGCTCCATTCGGGTATCTCAGCCGTCTTGCTGGTGCTGTTCCTAATCCGCACAACGATGAAGAACATGCACTATTTCCTGCGCGCCGAACATTTCGATTTCCTTGGCAAACTCCTACTGATCATTTCTATGGCCTACGCATACTTTTACTTTAACGATTACATCGTACCCTGGTATGGCGGCGGCTCGATCGAAAAAACTCTTCTGGATTATCAGGCGCGTGGCCCTGACGCCCCGCTCTGGTATATCATGCTCTTCTGCAATATCGCGGTTCCCTGGCTAATCTTATGGAACAAAAACTGGCGCAGGACACCCTGGTTGATGGCTTGTGTTGGAATTGCAGTCAATATCGGCATGTGGCTTGAACGTTATCTTATCATTCCAGTAGGTGTCACGATTACCCGTGATCCTTTTACCTGGCGTCAGTATCAGCCTGCGATCGAAATCCCAATCACGATTGGCCTGTTTGCCTTCTTCCTGTTGCTTTATATGCTAGCATCTCGCCTAATCCCACTTATCCCGGTCTGGGAAGTGGAAGAAGGCCAGGTTGCTCACAGCTTGCGCACGGTTGGCAATACTGAAGTCGTCTCGCTCAGTGAGCTGGAATAAAGGCCAAGGAGGAAAATATGTCTGAAAATTTGACACTACTTGCCGTTTTCGATGAGCTTAGTCCAGCAGCGCTTGGGATTAAAAAACTTCACGAAATGGGCATCCAAAACGATCATATCAATGTCCTCTCTGGCATTCCCATCAAGGCTGCAATTTTAGGTCGTCCTAACCCAAGGACCAACGTCCCACGTATTGGGATGCTTGGAGCAGGGCTTGGCATGTGCCTTGGCCTTTTTCTCCTGCAGGGCATCCCAACCCTTTATCCGTTACACGTAGGCGGTCAGTCGTTGTTCCCGATCCCTCCCACTCTGATCATTACCTTTGAAATGACCATGCTGGGTCTAATGGGTTTTTCGTTTATCGGCATGCTGCTCGAAAGCCGCTTCCCGTCTTTTGATAAAGTGGATTACACATCGGAAGTAAGTGACGGGAAAATTGCAGTATTTTTTCACTGCCCGGCTGAATTACAAGATCAAATATCAAGTGCTCTTACCAAAGCAGGCGCGCAATCTGTGAAACCTGTGGAGACGCAAAATCATGAATAATTCTCCAATGAGCTCGAATTATAAAAAGTTACTGGGTGTTGTCTTCCTTTTGTTGGTCGCAGTAGTAGTAGTCATTTGCCTTGGGCTTTATGATGTTGTGAAAATTGACTGGGTGAGTTTCATGGAAGTTCAGCCATCCTATCGCCCAATGGAAGAGCCACGACCCGTTGCGACAGGTTCCATCCCGATTGAGGGTGCTGCATACATCGGCGGAACAGGCGACCCGGTTAATCCCATCCCAACCGATAAAGTTTCGGTGGAACGTGGACGTCTGCTCTACTCGGTAACTTGCATTCAATGCCATGGCCCTGAAGCAAAAGGAAATGGCAACGTTGGCTTTGCCCTTATCAACAAGCCTGCCGATTTAACCGGTGCCACCGTAAGCGCCAAATCAGATGGTTCCATCTTCCTGACCATCACCAATGGCATTATTGGCAAAACCACTATCAACGGCGTCTCTATGGATCAGATTCACATGCCAGCGCTCAACGAGAATCTAACCGTGCGAGATCGATGGGATTTGGTCAACTTCATCCGTTCATTACAGGCTGCGGCAAAATTAGCCACACCTACTCCACAACCGTAAGAGGCCAGTCATGAAAAACTCGATGTTCAAGATTATCATGGGAACTGTCATTGGTCTGCTTGCGATTGTCGTTTTTTGGCCTCTTTCGCTCTTCCTGACAGGCTGCCCAACAGAGACCTGCACAGGTATTCGTCTACCGCCACTGACATCCATCCCAACCCTGCTCCCAGCTACACTCCCAGCACCCAAAGTTGGAGCAGAAGCCGCCGCTGCCAGACCCACATGCCATATTGCCGCTGTCGATTTAATTGGCGCATGGGTAACGGCAGGGTACCCTGAAACGAAAAATTTCAACTTCACTGACGTGGATAACAAAAAATGCAGTGCCACCTTCAAGGATGATGTGCAAAAACTTTTTGTCACATCCAACCTGTGGTATAGCGGCGCTTTGGCATGTACAACCTGCCACTTTGCAGATGTGAAGAAAGCCACCATGTTCATGGATTTGAGCAGCTATGCTGGTATTGTGGCAGGTTCACAACGCAAGAATGGCGAACCAAAAGGAAATGACATTCTTGGCGGTGGCAATTGGGATCAGGCGTTGCTGCACAAAATGCTCTATGCCCCAGATGGAAAAACCCAAATCAACAGACCAGCCATGCCCTTCGGCCGCAGCAGTGTTGTTCCCCCTCCCCCGGCAAATGGCCCAATCATCTCTGCTGGTACCCCAATCGGATAACCGATACTTAATTATTTGTATACAAAAAGTGCGAAGGAGAGTTTCTCCTTCGCACTTTTTGTATACTTCATCTCCAGCTTATTTTGTTTCAGTCAGATCGTCCCCATCGTTTTTCGATTTCGGTTCATAGGTCAGGATATGGATCAGGATCAGCGCCAGCCCAAAGAACATTGGGAGCAATCCGGCCAGCATCCACGGACCAAAACCGAAGGGAACATTCGAACTCAGCATGGCACCCAAAGGCCAAAGACCCACCATCAGCGCCAACCCAATCGCAGTAATAATAATCCCCCAGATCAGCGTACCCTTGCCATTTCCAACGGACCGATTGGGCTTTACCAGCCCTTTGTCTGCCAGCTTTAGAGTCTCACGATAGCTGATGTAACGCATCACCACAATAAAGCTCAAAACAAGAAATATAAACCCCAGACTGCCAACGCAAGCGAATAAGTCACTCATGATATTGTCTCCTTTTATTTGGATGATTGAAGAGTAATATTGCCATTCTTGGTAACAACGACAAACGCAGCGCCACCCCCATTAATCGTCCCAATCCAGTGATTGCTGTCCATCGTACCATTAACAGTGACACTGAAATTGGACACGATCTTTCCAAAATTTGTCTGTAAATCCAAATTAAGCTTGCTTTCGGCAGGTAAAGTAACTTGAATATTCCCAAAATCACTGCGAATGGTGTGCGGCCCATCTCCAAGTGACCCTGAAAAAGTTACCGCGCCATTGTTTGAAGAAAGATCAAGCGTAGTGGCGGCTTTCGCATTGAGCACTTCAATACTGCCAAAATCAGAATGCGCTTTTATCAAATCCCGCGCCCCGTCCAGGCTAATTTTGCCATTCTGGGTATTTAGATCGTAAGAATTTGCATTCACGTTGCTCACAGTCAAATTCCCAAAATCACTTTTGGCAGTCAGACGATCATCCACGTTGATCTTTTCAAGGCCAATCTCGCCATTTTTCGAACTGATTTGAAGTATCTGCGCCTGCCCACCAGCCAGATGAATATCGCCAAAATCATTGGTAATTTTGAGCAAACCTGTGGCGCTGATATTTTTCAACCCGATCATCTGACCATTGCGGGAAGAAAGCGTTACATCCGAACCTTTTGCGTTCTCCACAACAAAGTCCCCAAAGTTGGACGACAACGTGATCTTGCCCCCTGCGCCGATATTTTTCGCAGTAATGCTGCCATTATCCGACGTTGCTGAAACATCTCCTGTCACATCGGCAATGTTCAGGCTGCCAAACGTGGTCTCAAGATCGGCATTTCCACTGGTGCTACTCAAAGTCAAATCGCCTTGCCGCGAGTTGAGTGTCACAGCAGTATCAGCTGGCACGGTAATCGTAAAATTTACCGTCCCGCCCACCGGGCCAATGTGCAGCGGACTCACTTCAATCGACTGATCGACCGAAACCTTGAGATTTTTCCCGTCTTGCGCCACCACAACCTTCAGCCCCTTGAGCGCCGCCTGTGCATCGGCATCGCTATTCCCGTAGGCAGTTTTCTCCGCTTTGACCGTCACCTGACCATCTTTGCCAGCAAGCACCGTGATACTCCCGTGATCGGTGACCGCACTCAAGTTGATGGGCTGCGTCACGCTGACAGTTTTTTCCTCGGTTGCCTGCGCAGAGACCTGATCCACGCCAAAACCAGAACCGGTAAAGCGTACCCCGTTCTGCTGCGCCAGCAGAACTCCCTGCCAGGTTGCAAATAAACTTGCCGCGCAAACAACGATCAAGGCTACAATCAAAACACTTGCAACAATCCATTTATTTCTCATGGTTTCTCCTTCCAGATTAGGTTCTATAAAGTTTGACAGAATAACCACAAGAAAGTTTCAAGAAAATGAGCTTCGCTTTCACTGAAACTTTCGCGCCAGTTTGCCTGTCTAACTACTGAAGGAATATTTTGCATGGAAACCAACGAAAGCAAACTCATCCGGCAGGCCCGCCAGGGCAACACAGAAGCGTTTGCAGCGTTAATTACGCTGCATGAGCGCTTTGTATACAATCTGGCCCTGCGCACCCTTAACAACGCGGATGACGCCGCCGATATAGCCCAGGATGTCTTTCTACGTGCATGGCAGGCCCTGCCCACATTCCGCGAAGATGCCCAGTTTCGCACCTGGCTCTACCGCATCGTACTTAACCTGTGTATCAATCGCATGCCACGCCTAAGGCGCGAACTGAACGACCTGACCCATGACGAAATTAGTGACTTCCCGGAGCCCACTTCCAGCGGCGCAGATCCCCTCGAGAGCCTCGAACACCGCGAGCAGCGCGCCTTCCTTCACCGCGAAATTGACCAACTGCCAGAACAGTATCGCCTATTAATCAGCCTGCGCTACCAGCATGAGCTTCCCTATGAAGAAATTGCCACCATCCTTGGGTTGCCCATCGGCACCATCAAAACAGGACTTTTCCGCGCCAAAGCGCGCCTGCGCGACGCACTCTCTGCTTTCGAGAAGGAAACCCTATGAACACCGACGACTTGATTGAAGATGCCCTAACCACCTACCCCCTTGCGGATGTGCCGCCCAACTTCTCATACAAAATTATGGGGAAAATTCGCGCTTCGCAGGAAACAAAAAGCGCTCGCAACGCTGCCCCCCGTATGCCCTTCCGCTTAACCTGGATGGACTATGCCCTGGGCTTTTTCCTCGCCCTGCTCCCGGCAGTTGGATTCGTTATCTGGGCCACCCTGCCCCGGCTGACCCTACCTATTCTGACATTCGAGTGGCAACTGATACAGCTACAGGCTGAAAATTTTCTCCCCATCTTTGGCATTTCTCTCGGAATAGTGGGCTTTTGCCTGTTTTTGGCGTTTCTCTTCAGCATCCAATACCTGTTCAATAACAGACGTACCCTTACCTGAAATAAAACACGGGCAAAGATCATACGTATCCGATTTCGGGCTGATGCATGTAATGGCAGCCAAAAGCAGAGCAGCAACGTAACAGTCTTGTGAGAAAACTATGAAAATACAGAAAACCATTATTTTGTTTGCGCTTGCTATGAGCGTTATAACCAGTTGTGCTCCAGGTACGAGCATGATAGCAACGCCACTCAGGTTGACACCAGTTTTATCAACAAGGGAAATCTTGCCCACCAAAACCGAGACGCCAGCCGTTACAGTTGCGCCAACGCTGACGCAGCAACCTACAATTATCCCAACTTTATCCATTGAGATAGCCAATGCAAGGCTATTGGAATTGTTGGCTGATAATGGAGGTTGCCAACTGCCTTGTTTGTGGGGCATTACGCCTGGAAAAAGCACTTACGATGAGGCACGCGCTATCTTGGAGCCACTTGCCAGTATCTCAAATGTGCCAGTGGGCTTTAATTCTAAAGGAGGTTCAATTTACCCTGTTTATTCTGAAGGAGATTTAATGCTTTTTGCCGTTGCCGGTGTTGACGCGACATCTGTTTCGAATACTCAAATCGTTACTGAGATTTATTTCAGGGCAAATGAAGCACAAAAGATAAAATCTGGCAACAACAATGATGTTAGTTTCCCTGATATCTTTGATTCGACGCTGTTTGGTAAACAAGTCTATCCGTATACTTTATCGCAAGTTCTTTCGAATCAAGGTATGCCAACAAGTGTATTGATTTCTACTGATGCAGGACCAGATCGCGGAAAGAATGTGCCTGCATTTTATGTAGTACTTGTTTATCCAGATACAGGCCTATTTATTGTCTATTCTACTTATAAGACATCGGTAGGGAAAAATATTCGAGGTTGCCCAGCAAATGCTCATATAGAGCTTGAGCTATTCCCTTCAGGAGAAGGGGATAAATTTCCTGAATTTCTATCTCAGACAGATTGGGCAAATGTGTGGCCGATCATTCCAGATGATCCTGTGTGGAAACCATTGGAAGAAACTACTTCAATGACAATGGAGCAATTCTACGAGACCTTCCGGCAGCCCACTGATAGGTGCATTGAAACGCCCACCAAGTTATGGCCTACACCGTAGGGATAGAAGACAATAAAGAAGATGAAAAGTAGCATTTACCATAATATAAGAACAAAGGGGCTGTCCCAAAAGTCGGACAGCCCCTCAAAGTCACATCTAACAGAAACTATTTTTTTCGTTTTGCCAACTCAGCAACAACATCATCCGGGCTGACACCTTTGGCAACCATCAATACCAGCACATGATAGGTTAGGTCGGCAATCTCTTCCACCAGCCGTTCATTTTCCTGCGCCAATGCTGCAACCACCACTTCTGTCCCCTCTTCACCCACTTTTTGTGCCATACGTGGCAAGCCTTTCTTAAAAAGCGACGATGTGTAAGAACCTTCGCTCGGGTTTTCCTTGCGATCTAAAATTGTCTTGTACAATTCATTCAGTGCCATTATCTCTCCTTGGATTAATACAAAAAACATCGTTTTGAAAAGGTAAATTTAACAGCGCCCCGCTCGTTGCGCAAAACTTTCAGTTTTTACTCCCCGTCATGATCCGGGGTGGGTGTTGCATCAGATGAATCATCCGGTGACTCAGGCGTGGGCGTTTCATCAATGCCCGTGGCAACAGGCGTTTCGGTCACTCCAGGTTGAGACGGAACTACTTTACTGATATCATCAACATACTGAATGGCTCCCTGGCAGCCTGTAGACAAATGCGCAGAAACGCCATCCCAGTTGATTGTGCCACCTTCATCGCTCGTAGCCTGCACCGCATCAGACAAGCATCCCGGCCCGGCATTATAGTTGACCAGCGTAAAACGCCATAGATCAGCATAAGACACCGTCGAACCTGGCGTCTGACCGGTTACATTTTGGACAATCTTCCCCGCCTGTTCACAATTTGCCAGCAAGGTATGCGCAAAGATTTTTACGCTGAAATTTGCGCGCGAAATATCCAGCCCAAGCGGACAATCACTGCAGCTTGCATCAATGCTATGAACCAATGCACCCCGCAGCAACGCCTGATATTTGGGGCGCAAATTGGCATAACCCTTGGCTGTACAGACATCCTTATCAAGCACCAGCGGACAAAACTGATCATAAAAAGATGGATTCCACAACAAGGCTGTATCGGCCCCATTGTCGGTCAGTTGGCCCAAACCAACATCCTTGCCGTTGCGGAAGACACCTGGCCAAAACTGGCTTTCACGGCTGAATAAGTTCTTCAATAGCTGCGCCGGAACTTCGTTTTCCTGCGCCAGTTCAAAGATCAATTGATCAAATTGATTCTGCCATTTCTCAACGGCAGGCTTGGCTGCATCCATCCCGCAGGAGTTGGCAGAACCATCTGGAAGCAGACCATTCCCAGGGCAGGATGTAGCATCCACAACACCTTGAGAGATCAGGTTCGCAGCAAGATAACCATAGGGAATGTTTGATTTCAGATCGGCGCTTGTTTCGGGGGTGGTTAACCAGACAGGCAGGCCATCTGGCGGTGGGAAAGATTCCCAGGCTTGTGCACAGGACGCGCTAGGCTGCCCGGTCCATTGGGTGCTAAGAACATCCACATACAAACTTGGCACCAAATTATCCTTGTCTTTTTTCCTGGCAAGCACCCGTAACGTTGCCGTAAAAAGCGGACTGGTGTCTCCGTAGGTTGAATCCGCCCAGAACGTAATGCGAATCCCTTCGGGCTGCGTTTCCTTGAGCTTAAATCTGCAGGGGTTTTTCTGGCAGGTAAACGGGTCAGAACCGATGGAGCCATGCAGCTTTGTGATCAATTCGTTCGGCAAAGGCTCTTCGCCTGTCAAAATAAGCAAAGGCTCTTTGGTACACCACCCATCAGGGTCTGGATCGCAGTTTTCGACCGAAACCCAGACGACTGCAGGCGGCAACGTCACAGGTACATCTTTTTGGGATGTCCTGCTACCAACTTTGATCAGGTAATAGCCGTCACAATCCTGAATATCTTGCTGGTCACAGGGAGCAGAATGAAGTTTCCATTGTTCATCATAAAATTTCTGGGTGCAGGCTGAAATAATGTCGCTGTCATAGGGCAAGCCTTCATGCGCAGCCCAAAAAGAGCAATGAACCTGATTGCTTTGCCAGTCAACAATCCACCACTCATACTCAGTATAATCAACCGTCATGGCGGTATAACGATTGGGGCCACTTGGGGTTGGGTTGGCAGCAGGAAACGCAGCGTAAACAGAACCGGTTTGAACAATCAGGAACAAAGCAAGTCCCAAAATCAAAACGATCCCAGCGATTAAAGCCAGTGGTAAAGCTGGTTTTTCTGCCGACATAGTCAATAAAGCCCAAATTTAATTATAGTTGACGATGTGTGAATTACGAAAACGAAATTTACTTCTTTTCACTTTCGTCAAGAAGTTGCAATTCTTTTTTCAGATCAGACCAGCGCTTGTATAAACTGACAAGATAAGCCGACATAATGACAGCGAAAACAACGTAGCCTGCAATCATATAATTAAGTGTATCTGGTGTGGCGTCCATAGCGTTCCTTTATACTGCTTGAATGGATGGGGTACCCAGGCTGGTGCGGCAACCCAATTAGTTAGATGACTCAGCCTGTAATTTACGCTGCTCAATTGCACTGGCAAGTTGCCCCAGGCGAATGCGATGCCAGAAAAGCGTCACAAAAACGACAGAAAACGCAATGATGCTGAAAAACATGGTCAACAACATCGGTGTTGTCATCCCCATACTGGTTGTGGTATCGCCGGAGCCAAAGACCACTGGATGAATGGTGCGCAATGTGCGAATTGAGAAAAAGGTAAGTGGAACGGCGACAACCCCTACCAGTGTGTAGATTGCCCCGAAACGGGCGCGCCGCTCCGGGTCATCCATCCCACTTCGGAGCAGCAGATACGCCCCATAGAACAGTTCCAAAAAAGCAGCGCTGGAAAGACGTGGATCCCATGTCCACCAAGTGTTCCAAATGGGACGCGCCCAAATCGAACCGAGCACCAGCGTGATCAGAAAAAAGACCAGGCTGATTTCCACCGCTGCGAGTCCGATGATATCCCACTTCATATCTTTCGTCTTAAGATAAATAATCGCAACGACTGCGGCGGCAATAAAACCCAGCATGCCAATCCAGGCGGTGGAGACGTGAAAGTAAAAAACTTTTTGCACCAGTCCCATCACTTTTTCCATCGGCGTGAAAAAAACGACGATGATAAAAGCGCTTAAGACAAGTACAACAGAAAGAACATTGAGAACCTTAAGAACGGTGGGTTGTGCTGACATCAGAACTCCTTTGGAAATTATTCTTCGACAACAAAATCAAAAAAGACAAACGAAAGGGCAAGAAAGATCGCGTCGTAAGCGACCAAAATATTCAACCAGGGCAAGATTTCGGACATTGGATAATCCTGCAGAAAACCACTGGAAGCTTTAACCGAGGCCACCAGCACCGGGATAATCACGGGGAAGAGCAAAATCGGCAGGAGCATATCACGGGTGCGGGCCTGAACCGACATGGTGGACAGCAACGTGCCGATGGCGGTATAGCCGAGAGAGCCAAGCAAAATGACGCCGATAAAACCGAGGTTGAAAAGATTGATATTATAGAAAATACTGTAGATCGGCAGCGTAATCAATTCAACGATCAGCATAAAGACCAGGCTGCTAATCATCTTGCCAAAATAAATGACAGAGCGATCGACAGGGGCCAGGAGCAGCCCATCGAGACAGCCACGATCTTTTTCAATGGCCATGGCGCGGTTAAGACCAATCGTCCCGGCAAAGGCGAAAGTGACCCATAATACCCCGGCCGCGATGTTATCACGCGCTTTGGCATCGAGATCAAGCGCAAAGTAGAAGATCATGATAATCAGCGTGGAAAAAACCAGCATGGATGTAAGCAGTTCGCGGGAGCGCAACTCGGCGGCCAGATCCTTCCAGGCAATGGCACGGATCGCGTTCAGGTAGTTCGACCGTCTACCGTCCATCAGCAATCCCCTTTTTGTAGAAGCCAGCCAGGCCTTCAGCACCCAGGTCAGCACTTCGGATCGAAGCAGCGATCACCCCACGGGACAAAATATCGAAACGGGTGGACAGGGTTTCAGCGCGCGTCAGGTCATGGGATGTCATTACGACCGTGCGTCCGCGGGCGGCAACTTCTTTCAACACGCCATCCAGCATTTCGGATGCTTCCTGATCGAGCCCGGTATAGGGTTCGTCGAAAAGCATCATTTGTGGGTCATGCAATACAGCGCGACCAATCGCGAGGCGCTGCTGCATGCCGCGCGAAAATGTGCGAACCATATCGTTGCGGCGGGCCGCAAGACCAACCATCGTCAAGACACTGTCAATGCGTACGTCCAAATGCGGAATGGCATACATACGCCCATAAAACTGCAGGTTTTCAAGCGCAGTGAGATTCTCATACAAAAGCGGCTGATGCGAAACCACGCCCAAGCGTTGACGAACTGCGGCAGCCTGCTTTGGAAGCTCAAACCCGGCAACACTGACCGTTCCCTGCGATGGACGCGACAGGGTGGCGAGGATGCGCAAAAATGTCGTTTTTCCCGCTCCGTTTGGACCAAGCAGCGCAACAAACTCGCCCGGCTCGACATGGAAATCGAGCCCGCGCAGGATGGTTTTCAGGCCGAAGCGTTTGACAAGTTTTTGGACTTTGATCATGGGTGGATATCAGATAGTGGATATTCAATATTTGGAAGAAACACATCCACTATCGAATATCCAATATCAGCATTTATAGCTTTTCCTTCAACACAGCGCGGCGCTTTTGATAGGCTTCTGGCGCGATATTCCCGGCGTTGTATTGATCGTCAAGCGCAATAATGGCATCGATGATTTCGTCACGGGAGGACGGGCCAACCACCGGCGCAGAAACAGTCCGCACAGCCGTGCGACGTTTGCGGTCACGCAAGAACAACCAGACGGCAACCAAGATCAGGGTCAGCCCCAAAGCCCCAACCCCAACAATCAGGCTCCGGCTGGTATCCGTTTCGGCCACAGGGGCAGCGGCGGCAGATTTGCTGGGCGTGCCCGATACAGTTACTTTCAATGTTTCACCGGGTTTGTAGCTACCGACGTTGTAAATCTGAAATTTGCCACCATCATTGCCCATGTCTTTCAAGCCGCCATCCAGAATGCCGGGAGACATGGCTTTGACACCTTCCGAGACCAAAAACTGGGTGGACGCGACATTCAGCGAAAGTGGCTGGACAAAATCAAAATTCGTGCTGTATGGCAGATCAAAGGCAAAAATAATCTGGAATGGATCTTTGCTTGGCGGGATGGGCGACGTATCGCCAAAACCATCCGCCGTCTGGATGAAGCGCGTCCCCAGAACGCCGTCCTGAAACTGCAAGTTGGCATATCCCTTGGGCAGGCTGACCATCACCAGCGCTGCATCTTTGCTGGCCGGGATGACCGTTTTTTGACTGGCGTTGCTGATAGCATACAGCTCCACAACCTGAATGACATCAGGCTTGGAGTAATCGAGAATAATATGCACCTGGGCCGCCGTCAGCACAGACGTGTCGGTAGTGGTATCGTAAATGTCGAGCGGCAGGTCGTATGTCATCACATCCGCAGTCGGGGTGATGGGCTCGGAGCTATAAGTGGTATTGCCATAATCCACCGAGATGTAAAAGGCATAATTGGTGGGCATCGCCAGGCTGGCAAAGGAATAATTTCCGTTGGCATCGGACGTGGTTTCCTTGCTATCCAGTTCGCTGAACTGGTTGCTGACGGCGTCATGCTGAAAAACGTGCAGCACAACTTTCAAGTCGATGGGCAAGGGTGTGCCGGATTTGTTGGTAATCTTTCCGCTGATGGTTCCCAACGCACCGGGGGTTTGATTTGGGGCGACCGCGGCTTCAGTGACAACCGCCGTACCGGAGCTGGATTCCGTAACCGGGGCGGGGGTTGCACTTTGAGTAACCGTCTGGCCAAGGGTACGCAAATACGCCGCAGCCGCGTACTGCTCCGTTTCGCTGAGTTTTCCTGCAAAAGCTGGCATTGAATCAGTACCCTTGGCAATGAAGCCCATGAGATCATCCAGACTCAGTTTTGCCATGTGTGCCTGATCGGTAAAATCGGACTTGGCCAATTTTTTGCCGTCGCTGCCGTGGCAGCTAGCGCAATTGGCTTCATAAACTTCCTTGCCCCCCGCTGGCGCAGAGAGCGAGAAGGCGTAGGCGACCACATCCCAACGTTGCTGATCGGTCAGGCTGGTGAAGGGAGGCATGAAATTATCCATGCGGCCTTGTGTGACAACGGTATACCAATCCGCCGGAACGGCGGGGTGCGCAATCGTTGGGTCGCCAAGCGCGCTGGGCTTCTTGGGCAGGTTGGCCGCCTGCGGCCCATCGCCCATGCCACTTGCGCCATGACATGGAGCGCATTTTTCGGCAAACGTGATTGCGCCAGACGCCACATCGGGCGCGCTGGCGGGAAAGACCGGTCCGGCAGTGGGCTGCGGCACAGGCGACTGGTAGCCAGGCGGCGGGGTAATATCGTCAGACAGCGAACAGGCACTTAGAAGCAACATGATGCCAGCGAAAAAAATGATCGAACGAAGTTTCATCATAATCCTTAGCGCAGCGGCTGACCGCAATGCGGGCAAAAAAGATCGGAGTGCATCACAGGCTTGCCACATTTGGAGCAAAATCCGCCAGACTTTTCGCGGCGGGCGGCTTTGCGGGCAGCAATCAACGTCTCAATGGCGTCATCCGCTTCGGGGGTAAGTGCAGGATGTTGGGCGGCGTCAGCGCGGCGGGCAGCAATCGCCGCTTCGATACGATCTTCGGCGTCTGTCAGCGCGGATTTAGATGAATTGAGCTTGCGCAAAACGTCGGCGGCTTTTTGCAAGAGTTCAGCACGCATAACAGGATAATCTTCGGCAGGGATTTTATGCATGGCATGATCAAAATCAAGTTCCTGCAAAACCGTCACCAGGCGCTCACGCTCGGCCATTAAGGCCGAAATTTCCTGCTCATCGGCAGAAACTGCTTTCTGTCCACGCCTATTCCAAAAAGGGCGGGCGACAAAGAGCGCTGCCAGCAACAAAACGGCAAGTAATATAAAAATTGAGCCTATTTCCATTCAGTCTCTACTTAAGCAGGGGATCAATCAGATCGCGGATTTGCGCTTCGGACGTAAACGGGCCAATCTGCGAAGAGACAAGTTTGCCATTCTGATCAACAATATAGGTTTCGGGCACGCCCGAAATGCGAAACATTTGTGAAATGCGCGTTTGCAAATCAGGGCCGTTTGGATAGCTGATGCCAAACTTTGTCAGGTAGGTGCGCGCTTCGGGCTCGGTATCGACATAGTCTACGCCCAGAAAAACAACCTTGTCGGTTGGCTCATACACTTTCCAGGCTGATTCAAGGGAAGCGGCTTCATCTTCACAGGGAATACACCACGATGCCCAAAAGTTTAATCACCACCACTTTGCCTTTTAAGTCGGCGAGCGAGACTTCTTTTTTGCTCTGCTGGGTATAACCATCAAAAAATGTGAGATTGAATCCTGAAATTGTATCTCCTGTTTTGACAGCCCCTTGTTGCATTTTCGTGAGGCCCAATGCTGCCATTGTCAGCAGCAGGAGCAAAAACACCAGGACAACCGCCTGCACCCAGATGGGCACACCCCGGCGCGGAGGCGCTTCGCCCGTATGATTTGTTTCAGACATGAAAATCTCCTAAATTTTTAGCGCAAACCATTAATTGCGTTTTTTGAGTTCTTCTTCCACCCGGCTCAGGTAAGCATCATCAACTGCTGCCGATGGCATCGCTGGCGGCGCTGTCACCTTCGCTGCATTCCTACGCATCGAACGGAGGGCGCGGATTAGAATAACAATGCCAAGCAAAATCAAAATAGGTGGAACAATATAAACCAGTGGTGTGGGCGGCTCAGCCAATACACGGATGCCATACTGGGCAGCAAAGTATTGCTTGATCTGGTCATCGGTCCAACCCGCCGCCAGCTTGTCGCGGATCAGGCTGCGCCATTGCGCACATGCCTGGGTCGGGCATACATCCAGCGGCGTGTTTTCACAAACCGGGCAATAAAGCTGTCTGGCAACGCGGTTGACATCATCCGGCTGCGGCGTAGATTGCTGGGCGTATGCGGGAGTGACATAAGTAAGAACGAGCAAAAAGATAATGATTAAGAAATTACGTCGCATGGTTTCTCGGTTGAAGGTGACAAGTTGCAGGTTGAAGGTTTAAGGGTTGACTTTCAACCTTTAACCTTCAACCTGCAATATCGAATTTAATCTCCAGGCTGATAGATGACTTGCTGTTGTGCACGAACCCGCACCGGAACGTATTCCGTTTCTTTGTCTGGCCAAGCTGCGACGACCGAGCCGATAATCAGCAAAATCGCACCGATCCAAAGCCAGTTGACCAGCGGGTTGTGATAGACCTTGAAAGGGGCGATCTGTGAAGTGACGCCATCCCAGTTGACCAGCACAACATAAATATCATCCTGCAAACTGCTCATTAACCCTGGAATGGTCATGGTTTCGCCCGTTGGATAAGTATCTACACGCGGGTAAATTTCTCCGATGAATTTACCATCTTTGAAAATACTCATCACAGCACGGGTCACATAACGCTGGTCGGTATAGGTAAACTGCGAGAGTGAGTTGTAGCGGATGGTGTAGCCGTCTAATTCAATACTTTGGTTGACGGCCAGGCTTTGCTGGGTTTGTGTCTGGAACATGCCAATGCCAATAATGCCCAGCGCCATCAAAACAATCGACAGATGAATCAGATAGCCACCATACCGTCGACGGTTACGGCCCAGAAGCCGCCAGAGCGCCAACAGCAGATTTTCCTTTTGCGTTTTCCCACGCGCGCGGGCAGCGCGCCAAAACTCGTAGAGCGTGAGAAACCCCGAAACGGAAACCACAAAAAAGCCAGTCAATGCAAGCGGGTTGTGAACACCCAGAGCAAACAGAACCACCATCAGCACCACAGCCGCCGCCAGCGGCTTCCACAGGGCGGTGCCAAGCGTTTTGGCCGTCGAATGTCCCCAGGCAGAGAGCGGCGCGATCCCCATCAATAGCACAAGAGCAGCAAACAAGGGTCCGATGATGCGTTCATACCACTCCGGCCCCATTGTAATTTTGTCACCGGTAAAAAGCTCCGAGATCAGCGGCGCATGGACACCGAAGAAACAGACTGCATCGATAATCACAAACAGAAAGTTGTTCAGCAAAAAAAGCGCTTCGCGTGAAAGCATGGAAGTAATCTGCGCTTCGGAGCTGAGAGCACCCCAGCGGTAGATCAACAGCCCGGCCGAAATAACGAATGATGCGCCGACAAATATCAGGAAGGCCGGGCCAATATCGCTCTGGGCAAAGGCATGCACCGACGAGAGTAAGCCAGTACGTGTCAGGAAGGTGCCATAAATGACCTGACAATAGGTCAGAATAATCAGCAACATGCTCCAGTGTTTCAACATGCCACGTTTTTCCTGGATCATGACCGAGTGCAAAAAGGCCGTCCCGGCCAGCCAGGGCATAAAAGCAGCCACTTCCACCGCATCCCAGCCCCAGAAACCGCCCCAGCCGAGCACATCATAAGCCCAACGGCTGCCAAGCACCAGCCCGCAGGAGAGAAACAGCCAGGCAACCAGTGTCCAGCGTCGGGTAATGCGGATCCAGCGATCATCCACACGCCCCGTCACGAGGGATGCAATCGCAAAGGCAAAGGGGATGACAAAGCTGACAAAACCGAGATAGAGCATTGGGGGGTGGATAATCATCCCCGGATGGCGCAGCAACGGATTGAGACCGTTGCCATCCTGTGGGGTAAAAGCAATCGACCCGGCGGGCTGGAACATGGCTTTGATAACTTCGCCGCCTGTAGTTTGCCAATAGGTGGCGAAGGGGTTTTCTGAGAAAACGATCAACCCAATAAAGAAAGCCAGCGTGGCGCTGCAAACAACAATCACCCAGGGCAACATTTCGCGGTCACGATCCCATTTGCGCAATGTGACTGCCGTCGCAAAGGTGGACATGAGCCAGCTCCACAATACCAGCGACCCTGCCTGACCACCCCACAGTGCAGTCACCTTGAGATAAAGCGGCATGCTGCGGCTGGTCACTTCATATACAAAGGAAACGTGATATTGATCGGTAAGCAACAGAGCGATCAAACTTAACGCAGACAGCGTCACGCCCGGAAATGTAAGCAGCATCGCCAACCGCGCACTCTCCACCCAAGGCTGCGACTTGCGAAAATGTCCCAGCACAGCCGCAACAATGCTATAGAGCGCAATCAGAAATGTGATGAATAAAATACCGTAACCGAAGTTAACAAGCATGAAAAGGTCCTTCGAGAGTTACCCACGTTCTATCCAAGCTTAACGCTAGATAGAACGTGGGGTATGTTTAATTTCCCTGTACCTGCTGGGGAATAGCCTGCTCATACTTGGTCGGACACTTGAGCAATAGTTCAGTAGCATAAAAAACACCGTCCGCGCCAAGTTGACCCGTCATAATAGCCTGTGCTTCATTGCGCAGCAAATCAGGCTTGGCGCCCTTGTAGACAATCTTCAAATGTGAACGGCTCGGGTCGATGACAGCTTGATGAAGCACCTTTGCCAGCCCGCCCTCCCGTTCAATCTCATTGTTGTCGCCGGGAACATTCGCCACCGTAAATGTCAGCGAAAGTGTTTGCGGATCATAAGCAATCGTATCGCCCATCACCGCCCCTGAGACGGTTGCGTTACGATCCACCATCGATGGGCCTTTTGCACCCAACTCGTCAATCGTCATAAAATACTGGGCGCTGGCCTGCGTAGATGAAACGACCAAAAATCCGACAGCGGCCAGAATGATAAAGCCGCCAAGAAAGAGCTTTACGCGTGATGACATTATATTTCTCCTTGCTTATTATTTAACACTTTGGGATACACATAGATTTTACATACATAGATTAAGGAATGCTGAAAATTGCTTGTTACAAGTGTAACAAATGTAAGGGAAAGTGAACAGACGTATATTTCCATCCCATTACGCAATAAAGCGTATTGAATTCCCCCACCCTGACTGATAAAATTGCGGATAAGTTCAGTCAGCTTTACAGGTATTTATGGTATAAAATAGGCAATCATATGACACTTCAACTGTATCAAGATTTACTGGTCTGTATGTGTACCTGCGAGGAAGAGCCTTGCGGGTAACGTTGGTCTGCTAAAACCAACCACCTGTCATCGCTCTTCCGTTTTCAAACGATGGAGCGCCCCTGAGACGAAGTAAGCCCGGGAATCGCTCCTGGGCTTTATTTATATATCATCAAGGAGATATACCCATGGCAACTACCGCTTATGAACTTGTCGAACCCAAACTTGATACCAGTCTAATCCGCCCGGAAGAATTTGACCAATTCCGCCACATGGTGAAAGAATACCGTGCAGGCAAAATTGAGCCGGATTTCTTCCGTCGTTATCGCTTGCAAAATGGCGTCTATGGCATCCGCAATGAAGTTGATGTCCACATGATGCGCATCAAAATCCCATTCGGACGCATGACCGCCACCCAAATGGACGGATTGGCCGACGCGCTGGATGAATTCTCTGACGGACGGGGTCACATCACCACCCGCCAGGCCATTCAAGTCTACTGGCTTCCGATTGAACGTGTGGCAGACATGCTCGCAGCAATCGCCAAGGTGGGTCTCACCAGCCGTGAAGCCTGCGGGAATACGGCCCGCAACGTCACTGCCGATCCCCTTGCTGGTGTTGCACCCGACGAAATTTTCGACATCCGTCCTTATGCCAATACCATTGTGCGCTTCCTGCTGCGCAACCCGCTCAATGCAAATCTGCCGCGTAAATTCAAAGTTTCTCTTTCCGGTTCGGATGCTGACCGCGCCCTGAGCGCCATGCACGACGTTGGCATCATCGCTGCGCTTAAGCAAGTAGATGGCAAATATGTGCGCGGTTTCAGAGTCCATGTCGGCGGCGGTCTTGGCTCCGGTCCTCGCGCCGCTGTCCTGATCGAAGATTTCACCACCGAAGAAAACCTGCTGCCGACGGTTGAAGCTGCCGTACGCATTTTCGACCGCCTGGGCAACCGCCAGAATCGATCGAAAGCACGTCTCAAATTTGTCGTCGATCAGATGGGCGCCGAAGCTTTCCGCGCGCTGGTTATCAAAGAACGTGACATCCTGGGACTGTTCCAGCCCACGGGTTACCCCGCCTTCACCGCTCCCGAAGAACAGATCGGGTGGATTGACCGCCAACTCCCCATCGCCGCATCCGAACCCCGCACCGACATCCCCGCCGATGCCGGGTACGAAAGCTGGCTGGCCGATAATGTCACCGGGCAAAAGCAGGCCGGTTTCAGCGCCGTGCAGATTGCCGTCCCTGGCGGCGACCTGTGGTCGAAGGATTACCGCAAGCTGGCGAACATTTCCCGCCGCTTTGCGCAGGGCGAAATCTTCACCACCGTCACCCAAAACTTGGTGCTGCGCTGGGTTCCTAACAACAGCCTGTACGAGCTTTACCAGGAACTGCGCGAAATGGATCTGAGCGAATCGGGTTCGTACCGCCTGTGGAATGTCGTTGGCTGTCCCGGGGCAGATACCTGCAACCTGGCAATTACCACATCCCATCAGCTTACCCTTGAGCTTTCCAAACGCTTGCGCACCAGCATGGCCGACCTGGGCTATGCCGAAGACCTGAAAGATATGAACATCAAAGTCAGTGGCTGCCCCAACTCCTGCGGACAGCACCATCTTGCCGCCATCGGCTTCTACGGCGGCGCACGCCGTCTGCATGGCGAACAGGTTCCCCATTACATGATGATGCTCGGCGGACGCACCGGCAACGGCACGGCTGTCTTCGGTACACCCGTTATCAGCATCCCCGCCAAGCTCATCCCCGACGCCATTCAGCGCGTAATCGGTTTCTATCGCGAACAGCGCAATGAAGGCGAAAGCTACTTCCAGTGGATTGACCGTATTGGTGCCGTTTCCTTAAAAGACAAATTTGCCGATCTGCGCGACGTGCCCGAAATGGCCACCGCCCCCGAAGTCTACAAGGACTGGGGCCAGGACATGCAATTCAAGCTTCAAGTTGGCGAAGGCGAGTGCGCCGTTTAGTTCAAGTATGAAAGCAGAAGGATGAAGTATGAAGAAGCATTTCGCTTTTTTCATCCTTCATAATTCATACTTCATCCTTTTTAGAATAGGCAAACATCATGGCTGGCAAAGTATATCTGGTGGGCGGCGGTCCGGGCGACCCCGGCTTAATCACCGTCAAAGGTTTGGAATTGCTTCGTCATGCAGATGTCGTGCTGTATGACCATTTGATCGCCCGACAATTATTAAACGAAGTTCCACCAACAGCAGAATGTATCTCCGTTGGAAAAAGCGCCGGCCAACATTCGTTTACCCAGGCGCAAATCAACGAGTTGCTTCTCGAAAAAGCACAAACCCATCAGATTATTGTCCGGCTCAAAGGTGGCGACCCATTTGTCTTTGGACATGGCGGCGAAGAATGCGAAATACTCGCGGCGGCTGGCATTGAATTTGAAGTTGTACCCGGTGTCTCAAGCGCATTTGCTGTCCCGGCTTACGCAGGGATCCCGCTTACGCACCGCGACCATGCCAGGCAGTTCACTGTCGTCACCGGGCGTGACCGAGACGGTAACCTGCCAAATTGGGACAACCTGCCTCGTCAGGGTACGCTGGTCTTTCTAATGAGTTTGGCGCGCCTGCCAGAGATTGTGGCCGGTTTGCAATCTCACGGCTGGGCAGCCGAAACTCCCGCAGCCCTCATCCAGAGCGGGACAACGCCCGACCAAAAGGTAGTCATCAGCACATTAAACGGAATTGTTTCCGGGGCCGCAGAGATCAAGTCACCGAGCGTCTTCATCGTCGGCCAGGTTGTATCGCTCAGTGAAACCATACACTGGTTCAAACCAGAAACAGCATTCTCGCATTGGGAGCATTAATATGACCAACCCTGTCATCACCGATACCAACATCAAAGCCACTACCTGGACCCCAGAAGCTCTGAAAACAATCAGCGACAACCTCGAAGGCCAATCGCCTGCCGATGTGATGCGCTGGGGTTTTGACAATTTTGCGCCACACATCGCGCTGGCAACCGGTTTCGGCGCGGAAGGTGTTGTGCTGATGCACATGGCATCACAAATGCAACCCGATGCAACCATTTTTTATCTCGATACCGACCTGCTCTTCAAAGAAACCTACAAACTGCGCGACCAACTGGTTGAACGGCTCGGCATCAAATTTGTCCGCATTCACAATGGTCTGTCTCTCAACCAGCAAGCCGAAGAATATGGCCCGGCGTTGTGGTCAAGTGACCCGAACCTGTGCTGCCAGATCCGCAAGGTGAAGCCTTTGCGCGAATACCTTGCCACCCAAAACGCCTGGATTGCTGCCGTGCGCCGCGATCAAACCAAAGCCCGCGCGAATACCGGGCTGGTTGGCTGGGATACAGCCAACGGTCTGGTAAAATTGAGTCCATTGGCGGCCTGGACACACGATCAGGTTTGGGACTACATCCGCGAGAACGATTTGCCCTACAACCCACTGCATGACGAAGGCTACCCGAGCATTGGCTGCTGGACCTGCACCCGCCCGGTGGCTGAGGGTGAAGACCCGCGCGCCGGACGCTGGTCTGGTTTCAACAAGACCGAATGCGGCATTCACTTACAGCCAAAGAGTTCATAAAAGAAACTGTTAAAGTCCGCCCGCAATACGGGTTGGTTTTTCAAGTATCAGGGCTGAGACAGTTTGGCATGATCGAACTGTCGAAGCCCTGATTATTTATTAAAAAGCTTTACCTCATCACAAAGGCACGAAGTTTTAAGGGAAAGAATCATTGACCTTTGTTGCTCCATTCCTTTGTGGTAAATTTTACGAATAGGAAAAAAACATGCGCTACTATCCCATCTTTCTCAACCTGACCAATCAGCTCTCCATTATTGTTGGCGGCGGCACGATTGCCGAGGGCAAAATTGCTGGCCTGCTTGAAGCAAACGCACAGGTGCTGGTCATCGCCCCCGAAGTTACCCCTGCGATTCTGGCCCTGGCCGAAAGCGAGAAAATCACCTGGGAGCAGCGCACCTATCAAGGTGGCGATCTTGAAGGGGCGGCCATCGCCATCAGCGCTACCGATGACCCCGAAATCAATCACCAGGTCTGGGACGAGGCCAACCGCCGCGGCATCCTGATCAACGTTGTTGACGATGTTCCTTTCTGCAACTTTATCGCCCCGGCGATTGTACGACGCGGCGATATTACACTTGCCATCTCGACCAACGGCAAAATGCCTGCGTTGGCAGCCCACATGCGCCGTGAAATGGACAAGACCTTTGGCAACGAATACCTGCAACTGCTCGAAATGACATCCCCCATGCGTGTGGAACTAGGCGCGAAAAAACTGCCCTATACCACCCGCCAGCAATTATGGCGCAAGCTATTTGAAGAAACCGAACTGATTGATCTCGTACGCCAGGGCAAAGATGAAGAAGCCGACAAACTGGCCCGGGAGGTCCTTGGATTGTGAGACTCATCTGTCTGGGGCTTTCGCACGCCACCACCCCGCTCGCCTTGCGCGAACGTTTTGCCATGCCAGGCAATACGCTCAAGGAATTTCTGACGCCCAGAAACGGCATTCAGGAATATGCGATTGTCTCAACTTGCAATCGCATTGAGCTATACGCAGTTTTGCCCGACGAAGACGAAATGCATCTAATGACTCTGCTCGAAAGTATCAGCGGCCTGAGCCGCGAATTTTTCAGCGGATACATTTATCGCTGCGAAGGGCTGGATGTTGTGCGGCATTTGGGGCGGGTCGCTGCCGGGTTGGATTCGCTGGTGATTGGCGAAAGCCAGATTCTGGGACAGGTGACGGACGATTTTGGTCTGGCCCACCAACAGGGTGTGACCGGCCCGGTGTTGGATGCCGTTTTCCGCAGCGGGATTCGCTGCGGGAAACGCGCCCGTACCGAGACGGAGATCGGTCACAACCCGGTCAGCATCAGTTCGGTGGCGGTACGGCTGGCGCAGGATGCACTGGGTGGCCTGAACAATATCCGCGTGCTGGTGATTGGTGCGGGCGAAATGGCTGGGCTGGCGGTTGAATTGCTGCGCCAGCGCGGCGTGGGCGAGATCATCATCGTCAACCGCACGCTCGAAAGTGCCAAAGAACTTGCCAAACGCTGCGACGGACGCGCACTAGACTTGACGCAAATTGACCTGGCACTGGCACACACCGACCTCGTGATTGCATCCTCGGGCGCACCATTTATGATCGTGACCACATCCATGCTGCGTGAAGCAGTCATCGCCCAACGCGAATTTCCGTTGGTGTTTATTGACATTGCGGTGCCACGCAACATCAGCCCCGAAGTGACGCGCCTGCCCAACATTCGCTACTATGACATTGACGCACTCAAAATGGCGCAGGACGAAGGCCGTGCCGGACGCGAGAACGCCATCCCCAAAGTGGAAGCCATCATCGCAGATGAATTGATCCGCTATCAGGAATGGGAACGCCAACAGCAGGTTGCTCCGCTGATCGCGAGCCTGTATGCCAAGGCAGAAACCATCCGCCAGGCAGAGATTGAGCGCAGCATGCGCCGCTGGCCCGGCGCAGGGGAATCTGAACGCAAGCGGCTCGAAGCGCTGACCGAGGCCATCATCAACCGCCTTCTACATCAAGCCATCCTGCATCTTAAGTCCAATGCGGACAAGGAAACTGTGGCCCATTACGCTGCCATGCTGCAAGAGTTGTTTGCGCTGGATACGAATATTGAGTAAGCTGTGGATGTATAAGCATAGTTGGGTGCTGGCTCAGTGAGTCAAAATGGAAGATAATGTTTCGATAAATAAATTAGAAAATCGAATGCGTCCCAATGCCTATTCTGCTGAGGGTTTTCTTGGTTTAACAGAATCATTAGAAGAAGTGTTGCTTCAAGATGAAGTCACGTTACAGAAACTAGGCGTTGATTACAAAGAAATTTCAGCAGAGTTAGAAAAAATTGTGGGTGAAGCATTACAACAAAAAAACGAATTGCTTCGCACAAATCCTAAAGAATATAGGGAAAGAAAAAATTATTCAATTAACTGGCGTAAGCAACCCGCGCCGATTTTTTCTCTTGATAATCTTCCAAGTCCAGAAATCGGCTACAGAATTGAAAACAAATATCAAGTATTCATTATTCAGTATAGAGGTCTTCAAGAATGTCCTTGGAATTGTAAAAACGCCGATTGGGGCAGTTTTGATTTTCTCCTTCTCAACCTTCAAACGGGCGAATACATAACTGCTCCCGGGTTGATTGCTCATTTAATTCGAGAACATCACTTCTTTGAAGGACAAGAAACTTCATATCGTGTTGAGCCTTTAAAATTAGCACAAGTGCTTGGGTTGGTATCATAGCAAAATGCGCCCAACAAACAAGGCGAGCACTGGATGCTGGGGATTCTGCGGGATTTACAGACATTTTTTGCTTAAAGAATTTCTTCAAAGAAGGACCATATGCAAAATCAAGCCAACAGCACCATGAAAATTTCGCATTCTTTCCCTGCATCGCCTGAAAAAGTGTGACAAGCCTGGACCGATCCAAGCATCGTAAAATCCTGGTTTGGTTCTGACCCCAAAGGAACTGTTCTGGATGCAGCGTTGGATGTCAGGATTGGCGGCACGTTTGAAGTAACTTTCCAAAATGCTGACGGAACACAATTTACCTGCCTAGGAAAATATAAAGAGATCGAACCCTATCAAAAATTGGTTTTTTCATAGGCGTGGAAAGATCGACCAGATGTGATAGAGTGGATAAGCATCGTTTTTCAAACAGAAAAAAATGGCACAAAGATGTTTTTTGAGCACGCCAATATTGACCCCGCTACAACGCATGGCTACGAAAGCGATTGGAAAAGTACATTTGAAAACTTGAACGCGTGCTAAAAACCGAAATTTCATTCTCTACTATCCAAAACATAGGGAGCAGAGTACGATTGATGATGGTTTGAAATGCTACTTCATCGAGCAAGCAAAGGGAGAACAACATGCCTGAAATCAGAATTGGTTCACGAGGCTCTGCCCTGGCCCGCTGGCAAACAAACTGGGTTGCTACCTGTTTGCAAAAAGCCTGGCCTGACTTACATTGCCATATCGAATACTTCAGCACATCCGGCGACCGCATTCAAGACCGTCCGCTACCCGAGCTTGGCGGAAAAGGCGTGTTTACTGAAGATTTGGCTGCGGCGCTGAAACAAAAAACGATTGACATTGCCGTGCATTCGCTCAAAGACCTGCCCGTAGAAGGAACCCCGGGACTGACGCTTGCCGCCATCTGCGAACGCGCCGATGCGCGAGACGTGCTGATTGCCGCGCACCCTTATACGCTCAAAAATTTACCCCACGGCGCGCGGGTTGGCACCAGCAGCCTGCGTCGCTCGGCACAGTTGATGGCAACCCGCCCCGACCTGACGTTGCTGCCAGTGCGCGGCAACATTGACACACGTATTAAAAAGGTCCTAGCGGGTGACTACGACGCCATTTTGCTAGCCGCCGCCGGACTGGAACGGCTGGGGCTGAGTCAACACGTCGTTGAGTTTTTACCCTTCGATATGATGCTACCCGCCCCCGGGCAGGGTGCGCTGGCAGTGGAATGCCGCGCCGATGATAGCGCCAGTATCGACTTTCTACACGCGATTGATTACCTGCCTACCCGGCGCGCCGTCAGCGCCGAACGCGCTTTTCTCCAGGCGCTTGGCGGCGGCTGCTCAGCCCCGATTGGCGCATACAGCCGCATCAACGCCCAGGGCGAACTCAAGCTGTGCGGGCTGGTCGCATCCACCAACGGGCAAAAAATCATTCACGTATTCAACAAACACGAAGACCCGCAAGAACTTGGCGCGCTCGTCGCACAGGAGGCGCTCGAAATGGGCGCAGGAGCGTTGCTGGTATGAGCGGCTTACCCACAGGGCTTGTTGGCAAAAAAATTCTGGTGACACGCGCCCAGAAACAGGCCGCCGACCTGTGTACCGCACTGACCGCCGAGGGGGCTCAGGCGATTCCATTCGCAACGATTGAAATTTCTCCATTACAAGATTTTCACCAACTGGACGCCGCCATGCAACGCATGGCGGCAGGCGCGTACGACTGGGTCATTTTCACCAGCGTCAACGGCGTTGAAGCCTGTCAGGAAAGGCTGGCCCCCAACGGACTGAGCGCCAGCGCTTTCGCCACAACAAAACTCGCAGCCATCGGCCCGGCCACCGCCAGCGCACTGCACGAATTGGGCGCACAGGTTGCGCTCGTCCCCGATGAATATGTTGCCGAACGCATTTTGGACGGGCTGGGCGAGGTGACAGGCAAGCGCATTTTGCTGCCACGCGCCGAGCTGGCACGCAAAGCACTCTACGAAGCGCTGGTGGCTGCCGGTGCGCTGGTGGACGAGGTGCCGGTTTACCACACCGTCCAGCCTGTGCCAGATGCCGCCGGGCTCCTAGCCCTGCGCAACGGCGTGGACGTGATTACCTTCACCAGTTCGTCCACGGTGCGCAATTTTGTGGCGCTGGCCGGGACCGAGACTGGCGCGGCCTGCATTGCCTGCATTGGCCCGATCACCGCGCAAACCGCGCAGGAACTGGGCATCCACGTCGATATTGTCGCCAAAGAATACACCATCCCCGGGCTGGTACAGGCCCTAAAGGAACGCTTCGATGCCAAAAACTGACCTGACCATTCGTCCGCGCCGATTGCGTTTAAACGCAGCGCTGCGCGGCATGTTGCGCGAGACCGAACTTTCCCCGGCAGATTTTATCTATCCGTTGTTTGTCGTGCATGGAAAGGGGAAACGCGAGGAAGTTTCGTCGATGCCGGGGGTTTTTCAGCTTTCTATTGACCAACTCCAACCCGAAGCAGAAGAACTTGACTCGCCTGGGCATTCCCGCCGTGATTCTATTCGGAGTCCCGGCTGTAAAGGACCCGATTGGCCTGGAGAATTTTGCCGACGATGGGATTGTGCAACAGGCCATTCGTGAGCTCAAAAGAGTCCAACCCGATTTGATCGTGATGACAGACGTATGCCTGTGCGAATACACCGACCACGGACATTGTGGCATCTTGAACGTGGGCATGGGCGACGTCATCCGCCGGCCCTACGAAAATTTACCTGATGGCTATTTGCTCAACGACGAAACACTCGACGTGCTGGCAAAAGTCGCAGTCTCGCACGCTACTGCCGGGGCGGATGTGGTTGCGCCTTCGGGGATGATCGATGGCGCGGTAACGACCATCCGCAGCGGGTTGGACGGGGCCGGGTTCCAGCACATCCCCATTCTCTCGTATGCGATCAAATACGCTTCGGCCTTTTATGGCCCCTTCCGCGATGCGGCGCAGGGCGCGCCCAAATTCGGTGACCGTCGCACGCACCAAATGGACATCGCCAACGCGCGCGAGGCAATGCGCGAAGCCCAACTCGACGCCGACGAAGGCGCGGACATGCTGATGGTCAAACCCGCCCTGCCCTATCTCGATATCATCCGTCAGACCAAACAGCAAATTCCGCAGTTGCCGCTGGTAGCCTACCAGGTCAGCGGCGAGTACGCCATGCTCAAAGCCGCAGCACGCAACGGCTGGCTGGACGAGCCCAGGGCTGCGCTCGAAATGCTCACCTCCATCAAACGCGCCGGGGCCGATTTGGTAATTACGTATTACGCGAAGGAAGCTGCGGGGTGGTTGAAGGGGTAAAACCTGTTTTTGACTTTTCCTAACTTGACAGACACCCCTGTTTTTCCGATAATAAAGGTACGCAATTACCACATTGGGCCATCCTCGTGGCAATTCATCCCCCAAAAAGGAGAACACGGTGACCGACGACATGCTGCAACAGCACCATCCCATGCGGGCCGATTTCAACCCCTACCACCCAGACCAATGCCATGATCCGTACCCCATGTATGCGCAGATGCGTGAACAAACCCCCATCTTCTTTAGCGCGGTTTTGAATATGTGGGTTGTGACACGCCATGCCGATATTACCGAAATCGTGCAAGATACGACGCATTTTTCGAACCGGCGCACGATCAACCCGATCAGCCAGATGCCGCCCGAAGTGGTGGCAATCCTTGCTGCTGGCTTTCCCCAATCTCGAACCGGGCTGGTGGATAGCGATCCGCCAGCGCACACACGCATCCGACGTCTGGTCAACAAAGCTTTCACGCCCCAACGCATCGCAGCCATGGAGCCGCGCATCCGCGAGTGGGCCAATGTGCTGGTAGATACCTTTGTCAAAAAAGGAACAGCTGATCTGGTTAAGCAGTTCGCTTATCCTTTGCCCCGCATCGTCATTGCCGATGTGGTGGGTGTGCCACGCCCTGACAGTGCCATCTTCGGTCAATGGGCCGATGACTGGACCACCATGCTCTTCACCCTGGGCCTGCCACTGGAACAGCAAATCAAAGGCGCGCACAGCGCCGTCGCTCTGCAAAAATATGCCAACGCCATGATTCAGCAACGCATCAAAGAGCCGCAAGATGACCTGCTGACCGATATGGCCCATGCCACCCTGGAAGATGGCACCGCCCTGACACCCGGGGAGCTGGTCGGGTTGGTCAACAGTTTTCTGATTGCCGGACATCTCACCACCAGTGACTTGCTGGGCAACGCGCTCTGCTGGCTGCTCTCCCAGCCAGGGCACTGGCAGGCGCTTGTCCGCGACCCGCAAATTGCGCCAAAGCTCGTCGAGGAAGTACTACGGCGCGATAGCTCGGTACCAGGCATGATGCGTGTGGCAACACAAGATGTGACCTTCAAAGACATCAAAATTTCACAGGGGGATCGCCTGTTTCTCGCCTACTCTTCTGCCAACCACGACGAGTCGATTTTCGCCCATCCCGAAGAATTCGACGTTAAACGCGAAAACATCTCTCAACATCTGGCATTTGGGCAGGGAGTGCATTACTGCGTCGGCGCACCGCTGGCAAGGCTGGAAGGGCGCATCGCGTTGGAAGTACTCTCCCAGCGCCTGCCAAACCTGCGCTTTCAACCCGATTTTGCCATTACTTACTCCCCCAGCCTGCTCTTTCGCGGGCCAGACAGTTTGCAACTGATGTGGGACAAGGCAACCACCGAGAAAAAACAAGTTTAAAAGATTCTCTAAACAAAAGGGACGGTCTATGCAACGCATCTTAATCATTGGCGCGTCAGGTTCGGGCAAATCGACGCTGGCGCAGCGCGTCTCGGCCCGGTTGGGGATTCCCTACTTTGCGACGGATCCGTTTTACTGGGACACGGACTGGAAACCCGTCCCCATGGAGCAGGTACGCGAAAAACTGAACAGCGTGTTGGCGCAGAATGCCTGGGTGCTGGATGGCAACTTTGACGATGAGCGCAACCTGCTCTGGAATAGCGCCGACTGCATTGTCTGGCTCGACTACCCTTTGCCGTTGGTGCTGACCAGGGTCATCATCCGCAACCTGGGTTGGGTCATCCGCAGGGAAGTGACCTGGTCGGGCAACCGGATGAGCTTCAAACGTGCCGTTTCTGGCATTCGCCACAGCGTGCGTTCGGTTCGGGGCAAACGGGCAGTTTATCCGGGGTATATTGCCGCATTACAGGGAGGGAATGTCCATCAATTCCACACCAACCGCCAGACAGAAGCGTGGCTGGCCAGCTTGAAATCATCCTAAAAGATAAACCTTGAAAGCATTCAGTCTGGGAAATTTACAGGGTTCTGTGGATTGGGAAAATCATTGCCATTAACAGGAGTTAGCATGGACTTTAACGTCCCCATCCTCGACCAACTTTTAGCCTGCAAAAGCCTGCTTATCGCCGGCATCGGTGGCGGGTTTGACATCTTTTGCGGTCTGCCCATCTATTACGAGCTCAAAAAGCGCGGACAAAACGTTCATCTGGCAAACTTCAGCTTCTCTGACCTTGAAAACGTCCAACACGGCACACGACTGACTCCCACACTTATTGGCGTCCGCTTCGACCCACAGGCCATCTATCCTTACTTTCCCGAATTCTATCTGGCAGAGTGGTTCAAAATTTCGCAAGGACAGGATGTCGTGATCTGGAGCTTTCAGAAAACGGGAGCCGATCCGTTAACCGAGAATTATCGCGCCCTGGCAGAACACCTGACCCTGGACGGAATCCTGTTGATCGATGGCGGGGTGGACAGTCTGATGCGTGGCGACGAGGCTGAAAAGGGGTCGATTGTCGAAGACGCCACCTCGCTTTATGCGGTTAATCAGCTTACCCACATCAAACAGCGCTTTCTGGTCTGCACCGGCCTCGGCGCGGAACAAGGTATCACCTATGCCCACGCCTTTGAAAACATCGCCGCCATCACAAAAGAAGGCGGCTTTTTTAGGCGCATGTTCGCTTACACCCGCCATGCCCGCCTATCAGGCCTTTGAAGAAGCCGTCTTGCATGTCCAAAGCAAACCCTTCCACGACCCAAGCATCATCAACGCCTCCATCATCTCAGCCACACGCGGACATTTTGGCGACTTTCACCTGACCGAAAAAACCAAAAACAGTACATTGTGGATTTCGCCCTTAATGCCACTCTACTGGTTTTTCGATTTTGACGTGGTTGTCAGGCGCAACTTGTTTTTATCGCAACTACAAGGCACACAAACCTTCCGCGAGGCCTTTGGCCGTGTACTGGAATTTGGGCGACACATCAAACACCGCGCCAAAACCAATGTACCTTTGTGATCTCACCATTGACCAATGTGAAAGTGCTGAGTCAATTCGATTTCCAACCATAAAGCCCAAAATGCAGAAAGGCAGGCAACCATGATTATCTGGGGCACGCGCAGGCGAGAGAAGGAACTTGCGACAGGGCAGTTCTATTGTCCACAGTGCCAGACGACACGCACGTACAAACACAAAAGCGCGGGCATGTATTTCACGCTATATTTCATCCCACTTTTTCAGGTCAAAAAACTGGGGGAATATGTCGTCTGCCAAACGTGCAATCAGGCCTACAAGCCTGAAGTGCTGGCCTATAAAGCACCCACCGCCGCCGAAAAACTGATGCGCGCCGTGCGTGGTGAGCTTGAAAACGGCCTGCCGTTGCACATGCTGCAGCAAAAACTGATTGCCAGCGGCGTGGAGCAGGCAACCGCCACCCAGGCAATCGAAGCCGCCAGCGCTGGGGCGCAGGTCAAATGTCCAAAGTGTGGCTTCACCTATTACAAAACCGTCAAGCTCTGCGCCAACTGCGGAACAAGCCTGACAAATTAGTTGGTAGGCGTGAATTTAAAGCCTTTGATGACGATCTCTACATTTTGCCCATTCACTGGCGCGTGTCCTTGTACAAGCCATAAGTTCATATGAACCTGCATCGCGTGCTGCGGAATGTAATTCAGATAAGCAGTCGGTCTATAGTTCCAGGCAGCATACTGACCGGTGTTGGTGTCCGTAAATCCGCGCAAGCTCCGAAAGAGAATGCTCTTGCTGGTCCAGGTGAAACGTTAAGTCGTCTTTGGGCTGGTCAAGGCCACGCTGAAAGTCTGCGAGCGCGGACTGAGCCCCGCCACCGCAGGCCAAACTGTGAAATTACCAATTGGGTACGCGAGGTTGCCCCAGTGCGAATATTCAATATCAATCTCATTGGTACCATCCGGCCCAATCGCAGCAGTTGGATAATTGAACAGGCCAAGCACAATATTGCGGTCAAACTGATCCATGCGGCCAACGACCTGAAACTGATACGTTCCAAACCCGAAAAATTTCTGTGAAGTCAATTCGGCGGCGTACCATTTTCCGTTCAGATAGGAAAGCTTTAAATGCAAGTAGCCGTTGACATCCACCCAGACGTTGGCGTTGCGCCAGTTATTGGGGCCAGGGCCACCCACCCCTGAGCGCACATTCCACTTGTAGCCGGAAAACGTCAGGGTGGTGACCGCAGGGACGCCGGGTGGCAGTGTAAATGCCTGGCTGAATCCCATTACAAGCACCAGCAACATGCCCAAAAGGACGATTTTTGTTTTGAACATTAGATTTACCTCCAGTTGAAATGGGCTCAGGAAACAAAAATTGCTACAGGCTGACAGAATTCTCCAACAACCGTCAACCCGCGAGCGCTGACCACCGCTCGAAACATCACCGCCCCGACCACCAGCAGGCTGCCGACCAACGCCAAAGGGCCGGGCTTTTCTCCCAACGCCAGAAAAACCCAGATCGAATTCAGAATCGGCTCAAGGGTCAGGATCAGATTCGCTTCCAGCGCATGGATATGCTGAATAGCAAGTGAATACAGTAAAAACGACAGACCGATCTGAAAAATTCCAAGATAGAGCAAAATCACAAAATCTGTTGCCGGGTACGATTTTTCAAAGAACAGAAAAGGCAATCCAACGATGGCGCTCAGGAAATTACCCAGCAGCAGCGTACGCGCTGGTTGACCATCGCGCTGCATGCGCATGAAGACCATTGTCCCGGCAAAAGCGACGCCGCTCACAATGGCGAGAATGTTGCCATAAAAACCGTTAAAGTTCAATTTGTCGCCGAAGAAGAACGCCAGCCCGATCAAAATCACAGCCAGGGCGACCCAATCGGCGCGGCGCGGCTTTTCTTTCAGCAGCCAGTAGCCAAACAAAACAACATAGACTGGACAGGCATATTGCAAAAAAATGGCATTCGCAGCGCTGGTCAGTTTGGTCGCTGCAATAAAACAAAGATTGGTCACCACATAACATAGCGCACCAAAGACGTGATAACGTGAAAAACGCAAATCGATGCGCCGCAGATACACCAGAAAAAGCAATCCGGCAAGGAAACTGCGTATTCCCAAAATGGTGAATGGCCCCCAACTGACCAGTTTAATCAACAGGCCGCTGCTGCTCCACAAGGTGGCAGTCAGCACCAGCAGGATGACAGCTTTACGGCGTGTGTTTTGAAGTTCCATTCCACGAAGCACCTTTCATAAAATCAGATTGGGCAAGTATACTCCGCCCAAAGGAATTGCGCTTTCTCCATTGACATATGGAGGCGCGTTGGTATAATTTCGGCCTATGTTTCTACTGTTTGAGTTTTTCCGTCGTCCCCGTCGTATGGACCCCGCTTCTTAAAGAAGGATGGGAGCTTTTGACTTGGATGACGGACTGATAGAGTAACGTCCTGACCCGGCCTGTAGAATTGGGCAGGTGAGCATAACAAACAGTCAACCAAATAGCCCTCCTTCTCGGAGGGCTATTTTATTATGATGATTATCAGGAGATTGTATTATTATGAAAGAAAAGAAAAGATTATCCGTCAACAAAGTGGTGCTTGCCTACTCCGGCGGGCTGGACACATCCGTGATTGTGCCGTGGCTGAAAGAGAATTACGGCTGCGAAGTCATCTGTTTCTGCGCAGACGTCGGCCAGGGTGAAGACTTGAGCGGCCTCGAAGCCAAGGCCAAGGCCAGCGGTGCCAGCCAGATGATTATCCGCGACCTGCGCGAAGAATTTGCCGCTAGCTATCTCTTCCCGATGATGCGCGCCGGAGCTGTTTACGAGCGCAAATATCTGCTCGGCACCTCGGTTGCCCGTCCGCTGATTGCCAAGCACATGGTGGATGTGGCGCACGAAGTTGGCGCACAGGCCGTTGCGCATGGCGCAACCGGCAAAGGCAACGATCAGGTGCGCTTTGAACTGACCACCATGGCGCTTGATCCGCGGCTGAAAACGATTGCCCCCTGGCGCGAGTGGGACATCCGCTCCCGTGAAGATGCCATCGCATACGCGAACGAGCGCAACATCCCCGTCACCGCCACCAAGAAATCGATCTACAGCCGCGACGCCAACCTCTGGCACATCTCGCACGAAGGTGGCCTGCTCGAAGACCCCTGGAACGAACCCGAAGAACCGATGTTCCAGATCAGTGCCGCACCTGAAAACGCCCCAGACGAAGCAGGCTACGTCCAGATTGATTTTGAATCGGGTACACCTGTCGCAGTCAACGGCGAAAAAATGTCCCCTGCCGCATTAATTACCTACCTGAACACCATCGGCGGCACACACGGCATCGGTCGCGTGGACTTGGTCGAAAATCGGCTGGTCGGCATGAAATCGCATGGCGTCTACGAAACCCCCGGCGGCACCATCCTGATGGCTGCCCACCAGGAACTCGAATCACTGGTGCTCGACCGTGACACCATGAACTTCAAGAACATGGCTGCCCTCAAGTACGCCGAACTGGTCTACAACGGACAGTGGTTCACCCCTCTGCGCGAAGCACTGGACGCCTTTGTCAACAACACGCAAGGCCCCGTCACCGGCAAGGTGCGACTTAAGCTTTATAAAGGCAATGTCATCTCCGCCGGGCGCACCAGCCCCTTCAGCCTATACCGCGAAGACTTCGCCACCTTTGGTCAGGAAGATGTCTACGACCAGAGCGACGCCGAAGGCTTTATCCGCCTGTATGGCCTTTCGATGAAAGTCCGCGCCATGAACGGCCTGCCCGTTTCGGGACTCGAAATGCCAGAACCAGATTATTCGAGATTTAAGCGAGATTAGGTAATCGGTATGCTGGGAACTGGTAAGTTGGTAAAACCAATCTACCCATTCCCAATTTACTAATCTACTATTCATCAGAGAACGAGGTAATACATGACATTATGGGGCGGACGTTTTAGCGGCAAACTCGACCCGGCGGCCTGGGTGCTCAATGCATCTTTGCCGTTCGATAAACGCCTGGCAAAACAGGACGTGCAAGGCTCCATTGCCTGGGCCGCTGCGCTGGCAAAGACTGGCATTCTGACGGACGATGAAGCCAAAAGCATCATCACCGGGCTGCAAGCCGTCGGCGCGGAATTTGAGAGCGGTGTCTTCGCCTTTGTCGAAGCAGACGAGGACATCCACACCGCCACCGAGCGCCGTCTCGGAGAGTTGATCGGCCCACTGGCAGGAAAACTGCACACTGGGCGCAGCCGTAACGATCAGGTTGCCACCGACTTCCGCCTGTGGATGCTCGCCGCCCTGCCCACGCTCGATACCGCCATTGCAGGTTTGCAAGCCACCTTCATCGCCCGCGCCGAAAGCGACAAAGATGTGTTAATGCCAGGGTACACACATTTACAACGCGCACAGCCTATTTTGCTCTCGCACTGGTGGCTTTCTCACTTCTGGCCGCTGCAGCGTGACCGTGAACGTTTGGCAGACCTGCGCAAGCGCGTGGCGATTCTGCCACTCGGCTCCGGCGCGCTGGCCGGGACAGCTTTCCCCGTAGACCGTGCTGCGCTGGCGACCGAACTTGGTTTTGATGCGCCATCACGCAATAGTCTTGATGCCGTCTCTGACCGCGATTTTGCCGCCGAGTTTCTCTTTGTCGCCACAATGACGGGCATTCACCTGAGCAAACTGGCCGAGAGTATGATACTCTTTACCAGCAGCGAGTTTGGTTTCTTCGATCTTTCAGACGCCTTCTCGACCGGCTCCAGCTTGATGCCGCAAAAGAAAAATCCGGATATGTTCGAACTGACACGCGGCAAAGCTGGTACATTACTCGGCTTGCTGACAGGTTTGCTGGCAACCCTGAAAGGCCTGCCATCCACCTACGACAAGGATTTGCAGGAAGATAAAATGCCGGTCTTCAGCGCATTTGACACCCTGCTGGCGCTGTTGCCTGTGCTCTCCGGCGCGGTGGAAACCATCAGCCCGCGCCCAGAACGAATGCGGGCGGCAATCGATGCAGCCATGCTCGCCACCGACCTGGCAGATTATCTCGTCGTCAAGGGAATCCCTTTCCGCGAGGCGCATTCCATTGCTGGCAAAGCAGTACGCGTCGCAGCAGAAAAAGGCATCAGCCTCGACCAACTTCCGTTAAACGAGTGGCAGGCACTCGGGAAGATTGAATCCGACGTGTATGCTGTCTTCGATCCGCAGAAATCCGTCGAAAACCGCAACGCTATCGGCGGCACCGCACCCGTCGCTGTCCAAAAACAAATTGAGCAGGCCAAGGCCGCGTTGGGCGGGAAGACCCTGCCCCTACCCAATTCTATCTAATCGTAGGGGCGGGGTTCCCCCGCCCCAATTCCGACCAACCAAACCCCAACCGCAAATAAAGGAGAAACCAACATGAATACCGTATCTTGCCCCGAATGCTCTGCTGAAATCACCCTCGACGCCAGCACCGTTGCTGGTGAAATCATCGTCTGCCCCGATTGTGGCGTGGACCTGGAAGTGAAATCGATCAACCCGGCTGTGGTTGACCTGGCCCCAATGGAACAGGAAGACTGGGGCGAATAATGGTAGGGGCAACGTAATATGTTGCCCCTACGGGAAATAAAACATGCAAAAACGTTTACGAATTGGTGTGTTGTACTCACGCGTGCGCGTGGAAGAAAAATGGATTTTTAGCGCGTTGGAAAAGCGCGGCATTGACTATGAACGCCTCGATGACCGCGCCATTTCCTTTGATCTGGAAAATCCCGGCCCCTGGCTAGAATTTGACGCCGTGCTCGAACGCAGCATCAGCTATACCAGTGGCCTGTATGCCCTGCGTATTCTGAATGCTTTTGGCGTGCCAACGGTCAATACCGCTGCGGTTGCCGAAGCCTGCGGCGACAAAATCACCACCAGCGCCCTGTTGGCGCAAAAGGGATTGCCCCAACCGCGCAACATGGTGGCCTTTACTCCTGAATCCGCGCTGGCTGCGATTGAGCAATTTGGCTACCCGGTGGTGCTCAAACCTGCGGTCGGCTCGTGGGGGCGTCTGTTGGCAAAAGTCAACGACCGCGACGCCGCCGAAGCCGTGCTCGAACACAAGTCGATTCTTGGCTCGGTGCAGCACTCGGTCTTTTATATTCAGGAATTTATCAAGAAACCGGGCCGCGACATCCGTGCCATTATGGTGGGCGACCGGGTTTTGACAGCGATTTATCGCAAGTCGGAACACTGGATCACCAATACCGCCCGTGGTGGTGAAGGCGAACTGTGCAAGATCACCCCTGAAATTGAAGCGCTATGCCTTGGGGCAGCCGCAGCGATGGGCGGCGGCGTGCTGGCTGTGGATTTAATCGAAGACCCTGAGCGTGGCATGCTGGTCAACGAAGTCAACCACACCATGGAATTCCATACTGCCCAGCCCGTCAGCGGCGTGGACATCGCGGATGAAATCGTCAATTACACCATCAAAGCCGCCAAAGCAAGGCAGGAGGAGACAGCATGACCAGCGTTTCTATCATCGGCGGTTCAGGCTACGGCGGCGGAGAACTGCTGCGCATTCTGCTCGACCACCCAAACACCGAAGTGGCCCAGGTCACATCCCGCTCACACCTGGGCGAATATGTCTACCAGACACATCCCAACCTGCGCAAACGCACCCAGCTCAAATTTATCGACCCCTCTGCAATTGAACCTGTGGATGTGCTCTTTCTGGCGCTGCCACATGGACAGGCCCAGCACAACATTGATAAGTATGCTGCGCTCGCCCCACACATTGTAGACCTTTCGGCTGATTTCCGCCTGCGCGACGCGACCTTTTACAAGAAATGGTATGGCGAAGAGCATGCTGCGCCAGAATGGCTCTCCAAATTCACCTATGGCCTGCCCGAACTACACCGCGCCGATCTGGCAACCGCCAAGTACGTCAGCGGCGTTGGATGCAACGCCACCGCCAGCAACCTGGCCCTGCTCCCGCTCGTCAAAGCAGATTTGATTGACCTGAACAGCCCAATCATCATCGAGCTGAAAGTGGGTTCGTCGGAGGGCGGCGCGGAAGGCAATCCCGGTTCACACCACCCGGAACGCAGCAACGTCATCCGCACCTTTTCTCCCTTTGGGCATCGCCACACCGCCGAAGTGATGCAAGAATTGGGCGTCAAAAACGTCTCGCTGACGATGACTTCGGTTGATCTGGTGCGCGGTGTGCTGGCGACCGCCCATGCCACTGTCAAACCCGGTGTCGCCACCAAAGACCTGTGGAAGGCCTACCGCGCCGTAGCGACGGAAAATCCGTTTGTGCGCGTGGTCAAAGAACAGCGCGGCATTTACCGCGTGCCCGAACCCAAAATTCTGGCCGGTTCCAACTATGCCGACCTGGGTTTTGACCTGGATGAAAGCACCGGGCATATCGTCTCGATGTGCGCGATTGACAATCTGATGAAGGGCGCATCCGGCTCGGCGGTACAGTGCATGAACCTGATGCTCGGCCTCGACGAAATGACGGGGATGAGTTTTCCAGGGTTGCACCCGATTTAAGAACTGGAATCGGAAAGTTGGTAAAGTGGTAAATTGGGCAAGATCATACTAATTCCCAATTTACTAATCTACCACTTTTCCATGGCAACAAGGAATGAATGAGACATGACACAACAAGAATCCATCATCGTCGTCAAGCTCGGCGGCACTGAAGGCGTGGACTTTTCAGCCATCTGCAAGGATGTAGCTGAACTGGTTGCGCAGGGACAAAAATTGGTGCTGGTGCATGGCGGCTCGTCTGAAGCAAACCAGCTGGGCGAAGCGCTGGGGCGTCCGCCGCGCTTTATTACGTCGCCTTCGGGCTATACATCGCGCTACACCGACCGGGGCACGCTTGAAATTTTTGCAATGGCGGTCAACGGCAAGGTCAACAGCCTGCTGGTCGAACAGTTGCAAATGCTTGGCGTTAACGCACTCGGCCTGAGCGGCGCAGACGGACGTTTGCTCTCAGCCACCCGCAAAAACTCGATCCAGAGCATAGAAAATGGCAAGCGCATCATTATCCGCGACGATTACACCGGCAAGATTGAAACCGTCAATGTGGATTTGCTGAACCTGTTACTTTCTGGCGGATATGTGCCCGTTGTCGCTCCGATGGCGGTCAGCGCCAAAGGCGAATCGCTCAACGTAGACGCCGACCGCGCTGCGGCGATGGTGGCCGGGGCGCTGAAAGCCAGTTCCCTGCTGCTGCTAACCGCCGTGCCGGGGCTGATGATGAACTTCCCCGACGAAAGCAGCCTCATCCGGCAACTGCCGCAGAGCAAACTGCCCGCCGCGCTCGAAGCGGCACAGGGCCGCATGAAGAAAAAAGTGCTGGGTGCCGAAGAAGCGCTCAAGGGTGGCGTGTCCCGCGTCATTATTGCAGATGGGCGCATCGAAAATCCCATTTCGAATGCGCTGAGTGGCAATGGAACAGTAATTCAATAGAGATTTCTCGGAAAAGTAAATATTATGGATGTTATTCTCGATACAAACGTCATTGTTGCCGATATTTGGCAAGCTTCTCAAAATTTTCGGTTCTTAATGAATTATATTGAGAAAACAAATTCTTCAATATTAATTCCGACTGTGGTCGATATTGAAGTTAAAGCATTTTTTACTAGAAAAGTAACCGAGATAATTCTAGAAATCCAAACGGCTCATAAGCATGCAGAACGTTTTCAAATCAAGCAAATTCCTCCATTAGACCTTGATACCATTAAGAGCACTACCCTTGGAGCATGGGATGACATCTATGAAAAAGAGTTTAAACAGGTCTATGGGCAGGTAATACCGCTAAGGCAATCAATCTTGGAACAAGCTGTTACAAGAGCAGCTTATAGACTTCCCCCTTGCAAAGAAAATGGAGAAGGGATGAGAGATGCCCTTATTTGGTTTCAAATTCTGGAATATTGCAAAACAAAAAGCAGTAACGAGCCTGTGGCTTTTATTAGTATGAACACTCGTGACTTTGCAGGGCAAGATAAAACCATGTTGAGGGCAGAACTCGAAAAAGACGCGCAAGGGATAAACCTGTTGTATTATCCTTCTTTAGAAATCTTCTTAAAGAACTATTCAAAATCCATTTCTCATATAACGAATGAATGGTTAGCAGCTCGAATCGATTTTCGGCAGGTAAAAAGGAAGATTACTGGCTATTTTGTTCTAGGGTGGCAGGGAAGATTGCTTAGAGACAAATTTAAGATTTAACAAAAGTCAGTACAGCAATTATTATCGTCTGGATAGTAATATTTCAATTGTGAATGTAAGTGATGTTCATTTGGAAAGTTTCATTGTGTGGGAATTCAACGAAAACAATATGGAATTAAGCCTAAACTTCTTTGCTCATGTCAATGGTGCGGCTGAAGGAGAACTAATTTATTTTCCTGACAGCGCTGATTTTGATAAAAAAGATCTCAGACCTAGACAAATGTTGGATTGTTCTTCAGAACTTCTGTTTCATTTTGCAGCAACGCTAGATGGCAACAAAGTTAAGATTGGCAATATCGATAACGTTAGTTAATATAAGAATACCCGGAGAAACCAATGCCCAAACTCACCGCCAGCGAAATCATCGAAATCGAAAACAAGCATACAACTGGCTTGTACAACAAACAGCCCATCGTCTTTGCGCGCGGACTGGGCGCTTCGCTCTTCGATATAGACGGCGTGGAATACCTCGATTGCGCCGCCGGGCACGGTGTCGCCAACCTGGGCCACGCCCACCCCAAAGTAGCCGCTGCCATGGCGGCACAGGCGGGCACGCTGGTGACGCTCTTCGAAAGCTTCTACAATGAACAGCGTGCCCTGTTGATGCAGAAAATGGCATCACTTGTGCCGGGTCTTGACCGTGTCTTCTTTTGCAATTCGGGCGCAGAAGCCGTTGAAGCTTCCATCAAGTTTGCGCGCATCACGACCGGACGGACGAATGTAGTTGCCGCCATGCGCGGCTTTCACGGACGTACCTTTGGCGCGCTTTCAGCCACGCACAACAAAAAATATCGCGAATCGTTTGAGCCGCTTGTCCCCGGCTTCAGCCATGTACCGTTCAATGACATCGCCGCGCTCGAAGCAACGGTCAATGACCAAACATCTGCCGTTATTCTGGAACCAATCCAAGGGGAAGGCGGAGTTTACCCGGCGAATGATGCTTATCTACAAGCTGCCCGGCGCATCTGCGATGAGCGTGGGGCGCTGCTGATTATTGACGAAATCCAGAGCGGCTTTGGGCGCACTGGCAAGCTATTTGCCATTTTAGAGAGCGGCGTCACCCCCGATATTTTATGCTGCGCCAAGGCCATTGCTGGCGGCCTGCCGATGGGCGCGGTGCTGATTGGCGCGGGCGTGAAGAACCTCGTCCCAGGCGCACATGGATCAACCTTTGGTGGCAATCCGCTGGCGTGCGCCACCGCCCTTGCAGCACTGGCCGTCATCGAAGAGGAAGATTTGGCGGGTCAGTCTGCCAAAAAAGGTGAATATCTCAAGGAAAAAATCCAGGAGATCAACTCGCCACTCATCCGTGAAGTGCGCGGCAGGGGCCTGATGATTGGGATTGAACTCAAACAAAAAGTCGGGCCGTATATCCGTGCATTGCAGGAGCGCAAAATTATCGCGCTCAATGCCGGGCTGACCGTCATCCGTTTGCTGCCGCCGCTGGTCATCACCTATGAACAAATCGACCATCTGGTGGAAGCGCTGACTGAAGTTTTGACAAGCGATTTGGGAACGGATAAACGGGCGGGAACGGATGGATAAAACAGATTTTTTGACCCTTACCGGTCTTGTACAACAATACAGCCCATCCGGGCAGGAGCGAGCGGCGGTGGATTGGCTGGTGGCGCGCATGGCGGCGCTCGGTTTCAGCCAATCCTTCCGCGACGAAGCAGGAAACGCTGTCGGCGTGATGGGGAACGGCCCCAGGCAGATTGTGCTGCTTGGACACATCGACACAGTCCCAGGGCAAATCTCCGTCCGCGTCGAAGGAGACCTACTCTACGGGCGCGGCTCGGTGGACGCCAAGGGGCCGCTGGCCTGCTTTACCGATGCCGTCGCGCAGGTTGGGCCGGTAGATGGCTGGCAGTTTGTCGTGATTGGCGCAGTGGAAGAAGAGCGCAATTCAGAAGGGGCGCAATATGTCACATCGGCATATCGCCCACAGTTTGCGATTATTGGCGAACCCAACCGCTGGGATCGGGTTTCGCTTGGCTATAAAGGCAGCGCGTGGCTGAATCTCACCGTCCACCGGGCGCTGGCGCATACAGCGGGACGACAGGAAAGCGCCTGCGAAGCGGCGGTGGCAGTCTGGCAAAAGATGCAGGGCTGGGCCGAAACTTTCAACACGGGGCGGCAAAAAGTCTTCGATCAACTGTTGCTGACATTGCGTGGCATGGAATCGGGCGGCGACGGCTTTGACGAGTGGGCACGTCTGCGCATTGGAGCACGTCTCCCCGTAGACCTGCCGCCGTCAGCTTGGTACACGCAGGCCGAAGCATTCGCCGCTGACGCGCAGGTGGAAAGAATCGGCTTTTCGTTGCCTGCCTTCCAGTGCGAGAAGAACTCTCCGCTGGTGCGCGCCCTTTTGACGGGAATCCGGGCGACAGGTGGTACTCCCAGCTTCGTCTACAAAACCGGCACCGCCGACCTGAACGTCGTCGGACCGATCTGGCAATGTCCGGCAGTGGTATATGGCCCCGGCAATTCCACACTCGACCACACCCCCAACGAACACATCTCGCTCGAAGAGTATGGTAAAGCCGTAACAATTCTGCAATCAAGCCTAAAAACGCTCATTTCAGATTGACCGACTTGAAAGCAGGCAGTATAATTTTTTTACCACATGATCACATAAGAAATCTACACAATTGACATCTTGGAAATTACTTAAATAGATTGTTTGCGAAATAGTGTCTGACAGAAGGAAAGGCTCAGATATGAAGAAAATCGAATTTTCCGTTATGGAAGATGTGGATGGTGATGCAAATCAGCTTCTACCGCTTTTAGATGCTTTTGAAAAGCAATACAACATCCATGTCGATTTAACCGGCATCAACTGGAACGACGGTTGGGAAAAAATTGCCAATTTTGGCATTTACGGAAACGGGCCTGATGTTTCCAGCATTGGCACATCATGGATCGGCGGCCTGGCAGCCATGAAAGTCTTACGTCCATTTACGCCGCAAGAAGTGCGCGTGCTGGGCGGGGCCGATGCCTTCTTCGACTCAAGCTGGCAAGCTGGCTTGCTCGCAAATGATTCTACACCCTGGGCCATCCCGTGGATTGGCGATGCCATGGTTGTTTATTACTGGAAAGATTCACTTGAAAAGATAGGGGTTCACGATTTTCCTGCTGCATTTTCAAAAAATTCCGCACTGGTTGAGATGCTGGATAAGTTAAAAAGAAACGGTTGCGAATATCCGCTTGCCATCCATACATCCAAAAAGACGGTCATTTTGCAAGAAGCAGCCCATTGGGTGTGGAGCGCGGGTGGCGATTTCATTAGCCCAGACAACAAGCAGATTATTTTCAACCAGCCAGCTGCGATGGATGGATTCAAAAAATATTTCAGTTTATTGCCCTTTATTTCTCCAAAGTCACAAGATGATCCATTTATCGGTGATGCCTTTATGGAAAAAACTGCGCTGGTTTATCTGGCTGGCCCCTGTCTGGGCAACGTAGGGCGTTACAAACAGCACAGATTAGACGCCGAAAACCTTGGCATTGCCCAAATGCCGGGCGTAGCTTTTGCGGGTGGCTCCAGTTTTGTCATCTGGCAACACTCAGACCATAGCGCAGAAGCGTTTGAACTGATCCGATTTCTCTCATCCCAGCCAGCCTGTATTCCAGCAAGCCCACACTCCAATGAAATTCCCACCCACCGGGAAGCGATTAAGATGCCTACGTTTGAAAGCGACCCTTTTCATCATGCCTACTTGCAAGCATTGCAAACGGGCAGAGCCTTTCCAACCATTCGCATCTGGGGCTCCATTGAAGACAAGCTAATCAACGAAATTTCTAACATCTGGGCAGAGTTATTCGCAAACCCTAATCAAGACCTGGATGAATGCCTGCACAGACATTTTGATCCACTCGCCAAGCGGCTAAATGAAGTTTTAGGGAATTAATACCTGTTTACGTTTTGAAAGATTTGCTTTGCGTGCTGATCTAATATTGATATACTCCTATGCAACACGATAGAAAGGTTAACCGATGATTGAAATTGAATTCTCAGTAATGGAAGGTGAGCCGGGCCGTTCTGCCCCCTTATTACCGCTGCTGGAAGCTTTTAAAAAACAATACAACATTCAGGTCAACCTCACCGGCATCCAATGGGATAAAGGCCGTGCAGAAGTTGCGAAGTTTGGCATCTACGGACAAGGGCCGGATGTATCGAGCATTGGAACGACCTGGGTAGGCAGCCTGGCTTCCATGCGTTCTCTACGCCCCTATAGCCCATCCGATGTTCGCGCACTGGGAAGCGCAGACGCTTTCTTCAAATCCACATGGCGCGCAGGTTTATTGCCCAATGACCCAACCCCATGGGCCATCCCCTGGCTGGCAGATGTCACTGTTATTTATTATTGGAAAGATGCCCTGCAAAAAGCCGGCATTGTTGACGACCAAAACACATTTGCAACCGAGAAAAACCTGGTAGAAACACTCGAAAAATTACAGGCAGAGGGTTACGCCTATCCTCTGGCAATTACTACCATCAAAGAACCGGTGATTATCCACGAAGCAGCCCATTGGGTGTGGAGCGCTGGTGGCGATTTCATCAGCCCAGACAATACCCAGGTTGTATTCAACCAGCCCAATGCAATTCAAGGCTTTAAGAATTATTTTGGATTAAAACGCTTCATTTCTCCAGAATCGTTGGGCGCAGCCCCACGCGGAGATTTGTTTGACAGGAGTATTGGTGCGGGTGTAGACAAGGCTGCTGTCCATTTTGGCGGGCCTTATCTGGGCAATGTGAGACGCCATAATAACCCAGGATGGAATGAGTTGCTGGGAATTGCGCCTGTTCCTGGCATCACATTTGCAGGGGGCTCCAGCCTTGTCATCTGGCAATACACCCTGCACCCGCTGGAATGCTTTGAGCTGGTACGTTTTCTTTCATCGCAACCAACCCGTATTCCGATCAGCCCACACGATCAAGGCCTCCCTGCACGACGCAACGCGCTTGATATGCCATCGGCTGAAACAGATATCTTCCATCACACCTATCTGCAAGCCATCCAAAGAAGTCGCAGCTTCCCCACCATTCGTCTGTGGGGATCCATGGAAGATAAACTCATTAATGAAATCAGCAACATCTGGACGGAATTATTCGCTGACCCTAATCAAGACCTGGACGAATGTCTACACCGACACTTTGATCCACTTGCACAACGGCTAAACACAACCCTGGGAAATTAAAACAGCAAACAACGCCGTATCCAGTTGTGGGTGCGGCGTTTATAATTAGGAAACATCAACCAATCCTGCCCAAGACATTGCCCCCCTTAGAAAACCTTCAGCGAGAAAAACAAATATGGCAGAAATCGAATTTTCCGTTATGGTTGGAAGCCCCGGTGGTGCCAGTCACTTACTCCCATTGCTGGATGCCTTTAAGAAGGAACATGGCATCAAAGTTAATTTAAACGAAGTTACGTGGAGCGCAGGCTGGCCTGAAATTGTCAAATTTGGGATCTATGGACATGGGCCGGATGTCTCAAGCATTGGAACAACATGGATTGGCAGTCTGGCAGCAATGCAGGCACTGCGACCATTCTCGCAGCAAGAAATTAGCGCTTTAGGAGGGGGCGAAGCTTTTTTCTCATCCATTTGGAATACTGGTTTTCTGCAAAATGACCCATCCACGCTTTGGGCTGTGCCCTGGCTGGGCGATGCGATGCTTTTATACTATTGGGAGCACCTGCTCGAAAAGGTGGGCATTAACAACATAGAAACAGCCTTTGCAAGCGATGAAGCATTAGCAGAAACACTTGAAAAACTGCGCCGGGGAGGGGTTGAATATCCACTCGCAATCAACGTCAAAAGCGATTCAATTATTCTGCATGAGGCCGCTCACTGGATATGGAACGCTGGCGGTACTTTCATCAGCCCGGATGGTCGAGAGGTCGCATTTACCCAACCCGCAGCCCTGCAAGGCTTGCGCAATTACTTTAACCTGAGACCCTACATCTCCCCCGAATTGTTTGATAATGTTGAAACCGGTATCTTATTCAATATGGCAAAATCAGCCATCCATTTTGCTGGCCCTTGGCTGGGAACATCCATGCACCGACATCCCGATTGGTTCGGCGGTATCCCCAGGGTAATTTCCGTTCCTGGCACCGCCTTTGCAGGCGGTTCAAGCCTTGTCATCTGGAAATATACTGTACATCCACAGGAATCTTTCAAATTGGTAAAATTCCTTGCTACACAGCCTGTACATATCCCAACGGGCATTTACGATCATCAAGTTCCCACCAGGCGTGAGGCTATGCATATGCCACTCATGGAAAATGATATTTTTCATCGCGCATATTTGCAATCAATGCAACAAGGCAGAAGCTTCCCAAGCATGCGCTTGTGGGGGGCCATAGAAGACAAATTGCGTGTTGCGCTCGGCAGCACCTGGACAGACTTATTCACCAACCCGAATCAGGATTTGAATGCCTGCATACACAAACATCTCGATCCAATTGCATACCGCCTAAACCTCACGCTCGCAAATTAGATGGAAATTCTCAATATAAGAATTTCCTTAAGAAATCGCAAACGGCTTGCATTTTTTTCTTTCCTACCCTATAATAAATTTACAAACGTCGACCTGCCCCCCTCAGGCCGACGTTTGTATTTAACCTGCCGGGAGACGCATAATGGAAAACTATGTAGCCGCAGTGGATCAGGGTACGACTAGCACCCGCTTTATGATTTTTGACCAGGCTGGGAAAGTGGTGGCACTCGATCAAAAAGAACACGAACAAATTTACCCGAAACCAGGTTGGGTGGAACATGATGCGCTCGAAATATGGCAGCGCGTGCAAGAAGTCATCGCAGGCGGGCTGCAGAAAAGCGGTATCTCTCCCAAAGCAATTGCTGCCATCGGCATCACCAACCAGCGCGAAACCGTCGTGCTCTGGGACAAAGCTACCGGAATCCCCGTATACAATGCCATCGTCTGGCAAGATACCCGCAGCGATGAGATTTGCAATGAGCTGGCAACACATGGCGGGCAAGATCGTTTTCGCGCAAAAACCGGCCTGCCCCTGGCGACCTATTTCTCTGGCCCCAAAATCAAATGGATGTTGGACAACCTGCCCAGCCTGCGTGCCAAAGCCGAGCGCGGCGAGGTGCTCTTCGGCACCATCGATAGCTGGATCATCTGGAACATGACTGGCGGCATCAACGGCGGCATCCACATGACAGATGTCTCCAACGCATCCCGCACGATGCTGATAAATCTGGAGACGCTTGATTGGGACGAGAAAATACTCCAGATCATGGACATCCCCAAAGCAATGCTGCCACGGGTCTGTGCTTCATCCGAAATCTATGGAAGTGCCACCGGGTTGCTGGCCGGAGTCCCTGTCGCGGGTGATCTCGGCGATCAGCAGGCAGCACTCTTCGGTCAAACCTGTTTCAGTCCGGGCGAGGCCAAAAACACCTACGGCACGGGCTGCTTTATGCTGCTCAATACCGGCACAAAACCAATCCAATCCAAAAACGGCCTGCTGACCACACTCGGATACAAAATCGGCAACCAGCTCGCCGTCTATTGCCTTGAAGGCTCGGTTGCCATCACCGGCGCGCTGGTACAATGGCTGCGCGACAACCTGAAATTCTTTGACGTTTCCAGCCAGATCGAAGAAGATGCCCGCGCCGTGCCCGACAGCGGCGGCATTTATTTTGTCCCAGCTTTTTCTGGCCTGTTTGCGCCTTACTGGAAAAGCGATGCGCGTGGCGCAATTGTGGGGCTGACGCGCTTTATCACCAAAAACCATATCGCCCGCGCCGCATTGGAGGCGACCGCCTATCAAACTCGCGAAGTGCTCGACGCCATGAACAGCGATTCGGGCGTGCCCCTGACCGCGCTCAAGGTAGACGGCGGCATGGTCTTCAATGAATTGTTGATGCAGTTCCAGGCTGATATGATCGGCGTCCCAGTTATCCGTCCGCAGGTGGCAGAGACGACGGCGCTTGGCGCGGCCTATGCTGCAGGGCTGGCCGTCGGCTTTTGGCGCGAGATCGCAGAACTACGTGCCAACTGGGGGAAAGATCGGGAATGGACGCCGCTGATGGAGGCCACCGAGCGCGAAAAGCGTTATCGCGGCTGGAAGAAAGCCGTCACCCGCACCTTTGACTGGGTTGAGTAAAGCTGATAGTGGGCGTCTATAAATCAAATATACAAACCTAGTAAAAACAAAAATCTATTTAGCGTAACTGCTCTTCTATATTCTCGCGGTTGTATTGTCCTGGCGATTATTATGATTGGTTTGATCTTACTTGGAACACTGATAAGCGCATCTTATGTAACCACAGCAGCTTATGGAGATGATTTTCTACCCCCCGCTGAGTATCTTCTCCATATTGAAAATGAGGCAGGCAAACCGATTTATGGAGCGATTTTACGTACATACGTCGGCGATGATGAAACTCCTATTGACCGTTATCCCCTTGGGGCCTATTTTAATTGACTCTGGTCTCCAAAGTAATGCTGATGGAGTAATCATCATCGATCATCTACCCAAAGGTATGGAAATGGATTCCGAAGGCTGGGCGCTTTTGTGGGTTTTTCCAATCATTAACGTAACGGTTGCGCAATCAGATCGAAAATCGTAAAAAGCGCAAAAAAAGTTGAACATTACCAAATGAATAAGGATGTCATAATCTTGAGCCAACCCATCAAACAGGAACGAAAATGGCTCAAGAAGAAGAAACCCAACATGCCCTGCTGATCGTGTGGGGACGATTTGCCCAAGAAATTGGTCTGATAACGGCAATTGAAGCGGTGAGAACTCAAGCAAAAGGTTTATGAACATACGCCACAGGCAAAAGTGCTTGAATTTTTCGTGGCAATATTGTCAGGGCTGAAACAATTGCAAGAGATTAGCCTGTCAGCGCATCCGTTGGAGAAAGATGAAGCGGTAGCAAAAGCCTGGGGCCAGCTGGCTTGGGCAGAGTATACGGGAGTGAGCCGAACGCTGAAAAGCCTGAGTTGGGATGAAGTTCACGCACTGGTGGCGGCATTGGAAGAAGTTGGGCAGCCATTTTTAGCACAAGAACTGTCGTTGATGAAGTGTCTGCAATACGATGGTGATCTGACTGGGCTGCCAGTCTCCAATACGAGCAAAACCTACCCGAACGCAGCGTTCGGACACATGTCGGATGAGATTCGCCTGGGATATCAGGCAGGCGTAGTCAGTTTGGAAAGCCCGACATACGGTCGGTTGTGGGTATCGGTAGCGCATCATGCGGGCGATACCGTTTCAAGTGGTCAGGCAAGGAACCTTGTTTTGGCGGCGGAAAAACGGACGGGTCAGCGACCTTTGCGACGCACGGAATTGCTGGAAAAGCGTATCGAGGCCTTTGTTAAAAGTCGTGAAGCAACAGAGAAACGGCTTGAAATACAAAAAGTCAGACTGGCGAGCGCAATTCTTGATCGCAAAGCTGTACTGGAGCAGGTCAAAACAGCCAGTGAAGCCGCGGAACCCAAGCAAAAACACGTCGAAATGCTGGAGCGTCGTAGGGTGCGCCGCGAAAAGGCGGTGAAAGCAGTCCAGGAAAAGCTTGGCAAAACACAAGTATTGCTGCAAGCCCATTTTGATGCCGAAAAAGTGTTGCGCGATCGCTTGGAACGGTTTGTGCAGGAAAATCTTGAGAATTTGAGCCCGATCACAGGCTGTTTTCGGCTGGATGCCGGGTTTGGCACCTACGAAAACATCGCCTTGCTGATTGAAATGGGTTATGAGATCTATGTCAAACTGCATAACCACAAAATTACGAAAATGCTGAAAAGCAAAGTGGACGAGAAAATGTCGTGGGTTCAGGTTGGCAAGAATGCTGAGATGGTTGTCTGGAAAGATTTCCAACCAGAAAACTTCCCTTACCCGTTGGATGTTGCGCTCGAACGCTTTTATACCGGCGAAACCCAAAAGCACAGTACCCTGGCTCACTTCGGTGATACACCCGTTACGACAAATCTTGCCGCCTGGTTTGGCAAATACAACGCTCGCCAAACCATTGAAGCCGGTATCAAGGAAACCAAGCAAGTTTTTTATCTCCACCGGCTCAAAGTCCGCTCCGAACCCGCCATTTTCCTGCAAGAAGCCCTGACTATCTTTGCCGCCAACTTTATCCGTTGGGCAACTGTCTGGATTGATCAAAATACTGACCAAAATGAATACACTCTTCCTATCAGAAAAATGGGCATCAAGAAGCAAGTCCAGGTTGCCGCCAACACTTCGGCAAAAGTGATCCTAAATTCAGATGGCATGTTGTTAAGGTTCAGTCCTGCCAGCGCTTTTGCTGGCAAACAACTCTTTTTTCCTGATCGCAATACGCCAATACGTCAAAACTTTTTGGCTCGCTTTTTACGCTTTTGGCGCTGATTGCGCAAAACTTACGTTAATGGGAATAAAAACTATACGGGTGAGATTACTGCAAATGGCTATAAACCACTCAGGTTTCCGCTTGACCAGTTGATCGAAGTTGTCGTTAGAAACCCATTCAATACACCGAAAGCAACATTTACGATGAATGGTGATGAATTAAAATTAGGTATTTACAGAATTAAAGCTTACGCTACACAAGGAATAACAAGCTATACTTTCGGTAGCTTTGTAACCTTTTTGGCGGTGAAACATCTAATGACTGACGACAATACGCCCAATCCATTTTCAGTAGAAGCCTTGCGCGCTGGCGACAAGCTTGAGTTTGCACGGCTGATGGATACCTACTCAACACCCATCTATCGCCTGGCGCTGAAAATGCTGGGCGACCCGCAGGAAGCCGAAGACGCGCTGCAAACGACCTTCTTGAAGGCATTTCAACATATCAGCGAGTTTGAAGGACGCTCCAGCCTTTCGACCTGGCTCTATCGGATTGCGGCCAACGAGGCGCTGATGCTCTTGCGCCGCCGCAAGCCCGAACTACCCCTGGACGAAGATCCCGAAGAAGGCGAACCCCTGCCCCGCCCCTTTCAGTTTGCAGACTGGGGCCACTTGCCCGAGCAGGAATTCCTTTCAGGCGAAGCAAAAAAACAATTTGACCGCGCCATTCAACATTTGCCCGAAAAACTGCGGATTGTTTTCCTACTGAGAGATATGGAAGGGCTTTCGATCAAGGAAACCAGCGAAGCGCTGAATCTGACCGAAACCGCCGTCAAAACCCGCCTGCTGCGGGCGCGCCTGAATTTACGTGAACAGCTTTCGGCCTATTTTGTCGAACGCATTGCGCAGGAGTAACACCAATGACTTACGAATATGTAAGCTGTAAAAGATTATGGGAATCGCTTTCCGACTACATTGACGGCGAATTAAGCGTGGAGCTCTGTCAAAAGATCGAGCAACACCTGGCAGGCTGCGAACATTGTCGCGTGGTCGTCGATACCACCAACAAAACCATCACCCTGTGCCACAACGAGGCGCAAGATACCGAGATGCCCGCCGATGTGCGCGGGCGTTTGTTTGAGACACTCAACATCGAAGATTATCTAAAGCCAAGGTCCGCTTGAGCTTTTATGGGGCGAGTTTTTAATGGAAACAACCAAAAGCCGCAAACGCTTTCTTTGGATCATGGTCGGCATCGGGTTGATCGCGGCGGGGATTGCCGCTTTTTTTTTGTTGACCAGAGATATGGGGAAGGAAACTGTCCAGTCGCTGACCGCCCCAATCATTGTCCATTTCCCCGCACCGGATGTGATGCTAACAGATTTAAACGGCCACCCCGCCGCTTTTGCCGATTACAAGGGGCGGTTCATCCTGTATAACGCCTGGGCAACCTGGTGCCCCCCCTGCAAGGAAGAAATGCCCGTGCTAAACGCCTACTATCAGGCCCACAAACAGGATGGCTTTGTCGTGATTGCCGTTGAAGATGGCGAGAACCTTGCAGACGTTAGTGCTTACGCGAATAAAATGGGTTTAACTTTTCCTGTTTGGCCCGACCCGAAATCGGCTATGACGGCTGCGTTTTTGATTAACAGTCTGCCGACTTCCTATTTGATTGACCGTACCGGTTTTGCGCGGCTGATGTGGTTCGGCGCAATCACAAACGAAGCACTTGAAAAGTATGTCACCCCGCTCTTGAAGGAATAAACATGGATGCAAAAGTGATCTGGAATCAGGCATTGAGCTTTACCGGCAGCGCCACCAGCGGATTTGAAGTTGCGCTGGATGCTGATGATGGTTCGGGCGGCACGAACAGCGGCTTTCGTCCGCTGGAGTTGCTGGCGGTTGGGCTGGCGGGCTGCACGGCAATGGATGTACTTTCAATTGTGCGCAAGAAGCGTCAGGACGTTACTGCATTTGATGTGCTAGTGCTGGCACCGCAAAGTGCTGAACACCCGTATGTTTTCACATCAGCTGAGATTTTGTACCGGGTAACCGGTCACAGCATAGACGAGGCGGCTGTGCTGCGCAGCATTGAGCTTTCAGCGCTGCACTACTGCCCGGCGCAAGCGATGCTGTCTAAGTCATTTCCGATGAGATTGAAATATGAAATTTATGAAGATATGGGGGATGGCGAGAGGCAACTGGTCAAACAAGGGCTGTGGGAGCCAATTGCAAGTTAATCATCTTCTACTTTTGCCAAAAATCTCAGCACAAAAAAGTAACAAGGTCACCAAGAAAAACTTGGTGACCTTGTGGTTAATGTTCTTGATTTTCTTGGCAAGCTACTGCCCGGACTTAATCACACTATGCCCTTCTGAAACGCTTGACGCGATGACCGTCTGCGAAAAACGTGTAAACGTCCCCAAATAGACATCCGCGCCGTTGTGCGCGACCCAACCTTCCATGACAAGCGGCGTGACACTGTCAGCCATGATCCACTCGCCATTATATTTGCGTGCAATGTGGGTATGCGTACCGGTGGCTTCGCCGCCTTCACAGGATGGATGACCAATATGATCGCCACGTTTGATTTTTGTGCCAACAGGCACACGTCCATCTTTGCCAAGGTGCAGGTAAAAAATAACCCAGCCGGTCTGCTCGTTGCCATCGCCATCCAAATCAAGAAAGGCTTCACCATACTGTGAGCGCGCGATAACGCCATCTGCCATTGCCGTTACCCATTCGGTGGTGGTATCGCAGGCAGAAACACCAGCAGGGGCTAGATCAACGGCAGCGTATGGCTCCCCTTTGCCCCAGCCAGTATGAGGACCACCGGTGACGTTCCAGGTTTTGCCGCGATCAAAGGGCAGCCACAACTCCGGTTGGCGCAGACTGCCAGGGATGAGCGGTTTGGCATCCTTCCACGGGTCGCCAAAGAGGGCTGTGTAGGTCTGGGCCAGGCCACCCGCGCCAACCGTCTGGTCGTAAAGCGGACCGGAATACCCACGTGAGAAAAAGTATTGCAGGCCCACCGTCGCAGCGTTTTGCCAGGGATCCGGACGCTCAATGCGACCATCGGGGTGCTGAAACTCAATCAGCGTGCCACGCCGCCAGGAATAATAGCCATTATTCAGCGTATTCGCCGCCCAGACAAGCTGCAAATAGACGCCCTGATGATAGGGATCAAAGTAATTGAGAATGTAACGTGTGTCGGATGGCGCATTGGGCTTGGAAAGCGCGCCGGAATAATATTCCAAAATTGCCAGCAAAAGACGCGGGCTGACACTGAAATCCTGTGAAACAACATCCACCAGATATGCGCCGCTATGCGGACCATCTGAAATCTGTTCGGTGTATGATTTGAGCCAGCCCGGCTGGCTATTGACAAAATCGGTCGTGTTAAAACCAATCTGCGGCGGACCGTTGACAAACAGGCTATCAGGCATGATCTGGTATGGCGTACCCCACAAGGCCCGAAAATAAATCGGAATTTTCATGGGGAAACCAGGCGGCATGGTGGTGGCGTCTTTGGGGATGATCGGGTTGGCAGCGCGGATATCTTCTTCTTTGGTGTTGAAGTGCGCCGCCAGCGCTGGCAGATTATCGCCACTCTGGGCGATATAATCCACCAGCTCGCCAGGGGAATAGGGCGGACGGGTTGGCAGAGGCGTAAACTGCGCTGCCGGGGTTGGGAATGCCGGGCTCGGGGGTAACCCCGCAGTTGGCGTAGCCTGATCGATAGCGGGAGAACACGAAGCGAGCAAAATGCTCAATAGCAAAAAAAGGGAAAGGGGAATCTGTTTCATTTTCCAATAGGACGTTACTTATCTCTTGTAATTCTCGTCTCAAACGCACCGCAGGCGCAGGCGATGATCGTTTTTCCACCGCGCACCAGCGTACCCGTATGGATGCCATCTGCGCCAAAAACAACCCAGCCATCCATCTCGAACGGAATAGGACCAGCGGCCAAAATCCACTCGCCGTTGTATTTGCGTGCCATGTGAACGTGCGTTCCGGTGGCATCGCCGCCTTCACAGGATGGATGCCCAATATGATCGCCCGCTTTGAGATGCGCACCGAGCTGAACGCTATCCTTGCTGCCAATATGCAAAAACAGAATATCCCAGCCAGTTTGCTCAATACCATCGCCGTCGAGATCAAGCATGATGATGTTGTACTTGGCACGCACCACCACCCCACTGGCCGGGGCGACAACCCACTTGGTGGAAACAGAACATCCAGATGCATCGGACGACGGAGCAAAATCGAGCGCTGCCAGCGCCCCACCCGTCAAAATCACCGAGCCATCGGGCACCTGCCAGGCTGAATGCGGACCGTTGCTAAACGACCAGAGTTGCCCCGGGTCGAAGGGCAGCGTCAGGGCTGGCTGCTCCAACCCAACAGGGATGAGCGGCTCGACGATTTTGGCGCGCGCCCAGGGGTCACCAAACATTTGCGTATATAACGCCGCAAAACCAGTTGGGGCAACGGCCTGATCCCACGATGCGCGGTCATGGGTCAGCGAAAAGAAATATTGAACGGCGGCCGTCCCCGCATTCAAACGCGGATTCATGCGAATTTTACTGCCATCTGTAAAGGTTAACTCAGTCAGGTCGCCCGAACGCCAGCGATAATATCCTTCAGAAAGCTCAGCAGACGCCCACATCAACTGCCTGAACAGTGCCTTGTAAAACGGATGATGATAACCCAGCGGATAATCGTCCTGCGCAATATTCGTAGGGTTGCCCAGCACCCAGTGGCTTTCATACTCAATAATCGCCAGCACCATGCGTGGACTGAGCGAATTATCGACAGCCGTGTGTTCTACGCCCTGTGCACCGGTTGTCCAGCCATACGTCTTGAGATATTGTTTATAAGAGGCCAGGTAACCATTCTGTTGGGCGATGTAATCTGCAATGTTGAAGTTATAGGCAGACAGGGCAAAGACCACTTCGCTATCTGGGATGCTTTTTTCGCCAGGGCTGAGATCATCGGGCAGGTGATTGGGAATGAGCAGTAACATGCCCGGCTGAAGCAAGGCATTAGAGCGGGGCAGATTGACGTTTTCCCCGGAAATGATCTCGCTCAGATTCACCCCGAAGCGTTTCGCCAGAATCGCAAGCGTATCCCCGCTTTGGGCAGCGTAACCGATCATTGGGCCACCAGTGTTGATTGGGGGCAGGGTCGGCGTCGGTTGGGAGGATGCATTCGGGTCAGGCGTGTCTGGTAACGGCAAAACTCGCAAAGGAGTATTGCTTGCCTGTGGGTCTGACTCCAAAGTTGTGGGCGTCCCGGTTCCATCAGGAGTGATGGGCGTGGGCAGCAAAGGTCGCGTTGCAGCTAATGGCCAGGAACAGCCTGCCAACAGACTAAAAATCAGCGCACTTATCAAAAAGCGTTTTAGGTTTAACATAGGATGGAACGATTATACCAGTCTGCCCGCCACAAAATTTGAAGGACGCAAGAAAACTTATCAGATACTTAGTCTTCGAATGACAAAAAAGTCAGAATATTTCTTTTTATTGTTTTATCGTAACAAATTTGATAATTTTCTTTTTTTCTCGTGCTATTTTCAAAAATAAGTGTTATGGTTATTTAGCATATGTATTCTGCATTATAGATGAGGCCTTGATGGGAAATGTAGAATTGTTTAATAATCAGTCTTCAAAACCGAATAAAAACGACGCAAATAATGCAGATAACGAATCATGGTTATCTGCATTTTGCGATTTTGCCATGGATGGCATTGTCATTCTCGATGAGCAGCAAAAAATTATTCGTTTCAACCCTGCGGCTGAGAAGATTTTTCTTTGCCAGGCGCAAGATGTATGCGGCAAGCCGATTGATAGCTTAATCCCAACATTGTTTCGGGAAGCACATCGGGAATATATACAGATATTCGCTGAAACCAACAAAACAAGCCATAAGCCTGGCATTACCAGAACAATCGGGTTGCGCAAGAACGGTCAAGAATTTCCGATTGAAATAACCATATCGCAGTTTGAAAATGGCGGAAAAGCTTTCTTTGCTGCCATTTTACGCGATGCCACTGAACGTGAAAATGCCGAAAAAGCACTGCGTGAAAGCGAACAACGTTATCGAACGCTCGCAGATGCAGCCAATGACATGATCTGGATTGTGAATTCCAACGGGCGAATTGAATATGTCAACGCTTACGCGGCTCAACAACTCGGTAAAACGCCCCAGCAACTGATTGGCAAATTACAAGGTGATTTGTTCCCCGACAAAACAGGCAAACGTCAGTGGAAAAGTCTGGAAAAGGTGATAAAGACAGGTAACCCGGCTTACGTGGAGTGGTTAAGTACGTTTTTTATGCAAAAAATCTGGCTGGGCACATCACTTGTCCCATTACGAAACGACGCTGGCGAAGTGTATGCGGTCTTGGGCGTTGGACGTGATATCACCGCACGCAAAGAAGCAGAAAACACGCTTCAACGGCATGATGCAATTCTGGAAGCCGTCAGTTCTGCTGCTGAAAACTTTTTGCAGGCAGAAAACCTGGAAGAACATCTGCAAAAAGTTTTGGCACAACTGGGAGAAGCAGCGCAGGCGAGCCGTGTTTATATTTACGAAAATTATGAAAAAGAATATGGGGTCATCTGGGCAAAACAACGCTTTGAATGGGTTTCACCCGGCATCAAATCGCAACTCGAAAATCCCGATTTACAGGACATTCCACTCTACAAAATGCGGGACGGTCGCTGGCTTAAAACACTCTCTCAAGGTCAATCACTACATGGCTATGTTGACACATTGGATGAAAGCGGAAGAAAACTGGTCGTATCCCAGGGCATTCTGTCCGTTGTCGCTGTTCCCATTTTTTCAGGCAGCAAGCTTTGGGGATTTATGGGGTTCGACGAATCCAAAATCAGGCGCGAATGGTCTGCGATGGAGATTCAGGCGCTCAAAACAGCCGCAGATATTTTGGGGGCGGCGATCCAGCGTGAAAAAGCCGAAGGAATTTTGCGCATCTCCGAAGCGGAATATCGCTCGCTGTTTGAAAATGCGCTCGAAGGAATCTATCGGACATCGCCAGACGGCCATGTCCTTGCCGCCAACCCGGCACTCATCAAAATGCTCGGCTACGATGCAAAGCAAAATTTACTCTCGCTCGATTTTTCGAAATACCTTTATATGTTGCCGGAAAATAATGACACAGTCCGCCAGGGGCAGGCCGAAGCAGATGAGCTGAGAAATGTTGAGTTGCATCTTGAACGCCTGGATGGGCGTGTCGTTATCGTTTTAAATAATTCGCGCCGAGTGCGAGATGAAAATGGCAAGATCCTTTACTATGAAGGCACGATGGTGGATATTACCGAGCGGAAACAGGCTGTCGAAGAGATCAATCGTCGCGTTAAGAACTGGAAGCGCTCTACGAAAGTGGACTGATTCTGGGACAAGCTCTCGACCCGAAAATGGTCGGGGGAAAAGTGATCGATGTCCTGACCGAACGATTAAACTGGGATCACGCCGCTGTGCGTTTGCGCCAAGAAAACAGCGACAGCGTCGAATTGATCGCTTTCGCCGGTGGGCAGGTTCATTCCGTAGATCATGTCCGCACGGAGGCCCATGCCCGCGCCGCCATTGCGCATGTCAGCCAGGGATTAGTCGGGTGGGTTTTACAAAATGGACAGACCATTCGCGTCAACAACCTGGAAGAAGACCCACGCTACGTCCGCACTTTTGCAGGAATGTCTTCGGGGCTGTATGTCCCGATGAAGGTGGATGGTTATACCATTGGCTGTATCAGCATCGAAAGCCCCGAACCAGATGCCTTCAGCGAATCGGACGAGCGGCTTGTTTCCACGCTCAGCGCACAGGCTGCGATTGCCATTGAAAATGCCCGTTTGTTTAAACAAACCCAGCGCCGGTTGGAGCAAGTCTCGGTGCTGCACCAGATTGATGTCGTCATCAGTTCCAGCGCAGATTTTCATAGTACGCTCAAGTTTGTGCTCGAACACATTCTGGCGCAGCTCAAGGTGGATGCGGCACAAGTCTTATTGCTTGATCAAAGCGCGATGACTCTGGTCTTTGCCGATGGCGCAGGATTCTCGTCTGAGCAACAACTTGAAGCCCCATGCTCCGTGCAAAACAGTCGTGCTGCACAGGCCATTCTTGAACATCGCCCGCTATTTATCCCCAATTTGAAAGAACATGAAAAAGGCGGCCCTGAAATCGGATTTTTGCCCGGGAAAGACTTCAAAATGTATGGCTGTGTCCCGCTGGTGACAAAAGGCGAGATTAAGGGTGTGCTCGAAGTATTCGACCGTGACCAGATCACCTTAACCGATGAATGGATGGAATTTTTTCAGGTGCTGGCAAGCCAGACAGCCATCGCCGTGGATAACAGCCTGATGTTTGAAGATCTACAACGTTCAAACATGGAACTCTCGCTTGCTTATGATGCCACCATTGAGGGCTGGTCGCGGGCGTTGGATTTGCGTGACAAGGAAACCGAAGGTCACACGCAGCGGGTCACAACCCTGTCAGTGCGGCTGGCAACCCGACTCGGGTTGAGCGAAAACGAAATTGTGCACCTGCGCCGGGGCGGATTGCTGCACGACATTGGCAAAATGGGTGTCACCGATACCATTCTCAACAAACCCGGCCCGCTGACCGAGGAAGAATTTGCCATCATGCGCCAGCATCCCGGCTATGCCTACGACATGCTCATGCCAATCTCCTACCTGCGCCCTGCCCTGGATATTCCCTACAGTCACCACGAAAAATGGGATGGTAGCGGCTACCCGCTGGGCCTGAAAGGCGAACAAATCCCGCTGGTTGCGCGTATTTTTGCCATCTCAGATGTATTCGACGCGCTGACATCCGACCGCCCCTACCGCACCGCCTGGCCTGTCAAGAAAACGCTCAATTATCTCAAAGGCCAGGCAGGCAGGCACTTTGATCCCCAGATTGTTGATGCCTTTCTTGCCATGATTATTGAAGATGGCAATTAGGATGGGTGCGGGGACCGCGCCTCTGAACAAAATGGGGAGGAAAAAAGCATTGCTTCACAACTACACTGATTGAATTTGACTTAACTCACGCTATAATGGAAAATAAGCCCAAACTAGGCCGCTACTTCCTGCGCGGACTGATGACCAAGGCGTTGAAGGGGTAAAATCGTAAATGAAAATCTGGAAGATTATCATCTTAACTATCATCGGCTTTTTATTAGGCTGTGCCATCACCAATCTCAATATGTCAGGCATTTTACAACGATGGGAAAAATTGCCTAACCCACCAAGCGACCTGAACACCTACTTTTCAGGAGGCGAGAATCAAACGCGTGAAGGTGGCCGTACCATTACCAATCAATGTGATTTCTCGACTTCAGAATTCTTCTTCACGACAAACCCACCGCCAAAAATCGTTAATTGCGCCCAAGAAAAACAACTATACCCAGAAGCAATGATGCAAACCACCTATGTGCGTGACGGCGATGGACAGATTTGGATATGGACCCATTCAGACTACGCAGGTCCCGGCGGTGAAGACATCTGCATCTTACCTATTTTGGGTTTACTTTCCGGATTTATCATCAGCCTTTTTCTCATAAGATCTGCCAAGACCAACACAGCATGAAGCTGATCTCATCAAAGGAGCAAACATCAATGAATTACCGCGCATTGGGCCGCACTGGCTGGAATGTATCTGAAATTAGTTTTGGGGCATGGGCAATTGGCAGATCGTGGGGCGATGTCGACGACAGCGACTCGCTCGCGGCCCTCAACCGCGCCATCGACCTGGGCGTCAACTTTATCGATACGGCGGATGTCTATGGCGACGGACGCTCGGAACGGCTGGTGGCGCAACTGCGCAAACAGCGCAGCGAAACCATCTACGTCGCCACCAAAGCCGGACGCAGACTGGATCCGCACACCGCGGCGGGATACAACCGCGAAAACCTGACAGCCTTTGTGGAACGCAGCCTGGAAAATCTTCAGACCGAAGCAATTGATCTGTTACAGCTCCATTGTCCACCCGCTGCGGTGTATTACATGCCCGAAACCTTCGACGCGCTTGACGGGTTGGTGCAGGCTGGCAAGCTGCGATATTACGGCGTCAGCGTTGAAACAGTCGAAGAAGCACTCAAGGCAATTGAATTCCCCAATGTGCAGAGCGTGCAGATTATCTTCAACATCTTCCGGCAGCGCCCGGCGGAATTGTTCTTTCAGGAAGCCATGCGCCGTCAGGTTGGCATTCTGGCCCGTGTGCCACTGGCCAGTGGCATGTTGACGGGCAAGCTCACCCCCACATCCAGTTTCGCGGCGGACGATCACCGTGCTTTTTAACCGCAACGGCGAATCCTTTAATCGTGGCGAAACCTTCTCAGGAGTGGACTATGAAACCGGCCTGCAAGCCGTCGAAGAACTGCGTGCCTTGCTGCCTGCTGGAGTCAGCCTGACACAGTTTGCCCTGCGCTGGATTTTAATGTTTGATGCCGTCACCTGCGCCATCCCCGGAGCCAAACGCCCCTCCCAAGCGGAAGAAAATATCGGGGCGGCTGCACTCCCCCCACTAACGGATGAAACCATGCGCGCGGTTAAAGCCCTCTATGACGGGAAAATCCGCGAGTTGGTACATCACTATTGGTAAAAGGCAGAAATTAGAGATTAGAGATTAGAAAACCCGTTAATCAAATCGCCTTGCTAATATCTAACATCTAAAAGGAGAACCTATGACCAACCAAGTACTTCGCTGGGGCTTACTTTCAACGGCCCGAATTAATCAGGCACTGATTGGACCACTCCGCAGTTCAAAGCACAACACGCTGACAGCGGTGGCGTCGCGCAGCCAGTCCAACGCGGATGTGTATGCCCGCGAAAACAGCATCGAAAAAGCCTATGGCTCGTACGATGCCATGCTGGCCGACCCCGAAATTGATGTGATCTACAACCCCCTGCCCAACCACATGCACGCCGAATGGACCATCAAGGCGATCGAAGCAGGCAAGCATGTACTGGTGGAAAAACCGATTGCCCTAACCGTGGCCGAGGTGGAAGCAATAGACGCCGCCGCCCAAAAACATGGGCGCGTGGTTGCTGAAGCCTTCATGTACCGCCATCATCCGCAGACGATCAAGGTAATTGAGCTGGTACAGAGTGGCAAGCTGGGCGAGATCAAATATATACATGGGTTATTTAACGCCAAGTTTACGCGCGAGCCGAATTATCGTTTTGACCCGGCGCAGGGTGGCGGAGCACTATGGGATTTGGGCTGTTACCCGCTCAGTTTTACCCGTGCCGTGCTGGGTGCGGAACCCACCGAAGTCTCTGGCTGGCAAATGACGGGCAAAACCGGCGTTGATGAGAGCTTTGCGGCACAGTTGCGCTTCCCCGGCGATGTTTACGCCCACTTTGCTTGCAATTTTATAACGCCCTTCCATACAGTGATGGAAATAACCGGCACTGAGGCACGCCTAACCGTGCCAACACCTTTCAAACCGGGCGAAGATGAACATATTTTATTAACATACCGAAGACGGCAAAACCGAAACCATCCCCATGGACGGCATTTCACTCTACAGCGGCGAGGTCGAAGACATGGCCGACGCGATTTTGCTGGACAAGGCGCCGCGTGTGAGCATGGCATTCAGCCGCGGCAACGTGGCGGCCATTCTGGCATTATTCAAATCAGCACGAACGGGACAGGTGGTAGCAATTTAACAGCGCAGGGGCGAGCCAATGGCTCGCCCCTACCGTGATATTCAACGACCCGTGGGTGATTTCTTGCCTGCGGGTTTTGGTTTTCTACCGCCCGAACGATCTGGGGGACGTTCGGGGGAGTATTTCTTGTCGTCAGAACGCCGACGGCGGGTGGCGAGGCGGGCTTCTTCGGGGCTGCCCGGCGGTGGACGTCGCCCCCCTTTTTTTTCTTCCGTTTCGCGGGGTTTGTCTGCGCCTGCACGCAGCGGAGCGGCGCGCATTGTTTTTCGTCGCAGGTTCTGCGGGCGGGGTTTGAAGGCCGACTGGCGCTTGCCCTTCAGTTCCAAAATTTCTTCAGTAGTCAGGTAACGCCACTCTTTAGCTTTTAACGTGCCAAACGCAGCGTCCCAATGCGGACACGCACAATGCGCACAACCGGCAGACCGATCAGCGAGCCAATTTCACGGATTTGACGTTTGCGCCCTTCGCGCATAACGATACGTAACCACGCGCCCTTGCCAGACATGCCTTCAGCAGCCACGCTGACCGGCATGGTTTTGTAGCCATCCGCCATGACGACGCCGCGTCGCCAGGTGGCGAGCTGCTCAGGGTCGGGGTGTTTGGCAACAAGCACGCGGTATTCTTTTTCGTGGCCTTTCGACGGATAAGTCAACTCATTGGCGAGATCGCCGTCGTTTGTCATCAGGATCAGGCCCTCGCTGTCGAAATCGAGGCGACCCACCGGGAAGAGCCGCTCCGCCACAGGGACGAGATCACGCACCGTTTGGCGGTTGTCATCGGGTTCGGCTTCGACCACCGAGAGCACCATACGCGGTTTGTGCAAAGCAATATAAACTTTTTGTTCGGGGGCTTTCACAGCGTTTCCATCCACTGCAATTTTATCCACCGCTGGGTTGGCCTTTTGACCAATAACAGCAACCACACCGTTGACTCTGACCCGTCCGGCCAAAATCAACTCTTCGCAGTCGCGCCGGGAACCATGCCCGGCCTGAGCAAGTATTTTTTGTAAGCGTTCTTCCATAATGAGGGTATTATAACAGGTTGAAGGTTGGCGGGTTGAAAAGTTATCGGCTGAAGGTGGATTGAATAATTTTTGCGCCATCTTTGAGATGATTGCGTCATCCTTGAGAAGCAAGTCAAAATGGAAAATGCTAAGCTATAGGTAATCAAGCACACCATTCTAACCACTCATTCGAAGGAGAAGAAAACATGCGTCGTACAATTTACATCACCATTTTGATCGCCCTGCTCTTGAGCCTGGTATTTGCCATCCCTGTCGCTGCAGCGCCTGCGCGTGCTGACCGTGGCGCATGGGCAGTCGGTGTGGCTTATGCCGTCAATGACACCGTTACCTATAGTGGCTGCACCTACAAAGTGCTCCAGGCCCACACATCCCAGGCCGATTGGACACCGCCTGCCACCCCGGCGTTATTCCAACAGGTGAGCTGCGGCGGTCCAACTGCCACCTTGACCCGTACACCTACCGCAGGCGGACCCACCCCCACCCGCACGCGCACCCCGACAGCCGGTCCTTCGCTGACACCCAGCCGCACCCCGACTTAGACTTCAGGCGGCGGAAACTTCCCGGCGCGTTTTGCCGCCCCTTATGTTAAATCATGGAACAATACATCGGTCAACGGACTGGCAAACGCCACTGGCAACAAGTTCTACACCCTGGCCTTTATCATCAGCGATGGAACCTGCAAGGGCGCTTTCAACGGCGATATGCCCCTGAGCGGAAATCCGTATGTCACCGATGTCGCCAACCTGCGTGCGCAAGGCGGGGATGTAATCATCTCATTTGGCGGCGCAAGTGGCACCGAACTGGGTCAAGCCTGCACAAGCGTCAGTGCACTCCAGGCAGCATACCAGACCGTTGTCACCAAATACAACCTGAAGTGGATGGATCTGGACATTGAAGGCGCGCCGATTGCAGACACAGCCTCTATTGATCGACGCAACAAGGCCATTGCTGGGCTCGAAGCAGCCAACCCTGGCCTGAAGGTTTCGTACACCCTGGCCGTGAATCGCACCGGCCTGCCGCAAGAACAGATCAACCTGCTCACTAACGCGAAGTCCAACAGCGCGCGTGTGGATATTGTCAACATCATGGCGATGGACTACGGCCCATGCTACACCGATATGGGTCAGGCGGCCATTGATGCAGCGGTTGCCACACACAACCAGTTGACCAGCAACGCCATCTCAGCCAAAGTGGGTGTAACACCTATGATTGGCGTCAATGACGTAAGCTGCGAAAACTTCACCACCGCCAATGCATCGCAACTTGTGACCTACGCCCAGGCCAACAGTTACATTAGCCTGCTGGCTTACTGGGCCGTGGTGCGGACCCAAGTAATTCGTACCTGAACATCTTCAAAACCTTCCATTAGTAGCCGCATTGCTCAGAAACAAAGTTCCTCGTCCCGTGGAATATGCTGCGGGATGGGGAACTTTGCTCTTTAATCATTCTAGAAAAAACCTAAACAATCGATTACCCTCTTGAAATTGAGCCTGTCGCGTGCAATAATAACTCTATGCACTCCGAAAAAAGCAAAACCAGAGCGATCTGGTGACGCAAAGCCAAGGGTCTAAGAATAAAAAAATGATTAGATCGCCCGGCTATCGAATGAGTAAAACCAGTGAAAGCTGGCGGCACAAAGCCCAGGCTCTAAAACCATCAACAAAAAAAAGAAGGTCATGAGCGACCGGCTACCGAAGAGCAAAACCAGTGAAAACTGGTGACGCAAAGTTATGGGTCTAATGTCAAGGGAAGGAGAAATACCTTAGTTGACGATGATCGCCAAACTGCCGAACTGTGCAAAGAAAATTTTCCCGCCGTTGTGTAAAATACAGCGGCGGGAATTTTTTAATTTCACACGAAATCCACCTTACAGCCTTATAAGAATCTGACAAAATCAGTCTTGTTCTAAAGCGCACAAACGGTCATGCGGGGTACAATCAGAGCCGGAACCAACCCAACACGAGAAAGCAAAAAGCATGTCCGCTACACCCCTGATTGAACTGCGCAATGTCAACAAAACCTATACGAGCGAGGCCGGGCAATTCAATGCGCTGCGCGACATCAACGCCGCCATTTATCCCGGTGAATTTGTGGGCATCATTGGCAAATCGGGGGCGGGCAAATCGACCCTGCTCAATATGATTAGCGGCGTGGACGAGCTGAACAGCGGCGAAGTGATCGTGCGCGCCAGCAAGGAAGTTTCCGTCCATAAGCTCAATGAAGACCAGATGGCCCTGTGGCGTGGACAGACAATGGGTGTCATCTACCAGTCGTTTCAACTGCTGCCGATGCTGACCTTGCTCGACAACATCATCCTGCCGATTGACCTGTGCGGCGCATACAGTCCGCGACGCAGCCGTGAGCGCGCCATGGAGTTGTTGCGGTTGGTCGAGATTGAAGAACACGCTAACAAACTACCCGCCTACATTTCTGGTGGTCAACAGCAGCGCGTCGCCATCGCCCGCGCCCTCGCCAACGACCCGCCTATTCTGATCGCTGATGAACCGACTGGCAGCCTCGATTCGGTTACAGCCGACCATATCTTCAACGTTTTTGAAGAACTGCTCAAGCGCGGCAAAACCATCATCATGGTCACGCACGATATGGGGCTGATGCCACGTTTCAGCCGCCATCTGGTGATTGCCGATGGTGAACTAAGCGAAGGATCGGCCCCTCCGCTTAACTCAGTCTCCACAGCTCATTCAACTACAAAGGGAAAGCATTGATTCCCCGTCGCTTTGATCCCGCTCTTATGACAACCCATGATTGAACTTCATAACGTCATCAAAAAATTCAAAAACGCCGCCGGTGAATTCACCGTGCTCAAAGGCGTCAACCTGACCCTTGGGACGGGCGAGTTCGTCGCGATTGTTGGCAAATCAGGCAGCGGCAAATCGACGCTGCTGAACATGATTACCGGTATCGACCACCCCACCAGCGGCGAAGTCATCATCAACGGCACCAACATCTATACGTTGACTGAGTCGCAACGGTCATTGTGGCGCGGACGCAACCTGGGTATCGTTTTTCAGTTCTTTCAACTGCTACCCATGCTCAGCCTGCTCGAAAATGTCATGTTGCCGATGGACTATGCCAACCTGTACGAATTCGACGAGCGCCCCAAACGCGCCCTGCGCCTGCTGGCAATGGTCGGGCTGGAAGAGCAGGCCTACAAACTGCCCAGCGCCGTTTCGACGGGGCAGCAGCAATCGGCAGCGATTGCCCGCGCCCTGGCCACCGACCCGCCCCTGATCGTCGCCGATGAGCCGACGGGTAATCTCAATTCACGCTCGGCGGAAAACATCATCAATCTATTCGACCGCCTGACCGGCGAAGGCAAAACTATTGCAATGGTGACGCACGACCCGTCCCTGACCGAGCGCACCTCACGTACCATTGTCATCTCAGACGGCGAGCTGATCGATGAAACCGTCGCGCAGGCTTTGCCGCTGCTGAGTCATCGGCAGATGCTGGCGATCACCAAAAAAGCCGAGCGAATCCGCTTTCAACCGGGGGCAACCATCCTGCAACCGGACCAGCCAGTCGACTATTTTTATATGATCGCGCAAGGCCATGTGGAAGTGAACATCAAAGACAAAAAGAACAGCAAAAGCGTGCTGCTCAACCCCGGCGAGTTTTTCGGGGATGCCGAATTAATCGGCGGTGGCCGACAGGTCACATCCGTCCATGCCAGTGGAGAAGCGCCGGTGGAATTGCTGGCCCTGCACCACAACGAGTTTCTGCCCATGCTTGCATCTTCCCCACTGACACAGGAAGCGTTGGTGAGAATTGTACAAAAGAGGATAGAGAGTAGGGAGTAGTGGATAGCGAGCAGGAAAAACACAAAACCAGCAATACAATCAAAACAACTGAGGAATTACAGAAGCAAGCCGAAGACATGATCCGGCATTTTGAAACGACTACCAGCGAAGAAATCTGGCAAAAAGGATTTCGTACCGCCACCCAATGGCTAGCCTTGATCAACGCCGAAGAAGTAAACCTGGCCGATGTAATGGCTATCATTGGCATCGTCCATGCAAACTGGGGTAGATCGATCATGTGGTATGAGTTTGCAAAAGCAGTCTATGCTTGGGCTTTATCCAAAGGAGCGTCGTTGCCTCCTTATGATGAGTTTTTCACACCGAATAGATTGGGAAATGAAAATCTCAGTAAAATCGTTAAAGCTGGTTCATTGGAACATCCTGAAGAATACGCGAAGAAGCTTTACGATATTTTCAATCAAAATGCAGATGAAGACCCAACCAGTGAAGTATGGCAGGCAGGTCTCAAAATCATAAACGAATGGATGAGACTGATTGGCAATAAAAGAAATGCTGAAAATGAAGTTTTGGCATTGCTAAAAAGCACATCTCAAAACTACGAGAAGTATCCGGGAACACATCAATGGTTTGAAACACTCGTTGTAATACAATATTGGTGCAAACCCCGGTAGTGTTTTAAATAAATGGTGCAGCATGATTGCCCGCTGTACAGTCGGCCAAAATCTAAAATCGGAAATCCATCATGCGTCCTCGTTGGCGAAAAGTATTCTCAGACCTGCTTGATAACAAACTGCGTACCGCGCTGGTGGTTTTTTCGATTGCGGTGGGTGTCTTTGCCATTGGCATGATTGTTGGCGCATATGTCATCATCAGCGACGACATGAGCGCCAACTACGCTGCTAGCAAACCGATGAACGTCGAACTGCGCACCAACGAAAGCTTCAGCAGCGACATCATCTCCACCGTGCAAAGTATGCGCGGCGTGGCGGAAGTGGAGGGGCGACGCGTTTTCCCCATCCGCGCGCGTGTACCGGGCAGCAGCTCGTGGATTGCGCTCAACATGGTGGCGGTGGACGATTATAAAAAGATCAAGATCGGATTGCTGGGGCCGATCAGTGGCGCAACTGCACCGCAAAAAAAGCAGGTGCTGCTCGAAAAGAAAACCCTGAAAAACATCAATGTGCCCAACGGCACCATGCTCGAATTCCAACTGCCCGACGGTACCATCAAAACGATGCCCGTCGTCGGCGTGGTGCAAGATCAGACCACCAACGCAGGCGATTTTCTGGCCGCGCCCCTGATTTACATCACACGCGATACGCTCAATTACATGGGCCAGGATGATGCGTTTAATCGCATGTATGTGACCGTTACGGAAGGTGAAAACGACACAGAGCACTTGCGCCAGATGTCTGCGGCGATCAAAGACAAGGTTGAAAAGGCCGACGTCAATATCGACCGTACGCGCACATCCAAAAGCAATGAGCATCCGCTGGCGGGGACGGTGCAGGCGGTTTTGTCCATTTTGCTGGCGTTGGGCATTCTGATCTTGTTCCTTTCGGGATCGTTGATTGCCAACACCATCAGCGCACTGCTCAGCCAGCACTTGCGGCATATCGGCGTGATGAAGCTGATCGGGGCACGCCGCAATCAGATTTTCACCATGTACATTACGTTAATCCTGTCATTTGGGCTGATCGCGCTGGCGATTGCGATTCCGCTCGGGGGGCAGGGTGCTTACGGGTTGGCCTTGCTGATCGCAGACCAGATCAACTTCAGCCTGTCAGGCTATCGCTTCGTGCCGCAGGCGCTGATCGTTCAAATCATTGTCGGGGTGCTGGTACCACTGATCGCCGGGTTCATCCCGATCTTAAGCGGATCACGCATCACCGTGCTGCGCGCCATCAACGGGGATACGTTTGGGGAAACAACGCCCAAGGCTGCGGGGGACAAAAAGCGCGAACCGCTCTTCGAGCGCGTCGAAAATGCAGGCGCGGCGGCACTGCTGCGACGCGGCATCCATCTTCCGCGTCCACTGCTGATCTCGCTACGCAACACGTTCCGCCGTCGCGGACGGCTGGCACTGACACTCTTTACGCTCACAATGGGCGGAGCTGTCTTTATTTCGGTTTTCAATGTGCGTGCCTCGCTGTTTGACTACATCGGCTCGGTGGAAAATTACTTCAAGGCAGATGTGACGGTGACCTTTAGCGATTTTTACCGGCTTGACAAGGTCAAACTGGCCGCAATGAAATTTCCCGGTGTGACGCAGGTCGAAGGCTGGGGATTTGCCAACGGCGAAGTGCTACTCCCCGATAAGACGGTGGCGGAGAATATGGTCATTCTGGCCCCACCAGCGGATAGCACAATGGTGACGCCGATCATGATCGCCGGACGTTGGATCCAACCCGGAGACGAGCGCGCCCTGGCTGTCAGCGAGAGCATTTACAAGAACTTCCCCAACCTCAAACCCAACGACACCCTGCGCATGCGCGTCAACGGCAAGGAAGATGACTGGAAAATAGTGGGCATCTTCAAGTTTTTGCAACAACAATCCACGGTGGCGTATGGCACCTACGAATATTTCTCGCGCCTGACGCACGAGGCCAATCGTTCAGTCAGCTATCGTGTGATGGGCACGCAACACGACGAAACATCCCAAAAAGCGCTGGCCGAACAACTCGATGCCTACTTTCGCAAGCAGGGTTTTCATGTCAGCGAAGCCACCAGCGGCAAATCCACGCTGGCAATGGCGGCAGACGGACTGAATATTTTGGTGAGCTTTTTGCTGGTGATGGCGCTGCTAACCGCATCGGTCGGCTCGATGGGCCTGGCCGGGACGATGGGCATGAACGTGCTCGAACGCACACGCGAAATTGGCATTATGCGCTCTATCGGCGCGGTGGATATGGAAATCATGCGCACTGTCATTACCGAAGGCGTGGTGATCGGCAGCATCTCGTGGGTGCTTGGCGGAATTTTGTCAATTCCGTTCACCTACCTACTCTCAACCATTGTCAGCGTGGCGGTCTTCGACTCACCTGTGGAAGTACATTTCACCCCGCTCGGATTTTTGATCTGGTTGGTGCTGGTACTGGCGCTTTCTGCCGTCGCAAGCATCCTGCCTGCCCGCAACGCCGCTCAACTGACCATCCGTGAAGTGCTGGCGTACGAATAGAAAGCTGTTAGCCATTCGCTTTTCGCTAAAAGCTAACCCTAACATCTATCATCTAAAAGGACTCTTATGAAAACGAAATCGATACTTTTCCTTATGCTTGCGCTCGTTCTGACAGCCTGTGGTGCGCCCCAGGCGACTGCCACCACTGCCCCCAGCGTTGCAGCAGCGGCAGTTGCCGAGGGGCATGTCAAACCCAAAGCCGATGCCGACCTGTCGTTTAATGCGCGCGGTCATGTGCAGGAGATTCTCGTCACGGAAGGTCAGAAGGTTGCCAAAGGCGATGTGCTGATCCAACTGGAAGGGATTGAGCAGGCCAAAGCCGCGCTGGCCGCTGCGCAACTGGCGCAGACATCTGCCCAGCAAGATTACGACACCTTCATTCGCGAGGCGGGTCTGTCGGGCGCGCAAGCATCGGAAGCCTATCAGAAAGCACAAATTGATCGCGCCCAGGCCCAGCTTGACTGGGAGAAGATCGACCCGAACGATTTGCAAGACCAGATCGATACCGCCGAGGGCAAAGTGCGCGACATGAAAAAGGCACTCGACGATGCCAACGATGCCCTGGCGAAATATCTCGACCTGAAAGAGGACAACCCAACCCGCCGCCAGGCCGAGACCGACCAGCGCAAGGCCGAAGCTGATTACAACACCGCCCAGCGCGACGTCGAAAGCCTGCAACGTCAGATTGACACCCCGCGCGCTGCGCTCGATTCCGCGCTGGCGGTTGAAGCTGAAGCCAAACGGACGTATGAAATGAGCAAGGACGGCCCCAACCCTGAGAAAAAAGCCCTGGTCGAGGCGCAGTTGAACAATGCCAAGGCCCAGACCGCCGCCGCCCAGGATTCCCTGAACAACTACGAGCTGACCGCCCCATTTGACGGCATCATCACCGACATCAACACCAAACTCGATGAGCTGATCGGCCCCGAAAAATACGCCATCCAGATTGCCGATGTTTCAGCGTGGTATATCGAAACCAGCGACCTGACCGAACTTGAAGTTGTCAACGTGAAAGAAGGGCAAAAAGTCACCATCGAGCCGGATGCACTACCAGGCGTGGTTCTGAACGGCACCGTCGAAAGCATCAGCCAGTCGTACACCGTGCAGGGCGGCGACATTCTGTACACTGTCAAAATCAAGCTCGACAGCACAGACGAGCGTCTGCGCTGGGGCATGACTGTACAGACAACGTTTAAACCGTAAGCTGAGTATAATTTTCTCTTAGCAATCAAGACAAAAATGACCGAAGCACTGAAGCGGCTTGAAATGTTGGATTGGGCGATCAACAAGATCGAGAATCCGACATTAAATAAACAGCAAAGTATATTGTTCAGCCGAATATAGAACGTCTGACCCGGCTGAAAGCTTTATACAAAGTTTTACAAGTAAAGATGATGCTCTTCAAAAAGCAATTGAGACTTGTTATTTTTGGGAAAAAGAAGAATAAAACGCCAACATTTTATACAGGGAGTCAATCCATGAAAAACCATCCAAAAATTTACCTGATCGCCATTGTTTGTATCTTTATGTTATCAGCCTGCAACGGACTGGCAGCGCCGACGGCGACGCCACAACCGAGCAGCACGCCCGCCCCAACGAACACCCCGCAACCGACATCCACGCTTACGCCTACAGCACAACCAACCCTGGCGCTTGGCGAACGACAAAAGGTCAATGCTGGCGGCTATTCGCTTCAGGTGCCAGTTGATCTCGAAACAACAATTCGCAACACGCAGGCGACGATCAACAATCCGGACTCAACTATCCTGATTTCGATGTCCACAGTGGCACGCCAAAACAATACACAAACAGCAGAAGCAGTGCTGACGGGCTTTATGGCAAATGTCAAAAAGGGCATCACAGACTTGAAGGCGAGCGACCCGTACCCAATAAAAGTCGGTAATCTGGATGGTTTGGCAATCGATGTGAGCGGAACATACCAGAATGCAGCTAATACCGGACAAGCTGCCATCGCTGATGCTGGTCCATCGGGCTTCTTGATCGCATTTGCACTTGCCCAAGACGGCAAAGGCGAAAAACGATGGAATACCCAGGGCCACCAAATCTTTGATGCCATCCTGCATTCGGTTGAATTCTTCACCCCAGTCGTTGAAACTGGCTCGTGCCCCATCGCCAGCGACGCAACCTACGGCTATACCCAGAAAAACCCGATCAAGGTCGGCGGGGACGATTTTGGTGGTCCGCCCCGGGAGAGAGAATACCTTGATAACCTAGCGGGACCAAAGGGTGAGAAAATTTCCTATTCACGGACAGGCTCTCTTGATTTCGGCAATACGATCCTGGATGGATTTGTTATCACTGGCATGGGCAAGGAAATCACACTCTACATTGATGAATATTCATTTACTGAACCACAGGCGCCAGTTGGATTCACCTGTCTGGCAGCTTTTTCGCTCGAAAAACCATAATCGAAGGACGGGCCAATGCAAAACAAAAGTGAATTGATTGAGCACTTTATTCTGACGCGCAACCAGTTGCGGGAACTGTTGCCAAAGATCGATATTCACATGGAAATCTATCCCGGCTGGACGATTAAGGAGGTGCTGGCGCATCTGATTGGCTGGGACGATGCCAGCATTATCGCGCTGCAAATGTTTGCCGCTGGTCAACCGCCGCTGATGACAGCAGCACGTGGCATTAACTTCTACAACTCGCAGACGGTTGCAGAGCGCAAAGAACTAACCCTCGAACAAATCATCCGCGAGTGGGAGTGGGTGCGCGAGCAGTTGATCCCAATTGTCCATGCGTTAACTGATAAAGAGTTGGCAGCAACGCTTGTTGCCCCGTGGGGGGGTTCAATGAGTGTTTTGGACTTACTAAACGTCATTGTCCATCATGAAAACGAACATACTGAAGTTATTAAGGCGCGCATAGCAGACCCGCATCAGCCACCAAATGAGCATTAAACAACGCCTGAAAATCAAAAGCAGGGTTTCTCAAAATGAGAAACCCTGCTTTTGATTTTCAGGCGTTGGCATTTTAAAAATTTGCGTCTTGAATAAAAAATATATTTTCCAGGAATGCGTTAGACATCTTTTGTGGCAGTTCTACAAGCGGCGCGTATATCGTTTTCAAAACTTATTGACAACGATCAATCTTCATCCACCAGCTCAGCGGAAAATTGCCCGACGGCGATGCCAGCGTTGATGGCTTTGCCCGCCGCTGCAGAGCGGGTATGCACATCCAGTTTTTCGAAGACGGCTTTCAGGTGGCGCTTGACGGTGTTGGTGGTAATCACCAGCGTATCAGCAATTTCCTTGTTGGTCATGCCACCCGCCAGCAATGCCAGGACTTCACGCTCACGGTCAGTCAGGCCACTCAGTTCGCTGCCAACAAAGCGCGACTTTCCGGCATCTTCCACGGCGCGGCGGAAGGCGGCGCGGTCGAAGGTTTGTTTTTCAAGATAAGCAAAAATGGATTGCTGGTCGTAAGCACGTTGAATATCGTCCACCGAAGCCACGCCGCTGACGACAATGGTCGGAATATCGGCGGTCTTGGTGGCGGAGAGCAACTGATAACCCTCCAGCGACAATTCGGTGCCGGGCTGTGTGGAGGTGACTGCTCCCGTCAGGGAAAGATCAACCACTGCAATGTTGTACTTGTCACGACGCAGGCAGCCCATTGCCTCGCCAAAGCTATTGCACATGCGTACCTTATAGTTGGAATCTTCGAGCAACTCCGCCAGAATGCTGCGCCAGCCTGCGTCGTCATCCACGATCAGGGCGCGTTTCTGCTGCGTTGTCACGTTGATTGCACCTGCTTCGCGCCCTGCCGTCGTGGCAGATTGCATCGTCCCGGTGGAACCAGAGGAAGAAGGCGGCGCACTGACCAGAATGCGGTTAATCAACTCACGGAAACGTGCACGCTGAAAATTCTCTTTACGCAAAAAGGTGAACGCGCCATATTCAGTCAGAACACTCACAGCCAGTTCCACCGTTGCAAAACCGGTCAACAAAATCGTGCGGCAGGCCGGATCCTGGCGGCGCACCGCTTCCAGCACGCGCAACCCGTCACGGCTGCGGTGATCTGTCTCAGCCAGCGACAGGTCCACAATCGCCATCCGATGCGGGGCTTCGCGCACCAGCCGCAGGGCATCCTGAAGGTTTCCGGCAACATCCACCGTCAACCCGGCGTCGGTCAGCAATTCAGTAATAATTTGCTGCCATGAACGGTCATCTTCCACTACCAGAGCGCGTGTCACAACTGGATTCATGCTTCGCCTCGTTGTTTCTCAAATTCGTGTGTGCGTGGCAAGCGCAGCCGGAAGGTTGTGCCATGCAAACCGTCGCTTTCAACACCCACTGAGCCGCCGAGGCAAGTCATCAGTGTTTTTACCCACCATAAACCAAATCCCAACTTGCCGGGTCGGGATGCACCGCGCCCGGAGAAGTTCAATTCGAAGATATGATCGTGCAAATGGGGCGGGATACCCGGCCCGTTGTCACTGACAGAGATATTTACCCATAAATCGCTGGCCGAACCACTGATGATGATCTCCCCTTGACCATCCATCGCGTCTGCGGCGTTGTCGAGCAAATTGGTGAATACCAGCGAAAGCGTGCCCCCACCCGCCAACACCACCGGCAAACTATCGAGCGCCTCCATGCGGACGTAGACCGAAGGCGGCAACTGTGTCGCCGAAATGGCGTCCATGACACGGGGCGCAATCAGTACGGGTTCCATGCGAATCGGTCTCAGGTGAGACAAACTATCGCGGACACTTTCCATCGCTTCGGTAGCGCAACGCTGAATCTCGTCCAAGTTGTGAGCAAGGTAGGGACTGCCCGTCAGCGCATCCTGGCATTTGTCTTCAATACCCTGAATGCGCACCGGAATAGTACCCACTTTGTTATTGAGTTGATGTAACAGGTTCGACGCAATATCGCCGACAGCCGCAAAAGTCTCGGCAACGGAGCGTTGTTCCTGTGCCGCCAGCAGAGCTTCCTGACGCGCTGCATTCTGATAGGCCAGCACAGCATAATCTGCCAGACAGATCAGCACTTTCTTGTCCCATTCTAAATCGGCAAAGTTACCGGTTGCGCCTGCAGAGCTGTAGACGCTGAACGCGCCGAGCGGCTGTTCCTTGTCGCCAGGTAGCAGTGGCACAATCAAGGCACGCGACCAGTTTTGCATATTCGCCAGGTCAGGGCGGTAGAAGCGGCTATCCTGACGGACATCATTCGTGATGATTGGGGCGCGCGTCAAAACTGCCTGCCCGGTGAGACTGTTCTTCAACGGCAAGCGTTCGCCGTGCTCATAGCCCTGGCTGGATGCTTCGAGAATCAGGTCATCATCCCGCAATGTCCAAATCGCGCTCGAGGACGCGTCGAGCAAATCACAGGCCAGCTCTGCCAGATGGGCCAAGACTTTTTGGTAAGGCTGGGTCAGCAACAGGCGCGCTACTTCCTGAAGCGCATCCAGCAGGCGCACTTCCTGAATTGCGATAACTGCCTGGGTTGCCAGCGACTGAAGCATGTGGCTGTCTTCTTCACCAAACGCGCCAACTGCTGGGCTTTCAAGGTTCAAAACCCCTTCCAGGCGGCCATTGGCCCCAATAATCGGCACAGCCAGCTCGGATCGCATGCGCAATTCAGCATCCAGCGGATAATAAATCTGCGCCCAGGGTTCAGAACTCAGATCCGCAATGCAGATGGCTTCTCGGTTGCGTGCCACCCACGACATGACGCTATTGGCGTTGATTGGCAGCGTCTCAACCATTGGGCTACCCAATTGCTCCCCAGCAATGGCACGGGTCACCAAAAGCTGGCCACTGCGATCAAGCAGGCGAAAGTTGCCATACTGGGCACCAGTGATATCCAGCGCCATTTGGAGAATCGCTTTAAGCGTATCTTCCAAACGCAGGCGGGACGAAATCAGCAAGCCGGCACGGCGCAAGCGCACCAACTCGTCGTCCTTGCGCGTCAGGTCGCGTTGCATCGCGGCCAGGTTGTGAGCGTGATAAATCGCCATGCCCGCCAGATTGACAAAGTTATCGAGCATTAAAAGCTCAAGCTGGCTGAAATGGCGATCATCGCGCAAATAGACATATAAAACGCCGACGGGTTCATCCGCAACGATCAGGGGGAAACAACACATGGCCTTGACGCCTGCGGTGGCCCGATCGGGGTGCATCGCAATTTCGGGCTCTTCGTAAGAAATCACGCGCCGCCGTTGTGTAATGGCGCGCATCCCAAGCCCGTTTTGACGCGGTGGATCAGCCGCTGGGGATGCTTCCCATTTTCCTGACGAGATACGCGAATTATGATCAAAGTTATTAATAATTTTGTTATAGGCATAAATTACAGCGGAAGAATCAGAAACAACATGCGTTGCACTCTCAACGATCATGTTTAATGTCTCTTCAACACTGTTTGAACCATTGGAACCGATGTGATTCATCGTGGCCCCAAATTTGATTCAGACTTGCAAGCACTTCAAATAAGCGCGGATCGTTTTCAGTAGAAGCCATAAAATTATCCATATAGGAACATTTGGATCATTCTTGATGCAAAGCGTGAATGATGACGGGTAAAACCAAATCTGTCTTTATTAAATAGAAACAACAAACCATGCACAACGCTATTTACTGGAAAGGCCGAGGAATATCCTCGGCCTTTCCGTCATTGAATTTCTCTCATCAATTCAGGGGAGAAGGGTTCTCTTTAGCAATCGTAGTACAGGACGAATTCGTAAGGCGTGGGGCGCAGGCGAACCGGGTCCACTTCGTTCTGGCGCTTGTAGGAAATGTAGGCTTCAAGGAAGTCAGTGGTGAAGACATCGCCCTTGAGCAGGAAGTCGTGATCGGCTTCAAGCGCTTCAAGCACGGCAGGGAGCGAGGAAGGAACCTGCTTGATCAGCTTGGCTTCTTCAGCAGGCAGATCGTACAAATCCTTGTCGGTCGGCTGACCGGGATCAATGCGGTTCTGAATGCCATCCAGACCGGCCATCAAAATGGCGGAGAAGCACAGATATGGATTGCTGGAAGGATCGGGGGCGCGGAACTCAACACGCTTGGCTTTGGTGCTCTTGGTGACTGGGATACGGCAGATGGCCGAGCGGTTGCGCTGGGAATAAGCCAGGTTGACGGGTGCTTCAAAACCGGGCACGAGGCGGCGATAAGAGTTGGTCGTGGGGGATGTCAGTGCCAGTAAAGCAGGAGCATGCTTGAGAATGCCACCAATGTAATATTTGGCAGTGTCAGACAGGCCAGCATAACCGGCTTCATCGTAGAATACGTTCTTGTCACCCTTCCATAGGCTGGAGTGGACGTGCATACCAGAGCCGTTATCGCCGAACATTGGCTTGGGCATGAATGTGGCAGTCTTGCCATTTTTGCGAGAAACGTTCTTGACAATGTACTTGTAGAGCAACAGGCTGTCAGCCATGCGGGTCAGGGTATTGAAGCGCATACCGAGTTCGCTCTGACCAGCGGTGGCAACTTCGTGGTGATGCACTTCCATCGGAACGCCACACTCTTCGAGCGCCATCAAAATCTCACCGCGGACGGTCTGCAGGGTATCGGTGGGCGGGACAGGGAAATAACCGCGCTTGGCACCAATTTGACCGCCAAAGTTCTGCTTCGCTAAATCACCGCTATTCCACCAACCTTCAGCGCTATCTACGGCGTAGCTGGATTCGTTTGTGCCGCTGCTGTAGCGAACATTGTCGAAAATGAAAAATTCAGCTTCAGGACCAAAGAAAGCGGTATCAGCAATTCCGGTGGATTTCAGGTAAGCTTCGGCTTTGCTGGCAACGTAGCGGGGATCGCGTTCGTAAGGTTGCAGGGTGATCGGGTCATGAACATTGCAGGTCAAGACCAGGGTCGGAATTTCAGAAGTCGGATCAATGAAAGCGGTATCGGCAACCGGCAGAAGGAGCATATCCGATTCATGAATTTCCTGGAAACCACGGATGGAGGAACCATCGAAGGGAAGACCTTCTTCGAACAACTCTTCATCGAGGCGGCGAACCGGAATCGTGAAGTGCTGCCACGTCCCGGGAAGATCAACAAAACGAATGTCAACCATCTTGACATTCTTTCCCATTTCTAGAACTTCTTAACTGTCTTCGGCATTGAATTATCTCCTTTTGTAGAATGCGTTCCTCATTTATGCAGGGCATTATAGAAGTGCGCCTAATGAGGGTCAATTACCCAAACGGGTAGTGTTTCTCTAAACGGGTGAGTGGCACAAAAAGCGGCAAAATAAGTCATTTGCCGCAAAAACCTAGCCTATTTCAGCGCTATGCTCAAATCCAGCGGATTTAGCGCATCAATGTCATCCTGATATTTTAACGCATCATGTCCGCGTTCGCCCGTGCGAATACGAATGACTTCTTCCACAGGATAAATGAAGATCATCCCATCCCCTGTATTGCCTGTTCTGGCAGCCTGCAAAATGGCCTGAACGGTTCTTTCAACGTTGTGATCGCTTAATATGATGTTGAACTGATGCCGGGGCAGCAAATCAACATGATAATCACCCGCCCGACCCGAAAGCTTGATACCGCCCTGACGCCCATGCCCGCGTACTTCGGTAACGTTAATACCAACGATCCCAATTTTACGCAAGGCATCTTTGACGTCGTTAAATTTGCCCTCACGAATAATAGCTTCAATCTTCTTGGTCATTGTAACATCTCTCCATGATGATAGGCGGATCAGGCGTAAGCCTGTTCGCCATGTTCGCTGATATCCAGGCCAACCTCTTCTTCTTTGTCAGAGACACGCAAACCCATTACTTTTTTCAAAATGCGGGCAATCAATTGTGTCATCCCAAATGCAAAAACGATGGTCACCACCACAGTAATCAACTGGGTCACAAACAAACCAGGATTGCCATAGAACAAGCCGTTCGCCCCGGCAGCGTTAACCGTTGTCGTTGCAAACAACCCCGTCGCAAGCGCACCCCAGGTGGCCCCCATCCCATGACAGGCCCAGACATCCAGCAATTCATCCAGATTGCGACTCTGGCGAAAGCGAATGGCATAGTAACTGACGGGAGCAGCCACCGCCCCGATGATCATTGCCCCCAATGGCGTCACAAAACCCGAAGCCGGGGTGATCGCCACCACCCCACCACTGCCCCGGTAACGATCCCAAGGACACTGGGTTTGTGATCCAGCCAGCTCAGGAACATCCAAACCAGACCCCCAGCAGCTGCAGCCGTATTCGTGTTGATAATCGCGCTGATTGCCAATCCATTGGCTGCCAGCGCACTACCGCCATTGAAACCAAACCAGCCCACCCAGAGCAAGCCTGCACCCAGAATGCTGAAAGGGATATTGTGCGGCTCAAAGGTACGCGCCCCGAAACCCCTGCGCCCTCCGATCACCATTGCAAAAGCAAGTGCTGAGAACCCTGCTGTGATGTGGACAACCGTGCCACCCGCAAAATCGAGAGCACCAAGCTGACGAAAGATGCCGCCAACCGCCCAAACCCAGTGCGCCACCGGGTCGTAGACCAGCGTTGCCCAGAGCAGACTAAACACAAGAAAAGTTTTAAAGCGTACACGCTCCACAAAAGCCCCTGAAATTAGCGCCGGGGTAATAATGGCAAACATCATTTGAAACAACGCAAAAGCTGAATGCGGAATGGTGGGAGCATAGGCGACATTTGGCAGTGCGCCCACCCCAACAAAGCCCAGGTAATCCAGCCCGCCAATCAGACCAGCATGATCCGTGCCAAAGGCGAGGCTGTATCCGAATAAAACCCATTGGATGCTCAAAAGGGCCAACATAATAAAACTAAGGTTGAGCGTTGAAAGAATATTTTTGCGACGCACCATGCCCCCATAGAAAAAACCCAGCGCTGGAGTCATAAGTAATACAAGCGTGGATGCGACAATCATCCAGGCAGTATCCCCCGCATTAATCTGATCCATCATCACACGCTCCTATGTACAAAATGGTTAACTTACAGCCAGAATTATAGGAGCGGATTACGCGAAGTCCATTACCCAAACGGGTACTATTTACCCATATGGGTTACGTTTATTACATATATCCGAGAAAAATATGCCAAAAATCACATTAATGACGGGTAGAAAGTGTTATTCATAACCCATATGGGTAAATCGAAATGAGGGCTCATAAAAAATCAGCCGCAGAAATTTCTGTGGCTGATTAAATGAAAAGGAATGTAAACTGTTTTAGTAACTGGACAGATATTTTCTGAGTTCCCAGTCGGTCACTTCGAGACGGTAATCTTCCCATTCGAGCCGTTTGGCGTTGATAAAAACTTCATGGGTATGCGCTCCAAGTGCATCACGGACGACATTATCTTCTTCCATGGCTTTGAGTGCCTGGTTGAGAGAAGTTGGCAAAACTTCGAGTGGCGATTTATAGGCTTTATCGAGCAGATAAATATTCTCTTCGGTTGCTTCAACCACAGGCAATTCACGACGAATCCCATCCAGGCCAGCCGCCAGCATCACAGCAAAAGCCAAATAAGGGTTGCAGCTTGGGTCAGGGCAGCGCAATTCCAAGCGGGCAGAACCTGTACCCGACGCGCGCGGCACACGAATCAGCGCGGAACGATTAATCCGCGCCCAACTGATCGAGACGGGGGCTTCATAACCCGCCACCAGCCGCTTGTAAGAGTTGACCAATGGCGCCAAAATAGCGCACATGCCACGTGCATGGGCTAATTGTCCGGCGATGAAATGCTTGGCAATCTTGGAAAGGCCATGTGGGTCACCAGGATCGGAAAAGGCGTTGACACCATTGGCAAGATAGGTCAGACTCTGATGGACATGCATGCCACTGCCATTGATGCCACGGATCGGCTTGGGCAGGAAGGTGCAGTAAAGGCCATTTTGTTGCGCAATGACCTTCAATGCCACACGCAAGGTGACAGCGCTATCCGCCGTGGTGAGTGCATCAGAATAACGGAAATCGATCTCATGCTGACCATGCGCACCCTCGTGGTGCATTGCTTCGACCTGCAATCCCAATGCTTCAAGGGTGGATGCCATCTGGCGGCGCAACCCGGCTGCCAGGTCTGAGGGAGCGTCAAAGTAGCTGGCGCTATCATGGGGTATCGGCGGGATGAGCGGGCTTCCATCCACATTTTGTTTGAGCAGGAAAAATTCCAGTTCTGGACCGGTGTTATACCCAAACCCCATTTGCGCTGCATCGTCAATGACGCGGCGCAAAATAGAACGAGGATCACCAGGGAATGGCTGACCATCGGGTGTGTATACATTGCAAATCAGGCGGGCTGTGGCTTCTTCCCCAGTCAGCCATGGGATCAGGACAAAGGTGGCAGGATCAGGCCGCAGGTGCATATCGCTTTCGGCGACCCTGGCAAAGCCTTCGATGGAAGACCCGTCAAACCAGATACCGTTTTCAAGGGCTTCGGGGGCTTCATGCGCCGGAATAGTAACATTTTTCACCACGCCGACCACATCGGTAAATTGCAAATCAATAAACTTAATATGGTTTTCCTGGATGCGTGCAAGCAGGTCAGCAATCGGGTCAGATGAAGGGGTTGCCATGGTTGCCTTTTTTGAAGAGCAAAGGTGATTTACTTGCCAATATGGAATTGTTGCAAAATCAGTGCCAGAAAAACCAATACCCCAATAATGCCAAAAGCAACCAAGATCCCTCGCATCGTTTGCATTTGCTCAAACGATTGAGATGAGCTCTTTGCTGTATTTAATTTTTCGAGAATGGAGATATCTGCTTTTTCTGGATGGTCAAGTGCATCGATCAAAGCAGGCATATCGGCATAGCGATCATCAGGGTTGCGCGCAAGACAACGCGCAACAATTGCGGCCAGTTGAGGGGGAACAGCAGGGTTCACACGATCAAGACGCTGGGCGGTGCCGTTCAGATGTTGCGCCATGACAGCCATACTACTATCCCCCGTAAAAGGGGTCTTACCCGAAAGCATTTCATAAAGAATGGTGCCGAGTGCATAAACATCTGTGCGTTGATCGCCACGTTGGCCCTCAATTTGTTCAGGAGCCATATAATCTGGCGTTCCCATGGTGGCACTCAAGTTTGAATAGGTCACGCGGTGAGACCCTTTGGTGAGTGCAAGACCAAAATCCATGATAACAGGCTGACCATCTACCGTGATTAAGATGTTTTCTGGCTTCAAGTCACGGTGGACAACTTCGTTCTTGTGGCAATAGGCCATGCCATCCGCAATTTTTCGGGTAAGAGAAACCGCCTGGTCAGGCGGCAATGGAGCGGATGTGCTCAGTAGAACCCGCAGGGACTGACCATCCACAAATTGCGTGACAAGATAAGGGATGCGATTGTATCTCCCAGAGCCGAGTCCTTTGAGAATGGTGGGGTGATCCAGAATCCCCATGACTTCCATTTCACGTTGAAAACGCTCAAATTGAGCAGGATCACCGAGCATGGACTGATCAGGAATCTTAATAACCACCTCACGGTGGTTAACAAGGTCATAAGCCCGGTAAATATCACTCATTCCACCCTGGGCCATATGCGCTTGAATCTGATAACGGTCAAACTGATCCCCGATCTGCAACATCTTACCTGCAATTATAGCATAGGTGCTCATCGCGCCAACTTCCTTAATTTTTGAAACCAGCTAATTTTTTGTTCAGTTTCAACTTCATGCTGAACTGAGACCAGTTTCTGGACATGGAAAATAACAGCCGAGACATTATCATCTGTATTGCGGTTCAAAGCCAGGTCAAGCAAATTTTGACTGCTTTGCTCAAGCGATAATTCATTGGCAACCCTGGCAAACTCGTCATCATTGATAACAGACCAAACTCCGTCTGTGCAAAGAACAATCCGATCACCTTCCAAAAGTTGATGCTGGTTAATGTCAGGCTGGACAAATAACCCCAAGCCGATGGCTTTAGTCAGTACAGAACGTTGCGCATGAGTCCGTATTTTATCGGGAGGGATTAGCTTTGCACGAACCATATCACCCACCGTTGTATGATCTGATGTGAGGCAAGTGGAACGACCATTGCGGATTAAATCGGCGCGACTATCACCAACATGCGCCAAATGCAAGATATCGCCAACCACATAGGTAGCCGTCAGTGTTGTCCCCATTCGCCCGGCAGCAAGACGCTGGGCCGCCTTATATACTTCAAGGTTGGCTTTTTCAACGCCGGTAAGCAGCGCTTTTGGATTCGGAGCATCCTTTTCATATAAGGTATCCACCAATAATTCGAGCGCCAGCGAACTGGCAACCGCCCCATGGGTGTATCCGCCCATGCCATCAGCAACAGCATAGAGCAAACCCATCTCAGGCGGATAAAGTCCATTGGAAAGATAAATCGAATCCTGATTATCCTCGCGGACTGACCCGATCAAGCTCAGGCCACCACTTTCAATTTCAGGGATGTACTTTCTCAAAGTAGACGGTCTCCCATTCCAGACTGCGCCAACCTGCAACAACATCAGGAAGGTCAAGATCAAAATTTATTGCATAGAGAGCAATCATCCACAAGCTGCATAGACCTTGATAAAACCAGGTTTTCGGTCTATGCAACTCGTGGAAATAGATTTTTGAGATTAAAGGTTTGCTTTAGAACAAGCTATTCTTTTGAAACCATTTTATGTGCAGCGGGTACGATGTCCTGTCCGCGGCTGCGACTGGTAATGACCAAGTATAGCACGCTGACGATTAGCCAAACTGCCGAAATACCCAGGCCCAAGTAAGTTGCCTGTGCTGTTGTGCCACCACTGATAATGCCAACGATGAAGATGGTCAGTACCAAAATAATATTGCCAATCAGACCCAAAATCGGAATGATGGCATGTTTGAAGAAGCTGAAGTCGAGCTTCCCGCTGAAAGCAACGATGGTCAGACCACAGATCAGAGCGTAGAGGACAAAAGTACCCAAATTGGAAGCCAGGGTAAGGCCGGTCAGGGCCACGACGCCACCCAACACGCCAATTGTACCGATGATGCCCGAGATAATGATCATGACGATGATGCCCATTGTGGGCGTGGCATATTCATCATGCAGTAGACCCATGATGTCGGGCATTTCTTTGTCCTGCGCCATGGCAAAGCTGATACGTACGGCAGTATTCATAGCAGCCAGGGTGGTGCCGATAATGGCGATAATCACCGTAGCTGCAATCACGAGCATGAAGGCAAAGCCGTTGCCGCCTAGAAAGACGTTCCCGATCTGGATGGCCATATCGCCAATTGGCGCACCAGAAGTTGCTGCGGCTGTGATGCCCGTCACAGTTGATCCATCGGCGGCGATAGCGGTCAGTTTGTCGCTCAAGGCGTAGTTGGCAGCGAAGTATTCGAATAAATAGGCGAATACACCTTGAATAAGCAGGGCCAGGATCACTGCACGAGGGATATCCTTCTTGGGATTCTTGGCCTCAGCCGCGAAAGCCGTGGAAAACTCAAAACCGACCAGGATCAAAATCGCAATTGTAGACTGGAAGAGCAATCCACCCAGATTATGCGGAATGACAATCGATGTCGCGACTGGATGATACCAACCTGTAGCAGACACGCCCAGCGGATTCTGAACGCGGAACATAATCGCCAGGATCGAGAAGACGATCAGGGAAGCTAACTGGATGACATTGATCACAATCGAAGCGGTCGTCGAGCCGCTGACGCCGCGGATGGCAATATAGCCGACACCAGCCGAGAACAACCAGGCCACCACAATCAACTGCCAAACCGGCATGGTGTAACCAAACTGGGCAGCAACATAGCCGACCAGTACGGCAAAGAAGGCCACCATCACGCCCGGATAAACCCAATAAAACAGATGCGCTGCCCAACCGGTAATAAATTTCGAGAGGCGCGCCCAGCGGCGGTGATGGGCTTCTTCGCGATCAATGAAGGCCTTCTCAGCAAAGTAGTAGGCGCTACCGGTTCCAGCCTCTGGGTATTTGCGCGCCAACTCAGCGTAAGCAAAAGCCGTCAGGAAGGCCACGATCAGGGCGGCAACAATGCCCGTCCACATATCAGAGGCGGTACTGGTGCCAGCAGTATCTACATTGGCGGCCTGTAGTTGGAAAGTCATCCACAGGAACGCGCCAGGCGCGATGAGAGCCATCGCGTTGACGGTGACGCCTGTTAGCCCAAGCGTCTTTTTCATGCCAGTATTCGGTTGTGGGGTAGCCATTTTTTCATCCTTTTCAATAGAATTTAGCCATAGGGTGACTTCATTCTATAAGGACGATCACGCATCTACCAGTACCCGAACGGGGTATTTAGAAACGGGGATCGAAAGAACGATTAGCCAAAATAAAGGGTTGTTTTGACGCAAAAAGTACCCAAATGGGGTATATAAAAACAACGTATCAGAGCGGGTTACCCATTTGGAGTTTTCAAATTTTTGTAATTATCAAAATTACAGCCAAACACGATGATTTAAGTGGTTTTTGCGGTGTTCGAACAATTTTTTCAGGAAGCAATAGACTGCTCTTATCACCATCCAGCGTGCGGGAAGGGAAATGCAATCATGCTAGCCTGTGATAAGAACAAGATTGCACAAGGCGTTGAAAACGGGGATTTTACTGAATAGGACGATGGGCAGCACACGGGATGACGGATAAGATACAAAGCAAAATAACTGTGTCATAGGACATGAAATATTTCGGATACAGGAAGCCAGTAGATCGGGCATTTCTTTGTCGAGCGCCATCACAGAACTGATAAAGTGGCTATAAATGGCCGAAATTAACAAGAAATAAAAATTTATAGAAAAATCAAAAAAATATAAAGATTTATCTGATGGCATGCATTTACGAAATATATACGAAATACAGCCTGATACCGATGAGTATTTCACCTGCTTAAAAATTAATAAGCACCAGACCTTGATCTGTGCTTATTACCCAGATGGATAAGCCCCCTTGAATTTTATCGGGGCCCCGGGAGAAAAGCGGCTAAACTTATCTTCCCAGGGCCCCGATTCCCTATGGCGAATGGCTGGCTATGCCAAATCGCTTTGAGATTAGCTCCAAGCCATCCAAGTCAATTTCAAGCTTGAGAGTAGTCTCCTTTTCAGAAACCTGTATTACTTTGTTTATTAACGAAGTCGATCAAGAGTTGCCTCGCATTTTCCAATTTTGTGTTAGTCGCCGATACTGGCAGACATACCCTTGCTGGCTTTTATTGCTGCTTTCACACCATCAAGTGATGTTGGTGTTCCGTCATTGCCATGTACATTGAACTCTGGATATGCCTTTGTACCGTGCTCATGCAGGTCAAGGCCTTCGATCTCACCAGCGTGAGAAACACGTAACGTACCGGTAGCCTTGACGGCATACATCAGCACCATGGAAACCACAATTGTAGCAATAGTAACGGCTGCACTACCAATGGCCTGATAACCCAAGAGGCCGAGCCCTCCGCCGTAGAAAAGACCAGTGAGTGGAGCGCTAACATCCGCACCGGTTGGGGTAGGGAAGCCATAGATACCGCAAGCAAACAGGCCGAGCGAGAGCGTCCCTGCGATACCACCAAACATATGCACCGGGACAGCGCCAATCGGATCATCAATGCGCATATATTCCATCAGGTCCACACCAATGATAACAGCCACCGCACCGATAATGCCGATGAAGAAAGCGCCAACCGGGTCGACCCAATAGCATGGGCAGGTGATGGCAACCAGGCCACCCAGGAAACCATTAACGGTCAGGCCTAGATCCCAGGTCTTGCCCTTGAAGTATGAGTAAAACAGGCACAATAAACCACCAGAACAGGCCGCCAAGGTCGTATTGAACGACACACGGCCAATACCCTGAACATCCATGGCCGAGAGTGTGCTGCCAGGATTGAAACCATACCAGCCGAACCACAGGATCAAACCGCCAAGCGCACCGAGGATGATGTCATGCGCAGGCATCGGTCCGCCACCGTCACGCTTGAACACGCGACCCAGACGTGGGCCCAAAACAATGGCACCGGCCAGAGAGATTGCACCACCAATGGTATGAACCACTGTCGAACCAGCAAAATCATGGAAGCCCATAATCGCCAGCCAGCCATCCGGACCCCAAGCCCAGTGACCAATAATTGGGTAGATAAAACCGGTTACGACCACGCTGTAGAGCAGGTCACCGATGAAGCCAGTACGACCGACCATGGCACCAGATGTGATGGTGGAACAGGTATCAGCAAAGGCGAACTGGAAGACCCAGAAGGCCAACACCGGGACGCCCGTTGTGCCGTAGTTGGCAGGTAAACCCATCAGGAAAAAGCCGGAAGTACCAATCCAGGGTGTTCCGGGCATAAACATGAAAGCAAAACCAAATGCCCAAAAGAGCACGCCGCAGATACAAGTATCAGCGATGCCTTCCACCAAAATGTTGACCGCTTCCCGCGAGCGAGCGAACCCGGCTTCAAGCATCTCGAAGCCGACCTGCATACAAAAGACCAGGAAAGCAGCAATAAGCGTCCAGGATGTATTGATGGCGTTCATCTCAGGGGTTGGATCGTCTTTTAGACCAGCTGCGTGAACCAGATTTGGCATCACTGTGATAGCCAGAAGCATCACAATCGCGACACCCAACAACTTGCCGATCATATGGACTGTAACGTTGTAACGAAAAACTGGATTTTTGATATTTGTTAAAAAGCGTTTGCGTAGCACATTCATATTTGTAACCATAGGGGGTCTCCTTAGTAAAAAAATGTTTGAAACGGTTAATATTGACACTTATATTTACATCGCAGAATATCTTCCTCGTGAAATGTTCCCTCGCAGAAGGAACAGTCCATAGAAGCAAAAGTCATAAGCCACCTCCTCATTGTGGAAAACATAAAGGGGAAAATAGAAAGATTTTTGATTTGCACACTGATTGTTGTGTGCTTCAACAACACGTTGTTTATTCAAGCGGGTTTGACCAACAACGTGAGATAACCCAAAATATCCAAATCCAGCAGCGAAAACAGTCATAAAAATAAATAAAATAGAAAAAAAGATAAAAAAAAAATAAAGATTTGATGATCGGTATTTTACAGGAGCAACGCCAAACATCCTATTACCCTTACGGAGTATTTCAATTGGCAATAACGGGTACCATGGGTAATAAAAAAGGGGGAATATCTCTCAAATGTAGTACCCATATGGGCCATTTTGACTAGAAGTGGGCGGGCAACCACATCTTGGAGTTTTCCCCATTCCATCTTCCCTGTTTCCTGTCACTTTACACAATAAAAATGCAGCCTGACACCCAGAGAGAGGGTGGCAGGCTGCAAAGAGAAAAAGCTGATTTAGTATTTGGTTTTTACTGTTATATGCTTACAGCACCATCCAAGGCACAAACGCGCACTGGCGCATTCCCCAACCCTTCGGCGTATTCGGTGCGCATCTGAACAACTGTTCCGTCCAAGCCGCCAGAGAGCAGGTAAAAGCGCTCCGTCATGAGCGCCCCTGCCATGCCTGGCAGGTCGCTTTTCAACAAGCGGTGGATCAGGATGACATCGCTCCCGGCCAGTTCTTCAAATGCGCCGATGCGTTTGAACGCCACCTGCCCAAAATGTAGGATGATTTTAAGGCGCAGACCCTCGGCGGATGCGCTGCGAGCAGTTCTTTCCGTTTCGAAGACACGGTAGAGCGCGGCCACCCGCCGGGCGGTATCCCGCGCAATCAACGCCGAAATCACCCCGGGAGCGGGTGAAGAAGAAGGCTGCGTCCCCTTCCAGTTTGTTGAGCAGCAGTTCCGCGGGGGCGGCGGCGACAACGGTTTTGAGCACCTGGTTGATGGTTTCATCCTGACCCTGGGCATCTGCGCTTACTTCGACCAGCACCAACGCCGCATTGCTGATAACAATATCAGGGCGGGCAAACTTTTTGCGGATGGCGCGTACGACCAGGTTGACGCCGCTCTGCGTCCCCTCTAGCAGGTAGACCAGCAAATTCATCGGCCCACGTTCAAGGTTGGCGAATGAGGCGCGTGAAACCCGGCCAAACATACGCGCAAAGGCATGTTTATTAATGCGACCCGAAAAAGCCGGCCCCGCCCCCGCAGCCAGCGGAACAGCTTCAGGAGCAGTGATGTGCGGAAAATAGATACGGGATGCCCCACGTGGACTGCCTGGAATGCTCCGATCCGGGTCGCGCCCGTCCAATTTTCCGCTTAAGGTATAAAAATCTTCGGTCAGCAACAAGTATTCCTGCTCCGGCACGGCTGTTTTGACAAGGGTTCGCAGCAACTTGACATCTTCACCGCCCAGCGAACGCACCCCGTTGATGATCTCAGGGCGAAACGCGCCAAAATGCAGTACAGCTTTCAGGCGCAACTGACCGATCTGCACACAAGCATCACAAACACAGCCAGCATCGCAACCGATCAGGGCGCGTTCACGCGCATAAAACGCAACAAAGAGACGGTCCATCTGTGCTAGGGCTTCGTGGGCAGCCTGAACCTGCTGGCTTTCATCGACTTCGGCGAAGAGCAGTACGGCGTCCCCTTCGAGCTGACCAACCTGCAGGGGAAATTCGGTGGCATGGATGACGGCTTCAAGCAGCTCGCTGATGATTTCTTCGGCGTGCAGCAGGCTGGTGAAATGCATGCGCGTAAAGCGGGTATAACCGCTGATGTCTGTCAGAACGAGGATGCCGTGCTTGAATTCTTCCATTGCAGGCTAAAGGGGCACGTCCAGCGGACTGTAATGCGCCAGTTCAACAATGACGCCATCCGGGTCAAGCAAATAAACCTGGATTTTGCGCCCAATGCGCGCTGCAACTTCTTTGTTACCAGTTACTTCCTGTGGCTCTGAAAAGAAGGTGACGCCGTCTTGCGAAAGTTCCTGGTACGTTTTGGCAAGATCATCGACCACCAATGCAAAATGGCGCACCCCCACTGTATTAGACTGGCTGTTGGCTGGAAGACTTTGACCCTGTGGCACAATGTACTGAATCAATTCAAGGCGTGCATTCCCACCATCGGCATCCATGAAAACAACGCGCGCTTTCAGGTTTTTATCGTGGATTCCAATGACGTTAGCAATCCAGGCACCACTGATAAAGGTATCGAGACTCTTGGTAAGGCCAAGACGTGTGTAGAATGCAATGGACTTATCCATATCAGAGACGACAACGTTGACATGATCGATTTTCATATTACACACTCACAGATTTAATATCCCTGTGCAGGTGCGCAACAGCTTCCTGATAGACAGTCAGTTCGGCGGGCGAGCTGATGCAAACGCGCAGATCCTGTAACAAGCCATCGCCGACCCCATAAATCCAGCCATGGATGGTTAAATCCTGGCCTGCCGCCCAGGCATCTTGAACAACATTGGTATGGCAAACATTGACAGCTTGCTCCATCACGTTCAGTTCACACAAACGGTCCCAGCGTTGGCTTTCAGGCGTTTTGGCAAGCAGGTCTTTATGCTTTTCGCGCACATCCCGGACATGCGCAATCCAGTTATCGACCAGACCCATACGCTGCCCGGTTAAAGCAGCTTTCACACCGCCACAACCATAATGTCCGCAGATGATAATGTGTTTGACCTTGAGCACTTCGACCGAAAATTGAATGGTGGAAAGACAATTCAGGTCGCTGTGGACGACGACATTGGCAACGTTACGATGGACAAAAAGCTCACCCGGCATCATATCTACAATTTGGTTGGCGGGCACCCGGCTGTCAGAGCAACCGATCCAGAGATAATTTGGGCTTTGCTGATGGGAGAGCTTCTCAAAAAAGGTTGGGTCCTCCTTGCGGATTTTTTCAGACCAGGCGCGGTTTTGCGTAAAAAATTGGGGCAGTTTTTTCATGAAGATCGTCCAATCCATTCTGAGTGATGAATGTGCCACGCACTTTTAAGGTGCGTGGCACATCGTAATAAAAAGCCTTATTGATTGGGTTGCTGCTTTTCCATTTCTTCCATCTTTTTGCGCAGCGAAAGCGGACGCATGTCTGTCCAGACTTCCTTGATGTAGTCCAGACATTCCTGCTTCGTGCCTGTTTTCCCGGCATCCTGCCAGCCAAGCGGAAGTTCGCGGTCCGCAGGCCAGATGGAATATTGTTCTTCGTGGTTTACAACAACCTTATAAATCGTTGTATCTTCCTGTTCGTCCATTGGGTATCTCCTTTTGGGAATAATAGTTGGGGCGCGGTTCCCGCGCCAAAATATCGAGGCGAAAAAACTCGCCTTATCTTTAACCTGTATTTTTCAACCCGGCAGCAATTCCGTTGATGGTGAGCACAATAATATCAAGTATCGGCTGGGCTTCGGCAGCGTTGACATCCGGCAGGGCGCGCAGGCGGCGCAACATTTCGACCTGAATATAGTTCAACGGGTCAACATACGGGTTGCGCAGCCGCACCGATTCTTTGGTGAGCACATCGCTGTCCATCATTTCCGCATGTCCGCTGATGGCGAGCACCGCCTGACAGGTGCGCTCAAACTCGGCGCGAATTTCGCCGAAGATTTCGCCGGCCAGCTTCTGGTCGGGGACAAGCTCGGTATATAGGGCGGCAATATCCATATCGGCTTTGACGAGGGACAACTCGACATTGTCAATCATGTTTCGAAAGAACGTCCAACCCGTGTACATCTCGCGCAGCAAAGCCATATCGCTGACACTGTTCAGGCCAGACCCCAGCCCATACCAACCGGCCAGGTTGCAACGACTCTGCATCCACGAGAAGACCCAGGGGATGGCGCGAATCTTGTTAACAGCGGCGCTGCCAGCGCGGGCCGACGGACGCGAGCCGATATGCATACGGCTAATGGTATTGATCGGCGTGGCCGTCATCCAAAAATCGATAAAACCCGGGGTTTCATAAACCAGCTTGCGATAAGCTTTGATCGATGCGCTGCCCATCGTGTCCATGGTTGAGCGCCAGATGGCCGGGATGTCTTTGGCATTGGGATTGGGCGCAGATGCCAGCAAGACGGCATGGGTAATTTGTTGCAAACGGCGGTAGGCAATTTCGGGATTGGAATAGCGCGAAGCGATAATTTCGCCCTGTTCCGTCAGGCGGAAGCGCCCTCCATTGTCCCGGCAGGCTGGGCGAGGATGGAGCGATTGGCCGGGCCGCCACCACGCGCAACGGTTCCGCCGCGCCCATGGAAGAGCGTTACCCGGATCTTGTGCTCGCGCGCCGTGCGCGTGATGTTTTCCTGCGCCTGATACAAAGCCCAGTTCGACATCAGATAGCCGCCGTCTTTGTTGCTGTCCGAGTAACCAATCATGACGACTTGCTCATCTTCACAGGTAGCCAGGTGGGCGCGGTAGACATCCGACGTGAACAATTCTGTCAGGGTTTGGGGGGCCATTTCAAGATCTGAGATGGTCTCAAAGAGCGGCGTAATGCGCATCCCATCGGCGCAACCCGTCCAGCGCGCAATCAATAGCACGGTCAACACATCGCTGACTTCATGCGTCATCGAAATAATCGTCGGGCCGAACAATTCTTTGCCATAAATGCGCTGGGCGCTAGCAATCAGTTGGAACAGCGACCAGGTCTCAGCCGAATTGACGGTGATTCCAGGGTTGGGGGCAAGTGTCGGGATTTCCTCGCCAAGCAAACGGGTAAGCAGCACTCGCTTTTCAGTTTCGGGCAACGCTTCGTAAGCAGGAGCAATCTCAAGACCGCGCAAAATCTCGGCAATCGCGCCATTTAAACGACTTGAATCTTCACGAATATCCAAACGCATGGATTGCAGGCCAAAAATATCCAGCTCACGGCGGACGGTGAGTAGCGCATTATGGGCAATCGGCGCGGGAAAAGATTCGGCCATCACATCGAGCGGACGGGTCAGGTCTTCGATCTTGACACGCGCCGGGTGCGGGTCTTTTGCCAGCAGGTTGGCGCGCATATCATCGTGAGATGCGTCTGAAAGCTCGGCGGCGAGCAGGGAAACGATCAGGCGATAAGGCTCGGCCCCATAGCGCTGCTCGATAAATTGCACATGCGGCGGCAGCGGACGGCGTTTCTCGATCCATTGGGCCAATTCAGGGGGCGGGGGCAGACGGTTGGCGCTCATGCTCAGGCGGCGGGAAAGTTCCTGAAAGGAACGTCGATGCTGTTCAATTGCCATGCCACGATGCAGACGCAGCGTTTCGGCGGTAACATCGCGGGTGACATTGGGGTTGCCGTCGCGGTCGCCGCCCATCCAAGAGGCCAGACGTAGCCAACTGCGGTTGGCGCTGAGACCGGGGTAGTATGTGGCGAGGGCATCGTCCATAGCGGCGTAAATTTTGGGGAGAATTTCCCAAAAGACCGATTCGACAAAGTACAAACCGGTGCGCACTTCGTCGGTGACGGCGGGCTTGACGGTACGCGAACGGTCTGTCAACCAAAAGGCGGTAATTTCGGCATAAAGCGATTGGATCAATTTGTCGCGTTGACGCGGCAGCAGATCGTTTTTCTTCAACTCCCCAAGCAGTTTTGCGGTACGCTGAACTTTGGAAAGAATGGTGCGACGGCGCGTCTCGGTGGGATGGGCGGTGAGCACCAGCTCAATCGCCAGGTCATCCAACAGCGTGGACATTTGCTCAGGGGTAACTCCGCGCTCTTTCAGGGTGGCGAGCGCCGCAGCAATCGTGCCACGCATCGGGTTGGGATCACTGTCCATTTCAGTTTTGTGCAGGGTGGCAACGCGGTTATCTTCTTCGGCCAGGTTGATCAGGTCAAAGTAAGTGGTAAACGCCGAAGCCACCGACCAGGCATCGTCCAGGCTGAGGGCGCTGACCTGATCGCGCAAACGCTGAGCGGCGCTGGCATCGCCGTTGCGACGGGCTTTAGCTTCCTGCCGAATGCTTTCTTCGGCATTGAACGCGTCCTGTGATTCCTGGTCTGAGATAACTTTGCCGAGCAGATCGCCTAGCAAGTGGATGGTTTGTGAAATGTCCATGAGTGTTCTCGCATTGATTTGGTGGGATGACCGCCTTATTAAACCACAAAACGGCGCAGAATTGAACTTCTGCGCCGCTTGAGATGGAATTCAGAATCTAATTGCGTTACTTGGATTCGAAGTGACTCCAGGCAAAGCTGCCGTTATAGCTGATGTACCAGAAACCACCGATTTTGGCGGGCAATGAACTATTGGCTACCCAAATATTGGAATAGTTGGTGCCGTTCACTGTCAAGCTCGCCACATTCCACGAGTTGATGTAGCTACCCAGGGCGGCCGCCTGCCAACAGAAAGTGCCCGCGCCATCGAAAGTGAATGGGATGGCCGAAATTGTTGAAGTCGGCGTGCAGGTCGAGCCGCTGCCGGAAGTGGGCGTCGCTGTAACCGAGAATGGGGTGGATGTTCGGGTAGCGGTGGCAGTCGGACCGTTGGGGGTGAGCGTACGAGTAGGTGTGCTGGTTGCGATACCCGGAGTATTTGTGCGGGTGGGCGTATTGGTCGGCCCGGCGGGGGTAAGCGTCCGTGTGGGTGTGGCTGTCGGGCTGATCACGCCGGTGGTGCCAACAAAGGTCGTCACACTGCGGGCTGCCAGCGAAATATTGGTCAGGGGAACATCCGCGAGCTGCACCAGATTGCGGGTTGAATCGGTTACGTAGGGCGTCACGCTCGTAGCGCTAAATCCGCTGGGGAGCAGGTCAATCGTCTGGGCAGTGCTATTGTCATTAATCACAACAATTGCAAACTTCCCAGTGGCCGGGTCTTTGTAGGCGGATGTGAAGACGTTCGCAAGCGGGCTAGCGGTCGAGCCGATGCGCACATAACCGGGGCGTACAAAACGCGCAAAGTTGCCCAGGGTATAGAGTCGTTTGTTCAGGGTATAGGTGTTGTTGGAGCGATTGATTGTCACCAGACCCTGTCCATCGGTTGTTTCTGAAACCAGCCACCAATACAGGAAAGCGTTGGCGTTGGCAGTTGTCATAAAGTCATTGGTTTCCCTGGCCCAGCGAACACCGTCAGTGATGCTTGAATCATTGCTGCTGAAATAGGAAACTTCTGTTTCCCAGACGCTCTTGCCGTGGGATGCGGCGTTGCTGAAAGGTGCAATCGTGCCGCTGTAGTGATGCCCACCGACGATGTCCACACGTGCTGCGGTGGTAGCGTCTGCCAGACTTTCGGCGTCAACCGTCTCATTCCAACTATCTTTTTCACCGATCATCACCTTGGCGGTTACGCCGTCGGTTTGGAAGGTTGTGGTCAGGTTGTTCTTAATGAAATCATGAAACTGCGCCCCGGTCCAGCAGGCCGATGAATACGAGACAGAAATACAAGGCTCGTTCGCCAGGGAAATGACAGAAATGGGCAGGCCAAAGCGCGAATTGTATTCGCGAACGTAGCGCGAAAGATAGTTGGCAAAATCCTGATAGTGCGAAGTCGCCAGCGATCCCTGGATAAAGCTGTTGTTATCTTTCATCCAGGCGGGTGGGCTCCAGACAGTGCTCATAAAGCGATTGACACCGCGTGTTTGGGCCTGCTGCATCAGCCAAATCTGGCCTTCGTCACCCGTCCAGACCCAGTTGTTCAGGCTTGGCTCAATGGTTGGCACACCATCTGAAAGGGTCGAACCATCGCCGACAATATTGCGCACAATAGAAAGGCCTGCGCCCGATGTCTGGGAGAAAAGCGCATCCACAATGGTCGTACGCGCCGGCTCGGTCATATTCATCAGATAGGTGGCGCGCTGGAAGGCACCCGCAGCGCCGAAACCGTCCACTGTCTGATGGACATCTGTCCAGGTGATAGTAACCCCTGCAGCAGCGCGGGCATTGGTTGCTGAAACAAAGTTGACCCCTGCCAGCAAAACAATGATGAGAAGTAGTCGCGCAGAAATATCCAGAAGTTTTCGATTGAAATTCAGTTTTGGTCGCATGGTTTTCTCCATTTCTGATTTGAATAACAGAACGTGTCAAGCCGAAAGCAGTTGTTTCAATCCGTCTTTCATGGAAACGCTTCCATGAATAGTTATAACAAAACGCTTCGTGAAAGCGTTACCACAATAGTAGCAGAACAAGAAAATGGAATCAAGCACTTTTTTAGCCAGGGCAAGCATTTTTTTGTCCTAAAATTTAGAAATAATTACTCGCCAACGGTTAAGCAAAAAATCCGCACAAAGAGCTTTGTCTTTGCGCGGATTTTCATATTATTGGTTTTACACCAATAGAGAACCGCCCCTGCTAATTATTCAACGCGCCCTGATTGACCCAGTCGATTAACGTCTGGATCTGCGCTGGCAGCAGTTTGGCGCTCATCTTAGGCATTTTGCCACTCTGCACCATCTGAATCAGCTTACTTTTGGCGGCGTCACTGGCAACGACCACCGGGCCGTCTGCCCCAGCACCAGCCATCAAATGCTGATAATCAGTGACATTCAATCCTTTTTCGGTCTTTGCACCGCCGTGACATTTGGTGCAGCGGCTCTGCAAGATTGGCAAAACATCGGTCTTGAAACTGACCGGGGCGTCGGTTCCAGTTGAGGAACCTTGCGCGGGAGCGGCGGTTCCATCCGTTGCCGATGGAACAGCCTGTGGACCGCAGGCGGCCAAAAGCATCATGCTCACCACCAGCAGCGCAGGTAAAACCCAGTATCTTCTTCCATTTTTTGTAATTAACATTTCTCTCATCCTTTTGAATTTATTGGAACCCGTAAACAATGATGCCGCCCAAAAACGCCAGCACGCTCACCAAAACAAAGCTGACAAAATAGACGGAGATATACAATGTTTTCTTCGCAGTCGATGCATGAAAAAGCTGCGGGTTGCGCCAGCGTACCAGCACCGTGACAGTCGTCAGCAGCAACAGAATGCTTGCCAGCGCAATTTTGACCCCGGCATTGGGCGCATCACCGCTATAATTTTTGACGTTATCCATCATGCCGGTAATGCCCGCCACCAGTGTGCTGACTGCGGCCAGCGAGAGATTGGCAAAAGCGACCTTTTCCAGCAAGTCGCTACGTCGCAAGAGCGCCAACAGTATAAAAAACAAGGCCGACGAAATTAAGGCAATCGGAAAATGCACAATCAGCGTATGAAATGGGTGAACATCCAGCAAGTTGTAAATAATTCTGTTGATTAAATCCATTTGCTCCTCCAGCTTTATGATAGGTTGATTGTATGGGTGACAGATGAAATCCAGATTAATTTCGCGGGTATTCACAACTTCTCCATACAATCTGCACATTTTGGTTTTTGCCAATTAGCGCAAACCACGCCCTCGAGTATAAGGCAGGTAACAGAATCCGTTAACGGGCTGCTTGCCCTTCATAACATTTTCCTGTATGATTATTACGTTCTGGCGCTTGTGGATCAACTGAAAAACAATTCAATTCAATTTATGAACGAGAGCAATGCTGAGAAACACATCTTCAGGGTAGCAGTACGGAGAAAGGATTCATGAACAAAATAATCGTACGCAACATCGTGCTGCTCTGGCTGGCCTGGGTAATGATTGTCATCGGCTTCCAGGCGCTGGCTACCGCCCGCTTCCAACCGCAGCGTCCAGACATGATGATGTGGTTCCCAGGAGACCCCACAGACGAGAATTTCTACCAGCAAGGTCATCCCTACCTGCTCGAGCCATTCATGAACAACCAGGTGTGGGTGGATTCGGAATTCTACCTCGGGATATCCATTGGCGGGTATGATGATCCCTGCATGATGTCCACCTTTACGTACCAGGACACACAGGAGTCCGTCGTTCCGTGCACAGATACCAAACACTCGAAAGCAGATTGGGCAAACGGGCAGATCATGCACCTCAGCTATGCCTTTTTCCCGTTTTATCCCCTTTTGATTCATCTGTTTTCCATTCCGCTCAGCCTGCTGCAACTTAACACCATTGCCACAGCCACACTGGCCGGGGTAATGGTCTCAGCGCTGGGCACGCTGGCAGCCATGCTGGCATTGTACGACCTGACCCACGAGTTCATTCGGCGAAGACAGCGGGATGCGGGCTGTATTCTACTTGTTGATCTTCCCAACCAGTTTCTATTTTGTGCAGGTCTACACCGAGGGGCTGTTCATCGGGCTTGCATTTACCTGCCTGGCGATGCTCAAACGCAAACATATTGTGTATGCAGCCCTGCTGGCCGGAGCAGCCACACTGACACGTGCGGTAGGCGTGGCACTGGTGATCCCGATGGCAATTGTCTGGGTCCGCAGCAACAAACAATACCTGCAGAAGCTAAATTGGCGTCAGCTCCATTTTAAGCAGATCCCCTGGCAAATCATCGGGCATGCGTTGCTAACCTTCACACCGCTGATCGTTTACCTGATCTGGCAGTTTTCGTATTATGGCGCTGCGTTCAATAATGCCGAAACCAATTTCTTTGGGCGACCTCTCGACCTGGGGACTGGATTTACCCTCTGGACAGCCGTCTTTAACAAAATGATTGCAGGGTTTTTACAGGTGCCTGATGCATATGGTCAGATTGTATCGATGCAGTTCAGCGCAAATTATTTCATCGAGTTTTCCTGCATGATCATCAGTCTCATTGCCATTCTGAGTTGCCTGAAGGCTGCTCCAGAAGTAGCCTGGTTCAGCCTGATTGCGTTCCTGATACCATTGGTTTCCGGGCCTCCAGGGATAGACCGTTATGCGTTGGCTGCTCCGGCGCTGTTTATTACGCTGGCGCGTTGGGGCAAAAACCCGGTCTTCGACCGCGCCTGGACGCTTGTCAGCCTGCTTCTGATGGGTTTGCTGGCAATGCTATTTGCATTTAATTACTGGGTAGCGTGATTTATCAGCGCCAACTGCATTTCCAGGCTTGTTGTTTTTTCGCCCAATTCCATCACAGGATCAATGTAAGAGGGAGTAGCCATGACCGAACAAGGAGATTCTCAAAATGCAACCATCGCCCGGTATGCAGACGGCCCTGTTCAACTCAATGCCGTTCTGATCGGTTTGACAAATTCCAATCTGGATCTCAGCCTGACAGCGGATACCTGGAAAATCCGAAACATTGTCCACCATCTTGTCGATGGAGATGATATATGGAAAGCCTGCATCAAAGCAGCACTTGGAAATAACGATGGTCTTTTCAGCTTGCAGTGGTATTGGGACAAACCACAAACAGATTGGGCAGAAAATTGGAAATACGCCAATCGCCCCATTGAGTCATCTCTGGAACTCTTTCGCGCCAACCGCCGCCACATGGCTGAACTAATCCAGCAAACACCCGATGCCTGGGAACGATCCATTCGTATAAAACACCCAGAAGCGGGAGAAGTACCCATCAGCATTGGATTTGTGCTTGAAATGCAAACAAATCATTTGGTTGAACACATCAGCGAAATTCAAGCGATTCGACATGCACATCAGTTGGAATAGCCTGCAGAAAACCAGCCATTCTTGCGGACTTACATCATTAATTTATGGTAAGCTTGTTCCAAACCCCAAACAACAGGCGCAACCCAACCATGGAAGACCCAAAGCTAAAAGCGTATTTCAAATTTGATGAAAGCGATCTGGAAGCCAATCGCACCGGGGATTTTAGTGAACCACAGCGGGTGCGCCTGATTAAAAACGATAAAAAGATTCAGCGGCGCTGGGGGTTGCGTTCCATCCCGTTTTTTCTGGTTGCGGCAGTTGGCCCAGTGCTTGCTTTCACTGGAGGAGATTTTTTTGGCTGGGGCTGGAAAATAACTTGGGGTCTGGTCTGGACCGGCCTTTGGGGCGGAATTGCTTCGATCATGCTACTCAGTTTCCTCTCAAAACCCAAAAAACTGGTGCTTGCAAAAACAAAGGGCAAAATCAACATCGTCAGAAACCGACGCAGCGACTCGCTTCAGCTCCATATCAACCGGCACTTGTTCGATGTGGAAGACGCGTTGGCAGATATTATGATGCAAGGGAATGAATATATCATCTACTACGAAAAAGACTGGGATGAAATCGTTTCTGCAGAATTCGTACCGGGCGCAGTTTCAGAATAATCCAACACATCAAAAAAGGAGTTTCCCATGAGCACATCCATTACACTCGGCACCACCCCCGGATCATTGGCAACACCCACAGGCAGTGGCCCCTGGCCGGGGCTGATCGTTATTCAGGAATGGTGGGAACTCGACGCCCAGACCAAATCGATTGCCGAACGCTTTGCCGCCGCTGGATACCTGGCCTTCGCCCCTGATCTTTATCACGGTGAATTGGCCCAACTCGGCGACGGGCAAACCGCCATGACCCTTGTCCAAAAATATGCTCCGGGGGCCGCTGCCGAACTGGAAGGGGTCTACGACGCGCTCAAGGCCCACCCGCAATGTTCCGGCAAGGTCGGCAGTGTCGGGTTCTGCTTTGGCGGACGCATGTCGCTGCTGCTCGGTCTCAGCCGTCCGCTTGATGCGTTGTGTGTTTTTTACGGTGGCGGCATGCAACAGATTTTTGACCAACTTGGTACGCTCAAATCGCCAGTGCTTGGCCTGTTCGGCGACCAGGATCAATCCATCCCGGTTGGCACGGTCGAAGAATTTGACAAGCTGCTCGACACCGTCGGCGTGGAGCACGAAATTATCATCTACCCCAACTCAGGTCACGCCTTCTTTCGCGATAGCGACCCGCAATCGTATCGCCCCATTGCCGCTGAAGACGCCTGGAAACGGGTAAATGCCTTCTTTGAGACAAACCTGAAATAGCAGATTCCAAAGTAGCTTGGGGGTTTCTTATCAGACAAATTCTCGAAAACCCATGACTTGCCTGCCTGCGATCGATGCAGGCAGGTTTTCAGAATCACATCAACGCAAATTACCATCATGGAGTGCGTATGGATCAAAACGCTTCAAACATTTCTACGGAACCATCCAATTCAAACGCTGTTTCAGTGATACTCACAGCTTGTGTGATTAGCGCCTTCATGATCTATTTGGTCTTCACAAAAAACTTTGTATTTGGCTCAACAGCAGGCCGTTGGGTTTTTCCCTATTTTAAAACGCCAGCGACCATCCCCAACTGGACGCCCTGGGTGATATTTGCATTACTCGGCTTTGCCATTTTCCTGGGCAGTAAATTGATCCATTCTCATGAAAAAATTACGGTATTGATTTGTTTTCTGATTACGATTTTTATTCAAATCGTCATACACCAAATTTATCCGGTTCCATTGGGATCCATCGTCACAAGCGACGGAGCCAACTCTTTTTACACGCCTGCCATGCAATATTCAGCATTGGATGTATTGGCCAAATTCAATGAGTTGGTTCCATCCTTTCCATTGCATGCAAGGTCAAACATGCCGGGTAAGATATTGTTGTTTGAATTCTTGAAAATACTGACATCCTCCCCTGAAGTAATGGGATTTTTGATCATTCTTCTATCCTCGTTGGGGGGACTGCTGCTTTATATGATTTGCATGCGGCTGTTTCAGGATAAACAGATCGCCTTTTATTCATTGATATTGTATGCGCTGATCCCATGCAAAACCATCTTTTTCCCGCTTCTCAACACGCTTACCCCGCTGTTTATTCTGCTGTGCTTTTATCTGTTTCTGGTTTATCTCGAAAAAAAGCATATTTGGATCGCCTGGCTGCTCGGATGTGGCTTTTATCTCCTGATCTTGTTTGAACCAATTCCTCTGGTAACAGGCATTATTTTTCTCGGGGTTTTGCTGCATACGCTGAGCGCAGGAAAGTTAACCAAAAAAGATTTTTGGAAATCTTATCCTCCATCCTGGCCTTGCATTCTTTGCCATGCACATTATTTTTTCTGTGTTCCTCTCCTTCAATTTATTCCAGGTCTTTCTGTACGTTGTGAAAGATGCGGCACACTTTAACTTGACCAGCCAGCGTCCCTATGGAATTTGGGTGGGGGAAAACACGAAGGAATTCTCTTTTGGCATTGGTGTGCCAGTCATGGTTATCTTTATCTATATGGCATCAACTATTTTCTCGCAATGGAAAAACCTGAAAAATCTTACCTTCTGGTCGCTCGAAAATATATTGGTGATGAGCATCTTAATCACCTCTTGCACTGTCGCGTTGCTTGGCATCAGCCGAGGCGAATCAACGCGCATATGGATTTATCTGGCCGTTTTCTTTCAAATTCCTGTAGCAGTCTTTATGGCAAAAATTGCAAAGGGAGAATTTCTGTTTTTCTGTGTTGCATGTATACTTGTCATTCAAACCATGATTACCTTGCAATCGGTTAAATTTCTATAAGGCAGCGCATGCTTACCCTCAGCCAGACCTCCGTTATCGAAGCCCCTATCCACGCGAAAATATTTCTGCGCGGCCCGGCAGGGACGGGAAAAACGACGACCGCCGTCGAACGCCTGCGCTTTCTCCTCGCTGCGGGCGTCCCCGCCGACCAAATCCTGATTCTCACCCCACAGCGTACGCTGCAAGACCCCTATCTGAGCATTTTGCACAGCCCCGATATGATCCCCGGTGGTGAAGCGACGCCCGCCACCATTGGCGGCCTGGCCAAACGCATGGTGGACTTGTTCTGGCCACTGGCTGCCGAAGCCGCCGGTTTCACCCATCCCGACCAGCCCCCCGTCTTTCTGACACTCGAAACCGCGCAATATTACATGGCACGCATCGTGCGGCCCCATCTCGAAGAAGGTTACTTCGAATCGGTCACAATGGACCGCAACCGTCTCTACTCGCAAATTCTCGACAACCTCAACAAGGCCGCAGCCGTTGGCTTCCCACACACTGAAATCGGCGAACGCCTGACCGAAGCCTGGGGCGGCGACCCGGCCCAGCGCAACATCTACGCTGATGTGCAGACCTGCGCCAACGCGTTTCGTCAATACTGTCTCGAACACAACCTGCTCGATTTTTCACTCCAACTTGAAATCTTCGTCCACATTTTGTGGAACCAGCCCGCCACGCAAAATTACCTGACCGGCAACTATCGTCACCTGATTTATGACAACGCTGAAGAAGATATTCCGCTCGCCCACGACCTGCTGGCGGCCTGGCTGCCCGCCTTCGATTCGGCGCTGATCGTCTTTGATGACGGCGCAGGCTACCGGCGCTTCCTCGGCGCGGACCCCGATTCAGCGTTGGGGCTGGCAGCATTCTGCGACGAAACCGTCGAACTACAGGAATCCTTCATCACCAATCACGGGCTGGTCTATCTGAGCACGGCGCTCAGCGAAATTATCCAGCCGAGTGGCGCGGAGATGCCCGAAAATATTCTGGGGGATGAACTGGGCATTGTCTATGCCCCGGCAAGTGCTGCTGAATCTGAAAGCAACCAGCCTGCCAGGCTGCCGCGCTTCTACCCTGAAATGCTGGATGGCGTCACCGATGAGATTGCGCACCTGATCGCCGCCGGAACACCGCCCGGTGAAATTGTTGTGATGGCCCCCTATCTTTCAGACGCGCTGCGCTTCTCGCTGATGAACAGACTCGAAGTAAAAGGAATCCCCGTGCGCAGCCACCGCCCTTCGCGCTCTTTAAGGGAGGAGCCTGCCAGCCAGTGCCTGCTCACTTTGGCGGCGCTGGCGCATCCGGGTTGGGAGATCCACCCGACAGCCTTCGACTTCGCCTACATGCTGATGCAATCCATCGACGGGATGGATCTGGTTCGGGCGCAGCTCCTCACCAAAATTGTCTATCGACCCAACCCTTCGACGGGCTCAGGGGCCGCCGCCCTGGGCAGCTTCGATCAAATCGTCCCTGAAATGCAGGAGCGCATCACGTATGTATTTGGAGAGCGCTACGGCAAATTGCGCGACTGGCTCGAAGCCTACCGCGCTGAATCGTCGCAACCACTCGACCACTTTTTGCGGCGGCTGTTTGGCGAAGTGCTCTCGCAGGAGGGCTTCGGCTTTCACCACAACTTCGACTCGGCCAAAGTGGCCGCCAGCCTGATTGAGTCGGTGCAAAAGTTCAGGTGGGCGATGGAAGGGACGGGAGAATCAAGATTGGATGACACGAATAGCGAAGCATCCAATCTCGCCCTGGGCAAGGAATATCTCGCCATGCTGGCCGACGGCGTGATTGCAGCGCAGTACGTGGCAGCCTGGACGAGCATACCCGAAGACGCGGTGCTGCTGGCCCCGGCATATACCTTTCTGATGAGCAACCGCCCTGTGGATGTGCAGTTCTGGCTGGATGCGGGTTCAGGCAGTTGGGTGGAGCGGCTCTTTCAGCCGTTGACCCACCCAGATGTGCTCTCGCGCCATTGGTCCCGTCAGCGCATCTGGACGGATGCCGATGAAGTGGAAGCCAACAACGCCACGCTGACGCGCCTGCTAAACGGTCTACTGCTACGCTGCCGCGTTAAAATCTATCTGGGCCTGACTGAACTTGGCGAAAGCGGCTATGAACAACGCGGCGCGCTGCTGCGGGTCTTCAACCGTGTGCTGGCAGAGGATAGCAGAAAGTAGAAACGAACAACAAATACCAGGCATCTCAGCAGTACGTAAAATTTTGTCCCAAACACAAAGTCCGAAACACCTTTATGGATGTTTCGGACTTCGTGCAATATGCCTACAATAGAATGTTTATAAACTTTTGTTGATGGTTGAAAAAACTTTGCCGACCAACGGACCCATAATGGAAACAGCAGCAATTACAACAACAGCAACTAAAACAAGAATTAAAGCATATTCAACCATACCTTGGCCTTTTTCTTCCAGAGCAAACTTCATCATATAGCCTCCTTTCTACAAATAGTTGCAAAACCATTACTAACAAAATTATACATAACCTTTCTGTTTTGTAACATAACAATGACTGATGATTTATATACGAAATAGCAAACTCGAGACAAAATTTGCATAGGCGCTGCATCAAAGTGTAAGCAGGGGCGGCAAAGGTGAGAAATGAACGTAAAATCGAAAAGGGTGGAAATTTATCCAGCTGACCCTGTACAGACACACAGCAATACTGCGGCACACAATCTCACCGCACCTACGAGGGTACCCCTATTGGTAACCCTGTAAAATATCGCCTTGTGTGTAGAATGAAATTTAATACGTCTGATGTGAAATCGAAGAAATATTGACAGGAATTGGGAATGCCTTCAAGATAAAGTCGCCAAACGAAATCTTGAAAGGACATTCCCATGACAAGTATAACCATTTCTGATGTTTTAACGATCATCTATGTGCTGGTAGATGATTGGTACGAAATAGAAGGCGTGAAACTACTGAAAGGAAAAGCTGGTAAGAAGCCTGAATTCAAAGATAGCGAGTTGATGACATTGATGCTGGCGCAAGATTACATTCCCTATCCGAGCGAAACGCAGTATGTCGAGTTTATTCGGGCCAACTATCTGGCACTATTTCCAAGATTAGTGGATCAAAGCCAGTTCAATCGTCGAGCACGGGCATTACGTCTGCTGGTGGAACAATTGAGACGCTACTGGATTGTTCAAAAGCACTGTCATTTGCATAACAAATATCTGCTAGATACCAAACCTGTGCCAGTTCTTGGCTACAAAAGACGCAAAAACAGAAGCGATTTTGCTGGGAGTGCCGATTATGGACATTGTGCCAGCCGCAAAATGGATTACTTCGGCTACAAATTGGTCACAATTTCCACTTTACAAGGAATTCCTGTTATTTATGATCTGGTTCCAGCTAATTTAGATGAACGTTTTGCCGCAGAAGCGGTCATTGATCATCTGACATATTGTGATATTTTTGCTGATAAGGGTTTTATCGGTTTTGAGTGGCAGACCAATATTTTTGAGCAAACCAATAATTTGATATGGACACCAAAACGTTCTAATCAGCACCTTCAAAATTCGAAAGAACTTGACCGCTGGCTTTCCAAAACTAGGGAACGTATCGAAGGTGTTTTCCATGAAATCCAAAATACTGGGCGTAATATTGAACGTTTGCTTTGCAAAACTGTGCTCGGTTTATCGACTCGTGTAATTCTCAAAATGACTAGCCATTTATTACGCCGTATTCTTTTCTCAGATTTCAATATCGATATTCAAACTTTTCAAACCACTTTTTGATTTCACATCAGACGTACAATGTTTGTTTCAAGGAGAAAAAATGAAACGTTTTTCAAGTAAGTTTGTCACTGTATTTCTGTTATTTGTCATGGTCTTCAACCAATTTCAGCCAGCGGCAGCGTTGCAAAACAAGCCGCTCACGGCTGCCCCTGTTACAGGAATCGCATCGGCGTTAGGCGTGGCGGCTGTGGGGAGTAACCTCGCGAATCACTTGCGGGGCATGGGCACAAAAGCTGCCAAACCGCAGCCAGCGGATCAGCCTCCAGCACCGAAAGCCGCCGCGCTCAAGATCAAACTAACCGCCAACCCGAAGTATGTCACGGGGAATGCCGAGATTACCGTCGGCTGGAGCATTAAGGGAGATTTACCCGCAGACGCATCCGCACTCACGCTGGTCATCGTCTTTCCAGATGGTTATACTCCCAAAGATGTATACACTTTTGATGGCGCGACAAAAACGTTGAGTCTGCCGGTGAATGCACAAAATACTCAAGGGGAATTCAAACTCAATATATTGAATCCGATGGATAGCGCCGCCTTTACGGCCACGTTATTCAACGGCAGTCAGTCATTGGCAAATACAACACTCAAGCTCGCCAAGCACGAAAAATTTAGCGGCAAAAAGAACGGAGATACTTTCAGCGCAGAGAAAGGCCGCATCAAGGTGACGCTGGGCAAGAACAGCCTGCCCGAAACTGCCGACATCAATGTTGGCGATCCGAGCGGCGATGACGCTCCCACCAGTTCGTTGAGCGGACATCCCTTTGAAATTGATGCACAGGGCAAACAAAGCAAGCAGGATTTGCACCAGTTTGCAGACCAGGTCTCCATTGACGTGACCTATACGGATGATGATCTGCAGGGCAATGACCCCAACAATCTATATCTATACTATTACGACACGACAGCGGATGACTGGTATGCGCTGCCAACGACGGTCGACATTGCCACAAAAACCATCCATGCCGTTACAACACACTTCACCGTGTTTGATAGCGGCATCAACGACTGGAAGGATGCGCACCCGCCCACGGTGGACTCCTTCCAGACCTCGCAGTTTACCGGTGCGGCGACCTATTCAATGCCGATTGAAGTGCCAGCCGGGCCAGCCGGTTTGCAGCCCAATATCAACCTGAGCTACAACAGCCAGACAATTGATCAGAGCACCTCGCGAACCCAGGCCTCGTGGGTAGGCATGGGCTGGTCGCTGGACATGAATTCGATCTCGCTGGATGACCACGGCACCAATGAAGCCAACACCGCCTCCAATTGGACAGATGATGATACCTGGTCGGTCAATGTCAACGGCATCAGCGGCACCATTGTCAAAACGGGGACGAATACATACAGCAGCGCCGATGAGAATTTTGTCAAGTTTAATTACTACAAGTCACTCGACACCTGGACCGTACAAGATAAAAGCGGCAATGTCTATACGTTTTCAACACCCGTCCAAACATACATCAGGAAAACTGATAATCAGGAGCTCAATTGCTGGCATAAAGAAATAACCTACGAGTGGTTTCTCACCAGTATGAAAAATATTTCTGGTAAAGTGTTGACCTATACCTACTACAACGAAAACAAAACCATTAATGCACCAAAATGGGTAGGCTCCAGTTGCACAATAACAAATTCAACACCTTTGACCACTGCCACCTATCCAGACACGATTACCTACCCAGATGCTCACTACCGGGTGCGTTTTGTTCGCCAGGCACGCACAGATTATCGCTATTCCTGGGCTGCTGATGCTGCCTATCACAACTTCCAAAGAAGTCGTCTCGCTTCCATTTTTGTCGAACAGGATGAAAATGGGGACAATGCGTGGAACGTCATCCGCAAGTATGATTTTATTTATGCCAACGATACCCCAGATGGCGCAACAGGCTGGACATCCATCATTGGTGGTGCTTCAGATGGCGCAACCCAGGCCCCGCTCTGGTCAGGGCTTACCTGGAACAGGAGCGGGAAGACAACCACCCTTCTGCAAGTCAAGCAGTATGGTGTGGGTGGCGCGGGCGAATTGCCCACCGCCGTCTTTAGCTATGAAGACAACATGCACCTGACCCGGGCTGACAACGGCTATGGCGGCAGCGTTGCGTTCACCTACGATGCCTGGGATTACACCCCAACAACACGTGCTTCACAAACTTACTCTGAGACCTATACTGACACGAGTGGAAATTGTTGGAACGGGCACTTTAGCAGTTATGCAAGCGACGGCACAACAGGCACACTTCCTGATCATTGTATTCAAAATGAACTAGGTAACCTTATTAAACTGACGGGAAATGCCATCAACACTGAGTTATTAGGGAAGGGGGACACCGATCAGGAAAAAACCATCCGTCCGGGCGGATTCTATCGCTTCGAATTTACTGGCCTCTATTTCTCAGGATCTGGCTCATCCTTACGATTTGGCTTCAAATTTAATGACGACGCAACAGATCCGAATCCCAGCGATACATCAACCTTTATTTATGCTCCCGCCAACAGCTATGTGATAAAGCTTCCCTCAAATGCAGCCAAAGCAGATGTAATAGTGGGCCAAGTAGGCGGGGGTAACTCTTATGTGGCATTCAGTAACTTAACACTCAAGTTGCTGCCATCTTTCTATCGCGTGGCTACCCGGACGGTCTCAGATGGCCTGGGACGCAGCAATACCTGGAACTATGGCTATGCTGGGCCTGCCGTCAATGATGACGCGCATTCAGCAGGCGCCTGCACAGCTTCCCAGTTGCGAGCAACGCCACCCACCTGCCAGCAGTACAATGAAAAATACTCCGAATTCCGCGGTCACAGCTATGTAGCTGAAACCACCCCAGATGGTCGCACCACCGTCACAAACTTTTCTCAGAGCGATCTGCTCAAGGGCCGCGCCCTATCCGTAACCGTTTCGTATGCCGGAAAGACGATTTCAAAAACATCCACTATTTACAACACTGTCACCAACCTGCCGATGAGGCCGCTTTCGGTGCTTGGAAGCAGCAATAACCTGGTCTATAAGGATGTCACCCATAACTGGATCACTACCCAGAGCGAAGAAAACCGCATCTTCAATGCCGATGGCACCACCAACGCTGCCACGCAGACCAGCTATGTCTACGACGCTACCTATGGCAACCAGATCAAGAAAACTAAATCTTCATTGGATGCCGCTACACAAACGTGGATACCATATCGCGTCTCAAACACCGCTTATAGACCCAACACTACGGGTCTATATCTAGCGAACCTGCCTGCAATTCAATCCGTTCAGGATGGCAGCGGCACAATACTTTCGCAAACACTAAACGTTTATGATAACAACACCACCTGGGATGCTGCTCCCACAACGGGCCTGCTCACGGCGGTGCGCACCTGGGCGGGCGGCGCAAATTACAATCAGGTATCCTATGTATACGATGGCTGGGGCAACCGCACCAGCACCACGGTGTATAACGGTTATGGGACATCGACCACCAACCCCACCGCCAGCCCAATCGTGACCGAGAGCAACACCTTCGATACGATTTACCACACCTATCCGCTGACAACCACCACCCCGCTCGGCACGACCACCCTGACCTACGATACCACCCTGGGCCAGCCCCTGACCCAAAAGGATGTCAATGATGTGGTCACACAGGTCACCTACGATAGCTTGGGACGAATGGTCAGCCTCATCAAACCCGGTGATAGCACTGGCTTTCCAACCTTACAGGTTGTTTACTACAAGATCGCCTACGACACGGGCAGCCATCTCCTGCCCTATCACATTGAACTCAAGCAAAAGGTGGATGCCAACAACAACTATTATGTCATGCGCCACACCTATGACGGCATCGGACGCGAAATTAAGACCGAAACCGGCAGCGGCGGCTTTGCATCTGACTTCGTGCCCTTCAACAGCGTTGACACGCAGTACTACTATGGCACAATCAGCGGTGCCGGTTCCACCATCTACAACGTTACCATGCAAAGCGCTCCCTACAAAGCGGGCGAAAACATCTACTATAGCTTCAGCGGATCCGATGGGCTGGGCCGCCCGGCAATCAGCATTCAGGCGGATGGCTCAACCACCAAATACGCTTACGATGGCCTGAAGACCACGGTAACAGACGCCAACCAGCACAACACGACGACCATCAAAGATGTTTGGAGCAATACCACCAATGTCACCCCACCCACTGGCCCTGGCCTGAGTTATACCTATAGCCCGCTCGGACAACTGCTCACCGCCACACGCGCCGGATTAACCACCACCATCACTTATGATACCGCCGGACACAAGATCGAAATGTCTGACCCCGATATGGGTCAGGATGTAAATCATCCGACTTTAAATGACTGGTATTACAAGTACGATGCACTCGGCAACATGATTGCTCAGATCGACGCCAACAAACAGGCTACCAATTTGTATTACGACACGCTCAACCGCCTGGTGACCAAAACCTATACCACCACTGGCGTCAACGGCGCAACCTATGTCCGCCCGGCCACCCCGGCCTCAGGCAGCAGCAATGTCAACTACACCTATGGGTCTAGCGCAAGCGACAAAGCAGCCTTTGCCATCGGCAAACGCATCCATATGACCGACCCAACCGGTTCCACCACCTGGACTTATGACAACCGTGGGCGCACCACATCAGAAGTCAAGGTGATCGATTCGCAAACCTTCACCACCAGCTTCACCTACAACAACGCCGACCTGCAAAAGAGCATGACCTACCCGGATGGCGAAGTGGTCACCAACACCTACGACCCGCAAAAAATGCTCGATACGGTCAGTGGCACCGCCAATTACGTCACCGATACCAGCTATGATGCCGCCGGGCGCATCAACATCCGCACTTTTGGCAACAGCACCCAGACCGATTACGACTACAACGCCTGGAACGTTCAGGGCGGACGCCTGAAGACGGTCAAGTCGGGCGCCAGCGCTGACCCCACCTCACTCCAATCGCTGGAATACAGCTACGATGTGGTGGGTAACATCAGTTCCATCGTGGATTGGAAAGCCAGCCAGACCCAGCACTTCACCTACGACGCGCTCGACCGTTTGTTAAGCGCCGACGCCAGCGGTGGCAGCGATGGCATCTACAGCGAAAACTACCACTACAACCCCACTACCGGCAACCTTGAAAGCAAAGCCGGGGTGACGCTGAATTACGACGATGTCAACCACAAACACGCTGTCTCCTCCACTTCGAGCGGCAACACCTACCACTATGATCTTGACGGCAACCAGACCCAACGCACTGTCAACGGGCAGATCTACAACCTGACCTACGACACCGAAGGCCACCTGGTCTCGGTGCATAACCAGAACCCGCTTGACCCAACCGCGACGGTCACCCCCACCGCATCGATCACCCTCACCGCCACCGTCACCCCAACGGATACGGTCACCCAGACCCCCACAGTGACCGAGAACTCCTGCTGTCACGGATACCCCCAGCGACACCGACATCCCTACCGACGCCCCAACTGCTACCCCAACCCCAGTGATTCCAACCAACCCCAGCGCCTCCAACCTGATCTCGTGGTGGAAGCTGGACGAGACCAGCGGCACACGCGCCGATTCGGTTGGCAGCATCACCCTGACCCCGGTGGGCACCCCCGACAGCACCAGCAGCATGAATGGCAATGCCCTGCTGGTTGATCCCACCAGCACAGCCGATATGGGGCTGCAGGCCACCGATACCCCCGATCTTTCGCTCAATGACAGCGAGTTCACCTTCTCGACCTGGCTCAACATCAGCGCACTGCCCACCAGCAACCAGGTCTGGCTAATGAAGGGTGTGCCTGGCGCATACGAATACTATTCCACCATCTACCCCGATGGCACAATTGGCTTTGCCACTTCACTGGACGGCGAAACCACCGAGGAAGTTGTCTCGACAACAGCGCTTGCACCCAATACCCGCTACCATCTGGCAGTCACCTACGACGGTGAGAAGTTGTTGCTCTACATCAACGCTGCAACCCCCGATACGGCAGAGTCTGCCGGGGTGCTGGATGGCGCCCAGCCACTCCAGATTGGCAGTTTTGGCAGAACAACCAGCAGTATCGCCGAGCAGATCGACGAACTGGCCCTGTGGAAACGCGCCCTGAATGCGGGAGAAATTGCCTGGCTGTATAACAGCGGCGCCGGACGCGACCCAAGCGAACTCGACGCAGCGGCCCCGGTCACGCTTACACCGACCCCGAGCATGACCCTGACCCCCAGCCTGACGCCTACGGCCACCGAAACCTTTGTCGACACCCTCAGCCCAACGATTACCCTGACTGAAACGCCTACCGATACACCTGCCCCTACCGATACGCTCGAACCCACCGAAACATTGGTCAGTGGCCTGCTCAGACGGCCCAATTCCAGAGCCTTTGCCGTTCGACCCAATCCGATCAATGCACCGTCGAACAGCGTCACCCTGCTGAAAAACTGGACCTTCCCAACCACCGTAGATGGCTGGACCGTTAACGGGACGCATATTAGCAGCTTTGGCTGGCAGACAGGCGGCTACATCGGTGGAACCATTAATTCTGCCGGATCGTGGATTTGGTCTGCCACCAACCTGGGCCTGGATATTACCGAAAACAAGACCCTCAAGATCGGCCTTAAAAACGCCACAGCTGGAACATTTGCCAAGTTTTACTTTATTACCGATGCTGATACAACCTGGAATGAAGCAAAATCGATTGGCTTTACAATCACGGCCAACTCATCCACCTACATCTCCTACGCCATCGATATGAGCAACGTTCCCGGTTGGACGGGCACCCTTAACCGATTGCGATTCGACATGTCTGGCAGCACCAGTGGCACCTTTAGCATTGACGCCATCCAAATTTGCACCAACTATGAGCAAAGCTGGAGCTTCGACACCACGGTTCAATCGTGGACGAGCATTGCCAATATTAGTGGCTTTGCCTGGCAAACCGGTGGGTATATGGGTGGCACCATCACAAGCAACGACCCCTATATTTACTCCCCCGACAACCTGGGTGCGGATATCACCAATAACAAAACATTCAGGATCCGCCTCAAAAATAGCACGGCCAACACAATGGCGCAAATCTTCTTTATGACAAATGCAGATCCTACCGTTAACGAAACCAAGTCACTGCGCTTCACCACGACACCCAACTCAGACTATACCCTCTATACGTTTGATATGACAAATGTTTCTGGTTGGACAGGTACACTAAAACGGCTACGGTTTGACCCAAGCAATGGCACTGGCACCTTCAGCGTGGACTACATCACGATTGGCGACGAGACAGTTGTCCCGACAGCGACACCCACTGCCACGGTCACCATCACCAAAACTCCCACCGTCACCCAAACCGCAACAGTGACCCAAACGCCCACCGTCACCCAGACCTCTACAGTCACCCAAACCGCTACCCCCGGGCCGAGCCTTACGCCAACCATTACAGCCACGCCAACCATCACTGCAACCCCGACCATTACAGCCACGCCAACCATCACAAACACCCCGACCCCGGCGCCCTTCACCAGCGTCAGCGCCACCTTCACCTATGATGGCGACGGCAAGATGGTCAAAGCCGTCATGGACGGTGTCACCACGCTCTACGTCAGCGCGGTGTATCAGGTCAAAGGCAGTGTGGTCACCAAATACTATGTAGCGGGAGATCAGGTGGTTGCCTGCCGCACAGGCAGCACGCTCTCCTACCTGCTCTCTGACCACATCGGTTCGAACAGCATCACCGTGAGCGACACCGGCACCAAGACCGCCGAAACGCGTTACAAAGCCTGGGGCGAAATCCGCTACCAGAGCGGCACCAACCCCAGCGACAGAACCTACACCGGGCAAAGATCCTACGCGTCCGATTTCGGGCTGATGTACTATAATGCCAGGTGGTATGACAGCTCATTAGGCAGGTTCGCCCAGGCTGACAACATTGACATCAATGTAGGTGATACTCAGTCGTTAGAACGGTTCGCTTATGTATCGAACAATCCCATTAATCGTGCCGACCCAACTGGGCATAAAAATGTATGTACCAGCTCTAATGAGTGGGATGATGCGCAACAGAAAGCTGTCCAAAAGCAAGTATGCTATGACGATGGAACGACTGAAACAGTCACACAAAAGGTACTCAAAGGCGATATTGGAGCCTTAATTGATCTTATGGTTCCTACCCACATTGGCGTAAGATTTCAGTTTGAAATGACTGGGATGAAGGTTCTTACAGGCGGAGTAGGTTGGTCTGGTGTATATAACCGAAATGACCAGATGTTGGCAACATCAGTTGATGCTTATGGGGAAGGAGGAGTTGGGGAAGGATTCGGCGCGGCACTCACTGGTGGTGGTATAGTCGGCTGGGGATCATCAACTGTGGACGATGTAACAAGCGGCCCATCACTTACTGGAGGGGCTGGGGGCGCTGCTGTTTTTGGCGCGACTGTGGCTGCGTCAGGACCTGCTGATTTGCACGCTGATCCCAAATATGGTCAAATACCCGCAACACTTTATATTGGTGGTGGAGTTGGATGTTGTTACGTTGGAGCAAGTGCCGGGATAGATGGGTCTAAACAACTTCAAAAAAATTATATACCAATATCTTTCATTACGAAGACGCTGAATCCCTTTCCCTTCATGTATATGCCATAACAATCATAAGTTAAGATAAATATCAAGAAGCGAAAGTTATCAGCTTGATGAATATAAGCAGTAGGGCAGGATTTAATTTGCCCTACTGCTTGGTACCACTGACCTGCCTCAATTTTTATACCCAAGTAAAATGAGAGTTTGTGCAGGTTGGGTGGCGGCAAAAGCCGCCGGGGTTAGGTAAGCCAGCGAACTGTGCGGGCGCTGGGTATTATAGTGTACTCGCCAGGCTTCAATAATAACCTTGGCTTCCAAGAGTGCTTGAAACCATTCTCTCTCCAAGCATTCGTCACGGAGCTTGTCGTGGAAACTTTCGATAAAGCCATTTTTCCAAGGCTGACCTGGTGGAATGAAAACAGGACCAACTTTGTTTTCTTCCAGCCAAGCTTGCACTGCATGAGATGTAAATTCACTGCCATTATCAGATCGCAGGAAAACTGGCGCAGAGCGAATTTTGAGAATTGCTGTCAGAAACGCAGTCACATCTTGAGCAACGATGGAGGTTGAGATCAGAATGCCCACACATTCACGCGTAAATTCATCCAAGACGCTTAAGGTTTTGAACAGTGTTCCATTCGCAAGCCGGTCAAACAAGAGATCATACGTCCAGACATGGTTTGGATACTCCGCTTGATGGGGTCTGGCAACTTGTTCTGTTCGTTTTCGGCTTTTTCGGGCGCGTTGGGCGGCTAATTGAAAGTCATGTTGCTGCCACAACCGCCAGCAAAGCCCAAAACCAAGCTTGCTGACCACTGCGATACGCCGATACCCATAGCGTGGGTTGGTTTTCACCGATTGGCGCATTCTATCCAGAGACTTTTCATCTTGAGATGGTATTTGTAGCTGGTAGCGGCCTACGGCTCTGGAATAACCTGCCCAACGACAGGCTGCTCGTCTAGACAAACCTTTTTGCTCCATCTCATCAAGCAAAGTGTGTCGCTCCACAGCCGTTAGACTTTTTTTGCCAAAAATTCTTTCAAGGCATCATTCGCCAGTATCGATTCTGCCAACAACCGCTTCAACTTGGCGTTCTCGTTTTCAAGTGCTTTCAGCCGCTTGGCTTCTTCAACATTCACACCATCGTACTTCTTCTTCCAACGATGGTAGGTTGCTGGACTGATCTGTTTCTTCCGGCACACATCTTCAATCACTTTGCCTTTACCTTGCTCTTCATCAACATCATGCAATAGCTTTACTATTTCTTCTGGGCTTCGTCGTTTCATGAGAAATCTTGCTCCTTTTTCGGGCGCTCAACTCTCATTTTACTTGGGTATATTTTCCGAGGCAGGTCACCACCATACCAAATGTTCATGAACGGAATTGACACATAACGATCAAAGTAATTGAAATAACCAGAAAATGATATTTTGAGAATTTTTTCAAAATATCATTTTCTGAGAGGCCATTTGGAGATTGACTGATGAGAAAAACATTGTTTGTGATTTGGTATGCTTGGGCTATGCCTATCATTACTTTTATACTGCTAGTACCAGTATCCAGCCTAATAAAAAGACCCCTATTCATGCATCCGGTAACAGATTGGTTGTTGCGGCTATTATTTTTTTTGAGCTTTAGTCGAATATACATACTTTTATCTAAGCCAGATAAATATAATTTAGGAAAACCTGTAGAAAATAGCTCAATTAATTATAGTTTGGTATTTTTGTACCTTTTAAATCCAATCATTACTGCTATTCTTGCCACAATAATAACATGGTGGCTCATACAAACATTTCTACCTATATTTGCCTCATTTGCAACAGCCTTAGCTTTTTTGAATGGATTGATGGTTTTATTGCCTAGGGTTTTCCAACTGTGGAAAGATATTGTACAAAAGTAGACACAGTTTTCTGATTAAAAAATAGGCAATTGGCAACCAATTCATCTTAAGTATTATAATATCGGATTACCCTTTTCGCACAAAAATATAAGGACTCCCATAAATGATTGATCAATCTAATACAAAATCTCAGAAAACAAATTTATCAATTTGGAAAAAGGCAATAATTGGTGGATGTAGTACAGTTATTTTATGCAGTCTCTGTATTATAGGTTTGTCGATTTTTGCTCTTTGGGGAGGGGGAGGGGAACCAGCTACCCTTGCAGTTGCAACAAAGGTAGATCAAAAATTTATTCAAGCCATTCATACTCAGGAAATTGATCTTGCCTATGGAATGTTGTCAGAGAAATTTAGTCCCAAAATATCAAAAGAACAATTTACTGGATTACTCCAGAAAGACCAGAAGATTTTCTCCACATATAAGACATTTGATATTTGCGATTGGGGCTTTTTTATAAGTGACGGAAGGGTTATAACATCAAGCGGTTTGTTATCCTATGATGGGGGAAAGATTGTTGTCGAAATTTCTTTGCACAAAGATACAGATTCTGTTTGGCGGGTTCAGGGCTTTAAGTTCAGACCTGAACGTACCCCTAAACCTTTCGGTCTATGTAAGTAATCCCAGTTTTTGGTAAGAATCAAGAAGTTATTTAGATTCTCAAGAAAGTAGAAAGCACAACATTAGGCAAAACGGGTATTATTTAACCTAAAGGCCACCTTGACTTAGCCAAGGTGGCCTTTGTTCTCTATGGATTCTAAATACATTCATAGCTTACGGCTTCAACTGGCTAATTCCACCCGTTGTCGCAAACCAGATCAGGCCGCTGGGTTCGATGTAAATTCCGTCCACGCTGTTGGCAAGCAGGCCGTCTTTGATGGCATATGATTTCCGCCCAACCACCCTGCCGTTCACAAGCATCAGCTCCACCTTCAGCTATGATAGTGACGGCAAGATGGTCAAGGCATTGATGGACGGTGTCACCACGCTCTACGTCAACGCGCTGTATCAAGTCAAAGGCAGTGTGGTTACCAAATACTATGTAGCGGGAGACCAGGTCGTCGCCTGCCGCACAGGTAGCACGCTCTCCTACCTGCTCTCTGACCACATCGGTTCGAACAGCATCACCGTGAGCGACAACGGCACCAAGATTGCCGAAACGCGCTATAAAGCCTGGGGCGAAGTCCGGTACCAGAGCGGCACCAACCCAAGCGACAGAACCTATACCGGGCAAAGAAGCTACTCATCCGATTTTGGCATGATGTACTATAATGCCCGTTGGTATGACAGCTCAATAGGCAGGTTTGCCCAAGCAGATACGGTTATACCCGCTGGTGTGCAAGGCTACGACCACTATGCTTATGTTAACAATAACCCAATTCGCCTCAATGATCCTACGGGTCATGATTCTTCTGAATGCGCAAGTATCCCTAACGATTCGGCAAGGGCCGCCTGCTACAGTAGCAATAGCAGTGGTGGCGGTAGTGGTGGCGGTAGTGGTGGCGGTAGTAGTGGCAGTGGTAGCAACAACCAAGGGAGCATCTACTGCAGTGCTACACAGACTGGTGATTGTATAGTTGTGACTCAAAGTCTGCGAAACTATTACGCCCAGTTAGAATTTCAAAATTCTCTGTCAAACATTCAACACTGGCTTGCATCTTTCTTCGGGTCAGCTGCTAGCCCCGCAGTGTCTGTGAGCCAGCTCTTCCAAACATTTGGTAGTAATGGCGCATCATGGAAAGGGAATTTCCCGAGTAAATCCGAGTATGATTTTCTCTACCGAACTCAACCAAATGGAGACGTCGGACATTTTGCACTTTATAATGAGGACACTTCAATTGGGCCAAGAGTTCGATTTGGTAGGAAGCGCTCATGATGGAGTTGACACGCCTCATGCTCAATATCCGCAATGGAATACTAACCCTCAAACTGGCGAAAAATTTTTGAGTAGTAAATGGATCGAAACTAATACATTTGAAACCGATTCGCTCGCGCCGCTGCCAAACGAATTCACAGGCGGGGTTTCAGGTGAAATTCTGGAAATACCTTAAGATCGAGGAGCTAATAATGGACAAGCAACCAATTCAAAGATTTAAAATTGAGCGATATCCCCGAGTTTCAAAGGTTCCAGCAGGCAAATCCGCAAAACCTAAATTTAGATGCTCAGGATGCAATTTCGATGTACGGAAAAGCTATTCACTGGGTAAGTATGTTTGAATTTATTTGGCCTGATTTTGAAAAATCGGATTATTATGGCATTGATGTAGCCTATATTATCCCGACTGACCCAGAGAGAGATGCCCTCCCTAAATCCTTCTATGTCTATGTCGCCCAAATGATCGCCATGTTCTGGGAACTGCAACTTCAACAGAAATATCCGGCTGGAGACTGGACGGTAGACATTGATGATGAGCCTGAAATGACAGTAAGACTTGAGATTCGTTCAAGAGGGTAGATATTCACTGCTCATCATAAAGATAACCAAAACTACGTCCTCACGGACGTAGTTTTGGTCTAACAGCAGTTTGCACATGATGAACCACAAGAGTCAAAATGAAAAAAGAACGATCAATCTTAAGGTATGTGCTGTTTCTTCTCGGAGCAATGTTATCTTCTTGTAGTGGCATGATGTCTCCAATGCCTATCGCTTCTACAACCCCATTGAAGATTGAAACCATGACACCTACACAGCAGGCCATTCCTATCTCGTTTTCTGTAGAAAGAATGAATACAGGGTGTATTCAACCAGGCGAGACCATTCCTGTTAAATTTATCTTTCACAATCTTACAAATAGAAGGATAAGCATTCGAAATTCTTTTTCACTATCGCCCAATTCAGGTGATGTCAAGCCTACAATCATTGACGAAAAAGGGAATCGATTTGTAAATTCATCATCTCTGATGATAATTGATTCGTTTCCGGGTATCCCTAACCCCGCGTCTCAAGAAATAGCTCCTGACAATAGTTTTGAGATTACAACATCTTATTTCTTTCCGAGCGCGATTAGCCATGCGCCAAGCCTTGATTGGTTTTCAACCCCAACTTCAGGTCCTACCGCCGAGGCGGTTGTTTTGAAAACTGGTAAATATTTTGTTAAGTTTGAATATTTAAGCAATGCATCAGGAGATGATACAAGTCAAATATGGGACGGCATTGTAGAATCAAACCCAATGGAGATTTGTATTCAGTAAGAAAATAGTACGCTTAAAATCAACCCAAAAACACGTCCCAACAGACGTGTTTTTGAATTTAAAGGCTGCAAATGCGCTGTAACTTCACACGGGTCACGGCTTCAACCGACTGATCCCACCCGTCGTCGCAAACCAGATTGTGCCGCCGGGTTCGATGTAAATTCCGTCCACGCTGTTGGCGAGCAGACCGTCTTTGACGGTATACGATTTCCAGCTTTTCCCATCGTAACGCACCACACCCTGTTCATCGGTGCCAAGCCAGAGTGCGCCATCCGCAGCCAGCGCCGCCGCATTCAAATAATTGGAGGGCAGACCCGCATCCAAATCAGTGGAAAGGATACGGGTGGGCTTGCCCGTTTTGGGAAACAGATATAGACCATCCCCATACGTTGGCACCCAGATATTGCCAGCACCATCTTCCACAAAAGCCAGAAAATACTGGCTGGAGCCGTTGCCAAAAAGGCTCTCAGGCGTGTAATGCTTCCAGCTTCCATCGGGCAGGTGGCGGCTGAAACCACCTCCTCGCCAACCCAGAGCGAGCCATCCGACGCCATAAAGAGCGTGTAAATCATATCTGAAATCAGGCCATTTTTTGCCTTTGTATAGGTGGCTGTGATCTTTTTGCCATCAAAGACGGCCACCCCGGCCCCGGTGGCGATATAGGCGGTGCCGTCCTTGCCAAAGACAATCCCATAGACTTCGTTGGAGGGCAATCCCTGCTCCTTGGTGATATGGGTGTTCTCGTCCGCACCAAATATCCACACACCATCCCCGCTGCCGCTCCACATTTGACCTTTTGCATCAAAAGCGCGCGGAATATCCTGCTCCGACGGAACCTTCGTCCAGGTATTGCTGGCCGGGTCAAACTGATCTGCACCGCTGGCATAAAGCTGCGCAAAGATCAACTTTCCGTCCGGCGCGGGGACAATGCGGCCATATTGCCCATAATGCAGCGCATTGGGCACAAAAAGTTTTTCGAACTTTCCGTTGACATAACGCACCAGCCCGCTCTCACTGGTACCAAAATACAAAACACCCTGATCGTCCATCCCCATCGAAGTGACAAAATCAGCCGGAAATGAACCATTATCCTTACTGAAAGACTTCCATTGCTTGGTCTCAGGCTTGTAACGCGCCACATTTCCCCCGGCAAACCACTCGCTTCCGTCCTGCGCTGTCAGCATGCCAAAGACATCATCAATGCTGACGTTTTTCAGATCAAGATAGCTTTCAAAGACCTGTTTTTTGCCATTAAATTGCGCCACCCCACCTTGGGCTGTGCCAACAAAAAGATTCCCCGCCGGAGTGATGGTAATGCTCTCAACGTTATTATCGCTCAATCCCGACTCGGTTTTGAAGACCTTCCACTGCTGATCCTTCACGTTAAGCATGGCAATCCCCAAATCGGTGGCAACCCATACATTCCCTGCCGGGCCGACCACAATCTGGTGGACATTGGAACTGACCGTTTTCTGACCTGGGTTGGCAGCGGAGGGGAAACCTGGCACCGGCTTCCAGTCGGTCCCGTCAAATTCAGTCAAACCGCCGCCGTCATTCCCCGAATACTGCGTCCCGGCAAAGAGCAGATCGTCACTTCGAGCGATTGCCACAACATAGTTGGCATCCAAACCATCATCGCTGGTGTACACCGTGGACGCATCGCCCTCGATGTGGGCAATCCCGGCATCGGTGCCAACCCACAGGCTTTTGTCTCGATCCACAAATACCACATCCGCGTCGCCACTCGGCAGACCGTTGGCAGTCGTGAATTGTTTAAACGAATCATCCTTGCGGTTCCAGATGGTCAAGCCGCCCGCCCCGGCGGTCAGCACTTCGTCGCCCCGGAAGGCAATCGAAAGAACCGAATTGGCCGCCACCCATGAAGCGTTCGGCCCGACAGCCACAGAGGGTGTGTTGGAAATGGCTGGCGTACTGGTCGAAAGCGCTGGCGTTTCCCGGCTGGTTTGCGCCACCTGCGTGGCCCTGATCTCGCCGCGCAAGCGCGGGAACATCGCCAGCAAGCGGGCGCGGAAGACAAATCCGAGCACCAGGCACAACACGATCAGGCCAAGCGGCAGGCCGATCAAGACCAGGCGCTTCCAGTTGAAGGGCTTTTTGGCAGGGGTGGCAGGCGGCGGAGTCGGCAACATGGTCTCATCGGCTGGCGGAATGGTCGGTGGCGGGATGGCTGGCACAGGCACACTGGCCGCGGCATCGGCCAGGGCATCCTTCCAGGCCTGCCGAAAGGCGCTCATTGTAGGGTAGCGGTGATTGGGGTCTTTCGTCAGCGCTTTCAGCAACACCATTTCCAGCGTGTAGGGCAAATCGGGTCGGACGGTGGAAAGCGGCGGGGGCGGGTCTTGAATCTGTCGGAAGAGCACCGCCATCGGCGTCTCCGCTTCAAAGGGGACGCGCCCGGTCAACATCTCGAAAAGCATAATTCCCAGCGAGTAAATGTCCGAACGCTGATCAACCTTCTTCCCCTGCGCCTGCTCTGGCGACATGTAGGAGGGCGTCCCGGTAATGGCCCCGGTGGCGGTCAGGCCAGCGGAGCCTTCGATGATCTTGGCAATGCCAAAATCGGTGAGAAAAACGTCCCCGCGATTGTCGAGCATGGCATTCGACGGCTTGATATCGCGATGGATGACGCCTTTTTCGTGGGCGTAGCCAAGCGCGTCGGCCAACTGGCTGAAAATGTGGTCGATCTCTTCAAGGGTCAGGAGGCCAGCATCCAGGCGCTCGGTCAGCGTCCCTGCTTCGAGGAAGCGCATCACCATGTAGGGCGTGCCATCCGCCTCGCCGAAATCATACACCGGCAAAATATGCGGATGCTCAAGCCGCGCAATCACCCGCGCCTCCTGGCGAAAGCGATCCATGAAGGTCGGATCATCAACAAACTGTCCGGCAACCACCTTCAGCGCGACGTAACGATCCATGCTGGGCTGATAGGCTTTATAAACTGTTGCCATACCGCCTCTGCCGATCTGACTGGTGATTTGATAGGGGCCGAGCATCTGACCGGGTTGGAGGGAAGGCATAGGATTCTCCGATTTGTAGCTGGATAATTGAGATGGGTTAATGATACCAAAGTTTCTCTGATCCCTTACGCGAAAGAAAGTGACATTTGTCAGGGGTACTTGTACTTGACAGGGCAAAGCAACATGCGTATTATTACCCTACCCCCCTGGGGGGGGGGTATAAAAAGGAGATCAAATGCCAGATCAAAATGCGCTCAAGCGATTGAAGACCATCGAAGGCCACCTGCGCGGCGTCATCCGCATGATGGATGAAGATGCCTATTGCATTGATGTCATCCGCCAGATTCAGGCCATCGAAGCAGCGCTCAACAAAGTCAGCGTCAATATTCTCGAAAGTCACCTGAACTCGTGTGTCACCACCGCCATCCAGGGCGATGACCCAGCGGAACGTGAACGTGTATTAAAGGAAATCACCGAAGTTTTTGCAGCATCGGGCAAACTTTAAAATCATATTCAAAGGAGCAAAATCATGACAACCGTTACCTACAGCATCCCCGCCATTTCGTGCGGACATTGCGTCCACACCATTCAGACCGAAGTCGCCGACATTGTCGGCGTGCAATCGGTCAAAGCTGATGAAACCACAAAAAAGGTCGTCATCACCTTCGACGCGCCCGCCGACGAACGCAAGATCAAGAGCCTGCTGGCTGAAATCAACTATCCAGCCGAAGGGTTGATCACACTTTGAGCCAGCAAGAGCAATCCACCATAAGCACCGAAACCGATCAGGCAGTTGCAAAGACAGGCAGCGCAGTCTCCTCCACCGCCATCGTATTCTTCGTGCTGGCGATCATTACCCTTGTCGGGACTATTTTTCTGGGACAAGGCATCGCCTGGTTTCTCGAACAGGTTGCCATCCTGAGTACGAGCGCCGCCTCGGTGGCCGTTTCGGGCAAGATATGGTTCGTGGTGCAGGCCGTGGTGATCGTCTTTCTGGTGAGCATCTTTTTCTTTTTCTCTCACAACGCCCTGCGGGATGTCTATAAAAGCTGGCTGCTGGCTGTACTGGTAACCCTCCCCGCGCTCGGGCTGCGTTTTCTTGGCCCAAACCAGGATCAAATTGGAGCGTTGGCGCAAACGCTCCTTGGTCTGATCGGCGGCGGAAATCATTCTCTTGCTGCGCAGACGTTCCCTCAGCTTTGAGCTGCGCCCGGCGCTGGCGGCCCTGGCGCTGATCCCGTTTGCCATCTGGCCCTTCCTGCTGTGGGGTTCACCCGGCTCCCCTGCCGATATTTTCCTGAACCTGCTGGCGGGACTGGCCTTTGGTTTGCTCGCCACCAGCCTGATGGCAAAAACAACCGGCAACTTCCTGCTCGACGGGCTGGGCATCGGTGCATTGCTCTGCATTCTCGGCTCAGCCTTTGGCTACGACGGCGGACAATTGCTGCTCATCACCATGCTGCCCACCTTCGGCTTTGCCGCCGCTGCCTTTGCCCCATCCGTACCGGCGCTGGTCGTCTGGCTGGGACTGTTGAGCGCCACTCCACTCATTTTGACCGACCCGACCGAGCTTGACATTGTGCTGGGAGATTTCTTTCAGTGGGCGGCGCTGGCGACATTTGTGATGGCCTTTAATGGACTGCTGATTGGGCTGGCGCTGTGGCTCTGGCGCAAATGGAGCAGCCGCCCGCAAAGCATATACATTCCCGTTGGAGTTGGACTGGTCGCCTGGATCGGTGCTTTTACGCTCTATGCCCTGTTTGGGCTGCACGGCTTTCATGGCGACCGGCTGTTTGTCATTCTCAAAGAGCAGGCAGACCTGACGCCAGCGGCGCAGATCAAAGACGCAGCCAAGCGCAAAGCAGCCGTTTACACCACGTTGACACAAACAGCCACCCGCACCCAGTCCGACATCCGTCAGACGCTTGAAAGCCTGCACATTGGTTATACGCCATACTACCTTGTCAACGCACTCGAAGTGGACGACAACCTGTTCGTCCGTCTGTACCTTGCCACCCGCCCCGAAGTGGATCGCGTGCTTGCCAGCCCGCACCTGCGCCCGCTGCCGCAAAAACCGCAAACGGAACCAGCACCAGAAACCAGCATCCGCGAAAACCCCGGCTGGAACATCAAACTGATCGGAGCAGACAGGGTCTGGGACGAGTTCAAGGTCACGGGTCAGGGCATCGTTGTCGGGCAATCGGATACGGGTGTGGATGGTCAACATCCAGCCTTGAGCAGTTCCTACCGCGGCAAAACCAGCGGGGGCGATTACAACTGGTACGATCCCTGGAACCACACCACCGCCCCCACCGACGACATCGGTCACGGCACGCACACGCTCGGCACCATCCTTGGACGAGGCGGTATTGGCGTGGCCCCCGGCGCGCAATGGATTGCCTGTGTCAACCTTGACCGCAATCTGGGCAACCCGGCGGTCTATCTCGACTGCATGCAATTCGACTTTGCGCCCTTCCCGCAAAACGGCGACCCCTTCAAGGGTGACCCGGCGCGAGGCGCGCAGGTTTTCAACAACTCGTGGGGCTGCCCGCCGCTCGAAGGCTGCGACGCCGACGCACTCAAGCCCGCCGCCGATGCGCTGCGCACCGCTGGTGTCTTCGTGGTCGTTTCAACCGGCAATGACGGGCCTTTATGCAATACGGTCGCGGACCCGCTCTCGCTGTACGACTCAGTCTTTTCGGTCGGCGCAGTGGACTCTGGAAAATCCATCACCCCCTTCAGCAGTCGCGGCCCGGTCACAGCCGATGGATCAGGGCGCATCAAACCCGACATTGTCGCCCCTGGTCAGGATGTTTTTCATCACTGCCGGGCGGCGGCTACGGTTCAGAATCTGGCACATCCATGGCGGGGCCACATCTGGTGGGTGTAGTGGCGCTGATGTGGTCGGCCAACCCGGCCCTGATCGGCGACGTGGCACGCACCGAGCAAATCTTAACCAAAACCGCGCAGCCGCTCACTGAGACGGATACCTGCTCCAATGGCAAAAGCCTGCCCAACAATACATTCGGCTACGGCCTGGTCGATGCGTATGCGGCGGTCAAGATGGCGTTGGGAAAGTAAAACGGTTGGAAGGTTAGAAGGTTGAATGGTGGGCAGGTAAACCTTTAAACCTTCTAACTTTCCAACCTTTGAACGAAATAATGGAAAACAACATGAACGCGACCAAGCAACTGACTCTTCCCATCACCGGCATGACCTGCGCCAACTGTGTGGCAACGGTGGAACGCAACCTGAAAAAGTTGGACGGTGTTGACAGCGCTGTGGTCAATCTTTCGTCAGAGCGCGCCACCCTGAGCTTTGATTCCGCAAAGCTGGGTCTGCCTGCCATCATCGCTCGCGTCGAACGCGCCGGGTACGGAGTCGCCACCGGGGAGGCGGACCTGGTCATCAAGCGTCTCGCCGACGACAACGACGCCCGCCGTCTCGAAAAAGCACTGGCAAAGCTGGAGGGCGTGCTCGAAGCGCAGGTATCTTTCACCACCGAAAAAGCCCGCGTCCGCTATGTGCCGACCATGCTTTCACAAACCGACATTCGTCGCGCAGTCAGCGCCGCCGGGTTCGAGACAGCATCTGACGCAGGAACATCCACAGACGCCGAAGCTGAAAGCCGCGAACGCGAAATTCTCGAACAGCGCCGCCTGCTGATCGTTGGCGCGGCGTTCACCATCCCGCTCTTTCTGCTCTCGATGGGCAAGGATTTTGGCCTGCTGCCCGCCTTTTTCTACACGTCCATGCGCAACATGGGCATGCTCGAAGCCCAGCCCTGGTTTAACTGGCTGATGCTGGCGCTGGCTGCGCCGGTACAATTCTACGTCGGCTGGCAGTATTACGTTGGCGCGTACAAATCGCTGCGCAACGGTTCGGCCAACATGGACGTGCTGATTGCGATGGGTTCTTCGGTTGCCTTTCTTTATTCCCTGCCCGTCACCTTTGGCTGGCTGGCTGGGCATGTCTATTTTGAGACGGCAGCGGTCATCATCACGCTAATTCGGCTGGGCAAGTTCCTTGAAGCGCGCGCCAAAGGCCACACCAGCGAAGCCATCAAAAAGCTGATGGGCCTGCAAGCCAAAACCGCCCGCATCATGCGGGGCGGCGTCGAGACGGACATCCCCGTAGACGAGGTGCGCGTCGGTGACGTGGTCATCGTCCGCCCCGGAGAAAAAATCCCCGTCGATGGAGTCGTCGTCGAGGGCCGATCTGCCACCGACGAATCGATGCTGACCGGCAAATCATTGCCCGTCGAAAAGGGGCCGGGCGACCCGCTGATTGGCGCAACGCTCAACAAGCTTGGCCTGCTCAAATTTGAAGCTACCAAAATTGGCCGCGAAACGGCGCTGGCGCAGATCATCAAGCTGGTAGAGAACGCTCAGGGCAGCAAAGCGCCCATCCAGAAGCTGGCCGACCAGGTCTCAGCCTGGTTTGTGCCCGCCGTCATCATCACCGCTGCGCTGACGTTCCTTGTCTGGTATTTTATTGTTCCCCTGCCCGCTGATGCCCGCTTCACGACCGCCCTGATCAACATGGTCGCCGTGCTCGTCATCGCCTGCCCCTGCGCAATGGGACTTGCCACCCCCACGGCAGTCATGGTCGGCGCGGGCAAGGGCGCGGAGCTTGGCATTCTCTTCAAGAACAGCGAAGCGCTCGAACGCGCGGCATCCATAAATATAGTTGTGTTCGATAAAACCGGGACAGTCACCAAGGGACAACCAACGGTAACAGACATTGTGACCGTTGACGATGGACAGTGGACAGTGGAAAACCTGCTCCAACTGGCTGCTTCGGTCGAAAAAGGCAGCGAGCATCCGCTTGGGGAGGCAATCTGGGCCAAAGCAACGGAACAAGGCATCGGGTTGTCGGATGTGAGCGGGTTTAAAGCCGAAATGGGGCACGGCGTCGAAGGCGATGTACAGGGCCAGCGGGTCGTCATCGGAAATTTACGTATGATGCAGGCGCGCAACTTCCCCCTGAATCATCTCGAAGCAGATGTTGAACGGCTTCAGGCTGAGGCCAAAACCGCGATGCTGGTGGCGGTCGATGGCGAGGTGCGCGGCATCATTGCCGTGGCTGATACCGTTAAAGAGGGTTCGCGCGCGGCAATTGCCGAACTGCGTCGTTTGGGACTGCGCGTTGTACTGCTGACCGGCGACAACCAGAAAACCGCCGAAGCGATTGCGCATCAGGTGGGCATCGACGAAGTTCTCGCCGAAGTGCTCCCGGGCGGCAAGGTGGATGTTATTAAGCGGTTGCAAGTTGAAGGTTTGCAGGTTGCAGGTCAAACAAAACAACCTTCAACCTTACACCTTCAACCTGTAACCGTCGTTGCAATGGTCGGCGATGGAGTCAACGACGCACCGGCGCTGGCACAGGCTGATGTCGGTCTGGCAATCGGCACCGGCGCGGATGTAGCCATGGCCGCCGCGCCGATCACCCTGATGAGCGGCGACCTGATGGGCGTGGCGCGCGCGATTTTGCTCTCACGCAAAACGCTCGGCACGATCAAGCAAAACCTGTTCTGGGCTTTCTTTTATAATGTCGTGCTCATCCCGGCGGCGGCGCTTGGCTATCTCAACCCGATGCTGGCGGCGGGCGCAATGGCTTTTAGCAGTGTTTTTGTCATCAGCAACAGTCTGCGTTTGCGCGGGGTGAAGATCAAGTAAGTTGACGGTAGACAGTAGATGGTAGACGGTAAAAACTTCATCCTTCTGCCTTCATCCTTCATCCTTTTCCTGTGGAGATTTTATGAATAAAGGGATCTGGTACGCCATTACGGCGTATGCCATCTGGGGGCTGTTTCCGCTTTATTGGAAGCTGTTGCACGATGTTCCGGCCACCCAAATTATTGGGCATCGGATTGGCTGGTCGTTTATCTTTTTGCTCTTAATCGTTGTACTGACCGGGCAATGGGGGAAATTTCGCGCTGTGGCGTTTCAATGGCGCACCCTGGGCATTTATTCCGCTTCGGCGGTGCTGATCTCGATCAACTGGCTGGTCTATGTCTGGTCGGTCAATGCCGGTTTTGTGGTGGAATCGAGCCTGGGATATTTCATCAACCCGCTGTTGAGCGTGGTGTTCGGAGTCATCTTCCTGCACGAAAAGCTGCGGCTTTGGCAATGGATGTCGCTGGGGCTGGCGGCGCTGGGCGTGGTGATTGTTTCCTTTGCTTACGGCGCCTTCCCGTGGATTGCGATCACACTGGCCACATCGTTTGGACTATATGGACTGGTCAAAAAACAGTCGCCGCTCAACTCGCTGTATGGATTAACGCTCGAGACAGGCATCGCCTTCACGCCAGCGCTAATCTATCTGCTCACGATGGAAGCCCAGGGACAGGGCGCTTTTCTTCACAGCAGCCCAACGCTCAATTGGCTGATGATCGGCGCAGGGGTGGTAACATCCATTCCGTTGCTGCTGTTTTCATCCGCCACACAAAGAATCCCACTTGCGCTGATCGGCATCTTGCAGTACATTACTCCCACCATGCTATTTTTGCTTGGCGTATTTCTTTACAAAGAGGCGTTCACCACAGCACAGTTGATGGGCTTTGGGCTGGTCTGGGTGGCGTTGATCTTATTTACACTGGAAGGTTTTGCAGCGCGCAAAACGCAGCAATCCGCCCCGACGATTGTCGCTGACTGAAGGAGACCTGATGCCCCGTTATTTCACCGTTGAACAAGCCAACACCGCCCTGACGATCATCCGCCCAATCATGGAAGAGATTCAAACCATCCGGCTCGAAGTATTAGACCGTCAGCCCGAAGTGTGGCCGGTACTGCAAAAAGCCGCCGGGAACGGTGGCAGCCGCGAGGCCAGCCTGCTGGCACTCAATTTTGAACGGCTCGACAAGCTTGTCCATCAAATCATGGACATGGGTGTCATCCTGAAAGACATCAACGCAGGCCTGCTGGATTTTCCATCCATACGCGATGACCACGAAGTTTATTTGTGCTGGCTTTACGGCGAGGAACACGTCGAATTCTGGCATGAGATTGACGCCGGGTTTGCCGGGCGAACACCAATTGATCCATCGTAAAAACAAAAATTCCCGGCAAACCGGGAATTTTTTGTTTTTACGCGATCCACTCACCATTGACGGTTGACTGCCCAGCGATAGGCTGCCCTGAAAACCATCAGTGATTCGACAAACAGGCTCACCAGAGCCATCACGCTCAGCATAATCACCAGCCACCACTGAAAATCGGCGTTGACAGAAAAGCTGGGGCCATCACTTTGCCGGATGGATTGATTGATTTTCTCGGTAATGGGGTTAACCGTGTTACGGTCTGTATATACATCATCAAATGGCTCGCTACCGCCATTGACCGTTTGTAATTCAGAACGGTAGGAACAGCCATCCGAATCGCAATCCTGTACCGTTTGCGCCGACACGACCCCTGTCACGGTGCGCCGGGAAGTGACTAGTTGACCGAACAGCTTTTTCTCAATGATGCAGGTGAAGGTCTTGTCAGACTGCTGTTGACAACGCATTTGTGTGCTGTTGGCAAAGATAAACATAAACACCCCGAAAAATACGACTGTCGCCAGCATACTAAAAAAAAGTGTGAATATCTGTTTAATCATGGTGATCTCCAAAGGTGAAATCGCCCGTCTATGACTTCAGGTTTGGGCTTTGCGTAATCTGATCTTATGATGACCCAGCGATAAATTCCATCACCCATTGGGCAGGGTTGCACGCTCAATTTTACTTATCGCCGTCAAACAAGGCTTGCAAAGCATCGTTCATCGCCGTCAAAGCTTCGTCGACCGTTTTGTGTTCGACGCGGCTCTCCCAGACAATGCCGTCCGCATCAAAGGCGCGCGCCAGCGACGATGTGTATTGATTCGTGCCAATTTCCACCAGGCCGTCTTCGGTCAGCCAGCAAGCAATGGCAGGGTAGGTTTGGGAAAATGTCATGGTGAGGTATCCTTATCTGAACGAAAAATTTCTTATACAAAATAGTATAACGTCAGCCCCCTACTCAAACACCAACCCCAAATCTTCCACCGCCACGCCGACCTGGACTTCGCCAATTTTGATGGGCAGGGCAAACTGGATGACACCGGAGGCCTTCTTTTTATCGACGCGCATAGCGGCGAGGATGGCTTCGCGCGAAAATTCAGGCGGGATTTGCGTTGGCAGGCCGAGTTCGGCAAAGGTCACGGCAATTTCTTCACTCAGGCCACCTGCCGCCAGCCCCAGCCGTTCTGCCAGACGGGCTTCAACGACAGTACCGATGGCAATCGCTTCACCATGACGCAGCTTGAATTCCGAAACCAGCTCAACGGCGTGGCCGACGGTGTGTCCCAAATTCAGCGCGGCGCGGATGCCTTTTTCATACGGATCTGCCTGGATTACGTCCACCTTGACCGCCATGGCGCGGCGCACAATCCCTGCCCAATCGGATTTGACCGAGTCGTACCCGGCGGCGCACAAGGCGAAAAGGCCGGGGTCGCTGATGATGCCGTGCTTGACGACTTCCGCCAACCCGGAGCGTAGTTCTGCTTCGGGGAGGCTGACGAGCACCGCCGGATCCGCCACGACCAGGGCTGGCGGGTGGAAGGCACCGACCAGGTTTTTGCCTTTGGGCAGGTCAATCCCGGTTTTACCGCCCAGCGATGCGTCCACCATTGAGAGCAGGGAAGTTGGCACGCCCACCCAGCGGATTCCGCGCATGAAGGTGGCGGCGGCAAAACCAGCCATATCGCCCGTCACGCCGCCACCGAGCGCAACGACGGTGCTGCGGCGATCAAGGCCGCCGTCCAACATGCCGTCCCAGATCAACTGGATGCTTTCGATGGTTTTGTTGGCTTCCCCCGCCGGGAAGGTGACAATACTGGCCACATACCCTGCCGCACGCAGCGATGTTGCAGCGCGTTCGGCATACAACGGACCGACGTTGCTCTCGGTGACAATTGCCACCGGACCACCGAAATCGCGTTCGCGCAGCAGGCTGCCCAGATTGTCGAGCCCGCCCGGGACGACGAGCGCGTCGTAGGGCGTGCCCATGCCGCTGATATGGAACCTGGCATCGCTCATTCGGGCCACCAGATGCGTGGCGTGTTGGTCATTTGCAAGTCGGCGAGCTGCGCCTTGCGCAACGACGCAAAGCGCGGCAACATCTCAGCCATCGAGTCGCCGCCAATTTTTTCGATCAAGGCGTCCGCCAGGGTGAAGGCGACCATGGCTTCGAGAATCGGCACCGCGCGCGGGACAGGACAAAAGTCGGAGCGTTCGTATTTAGTCGGGGCATCTGCGCCCGCGGCCAGGTCAACCGTGTTTTGCGGAGTCAGCGTCGTGGCAATCGGCTTCATCGCCACGCGGATGACAATCGGCTGGCCGTTGGAGATGCCGCCTTCGGTGCCACCGGCACGGTTGGACGTGCGGTTGATGTCGCTTTCATTTTCAGAGAGTCGCATGGCGTCATGCGCCCTGGTGCCGGGCAAACGCGCATTTTCGAAGGCATCGCCAATCTCGACACCCTTCATGGCCTGGACGCTCAGTACCGCCGCCGCCAGCCGTGCTTCGAGACGTTTGTCCCATTGGGCGTAGGAGCCAAGACCTACAGGGAGTCCCAGCACCACGATTTCGAGCACCCCGCCCAACGTGTCGCGTGAGCGGATAATCTCTTCGATGCGCGACCGCATCTTCTCCGCAGAGACCGGCTCAGGGCAGCGCACATCCGATTCTTCGGCGCGGGCAAATCGCTCCATAAAGGGCATTTCGCCAAAATCAGCCGAGACTTCGCCAATTGCCGCGACATATCCGCCCACAACAATGCCGAACTGGCTCAAAAAATGCTTGCAGACTGCGCCAACCGCCACGCGCGCGGCCGTCTCACGCGCCGACGAGCGCTCCAGCGTCGGGCGCAGATCGTCGAGCGCATATTTGACCGCGCCCGTCAGGTCGGCATGGCCTGGACGCGGCGCCGTCATCGGCTCGACGGCTTTGCCGCGCCATTTGACGTGGTCATCGTTGGCGACCTGCAAGGCCAGCGGCGCACCGGTGGTGCGCCCATCCATCACCCCGGCCAGGATGCTGACGGTGTCCTTTTCGAGCTTCATGCGCGGCCCGGCCCCGTAGCCAAGCTGACGGCGCAACAATTCACGATCAATCAGCGCTGCATTGAGCGCCAACCCGGCGGGAAAGCCGTCGAGGATGGCGGTCAGGGCCGGCCCGTGTGATTCACCTGCGGTCATAAAACGTAACATTGTTTTCTCCATACTTCAGATTTCATACTTCCTATTTCATACTTTCCATGGCCTGTTCCATCACAGCAATCGGCGGTTCGACGCCGGTGAACAGCTCAAACTTGTAAACGCCCTGCCAGAGCAACATGCGATAGCCATAGACCAGCTTGCAGCCTTTGGCGGCAGCATCCTGCAACAGCCGGGTTTCGCGCGGATTGCTGACGATGTCCATCACGGTCATTTCGGACCGCAGAAATGCGGGCGGGACAAGGGAAAGCCCGACTTCTGGCGTATTTGCCATGCCATAGGAGGTCGTGTTAATCAGGATGTCGCAGCTTTGGGGAAAATCATCCACGCCCCCAAAGCGTGTCCCGTTGCCGACAGCTTCGGCCAGTTCCTGTGCTTTCGCTACCGTGCGGTTGAGAATGGTCAGCTTTGCCCCGGCATCGCCCAACGCGAAGGCAATCGCCCGTGCCGCGCCGCCCGCCCCCAGCAACACGACGTCGCGCCCGGCAGGCTCGGCCTGCTCACGCAGCGCCCGCAGCGCGCCGATGCCGTCCGTATTGCTGCCGATCAGCTGTCCGTTTTGATTCACAACCACATTAACCGCGCCGATGCGCGCCGCATCGCCATCCAACTCATCGAGAAACGGCATAATATCCGTCTTGTATGGGATGGTAATCCCAATCGCCGCCACCCCCAAATGCCGGATGCCGTCTGTCGCCTTTTGCAGATCATCCACCGCAAACGGGACATAGATACAGTTCAATCCCAGCGCTTCGATGGCCGCGTTATACATCGCGTACATCTTGCTGGTCTTATAGGTCGTACCAAAAAAACCGATTAAGCGAGTTTGTCCGTTGATGGTGGGCATGGGAGTCTTTCAAGATAAATGTAATTTTGTAACACGTGTCACAGATTTTAGCACTGTTGTGGGATACCAAGAACACTTCACCAACAGATATAATCGTTCCATCACAAATTCTCAATCCTTTATTCCCATATTTTTCTCAGCAAGGTAAGTCCCATGGCCGAACGCTGTTTCATCATTCACTCATCCACCGATGCGCGGGGCTTTGCAACCCGACTCACAGCTGCCCTTGAGGGCGGGCATCCCCCCATACCCGTCTGGCTCGACCAGCGCGATATGCGTCGCGGCATTGACTTCGACTTGCAGATTGAAGGCGCGCTCAAGTCGTGCCGCCTCGTCCTGTACCTGATGACCCCCGACAGTATCATTCCCACCTCGGTCTGCTGGGATGAATGCAGTCGCGCTTTGTCCTATAGCAAGATAGTCATCCCCCTGCTCATGAAGGAAAACGTGCCGGCCCCCTCGCGCCTGAGGGATCGCCAGAAGATCGATTTCACCGACAGTTTCGATCTGGGCGTGGCGCGACTGCGCGAACACCTGACAAGGATGCGATGAACTCCGTGGACTTCGACCAGCTGGTCAGTTGATACGTGTCTTTAAACATTGCCAGGAACGGGTGCTATCCTGGAGAGAATTTCGTTAACCGTCTGCTCAACCGTCCATTCGCTTGAGTCCAAGACAATCCAGCCATCTTTCGGCATCGCATCGAGATAGTTGTAGACGATGGGGACATATTGAATATGCTCCAAAGGCCCGCCGCGTTGTTTGATTCGTTCGATCACAACAGACGCTTTGGGATAAAGCAAAATACGATGAACTTCTGGCATTTCAAAAAGCGACGCGTAGTGCTCCACAAAATTGGCTGGGGCACAGGCGTCATCAATGACAACATCCACGCCTTGATTGGCATAGAAGCGCGCCATATAGGTCGCGGTAGATCGCGCCATCTGGAATTGTTGCATGGCTTCTTCCCCAAAAACACCGCCTTCAGGCCTGGCATATCCTTTCACCACCATTTGACGCAGTTCATCCACTTGAATGAAAAGGCATTTTTGAAAATACCTGGCCAAGAGACGCCCGACCGTGCTTTTGCCTGCGCCCGCCATGCCGGTGATGAAGATGATGTTGTTCATATCATGTTGCCTGTTTTTATCGCAGCAACGTCGCAGCTTGCGCCTGAAACTGCGTCATCGCCTCAAATGCACCAAGACCGATGCCATCCAAGAGCTGCTCCAGTTCAAGCATATTGTGCGCCAGAAAGATCAGCACCGAGTTATTGCTCGGGTCGGCTCGCCACCAACCCCCGAAAGCGCCAGGCCAGCCAACAGCACCAAGTCCACCACCACAGGGTTGTGGCCCCGCTTTTAGTGGATCAATCACCACTGCAACACCCAACCCGAATCCATGACCCGCGTTGAGCATTCCCCTGGCTTTGACCAGTTGGGTCTCGCTCAGGCAGTTGGTGACCATGCGTTTGAGAGTCTCAGGTTTGAGCAGCCGAACACCATTCACCGTGCCGCCGCTTACAAACATGCGCGCGAAAGTAAGAAAATCGTCCGCAGTGGACCAAAGTCCTTGCCCACCCGAGACAAAAGCCATTCCTTCAGGCCGCTCAGGCAGAAACGAGTCACCCGGCCCCGTGAGACGCCTGGAGAGTTGACCCGCATTGTCAAAGCCGTATGCCGCTGCCCGTCGCGCCCGCTTCTCCGCTGGAACCGTAAAGCCGGTGTCAGTCATTCCAAGCGGATCGAAGATGCGACGTTTGAACACCTCACCCAATGGCGCATTTTCGATGCGAGCAATCAGCAAGCCGAGCAGGTCGGTGGAGTGGCCATAGTGAAACCCCGCTCCCGGCTGGTCGATGAGAGGCAGGGAGGCGAGTTTGGCAATCCAATCGTCTGGGAGCACGTCACTATCGATGGTGCCGCCCAATAAATCTTTATGGGCTTTGGCAATCGGGCCAGAATGCCAGTCACCATACGTCAGCCCTGAACGATGGGACAGCAAATCTTCAAACGTAATCAGCCGTTCTGCCGGATCCGTCTGATCGAGCGTGTTGGTAGAGGCGCGCAGGACGCGCATGTGCGAAAACTCAGGGACCCACCGTGTAATCGGATCGTCCAGCGCAAATTTCCCTTCATCCAATAGCATCAACGCCGCTGTACATGTAATCGGCTTGGTCATGGAGGCGATGCGGAACAAGCTATTCCTTTCCATCGGCAGCCCAGATTTTACATCCCGCCAGCCCACCCCCCCGGCCTGGATCACCTTGCCATCCTGCCAAACCAGCGTGACTGCACCAGCAAGCTCGCCGGCGTCGACAATTTCACGGATAGCATTTGTGATTGGGTCTTCTTTCATCTATGTTCTCCTGGCTTGTGTCGCCCATATTCTTTCGCTGATTGCTGATTTTTGTAAGTTGTGCCAAAAAGCCGATGAGTTTGGTTTGTAAGTTGATGGAGTTAGCTATGCAGACCATCATCTTGCCCTTTTCTCTTTCTATTACTAAATGCTTTTTGACCTGAGTGAGCAACATCATATTGCATTGCTCTGAAAATTTCTGAATTAGCTATTGCATCAACATTCTTATAAAACGCTTTATCCCCAATTTCTTGCTGTCTGGGAGACAGAGATTTAAGTATATTCTTGACTTCATCTGCTTTGCGATTCCAGTAATCTGACATATATTCTGGCACAAGATAATTTCTAGGTCGTATATCTCCGCCTTTTGCGTGCAATTTCATGCCCTTCCATAACTGCTTATGTTTTTCTTGAATACGCCCGAAAAGAATGAGTTTACACATCTTTGTATAAATATACACAGAATCATTGGTAGAAATTATATCCATATGAACATTGCGAAGAAAATAGCGATTTAAAAAGGGCGATATTTCTTCGCCCGTATAATCTGCAATAACATCCACTGGCAATAGATGCTGATCAAAAATTCCTATACTTTTCATTTCTCCCATTAAAAATTTACGCCATATTTCAAGAGCATCATTTGAGAGTTGGCATTGCAATTGAGTGAGGTGTTTATTTTCATATTCACGCTGAAAAAATATAGCCACGCGCCAAGACACTGACACAGCAAATTTAAGTGCCCATTCTTCGTAAACTATCCTTTGTGTGACTGGTTCAGAAGCATGCAATGGTAAAAATATTTTCTCTGAAAACAGTTTTTCCCATTCACTAAGACGTTGCTCGCAATCATCGCAAAGCAAGAAGATTTTTGGGCCGTCCTGAATTTTTTGATTAGGATTTCGACTTGTCCTTATTGCTGCTGATGTAGGTTTTTTAATCCAACGCCAAACAAATTTTGGAATTATATGACTTATTTTCAAATCAGCAGTATTCAAACAAAGAGCGCAAATACCTTTCATATTTCAGCTACACTTTCTCGAGAAAATAAACCCAATATTCCAGAAGGCATAACAACTTATCAACCCCACCCGCCGGACTTTGTGCGCCGCAATGGCGCCATCACTTCCTGACAGACCAGCATGTAATTGGCACTGCCGTCGTCGTCGGTGCTGGCGGTGGTCGCGTCGATTTCCTTGTATGCCAGCCGCTGCGGGTCGCGCACGAAAATCTCCTTGCCAAACAAGCGTCCCGGCTCGGTGGAGATGGTTTTGATGAAGGGGGCTGTCTGCATCAGAATTTGCTGAATCTTCCAGGTGTAGATCATGGGCGGGACAGTTTCGATCTTGCTGAGTGCCTGAAAATACAGGTAATAGTCAATTCCCAGCCAGATGTTCGCTGAGAAGGTGTCGCCAACCTTGAGTCCGGTGGGCGGCGGCTGGTTGGTGTAGGCCAGCAGACCAAAATCAATACCCCACGATTCGCGCCCGGTGTAGATGACCTTTGCCGTGACGTTGTATTCCGATTCTTTGATCGGCGCAGCCTGCAAATCGGCGCTTTTGGTTTTGGTTACGTCCCCATAAAGTTGGAAGAACAGCGCAAACTCGGCAAGCTGTCCCTTACGAAAATCGGGATAGTTGCCATCTTGTATGATCCATGATTCGAGTCCGATGTTCCAGATGGGCATGATGGATAATTCACCTTTTATTTAAGAGATTAATCTTTAAACGGATCGAGTTCGTTCTCGCCAGCCATGGCAACGCCCATCGGCTTCAACATATGCAGAATTTTGACCGATGTTTTGTGGTGTTCAAGCACTTCGGGTAAGCGCTTGTAGGCTTGCGGTGATTCATCGGTTCCCGCACCGCGCAAGGTAACACCCTGAGCACGGATCCAGTCATTCATCATTTCGCGGGAAACTGCGCCCTGCGAAATCATCTCGCCGGTTTTTCTGTTGATCTTGCCACGGGCAGCGGTGCGAGACATCACCCGTCCCGCCCCATGAACGGTTGAATATAAAGAGAGCGAGGCTTGATCGTTTTCCACCCCTTCCAGGATGACGGAGTTATCGCCCATGGAACCACCCACAAATCCTTTTTGACCGGGGAAGGCAGGGGTTGCACCTTTGCGAACAACCCACATTTCTTGTCCATCGTGGATTTCGCGCCACGCAAAATTATGGTGATTGTGAATCTCTTCGAGAATGTTTGCGCCCAACAACCGGGCAACTTCGGCGCAAACCCAATCGCGCCCGGCATAGGCATAGCGACCCGCCAAATGCATACAGGCAAGATAATCCGCACCCAGGGACGAATCCGCATCGATCACCAACGGATCGACATCAATCCCATCCTTTGCGCCGCCTGCTTTCAAAAAATAGGTTGCCGTTTTATGACCAAGACCCCGCGAGCCAAAGTGAACGCCAATCCATAATCGACCCAATTCATCGCTGAATAGATCGACATAATGATTGCCAGAGCCAATCGTGCCAAGTTGCTGGCGCGCCATTGCTTTGAGCGGAGCCACCGCGCTGATTTTCCAGGCGACATCATCAAACAAATCGTGGTCCACCGTGGTTGTATCATTCCGACGACCAACGCCAAAAGAAAGATTGTTCCAAATCAAATCCATCACACGCGCAATGTCCTTGCGAACATCTTCGGCGCGCAGATTGGTCAAAACGGCTTTGTTGCCACAGGCAATATCGAAACCAACCCCAGACGGTGAAATGCGATCTGCATACGCCACCACCCCACCAATCGGAACCGCATACCCCTGATGATGATCTGCCATGAGTGCAACGCGCTCGGCGGTTTTGGCGCAATTCAAAATTTGCTTCAATGCGCCTTCGTCAACCGGGTCACCCCAAACAGGAACATCTTCGATCATTTTCATGATACTTCTCCAGACACTTCCTGCCAGACGGTTTTCATGTAACGCGCATCGTCTTCCATGGCGGGGCTTTCGCACAGGATGCGCCCGGCGGCACCGAAGGCATGAAGGGCGCGGAAAAGGCCTTTCAGATCAAGGTCGGATTCGGCGACGGGCAGATGGTTTTTCTCACCCTTGGGACCATACTCAATGCCCGAAAGGTGGACGTGGAGCGCTTTGAGCGCCTCCCCGCTGATGGTTTTTGCAATCATCTCCAGCCGCGTGGACCATTCTTCGTAGGAGTTAATCGTCCCATCCCCTGGACGGGCGTGCAGGTGGGCAAAATCCAGGCACGGTAAAACCCCGGGGAAAGTGCCGCTCCGCGGTATGGCCTTCGCCATTTCAACGGTATCTTCCAAAGAACCGAGCATCGCACTTTTCCCCATCGTTTCAGGCCGTAGAATGACGGGATTTCCGGCAGCGCGCAGTTCATCCACGCAACCATGCAGGCGCGGAATGGCAAGCTTGAGCACTTCGACAGGCTCGCGTGCAAAATAGGAGCCGGGATGAAAGATGATATCGGTTGCTCCCGCCAGGTTGCCGTAGTGGGCTGCGTCCATCAGGCGTTTGCGCGATTTGGGCCATTCTTCGTCGCTGGCATTAAGGTTGATGAAATAGGGCGCATGCACGCTGAGCGCCACATCTACAGCGCTGGCAGCCTGCCGAATGGCTGCGCAGGTTTCTTCAGAAACGCGCACCGATTGCACCCAGCCCAGTTCAAAAGCGTCGAGTTCAATGGTTCGGGTGAACTGAATGGCGCCAACCGAGCCACCGGGTTTCTTGGGCGTATTGATGGGTGAACCGACGGTACCAAAGCGGAAGGAAAGGGACATGGAAGCTCCGAATTTACAATTTACGATTTGAGATTTGCGATTAGTGGATTGGAAAGAATTTGAGCCAGAGTGGCGGACCCAAAATTAGAAAACCGACCAGCACCGCAACAATCGCCGCCACCAGCACTGCCGCCGCGCCAACATCCTTGCCGACCTTGGCAAGGGGATGATGAATGGGGCTGGCCAGGTCGACCACAGCTTCAATCGAAGTGTTTAACACTTCGGCCATCCAGACCATCGAAACCGTCACGGCAAGCACGGCCCAATCCCGCGCAGGGACAGCCAGCCACGCGCCGAAGACGATCACAAGCAAGGTGGCAACAGCATGAACCCAGGCATTGCGCTGCGTGCGGATGACATACCACAGGCCGCGAAAGGCGTGTCCAAACGAGGTGATACGAGAGCGAAGGAAGGAAAGCATGGAGGAAGATATTAGATATTACGTCTGATGTGAAATCAAAAAGTGGTTTGAAAAGTTTGAATATCGATATTGAAATCTGAGAAAAGAATACGGCGTAATAAATGGCTAGTCATTTTGAGAATTACACGAGTTGATAAACCGAGCACAGTTTTGCAAAGCAAACGTTCAATATTACGCCCAGTATTTTGGATTTCATGGAAAACACCTTCGATACGTTCCCTAGTTTTGGAAAGCCAGCGGTCAAGTTCTTTCGAATTTTGAAGGTGCTGATTAGAACGTTTTGGTGTCCATATCAAATTATTGGTTTGCTCAAAAATATTGGTCTGCCACTCAAAACCGATAAAACCCTTATCAGCAAAAATATCACAATATGTCAGATGATCAATGACCGCTTCTGCGGCAAAACGTTCATCTAAATTAGCTGGAACCAGATCATAAATAACAGGAATTCCTTGTAAAGTGGAAATTGTGACCAATTTGTAGCCGAAGTAATCCATTTTGCGGCTGGCACAATGTCCATAATCGGCACTCCCAGCAAAATCGCTTCTGTTTTTGCGTCTTTTGTAGCCAAGAACTGGCACAGGTTTGGTATCTAGCAGATATTTGTTATGCAAATGACAGTGCTTTTGAACAATCCAGTAGCGTCTCAATTGTTCCACCAGCAGACGTAATGCCCGTGCTCGACGATTGAACTGGCTTTGATCCACTAATCTTGGAAATAGTGCCAGATAGTTGGCCCGAATAAACTCGACATACTGCGTTTCGCTCGGATAGGGAATGTAATCTTGCGCCAGCATCAATGTCATCAACTCGCTATCTTTGAATTCAGGCTTCTTACCAGCTTTTCCTTTCAGTAGTTTCACGCCTTCTATTTCGTACCAATCATCTACCAGCACATAGATGATCGTTAAAACATCAGAAATGGTTATACTTGTCATGGGAATGTCCTTTCAAGATTTCGTTTGGCGACTTTATCTTGAAGGCATTCCCAATTCCTGTCAATATTTCTTCGATTTCACATCAGACGTATATTAGATATTAGAGAAAAGCAGATCGTATACCCATCGCCCATTATTCTTCGCGCACCTGAATGTTTCCCAACCCCAGCTTCGACAAAATCTCAGCCTGGGCCTGCCACATGCGTGACTTTTCTTCGGGTTCAGCGTGGTCATGTCCGCACAGGTGAAGCACCCCATGTACGACGAGCAACTGCACTTCGGCTTCGGGGGCGTGCCCGGCAGCCGCGGCCTGCGCGGCAGCGCGTTCGACCGAAATCAAGATATCGCCCAGGTAACGGGAACCAGTCTCAGGGTCGGTCTGGTCGGAAGGGAAGGAAAGGACATCGGTCGGCGCATCCACCATCAGGTATTCCTTGTTCAACGCGTGCAACTGGTTATCATCAGTCAGGACAATCGTCACATCCGCGCCTTCGGGGGCGGCCTGATGACGCATCGCTTCGGCAGCGGCCTTTTCTACAAGCGCTTCAGCAATATTGGGAGACAGGTCTTCGATCTTTTCGATAAAAATCATTTTTTCTCCGAATCTGGTTTGGGGAGCGGGATGGTGGGGGTATCGAGGGATGGAGCCGTCCCGGAACCGGGATACGGGATGCGGGGATGATACAGCCCCGTCAGCGTCAGCGAGAAGGTTTCGGAAATAATGTTCAGGTCTTTCAGCGTGAAGCGCGTATCTGCAAGTTGACCTTCGGACTGACAATGGTCGATGCCTTTTTGTACCACAGCACTGACTTCGCTTTCGTTGCGCGGACGTTCGGAACGTGCACGGGCTTCGACATTATCCGCCAGCATGAGCAGGGCGGTTTCGCGCGTACGCGGGCGCGGGCCGGGGTAACGGAATTTAGACGAATCCACCTTGGACGTGTCCCCCCCCGCAGCGCGCACGGCGGCGTTGTAGTAATAACGCGCCAGCAGCGTACCATGATGTTCGAGCATAAAATCCTGCAAACGGCGCGGCAGGCGGTACTTGCGTGCCAGCACCACGCTATCGAGCACATGCCGAATGACAAACGCTGCCGCTTCTTCTGGAACCAGATCATCATGCGGATTTAAGTGCCCCGGCATCTGGTTTTCGATGAAAAACGAGGGGTTGAGTATCTTGCCAACATCATGGTACAAGGCACCAACACGCACCAGCAGCGTATCCATGCCCAGTTTTTCGGCGGCCTGCTCAGCCAGGTTGGAAACCTGCAAACTGTGCTGATAGGTTCCAGGGGCGCTGCGCAAAAAAAGCTGGAGCAGTGGCGCATCGGGACGGGCAAGTTCGAGCAGACGCAAAGCCGTTGTCAAACCTAAAAATTCAGCCAGCAAATATTGCAACATCATCGCCACACTGGCAGATGCAATGCCATTCAAGACCGTCGCACCAACCAGCGTAATATAACCCAATGAATCAAGCGATTCAGCCGGCAGGCGATAAGCAATAATTACAGCCATCCCGGCAGCCGCAGATGTCAACCCCGCCCACAGGAAGGAACCAATGCGATGGGCCTTTCCAAGCGAGAGAATGCCAACCACAGACGAGAAGATATAAAAAACAGAAAGGTCAAGCGCGTTAGGCATGCCATACGCTGCCAGAATGCTAATCACGACCGACAAAATCAGCCCGCCGCCAGGGCTGAACAGCGTGGCAATCAGAAAACCAAAGGCCGAAAGCGGAAATAGATAAGGGATGACAATGCGGTTGGGGATCACCAATCGGGCAGCAACCAAAAATGCCAGGAACAGCACAGCTACAATAATCAGGCTGCGACTTTCATTGTAATAAGCTGGTCGGCGGCGGTGGAAGTAAATGCCAATAAAAGACATGGTGACAGCCACCAGCGCAAATGCACCAAGATAATCGAATGCGGGGTTGCTTGGGCGAATCAGCCCCATCGTTTGCAGCGCTTCAATATCAGCAGCAGTGACAAGCTGTCCGCGCTGAATGATGATCTCCCCTTCGACATAGGTCTGCGTAATCGGCTCAATTGACTGTCTGGCCTGTTGGCGGGCCGCGTCGGTCAATTCCTGGCTGAGAAAACTGTTGGCAACAATAAAAGGGCTGACCAGTTCAACCACGATGGCGGCTTCATCTTCCGTCAATGCCAGGCTGACAGTAAAAATCAAATTGGCATGGATGATCGTCAGATTATTGTCGCGCACCTGACTGCGCATCACCTGTTCCAACACGCGCAGCGCATCTTGCGCGATACTACTCCAACGCGAGCCAGAAAGATGGAGGATCTGATCAATCATTTCAGGGCTCAAGCGCAAATCGCTAAAAGAACCAAGTAGCACTTTTTTCTGCTCGGTATCGAGCGTGGTATCCGCCAGCGTGGTGCTGATATAGTCCAGCGCGGTGCGCAGGTGCTCAATTTGACGGCGGGCAATCACCGAATCGGGCGGGCTATAAATTTGCGGCACACCGCGCTCAGCCAGATCACGCGCCTGATCGGTACGCACAGTGGAAATATATTCAATATCCTTGGGAGCCTGAAAGCTCTGCGGGGCCACCTGCCCGGGACGCAGCAGCACACTGGATGGGCGCATGGAAAAAGGCAATACGAGCGTGGCATACGTACCCAGGCCGGTCAGAGTTAATAAAATCAACGCCAAAAGATCATGGCGATTGATCCGCTGCCACCAGTGTCTTACTTCGAAATGATTCACAGACCTACTTTTGCAGGGATTCGCGCACAATGGCGCTGACTTGATCGCCGGGCGCGCGCCCGGCGACTTTGGGGAGGAGCACTTTCATGACTTTGCCCATATCTGTCGGGCCAGTCGCACCTGATTCGGCAATCGCGGCCTGAACAAGCGCCCGCAGTTCGTCGACGGGCAAGCCAGCGGGGAGGAAGGCTGTCAAGATTGCCATTTCAACTTCGGCGTCTTGGGCCAGGGTTTCGCGGCCCGCCTTTTTGGCTTCTTCAAAGGCCTCTTTGCGGCTTTTGATTTCTTTTTGCAAGATCGCAACAACTGCGGGGTCGTCGAGCGTAATACGCTTGTCCACTTCAATCTGTTTGATGGCGGCCAGCACCATGGTGATGGTGCTCTTGCGAACCTTGTCGCCAGACTTCATTGATTCTTTCATTGCTTCGGTGAGTTGTGTTTTCAGGTCCATGGATGTGATTATACCTTTCAGATGTCGGTGAGCAGAGATTAGAGACTAGTAAAGAGCGCAAGATGGTCAGCAGGCAAAGATTGGGCAATATTTTGGAATTCGATTGAAGTACGCTTGACAGCAGCGGCGCAGGCAAAGTCAAAACCCGGCCGGGATGGGTCGTCCTTGTTCATCCAGGCATGCGAATCGCGGGGCAACAGGGGCAGCACCAGGGGCCGCAAAACCGGCAGAAAACTGAGCACTTCCAACGGGTAGTAGAGACGCCCCGAGCATAGGCTGGGATCGTTTAATACATCCAACAGCAACGGGGCAATTTGCTCCGGTTCTGCATCCGGGTGGCGCGCACACCAGAGCGTGACATAATTGCTATGGGCATAGAAATCCTGCGCCGCGTGCAACATCCGTCCAAATGCCTGCCAGGCTGCCAGCACCTGTCCCAGGGCAAGTGAAGCCGCAATCAGGCGGCGCATTTCTTCGAGATAAGCATCCCCGGCCCGAAAAGCATTGTTGTCATAGTGGAAATGGTCATAACCAACCTGATAACGCAACGCATCCTGGGCGCAGTTGGCCCGGATAATGGTCTTTAATGCAGCGGAAGAAATTTGTTTGTCTAGGGCCTGACTGGTAATTTGACGATGATACTCGGCTTTCATCACAACTCGCTGCAATTCGGATAGGACGTAACGGTTTTATTATACGCTACTGACAGAGAGAAATGGGCAGTATAATGGCGGACATGTCCCCTATTTATACACGTGCTGGCGATGAAGGCTATACCGGATTATTGGGCGAAGGTCGCGTCCCGAAGTTTGATCTGCGCATTGAAGCTTTGGGCGCGCTGGATGAAGCCACCGCTGCCCTTGGGCTGGCCCGCGCTTCGACAAAAGTTGCCCAGTCTGCAGCGTTGATTCTTGAAACGCAGCGTGACCTGTACCGGCTGATGGCTGAAGTGAGCGCCACCCCTGAAAACGCGGCAACCTTCCGCAGCATGGACGCAGCACGGGTGCAATGGCTCGAAGCACAGACCGACCAGCTCGGCGAGTTGGTGCCCATGCCGAAAGAATTTATCATCCCCGGTGAAAACCCGTCCAGCGCGGCCCTGGCGCTGGCGCGGACGGTGGTGCGCCGCGCCGAACGGCGTGTGGTGGAGCTGTTTCAGCAAGGTGGGCTTGAAAATTTGCACCTGCTCGCCTATCTCAACCGGCTTTCTTCGTTATGCTTCATGCTTGAACTGCTCGAAAATCAACAGGCCGGGCAGGCCACCCCGCTGGCAAAACAACCATGACTGGCACGCTCATCAATGTTGCAGCCATCCTGATCGGCGGGGTGATCGGGATTTTCTTTGGCGCGCGCCTGCCTGAACAGCTTAAAAACACTGTCGTCGCCGGAATGGGTTTGTTTGTGCTTCTTACCGGCATTCAGATGTTCCTGAAAACGCAAAATGCCATGGTTGTCGTCAGCGCCATCATTCTTGGCGCCATTCTCGGCGAATGGGGACGCATCGAAGAGCGGATGGAGGCTGTGGGCGGATGGCTGGAGCGCAGATTTACACGCGGTGAGGGTGGAACCGAGAGCCGCTTCGTACGCGGATTTCTCAGCGCTTCGCTGATTTACTGCACCGGCCCAATGGCGATCCTCGGTTCGATCACGGGCGGTTTAAAGGGAGATTACCTGACCCTGGCGATTAAATCCGTGCTGGATGGGTTTCTGACAATTGCATTTTCATCCACCCTGGGTCTGGGTGTGTTGTTCTCCGTAATTCCTGTTTTTCTTTATCAAGGCAGTATCACACTACTGGCACATCAACTGAGCAGCTTTTTAAGCAAACCAATGATTACCGAAATGACTGCTACAGGCGGCGTATTGCTGGCAGGTCTGAGCATCAGCAGTTTGCTTGAAATCAAGAAAATGAAAATCAGCAACCTGTTGCCAGCAGTAGTGATTGCACCATTGATTGTATACATCTTGAGCTTCTTCAAGTAATAATCCGGGAAAATCTCAGACAACAAAAAAGCGCACAATTGTGCGCTTTTTTGTTGTCTATTTCATCGCCAGTTAGGCAGTAGCTTCTTTCTTCTTGCCGCCAAACCAGTTTTTCCATTCCTCGTTTTCCCATACAACCAAAATGGGAGAAGCATTGAAGATGGATGAATATGTACCGCTGAAAACACCGATCAGCAGGATGATGACAAAATGACGAATGCTATCACCGCCAAATAAAGCCAGTGCAGAGAGGGTGAACATAACCGTCAACTGCGTGTTGATCGAACGATCAAGGGTTTGAACAACCGAATGATTGATGACCGTCTCAAAGTCGACACGGCGATACGTGGTCAGATTTTCACGAATGCGGTCGAACACCACGATGGTGTCGTGTACCGAGAAACCGATGACGGTCAGCAGTGCTGTCAAAAAGAGCGAATTTGCCTGCCAGCCTAGGAAAAAGCCAAGCATGGCCTCTACACCCAGCACCACTAGCACATCGTGGAGCATCGCCAGGATAGCGGCTGTTCCATAACGAAAGGCGTGTGGCAGGCTGCGGAAAGCAAACCAAAGATAAAACAGAATCGCAATGGCCGCAGCAAGTACAGCAAAAGCTGCCGTGTTCGTAACTTCGGATCCTACCGCAGCACTCACCTGGGTAAAGTTCTGCAAAGTTACTGTACCAAATTGCTTGTTCATCTCAGCAAGGAGCTTGCCTTTGGTGGCATCATCCATTGCTGTGGAGCGAATTGAAAACGAATCAGTCCCAAGCGGTTGAACAACTGCGTCTTTGATATGGAATTGATTATAGATTGCCTGGATTGCATCCGTTGAGGGCAACTTCCCCGATTCAAACTTAACTTCGAGCAAGGAACCACCCGTAAAGTCAATGCCCAGGGGAATAGGACCCGTCTTGCGCACAGTAACATTCAGGACCATGAAAATAAGTCCTGGAATGATTACCAGCAGCGAAATCAAAAAATACAGGTAGCGATTTTTAATAATATTCATGTCAGTCTCCTACAGCCCAAACCAGTTCGGGTGCTCGCCAGCCTTAAAGTCGATCCAAGATGGCGTGAAGATAAGTACGGGTAACAAAGGTAGCCGTAAACAAGCTGACCAAAACACCCAATGCCAGGGTAATTGAGAAGCCTTGAACCATGCTTGCACCAAAAGCGCTGCCGAATATAAACAAAATGAGGCAGGTAATCAAGGTCGACAAATTTAAGTCACGAATGGAAGACCAGGCGCGACGGAAACCCAGATCAATTGCCTGCTCCAATATCTTCCCGGAGCGCATCTCTTCTTTCATACGCTCAAAGATCAAGATATTCGCATCCACCGCCATACCAATACTTAAGATAAACCCGGCAATACCTGGCAAGGTCAAAACAATTGGCCAGGCTTTGAAAATCGCGAGAGAGATGACAGCGTATGTAATCAAAGCCAGCGCTGCCACGACACCAGGCAGGCGATAGTACAAGATCATAAACAAAATAACGATGAGCAAACCAATCGCACCAGCCAGTACACTCTTTCTTACTGACTCGGCACCAAGGGTTGCGCCAACCGTCTGGCTGCTAACCACCTGAATAGGCACAGGTAGGGAACCATAGCGCAACTGAATGACAAAATCATTGGCTGTCTGGGGGGTGAAATTGCCCGTGATGTTTCCATGTCCACCGGTAATCGGGCCATTGATTCTTGGGGCAGAAATGACCTTACCATCCAAAACAATTGCCAAAATTTTATTGACATTATTGGTGGTGTAATCAGCAAAAATTTTACTCTCTTCGCCTTTTAGGGTGAAGTCAATGGCAATATTACCAGCACCATCCGTACTAACGACTGCAGTATCCAGACCTGCGCCAGTCATAATGGTGTGATACACCTTCTCGGGAGTAGCCACAACTGTCGGGGCAGCCGTCGCCCCTGCAAGGGGTGTCGCAGTCACTCCAGTACCTGGCGTCGCGGTCGAGCCAGTTGCCGCCGTTGATGTGGCAGCAGAAGTTGCGGTTGGCTTCTTGGTACCAGCAGCGGCATAATCTGTTTTGACAACGGAACCATCTGGCGGGATGTCATCTCCCATATCGACAAATTCCAACAGACCCGTTTGCTTCAAAGAAGCAACGACTTCTTCCGGGTTTGTAATACCAGGGAATTCAGCAATAATACGACGCGGGGGTGCAACCTGCATTGTGATTTCACTCACGCCCAACGCATTGGCACGACTTTCCAGAATAGTCTTGGCAACGTCAAGCTGGTCGGCAGTAACAGCAACACCATCTGGAACTTCCAGAAGTGCCTGTAAACCACCACGCAGGTCAAGCCCCAAGCTGATCGGAACATTGCGTTCAAATATAGTATTCCCCAAAATTTTGTCGCTCAAATCAATATACACTGCAACAATCAGCAGCAAAGCGATGAGAGCAAGTCTGAAATACGGATTACGATTTATGTAGCGTTCTCCATTCACAAAAATACCAGCCAAAGGCTGGCTTTAATTGCAGGCCGAGATTATACCTGTTTTTAAAGATGGGGGGTAGTATAGAATTGACCCTTTATTGAGAAAAAAAGCAATCTATAAACACGGATTACTGTTCTTCACTCGTTATCATGCATCAAGCGACTCAACTGTGCCGGCCCGCCAAGCACCGCCAGCGTATCACCCACACCAATCACCCGACTATCGGTTGGATGCATTTCAGACTGATGATCGAAGCGAATGAGAATAATGTTCAAATGATAATTATCCTCCACAAAACCAACTGTCTTTCGAACCAGTTGCGATGAAGCTGGGATGGTCAAACGCGCCAAACTCAACAACTGTCCCTCAATCGAAATCGGATTGGTCACATCTGCCCCGGCAGCGGCTGCGGCAAAGACTGGTGCTGCCATAACTGTGGCGCTTAAAGCTATAAATCCAAATTGCTCGTGCAGCGCTTTGGCAAAATCCTCGTCGAATATGCGGATCACCACCCGAATATTGGGATTGAGTGTGCGCGCCTTCAACGCCACCTGCAAATTGACCGCATCATTCTGCATACACAAAATAATCGTGCTGGCATCCCGTATGCGTGCAGCTTCCAATGCGGCTGGGCGCGTGGCATCATCATGGATAATGGGAATACCCATATTTTGAACTTCGGCGATCAAACTAGCACTGGGATTCAACTCAATCACCACTGCATTCTCTTCCATTCCATGCAATTCTTCAACAACCCGATAACCCAGATGACCAAGTCCAATCAAAATGGTATGGTTACGATACGTAGATGCTACTGCCATCTCCCACTCCTTGCTGCGTGCGCGACGATTAAGAAAAGAATGCCAAAATCGGCCAGACCCTGTGCCAGGGTAACAACGCCGAGCAGTGGCATCAAAAAATACCATATTTGTAAAAATGGATGGGTAGGGAAATTTCCGCTGGGCTGTAAAAACGTCAGCGTGAGCACCAAATAGACCGCCTCGGCAAGGCTGCCAATTGGCTCACCCACTGCATGGCTTAGATAATAATACAGAAATCCACTGCCAAAAATCGCCACTGAAAAAAGAAGTAGGGGCGCGCGAAATTCTCGAATAAGCAACAACGTATCCCGAACGCTGGCACGCAAGTGAAAGCGTTTATGCCGTTGAAAGCGGCGATAAGCTCTTAAAAGAGACATCGATTATCCTGATTGAATGGGCAAACGCATGGTCAAACGCCGCGCATGATCCCCTCGTCGCGACATTACCCGCACCACCACCACACTGATGTCATCCACCGGGCGGTTATCGTCCAGGCGCAAGGCCTGCGCCAAAAGTACGTCGGCCACTTCCTGCGGGACAGGATCGTTCTCGTCGAGCAAACCATGCAGGGTTGTCACAATATCCATCGGCTGCCCGCGTCGCTCTCCGGCACGTGCCAATCCGTCGGTATAAATGACAACCGTCAAACCAACTTCCAGCGGAATTTCGGTAATCACCGCACGCGCACCATCCCCCAACCCAATTGGGCTGCTATCAGCATTGAGCGCATCGACCACATCGCGTCGAATGACAAAAACCGGCAACGGATTATTGGAGGCCAGCATAATGGTCTTCGTGCGCAAATCCACCGAGAGGATGTTGAGCACACATGATACCGCGCCATTCTTCTCAGCAAACAGATAATCAGACGCAGCACGCGCCGCAACCCCATCGCGCATACCCTCCGCCAGCAACCCGATCACTTTATGCACCACCAACAGTGAAACAGCCTTGGCTCCCCGCCCCGCGCTCTGCCCATCAGCAAGCACAATCGAAACCCCACCATGAGGCCGCTCAATGACCTCCAGTGTATCGCCGCTCTCAGAAGCAGCGTATTTGTTGATTTTGGCCGCCGCAATTTGTACTTCCATCTCTAAATTCTACTCCTAAAAGAGATGGATGGGACTCTTTCTTTCGGGGGGTTTTTCTGCAACGATGACCAGCACTGTACTCAAACGTTTCTCCACCGTCTCAACCCGCACCCTGAACCCGGCCCCGGCAAATGGAAGCTCGATTCTCTCTTTGAGTGCATCCGTTAACGTACCTCCCTGTCCCGTCACGCGAAAAAGCCAGACAGCCGCTCGGTCGGCAACGCTTTTCCCCACGATCCAGGCCATCGGTATCACCACCAGCCTGCCACCTGGGCGCAAAACCCGAAAAATCTCATCGAGCGTACGTCGATCAAAGATGTAGTCTGTCGGGAATGTGGCAACAACACTGTCGAAACAATCCGCGCCAAAGGGCAGAAACTGCGCGTGACCACGCGTTAAAGCCACGGGAAGACCAAGTCCAAGCAAACGCCCCCGCGCCATCCCTCCCATTGGCCGGGATTCATCCAACCCGAAGGCGATCATTCCACTTTGCCGCAACGCACCCTGCAAATGTCCCGGCCCATGACCCAACTCAAGCACACGGGGTCCTTCAAGATACGGAAGCGCCGTCAACAACCAGTCGCGCCAGCGCCCAACCGAAACGACCCATGAGACGAAGTCGTACGTCCAGGCGAAGGCGTGGTAAAAATGATAAAAGAAAAAACGCATCAGGCGCATCGTGAAAATAAAACAAGGGTTTGACCTGAATGGTCAAACCCTTGTTTGTTATCATCGGGTCTTAGTCAGCAGCAGATAATTCAGCGGCGTGGTCGTCGGTATCCGCTTTCGTGACACGCGAAACCGCTTTCTTGGCCGTTTCTTTTGCATTCTCGACTAGTTCGAGGCCGCGTTCGCGGGCTTTGTTGCTCAACTCTTCGCTCTGGGCGATAACCTGCTTGGCTAGTTCATCCGCGCGGGCACGGGCGTCAATGGCAGCCATTTCGGCGCGCTTCCAAGCTTCTTCCGCTTCAACAGCAGCCTTGTCACGCAACTCAATGGAGCGCTCCTTAATAATTGCGCGAGTTTCCTCGCCAGACTGCGGAGCAAGCAGCAAAGCAGCCGCTGCGCCAGCCACACCACCTACAATAAAACCGACCAGAAAAGCGCCAAATTCATCATTGTCAGACATGAGAAACTCTCCTTTTGTGTTGTGTTGTTATTGCGAGGCTTCGCAACAACATAATAAGGATTATTTTTTGTGGTTGAAAATATCGAGCATTTTTTGCAAACCGGCGACGTAGCTGTTGAGCTTCACGACGGGTTCAACCAAATTTTCACTTAGGAATTGCGTCGTGCCACGCAAGGTTGAAATGGTTTCGTTGGTGGCTTCAAGCATGGGTTTGATTTCATTGTTAAGCAGGTTGATCAGGGTCGCAATTTGAACCATCATCACCACTAGGGCTGCGCCAATCACCAGCGACTCAAGCGCCATGAAGATGATAAAAACATCGCGGATTTTATCAGTAGGTGTTGTAGGCTGAATGAGAACAATGAAGACCGTTATAAGCAGCGCTAAAGCAACTACACCGCCAATAATACTGCCAACCACGATCTGACGCTGTTTGCGCTCCGCCTCTGCTTTTGCCGTCAATTCTTCTGGAGTAGGTAAAGGGGTTGGGATGGATGTTGCTGCTGGTGCAGGGGTGGGCGTTACTGGTGTCTCTTCCATATGTTCATTATAGCACAAGAGATTTGAGCAGCAGTTGAATACGTATAAATAAAATACAAAAAAATACTGAAGATAGATAATGCATTCCACATGGGTGGAGATGGAGATGCTATTAGCACCCAACGGTTTGTTTTAACTGCATGTTGCCACGCGAACAGCTCACAAAACGGGAAATATTTTTTGAGCAGAAAGAAACTCCTAAACCGAACGTGGAAACACGTCAGCCTTCACGCAATGTTGGCCCACGCTTCATGGTTGGAGAAAACTTATTTCTATTCAAGCACAAGATCAATCGTTTCATGCCCTTCAATTATTTCTACTAACCAATCGAAAACGGTTGCCCCTTCGTTCTTTTTTGCTTTTTCGATGTCTTGTTCCAGGGATGGAATAAAACTGGGATAACAACGAAGTTTTCTTTTTTCAAGCTGCTTTATCGTTTCAGGATAGCCTAATCGTTCACGTGACAAATGCGAGTTCACCCAAATTAGGACAAAGCTGTAACCCCAAAGAATATCATTAAAACCTTCGAGATCTTTACCCCACTTTGTATTGGGAATCAACTTGTCAAGAATTTCATCATAAAACTCCGTGAGCGTTGAGAAGTTAATTCCGTCTATCTCCAGAACAGGTTTTTCGGTTTCTAAATCGAGAAACGAAATTTCGTCACGAATATTTTCAAAAGGAATAGCCTGAGTATAAATATAGGCTTCCCGATTGTGGGTAAATGAAACTAGCCAGGGATTATCGTCGTTAACATAAAATGCTAAATTCTGTGGCCAACCTACTTTATCGTACCCGATGTAAAGAGATTTAGCTTTACCAATAATTCTCGATGATTTAGGAGTTAATTGATAAAAACGACGAGATCGAATGTGTTGACCCCACGGAGTTGATGTTTCTTGAGTTAAGAAAGGATTTAATTCATCTGCGATTGGTTTTCTTTGAACATTTAGGGAGCTACTTTCTATCCAATCCAGAGAGAAAGTTTTGCATTTATTGCATGCAAATAAAAGTAACTGTTGATAAATATCTTCACGTGGTTCTGTGCGAATAACAATAGTCTTATACATAGTTTGGATGGACAACCTTATACAAGAGCGACTCAACGGTTTCGTTAGCTGCGGTTCGCCGAGAACCAGCCTTCGGAACGGAACAAGAATTTCGAGCGAACAAAACTACTTTAACGGGAGCGTAGCGAACTGTCGGGTGCACGGAATGTTAGGCGTTTTGTAGCTGACCAACCAGATCGGCTCAGTTCCCAGCGGAGCGCCGCCTACACGCCTACAAATTGTCGGTCGCCGTATTGACTATAGTTGGCAGTTGCCTACTGTGAGTGCCCGCTGGTCCGGTAGACCTGGATCATTATCCCGCTCGCGGTGGACTGTGATCCGACAAGTTCAAGCGCTATGTTCGGGCCGGTGTTGGGGAACAGCCGCGTGCCCTGACCGACGATAACGGGAAAGGTGAACAGGTTGATCTCGTCGACAAGGCCGTTGTCGAGCAGCCATCGAAACAGGGCACCGCTGCCATGCACCTGCAGCTCGCCTCCCGGCTTGCCCTTCAGCTCGCGAATGGCAGTCGCGAGGTCACCAGAGATGACCTTCGTGTTCGCCCACTTCGGGTCAAAGAGCGTGGTCGATGCCAAGTACTTGGGCCGCGTGTTCAATGCTGTCCAGATCGGGCTGTCGCCCGGATCGTCCCACGTTCCCCAGGAGCCAGCGAAGATCTCGTAGGTGCGCCGGCCAAACAGGAAGGTGTCAGCGCGCTGGTAGATCTCGTCCATGACCGTCCCGGCTTCGTTGTCGAAGTGGGCCCATCCGTCGCGCTTGAATACGCCGCGCTCAGTTACACCGGCTACTGGTGCGCCAGGCCCCTGCATCACTCCGTCAACAGAGACTTGCGTGGTGGTCGTCAGTTTCATGATTTTGGTTCTCCTCTCGTTGGTTTGATTGTTATTAAGTCAGACCTGGCCGTATCGATCTTATCGGTCGAGGTACTACAGGCAGTGGTGGTGCAAATTACAGAACGTGGCAACACGTCAGCCTACACGCGCTGTTGGGCAGGTTTTGTAAGACGGTTTTGAATTTGAACTTGGCATTTCAATCACTTATTCAACATATCTTCGATATCAGCAATCTTTCAGAATGCCACATTTGATTTGTCAATCAAGGCAGTTGCCACACGCTTTGTGGGACGGCTTTTTGCCTTAGAGATATGAAGGCAACTCAGCGGTGAGCGGTTGCGTAAGGCTAACGATTTATCCGCCAGATTGTCCAGTTTAGTATTGCTGCAAAGGAAACCCATGCGAGGTACGGCAACAGGAGGATGCCTGCCACAGAGTCCAACTTCCAGAAGGAGAGCAAGGTCGCCAGAATTGTAATCCACAAGATTCCGATCTCGATGAGTGCATCACGAGTCCGATGAAGACCGAAAAATAACCAGGTCCAAGCGGCGTTGAGCAATAACTGCACGAAAAATAAAATGAGTGGAACAAGCGCCGCGTCGCCGAAGCCGTAACGTCGCCAAACCAGCCACGCCGCCACAGCCATCAGTAAGTAGAGAATAGACCAAACGGGAGCGAAGATGAAATTCGGTGGATTCCAACTGGGCTTGTTGAGATGTTGGTACCATTCGTCTGGCAAGAAGCGGGCTCCCAGTGCCGCAGCGGCGAAAGTAAGTCCAAGCCAGCCGACTGCGCCGATAATTGCAACTGTAGTCGTCATTGATTGTCTCCTTAGAATGATGTCATGTGGCATCATTTATATGTAGTAGTAGTAGATTTTGCCGGCCACCCAACAGTTTGCGACATCGTCCCCCCGAGGGATAGCTACGGGTTGCCACGAGAACCAACTGACGAAACGGAAAAAGATTTTCTAGCGGGAAAAAGCCCGTAAACGGAACGTGGCAACATATCAGCCTGCATACTATGTTGGGCAGGTTTTGAAAGACGGTTTTGAACTTGGTAATTTTATGATTTACTGCATATATTGGTTGGCGGCCCTTTCAATTCACGTAATTCCAATACCCGCTTTGCTTGCTTTTTCTAAAAAATCAAGCGTTATATATAAGGGTTAGTTTTTAGATTTAAATTGATACAAGCCTTGCCAAGTGGCGAATAAGAACGTTCCATCTGGCAATTCCTTGATGTCATCCACCATATTAAATGGCAAATTAGTAAAAGACACCCATTGGTTATCCTTATAGTATGCAAGGCAGGCATTCTGTTTATCTTTCAGGCAGGCATTAACCCAGAGAGTATTTTGCCTGTCGACAAACAGTCTTAAAAGAGTTTCATTAAATTGCAGATTTGTGGAATATGGGATTTTTGAAACCTGTCCACCTGTGTCTATCTTGATAATCCATAATTGCCCTGAATAAACACCAAAAATATTTCCTTTATGGTCAGACGCAATCTGAATAGTCTGGGCGTAGTCGTCCGTTGACCATAAATCCATTTCGGAGTAATTTTTCCAGGTTTTGCCGTTATACCGCCCGATTTCGCCTCCATCGTCAGCAGCCCAAAGGGCACCATCGGGCGTAAACAGTATTTGTGGAACATCCAACCGCCTTGTGGTTGGCCACAGCCAAAGATCGCTCCAACTTTTTCCATCAAATTTTTTCAAGCCACAATCATAACAATAGAGCATGGTTACCCAGACTATCCCAGAAGAGTCAATTGCTATGCGTGGAAAGGCTGTTTCGCTTACACCTGGCATCGGGAAAACTTCCCAATGCCCATGCTGATAACGGGAAATCGCATGACGTCCCGCAAGCCAAACCGCGCCATCAGGCGCAATCGCCATATCAAAAGGCTTATCTGGAAGCAGGTAGTCTTTTGTAGAAAAGAATATCCATCGGTTGCCATCGAAATAACCGACTTCTCCCCCAGATAAACACACCCACATTTTCCCTACCGGGGCTAATTCAATTTTCCAGACCGTATCTTTGTCGTAAAGTGGCTTCCATTCGCCAGGGTAGTACACCCGCTCCACGATTTTATCAACGACACGGGTTGATGTCGGGCTTGGCAAAGTGGTTGAGGTTGGTATTAAGATTTCAGTCAAAACTGGCGTGGAAGGCAATTGACTTTCTGCTGTTTGCGGCTGAACAATTGATCCAACCATTGTCGGTTTCGATACGACAGGTATGCTGTTAGAGTGGTCCGCGAGACCAGACGAACAAGCAGCTAAAGCCAGGAAGAAAATTGTTACAAGAAGTTTTTTCACTACCGCTGCCATCTTTCAATAGTTTAAATATGGACAATCGTGATTGTTTTACAGCCCATCCCAACTTGATTTTATCGTTTTCCCAGTAAGGCTGCCCAACTGTTGGTGTAACCTGCAAAAGGGTGGCCTAGGACAAACTTTTTTAGCGGGATCCCCCTTTTGGCGGGTTCACGCTTTATTAGGTTGCCTACTGCTTAGAGACAAACTAAATTGCGGCAGAACGATTGCCATTGCAAAGTTTATTCAGAATTTCAAGAATATCTAGAACAAGAGTTATATTGCAACGAATTTTCTTTTTTGAAGAATGGGATAACCAACACCATTCCGTTCACCCCCATGAGGAGACATCACTTTTCACTCTCTCCGATGTAATCGAATACCGCCTCTGACCATCCATCAATATGGGTCCATGCTCCATATCCAATCCCGTTTTTATCTGCGGCGACATTGATAAGATAGCCCTTTGCTTTGGCGTTTGGTACAGCGTCGTGGGATTGCTCGTCTGTCAATACAATCAAGCGGTCATAGGTTTCGCTCTGATTAATTTTGTTCACAGCCTGCCCCAAATAGGTGGAACTATGGGCTTGGCTGTTCGCAATCGCGTCGCGCAGCGCAAAGCCGCGACGGTCAGGAACACGAACCAGGGAGTTTGAAAAGGAGTATACAGCAACAGACTCACATAATTCACGCGCCAAAATTGCCAGCCCATTGGCAGCGTCGAATCTCATAAGATCGGATTTAGCAGAGATGGCAGAATTCATGCTGCCAGAAACATCAACAAGCAAGATCGTTTTGCCATCAAGTTTCTTGCGACCTTCAAGGCATTTGAGCATGGCAAATTCGAGATGGCTTTCCCATTGCGGGGCATACTTCGCCGCAGAGATAAAGCGGAAGGGTAAGACACGCTCGGTTTTCATTTTTTCGATTGCAGAAAAAATAAGTTTCTCGTCAACCTTGACATCTGCCATGTTGCGAAGATTGCGAAGTAAAGCCAACGCGCCCAGGCTGTTTTCCTGCAACATTCTTTCCCAAGTTTCTTTCTTATCTTTGCCAGTGGACAGGGAAACCTCCCAAGTATCGGGGGCGGGTAAAGTTCCGTCAACTAATTGTCTCCAAATGGCAGCTTGTTCATCATCCTTCGGTTTCGCATGCGACAGGAAAAGAACATCACGTAGTTTCACCGCGCCGTCACGGTTGTATTTTGCCAACTGGTAAGCGTTGAACTTTTGAAACGCCCGCGCAAGGCCCTTTTTAACCTGCCCTGAAAGAGGCTGACGACCATCCAGCCAATATAGCGAAACAAACTCTGACAGTTCATCGGCTCGTTGGATGACAGTGGATAGCGTATCAGCAACAAAAGCCTTGTGTTTGGGAAGACGTGCCATTGCTCGGACAATCCACAATGGAGCATGACGAAGTTTCATTTTTTCACGGGCTTCAACAGCAAGCGCGGCAGCAACTTCGGGATTCACTTCAGAAACAAGGGCTTCCACACGCTGTGCAATCGAAACCCCATCTTCGTAGAACGTACTTTCCCAAAGCATACAGGCCAAAACAGAACGCCGTAACTGTTGCTCGGCGTTGATTCGTTTGGCGGGTGCGCCTTCATGGGTTTTCTGTGTGGGTTGGGAGGGTGTATTTGTTTTCACGCATTACCCCTTTTGAGAGAGAAAAGTTGTCGGGGAACAAGCGGTTAGAGAGTTTACGCGCTCTGCCATTGAGCTACAAGACATTTCTGCCTTGGCAGGACTCGAACCTGCAACCTAGTCCTCCGAAGGGAAGTATCTCTAACCTACGCCACCGACAATTATTAAAGTTATGGGGAACAAGCCAGTACAGTCGTTTTCATTCACAGTGAAGGAACTGTACTGTTCGCCACCACATTTTGATTATACACACTATTTTTTTAAATATCGAGAGCCAATTTATAAGATTGGATGCTGATGCAAGATGCAACCCAACGGTTTGCGACATCGTCCCCGCAAGGATAGCTGTGTGTTGCCACATAAACCAGTTCAAGAAACAGACAATGTTTTTCGAGCAGAAAAAGGCCCTTAGACGGAATGTGGCAACACGTCAGCCTGCACGCGATGTTGGGCGATTTATGTTTGAATTAGCCGTATGAACAAAAGACAAATTCTCCATTATTCCATTTTGCTATTACAAAATCACCATGCGCAATTGAAATCACTTTTCCATTATTCCACATGGATAATGTCCAACTTTTAGAATTATCTGGAGCACAAAAGATCAATAGCCCTTTTTGACTCCATGCGGGTGAATACTGTCCTCTAGTTTCTAATAGCGTTCGATTGTTGTTATCTCGAATATATAAATCTTGGCTTTTTGAAAAAAAAGTTGTGAATGCCCAGTATCCATCATTTCTCCAGGTTTGTCCGCCGTTGTGTGACAATGGATTTTGGCTTATATTTCTGACTTTTTTACCATCCCATTCATAAATCTGAGCATACTCATCGTTTTTGTGACCTGTGCTAAAAGCAATTGAATTTGTGCTAGTCCAGGTTGGACTTGAAAAATACTCTGGTAAACCTGGGGCGACATTTACAAATGTTTTAACATCCGGCACATTCTTCTTTTTTGAGATACCATCCCAAAGGAATATGTTATATTTTCCATTGCGATTTGAAAGAAAAGCCAGTTGACGACCATCTTTACTCCAAGCTGGGAAGCGGTCATTGCCAGACGGATTTTGGCTTACGCTCACTGTAGAATTCCCATCCCAAATGTAAACTTCGCCTTCATCTACATCAGGAGCAGGGTTGGCAAGGAAAAACTCTGTAAATGCTAAATGCCCTTGTGCGCTCCATGTAATTTCGTTAATTTGTCCGTGATAATCATAAATATCTAAAAAATTCTTGCCGTCCCATAGAGAAAGCTTTTTTCTATCTGCTTGAACTAAATCGAGCAATAGGTAGTGTCCATCAGGACTCCAGGAAATTGGGGTGTCGTTGGCAGATTTATCAAAGGTTATTTTTGTCGGGGTATTTCCCATAAAGGGATAATCCAAAATGTAAATATTGCTATTGCCGTCTTGTGATGACGAAAATGCTAAACGGTTATTAGCACTTAAACTGAACCCGTCAATATTTACATTCCAGTCGGCCAAAATTTGTGAACTTGTATTGTTTATGGGGTCATAAAAAAACAAATTTCTTCGTTTCGGATTTTCATTAATTTGGTATACAAGATAATCTTTCTGAGCAACTTTTTCATTTTCTCTAAAAGTATCACTTTTTAAGGGAATGCAAGAATGCAGCCCTAGTGCTATTACAACGATAAGATAAAAAGACCGGTTTTTCATAATTTTCGATTTGATGAGAGCCCAACGGTTTGCGACATCGTCCCCGCAAGGGATAGCTGTGTGTTGCCACGCGGACCAACTGACGAAACGGACAATGTTTTTCAAGCGATAAAGAAGCTCTTAAGCGGAACGTGGCAATACATCAGCCTGCACGCGATGTTGGGCGTGGTTATACCATCTCGTAGCTCTAATTACTGACTTTTATCAGGCCGAACTTGGTTCAGAAAAAGCGCTTGTATTGCTCCTGCCAGTGCGGCAGCGCCATGAATATCTTGCCACCAAACCAGCATCCCGCAGATGCTTAGAGCAAAAAGTGCAGCAATCTGTATTGATCGGGGCGGATGACGCACTAGACATGCAATTGCGATACTTGCTGCCAAGCTAAAATTACCAATAGAATTACCAGCACCTATAGGCTGCCACGCGAATGCAACCATTTCGCCAATGATTCCACCTATGAAGAAAATAATGAGCATAGATCTACCACCCCATAATTTTTCTGCAACACTGCCAATAAGAAGCAAGCTTATGAGATTGAAGATTGTCCCACTGAGACCGCCATCTTGAAAAAAGATAGGTGTAAAAAGTCTCCACCACTCACCACTTAAAAAGCGTTCATTGTCACGCTGAAACATAGGAAGAAGCATAGGAAAGAAGAATTGAAGTAGAGATGGAAGAGCAATAGCGAGTAGAAGCAAAATGGTTGTCAGTGGGAAATGAAATTTCTTGGGATTGGCCAGAGAAAGAGATGATTGGTTTCTAAGCAACGAAGAACCAGCCATAAAAGCGCTATAGAGCCCAAGTGCATAAAGAACCATTCGTAAACTATTCATGTCTTTAGTGAGTGTATTAATTTGACTTCATCTCTAAGAACAAAATGCTGATGATGTGATTGAAATTATTTCAAGGTTTGAAGGAAGATAGTAGCCCAACGGTTTGCGACATCGTCCCCACAGGGAATAGCTGCGTGTTGCCACGAGAATCAGCTCACGAAACGGAACCATGTTTTTCGAGCGAAAAGAAGCCCGTAAAATGGAATGGGCAAACCGTCTGATTGCACGCGATATTATTATGCCGCATACGCCTTTGACTTTTAAAAATGCGTATGCCTAAAAGGCAAACTACGCTAGAACGTGGCGAGTTTGTCTTCGTGTTTCTCGCTATTATGCATACGCTTCGAAACAAAATTCAGGATAGCTTTTCTTAAGAGCAGATGATTCACTAGCATGAGTGCAAAGACAAAAGGTACTGCTACTATTGTGACAACAAATGGAATAAGGAATATTAAGGCGGGGAGAGATATTCGATATTGAATTGTTGGCGTAACGCTTGTTAAATCAATATAACCGACATACGGCCACGAAGTTCTGAAATGCTTTGGCATTGCGTAAACGAGAGCAGCTTCTGGACTAATTAGAATGAAACTGCGGCGTTCTATGATGTTGTTATGCAAGCCGGAAACAAATCGAAAAATATCGTCTGACAATGATTCTTGCCAGATTGGTATTACCACGCTTAAGCTTTCCTGATGCTCGCATCAGTCGACGCAAATCGAATATATACCATCCAACATAAGCCAGGGTTGAAAGACCGCAAATCAAATTGACAAGTTCTTGCCCATCTTTCATATGATTTTGATCTTATTTTACGCTTTCATAGATCGGGAGGTGGTGATTACGAGTTATAGGAACATGACTTTAGGGAGATTTATGCTTTATGTTTAGGGCATATTCTTCTTAAAGTAAGGTAATTATATACTTGACAAACAGGGTGTTGGTGAAATTTTTCACAGCTAAAATTCCCCTTCTCGCCGCCTATTTCCCTGCTTTTAACGGATTATAACCGGCTATTCTTCTTAGCGGTTTGAATTACCAGCGCAGGAAAAGATTTTCATTCATTGGGATGACAACATTTTCAGGCTCGAAGACAAGGTAGGTGATCTTGTCTTCGATTTTTATTTTTCCCTTTAGCCATTGATTTTCAAGTTTTATCGAAACTATAGACTTATTTTTCAATTGGATGTCATCCAGAAACCAGTTGCCGCCTTTACCCAAATTCGGATGGCGCAAATCTTCCAAATAATCATTCCTTACATTGTGGTCTATTTCAGTTGTCATAGTCCCATCAAACGGAACTTGAGCCGACTTCAAGACGTTTTGTACAAATTCAAGAGCAAGGTCATTATAAGACTTTTGATTGAGCCATTTTGAAAACAAGGGAATCAGCTTCTTATTTTTCAGGTTATCAGGTATTCCGAGCCTTACTTTGAAAATGAAGTCTGTCATTTTTTATCCTTAAGTTGATCCAAGTAATATCTAATAGAATTTTGAGCATCATACAACTCAAAAACCCATGTTGGAGATGGTCGAGAATTGGTTTTGATGGATATACCTGCATAAGCCTCATGAATGGCGGGAAAGAAAAATGCACGTTCAACATCTGTCATTTGTTCTTCACCCCGCTTTGTATCGCGGGATTTGTAATCATTCTTAAGCTTTTCTTTCAAGTTAGTTAGCAGCTCTTGCGCCTTTTCTTTTTGGCCTTTGCGTATGAAACTACGCTCATCAAACAGCGCAAATATTTGCTCGATGTCATCCACATATGCTTGAAGATGAGTAATGCAATCTTCTTCAGAAAATCCAATTAGTTGCGGATTCAAGGTTTTCTCCTCTCGGACAGATAACTTCTTACATTAGCGAAGCGTTTTCTATTCTGTGATGTTAGCTGCTTTTTGGTTGTATCTTCATCATTCCTTGTGCGCTTTTTTGCTTCCCAACTATAACCGCAACCAGCGCAGCCACATTGTTGATAGCTTTTGTTTTTTCTGTCAATAGAGCGATGAACAGCACTTTGGATGCGTCAAGTGGAATCATGGTATGTAGGCTTTCAATGAACTCACGTTTTTCCTTGTCGCGGTGATATTCATAAGCATTAAGCCAATCATATAACACTTTCTCTGAATTTAAAACGGTGTCATCACTCCATATTCGAAATTGAGTCTGCAAAACTTTTCCGCTGAAAATATCACGTTGTAAATCAATCATGCTGCGAAAATACGGATCAGCTATTTCCTTAGTTAGCAAACTACAGATTCGATTGAAATTTGTGCTTTCAGACTGTAAGCCCAACGGTCTGAATCTATGGAGAAATGCCATCACATCATCCCATGGTGGAAGTTGTGAAGTGGTAAACTGATTTTAGACAAAAAAAGGGGATGATTTAAGGTGTAAATTAAGGGCATGAAAAAACATTACACGGCAGAACAAAAGGCAAAAATAGTTCTCGAAATTTTGAAGGAAGAGCGCACGATCGCGCAAATCGCATCGGAGCAGAGCATCCACCCGAACCAGCTCTACAAGTGGAAAGCACTGGCAATCGAAAAATTGACTGACGTTTTTGAAGACGAGCGCAAAAACGAGCGGGTTCAAAAGGCCGAACACGAGCGCGAAGTGAAAGAGCTATACGCCGAGATCGGGAAGTTGAGCACACAACTCAACTGGCTGAAAAAAAAATCTGGCATCGAACCTCCATCGTAGCGAGCGACAGGGAATGCTCGAACGGGAGAAGCCCGAAATCTCGCTGGCAGAGCAAGCCGACCTGCTGGGGATTAGCCGCTCGAGCTTATACTACGAGCCGGTTGGCCCATCTGAGCAGGAAATCGCCATCAAACGGCGCATTGACGAGATTTACACCGAATATCCGATCTATGGTTCGCGCCGGATGACCGCCGTGCTATGCCGGGAAGGGCGAAGTATCTCGCGCCCGACCGTTCAACAGTACATGCGCGAAATGAGAATCGCTGGGATTGCGCCGGGACCTAACACCAGTCGACCTTGCCCGGAGCACAAGGTCTATCCATACCTGCTTCGCGGGCTAAAAATCGAACGCCCGAACCAGGTTTGGGGCATAGATATCACCTACATCCGCCTGCGCGCCGGTTGGATGTATCTAGTAGCGGTTCTGGACTGGTTTAGCCGCTATGTTTTAGCCTGGCAACTGGATCAAACCCTGGAAATGCCCTTCGTCCTGCTGGCGGTGGATCAAGCTCTGAGCTTGGGAAACCCCAAAATCTGTAACAGCGATCAGGGAAGTCACTTTACCAGCCCGCAGTATGTTCAAAAGCTGTTGGATGCTCAGGTACAGGTCAGTATGGATGGCCGGGGTCGGGCGCTCGACAATGTTTTTACCGAGCGCTTGTGGCGCTCCGTTAAGTACGAGGAAGTTTACCTGCACGATTACGACAGCCCACGACAAGCCCGGCTGGGCATCGAACGATACCTGAACTTTTACAACTTCAAACGCTTGCACCAATCTCTGGATTATCGCACCCCGGAAGAAGTTCACTTCCAAATCCGAAATCCCTGACAACGCAATCATGGCGAGATTGAGCATCAGGCCAGAAGGCGACCCGGTATTTTTTATCGCCAGGTGAGACCGTGGAGTGGCGGCTAGCCGCCACTCCACGGTCTCACCCGCAACCCCGACAATTTGTTAAGGTTACTACCATTCAACCCAATGTTAAAAAATCCAGAAAGGAGTCCAGCCACCTTAAAACTACCCTTTTTCCTGTCGAAAAACCTTTACCACCTCATTGTGATGAAACCTGCATACCTGTGTCTGCATCCCACTTGATCTTAAGAGATGAAGACATGCCATCTTGAACAAACTTCGTAGCAAGTAAGTCTCTCGTATACTCAAGAAAATCATTCAGGAATTGCCAATCGTCGTCGCTAAATTCACCCGACAAATTAATCTCATCCCCTGTTTCACCGTTAGTCAAAGAAAACTTATAAGAGTGCGACATAATGCCTCGTTTTGCGGGTAACACTGCGGATAGAGCTGCTCCCAAGCATAACCAACATGATCTGGTCTCATAATCCACTCCTTAAACCTGATAGATAGAAAGCTTGTTCTTATTATACTCCGACGAAATTCCTATGTGTGATTTTTGTTTGATAATTCACCTCCAGATGTAAGACACCCTAGTCAAAACTCTGACTAGGGTGTCTTATTGCCCTTTTATTATGTTCTCGAACAAGTCCTTATCCAGCAACCACTCTGGGGGTACTTTGAGTGTCTTGGCTAAAGTCATTACTTCAAGATCAGTTACTTCTCTAATTCCTGATTCAATTTTTGCCAGTGTCCCTCTGCTAATCTTCCATCCGTTTAATTCAAGCCGCGCTGCCAGCTCCTTTTGAGAGAGCGGCGGGTTGAACTTGCGCCTTGCTTCTGTTACTTGTTTTCCAATGATATTTTTCACTCCATCATTGTATTTTTTCGTAGGAATATTTTGCTCCGACAGCGGAGCACACATGATAAAATCAAATTGAAAACGAAACTTAATCAGGAGATGTAAAATGACTTCAACCGATCAACCTTTATTACCATCAAACTTTACTCTTGCTCCTACCATTTACCCATCACAATGTATTTTGATTTCAAAAGACCCGGATAGCGCAATAGATCAAAATGATGAAGACGATCATTTTGTTTTATTGAAATCAAAAACAGGACATATTCTATACCGCCAAGCAGTCATGGCAGCAAACTTTCTCGAAAACATTCATCGTTCCTACGATGTATTAAATGATCCTATTAACCTGCAAAAATACATTCAAAAGGAAATTAAAGGGGAATATTCCACTCCGAGCATTAATTTTACGAGGCATGTATTTTGATCCAAGCGGAAAAGATGGATTTATTTACATTGATTATTTTGGCCCGGACAATGATGAAGTTGCAGATAAAGATATTTTTCGCCTGCTTACAGATTCAGATGATGGATATTTCAAATTACCTGACGAGAGCGATGCAACAACTATGAAAATTATCATCGAGCATCATCCTACCAAACATGATGATGCCAAACTCCAACTTCTTTCGGATTCTTATTATGAACCTGTCTACAAAAAAATGAGTTGGGAAAAATAGCTGTCTACTTCAATTCAAAAATAGTTCACAGATACATCTCTAACACAATCCTATTTCTAGGGTTGTGTGCTTTAAGCTGTAAAATAAGACATATATTGAGGTGGTCAAGGTTTTTCGACAGGAAAAAGGGTAGTTTTAAGGTGGCTGGATTCCTTTCTGGATTTTTTAACATTGGGTTGAATGGTAGTAACCTTAACAAATTGTCGGGGTTGCGGGTGAGACCGTGGAGTGGCGGCTAGCCGCCACTCCACGGTCTCACCTGGCGATAAAAAATACCGGGTCGCCTTCTGGCCTGATGCTCAATCTCGCCATGATTGCGTTGTCAGGGATTTCGGATTTGGAAGTGAACTTCTTCCGGGGTGCGATAATCCAGAGATTGGTGCAAGCGTTTGAAGTTGTAAAAGTTCAGGTATCGTTCGATGCCCAGCCGGGCTTGTCGTGGGCTGTCGTAATCGTGCAGGTAAACTTCCTCGTACTTAACGGAGCGCCACAAGCGCTCGGTAAAAACATTGTCGAGCGCCCGACCCCGGCCATCCATACTGACCTGTACCTGAGCATCCAACAGCTTTTGAACATACTGCGGGCTGGTAAAGTGACTTCCCTGATCGCTGTTACAGATTTTGGGGTTTCCCAAGCTCAGAGCTTGATCCACCGCCAGCAGGACGAAGGGCATTTCCAGGGTTTGATCCAGTTGCCAGGCTAAAACATAGCGGCTAAACCAGTCCAGAACCGCTACTAGATACATCCAACCGGCGCGCAGGCGGATGTAGGTGATATCTATGCCCCAAACCTGGTTCGGGCGTTCGATTTTTAGCCCGCGAAGCAGGTATGGATAGACCTTGTGCTCCGGGCAAGGTCGACTGGTGTTAGGTCCCGGCGCAATCCCAGCGATTCTCATTTCGCGCATGTACTGTTGAACGGTCGGGCGCGAGATACTTCGCCCTTCCCGGCATAGCACGGCGGTCATCCGGCGCGAACCATAGATCGGATATTCGGTGTAAATCTCGTCAATGCGCCGTTTGATGGCGATTTCCTGCTCAGATGGGCCAACCGGCTCGTAGTATAAGCTCGAGCGGCTAATCCCCAGCAGGTCGGCTTGCTCTGCCAGCGAGATTTCGGGCTTCTCCCGTTCGAGCATTCCCTGTCGCTCGCTACGATGGAGGTTCGATGCCAGATTTTTTTTTCAGCCAGTTGAGTTGTGTGCTCAACTTCCCGATCTCGGCGTATAGCTCTTTCACTTCGCGCTCGTGTTCGGCCTTTTGAACCCGCTCGTTTTTGCGCTCGTCTTCAAAAACGTCAGTCAATTTTTCGATTGCCAGTGCTTTCCACTTGTAGAGCTGGTTCGGGTGGATGCTCTGCTCCGATGCGATTTGCGCGATCGTGCGCTCTTCCTTCAAAATTTCGAGAACTATTTTTGCCTTTTGTTCTGCCGTGTAATGTTTTTTCATGCCCTTAATTTACACCTTAAATCATCCCCTTTTTTTGTCTAAAATCAGTTTACCACTTCATATGTTTGACGTACAAATGAGGGAATTGATATACATTCCGCTCAATATATAGTTTGGCCGCTGTTTCTATAATCATATTTTATTTCAGGGTCGATGCATGAAAAACAAAACCAAACTTATTTTTCTACCTGTTTTGCTTGCTGTCATTTTTCTTTCAGCTTTTGCGCAACCTGTGCCTTTATTTGCTACGCAGCTTCCTGAAGGCCGCTCATTGGATGAGACCCACAATACAGGTTACATCGACTGGCATGGAGCCGTTGGATATATCAACCTGTTTCATAGGGATGGAATTTGTAGTTCAGGCTGTACTGAACAAGTCACGCGCATCATCAACGGCGCATCTGTCAGCGGCGCTTTTGCCGCAGATGTGGATTATTTTGAAGTGGGGGTATCTGCTTCTCATAGCAATTCAGTGGGGTCAGCCGTTTTAACAGCCTGTTCATCTTCTGATACGCTTAATTTGCATACAGCAGGCAGTGGGCCGCCCGGTTTTGTCAGTTTTTCACTTGCAGTTCCGGCAGGTTGTCGAACTTGGTCACTTACGGCAGCCGGGGGTTATGTGGATTTTCGCTCTGTAGATGCCAACTATGGTACACCACCGCCTGTCTCTACCAGCACAAAATCCAGAACTCCGACGCGACGGCCCCTTTCCACCGTCACGGCTACGCCACTGATGACAAAGACACCGACCAAAACGGTGACTATTGCACTGACATCCACGCTTACTATCGCTGCTACTGCGTCTCCTTCGGAGACAATGACTATCACGCTGACCCCGACTGTCAGCGAAACTCTTGCGCCGGGTGTGACTCCATCCAGAAACTCCCATCCCTACAATCACTGATACACCGTCGGCTTCTGCCACTTTTACGACAACTCTAACGCCATCCAAAACCATCATTCTAACTGGCACATATACCTTATCCCCTTCGACAGTTACGCCGATTTATACACGCCTGCCAGGTGGCACAAACACCCCGGCACGGGCGACAACGAAGACAAAACGTCCGCCGCGCAATAAGCCAACAGCAACAATTGCATTTGCTGGCGCTTCTCGCACTGCTCCGCCATCCGTTCAAACTAGGACATTTACACCACCGCCTGCCCGAACGCGAACGCCTACCCCGCCATCTGTTTTAAGAACGCCTACATTCAGTTCTAATAATGTTGTTCTCAACGCTACGCCCACCCCTATTTGTGGGCCATCTGCGCCGGGTACGGGCGGGTTGGCGGGTGGTGTTTCATTCGATTTTTCATGGCTTGGGCTTTTGACGGCGGCTGGTTCGTTGGCGGCGGCGCTTAGTTTATTGCGTTCCTTGCAGCAAGGCAGCAGTTCTTCATCGCTAACCATTCGTGTGCCACATCTGGTTCAGCGCAAAACCACCGTTGGCGAATGGGTCAGTACCCCAGTCAAGGTATGGGTTCTGGTTATGAACACTGTTTGGCGTGCAGTTGTCGAAGCCATACCGCACTTCATTGATGTGCTGCGGCAGGTCGTGGATCAGATTTTCCATTCAAAATGGGTCACTTCGACCATTTGGGTACTCCAAACCATCTACCAGAACGTTTGGGAGCAAGTGCCGCTGCTCAGTTGGCTTGGAACAATTATTGGCTGGTTGTGGCAATGGGTTCTCAAACCCATTTTGACTTGGGTAGCGCAAACCATCCAGACCCTTTACACTTGGGTCGAGAATGTTGTGCGCTGGGTGGTAGAACGGATTCAAGACGGTTGGGATTACATTACGCATTGGGTTGCTGAAACCATCAGCAAGTGGGTGGAGCAGACCGATTGGGTGCAAAAATGGGTTACGAAGGAAATCACCGTTTGGGACACTGAATGGGAAACGGTTCCCGTACCGTTGCCAGCCGCATTATCTGCTGCCAACCTTAAAATTCTTGCCAAACTGGGGATCACAATTACATTGGGCATTGTTTCGCTGACGCAATGTACGCCAACCACAAATCCGTTCCCTACGCCGGATGCGATTGCAACCCAAGTTGCTTGCATAAGAACACAGGTGGCAGCAACCGCTTTTGCGGCGGTCACACAAACGGCAGTGGCAGGTTATACCCCTACGCCAATTCCTACAGCAACAACTTTGGTGGACACATTGAAGACAGAAAAAGAGCTTGAACTCCTGTCGCAATGGCTTTCTGACCATCGAAATGATCCGGCGATCAAGCAATGGTTGATTGAGCATGGTTTGCTAAACTCGGCTGATGCAAACAACGACTCAAAAGTGCTGGAAGCCATTAGCAAGGCTGTGGTTCCTTGGCAAAATCAATATAATGACGATATTCAAAGAATTGCAAATGAAGACGGCATTCCGGCAGATTATTTGAAAGCGTTATTTCTCCATGAAAATCAATTGGGCTGGACTCCGGTACTCGACAACCCTAACGCCAATGGCCCCGGACAACTTTTTGGTTGGGGGCTGGATATGGCCTTCAATAGTGGTAATGCGCCAAGCACTTATATCAAGGCGGCCTACGAACGATCTGGACAAGTATTTTATGATGCAGATGGCTCACCCATTACTCCAGATATGGATATATTTAAAAACAAAGATGGAAGTATTAATTACCAACGGTTTTATCAAGCATTAAAATCTTGATAGTCAAACAGCTTTACGGGGCTTTGCCATTCCATTTGTAAATGATACTTGTGACAATTACGAGACATGCCCAACCTATGGCGGGCTTAAACCAGATGAAGCAATTGCCAACCTTGAAGTGAGCGGGCAGGCTTTTGTTGGCGCAAAAACTATCGCTCAAGGAAAAATTGGAGATGCAATTTGGAATAAAATGTCTCAAACAGAACAAATGAAATTCACCATTGCTATTTACAATTCAGGTGGTGGAAGTTGTGTGGGAGACGCCATTAAAGAGACAACGGATTTGGGTGGCAACCCCGGAAGCTGGGATCAGGTGAAGTGGTAAACTGATTTTAGACAAAAAAAGGGGATGATTTAAGGTGTAAATTAAGGGCATGAAAAAACATTACACGGCAGAACAAAAGGCAAAAATAGTTCTCGAAATTTTGAAGGAAGAGCGCACGATCGCGCAAATCGCATCGGAGCAGAGCATCCACCCGAACCAGCTCTACAAGTGGAAAGCACTGGCAATCGAAAAATTGACTGACGTTTTTGAAGACGAGCGCAAAAACGAGCGGGTTCAAAAGGCCGAACACGAGCGCGAAGTGAAAGAGCTATACGCCGAGATCGGGAAGTTGAGCACACAACTCAACTGGCTGAAAAAAAAATCTGGCATCGAACCTCCATCGTAGCGAGCGACAGGGAATGCTCGAACGGGAGAAGCCCGAAATCTCGCTGGCAGAGCAAGCCGACCTGCTGGGGATTAGCCGCTCGAGCTTATACTACGAGCCGGTTGGCCCATCTGAGCAGGAAATCGCCATCAAACGGCGCATTGACGAGATTTACACCGAATATCCGATCTATGGTTCGCGCCGGATGACCGCCGTGCTATGCCGGGAAGGGCGAAGTATCTCGCGCCCGACCGTTCAACAGTACATGCGCGAAATCGAAATCGCTGGGATTGCGCCGGGACCTAACGCCAGTCGACCTTGCCCGGAGCACAAGGTCTATCCATACCTGCTTCGCGGGCTAAAAATCGAACGCCCGAACCAGGTTTGGGGCATAGATATCACCTACATCCGCCTGCGCGCCGGTTGGATGTATCTAGTAGCGGTTCTGGACTGGTTTAGCCGCTATGTTTTAGCCTGGCAACTGGATCAAACCCTGGAAATGCCCTTCGTCCTGCTGGCGGTGGATCAAGCTCTGAGCTTGGGAAACCCCAAAATCTGTAACAGCGATCAGGGAAGTCACTTTACCAGCCCGCAGTATGTTCAAAAGCTGTTGGATGCTCAGGTACAGGTCAGTATGGATGGCCGGGGTCGGGCGCTCGACAATGTTTTTACCGAGCGCTTGTGGCGCTCCGTTAAGTACGAGGAAGTTTACCTGCACGATTACGACAGCCCACGACAAGCCCGGCTGGGCATCGAACGATACCTGAACTTTTACAACTTCAAACGCTTGCACCAATCTCTGGATTATCGCACCCCGGAAGAAGTTCACTTCCAAATCCGAAATCCCTGACAACGCAATCATGGCGAGATTGAGCATCAGGCCAGAAGGCGACCCGGTATTTTTTATCGCCAGGTGAGACCGTGGAGTGGCGGCTAGCCGCCACTCCACGGTCTCACCCGCAACCCCGACAATTTGTTAAGGTTACTACCATTCAACCCAATGTTAAAGAATCCAGAAAGATCCAGCCACCTTAAAGCTACCCTTTTTCCTGTCGAAAAACCTTTACCACCTCAAGGTGAAGGCCAATCTTGGCTCGAATTGTCTTGCCGCTGGCGCAGAAGTAGACGGCGTATTTTCCAATTTGCCGTGAAGGAGAAAATAGATATGCTTCTGAAATTACGCTTGCTTTTTATCATTTTGCTATTTACATTGGCAGGAGGTTGCACCTCTGCCAATGTAAATAAATTTCCAACTGTAGTTGATGTATCTTTATCACCGACCACCTTTCCAGAAAAACAAAACCCGAATTATGGGTTTGATTATGTTCTTTCCTATGACGGAAAGAGCATCTGGTTGCCATCTATCGAGAAAGTAGAATTAGCATCTGGAAAGTTAGATCATTCATTTATTGATAGCGTCGGCCCAAATTATCAGGGCAACACATCAATTCAACCTATTGGGGGTTTCTTTGATTGGTCAGTAGATGGTCATTATTTGGCAACCACAAACCAAGATGTGGATATGCAAAAGGATATTATCCATCGTTTTGTGTATATTACAGACACACAAACAAAGACCATCAAAAAGTTAGAAGGAGTGACCAGTTTTCGGCAATGGTCGCCAGTCAACGATCAACGATTGCTAGTGGGAGCTACCCAAGGGAGGAATTTATGGGATGTATCGAAAAATATTGGCCTTCCTTTGAGAGACATCATAGATTTTCGCCAATCGAAATCCATCTTGGGAAACAGAGAATACCTTTGGGATGGAGAGTTAAATACACCAATTGCAAAACTCATTTCTCAGGCCGATGCTACATCCAGTGGTCAGAGAGTATTGGGGATTTCATCGTTTCGCGTACCTTCAACTCCTGATCCAAATCCCGATCCAGATGCGATTTTTAAATCCGTGATTACGCTAAGAGACGCGCAACGATGGGGAGCGCCTATTTTTGATCCAACCGGACAATATATCCTAATGACGATAGCGGAACCAGATTTTTCATCCGCTACACATATAGCAGATAGCGATACTGAAATTACTGATACGGTATTGCTGCTGATTAATTGGCGCACAAAAGAAAAAACTGAATTATTTCGCCTATCTTCATTTGATCCAAAGCATGTAGTTGTAAACGACATTGCATGGTCAGGTGATGGAAGCACAATTCTGATTTTGCGAAAAGATGCTTCGCCAATTGTGTTGAAAATCAAATACCCTTGAAATAGGATGACATTTGATTATCGAGCGTCTTATCAAATCGGTTCAAACCAGCAACCCCGGCAAACTGCGCCGGGACACACCCATATGATAGGCTTAGAAATTTCTATACCAAAAAGAAATGGTATAAAGACGCTATTCGGGTTTGCCAGTCATATCTCGATTTACTAAATCGCGCTAATGGTCAAAACCAGCCACATTTTAAGCAACACTCAGAAAAATTGCTTATCAAACATACTAAAAACTCATCTCAATAACCACATATAAATTTTGCTCTGTCAGACCGGCAGGGCATTTGTCTTGGGGCGAATCGAATAATCCGTTAAATCGCCTTGCGTTCTTCTCTTCTCATAGCAAATCTCCTTCGTGACAATATCTTATCAAGTTGTCACGAAGGAGATTTGTAAATTACAAAGATTCCAAATTAATCGTTCAGTGCCTACATTTTTGACTTATAAGTCGGTTTCCTCAAAACCTCCCCAACGAAAGTCGATATCGTTCCATTGGTCAGCTAGTTGAGGAGCATGTTCCCGCACGATTCTAAAATCAATACCAATAGACTGGCAAGAGTTTATCCAGCCGGGAACATTTCTACGTTCGTTTATTGAAGACTGCCTATATTCTGCAAAATTGTTAATTTTGTCAATCGTTGCTGGATTCGGGCCATGTCTTGAAGATTTCCTAGATACATTTTTGGTGCTGTTTTGAGCAAATGTTATCTGGCTCAAAAGCGTTTTGAAGAAGTCTAATAAATCTGCGTTTTCTGTCTTTATCGAAATGGTTGAGACATTATCATCTAATGTTTTGCTGATCGTGATGTATCCTATCTCAGCATAAAAAGCAGCACCATCTGCAAGCTCAGGTGCAAATTCATAAGTAGATGGTTCAAAAAATATTTCATTTGCATCAAAAGTATAGAGCTTTTCAACTCTCAACATATCATGTCCAAGTCGCGGATCACTTTCAGAATGCACAACGAAATAAAGTGTCGGTGTTTGATTCAGAAAGTAATAGCTTTTATCCCAACCTATAGTTACATTGGAACCTTCGGTTTGGGTATATTTTTCACACAGAGAACAAACTATTTCAAACAGTTTCTCCTGTGAACATCCGTATTCCTTTTTGTATTCTCGCGTTCTTAAATCCCGATCTCTGTCTTCTATCTCATTTTCCCATTCTTTATTACGACAATATTCCGCATACAATGTTTCGCATACTTCGCGTTCTTTTTTTCTTTCTGAATCTAACTGAATATAACACTTCAATTCATTCTGCAAAGATTCTATTTCTGCCTGAATATTTTCTTGTAAATCATTCTTTTGTAAACTCTCCAATACTGCTTCTGTAAAGCCTACCTCTTCAAGTCCCATAAATCCATACAATTCCACATCTTGTATGTAAAGACCTGGATTATTGGCGAACTGATTGAGCATGTGAATAATAACTTCTAAGCCAGCCTCCAACACCTTGAAAAGACTCAACATCTTAAATCAAGTTGGATGATATCCAAACATTTTCTAAGCGCTCTTGGAGTTCAAGAGCTTTTATAGCATGTTCAAGAATTTGCTGTTTTAGAGTTTCTTGCTCTTTGATGAGCTGAACAAACTTCTTTGGTGTCATAAAACCGCCTTGATTTGTCAATCACCGTAACATAATCAACGTCTTGAAAAGCACCTTGATTATATCTATAACCAGATTAGAAATCCCCAATGTAAACTATTTTAAAGATTTATGATATTCCAAAGTGTTATCATGACATCTCATTAACTGTTCATTATTGTGTTTTATCCTACATACGGCTAAAATATTAGACATCGTAAATAGTGTTAGATCAATCAAGAAACCGTCAACAGTCCCCGAATTACCATTTCCGGGGTTTGTAAAATTATGAAAGCATAAGGTGGACATGGGCGAAACTTCAAAGAAGCGTGGGGAATTTGGGGAAGATATAGTTTCAAGACTATTAGGAATGATTGGCTGGCATAATCCTATGGTGGGGATTGACATTGAATGTACTCATCCTATTGAACATGTCTCATCAACCAAAAATAGAAATACTCATGGTATTGATTTCTTGTATTGGTATGAAAGTCTATTTTTTAATGACACTACAGATTTTGTGATTGTGTCATCAAAGTTTAATGATAAATACCCATCAAATCCTATGACTAAATACAAATCACATGTAAAGGATTTGGCATTTGCCATTGAATGTTTCAGAAAAAGTCGGTTAAAGAATCGTGTACAGGTTTTTAAGAGAGCTAATAAATTTTCTGGCGTAATTTTCTGGCTGGATAATGGGGCAGAAAGAGAATATGATGATGTCATTGAAAGATTGACTGATTTCAGGATTGACGATGATGTGGACTTTGAAGCGATCTATCTAGTGGATAATAGGCGTGCTGATTTTCTCTATCAGACTATTACACATGCAAGTAATTACTTCAAAGATAGCACTGTAGAATTTGTAATACACGATACTGGGCATAACAATATAGCTCGAACAAGAACAAGCAGCTCACCAATTTTGCCTGTTCAATACATAAACTCTAGCATATTAGCGTTGAAAGTCATTCAAAATAATGGCTCCCAAGAAATTCTTGTTTTGAACACTATTGATGAGTTTGAAGGCGAACATCTACCCCATATGATAAGTCTTGCCCAAAAGCTGACTGAAGGTTGGGCAAATCAAATTTACATTCTGTATCCTCGATACAATGAGGATACTTTTGGTGGAATAGTAGAACGAACTAAATTAGAGTTTCGAGATCAGTCTTTTGTTCGTAAAGTTCAAGTTGGTTCCTATATCCCAGATTTTAGGAATGCGTAAAATATGGACAGTCAACAGGATGAAAATGATGTTCCACGCCTACCCTTTGGTAAGTCGTTGCGCTTGCTAATTCTTGGAAGCAATTTGAGCGCAGCAGATTTTCGCTTCGTGTTAAACAAGCGAGGTATATACATCAAAGATGGGCGGCGAGAAAATACTATTCCAAACTTAGCAAATATTTTGCTCAGTCCTCGTGAATTTGATATTCTAAAAAATCGGCAACAATTTCGAGAAAGTACAGTCAAAGTCTCCGATGCTTTAAGCGCATGGAATTCTCAAGAATCAATTCAGCAAGTTTTGCCGGATGAAATCGAGCCTTTTGTTCAGGACTTGATAACAGAAAACTCTCCATATCAATTAACACAATGTAACTTGCAAATTAACGATGCTAATGATGTTGTTATAAACTTTACCGTCAAAAGACAAGATTGGACTAAAGACGCTTTTTCATCCGTCAGTCACCATGATGGCAAATTTACAATTAGCAAAGACCATAATGGAGTTGTCACTTATCGAAGTGAAGCTACATCATCAGAGACAAAGGAACTGTTAATTAAGCTTCAAAGTGCAACTCACGAGTTCTTTCAAAGACAAGGGGCAATTGCCACCGATAGCCCAGTTCAAAAAGTTCTTGCCCTATACTTTTCAAGTTATGCCTCTATTTTTGATTTCTTGAATTGTTTTGCACAGCAAACATACAATGCCTTAACCTTTGAAAGAATTTCGGATATTGATGTTGGTATAGATCAAAAGTATGGCAGTTTTCCTCCCAATTTTGAATGGCTCAAAGGCAATATAGATAAGATTACTTTGCACGGGAACAAAATCCATACTACTGATGTGATGAAGTTAGGGGAAGTGGGGATTTTAATCTTTGGCGAAATAGAAGCAGATTTTAAATTTGATTTTGCCGAAGCAAAGGGAAATTGCACAATTCGGTATGGATTTCCCGGTTATTATGAAGGAAAAAGTAATGTCGAATTTGAGGCTAAAGTGATTCGTGTTGCCCCATATGCTGCTTATGCCCATATTCCAAAAGAGCGAATATCAAGACAGATTGTTCAAGAATTTCAACAAAACAAACATGAACTTTTTGAGCAATTTATCGACGCTGGTAAGGCAATAGCGCAAAAACGTAATGCCGAGAATCAATTTGAATTTGATGGGTTAGATTGGTAATTGTGGTCAGCCATAACCTGGCTCCGTGTATATTTTAGAATGATCTCAAAACACAAGTTAGCCCTTTTATCCTAAAAATCGTTCAGGAGGAGTCAAATGAACCGTACACCAGTATCATCGTCTAATTTAGCGTCTGTTGGATATAATTCACAAACAGCGACTTTAGAAATTGAATTTCTAAATGGTTCTGTTTACCAATACTTCAATGTTCCAGAAAGCATTTATAGTGGACTTATGAGTGCGGCATCACATGGAAGCTATTTCGCCGCCCATATTAAAAAAGGTGGCTTTTCATATAAACAAATTCGCTAAGTTGGGGAACCATGAAATTCATCGCGTTCAAAGCAGAACATTTTCGCTGTTTATATTCTACAGATTGGATACCGCTTTCCGAGCTTTCTATTTTTACAGGTGAAAATGATGGAGGTAAAAGTACGACTTTATCCGCATTGGAAGTTTTCTTGTCGCCTAAGAAAGCACCTCATGTAGATGATTTTTCATACACAACCATTGCGCTAGAAAATCCGAATGACCATTTACATGAAACAGAAATCATTCTACGGGGAAAATTTGAACTAAATTCTTCAGAAATTGTGCTCTTGCAAGCTGTGTGGGGAATCACAAACCCTCTCATAGAAATAAAACGAACAATTAGCGTTGATACTCCAACCTCACCTTATATGCTTCTTGCAGAAACATTTGATGATGACGCTTTCAAGAAGCCCCTTGATGATTACAAAATCTCTGAACTAAAAGACATAGCAACTCGTTTTTCAATTAATCTGGGAGTTGCAAAGGTAAAACAAGAAATTGTTGATGCAATTCAAGCATGGGTAAATGGGCAGCCCAAAGTAGTTGCTGAAGTTAAGTTGCCCGATAGTTTGAAGTGGTAAACTGATTTTAGACAAAAAAAGGGGATGATTTAAGGTGTAAATTAAGGGCATGAAAAAACATTACACGGCAGAACAAAAGGCAAAAATAGTTCTCGAAATTTTGAAGGAAGAGCGCACGATCGCGCAAATCGCATCGGAGCAGAGCATCCACCCGAACCAGCTCTACAAGTGGAAAGCACTGGCAATCGAAAAATTGACTGACGTTTTTGAAGACGAGCGCAAAAACGAGCGGGTTCAAAAGGCCGAACACGAGCGCGAAGTGAAAGAGCTATACGCCGAGATCGGGAAGTTGAGCACACAACTCAACTGGCTGAAAAAAAAATCTGGCATCGAACCTCCATCGTAGCGAGCGACAGGGAATGCTCGAACGGGAGAAGCCCGAAATCTCGCTGGCAGAGCAAGCCGACCTGCTGGGGATTAGCCGCTCGAGCTTATACTACGAGCCGGTTGGCCCATCTGAGCAGGAAATCGCCATCAAACGGCGCATTGACGAGATTTACACCGAATATCCGATCTATGGTTCGCGCCGGATGACCGCCGTGCTATGCCGGGAAGGGCGAAGTATCTCGCGCCCGACCGTTCAACAGTACATGCGCGAAATGAGAATCGCTGGGATTGCGCCGGGACCTAACACCAGTCGACCTTGCCCGGAGCACAAGGTCTATCCATACCTGCTTCGCGGGCTAAAAATCGAACGCCCGAACCAGGTTTGGGGCATAGATATCACCTACATCCGCCTGCGCGCCGGTTGGATGTATCTAGTAGCGGTTCTGGACTGGTTTAGCCGCTATGTTTTAGCCTGGCAACTGGATCAAACCCTGGAAATGCCCTTCGTCCTGCTGGCGGTGGATCAAGCTCTGAGCTTGGGAAACCCCAAAATCTGTAACAGCGATCAGGGAAGTCACTTTACCAGCCCGCAGTATGTTCAAAAGCTGTTGGATGCTCAGGTACAGGTCAGTATGGATGGCCGGGGTCGGGCGCTCGACAATGTTTTTACCGAGCGCTTGTGGCGCTCCGTTAAGTACGAGGAAGTTTACCTGCACGATTACGACAGCCCACGACAAGCCCGGCTGGGCATCGAACGATACCTGAACTTTTACAACTTCAAACGCTTGCACCAATCTCTGGATTATCGCACCCCGGAAGAAGTTCACTTCCAAATCCGAAATCCCTGACAACGCAATCATGGCGAGATTGAGCATCAGGCCAGAAGGCGACCCGGTATTTTTTATCGCCAGGTGAGACCGTGGAGTGGCGGCTAGCCGCCACTCCACGGTCTCACCCGCAACCCCGACAATTTGTTAAGGTTACTACCATTCAACCCAATGTTAAAAAATCCAGAAAGGAGTCCAGCCACCTTAAAACTACCCTTTTTCCTGTCGAAAAACCTTTACCACCTCACACATTCTTTACGCAATGATGGCACATAAGTCTTTATGGCAAAAACCTGAACTAAATATCAAGCAAAGAAAAATCATCGATGGTCAAACTTCACTCGTTGTAGCCCAAGTCAACTTAAATTCAAGCACATATCCAAGCGGCGGGAATGGCTATATTCTTGAATTACAAGGCGAATTCGATGAAATCGAATCTCGTCGCTTAATTATTCTTAGCCACCTTGATTCTCAAGGTTTCGACCTGAAGTATGTCTTGAAAGATGAAGCTTCAGAAAAAATAGCATGTGACCTCTATCCTTTACTTTATCGTGCAGAAAATGAGCTGAGAGGTTATTTAATTCGGTTTATGGTTACACAACTTGGTTCAAGGTGGTGGGAGGCGATAGCCACAGGCGAACAAAATACCAAAGCTATAAAGCGCTCAAAAAACGAGGAAGATTTCTCACCATTTTTTGATAACAGAGCCTACTTAATAGATTTTGGAGATTTAGGCAGGATAATTTACCAACAATCTGCTGGATTTAAAAATACTGATGATTTAGTAAAACAAATTCTGGATGTTGATGAAACTCCAGAAGCTCTTAAAGTACTCAAAGGACGGTTACAAACTAATTACCAACGTTTTTTCAAAGAAACATTTAAAGACAAAAACTTTCAGTCGAAATGGGAAAAACTTGAAAAACTGCGGCATAAAATTGCTCACAATAACCTGTTCACTTTATCAGATTTAATGGATGGGAAGCGAGTAGCGAATGAGTTGTTGGAAATTATCGCAGCAGCGGATAAATCAAGCGCCTCTTTGGAAATTCCCGCTGATGAAAAAGTAGCTTTGCGCGAAAGTTTTGCTCCCGCAGGATATGCTTGGAATGCAATTAAGCGAGATGAATTTTTAAATGAACTCAAGTTACAAGAACAATATTTCCGCCCAACTGGTTATGTAGGATTAACCCATTTCGTCAAATCGGTTTTAGGTGCTAAAGGGTTTGATTATGCTAGTTCTTATGGTCTCGCAGATGAGCTTACCAATGAGGGTATTATAGAAAAGTACGAGGTTCCTGGAGAACGCGATGGCACTCCTCTGCCAGCTATCCGTATTCGCTTAAATGTTAGTAAATAATTAAGATTGTGATTTTCAAAGTTTAACAGAAGGCAGAGATTCACCATGAATAAGGAAAGGCCATTGGTGGCGGGAAACTTGTTCTCTTTTGTAAACACATGAAAGGATTCATCTTATGACTGTAATAATTGCTTGTAATACCCCAAAAGGTGTTATTTTAGGGGCAGACGGAGCTGCAATTCTTACATTTGCAGATAACAACATTCCTTCACAGGTTTGTAAGGATGTCCAAAAAATATTTCCTTTTGGAGAAAAATCAATAGGTATAGCAATCTATGGAAATTATTATATGGGAGACAAGACAGCAGACACCTATCTTCGAAAATACATAAGAGATGAAGGGATGTATACACTAGGTTTAAATGGCAAAGTCAAAATAGGTGATATTGCTGAAAAACTAAGAAGCTATTTTAGTTATTTATATAAAAAACACATTGGAGCAACAAGTTATAAAAATGCTACCAGCCAACTCGAAGAAGCCAAGTATGTGTTTGGCATGGTCATAGCTGGTTTTTCTGATGATGCAGAGCAGTCCGAAGTTTGGCATTTTAGGTTTCCCGAGGACCTTGATACTAATAATGCAGAAATAGTTAATAAACAGGGTAGTTTCTTTGCAACTTTTTATGCAATGTATAAACCAATATTTGGATACCAGTTTGGGGTCTCGGAAGATTTATTTAGCAGTTTTATAGAATATCTTCTGAAAAATTTCGACCTAAAAAGCAATAAGCTAACAAGAATTATTGAAATTTTAGATGAAAACACATCTAAAGCAAAGATAATGAATATAGAAAATGCAAATACAACAATAGATGATGGCATAGAATATACAAAGTTTCTTGTTGAACTTGCAGCCGCTCGTTATAAATACTATGAGGATGCCTCTGATATACCTGTGGGTGGCAAAGTATCAATAGGAATTGTAGAAGCTAATGGTATGCCATTCAAAATATTAAATATCAAGAATCAACCTAAGTTGCATTTCTTTGAACATGTTCGAACTTATCTTTTATATATGATTTGGCAAAAGATCAAGAAATTTGTTACATAACTAAATAACTGAAGGAGCAAAATGACAGAAGAAGAAAGAGAAATAGTTTCAAAATTAAAATACAAGGGTGAGCCTGATCCACGGTCTTTTAAAATAGGTTCGCCAGAATATGCACAAGCGATGCGAGATTGGGCCACCCTTCAACGTATTTGTTACCCTAAACGACGACCAATGGGAGATAGTATTTTAGACGATGACAAAACAGACGAATTAATTAATCAAATTTGATTTCGTGGAATAATTGATTGACGTTTTTAGTTGTTGGATAGATAAGTAGTGTCATTTTATTGAAATTTGTTACAAAGGACTATAATGTGTTAAGTCAAACAGATTTTCGAGCAACATAGAGACTTCATATTCGTTTTGATTTCAAAGGCTCAAACAATATGGCAAACCAATCCGACGAATCTCCGAAAAAACCAATCCCCAAAGAAACTTTAAATAAGCTTCTTAGTTTGGCTGGCCCGTCTTTTGATGATGTACTGGCGGCTTTACTAAAGACTCCGCCACTTCCGAAAGAGCATAAAGAAACAACGACTCCGAAAAAAGTGCGTAAGAAAAAATCAACAAACACAGATAAGAAAGAGACTGGCGATTAACTGCCAGTCTCTTCTTTTATTGCATCTTTATACATCAATCTTTTGCCTTGAACTTTTGAAACCGCCATCGTCATCCGTTCACCGTCATTGATGTTCCGATGATTCCATCTGAACACAAACTCGCCAATGTAACGATCAAGATGCTTCTCGCTGATGTGGTGGAAGGTTCCGTAAACGCCGCGCCGAATTAGCGAAATCCAGCTTTCCGCAGAATTGGTTGTCACATCGCCACGAGCGAATTCACCCGCTCCATGATTGATAACTTCATGCAATGAAAAATTCTTATCCAAACCTTTGTAACTAATCCATTCATCGGTGTGAATCTGCGCCGAAGGATCAACGTTTTCCTGTATGTTGCCTTGCAAAGTGGCTTTGTCCGCTGACTTGATCTTCTTTGCACGCACATCGCCGTCACGCTCCACCAGAACAGCCACAGGGGTTCTTGTCTTCGTGCTGCGTCCCTGATTGCCGGGAGTTTTCTGCCACTCGTGCTTGCTCTTATCCAGCCCTCCCATATAAACTTCATCGGCTTCAACTGTTCCAGTCAACAACTCAGCCAGAGGGCCATCACTCATAGCAAGGCGGATTCGATGTGTCATGAACCAAGCCGTCTTGTAGGTAATATCGAGCATTCGGTGTAACTGGTGAGACGAAATCCCCTTCTTGCTGGCGTTCATCAAGTAGATCGCAATGAACCATTTACTCAGCGGAATGTGGCTGTCCTCGAAAATCGTTCCCATTTTGACAGTGAATTTCTGACGGCAATCCTTGCACTTATACAAGCCAGGTCTGACGGGATTTACTGTTCCCGGCTTTGAAGTCAGTTTATACCCGCCCTTAACACTTCCACATTTCGGACAGATTGGGCCATGAGGCCAACGGATGGATTCCAGTTTGTTGTAGGCTTCTTCTTCGGTCATCTTCATAACTTTCAAGAAGTTGTCATCCATCGCGCACGCTCCGGCTATAATAGGGTTAGATTTAGGATTTGATTTCGCTGGTTGTTAGGGTGTGTGGCTACTCGATTTTTGCCGCCGTCTAACTACCCCCATTCTACGCCTGAAGTTTGGGTCTGTCAAGTATATAATCCCCTAAAATCATTTTATTGTCTTCAATTTTAAAAATGTCTACAAAAACAGAGTCTTTCCCTGAAATAGTCCTAGTTTGCATAAAACCAGAGACATCAGTAAATTCTCGATTCTTGCGGCTAATATTATTGCCTATTTGCGATATTCTTCTTTCATCGGAAACTTGCTTAGTCCGTTTTGAACTAATTTAATTCTCAGGTTGACAATTTTTTGAACATTAGGGTTGAGTATTTCAACAAAAAAGTTTTGAGCGTCAGGCGAAATATCAGGAACAAATTGCAGTTTGATAACTTCAGTGAGAAGTTTTATCTTTTCTTTCTGTTCGGCATCCCTAATAGCGGATGTCTCTGACATTCTTAAAAAAGCAATGAAAGGTGTAGCAAGCCACAAAACAATAAGCGTACAAATATCACCAATAAAGATATTAAACACGATTGTATAAACAGGCTCATTGGCCCTTGTCAAACCTAAGAGAACAATTAGTGCAACACTAATTGCTGTCAAGGATATTTTTAGGGCAAGTATCAAACCAACCCCTTTTGTTCCAAGATCATTCCGAACAATTTCAAATGTCTCTGAAAATATTTTCCATAGGTAACTTGTAGTTTTTCCCATCTCTTGGTTATCTCCACCCAGATTTTACCCGATTCAATAACCACCAAACAGATAGAACTTTTTATTCCTACGTTCGTCGTAATACCCCTTATGCTGTTTAAGCCTTTATAGCGTGTTCTAATTTCAAAATTCATGCTGTATTATAGCAACCCAAATAAAATTCCCAATAATTCGCAAATTTAGTTCCCTGAACTTTTTTGTCACATAAGTTTCCCCATCAATCCGCCCGAAAGCATAAAAAACTGATAAACTCTTTTTTAGATATCCTTGAAATTTCCCGCACGAAACATATCATAGGGGTACACGTTATTCACTACGAGGTCACTTCTATGAAAAAACAAAAAGAAACTCCCCCCAACACGGCCAAGCCGGAAAAAGGTAAGCCGCGCAAAAAACAAGAAAAATATACCGAACTCCACAAAAATGTTTCGCTCTACGGCATCCCAGAAATGGAAGCCATCAAAGATTTACTGAAGGCTCCACCGCCACCCAAAGAGCAGCCTGCACCCGAAAAAGATACGCCAGACACCGAGTAAGGCAGCTCAGAGGGGATTTTAGCTGTGAAAAATTGCACTAATTCGCTTGAAAATCGCTTGTTTGTCAAGTATATGATTACCTAAAGTAATTTTATGTGGGCTCGTATCCTCGTAATCCATTTTTCCCGTTTCCAAACTGAATACACCAATGAAAATCGAAAATTATTCCGTTAAGAAATCGTCGGGGTGATTTTGCCGAACAACTGTATTCTTATGAACAACAATTCGCTCCGATTGTCCATTAACAAAGATGCCGCCGCCTCTTCCTTCAGCCATTCCGTTGCCGGTGATTACGCTTCCACCCAGTTGTGCCGCAGAATTTTGGAAGTAAATCCCTGCTCCTTCACAGGTTGTGCCATACAAGGCGTTCTCCGTTACTCTGCTGCGCCAAATCCGCATCTGACCACGCTCACAATAAATGCCTGCTCCTCGTGCTTCGGCCAATCCGTGAATGGCATTCGCTTGGATTGAGCTGCCTGCAATCTCAACCTTGCAATCAATCAAATGAAGCGCACCACCGCTTGCAGCTTGGTTAGTCGCTTGGACGCTGTTGCCAGCGATCATTGACTTTTGTACACGAACCGATGAGTGGATGCACAGCAAAGCAGCACCCATGTCGCTTGCCTTATTTCCTGCAAGGACGCATTCTTGAAAAGCAATCGAGGCCCCAACTGCCGAAATTGCCCGCGCACGGCCATTGGAGCGAATCTCAATTCCGCTCAGATACACCGAAGTATGCTCAATACGAATAACTGACTCGGCAGTGGAGCCAACCAGCGTGACTCCACGTCTGCCAAAGCGAGTTGTACTGAGCACAATACTCGGTTTCTCGGAGAGAAGTAAATCCTCGTCGTAAACGCCGGGGCCAATCATGATGGTTGATGGTCGAACGACGGCATTGATGGCTTCTTGGATGGATGGAAATTGCATTGGCACCAGAAAAACATCGTGATCAGAACTTGTCAACATTTATAAACTCCAGCATTCTATAAACTGTCCGCTGTACGAATATTCTTAAGAACATCCTTTGACCGCCCAACGACAAGAGTTAGCTGTGAGTTGCCACGCGGACCAAACACCGAAACGGAACGTGGCAACACGTCAGCCTGCATGGGGTGTTGGGCAGATTTTGCAAAGTAGCTTTGTCGGATTCTGTGCGCATGTTGGACGGCTGCGTTGATTTCAGCTTGCCTGCTAAGCGTTATACCCAGTCAAAATAGCGTATCCACCAGGTTCGAATTCCAGTTACGCCCGGATTTTTTCCAGTGTAGGGTGTGTTCAACAGATCTGATGGAATATAGACATATCCAAACTGTTGCATTAAATCCCTAATGGTGGTCAATGCAGATGGTTGAAGTATCTGTTCATCGCTTACAGTTGCTATATTGCCCCAATTGCTAACACGAATAACAACCGCATATTCTTGGGGTAGCTGCTGGAGAAGAAAATCTGGTAACACAATCTGTCCACGGAAACTCGCGTCTTGTATCAGCGCGCCGGTTTCGATAGTGCAAATCGTGGTGAGCTGTTGTTGGAGAGCAGACGCGAAGCTGAGAAATTTCCGTTCAGCAGCATCCAAGTCAAAACCGGGAGGCCACTCCCAAAAAACGGGATCATCAAGCGATTTCAATAGAAACATATATTCGTCGGTTGTTGTCATTAGCGTAACGGTTGCGCAATCAGATCAAGAATTGTAAAAAGCGCAAAAAAAGTTGAACATTACCAAATGAATAAGGATGTCATAATCTTGAGCCAACCCATCAAACAGGAACGAAAATGGCTCAAGAAGAAGAAACCCAACATGCCCTGCTGATCGTGTGGGGACGATTTGCCCAAGAAATTGGTCTGATAACGGCAATTGAAGCGGTGAGACTCAAGCAAAAGGTTTATGAACATACGCCACAGGCAAAAGTGCTTGAATTTTTCGTGGCAATATTGTCAGGGCTGAAACAATTGCAAGAGATTAGCCTGTCAGCGCATCCGTTGGAGAAAGATGAAGCGGTAGCAAAAGCCTGGGGCCAGCTGGCTTGGGCAGAGTATACGGGAGTGAGCCGAACGCTGAAAAGCCTGAGTTGGGATGAAGTTCACGCACTGGTGGCGGCATTGGAAGAAGTTGGGCAGCCATTTTTAGCACAAGAACTGTCGTTGATGAAGTGTCTGCAATACGATGGTGATCTGACTGGGCTGCCAGTCTCCAATACGAGCAAAACCTACCCGAACGCAGCGTTCGGACACATGTCGGATGAGATTTGCCTGGGATATCAGGCAGGCGTAGTCAGTTTGGAAAGCCCGACATACGGTCGGTTGTGGGTATCGGTAGCGCATCATGCGGGCGATACCGTTTCAAGTGGTCAGGCAAGGAACCTTGTTTTGGCGGCGGAAAAACGGACGGGTCAGCGACCTTTGCGACGCACGGAATTGCTGGAAAAGCGTATCGAGGCCTTTGTTAAAAGTCGTGAAGCAACAGAGAAACGGCTTGAAATACAAAAAGTCAGACTGGCGAGCGCAATTCTTGATCGCAAAGCTGTACTGGAGCAGGTCAAAACAGCCAGTGAAGCCGCGGAACCCAAGCAAAAACACGTCGAAATGCTGGAGCGTCGTAGGGTGCGCCGCGAAAAGGCGGTGAAAGCAGTCCAGGAAAAGCTTGGCAAAACACAAGTATTGCTGCAAGCCCATTTTGATGCCGAAAAAGTGTTGCGCGATCGCTTGGAACGGTTTGTGCAGGAAAATCTTGAGAATTTGAGCCCGATCACAGGCTGTTTTCGGCTGGATGCCGGGTTTGGCACCTACGAAAACATCGCCTTGCTGATTGAAATGGGTTATGAGATCTATGTCAAACTGCATAACCACAAAATTACGAAAATGCTGAAAAGCAAAGTGGACGAGAAAATGTCGTGGGTTCAGGTTGGCAAGAATGCTGAGATGGTTGTCTGGAAAGATTTCCAACCAGAAAACTTCCCTTACCCGTTGGATGTTGCGCTCGAACGCTTTTATACCGGCGAAACCCAAAAGCACAGTACCCTGGCTCACTTCGGTGATACACCCGTTACGACAAATCTTGCCGCCTGGTTTGGCAAATACAACGCTCGCCAAACCATTGAAGCCGGTATCAAGGAAACCAAGCAAGTTTTTTATCTCCACCGGCTCAAAGTCCGCTCCGAACCCGCCATTTTCCTGCAAGAAGCCCTGACTATCTTTGCCGCCAACTTTATCCGTTGGGCAACTGTCTGGATTGATCAAAATACTGACCAAAATGAATACACTCTTCCTATCAGAAAAATGGGCATCAAGAAGCAAGTCCAGGTTGCCGCCAACACTTCGGCAAAAGTGATCCTAAATTCAGATGGCATGTTGTTAAGGTTCAGTCCTGCCAGCGCTTTTGCTGGCAAACAACTCTTTTTTCCTGATCGCAATACGCCAATACGTCAAAACTTTTTGGCTCGCTTTTTACGCTTTTGGCGCTGATTGCGCAAAACTTACGTTAGATGTCAAATTCCTATAATGTACGGAACAATGCTTTTCGAGCGAGAAAAAGCCCTTAAACATAACGTGACAACACGTCAGCCTGCATGAGCTGTTGGGCCGCTTTTCTGCCTAAGACTTTATTTCGGTAAGCGATAAGCATTTCGGGCAAACCGAATAAATATGGTTTCCATCTACTTCCCAAGCTTCGCTACAAGATGAACATTGACGCCATTGACCATCAATAATCCTGGCAGGAATTGCTTTAGGAGATGGAACTTCGGAATTCAAACGTGCTTTCATGCCCAAATATTCTGACTGAACTTGATAGAATAATTGGTTGGCAGAAATTATGAACGAAGAATCAAATTTCATTTCAATGAAACTCGTCTCGTTATGGGCGGATTGTTGCCCTACCAAACCTGTTGCTCCAAAATACTCATCAGAGCCACTGATGGTTAATTCGAATATGTCAATAAATAATAATTCTACGGCAAAAGGTTTCCATTGCGACTGAATAAGAACCTGCGCGTCGAATTGGTGACTCATTAACATTTTATGGTCATGAAGAACTGCGCTACGATTGATTATATGAATCTCTTTTGTCATACTGTCGTGAAAATTGCCAATGGAATCTATCAAATCATCCATTTCAGCTTGACTTGAAACTTCCTGATATAAGTTCATATTTTTTAGACCTCGTGTTGAAAGCCAGCGCCGAACGGTTTGCGACATCGTCCAGCAGGGGATAGTTGCGGTTCGCCGAGAACCAGTTTTCAAAATGGAACCAGAATTTCGAGCGGACAAAACTGCTTTATGGGGAGCGGAGCGAATCTTCCGGCGCACGCGGTGTTGTTAGGCGCGGTTTTGGGTTTTAGCGAATTTCTGCTTTTTGAGATTCTATCAAATATAGTTTGGCTGTAAAAGTAAGCCCTTTATTGTTTTCCAATTGCTTTTGAAGATCGAGTAAGTATTTTAAATGAGATTCAACCGAAAAACCAGGCACCAACCAAGGAACAACTTTGACGAAATAAACAATCGCTCCCACGTCATTAAATGTCAAGCGTCCCGACCATTCTTGCAAGTCGACGATCTCCAATCCGGCAGTTTTCAAGCGAGGAACATATTTTTCGGGTGTTGCATCTGGCCATTGAGGTTTGGCGTCAAAAGCAGCGAATAAATCATGTACCCATAACCCGTGAACTTGCTGAGTAAGAAAGGTCCCACCCAAAGTCAGAACCCGAGCTACTTCATGAGAATTGAAGGCAGCGTGCCGATTTAACACCAGGTCAAATTCGCTATCGACAAAAGGCATTGGAGCACAATCATTTAGCTGAACATGGATAACTTTTACTCCCAAGGGAGATAATCGTTCTGTTGCAAGTTTGAAGTTAGGAAGATAATTTTCCGTAGCCACGACTTTACCAGGCCAGTGTTCATGCAGTTCCAAGAATCGCTCACCGCCTCCTGTATCTAAGTCTACGACCGCTGATGATTGTTTTAATAATTCAGCAGCACGCAATGAATATGACCAAGGAGGCTGTTCTTCCAACATTCTGCCGTTCAGGTATGAGAAATCCCACCCTGAAAAAGGTTGTTGTTCTTCACGTTTCCAACTCTCGATAAGCAAGTCTTGATTCATTAACGGTCTTCTTGTCTTAGATCAAGCGCCGAACGGCTTGCGTTACCCGCTGGTGGGCCGGACGAGATAACGCCACTATACCGGAACCGGCTCCAAGCCACACAAACTGCCTGCAAACGGGGCACGTACACCACGGTCGGGTGAACGCATTGTTAGTAGGCCACCTTCGGCATTTGCGCTAGTTTCGCGCTGAATACCAATTCAACACTTGCAAGGCGCGCAGGGTAATCCAGCGGCTGGGTGAGCCTTCGGTTATGCCAGGTTCGGCGATGACTTCATCGGGGTATATTACCCCAAGCGCCCAGCGACCATCTGCATCGCGCTTGGAGGCAACGATCTCGATAGCTTCGGCCATGCGCGGATCTGGTGCCACGCCAGCGTTGCGCAAATAATCCAGCCCGCGCAGAATATCGTAGTGCCAGCCGGCGGGGTAAGAGAATTGCGTCCAGACAGGGCCGCCTTTGCGGTCATGCTCAATAGGTTCACCGGTCGATAGCCGCTTGAAGAGATGGCGTGAGAGCAGGTACTCCTGCCCGCGCTCGCGTGCTGCCTTTACGGCGAGCGAGCCGCCGGTGGCGTGCTCGAATTCCAGCAGACCTTCGAGGACGTTGATCGTAGTGTGGAAGGATCCGCGTGTTGAGCCGATTTCTTGATCGCAATTCCAGCCACCATCCATCATCTGTTCGCCCAGCAGCCGGTCTACCAAAGGCTGCATGTCCACCCCAAAATACGTGCCCACGGTTACAACGCGACCATTGATGCAGGGCTCCACTTCGCCAGCGAAGAAAGGCTTGTGCCACCAGCTGATATCTTTGTCTTTTGGCAGCTCATCCTGAGTAATATTCATGAGCCATTTGACGTTCTCTCGAACTCTGTCAACAGCGTGCTTGGCTCGCTCATTGGCCGGGTCGAGTCCCATGTCATGCAACAACAATAAAGTGCGCAGGGTGGGCCATTCGGGAAAGCGGGCATCTGCAGGCCAGGTGCCATCCTCGGATTGAGCCGCGAGAAGTGTAGCGCCCCAGCCGTCAGTGGCGATCTTGGCGCGCTCGGCTGTAATTTCATCGTCGGACGCATCGGTCAAGTCTCGCATTACCTGCCAGCGGATCGAAGGGTCAGAATCAAGCAGCCATTGTATGGCTGATCTCTTTGGCTTCGAGGCTGGCCATTTGGGTGAATCAATTTTCATCTGTGAGTTCTCCTTACCTGTAAAATAAAATATGCTGTTGGTAGCCTAACAGCCTGCGATATCGTCCCTGCAGGGGATAGTTGCGTGTTGCCACGCAAACCAACCAACGAAACGGGAAATGTTTTCGAGCGGAAAAAAGCCCTTAAACGGAACATGGCAACACGTCAGCCTGCATGCGATGTTGGGCCGGTTTTATGCTCAATGCGTCTTTGCTATCTGAAAGCCAAATGTGAAATTTTCACTTGATGACTTCAAACGAAATGACATCAACAGAATTCTCTTCGTCGAACACTTCTGGACAGTCAATAGAAACGTGTTTTGGAAATCCATATGTCGTATCAAATGAAATGGCTTGGAGACATTCGCCCAGACTAAGCCGATCATCTGGTGGGTTACCTTCTAAATTTGGGGGCAGGGTGCTGCCTCGAGCAACTGCAAAAAGATCGCCAACTGTATTGACATTTGTATAAACAAAAGCAGGGCAGTTATTTGAAACACAAAAAGAGCTTACGACCTGATGGTTTTTTACTATGACATCACGTTGAGTTTCGAGACCAGCCACAAAGGCTTCATAAAATTTGAACACAATATGATAACTTGCAATCCCTAATATGTTCCACTTGTTTTCTTCTGTATCAACTTGTTTTATAAATTTTGCAGTCATTGTTGCTGGAAGGGGCGTTGTCGTAATGGTTGCAGTTGGATAGACTTTTGTGATGTTCGGGCTACCACAGCCAGTCATTCCAGAGATTAGTAAGAGAATGACAATTACTATGGCACTAAATAATTGTCTGCTCACTTAAGACTCCTTATTATGTTAACCTGCCGAATGGTTTGCGTTACCGGCAAGGGCGGGAATTGGCGGATAAAGCCACCAGACGCCGCATCCGCTGTTTGGGGCTGCTTCCCTGAAAGTGCGGGCCGTTGCCCGCACTTGTCCGGTGCACGCTGTGTTGGGTGCGCTTGCGCCCGATAGAAACTTTGGAGAATTAAGTACTTTTATTTTTAAGCGCCTTGATTGCACCAATGCCTTGAAACATAGGAATAATGAGGAATATACGAGCAATTATGCCGCCTGCACCTGGATTGTAGCCTTGCGAAGCGGCAAGAAAAATCCCCAGAATGCCATCAAAGGCAAAAATGACGATAGCAAGAATAAGCGCCACCGCTGATTTTCGCTGAACAAAAAAGCCCAAAACGAGAAACACTAAGCCAAATATGATTGAGCCAAACCCAATGCCGATTTGTTGGAGAAACTCGACATTGAACAGGAAAGACACCAAGCCTAACACAAGATTTAACCCTGCCACAAAATACACCATTCCATACGCAGTTTTCAATTGAGATTGCGGGTCAGAAGCAGAGCCTGGAACAGGTTGTCCATTACGGAGTACTTGTAATTCAGTTGAAGTGAACTTTTTGACCAACTGAACCTTAATGATAGAGCCATCTATTAAACGGAACTCTTGCCCTGCGGATAACGCTTTTTGGTCGAGGATTACACCAAGTGAATTACCGTCTAGCGAAACAGTTATGTCTTTATATATTCCTTTCCAAGAAATTTCTAGACGTTTTTCTCCACCGGTTTCAAGTGCAAAAGATTGTTTTGGCATGATGATTTCCTCTCTTGTAAGCAGTTTTGTTTTTACGAACTAAGCGCCGAACGGTTTGCGTTATTAGAATGAACTTGTCTGGGGCGTGTAGATTGAGTATCCTTGGGGATGATACAGTCGCCGGGGACACATCAATCGGGGTGTGAGTGTCAGGGTTGGCCGAGTGCCGCTATGGGAAGTCTTTTGCTGCAAGAAAAGAAAAGCCCGATGCGTTATTTGGCAGCCCGGCGCACACTAATCTGGGATGGCGAAGTCCGCCTTAAGCCCAAATCGGTAGCTGCAACTTACAACCCTAAAATCTACGCCTCAGACAATTTCATTTAGGAGTGTAGCATGAACTCACCGGGAAATTCAAGGGAAATCGAACGATATATCGCACTGGATATCCACAAGGAATATGTCATGATCGGTGGAATGAACGCAGCCCAAGAATGGGTCATCCGGCCCAGACGGATCGAGATGTACCAGTTCCGAACCTGGGTAGGGAATAACCTGCGCGCCGGAGATGCAGTGGTGATCGAGACGACGACCAATGTGTGGGACATCTACGACATCGTCGCGCCATTGGTGATCCGGGCAGTCGTGGCTCACGCTGGAGCAGTGCGGCAGATTGCGGAAGCATGGGTCAAAACCGACAAGCAGGATATTGAATGCCTGATCCAGCTGTTGATCGTGGGCCTGGTACCCAAAGTGTGGGTACCGCCAGCACATGTGCGCGAACTGCGCGGGATGATGGCCTACCGCAATCGGTTGGTAAAGACGGGAGCGATGATCCGCAACCGCCTGCACAGCCTGCTGCACCGGCACAATCTAGCCCTATCCGAAAGCGGTTTGTGTGACCGAGCGTGGTGGGAAAACCAAACGATCAGCAGGCTGGAAAAGCTGCAAGTGCGGCAAGAACTCGCGCTGTTGGAAAAAGTGGAGCAGAACAAAGCTGAACTCGACTTGGAACTCCAGAAAATGAGCGTCGGTGAAACCTGGGGCAAGCAAGCCACCCAGGTTTTACAGTTGCCGGGACTGGGAGTTGTCGTCACGATGACAGTTTTGGCCGCTATCGGAGACATCCGCCGCTTCGAAGGCCCCAAACAACTGGTTGGTTACACCGGTCTGGGAGCGGGTGTCCATGACAGCGGCAAAGAACACAAAGACAAGGGCATTACGAAATCAGGGCGCAAGGAACTCCGTTGGGCTTTGGTGGAAGCTGCCTGGAGAGCCATCCGCATGTCGCCGCTGTGGAAGCAGCGCTACGAAGAACTCAAAAAGCGCAAAGGACCCAGCAAAGCCATCATCGCCATCGCACGAAAGTTACTCGTCGCCGTTTGGCATGTCTTGAGCAAGGAAGAAACCGACCGCAACGCCAGCGAAGAAGACCTGGCCTGGAAGATGCTGCTGTGGTCATGGAGCCTGGGAAGCGAAGCCCGACTGGGATTGACCCAAAAGCAATTTGCCAAATACAGCCTAATGCGCCTGGGCGTAAAAAGTGATGTGAAAGAGTTTATGCGTGGAAAGGTACTGAGAAGGATTGCTCCTGCCGAAGAAGTTCTGGCGCGCATTTCCGAACTCGGCCTACCCCGCTTCGACACCTGATTTGCAACAGCAACAGTGAAGTGAGTTTGGTGATCCCCAAGCCGACCTGCACAGGCAGGGTACGGGGGGCGAAGCATGTCCTATGCGCGGATTGCGCCCAATTCTGCTAGATAAAAAGTGGCTTGCGTTCCGCAAAATCTACCAAAGCACTGTCCACCCGACCAATCTTCTCTCGCCCTTGACGCTACAAGTTATCGGTAGCTGCGGGTTGCCACGAGAACCAACTGACGAAACGGAACCATATTTTCGAGCGGAAAAAGGCTCTTAAACGGAACGTGGCAACACGTCAGCCTGCACGCTTTGTTGGGCAGGTTTTGTAAGACGATTTTGATTTTGATATTGCCTTGATTCACCATCATCACGGCAATTGAATAATACGAATGCTCGCATTTTTATATTTTCCAAAATCGTAATGTGCGTCAGAAATAACTATCTCTTTCCCATCTGGTGACCAACTAAATCCTACACGCTTATTCCAAATGCGAGTAACTTCTAACGTCGTGGGATCAATTAACCACAACCCTTCAACGCCTTTGAATTTACAAGCAAATGCGATTAGATTTTTTGTGGGCGACCATTCTATACCAGAAGGATCTTCAATAGAAGATAATATAACCTTTACATTATTTCCCTCAGGAGATGATAAATACAAATTTGTTGGCAAGAAAAGCAAATCTTGCCAGGTAGGTTCTGTAGGACGTTTATCACCATGGTAATCCGGAACTCCCCAGAAAGCAATTTCACGATCTTGGGAAGACCAAGCTGGCATCTGCGCTCTAATAAAATCAGGCACGATTTGTTTTGGCGTTTTCCCTCGAACAATATAATAAAGTTGATTATCTAGGTAATTACCAGTTGCATCTTCTTGAACAAACTCGGACATATCGGCGGAAAACGTATAAGGCCCAACAACTCCTATTTCTTCATTGGGATGAACCTTGTTTTCAAACAGTGCATTCCCGTTTTTCATGGAAATATCAAATTCGCGAATAATAGCTTTATTATCATCTAGGCAACTATAGACTAATCCCACTTTCCCATTCGGCAATCTGCTCAACCCGCCAATATTTCCAGCGTGGCAATTTTCAGGAGTTATGGGCATTTTTGTCCAATCTTGCCCATCAATATTGTATGAATACAGCTCATCCATAATTACATTAGAGTTTGGATTAACAAGATAATCGTGGTCAAAATCTTCCCGATAAAGGTCTTTGATAATAAATATCGTTTTATCCGTAATCCATGTAGCGCCATAGGCGTGTTCGATGTCGGGAAGTGCTATCTTTGAAACTTTGATTTGACTAACACTATCAGTAAAATCAGCCTTACAACCAGTAAGCAAAAACACCAATATTATTAGTGGAATGATAAATCTTTTCATTTACAATACTCCATTACGCATTCCTTTCCTGACATAATAGTTTGTGATGCCCAACGGTTTGCGTTATTAGAATGAACTTGTCTGGAGCGTGGAGAAATAGTATCCTTGGAGATGATACGGTCGCCGGGGACACTTTTCGGGGTGTGAGTGTCAGGGTTGGCCGACCGCCGCTATGGGAAGTCTAATGAGACAAGCCCGATGCGTTATTTGGCAGCCCGGCGCACACTAATCTGGGAAGGCGAAGCCCGCCATAAGCCCAAATCGGTAGATGCAACTGACAACCCTAAAAACCACGCCCCAGACAAATTCAGTCATTTAGGAGTGTAGCATGAACTCACCGGGAAATTCAAGAGAGATCGAACGATACATCGCACTGGACATCCACAAGGAATACGTGATGGTCGGTGGGATGAACGCAGTTCAGGAATGGGTGATCCGACCAAGGCGGATCGAGATGCATCAGTTTCGAAGCTGGGCAGTGAACAACCTGCGCGCCGGAGATGGAGTGGTGATCGAGACCACCACGAATGTGTGGGACATCTACGACATCGTCGCGCCGCAGGTAAGCCGCGCAGTTGTGGCACACGCCGGAGCAGTGCGACAGATCGCCGAAGCGCGAGTGAAAACCGACAAGCAGGATATTGAATGCCTGATTCGGTTGTTGATCGTAGGCATGGTGCCGGAAGTGTGGGTGCCGCCCGCACATGTGCGCGAACTACGCGGGATGATAGCCTATCGCAATCGACTGGTGAAAACAGGAGCGATGATCCGCAACCGCCTGCACAGCCTGCTGCACCGGCACAACCTGCCCCTATCCGAAAGCGGTCTGTGTGACCGAGCGTGGTGGGAAAACCAAACCATCAGCAGGCTGGAAAAGCTGCAAGTACGGCAAGAATTAGGGCTGCTGGAAAAGGTCGAGCAAAGCAAAGCCGAGCTGGACAATGAACTTGGAAAAATGAGCGTAGGCGAAACCTGGGGGAAACAGGCCACCCGCATCTTGCAGCTACCCGGCATGGGATTTGTCGTGACCATGACAGTTCTCGCCGCTATCGGAGATATCCACCGCTTCGAAGGACCCAAACAACTGGTAGGGTATGCCGGGCTGGGAGCGGGCATTCACAGCAGCGGCAAAGAACAAAAAGACAAAGGCATTACCAAAAGTGGACGGAAGGAACTGCGCTGGGCAATGGTTGAAGCAGCCTGGCGAGCCATCCGCATGTCGCCCCTTTGGAAAGAGCGCTACGAAGAGTTCAAAAAGCGCAAAGGACCCAGCAAAGCCATCGTGGCAATTGCCCGAAAGCTGTTGGTGACGATCTGGCATGTACTGAGCAAAGAAGAAACTGACCGCAACGCCAGCGAAGAAGACCTGGCCTGGAAGATGCTTTTATGGTCATGGAGTCTGGGAAGTGAAGCCCGGCTTGAACTGACCCCGAAGCAATTTGCCAAATACAGTCTCATGCGTCTGGGCGTGAAAAGTGATGTGAAAGAGTTTATGCGTGGAAAGGTGCTGAGAAGGATTGCTCCTGCCGAAGAAGTTCTGGCGCGCATCTCTGAACTCGGCCTGCCCCGTCTGGATACCTGATTTGCAAGGGTAAAGTGAGTCTGGTGATCCCCAAGCCGACCTGTCAAGCAGGGTACGGGGGGCGAAGCATATCCTAAGCGCGGATTGCCGCCGAATCTGTCTTACAAAAAATGACTTGTCACCGACAAAACTCGCAGAAAAACGGTTTTGCTCAACAGATTTCTCCTTGCTCTTGACGCTACAAGTAATCGGTAGTGGTTTGGCGAACCCAGAACCAACTTCGCCAACGGAAAATACGAAACTTACAAGCTAAAGTTAAGAAAAAGGCGTGAGCCGAATCCACTGCACGCGATGTTAGCCTGCGATCTTGTGAAACAAGACTAAAGTATTATCAAATAGATATTAGAACAATATAAATTATAACGATCATTAAAATAACACTTGCTATTCCAAAAACACTAAGTGTAATTCGTGCATAGTGCAATGTGTCGCCATTATTAGTAAGCATTGTAACGACGTCTTCTGCTGATTTGCCTTGAGACTTTGCTTCTAATAATATCTTCTCTACTTGGGGACGTTCAAATCGTGCGATAAAACCACCATTTTTGCTGTAAAAACGAGGGGCGTGGCTTATTTTTTCAACTTGTTCGGAGTATATATCGCCTAGCATTTCTTCAATATTTCGATTATTAAATCGAGCCTCAATGAAACGACGATAAAAGACTTTAATTTGTGCATAGCCCAAACCACTAAGTATGCTTGCAAGCACGGGCCCAACCAGTAATACCATGTCGCGCAACTTTACTTGATCCAATTGCATAACGCCTGCGATAGTTGCTCCGAGAATTGTGACTAACAAACCTGTATAGAAATTTAAATACTGATAACAGAAGTTAAGGTAATACTTTTGGTCTGCATCGTATCGATTTCTCAAGGCAATTAGATCATCGCGATGAAGTGGTGGTGGGTGAGTAGTCATATTTAAGTCCTTGTCTTGTCTAATTGCCTTGACCGAAGATATAACAAATAGCAATTACATTGTTTTTACCCATTTATTTTTAGTTTAAAAAGTTAGGTAAAACAGCAGGCTAACTAGCGTATAAGCCGCAAAAATTCCATTTAACGAACTTATAGCTGGAATACAATCCGTCTAAAACACTTCTATGGTGGTTTATCGTGAAAAAAGTCAGTATAATAATCCCAACCTGGCATCATCCTAATGTTTTATCAGGAAACTTCTCCATTATACAACCACACAACTAGCTATGACAACAACCAAATCCGTTCAACCACAAGGCAAAAAACTACTCGACCAAATGCGCGAAACGCTCCAAACCCAGCATTACTCCTACCGCACAGAAAATACTTATGTTGATTGGGCCAAACGTTTCATCATGTTCCATAACAAGCGTCATCCCAAAGAAATGGGGGAATCAGAAGTTACTGCCTTTATTACCTATTTAGCGACAGAACGTAAAGTTGCCGCATCCACCCAGAATCAGGCCCTGAGTGCAGTTCTCTACCTTTATCGTGAAGTCATCCACCAGCCGCTCGAAAATCTGGCAAGCATTCGCCCTCAAAAGCCCGAACACATTCCTACCGTACTTACAAAAAGTGAAGCCATGCGAGTCATCAATGCCATGACAGGTGTCCACCAACTCATGGCAAAAATCCTATATGGTGCTGGCTTACGCCTTACTGAATGTATGCGACTGCGTGTCAAAGACTTCGATTTTGAGCAACACTGCATTCTTATTCGTGACGGAAAAGGTGAAAAAGATCGCGTTACGATGCTTCCTGAAAGCCTTATCTCCCCCCTTAAGGAGCACCTTGTCCGTGTTCAACAAATTCACCAACAAGATATTAAAAATGGCTACGGTGATGTTTACCTTCCCTACGCATTGGAAAATAAATACCCCAATGCGCCCAGTGAATGGGCCTGGCAATATGTTTTCCCTGCAAAAAACCTTTCGGTAGATCCTCGCTCGAATATAACCCGTCGTCATCACGCTGATGAAAGTACTTTGCAAAAAGTTGTCCGCGCTGCTGCCAAATTGGCCAATATCAACGGTAAGACCGTAAGTTGCCACACCTTCCGCCACAGTTTTGCCACACAACTACTTCAAAACCACTATGACATTCGCACAGTACAAGAATTACTCGGCCACAAAGATGTCAAAACCACCATGATCTACACTCACGTTATCCAACTGAGTGGGCTGGCTGTCAAAAGTCCATTAGACGACTAAGCTGTTAAATCGGACAAACACGGGGGAAGTAGTAAAGAGAGCAAAACACTTTTCAAAAGTAAATGATCTGCGAATTTAACAAAGCAAGTGGCATAAATGGATGGATATTATCCTAATCGCGATATGTGGGACAACATGCGATTGCCCTGATATGCAGACTGTCTTTTTCTATAATCGCTATTCAATACTCTTTAAAATTATTAACAGTTGTAACGAACTTGTTACACCCTGTATCGAAGTTGTTACAACTTTTATACACCCTGTTACATGCCCTTTTGTAAAATAATCTTATCAAACAGCAAACGATACCGCGACCGTCTCAGGCAGAAAGGAAGCATACAGGATGAATACAAGATGATTACAGGATGGATAGAGGATGATACCAGGATAAATACATCCAAACACGAAAATCTCAAATTCAACATCTCACAAAGGAGAAAATATCATGGCAAAAGTACGTCAGAACATCATCATTCAGGGTCTCAGTGGTTCACTTGGAGATCAGATTATTTTTAAGCAAGACAAAGGCGGGCGCACCATCATCAGTGCCAAACCAACCTTTCATCCCAACCGCGAATTCAGCGAGGCGCAAAAGTTGCAGCGCGCAGCCTTCCGTGAAGCGTCCGCCTATGGGCAGGGTGCGCAGCGTCATCCGTTGTATGCGCAAAAAGCAGCGGGCACGCCCAGGAGCGCCTACAACATCGCCATGGCCGACTGGTTCCATGCGCCCGAAGTGCTTGAAATTGACCTGAGCACCTGGAGCGGACAGGCCGGGCAGATCATTCGTATTAAAGCCATTGATGATGTGCTGGTCACAAAAGTACTGGTGGCGATTACCGATGGAGAGAATGCCGTGCTGGAACAGGGTGCCGCAACTCAGGCGGATGGCTTATGGTGGGAGTACACCACTACCCTGATGGTCAGCGGCAACCTGAAAGTGCGTGCATCTGCACAGGATTTGCCAGGGCATATCGCCGAAATGACAAAGACGAAATACAAGTAGGGGCGCGGTTCCCGCGCCCTGATAGGCATAGCATCCAAACCGGGGCGGAGAACCCCGCCCCTACGAAAGATTTTAGATGTCTTATGGAAAATGGGGATATGTAAACGTTTATTCCTAGCGTTTTACGGGAAATAACGCGCCAGTATTTTGCCCGCCTGATCGCCATAGGTTCCAGTGGGGTCCAGCTTCTGCGCCAGGTGAAAATATTCCTTTGCCAGAATACCCTGATTTGTTTGTAGATAGAGCAAACCCAGGTGATAGGCCGGGGCAGCGGCGCTGGGGGAAAGCGTCAGTGCTTTTTTGAAAAGCACTTCAGCCGCATCATATTGGCTGGTCATCATTAAAGCGCGCCCGAGCACATCAATATTCTCTACATTATCTGGTTCAAGGGAATAAGCCCGCAGGGCTGCGTTGCGACCTGTGTCTTCTACATCATCATCATTTTCGACGGAAAATAGCGCCAATGCCCGCCATGCCTGCACGTTTCTGGGCTCAACGGCAACCGCATGTTGATAATAAGCCAGTGCTGTCACCAAATTGCCCATATGGACATCCACATCGCCCAGCGAAATCTGCCAGATAGCATTGCCGGGCTCCAGCCTGGCGGCTTCGGCATATTCGAGATGCGCTTGCTGCCAGTCGTTTTGCCGCTGCCAATACAACCCCATCATGGCATGAATCTGGGCTGAGGCAGGAGCCAGTTTGATGGCGCGCTGGAGGGCAATCAGGGCATCTCCACTGCCTGCGATGTGTTGGCGGGTTTCGGCCAGCCACGCCCAGGCCAGTGCATTGTTTTCATCAATTTGAGTTGCGTGGGAAAAGGTTTTCAGCGCCAGCGACCACTCATTCATCGCGGCAAGCGTCTGCCCGCAAGAGGTTAACGCCCCGGCAACGCTGGCATCTTCCAGCGCGGTTTTCAGGGAAACGCGCAGCCCATCCGCACCGGGTTTCAACGCAGGGGAGTTTGCCGAAGCAAATTCCAGCAGTGGAATGGCGTCAGGCGATGCATCCGCAAAAAGCAGCAGACCCAGCCGATAATGCGCATCCGCACTTTGGGGGTCAAGCGAAAGCCAACGATGCAGCACCTGTTTTTCATCATCAAAACGCGCCTGAGCATGGTAAGCATCCGCCAGGTATGGGCTGGCGGCGACAAACGCATCACCATCCGACAGTCCTTCCCATTCGGCAAGGGCCTGCGCTTCATTTTTGTCAAAGAGATAAGCCTGTCCAAGTTGAAATTGTCCGTGAGACGTCAACACAGATTTCAAGCGGGCAACTTTAAAAAGTGAAATTGCGCGTTTGTATTCACCGGCATCAAGCGCAGCAGACCCGGCCATTTCATAAAAATCCGCCCGCCAAAGAAGGCGCTGCGCCGCTGATTCGTAATATAATGAACGGTCATGCGCCGAAGAAGCTGATTCTGCAAAATGCAGGTCAGCATAGCCTGCAAAAATGACAGGAATGAAAATAAGGGCGAGCAAAAATAGAAGTACTAATGAGATATGGCGTAAAGATTGCATAACTAACATTATTATAAGGCTGCTTTACCAGATAACGAACAAACAAGCCGTGCTATAATCAAAGTAGGTTAAACATGATGGAATCCTTGAGCAAACTCCTTTCCCTGCTCACCACAGTGCCAGGCAACCTGGTTTATGTACTTGCCCTGGCTTTTACGTTGCTGGGTGCTTTTCCTAGCGCTGTAATTCAGTGGCGGGCTACCGGCTACCCCCAGTCTCGCAGATTGCTGGGGGGCCTTTCTATTTTGTTGGCAAGCCAGTTTGTCTTGTTTGCCGTCAGCGCTTTGGCATGGGCCGGGGTCATCGCCACCAACCTGCTACCGCCGATTGACCGTGCGATTTTTGTTTTCAGTCTGATCTGGATTGTCTGGCTGTGGGCTTTCCCAGACCCAACACGCGTTGGCGATATGGCAAGCATCCTTTTAAGTGTGCTGGTCGTGATTGGTTTGGCACTCGGCCTTACCAGCCCATCACAACCGAATGCATTTAATGGTTCTGTGCAAAACCTGCTCTGGGTTGTCTTTGCGCTGGTAATCCTTCTTTTTGGCGCAGTATTTCTTGCTTTGCGAAAACCCAAAAATTGGGGAACAGGTCTGGCGATCACATTAACGATTGCGATTGGTTGTTTGCTGGATCGAGTCACTCCGAATAACCCTGGCGATTACTCGGGATTTATCCGTTTAGCCAGTTTGGCCGCCTACCCGCTGATGCTGACCATTTTGATGAGGTTCCCCATCCCGAGCGACGGTCCGCAGCCTGATGCTGTGGCGGGTTTCCGCAAAAAAGTTGCCAACGGACAGCAGCCTGATGCCAGCAGTGAAGAAAGTGAAACAGCCCGTCAGCGCCGCCGCTACAGCACCGATCCAAAGACCCTGCAAACCATGCTCACGCTGGCCGCCGAGTTGGATGTAGACAAAATCAATCAACAAATTGCGCGTTCTGTTTCCCAGGCGCTGCTTTCAGATTTATGCTTCCTTATTTATATTGCAGACGATAGAAACTCGCTGAATATTGCCAGTGGCTACGATTTAATCCGCGAGGAAAATCTAGAAGGTGGCATGATGAGCAAAGACAGCGTGCCCACCCTGGCCAGCGCTGTATTGCGTGGGCGCGCGTTGAGACTGCCAGCCAGCAGTACATCATCTGATATGAAGGGACTGTCTGATATGCTCGGCTTGTCCAGCCCTGGCAACATGCTGGTGGTTCCGATCAACAGCGAAAAAGGTCCCATCGGCAGCTTGATGTTGCTCTCGCCCTACTCAAACCGCTTGTGGAGCGCAGACGATCAAACATTTGTAGCAACCATTGCAACCGCCTTTGTGCCGATTGTCGAACGTGGGCGCCGCATGGATGAATTAAAGCGAGACCGCGAGCGCGCACGGATTTCTGTCGAAGAGGCCAATGCGCAGACCACCCGCTTGCAAGCTTCAAATACAGACCTAAACAACCAGCTCGGTGAGTTGAAAGTGCAATTGCAACAACTTGCCTTGCTCAAAGCGCAACAAAGAGATGTATCAGAAAAAATTGAGAAGCTTGAAAAAGATAATGAGAAGTTGCGCGCACGCATTGAAGCAGCCAAATCAGCAGATGGTACCGTCACTGGCAGCGCCCAATTGGAAGCCGAGTTGCGCCTGACGCTACAGGAAATGGCGCACCTGCAAAACCAACTAGCCACCGCCAACATGAAAATTCTCGAACTGGAGAAACGCCCCGCTGGAGTATTGACTACAGATCAAGCTGAGATTATTGCATCCATTTCTCAGGAACTACGCCAGCCCATGTCATCCATTATCGGCTACGCAGACCTGTTGTTGGGTGAATCAGTCGGCATTCTTGCAGCATTGCAACGCAAATTCATCGAACGCATACGCGCATCTACGGAACGCATTGGCAGCCTGGTGGATGATCTGATCCAAATGACAACGCTTGAAGCTGGGCTGGGTGATCTTAACCCGGAAATGGTCGATGTCAATTTGATTATTGACAATGCCATGGCCTACACCAGCAGCCAGTTGCGCGAGAAGAATACAACCCTGCGGATTGACATTCCTGAAAATATCCAACTGATCCAATCAGACCGCGATGCGCTGCAACAAATTCTGATCCACCTACTGCAAAATGCTGGCGCTGCATCCCCCGTGGATGGCACGGTGACTCTGCGGGTACGGATTGTGGAAGAAAATAATATTGACTACGTGCAAATCCAGGTCACAGATACCGGCGGCGGCATTGCCAAGGATGATTTGCCACGTGTATTCTCCCGCCACTACCGTGCAGATAATGTCTTGATCCAGGGTGTTGGCGATACCGGGGTCGGACTTTCCATTGCGAAGACACTGACCGAAGCGCAAAGTGGTCGCATTTGGGTGGAATCAGAACCCAATATTGGCGCAACTTTTAGCGTAATCCTCCCCCTGAAAAATCAACACGTCCTTGAAGCCCAAAGCGAGGCTTAGTTCATGCAATCGTTGCGACAGATTGGAGCGGGAATCCTGCTCAGTATCATCTCTGTCGCCATTGTTTTAGGCGGAATGACCCTGGCAATTACCGAAGGAAATGTTTCGTCCGCGACAATGGCCCTTACGCCAACCGATAATCTTTCTACTGATTATCCAACTTTGCAAATCAGTTTCACAAACACGCCGGGGGGGGCATCCAGCGCGACTGCAACTGCATCTCTGACAACTTTGCCAACACCGATCAATTGCCCACCCCCGGCAGGTTGGTTGCCCATTGTAGTTCAGCCGTATGACAAGCTGGCCGATCTCGCCCAGACCTATCGGACAACCGTTGATTTGCTGAGAACCGGGAACTGTCTTCTTAGCGATGAACTGGTAGCCAATTCAATCCTTTATGTTCCGGAACAACCAACCGCAACACTCAAACCATGTGGCGCACCAGCAAACTGGGGGAATTACACAGTCCTTGCGGGCGACACGCTTTATCGCATTGGCCTGCTTTACCGCATTTCATGGCAGGAACTCATGCAAGCAAACTGTCTTGGCACAACGTATATCAAATCAGGACAAGTATTGAAAGTACCCAATGTGCCCACCAGCACAGCGCCTGCCCATCCAGATACGGATACGCCAGCGCCTACATCAACCCCCATTCCCGTGCCGACGATTGCTTCAAGCCCGACAGATCTGATTCCCACCGAGACACCAATCACACCCACTGATACCCCACTCCCAACTGTAGCGCCGAGCGATACACCACTCCCCGCAGATACAGCCACGCCAGTACTTTAACGACACTGGCTTTTGCGGAAATTGAACCAGAAAGCCGCTATCGTAAATCATTCATGAAAACGAACCATCTTTTATTGATAATCCTGCTAGCTGTGATAATAGTGGGGTGCGCTACTTTGCCCGCAGAGCAATCACCCGATGATTATTCACCTTATTATCTGGTAACGGTTCCCCCCGATGCCAGTCCCAGCCCAACGCCTTTTCAGCCATTCACCGGTGAGCAGGCTACAGCAGCAGCGGCATCCGCCAACCAGCAGATCATCCCCGTTTTAACGGCCACCCCCTTCCCGACGCCAACATCCCCGGCAAAGATTGAGCCAACCCCACAGGTAGTCATGGATGCCCAACCCGTGATTGACGCGCCTGATACGGTTACTTTTCTTTTGCTTGGCTCCGATACACGCGGCGGACCTTCTTTTCGAACCGATACGATTGTGGTCGCGATTGTGCGGCCCCACGACGGACAGGTTTCTTTGATCTCTTTCCCACGTGACCTGTGGGTAAATATCCCTCAAAATGGGGTACAGCGTATTAATACCGCTTATGAGACCGGAGAACTCAGTGGATATACCGGGGGCGGTGCTGGGCTACTCAAAGATACAATTTTGTATAACTTTGGGCTGCAAATTGACCATACCGCCATGGTAGATTTCGACGGTTTCAGGCAGATTATTACAACCATTGGCGGGGTGGATGTGCCGATTTCCTGCCCTTATACGGACTGGCATTTAATTAATCCATCCTACGACCCTGAAAATGAGAATAACTGGGAGTTGTATACTGCCGGGCCGGGCCTGATCCACATGGATGGTGACCTGGCGTTATGGTATGCCCGATCACGTAAAAAGTCGAACGATTTTGACCGTGGACGCCGTCAGCAGGAAGTGCTGCGGGCAATTTATGCGCAGGCGATCAAAACCAATCTTGTGCCACAAATACCGCAACTGTATAACGAATTGTCGGGCACACTTACCACCGACCTGGGGTTGGTGGACATTGCAAAACTCTCTCCGCTGGCGCTGCACCTGACAAATGCCAATATTCGCAGCTATTATGTTGCTGGTGATCTGGTGACCCCCTGGGTAACGCCTGGTGGAGCAGATGTACTGATCCCCAATACTGAGCTTATTCAGGAAATGATCAAAAAAGCGCTGGCTCCTTCAGAAAGCCAGCAGGAAAAGCAGACCATCAAAGTAGAGATACAAAACGGCTCCAGCAATGATAACTGGGATGCGCTGGCGGCCCAACGCTTGAATTATGCCGGATATACTGCATCCTTTCACCCGGCAGATAACCGTAACCATGCGCAGACCCTGCTTTATGATCTAACCCCCGAGCAGGATCGAACCCGCACATCCAGCCTGCTGGCAATCCTCGGGCTGCCAGATAGTGCGCTGGTCTCGGTTCCCCGAAAAAACCCAACCACCCCTTATGCCCTTATCATTGGGAATGATTACGCTCCCTGTTTTGACCCGCATGATCTGACCCCATAAGTATGAGTGACAAAAGCATTACAAATGCGTAAAGCTACTTTAAAAATAGAGAAACTATGCTAAACTATACGCAAGTTAATTGCGTATATTTTTTTATTGGAGAAAAGAATGACACCAACCCAAACTGTGATAGCTCATATAACCGGCAGCACATCCATCATGCCAGCAGTTAACGCCTATGAAATGTACTTGAACGATCAGGGGCGATCACCTTATACGGTGAAGGCTTTTCTTTCAGATTTACGGCTCATGGCATCCTTTTTTCCGCCAGACCAGGCGTTGGGAAACATCTCATTGGCCGATTTAAATCGGTATTTTGATTGGATGCAAAACGAACGTCCCGTGCCATGCAGCCCCAAAACACTTGCACGGCGCGTGACAACGACCAAATCTTTCTTTCGCTGGCTTCACAAAAACGCCATTTTAATGATTGACCCGGCGGAAAAAGTGATCCAGCATTCGGTGATGAGTCCACTGCCTATTATTCTTACAGACGATGAAGTGCAAGCGGTGATGCTGGCAGCGGATCGATATCGTCGGAAGACAAAACCTGATGCACGTCCTTATGCCCTGCTCTATTTGCTGCTAACAACAGGCATCAAAAAAAGCGAATGTCTGGGGATTTACCTTAACCATATCGACCTGACGGCCCCGACCGGGCCTGAAATCATCATCCGATATGCCAGCACAGCCAGCCGTTATAAAGAACGCAAGTTGCCACTTGCAGAAGACTGGCTCCCAGCGTACGAAGAATATATCAGCCAGTACAACCCGGTAGACAAGCTCTTTCCCTGGTCGCCGCGCCGCCTAGAGTATTTGTTGGAAGATATCAGCAACGACGCCGGGTTGAGCAAGCATCTCTCTTTTGATATGTGCCGCTGGACATACGCATTGGGCGATTTCAAACGCGGTGTGGAACCAGATACCGTCCGACAGAATTTGGGTGTGTCAAAGATCCAGTGGCGTGAACTGCATCTCAAATTAAGACAGCTTGCAGGCAGGGAAGAAGCTGCTTGATTCTAAACAGGCTAGCAGGATTATAAAAGATGCCCTTCGCTCTAAAAAGCGAAGGGCATTTTTTTATTCACTTAATCTTGATAATAATCCCTTAATTTAAGGGCTATTTGAAAGCATACTCGGGTATATGATTACCAACCATTACGCATATAACTTGCATCCCATTATCAGTCAAACCGATAAAGACACCGTAGCTTTTATTAGGACAATTAAAGTTTATGCCTTGATAATGATTATTTGGATTGGACGACAAGAAATTGACTAACAAGATTAGAGCATTTCTTACTTGTTGAGTATCAGGCGTATTTGGTGCAAACTTTAAACGACGTTTAACGATTTTTTCTTGTATTGAATTTGGTTGTTCGGAAGGCTGTGAAATATGAATCTCATCCCTATTTTTCCACGCAGTCGGTGATTGGCTGATAATAGTCATAAGATCGTCTAGTTCGGCATCGGCGGCTCGATAATCTGACAGAATCTCGCTTTCTAACGTAAGTTTTGCGCAATCAGCGCCAAAAGCGTAAAAAGCGAGCCAAAAAGTTTTGACGTATTGGCGTATTGCGATCAGGAAAAAAGAGTTGTTTGCCAGCAAAAGCGCTGGCAGGACTGAACCTTAACAACATGCCATCTGAATTTAGGATCACTTTTGCCGAAGTGTTGGCGGCAACCTGGACTTGCTTCTTGATGCCCATTTTTCTGATAGGAAGAGTGTATTCATTTTGGTCAGTATTTTGATCAATCCAGACAGTTGCCCAACGGATAAAGTTGGCGGCAAAGATAGTCAGGGCTTCTTGCAGGAAAATGGCGGGTTCGGAGCGGACTTTGAGCCGGTGGAGATAAAAAACTTGCTTGGTTTCCTTGATACCGGCTTCAATGGTTTGGCGAGCGTTGTATTTGCCAAACCAGGCGGCAAGATTTGTCGTAACGGGTGTATCACCGAAGTGAGCCAGGGTACTGTGCTTTTGGGTTTCGCCGGTATAAAAGCGTTCGAGCGCAACATCCAACGGGTAAGGGAAGTTTTCTGGTTGGAAATCTTTCCAGACAACCATCTCAGCATTCTTGCCAACCTGAACCCACGACATTTTCTCGTCCACTTTGCTTTTCAGCATTTTCGTAATTTTGTGGTTATGCAGTTTGACATAGATCTCATAACCCATTTCAATCAGCAAGGCGATGTTTTCGTAGGTGCCAAACCCGGCATCCAGCCGAAAACAGCCTGTGATCGGGCTCAAATTCTCAAGATTTTCCTGCACAAACCGTTCCAAGCGATCGCGCAACACTTTTTCGGCATCAAAATGGGCTTGCAGCAATACTTGTGTTTTGCCAAGCTTTTCCTGGACTGCTTTCACCGCCTTTTCGCGGCGCACCCTACGACGCTCCAGCATTTCGACGTGTTTTTGCTTGGGTTCCGCGGCTTCACTGGCTGTTTTGACCTGCTCCAGTACAGCTTTGCGATCAAGAATTGCGCTCGCCAGTCTGACTTTTTGTATTTCAAGCCGTTTCTCTGTTGCTTCACGACTTTTAACAAAGGCCTCGATACGCTTTTCCAGCAATTCCGTGCGTCGCAAAGGTCGCTGACCCGTCCGTTTTTCCGCCGCCAAAACAAGGTTCCTTGCCTGACCACTTGAAACGGTATCGCCCGCATGATGCGCTACCGATACCCACAACCGACCGTATGTCGGGCTTTCCAAACTGACTACGCCTGCCTGATATCCCAGGCGAATCTCATCCGACATGTGTCCGAACGCTGCGTTCGGGTAGGTTTTGCTCGTATTGGAGACTGGCAGCCCAGTCAGATCACCATCGTATTGCAGACACTTCATCAACGACAGTTCTTGTGCTAAAAATGGCTGCCCAACTTCTTCCAATGCCGCCACCAGTGCGTGAACTTCATCCCAACTCAGGCTTTTCAGCGTTCGGCTCACTCCCGTATACTCTGCCCAAGCCAGCTGGCCCCAGGCTTTTGCTACCGCTTCATCTTTCTCCAACGGATGCGCTGACAGGCTAATCTCTTGCAATTGTTTCAGCCCTGACAATATTGCCACGAAAAATTCAAGCACTTTTGCCTGTGGCGTATGTTCATAAACCTTTTGCTTGAGTTCTCACCGCTTCAATTGCCGTTATCAGACCAATTTCTTGGGCAAATCGTCCCCACACGATCAGCAGGGCATGTTGGGTTTCTTCTTCTTGAGCCATTTTCGTTCCTGTTTGATGGGTTGGCTCAAGATTATGACATCCTTATTCATTTGGTAATGTTCAACTTTTTTTGCGCTTTTTACGATTTTCTGATCTGATTGCGCAACCGTTACGCTAAGACAAGATTGATAATTTCAGAATCCGAATCATTGCTCTTCATAATCTTCTACTTTCAGCCGGAGAAGCCCAACTTCGGTTATACAGCCCTCACGCTGACCTTCACATCCATTGTCTCTTTGGCGTTGCCGACAAAAATGCCGCGGGTTGGCGGCACATCGGCGTAATCACGGCCAATCGCGACGCGCACATATTCACCCGATTGCTCACGATTATGGGTGGGGTCAAGCGAAATCCAGCCTTCACCTTGGATATGGACATCCACCCAGGCATGGGAGGCCGCCTCACGACCATTGTTGTATAAATAGCCACTGACATAGCGGGCCGGGATTTTAAGCCACGGCACGATGAAAGCATCAAATGCGAGAAATCCTGACAGACACCGCGTTGCAAAACCAATGCTTCGGCGGCAGTGGTGGTCACATCCGTGATGCCCTTTTCATATTGCAGGGTGGCATAGACATGGCGCATCAGCGCGTAGGCTGTATTTTTGGGATCATCTTTCACGGCCTGAGATTTTGCGAAACCCATAATGTCCGCGCTCAGGGGAGCATAATTGGTCCCCATCAGGTAATCGTACTCGTCAAGGGGAGAAAGATCAACAATTTGCTGGTAGAAAAAATCAGGGGTGAGCACTTCACTCTTCGCCGCCACCATCAACTTATCATGCGGTTGAATCACATCAAAATGGCTGACATCGTTGCCAAAGCGATCCGTATAATTCAGACGATCATCATGCGGTTCAGTGACAAGCGTAAACGATAAACAATGTTGTCCGACTCCATCCTGCGGCCTGAGGCACATTTCAGTATAGGCTTCGCTAATTGGCTGATCGTATGTGAAAGTAGTGATATGTTCGATTTTTAGACGCATTGGAAGTTTCTCTAAATTCTAGCGGATGTAGAAAACCACAATTGAGATTACTGCTGTTGCTGCTGATGCTGTGGACGGCTATCTGGCAAAATTACACGTGTGGTGAAGTAAGCGCGGGCCACATCGTCACCAATCGCATTAAGGCGGACGAGCAATTGATTCAAACAGGGATCCATTCCAGCGCCCAGTAACTGATGCGTATCCAGGTATTCAAGATCGGCACTCAAACGTCCCAGCGTGCGGCGCGGATGCTCAAAACGGTGCATGGCCGAGTTATCGCTGGTGCCGAGCGTATCAAGCGATTGCAAGCTGCGTGCCAGGCAAAACAGAATGGCACGAGGAAAGGCTTTATCGAGCATTAGACAGCTCTACCACACGTTCAATGGTTAATTCACCCTGGGCAGCGCGGCGGAATGGCTCAAACGCGCTACATGAGCGCAGCAGGGCAATCAACTGCGGATAGGTCTCGGCAGAATCTTCATCCAGCCGGTTGATATACATGTATTTAGCGTGCAGGATGCGGGCCGTTTTATCAGCACGCTCCAGGTACATGCCAAGCTGCATAAACTGATAAGAATCACCATGCGTTAACGTGGCAGTGGTAATCCCTTCAAAAGCCTGCGAGCCATTCCGCACCTGGCTAAAAAATTCGCTTGGGTTACGTAAAACACTATTGCGTTTGACATCATTCACTAAAAAATACAGGCGGTTGATATGCTCCCACATTTCACTACTGATTTGCTCGCGCACCGTGCGGGCATTTTCACGGGCGCGGTTGATGCAGGCCATGACAGCATTTTCATTCTGTGGATGCCAGAGCATGAATTCAATGACAGAGCGCGGCGTGACATCCTTGTAGGAAGCAAGGAAAAGCTCCTCGTCACCCGTGATGGTGACAAGTGGCAACCAACCCGCGCGCGTATCTTCAGGACGAATATCAAGCAGAGCGTCAAAATTGACGGCCAGCAAGCGTGTAATGTCTTCGGCGCGTTCGATGTAGCGCGCCATCCAGTAAAGTGTTTCAGCGGCCCGTGATAGCATGGTTCCTCATTATCTCCGCAATACCCAGGTGTCTTTGCTGCCGCCACCCTGCGATGAATTGACCACCAGTGAACCTTTGCGTAATGCCACCCGCGTTAGCCCGCCAGGGACAACCGTCACCTTCTCACCAAAGAGAGTATAGGGACGCAGGTCAATGTGACAACCGTAAAGTTGGTCTTCAAGCAAGGTGGGATGACGGCTAAGCGCCAGTGTGGGCTGGGCGATGTAGTTGCGTGGGTTGGCACGAATGCGCCGGGAAAACGATTCACATTCTTCTTTACTGGAATGTGGCCCAATCAACATCCCATAGCCCCCGCTTTCATTGACCGCCTTCACCACCAGCTTGTCGATATTCTTTAACATGTACTCGCATTCTTTGTCATCAATACCCACATAGGTTGGGACGTTGTTCAGGATGGGATCCTCTTGCAGATAAAAGCGAATCATCTCGGGGACGTAGGCATAGACCGCTTTGTCATCCGCCACCCCTGTGCCGATGGCATTGGCAAGGGTGATGTTTCCGGCGCGATAGGCGTTTAACAATCCGGCGACACCGAGGGCGCTATCTTTGCGGAAGGAGAGCGGATCGAGGAAGTCATCATCCACACGGCGATAGATGACATCGACCAGTTTCAGGCCGTTGGTGGTACGCATGTAGATTTTGTTGTTGTGTGCCACCAGATCATGGCCTTCAACGATTTCAATGCCCATCTGGCGCGCCAGGAAGGTATGCTCAAAATAAGCCGAGTTGTAAATGCCAGGGGTCAGCAGCACTACTGTTGCATCTGCATAACCATGCGGGGCCACCGAACGCAAAGTGTTTAGCAGTTCCTGCGGGTAGTGTTCCACCGGCAGCACCCCATAACGGGCAAAAAGATCAGCAAAGATGCGCTTCATTACCTGGCGATTTTCCAGCATGTAACTGACGCCTGATGGCGAGCGCAGGTTGTCTTCGAGCACATAATACTGACCATCCTCGCCACGTACAATATCGGTGCCAACGATGTGGGCATAAACGCCGCGCGAGGGAGTGATTCCCATCATCTCGCGTCGAAAATGCTTGGCGCTGAAAACCAGTTCGGCCGGGATGCGCTTTTCACGGACAATGCGTTGGTCGTGATAAACATCATTCAGGAACATATTGAGAGCCGTCACACGCTGCGTCAATCCGCGTTCGATAAGCTCCCATTCATCATGCGGAATGATGCGCGGAATCAAATCAAAGGGAAAGATGCGCTCAATACCGTTCTCCTGTCCATAAACGGTGAAGGTAATGCCCTGATAAAGAAAGGATGCATCAGCCCCGCGACGATATTCGGTGAAATCGTCCATTGTTAGTTCGCTCAGTTGTTCGTGTAAGGTGCGGTAATGCGCTCGCGGCTCCCCCGACGCAGCAAACATTTCATCATAGAAATGGTTCAGTACATAACGGCCATCAAGAACAGGGTTGTCAACCATACGTTGCTCACTTCCAGCTAAAGTCGAACGCTAGGATCGAAGATCGAATGGTTGAGATTATAGCATTGGGGTACGCCGGAAAAAAGTACCCGATTGGGTAGGAAATGACACTATGGGTGATAGAGCTGGGCAAAAAACACCAGGCAGACCGTTGCTAACATAATTAACAAAACCAACCCCGCCAGAATGGGAAAGAGCGAGCGGCGTTTGCCCCGTGCTTTACGCCGCTGGACAGGCTGGGATGTCGCTTTGACAGTTTGGTGTTTTAACGGTTTGGTGTAGACCGGTTTCGCCTGATCTGCCTTTGGATTAAGCGATTTTTCCATTTTGGGGAGCGTGGATTTGTCTTGTTGAACGCTTTCAGTTTGCTCCCATTCAAATTTTTCGGCAAATTTTTCGGGCTGACGATCTTCCTTCCATCCGAATTCATCTGGTTCGGTTCGCTGCCAGATTTCGTTCTCATCTGGCGCAGCCTCATCTTCCCATGGCTTTTTTTCTGTTTCGACCACAATGGGCGACGCTGATTCAACAGGCTCCATTAAGACTTGGAGGGCCAGACGTGCCTGCGTATTTGCCGGGTTGATCGCAAGCGCTCTTTGTAGACAAAACTTTTTCTGCTCAAGATCATCCATGCAGATATGCAGCCAGAGCCAGGGCTGGTCATCCGCCGGATTTTCTTGAATAAGCTCACGCAGCACTGGTACAGCAGCCTGTTTGTGCCCTGATTGAATTTGTTGAATGGCAACATTGAGTTTTTCGGATGGCATAATGGCTTCCTGTCAGGTCTTTGTCTACCGCTGTTATATCCCCGATATGGTATGGCGTCAATCTGTTTTGTCCCCCCAGAATCCAGAGAGCCGGGGACGCCGACCCCGGCTCTCTTTCATAAGGAGGAGAAGAGAAAAACCTGTAGCCCTACTTTATCATGGAGATGCAAAACGCACTTGACGCCTGCCCTACGGCTAAGCTACGTTATCCCAACGAACATTTTTGAACCTTGACATGCCCTGTCATTTAGTTATATACTTTGTTTAGTTATAACTAAACGATCTAAAAGGAAGATATGGAAGACACAGTACAAATCAGACAAAGTTTTGTTGAGGGGATGAGCGGCATCAGCCAGTTTTGGGGATTCCCCAAGGGGGTGGGAGCGATTTTTGGTATTTTATACCTTTCCGCCACGCCCCTTTCACTGGATGAACTGGTGGAACAAACCGGGCTGAGCAAAGGAGCGATCAGCACCAATGTGCGTACACTCTCACGGCTGGGATTAATCCACCCGGTGAACCGGATCGGCGACCGCAAGGATTATTATCAGGCTGAGACGGATTTTTACAAGGCGATCCGTTCGATCTTGCGCGAACGTCAAAGCAATGAGTTTGATCGCGCCGTTGCATCGGTGCGGGAAACGCTCCAGAAACTGGAAGCAGCCCCCGGGACGCCAGATGCGGATCGCGCCTTTTTAATGGAACGGGTCAAAGCGCTGAAAGAATTCTTCGATGCGCTGGATTCTCTCAACAGCGCCGTCGCGCGACTTGACAGCTTGGGGTTGAATACGGTCCAAACGGTTTTGAAAATCTTACGCTAGCTAGTAGGGCGCAGCAATGCTGCGCCCTACCTGGCAAAACCGAGGCAAACGCCATCGGTCAGGTTAATGTTGCCCATTTTCGGGCAGAAGGAGAAAAATGAACACAATCACGGTTTACTTTATTCAAATTGCCACAACCCTTGTGATTTGTTTGGCTGGGGTGATTTATCTACGCCGGTCACTACGACGCGTACTGGTCGATTTATGCGCAACCGAAGAGCGCGCCCAGTTCTGGATGAGTTTTGCCAGCATCGTGCTGATCGGTTTCCCGCTGGTGTTTGGCCTGGGCTTCAACCCTGAAGCCACCCTGCCCGATAAAGCTTTCTTTGAAGCAGCCAATCAGGTTAAAGAAAACCTGTTTGGGTTTCTGGTGGTATTGATCGGCGTAGGAAGCATCATCTCATTTTTTGCGCTGATTGCACCGCGCCCGGCAGTTGCCCAAAAAGAAGGAGCTTAACATGAAAATTGCAGTGACTGGCGCATTTAGCTATACCGGTCGTTACATTACCAAACGTCTGCTGGCGCAGGGACACGAAGTCATTACGCTAACAGGCCATCCCAACCGTTCCGATCCGTTTGGCGGCAAGGTCAAGGCTTTTCCGCTCAGTTTTGATGTGGCCGATATGGCGAAAAGCCTGGCAGGTGTGGATACGCTATACAACACCTACTGGATTCGCTTTGACAAAGGCAAAAACACCCAGCCGCAGGCGGTGGAAAATACGCGCAAGCTGGTCAGCGCCGCCAAGGCGGCAGGCGTGCGGCGCATGGTACACATCAGCATTGCCAATCCATCGGCAGATTTACATTTGCCTTATTACTGGGGCAAGGCCGCCAACGAAAAGGCAGTCACCGAATCAGGCATGAGCTATGCCATTTTGCGCCCAACCGTTTTGTATGGCGACAAAGGCGCAGAAGATGTGCTGATTAATAACATCGCCTGGCTGCTGCGACACTTCCCGTTCTTTGGGCAGATCGGTGACGGAAAATATAAAATTCAGCCGATCCATGTGGATGATCTGGCCACGCTGGCGGTGGAGGCAGGCGGACGAAACGACAACCTGGTGTGGGATGCCGTCGGCCCGGAGATTTTCACCTTTGATGAGTTGGTGCGGCTGGTTGGGGAAAAAATCGGCTCCCCGAAACCGATTCTGCACTTTGCACCGGCTCTGGCGCTGATGGCGGCTCGGACTGTGGGCTTGTTTGTACGCGATGTGGTGCTCACCCCCGAAGAAGTAGATGGTTTGATGGCAAATTTGCTGGTTTCTTCAGAGCCGCCACGTGCCAAAACTAACCTGTCAGACTGGCTCTCCACCAACCGCAATGCGGTTGGGGCGGTCTATGCGTCAGAATTACAGCGCCACTACCAGTAATAACATCCACCCCAATCAAAAACGCCATCCAGACTGGATGGCGTTTTTGATTGGGGTGGATGTTATTCTGATGCGTGCCAGCGCAAAAGCATACGTTTCGCCAGGTCGCGCAACTGGTCAACGCCGACTGGTTTGAGAAGCACCAGATCTGCCTTGGTACGCAAGCCATCTGCCACTTGTGCGTCGGCAGTGGCTATAATCACCGCCGTCTTTGCGTAGCGATCATTGGCACGAATTGCCTCAAGGATGGTTGCGCCATCCACATGCGGCAAGTGCAAATCAAGCACAATAATTGCCGGGGGTTCACCAGCCAGGCGATCAATGGCAGCCTGCCCATCTCGAATAAGCTCCGTATCAAAACCGCCGCCCCGCAAAGAAACAGAAAAAATCTCGGAAAGGTCAGGGTCGTCTTCAATAATCAGGGCCAAAGGTTTCGACATTATTTCATCTCCAAAGGAAAAGTAACCGTAAACGTGGTACCTACGCCAAGTTGGCTGGTCAAAGTAACTTTGGCTCCCATTAACTCGGCAAGCTGTTTGACAATCGACAGGCCCAGGCCAGAACCACGATATTTGCGCGTGGCAGAGCTATCGGCCTGCCAGAAAGCCGCGAAAACATTGGCCTGCGCTTCAGGGGAAATACCAATCCCAGTATCGGCCACTGCCAAGGCCCAGTGTGTTGCATCAGGCAGGAAAATTTTGGCATGCACGCCCCCTTGCTCGGTAAACTTGAGGGCATTGCTTGTCAGATTAAACAGGATTTGCTGCAAGCGCAAGACATCCCCATTAATCATGGCTGGCACATCCGGGGCGATTTCGCTGGTCAGTTCCAATCCCTTCGAACTGGCAAGGATACTCAACGCCGCATGCGTGGTTTCAAGAAAATCAGCAGGAGAAAACGGCGCATTGCGCAGAGCAAGCCTTCCCTGCTCCAACTGGGCGCGATCAAGCAGGTTATTCACCATGCCTTGAAGCTGCGTGGTATTCAATTGAACGCGCTGAATGGTTGTCTTTTGTTCGCTGGTCATTTCACCATAGGCGTCTTCAACCAACAACTGTGAATACCCCTGAATGGCATTAATGGGCGTGCGCAACTCATGGCTGACGCTGGTGAGAAGCTGACTTTTTAGACGATCTGCCTCCATTGCCTGACTCAACCTGGCACTCAGACCACGCCTAAAAACGGTCGCCAGCGCAATACTCATCAGGAACAGCGCCCCCCCTGCCAGCAAAGATGTGGATTGGGATGCACGTAAACTATCACGGGTATGGATAATTGCATCCCGCTGCGCCGTAAACTCACGATCAATTAATTCCTTAACTTTGGCTTCCAATGCTTCCAATTGGATATCCAGCTCCCGAAGCTCTTTTGCCTGTTCTTCGGGGGTTTTGGCCTGTTTCCAGGCAGCAATCAGCTTTTCAATACCCTCTGAGTAAGCTTCGATGCTGCTTGTCAGCGCAACATCGTCCTCTCCAAAAACATAGCGCGTAGAAGGCGACGCCACTTCAGCAGTGAGGTTATTGACTTGAACCTTGACAAACTCAAAGCGCGTAATCGGTTGTGGCGGGTTGTCTAGATTGCCCAATAAACGCAAGACTTCACCACGTGTAAGTTGCACCTCGCGCTGCAAATTGACAACCCCCTGAGAAACAATGAAATTTTGGGTTAGATTAAGGTTAATCGCTTGTTCCAGTTGTAGCGCATCCTGCACAGACGCAATGATACCGCCGGTTGTCAGAATAACAACCAAAAGGATAGCGATAATTTCAAAGGGAGAAACCATCCAACGCGTTAGAAAAGAAGGACGCTTAATATTCATAAAAATATGGTTTTTATTTAACCGTGATTTTTGCAAGTGCCCAGAGCCACTGATTATCATAGGTAAGGTGATCAATTTCAGGGAAATTGTCAAACGGGAAGACACTAACCAACGGGCCCTTTTGATCGAGCGGCATATAGGCACCATTGGCCTTGGTTGCAATCAAGACAGGCCATCTTTCGCTATCTGAAATCTTCATATCAACCGAATAATCATCCAGCGCCCACAGGGTTAATGTGGTTGCATTTTTATCTGCGCCAGCCACCTGGAGCAATTCAGATAAGAGAACGCCTGAATATAAGATGCTTTTCTTGGCAAAAGGGTCGGTAACCTTATATTCAACAACGCCGATACTCTCCAGGGTCTCCATATCAAACTTGAGGGCGTTGTCGGCATTGGTCTGGCTGATTTTCCCTTCCACCGTCAAGACGGTCGGGCCAGTTCGGTGAGGTACAGTATCGCCGGGTTTAAGCGTGCCCTCTGAGACGGTTTTGTAGACAGTAGACTTGGCTGCTGCCTGTGGTGCACAAGCTGCCAATACAAATACCAAAAATACAAATAAAAATCTGTAAAAAAAGCGCGCTGTCTTCATCGTTATTATGCTCCTGGAAAAAATATTGTTCCTATTTCAACAAGACGATCACTGGCTAAAACATGGACTGAAATTATAACGGACAAAAATTTTTGGTTTGTTGTTTGGGGCTGGAGTTTATGTTTTTGTAAGGGAATCTTATATCGCTGCAAAGGACCTGAAGCAACAGTTGACTCAGGGCATATGGCATGGATAAACAGGATATGTATCACTTATGAGACCATTCATGCCCGTGATACCATACTATTATGATCCACTTTGACAGATGAGATTCGCTCATCTGCAAGCCCAAAGGAAAAAAACATGAAACAATTTATGATTCACGGCACAATCGCCATTGTCGGTTTTTTGCTGGTCGTCTTTGCAGCAATTCAGTTTATCCCTTACGGACATGATCACACCAACCCACCTGTCGTCTCAGAACCAAAATGGAGCACGCCTCAGTTTCGTCAGGCGCTGGTAGATCATCATTGTTTTCAATGTCACAGTAACGAGACAGAATGGCCCTGGTATACCAATATTGCCCCGGCTTCATGGCTGGTTGCGTTTGATGTGCAACAAGGCCGCGACAAGTTCAATTTTTCAGATTGGGAAAATAGCCCCACCGAACTTGAAGAACTGATCAACAATGTCAAAGATGGCGAAATGCCCCCGGCGCAATATACCATGTTTCACCCCGACGCTGTACTAAGCGAAAAGGAAAAGAGCGACCTGATCGCCGGGTTTGAAGCAACATTCAAATAAGGCTAGAATCAAAAAGCCACTCGCATGAGTGGCTTTTTGATTCTAGCCTGCGATCAGCCGCAACAACTCCGGCAGGAGCGTGGATGTCGTTGCTATGGCTTCCTTGTGAGTGTGACCGGGCTTGCCGTCCCAACTGCCAAAGTAACCACCCGCCTCACGCAAAATCGGCGGAAAGGGCGCGCAGTCCCAAATGCTCATGGCCGGGTCGAGCATGGCCTCGGCGCGGCCCGTTGCCACCAGCAGGTAGCCGTAGGCGTCGCTCCAGCCGCGCACCATATATGCAGCCTTTTGGATTCGCTCCCAGGCTGCAGTACGACCATTCGGTTCAAAACCGTGGACGCTGGTGTAACACACACAAGCTCTTTTGAAAGAATCCTGTGTGGAGACATGCGCCCGCCGTCCGTTCCACCATGCCCCTTCGCCATCTGCCGCGCAAAGGATTTCATCCAACCCGGGGCAGTAACAAACCCCCACCCGTGACTCGCCCTCGATTTCGAGGCCGATCAGCACTCCATAGAGCGGAACACCACGCATAAAAGACTTTGTCCCATCCACCGGATCAATAATCCAGCGAAAGGGGTTGCCCGCCCCGGCGGTTTCACCATATTCCTCGCCAACGATGGCATGACCAGGGTAGGCCTTTTCAATCTCCCTGCGGATAAATTCCTCGGCTGCGCGGTCGGCTGCGGTAACAGGCGTGTCATCCGCCTTGTAATCCGGCCGGGTGCCGGTGTTGAAATAGCCAAGCGTGATGCGCCCGGCCTGATAGGCCAGATTGGTCGCAAAATCAAGATATGGACGGAGATTCATCATTCACCTTAATGAGTTTCAAAGGCATAGCGCAAAAACAAATGGCTGCCTGTCAATTTGATGCTGGCAATCTTACCCCAGCATGGCTGATCTGGGGCAAAGATTTTACCCGAAACCAGCGCAAGACGTTCATGGGTCGCATCGCGCCCGGCAAACTGGGGGGCAACGGTCAGGAATAGCTCGTCGAGGCATTTTTCGGCCAAAAAATTAGCAAACAAGTGCGGGCCGCCTTCGGTCAGGATCAGATCACTCTGGCGCAGGCAACTCTTGCAGGCATCGAGAATGGAACGAGCGCTAAGTTGACCATCTGCCAGGGTTTCGCCAACCGCAATCTGCGTGGAGGTAGGCATGGTCTGTTTACGGAGAGATTCCTGCCCCTGGGCGGTCGTGACAATCAGGACAGGCACCTCGCCAGATTGAAAAAGACGCCGTGAAAGATCAAGCTCGCCCCGCGCCGAAACAACAACATTGAGGGGCTGCCCGGTTTTGCCCATTGCATCTCTAAAGGCCTGATACGCTTCGGCAAAGGCCGGGTAAATGTAGGCCGCGTTCCAGATATGGTCAGGGGATCCCGCTCGCAGCGTGCCAGCGCCGACAATCACGGCATCCGCCGCGGCACGCAGGATGCCCATCAACATACGGTCATGCGCATTGAAACCGCTAATTTCCCCGCCGCCCGAATGACCGGGAATATCCAGCGAGACAATTCCATCCACGCTGGAGACAAAGTTGGCGATGACATAAGGACGCCCTGCATGCAAGGGAAATTGAAGCGACCCATACAGGCCGCTCAATTCAACAGGTAAAGGGAAGGCAACACTGCGCTCCATCGCAGGCTCGTGGAGCGATTCGAAGGGCGTCAGGGATGTCATCGCTGCAAACCAGAAGCCGAATAGAACTCAGCACGCAAGGCCGGGTTGTCAATATATTCGCCGCGCCAGGTCATGGTGCGCGTCATGGGTGAATTCTCGCGCACGCCGCGCATTTCAGTACAGAGATGATGTGCTTGCAAGTAGACAGCTATCCCATGCGGTTGAAGCATGGATTGCAGTGTATCGGCAATTTGCTCTTCCATGCGTTCCTGCACGGTAAAGCGTTTGCCAAACAAGCGCACCAAGCGGATCAGCTTGGAAAGACCGATGATCTTCTCATCTGCGATATAGCCCACATAGGCGTCGCCATAAAAGGGCAAAGCATGGTGCTCGCACAGTGCATAAAAACGGATGGGACCTTCGATCACCTGACTCAAGCACCGGCTCGAATCGGCGTGATACTCTGTACCAAAGACTTTGAGCAGTTTCTCGTCCCCTTCATAGCCATTTGTAAGATCAAACATGGCGCGGACAAAACGTTTGGGGGTTTCGAGCGTACTAGGAGTATTCATATCCATGCCAAGCGCTGAGAAAATCTCAGACATATATCCTTCAAATTTTTTAAACTGGTCATGGGTAATATGCCGGGAGTTTAATTCCATCGCTTCATAGAAATCTTCTTCATCTACATCATCATCAACATTTGGGGGCATGTACGGCTCCTTAGGCAATCAGAAATATAAGATTTTCAATAAAAGAATGCTGCTCACACTCTTTTCATTTGATTTCAGCATTTTAAGCCCGCACTGACGACAAAGCATCCAGACGGAATGCGCCCAACCTGACAAACCGGGTTGGGCGCACAATCAAGATTGAAAAGGCGGTCTGTTTTCGTTGCATGCAATAAAAATTTCAAATGCTTCTACAAATAGTAACGTTCAGTATTGTAAGATGTGATGTTAAACATGCAATTACTTTACAAATACTTGTAACGATGGCCCCAGAAGACGTATGGATGAGCAGGGTGGACACACAGCAGCACGCCAAGTGTCCGTAAAATAGGTTCGCAGGGCTACTTTTCCAAAACAGAAATGGGCATCCCAATTAATAAAACTATGTTCAAGGTCATAGACAATACCATACCCAACCATCCAACTCCAACGATAGGTTAAATCAATAACCGGCAATACCGGGGAAACTGCCGGATTTGGATCATAATATAAAAGATTTTTGGGATCGATCTCACAGGCAGGCGGATGCAGAAAAAGCGCATCAAAGGCGAGATAGCCCAATCCGGCAAAAATAATCAGCTGCAAAATAGAAATGACCTTTCGCTTCTTCATGCCATTACCAGATGCGTTTTCTTTGGCGCAAGGCCAATGGTGGCAGTTGCGCCCGCATTGAATGCCAAAAAATCTGCTTCGACGCCGTCGCTGAAGATGACGCCACCTTCGGGCATCTCGGAGTGAATAATCAGCGGAGAATCAGGCGAAATCATGCCGCAAACCATTTGGGCGCGTGTGGTTTTGCTGATAAACGGCTCGCGCACCACATAAATCAACTTTTCATCTTCCCACTGAAAGCGTGGCGCAGAGAGAACCGTGGTTTGATGCTCGCCGCCGAAACGTCCCAGCATGCCATTGACCATGTTGAATGTGCTGCTCAACCAACCCGTTGAGCCAACACTGGTCGAGACGATGATGCCACTCGAGGAGTGATGCTCTTCGGTTGTGCCTACCCGGATGCTATAGCGCGCTGAAATATGCGTGCGCGCCCCGATGAACAGATCGTTGAAGGCCAGCAGGCTTTGTCCGTCGTTGAGCGTCACCTGCGCCATGCTAATCTTTCGCAGCGGCGCATCCCCTTTCAGCACAGCGCGTACCGCCGCCGGGGCGCTGGTCACCGTAAAAGGTAGCAAAATGCCATCGATGTGGACCGGGTCCGGGTTGACGGCGACGATGGGCTGACCCTCCAGATATTTGGCGGTGTTGACCACCAACCCGTCGATGCCTACCGTGACAACGATGTCGCCCTTGTCGAAGTAGAAATTGGGCAGAAAGCCGCGTTCAATTTCCTGAAACTTGATCAACCCCGAAAGCGACTTGCGCAACGCACGCACGGCTTTATAGTAGGTTTCGTGCTCACGCTCATACAGCGCAAAATCGCCGCCACTGTGCTCCAAATAAAATTTGGCCTGCCCGGGCGTATTAAAACGCTCGATCAGACCTTCAAGGCGGGTTTTGCGGGTAACGAGGACGAGCTTTTCGTAGGACATGAGATTCGATATCGGATATTGGATATTCGATATTAGGATTCCAATCATCGAATATCCAGTATCGAATTATCTGATTTTCAACTTTCCTTCTTCAACAACGTCTCGAGCAATTCCGGCGAGATATTGAGATGACCAATCTTGTCGGCGTTTTTGGCAAGCTCTTTGAAAGCCTGGCTGACCATCAAACGCGGATCGGCAGTTTGGATGGAGAGCATTTGCAGCACGTCTGGGTTCAGGTCGCGCAAGGTGTTGAGCGAGGCTTCCATGGCGTAGGCTTGCGCATCCGCTTCGGCGCGGGTGTTTTCAGTGCGGGCGGTGACGAGGCGTTTGCGTTCGGTTTCGAGCTTGATCTGGCCTTCGATCTTGGCTTCGCGCACCTGCTGTTCCTTGGCTTCAACGGCCAGGTTGGCTTCCACCTGCGTCTCGCGGATCTGGCGCTTCTTCTCTTCCACGGCAATCTCGGTGTTGAGTTCGTTCTCTTTGATGCGGCGCTCCTGCTCCACGGCAGCGTTGCGCCGGTCGTAGATGGCCTGGTCGGCGCGGCGCATCAGTTCTTCACGGGCTTCGGCTTCCAGCGCGCGGGCGCTCTCTGGCACAGGTTTGATGCCCTGAATGGTGAAGGACAACACTTCCACGCCGAGGGCCGGCAATTCAGCGCTCTCTTTCAGCCGCGCAAACACCGAAGTCGCCAGCAATTCAGAAGCGTGGATCGCTTCGCGCAGGGGCAGACGTTGAATCTCAGCCCGGACGAGTACCTGCACCAGATTGACCAGACGCTGGGGCAGTTTCTGCGGGTCGTCTGAAACATACTTCCCCGGCAACCTGTCCACGGTGTAATTGAGCAGCGCCGCCACCTTGAGCGGATCACTGACGCGAAAGGCCAGTTGTCCCTGCACGGTCAGTGGCTGAAAATCCGCGCTGATTTCGTTGAAGATAAACGGCACATCCGCGCTGCCGATTGGCACCACTACCAGCGATGTGGTCGGGATGAAATAGAAAAACGCCAGTCCCGCCCCAGCGCGCTTCACCTTGCCATTGGCGTAATGGATGACGTAATGCGTGGGTGGCACTTTGATGTATCGGAACATGATGAGGTCTCCTTATGGAAGGGTCAAAAGCTTTAACCACGAAGTAAAGGAAGGAATACATAAGGAAGAGTAAAGGAGTTTCCTTCGTGGTACTTTGTGTCGCTTTATGATATATGGGCTTGTTTAATCAGTTTTGGTTGACCAATTATGTAGACTTAAAAATCTTTACTCTTTGCAGCAATTTCATCAAACGCCCAGACAACTTCATCCATAAGCTTCCTAGCAGTAAGCATAAAACCGACATTTTCAAGACTTAACTCATCAACTGCCAATAATGTATTTGTTAATAGATTGATTGAATAAGCAGTATTTTGACCAGGCTCAGCCAATCCGTAGATACTCGATCCAGCAACCAGTAAATCTTTGTTAGGTGGTGAACCAAGTCTAAATACTGTGCCAATTGAACCAGAATGAACATTTACATTAGCCAATTTGTAGAAAGGTCTGATGTGTTTTAAACCCGCTTTTTCTTCAATTTCCCAAAAACGAACTTTCTCTTTATCTTTTTTGCCAAGTGCCTGATGAGCCCAGCCATTATCCTCACCAAAATTGCTACCGAAAAGATTTATCGCTTCATCACGCTGGCTTTTTATAAAATCAAATTCTTCAGATGAAAGTGGCTGGTAATTTATTTCTGAGCTGTGCTTTCGGTATGTTTTTGCCCGTTCATACTCAGCAATCACCCAATGTTTCGTATACTTTAAGAGCTACATCATTACCGTACAATGCAATAAACTGTGCTTCCACACAAATTTCATGAAGCGTTCTCCATCGTGCATGTGCGCCATCCGCTAACCCATTTCGCAATAAAATTAAGATTTCTGAGCTAACTTGGCAACCACGAGCATGAAGTCTGGTTAATACATCAAAGACAATATTATTTTCTTGAGCAGCAATAGGTCCAAATTTTTCATGAAAATCCTGACCCGCCTCTAAAGAAACACTGATTAATGCTTCTAGCAAATCTAACGGTTTACCCCAATTTTTATTGACATAATCGTTGAAGATTTGACGATTATTTTTTTGTATTCGTAGCATAGGCTTTGATTGAGCCTTCCATAATTTTAAAAGTTTCTTCGAAAAATAATCTAAAGCGCTTTCACTCACAGTGGAAAACATATTATCTATTTTAGATCGTAAATGATCGAGGTCAATATCATCAATGCTCAAAACGACATTGCTATCTTTATGCCCCAATTTTTTAAGTTGTGCCTTTTGTCGGTTATTAAGTTCAACTTTCAAGCTATCAAGGCCTTCAATCCCACTCGTTTGAAAATGCAAAGTCAATATTTGTCTCTGGGTTCTCGTTAATTTGATACCATAACCTTTGACTTTTTCTGTAACCAAAAGAAGCAACAATACATGTTGAGGAAAATTTTCTTCCATCAACTTAGCGAAAAGTTTACCTAATTCGTCTTCCAGTTTATATTCCATAAGCGTCCATATACTTGATTATACTGCCGTGTGATTGGGCATTTGGACGTAATGCGTGGGTGGCACTTTGATACATCGGAACATGATGAAATCTCCTTTATTTATCTTTATAAACTTCACTCCGGTGCTGCACGAAGTGAATCATGATAATCTGGTTTTCCTCGTCAAATGTATAAAGCGCTCTATAATCTCCCACTCTTAAATTTAAAAACCCCTTTTAGATTTCCAACCAAAGGAATATGCGTAGATTGCTCAAAATTTTCTGCCATCCAACGCAGCTTTTTAAGGACTTGCTGGGCAACAGGCTTGTTCAATTGCCCCATCTGCTCCAACCCTTTTTGTGTAAACCTGATCTGATACATTCACCACTCCAACCCAAGCTTTTTCGCCACATCATCGGCGGCGTAGGTTGTAGCGCCTTCTTTGACAGATTGTATTGAATGTTTTAAAGATTTTTGAACGCCGCTACGCAATGCCAAACCTTCATCCGGGTCGGCCAGCATTTCAGCAACAGTTTGCTGAACCGTTTCGCGAATAATCGCACGCAGCTCATCTATCGTTAAGTCCGATACTTTGTGTCCAAGCATAATAAACCTTCCTTAATAAAGTGAAACATCATAAGAGTGAAACACTCATACCGATGACTTAAAGTATACAGCAAGAACAAAAAAACCGAACAACGCTGTTGGTTGATGCGGAATGATGTTTTACCTTTTTCGTGAAACATTTGGTTTTCATCCTATACTGTAGCTAAACTGTAGCTATACTCATCCTATAGTGAACCTATACTAAACGTTTCACAGCATACGATTGCATCACCCAGACTGAACTTGACCCATGCAATATATTATAATGAGCACATGAAACCAACGATGTCCCTTAAACGTTATTTCTTGCTTTTGCTATTCATCAGTTTTTTGCTGACACCACCAGTGTCCACGCCGCCAGTGTAAAGGATAGCAAACCTACCGTCACAGCCTATGATTTAATCGCCGCCATGAATTCCCTGCGCGTGTCGAATGGCTTGCCTGAACTGGTGGAAGACCCTATCGTGGATGCGGTCGCATCAGCAACCGCCCAAACCATGGCAGACAACCTGATGTCATGGCACATTGGGGATGTTTCGGGACGCATGGCTGCTGCAGGCTATGGCGGCGGCGGAAAGGTCTGGGCGACTGAAAATTTTGCGGTGGGCCTCAACCAATCGCTCGATGATATTATGTCCATCTGGTCGGATGATGCGCACATGCTACCCGCCGTGACTGCCGCGTATTGCAATATCGGCGCGGCGACAGCGACAGCATCCAATGGCATGACCTATTATATTTTGCAGGCAGCCTACCCCGCCGGGAAGTCATGCGGCGACTACACCAGTAGTGGCAGCAATGGGCCAGCCGCTCCGCCTGCTTCTGGCGCGACGGTGGTTGCATATCGGGGCTCCCAACTGATCATGCCCGTCAAAATCGCCACACCTGAGGCGGACGGCAAAATTTTCCATACAGTGCAGACGGGTCAATCGTTTTGGTCGATTGCGATTGCCTATAAAATCACCATCGACAATCTCAAAAAATGGAATAACCTTGCGGATAAGTCCACCCTAAAAACGGGTCAGAAACTGTTCATCCCCGATAAAAACACTGCCGGGTATGCCACCCCCACCCAAGCCGGGGCCATCCAACTGAGCAAGCCAAATGCAGAGGGGAAGATTGTCCATGTCGTGCAGCCTTATCAAACCCTGAGCACCATTGCTGAGGCGTACGGGGTAAAAGTCCAAACGCTCTTGACGCTAAACGGCATCCAGGCCGATTGGCCGCTGCGTATTAACCAGGAACTGATTGTCCACGCATCCAATTTCACGCCCACGCCCACCTTAAAACCAATCGAGATGTTGACGCCCGACAGTGATGGGAACTATTATCACGTTGTGCTGGACGGCGAAACGCTCTTTGGCATTGCCCAATACTATGGCATCACCGTTAACCAGTTGATGGTTTGGAACGGACTATCGGACACATCGATTATCCAACCCGGGCAAAAATTAGTCTTGCAAATCACCCCTCCCCCCACCGCAACGGAAACTTCGCTCCCCGCAACGGCAACCCTGCCAGCCAGTTCAACTCCTGACCCACGCATGACGGCGACTACCACCGCGACCGTTCCGGCAGCGGCAGCCGCCCCACCGCCTGAAAATGCTCCGCTACTGGGGTTTGGGATGGTCTGTCTGGCAGCGATTGTATTGCTATTGGGTGCAGCGCTTTATTTCATCCTGCGCTATAAATTCAAATAAGCGGCAGCAAGTGCCGATAAAAAAACGGGCGACCCTGTTGGGTCGCCCGTTTTGATTACGCTTCGAGTACTTCTTTTGCTTTTTTGGTCTGCTTGCCACGCTCATCCGTATTCAAAATGCGCTTGCGGATGCGGTAGTTGAGTGGCGTGATTTCAAGCAACTCGTCTTCTGAGAGATATTCAATCGCTTCATCAAGCGACATCTGACGCGGGGGCATCAGACGGATTTCCATGTCGCCGCGGGATGAGCGCATATTGGTCAGATGCTTTTTCTTGCAGACGTTGATCGCCAAATCGCCGCCACGACTGTTTTCGCCGATGACCATGCCTTCATAGACAGATACACCGGGGTTGACAAACATCATGCCACGATCTTCAACATTCTTCATGGCATAAGCGGTGGTATCACCCGCTTCCATCGCCACCAGCGAACCGGTGGAGCGCTGCGCCATCGGCCCGGCCAGCTCATTGTAGCCGTGGAAGAGCGCGTGCATGATGCCATTACCGCGCGTCGCTGTCAGGAACTGATAACGAAAACCGAGCAGGCCGCGTGTTGGCACGATGTAAATCAAACGTACATGTCCGTCGCCGGTGTCTTCCATGTTGCTCATCTGTCCGCGGCGGGTGCCGAGCATTTCGACCACCACGCCAACCGTATCAGCGCTGGTTTCGATATGGACTTCTTCAAACGGCTCCAGCAAGGAACCATCGTCCGCCTTGTGGAAAATGACTTCCGGGCGCGAAACCTGGAACTCGTAGCCTTCACGGCGCATCGTTTCGATCAAAACCGCCAGATGCAACTCACCACGCCCAGAGACCATGAAATTCTCAGCCGATTCAGTTTCTTCGACACGCAGTGAAACGTTCGTGCGCAACTCGTCGAATAGACGTTCGCGCAGCTTGCGCGAGGTGCTCCATTTGCCTTCGCGGCCTGTGAAAGGCGAAGTATTGACGCCGAAGGTCATACGCACCGTCGGTTCTTCCACTTTGATGGTGGGGAGCGCAATGGGATTGGACGGGTCTCCGAGCGTTTCGCCAATGGCGATCCCTTCCAACCCGGCGAGAGCGATAATCTCCCCGGCGGCGGCTTCGGGAACTTCGACCTTGCCCAACCCGTGATGGACATACAGGTAGCGCGCAGTCTCCGGCAGGATTTCCCCGGTAACGGTCATGCGTGCCAGTTTTTGACCGGCTTTAATCGTCCCGGCGAAAATACGTCCAACGGCGGTCACGCCGCGGTAATCATCGTAACCAAGGGTCGTCACCAGCATTTGAAGCGGCGCATCCGGGTCCACTTTCGGGGCGGGGATATGACGCAGAATGGTCTGAAACAGCGCATTCAAATCGGAATCCAGATCTGTCGTCATGCCAGCGCGACCGGCGGTTGCCTGCGCATACACCACCGGGAAGTCAGTCTGTTCGTCTGACGCACCCAGTTCAATGAACAGGTCAAAAGTATCGTTCAACACACGTGCTGGTTCGGCATCCTTGCGGTCAATCTTGTTGACCACAACGATGGCCTTGTGTCCGCGCTCGAGGGCCTTCTTAAGAACGAAACGCGTCTGCGGCATCGGACCTTCGGCGGCATCGACCAAGAGCAGCACACCGTCGACCATGTTCATAACACGCTCGACCTCGCCGCCAAAATCGGCGTGGCCGGGCGTATCAACGATATTAATCTTGACCACTTCACCCGTCACAGGGTCAGGGATGGTGATGGCGGTATTTTTTGCCAAAATGGTAATACCGCGCTCACGTTCAAGATCGTTTGAGTCCATTACGCGGTCTGTCACCTGCTGATTCTCGCGGAAGGTGTGCGACTGGCGCAGCAGATGATCGACCAGTGTGGTTTTGCCGTGATCTACGTGAGCAATGATAGCGATATTGCGGATGTTTTTTCGTTCAGTTAGCATTCTTCACTCTTTTTGAATTGGACGGTGGACAGTAGACAGTCGACGATCAGCAATGAGCAATATATGGTCCACCGTCCACCATCTACTGTCCATTACCTATACACACAAAAACCCCCGCCGGGGAGGCCGAGGTTTTCTCTTTGATTGATTGCAGAGTCCGGCTAGCGGTTCTTATTTTACCAGATTGTGTCCAGTTTAGGTGAATGGGTCTGGACGGAGTGACGAGCAAATAAGACAAACATCCGATGCGCCTTCTGGCTTATCGGATGTTTGTCAATGGTTAATTGATGAAATCGTGTTACACAGCAGCAGTACGCGGTGAAATCATCCGCAAAATTGCTACCAGCACAACACCACCCAGCACGGCAACCAGGATTTGTCCGATCCAACTGGAGGGTTCCAGACCCACCATACCAGCCAGGAAGCCACCAATCAGGCCACCAATCAGACCGACCACCAGGTCACCAACCAAGCCATAGCCCCCGCCCTTCATAACGACGCCTGTCAACCACCCTGCAATAATCCCACTGATGAGCCAAAGTAAAATGTTCATGATAATCATGTCTCCTTGCTTATATAAACGTAAAGATCCCTTAAGTGTTACATCGATACATCTGCACAAACAGGGCAAAACTCCTATGGTATGATTTGCCATTACGCAAAAACTTGTACATTATTCCCATTTGCTGGAGGGATTCCCTTGAACATCATCGAAACAAAAGGACTGAGCAAAGCTTATCAAAGCCCGCTGAAAGAAGCGGGCGTGCGCGGCGCCATTAAGCATCTCTTCAAGCCGGAGCACAAGAGTATTGTTGCAGTCAGTGATGTCAACCTGTCCATCGAGGCTGGCGAATCGGTGGCGTATGTTGGCCCCAACGGGGCAGGAAAATCGACGACGATCAAAATGCTGACGGGGATTCTGCTCCCATCGGGCGGCGAAATCCGCATCAATGGACTGCATCCCTACAAAGAGCGGATGCGCAGCAGCAAAAATATCGGCGTCGTCTTTGGACAACGTACCCAACTCTGGTGGGATATTCCAGTGATCGAGTCTTTTGCGCTGCTGCGGGATATTTACGAAGTACCCGAGAAGGTTTACCAAGACAACCTGGCTTACTTCACCGAGATGCTCGGCCTGAAAGAATTTCTCAACCAATCGGCGCGGCGGCTTTCACTGGGACAACGCATGCGCGCCGACCTGGCAGTAGCGCTGATGCATAACCCGGCCATCGCCTTCCTCGACGAACCCACCATCGGCCTGGACGTGGCTGTCAAAGAGCGCATCCGCGAATTTCTCAAGCAAGTCAACCGCGAGCGCGGTGTGACGATCATGCTCACCTCGCACGATCTGGGCGATATTGAAGATGTCTGCCGCCGCTTCATTATTATTGACATGGGTCGCATCATTTATGATGGCAGCATTCAGGGCCTGCTTGATAAATATGTCAAGGAACGCAGCATCCGCATCAGTGCCAGCACCAAAATTGATGAGACCGCCACCGTCAAAGCGCTGCCCGCGGGCATCCGAGCTGCGCTCACAAGTGATCGTGAAATCACCATCATGTTTGACCGCTTCAAATACACGGCGAAAAACGTACTTGAAATCATGATGAAAACCGTCGATGTCGCCGATTTCCAACTCGACGAGCCGGATATTGAGCAGGTGGTCAAGAACGTCTACGAAGGCCATCTTGAACTGTCAGACGAAGGCAAAAAACAATGAATACCTATCGGCCCATTCTGAAAAAATATATTCGGCATATTCAGTGCGCCATTTTGGAAAATACGGCCTATCGCGCTTCCTATTTCGTCAACATCCTTTCACAGTTCGTCACCTACATCGCCATTTTCTTCCTGTGGAAAGCCGTTTATTCAGCTGGCACCGTCATCGGCGATATGGGCTGGAGTGATATGCAGGGATACTTGTTAATATCGCTCTTTACGTCTGCAATTATTTCAGGCTCTTCCGAGAATCGCACAGCACGTGCCATCTGGTCGGGCAACATCGCGGTGGAACTGGTGCGACCCGTTGATTATCAGAATGCCAATTTTGCAATTACCATCGGCAATGGACTGGCCGAAGGCGCGCTGGTGGTGGCAGTTGGCCTGGTCTTTGCGATGCTGATTGGTTTCTCTACGCCGCCGTCCAACCCGTTGACTTGGCTCTATTTTCTGGTGGCAATGGTCTTCTCTTTTGTGATTAAGTTCCTGATCATCTACATCTTTGGGCTTTTAACCTTTTGGACAACAGGCGGTATGGGCGTTTCCTGGATTTGCAAAGGGGTAACGGACTTTTTCTCAGGGGCAGTCATTCCTCTGACTTTTTTCCCCGGATGGCTTCAGGGAATTGCGAACGTCCTGCCATTTCGCGGCATCGTCTTCATCCCCGGGACTATTTTCATCGAGCAGATGCCGCAAGATCAAATCTTCATCTCCTTTGCCCTCGATATTTTCTGGGTTGTAGCGCTCTGGTATCTGGCAAAATTGATCTGGTATTTCGCCATGCGCAAAGTCACCATTCAAGGAGGCTGAGGATGGGCCGCATTCTTTTTCTGTTTACACGTTTTACCGCGCAGAACATCAAGATCAAGCTCGAATACAAAGCTGATTTCGCGCTGATGTTGTTTTCAGGCTCGGTGCTGCAACTGCTCGGGCTGCTGTTTCTGAGCGTACTCTTTTCGAAAATTCCACCCATTCAAGGCTGGACGATGTGGGAAATTGTCCTGATGCTCTCCACCATCTTTTTCACTGAGGGCGTTGTCTCGTTTGCCTTTGAAGGCATGTGGCGGATGATGCGCCTGATTAACATGGGGGACATTGACCGCATTTTGCTGCGCCCGGCCTCGCCCATTCTGCAAATTTTCACCTTTGATATGGGCGCACACGGCATTGGCAACATGGCCACAGGCGTTATATTGTTTATCGTTGCCCTTAACCAAACCCATATCACCTGGACGGTCGACAAAATCCTGTTCATGCCGGTATTTCTGGTCAGCGCCGCCGCCATCCGCGCCGCGATTTCGTTTGCGGCAAACTGCTCGGCCTTCTGGCTGACTTCGTTTTACAACGCTTTCCCGCTGATGGTCTATCAAATGGCCGATTTTGCCAAATACCCGACGACACTATATACACAGCCGATTCAGTTCTTCATCACGGTGGTGCTGCCTTACGCCTTCATTTCCTATATCCCAGCTGTCTATCTCTTTGACAAGCAGCCATGGGGCGGATGGGCCTGGTTGGTGCCCGTGATTGCACTCTGGTGCGTTTTTGTGGCCCGCAGCGTTTTCTACCTTGGGCTAAAACGCTACGATTCCCCAGGGAATTAGCTACACATCAATATGTTATACTTTTGCGCGTGCCCTGAAAGGTCAGGGCGACGAACCAAGATCAGGTGAAAAATGAACCGTTTTGCGAAATTTGCATGGGGGGTGGTAGGCTGGAGTGTCCTTAATATTTTATGGGGAGCTTTTGTGCGTGTTTCGGGCTCTGGGGCCGGATGCGGCAACCATTGGCCCAACTGCAACGGTGAGATCATCCCAACCCCCGAGAACATTGCGCGGATTATCGAGTTCACGCATCGAACCCTGAGCGGAATCGACCTGCTGCTGGTATTGGCGCTGCTGATTTGGGGCTGGCGCAGCTACGGCAAAGGGAATCCAATACGGGTGGGGGTCACCGGTTCGGCGGTGTTCATTTTGCTCGAAGCAGGGCTGGGCGCCGGGTTGGTCTTGTTCGGTCTGGTTGGGAACGATTCTTCGGTCCTTCGCGCCGTCGTCACCGCCCTGCACCTATTCAACACCTTCATCCTGCTCGCTTTTCTCACGCTAACGGCCTGGTGGGCTTCGGGTGGCAAGGCAATTACCTTTCAAAATAAAGACTCCTTTCCCATTTTGCTGGGAATTGGGCTGGTCGGCGTATGTGTGATTGGCATGAGCGGCGCAATCACCGCACTGGGCGATACGCTCTTCCCTGCCAAATCGCTGGCAGACGGGCTGACGCAAGATAATGCCCCGAATGCGAACTTCCTTGTCCAGTTGCGCGTCTTCCACCCCATTATTGCCGTCCTGGTGGGCGCGTATACGCTCTCGCTGGTTGGCTACATTCGTGGCAAACTGAGTGGCACCAGTCGCAAGCTAAGTCTGCTACTGGGCGGGCTGGTCATCACGCAGTTGAGCATAGGCGTACTGAATTATTTGCTGCTTGCGCCCTCTGCCATCCAAATCATTCATTTGTTCATGGCAGACATGGTCTGGATCAGCTACGTGATGCTTTCGGCTTCAGTTTTAGGCATTGAAAAACAGGCAATTGAAAAACAGGCAACGGAGGAAATAGCGTGAGGATTATTCGCGATACTTCATTTGTTTTGCGCTGGGTCTCGCTCATTTTTGTCGCAGCGGCCATCATCATCACCATGGTGGAACTGGTCACCTTCAGCCGTTTGCGCGGCAACTACCCGGCTGGCATGATGATTGCCGGTGTTCCTGTTGGCGGTGCGGATCCGGGAGAAGCGGTGCAACGTCTCTTACAGGTATACAACAATACGCCAGTTGAAATTCAAGTGGGCGGCTCCGCTATCCACATGGAACCGGCGTTGGCAGGCTTCCAGATTGACACCGAATCAATGCTGGCCGCCGCCGATTTGCAACGCACGGGCGGCTCGTTTTGGGTCAGTTTTTGGGATTACCTGTGGAACCGTCAAACCGCCACCACCGATATTCCTTTAATTGCAACGGTGTCAGAAGATCGTCTCAAACTCTACCTGAAAGACGAAATTGCCCCACGCTACAATCAGCCTGCCATTGCGCCGCAACCGATTGCAGGACAGGTTGTTTTTACGCCGGGCCAGGCCGGGCAGGAATTGGATATTGACCGGGCTGTACTGCTCATTGAAGATGCGCTTAAATCAGCCAGCAACCGCACCGTTTCGCTCACGTTCCGCAATACCGTCGCGGGACATCCATCGCTTAAAAGCCTGGAAGTGCTCATCAAAAATCAGGTGATTGATGGCACGCCTTTCGACGGTGTGGTCGGCTTTTATCTGCAGGATTTGCAAACAGGTGAGGAATTGCACTTTGGCTACGACAAGAACGCGGATGTATCTGTCGAGCCTGACATTGCCTTTACCGCTTCAAGCACCATCAAAATCCCGATCATGCTCTCGGTCTATAAAAACCTGGGCCCAGACCTGGACAAAGACACCCAGGACCTGATTACCGAAATGATCACCAAGTCAGAAAACCCGGCGTCAGATGCCTTGATGCGTAAGATTGACCCAGTCAAGGGTCCGTTAATTGTCTCCGCCGACATGAAAGCGCTCGGGTTGGACAACACCTTTTTGGCGGGCTTTTTTTGCAGCCCCCAAGACCCCTGTCCACAACTGCAGATCTTCAACACCCCGGCCAACGCCCGCACCGATGTCCAGACCGACCCGGATACCTACAATCAGACCACCACATCCGACATTGGCGCACTACTTGCAGATTTATATGAATGCTCCGAGCATGGCGGCGGCGCGCTGATTGCTGCTTTCCCAGGAAAAATAAGCCAAAAAATTTGTCAGGACATTATCGGCTATCTCAAACGAGACAAGATTGGCTCGCTGATTGAGGCGGGCGTCCCTGATGGGACACAAATTGCCCACAAGCATGGCTGGATCAGTACGGATGGCGTCATCAAAAACTTCAGCGATGCAGCGATTGTCTACAGCCCCGGTGGCAACTACGTATTGGTGATTTACGCCTACCACCCCATCCAAGCGGTATTTCAGCCCGTCTCCAATATGTATGCCCAAATTTCGCAGATCGTTTACAACTATTTCAACCTGCCATCGCAATAACCAAAATCTCCCTCGAACGAGGGAGATTTTTTTATCACTGGCACGAGCAATTTATCAAAACTAGAAAGGATGGATTACACGTTCAGCCACCTGAACGTGTATAATTTCTCTATGAGCAACGCGCTAACACTTTACCGCATTCAACAAATTGATAGTCGCCTCGACCAGATTCAATCCCGTCTGCAAACAATCCATTCAGCGCTGTCAGAAAGCGCTGAAGTCAAAGCGGCCCGCGAAAGGATTGAGCAGACCCAGGCCGATCTGCATACGATTGAACGCGCACTGAAGCAAGCCGAAATCGATGCGCAGGCACAACGCATTAAACTCGACCAGGCTGAAGCCAGTTTATATGGTGGGAGCATCAAAAACCCAAAGGAACTGAAAGACCTGGAAAAAGACGTAGCCTCGCTCAAGCGGCGAATGCAGGAACTGGAAGATATTCAGTTGGACGTGATGCTAAAAGCCGAGAGCGCCCGCGAAGCGTTGCAAACAGCCCAGAGCGAGCACAACGCTGTCCAGGGAAAAACCATCAGCCAGAATGCAACTTTACAGACCGAGCAGGAAACCCTGCACAAGGAACGCGAAACCGTGCGCTCCCGGCGAACGGCTGCTGTTTCAGGCGTGGACGCCCCTTCACTGACCTTATATGAATCCTTGCGCGAAAAACGCAGCGGAATTGCCGTAGCAACGGTCAGCGATAACTCATGCGATGTCTGTGGTGCTTCGATGACACCGGGGCACGCCCAGTCTGTGCGCACGTCCAGCCAGCTTGTCCATTGCCCAATGTGCGGCAGAATCCTTTATTCCCACTAATCTGCTAAAAGGATAAAAACATGCGTCTCCCATCCATTGACATGATCTCTTTCTGGATCGGCGCTACCGCTGCCACCGTGGTATGGTGGGTGATTGCCCTGTCGCGCCCATTAATCAAACAGATTTTTGCCAGCGTCATCGAAGCGAATAAAGAACGCCAGTTGCAGGCCAGCGCCGGTGTTGAAGGCGTATATCGCAAAATGGTCTACAAACAAACCCAGTCCCTGCACCTGGCAGCGTCTTTATTCTCATTGGATGAAATCGCACAGCCAGTGAACTTGCTTGCCCCACCACCATTCGCGCAACCGGGCAGCCCGCTGCTTCGATTGGACACGGTCGAAGAAGGCCTTCCTTACATGCCGACCTGGCCCGAAATTGCTTCTGTCTATCGCGCGCCAACCCTGACCATTCCGCAGGCACTTTCAGGCGGGATGAACTTGATTTCAGTAGGACAGCCCGGCGCCGGAAAAACCGTCGCACTGGCTCGTCTGGCTTCGCAGATTGTCAACCAGGCGCCCGAAGTGGAAAGCCTGCATGGGAACATTCCAATCCTTGTGCATGTGGCAGACCTTGGTTTGCCGCTTGCCAGCGTGCAAACGCCCAAAGACTTATTAACACCCATCATCAACCTGATGGTGGAGCACAGCCCGGTTTTTGACGCCAGACGCATGCCCGATTTTATCGATTATGCTTTCCAAAGCGGACGCGCCTTGTTTTTGCTCGATGGCGTCGATGAGCTGCCCCAGGCAGCCATCCAGGAAGTCGCCGCTTATTTGCGCCCGTTATTAAAAGCCTATCCCAAAATACAGATCATTACCACTGCCGGCCAGGAATATGCCAACGGCCTTGCCAACTTGAGTTTTGAGCCTTTGGCGATCATGCCCTGGAATGCTGCACAACAAAAACACTTTGTGGAACACTGGTCAACATTATGGCAAAGGCACGTGGCGACTGAACCCTGGGCGAAAAATACAGCCTATGTGGATGCAATTTTGCTAAATCGCTGGATGTCCAGTGACAATTTTGGCCTGACTCCCCTGGAACTTACGTTAAAGATCTGGGGGGCATATGCCGGGGATGCGCGTGGCCCACGCCCGACCGATGTGATTGATGCACATTTGCGCCGTTTGCTACCGGTAAATGCCCCACTCGAAGCGCTGCTCATCATTGGGGCGCAAGCGAGCCTGAAAGGTGTATCCATCTTTGAGAACAAAAACGCCAAAGAATGGATCAAATCCTTCGAACCGGCAGAACCCACCCCTGCGGAAGCCGCCGCCAGCGCAGCAGCGCTGCTTGAAACGGATGGCGCACTCGGGCAGGAAGCCCCGGAACTCGCCAAAGATGGCAAGAAAACATCCAAAAAGGGCAGCGCTCAACCAGTTGCGGCCCCTCGCACCGGTTTAATCGGCCAACTGACAAATAGTGGAATACTCTCTGCGCATACAGGCAACCACCTGCGCTTTACTCACCCGATTTTCATGGGCTATCTGGCCGGGAAGGGCCTGAACCATGCCAACGATGCCGAGACACTACTACGCCAGCCTGCCTGGAGCGGACAGGTAATGGCGATGCGCTACATCGCCGCCTTTAACGATGCCAGTGCGTTGGTAAATGGCCTACTGACCATGGATGATCCCATTTTGCAGCGGCCCAGCCTGACAGCAGCCCGTCTGTTGCGCGAAGCGCCGCGCAACGCTTCATGGCGCGTGCCTTTGATGTCAAAACTGGTCGAACTTCTACAAAACGAAGACCTGCCCATGGGCCTGCGCGGCCAGGTCATTGCTGCCTTTACCGTCAGCGGCGACCCGAGCACGGCTTCGCTCTTCCGACAATTGATGATGGCTCCATCCAGCGAGTTGCGACGTTTGGGCGCAATTGGCGCAGGCGTGCTGGCAGATGGAAAAGCAGTGGAAGCGTTGTCAGCCATTCTCAACCAATCGACGGGGCCGGTGCGTGATGCAGCCTGTCTCGCGCTCGTACAAATTGCAACCCCCGCCGCGCTGGAGGCCGTTGCGACGGCGCTGCTGCGCGGCGACGAACCATTGCGCATCGCAGCGGCAGAAGCGCTGGCAAACCACCCTGAGGAAGGCCATGACGCCCTGCGCGAGGGTGTCACCAATCAAGATATTCTCTTGCGCCGCGCTGCCGTTTATGGACTGGCACGTATCAATGAACCCTGGAGCATTGAGCTGCTTGAAAAAACACAGGTTGCAGATGAGCAATGGGCGGTGCGTAGCGCTGCGGTGGAGATCGTTGAAAGGCGTGCGAAACCCGATGGGCATGTTCAACAACGCTTGAAAGCGCCATCTGACACCGCATGGCTGATTGAGTACGCCGGGAAACACGGTCAGGGCATCACACCCGGCGCAGCCGCCACCGATATTCTGCTCACGGCATTCAAAGACGAAAACCCTGAAGTCCGCGCGGCTGCCCTCAATTATTTACGTTATACCCCAACCGAGAGCGTGCTGGCAGAGTTTTATCAAAAATTCTATGGCACCGACAGCGAAGTAAAAGAAGAAGTCTACCGAGCACTGGCTGAGATTGCCTACAACGGCACACCCATGCCGCACCCCATGCAGTTTGGACTAGGATAAATTATGACAAACGAACTTCTCATTAGCATCGCTATTTTAGGCGGCACTGGCAAAGAGGGCAAAGGTCTGGCATTCCGCTGGGCCAAGGCCGGATACAAGATCACCATCGGGTCGCGGGATGTCCAAAAGGCGCTTGCAGCAGCAGATGATCTTAAAGCACTTCTGGCAACCGCGCACACGCCTTACGCCCCCGTCAACGGGACGGATAATCTCTCCGCAGCAGAGCAGGCCGACATTGTCGTGCTCACCGTCCCCTACATTGCCCATCGCGCAACACTTGAATCCGTCAAAGGGGCGCTCAAAGGCAAAATTCTGATCGATGTCACTGTTCCGTTGGTCCCGCCAAAGGTCAGCAAAGTGCAAATGCCCCCGGCTGGCTCTGCTGCACAGGAAGCGCATGAAATTCTCGGCGAAGATGTGGAAGTGGTTGACGCCTTTCAGAGTGTTTCTTTCGAGCATTTGATGGGCGATAACCCGATTGACTGCGATGTGCTGGTGACGGGGACCAGTAAAGACGCCCGCACCGAAGTCTTGAAACTGGTGGACGCTGCGGGGTTAACGGGTTGGGACGCCGGCCCGCTGGAAAATTCTGCCGTTGTGGAGGGGTTAACCAGCCTGTTGATCTATATCAACAAACAGTATGGCTCCACCCACGCCGGGATTAAAATAACCGGTGTTTCAAAATAGGGTATAAAAACATCGGTGTGATAGCGTATATACCAGGAGAACGAATGAATAATACGGGTTTGGAGGGACAAAGGCAGGCAGATTGTGGCAATGGATCCGACTTTAAACCCGATCATCAGCGGGGACCATGCAGACCCTACCATTCTCAAAGACGGCTCCAACTACTACATGACATTCTCGTCTTTCCTTGCCTATCCGGGGATTGTCATCTGGCACTCTTGTGATCTAGTCAATTGGACACCGATCTGCACTGCCCTGAAAAAAAACATTGGCTCGGTTTGGGCGCTCGACTTGATAAAATATGGGGAAAGATACTATATTTACATCCCAGCCGTATCTGAAGCATACACATCCGTTTATGTCATTTATGCAGACAGCATCACCGGCCCCTGGAGCGACCCAATCGACCTGAAACTGGATGGATGCATCGACCCTGGACATGCCGTTGGCGAAGATGGCAAACGCTACCTGTTCCTGAACGGAATCCGGCGGATCGCGCTGCATGATGATGGCTTGTCCACCATTGGAAAGCTGGAAAAGGTTTACGAGCCCTGGAAGTACCCCGAAGACTGGGTCGTGGAAATGTTTGCGCCAGAAGGCCCCAAGATTTTTAGACGCAAAGATTGGTTCTACCTCGTTTCTGCGGTGGGTGGAACATCCGGGCCGCCCACCAGTCATATGGTGATTGTGGCGCGCTCACGATCCATTCATGGCCCCTGGCAAGACTGTCCTGACAATCCCATCATCCGAACAAAAAACGAAGCTGAGAAGTGGTGGTCTCGCGGCCACGCGTCGGTTGTGCTTGGCCCTGATGACAAAAGCTGGTGGATGGTCTACCACGGCTACGAAAACGGATTTCGGACATTAGGCAGGCAAACCCTGCTCGAACCAATCGTCTGGAAGGATGATGACTGGTTCCGTGCTACAGACATGGATATTTCAACAACCATTGCCAAACCAATCGACACACCTGAGCGCAAGCACGGGCTTGAACTCTCTGACAACTTCTCGAAAAACAAGTTTGGTTTGCAGTGGAGTTTCTTCAACCCCGGGCCGAACGAAATGGATCGTGCAGTCTACAAGGATCAGTCTTTGTGGCTTGCAGGAAAAGAATCGCATCCAGAAAAATCATCCCCCATGACATTTGTTGTCGGAGATCGACGATACCAGGTCGAGGTAACCGTTGAAGTCAAGGCAAACTGTCAGGGTGGCCTGCTGCTCTTTTATAATGAGCGAATGTTTTGCGGCATCGGCCTGGCTGACGGGGAGATTCGAACCTACAATTACGGCATGGAACATAATTGGATGCGAATTCCGGCGGCGTCCGGCAAAGTTCAGTTCAGACTTGCCAATATCGATCATATCGTTACCTATCACTACTCGCTTGACGGTCAAAACTGGCATAAGCACCCCTGGCAAATGGAAGTTTCAGGAATGCACCACAATGTCTTTGGCGGATTTACCAGTCTAAAGGTTGCTCTCTTCTCTGCCGGAAGTGGTCAATGCCGGTTTGATGATTTTCGCTACCAGGGCCTGCCATAGCAAACCGCCTACCCATTTGTCCAGGTGAGAAGCTGGCCTTTTTATCAGTATCCTCCAGCGCCAACCGCAGGTATACTTTCAGCAAAAACACAACAACATCCTGATGAATAGGAGCTTACCATGAGCGTTTTTACACCTGCACAAATCCAATACTTGCAAAGCCAGCGTTTAGGCCGAATAGCGACGGTTGGCCCGGATGGTCAACCCCATGTGGTACCAGTTGCGTTCCAGTACAACCCGGAGCATGATACGATAGACATTGGCGGCCATGATTTTGCCAAACGGAAGAAATTTCGCGATGTGCGCAAGAATCCACGCGTGGCTTTTGTGGTAGACGATATCGCTTCGGTCAATCCCTGGCGAGTGCGCGGACTTGAGATTCGAGGTGAAGCCGAGATCCTGGAAACAGGCGGCCAGAATGTCATGCCATTTTTTGATGCAGAGATGTTCCGCATACACCCCGCGCACGTCGTCGCTTGGGGACTGGAAACCAATGAGACGCCTTCCCCCTGAGGCTACTCGCAAAACCATCCTGGAGAACCCCGTGAAAATTTTCCACTTATTTCTTTCTATTTTTACCTGGTTATATCAACGCACCAATGGCAAAATTGGCGGTGCGATGCAAGGACTCCCCATACTTCTACTGACCACAACGGGTCGCAAGACAGGGAAAACACGCACCACCCCATTGGCATACTTTGAGCATGACGGCTGTTACGTGATTACTGCATCCAATGCAGGCGCTAACACGCACCCGGCCTGGTTCCATAACCTGAAAAGCCAGCCAAAGGTTGCGCTTCAAATTCTGGACAAGCACTTGACGGCAATGGCAGAGCCAGCCAACCCGCAACTTCGCCAACAATTATGGAACAAGCTCATCGAACGAGCGCCGGGTTATAAAGGCTACGAAAAACGCACAACGCGCGAAATTCCGATGGTTCTCCTGCGACCTGTATAAAAGATATGCCCTTAACCCTCACTGCACTGCCAAACATCCCGCTCATCCAACCCGGCGACGACCTCGCCGGGATGATTTTGTCTACGCTGCAAGCGGCTGCGCTGCCGCTCGAAAACGGCGACATCATCGTACTGGCGCAAAAAATCATCAGCAAAGCAGAAGGACGCATTGTCCAGCTATCCACTGTCAGCCCCTCCCCTGCTGCGCTGGAACTGGCAGCCAAAAGCGGCAAAGACCCGCGTCTGGCAGAACTGATTCTGCGCGAAAGCAACACCATCCTGCGCGTTCGTCCCGGCTCGGTGATCGTTGAGCACAGGCTGGGATTTGTCTGTGCCAACGCTGGTATCGACCAATCCAACGTGCATGGCGACGAAGAGTGGGCGTTGCTGCTGCCCGAAAACCCCGACCAATCGGCTGCAACCATCCGCGCCACGCTGGAAAAAGCTTCTCATGCGCAAATCGGCGTATTGATTATCGACTCGCATGGTCGCGCATGGCGCATTGGCACGGTCGGCACCACCATCGGCTTGAGCGGACTTCCTGGCATTGTAGACCTGCGCGGACAATCTGACCTTAGTGGTTATACGCTAAAAATAACCGTCTTGGGTGCAGCCGACGAATTGGCCGCCGCTGCGTCGCTGATGATGGGTCAGGCCGCTGAAGGCACCCCCGTCGTCCACGTGCGCGGATTTCCCTATCCGCTGCGTGATGGCTCGCTGGGCGAACTGCTGCGCCCCAAAGATCAAGATATGTTCAGGTGACCCATGCATGGCATTATTTCTCTGCTCACCCCGCCACACGACAGGATGGTCAAAGACATTTGGAACAAACTCGAAAAAGAATGCAGTCTGGCTGGGGTTCTAACCACACCCTATCCGCATTTTTCATGGCAGATCAGTGAAGAGTATCGTGAGCCACAAACAGAAGAAATCGTCCGAAATATCGTCAAAGAAACAAAATCGTTCAAAGTCCGCACGAATGGCTTGGGAATTTTCAGCGGGCCAAGCCCGGTCATCTACATCCCCATTATCAAAACGCCCGCACTCAACCACTTGCACCAAAAACTCTGGAAGCAACTCACACCCACATCAAAAGAACCTCATCTTCTTTATGGCCCACAAAATTGGGTACCGCATGTTACCCTGATTTTTAGAGACGAAAATCAGCAGGCCATCAGGTGTGGACTGGAAATGCTCATGTTTCAATCGTTTGATTGGGAGATTGAAATCAACAACCTTTCCCTGGCAGTTCAGCTTGAAAACCAGATCGCCACACTCGGGTATCGCCATGGCTTCATCCCCTAAGCAAGACGAATAGACAGTTGACGGTGGACGGTAGACCATGATTTTTTCAAGGAGAAAAAATGGCTTTTAAGTTCGAACAGTTGTCCATTGTCGCGTTCGCTGGTGGGGTTGGCGGGGCCAAACTGGCCGACGGGCTGGCGCATTGTCTTTCGCCCGAAAACCTGACCATCATTGTCAATACAGGCGATGACTTTGAACACTGGGGGCTGAAAATTTGTCCCGACCTGGATACGGTTTGCTACACCCTGGCCGGACTGGCCAACCCTGAAACAGGCTGGGGCCGCAGCGGCGAAACATTTAACACGCTCGAAAATATCGCCCGGCTGGGAGGGGATGACTGGTTTCGGGTGGGCGACCACGACCTGGCAACGCACATTGAACGCACACGTCGATTGCGTGAGGGGCAAACGCTCTCGCAGATCACCCACGATTTTTGTCGCGCCTGGGATATTGGGCCAACCGTCCTGCCCATGACAGATGACCATCTTGCCACGATTGTCGATACGGTTGAGCAAGGTGAGCTGGCCTTTCAAGAATACTTTGTTCACCAGCGCTGTGGGCCGCAGGTCAAAGGCTTCCGCTTTGACGGGGCCAAAACAGCGCAACCCGCACCTGGTGTGTTGGATGCCATCCGCAAGGCCGATGCCATTGTTTTTTGTCCGAGCAACCCGTGGGTCAGCATTGACCCAATTCTGGCGGTTTTGCCAAGCCTGCACAGCAAAATTGTCGCCGTCAGCCCCATCGTTGGCGGACAGGCCATCAAAGGCCCGGCGGCCAAAATGTTTACCGAGCTTGGGGTGGTACCATCCGCTTTGGCGGTGGCACAACACTACGGGGAGTCCGTTTCAGGCTTCGTTTTGGACACCATTGACACACCCTTTGCAAAAGAAATCCAAAAGCTTGGTATCCAACCCCTGGTGACAAATACAATCATGAAAACCACACAAGAACGACAAAAATTGGCGCAAGATGTGCTAAACTTTGTTATGAGAATAATTAAATGAGCATTTGGGCCATTGTTCCTGTCAAACCGCTACGATTGGGTAAATCGAGATTATCGAGCGTGCTCACCGATGATGAGCGCGCCATGTTGAATCGCAGATTTTTAGAGCAAACACTCGATACCCTGCGAAACACACCTGAGGTGACACAAACCCTGGTGGTCAGCCGCGATCCGGCTGCGCTGGCAATCGCCCGTCAATTCAGCGCGCGCACGATCCATGAAGATGGCGCACCCGGTTTGAATAGTGCGCTGGCGCGCGCAAGCCTGCTGGCGCGACAATATGCATCACGCGGCGTACTGGTGTTGCCCGCCGATTTGCCACTCATTACAAAAGAAGATTTGTCTTCCTTCTTTGAGTTTGTTGGGAAACCACCCTGTGTCGTTATTGCGCCTGACCGGCACGACAATGGCACCAATGCCATGCTGGTTTCACCCGGCGGCCTGATTACTTGTGATTTCGGCCCGGGCTCTTTTCAACGGCATTGCGCTGCGGCACAGCAAAAAGGCGCAGACTTGCAAATAGTGCGCAACGAACACATGATGCTTGACCTGGATACCCCTGAAGACCTGGAAATGCTCAGGCGGATTGACAGCACAAAGGCATAGGCTGCCAATGATGCCCATCCCGCAACGCGCCAGACAAATTTCAAATTTACCAGCCCCGGCAGTTTATCTATTAACGCTGGGGTTTTCGTTTGCCACCTGCGCAATCTTATTGGGGATTAATCGCTTCGTACCGATCAACGAGACAACGATTGCCCTGATCTTTTTACTGCCGGTTGGCTTGAGTGCCACACTCTGGGGGCTGTTTCCTGGCATTCTGGCGGCTTTTATCTGCTTTCTCGCACTCAACTATTACTTCATCCAGCCGGTTGGATCATTGATGGTCCATACATCTGAAGACCTGGTGGTTCTAACAGCCTTTCTAGGAGTGACCATCGTCATCAGCCAATTGGTAGGCATGATCAAACACAACCTGGCAGCGGCAACAGACCGCGAATTTGAAGCACTGCGGCTCTATGAGTTCAGCGCGTTGCTGGCGATGAGCCAGAATGAGCAAAGCATCGCGCATATCCTGCTGGAAAAGGTGGAGCAAACCTTGCAACCAGAGCGGATCGAGATTTTGCTCGAGGCCACCCCGCAGCCGATTCTCCTTTCGATGGAGCATTCCCAAACTGCCAACGCAAATGTCAAACCAACCGTGGAACCATTACAGAGCGCACGCGGACTGCTGGGGGAAATCCGTGTCTGGCGAGATGGTAAACCAATCCGGGAAGTAGAACAACGACTGTTAAAAATCTTTGCCAGCCAGAGTGCGCTGGCTATTGAGCGTTTACGGCTCGCAGACGCTGCCAGCAAAGCCAGGGTGATCGAGGAGAGCGACCGATTGAAATCTTCCCTGCTCTCATCCGTTTCGCATGAACTGCGCTCACCCCTGGCCGCGATCAAGGCTTCGGTCAGCAGCCTGCGCTCAGGTGAAGTGGAATGGGAAGCTGAAGCGCGTACCGAATTACTAACCACCGTTGAAGAAGAGATAGACCATCTTAACATCCTGGTGGGGAACCTGCTCGATATGTCGCGCATCGAAGCGGGTGCGCTCCAGCCACAGAAAAAACCCAATCAGCTAAGCGAAATTATCGGGGCAGTACGCGGAAGAATGCGTAAACAACTTCAGGCGCATGTGCTCGATGTGCATGTGCCTGACGACCTGCCGCTGGTAAATGTCGATTTCGTGCAAATGGAACAAGTCTTCACCAACCTGCTGACCAATAGCATGAAATATTCTCCGCCCGGCTCCAACATCCAGATTTCTGCCAGCCAAAAAGATCGTCACAATTTGCAGGTGCGCCTGACCAACAAAAGCACGCCCGTCCCTGAAACCGATCTGGAGAAAATGTTCGACAAGTTCTATCGCATCAACCCATCTGAGCGCGTGACCGGCTCGGGGCTGGGACTTTCAATTTGCAAGGGGATTATTGAGGCACATGGTAGTACAATCTGGGCGGAGAATATTCCGAATGGACTTGCATTTTATTTCACCCTGCCGCTGGCATAGCCGATGACCAACCCAACCCGCATCCTTGTGATTGACGATGAACCGCAAATTTTGCGCGCCCTGAAAACAATTCTAACAGCCAAGCAATTCCACGTCATCGCCGCAACACGTGGCGAGGAGGGGTTAACGCTGGCTGCCACCACCCGGCCCGATTTAATCATCCTCGATATGTCTTTGCCCGACCTGGACGGGATTTAAGTTTGCAAGCAATTACGCGAGTGGAGCACAGCACCAATTATCATCCTGTCGGTGCGGGATAGTGAAAAGGATAAAGTTGCCGTACTGGATGCAGGTGCCGACGATTACCTGACCAAACCCTTTGGGATTGAGGAGTTACTGGCACGGGTCAGGGTGGCCCTACGCCACAAGAGTCAGGTTACGGGTGGAGAAAAGAACACGATGATCCGCACCGGCAAAATTGAAATTGATCTGGCGGGATTTATCGTCCGCAAAGATAAAACTGAAATTTCGCTCACCGCCACTGAATTCAAATTGCTGGCATACCTTGCCAGCCATGTTGGGCGCGTGCTGACTCACCAGATGATTTTGTCGAATGTCTGGGATCCGGCAGAAGCCGACAAGATTGAATACCTGCGGGTTTATATGCGCCAGTTGCGCAAAAAGCTGGAAGACGACCCCGAGCAGCCCAAAATGCTGATGACAGAACCGGGAATTGGCTATCGGTTTGTGACCGAAGAATAAATCAGTCGCTGATTACGATATTAAAAACTTCAATAACAGCCGGGTCAAAATAAACCCCGGCTTGCTCCTGAATATAAGCTGTAGCCCTGTCCCTTGGCCAGGCTTTGCGATAAGGGCGGTCTGACGTAAGCGCATCATAAACATCTGCTACCGAAAAAATACGTGCCGCCAGTGGGATTTCTTCCCCTTTTAAGCCACGCGGATAGCCGGTGCCATCCCATTTTTCATGATGACAATAGGGAATCCCAAGTGCAGGGGTGAGGTATTCAATTTGCGAAAGCATTTCATAGGCATAAGCGGGGTGTTTACGCATCACTTCCCATTCATCAGCTGTCAGACTTCCGGGCTTTAACAAAATGGCATCGGGAATGCCCATTTTGCCAATATCGTGCAAAAGTGCGCCGCGCCGTATATGAACCAATTCAGCTTCGCTGATATTCATTGCGCGCGCAAGCAGGATGGTCATTTCAGTGACGCGCTGTGAATGTCCTTCAGTTTCTTTGTCGCGCAGATCAAGCACATGAGACCAACCTTCGATGGTGGCGTCATACGCCAACGCCAAATCCATGTTGGAATGCTGCAAATCGTTAAATAAGGTGGCATTGTCAATGGCAATTGCTGCCTGACCAGCTAAAGTCTCCAGAAAATCCATCCATTCAGGGTCAGGATTAAGCGGTTTGCGATGGAAGATTTCAAGAACACCGCTTAACTTGCCTTTGGCAATCAGTGGGACGCTGTAGTAAACCACAAATTTTTCACGGAGCAGGAAGTCAAGATAAGGAAACGAATCAGTACTTTCTGACACGTTAGGCGTAAGGATGATATGTTGCTCAAGCGCACAACGTCCCGCTTGGCCCTGTCCAAATGGCACCTGAAAAACATTCGCGATATCAGAAGAACGAAAGCCACGACCCGCGCTATATTCGAGCATACGCTGCTCGTGGTTGAACAATAGAACCGTCGCAGCATCCACCCCCAATCGGTTTGCAATTTGTTCCAACGAAATATTCAGGATAAATTGGATGTCACGACTGCTACTGATTGCTTTATCAATGACACTCAGCGCAACAATTTTCTGCAAGCGCTGTTCTGTTTGCTGATACAGACGCATGCGATGCAGCACAGACCCTGTCATTTCTGCCAGCGTATTCAACAAGCGAGTTTCATTTTTGCTTAATTCCCACTCACCAGGCACAGCAATTAACAAAACGCCAATTGTTTTGTGCTCATCACGAATTGGGATACAAATCCCCCCCCACCCTTCAGGGATTTGCTTACGGATTGAGTCACCGGTTAACGGGTTGGTAACAAAGTCTCGCAACGAGTAAATTTCTCCGCCTGCAAATACTTTTTCAAAAACGCCATTATCAAACTCCGGTGTACTTTCAGTCAAATGAGAAAGCCAGCCACGCGCAACAACCATTCGTAAGCCATCATAAGTATCATTCCACAGGCTAATCATGCCATGACTTGTTTTAAGAACGCCCAGTGCTTCCTCCAAAACAATTGCAAGGATTTGCTCCTGCTTCGAAGCAGCACGTAATGCAACAGAGACCCGATTCAGCGTCTCCAATTCAACAACATGCTGGTTGGTCTCTTGAAATAGACGAGCATTTTCGAGCGCAGTGGCCGCCTGAGCAGTTAATGTTTCCACAAAATGTTTATGGGCCTCACTAAAAGCGTTGAACTTTTCGCTTTCAATGCTAAGCACGCCAATCACCCGCTCCCCTACTTTTAGCGGGACATATAAACCAGAGTTAATCCCAGGCTCAGTCTCAACATAGCGGGCATCCTTGCTTACTTCTCCATTACAGACGGTTTTTCCGTTGAGAATAACCCAGCCTGCCATTCCCTCGCCAGGCTGGGTTATTAAAGTTTTAAAGCGTTCCTGTGACTGAGAATGCTCCAATTGACTTTTTGAATCAGGAATGTTGAATGCCAACAACTCTAATTTTTGCTGTTGAGGATGATACAAACGGATGGTTGTATGATGCCAATCCAGTTTATGCTTAAGAAGTTCAATAATTTTTTGCCCAATCTCTTTTGGACTCAATAGCTGGTTAAGCACCAAACTGCTTTCGTAAAGCATTTCCAGTTCGATCAAACGCTGGCGCATGCTTTCATCTGTCTGTTTCCGCTCAATTGCATAACGAATGGTGCGTGCTAATAAATTCCCATCAATTTGATTTTTGACAAGATAATCTTGAGCGCCTTCTTTGAGCGCGCTGATTGCCAACTCTTCATCATCCTGACCAGTCAGAATGATGATCGGCACATTGGGTACCTTTGCAACAATTTTGATGACTGTTCCCAGCCCATAACTATCTGGTAAAGAGAGATCAAGCAGAATTGCGTCAGGATTATCGAGTTTCAACAACTCAACTGCTTTTGAGAGCATATCCGTAGATGTTACGTCAAATTGAGACGGCGGGTTATTTTCAGCCAGGACCAGCCGAATCAAGCGCGCATCACCAGGGTTATCTTCAATAAGTAATATCTTCATCGTCGTCGACAGTGTCATTGCATCATTCTTTCTCATTTGGCGGCAGTTTGACAACTCCAACCCAAAAATCCCCAATGGAGTTGATTACTGTTATAAAATCATCTAGCTTTACAGGTTTAACCACGTATGCATTTGCATGTAAATTGTAGCTATTCACAATATCCTGTTCAGCTTGCGATGAGGTCAAGATTACGACTGGGATAAGCTTGAGAGTATCGTCAGCTTTAATTTCTACCAATACTTCCATGCCGCCTCTTCTGGGAAGGCTTAAGTCGAGCAAATCAAGTCTGGATGAATAGCATCTTTGTATTGGCCTTCCTGGCGCAAAAAAGCCAAAGCTTCAATTCCATTGCTGATAACTTGTATGCTGTTGCTTAATCTGCTCTTTTTAAAAATCTCTTGCGTCAAACGTGCGTCACCAGCATTATCCTCAATAAGTAATATTCGCATTCGGTTATTAAGAGTTTGGTTGATCATCAATTCCACCTCACTCTTTTCTTGCATCAATTGGTAATTTGACAATTTCAAGCCAAAAATCTTCGATAGACTTTACAACCACCATAAACTGATCAAGATCAACAGGTTTGGTGACATATGCATTCGCATGATGGTTATAACTGCGCAAAACATCCTGCTCTGCCTCCGATGTTGTTAAAAATAACAACAGGGATACGCTTAATATCCTGGTCCGCCTTGATCTCTGCCAGCACTTCCAACCCGCTCTTTTTCGGCAAATTGAGATCAAGCAAGATCAAATCGGGTCGAATGACATCTTTATATTTTCCCCTTTGATGCAGAAAATCCAGCGCTTCAATTCCATCCCCTACATCGTGCATGACGTTACGAAACTTTCCTTCTTTGAGCGCCTCTCGTGTCAAACGAACATCGCCGGGATTGTCCTCAACAAGCAGGATTGTAATTAAGTGATTGGTGTTTGTATCCATGATGATTTGTCCTTATACAATAAAATGATCCGACCAGGCCTAGTGGCTCTCTTCTATGATTGAACTGATACCGAAACGATTTTTGATCCAATTAACCGGTCTGTAGGCCATTAAAATAGTCAATGTCGCACACAACCCAATTACCCGGCTGGCGATTTGCCACCAGTCATACTGACTGAGTCCAGAAATTGACGCAATGAAAGAGCTAAGAAACCAGATAATGATGCTCCACGAAACCAGGGCAACCCGATACTTCTGGGTAACTTCCTTCACGCGAAAATAGAGGGTGAAATAGGCCAGACTGCCAAGAACTTGCGGAAAGACAAACAATACCAATAGCAGTGTGACAAATGGTCCAGTTGGTTGCTGCTGATAATTCACGCCTACATTCCATCGATTAATGGAAACACCAATGGGGACACTCAAATTGAGATAGTACATAAAGAGAAAGTAATATAGGATATAGGCTACTGTCAGCACAGGCAACGCTTTTCTGTTTCCGGTAAAGATGTAAATCAGGTAATACATCAACCCGTGAAGAGCAATGCAAACTGCTAATATTTCCAGTTGTGTAAAAGTCAGGAACAGCGGCAGGCTGGTTAAACCAATTGCCCCGATCAGATTAAGCATACCGTTTACAAAGGTGACGCCACCCAGGGCATACCACCACACAACAAAGAGTTTCCAAGCAATGCGAGCATCGGGGGATATAGCATGTCGTTGGTTGAGCGTGTGCGCAACATAGAAATAAATGCCCGCGCTCAGTATCGAGAAGATCGTTCCAAAAATCAGGGTCGGCTCAAACATATGCATCCTTTAAACCAGATCATCAGCGCGGTCTGCCACGCTATCTCGCCGTGAAGTTTTACTCTTCCCAATCGGCATCTCCTTGTTTTCAGGGAAGGGTGCAACCTCATCAGCCGGGTTTAATGTGAAATAGAACGTAGAGCCCTTATTCGGTTCAAACTCAACCCAAATTCGTCCTCCGTGTCGTTCAATAATCTTTCGAGAAATCGCCAGACCAATCCCCGTACCCTGGTACTCTTCACGTGTATGCAGGCGCTGAAAAATAATAAAGATGCGATCCCAAAACTGAGGATCAATCCCAATGCCATTGTCGCGCACATAAAACAGCCATTGATCCTTTTCACGCTTGACACCCACATGGATTTTTGGGGGCTTTTCGCTTCGAAATTTCAAGGCATTGCCAATTAAATTCTGGAATAATTGCAACATTTGCCCATCATCTGCCATGACCATCGGAAGCGGATCGTGTGTGATAACAGCGGTATTTTCCTCAATTGCCAACGCAAATGTGCGTGCAACACGATTAAATATTTCATCAAGTGCAACCGGAGCCAACTCACTGCCGCGCGTTCCAACACGTGAAAATGCCAGCAAATCATTGATTAATACCTTCATGCGGCTGGCCCCTTCGACGGCAAAAGCAATAAATTCATCAGCATCACTATCTAATTTACCTTGATAGCGCCGCGCCAGCAGTTGGACGTAGCTTGAGACCATGCGTAAAGGCTCTTGCAGATCATGGGATGCCACATAAGCAAACTGTTCAAGTTCCTTATTTGAACGTTCAAGGTCCTCAATCGAGCGCTTCATATCAGATTCAATCTTCTTGCGCTCTGTAATATCGATAATTGCGGCCAGAACAAACAATCCATCTTGTGCCTGCAGCGGACTCAAACCAATCTCAATCGGGACTTCCTGACCATCCTTGCGCATGCCAAACAGGTCGCGCCCAACACCCATCAAACGCGCCTGTGGCTCAGAAAAATAATCCTGCCGAAAACCTGCATGACTGGAACGAAATCGCTCAGGGATAAGCAAATCGAGCGATTTTCCGATCAATTCCTGCTTCTGGTAACCGAACATTTCCCGCGCATGGATATTTGCCAGTTGAATCTTGCCGCGCACATCCACCATTAGCATGGCAGTAGGCGCAGCCTCCACCACCAGGCGGAAGCGCTCTTCAGCCTGCTGCCTGCCAACATCTGCATCATTCAAGCCGTCAGCATTCAACCAGATCGTAATGCTTAACAAAATCATCGTAGATAAGACCAGCAACACCACCCCAAAGGTCGCATCATAGAGCATTATTCGCTGGCCCCACAAACTTAGCCCCCCCAATACGATGGGCATGAGCAAGGCAACCGGCAATAAACGACGAAGGCTTATCCCTCCCGCAGCACCCGATAAAAACGTCCGCATCAAACCATGTTCAGGGCGGACGAAAAAGATCGCCAGGGAAAATAATGTGAAGCTCAATGAACTATGAAGGGCCATCGGCAAGTAAGGCCCATCCCCATAAAAATAGCCGATCACCGCCAAAAAGGCGAGTGAACCCGCCATTAGCGCAAGGATTTGAGATGGAGAATACCTGTGCTTGATTTCCACATCCAGAAGAAATAATGCCCCACCAATCAAAATAAAATCCAGGGCGGTGACAAGAGACATGCGTCCCGGATAAGTTGCAGGAATAACCCGTACATCCTGAAACAAAAGTTGGTCAATGCCAAAATCCCACCCGAACCAATACTCAAATAGCGTCAGAAGACTAATAAGCATAATCACCAGCGCAAATCCCCGCGTTATGATTAGCGTTTTTTTGCTTGATTGATAACTATTTAAGCAAAGCGCAAGCCCGGCAATGATAAAAGTTAAGGCAGCATTTGCCTTCATTGTGGCAAGACCGGGAAAAGCACTTTTCAAGACAGCAATATTGAATATCCACCCAAAGAGAACAATCACACCAAGGACAATAACCCCAACACCTGTATATCGTGAAAACAATTTAAGAGGGGAGATAAAACGAGTGCTTAATTGGTTAGTCATCACGTCTATCACCATTTATTTGGAAACATCACTAAGACCCAAGATAATAAATATATGTCGATAATACCAAGTTCAAAAATTTACTCACTTTAAAAAAAGCTTTAAGAAGTGTATAACTGTTTTTGTTTTTAATCTACTGGAGTTTTTACCAGTCTTTTCAAGTTGGAGTTTTATAGAAATTTCATATAGAAAATACGAATATATAAAATATAGCCTTTTTTCGTTGCCTGGACAATAGACATTTGTATTAAGAAAATTTAAAATATCCTTGCAATATATACAACAAAAACTGACGGTCCTATCAAACCGTCAGTTTTTGTTGTATTAAGAGATGAAAATTTACGGGACGCTGTAAACAATCACCAACTGTGGTCGGTCAGCCTGGTTTGTAGCATTACCGCTAAACAAAATAAGATCATTGGCGACGGCATTGTTATTATCGTCCAGGTTAAAACGCAGGCGGATTTGTGTAAGACCATTATTGGCTACAAACTTATTGATGTTGGCTTTACCGGCTGTCAAGTTGATGCTGTAAACATTCGAAACTGGGGCAAGATTAAAAGGTCCATAAGTGGCATTTGCAAGCGTTTGAAAATCTGATGTCTGCAAAATAGGTGTTCCCAAAACGCCATTCTTTATATCAACCACAAAGCCGCCGAAGAGGCTGACCGGATTTCCACCGCCGACAATGCTCGCCTTCTTTACTTTGAGTATCATGCTGATAATGGTGGCATTATCTGGCAATACGCCTGTATTGAAAGACAAAATACCGCGATATTGCTTTTTGGCAGCATCATCACCCAAATTAAAGGTTAGAGCGCCTGCATTCAAAGTAGCACCCACGTTGCTTTTTTCAGTTGATTCGAGTGTCCAACCGTCTTGTGCACCAATGGAGTAAACAGTCAAGGTCGCTTTAATGGGCGTACGCGTCGCTGTAGCTGTCCTTGTAGGAGATTTGGAAGGTGTCATCGTCGGCGTATTGGTGTTGGTCGACGTCAGGGTAGGTGTATCTGTCGGAGCAAGAGTTGGAGTTGGGGTGTTGGTGGCTGTATCGATATTGGTCGGAGCGAGAGTTGGAGTTGCGGTACTGGTGACTGTATCGGTATCAGTCGGCGTCAGGGTGGATGTATTGGTTGGAGCAAGAGTTCGAGGAGGTGCTGGTAGCTGTGTTGGTATCGGTTGGAGCGAGAGTTGGAGTTGCGGTACTGGTGACTGTATCGGTATCAGTCGGCGTCAGGGTGGATGTATCAGTTGGAGCAAGAGTTGGAGTGTTGGTGGCTGTATCGGTATCAGTCGACATCAGGGTGGATGTATTGGTTGGAGCAAGAGTTGGGGTGCTAGTAGCTGTATTGGCTTCAGTTGGCGTTAGGGTCGATGTATCGGTTGGAGCGAGAGTCGGAGTGGGGGTGTTGGTAGCTGTATCGGTGTCGGTCGGAATCAGGGTGGATGTATCTGTCGGAGCAAGAGTTGGGGTGCTGGTAGCTGTGTTGGTATCGGTTGGAGCGAGAGTTGGAGTGTTGGTGGCTGTATCGGTATCAGTCGGCGTCAGGGTGGATGTATCTGTCGGAGCAAGAGTTGGGGTGCCGGTGGCTATGTCAGTATTGGTTGGTATCAAGGTGGGCGTATCAGTTGGGACAAGAGTTGGAGTGGGGGTGTTGGTAGCTGTATCGGTGTCGGTCGGAATCAGAGTGGATGTATCTGTCGGAGCAAGAGTTGGGGTGCCGGTGGCTGTGTTGGTATCGGTTGGAGCGAGAGTTGGAGTGTTGGTGGCTGTATCGGTGTCGGTCGGAATCAGGGTGGATGTATCTGTCAGAGCAAGAGTTGGGGTGCCGGTGGCTGTGTCAGTATTGGTTGGTATCAAGGTGGGCGTATCGGTTGGGGCAAGAGTTGGAGTGTTAGTGGCTGTATCGGTGTTGGTCGAAATCAGGGTGGCTGTAGTAGTTGGAGCAAGAGTTGGGGTGTCGGTATCGGTTGGAGCAAGAGTGGATGGGCTGGTGGCTACATCGGTATCAGTTGGCATCAGGGTCGGTGCATCGGTCGGAGTGAAAGTTGGGTTAGCGCTTGGGCTTATAAGAAGAGTTACAGAGTCTGAAATCGTAACAAGATTCGGTGCATCGGTCACAATGGCAAAGATATATGTATCCGCGGGAACTGTATCATCCGTGGAAACGGTCAATATCGCCGTTTGGGGATTCTCCCCAGCACAATCCGTGTCCCAGTGAAGCGTTGATGAATTTGCAGATGCGCCAGTTGGCATGCCACCATCAGCACTGATAGTGGCAGTAAACCCGGCCCCCACCCCACTACAAGTCACCGTCACGGCATAGGTTGCTGAACCAGTTGTGGCTTCAATTAAGGTGCCATTTTGCCCTCCAATGGAGGTGGTTAAGTGGATGCTTACCGGGGTGTTTGTAATGGTGGGAGTAAGCGTCAGGGTGGGTGTTTCTGTGGGTGCCAGGATCTCTGTAGCCGTTGCAGTCAAGGTAGGTGTTTCGGTGGGAGTGAGTGTGTTGGTAGGCGTTGATGTATGTGTGTCAGTCGGAACCAGCGTTGGGGTTGGCGTGTCAGTGACTGTACCGGGAAGATCGATTTTCAGATAAACAGGTTCCGAAATGGAGTCAACATCAGCGGCATCGACAAAAACCGTAAAAATGTATTGATCTGCTGGTATCGTATCATCTGTTGTGACTGTCAAGACTGCAATCTGGGGATTCTCGCCTGCACAATCCGTGTCCCAGCGAAGGGTCGATGAATCTGAAGATGCGCCAGATGGCATCCCGCCGCCCGCACTGATGGCGGCGCTAAAGCCGGATCCCGATCCATGACACGTAACCGTCACAGCGTAGGTTGCTGAGCCAGCCGTATCCGCAATCAGGCTGCCATTCTGTTCCCCGAAAGAGACAGTCAAACTGGTAGGTTCTGGTGTATCACTGGATGTTGGCGTCAGGGCAGGTGTTTCTGTAGGGGTTGGGGCCTCTGTATCCACAAAAGTGGGTATCTCGGTGGGAGTCGGGGTATCTGTATCAGCGAAAAGCAACGTCGGGGTTTCAGTGGGCGTTGCTGTGTCTGCAACATTAATCACCAACGGGACAGGTGCCGAAATGGAGTCAACACTAGGCGCATCGACAAAAACAGTAAAAATATACTGATCTGCTGGTATTGTGTCATCGGTTGTGATGGTTAATGTCGCAATCTGGGGATTGTCACCTGTGCAGTCGCTATCCCAGGTGAGCGTCGGGGAATCGCCAACTGCTCCTGTGGGCATGCCACCACCTGCGCTGACGGTGGCGGTAAACCCGCCACCCACCCCATTACAGGTAACCGTTACCGGAAACGTTACGGAGCCAGCTGTGTTAGCGCTCAAGGTTCCATTTTGTTGCCCTACGGACATGGTCAACGCCATGGAAGAAGCATAAGCATGCGTTGTTGGCAAAGAGACCAACAACAGAGAAACAACGACCAGAATACGTGCCAGACCACTCCAGAAAAGCTTTTTGGCAACCGAAACAAACAATTTGGGATTTGCATTTAAGTTTTTCATACCACCTCTGAGATAGATCACAAACTTTCTGAATTTACACGAAAGAACCAACCCCATGATCGTACACCCCTCTGTTTTAAAAAGCAATCAATACGAAATTACAGACTACAGACAGTTTCTGGCTGTTTTCACAGCGCAAATACTGACAATACTTTCTTTTAAGAAATGTTCCCACAGGCTCATGGCCTTGAGAAGACGCTTCGCGCAAGACAATATAAGATAATGCACTTTTTTACCATTTAGCACTAAATGAAATAAAACCCAAAGAACCCAACTCAGCTGGGAGTTTTTCACTGACTTTTTTGCAAACCAGTTCCATATTTCAACAATAGCATGGCAACAACCCCGCCGACGACAAGATATGTTCCAAGATAGATCATCTGTGAAGGATGCGCTTGAAAATTAAAAACACGCAGACAAGCAAAAGCAGCCAGCGTGATGAATAACAATAATCCAGATGAAAGGAAGCCGTGGCTTAAATAACTACGTGCGCTTTTGGCCCACAGCAGCGGAATCACCCCCAACGCCAGCGAAAAATAGAAAGCGCCGAAACTGCGAAGCGTAAACAAAGACAACAGTTCGGGGAAAATGCCGCCGTTGGTCCCAAAATCCCCGATTTTGGCGGTCAGGCCATAATAGCCAAGAAAAGCCACAAAAACAATAAAGGCCAAATTCAGCCCACGCAAAAGCCACGAAACGGGCAACCCATCCGAGGGGAGCGCGGGCTTCAGCCGCAGGGTTTCGACGACTATCAGCAAAGTCATCAGCAGGTTGACGCCCAATGTCGCCAGATACAACCAGGCAATCGGATGACCTAATTGCAGCTTCTCGCGAAACTGAAAGGTAATGCTCGTTTCAAGCACGGCAAACAGGCCTAAATAACACAATGTACTGTAAACCAAATCCCAGCGCCAGCGACGGGCCGCCCAAAAGGCCAACCAGGCATTGCCCAGGCACCAGCCGCCAATCGTCATGGTGACAAACGGGCTGACCTTCCAGGCAAAGACGGGCGAGATTTGTTCTGGAAGAATGAAAAGAATGGTGCCTAAAATGGCATAGAGCAGGGCAATCAGGTAGGTCAGCGTGCGAGACAGATTAGACAGCATGTTTTCGCCTCAACAAACGAAGTACACACGGGCAAATTATTGGAAACATCAAATTATTTTACCGTTAGATGGACAATAATATCCAGATTCATTGGCTTATAAAGTGCCAGGACAACAACTGCAACAATAATGAGCACCCACAAGATCATCTGATTTTTTGAAATTTTGCGTGTGCGCGCAATGGATGAAAACATACTGACAAGGGGATTGGTGTTTTTATTCATGGTGATTTTCTCCATCCAGTAAATTATTTAACCTTTTGGACGCATTTTCTTCAACCGAGTGAGATTTCACTGCAATTAAGGTCTCGCGGATCAGCAAACGAATCACTTCCGATTGGGGTCGTCGCAACTCTTTTGACAATTCTGCAAGCATGGCTTTTTCGTGGGTGTTCATTCTCATGGTAAATAGTTTGGTTGGCAGCATGGTTTTATCCTTTTTGGAGTTAAACAAAAACGGGCATTTGGAAACAAGAAAGCAAAGAGAAATTCGTGAACTCCTTGCGATCTTGCTCCAAATGCCCGCTGAGATTAATTTGTCGTTACCTGCTACACATCTCTGTGTAACATCGACATCATTTTTTCACAGACGCCCTACTAGGGCTTCGACACAGCATTTGTTTTTCCCTTTCTCCGATTATGATAAGCACTCGATGAGAAGTCTTTGTTGTTATCATCTCGGCTTGCTGAAAGGGTTAGTATAAGCAAAACTGGGTGTTGGTTTACAATTCTTAATTACTACAAAATTTTAGCTTATTCTCCTAGTAAATACAAGTATGGTAACGGATGATCCTTGTATATACATCAATAACTATATTGATACTGATCGCTGGTAAAAAATTACATCTTTTTTCTCGCCCGTTTCCGTAGGGCTAAAGCCCCAACTCAGCACATGGAAGCCCCTGCGGGGCTGAGTTGGCTTTAGCCGACTTTCATGGATTGAGGCAGGACTTTAGTCCGCCGAAATCAGGCGATGGACAGCTTACCGATTCACCCGGTAATGCTCCTGCAAACTACGATATTTCAGCCCTTTTTCGCTCAAAGCGCGGATGCCCGCCACCGCCGCCAGCGCCGCTGAGAGGGTGGTAATCAGCAAAATATTCATCTGCGTTGCCGCCGCGCGGATTTCGTCACCGTCCGCGTGGGATTGCGCCCCGAGCGGAGTGTTGATAATCAGGTTCACCGCCCCCGAGCGGATCAAATCGACGGTGTGGGGCGAGCCACGATAGAACTGGCTAACAACTTCGGCAGTCACGCCCGCCGTGTTAAAGAAGGCTGCCGTGCCGGGCGTGGCGTAAATCTTGAAACCGATGCGCAGCAAATCGCGTGCAATCTTGAGTGCACCACCCTTATCAAAATCATTGACCGAGATCAGTACGGCCCCTTCGAGCGGCAAGCCCTGTCCGGCGGCGAGCTGGCTCTTGGCGAAAGCATGCCCAAAGTGCGCGGCGTGACCCATCACTTCGCCCGTCGAGCGCATCTCGGGCCGAGTCGCGCATCGGCACCGGGTAGTTTGTTGAAGGGCATGACCGCTTCCTTAACGAAGAAACCGTCCAAGCGCGGTTCGGTCAGCACGCCGAGATGCTCCAATGTATTGCCCGCCATAATCTGCGCCGCAATCCGCGCCATCGGCAAACCCGTGGCCTTGCTGGCAAACGGAACCGTGCGCGAAGCACGCGGATTGACTTCGAGCACATAAACCACATCGTCCTTCAAAGCAAACTGGACGTTCATCAATCCGCGTACATCGAGCGCCATGCCCAACTGTTCGGTGTAATCGCGCATCATGCCCAAATGATATTCACTGATCTTATAGGGAGGCAGCACGCACGCCGAATCGCCTGAGTGAATGCCAGCTTCTTCGATGTGCTGCATGATCGCACCAACCACCACGCGCTGACCGTCACCCATCGCATCCACGTCCACTTCGAAAGAGTCGTCCAAAAAGCGGTCAATCAACATCGGCTGACCGGGTGCAGCCTGCATCGCATCAGTCACGACTGCTGCCAACTCACCTTCACTACCGACGATTGCCATCGCACGGCCACCCAGCACAAAAGATGGGCGCACCAGCACCGGGTAACCGATTTTCGCAGCAATTTCGCGGGCTTCGTCGTAGGAGCGCGCAATCCCGTTTTCGGGTTGGGGAATATCCAGTTTTCGCAGCAGCGCCGCAAACTGTTTGCGGTCTTCGGCCAGCGCAATCGATTTAGGGGATGTCCCGATAATCGGCACCCCGGCGGCTTTGAGCGATTCCGCCAAATTGAGCGGAGTCTGGCCGCCGAACTGCACAATCACCCCGAACGGTTTTTCCGTATCGACGATGTTGAGCACATGCTCCAGGGTGAGTGGCTCAAAATACAGGCGATCCGATGTGTCATAGTCGGTTGAAACCGTCTCAGGATTGCAGTTGACCATGATCGTCTCAAAGCCCAAATCTTTCAGGGCAAAGGCCGCCTGACAGCAGCAGTAATCAAACTCAATGCCCTGCCCAATGCGGTTCGGGCCGCCACCCAAAATCATAATCTTTTGATTGTTCGTCGGATGCGATTCGTCTTCGCTCTCGTAAGAGCTATACATGTATGGCGTATGTGCTTCGAACTCAGCGGCGCAAGTGTCCACGCGCAGGAAGGTTGGGAGAATACTGAGGCTCTTTCGTAAATTGCGAACTTCGAGGGCGGTTTTGCCTGTTAACCGGCCAATTTGAGCGTCAGAAAAACCGTATTGCTTGGCGGTATGAAGTAGATTAGTAAATTGGGACTTGGTAGATAGGTCACTATTTTCCCAATTTACCGATTTACCGATTTCCACAATCTCGCGCTTGATCAACTCAATCTCCGCCATCTGCGCAAGGAACCACAGATCGTAGCCTGTCGCTTCGGCAATCGTCTCCAGCGACCAGTCGGCTTCGATGGCGCGGTAGACCTTGAAGAGTCGATCTGCCAAAGGTTTGCGCAAATCGTCGAGGGTCGGCATCGAAACGGCATCGCGCTTCGGCCCGGAGCCATCCAACGCATCTACGCCGATTTCGAGCGACTGCACGGCTTTGTGCAGCGCTTCGGGGAAAGTGCGCCCAATCGAGAGCACCTCGCCAACAGATTTCATTTGTGGCCCCAGGGTAGGATCCACGCCGATAAATTTCTCAAAGGCCCAGCGCGGAATCTTGACGACGACATAGTCAATCGAAGGCTCAAAAGCCGCTTTGGTGACACCAGTGATATCGTTGGTAATCTGATCGAGGGTGTAACCCGCCGCGACCAGCGCCGCAATCTTGGCAATCGGGAAACCTGTCGCCTTGGATGCCAGCGCCGAAGAACGACTGACGCGCGGATTCATCTCGATGATGATGATATTGCCGTCTTTCGGATTGACCGCAAACTGGACGTTTGCGCCACCAGTTTCGACACCCACCGCCGTCATCACCTTGCGGGCCAAGTCACGCATGACTTGATATTCACGGTCGGTCAGGGTTTGCGCCGGGGCAACGGTAATGCTATCACCGGTATGAACGCCCATCGGGTCGAGGTTTTCGATGGAGCAGACCACGACAAAGTTGTCGGCGGCGTCGCGCATCACTTCCAGCTCATATTCCTTCCAACCCAGCACGGACTGTTCAATCCAGGCCTGATGGATGGGCGAAACTGCGATGGCCTTGCGTACGGCTTCATGCAGTTCGTCGGGTTTGTAGACCCACGAAGCGCCCGAACCGCCCATCGCAAATGAAGCACGCACCAGCAGCGGATACCCTGCAGCAATCGCCAGCTTCTCGGCATCGTCCATGTTGTAGGCGGGGCCACCTTCGGCCAGCGGCAATCCGTTTGCCAGCATCGTCTCGCGGAAGGTCATGCGGTCTTCAGCGGCCCGGATGGCGGTCAGGGATGCGCCAATCAGTTTGACGCCGTACTTTGCGAGCACACCGTTTTCTGAGAGTTGCATCGCCAGGTTGAGCCCAGTCTGCCCGCCGACGGTGGGCAGCATGACATCGGGTTTTTCCTGTGCGATGATGGCTTCGAGCGCTTCGACCGTCAGCGGCTCGACGTAGGTCGCATCCGCAATGTCAGGGTCGGTCATAATGGTGGCCGGGTTGCTGTTGACCAGCACAATGCGATGGCCGAGCTTGCGCAACGCCTTAACGGCCTGCGTGCCAGAGTAATCAAATTCGGCAGCCTGTCCGATGACAATCGGGCCAGAACCGGGGATGAGGATGGTTAAGGGCTTAAAGTATTTGACATGAGTATTTGTCCAATTTACGATTTGCGATTGACGATTGACGACAGCGTACTTGAAAGGTATTGGCGACTTTCCAATACCAGTCTACCGATTCCCAATTTCCGATTTACTTTTTTCCATGGCTTCAAAGAACGGTGCAAAAATCTCGTGGGCGTCTTGCGGACCAGGCGAGGCTTCGGGATGGAACTGTACAGAGTAAACGGGCTTGTTCTTCATCTTTAAGCCTTCAAGCGAACCGTCATTCAACGACAGGTGGGTAATCTCAATTTCGTTTGCGTCAAGCGATTCGGGGCGCACCATGTAGTTATGATTCTGCGAGGTGACGTAAACTTTCTTGGTCGCTAAATCCTGCACGGGGTGGTTGCCACCGTGATGACCGAACTTGAGCCGGGCCGTCTCGCCGCCCAACGCCAGACCAATCAACTGATGCCCGAGGCAGATGCCAAAAATCGGCAGGTCACTGGCGATCAGTTTCTTGACGGCTTCAGCAGCGTAGGGCAAACCGGCCGGGTCGCCAGGCCCATTTGAGAGCATCACACCGTCGGGTTTGAGCGCCAGCACATCTTCGGCACTGGTATCCGCCGGGACGATCGTGACATTCGCGCCACGCACCGCCAGATGACGGGCAATATTGTTTTTGGCACCGAAGTCGTAAAGAATAACGTTGAAGGTTGAAGGTTGCAGGTTGGCAGGTGCTACCCAGTGCTTCTGGCTTTCGTCTGAAATCCAGTGATAGGGTTCGGCGCAGGTCACTTCCTTGACCATATCACGTCCGTCGAGACCAGGCCATTCGCGGGCCATTTGGAGTAATGTTTCGGCGCTCGTGCCTTTGGTCGAAATAGCAGCTTTCATTGTGCCAATATCGCGCAGTTTACGCGTAATGGCGCGGGTATCAATCCCATCAATGCCGGGAACGCCAGCTTCATTCAGCCATGCCGACAAATCATTGCTTGAACGCCAGTTTGAAACCCGCGGGCTGAGCGAACGAATCAGCATCGCCGAGACCTGGGGCCGGGTGGCCTCATAATCTTCGCTGTTGATGCCTACATTCCCAACATGCGAAACCGTAAACAGGACACCCTGCCCGTGATAGGACGGGTCGGTCAAAATCTCCTGATAACCGGTCATGCTGGTATTAAAAACCAGTTCAAAGACGGCATCCGTCTCTGCACCAAAGGCGGCTCCGTGATAAACGGAACCATCTTCAAGGACAAGAATTGCGGGTTTCTGCTCTCTCATAAAATTTGCCTCTTTTTGCGATTGCCCAACCCCACCTTGAACAACAGGCCGTATCAAAAAAACTCCCTCCAACGGGTTTTCCGCTAGAGGGCAGCCTGATGAGGTGGAGTTGTACTTAACAGTATCATATCAGGCGCAAGTGTATACAGTCGATGCGATTCTGTCAAGTTATCGCGCCGAATTTCACTTTCATTGACACCCTTCTGTAATATTCAATAGAGCTGCAAAATGCAGGGGTTTTCCCCTATTAAGATTTGGGGGTAAGCCTTGTTTCACTTTGGGCCTATTTAATTTAAGATCAGTATACAAACCTACCTTGCAATTGCTCTATAACTTACATCCAACAATGCAGAGGGCAGCCAGCATCTCAACCCATATAATACAGATCAATGGGGGAATGCAGCTTTTCACACCCCAACCTTTTATCAGAAAAATCTGTCCGGCTTTGCCGCAGTACAGCACCCACCCTGCAAAAAGATACGGTAAGATTTTCACCAACGTGCCTCCCTCCCATCACAGGCATGATAAACCCAAGGAGTGGACCCATGAAACAAATACATTCAATCAAACGCAAGCACAGAACTGAAAAAGGACAATCTCTGGTGATGTTTGGAATTACCATCGCCAGTATTGTTTCATTAGTGGCGATCGCTGTCGGAGTTGGCGCCGCACACCCCAGCGTCAGCTACACAACGCTCCAACAAGGTGTTGATATAGCCGCCCAGGCTGCCAGCGCAGAATTCAAACCAGGCTATACCATTCCAGGGCTCTTTTCTGTTGCCCAAAACGCACTCACTGCCAATGGGATTGAGGTACCGGATCCTGTCGCAGAGAATCTGATCGTCGAAACCTGCGACTCAAACCCTGGCGATGCGGCTTTATGCCCGCTCCCCGATGAAGCACCCAAAAAACTGGTACGAGTGCGCCTCACCAGCATGGTAGGAGATACACCCACGACTGTAGAGTCGATTGCTGAAGCCCCTTCATTGGATGTGGTGCTGCTCATTCCAAACTCTGAGGCCATGACATTCTCAGCAAATATAATTGCCAACCGAGACCCATCTACGTGCAATCCAAACGGCTGCCATCCATTTGAAGAAGTCAAAAATGCTGCAAAAGCACTGGTTAATACACTTTATTTTCCCTATGATCGCGTATCCGTTATTACCTTCAACAAGTCTGCAACCATGGTCTTGCCATTAAGCGACCAGACAGGCGGCGATACAGCCAACCCAGCCATTACAGACCTGACGGTTTATGACCCAGGCGCGTGTCTGTATACAGTAGAAGATCTTCAACTCCTCACCAATCCCGTTCCTGCTCCAGTCCCCCCTTACACATCAGACCCCCAAAAACCATGTCGGCTTTATAACGCGGCTGGGGCTTATGAAGGCCATTTTGACTGTCCGATGTTCCATGCCACTGACAGTAGCGGCTTGCGCACCAGCGCCAATGACCCGTCCCAGTGCGGCACAACCAATGCTGCAGTAGCGCTGGCAGCAGCCGGGAACATCTTTGATAGCCCAGTCCCTGGTGGCGACCCGGTACGCCCCGTCTCAAAGCGTGTCATTGTTATGTTCTCCGCAAATGCACCTAACGCTGCCCTGGATGATAATGGCACGCCGATTTGCCCAATTTCCAGCATGGGGCCAGGCTATACCATCGCTGGCTGCCGTGACCAGGATGTAGTGGTACGCCACTGCTTAAGTGCCAGTGATGCTACCTGCTTAAATTCAACTTTTGATATCGATGGCATCCATATGATGCAAAGCATTACGGACCCCGCCAACTACGATGTATACGACCGCGGTCTTGATATGGGTGATAGCGCCATTGGACATAATGCACAAATTTTTACGATTGGACTGGGCCCCCAAATTCAAAACACTGCTGGAGAAATAAATGGATTGCCACAAGGAGAAGTATTCCTCCGATATTTGGCACAGAAAAGCCGTGGACAATACTATTACAGCCCCAACCCTGAAAGCTTACCAAGCATTGTTCAGAATGTCGCCAACCAGATGATTCTTCCGCTGGAGCCGATTTTCCTAACAGCAACACCCATATCAACAGCAACAGACACGATTACATCAACGCCTAGCGAGACATTCACACCAACCAATACATCGACCTTAACAGAAACATCCACACCAACGCTTACAAAAACAAGTACCAGCACGCCAACAGTTACGAAAACAAAAACAGTTACCAGCACACCTACCAGCACCAGCACGCCAGACTGTAGTTTGATTTCCTTTACAACATCCAGTTTTACAGAGGAATTTTCAGGAAGCAGACCATTCGTTGAAGCAAATGTGATCAACAACAATGGTCAGGCACTGACTTTGACCAGTCTTACGTTTAACTGGAACGTTTATCACGCTGTAAATCCGAGCCAACTTGGCACCCTGTGGTCATTTGCAAGTGTTACTGATAACACTGACTGGGCTGTATCCCCGTTCAGTTGGTCTGGCATCGGGCCAGCCATTGGTGCTGGCGCAAATAGCAATCTGCATTTTGAATTCAAGAACGCCGATGCAAGCTTCTTTTCATCTGTTGAAAACACCAGCTTCGGCGTAGATGCAACATTTAATGATATGTGCACGATACATATTAATACACAGCCAACAAAGACACCAACAATAACAGGAACACCAACCAAGACATTCACACCCACCATCACAAGCACGATAACCCCTACCCCAACGATAACCAGAACATTTACACCAATCTTTACACGAACAGTAACCCAAACTTCAACTGTCACGGCAACACCAACGGTTACAAAGACAATTACATTAACTGTAACAAAAACATCTACAAGAACAGTGACGCCGACACGCACAGCCAGTCGCACAATAACAACGACTGCCACTGTCACAGAAACCCCCACTGAGACTGCTACTCCGACGGACACCGCGACCATCACAGAAACTCCAACTGAAATTGCCACTCCGACTGACACAGCGACCGAAACCCTCACTCCAACGGATACCGCCACCTTCACCGCCACTCCGACTGACACGGCCACCGAAACCCCCACCCCAACGGATACCGCCACCTTCACCGCCACTCCGACTGACACGGCCACCGAAACCCCCACTCCAACGGATACTGCCACCTATACTGCGACTCCAACCAAGACCGCCACACTTACCAGTACACCAACCTTCACCGCAACCCCGACCATGACACCAACACCTGCCATGGCTACCTTTCAATCAATCGCTGCGCAGGATGGCTGGGTGCTGGAATCAAGTGAAAACAGCAACGTTGGCGGTACAAGAAATGCTTCATCGAGCACCTTCCGACTTGGCGATACAGCAGCCAACAAACAATATCGCGGAATCCTGTCCTTCGACACATCCAGTCTGCCAGATAATGCTGTCATCACATCTGTTGTACTCAAAATCAGACAGAACGGCGCGCCGGTTGGCATCAATCCCTTTATTGGGATGGGAAATCTGTGGGTCGATCTGCGCCAGGGAACGTTTGATCAGCCTACACTGCAAGCGTCAGATTTTCAGGCGCCCGCTACGGTAACCCACGCGGGTATTTTCAACAACATCCCTGTCAATAGCTGGTATAGCGCTGCGCTAAACGCTGCCGGGAATGGCACCGTCAACAAAACGGGTACAACCCAACTACGCCTATATTTTAATATTGACGATAACAACAATCACCTGGCCGATTATTTGATGTTTGACAGTGGCAACGCCACCATCGTAGCCAACCGCCCTGTGCTGGAAATTAATTACTATTATTCGACACCCACACCCACCCAGACCGTTACTTCAACATCGACAAAAACGCCGACCAAAACACTGACACCTACACCAACCAAAACACTGACGCCTACACCGACCAAAACAAAAACACCAACTGAAACACTGACACCAACACCAACCGAAACACTGACGCCTACACCAACTGAAACACTGACACCAACACCAACTGAAACACTGACACCTACACTAACCGAAACACTGACGCCTACACCAACTAGAACACTGACACCTACACCAACCGAAACACTGACACCTACACCAACTGAAACACTGACGCCTACATCAACCAAAACCCTGACGCCTACACTGACACCAACACCAACTAGAACACTGACACCAACGCGAACCAAAACGGTCACACCAACCCAAATTTGTTTCGACTGCTAGCCTTAAACGTCTCCATGCGCAAAGCTGGTTTTATGGGACTTGTCTCATAAAACCAGCTTTGCCAAAAAATCAAAACAAAACGGCAAGCTTCCCCGACATTCCTGTAGGGAATCACAAGCGGCAGCAAGCATATAATTCTTATCAAGGTTCGCTTGTATGATGAAAGGCGGTATGTTTCATCTACAAGCCAGCAATTCTCCCCCGGCAAAATATCCATCCAAAATGCAATACGTTTTTTTTACCGACGTCGTGTGGCTACGCATGCATTTGATCCAAAAGGAGACGGAAACATGAAAAAATTGTACTCAATTGCACGCGCTCTCAGTCACCATAAAACGGAAAAAGGACAATCGCTGGCCATGTTTGGGATCAGCATTGCCACACTCGTTTCAATTGTGGCAATGGCAGTCGGGGTTGGAGTTGCACGCCCAAGCGCCAGCTACACAACAGCGTTAGAGCAGGGGGTTGATACGGCTGCGCTGGCCGCCGCAGCATACTTCACGCGAGGCTATACGATCAGTGAAATGCGTACCATCGCAAAAGATTCGCTGATTGCCAGTGGCATTGAAGTAACGGCAAGCCCAAGCCATCCCGATACATCCGTGAGTATTAACACCTGCGACAGCGACCCTGGCAATCTCACTTTATGCCCGACCGCAGGGCAGGAAGCCAGAAAACTGGTGAGCGTGCGCGTGACCAATGATATAGATGGTATATCAGCAGAACAGTATCTACTGTGGTGGCCGAGGCCCCCACAGTAGATACTGTTCTGCTGATCCAAAACTCTGAGTCAATGGCTTCGGGAGCAAGCACCATTGCCAACCGTGATCCCAGTGTATGCAATCCCAGCAACTGCCACCCATTTGAAGAAGTCAAAGCAGCCGCAAAAACATTGGTAGACAACGCACTATATTTCCCATACGATCGCGTCTCGCTGGCTATATTCAACCAAACTTCAGCCCTGATCCTGCCACTATCCGACCTAAAGGGTGGCGATACCATTACGCCCGCCCTGACAGGCTTGACAGTTTTTAACCCACCCGCGTGCCTATATCAAAGAGAAAACATTACAGGAAGCGATCCAACTAACTTTCCATATATATCCGATCCAAGAAGTGCGCCAATCTACCCCTATACATCAGACCCGAAAGGTCCTTGTCGTCTCTATCAAGGTCAATCTCCAGTTTATGTGGGCAATTTCGATTGTCCAATGTTCTATGCTACTAATATTAATGGCATTAGAACAAGTGACAATGACCCCGCCTGGTGTGGTACAACCAACCCAGCGGCAGGGCTGGCATTGGCCGAAAACCATCTTCTGGGCGCATATCCGCCCGGCTGGCCCTCGAATCAAGTGCGCCCTGACGCAAAGCATGTCATTGTCCTGATTAGCACAGGCGCACCCAACTCCGCGCAGGATGACCTGAGCCAGCCGATTTGTCCAAAGTCGAGCATGGGTGTTGGCTATTTTCTCCCCAGCTGCCGCGACCAGGACGTTTTGACACGCCATTGCTTCAAGGCCACCGACACCAACTGCTTAAATGCAAGTTACGACGTGATGGGCAATGGCGCTTACGTTATGCACAGTGTTTATGACCCAACCAACTACGACCCCTATGACCGCGCATTCGACATGGCAGACATCGTCGCTGCAAACGGCACGCAGATTTTTACGATTGGTCTGGGGTCCCAAATTCAAAGCACAAGTGGCGACCTGAATAGCCTCGCACCAGGCGAAACGTTCTTAAAATATGCCGCGCAAAAAAGCGGTGGACAATACTATTACGCCCCCGCCACCAGTAGTTTGACCAGCATCATGCAAAACATCGCGAACCAATGGACGACAACACCCATCATCATTTCCAGCACCGTCACTACGATTGAGATCAACACATCTACCCCCACCCCGACAGATATCGCTACCGCCACCGATATATTCACTGCGACCCCAACCGAGACCGCCACCAACATCCCGACAGAGACGATGACCCCAGCCCTGACTCCGACTGACACCCCAACCCTTCCTTCCACACCGACAGAGACTGCTACTGCAATGCATACGCTTACTGCGCCTCCAACGAATACAGCCACAAAAACACCCACCATTACCCGAACACCAACACCCGGCACAGGCACCTTCCAATCCATTGGTGGGCAGGATGGCTGGGTGCTGGAATTGAGAGAAAACAGCAATATGGGCGGTTCCAGGAATGCTATCTCGAACACCTTCCGTCTTGGCGATGATGCAGGCAACCGCCAGTATCGCGGAATCCTGTCCTTTAACACATCCAGCCTGCCAGATGGTGCGGTAATTATCTCTGCAACACTCAAGATCAGACGCAACGGCCCGCTGATTGGTGGCAATCCGTTTGATAAGTTGGGCATTCTGTGGACTGACCTGCGCACCGGGCCATTTGACCAGCTTACGCTACAAAACCTGGATTTCCAATCGCCGGCTTCGCTCACAAAAGCAGGATTTTTCGCCAAGACTTCCCGTCAACGGTTGGTATAGCACAACCTTGTATGCCAGTGCGCTCGACGACATCAATAAAACCGGCGTCACCCAGTTCCGTTTGTATTTTGGCGTGGATGACAACAATAACCACACAGCAGACGATATGTCGTTTGACAGCGGTGATGCAAGCAATAGCGCCAATCGACCGGTGCTGGAGATCAAATATTACTATTCGACTTCCACACCTACCCGAACGATTACGCCAACGCCAACAATTATGAAAACAACCACTAGAACACCGCAACCCACCCAAGCTTGCTTCGACTGCTAGCACCAGCCCTCGCAAAACACCCATAAACAAAGCTGGTTTGATGGAATATTCCATTAAACCAGCTTTCAATTTGCCAAATTTCGCTTTCATTGACAACCTTCTTCAACTCCCATATACTGATAGTATCCAATTTTATACAGGTGACTTCATGATTTTTCTCTCTTTGGCAACTGGCGATACAACATCACAGACAATGCAGATTTTTCGCTGGTGAATTGGAACGATGCCGGATGGGATACGATGTCTATTCCACGCAACTGGTTTTTGGGGGGATTGGATCATCACGGCGTGGTCTGGTTCCGTACGACATTCGATTACCAGCCATCGACAGACTTCCCCTTTTGCGACCTCCAATTTGACGGGGTGGACTACTTTTGTGACGTTTACCTGAACGGGAAGTTGTTGGGCCGTCACGAGGGCTACTTCGAACCCTTTGCATTCGACGCCACCGATGCGCTGCAAGCCGGGCCCAATGTGCTCGCCGTGCGCGTGGATAGCCCCTTTGAGCCGGTCGCCTACGAAGGCTGGCACATGCACAAGAAGCTGATTAAGGGCGTGCTCAACCATCACGATATGCGCCCCGGCGGCGGCTGGGATGCGGTCGGACAATCTTATAACACGGGCGGCATCTGGAACCGGGTCTTTCTGGAGACTCACGGTGCAGTCACGGTGGAAACCGTCCTGCTGCAAGCCGTCCTCGAAACCGACTCATCCTCCCTGCGGGCAGAGATACGGGTGCGCAACCGCGACGAGCATTTGCAATGCAAGTTACGGGTCGATTGTGTCCCCGAAAACTTCAAAGGGGACGGCTTTCACGACGAGATCACGATCCAAATCCCGGCTGGCAACAGCGTCCATCAAGTTGAACTCAAAACCCCCGACGTGCAACGCTGGCAGCCCTGGGATCGAGGCTTTCAGCACCTTTACCGCGTCTCGGTCGATATTCTCAATGTTGATTACACAACGATTTTCGGTTTCCGCACGGTGCAGGTGGACGAAAAATTCAACTGGACGATCAATGGCGAACGCTATTTTATGCGCGGCAGCAATCACCTGCCTTCGCAATGGCTTTCCGAGCTGGTCTTCCCCGAAATTGCCTTTGAGAAAAACCATCCGTTTGGCGGGCGGCGCGACCCAGCACCCTTTTTGACGGATGTTGGGCTGATGAAACAGGCCAACCTGAACGTGATTCGCATCCACGCCCATGTTTTACCCGAGCAGTTTTACGAGGCCTGCGACCGGGCGGGCGTGATGGTATGGCAGGATTTCCCGCTGCAATGGGGCTACAGCGACGAACCATTCTTCCACAACGAGGCCGAGCGTCAGTGCCGGGCCATGGTCGAAATGCTCTACAACCATCCAGCGGTGGTGGCGTGGTGCATGCACAACGAAAGTCCCTGGTCTGCCACCTGGATGGCCGGGCAAGCGGGCGGCATCTATGACCCCACCCACAACAGCGCACTGGATGAGCGGCTCGAAAAAGCCATTCAGCAGCTTGACCCGACGCGCTATACCCACAAAAACTCCGGCACGCGCGACGGACATCCCTACCCCGGCTGGTACCACCCGCACTGGCGCGATTACGCCAATACGCCGGGCCAGCCCTTCTGCACCGAATATGGCGCGCAAGGCTTGCCAGTCAAGGAAAGCCTGCTCAAGGCTTTAAGTGAATGGGAACCCGACGCGGGCTATGCCAGCCTGATGGAATTCAAAACATGGCTCGAAACGCACAAGCACCGCAGCGCAAAAGCCTGGCTAATGGGCCAACTGAACCGTCCGATCTTTGCGGTGGCCTCGCGTTTTAACTGGCTGCGCCTGAAAAACTGGGCCGTCGGTGAAATGATGAACGCCGGCCGCTCGGTCTACCGCAAATTGCCCGAGCGCGAAACCCTACCGCCCAAGATGCAACATGCGCGGGATGTATGGGAATCGTGGCGCTTTCACAATTTTCAACCCGCCGAGACATTTGAAATGAAGATTGATCCGGGCACATCGCTGGATGAGTTTATTGCCAACAGCCAGTTCTATCAGGCCAATTTGATTCAATTTGCGACGGAGCACTACCGACGCGTCAAGTTTAGCCAGGTCAGCGGCATCTTCCAGTTTGACTTTAGCGACCCGTGGCCGTGCATCAGCTGGTCGGTGGTGGATTACTGGCGAAAGCAGAAACCCGCTTTTGACGCCTTGCGCCAATCAATGCAGCCGGTGCTGCCCTCGCTGGCGCTGCCGCTGTATGCGGATGCCGGGAAAACGGTCATCAGCGGGCTGATGGCGGTCAATGACCTGACAGATGCTTTTCCCAACGCAAGAATCAACTGGGATGTGACCTACGGCGAGAGCAAAATCGCCAGTGATAGCTGGATCGTGGACATCCCTGCCAACGATGTTTCCACCTCCAAACTGATCAGCCTGCCGTTTGCCAAACCGGGCGAGTACACCGTCAGCCTGCAAATCCATGCCGCGGACGGTGTCCTGCTGGGTGAAAATATTTATCAGGTGAAAGCAAATTAGGCGCTGGTAGACAAGCCCAAACTTAATCAGGAATGGAATCAAAATCAATGAGTACTGATTCTGAAAAAGCTGCTCTAAGAAAACAAGTATTTGAACAAATGAATTTTAAAGAGACCGACGAATTACTTGAGATATGGAGAAATAGCAATCGTAAAAAATGGACAGAAGTTGCACTTGATGTGGTCAAAGAAATACTCATCGACAAACTCGGAGAAATACCGCCAGAACAGACAATGGAAGAAGAAATAGAAAAAATAGAAGAAGATGTAAGTACAGCGATTCCAGGTAAAAATACCTTTCATAATGAGAAGAATTTACTAAACACAGCATCTTGGGCAAGAATTCTTTCATGGATATTTCTATGGCTTTACTTGATAGCTGGTGTATTGAGAATAATTTCAGAGTTGCAAGATATGAAGCAAGCCTTTGCACTCAACCTGTCTCAGTCTTATGTGTGGATTGGGTTGTTATCTACACCACTTACGGGTTTCATGTATTTTCTAATATTGCAAGCAGTTTCGGAGGGTCTGTACATGCTGATGGATCTCGAAGAAAATGGCCTTCAATTGTTTAAAAATGGAAAACGATAACCGTACCTAACACTGCGTACGGTGTAATAGCCTTTTGTGTTCGAAGAATATTTCCCCAGCCTACTTGGTATAAACTCCCTCATGCAAAGTTCCAAACGTGACCTGTGGCTGATCCGCGTGTATTACCTCGTCTGGCTGGGCGGCGGCGGATTTTTGTATCCATATGTCACGCTGTTTTATAAGCAGCAGGGTTTGAGCGGCACCGAAATGGGTTTGCTCAGCACAGTGGGCTGGGGCATTGCCATGCTGGTCGCACCCATGTGGGGACGCTGGGCCGATCATGTGCGCAGTCCACGCCGCCTGATTCAGTTTGGTCTGATCGGCTCGGCGGTGCTCAATGCGCTGCTTGGCTTACAAACGGCTTTTGTGTGGATGGCGGTAATTATTGGAATCACATCGATTGTCTCCAGCGCAACCGATCCGCTTTCGAATGCGCAGGCGCTGACGATCACCAACAATCGAAAATCGGGGTTTGGCTCGGTACGCGTCTGGGGTTCGATTGGCTGGGTATTAATCACGCCAGTCTGCGGCTGGCTGTTGGAAAAGACCGGCCTGTTCACCATGTTCGGCGGATTCGCCGTCTTCAACCTGCTCGGCGCGCTGGTTTTGGCCTTTATCATCACCCCGCCCCCGACCACATCGTCCCGACGCTCCTTCGGGGAAAAAGCCGACGCGCAACCGACCCCGGCGATCGGAACCATCATCCGCCAAATTGGGTTGGATCGTTCGATGGTGGGATTGGCGGTTGCCCTGTTCATTTATTGGATCGTCAATAACGGCCCGACCCAGTTTGAGTCCATTTACCTGGAAGAGCTGCACGCTTCCACCTTTGTGATTGGGTTGGTCAACACCATCGGCGCGATGATCGAAATCGGCGCGATGTTCTGGGCAGATCGGCTGGTAAGACGGCACGGCGCGGGACGCATTTTGGGCATTTCCATGTTAGTATTTGCGGCAGCAAAACTGATTGTCGTGCTCTCGCCAAGCATCCCGGCGATTTTTGCAATGCGGGCGCTGAATGGCGTGTATTACAGTATGTTTGTGATAAGCTCGATTGCGTATGCGGCGGAAGGTTCACCATCTGGTCAGGGAAGCACGGTGATGGCGCTTTATTTTGTGACGCTTCAAGGGCTGACGCAACTGATCGCCGGGCCAATGAGCGGTGCAATCTTTGATGCAATTGGCGCGTACTGGTTGTTTGTCATTGCCTGTGGCGGCGGTGTGATAAGCTGGCTGGTACTGCGACTGACGGAACGTCCGTCAACAACCCCTATCACGGATTCGCGAACTTGAACCAATTCAAAAAAAGGAGAGAACGCTATGGATATTGTAATGATTGGTCTGGGAAAGATGGGCGCCAATATGGCGCATCGTTTGATTAATGGCGGACATCGCGTGATCGGGGTGGATCAAAACCCCGATGCGGCACAAAAACTGGCAGACGAGTTTGGCATGGTCCCGGCGGCTTCGCTTGCGGGGGCAGTCAATGCCATCGCCGGGCAACGTGTGATCTGGGTCATGGTTCCTTCAGGCGCAGCAACCGAAACAGTCATCGGTCAACTGGCAGATTTGCTGGCCCCTGGCGACATTATTATCGACGGCGGCAACACCTTCTACAAGGATGATATGCGCCGCGCCGAAGCACTTAAGCCAAAAGGCATCCGATATGTGGATGTGGGCACGAGCGGCGGCGTCTGGGGTTTGAAGGAAGGTTACAGCCTGATGATCGGTGGCGAAACGGAAGTCGTTGCCGCGTTGAGTCCGATCTTTGAGACGCTGGCCCCTGCGGCAGATCAAGGCTGGGGCCGCGTTGGCCCCGTCGGCGCGGGACATTTCACCAAAATGGTGCATAACGGCATCGAATACGGGCTGATGCAGGCCTTCGCCGAGGGCTTCGACATTATGCACGCTAAGAAGGATTTCGACCTGAACCTGCATCAAATCGCCGAAATCTGGCGACATGGCAGTGTGGTGCGGTCGTGGCTACTCGACCTGACCGCGCTGGCGCTGGAGAAGGATCAGGATTTGAGCGAGATTGTCGGTTTCGTCAACGACAGCGGCGAAGGCCGCTGGACGGTTTTTGAAGCCGTTGATCTGGATGTGCCCGCCCCGATTATTACGCTTTCGCTGCAACAGCGTTTCATCAGCCGTCAGAGCGAGAGCTACGCCGCCAAGCTGATAGCCGCCATGCGCAATCAATTTGGTGGTCACGCTGTGAAAACCAAGTAAAAACCTGTTTAACCACACGTGTGCCTGCGGCCGAGTGCAGGCAAAGGCACGAAAGCACAAAGATTTATGAATTTTCTTTTGTGGCTTCGTGGTTATTTTTTTGCTAAAAAGGAATCCATGATGGCTGAATTATGTGAAACTACGATTGTGATTTTTGGCGCGTCGGGCGACCTGACTTCGCGCAAACTGATTCCGGCGCTGTATAACAACTTCAAGAAAGGCCGCCTGACAGACTGCACCAACATCGTTTGTTTTGCGCGCCGACCCTATACCGACGAAACCATCCGCGAACATTTGCTGGAAGGTGTCAAGGAATTTACCGCTGAAACCTTCGAGCAGGGATTGTGGGATAAATTTTCCGAAAAAATCCGCTACTTTCAGGGCAATCTCGACAACAACGAAGATTACGTCAAGCTGGAGCAATATCTGCACAGCCTCGAAGACGGGCCAGCCAACCGCCTTTACTACCTGGCAACCTCACCGGAATATTACATCCCGGCGGTGCAGGCGCTGGGTGCGGCAGGCATGGCAAAAGAGACCGATCAGATATGGCGGCGCATCATTATCGAAAAGCCATTTGGGCGCGACCTGGCATCAGCACACGAACTGAACCACGCCACGCACGAAGTCTTTGATGAAAGTCAGGTCTATCGCATTGACCATTATCTCGGCAAGGAAACCGCACAGAATATTCTCTTCTTCCGTTTTGCCAACACCATCTTTGAGCCCGTCTGGAACCGCCGCTACGTCGACAACGTGCAGATTTCGGTAACGGAAACTGTCGATGTCGGCCACCGCGCCGGCTATTACGACGAAGCCGGTGTCGTGCGCGATATGTTCCAGAACCACCTTTTCCAACTGATGGCGCTGGTGGCAATGGAAGCGCCATCCTCCTTCAATGCCGATGCCGTCCGCAATGAAAAAGCCAAAGTTTTTGAAAGCATCCGCCCGATTGCGCCAACCGATACAGTGCGCGCCCAATATGCGGGGTATGCCCAGGCAGAGGGCGTCGCCCCAGGGTCGCAAACGCCCACCTACGCCGCGCTCAAACTCTACGTCGATAACTGGCGCTGGAAAGGCGTCCCCTTTTATGTGCGTTCGGGCAAGGCGCTCAAACGCAAAGCATCTGAAATTACCATCGAGTTTCAGCGTCCGCCGCACTTGATGTTCCAGATGCCCGACGACGGCAGCTTCATCCCAAACATTCTCTCGCTGGTTATTCAACCTGATGAAGGCATCCACCTGCGCTTTGAAGCCAAACTGCCCGATTCCGATGACGTAATGCGGGCGGTGGACATGGACTTCCATTATCACGACTCGTTTAATGGGACGGTTCTCCCCGATGCCTATGAGCGGCTGCTGCTCGAAGCCCTGCACGGAGACGCCTCGCTGTTCAACCGCTCCGATGCAATTGAATCAAGCTGGAAGCTGGTGGATCCGCTGATGGCGGCCTGGGAAGAAAAAAGCATCCCCTCGCTGACAAGTTATCGACCCGGCACCTGGGGGCCCGTCGAAGGCGATCAACTGCTCTCCCGCGATGGACGCGTCTGGCGTCTGAGCGACCCCGAAGGAAAAGAAACCATTCATGCCAGGCATTAAGATTTAGATCAACAAACCAGGCGTCAAGCAAATTGGCGTCTGGTTTGTTTTGATGCTGGTTGTGTGTCAGGCAATGCTTGTCAGCCAGCGCGCCCTTGCACAGGGAGCTGAGCCGCCTATTCCGCCTACACCTGCAGTTGGCAGCTTTGTGCTCGATACGCTCAACTGGTTGACGCCCGATCAGGAAACAGAGATTAACAACATCAACAAAAATCTCGATGCAGATGGCATCACCCAAATCGCCGTTGTCACGCTCGATGACTGCGGCCCAGATAAGAAAACCTTTCGCTATCATCTCTTCAATACCTGGGGCATTGGTCACGCCAACGACAACGACGGATTATTAATTCTGCTCTGCTGGTACGGCGGCGACAAAACTCGTCGCAGCGTGGAGCAGGAAGTAGGCCGTGGTCTGGAAAGCACCCTGCCGAGCGCACTGACCGACAGTATTGCCCAAAAATGTTTCGTGACCGCCTTTCAGGAAAATCATCCCGGTGAGGGCCTGGTGGCAATGGTGAAAAGCTACGACAGTTTGCTGCGCAAGCAACAGCCTGTTGTTGTTCCACCCCCTGCCCGCGCTGCTGTGGGGCTGCCCCAGGGAATCATGCGTGATGCAATTCTTATCATTAGCGGCCTGATTGTTCTTGCCATGCTGACCATGATTGCCGTGCATGTCTATCGAATGCGCGCAAACAACTCTCCCCATCTCACCAAACGAGAAAAAGTGCAGGAAACGAGAGAAAGAAAAGAACTGTTTCTGCTGATCGCCACCCTGGGCATATTTAGCTTGACAGTTTTTTTTACGCTAAACTTTAATTTTGCAGTTGCGCTGGCTTTTGGCCTCGTCGCAGAACTTTTGATTGCGGCGATCGCCAATTGGTCTTATCGCGGCAGGATTAAGAAGAACGATCCCAATCAGGATAGAAGCTGGTTCTCCAACGGTGGCAGTGGTGGCGGTGGCGGACTCTCAGGTGGAGGCGGCGGTTTCGGTGGGGGCAGCTCAGGCGGGAGCGGCAGTTCAACAGGTTTTTAAAAAACACTATCAGGGTCTGCCCTGGTGAACTTATAAAGGAATGAAACATGCCAGAGATTGAAATTTTTCCAAACCATGCCAGCCTTGCCTTGCGTGCTGCCGAGCAATTTGCTGCACTCGCTGAATACGCCATCCGCAAACGCGGACGCTTTGTCGTGGCACTTTCGGGCGGCTCGACACCCAAGCCCATGAATGCATTGCTCGCCACACCACGCTTTGTCGAACTGATTGAGTGGGAAAAGGTCTTTGTCTTCTGGAGTGATGAACGTTGTGTAGCCCCTGAAGACCCCGAAAGCAATTACGGCAGCGCCCGCGAAAGCCTGCTGCTGAATGTCCCCATCCCGGTGAGCAACATTCAGCGCATTTATGGCGAACTCTCCCCTGAACATGCCGCGCAAAAATATGAAGACAAGCTGCGCGAATTCTTTGCGGGCCAGCCCACCCCGCGCTTTGACCTGATTCTGCTGGAACTCGGCGACGATGGGCATACCGCTTCGCTCTTCCCCGGCACACCCGCCATCCGCGAGAACAGCCGTTGGGCAATGGCGGTATCCCATCAGGAACCGCCTCTACCCCGGTGGATCGCGTCACCATGACGCCAGCAATCATCAATGCCGCAGCCAATATCACCTTCCTTGTTACGGGGCAGGCCAAGGCCGAGCGTCTGCGCCAAGTGCTGCGCGATCCCTATAACCCCGACCGACTCCCCGCCCAGGTCATCCGCCCCAGGAACGGCAAACTCTTCTGGTTTTTGGATGATGCAGTTGCCGGGAAGATTGGGTAAGTCTGTGAGCAAAAACACAATAATTACGCTGGCAATCGTCATTTGCGTAATGCTCGTCCTTTGTTGTTGCGCGCTGATCGGGGTAACCCTGTCGGTCAAACAATCTGTTGCCACCGACCCAAAAGAGGCCGCCAGCGTCGCAAACCAAATTAGCGATTTTGAAATACCGGCTGGCTATCGCATCCATAATACCATCGCGTTGCTCATGACCACCACAGCATTCATTGCCGATAAACATGGACAAAACGCAATCTGGCTGGCGCAGGTGAGTATGGGCAATGGCGTTGATCCTGACAGCTACCTGCTACACTCTATATCGGTAGGAAAATATAAGGATGTGACATGGGAAGTTGTCGAGACAAAACCAGTCACGATCCGCGGCGAAGACACAACCCTGACCGTCTATAGCGGAACCGGCCCAAACAACCAGAAATATCATGCCTGGACCGCCAGCTTCACTGGCAAAGGTGGCAAGGCTGTGCTGGTAATTCTCGAACCCGAAGAAGACTGGGACGAAGCTGCCATGCAAGCCTTTGTTGCCTCGATGCATTGAGATCAAAAACCCGGCGTAACACCCAATATGAAATTCGACCCTATGCTATACTAGAAATCATCTTGTCGAGATTTGCCTGTGAGGTAAAAGCATGGAAGACCTGACCGGAAAACAGTTCGGCCCGTATCAAATTGTTGCCCCACTAGGTGAAGGCGGGATGGCGGCTGTCTATAAAGCCTACCAGCCCTCGATGGAACGCTATGTCGCCATCAAAGTATTGCCACGGCAGATGGCTGAATCCGCCGAATTCATTGCCCGTTTCAAGCGCGAAGCCCACCTGCTGGCACAACTCCAGCACCCGCATATTTTGCCCGTTTTCGATTATGGTCAGGCTGACGGGTATACCTACATCGTCATGCCTTTCATCCAAAGCGGCACGCTGGCCGACGCAATGCGGATCCGCCAGATGAGCCTGCCAGAAGTTGGACGCATCATCACACAAGTCGGCGACGCCCTGGGATACGCCCACGTGCGCGGCATGATCCACCGCGATGTGAAACCGAGTAATGTACTAATCGATGAGCGCGGCAACTGCCTGCTGACCGATTTTGGACTGGCACGCATGACCGACGCATCGGCGAAGCTGACTTCGTCTGGGGCTGTAATGGGCACACCCGCCTATATGTCGCCCGAACAGGGTGCAGGCCAACCCCTGGATGGGCGCAGCGATATTTATTCGCTGGGCATCATCTTTTATGAAATGATCACTGGGCAGGTGCCGTACCAGGCTGAAACCCCAATTGCGATTGTCTTCAAACACATTCAGGATCCTTTGCCGCCAGTCCGCAAATTTGTGCCGGACCTGCCAGAAGAGATCGAAATGGTGCTGCTCAAATCGCTCGCCAAAAACCCGGCAGACCGTTACCAGACTGCCGAAGATTTTGTCCACGCGATCGAGTTGGCCATCCCGGCCAAGCCGAGCAGCAAATCCATTCCGGTGCCGCCTCGCCCGGTGGCAAACGAGACGTTTGTCGCTGTCCCACCTTCGCGCCCGGCTGCACCCGCCTCACAACCAAGCTATCAGACAGCGCCGCCCACTTATCAGCAGCAGACTCCTCTGCCCACCACGCCGCCGTCCCAGCCCGCTTCCCGTCCGTCCTATAACCCGGCTTCGCTGCCACCGACGGCAAAAAAGAAACAAGCACCTACAAGTTTATGGGCACTGGCAGGCATTGGCGTCCTTGTCATTTGCGCAATTGGCACAGTATTTCTCATTATTGGGGCCAAAGTTTTCGGCGGGCAGGCCATGCAGGTGCAAACCGCCACCCCAGTGGTCGTCTTTATCACGGCAACCAACCTCCCGACAAGCGCTACGCCCCTCAGCGCCACCCCCACGCTACTGACTTTATCCGGGCCGAAACATTCAGCCGAAATGCCACTTCCTCCCATCCCAGAGGGAATCCCATTTGCGCGCATCGACAAAATCACGCTCGATCAAAACAAATATGTTGTGGATTATGAAATCCATGAATTAGACCCTGCAATGCATGTTCATTTCTTTTTTGATACCGTAGCCCTGCCCGATGCGGGTGCCCCCGGCAAGGGTCCCTGGAAAATGGTACTGGATCGGAAATCCCCCTTTACAGATTATGGCCCCGTCAACCGCCCCCCCGATGCCGCGCTCCTGTGCATCTTGGTAGCCCACCCTGACCATCACGTCATCCCCGGTAGCGGAAACTGCTTCCCGCTACCGGATGTCGCCACAGCAACCGCATGGGATAACACCGCCTGTCTTGACCAACCCGTTGAAACAGGCAAACTGATGGCAACCTTCAAAACCGGAATGTCTGCCGGTTTGCTGAGTTTCTCAAGTGATAAGAGCTGGATTTCCATCAAAAACCCGGATCGGGAACATCCCAGTTCTCAAGACTGCTGGGTTCCGGTTGATTTGAGTTTGATTGGCGGCGATACCAGCCAGGTCCCCGTACTGCCATAATAAGCCGGCAACGGGAAAAAGCGATCCACCCACAAGAACTTCCACAGGCGCTTTGCTTGCGGGAGTTCTTGTTTTGGTCACCTGCGCCGTGCAGGAACATTACAAAACTGTTTTCTCGGGCATACAAAAAATAGGATTGGATTACACCCACAAGCATCAATTGACACTATAATCTATTCTCTGTTACGAGATACCGGCGGACTGAAAAGGAGGTAAATGGCAGAATGAAAAACACATCGCAAAAAGATCAATTCGCTGCGGGGGATGTGTCAATCCTGTCATCCACCCGCTTTTGGCGTTTGCTCACAGAACCAGCTCCCACCATCCGCGAACCAGAACACCGCCGTCGCGCGCACCTTCTTTCAGCGCTGCTACTAGCTTTGTTTCCGCTTGGCATCGTTGCAATTATTTTGACGGTGTTTTTTGCTTATTCTACAGGCAGTTTGTATGCTTCTTTCGGCGGCACACTTGCCCTTGGCGTCGCGTATGTGTTTAGCCGCACGTCCTACTATAAGCTCGCAGCCCTTCTGACGGTTGTTACATTATCCGGATCAATTTTCGCACTGGCAATCTTTGCACCAGAAGCAGGAGAACTCTATTTCCTAATTTTGGCTGTGATGGTAAGCAGTTTATTCCTATCCGTGCGCCATACCATCCTTGTGATGATCCTTCTCATTTTTGGCATTTGGGGATTATTGGTTTTTTCCACTCACTACTCCTTCGACTATTTGTTGACCGTGACATTCGCCATCCTTTGTGTGGGCGTACTTGGAATCATCTCCATTACAATCCGCAAGCAGGATCTCGCACAGATCGAACAACAAGACCGCTTGCTGATCGAGGATATTGCCAAACGAGAACAGATTGAAGCATCCCTGCGGGAAAGCGAGAAACGCTTTCGTGCGCTGATTGAATACAGCATGGAAGAAGTCTCTCTGGTGAGCGCAACTGGTGAGCTTCTCTACGAAAGCCCAAGCAAGCGCCGTCCGTTAGGATATGCACCCAATTCATTCGTGGTCG